>NZ_QJKB01000001.1 GCF_003201815.1 Undibacterium pigrum
CTTCCCATCCCGAACAGGACCGTGAAACGATTACGCGCCAATGATAGTGCTGCAACCAGTGTGAAAGTAGGTTATCGTCAGGCTTTTATTCCGCAGACCCCCATTCAAGTAATTGAGTGGGGGTTTTGCTTTTGCGCGAACAGAAATAACAAACAAAAACAAGATCAAAAACAAGGTCAAGACCTCTCAACACTGAGGCACAGAGACACAGAGGGGCACTGAGAAAGGCGAGAATAGCAAAAAACAAAGAGAAATCTCTGCTTTTACTCGGGGGCTCAGGTTCTCTATTTTCCCATTGCTGAAACGTTCTCTTCCTCTCCGCACGGCCCGTCAACCAACGACACTGGGCTCCAGCCTTCGCTGGAGCGACGAATTTGAGGGCAACTCTCTTGCAACCTGTGCGGCTCGCTGCCAGAATCGCTACCATTGTTGAAGCTGTCGTTCAAATCTTTCCGTCCGCATGCTCATATCTTTGTTCTCCCAAAAAGCTTTGGCAAAATTCTTTGCACACTAATATTCATCGTTGGATAATTGGCCTCGAAATCGTCGCTCCTGCGCAGGCAGGAGCCCAGCGGCTTTCGTGGATAAATAGAGATGTTCGCTCGAATATTTGCATCTATCTCATCACTTAATTCATGCATATTGGAGGCATTCTTTTGAGTAACTGCTACTTGAGTATCATTTTCTCTTCGGCACGACCCTCCTGTATCGATTTACCCTCAATGCAAATCAATATGATTATTGAGCAATTTGATTCAGATAACATTCGCAAACGACAGGTCTGGAAAGACCCCATACAATTTTCATGATAACTTCTGTATGACGATGAATCTCCCGGATTGAAACTCGTCATATATCAAGTGTAGTGAACATGTGCATCAACAATTAAATGAGGACGCAAGCCTATGGCAATTAAACGTATGGACAACATCCTCATCGTTGTTGATGATCTGGAAGCCGTCAAAGCCTTCTTCATTGCGCTTGGCCTTACGCTTGAAGGAGAAACAACCGTTGAAGGTCCGCAAATAGGTAGCTTGATCGGTCTCAAGGATGTGCGCGCTACCCTTGCAATGATGCGGACTCCCGATGGGCAGGGAATTGAGCTGGATAAATTCCATACACCGGAAGCGATCAGGTTCGGGCCTGTGGATGCGCCGGTGAATACGCTGGGCTTGCGTCGCATCATGTTTGCCGTCGATGGTATTCACGATATTGTGGCCCGCATGCTTGAACATGGGGCAGAGCTGATTGGCGAAATGCAGTATGAGAATACGTATAAGCTTGCTTATATCCGTGGACCGGAGGGCATCATTGTTGCGCTCGCCGAGCAACTGCCCTGAGGCGTTACTATAAGCAGTTGCTTCAACAAACGCATCGCTTTCAATATGACATAAGGCAAAAGGACATAAAGCAAATTCATGGCTTTAAAAAAGCCCGCCAAACCTTTCCTGCAGACTCAAACCGCCATCCTGTCTATGTTCAGGATCCAGTGCCTGGCTCAATAAATATTCTGCTGGACGGAAACAAGCCCTGTATAAATCGCGGCATAACCGGTACGCCTCATCACCTAGCCAACCTTCGGGACGCAAACTGCTCGGCAAATTGGGATCGTGCAACTGGGTACGGCGGAAGCTATGTATCAACAGACTGCGGATGACAAAGGCCGCGTGCTCAGGCAGATGCTGTCCTTGTACCAGTTTTTTCAGTGGCGAGAATGCTTCAATAAAATTCTTGTAGGCGATATTCACTTCATCGAGTTGCCAGTGGCTGGCAATCAGTGATGGTAGCGGGCGGGCATTGGGCAAGTTCAAATCACTGCTGCGGCATACTGTACATAATCCGGCGAAGCCGTTACGTCCGAGCACATTTTGCAAGGCTGCAGTATCTGCCTGGGGATGGGCAAACACCCCGGCATTAATCATGCGAAAACCTTCCCACAGCAATTCTTTTTTCAGGCTGGCTTTATTGCCGGTTGATGTATCGTCGCCACTCATGATGACCAGCGTCCAGTAGTGATCCCATTTGCCAGTTTGTGGCACATACACGCGTTTGTACGCATGCTGGAACCTGGCATAGCTTGCGGTTGCCAACTGGTAAGTGCTGCGCCGGCCATCCCGTTTGGCTTCCAGCCAGCCTTCTTCGGCTAGTCTGAACACGCTGGTGCGTACTAATCTGTCATTAATGCCAAAATGACTCATTAATGAGATTAAACTACCAAGCCATATCGTACCGCCATGCGGGGCAATGGCATCTCCAAAGACCGTCATTACCAGGGATTTTGCCCTGGGCGGATTATTGGTAAGTTGCTGGTCTATCCAGGTTTGGATGGCAGTGCTGGTCTGCATGCGGCTGTGTAAGTGATGGTAGGTAAGTATTGGTTGTTGTCCAGATTTTACCTATGGTGTAGCTGATAAGGCGTAAATCTATCAAAAAATTAAAATGATACAAAAAAACTTCAACATCAATAAAAACTGTATCATATAATTGTTTGACGCAGATCAATCTTCCATGTTCGCATCCTCAGGGTGCCAAGGAGTGTTTCATGTATGCACAATTAGTCGAGACCGGCTTGAGCAAGCTCAAAACTGCAGAAGAGTTGAGTGATGCCGAGCGTGCTTTCCAGGAGCGCATCGATGCCGGTATCCGTATTGAAGCCAAAGACTGGATGCCAGATGCCTACAGAAAAACCCTGATACGGCAAATCTCTCAGCATGCGCATTCCGAAATCGTTGGTCAACTGCCAGAAGGCAACTGGGTTACCCGCGCTCCCACCTTAAAACGCAAAGCCATCTTGCTGGCCAAAATCCAGGATGAGGCTGGGCATGGTCTTTACCTTTACAGTGCTGCTGAAACTCTGGGAGTATCACGTGATGAGTTGCTGGCCGACCTGCATTCAGGTAAAGCCAAGTATTCTAGCATCTTCAATTACCCGACCCTGAGTTGGGCTGATATGGGGGCGATAGGCTGGCTGGTTGATGGCTCAGCCATCATCAATCAGATTCCCTTGTGCCGCTGTTCTTACGGCCCGTATTCACGCGCCATGATACGTGTATGCAAGGAAGAGTCCTTCCATGCGCGTCAGGGTTACGACATCATGATGACCTTGTGCCGTGGCACAGCAGAACAAAAAGCCATGGCGCAAGATGCATTGAATCGTTACTGGTGGCCAGCGCTGATGATGTTTGGACCCTCTGATGCGGCATCGGTGAACAGCGCTCAATCTGCGCAATGGCGTATCAAGCTTTTTTCCAATGATGAATTGCGTCAGCGCATGGTGGACCAGACCGTGCCACAGATTGAATACCTGGGACTCGAACTGCCTGACCCTGCTATCAAATGGAATGGAGAGCGCGGGCATTATGACTTTGGTGAAATCAACTGGGATGAGTTTTACCAGGTCTTGAAAGGCAATGGACCCTGTAACCGCGAACGCCTGCGTACCCGCGTCAAGGCTTATGACGATGGCGCGTGGTTCCGTGATGCCTTGCAGGCCCATGCAGACAAGCAGCAAGAAAATAAAAAAAGCGCTTAAAAGTATATAAGAGAGCAGGAGACATAGCATGAGCAAAGAATGGCCCTTGTGGGAAGTATTCATCCGTAGCCAGCACGGCCTGGCGCATAAACATGTAGGCAGCCTGCATGCACCTGATGCAGAAATGGCGATCAACCATGCGCGTGATGTCTACACACGACGAAATGAAGGTGTCAGCATCTGGGTGGCAAGGGCAGGCGATATTTTTGCCAGCAGCCCAGGCGACAAAGAAGCCTTGTTTGAGCCATCAAATAGCAAGGTATACCGTCATCCGACCTTCTTCCCCATGCCGGATGAAGTTAAGAATCTGTGATTGAACAAATCTACACATCATAGCCAACTAATTTCTGGAGAACTGAGATGTCAGAGAATAAGTTCAATCATGTTTTGCGTCTGGCAGACCATGCCATGATACTCAGCCAGCGTCTGTCGCAATGGTGTGGCAAAGGCCCTGCGCTGGAAGAAGACATGGCATTGACCAATGTGGCGCTGGATCTGATAGGCCAGGCCAGGCTCTGGTATGCCTATGCCGCAGAGCTGGAAGGCAAGGGACGTACAGAAGATGATCTGGCATTCTTGCGGGATGCACACCATTTTCATAATTTCTTATTGCTCGAACAGCCAAACGGCACTTATGCCGATACCCTGATGCGGCAATTCCTGTTTGACACCTGGCATTACCATTATCTGCAAGCACTGAAGCAATCTACCGATCAGCAGATTGCCGCCATCGCAGAAAAATCACTGAAAGAAGTCACTTACCATTTGCGTCGTAGCAGCGACCTGGTGGTACGTCTGGGTGATGGTACTGAATTGAGTCAGAAAATGATGCAAACAGCTCTCGAAGAATTGTGGCGCTTCACTGGCGAAATGTTTATGAATGATGAGATTGATGTCGCCATGCATGCGGCAGACATAGCTCCATTGCCTTCAGATTTGAAAGGCGCCTGGGATGCCCATCTGGCTGATGTCATGCATGCCGCCACTTTGCGCCTGCCTGATGCCAATAGCTGGATGCAAAAGGGCGGCAAGCAAGGTGTGCATACTGAACATATGGGTTATCTGCTGGCAGAAATGCAGTTCTTGCAGCGTGCCTATCCGGGGGCGCAATGGTAGCTTCTGCCATGGGCTATATGCAAAATCCACCTGTCAGTGCAGGGCAGATCTGGCAATGGCTGGGTGAAGTCAGTGACCCTGAAATTCCGGTTATTTCGGTGACGGACCTGGGCATTATCCGCGCAGTGGAATGGCAGGGGGGCGAGTGTGTCATCACGATTACCCCCACTTATTCTGGTTGCCCGGCCATGGATGTGATTGCTGAAGAAATATCCAAGGCTTTGCAGGCGCATGGTATCAAGCCACCCAGCATTGTTTACCAATTGTCCCCCGCCTGGAGTACCGACTGGATGACAGAAGCCGGCAAGCAAAAACTCAGTGGCTATGGAATCGCGCCGCCACAGCAACAGGTAGTGGATATCTCCTCCATACAACGTTATCGCGAAGTACAGCCAGCCATCGCTTGCCCGCAATGCGGCTCTGTCGATACCCAACTGGTCAGCCAGTTTGGATCAACTGCCTGCAAGGCGCTGTATAAATGCAAGGCTTGCCTGGAACCTTTTGATTACTTCAAACCGCATTGAGCGAATAATAAAAATAAAAAGGAGACAACAATACATGAGCAAATTTTACCCACTGACAGTCAGCCAGATACGGCCAGAAACCCGTGATGCCGTAGTCTTGAGCTTTGCCGTGCCTGCCGATCTGCAGCCGCAGTTTGCCTATCGTGAAGGGCAGCACCTGACCTTGCGCGCCAAGATCGCAGGCGAAGATGTGCGGCGCTCGTACTCTATTTGTTCTGCCGTACAGGATGGGCAATTACGGGTTGCCATCAAGCGCGTGCAGGGTGGCGCATTTTCCAACTGGGTACATGACAGCCTGCGTGCAGGAATGACTATCGAAGTCATGCCCGCCATGGGACATTTCAATCTGCCGCTGGCAGCGGAACATGAAAAGCATTATCTGGCATTTGCAGCGGGTAGTGGCATCACTCCCTTGTTGTCCATTATTAAGACTACGTTGCAGACAGAACCGCAAAGCAAATTTACCCTGGTGTATGGCAATCGCGCATCATCGACTGTCATGTTCAAGGAGGAACTGGCAGCGCTGAAAGACAGTTATTTGCAACGCCTGAACCTGATCTATATCATGAGCCGCGAGCAGCAGGATATAGATTTGTTTAATGGTCGCATCACCGCTGAAAAATGCCTGAATCTGTTTGATCAATGGATACGCATAGACGACATGGATGCTGCCTTCATCTGCGGGCCAGAAGAAATGATGCACGCAGTCAGCAATGCCCTGCAGCAGCGCGGTATGCCCAAGGAGCAGATCAAGGTAGAGTTGTTTGCCGCCAGCATACCGGCGCACCGGCATGTCGCCAGCGCCAAGCCTTTGCCCGGTAAATCATCCTGTGCCGTGACGATTATCATGGATGGTCATCACACCCATTTCGACATGGAAAAAGACAAGGAGTCTGTGCTGGATGCCGCCCTGAAGCTGGGACATGATATGCGTTATTCCTGCAAGGGCGGTGTGTGTTCTACCTGTCGTTCCAAAGTCGTGGAAGGTAAGGTCGATATGGACAGGAATTACGCCCTTGAAGATTATGAAGTTGCACGTGGATTTGTGCTGACCTGCCAGAGCTTCCCGGTCAGCGATACCCTGACCCTGGATTTTGATAGCGAGAATTGAATGGACTATTCCCATATTCTGTTTCACATCAGCGACGGCATTGCCCACCTGACCCTGAACCGCCCTGAAAAACTAAATAGTTTTAACGTTGCCATGCATCTGGAAATCCAGGATGCACTAGAAAAATTGCGGGCTGATGCTTCGGTGCGCGTCATGGTATTGACCGGTGCCGGGCGCGGCTTTTGTGCGGGTCAGGATTTATCTGACCGTAGCGTGAAGGGAGACAATGCGGCCGACGGTGCACCTCCAGATCTGGGTGAGTCAGTAGAAAAATATTATGCGCCGCTGGTACTGGCCTTGCGTGCTTTACCCATCCCGGTTATTTGCGCAGTGAATGGTGTAGCAGCCGGTGCTGGTGCAAACCTGCCGCTCGCCTGCGACATCGTATTGGCGGCACGTTCTGCCAGTTTTGTTGAAGTATTTTGCAAGCTGGGTCTGATACCCGATACTGGCGGCACTTATTTCCTGCCACGTGCCCTTGGTACTGCCAGGGCTATGGGCGCAGCCATGCTGGGTGGCAAAATCAGTGCGGAACAGGCAGAGCAATGGGGCCTGATCTGGAAGTGTGTGGATGATGATCAGTTGCAGACCGAAGCCATGGCTTTGGCCACGCATTTTGCATCTGCTCCCACCAAGGGCCTTGCTTTCACCAAGCAGGCAATCTATGCCAGCCCGCAGCATACTCTGGAACAGCAATTGATACTGGAAACCAATATGATGCGTGAACTGGGGCAAAGCGAAGACTATCGTGAAGGTGTCGCAGCGTTTGTAGAGAAGCGTGCACCCAAGTTTGTTGGCAAGTAAGTTCTATAAGTTTGATCTGCCCAAGGAAAAGTATAGATGAGCACAGAGATCAGTCAAGTAAGTAAGCAATTTGCCAAAAACAGCCAGCACATGGCAGAACTCACTGCCGCCGCCATGTTCGCCAGCGATGCCGCAACACGCGGACTGAATATGCAGATAACTCATGTGGCTGAAGGTACTGCAACACTCAGCATGTTGATCAGGCATGACATGCTGAACGGACACAAAACCTGCCACGGCGGTTACCTGTTTACCCTGGCTGACAGCGCATTTGCCTTTGCCTGCAATAGCCGTAACCAGGTGACCGTTGCTGCTGGATGTAGCATAGAATATTTGTCACCGGGAAGGGAGGGTGATCTCATAACCGCGACTGCGACAGAGCAATCACTGACTGGCCGCACCGGCATCTACGATGCACGTCTGATTAATCAGCATGGCCAATTGATCGCGCTGTTCCGTGGCAAGTCGCATAAGCTGAATGCGGAAGTTGTACCGGGTCTGGTATTGCAAGAAAACGCAATTCCAGATTGAATTTGTGTTTAGCCATCAATCATAGAAACGAAATCAGGATAAGTGAGCGGGAGACAAAACATGGCAGACAACACAGACAGAAAAACAGACGTAAAAAAAACTGCAGGTCTGGACGCGATAGAAACAGCAAGCAAGGACGAACTTCAGGCCCTGCAATTGCAGCGACTGAAATGGACCTTGCAACACGTGTATGACAACGTCCCGCATTACCGCGCCAGTTTTGATGCCGCGGGCGTACACCCTGATGATTTGAAAGCACTTTCTGACCTGGCGAAGTTTCCTTTCACAGGCAAGAAGGATTTGCGCGACAATTATCCCTTCGGTATGTTTGCAGTCCCACGTGAAAAAGTGGTGAGGGTACATGCATCCAGTGGCACTACCGGCAAGCCAACGGTGGTTGGTTACACGCAAAAAGATATTGATAACTGGGCAGACCTGGTAGCGCGTTCTATCCGAGCTGCCGGTGGCCGTGCAGGCGATATCGTCCAAGTCTCTTACGGCTATGGCCTGTTCACTGGTGGTCTGGGTGCGCATTATGGCGCAGAGCGCCTCGGCTGTACCGTCATCCCCATGTCTGGTGGACAGACAGAAAAACAGGTGCAACTGATACAGGATTTCCAGCCATCCATCATCATGGTCACGCCTTCTTATATGCTCAATATCATAGAAGAAATGACGCGTCAGGGCATAGATGCTGCCAACACTTCGCTGCGTATAGGCATCTTCGGTGCGGAGCCCTGGACCGATGCCATGCGCAGTGAAATCGAAACGCGGGCAGGTATTGATGCCGTTGATATCTATGGCTTGTCAGAAGTCATGGGCCCGGGTGTAGCCAGTGAATGTATAGAGAGCAAAGATGGCCCGGTGATCTGGGAAGATCATTTTTATCCAGAGATTATCAATCCTGAAACTGGCGAAGTCTTGCCTGATGGTGAAGAGGGCGAGCTGGTGTTTACTTCACTGAGCAAGGAAGCTTTCCCCGTCATACGCTATCGCACTCGCGACCTGACACGCTTACTGCCACCGACTTCAAGATCAATGCGTCGCATGGGCAAGATTACTGGTCGCTCTGACGACATGCTGATTATTCGTGGCGTGAATTTATTCCCTACGCAGGTAGAAGAGCTGATACTCAAACACCCGCAACTGGCACCGCAATATCAACTGGTAGTGACGCGTGAAGGACATATGGACAAGCTAGCTATCGTGGCAGAACTGCGGCCTGAAGTATCAGGCACTTTGTCTGAGCAGGATGTGAAACAATTGCACCAGCAGCTTGAGCATCATATCAAGACCTTTATCGGCGTCAGTTGCCATGTCAGCATACTGCCCGCCAACAGCATAGAACGCACCATGGTCGGCAAGGCCAGGCGCGTTGTGGACAATCGCAAGAAGGCTTGAGCATTCAAAGCAAATAAAATAAAAGGAAGACAAAAATATGGAAGCATGGATATGCGACGCTGTCAGGACCCCATTCGCCCGTTACGGTGGTGCCATGGCCAGTATACGTACAGATGATCTGGCAGCCTTGCCTATCAAGGCATTGATGGAACGTAATGCTGGCGTAGACTGGAAAATGGTAGATGACGTGTACTACGGTTGCGCTAACCAGGCCGGTGAAGATAACCGCAATGTTGGCCGCATGGCCGCACTGCTGGCAGGCTTGCCGGTAGATGTGCCAGCCAATACCATCAATCGCCTGTGCGGTTCCAGCCTGGATGCCATAGGCATAGGCGGGCGTGCCATTAAATCGGGTGAAGCATCACTGATTATTGCTGGTGGTGTGGAGAGCATGACGCGCGCTCCCTTTGTCATGGCCAAGGCCGACAGCGCTTTTTCGCGTGCAGCAAAGATAGAAGATACGACTATAGGCTGGCGTTTTGTGAATGCCTTGATGAAGGCAAAATATGGCATAGATTCCATGCCCGAAACTGCAGAAAACGTCGCCGAACAATTTGGCATTAACCGTGCTGACCAGGATGCCTTTGCTTTGCGCAGCCAGCAACGCTGGGCAGCAGCCCAAGCCGCTGGTTTTTTTGCCGGAGAAATTATTCCCGTCAGCATCCCGCAAAAAAAGGGCGACGCCATTCTGTTCACTACTGATGAACATCCACGTCCAGACACTGATATCGCCATGCTGTCCCGCCTGAAAGGTGTGGTCAAACCAGACGGCACAGTCACTGCTGGCAATGCATCTGGCGTCAATGATGGTGCCTGCGCTTTATTGCTGGCTTCAGATGCTGCAGTAAAGCAGCATGGCCTGACACCACGTGCCCGTATCGTCGGTATGGCGACAGCGGGTCTGGCACCACGCATCATGGGTTTTGGACCATCTCCAGCAACCCGTAAATTGCTGGCGCAGACAGGATTGAGCCTGGCGCAGATGGATGTCATCGAACTTAATGAAGCATTTGCGGCACAAGGTCTGGCAGTCACGCGTGATCTTGGCCTGGCTGATGATGCTACACATGTCAATCCAAATGGGGGCGCAATAGCGATAGGCCATCCACTGGGTGCATCGGGCGCACGTCTGGTAACTACGGCACTGAATCAGCTGGAGCGTATCAATGGCCGTTATGCTCTTTGCACCATGTGTATAGGCGTGGGGCAGGGGATCGCCCTCATCATAGAACGTGCCTGAAGCCAAGGAAGCGGCATGACTATATATGCAATCGATGGCTTGATACCAGTAGTGCATCCCACAGCGTATGTACACCCCAGTGCCACGCTGATAGGCGATGTGATCGTCGGGCCTGGCTGCTATATAGGCCCGTCTGCCAGCCTGCGCGGTGATTTTGGTCGCATAGTTCTGGAAGAAGGCGCGAATGTGCAGGATACATGCGTTATCCATGGTTTCCCTGATAGCGATACCGTAGTGGAGCAGGACGGGCATATCGGCCATGGCGCAGTATTGCATGGCTGTCGCATAGGAAAAAACGCCATGGTGGGCATGAATGCTGTGGTCATGGACAAGGCCGTCGTTGGTGAGTCATCCATCGTCGCTGCCATGTCCTTTGTCAAAGCTGGTATGGATGTGCCGCCACGCAGCCTGGTCATGGGCGCACCGGCGCGCATTGCACGCGTTTTGCGCGATGAAGAAATCGCCTGGAAGACTGAAGGCACGGCGCAATATCATGCCCTGACACGGCGCTCACTCGCCAGCATGCAGGAAGTGGAAGCGCTGACTGCCGTCGAAGAAAATCGCCCGCGCATTGCGCTGGCGGCAGGCTTGCCAACATATAGTACCAAGACCTGATGGTACCAAGACCTGATTCTGAATATCTGATTATTTAAGAGAGTAATCCATGAAAATTTTGCAAAGCTGGATAGCTGGTGTATGGACTGGTACAGAAGCGCAACAAGTCTTGCATAGCGCCATCGATGGCAGTGCGATTTATGCCAGCCATGCCGAAGCCCTGGACTTTGGCGCAGCGTTGACTTATGCAAGACAGACTGGCCTGAAAAACTTGCTGGCGCTGGACTTCCAGCAACGTGCAGCCATCTTGCGCACTCTGGCCAAATACCTGACTGAACACAAGGAAGAACTGTACGCCATTTCATCCCACACCGGCGCAACGCGTAGCGACAGCTGGATAGATATAGAAGGTGGTGCAGGTACCGTATTTGCCTATGCCAGCATAGGCACGAATGAATTCCCGTCCGGGAATGTGGTGCATGAAGGTCCTGCTATGCCACTAGGCAAACAGGGACATTTTTCTGGCACGCACATTCTTGTTCCGCGCCAGGGAGTGGCAGTGCATATCAATGCCTTCAATTTCCCGGTATGGGGCTTGCTGGAAAAATTTGCGCCCAGCTTTTTGGCAGGGATGCCTTGCATAGTCAAACCGGCGACAGCGACTTCATATCTGACCGAGGCGCTGGTCAGACAAATTCATGCCAGTGGCTTGCTGCCTGAAGGTAGTTTGCAACTGGTCATAGGCTCTACTGGTAACTTGCTCGATTTGCTGGAAGAAACCGATGTCGTCACCTTTACCGGTTCTGCGGCCACGGCAGCGCAATTGAAGGTGCATCCAAATATCGTGCGCCGTTCTATCCCCTTCAATGCTGAAGCTGATTCACTGAATTGCGCGATACTCGGGCCGGATATTGAAGCAGGTGATGAGGAACTGGATTTGTATGTCAAAGAAGTTGTGCGTGAAATGACAGCCAAGGCCGGGCAGAAATGCACGGCCATACGCAGGGCCATGGTGCCCGCTGCGCAACTGGATGCCGTAGCAGAAAAAATACGCTCCAGGCTGGAAAAAACCATCGTCGGTGATCCACGTCTTGATGGTGTACGCATGGGGCCGCTGGCCAGCCGCGCCCAGCAGCATGATGTACTCGCCAGTATTGAGCAACTGGCAGCAGGCAATCAAATCATCTGTGGCGGCACAGTGCCTGCGCAAATGCAGGGTGAAGGGCTGGAGCAGGGCGCTTTTGTTTCACCGACTCTGATCGTCTGTCGCCAGCCTATGGAAAATTCAGCAGTGCACGAGATAGAAGCCTTCGGCCCGGTAACGACCCTGATGCCTTATCAGGACATGCAGGAAGCTCTGGTGCTTGCTGCAAAAGGCTGCGGCAGTCTGGTAGCTACCCTGGTCACCAAAGACCCGCATATCGCCGCCATGGCGATACCGCACATTGCGGCACGACATGGTCGCCTGATGATCTTGAATGCCGAGTCAGCACCAGAATCAACTGGTCATGGTTCGCCCTTGCCACAATTGAAGCATGGCGGCCCTGGCCGTGCCGGTGGTGGTGAAGAACTGGGTGGCAGCCGCGCCGTCAAACATTATCTGCAAAGAGCTGCCGTGCAGGGTTCTCCTACCATGCTGGCGGCAGTGACGGCAGAGCATGTGCGTGGTGCTGCCTTACTGGAGTCTGACATTCATCCTTTCCGGCGTTATTTTGAAGACTTGCAGATAGGTATGTCTTTGCTGACCCACAGACGCACCGTCAGCGAAGCTGATATCGTCGCTTTCGGCGGTTTGTCGGGCGATTTTTTCTATATGCATTTTGATGAGATTGCTGCCAAAGAAAGCCCTTTCGGCAAGCGTATTGCGCACGGTTATTTTGTGCTGTCGGCGGCGGCTGGTTTATTCGTGTCTCCTGCACCTGGCCCTGTACTGGCCAACTACGGCCTCGACACCCTGCGTTTCATCAAACCGGTGGGCATAGGCGACACCATCCGTGCCCGCCTGACCTGCAAGCGCAAGATAGACAGGCAAAAGAAAGATGCCAAGGGTGTGGGGCAGGGAGTGGTAGCCTGGGATGTGGAAGTGACTAATCAGGATAATGAACTGGTGGCGTCCTATGATATTTTGACTCTGGTCGCAAAAAAGCAGGCATGAGGGGCATGAGGTTGATGTCTAAAGTTTAATTTCTTTGTGTTGTCGTATGCTGATTGCCCCGTGCCTCTGGATAAGATGCGCGGTTTTTTTTATTCTGGCGACAGCATAGTTTGTAAATATTGTTCAAAAGAGGTCAAAAATAGGGCCTAGCTGATGGATAAACTTCAAATTTCCCAGTGATCTGATACTATTTCTCTAATATCCGAAATCTGAAGATAATCCAACCTCAACCCTGTTCATCCCATGGAAATGTTCGTTACGAATGACGAAGTTAAGCAATGGGAATGCGAACGGCCTGGTTTGCAGGGCATGGAATTGTTGGAAATGCAATTGTGCCTGGCCTGGCATTTGCGACAGCGTGATACTTCACGCGCGCTAGAACTGGCCGATGCTGCAGACCAGTTGCTGAATACATTATTTCCTGATTATCCAGTTACAGATCCCGGCAATGAGCAATTGAAGTTGAAGCAGGCCAGGCTGTTACTGGTCAGGGCAGAGGCAGCATGGTTATACGGTGAGTTTGATAAATCAGAGCAATTATCAAAATCGGCATTGCAACTGGCTGCTGACAGTGAAGCTCAGGATGCGGCCAGAAACCTGGCTGACGCTCATTATTTACTGGCCTGCATAGGTCTGCAAAAAGGCGAAATACCGGTAGTCGAAACTGAAATTGGTCTGGCCATGCAGTTTGCGCGCCAGGCTGGAGATGGCACGCGGGAGATAGCAGCAGAATCCTTGCTGGCCAATCAACAGGTGTTACGCAATTTACCCCTGGCACAGGAGCGCTGGGGAGCAATCCGTAATCCACATAACCAGACTACTGACCCTGTCCTGCGCAGTTATATCAATGAATTCCTGATTTACACCTACTCGCTGACCAGTGATTTTGGACAGTCTGCCACGCGCGGCATACAAGTTTTTGAATTTGCAAAAAACTATGGGCAAAAGCGCCGCATGATCAGCGTTGCCAGCAATATAGGTGATGCTTTTAACAGTCTGAGTGATCACCAGTCTGCCTTGCAGTGGATACAGGAAGGCCTGGATCTGGCCAGGGCAGCAGGCTGGCCCAACAGCACCGCCAGCGGCCTCATACAAATGTCCGAAACCTTGCGACGCCTGGGGCGGCTGGAAGCAGCCAAAGAGATGCTGGAAAAAGCTTTGCCCATATTGGCCAATGTCGTTGGCTCACGTTCGCATTTGCTGGCGCTGCGTTATTTTGGCGACTTATCCCTCGACATGGGGGATTATGCGATGGCACAGAGAAGTTTTCATGAACTGATCTCCTGGGCCGATAAAAAAAATCATCTGGATTTTCGTATAGGTTCTCGCCGTGGTTATGCAAACGCCTTGTCCATGCAAGGGCAGGCAAAGGCCGCCCTGGATGCCGCACTCGATGCACTGGCCCTGGCGCGTCAAAGCACGGACAGTTACCGTCACATAGAAGTATTACGAGTACTTGCTGCACTGTATATGCGACACAGCTTGCCAGACCCGGCAGAGATGCAGGCACTGAGCGCCCCTTTGCATTATTTGCGACAGGCGCTGGATATTGCAGGCACCATCAGTAACTTTAATGTCCCAGCAGAATTGTATGAAGAAGTTGCAGATGCCTATGCAGCAGCAAAAGATTTTCATCAGGCCTTTGAATTTGCCCGACTTGCCCTGGCAGCACGCGAGAAAAACCATAACCGCGAAGCTGCGAATCGCCTGAATGCCATGCAGTTGAGCCAGCAAACCGAGCGCATGAAGGCTGAGAGTGAGCATTTGCGGCAACTGGCTGCTGCCGAAGCGCAGCGTGCCGAGGTCTTGCAGCAGACCAGTGTGGTATTGGAAAAACTCGGCACCATAGGCCAGGAGATCACAGCCAGCCTTGATGCGCCTGCTGTATTCGAAGCATTAAACCGGCATGTCCACGATTTATTGCATGTAACTGCCTTCGTCATTTATTTGATGGATGACGATCAGCAAAGCATGACTTCAGCCTACGGCGTGGAAAACGGCATACCGATAGAACCAGATACGGTATACATGGCCAGTGCTGTTTCCAACTCGGTACGCTGCGTCAGAGAACGTCGTGAAATTGCCATCGAACTCGCATCTGAAGATGAGCTATTGCCGACCCTTATTCCTGGTACGGAAATGGTACAGAGCATGCTGTTTGCGCCGCTGATTATCGGTGACAGAATACTGGGGGCGATGACCATACAATCCTCGCGCCAGCATGTGTATGGTGACAGGGAGAAGATGATTTTCCGCTCGCTATGTGCCTATGGTGCGATTGCACTGGGTAATGCTGACGCCTATTTACGCTTGCAAAAAACCCAGGAGCATTTGCTGGCACAAGAAAAACTGGCGGCGCTGGGTTCTCTGGTTGCCGGTGTCGCCCATGAACTCAATACTCCCATAGGCAATTGCCTGCTGGTTGCCAGTACTTTGCAGGATGGCAGTCGTTACCTGAGCAGCAAGCTGGCGGGACAAACCCTGCGCCGCTCTGATCTGAGTAATTTTTGTGACGAGGTCAAAACTTCGTCAGAAATACTGATGCGTGGATTGAGTAGTGCCGCAACCCTGGTCAGCAGCTTTAAACAGGTGGCAGTTGACCGTACCTCTGAACACAGGCGCAGCTTTGACTTGCGCCAGGTCTTGCACGACATTATCGCCACTCTGAATATACGCATTACCCAGACTGGACACAGCATAGAAGTGAACGTGCCTTATAACATCCATATGGATAGTTATCCGGGATCTCTGGGGCAAGTCATCAGTAACCTGGTGGAGAATGCCATTCTCCATGCTTTTGACAAAAGGCAGGCTGGGCATATGAGTATCAATGTCACCCTGGTGGAAGGGCAGCGGGTATTGATCGCGTTTAGCGATGACGGTGCTGGCATACCTGAAGAAAATCAAAAGCGTATCTTCGATCCTTTCTTTACCACCAAACTGGGCCAGGGGGGCAGTGGTTTGGGTTTGAATATTTGCTACAACATTACGACTTCCATTCTGCACGGACAACTCAGTGTAAAAAGCAGCTTGGGAGCAGGGACCAGTTTTTATCTGGATTTACCTCTGGTTGTATGAGCACATCATATGTGCTCAGTATTTTTATAAAATAACAATAATTGCAGAAAATTGCTTGGACAGTGGGATTTCCAGAAAAAGCAGCCGCCTGAATTTGATGCTTGTCAAGCGTCGTTTTTTTGTTGTGCTTACTTGAAAATCTGATCGAATTCACCTATTGTGCAATGCACCAATAATAACAAGGTACACAATTGGCTAATCAACACACTAAAAGCAGCCTTGCTGGCTTGACTCTGGCTGCTGTCGGGATCGTCTACGGCGATATCGGTACCAGCCCTCTCTATACGATGAAAGAGGTGTTTTCAAAAGAACATGGCCTCCCGCTCAATGAAGCGAACATTTTTGGCATTGTTTCTTTGATTGTCTGGGGGCTTATCATCATCGTCTCCCTCAAGTACGTCACCCTGGTATTAAGGGCAGACAATCGTGGTGAAGGCGGTATCATGGCCCTGACTGCACTTGCACTGGAATCCGTCAGCAAAAACTCCCGCCTGTATTTCCCGCTTACTGTACTCGGCCTGTTTGGCGCGTCGCTGTTTTATGGTGATGGCGTGATTACTCCGGCCATGTCGGTCTTGTCTGCGATGGAAGGTATAGAGGTAGCAACGCCCAGTTTCAAACCTGTGGTCGTGCCGATTACCCTGATCGTCCTGATCTGCCTGTATGCAGTGCAAAGCAAGGGTACTGCCGGCATAGGTAAATTATTTGGCCCCATCATGATATTGTGGTTCAGTGTACTGGCAATCATGGGCCTGTATAACATCCTGCGCATGCCCGCCATATTGGGTGCATTCAATCCCTGGCATGCACTGGTGTTTTTGAATGAGCATCGCTGGATTGCCTTCATTGCCTTGGGAGCGGTCGTGCTGGCCTTCACGGGTTCTGAAGCCCTGTATGCCGACATGGGCCATTTTGGTTCCAAGCCCATACGTTCAGCCTGGTTCTTCATTGTTTTTCCTTCGCTGACCCTGAATTATCTAGGGCAGGGTGCTTTGCTGGTCATGAATCCTGCTGCTGTAGAAAATCCCTTTTATAATCAGTTGGGAGCATGGAGTATTTACCCTCTGGTGATTTTGTCTACTATAGCTGCGGTAATCGCTTCGCAATCGACGATATCCGGCACATTCTCCATGACCAAGCAGGCAATTTCTCTTGGCTTCCTGCCCAGGATGGAAATTGTGCACACCTCATCCAAAGAAATCGGTCAGATTTATATTCCTGTCGTTAACTGGATGCAGCTTGCAGTCGTTGTCGGTGCCGTAATAGGATTTGGTTCTTCCTCTAACCTGGCATCAGCCTATGGTATTGCCAATACCGGCACCATGCTTGTGACTTCGCTGCTGACCTTCTTTGTCATACGCTATGGCTGGAAATACAATCTTTATCTTTGTATCCTCGCGACCGGTTTCTTCCTGACGATAGATATTTCACTGTTCTCAGCAAATGCGCTGAAGTTCTTCCATGGCGGCTATTTCCCTATCTTGCTGGGCCTGGTGATCTTTACTGTCATGCTGACCTGGAAACGTGGTCGTGAACTGGTGTTCGATAATCTGAAGAGACATGCGATTCCACTTGAAGACTTTCTGGAATCCCTGTTTGTTTCGCCACCAGTGCGCGTTGCTGGTACGGCCGTTTTCCTGCGTGGCGAGGCTGATGGTGTGCCACATGCGCTCTTGCATAATCTTTCCCACAATAAGATATTGCATGAAAGAGTGATTTTCCTGACCCTGCATAATCGCGATATTCCCTGGGTGCCCTTCTCTGAGAGAATCAAGGTCATCGATCTGGGTAATGCCTGTTATCAAATTGATGTTTATTATGGTTTCAAGAATGAGCCGGATATTCCGAATGCCCTGGCACTGTGCGCTCCATATGGTCTGACGTTTGAACCCATGGAGACTTCTTACTTCATTTCTCGCCAGACCATCATCTCCAGCCCCGGTAGTGGCATGGCAGCCTGGCGTGAGAGTGTTTTTGTCGCTATGTCCCGTATTGCCCGTGACGCTGCTGACTTTTATCAGATACCGAGTAACCGGGTGATTGAAGTGGGTTCGCAAGTGGAAATCTAAAAACTTGGCACAGGCGCTTATCAAATCAAAATGCCTGTGCTATACTCTCGGTCTTTCGCGGCTGTAGCTCAGCTGGATAGAGTACTTGGCTACGAACCAAGGGGTCGTGGGTTCGATTCCTGCCAGCCGCACCAGATTTAAAGGGACTAGATGCAAATCTAGTCCCTTTTGTCTTTTCTGCGATGGATTTCGATGAATGTTGATGTGCGGGCTGATTGCCTGATCTGCACCGTGCTAAAAGTGCATTTTTCCTTGAGGTAAAAATAATCTGAGCTTTGGGGCTTTTCATTTTCTCTCAGTCCGGCTATAATCTTGTTTTTCGCGGCTGTAGCTCAGCTGGATAGAGTACTTGGCTACGAACCAAGGGGTCGTGGGTTCGATTCCTGCCAGCCGCACCAGATTCAAGGGACTAGATGAAAATCTAGTCCCTTTTGTCTTTTTTGCGATAGAAACAAGCTGGCTTGATCTGCAGCATTGCTGCAGATCACTGACATATGCTTGGAGGTGCTTAGCTTGCGAGTATCAATTCCCGTATGTTCCAGTCTTCCGGGGCTTCCTGGTTCAGGGCGCTGCGTTTGACTTGCTGGGTGGGCGTTTCTTCTGCCATGGAGAGAATCAGGCGTTGCAACTGGGCTGCGTCCGGCAATACGGTGCCAAAAAAAATCACCTGATCTCGATGCTGTATCAGGATAGTGGGGAAGTTTTCTATATCCACCGCATCAACCAGGTGTGCCTGATCTTCTATATCTATCCAGGCAAAGCATTTGTCGGGATGCTTGCTCATCAACTCGTCAAAAGACGCTCGGTAAAAATTGCAGGTATCGCACCAGGCGGCACACAGGCAGGCAATTAACCAGTCTTTATTTGCCAGGTCAGCCTTTATTTCGGAAATATCTTCGGTATTCATGATGGTATTCATCACGTAATTTTAAACCATGTCATGAACTGAGGCATGAAGAAGGAAGCAATAAGGTATGACCAAGGCATGAGCTAGGTATGAGCTTTTGGCAAACAGCCAGTCTTGAAACTGGTGGAACACGGTAAAATACGCGCATGACCAGAATTTTAGCAATTGAAACCTCTACCGAGCTCGCCACAGCAGCCATATTGACTGATGGTGACATATTTATCCGCGAACTGAGCGGTGTTCAGACACATTCCCAGGGTATTTTGCCTGCCATACAGGCTTTACTTGCCGAGGCAGGTATACGCTTGCAGGATTGCGATGCCATTGCCTTTGGCTGTGGTCCTGGCGCATTTACCGGCATACGTACCGCTTGCGGCATAGTCCAGGGGCTTGCCTATGGTGCTGACCTGCCTGTGGTGCCAGTTGTGAGCCTGCTGGCGATGGCTGAAGCAGCGCGCGAGCAGGCAACCTCCAATGAATTTGTCTGCATCCTTGATGCACGTATGAATGAAGTGTACTGGGCGCAATATCGTTTTGAAGATACGGGCTGGACAGAAGTAAGTGCCCCAGCTTTGACGGGCCTTGATGCTGCACTGGCTGCCATCACCCTGGAAAATCCACAACTGGTGCTGGGTAATGGCCTGACTCTGCCTGAACCTGTGCAAACGCGATATCCGGGCTTGTTATGCATGCCGCATGCAAAACAGGTTGGCTTACTGGGGCTTAATGATTTTGCTGCAGGCCTTGGTTTGCCAGCAGAGCAGGCTCAACCACTGTATCTACGCAATAAAATCGCCCTGACTACGGCTGAGCGTGAGCAAGCCAAACTCCAGGCAACTAAAGCGCCAGCGTAATGGAGTGACTATGGATTTGACATTGATCACACCGCACTATGGCAGACTGGGGTTTGCTGATGTTGATAGCATCCTCACCATAGAAGAACGGGTATATGCCCACCCCTGGACGCGTGGCAATTTTACAGACTCTTTTTCCAGTGGCTATGAAGCATTTGGTTTCAGGGGCGCAGAGCAGGATTTGTTTGCCTATTTTGTGGTCATGCACATCTTGGATGAATTGCATTTGCTGAATTTTGCAGTTGACCTGCCATATCAGGGTCAGGGCTATGCGAAACTGTTAATGGATAAATTATTTACCTATGCTCAGGAGCATGCCAGTGCGTCGATTTTGCTGGAAGTAAGGCGTAGCAATGTACGCGCCATATCTGTTTATGAGGGAGCTGGATTCGCGGCCATTGGTGTACGTAAGGGCTATTATCCCGCGCATGATAATCAGCGCGAAGATGCAATCGTAATGCGGAGGATATGTTGATGCAGACTTTTGATGCGCATAGCAGGCAAAGAGCCTTGCATGAACTTGGCCTGGGTCCATTGTGGTTGCTAAGGGATGCAGAGCCAGTCGCACCAGTTGCGCTTGCGCCGGTCGTGGAGGTTCAAGCTGATACCAGGACTGATTCAGAGCCAGGGCCTGTTGTTGCGAAAGTTCCTGAACCAGTCATAGTAGTTGCCGCTCCTGTTGCAGATGCCGCCTGGGCGGAGCCTGAGCTTGTGCAGCCAAAGCAGTTGCCGGAGACGCAGTCTTTGGAGCAAGCTTTTGCAAGCGTGCCGGAAGCAGATGACTGGATGCCACAAGAAGTGTTTCCTGTCTCGCCTTCAGATGATGAGCGGGCTATGGTGCAGGAATCTGCAATTGCTACTTTATCCTGGGATGAATTGCAGCCCATGGTGGAGAGTTGCCGTCAGTGCGGCCTATGTCAGGGCAGGAAAAAAGCTGTATTTGGCACAGGTGACAAACAGGCTAAATGGCTATTTGTAGGCGAAGGCCCGGGTTATAACGAGAACCTGCAAGGCTTGCCCTTTGTTGGGGCTGCCGGTCAGTTGCTCGACAATATGCTCAAGTCGCTTGGCGTACCTCGCGGCGAGCAAAGCTATATCGCCAATATCGTCAAATGCCGCCCGACGGATGAGCAAGGCAAGGACAGACCGCCGACTGCCGATGAGATCGCTGCCTGCCTGCCATATCTGCACAGGCAGATAGACTTGATCAAACCACAAATCATCGTGGCGCTTGGCAAGACTGCCGCTGTGTCTCTGCTGGGTATGGATCTGGAAACTCCGGTAGGGCAATTGCGCGGCAAGGTGCATCGCTTCAAGGACATCCCTGTGGTAGCAACTTACCATCCCGCTTATCTCTTGCGTAAGCCAGCAGACAAGGCCAAGGCCTGGGCAGATTTATGCCTGGCCATTAAAGCTTTGCCCGTAAGTTGAAGCACATGGAGAGCGCACAAGCTGCATTTCACCGTCAGTGGCAGCATCTCCATAATCCCCATGTACGGGCGCTGGCCTGGATGCTGACTGCGCCGGGTTTGCTGGATAAGCATGAGCCTTTCTGGCAGGGCAGCTTGCTTGATGCTTCTTTTACAGACGCGGACATTTTGTCGCAATGGCTGACCGGCCTTGACCGTGATCCTGCCCCTTTGCTGGACTTGCTGCAACGACATCCATCGCGTCGTCTTGGTCTGTATGCAGAGCGGCTATATGAATTCTATCTGAGTGCTCATGGTTTCTTGCATGCACATGGTTTGCAAGTGCATGACAAGGGTGCTGGCACCATAGGCGAGTTCGATTTTCTATTGCAGACCAATGCGGGTTTGCAGCATCTGGAGCTGGCAACAAAATTCTATCTGTATCATGCCGATGCGAAGGCAGCGCCTGACTTGTATGCCTATCTCGGCCCCAACCTGGCAGACAGTCTGGGTGCCAAATTGCACAAAATCGTGGATCAGCAATTGAAATTGTCGCAGCATCCATTGGCACAGCGAGTCTTGTCGCAGCCTGTGCAAAATGCGCAGGCGCTGATCCTGGGCTGGTTGTTCTACCGTGATGAAAAACTAGTTGATACCTTCATTGCTGAGCATGGCCATATGGCGGGCCTAGCAAGGGATCATTATCGCGGTGCCATCTGGACGCAATCAGAAGTGCTGGCGCTGGATTTTGAATATGCCTTGCTGTTGGACAGGCTGGACTGGCTGGCACCTGCTCAGGTTGGCAAGGGAAGGGCGCAGGACAAGAATACTATACTGACCAGTATGCAAACTTATTTTGCCACTGCAAATACGCCGTTGATGCTGGCATTGCTACAGGATAGTCAGGATGGTTTGGATGTGATGCAGGAATATCGTCGTGGCATGGTCGTGCCGGATGACTGGTTTGAGCAGGCCGATGCCGTCCGACTGAAGCGCGCACCGTAGTAGTTGTCGCACACCTTCCCCTGGATGTGAAAATGCGCCTGAGTCACTTCATTATCAGGCGCATTTTTTTGTGTGCTTCGTTTGATCAATGCTTGTGTTCACCTATCAATGCCAGCGAATCATGCTCGCGCTGATTGGCTGCATGTTTGCGCATGACGCCATAGATGGTGCTGGATACAAACAAGCCAAACAACACGATGATGACCATGATGTCCATCTTCATCGAGTTAAGCAGTGTGTACAACGCCAGCATGGTCAGAACTGACAGGTTCTCATTGAAGTTCTGAACAGAGATGGAATGTCCGGCACTCATCAATACGTGACCGCGGTGCTGTAACAAGGCATTCATGGGTACTACGAAGAAGCCAGCCAGTGCACCCACCAGTATCAGCAATGGATAAGCAATCCAGATGGAGTGTACAAAAATCATGGTGATTACCACCAGACCCATGGCAACACCCATAGGCATCACATTCAGGGATTTTTTCAATGGCACAAAACGAGCCGCTGCTACTGCACCCAGAGCCACGCCTATGGCGACCACGCCTTGCAGAATGGCAGCTTTGTCCAGTGTCATATGCAGGGATTTTTCAGCCCATTTCAATACGATGAATTGCAGTGTGGCCGCCGTGCCCCATAACAGGGTGGTGACACCCAAAGTGATTTGTCCCAGCTTGTCTTTCCACAGGATAGTCACGCATTCTGCAAATTCAGTGACCAGTTTGATGGGATTGCGTTGCTGGTGTTTGTAACGCGCGCCTGTATCCGGGATGCGCATATTGAATAGTGCCGCCGCCGCATAGCAGGCAGTGACTACGCAAAGAGCAGCCTCGGAGGGAGTAGTGATATTGAAATCGATCAGCGGGAAGTCAAAGCTGATCAGTGCTGCAGACACTTTGCTATTTACCAGTGCGCCACCTAATACGGTGCCAAAAATGATGGACGAGACTGTCAGGCCTTCTATCCAGCCATTGGCAGCAACCAGCTTTTCTGGTGGCAGTAGCTCAGTGAGGATGCCATATTTGGCAGGCGAGTAAGCAGCAGCGCCAAAGCCAACGACAGCATAGGCAATCAGAGGATGCACATGAAAGAACATTAGCGCGCAGCCACCAACTTTAATCATGTTCGTGATGAGCATGACCTTACCCTTGGGCAGGGAGTCAGCAAAGGCGCCAACAAAAGGGGCCAGCAAGACGTAAGATAAAACAAAAAACAACTTTAACAGTGGCGGCATCCAATCGGGAGATTGCATGGTCGTCAACAGTGCCATTGCGGCTATCAGTAAGGCATTGTCGGCCAGCGAAGAAAAAAACTGCGCCGCCATGATCGTATAAAAACCGCTCTTCATGCTTTATTCATGCTTTATGTCTACCTGCTACAAAATGTCTCTGGCAGCTTTATACCATGAAAATTGTGGCGAATTAGTGAAATAAGGCAAGCTATTTGCTGAATACTGGTTAAAATATCAGTGTTTTTCTGGTCTGCATGTAGATGCGAACAGAAGTTGTAAACCCCGCAAATTTCCTCTGGTCTGAAGATGGCAAAAGCAAAAACCAATTATACCTGCACCGAATGTGGTGGTATTGTCAACAAGTGGGCCGGGCAGTGTCCAGCCTGCGGGCAGTGGAACACTCTGGTTGAAACCATCGTCGAATCTGTCGGCAACCGGTTCAGCACCAAGCCACAGGGGCTGGCACAGTCTGCGCCAGTATTAAACCTGGCTGAGATTGAAGCACTCGATATGCCACGTTTTGGGACCGATATCGATGAATTCGACCGTGTGCTGGGCGGTGGGCTGGTAGCAGGCGGCGTCGTATTGATAGGTGGTGACCCAGGCATAGGTAAATCTACCTTGCTGCTGCAGGCACTGGCTAACCTGGCTCAGAAAAAAAAGGTCTTGTATGTCAGCGGTGAAGAGTCCGGGGCGCAAATCGCATTGAGGGCCAAGCGCTTGTCGCTGGATGCAAAGGACTTGCAATTACAGGCCGAGATACAGCTGGAAAAAATTCTCAATACCCTGGCTGAACATAAGCCCCAGGTGGTGGTCATTGATTCTATCCAGACCATGTATTCAGATGCCCTGAGTTCTGCGCCAGGCTCGGTCGCACAGGTGCGCGAATGCGCAGCCCAGTTAACACGTGTTGCCAAGACCATGGATATCACCATGATACTGGTTGGCCATGTCACCAAGGAAGGCGCACTGGCCGGACCACGTGTGCTCGAGCATATCGTCGATACGGTTTTGTATTTTGAAGGTGATACCCATTCCAGCTTCCGTCTGGTGCGTGCCATCAAAAACCGTTTTGGCGCCGTCAATGAGCTGGGTGTGTTTGCCATGACAGAAAAAGGTTTGAAAGGGGTGTCCAATCCCTCTGCCTTATTCCTGTCGCAACATGATACCCAGGTGGCGGGTTCTTGCGTCATGGTCACGCAAGAGGGCACGCGGCCCTTGCTGGTGGAGATACAGGCGCTGGTTGATAGTTCACATGCACCGAATGCACGCCGTTTGTCAGTCGGTCTGGAGCAAAATCGGCTGGCCATGTTGCTGGCAGTGTTGCACAGACATGCTGGTGTGGCGGCTTTTGATCAGGATGTGTTTATCAATGCGGTGGGGGGTGTCAAAATCGCCGAGCCTGCGGCCGATCTGGCTGTGCTGCTGGCAATTAACTCCTCCATGCGCAATAAACCGCTGCCGCGTGGCTTGGTAGTGTTTGGTGAGGTCGGGCTGGCGGGTGAGATACGCCCAGCGCCACGCGGGCAGGAGCGCTTGCGCGAAGCGGCAAAGCTGGGCTTTTCCATCGCCATGATCCCCAAATCAAATGCACCCAAGCAAAAAATCGAGGGCCTCACTATTATAGGGGTGGACAGGATAGAAGAAGCCCTGTCCAGAATCCGCGATGTGGATAGCGAAATCCCCGATTAGTTTTTTGCTGCCTTGAAGTCTTTTGCGATAGCCTGGCTGGCAGCTATGCCACTGCGTACCGCACCTTCCAGCGTGGCAGGGTAGTCGCCTTTGGTATAGTCACCAGCCAGATACAAGCCAGGCCACGCAGTATGATTGACTGGCCGGTTCAAACCAGGTGCACAACTGAAGGTGGCGCGCTTTTCCGAAATGCATTGATGCCAGATAGGCTGCGCTAGTTCTGGCATACCCAGGCTTTGTGCCAGTTGGGCGGCAATATCCATCGCCAGTTCATGCCTGTCAATTTCTGTGGCAGCTTGCGAAACACTCACCACCACCGCCAGCAAGCCCGCCTGATCTGGCTGCAACTGACCACGGTCAAATACATATTGCCCCCATTTTTTCAGATCCGTATCGTCAAGCAAAGCCAGCATGGGGCGTGGCAGCCTGACGTTTGATGCATATTGCAGATAGCAGGTTGTGATGGGCTCGTAAGTTATAGCTGGCAAGGCTGTTGCCTGATCTTTGACTGGCAATGTGGCTAATAGCCTGTCTGTATTGGCAAAATCGCAGGCAAGTATGACTGCATCATAGAGCGGCAGTTGTGCTTGGTCCTGCTTCAGTTGAATTTGCCATTTACCTTCTTCGTTTGGCACCAGGCCTGTTGCAGTATGGGCTGCTAAAACTTGCCCGCCATGCGCACGTACGTAGTCAGCCGCTTTTTCCGGGAAGACCTTGCTCAGATCCAGTCGGGGTATCAGCATGTCAGAAGCTGCGCGTTTTGCCCCAAGGCTATCCCGCAGCACATTTAAAAATACCTGGGCCGAGGCGCGTTCTGGTGGTGTATTCAGGGCTGCGATGCAAAGTGGTATCCACATCAAGCGGCATAGCCGCGGTGTCTGATCAAATCGTTCCAGTAATTCCAGGACGCTGCAATCTTCATTCAGACGCCAGTCCATCCAGCGTGCGGTGGACGAAAACCTGGCCAGCGCCATTTTGTCAGCGAAGCTCAGGCCACTGGATTTGAGCAGCGCCAGTAATAAGTGTAGCGGGGCAGGCAAGCGTGGAGCGATAAAGGACATGCCATCTTCCAGCGCTGGATACACCATTTGCAGTGGCAAGTTCAATAGTGCAGTTTCGGTATCTACACCAACCAGTTGCATCAGGCGTAAACTCTGGGTATAGGCGCCTAGCAAAATATGCTGGCCATTGTCCAGTTCATGCCCATGCACTGTGACACCACGGGCACGTCCACCCAGATTGCGGCTGGATTCGAATAGTGTGACAGTGGCACCTTGTTGTGCCAGTTCGCAGGCAGCTGCGCAACCAGCCCAGCCAGCGCCAATGACGGCGACAGACTTGTTTTTCAGCGCATCTTTTTTAGCCACGGACGTAGGTTTTCCAGGCCAGCCAGAGTTTGCGTATCGGTGTCAGCGAAATGCGTTGATTGAGAACATGGAAGCCGTCACGCTGTATCTCCACCAGAAGGGCGCGATAAATCGCCGCCATGATGAGGCCAGTTCTTTGTGCCTTGCGGTCTTCCGGCGGCAGCAGAGCAAAGGCTTCTTCATACAGTTTTTGCGCACGCTCATACTGGAATTGCATCAGGGTTTCAAATTGCGTGCTGTGGCGGGCATTCAAAATATCAGCTGCAGTGACATTAAATTGCTGCAATTCATTGACAGGCAGGTAAATCCTGCCTTTGCGCGCATCTTCACCCACATCGCGGATGATATTGGTCATCTGGAAAGCCAGGCCCAGTTTTTCAGCAAACTCACGGGTTTGCGGATTGGTGATGCCAAAAATACTGGCCGACAAAATGCCGACAACGCCAGCGACGTGCCAGCAATATTTTTGCAGGGCATTGAAGTCGAGGTAGCGGGTCTGGTTCAAATCCATTTCCATGCCATCGATGATCGCCAGCAGGTGTGCGCCATCCAGCTGATACTCAGCCATATGGGGCAGTAGCGCCTTGGTGACCGGATGGGTAGGCTGGTTTGCCAGCATGGCCTGGACTTCCTTGCGCCACCAGCCCAGCTTGCTGCGGGCCACCATATCGTCGGTGCTTTCATCGACGACGTCGTCGACTTCACGGCAAAATGCATACAGGGCAGTAATCGCCCGCCTTCTGGCCTGGGGCAGGAACAGGAAGCTATAGTAAAAACTGGAGCCACTTTGTGCAGCTTTTTGCTGGCAGTATTCGTCTGGAGACATGCTTGGTTTTGTAATAAGTGGCGGCAGTGAAAGCCAAAAAAGTAGCTATGTTAACAAACTGTGGCAAAGCTCACAAATGTCGTGCGCAGTTTTAACGCCAAGATGGGCTGCTTCAGGTGGATTTTTGTCGCAGTCTACATGGAAAATACATGGAAAATGTGAAATCTATATTAACTGATACAGTTGAATGACAAACTCGCCCGCATTTTCAGCTAAATTTGAGGCGGTCAGCTGATATTGATTTTGTCGTAACATATTGTAATCGAAACGAAGAACTGCCTTCTTCATCATGACTGAACGTATAATAGGCGGCGCGTTATAGTGTGCCTTATTAAATGAGCACGGCTTTTGAGAAAATTAACAATCCGGATAAATATCTTGAATACTTCGAAATTTGCAGCAGTTGTAGTTAGCGTTGGCATAGTTCTCGCCGGATGTGGCGGTTTTGTCTATACCACCATAGGTGGTACTGTCACTGGCCTGGGTTCTGGCGATACAGTCATATTGCGTAATGAATCTAACTACACCCAAACATTGAGCGCCGATGGTTCTTTTCAGTTCAATGTAGCCAGTAATGGCAATTACGCGATTACGGTTGCGCAACAACCAAATACAGTTAATTGCACAGTCGTTAATGGCACAGGCAAAATGACTGGCGAAGCATCCGTCAAAAATATCGTAGTGACTTGCACGCCGAATGTTCCTCTGGGCGGCACTGTGGCGGGCTTGATTGATGGCGGTTCCCTGATCTTGCTTAATAATGCAACTTACAAGGCTACGGTCACGACGAATGGCAGTTATAAATTTACAGATTTTGCAGTAAATGGCGCCAGTTATGCAATTACAGTTGGCTTGCCGCCAGTATCTCAGTACTGTACGGTAGCAAATGGCACAGGTGTAGCCAGCAATACCAATTTGCCAGCGGCCTTGACATCAGTCGTCACTTGCGTGCCTGCCGTACCAGTCAAGTTTACAGTCAATGGCCTGACCGCCGGTACGATTTTGACTTTGGTGAATACAGTTGATGGCTATGCTGATAAATATGCAGTGAGCGCACCAGGTAATTATCTGTTTGGCTGGAGCTGGCTGACTGGCAAGCCTTTCAATGTCACTGTAGATACTCAGCCTACAGGCCAGACTTGTAAGGTGACAGGTGGCACAGGTGTTGTTGATGCTGCCAACCCTGCTGCTTCTGCAAATATCGTGATTGATTGCGCGAAGAGCTAAATAGTATTCAGTAGTAAATTGAAATAAGTAAAAGCTGGGCAGATATTTATCTGTCCAGCTTTTTTATTATTAAAACAAACACTGGAATTATTGCGGTGGGCTCACAATTCCTCCAGCCGGCCATGTTCATTGAAGTAAAAAATACCCTCGTGTTTGAAGCCCCATTTGCCGCCTTTCAGACGGATGAAGGGTTCAAAGCTGAAAAAGGAAATTTCACCTAGTTCAAGCTTGTTATCAGAATGGATGTATTGCCTGTCGTCACGATCAGTGACTATGCTATGGCCTACATTGTTACGATAATCCAGGTTGACGAAGCCATTTTGCCGTATGCGCAAATTGGCCCAGTCAAATAATTGGCCAAAAGTGGTTTTCGGTGTGACGGTTTCCAGCATTTGCGCATGCAGGTGCTGCTGGAAGCAAAGTCCGTTGCGAAATTCCAGTAATTGTGGGGTAGTGGTTACCCGGCCATTTTCTACCGCGAAAGAGCGGGCGCAGTCGCCCCAGTATTCTTGATGACTGGGACTTAAATCCACACTGATCAAATTGGCTTTGCCTACTACCTCATCTCCAGGCTGGTAATCACTGCCAGAAATAGAGACACAACTGCGTGAGCCTAACAAGACCAGTGCAGGGCATTGGTGATACCAGGTGTCGGCATAGCCAGATTCGCATAGCATGGCATAGGCTTTGTCTGCGATACTTTGCTCGCTGTCATCGGCTGTGATCATGCTTGCCAGGCGCGCCAGCACTGTCTTGGCTGCGTTTTGCACTTCCCTGTGTTTGGCAATTTGTGATGCTGTTGGCATGATATTTAATCGGCTGTCAGGCAAAAGGTATTACTTATGTGCTGGAATTGTTGCTGTGATCGTTGCTTGAATTGTTATCTGAGTCGTCGTTGTCTTGTTTGTCACTATCATTGGTGTCATCGTTGCCATCATTATCGCTGCTGGTGACAGCGCGCACGCCAGCGCGGGTGACATCTACTGCAGTTCCGACTACAGCACTACCAACTTTGACGGTTGTTGAGACAGCTGCATCCGCTATCGCAATCACGGTGCAGCCGTTCAGTGACAATAGAGATAGTAGGAAAGCGCATCGATATATACAAGTTCGCAAGTCTGGCTCCAGAGTAGTGCAGGCCCGGCGGCTCATTAAAGAGATGCCTGAGCCTGATTGTTTAGTGTGATTGATAGTTTGATTTTAAGTTCATTCCTGTATATCTCCTATTGCTATTGGACAAAAACAGGAAGGATTTATATGCGCAGACTATTTTTTGATACAGCAGAATATTAGCAATCGTTTGCTGCGGCTTTGTTATTGTTATGTGCTGATTTGTACTGCTTTGTAATGGCATGTGTTTTACATATTCTTTGCCCGCCAGGCCAGCTTTAGCCAGTCCGTCTTACCTAATTTTGGTCTGTGCTGGAATACATTGAAATCAACAGCTTCAATTTTTTCCAGTATGCGCAAGCCACCTTGCACCACCAGGCGCAATTCCCAGCCCAACCTGCCGGGCAGGCGGGTGGCAAGAGCACTGCCGGACAACATCAGATTTCTGGCGCGCGCCACCTCGAAGCGCATCATGTTGCGCCAGTCCTCATTTTGCATGCCGCTGGCGATGTGTTGCTCAGTGATACCAAACCGGCTCAGGTCATCAAGTGGCAGGTAAATTCTTTGTTTTTGCCAGTCTATGGCAACATCTTGCCAAAAATTGATCAATTGCAGGGCGCTGCAAATCGCATCCGAGTCCCGCAAATTCTCCTGGCTGGCTTCGCCATACAGATGCAGCATCAGTGTGCCAACCGGGTTGGCAGAGCGTGCGCAGTAGTCCAGCAGGCAAGTGAAATCAGCATATCTGGTGGTGACAACATCTTGTTTGAATGCAGACAGCAAATCGCGAAAAGGCTGCAAAGGCAGTGCATATTCGCGGATAACGCCTGCCAATGCCTTGAATAGTTGTGATTCGCTGCTAGTATTTTTTTCTATGCAGTCAAGTTCTTGCTCGTATTCAGCTAATTGTCTGAGTCTTTGTTCTGGGTTAGCGTCACCTTCATCGGCAATATCGTCTGCACTGCGGGCAAATGCATAAATGATTTTTACTGCTGGCCTGAGTCTGGCAGGGAGCAAGAGGGAGGCAACAGGGAAGTTTTCGTAATGGTTAACTGACATTTGCGACATTTATTGAGCTAAATTCCATGAAAAGTCTTAATGACTGAAAAGTCATTGGCAAAAACAAGATGCTTAACTATAATTACTAACCGCAAAGTCAGTTATTTGATAGTAGCATGCAGTATATATAAAAAAGCAATAAGAAATTAATTCATATTTTAGCTCTTACCCGTTTTGTTCCGGCCCGGAAAGCCTGCATAGTAAAGGAAAATTCCTGTGTTAATACCAGAAACTATTATCCATCCTCAAGCGAGGCAGTTTGCTGGAAGGCGCGCTGTCCCATTTGCCTTCGTCCTCGCTTCTGCGACACTATTGCTGGCTTGCTCCAAGCCTGCTGAGAAAACTGAAGATATACGTCCGGTCAGAACTATTACGCTTGCAAGTAGTAATATTGATATCAATGCTGAATTGCCGGGCGAAGTGCGTCCCCGCGTTGAGTCACGTTTAGGTTTTCGTGTTCCTGGCAAAATTGTTGCACGCAAGGTTGATACCGGTACCCTGGTGAAACGAGGGCAGGTGCTGATGCAACTGGACCCACAAGATCTTGCGCTGGCACAGGTTCAGGCCAAGGCGGGTTTGTCGGCAGCAGAGAGTAATCGCGATCTGGCAAGGGCAGAGCTGAAACGCTATCAAGAGTTGCGCTCCAAAAATTTCGTTGCTGCCGCAGTGCTGGATGGCAAGGAAGTGGCTGCGAAGTCAGCGCAATCTTCCTACGAGCAGGCGCTGGCAGCTTATAAAAACCAGTCCAACCAGTCTTCTTACACCAGTCTGGTGGCGGATGTAGATGGTGTGGTGACCGGTATAGATGCCGAGGTTGGTCAGGTGGTTGCCGCTGGTACACCAGTAGTGCGTGTGGCGCAATTGGGTGCGATGGATGTGGTTGTTGGCATACCTGAAGACAAGGTCAATTCCATTCGCCAGATGACGGATGTGAGCGTGCGCTTGTGGGCCAACCCTGGTCAGTCCATGCCTGGCAAATTGCGCGAACTGTCACCCATGGCAGACGCTGTGACGCGCACTTATACCGCCAAGGTCAGCCTTGATGGCGACAATAAAAATGTGCAACTTGGCATGACTGCTTATGTCAGCTTCAATGCAAAGAACCCTAATAACGCCATCAAAGTGCCTTTGACTGCCTTGTTCCAGGAAAAAAATGCATCGTCAGTGTGGGTAGTGGAGTCTGGCGTAGTCAGGCTGGTGCCTGTGCAAGTTGCCGGTTCATCCGGCGAAGAAGCTTTGCTGGCCGGTGGCGTCAAGCCAGGGCAGGTGGTGGTCACGGCAGGTGCCAATTTGCTTAAAAATGGCCAGAAAGTGACCATTCTTGGTGTTGAGGCAGCGCCAACTCCTGCCAAGACCGTTGCTGCCGCTAATAATGCAGCATCGGCAAATTCAGCAGCAGCGCCGGCAGCCGCAGGAGCTGCCAAATGAGTGATTCCTCACGTGGTTTCAATTTATCCAGATGGGCGCTGGAGCATATTCCGCTAACGCGCTATCTGATGGTCGTGCTGCTGCTGGGTGGCATACTCAGCTACGGCAAGCTGGGACAGGATGAAGATCCGCCGTTTACATTCCGTGCCATGGTTGTACGGGCTATCTGGCCCGGTGCCACTGCCTTGCAAATGGCTGATCAGGTGACTGACAAGCTGGAGAAAAAGCTGCAAGAGACACCCTATATAGACAAGATACGCAGCTACTCCAAGCCAGGTGAAACTTTAATCATCCTGCAATTGCGTGAATCTACGCCACCCAAAGATACGGCGCAATCCTGGTATCAGGTGCGCAAGAAGATAGGCGACATCCGTGCTACTTTGCCGCCAGGTGTACTTGGCCCTTTCTTCAATGATGAATTCGGTGATACCTACGGTTCCATCTTTGCCTTGTCTGGCGATGGTTTCAAGTATGAAGAAGTCAAGGAATATGCAGACTTTGTACGTCAGCAATTCTTGCGCATTCCATCCGTATCCAAGGTTGAATTGTTTGGTGTGCAGGACGAGAAAATCAATATTGAATTCTCGCAAAAGAAATTCTCGCAACTGGGCGTACCTTTTGATGCCATTGTAGGGCAAATCAATTCGCAAAATGGTGTTGAAGCCACAGGTGTTCTGACGACTTCCACGGACAATTTGCAAGTGCGTGTTTCCGGCGCCTTGATGACTGTGAAAGAGCTGGAAAACCTGCAGCTGCGCGCCAATGGCACGACTTTCCGTCTCGGTGATTTTGCAACCGTCAAGCGCGAATATAAAAATCCGCCGCAAGACAAGATGCGCTTCAACGGCAAAGAAGTTGTCGGCCTGGGTATTTCCATGGAAAAGGGTGGCAATATCATCGAGCTGGGCAAGCATTTGCAGCACGATGTTGCTGAAATCAAGGCCAAACTGCCAGTCGGTATTACCCTGGAACAGGTAACCAATCAGCCTGATGCCGTCAAATCATCTGTCGGTGAATTTATCCGTACTTTGATTGAAGCGGTGATTATTGTGCTGGCAGTCAGTTTCCTGGCCCTGGGTTTGCATACCAAACCCTTCCGTCTGGATATCTGGCCTGGCCTGGTAGTTGGTTTGACGATACCACTGGTGCTGGCGATTACTTTCTTGTTCATGCGCATACTGGATATCGATTTACACAAGATATCGCTGGGTGCCTTGATTATCGCTCTGGGTTTGCTGGTAGATGATGCCATTATCGCTGTAGAAATGATGGTCCGGAAAATGGAAGAGGGTTTCTCGCGCTTTGATGCAGCGACCTTTGCCTATACGTCCACGGCCATGCCCATGTTGACGGGTACGCTGATTACGGCTGCAGGTTTCCTGCCTATCGGCCTGGCAAAATCGGCTGCGGGTGAATATACCTTCTCCATGTTCTCGGTAAATGCCCTGGCTTTGCTGATTTCCTGGCTGGCTGCAGTTATCTTTACGCCATACCTTGGTTATCTGCTACTGAAGGTCAAACCGCATGCAGGTGGCGGTGGCAGTGAGCATGAAATTTTTGATACACCGTTTTATACCCGTTTCCGTGCGCTGGTAAACTGGTGCGTGACCTGGCGCAAGACCACCATCGTCATTACCCTGGGTGTATTCATGCTGGGCGTGTATGGTTTCAAATTCATTGAACAGCAATTCTTCCCGGACTCCAGTCGTCCTGAGCTGATGGTCGAATTGTGGTTGCCTGAAGGTTCTTCCTTCAAGGCGACTGAGGCGCAAGCCAAGAAGTTTGAAGCCTTCATGCAAAAGCAGGAGGGTGTAGAAAGTGTGACCAGTTATGTGGGTACGGGTAGTCCTCGTTTCTACCTGCCGCTGGACCAGATTTTCCCGCAAACCAACGTTTCGCAAATCGTTGTCTTGCCCAAGGATTTGAAGGCACGTTCCGCATTGCGCCTGAAAATTATTGAAGCCTTCAAGACAGATTTTCCTGAAGTGCGTGGCCGCGTGAAACTCTTGCCTAATGGTCCGCCAGTTCCTTATCCTGTGCAGTTCCGTGTGACAGGCCTGGAAGTAAACAAGGTCAGGGAAGTTGCTGACCGCGTCAAGGAAGTCATGCGCGCCAATCCAAATACGGTGGGTGTGAATGACAACTGGAATGAGTCAGTCAAGGTAGTGCGTATCGATCTGGATCAGGATAAATTGCGCGCTCTGGGTATTACTTCGCAAGCCGTCATGCGGGCAGCGAACACCATCCTGACAGGTTCTACCGTAGGGCAGTTCCGTGATGGCAACAAGCTGATAGATATCGTCGTGCGTCAGCCTGTGGATGAGCGTTCTACTATCGATGCACTGGGTAATGCTAATGTGCCAACGGGCAGCGGCAAATATGTGCCTTTGTCGCAAGTGGCGCGTATCAACCTCGTGTGGGAACCTGGCGTAGTCTGGCGTGAAGGTCGTGAATGGGCTGTGACTGTGCAATCCGATGTGGTGGATGGCATACAGGGTCCAACAGTATCGAGCCAGATTTCGCCTAAGCTGGATGAAATCAGGGCGAGTCTCTTGCCTGGCTATAAGATAGAACTGGCAGGTGCGGCAGCCGATAGTGGCAAGGCGCAGGAATCGATTGCAGCAAACGTGCCTCTGGTGATTTTTATCATCTTCACTTTGCTGATGCTGCAATTGCATAGCTTCTCCAGGGCCTTGCTGGTATTCCTGACCGGTCCTCTGGGTGTAGCGGGTGCGGCAATGGCCTTGTTGATACTGCAACGTCCTTTTGGTTTCGTGGCACAACTTGGTGTGATTGCGCTGTTCGGTATGATTATCCGTAACTCGGTGATCTTGATCGACCAGATCGAGCATGACATAGGCGAGGGTGTGGCGCCCTGGGATGCGATCGTGGAATCTGCAGTGCGTCGCTTCCGCCCCATTATCCTGACAGCGGCGGCAGCCGTGCTGGCGATGATACCTTTGTCACGCTCCGTGTTCTGGGGGCCGATGGCGGTTGCCATCATGGGTGGTTTGATTATTGCAACAGCCTTGACCTTGCTGTTCTTGCCAGCGCTATACGCTGCCTGGTTCAGAGTCAAGAAAACCAGTATTTAAGCGTGTTTTGATTTCTCCCTGCCTGCTCCTATATATGCGGGCAGGGGGGAAAAGCGGTTTAAATCCGGCAATCGTGCCTGTATCGAGGGTAAAAAGAGCCAGGATTGGCTTTGTATTTAAAAAAATAAGGCACATGCTGGTAAAAATCCAGTAGAATATCGGGCTGGAGTTGTAATGCCACATACATCAGTTTTGGGCGACGCTTGAATTTCGGGTCGCCCTTTGCTTTTGTGACGGCCGTGCAGAACGTGTGGCGGCATTGCGCCGGTGAACATAAACATACATCCCGCGAGGATGGCGAAATTGGTAGACGCACCAGGTTTAGGTCCTGACGCCAGCAATGGTGTGGGGGTTCGAGTCCCCCTCCTCGCACCACAGAATTTTTACTATTTGGACGATTTTCATGGCAACTGCAGTCGAAACTTTAGATAAATTGGAACGCCGCTTGACGATTTCCTTCCCGATCGCCGATGTGCAATCAGAAGTTGAAAAGCGTTTGAAACAGCGTGCACGCACAGCAAAAGCGCCTGGTTTCCGTCCTGGTAAAGTACCTATGAAAATGGTAGCTGCGCAATACGGCTATCAAGTAGAAACAGAAGTGCTGAACGACAAAGTCGGTCAGGCTTTTGCTGCTGCTGCAAATGAAAACAAACTGCGCGTTGCTGGTTACCCAAGCATAGAGCCAAAGTCTGGATCAGACGTGGCTGAAGGCAGCTTGGCATTCGATGCAACTTTCGAAGTGTATCCAGAAATTACAGTCGGTGATTTGGCTGCCGCTGAAGTAGAGCAAGTTAAATCTGACGTAACTGATGCTGAAATCGATAAAACTATCGATATCTTGCGCAAGCAACGCGTGCATTTTCACGTTAAAGGCGAGCAGGGCGCGCACGGCGACGGCGGTGCAGATCAATCTGCACAAAATGGCGACCGCGCTACTGTAGACTTTGTTGGCAAAATCGACGGCGTCGAATTTGCTGGTGGTAAAGCTGACGGTTTCGCATTCGTGTTGGGCGAAGGCCGCATGTTGCCTGAGTTTGAAACAGCAACTATCGGTTTGAAAGTCGGCGAGTCCAAGACTTTCCCATTGGCTTTCCCTGAAGACTACCATGGCAAAGATGTTGCCGGTAAAACTGCAGAATTCACCATCACTCTGACAAAACTGGAATGGGCACACATGCCTGAAGTGGATTCCGAATTTGCCAAGATGCTGGGTGTAGAAGATGGCGATCTGGTCAAGATGCGCACTGACATCAAAGAAAACCTGGAACGTGAAGTACGTGGCCGTGTTAAAGCCAAGACTAAAGAAAGCGTTATGGACGCGCTGGTCAAGGTAGTTGAGTTCGACGTACCTAAGACTCTGGTTGCACAAGATGGCGAGCGTCTGGCAGAAATGACACGTCAGGACATGGCACAGCGCGGTATGAACGTAAAAGACGTTCCTTTCCCTGCTGACTTGTTCAATGCACAAGCTGAGCGTCGCGTTCGTCTGGGTTTGATCCTGGCTGAACTGGTCAAGGCAAACAATTTGCAAGCAACAACTGAGCAAATCAAGGCGCAAGTTGAAGATTTCGCACAAAGCTACGAAGATCCGCAGCAAGTCGTTAAGTATTATTTCAGCGACCGCAATCGTCTGGCTGAAGTTGAAGCCCTTGTATTAGAAGAAAACGTCGTTAACTATGTGTTGGGTAAAGCGAAAGTAACAGACAAGGTTCTGCCTTTCGACGAATTGATGGGTAACAACGCACAAGCGTAACAAATAAAGGAAAACACATGACAGGCATCATCCGTAATTCGGCACTGGACACAAACATGCTGGGCATGGTGCCTATGGTGATTGAGCAAAGCGGCAGAGGTGAACGTGCTTACGACATCTATTCCCGCTTGCTCAAGGAACGTGTGATTTTCCTGGTTGGCCCGGTCAATGACCACGCTGCCAACCTTATCGTTGCACAATTGCTGTTTTTGGAAAGCGAAAATCCTGATAAGGATATTTCTCTCTACATCAACTCACCAGGTGGTTCAGTATCTGCTGGTATGGCGATTTTTGACACCATGCAGTTTATCAAACCAGATGTGTCAACCTTATGTACTGGCCTGGCGGCATCCATGGGTGCCTTCTTGCTGGCTGCTGGCGCGAAAGGTAAGCGTTTCTCACTGCCAAATTCCCGTATCATGATTCACCAACCTCTGGGCGGCGCTCAAGGCCAGGCGGCTGATATTGAAATCCAGGCGCGTGAAATCCTGTATTTGCGCGAACGTCTGAACGGCATACTGGCCGAAAAAACTGGCCGTAGCCTGGAACAGATTGCTAAAGACACAGATCGTGATAATTTCATGTCAGCAGATGCTGCTGCAGAATATGGCCTGATCGATAAGGTACTGGCGCATCGCGCTTAAGTTCACTTAGCAACATCGCTTATCAAAAGAAAAACGCCTGTTCCATGACGGTCCGGGCGTTTTTTTATTCTGTTCTATAATGTCTCATTGCTCCCCATAGCTGCGTATTGATGTCATGACGAAAGACGTTTTTGCAGGTAATATGCAAGTCAAAGAAGCTGAGGAAAATTGTGTTGAGTTTTGTGCTGGCAAGCGCCAATTGAAAACTTGCCTGATCACAGCTTAATCACCAGTTTTATAGATTAATTTTGTTTATTTTATATACGTATCATGCCCGATAAAAAATCCTCCAGCGGAGAAAAGTTGCTCTATTGCTCGTTTTGCGGCAAGAGTCAGCATGAGGTTAAGAAATTAATTGCAGGGCCATCCGTATTCATCTGCGACGAGTGCATCGATTTGTGCAATGACATCATTCGTGACGAAGTGTCCGAAATTGATAATATTGCCAGCGCGAAAACTGAACTGCCTACGCCGCAAGAAATCACTGACTTGCTGGACCAGTACGTCATCGGCCAGATTGGTGCCAAACGTATTCTGGCAGTAGCGGTATATAACCATTACAAGCGCCTCAAACATCTGGGTAAAAAAGATGATGTTGAACTGGCAAAGAGTAACATTTTGCTGGTTGGTCCAACTGGTTCAGGTAAAACCCTGCTGGCGCAAACACTTGCCCGCATGTTGAATGTGCCTTTCGTCATCGCTGATGCAACTACCCTGACTGAAGCTGGTTATGTGGGTGAAGACGTAGAAAACATCATTCAAAAATTGCTGCAAAATTGCAATTATGAAGTCGAGCGCGCGCAAAAAGGTATCGTTTATATCGATGAAATCGACAAGATTTCCCGTAAATCTGATAACCCTTCGATTACCCGCGACGTTTCTGGTGAAGGCGTACAGCAAGCTTTGCTGAAACTGGTTGAAGGTACGATGGCATCTGTGCCGCCTCAAGGTGGTCGCAAGCATCCTAATCAGGATTTCATCCAGATCGATACCACCAACATCATGTTCATCTGCGGTGGCGCGTTTGATGGTCTGGCCAAGATCATTTCTGACCGTTCTGAGCGCAGCGGCATAGGTTTTTCTGCCAGCGTCAAGAGCCAGGCAGAAAAGAGCGCCAGCGAAGTCATGCAAGACGCTGAGCCGCAAGATTTGATCAAGTTCGGTCTCATCCCAGAGCTGGTTGGTCGTTTGCCTGTGATTGCCACTTTGAATGAGCTGGACGAGGCTGCCTTGATCCAGATTCTGGTCGAGCCTAAGAATGCCCTGATCAAGCAATATGCAAAATTGCTGGAGATGGAAGGCACTGAGCTGGAGATTCGTCCGGCCGCCCTGCAGGCTATCGCCAAGAAAGCGATTATGCGTAAAACCGGTGCCCGTGGTTTGCGCTCCATCCTTGAGCATGCCTTGCTTGACATCATGTATGACTTGCCTAGCCACCAGAATGTGGAGAAGGTTGTTATTGATGAAAGTACGATCACGAATGGTGCAAAACCATTGCTGATTTACCATGAGCAGCCAAAAGTCTCCGGTGCCTGATGGCATTGTTTGCTGCGAAGTAACAAAAATGGGGACTTAGGTCCCCATTTTTATTTATTTTGCCTCGTTTTAATTTGATTCGAAGTACAATGGATTAACAAAACGATTCTGGCTTCAATCGTAAAGCTACCCGGAGAAGCTCTCTGAGTGGCTTTTTTTATTGTTTTTTTCCAGAATGGGCTTGTGTTTCCGCCCAGTGCGCCAACATTGTTAACCAGTATTTATGAAAGGTGCGCCATGACGACTACTCTGATTACCGAACAAACCCAATTGCCGTTGTTGCCACTGCGTGATGTCGTTGTATTCCCGCACATGGTAATCCCCCTGTTTGTGGGCCGCCCTAAATCCATTAAAGCCCTCGAAGCTGCCATGGATCAAGGCAAGAGCATCATGCTTGCTGCCCAAAAAGCTGCTGCCAAGGACGAGCCTTCGGCAGATGATATTTATGAAATTGGTTGTATTGCCAATATTCTGCAAATGCTGAAATTGCCCGACGGCACTGTCAAGGTGCTGGTCGAAGGTGCGCAACGTGCGCGCATCAGCAAGATCCATGATTCTGAATCGCATTTCTTTGCCGATCTGACACCTATCGCCGTTGACGAAGGTGACGAGTCGGAAGTCGAGGCTATGCGCCGTACTATCGTTCAGCAATTTGACCAATACGTCAAACTGAACAAAAAAATCCCACCAGAAATCCTGGCATCCCTGTCCGGCATTGATGATGCTGGTCGCCTGGCTGATACCATCGCCGCGCACCTGCCTTTGAAGCTGGAACAAAAACAAGTCATCCTGGAAATTTTCAGTGTGGCAAAACGTCTTGAACACTTGCTGGGCCAGCTCGAAGGTGAGCTCGATATCCTGCAAGTTGAGAAACGTATCCGTGGTCGCGTCAAGCGTCAGATGGAAAAATCCCAGCGCGAGTATTACCTGAACGAACAAGTCAAGGCGATACAAAAAGAGCTGGGCGAGGGTGAAGAAGGCGCTGATATTGATGAGCTGGAGAAAAAAATCCTGGCCGCCAAGATGCCTAAAGAAGCCCGTGACAAAGCACAGAATGAGTTGAAGAAACTCAAAATGATGTCACCGATGTCGGCAGAAGCTACTGTCGTGCGTAATTACATCGATACCATCGTTAATTTGCCGTGGAAGAAAAAATCCAAGGTCAATAATGATTTGACGAATGCTGAAAAAGTATTGGAAGACGAACACTTTGGCCTCGATAAGGTTAAAGAACGCATCCTGGAATATCTTGCAGTACAACAGCGCGTCGACAAGCTGAAAGCGCCTATCCTGTGTCTGGTAGGTCCTCCAGGTGTGGGTAAAACCTCGCTGGGGCAATCCATCGCCCGCGCTACGAACCGCAAGTTTGTGCGTATGGCTCTGGGTGGCGTGCGTGATGAAGCCGAAATTCGTGGGCATCGCCGTACTTACATAGGCTCCATGCCAGGCAAAATCTTGCAAAGCCTGTCCAAGGTCGGTGTACGTAATCCATTATTCCTGCTGGATGAAGTGGACAAGATGGGTGCGGATTTCCGTGGCGACCCTTCGTCTGCTTTACTGGAGGTATTGGACCCAGAGCAAAATCACACTTTCTCGGATCACTATATCGAAGTCGATTTCGATTTGTCTGATGTGATGTTTGTAGCGACGTCCAATTCCTACAATATCCCGCCAGCATTGCTGGACAGGATGGAAGTTATTCGTCTGTCAGGTTATACCGAAGATGAAAAGACCAGCATTGCCCAGCGTTATCTGTTGCCTAAACAAATCAAGAACAATGGTTTGAAAGAGGGCGAAATCACCGTGGCGGAAAGTGCTATACGCGACATTATTCGCTATTACACCCGTGAAGCTGGTGTGCGTTCGCTGGAAAGGGAAATCTCCAAGATTTGCCGCAAGGTCGTGAAAATGCTCTTGTTGAAAAAGACCGAGAAAAAAGCCGCGGTTAATTCAAAAAATCTGGATAAATACCTGGGTGTACGTCGCTATGACTTTGGCGTTGCAGTTAAAGATAACCAGATTGGTCAGGTAGTCGGTCTGGCCTGGACTGAAGTGGGTGGCGATTTGCTGACCATAGAAGCCGTAGCCATGCCGGGTAAAGGCGGTGTCATCCGCACAGGTACACTGGGTGATGTCATGAAGGAATCTATCGAAGCAGCTCGCACGGTGGTACGCAGCCGCGCCAAGCGTTTGGGTATCAAGGCAGATGTGTTCGAGAAGAGCGACATCCATATCCACGTACCTGAAGGTGCAACACCGAAAGATGGTCCATCTGCTGGTATCGCCATGACGACTGCTCTGGTGTCAGTGTTTACTGGCATTCCAGTCCGTGCTGATGTTGCCATGACAGGTGAGATCACCTTGCGTGGTGAAGTATTGCCTATCGGTGGCTTGAAAGAGAAATTGCTGGCTGCTCACCGTGGTGGCATCAAGACAGTCTTGATACCTGAGGAAAATGCCAAGGATCTGGCTGAGATCCCGGACAATGTCAAAAACAAACTGGAAATCATCCCGGTCAGGTGGATCGACAAGGTCCTGGAAATCGCGCTGGAAACCCAGCCCGTGCCTTTGGTGGATGAGCCTGTTTCTGTTGCTGCAGCAACACCGGCCGCAGCAGCGACTGAAACCCCTGCAGATACGACAGTTGTTAAGCACTAAGCTTCTGTAGAATCAGGTTCTTGCCCTGAAATGAAAAACGTCCGGAAAATCCGGACGTTTTTTTATGTCTGTCGCTTTGAGTAGTAGAAGGATTAGTCAATTGCAGACTGTTGTCAGCAGAAAGAAACAAATAAATAAGCTTGAGATGCTGCCCAGGCGTTGATGTAAACGAGAGGGTAAAATCACGCCCGGGCTGACCTCAAACCCAGTTGCGCATGAGGCCGACAGCCAGGCCTTCCAGCGCAAAGTCTTCTTCAGTGTCGCCAATTTTAATCACAGGATAATCCGGGTTTTCCGGCATCAGTTCTATCAGGCTGCCAGTTTTTTTATAGCGCTTGACGGTCACATCATCACCCAGGCGGGCGACAACTATCTGGCCATTGCGGGCGCTGTCGGCTTTTTTGACTGCCAGCAAGTCACCATCAAGTATGCCTGCATCACGCATGGACATGCCGCGTACCTTGAGTAAAAAATCAGGCTTGGCAGAGAACAGGGCGGGGTCTACATGGTAAGTGGATTCTATATGTTCACTTGCCAGTATCGGCGAGCCAGCGGCAACACGGCCAACCAGTGGCAGGGCAAGTTGCAATAGGGCAGGGTGGGGCAGGGCCAGCTGCTTGCCTGTGATATGGCTGGACAACTCTGACTCCAGCAGGCGTATGCCGCGTGAGGTGCCTGCAGCAATTTCGATGACGCCTTTGCGTGCCAGGGCTTGCAGATGTTCTTCTGCCGCATTGGTGGAGCGGAACCTCAGTTCTGTCGCAATCTCGGCGCGGGTAGGAGGAAAGCCCGTGTTTTGAATGGCGTCTTTAATCAGGTTCAGGATTTGTTCCTGGCGGGCAGTGAGTTTGAGCATGGCGTTTTCTAGTGTTAAGGTGCTGTATATACAAGCAGTCTGTATTTTTATACAGTAAAGCTGAATATGCAAGTCAAAATCCCTGAGATCGCCAGTAAATGTGAAAAAATACCTCACTTTCCAGCAAAAAATGATCTATAAATCAGCTAAGTCACTGATCCAATTGATCAATATGAAAAACTGGGTTATTATTATCGGCTTTCCTCTTCCCGCACTCGTCTTGACGCCGAGGCGGGCTATTTTATTGTCCACAAGGAGAATATATGCGTCATTATGAAATCGTATTTATCGTACATCCAGATCAGAGCGAGCAAGTTCCTGCAATGATCGAGCGCTACAAGGCAAGTGTTGTAGCCCGTGGTGGTCAAATCCACCGCGTTGAAGACTGGGGCCGTCGTCAATTGGCTTACATGATTCAAAAACTGGCAAAAGCACACTATGTTTGCTTGAACATCGAATGCGATGCTGAAACTCTGCTCGAGTTGGAAACAGCATTCAAATTCAATGATGCTGTTTTGCGTCACCTGACAGTCAAATTGAAAAAAGCAGAAACAACACCTTCTCCTATGATGAAAGCTGTTCAGAAAGAAGATGCTGCAAAAGCGCAACGTGTTGAAGCGCCTGCTGCTTAATAATTGACAAAGGTCGCGTAAAAAAATAGTGAATCAGCTGAAGCTTGTAGCCCGGATTGTGGAAAAAAGCGCATTGCGCTACACCCCGGCCGGTATCCCGATAGCTTCTGCTACCTTGATGCATAGTTCAGAGACTCGTGAGGCGAACACAGTTCGGCAGGTCGAGTTTGAGATTTCTGCAATGGCTGCTGGTGAAATATCCCAGCGTTTTACAGAAATTGCCCTGGAACAGCCCATGGAATTCATCGGTTTTTTAGCGCGCAAAAATCGCAATAGCAAAAGTCTCGTTTTTCACGTCACTGAATTCGGGACACATTTACTAGATTAGGAGCCAAAAATGGCATTCGGTAAAAAATTCGACAAAAGCAAATTGAAGCAAAAGCGTCAACAACAAAACCCTTTGTTCAAGCGCAAAAAATTCTGCCGCTTCACAGCAGCACATGTAGAAAAAGTTGACTACAAAGACATCGACACACTGAAAGATTTCGTGCAAGAAAACGGCAAAATCATGCCAGCACGTTTGACCGGTACAAAAGCGCTGTATCAACGTCAAGTTGACACTGCAATCAAACGTGCACGTTACCTCGCGTTGCTGCCATACACTGATTTGCACACAGCGTAATTGACGACAAGGTAAAGGAGAAAAATATGCAAGTTATTCTGTTGGATAAAGTCGTTAATCTCGGCAATCTGGGTGATGTAGTTCGCGTTAAAGACGGCTATGCACGTAACTTTTTGATTCCACAACGTATGGCTCGTCGTGCTACGACAGCTGCAGTTGCTGAATTCGAAGCAAAACGCGCTGAACTGGAAAAAGCAGCAGCCGCCAAACTGGCAGCAGCTCAAGCTCAAGGCGAAAAACTGTCCGGTCTGACCGTACAAATCACACAAAAATCTGGTGTAGATGGCCGTTTGTTTGGTTCCGTCACTAATGCTGATATCGCTGAAGCCCTGACTAAACAAGGTTTCGCAGTAGAAAAAGCACAAGTACGTTTGCCACAAGGTCCGTTGAAGATCGCTGGTGAGCACAGTGTTTCCGTTGCTTTGCACACTGACGTTGTTGTTGACGTTAATGTTGCAGTAGTAGGCGAACACGCTTAATTTGCTTTTTGCAAATTGCTGGAAAAAAGCCGGGGAGACCCGGCTTTTTTCATGTTTGAGAGAAATTTTTCACTATTTATCCGTTTGTCACAAACTTGTCACAAACTCGCTAACTTCTCGTACTTTGAACGCTCTGGTCATTTGATTTAACGGTTATAATGCGCGCCATGAAAGCTGGTTCTGATCCTCAAATTGACGCTCTGCGCGTCCCTCCCCACTCCATAGAAGCAGAGCAATCTGTTCTGGGTGGCCTATTGCTGGATAACGCAGCCTGGGACCGTATTGCCGATTTTATTGGTGAAGAAGATTTCTATCGTTATGACCACAGGATTATTTTCCAGTGCATGGTCAAACTGATCAATAGTTCTCGCCCAGCCGACGTTATCACTGTTTTTGAGGCGCTGACGAGTACAGGTAAGGCAGAAGATGCCGGTGGCCTGACTTATCTGAATGCCCTCGCACAAAATACTCCTTCAGCTGCCAACATCCGTCGCTACGCAGAAATCGTCCGCGACCGTGGCGTGTTGCGCAAGCTGATTACCGTAGCAGATGAAATCTCCGGTAACGCCTTTAACCCTCAGGGTAAAGAAGTCAAGCAAATGCTGGACGAGGCTGAATCCAAGATTTTTGCGATTGCCGAAGAAGGCGCTCGTGGTGCCCAGGGTTTCCAGGCTATCCAGCCCTTGCTGACGCAGGTGGTTGAGCGTATTGATGAGCTGTATAACCGCGATAATCAAAATGATATTACCGGTGTGCCTACCGGTTTTGCTGATCTGGATAAAATGACTTCAGGCTTGCAGCCTGGTGATCTGGTTATTGTTGCGGGTCGTCCATCCATGGGTAAGACCGCCTTCTCCCTGAACATCGGTGAGAATGTCGCCATAGACAGCGGCTTGCCAGTCGCTGTGTTCTCCATGGAGATGGGTGGCGCGCAGTTGGCCATGCGTATGCTGGGCTCTGTAGGGCGTCTGGATCAAAGCCGTCTGCGCGTTGGTAAGTTGACCGATGAAGATTGGCCACGCCTGACGCATGCCATTCAAAAGATGAATGAAGCGCAACTGTATATTGATGAAACGCCGGCGCTGAGTTCGATAGAATTGCGCGCGCGCTCCCGTCGTCTGGCGCGTCAATGCGGCAAGCTGGGACTGGTGATTGTCGATTACTTGCAACTGATGTCAGCCAACTCTGCCGGTGAGAACCGGGCGACCGAGATTTCCGAGATTTCCCGAAACTTGAAGGGCTTGGCAAAAGAACTGCATTGCCCAGTGATTGCCTTGTCCCAGTTGAACCGCTCCCTGGAGCAAAGACCAAATAAACGCCCAGTCATGTCTGACTTGCGCGAATCTGGTGCGATTGAGCAGGATGCTGACGTCATCATGTTTATTTATCGTGATCAGGTATATAACCCGGATTCCCCTGATAAGGGCACGGCAGAAATCATTATTGGTAAGCAACGTAATGGTCCTATTGGCAGTGTGCGCCTGACTTTCCTGGGCGAATATACCAAGTTTGACAACTATGTTGGTTCCTTGTCGATTTACGGTGATAGTGAATAATTCAAAGCAAAATGCTGGTGTTGGTGGGTAGACGCAAAGTAGTAAATCAAGACTTAAAAAGTAGAACAGTGTTGCCAGGCATGCTTGATTGCATGCGCTTGCCTGGACAATTCTAGAAATCTTATATTTTCAGTGAGAATAAAATGTTTGGACGCTTGATGCCCACCGAGGGCAAATTTTTTGAACTCTTCAATCAACATGCAGAGTTATGTGTCAAAGGTTCCAAGGAAATGGTTGCCTTGATGACAAACTTTGATGATTTGGAGATCCGTGTTCACGCGATAGAGAGCATAGAAAAACAGGCAGATACTGTTACCTACAATACGATAGAGTTGCTGCACAAGACTTTCATCACGCCGCTGGACCGTGATGACATCCATAAACTGATCACACGCATGGATGATATTCTGGATTTGCTGGAAGATGCCGGCCAGACTATCTCTCTGTACGATATCCGCGAAATCACGCCTGAAGCAAAACGCCTGGCAGAGCTTTGCCTGGGGTGTGCTGAAAAAGTGAAAGCAGCCGTTGCCTTGTTGCACAACATGGATAATTCCCGTGAAATTCTGGCCCTGTGCGAAGAAATCGATCGCCTGGAATCGGATGCTGATCATGTCATGCGCGCAGCCATGTCCAAACTGTTCCGCGACGAACCTGATGTTCGCAATCTGATCAAATTGAAAGCGATCTACGAAATACTGGAAACCGTCACGGATCGTTGTGAAGATGTTGCCAATATCATAGAAGGCATTATTGTTGAGAACGCTTAAGCGTCTGACTTTTTTATTTTGACGCTTAATTGACGCTTAACAGTTCTCTGTCAATACAGAGAGCGAACAAGGGAATTCACTTTTATGCAATCCATGCAAATGAGCCTGTATGTCATCATCTTGTTGGTGGTACTGGCATTGTTATTCGATTTCATGAACGGCTTCCATGATGCCGCGAATGCAATCGCCACCGTTGTTTCAACGGGGGTATTGAAGCCCAGTCAGGCCGTCGCCATGGCTGCTTTATTCAATGTACTGGCATTCTTCGTTTTTAATCTGTCTGTCGCCAAAACCATAGGTAAGGGAACGATAGACCCTACCATTGTCGATCACTATGTCATCTTTGGTGCGCTGGTGGGGGCTATATTCTGGAATCTGGTGACTTGGTACTTTGGTATCCCGTCTTCATCCTCGCATGCACTGATTGGTGGTTTGATTGGTGCTGCCGTGGCGAAAGAAGGTACTGGAGCCTTGATTGCTGCTGGTCTCTACAAAATCATTTTGTTTATCGTTTTGTCGCCATTGCTGGGTTTTGCGCTGGGTTCTGTGATGATGCTGATCGTGTCCTGGTTGTTTGTTAAGTCGACACCGCGAAAAGTCGATAAATGGTTCCGCCGTCTGCAACTGGTATCGGCTTCTGTATTTAGTCTGGGTCATGGCGGTAATGATGCGCAAAAAACCATGGGTATTATCTGGATGCTGTTGATTGCTGCTGGTTACTCCAGCGAGGCTGATAAAGGTCCTCCAAGCTGGGTAGTGTATTCCTGCTATGCAGCTATTGGTCTGGGTACTTTGTTTGGTGGCTGGCGTATCGTGAAAACCATGGGCCAGAAAATCACCAAACTCAAGCCTGTAGGCGGCTTCTGTGCAGAAACCGGTGGTGCTATCACCCTGATCATGGCAACTGTGCTGGGTATTCCTGTGTCAACGACGCATACCATTACTGGTGCGATTGTTGGTGTGGGCTCAGCGCAGAAAATGTCTGCGGTGCGTTGGGGTGTTGCAGGTAACATCGTCTGGGCCTGGATTTTGACAATACCAGCTTCTGCTTTTGTAGCAGCGATAGCCTGGTGGATAGGCAGACATATTCTTTAAATCAGCATAATGATTTGTCAGAAAAAAAGCCTCGCTTCATGATGAAGCGAGGCTTTTTTATTGGAGAGGCGCAAGGTTTACATCTGCTTGAACAAATGCACAAAGCTGCGGCTGACTTCGAGTTTCTCAGTCAGACCCTTGATCTGCACCAGGTGGCGGCCACGCAGGTCGCGTACTACGCCAGAAATGGCTTTAGCGTTCACCAGGGTGGATCTGTGGATTTGCCAGAACAGAGCGGGGTCGAGTTCATCTGCCAGATCGCGCACAGGCTTGCGTATCAGGGCTTCGTAGGTAGCGGTTTGCACCCGTGTGTATTTTTCATCGGATTGAAAAAACAGAATTTCTTCCACAGGTATCAGGCGTAATTCCTGGCCTATGGAAGCCTGTATCCATTGCAGATAATTTGGCTTGGCAGCGATACCCATCTGCTTTGCCAGTTGTGAGAGCATGCTGCTCATATCGTTGGGCTGGCTCTGGGCCGTTAATCTGGCTTTGAGCCTCTCTACTGTGCGCGTCAGTCTTTCCACATCTGCCGGCTTCAATACATAATCAACTGCGCCATGGTCAAAAGCCTGTATGGCATATTGATCGTAAGCTGTAATGAAGACGATATGCGCCTTATTACCGATTTCCTTGGCTGCTTCGAGGCCGGTCTTGACTGGCATGCGTATATCCAGGAAAGCCAGATCTGGTTTATGTGTTTCCACCAAAGCGACAGCTTCTTCGCCGTTTTTGGCTTCATCCAGAATTTCAAGTTCAGGCCAGACCTGTTCCAGGCGCGACTTTAACTGGTCGCGCATCAGTCTTTCATCATCAGCAATTATGGCAGTAGGCATGGTCAGCGTAATTGAAATCTAGTTGGCTAATTCGTAAGGGATTTCTATAGTAACGCAAACTCCGCTAGGTTGATTAGGGGTAATGATCATTTGTCCCTTTTCTTTATAAATCAATTTCAGGCGTTCCCTTATGTTTTGCAAGCCCAGGCCAGTTCCGTTGCTGGGCATGGCACCAAAACCCAGGCCATCATCCGTCACTGAGACACGTAACTTGTTGTGCGCAACCTCTGCGTGAAAGCGTATGGTGCCGCCTTCTGCTTTACACTCAAGGCCATGCTTGATCGCATTCTCGACCAGGGATTGCAGCATCATTGGTGGGAAGGATGCGCTACGCAAGCCTTCAGGCATGATGAAGTCAACGTTCAATCTTTCTTCCATGCGCATTTTCAACAATTCCAGATATGACTTGACCATGTCTGCTTCTCTGCCCAAATTGGTCACACTGGCATTTTCACGCATTTGTGGCAAGACAGCACGCAGATAAGCAATCAGGCTGCGCTGCATGGCGGCTGCCCGCGGCGGATCAGTTTCTATCAGATGTTCGACCGAGGCCAGGGTATTGAACAGGAAATGCGGTTCTACTTGTGCCTGCATCATTTGCATCTGTGCTTCGCTGACCTGGCGTAACAGGGATTCGCGTTCTGCTGTCATGCCAGCTTCCTTGGCTTTTTCCTCTGCCTTGACTTTGCCACTCATCAGGGCTTTCATGCCAAACAGACCAATTACCAGCAAGACGACGAAATTAGCAAACCATTTTGAGGACGTGCGCTTATAGCTGCGTACTTCTTCATCTGCAGCATCAGCAACAGCGTTGTTGATTTCCTCGCTGATTTCTTTTGCCAGTTCAGCTGGCAATTTGATGTGGATATCATCCGATTCCGAAATGGTGGGCGGAGCAGGAGGCGCTGGTGGGGCAGGTATTGCAGTTGCGCCTGAGGCATTTTCCGGGGCAACAGGAGGCACTGGTGGCGCTACTCGGTCGTCCTTGCGTATGCGTATGCCATTTTCATCGATCTCAATTTGTTTGCCTTTGCCGTCGACATTGTTTTTGCGTATACGCAGGCCGGTATCATCTATTTCTATGCTGGTGTCACCATCGGCGATCTTGCTGGTTTTTTTTGTTTTTTTCGGCGAACTGCTTTTGGTGACAACGACGTTCTCTTCTGACGTAAATAGCAAGTCTTGCAGCATGCTGCCTGCGGTGATGGTGATAATGGCAAATAAAAAGAATTTCCACCAGGATAATTTAGTCACCCAGGCGGCTGTCACATCAAAACTTTTACTCAACCAGGCCATCAGGTCGGTAAGGAGTTGCTTGAAGGTTTCTGCATTATTTTTATTCATGATGCTTCTCTTTTAACGGTTATCCCAGACATGCCAGCTTGAGTATCATGTGCTGGCAGCTTGCGACTTTTCAGTCCATGTTGATACTGTAGGGAAATCGTCCGTGCTTGAATAGCGACTTGCGACAGTCTGCAAAAAATGCAGGACAGAATGAAAATTGCCTCATTTAATATGCATGATTGTTGCGGCTGCAGAGTGGGGAAAGGGCGGAGTTGCAGCGCGCATCAGAGCAAATATGCCCTGATGCGTACTTTTGAATTACCTGCTGGCCAGCCAGGCATGCAAATCGTCGCGGGTCAGTGGTTTTGAGTACAGATAGCCTTGCGCTATATGGCAATCGTAAGAAAGCAGGGTATTGGCCTGCATCTCACTTTCCACGCCTTCGGCAATGATGGACAAGCCCAGATTTTGGCCAAGTTGAACGATCATTTTGGCGATACTGCCTTCACTGGGGTTTTTCTGTATTTCGTTGACAAAAGCGCGGTCAATTTTCAATTTGTCTACATCCAGCTTTTGCAAGTGGCTGAGCGATGAAAAACCGGTGCCAAAGTCATCAATGGAGATGCTCATGCCCAGCTGCTTGATCTGATGCAAGGTCTTAATCAACAATTCCGGGTCTTTCATGGCCATGGACTCGGTAATTTCCAGTTCTACAAATTGCGGCGGCACCTTGGTGTCCGTTAATGCCTTATTCAGCGATTGCATGAACAGTGGATGCGAGAACTGCACTTGCGAGACATTGATGGCCATCTGGAAATTGGTATAACCCAGACTACGCAGATGCACGAGCTCCATGCAGGCTGTGCGCAAAACCCATTCACCTATATCAACAATCAGGCCAGAATATTCGGCAATGGGAATAAACTTGTCTGGTGGTATGAACTTGCCTTCATCTGTTTTCCAGCGCAGCAAAGCTTCCGCTCCGAGGACGCGGCCATCGCGCATATCTATCTGCGGCTGAAATACCAGGAATAATTTTTTCTGCTCAAAAGCTGCTCTCAAAGCATGCATGAGCAAAACGCGCTCACGTATCTCTACGCCCATATTGCGGGTGAAATACTCATAGCCGCCGCGACGGTTCATCTTGGCGCGCTTCAGTGCAATATTGGTATCTTTCAGTGCTTCTGAGCCATCGCTGTCATAGTCATCAAGCTTGATCAAGCCTATGGTTGCCGATAGCTGTACTTCTTGTTGATCCACATCGAAAGGCGCGTTGAACAGGGCTAGAATTTTATCTGGGCATACGAGGCCCTCATCACCCAATAAAGCGAAGGTGTCACTGCCTACTCTGGCCAACTGGCAATGCTCGCCGAAATTGGCGAGCAGCCTTTGTGCGACTGAATACAGGAGCTGGTCACCAAATTGATGACCAAGTGCATCATTGGTTTCTGCAAAATGGTCGATGTCTATGAGAGACAATGAGCTATGGTTCTTCAACGAGGTAAGCAGTGTCTCGTTGAGTGTTTGCAAAAGTTTAAGGCGATTTGCCAGACCTGTCAGCGGATCGTAGAAAGCATAGTTATGCAGGCGTGATGTCAGCATGACATTATCGAGGCCTACCGAGACATTGCCGCAGAACACGCCCAGCAGACGCTTGTCCATTTCATTCAAATGCAGGCCGGTATTCAGATAGAGCGTGAAGTCTTTTTGCGCGACATTATTGAAGTACAGGGCAGTCGACTCTGCTTCAAAGACGCTTTGATGTGCTTCCAGCGAGCGTTTGACGATGTCACTGGCAGCGTGATTGTTCAGTTTTTCGAGTGGCTTGTTGAGGCTGCCCAGATAATTGTTGGTGGCTGCAATGATGTATAAATCATCACTGTCATCCTGCAATTCAACTGGTACTTGTCTTGCGCAGACAAATCCTTCCGTGTTAAGGCCAAGCAAACCAGCAATTTGTACCAGCACACCTGCTGCAAAATTTTGCAAGCCTTGCAGCGCCATCAATTCAGTGCTGGCATGGATGATCATTTCCAGGCCACGACGGCTGGCACTGATGGCGCAAATTTGCTCGTAAGAACGTATGGCAGAGGTGACCGCTGTATACAGCTTGGTACGGGTTAGTTCGGATTTGGTTTTATAGTCATTGATGTCGTAATCACGAATCGCATCAATTTCAGGCGCATAGCCTGGTTGCCCGGTGCGCAGAATGATGCGCACGTCAGTCAGTCCCAGGGTTTTGCGTATATGGCTGACCAGTTGCAAGCCGGCGTCTTCCTGTTCCATGACCACATCCAGCAGGATGATGGCGATATCGGTTTCATTTTTCAGGATGTCGCGTGCCTCTGCCGCAGAGTAGGCATGCAAAAAACTCAGGGCGCGATGCTGGATCTCCAGGCTGCCCAACGCAAAAGTCGTGGCCGAATGGACATCCGGATCATCATCAATAATCATGATCCGCCAAGTCTGCGCGGGCCGTGAGGCCGCCGCAGTTTCATCGCTGTCTGGTTCATCCAGGAAAACCAGATCATCTTCAGAAGAGTGGATCGTTGAATTCATCTGTAATGCGGCTCCATGCTTGGCATATCGTATGGTAAGGGCACTGCAAAATTGGTTCCTTGCGGAACTATGACACTAAAAGTATCAGGAGCCAAGCTTCAAATATTTATCATTGGTAAGAATAAAACAAGATTCGCTTTATAGGGTGGAAAAAAGCCAGTAATTTGGCGTGAATGTGCGAAAAATAGTGAAATCTTTCCATTCTTAAGGTGGAAGCGAAATTCTGTGTGGCACGCTTCACTGGTAAAATGGGTTTCATTCTGTCTAACCTCTCATTTTTGAAATATTATGTCCGGTAATACTTTTGGCACCTTGTTTACTGTTACAACCTTTGGTGAATCGCATGGCCCAGCCATAGGTTGCGTGATTGATGGCTGCCCTCCGGGCATGGAATTGTCTGAGGCTGACATACAGCCAGAGCTGGACCGCCGCCGCCCCGGCACGTCCCGCCATGTGACCCAGCGCCAGGAGCCTGATACGGTGGAAATCCTGTCCGGTGTGTACCAGGGTAAAACCACAGGCACGCCTATAGGTTTACTGATTCGCAATCAGGATCAGCGCAGCAAGGACTATGGCAACATCACTGAAACCTTCCGTCCTGGTCATGCTGACTTCACTTACTGGAATAAATACGGTATCCGCGACCCGCGCGGTGGTGGCCGTTCTTCTGCCCGTCTGACTGCGCCCGTTGTCGGTGCTGCAGCTATCGCCAAGAAGTGGCTTAATCAGCAATACGGGACAGTGTTTCATGGCGGCATGAGCCAGCTGGGTGAAATTGTCATTCCTTTCCAGGCCTGGGGGCATGCAGCAGGCAACCCCTTCTTTGCGCCCACTACAGATGCAGCACTGATACAGCAGCTGGAAGACTATATGGATGCCTTGCGCAAGGATGGTGATTCCATAGGTGCGAAGATAGATGTGGTCGCTTCCAATGTGCCTGTCGGTCTGGGCGAGCCTATTTACGACAAGCTTGACGCTGAAATTGCCTATGCCATGATGGGTATCAATGCAGTCAAGGGTGTGGAAATCGGAGCGGGCTTTCGCTCAGTCGCGCAGCGCGGCTCTGAGCATGGTGACGAACTGACACCGGATGGTTTTGTTGGTAATAATGCCGGTGGCATACTGGGTGGTATTTCTACTGGTCAGGATATTACGGTTTCCATCGCCATCAAACCTACCTCTTCGATACGCACACCAAGAAGATCGGTGGACAAGGATGGTAATCCTGTCATGGTGGAAACCTTTGGCCGTCATGACCCTTGTGTTGGCATACGTGCCACGCCGATTGCTGAAGCCATGCTAGCCCTGGTTTTGATGGACCATGCCTTGCGTCACAGAGCACAATGCGGCGACGTCAAACCGGGTAACTGATACTCTTCATTTTTCTGCTATCTGCATACCACTGTTCCTGCCTCTTCAAAGAGGTGGGAACATGCTACACTGGCTGCGCACCATTCGTGTGCCGGGCGAAGCGATCAGGCTTTAGCTGCCTTTCTGCATCATCCATCGCTGCAATGTCCCATCATTTGCACCAGAATATTCACTGGCAATTTTCCAGATTTGCCTCAAAAACCAGATGAAAATTTGGCGTTTTTCATCAAACTCAAGCATTTGTACTGAAATTTCATGCACCAATTTGGCGTGAGGGTTGGTTTTGCGTTGCACAATTGTGGCATAATCAAATGCGAAAAAAAGATGCAGTACAGGATGTAGTAGAACCAATGACTTATTTCCAGGTTTCAGATTATGCTTAAGACGCTTTACGATAAATTATGGGAATCCCATGTGGTCCATTCAGAAGATGATGGCACTGCAATTCTCTATATAGACCGCCATTTGTTGCATGAAGTCACCAGCCCGCAAGCCTTTGATGGCTTGAAACTGGCTGGACGCCAACCCTGGCGACTATCCGCCAATCTGGTGGTGGCGGATCATAATGTGCCAACCACGAACCGCATCAACGGTATTGATGACCCTATCTCCCGTCTGCAAGTAGAAACTCTGGATGCCAACGCCAAAGAATATGGTTTAACCTATTTCGGCATGGCTGATAAACGTCAGGGCATTGTTCACGTCATCGGGCCTGAGCAAGGTGCGACCTTGCCCGGCATGACGGTGGTTTGCGGTGATTCGCATACGTCTACACATGGTGCGTTTGCCTGCCTGGCGCATGGCATTGGTACATCTGAAGTTGAGCATGTGCTGGCGACCCAAACCCTGATCGCAAAAAAATCCAAATCCATGCTGGTGCAGGTCGATGGTGCCATGCCTGTGGGCGTGACCGCAAAAGACATCGTTCTCGCTGTGATTGGCAAGATAGGTACGGCAGGTGGTACCGGTTATGCGATTGAGTTTGCCGGTTCGACTATTCGCAGCCTGTCCATGGAAGGCCGCATGACCGTCTGCAATATGGCGATTGAAGCTGGTGCGCGCGCTGGCATGGTGGCAGTAGATCAAACTACCATCGATTATGTTAAAGGCCGTCCCTTGTCGCCAGTTGGTCCGCACTGGGACAGAGCCGTCGAATACTGGAGTACCTTGCATACTGATGCAGGTGCCAAATTCGATATGGTCGTGACTTTGAATGCCGCTGAAATCAAGCCTCAAGTCACCTGGGGTACATCTCCTGAAATGGTGGTGGCCATAGACAGCCGCGTACCTGATCCTGAACAGGAAAAAGATGCCGTCAAGCGTGATGCCATAGAAAAAGCCTTGATCTATATGGCTTTGCAGCCAAACACTGCTATTTCTGATATCCGAATTGATAAAGTCTTTATCGGTTCCTGCACCAATTCACGCATAGAAGATTTGCGTGCCGCTGCTGCGGTTGTGCGCGGCAAATATCGTGCATCAAACGTCAAACTGGCGATGGTGGTGCCAGGTTCTGGCCTGGTCAAAGAACAGGCTGAACGTGAAGGTCTGGATCAGATATTCAAGGCTGCTGGTTTTGAATGGCGTGAGCCAGGTTGCTCCATGTGCCTGGCCATGAATGCCGACAGGCTGGAACCGGGTGAGCGTTGTGCTTCCACTTCCAATCGTAACTTTGAAGGTCGTCAGGGGCAGGGCGGTCGTACCCATCTGGTGTCACCCGCAATGGCGGCTGCGGCTGGTGTTGCAGGGCATTTTGTAGATGTACGTGGCTTATCTTAATTTGGACGGAGAGATGACATGAAAAAGATATTTTTACTGGCAATGTGTGCATTGGTGCTGACTGCCTGCAATACCGTTCAGGGTTTGGGGAAAGACGTTAAAAAGGCTGGCGAAGCAGTCGAAAATGCAGGCAAAAAATAAGTAGCGACATGGAAAAATTTACTTTACTCGATGGTTTGGTTGCGCCCATGGACAGGGCCAATGTAGATACTGATGCCATCATTCCCAAGCAGTTTTTGAAATCCATCAAACGCAGTGGCTTTGGTCCTAATCTGTTTGATGAATGGCGTTATCTCGATCATGGCGAACCTGGCATGGACAATAGCAAGCGCCCTGTCAATCCTGATTTTGTCCTGAATCAGGCGCGTTACCAGGGCGCTTCCATCTTGCTGGCTCGTAAAAATTTTGGTTGTGGTTCTTCACGTGAACATGCGCCCTGGGCGCTTGAGCAATTTGGTTTTCGCGCGATTATCGCACCAAGTTTCGCAGATATTTTCTTCAATAACTGCTATAAAAACGGCGTACTGCCTATCGTCCTTGGCGAAGCGCAAGTGGATGCACTGTTCAATGAAGTCAAAGCCTTCCCGGGTTATCGTCTGATCGTTGACCTGGAGCAGCAAGTCGTGCGCACCAGCAATGGAAGTGTCAGCTATGCTTTCGATATCGATAGCTTCCGCAAATACTGCATGCTTAATGGCCTGGATGATATTGGTCTGACACTGCGTCAAGCCGACAAGATACGCGCCTTTGAAGAGCGCCATATTGCCGCGCAGCCCTGGCTTGCCAATACAATTTAAGCGATCCAGGCCAACTGAATCAGCTATCCAGATTATCTATACTAATTTCTTGAGAATATGAAAATTGCTATTTTGCCGGGTGACGGCATAGGTCCTGAAATCGTTGAACAGGCCGTCAAGGTATTGAATGCGCTTGATGAACCTTTTGAAATGGAAACTGCACCTGTTGGCGGTGCTGGCTATGAAGCATCTGGCCATCCCCTGCCTGAAGCAACACTGAAGCTGGCACTGGAAGCGGATGCCGTCTTGTTTGGCGCCGTAGGTGACTGGAAGTATGACACGCTGGATCGCCCATTGCGTCCTGAACAAGCTATCCTGGGCTTGCGTAAAAATCTCAAGCTGTTCGCCAATCTGCGGCCGGCCATCATGTATCCGGAACTGGCAGGTGCATCGACCCTTAAACCGGAAGTGGTTTCTGGTCTTGATATCCTGATCATTCGCGAATTGACAGGCGATATTTATTTTGGTCAGCCACGCGGTGTGCGTGTATGCCCTGATGGCCCATTCAAAGGTGAGCGCGAAGGTTTCGATACCATGCGTTATGCTGAATCTGAAATCCGTCGTATTGCCCACGTTGCTTTCCAGGCTGCACAAAAGCGTGACAAGCGTCTGACCAGCGTCGATAAAGCCAATGTGCTGGAAACTTTCCAGTTCTGGAAGGATATCGTCACTGAAGTGCATAAAGAATATCCTGACGTTGCGCTGGACCATATGTATGTCGACAACGCAGCTATGCAACTGGTGCGCGCACCGAAGAAATTTGACGTTATCGTTACTGGCAATATGTTTGGCGATATCTTGTCTGATCAGGCGTCCATGTTGACAGGTTCCATCGGTATGTTGCCATCGGCGTCGCTGGATGCAAATAACAAAGGACTGTATGAGCCTTCACATGGTTCAGCACCTGATATCGCAGGCAAAGGTGTAGCTAATCCGCTGGCAACCATTTTGTCCGCTGCCATGATGTTGCGTTATTCGCTGAATAAAGCAGAGCAGGCTGATCGTATTGAAAACGCCGTCAAGAAAGTATTGGCGCAAGGTTTGCGTACTCCTGATATTTATGAGGCAGGCACGACCAAGGTCGGCACTGGCGAGATGGGGCAGGCTGTTCTGCAAGCATTGAGTTAATTTAGTCTTTACGCAAAACCGCCCCAGCTGCGTTGCAGCTCCTAGCCGTACTAAAGTACTGTCTTCGTCGCTAACGGTGTAGCTGGGGTTTCAGGCAACATGTTGCCTGCCAGCATAACGAACCTCTCTTGCAAGAGAGGTTTCCTTGGCGATAGCCTTGCTGGGACAATTTTGCATAAATCCTATTTGTTCGTGAAGGGCAGGGACGTCCTGCAAAATTTTAGGGAAAAATGATGAAGCTGGTAGGTCTGGTAGGTTGGCGTGGTATGGTGGGTTCTGTCCTGATGCAACGCATGCAGGAAGAAGGTGATTTCGATCATATTGAACCCGTGTTCTTTTCAACGTCCAATACAGGTGGCACGGCCCCTGCAATGGCAAAGAATGAAAAGACCTTGCAAGACGCAAATAATATTGATGCGCTCAAGAAGTGCGAAATTATTATTACCTGCCAGGGTGGTGACTACACCAATGAAATTTATCCCAAGCTGCGTGCTACTGGCTGGAATGGCCACTGGATAGATGCAGCATCCAGCCTGCGCATGAATGAAAACGCAGTCATCGTACTGGATCCGGTCAATTTGCCTGTGATCAAGCAAGCCTTGGTCAATGGACAAAAGGACTGGATAGGCGGCAATTGCACAGTCAGCTGTATGCTGATGGGCGTTGGTGCTTTGTATAAGGCAGGTCTGGTCGAATGGATGAGCACACAAACTTACCAGGCAGCATCTGGCGGCGGTGCCCAGCACATGCGTGAATTGTTGACGCAATATGGCACTTTGAACGCAGAAGTTCGTTCACTGCTGGATGATCCAAAAAGCGCCATTCTTGAAATTGACCGTAAAATTATCGCCAAACAGCGTTCCCTGACTGCGGATGAAACCGCCAATTTTGGTGTGCCACTTGGTGGCTCACTGATCCCATGGATCGATAAGGATCTGGGTGACGGTATGTCGAAAGAAGAATGGAAAGGCATGGCTGAGACCAACAAGATATTGGGTCAGGGCGAAGGCTTTGGTACAGCCGCTGTTCCAGTTGATGGTTTCTGTGTACGTATTGGCGCCATGCGTTGCCACAGCCAGGCTTTGACATTCAAGCTGAAAAAAGAAGTGCCCCTGGCAGATATCGAGGCAATGATTGCCGCTGACAATGAATGGGTAAAAGTTGTGCCGAATACCCGTGAAGCCAGCATCCGTGATCTGACTCCTGTAGCTGTTACTGGCACGATGACAATTCCAGTCGGTCGTGTCCGGAAACTGGCGATGGGTCCTGAGTATGTGGGGGCGTTTACAGTCGGTGATCAATTGCTGTGGGGCGCTGCAGAACCATTGCGTCGCATGCTGCGGATTTTGATCGAAGATTGACGTTTTGGGGTAGCCTGAAAAAGATGTTGTAAAATAGAGGGGGGCGTTTAACGCCCCCTTGTCGTTTTTGAAACTTCAAAAACTTCGTCGATTTTACTGACGGGTATTTAGTTTTAATTTTAATAATAAATAATTAGGATTTTGGCGATTATTTTTTCACTTGTCATTTGGCAACAACATTTATGCGATATCCTTGCAACTCAAGGTTCTTAATGTATTTACCACTGTGATAAATCGCGTTAAGCTTGCGTGGCTATGTTTGTAATGTTAATGTGAAACATTAGGACGCGTCGCTAGGTAATGTGAAAAGCGTCAACCAGCGGACTTTGTTCGCCAAAAATTCCCAATATGTCTGACAAAATGCATAATCAAAAAAAATCGTCTGTGATTACCCTGGGACGCAAGGCGTTAAGTGTTGCTGTAGCGTCGTCCTTGTTCATGCTCTCCAGTGCGCATGCTACCGGTCTCGGTAAGCTGACCGTATTGTCCGCTCTGGGGCAGCCGCTTCGCGCTGAGATAGAGTTGACTTCTCCCTCTAAGGATGAAGTCGATTCACTGGTGCCTAAACTGGCATCTCAGGAATCTTTCAAGCAAGCGAACATAGATTTTAATGCGGCATTATTGTCTCTGCGTTTTGCCATTGAGCAGCGCGGCGCCAACTATGTGATACGCGTCAGTTCTTCGCAGCCTATGAACGAGCCATTCGTTGATATGTTGGTGGAGATGAACTCATCCAACGGCAAGCTGTTAAGAGAATACACCTTCTTGCTAGACCCCGCTGAATTGCGAAATAGTCAATCTGCGCAAGTCAGCAATCCAACGGTTGTTGCTGTTAAGCCACAAAATGCCAACATTCCTCCTAACGCAAAAAATAACCGTCCTGTCCCGGCGGAAACCAGTGCAGGAAGCAGGCCCGCAACAAAAAACACTGACGCCGGCAAAGAAGTCACTGCTGCCGGCGAGTATCAGACCAAAGCAGGCGATACCCTGAGCAAGATTGCAGGCGGTTACCGTGCTGAGGGCGTGTCACTTGACCAGATGCTGGTCAGCCTTTATCGCGCCAATCCGCAAGCATTTGCTGGCAACAACATGAATCGCCTGAAGTCTGGGCAGATTCTGACTATACCCGATGCCGATTCTGTACGTGCCAATGCTGGCACCGGTAATGAGGCGCATTCTGTTGTCGTTGCTCATGCCGCCGATTTCACTGCTTACCGTAATAAATTGGCAGGCCAGGTAGCAGAGGCGCCAGCCGAGAAGGCGCCAACCACCAAGCAAAGTGGCGGTGGCAAAATCTCTGCCAAGGTCAAGGAAGTGCCAAATGCAACAACTGACTCACCTGATAAGCTGAAGTTGTCCAAGGTTGGCCCAGCATCTGCGCGCAGCGCAGGTAAAGGTGCAGGGGAAGAAGATAAACTGGCCAAAGAGCGCGCAGCGCAAGAATCCAATGCACGTGTCAAAGAGCTGGAAAAGAACGTCAGCGATTTGAAAAATCTGCTGGAAGCGCAAAAGATAGAAATCAAAAACAAGGAATTGGCAGCCAAGCAAGCTGAACTGACCAAGGCCCGTACTGAAACAAAAGCAAGTGTGCCTGCGGCAGCGAGCGCACCTGCTGTGACTGCGCCTGCACCAGCGCCAGTGTCAACGCCAGCCGTTGCCAGTGTTGCATCGGCTCCAGCGCCTGCATCAGCACCGGCGGCAGCTTCTGTTGTAGCAACTCCAGCGAGTGCACCTGCCAGTTCGCCAGCAACAACTTCTCCAGCCTCTGCGGCCTCGGTAGAAACACCTAAGCCACCGGTAAAACGCAAGGTTGTTGCACCGCCACCACCGCCTCCGCCAGAACCAAGTTTCTTCGACAGTATTTCTGATTACCTGCTGCCAGGCGGCATAGCTTTGCTTGCCATACTCGGTGGTGTTGGTATCTGGAGTAGCCAGCGCAAGAAAAAAATGCAACAGTTTGAAGATAGTATCCTGACTGGCTCCAGCATGAAGGCCAACTCCATGTTTGGTTCTACTGGTGGTCAGAGCGTAGATACTAACAATAGTGTCTTCAATTCAAACTTCGCTCCATCAGCCAGCCAGCTTGATGCTAATGAAGTCGATCCAGTTGCTGAGGCAGATGTTTACATTGCTTATGGTCGCGATTCTCAAGCTGAAGAAATTTTGAAAGAAGCATTGCGTACCCAGCCAGATCGTCACGCGGTCAGGGTTAAATTGCTGGAGATTTATTTTGGCCGTAAGGATGCCAAAACCTTTGAGCGTCTGGCCAGCGAGTTGTATGGCATGACCAGTGGTGAGGGTGATGACTGGGCGCAGGCGGCCTCTATGGGTATCGTACTGGAACCAGGTAATCCTCTGTACGCAGGCGGTAAGGCCAAGGCTGAGATGGCTGCCGCATCTGGCCTGGGTTCTGGTACGCAACCACTGGAAGATCTGGATCCGGAAGCACTGTTGGCCAATTCCTTGTCGCAGGACATGCTGGAAGCCATCAGTATCATTGACACAGCAGAGCGTAATGGTGGTGCTGCAAAAACCAAGGCAGAAGAACCTGCCATGGATGAGCATGCACTCGACTTTGATCTGGATATCTCTGCAATGGCAGAGCCAGAAGTGCCAAAAATTCCTGAGCCTGCTGCTGCCCGCACGGCTCCGGTTGAAGAGTCAGCCGCAGCACCTGAGGTGGATTTCGGTACCATAGATTTTGATTTCGGCACCAAGGACCCGGAGCCTGCTCCGGTGGTTGCTGAAGCTGCTCCAGTTATTGCTCATGAGTCAGAGGCTGACAAGTTTGATCTTGATCTTGGTCATATTGATTTCGCTGATGATAAGTCTGCGTCGGAACCTTTGTCCCTTGATAAATTGTTGGCTGATGACAAGGGCGATGAAAAAATCGATGAGAATCTATTGGCAGCTTCACTTGCAAGCGATGCTGCAGATACACCATTGCCAGAATTGACAACAGCTAAAGAGGCTGAAGCAGAAGCAGTTTCCGCTTTCGAGTTTGACTTGTCTGGTATTGATCTGGATCTGGAACCTGCTGCAACTGAAGCAGAAGTGCCTGCACATAATGCTGAAATGGCAACCAAACTTGATCTGGCCGTTGCTTATCATGAAATTGGTGATAAGGAAGGTGCCCGCGAATTGCTCGACGAAGTGCTTAAGGGCGGCACTGCTGATCAAATTGAAAGAGCCAAGTCCATGATGGCACAAATGGCTTGAGTTTTTTGATGTAGTCACGACGGGCGCGGCACATGCTGGCGCCCGTTTTGTTTTTTTGGATATGGGATAGTGGTGAAGCGATTAGTTTTAGGTGTTCAATACGACGGCAACTCCTGGCAGGGCTGGCAAACACAGCCATCAGGAAATACAGTGCAGGATGCGCTGGAGCGGGCTTTGCAGCAATTCACCAAGGCTGAAGTCAAGACCACCTGTGCGGGTCGTACTGATGCAGGTGTTCACGGTATAGAGCAGGTTGTGCATTTCGATACCGATCTTGTGCGTGAACCTTATTCCTGGGTGAACGGTGTTAACGCTTTTCTACCTGGCACTGTCGCTGTTCAATGGGCAAAGGAATTGCCTGTGCACCCTGAATCTGACGACAATTTTCATGCGCGTTTTAGTGCCCGTGCCCGTACTTATCATTATGTTTTACATAATGCTGCCATTCGCTCGCCCATGTGGAGCGGCAGAGCAGGGTGGACTTTCCGTCCTCTTGACGTAGATCGTATGCGCGCTGCTGCCGCGCATTTACTGGGGGAGCATGATTTTTCCGCCTTTCGTGCCTCGGGTTGTCAGGCTAAAACCCCGGTCAAGCACATGTATGACATTCAGATACGACGTCAGGGTGAAATGATTATTTTTACCCTGCGTGCCAGTGCCTTCTTACATCATATGGTCAGAAATATCGTTGGCTCTCTGATCTTTGTTGGTACTGGTAAGAGGGAGCCGGAATGGATGGGCGAAGTGCTGAGCAGCATGAATCGAGAAATCGCCGCGCCTACCTTCATGCCCGACGGCTTATATCTGGCCAGAATTGACTATGAAGACAAATGGGGCCTGCCACAAAGAGAATTGGTGGAAACTCTGGCTTTCTTGTCTTTTTTGTAGTGCTCAACTGACATCAACTCGACGATTTATCGGCTTTCCGGGGTGAAATCCGGTAAAATGGCGTTTTGCAAAACCCGAACTGAAGGCGCTCGCCTGGGGAAGCTTGCCCAGCTCAGAGCGCTTTTTTTATAGCTGGTATTCGCTTCACCTTTGTTTCTTTCGTAATTTCAATGAATAACATCCGCAATTTTTCGATTATTGCCCATATTGATCACGGCAAATCCACACTGGCAGATCGTATTATCCAGCTTTGCGGCGGCCTTTCCGACCGCGAGATGGAAGCGCAAGTGCTTGATTCCATGGATATCGAGCGTGAACGTGGTATCACTATCAAGGCCCAGACTGCTGCCTTGCATTACAAGGCCCGCGATGGTCAGATTTACAACCTGAACCTCATTGATACGCCAGGCCACGTCGATTTCAGCTATGAAGTCAGCCGTTCCCTGTCTGCTTGTGAAGGGGCCTTGCTGGTGGTCGATGCATCCCAGGGTGTGGAAGCGCAGACAGTAGCCAACTGCTACACCGCGATTGAGTTGGGGGTGGAAGTCGTACCCGTTCTGAACAAGATTGATTTGCCATCTGCTGACCCTGACAATGCTTGCCAGGAAATCGAAGAAGTCATCGGCATAGATGCTTCAGATGCGGTGCATTGCTCTGCCAAGACCGGCCTGGGTGTTGAAGATGTATTAGAGTCGCTGATCGTTAAAGTACCACCTCCACAAGGTGATCCAACTGCACCTTTGCAGGCACTGATCGTCGACTCATGGTTTGATAATTATGTAGGCGTTGTCATGCTGGTGCGTATCAAGAACGGTACGCTGCGCCCTAAAGACAAGATTTTGTTCATGGCGACCGAGGCACAGCATCTGGTTGAAAGTGTCGGTGTATTTACACCCAAGTCACTCAGTCGTACAGAATTGACTGCTGGACAGGTAGGTTTTGTCATTGCTGGTATTAAAGAATTGAAGTCTGCCAAAGTCGGCGACACGATCACTGTTGCCAATAAACCTGCTGCCGAGCCCTTGCCTGGTTTTAAAGAGGTGCAGCCTCAGGTGTTTGCTGGTTTGTTCCCGGTTGAAGCCAATCAATACGATGCCTTGCGTGACTCCCTGGAAAAACTCAAGCTCAATGATGCGGCCCTGATGTATGAACCTGAAGTGTCACAGGCGCTGGGCTTTGGCTTCCGCTGTGGTTTCCTTGGTTTGCTGCATATGGAAATCGTTCAGGAGCGCCTGGAGCGTGAATTTGACATGGACCTCATTACCACTGCGCCAACAGTGGTGTATGAAGTGGTTATGGCTGATGGCACCATTCTGATGGTGGATAATCCCTCTAAAATGCCTGAACCATCCAAGATAGAAGAAATTCGCGAGCCTATAGTCACCGTAAATCTCTACATGCCACAAGAGTATGTAGGCTCAGTCATCACCCTTTGCACACAGAAGCGCGGCGTGCAGATGGACATGAACTACCATGGTCGCCAGGTCAAGCTGACCTATGAAATGCCGATGGCCGAGATTGTGCTGGATTTCTTTGATCGCCTCAAATCCACTTCTCGTGGCTATGCTTCCATGGATTATGAATTCAAGGAAAACCGTGCCGCAGACGTTGTCAAAGTTGACATGCTGATCAACAGCGAGAAGGTTGATGCACTGGCAATTATCGTCCACAGGGCAAATAGTCATTTCCGTGGTCGCGCTGTGGCTGCCAAGATGCGTGAACTGATCCCGCGTCAGATGTTTGATGTGGCAATTCAGGCTGCTATCGGTTCCAACATCATCTCGCGTGAAAACGTCAAAGCCTTGCGTAAAAACGTTTTGGCGAAATGTTATGGTGGGGATATCAGTCGTAAGCGCAAATTGCTGGAAAAACAAAAAGCAGGTAAGAAACGCATGAAGCAGGTGGGTTCAGTAGAGATTCCGCAAGAAGCGTTTTTGGCGATTTTACAAGTGGATGAAAAATGAGTTTTCAATCAATTTTAGGCAATTTTGCTCTGATTCTGTTTGTCTTGACTATAGTGACCGGTGTCATCTGGTTCCTTGATGTCTTTGTCTTTGCCAAACAACGTCGTAAAAATGCTGACAAAGCTTTGGCTGAATATGACGCCCGGCGCACCAAACTGACCGCCGAAGGTTTGAGGCTGGAAGAAAGTACGCGCCACGAACTGGAAGCCAATTTACTCAAGCAGCCCGTCTGGATAGAGTATTCAGGCAGTTTCTTTCCAGTGATTGCGCTGGTGTTTTTCTTGCGTTCTTTCTTGTTTGAGCCATTCAAGATTCCGTCAGGTTCGATGTTGCCAACCTTGTTTATTGGTGATCTGATACTGGTGAATAAATTCACTTATGGCATACGATTGCCAGTGATTAATAAAAAAATCATTGCCATCAATGATCCACAAAGAGGGGATGTCATGGTATTTAAATACCCTGTAGACCCATCTGTAGACTATATTAAACGTGTGATCGGTGTGCCAGGTGATAAAATCGTGTATAAAAACAAGCGCTTATCAGTGAATGGTAAAGATGTTTCGTACACTAACATGCCTGATTTTCGTGATAATCTGGATTACCTCAAACATTACAAAGAAGACCTGACTGGAGTCAGCCATAGTATTCTTATCAATGAACAAAGGCCTGCCTATGTCGAGCCATATGATTTCAAGGATAAAGGACTATGTACTTATGATAATGAAGGCTTCTCCTGTACCGTACCTGCAGGACGTTATTTCATGATGGGTGATAACCGTGACAATAGTCAGGACAGCCGCTACTGGGGTTTTGTACCAGATGAAAATATTGTCGGTAAGGCATTTTTCATCTGGATGAATTTTGGTGATATCGAACGTGTCGGTAGTTTCCATTAAACTTCAATCTTTAATCAGGAACTGAATACTTATGTCTAAAAATAAACATTTTTTCATGAAAAAACAAAAAGGCATTACTTTAATTGGTCTGATTATGGCTATGGCGGTAGTGATTGTGCTTGCTATGGTTGCAATGAAAGTTGTGCCTACCGTGATTGAATATAACTCCATTAACAGAGCCATCAATAGCACAAAAAACGCTGGCTCTACGCCTGCAGAAATACAAATCGCTTTCGAGAAGCAGAGGGAAGTCGGTTATTTCGACGCTGTTACTGGTAAGGATCTGATTATCACCAGGAATACGGATGGTGGCTTCGATCTCCATTTTTCCTATGCCAAGAAAATACCTCTGGTAGGCCCTGCAAGTATCTTGATGGAGTATTCTGGTACGACTGCGAAGAATGGTGTTGTCGTTACCAAGCCTGTCAAGGCAGATTAAGTTACGCGTATGAATCAACAACTATTGCAGAAAAGGCTGGGGCACCAGTTTAGCAACCCCGCTTTGTTGCAGCAGGCTTTGACACATCGTAGTCATAGTGTTTTGCATAATGAACGTCTGGAATTTCTTGGCGACTCAGTCCTGAATTGCGTTGTCGCATCCCTGCTGTTTGACAGCTTTGCCAATATCGATGAAGGTGACTTGTCACGTGTACGTGCCAATCTGGTCAAACAACAATCGCTGTATGAAATCGCCCAGAGAATAGAGCTTTCCCAGTTCCTGCGGTTGGGCGAGGGTGAATTGAAATCCGGCGGATTCCGTCGCCCGTCTATTCTGGCTGATACGCTGGAAGCCTTGTTCGGTGCAATTTTCCTTGATGCTGGTTTTGATGCGGCACGTGAAGTTATCCGTGCCTTGTATGCGCCAGTGCTGGCAAGCGTTGATCCTACTACGCTTGGCAAGGATGCCAAGACCTTGTTGCAAGAGTTTTTGCAAAGCAAAAAAATCGCTTTGCCGCAATACAATGTGGTGGCTACCCACGGTGCTGCACACAATCAGGAATTCGAAATTGAATGCCTGGTTCCTAAACTCGAAATACAAGTTTTTGGTACTGGCGGTAGTCGTCGTGCAGGCGAGCAAGCCGCCGCAAAACTGGCGCTGGAAACAGCCCTGGCCATGTTGGTACGTTCACCTGCTGCCAAGAAATCCAAACCGCGCGCATCACAATTAAAACTGGCTGGCATTGCTACCGTACAAGGCGAGCCTGCCGCTGAAACCAAAGTACAATCTGGCAAACAAAAAAGTTTGCTGGATGCTGAAGCACCCAAGGCTGACAAGCCCAAAGCCGCTCAAAGTACGGCCAGCACGGCTGCAGCAGATGAACTGCTGACGCATGACGCACTCCCCGAGACTCACCCTAAGACTGCCTGACGACCGCATGACTGAATTAATAGACAATCCTGATTTCCGCTGTGGTTACATCGCCATCGTCGGGCGACCCAACGTCGGTAAATCGACCCTGATGAACGCCCTGATAGGCGCCAAGGTCAGTATTACCTCGCGCAAGGCACAAACTACCCGCCATCGTATTACTGGCATACAAACCAAAGACAATACCCAGTTCGTGTATATCGATACGCCAGGTTTTCAGACCCGTCATTCAAATGCATTGAACCGTACGCTGAACCGTACTGTCACCACGACCCTGACAGCGGCAGACGTGATTTTGTACATCATAGAAGCAGGTACATTTGGCCCGGCAGATCAGCAAGTGATAGAGTTGCTACCAAAGAATGTGCCTTGCATCCTCGTCATCAATAAATCAGATCGCGTCAAAGACAAGGCTGTAATGATGCCGTTTGCCCAAAAAGTGGCAGCGCTGCATAATTTCGCGGCTATCGTGCCAGTGTCGGCCACCTTGCGCTTCCAACTGGAAAACCTGGAAGGTGAAATCCGCAAATACCTGCCACTGAACCCGCCCATGTTTGGCGAAGACGATATCACTGACCGCAGCGAGAAATTCCTGGCCGCAGAAATTGTCCGTGAAAAACTGTTCCGTTTTGTTGGTGATGAGCTGCCTTACACCAGCACTGTGCTGATAGAAAAATTTGAGCAGGAAGGCAATCTGCGCCGCGTATTCGTTGCTATCCTGGTCGACAGGGACGGCCATAAATCCATGGTCATTGGTAACAAAGGCGCGCGTCTGAAAGACATCTCCACCCAGTCACGCCAGGATATGGAAAAACTGTTTGGTGGCCCCGTGTATCTGGAAATCTGGGTCAAGGTCAAATCTGGCTGGGCAGACAATGAAGCCGGTTTGCGTGCCTACGGTTACGAGTAAAACCCTCCATGGATGAGCAGGCAGTCGCCGTGCAGGAAGACAGTGTCGTAGCAAATACGGCGACTGTAGCGCAAGCGCCACCTGCTGCCAAAAAAACTGCTGCAAGACCACGCACACCTAGAGCAAACCCGGCAAGCACGGCTAGCTCAACAAGCCCGCGCGCTGCCAGCAAATCTCCCGCCAAAGACTTGCGCATACTGGAACAGCCAGGCTTTGTCCTGCATTCCTGGCCGTACAAGGAAACCAGCCTCATCATCGATGTATTGACGCGTGACCATGGCCGCATCGCCCTGGTTGCCAAAGGCGCAAAGCGCCCGCATTCGCAATTGCGTAGCGTGCTGCAGACTTTTCAGCCTCTACAACTGGGCTGGACAGGCAAGGGCGAGATACGCACGCTGACGACCGCAGACTGGGTAGGCGGCATGCTGCCACTGGAAAAATCTGCCTTGCTATGTGGTTTTTACCTTAATGAATTATTGGTCAAGTTCCTCATGCGCGATGAAGCGCACCCGGATTTGTTTGATCTCTATGTCTCGACTCTTAACCAGCTTGCTCATGATGAGCCGGCCACCATCGTCCTGCGTCGCTTTGAGCTGGCGCTACTGCGTGAGTCTGGTTTGCTGGGTGATTTGACTCGTTGTACCCAACAGCGTGAACGCGTACAGGCTGAACAGTTTTATGTGCTTGATCCTGAGCGCGGCCCCAGGCCAGCGATGCCGGCCGACAGCGTGCCCAGGGTCAGCGGCAAGACTTTGCTGGCTATGCAGCGCGGCGACTACACTGAACAAAGCACGCAATTGCAAAGCAAGTTGCTGATGCGCTTTTTGCTTGCCCATCACCTGCACGGCGCTGCACTGAACACGCGGCAAATACTGATTGATTTGCAAAATCTATGAATATCCATCAACAAAGCCAGTTGATAGAACTGGGCGTGAATATCGACCACGTTGCCACCCTGCGCAATGCGCGAGGTACGACTTACCCAGATCCTTTACAGGCCGCCTTGTTGGCAGAAGAGGCAGGTGCAGATTGCATTACCCTGCATTTGCGTGAAGACCGCAGGCATATCCGCGATGCAGACGTAGAACAGCTGCGTCCACGCATATTGACGCGCATGAACCTGGAAACCGCAGTCAATAATGAAATGCTGGATCTGGCCTGCCGCATCCTGCCGCAAGATGTTTGCCTGGTGCCAGAACGCCGTGAAGAAGTCACAACAGAAGGTGGCCTCGATGTTGCCCGTGATTTTGCCAAAGTGCAGGCCGCAGTCCGGCAATTGCAGGCGGCAGGGATACGTGTGTCACTCTTCATCGATGCAGATGAGCAGCAGATACAAGCCAGCTCAGAAGCAGGCGCAAGCGCCATAGAAATTCATACTGGCCGCTACGCTGATGCGGCTGATCCGGAATTGCAGCTGAAAGAACTGGCGCGTATATCACAAGCTGCTATCGCTGGCATACGTCATGGTTTGAAAGTGAATGCCGGACACGGCTTGCACACGACTAATACTGCTGCAATTGCCGCAATTCCGGAAATCTCAGAATTGAACATAGGCCACGCCATCGTCGCTCAGGCCCTGTTCGTAGGCTGGCAAAAAGCCATCAGCGACATGAAAGCCCTGATGGTCACGGCCCGCCTGTCGAGCTTGCATAGAGCAGCCTGACATGATCTACGGCATAGGCACTGACATCGTACAAATCTCGCGCATGCAAGAAGCCATTGCGCGTAACGGTGAACGCTTTGCTGAAAAAATCCTGGGACCAGAAGAGCTGGCGATTTATCGCGAACGCAAAGCCCTGGTTGAGGCTCGCGGCCTGCGTTATCTGGCTACCCGGTTTGCTGCAAAAGAAGCTTTTTCCAAAGCCGTAGGCATGGGCATGCGTGACCCAATGAACTGGCATGCCATGCAAACCCTGAATAACGACCAGGGCCAGCCTCAGGTGCGGGCCAACGGCAATATGCTGGCATGGATGCAGGAGCGTAATCTGAAGGCGAGTATCTCCGTCAGTGACGAAACTGATTACGCTATTGCCTTCGTCATCATCGAACTGAACAATCCCTGCTAAAGTAGCGACTTCTACCTTCTTCCGGCGCCGCAGATTGATTGCATCATGAACGAACCAAATATCTCAGAAGCACGCCAGCAAGTGCTCGATCTGGTTGCCAAATTGCCCAACCTGCCGGGTGTGTACCGCTATTTTGATAGCAATGACCAGGTGCTGTACGTGGGCAAGGCACGTGATTTAAAAAAACGCGTCTCCAGCTATTTTCTCAAAAACCTCTCCAGCCCGCGTATCGCTATGATGGTAGAGAAAATCGCCAAACTGGAAACCACAGTCACCCGCAGCGAAGCCGAAGCACTGATCCTTGAAAATAATCTCATCAAGGCATTAAAGCCGCGCTACAACATCCTGTTTCGTGATGACAAGTCTTATCCATACCTGAAAATCACCACAGAAAAAACGCCGCGCATGATGTATTACCGTGGTGCGATAGACAAAAAACATCAGTACTTTGGGCCATTCCCATCCGGCTGGGCGGTTAAGGAGTCAATGCAGATTTTGCAGAAAGTCTTTTTGCTGCGCAGTTGCGAAGACAGTGTGTTTGCCAATCGCACCCGGCCATGCCTGCTGCACCAGATCGGCCGCTGCAGCGCACCTTGCGTCAAGATTATTGCGCCAGAAGACTACCAGCAAGACGTCAATAATGCCGCCGACTTTTTGCGTGGCCGCCAGCTCGAAGTCATGCAGACTCTGGAAAAAAAGATGCTGGACTTTTCCATGGAGCTCAAATTCGAGCAGGCAGCCGCAGTACGCAATCAAATGCAGGCCTTGTCCAAAGTCTTGCACCAGCAAAGCATGGAAACTGCAGGCGATGTCGATATCGACATTCTGGCCGTGGTAGTGGAGGGCGGTCGCGCCTGCGTCAACCTGGCCATGGTCAGGGGCGGGCGGCATCTGGGTGACCGGGCCTATTTCCCCACCCATGTTGATGATGCGGTCAGCGTCGCAGAAAATGAAATCGAAGTCGAGGTCATCTCTGCCTTTCTGGCGCAGCACTATGTTGACCAATTCATCCCGTCCACACTGGTCATGAATGTAGAACTCGATGCGCCTGATCTCATGCTGGCGCTGGCTGAGCAATGTGGTCACCGCATCAATCTGTCCTTCCAGCCACAGGAGCAACGCCGTGCCTGGCTGGACATGGCCGTCAAGGGAGCCAAACTGGCACTGGCGCGCATGCTGTCCGAGCAAGGCTCGCAACAGGCGCGTACACGAGCCCTGGCAAGCGTGCTGGAGCTCGAGGTAGAAAACCTCGAAGAGCTGCGTGTAGAGTGTTTTGACATCAGTCACACCCAGGGCGAAGCCACCCAGGCATCCTGCGTGGTGTTCCATCATCACGCCATGCAAAACAGTGAATATCGCCGTTTCAATATCAAGGACATTACCGGCGGCGATGATTATGCCGCCATGCGTCAGGTATTGTTCCGTCGCTATGAAAAAGTAGCTAACAGTGACGAGAGTAACGAGCGTCGCATGCCAGATATTGTCCTCATCGACGGTGGTAAAGGCCAGGTGGAAATTGCGCGCCAAGTTTTTGTCGAGCTCGGCCTGGATATCAGCCTCATCGTTGGTGTTGCCAAAGGCGAGGGCCGCAAGGTAGGCCTCGAAACCCTGGTGTTCGTCGATGGCCGAACAGAAAAGGAACTGGGCAAGGAATCTGCCGCCCTCATGCTGATCGCCCACATCCGCGATGAAGCACATCGCTTTGCCATTACCGGCATGCGTGCCAAACGCGACAAGGCCAGACAGACTTCGCAACTGGAAGAGATAGAGGGCATAGGCCCAAAACGCCGCCAGCGCCTGCTGGTGCGTTTTGGGGGCTTAAAAGGTGTCAGCGATGCCAGCGTCGCTGATTTGGCCAGTGTCGAAGGTATTTCCCGTCAATTGGCAGAAGAAATTTACAAGCGGCTGCGATAGAGAAATATAATTGCGTCAGGCGCTGGCATTGTAGGCAGCGAGCCTGATGCATAAACCGAATAAAAACCAAAAAGACATGCCTTTCAATTTCCCTATCCTGCTGACCTGGCTACGTGTCGCGCTGATACCGCTGGTTGTCGGTGTTTTTTATTTGCCAGACCTCTGGCTCAGCCCCTTTGAAAAAGGCATGGCATCCACCACGATTTTTATCGTCGCCGCAGTCACTGACTGGTTTGATGGCTTCCTGGCACGCAGGTGGAACCAGACATCCTCATTCGGTGCCTTCCTGGACCCCGTGGCCGACAAACTCATGGTTGCCGGTGCCTTGCTGGTGCTGGTGCAACTAGACCGCGTTAACGCCGTGATTGCCTTTGTCATCATCGGTCGTGAAATTACCATCTCTGCCTTGCGCGAATGGATGGCGCAGATAGGCGCATCCAAGTCAGTCGCAGTCAGCTCGTTGGGCAAGATCAAGACCACAGCACAAATGGTCGCCATTCCCATGCTGCTGTATTACGACATGCTGTTTGGTGTTGATACCAAGATGCTCGGCTCCTGGTTATTGCTGGTGGCCGCCGTGCTGACAGTCTGGTCCATGTTCTATTACCTGCGCAAGGCATGGCCTTTAATCAAGGAAACTACCGACAGAATGGGTTAAGCGTGGGGTAGTGGTGTAATAAGTATGTAATGATCTTGGAATGGGTAGTTGACAGAATGGCTGGATGATATATAATTCTGGTCTTTCGCGATGCGGGAGTAGCTCAGTTGGTAGAGCGCAACCTTGCCAAGGTTGAGGTCGAGAGTTCGAGACTCTTCTCCCGCTCCAAAGTTTTTGGAATGGCAGCGAAAAGCAGTAAAGCAGCACGGTAGTAAAAATGCGGGAGTAGCTCAGTTGGTAGAGCGCAACCTTGCCAAGGTTGAGGTCGAGAGTTCGAGACTCTTCTCCCGCTCCAAAATGGCGTAGTACCTGAAGTATCAGCAGCACATCTGCGGGAGTAGCTCAGTTGGTAGAGCGCAACCTTGCCAAGGTTGAGGTCGAGAGTTCGAGACTCTTCTCCCGCTCCAGATTCTGAAGGGAAGCAAGGCTTCCCTTTTTTGTTCAAGTTGCACCGCATTTCAGCAATCATCAAGCGTGATAAAATCACATTGGGCGATTAGCAGAGATAGCACCCCTGGCGGGGTAGCAAAGTGGTTATGCAGCGGCCTGCAAAGCCGTAGACGCCGGTTCGATCCCGACCCCCGCCTCCAAATACAAAAAGCGCTTTTAGAGCGCTTTTTTTCCAGAACCCGACTTAGCGTTTCGCTAAGCAGGTTGTAGTAGTGGGCCCGAGTGGTGAAACTGGTAGACACATCGGACTTAAAATCCGCCGCTTCGTTAATAGCGGGCGTGCCGGTTCGATTCCGGCCTCGGGCACCACATACTTTCCTTGATAGTAACCTCTATCGCTGCATTTCCTCGCTTTAATTCCGCAAAGCTTGTTTTGATTTAAATTTGTTGAGCGCCGCGAACGAGCAATTATTCTGGTGACAGATATCGTTTCTTTGTGTAAGTTTTTTATTGAATAAATCAAGGCAACGTAAAAAATTGTCAATTTAATTATTTGTTAAATAAAATCGATATAATCTTTTTATTAACTTTTAAATTGATATGCGTTGAAATGAAAACATACTTTGATACTCAAGTTGAAGAAATCACTAAGTGTGCCTCCGACATTGAGCGCCGAGTCCGAATAGTTTCATGTTTTCGGATGCTAATGCAGCAGATTACATACGGGTTACTTGAGTGGATTACATATCAAAAACCTGTGCCAGAAATGTATCCTGACCAATCAATTGTTTATGCTTTGCGTGTGCCAGCGGACGGGACTTTAGTCGATGGCTTAGAGGCAATGCTCGTGTCATGTGAACGAATGGGATGGGCTGGAATAGCTAGAGTCTTGAACAAGAGCGTGGAGCACAGACCGGCCAGTAGGTTATGCACAAATTTTCAGAAAACTCTAAAAGGACTTCTTAGAGCAGTCGTGTTTTTAAGGAACGATGGAGCCGAAGGACATGGCCTTGTTGGAGGTTATGATCCTACAGCAGAAATTGATGCGTTGCGTTTTATTTTAGATTGTTTGGCTAGTGTAACTCCAGTCATAGATAACGTGACTGGCAAAGCTTCTATCGATAATGGTTCTGTTAAAGTTATTCTAAATCTCATTCGAAGCAGTAATGGAAAACCTGCACTCATACGTAAGATACAGATTCTTTCTCAAGACAGAGTTCGTGTGCACTGCCAAATTGATACAGGGGGCAATACTAGAGATGAGCTAAAGTTTGAGACATTAAATCCATTTAAATATGTATCTGGAAATCATCAACCAACCTTGTCTATTCGGGAAAATAGCTGGGAGCCATTATGTTACCTGCCAGATAGAATTACAGATTCATTTACTGGCAGAGAAAGTCAAATTAAAGATTTATTGGACTGGATAAATGATGTGGAGTCACGAGCATGTTTAATATATGGAGATGGAGGGTTCGGAAAGACTACGCTAGCTTTAGAGTTTCTCAACAGAATGCTGGATGATGACTTGCAAGTCGAATCTCGTCCAACAATAATAGTTTTTTATACTGCAAAACGGTGGCAATGGAGTTTGGATGGTTTGCAGGCTGTTGGAGCTGGTCAACCACATCTATTAGAACTTCTCGCATTCATTTATACCTTGCTTTTTGGTGAGTACCCTTCCCCAGATTTTTACACTAGTGAGCTAACTAAAGCTACTCAGAACTTGCAGCGAAAAATCAAAGAAGAGTTAAAGTTAGATCGACAGGAAATATTAATTGTTATTGATAATGCTGAAACATTGATTGAAAATGATGCGGAACGAATAACTCTTGGTAAAGAAATAAAAGAGATTTCAAGAAGAATAGCCAGAATAATTCTAACATCTAGACGGCACGAACATATTGAAGCGTCTCCAATTGGTATTGATGTATTTGATGAGACGGAAGCAATTCATTTTTTACGCGATAGAGCAAATAAACTTCAAATTAAACCCTTACTAAGGGCAAAAGATGAGGATATTCTAAATGCATTGAAAAAACTGGAGCGGAGACCATTGGTACTGGAGGCCTTCGCAAATTCCTTTTTAGATCCCTCAATAACAAGAATTGATCAAGCAGCTACTCGCATTGGTAATATGCTACGTGAAGATTTAGGTAATTTCCTATTTGCTGATGCTTGGTCGCGGCTAAATCAGAGCGTAAGAAGACTCCTTCTATTAATGGCTCGCGTTGCGGATGTTCACGATGGGCAATCACTAAAAATATGCTGTGATGTTTTGGGTATTACTGTTCAAGATGCGCAGACAGCACTTGAAGAAACTGGTGGTATAGCCTCTTTAATCATTTTTAAAGGAGATCTCCAATTAACTTTTTCAAAAAATTTCCTTGACTATGCTTTTGAAAAAACTGAATTGCTTTCGGATGGAACAAGGAGCCCAAGCGAATCTGAATTAAACCGAGCTCGAACTGAATACTCAAGTTTTATCAGAGGGAGTCGCCTCTATTCAGGAGATCGAATTGCGGCTGCGTTCAGAACACCATTGGCTAAAGCAGCTCATAGAGCAAGATACGAGGGAAAGTTAGAGGAAAGTAAGCGACTATATGAGTCAGCTTCAATGGTCGATAGCACTAATGGATGGTTGTGGGATCGATATGCCTATTTTCTGTTTCATGATATTCGAGACAATGAGGCAGCGCTTCATAAGGCAAAAAAGGCAGTTGAATTTCTGCCAAATGAAGGGGAGGTATGGTTAACGCAAGGCATAATTGAGGCGAGGTTGGGAGACATTCGTGCTTGCGAACTTTCAGTGACGAAAGCTGAAAAACTTGGAGTTGCGTGGCAGCGCTGCTCAGTTCAGAGAGCATGGGCATATTTGAAAGCGAAACCGAGTCAGTTGGGGCTCGCAGATAAAGAACTGGTTAGGCTGAAAGCTTATAGTGAATTGCATGTTCACGATCTTAGAATAAAAGAAGAGTTACGATTGTTAGAGGCTAGGAAGAGTTCTATTTCTCTGAAACTTAATCGTTAATGTGAAACTGCAAAAAACATGAACTCCTTGTTCAATCGGCAGAGTTTCTAATATTGGATTACAAAACTATTGTGTCTGTACTTATTTCGAATGTATTTTGCTGCGACAAATTTTACCTTGGTATCAGCGTTGCTTGATCTGAAAAATGCTTGTCATTGGTCTATTTGTCGCTTTCTTGGCAAAGGTGATAGGAAGTTAGTCTTACATTATATGGATGTGTTAATTCTGCCGTCATCGAAAGTCATGTCGCGACTTGCTTGAGTTTGCTGGCTTGCACCCTGAAACCAGCAAATAGGTAACCTCGTATTGGTGTCTATATCTCGTTTGCCTAATTCCACTCTTATCCGCACGAGGGAGGCTAGCGGTAGGATCAGGTAAGGCTGTTCCTGCCACATCGACTTTTGCGATTTCATTGTGTTTTAGGGAATTAACATTACACTATGTGACGAGCAATTCTAAACTGATACGAAAAAGGTGATAGAAATGGAATCTATGCATGAAGTTCTGACTTTAAATTTTAAATCCTCGACAGACGACAAAAAAAATGCGGTAACAATTCACATGAAAAGTGGAATATCCCATTTCGGCTACGTCAGGGAAATAAGTGATGCGTCGAAAATTGTAAAAATTCGCTTAGTTAATCCAAGTGGAAAATCATTTCAAGATGCCTATCTGGATATCAGTAGTATTGAATCAATTCTGGCAACTTCTGTTTAATAGTTATCGTAGCGCAGGTGTATGGCTACCGGGGTCAGGAGTGTGAACGCGCAGTTCCTGGACTTTCGCATTTTCAGACGACAATCAGATTTCTCTTGTGAGCACTACTATTCAATAGTCACGTCAGCGAGATTGGGATTTGTTTATCTGACACATGCTTTGCTGCTGTGATACATGATCAATTTGCCTGTGCTTGCTGGCCCAGGCTTGGAAACCAATGCGCTCGTATCCGCATAAACGGCGTCTCCACCAAGCGATATAGCAGCCATCCACCAAACACCCCCGCAGCAGTCACCAGAACAATAGTCAGCGGTGCGCTCGCATTCACGTGCCGTTTGGCTAACTGTTCACCAATCAGCATGAATACAGGCTTATGCACCAGATAGACAGCATACGACCACAGCGCCAGTTGCGCGGCACCTGGCAGGCGCAGGCGGTGCAGGTAGCTGTTAGGGCTGAGGGCGGCCAGGGTGAGGATGGCGAAGCTGATGGCGATGAGTGAAAAGCCCATTGAGTTGACGATCATCAGCTTGTTGTAGTCGTCGCTGTTGATGCAGTACAGGGTGCAGCCAGTGGCTAGCAGGCCTGTGATAAGCAGGGCCTGGCCGTGTCGCATGAGCCTTTCGTATAAGCTCGTATGAAAATTCTTAAGCATGGCGATGGCGACACCGGGGAGTAGCTCGTCAAAGCGGCCAAAGCTGGAGTAATAGACTTGCGCATCAAATGCTGGATGACCGTCCATAAATGCCATGCCACGAAATAGCATACCGCCGCCTATCGCTGCGATGAGCAGGCCCCAGGCCAGCCACAGCGGGCTTTTGAGTCTGACCAGGATGAAGCTGACTATGGGCAGTATCAGATAAAACTGTTCTTCTATGCACAGCGACCATGAATGGGTGAAGGTTTGCCCGTATTCCAGGCCTATGTTTTGGGTGAATGTAAGGAACTGCCATAGCGGTGAAGTGCTGCGCCCGGCCAGTGCCGTCGGAAAAATAAAATAGGCAGCCAGCACGACATAGTAATTGGGCAGGGTACGTAACAGGCGTCTGGCGAAAAAATTCTTTAGCGACAGCGCTTGCCCCTTGGCTACGGCAGACATGATCTGGTTGCCTATGAGGTAGCCACTCAGTACAAAAAATAAATCGACGCCTGCCCAGCCTATGTCGCCAGCAAAACCAAAGGTTTGCTTCCTGCTGACAAAGCCACAGTAGTGCGACATTAATACCAGCAATATGGCGAAGGCGCGCAGGGTGTCCAGGCCGTTGATTCTTTTAGCTTGCATGAAATAAATTGTTTATACCTAAAGCATGGCCGCGATGCGGGGAGGGTCCTTTATTTTCCTGCTTTGCAGATGCGCAAATTGGTACGTGTCGCCTTGATCATGGACAAATATTTTTGATTGTATTCGTCAGTGCATCTGTCGCAATTATTGATGATCGCATTGTCTGCCATTGCGGCTTCTTCGGCGAGGGACTGTAGTGTCGTCATGCAGCGGTCTGGCATTTGCAATTTGTATTGCACCAGGGCCAGGTCATTACGCAACCAGCCCATTTCCAGAGGTTCAAGGATTTTGCCGCAATTGACAAAGACAGGGTCCAGCTTGGCCATGGCTGCTGAATACTCTTTTTTGTCGTACAAGGCTTTGAATTCTTTTCTTGCCTGGCTACGTTCAGGGGCAGTGCAGCCTGGTGGTTTGAAATACAGGTTGGTAATGCTGGCCAGTTCGCAATAATTTTGTTCGCAAATGTCTATCGTTCCATCAACTTCAATATCGTTCTTTTTTTGAGTGAAGCGTAAAAGACAGTTTTGTTTCATGCCGCTTTTGCGTAGTGTTGCTTTGCCAGCGATGATCTCGCCTTTCATTAAACACGAACCTTCGCCATGAGACTCAAGACTGAAGATGAGTTTGCCTGCACTGTTAGTGGTGATATTCAGTTTGCTATAAGCCGCCTCACTGAGATATTCGCCTGGGGTAATCTGCTGTGCCTGTGAATATAAAGACAGGCTGCTCAACACGACTAGCAGGCAAAATTGTAAGGGACGATGGAAAGCGGTCATAGCGAGTTTTGAAGATGGAGGAAATGAGAAATCGGGCCTGTGCCCATTCGTAAAGTGCACAAGGCGGCGGTATCATATCAGAACTGTTTTGCTGCAGGCCTGGAAACTGGATTGTGTGCTTTAGTCTGGCATCAGACGGTTTGTGCGCTTGTTTGTGTGGCTTGTGGCATACACATTCATATTGCTTGTTGTATTTTTGATTATTTGTCTTTGCTGCTGGGCAAACGTATGGAAAATTGCAGGTAAACTCGCTCAACACATATCACCAGTATTACTTCTATCCTGCGGCATGCTCAAAAAACTTTTCCCCTTCATCAATAGTGCCACTTTGCGCTGGTATGCCACGCTGACTTTGTTTCTTGTGACTGTCATGGGTGTTGAGCTGTTTGGCCTGCATTTGCTGGCGACGACAGAGTCACGTCTCGGTGATGTTTATCTGCGCCGTCATGCCCCTGCTTACCAGCCTGATCCCGATATTGTGATTGTGGATATTGACGATGCCAGTATGTTGGGTATGCAAAAGATAGCGGGCTTGTGGGTGTGGAAGCGTGAAATTCACGGTTTTTTGCTGGAGGCGCTTGCGGGGTTTTCTCCAAGGGCAGTGGTGTTCGATATCAGTTTTCAGGAGCGTGATCTGGCAGCGCCCAAGAGCGATGCATTTTTATCGGATCAGATCAGGGATTTTCCTCATACCTATCAGCAGGTGCTGATGCTACAAGATACTAAAAGCAATGCGACTGTAGCTTTGGCAGAGCTGGCTGACGCATTTGCCGTTCGTCAGCCAGGTAAAGCGAATGCCAGGCTCAGCATGCAACTGCCTCTGGCAATTGAGCGCAATGCCTGGCGTCTGGGGTTGGTGAACAGCATCAACGATGCAGATGGCGTGGTGCGGCGCTATCGCCTGTATTCTGATATTGATGGCTGGCGTTTGCCTTCATTGCCTGCACGGGTGGCGGCAGATCTGGGTGGCCAGCTGCCGCCTGGCACTGACTTTCAAATGTTCTGGCCAGCACTGGGACACAAGCGTTTTTCCTATGCAGATTTGTTCAAGATATTGACCGAGCAACGTCCAACTTTGACAGCAGAGCAAGCTACTGAACTGGACAAATTATTTCGCAATAAAATCATTATCATCGGCTCTTCTGCGGCTGGTTTGTTTGATCATCACCTGACACCGCTGGAGCCTGGTTATCCTGGTGTCGATATTTTGGCGGTGGCTTTGGATAACCTCAAAAATGGCCGGAGTATACGGCGTGTAGCGCCTGGCTGGCCCATGCTGGCCGGGGTGATGATGATCTCCTTGCTGGTGCTTGCTTTCCGGCAGCGCCTACATCCCGGCCTCACTGGCGGTTCTTTGCTGATATTGTCACTGGTGGCAGTGTATCTGGCAGACCAGATGGTAACTCATCACTGGATGTTGCCAATAGTAACTCCTCTCATCTTTGCCTGGACCTGGTTTTTGTCGGCAGCCCTTGCCGGATACCTGCGTGAGCGCCGCACTCGTGATCGCACAGTGTCACTGTTTGGCCGCTTTCTTAATCCTGATGTGGTACGCAAGATAGTTGATCATGGCGAGACGGTAGAAAGTCTCTCTGGCCAGATGCGCCTTATCACCGTGTTGTTTTCTGACATACGTGGCTTTACTACGCTGGCAGAAAGCAAGGCTCCGCAAGATGTAGTGAATATTCTCAACCGTTATTTTGAGCGGCAGGTAGAGGTTGTCTGGAAGCACGGCGGCACACTGGATAAATATATAGGCGATTGCATCATGGCTTTTTGGGGCGCACCTATGGATGACCCCGAGCACGCCAGCCATGCTGTGGCAGCGGCCCTGGAAATGCAGGAAAACCTGCTTGCCTTCAGGCAAGAACTGCTTGCAGAAGATGCAGACCTGGTGGACTTTGACGTTGGCATCGGTGTACACACCGGAACGGCTGTGGTAGGCTTTATTGGTGCCAAACGCAAGCTTGATTACACCGCTATTGGCGATAACGTCAATCTCGCCAGTCGGGTTGAGGGCTTGACCAAAGGCATTGCCAGGGCCCTGGTGACCAAAGAAACCATGCTGGCCTGTGGCGACAATGCTGATTTCACTTTCAGTTTGCGCGGCTTGTTTGCCGTCAAGGGCCGGGCTGCTGAAGTCGAATTGTATGAACCTCTGAGGAAGAACGAATGAAAATACCGTTTTTTATGATCGCTGTTCTGCTGGCGGGCAATGTGATGGCCGATTCAGCGACGACATCACAATCCACCGATCTAATGGATAAGGCCAGCCTGGATGCGACCGTGATCCGCACATTGGCAAGCCAGACCAGAGTTGAATTACTGCAGGTTGGGGGGGCATGGACGAATGTCAAGACCTCCTCTGGTCAGGCAGGATGGGTGAAGCTGACCGCCTTGCGCTTTGATGCCAGCCCAGGTAGCAATGCTGCGCCTGTTTCTGGCGGCAATGGGTTTAATGCTTTGCTGACGGGTGGGCGTACTTCGAATACAGGCTCGGTTGGTACAGGTGTCAAAGGTCTGGATAAGGAAGACTTGCGCCGCGCTTCACCGAATTATTCTGAACTACAGAAAATGCAAGCCAATGCTGTCAGCAAGGACAGTGCGCGTAGCTTTGCGCAAAGGTCCAATTTGCCAGCAGTAAATGTAGAGTACATGGATCAAAACAACACTGGCAAGCGGGGGAATAATTAATATGCGCGCTACAAAAAAAATACTGATCGCCAGCCTCATTATTGCACTCTCTGGTTCTGCATTTGCGCAGCTTGGTGACCTCTTCAATAAATTGCCTGGCAACGTAAAAACTCTTGCTGAGGGGGCAAAAAATCTGGTGGATAAAACCAAGGAAATTGATGAGCCCAAAGAAATTGCCTTGGGCAATGAATTTGCGGCCAGTTTATTGGGTGCAAAGCCTTTGTTGAATGACCCAGCTTTGCAGCGCTATGTAAATACATTGGGCCGCTGGCTGGCTTCGCAAACTGAAAGGCCAGATTTGCCGTGGACATTCGCTGTGCTTGATGATGTCGGTTTCAATGCTTTTGCTACGCCTGGTGGTAATATTTTTGTGACCAGAGGTTTGTTGGCGCGCATGCGCAGCGAATCTGAATTGGCAGGTGTGCTAGCACACGAGATTGCTCATGTATTACGTAAGCATCATTTGAATGCGATTCGTAATGCGGGTGGTGTGGGAGTGTTTGCTGATCTTGCAGCATCCCAGCTTAAATGGGATGCTAATCTTAAGACTTTTGCAGCCAATGTTTTTAAAGATTTGTATGCAAAAGGTCTCGACAAGGCAGATGAATATGACGCTGATCGTGTGGGTGTCGTGATTGCCGCACGTGCAGGTTTTGACCCCTATGGATTGCCTGCTGTAATACAAACCTTGCAGTCACAAAGTGCCCAGGATAATAATTTTACTCTGCAGTTTGAAACCCATCCTTCGCCGGCGGACCGCCTGGATAGCCTGGACAAAGCCATGCGCAATCGCTTTGAATCGACTAACGGTTCTCAGGGGCGTCCGTTTAATGAACGTGTCAAAGAATTCAGTCGTTGATCGATTAAGTACTGAATGAAAAACGCCGCACCAGTTTCAACTGATGCGGCGTTTTTTTATGATGAACTGATAATCACAAAACTGCTAGTAAAATTTTGCCAGTACTTTCGGTAGCTTACCGTTCGCCGTTCCTTTGCGTATCACCGCATTCAATTTATCCATCTCTGCTTCGTATTTGCCATTTGCTGCGGCGAAATGGGTAGTGTCGTAAAACACAGGTTTGGCAGAAACATAGAAGGTCTTGCCTGTCAGTTCAGGGTCGTTGAAGCTGGGCACTAGCTGGTCGCGCAGGTAGGCTTCTACCTGGCTTGCGCGTTGCAACTGGCGCACTGGCCAGAGCATGATGTCGCTGCGGCGGTTCATCAGTTTTTTAAAGCGGGCGGCAGATGAGGCAGAATCTTCCTGTACCTGGAACACAACATTTTTGGCCTTTTCAAAATCCATGCCGTGACTAAAGCCGCGGCCTACACTGACAGTTTTGCCGCGCAAGTCTTCCACTGTTTGAAAGTTGGGGCGAGGGTCGCCATACGTAATCGCCCAGATTTTTTCACTGACGACGGGGATGGAAAAGTGATAGAGCTGCAGCCGTTCTGGGGATCTGGAAATGCCAAAAATAATACCTTCGCCATTTTGCGCCATGAGCTGAGCACGGTTCCAGGGCAATATCTGTTTGTCAAATTGAATGCCGGATTCATGCTCAAAATAAATGAGGATGTCTTCCAGATCGCGATCCAGCGGCAAGGGCCGGCCATGGATGTCCAGGTTTTCTTGCAGGAAGAGTTTGATGATGGGTTTGATGGCTGGTTTGCTTGTGCCAGTTTTTGCCGTTGCGGCAAATACAGACGAGTGAGCAAATGCTGACAATAAGAGAAGGCAGATAAACTGTTTAAAGCGGTGCAACATAGGTGGTCTCGACGACAGTTCAACTGCCAATTGGTATTTCTAAAAAAATGTTGCAATGAAGTGGCATTGCATTTTGATAAGCAGATTGTTTTTTTACGTAGACATCATGGTATCAATAAGCCCATGAAGATGGATATCTGAATGCTGTCTCAAAATTCGTGTTTTGGTCCGGCCTGATTGTAGTCTGCAATTGCCCGAATTTTGTGCGTTCTTCAGTCAGGAAAACTTTGTTTGCATTCTTGTGCTTATATTAAGTTGAAAACAAGTAGAATTTGGTCTTGTAACCAAAATAATCAACAGTCTTTCCCATGTCCAGAAAATCCAATACCGAGCAGCGTCGTAAAGAGATCGTTTTTGCCTTGTTGTCTGTCATGGCAGAGCATGGCTATGAAAAGGCGACCATACTGGCGATTGCCAAACAGGCAGGCCTGGCACCGGGTTTGATTCATTACCATTTCAAGAGCAAGGGCGAAATCCTGCTTTATCTGGTCAAGTTGCTGGCGACGATGTCACGGGCACGCTATGACTTGCTGGCGGCAACGGCCAATACCTCACAAGAAAGACTGCAGGCTTATATCAATGCACGTCTGGCCAAAGGCGAGGGCGCGATGCCTGAGGCGGTTTCAGCCTGGGTGGTGATAGGTGCTGAAGCAGTACGCCAGCCAGAAGTGCGTGCGGTATTTCAGGAGGCGATTGCGGCTGAGTTGTTGTTGATACAGGATTTGCTGGCGGCATGTCTGCAAGACCAGAAGAAGGTCATCAGCGGCGTGGCAGAACTGGCTGCTGGCCTGCTGGCCTTTATGGAGGGGGCATTTCAACTCGCCAGTGCAGCGGGGGATATCATGCCACAAGGCTATGCAGCAACCACCGCCAGGGCATTTATAGAGAATAGTCTGGCAGCACAAGCACCAGCCTGATTGATCTTAAGGCTTTCGATAGAGAACCGTGCCCAGGAGCCTCATTCTTTCCAGCCATTCTTCATGAGGCTGAACAAGGTATGCAGTGAAGCTATGGGATCTTCAGCGTCTTTAGAGCGATGGAAGGCATCCAGGATAAAGTGGGCGATGGCTTCTGCCTCAGCTGGGGCAAGTGCATGCTTTGTCTCTTGTTGCAGCGCGACCGCCAGTGATTTTTCATAACGCATCCAGATTTGTTTTGCGTAGATATACAAGTCTGGCGTGGAGTAAATCAATTTTTTGAAAGCCGCCACTTCCTTTTTCTTGTTGGCGTCAAAGGCGGTGTAGCTTGAAAAATGTTCAAGCAGGGCATCGAGGATGGATACACCTTTTTTCCTCTGAGTGACGGCTGCAATCAATCTTTCTTCCCGTTCATCTTCTTCATCAAACACCAGGGTTTCTTTAGTGGGAAAGTATTTGAATAGCGTAGGCACGGATACTTCAGCCAGTCTGGCAATTTCTGCTGTCGTGACTTCGTTATAACCTTTTTCTATGAACAGCCCAGTCGCCAGATCAGAAATCATCTTCCTGGTTTTCGCTTTCTTTAATTCCCTCAGTCCCATCAAAGGCTCCAAATTGTGTTCATGTCACATTTTAGCAGATTTATTACCTCAATAAATAAATTAAGTGACTTTACTTTTTAATTTGATTAAATTATAGTGTGACTCAAGGCAGTATTCAGGTTGCTCATTTTTGGCAAAGATTTTTGACTTCAGCAAAAAATCCCAGCTCTCCTGCAATATTTGCAATTTCAAAACGTCTATCCATTGAGTATGTAATTAAGTTGCAATATCGCAGAGCTATTGCGGTAAAAGCATGCGATGAGATGGATAAAAAAACCCGGAATGACCGCGATGAGACAAATCCATAAGCAAAGCCCAATACAAGACAAGCAAATTGCCATCATCGGTGCAGGGCCGGGTGGATTGACACTGGCGCGCCTGCTGCAAATGCATGGCGCGAAAGTGAAGGTGTTTGAGAGGGATATCAACCAGTTTGCCAGAGTGCAGGGCGCCACCCTGAATTTGAATGAAGGCTCTGGTTTGTCTGCCTTGCGTGCCGCCGGTTTGATGGAGGCGTTTGAACTGGCATATCGTCCAGGGGCCGAGAAAATGCTGTTTGTGGACGCACAGGCAGCAGTCATCATTGATGAGCTTGATTCAGAAAGCAATGACAGACCAGAGATAGATCGTGGTCCTTTAAGGAACTTGCTGCTGGCTTCGCTGATGGATGACACGGTGGTCTGGGATGCCCGTTTCTCTTCCTTGCAAAGAACAGAAGAGTCGGTCGAGATTGCATTTGAAAATGGCAACAAATTTACTGCCGATTTGCTGATCGCTGCCGATGGTGCCAACTCAAAAATACGTCCTTATATCACTCCGCTGGCACCGGAGTATTCTGGGGTGACTGTGCTTGAGGGCAGTGTCGCTGACGTGGCAAACACTATTCCAGAATTGTATGAATTACTGGATGGTGGAAAAGTTTGTGTGCTCGACGATGAAAAGACATTATTCATTGTCTTGAAAGGCGATGGCAGTGTCGCTTTTTATACCGGGCATAAGGCAGATCAGGACTGGTGCAGACAGTGTGGAATTGATTTCTCTGACCGTGAGCAGGTATTGGCCTGGTTCAGACAAGAATTCAAGGGCTGGAGTGATATCTGGGCAGAACTGTTCAGACATGCCACTCTGCCTTTCATGCCGCGCCCGCAATTCTGTGCACCTGTCGATCAACACTGGCAGTCTTTGTCGAATCTGACCATGCTGGGTGATGCTGCCCATGTCATGCCACCCTATGCAGGTGAGGGCGTGAACATGGCGATGCAGGATGCTCTGGTGCTGGCGAGCCAGTTGCTGAACCCGGATATGCCTGATATGCGCGCAGCTATTGCCGCCTATGAAACCGAGATGCGTGAAAGAAATGCACAAACAGCAGCAGAGACACTGAAATTTACCAGGGTCTTTCATTCTTATGAAGCCGTACCATTTTTCAGGGAATTCTTTTCCGGGAACCAGGACGTGCTTTTACAAAATGATGGCTTCAGGGTCGCTGCATAAAAAAACTACGCAAAAACAACGCAAAGCAACACAAAACAAACCCAATAACAATATCTGCTCAGCTAACAATAAATAGCCTGGGTTTTAGTCCAAAAGAAAGAAAATATGAATCAATCCATACCTATAGAATCGCCAGCAAGCTTTACTGGCTATCAAAAATTTGTGCTCGCCATACTGGCGTTTTTGCAGTTCACCATCATCCTGGATTTCATGATCATGTCACCGCTGGGTGCGATCCTGATGCCAGCTTTGAATATCTCACCTTCACAGTTTGGTGTGGTGGTATCTGCCTATGCCTTCAGTGCTGGTATTGCCGGTTTTGCGGCTGCGGGTTTTGCAGATCGTTTTGACCGTAAAAAGCTGCTGCTGTTTTTCTACGCCGGTTTTATCCTGGGTACTTTCCTGTGCGGTATCGCGCCTAATTTCTACTTCCTGTTATTTGCCCGCATAGTGACGGGTTTGTTTGGCGGTGTCATCGGTGCCATCGTGCTGGCGATCACGACAGATTTGTTCCCGTTCTCCATGCGTGGCAGGGTCATGGGCGTGTTGCAAACAGCTTTTGCAGCCAGCCAGATTCTGGGTTTGCCTATTGGTCTTTACCTTTCTGCACACTGGGGCTGGCATGCACCTTTCATGATGATCGTCGGCATGGCAGCTATCGTCGGCGTCATTATCATCGCCAACCTGAAACCTATTGATGGTCATTTGAAATTGCAGTCTGACCGCAACCCCTTCCATCACCTGAAAGACACGATAGCAACCCCAAGATATTTGCTGGCGTTTGCCGCGACTGGCCTGTTAAGCATAGGTGGTTATATGCTGATGCCATTCAGCAGTGCCTTCTCAGTGAATAATCTGGGGATTACGATGAAAGAGTTGCCGATGGTCTATCTGGTGACTGGCCTGGGTGCCATCGTCACCGGCCCGCTGGTTGGCAAACTGAGCGACAAGTTTGGTAAATACCGCGTGTTTTTATTTGGCGCTGTCATGACGATTATCATGGCAGTCATTTATACCCGTCTTGGTGTGACACCTTTACATACGGTCATCCTGGTCAATGTCTTGTTGTTCGTCGGTATCTTTTCACGCATCATTCCGGCTCAGGCGATGATGTCGGCTGTGCCCGCCGCTGACAGCCGTGGTTCATTCATGGCGATTAACTCATCCCTGCAACAAATCGCCGGTGGTGTTGGTTCTGTGGTTGCTGGCATGATAGTCAGCCAGCCTGCTGGCGGCGGACCTATCCTGCATTTTGATTTGCTGGGTGATATCCTGGTGCTGACGGTGCTGATTACCGCAGTCATGATGTATTTCATACACCGCATGGTTGCCGTGCCTGCGGTCGCCCAGCCAGCATAAGGCATTACGTGTCGGGTTGATGTTTGGTTGAGGTCTGGTTGAGTATATGGCAATTTTCTGAGATCATGCCATATCACTCAATCAGGATGAACACGAATGCTCAATTGCGAAAACTGCGGTACTGAAAATAAAGACGGGGCCAAGTTTTGCAAATCCTGTGGATCAGCCATCACTGTCAATGCAGATAACGGTGCCCCGCCCGGTTCGGCCTTGTCATGTGCAAATTGCCAGACCGATTTGGCAGCCGGGGCAAAATTTTGCAAGAAGTGCGGGACCAGCGTCATCGCCCCAGCTTCTGCCGCTGACCCCTTGGCTTCCAGCGAAACTCTTGACATCGATATTGATGATGAGATTCTCAATGGCACCAGCCCGTTAATACAAGCTGACACACCAGCTAACAAACAAGCTGATATAGCATCGCCCAGCCAGGATACTCCCAAAGAGTTACCGCCGGAGCCAGATGGGATTAGCGTCACACCAGCCCCAGACCCTGTTGCCATAGCAGCGCAGGTTGAACTGCCAGCCAGCAAACCAGTTGACCTGAACAAAAAAAGTGCCAGCCCCGATGTCGCCGTACCCGGCGATGTCATCAAATCCAGCATACAGCCTTCTCATGTCATGGCAGCCGCAGTGGCCTTGCTGCTGGTGCTGGTATTGGCTGGTGGCTATTTTTGGCTATCGCCAGGTAAGCCTGCAGATAATCTTGCGCAAAGCAGTAAGCCGTCTGTGCAGAGTCCGATGCTTGTTACAGAAGCTGCTGTCGCCACTCCAGTCGCTGCATCAGCCGTCGCTATGCCACCGCCAACTCCTGCGCCAGAGATTGCGACAACACCGAGCCCGGCAACTGAGCCTGTGCAGTCGGCCCCAATCCCAGAACCAGCTTCAGTTGCTGTCGCATCGAATGCACAAAATGCGAAAAAGAAAACCAAAAAGAAAAATGACGATGATTTCGATGACGACGATGATTTTGATGATGAGCATCCTGCAACTGGCAAGCGCCAGCGCAACCTGAATGCGCAACATCAGGAGTTTGGACGTGGTATGCCCACCCCTTTCGGCAACGGCGGGTTCGGTCAGGGGCAAGGCCAAGTAGTGGCTTTGTTGGCGCGTTCGGACAGTTTTCTCGCCAGTGGCGATTATGACCGTGCCATTGCGACCGCACAAAGCGCGCTGGCTCTGGACCCCAATAATGCGGCAGCCAAAGCCAGGATAAAAAAAGCCCGGCGCTTGCAAGGTGAGTAAATTGCCGCTGAATTTCCACACAGCTCCACTGAGTCCCCTTAATCCCGACGATATTTCAAATAAAGAGTTGCGCGCATGAGCTATGAATTCAATCCGGAAAGCCAGTTATTTGAATTTCCCAATCCTTACAAGGTAGAAAATCTTGCCAGCATGATTTCCGGCGGCTTGTTGGTACTGGCAGGCACCTGGATTATGTTTGATGTGCGCGGGCGTCTGGCACATGCGCCAGATTTGCCGGTCTTTGCTGTACTGGGGATTGCCGTAATACTGTTGTTGTTCGGGATATTATTGTTGGCGCGTGCATTTTCTCAATTGCGCTATTTCTTTGGCCGTAATCGCCCTGAAAGTCTGGCGCCACTACTGCCTGCCGATAAAGATGGTGACTCTGACTATGCCCGTCACTATAAGGAAAACCTCAGGCAAAATGCGATTTCGCTCAAAGAGCCAACAGGGCCTTTGAATGGCCTATTGTATTCATGGGTGCCGCAGTTGATATTTGCACCCATCGTCATCCAGTATTCTGCGCAGACACAGTTTTATAATTTCCTGTCCCTGACCGCGACATTGATCAGCTTTTTATTTTGCTGGCTGGTGTTTGGTCAAGGCGCTGCCCATGCCTGGATAGGGCTGGTATATGGTGCATTTGTGTTTTTCCAGATCATGCGTCCGATGGTGGCGCGCACTGCCACCACGACAGGTGCAATCAAGGAAAGTGCCAATGTGGGTATCAGCAGTCTGATTATCCTGATCGTACTGGCAGTGCTGGGGCCAGTCGTACTGGGTTTGCTGGCATCTCATTTGCCGCCGGTTGAGAATTTGTCTGTCAATGGTGTGGTTTTGCTGACCTTGTTATGTGCACTGGCTGCCTGTGCAGTTTTTGGTCTGGCGTTGAAAAACCAGTTGCAGGCTACTCCGCAAGTCATAGGCGCGGCGCGCGTGGTGGAAACGGTGACCATGAATGCCCATCCCAATAAATTACTGGAAGAGCTGGACAGGATATTGATGGAGAAATGGTTCAGCCGCACGCCTAACCGCAAATATTCGCGCCGTTCACCCATTATCGAAGGCCCACAAGGGCAATTCACTGCCGAAATTTTTGAGGAAACCCAGCCTTGCCCGCAAGTTGGTAAGGTGGCAGAAGGTCTTCAACATGCGTTGTCTACCAAAGAATTTTTCTGGCTGACCTGTCTGACGGCGCTGGCCTTTGTCTTGATTGCCAGTGGTACCCTGATGGCAGTCTGGCTGACACGCGCCATCCTGGCTGGTGACGCAGTGTGGACTAATCTTACGCTGACTTGCAGCTTGTTTGGCGTAGGCATGTATTGCTACCGCGCGTCGCATGTGCTCTGGGGACGTTTTGATTTTGTCTCGAAACTGATCTGGGTTGATATCCAGGGCAGTTTTGAGTCTGCCAGTGTCCAGCTTGGCAATCAAATCTCTGGCAATCTGCAAACCAGCAAGAAAGTCATCAACATAGAATCCATGACTTTGCGTGTCTGGGTATCAGAAATTGACACGGTGATTTTTGGCCGCGACGCACTCCGTCAAATGACAGGCATGCGCGGTCTGCCAGCCTATGCTGAAGAACTGGCGCAGAGCTTAAAGGGCTTTGCTGAGCAAAATTCCATGGTGGTGGCACCGACGTCTGCAAAAGACCTGGCACGTGCAGAAAAAGTCGGCATGATGAACCAGGTGATTGCTGATCCTGCTAATGCAGCAGCTACTGCACTGGCTGCAGGAAAGCAGCAATTGCCAGACCATAGCGAGAAAGAAAAAATGCAATACGCAGCAGCGATGGATAAGATCAAGACCATGCAGGCATGCCGTGCCTGTGGTGCCTCGGTTGATGTGGACGCCAGCTTTTGCGGGGAGTGCGGCAATCGCGTCGCTACGGCGTAGGTCGCCCAGGTTTTACGTCCCGTCTTGAATTGATTAAAAGGCAAAAATCTCTCTGCCTGGCCAGTCTCCAATGCTTGTTGAACAGGCATTTCCTCTGTTTTTTCAGTCTTCACCCCTTCCTTGCTGAGAGGAAGGGGGTATTTCCTCCCTTATTCCACGCATCTTGCGTGTCTGTCATAGCCAATAATTACACCTGTATATTTGCGTAATCAAAGCAGAGCTTGCTTTGTGGAAATAACAGGAGTCGGCAATGGCCGAAGATAGCGATCTCGAAAGAACCGAACCGGCCTCGCCCAAGCGCCTTGAACAGGCGCGGGAAGAGGGCGATGTTCCGCGTTCGCGTGAACTGTCTACCTGCACCATCTTGCTGGCGGCAGGCGGTGCGCTCTGGGGTATGGGCGATGGCCTGGTCAGGCATTTGAATCAAGCTCTGGTGGCGGGCCTGTCGCTGGAGCGGGCGATTATCTACGATCATGAACTGCTGTTTTCAAAAATTGCTGTCAGCCTGATGGATGTGCTGGTGGCTTTTGCACCTGTTGCCGGGCTGTTGATGATAGTGGCACTGGGTTCACCTTTGCTGATAGGCGGCTGGCTGTTCAGTGCCAAGGCATTGACCCCTAATTTTTCGCGCATGAACCCGATTTCTGGCCTGGGCAATATGGTTTCTACTCGCGCTGGCGTCGAACTCATCAAGGCCATCGTCAAAACCATCCTGGTTGGGTCTGTAGCCTGGATCGTCATCATGGGCCAAAAAAATGCCATCTTTGCCTTGCCGCTGGAAGCCTTGAAGTCTGGCCCTGCCCACGTGGGTCATATGATGGGCGTGTGTTTCCTGGCCATTGTCGGTTCACTGGCTGTGATTGCCGCCATTGATGCGCCTTATCAAATGTGGCAATACGCACAAAAACTGATGATGACACATCAGGAAGTTGTTCAGGAATCCAAGGAAGCCAATGGTAACCCGCAGATCAAGGCAAAAATTCGCGCCCAGCAGCGTGAAATGGCACGCCGCCGCATGATGTCTGAAATCCCGACGGCTGACGTTGTCGTCACTAACCCGACGCACTTTGCCGTCGCCCTGAAATATACCGAAGGCGGCAATGGCGCTCCTAAAGTCATCGCCAAAGGTGCGGATGAAGTCGCCGCCAAAATCCGTGAACTGGCAAAAGAACACAAAATACCTTTGCTGGAAGCGCCGCCACTGGCCCGCGCCCTCTATAAGCATACCGACCTCGGTGACGAAATACCTGAAGCCCTGTATGCCGCAGTAGCTGAAGTGCTGGCCTATGTTTATCAACTGCGCAGCTATACCAAAGGCGGCGGTAACAGACCTGAAAAACCAAATGATTTGCCTGTACCACCTGAGCTTGATCCCAATAACCAAGCAAATATTCAAACAAATAATCAAGCAGGCAACCAAGCAGGAGTCCAAGCATGAATAGCTTCACCTTACCTGGCTGGATGAACGGTATCAATACCAGGGCACTGGCAGCGCCTTTCCTCATCATCCTGATGCTGGCGATGATGATTTTGCCCTTGCCAGCCTTTGTTCTCGACGTGTTTTTCAGCTTCAATATCGCCATTGCGATCATTGTCTTGCTGACCAGCCTGTATACCGTCAAGCCGCTGGATTTCATGGTATTTCCTACCGTGCTGCTGGTCAGTACCATGCTGCGTCTGTCACTGAACGTAGCATCTACCCGCGTTGTTTTGACTGAGGGCCATACCGGTCCAGATGCAGCAGGTAAGGTGATTGAAGCTTTTGGTCACTTTTTGATTGGCGGTAACTACACAGTTGGTATCGTGGTGTTCGTCATTTTGACCATCATTAACTTTACGGTTGTCACTAAAGGTGCTGGCCGTATCGCTGAGGTGGGCGCACGTTTTGCCCTGGATGCGATGCCAGGTAAACAAATGGCGATTGATGCTGACTTGAATGCTGGTTTGATTGCCGAACAGGAAGCACGCCGCCGCCGTACCGAAGTTGCGCAAGAAGCTGAATTTTATGGCGCTATGGACGGTGCCAGTAAATATGTACGTGGTGATGCGGTCGCCGGCATCATGGTTACTGTCATCAATATCGTGGGTGGTCTTGTCGTGGGGATGGTGCAGCATGACCTGGATTTTTCCACTGCGCTGAAAAACTATACCTTGCTGGCAATTGGTGACGGCCTGGTCGCACAAATTCCTTCTTTGATTATCTCTACGGCGGCCGGTGTCGTGGTATCGCGCGTGGCCAGCGATCAGGACATCAGTGGTCAGTTGATAGGCCAGTTGTTTGCCAAGCCTCAGGTCATGATCATCACAGGCGGCATCATAGGTGGCATGGGTTTGATACCAGGCATGCCGCATATTGCTTTCATTTTGCTGGCAGCAGTACTTTGTGGTGGCGGTTACCTGCTCAACAAGCGTAATGAAGTCGCACCTGCTGCTGGAGCAGATGAAAGGGTGGAGGCCCCAACTGCCGCGCCACAGGAAATGGAAGAAGCAACCTGGCAAGATATCTTGCCTGTCGATACCCTGGGTCTGGAAGTTGGTTATCGCCTGATCCCGCTGGTGGATAAAAACCAGGGTGGCGAACTCTTGCGTCGTATTAAGGGCATACGCAAGAAGTTTGCTCAGGAAGTCGGCTTTTTATCGCCACCTGTGCATATCCGTGACAACCTGGAACTGAAGCCATCTGCCTACAGGATTACCCTCAAGGGTGTTGAAGTCGGTGCAGGTGAAGCCCTGAGCGGCCAATACCTTGCCATTAACCCAGGCATGGTGACTGGCAATTTGCCAGGCGCAATGACGACTGATCCAGCCTTTGGTTTACCTGCTGTCTGGATTGATGGCGCAATTCGTGAACAGGCCCAAGCCATGGGTTATACCGTGGTCGACTCCGGTACTGTGATTGCCACCCACTTGAATCATCTGATTACCAGCCATGCTGCTGAATTGCTAGGCCGTCAGGAAGTGCAATTGCTGATGGATCATCTGGCAAAAGAAATGCCAAAAATGGTGGAAGAACTGGTGCCAAAATCCATGCCATTGTCCACCTTGCAAAAAGTCTTGCAAAACCTGCTCACGGAAGGCGTGCATATTCGCGATATGCGCACCATCATAGAAACCCTTTCTGAGCAAGCCATGCATACCCAGGATGCCAATGAATTGACAGCACAGGTCAGGATAGCCCTGGGCCGTGCCATAGTTCAGCAAATCTTCCCGACCGGGAATGAGATGACAGTCATGACGCTGGATAGCCGTCTTGAACGTCTGTTGATGCAAGCCCTGCAAACCAGTGGCGCTGATGGATCTGGCATAGAGCCTGGCCTGGCCGACACACTGGCAAGTCAGACCCAGGCAGCGGCTGAACATCAGGAGCAGATGGGCCTGACGCCAGTGCTGTTGGTGCCAGCACCATTGCGTGCCTTGCTGTCGCGTTTCTTGCGCCGTAATTTGCCGCAATTGAAAGTCTTGTCGCACGCAGAAATACCTGAAACAAAAACCATTAGAGTCACCAGTCTGGTCGGAGGTCAATCATGAACGTCAGAAAATTTACCGCGAATACTTCTCGCGAAGCTTTACGCATGTTGCGTGATGCTTTGGGGGCAGATGCCGTGATCCTCTCGAACCGCAATGTGGGCGGCAAGGTCGAGATTCTGGCAATGGCAGATGAAGCCATCAGTGCCATCGCACCGGATGCTGAGCAGGAAGTTGAGTCGCAGCAAATTCTGCAAACCCAGCAAGTACCTCAGGTACCGCGCTTTGCGCCACGCTTCCAGAACGAGGAGGCAGTCAGCTTTCATCGCTCAGTGGAAAGGTCGGTAGAAAGACCAGTAGAGCGCAGCATGAATGTGCCAACTTTCAAGGCGCAGACAGGTGCCAGCAGCTTTGCCAGTGACATGGACACACCGGTCAATGCCAATGAATTGAATGATGTGATGTCAGAAATCCGCGCCATGCGCAGTATGCTGGAATCTCAACTGGCAGAAATCTCGTGGACGCAGACACAAAAACGCCAGCCACAAAAGGCCGAGATCTTGCGCGAATTGCTGGCTACCGGTTTCAGTGCCAGCCTGTCACGCTATCTGGTAGAAAAACTGCCGGAAGCTGGCAAGGTCGAGGATGGCCTGGAGTGGATCAAAAATATCCTGGTGCGCAATCTGTCAACCATCGCCAATGAAAATGAAATGCTGGAAAAAGGCGGCGTGTATGCCCTGGTTGGACCTACCGGTGTCGGCAAAACCACCACCACAGCCAAGCTGGCAGCACGCTGCGTCATGCGTCATGGCCCATCCAAGCTGGCCCTGATCACAACTGACGGCTATCGTATTGGCGGCTTTGAACAATTGCGTATCTACGGCAAAATCCTGGGTGTGATGGTACATGCTGTCAAGGATGAGGCAGATTTGCGCATCGCCTTGTCCGAGCTCAAGAATAAACATACGGTCCTGATTGATACTGTGGGTGTCAGTCAGCGCGACAAGATGGTCACTGAGCAGGTGGCGATGTTGTCTGGAACAGACACTCCAGTAAAGCGTTTGCTGTGCCTGAATGCGACATCGACAGGGGAAACCTTGAGCGAGGTAGTGCGCGCCTATCAGGGTAATGGCCTGGCTGGTTGCATATTTACCAAACTCGATGAAGCTGCAACCATAGGTGGCGCACTCGATATTGCGATACGCCAGAAACTCATGGTGTATTACGTTGCCAGTGGCCAGCGTGTGCCTGAAGACCTGCATATCGCCAACAAATTGTATTTGATCGATCGTGCCTTCAAACTCAAGCGTGAGACTGCGGCTTTTCGCTATCTCGATGAGGAATTGCCTCTGCTGATGGCTGGTGCGGTTTCTGCATCGGCATCAGCTTCCAGAGCAGGTAGTCGTGCAGGCAAGGAGGTGTTCCTTGGCTAGTTTCGATCAGGCAGAAGGCCTGCGCCGCATGCTGGCGGGGCCAAAACCAAGAGTGTTTACCTTTTTGTCGGCCTTGAGGGAAGATGAAAAGAGTGGCATGCTGGTCAATCTTGGTGTGTCTCTGGCGCGCCAGGGCAGCCAGGTTTTGATGGTAGACGCCCGCGCTTCCGAGAATAGTGTGGGGGCATGGTTGAACGCCCGCCATGATCAGACCTTATTGGATGTAGCGAGACAACAGCGTACAATGAAGGAAGCGGTAAAATTGGTAGCTGCTGGCCTGTCCGTAACGATGCTGGCCAGGCATGCTTGGTTGCCGCCAGAAAGTGCGCGTCAGCTGTCCAGGGTTTTTGATACGGTCGCCAATAGTTCAGACCTGGTGATCGTTGATAGCGATATCAATCTGGATGATGCCTTTCCGCTGGCAACGCTGGATGATAGTGAGCTGGTGATACAGGTATCGGCTGATCCCGACATGATCAAGGCAGCATATGGCTTGATCAAGCGCGTCAGCAACCGGGTAGGGCGACGTGGTTATGGTATCGTGGTGTCCGGTGCATCAGAAAAAGAGGCGAGATTGATTTACACTAATATGGCGCAGGCAGCCAGTCGTTATCTGGCAGTGCCATTACACTATGTCGGCAATGTGCCGGAAGATGAACATGTCAGAAAGGCGGCGCATTTGGGACGCTCTGTGATTGATGCTTTTCCTAAAGCCCTCGCATCACTGGCATTTTCCAGGCTGGCCGAGCAATTGGCGCGTACTGCGCGTTCGACTTTATGTTTAGAGGGAGTCCCTGAGCTGGGTGTCGGTCTTGGAATGTAATCAAAATGTACACCGCTAGCGGAAAATCAGATAAAAACTTCCTGTTAAGGGAGCATGCCCCACTGGTCAAGCGTCTGGCTTACCAGTTGAAGGCGCGCCTGCCTCCCAGTGTGGAGGTGGATGACCTCGTGCAGGCCGGTATGATAGGCCTGCTGGATGCCGTTAACCGCTATGAAGATACCCATGGTGCTCAATTCGAAACCTATGCGGTACAACGCATACGGGGTGCCATGCTGGACGAATTGCGCAGTAGCGACTGGTTGCCGCGTGGCGTGCGCCAGAACATGCGCAAGATAGAAAATGCCATGAATGTGCTGCAGCAAAAGCTGGGACGGCCACCACTGGAAACCGAGGTTGCCAAGTCACTCAAGCTCAGCCTGGAAGAATACCAGGACTTGCTGACTGACAGTGGCGGGCATCAACTTGTGTATTACGAAGACTTTCACGACTCGGATACCAAGGAACATTTTCTCGATCATTATTGCTCAGACTTGTCTGGCAATCCTTTACAGGATTTGCTCAATGACGATTTCCGTGATGCCGTCATTGGTGCGATCGACAGCTTGCCAGAGCGAGAGAAACTGCTGATGGGCCTGTACTATGAGCAGGAATTGAACTTGAAAGAGATTGGTGCCGTGATGGGCGTATCAGAATCGCGGATTTCACAATTGCATAGCCAGGCCGTCGCCAGGCTGCGGGCATTTTTAAGGGAGAAAGCGTGGACTGGGCTAGCATAGTCGGATTGATACTGGTGGTATTTGGCATCATCTCCGGGCAATTGCTGGAAGGTGGGCGTCTTTCTTCTCTGGTGCAACCAGCCGCCTTCGTCATTGTGGCGGTAGGTACGCTGGGAGCGGTCTTGCTGCAAAGCAGATGGAATAACTTCAAGCAAGGTGTTCGCATGTTGCGCTGGGTGGTGTCCGAACCACCCGACAGCAGCAAGAAGAATATTGCAGATGCACTGATCTGGAGTGTCGTTGCCAGGCGCGAAGGCTTTTTGAGCCTGGAGCGTTATATGAATGCCTCCAGCGACCCCTTCATAGGCAAGGGCTTGCGCCTGGTCATCGATGGCATAGACCCGATACGTCTCAAAGACATACTGGATGTCGATATTTCCCTGTATGAAATGGAGCAGCGCCAGGCTGCCAAAATCTGGGAAGCGGCAGGCGGTTATTCACCCACGATCGGTATTCTTGGTGCAGTACTGGGTTTGATCCACGTCATGGAAAACCTTAGCGACCCGTCCAAACTTGGTGGTGGCATCGCAGTCGCCTTCGTTGCCACGATTTATGGCGTGGGTATGGCTAACTTATTATTTTTGCCTGTCAGTAATAAGCTGAAGGAAATTATAGGCCGGGAAGTGACGCGCCGCGAAATGCTTTCCGACATTTTTTACAGTATCGCCCTGGGTGACAGCCCGCGCGTGGTGGAAGAAAGACTGACTAATCACCGTACTTAATCTCCAGGCTTGAGCCTGTATATCTGTATACCTATTTATGGCAAGAAAAAAATACCACGAAGAACCAGACAACCATGAGAGGTGGCTGGTTTCTTACGCGGATTTTATTACCTTGCTGTTTGCCTTCTTTGTCGTCATGTATGCCATATCCTCGTTAAACGAGGGTAAGTACCGGGTCTTGTCCAATTCTCTGACCGGTGCTTTTGGCAAGGTCATGACAGTCAATCCCAAGCCTGTCGATGCGCCTAACGAGCAATTGTTGAAGCTTGATCCCTTGCCTTTGGTCAAGAATCGTATCAGCGAGGGTTTGCGTAAAGAGCGGGCGCAAATGACTACCATGGCCAAGGATATTTTGACTGTGCTGGAACCACTGGTACGTGAAGGCAAGGTACGCGTGACCCAGACCAGTCGCGGTATCACGATAGAAATCAATGCCAGCCTCTTATTTGCACCGGGTGATGCGCGCCTGAATGTTGATTCCATACAGGCATTGAAGGCAATTGCCGGTGTCCTCAAACTTGATAATCATGCTATACAGGTGGAAGGTCATACCGATAACCTGCCTATCAAAAATTCTATTTTCCCTTCAAACTGGGAGCTATCTGCGGTGCGGGCCAGTACGGTAGCACGTCTGTTGACCGAGAATGGTGTCGATGAATTCAGGGTCACGGCAGTGGGGCAGGGCGCGAAATTGCCTGTGAGCGAGAATGAAACACCCGAGGGCAGGGCCAGGAACCGGCGTGTGTCTGTAACCATTTTGGCGGTATTGCCAGAGCCAGTAGTGGAAGTGCCGATTGCACCGACACCTGCGGCGACTTCATTGCCCGCACCAGTTGCACGGCCAACTGCTGCGTCTTTGCCTCAAACGGTAACAGACCCATGATTCAGGCGTTAGCCGGAAAAAATAAAACGGGAAAGTGGGTAGCCGGAGCAATCAATATAAGCTTAAATGCGAGCTTAATGCGGGCTTAAATACACAGCGACGCGCCGTATGTGAAAAGCGCCTTAAGTGGCGATATAGCCTTTGCCAGGCGTGGTCTTGACGGTAGACTGGCCATTCGGGCCATACATGGACCCAGCCTGATTTGTATTTTGCTGCAGCAGATTCAAGGTTGCCTGGTTCAGTGACAGGCGACGGTTGATCAGTGAGCCATTGGTGCGGTTATCTTCTTTGGCTTGCGCGGTCAATTCCAATAGCGCATCCCAGCTTTTGGCAATGTCAGGGGTATCAACAGCTTGCTGCAAATAGGCTTGCATGCCTTCTATGTCGGCATTAAAACCCAGGTCATTCAAAAAACGATTACGCTTTTTTTCCAATTCATTCATTTTAACGACAAGCTGTCCCTTGCTCTGGGTATAGTCATTGAGCTGGACCACATCGCTCTCTATCAGTGCAGATTGCTCTTTTTTGAGCAAGTCGGCAAGAGAAGACATGATGCTGACTTCTTCCTGCAGGCATTGTTGGATGGCAGTGTGTCCGGAACTTCTTGTGTTCATGTTATCGTTTTCTGGCGTTGAGCAAATCTTTAACTGTTTCCAGAAGCCCGTCAGCGACTTTTTCCGAGTTCACTTGAAAGCGCCCTTCGGAAATGGCCAGCTTGATTGCTTCCACCTTCTTCGTCTCAAACACGGCACTGCCAGCTTGCGTGTTCTGCAAAGCCTGCAATTGCGTCGAGAGAGTCGAAATCTGTACTTTCGACGAATTAGAATTCGCTACCGGAACCGCAGTATCAGCGGGTTTTTCCGTGCGAGCCTGTTGCGGGCTGACTGGTAGCCCCGCGGTCTTGTTCAGTGCGTCATCAATTTTCACAGCGATACCCTCTAGTGTGGGACTTACAAAGATCTACATCCAGTTTATCGGCCGTGTAATTTTAAACTTTAACCTTACTGTGAAAAAATATTGCATTCACTTAATTCTGCCTGCTTAAACTTTGCAATTACTTGCTATTAGTAAATTATTTCTATAATGCCACCATTTTTTGCAACACCGCTAATGGTCTGGCCAGAATTGGTTTTTGCCTTAGCGACTTGGCCATCGGCCGCATTATTGAGTGCGATGGCATCCGTTGCTACCTGGAAACCCGGGCCAGAACTGACGACCCGCACAGATTGCCCCTGTTGTACTACTACCGGGTTTTTTAATGCATCTATACGCATGACACTGCCAGAAGCCAGGGAAACCTGCATGCTTTTTCCTATGGCTTGTTCAGGAGCAGTAATGACACCGGCAGGCAGTTTTGAGATATCGCCCCTGACTTTGCTCAAGTCTGAGAGGGCAATGACTTGCCCCTGAACAAGTGCATTGGCAGCAACATAATAATCTGCCGTGACTTGTACATTGGCTTGCAGATAGACCAGCCAGGCAGTGGGTGCGGTGCAGCGTATGGCGAGCGTCACTTTGCCCCAGGGTTTGCTGCCTGGTAACATATAGGGGCTAGGGCTGTCGCAAGCCTGCAAATTAAGCCGTTTATCAACTTCACCCACGGTGACCTGTACCTGACCACTCGTGCCAGATGCCTGCTGCGTCAGAAAATCCAGCGCAATCTGGCGTAACTGGCTGGTATCTTGCGGCGCACTGACAGGCGCAGCCTGGCTGATGCCAGTCAGGCATGCCAGTACCAGCGCTAACACTTGTCTGCTGGCGAGTTTGCCAACTATCTTTGCGGCTTTCATCATGATTTCCTGCCTGGGTTGTTCTGAACTCCATTTTAGGATTCACAGATTTTTTTGAATGCGTGAATAAACGGGTTTTTCCCTTTCTGCTTGCCTGATCAAACTTGCGTGGTGACGAATAAGATGCAAGGTATAGAAAACCCTTGTGTGCCTTGAATGTTGAAATACTGCCCGGGGCGCAAGAGTAAAGGAGAGCAAGATGGCTGGCAAACTAGATGACTATTTCCGCTTCCACGAGACTGCACTTTCAGTCCGGGGACAGCGTCAGCAATTGCTGGCATCCAATATTGCCAATGCTGACACACCTAATTACAAGGCCAGGGATGTTGATTTTGCCCGTGCACTCAGTAATGCTCTGGGGCAAAACCTGACGCAGTCGCCTACGGTTTTGAATAAAACCGCCAGCCAGCATATTGATACCCCAGGTGCCATAGGTGGTGTGGCAGCGCAATACAGGCCTACCGTGCAGGGCAGTGTGGATGGCAATACCGTAGACATGGACGTGGAGCGCAATCAGTTCACTGACAATGCGCTACGGTATGAGGCCAGCCTGACCATTATCAATATGCAGATCAAAGGTCTGCTGGCAGCCATACAGGGATAATCAAGGATAACCATTATGTCACTCTTTAATGTCTTTAATGTTGCCGGTTCAGCCATGAGTGCGCAGTCACAGCGCCTGAACGTGGTCACCAGCAATCTGGCCAATGCGGATAGTGTCACCAGTTCAGACGGCACGCCTTACAAAGCCAAGCAGGTTGTATTTAGTGCGGTGCCCGTTGCAGGCACGACTTCGACTGCGGTTAAGGTAAATGAGGTTGTAGAAGACACCAATCCGCCTAAACTGATGTATGACCCTAAGCACCCGATGGCGGATGAAAAGGGTTATGTCGCCATGCCAAATGTGAATGTGGTGGAAGAAATGGTGAATATGATTTCGGCATCACGTTCATATCAAAACAATGTAGAAGTCATGAATGCAGCAAAAACCATGCTGCTGAAAACCTTGACTTTAGGGCAATAAGATTTTCTGTAAGGAATAGATCATGGCTACCAGTGGCGTACAAAGCAGCACCGTTGATCCAGCATTGCTGACAACGATGAACGGGGCAAAAGCTTCGACGAATTCGACAGAAGATGCGAAAAACACCTTCATGACTTTGCTGGTGACCCAGCTCAAGAATCAAGACCCGCTGAACCCTATGGACAATGCCCAGGTGACGAGTCAACTGGCGCAATTGTCGACGGTTTCGGGCATCGACAAGTTGAATGCTTCTGTCACTGCGCTGGGAGCCAGTTTCCAGAGCGGGCAAAACCTGCAGGCTGCCAATATGATAGGCCACGGTGTAATTGCACCGGGCAATGCCATGATAGTCACAGAAGGCAAGGGTATTTACGGCGTTGAATTGCCACAGGCTGCTACTAAGGTAGATGTGGTGATACGTGACAGCTCAGATGCTGTCGTCAGGAAAATAAGCCTGGGCGCCTTGCCACAGGGTGTGAATACCCTGACCTGGGATGGCAAGACCGACGCCGGTACCACAGCTGCCAATGGCGCATACAAATTTGAATTTGTCGCCAATGCAGCAGATAAAAAATTGACGACCACCAGTCTGGCATTTGGCGTGGTGTCGAGCATTACCTCAAGCTCCCAGGGCTTGAAGCTCAGCTTGCCAAATATTGGTGATATCAGTATGAATGATGTAAGACAAATCTATTGATCCTTGGAGTAATCCTGTATCAAATCCTGCAGTAAAAAGTGAATGAACTAGCCTAAGTAAGGGAGAAATATCATGGGTTTTCAACAAGGACTGAGTGGACTTAATGCCGCTTCCAAATCCCTGGATGTGATTGGTAATAATATTGCCAATGCCAGCACCGTGGGTTTCAAGCAAGGACAAACGCAATTTGCCGACGTTTATGCCAACTCGCTGAATGGCTCTTCCGCAGGTACTGTGGGTATTGGTACCAAGGTATCCGGCGTTGTGCAGCAATTCACTCAGGGGAATATCTCGACGACGAATAACCCGCTTGATATTGCGATCAACGGTGGCGGCTTCTTCCGCATGTCGACCAATGGCGCAATTACCTATACACGCAATGGCCAGTTCCAGCTGGACAAGCTGGGTAATATCGTCAATGCACAGGGTGCGCAATTGACGGGTTATGTGGCCAATGCTGCGGGTGTTTTGTCTACCGGTGCTGCTGCGCCTATCAATATCAATACAGCTGATATTCCACCAGCACAGACAGCAACCATCAATGCCGTCATGAACCTGGATTCACGCAAACTGGTTCCGGGTACGCAATTGCCAGTGACTATCCCACCAGTGATTACGCCTATTGCGTTTAGTCCAACAGATCCAACGACTTATAGTAGTTCTACCTCAATCGCTGTGTTCGACAGCTTGGGTAATTCACATGTGGTCCAGTCATTCTTTGTGAAGCGCGACAATATTAACCCGGCTCCTCCAACTCCACCTGTCACCATAGAATGGGATGTATTTGCTACGGTAGACGGCGTTCTGATTGCAGGTGCTGGTGCCACCGCGAATTCCGTTACCCGCCTCGGCTTTGATAATCTGGGTAGATTGAGTAATGTGACGCCACAGTTTTCTGCAACTGATCCGCGTGCAACCACGTTGACAGTGCCTGTCAGTACAGGTGCGGTGACGCCAATTAATACGACGCTGGATATCAAATACGATTTCACCGGCACGACGCAATTCGGTTCTGATTTCAGCGTCAGTAAGAATACCCAGGATGGTTATGCCTCCGGCAAACTTGCAAAGTTCAATACGGCCAAGGATGGCACTATCGTCGGTAGCTACACCAACGGCAAGACTGCAGTGCTGGCGCAAGTTGTCCTGGCGAATTTCACCAATCCTAATGGCTTGCAATCGACTGGTGACAATCAGTGGATAGAAACAGCAACCTCTGGCAATGCGCTGGTCGGGCCACCAAATTCTGGCGCACTGGGAACCCTGACTTCGTCTGCAACAGAAGATTCCAATACTGATTTGACAGGTGAACTGGTGAACATGATCACGGCACAACGTGTCTATCAGGCCAATGCGCAGACCATTAAAACCCAGGATCAGGTTTTGCAGACGCTGGTTAACCTGCGTTAATAGTGAAGTTTTTTATCTGCATTGATATGTGTGTTTTAAACCGTATCTTAAACTTTAAGAGAACAGGAGCAGCTCATGGATAGACTGGTATATACCGCGATGACCGGTGCCAAGCATATCCTTGAGCAGCAGGCCACCGTTTCACATAATCTGGCAAATGTCTCGACGACTGGTTTTCGGGCGCAACTGGATTCTTTCCGTGCCGTGCCAGTCAAGAGCGATGGCTTGCCTACCCGCGCCTTTGTCGTCGATGCTACGGTAGGCACGGATTTTTCTACTGGTGCCATGCAAATCACGGGCCGTGAGCTGGATGTGGCAGTGCAGGGCAAGGGCTGGCTGGCGGTGGAAATGCCGGATGGAACAGAGTCATTCACTCGCCACGGCAGCCTGAAAATCAACGAGAACGGTATCTTGCAAACCCAGAGTGGCCTGAATGTTGTGGGTGATGGCGGGCCTATTACTGTACCGCCCGAAGTATCAATTGCCATAGCCAAGGACGGTACGGTATCGACTGTCCCCACTGGCACCACGCCAAACGCGGTGCAGGTCATAGGTCGTCTGAAACTGGTCAACCCGCCTGAAGAGAATCTGGTGCGGGGCGATGATGGCTTATTCAAAACCAAGGATGGTACAGCCGTTGATGCCGATCCCCTGGTGGGAGTGGCTGGCGGCATGCTGGAAAACAGTAATGTGAATGTCGTCGAATCCATGGTCAATATGATCAACCTGGCGCGCAGCTTTGAAATGCAAATGAAACTTTTGCAGAATGCCGAGAATAACGCCACTAAAGCCAGTCAGATCCTGACTTTGAGTTAAGTGCTTATGTAGCACAATAGCCTTGTAGAAGTCTTTGCTATCAACATCAATCAGGCAAAGTAAAAACACGCAAGGCAAAAAGGGGAAAGCAATGATACGTTCACTATGGATAGCCAAGACTGGTCTTGATGCGCAACAAACGCAGATGGATGTCGTGTCCAATAACCTGGCCAACGTCAGCACCAATGGCTTCAAGCGTTCACGTGCCGTGTTCGAAGATTTGCTGTACCAAAATATACGCCAGCCTGGCGCACAAAGTTCACAGCAAACACAATTGCCTTCTGGTTTGCAATTGGGTGTTGGTGTCCGCCCAGTGGCGACAGAGAAGATTTTTACACAAGGTAATTTGCAGCAAACTGGTAATAGCAAGGACGTGGCAATTCAGGGCCAGGGCTTTTTCCAAGTGCTGATGCCGGATGGTACGACTGGCTATACCAGGGATGGTTCTTTCCAGACCGATAGCCAGGGACAACTGGTTACCTCCAGCGGCTTCGTGATACAGCCAGCGATTACCATTCCTGCCAATGCACAATCCATCACCGTTGCGCGTGACGGCACAGTGTCTGTGACACAGCCAGGTTCGGTCGCTCCGGTACAGGTTGGCTCTTTGCAGCTCGCCACTTTTATCAACCCAGCTGGTTTGATGGCACTGGGTGAAAACCTGTATGTGGAAACTGCGGCGTCGGGCAATCCTGGCACCAATACCCCCGGCACCAATGGCGCGGGTTTGCTGGTGCAAAGCTTTGTTGAAACTTCCAATGTCAATGTGGCGGAAGAGCTGGTTAACATGATACAGACCCAGCGCGCTTATGAAATCAATAGCAAGGCAATCACCACTTCAGACCAGATGTTGCAACGTCTGTCACAACTCTGATCTCTGATACCTGATTTATGCTTTCTGGCGAATGAGTACATCATGACTTATACAAAATTATTTTTATTGTTTCCTGTGCTGGCATTGACGGCATGTGCCATGACGCCACCACCTATCGTGCATCAGCCTACATCAATCCCCGCGCAATCGGCTAAGCCACAAAGACAGGCGAACGGCGCAATTTTCCAGCAGGCGAGTTATCGCCCCTTGTATGAAGATGCCAAGGCACGCATGGTCGGCGACATATTGACAATTTCCATCGTCGAAAAAACTTCAGCAGGCAAAGCGGCGGCAGCTTCAAACAGTAAAACTGGTGCAGCCTCTTTTGCAGCACCTACCGTATTTGGTGTCCCTGCGACTACCACGGCACAAGCTGCTCTGGCGACATCTTCATCGACCAAGTACGATGAAAAAGGTGCACAAACTGCCAGTAATAATTTCACCGGCACGATTGCTGTGACGGTGATCGATGTCATGCCAAACGGTAATTTGCTCGTCAGCGGTGAGAAGCAACTGGCCTTTGATAAAGGGGCAGAGTTTGTGCGCTTTTCTGGTGTCATCAATCCCACCACCATTGCTGCTGGCAATGTGGTCGCTTCTACACAGGTTGCTGACGCACGTTTTGAATACCGTTCAACTTCGCGACTCGATACGACTGAAATGAGTTCCATGCTGTCACGGTTTTTCCTTAGCTTCCTTCCTTTATAGTGAATGGTCAGGGTAGTTTTATGAGCGCACTTTTCCCATCAAAAATGATCAAGGCTGTCATGCTGGCCATGGCGGTAATGGTCGCACTGATCGCACCGGAAAGTCGTGCAGAGCGCATCAAGGACCTGGCCAGTATCCAGGGCGTGCGACAAAATCAATTGCTGGGTTATGGCCTGGTGGTAGGTCTGGATGGTAGTGGTGACCAGACTACGCAAACCCCATTTACTGTACAAAGCATCATCAGCATGATGCAGCAACTGGGTGTTGCCATCCCGGTTGGAACCAGCCTGCAATTAAAGAATGTGGCTGCGGTCATGGTCACCACTTCCTTGCCTGCATTTGCCCAGCCCGGGCAGACTCTGGATATTACCGTTTCATCCATGGGTAATGCAAAGAGCTTGCGTGGCGGTACTTTGTTGATGACACCATTAAAAGGTGCAGATAACCAGATTTATGCGATGGCACAAGGCAATGTGCTCGTCGGCGGTGTTGGAGCTGCTGCCAATGGCAGCAAAGCACAGGTGAATCATTTAAGCGTAGGTAAAATTTCTTCCGGTGCGACGGTGGAGCGGGCTGTGCCAAATTCTGTTGCGCAAGGCACCAGCGTACAGCTGGATTTGAATACTTCTGACTTTTCTACTGCCAGCCGTGTTGTGGATGCCATTAACCGTCGTTTTGGTCCGGATACCGCAGCAGCGATGGATGGCCGTGTGATACAGGTGAAAGCACCGGTATCTGCCGATCAGCGCGTGGCATTTTTGGGTAATCTGGAAAACATCGACGTGACACCCGCACAGATGGCGGCTAAAGTCATCCTGAATGCCAGGACAGGTTCTATCGTCATGAACCAGGCTGTGACACTGGAAACCTGTGCCGTCGCACATGGCAACCTGTCTGTCGTGATCAATACAGATAATACAGTTAGCCAGCCAAATGCCCTGGCTGCAGGACAAACAGCGCCTACAGCCAATTCAACAGTGAGCATTACTAAAGATCCGGGTCAGTTATTGATGCTGAAAGCGGGCGTGTCTTTGGCTGAAGTGGTAAAGGCACTCAATGCGATTGGTGCTACGCCGCAAGATCTGCTGTCGATACTGCAGGCAATCAAGGCATCTGGTGCCTTGCGCGCCGACCTGGAAATTATCTAAGGAATCGTGATGATAGGGCGCACCGATTTCACTGACAGAACGGCCTTCGACACCAAAGGTCTCGATGAGCTCAAGCAGTCGGCCAAAAATAATTCGCCTGAAGCGATCAGGGGGGCTGCCCAGCAATTTGAAGCCTTGTTCATGAACATGATGCTGAAGTCCATGCGTCAGGCTGGTGGCCAGGACGGCCCTTTCGATAGTGAACAAAGCCGCATGTACACTTCCATGCTGGATCAGCAATTGTCCCAGACTATGGCCAAGAAGGGAGTTGGTCTGGCAGATGTGCTGGTCAGGCAACTGTCCAATAATGCCATGAACCAGGCGCTGGAAGCTGATACCGCGAATAAACCTGGAGGGATGGGCGGTCCTGCCAGTTCAGCCAGTGTGCGAGGCATCAATAATTATCTGGATAATCTGAAGTTCGAGCAAATGCCAGCGAATGCGCCCAAGACGGCGTTCACCGGTCCAAATCATGTCCGTGAGTTCCAGGAGAAACTCACAGCGCATGCTGAACAGGCCAGTCAGGAAACTGGTATTCCTGCGAAATTCATGCTGGGTCAGGCTGCTTTGGAAAGTGGCTGGGGACGGCGGGAAATCAAGACCGCAGATGGTTCAAGCAGCCATAATATTTTTGGTATGAAAGCGACCAAAGGCTGGAAAGGTAAAACAGTTGATGCCGTTACAACAGAATATGTCAACGGTGTTGCTCAGCGCAAAGTCGAAAAATTCAAGGCTTATGATACTTATGCCGATGCATTTAAAGATTATGCAAAATTGATCACGAAGAACCCACGTTATGAAAACGTGATGGCTAATGCCAAAGATGCAACAAGCTTTGCTCAGGGCTTGCAAAGAGCCGGTTATGCAACCGATCCTGAGTATGCCAACAAGTTAACAAAAATCATCAAAAATTCCCTTTCAACATAAGTTGTCCCAGTGAAAGTGTAATCAGATTAAAGTTTTGCAGAAACTCACCGAAAACATGATTGATAGCACTGGGTAGCTAACTTAGCAAAAAGAGCAGGTTCAATTATGGGTTCAAATATATTTGGCGTAGGCAAATCAGCCCTGGCAGCAGCTCAGCTGGGTATAGTCACGACCGGCCACAATATTGCCAACGCATCAACCCCAGGTTATAACCGCCAAACCATACTGCAAGCTGCGAATGAACCGCAAAATCTTGGTGGTTCATTCATAGGGCAGGGTGTTTCAGTCACCCAGATACAACGCCAGTACAATTCCTTTTTGAGTAATCAGGTCAATGCATCGCAGTCTGCCAAAAATCAGGCGGATGTCTATTATTCACAGATCAGCCAGATCAATAATCTGGTGGCAGACCCGACTGCAGGCGTTACGCCTGCCTTGCAGGACTTTTTCAAGGCTTTCCAGAATCTGGCTGCCAGCCCGAATGGCACGGCTGGTGCTGCCGCCCGCCAGGCAGCGGTATCTTCTGCGCAATCACTGGCCGGACGCTTGAATGGTTTGCAGACGCGTCTCGATCAAATTTCTGCCGATGTGAATGGACAGATAGAATCGACTGTCGGCGCTATCAATAGTTATGCGTCACAATTGGCTAATTTGAACGATGTCATTGAACAAGCCCAGGGCATATCCAGTAGCAGTAGCGGCCCGAATGATTTGCTTGATCAGAGAGATCAGCTTGTTACTGAGTTGAGCAAGCTGACCAAGGTCAGCGTTGTACCGCAGGGTGCCAAATATAATATATTTATAGGCAATGGTCAGCCTTTGGTTCTTGGTAGTGATGTCACCAAATTGCAAGTCAGCCAATCATTGACTGATCCAACCCGTACTCAGGTGTCGTATGTTACCAATGGTGCCAATGTGCTGTTGCCGGAAAATAGTTTCGGTGGTGGTAAACTGGGTGGCCTGTTTGATTTCAGGTCCGGCACTCTTGATACAGCAAGAAATGGGATAGGGCGTATCGCCATTGGCATTGCAACCCAGTTTAATGACCAGCAAAAGCTGGGCCTGGATTTGAATGGCCAGGTCGGCGGTAATTTATTTAATATCGGCGGGCCTATCTCCACGCCAAGTTCACTGAACACGTCGACCGCGGCTATTAATGCCACGATCACTGATACTTCAGCCTTGACGACCAGTGATTATCGCCTGCAATTCATAGGTGGTAATTACAAGATCACGCGCTTGTCGGATGGTGCTTCACAGACTACGACAAACTTGCCTTTGAAATTTGACGGTATCAATTTTCAGCTGGCGCCACCTCCAGCCGCAGCGGTTCCTGCTGCCGGCGATGAATACCTGATCAGACCAACGGCTGCTGGTGGTTCCAGCATATCTGTCGCTGTTCAGGACCCGGCCAAGCTGGCGGCGGCTGGCCCGTTGAATACGTCTTTCCCTACAACAAATACCGGCACTGGTAAAATCAGTGCGGGTGTAGCCAACTCGCAAGTGGCTACGGCCAGTAATTCAGCAACAGCAACCATAGGCCCGGCAACGGCTGATGATTCATTTATTGGATCTACACTGACTGCGCCAGTGACACTGACATTTGCCTCACCGGCCAATACCCTGACTGGTTTTCCTGCGGGGGCGACTGTGTCCGTGAAGGTGGGGGCGGTCACTACTAATTACCCACCACCGGCAACAGTGCCCTATACCAGTGGTGCAACGATCAGCTTTAGTGGTATCAGCTTTGCCATCTCTGACGGTGCTGCGCCTCCTGCCAATGGCAATACTTTTACACTGTCAGCCGCATTGCCAGTGGCAGCGTCTACCCTGACCTATAATTCGGCTGGTAATACCTTGACTGGCTTCCCTGCTACAGCCAATGTAACAGTGACAAATGGCAGTACTTCAACGACTTATCCTGCAGGTTCAGCAATTCCATATACTGCCGGTTCTACTATCAGTTATAACGGCATCAGTTTTTCTGTCTCTGGCAGTCCTGCCAATGGGGATGTATTTAATGTAGGCCCGAATACCAATGGCTCTGGTGACAACCGCAATGCCGTTATCCTGAGCAGCTTGCAGACACAAAATACCATAGGCGGCAAAACCACGACTTTCCAGGGTGGTTATGCCCAGTTCGTCAGTCTGGTTGGTAACAAGGCACATGAAGTAGAAATTACCAGCGCCTCAGAAACCAAGTTGCTGGCGCAGAACATTACTGCGCAACAGACAGAGTCCGGCGTTAATCTGGATGAAGAAGCCGCCAATTTATTACGTTACCAGCAGGCTTATCAGGCTGCTGGTAAATTGATGCAAATAGCAAGTACATTGTTCGATGCCTTATTGGCCTTGGGCAGATAGAGGTAATCATGCGTATCAGTACTAGTACCATATATCAATCCGCTGGCACCAGAATTAGCGACTTGCAGGTAAGTGTGAACAAGATTTCACAGCAAGTCTCATCTGGCCGCCGTGTGCTGACTCCTGCTGATGACCCTATTGCATCTGCAAGGGCATTGGTAATTTCCCAGTCTGACTCCTTGAATACCCAGTTTGCGACTAATCGTCAGGCGGCAAGAAATAATCTGAGCGCATCTGAAAGTGTATTGAGTAATGTCACTGATACCTTGCACAATATTAAAACCCTGATCGTCAAGGCAGGTAACGGTACGTATACAGATGCCGAGCGTGGTTTTATCGCGCAGGAATTGCAGGGCAATCTTGACCAGTTGTTTGGACAGGCCAATGCGACTGATGGTACTGGCAATTATCTGTTTTCCGGCTTTAATACCACGACAGCGCCATATTCAAAAAAAGCAGGTGGCGCGACTTATAATGGTGACCTGGGACAAAGATTTATCCAGGCGGATTCTTCCAGGCAAATACCTTTGAGTGGCCCTGGTACTGACATTTTTGAGAATATCCGTACCTCGCCAGGGCAGTTCAATGTCCAGCCTAATCCCTCAAATGCTGGTCTGGCAGTGGCTGCAGCCACCATCAATGTACCCACCTCGGCGAATTTGACAGGCAATAATTACGAAGTCGCCTTCGATAACCTGGGTACTTCATTTACTGTCACCAATAAAACCACCAATACAGTTGTGGTGCCATTAACACCTTATGTCAGCGGCACACCGATTACCTTTGATGGCATAGATTTGAGTGTCACCAATGCGGTTGGGCCACCAGTCAGTGCGCCGGGGCCAGGTGACAAGTTCACTGTGCAGCCTGGCAACCAGAATATTTTCGAGACTGTAACCGATATCATCAATGCCCTGAATATACCGGCCGGTACAGCGACTGCAAAAAAAGAACTGACTGCAGCACTGAATCAGGGTAATAACAACGTCGACAAGTCACTTAATAATATATTGACTGTACGTGCGCAACTGGGTACCAGCCTCAAGGAACTGGACGACCTTGATACAGAAGGAGATGCCAAGGGCGTAGCCTTCAAGCAAGACTTGTCTGCTCTGCTGGATCTGGATTATGCCGTGGCCCTGACTGAACTCAGTCAGCAACAAGTAACTTTGCAGGCAGCACAGCAGTCTTTTGTCAAAACTTCTGGATTGTCATTATTTGACTATATTCGCTGATTAATTTGACATCAGTTTAAAAAACAAAAGCAGCCCAGGCTGCTTTTTGTTTTTTGTTATTCCACTTTTACATTGCACTTATCTGTGCCTGAATAAGTGTCATTTAAATTTTTTCCATATCTTCTGCATCCAGTGCAATCACATGGGTTTGCATGATGCCGTGTTCATCGTGCCATTCACGTACTACGCAGGGCGCTCCTTCTTCATCCATGTCTATGACTTTGAAGAACTGACCTATCATTGATTCAATCAGGATACGTTCATCTGCAGGGAAACTCTTGATAAATCTTTTGTCGAGATTGACTACGCGTACGATATCGCCCACGACGACGGGCTGGTTTTTGCAATCGACAGCGGTTTGAGGTGCAGACATGGCTATTTCCGGTAAATTATTTTCAGATATTGTACTTGGTCTCTGCCATTCTGCAGCAGGCAAAATAAAAAGGCTTGATTGTTTCAAACAATCAAGCCTTCAGATCCCAGACTTTATATCCTGGAAATTATAGTCAGGAAGCTTTCTTTTCCCGTGCTACCCAATACAGGGCAAAGGCAATCAAAAGATAAGGGATCATGGACAATGCATTGGCATTGGCACCTTCAAAGAAGGGGTTGTTTGCCGTAGCCCAGTCACCAATTTTCTTGTCGAAATCGGTCAGGATGCCTGCTGTGAATGCAATCACAATACCAGCCAGCGCGCCACCGGCTATGTAGCCAGATGACAGCAAGACACCAGAGCTACGGTCACCCGCTGCCTGTTTCTCTTCTTCACTGAGATTCTTGTTGTGCTCAAGCTTGTTATTACGACGGTCTACTGCCCAGCGTATCATGCCGCCGACAAACAGAGGGGCAGAGGATGACAGCGGCAAATACACGCCCACTGCAAAGGCCAGCGACGGGATGCCTGCCATTTCCAGTACCAGTGCAATCATTACGCCAAACAAGACCAGGGTCCAGGGCAGTTGTTGGTCAAGAATGCCCTTGATGATGTAAGACATCAGCACGGCTTTAGGCGCATCATATTTCTTGACTTCAGTGCCATCAGGGCGCTTGTTGTAAGCACCATTGATACCCGGGTCAACCAGATAGACCGCCTTGCCTGCATTATCAACAAAGTATTTACCAGCAGGGCCGCCGACATTGTCATTCTTGTGCCAGACCTTGTAAGTACCTTTGTCTGTATCAGCTTGCGGGCCTTGCAGTTGTGCAGTGTCGGTCAATTTTGATGCATCTGTCTGCAGAGCAGGGGCAACCTGAGCTGCTGGTACATACACAGTGCCGGAGTCATTCAACTTCAACAGGATAGGGCCAAGAATCAGAGCAGACGACAGGGCACCAGCCAGGATCGCATATTGCTGCAAACGCGGTGTCGAACCGACGATGTAACCGGTTTTCAAATCCTGTGACGTCGTACCAGCATTGCTGGAAGCGATACAGACTATTGCACCAACAGACAGGGCAGTCACATAATACTGACCACCAGTCCAGCCCATGATCAGGAAGATCAGGCAAGTGAACAGCAGAGTCGCCACCGTCATGCCAGAGATGGGGTTGGAAGAAGAACCTATCTCACCCGTCAGGCGGGAAGAGACCGTGGCAAACAGGAAACCGAATACCAGGATTAACAAGGCACCCAGGAAATTCATGTGCAGCGGTGTCGCAAATGTAATGACAGCGATAATGGCCAGCGCGCCGATGACAACCCACTTCATCGGGATATCCTGATCAGTGCGTAAGGGCGCAGTCGCTGCTGCAGCACCTTTGCCCAGACCAGACAAGCCAGCCGACAGACTGCGCCAGATCGTAGGCATAGCGCGTGCCAGACTGACCAGGCCACCGGCAGCAACAGCGCCAGCGCCTATGTACAGGATATAAGCACCACGCACATCATGTGAACTCATTTCACTGATGAGCTTGGTTCCAGGGGCCAGAGGTACACTCAATGCGTCACCAAAGAACTTGATCATTGGTATCAGCAGAAGATAAGACATGACACCGCCGGCTGCCATCACGGCGGCAATGCGCGGGCCGATGATATAGCCTACACCCAGCAATTCAGGCGATACTTCTGCACCCAGCGAACCACCTTTCAGTGGTGCGCCAAATACAACTTCCGGCGTATCTTTCCAGCCTTTGAGGGCAACGTTGGCTATCTTGTACAGCAGGCCGATACCAAAGCCGCCAAAGATAATCGCGGCACGCTTGCTGGCATCATCTGCTGCATTTGGATTATTCTTTTCACCGGCAGCTTCGCGGGAAGAGTCGGTCGCTGCTGCCTTCAAGACCTCGGCACATGCCGTACCTTCAGGGTATTTCAGCTCATCGTGCTTTTCCACAATCATGGTTCTGCGCATGGGGATCATGAGCAAGATACCCAGCAAACCGCCGAGGCAGCCCACCAGCATGACACGGGAAATTTCCAGATCAAAACCCAGGATCAGGATGGCTGGCATGGTTACGCCCAGGCCAAAGGCCAGGGATTCACCAGCGGAACCTGCGGTCTGGGTAATACTGTTTTCCAGGATGGTCGCGTCTTTTGCGCCCAGCTTGTTACCTAGGCGGAACAGGGTGATGGCAATGACGGCTACCGGTATCGAGGCACTGACGGTCAGGCCGACCTTGAGTACCAGATACAAGGATGATGCACCGAAAACCATGCCAAGTAATACGCCCATGATCAGGGCTCTTGCGGTCATTTCGGGAAGGTGGGCTGAGGCCGGGATATAGGGCTTGAACCCTGAGCCCGGCTTGGCAGCGGGTGTTGACATTTCTGTTGGCATTGGTCTACCTATTGTTGTCAAAAAGGCTGAATAAGAGGGTGATCCATTTTCAGCGTGGCGAATAAACAATCCCCCTCTATCTCCTGAGGGGGATCGATGAAAAAACATAAATATTCGCGCATTATCACGCTTTTTTCAGCCTGTTTGCAATGCCATCCTTAAACTTGTTGCATCTCCTCTTGTTTACTCAGGCGTGGCAAGGCCGTAATGCCGCGGATGATGGGGTTTTTTGCTGCAAGTATCGCCAGCAGCAGGGCGGCACCACCGGCAAAGCCCAGGGCATAACGCAAACCCATATGCTCACCCAGCCAGCCACCGATCAAGGCGCCAGGGCCTGCCGGTATCAATATCAGCCAGCGCATGGTGCTGGTCATGCGGCCCAGCATGGCTTCTGGTGTAACTGCCTGACGCAAAGCCAGGAAGTTAATGAAGATCAGCACGCCACCTATGGAGAAGCACATCAGCATGAAACCAAATGCCGCGATACCCCAGTTATTGGCAGGTGCCAAAGCCAGCAAACCCCAGCCCAGGCCGCAGACTGCCACGCCCAGCACCATGCAGGGACCAGGGCCGATGTCACGGCTGATACGGCTGCCATATACACTGGCGATAATGGTACCCACACCCATGCCCATGTAACTGAGACCAACTGCCTGCTCGGACAAGCCCAGCTCACGCGTGGCAAACAGGATTTGTACAACCAGGGCCGCGTTGTAACAAAGCTGCCAGCCACCCACCGTCAGTGCCAGTGCGATGAGCAAAGGTTTATTGGCGACAAAGGACAGGCCCGCCTTCAAGTCACGCCAGAAATGTGCGTCTGCACGTGGCTCCCTGACTTCATTGACATGTATGCCACGCAGGATCAGGGCCGAGGTCAGCAGCAGAATAGCATCTGCCAGCAAGGCTATCGGCGCACCTAGCAGCTTGATCAATGCACCTGCCGTAGCAGGGCCAGCAACTTCAGCCCCTGAGGTTGCCAGGGCATTTTTTGCATGCGCTTCCACCAGGCGGTCACGCGGCACGATCTGTGTCAGTACGATTTGTGAAGCCGTACCTGCCGTGGTATTAACCATGCCTATCATGAAACCAACTATATATAACCAGCTCATGTTCAGGTAACCCAGCCACCAGGCCACAGGTACGCTGGCGACCGAGATGGAAATCATGATTTCGCCAACTACATATACCGGCAACTTGCGCACCCTGTCCAGCCATACTCCAGAGGGCAGCGACAGCAAGACAAAAGGCAGGATTTCCATAAAGGTCAGCATGCCCATCTGGGTGGCACTCGCGTGCAGCAGCAGGGCGGCAGTCAGCGGCAGGGCCAGCATGGTGACCTGCGCACCAAATGAGCTGATCAGTATCGATGTCCAGAGACGCCGATAGACAAGATCGCGTAATAAATCCCGTTCCGGGAGTGAAAACATGTCTAAAATTTTATTTTTCATGATGAGCAATACAATAATTTGCCCGTGTCTTTATTCTTGACGAGATGAATAGCAGTACACAGGTCTGGGCGTCTATGCGCAACCAGGATGTAGCAAAAAAAGCAAAGATGGATGACAGGTAATATCTGGTATGGCGTGGTATTGCCATGTATTGCCTGAAATTGCTGGGTAAGCCGGGCAATGATTACTACCGTATCATCGGGGCATCTGGCGAATTGCGCAGATTAGTCAAACTAATTAATAGGACTAGTTGGACCGGGTAGGGCTTTGGGCATGCGCAAAGCTACGTCGCCAGTGCTGAAAAGCCTGGTTGCACCACGGTGTTGCTAGTGACGCTGTAGTTTGCAAGTGCATTTACCCGAGTCCTGAGGATAGAAAGTGAATGAAAATTAAGGAGCATCACAGATTTTTATTGACGCACAGTGCATATAGATTGTATTGCTCTTCATAAGTTCCCGCTAGTGAAAAAAATATGATGTTTGAAAAACCTGTAGTCATGATTGACTTTGAAACCTCCGGCATGTCACCAGACCAGGGAGGGCGCGTTACCGAAGTGGCAGCCTTGCGCATAGTCGGTGGCGAAATAGTTGACCGCTATGTCAGCCTCATCAACAGCAATGTGCGTATTCCTTATTTTATTACCGAATTGACAGGCATTACCCAGGCTATGGTCGATAAAGCACCGCCAGCATCTGAAGTATTGCCTGAACTCGTGGAGTTTATCGGTACTGATGCGCTGGCTGCCCACAACGCCAGTTTTGATGAAAAATTTTTAATGGCCGAGAGTGACAGGCTGGGCTTGTGGCCTGCCCATGATGGCGTGATTTGCTCCGTCAAGCTGGCGCGCAGGGTGTTTCCTGGCTTGAGTACCTATTCATTGGGGCCGCTGGCGGCTTCCATGGGCATACGTTTCAAGGGTTCTGCTCATAGGGCAGAGGCTGATGCAGAAGTGGCATCTGCCCTGATGCTGCGGATTGCCAGTGAACTGGGGCAGCGTTATGGCTATTCCTCGATAGACCCGCGCTTGTTACAGGATATTAATAAACTGGCAGCGGTGAAAGTGCCTGCATTTTTGAAAAAACACAGAGCCGCTGAGATCGCGGCTGATGCTGCACCCGTACCCTCGATAAAGACAAAAGGCGTTCAACGATTTCGCCACTACAAAGGCGGGATTTATGAACTGGTGTGTGAGGCAACGCAAGAGTCTGACTTCAGCCCTGTCATTGTCTATCGCTCACATGATGGTTCTATCTGGACCAGACCCAGATCGGTCTTTTTTGAAATGCTGCAGATCAATGGCGCAGAAGTTATGCGCTTCACGCCCATCAAGGAATAAAAAAGGCGGGCACATTGCTTCGTGCCCGCCTTACCTGCAACTTTTCTTGTTATGCAGGCTTGGCTTGCGCAGCTGCGTTCACTGCTGCTGACGTAGCATTGGCAGGCCCATCCGTAATCAGTTTGCGCAAGACAGGTATCAGGATGATGAGCACGACGCCAACGCCAACACTACCCCAGCCCAGCAAAGAGAAGATGTAGTTATAAGTTGGATTGGTGGACGATGCCAGACCTTCTGTCGCCTCTGGTATCAGGCCTGAGAAATTACTGGCCAGAATGGAAGCAGTGCCAGTCACCAGCATCCAGGTACCCATCATGACGCCCTGGTATTGACGTGGTGCCAGTTTGCCTATCATGGCATAGCCGATAGGGGAAATCAGCAATTCAGCAATACTTTGCAGGATGTAGCTGATGAATATCCATTTGAAAGCCACCAGACCATTACCGGCAGCAGTCGCAATGCCAATTGGCAGGACAAGGAAACCAAGGCCGATGATGACCAGTGCGGCAGAGAACTGACGCGGGATATCGATATTCCAGCCCTTGGCACGCAGCTTGTCGAACAGCATCGCCATCAACGGGCCGCCAAACATGATGACGAAGCTGTTGATGTTTTGTATCCATTGCGGCGCAACTTCATAACCCCAGACCATACGGTCCACATTGTTGACCGCAAATAATTGCAGACCCATCGGCGCCATCTGATACAGCGTCCAGAATACCAGCGAACCTACTGTCAGCAAGACATAGGCCGTCATATTATTGCGCTCGCGGCGCTCTTTATGAATGACGGTGAGGAAAATGAAGATGGCGGCAATCGCAATGCTGACGATCATGACCAGGTTACCTGTCATTTCTGCGCGATGCAGCATGAATTCGACCAGCGGCACCAGGCCAACCATGATAGCGAGACCGACCAAAAAGCGCATGCGAAACTGTTTGGCAGTGGCGTCCAGCAGTGTGGTGTTCAGGTCGCATAACCTGCGCCAGTTAAGCGCTGCCAGCACGATAGCCATGAAATTGCCTATGGTGGCAAAGATGAAGAGACTGGCGTAGTCCTCCTGCAACTGGTAATAACCGGCAGCGGTGAAGCCAATAAAAAAGCCCAGGTTCATGCCTGCATAATTCCACAGGAAGGCGCTTTCACGGCGATTGTCTTCTGGCTTGAAGCGCTGCGTCAGCATCAGGTTAAGGCAGGTGACGTTCAGGCCGCTGCCGGTCAGGAAAAAGGCCAGGCCCCAGTACATTGTCGCCGACGTACCCATGGAAATAGTCGCGCAGCCTATCACTTGCAAGATCATGCCGCCAACAAACAGGTTGCGGTTGCTGATAAATCGACCGGCCAGATAACCACCAAACAAATGCAGACCATAATTGAAAGCGCCAAACACACCCATGATGGCCGTGGCATCCTTGACGGTGAAACCCAGCTTCTTGGTCGCATACAGCACCAGGGTGGAATACAGGACAGCAAAGCCCAGTGTGGCGAATATCTGTATGAAAAACAGTGCGCCTGCGCCTTCGGGTACGGCAGCCAGTCTTTGTTTGATTGTGGACAAGGTGGTCTCCAGAGTGGTGGTCTGGCAGGCATTGTAAAGCAAAGAAATACTGGAAATAAGACAATTTGTATAGATAATTTCTATGGGAAAGGTCAAAGTCAAAAACATGCGAAAATGAATGATAGTCAAGTCAGCTCAAATCTGAATCAACAAGATCATAGGAAGCAATGGACAGCATAGATCTCGAAGTACTAAAAACCTGTGATGCATGGATCAAGGCAGGACAGCCCTGTGAACTGGTCACTGTCATCAAGACCTGGGGTTCCAGTCCAAGGCCCGAAGGCGCGACACTGGCGATTGCAGGCAATGGACAGGTAGTCGGTTCTGTCTCTGGCGGATGCATAGAAGACGACTTGATAGAAAGAGTGCAACGTGAAGGCATGCAGCGTCATTTGCCAGAGATAGTCACTTACGGTATTACCGCCGATGAAGCGCACCGTTTTGGTCTGCCCTGTGGCGGCACGATAGAACTGGCAATAGAACCCTTATCCGCACGCAGCCAACTTGATGCCTTGTTGCAGGGTTTGCAAAGACATGAACTGCTGGCCAGACGCCTGGATTTGCACACTGGGGAAGTGACACTTGCGAGTGCCGACCCTGGCCAGCAATTGCAGTTTACCGAAGATGCCTTGACAACCGTGCACGGGCCGCGCTGGCGTTTGCTCATCATAGGGGCAGGGCAGTTGTCACGCTTTTTGGCCAGTATCGCAGTTGGTATGGATTATCAGGTCACGGTTTGCGATCCGCGTGAAGAATACCGCAGTGGCTGGCAAGTCGAGGGCGTGCAATTGATTCACGCTATGCCCGACGACCTGGTATTGGAAATGCAACTGGATAGTCGCAGTGCCGTGGTCGCCCTGACGCATGACCCAAAGCTTGACGATCTGGCACTCATGGAAGCCTTGAAGTCTGATGCTTTTTACGTCGGCGCCATAGGTTCGCGCATTAATAATGCCAAACGACGTGAGAGATTAAAAGAGTTTGACCTCAATGATGAGCAATTGGCAAAGCTCCACGGCCCTATAGGTTTGTATATAGGCAGCAAAACACCTGCCGAGATTGCGATTTCCATACTGGCTGAATTGACGGCGGTAAAAAATCGCATCTTGCTGCCTGCGGAAGTTAATGTCGCCCATGCCAAATCCACGCTGGCCTGATTTTTTTGAAAAAGAATAGTGAAACAACGATGACTAACTACGCTTTTCGCCTTTTGAATGTGTTTGCAGAAGAAACTCTCGGCGGTAACCCCTTATGTGTATTTGAAAATGCCACAGGCATGTCGGATGCTCAAATGCAGGCCCTGGCTTTGCAATTCAATTTGTCTGAGACAGTGTTTATTGTGCAATCTGATTTTGCCACTGCAAAAATGCGCATTTTTACTCCTGATACAGAAATGCCCTTTGCCGGGCATCCCAGTTTGGGGACGGCCCAGGTAGTTGGCAGTGTCACCAATTCCTCAGAGGTAAATCTGGAATGCAAGGCAGGTCTGGTAGATCTACGTCTTGAGAATGGCATATGGACACTGACTACGCCGCACAAGGGTGAGCCTGTGGTCAAAGCCAGCGGTTTATCTGTCGCCGAAGCGGCTTCCCTGCTGGGGCTGGATGAAAGTGATATTCATTCTGTGCCGCTGTGGATCAACACTGGTAGTGAACAAATGCTGCTGCCCCTGAATTCGCGCGAGGCGGTTTTGCGCGCCACGCCAGACGCCAGCAAGTTGCCGGTCTGGCCTGCCAATAGCCTGGGGCGCAAGTCTGTTTATGTATTTGCCTTTGATGGGCAAGAAGCAGGTGGTGAACGTCTGGCTGTAACAGCACGTTATTTCTTTGCCAAGCAGGGCGGCAGCTTTGCAGAAGACCCGGGCACAGGTTCTGCCTGCGCCAACCTGGGAGGCTGGTGGCAGCATCAGGGGCGTGATTTGCCAGTCAGCATGCGCATAGCCCAGGGTGCGCAAGTCAGGCGGCCCTGCCAGCTTTATCTGGACGTGGCGACAGACAAGAGCATACGGGTAGGTGGCAAGGTGATAGAAATTGCACAAGGCCAGTTGCAAATCTAGGCAAATTCTTCTGAATCGGGCTTAAATCAGGCTGGACAGCATATAAATAGACATAAAGCACGGGAAGAGCAGGCGTAAATCCTTTAAAATAGCGACTTCATTCATTTGCACTGAAAAACCAGCGGCCTGACGAATTTATGTCTGTGGCCCGGTTCAGGATATTCCCCTATGAGCATGTCTACTACCCAGGAAATCGTTGCCGAATTGCGCGCTGGCCGCATGGTGATACTGGTTGATGAAGAAGATAGAGAAAACGAAGGCGACCTGATCATGGCCGCCGAGTTTGTCACACCAGAAGCCATCAATTTCATGGCCAAGTTTGGCCGTGGCCTGATTTGCCTGACTTTGACAGAAGAGCGGTGTGACCAGTTGAACCTGGCCATGATGACCAGCCGTAACGGCACCTCCTTTGGTACTAACTTCACGGTGTCGATAGAAGCGGCTGAAGGCGTGACCACCGGTATCTCTGCTGCTGACCGTGCCCGTACGGTACAGGTTGCTGTTGACAAGAAATCTACTGCGGCTGACATCGTCCAGCCTGGCCATATTTTCCCGCTGAAGGCGCAAAGAGGCGGCGTCCTCATGCGTGCTGGCCATACTGAAGCCGGTTGCGACCTGGCGGAGCTGGCTGGCCTGACACCGGCATCGGTGATTTGCGAAATCATGAAAGACGACGGCACCATGGCTCGTCTGCCTGATTTGTTCGAGTTCGCCAAAGAACACGATATGAAGATAGGGACGATTGCCGACCTGATTCATTATCGCAGCCAGACCGAGAGCATCGTTGACCGCGTGGCCGAGCGTGAAATGCATACCGTGCATGGCAGCTTCAAGGCGCTGGTGTATCGCGACAAACCGAGTGGCTCTGCTCATCTGGCGCTGGTACATGGCGATATCACGCGTGAAAAAGAAGCACTGGTGCGTGTGCATCAGCCAGTATCCATCATCGATTTGCTGGAAAGCCAGGCTACCACGCATTCATGGAATGTCGCGGCGGCCATGGCAGCCATCAAGAAGGCAGATTCTGGCGTTATCGTCCTGCTCAACTGTGAAGAAACTGCCGAGCAGATGTTTGACCAGTTCAAGGCACTTGATACACCAGAAACCAAGCCAGCAGGCCGTGCCGCACGCATGGACTTGCGCAATTACGGCATAGGTGCACAGATTTTGAAGGATGTAGGCGTGGGCAAGATGAAATTGCTGGCCAATCCACGTAAGATGCCGTCCATGACAGGATTTAATCTCGAAGTTGTTGGGTATCTCGATAAGCCGTGCGCAGACAAATAAGGATGAGCGTGCCGGGCCGCAGCAGTGTCGCCAGCGGTCTTTTTAGTGCATTTTCATCACTCACATCACATCAGGCGCGATAAGCGCAAGAAAGAATATTATGACAGTTGGACATTACGAAGCAAATCTGGATGGCGCAGGCGTACGTGTAGGTATCGTACAGGCGCGTTTTAACGACAATATCGGCAAGGGCTTGCTGGATGCCTGCCTGGCAGAATTGTCATTGCTGGGCGTACTCAATGAAGACATCCTGCATGTGACCGTGCCGGGTGCACTGGAAGTGCCACTGGCATTGCAAAAACTGGCAGAAACCAATCAATTCGATGCTTTGATCGCCCTGGGCGCAGTTATTCGTGGTGAAACCTATCACTTTGAGCTGGTATCGAATGAATCCGGCGCAGGTATCACCCGCGTTGGCCTGGATGCTGGCATTCCTATCGCCAATGCCATCCTGACCACAGAGAATGATGAGCAAGCCGAAGTGCGTATGCAGGAAAAAGGCCGTGATGCCGCCCGCGTTGCCGTAGAAATGGCCAACCTGACCCTGGCCCTGGAAGAACTGGCAGAAGCCACAGAAGACGTGCACTATGATGCCTGATTGTTTTGCTCAGGCTTGAGTTCACATTTAAGTTCAAGCCTGAACGACGATCACCCAGCTTTAAATTAGGTAAGATAAGTAAGTTAAGCAAGTTAAGCAAGATACGTAAGAGAAGATATGAATAATAAAACACTACACGCCAATCCCAGCAAGAACCGTTCGCCACGCCACCGTGCGCGCGAATTTGCCTTGCAGGGCATGTACCAATGGTTGCTGAATAATGAAGATTCTGGCGCTATTGAAGCCCATATCCGTGAAGCTCACGGTTTTGAGAAGGCTGACAGAGAACATTTTGATTCTCTGTTGCACGGTGCTATCAAACAATCCATAGAATTGCGTGAGCAAATTGCTCCTTTGATAGATCGCAGTATTGCGGAATTGTCACCTATCGAACACGCAGCGCTGCTGATCGGTGCCTATGAATTGAAGAATCACATAGAAATCCCTTACCGCGTCGTCATCAATGAAGCGGTGGAGCTGACCAAGTCCTTTGGTGGTCTCGATGGTCACAAGTATGTCAATGGTGTACTCGACAAACTGGCAGCAAAACTGCGCGCGACTGAGGTTGCAGCAGGTAAGTAATTTACTGACTAAGTTACAGACCATATTTGTAAAAGTATCTACCGCCTTATTTTGAAAGATAAATAAGGCGGTTTTTTTCAGCCTGTGTTTTTAGGAAGTGCCATGCATCAAAATCTCGCAGCAAGACTGGACAATATCGCCCCTTTCCATGTGATGGAACTCATGAAAATGGCAGCAGAGCTGGAAAAACAGGGCCGTCATCTGATACATATGGGTATAGGCGAGCCAGACTTTACAGCTCCGCAAGCGGTGATTGATGCTGCCGCGAAGGCCATGGCTGCCGGGCGTTTGCAATATACCTCGGCCCTGGGTTTGCCAGCATTGCGCGCAGCAATATCGCAGCATTACCGTGATGTGTTTGATCTTGATGTGCCCGCTTCCCGCATTATTGTGACTGCCGGTGCATCGGCTGCCCTATTGCTGGCTTGTGCAGCCCTGGTCGAACCGGGCAGGGAAGTGTTGATGCCTGACCCTTGCTATCCATGCAACCGCCATTTTGTCGCAGCGTTCGAGGGCAGGGCAAAACTTATCGCCAGCGGGCCTGATCACCGCTTTCAGCTGACTGAAGAAATCGTTCGCCAGCAATGGGATGAGCGTACTAGCGGCGTTTTGTTGGCCTCTCCATCAAACCCTACCGGCACATCCATAGAACATGAAGAATTGGGAAAGATCGTCGCTGCAGTAAAGGAGTTGGGTGGCTTTAGCATTGTCGATGAGATTTATCAGGGCCTGACTTATGATGGAGCACCATTTTCTGCATTGTCTCTGGATGAAGATGTGGTCGTCATCAATAGCTTCAGCAAGTATTTCAATATGACAGGCTGGCGTCTTGGCTGGCTGGTCGTGCCTGAGCGTATCGTGCCTGCACTGGAAAAGCTGGCGCAAAACTTGTTCATCTGCCCGTCTTCAATCGCCCAGTACGCGGCGCTGGCTTGCTTTGAACCGGCAACTATCGCCATTTATGAAGAGCGCAAGGCAGAGTTCAAGCGTCGCCGTGACTATATCGTGCCAGCATTGCGTGAGCTTGGCTTTGGTATTCCTGTCATGCCAGATGGAGCCTTCTATGTATATGCTGATTGTTCCAGCTTTACCGATGATGCAGACGCTTTTGCCAAACAGGTATTGAATGAAGCCGGTGTGGTGATCGTACCCGGCCTGGATTTTGGTCCGGCGACAGCGACATCGTATGTGCGTCTGTCGTATGCTAATTCAATGGAGAATCTGCAGGAAGCAGTTGCCAGGTTGAAGAAATTTCTGACTGACAGATGATGATGGGTGCGAGGAAGTAAAAAAGCCGCCTGATCAGAAATGATCAGGCGGCTTTTTCAAAAGAGCGGGAAAGAGCAGTATTACAGCGCTGCGACCTGGTCTTTTTTAGTTTCCACTGTCAGCTTGGCTTCTGTCGCTTCAGGCTTGTGCGCTGGAGCTGCTTCGATAGGACGGGCTTGCACAGGTGCTGGTGCAGGGGCGCTAAAGAAGGTTGGTACATTTTTACCTGCCGAGACATCTTTCAGGCGTTTGTATTCATTCAATACACGCGCACCATAGCCAGAATCATTGTCGGCATCGGCTGCACCTACATACATCTTCAGGCCAGCTTCAACAGAGCCGCCACGGGTGACGTAGTCTTTCAATATCAATGCGCCAACACGGATATTGGCAACCGGGTTCAGCGCAGCCTTGACGCCACCAAGGTCCTGGAATTTGTCGTGATGTACTTTGGACATGACTTGCATCAGGCCTTGAGCACCTACAGGGCTTTCAGCAAAAGGATTCAGACCGGATTCTATCGCCATGACAGACAAGATCAGCAAAGGGTCAATCTTGATTTCCTTGGCGGTCAGGTAAGCGGCAGATACCAGCATATTGGTGGCATCAGTCGCTACACGGTAGCGTTTTGCCAGCCAGGTGGTGACCCATTGTTGTTGACGTGTATTGCCCAGCATTTTTGCTTCTTCTTCAGAAGAGCTTATCTTTTGCAAATTGACGTCAGAATTAGCCTGGCCCGGGTTTTGCATCAAATGTGCAAGATTAGGCGCTGGTACGGCTGCTACAGCTTCTGCTGGCTCAGCGTCAGCTTCAACGTAGGGGGACAAACCTTTGAATTTGTCAGTGAGTTCAGGTTTGACATACATCATGACCAAAACGATCATGGCGATAATGCCAGCGAGTGTCAGCAGGTTGCGCAGGGTGGTGAATAAGCCACTGGTTGTATCACGCGCTACCATGGAGAGCGCTTTGCGCTTGTCCATTGAAGAAAAACTACTTTGTTGTACAGCTAAAATAAAACGTTGAAACATTCTTACCTCCTGAATTTTCGCGATGCGTCATCCAACTTATTAAAAAGTTAAACACAGTGCATACTTCCGCGAATCAGAAACATCGTCCCCGTCACAAGCGTGATCGTGAGACGCCGGAGCCGTTTGTCAAATCAGGTCCGTCGAACCTGTTCATGGTGTGTCCAGTGACAAACAACTTTTTTCGGGTTAAGGCAGACGCCTTTTGAAAACAATCCTTACAATGTTATGTGGGGCCCGATCCCCGTGAATGATGTTACCGTGTGGCGAAACTCTCTTTGTGTCGAAAGTGGCGGAAGTCATTAACCTCTTCATCAAGTTGGGCGAATTGTAGGGGCGGTTTTATATCAAGTCAACACTATCAAATGAGAAGTTGATTACTTTTATGTATAATGAATTGTGCTGCAATGCAGCAAAGTTCAATAAAATCAAGCACTTGGCAGAAGTTGCTAGTGCGACTAATGCAGAGATACTAAAAAGCGAAAAATGATGAAATATTCTGATTTGAGAGATTTTATTTCTCAACTGCAAGAAAAAGGCGAACTAAAACAGGTGGACTTGCCTGTTTCACCACATTTGGAAATGACAGAGATTTGCGACCGCACTTTACGTGCCGAAGGTCCTGCTCTTTTATTCACCAAACCTGTTGGTCATACCATACCAGTGCTGGGGAATTTATTTGGCACGACACGCCGTGTCGCACTCGGTATGGGGGCAGAAAACCTGAGCGAATTACGCCAGATAGGCCATGTTCTGTCGGCGCTAAAAGAGCCGGAACCACCCAAGGGTTTTAAAGAAATCATGGGCATGGGGTCATTGATAAAAGCCGTCTGGGACATGTCGCCAAAAGAGCTGCGCGGCGCCAAATGTCAGGAGATAGTCTGGGAAGGCAATGACGTTGATCTCGCCCGTTTACCCATACAGCATTGCTGGCCTGGTGACGTTGCACCCTTGATTACCTGGGGCCTGGTAATTACCAAAGGTCCTAATAAAAAACGTCAGAATCTGGGTATATATAGACAGCAGGTGTTGGGGCGCAATAAAGTCATCATGCGCTGGCTGGCTCATCGCGGCGGTGCGCTGGATTTTCGTGAGCATGGCATCGTCAATAAAGGCAAGCCTTATCCTATCGCTGTTGCGCTGGGCGCAGACCCGGCAACCATATTAGGTGCCGTGACACCCGTGCCAGACAGTTTGTCTGAATACCAGTTCGCCGGGCTCTTGCGCGGCAGCCGCACTGAACTGGTCAAGGCCATAGGCAGCGAGTTGCGTGTGCCCGCGTCAGCAGAAATTGTGCTGGAAGGGCATATCTATCCTGACGAAAATCACCCCAGCGGCTATGAGCATGCGCTTGAAGGACCGTATGGTGACCACACCGGTTACTACAATGAGAAAGACTGGTTCCCGGTCTTTACGATAGACCGCATCACCATGCGCCGTGATCCTATTTATCACTCTACGTATACAGGTAAACCGCCAGATGAACCTGCTGTACTTGGGGTGGCGCTGAACGAAGTCTTTATCCCTCTGCTGCAAAAGCAGTTCAGTGAAATCACGGACTTCTATTTACCACCAGAAGGCTGCAGTTATCGCATGGCCGTGGTGCAAATGAAAAAAGCTTATGCTGGTCATGCCAAGCGCGTCATGTTTGGCGTTTGGAGCTTTTTGCGTCAGTTCATGTATACCAAGTTCATCATCGTCGTGGATGAAGATGTCAATATCCGTGACTGGAAAGAAGTCATCTGGGCGATCACCACCCGTGTTGATCCCTTACGTGATACCACTCTGGTCGATAACACGCCTATTGATTACCTGGACTTTGCTTCCCCCGTTAGCGGCCTGGGCAGCAAGATGGGTATAGACGCTACCAATAAATGGCCGGGCGAGACCAGTCGTGAGTGGGGCACAACCATAGAAATGACGCCGGAAGTCAAAGCCAAGGTAGACCAGATCTGGCAAGAACTGGGCTTGTGATTGGTTTGCGAGTGATTTGTAAGGCCGGTGTTTTAGTGATTAAATTTTTGCGTGTATATATATGACTGTAATGAATGGATTAAATGCTTCAGAGGCTTTAGAGACTTCAGGTACTTCCCTGGTTTGGGATTATCCGCAACCGTTCACGCGGGCAGTGAAACCGCAAGAAAGTGATATCGATGGTTTGAATCACACCAACAATGCAGTGTATGTACGCTGGTGTGAAGAAGTCGCATGGGGGCATTCTGAAGCACTGGGTTTGAATCTGGCAGATTATCATCGGCTGGACCGCGCTATGGCAATCAGGCGTGGTGAATACGATTATGTCTTGCCCACCTTGCTCGGTGAGTCACTGACGCTGGCGACATGGTTGTTTGCCAGTGATGGCAAACTCACCATGGACAGGCGTTTTCAGTTGATACGTGATAGCGATGGTGCCACCGTGCTCAGGGGGCGCTGGGATCTGGTCTGCATCGAGCTCAGCAGCGGTCGCGCCCGCCGCATGCCTGCGGAGTTTTGCGATATCTATTTGCCAGCAGTGGTTCCTGCTTTAGCTCCGGCATCATAGGCTGCTTGCAGCATCTTGCCTTTGCATTTACTGTAATGGCGATGTGTTGGCATCAGGCTACGTTTTTTCTTTATGACGATAGCGCTGCTCAGGTGGTGTGGATTAATCAAGTACAATCAATTAATCACACCTCCTTGCTTTCCTCTATATGAAACGCCCGCGTTTTTTACCTGATAACATGACTTTGCTATTGCTAGGCGTAGTCACTCTGGCCAGCCTGTTTCCTGCGCGCGGAGCAGTTGCTTCAGGCTTTGATCATTTATCCATTGCCATGATTGCCTTGCTATTTTTTATGCATGGTGCGAGGTTGTCGCGTCAGGCAGTAGTAGCGGGGCTGACTCACTGGCGGCTACATCTACTGGTCATGGCCTTTACTTTTGCCATCTTCCCTTTGATGGGTGTGGCCCTGAAGCCCTTGCTCTTGTATATGCTGACGCCAGAATTGTATGTGGGCATACTGTTCCTGTGCGTGCTGCCATCTACCGTGCAATCCTCCATCGCCTTTACTTCTGTCGCTCGTGGCAATGTACCTGCTGCGGTGTGCAGTGCATCGGCCAGCAATATGCTGGGGATATTCCTGACGCCCTTGCTGGTTAGTCTGGTCGTGGTGGCGCATGGCGAGAGCCATTCTTCAATCGATGCCATGTTGAAGATTGTGTATCAGCTATTACTGCCCTTTGTCGCAGGACAGATAGCCCGTCCCTGGCTGCAGGCATGGCTGGAGAAATATGAAGCAGTGCTGAGGATGGTCGATCAGAGTTCCATCCTGCTGGTTGTATATGTGGCTTTCAGCGAGGCCGTGGTACAGGGTTTGTGGCAACAATTGCCACCAGTGATGCTGGCTAGCTTGCTGGGCATCAGTGCCTTGATGCTGGCGATTATCATGGTCCTGACTACCGTCATCAGCCGTCGCCTCGGTTTTAATAAGGAAGATGAAATTACTATAGTCTTTTGCGGCTCCAAGAAAAGCCTTGCCAGCGGTGTGCCTATGGCGAAAGTTTTATTTGCCAGCCATGCTGTAGGTATGGTCTTATTGCCGTTAATGTTATTTCATCAGTTACAGTTAATGGTCTGCGCCATCATGGCGCAACGTTACGCCAAAAGATAAGGAGTCAGATATGCCCCGTTTTGCTGCCAATCTCAGCATGATGTATACCGAATTTGCATTTCCTGAGCGCTTTGCCGCTGCAGCGAAAGATGGTTTCAAGGCGGTTGAATATCTGTTCCCTTATGAATATCCGGCCGCAGACTTGCGTCGTTTGCTGGATGAACACGGGTTGGAACAAGTCCTGTTCAATACTGCTCCGGGTAACTGGGCTTTGGGCGAGCGGGGAATTGCTTCCTTGCCTGGCCGTGAAGAAGAATTCAAGCAAGCCTTCAGCACTTCCCTTGATTATGCACGTATGCTGGGTAACCGTCATTTGCATGTCATGGCTGGATTGATACAGCCTGAGCAAGACAGGGAAAAACACAGGGCCGTGTATTTGCGCAATCTTGCCTATGCTGCCTTGCTGGCCGCCAGGGAAGGCATTACTATAGTTATAGAACCCATCAATACCCGTGACATACCCGGCTATTTTTTGAATCGCCAGGACGAGGCGCAAGAGATTTGCCTGGAGATAGGTGTAGAGAACTTGCGTGTGCAATTTGATATCTATCATTGTCAGATTGTTGAAGGTGATGTTGCTACGAAGTTGCGCCGTGATATGTCGCGCTTGCATGCAGGTATTGGTCATATACAGATAGCCGGAGTGCCAGACAGGCATGAGCCTGATCTGGGTGAAGTCAATTATCCATATTTGTTTGACTTGATTGACGAGCTTGGCTATCAGGGATGGATAGGTTGTGAATATCGTCCCCGGGCTGGCACCAGTGCAGGCCTCGGATGGCTGGCACCCTGGTTACGCCAGGCGAAAGCGTAAGGCAGGTGAGCGGCTAAAATCGGGGGCTAAATTTTAATAGCTCCTTGTGTTTGCATCAATTTGTAGTGCCTGTTACTCCTTGAATAACAATGGGGACGATCATGAGCATGCGAATCAAAACCTGGCTGCTGGCCTCATTGTTGTCGATACTGTCATCGCTGCCGTCGTTCCTATTGCTGCCATTTTTGACAGGCAGCGCTCAGGCACAAACTTCCATTGTATTGAATACCCCTTTTTTTGCGCCCATCACATCCCCCGGGCGTGATGGCGTGCTTGATTTGTTCTACGCGGAGTTATTCAAGCGCGTGGGTTTGAAGGTGGATATCCAGCCCATGTCAGCTGAACGCAGCCTGCTGAACGTGAATAATGGCATCGATGATGGTGATGTCTCGCGTGTGCTGGGTATAGACCAAGCATATCCGAATCTGGTGCGTGTGCCTGAACCGGTGATGTTTTATCAAATGGTGGTGTTTACCCGCAAACCCAGCTTCGTCGTCAAAGGTGCTGCCAGCCTTGAGGCATTTGATGTAGGCATACTCACGGGCTGGAAAATCCTTGAGCGTAATATCGTCAATACCAGATCCCTGTTAAAACTGGAGACTGGTGCTCAATTATTCTCCATGCTTGATAAAGGCAGGATAGATATTGCCGTGATTGAGAAACTGGAAGGTCTGCATTTCATTCAAAGCCTGGGGCTGAAAAATATCAGGATCATGGAACCCGCCTTTGTCGAGGGCGACTGGTTTTTATACTTGCACAAAAAACATGAGGCACTGGTGCCCCGGCTGACAGAAGAAATCCGCAAGATGAAACAGGATGGCACGCACAAGCGTATTTTTGATACTGTATTAAAGCGCTATCAGCCTGTTGCCGGTGCCTGAATGCGCACACTGATGCTTAATCTGGGTGGAGCTGGCGCCACGAATAGTCTGGGGCGCAGGATAGCGATCGCCATACTTTTGTTCAGCTCGGTGGTGACTCTGGTTGCTACTCTGTTCCAGCTGATACTCGACTACAGGCGGGAAGTCGGGGATATAGAAACACAGATGGAGCAGATACAGTCCAGTTATCAGGAAAGCCTGTCATCAAGTTTATGGGTCACCAGCATACGTGATCTGGAACTGCAATTGAATGGCATCTTGCGCTTGCCGGATATGCAGTATGCCGAAGTCCGCAATGACCAGGGGGTATTGGTTGCCAAGGCGGGCCACACCATCAATACGCAAGTCATACGCCATGAATTTCCACTTGATTTCAAGCACAGGCAAAACCAGGTGCATATAGGTAGTGTGCTGCTGGTCGCCAGTCTGGATGGTGTGTATCACCGTTTGCGTAACAAGGTGGTGGTGATCCTGATTACCCAGACCATCAAAACCTTTCTGGTGTCGCTGTTTATCCTCATGTTGTTTCAGTACATGGTGGGCCGGCATTTAAAGAAAATTGCCTTGTTTTCAGATCGCCTGTTTGCTGGACGTACGACTGAAAAACTGGTGCTGGACCGCAAAAATAATGCCAAGGTAGCGGGAGATGAACTTGAACAAGTCGCCAATGCCCTCAATGCCATGCAGCAGCGCCTGGATGAATTTGTTGAAGAATTGCAGGAGAGTGAGTTCCGCTGGAAGTTTGCGCTGGAAGGAGCGGGGGATGGTGTCTGGGACTTGAATCTCGTCACTAATGAAGTGGTGTATTCACGACGCTGGATGGAGATGCTGGGTTACACGGAAGGTGAACTGCCTGGCACTCTGGATACCTACACCATGCTCGCGCACCCTGATGACGCTGCCTGCGCTTTTGCCCAACTCGAGGATAATTTATCAGGCAAAACTGATTTTTTCAGCATAGAGCAAAGAATGCTATGCAAGGATGGTGGCTGGAAATGGGTGATGTCGCGCGGCATGGTCGTTGATAGAAATGTCCAGGGTATGGCCTTGCGCATGATAGGTACGCATACCGATATCAGCGAGCAATTAAAAGCGGCGGAGGATATGAGGGCCTTGCTGGCAGAGAATGAGCAGGCCAGGGCAGAACTGCGTCTGGCCAATGACAGCATGGAAAAACAAGTGCAGGAACGTACCGCGCAACTGGAAACAGCTAACAAGGAACTGGAAGCATTTTCTTACTCGGTGTCGCATGACTTGCGCAGCCCCCTGCGTGGTATTGATGGCTGGAGCCTGGCTTTACAGGAAGACTATGGACCACAACTGGATGCAACGGGGCAGGGATATCTGGAAAGGGTGAGGTCAGAAAGCCAGCGCATGGGCCAGTTGATAGATGACATGCTGCAGTTTTCCAGGTTGGGCCGTTCTGCATTGAATATGCGTGAAACAGACCTGAGCGATCTGGCCCATACCATCGCCAGCCGTATACAAGAAGCCCATCCGCAGCGTCATTTGGAATTTGTCATCAGTCCTGGTCTGCACGCATGGGGTGACAGGCGTTTGCTGGAAGCCGTACTGACCAATCTGTTTGAAAATGCGGCCAAATTTTCGAATATGAAAGAGGTCGCGCAAATTGTATTTGGCCGTTTGCAAATCAAAGAACCTGAATCACAAAATGAAGTCATGGCATTTTATGTGCAAGACAATGGGGCTGGTTTTGACATGCGCTATGCCCATAAGCTTTTTGGCGTGTTTCAACGATTGCATAAATCCAGCGAGTTCAGCGGTACGGGCATAGGCCTGGCCACCGTACAGCGTATCGTCTTCCGCCACGGAGGCATGATCTGGGCTGATTCCACGCCAGGCGAGGGGGCAACGTTCTATTTCACCTTGAAGGAGCATCAATGAATACAGGAACAATCTTGCTGATAGAAGATAATCCAAGTGACATAGGCTTGACCGAGCGCGCCTTCAAGAAAAGCCACATCACCAATGATCTGGTGATTGCCCAGGATGGGCAGGAGGGCCTTGATTTTCTATTTTGTCAGGGGGCTTATGCCAGCCGCGAAGATACTACGCCACCCATGCTGGTATTGCTGGATTTGAAATTGCCCAAAGTCGATGGCCTGGAAGTATTGAGACAGATACGCAATGACCCGCGCACTCACAGAGTACCAGTGGTAATACTGACTTCCTCACGAGAGGAGCAGGACGTGGCAGCAGGCTATGATCTGGGTGTCAACAGCTACATACGCAAGCCGGTAGATTTTCAACAGTTTGCCGAAGTGATCAAGCAATTGGGTCTATATTGGCTGGTGATTAACGAAAGTCCTCACCGGCCATAGCTGGCAGATGAAAATGGAGCAAGCTTGACATGGCGACCCCTCTGGCTTTACTGATGGTCGAAGACTCCGATATGGATGCGGAGCTGGTCATGCTATGTCTGCGGCGTGCTGATTTTGATGTCAGCATGACCCGTGTTGAAACTGCAGAGGAAATGCGCGAGGCCCTGTTGGAAGGTTCCTGGGATGTCATACTCTCTGACTATAATTTACCGCATTTCAATACCAATGAAGCCCTGGCCTTGCTGAAAGAATCTGGTCTGGATTTGCCTTTCATCGTGGTGTCTGCCGAGCTGGGCGAAAACGCAGCCGTTGCCCTCATGAAGGCCGGTGCGCATGATTATGTGATGAAAGATAATCTGCTGCGTTTGCCTCCTGCCATCAAGCGTGAAATGAGCGAGGCAGAGCAAAGGCGTGCCCACCGGCTGGCAGTAGAAGCTTTACGTGAAAGTGAAGAGCGATGGAGCTTCGCTCTTGAAGGTGCAGGTTATGGCGTGTCTGACTGGAACATCAAGACAGGTCATGTGCTGTACTCAGCATGCTGGGCCAGCATGCATGGTTATGTGGAGGATGAAATTCCACAGACGCTGCGTGGCGGTATGGACTTGATACATCCAGATGAACTGCCTTTGGTGACCGCAGCACTTCAGGATTATTTTGCCGCCGCCATGCCGCGCTATCACAGTGAACACCGGATACGCTGCAAGGATGGTAGCTGGAAGTGGGTGATAGACAGAGGCATGATCGTCAGCCGTGATGAGCAAGGTCAGCCCCTGCGCATGATTTGCACGCATGTCGACATCTCTGAGCGCAAACAGGCAGAAGAAGAATTGCGTATCCTCAATGAGCAACTGGAGCTGCGGGTAGAAGAACGCACGCGGGAATTGCGTCGCGCCATGACCCAGATTATTGAGTCAGAAAAACTCGCTTCACTGGGCGTGCTGGTAGCCGGTGTCTCGCATGAGCTCAATACGCCTATAGGGAATATGTTGCTGGCTGCCTCATCCCTGGCAGAAAAACTCAATGAGGTTAGCAAGCTCATCGATACCGGAAAAATGACACGCTCTGGTCTTGTACATGCGCTTGATGAATGTGCCGGCGTCAGTCAGCTGATAGTGCGCAGTGGAGGGCGGGCCAGTGAATTGATCGACAGCTTCAAACGTGTTTCAGTAGACCAGACCAGCCAGCGCAGGCGTGAATTTGATGTGCGTATGGCGGTGCAGGATAGTATCAATGCGCTGGGTGGTCAGATCAGTCGTGCTGGTGTCGCTGTCGACAACCGCATACCCGAGGGGGTGAGGATGGATAGTTTTCCTGGTCACCTGGAACAGATCGTCAATAATCTCATCATGAATTCGCTGGCGCATGGCTTCGAAGGCTGCGCCAACAAGCATATAGTCATCAATGGACATGCTCATGATGGCCTGGTTGAATTTGTCTACACAGATGATGGCATTGGTATCCCGGCAGTGTTGCAACATAAGGTATTCGAACCTTTTTATACCACGCGTTTGGGGCAGGGCGGCTCAGGCCTGGGCTTGTATATAGTCCATAACCTGGTGCAGGGGATATTCAAAGGCAGCGTCAGGCTGGAAAGTGAAGTGAATCAGGGTGTGCGCTTGTATTTCAGTTTTCCGGCAACGACACCAAGGATGAGCTGAGGATAGTTGATAGTAGCCATGACAGTCTGGTTTATGTCAAACCAGACTGTGCCACATCGAATGGGCCTTACTCGTCTGCGACCTGCAAAATCAGCTTGCCAAAGTTCTTGCCTTCAAACAGCATCATCAGCGTGTCAGGGAAGGTTTCCAGGCCCTTGACGATATCTTCGCGTGTCTGGAATTTGCCCTCAGCCATCCATTTACCCATTTCAGCTACTGCTTCACCATAGCGGGCGGCATAATCAAATACCACTATGCCTTCCATACGGGCACGGTTCACCAGCAATGACAGGTAATTGGCCGGGCCTTTGACAGGTGTAGTATTGTTGTACTGCGAGATCGCACCGCAAATGATGATGCGTGCTTTCAGATTGATACGGGTCAGTACGGTATCGAGGATGTCACCACCAACGTTGTCAAAATAAATATCCACGCCATTCGGGCAGTGTTCTTTTAAACCATCTTTGACTGAACCTGACTTGTAATCTATGCAGGCATCAAAGCCCAGTTCATTGACCACGAAATCACATTTATCCTTGCCACCGGCAATACCAACGACACGGCAACCTTTTTGTTTGGCGACCTGGCCTACAGTCTGGCCAACTGCACCGGCGGCACCAGATACCACAACTGTTTCACCTGCTTTTGGTTGGCCAACATCGAGCAAACCAAAATAAGCTGTCATGCCAGGCATGCCCAGCGCATTCATGAATTTTGGCAAAGGGGCGAGTTTTGGGCTGACCTTGTAAAAGCCCGCCGTTTTATCGTCTGCCGCACCTACCCAGTATTGCTGCACGCCTGTACCACCAGAAACATAATCACCCACCGCAAATTTGGGGGACTTTGAAGCAATCACCTTGCCTATGCCACCAGCGCGCATGACCTCATTGATAGCAACCGGGCGGATGTAAGATTTGCCTTCATTCATCCAGCCGCGCATGGCAGGGTCCAGCGAGATATAGATGGTTTGTACGACGATTTCACCATCCGTGATATCGCGCACTTCTTCTGTTGTGAAGTTCCAGTCGCTATGCTTGGGGTTGCCGACAGGACGGGCGGCGAGGCGGTATTGTTGATTGCTGAGTGTGCTCATGTTGTCTCCAGAATGTTGTGCTTGGGTTGCTGCTGTCTAAACCAATTTTTTTTGGGTGGGGCTGCCAGAAGAACGACTATACACTAATTAGAACGATCGTGCTTTTTGTTGTGATTATTTAATTGAAGATGGATTCTATGAATTATGCGACTGATCATGCGACAATAGACGGTTAATCTTTAAGCTTTGCAATCAATTTAACGAATTTAATTTGTTTCTGGCCATGGAAAGCAGCAAATCCTGGCCTATACACTGACATCATGAGCATACGACCAGAATATATCCTGACTTTATCCTGTCCCGATCAGCGCGGTATCGTGCATAGCGTATCGGGATTTTTAGCCAACCACGGCTGTAATATTATCGATTCTGCCCAGTTTGGTGATGCACAATCTGCCACTTTCTTCATGCGCGTGCATTTTGCGGTAGAAGATTCCAGTGTCAGCGATGGTGCCCTGCGCGAAGAGTTTGCGGCTTTGGGTGCGAATATGCAAATGAACTGGCAATTGCATGATGCCCATCACAAGCCGCGCGTCATGCTGATGGTATCCAAGATAGGCCATTGCCTGAATGACTTGCTGTTCCGCTACAAGAGCGGTTTGCTGCCTGTAGAAATCAAGGCTATCGTTTCGAATCACACTGATTTTTATCAGTTGGCAGCCAGCTACAATATTCCTTTCCACCATCTGCCATTGGCGGCTGGTGCACCGGCAGAAGCCAAGCAGGCGCAGGAACAAAAGGTATTGGATATTGTTGCCAGCAATGATATTGAACTGGTGGTACTTGCCCGTTACATGCAGATATTGTCGCCGCAACTATGCGATGCCCTGAAAGGCAAGGCCATCAATATTCACCATTCTTTCCTGCCTAGCTTCAAGGGAGCCAAGCCTTATTATCAGGCGCATGAGCGTGGCGTTAAACTGATAGGCGCAACAGCGCACTTTGTGACGGGTGATCTGGACGAAGGCCCTATCATTGAGCAGGATGTGGAGCGTGTCGATCATTCCATGGAGCCTGAAACCCTGACAGCCATAGGCCGCGATGTAGAATGCGTGGTGCTGGCGCGTGCCGTTAAATGCTTTGTCGAACATCGCATTTTATTGAATGGTCACAAAACGGTGGTGTTCAAATAATGGCACTCAAATCCATCATTTATAAAGCTGACCTGAATATCTCGGACATGGACCGTGGCTATTACGCCGACCATAGTCTGACTATCGCCCGTCATCCATCCGAAACCGATGAGCGCATGATGATACGCGTGCTGGCTTTTGCTATTCATGCGGCCGAGCGTCTGGAATTTGGTAAAGGCATATCCGACACAGAAGAACCTGATATCTGGCTCAAGGATTACACCGACGCCATACAGTTATGGATAGAAGTCGGTCAGCCAGATGACCGACGTTTGTTAAAGGCGTGTGGTCGTTCAGAACAAGTCATCGTCTACAGTTTTGCCAGCGCCAGTGACATCTGGTGGAAAGCAATGAATAGCCGTCTTGACCGCGCCAAGAACCTGCGCGTCATGAACGTGCCTTCAGAGCAAAGCCAGGCACTGGAAAAACTCGCGCAACGCAATATGCAATTGCAATGCACGATACAGGACGGGCAAATCTGGATGTCTGCCGGAGATGCATCCGTACAGATTGACCTGGAAACGCTGAAAGACTTTGCCTAATTTGATGTGCCGGATATCTGCGCTGCCTCTGCCCATTGCATGGGTGCGGGCAGTGCAGTGGCACTGAATTCCAGATGCAAGACTCTGCGTTGGCTGGCATTCACTGCCTTGTCAGAGGCATGCAAGAGCAGAGGCCTCATCAGCAAGGCATCTCCCGCCTGCATGGTGCAAATGTGCATATCTGCATCACGCGATTTTTCTATGTACGCATCCAGTTGCTTACCCTTCAGCTTGCCGTGACGATGGCTGCCGGCCAGCACTTTTAAGGCAGCATTCTCGTGATTGGCAGCATCCATGGCGATGCGCATGGTCAGCATCTGGTCCAGCACCTCAGCAGGTGGTTCGACATGATGCACGCCATTTTTTTGCGTCCATTTGCCGTACCCAGCCAGCTCTGCTTTTTGACTCACACAAATCGTCATGTCCTGATGCCAGGGAACCAGCCAGTTATGCGCTGCATTTTTATTGAAGTACAGGCTGCGTACAGGTTTCGCCGTAGATATTCCGGCAGCATCCAGGACTGATATTATTTTCTGCCAGGGCAGTGACCTGGCTATGTCTGGATGGGTTTGCAAAACCTGGCGCACGCCGTAATCATTGATGATGGGATGACAGGCTTGCTCTAGCCAGGCCAGTTCAGCCTGATCAAGAAACCTGCGCAAGATGACAAAACCCTGGCTTGCCAGGGTTTGCGAAATACTCTGATAGTCAGCTAATGCCGCGCTCATTTTCCCTGCAAGACTTTTTTCAGCCACTGACTGATGTCAGTCAGTTCTTCCTGGCAGACTTGATGTGCCATCAGATATTCATGCCAGTCTACCTGGTAGCCTGATGCTAGCAAAAGATCGCGCGATTCTTTGGCGCGTTGAATTTGAATAACGTCGTCCACCTGGCCGTGCGCCTGAAAGATGGGAGTTTCTATATTCGCTTCATGCCGTTCTGTTGTCAGCAAATTACGCAGTGGCAAATAGCCTGACAGACAGAGCAAGCCCGCCAGTTTTTCAGGATAACGCAGACCGGTTTGCAAGGTCATTGCACAGCCCTGAGAGAAACCTGCGAGGATAATATGATCTGATGGAATGCCACGGGCATTTTCCCTGGCAATCAATTGTTCTATGCGTTTTTGTGATGCACGCAAACCATTTTCATCTTCACGTGCAGCCAGGTCTTTGCCAAGTATGTCATACCATGCGCGCATGACATAACGATCATAAAAAGTGATAGGCATCGTTGGCGCAGTGGGGAAAACAAACCGTATGCCAGGGCAGTTTTCCAAATCGAGTTCCCTGACTATCGACAGGAAGTCATTGCCGTCCGCGCCCAGGCCATGCATCCAGATAATGGCAACACTTGGGTTTGCTGCGGTTTCTCTTTCTACAGTCGCTAAGATATCTTGTGTCATGATGATTTTTGTGAGGATGAAGAATAAGTAGCCAGTTTGACGGATAGCACCAGCAAGCTGCACGGTAACCAGACTGTCAATAATTCGGATTGTATTACACGCCAGCCACGCGCTGTCAGAAAGCGATTTACGCCTATAGGCGATACCTGAATGAATTGCCAGGGGAAGAAATAGCGTTCTTCAGTCAATGGCCAAAAAAATTCCACGCCCAGTCCACCGGTTGTCAGCGCATCGAGCAGGCCGTGCGACAAGGTAGAAAACGCGATGAACAGCCAGCAAACCAGAATAGAGCTACGCAAGCGCGTATGAAATATGCTGGCCATGCTGGCGACCAGCATGGCAAACACGATGGAGTGACTAAAGCCGCGGTGACCAAAGGCTGAATCGTAAGCAATGCCAAGCTTGAAACTAATCACATCCAGATCTGGCAGGATTGCTGCCAGCATGCCTGTTAGCACGAGAGGCCAGGGCAGGCGTTTTTGCCCTAGTCCTAGCATCAAGCCCAAAGTCAGTGGTACAACAGGATGCGTCAGTATGGTCGCCATCGCAATCGTATTTTTTGCAGTTCAGGCAGATGGGGTTTTGGCGCGTATCGCGTTTTTAGGGCGAAAAGCCTTGCAGACGCAGTCATCCGTTTCTATGTACGGGCCGCCTATCAAATCCACGCAATACGGTACAGCTGCGAAAATACCGGCAACTACTTGCTGGCCTTCTGCATCTTTCAAGCCTTCCAGGGTTTCCTTGATGGATTTGGGCTGGCCTGGCAGATTTAAAATTAATGCCGCATGATCCGGCGTTTCGCGTATCACGGCGACCTGGCGTGACAAAATGGCAGTTGGTACAAATTTCAGGCTGATCTGGCGCATTTGCTCGCCAAAACCTGGCATTTCCTTGGTGGCGACTGCCAGTGTGGCTTCGGGTGTCACATCGCGCCTGGATGGGCCGGTGCCGCCAGTGGTGATAACGAGATGACATTGCTCGTCGTCCACCAGGGCGATCAAAGCCTGCTCTATGGCCGCGCGCTCATCCGGGATCAGGCGTGTCACCATCTCCCATGGGCTGGTGAGTGCTTTGCCAAACCATTCCTGCAAGGCGGGCAAACCCTGGTCCTGATAAATACCGGCAGAGGCGCGGTCTGAGATTGATACCAGGCCTATTTTGAGTTTTTCGCCATCTGCTACGGTCATTTGTTCAGGCTCACTTGTCATCAAACTCATCGTCTTCTTCATCCAGGTCTGCGTCATCCGCTTCGTCAGCATTGGCTGCAGCTTTGGATTTTTGCAAATCTTTCAAAATCTGGAAGATTTCGCGATAAGCCTTCGGTGGCTTGTTTTCAGCCTGTTCTTTGCGCGCATTACGTATCATGGTGCGCAATTGCTGTACGTCGAGCTGAGGGTGTTCAGCCATCAACTCAGTCAGGGCATTGTCATCTGCCAGCAATTTGTCGCGACGGCGTTCCAGCGCATGCATGGCTGCAGTCTCGGCCTTGGATGCACCTTTCCAGCTGTCTATGGTTTTCTGGATCAGGGCGATTTCTTCTTCATCCAGGGTACGCATTTTCTTGCCTACGTACTGCATCTGGCGACGACGGCCTTCATGGTCCTTGATTTGCTGGCATTCAAGAATGGCGTCACGCACATCTTCTGGCATGGGTACGCGCTTGACGCGTTCACGCGGCTGCTCAACCAATTCCTGCCCCAATTTCTGCAAGGCGGTCATCTCGCGCTTTAATTGTGACTTGGAAGGACGCTCGTATTCTGGTTCGAACTCACTGGACTGGTAGCCACATGAGCCACGATTTGGATTTGGCATAATTCTGCGCCTTTACTATTAACTTAATGAAACGGCTGCTATGATACCCTTTTTAGCTTGGAATTACCTAAAATCAAGCCCGGATTGCACCTGGTATGGTGTGAATTAAGGTAAATGATTAGGATATTTCCATTTAGCCTTTTAGTTCAGACTCACACTGACCCAGATAGAACCCATTCATGAGCAAACCAGTTTTCACCCATACCCAGGACCAGTTAAAGCAAATCGCGCAGGATATGTTGCGTTTCGCCCGTGAAAAAGGGGCATCGGATGCTGCAGTTGAAATCAGTGAGGGCGGCGGCCTGTCCATTAGTGTGCGCAAGGGCAAGATAGAGACCATAGAGCAAAATCGCGACAAGGGTATAGGCATTACTGTGTATATCGGGCAGCGTCGCGGAAATGCCAGTACCTCGGATTTTTCTGAGCGGGCCCTGCGTGACTCTGTCGATGCTGCCTACAATATTGCCCGCTTTACAGCAGAAGATGATTGCGCCGGCTTGCCGGATGCAGATTTGCTGGAAATGGCACCACGCGATCTCAAATTGTGCTATCCATGGCTGATCACTGCCGAAGAAGCCATAGAGCTGGCAAAACGCACAGAAGCAGCAGCTTTTGCCGTTGATAAGCGTATCACTAACAGCGAGGGCGCAAGTGTACACGCCCAGCAATCGCATTTTGTGGCTGCCAATTCGCGTGGGTTCATGGGAGGGTATCCTGTTTCTCGCCAGACGATCTCGGTCGCACCTATTGCTGGCAGAGGTGCAAAAATGCAAAGGGATGACTGGTATTCATCTCAGCGCAACGCCAAAAAACTGGCAGAGCCAGAAGCAATCGGCCGTTATGCTGCTGAACGCGCACTCGCCAAACTAAATGCCCGCAAGCTTGATACCCGCAAGTGCCCGGTTTTGTTTGAGGCCCCGCTGGCTGCGGGTTTATTGGGTGCCCTGGTGCAAGCGACCTCTGGCGGTGCTCTGTATCGCAAGTCCAGCTTCTTGCTGGATTCACTGGGCACGCAAATTTTCCCTTCCCACATACAAGTGCAGGAAGACCCGCACGTCATTGGTGCTGTCGGTTCATCGCCTTTTGATGATGAGGGCGTCAAGACGCGAAAACGCAATGTTGTTTCTGATGGTGTCTTGCAAGGCTATTTCCTGTCTACTTATTCTGCCCGCAAGCTGGGTATGCAAACTACGGGTAATGCTGGCGGCTCTCATAATCTGTCCCTGACTTCCAGCCTCACAAAACGAACAGACAATTTTGTTGGTATGCTCAAAAAGATGGGTACTGGCTTACTGGTAACCGAGCTGATGGGACAGGGCGTGAATTATGTAACTGGTGATTATTCACGCGGTGCGTCTGGCTACTGGGTAGAAAATGGCGTGATCCAGTATGCAGTAGAAGAAATTACGATTGCTGGCAATATGCGCGAGATGTTCCAGCAAATTGTGGCGATAGGTAATGATAGCTTGATACGTGGTACCAAACAGACTGGCTCTATCCTGATTGAAAGCATGACAGTAGCGGGTAGCTAAAAGCTGCTTGTCTTTACAGCATTCTATGCGCCGGGCAATATCCTTATTTGATATTGTCCGGCATTTTATTTGCCTGCTCAGAATTGTCCTGGATGGATGCGTCCATCAGACCTTAATTTAGTGCACTTGCAAAAAATGAAAGTGTGGATGTTGTTAATCGCCCTCAGTAAAAATACTTAAATTTCCTTTTTTGCAAGCAAAACACAGGCATATGCAGCATTTCAGGGGCATATGCAGGTGCTGCGCTTGTAAATGTTGCATTGCAATATAAACATTTATTGCTAGGCCAGGATTACGCCCATAGAATGATTTCGGTTTTTAGTAAATGACGTCAATGTCATTGATTAGCGTGCAGGCCGGAAGCAATTCAGGTCATTATTCAAAATATCGGAGATAGTATGGAACGTCGTTCCTTTCTTAAAAAAGCCGCAGCAAGTGCATCAGTTGGCGCTGCGGTTGCCGCGCCAGCCCTGGCTGCGGATGCTTTGCCTACCCTTAATTGGCGTTTGACATCCAGTTTCCCTAAAAGTCTGGACACCATTTTTGGTGCATCCGAGGTTTTTGCCGCTCGTGTCAAAGAGCTGACAGATGGCAAATTGAATATACGGGTGTTTGCAGCCGGTGAGATTGTTCCAGGCACTGCGGTTTTGGATGCCGTGCAAAATGGTACGGTGGAAATGGGGCACACAGCGTCGTATTATTATTTTGGTAAAGACCCTACATTTGCATTTGATACAGCAGTGCCATTTGGCCTGACTTCACGCCAGCAAACTGCGTGGATGCTGCATGGTAATGGCATGAAACTCATGCGCGAATTTTTCGCTGACTACAATGTCGTGAACTTCCTGGGCGGGAATACTGGCACTCAAATGGGTGGCTGGTTCCGTAAAGAAATCAAGACGGTAGCTGATTTAAATGGTTTGAAATTCCGCGTCGGTGGTTTTGCTGGCCGCGTCTTGTCCAAGCTGGGTACAGTGCCGCAACAGATCGCTGGCGGTGATATTTATCCTGCACTGGAAAAAGGTACGATCGATGCAGCAGAGTGGGTAGGTCCTTACGATGATGAAAAACTGGGCTTCAACAAGATTGCCAAGTTTTATTACTATCCAGGCTGGTGGGAAGGTGGCGCGCAGTTGTCTTTCTACGTCAGTAAAAAAGAATGGGATAAATTGCCCAAGCAGTACCAGGCAGCGATAGAGGCAGCAACGCATGAAGCGCATAACGACATGCAAGCCAAGTACGATGCACGCAACCCTCCCGCTCTTGGACGTTTGCTGGCGCAAAAAATCAATCTGAAGCCTTTCCCGCAGCCAGTCATGGATGCTTGCTTTAAAGCTGCTCAGGATACGTTTACGGAAGAAGTCGCAAAGAATCCTAAATTTGCCAAGGTGTATGCAGACTGGTTAAATTTCCGTAATAACCAGGGGCAGTGGTTTGGGGTTGCTGAACAAAGTTTTGCTCGCTTTAACTTTGGCAAGGCTTTGAAATAATAGTATTTCAGGTTTTACAAAATAAAAATCCCCGCAGAAAAATTTTTGCGGGGATTTTTTTGCGCCTTGTCTGCGGCAATGAAAAAACCTCTGCTATTGCTGGCCAGAGGTTTTCGCATTGCGAATCTATTACCTACTTATTTTATTCACTGCTTACTTCTGCGGCTCCTGGAACTGGAACTTGGGTTGTTCCTCTTCTGGCGGCGTATCAGGTGTGGCAGGTGCACTGGCTGGCTTTTCGGTACTTTCGCTAAATACCGGTGGCTTAGCTTCTACATCCGGCTCATTGACAGTCTTCTCTATCACCAGATTGCCTGATACCGGTTTGTCAGAACCCTTGTCCAGCAAGGCAGTTACCATGACAGGGAAGCACATGACCAGTACCACCATGATCATCTGGAGGCCTACCCAGGGCAGGGCGCCCCAGTAGATGTCAGAGCTCTTGACTTCTTTAGGGGCTACACCACGCAGGTAGAACAGGGCGAAACCAAACGGTGGATGCATGAATGAGGTTTGCATGTTCACGCATAACATCACGCCAAACCAGACCAGTGCAGCAGAAGAGGCTGCTTGCGGGCTACCCATGCTTTCCAGTAAAACAGGTGCAAGGATTTTTTCTGCGACCGGTGCCAGCATGGGAACCACGATGAAGGCAATTTCAAAGAAATCCAGGAAGAAAGCCAGGAAGAAAATGAACAGGTTGACGATCAGCAAAAAGCCTATCCAGCCTCCTGGCAAAGACGTAAACAAATGTTCTACCCATACCCCACCATCGACACCCTGGAACACGACCGAGAAGCAGGTTGAGCCTATCAGGATAAACACCACCATCGCAGTAATGCGCATGGTGGATTGATAGCCCAGCGTGATCAGGGCGCGCAAGTCAGCAATCCGATAGGCGCGCGTCACCAGCCAGACTATGGCAACGTACACCAGCACCAGGGCTATTTGTAATGCGAGCTTTGCAGGCTTGCTGATTTCATTGGCATCAGAGTAAAAAAACAGGCCGATGATGAGAGCAATACCGAGGCCAGCAAGACCAACACGGAAAGCCAGTTTGTCTCTCTTGTTGAATTCCTTGTCGCGCAAAACCGCCAGGATAATTGCACCCAGTGCTCCCATGGCGCCAGATTCTGTTGGTGTTGCTATGCCCAGCATCATGGTGCCGAGTACCATGAAAATCAATACGGCTGATGGAATAATCCCTTGCAGGCATTTTTTCCACAAGGCCCAGCCTTGCAGGGTACGCGCTTCTTTGGGGACGGCTGGCAGCCAGTCAGGCTTAAGACGTGACAGGATGAAGGTGTACAGAATGAACAAGGCGATCTGTACCAGTGATGGGCCCCATGCGCCCAGATACATGCTGCCTACGTCGGCGCTGGAAGTCTGGGTTTTCAATTGGTCAGCCAATACCACCAGCACCAGGGAAGGTGGGACCAGTTGGGTAATCGTGCCTGAGGCTGCCAATACGCCAGTGGTATAGCGTATGTTGTAACCATAACGCATCATGACGGGCAAGGAAATCATCGCCATCGCAATTACCTGAGCTGCAACCGTGCCTGTGATGGCGCCAAGGATGAAGCCAACGATAATGACAGAATAACCAAGACCACCACGGATAGGACCAAACAACTGGCCCATGGAGTCAAGCATGTCTTCTGCCAGGCCACACTTCTCAAGTATCGCCCCCATGAAGGTAAAGAAGGGAATCGCCAATAAAAGATCATTGGCCAGCACGCTGCCAAAAATACGTTGTGGAACCGCTTGCAGGAAAGCGACGTTGAAAAAGCCCAGTTCTATTGATAACAGGCCAAACGAAAGACCAACAGCCAGCAGGGAAAATGCGACGGGAAAACCGACAAGCATAAACAGCACCAGGCCGCCAAACATCAGTGGCGGCATATACTCGATAGGGATCATTGCACAGGCCTTTCGTATTTCGATTCCAGATGTGTTTTGCCCAGCAAGGATGCAATACGTTTGATGAGTTCAGATACGCCTTGCAATGTCAGCAATGCAAAGCCGACAGGAACGATGAGTTTGATCGGGTAGCGCGGCAGGCCACCGGAGTTACTCGATTGTTCCAGAATTTCCCAGGAAGGCAGGAACAAGGATTTCCAGGCCAGCCAGGAAAACAGGATGCATGAAGGGAAAAGGAAAAAGACGATACCGAAAATATCGATCCAGAGTTGCGCCCGTTCAGAAACATGGGCATAGATCAAATCTACCCGCACATGTTCATTTTTCTGGAAGGTGTATGAAGCACCCAGCATGACGGCTGCACCAAACAAATACCATTGCAATTCCAGTGGCCAGTTGTCGCTCCAGTCGAAACCATAACGTATTAACGCATTACTGGCGCTGACGATACATGATAATAAAATTAACAAGTTTGCCAGACTGCCGATACGTTCATTCATTACGTCGATCCATTTAGACAGACGCAGAAATACTTGCATATACATATCTCCTGAGTTTTTATTTTACAGACGTCAACAACGCGCATGCCAGCCATTGCCTTGCTGCCAGATAAGGGTTGTTGAGTCTTGTTTTTTGTGCTTTTGAAATCACCATGCGCATAGTGCAGGTATTCACATGCCGTCACGAGTATAAGACATTTTTTCACATACACGAGAGTCTGTATGAGTTGAAAAAATACTTTTTTGAAGTGAAAACGACAATCCCAGTATTTCTACTTAGATCAAGATAAAAAGCGTGGAAAGGCTTTTGGGTTATGGGTGCAATTTTCTGATTGTAAATCGCACCCATAACAGTTGATTGAGTAGCTATGTTAGCTGAGTTGGTTGCGCAGTCTGGCAATTGCCAGTTTAACTTGCTGTGGTGCTGTGCCACCGATATGGTTACGCGCTGCAACTGAGCCTTCCAGCGTCAGGACTTCAAATATATCCTCATTGATGAGGCTGGAGAAGGCGCGCAATTCTTCCAGCGACATATCGCTAAGGTCACAGCCTTTTTCTACACAAGTGCGTACCGCCAGAGCGACAGCTTCATGGGCATCACGGAAAGGCAGGCCTTTCTTGACCAGATAATCGGCCAGGTCAGTTGCTGTTGCATAGCCTTGCAGGGCGGCGGCACGCATGGCTTCTGGCTTGACAGTGATACCGCCTGCCATATCAGCAAAAATGCGCAGGGTATCGATGACCGTGTCTACCGTATCAAACAAGGGTTCCTTGTCTTCCTGGTTGTCTTTGTTGTAAGCCAGTGGCTGGCCTTTCATCAGAGTCAGCAGGGCGATCAGGTGACCATTCACGCGACCAGTCTTGCCACGTGCCAGTTCCGGTACGTCAGGGTTTTTCTTTTGCGGCATGATGGAAGAGCCTGTGCAAAAGCGGTCAGCGATATCGATAAAGCCTATGCGCGGGCTCATCCAGATCACCAGTTCTTCTGACATGCGCGAGATATGGGTCATCACCAGCGCAGCAGCAGCGCAAAATTCTATGGCGAAATCGCGGTCAGAGACGGCATCCAGCGAGTTATAGCAAACTTCGTCAAAGCCCAATGTTCTGGCAACGCGCTCACGGTCGATAGGGAAGGTCGTGCCAGCCAGGGCAGCTGCGCCCAGCGGCAAGCGATTCACACGTCTGCGGCAATCCTGCATACGCTCGGTGTCACGGCCAAACATTTCTACATAGGCAAGGATGTGGTGACCAAAAGTGATAGGCTGGGCTACTTGCATATGCGTGAAGCCTGGCAGTATGGTGTCGGCATTTTTTTCTGCCAGATCCAGCAAGGCCAGGCGGAAGTCTTGCAGCAAGCCGAGGATATTGTCGATGGCACTGCGCATGTATAAACGGATATCAGTGGCCACCTGGTCATTGCGTGAACGGCCCGTATGCAGACGCTTGCCAGCATCGCCAACCAGTTCGGTCAGGCGTTTTTCTATATTCAGATGCACATCTTCCAGGTCCAGCAGCCATTCAAACTTGCCACTGTCGATTTCAGACTTGATTTGCGCCATGCCACGTTGTATGTCGGCATAGTCCTGGGCGGTGATGATGTTTTGTGCCTGCAGCATCTCGGCATGTGCCAGCGAGCCCTGGATATCAAAGGCAGCCATGCGGTTGTCAAAGAAAACCGAGGCAGTATAGCGTTTGACCAGATCAGAAACAGGCTCAGAGAAACGGGCAGACCATGCCTCGTTTTTTTTATTGAATTGTGATGTCATAGTGAATTGTTGCCATATTGGCTGCATTTGCGAGAGAATTTCCCCTGATTATCCCAGATTTTGCCCTTGATTACCCTTGGAAATGCTGGATGCTTGTAGAGTCAGGGGGAATAGATCAGCAATTAATGGGTCGCGTGGTCAAATAAAGGCTGAGTACGCCTGGGCCGGAGATGCCATCAAGGTGTTCAACAATAAGACAAAGCAGAGATGACTAACGATAAAAAAGACAGCATAAGCGAGCCATTGGTACCAGATTGCTGCAATCTGGGCGTTTTTTCCCGTGTACTGATCAGTGTTAACTTGCTGGGTTTATTTGTCCTGTGGTCGCGCGGAGACGATTGGCGAATGGTGCTGCAGAATTTTCTGGAAAGCGCAATGTTGCTGGAAACCATATGCCTTTTATCTTTATTGGCCTTGTGTAATTTGCGCCGGCTGGCAATGCGTTTTCCCATGTCGGCCTGGTTTCAGCGCTTATTATGTTGCATGTTACCAACAGCCATCGCATCATTGATCATGGTGTATTTGCGTATGCAAGACTGGTTTTTGGCGGGCTTCCCCAGGCTCAGTCCCATTTTTGTCGTTGCCGCAAGTGGCGTGCTGGCGCTGATATTCCAGCAGTATTTTGAATTGCGCACCCGGGCATATTCACCCGCTTTGGGTGAGGCGAAGCTGCAAGCCTTGCAGGCCAGGATACGCCCTCATTTCTTGTTCAATAGTCTCAATACCGCTTTGTCATTGATACGCACAGAGCCGCGCCGTGCGGAAATGGTACTGGAAGATCTGGCAGATTTATTCAGGGTTTTGATGCGTGATACCCGTAATGTCACCAGCTTGCAAGAGGAAATACGCTTGTGTGAACAATATCTGGCGATAGAAAAAATACGTATAGGTGAGCGTTTGCAGGTGACCTGGGATATGGAGAAAATCTCTGTCAAAGAGTTGAACGAGATACAAATTCCCTCTTTGTTATTGCAGCCCTTGCTTGAAAATGCTGTTCACTACGGCGTAGAGCCTTCAGTGCAGCAAGCCACCATCACCGTAGAGATAAAGCGCCAGCTGGACAAGGTGGAAATTCGCGTTTGCAATCCCTTCCATGCCGACGCCAATACGGTGTCGGGTAACCAGATGGCATTGGAAAACATACGTCAGCGACTAAGTTTGCTTTATGATATCGAAGCGCAGATCCAATATGGGGTGGTAGATGCGTATTTTGAAGTTAAATTGCAGTTCCCAGCTAAAAGATGATGACACCAAGAATATTGATTGTTGATGATGAAGCACCCGCAAGACAAAGGTTGATGACGCTATTAACCGACATCCAGGCAGAGTGCCCGGTGACGGTGGTGGGAGAAGCAGAAAACGCCATGCTGGCGCTGGAAAAAATAGACAGCCTGCATCCTGAAATCGTTTTGCTGGATGTGCAGATGCCAGGCATGAACGGTATAGAGCTGGCATATCACCTGGCGCAACATCAGGCCAGTGTGCGCCCGCCAGCGATTATTTTTGTGACGGCCTATGATGAATTTGCTGTCAAGGCTTTTGAAGTGCACGCACTTGACTACCTGATGAAGCCAGTTCGGGCCAGCAGGCTGGTAGATGCCTTGCAGCGCGCCTGCGAAAAAGTGAAAGTGCAGCATCGCCTGCCTGAAACCATCGCCGCCGATGCACACTGCGCCAAGCGCAAGCATTTTTCAGTATTGGAAAGAGGGCGAATTTTACTTGTGCCCGTCACAGATGTGCTGTTTTTAAAGGCAGAACAAAAATATGTGACCCTGCACACGGCCCAGAGGGAGTATTTGCTGGAAGAGTCACTGACTTCGATAGAGCTGGAGCTGGGAGATTTCCTGATCAGGGTGCATAGGAATGCCCTGGTAGCGCGTGCCGCCATTCATGGCGTCGAGAGAGCAGTGCAAGTGGTGGATACTGATGGCAGTCAGGAAAAGGTGTCGGAATCCTGGCAAGTCATTGTCACGGGTTGTACAGAACGGCTGCCAATCTCACGCCGGCAATGGCCAGCTATAAAGGCATTGGTAAGAGTCTGAGGTGCAGGGATATTTATGGAGTAAGGGTGCCCGGCACCTCAACGCCAGACAGGCAGGCCGGTCAAATCAGTGTTTTCATCCTGTACCCAGGCTGGCAGGCCAGTGCGGTCAGTTGGTCCCAGTACTTCAAGTAACTCTAGTTGCTCTTGTTTTTTGCCGCGCCGACCTGGTGCTGGCTTTACTGGTTTTCTGTTCTCCGGCAATAAAAACGCAGGTTCGCCGAAGCCGGGCAATTCCAGGGTGGCGTGATCTTTATTGTCTTTCATCAGCTTATAGGTAGTTGGTGGTGGTGATGTTTGTACAAATGGAGACAATAAATCCCTGGCTATGCTTTGTCAGGGGTATTAATTGTGCTCGGTAGATTTGTGCGAATGCACCAGAACAAAAACTTTGGTTGCGGGGGCAGGATTTGAACCTACGACCTTCGGGTTATGAGCCCGACGAGCTGCCAGACTGCTCCACCCCGCGTCTGAAGGAGGCGAATTGTACATGGCGCAGGCGCTATATACAATCATTTATAAAAATATTTTTTTGCAAGCCGCAGATCGCTTGTTTGGTATGGACGTAATTTGCCATTCTTCACAATACAAATGTGGAAAATAATGCTGCTGATACAACCCGCAGAATAAATTGGATGCATAATGGAAGTACAGGCATCAGCCTTGTGATGCCATGTAAGTGGCAGAGTATGGATCAGCAGCGTAGAGATCCGCAGCACAGAGATCATTTTCAGGAGTGAAAAAGCAGTTATGGAATTCGAAGTCATCGACACACAAATTTCACCCGGCGGCCGTATGGAGGTTTTGTCCAAGGCCGAGGTTGTGCAGTTGCTCGACAATAGTCATGGTGGCTTGTACCAGGTATTTCGCAGTTGTGCACTGGCGGTACTGAATTGCGGTAGCGGCCTTGACGATGGCAAGGAATTGCTGGAGCGTTACAAGAGCTTTGATATCAGCATCATCCAGCGCGAGCGCGGCATCAAGCTTGATGTCAAGGGTGCGCCTGCGAGTGCTTTTGTTGATGGCGTCATGATCAAAGGTATACAAGAGCATTTGTTTGCCGTATTGCGCGACATCCTGTTCATCAAGGCGGCCATAGAAGATGACCGTAAGTTTGATTTGAATACGACGGAAGGTATCAGCGATGCCGTGTTTCACGTCATGCGCAATGCCAATTTGCTCAAGCCACAGGTCAATCCTAATCTGGTGGTGTGCTGGGGCGGGCATTCAATTTCCAGTGATGAATACGATTACACCAAGCATGTAGGCTATCAACTGGGTTTGCGTGGAATGGATATCTGTACCGGTTGTGGTCCTGGTGCCATGAAAGGCCCGATGAAAGGCGCCACCATAGGCCATGCCAAGCAAAGGATTACCACTGGCCGTTACCTGGGTATTACTGAGCCAGGCATTATTGCGGCCGAAGCGCCTAACCCTATCGTCAATGATCTGGCGATTTTGCCTGATATAGAAAAACGCCTGGAAGCTTTTGTGCGCATGGGCCATGCAGTCATTGTCTTCCCGGGTGGTGCCGGCACGGCAGAAGAGATTTTGTATTTGCTGGGTATTTTGCTGCATCCAGACAATGCCGAACTGCCTTTCCCGCTGATTTTCACGGGGCCAGAGACAGCCGCAGACTATTTCCGCCAGATAGACCAGTTCATTGCGGCTACCCTGGGACCTAAGGCACAGCAGAGTTACCAGATCATTGTGAATGACCCGGTCAGGGTGGCGCAAGAAGTGCAGGCAGGCATCAGGCAAGTGCGCGAATTCCGCAAGGCCAAGGGTGACGCCTATTATTTCAACTGGTTATTGAAGATAGATGCAGAATTCCAGAAGCCGTTTGAACCTACGCATGAAAACATGCGCAATCTGGCACTGCACAAAAACCAGGAAACCCATCTGCTGGCGGCCAACTTGCGCCGCGCTTTTTCAGGCGTGGTGGCTGGCAATGTCAAGAACCAGGGCATACGGGCCATAGAAAAACATGGACATTTTGAAATTCGCGGCGATAGTGAAATAATGGCATCAATGGATACCTTGCTGGCATCTTTTGTTGCACAAAATCGCATGAAATTGCCTGGTAAGGCTTATACCCCTTGTTACCGTGTTATAAAGTAATTGCGTTGCATTAAAACAGTAGGATAATGGTGCATCCCCTGTTCCATCACTATGAGGAAAACAGACATGAGTTCCGTACAGCAAGAAGTCGATGAACGTACCAACCTGACGGCGTCGAACAAGTTTGAGCTATTACTGTTCCGTCTGGGGACGGATGGCAACAACGACAGGTCAGAATTGTTTGGCATCAATGTTTTCAAGGTGCGAGAGATAGTCGCCATGCCGACCATCACTGGTATGGCAGGCGCGATGCCCCATATGCTCGGCGTGGTAAATTTGCGTGGTCAGATCATCCCTGTCATTGATCTGCCTTCCGTAGTCGGTCTTAAACCGAAAACTGGCTTGAATATCATGCTCGTTACCGAGTATGCACGTACCACCCAGGGTTTTGCGGTTGAATCGGTAGAAGAAATCGTACGTCTGGACTGGAACCAGGTCCTCTCTGCTGAAAGCAGTGCGGCAGGTGGTATGGTCACCAGTATCGCCCGTCTGGATGGCGATACCGAAGATACACGTCTGGCCCAGGTGCTGGACGTGGAGCAGATCCTGCGTCAGATCACGCCATCTGATACCAAGGATGTAGATCCGGATACCATAGGTGCCAAGCTGCAGATGATACCGGGCTCTGCCATTCTGGCCGCCGATGATTCCGCAGTTGCCCGTGGTCTGATCGAGCAGGCGCTGACCGCCATGGGTGCCCAGTTCATCATGACCAAGACCGGCAAGGAAGCCTGGGAGAAATTGCAATCCCTTGCGACTGCAGCTCAGGCAGAAGGCAAGGGCGTGCGCGACAAGGTTTCCATGGTGCTAACCGATCTGGAAATGCCAGAAATGGATGGTTTTACCCTGACGCGCAAGATCAAACAGGATGACAGGTTCAAGTTCTTGCCTGTGGTAATTCATTCCTCTCTGTCAGGCGCGACCAATGAAGACCATATCAAGACCGTAGGCGCAGACGCCTATGTCGCTAAATTTGTGGCAGAAGAACTGGCAGCGACGATACGGAGTGTATTGTCGAAATAAATTCCTGCTCTAGCAGTTGGGCATAGTAAAAAGGGTGCAATTAGTGAAATAATTGCACCCTTTTTGTTATCTTGCCGCTTCTATTTCGCTTGGCAGTATTTCAGCGCCTTTGTGCTGGTACACGTTGCCAGCCAGCAGGACATGCTTTGATGGCCGGGTAAAAGCCATCTGGTTGATGGCAATACAGCCAATCCTTGCCTTCGGTAGCTTGCGGGCTGGGATTTGCCTGGTTGATGATGCTGCTGTCATTCAGGTAGTCTGGTCCATACGTGGTATTGCTATCCGTATAAACGATGTTGCTGGTTTGGACTACGGGCGTGACATAGCTTATCGTCGGTGCGATGACGGTGCTGGGGTAGTAGCGCCAGGAATAATCATAGGGGTAATAGCTTGCGCCATAGTTATACCGGTTGCCATAGTGAATATATAGAGGTGGAATGGCAATCCCGATGCTGAGCCTGGAGTGACGGTAATGGCCGCCAGGGCGTGCCGATGCGGATGTCGCGATACTGGCAAGGCTGACAAGGGCGATTGTTACAAGTAAAGTTTTGAAGAGTTTCATGGCTGATTCACAATCAATTGCTGGTTTTGTGTCTGTGTCTGTTTTTGAACTGTTTTTCAGTTTAGGCCGAAATCAGGAAACTTATTGAGATAATTTCACTCTTTATCATTCCATACCTGCAGACTTGAGCCTGTGTTTGCTGACAATGAATAAAACTGAACATCAATAAAAATATCAAATTACAAAGGGAAATATGCAATTTGTGATTAAAAAATGCGCAGCCTTGTGCGCGCTTGCCATGCTGGCACACCTGCCTGCACTTGCCCATGATCTGGCGATGGCAGATGCTCCAGAAGCCCCTAAGTTATCGATACGTGAACAATACACCAAGTATGAATACAATATCCCAATGCGCGATGGTGTGCGCCTGTTCACCGTAGTCTATGTCCCCAAGGATGGCAGCAAGGCTTATCCCTTCCTGATGACCCGTTCACCCTACGGCAGTGGCGTCTATGATTCAGGGCAATCGCGCTATGGGGTGGACTTTTATCCGCAATCGCTAGGGCCTTCCAAAGAATTTGACCAGAGTGGCTATATCTTTGTGAAACAGGATGTGCGTGGCCGCTATATGTCTGAAGGTGTATGGCAAGAAATGACGCCGCATATCAAGACAAGCAGGCTGGCAGGCGAGGGTGTCGAAAGCCAGGACATGCATGACACCGTTGAATGGCTGTTGAAAAACGTCAAGGGTAATAATGGCAAGGTGGGCGTCTGGGGTATTTCTTACCCCGGCTTTTATGCTTCGGCCAGTATCATAGATTCACACCCAGCCATCAAGGCCGCCTCACCGCAGGCACCTGTCACTGATTTGTTCATGGGCGATGACTCCTATCATGGCGGCGCTTTCATGCTGGCTGCCAACTTTGGATTCTTTTCCAACTTCACAGTAGAAAAAAATCCCACTACCTTGCCCAAGCGCTGGGAAGAGTTTGATTTTGGTACCTCGGATGGTTATCAATATTTTCTCAAGCACATGAGTTTGAAAAATATTACTGCGCAACTCAGTGAAAAACAGCGCGAATTGCTGATGCCGACCATAGAACATAGCAGCTACGATGATTTCTGGAAGAGCAGGAATATCGCGCCACACCTGAAAAACATCAAGGCCGCTGTGCTGACCGTGGGCGGCTGGTATGACGCCGAAGACCCGCAAGGCCCATTCACGACCTACCACAGCATCAAAAACAATAACAAAGGCTATTACAATGGCCTGGTCATGGGCCCCTGGTCACACGGAGGCTGGGCCAGTGCCGAAGGCAAATCCATAGGCAATGTCAGCTTTGATACCAAGACTGGTGAACACTACCGCAAGAACATCGTTTTTCCTTTCTTTGAGCAGCATTTGAAAGGAGCTACTGGCAAGGCTTTGCCTGAAGTGACTGTATTTGAAACAGGCACCAATGTCTGGCGCGAATACCCTAGCTGGCCACCGCAGCAGGCGAAAAAACGCACCCTGTATTTTGGCAATGATGGCAGCCTGAGCTGGAAAGAACCACAGACAGAATTCAATACCTTTGATGAGTACGTCAGCGACCCTAAAAAACCCGTGCCTTTCATCTCTTACGCTGCTACTGGTGCGCCCCGTGAATATGTAGTCTCTGACCAGCGCTTTGCTTCTACGCGACCAGATGTACTGGTTTACCAGACTGAACCGCTGGAAGAAGACGTCACCATCGTCGGGCCAGTCAATCCCAAATTGTTTGTCTCCACTTCTGGTACGGATGCTGACTGGGTCGTCAAACTCATCGATGTTTATCCATCGACTTATCCGGATAAGCAGGTAGTGCGTGAACGTGCCAATGATGTGCCGCCACCGCCAGTGGTCATGGCTGGTTATCAGCAACTGGTCAGAGGCGAGCCTTTGCGCGGCAAGTTCCGTAACAGCTTTGAAAAACCCGAGCCTTTTGTGCCTGGCAAAGTCGCAGCAATCAGCTATAGCATGCCGGATATCCAGCACACCTTCCGCCGTGGTCACCGCATCATGGTGCAGGTGCAGAGTAGCTGGTTCCCGTTGGTGGATTTGAACCCACAAAAATTCATGGATATTCCCAAGGCCAATCCTGAAGATTTTCAGAAAGCGACGCAAAGGGTTTATCGTTCACCAGGACAATATTCAGGTATAGCCGTGCAAGTAATGCCGTAAAAATTAAGAAACAGGGACAAAAAAATGAAAACAAAAAATATCTTCAAACGCAGTGTGATGGCCAGCCTGGTTGGCGTGACTTGCATGGGTAATGCAGTATTTGCTCAGACAGCGACTTCAAACCAATTGGTCTTGGAATCCATGACCATGGATAAAAAGGCTGATCCTTGCACAGATTTCTTCCAGTATTCAAATGGCGAATGGCTGAAAGCCAATCCCATTCCTTCCGACCGTGCGCGTTACAGTGCCTACGACGAAGTGACTGAACGAAATCTGATCGCCTTGAAACTGATTGCCGAGACCGCTGCAAAAGGTGACGGCAAGAGCAAGGCAGCACAACTGGTCGGTGCTTTTTATGCCAGCGGCATGAATGAAGCACAGATAGAAAAAGAAGGTATCAAACCGCTGGAACCACAGTTTGCGCAAATCAATAACATCAAGGATAGCCAGCAGTTGTTGGCTGTGATCGCTGGATTGCACAAGCAAGGTGTTTCTCCCTTGTTTGGTTTTGCAGTAGATCAGGACGCTAAAAATACTACCCGTTATATCCCGCAAATCATGCAAGGTGGCCTGGGTTTGCCTGACCGCGATTATTACCTGAAGACCGATGCCAAGACCAGGGATATCCGTGACAAGTATGTCGCCTATGTTACCCAGATTTTTACTTTGCTCGGCGATGCTCCAGACCTGGCAAAGAAAAACGCTGCAGTTGTGATGACACTGGAAACTCGTCTGGCCAAGGCATCCTTGACCAAGGTCGAATTGCGTGACCCGCAAGCCAGTTACCATTTGTCTGACTTGAATGCTCTGCAAAAGACAGACAATAAAACTGCATGGTCCACCTATTTCAATGAACTGGGCCTGGCGCAGCCTGGTCAGTTCAATCTTGCCCATCCCAAGTTCATTGCCGAAGCAGGGCGCATGGTCAATACCATCAGCCTTGATCAATGGAAAACTTATTTGCGCTGGCAACTGGCGAATGCGCGTGCCAGGGATTTGAGCTCAGCCTTCGTCAATGCTAATTTTGATTTCTATGGCAAGACCCTGGCTGGTACCAAGGAATTGCAACCACGCTGGAAGCGTGTTTTGGGTTCTATCGATGTCATGGCCGGCGAAGCCATGGGCGAGCTGTATGTTGCCAAATTCTTTGGCCCGGAAGCCAAGGCAGGTGTGCTGGAAATGGTCGATAACATCAAACTGGCCATGCGCGAAAGCATTAGCAAGCTGGAATGGATGTCGGATACCACCAAGCAGCAAGCCTATAAAAAACTTGACACTATCCTGGTGAAAATAGGTTACCCCGATGTATGGCGTGATTACAGCAGCTTGCAAATTGATACTGGCCCCTATGCTGCAAACATGGCACGCGCCGCTGAATTTGAATTCAAGCGCAATCTCGCCAAGCTCGGCAAGCCCATAGACAGGAATGAGTGGGGCATGACGCCACAAACCGTGAATGCCTATTACAACCCGACCATGAATGAAATGGTGTTCCCGGCAGGCATACTGCAACCGCCTCTGTACCATGTGAATGCTGACCCTGCCGCCAACTATGGCAATACCGGTGCAACAATTGGTCACGAACTGACCCATGCCTTTGATGATGAAGGCCGCCAATATGATGCCCAGGGTAACCTGAAAAGCTGGTGGACCAAGGACGATGAGAAAAAATTCCTGGTCCGTGTCAAAGCTATAGAAAAGCAATTTGATGAGTTTAATCCTATCGACAAATTGCATATCAATGGCAAGCTGACTGCCGGTGAAAATATTGCTGACTTGGGCGGTATGAAGATTGCCCTGCAAGCCTTGCGAAAATCACTGGAACGCAAGCCCCAGGCTAAGGAAATTGATGGTTTGACAGCAGAGCAGCGTTTTTTTGTTGCCAATGCCCAAAGCTTCCGCAGCCTTATCCGTGATGAAATGTTGCGTATGAAACTGGCAACTGATCCCCACTCACCAGACAAATACCGTGTCATTGCACCATTGGCAAATATGACAGAATTTTCTGATGCTTTCCAGTGCAAGGGTGATCGGTCGCCACTGCGTCCAACGGCGACCCGGGTAAATATCTGGTAACAGCGTATACTATGGCTTGAAATGCAGTAGTGGATGCAGGCTAAAGGGGCGCTGGATGCAAATCTGGCAATCCCAAGCCTGCCAATATTTCTTGTCATCAGAGTGCATGCCAGCATGTACTCCAGATATGTAGGGCTATATGGAAACCAAAGTTGTCGAATTTGAACGTCCTCAGATGGATGTGGGCAGTAGCTGTACCGCCAATGCCTGGGCGCGCATACCTGATGCGCCTTCAGCAATAGAAAAACTGGAACTCAAAGCCAGAATACGCCAGCTCTTGAAAGAAAAGCAGGCTGTACTGGTGGCGCATTATTATGTCGATGCCGAATTGCAAGACCTGGCAGAAGAAACCGGTGGCTGTGTTTCTGACTCGCTGGAAATGGCAAGATTTGGACGTGATCATCCCGCCAAGACCCTGGTGGTGGCTGGTGTCAAGTTCATGGGCGAAACCGCCAAAATACTCAGCCCCGAAAAAACCATTTTAATGCCCGACCTGGATGCGACCTGCTCGCTGGACCTGGGTTGCCCGGCAGATGAGTTTGCAGCGTTCTGCGATGCCCATCCTGACCGTACCGTCGTCGTGTATGCCAATACCAGCGCAGCCGTCAAGGCAAGAGCTGACTGGATGGTGACGTCCAGCATAGGTCTGGACATCGTCGCTCACCTGCATGCGCAAGGTAAAAAAATACTCTGGGCACCTGATAAACATCTGGGTGCTTATATCCAGAAACAGACCGGTGCTGACATGCTGCTGTGGCAGGGTTCCTGTCTTGTGCATGATGAATTCAAGGGCATAGAGCTGGATGTGCTCAAGGCTGAGCATCCTCATGCCAAGGTCCTGGTTCATCCTGAGTCCCCGGCAGCCGTGGTTGCACTCGCTGATGTGGTCGGTTCGACTTCACAAATGATTCATGCTGCTATGACGCTGGATGCAGAAGAATTTATCGTTGCAACCGATAATGGCATCCTCCATAAAATGCAGATGGCGGCGCCAGGCAAACGATTCATCGTTGCCCCAACCGCTGGCAATAGCGCGACTTGCAAAAGCTGTGCACATTGCCCATGGATGGCAATGAATGGCTTGCGCAATCTGCTGCAGGTACTGGAGAACGGTAATAATGAAATCCAGGTTGACCCGGCAGTAGGGCAAAAAGCCAAGGTTTGCATAGACCGCATGCTGGATTTCGCAGCGGCCAAAAAAGCCAATGTGCGCCCGTCCGGTGATCTGGCTAAAGAAGCCAAGCTGTTCTCTGGCATAGGCCCTGCCTGAATGCTGCACAAGCTCCATCCAATTAAATCGAGGTTATCTGGACATGTCTGGTAATTTAAAGAATACGCATTTCCCTTTTGATGCAGATTTACAAAAAGCATTTGAACGCAATATCAGTGATGCGCTGGCTGAAGATGTCGGCGCTGCTGATCTGACAGGTTTGCTGGTGCCTGCTGATGAAATCGTGAATGCACAAGTCATCGTGCGTGAAGATGCTGTTCTGTGTGGTGCTCCATGGTTTAACGCCGTCATGGCAGCACTGGATACAAGTATAGAAGTAGACTGGCAATATGCCGAAGGCGAGCAAATGAAGGCCAACACTGTCGTCTGTAAAATCAAGGCACCTGCCAGGGCCTTGCTGACAGCCGAACGTGCTGCGCTGAACTTCCTGCAATTATTATCTGCTGTCGCAACCGCCACCAGCAAATATGTCGCCATCATCGCTGGCACAAAAGCAGCGATACTCGATACACGCAAAACCTTGCCTGGCCTGCGTCTGGCGCAAAAATATGCAGTGCGTGTAGGTGGTGGCAAGAACCAGCGCCTGGCATTGTACGATGGCATCCTCATCAAGGAAAACCATATCGCTGCAGCAGGTGGCGTGGCTGAAGCCATGCAAAAGGCGCTGAGCCTGAATGCTGGTGTCACTATACAAATAGAAGTGGAAACCCTGGAACAATTGCAAACGGCACTGAATGCCGGTGCGACATCCATCTTGCTGGATAACTTCAACACTGACATGATGCGCGAAGCAGTTGCCATTACCGATGGTCGCGCCTTGCTGGAAGCATCCGGCGGTATCGATCATGCAAGCGTGAGAGCAATTGCTGAGACCGGTGTCGACAGAATATCCATAGGCAGCCTGACCAAGGATGTCAAAGCGACGGATTATTCCTTGCGGATTGTTTAATCCCTTCATGTCACATGCTGTTTGAAAACCAGAACTTTATATCCAGGTTGAAGAAACCAGTCAGCCTGGATGAACATGTTTTTCGCTATTGTGAGTTTTCAGATATTCAATTTGAAGGCGGAGACATCACATCTACTTTCCTGGCGTGCAGCTTTGCTGACTGCGGATGGTACTGGGGTTTGTTCAACACCTGCATCTTTGTTGATGTGAAATTCTCGAATTGTATTTTTCGTGGAACAACATTTTCTGGTGCCAGGTTTGTTAACTGCGAATTTGAGAATTGTGCTTTTTTAAAAGATAATCTCAATTCGTCATGCACATTCAATCAGGTCAACTGGTTTGCTTGCGTACAGAGAAATTGTACAGGGCTTGAAAATGAATTTCGTACGAGAGATAAAGGGCGTAGTTATCTCTCATGATTTATTTTGCGCTACATATAGCCAATTCATTACCATCAATTCGCAAGATGTAGCTGCGATATACGAAATAATCTATTCCGTATATCGCAACACCAGCACATGTTGCGATTCTTCTTTTTTGTTCATGACCAGTTCAATCCAGCTCATGGCTTTTTCACCGTAAAGCTTCAGTAAAATATCTGTCAGGTCACTTGCCTGGCTCGGGCTTAGCTGCGATTCCCTGAGGAGGGCAAGGTATGACGCACCGATTCCCATCAGGCTGTAACCATAATTTACTCTGAGATGCCGGCACAGGGCATGATTTTCAAAGGGATTCAGGTCGGATGAAAAATAGCCGTTTGGAAAGGCTGCAAGACTGTCTTCTGCCTTGTTGACGATGGCTCTGAAAGCATAAATGCTGTCATCCAGAATTGATAACCAGTTTTCTTGCGCAGAGATTAATTCTGAAAGTGATTCATCATTTAAAAGCAGGTTTTTTTCCTGAAAAATTCGCTCCAGGCTGCTTTCCTTGCATAGTTTTTCAAAATTTCCCAAACGAATAAAAAATTCAGATTTGCTACTCAGATAGCCGACATGCTCGCCATCTTCAAAGCATATCGCATCAAGTGAGCTTAAGTCGTAACCCTCGGTCTCGTCCAGGTCATGAGAGCCCTTGCTATGCATGGATGTGTACTGAGCTTGTCCCAGATTATCTAAAGTCAGCAGTATTCTGGAGTCGGGGAACATGTCTCCCAACTCTCTCCAGTCTTCCAGTAATTCGGCCTGACTATCGTATTTTTCTGCTTCATATATATCACACAAATATTCAAAATCTTTGGATGATAAGGGAGTGAATTTCATTTTTTCCTCGTCCCAGATTAATGGCATTTAATTGCATTGGAATACGCAGATGTGCTGAGTCAACCATCCGTCCGCAAAGCTGCAATCGGGTCCAGTGCCGCTGCCTGACGTGCAGGAAATACACCAAAGCCCAGGCCCACAGCCACGCAGGCGCTGACGGCAATAAACAGGCTGACAGGTGACCAGGCGACTGACCAGCCTGCCAGTGCGGCGATACTATATGCTGCGATTGCTCCCAGCACGACACCGAGCAAGGCGCCGCTGAAGGCGATGACCAGGGCTTCTGCGAGAAACTGTTCTATGACATCGCGCCTGCGTGCACCAAGGGCGCGTTTCAAGCCAATCTCGCGGCGACGTTCTAGTACATTGGCCAGCATGATATTCATGATGCCTATGCCACCCACTAATAAGGATACGGCAGCAATCGAACTCATGACGATGGTGAAGATGCGCTGGGTCTGCTGGTTTTGCCGATACAAGCCCATGGGGACAATGAGATTGGTATCATCGGTACCTGCATGTCTTTGTTCTATCAGGTTTTGCAGGACTCGCGCAGCGATGTCTGGTGGTGTCTGACCATCCAGGCGCAAACTCATGCTGTCGACCTCGTTTTCCAGTGCAGTGAAATGGAAACGGGCGCGCCCGGTTTGCCAGGGGACAAACAGGCGTTCGTCGTCCAGGCCCAGTTTAACGCCCTCGAATTCTGATTTGCTCAGCGCACGGTTCGCCAGTACGCCAACCACTTCCAGCCAGGCATGATTGAGTTTGATGCGTTCGCCGACAGGATTCTTGTCACCAAACAGTTGATGTGCCAGGCGTGGGCCTATCACACATACCGGTGCCAGACTGGCATCGTCAGAAGGGCTCAACCAGCGCCCCTGGCCTATTTGCAGGCCACCGAGTTCAGCATACGAGTCAGATACGGCAAAGGCGCGGGCAGGAACAACATTGCTGCCATTAACAAGTTGGTCAACCTTGATTTCTTTTTTTAACGCCACTGCTTTTGCGCCAGGCACGACTGCCAGCGCGGCATCGGCGTCGGCGGCAGACAAGCCCAGTGAGCGTGTACGTATATCTTTGAGACGTTTGTCGTCGATGTTCTTGCTTTCAATGATGACATTATCCAGGCCCAGTTCCGCTACCAGACGCAAGGCTTCGCGGCGGCTGCCTTCGCCCACAGCCAGCATGGCAACGATGGCTGCGACGCCAAATATCATGCCCAATAAAGTCAGGCCGGTACGTAATTTGCGCCTTTGCAGTTCATTGATTGCTTCCAGTATCAGGGCGCGGTTCATGACTGTGTATCCTTGTTCTTTTCTTTGTTTTTTTCTTTATCTTTTATTTCCGGCAGAAGAACAATCTGATTACCCTGGCTGATACCTGACTTGATTTCACTGCGCACCGGGCCGCGCTGGCCGAGGACGACAGTCTGGCGTTTGAGCTGATCGCCTTCTTTGATATAGGCCGCGAAGCTGGCACCGTCCTGGATCAGGGCGATATTTGGTATGGTCATGGCTTTGGCTTGATTGATGAGGCTTACTGTGCCCAATAATGCCTGACCTGGTTTCAATGCCAGGCTTTGGGCCTGTTCTTTTTTGAAGGCAGCTTCAAACGTGATGAATTTCACAGGAGAGTCCCGTGAAGTGACGCTGGCGCTGTTGCCAACCTTGGTGATGCTGAGTTCAATTTCCTGGCCACTGCCAGCCAACCTTACTTTAACAGGCAAGCCCACTTTCAAGCCAAAGGTACGGCCTTCTTCTATATTGAATTTGGCAACCAGTTGTTCCAGGTCGGGTAGTGAGCCAAATTCTTCGCGCGGGCGAAAACTTCCTCCCACCTGAGGTTTGCTGCCGTCCCAGTTTGTCTGCAACAAGAAAACGCCATCATGCGGTGCCAGTAATTCCAGCGCATCCAGGTTTTTTTTGTGCTGGACGGCATTCAGGCTGACACTTTCTTTTTGTGAGCTCAGTACCGCTTGTTCTGCTGCGCTACGCGCCTGCACCTGGCCAGTTTTCCAGTTCAGATAGCCGCGCTTGTCTTTGAGGAATCCGCTATCCTGCAGTTCATCCAGAATTTTATTGCGAGAAAAAATGGCCAGGTCAGCATTGGCATAGCGCTCACTCAGGCGCAAGTCTGTCTGGACTTTTGCATGATCTGCAGACAGGGTAGAGCGGCTGCTGGCATCGCTGGCCTGTATGGTTTCTTTTGCCAATTCCTTGCGTAGCAATTCCAGTTCTGCCTGCGATAATTCCATGCGGGATTTGGGCGCATCAAAACGGGCAATGACCTGATCTTTTTTTACCAGGCTACCTTCGGGCAGCATGTCTATCAGGGTGCGGCCATCCCAGCCTTGTCCCGGTACGGTCAAAGGGGTTTTGTTGGCCGCAATAATTTCGCCGTCGACGACGATGCTTTCTTGCCAGGTTCTTGGCGCGAAAGTTTCTGTCGCTACTTGTATCTGATCTGTTTTGCCTGTGCAGGCAAGATTGCTGACGGCTATTGCCAGGCAGGTAAAGATGAGTTTGGATTTGAGCCAGATTTTCATTTTTTAACTGCTCCTGCTATTGTGTCTGTTCCAGCTGCGCTCAGAATGGCTTGCACGGCAGCTCCAGGTTTAAGTCCTTTGGGCATCTGGTCAAATTCAAGTTCTATATCGCGCACAATGATGGGTTGTGAAGTGGATTTGCTATGAAATACATTACCAAGGCCAGTGACGCGTGCAGGCACCGTCAGGTTTGCGCCGGGGATGGTGATGCGTGCGCTTTGCCCTATGGCGATCGCGCTTGACTGCGCTTCTGGTATTTTGGCTGAGACAAATAATTTGTCAGGATCAGCCACACTGGCTATCGACAGGCCCATCCAGATCTGGCTGCCGGTAGTGAATTTTTCGCCGTCCATATTGCTTTTGTAGATCATCATGCCGGGTTTTGTCGCTGTAATGGTCAGTGCTTGCTGACCTTTCACCAATACGTCTATCTTCCCCTGCAACTTTGCTACCTCGGTTTCCAGTCCGGCCTTTTCTGCCTTGCGGGCGCGTGCCTGTGTGACACGCAGACGCAAGGACAGTGCTGCCAGATCACTATTAAGGGATTTTTCTATGACCAGCTTGTCGTAATCCACGCGTCGTATCAATTCTTTTGGCATGGTGGCTTTGCGTGCGGCCTTTTCAGCATTGCTTTGTGCTTCAGCTACTGCCAGGTCGGCAGCTTTTTCTGCCTCTGATTGTTCCAGCTTGAGTTTTTCCAGTGCCCTCAGCTTTTCATTCAACTGACTTTTTTGGTTGGCAAGTTGTGTTGGTACTTCAGCAGCCTGGAACATGGCAAGTATGTCACCCGCTTTTACCGGGCTGCCTTCGGGCGCAATTTTTGCCAGGGTGTATTGCCAGATATAAGGGATGGTTGGCGGCCCTATAGGCGTATTGTTGCGCGATTGTATTTCACCTTCTATGGTCAGTTCCCCGGTTTTATTGATGCGCTTTTCTGAGGCTTGCTGGCTGGCCTGTACTGGCTCAATTAGTGCACTCATGCCTGGCACCAGCTTGAAATTTAATTGTGGTGGCAACTTGATGCTGACGCGAAAATATCTGCCATAACCCCAACTGCTATGCTCTTCAGGGGCATTGGAAATGCTGGTGATACTGGCGATTGTTTCTGATCCGGGTAAGGCATCAAATTTCAGTTTAACGGCTTGCCCCTCTTTCAGGTATATCCTGTCGGCTTCCAGTGCCCAGGCCTGTACCTCCATCTGGCCTGAGCCTATGACCTGGCCAGCATTATTGCCAGGAAAGGCGCTGGAACCTTCTTCCAGTCTCTCGTTACGCCAGGTGCTGTATCCATGGACGACGAAGCCATCCTGAGTGGCCCGTACTTCAGACAGTGTCAGTTGTGCCTTCAGATATTGGATATTGATTTCCTGTTTTTTGATTTCCAGTTCAGCATCTGATTTTTTTCTGTTGATGGCAGCATAGGCGTTATCAAATGCCAGTTGCTTCACTTGCAGGTCGCGTTCTGATTTTTCTTTTTCTCCCTGGTATTTATCAAAATCCAGTGCGGAAATTTGCGACTTTGGCAAGGCTGCATCGACGAGCGCCTTGGCGAGTGCTGCCCTGGCTGTGAGCAGGTTTTTTTCGGCTTCTAGCGTGGCAACTTCCAGCTTGGCCTGCTCAGAATCAGCTTTGGCCCTGGTTTGCTGCAAGCCAATTTCAAGTTGCTCTATATTCGAACCATTAGGCGTTTCTATGCGTAATACCAGATCGCCTTTTTTGACCTTGCTGCCTTCAGCAATAAAATTGCGCAACACTACAGGCGCGGAATTTGAGGGCGGCACAAAAATGATTTGTGAGTCTTTGGCAATGACTTCACCAGTCAATAAGACAGGGCGATTTTTTGCTGTGACTGCGCTAGCTGTGCTGGCCGGGGCGACAGTAGCACCTGACAATAGAGCAGAGCTGCTTGTCAGTGCCAGCATGACAGATAAATGCAGTGCCGATAATCTCATGTGCTTATGTTTGTGCTTATGCTTGTCTATATGCTTCATGCTGCAATCCCCGCGACCTTGCCATCCGCCAGATGGATGGTTCTCTGCGCTTTGGCTGCAACTGCAGGATCATGGGTAACCAGCACCAGCGTCTGCCCACCCGCATGCAATTCGCTCAGCAAGTTCAGAACATCTGCCGCACTCTTTGAATCCAGATTGCCTGTTGGTTCGTCGGCCAGCAGCAGGGCAGGTTGGTTCAGCAGGGCGCGGGCAATAGCTGCGCGTTGCAACTGGCCACCAGATAATTCACCTGGGCGGTGATCCATGCGGGTTGCCAGGCCTATGCGCTCTAGCAATTGGCGGGCGCGTGTTTCAGCCTGGGCATCTGGCGAATTGCTATAGCGCTGTGGCAGCAAAACATTTTCCAGTACGGTCAGGCGTGGCAGTAAATGAAAGGATTGAAAGACAAAGCCGATATTGCGATTGCGGATATCAGAAGCCGCATCATCATTCATGACGCTGATGTCTTCCTTGTTCAGCAGGTAGCTGCCATGATCCGGGCGATCAAGTGCGCCCAGCACATTCAGTAATGTGGATTTGCCCGAGCCAGAGGGCCCCATGATGGCGACGAATTCCCCGCTGGCTATATGGAGATCTATGCCATCGAGTGCCCTGATTTCATTACCACCCTGCTTATAGGTTTTGCGTATCTGGCTCAGCTTTATCATGCAAATTTTCTCTGGATTTTTATATGAATCCCGCCAGAAAATAGTGCGAAAATACCGCCCGGCGAGTTAGCTGGGCAGTATCAGGCTGATAATTTAATTTGTCAAATGGCTATTGGTATGGCAAGCAAAATTACAAAGCATTTTAAGTGCAGATTTACTTTTTCCGTTTTGGTGACAGCACTGTAGGCAAGGCTTTGGGCAGGGTGTCGGGATAGTCGCGGCTGAAATGCAGGCCACGGCTTTCACGGCGGGACAAGGCGCTGTTGACGATCAGTGAGGCCACTTCCACCAGATTACGCAACTCCAGCAAATTATTCGAGATGCGAAAGTTGGCATAGTATTCGTCTATCTCTTCTTTCAGCAGACGTATACGGTGTTTGGCGCGCTCAAGCCGTTTGGTGGTGCGGACGATGCCTACATAATTCCACATGAAACGACGCAGCTCATCCCAGTTATTGGCAATCACCACTTCTTCATCAGCATCAGAGACGCGGCTTTCATCCCAGTCTGGCAGGGCAATCACATTGGCGCGTTCCTGCTTTTCTATGTGTTTGGCAGCGGCGCGGCCGACCACCAGGCATTCAAGCAGGGAATTGCTGGCCAGGCGGTTGGCGCCATGCAAGCCGGTGTAAGCAGTTTCACCAACTGCATACAAACCTGGCAGGTCAGTGCGGCCATCTGTATCGGTGACGATACCGCCGCAAGTGAAGTGCACAGCAGGTACTACCGGTATTGCTTGTTTGGTGATGTCTATGCCCAGCTCCAGGCAGCGCGCATAAATGGTGGGGAAATGCTCTTGCAAAAATTCTGGTGGCTGATGGCTGATGTCGAGTTCAACAAAGTCCAGGCCACGTTTTTTCATTTCAAAGTCAATTGCGCGGGCAACTACGTCGCGCGGTGCCAGTTCCATGCGTTCGTCATGGTTGGTCATGAAGCGTTTGCCTGCTGCAGCCCCCGCTTCGGCAGGCAATTTCAGAATGCCGCCTTCGCCGCGCACAGCTTCGGTGATCAAAAAGGATTTGGCAAAAGGATGATAGAGGCAAGTAGGGTGGAACTGGATGAATTCCATATTGCTGACCCTGCAACCGGCACGCCATGCCATCGCAATACCGTCACCTGTTGCCGTGTCGGGGTTGGTGGTGTATAGATATACCTTGCCAGCACCGCCCGTTGCCATGACGGTATGCTGCGCAGCAAAAGTATGCACTTTGCCGGTTTTTACGTCTTGAACATACAGGCCCAGGCAATGTGGAGTGGGTGAAGTATCACCAAGCTTGGCGGACGTAATCACGTCAATCGCATAATGATGTTCAAACAGACTGATGTTGGGGTGGTTGCGTACTTTTTGTTCCAGTGTGACCTGCACTGCATGGCCGGTCGCATCGGCCGCATGGATGATGCGGCGCTGGCTGTGGCCACCTTCACGAGTCAGGTGGAAGCCCAGTTCCGCTTCTTCGTCACGTGTGAAGGGCACTCCTTGCTCTATCAGCCAGTCTATGGCTTCGCGCCCGTGTTCAATGATATAGCGGGTAGCGCCTTCATCACAAAGCCCGCCACCGGCTATCAGGGTATCTGAAATATGCTGCTCATGGCTATCGTGGGAGTCCAGCACGGCGGCAATGCCACCTTGTGCCCAATTACTGGCGCCATCCAGTAATTCACGTTTGGAAATAATCGCGACTTTGCGTGTTTGTGCCAGATGTAAAGCGACAGATAAGCCAGCCAGTCCACTACCTACAATTGCTACGTCAAAATTCTTCATTATCTTTTGTGAGTATATTTTTTTGGGGTACTACCCGGGATTTTTCAGTGTTCGCGCTTTGTTTTTGCTTCAGGATGCCGGAATGGGTGTCCCATAACTTTAAGCCATACCTTATGCCGACTTGGGAATGGTTGCACAGTATGCTGCTTGTATTCTAATTCAGGATGGCGGGAAGGGTATCTTTTCCATGCAGCAAAAAGCAGATGCTCAACTGATCTTTTACACAGTAAGTTCGTGCTGGAAAGGCAGAAAAATTGTATAAGCAAATTACAAATCACCAAACTTCAACAGAAAGCTTGCAAACAGCTTGACACAAAGCTTTGCGGCTTGCTCTAATACCGGATGCAGATTTCCTGCTTGCCGTGATAGATGCACGACCAATAAAATAATCGAATACATCATCGCGAAATTCAAATTTTTGTGAGGGGGCTATAAGTGAATAAGACTGAGTTGATCGATCATATTGCGAAAACAGCGGACATTTCCAAAGCGGCTTCGTCGCGTGCGTTAGATGCAGTGATCGGTGCGGTAAAAACGACATTGAAGAAAAAAGGCACAGTAACGCTGGTGGGTTTTGGTACTTTTTCTGTTGCCAAACGTGCTGCAAGACCGGGCCGTAATCCTAAAACTGGCGAAGCCATCAAAATCAAATCTGCCTGGGTACCTAAATTTAAATCTGGCAAAGCGTTGAAAGATGCGGTAAACTAATGCTCTTTCGTGGCTCAGTGACATGTGCCGCGATGTTTGTTTGTATGCGTGGGGCGCTTAGCTCAGTTGGTAGAGCGGAGCCCTTACAAGGCTTAGGTCGGGAGTTCGAGCCTCTCAGCGCCCACCAAGATCAGACAAAAGTAGTATTTGTAGTAAAAAAGGAGTGGTAGTTCAGTTGGTTAGAATACCGGCCTGTCACGCCGGGGGTCGCGGGTTCGAGCCCCGTCCGCTCCGCCAGAAAATCGAAAAGGCGAACGAAAGTTCGCCTTTTTTTGTATTCGTCAAATTGTTATTGTGATACTTAGCCACTTGATTGGTTGAACATGTTTGAATTTATTCGTAGCCATCAGCGCTTAATGCAAATTTTGTTAGCTGTTCTCATCTTGCCATCTCTTGTTTTATTTGGTAACACAGATGCTTTGCGTTCTATTGGTAAAGAGGAGGGCATTGCAAAAGTCGCAGGTGTTCCTATTACCCAGGCTGAGTTTGATCTGGCATTACGAGATCAGTTAGACCGTATGCGTCAAATGTATGGTCCGCAATTTGATGCAAAGATGCTCAATACTGTAGAAGCAAGGCAGAGCATCCTGGATGAGTTGATAGACCGGAAAGCTATAGCCGCTGAGATCGCAGTGAGAAAGCTGGCAATTGCAGACACAACTTTGCAGGATAAAATTGCCAAGTCACCTGGCATGCTGAAGGCTGACGGTCATTTTGATAATGAACAGTATACGCGCTTGCTGGCACAGCAGGGCATGACGCCTGTAATGTTCGAGCAACGTTTGCGTCAGGATATGGTGCTCCAGCAATTGCTGTCACCTGTTCAGGCTGGTGCTTTTGTACCAAAAACCGTAGCAGATCGCTTTTCAGCAATCAATGAGCAAGAGCGCGAAGTGCAGATGCTGATGTACAAACCAGGCGATTTCGCGGCCAAGGTCAAAGTCACTGACGAAATGCTCAAGGCTTATTATGAAAAAAACTCAGCGCAGTTTGCGATTCCTGAGCAAATTAATGCCGAGTATGTCGTCCTCAATAGTGAAGCACTGGCTGAGCAAATTACAGTCACTGATGCTGAAGTCCAGGCTTACTATAAATCGAATGAAAAAAGCTACACGACTGAAGAGCAACGTCGTGCCAGCCATATTCTGATTGCTGTTAGCAAGGATAGCAGTGCTGCTGACAAGGCCAAGGCAAAGACCAAGGCAGCCGATATTCTGGCCCAGTTAAAGAAAAAACCGGAAGACTTCGCTAAACTGGCGAAAGAAAATTCAGATGACCCAGGCACCAAAGAGAAGGGGGGCGATCTGGACTTCTTTGGCCGTCCTAGTGGCATGGTTCCAGAGTTTGAAGAAAGTGCATTCAAACTTAAGCAAGGTGAAATCAGTGACCTGGTTCAGACCGAATTTGGTTTTCACATTATTACCATCACAGCAATCAAACCGGCGACTGTAAAAGCACTGGATGAAGTAAAGGCGCAAATCTCTGCTGAAATCAAAAAACAAAAAGCTGTCAAAGCCTATGCAGAAGCGGCAGAGACTTTTGGGAATATGCTGTACGAGCAGGCCGACAGTCTGAAGCCTGTTGCTGAAAAACTGAAATTGAAGATTCAAACAGCCAATGGTTTGACTCGTATCAGCAAACCTGGTGTTCCTGCGACAGTTGAAGTCAATAATTCCAAGTTCTTGACAGCGTTGTTTTCCGACGATGTAGTGAAGAAAAAACACAATACTGAAGCTATTGAGATTGCACCGAATACAAAAATTGCTGGTCGTATCCTTGAGTACAAAGCTGCTTCCAAACGTCCATTTGAAGAAGTAAAAGCATCAATACAGGCGCAAGTAACAGCAACTGAAGCAGCGGCCTTGGCTGAAAAAGAAGGTATCGCCAAACTGGCAGCATTGAAAGCGGCTGATTCGACAGCTGGTTTTACTGAGGCAAAAATGGTGTCGCGCTTGAAAAATCAGGATATTCCAAGCGCGGCCTTGCTTGATCTGATGCGTGCTGATACGCAAAAACTGCCTGCCTTCGTTGGTACGGCTTTGGGTAATGCAGGTTATGTTATTTTCCGTATAGGCAAGGTAACTGCAGGTACGCCTGATGTTGCACGTCGTGCTTCTGAAGCACAGCAACTGGCCAATATGCAATCTTCGCAAAACATGTATGCTTATCTTGAGTTGTTGAAGCAAAGAGCAAAAGTGACTGTCAATAAAACTGCTGTCACTGCGCCAGTTACTGCAGCACCGTAATTTAGCTGCCCCTTATTTGGCTCGCCCTTATTCAGCGAGTTCTGGTTGTAGAGAAAAGGCACCCTTTGGGTGTCTTTTTTTTTGTGTTTTTTGAAATTTGATACTGTGCTTGCTTGCAAGTGTAGTCTTTCACTGGTTATTGACTTTGAATCTGGCCGCATTTGATGTGCATCAATGTAGCTGGGCAAGGCGATTGTTATTCTGGCGGTGTATTTTTACAACAGAGTGAGATCATGACAATAACTAAAGAAAACACATACAACTATCGGGTTGTAAGGCAATTTTCTGTCATGGCAGTGGTATGGGGAATAGTCGGCATGCTCGTGGGCGTGGTGATTGCAACCCAGCTTGCCTGGCCGGAATTTCTTGGGGGGATACCGTGGCTAAGCTATGGCCGCTTGCGCCCTCTGCATACAAATGCCGTGATCTTTGCTTTCGGTGGTTGCGCCTTGTTTGCTACTTCCTACTATGTCGTACAGCGCACATCTAACGTACGTCTGTTTGCAGAAGGTCTTGCCGAGTTTACTTTCTGGGGCTGGCAACTGGTGATTGTTGCTGCGGCCATCAGCCTGCCCATGGGTTTTACCCAGGGTAAGGAATATGCAGAACTCGAATGGCCGATTGATTTGCTGATCGCTGTGGTCTGGGTATCGTATGCCATCGTGTTTTTTGGCACACTGGTCAAGCGCAAGGTCGAGCATATTTATGTCGCTAACTGGTTTTACGGTGCCTTCATTATTGCCGTAGCGGTTTTGCATATCGTCAATAGCGCAGCTATCCCTGTGTCTTTCATGAAATCCTATTCTGCCTATTCTGGTGTGCAGGATGCGATGGTGCAATGGTGGTATGGCCACAATGCGGTGGGCTTTTTCCTGACTGCCGGTTTCCTGGGCATGATGTATTACTTCATCCCCAAACAAATTGAGCGTCCGGTTTATTCTTATCGTCTGTCCATCGTCCACTTCTGGGCTTTGATTTTCACTTACATGTGGGCGGGTCCGCATCATCTGCATTACACCGCCTTGCCTGATTGGGCGCAATCCATAGGCATGCTGTTCTCACTGATCTTGCTGGCGCCTTCCTGGGGCGGTATGGTCAACGGCATCATGACCTTGTCTGGTGCCTGGAGCAAGCTGCGTTCTGATCCTATCCTGCGTTTCCTTATCGTGTCCCTGTCTTTCTACGGTATGTCTACCTTTGAAGGCCCGATGATGGCAATCAAGACTGTGAATGCCTTGTCGCACTACACAGACTGGACCGTGGGTCACGTGCATTCTGGTGCCCTGGGCTGGGTTGGTTTTATCACGATTGGTAGTTTGTATTACCTGATCCCACGTCTGTTTGGTCAGACCCAGATGTATAGCAAACGTCTCATCGAAGTGCATTTCTGGGTAGCGACCATAGGTGTTGTCCTTTACATTGCTTCCATGTGGATCGCCGGTGTCATGCAGGGTCTGATGTGGCGTGCAGTCAATGACGACGGCACCCTGACTTACTCTTTCGTGGAAAGTGTCAAAGCGACTTATCCCTACTATGTGATACGCATGATGGGTGGCTTGCTGTACCTGGGTGGCATGCTGGTCATGGCTTATAACGTTGCTAAAACCTTGATGGCAGCCAAGCCTGTCAATAATGCGATCCCGGCCTTGCCTGCTGCTGCAGCGCATGCATAGATCATAGAAATCAAAGGAGAAATTTGATGCGTAATTTTACTCATGATCTGATCGAGCGGAATGTCGGCTTGTTGCTGGTGCTGGTGATTTTGACGATCAGCGTTGGTGGTCTGGTCGAGATCGTTCCCTTGTTTTTTCAAAAGTCGACGACCCAGCCTGTACAGGGTATGCAACCGTACTCGGCCCTGCAACTTGCTGGCCGCGATATTTATCTGAGAGAGGGCTGCTATGGTTGCCACTCACAGATGATACGTCCCTTCCGTGCAGAAACTGAACGCTATGGTCACTATTCAGTGGCAGGTGAATCTGTCTACGACCATCCTTTCCAGTGGGGCAGCAAGCGCACAGGTCCTGACCTGGCGCGGGTAGGTGGTCGCTATAGCGATACCTGGCACAAAGACCATTTGAATGATCCGCGTTCCGTGGTGGTTGAGTCAAACATGCCTGCCTATCCATGGTTGGCCAAGACCCAGCTGGATGCAAACGCAATCGCTCCAAAATTGCAGGCCATGAAAACCCTGGGCGTGCCATATACCGACGAGCAGATCAAGGCAAGCGCAGCTGAAGTCGCCAATAAGACCGAGCTGGATGCACTGATCGCTTACCTGCAGGTGTTGGGTACAGCAATCAAGAACAAGAATTGATACAGGAATAGCGGGGCCATCGCGGCCCTGCCTCTCGGGGAGAAATAAAATGAATTTCACGATAATCAGCAGCGTAGTGACGGTCATCAGCCTCATCGTATTCCTTGGCATTCTTTACTGGGCATTCAGTGCCTCCAACAAGGAAAAATTCGAAAAAATGGCACGCTTGCCAATTGATAATGAGAATGGAAAATAGCCATGGCAGACTTTTTTAATGAATGGTGGAGTACTGGCATCGCCATCGCTACGGCCTTGTCTATGCTGGCCTGTGTTTTATTGTTGTGGTCACAATCCAAGGTCAAGGTAAAAGTAGGCAGTGATGGCAAACCCTTGCCAGCAGAGACTACTGGTCATGTCTGGGATAATGATCTGATGGAGCAAAACAATCCCCTGCCTAAATGGTGGATGTGGTTGTTTTATCTGACCGTGGTGTATAGCGTCGGTTATCTCGTCGTCTATCCTGGCTTTGGTAAATGGCAGGGTACATTTGGCTGGAGCCAAAAAGGCGAGTATGAAAAAGAGATGAAGGACGGAGAAGCACAATACGGCCCCATCTTCAATAAATACCTGGCCATGGATATCAAGGCAGTGGCCAAAGACCCACAGGCACGTGACATTGGTCAGCGTCTGTTTCTTAATACCTGCGCGCAATGCCATGGCTCTGATGCGCAGGGTGGCAAGGGCTATCCTAATCTGGCCGACAATGACTGGCTGTATGGCGGTGATCCACAAACCATATTGACGACCATACGCGAAGGTCGCCATGGCCAGATGCCACCCATGGGCGCAGCCCTGGGCACGGACGATGATGTCAGGAATGTCGCCAACTATGTGCTGAGCTTGTCCAGCTCTGCCCATGATCCTATCAAGGCGGCTTTGGGTAAATCCAAATTTGCTGCCTGCGCCGCCTGTCATGGTGGTGATGGTAAAGGGAACCAGGCTCTGGGCGCGCCCAATCTGACAGACAAGGTATGGCTGTATGGCGGTGGTATCGACAATGTCATGGAAACCATCAACAAGGGTCGCAATAACCAGATGCCAGCCCACAAGAATATTTTGACTGAGGGCAAAGTGCACTTGCTGGCAGCCTATGTCTGGGGTTTGTCTAATAACTCCGCCTCTGCGCAAATAAGTGATGCAGATGCGGGTGCAGTTAAACAGATCGCTGCAACTGCTTCAGAAGCTGCTGCAAGCAAGTAATTCATGATACCGATGACAGCGCTAATCAGGCATAAGGAGGAGCAATGATCATACAGCACGCCCCGCCTGCCCTGGATAGCGCTGTCTTTTTGCCTTAGAACCTGCTTACGATCTTACTGCGCGAGCGCAACCGAAATTAATGCGGGGCCTCATGCGCTGCTCAAAATGCTCATGTACTAGAGTACATTCCGCTTTTTGCGCTGCTCTTCAACCCGCTGACGCACGCTCGCTACAGATCGTAAACACGTTCTTACTAAATAAGAAGAACAGAATCACCATGAAGCACATACCCATCATCCCGGTGCCGATAGACGAAGCTGAATTGGCGCTTTTTGAAGAACGCAGAAAGATTTATCCGCGTACACAAACAGGCTGGTTTTCTTCCTGGCGCTGGGTATTGGTATTTTTTACCCAGGCATTATTCTACGGAACTGCCTGGCTGAACTGGAATGACAGGCAAGCGGTCTTGTTTGATCTGGTTGCCCGCAAATTCTATATTTTTGGCCTGGTCCTGTGGCCGCAAGACTTTATCTATCTGGCAGTCTTGCTGGTGATTTCTGCCCTGAGCCTGTTCTTGTTTACTGCCATAGCTGGCCGTTTATTTTGCGGCTATGCCTGTCCGCAAACTGTCTATACCGAGATTTTTCTGTGGATAGAAGCGAAGATAGAGGGTGAACGCAATGCCAGAATCAAGCTGGATGCCTCGCCCATGTCGGCGCACAAGTTCTCACTCAAATTCCTCAAGCACTTTATATGGATAACGCTGGCATTGTGGACAGGTTTCACCTTTGTTGGCTACTTCACACCCATCCGTGAACTGGCAATCTCGGTAGGTGATTTTACCCTTGGCCCGTGGGAAACATTCTGGTTCCTGTTTTACGGTTTTGCCACGTATGGCAATGCAGGCTGGATGCGTGAGCAGGTTTGCAAATACATGTGTCCTTATGCTCGCTTCCAGAGCGCCATGTTTGACAAGGACACGCTCATCGTCACTTATGACACCGCGCGTGGTGATCCCCGTGGTTCCAGAAACAAGAAGATCGATTACAAGGCCAAGGGCCTGGGTGATTGTGTCGATTGCGGGATTTGCGTCCAGGTTTGTCCAACAGGGATTGATATCCGCGAAGGCTTGCAATATGAATGCATAGCCTGCGGAGCCTGTATTGATGGTTGTGACCAGGTGATGGACAAGATGGGCTATGAGCGTGGCCTGATACGCTATACCACCGAGCATGCCCTGACACGCAAGCTGGATGACAAAGCCATGTGGAAACGTGTGTTCCGGGCGCGTACTTTGATCTATGGTGGCTTGCTCGGCCTGATCATCTTGCTGGCAGCAGTTTCCCTGGCCATGCATACACCTTTGAAGGTCGATGTCATCAAGGACAGGGGTATGCCAAAAATTACTGAAACGGGTGCGATAGAAAATGTCTACCGTTTGCAAGTGATGAATACCCAGGAATCAGGGCGCCATTACAGCGTGGAAGTGCAGGGCGCTGCCGGTGCTGTCATTGTTAATCCTGCTGATCTTGAAGTTGGCTCTGCAAGTACAAAAGCATTTCCGATCAGGGTCAGGGTGCCTGCCAATGTGCTGGCTGGCGGGTCTAACCGCATACGTTTTGTCGTCAAGGATATTGACTCACCAGAAGTGACGGTCACTGAAAAAGCCGTGTTTACCGTGCCACGATAGGAGAAGAAAATGGAAGCCAGTCTGATGCCCCCAAAATCCAGGCGCGATACCTGGTACAAAGAACCATGGTTGCTGCTGGTTGCAGGCGGCCCCGCCTTTGTGGTGTGTGCCAGTATCTATACCGGGTATGTTGCCATGCGCGGTGCTGACAAGGTAGTCGCCGAGGATTATTACAAGCAGGGCCTGATGATCAATAAAGACATACAGCGCGATGCAAAGGCCAGGGAATTGCAATTGAATGCCTATCTCAATGCCGACTTTGCCAGGGGTAAGATACTATTGCAACTCAGTGGCAAGGGTAATTTGCCAGACAACATACAACTCAGCCTGGCCAATGCGGCAACGGGTGGTAATTCGGTAAGCGAAGTCATACGGCGGTTGCCGCTGAAGCAGATAGGCCCGGGCCAGTATGAAGGCGAGCTGAAACTGCTGCCACATGCCGGGGAAGACGCAGTCAGGTTGTTCCATATCAAACTGGAGACCACAGACTGGCGTCTGACTGGCGACTGGTTTGATCCAGGACAAAAACCAGTGCAACTGAATGCAGCAAAATGAGGGCAATCCCTGAATTTTGCTGATCTGAGGCTGGATAACCACTAGAAGGGGACAGGATTTGGAACATAGCACTCTCACAGCACGCAAACCACAGTTGCGTTCGATGTTAATGATCGTTTTGTGGCCCGCTTTTTTGATGGCTTGTGCGGCAACAGGCTTGTTCTTCAGCATGGTTGATCCCATGGAATTGATCGTGCTGGACAAGCGCCTGCAAATGCATGAGACGGGTGTTTATACCGTAGGTTTTTTTGCCTTCTGGTTGCTGGGTATCCTGTCTAGTGGTTTGACGGCTTTGCTTGTGCAAAAAGCACACTAGAAAATTACATCATGAAAATGAACGAAGCGGCTGCATTTCCAGCGATAGAAATCCCTGAAGACCTGATACGCCGCTTCGATAGTCTGGGGCCGCGTTACACCTCCTATCCGACGGCAGACAGGTTCACTGATGACTTTACTGCAGAGTCATATGTCAGCTATTTGCAGGCCCGTAGCCAGCTGACAGACAAGCCGCCTCTGTCGCTCTACATACATATACCGTTTTGTGCTTCGCTTTGTTATTACTGTGCTTGCAACAAGGTCATTACCAAGGACCATGGTCGCTCGGCCAAATATCTGGAATATCTGGCCAAGGAACTGCGCCTGGTCGCGGCGCACTTGGGTGGGCGTGAAACCCTGAGCCAGTTGCATCTGGGCGGCGGTACTCCCACCTTCCTCAGTCATGCTGAATTACGTCAATTAATGCAATTGCTGCGTCAGTATTTTGACTTTTCTGATGATGCGGAAATATCGATAGAAATAGATCCGCGCACCGTCACTACCGAGACCTTGCACGTATTGGCAGAGCTGGGTTTCAACCGCACCAGTCTGGGTGTGCAAGATTTTAACGCCGATGTACAAAAGGCAGTGCACCGCATACAGCCTTACGAGATGGTGGCGCAAACCGTGGCAGACAGTCGCAACTGTGGTTTTCAGTCGATTAATTTTGATTTGATCTATGGCTTGCCCAAACAAAACCTGGAGAGTTTTTCGCAAACCCTGGATCAGGTCATTGCCTTGTCGCCAGCCCGCATTGCCTTATACAACTATGCGCATTTGCCGACACGCTTCAAGCCACAACGCCGCATTGCTGAGACCGATTTGCCATCGGCTGAACAGCGCCTGCAGATTTTTTTGATGTCCATACGGCGCTTGCTGGCAGAAGGCTATGTCTACATAGGCCTGGACCATTTTGCCAAACCGGATGATAGTCTTGCACTGGCGACACTGGATGGCAGCCTGCATAGAAATTTCCAGGGTTATACCACGAGAGCTGACTGTGATCTTATCGCTCTGGGTTTGTCGGCAATCGGCAAGGTGGGTGCTTCATATGGCCAGAACCTGCGCACACTGGATGAGTATTATGCCTGCCTTGATCAGGGTAAATTGCCTGTAGAAAAAGGTTATCACCTCGATGCCGATGATATCTTGCGCAGGCAAGTCATCATGAGCCTGATGTGCAGCAATACCCTGAATTTTCAATTTTTGGAAATGCAGTATGGAATTTCTTTTCATGAATACTTTGCTGCTGAATTGTTGAAATTGCAGGATTATGCAAAAGAAGGTTTGTTGCTCATTGATGATTACAGCATCAGTATCCCGCCCAGAGGTCGTTTATTTGTGCGCGCACTGGCGATGGTATTTGATGCTTACCTGGCGCAGCAATCAGGTGCCAGATATTCCAAACTGATTTGATATGTTGACCTTGCCTCTGGTATTTGCTGCGATGACTGCCGGAGCCATAGGCGGCGTGCATTGTGTCGGCATGTGCGGAGGCATATCCACGCTGTTGACCCGGACTGGGCAAAATCGCCAAGCACGAGGTGCAAGCAAGATCATTCCGATTGCCATGCTTGCCCAGGGTGCTCAGGGTAGTACAGTGCGGACCGCCAACAGCCTGCCAGGCAACTTGCTTTATCAAGCCTTGTTGCAAAGTGGGCGCATTTTTACCTATGTAATTGTGGGCGCGATATTCGGTGGCTTGGGCACTGCCGGAATGCTGTTCAAACCTTATTTACCAATTCAGCAGATCCTGTTTGTTGTCGGTAATTTGATGTTGATACTTTTGGGTTTTCGCATAGCGGGTTTGTCACCCCATCTGCCATTGCTACAACATGCTTTGGCAAATTTGCATGCCAGTTTGAGCAAGAAACTGCCATCGCTGCAAGAGGCCGCAAAATATCCATTTTTAATGGGGATGAGCTGGGGTTGCCTGCCTTGTGGACTTTTGTATGGCGTTGCGCCATTTGCCCTGCTATCAGGCGATGCCTGGTCGGGCGGCGTGCTGATGCTGATTTTTGGCCTATGTGCATTACCACATCTGTTACTGACTCAAGCACTCTTGCAGCAAGTGCAGGGTAAAGCCATCATGCGTGGTGTGCGTTATCTGGGGGCGCTGATACTGATGGGGATTGGTGTTGCGGGTCTGTGGTATTTTGATATGAAGGATATGCCATCTTTCCTGTGTCTGGTACCAGCTAATTAGCGAGCTGGCAATCTCAGGCCTTGATGTCAATCAGTGTACCCAGCACTTCATCTGCTGTTTTGACGACCTTTGCTGACAAGTCAAAACCTAGCTTGAATTGCAAGGATTGCACAATTTCATTTGCCAGATCAGTACCGCTCAATTCCTGAGATGCCAGGCTGCTGCCTTCCTTACTGATGTTGGCAATCACACCACCGGCTGGCTGCTCCTGGAAGCTGGCTTGTTGCGGTATGAAGCCTGCGGTACTTGCATTCGCCACATTATGGCCAGAGCTGTCCAAAGCCGTGCTATAGGCCTTGAGTCCTGAAAGACCGCTGCTGAGCGCCGAAACTGACATGAAAAAACTCCAAAATAGAATGCGAACTTCCGTAAGCTTATACTGGATTTTGCAAGTCTGCTTGCCTGCCGAATTTGCTTAACTTATTGAATTTCTTTATTTTCTTTACTTATTTACTTTGCTTAGTGGCTTGACTTAATTCATTGGCAAATTAATTTTTAGCCTGGTTCCTTCACCCGGCTGACTATCCACCAGAAATTCACCATGCATGGCCTTGACGCGTTCGCGCATGCCGACCAGACCGAAGGAGCTTGATTTACGCATTTCGTCGGCTTCTATGCCCTTGCCATTGTCAGTAATGCTGAAACTCAACATGCTGGCAGTGCGCTCAAAAATAATTTGTACTTCTGTGGCAACTGCATGTCTGACCACATTCGTCAGTGACTCTTGAACGATGCGGAAGATGGCCGTGCTGCGTGCATCATCAAGCGCGAGCTGTTCTTCATTGGCTTGCAATTCGCAGTCTATGCCATGACGGATGGAAAAATCCTTTTGCAGGGTTTGCAGGGCAAAATACAAACCACCTTCATCCAGAGCACGTGGTCTGAGGTCGGTGGCGATACGCCTCAGGGTAGTGATGGAAGTCAGCAACAACTGGTCCATGCTGTTCATGGTTTGCTGGGTTTTTTCCGTTACCACACTGTCCCTTTGCAGCAATGATAAGTCCATGCGCAGGGCGGCCAGCAACTGACCAAGATCATCATGCAATTCGCGTGCGATATGCTTGCGTTCTTCTTCACGTATGCTTTGCAGGGCGGCTGATAACTGCGTCAGTTCATCGTGGTAAAGTGCCATTTTTTCTTTGGCGACCTTGCGCTCGGTAATGTCGCGGAAAATGACCGTGTAAAAACGCTTGCCGTTTTCTATCTGGCTGGAGATGGAGGCTTCGATGGGAAATTCTTCTCCATTGGCTTTGACACCGGTGACATAAAAATCTTCAAAATTACCACCCATCTTCCGGCGGGTCTCACCTGTTTCTCCAAATTGTTCTACATGTTTTCCGTGTACTTTGCGATGGCGTTCTGGCAGTACGAGGTTGAGCGAGGCACCCAGCAAATCTTCTACGTCATAACCGAAAGTGGCAGCAGCGGCAGGGTTGACCAGAATGATGGACTGGGTTTGATCGATAGTGATAATGCCATCGATGGCGGTATCTATCATGCGGCTCAGGCGCTCCCGCTCTATGCTTAGTTCTTCTGCCGAACGCGCCAGATTCTCGCTGGTCTCAGCCAGGGTCGCATAAGGAGTATGAATATTAATTGCTACCATGCCGCGATAGATGGCGATTGCTGCCAGCAACTGGAATACGTGGCCAATCGCGACGAAGATATCGTAGCCATTGGTGTAAATGGCAAAATACACTTCCGAGATTGCCAATAACACGGCCGCCAGGAACAGAGGGGCAGGTTCAATTTGCAGGCGGCTTCCATGTTCATTTGTTGTTGATACGGCATCACCCTGTTTGTTCATTTGGTAGGCGGTGAACAGGTTGATGGCTATCAGGCCAATTTCACAGGCCAGCTTGAATGAAGTTTGTCCCTGGCCTTCGATATAAGTCAGGGGCAACAGGTGCGGAAATATAAATACCGTCGTCATCCAGCCTGCAGTCGCCAGCAGTCCGGCAATCAGGACAAAGTAAGCCTGCCGCGGGCTGACTTCTGAATCTTCCGGTGCCAGTGCCAGACCCAGCAAGGTAGTGGCGATGAAGGAACGCGACAGCAGCCAGAATAGCAGGGACTTGTGCATATCCTCAGCAGCAGGAAAACCTGGCATACCCTGAAAGCTGATGGCGTGCATGAAACCCAGGATGGCAGTGCACAAAAAGGCGACCGCCAGGATGACACTGCTCTTTTTCCTTGCGCCGCCAAAGGCATTCCAGCACACGATAAACACCGATGTAAAAATGACGATGGTGATGGTTTCCAATACCGTATGTACAGGTAGAGGGGCGGGCATACGTATGGCAGACAAGCTGTCATGATTGAGCCACAGGATGAGGGAAAGGATAGCGAGCGTACCCGCTATCCAGCGGGCGCTTGTCAGTCCGGGGTATTCATGTGCCATATGTTTTTATTGTAGGAAAAGAGAACGGGTATTTTAAGGGCAGTTCACGATACTGATGCTACAAATGAAAATGACACTCCAGTGTGGGAGTGTCATTTGGGCAAGGCTGAAGCCAGACTAATGTGACATAAGTACGGGTACAGTCATGCTTTGTAAAATAGTGCGGGTAACGCCACCCATGATCATTTCGCGGAAACGCGAATGGCCGTAGCCACCCATGACCAGCATATCACTATCAAGATCATGCGCCAGCGAGAGCAGGGCATTGCCAATATCGGTAGAAGTTTTATGCACACCGACTTCTACCTTGATACCATGTCGTGCCAGGTACAGGGCGATATCCGCCCCGGGTTGTTCGCCATGGCTGTCTGGCACGGTCTTGGGATTGAAGATCGCGACCTGGACCAGGTCAGCACGTCGCAGCAGGGGAATGGCATCGGTAATGGCGCGTGTTGATTCGCGACTGGCATCCCAGGCGATCAGGGGGCGCTTTCCAACGGTTGTGAAATCGCCGACATAAGGGATGATCAATATGGGGCGTCCTGAATTCATGATAAGGTATTCGGGAAAGTCTGGCAGCACCGAAGGTGAGGGTTCATCGCGATTGGTCTGGCCTATGACCACCAGGTCGCTATATCTGGCCTGCAAACCTATACCGCCGCCAGCTTCATCATTGGCGATCATGCTTTCGAAAGAATTGACACCGCTGGACTGGGCCTGCTGATTAAAGTTGTCTACCGCTTTTTCTGCACGTTCACGCAGATAATTCAAATGTATGGTCAGATTGGGGTCATTCGCGCTGATATTGCCATCCTGGTAGATGAAGCGTGAGACACCCGTCACTGCAGTGCCTACCAGATGGGCTTCGTCCTTGTTGGCAATTTCTGCAGCGACGCGGACGCGAAAATTAGAACGTTCAGATTCATCAATATGAACCAGGATGGTTTTGTATGGCATGTTTTGCTCCTTGATCTTAAATCGTGGAAAAAAAACAAATTCAGTGATGCTTTTGCTGCATAAGCCAGGGGAAAAATCCCGGAAAAATCCAGCAAAGGCATGTACCTACTTGTTAAAGCTTACACTAATTTAAAGCAACGGCAACTTCTTTGCCCCATTGCGGTAATAAATTCTTGCCAACTAAAGCAGATACTTTTTCACTGACTTTGATGCGCGCCTTGGCAGGTGGCAGGCGGCGCAGGGTTTTCAGTGCAGGCACGTCCAGCAGGGCGATCTGGCGTTGATCAACACTGATCATGCCCATTTCATTAAAGGCTGACAGGGTACGGCTGACGGTTTCCAGTGTCAGGCCCAGATAACTGCCAATTTCGTGACGTGTCATGCGCAAATTGAAAGATTTGCCAGAATAACCGAGCTGACTGAAGCGTTCACCCAGTGTAGTCAGGAAACGCGCCACTTTGGCTTCTGCACTCAGGGCGCTCAGCATGCCTATCATGATTTGCTCACGTACCAGTTCACGACTCATGACGCTGAACATGGCTTGTTCCAGTTCTGCATAAGTGCGGCCCAGTGCAGAGAAAGTCTTGTAAGGCATGAGGATGATATCGCAATCAGACAGGGCGACGGCTTCAGAAGCGTGATGCTGGTTGTGTATGCCATCTATGCCCAGCAAATCCCCTTTCATGGGAAAGCTCAACACTTGCTCATTGCCATATTCATCAATGAGCACGGTTTTCAGGAAACCGGAATTAACGATGTAGAGGGTGTCAAAATCCTGGCCTATGGTATGCACTCTTTGACCTGCTTTATAGCGTACGTGCTGGAACAGCACTTCTTCATCGGCAGAGGCTGCGGGAGTAGGTATGCGCAAGAGTTCACACACTTCACGCAGGTTGGACCAGAGGTTGCCGTGGCAGCGCCACCCGGCTTCATTGGAGACGACCGGAAATGCATTTTTGCTGATAACTGAAGACAGACTGCTGTTACTCTTAGTGATGGCTGCTGTAGTCATGGTAATCCCCTTGAAAGGTGTGCGACATTAGTTAAATGATGATTCGAATCCGGTTACTGCCAACGCAGCAGATAATCTTGTAGCAAGGCAAAGTCGGTGGACTTGTCCAGAAAACCATCTGCGCCGGCACGCAAGGCATGCTGGCGGTTGTTTTCTGTTGCATGATTGGTCAGCACCACTACCTTGATGCCGGGCTTGCTTTGCTTTATATTTTTTAGCAACTGCAAACCATTGCCATCGGCGAGCTGGATGTCCAGTATCAGGGCATCGGCATCATTGCCCAGCAGTGCCTGGTAGGCGCTACCCATATCACTTGCTACCCCCAGTACGTGCATGCCAGGCACTTCTTCAACAAACCGTACCAAACGGTTTTGAATCAGGACTGAATCTTCAACGATGTAGAGGTTCATGTTGTGGCTTGCTGTGCTTGTTTGCTCAGGCTCTATTATCGTGAGCGCGGGCTTTGATTTAAATCAGGGGATGCTGATTTGAACTGTCAGATTTGGCGCTGCCAGGGTAGGAATATTCCTAGAACTCATTTCATAAATAGGGTGAGATGCGTTTGCCTCATAACGTGGGCTGGTAAGGGTAAAGCAGGGGTTTCGTGCAACATGTTGCACGCCTGCGTACGATGTGCGCTTACCAGCGCACATGCGCCCTGCAAGGGGACGAGGCGATCAATAGCGGTGCTATTGATAACGAGTCCAACGCAGTCCAGCGCGCGTTATGAGGCAAACCCTTAGTGAACTGACGATTTGGGCGCATTGCAGCGCGTAGTGAGCCACCCCTCCTTTGCTAAGGCAGGAGCCTTAGCTGCAGAAGGGAAACACCTGAGGCCTTGCACTGCATCCCAAATCGTCTTGTTCGCACTCATCCTATTTATGAAATGAGTTCTAGAGAGCAATGGCGTCAACTGATGAGGCGCAAAATGGCGAAGCGCAAGCCATCCTGCCCAGACTGGCCGCACTGTATCAACTATGCTGGGAAGGGAACTTGCGGGGGAGGGTCAGGCTTGTGGTTGCAAGAGATGGTGCGCAACGGCGTATTGCACCAGGTCAGACAAATTACTCATATTCATTTTTTGCATGATACGGGTTTTATGTGTGCTTACGGTCTTCACGCTCAAATGCAAAAGCTCTCCGATTTCGGTAATGGACTTGCCTTTGACGAGATGGGTAAATACTTCAAACTCACGGTCAGACAGACTGGTGTGCGGCTGGCTGTCATCGGCTGGCATGGCACTCATGGCCAGTTGTTCTGCTACTTCTATGCTGATGTAGGGGCGGCCAGAAGCCACTTTGCGCAAGGCCGTCACCAGTTGCGTGCCTGCGCTTTCCTTGGTCAGGTAGCCACGTGCACCGGCGCGTATGGCACGCACGGCATACTGCTCTTCTTCATGCATGGTAAGTATCAGTATGGGCAGCTTGGGGAACTCATCCTTGATCTGGCGTATCAGGTCTACCCCGCTACGGCCAGGCATGGACAGGTCCATCAGCAAGACATCAAATTCAGTGTTGCGTACTTTTTCCAGGGTATCAAAACCATCTACTGCTTCGGCAACTACTTGTATATCTTCTATACCTTCAAGTATGCGTTTGAGTCCCTCACGCATGATGGTATGGTCGTCGGCGATCAAGATGCGGGTCATAGGGCGATAGGAGTGCAATACATGTTCAGTGGCATGTCAGGCACAAGTTTGTGCCTGGACAAGAATTTCCACTATTGTACTGTAGCCTGTGCTGATGTGTGACTCAGTCTCGTTCAGTGATGCTTGATCCTGTGTACCAGTACCGGTATCAGGCACAATGACAATACCTTGGTGGTAACGCTGCCAAGAATGAATTGCCCCAGGCCGCTGCGACCGTGCGAACCCATGAAGATCAGGTCGCAGGCATATTCCTGGGCAGTATGAACAATTTCTTTTGCGGTGGAATCATTGAATTGTATGACTTGCTGGCAGGCCAGTCCTGCGGCTGCGGCCGCCTCTCTGACGGGTTGCAGGTAGCTTTCCGCCAGGGTTTGCATGGCTGCCTGGTACTCTTCTTCAGTAGGGCCATTGGGCGGCAGGATATCGACATACAGTGGGTATTGATAATTGCCCGCAACATAGACGGCAACTACTTCAGCCTGCAGTTGCTGAGCAAATTCCAGTCCCGCCGTGACGCAGGCATGTGACAGTTCTGAACCATCGGTTGGTAACAATATGCGTTTGTACATGATGTATCCCCTGAAATGTGGCTTCAGACTGCACTTGAATTGTCACATCTGCCTTGATTTCAAACAAGGGAAATAAGAAAAAATGCACAATAAAGTAGCAATGCATTGCCACAATATTGTGCTTTTTACAGATGCATGACTTAAAATTCTGTACTGAGTAGCTGGAATAGCTCTGGCGAGTTGCAGTGTTGTAGCTGGATGTTGGCGCAATCATGCCAGCTGGCAAATTCGCGTAGGGTTTTGCCAAGGTCAGTGGCTAATGCCTGGGAAGTGCGCACACCAGGTTCCATATGCAGGGCCTTGATTTCGAACAAGCCGTCCTTGCGATGGGCTTTGGCATCCATGCGACCTATCAACGCGCCTCTGCGCAATATTGGCAAGGTGAAGTAGCCGTAGCGTCGTTTTGGAGCGGGCGTATAACATTCGAGTTTGTAGTCAAAATCAAATAATTCTATGGCGCGTTTTCTGTCCCAGACTACCGGGTCAAACGGCGAAAGTATTCGGGTGGCTGTTGCCTTGAGTTGATTATCCTGAGCACCTTGCAGTGTATCCAGACGATCTGGATGAACATAGAAAAGTTGCTCCTGATTTTCTATCTGCACCGGTATTAGCAGGCCTTCTTTGACGAGTTGTGCGGGCTGGTTTTTTGCATCGAATTTACCCATGCGAAAATAATCTGCCATCCAGCTGGCTTTGCAAATGCCCAGTGCGCGCACTGCCTGCAAGACCTGCGTGCGTTCGCATTCTGCAGGCGAACGCAGATGTTTTTTGTCATTCCATTTTGGATGCACGCGCTCACGCAAATCATAGATGCGCTGGAAGTTGTGGCGTTTGGCCACCATCACTTCACCTGTCGTGAACAAGACTTCCAGTGAGCGTTTTTCCGGCTTCCATTCCCACCAGCCACCACTCTTGCCATCAGTGCGTTCAAAGTCGGCAGAACGGCTGGCACCCTTGTCACGTATATGCTGGCGTATGGCTTCTACCTGGGCGGCATTTTCCTTGAGCCACTTGTGGTTGTATTTCCAGCCCAGTCCTTGCGGCGACACCATTTGATGACGGTACAAACCATAGTCTTCTATAGGCAGAAAACAGGCCTCATGCGACCAGTATTCAAACAGATGGCCTTCTTCCAGTAATTCATTGAGCCAGGCATGTTCATAGTGCCCAAGGCGGCTCCATAGCACGAGGTAAGGGCTGCGTGCGACGACATTGATCGTATCGATCTGCAGCGCTGACATATTGCGTATGCAAGCCAATACATCTTCTTTGCCAGTTTTGCGCGGAGGTGGCTGTAGCAGGCCTTGTGCTGCCAGATGCAGGGCGCGGGCAGAACTGAGTGTCAGATGAAAGTCAGTTCCGCTCATAAAGTTTTCGCCCAAAGGTAAAAAGAAAGCCCGGGGGGAGAATCCCCCGGTAGATGAGGACAGTGAGTTTAAAAGTGTTTCAAGCCTATTGCTGCTCTGACTTCATCGGTCGTTTGCGCAGCAATTTCACGTGCCTTGCGCGTGCCTTCCTTGAGTATTTGCAAAACCTGACCACGGTCCTTGGCAAATTCTTCACGGCGTTCACGTATCGGTTTCAACAAATCCTGCAAGATACCTTCCAGACGGGCTTTGACGATGCTGTCACCCAGACCGCCACGAACATAATGGTCTTTCATTTCTTGCAGGCCAGCTTTGTCTTCGTCGAAGGCATCAAGGTACATAAAGGCAACATTACCTTCCAGGTGGCCAGGGTCAGCCACGCGCAGATGCAGCGGGTCGGTATAGACATTGCGCACTGCTGCCTTGATTTCTGCAGGTGAAAAATTCAGGTTGATGACATTGCCCAGTGACTTGCTCATCTTGGCCTTGCCATCGACACCTGGCAGGCGGCCAATTTCAGGTACGAGCGCCTGGCATTCAACCAGTATGTCTTTATTTGCCAGACGGTTGAAGCGACGCACGATTTCATTGGTCTGTTCTATCATCGGTATCTGGTCTTCACCGACCGGTACCAGACTGGCCTTGAAGGCGCTGATATCTGCTGCCTGGCTGACAGGGTAAGTCAGGAAGCCGGCAGGTATGTCGCGCTCAAAATTGCGCAAAGTGATTTCTTGTTTGATCGTCGGATTGCGTTCCAGACGGGCTACTGTGACCAGATTGAGGTAGTAGAAAGTCAATTCCGTCAACTCAGGAATTTGCGACTGGATCAGGATAGTTGATTTGACCGGATCTATGCCTACTGCCAGATAATCCAGTGCCACTTCCATGACATTGTCATGTACCTTGGCCGGGTTTTCCATATTGTCAGTCAATGCCTGGGCATCTGCCAGCATGATGTATTGCTCATACTGGTTCTGGAATTTGACGCGGTTGCGCAGGCTACCAACATAATGGCCGAGGTGCAGGGGACCAGTAGGGCGGTCACCCGTCAGTATCAGGTGTTTTTTATCTTCAGTACCAGGGAGCATGCTTAATCCAATTGGGTAGTGCGGTGAAAAATAGCTAAGTATACGTAAAAAAGCCGCTGAATCATGAGCGGCATGACGTATATCAAGGCGTGTTCTGTGGCTATGATGCCGTTTTCAGGCTGGCTGTGTCAAGTTTGACCAGATTTGTCATGCTTCGGCACGCATTCTGTCCCTGCATTTAATTTAATTCATTGAAAACTATCATCTTGTCATCTGAATTACTTATAAAGTCATTTCCTGGGATGATAAAATCGTGCCTGGTTTTTGTATCTCGCTTTTATAGTTGAAAGTAGCCTTATTTTGACATCTTCAAGTTCTAAAAAATTGATTATTGCCTCACGCGAAAGCCGTCTGGCAATGTGGCAGGCAGAACATGTGCGTGACCGTCTGGCCGCACTGTACCCTGATTGGCAGATAGAGATCCTGGGTATGACAACCCGTGGTGACCAGATACTTGACCGTGCACTCTCCAAAGTGGGGGGCAAAGGTTTGTTCGTCAAGGAGCTTGAAGTCGCCATGGCAGAGGGCCGTGCTGACCTGGCTGTGCATTCGCTCAAGGATGTACCCATGGACTTGCCTGAAGGTTTCATGCTGGCCGCCATACTGGAACGTGAAGATCCGCGTGATGCCTTTGTCTCCAATGATTATGCCGGACTGGATGATTTGCCTTCAGGTGCTGTCGTCGGCACCAGCAGCCTGCGTCGCCAGGCCTTGATTTCTGCGCGTTACCCCCATCTGGTGATACGGCCTTTGCGCGGCAATCTCGACACCCGTTTGCGCAAGCTCGATAATGGCGAATACGCGGCCATCATCCTGGCCGCTGCTGGCCTCAAGCGCCTTGGTGTGCCGGAACGTATTCGTGCCTGCCTGGACCCTGAAGACAGCCTGCCAGCCGCAGGGCAGGGTGCCATGGCGATAGAAATACCCGATAACAGACCAGAGCTGCAAATAATGCTGGCTGCCTTGAATCATACTGAGACAGCGCAGGCAGTGACGGCAGAGCGCACCGTATCCAAGGCTTTTGGTGGCAGTTGCCAAATCCCGCTGGCGGCATTTGCCACAGTCAGCCAGGGGCAGATGCAGATCAGAGCCATGGTGGCAACACCTGATGGCACTCGCATTGCCAGAGCAGAAGCAGCAGGGGCAGCAGACCAGCCGCAAGAACTGGGCTTGAAACTCGCACAAGCCTTGTCTGCGCAGGACGCTGAAGCCATACTGGCGGTTTGCAAAGCCCAGATTACAGAGTGATATAGCATCGCATGCAGAACCAGAATGTCACTCAGCACGCACACGCCAGGCAGGTCGTACTGACACGCCCATGGGCACAGGCTCAGGACTTTGCCAGGCAAGTACAGGCAATGGGGCGTGCGGTAGCACATTTCCCTTTGCTGGAAATCGAGGCACTGGAAGACAATACTGCTCTGATCGAGCAATTAGGACGTTTACAAGACTATGCCCTGATTGCCTTTGTCAGCCCGAATGCGATTGATGCTTTTTTTCGCCACCTCACTAGTTTGCCGCCAGAACTGACGTTTGCCGTTATGGGTGAGGGCAGCCGGACAAAACTGGCAGAATATGGTGTCAACGACCAGACGGCGACTGTTTTACGCCCCCGCAATGTGCGCAAGACAGATTCTGAAACCCTGCTTGCCGAACTTGACCTGGATGCCTTGCGTGGCCAGAAAGTCCTGATCGTGCGCGGTGAATCAGGTCGGGAGTTGTTGGCTGATGCCTTGCGTGCACATGGCATAGAAGTCGTACAGGTCGCTGCTTACCGCAGGGTCAAGCCGACTTTAAATGATGAAAATGAAAAGCATTTGGCACAACTTCTTGAAAATCAGAATGACTGGATCATCACCAGCTCAGAAGCTTTACGTAATTTGTGTGACTATGTAGCAGGATTAAATTTAATTGACGGCGTGGCAAAAATGCAACGGCAACATTTGCTGGTGCCACATAGCCGTATCGAAGAAACCGCAAAGTCTCTGGGGTTTCTATCCATAACCTTAACAGCTTCTGGCGACGAACAACTGCTTGTCGCGTTACAATCTCGTCTATGAGTGAACAGCAATCAAATCCCGAAGCCGTCGTAACGGCAAGTACTGTCGACGCTGCGGCACGACAGCCAGCCCCTGTTTTGCCTGCGGAGGCCAGCAAGGAACCCAGAGAGGCTAAAGAGCCAGGCTGGAATCATCCTGCCTATCTGGTATCCGGCGTCCTGGCAATTTTATTGGCAGCCAACTGGTGGTCTTCACAAAACCAGATCAGTGGTTTGCGTGACGAAGTTGCCAAACGTTTGCAGACTGCCGACTCCAATAGCAGCGAAACCAAGATACTCGCGCGCAATGTGCAAGACACTGCGAAAGAAATCCAGTCCAAGGTCATCCTGCTGGAAGGCAAGCAATCTGAAGCCCAGAGCCAGCAACTGGCTCTGGAGCAGTTGTATCAGGATTTATCCAAGAATCGTGATGACTGGGCATTGGCCGAGATAGAGCAGGTATTGGCCACCGCCAGCCAGCAATTGCAATTGGCCGGCAATGTACAGGGTGCCCTGATCGCCTTGCAAAATGCCGATGGTCGTCTGGCAAAATCCGACAAACCACAATTTATTTCGATACGTCGCGCCATAGCCAAAGACATAGAAAGATTGAAGTCTTTGCCTGCCCTGGATTTGCCGGGAGTGGCCTTGCGTCTCGACAGCGTGATTGCCCAGATCGACCACATACCTTTGTGGGCGGATGAGAAATCAGTCGTCTCGGCAACGCCACCAAAAGCACCTTTGCGTGTTTTGCCTAAGTCTGCTGGCAGTGCCAAGGCAGACAAAAAAGTGGTTGACGATGTAGAACAAAGCACCTGGACCATGCGCCTGCAAGATGGCTGGCAAAGTTTTTCCAGTGAAATGTGGAATGAGGTCAAGCAATTGATACGCGTCAGGAATGTGGAAACTCCTGATGTCTTGTTGCTGACGCCATCACAATCCTATTTCGCCCGCGAAAACCTGAAGCTGCGTTTGCTCAACGCCAGGCTCGCACTATTGTCCAGAAATGAAAGTATTTTCAGAAGCGATATGATTGCTGCACAGGACGCCATCGCCAAGTATTTTGATACCCGTGCCAAGCAGACACAGACCGTGCAAGCCTTGTTGCGCCAGGTCCAGGGTAGTAATCTGTCGATAGAAATGCCGACCCTGGGTGAAAGCCTGAACGCGGTACGTAACTATAAAGTGAAGCCATAAGAGTATGCGTATCTTTATCCGGCTTCTGATCCTGTTCGCGCTCGCCGTAGGCCTTGCCGTGGGCGCCCGTTATAACCCCGGGAACGTAGTTCTGTTCTTTCCGCCTTACCGGATAGACTTGTCCCTGAACTTCTTCCTGTTCCTGTTGCTGGTCGTTTTTGTGCTGATCTACCTGGTGATACGTGCCATCTTCACGACCAGGAAAATGCCACGCAAGGTTGCCTTGTATCGTCAGGCCAAGCGTGAAAAAGACAGTAACAAGGCTTTGCGCGAGGCTTTGAAGGCCCTGTTTGAAGGCCGCTTTGGGCACGCTGAAAAAGCCGCCATGCGTGCGACTGAATTGCCGGACAATGCCTCTATTGCCTCATTGATAGGGGCGCGTGCGGCCCATCATATGAGCCAGTTTGAACGTCGTGATTCCTGGTTTGCTGGCCTGGAACAAGACAATGCTTACAAGGTGGCGCGTCTGGTCAGCATGACTGAATTGCTGGTGGATCAGCATCAGCCAGGCAAGGCACTGGAAGCAGTGCGTGAATTGAATGCCAATGGTACGCGCCATATCCAGGTATTGCGCTGGGCCCTGAAAGCCAATCAGCAAGCGCACAAATGGCAGGAAGTATTGAAGCTGGTCCGAACCCTCGACAAGCATAGAGCCCTGCATCCGGCGCTGTCCCAGCGTTTGCGTGAACTGGCTTATGAAGATTTGCTGAAAAACCAGGGCCATGATGCCGAATCGATACGCCGGGTCTGGTATGAAATTCCGCAAGCTGACCGCAAATCTGCATTCGTCGCTTCTACCGCTGCCGCCGCCTTCAATTCTCACGGTCTATTTGATGACGCCCGTGGCATCGTCGAAAAAGCACTGGTGGAAGAATGGGATGAGCGCCTGATGCGCGCCTACCGTGATGCGGCCGCTTCAGAAGGCTCGGCTGCCTTGTTGTCACAAATTGAACATTGTGAAAAATGGTCAGAGCAGTATCCTACTGATCCTGAACTGGCCCTGACCCTTGGTACACTATGTTTACGCCAAAAATTATGGGGTAAGGCACAAAGGCATATGGAGCAAGCCTTATCAGATGCAGTAGATCCGCGTACTGTGCGGGAAGCCAATCTGAAGCTGGCACAATTGCATGAGGCACTGGGGCAGCCGGAAGAAGCTGCCAGCCATTATCGCCAATGTGCGATTGCCACCATGTTATGAGGAAATTGATCGTATACGTGTTTACAAGTGCATGTTAAATTGTATTGATGCCTGTTGCATCGCACAATTCTGCTTTGAAAAACTATATAATCACGCCCAAACCATTTCTTCTATTGATACTTATACAGAAAGTGCAAGATGAGCTTGAATAAAGTACCAGCAGGTCGTGATCTGCCAAATGACTTTAACGTCATTATCGAAATCCCTATGAACGGTGACCCTATCAAATACGAAGTTGATAAAGACACTGGCGCAATTTTTGTAGATCGTTTCATGGGTACTGCCATGCATTATCCTTGCAACTACGGTTATGTACCGCAAACGCTGGCTGGTGATGGTGACCCGGTCGACGTTCTGGTTATCACACCTTTCCCGCTGATCCCGGGTGTGGTTGTGCGCTGCCGTCCTATCGGCATCCTGAAAATGACGGATGAAGCCGGTAATGACGCTAAAGTATTGGCCGTACCTGTAGACAAGATTCTGCCTATCTACACACACTGGCAAAAACCGGAAGATCTGAATGAACTGCGCCTGCGTCAAATCCAGCATTTCTTTGAGCACTACAAAGATCTGGAAAAAGGCAAATGGGTCAAAATTGAAGGCTGGGGCGGTCCAGATGATGCCAGGGCAGAAATCCTGGAAGGTGTAGAAAATTTCAATAAAGCAGAAGCGTAATAGCTTAGCTGATTCAAATAAAAAAGCTGCGATTCAGTTGAGATCGCAGCTTTTTTGTTTTTGCGCTTTGCTTTGTTAGCTTCGTTAAAGCACTTAAAATCTATGCATGAAATAGGCTGCAACTCCAGCAACAGCAAAAGCAACTGCCAGCCAGCTTAACCAGGAGCTTGGCTGCTTGTCTTCATCATCTCTGTAGTTGCTCGACTCGTCTCCCTGTTTTTGACGTTTGCGCTTCAATTTTTTGTCGCGTTCCAGAAATTTTTCCAAAGCCAAAGAAAGTTCTGCTGCACTTTCATAGCGTGCGGCAGGGTCTTTTTGCATGGCTTTCATGACGATTTTGGATAAGGAATCGGGGATGCTGGGGCGAACTTCAGAGGGGTATTTTGCTACTTTACTTACAATCTGTTGCAATAATTTGTCTACATCCTGCGACTGAAAAGGCTTTTGTCCAGTCAACATTTCATACATGACAGTGCCGAGGGAATACACATCAGTCAGTGCATTGACTTGCTTGCCATTCGCCTGTTCTGGTGACATGTAATTGGGGGTTCCCAGGATATTGTTATTAAACAGGGTATGGGCTTGTTCGCGGGTTTCATCCAGCACGCGATTTGGTGCGCGCGCTATGCCAAAGTCCACGACTTTCGGGTGTTGATTAGGCAGTACAAAAATATTGGCAGGTTTGATGTCGCGATGTATCACCCCATTGGCATGAGCATAGGCTAAAGCTTCTGCGACTTTTTGTATGAGGTTGGTCGTCTCTATGATATCGAATTGTTTGCCTTCGGCAAGTAAGTGCCGCAAATCCTTGCCTTGCAGAAACTCCATCGCAATAAATGCTGTACCACCTTCACTCGATGCGTCGAAAATAGTCACAATATTAGGGTGAGATAGTCTGCCAGCAGCACGAGCTTCATTGATGAATTGCTGTTCTCGTTGTTTCTTGTCGGCAGCATTGTTGCCTGCACTAAATATTTTTATGGCGACATCGCGGTCTATGACAGGATCGTGACCCCTGTACACCGCGCCATTTGATCCCATACCTATACGCTCGCTCAGATAAAAGCGTCCTACGCGTTTGGTCGGCAATGCGGCAGAGGGCGTATTTGGTGTGGATATAAAATTATTTTGCATTGCGACAGGATGCCTTGATCCCGTCGAAAATTCAAGTGGCGCTTGCTTCAATGTGTTTCAGGGTTTTGTAGGGCGTATGCTCATGCAAATCATCCAGATATAGCGCAATATCCTGCGATTCTCGTTCGAGGAAATTGGAAACTGCATCAGAAAATTCTGCATGACTCAGATGGTGGGCGGACCAGGTAGTCGTGGGCAAAAAGCCGCGTGCCATCTTGTGTTCGCCTTGTGCGCCGCCTTCAAAAATGGCAATTCTTTCTTGTATGCAAAATTCTATAGATTGGTAGTAAGCTGTTTCGAAGTGCAGGCAGGCGTGTGTTTCCAGGCAACCCCAATAGCGCCCATACAGGCGTTGCGTATCATGTATCACTAAAGAGGCTGCTATTTTATTGCCGTCGCGCAATGCAATAATAAGATGGATATTTTCAGGCATAGTTTTGCCTATGCGCAAGAAAAAATCCAGGTTCAGGTAAGGCGTGGAATGATGTTCTTCATAAGTCTGGTCATAACAACTTTTAAAAAACCGCCAGTCGTCGTCCTGCATCTCCTGACCGCGTACATGCCTGAATTCTATGCCAGCTTCCTGCACTTTTCTGCGCTCTGCGCGGATGTTCTTGCGCTTCTTTTTATCCAGTGTGTCGAGAAAATCATCGAAGCATTGATAGCCCTGATTTTCCCAGTGGAACTGCACGGCCTTGCGCAATAGATAGCCTTCTTCCTTGAGCAATTCTGCCTGCGCTTCAGGCAGGAAAAGCAGATGGCTGGAAGAATATTCTCCAGCCATCTGCAGTTCTTGCAAGGAAGCGATCAAGGCTCTTTGGGCGACCTCGCTGCGGGCCAGCAAGCGGCTGCCTGTCACAGGCGTGAATGGAATAGCAGACAGCAATTTGGGATAATAGTCATAACCATGACGTTCGAAAGCCCTGGCCCAGGCCCAGTCAAATACATATTCGCCGTAAGAATGCGTTTTTTCGTAAAGCGGCAGGGCAGCTTCCAGTTGTTCACCGTCCCAGATGGTGATGAAGCAGGTTTGCCAGCCGGTTTTTTCAATTGCTGAACCTGATTCCTCAAGTGCACTCAAAAAAGCATAAGACAAAAATGGATTGGCATGCGTCTGGTCTGCCACCAGGCTATCCCAAAGTGAAGGTGCGATCTCGCTCAGTGAAGTGACGATACGCATGCGATAATGTGGGGCTGAAGATTCCAATTTCATTTTCGATTTTATACAGATTTGCCACTATGACAGTAAAAGTTGCCATTGCCCAGATGAATAGCGTTGTCGGCGATCTTGCCGGAAACGCTGCACAGATTACAGAGTATGCCCGTCGCGCCGCAGAGCAGGGTGCCGATATACTCGTCACGCCAGAACTGTCCCTGGTGGGTTACCCACCTGAAGATTTATTGCTGCGCCAGGCGTTTTATCAGGAAGCTGCCCATGCTCTTGATGGCTTGAAGAAACAGCTTACGCTATTTCCCGGACTTGCTGTTTTAATCGGCCATCCCAGTGAAGTGGACGGAAAGAGGTATAATGCTGTTTCTGTCGTGCAGGACGGTGTAGTACTGGCAACATATTTCAAGCGCGACTTGCCCAATGATATGGTGTTTGATGAAAAGCGTTATTTTTCATCTGCCAGTCAGGCTTGCGTGTTCACCATCAAGGGCGTGAACTTTGGTATCAATATCTGTGAAGATACCTGGTCGTCCGATGCTCCTCTGCTGGCCAAACAGGCTGGCGCAGAAGTACTGCTGGTACCCAATGGTTCACCCTACCATATGGGCAAGCAGCATCAACGTTATGATGTCATGCGTGCCAATGTCATTTCTCAAGGACTGTCCTTGGTCTACGCCAACCTCGTTGGCGGCCAGGACGAATTGATTTTTGACGGTAATTCCTTTGTCATGGATACCCAGGGTCAGATCAGTGCGCAATTGAAGCACTGTGAAGCTGATTTGCAATTGATAGAATTTGATGGTGCACAGCCTTTGCCAACCCGTATTGAGGCTGCATTACCGCTGGAAGCCGAGGTTTATCAGGCACTGGTCATGGGCGTCAGGGATTATGTAGGCAAGAATGGCTTTCCCAGCGTTTTGCTGGGTTTGTCTGGCGGCGTTGATTCTGCCCTGGTACTGGCAATTGCTGTCGATGCTTTGGGTGCAGACAAGGTCAGGGCCATCATGATGCCTTCGCCCTATACGGCGGATATCTCCTGGCTGGATTCGCGTGACATGGTAGCGCGCATAGGTGTGCGCTATGATGAAATTGCCATCAGTGATTGCTTCAGTGCATTCCGCTCTACCCTGAGCCAGGAATTTGCTGGTTTGAAGGAAGACACGACAGAAGAAAATATCCAGGCCAGGATACGCGGCACACTCTTGATGGCCTTGTCGAACAAATATGGTTCCATCGTTTTGACGACAGGTAACAAGAGTGAAATGGCTGTGGGTTACTGTACTTTGTACGGTGACATGGCAGGTGGTTTTGCTGTGATTAAAGACATCGCCAAAACCCTGGTGTACCGCCTGTGCGCCTATCGCAATACCCTGTCAGCCGTAATACCCGAGCGGATACTGACAAGGGCGCCATCAGCTGAATTGCGACCTGATCAAAAAGACCAGGATTCTTTGCCACCTTATGACATTCTGGATGGCATCATGGCCATGTACATGGAAGAAAACAAGGCCAGGGCAGAGATAGTCGCAGCCGGATATCAGCCGGAAGATGTAGAGCGTATCACGCGTCTCATCAAAATTAATGAATACAAGCGGCGTCAAGCGCCCATAGGTATCAGGATTACTCACCGCGCTTTCGGGCGTGACTGGCGTTATCCTATTACTTCGAAGTTCAGAGACTAAGAGATTGTCACTTGGCACAGCGTGACAGGCATTTGCCTGCCATACTCTGCTAAAGCGATGATCCAATAATGGATTCATTCACACTAATTCGTAATATTCGACATATTTAAGGAGAGGGAAATGAAACAAATTACCGCTATCATCAAGCCATTCAAACTCGACGAAGTGCGTGAAGCACTCGCTGATGTTGGCGTGACGGGCCTGACCGTCGTCGAGGTCAAGGGTTTTGGCCGTCAAAAAGGCCACACTGAGTTATACCGTGGCGCAGAATACGTCGTCGACTTTCTACCCAAGATCAAGGTAGAAGTCGTGGTCGACGACAAAATTGCCGACAATGTTGTCGACGCAATTATCAAGGCAGCCCACACCGGCAAAATTGGTGATGGGAAAATTTTTGTACAAAATGTGGAGCAGGTAATACGTATTCGCACTGGCGAGACGGGACCTGATGCGGTTTAAATATGAAGAAGTTAAAGCAGTTGGCAGTACATGAATTTGTTGGTGTTTCAAAAGCAATAGCAAAAACAAAAATAGGGGTGGCACTGGTGTTGATGGCGATGGCAAATGTCCATGCTGAAACCGGTGTCACCGACAAGAAAATTTTACTGGGGCAGTCCGCTGCATTTTCCGGACCCGCTGCGCAGTTGGGCATACAGTTGAATTCTGGTGCCAAGGTTTATTTTGATCAGGTCAATGCCACAGGTGGGGTATATGGCCGCAAGATTGAAATCATACAAAAAGATGACAAGTATGAGGCAGATTTGGCGGCATCCAATACCAAAGCACTGATAGAAAATGATGGTGTGTTTGCTTTATTCGGCTATGTAGGTACAGCCACCAGTAATGCAGCGCTCCCCATTTTTACGCAAGCAAAAGTTCCTTTCTTTGCCCCCTACACTGGTGCGCAATCTTTGCGTGAACCTTTCAACAAGCAAATTTTCAATATCCGGGCAAGCTATAACGATGAGACTGAATATCTGATCGACCGCCTGGCGAATCTGGGTACTAAAAATATCGCCGTTTTTTACCAGAACGATGCCTATGGCAAGGCCGGTCTGGCTGGCGTAGAACTGGCGATGAAAAAAAGGAACTTGCGCGTTTCTGAGGTAGCAACAGTAGAGCGCAATAGCCTTGATGTGGCCGCAGCGGTGAGCAAGCTTTTGCCCAAACGTCCGGACGCCATCATCCAGATCAGTACCTATGCCGCGAGTAGTGCACTGGTCAAGGAAATGCGCAAGGCATCCTACACAGGCATGTTCTACAACGTGTCCTTTGTCGGCAGCCAAGCGTTGGCGGATACACTCGATAAAGATGGCGTGGGCGTGGTGATTTCTCAGGTGACTCCATTTCCTTGGTCACCATCCATACCTGTTGTGGCTGAATATACCAAAGCACTGGAAAAGGCAGGCAACAAAAACCTGAATTTCTCCAGTCTGGAAGGCTATGTTGCTGCCAAGGTATTTGTTGAGGGCCTGAAGCGTGCCGGTCCTGGCCTGACCAGAGAAAAACTGGTGTCTGCTTTGGAAAGCATCAATCGCAGTAGTTATGATGTCGGCGGTTTTGACGTCAGCTTCTCACCTTCGAATCATAACGGTTCAAAATATGTGGATATGACCGTTATTTCCAAAGACAAGAAGTTCCGCAATTAAGTTTGCTGCGCCTGTGCCCGACAGGGTTCAGGCGCATTAGCTAATTCAGGATTTTAGCAGCACGATCAAGGCACCTGAGCCACCATCAGCCGCAGTCGCCTGACTGAACGCCAATACTTCATCTTTCTGTATCAGCCAGTTCCTGACTTTTTGTTTCAGCACAGGTTCCTTGTTGACCGACCCCAAGCCTTTACCATGGATGATGCGTACACAACGCGTGCCATTGCGCATGCACTTGCGCAGGAATTCTCCCAGGCTATCTCTGGCTTCATCACGACGCAAGCCATGTAGGTCAAGTTGCGCCTGTATGACCCAGTGGCCTTTACGCAGCTTCCTGACGACATCCTGACCTACACCTGATCTGGTATAGCTCAGGTTTTCATCAGTTTCCAGTAAAGAATCAGCGTCAAACTCATCCGACAAGGATTCTTGTAGTGCTGCCTGTTCATCTGCAATGTGCTGAAATGGCAGTGGTTCAAGACGAGCGGGCGCGGGGTGATGTTTCACCACTGTTTTCAAAGCTTCGACCTTGCCTACACTGGAACGAAAAATATTGGCCTCTTCCCTGGCTTTCTTTTCCCGTTCCAGACGTTCTGCTTCGGCACGCTGTCGGCTTTCTTCTTGTTGCTTTAGTTGCTGACTGAGTGACTTCAGGTCAGCAAGATTTTTAAAAGACGACATGCTTACTTCCTTGACCTGAACTTATTCTTCAAGGAAGCGTTGTGCATCCAGGGCTGCCATGCAACCTGTGCCTGCACTGGTAATCGCCTGGCGATAGATGTGATCCTGTACATCACCAGCGGCAAACACACCTGGTACATTGGTGGCTGTTGCCATGCCTTCAGTGCCTGTGCGGGTCTTGATGTAGCCGTTATGCATTTCCAGCTGGCCGTCAAAAATGCTGGTATTTGGTTTGTGGCCAATCGCAATAAAGACGCCGTGTACAGTAACTGGTGTGATAGTGCCATCAGCAGCTTTGACATTGATACCGGTTACACCAGATTCATCGCCAACCACTTCATCGAGCGTATGATTCCATTTAACTTCTATCTTGCCTTCGGCAACCTTGGCCATCAGACGGTCAATCAGAATGGCTTCTGCGCGGAACTTGTCGCGACGGTGAATGACGGTAACCTTGCTGGCGATATTCGACAAATACAATGCTTCTTCAACCGCAGTATTGCCACCACCAACGACGGCGACTTCCTTGCCGCGGTAAAAGAAACCATCGCAAGTCGCGCAGGCAGACACACCTTTGCCCATGAAGGCTTGCTCAGATGGCAGGCCCAGGTATTGGGCAGATGCACCGGTAGCAATGATCAGGGAATCGCAAGTGTATTGCGCCTGGTCGCCGATCAGGCGTATCGGTTTTTCATCGAGCTTCGCAGTGTGGATGTAATCGAAAATGATTTCTGTATTAAAGCGTTCTGCATGCTGCAAAAAGCGCTGCATCAGCTCCGGGCCTTGCACACCCATGGGGTCGGCCGGCCAGTTTTCCACGTCCGTGGTGGTCATCAATTGACCGCCTTGTTCTACGCCCGTGATCAGTACGGGGTTCAGGTTGGCGCGAGCCGCATACACAGCGGCGGAATAACCTGCGGGGCCAGAGCCAAGAATTAATACACGAGCATGTTTTGGTGTGGACATAGCAGACCTGATAAAAAGTTGAAGAGAGCTGAGTTACTAGTAGCAGATGGCGTTTTTCATGCAAATTTCAAGTTTTTTGCTGATTTTGCATCGCTATTCTGAGATAAGGGTAAATTATAGACTATCCTCACAGTGGTCGTCTTCCCGCCGTAGTGGGCCGGGCTTCGGTATCTGTTTCAACTGTTACAGTGCACAAGTTTGGCGCATACACGGCTTCATGCTATCTTGTCAGCTTTTGATGGCTGTCCGAATGAGGTTGCTCTCTGTTTTATGACTACTGGTAACGAAGCTTATACTCGAAGCAAGAAAACTGCAGCACCTGCAGCGCCACCTAACCGCTTTCTGGTCTTGTTGATGGAAGCAAAATGGATAGCTCTTGCCGCATTCTGCATTTGCCTGATACTCATCATGGCAACTTACTCCACGCAAGACCCTGGCTGGTCGCGCTCGGTGGATATCCCGCGTGTACACAATATTGCCGGTAAATTTGGCGCCTGGCTGTCAGACGTGCTGTTCTATGTATTCGGCATTTCGGCATGGTGGTGGTGTGTATTTGCCTGCCGTCAGGTATGGATTTCGTACAGCAATTTATCGCAAAGGGTGAAACTCAACCCCGATCCGGAACCTGATGTCGGTTTTTCTGAAATTCTGGTGCGCAATATTGGATTTGGCCTGTTATTGGCCGGCAGCATGGGCCTGGAATACTTGCGCATGCACAGCCTTAAAGTGGCTTTGCCACTCGGGCCGGGCGGAGTGCTGGGTGAATTGCTGGGTAAGGCCGGTTTTGCAGCGCTGGGTTTCACCGGCGCGACCCTGGCCTTATTGCTGATGATTGCTTTAGGTATCAGCCTCTATTTCCACGTATCCTGGCTGACCATCGCAGAGCGCATAGGCGCGGGCATAGAGTGGGTGTTTGTGTTTGTACAAAATAAACATGCCGATGCAGAAGACCGGCGTGCTGGCCAGACTGCAGCCGTCAAGCGTGAAGAAGTCGTAGTACAAGAGAGAGCCAAGATCGTTGAGGCTGCACCAATACGTATAGAACCGCAAGTAGTTGCTGTGCAGCGTTCCGAGCGTGTGGAAAAAGAAAAGCAGGTATCTCTGTTTAATGAACTGCCAGATACCAATCTGCCACCTTTGTCTTTGCTGGATGAGCCGCCTCCAGTGCAGGAAACTGTCAGCGTACAAACCCTGGAATTTACCAGCCGCCTGATAGAGAAAAAACTCTCAGACTTTGGTGTCGATGCCAAGGTGGTGGCAGCTTACCCGGGCCCTGTGGTTACCCGCTATGAAATTGAACCTGCTACTGGCGTCAAGGGTAGCCAGATCGTCAATCTGGCGCGTGATCTGGCGCGGTCCTTGTCACTGACATCGATACGCGTGGTTGAAACCATCCCCGGCAAAAATTACATGGGTCTGGAATTGCCAAACCCCAAGCGCCAGATTGTGCGCCTGACCGAAATTCTGGGTTCCAAGGTCTATAACGACAGCTCATCAAGCCTGACTGTGGCACTGGGCAAAGATATTGGTGGCCTGCCTATCTGCGCTGATTTGGCCAAGATGCCGCATTTGCTGGTAGCTGGTACTACCGGTTCTGGTAAGTCTGTAGGTATCAATGCCACCATTCTCTCGCTGCTGTACAAGTCAGATCCTAACGATGTGCGCATGATACTCATTGATCCAAAAATGCTGGAGATGTCGGTGTATGAAGGCATACCGCATTTGCTGGCACCAGTGGTGACTGATATGCGCCAGGCAGGGCACGCCCTGAACTGGGCGGTGGCAGAGATGGAACGCCGTTACAAGCTGATGTCCAAGCTTGGTGTGCGTAATCTGGCGGGCTATAACGCCAAAATTGCTGAGGCAACCCGCAAGGAAGTGCATATCCCCAATCCCTTCAGTTTGACGCCAGATGCGCCAGAGCCTCTTGAAAAACTGCCAACCATCGTCATTATTATTGATGAGCTGGCTGATTTGATGATGGTGGTCGGCAAAAAGGTAGAGGAATTGATTGCCCGTATCGCGCAAAAAGCCCGTGCTGCGGGTTTGCATCTGATACTGGCGACGCAAAGGCCATCGGTAGACGTGATCACTGGCCTGATCAAGGCAAATATTCCTACCCGTATCGCCTTCCAGGTCAGCAGCAAAATAGATTCACGTACCATTCTTGACCAGATGGGTGCAGAAGCCCTGCTGGGCATGGGTGACATGCTTTACATGCCACCAGGTACAGGCTTGCCTGTGCGTGTACACGGGGCTTTTGTCTCGGATGAAGAAGTACATCGCGTTGTTGAATATTTGAAATCACAGGGCGAGCCAAATTATGTAGAAGGCATACTCGAAGGCGGCACGCTGGAAGAGGGCGGCGAAGCTGGTGGCGAGAGTGCTGGCGCAGGTGGTGGCGAATCAGATGCCTTGTACGACCAGGCAGTTGCCATCGTCCTCAAAAATCGTCGCGCCTCGATCTCGCTGGTGCAAAGACATTTACGCATAGGCTATAACCGTGCAGCCCGTTTGCTGGAACAAATGGAACAAAGTGGTGTCGTATCTACCATGCAGTCCAACGGCAACCGTGAAATCCTGGTTCCTGCCGGAAATACAGAATAAAGCAGCAGAATAAAGCGACAGAATAATTGCCACAGAATAGCAGCGACAGAATAGGATAAATCAGTGAAGAAACAAGCAAACATGATGGCAAAACTGGTGGCAGGTGCGTTTGCACTTGCCATGATACCTGCATGGGCATCCGCTACTGCGGTTGATCAGTTCAAATCCTTCGTTACCAATAATAAAAGTGCCAAAGGTGAGTTTACCCAGCAGCAAGTCAAGATGGTTGATGGCAATCCCAAGATCAGCAAGACAGCAACTGGCAATTTTGTGTTTGCCCGTCCGGGCAAATTTATCTGGTCTTATGTCAAGCCGTATGAGCAAGTCTTGCAGGCAGATGGTGACAAACTTTACATCTATGACAAAGACCTGAATCAGGTCACGATACGTCCACTTGGCAATTCTCTGGGTTCCAGTCCCGCAGCCATTTTGTTTGGCAGTGCTGGTTCGGCTGACCTGGACAAGAATTTCAATTTCAAGGAGATCGGTACCAAGCAAGGTCTGGAATGGCTGGAAGCCACGCCCAAAGCCAAGGATTCACAGTTTGAAACCATAGGCATAGGCATGAAAGATGGCGTGCCTGTTGCTTTAGAATTGCACGACAATTTTGGTCAATTTTCTACTCTGACCCTGAAGAACCTGGAAAAAAATCCTGCCTTGAAGCCTGAGCAATTCAAGTTTGTCGTGCCTGCCGGTGCCGATGTATTTAGACAGTAGTAGCAGTAGTATCTAATGAATATGTTGCACAATAATTCGCGCAAAAAACCTGCCCCACTGGCTGAGCGCATGCGTCCTGCTACGCTGGAAGATGTCATTGGCCAGCAGCATATCCTGGGTGAAGGCAAACCTTTGCGCGTGGCTTTTCAGTCTGGCGAACCACATTCCATGATTTTGTGGGGGCCGCCAGGTGTAGGTAAGACCACGCTGGCGCGTCTGATGGCTGATGCCTTCCATTGCGAATTCATCGCCTTGTCGGCAGTCTTGTCTGGTATCAAGGATATACGCGAAGCAGTAGAGCGCGCGCAGATATTGCAGGCGACTTCCCATCGCCGTACCATACTGTTTGTTGATGAAGTCCATCGCTTCAATAAGAGCCAGCAAGATGCCTTCTTGCCACATGTGGAAAGTGGCTTGTTCACTTTCATCGGTGCGACCACAGAGACCCCTTCATTTGAAGTCAATAGCGCCTTGCTGTCACGTGCCTCAGTATATGTATTGAAGTCACTGACGGATGAAGACCTGCAAGCCATGGTAGTACGCGCCTGTGAACGTGAACTCGATGGCTTGACGCTGACGCAAGAAGCCATGGCCAGCCTGGTGTCCAGTGCAGACGGTGATGGCCGCAAACTGCTGAACAATCTAGACATAGTTGCCCATGCAGCAGTCGCCAAGCATCTCGATATGGTAGACCAGGGCTTGCTGGGCGAATGCCTGGGTGATGCCTTGCGCCGCTTTGATAAAGGCGGTGATGCCTTTTATGACCAGATTTCTGCCCTGCATAAATCGGTGCGCGGCTCCAACCCTGATGCAGCCTTGTACTGGCTGGTGCGTATGCTTGACGGCGGTGCCGACCCACGCTACATGGCCAGGCGCATAGTCCGCATGGCCTCAGAAGATATAGGCTTGGCCGATCCACGCGCCTTGCGCATTTGTCTCGACGCGGCAGAAACCTATGAAAGACTGGGCTCGCCAGAGGGCGAGCTGGCTTTGGCTGAGGCGGTGATTTATCTCGCCTGCGCTGCCAAATCAAATGCAGTCTATAAAGCCTATAATGCCGTGCGCGCCATGATCGCCAAAGACAAGTCCCGCGTCGTACCAGAACATTTGCGTAATGCGCCGACCAAGCTTATGAAAGAACTGGGGTATGGTAAATTATATCGCTATGCCCATGATGAGCCAGATGCCTATGCAGCGGGTGAAACCTATTTGCCTGAAGGCCTGGAAAATGAATCCTGGTATCACCCTGTATCGCGTGGGCTGGAAATCAAGATAGCAGAAAAACTCGCTTATTTGCGCAGCCTGGACGATCAGGCCAAGTAATTTCAGTTTAGTCTGAATTTCAATTGTTTAAGCTTCATTCGTTTAGATTTCATTCGTCTGAGTTTCATACTTTTACATCTCATTGCAAACCAATAATCATAACAAGGACTTTCATGAATAAAACATTTACCGTCAGCGCAAGCCTGTTGTTATTGTCACTCGCAGGCTCTGTCTATGCACAGACCGAAGAGCAGCGCAGTACCCTCGCTGACCAGAAGGAAGTGGCGGTCACTATCTACAACGAGAATCTGGCCCTGATCAAAGACCAGCGCAAGCTGCCCTTGAAACGCGGTGCAAGCGCACTGGCTTTCCGCGATGTCAGTGCCAAGATGCGTGCTGAAACTGCCTTGCTGCGCAGCTTGTCTTCTCCAGGCAGCTTGTCTGTGGTTGAGCAAAACTTTAATTTTGATTTGCTGACACCGCAAAAACTGCTGGAAAAATATGTGGGCCGCAACGTCAATATCATCCGTACCAACCCGGCGACTGGCGCAGAAACTACAGAATCAGCCACAGTCTTGTCAGCCAATAATGGCGTCGTATTGAAGATAGGTGACCGCATCGAAACCGGCTTGCCAGGTCGTATCATCTATCCGGATGTGCCCGCAAACTTGCGCGACCGTCCTACTCTGGTCATGGCACTTGATAACAACGGCGCCCAGCAACAGGATGTAGAACTCAGTTACTTGACTGGTGGTTTGTCCTGGAAGGCTGATTATGTCGTCGAATTGAACGCTGCCGATGACAAGCTTGACATCTCAGGCTGGGTCACGCTGGGCAATACCAGCGGTACGACTTACCGTAATGCAAAGTTGCAACTGGTGGCGGGCGACGTCAATCAGGTGCTGCAAAGAATAGAAGTGACTGGCAGCGCTATAAGAATGGATGCTCCCAAACCTATGATGGCCAAAAAGGCCATGGCCGAAGAATCTTTGTTTGAGTATCACCTCTACACACTGGACAGGCCAACTACGATTGCAGAGAATCAGACCAAGCAAGTGGCTTTGCTGACAGCTTCAGGCGTACCTGCGCGTAAAGAGTTGCTATTGGCCGGCAATGATTATTACTACCAAAGCAGTTACGGTGACCTTGGCCAAAAAATGAAGATAGGTGTCTTCGTTGAATTTGACAATAAAGAAGCTTCGCAATTAGGTATGCCTTTACCTAAAGGTGTCGTGCGCGTTTACAAAAAAGACGGCGCAGGCAATGCACAGTTCATTGGTGAAGATAGCGTGGATCACACACCAAAGAATGAAAAAGTCCGCCTTAAACTGGGCGAAGCCTTTGATGTGACTGCAGACAAAAAACAGACAGACTTTAAAAAACTCGCAGGTACAGGCAAATACAATTATGTATTTGAGAGCGCCTATGAGCTGGTATTGAAGAATGCAAAGAAAGAGGCTGTTGTCGTTACCGTGCAAGAACCCATGCCAGGTGACTGGCAAGTCTTGAACAGCAGCCATCCTTATGCCAAGGGCGCCAGCAATACCGCTGTGTGGAAAGTCAGCGTGCCTGCAGAAGGTAATACCAAGCTGACTTATCGTAGTCTGGTCAGGTATTGATGTAAAAACGGCATTTCCTTCTACCTGAAAATAGGGGAAATGCCCATCCCTTGATACAATAGTCGATTAGCTTAGTTCACTGCACTTAAAATCATGATAGACATTCAACTTTTGCGCAAAGATATTGCCAGTGCGGCAGCGCGCCTGGCTACCCGTAAGTTCCAGCTGGACGTAGAAACCTTCAATGCACTCGAAGCCGAACGCAAGCAAATCCAGTCCCGTACTGAAGAGCTGCAAGGTAAGAAAAATTCCATCTCCAAGCAGATCGGTAATCTCAGAAGCAAAGGCGAAGATACTTCCGCTTTAATGGCTGAAGCAGCGAGCATTCCAGAAGAATTGAAAGCATCCGAAGCGCATCTGAGTGATTTGCAGGCAAGAATGAGTGCATTTCTGCAAACTATTCCTAATCTGCCGCATGAATCTGTAGCCGTCGGTGAAGACGAAACTGGCAACGTGGAAGTACGCAAGGTCGGTGCGCCACGTGCCTTTGATTTTGAAGTCAAGGATCATGTGGATATCGGTTCTGCCCTGGGCCTGGATTTTGAAACTGCAGTCAAACTCACAGGTTCACGTTTCTCCGTTATGAAAGGTGGCATGGCACGTCTGCATCGCGCACTGGCTCAGTTCATGCTCGACATGCAAACGCTGGAGCATGGCTATACCGAAATGTATACACCTTATATGGTCAATGCTGATTCCATGCGTGGCACAGGTCAATTGCCCAAGTTTGAAGAAGACTTGTTCGCAGTGAAAAAAGGCGGACAAGAAGGCACAGGCGAAACGTTTTACTTGATCCCGACTTCAGAAGTGTCTCTGACCAATACTGTGCGCGACGAGATTCTGGCTGCCGATGCATTGCCTGTCAAAATGACTGCGCATACTCCATGCTTCCGTTCTGAAGCGGGCAGTGCAGGCCGTGATACTCGCGGCATGATACGTCAGCATCAATTCGACAAAGTCGAAATGGTGCAAATCGTTCATCCTGAAAAGTCCATGGAAGCCCTGGATGAAATGGTTGGCCATGCTGAAGCCGTTTTGACCAAGCTGGAACTGCCTTACCGTGTAATGAGCCTGTGCACGGGTGACATGGGCTTTGGTGCCTGCAAGACTTTTGATCTGGAAGTATGGTTGCCAGCACAAAACACTTACCGTGAGATTTCTTCCATCTCGAATATGTTCGATTTCCAGGCGCGCCGCATGCAGGCCCGCTTCCGCAATGCCCAGGGCAAGCCGGAACTGGTGCACACCCTGAACGGCTCCGCATTGGCAGTTGGCCGTACCCTGGTGGCAGTGCTGGAAAATTATCAGCAGGCTGACGGTTCTGTTGTCATTCCGGCAGCTTTGCGCCCATACATGGGTGGACTGGAAAAACTGGCGCCAGCAGCTTAAGTCGTATTCGCTTCAACAAAAAACGCGCTTCAAATGAGGCGCGTTTTTGTTTGTATGAATCTAAAATCATTAACCAACCAGCAAATCCATTTCAGAGCGACGGTCTACAAACAAGCTGTTGCCATGAATTTTCTTGGCCTGTTTCTTGGCATCAGATGCAGCGATGGATATCTGGTGATGTGAGTAATAGCGGTTTGCTCTTGATTTCACCACACCCAGGGACAGGCTCACGAGTGGATAAAAGACTTTCTTGCCCTGCCTGTCTTCACTGAGGTAGCCGCCTCGATCGCGGTCTTCATTGCTGTAAAAATCGTAGATGGCAGCGGAAAAACTCGCCAGTATGGCCTGGCAGCGTACTTCCCAGTCTTCGCTGCGGAACAGGATAATGAAATCATCACCACCGATGTGGCCAATAAAATCCAGTTGCGGATCGCAGTGCTGCTTTAATACATCGCTGGTCATTTGTATGATGTCGTCACCACGTCGGTAGCCATAGACATCATTAAAGGGTTTGAAGTGATCAAGGTCGCAATAGCAGGCGCAAAAAGACTGCTCTTTTTGCAGCAATACATCAATATGCTCATTGATGGGCACATTGCCCGGCAGTTGCGTCAACGGGTTTGCATAACGCGCCGCATTGATTTGCATCTGCGTGATTTCGCGCATCAAGTCAGGGCCACTACCCAGACCTATATAGCGGCCCTGATCAGTAATGATAATGCCGTTGATTAACTGCTCAGGATTCGCTTCCACAATAATGTGGCTGACATCCTGCATGCTGGTATTTTTATCGACAATAACAGGATGGGCTTCCATGAAGACCGTGCATGGTTTTTTGCCGTATAACTCGCGTTGATAAGGGCGGGCAAAACGGTCTATCATGTGATAACGGTTGATCAGCCCCACAGGCATGCCATCATCGACCACAGGGATAATTTGCAGTTTTGGATGTTGCAGGAAGATGTCATCGACCTGGTTGTTCAGCATGCGCGAAGAGATGGTCGGCGGCGTCTTTAAAATCTTTTCTACAGTAGCAGCCTGCTCAAAACTGCCTGCTGTACGCCGCGCAGCCTGATATTGATTCGGCGTTAAAACCCGCGCCACTTCAGCCGATACTGCACGTGCAGGAGTAGGGTGGGGGCGTGCAATATGGTAGCCCTGGCCGCAGGCCACACCCAGGTCACGCACAGCTAATAACTCAGCCTGGGTTTCTATACCTTCGGCAACCACTCGTGTGCCAGATTTTTCAGCGATGCTTTGTATGGAGCGTACAAACTGCGCTTTGACTGGATCATGATCTATGCCCTGGATGAAATGCATATCGATCTTGACATAATCAGGCTTTAATTCTGACCACAAACGCAGGCTGGAAAATCCTTCACCCAGATCATCAATCGCAATTTCAAAACCCATCTCACGATAATGAACGACGGCCTCACACAACAAGGCGTAATCATGCGTGGGCTGGTATTCAGTCAGTTCTATGATGACGCGCTCGGGATTGATACCCAGCTCATGAATATAATCCAGGGTCTCGCCGTAACGTACATCTCTTTGTAGCAGGCACTCAGGGCTGACATTTAAAAACAGTTTGCCTGGCAATTTTTGCGCAGCGAATTGTTCCAATACGACACGACGGCACAAGTGCTCTACCGTCACTGTCAGATTATTGTCCCATGCCGCTTTGAACAAATTAACGGGGGAATGCAGGGGGCTATCCGATGGTCCGCGTATCAAGCCCTCATAGCCCAGAATGTCACCATTCTGCATTTGCACGATAGGCTGGAAGCGCGCCGTCAGCAAACGTTGGTCTATGATGCGCTGTAAATGCGTCAGCATCAGGGATGCTGATTGCGCACCAAACTGATCAGCATCCTGCCCTGATACCAGATTTTGCTGAGACAGATAATCCATCGTATCCCTCGCTACACTACTTTCCATTGAAGCCAATTCCTACTTAAGCATGAAGTGCAAGGACGGACATAAGCCACGGATCTTGCCGCATTGCATCATAATATAGCCTTGCTTTATGACATCTTCATGTCGTACGATTAGCTTGTCATGTCAATTTTTACAATCAAGCCCAAGTCCCAATTTTGATTTAAGCTAGTTCTTTGCTATAATCACAGGCTTCGTTTATAACGAACAACCTAAGCCGGAGAAGTGGCAGAGTGGTTGAATGTACCTGACTCGAAATCAGGCGTAGTAGCAATACTATCGGGGGTTCGAATCCCTCCTTCTCCGCCATAATTATTGATTAAGCCCTTGATTTTAAAGGGCTTTTTCTTTTTCTATTCTCCCCGGTATGTCATTTGGTATGCCATCTTGATGTGGCTTTAGATGGGCGTGCTTGGACAATGTTTTCTAAGCTCTCAGATTTACTGAATGCTTGTGAAGACACCGACTTCAAATTTGTTAATGCATTTTTCCTGAAGCTGCATTGTTTTGTTCGGGCCTCGGTTTCGCATTACTCATCAAGTAACTTGGCGCAGATCGCATTTTGGAGCGCTTGGTAGTTATATTCCCCAAGGTGTTCGTTTGTTGGCTAAATTGACCCTGTCAGTTTGATCCACCTTAGACTTCCTGGCGAAGGCGGCCACCCGGTCATACGGCCCTTCAAATCCCAGTTCGTTCAGATCCAGATGAAGTTGTTTTAAGCTTCGTCGCTGCTTGCGATTCTTGCCAGCTTCGGTTTTAAGCCAGCTTGACAGCTGCAATGCATATTTGTCGATGGCACTGTCGTTTGTCAGAATATCTCTGCCTTGAGCGAACATAGCCCGCCTGCAGAGCGTGACTTTGCTCGTATTCTCGATACCAGCTCATGAGTGCATTCTTTGTTGGATAGCCCAATTGCCGAATGGTAGGGCGAATGCGCTTCCCGAGCTTGATATAAAGCTTGATCGCTCGAATGCGGTCTTCGTATGGGTACATGAGCTACCTCCAAGTAGTCCAAGTTATTGTCCGCATCCCCGTGGGTCAATTTTCAGTGCAATTGAACACAACCGCTTCAGAACCTTCCGCAGAACAGATTTTTCCTACTGGATCGACATAGTTTTCATGCTGGCTATTTTAACGTTGCCACTTATTGCGACAGAACCTGCAAACTGCCTCCAGTCTTTGCGCTAAATAAATAATGGTACGTTTTAATGAGATTGTCATTGCAGGTGGCAGATAAGCAGGCTATTTATTTGCAGGAATCGATGCTTTTAAACGACTGTGAATACTCATACATTCACTACGTGGAACTACTTAGCAGGTACTTTTGCTTGTACAAATAACATACAATTGCACGACATTTGACAGAAATTAGTTTTGACCCCTCTTCGTATAATCGCTACTTGAAATAGTACGCATGTGTTGAGCATTTTTATGATTCAGCAGATGGGTACTCGATAAGCGTATCAAAGTGTTTTTCTTTACAGCGGCTTGTATGTAATTGCCCTGTCAAGATCGCAGTACATTATTTTGTACTGAGAAAAAATTAAAAAAATTGAACTTGTCTGGATGCGCTGCATCCAAAATGCCCTTTTGGGGAATCTGTATATCGCTGATGTTTATGGCGATTGAGCAGCTTTAATGTGGCCATGATCCTGGCGCAATTTTTTGAATCGAAATTTTTTAATGAATCCTCACGCAGTACCGTCTATCACTCCCTATAGCTTGCTCGTTTCATTGAAGCAGCATCGCAGACTCATACTCAGTTTGATACAGCGAGAGGTGCTAATCCGTTATCAGGGTTCCTTGCTTGGTTTATTGTGGTCCTTCTTTAATCCAGTGCTGATGCTGGCGGTGTATACCTTTGTGTTTAGTGTGGTGTTCAAGGCGCGCTGGGCAGGTGGATCTGATTCCAAGACTGAATTTGCACTGGTCTTGTTTGCAGGGCTGATGGTGTTTGGCTTGTTTTCGGAATGTGTCAACCGTGCGCCATCGCTGGTGGTCAGCAACGTTAACTACGTCAAGAAAGTTATTTTTCCTTTGGAAATTTTGCCTGTAGTTGCCATGGGAGCTGCCTGCTTTCATCTGCTGATCAGCCTCACAGTGTGGCTGATTTTTTATTCCATATTTTTTGGTGTGCCACCAGCGACGATATTTTATCTGCCTGCAGTCTTATTGCCTCTGGTGTTGTTAAGCCTGGGGTTGAGCTGGTTGCTGGCTTCGCTTGGTGTTTTTATTCGCGACATCCATCAGGTGGTTGGTGTCGCTATCTCGGTGCTGACATTTTTGTCGCCGGTGTTTTATCCCATTGTCGCCTTGCCTGAAGATTTTCGGGCAGTAGTGCAGGTCAGCCCTTTGACACAGGTTATAGAACAAAGTCGCGATGCCATGATCTGGGGTAAACATCTGGATTGGCAAAGCTGGTTGATTTATTGCATGGTTTCTGGCGTGATCGCCTGGTTGGGATTTGCCTGGTTTCAAAAAACGCGCAAGGGGTTTGCTGATGTCCTCTAAATTTGCCATCAAGGTCGAGCAACTGAGCAAGTGCTACCACCTTTACGACAAGCCGCAGGACAGGCTCAAGCAAATGCTGCTGTCACGTGCCAAAACTTATTATCGTGAATTCTGGGCCTTGCGTGATGTGTCTTTCGAGATCGCGCCAGGTGAAACAGTGGGCATCATAGGGCGTAATGGCAGCGGCAAGTCCAGTCTCTTGCAAATGATATGCGGCACTTTATCTCCTACGGCGGGCATAGTTACCACACATGGCCGGGTTGCAGCTTTGCTGGAATTGGGGGCTGGATTCAATACCGAATTTACCGGGCGCGAAAATGTCTTGCTCAACGCCGCCATTCTGGGTTTCCCACAAGAGCAGATGCTGGGCCGCATGGATGAAATACTGGCGTTTTCCGAGCTGGGTGATTTCCTGGACCAGCCTGTCAAGACTTATTCCAGTGGCATGTATGCCCGCCTGGCATTTTCGATTGCCATTCATGTCGATCCTGAAATACTGATCGTTGATGAAGCCCTGGCGGTAGGTGATGCCCGCTTTGTTGCCAAGTGTATGCGTCGTATCAAGGATATACAAAAAACCGGTGCCAGTATTTTGTTTGTCAGCCATGACGTCAGCTCGGTACGCACCTTGTGCGATCGCGCTATCTGGCTGGACAAGGGCCGTATGCTGGAACAGGGCGATGTTTTTCCTGTGACCGGGCGGTATATGGAAATGATGTTTCAGGACGATGATGCCGCAGCTGTTGAAGATGAAAAAGTACAACCTGTAGCCAGCGTATCCATGTCTGGCGCAGATTTACCTGGCATCAGCGAGAGCTTAAATAATGCAGAGGAGGTAGCTCTTGATAGCAGGCCAACTACGCATTGGGGATCGCACAAGGGCCTGATACTTTCTGCATCTGTACTTGACGCGAATGGCGTACGCAGGGATGTGCATGAGTGGGGTAGCGAACTGGATGTCAGGATCAGTTTGCGCATCCCGGCGAGCATATCGCGCGAACATTTAAGTATTGCCGTGTCCATCAAGGATTTAAAAGGCAGCGACCTCATCGTTTCGACTACACATGATTTTGTAGCGAAGCGTTTGCCAGATGCCGAGCAATTTGAAGTCAGCTTCAAGCTGAGCAACCCCCTGGTCACAGGTAAATATCTGTTGGTGGCAGCGGTAGAAAATCGCCTGCACCGGGATATTCATTATTACGAATACATAGAAGGTGCGCATTATTTCTCATCGCTTGCAGACCAGCGTTTTTTTGGTTTATTCCAGCCGCCGATAGCACAAGAGGTAGTGGTGCCAGTGACGCAAGTGACCAATGCCAGGCAGGTGCTGGCAGCGTAACTGAAGTAAAAAATAGTAGTACACATAAGTGATAGACAGTAAAAACATGCAAACAGAAATTAATTCCCGTGCGTATTGGGATACGCGATTTGATAACGATTGGCTGGCCTGCAAGGGTGATAAGCAATCGCGTTTTTTCGCCAGAGTCGCCATTCAACACTTACCATCCTGGTTGCTGGATCAAATTCGCCAGCAAGAATTCAGCCTGGCTGACTGGGGCTGCGCTCAGGGTGATGGTACGGATGTCTGGGCCAGCTATGTAGTAGCAGAAAAAATTACTGGTGTGGATTTTTCTGCCTCTGCGATTCAACAAGCCAGTGCTCGTTATCCAGGCTTGCAGTTTGTCAATAGCAACTGGCTGGAACAAGCAGTTGGCACACAGGATAATTTCGACCTGGTGTTTTCTTCAAATACGCTGGAACATTTTCACCAGCCTTATCAGGTGTTGCACACCATCAGTCAACGTGCCAGGAAGGCGGTCGTACTGGCTTTGCCTTATCGCGAGCTGGAGCGTGATAGCGAACATTTTTATTCTTTTCTTCCGGAAAATATACCGCTGCAACTGGAAAACGGTTTTAGCCTGATCTGGGCCAAGGTAGTGGATTGCCGCAATCTGGAGAACAGCTTATGGCAGGGTGATCAGGTCATCCTGATGTATGCAGATACTGCCTGGACCAAAAAGCTGGGCTTGCGCCTGAGCCAGGTTCATTTGATGCAACAGGATACGCATTCTGAGCTGCATCAATTGCAGGAAGTATTGAGCAAAAATCAGTTGCTATTGCAACAGTCACAGCAAGCACAAGAAAAGCTGGCACTGGAAAACACACATCAGCAAGACATGCTTGCCCAACATGAGCAATTCCGCCTGCAACAGCAACAAGATCACGCTGGTTTGCTAGAGAAATACGAAACGCTCCAGCAGGATGTACAAGCACGCGATCAGCAAATTTCCATTCTCAATGAGAAGTTCAGGAATCGTGAACATGATTTGCAAACTCAGTTAAGCGATATGCAAGCGCAGATGAGTAAGGAAGCTGAAGCGCAAACACAGTTTTTGCAAGCCGCGCAAACTGATGTCGCAGCACGCGATGCGAAACTGCAGCAACTCAATGCCAGCCATCAGCAATTGTCAGAAAGCTTGCAACAAAAAGAACAAAACTACGCCAAATTATTGCAACAGCTTGACTTGCGTGATGCACAAATGGCGAGATTGAACCTGGATGTACATGGCAAGGAAGAAGCCATCAAATCCCTGAAGCAATCTTTTTCCTGGGTATTGACACGGCCCTTGCGTTTTACCAAACAGTTTGTGCAAAGCCCTGGCCGTGCCTCTTATGACCTGGCCAAGTTCGTATTCTGGCGCTTGCCGGCAAAAATGCGCTGGGCCTTGCATGGCCCGAGACATGATTTTGTGCGCTGGGTGCGTACTGCACCGGCTGGTGCAGCACCTCAGACATTTACTGCAGGCGCGCCTGTAGTGGCAGATCCCTTTGCGGGCAATGCCGTGTTAGCGAAGGCGGCAAACAAGGATTTAAGCTGGCCAGAATTCCAGCAGCAAGTATTGTCGCGTCGCGCTGATTACAAAGGCATCTTCGTGCAAGAGCTGGTCATAGACTGGAATGTGCCTCTGTATCAACGTCCCCAGCATATCGCTGCTGCCTTTGGCCGCCTTGGTTATCTGGTGATCTATCGTACCGACAACTGGGCTGGCGATGATGTGCAGGGTTGCCGTGAAGTGGTCAAGAATGTCTGGATCACCAACCGTCATGAAATCAATCAATTGCAGGACGTGACGCGCTCTCTGTATTCGACAGCCTATGCGAATACGCCGGAACTGCTGCTGGAAAATGGCAAGCGTGGCACCCTGGTATATGAATACATCGACCATATTGATCCACAAATCAGTGGCGACGAAGAAAATGTAAGGCGCTTATTGGCATTGAAGGACTTTGCTTTCAATGGCGGTGCAGATTATGTCGTCGCATCTGCCAAGAAACTCGAAGCAGAAGCAATTGCTGCCGTGGGTGCTGACAAGGTCATCCTGGCGCAAAACGGTGTGGATACGGCGCACTATCGCCATCCCAAACACCTGAGTACGCCCTTGCCACAAAACTTGCAGAACTTCCGCAAGAAATATAACAAAGTCGTCGGCTATTTTGGTGCGCTGGCACCTTGGCTCTGGTATGAAGCCGTGGCTGACCTGGTGACCAGCCGTCCTGATCTTGGCTTTGTGTTTATCGGGCCAGACTATTACGGTGGCTCTGAGAAATTGCTCAAGGCTGACAATCTTTTGTATATGGGCACGGTTGACTACCAGATACTGCCTGCCTATGCGCGCCAGTTTGATGTTTGCTTTATCCCGTTTGCGCCGGGGGAAATTGCCCGTACGACTTCGCCACTCAAATTGTTTGAGTACTTTGCACTGGAAAAACCTGTCGTTGTTACCCGGGACATGGAAGAGTGCGTCGCTTTTGAAGAAGTATTTTCCGGCAATAGCGTGGAAGCACTCAGCGATGCGCTGGATGCCGCCTTCGTAGTCAAGGACGATCCTGCATTTACCCAACGCCTGGCGCAACTGGCTGATGCCAATGACTGGGACTGCCGTGCCAGGGCCATGGAGAAAGCCTTTGAAAAGGCTTGATAGACATTGAATATCATTTTCAGAAATTTCTGAATCAGAAAGAAAAATATCATCATGAAAAAAATACTGTGTGTAGTTGGTACGCGCCCTGAAGCCATCAAGATGGCTCCCGTCATACTTGCCTTGCAACAGCAACCCTGGGCGCAAGTGCGCGTCCTGGCGACTGCCCAGCACAGGCAGATGCTGGACCAGGTATTAGCTTTCTTTGATATTGAAGCCGACATCGATTTGAACATGATGCGCCCCAACCAGTCACTGACCACATTGACTGGCCGCATGTTGCTTGATCTGGATGAAGTCTTGCTGGCAGAAAAGCCGGATGTGGTTTTGGTACAGGGTGATACAACGACAGTGATGACAGTATCGCTGGCCTGCTTCTATCACAGAATAGCCATAGGCCATGTGGAAGCCGGTTTGCGCACCTGGGACAGGGATAATCCATTCCCGGAAGAGATCAATCGCGTACTGACTGGCCGTTTGGCGCACTGGCATTTTGCACCTACTGAAAGCTCACGTCAGAATCTCTTGAAAGAGGGCGTCTCAGATACCGACATTATCGTCACTGGCAATACCGTGATCGATGCCCTGTTGATGACGGCAGAACGTGACCTCGACCTGGGCATAGAGCTTGATGCCAGCAAGCGCCTGGTATTGGTGACTTCTCACAGACGTGAAAATTTTGGTGAACCTTTTGCGCATATCTGCCGCGCCATACTCAAGCTGGCAACAGATAATCCGGACGTGCAATTCCTTTATCCTGTGCATCCAAATCCAAACGTCAAGGAAGTTGCCCACGCTACCCTGGGGCAATGTGCCAATATTCATTTGTGTGAACCGCTGGACTATGCCCCCTTTGTCGCAGCCATGAAGCGTGCCTACCTGATCATCAGCGATTCTGGTGGTGTGCAGGAAGAAGCACCTGCTCTGGCAAAACCTGTACTGGTCTTGCGCGAAGAAACCGAGCGTCCTGAGGCAGTGGAGCAGGGTGTAGTGAAACTGGTGGGTGCCAATTTTGAAAATATCGTCGCCGAAGCCCAAATCCTGCTGGATGATGAGGCAGCTTACCGTGCCATGGCCAGGGGTGTATCTCCTTATGGCGATGGCCTGGCGGCAGGACGTATTGTGCAAGTGCTGCAGCAGCATTTCGCCGGCGAACCGGCATCTGCACTTCAGCCGGTTGATGCGGAGCTTGAAGTTGGCTTAGAAACTGAGCCTGCATGATGCGCCTCGTCTATTTCTCGCCTGTACCCTGGCATAGCTTTGCACAAAGGCCGCATCAGTTTGTGCAGTGGTTTCATCAGCAATTCAAAGCCAGGGTGTTGTGGGTAGATCCTTATCCCACACGCTTGCCGGGCATCGCTGATGTGCAACGCATACTTGCAGCGAAAATGGAGCAAAAGCCGCGCTCTTGTTCAACTGTGAAAACACAGGAAAACCCGCTACAGGCAGACTGGCTGAAGCTGGTGGAAGTGCCAGCACTCCCCATAGAGCCATTGCCTGCCTCAGGTTATCTGCACCAATGGCTATGGCGCAAGACCATGGCAGAAATAGACGCTTTCATCTCTGGCGGCAAGACACAGATTGTGGTGGGCAAGCCTTCCAAGCTCGCCTTGCAAGCCATGGCACGTCATCCTGAACTGCCTTCTCTTTACGATGCCATGGATGATTTTCCTGCTTTCTATGAAGGTATTTCCAGTAAGGCCATGGAATTTACTGAGCGCCACCTGGCTGCCAGGGTAAATAAAATTGTAGTGTCTTCCAGTGCTGTATCAAGGTTTTCTGAGCATGAAGATAAACTCAGCCTGATTTTGAATGCCTGTGACAGTGACAATCTGCCCCCCGCATTGCCAAGGTCAGCGCAGGCACCTGTATATGGCTATGTCGGCACCATAGGCCACTGGTTTGACTGGGAGGCGCTGGTGAAACTGGCGTCTTCACTGATTATCAGCGATCCGCAGGCGCGTGTTCGGCTGATAGGCCCGGTGTTCACGCCGCCACCATGCGCCTTGCCAGACAATGTGCAAATCCTGCCTGCATGCAGCCATGCGGAAGCGATGCGCGCCATGCAAAAGTTTTCCGTCGGACTGATCCCGTTCAAGCGCAAGCTGTTGACGGCATCGGTGGACCCTATCAAATATTATGAATACCGCTCCCTGGGCATACCTGTTTTGTCTTCGAATTTCGGTGAAATGTCATTGCGGGCAGAAGAAGACGGTGTGTTCTTATACGACGAAGGTAGCAAGTTTTCCCGGCTGCTCAAGGCATGCCTGCTACATCGCAGTAGTGCAGAAAGCCTGGTCAGGTTCAGGGCCAACAATTCCTGGCAGGCCAGGTTTGCTGGTTTGATCCCCTTGTTTGACTCCAATATTGATCGCTGGGGCAGAAGAAGATCAACCGCCAAGCTTGAGCAATTTACCTGGCAGGGCGCTTAGAGATAGGCCTTTAGCGTTCAAAGCGCGTTTTCCAGCCCAGGAACCAGGATTCATAATAGCGGAAGCTGACGCTGGCCACGGCGGTGGTGATGAGCAGGGTGAGCAGGAAGACTGTGATACCTGCATCGGTAACGTGGAACGCGTTTAACAGCTTGCTGACTAAGTTCTTGCACAGCATATGCAGCATATACATGCCGTAGCTGATCGTTCCCAGGTAGGCGAGGGGCTTGAATGTAAGCAAGCCTGTGAGGGGATGCTGTTCCCGTATCACGCAAGAACCTACCAGTGCCGCAAACAATATGGATGAAACAAAGCCAGGCACGACATTGCTGAGCAGACCAAGCAGTAATGCAACGAAAGCCAGTGGTGCAGACCATGTCTGTCCAAGCAGGGCGTACAGCCACATAAAAGTTTTTTCATGGTGCATGCCTATCGCCAGCAAGGCACCGAGGACGATGGGCAGTTGAATCACATCAAGACCTTGCAGGCCCAGTAATTGACTCATGATGCAAGCCGTGATGACGACTATCAGGATGAGGCTGGCTCGTCTGGCTGTTCCTGCTAATAAAAGCAATGGCGGCCACACCAGGTAAAATTGTTCTTCAGCGGCCAGCGACCAGGCAAAATAAAAAATCACCCGCCCATCCAGAGCTACAAATAAATTCGATGTATAAGTGGCGAAGTAAATCAGGTTCTGGAAAAAAGCCTGGCCTACCGCTGTATGGCGTTCAAGCAAAAATACCAGGATGATATACAACGCCAATGTGCCGTAATACAGCGGGAAGATACGCAAGGAACGGCGCAGGTAAAATGCCTTGAGATCTATCTTGCCATTGCGTTCGCGCTCTCTGAGCAACAAGCTGGTGATCAAAAAACCGCTGATGGCAAAGAATAATTGCACGCCTTGCGCACCTATACTGGCAAGGATTGCATGAACGCTGGCCGGGGCAGTGTGATGCCAGATGACGGCAATGATGCTGATGGCACGCAAGCCATCAAGGGACTCAAATCTTTTATTGGACAGATATGCGGCAAACGGCTTAAGCATCCATGCTCCGGTTTTTCTGGCTGATAAGTATGTTGAGTTGCATATGCAGATTATTTGATTTTGCAGTTTTCCTCAATCTGTCTGAAGCATTATTGCTATTTTGCTGCCTTGAAGCAGACATACAAAGTAAGGCAGGGCCTGCATATTATAGGGGAATTGCATTTCTCAAAGTTGTACGATAGGAGAGGAAGACGCCCAGGATTGAAAAGAAGGTTTGTATAATTCCTCAAAATTGATATAAATAAGAATAATTCTCATTAAAATTTTTGAGCTTGCCTGTTACCCAGGTAGTGATACGTGAGGAATTGCACAGTTCATTGGCAGGCTTTGCTGGGATTTCTGAGCGGCAGTTTGAGTAGATAAAAAAATCCCCGGCAGTTGTCGGGGATAGTATGAGCAAATACTGATGAAAATCTGGGGGGACTTCAGGTCTCAGACCACATGCGCAAGAGGTTATGGTATTGACCAGTCAGGCTCAACACTTCTGGACTGTCACCAAGCTGGCTACGCAGGCGGGTAATGTTCTGGTCCATTTCAAACAGCATGGTGCGGCGGGCATCATCTCGTATCATGCTTTGTGTCCACAGGAATGAACATACGCGCTCACCACGTGTGACTGGCAAGACCTGGTGCAGGCTGGTGGATGGATAAAGTATCAGGTCACCGGCTGGCAATTTGACTTCATGCGTGCCATAGGTATCAACCACTTCAAGTTCGCCGCCATCATATTCTTCCGGATCACACAAGAACAGGGTGGAAGATACATCGGTGCGCAGGCTGTAATTGGCATTGGCGACATTGCGTACGGCGCCATCAACGTGCAGGCCATAATGTTCGCCACCAGCGTAGGAGTTGAACAGTGGCGGGACTATGCGCAAGGGCAGGGCTGCAGCAAAGAACAGGGGATTGTTTTTTAGGGCAGCCAGGACGATATGACCCAGTTCCTGTGCCAGCGCAGAATGTTCAGGCAGTTGACGGTTGCGTTTGACCTGGGCACCTTGCGCGCCTACTGTTTGCTTGCCATCTACCCAGTTTGCTGCGTCCAGCCGTAGTCTTATTGCGCTGACTTGCTCACGGCTGAGCACGCCAGGTATATGTAACATCATTGCTATTGCTCCAGAAAAAAGCCCCTCAGGGGGAGTGAGGGGCTAATGTTACTTCAGATTTAGAATTTCACATTTGCTGTCAGGCTGGCAGACCTTGGTGCGCCTGGAGTGTAACGGTAACCGCTCTTATTGATGGCAGCAACATAGACTTTGTCAGTCAGGTTGTTGATGTTCAATTGCAGGTCTACATTCTTGGTGATTGCATAGCTGGCCATGGCATCAACTACCCAGTAGGATTCTGTTTTTGCTGGTGTACCAACAGCGCCATCGGTGCCGCGCAACAGTGCATCAACAAAACGTGTACCACCACCGAGTTTGATACCCATAGGCAGTTGGTAAGAAGTCCATGCAGTCAGGCTTTGTTTTGGTGTGTAGCTCAGGTTGTTGATGCCGCTAGCTGTAACCAGAGGGCCGCTCTCAACACTGGTGTCCATGCGGGTATAGCCTGCGCTGACCAGCCAGTTGCGGTTGATTGCACCAGTTACGCCCAGTTCCAGACCTTGTACACGCTTTTTACCAGTTTGGTAGTACATCAAGTCAGCCAGGTTTTGTACGATGTCATTGGATACTTCTGTACGGTAGATGGCTGCTGTGAAGGACAGTTTTTGATCCAGCAAATCCCACTTGGTACCAATTTCCATGTTCTTGGTTTCTTGTGGATCAAACTTGGGATTGGCAGCGCTGCTGGCGGATGTACTCAATGCAAAGTTGGAGCCACCTGGTGGTTGCTTGGAAGTCGAATAAGAAGCATAGATGCTGCTGTCTTTAGTTGGCTTATACAATGCACCCAGTTTGAAGTTGACCAGGTTGCCAGCCATATTGATATTGGTTGGGATAGGTGTGCCAACTGGTAAAGTCGGGTTGGCCGTCGCCGTGGACAAACTGGCGGCAGAATAGTCTGTACTGTAGTGATCAATACGTACGCCTGCATTGGCTTGCCATTCAGGGCTGAACTTGATCGTGTCAAATACATAGGCACTGACAGTATTGGTTGCGCCACGCGTGAAGACTGCATTACGTACCGGGTTCAGGCCAGTGACTTTGTCGTTCGGGTTAGGGTTATAGAAATTCGCTGCTGGCAAAGTACCCAGGCCATCATTGCCCCAGGTATTTTGTTTTTCGCTGGTGACTTCTATGCCGCCGACTACACTATGCTTCAAGCCGCCCAGATCCAGGTCCGCAATCAGATTGGTCTGGTTGGTCAGGATTTCATTTTCCTGGTCTTTCAAAGTGCGTGTGCCGCGTGCCAGTGTCCAGGTCGACAGATCTGTTGTTGATGGTGTCAACAGATTGGCCGCAGAGCCCATGAAAGATGTCAGCAGATAATGCTGACTGGTTTTGCCATAGCGTGCAGTATTGATCAATTTGAGGGTGTTGCTGAAGTCGTGTTCGATACGGCCAGTCAGCATGTCAGCGGTGACTTTGTCAAAGTCGTTCACAGAACCATAGAAATTCTTTGGGTCGACTTTAGGTGCAGTACCGATGAAAGGACGTTTAGCGTCAGGTGAGCTGTAGCCTGGCAAGCCTACTGTAGGCACGCCACCATCGGGCACATTGTCTTGCTGTACATGCAGGTAGTTCAGATAGAAACGGGTAGGGGACTTCAGGCCAAAGGCAAAGGAAGGTGCAACACCCCAGCGTTTGTTTTTAACTTCATTACGGCCAACCACGCCACTGTCCTGATCAAATATGTTCAGGCGGAAAGCAGAGCCTTGCTCAGCGCTGATAGCTTTGTTCCAGTCAAGTGCAATACGTTTTTGACTGGCGCTGCCGATAGTCGCGCTGCCCAGAATCGCATCGTCAAGATGAGCCTTTTTGCTGACCAGATTGACAGAGCCGGTAGGTGAGCCACGGCCACTGTCTGTGCCAGCAGGGCCTTTGAGTACGTCGATTTGTTCTATATTGAACAGGTCACGGGAAATGGAACCCAGATCACGTACGCCATCTACATAAATGCTGCTGGAAGCATCAAAGCCGCGCATGTAAATCGTATCACCAGTGCTGGTGCTGCCGTTTTCACCCAGGAAGAATGCGCCCACGCCTGGCGTATTACGCAGCGCTTCTGTCAGCGTCAAGGCACCTTGCTGGTCTATCAGTTCGCGTTTGATAACGGTAATGGTTTGTGTCGTATCGACCAGCGGTTGTGTGTATTTTGCAGAAGAGGCTTTGTCAGCTTTGAAGTCATTTTCTGTTTTTGCTGTCACTTTAACTTCTGGTAATGCCGGATCAGCGGCCTGAGCAGCGATAGGCAACAAAAATGCGGCAGCGGCGACAGTCATCGTATGGTTGATGCGAGAATTGCCGAGTGAACTAAAAAGGGCGTGCTTGTGCTTGCGACTCTTGATGTGGGCCATGATATTTCCTGGGGGAAAATAAGTTTAAAAATAAATACCGCTGGCTTTTCTTGAGGAATGGCTGAGGTGGGAATGTAAAAAAACAGTGCGCAATTGTAACGAAATGATATGCGAAAGTAAATGATAATCGTTCTTATTTGTACCTAAATTATCATTTGATGATGATTTGAGATTAAATTTATTCTTTTTAAATGCAAATTTATCTATTTTTAATGATTTCTATTAGTTATGAAGGCAGAAATGAGGGCGCATGAGCTATTGTCGGCAATTGGCTCGCCTATGAGAGCCTGCAGATAAGCATGGATGCCGCAGTATTTTCCCACTGGCAGTCAACAAGAATCCTGTTGCTGCGTTAATTGCTTATCTGGTTTTTACTTTTTACTTTTTACTTTTTTTGGAGTTCATTATGCGCAAGCTTACTATCCTGACCACGATTGCCCTTGTGAGCGTACTGGCGGGATGTGCGACTCAGCGTTACCCAGCGCAAGCGCAAAATCAGTATCCTTCACAGTACCAGACCCAGCCTCAATACCCGGCTTATGGACAAAATCCACAGAATTACCCTCAGCAATATCAAAATTCTTATGTGGATACAGCGGTAATTGTTGGTATGCGTGAAGTGAATGTCGGTAGCGGCGGTTCTTCTGGTGGTGGCGCAGTGGTCGGCGCATTGATTGGCGGTGTGCTCGGGCACCAGGTCGGTAAGGGCACGGGACGCGATCTTGCTACTGTAGGTGGTGCGATTGCCGGTGGCGTGATCGGCAATGAAATGGAGCGCAACTCCACGCCAAGAAATAAACTGGAGCTGACGATACGCTTGCACAATGGTGATCAACGTGCCGTACTGGTTGAGCCGAATAATTACTACCGTGTCGGCGACAGGGTCAGAGTAACCGTCCAGAATGGCCAGTTAGCCATAGTGCCTTGAGTTAGTGTCCAGCCAGAGTGGCTGGACGATCACTATTTGAATCTGAAAAAATCCACCAGCTTTATTGCGGGTGGATTTTTTTTTGACCTTCTTCATGGTTCCAGCATGCCCCCTGTTGCCTTGACTCAAGCTACAATGTCGCAACTATAAAACAAGTGGAACCGGGGTCCTGAACCATGTCCAAACCCATGCTGAGCACCAAAGAAGCGCTGGATTTTTTATTATCGGCGGTACGCCCCATTGACTGTGCAGAAACGCTGATGACGATTGCTGCCAATGGCCGAATTCTGGCGCAGGATCAGGCATCGCTATTGCATGTGCCGCCAGCAGATAATACCCAGATGGATGGATATGCTGTATTTGCCAGCGATTGCGCCAGCGGCGAGGCGCTCTTGCGTATTTCACAAAGGATACCGGCTGGCCATGTTCCTCAGGCTCTGGAGCCAGGCACAGCAGCGCGCATCTTCACCGGAGCCATGATACCTGAGGGCGCAGATGCGGTCGTCATGCAGGAGCAGTGCCAGGCTGACGGCGATTTCGTGATGATCAGGCACCAGCCCAAGGCGGGCGAATGGGTTCGTCGCCAGGGGGAGGATATCCAGGCTGGGGCGACGATATTGAAAGCTGGCACGCGCTTGCGCGCGCAGGAACTTGGTCTGGCAGCTTCGGTCGGTCTGGCGCGATTGCCTGTACTACGTCCTCCCAGAGTAGCCGTGTTTTTTACCGGTGATGAACTGACCATGCCCGGTGAGTCTTTGAAGCCAGGGGCCATCTACAATTCCAATCGTTTTACTCTGACAGGTTTGCTGCAAGACCTTGGTTGCGTTGTAACTGACTATGGCATCGTACCAGACAAGCTGGATGCAACACGCGACACTTTGCGCCGCGCCAGCCAGGAGCATGATCTCATCATCACATCTGGCGGTGTTTCAGTAGGTGAAGAAGATCATATACGGCCCGCCGTTGAAGCGGAGGGCAGCCTAAACATGTGGCAGATCGCCATGAAGCCGGGCAAGCCTTTGGCTTTTGGTGAAGTGGGCAAGGCATTTTTCATGGGTTTGCCGGGCAATCCGGTATCAAGCTTCGTGACTTTCCTGCTGTTTGTGCGTCCGTTTATTTTGCGCATGCAGGGCGTGGAAAAGGTGACACCTGCTGCTTATCAGGTGCGCGCAGATTTTGACTGGTTAAAACCGGATCGTCGCAATGAATTCTTGCGTGCCCGCGTGAACGCTGAAGGTGGCCTGGATTTGTTCGCCAATCAGAGCTCAGGTGTGCTTACTTCAACAGTCTGGGGTGATGGACTGATAGATCTTGCGCCTGGACAAAGCATACAAAAGGGTGAGCTGGTACGATATATCCCCTTTAGCAGCCTGATGTAATCTGTCTGCTTTTGTTGCCCATATTTGGTCCCTTAGATGATGAATATACAATTACGTTTCTTTGCCAGTGTCCGTGAAAATCTCGGCATGTCTGAGCAAAAAGTAGTCTTGCCTGAAGATGTCGGCACCGTAGGTGAAGTCAGAGCCTGGCTGGTTGCGCGAGGCGATGTCTGGGCGGAGGTGCTGGCACCAGGGCGTGCCTTGCGCATGGCGTATAACCAGCAAATGTGCGAGCCTGATACCCGTATCAGCGAAGGAGCCGAAGTGGCTTTCTTTCCGCCAGTGACCGGGGGCTGATGGAATGACTGGCATGACTATTCGTGTGCAGACCGCTGACTTTGATCTGAATGCTGAGTTGGCGCAACTGCGCCAGGACAATCCTGGCATAGGTGCCGTAGTCAGCTTTGTTGGTCTGGTGCGTGATATTAATGATGGTCAGAACATCAGTGCCATGGAGCTGGAGCACTACCCTGGCATGACGGAAAAAGCACTGGAAAAGATAGTTGTACAGGCGCAGGAGCGCTGGGATTTGATCAACACTCTTATCATCCACAGGGTAGGCCCGCTGCAACCGCTAGACCAGATAGTATTGGTAGCAGTGGCGACACGCCATCGTGGTGATGCTTTTGCTGCCTGTGAATTCATGATGGATTACCTGAAAACCCAGGCACCTTTCTGGAAAAAAGAGCAGACACCAGAAGGCGCGCGCTGGGTAGATGCGCGTGAGACCGATGATCTGGCCTTGCAAAAATGGGCAGAGGGGGCGGAATGACCTGGCTGGGTGCTCTGGCTGTTGGTATAGGAGCAGCACTAGGCGCATGGCTGCGCTGGGCTTTGGGTCTGTGGTTTAACAATACTGTACCAACGCTGCCACTTGGTACCCTGATCGCCAATCTGGGTGGCGCTTATGTCATTGGTTTTTCTGTCGCTTTTTTCTCTGCCTATCCACATTTATCACCAGAGTGGCGGCTTTTTCTGATCACTGGTTTTCTCGGTGGCTTGACGACATTTTCTACATTTTCAGCAGAAGCCATGAGCCTGCTGCATCGCGGTGATTATGGCTGGGCCTTACTGCACAGTGGCACACATTTACTTGGTTCCATTGCTTGCTGCTTTGCTGGTTTTGCCACCTATAAAGCATTGATGCAATAAATTATCTGTAGGGTTCAGCGCCAGTTCTCATGTATTTGCAAGTGGCTGGGCAACATATTGATGTATTGCACGATGCGCGGTTTCTTGCCACGGTTGGGCCTGCTGCCATGTGGCAGGGCCTGATGCCATATGACCAGGTCGCCAGCCTTGCCGCCTACGGGTATCGAACCCAATGCGTGCAAATCCTGCTCTCTTGGATAAGCATTTTCAGGCAATTCATCCAACCATTTTCCAAGTCTTTGATGAAAGCCTGGAACCAGCGTCAGCGCTCCTTGCTCGGGTGGCGTGTCGGTCAGGTAAAGTACCCCCTGAGTGGCAAATGGCACTGGTTGCTGCAGGCTGACATCCCAATGCAAGTCTGGCCCCTGGAAAACATGGCCGGGGGTTTCTGGTACGTTGAAGCTACAACGGTCGGTAGTCGCCCATAAATTTGACGTTCCCCACAATTGCGCAAATGCCTTATGTATGCGTAGCGAGCGGCGGTTTTTTTCAAATGCAGGTGACTGGAATAACTGCACCATGATGTTGGTATGCCCTTTGTGATACCAGGATGCCTCATCATTTTCGCTTGCTCCCAAAGCATTCCAGATAGTCTGTGCTGCCATTGCGCAATCTGCAAGCGGCACCGCTTCCGTCAAGATAACAAAGCCATGCTCGGCCCAATGCTGTAAGTCTTCTTTATCAAACACGTCAGGCATGCTGTTGACTTGCTCAAATAAACCCGAGATATCGGGCGGGAGAGGTGTGCCCATGTACAAATTTTGTAAACGGGCGATGACGCTATCAGTGGGCATGCCCGCAGTTGCGATGATCCATGCCTTGAACTCATCAAAATCAGGGTGGTTTTGCACGAGATGATGCAATGTTTGCTCCAGACCGAGGCCAAGTACATGCAGGAGCAGGCGGTCACGATGAAATTTCGGATTATGGCCTGTGCTCTTGCCGGTCAGGCTCGCCATCATGCGCGACCAATAGGCATGCAGGCCAGGTATGCTCAGTTGATCATGGTCATTCAAATTTGCATGGGAATCAGATAAAGGCATATTAAGGCTGCTCATGTAAAAACAGCATCATAGAAAATAAAAGTCTATACCGCAATACATCTTCCGGCATTGTAATATTGCCTATTCCATCTTAAGGCACATGGTTATAATCCTTGTTACCTATTCCAAGTTATCCCAACGACACCTTTTCACTCTTATCCTTATGAGCGCTGACACTACTTCCTTGTTTCCTGCCATAGAGCCACACCGTACTGGCATGCTGCCGGTTGATGATACCCATACCCTGTATTGGGAAGAGAGTGGCAATCCCAATGGCCTGCCGGTGATCTTCCTGCATGGCGGGCCCGGAGGGGGTACTGCGCCCAGCCATCGTCGCTTCTTTGACCCTGAGCATTATCGTATCGTATTGTTTGACCAGCGTGGCGCGGGCAAATCCACGCCTTTGGGGGAGTACCGCAATAACACGACAGCCTTGCTGGTAGACGATATAGAAAAAATCCGCACCATGTTGGGTATAGAACAATGGCTGGTTTTTGGCGGCTCCTGGGGTTCCACCCTGGCGCTGGCCTATGGCGAGGCGCATCCTGAGCGCTGCCTGGGATTTGTGCTCAGGGGTATTTTCCTGTGTACCAAGGTAGAGGTGGAGTGGTTTGTGAACGGCATGAAATGGTTCTTCCCAGAGGTGCACCAGCGTTTTGCCGAGGGTGTACCAGCAGAAGAACGCCATGACTTGCTGCAAGCTTATGCCAAACGCTTGTTCAGCGACGACCCGGCGATTTACACCGAGGCGGCACGCAACTGGAGTCGTTACGAAGGCTCCTGCATCTTCTTGCTGCCGCAGGCAGATACCATTGCCGATTTTGAGTCAGATGCCATCGCCATAGGCCTGGGCAGGCTGGAAGCGCATTACATGATCAATGGTGCATTCATGCGCGAAGACCAGTTGATTCAGGAGATAGGCCGCATCCGTCACTTGCCAGCCGTCATCGTGCAAGGCCGCTATGATGTGGTTTGCCCGCCAGTGACTGCGCACCGGCTGCACCAGGCATGGCCAGAAGCGCGTTTGCAGATGATTGCTGATGCAGGGCATTCTGGTGGCGAGCGTGGTATCGCTGCTGCGCTGGTAGATGCAACCAATCAATTTAAAAAATCCGGCAAATTCGATTAAGACTTTGCCGTCTTTCGTTTGAGCTTTTGGTTCAGTTCAACATCCCCGCCGGAGGTGTCTCCGGCGCGTTTCCCAGCATTTCCAGAGTAAAGCCCCAGTCTGCTTTTTCTACGGCATCCTGGAACAATTTGCAAAAGCCATGCAGCAAACGCTTGCCCATGGCAATTTCAAAATTCTTGCCACCGGCAACAGTGAATTCCATCCTGAATGGCAGTTTTGCGTGCACGTGAAATTGTATATTTTCTGGCAACATGGCTTCCTTGCCCAGCGGCCAGCTTTCAACATCGTCTTCCAGCGGCGCATTAAAGTGGCCGCTATCCTTCATTTCAGCCACCGAGGCTTCATGTTCCATTTGCACCAGCTCTGAACTGGCATGGGCGGCGCTGGGTTTGCTCATCTTGACTTGCTTGCCCATGGCTTCCAGCAGCATGGGCCAGAACTGCATGGTGGTACGGCGAGTAAACAAGAGGTCTATCTCTTGCCTTGCTGATTTATCTTTTTCTGCAAATGATAATTTGAGCAGTAATCTATCCTGATCAGGAAGATAAGTAATTTGTATCTGGTGTAAATCCATGTGGTCTTTGATGTAAAACAAACGTCAGGGAATGCGTTGCTAGTTTAGCTCTGCCTATTCTTGAAATTGGCTTGCCTGCCCCAAATTGTATGCTAACTAATTCTTCAGGAGAGAGTCATGCGGCTCGATAAATTAACTACCAAGCTACAAGAAGCGCTCGCCGATGCGCAAAGTCAGGCAGTCGGCAATGATAACCAATACATAGAACCTGTGCACGTCTTGTTGGCATTAATCAACCAGGACGACGGCAGCAGCCATTCCTTGCTGCAAAGGGCAGGGGTGAATGTGACTGCTCTCAGCAATGCCTTGAAAGCCGCTTTGGAGCGTTTGCCCAAGGTCAGCGGTACGGATGGGCAAGTCCAGGCCGGGCGTGAGCTCGTGGGGCTGCTGAATCTGGCTGACAAGGAATCACAAAAGCGCGGGGACCAGTTCCTCGCCAGTGAAATGATTTTGCTAGCCCTGACAGATGACAAGTCTGAGGCAGGCAAACTGGCACGCGAAAATGGCCTGACACGTAAAGCCCTCGAGGCAGCCATAGCCGCCGTGCGTGGCAGCAATAATGTCGATAGCCAGGATGCCGAAGGGCAACGCGAAGCATTGAAGAAATACACGCTGGACCTGACTGAGCGTGCCCGTCTGGGCAAGCTTGACCCTGTTATTGGTCGTGACGATGAAATCCGTCGCGCCATCCAGGTCTTGCAGCGTCGCAGCAAGAATAATCCTGTGCTCATAGGTGAGCCTGGTGTTGGTAAAACCGCCATTGTTGAGGGTTTGGCCCAGCGTATTGTCAATGGTGAAGTGCCAGACAGCCTGAAGTCCAAGCGCGTCTTATCGCTGGACATGGCGGCCTTGCTGGCTGGTGCAAAATACCGTGGTGAATTTGAAGAGCGCCTGAAAGCAGTGCTCAAGGAAATCGCCCTGGATGAGGGCCAGACCATCGTCTTTATCGATGAGCTGCACACCATGGTAGGCGCAGGCAAGGCAGAAGGTGCGATGGACGCTGGCAATATGCTGAAACCGGCACTGGCGCGTGGTGAATTGCATTGCGTAGGCGCAACCACGCTGGATGAATACCGCAAATACATAGAAAAAGATGCAGCACTGGAACGCCGTTTCCAGAAAATCATCGTTGATGAACCTAGCGTAGAAGCAACGATAGCGATCCTGCGTGGCTTGCAAGAGAAATACGAAGTCCATCATGGTGTAGATATTACCGACCCTGCGATTGTCGCAGCGGCAGAATTGTCACACCGCTATATTACTGACCGTTTCTTGCCAGACAAGGCAATCGATTTGATTGACGAAGCCGCGGCCAAGATCAAGATAGAGATAGATTCCAAGCCTGAAGTCATGGATAAGCTGGATCGTCGCTTGATACAGCTGAAGATAGAGAAGGAAGCGGTCAAGCGTGAAAAAGATGAGGGCTCCAAAAAACGCCTGGTCCTGATAGAAGAGGAGATAGGTAAGTTGTCGCTGGAATATGCTGACCTCGAAGAAGTCTGGAAAGCAGAAAAAGCGCTGGTGCAAGGCAGCACCCATATCAAGGAAGAAATAGAAAAAATTCGTCTGCAAATGGATGAGGCCAAGCGTCGTGGCGACTGGCAAACCATGTCTGAGTTGCAGTATGGTCAATTGCCTGAGCTGGAAGCGCAACTCAAGCATGCTGATACCCAGGCGGATAAAAACCAGCAAGATGGCAGCAAGATGAAGCTCTTGCGCACGCAGGTAGGTGCTGAAGAAATTGCTGAGATTGTCTCGCGTGCAACTGGCATACCCGTGTCACGCATGATGCAGGGCGAGCGTGAGAAACTATTGCATATGGAAGATGCCTTGCATCAGCGTGTCGTTGGTCAGCATGAGGCAATTACTGCGGTGTCAGACGCTATCCGCCGTTCACGTTCTGGTCTGGGTGACCCTGGCCGTCCTTATGGTTCTTTCCTGTTCCTTGGGCCAACTGGCGTAGGTAAAACCGAGTTGTGCAAGGCGCTGGCGAATTTCATGTTTGATACAGAAGAATCCCTGATCCGTATCGACATGAGTGAGTTCATGGAAAAACATTCGGTTGCACGTCTGATAGGCGCGCCACCTGGCTATGTGGGCTATGAAGAGGGCGGTTATCTGACTGAGGCAGTCAGACGTAAACCGTATAGCGTGATTTTGCTGGACGAAGTTGAAAAAGCGCATCATGATGTGTTTAACGTGCTGTTGCAGGTGCTGGATGATGGCCGCATGACGGATGGACAAGGCCGCACGGTGGACTTTAAAAATACCGTGATCGTCATGACATCCAACCTGGGCTCGCATCAGATACAGGCGATGGAAGGCAGTGATCCGGGAGTCATCAAGATGGCAGTCATGGGTGAAGTTAAAACTCATTTCCGTCCTGAATTCATTAATCGTATTGATGAAATCGTGGTCTTCCATGCGCTGGATGCGAAAAACATAGGTGCGATTGCGAAGATACAGCTCAAGACTCTGGAACAGCGTTTGCGCCAGATGGACATGGGTTTGCAGGTCAGTGAAGATGCGCTGCAAAAAATTGCAGAGGCTGGTTTCGATCCTGTCTATGGCGCAAGACCTTTGAAGCGTGCCATCCAGCAAGAGATAGAAAATGTCTTGTCCAAATTGATATTGCAAGGCAAATTTGGTCCCAAAGATATAATTGCGATTGATGCCAAAGACCATGAGCTGATATTTAGCAAGGCAGGTGAACTGGTTTGAAATTAGTGGGAACTTAGGAATAGATTACCGGTCTATTCCTTTGTAGGAAAGCAAGTTGGGGCAGCGTGCAAATGCTGCCCTTTTTTTATCAACAGAACTCATCTCTGTTTGAAAAAGCTCGAAGGCGATTCACCAAAAGTCTTTTTGAACATGGCAGAAAATGCTGACTGGCTGGCATAGCCAAGTTCAGACGCTACTTGCGACAAGGGCTTGCCGCTGGTGATCAACGGCGATGCCTTGGACAAGCGCATTTGCTGACGCCATGCAGTGAATGACATATCGAGTTCCTGCTCAAACAGGCGTGACAGGGTACGCGAAGATGCGCCTACCTGCACCGCATAATCTTCCATCGTCAGACCAGAGGCCGGGTCTGCCAGCAAAATTTCACATAGGTTTTTGAGCCGTTTATCCCTGGGCATGGGTAGGCGTATCGGCAGTGCTTTTGCTGCTTGCAATTCATCCATGATGACCGCAGCAATATGAAATTCACGCGGGCTGGCGACTTCTATCACTTCCATGCAAGCGATCAATTCCCTGAGCAGGGGCGAAACTTCAAGTACCAGGCAATCCGTACCGCGAAAAGGTGCAAAATCGGCATGAATGTTCAGCAGCCGCAGATGCGAGGGTTCTATGATGCGTACTTCATGCGCGACATTCGGCGGTATCCAGATGGCCCTTAAAGGTGGCACAAACCAGGTATTGTTATTTGCCAGTATTTGCATCATGCCCTGGGGCGTGTAAGTGAATTGCCCCCAGGAGTGGCTATGCATGCTGATGACTTCTTCGGTCGGTAAATTCCTGGCGGCCAGACGCACCGGGCGCTCAGGCGTAGGGCGCTTGTCCGGTGCCTGGGGGCGGGTATCGGTCAGAATGTCAATTGCCATGATAAATCCCAGTTTGGCGGAAATACGATAAAGTTTGTCCATCTATCTTAAATCAGACTGAGTAAATTTGCATACACTCTTAACTGATAGCTTGCTTTACAGTGCAAGCGCGTTTGGAAACAGGAGAAGACTTCAATGACGACAGCAGCAACAAACCAGGCAGCGCCGGATAATATGAAAAAGGATGTGATGGTGATCAGCCTGGTTGGCCTGGCCCACGGTATTTCCCATTTCTTCCATATGATACTGGCGCCTTTATTCCCCTGGATTAAGGACGTGTTTAGCCTGTCCTTCGCGGAACTGGGTTTGCTGATGACCGTGTTCTTTGTGATTTCGGGCATAGGCCAGGCAATGTCCGGCTTTATCGTCGACAAGGTCGGTGCCAGGGCAGTATTATTTTTTGGGATTAGCTGCCTCGGCGTCTCGGCTCTGGTGTTGTCGATGTCGCAAAATTACGGCATGCTCTTGATGGGTTCCATGCTGGCTGGTGTAGGCAATAGCGTATTTCATCCATCTGATTACACCTTGCTCAACAAGAAAGTATCCAGCCAGCGTCTGGGGTATGCATTTTCTGTGCATGGCATCACGGGCAACCTGGGTTGGGCGGCGGCGCCTGTGTTTCTGGTGACCATCGCTGGCTTGACAACTTGGCGTACCGCTTTGTTTTGTGCGGCTTTCCTGCCTTTTACCGTGTTGGCCATATTGTTTTTTTACAGGGAATTGCTACACACCGAGGTAGTGCAACATCAAAGTGCGGCACATGCATCCAAAGCGGCAGAGGGGGCTATGGATTTCATGCGCATACCTGCAGTGTGGATGTGTTTTGGCTTTTTCTTCATGACTGCCATGGCATTGGGCGGCATACAAAGCTTCTCATCTGCCAGTTTGCGTCAGATGTATGACATGTCGCTGGGGTCAGCCACTACAGCTTACACTTTGTACATGCTGGCTTCGGCGGCTGGTATGTTGTGGGGAGGTTTCCTGGCCGCCAAGACTACCCATCACGACAGAACCATTACACTGGCCTTCAGCTTTGCCGGGGTCTTCTCCCTGATACTGGCCAGCGGTACGGTAAATGCGGCTGTGGCTGTTCTGCTCATGGGGGCCATCGGTTTTGGTTCAGGTATTGCCGGTCCTTCGCGTGACTTGATGATACGCGCTGCTGCACCCAAAAATGCGACTGGTCGTGTATATGGCATCGTGTATTCTGGTCTGGATTCTGGTTTGGCAGTAGCACCGCTGATCTTTGGTGCCATCATGGATGCACACCATCCGTCCTGGGTATTTATCTGTGTAGGTTTCTTCCAGGTGCTGGCAATCTTGACGGCCGTCAATGTTGGTAGCAAAACCAGGGCACTGGCAGTTTGAATATTGTGGTTTAGCTGGTTAGAATGAGGTTCCATACTAACGAGGATAAATCATGAGCTTTGCCACCTGTGATATTTGTGATGCTAACGAAGACAAGATCGCTACGCATGAACTGGCGGTCATTCCGCCTATCTTCATGCGCTATGGCACCGTTATCAAATTCAGCGGTCAGGCTGTGACGCTCAAAGTCTTTGAAGACAATGTACTGGTCAGGGACACGCTAGAAAAACCGGGCAATGGCCATGTTCTGGTCATAGACGGTGGCGGTAGCTTCCGTTGTGCTCTGATGGGCGGTAACCTGGCTGCGCTGGCTGAAAAAAATGGCTGGGCAGGCATTGTTGTCCATGGTTGCATCCGCGATGTGGACGAAATCAATGCTTGCAATATTGGCGTGCGCGCCATGGCACCCATGCCTTTGCGTGCCGCCAAGCATGGAGGTGGCATGCGGGATGCCCGTATCAATGTGGCGGGTGTCGCCATCAAGCCGGGCGACTGGATTTATGCCGATGCAGATGGTGTACTGGTAGCGAGGCAGGCACTGGTGTAAACAGGCAGGGACTGATGCACATAAAACGCATACAGCAAATCAAGCTGTATGCGTTTTTGTTTTTCAGGGTTGAAAATTGCAGGCTATGGTATAAAGCCTGACCTTATCTTTCATTTTGTTTTCTTATGTTGCTTCGTGCTCTTGCTTTCAGCCTTGCTTCTGCCTTTTTGATCGCTGCTCCTGTTCAAGCCCAGGATAAGCTGGTGACGACACCGGCTAAACTGGTTGCTGAACCTTTCCAGAATAAGAAAATCTTCCAGATGACACCGCAAGAGGTGGATCAGTATCTGGCATATTTGTACGTCAACGTACCTGACTTGCGCCAGCGTATTGCCCTTATTGCCAGAAAAAATATAGGTCAGCCCTATAAGCTCAATTTGCTGGGGGAATTCCCTTTCGAGTTGCATGACAGCCTTCCCATGTATAGCCTGACGCATAGTGATTGCCTGGTGTTTGCCGAGCATACCTATGCCATGGCCTTGAGCCGTTCATGGGAAGAGTTTTTCTGGACCCTGCAACGCATACGTTACAAGGATGGTTTGATCGGTGTGGCGACACGCAATCATTACACCGAAGTGGACTGGAATCCCAATAATGCCTGGTTGCTCAAGGATGTCAGTGCCGGTTTTGGTGCAGATAAGGTGGCAAGCTATGACATCGTCGTCGACAGAGCAAAATTCTTGCGCGAGCAACATCACAAGGAAACCGCTATCCCGGTACAAAACAGCCGTGAAGCTTATGTCAAAGCCGATAAAGTAAGTGCCATACTGGATCAGTTGCGTGATGGTGATTTTGTGAACGTGGTATCAGACAAGGATGGATATCAATCCATCACGCACGTAGGTCTGGTCGTGGTTGATGCCAACGGCAAACGCAATTTCCTGAACTCTGGTGAACCACAGGTCAAGGAAGAGAGCTTTGATGCTTTCATTAGCCGTACCAATGAAAGAACCAGGACCAGCAAACTGGCCAAGCCACGTCGCTTGCTGGGTTTTAAATTCTTGCGTCTGCGTGATGATATCGCCATCCCGGGTGCAGTCAGCCTGCCCAGACCAGGTGTTAAATGAAACTAGGTTTTACGTAAGGCAGTAAAACTGGCTGGCTCCCATTCGCGCATGGCCAGTAAAACTGCCGTTCCCCGCCTTTTCTTGAGAGGGCTGCTCAGGCTTTCTGTATGCAGTTCAGCGAGTTTTTGCCGTAGCTGGCGTATTTCAGACTGGAATTTTTCGGCCGCTGCTTCCGTCAACATACCGTGTATGAAATGCTGTGATTCAAATTCGTGACTGAAGGGCGCATTCAAAAAATCTGCCATGCCGGTATGATGGAAGTACTGGCGTATGGGACCCTGTGGCAACCAGTCAAAATCCCTGGCGATATTCAGCCGTATGCGATTATTTGGCATCAGGCTGATCAGGTTTAATTTATCCAGACGCAAGAGTTTGCTCAGGCATTCTGCCTTGCTAAATTGATAGACCTGCAGAATTTCTTCAAACTTCCAGTGATTCAGGGCGCAAACGGCAACCAGCAACAGTTTCGTGTCCGACACCAATTCCTTTTCCTGCGCTGTGCTCAAACTGTGTATGCGGGTATGGCTGGCATTTGCTTCCTGAGTGATTTCCATGAGACTGTAACCCAGCAGGTTGCTGATCTGCGCCAGTCTTTCTATGCTCATATTGGCACCATTACCGGCACTCAGCAGACGCTTGATACTGGCTTCGGACAAATCCAGGGCAGTGGCCACATCCCTGTAAGTTTTGCCTTGCAGCTTCAGTTGCTGTTTGATGCTGTTGAGTAATTGCCGGATTTCAGTCATGGTTTTGCGTGCACAAGGTTGCGGGATTTAATACTTCCACTATTGTATAGTGCTACTTTACCAGTATTGGTTACATTATTTGCAGCCTGTATTCACAATTGCCTGACTGTTAAAACATAGGTGAAAATAATGAAAACTGGTTCGCGTTTGCCGCTTTTGCAAGCCATGCTACCCTGGTTGATTTCTGTGCTGGCTGCTCTGGCATTATTGCTGCACGGGCCAATAGCCCAACTGGCACATTATCATGACTTTGCCGATCAATCTGACTGCTCAGGCATACCTCACGCCATTGATGTGCTGACCAATATTGCTTTTGCGATTGTCGCCATGGCAGGCGGCTGGTTTTTACTCGAAAAACATCGCCGGGACGACACTGGCATTGCATTTCCCGCTTATTGTACATTTGCCCTTAGCCTTGCCGCTACCGCTGTGGGTTCCAGTTACTATCATCTGGCACCTGATGATGCACGCTTGTTCTGGGACAGATTGCCTATCGCTTTCGCCTGTTGCAGCTTGCTGGCAGCAGTCAGGGCAGAGGGACTGCCAGGCATGGATGCCCGCACAGCTTTCATGGAACTGGTGTTGCTATTGATTGCTGCCCTGATGTCCGTGATCTGGTGGAAACAGACTGGGGACCTGCGTCCATATTTATTGATACAGGGTTTAACTCTGGTACTGGTTCCGCTCTGGCAGTGGATATGCAAAGCAGGGCGTGCCGACCGTTTGGCATTTGGCGCTGCCATGCTCTTATATGTGGTAGCAAAAATCACTGAAATGCTGGATGCCCAGATATTGCAGCAACTTCAGGTCATGAGTGGTCACAGCCTCAAACATTTACTGGCAGCCCTGGCTGCAGGCCTGATTGTCTGGTGCTGGCGCTCTCATCAAGAAGCTAAAGTAATCGTCCCAGTGCAAAAGATTGTGGTCCAAAGGCAAACTGCTTCATAATCAGGCTATTAATCAATTAGCCTGGGTTTGAAGCTATGTGTGGATATTATGTGGGTAGATAGCCACTGTCATCTGGATGCAAGTGAGTTTGGCGGTACATCGCTGGTAGTTGCCGAAGCCGCTGCACAAGCAGGCGTGACTGCCATCGTTGTGCCTGCCGTACACAAAAGTAATTTTGATACTGTCATTCATTTAGGTGAGCAGCGGAAAGATTGTTTTTATGCCCTGGGCATACATCCCATGTATGTACCGACTTCAAAAGAAGATGACTTGCTGCTCTTGCGCGAAAAAGTAAGTGCCTTGATGGCTGGCGCAGATACGCAAAAAAAACTGGTAGCCATAGGCGAAATTGGCCTCGATTATTTTGTACCTGCCTTGACACAGAGTCCTTTGAAGGAAAAGCAGGAATACTTCTATACAGAACAACTGAAGCTGGCCAGGGATTTTGATTTGCCTGTGCTGCTCCATGTAAGACGTTCGCAAGATATCATCCTCAAGCATTTGCGACGAATAAAAGTCAGAGGCGGGATTGCCCATGCTTTTAACGGTAGCGTGCAACAGGCACAGACTTTCATCGATATGGGATTTAAACTGGGCTTTGGTGGCGCGATGACTTTCACGCGCGCCTTGCAGATACGCAGACTGGCAACGGACTTGCCCTTGTCCAGCATCGTGCTGGAAACTGATGCGCCAGATATTCCGCCGAGCTGGTTGCCAGAAGGCGCCAACACGCCAGCCCAGTTACCCAGGATAGGTAAGTTATTGGCAGAGCTGCGTCATCTGAGTCTGGCCGAAGTGGCTGCAGCAACCACAGCCAATGCCATGAGCGTCATGCCACGCATGCAAAGGGCCTGATCTGTGCGTGCGGTGATGCTGGGTTTTGTCATCGGCGCCGCCATTTTGCAGCAACAGGCGGAATTACTTGCTCTCAATACCTTATTGCTGATAGCAGCATTGTCGCTGCTTCTCACCCTCTTATTATTCAAGTTTAAATGCCAACCCTGGCTGCATCTGCCTGCACGTCTTGTGCTTGCTGCCACGTTAGGGTTTGTCTGGGCCAGTGGCTATGCACATTTCTATCTGCAGGAAGAGCTACCCAAAAAATGGGAAAATCAGGATATTGTTTTAACTGGCACCATTGATAACCTGCCTTTCCAGTTTGAGCAGGGGCAAAGATTCAATCTTGCGGTTGAGCAGGTGCATGCTGATGATGCTGGTGACTTGAAACCACTCTCGCAATGGCCATCCCGGGTTGCCTTGACCTGGTACGGTGCTGATCGCGGTAGCGATATGCGGCAAGTGACGGCTGTGCTGCCCGGTGAACGCTGGCAATTTCGCGTACGCCTCAAACGTCCACACGGCAATGCCAATGAATTTGGCTTTGACTATGAAGCATGGCTGCTGGAGCAGGGTATCCGCGCAACTGGCAGTGTGCGTCCGGATAAATATGGGCAAGATGCTAAGCAATATAATCGCAAGCTGGCAGATTTTGTCTGGACTCCAGGTACTCTCATTGAGTATGGTCGACATCGTTTACGCGCACGCATACACGCAGCCTTGCCTTTCGCCCCTTACGCCGGTGTGCTGGTCGCACTGGTGGTCGGCGATCAGCGTGAAATCTCGATGGCTGACTGGACAGTATTTAACCGGGTGGGCATAGGTCATCTGATCAGTATTTCAGGCCTGCATATCACCATGGTTGCGGGCTTGTTTGCTGGCCTGGTATTTTATTTCTGGCGACATTCCTTTTTCCTGAACCTGGCATTACCTCTACGCTTGCCTGCACAAAAGGCATCCGCTTTGGCTGGAGCATTAATGGCATTGGCCTATGTCGCCCTTGCGGGTTTTGGTTTGCCCGCCCAAAGAACACTGATCATGCTGAGCGTGGTTGCGGTAGCTGTGTGGACTGGTCGTATCAGCAGCTTTACTGCAGTCCTGAGTCTTGCGCTGGGCCTGGTTGTGGTATTTGATCCCTGGGCCGTCTTGTCCCCCGGCTTCTGGCTATCTTTTTCTGCTGTCGCCATCATTGTATTTGCTACAGCTGGAGAAGAGCGCACGAAACCAATGGGCAGTCATACTCAAGGCGTGGTTAATACTTTGCGTTCAGCATCCTTGATGCAATATGCATTGACGCTGGGCATGATTCCACTGACCATGTTTTTGTTTGGGCAAATGTCGCTTATCAGTCCACTGGCAAATGCGGTTGCTATCCCTCTGGTCAGCCTGGTAGTCACGCCGCTGACACTGGTAGGTAGTGTCATGCCAGCGCCCTTGTCAGGCTGGTTACTGCAAATTGCTCATGTACTGGTCGACTTTCTGGCGCGTTTCCTGACTTACTTTAGCACCTTACCCTTTGCCGTGTGGACTGCACCCATCCCTACATTCTGGTTATTTGCCTTGGCCATGCTGGGGGTCTTATGGCTATTGGCACCCAAAGCATGGCCTTTGCGTGGCCTCGGTCTTATCTGCTGTTTGCCCTTGTTGTTACAGACGGCAAAAAAACCACCAGAAGGTGAATTGCATGTCACTGCGCTGGATGTAGGTCAGGGCATGGCCCTGTTGCTGGAAACCGCACATCATAGACTGCTGTACGATAGTGGTCAGGGTTTTGGGCTGGAAGCAGATAGTGGCAACAGGGTGATTTTGCCGTATCTGCATGCGCGCGGTATTAATGAACTGGATGTCATGATGATTTCGCATAATGACAGTGATCATTCTGGCGGAGCCTTAAGTATACTTAAACATTTGCCTGTTGAGTTGCTAAGCAGTTCCCTGAACCTGGACAGTCCCATTGTTCAGGCTGCAAAGCAGCACAAGCGTTGCGTAGTAGGGCAGACATGGGACTGGGATGGCGTGCATTTTGAAGTGCTGCAACCAGTCGCCGCCAGTTATGAAAGCACGAAATGGAAGCCAAATGCCCGCAGTTGCGTACTAAAAGTATCGACCAAGCTGCACTCCATCTTGCTGGCGGGTGATATAGAGGCGATACAGGAAGATGAACTGGTCAACATGATCCCGCAAAAACTCAGGGCTGATATCCTGCTGGCCCCGCATCATGGGAGTGGCACATCATCGACTGCACCTTTCCTGAAGATAGTGCAGCCAGAGCTGGCAATTTTTCAGGTCGGTTACCTGAATCGCTACCATCATCCCAAGCCAGAAGTCTTCCAGCGCTATGCTGATTTTGGAATAAAACGTCTAAGAACAGATGAATCGGGTGCAATCAGCATACAATTTGGCGCATCATTGAAAACTTCACAATTCAGACAGGAAAACGCGCGTTACTGGTTTGGCCGGTAATGCTATACCCTAAGTTATGAACGAGACCACCGTAAAACCCATCATCCATTTTGTCCATGGTAATAGCTTCCCGTCCGGGACTTATCGTATGTTTCTCGATCATTTGCGTTCTGACTATGAAGTCCATGCGACCGACATGGTGGGGCATGACCCGGCATATCCAGTGACAGATGGCTGGCGCAACCTGGTGCAGGAATTGATTGACACCTTACAGACGAACTATCAGCAGCCCGTGATTTTGCTGGGACATTCACTGGGCGGCATTTTGTCGCTGATGGCAGCAAGAGCCAGGCCAGATCTGGTGCGTGGGGTGGTGGTGCTTGATTCCCCCGTGGTGTCAGGCTGGCGGGCCATGTTGTTGCGTATATTTAAATCCCTGGGACTGGACAAGAAGTTTTCACCTGCACGCTTTTCAGAAAGGCGTCGGCATCTCTGGAAAAGTGAAGAAGAAGCCTATCAGCACTTTGCCTCTAAAGAAATGTTCGCCATCTGGCCACCAGAAGTCTTGCGTGACTATATGAAGGCAGGGCTTAAACCACATCCTGAGGGCGTCACCCTGCGCTTTACCCGCGAAGTGGAAACGGCAATTTACCGTACTTTGCCACATGGTCTGGGTCGTTTGAATAAACGCCCACCCAATGTGCCAGTCGGTTTTGTTGGCGGGACAGAGTCTATAGAATGCAGGCAAGCTGGCCCTCATGCGACAAAGAAATTAATGGGTGATAATTATGTCCTTATTCCTGGCGGCCACCTGATCCCCATGGAAGTGCCCGGCCATACAGCCACTGCCGTGCTGAGCATGCTGGAACGCATGAAGCTGAGCGCCAGGTAAATTTCATACAAACCTTATCGCGACAAAATACATGAATCAAATCAAGCCTTTATTGAAATTTTCCACCTCACTGGCAGCAGTGCTCGTCACCGCCAGCGTCTTTGCCCAGGAGTCCTTGCCATCCTGGGACGAATTTACCCAGGTACGCCAGACTGGCAAGACTACTTTGCTAGTGGATATTGATAATGACAGTCTCTTGTTCAAGAAGGATGACGGGTTTTATACCAGCGGCAACAGAATAGGGCAGAGCTTTACCAAAGGGGATGCCACGCAGGCGCTGACTTATGGCTGGCGACTGGGTCAGGAATTGTATACGGCTTCTGATATCAAGCTGACGCCAAACCAGATTTCCAAAATTGACCACCCATACGCTGGCTGGCTGTTTGCAGGCCTCTACCGCGAAAAGAATGAAGCCAATGGCAAAAGCCAGCGCCTTGCGCTGGACATAGGATGCATGGGTCCATGCGCCGGTGGTGAATGGACGCAGACGCATCTGCACAGATTGCTGAAGCAACCCCTGCCACAAGGCTGGAGTACACAACTGCGTAATGAATGGGGTGCAGTCTTATCAGGTGAATATTCGCCAGGCCGTGTCGTAGCTATGTCCAATGTCGATATTGCACCACGCCTGAAGGGCCGTTTCGGCAATATCTTTACTGATGCCAGTGCTGAGTTGACGCTGCGTGCGGGCAGTCTGAATGCCTTGCCTGAACAGCCAGCCAGTTATGGCTTCCTGCGTACAGAACTCAAGGCTGTTGCCTACAATGCAAGCATACAGGGCGGCTATTTTAATAATCAGGCTACAGCAGTCAAGCCCAAAAGCCTGGTTGGTGAGTTTGAAATTGGCTATTTCTGGCGTGGTGAAAACTACGGCGCATCAGCATCCTTCATCCGTCGCAGCAATGAAATCAAGGAATTGAGCAACGGTCAGGGCGCACAGAATTTTGCAAGATTGCAAATTATTTATGCAATGTAAACCAGCCAGTTCCTGAAATTTCCCAGGATTTGCAGGCGGGAATTTTCGCACATCACGGCTTAGTGATGTATAATTCGAATTTCCCGCTTGTGCCGTTCGGCACCTTCTGCAATGACTAAGTTTGTATTCGTTACGGGGGGCGTAGTCTCCTCTTTAGGCAAAGGCATTGCCGCTGCCTCTCTCGCTGCGATCCTTGAATCGCGCGGTCTCAAAGTCACTATGCTCAAACTTGATCCCTACATCAATGTGGATCCAGGTACCATGAGCCCATTCCAGCATGGCGAAGTTTTCGTGACCGATGACGGCGCTGAAACTGATCTGGATCTGGGTCACTATGAGCGTTTCATCACGGCCAAAATGAAAAAGGTGAATAATTTCACCACTGGCCAGATCTATGAATCCGTTATCCGCAAAGAACGCCGTGGCGAATACCTGGGCAAGACTGTGCAAGTTATCCCGCATATCACCAATGAAATCCAGGAGTTCATCCATCGTGGCGCAGCTGGTGCTGACGTTGCCCTGGTTGAAATTGGCGGTACGGTCGGTGATATTGAATCCCTGCCTTTCCTCGAAGCTGCCCGTCAACTGAGCTTGCGTGCTGGCCGTAATGCGGCTGCTTTCGTGCATTTGACCCTGGTGCCGTATGTTGCCGCTGCCGGTGAATTGAAAACCAAGCCTACTCAGCACAGTGTGCAAAAATTGCGTGAAATTGGTATTTTCCCGGACGCATTGCTGTGTCGTGCTGACCGTCCTATCCCTGATGATGAACGCGCCAAGATTTCCCTGTTCGCCAATGTGGCTGAAGAAGCAGTGATCTCTGTATGGGATGCCGATACCATCTATAAGATTCCACAGATGTTGCACGACCAGGGCCTGGATAAAATCGTTTGCGATAAACTGGGCTTGTCACCAAAACCAGCTGATCTGGCGATGTGGGACAAATTGATCTATGCACTGGAAAATCCGAAAGAAGAAGTTACTATCGGTATGGTCGGTAAATATGTAGACCTGACAGAGTCGTATAAATCTTTGACAGAAGCATTGCGTCATGCAGGTATCCACACTGAGAGTCGTGTGAATATTGAGTACGTTGATTCTGAAGAAATCGAAGCGCACGGTACCAAGTCCCTGGAAAAATACGATGCCATCCTGGTGCCAGGTGGTTTCGGCAAGCGCGGCGTAGAAGGCAAGATTCTGGCTGCCCGTTATGCACGTGAAAACAAGATACCTTATCTGGGCATTTGCCTGGGTATGCAAGTTGCTCTGATTGAATATGCACGTAACAAGGCAGGTCTGTCCATGGCAAACTCGACAGAGTTTGATGCTGAGACAGAACAGCCAGTGGTTGCCCTGATCAATGAATGGCAAAACCATGACGGTAAAGTTGAGACGCGGGATGAAAATTCTGACCTGGGCGGCACCATGCGTCTGGGTGCGCAAACTTGCGCAGTTCGCTCTGGTACTCTGGCGTCAGAGATTTATGGCAATGTCGTGACTGAGCGTCATCGTCATCGCTATGAAGCCAATAACCATTATCTGGGCCGTGTTGAGGCAGCAGGTTTGATCGTTTCTGCCCGTACACCAACAGAAGATTTGTGCGAAATCATGGAATTGTCACGTGATGTGCATCCTTGGTATCTGGGTGTGCAGTACCACCCTGAATTCAAATCGACACCGCGTGATGGTCACCCCTTGTTTATCTCTTTCGCCAGGGCGGCGATAGACCATAAAAAGGCGCAGGGTAACAAGGCATGAGATGTAAGGGATTTGGTGCAGGCCTCCAGCCTGGCAGTTTGAAGACTGGTTTGTCTGTTATCTGTGAATCCTGATTAAAAAGGCGAGCCACTTTTGCGGCTCGCCTTTTTTGCAAGACGGTATGTAGTTGCCTTAGAGAATGTTGTTGACATGCCCCCCGGTGACTGTACCGACAGGGGATAAGCTAGGCTTTTTGAGCCTGCGTTTGCATGATTTGATCTGTGGTGAAGGTTTTTTTGCTTATCAGCGTAAAAAGCCGCAAGAATAAAGTTTTGTCCGGCTCGAAGTGTCGCCGTAATGGGGTATTATCTGCACCATCATTTTGGCTGTATCAAAGTCATTACAGCAGCCAGCTTTATTTATCTGCTGGCATATCCAGCCAGCAGATGTTTTGCAAATCAGATTCGCATTATTTGTTAGATATTTTGTTAGATATTTTGTTCGATATTTTGATTGTTTAGGAGAATTGAATGAGTGCCATCGTTGATATTATCGGTCGTGAAGTTCTGGATTCGCGCGGTAACCCAACTGTTGAATGTGATGTCTTGCTGGAATCCGGTGTCATGGGCCGTGCTGCTGTGCCTTCTGGTGCATCCACTGGTTCCCGCGAAGCAATAGAACTGCGTGATGGCGACAAATCCCGCTATCTGGGCAAGGGCGTCCTGAAAGCCTGCGAACACATCAATACCGAAATCGCAGAAGCCATCATGGGCCTGGATGCGAATGAACAGGCATTCCTGGATCGTACCCTGATCGATCTGGACGGCACTGAAAACAAGAGTCGCCTGGGTGCTAATGCCATGCTGGCTGTGTCCATGGCTGTCGCCAAAGCTGCTGCTGAAGAAGCTGGCCTGCCGTTGTATCGTTATTTCGGTGGTTCAGGCGCAATGCAATTGCCTGTGCCTATGATGAACGTCATCAACGGTGGTGCACATGCTGACAATAATCTGGATATTCAAGAATTCATGATTATCCCGGTTGGCGCGCCAACTTTCCGCGAAGCAGTTCGCTACGGTGCAGAAGTATTCCATGCACTGAAAAAAATCCTGCATGACAAAGGTCTGACGACAGCAGTTGGTGATGAAGGTGGTTTTGCTCCTTCCGTCGATAATCACGAATCTGCCATCAAACTGATCATTCAGGCGATAGAAGCTGCTGGCTACGAGCCAGGTACGCAAATCGCTCTGGGCCTGGATTGCGCTGCCAGCGAATTCTACAAAGACGGCAAATACCACCTCGAAGGTGAAGGCCTGACTTTGTCTTCCGCTGACTTCACTAATCTGCTGGCAACGTGGGTAGACAAATATCCTATCATCTCCATCGAAGATGGCATGGCTGAAGGCGACTGGGATGGCTGGGCTATCCTGACTGAAAAACTGGGCAAGAAAGTCCAGATCGTTGGCGATGACTTGTTCGTCACCAATACCAGGATCCTGAAAGAAGGCATACAAAAAGGTATCGCCAATTCCATCCTGATCAAGATCAACCAGATCGGTACGCTGACTGAAACTTTTGCTGCGATTGAAATGGCAAAACGTGCTGGTTATACAGCCGTTATTTCTCATCGTTCTGGTGAAACAGAAGACAGTACCATTGCTGATATCGCCGTTGGTACCAATGCCCTGCAAATCAAGACTGGCTCTTTGTCCCGTTCTGACCGTATGGCAAAATACAACCAATTGCTGCGTATTGAAGAAGATTTGGGCGAAATTGCCAGCTATCCTGGTCGCGATGCCTTCTATAATCTGAAGTAATCTGCTATCGTATTAGTGAAAAGGGGAACGGTGTTCCCCTTTTTCTTGTTGGGTTCCTCCGGGAATATCTTTGTATTAATTTTTCTGTATTTTCAGTTTTTTTTTTGCCTCAATTTTTGTATCAATAACTCGTGCGTTTGATAGCCCTTTCCTTTGTTGCCTTGCTGATGTTGATCCAATACCCGCTGTGGTTGGGTAAGGGTGGTTGGCTGCGCGTGTGGGAGCTGGACAGGCAAGTCGCCCAGGTGAAAAACAATAATGAAAAACTCAAAGAGCGCAACGGCAAGCTCGAATCTGAAGTCCAGGATTTAAAAATTGGTACCGATGCTGTTGAGGAGCGCGCCCGCTTCGAATTAGGCATGATCAAGAAAAACGAAATCTTCGTACAAATTCTGGATGCAAATTCTCCAGCGTCCACTTCAGACGCACGTACTCCACCGAGCCAAGTCAAGCCTTAGTTAATAACCAGGCAGTTTAAACACCCACATATTTCTGCCAGGTTTCCGGCGACTGCGTCAGGCTTTCGCTATTGCCATGCCAGACTATCTTGCCGCGTTCCATGATGCTGTGCTGATCGGCAAGGGGTATGAGTTTTTCTACATATTTATCGATAACCAGCGTGGTTTGCCCCTGATCGCGCAGCTTTCTCAAACAAGCCCAGATTTCTTCACGCACCAGTGGTGACAAGCCTTCCGTCGCTTCATCCAGTATCAGCAAATGAGGGTTGGTCATCAAGGCGCGTGAGATGGCCAGCATTTGTTGCTCGCCGCCAGATAACTGGTTACCCATATTGCCCGCCCGTTCGGCCAGACGTGGGAACAGTTGGTAAATCTCTTTCAGGCTCCATGGTCTTTTGCTTTGATTGCGATTGGCTGCAAAGGCGACCAGGTTTTCTTTGACAGTGAGATTGGGGAAAATCTGCCGGCCTTCCGGCACCAGGGCTATGCCCATCCTGGCGATTTTATCCGTCGTCATTTTTTCTATGCGCTGGCCCATGAAACTGATATGGCCCTTATGTGCCGGTGTCAGTCCCAGTATCGAGCGTAAGGTTGTGGTCTTGCCTGCACCATTGCGGCCCAGCAGGCTGGCGACTTCGCCCTGGCGTATCTGTAAGTCTATGCCAAACAAGACCTGGCTGTGACCATAGGCGGTAGCGATATGTTCGACTTCCAATATGGTCTTCATGCGACTTCCTTGATTGCGATATCCATTTCATCGCCTAGATAGGCTTTCTTGACTTCCGGGTTCTGGCGTATCTGTTCTGCCGTGCCGGTGGCAATGATGGAGCCTGCTACCAAGACAGAAATGCGGTCAGCCAGTTTGAAGACGGCATCCATATCATGTTCAATCAAGATCACGGCTGCCTTACCACGCAGGGCGGCGATCAGTTCCAGCATCTTGCCCGATTCTTCATGTCCGGTGCCTGCCATGGGTTCATCCAGCAAGAGCAGTTTGGGTTGCGTCGCCAGGGTGAGTCCCAGTTCCAGTTGGCGTTGTTCGCCATGTGCAAGTTCGCAGGCTTTGCTATTGCAGTGTTCAGCCAGACCTATATCGCTGGCAAGTTGCCGGGCTTGCTTGAAAAGTGCCTGCTCATCTAGCGCTTTGCGCCAGAAGCGCATGCTGCTGCCAGAGTGGGCCTGTATCGCCAGACTCAGGTTATCGATAACGGTATATGACTGGAAAATATTCGTGATCTGGTAAGAGCGTGCCAATCCTAGCTTGACGCGCTCATGCATGCTGAGTGTCGTGACATCGACGCCATTGAAAATGATCTGCCCCTGGTTTGGAACTATGGCGCCTGATATCTGATGTATCAGTGTAGTCTTGCCTGCGCCATTCGGGCCTATGATGGCGTGGATCTCACCAGATAATACATCCAGGCTCAGATTGTTGGTCGCGATAAGGCCACCATAGCGTTTGACCAGGCCTTTTAGCTGTAACACGCTCATGCCTGATCTCCCTGCTGTCTTTTGATGGACATGAACTTTTGCGGCAGGCTGGCGAGGCCATTTGGTAAGAGCATGACCACCAACAGCAGGATAATGCCCAGATACAGTTGCCAGTGTATGGTATAGCCAGACAGGATTTCTTCCAGCATCAACATGACGACTGCACCGAGGATGCCGCCAGACAGATAACCAACACCGCCAAGTATCACCATCACCATCAGGCTGCCGGATTGTGTCCAATGCAAAAGGTTGGGACTGACCAGCATGTTCTGGTTTGCCAGCAGGGCGCCAGCCAGGCTGGCGACGCTGCCAGCAATCGCAAAGCACAGCAGCTTGTAGCGAAACACCGGATAGCCTATGGCTTCCATACGGGTTTCATTTTCCTTGATGGCTTGTATCACACGTCCAAAACGGGAATTGATAAGTCTATAAAGAACGAAGAGAAATATGGTGCAAATTACCAGCACCAGATAATAAAAGTTACTGTCATTTGCCATGTCCATACCCGTCACCGAGCGTTGTGCCAGGCTCAAGCCATCGTCACCACCATAATTTTTCAATGACACAAACAGGAAATACAGCATCTGCGCGAATGCCAGCGTAATCATGATGAAATATACGCCGCGGGTTCTAAGTGACACACTGCCTATTGCGAGTGCCAGCATAAAGCCGGTCAGCATCGCCGCTGGCCAACTGATCCAGGCAGATGTGACGCCATGCTGCATCAGGATGCCCACCACATAAGCGCCACTGCCAAAGAAAGCCGCGTGCCCGAGGCTGATCATGCCACCAAAACCGAGTATCAGGTTCAGGCTGCTGGCTACCAGAGCGAAAATCATCAAGCGGCTTAACAGGCCTATATAAAATTCCTGGGCGAAGTAAGTCGCCATCAGAGGGAAGGCAATCAGCAGGCACAAGATGCCTATGCTGGACTTGCGCGATATGCTGTGATGTAGGCTGCTTTGCATGATTACTCTTTTTTTGTTATTTAGCCGCGAGCAGGGAACAGACCCTGGGGTTTGTAAAACAACACGGCTGCCATCAATACGTAAATCAGTATCGACGCCAGGGCAGGGCCAAGATTGGCTGCCATCTCCAGTGGCATCAATAGTTTTAGTGCTCCAGGTAGCAAGGTTTTGCTCAAGGTATCAACCAGCCCCACCAGCAATGCACCTACCAGTGCACCGCGTATCGAGCCTATGCCACCTATAACAATGACCACAAAGGCCAATATCAAGATGCTTTCACCCATGCCCACCTGTACTGCAAGTATGGAGCCCAGTAGCGCACCAGCGATGGCGCACAGGGCTGCGCCAAAGGCAAACAGTAGCGTGAACACCAGCTTGATGTTGATACCCATGGTGACTGCCATTTCACGGTTCGATGCCCCAGCCCTCACCAACATGCCTATGCGGGTTTTGGTGACCACAAAATACAGCAAGCCAGCGACAGCCAGCCCGGTAGCAATGATGAGCAGACGGAAAGATGAATAAAAAAAGTCAGGCAGCAACTCCACTGGTTGTGACAACTGCGGTGGAATATTCAGCATCAGCGGCTGTGCACCCCAGATCATGCGTGCACCTTCGTTAAAGATCAGTATCAATGCAAAAGTCGCCAGCACATGGGACAAATGATCGCGCTGGTATAAATGCCGGAAGACCACTACCTCCAGTATCACACCCAGCAGCGCAGTCGCTATCACCGCTGCCAGCAAGCCCAGCCAGAAAGAACCTGTCATGCCAGTAAAGCTGGCGGCGAAATAAGCGCCTGCCATATACAGGGAGCCGTGAGCCAGGTTGATGAAGTCCATGATGCCAAAGATCAGCGTCAGCCCCGCAGCTAGCAGGAAAAGCATGAGGCCAAACTGCAAGCCATTTAAGCCGTGTTCAAGCAAAAGCGTGATATTCATCCCCTGATCCCTAAATGCTGATGGTGGTACAGATGTGAAATTACTTTAGGCCTAAAATATACTATAAGCGACGCAATTGAAAATATTTTCTTTGAGAAAAATTGAATTTTGATGTGAAAAAACACTTTACCTAAAAATAGTTTAGGTTTAAAGTAGTTTGGTGTTTTCGGGAGTTGCTGTATCTACATTGTGTACCAAAGCCGGAGAAGAAATGAATTCAACTGTGCTACCAGGGTCTGCCCATCTGGATACCTTTGCTTTTGATCACTTGCCACCGCGCGAGCAATGGCCTGAACTGATTTTTTCTTTGCCTGAGTTGCAATACCCTGAACGCCTGAATTGTGTCGCCGATTTGCTCGACAAGATGTGCGCAACCGGCCATGCCGACAGCATTGCCATCCGCAGCCAGACCGAAAGCTGGACTTACTCCCATCTGTTGGCTACCGTCAATCGTATCTCCCACGTCTTGCTGGAAGACATGCATTTGCAGCCTGGTAACAGGGTGCTGTTGCGTGGCGCTAATAATCCCATGATGGCTGCCAGTGTGCTGGCTGTCATCAAGGCGGGTTGCATAGCCGTGCCCACCATGCCCTTGTTGCGCGCCAAAGAATTGGGCGTGATCGCGAACAAGGCGGAAATTGCCGCCGCCCTTTGCTCAGAAAATCTGCGTGAAGAGATGGAGTTAGCCGTGCAAGCCAATCCCATATTGACGCAGGTGATGTACTTCAATCATCAGGGCGATGATGGCCTGGAAGCGCTCATGGCTGGCAAGCCAGCTGAATTTGCCGCTGTAGATACCCTTGCCGAAGATGTCTGCCTCATCAGTTTTACTTCTGGTACGACTGGCATGCCCAAAGGCACCATGCATTTCCACAGGGATGTGCTGGCGATCTGCGATTGCTTCCCGCGCTCCACCTTGCAGTCTGAAAAAAGCGATATTTTCATAGGCACGCCACCACTGGCGTTTACTTTTGGCCTTGGTGGTTTGCTGCTGTTTCCCTTACGCGTGGGTGCAACGGCAATCTTGCTGGAAAAACTGACGCCTGAATTCCTACTGAAAGCCATAGACGAATTCAAGGCCACCGTCTGTTTTACAGCGCCTACCTTTTATCGACAGATGGCCACGCTGGCAAAGAATTTTGATTTATCCAGTCTCAAGAAAACTGTTTCTGCCGGTGAGGCCTTGCCTGCTGCAACCCGTGAAGCCTGGCGTCAGGCGACTGGTCTGGTCATGATAGATGGCATAGGCGCGACCGAGATGCTGCATATTTTTATTTCCGCCGCAGGCGATGAGGCGCGGGCAGGGGCAACCGGCAAGCCCATACCTGGCTATCAGGCATGCATATTTGATGAACATGGCGACATGGCGGCCCCTGGCGTGGTTGGTCGTCTGGCAGTCAAGGGGCCGACAGGCTGCCGTTACCTGGCAGATGACAGGCAAAAAAATTATGTGCACCAGGGCTGGAACCTGACTGGTGATGCCTATGAAATGGATGCCGACGGTTATTTCTGGTACCGCGCCCGCACTGACGACATGATTATTTCTGCTGGCTATAACATCGCAGGGCCTGAGGTCGAAGAAGCTTTGCTGAAGCACCCCTCAGTGTCTGAATGCGCAGTCATAGGCCTGGCTGATGAAGAGCGCGGCCAGATCGTCAAAGCTTTTGTGGTATTAAAAGCTGATGCACAGGCATCTGCGGACCTGAGTAAGGAAATCCAGGATTTCGTCAAGAATAGTATTGCGCCCTACAAGTACCCGCGTGCCATAGAATTCATGACGAGTTTGCCGAGAACAGAAACCGGAAAACTACAGCGCTATAAATTGCGTACGCCTGCTGCCAGCTCCAGCTAACTATTACGTTTGAAAATATTCGCCCATGCCCATTAACCCGAAGGAGACGCTCGTGAAAAAGACCTTGCTGTGTTTATTGTTGTCCAGTATTGCCGCAACGAATGCGAACTGTGCTTTTGCCGCAGACAAAGTCAAAGTAGGCATGGTCACCACTTTGTCCGGTGCCGGCGCTGGACTGGGTGTGGATATACGCGATGGCTTTTCCCTGGCCATGAAACATCTGGACAATAAATTCGGTAACTTGCCTGTCGAAGTCATTACGGGTGATGACCAGCAAAACCCGGACGCGACCAAGCAGTTGGTGGACAAGCTCATCAAGAAAGACAAGGTCGATTTGATGACCGGTATCGTGTTTTCCAATCTGATGCTGGCAGTTGGTCCAACGATTTTCGGTGCCAAGGTGCATTACATCAGCGCCAATGCCGGTCCTTCGCAATATGCGGGCGAGCAATGTAATCCCTATTTCTTTAACGTGGCCTGGCAGAACGACAGCCTGCATGAAGCTGTCGGCAAACAGGTCAATGACAAGGGCTTTAAAAATGTTGCTTTGGTGGCGCCTAATTATCCAGCAGGCAAAGACGCATTGACAGGCTTCAAACGCTATTACAAGGGCAAGGTTGCTGAAGAAATTTATACCAAACTGGGACAGCTTGATTATGCGACTGAACTGGCACAGATACGTGGTCTGAAGCCAGATGCCGTGTATATTTTCCTGCCCGGTGGCATGGGCATCAATTTCATCAAGCAATTTGTGGATGCCGGTTTATCCAAAAATACCCAACTCTTTGGTCCGGGCTTTTCTGCCGATGAAGACATTATCAAGGCAGTAGGTGCACCCATGCTGGGCATGTTCAATGCATCGCAGTGGGGGCATGATATGGATAACCCGCAAAACAAACGTTTTGTAGCCGACTTCCAGAAAGAATATGGCCGCCTGCCATCGTTGTATGCATCGCAAGGCTATGATGCTGCCATGTTGATGGATAGTGCCGTGCGAGGTGTCAAAGGCAAGATAGAAGACAAGGACGCTCTGGGCAAAGCCATCAAGGCAGCCAACTTCAAATCCGTGCGTGGAGACTTCAAGTTCAACAGCAATCACTATCCTGTGCAAAATTATTATGCACGCATCATCAGTAAGGATGCTCAGGGTAGGGTGACCAACAAAACCCTGAGTGCTGTATTTACCAATCACCCCGATGCTTATGTCGCCTCTTGCAAAATGCAATAAGACAGTGATAGCTCAAGTAAAAAATTTATTTCCAAGGTAATTTAATGAACATCCTATGCATAGGCGGTGGTCCGGCTGGTCTTTACTTCAGCCTGCTGATGAAAAAGCAAAACCCTGCGCACCAGATCACCATCGTCGAACGCAATCGCGCTTACGATACCTTTGGCTGGGGCGTGGTGTTTTCTGACCAGACCCTGGGTAACCTGGTCAATGCGGATGAACAGACTGCCCGTTCCATCTTGCAGTCTTTCAATCACTGGGATGATATTGATACCCATTTCAAGGGTCAGGTTGTTACCTCTGGTGGTCACGGTTTTTGCGGCATAGGCCGCAAGCGTTTGCTGAATATCCTGCAAGAGCGTTGCGAAGAGCTGGATGTCAGGCTGGTCTTTGAAACTGATGTGACAGACGACCAGGCACTGGCGCTGGAATATGATGCCGACCTCGTCATCGCCTGCGATGGCTTGAACAGCCGCGTGCGCACCCGTTATGAGCAAAGCTATCAACCCGATATTGATACGCGCAAATGCCGTTTCGTCTGGCTGGGCACCAAAAAACTGTTCTCGGCTTTTACCTTTGCCTTTGAAGAAACCGAGCATGGCTGGTTCCAGGCGCATGCCTATCAATATGATGGCGATACGGCGACCTTTATTGTCGAGACCCCGGAAGAAACCTGGCTCAAGGCTGGCATAGATAAAATGAGCCAGGAAGAAGCCATCGCTTTTTGTGAAAACCTGTTCGCCAAATATCTCGATGGCAATGCCCTAATGTCAAATGCCACGCATTTGCGCGGTTCTGCCAACTGGATCAAGTTCCCGCGCATCATTTGCAAGAACTGGGTGCACTGGAATCAATTGAATGGCAAGCGTGTGCCTGTGGTTTTGATGGGCGATGCCGCTCATACTGCGCATTTTTCCATAGGCTCAGGCACCAAGCTGGCTTTGGAAGATGCCATAGAACTGGCGCGCAGTTTCGAAAAACATGGTGGGCAAGGCATGGATGCGGTGCTGGAAGCCTATCAGGACTTGCGCTCCATAGAAGTCTTGAAGATACAAAGTGCTGCCCGCAATTCCATGGAATGGTTTGAAAACGTCCAACGCTATACCGCCATGGAAGCGCCTCAGTTTGCCTATTCCATGCTGACGCGCAGCCAGCGGCTGTCGCATGAAAACCTGAGGGTAAGGGATGCTGACTATGTGCGCAGTTTTGAACACTGGATAGCAGAACAGGCGTATGCCAGGGCTGGCCTGCCAGTGCCCAAAACAAAAACAGCGATTCCACCCATGCTGACGCCCTACAAGCTGCGCAATGTGATATTGAAAAATCGCATCGTCGTATCACCGATGGCGCAATACTCAGCAGTCGATGGCGTGGCCGGTGATTATCACCTTGTGCATCTGGGTAGCCGCGCCATGGGTGGTGCTGGCCTGGTGTTTGCTGAGATGACCTGTGTCTCTGCCGATGCCCGCATCACGCCTGCTTGCCCTGGCCTGTATGCACCTGAACATACGCAAGCGTGGAAGCGTATCGTCGATTTTGTCCATGCAAATACTGATGCAAAGATTGCCGTGCAGCTCGGCCATGCCGGTGCCAAAGGTTCCACCTGCGTAGCCTGGGAAGGGACGGATCAGCCTTTGAAAGAAGGCAACTGGCCACTGGTGTCTGCTTCTGAGCAGCAATACCTGTCTGGCATTTCGCAAGTTGCGCGTGCTGCCACAGTGGCAGATATGCAGCGCATAAAAGATGATTTTGTCCAGGCGACCAGGGCAGCAGCAGAAGCAGGCTTTGACTGGCTGGAACTGCATTGCGCTCACGGTTACCTGTTATCAAGTTTCATTTCGCCACTGACCAATCAGCGTGAAGATGAATACGGTGGTTCGCTGGAAAACCGTTGCCGTTATCCGCTGGAAGTGCTTACAGCCATACGTGAGGTCTGGCCTGCAGATAAACCGATTTCCGTGCGTATATCTGCGCATGACTGGGTAGAGGGCGGTATTACGCCAGATGATGCAGTCGCCATCGCCAGGCTGTTCAAGGCAGCGGGTGCAGACATGATAGATTGTTCATCCGGCCAGGTCAGCAAGCAGGAAAAACCTGTCTATGGCCGCATGTTCCAGACGCCATTTGCTGATCGCATACGCAACGAAGCACAAATACCCACTATAGCAGTTGGTGCGATCTTTGAAGCTGATCATGCAAACAGCATCATCGCCGCTGGCCGTGCTGACTTGTGCGCGATTGCCAGGCCACACCTGGCTGATTCTGCCTGGACCTTGCATGAAGCGGCCAAGCTGGGCTTTAATGACATGCCCTGGCCCAGGCAATATGTCGCCGGAAAAATGCAGCTGGAACGCAATCTTGAACGTGACAAGCAGGTTGCCGCAGCCAGCGCTGGCCTGACACCACAGCAAGTCGCCGCCAAATTGCTGGAAGGATGAGCATGACTGTGCATCCGCAAAAATTACAAGGCAGGCATGCGCTGGTCACCGGTGGCGGCAAAGGCATAGGTCTGGCGATAGCACAAGCCTTGCTCAGCGAAGGGGCGACCGTGACGCTGGCAGGACGCAGTGAAACGACCTTGCAGGAGGCTGTGGCCTCTCTGGACTATGCCAAAGTGCAGTATGTAGTAATGGATGTCAGCGATGTGGAGTCGGTGCAGGCAGCTTTCCAACTAGCACAGACCAGGGATGGCCGCATCGACATCCTCGTCAATAATGCCGGGCAAGCCAGTTCAGCTTCTTTCCTGAAAACCGATGCCAAACTGTGGCAAAGCATGATGGACGTGAACCTGAACGGCAGCTTCATTTGCATGCAGCAGGCTTTGCCTGCGATGCTGGAAGCTGGCTGGGGCCGTATCGTCAATGTGGTCAGCACGGCGGGTTTGAAGGGTTATGCCTATGTCTCTGCCTATTGCGCTGCCAAACATGGTGTGATCGGCCTGACGCGCGCAGTGGCGCTGGAAGTCGCAGCGAAAGGCGTGACCGTGAATGCGGTTTGCCCTGGTTACACCGAAACCGATATCGTGAAAGAAGCTGTTGCCAATATCGTCGCCAAAACCGGTCGGACTGAAGAACAGGCGAAAGCTGAACTGGCTGCGGGTAACCCGCAAAAGCGCCTGGTACAACCACAAGAAGTCGCAGATGCGGTGTTGTGGCTGTGCATGGACGGTGCATCGGCAATGAATGGGCAATCCATTGCCGTAGCCGGTGGCGAAGTCATGTGATGAAATCTGAAGAACAAACAAAAGCAGGTATGAAAGAAGACAGTAATCCCGTGTTCGACATGGAAACCCGTCTGACGCAAGATGACCATCAGTCCTTGCGCCTGTGGTTGCGCATGTTGTCTTGCACCGTGATGATAGAGGGTGAAATTCGCAGTCGCCTGCGTAGCGAATTTGGTATCACCTTGCCGCGTTTTGACCTCATGGCGCAACTCGAACGGCATCCCGAAGGCTTGCGCATGGGTGAACTGTCCAAGCGCATGATGGTCACTGGTGGCAATATCACCGGCATTACCGATCAGCTGGAACAGGAAAAACTGGTGACCCGTGTCGCTGATCTCAAAGACAGGCGTGCTTACAGCGTCAAACTGACACCTGCTGGCCGCCGAGCCTTCAAACGCATGGCAGCGGTGCATGAAGAGTGGATAGCCGATATGTTTTCCGGTTTACAGTCTGAACAAAAAAGCAAATTATTTGAATTATTGTCGCAAGTGAAAACGCATTTGCATGAGCCGGGCACTGATTGTGGCTTGGACAACAAACCTTTGCAGGAAGAATCCACATGAAATACCTACCCGGACAACCGCAGGATTTACCTGGCAATCGCCAGCAACTGGCAAACTATACAGCACAGCATTTTACTTATGCAGTGGATGCTGGCGTTGCCACCATCACCCTGAACCGGCCAGAACGCAAAAACCCGCTGACCTTTGATTCGTATGCTGAGTTGCGCGATCTGTTCCGCACTTTGTCGTATGGTGATGATGTCAAGGCAATTGTCATTACTGGCGCGGGTGAAAATTTTTGTTCTGGTGGTGATGTGCATGAAATCATTGGTCCCTTGACCAAACTCGACATGCCTGGCTTGTTGAGTTTTACTCGTATGACGGGTGATCTTGTAAAAGCCATGCGCGCCTGCCCGCAGCCGATTATTGCTGCGATTGACGGTGTTTGCGCTGGTGCAGGTGCCATCCTCGCACTGTCTTCTGACATACGCATAGGCACGGCACGTAGCAAGACTGCCTTCCTGTTCACCCGCGTTGGCCTGGCTGGTTGTGATATGGGGGCTTGCTCCATTTTGCCGCGCATCATAGGGCAGGGGCGTGCTTCGGATTTGTTGTATACCGGACGTTCCATGTCGGGTGAAGAGGCAGAGCGCTGGGGCTTCTTCAATCGTCTGGCAACCCCGGAAGATGTGCTGTCAGAAGCGCAGATTTATGCAAAAAACTTGGCCGAAGGCCCGAACTTTGCCCACGGCATGACCAAGAAAATGCTGCAACAGGAATGGAATATGGGCGTTGATGAAGCCATAGAAGCAGAAGCACAGGCACAGGCGATATGCATGATGACCAATGACTTTCATCGTGCCTACCATGCCTTTGTTGCCAAACAAAAACCTGTCTTTGAAGGGGATTGAGCATGACACATATCATGTCTGATACCAGTTATCTGGACTGGCCCTTCTTTGATGATAAACACCGTGAGTTGCAACGCACGCTGGATGCCTGGTCTGCTGAGAATCTGCCTGATCATCATGCAGCAGATGTCGATCAGGCTTGCCGTGATCTCGTCAAACAACTCGGTGCGGCTGGCTGGCTCAGGAATGCCATAGGTGGCAGTGCTTATGGCGGCAATGCTGATGTCATCGATACCCGCGCCATTTGCCTGATACGCGAAACCCTGGCCCGTCATTCTGGTCTGGCAGATTTTGCCTTTGCCATGCAAGGGCTGGGTTCTGGCGCGATCAGCTTGCATGGCACAGAAGTACAAAAGCAAAATTATCTGAGCAAAGTCGCCAAAGGTGAGGCGATTGCTGCCTTTGCCTTGTCTGAGCCTGAAGCTGGCTCTGATGTGGCGGCCATGCAATGCGCGGCAGAATTTGTTGTTGATGCAGATGGTGGTCATTATGTATTGAATGGCGAGAAAACCTGGATTTCCAATGGTGGCATTGCTGATTTCTATGTCTTGTTCGCTCGCACTGGCGAAGCACCTGGTGCGCGTGGCATTACTGCCTTTATCGTTGATGCTGGTTTGCCCGGTTTTGACATTGCCGAACGTATCGATGTGATTGCACCACATCCGCTGGCACGCCTGAAGTTTACTAATTGTCGCATCGCGGTTACGCAGCGCCTGGGTGAGGCAGGACAGGGCTTCAAGGTAGCGATGGCGACGCTGGATATCTTCCGTACCTCCGTCGCTGGCGCTGCACTTGGCTTTGCCCGTCGTGCCATGGATGAAGCCATGCACAGAGTAACAACACGCAAGATGTTTGGCCAGACCCTGGCTGATTTTCAACTGACGCAGGCCAAGCTGGCGCAGATGGCTACGACCATAGACAGCTCAGCACTGCTGATTTACCGTGCTGCCTGGCAAAGAGACCAGGGCAGGAAAGTCACCAAAGAAGCTGCCATGGCCAAACTGACTGCGACTGAAGGTGCGCAGCAAGTGATAGATGCAGCGGTGCAGATGTTTGGTGGCCTGGGTGTGGTTTCAGAAGTGCCAGTAGAGCGACTGTATCGTGAAATTCGTTCCCTGCGTATTTATGAAGGTGCGACCGAAGTGCAGCAACTGATCATAGGTCGTGAATTGCTGAAAGAGTTTGCTTCCGCATGATTTTTACGGCTGAGTTGCCCATACGCTTTGCTCACTGCGATCCGGCAGGCATCGTGTTTTATCCGCGTTATTTTGAAATGATGAATGGTGTGGTAGAAGACTGGTGCGCGCAAGGTCTGGCTTGCAGTTTTCATGAAATGCATATTGCACGCGGCATAGGCCTGCCCACCGTGCATCTGGAAACCGATTTTATTAAACCGACAGAACTGGGTGAAAGCTTGCTGGCAGAATTGGTCGTGACGAAGCTGGGAAAGAGTTCAGTCGAACTGCAAATTTGCTTTCGCGGACCACAACAGGATATGCGCCTGAAAGCGAAGTTGGTGCTGGTCATGATGGATTTGAAATTGCGCAAATCTATAGCCATATCAGATGAACTGAGTACTGCCATGCAGAAGTACTGCAAAATATAAGATAGATATAATGGACTTTTCAGACTTTAGGGGCTGAATAGTCATCAATGAAAGGATAGATGATGGACATTTTGCAACCTCCAGGCTGGGCCAGACCACGTGGTTATTCGAATGGCATTTCTGCCAGTGGCCGCACTGTGTGCGTCAGTGGCATGGTGGGCTGGGATGCGCAATGCGCCTTTCAGACCGATGATTTTGCAGGCCAGGTAAGACAGGCATTGCAGAATATCGTTGAAGTATTGACAGAGGCAAACGCCAGACCCGAGCATATCGTGCGCATGACCTGGTATGTCATCGATAAAAAAGAATATGTAGGTGCCTACAAAGAAGTTGGCGAAGCTTACCGCGATATCATAGGCCGCCATTACCCAACCATGACTGCGGTACAGGTGGCAGGCTTGATAGAAGACAGAGCCAGGGTAGAAATAGAAGTCACAGCCATCGTGCCGGAGTAAATATGAAGACCAGTATTGCTGTTGTTGGCGCCGTTGGCATCGTCGGTGCCGGTGCCATGGGCCGGGGTATCGCCCAGATTGCGGCACAGGCAGGTTTTACCGTGCTCTTGTTTGATGTGCAGGCAGATGCCGCCAGCAAAGCCAGCCAGTTGATAGCCGAGCAATGGCAAAAAATGCTGAGCAAGGAAAAGCTCAGTGCAGAACAATATCAGCGCGCTGTGGGAAACCTGCAAGTCGTCAATAGCATGCAGGAATTGGCCAAATGCGATCTGGTCGTAGAGGCAATTGTTGAAAAGCTGGAAGTCAAGCGTGCCTTGTTCCAGCAATTGGATGGCATCGTCAGCGACACTTGCATACTGGCGACCAATACTTCGTCTTTGTCAGTGACCGCTATTGCGGCTGGCACAAAAATACCTGAGCGTGTCGCGGGGCTGCATTTCTTTAATCCTGTCCCACTGATGAAGGTCGTGGAAGTCATCGATGGTTTGCTGACCGATGCTGCGGTCTCAGAGCAACTCATGGCGTTTTCCACACAGACCGGGCACTTGCCTGTGCGCGCCAAAGATACACCTGGCTTTATCGTCAACCATGCAGGCCGTGGTTATGGCACGGAAGCCCTGCGGATATTGCAGGAAAATGTTGCCAGCTTCCGTCAGATAGATCAGATCATGCGTGAGGCAGCAGGTTTCAAGCTTGGCCCGTTTGAATTGCTGGACCTGACCGGGCTGGATGTATCTCACCCGGTCATGGAGGCGATTTATCATCAGTATTATGAAGAGCCACGTTATCGCCCCAGTGTCATCACTGCGCAGCGGGTACATGCAGGTGTGCTGGGTCGCAAGACCGGGCGCGGTTTTTATTCTTATAGCGGCAACCTGGATGTACCGGCGGTTCCTGAGCAACAGCCTGCCTGGACAGGGCCAGTTTGGATCAGTCAGGAAAACGTGGACGCAGTGCCAGCACTGCTTGCCTTGTTTGAGCGTTGCGGCGTTACTATCGAAAATGGTGAGCAGCCATCTGCAGGCGCGCTGTGCATAGTCAGCCCTTATGGCGAAGATGTCAGCACCTGTGTAGCAAGAGCCGGGCTGGATGCACGTCGCACCTTTGGCATAGACGCACTGACTGCTTGCCAGGGGCATCTGAGCCTGATGATGAATCCCGCTACAGATGCAAACCTGGCAGCACAATGCCAATCCCTGCTCCAAAAAAGCGGGCAGGGCGTCAGCCTGATACAGGATAGTGCCGGTTTCGTGGTTCAGCGCATATTGGCGACCATCATCAATATTGCCAGCGACATAGCCCAGCAAGGCATATGCAGTCCGCAAGACCTGGACAAGGCAGTGGTATTAGGCCTCGCTTATCCGGCAGGCCCGTTGGCTTGGGGCGACAAACTCGGCACTTCGCGTATACTATTGGTTTTGCGGAACTTGTATGTCAGCACTGGCGACCCGCGCTATCGCCCCAGCCCCTGGCTGGTACGCAGGGCGCAACTGGGTTTATCCTTGCTGCATTTGCCGAGTCAGGTAAGTAGTTAAGACCGCATAAATCATGACATGTCACTTCTTGTTGTAGAAAAGTGGCATGCAAATAAATATATAACGGTACATATTCAAATCAGGAGAAACAGATGGCCAAGGCTGTATTTAGTTGGGAAGATCCCTTGTTATTGTCCTCGCAACTCAGCGATGAAGAGCGCATGGTGCAGGATGCAGCACGTGTTTATTGCGAAGAAAAACTGACGCCAAGGGTACTGGAAGCTTTCCGTCATGAAAAAACAGATCCGGCCATTTTCCGTGAAATGGGTGAGCTTGGTTTACTGGGTTCCATGATCCCTACGCAATACGGTGGTGCTGGCTTGAACTATGTCTGCTATGGCCTGGTAGCACGCGAAGTAGAGCGCGTTGATTCTGGTTACCGTTCTATGATGAGCGTGCAAAGCTCGCTGGTCATGGTACCTATCAATGAATTTGGTAGCGAAGCACAAAAACAAAAATACCTGCCCAAGCTGGCGACGGGTGAATGGATAGGCTGCTTTGGCCTGACTGAGCCTAACCATGGTTCTGACCCCGGCAGCATGGTGACCCGTGCCAAGACTGTGCCGGGTGGTTATTCCCTGAGTGGCGCGAAGATGTGGATCACGAATAGTCCTATCGCTGATGTCTTTGTGGTCTGGGCAAAAACAGATGATGGCCGTATCCGAGGCTTTATCCTGGAAAAAGGCTGGAAAGGCCTGAGCGCACCGGCCATTCACGGCAAGGTCGGCTTGCGTGCTTCCATCACTGGCGAAATCGTCATGGATGAAGTATTCGTGCCAGAAGAAAACCTGATGCCAAATGTAGAAGGCCTGAAAGGCCCGTTCACTTGCCTGAACTCTGCCCGTTATGGTATCGCCTGGGGTGCATTGGGTGCGGCAGAATTCTGCTGGCATACAGCACGTCAATACACCATGGATCGCCTGCAATTCGGTCGCCCACTGGCAGCAAATCAGTTGGTACAGAAAAAACTGGCAGACATGCAGACAGAAATCACGCTGGCCCTGCAAGGTTGTTTGCGTCTGGGCCGTATGAAGGATGAAGGTACGGCTGCCGTTGAAATCACGTCTATCATGAAGCGTAATTCTTGCGGCAAGTCCCTGGATATCGCCCGCACTGCACGCGATATGCTGGGTGGTAATGGTATTTCTGATGAGTTTGGCATTGCCCGCCATCTGGTGAATCTGGAAGTCGTCAACACCTATGAAGGTACGCACGATATCCACGCGCTGATACTGGGCCGTGCTCAGACTGGAATCGCTGCTTTCTAAAATCGCAGCATTCCAAACTGCTTGTGAAAGCATAAAAGCCGCTTTGCCTTTAAGGCAAGCGGCTTTTATTTTATGGCATGGCTTTACTTGCCTTCTTGATTTTTTTACCGCAATTTCTTCCGCCTATTCTTCGATTTTCTATAAAACTTGCGCCATCGCAAGATGTGCTCAAATTTTTCCATTGATGATTGCCAAAAGCGATAAAGCAGGATTCAGATTCCAAAGATGCTGTCGCGTGTTTGTCTTGATGAGATTTTTGGTGAAAATACAATGAAATTTCCAGTGACTCAACGCTTCTGGACCTGGTTTACCCGTCCCTTGTTATTGGCGGGTTTGCTGCTGACCATTCCGGCATTTTATCTGGTGCTGGGTGGTACTACTGACATCACCGAACTGGCCGGGCGCAGTCTGTACGCGGCCTCAGCTTTGTTGATGCTGGTCGATACTGGTCTGCAATGGCAAAAGAACAGGAATCAAAAAAGGCGTAGTGGCAAGCTGGCACTGGATGGCGTGATTATCGCTGCTTGCCTGCTGAGCGTCATTTTTACCGGAGAGGCCTGGGGCACGCTGGAATGGCTGCTGCGTCTGGCGCTGGTAGCCGTCATTCTGCTGCGTCTTGCGACCCTGGTTTTGCAGCACATGAAACCCAGTCATCTGGTGCAAATGATAGTGCTGGCCTTGCTGATGCTAAGTTCCGCAGGTGCCGGGTTTTACTGGCTGGAACCCAATGTGCATAGCTATGCAAATGGTGTCTGGCTGGCTTTTACGACGATAGCTACCGTGGGTTATGGGGACATCGTTCCATCTACACCCGCGTCCAAGATATTTGCCGTCTTCATTGTTTTGCTTGGTTACGCCATGTTTTCCATCGTAACAGCCAATATTGCTGCCTTGTTTGTGGAGGAAGAAGAAGCGAATCTGGAAAAGCAGCTGCATGCTGATATACGCCACTTGAGCAGAGAAGTGGCTGCGCTCAGGGAAGAGTTGCGCAGCCGGGATCGTCTTTTCCTGGAGAGGGAAAATGCAAGGGAATTGAAACAGGCTGCGCAAACTGAGTAATGTCTGGCAGCCTCAAGTGAATGGATTTTTTTAGTAAATAAATGAGCGGCTAATAATGCGGTCCAGCAAAGCGCTCGTCGCCTGTCCATGCAAGCTTCCATATACACGACCACATTCAGCATCTGCTCGGCTTTGTACAAAGGCGAGGCCGATATCTTCTTCGGCATATTCTGCCATCAGAAAAGCCTGTGCTGTCAGTACCAGTTTCTGGGTAATACGGCGGGCATTCATTTCCCTGAATTCTGTTGGTGCCAGGTCTTTTTGTAATTCCACCACTATCTGTCTGACTTGCTCAGATGCTGAACTACTCCATAATTGCAGCAGCAATTGCAGGCCTTCCGGGTCTCTTTCCATCGCACGCAAAACATCCAGGCACATGACATTGCCTGAGCCTTCCCAGATGGAGTTGACGGGCGCTTCGCGATATAACCTGGCCATGGGGCCAGTCTCGACATAACCGTTGCCACCCCAGACTTCCATGCATTCACCAGTAAATTCCAGCGCACGCTTGCATATCCAGAATTTTGCCGCCGGCGTCATGATGCGTTTCCAGGCGCGTTGCAAGGCGTCATCAGGGGCATCCAGTGCGGCTGCCAGATGCAGCATAAGGCGGGTTGCTGCCTCACTTTCCAGTGCCAGGTCAGCCAGTACATTACGCATTAAAGGTTGATCTGCCAGCTTCTTGCCGAAAGCCGTGCGGTGGCGTGCATGATGGATGGCTTGCACCAGTGCCTGCCGCATGAGGCCTGCGCTACCAATGACGCAATCCAGCCGGGTCAGGTTGGCCATTTCTATGATGGTTGGTATGCCCCGGCCTTCATTGCCTACCATGACGCCATAAGCATCCTGGAATTCGACTTCGCTGCTGGAGTTGGACTTATTACCCAGTTTGTCTTTCAATCTTTGTACCAGGACAGAATTCTTGCTGCCGTCAGGACGCCAGCGTGGCACAAAGAAACAGGATAAGCCAATTTCGGTTTTGGCCAGGACCAGATGCGCATCACACATGGGGGCTGAGAAAAACCATTTGTGGCCGGTGAGTGCATAGCCCTGGCCTCGTCCCTCGGCACCCAGTGCCACAGCCATGGTGGTATTGGTGCGCACATCCGAGCCGCCCTGTTTTTCTGTCATGCCCATGCCGATCAGGATGGATTTTTTCTGGGCTATGGGCAAATCACGCGGATCATGTTCCAGCGAATACAGCTTGTCTTTGAGTTCTGCGAACAAGGCAGCTTCGTTTTGCAGCACGGGGATGGAGGCAAAAGTCATGGTGCTGGGGCACAGGGAGCCAGACTCTACCTGTGACTGCATGAAATAACCTGCTGCACGGGCTACATGTGCACCCATGCGCGGTTGACTCCAGGGGCTGGCATGCAAGCCTTGTTTACGTAATATGCCCAATAACTGATGCCAGCTTGGGTGAAAATTGACCCTGTCTATGCGCTTGCCCTGTCTGTCATGGGTATGCAGTTCTGGCAAATGCGTATTGGCCAGCGCGGCAGCTTCCAGCACAGCGCTGCTGCCCAACTCCAGTCCAGATTCTGTCAAGGTGTTTTGATACCAGTCCGCCTGATACTGCGCCAGGCTGGTCATTAGAACGGCATCACTAGTGAAAATATTGTAATCTTGCAGGTCTGCGACCTGATTGCTTATATCATGGGTTTGCCACTGCATAGGTGCCTCATTGATATGGGTAAGCTAAATAGGTAAGCCAGATGAATAGTGTAGTCTGATGAAGTAATCAAGATGTTCGCCTTTTAGCATTCCCCCAAGTACCTGAACTTATAAAACAAGAAACACCATGAGCGAGACTGCCAGCCCTTTGAAATTACGCCGCAAGCCAGTGCAGCAACGCTCTAAAATGACACAATTGGCAATCCTTGATGCCTTTGTTCGGCTTTTGGTCGAGAAAAGCTATGCCGATCTGACCATGCGCGATATCGCCCTGGTTGCTGGCGTGGGCCTGGGCACCTTGTATGAATACTTTCCTGGCAAGAAATCGATAGCGGCCCATTGCATCCATGAGCGCATGAAGAATATCGGTGCCCAGATGCGCATCTGGGTGGCGTTGCAACATGGTCAGCCCTTGCAAGACATCGTCACGGATCTGCTGGAGCGCATTATTCTTTTGCATGCAGACAAGACCGAGGAGTGGTCTGCCCTGATCTTCCTGGAGCGGCAGATTTCCAATATGGAGGCCTATAGCGCCTTGTACGGGCAGGTTGTTGATATCTGGGAATCTGCTTTTGCGGCAAGCTCAGACCGTGCAGCTTACCCAAATACCAGCCCGGCGATAGTCCATGCGGCTGTCTACGGTGTCTTGTACCAGACCCTGATGTTGTCGCCGCAAAGCCTGCAAGAGCCTGAATTTCTTGCTCAGATGAAAAACTTGGTGTTGGGATATCTGCAAATCACTGATCAGAGCGTCCGAATAAGGTAAAATCGAGGGATGTCCTATCAAGTCCTCGCCCGAAAATATCGCCCCAAGAGTTTTGAAACTCTGGTGGGGCAAGAGCACGTGGTCCGTGCCTTATCGCATGCGCTAGAGCAGCAGCGGCTGCATCACGCCTATTTGTTTACCGGTACCCGAGGTGTCGGCAAGACGACGCTGTCACGTATCCTTGCCAAATCCTTTAACTGTGAGACTGGCATTACTGCTCATCCTTGCGGTGTTTGCGAAGCCTGTACGGCAATTGATGCCGGGCGCTTTGTTGACTATATAGAAATGGATGCCGCTTCTAATCGCGGTGTCGATGAAATGGCCTCGCTGCTTGAGCAGGCGATTTATGCGCCGTCCAATGCGCGCTTTAAAGTCTATATGATAGACGAGGTGCACATGCTGACCAACCACGCTTTCAACGCGATGTTGAAAACGCTGGAAGAGCCGCCTGAGCACGTCAAATTCATTCTGGCAACGACAGACCCGCAGAAAATCCCTGTCACGGTCTTGTCACGCTGTCTGCAATTCAATCTCAAGCAAATGCCGCCTGGGCATATAGTTGGCCATCTGGAAAACATCCTGGGGCAAGAGCAAATCGAATTTGAATTGCCTGCCTTGCGTTTGCTGGCTCAGGGTGCCCATGGCTCCATGCGCGATGCCTTGTCGCTGACTGATCAGGCAATTGCCTATGCCGCTGGCAAAGTCAGCCTCGATGCGGTGCAAGGTATGCTGGGTGCGCTGGATCAGTCTTACCTGATACGTTTGCTGGATGCCTTGCTGGCCCAGGATGGCAAAGCCTTGCTGGATGTTGCCGACGAAATGGCCGCACGCAGCCTGTCTTACAAGGCTGCCCTGCAGGACCTGGGCAGTTTGCTGCACCAGATCGCCGTGGCGCAAATGGTGCCAGCTGCCGTGGCAGAAGATATTCCTGAGCGTGAACAGGTCTTGCGCCTGGCGCAGAGTTTCGCCAAAGAAGAAGTGCAACTGTTTTATCAAATTGCCGTGCATGGCCGTAATGAGCTGGCACTTGCTCCTGATGAATATGCAGGCTTCAGCATGACGCTGTTGCGCATGCTGGCGTTCAAGCCTGTCAGTGGTGAGCAATGGGCGCAGCCGCCTTCCAGTACGCCACCGGCTGGTGGGCGTCCGGCTTTGCCAGTCAATAATGCGAACAATGCTGCGTCGGCACAAAGTCCTGTGCGTTCCAGCCCTGTTTCCAGTCCTGCGGCTTCATCAAGTAATAGTGTTGGTACTGCTAACACTGCACCTGTCGCAAATGTAGTGTCGGCAGCAATGCCAGCACGCGCTCCGGCAGAAGTGCCGAAACCGGTTGTACAGGATAATGCCGGGACACCCGCAACACTCGCAACTGCGCCTGCTGCTGGCGCACGTGTCAGCCCGGTACTGGCGGCCCTGGCTGCTGCACGCGCAAATACCAAGAATGGTACGCCAGCAGGAAAAACTGCATCAGCCGAAACGGCACCAGAAATCAAAGCGGCAATTGCACCTGTGGCTCCTGTGTCCCCAGTTGCTCCAGTCTCGCCCGTCGCCCCGGTCAGACCCGTTACTCCTGTCGCAACACCGTCAGTCAAAGTAGCTCCACCATCGGCGCAGCCGTTAGTCAAGCCTGCCCAGCCTGTGTCTGCACCCGCACCTTTGATTGCCGAGCAGGATATGCAATCCATGGGTATGGATGATATGCCGCCGCCCTGGGATGAAGAAATGTTCTTCGATGCAGAGCCTGCAAAACCGGCGATGCCGCCACGAGTGATGACTCCTGCTCTTGCTCCCGCTGTAGTGCAGGAACAAGGCGCGCCCGTTGAAGTCGCTGTGCTTGCAGATGCTGCTGCATTTGTCGCAACTGCTGATCAGGAGCCGCAAGCTGCCGCTGCAGAAGTGGTCAAGCCCAGGGAGTCAATTACCCTGAATGCAGACCGTCTGATCGCGAATGCGCCAGTTCCTGAGTTGAACTGGGATGGTCATTGGCCTTCTCTGGCAGCCAGCTTGCCAGTACGCGGTGTAGCCCAGCAAATGACACAGCAAAGTGAACTGGTCAGTTGCAAGCAAGACGGCAATGCCCATGTATTCCGTTTGCGCCTGCCTTTGTCTACACTCTTGTCTTCAGGCAGTGTAGAAAAACTTAGCGCGGCCTTGTCTGAACGTTTTGAAAAAACCATACGGGTAGAAACCGAGATAGGTGCCGTTGAGCATACTGCCAACGCACAGGCTGTGGCTGAGCGTGAAGTGCGCCAGCAACAGGCAGAAAAATCCATACAGGGCGACAGTTTCGTGCAGACTTTGATGCGCGAATTTGGTGCCACTATCGTCACGGGTAGCATACGGCCGGTCTGATGCCGGTGATATGCAAAAATAATTACAAGTCTGCGTGACCAAATTTAATCAATATTCCATTTTTATTTTCGGAGAAATTTTATGATGAAGAATCAATTAGCTGGCCTGATGAAGCAAGCCCAGGCAATGCAGGACAATATGAAAAAAGCCCAGGATCAATTGGGCCTGGTAGAAGTAGAGGGCCAGGCTGGTGCTGGCCTGGTCAAGGTCGTCATGACCTGCAAGAACGATGTCAAGCGCGTTACCATCGACCCGTCTCTGCTGGGTGACGACAAAGACATGCTGGAAGACCTGGTTGCTGCTGCATTCAATGATGCAGTACGCAAGGCAGAAGCCACTTCACAAGAAAAAATGTCAGCTTTGACAGCTGGCATGCCATTGCCACCTGGCTTCAAGATGCCATTCTGAGTGTGAAAAAACTTGGTAGTCTGGAAGCCTTGTCTGAGGCGCTGCGCCGCTTGCCGGGCGTAGGGCCAAAGTCAGCTCAGCGCATGGCTTATCACTTGCTGCAACATGACAGGGAAGGCGCCGCCATCCTTGGCATAGCGCTGACTCACGCGGTTGAGCGTATACAGCATTGCGCATCCTGCAATACCTTCAGTGAGAGCGAAGTTTGCGAAACCTGTCTGGATGCCGTGCGCGACACCAGTCTGCTGTGTGTGGTGGAAACACCTTCTGATCAGATGATGATAGAGCAGACCATGACGTACAAAGGCTTGTACTTTGTACTCATGGGACGACTCTCGCCGCTTGATGGCATAGGCCCGAAAGACATCCATCTGGAAAAGCTGGTTTCCAGGGCTACCGACGGTAAAGTGCAAGAAGTGGTGCTGGCTACCAATTTCACCAATGAAGGTGAGGCAACCGCGCATTACATCAGCGAGACACTGAAGGCACGTGGCTTGCGGGTCAGCCGCCTGGCACGTGGTGTGCCGGTGGGTGGTGAGCTCGAATATGTGGATGCAGGCACGATTGCCCGCGCCATGCTGGATAGACGGACTACTTAATACAGTAACTGAGATAATAATATAAGCCATCATGTTTCTGATCCCCGCCGAACAAAAAAGCAAATTGCAGTTGCAATGGTCAGACCTGATACAGGGCTTGGCTGGTAGTCCCCGGCATGCCAGGGAAGTGTGGGTTTTGCTGGATAAGCATTACTCCGAACCTCAGCGTAGTTTTCATAATTTCACGCATATCCAGTCCATGCTCAGGCATGCTGAAGACAGGCGTGCAGATATCCATAATTTTCCTGTCGTCTCCCTGGCGATCTGGTTTCATGACATGGTGTATGACACCCATGCCAACAATAATGAACTGAAAAGTGCAGAGCTGGCAGGGGAATTGATGATGCGCATGGAGATCAATCCCACTGTCATCATGCATGTGCAGCAATGCATACTCGCCACTGCCAGGCATGAAGTGGCTGATTTTAAAAACCGTGCGGCAGATATCCCCTTGTTTCTTGATATTGCACTGACCATCCTTGGTGCACCCAAGGACGTTTATCAGCAATATAGCCGGGCGATCCGCAATGAATTTCGCTGGCTGGAAGCGCCTGCCTACAGGGCAGGGCGCCTTAAAGTGCTGAAGCGCTTCGCCGACCGCGAACAATTATATTTTCATCCCATCATGGCAGCGCAGTTTGATGCACAGGCGCGTGCCAATATCGCGTGGGAAATCAAGAAGCTGACTTTTGTATAGGTCCGTCCCATAAATTTTTCTGAGCGCATTTCTTCTTATGCAGTCACAAGCTAAAGCACATGGCCCTTTGGCGGGCATCAAGGTTCTGGAGTTGGGTACGCTGATCGCAGGGCCATTTTGTTCGCGCATGCTGGCTGAATTTGGTGCCGAAGTGATCAAGGTAGAGTCACCCGATGGCGGTGACCCTCTGCGTCAATGGCGTGTGTTGAAAGATGGCACCTCACTGTGGTGGAGTGTGCAGGCACGCAATAAGAAAAGCATCACCCTGAATATGAAGCAGGAACAGGCACGTAAAATTGCCAAACGCCTGGCGCTGGATGCCGACATCATCATAGAAAATTATCGCCCCGGTGTACTGGAAAAATGGGAGCTGGGATTTGAAGATTTAAAAGCGATCAACCCTGCCACCATCATGGTGCGTCTGTCTGGTTATGGTCAGACAGGACCCTTGAAGGACTTGCCTGGCTTTGGTGCCATCGGTGAATCCATGGGCGGTTTGCGTTATGTCTCCGGCCATGCTGACCGCCCACCTGTGCGTGTAGGCATTTCGATAGGAGACTCAGTCGCCGCCTTGCATGGCGTCATCGGTGCCATGATGGCCTTGCGTCATCGTGATGTCACCGGCGGGCGCTGGAATGGCAAGCAGGGCGAGGCATGTGTCGCTGGTCAGGGGCAAATGGTGGATGTGGCTTTATATGAGTCAGTCTTTAATTTGATGGAATCGCTGGTGCCAGAATTTGACCATGCCGGTGTCGTGCGTGAACGTACTGGCGGTGCCTTGCCGGGCATCGTGCCATCGAATACTTATACCACGGCGGAAGGTGAAAATATCGTTATTGCAGGTAATGGCGACGCGATCTTCCACAGACTGATGAAAGCCATAGACCGCGATGACCTGGCGCAAGACCCAGGTTTGGTGCGTAATGATGGCCGTGTCCCGCGCACGGCGGAAATTGATGAGGCCATTCAAACATGGTGTTCAGGCCGTGATATAGATACAGCCTTGCAAATACTCAAGGCAGCCGATGTGCCTGTGGGTAAAATCTACTCGGTGCGCGATATGATGAGTGACCCGCAATTTCTGGCGCGCCAGATGTTTGAACAGCATGCATTTGAAGATGGCACGCCAGTCAAGCTGCCTGCCATTACACCCAAGATGTCAGAGACTCCTGGTCAGACGCAATGGCTGGGGCCGCGTCTGGGGCAACATAATCAGGAGGTATTGAGCGGGCTGGGTTATAGTGATGCCGAGATCACGCAAATGCTTGCGGATAAGATAATTTAAGTAGAATAAGGTAAATGTCAGCTATGAATCGTCAGATGATTAAACAATTCCTGATTGCTTTAGCTTTATTTTTGCTGGGTTACTTCACTTTTAACCACTGACGCTCTGGATATGGCTGACCAAGTTTTTTGCTTGGTCAGCCATGCATGATCAGCTCAGGGTTTTCAGATAATCCCTGATACCTGCCAATAGCATTTCAACTGACATCGCCGTCAGTATCAAGCCCATCAGGCGCTCAAATGCTGTCATGGCGCGTATGCCCAGCACTTTTTGCATGCGCTCAGCACTCAATAATACCACCAGCCACACCACGGCAACGGCAGTCAGTGCTGCCAGATGCACCACCATGTCCTGGCGGCTATCGGATGAAAACAGCAGCACTGTCGCCAGTGCAGACGGGCCAGCCAGTGCTGGTATCGCCAGTGGCACGATAAAGGGTTCGTGACCATCTTCCACATCGCCGAAAATGCCACCTTCCTGTGGGAAAACCATGCGCAAGGCAATCAGGAACAGGATCACGCCACCACCTATGCGCAAGGACACTTCAGTCAATTGCAATGCGGTCAGGAAGTGTTTGCCAAAGAACATGAATAGCAAAAGCAGGCCAAAGGCTATCGCGCATTCACGCACGACTACGCGCCAGCGCCGCTCAGGTGCAACATGGGATAGGGCGCTGACAAAGATGGGAACGTTGCCAAACGGGTCGGTAACCAATATCAGCAACATCAGGGATTGAAAAAAATCTTGAGTCATGAAGACCTTGTTTTAAAAATGATACTTGGAGCTTGCGGGTTCAGATTAATCCCAGCGTCGCTTTGACGGCAGCTTCTATGCCTGTCGCTGCTTCAGCAATATTTTCCGCCAGCATATAGGCGGGGGTGCTGACAACTTTCCTCTCTTTGTCGACGACAAATTCTTTGACCGGGCAATTGAAGTGCTGACCACCCATGGCTGTGACAGCAGCGGCCGTGCCTTCATCATTGCCTATGGTGACAGCAATGCCCTTACCATACACCAGTGGCAGTATGGCAGGCGCTATGCAGATATAGCACGCTGGTTTGCCAGCGTCGGCGATAGCTTTGGCGAATCGCAAGACATCAGGCTGTATCTGGCAGTCAGCCCCTTTGCTGGCAAAATCAGACAGGTTTTTTGCCGCACCAAAACCGCCAGGGAAAAATACGGCGGCATAGTCGTCGGCATTGGCCAGCGCGATATCCTTGATTTTGCCGCGGGCGATGCGGGCGGATTCCACTAACACATTGCGGCTTTCACCTTCAGCGACCAGGCCAGTAAGGTGATTGACAACATGTGCTTGCGGGATATCGGGTGCCAGGAATTCTGGTTCTGCACCGGCTCTGACGAGAGCCAGCATGGTCAGGACACTCTCGTGAATTTCAGCGCCATCGAAGACGCCACAACCGGAAAGAACGACGGCTACTTTCATGATGTACCTTTATATTTGTTGGAGAAGGACAGAAAGTAGCTAATTTTCCCGCTGAAGCCTGTAGGCTGTCAACAAAGTCCGCCAGTTTCTGGAAAAATAGAGTCCCGCTACCAGCGCACTAAGCAAAAAAACATTTATTATTAGCCAGAAAAAGGCGAACGCTCGTTTTATTATTCCGGGCTTTGCTCATTCAGGCGCATTCCTGAAAGCCAGAGTAAGACTATGTCAGTAATTAAGACGGAAGGTAAAGAACGTCCCGATACCCCTTGTGTTGCCGTTTGCTCAACGACATTTGATGATGTTTGTCGTGGTTGTGGTCGTACAGTGGCTGAGGTGGCGGAATGGGTGTTTATGACTGACGAACAGAAAGATGTCGTCTGGACCAGGATATTGGCTGAGGGGTATCCCAGACGTAATACCTGATCAGGTACCTGATGTACTACATAAGCACGCGATATAAAAAAGAGCGGCAAAAATAACGGAGACAGTGCATGTCAGAGCAAAAAAAATCAGGACGCCGCCGCTTCATCCTGGGTGGATTGGGGTTGACGGGCGCATTACTGGTAGGCTGGGGTGTCATGCCGCCACGCCAGCGCCTGAACACCAGTACGCCCTTGCCCGTGTCAAATGGCGAAGTCGCCATGAATGGCTGGATCAAGATTGCGCAAGATGGCACAGTCAGTGTCGCCATGCACAGGAGCGAGATGGGGCAGGGCATACACACTGCCTTGCAAATGCTGGTGGCTGAAGAGCTGGACGTGCCCATGAGCATGGTCAAACCCATGTATGTGCCCGCAGATAAAATTTACGGCAGCATGGCGGCACTGGCCGACGGCTTGCCATTTCATCCCGACGACCATGGCAGCGTGAAACGCGTTGCGCAATGGGTGACGCTCAAATTTGCCCGTGAACTGGGTTTGCAAATGACGGGCGGCTCATCCAGCGTCAAAGATGCCTGGCAACCCATGCGTGAAGCAGGTGCCACGGCCCGTGCCATGCTGATTGCCGCTGCAGCAAAAAAATGGAGTGTGGCTGCGACAGAATGTACAACCAAAGATGGCATAGTCAGCCATTCATCCGGCAAGCATGCCAGCTACGCTGAGCTGGCTGCCGATGCTGTCAACAGCAAACCTGGCGAGATACAGCTCAAGCGTCCGCAAGATTTTAAAATCATAGGCCAGCCGCAGCCACGTACTGATGCAGCACCTAAAGGCGATGGCAGCGCCCAGTTTGGTATTGATGCGCGACCAGAAGGCATGGTCTATGCCGCCATCAAACAAAGCCCGACCATAGGTGGTCACATCAAGTCTTTCGATGCTGCAGCAGTCAAGTCCATGCCGGGTGTTATGCAGGTCATGGATTTTTCCATGGAGGGAGCGGTGGCCGGTGTTGCCGTGGTCGCTCAGTCATATTGGCAAGCCAAGCAGGCACTGGATAAACTGCCCATCACTTGGGATGCGGGTGAGTATGCGCAACTCTCTACAGAAAATATATTCAAGGACTTTGCCAGCAAGCTCGATAGTGAATCTGGTTTTGCCTATCACAAGGCAGGGGATGTCGAAGAAACCTTGGCTGGCAAGGGCGTAGCAAAAACCGTAGAGGCAGAATATCGTGCGCCGTTTCTGGCGCATGCTGCGATGGAGCCTATTAATTGCACGGCGCAACTCAAGGATGGCAAGCTGCAAATCTGGGTGTCAACACAAGTACCTGGTGTTGCCGCAGATGTTGCTGCCAAAGTTGCCAAGCTTAAATCTGAGGACGTTACTCTGCACATGGCCCATCTGGGCGGTGGTTTTGGCCGCAGGCTGGAAGTGGACATGGTCGCACAAGCGGCGCGTATCGCCCTGGAAACCAGGGGTGCACCTGTCAAGATTATCTGGAGTCGTGAGGAAGATACGACGCATGATATGTACAGGCCAGCTGCACTTGCGCGTTTCAAGGCAGGGCTGGATAGTGCGGGCAAATTACTGGCTTACGATAACAAGTCAGTCTCAGGTTCGATTACGCATCAGGTCTTGAAGCGCACATTTGGTTTGATGGGGGCTGGTCCGGACAAGACTACGGCAGAAGGTGAATTTGACATGCCTTACGAAATCCCGCACCAGCGCATCCGACATGTCATTGTGCCCAGTCCGGTGGCGCTGGGTTTCTGGCGCTCAGTGGGGCACTCACACAATGCCTTTTTCAAAGAGAGTTTTATCGATGAAATTGCCCATGCAGCGAATCAGGATAGTTTGACATTCCGCCGTGCTTTGCTGAAGGAGCATCCACGTCATCTGGCGGTGCTGGATGCGGTAGTGCAAAAAGCTGGCAAGCCAGCAGAAGGCAGGGCGCATGGTCTGGCGCTGCATGAATCCTTCGGCAGTATTGTCGCCCAGATCGCTGAGGTCTCAGTACAGGACGGCCAAATCCGGGTACACAAGGTAACTTGTGCGGTGGATTGCGGTATTGCAGTCAATCCCAATATCATTGCCCAGCAGATGGAATCAGCCGTAGTATTTGGCCTGAGCGCAGCCTTGTATGGCGAGATCACCATCAAGGATGGCAAGGTCATGCAGAGCAATTTCAATGACTACCAGGTATTGCGCATCAATGAAGCGCCTGAAGTGGATACCATCATCATCAAGAGCGCAGAACCACCTCAGGGGATAGGCGAACCAGGTGTGCCACCGATTGCGCCAGCCGTCGCCAATGCCATATTTGCCTTGACTGGCAAGCGTTTGCGCAGTTTGCCCTTGAAATTGAGTTGAAATATACTGGTGGTAGTATGTCGGGCTGCAGGACAGAATTCATACATATAAAATGCTTTTTTGTGTAAATATATTGTCTTGTTAGCATTTTTTGTTACTATTCGATACAGAATGCAGCCCCAGTGGCATTTGCAGGATTTATACTGCGTCAGCCTCATATATTTGATAGTCGTGTGTGGCGTATTGTTTGTTTATCCAGTTTTTATTTTTTAGAATTTTGCCATGTCCAATTTTTCAGTTCCTGTATCTGCAGGCAAGGCTCGTCAGTCTGAGCGCGGCTTTACTTTGATCGAGATCATGGTGGTTGTGACCATCATTGCCATTCTTGGTGCGTTTATGGTCCCCAAGCTTACGGGTTTTACCCATGAGGCCAGAGTGACAGCCGCCAAACAGGATATTTCTACTATCATGGGCGCGCTGAAGATGTACAAGCTGCACAATCAGCGTTACCCGACCACAGAGCAGGGTTTGCAAGCCCTGATAGAAAAACCTACATCCGGCCCTGCTGCAAATGCCTGGATCACTGGCGGCTATATAGAAAAACTGCGCAATGACCCCTGGGGCAAGCCTTATCAATACCTGTCGCCAGGTATACGGGGTGATATTGATGTGTTTTCGCTGGGTGCTGACGGGCAGCCGGGTGGTAGTGGTGAAGATGCCGATATTGGCTCCTGGGATTTATAAGAAGCACAAATGAAGATCATGCGTGGACAGCGGGGTTTTACTCTGCTGGAGTTGCTGGTGGTGCTGGCTATTTTTGGCCTCATACTCGGGGCGGTCAGTATCAATGCCATGCCGGGTGAGCAACAGCGCCTGGAAAATGACGCCAGAAGAATCTCCTTGCTGCTGCAACTGGCACGCGATGAAGCTATAGTGCGAAACCTGCCCGTGGCTTTTGAAGTCGATCAAAATGGCTACCGCTTCCTGGTCAGGGAAGACAGGGTCTGGTCTCTCATCAAGGATGACATGTTGCGCGAGAGGAGCTTCCAGAGCGCACCTGTGCAGTTATCCATGCAACCACAAACCGCTGATACTACTACCATACGCATACTGTTTGGGCGCGAACCCGTAGACAAGCCTTTTGTATTAACCATCAAGTCCGCAGACAAGCAGGTCAGTGTCAGGGCGGATGGCATAGGTCATTTTTTTGTAGAATAAGATGCGACATCTACGCTCACAATCCGGGTTTACATTGCTGGAAGTGCTGGTGGCCCTGGTCATCGTTGGCACTGCCCTGGGTGCCAGCCTGCGCGCTGTTGGCAGCCTGACGCAAAACAGCAGTAGCCTGCGGGCGTCCATGATGGCGACCTGGTCTGCCGAAAACCGCCTGGCACAAATCCGTCTGGCACATGAATGGCCTGCTTTTGGTGAACGTACATTTGCCTGCCCGCAGGGCGACTTGCATCTGATGTGTGAAGAGCATGTTATTGCTACTCCAAATCCCTCTTTCCGCAGAGTCGAAGTTTTTGTCTATGAAGCAGATAGCCCTGAGCGTCGCATCATCAAGCTGACCCAGGTGGTGCCGAATGCGCTCTAAGTTGACGGCTGGCAGCAAAAAGCATACAAGCAGGCTTTCTGCTGCTGGCTTTACCCTCATAGAATTGCTGGTCGCCATCAGTATTCTGGCGATCATTGCCGTATTGGGCTGGCGTGGCCTGGACAGTATCGTGCGTGCCCGTGTGTTGCTGACGGCTGAAATGGAACAAACGCGCGGCATGCAACTGGCCTTTGCGCAGTTGGAAAATGATTGTGCACATTTGGTTGATGCCAGCAATTTCACCGGTCGTGAAGTATTGAGCGCGGTTGGCCCCAGGCTGGTCATGGTACGCAATGTGTTTGAAGAAAATCAGCCTACCCGTCTGCAGGTGGTCGTATATAGGGTACGTGATGGTGTACTCAACCGCCGTGAAATGCTGCCTACCCGTGAACTTGCTGTGCTGGATCAGGATTGGCAAAGTGCACTGGCTGATGCCGAGGTCAGCCCGTCTATCGCTCTGCAAAGCCAGGTAACGGGTTTTGAAATGCGTACCTGGAAAGAAGGTGAGAACGGCTGGCGCAATGGGGGTACTGAACTGGCTGGTGTAGAAAAGCCTGCTCCTGCACCTGGTATACCGTTTAAATCAGGCAAGCTGACAGGACTGGAAATCTCCATACAAATTAGTGGACGTGAATTGCCGGCGACTAAAGTGTTTTTGCTGGGTGCGGTATGAGGAAGAAAAATTCTCTTCACCGCCAACGGGGCGTCGCTGTTATTACTGCCTTGTTGTTGACTACTTTGGCCATCACTATCGTTGCCAGCCTGTTCTGGCAACAGCAAGTGCAAGTCAGGTCGATAGAAAATCAGCGCATGCAGTTGCAAAAAAAATGGATTTTGCGCGGTGCCATCGATTGGGCACGATTGATCTTGCGGGAAGATGCCAAGCAATCAGTGGCCATTGATCATCTTGGAGAACCATGGGCTGTGAAACTGGCGGATACCAGGCTGGACCAATATGTAGAAAATGCCAGAACTGAAAATGAAGATAGCGATGCCACCCTGTCTGGTCAGGTTGTTGATGCGCAAGGCATGTATAACCTCAATAATCTGGCGACCGACGGCAATGTAGATCAGCGTGAAGTGGATGTCTTTAGCCGTCTGCTGATTAACTTGCGTTTTGATGGGCAACTGGCGCAGGCCGTGGCAGACATGGTGGCCAAAACGCAAAGCAAGCCGGTTGCAGGCCCAAGCTCTGGCTCTGCTGGTGCAGAAACGGGTGCCGGAAAAGCCCCGGATTTGTCGGTTCCTGAAGTACAATTCCTGCGGTTTACGCAAATTGATGATTTGCTGGCAATTAATGGATTTACGCCGGATATGCTGGAGCGTTTGAAAACTTTCGTGACTGTTTTGCCGCGCAAGACAGCCATCAATATCAATACGACTTTTGCAGAAGTGCTGGCAGCAAGAATAAATGGCCTGAGTATGGGCGATGCGGCAGCCATGATCGCCAGTCGTGACCGTGCTTATTTTCGCACCGTGGGCGAATTCAAGTCACGCTTTGAGGATAAGCTGAAAACAATGACGGAAAAGGATGTTGCGGTTTCAACCAATTTCTTCATCGTCAATGGTAAAGTCAAAATGAATCGCTCGGCACTGGATGTCAGTGCACTGATAGAGCGCGCCGATAACATCGGATCGACGGCGATGACAACAACAGTGCTTTGGGTACGGGAAAATTAAATAAAAATGGCAAGCACACTGTATATCTCTTTGCCCTCCAGAGTGGCGGCACAACATTCTCCTGACTGGACGGCGCAGGCACTGGCTTTCGCCCTGATTTCAACAGAAGGCCGCCTGCAACAGCAGGGCCAGTCTACTCTACAAGAGTTGAAATCCCTGGCCCTCAGTGCAAAACAGGTAGCTTTTATCCTGGCAGCAAGCGACACCAGTTTGCTGACGACAAAAGTACCACCCATGTCGGCGGCGAAGCTGAAGCAGGCTTTGCCCAATTTGCTGGAAGATCAATTGATTTCTGATCCAGCTGATCTGGTATTGGTCAGTGGTGATCTGGTAAATGGTGAAATTACCGTTGCGGTCACTGATAAATCCTGGCTGGAAAGCTTGGCAAAGCGGTTGAAAGACTGGCCGCTGAAAAAAATCTCGGCTTACCCGGCGCAACTGGCGCTGGCCTTTGATTTGAGCAGCCAAACCGCCTCGGCCCTGATCGATGAAAAAAATGAGGGGCTGGAGCTGAGCCTGCGCGATGGTGTCTGGCACGGACTGGGCCTGAGCCTGGAAAATTCCAGTGTTGCAGCAGCTTTGCCCATGCTGGCGCAACTCAGCAATAGTGCGAAAATCGCCGCGTATGTTCCGGCAGGTGCAGTAGAGGATTGCCAGCTCGCATTGAAAACAGAGGAACTGGAAGACAGGCTCACTGTCATGCCAGTGAGTTGGGTCAATCGTGTGGCGGGTATCGGTGCTACCACGCCTGATCTGATGACTGGTGTGGCTACAGAACACATGGCCGGTTTTGACTGGAACAAGTGGCGCTGGCCCTTGCGCCTGGCAATTGCCTTGCTGATCGTTAATGTACTGGCCCTGAACCTGGAATGGTTCAATATGAAACGCGAAGAAAAAGAACAGAAAAATGCCTTGAATCAGGTTTTCAGGAATGCCTATCCAAAAGAAACTGTCATTTCCGACCCGCTCAAGCAAATGCAGCAAAAGGTCAATATAGCCAAGCGCGCTGCCGGTCAATTTGCGGTCAACGATTTTGCTGTCATGGCAATGCAGTTTTCACAGATATGGGACAGGGTAGGTGTGCCAGGCGGTATTGCATCCATAGAGTATAAAGACAGGTCATTGTTCGTCAGGGCGAAGCCCAATGTACAAATTCCCATGGATGCCTTGCGTTCTGCGCTGGCTGAACAATCCATGAAAATCAGCACGTCTTCGGATGGGTCTTTGCGTATTGCTACCGGAGGTAAGAACTGATGTTCAGCGCAATCAAAGAACAATTTAATTTATTCTGGCAAGCACGCATAGAGCGCGAGCGCAAAATGCTGGTGATTTGCGCCTTGTTTATCGCGGCTGCCATTACCTATGGTTTTTTTCTGGCCCCAGCCTTGAGTGGCCGAAAACAATTGAGTGAGTCGCTGCCAATCTTGAATCAGCAACTGGCAGAAATTAATGAGTTGAGTAAACAGCAAACAGGCTTGACAGCCAATCTGGCTGAATTTATCGCGCCTGTGAGTCGTGAGCAAGTTGAGGCAGTGCTGGGCAGGCGTGGTATCAAGGCGCAAACTGTCGCTGTCAGTGATGATCTCGTGCGTTTGCAAATCCCTACAGCGGCTTATGCGAATTTGATGGAATGTCTGGTGGAGTTGCAAAAGGCATCGCGATTGACGGTAGAAGAAGCAAAACTGGTTGCCTTGCTGGAAAATGGCCAGGTGAGTGCGACGCTGACTTTGAGACAACAAAGAAATGCTCCCTGAGTCCAGGATCGAACGATGTTAATTTCAAAACGTTTGACATGGATTTTTGCAGCAATCGTGACTGTGTTTGCCACGGTGCTCATGTTTTTGCCTGCCAGTTGGCTAGGCATGCTGGTGGAAAAACAAAGCCAGGGCAGGTTGAGTCTGGGGGATGTGCAAGGTAGTTTTTGGCAGGGTTCGGCATTTATTGGTGTGGCTGCGGGCAAGACCGGCCCGGTAACACCCTTGTTTCCGGGACGTTTCCAGTGGCGTATCTCACCGCTGTTGATGCTGGGGCAAATCAAGGCTGAGCTGGAAAATTCTGCGGCATTGTCTGTACCAGTCAAAATTGCAGGAAATTTTAGTCAGTGGCAAGTCACTCCTTCGGTATTGCTATTGCCACCAGAGCGTCTTGAGGGGCTGGGAGCGCCATTGAACACCATAGGGCCGACAGGCTTGCTGCATTTGTCATGGAATGAGTTACTGTTTTCTCGTAAGAATGAGCAACTTAGCATGACTGGGCATATGCAGCTGGAACTGGCGGAAATGGCTTCGCGCCTGTCGCCGATCAAGCCTCTGGGAAGTTATCAGTTGGCTTTTGATTTGCGCGGAACAGAAGCAGATATGCAGTTATTGACGATGAAGGGCCCGATGATGCTGGCGGGAAGTGGAAAAATGACGAATGGTCGTTTCCAGTTTTCAGGCAAGGCATGGGCAGAGGCAGGACAAGAAGCAAGGCTGGCAAATTTATTGAATTTGCTTGGGCAGCGTCGTAATGACGGTGAAAAAGATGTAATTGCGTTAGAGTTCAAATGAAAACATTTCCATTAAAGCACAGGGTCGCCATGACAAGAAATTCGCTACGCCAACCTATCCAGCAATTGTCTGCATTGACTGGTGCAGCCGTATTGACTGCAGGCTTTTTACTGGCACCCATGGCCATGGCTCAGGACCCGTCAAAAAATACGGTAGACATCAATCTGGTAGGTGCAGACATAGAGTCTGCCATCAAGGCCATCGGCCACTATACCGGTGTGACTTTCATCATTGACCCCAGGGTCAAGGGACAGATCAATCTGGTCTCGGAAACACCGCTGACCAAGGATCAGGCCTACCGACTGCTGACCTCCACCTTGCGCCTGCAAGGCTATTCAGTAGTAACTGCAGATGGCTATTCCAAAGTGGTGCCAGAATCGGATGCCAAGCTGCAACCAGGCCCGACGCACAGTAACGGCGGTGAAAGAACCGATACAGCAGCTAAAGGTGACCAGGTTGTCACGCAGATTTATAAACTGAATTATGAATCTTCTGCTAATATCGTGACGATATTGCGACCCCTGATTTCACCAAATAATACAATTAGCGGCAACCCTGGTAATAACACAGTGGTTATCACTGATTACGCAGACAATATCAAGCGCCTCAACAAGATTATTGCCGGGTTGGATGTGCCAGCAACGACGGATATGGATGTCATCCTGATCAAGCATGGCATTGCATCTGATGTCGCGGCTATGGTTGCCAAGGTGATCGATTCGGGCGGTGGCGCGGCTGACCCAACCAAGCCGGTGTTGCTGGCAGACCCGCGTTCAAACTCCATACTGTTGCGTGCTTCTTCTGTCGCCAAGGCAAATCAGATCAAATCGCTGATCTCCAAGCTTGACCAGCCAACATCGCAGCCTGGCAATGTGCATGTGGTTTATCTCAAAAATGCAGAAGCCGAGAAGCTGGCGCAAACCTTGCGCTCCATTATCTCGGGCGATACCTCGTCCGGTCGTAGTGGTGCCAGTACCAGTAGCCTGTCAAATGTAGGTAGTTCTGCCAACGGTACGAATAGCCCGGTAGCTTCTGCATCCGGCACCAGCACGCAAAGCAGCATGCCTTCGTTCTCAAATAACAGCACCAGCGGTACTTCTGGCGGTGGTGGTGGGGCAGCTGGTTTCATCCAGGCAGATGCTTCGACCAATACCTTGATTATTACCGCCAGTGAGCCTGTTTACAGGAACTTGCGCACCGTCATTGAGCAATTGGATGCACGTCGTGCCCAGGTTTATGTAGAGGCACTGATCGTTGAAATTGGTGCTGATAAATCGAATGAGCTGGGTGTGCAGTGGATGGGCTTGTCTGGTGACAGCACCAGCAATTATCGCGTAGGCGGCGGTACATCCTTCTCTACCAAGGGCAATAACCTGCTTAATCTCGCGGCAGGTAATGCAACGACAGCTGGCTCTGTATTGCCAGGAGCTGGTTTGTCGCTGGGTATTTTCAAGCAAATCAATGGACAGTTGGGACTGGGCGCCCTGGCGCGTGTCTTGCAGACTGATGGTAATGCCAACGTTCTGTCGATACCCAATATCGTCACTCTGGATAATGAAGAAGCCAATATTATTGTTGGCAAGAACGTACCTTTGATTACCGGTCAGTTTACGACTCCATCAAGCGGTACTGCAGGCGCTAATCCATTCCAGACCATAGACCGCAAACAGGTGGGTATAAAACTCAAGATCAAGCCGCAGATTTCTGAAGGTGGCACGGTCAAGCTGGCGATTTATCAAGAAGTATCCAGTATTGATGATACGACCAACGTTGCAGGTATTATTACCAAGGAACGTTCTATCACCACCAATGTGCTGGTTGATGATGGGCAAATCATCGCGCTGGGCGGCTTGATCGAGGATAGTACAAATGACGGGGCAGAAAAAGTAACCGGGCTGGGTGATATTCCCATCATCGGTAATCTGTTCAAATACCAGACCAGCAAGCGCTCCAAAACCAATCTGATGGTGTTTTTGCGCCCTACAGTGATACGTAGCGCCGAGCAAAGCAATAATGTGTCCATGGACCGTTACGACTATATGCGCGCCCAGATCACGCCATCCAAGGACGTTGCGAATAATGGTTTGCTGCCTACACCAGAAAAAGGGAAATTGCTGGCTACACCCCTGGTAGTCTCTCCTGAGAAATCAGCGACAGGCAAGGAAGGCAAATAAGCCATGCTTGATCATCGTTTATTACCTTATGGTTTTGCCAGAGATTTCTCTGTGCTGGCTGTCAGGGACAATGCTGTCGTCAATGGCGTCGTTGAAATCCAGATTTCCAAAATGACGCCATCAGCAGCAATATCCGAAGTCGGACGCAAGTTTGGTAAAGTCAAACTGCTGATGTTGCCACATGCTGAACTGGCTGAGGCAATTGCCAGGGCCTATGCGGGCTCGGGCGGAGATGCTGCCGATGTGGTCGGTGAGGTTGAGTCTGATCTTGATCTTGCAAAGCTCATGCTGGACATGCCAGCCATCGAAGACTTGCTGGAGTCAGCAGATGATGCGCCAGTAATACGCATGATCAATGCATTGCTGACACAGGCTTTGCGCGATGGTGCGTCGGATATTCATATCGAGCCGTTTGAGCAAATTTCTGTTGTGCGTTTCCGTGTGGATGGCGCCTTGCGCGACGTAGTACGTCCCAAGAAAGCCATTCATGCATCCTTGATCTCGCGTATCAAGATCATGGCGCAACTCGATATTGCCGAAAAGCGTTTGCCGCAGGATGGCCGTATCACTTTGCGTATAGGTGGCAAGCCGGTTGATGTGCGGGTTTCTACCTTGCCAACCGGGCATGGTGAGCGTGCAGTGCTGCGTTTGCTGGACAAGGAAGCCGGGCGTCTGGATTTGGGACACCTGGGCATGAGTGCCGATGTGTTGACGCAATTCGATAAATTGATTGCGCAGCCGCATGGCATCGTGCTGGTAACAGGCCCAACCGGCTCTGGCAAAACCACGACCTTGTATGCAGCTTTGTCGCGGGTGAATGCAGGTACCACCAATATTTTGACGGTAGAAGATCCTATCGAGTATGAACTGGCTGGCGTAGGCCAGACCCAGGTCAATGCAAAAATCGAAATGACTTTTGCCAAGGCATTGCGGGCAATTTTGCGACAAGATCCTGATGTCATCATGATAGGTGAGATCCGTGATCTGGAAACAGCGCAAATTGCAGTGCAGGCTTCGCTGACAGGTCACCTGGTGCTGGCAACCCTGCATACCAATGATTCTGCGGCAGCAGTCACGCGCTTGCTGGATATGGGGATAGAACCTTTCCTGTTATCTTCATCCTTGCTGGGCGTTGTTGCACAGCGCCTGGTCAGGAAACTATGTACGCATTGCCGTGTTGAAAAAGAAGGTACATGGCATGCAGTGGGTTGCGAGCATTGCGGTCACACTGGTTATCAGGGGCGTGTTGGTGTCTATGAGTTATTGGAAACTACCGATGCCATTCGTGCCCAAATACATCATGAAGCTGCCGAAGCAGAAATACGTGCTGCTGCGCAGGCAGATGGTATGAAAACCATGCGCGAAGACGGCCAGCGCTGGCTGAAAACTGGTGTCACCACACCAGAAGAGTTATTGCGCGTGACGAAGGAATAAGGGCATGCCAGCATTTCGATATGAGGCGGTTGATACTGCAGGCCATACCAGCAAGGGTGTACTGAACGCAGATAGTGCCAGGTCGGCACGCAGTGATTTGCGCGCTCAGGGCCTGGTGCCAGTCAGCGTTGAGTCTATCGCCAGCCAGATGGATGCGGGTGGCAAGCGCAAGGCGGCCTTTTTTGGCGACCGTTTGTCGACAGTAGAAATTGCCTTGTTTACGCGTCAGTTGTCCAGCCTGCTGGAAGCTGGACTGCCTCTGGAGCAATCCTTGTCCGCCTTGCTGGAGCAGGCCGAACGTACTTATGTGCGTGATCTGGTTGGCTCCATACGTTCAGAAGTGATGGCGGGTAATTCCCTTTCTGATGCGCTGAAACAGCATCCCAATGACTTTGCAGATATCTATTGCGCGCTGGTGGCATCGGGTGAGCATATCGGTCATTTGTCGCGCGTCTTGTCACGGCTGGCTGATTACATAGAAAGACGTAATGCGCTGGTGCAAAAAGTCAGGCTGGCGTTTACCTATCCGGCGATTGTGACTGTCGTGGCTTTTGCGATTGTCATTTTCCTGTTGACGTATGTAGTGCCGCAAATTGTTTCTGTATTTGCCAATACCAAGCAAAAATTGCCCTTCCTGACGCTGGTCATGCTGGCGATTTCTGATTTTGTGCGAGCCTATGGCTGGATAGTTGCCATACTCGCAGTCGGCGCTTTTTCTTTGTGGCGACTGGCTTTGCGTAACCCTGACTTCAAGATGCGCTGGCATCGCTGGTTATTGAGTGCGCCACTGTATGGCAAGTTTGAACGCAGTTTAAACACCGCCAGGTTTGCCAGTACCCTGGCAATCACTACCGGTTCTGGCGTGCCAATTTTGCAGGCCTTGCAAACCAGTCGCGAAACTCTCTCGAACGTTGCCATGCGGTCCCAGGTGGAAGAGGCAACGGCCAGCGTCAGGGAAGGTGTCAGCCTTGCACGTGCCTTGTCGGCGCACAAGCACTTCCCGCCCATGCTGATACACATGATACGCGCAGGCGAAGTAACCGGTGAATTGCCAGCCATGCTGGAACGGGCGTCAAATACCCAGGAACAAGACCTGGAACGCAGAGCACTGACCATGGCTGGCTTGCTTGAGCCAGTTCTGATATTGACCATGGGTATTGTGGTCTTGCTCATTGTTTTGGCAGTATTGATGCCTATCATAGAAATAAATCAGTTGGTACGCTAAAAAGGATAAAAATGAAACGCTTACCTGTCCTTGTGACTTTTCTTATGTTTATCGCACTTTGTGCGTCTCTGAGCTTTTGGGGTTTGGGCTTGTTCAAGCCCCAGGCCAGGGCAGTTGCTGCAGTGTTCCAGCAAGGCAGTTATGAACCTGGAGCAGGGCAGTGGGGTGGCATATTTGGTGCCAGCCAGGTCATGCAGGCCAGTGCTACCAATTACCAGTTAAAGGGTATAGTTCTGGCCAAAAGAGAAGAAAAGAGTCTTGCCATCATTAGCGCCAATGGCAAGCCTGCCCTGGCTGTGGCAATGAATAAAGAAATTGCTCCCGGTGTGACCCTCAAAGAAGTTCATGCACAATATGTCATGGTGTCAGAATCTGGCATCATGCGCCGTGTCGATTTACCACAGTTGCCAGAAATGACGCATGGCGCTGTGCAAATCCCGTCTTTGAATCCTGGTGCTACTGTGCCGCCGCAGGTAGCGCCTGTGGCTTTTCCTCCGCCTAAACGCAATGAGGCACCTGGTGGTCCTGTAAGTAGTCCACCACCGCCTATGGTAACCCCGGGCTTGCCGACGGCTTCACTCCCGGCGACCATGCCAGGCGGTCAGCAATGATGGCCTGGCAAAGTGTTTGTCCTGAAGATGTGCTCATGTCCATTAAAGCGGCGCATCCTTCGTGGCGTCCGGTGATAGAGGCTGGATTGCAACAGGTGTATGCAGCACAGCCAAATTATTTGCCAGGCTTGAAGAACTCAGTCTACCTGCCAAATCAGGCAAGGTTGTTTGCTGCCTTTTCCATGCCCATGGATGATGTGCGTTACATCCTGATGGGAGAGGGGCCATATCCGCGCTCTGACAGTGCGACTGGTTATTGCTTCATGGATGGTGCAGTTAAAAGCTTGTGGTCGGATGATGCAGATGGTGGCCTGTCCAAAAAAGTGAATCGCGCTACTTCTTTGCGCAATTTCATGAAGATGCTATTGGTGGCATCAGGGCACTTGCATCAAGAGGCAACTGCCGGGCAAGCCATGGCGGATGTGGCAAGCCAGGCGCGTCAGCCTGATAGTGCGTTTATACAAACTCTGGATGATTTGCAAGGCAATCTCATCGCGCAAGGATTTTTGCTCTTGAATGCCAGCCTGATTTTTCGTGAAGATACTGCGCCAGTAAAAGACGCGAAAGCCTGGCAACCATTTTTGCAAACTGTCTTGTCCGCTTTGCATCAATATCAACAAGAGCGCAGTCTGCCCGCCACAGTGCTGGTTTTGTGGGGGAAAATAGCGGAGCAATTGCGTGCGATGTCAGAAGCTGTGGCATATCAACAAATTTGCGCCGAGCATCCATATAATTTGAGTTTCATTGCCAATCAAGGCATGCAGGATTTTTTTCGTCCCATGAATTTGTTGAAAAAATTGCCCGAAGGAAAAACTTTGTAAGATACTGTTTTTAACTCTGGCTTGCTGAGCAGCTTTGTAGAATAATCGGTGTGCCGACCTTTAAAATCAGGTCGCCTTATTCATAACCACTTTCTGCCTATGTTGAAGAAAATTGAAATCACTCAGCTGAGGGTTGGTATGTATGTGCAGGAACTGTGCAGTTCCTGGATAGACACACCTTTCTGGCAAAAGTCTTTCATGTTGTCAGAAGCGGAAGAGTTAAAAAAGATACAAGCAACCCGTATTCGCCACGCCTGGATTGATGTCAGCAAGGGCCTGGATGTATTGCGTGAAGTTGAAGTCAAACCCCAGGCCGAACCAGAGCCTGAACCTGAGCCAGTCTCCGAGGCTGTCCCCGAACCGGCGCCAGCACCTGCACCACGTCAAATTGCGGCTGTTTCCATGGATGATGAGCTGGGGCGCGCCTCTGCCATTGTCAGCAAATCCAAGCAAGCCGTGTTTTCCATGTTTAACGAAGCGCGCATGGGCAAGGCAGTTGACGTCGGCAATGCACAAACCATGGTGGAAGAAATTGCTGACTCCGTCATGCGCAACCCCGGGGCATTGATCGGCCTTGCCAGACTCAAAACCAAGGATGACTACACTTACATGCACTCGGTTGCTGTTTGTGCCTTGATGGTGGCGCTGGCAAAACAGCTTGGCTTGACTGAAGAAGAAACCAGGGAAGCTGGTCTGGCAGGCTTGTTGCATGACATAGGCAAGATGATGGTAGATGCTGACATCTTGAATAAGCCGGGCAAACTGACCGATGCTGAATTTGTTTCAGTGAAAGAGCATCCCGTAGCTGGTTATAAAATGCTTAAAGAAGCCAAAGGCGTCAGCGCTGCGGCCCTGGATGTTTGTCTGCATCATCATGAGAAAATAGATGGATCTGGTTATCCCAGACGTTTAAAGGGCGATGAAATCAGTCTGTTCGCTCGCATGGGGGCGGTGTGTGATGTCTATGATGCGATTACTTCTGACCGTCCCTACAAGCAGGGCTGGTGTCCAGCTGAGTCTTTGCGCAAGATGGCAGAGTGGAGTAGTGGCCATTTCGACGAAAAAGTATTCCAGGCCTTTGTGAAAAGCATAGGCATTTTCCCTGTTGGTACCCTGGTCAAACTGGAATCTGGTCGACTGGCTGTCGTGGTTGAGCAACAAGTTGGCAAGTCCCTGTTGCTGCCCAAGGTAAGGGTGTTCTTTTCTGTCAAGGCGATGGCTTATATTGCGCCTGAGTTGATAGACTTATCCAGGCCAGGCATGAATGACAAGATAGCTTCGCGTGAAGATGCGGCCAAATGGGGTATCAAGGACGTCAACCGGTATTGGCTGGGTGAAGCAGCCAACAATCGCTAACCGCGCTGGCATCCTTTTCAATAAAACCGGAGGGGCCTCAAAATGACGAGGCCCTTTTTGTTATTCGATTATCTTTCTGGCTGTATCACGATTTTACCTGTGACCTTGCGTGCTGCCAGGTCATTCAATGCTGCCGGTGTTTCACTGAGCGCGTAACGCCCTGAGATATGTGGCTTGATTTTCCCTTCATGCAGCCAGCCCATCAATTCGCGCATGGCAGCCAGATTGGCTTTCGGTTCGCGTTTGGCGAACTCGCCCCAGAACACGCCCACCAGCGAAGCACCTTTGAGTAAAGTCAGATTGAGTGGCAGCTTTGGTATTTCGCCATTGGCAAAACCAACTACCAGATAGCGCCCACGCCAGCCTATGGAGCGAAAGGCTGGTTCAGCATAAATCCCGCCTACCGGATCATAGATAACATCCGGGCCTTTGCCATCAGTTGCTGCCTTGATGGCTTCGCGCAAATCTTGATTGCTGTAATTGATGGTGGCATCGGCACCGTGCTGTTTGCAAATCTCCAGCTTTTCATCGGTAGACGCTGCTGCAATCACACGCGCACCCAGGGCTTTGCCAATTTCTATGGCTGCCAGGCCTACGCCACCCGCGGCACCCAGCACCAGCAAGGTTTCTCCAGCTTTTAATTGAGCACGGTCAACAACGGCGTGATGGGATGTGCCATAGGTCAGTGTGATCGCTGCGGCTGTATCAAAGTCCATGCCTGGCGGCATGGGCATGACAGCATTGGCTGGAGCGACAACCTGTTGCGCAAATGCACCATGGCCAATAAAGGCAATTACCTGGTCGCCGGCTTTGACATGGCTGACGCCTTCACCGACGGCATAGACTATTCCCGACAATTCACTGCCGGGCGTAAATGGCAATTCAGGTTTGAACTGGTACTTGTTTTGTATGATCAATACGTCGGGGAAGTTGACGCCAGCTGCCTTGACATTGATGGCAACCTGGCCTGGTGCTGGCACCAGATCTGGCAAGTCCACTATCGCCAAAGTGTCTGGCAATCCCCATTCCTTGCAAACAACAGCTTTCATTTTGATGTCTCCGTAAAATAGTACGACCGTTTGATTTTGTGATTATGCCGTAAAAATCTGTTCTCTGTAGAAATTTATATTTCAGCATCAGGTAGAATACAAAGCATGAAAATTCTGATCAGTAATGATGATGGTTATCTGGCTCCTGGCATCGTGGTGCTGGCTGAGGCCATGGCGTCGATTGCGGAGGTGACGGTGGTGGCGCCCGATAGCAATCGCTCGGGTGCATCCAATGCTTTGACGCTGGACCGGCCATTGAGCGTGCAACGTGCCAGTAATGGTTTTTACTTCGTCAATGGTACACCTTCTGACTGCGTACATATTGCCTTGACGGCTATCATGAAAGACCGGCCTGACCTGATTGTCTCTGGCATTAACCAGGGTCAGAATATGGGTGACGATACCCTGTATTCAGGTACTGTAGCGGCTGCCACTGAAGGTTTTCTGTTTGGCGTACCAGCGATTGCATTTTCACAAACAGAAAAAGGCTGGGCGCATCTTGATGCAGCTGCCCGTATTGCGCTGGAAATGGTGCAGCGTGGCTTTGCCGGACTTGCCAGCCCATTTTTGTTGAACGTGAATATCCCGAATTTACCCTTTGAAGAAATCCAGGGTGTACGCAAGGCTCGTCTAGGCAAGCGTCATACTTCTGAGCCTGTTATCCATATGATAGACCCGCATGGCAGGGATATCTACTGGATAGGCCCACCAGGCGCTGCCAGTGATGCCAGTGCAGGAACAGATTTTGATACGACGAACAGGCGTTTTGTTTCAGTGACTCCCTTGCAGATAGATTTGACTAACACCCGACAGTTGGCTGATCTGGATATGGATTTTGCATGACGGCCAAAGACAAGCGCTTTCCCTTATCATTGTCTTCTGTCGTCAATCAAAAAGACAAAGCAAGCAGTGGAACCAACAGGCATACAGCCATGCCGCAAACAGCCATGCGCAATGCTGCGCATCACATGAGTGGTGTCGCTGCGGCGAAGCTGGCAAAATCACAGGAAATGCATTTGCCACAGGGTGCGGTGTCAGGCAGTCTGTCGCCATCCCTGTTGTCTGGCCCGCTGGTGTCAGACGGCGTAAGGCGGGCAATGGTGGCGCGTGTGGCGCAACAGGGTGTCAAGGATGCTACAGTGCTGGCTGCCTTGCAGGCTGTGCCTCGCCACCTTTTTCTGGAGTCTGGCATGGCCAGCCAGGCCTATGTAGATGCGTCCCTGCCTATCGGGCATCATCAGACCATTTCGCAGCCATATATTGTTGCCCGCATGATAGAAATTATGTGTAATGGTAGCAAGCTTGAGCGCGTACTTGAAATCGGCACAGGTTGCGGTTATCAGGCGGCTGTACTCTCAGTCATGGTCAAAGAGGTGTATTCCATAGAGCGTATCAAGGCCTTGCATGAGCTGGCAAAAAGCAATTTGCGCCCCATGCGCATCGCCAATATCAGGCTGCATTACGGTGATGGCATGCTTGGTTTGCCTGCTCAGGCACCGTTTGACGGTATCATACTGGCTGCAGCAGGAATAGAAGTACCGCAAACCTTGCTGAAACAATTACGGGTGGGTGGCAGGCTGGTTGCGCCAGTTGGTGGGCGTAATCAGGTTTTGCAACTGATTGAGCGGGTGTCGACCTATGAATGGAATAGTTCGGTACTGGAGCCTTGCCATTTTGTTCCTTTGCATTCTGGCGTAATTTAAGTTTATTCTCGATGACAATGAGCTTAATGGATTAAAAAGAGAAATGAAGAAAATGCAGCATATATTAAAAACAGGTTTTGCACTAACTGTACTGGCAGGCCTGACAGCATGTACTACTACAAATTTGCAGAACAAGGCACCTGTCGTAGAGCGCGGGATTGAGTCTCGTCCTGCTGAAATTCCGGCACCTGAAATCGTTAAACCTGTTGTCAAGGCGCCAGATAATACGCGTGGCACTTATGTCGTCAAGCGTGGTGACGGCTTGTACAGGATTGCGCTTGACCATGGTCAGAGCTACAGCGACCTTGTGGCCTGGAATGATTTGAAAAACCCGAATGACATCAAGGTCGGTCAGATTTTGCGTGTCGCACCGCCAGAAGGTAGTTCGGCCACGCCAGGTTCGGGCATCGTATCCAGTCCAGGGGTGGAAGTACGGCCATTGCCAGTTAATCCGGCAAACAATAAAACGATGCCACGTGGTGACAAGCGTCCTTATTCTGAAGCTAATCTGGCTGAGTTGCAAAAAGGCGATACTGTAGTGGCAGCGGTCGTACCAGTGACCAAGGCAGAAGTCATCACGCCAGTTAAAGTAGCGGAGTCGGCACCTGCAGAGTCCGATAATGTGGAGTGGATGTGGCCAGTCGACGGTAAAGTCCTGGCGACATTTGATGATGTCAAGAATAAAGGCTTCGACATTGGTGGTAAGCTGGGGCAGGATGTACTGGCAGCCGGCTCGGGTAAGGTCATGTATGCGGGTAGCGGTATCCGTGGTTATGGTAATCTGGTGATTATCAAGCACACCAGCAATTTGTTGTCAGCTTATGCACACAATAAATCCATTCTGGTCAAGGAAGGGCAGGCGATCAGCAAGGGGCAGAAAATTGCAGAAATGGGTAATTCGGATAGTGATACTGTGAAATTGCATTTTGAAATCCGGGTCCAAGGTAAGCCAGTTGACCCTGCAAGATATTTGCCGGCACGTTAATTCGCCTGATGAAGTTGTCGTTGTAATGTGGAATCCGGCGTGTATTGTTGTGCTGGTGCTTTAGAGGTAAAAGTGGTATTGGTGAATTGATATTGACGTTTTCAAAAACAATTTGTTCAGCTTGCAATAAATACTGGACTCGTGAATTAAGCTCAGATCATGCACAACAATTTAAGCACCTATAAGCTGGAAAACTCTGCCACCAACGATGAGTCGGACATGCCTGCCGATGCATCAGATGAGGATGTGCGTTCGACTCCTGAGCTTGGGGATGCGGTTGACTCGGCTGATGATGTCGGTGACCTGGCTCAGGAGGGACAGGATGAGCAAGGTGAAGATCCGGCGGCTCTGATTGTCGCACCTATAGATGAGTTGAAAAATGTATTGGCGGCCGAACTATCGACCGATACCACGCAGTATTACCTGAACCAGATAGGTACACGCCCTTTGTTTGCCTCTGCTGAGGAATTGCATTACGCCACTTTGGCCAAGCAAGGTAACTTTGAGGCCCGGCAAAAAATGATAGAGCACAACCTGCGTCTGGTTGTCTCTATTGCCAAACACTATATCAATCGTGGAGTTGCCTTGCTCGATATGATAGAAGAGGGCAATCTGGGCTTGATGCATGCCATAGACAAATTCGAACCTGAGCGCGGCTTTCGCTTCTCGACGTATGCCACCTGGTGGATACGTCAAAGCATAGAGCGCGCCATTATGAACCAGGCCAGGACCATACGGCTGCCAGTGCATATGGTGCGCGAGCTGAATCAGATCTTGCGGGCCAAGTACCATCTGGAATCGCAAAGGCGTGATGGCCGGGATGCTGCACTTGAGGATATCGCCTTGCTGGTCGACCGGCCGGTGGATGAGGTTCAGGATATTCTGACTTTATCCGAGCATGCAACCTCACTGGATACGCCACTGGACAATGATCCTCAGTCCAGTCTCATGGATATGTTGCCTGGCGATAGTGACGATGCACCAGATATTCGCGCTGAACAGCATGAAATGACGATACTGGTCAGGGATTGGCTATCAAAGTTGCCAGATAAGCAACGTATTGTTATCGTGCGGCGCTTTGGTCTGGATAATGACGATCCTGCAACACTGGAAACTCTCGCTGATGAAATGGGTATCACCCGTGAGCGTGTGCGTCAGATACAGCAAGAAGCCTTGATCAAGTTAAAACGCTCTTTTGCCTCGCGTGGCGTAGGGCGTGATTCCGTACTTTAATTCACATTCGCTGAGCAATTTGCATATTTCTTGAGGTGCGCGTCCGCGCATCTCTTATAATTCCGTCTTTTAAATCTCACTTCCTTCCGGCGTGGCATGTATCGCGCCGCCAATTTCCATGAATACAATAGAAATCCGCTCTTTAGATATGGACGCGCGTGGCGTCGGCAACTTGCAAAATGAAGATGGCACCACAGGCAAGGTGGTCTTTGTTGATGGTGCGCTGCCGGGTGAATTGGTGGAGTTCAGCACTTACAAGAAAAAAGCCAGTTGGGAAGCGGCGACCATGATGAGTATGGTACGCGAGTCCTCCCAGCGCGTTGACCCTAAATGTGAATTTTTTGGCACTTGCGGCGGTTGTTCCATGCAGCATCTGGATGCCAATGCGCAAGTGGCAATCAAGCAGCGTGTGCTGGAAGATAATCTCTGGCATATCAGTAAGATTAAATCCGATATCATGCTGCGCCCCATAATTGGTCCAACCTGGGGTTATCGCTATCGTGCACGTCTGTCAGTGCGTCATGTGATAAAAAAAGGCACGGTACTGGTCGGTTTTCATGAAAAAAAATCACGCTATGTCGCCAATATGGAAACCTGCGAGATTCTCCCGGCGCATGTCTCTGCCATGCTCATGCCTTTGCGTGGTCTGGTGGCTTCGCTCTCTATTGTTGAGGCATTGCCGCAAATCGAGCTGGCGATAGGTGAGGGTGTTACCGCCATGGTATTGCGCATCATGGCACCTTTAACCAAGGATGATGAAGTAAAGTTAAAGGCATTTGCTGATCAATATCAGGTGCAGTGGTGGTTGCAAACCAAGGGACCGGAAACTGCAGAGCCTTACTATCCTGCAAGCAGTGAATTGCATTATTTGCTGCCAGAATTTGGTGTGAAAATGCCTTTCAAGCCTACCGACTTTACTCAGGTTAATCATCAAATCAACCGTGTTCTGGTGGCGCGCGCCTTGCGCATGCTGGATGTGCAAAAAGATGAGCGCATTGCCGATTTGTTTTGTGGTCTTGGTAATTTCACCTTGCCTATCGCTACTCTGGCGAAAGAGGTGGTGGGTATCGAGGGTAGTGATGCCTTGACTGAACGTGCTTTGGAAAATGCCAGGCACAATGGGCTGGAAGGTAAAACATCGTTCAGTACACGCAACCTGTTTGAGATAACAGCGCAAGATTTCGTGAAGCTGGGCAAGTTTGATCGCTTTTTGATTGATCCCCCACGTGACGGTGCTATGGCTGTCTGTCAGGCTTTGATTGATTTGGGTGAGATTGCTCCTGAATTAAAGCCCAGGCGCCTCGTCTATGTTTCTTGCAGCCCATCAACCCTTGCCAGGGACGCTGGCATGCTGGTGAATCAGGCTGGCTATCGTCTGAGTAGCGCGGGCGTCGTCAATATGTTCCCGCATACCTCTCATGTGGAATCCATGGCAGTTTTTGATCTGATCTAGATTTTGCAAGAACAAATCCCCTGTCATTGTTGGTGATGGGCTGAGGATTTGCCTTAATGCAATGAAATTCTTATTTCAGATAATAAAAGCATAATTGATAAAGTCTGCAATCAATTGTATTTCTTGAAAGACATATCTGGGATGATGGTTTCATGGTAAAATCTAAGGTTAGATGAATTCTTGAAATTTTTCTTAACCCTTTCTTTTTATTGGAGTTTTTAGATGGCTATCGAACGTACATTGTCTATTATTAAGCCTGATGCAGTTGCAAAAAACGTCATCGGTCAAATTTACAGCCGCTTTGAAGGCGCTGGCCTGAAAGTAGTTGCTGCTCGTATGGCGCAATTGTCCCGTGCTGAAGCTGAAGGTTTCTACGCTGTTCACAGCGCACGTCCTTTCTTCAAGGATCTGGTTGATTTCATGATCTCCGGTCCAGTGATGATCCAGGTTCTGGAAGGCGAAGGCGCAATTTTGAAAAACCGTGACCTGATGGGCGCGACAGATCCTAAGAAAGCAGACGCAGGCACAATCCGCGCTGATTTCGCTGATTCTATCGATGCAAACGCTGTTCACGGTTCTGATGCTCCAGAAACAGCTGCTGTGGAAATCGCTTACTACTTCCCAGCGTTGAACGTTTATTCCCGTTAATTCAGACTTTGTCTGCATGTAACAGAATAAAGAATTAAGATATACGCCTCATACGGTCTGGTGCTGTATGAGGTGTGAAAGAGAAGATCATGACGGTACTCACAAATTTATTGGATCTGGATCCAGCGCAGCTCGTCGCATATTGCGGTGACTTGGGTGAGAAGCCGTTTCGTGCCAAGCAATTGCAACGCTGGATACACCAGTTTGGTGCCAGTTCGTTTGATGAAATGACAGATCTCGCGAAATCCCTGCGCGAGAAGCTCGCTACGCGAGCGATGATTGCCGCTCCCGCCGTAATCAGTGACCATACTTCCACAGATGGCACCAGAAAATGGCTGGTCGATGTCGGCCAGGGTAATGCTGTAGAAACCGTATTTATCCCTGAAGAAAATCGCGGCACCCTGTGTATTTCTACCCAGGCAGGCTGTGCTGTGAATTGCCGTTTTTGTTCTACTGGCAAGCAGGGGTTTAACCGCAACCTGAGCGTAGGCGAAATCATAGGCCAGCTCTGGATGGCAGAATTTGAATTGCGCAAGACCAAAGGTATTGCTCCCGGCCCCAAGGGCGAGCGTCAGATCACCAATGTGGTCATGATGGGTATGGGCGAGCCTTTGTTGAATTTTGAACCAACTGTGACTGCTTTGCGTCTCATGCTCGATGATAATGCTTATGGTTTGTCGCGTCGTCGTGTGACGCTGTCTACCAGCGGTGTTGTGCCTATGATAGACAAGTTGTCGCAAGAATGTCCGGTTGCACTGGCTGTGTCACTGCATGCGTCGAACGATGCTTTGCGCGACAGCCTGATACCGCTGAACAAAAAGCATCCTTTAAAAGAATTGATGGCAGCCTGCAAGCGCTACCTGGAGTTTGCGCCGCGCGACTTTGTGACATTTGAATATTGCATGCTCGATGGTGTCAATGACACTGATGCGCATGCGAGGGAGTTGATAGAGCTGGTGCGTGATGTGCCGTGCAAGTTTAATTTGATTCCTTTTAATCCTTTTCCGGAGTCTGGACTGAAGCGATCGGCCAATCCGCGCATTAAGGCCTTTGCACAGATTTTGCTGGATGCGGGCTTGGTAACAACGACGCGTAAAACCCGTGGCGATGATATTGATGCCGCTTGTGGACAGTTGGCTGGTGAAGTGCAAGACAGGACGCGTGTGCAAGAGCGCATGCAAAAGATGGCGGAATATCAAAAGAAGTTTGGCGAAAATTTTGGCAAGATCGTGGAGATCACTCAGTGAAAATTTCTCAAATGCGTCAATACTGTTTGCAGGGTGTGGTGCTAGCATTGGCCCTGGGCCTTACTGCTTGTGCAAACAAGCGCCTGGAAGGCGAGAGGCAAGAGGAAAATATTTCGGTAGAAAAGCAGGAAGCTCAAAAGCGTGCGGGTATACGCATGCAACTGGCGATAGGTTATTACCAGCAAGGTCAGCCCAAAGTCGCGCTGGAAGAAATTCGCCAGGCTTTGCTGATTTCCTCAAATCTGGTTGATGCATATAGTCTGCGCGCACTGATTTTCATGGATATGGGAGAGAAGCAACTGGCAGAAGATAATTTCCTGCATGCCTTGAAACTTTCGCCAGGCAATAATGATATTGGAAATAATTACGGCTGGTTCCTGTGTTTGAATGGACGTGAAAGCCAGGGTCTGGCTTATCTTGAGAAGGCGATCAAGGATCCGAATTATGCTGCGCCAGGTAAGGCCTTGAATAATGCAGGTCTGTGTAGTTTGCGCATGAAGGATGCAGTTGGTGCTGAGCGGTATTTTATGCAGGGTCTGCGGGAAGAGCCTGCCAATCCTGCTATTAATGCCAATCTCGCAAAGATACTCTATGATCGTGGTGAATATAAGCAAGCGCGGTTTTATATAGGTCGCGTGCTGAAGTTTGATGTGTTGGCTGCTGACGTTCTGTGGCTTGCTATAAAAATTGACAAAAAATTGGGTGACGATGCCTCTGTGAGTAACCTGGGTACTCAATTGCGCCGCCGTCATCCTAATTCCAAAGAATTGTCTCAGTATCAACGTGGAGTTTTTGATGAGTGAAGCGGGAGCGAATTTGCCTGTTGACCCTTTGTCTCAGGAAATGTCCGAGCACAAGACGGTATTATCTGTAGTGCAGACTGCAGGTTCACAATTATCTGCTGCCCGTATTCAGTTGGGCTTAAGCTTGCAGCAAGTTGCTGATCAGCTCAAGTTATCTCAACGTCAGATAGTCTCACTGGAGAATAATCAGTTTGATGATTTGCCCAAGATGGTAATCGTGCGTGGTTTTGTGCGTTCTTACGCAAAACTTCTCAAGCTTGACCCTGCGCCAATTATCGCTTGCTTGCCTGTAGAAGCGGGCGTGACAGGCTTGGTGACGGATTTGCGTCCAACGCTGGCTACACCGTTTATGGAATCACGTACGCCATTTCTTGGCCGGCAAGATAGTAATAATCGAAAATACCTGATTGGCGCTGGCTTGCTGGCGGCATGCGCCCTGATTTTCCTTGGCGTGCAAAAGCTTGAAAAAAGCGATTATTTTAAGAGCCTGATTTCTTCTGAGTCTACTAAAAAGCCTGTGGAAGTGGTGCCGGAAAAAGTGGCTGAGAGTATTGAGCCTGCGCCAGTTGTAACGCAAGTGATACCAAAACCTGCTACTCCTGCTGTGCCTACTGTGCTTGCAACAGTTAATGAGAATAAACCTGAATCTCAGGATCAGGTTGCCAGTCAGGCACAAGTTGTGCCGGATGAGCGACCAGCATCGAATGCCGCTGTTACTCCTCCTCAGACTGTAGTGCCTCTGGTCCCTGCAGTAACGTCGGCTGTGGATTCTGGTAATAATCAGCTTAAATTAAAGTTCAGGCAAGATTCGTGGATACAGGTCAAGCGTGAAAATGGCACAATCGTGACATCTCATCTGGCCAAAGCGGGTACTGAAGAGGTGTTTGACATGAAAGAAGCCTTGCAACTCAGGATAGGCAACGCTGCTGGTGTAGATGGCTGGTTGCGTGGCAAATCTATGGGAATTGCACCGGGCAAGGATAGTAATGTCATTAATATGAGTGTGAAGTAAAGATGACGGATTTTTTATCAGAAATCGGTTCCGGTCCCAAGCTTAGACGCGCATCCCGTTCTGCCAAGGTGGTATATGGCACCCGTGAAGTTCTTGTGGGTGGCGGTGCCCCTGTAGTCGTGCAGTCCATGACGAATACTGACACGGCAGATGCAATCGGTACGGCGATTCAAATCAAGGAATTGGCGAGAGCCGGTTCTGAGCTGGTGCGTATCACAGTCAATAATGCAGAAGCTGCCGCCGCAGTGCCAGCCATACGCGAGCAGCTGGACAGGATGGGCATAGATGTGCCACTGGTAGGTGATTTTCACTACAACGGCCATACGCTGCTGAATGATTTTCCCGATTGCGCCAAAGCTTTATCCAAATACAGGATTAATCCTGGCAATGTGGGGAAAGGCGCCAAACGCGATACCCAGTTTGCCCAGATGATAGAAATGGCTTGCCGCTACGATAAGCCAGTACGCATAGGCGTTAACTGGGGTAGCCTGGATCAGGCTTTGCTGGCCCGCATCATGGATGATAATGCCAAGCGTCCTGAGCCATGGAGTGTGCAGGCTGTCATGTATCAGGCACTGATCACCTCTGCCATTGAAAGTGCGCAAAAAGCTGAAGAGCTGGGCCTGGCTGGTGACAAGATTATCTTGTCCTGCAAAGTATCTGGTGTACAGGATTTGATCGCGGTTTATCGTGAGTTAGCTGCGCGCTGCGATTATCCCTTGCATCTTGGCCTGACAGAGGCGGGTATGGGTAGCAAAGGCATCGTTGCATCTACCGCTGCGTTGTCAGTGTTGATGCAGGAAGGTATAGGCGACACCATACGCATATCCCTGACGCCGGAGCCAGGTGGTGACCGCTGCAAGGAAGTCATTGTCGGCCAGGAAATTTTGCAAACCATGGGCTTGCGAAAATTTACTCCCATGGTCATCGCTTGCCCTGGTTGTGGCAGAACTACCTCAACGGTGTTTCAGGAACTGGCTGACGATATCCAGAGTTTCCTACGGAATCAGATGCCGGTCTGGAAAAGCCAGTATCCAGGTGTAGAGAATATGAATGTCGCCGTCATGGGTTGCATCGTTAATGGCCCGGGTGAATCCAAGCATGCCAATATTGGTATCAGTTTGCCAGGTACGGGCGAATCACCCGCTGCCCCTGTCTTTATCGATGGTGCCAAGGCGCTCACCTTGCGTGGCGACCGTATCGCAGAAGAGTTCCAGGAAATTGTGCTGGACTATGTCAAGAGTCACTATGCCCCGGTGCATGGCGTAACAAATAATTAAATCAGGTAGCAAGCATGTCGGAAATAAAAAAAGCAGAAAAAATCGCTGGTGTGAAAGGGATGAATGACCTTTTGCCGGATGACTCTCCATTGTGGGAGTTATTTGAAAATACCGTGCAATCCGTATTGAAGAGTTATGGCTTCCAGCAAGTCCGTACCCCTATCGTTGAGCCCACCAATTTGTTCGCACGTGGTTTGGGTGAGGTTACTGACGTCGTTGAAAAGGAAATGTATTCCTTTGAAGATTCCATGAACGGTGACAAGCTGACTTTGCGCCCGGAAGGCACTGCTGGTGTGGTGCGTTCTGCGATTGAACATAATCTCATTTATGATGGTCCAAGGCGCTTGTGGTACACCGGCCCTATGTTCCGTCATGAGAAACCGCAACGTGGCCGTTATCGCCAGTTCCATCAGGTGGGGGCGGAAGCGCTGGGCTTCACTGGTCCGGATATTGACGCCGAACTGATCATGATGTGCCAGCGTTTCTGGGATGATCTGGGCCTGGACAATGTGCGCCTGGAATTGAATTCCATCGGTGATGCAGAAGAGAGAAACCAGCACAAGGCTGCGCTCATTGCTTATTTTGAGCAGCATCAGGATATTCTTGATGCAGAAGCGAAACGACGCCTGCTGACAAATCCTTTGCGTATTCTGGACACAAAAAATCCGGCCATGCAAGAAATGGTCAATGCAGCGCCTAAATTGCTGGACTATCTGGGTGCTGAGTCTCTGGCGCACTTTGAAGGTGTGCAAAAGATTTTGCGTCACAATAGTATCCCGTTCACTATTAATACCCGTCTGGTGCGCGGTCTCGATTATTACAATCGTACCGTGTTTGAATGGGTTACTGATGATCTGGGTTCTCAGGGGACGGTATGTGCTGGTGGTCGCTATGATGCTCTGTTTGGTATTTTTGGCGGCAAGCCAACGCCAGCCTGTGGTTTTGCCATGGGTATAGAGCGCTTGCTGGAATTGATGAAAGCCAAGGGTGACGTGCATCAGCCTGCAATGTGCGATGTATATCTTGTGCATCAGGGGGCTGAAGCGCAAATGCAGGCCATGGTATTAAGTGAGCGTTTGCGAGATGCGGGTCTGGATGTTGTGTTACATTGCGCAACTGCCAATGGTGTGGGTAGCTTCAAGTCGCAGATGAAGAAGGCTGACGGCAGTGGGGCTGCTTATGCAGTCATCATCGGTGAAGATGAGGCAAATAATAATACGGTGAGCGTCAAAGAGTTGCGTGCAGGCGACGCTGAAAATAATCAGGTTAATGTGCCCTTTGATACAGCGGTGGATTACCTGGTTGATCAAATCGCCGGTAGTGCAGACGGGGATTGTTGTGATGACCCAAATCATCACCATGTGCATCATTGATCTGCACGGGTCACATTAATAGTATCGATAACATTAATAACATAGATAAGCGAAGACGCTATGGCATACGATTTAGAAGAGCAAGAGCAGTTAGATAATCTCAAGGCACTCTGGAAAAAATACGGCAATCTGGCAACCTGGGGTTTGATCATCATCCTGGCAGGCTATGCAGGCTGGACTGCATGGACAGCGCGCCAGGCCGGGCAAACCTTACATGCATCGCAGTTGTATGAAGAAATGCAAAAGTTTGTTGTTGCAAAAGACAATGCCAAAGTGCAAGCTGTAGCAGATGATTTGAAGAGCAAGTTTTCAGGTACATCTTATGCGCATATGGCTGCCCTGGTCGCTGCCAAAAGTGCTTTCGATGCGAATGACCTCAAGTTGGCCAAGACACAGCTGCAATGGGTAGCTGATAACTCCAAGCTGGAAGAATATAAGGCGCTGGCAAAAATTCGCCTCGCAGGTATCGCACTCGATGAAAAAGCTTACGATGATGGACTGAAACACCTGGCCGGTACATTTCCAGCGCAATTCGATGCGGATGTGCTCGATGCCAAGGGTGACATTTATGTAGCCCAGAATAAAATCGAAGATGCGCGTACCGCTTACAAGGCAGCTTTGGAGAAAATGTCGGAAAAAAGTCCAGGTCGTCAGGCTTTGCAAATGAAGCTGGATGTCATTGGCGGCGCGACAGATACTAAAGTTGTTAGTAAATAAGGGGAATCATACATGCAATTTTCTGCCAAGCTGCTCGTCGTATCGTCTGCATTTCTGGCTTTGACCGGTTGTTCTACGCTGTCGTCATTAAATCCTTTTTCTTCTAAAGCTGACGCAAAAAATCAACCCTCAGTCCTGAGTGAAATCAAGGCGACAATGGCGATCAAGCCTAGCTGGACTGTCCCAATCGGTACTGCAGGCAATTATGTGTTTTCGCCTGCTGCCTATGGTCCGAATGTCTATGTGGCTGCGGCTGATGGTGCACTGGCGCGGATAGAAGTGGCGACAGGCCGTACTGTATGGCGTATTAATGCAGGCATGCGTCTGACGGCTGGCGTTGGGGTAGATGCGACATCTGTGGTCGTTGCAGGAGAAAAAGGCCAGGTTCTAGCCTTTGATCTGGACGGAAAATTGCGTTGGAAAGCACAGAGCACGAATGAAATTCTGTCTGCGCCTGCAGTCGGCCAGGGTTTGGTTGTCGTTCGCAGCATAGACAACAAGGTCAGTGCTTATGATTTGAAAAATGGCGAGCGTAAATGGTCGATAGAGCGTCCATTGCCACCTTTGACTTTGCGTCTGGCACCAGGCATCGTCATGAATGGTCAGCAGGCGATCGTAGCTTTGCCTGGTGGTCGTATGTCTGCCCTGGCTTTGAATAATGGCGGTTTGCGCTGGGAAGCAACAGTTGGTGAGCCTAAGGGCGCAACTGAGCTGGAGCGCGTTGCCGACGTTTCAGGCGCGCCTGTCATCATGGGTAGCGACATATGTGCAAGCTCTTATCAGGGCAGGGTTGCCTGTTTTGATGTGGGTACGGGAGCTTTGCGCTGGGGTAAGGCGCTGTCCAGTGAGGTTGGCGTCAGTGTTGATGAGCGCTTTGTCTTTGCTGCAGATGTGGCCGGTGCTGTTAATGCATATGCCCGCAATGGCGGTGCAAGTGCCTGGCGCAATGATAAACTCAGCTATCGTCGCCTTTCCGCACCAATTTCATATGATCGTGCAGTAGCGGTCGGTGATTTCGCAGGTTATGTCCACTTCCTCTCCAGGGAAGATGGTTCTTTTATCGGACGTATTGCTACCGATGGTAGTCAGATTTTAGCAGCGCCTTTGGTGGTCGATGCTAAACTGATCGTTCAAACAAAATCAGGATCAGTGGTTGCTCTTGCAACCGAGTAATAATAATGAAGCCGGTTATCGCACTTATAGGCCGACCTAATGTCGGCAAATCCACGCTGTTCAATCGGCTCACTCGTTCACGCGATGCTTTGGTCGCAGATTTACCTGGCTTGACCAGGGACAGGCACTACGGCGAAGGTCGTGTGGGTGAACGTCCTTTTCTGGTGATTGATACAGGCGGTTTCGAGCCTGTTGCCAAAGAAGGCATCATGCATGAAATGGCCAAACAGACCAAACAGGCTGTGGCTGAGGCAGATGTTGTTGTATTTATCGTTGATGGCCGTCAGGGCCTGACACCGCATGACAAAACCATCACAGACTTCCTGCGCAAATCAGGCCGCTCCGTGATGCTGGTGGTTAACAAGGCTGAGGGTATGAAGTACACCTCGGTCACCGCAGACTTTTACGAACTGGGCATGGGTGATCCTTATGTGATCTCCGCAGCCCATGGTGATGGCGTAGCGGATCTGGTCGAAGAAATGGTTGATATTGCCTTCGCTCAACGTCCAGCTGAAGTGGAAGAGCCAGAATCCAATGTCAGAGGCATCAAGATTGCCATCGTTGGTCGCCCGAACGTCGGCAAGTCGACTTTGGTGAATACCTTGCTGGGTGAAGAAAGGGTGATCGCCTTTGATATGCCTGGCACTACCCGTGACTCCATAGAAATACCCTTCGAGCGCGATGGTGTGCATTACTCATTGATTGATACTGCTGGTATCCGTCGTCGTGGCAAGGTGTTTGAGGCAATAGAAAAGTTTTCTGTTGTTAAAACCCTGCAGTCAGTTTCCGAAGCCAATGTTGTATTGTTGCTGCTGGATGCTCAGCAAGATATTTCTGAGCAAGATGCACACATCGCCGGGTTTATTCTGGAATCTGGCCGTGCTCTGGTAGTCGGCGTCAATAAATGGGATGGTTTGCAAAGCGACAGGCGCGATGAGATCAAGCTGGATATCGAGCGCAAACTGAATTTCCTGACTTTTGCCAAATTCCATTTCATTTCGGCGCTGAAGTCGACTGGTATAGCCCCTTTGATGAAGTCTATCGACGCCGCTTATGCAGCAGCGATGGTGAACTTGTCGACGCCAAAACTGACGCGTGCACTGATTGAAGCGGTTGAACATCAGCAACCCAAACGCAAGGGCTCAATCCGTCCCAAGCTGCGTTATGCCCATCAGGGTGGGCAAAATCCACCTATCATTGTTATCCATGGCAACGCACTGGAAGCCGTGGGCGACGTTTACAAGCGTTATCTGGAAAAACATTTCCGTGAGACTTTCTCGCTGACAGGCACTCCACTCAGAATTGAGATGCGTTCAGGCAAGAATCCGTTTGACAAGACCTCCAAGTAAATTTGCAGGCAAGCATCAAAATGTAAAAAAACAGCTTGGTGCATATTCTTTTGCGGTGAAATTTAAGCAGGAATATGCACTTAAAGTAAAAATAGATTACATTACTTTGTAATCAACTTCTGGGAATACTTGTATTTTGATAAGTAGTCCCCAACTCCTAATCACAACAACACAATGGAGCTGTTATGAGCAATAAAGGGCAATTATTACAAGACCCATTTCTGAACGCACTGCGTAAAGAACATATTCCTGTATCGATTTATCTGGTTAATGGCATCAAGTTACAAGGACATATTGAATCTTTTGATCAATATGTGGTTTTGCTGCGCAATACCGTGACGCAAATGGTATATAAGCATGCAATTTCCACTGTCGTTCCAGCACGTGCAGTTAGCATCAACACTGAGACTGAGGCTGAGTAATTTTTGAGTACTGAATCAAAGAAGTCGTCTATGCGCGCCGCTCTGGTCGGTGTTGATTTCGGCAAGGACGACTTTGCCGCCAGTCTGGAAGAATTATCTTTGCTCTCGCAATCTGCGGGAGCTGAGCCTGTTACAACCATCACCTGTAAGCGATCCAGTCCTGATGCCGCTTTTTTTGTCGGTAGTGGCAAGGCGGACGAGATTGCTAATGCTGTAGCAGATAATGCGCTGGAAATTGTCATATTTAACCATGCACTTTCTCCGGCGCAACAAAGAAATCTTGAGCGTCATCTGAAGGTCAGGGTAGTTGACCGTACCAGTCTGATCTTGGATATTTTTGCACAACGCGCTCATAGTCACGAGGGTAAGGTGCAAGTTGAGCTTGCTCAATTGCAACATCTGGCGACGCGCCTGATACGCGGCTGGACGCATCTGGAAAGACAAAAAGGCGGTATTGGCTTGCGTGGTCCTGGTGAGACGCAACTGGAGACCGATCGTCGTTTATTGGGCGAGCGGGTAAAAATGCTCAAACAAAAGCTGGAGAAATTGCATAAGCAGCGTGAAACTCAACGACGTTCACGTGGCCGTAGCAATACCTTGTCTGTTTCTCTGGTTGGCTACACCAATGCTGGCAAGTCCAGTTTGTTCAATGCCATGACCAAAGCCGGGGCTTATGCCGCCGACCAGTTATTTGCAACATTGGATACGACGTCACGCCGCTTGTATCTTGGCGATGCTGGAAATGTAGTGATTTCTGATACAGTTGGTTTTATTCGTGAATTGCCACATCAACTGGTTGCGGCTTTCAGGGCAACTCTGGAAGAAACCATCCATGCAGACTTGTTATTGCACGTTGTGGACGCAAGTAGTCCAGTGCGGTTTGATCAGATTCAACAAGTCAACCATGTATTGAAAGAAATTGGTGCAGACCATATTCCACAGATACTGGTGTGGAATAAGATCGATTTGGCTGGCCTGGAACCATCGGTCGAGCTCGACGAGTATGATAAAATCCAAAGGGTTTTTTTGAGTGCTCGCACCGGAGCAGGTATAAGTTTATTACGCGAATCCATAGCAGAATTCGCTTTGGCAAAGATGTCTGGTATAGCGCCTGCAATACCAGAAGTGATTGATGCCCGCTTTGATCTTCAGTAGTCCAACCCACTATTCATTGGATAGCGACAGAATGCTTGTTTCACTTCTCAAAAGAATTGGTTTGACCATGTCCATGAACGACCCGCAATGGGGGCGTGGCTCGCAGAATAATAACCAAAACAACAATAACAAACCTGATAATAATAAAAAACCTCCTGAAGGCCCACCTGATCTTGATCAGTTGTGGAAGGATTTCACTCAAAAATTGTCACGCATGTTTGGTCAGCAGGGCGGCGGTGACAGTGGTGGTAATTTCTCTCCTGACTCTTCTGGCGCAAAAATTGGTGCATCCCTGATTATTGCGGTAATCACCCTGATCTGGCTGTCCAGTGGCTTCTTCATAGTACAAGAGGGTCAAACCGCCGTTATCACCACTTTTGGTAAATTCAGCCATCAGACTACTGCTGGCTTTAACTGGCGCTGGCCTTACCCTATACAAGGGCATGAGATCGTCAATCTGTCTCAAGTCAGGACAGTAGAAATCGGATATAAAAAAGGTAGCAGAGAGCGCGAATCCCTGATGTTGACCGACGATGAAAATATCGTCGATATCCAATTCGCAGTTCAATATAAATTGAATAATGCTGCTGACTGGTTGTACAACAATCGCGATCAGGAAGAAACGATACGCCAGGTAGCTGAAGCTGTCGTGCGTGAGATCGTTGGTAAAAGTACCATGGACTTTGTCTTGTATGAAGGTCGTGAAAAGATAGCTCTTGATGTCAACGCTGGCATGCAAAAGATTTTGGATGCTTATGGTTCAGGTGTGCAAGTGGCGCAAGTAACCATGCAAAATGTGCAGGCGCCTGAGCAAGTCCAGGCTGTATTTGAAGATGCGCAAAAAGCCAAGCAAGACAAGGAACGCCTGAAGAATGAAGGTATTGCCTATGCTAACGATGTGATTCCAAAGGCACGTGGTGAGGCTTCACGTTTGATACAGGAAGCAGAAGGTTATAAGGCCAGTATTGTTGCCACTGCCCAGGGTAATGCATCACGCTTCCAGCAAGTGTTGGCGGAATATCAAAAAGCGCCAGCGATCACCAGGGACCGCATCTATCTGGAAACCATGCAGCAAATATTTGCCAATACCAGCAAATTGATGATGGATACCAAGGCAGGCAATAACATGATTTATTTGCCCCTGGATAAAATGATTAATCAAGCTGATCAATCTGCAGCAAAGCCTGCTGCTCCGGCGGCAGCGGCGATACCTGCAGCAGAACAGATTCCTACAGTGGAAATGCGTTATGGTAAAGATGGCAGATCAAAAGATAATCGGGACACGCGTGAGAGGGAGGGCAGATAATGAATAAATTAGCCACTTTCATCATTGCGCTGTGCGCCGCAATCCTGGTTGCTTACTCGACTATTTTTGTTGTTGATCAACGTTCCCACGCCATTGTATTCGCCTTGGGTGAAGTCAAGTCCGTGATCAGCGAGCCAGGTTTGCATTTCAAGTTGCCGCCACCATTCCAGAACGTCTTGTTCCTGGATAAGCGCATCTTGACCATAGACACCAATTCAGCAGATCGCTTCGTGACTTCTGAAAAGAAAAATATCCTGGTTGATTCTTTTGTAAAATGGCGCATCAAGGATCCACGCCTGTACTTTGTCAGCTTCAATGGCGAAGAGCGCAGGGCGCAAGACAGGATGTCGCAAATCATCAAGGCGGCCTTGAATGACGAGATTACCAAGCGTAAAGTGGGTGAAGTAATTTCTACTCAGCGTGGCAAGGTGATGGATGCCATCAAGAAAAAAGTTTCTGACGAAACCAAGCACATAGGTGTGGAAATTGTTGACGTACGTCTCAAGCGCGTTGATTATGTCGAGCAGATCAATAATTCGGTTTATGATCGTATGAAGGCAGAGCGTACCCGCGAGGCAAATGGCTTGCGTTCTACTGGTGCGGCCGAGTCTGAAGAGATTCGTGCAGATGCTGACAAGCAAAGACTGGTCATCAAGGCTGAAGCCAACCGTGATGCACAAAAGATCCGTGGTGCGGGTGATGCTGAGGCGTCTCAGATTTATGCCCAGGCCTTTAGTCAGAGTCCAGAGTTCTACAAGTTCTATCGTAGTATGGAAGCGTATTCTGCCTCATTCAAGAGTAAGAATGACATTTTGGTTGTAGACCCAAATTCTGAATTCTTTAAGTATTTCAAGAGCCCGTCTTCAATAGGTGGTAATGCTCCTGCGGTAAAGACCAAGTAATAATATTAATTCTCCACTACATGTAGTGATTGTAGTGACCGACAGCGATCTGCACAAATTTTGTGCAGATCGCTGTTTCTCGGATAGACTAAACCAAATTCTTGTTTTTTTGATTGTTCTTCATGCCTAATTGGCTTTTACCTGAAAATATTGCTGATATCTTGCCCTCGGAAGCACGCAAGATAGAAGAGCTGCGCCGCGTCTTGCTGGACAATTTCAGATTGTATGGCTACGAGCTGGTCATGCCACCCATGCTGGAATACATAGAATCCTTGTTGACCGGTGCCGGTCAGGACATGGATTTGCGTACCTTCAAGCTGGTGGATCAAATCTCTGGCCGTACCATGGGCTTGCGTGCTGATATGACCACGCAAGTTGCCCGTATTGATGCGCATTTGTTGAATCGCCACACGGTTACCCGCCTGTGCTATGCGGGTAGTGTCTTGCATACCAAGCCATCTGGCTTGCATGCAACGCGCGAGCCCTTGCAAATCGGCGCTGAAATTTATGGCCATGCAGGCCTGGAGGCAGATGCAGAGATCCAGGAGCTGGTACTGGCTTGCCTGGCTTTGGCACATGTCAAAGATGTAAGGCTGGATATGTGCCATGTGGGCGTGTTGCGCGCCTTGCTGGCAGCAGACCCTCTGGCAAAAGCGCAGGAAAATACCTTGTATGCCTTGCTGGAAGCGAAAGACTTGCCTAGCATAGACAAGTTGAGCCAGAATTTTTCGCCCGAAGTGCGTGCAGCATTGATGGCTTTGCCTGGTCTGTATGGTGATATCTCGGTTATTCAAAAGGCGCGCGCTGTATTGCCAGCATTTGCAGGCATACAAACCGCACTGGATGAGCTTGAGCATTTGGTGCGCCTGACAGGTACAGCTCATGTCACGATAGATCTCGCTGATTTGCGTGGCTACCACTATCATAGTGGTGTGATGTTCAATGTGTTTGTTCCTGGCTTGCCAAATGCAGTGGCACGTGGCGGGCGCTATGACCACGTAGGTGAGGCTTTTGGCCGTTCGCGTCCGGCAACTGGTTTTTCTCTGGATTTGCGTGAACTGGCCCGTCTTTTACCGATTGCAGAGAGAAAAGGCGCAATTCGCGCGCCGTGGGGAAGTGACCCGGCTTTGCGTGAAAAAATTGTGGCCTTGCGTGGTGAAGGCGAGATCGTGATCCAAAGCCTGCCAGGACACGAGGACGAACAAGACGAATTTGATTGCAATCGCGCACTCATTTTCGATGCAGGTAAATGGATTCTTCAAAATGTAGGTTGAGTGATGACACAAACTAAAATTGCAAAAAACGTAGTCGTAATCGGTACCCAGTGGGGCGATGAAGGCAAAGGAAAAATCGTTGACTGGTTGACGGACCACGCCCAGGGTGTAGTGCGTTTTCAGGGTGGACATAATGCTGGCCATACACTGGTAATCGGCGGCCAGAAAACTGCCTTGCAACTGATACCTTCAGGCATCATGCGCGCAGGCACGGCTTGCTATATCGGTAATGGCGTCGTGTTGTCTGTACCTGACCTCTTGCGCGAAATCGACAAGCTGCAGGCGAACGGTGTGGAAGTCGCTTCTCGCCTGAAGATTTCCGAAGCTTGCCCGGTTATCTTGCCGTATCACACAGCACTCGATGCTGCCCGTGAAATTGCCCGTGGTGCTGCCAAGATCGGTACTACTGGTAAAGGCATAGGCCCGGCTTATGAAGACAAGGTTGCTCGTCGTGCGATACGTGTAGCAGATTTGCTCAATGAAGAGCGTTTTGCTGAAAAACTGCGCGAAAATCTGGATTACCACAATTTTGTGCTGACCAATTACCTCAAAGCGCCTGCAGTCGAGTTCCAGAAAACTCTGGATGACACACTGGCCAATGTGCCACGCATCCGTCCTATGGTGGCTGACGTTTCCAGTGCCTTGTATGCAGCGCATAAAGCGGGTGCCAGCCTCTTGTTTGAAGGCGCGCAGGGTAGTTTGCTGGACGTCGACCATGGTACTTATCCATTTGTTACCTCCAGCAATTGCGTGGCCGGTAATGCGGCGGCGGGTTCTGGCGTTGGCCCGAACATGTTGCATTACATCCTGGGTATCACCAAGGCGTACACGACACGTGTAGGCTCCGGTCCGTTCCCATCTGAATTGCCAACCGATGCAGGTGTGGGCAAGCATCTGGCCAGCGTTGGTCACGAGTTTGGTACAGTCACTGGCCGCGCCCGCCGTTGTGGCTGGTTTGATGCCGCCTTGTTGAAACGTTCCGTGCAAATCAATGGCGTGTCTGGCATGTGCCTGACCAAGCTTGATGTACTGGATGGCCTGGAAACACTGAAGCTGTGCACAGGTTACAAGATTGATGGCAAAGTCGTTGATATTTTCCCGGTGGGCGCTGAAGAAGCTGCACGTTGTGAAGCTATTTATGAAGAAATGCCAGGCTGGTCTGAAACGACAGTTGGCGCGCAAAGCATGGATGCTCTGCCAGTCAATGCCCGCAATTACATCATGCGTATTCAGGAACTGGTTGGTGTTCCTGTCGATATGGTCTCTACCGGACCAGATCGCGAAGAAACCATCGTGTTAAGGCACCCGTTTATTTAAGAAGGAAAAATAAAAATATGAATATGCCTGCATCTACAGACAAGGACTTGTGGGTCTCCTGGGAGGCTTATCATCGTTCCATCGAGCAGCTTGCACTGAAAGTGCATGAGTCTGGCTGGAAGTTTGATCAAGTTTTGTGTCTCGCCCGTGGTGGCTTGCGCCCTGGCGATATTTTCTCCAGAATTTTTGATGTGCCTCTGGCGATTTTGTCGACCAGTTCATATCGCGAAGAGTCAGGCACAGTGCAGGGTACTCTGGACATAGGAAAGTATATTTCCATGACCAAGGGCGCACTGCAAGGTAAGGTGCTGGTGGTGGACGATCTGGTTGATTCTGGCGTTACTCTCGAAAAAGTGCTCGTGCATTTGCGCGAGAATTTTCCGGCCGTGACTGAAGTAAAATCAGCTGTGATCTGGTACAAGGCATGTTCATCAGTGGCTCCGGATTATTATCTGGACTATCTGGCGAACAATCCCTGGATCCATCAGCCTTTTGAAGAGTATGACAGTATCAGGCCGCATCAGTTGAATGCCTGGTTGAAAAAGGGCGCAGCTTAATTGGTAGTCATGGAAACGGAAGCAATTTGCTTCCGTTTTTTTATGTCGACGCTATGCAATTATCCAGTGCATTATTGCGATGCATTTCTCGCGTTTCACTGAGGGGGCTTATTGGTTTCTGTCAGACTTTGCCTGATTTAGATGATACGGATAGAGGGGGCGAATATGATGCAGTTTGCGCAAATGGGAAAAGCAAATCTGGAATTGAAAAAGCCCGCTGATTTTCATCAGCGGGCTCTCAAAACTGTGGTGCCCACGGAGGGACTCGAACCCCCACATCCGAAGACACATGGACCTGAACCATGCGCGTCTACCAATTCCGCCACGTGGGCAACGGAAGGCATTATTATAGAGCATTTGCCTGGTTTTGGGGAAATATTTTTCGTGGATAATGTGACTGGCAATTTGCGCGCTAATATTGGCATGTTGACGAGCAATTAAACTGGCATCTGTACAGACTCTTGTTATGTATGAGCAGATAATGATATGACAGTCTGGAGTGGGATAGGACTAACTTGCAGGGTGGGCGAGATTGTTTGAGCGTCAGGTTGATGTGGCAAGGGGATTGAAAGCAGAAGGCATAATTGAAAAAGCCCGCTGATTTTCATCAGCGGGCTCTCAAATTGTGGTGCCCACGGAGGGACTCGAACCCCCACACCCGAAGGCACATGGACCTGAACCATGCGCGTCTACCAATTCCGCCACGTGGGCAGCGAAGACAAACATTATAAATTGTTTGAGGCATTTGTCAAGATGAGCTAGTCCGGCAATACAAGTATTGTTAGGCGAAAGAGGTTTGCTACAGTAAACTATGGCCTGATAAGATTTTGGCGTAAGCCAAATTAACTTTTTTACGAAAAAATACAAAATTTGAACAAGCATTCATACCCCATCCCCAGTCGCGAAGAGATACTGGGTGTTCTACGTACTAACACGGCCAAAATGACAGCTACTGCAATTGCAGTAGCGCTGTCAGTAAAACCTGAGGAGTTAGATGGCATGACACGACGTTTAAGCGCGATGGAAAGAGATGGGCAAGTCAAAGTAGATAAAGGTGGAAATTATTCCATCGCCAATCACGATAATTTCATCAGCGGTAAAGTCAGCAGTCATCGCGAAGGATATGGTTTCCTGATCCCCGATGACGGCAGCGAAGACCTGTTTCTGCCTGAGCGCGAAATGCAAAAGGTCTTGCATGGCGACCGTGTCATGGCGCGTGTCGTTGGCACAGACAGACGTGGCCGGCTGGAAGGCGGCATACTCGAGATACTGGACAGGGCCAATACCCATGTCATTGGACGGCTGTTAAATGAAAACGGCGTCTGGATAGTCGCGCCTGAAGACAAACGTTTCAGCCAGGATATTTTACTGAGCGGCGCACCAGGCAAAGCCAAGGCTGGCCAGGTTGTCAGCGTTGAGTTGACCGAGCAGCCGACCCGTTATGCGCAGCCAGTCGGCAAGATAGTCGAAATACTGGGTGATGTCGATGATCCGGGCATGGAAATCGAAATCGCTGTCCGTAAATTTGGTGTTCCTCATGAGTTTTCTGAGGCGGTTAAAAAAGCGGCTGCCAAATTGCCTTCAGAAGTCAGGGACAGTGATCTCACAGACCGTGTTGATCTGCGCGATATTCCGCTGGTAACGATAGATGGCGAAGACGCTCGCGATTTTGATGATGCCGTGTACTGTGAACCAGTCAAGATAGGCCGCAGCAAAGCTCACCGCTTGATTGTCGCTATTGCCGACGTCAGTCACTATGTCCAGCCTAATGATGTGCTGGATGAAGAAGCTTTGTTGCGCAGTACCTCGGTATACTTCCCGCGTCGCGTGATCCCCATGTTGCCGGAGCGCCTGTCAAATGGCCTGTGCTCGCTTAACCCGGATGTTGATCGCCTGACGCTGGTGTGCGATATGGTGATTACCCAGGATGGTGAGGTCACGGCTTACCAGTTTTACCCTGCGGTTATCCATTCTGCTGCACGCTTCACTTATACCGAAGTGGCGGCCATACTTGGTAATACCAAAGGGCCGGAAGCAGCCAAGCGTCTGACCCTGGTGCCGCATCTTTTGCATTTGTATGAAGTCTTCCAGTCTCTATTGAAAGCCCGCCAAGCGCGCGGCGCCATCGATTTTGAAACGACGGAAACCTATATCGTCTGCAATCCTTCAGGCAAGATAGAAAAGATACTGCCACGCACACGCAATGATGCTCACAAGCTGATTGAAGAATGCATGCTGGCAGCCAATGTCTGTGCTGCGAACTTGCTGGAAACCTATAAACACCCAGGTACTTATCGTATCCATGCAGGCCCGACCAAAGAGAAGCTGACCCAGGTCAGGAATTTCCTGAAGCAGGTAGGTCTGTTCCTCAATGGTGGCGATAAGCCGTCGGCGTCGGATTATGCCGAGTTGATGAACAAGATCAAAGGGCGGCCAGATGCGCCACTTTTGCAAACCATGTTGCTGCGGTCCATGCAGCAAGCCGTATATAGCCCGGATAATATCGGCCACTTTGGTTTGTCTTATGACGCCTACGCGCATTTCACCAGCCCGATACGCCGCTATCCTGACTTGTTGACGCACAGGGCCATCAAGGCGATTTTGCTGGGGCGCAAGTATGAACCCAAAGGCATAGACCTGACGCTGTTGAATACCACGGTATCAAATGCCACCAGAAAACAGCAAATCGCTGACAAGGCTGCTGGCAAGAAGAAGGAAGAAAAAGAGCAGACTATCTGGGATGCACTTGGCGTCCATTGCTCGGCCAACGAGCGTCGTGCTGACGAGGCTTCGCGTGATGTCGAAGCTTGGCTCAAGTGCTACTTCATCCGTAACAAGATAGGTGAAGAATTCACCGGCATGATCACGGGCGTGACTCAGTTTGGTATCTTTGTCCAGCTTGATGAGATTTTCATCGAAGGTCTGGTACATGTGACTGAATTGGGTGCAGATTACTTCCAGTTCGACGAAGCGCGCCACGAGTTGCGCGGCGAACGCACTGGCAAGCGTTATCAGTTGACCGACAAAGTCACGGTACAAGTTAGCCGCGTTGATCTGGACGCGCGCAAGATAGACCTGAGCATAGTCCAGGCTGTTTCGCCGCGCTCGGCAGGTTTGATAGACCCGCGCGGTGCTGCTGCGAATGAAAAAAATCGCAAGGGAGCAGCACCCAAGAAAGCCTTGCTTGCACCTGAAGAAAAAATCGCTGCAAATTATGGCAGAGCTGGTAAAGCTGCTCCCGCCAAGAAAGTAAAAGAAGAAAGTTTTTCTGGTGGACGTCGCCAGAAATCCTCGCCTGCTGCAGCCAGCGCCAAGAAAAAAGCACCTGTCGCTGGCAAATCAGCAAAGAAAAGACGTTAGTACCTTAAAGAAATGCATGTAAAGAAAAGAATGAAATGAAAAGTAAAATGATTTTTGGTTTCCATGCGGTGACCTCCCGGATCCGTCATGAAGCTTCTTCCGTTGAAGAAATCTATGTGGATTCTTCCCGCGTTGATGGCCGCATGAAAGACCTGTTGCAAACGGCAAAAGCTGCTGGTGTTCGCATCATCCCGGCGGATGATCAGCGCCTCAGCAATATCGTCGGTACGCGCCGCCACCAGGGTGTAGTGGCCAAGGCCAGTGAATTGTCACTGGCACGCAATCTCGATGAATTGCTCGATGCGATCGATGGCCCGCCATTACTTCTGGTGCTGGATGGCATCACCGACCCACATAACCTGGGTGCCTGCCTGCGTGTGGCTGACGGCGCGGGTGCGCATGCAGTTATCGCTCCCAAGGACAGGGCAGTGGGCTTGAATGCCACTGCAGCCAAGGTCGCCAGTGGTGCTGCTGAAACAGTACCTTACATCACCGTCACCAATCTGGCGCGCACCCTGCGTGACCTGAAAGACCGTGATATCTGGCTGGTTGGTACCTCAGATGAAGTCGAAAAAAATATCTACGATGTGGATTTCAAAGTCGGTAGCGCCATCGTCATGGGCTCTGAAGGTGAGGGCATGCGCCGTCTGACACGCGAAACCTGCGATATGCTGGTCAGTGTCCCCATGTTTGGTTCTGTAGAAAGCCTGAATGTCTCCGTGGCTTCAGGCGTTTGTCTGTACGAAGCCCGCCGCCAGCGTCTGTAAGAATATCTCGCCTGGCATCCTGGATTTTGGGTGCCGGGCGCAGCTTTTGCAGAAATACGCTACTATCTTATTCCCTTCCGTCATATCCATAGAAATTTCATGTTTAACAGCTTGAGAGAAGATATTGCCAGCATCATCAAGAAAGATCCTGCCGCCCGTAATGCCTGGGAGGTGATCACTTGTTATCCTGGTTTTCAAGCGATACTCATGCATGGCTGGGCGCAATGGTGCTGGAAGAGAGGCCTGAAATGGCTGGGTCGTTTTATTTCGCACATTGCCCGCGTACTGACGGGTATAGAAATCCACCCTGGTGCAACGATAGGCCGCAGGGTATTTATAGACCATGGTTTTGGTGTGGTCATTGGTGAAACGGCAGAAATCGGTGATGACTGCACGATCTACCAGGGCGTGACGCTGGGCGGTACGTCCCTGTCTCGCGGTGCCAAGCGCCACCCGACTCTGGAAGCGGGCGTTATCGTCGGTGCCGGTGCCAAGGTGCTAGGTGGTTTTACCATCGGTGCGGGTGCCAAGATAGGTTCAAATTCTGTGGTGCTTAAACCTGTGCCTGCCGGTGGTACGGCAGTTGGTAATCCTGCCCACGTCATCAAGAAAGAAGTGGCCTCGGCAGATTCAGAAACCGCGCATTTGTTCACGGCTTACGGCGTGACACAAAACAGTGATGACCCGATTTCCAAAGTCTTGCATAAGCTGATTGATCACGCCGCGGCACAGCAAGAGCAGATAGAAAAATTGTCTGCTGCTTTGGCGCAATCGGGCATCGCCTGCGATGCCCGGTCTGAAGTCGGCAAGCTGATACCTGAGCAGATTAATAGCCTGGTTGACTGATGCTTAGAGTCTGCCGTCGGTTTTAGAATGATAGGCCAGTTTATTAATATGAAGCCTGATCTCTGGCAATAACTCGCTGGCGCTAAGGCCTATCGGCCCCAACCCGCGCATCACCAGTTCATCGGCAGCATGACCATGTACCCAGGCTGCCATTCGTGCTGCATCCATGCTGTTACCAAGCTGCGCCAGTAAAGCACCTGCCACGCCTGCCAGCACATCACCAGTCCCACCGCTGGCCAGTGCCGGGTTGCCAGTCGTATTGATAAACAGCTTGCCATCCGGATCGCAAATAATACTGCCGGAACCCTTGAGTATCGCTACTGCATTAAATTGCCGTGCCAGTTCTCGTGCTGCAAGCAGGCGATTATTCTGTATGTCGGCGGCGCTCTGGTTCAACAGTCTCGCCGCTTCAAGCGGGTGTGGCGTGATGATGCATGGGGTATTTCTATTGTGTAATAAGACCCGCAATTTGCTATCTACAGCGATCAGGTTCAGGGCATCTGCATCAATGACCAGTGCCTGTGCCGTTAGTATCGCCTTGCTGAGCAAGGCATGAGCAAGGTTTGATGTGCCCAGGCCAGGGCCTATGACCACAGTTGTTCCTGGGAGGCTTATTTCACCAACCTTGCGAAACATGATTTCTGGGTGCAGGCTGTCGTAAGCGGGTGCTCCTGCCAGCATACTGCAATAAATCCGTCCCGCACCGGCAAATTGTGCAGCCCGCGCGGCGAGTATTGCCGCACCTGCCATACCTTTGGCACCACCCAGTACCACGATGTCGCCAAAACTGCCTTTATGGCTGTTTTGTTTGCGAGGCTTGAGAAGTGGAAAGAGAGAAGTGCGTTGATTCAAATAACTGTGGCATTCAGGAAAAAAATCCTCAGCAATATCGAGTGTACTGATGCTGACCTGGCCAGCGTAGTCTTTGCCTGATCCCGTGTGCAAGCCACTTTTATTGGCGATAAAGCTGATGGTATGGCTGGCTTGAATAACGGCACTGTCCTGGCTTGTAGCTTGTCCTGTATCGGCATTCAAGCCACTGGGAACATCAATCGCCAATACCGGTATTGATTTTTCAATGCTTAGTTGATTGACGAACTCTATCAGCCTGGCAATTCCAGCTTCAGGTGAACGTTTCAAGCCTATGCCAAACAAGCCGTCTATGATCAGGCTCCAGCGTTGTTGAGGCGCATTGAGCAATTCATCCAGTTCTGCAAACTCCAGGCCAGCAGCCCTGGCTCTTTGCAGCGCTGCTTGTGCATCCCGAGAATAGTTTTCAATTTTCCCGCAGATGACAAAAACAACTTTACAACCCAGCTTGGATAGTTGATATCCAGCCTCATAAGCATCTCCACCATTATTGCCCGGGCCTGCCAGTATCAGTACTGGTGCGTGTTTGTCAGCACCTATCTTCATCGCCAGTTCAGCCGTGGCCAAACCCGCTTTTTGCATGAGCGACATGTCACCCTGATGGGCAGCCAGTGCACGGTTTTCTATTTCACGTATCTGTTCTACGCTATACAGTCTGGCTTCATGGGTAAATGCCTGGTGCAACATGATTTATCTCTTTACTGGCAAAGGCAAAGGTGCTGTTTGCCCCAGTGACTGCATCATTTCTATGGCACTCTGGAACAGGTTCTGTATTGGTAATAGCAGGTACGGCATGATCAGGGCCACCATTAAAAATCCTACCCCTATGGTAATCGGGAAGCCGATACCAAACAAATTCAGCTGAGGTGCTGCGCGGGTCAATATACCCAGGGCGACGTTGGCGACCAGCAGGGCGGCAACGATGGGCAGTGACAGATGCATGCCGACACTAAAAATTTGCTCTCCCCATATCGCCAGTTTCTGGTAATTAAGGCCAGATTGATAGGTGGTGGCAATCGGTATGGTATGGAAACTTTCGACCAAAGCCGCCAGCATCGTGAGATGCACATTCATTGTCAGCATCAGCAAGGTCGACGTCAGCACCAGGAATTGCGCAATGGCAGAAGAACGCCCCTGAGTTTGCGGATCAAAAAAGGTGGCAAAACCCAGGCCCATGGTCAGCCCGGAAACCTCACCCGCCAGTTCTATGCTGGAAAAAACCACGCGCATCACGAAGCCCATGCCCACACCTATGATGAGCTGCTGCGCCAGCACCAGAATACCGTTCAGGGAAATCGGATCGAGATTCGAGATGGTGGGCAGGGTGGGGGTCACTATCAGCGCCAGAACCACACCCAGGCTGATTTTGATTTGTACCGGGACGGTATTATTTCCAAATGGCGGTGCCACTGCAATCAATCCCAAAATTCTGGTCAGCGGCCAGATGAAGGAATTGATCAGGGCAATCAGCTCATTGCTGGAAAAAGAAATCATTGATAGACGATGGCATGCAAATCAGGCTGCCATGGTGGCGATGCTGGAAAACATTTGACGCATGTAGTCCATCAGGATGGATAACATCCACGGCCCGGCGATGATGAGGGTGACGAAGATGCCTATCAGCTTGGGAATAAAGGACAAGGTTGTTTCATTGATCTGCGTCGCTGCCTGAAAAATACTGACGACAAGACCTATGCCCAGTGCCACCAGTAATAAAGGGGCGGATACCATCAGGGTGACTTCCATGGCCTGGCGGCCCAATGTCATTACGCTATCGGGTGTCATGGGTCGTCCTTAGTAAAAACTTTGTGCGAGTGAGCCTATGATCAATTGCCAGCCATCCACCAGCACAAATAACATGAGCTTGAAAGGGAGCGACACAATCGCAGGTGAAACCATCATCATACCCATGGACATCAGCACACTGGCGACCACCATATCAATGATGAGAAAAGGAATAAAAATGGCGAAACTGATTTGAAAGGCAGTTTTCAGTTCACTGGTAATAAATGCTGGTATCAAAATTCGCAGGGACACTTCTTCTGGTCCCTGCAATTGAGGTGAATTCGATAATTTTACATACAAGGCCAGGTCAGTTTGCCTCGTCTGTTTCATCATGAACTGCTTCAGAGGTGTAGCACCTTTGTCCATGGCGTCTTGCATGGTGATCTTGTTTTCAGTAAATGGCTGATAGGCATCGACATAAATCTTGTCAAATACCGGCCCCATGACAAACAAGGTCAGGAACAGGGACAAACCCACCATCACCTGATTTGGTGGCGCAGATTGCGTACCAAGAGCTTGCCTGAGCAGGGACAGGACAATAATAATGCGGGTAAAACTGGTCATCATCAGCAAAGCTGCTGGCAAGAAGCTCAGCGCTGTCAGAAATAACAGCGTTTGTATGCTGAGGGAATAATTTTGCCCGCCGCCAGGCGCTGGCGTGCTGGTAATGGCCTGCAAACCACCATTGGCTTGCGCCATGGCCGCTTCTGGCAGGACCAACCCGCACAGCAAAAGGGCAAGCCAGATCAATGGCATAGGAGAGCGCAAAATTTTCATGCAAGGTCTTAGCTGTTTTCAGATCCGTTATCAGATTACTCTGTGGTCGTGTTTTGTTTGTTCGATGCGCGTTTGTCCAGCGTACGCTTTAGCCAGGCAGAAAATGGATCATTGGCCATTGTCTGAGCTGCCTGATTCAGTAATTCTTCCTGTTTGGGCATGCTGCCCAGGTTATTGATATTATTGGCGGTCACTCCCAGTATCAGCCACTGGTCACCGACTTCAACCACCATCACCCGTTCACGATTACCGACATTGATGCCACCTATGACTTTGACAGGGATTTTATTCCCGACTGTCATGGGACCCAGGCGACGCATGAGCCAGGCCGCCATGAGAACCAGTCCCAGTACGAAAAGCAGTGCGGTGACAATCTGCAGTAAACCGCCACTGGGCGAGGGTGACACGGGGGCTGCTTCGGCTGCCAGTGCAGCCTCACTTAATAATGTCAATGCGGCCAATGCTGCCATTCTCGCCAATACAAAATGCCTCATCATTTGTTGAGCTTGCGTATACGTTCTGCAGGCGTGACGATATCGGTCAGGCGAATACCAAACTTATCGTTAACCACCACCACCTCGCCTTGTGCAATCAGGCAGCCATTGACAAGTACGTCCATAGGTTCACCCGCCAGACCGTCCAGTTCAACCACAGAACCTTGCGCCAGTTGCAGCAGGTTTTTAATGGCAATCTTGGTGCGGCCCAGTTCTACCGTCAGTTGTACCGGAATATCCAGAATGAAGTCGATGTCATTATGGGTTTCAGTAGCTGTACCCTTGCCGCTGAACTCTTTGAAAATGGCAGCACTGGCTGGTGGTGCTTCAGCTTTTTCAGCTGCGGCAGCTTCAGCTCTTTCCTGCTCTGCAATCGCAGCACCCCAATCATCTTCACTGATGGGGGATTCGCCGTTGTCATCCATGATTTTCTCCTTGTGCTACTTCCTGTACGCTGGAGCTGATTAATTTCTCCACGCGCAAGGCATACTGTCCGTTAAATACACCGTATTTGCACTCCATGACAGGAGTGCCGTCAACTTTTGCAGAAATAATTTCTGGTATCGAAAGGGGAATGATATCGCCTTCTTTCATATTCAGTATATCGCCCAGGGTGACACGTGTGGTCCCCAGATCGGCAACGATTTCGACTTCTGCTATCTGTATCTGTTGCGTCATGAGACGCACCCAGCGTTTATCCACTTCCAGGGTTTCACCCTGCAGACTACTTGTGAGGATGTCGCGTATGGGTTCTATCGTGGAATAGGGCATGCATAAATGCATTTCACCACTGACTGGCCCCAGTTCTATCGTGAACGTGGTCGATACCACCACCTCGTTCGGTGTCGCAATATTGGCGAACTGGGTATTCATCTCAGAACGTATATATTCAAATTCGATTGGGTAAACCGGCTCCCATGATTTGGAATAAGTCTCGAAAATGATTTCCAGAATCCTGTGAATGATACGCTGCTCAGTCTGGGTGAAATCACGACCCTCAACACGGGTATGAAAACGACCATCGCCACCAAACAGATTATCCACCAGCAAAAACACGAGACCAGGATCAAGCACGATCAATGAGGTGCCACGTAAAGGCTTCATGTGCACCAGGTTCAAATTCGTCGGTACCACCAGATTACGGATGAATTCGCTGTATTTCGATACCCTGACCGTGCCCACTGATACCTCGGCACTGCGACGCAGGAAATTGAACAAGCCTATGCGCAGCAGGCGGGCAAAACGCTCATTGATAATTTCCAGTGTCGGCATGCGACCACGGACGATACGCTCTTGCGTGGCAAGATTGTATGGCCGGACACCGGAGGTATCCTCCAGTGATTGTGAGTCGTCCTGATCTCCCGTGACGCCCTTCAAAAGGGCATCAACTTCTTCCTGGGAGAGAAAATTATCTGACATGGTCTTATTGAACTACAAAGGAGGTGAAGAAAACGCCACTGACTTTTTGCGGTTCGCCTTTGGCCGTGAATGGCAGGGCAACTTTTTCTATGATGTCATTCACCAGTTTTTCTTTACCTTCAGATGACAAAATTTCAGTCGAATCCTTGCTTGACAACAGCAACAGCAGGCGACTACGAACCTGGGGCATATTGGCCTTGATAAGATTGACCTGTTCTTCATCCTGAACTTGCAGTGTCATAGTGATTTGCAGGTATTTGTCGCCATTGTCTGATTGCAGATTGACCGTAAACGGCTCAAGAGCCAGGAAGACGGGCGCTTTTGCAGGTTCAGTTTTATGTTCTTTATCTTTCGGTGCAGCATTCTTTTTAGATAAAAAGAATGCTGCACCACCGCCAACAGCAACCAGTAAAAATACGACGGCGGCAATAATGATCAAGAGTTTTTTCTTTGATTTTCCTGCAGGTGGTGCATCACCTGCGTCCGCTGCTTTGGCTGGTGCTTTCGCCATGGTTTCCTCTCTTTAGGCACTGAATGCCATGATTTTTACGTATTATCCTTGATCGCAGGCTTTTAATATCCAAGAAAAAGAGGGCGTATTGCAGCTTATCTCTATTGTTTGCAAAGCACTGTGAACTTGCTTTGCTGTATGGATCAGCCTTTCATGATCATTCTACATGCATGTGCAGGCTTTTTTCCAGAGAGTGGAGTCCTATCATGCTTGCGATAGGTAAATGTTGTGTGTCAGATAGTGAAATCGGCAGATGCGTCAGATCTGATAATCGCGACCATGCAGTGGCATGGTCGCGATTGCCGCTTGCTAGAGGGGGCTCTTGATGCAGGCAGGATTGGTGTTCGCCTCATGCGAAAGTATCTACCAGTCCGTTATTTGTCTGTATCCTGGCGGGACTTGTCGTGACTGGTGCAACGCTGTTGTCAGCGATGTCCCTGCTGCTGCGGGAGGGGGTAACATCCCGCGCTTGTTGTTGCGTGAAATTCTGCCCCTGGCCGGGAGCCTGTGAGTTCACAGAAAAGCCTGACAATTGAACGCCTGCATCACTGAGCATTTGTTTTAAGCGCGGCAAGGCGGCTTCCAGGGCTTCCCTGACTTCTGGCTGGGCTGAACTAAAACGGGCGCTGGCTTGGTCATTGGTAACGCTAAGCACCACTTGCAATGGCCCCAGGTCGGGCGGGTTCAGCGTCAATTCTGCGGATTGCAAACCTTCACCAACCATCCATACCACTTTTTGGCCAACTGCCTTGTCCCAGCCATTCGTACCCACGCGTGGTGCAATTTGTTCGGATGCAAGTATTGCTGCATTAAATTGTGTGCTGTTGACGGCATTTGCTGCGATTGCGGGAGGGGCAATGACTTGCTGACCATCTTTGCCTGCAGGAGAGGCTTTTATTTCAGCCATGCGCTCAGCCAGACCATCTTTGGCCAGGGCAATATCACTTGCAAATGCTTTAGGTGTGTCAGCAGCCGCCGCTATAGGCTTGCTATCGCTGACTTTTTCACTAAATGTTTTACCTGGTTCGATATTGCCAAGTTTGACGCCAATCGTTGCCTCTTCAGTTGTATCAGCTTTGGCCGTGCCCGTGCTGGCAGTAGTGGTGGCTGTAGCGCCCTTTGTCAGACTTGGACTGAATTGTGCCAGTATGGCTGGAGGTGGGGCGATGATATCGTTTTCACCAGCCTGTTTGGCGCTGATTGCAGCTGCCGCTGCATTCAGACCGTTTTCTGGCAATTTCTCTGCCGATTTGCCGTCAGCCTTGTTTCCCATGATCTGGGCAGCGATAGCTGCCACGTCCTGCTTACTGGTGTCTTCAGGTTTGCCTGCTTGAGCCTCTGGTTTGAACTGGTTTGCTGCTTGTGCGGTCGCTTTGTCCAGAGCTGCGGCATCAGCCTGTGCTGCTGATGCAAGTGCTGCATCAGCTTGCAGACTGCTGACTGCGCTTGCATTGACATCTATACCGTTGAGGCTGGCAGTTTTACTTGCATCCAGAGCGGTCGTTGCAACTGGTTTGCCTGCTTCGGCATTTACCGGCGGAGGGGCAAGATTGCCTACCAGAGCCAGGATTTGCTCACTGAGGGTAACTTCCTTGCTGGTATCTGTTTCTTCTTCTTTGATCGCAGTACCATCGGTGCTGGCTGTATCAGTTTTTTCTGTTTTTACCGGTGCAGGTGCGGACGCCGCATTGTCATTGTTGGCCAGCTTGTTGTTTGAGTTTGCGTTGTTATTGTTGTTATTAACGTTGTTGTTATTTTTTGCAGGGGCTGGCGCTTTATTGACTGGGCGGGCTGTATCCATCTCTGGTTTTTTCGCACTGGAGATTTCTTTATTGAGCATTTGGTTGAAGCTGACTTCAGGGGTAGCCGATGAATTGCTTTTACCTGACTTGGCACTGGCGCCTTGTTTGTCTAACTTGTCTGTCGCCGTCAGTATGTTATTTGCTTGCATTTGAGGTACCTGTCGATAAATTAGCGCTTATAGAAAAGGGCGCGTGCAGCCATTTCATCAGTTTGCTTTTGATCCCGTTTCGCTTCCTTCTTTAACTGAGCCGTTTGTGCGCGGTTTTGCAAAGTATTGTAGGAAAGGCGTTTTTTTTCACTGGCTTGCCATTCGGTCCTTGCCATGACGATACGATGTTCAGCATCCATGACGACTTGTTTTTGCCCATCGATGGCAGAATCGAGCTTACCCAGAAATGACAAAAAATTCGTGTACTGCGAGACACTCAGGCCTCTTGCCGCGCCATCCTGCAATCTCTGTGCATAATCGTCGCGGTATTGTTGCAATAACTGTAGTTTCTTTTCAGTATCTTCATGTGCACGTATGGCTTTACCCAGAAGTTTGGCGGCATCGTCAACTTCTTTCTCCGTCATTTCTATCAGTGTAGTAATTGGTGATTTCAACGCCATGATGATTTAAGTATAGTCGCTGCCAGGCTTTTCTATCCGTTGAATAGAGCCTGAAGTTGCCCCAAGCTTTCAGGTATGCTGCATTTTTCAGTGATATCCTGTTGTAGGAATGCAATGATTCTTCCATGCAAGCGAATTGCTTCATCGAGCAAAGGATCAGATCCTGGCGAATATGCGCCTACACTGATCAAGTCGCGGCTGCGTTCATAACGGGAATACAATTGCTTGAGCTTTCTGGCCAGTGCCTGGTGTTCTGGCGTGGTAATGCCGTGCATTGCGCGGCTGATCGATTGTTCTATGTCGATGGCTGGGTAGTGACCACTCTCTGCCAAGGTTCGGTTCAAGACGATATGGCCATCCAGAATGGCCCTGGCTGAATCTGCAATCGGGTCTTGTTGATCATCGCCTTCGGTCAATACGGTATAAAAGGCAGTAATCGAGCCACCTCCCGATTTGCCATTGCCAGCCCGCTCCACCAGTACCGGCAGCTTGGCAAAAACAGAAGGGGGGTAGCCCTTGGTTGCAGGTGGCTCGCCGATGGCCAGCGCAATTTCCCTTTGTGCCATTGCATAGCGGGTCAGTGAATCCATGATCAACAAGACGCTACGACCCTGGTCCCTGAAATACTCGGCAATCGTTGTCGCATAGGCTGCGCCTTGCAGGCGCATCAGGGGAGGGGCATCTGCGGGAGCCGCTACTACGACAGAACGCGCCAGGCCTTCTGCTCCCAGAATCTGCTCGATGAATTCCTTGACCTCACGACCCCGTTCGCCAATCAGGCCCACCACGATAATATCCGCGGCAGTGTAGCGTGCCATCATGCCCAGCAATACGCTTTTACCTACGCCTGAACCGGCAAACAGGCCCAGCCGCTGGCCTTTACCTACACTCAACATGCTGTTGATGGCGCGCACCCCGACATCCAGCGTCTCCACGATAGGAGCGCGCTCAAGCGGGTTGTAGATGCGCGCACCGAGAGGGGCTGACTCATGCGTGCCTAGTGGGCCCAGGGTATCAAGAGGGCGTCCATTGCCATCCAGCACACGACCCAGTAATTCATAGCCTACCGGTAAATGGCGGCTTCTGTCGCTGGGGCGGCGGCGCGGATGATTGACTATTTCATGCGCCTCAGGCTCTGCCGGAAAGACAGGGGCCCCTGGTGTCACACCATCCAGATCGCTATGTGGCATCAGAAATAGTCTGTCACCATCAAAACCAACGACCTCAGCCTCAATTTTTGCACCGCTTTGCAAGTGAATGGTGCAGGCACTTCCTACGGGCAAGCGCAAACCAACTGCCTCCATCACCAGGCCTGTCACCCTGGTGACACGGCCAGACATGGTGGTTGTCTGGACATGAGGAATTTGCTCGCGGCTTAGATTAAGCTTGGATTTCCAGTCATTGAGGAAACTGTCCTGCATGGTTTTACCTATTTGGGCGAGCTGATTTGCATATGGTCAAGCAGTTTTTGCCAGCGTGTGGAATAAGTGGCATCGACCAGATTATGCAGAGTCTCAAGTTTGCATCCCCCACGCTCCATATGAGCATCGGGGATGATGCGCCAGCCATCTTCGCTCAGGGTCTCGCCCAACTGTTCCTTGACGATTGCAGCATCCTCAGGGTTGAGGTGTATGTGCGCCGGTTGTTGCACGGTGGCCAATTGCGCTATCGCGTCTTCGACTATCGGTAAGATGACTGCCGGATCGGCGCCTATCTTCGCTTTCAACATGGTTTGTGCCAAGTCCAGCGCGAGCTGCATTAACTCATTACCCATGTGATGAGATGCCGAGTTCAATTGCTCAGAAAAAGCCTGTGCCATATGTTGCAGAGACTGTATCTCAATCTGCACTTGCTCCATGGTTTCTGCATAGGCAGTTTCCTGACCATCTTTCAGGCCACGCTCATAGGCTTCTTTATAGCCGGCGGCAAATCCTTCTTGCTTTGCCGCTTCCCTGGCTCTTTCAGCTTCCACGCGCTGCTGGGTTGCGATCTGTGCATTGGCGACCCTGACTTCTTCCACCTGGGCGGGGCGACTATCGCCAAAAGAAGCCATTTCCCAGCGCTGGAATGCTGTCATGTCTCCAGAGCGCACAGAATTAGACATAAGCGTCCTCGCCTTTTGCACCCAACATGATCTGGCCTTCATCAGCCAGACGTCTGACGATCAGCAGGATTTGTTTTTGCTGTGCTTCAACTTCGGACAAGCGTACCGGCCCTTTGGATTCCAGATCTTCGCGCATCATTTCTGCGGCACGTTGTGACATATTCTTGAAGATTTTTTCACGCATATCCTGATTCGCACCTTTCAGCGCAACGATCAGGGAGTCAGACTGTACTTCTCTCAGCAGCAACTGTATGCCCTTGTCGTCAATCTCAAGGATGTTGTCGAAGACGAACATTTCATCCATGATTTTTTCAGCCATGTCGCCATCATATTTGCGCAGATTATCCATGACTGAAGCTTCATTTTCACCACTCATGAAGTTCAGAATCTCTGCCGCAGCACGTACACCACCTATGGATTTTTTCTTCAGGCTTTCATTACCGGTCAGGAGTTTGGTCAGTACATCATTCAGTTCACGCAGGGCGGTAGGCTGGATACCATCAAGCGTGGCGATACGCAAGACGATGTCATTGCGCAGGCGCTCAGTAAATTGATTCAAAATTTCGCAAGCCTGGTCACTTTCCAGATGCACCAGGATGGTCGCAATAATTTGCGGATGTTCATTCTTGATCAGTTCTGCAACGGAGGGGGAGTCCATCCATTTCAGGCTTTCTATGCCACTGGCATCCTTGCCACCCAAAATCCGGTTCAATAGCGAGGCAGCTTTGTCATCACCCAAAGCTTTGGTCAGCACGTTACGGATGTATTCATCCGAATCCAGGCCTACCGACGAACTGAGGTCGGCCGCTGACTTGAATTCTTCCAGAACCTTGGCAATTGCCTCGTGCGGGATGGCACCGATGGCAGCCATGGCTGCACCGATTTTTTGCACTTCACGCGGGCCAAGATATTTCATGACCTCGGCAGCCCCATCTTCACCCAGAGCCAACATCAGGGTGGCGGCTTTTTGGACTCCATCTTCACTCATTGCTGACCCATGCCTTTACTACGTTAGCCACAATACGTGGATCGTCTTTTGCCAGTTGTTTCGCCATTTCCAGATTTGTTTCATAGCTGGAACCGTGGCGGGTGTTTTGCAATTCTGCCTCTCTCGACAGATTAACTACGGCTGCTTCTTCTTCCTCTTTTTCTGCTTCTTCTTGCGCCAGCTTTTCAGCTTCTATTGCTTCCAGGGTTTCTTTGTCTTTACCCATTATTTTAAGTAACATGGGTTTGAGGAAGCCAAAAAACAAGTAGGCAAGGACGATGGCAACGCCTATGTATTTGGCGATTTCCTTAGCCATTTGCAATACATCTGGTTGTTTCCACAGTGGTAAGTCCACTATAGGCTCTTTTTCAGGGCTGGCAAAGGGGCTGTTGACGACGTTCAGGGTATCACCCCTGTCCTTGTTGAAACCCATGGCTTCTCGTGTCAGGTCAGTAATCTGGGTTTTTTCTATGTCTGTCAAAGGACGTGTCGTGGTTTTGCCATTTTTGTCTGTTTCTGTTTTGTAATTGATGACGACGGCGACAGACAGGCGTTTGACACCGCCCATAGGCTGTTGGGTATAGCGTATGGTCTTGTCGACTTCAAAATTCATGGTCGAATCTTTTTGCATCAGACCAGCATTTGAAGCCGCACTTGGTGTATTTGCGGTACTACTGGCAACGATGGGCGCGGTGGCGGGCACTGGCGGTTGATTGCTCAGGGCACCTGGCACGCCGGACGGATTGGCACCTTTGTTGTACGACTCGCTGGTTTGCTGGCTGCGAATGGCAGATGCCTCTGGCGGCGAGTTAGGTTTGTACGTTTCTGCCGCCTGCTCAGTACGCGAAAAGTCGATATCTGCGGTTGCTTCAGCGCGAACGTTGTTGGCACCAACGATAGGTGAAATAATCGACTCTATGCGCTTGATGATGTTTTGCTGATATTCCTGCACGTATTTAAGCTGTGAAGGATCAAGCATGTTGTTTGCCATTTGCTTGGTCGGATCTGACAGCAAATTACCGTTCTGATCAACGATGGTGACGTTTTTTGCCGACAACTCAGGAACACTGCTTGCCACCAGATGGATGATGGCGCTGACCTGTTGCTGATCAAGCACACGGCTGGGATACAGGTTCAACAAGACGGAAGCTGTGGGCTTTTGCTGGTCGCGAATGAAGACTTGTGATTTAGGTATAGCCAGATGCACACGTGCAGTCTGTACGGCTGACACGGCCTGTATGGAGCGTGCCAGTTCACCTTCCAAGGCACGCTGGAAGTTGACTTGTTCCAGAAACTGTGAAATGCCCAGCTTTTGATTTTCCATGAGTTCAAAGCCAACATTGCCGCCCTTGGGCAATCCCTGAGCCGCCAGTTTCAGGCGTACATCATGCACCTGATTGCCAGGAACCAGGATGGCGCTGCCGCCATCAGAATATTTGTAAGGGATGTTTAATTGTTGCAGTGATGCAACGATGGCACCGCCATCCCTGTCGTTGAAGTTTGAGAACAGGACTTTGTAATCAGGTGTCTGGCTCCATAACCACACGCCGACCATGATGGCAATTGTGATGGCAGCCCCGACCGCCAGCACGATGTTGCGGGTGACGGGGGTTTGCTGCAAGCCGAATAAATTCGGGAGTGCTGGTCCGGGTGGGGCAAGTGCTGTGGTTTCTGCGGTTGCCATAATGTCAGCCTGTACGAAGTAATGTGTCTGCGGATTGCATGCTTGCTATTCCAGATATGGTTTTTTCCTTGTAGCGATTGTCCACTGAAATAGCGAAATCAAACCTGGGAAAAACGATGTTTTTACTGCTCTTTTCGGGGCTCCAATTTGCTTTGCAACTGTTACTGTAGCAAATGTGAAAGTCCACATTAAAGGTGATCAGATGAAAATGGGAGGCATAGACGCAAGTCGCATTGAGGCCATGGTTGCGCAGTTAAAGGCGACCGCGGCTAAAATGGAGGCAAGTGCTGGCCTGGGCGTGAGCCAGACAGAAAATCCGGCCCCAGGCAGGCTGGATTTTGCAGAAGCCCTGAAGGCTTCTCTGGATAGTGTGAATCAGGCACAAACCAAATCACAGCAACTTGGACAGCAATTTGCCATGGGGGATGATAAGGTCAGTCTGTCTGATGTGATGATTTCCATGCAAAAATCCAGTATCTCATTCCAGACGGCAGTACAGGTGAGAAACAAGCTGGTATCGGCCTATCATGACATCATGAATATGCAGATATAAGTAGTCGTGCTTTTGGGCCCTGATAGCCTTGGTTGGGGTTAAAAACGCACCGTATCAAAACAAAAGCCCGATTATCTGGAATCGGGCTTTTGTTTTTTAGCGTATGCCAGTCAGTTTGGCATTGCGCTCTCGCTCCAGTTTCATGATGTAGCGTTGTATGCTGGCCAGTACACTATTCGACATATTGATGAACTGGCATCCAAGGCGGCGATTTGACTTGCCGTTCAATAACACCAGGTCTTGTGAGTTTCTGACCTGTAAGACCACGTCGACCAGGCCTATGGTCGGCAGTTCCATTTTGCAATGTTCATAGATGACGCCTATGGTGCTGTCCAGCACTTTTCTTTCATCCAGAATGGCGATGCCGCCACAGCTGATGTCAACCAGGGCCAGCTTCAAGGTTTCGTGCCGGTCTTCCAGCTGGACCGGGATCATTGCCCGTATGGGGTTTGATAATGGCGTATTGATGCGATAATATTCCCGCCTTTGCAGACGTATCATATTGGTCGGTATCGCAAACTGAAGAGCGGGGCGGTCTTCAAAGATGATGCGTTCCAGGTTTGACGATGAAAACTGTATGCTGATTTTGTCCAGCAAGCCCTCAAACGACACTCTGGGTGCCTCAATGATGCGTTGATTGGCCAGTTGACCCGGCGCACTGTCAATAATGACCAGATCAGTGCTGTCATCAACGTCAAGGATGGACGTGATAAAGACTTCTGAGCCGCTATTGATCAGCATGCTGATCAATTGTTTGCTCTCTTTCAGGCCGCGCAATAATCCGATGATTTCCCTGCGGGAATCAACTTGAAAGGGGCTTTGATTCTCTGTACCCAGACTCGGAGGTGAGGATGGCATATTTTTATAATCACATTCAAAAATGAGGGCTGTTTAACTTATTCTGGCCCTGGAGTCTCCGAAATTGTCCCAGACTTTTCCGTATCAATATGGTAAAGCCAAGCGAGTAGTTCTGCAACTGCCCGATACAGGGCCGGAGGAATATCCCGGTCAAGATCGACTTTCATCAGCAATGAAACCAGTTCTTTGGACTGATGGACATGTACTCCGTGTTCTTTAGCTCTGGCAATGATCTCTTCTGCAATCAGGCCTTTGCCTTTGGCAACCACTTTGGGCGCAGAATCTCCGGTCTGATAGGCCAATGCAACTGCATTTTGTACTGGTTTGACAGGAGGATCAACTGCGCTCATTTTTATTCACCGCAAAAGACATTAGCGGCGAACCGGCCACTTGCATGGCTGCAGCCAGTTCGCTGGCATGATCCTTCAGGGCAGATACGGTATTACTTTGCTCAGCCCGCAGGGACAGGCCCAGATTATTCGATTGCAGATTGATGATGGCAGTAACCAGCCCTAAATTGGGTAAATCAAAACGTACAACCGATTGCCAGCTTGTAGCATCCTCCATTTCTTGTGGATTGTGCTTGCTCTGGGTTTCTTTTTTTATTTCCCATTCTATTTTTTGTCCGGGAAAAAGCTCTCCTTGCCATCGTACAATATTTTGTTCCAGAACATTTAATTGCTGGTGAATTATTTGTCCCATTTCCTTGTTGATGGTCGTGAGTGTCGTACTTTGAATGCCAGAGCTGCTATCTGTCTGACTGCTGGCGCCAATTTGTGACTGTGGCTCAGCTTTGATGTCGGCGATGGGGCGCTTGCCTTGTGCCCATTCTGCAACATGTGATTCATAAAACAGGCCGCTGGTGCTGATTTGTTGTTGTAGTTTGATAGCGGTGCTTGCCGTATCTTTTAATTCGACCGAGGCAGCCACGATAGGAGTCGGGCTGGCGATATTGGTTTTATCAGCTTGGGCTGGCGCAGCTTGCAGAATTTGCGTGATGAGTCTGCCGGTATTGCTTAAAGAGGTGGGTGTGCTACTCAGCGGGTCCAGCAAGGTGTCGGCAGCATTGGTATTGGCAAGATTATTTTTTGCCGTGATTTCGGCAGGCCGGGCCGTAGCAATTTGTTGCGCGCCAGCTTTGCCCGGGCTCAGACCTACTTCGTCAGTATTTGGCTGGCTCGGGTCCTGCGTTGATAAATTGACGATGCTTGAAGCATTGGCTTGCTTGTTGCCCTCAACCAAAAGCCTGGCCGAGCCGGGCATGGTTTGGCTAGGGGTGGCAATTTCCTCTGAAACAGAGCCAAGATAAGTGCTTAAGCTGGGTGACTGGCGCCTGTCTGTGCCAGCAGCATAATTTTGTGGCAGAGGGGCAGGGAAGTGAGCATCTCCATCATGCTCTAGCAAGAAAGTGGGGCGTGGTTCGGTAGCAATCAGGCGTAAAGGGATCTGGTCCCCTGTTTTACTACCTTCTGGCAACATCATTTTAGCGGTGATGCCTGCCACCCTGACGGTGAAACTGCCATCCATCAATTTAGACAGGATTTCACCTTTCAGCAATTGCCCGGTAACAAGCTGGGCAAGTTTTGGTGTGATGTCCTGTCTGGTTTCGCTAATGCCAATGGCAGCAGCTGGTGCCTCGATATTGGCAACTGGTTTGGGCAGTATATCGAGCCGGGTAGCCATAAAAATCAGGCTGTATTACCTGCACCATAAGCATTGGATAATTTTCTATTGGTGCTGGAGCTTTTCATCAAATCAGATAACTCTGTCATCCAGGGTTCGGTGATGTCGCGGATTTCCTTGTCATCTGCCAGGATTTTTTTGATGATGCGTACTTTCTTGTCCCGCATTTCTGCAGGCAGGTCGAAAGGGATTTCACTTTCACGTATGGTTTGTACACGACTGGAACAATCGTTTTCCAGTTGTTCCAGTAATTCCCAGTTGCCTGAGCGTGCGGCTTCCAGCATGTTGCTCGTGATGGTGGCAACATTTTCGTACAATGAGATCAGTTCCAGACTATTCATCTTGATTCAAGCCTCAACAAAGTTGGCAGGACGAGGTGATAATGGGTCAATATTTGCTTTGGGGATTTCATTGACGACTTCTTTCGTGGGCGAGATGGCTTCCCAGGAAGTTTTTAAATCACGTAATAAATTCTGTACTTCGGTGAGCATGACCGCACTATTTTCCAGATTTGCCTGCAGTAACCTGGCAGTCATGTACTCATACAATGAGTCCAGGCTGACGGCGATTTCACCCCCGGCTTTTTTATCCAGGCTGGCACGCAAGCCGTTTTCTATGATGGCAATGGCTTTTGATATGGCTTGCCCTTTGGATGCAACTTCGCCAGTGCCCAGGTGGTGCACGGCATTTGAAATGGCAACAATTGCCCCGTCAAACAGCATGACTATCAATTTGTGTGGGCTGGCGGCGACAACGCCAGTCTCAATACCAACCTTTGCATAGGCATTGGCGCCGCGTGCTTGTGAAGAGCCAAACATAATCTCGTTTCCTTATATTCTCTTGCATGCTTAACAAATTATTGGATTACTTGCTGCCTGTTAATGCTGCCAATTGCTGTGTTAAGAAGGTACTGGTGTTATTGAGTCCGCTTACTATCCTGTCGAGAGCAGTAAATTGAGCTCTGTAACGTGCCTCCACATCAAATAAGCGACTATTTAAGGTAGTACGTTGCTTGCCGATTTCTTTGATGCTGGCAGTGACGCCAGAGGTGGTGCTGGTGATGGTGCCTGAACTGCCTGTGAAACCACTGATCAGGCTGCTTAACTGTGTTGCATAACCAACTGAGAAATTGACGTTGCCACGCGCGCCGGTTGATCCACCGGCGATGAGGAGTTTGAGTCCTTCAGAAGGGCTGCCTGCAGCTCCCGTCAGTATCTGGCCATTGCCAGTGCCTGTGATGCCGTTGAGGGAGCCGGCAACATCCTTGCCTGCGGTGCCAGCTACTACCGTACCTGTAAGCGATGCGACACCAGTTCCGGTACTGTTGGCAATGTTAATGGCAGAGGTGGAGCCATATTTATTGGATTCCAGAACCAGGACACCGCCAACAACACTGGCTTTTGCAGATGCACCTACAGCACTAAAAGCAGTCGTGCTGTTAATCGACGATTGAATCAGGGTTGCCAGTTCAGTGGCCGTATAATTGCCCGCCGCCAGGCTGACATCGGCAACAACTCCATCCAGTGTTACGCTGATTTTGGTGCTTGGGTCTATCGTAGTTGACGGTGGCAGGGTCAGATCACCCGTGAGGCTGGATTTGGTGGCGATTTGAGTAATCGATAGTGCATAACTGCCAGCCTTGGTGGCAGTGGACGAGCCAGTCAAGCTAACCAGACTATCTGTTGCAGAACCTAAAGAAGCAAACAAGCCACCGACGTCACTGAATTTGGTCGCGAGGGCGCTGGATAATTTGGATGCATCCAGCGAAATGGAGCCATCTTTCTGGAAGCTGACACCAATTTGTGACAGCGTAGTCAGACCACCACCCAGGCCATTCACAGAAGAAGATAAAGTCTTCCTGATCTGGTTTTGTATACTTTGTGTCGTCGAGTCACCTAATAGCAAGCCAGCTTTATTGGTGGTGGCATCGTAAGATGTCAGGCTTTTTATGGTCGTATTGAGATCATTGTAGGCTTTGACGAAACTATTGACGCCCGCCGTGATGCCAGTGGTATTTGCAGAGACTGAAATAGAGGTCGTGCCAACTTTGGATACCGTCAGCGATACCCCTTGTATTGCACCCAGAACCGTATTGGAAGCACTGGAAATCGCAATGCCATTCACGCTCAGACTGGCATTCTGTGCTGTGCTGACTTCAGTAAAATTTTGCGTGCTGGCCGGATCGTAAGCCAGTAGAGATGTCACTGCAGCATCTTCACCTGAAGAAGTAATCTTGAGGCTGGATGCAGCGCCGGTTTTGCTGGAATTAAGTACCAGATGGTAAGGTGTGGCACTACCGTCGCCGACGATGGATGCGGAAACACCTATATTGGACGCATTGATCGCATCACGAATGCCCTGCAGGGAATTATTCGTGCTATTAATTTTTACCGTACCGACAGTTTGATTCGCATCTTGCTGGAATGTGCTGCCCGGTGGATAAATGCCGTTAACAGCAGTGCCGGTAATAGTGCCGAAAGTAAAGCTGATGGTGGTTTCTGTACCCGTGCCTATTGCGTTGGTTGAGCTTACCTGGCCCGCACTTGACAAGCCCTGCGCTTGCGCCAGCTTGGTGACAGCAACGCTATAGCTACCGGCTGTCGCCGCGCTATTGGCTGTTGCAAAGGCGACGGTGGAATCACCTGCACTTGCATTCAGTGATTGAAAAGTGGATGGATTGTTGAGTGACGTCAATGCATTTTGAAAGGCACTGACCGCACCATTCAGGGTGCCATACGCTGATAACTTGGCCTGGAAGCTCGCCTCTTTTTTTGCAAGCGATGTCAATGGCTGGCTCTCCACCTGCATAAGCTTGGAGACGATATCGTTCACATTAAGATTTGAACCTATGCCTGTTGATTGAATTCCTGCCACGTGATTCCCCTTTGGTTAGTGGTACTTTACTTTATTAACGGCAAGGGTAAATCAGACTTTAGAAGGGAATTTACCTGCTTGTTTTCAATATAGACATAAATTTCATCTTAGGCAGTCTGTTTTATCAGCAAACCTTGTAATTTATCCAGTGACTTGGCAATCTCTAATGCTTCTTCAGTAGGAATTTGTCTGATGACCTGCTTGGTTTGCTGGTCGACAATCTTGACTACCACTTCCTTGGCGTCATTATCAACACTGAATTCCAGGTTTTGAGAGCTCACCTGTATGGATTTATTAATCTCGGCAACCGCCTTATTAATATCGTCGGCAGAGGCTGCCTTGGCGCTTTGGCCAGCGGACCTGACCGGATTGGCAGTCTGTAGAGGCGCGGCGCTTTGCGCGATCTGTGGAGCGGGTGCTGCATTGCTCAATCGATCTGAAACAGGTGCTCCTGGCGATGAACTGGTAATCGATAGGACGTCCATGATGTTTCCTTAAAGTAAAATTCCCCTGATCATAAAATTGACCAGGGGACCACTCATTTTCAATGAAAAACGACTTTTATTTCATTGATTAGCCACGCAGCAGAGCCAAGACGCCTTGTGGTAATGCGTTCGCCTGAGCCAAGATTGCGGTACCAGCTTGTTGCAATACTTGACCACGTGTCAATGTTGCTGTTTCTTGAGCGAAGTCAGCATCACGGATACGGCTACGGGAAGCTGTCAAGTTCTCAGAAGTTGTGTTCAAGCTGTTGACTGCTGAGGAGAAACGGTTTTGGTAAGCACCCAAAGAAGCACGTGAACTATTGACAGAAGCCAGAGCTGCGTCAATGGTTGTCAAGGCCGATGTAGCGCCAGCAGCTGTTGTCAGGTCAAGAGACGAAACACCCGCACCAACTGTTGCTGTTGCTGCAGTCGCGCCAGCTGTCAGGCCAGCGGCTGTTGCACCGGCACCTGCTACTGTTGTCGTACCAACTGCCAGACCAGAATTTGCCAGAGTCGCTGTACCTTTCAAAGTAAAGGTATAGCCAGCATTTTGCGAACTTGTCAGTGTGATAACGCCTGCAGTGTTAGTTGCAGTTACGCCAGTGTCTTTGGTTTTTTGGTTGATTGCATCGCGAATTGCATCGCCTTGCAATGTAGCCGTTGCACCACCAGTGATTGCGCCGATATCTACACCATTGATCTGGATGTCGCCAGCAGCAATATTGGAGTTAGTACCAGTGATAGTTGTACCTGCAGTTGCGGCACCAGCCCCACCGTTTGCCAATACGATACCAGCAGAGTTGGTAGATGTCAGTTTGACAGTACCTGCTGTAGTTGTCGTTGCAGCTGCTGTACCGACTGCTGTTGCAGCACCAGTAGTTGCGCTACCCAGGCCAGTCACTGTTGCAGCCAGACCAGAGGAAGCATTGGTTTTGGAAACAGTGATGTTTCTGCCGTCAGCTGCTGTCAGAGCTACTGCACCTGTCGTAGTGTCAAATGCTGCTGTAACACCTGTTTGTGAAGATTTTGCATTGATCGCAGCAGTAACTTGAGCGCCACGTTCAGCAGCTGTACCAGCAGCAGCCAGTGCACCGATATCAACACCATTGATCAGAACATCGCCAGAAGCGATGGCTGTTGCGAAGCCAGTTGCTGCTGTACCGCTGGTAGTTGTAGCTTGAGCAGTTGCTGTAACGCCAGTAGAGCCATTTGCTGCATTGATGGCTGCAGCTTTTGCAATCGCACTACCTTTGCTGTCAGCATAAGATACGCCGTCGCCAGATGTTGCGCCGATATTGAAACCGTTGATGACCAGGTCGCCAGACTGGAAGCCACCGACGCCATTCACGCCACCAGAAACGTTGGTGGAGTAGCTGGAGCTGGCACCAACACCCAGGCTGGATGATTTGGCACTGGCGATGGAAGTGATGGAAATTTGATCGTTCGATGTTGCATTTGCACCAACTTGGAAAGTTTGTGCTGTGAAGCTACCGTCCAGCAGATTAACGCCGTTAAAGTTGGATGAGCTGGCAACACGGTTGATCTCAGAGATCAGTTGTGATGCTTCGTTATTCAGAGCGGCACGGTCACTGGCACTATTGGAGCCGTTGGCTGCTTGAACTGCCAGGTCACGGATACGTTGCAAGTTGGAACCGATTTGTGTCAAATCGCCCTCAGCTGTTTGCGCAAGAGAGATACCGTCATTTGCATTACGGACAGCTTGGTTCAAACCACCGATTTGTGAAGACAGACGTTCGGAAATCGCCAGACCCGCAGCATCGTCTTTTGCGCTATTGATACGCAGACCAGAAGACAAACGTTGCAAAGAAGTGTTCAGCGAAGACTGAGATGTAGTCAGATTGCGTTGAGCATTCAATGACGAGATATTGGTATTAATAAATGAAGCCATGTTAATTCTCCTTACCCAAGTTATGTAAATATGGCCGGTGGCCTTAAACTTTGGTCTGTGCTACCAATATGTTGGACCGCCGTTGCAATCAGGTATCGGACGCTTATTTTAAAAGTTTAATGGGTTGCTCAAAGTAAATATTTTATTTTGAGGGTAAAGTTGCTCTTAATATTCCGCTAAACGGCAGCATTTCAAAATACTTGAGACCATTTATACGTTTATTTTCGGCTTGAAGTTAACATTTATTTGCTATTGTCGACCATGAAAAGTCCTCTTTTTTAAGACAATCATCATTAGCAGGGCGCAGCGCCTGGCCCTTTTTATTAAGGTTTTGCTATGAGTCAACATGTTTCTCCCGCCAGCCCTGATGGAAAAATTGCTGAAATAACAGCAGGGGAGGCGCTTGAGCAGGCTATCCAGCAGTTATTGCAACTGGCGCAGGCGGCAATTGTTGCCGGAAACCTGCCACATGCGATAGCGCACTACAAATTGATTTTGGAAAATATCCCGGGGCGGCCTGATGCCAATTATGAATTGGGTAAGTTGCTGGCCTCCTCAGGTTCGGCTGATGAATCGCTGGTCTACCTTGAAGCTGCAATTCAGGGCGATCCACAGCGTACTGAATATTGGGATACCTATATAGAAGTACTGAATTTGTTTGGCGATGCTGAAATAGTCCGTCAGGCGATGGATTTGCGTGCTTCCGTATTTCAGGGGGAGCAAGCGGCAGAAGCTGGCAATTTGCAGCCAGAACCTGCATTGCCAGTGACGGAAAGCCCGGCTCCTGTTAACGCTAGTTCACCAAAACATATTGCAGGGAACGCTGCAGAATTAAATAAATTATCTTTATTGTATGAACAAGCCAATTTCAAGGAAGTAGAGCGGCATGCGCGCAAACTGATACAAAAGAATGCCCGCGATGGCATAGCCTGGCGATTTTTAGGCCTCGTTCTGTTGAGCTCAGCTCGCCTGGAAGAGGCAGAACAAGCCTTGTGGAAGTCGCTGGAATTATTACCAGATGATGCAGTGGCCCACTTTAACTACGCCCTGGCGTCAGTAAAAAACAAGAAGTTGGACATTGCGGAGGCGCATTACAGGAAAGCCCTTGATCTCGATAACAAGATGCTCGCCGCTTATAATAATCTGGCAAATTTGCTGAGAGCTACAGGCAAATTGGCAGAAGCAGAGGCTTGCCTGCGCAAGTTATTGATGCAGGCACCAGATTTTGCCGTGGCGAGTTTCAATTTGGTGGGGATATTACGGGAAAGAAAAATGTTCCCACAGGCTCTGGAGCTTGCGCAGCAAGCCCTCACAAAATTTCCGGCCATGGCTGAGGCGCATCATGCGCTGGGCTCAGTTTTGTCATTGATGGACAGGGATGATGAAGCCTTGCCTTACTTGCAGCGTGCTATAGAGTTAAACCCAAAATTGGCCGATGCCTATAATAATATAGGCAGTATTTATCTGGATAAAAAAGACTTTACGACAGCGCGACCTTATTTTGAAAAAGCGCTGGAAATCGATCCCAAATTAAGCAATGCCCATCGTTGTCTGGGGCAGATCTGCATATCGCTGGATTCTGATATCGACATGGCTGAGCAACATTTTCGCCGCGCCATCCGGTTTGGGAAGAATGAAACCGAGGCCAATACCTGCCTTTTGTTTTGTTTAAGTGAAACCGGCAAGCTTGATTCACAGGAGCTTTTTCAAGAGCATTTGAATTACAGCGCAAGATATGAATTGCCCTTAAAACCGCACTGGCCCACGCATCAGAATAGCAAAGTTAAAGACCGTGTTTTGCGAGTTGGCTTTGTGTCAGGGGATTTTCATAATCACGCAGTGGCTACATTTGCCATCCCTGTCCTTGATTATTTATCCCGTATCGCTACGCTTGAATTGTATGCCTACGATAATAATGAGGTGGAAGATGAAGTCACCAGAGAGATGCGTGGCTATTTCAAGTATTGGCGAAAAATTAATAAGATCGACGATACGACGGTAGTTGAACAAATATTGGCAGATCAGGTAGATATTCTCTGTGATTTATCCGGGCATACTGCAAAAAACCGGCTCATGGTGTTTGCTCACAAGCCTGCTCCCATACAATTTAGCTGGATAGGTTATCCGGGAACAACGGGTTTGCAAGCCATGGATTATTTTATTGGTGACCCTTTTTATTTGCCCCAAGGGCAATTTGATCATTTATTTACTGAGAAAATCGCCAGTCTGCCTTGCGCAGCCCCATTCTTGCCCAGCCCACTGGCACCGTCAGTAGAAGCATTGCCTGCATTGAGTAATGGTTATATCAGTTTCGGCAGCTTCAACCGCTTAAGTAAAGTCAATGCAGTGACCATACAGGCTTGGTCACATTTATTGAATGAGGTCAAGGATTCAAGAATTTTGATGGGGGCTATGCCGTCTGGCTTTGATAAGTCAACGCTGGCTGCGGCTTTTGCCGCAAATGGCATATCTCCTGAGCGTATCAGTTATTACGGAAGAACCAATGTAGAAGACTATCTGGCTCTCTATAATAAGATAGATATCTGCCTGGATTCATTCCCGTTTAATGGTGGCACAACGACACATCATGGCCTGTGGATGGGCGTACCGACTTTATCTATAGATGGAAGTTTGCTAGCATCCAGAAGTGCCGCTGCAATTTTGGGCCAGGTTGGCATGCAGGGTTTTCTGGCACGTGATCTGGATGATTTTGTGGTCAGGGGCAAATACTGGTGTGACAATCTGGAAAGCTTGTCTGCAATCAGAATGTCACTGAGGTCAATTTGTGAAAGTTCCATTAAGTGCAAGCCCGAATTAATTGCTGAGGCATTGGATCAGGCCATGCGAAAAATGTGGAGTGGCTGGTGTGATGGAAGAGCGCCTGAAGCTTTCTCCATAGATAAGTCTCAACTTAAAATTTCAAATTCGTGAAAATGAGATAAAAAGTAATGAAGTTCTGATGCATCCATCTGGAAAAGAATATGAAAAAAGCGGACGGCAATTCATCTATCTATGTCACTCAACCAGTGTTGCCACCACTGGAAGAGTTCATGCCTTATCTGGAAAAGATCTGGGCGAACAAGATTTTGACGAATAGTGGTCCATTTCATCATGAGCTGGAACAGGCGCTCTGTGATTACCTGGGAGTAAAGCATCTCTGCCTGTTTGCCAATGCCACCATCGCCCTGATCACGGCCCTGCAATCCCTGCGCATCAATGGCGAGGTGATTACCACGCCATATTCTTTTGTAGCGACTGCGCATTCGCTCTTATGGAATGGCATCAAACCGGTCTTTGTCGATATTGATCCGCTTACTTTTAATCTCGACCCAGGAAAAATTGAAGCTGCCATTACACCGCAAACATCAGCCATCATGCCTGTGCATTGCTATGGCAGGCCATGTGATGTCGACCGCATACAAAAAATTGCTGACAATTATGGTTTGAAGCTGATCTACGATGCGGCGCATGCCTTTGGTGTGCAGTATCGTGGAGACAGCCTGCTCAATTGTGGCGATATGTCCATACTCAGTTTTCATGCAACCAAGGTTTTCAATACCTTTGAGGGTGGGGCGATTGTGTGCCCGGATCTGAAAACCAAGCAGCATATAGATCATCTCAAGAATTTTGGTTTTGTTGATGAAGTCACGGTAGTTGCCCCAGGCATTAATGGCAAAATGAGTGAATTCAATGCTGCACTGGGTCTGCTGCAATTGAAGGAAATTGATGCAGTGCTGGAAGCAAGGCAAAAAATCGCTACCCAGTACAGGCAAAAGCTGGAAAATGTCAGCGGTATTACTTGTATTCATGATATTGCTGACACCAAGCCCAATAATTCCTATTTTCCCATCCTGGTAGAGGCAGATTATGTGATGTCGCGTGATGCCTTGTTCCAGAAGTTGCGTGAGCATGAAATTTATGCGCGACGTTATTTCTACCCCCTGATCAGCGATTTTCCCATGTATCGGGGACTGGTTTCGGCTGCGCATAGCAATTTGCCTGTCGCCAGAGAGATTGCCAGCAAGGTGATTTGCTTACCTATTTATCCCGGATTAAGCGAAGAAGAACTCGATAGAGTGATAGATTTAATCGTCTGTTGAATGAAAAATCTTTGAAAGATAAATGGTGGTAACAAGTGAGTTGATCAATGCCATTTTGGGGATGAAGGATATGCCAGTTCAGAAAAAAGTGGCAATCATGCAGCCTTACTTTTGTCCTTACGTCGCCTATTTTCAGTTAATTTCATCGGTCGATGTCTTTGTTATTTACGATAATATCAAATACACCAAAAAAGGCTGGATCAACCGAAACCGTATCTTGCAGGATGGTAGCGACAAACTGATTTCTTTACCGTTGAAGACAGCATCTGATTATCTGGACGTTGTTGACAGAGAGCTGGCGGATAATTTTGATGCAAAAAAACTGCTCAATCAAATCAGGGCTGCGTATTTGCATGCGCCATATTTCAAGCAGATTTATCCCTTGCTCGAATCGATAGTGCGCTATCCGGAGCGTAATCTGTTTGAGTTTTTGTATCATTCAGTAGTGAAAATTTGCACCCATCTGCATATATCAACAAAAATAATTAAGTCATCCAGTCTGGATATTGATCACAGCTTAAAAAACCAGGACAAAGTGTTGGCAATATGCCAGAGCTTAGGGGCTACACAGTATGTGAATGCGCTCGGTGGTCAGGATTTGTATTCCAAAGCAGATTTTTTATCCCGCAATATTGCCTTGAATTTTATTCAGTCAGAGTTACGCGAATACCAGCAATTTGGAGCCAAATTCGTGCCCTGGCTGTCCATCATTGATCTCATGATGTTCAATTCTGACGATGAGATCAGTGACTACCTGAAAAACGGCTACACCTTGCTATGAAAGCAGCCATTGCATGATGAAATGGGAAAAACTGGGGCAAATTTTTGATCCCACCGGGCATCAACTGCCAAATGACTGTCAGTCATTTGCGCAAGCGCCGCAAGTGCTATTGTTTGACACTTTTGCCCGCATTTTTTTTTCTACACGCAGTCTGGATGCCAGCAATGGCAAATACCTTAGTCATATCGCTTACGTGGATATGGCTTTGAATTTCAAGGATATCCTTGCTGTTTCCGCGCATGAAGTGATTTCATTGGGAAAGCCTGGCTGTTTTGACGAACATGGTATTTTCCCTTTGAATGTCATGCGCCATGCAGGTCAGATCTATGGCTATATAGGTGGTGTCAACCGACGCAGTTCGGTGCCGGTTGATAGCGCCATAGGCATAGCACTCAGCCAGGATGAGGGCAGGACCTTCCAGCGACTGGGGGATGGTCCGGTATTGTCAGCTTCTTTACATGAACCCTGCCTGATAGCCGATCCCTTCGTGCAGGTATATGGCGGGCATTTTCATATGTGGTATATCTTCGGCAAAGGCTGGCAGCATTTTGATGCGCAAGCCGAGCATGACAGGGTGTACAAGATAGGCCATGCAGTTTCTGCAAATGGCATAGACTGGAAAAAGAATGACGGACAAGAGATTATCGCCTCCAGACTGGGGCCAGATGAATGCCAGGCATTGCCAACAGTCATAGAAATAGCTGGCACGTATCACATGTTTTTTTGTTATCGTGAAGCCAGTGATTTTCGTCATAATCGCGAACGCTCTTATCGCATAGGTCATGCCAGTTCTAGAGATCTGCAGAACTGGCAACGTGATGATAATGAACTGAGTCTGGGCTTATCAGATGCTGGCTGGGATTCGGGCATGGCTTGCTACCCGCATGTGTTTGCCTGCCAGGGCCAGATTTACATGCTCTATAACGGCAATGAATTTGGCCGTCATGGCTTTGGATTAGCCAGACTACTGATGTAGATCAAAAACACCATACATGATTAACATCATGGACATGTAATTACGCTGCCGCAGATATAGCTTCATATCAGGCGCAATTTCCTTGAGCAAGATGGGCAGGCGGTAAAAGTCTTCTTTCTTGTGTAACCGGACGACGATATTTGGCCTGTACTTGTTAATGCTCAGGCGTGCGCCGCTCAATGCATTGTATTCAGCCCCATTAATGTCGAGTTTGATGAGGCTGACGGCGCTGCCTGATTGCTGCAATATCGCATCTATAGTGTCCACCTGGATTTCACTAGCTCCCGTCTCACTGATTTCATTATCAATGTGCATGGCTTTGGTCGTGAAGCGCAATACGGTTTTCTCATGCCAGGCACCGAGCTTGATGGCGGTGATTCTGGGGATATGCAGTTCAGCTACGGTTTGTTGTAATTCCAGGAAATTCTTGTCACCCGGTTCCAGTGAGATGATTTTGTCGTAACCGCCATGTTTGATCTCGTGAAATTCCTTGATGGTGTCACCAGTAAAACCGCCCACATCAAGAAAACTTTCATGATCGCCAGGTGAAAATTCCGAGCTGGGGAAATAAAGATTGTCCAGCCTGACACAGGGAGCAATATGGGCCAGATTTTCACTGATCTTGGTATTGATCGCTGCGACATAGGTTTGCCGGGATAATTCATCTTCGAATAAACCATATGCCTGATCAAAATTACCGCTATTTTGTATGACAAATTGCCTGTCCATGAAAGCGTGAGGCATGTTCAAATAGTCAGGGATATCAATCACATGGACATCATTGGCACCTAGTCGCCTGAGTTTCTCAAGCATGGGCGGGTAATTGGTAATGCCGACGATGATGTGGCAATTTTCTAATTGTCCTGTGTAATCCTCAGTGCTGACGACGGGCAGATCGGTAAATGCCTGTTGCACAAGATATTCTGCATCCACCATTGCTGCCTGGATTTTGATGCCATTCAATTCCAGAAAACGTTTCAGTACATACGCATAGACACCTGCGCCATAGATGATGACGGGCTTGCTGCTGGCTTTTAACTGAGCCAGTAATATTCTTTGCTGATTGGGTTCATCCAGCAATTGCTCAATGATAGTCATTGTTCATCTTCCGAAATCAGTTCTGCAACACCAAAGCCTTCCTTGCCAAAGGAATTGCCGCAATAGAACATGAAAATGCGGCCATCGATTTCCTTGATATTTGGGTAACAAATCATTTGTGCGTCCCAGCCGCTGTCCGAAGTGGATATACCAGCTTGTGCATCGTCCCTTATCCAGGTTTTCAGATCGGTCGATGATGCATAACCCATGCGGTAAGCACCGCCCGTAGTGGAGGGATGGCGCCAGGCGAAAACAGCATGCCATTTACCATTCATGAAAAAGGGCGAAAAAATATCCTGGCACTCATCTTCACTGAGGCGTGGAACCACGGGCTGGCCATCATGCTGCCAGTTGATGCCATCTGAGGATATTGCCAGGGCCACCTGATAGACAGGTTCATGCTTTCCTTCGGCAAATAACCATTTCTTGCCACTCAGATACCACATATACCACGCATCCCCGACTTTCAAGACACTGGGGCCGGTGACAAAGTAGGCTTCTTTCAAGCTTAATCCCAAGACGGGGCCCTGGCCCAGCTTGGCAAAGCTGCTGCCACCATCTGTGCTGGTCGCCAGGCCAATAGCCAGTGTGTAAGGGACAGAAGACATCCGCGTCCAGCCTGTGTAATAGGCATGAATGCTATTACCCGTTTCGATAAAGCTGCTGGGCATGATGCCAAATTCGTCGAATGCGCCAGAGCCGCCCAAAGCCAGTAATGGGGATTCTGCAATCGCCACCACTTTTGACAAATCATGACGGTCCAGATCGACATAACCGGGATAGGACACATATTTCAGATCAGAATCAGGCTTGGGTCGGGATGCAATAAAAACCCGGACGGTGTTTTCATTCAAAATGAATGCGGTCGGACATTGTGCATATTCCTGCATCCATGGACGGGGCTGGCTGGTACAGGGGTTAAATATCTGACCCAGTTTTTTCCATTTCAGCATGCCATTAATCCTTTTTCTGTCCGTTGCCCATGGCTGGCAAGGATGTCATTCTGAGGAAGGTGGGGCTGTCCAGCCTGAATTTTTCTGTGCCCGCAGCGACGAATACACTTTTGTCAGCGGTGCTTTTTAGTATCAGGCTGGCCCCGCCTAGCAGGTTATCGGCACCAACCGTGATTTCGCCACCTAAAGTCGCATTCAGGCCGACGAAGCAGCGCTCTCCCAGTGTCGTGCTGCCGCCTATGGTGACACCGGCGGCAATCCAGCAATCGTCCTTGATGGTGGAGTGATGACCAATCAGCGAATTGTTCCAGATAAAGACATTATTACCTATGCTGGCACCAGGCTGTATGCCCACGCCGTCAAGAATGACGCAATTTTCACCCATATTCAACCAGTGTCCATAGTCTGCTTTGGGGCTGACATAACTGACCAGATGGTAACCACGGGCTTTAGCTTCAGCACACTTTTGCAGACGGCTGGCATTCAGATTTTGATAGCCCATGGCGATAATCAAGTCTACCGACTCTGGCGGATAGGTCTTTTCCAGGTCTTCAAATGCGATAACAGGCAAGCCCTGATGCGTGCCCTTGCCTATAGTCGCCTGGTCCAGCCACTGCCTGTCGCAAGTAAATGCCAGGACCTGGAAGCTCTGATCACGCACTATGTGTTGATAGACGACATCAGAAATTTTGCCTAAACCAAAAATCACTATAGGTTTCATGTTTTTCATATGAGGGCCTGCTTGTCTTCAAGTCGATTTCGAGAGATTTTCTCACTATACTGTATAAGCTTTTTATTATCTTTTGATTGCATAAAAGAATGATTTGAAATTGCGCTATTTTTTGCTCAAGCTGGCTATTTCCCCCAAAATCGTTGTTATAAAACATCTGGATAGGCTTGCAGCGCTTCATTATGAGAAATAAGTGGGTCTTCCCCTTGAATTCGGGGCTAAGAAATTGCTTAAATGCACATACACTATGGCATAAGCCTATTTAACATTACACCTGGAGCGAACATGCGTTTTGGCGAAGAGAATTTCTATGTTGATCCCATCACACTGGAACCCCTGGTTTTGTCAAATGAGGTTAAGGATGAGAACGGAATAGTGTCGGGCACACTCAGCAGCGCATCGGGCAATCGTTTTGATATCGTCAAGGGTGTTCCCAATTTTGTTTACCCTTTTGAATTGCCTGTGGCAGATCAAAAAGCCTTGCAACAATATGAAGACAGGGCAGATGCCTATGACCGTTTTTTACCCCTGACTTTCAGTACTTATGGCGAAGACGAGCAAGTCGTACGTAATGCCATGGTCGACAAGCTCAATCTCACTCCAGGCAGTATCGTGCTGGAAACCGGCGCAGGTACTGGAAGGGATTCAGAGATCATCGCCAAAAGGCTGGGGCCGGATGGCAAATTGTATATTCAGGATCTGTCGCCCTCATTCTTGAACAAAAACCTGGAGCGCATGCATGGCGTGGATACCCATGTCGAACCTGCGCTCGCCAATGGCTATTATCTGCCGTTTGCCGATAACAGCTTTGATGCTTGTTTCCATTTTGGTGGTATCAATGCATTTGGTGATATCAAGCGCGCCTTTTCTGAAATGGCCAGAGTCACGAAACCGGGTGGCAAAGTCGTTGTAGGCGATGAGAGCATGCCACCGTGGCTAAGAGAAACCGAGTTTGGCAAGATATTGATGAATTCAAACCCTGAATTTGTCTACACACTGCCGCTGGACAAGTTGCCAGTCGAAGCGCGCAAAACCCGCCTCGAATGGATCATAGGCGGGGTATTCTATTTGATCGACTTTGTGGTGGGAGAAGGGGAGCCAGGCGCCGACCTTGATTTCGACATACCAGGTGCGCGTGGCGGCACTCACAGAACCCGTCTGTATGGGCAACTCGAAGGCGTCAGTGCAGAAGCCAAGCGTTTGGCCTATGAGGCGCGCGCAAAAACTGGCAAAAGCATGCATCAATGGCTGGATGAAGTAGTGCGCGAAGCAGCTCAGCGTGACATAGGTCAGAAAGACTGAACGGACTCCGGCCATGGACAATGCTAAACAAGGCAACGTGACCCTGATATTCCCGGCAGTAGACCAGTCGGCACTGGATTATCTGACTGCAGCACAGCACCGTGCAGAAAACACCTTGTGTGCAGCCTCGGTAAAGAGTGATCTGCTGGCCAGCAATGGCGCTGAGGTATTGCATTTGCCCTCAATTTATGCCGAGGACTTTAGTCATCACTTCCTGAGTTTGCTGCAAACTTATCCTGTGCGGAGGTTGTATAGCCCAGTGTCCAGTGTCTATGACTTCATGCAGCGGTTTATCAATACGCATCAACTGCAAATAGAAATGGTCGGGCAATCACCGATACGGCAACAGGTGCAGCAGCACCGGCAGTTGATGGCAAGGGCCAGTCGTTTATTGGAATTTGTCGAATTGTGCGCCGCTGGAAATCAGGCTTTATCTTTAATCGAAGTGGCTGGGGTGCTGCGGCAGGTGAGTCTGATTTATGGCGAATCCAATGACGACAAGCTGGCCGCACTGATGGGTATTGCCTCTGCCGTTGTGGATGGCGATGTCGTAGAGATAGGCTCCCTGATGGGGCGCTCTGCTTTTGTCTTGTCTTACCTGGCAATGAAATACAATATAGGTCCGCTTTTGACGGTGGACCCGTGGGGGCGGGAACAGGCCATACAAACTGACTCGACAACTTCATTCCAGGCGCTGGTAGATGACTGGGATTTCAAGGTCTTGAGTGAGGGCTTTTATGTCAACATGGTGCCATTCAATCGCGGGCAGCATGCGCATTTGCAATTACCATCGGTTGCCGCGTTTACAGAATATGCGAACAAGAGAGATTTTTCATCACCGTCCAATGCGTCGGTCAATTTTTCAGGACAAATTTCACTGATACATATAGACGGTAACCATGACTTTGCGCGAGTACAAGAGGACTGCGTGCACTGGCTGACTTTATTAAAGCCTGGTGCATGGCTGATACTTGATGATTACATCTGGGCACACGGTGATGGCCCTTACCGTATTGGCAACCAGTTATTGCTGGATAGGGCAAAAGACATCGCTTTATCCTTCGTCTGTGGCAAGGCTTTATTTGTACAATTTAATTAATGCCTTCCGTGGTATTAAATTTCGCAGCAAAAGTAAAAATAGATATGACGATAGAAAAAATATTCTCTGAAGTGTTCGGTTTGCCAGAATCCAGCATTATCGATACCTTGATATTGACCGAGATAGGCAGTTGGGACTCCCTCGCGCACATGATTTTGATCACTCGCCTGGAAGACACTTACCAGATCCAGTTTAACGGTGACCAGATCGCTGATATGAAGTCAGTTGGTGATGCGCGTAAAGCCTTGCTGGCGCAAGGTGCAAATATATGAAGCTCACAGGCACCAATGTACTTGTCACCGGCGGTGGGCGTGGTATCGGCCGGTATCTGGTTGAACAGCTTGATGAGGCAGGTGCCAATGTATTTGTACTTGAGTATGATGAAAACCTATGTGAGGAATTGAATCAGCTTGCTTCTGCTCGTGTTCGCGCCGTGCAGTGTGATGTGGCGAATGCTGATGCCGTTGATATCGCCATACAGACAGTGACAGAAGCGGGCTTTGATATTGATGTCCTCATCAATAATGCAGGCATTATTCATAGCGAACCTTTGGTGAATATGCTGTCGCGGACCGAACGTGCGCACTCAAGAGATAATTGGCGCAAAGTAATGGCGACAGATCTTGATTCTGTATTTTTTGTGACTAGCCGTGTCGTCGACCACATGCTGGCCAAACGCAAAAAAGGCGTGGTGATTTCCATTAGTTCTATTGCTGCCAATGGCAATGCTGGCCAATCTGCCTATTCTGCTGCCAAGGCAGGGGTCAACGCACTGACGCATACCTGGGCCAAGGAATTGGGCCCGCTGGGCCTGCGCTTTATCGCGATTGCTCCCGGATTTATCGATACGCCGTCCACCCGTGCAGCATTAAGCGAAACCATGCTGGCGAAATTGCAACAGCAAGTGCCTTTGCGGCGTCTTGGTGCTATGCAAGCTGTTTCTCAAGCAGTCCACTACGCAATAGAAAACGATTACCTGACAGGCAGCATTCTTGAAGTAGATGGTGGCCTGGTGCTTTAATTTGTCCTTGCTTGGCATATGACTTATATCTCAAATCTGGCTCTGGCTTTTAATGAAATAGCCTGTCGTTTTGCTGACAGGCGGGCACTGTATTATCCGGCCGCTGACGAGGCCATCAGCTATCGCGACCTGAGCGACAGAGCGGAACAACTGGCGCGTGCTCTGCATGCGCAAGGCTTGAGGCAGGGGCAGGTAGTAGCCTTATTCAATGACAAGTCAGCCGATGCATTCGCCTGCATGCTGGCCTGTTTACGACTGGGTTTGATTTATACCAATCTTGACCCCGCCAGCCCCTGGGAACGTTTGCGCAAAATCCTGCGCACCTGCGAACCAGCACTGTTAGTCAACAGTTTTTCGGATTTGCCATTCACTGATCCGCAATTTGAGGAAGTAAACGTCAGGCATATAAGCATGGCTGAATTGCAGGCGTCTGCCAGGGATGTCGAGTTGCCAGATTGCCGGACAGTGTCCGGCAGCTCTCCTGCTTATATCATGTTCACTTCTGGTTCCACCGGTTCGCCCAAAGGCGCGGTGATGTCTCACGCAAATCTGTTGTGGTTCATACAGTGGGCGCGGGACAGGTTTAGTGTGACTGAGCACGACGTGCTGACCAATGTGAATCCCAGTTATTTTGATAATTCCGTTTTCGATTTTTATATCGCTTTGTTTTCCGGTGCGACTTTGTTGCCATTCACGGTAAAGCAAGTGCATGACACCCGTGCACTGGTTCGCTTGCTGAATCAGGCTGCCTGTACTATCTGGTTTTCTGTGCCATCCATGCTGGTGTATTTATTGACGACGCGTGCTTTGAGCAAAACTGATTTGCCCAATATACGAAAAATCATTTTCGGTGGAGAGGGTTTCCCAAAAACCAAACTCAAGCAATTATTTGATTTGTTTGCCGACCGTGCCGAGCTGGAAAATGTGTATGGCCCGACGGAATGTACCTGCATCTGTTCTGCTTATCAGGTCCAGGCTGCAGATTTCGACGATATGAACAGTCTGGCCCCTTTGGGCAAGCTGGCCCAAAATTTTGATTACGAGATATTGGCGCTGGATGAGCAAAATCCAGACAAAGGCGAATTGTTCTTGCGCGGGCCTCAAGTCGGTCTGGCTTATTACAATGATGTCCAGCGTAGCGAATTAGCCTTCGTGCAAAACCCTTTGCATACACGTTATACCGATGTGGGTTACCGTACCGGTGACATCGTCATGCGCGATGCCGAAGCTAATCTGCATTTCCAGGGCAGGGCAGATTTCCAGATCAAGCACATGGGGTATCGCATAGAGTTGGAGGAGATTGAAGCTGCCATCAATACTCTGGGTGAGGTGACTGAATGTGCAGTAATTTACAAAAAATTTGATAACGGCCTGGGTCAGATCATTGCCTATGCCGCCGTCAATGTAGAGAGCCAGTCAGCGTATCTGCTAGCCAGGGTTGCCGCTATTGTGCCTGCCTACATGGTGCCCAGGCATCTGTGCTTTCTGGATAGCTTGCCAAAAAATGCCAATGGCAAAATTGACAGAGTAAAGTTGAGTGAAATTGAAATCAAAAATTGAGATTCTTGCGTCCTTACGGGGTCTGGCGCAGACCTGTCGTAAAATGTCGGAAATTTACAGTAAGGAGCAATACGCATGAAAGCGGTAATTCTGGCTGGTGGACTGGGAACGCGGATTTCTGAAGAAACCCATCTCAAGCCCAAGCCCATGGTAGAAATAGGCGGACGCCCCATACTCTGGCACATCATGAAGTCATATTCAGCTCACGGAGTGAATGATTTTGTGATTTGTTGTGGCTATAAGGGATATCTGATTAAGGAGTATTTCGCCAACTATTTCTTGCATATGTCGGACGTCACCATAGACATGCAAAAAAACCATATGGAAGTCCATGAACGCCATGCAGAACCATGGAAAGTCACCCTGGTAGATACGGGTGAAGAAACCATGACGGGTGGACGCCTCAAAAGAGTCGCGCCTTATATCCAGGACGAGGAAGCATTTTGTTTTACCTATGGCGATGGTGTATCAGATCTTGATATTACAGCATCGATCAATTTTCACCGTAATCATGGCAAGCTTGCTACTGTCACAGCTGTCTTGCCGCCGGGGCGCTATGGTGTATTGCAGCGTAACGGCGACCAAGTGTTGGGTTTCGTTGAAAAACCGCGGGGTGATGGCGGCTGGATCAACGGTGGATTTTTTGTCTTGTCACCCAAGGTGCTAAATCTTATTGAAAATGATGGCATCACCTGGGAGCAAGGGCCCCTGACTGAACTGGCGGGCGCGCAGCAATTAATGGCATTTGAACATGCTGGATTCTGGCAACCCATGGATACCCTGCGTGAAAAAAACCTGCTCGAAGAATTGTGGCAGTCAGGCAGTGCACCGTGGCGGAAATGGTAAGCCGTATGCAACTGGATAAAGAGTTTTGGCGCGGCCGCAGAGTATTACTGACAGGGCATACTGGTTTTAAAGGTGCATGGTTAGCCTTCTTGCTCAAAAAACTTGGGGCAGAGCTGACTGGATTATCGCTGGCTCCAAATACTACCCCTAGCCTGTTTACGGCTTTAAAATTGGATCAGGGCATGCACAGCCATATTGGCGATATCAGGGATGCTGCATTGGTCAAACAGGTCGTGCAAGATTGTCAGCCTGAGGTGGTTTTACATCTTGCTGCACAAGCTTTGGTCAGACCCAGTTATCGAGAGCCGCTGGCAACATTTGCGACCAACATCATGGGCAGCGCTCATGTGCTGGAAGCTTTGCGCGGCCAGGAGAGTGCAAGAGTCGCCGTGATGGTGACGACAGATAAAGTCTATCGCAATCTTGAACAGATACATCCCTATCCTGAAACGGCTGAACTTGGCGGGCATGACCCCTATAGCGCCAGCAAGGCTGCTTCTGAATTATTGATTTCCAGCTACCGCGATTCATTTTTGGCGGAGCAAGGATTGACGGTTGCCGTTGCCCGCGCCGGTAACGTAATTGGTGGTGGTGACTGGTCTGAAGACAGGCTGCTGCCAGATGCGATACGGGCATGGGAAAATGGTCAGACTTTGCAGGTGCGCCGACCAGAATCGGTGCGCCCATGGCAGCATGTGCTGGAGCCTTTGGCAGCTTATTTGTCGCTGGCCCAGGTTGGGTATCAACATGCCAGCCTTGCACAGGCCTGGAATTTTGGCCCTGACGGTGCAGCAACAGTGCGCGAAGTAGTGGAGTTGGCCAGACAGGAGTTTGGCCGCGGCGATGTTGATTTTGCAGTCAATCTAGCAGGCGTGCATGAGGCTGGCTTATTATCACTCGATGCCAGCAAGGCCAGGGAGCAATTGGCGATAGCACCGCGCTGGGATTTATCGGTGGCGGTATCGCGCACTGTGCGCTGGTATGCAGATTTTTTAGCTGGTGCTTCTGCACAAGAACTATGTCAGCGCGATATTGATGCCTACTTTTAAGGCTGTTATGAAGAAAATTGCTAGGGATTGCCATGTCTGATCGCTTCGATTTGATACCTACGCCACTGGCAGGCCTGCACCTCTTGAAGCGCAAACCTTTGGGTGATGAGCGTGGTTATCTGGAGCGCATGTTTTGCGCCGATGAGCTGGCATCATTCGGCTGGCAGCAGCCCATCAGCCAGATTAATCGGACATTGACTGTTAAAAAAGGCACATTCAGGGGTTTGCATATGCAGCGCCCGCCCTATACCGAGATGAAGCTGATTACCTGCCTGAAAGGCGAGGTGTGGGATGTGGCTGTCGACGTCAGAAGAGATTCACCGACTTTCCTGCAGTGGCATGCCGTCATCTTGTCGGCAGAAAATAAATGTAGTTACTTATTGCCTGAAGGCTTTGCACATGGATTTCAAACCCTCACTGATGAGGTGGAAATGATGTACTGCCACAGTCAACGCTATATGCCCACGCATGAACTGGGCTTGAACATATTGGATGAAAAATTGGGAATCAACCTGCCTTTGGCAATATCTGAAATATCCGGGAAAGATCGTGTTTTTCCTATGCTGAACAATGAATTTAGTGGAGTAAGCGTATGAAATGCCGGCATTGTGATCACGAGTTGACGAAACCATTTCTCGATCTGGGTAGTGCACCACCCTCAAATGCGTATCTGCGTGCCGATACACTGGAAAATCCGGAAATCTGGCTGCCTTTGAAGCTGATGGTTTGTGATTCCTGCTGGCTGGCTCAGACTCTGGATTTTACTGGCCGCGAAAATCTGTTTGATGCTGATTATGCTTACTTCAGTTCTTGTTCCGCGAGCTGGTTGAAGCACGCAGAGCAATTCGTCACGACGATGCGACAAGAATTGGCTTTGGATGAAAATAGCCTGGTCGTAGAGGTTGCTGCCAATGATGGTTACTTACTGCAGTATGTGAAAGCAGCAGGCATTCCTTGCCTGGGAATAGAACCAACGACCAGCACCGCCAATGCAGCGCGTGACCGAGGTATTCCTGTTATAGAAAAATTCTTTGGCACTGAACTTGCACAAGAGTTGAAGACAAATCAGCAGTCTGCTGATCTCACGGTTGCCAATAATGTGCTGGCGCATGTGCCTGACATCAATGATTTTGTTGCTGGCTTTGCTGCCTTGCTTAAACCTCAGGGAGTGGCGAGTTTTGAATTTCCACATTTGCTGAATATGGTGCAGGAAAATCAGTTCGATACGGCCTACCACGAGCATTATTCTTACTTGTCTTTGCACGCAGTGCAGGCAATTTTTGAAAAAAATGGTTTGCAGGTTTTTGATGTGCAGGAATGGCCTACCCATGGCGGCAGCTTGCGTGTACTTGCGCAGCGTCATGATACTGGGCAGCGCGATCAGCGCGACAGCGTCGCTGGCATGCTGGAGAAGGAAAGAGCAGCAGGAATCGCCGATGTGGCTTTCTATCAAAATGCACAGAAACAGGCCGAGAAAGCCAAGTTTGAACTGCTGGGATTTTTATTGAACTGTAAGAAGGATGGTAAAAAAGTAGCGGCCTATGGTGCTGCAGCAAAGGGCAATACTTTGCTCAATTTTTCCGGTGTCAGACCCGATCTCTTATCCTATGTTGTCGATATCAATATACATAAGCAAGGCAAATACTTGCCAGGCAGCCGAATACCAATTTTGACTGAAGTGGAACTGACTGCCGACAAGCCGGATTATGTTCTGATCCTGCCATGGAATTTGCGTCAGGAAATCGAGGGGCAGTTAAGCTATATCCGCGCATGGGGTGGTAAATTTGTGACTGCCATCCCCACGCTCACTATTTTTTAGTTGTAAAGGGTGGTGGAATTGGATTGGTTACAGATGAGTCTAAATTTACTTAAAAAAATATGAATATATGAATAATAATTATTTTGCGTTGGGTTTCTATGCTCTTGAGAATGGTCAGAAATTTATCGATGGGCTTCAGCAATCTATTGAGCAATTGACAATCAGGGAGGGTATATTTGCTGCTGACAATTTATTTACTTATAACCGTAATTTGAGTTTCTTGAGCGATGAGAAATTTATGGGTGCCTTTAATAAGAGCGCGACGGGAGCAACGGAGCAATCAATTATTTGGCGAAATTACATTCTTTGTTGGGCGGCCAGGAATGCATTGCGACTTGATGGCGATTTTGTTGAGGCCGCTTGCTATAAGGGAACAACAGCCAAAATTATTTGGGATTATGTAAATTCTGTTACCCCTACATCTAAACATTATTATCTCTACGATTTGTTCCAGCACGATGATCAGATGTCTCATCATGCTATGCCAGATCACGGTAATACACTGTTTGAGGAGGTGAAGGCGAAATTTGCAGATTCTCCCAATGTCCATGTGATACAAGGAAAAGTGCCTGACAGTTTTGCAATCGCAGTGCCAGAAAAAATTTCATTGATACATTTGGATATGAATAATGCTGAAGCTGAAATTGGTGCCTTGGAAGTATTATTTGATCGTTTGGTACCAGGAGGAATATTAATACTGGATGATTATGGATGGCTATACTATCGTGATCAGAAATCTGCCGAAGATGATTGGCTGGGAAAGCGTGGATATCAGGTATTGGAATTGCCAACTGGTCAAGGGATGGTTATAAAAGTCGCTTAAATCCAATACGTATGAAATTTCAAATCAACAAGATGATCAGGCAGCTTTGATGACCCGGTTTTTCCCGGATTGCTTGGCTTCGTACATGGCTTTATCTGCGCGTTTAATGGTGGCATCCTGAGCTTCGCGCGGATTGCGCAGGGCGACACCGGCACTAAAGGTGATAAACAGCCTTTGCTCGTTTGCGGTAAAGAAATGCTTGGTTAATTCTCGCTGTACCCGCATCATGGCCTGGGCTGCTTCATCAAGTTGCGTCTCAGGCATGATAATGACAAATTCCTCACCGCCATAACGGGCCACTACGTCGATGGACCTCAGGGTTTGCTTGACGATGCGCACCAGATGTACCAGAGCTTCGTCGCCTGCCGCATGACCATGGGTATCATTGAGTTTCTTGAAATTATCCAGATCCAGCAGAGCGACGCATAGCGGTGTATTGCGACGGTCGGCACGGTCAGCCTCACGTTCAAATACATCGTCCATACCACGGCGGTTCAAGCTGCCGGTGAGTTGGTCTTCTCTTACCAGTTCGCTCATATGGGCAAGCTTGTTTTCCAGTTCCTTGATGCGTGCTTCGGCTTCGCTGACTTCTTTTTGTGCAGCGACTATCATGTCGCGCGAGCGCAAGGTTTCAGATTGCACTTCCTTGGTTTCGCTGAGTATGCTGGCAATCAGGCCGCTGACTTCGGCAACATCCTTGGCTGAACTCAGTTGCTCTGAATACGCCCCCATCTTGTTCTGGTAAGCACCAGTGCTGTCTGCCATGGCATTCAACCTGTCGATAAACGCTGTCATCATGTTCTTGACAGAAGTTTTTGACTCGGCAATGCTGTTTTTCAGTACACCTTGCTTGTAGATGACGTCTTTCAGGCTGCGTGTGGCTTCCTGCAATGCGCGGTGATCGATAGGGCCTGCGATCAGATTTTGTACGACTTCTATCTGACCACGCAGCCAGTTATCATTGTCCAGCAAGTCATGGATATTGGTCAGCAGCAGATCAAACAAGCGCAACAGCAATTCCTGTTGTTCTGCACTGTCACCACTTTGCAATTCAATTTGAAAACACAGTTGCTTGAGACGACCAGCAATCTGATTGAGTTCGCCTTCATTGACTGCCGTTTTCACCGACATGCCCAAACTTTCGGATTCTCCAGCAAGCTGTGGCGTTGGCTTCAGTAAAGAGGTGAGGGCAAGGGTCAGGGTGCGGTAGAGTAAATCCTTGAGTATGCGCAGACGCGGATCTTCAACCGGACCATCGTCTACCAGGGAGATATTTTTGCTTGCGGCAGGCGCTGGAAGAGGGTCATCCACCAAGCTGATATTGCTTGATGTGCTCGGTGGTGCAGTGATGCGTTCAGCTAATTGCACGAGTCCTCTGCCATAATCCTGCCAGTTGCCTGTCTTGATTGCACGGCTAAAGCGCTGTCCATAGGTAGCCATTTCACCGGTAGATATTTGCAGGCTATTGGCGAAGTTGGCCAGCAAAATTTCTGCTTCCGAGATTTCGGGAGGAGCTTCTGCCTGAGGTTCTGGCGCAGGATCTGGCGTATCTGGTACGCCGGCGATGTCATTGTAAAGCTTGCGATAAGCTTCGGGCGTTGGCGCAATTCTTTGTATCGCCAATTGTCTGAATGTCTCGCGCGCAATATCGGTGGGGCTTTTGAATTGCGAATTATTTGGAGTTTTTGACATTTTGCTTTGCCAATGACCTTGCTAACAAGAGTATTGCTGACGACATCAATATTGCCGTTTAATCTACAAGCTGATTTTTAATGGCATAGTGCGTTAATTCAGCATTGTGCCGCAATTTCATCTTCAATAGAATTCTGGAGCGGTATTCGCTGATGGTTTTTACAGAAAGTGACAATTCTTTTGCAATATCGCTGACAGACTTGCCGGACGCAATCAGGGTCATGGTCTGGAACTCGCGGTCAGACAAGGTTTTGTGCAATGCATCTTCATGTTCCTGGTTCAGGTTATTGGCCAGTTCTTGTGCCAGTTGCGTACTGACGTATTTCAAGCCACGCGCAACCTGACGGATGGCGTCCAGTATCTGCGTGCCGCTGCATTGCTTGTTAAGGAATCCTGATGCACCTGCCTTCAAGGCGCGAACCGCATACTGGTCTTCGCGGTGTATCGAAAACATGAGTACTGCAATGCCAGGTTTCTCAGACTTGATTTGCTTTAATACTTCTATGCCATTCCTGTCTGGCAAGACGATATCCAGCAACATGACCTCAAAATCGAGTTGACGGCTTAAACGTATGGCTTCCAGTCCGGCTTCTGCCTCTGCAATGACGGCAATATCTGTTGTGGTTGAGATAATGCTTTTTACCCCCTCCCTGACCACGGCATGATCATCGACGATGAGTACATTGATTGCTGCTTTTTCTGTCATGCAAAATCCATTTCCTTAGTCTGGCAAGCTGGCATTACCAGGCATCCTGTTGGAAGCACTATTGAATGGTAACGACAAGCAAAGTATTCTTCTATTTTATAAGCTAAGTGTGGGCTTTCGGTGTTGCAAAGAAAATTATTTTGGTCAAGTCCGCTACAATGAGCATATGAGCAAAGCATTTATCAAAGAAGCCGATCCGGACGACGAAGAAGAATTCGGCGCACCAGCCATTCCTGCTGGCATAAAAAACTATATGACGCCACAAGGGCATCAGCGCATGAAGGATGAGTTTTTGCATCTCATGGATGTTGAGCGGCCTGAGATTGTCAATATCGTACACTGGGCGGCTTCCAACGGTGACCGCTCGGAGAATGGCGACTATATCTATGGCAAAAAACGTTTGCGTGAGATAGACCGGCGCATACGCTTTTTGACCAAACGCCTCGATATTGCCGAAGTATTTGACCCTCGCATCCACCATGGGTCCGACCAGATCTATTTTGGCGCGACCGTCACCTACGAAAACCAGAATGGTGAAGCACACACTGTGACCATTGTTGGCGTGGATGAGTTTGACCCCCTGCAAGGCAAGATCAGCTGGATTTCCCCTGTGGCCAGAGCACTTATCAAGGCCAGGGTTGACGATACAGTGACGCTGCGTACACCAGGCGGGATAGAGGAGTTGACCATTTTAGAGGTCGATTACCCGGCATAAATTTTCTATGTTTTGATGATCTTCCCATGTCCATCGCCTACTCCAAACTCAATCATCCCCTGCGCATACCTTTGGCGGCTGAATTTCATTCCCGCCCATCATTGCGTTTGCATGCCCCCGAGACGCTGACGCACCTGGCAATTTTCACCCGCAACGGTGCTCACCTGGGTGGCGACAATCTATTGACCCAGCAAGTGATACTTGGTGATTTTTGCCGTCACTTTGCGGTTGCCAGCCCGGCTGGCAATGCCAAGTATTTTTTTCACGATTTTGGGCGTTTTCGCTTGAAATGGGAATGTCATACAGAGTTTGCTACCTATACCTTTGTTGAAAACACTGCAGAGCAGCCAGAAACGCCAGCACAAGACACGGAGCTGGCACAGGTATTTGCGAATGTGCCTTTACGTCATTTGCCGCAGCAATGGTTGTTTGAGTTGCAAGAAAAGGTCATGGTCGCCACACATGTGGCGCTGATACCCGCCAATCAGGAATTTAAGCCACCTGTGCCAGTCAAACAGATATTTGAGGGCGGGGTGGTAGTGGGGAGCGAGGTTCTGAGTCGTGGCGAAGTGTGGACGGATTTTGTGATCCAGGCCGATGGCTTCAGTCGTTTTGTCGTCAAGGATAATGGTTTTCTGGATCAGCAAGCTGGCCGTACTGTGCAACGCTTGCTGGAAATTGAAACATACAGAATGATGGCCTTGCTGGGTTTGCCGCATGCGCAAAGTGCATCGTCAGTCTTGAATGACATAGAGAGTGAACTGGTTTCCCTGACCGCAGCCATGACCATGGCTGGCAATGGCCAGGGCGAGGCAAGTTCGACTGATGCAGAGCAAAGCTTGCTGCGGAAAATTATTGACCTGGCTGCCCGCACAGAAAAACTGGTGCTGGAAAACAGTTATCGCTTTGCTGCATCCAAGGCTTATTTCAAGCTGGTGCAGTCACGCATAGCCGAGCTGCGTGAATTCAGGATAGAAGGCGTGCCCACCATAGGTGAATTCATGGACAGGCGCCTGGCACCAGCGATGAATACCTGTGAAGCCATCGTGCGGCGCCAGGAAACACTGGCAGAGCGTATTGCCAACACCAATGATCTGTTACGGACGAGAGTTGGCATAGTGCAGGAGCAGCAAAACCGCAGGATACTGCAAAGCATGAATGCCAGGGCAGGCCAGCAATTGCGTTTGCAACAGGCGGTAGAAGGTCTATCTGTCGTGGCGATCAGTTATTACATGACTGGCCTGGTCTATTATGCAGGCAAGGGCCTGAAGGCGATCGGTTTGCCCATCAATCCAGACTTGCTGGCAGGTTTATCGTTGCCGGTAATTGCAGGCGTGGTCTGGTGGGGTTTGCGTAAAATGCACAAGACCATGCACTGAAGTGCTTTTAGCCGTGTTCCCGGACTATGCGGCTAACACCATTCAAATGCTTGATGTTGCGCATAATTCTTGCGAGATGGGTGCGGTCTTCTATCTGTATCGTGAAGTGAATATTGGTCATGTCATTGGCATCACCATCTTCCATATTGACATGGCTGATGTTTGCATCTGACTCACCGATTTCAGCAGCGATGCGGGCAAGGGCACCGCGCTCATTCGTTACCGTCACCGCAATACGGCAATCAAAACGACGGTTCAGGTCTTCACCCCAATTCACATCTATCCAGCGGTCAGGCTCCTTGATGTGCAAGCGTTTGGCGTGTTCGCAATCATCGGTGTGCACCACCAGGCCCTGATCGCGCTTGAGTTGGCCAACGATGCCGTCGCCAGGTATGGGCAGGCAGCAGGCGGCCAATTGCACCGACAGGCCTTCGCTGCCATAGATGATGACAGGGTCGCGCTTGTTGCTGATCTTGTCGCCATATTGCTGGAAAGGGATGGACGGCGAATCATCTTCCACCAGATCCAGAATATGTCTGGCCACCAGCGCCGCCATACGTTTACCTATGCCAATGTCAGTATGGATTTCATCCAGGGACTTGGCGCTGGATTCATTGAGCAATTTATCGATCAGGCTGTCCGGCAGGTCCGGATTCAGATTCACCGACACCAAAGCTTGCGCCAGCAATTGTTTGCCCAGTTCAGTAGACTCATTGAGGTTAATCGTACGCAGATAATGGCGTATGGCCGAGCGGGCCTTGCCTGTGCGTACATAAGTCAGCCAGTTTGGCGTAGGGCGCGAATTGGGTGAGGTGATAATCTCGACGATATCGCCATTCTTCAACTCTGAGCGTAGTGGCACAGGCTCATGATTGATGCGGGTGGCAATAGCCTGGTCACCAATGTCGGTATGGATATTGTAAGCAAAGTCCAAAGCTGTTGCTCCGCGCGGCAGGGCAATAATTTTGGATTTTGGAGTGAAGACATAGACAGAATCAGGGAATAAGTCGATTTTGACGTGTTCCAGAAATTCGGCAGAGTCACCGGTCTGTTTTTGTATGTCCAGCAAAGACTGCAGCCAGGCGTGTGTACGCTGTTGCAAGTCAGTCAGGCTACCTTCTTCATTTTTGTACAGCCAATGCGCAGCGACGCCAGACTCTGCCACATGGTGCATATCGCGCGTGCGTATCTGGAACTCGACTGGTGTACCATAAGGGCCGATCAGCGTCGTGTGCAGGGATTGATAGCCATTGGTCTTGGGTATGGCAATATAATCCTTGAACTTGCCCGGCATCGGCTTGTACAGGGCATGCAAACTACCCAGGGCATAATAACTGTCACGGAAGTCGCTGACGACGATACGGAAGCCATATACATCCAGTACCTGGGAAAAACTCAGGTGCTTGTCATGCATCTTGCGGTAAATGCCGTACAGGGTTTTTTCGCGGCCATACACTTCAGCCTTCAGGCCAGCTTCAGTCAGGGCAGTTTTTACCGCGTCCATGATCTTGTTGACGACTTCACGACGATTGCCACGGGCCGCCTTGACTGCCTTGGACAAGGTGCGGTAACGCATAGGGTAAAGATGCGAAAACGCCAGATCCTGCAATTCGCGATAGATATTATTCAGGCCCAGTCTGTGCGCGATAGGCACATACACATCCATGGTTTCGCGAGAAATGCGACGTTTTTTTTCCGCAGACATGAAGTCCAGGGTGCGCATATTGTGCAGGCGGTCTGCCAGTTTCACGAGGATAACGCGCACGTCTCTCGCCATGGCGAGCAGCATCTTGCGGAAGTTCTCCGCCTGGGCTTCAATCTGACTCTGGAATTCTATCTTTTCCAGCTTGGAGAGACCGTCAACCAGAGTTGCGACTGGTGCACCAAAGCGTTCGATCAATTCGTCTTTTTTAACGTCCTGATCTTCCATCACATCGTGCAGGAGGGCAGCCATGATGGCTTGCACATCAAGCTTCCACTCAGCACAGATTTCTGCCACAGCGATGGGGTGAGAGATATACGGCTCGCCAGACTTGCGTACCTGGCCCAGATGCATTTCATCAGAGAAGCGATAGGCTTCCTTGACCAGTTTTAATTCACTGGCCGACATATATTCGCTGATGCGGTTGGTTAATGCAGTAATGGATGCAACACCGGTATTCGCCGACGATGCGCGAACACTGTCTATATCATCCAGATGGGACGTGTGTTTGTTGATATGACTGGCAGAGCTAATGCTTGCCACGGGACTGCGCATGGCAGTCAGCGCGACTGAAGCTGTATCGGCCGGTTTGCTTTCCAGAGATGAATGACTGTCATTGAGGTTCATTCTGTGATTCCCGGCCGGATAAAAGGCTTTAAGAAGGAGCGGCTAAGAATGCAGGTGCAGCGGCTTATACCGGCACTTTTTTGAGCATTTCTATGCCAACTTTACCTTCAGCGATTTCACGCAGTGCGATAACGGTAGGTTTGTCCTTGGAGTCAACCTTAGGTGTGTGGCCTTGCAACAATTGGCGAGCGCGATAAGTGGCGCACAGTGTCAACTGGAAGCGGTTAGGGATTTGTTTCAATGCGTCTTCAATGGTAATACGTGCCATGTTTTTTCCTCAATACAAACTAGATAACTAAATTGGGTTTGCGAATCAATTCGCGTTGGCGTGAATGCCAAGCTGGGCAAACAGCTCATAATGACGTGTTGCCTGTTGTGCAAATCGGCAGCGTGTTGCCTTCACGATTGCATTCAATTCTGACAAGGCTGTTGCAAAGTCTTGATTAATAATAACATATTCGAACTCTGGGGAGTGCGCCATTTCACCGCCAGCCGCCAAAATGCGCTTGGTGATGACATGCGGTTCGTCCTGTCCGCGTTTCTTTAGGCGTTCTTCCAGTGCCGGAATGGAGGGGGGCAGGATAAATATGCCAACAGCACCAGGGAATTGTTTTCTGACCTGTTGCGCACCTTGCCAGTCTATCTCCAGCAAGACATCGGTGCCTGAGCGCATCTGGTCTTCAATGATGATGCGCGAAGTGCCATAGTAATTGCCATGTACTTCAGCCGACTCCAAAAATTCACCCTGAGCTTTGCGCGCCAGAAAATCTTCTGGCGTCGTGAAATGGTATTCACGGCCATCCTGCTCCCCCGGACGTGGCGGGCGAGTTGTGTAGGAAATCGATAATTTGATCGCCGGTTCTTGTGCCAGCAAGGCGTTGACCAGCGTGGACTTGCCAGCACCAGAGGGGGCGGCCACCACAAAAAGACTGCCAGCAGTCGAATTATTGGTTTGCATGAGATTCCTCCGGTGTGGTTGTTGAGTTCATCTACAAGATTACGTGAGGCGATTTCGACTTTTGGCCTTTTTGGCCTTTTTCGTCTATATCCCGCCCCTGATCTTGAAACTTTCCCAAGAAAAAGAGTGCGGGAGTATAAGCAAATGCGACTGTTTATTCAAGGTTTTGTACTTGTTCGCGCATCTGTTCTATGAATAATTTCAATTCCATGGACGCGTCGGACAATTCCTTGGATGCTGCTTTAGAGCCCAGGGTATTCGCTTCACGATTCAATTCCTGCATCATGAAGTCCAGTCTCTTGCCAACCTGGCCACCTTTTTTCAGGATATGTCTGGTTTCTGTCAGATGGGCAGAAAGACGTGCCAGTTCTTCAGCGACATCCACACGTATGCCATACATGGTCACTTCCTGGCGTATACGATCTAAAGCCTCTTCGCGAGTGATGGTTTGGCCGGCATTGCTGCCGCTGGATTGCAGGGCCAGTCCCAGTGCTTCTTCCAGTCTGGTCGTGGCTTTTTGCTGGAATTGCTGGACAATTTGCGGCATCAAAGGCGTGATGCGGGTGACGATTTCTTCCATGGCCGTGATACGGCTCAGCAGTACTTGCTCCAGTGCTGCACCTTCACGTTCACGGCTGACAACAAATGCTTCCAGTGTCTTGTTGATAGTGTCGTTAATGGCAGTCTGCAAGAATTCAGCATTGATTTCGCTTTCTTCGATGACGCCTGGCCAGCGCAGGATTTCATTCGTGCTCAGCGGCGCTGCATCAGGAAACTGCTGCTTGAGGCCCGCCTGGAAGCTGGAAAGCTGTTCAAGCAAAGTGGTATTCAAGCTCTTATTGTGTGTTTCTGTCAGTTTTTTGCCAAAGCTGAAGCGACACTCCACTTTGCCGCGTGCCAGCTTGCGTGTGATGGCTTCGCGAAATTGCGACTCAACTGAACGAAACTCGTCATTAATACGAAATTGCAGGTCCAAAAAGCGAGAATTGACGCTTTTGATCTCAATTGTGATGGTGCCAGCATCGGTTTCGTTAGTGCTGGTGGCATAACCTGTCATGCTAAAAATGCTCAAGGTATTTCCTTAAAAAGCGTGAACTGTGGATTAGATTGGCAAAATTGCGCATTAGACACTAGGATATTCTTTACAAATACCGCAATAATCAACACAATCCGTTTTGTATAGTGAATTGGACGATTGATGGCCGCACAAAATAACGCACCACTGCCAGATGGACTGGAAATTGCCGGATACCGCATTGTAAAGAAAATTGCGTCCGGTGGCTTTAGTATTGTATATCTGGCTTCTGATGAAGATGGCAACGCAGTTGCAATTAAAGAGTATTTACCAAGTTCCCTGGCTTTACGCCAACAGGGTGAGCTGGTTCCGGCTATTTCCAATGAAAACCTGCCGATTTATCGCATAGGTTTGAAGTGTTTCTTTGAAGAGGGCCGTGCGCTGGCACGTATCTCTCACCCCAATGTGGTCAGTGTTATCAATTTCTTCAGGGCCAATGAAACCGTCTACATGGTCATGGCGTATGAATCTGGCCGTTCACTGCAAGAGCATATCCTGCGCCGCCGCGACAAGGGGGAAAAACCCCTGGTTTCAGAGCGTTTCATCCGTCGTATGTTCAACCAGGTCATGAATGGTTTGCGTGAAGTGCATACCAATAAATTGCTGCATCTGGACCTGAAGCCAGCCAATATCTATTTGCGCCTGGACGGTACGCCGATTTTGCTGGACTTTGGCGCAGCCCGCCAAACCCTGAAAACCGACATACCCAAGCTCTACCCAATGTATACTCCCGGTTTTGCCGCGCCAGAGTTGTACCTGAAAAACGGCAATCTTGGTCCCTGGACTGATATATATAGCATTGGTGCTTCCATTTTTGCCTGCATGGTCGGCGCACCACCACAGCCATCAGACCAGCGCAAGACCAGTGACAAGATGGAAGGGCATTATCGCAAGCTCGAGGGCTTATACTCGACAGAATTGATTGAGGTTGTGCGCTGGTGCTTGCAGCTCGACCCGCTGGAACGGCCGCAAAGTGTATTTGCTTTGCAAAAAGCCCTGGCTATCCAGGCACAGCCGCAGCGCGAATTGACTTTCATGGAAAAAATGACATTGAAATTCAAAAACCTGATTGGCAGTGGCAAAAGAAAGAAAGTAGAAAGCGACCATACGACGATACAGGAAAGTACCCTGAATTGAATGCCGCTTCTGGCCAAAACCCTGGATAAGCCATGATGGTTTATCCTTTGTTTTGTTTCTATTAATAGTTATCATAAGTTTTTAAAATCTCATGCGTTTTTCCGTTTATCAAGAAAGTCATATTGGTGGCCGCAAGGTTAACCAGGATCGAATGGGGTATAGCTTTACCCGCGATTCGATTTTGCTTTTGCTGGCGGACGGCATGGGTGGTCATATCATGGGTGAAATGGCAGCTGCCATTGCCATGCAAACCATAGGCAATCTGTTCCAGCAGCAAGCGCACCCCATGATAGGACGGCCAGAGCGCTTCATGGAAGACAGCTTCCTGGCGGCCCATCAAGAAATACATCGTTACCGCGCCATCAATAATCTGCCAGAAACCCCGCGCACCACCATCGTTGCCTGCCTGATACAAAATGGCTATGCCTATTGGGCGCACTGCGGTGATTCACGTCTGTACTGGATGCGTCAGGGGCAGATTCTCTTGCGCACCAAGGATCACTCCCGTCTTGAAACCCTGATTGCTCAGGGCAAGGTTGATCCGGCAGAAAGACATACTCACCCTGACCGCAACAAGTTGTTCAACTGCCTGGGTGCACCGAACGCACCTATCGTTGAGTTGTCACGCCGTGCTGTTTTGCAGCCTGGCGATTTGCTCTTGCTGTGCTCAGATGGTTTATGGTCAGTTTTACCTGATCATATGCTGGCTCAGCGTCTGCACGACCATACCATCGTGCGTGCCGTGCCTGAGTTGATACGTTCAGCCGTCGATATCGCTGGCAAGCAAAGCGATAATGTCACAGCCCTGGCCATGATGTGGGAAGGTGATGACCGCATGGATAACTCCACTATCATCTCTACCAATACTTTACCTATAGGCTCGGTGACTACCACCATACAGGCACCTGTCGACGCTGAAATGGAAGTCACAGATGGCGATGTTTTCAATGATGCAGAAATTGAAAAAGCCATAGCAGAAATTCGCAACGCGATACACAAATCATCACGCATCACCTCCAAGAACTAAATATCATGTCAAATTCATTTCGCCCTAGCGGGCGCGCACCGGACGCATTGCGTCCGGTGGTTATCAGCCGTCATTTCACCAAGCATGCAGAAGGTTCAGTCCTCATCGAATTTGGTGACACCAGAGTCATATGTACAGCCAGTATCGAAGATAAAGTCCCCGGTTTTCTGAAGGGTAAAGGGCAGGGCTGGATGACTGCAGAATATGGCATGTTGCCACGTTCCACCCATAGTCGTATGGACAGGGAAGCTGCCAAGGGCAAGCAATCTGGCCGCACGCAAGAAATCCAGCGTCTGATAGGTCGCTCTCTGCGTTCTGCTTTTGATCTCGAAGCCTTTGGTGAACGTACCTTGCATATTGATTGCGACGTCATTCAGGCTGATGGCGGTACGCGTACCGCATCCATCACCGGTGCCATGGTTGCAGCTTATGATGCGTTTTCCAAACTGGTAGAGCGTGAACTCATCCTACGCGTACCACTCAGGCATTTTGTGGCGGCGATTTCAGTTGGTGTGTATCAGTCGCATCCTGTGCTGGATCTTGATTATCCTGAAGATTCACAGTGTGATACCGATATGAATGTCGTCATGACAGAGCACGGTCATTTCGTAGAAGTGCAGGGCACGGCAGAAGGTGAAGCATTTGACCGCATGACCATGAACACCTTGCTCAATCTGGCGCATGATGGCATCACTGACTTGATCGCCTTGCAAAAAGAAGTATTGGGTCTGCAAGTAAGTTGATTGGATGGATGAGTATGAGCACAAACCAGAAAATAGTCCTGGCCTCGAATAATCAAGGCAAGCTCAAAGAGTTTTATCAGATATTGTCACCTCTGGGTATAGACCTCAGAGCGCAATCTGAGTTTGAGGTGCCTGAAGCTGAGGAACCTTATCCCAGTTTCGTCGAAAATGCCCTGACCAAGGCCAGACATGCCTCTCGCCTGACTGGTTTACCAGCACTGGCAGATGATTCCGGCATCTGCGTTAACGCTTTGCAAGGTGCTCCTGGCGTGCTGTCTGCCCGTTTTGCTGGTGAACCCAAGTCTGATGCGCGCAATAACCAAAAACTCATTGCTGATTTGTCTGGCGTAGCAGACAAGTCAGCCTATTATTATTGTGTGCTGGTGTTCGTGCGTTCAGAATTTGATCCTCAGCCTGTGATTGCTGATGGCGTCTGGGCAGGTGAGATTATTGCAGATGCCCGCGGTGAAAATGGTTTTGGCTATGATCCGCATTTTTTCATCCCCGCTTTGAACAAGACCGTAGCCGAACTCGCAGCAGCAGAAAAAAATCAATTGTCGCATCGTGGGCAAGCTTTGCGCGCCCTTGTTGAAAAACTGAAATGATACCCATCAAGCCCATAGCGGCAAGCCAGCCAGTACAAAAAAAATCACCGGATTTATCGACTATACCCGGTGATGTGGCCAGCCAGTATCTTGCGCCAGGTAGTTTAAATCTGACGCAATTGCCACCGCTGTCTTTGTACATCCATTTTCCCTGGTGTGTACGCAAATGCCCTTATTGCGATTTCAATTCGCATGAAGTCAAAGGCAGTTTTGACGAGTCCGCTTACCTGGATGCCATGCGCGCCGATCTTGAGGCTGCCTTGCCATTGATCTGGGGTCGCAAGATTTACACCATCTTCATCGGTGGTGGCACACCCAGCCTGATGTCAGCAGCAGGCCTGGACAGATTGCTTTCTGACGTGCGTACACTGCTGCCACTGGATGGCAATGCAGAAATCACCATGGAAGCCAATCCCGGCACTTTTGAAGCAGAGAAATTTCGCTCTTATCGTCAAAGCGGCATCAATCGTTTATCGATAGGCATACAAAGCTTCAACTCCAAACACCTGGCAGCTTTGGGGCGTATCCATGATGGCGATGAGGCGCGTCGCGCCATAGACATTGCTCAGGCGAATTTTGATAACTTCAATCTCGACCTGATGTTTGCCTTGCCCGGCCAGACTCTGGATGAAGTCAGGGAGGACGTGGAAACTGCGATTTCTTTTGCACCACCGCATCTGTCGCTATATCACCTGACGCTGGAACCAAATACTTATTTCGCCAAGTTTCCACCTGCCATACCCGATGATGACCTCAGCGCAGAAATGCAAGACATCATCCATGGCCGTATGGCTGCAGCAGGCTATGGTAATTATGAAGTCTCTGCCTACGCACAAGTGGGCAGGGCGTCAAAGCATAATCTGAATTACTGGAACTTTGGCGATTATCTTGGCATAGGTGCCGGTGCACATTCAAAAATATCCTTTCCACATCGGGTGATACGCCAGGCACGTTACAAGCAACCCAGGGCTTATATGGATGCCATGGCTGCTGGTAATTGTGTGCAAGAATCGCTTGAAATTCCCACCGATGAAATGGGTTTTGAATTCATGTTGAATGCTCTGCGCTTACAGCAGGGCTTCAAGGTCAACCTGTTTCAAGAGCGCACTGGCATGTTGCTCAACACCATAGAAAAAGAACTCTTGATTGCAGAGAATAAAGGCTTGCTGTATCGCGATCATGAAATCATTTGCCCTACGCCTCTGGGTAAACAATTCTTGAATGACCTGCAACAGATTTTCCTTGGTGGCGACTGATTCAAACACTTAGTCAAACACTTAGTCAAACACTTCGTCAAACACCTCGTTCGCCAATAAACATGGCATATTTGCCACAGACCTTATTGGTGAAATCTAAAATATCTTCTATGCTGATAGCTGGGTAACGGCATTCGCAAGACCTGCTGCAAAATCAACAGCGCTGTAATGCTGCGGTCACAGTTCGTCGATTTTGCGCCCAGTTTCTGGCAATTGTGTCAGATACTCCTAAAAAGTATCAAAAAACCTCACCTGCCGCTTTAAATTGTGTTGCAATTGGTTAATTCCCAAACTAATATCTCTACCAATTTTTGTAACAATTGAAGTCTGTTTTCTATGACACTGGCCCGTGGAATTGGCACTTTTTTGCCTGTAATGAATAGCAAGCAACAATTGCTTGCCTTGCAAGCTGATTTTGGCGCCTTGCCTGTCAGTGAAGTAATTGGCGTACTCCAGTTTTTGCAAGAAAAAGAAATTTTCTCCAGGCTTACCGGCATTTCCGTTTTGATCCGGGCTGCAGACCCCGTTCTCATTCCGGCAGACATCGACACGCGCCTGCCATTGGCACGCCTGCTTTTATCCATATCCGCCAAGTCGGCAGAAGATAAAGAAGTGCAAACCAGGCTTAAGCATTTCAGCTCTCACGGTGCACGCATCGTTATTGATGATATTGAGGCCTACGACAATGCTATTTGGGAAGGTGCAAAAAAAATCAGCGCAGACTGTAGCAAAGATATTCCAGCGCATGCCAAACCCTTGATGATACGTCTGCACGGTGGCAATCACATCGCGCAAAACCTGCCAAATGCCGCCTTGCAAGAACAAGCCAATGAAGCCGGTTTTAAATGGTTCTCTGGCGATTATGCATTCCACCCACCCGTCAATAACAAGGCTGCAGATGCCACAGCCAGAACGCGCCTGCTCAAGTTGTTGGGCCTGGTTGCACGCGATGCTGAATCGCGAGAGCTGGAAGAACTATTCAAGCAGGATGCGACACTCTCCTTCATGCTCTTCAAACTCGTCAGTTCTGCTGCCTTTGCACAAACCGTGCGGGTATCCAGCTTTGGCCAGGCCATCAATTTGCTGGGGCGCAGGCAATTGCAGAGATGGTTGCAATTATTGTTGTACGCCCGTCAGCAAGATCATCATGGTGGTTTAAATCCTCTGATGCCACGCGCTGCTTTCCGCGCCGCCCTGATGGAAGCAATTTGTCTTAAACGCGGCGGCAATAAAGATGAACTGGATTGTGCCTTCATGGTCGGCATGTTTTCCTTGCTGGACAAATTGTTTGGCAATCCTCTCATTGAAGTCTTGCAGCCACTGAACCTGAATTCTGACGTGCTGAATGCCTTGCTGCAAAAGTCAGGCACTCTGGGAAAGAGTCTGGACCTGGTGGAAAGGGCAGACCGGCCATTCAAGGATTTTAATCCTGGCCTGATAGAAGAACTGGGCCTGAGCGCCGACGATTATTATGAATGCGTGATCACCGCCTATGCGTGGGTCAATCAGGTTTGTCAGGACATGTAGAGATGACCAGACTGCCTGCGATAGATGAACTTGAAGTCGGTGCTAGTCTTGGCGAGGCAGTCTTATGCCTGCGGGGCGAAGAACTGGATGCGGCTTTAAATCGCATCGTCAAGGACGTTTTTCGTGATGCCAATGCCGCATTCAAGCGCGGCAAGATTGATGCGCAAAAGGCGCATGCAGATGTGCTATGCATGGCATCACCTGAAACCTATTACATCTTGTCCAGCAAAAAAGGGCAGATCAATGAAGCCGATCTGGCAAAATTAAATACACTCGCCAGCCTGACAGCAAAGTTGTTTTCAAGACGCGCCAAACTTGATCAGGAAATGCAGGCATCTGCCCAGGCCCAATGGCAGCAAACGCAGATCATTGATCAAATCCATGAGTCCGTCGTCACAATGGACTTGGCAGGCTTTATCCTGAGCTGGAACCGTGGCGCAGAAAAATTGTTTGGCTATGCTGCGCAAGAAGTCATCGGCAAGAACATCCTGTTTCTGTACGACGGCGAAGATGAAACCGGCATGCAAATGTATGACAGTTTCCTGGAGCATGGCGGTCGTGAAATGGAAGTGCGTCGCAAGAAAAAATCTGGCGAAGTTTTTTGGGCCAGTCTCAATCTTTCTCCCTTGTGTGACGCCCAGGGCCTGCCCATAGGCATCATAGGCTATCTCAGCGACATCACTGCGCGCAAAGAAGCAGAACAAAAGATTAATCACCTAGCTTATTACGACGGCCTGACCAACCTGCCCAACCGCAGCCTGTTCCGCCAACTCGTTGATAATGCACTCTTGCATTCACAAAGAAATAACACCAGCGCCGCCATCATTTTTCTTGACCTGAACCGCTTCAAGCTCATCAATGACACCCTGGGGCACGACATAGGCAATGAATTGCTGCGCCAGGTCGCTGCCAGGTTTTTGCTGACCCTGCGCGAGAACGATATCGTCGCCCGTTTAGGTAGTGATGAATTCGCCATCGCCGTACTCGACATTAACCAGCATTTTCATGCCAGCCTGGTCGTGCAAAAACTCTTGCATGCCCTGAATGATGCCTTCATCGTCTCCGGCCATGAACTGCGCGTCGGTGCCAGCATAGGTATCAGCGTCTTCCCGCAAGATGGCAATGACGCCAATGCCTTGCTGCAAAAAGCCGATATCGCCATGTACAAGGCCAAGCGTAGTGCAGGCAATGTATCCGGCAGCTTTGTTTTTTACAGCGACAGCATGAACCAAAGCATCGCTGGCAGGCTGTATCTTGAATCCAGCATGCGCAAGGCGCTGGAAAACCAGGAATTCTATTTACAGTACCAACCCAAGGTCGACATACAAAGCGGCAAAATCATAGGCGCAGAAGCCTTGCTGCGCTGGCAGCATCCCGAGAAAGGCTTGATCTCCCCCGCAGAGTTCATCCCCGTCGCAGAAGAAACCGGACTCATCCTGCAAATCGACGCCTGGGTACTCGAAACCGCCTGCGCCCAGGCCAGAGAATGGCAAGACAGCGGCATAGCGCCATTCCGCATCGCAGTTAATGTCACAGCGAGGGAATTCACCAACAGCCTGCCACTGCGCGTTAAAGAGGCCCTGCAACGCTACCAGATTTCCCCACTATGGCTGGAGCTGGAAATCACTGAAAGCATGCTCATGCACAGCACAGAAAGCGTGATCGCCATCATGGAGCAAATCACCGCCCAGAACGTCATCCTGGCGCTGGATGATTTTGGCACCGGCTATTCCAGCCTGTCCTACCTCAAGCGTTTCCCGATAGACACGCTAAAAATAGACCGCTCCTTCATCCTCAACATCCCCACAGACCAGAATGACTGCGCCATCGCCAGCGCCATCATCATGATGGCCAAGCAACTCAACCACAAAGTCATCGCCGAAGGCGTAGAAACCCGCGAACAACTGGCTTTTCTCATCAACGCCGGTTGCGACGAAGTGCAGGGCTATCTCTATTCACGCCCCGTAAGTCCCCAGCAATTGCTTGCTCTGCTGGATAAAAACTTCCATTTCGACATTTGAGCCTTGCTCAAGCCCCTCACTCCGGTTATACTATCAGGCTCGGAAGCTTGGCAGAGCGGTTGAATGCACCAGTCTTGAAAACTGGCGAGGTGTTATAGCCTTCGTGAGTTCGAATCTCACAGCTTCCGCCAACGAATACGAAAAAGCCCTTGATGAAAATCAAGGGCTTTTTTTGTGTATTATATTGACTTTATAGTAAGAAATCATTGAGAACGGCAGAAATCATAGGTGCAGGGGGGGCTTTTGCTAATTGAAAAGTGGCAAAAAAACTTTGCCCCAGTTTACCGGCAAATTTGCATTTGCTATTTTTTTGTTCGAATACTTTGAGTTATTAGCGCCCTCGCGGATTACTCTCTATTGAAAAGCAGAGCAGCAAATCGTTGGCGATATTATCTGACCAAGGTTACTCAACCTAATAGAAAAAAAGTCAAAAAAGTAGATGCTGACAACAGCCAAGCAACAGCCATAGTAGCAAGTGTTGGCTAGGCACTCTTAGGCCGTCTAAACGAAGCACTAAGATTAACACCTACATCCACATCAACGTTGGCTCAAAAAACGAAACAACAAACTGCAAATGCAGACAGAAAACGAAAGGGCGGGTCTCATAGTCACCGAGCGCCTCGCGATACACGACACTATTTGCCACAAACGATCAGAGCCAGAATGTACACAATGCCAGGCACATGCTCAGAGACAAAACAGGCTCAAACGATACGCCACTTGCCTGGTAATAGGCACGTCACTGGCCCTATGCGCAGCGATGGCCACAATAGTGTTGCCAGCCACATCAAAACACGATGAGCAAAGACAGACGCAAGACCATTGCTACAACGACGGCAATCAATATTCAGTCGGCAGTATCGAGAAAATGGATGATGGGCAGTTTAGAGAATGTGTGGCAGTGCCGAGTCAGGCACCGCAGTGGCGGGCGGTGAGTAGGGACAACCTGCGTTAATTACAAAGTAGATATCCGTTAATTAGGCCGTTAGGAGCGATTCAAAACATGCACGCAGACTTTAAGAAATGGCTGATACAAGCGGGGATATGCAAAGAAAATGAAATTAAAGGCGTCGCCGAAGCGGAGATTAAGTCGCTCGAAGCGACGTTTTCTGTAACTTTACCGGGGTCATATAAAGATTTTTTACGGCAATGTGGAGTTTCTGCAGGAGTATTTTGCCAGGATGTGGACTTTTTCTACGATGAAATTGTGCGATTAAAGGATGATTTTACTGATGCGCTTGACGAGTGGAATAAAACGTTTCGCCCACCTGAAAAAGCTTTCGTTTTCTCTGCATATCAAGGAGGGTCATACCATTATTTTGTTTGCGATGGAAATGACAATCCTCCGATTTACGTATTCTACGAAGAAAATTTGGAACCAGTAATTGTTGCCGCTGAATTTATCGAATATATGAAAAAATACATTTCAGCACATCAGGGTCAGCGGGGTCAGGTCTGACATTCATAAATTTCCAACCCGGCGAGCGATAATTCGCCGCTAATCACCCATTTGCGCTGAAATCATTTATGAAAAATAAAAATTCAAAAGACGATATGCTCTACACAGTGGAAATTTTTTTAGATTGCATTGGGCCTGAGGCGAGCTTAGGGAAGGCGGCATGGGACGATATCGCCAGTTTGGATCTTACTAAGTTAAATGAAATTCATTATTTAGTTAAACAGTATGTACTGCCAGAATATTTAGCTCATTCAGAGTCGTTCAAAATACAATATTTAAAATACCTTGAGCAACTACTAGCAGATGATAGTGTTGCATGGGAGACCATACACATGGATGAATATTCATGCATTGAGAATGTGCCGCCGAGATTGTTTTTTTCTATATTTCATGACGAGATAAAAAAGAGTCTGGAATAGGAGGCGCGCACGGACAAGAAGCGGGGCGGTTACGGGGCGCGGGGTCAGGTCTGACATTCATACATTTTCGACACTGGATAAAGTAATAAATGCCCAGAATAAATGGGTTGAAATAGCGAAAGGCATAAAACGATGAAAACGAGTGATTTTGAAATCTCAATCTCGGAAAAAATGCTGACTGCGTGCAGGGCATGCATTCCACTCATAAAGGAAGAATTAGTTCAAGAATCAATTTATGCGTTTACGATTTTTTGCGATTCAGGATTTACCCGTATGGGTATTGCCGTATCAACTAGGGAAAGTGTTACTCGGAAAATTAAGAGCAATGTTGATGTAGGAGTTCCAGATAATGTGTTTCTAATGAATGCTTCAGAATGGGATTATTTGGCAATTCATAATGAATTATTTGAAGAAGTTGGTGTTTTGATAGATGAGTTTTATGATCGATATTACGACCAGGATTTTGATGATGCGCAGTTTTTAGGTAAGGGTTCTGATTTTATCGATCAATTCGCATGTGAGTTATTTATGCGGATAATAGTAGATGTAATTAAGCATTTGAAAGCTGCTAGTGATTTAAGCGATAGTCCTTTTGAGTCAGATTTGTTGTTAGGTATTCAATTTACTGATCCGGAAATGGATGAACTCGATTTTATTAAGTCTGTCTCACATGAAGTTAATTCACGTAGTTGGCATGACCAAGTCGAAAATAATTACAAATATTTTGAGGATTTAACAGCGGCGAGAGAGGCAAGGGGGCGGTTCTGACATTCATAGATTTCCAACCCGGCGGATGTTCCACGCGAAGCGACAAAAGTTCGACTTCGAGACGCGTCAAGTGTGGGGGCAAGGGGTCAGGTCTAACATTCATACATTTTTATCCTTTCGCACGATTCCCTTCCGTTAAATGTCGATACACTGTCTACTAAATTGGAGTGGCATGAATGATTTTTAGAGAACAACTCGCCTATGCAGAGTTACCAATCCAATTGTCTGGACTGTTTGACGAATCTGATTTTTTAACAGCCTATGACTGCGCTGAAAACGGTTCAGTGTTGGTTTGGATTATAAATAGAGAATTGGGCAAGCAACAAGAAATTGAGTACTCATTATCCTTGTCTCGTGTCTTATCGGTGGACGAGCGTGAAAAAGCACTTCCCACGTCAGAAGAGGTGTTTGTTGAAGGCGTGCCGTATAGAGTAATCAAAAGCGCTATTCTTGAACAAGGCACTAATGTGCGTTACGAGGTCTACAGTGTTTTCTCGACAGATCTAAATGAGAAAATCGTTGAGTGCGACCAAATGTTTGCTTCACCCACATTAGAAGACGTTGCTGACATTGTGCGTCCTGCTGTTGAGCGTGAATTGTTGCCAAGTTTGTACGCGAAATGGCCATTGGACGAGCGTGTCAATTATTGGGTTGCGATATTGTATCGCCTCAGGCATCAAACGGCAGAGACAGGTGCTTTAGAGGACGATATTTTTGGGACAGGCTTGATCAATAAAATGAAGAAAATTGATACAGATGTAAGGTCAATACTCCCGCTCATATTAAAAAGACTTGCAATAATGGAGTCGATTAGCCCAGTCGTATTAATCAATTCATTTAACAGTAGAACTGGTCTCAGTATTTCGCCTTATAAGAAAGTAAGATTTCTCTAAGGGCCTGGGGTCAGGTCTGACATTCATACATTTCCAACCCGGCGGGCGATTACGCGCTAATTTCCGCTGCCTTCAGACTCGTTAAAAATTCATCAAAACTGTTTGCGACGTGTTGATAACAGGGGTTTCCTCTTGCTGCGGCATCGTGATTCCATAAAACGATTGATGGTACCCCGCCTTTCTGGAAATCAAAACACAGGAAGTCACCAGCAAATAGCGCCGCAAAGGGGCATACGCCTTCTTCCAACCGATCTTCAATCTGACTCCATACAACCTCAATGTCATAGAGGCCCAATTCATCGTTTTTGTAGTCCTCAACAAAAGATAAAAATCTTTCAATCACTTTCTCATTGCTACCTATTGAAAAAAACTGCTTGATTGGTTTTCCACCATTTGCATGCTTCATAAAATCAATATAAGCAAGTGGAAACTTGATGCCAATTTCACTTTCAACTTCCATGACATAGTCGTCACTAAACGGCCGTCCAATGCTTCCAATTTCAAATTTAATAGTTTGCATTTTTGTTCCTTTGGCCCGCATTCTGAAGCCTGCGAGGTCTCGGTGGCAGGTCTGACATTCATACATTTCCAACCCAGCAGGCGATTACGCACTAATCGAAAATAACACCGAAAACTTCCGCCTTAGTTTTAAAATCATCTCTTTCCGCTTCCGAAGCAAACTGCAAAGCTACCGATTCTCCAGATAATAATCGATCAACTTCAAATTTAGCTTTAATGAGTGAACCTGTTGAATACTGTTTCACAGCCTGAACTAATGAAACCGTTTGCAGTCCCATTTTCCATGACTTCATTGCTAGTGTTATCATAATCCTGTTGAAATAACTATAAGGGCGAGGGGGCAGGTCTGACATTCATACATTTTCAAACCAGCGGTCGATTACGCGCCGCTAATCTTCAATAGGAGTAGGGTAACTGAGCTTCTCTGTGTCCCACCCGTTAATTTCTTTGCTTCGCCAAGTCAGTTGCCCTATCAGTCCGCCCTCGCTGTCATATAAGCGAATATTGGCCGCGCTACGCACTCCAGGGCCTGGTCCGTTATATCCGCCAATACGATACCAGCCTTGTATGAAACCAAACTCGCATTCGGCATGTTTGATCAAGGGTTGCTCAACGTCGAGATATTGAAAGTTCGTACCTCCACAACAGAGTACCCGTGGCGCATGACGACGTGTCATTCTCCAGCGGAGGTAATGGCCGACTTCGCTTGCCACGAATTGGGCGTCCATATATTCTGACCAAACAGGATATTCTATCTCTTTGCCTGCACGTGCTGCCCCATAGGCGTTTTCAAAGTCCCGTAATGGAAGTATGTCTTCGGCAGCGCACAAGCCCGCACAATCCTTGCACCAGGCAGGACGAAGCGGTATTTTAAGTAGCTGACTATCCTCCACTTGCTGTCCCATGGCTGCTGAACCCAAATAGTAATAAGCCTCGCGAAACGGGGCTCGAAAAGCTGTCTGGCAACTGGTACAGCGATATTCAGTAGGAAACGAAAATGTACTCACGAGTATTTGCTTGATCGTCATCTATAGGGAGGATTAATTAGCCGGATTAACTTGCAGGGCTATTGGTCGTTTAGCTTATCATTATTGCTCTGACTCTTCTACAGCCCCCGCGTCCTTTTCCTCTTGCCCCTTCCTTGTCTCCATCTCCAATTGCGTAGTAAATCCCTGCGCCGTGACGCTGTGGGTGGTTTTGACGATGATCCAGTCAGTATCACCGATAGGTGCTTTTAAGCTGGGGATGCGTACGCCCATCATGGGGGTAATGTCTGGTCTGCCCAGCGCCAGGGTAAATTGCAGGGTGGCCTTGCCACGCTTTACCCGGTTCATTTCTGCTTTTGCTGCTTGCTCTGCCGCCTCTTGATTGGGGTAGGTATGCCGCAGGCGTTTTGGGTTGTCGTCTTCGCCTATCAGTTCGCTTTTTTCTTTCGCGTCGTTGGGGTCATGCCATTGGGCGCGCACGCCGCTGTAGGCGTCGCGGCTGGCGGTGTGGTAGCGGTGTTTGTCGCCGTCGCGGCGTTCCAGGGTGATGGTGGGCAGGCTTTCGCCTATGCTGTTGCTGGCCTCATCGATGGGCAAGAAGAGTAGGGCGTCTTTTTGACGGTGGTTACCGCATCAAAGCGTTTGCCCGGCTGGTTTAAAAAATTAATGTCTGACTAATTGGTCTGGTCTTTGTGATCTATGACTTTGTCTCGAAGGCTTTGGCTGACCTTGAGCATCAGGTCATTTAAATAAGCCGTTCAACTATTTCATGCAATTTGATTTTTCCGCGCTGTATTCACGCCAAACAAATAAGTAATTTGTTTCATGTCTTTTTGCTGTATCAATCTTACTCCTGCGGCCAGCATGATCACGCCTGTCACCAGGAAGCAGATGTCCCAATAAATTGAATACGCAATAGCTACTGATCCTTCGGCATGGTGAGCGTTCAGGAGATAGTGGCCCATGATGCCTTCTATCATATTAAAAGTGCCCCATCCGGTGAGCAGGCTTCCTTTCAATAATGGTGAAGAGGGTTGCAGGCTATATGTTCTGCTTGCCTGCCAGAACAGGATGAATGCAGTGATGAAGAAGACGCAGGTGAGGGTATATGTAAAGCTAGCTGTCATGCTACCTGTAAAGTTGCTGGTGACGAGGTTTTTAATGGATGTGATAGGGAGCGCATTGCTTGGTGTGTTGTGCCAGTTGATGATGCGGGGGAGTATTACTGTGTCCACCAGGCCGCCAAGGCCCAAACCAAAGAAGATGCCTGCTGCGGTAGGGAAGCTGCTTTCTTTGTTGGTAAAAATATTTCTGGACGTAGACATTTTTTTGATTTTCTTAAAATTCAAATGGAGATATTGACGGCAAAGCGAAATGCACATGAAGGAGGAATTTCCTGCCCTTACGGCGCTTATTACCGTGTTTTTATTTTCAAAGCCGTGCTTTAGAAATCTGACAGGGATGATCTGGTCATGCCATCAAAGATCATGGCATCAGATAAACGCAGGTCGTCCTGATATTCCTCATCCATAAACTCAAACAGTTCGTCGTCATCAAATTCTTCTCTTGATTTTTTCGCTTCTTTTTTTGTTGCATTGCGTGTGAGGCTCGCGGTTAATTTTGTGGAGCTCTCAAGAAAATCATGTTCTTCGTCAGCAAATATGCCATTCCTTTGGATGTCGTCATTGAAAGATGACTGCGCTCTTTTGTTGGCAGCATCTTGAATGACGGCGTTGATGGTCGTATTCATGATGGACGCAAAGCGTTTGGAAGAGGCTTGGCTGTTGCTGATGGAATTTGATGACATTATTTTCTCCTCAATAGATTTGACCCAGGGTCGTCAATTTGTCGTGTGGTTTGACGCTGTGGCTTGAAATAACCTGTAGCGCCATCTTAAATAGATGTGTCATTGGGTTCAGTCAGTGGGGATGTAGGCGTTCTGTCAGACAACACGCAGTGCTGTATGGCATCCATACTTACAAGGCTTACAACGCAAGATTTGCCGATACGCCATCAAGCCACAGCTGCTTAACGAGGTAAGCAGCAACCGGTAAGGACGTCAGACTACATAGGGTTTGATGACATTGCTGCTAAAAATGGCAGCATGCGATGGCAGACTGTCAGGAACACGGGCAGTAAAAAACCAAAGAAGGCCCATTGTCGGGCGATGAAGCATGCATCTGTCCAGTCGCAACTCCACACCGGGATCGCTGCCCCATCAATGGGTATGGACATGACTGTACAAGTTGTCCTGATGAGCGCCTTTGATGACTTCGTAAAACTGCAATTGAAACTAATTGCAAAATTTATCGAAAAAACAACAAATTTGTGTTTGTGACAAAGCAAGTCTGTTGCAGAATACATATCAATTTTATAAACTGAGTTGGTAAAAAATAAATCCTCGGAAAGCTGGTTTTGCCAGCCAGCCAAATCACGTTCTCCATACGCGAGCATTGGGCCTGGCAACATCACCTCATGAAAGAAACCGGCGACTAACTTTATATATCCACTTGTTTTCAAGAACTCCTTCATTAACGTCGACGCCACACTCAAATTTGAGAGCATCTTATGCACATACACCTGAAGCAAATGCGTCTGCTTGCCGGTACCGCCGCCATGACTGGTGCCAGCCTGTTTTGTCATGCAGTACTGGCGCAGGAAGCCAAAACCAAAGAAGCGCCGCAGGCACCACCATTGGCGAGCCAGATTGCAGACAGGGACATAGCGGCAGATCTGATTAAGCCCGCTGCCAATCTGCTGAGTGCCGGGCAGCGCAAGATGGTGGAAAGATCGGGTCGCGAAATTCGCTACTTCCTGCCCATACAAATGACACCGGGATTTATCTACAATCCTTCGACAGGCGAATATGACCAGGTATCCTTGCGCTCATATGGCCGTAATGTTTCTGGTGCCCCCAATCTGCTGCGCCCCGACTTTGTTGCCCCTACGGTAGTCATGAAACCTGGGCAGACAGTGCGCTTTGATCTCAGTAACCGCCTCGACAAGGAGCCGGGTTGTGAGCTGGTTGCGAAAGACAATATCAATACACCGCATTGCTACAATACGACCAATCTGCATTCACATGGCTTGTGGATTTCACCTTCAGGCAATAGCGACAATGTGCTGCTGGCGATCAAGCCCAAGGTGAATTTTGAATATGAATACAATGTACCGGCAGATCACCCGGCAGGCACTTTCTGGTATCACCCGCATGTGCATGGCTCAACTGCCATGCAAGTTGGTAGCGGTATGGCCGGTGCCCTGATCGTCAAGGGTGACAGGCAGCCTACTGTGCTGAGTAATGGTGATCTTGATACTCTGCTCAATCCTTTCAAGCCGGCAGCGGGTAACTATGGTGAAGTGATGTTGATGCAGCAGATTCCCTACGCCTGCTTCATCAAGGGACCTGACCCCAAGAACCCAGGTAAAGAGATAGACGTGATACAGACCAATCCGGATGGAACCTGGCTGTGCAAGAAAGGGGATACTGGTCTGGTGCAGGATTTTGCTGCACAATTTGCCCCCGGGGCCTGGACTACTTCTGGCCGCCATACTTTGATCAATGGTTTTGCACGTAACCCTGCCAAGCCTTTGGTGATGGAAGCTGGCAAACTCTACCGCTGGCGTCTGGTTGATGCCGGTGTACGTGAGCCTATTGCCTTGCGTATCCGCAAAATTGGTGATGTCAGCAAATTGACGCCCAAAGCCGCCACGCCAGAAGCATTGCAAGCGGAAGTAAAAAACGCCTGTGACGGTATTGACGTTCTGCAGTTTGAAGTAGCGACCGACGGCCTGACCCGGCCAAACGCTTTCGCCAAGGTGACCAATACCCTGCAACCTGGCTATCGCAGTGACATCCTGTTCAGCCTGCCGGAAAAAGGTGATTACTGCGTCTATAGTGACTCTGGTGCGACTGGCTCTATCTCGTCCCTGCCAGACAATGCCAAGGTGATGACGGTGATTCATGCTGTTGGCAATAAAACCAGTGGTGATCAAACCCAGTTTGTCACAAAAGAACTGGTGCGTGCAGCGGGCTTGTTGTCGAAAGGTGTGCGCGACACCATCATCAGGGATTTGAAGGATGGCTTGAAACTGACTAAATTTGTGCCGCACAAGGCGATTCCAGAATCTGAACTCACCGATCCGCAAAAGCCGGTAGAGCTGACGCTGGGTATTGACTTCCGTGGTGATAAACCAAGCTTTGATGTCAATGGCGCGCCCTATAAACCAGGCGACGTCCAGCAGACCCTGATTTTAGGCCAGGTACAGGAATGGCATATCAAATCCTATAACCCGACCAAGGATGGGGAAAGAAGTGTGCAGCATCCTTTCCATATCCACGTCAATCCATACCAGATTATCAGTATCACCGACAAAAACGGCGTGGATGTCAGCGCACTGACGGATACGAAAGCGCCAACAATCGGGCAATACGCCGGTATGCAGGGAGTCTGGAAAGACACCATCATGGCGACACCAGGCTATACCGTCAAAACCCGCACCCGCTATCAGCGCTATATCGGCGAATATGTCTTGCATTGCCATATTCTCGATCATGAAGACCAGGGCATGATGCAAAACGTCAAGGTCGTGCTGCCGGATGGGAATGGCGGTGCCTCTGTCGGTGGTCACGGGGCGCATGGTTCACATTGACGCACGCACTGATCCTTATTTTCGGTAGCAAGCAAATTTCCTGAATTCACAGTGTGGCTGCAAACCGGTAATCCGGCAGCCACACTGCTGCATTTGCCAGCCAGGCCTGCGCAACAAGAGTTAAAGGGTACAAAATGAATATCTCAAAATGCCGCTTGCTGGTCGGTTTGCTGCTTGCAAGCTGCTTCAGCATCAATGTCTGCGCGCAAATTGCAGCACCACGGGAAGTGAAATATCGCAAAAACATTGATGAGCTCAGCGCAGATGAACTGGCCGCCTTCGAGCATGCAGTGAAGATGATGAAAGTCAAAAGTGCAAAGAACATTTATGACAGAACGGGCTTTTTATGGCAGGCCTGGGTCCACAATTGCACCTCGGTTGCAGTGAATGACAAGCGGCAATATGCGCTCGGTAGTGGTGACAACAAGCAATTGTATGAAGTCATCAAGGGGCAATTAAATATGGGTAACGACATCAATGATACGATGGCCAATCCCTTCAATACCTGCAGCTTCGAAACACAGGTGAGAGGCACAGGCAACGTCATCTATGAAAATCCAGGCATGTGTGAACACAGGAAAGACACTTTTTTCCAGTGGCACAGAGCCGAGTTTTACTTTTATGAAAAAGCCCTGCAGGATGCTGACCCTGAAGGCCTGTCTGGCCCCAGCACGAAAAACGTTACCGTCCCTTACTGGAACTTCACCAAGCCACCCACTGGCATCCGTTACCCCAAAGCCTTTGAAGATGCTACATCGCCATTGTGGTTCAAGCACAGGCTGGAAAATCCCGCAGGCAGTAAGCCTGCCATGCCCAGCTACACTTCGCCTTATCTGATGGCCTACCTGATTTACAAGCAGGACTGGCAATCCTTTGGTGGCTATTCTCTAGGTGGTGCCGGTAACTCGGGCTCATTTGAATCGCAAATCCACGACACCATGCACGATGAGTATGTGCATGGATACTTGCGTAACCCCGCTACTGCCGGGCTTGACCCTCTGTTTTATTCCTTCCATGCCTTCATTGACTATGCGCTCGAAAAATGGATAGAAGAACACGGCAGCGAGACCATTACAGGTGGCAACTGGTTCATGCGCGGCGAACAGGATGCACGTCTGCAATTGCCTGTCGGCTTTGAAGAAGGCAGTGGCAAAAAGCGCGAACCCTTCAGCAATTACAGCAAAAACATGGGGCGGGCAGAGCTGTATTACGATACTAAAAAACAGGGGTTTGCCTATCAGTCTGGTGCCTTTGGCGAGTTTGTTCCAAAAAGCCAGATCGACGCCATCGTTGCCAAGCATAACTTGCCCGGTGCCACTCTGGGTGACAACCCGCAAAGCCTGTTCAGCGAATTGATGAGCTATGGCGCACATGGCCCGGTAGCGCGCCCGAATGCGATCGTTCAGGGCAAGGTCAAAATCCAGTCACTGGATGGCAGCAAAGCCCTGATCGACATCGTGCGCGATGCAGGCAGCGATGATTATAGCTACCAGGTGGATGTTTATTTCCATCCGCAAGATGTCGCTGCTGATATCGGCAATAAAGATTTTCGCATGCGTTATCTGGTATTGACTGCCAGCTATTGGGCCTTGTCCGGACATCACCACCATCATCATGATGATGCAGGCAGCAGTGTGCCGTTGAGACTGACGCAGGATATCAGCAAGGATATCAACAACCTGCGCCTTGGTGGCAAGGACGGGCAGGAATGGACAGTCACGCTGGGGATCAGCTCACGCAATAATCCATCGGGCAAATTTGCCTTCAGCGCCCCCGTCATCAATTACAGTAAATAAAATCAGGAGTGCATGATGGTTTCGTTTAACAGTGATATCAAACCAATTTTTGCCCGCTACACCGCCTGTATGAAAAGGGTGGTGTTAGGCGATACACAAGGCACTGCCAACCTTGAGCTTGACGACTATGAATGTGTAAAACGTTTTTATTATCAGGTACAGGTGGCGATTCATGGTTATGACGAGGCGGTTGGCGCGCCACCCCTACTGGTGAAAGACGGCCCCGACAAGGGTAAGCCCGTCAAAGCCTCACACCCCATGCCACCTGGAGGAGAAAAAAGCCGTATGGATCAAAAGAAAATTGATTTATATGACCAATGGGTAAAAGAGGGAATGCATCCCTGACCGGGCTTACGGAATTTTCCGCTGGAGTCATCCGCAAATTTCAAGAAATATAAGCGTTTAAGCTTTGCAAATTGCAAATTGCGCGGGGTAGGTCTGACATTCATGCATTTCCAATGCAGCGGGCGATTAAGTACTGCTAATCACCCCTGGAGTGTTTACTGCGCTATTCAACCAAAAACATTCTCCCACGTCTGGTAAATCACGAACGACAAAGCCGTGTCTTTCCAGTACGCGGCGTAATTTCAGGTTGGGTTTGGCGCAATGTACGGCGTGCACACGCCATTCCAGAAACTGCAAACCTTCGCGTTGTGCATAGCGCTTGGCCAGTGATGCGAGGGCGGGTAGGGCGCCTTCGCCACCGCCATCGACGTGCGCCAGTTCCATAATCAATGTGTCGCCAGAAACGCAAAAGCGGCCCAGCATATTGGCTGACCCGGCCTTGAAGACCAGAGCTTCGTCGCTGAGTATGATGGATTGCATCAGTTCAGCAGGAAGGTTCAGGATTTCGTCAGTGGTGTAGCCTTCCAGCAGTATGTTGGACATGGGTTTGATGGATGATCAATATTGATCATTGATCATAACAAAATTCAGCCTGTCTCGGTCAGTCGCGGTGCAATACCAGGAGCGAGGGGCAGTCAGACATTCATAAATCTCCAAGCTTGTGGGCGATTACGTGCTGTTCGTCCCCTTGCACTGGAACTGTTGGTCGTTGAACCGAGCGAGAATTATCCAGGCTTCCGCTTTTGTTGTTGAACTGCTTGACTGCCAAGGACTTGTGAGCTTCCTTGGCAGTAAGATTTGCATTTTATTTGTCAGATGCAATCGCTGGCAATGCTTTGATGATTGTATTTTGAAATTTTTCTGGTTCATCCTGATGAATTTGATGTCCGGAATTCTCAAATAAAAATAAGTCTTTCTTTGGTGCTTTCAATTGTTCAAAATATTCTTTGGTGATGTGAGTCGCTGTCTGGATATCGTTTTTGCCTACGAAAAAATAAATTGGGCAGTCGATTTTCTTTAATGTCTTTGGTAAGTCTATGCTCATTACTTCATTCCAAACAGGCGACCAGTTTTTTGACCATTGAAGAAAGCCGTTTTTGAAGTCATTGCTTGTGACCTGCTGTTTTCCCTCTTTGTAAAAAAGCCATTTTCTTAAATAGAAAAGGTCTTCGTCAACTTTAAAGGGCATGTTTACGCTATCAAGCTCTTGAGTTGCGACAGCATTTTCTTTGAAATGGGCTTTCAAAATGTTGAGCAGTTCTTTCTCGCTCTCCAACTGGCTGATGACTGGATTAGATGCGAAATACGCATGTAGCAATTCTGGATGATTTTTGACGATATAAAAGCCCAGGACGTTGCCAAAGGAACTTCCCAGCAAATATATTTTTTCCTGATGTAGTTCTTTTCTTATAAATTCTATGACTTGATAGGTGTCCTTTTGCATTTGCTCAACGGAGGGGCGTGTCGGAGACGGATTCAATTTCAGGGTTTTCCCTGCATCTCTTTGATCCCATTGCACTATCGTAAACTTACTTTTTAAAATACCTGTAAAAGATGCCGCACTATTCATCATGGAACTGCCAGGTCCTCCGGATAAGAATAGCAGGACTGGCTTGTTTGCATCATCCGTTTTAATTTCAATGACCTGTTTTATTCCACCAATTTCAGGGGTAAAAATTTGGTCCATTTTTGTTGCCATACTTTGCGGCCTGGATTCTTTTATATCTTGTGCTTTACTTGAGGAAAATGGAATCAAGACTGCAAGCAGAGCTACTAATATGCTTTTATTTATCATGGTTTATGGTCAGGTTAATTATTGGCAAAGCGCATACCTTAAGATGGCGCAGCAAGCTTATCATTAATGCATAGATTTTGTGATAATGCCCGATGACGTTTTATCTTGGCACCATTTCAACCTGGATGAACCGTAAACGCTGGTCTGGCTGTGGACTTGCTACCGCCAGGTGCGTATCTTCATGGATCAAATGGAAGACATGCCAAGTGGCATCTGACCTTGTGCAGATGTAGTTGTCGCTTCCCCCCGGACTTAACCGCAGGGAAGGGAAATCGATGGATAGCCCCTCGCCTGAGCATTTTGCGACTGCTTCTTTCATGCTCCAGCTCGCGAGAAATTGTTGTTCCTTTCTTGAGTCACACAGAGGGAGTGTGTCTTGTGGATGGGCGATTTGTGTGAGTAGACTTTTGTAATCGAGGTCTCTGGCTTGTTCTATGTCTATGCCTATGGGCCGATCAGCACTGAAGGCCAGAGCTACCCAGTTGCCACTATGGGATATGTTGAAATGCACTTCTTCACTGGCCAGGCAGGGCTTGCCTCCATGGCCAGTGTGGAATTTGAGGCTGGCGGGAGTTTTACTCGTCAGGCAGGCAAGGATTTGTCGCTTCAGGCTGTGGGCTAGCAAGTGGCGTTGACGGTCTGCTTCAAAAACGTAGGCATGATACCTGGCCAGTTCTGCCTGATCCAGCATGTCCAGAGAGCATGTCTCTGCCATATGACGGCGCGCCAGGATAACGAGTATCTCATTCTTTGCCAGCTTGAGAGTGGTAGCAAGCTGGCTTGTTGCACATACAGTTATTGGCAAAGCACGGTCTCGCTGATTTCGCTTTCGCTAGCCCTTAATGCATCTGCCAGCCAGCCTAATAATTCCAGGCGGCGTTTGCGCAAGAAAAAATGGCCGCCATCTACCATGCGCCATTCAAACCCGGCGGCAGTATGTCGTCCCCAGCGGCGGGCTTCTTCTACGGTGACGAGATGATCGTCGCTGGCTGCTACCATGACGATGGGGGTATTGATCTTGTCATCGGGGGATGCGGTATAGCCTTCAGCGAGTGCGCTGTCATTGCGTAGTATGGGAATGATGGTACGCATCATTTCAGGATCTGCCATGATCTCTGCTGGCGTGCCACCGAGGTGTCTTACTTCGCCAGCGAAGTCGTGATCGTTGTATCTGGATACGCGGCGCTTTAACGGCAGGCTGGGGGCGGGGCAGGCCATGAGGAAGAGTAATGCAGGTTTTTTTCCCATATGCTCAAAGCGTCGAGCTACTTCAAAGGCAATTTTGCAACCCAGGCTGCATCCCATTAAAGCCCATGGCAAGTGTGCATAGGGGGCAATGGCTGCGGTAATCTGGTCCACCATGATATCCATATCGCTGATCGCAGCTTCTGTCAGGCGACTTTCGCGGCCAGGTAATTGCAAGGGGCATACACGCCAGCTTGCCTGTGCATCGCGAGAGGTCAGTTGCCACTGGCGATATACGGACGCGCCGCCGCCAGCGTAGGGAAGGGCGAATACGTTATAGCCCTTGCTTGCGTCAGGGGTTGTGAACGGAAACCAGGCGGATTCTACTGGAGCAGCAATTACCGGATTTTCGAGTTGATCAAGTCTGGCAGAACGCCCGTTCAGTTGCGCCGCAATCTCTTGGCTTACTCTTCCTGCGGGCACGTCAGTACGGCGTAAATGAAAAATGTGATAATCAGCTCGACCATCTTGCAATGCATGGAACAGGCCGGATTCAGGCTGGGCCAGATAGCGTTCGAGTTCTGCGCGCAAGCCGGGTTTGTCGAGGGCATTGAGTGCCTTGTCCAGCCTTGTCCATAGACCGGCCGGGCTGGCAGTTCTGGCAGCACATACTTGTCTGCTGACAGAGCGTTCACGCTCCAGCACGAAGCCGCTTTGTAGCAATGCCTGGCGTATGGGTTCAAACGTATCGGCTGCTATCACGTCGGCATAGCAAAAGCGGCCACCCGGTTTAAGCACGCGATAAGCATGGGCAAAAAAGGCGGGCAGGTCGGGGTAAGCACCTGAGGATTCCAGATTTAATAAGACATCGACACTCTGGTCTGCGTATGGCAGACGGCAGGCATCGGCTAACTGGAAACGTAAACGGGCGTGCTGGTGGCGTTTGCGGCAGTAAGCAATATTGGCGGCACTGAGGTCGGCACCAGCCAGACTGGCATCCGGATATAAGCGTGCCAGTAAGGCCAGTGCACCGCCACGACCGCAACCTACGTCCAGCACGCGTTTGCCTGCCAATTGGGTGTCACCGAGCACTTCCAGTATCAGACGCGCTTGTGCCATGCCCGTCTCTCCCGCTGGTAAGGCACAGGATGCCCAGTCTGCCAAGCCAGTTTGCGGCGCATAACCCCAGTTCAGATAAAGCGCATGCTCTGCCAGACCAGCGTTCTCCAGCACCTCTGCCAGGCCTGCATAAGCCTGGCGATTGCGCTCCAATGTGGTAGTTGCTGTTGATTGGGGTTGCATTGCAGTTTGGCTCATGACTGGTACTCCTTTGCATAGCTAACAGGGTTGGGATAGGGTGGCTGTGGTGGTGAGCAACTGGTCATCTGCGCTGGACCAACTGCACGCATGATGCCCAGCCATGCGTCACCGTGAGCTTGCCACCACAGATCTTGATGAACCGGCGCGTCAGCTTGCATCAACTCATCAAGCGCGGCATGTATCGCCAGGGGGAAATCATGTGCGGCAGCTTCTGTCAGGCTGGGGCCGTGTGGCTTGCCAAATATGGTTGCCGTAGGCTGGCGGTTGAAACGGCTTTCTGCAAACTGATCTGCAGCCAGCAAATAAGAAGACTGGGCATCATCGCGCTCATAATCTGGTGCGTAGATAGGGTGACTCCAGACTACTGGCCCATAACTATTGGCCAGCAAGACATTGCCTTCAGGGCCACCTATGGCAATTTTATGCATCACAAGGCTATGGTGGTCGGGATCTTGCGGGTCCAGCCAGGTTTGCAGGTTCAGCGAAAACGGTACGCCACCTATCAAACCCTGTATGGCCCGGAAGGGCCACGGGGATGCGTAGTCAGCAAGCGCGCCCTGCAGTGCCAGTGGTTCTGAACAAATAAAGGGTGTGGCTTTGCCCAGGGCGCGGCAAACAATATCCAGGCTTGAATACAGCAACTGCAAGCTCGTGGTTATTTCTATGAAAGCTGGTGGGCGTTCAGCAGCACTGCGCCGTGCATAGTCAATGAAGCGCTTGCCAGCAGGCAGATGTGGATAAAAGGTGTTGACGTGATAACGCTGGCCATATTGTGCCGCAAGAGCACGCAGGCGTACGATATCAGTCGGGTGCACAGGATGTTCCTGCAATACATGTATACCCTTTGACAGCAGCGCGCGTGCCAGTGAGGAACCGTCACCACCGACGATGGCGCTGCGCACCACCACGCAGGCCATATCTATATTGCCGGGTAATTGCGCAACGTCGGTATACAGCGGCACCGCCAGCTTGTCAGCCAGTGCCTTTGAGCGGGCACTGCCTCTTGCTACGATGCCAGCCAGACGATAACGAGGCAGGTGTGCAGGCCGGGCAGACCACAGACGTTCGGCACAATTAAGCGCCGCCAGATAGTGCTCACCAAAGCGGGTGCCGCAGACAACCACATTGAGGATATCAGCCATGCGTCACCTCTTTAGCTGTTTGCAGCAAGCTTTGCGGCTTAGTGTTCCACGCGGCTGGCGATGTTGCCAATGTCTGCAGGATAATGCCGAGATGGCGCATCAGCGTATCACCCAGTTCTCTGGGTAGCATGCCCGAGTGCAAGTCTATGTTATACAGCAGCGCGCTTTCTTCTTCCAATACCTGGAAGTGCAACGCCGTACCAGGCTGCATTGCTATTTCATAGGTCGGCATTCCCAGCAAGGGGTCTGACGTTTCTGGGATCGCATAGGTGGTACGCACACCCAGCAGGCTGGTCATGGCAACGGCGGGCAAGGCTGGGCGATCCGGGCCTGCTTTCTGATAGGCAGCCAACACTGTGGCTCCGTCCAGCAAATCAACTGCCAGCCTTTGCTGTACGGCTTCAGCGCATGCATGTGCCAGGCTCATGAAACTGGCGACATTGGTATGGCAGCCTATGACAGCAGTATCACTGGCATCCAGCATGACATTGCCTATCTGTGCATGCAAAGGCTTGCGGTCTGGGTAATCGAGTCGCAGACTGAAGTTGGGGTGCTCTGAGGATGCGGCAATGGCTGTGGCATAGGCCGCCAGCATGACGGCAGTGCCGGTCAGACCTGCTTGGGCCGCAGTTGCCTTCAATGCCAGCCAACTGGCGCGTGGCAGGGCTTCACGCCAGACTTTGATTTTCCCGCCTGATGCCTCAATCGCGCCAGCTTTTACCAGAGATGGCGCAGGCGGTAGCTGGGCAAGTTGTTTGCCGTATGTCGCCAATTGTTTTGCATGAACCGTGGTCGTAGTTAAAGCCTGTTCGCACGCATAATAATCAATGGCGCTAAATTGCAAGGCGGGCAGGTGTCGCAGCGGATCAAGCACCCATAAATGTAGCTCACGCAGCATGATGCGGAAGCTTTCTATGTCTGTCAGCGTAGTATCTATGCGCAAATGTATGCTTAGGATATCCTGGCTTTCCAAGCTGATTTTGCTGGCGCGCCAGTCAAAATGTGGCCAATCTTGAAGATCACTGACTGCATCCGTCATTTCACGGCGTAGTGCCGCCAGTGCTACATCTCTTTGTGAAGCTGCCAGTCCACGCAAGTCACTTGTTTGTACCGGGTAATGTGGAGCTTTTGCTATGACATGCAGATTCGCCTGTGCATCAACAGTTGTGCGTAGTGCAGAGTGTCGTTCCAATAGTAACTGCCATGCGTGTTCAAAACCAGCAAGGTCAAAAGTGCCTGGTTTGTCGAATTCTACATACAACTGCTGCGGCAAGTCTTTGCTGCGCAATTGCCAGCGTAGTTTGCGCAAGCCTGTCAGCGCTTGTGCCTTGTTGCCTGGTCTTGGCAATACATCACCATTGCTGGCCAGCCAGCCGCCTTCGCGCTGCTCCAGCTCCATCAATGCCTGGCGTAAGCCTGATATTGCCGGGGCTTTGCTTGCTGTATCCAGTTCCGGGTGCAGTGCATTCACCAGTATCTTTGCCAGGGCCAATATGCTGCCACCCTGGAATGCGACTTCGGCAGACAGTTTGAAGCCCAGCTCCTGCTGTATGGTTTCACTCAACTCCAGAAACAGCAAGGAATCCAGTCCCATCTCGACCAGTTTGCTATCTTCACTCATATCTGCTTCAGCACATTGCAGGAGATTACTAAGGCGGCTGCGCAAATAACGCTGCGCCGCAGGCAGAGCTGAGGCAATGTCTGCCTGTAGCAAGGCTGCGACTGGGTCGGCTTGCCCAGCCATTTGTAGTTGTAATGCCGCAGCCAGTGTTTTTGGCGTATCGGCATTGAACAGGGTTTCAGCTGACACGGTCAGGCCATATTTTTGCTTCAGTTGTTCGGCCAGATCCAGCATCAGCAATGAATCCAGGCCCATCTGTACCAGTTTGCTGTTTTCATTCACCTGATCAACTGGGCAGCCAAGTACACCAGCGATATGCTGACGCAATTGATGTAACAGAGGCATAGTTGAATGATCTGCGGATGCTGATGCCGGTCTCGGTATACTTGTGGCAGGTAATACCGTATTCCAGCATGCGCCAAAGCGTGCTTGCTGCGCTGGCGTCGCTTGTGCTGCAAAGCGTTTCCAGTCCACATTATATGGCAGATAAACCGACGCATTACCGCCTATGGCACTGGCCAGCAAGGCCCAGCCCTGGGCGCTTGACATACCCAGCATGCCGCGTTCAGCCAGATAAGCTGCCAGACCCTGTCGCTTGTCACTCTCTATCTCGCGCCAGAAGCCCCAGGCCAGTGCCACGGTGTCGTAGCCAGTGCGGCTACGGTGCTCTGCCAGTGCTTCCAGTGTGGCATTCGCCAGAGCATGGGCGCCTTGGCCAACAGGACCAAAGGCACTGGCTGCGGAAGAAAAGTAGACTGTCAGAGCAGGCTGCAATTGCGCTTCCAGCGCATTCAGGCGCAAGGCAGCACGCAATTTTGTTGTCAGGCTGGCTTCCCAGTCCTGCGCTCTTATGGCGCTCAATGGCGCATCATTGATCAGGCCTGCGAGATGAAAGACAATGCCCAGCGCTGGCCCTTCGGCCAGTCTTTGTAGTGCTGCTGTGAACGCTTTTGTGTCGGTTACATCGGCATGAGCATCAACGTGGATCGTCACACCCTGGCTGCGCAGTATATCCAGCACTTGCTTTTCTTTACCATCAGGTGCACGTCGTGTGAGCCAGACCAGGTCACGTGCGCCACCGGCAACCAGCCAGTGGGCCAGTTCCAGCCCCAGTTCACATAAACCGCCTATGAGGACATGACGGCCCTGGGGCAAAGGGGCTGCTGCTGGCAAGGTCGCTGGTGTCAATTGCTGGCGATATAAAACTTCATCCCGCATCGCGAGCACAGGGGCATGTTTTAATTGACTATCCCTGAGTAATTGCAAGATCACTTGCACCTGCTCCTGTGCATTGGCATTTGCAGTATCTAGCTGCGTGCAATGCAGGGCTGGCATTTCCTGACGCGCTACTGCCAATAATCCACTCGTACCAGCTGCTGGCCAGGAAGTGCATAGGTCCATTTCTGTGACTGCATAGGCATTTGGAGTGAGGATGAACAGAGGCGGCACGGTAGGTGGCGTCGTCAATGCAGACATCAGGTTCACCAGTGGTGTTACACCCATGGCCTCAAATAATAATGCAGCATCATCGAGAGTCTTGATCGGAGAGGGTTTGTACACCACGGCATCAAACGACGCATCTGAGCACAGTAGTGTCGTCAGTGCCTGTTTATCCTGCATAAGTTCAGTTACAGATAACATGCGGCAATCGACGCCAGCATTGTTGAGTGCCTGGCTGAATTCAGTTTGATTATCATGACTGATATACAGCACACGTCTTGGCAATGGTAGCGACTGGTTTGTCGCAGCTACTTTCTGCCATTGCCAGCCAAACAATTCTGCATCGCTTTTGTCAGACCATAAAAATGGCAAAGCGGCAGGGCGACGTAACAAATCTATTCCGCGCAAGTCGAGCTGTACCTGACCTGTGGCATCAGTCACCACAGCGCCATTTTCGGTGAGATGCAGGCGCAGACTTTGCACATTGTCAGTGGATGTTGGCAAATACAGGCTGCCTATGCCAGCAAACAGGGATGCATCGTCATTCAAAGCTCCGATCACACGATCAAGCAATGTATGGTCAGACGGGTCCAGATGAATAGCTTCTGCGACCTGTCTGTTCTGCTTGCGCAATGCGCGAGGATGCGAGACTGTGGCGGTCAACAAGGTTTGCTGGATGTCTCGTGTGTCTGCTACCGTTGCATGCAAGCGGTCACCACTATAAGACAATGCCAGTCGCAAGGGAGAAGGCGCATTGCTGATGTCCAGATGCCAGCGCAGGCTTTCCAAATGACATTTGCCAGATTGCGGTAGCCAGGCATAAACGGCTGCGATGATTTTGCCGATAGTTGGTTCTGATATTGTCAGCACATGGGTTGTATCGGGCTTGGCAACAACCGTACTTATTGACGTGCTGTCCTTGATCATGCCTGGCCAGCGGGCCAGTATTATCTGTTCACCCAGTGCGTGGGTGGGCAAGTCTTCCGCTGGCATGGCATCTGTCTGTACAAAACCGGCATCAGTCAGTGCCTGCTGCCAGTACAGGCGGCTGGCAAACAATTCTCCATCACGTTGATTACTGTCAGTTAGTGCAGGTACCAAGGGGCCAAAGACAAAGTCGAACAGTTTTTTCGGCGTGGTGATTTCACGCATCATCAGTACGCCGTCCGGAGCCAGCACCGTAGCCAGGTTGGCCAGCATGACGCGCAGGTCAGGTGCATTGTGCAGTACGTTGGCGGCGACGATCAGGTCATAACTGCCAGCTTTCAAGCCTTGTGCAATAGCCGGGCCATTCATGTCAAAACTCTGGTATTGCATGAAAGGATAGGCTGCGAATTTCTTGCGTGCTTTTTGCAGGAATAGAGTCCCCAGGTCAGTGAAAGTATACAACTCACAAGCACCAGCAGGCAATTGCGCAAGTATGTCACGCGTCGTACCACCAGTACCGCCACCCACTTCAAGTATGCGCAGTGGTCGTCCATGCGCTTTCGCCAAACCTGCGACAGTAGCGGCGGCGATGCTGTTCAAGTAGACAGAGTAGGGCTGGTCCTGATACATGTGCTCAACATCATTTGTGGCAGCACCAGGAAAGACTATACTGACTGCATCCACTTTTTCAGCCAGCATCTCGGCCAGGCGCGGGCCTGTACGTTCAACCAGGTCAGCCAGGTGCTGATAACCCAGTTCACGCATCAACAGCAGCCAGGGGGCTGGGTCTGGCAACTTGGCGCGCAGGCTGCGATAACTGAGATGCTCACTTTCACCGCGCGTTTCCAGTAAACCAGCATTTGCATGGTCGCGTAAAAGGCGTGCAAATAATTGATGGAAACGGGCGGGTGCGCCCGCGGCTTGCAGGCAGGCTTTTACATCCATCCATTCGTCATTATTAAATATACCGAGTGCGGTAAATGCCTGGCCGACATAGGCGGCATGCAAGGCATCGACACCTTCGTTTTCACGTGGCAGGGCTGATAAATCCAGGTCGGCTGCCAATGCGGTTGCACTTTGATGACCCGCATTGCGCATGGCTTGCCATGACTGATGATCGTCTTTGCCTATAACCGCCGGATCAAAGCCAGGTTTGCTATACCAGCACCGTTCACCTTCAAAAGGGCAAGTTGGCAGCAAGGCGCGTGCAACAGGGCGGACAGCACTAACAGGATGCTGCTCCCATGACGGGTGTTCAGCACTGGCCTGTGCTGCTACAAAATCAAGCAAGCTTTGCTTGCCAGCATCAATAGCTAGTGCATCAGCTATCCATGCATGGGTCTGCTGATTTTGAAGCTTTTTGCTTTTTGTATCGTCACCATCGATAAATGCGTACAGTAAATTGATAAGACTGTCGGCATCATTCGCCAGCAGTGCCAGACGATAAGGGTAAATGCTGCGGTGATGGACGCTGGTTGCGCAATAATCCGCCAATGACTGATCGACAGTCCATTCACACAAACGCCATGCATGGCGCTGTGCCAGCGTCTTCAAGGCAGCTTCGCTGCGAGCGCTGAGCAGCAAGAATACTGGAGCGCCGTTGGCAGGCTCCAATGTGGCTCGTGCCGGGGCTTGTTCCAGTATCGCGTGACAATTGGTGCCCCCTATGGCGAAGGCACTGACTGCAGCCCGGCGTGGGCCTTGATCCAGGGGCCACGGCAATAACATCTGCGGGACAAAGAAAGGGCTGTTTTCAAAATCTATGGCAGGATTGGCTTGTTCATAGTGGAGACTGGGCGGCACCTGGCCAAAGTGCAAGGCCATCGCAGCTTTGACGAAACTGGCGACACCCGCAGCAGTGTCCAGATGACCCAGATTTGATTTGACAGAGCCCAATGCACAATACTGGTTGCTGCTGGTGTGCTTGCGCCAGGCCCGGGTCAGTGCTTCCACTTCTATAGGGTCGCCTAGCGGAGTGGCTGTACCATGTGCCTCTACCAGACCTATGCTGACTGGATCTACTTCTGCCATGAGCAGGGCCTCGCTGATAACACGGGCCTGGCCTTCTGGTGACGGTGCGGTATAACCTGCCTTGCCAGCACCATCATTATTGACGGCAGAACCACGGACGATGGCCAGTACCGGGTCACCGTCAGCCAGGGCGCGATCCAGTGACTTCAATAAGACGACGGCGACGCCATTACCTATCGTCGTACCGCCTGCTTCTGCATCAAACGGGCGGCAATGACCATCTTTGGAAAAAATCATGCCTTCGCGGTGTACATAACCTGATTCTTGTGGGAAGCCTATGCCAGCACCACCCGCCAATACCATATCGCATTCACCACTGGCAATCTGTTCGCAAGCCAGATGTATCGCCACCAGTGAACTGGAACAAGCCGTCTGCACTGTCATGCTGGGGCCGGTCAACCCTAGCTTGTAGGATACGCGGGTGGCAAGATAGTCCTTGTCGTTGCCTATCAGGCGGGCAAAGGTGGATGGTGAAGCGATTTCTTCCATTTTGTCGAAAGAAGCAGCGGGGTAACTACTCATCTTGCAGGCGCCGATGACGCCTATCTTCAATTCATCGCCCTTGGCGGCCAGTTCGGCGGGAGCATGTCCAGCCATTTCCAGTGCTTCCCAGGCGCACATCAGGAATAGTCTTTGCTGCGGGTCTATGGATTCTGCTTCATGGCGTGAATAGCCAAAGAAACCCCAGTCAAAACGGTCTGCATTTGCCACCACAGCTGCTGCTGGCACGTAGCCAGGGCGTTGCAACAGCGCGGGGTTGACACCGGCAGCAGCCAGTTGCTCTGCATCGAAAAAGCTGATGAGCTCTTCACCATCTGCCAGTCTGCGCCAATATTCAAAAATATCATCAGCGCGTGGCATGCGGCAGCCAGCGCCGATGATGGCGACGGGCATGCTGTCGCCATAGTCCGGTGTTGTCGCTGAATTGATTTGCTTGCTTGTATTCATAAATATCCTTGTATATTTTATTTTTGTGATTTTTTATTGTGATTTTTAGTCATCAGGCTTTGGATTGCTGGCCACGTTTGCGACGGCGGTCATTGTCCAGACGCTGGCGCTTGCGGGCTTGACCAGCTTCATCACTGGAAATATCTTCGCTTTCCAGTGACTGATCACGACTGCGCAAATGCGCGGCCAGAGCAGCTATGCTGGTATGCTGGAATACTTCAGTAATGCTGAGCACCAAACCGGTATCCGCCTGCAGTTGCTGGCGCAGCCGTATCAAATCCAGTGAGGTTGCACCCAATTCAAAGAAATTGGTCTGTGGCGCAAGTTCATCATGACCAAGCAGCGCAGCAAGACGGTTGCTGACCATGCGCAACAATTTGTCGTCGATGACAGGGCTGGTATTTGGCAATGTGGCTGTTGAAACATCACCCACGGATTTGAACGTTGAGGCAGGCCAGCGATTCACTGGCATAGCCACTCTGCTTTGCCAGGCATCACTGTCCTGCGCCAGATTCAATAGCAAGCCGTGGTATGCCTGGAACATTTCATCCAGCAAGCCTTCAGGGAAAAGAGCATCGACAGAATCCCAGTTGAATACCATGGCACCATCACGTTCAACGACCTGCTGGTCTATCCATACCTGTGGAGTCTGGCTGATGCCATAGACAAATTCACCCAGCCAGTCAAGTTCTGCAGCGCCGTCGCTGGCTACGCCTAGGCCACTGGTAAACACTATAGGCATGGCAACCTGGTTCAGGCGACGGTTGCGGCGTGCTGCTTCGCGCAATACTCGGACTGCCGATACCTGCATGTGTTCCAGATCAGCCCAGATCTGGCGCTGCATGGAAAATGCACGTTCAGCAAAACTGGCTGTTATACCGGCATCAAAACCTAGCAACACCAGCGAAGTGAAATCACCAACCAGTGCATCGATTTCTTGATGCACAGGCGGGCGGTTGAACAGGGTCAGGTTCAAGGTAAAGCGCGGTATTGCAGACCAGTTCGCAAGCACTTCACCATAAGCTGCCAGCAATACGGCATTGACAGTGACACCATGTGCTGCCGCCTGCGCCTGCAAGGCTAAGGTATCTTGTGCTGTCAGGCTGGCCTCACGGCGGGTGAAGTGAGGCGGGGACACATCTTCTGGCGCATACTGCGTCAGCGGCAGAGCTGGGGCAGGTGCCAGGGTACTCAGCTTGTCATGCCAATAGGCCAGTGAGCGCTGGTAAGATGGCAGCAACTCGATTTGCTGGGTCAGCATCACATAGTCGCGGAAACTTGCCGTCAGTGGCGGCAATTGCAAAGCAGGATTACGCGCGAATTGCGACCATTCTGCCAGCAGGGTACGCATGGAACGACCATCGCACACCAGATTATCGAGACTGACAAACAAGCGCACACGGCTATCTGTCATCTGTGCGGCACGCACGGTAAATAGGGGCCAGCGGGCGGTGTCGAACACTTCATGCGACAGTTCCAGCCGTGTGATTTCCAGCCACTCGGATACCTCAGAGGCACTGGCAGCGCGCAAATCATGGCTGGCAAGATGGTAAGCTGGTAAATCCTGCACGACCTGTTGCATACCATCGGCATTGATGACTGCACGCAGCATGTCATGGCGTGTTACTACCTGTTGCCAGCCTCGCTCCAGATCAGCAAGAGCAAGGTTTTCAACTTCAATCTCGGCATACAGATGCGTGGAGACGCCGCCCAGCTCGAAACTTTCATCACGTCCTATCCAGTAGGCTTGCTGTACGTCCGTCAACGGGAAGGGTGCATAACGTGCAGCTACATCAGGTAGCAGTGGTGGCAGGCTGTCTTCATATGGTGATGCCTTTGCCACTCTTTCTGCAAATGCGGACAGGCTGGACGCATCAAACAAATCTGACAAGGCGACATGTGCATTCATGCCGTGACGTACTCTTTCTATCAGACGTACGGCGATCAAGCTATCACCCCCCAGATCAAAGAAGTCATCATCGCCATGCAGATCCGCAACACCCAGCAATTCTTGCCATATCCTGACCAGATCGTTTGCTGGTGGCATCGCATCATTGCCAGCTTGGCGACTAATGCGGCGGGAGCCTCCCATTTCAGGACGTGGCAATTGCTGACGCATGACTTTGCCAGTGGCAGACAGCGGCAAGGCATCCAGTTCAAGAATAGTCTGCGGCACCATGTATGCTGGTAACAGGGTCGTCAGATGTTCTACCAGGCGACGCGGGGCAAAGCGCAATACCGTATCTTTCTGGCGTGCTGCCAGCAGATGCATTCCAGCATTGCTACCTATGCCGGACTCAGCACTGGCTACAAAACCTGCCTGCACCAATTCATCCAGCCACGCATCTGCTGCCAAAAGCGCATTCCCATTTAATTTCCTGCGGTCTTCAAACTGGGTATAACCACCTTCGAGCAAGGCGACGGTCGCCAGCTGGAAATCGCTGTTACGCGTGATTTCTGGAGCAATCAGCATGCCGCCCGCATTCAACAGGCTACGCAGACGATGCAACAAGGCAGGAATATTGCGGCTGCGATGCAGGGCATTGAAGGCAATCAGCAAATCGAATTCATATTCCGGCACGCCTTGTGTTGCTGCTGCCCGTTCATGCTCAAATACACGGCAATGGATGCTGTGCAAGGGATTGCTGTCTTGTATGGCAAATGCTTGTTCAGCTTGCTCGACCAGGCTGCGTGCCGGATCGGTCAGGGTATAGTCAATCGCGCAATCGCTTAACTGCGCCAGCAAATCACGTGTAGCTGCACCACTGCGCGCACCAATTTCCAGTATGCGCAAAGGCCGCCCCAGATGCTGGGTAAGGCTGCGTATGGCGGCAGCCAGCGCTGATGTACAGAGACTGGACAGCGGATTCATGCGCGTCATTTGCTCCGGAGCCAGAGTGTCATCCGCGCCATAAAACACTTCCAGCGCGCTGACCTGGCCGCGCAACACTTCCAGCCTTTGAGTCGCACCTGAGCGCAGACGTTGCAAGACCGCACGTGATAAACCGAAGTCCAGTGCTGTGGGCGTCAGGTTATTCCATGCAGATTCGCTGTCATATTGCGCATTCAGATCCAGTGTGTTTAACCAGCGTTGTGCCAGCACGACCAAGTCCGGTGCGGGTGCCAGCATCTGTAGTATTTGGCCATGATCGCCGGAGGTCGCACCAGCAGCCAGCAAGGTATCACGCATCATGCATAGACCGATGTGGTCCATCAGGCTCCAGAACTGTTCCAGTCTCTCAGTTTGTTGCGTACTGTATGTCTGGGCAAAAGTTTGACTGCCAGCCTGCTCAACAGCGACCCAGCGGTCGTTGTTTAAGACAGGGTTACCAGAAAATGCATCATACAGACTGGTATCGGCTGCATTTGGTACTACCCATGCCGCCAAACGCTTGTTGCCACGTGCCGGGCCAACAGCATCGGCAACCGCCTCACGAACACCAGGATGGCTCAAGAGCGCGCTTTCAATTTCACCCAGCTCTATGCGGTTGCCAGCAATTTTGACCTGGAAGTCACGCCTTCCCAAAAATTCCAGTGTGCCATCACACCAGTAACGGGCCAGGTCGCCGGTACGGTAGAGGCGTTCGCCATGTACGGGATGGGTGATAAAGCTGGCAGCAGTTTTGGCAGCATCATTTTCATACGCGATGGCCAGGCCTGTGCCACCTATATACAAATCACCGCTGACATGGTCAGGGCAATCGCGCAGACGCGTATCCAGCACACGGTAATGCTGGTTGGCAAGTGGATAACCATAGGGGATGGAACGCCATTGTGTTGGCAGTACTTCTGGCACGATAAACCAGTTGGACCAGATCGATGCCTCGGTTGCGCCACCCATGGCCACCAGTCTTGCCTGCGGTGCCTGCGTGCGCAGTCGTGCTGGCAAGCCAAGTGCTATCCAGTCACCGCTCAGGAATACCTGGCGCAGGCCAGCCAGTGATGCACCTGCGGCCTCTGCTTCATCAAGTAAGAGTTCCAGCAAGGCCGGTACAGAATTCCAGACTGTGACGCGATGACGCAACAGCAAATCCAGCCAATGCGCGGGGTCGCGTGTGCCACTTGCGGCTGGCAACACCAGTGCAGCACCAGCCGCAAATATGCCGAAAAGGTCATACACGGATAAATCGAAATACAGCGAGGACAAACCCAGCACCCGATCAGTATGACCAATATCGAAGCGGCGATTGATATCCAGTACAGTATTCACCGCACCACGATGATCAATCAATACCCCTTTTGGAATGCCGGTTGAACCAGAGGTGTAGATGACATAAGCATGATCTGGTACAGCCCGTTCAACTTGCTGCAGACTGGCGGGCCAGGTTTGTGTCGCAGCCTGGCTGGCATCCAGCACAGTCACTTCGCGACCAGCACACATTTCTTGCACGATGGGCAGGCAATCAGCTTGTGTCAACACCAGTTTTATATGGCTGCCATCAAGTATTGCTTGCAGACGTGCGGCAGGTACATCGGCATCTACCGGTACATACACGCAACTGGCCGCCAGGATACCCAGGCAAGCTGCGATCTGTTCCGGCCCCTTGCGCATGACGACAGCAACGCGGTCGCTGCGTTTTGCGCCATATTGTAACAAGGCGTTTGTCAGACGCAAGGACCAGTCTGCCAGTTCTGCATATGACCATTGCTGTTCATGGGCGATCATGGCGATGGCTTGCGGACTGCTTTGTGCCTGCTCAAAAAACAGCTGATCAAGGCAAAAGTCAGACATAGGCGCGGCACTGGCATTGACCTGGGCGCGTATCGCTTGCTGGCTTGGTGGCAGCAATACTGGTAACGCCTCTTGCCAGGACTGCGGCTGTGTCGCCAACTTTTCCAGCAAGCCATGATAGGCATTAAACATGGCATCCAGCGTGCCGGGCTGGAACAAGGCATCGACAGCATCCCAGTTATAAATCAGTGCACCATCAAGCTCACATGCCTGGTGATCCAGCCACACTTGCGGGGTCTGGCTGATGCCGTAGACCACATTGCCCAGTGCACTATCTGGCGCTGCTCCCTTGGTCGGATCATTCATACCCAACTGGCTGGTGAATACAACGGGCATGGCAATTGCGTCCTGACGTTCGCGGCCACGGTTCCATTCACGCATTACGTCAACGGCGCTGAAAGCACGATGCTGCAAATGTTCAAGCACTGTGCCATTGACGGCAGCAGCACGCTGGCCAAACGGCAGTGCCTCACTGCAATCCAGTGGCAGCAAAGTGACGGCAGTAAAGTCGCCCAGCAGACGTGGTACATCGGCATGCCATGGCAGGCGGTCAAATATAGTGAGGTTGAGCGTGAATTGCGGTTCTGCACTCCAGGCTGCCAGCACTTCGGCGAACACAGTGATCAGCAATGACGCTGGTGTACAACCAGCCTGGGCCGCCTGGTCGCGCAAGCTTTGCCATAAGGGCGCTGCCAGTTGCTGTTGCCTGCGCGAGAATGTCGGGCTGGTCTGGCGCAAGGCTTCCGCCCGCAAAGGCAGTTGTGGTGCTGGTGGCAGGACAGGGATGCGTTCCAGCCAGAATGCCTTGGCAGATTCGCGCTCAGTATGGCGCTGCTTGCTATGGACGTATTTAGCCAGCACATAATCACGGAAGCTGATCTGGAAGGGCAATAAGCCGGCAAGCTGCATATCCGCTTTGGCCTGGTACAGCGCAGCCAGTTCTTCCCAGATGATCTGGCCACTGGTGGCGTCATTGATCAGCATGTCGATACCGATGTGCAGCCTGACTGCACCTCCTGGCAGGCGGCTGGCGCGCAGGTCAAACAAGGGCCATTGCGCCGCATCCATCACCTGATGCGACATGGTTTCACGCCATGCAGTGCAATGTGCATCAGCCGTGGTTTGGTCAGCATCAGTCAGGTCAGCCACACGCAAGACATAGTCCGGCACTTTCGGTAATACACGTTGCTGGCCATCTTCAGCGATGACCAGACGCAGCGCCCCGTGACGGGCGACCAGCATATTCCAGCAGCGTTCCAGCAAATCCAGGTCCAGGCCTTTGGGCGCATCTGCTTCCAGATAGGCATGGCAAGCTACGCCGCCAAGTCCATAGTGGCTGTGACGACCTATCCAATACGCATGCTGCAGCTCAGTCAGCGGGAAGGGGGTGTTGGCATTGGCTGGGTCGGCAATGATTTGCTCAGCCTCTTTCTGGGGTTGGCTATCCGGCAGTTGTTTGCCCAGTTGCTCCAGCAGGTAATCAGTCAGGCCTTGCGGAGTGTTGCGCTCGAAAATAGCTTTCAACTCACATTTGACACCCAGGCCAGCTTCACAACGGCGTGAGAAATCCATGACCAGGATGGAATCCATGCCTAGCTTCAGCAACTGTATATCTGGCGTCAGTTGTGCAGGCGTGACGCGCAGAGTGCGCGCCAGTTCTGCAATCACAAAAGCATGCACTGCAGCCTGGCGTGCTTGTTCATCCAGATCATGCAAGGCGCTCGGGGTATCTGCAGTGGCCGATACGGCAATTGTATTTGCCTGGCTGGCACTCAGGCAACGCTCGAAAGTATTGGCCGGGTTGTACAAGGCGTACAGGGGAACGAATTGTTGCCAGTCTACATCGACGGCGACGCAGGTGCCGTTGTCCGTGATGTATTCGCCACTCAGCAGTTTATCCAGCGTGGCAAGATAACGGGCGGGTGCCAGCCGCCTTATTCCCGCTGCCCGCAATAATTGCAGCAGGTCTTCATCTACTTCCGACATGCCAGCACCGCCGCCCCAGGGCCCCCAGGCAATCGCCAGTGCAGGCAAGCCCTGGTGACGACGCATGCGCGCCAGTGCATCCTGGTAGGCATTCGCTGCACCATAAGGAATTTGCAAACGCGAACCCCAGATGCCGGAAATTGAAGTAAAGCAGACAAAGTAATCCAGTTCACGGCTGCGCGTATGTTCATGCAACAGCCATGCACCCTGTATCTTGGCGCGACTGACTGTCTGGTAATCTTCATTCGTGATCGTTGCCAGGTCATTGAAACGGCTGGTACCTGCACAATGGAAGACACCAGCCAGACTCAGGCCGCTATCCTGTTCCATGGAGGTGATGTTCGCGAATACTCGCGCCATGTCATCTGCATCTGCCACGTCGGCATCAATATGGGTGATCTGTATGCCCTGGGCTTTCAATAAGTCCATTCGAGCCTGCCAGCCAGAAGGCGCAGAGCGACGTGCCAGTAACACCAGATGACGAGCGCCGCGGCTTGCCAGCCAGTCCGTGGCATGGCGTCCCAGTGCACCATATGCTCCGGCCACGAGGTAGATACCGTCCCGTTTCAAGGCTGGCGGTTCTGCTACTTCATGGGCTTGTGCACTGACAGGTTCAAGGCGCGGGTGTAACCACAGTCCATTGCGCAAGGCGACGGCTTCTTCATTGCCAAATAAGGGCAGCAAGGCTGGCAGGGCAGATGCGAACGGCAATAGACCCGCATCGCTGTCCGCCATCAGCCAGCGTGGGCCTGGATATTCAAGTGCCAATGCCCGTGCCGCACCCCATAAAGAAGCCTGCAAAGGATTGCCTGAAGTGCCTGCAATTGCCTGGCCCGCATTGGTAGGTAGCAGGATGCGTGGTTTCTTTTGCAGGTGCTGCAGTACCTTGACGAATTCAGTCAACTGCCAGCCTTGCTGATCTGCCAGTGCCGCACACTCAACTTGCGCATGCCAGCCATCAAGGTAAATGACGACATCACTATCTTCCAGTTGCGTTGCTGTCAATGGCCATTCACCTGCAGTCAATGAATAGGTGCTGGCGCCAGTGGCTGCCAATCCGGCAGCAAGGGTGGCTGTATGTGTAAGGTCTCCACCCAGCAGGAAATAGCGCGACGCATGTGTACCATTTTCTGCCAGCGTAAAGCTCTCCCACTGCATGATGTAGAGATCAACAGGTTTTGCCGCTGCGCGTTCTGGCTGCGGTTGCAGCTGCAAAGGCAGGCGCGGTGCATCATCGTCATAATCGAGCCAATAGCTTTGGCGTTCAAACGGGTAACGCGGCAAGATTCGTGGAGATGGCAGGCTGCCAGCAAATACATGATCCCAGTGAAAATCCTGACCGGCAACATACAATGCTGCGCAGGCGTCGCCTATGGCAACAAGATCGCTGCCGCCACGGCGCAGGCTTGCCAGGCAATTGACAGCATGTGGCCAGTCCTGCGCAGCTTGATTGCGCTGAGCTACCGCACTCAGAATGGCGTTAGGACCTATTTCCAAAAGAATGTCGCAGGCGCTGGCTGCATTTTGCAAGGCCTGGTCAAAACGTACCGGCTGGCGGGCATGATTTTTCCAATAGCTCGCATCTGGTGCCTGCGTCAACAATTCACCTGTCAGACTGGAACAGACTGCAATACGAGGTGCTTGCATCACGTACCTTGCACACTCACTTTCCCATGCAGCCAGCATAGGATCAAGCAGGGGTGAGTGGAAGGCGTGTGACACCTGTAAAGGACGTGCATACAATTGCTGCGCAGTCAGCAAGGCTTGTACGGCCTCTATAGCGGCCACAGAGCCAGAAAACACCACATCTTGCGGACCATTAAAGGCTGCGATGGCAATCTCATCGCCATGGTCAGCCTGCAATTCAGCCAATACAGCAAGCGCCTGCTCTGGTGTTGAACGTGCCGCCAGCATGGCACCACCTGCCGGTAGTGCCTGCATCAATGCGCCACGTTTGACGATTAAACGCGCAGCCTGTTCCAGTGTCAGCGAACCGGCAATGACCATTGCGGCGAACTCACCTATGGAGTGACCAAGCACGATAATTGGCTGCACACCAAAAGCCTGCCACATTTTTGCCAGTGCATAGCCTAGTGCAAATAGCGCTGGCTGGGCAAATGCAGTTTGTTGCAGGCGTTCATTTTGTGCATCGTCATGCATCAGCGTGATGACAGACATACCGAGATCAGCAGCGAGCGCAGCGTCAACAGCATCCAGCGCCTGCCGGAAATCACGCTGCTGCGCATACAGTTCACGTGCCATGCCGCTATATTGTGAGCCCTGTCCGGTAAACAAAAAGCCTATGCGTGGATTGCGGATTGCTTCTGTCGCTGTATATCCGGGTGCTATCAACTGCTGCAAACCACTAGCCAGTTCTTCAAAACTGGATGCCAGCACAGCTGCGCGCAGGTTGTGGTGCTCACGCTGGCGTGCCATGCCGCGCGCCAGTGCAGGCAAGTTATCGCAGCCCGCTAAATTTTCTGCATGGCTCGATGCCAGCATGCGCAGTGATTCTGCCGAACGTGCAGACAAAAGGAAAAGCTGTGGTGCAGTGATTTTTTCTGATGTTTTGCCGCTAGCCATTACAGGTGCCTGTTCCAGCAAGACATGGGCTATGGTTCCGGCGAAACCATATGAAGTCACACCCGCACGACGCAGAGCCTGACGCATGGGCCAGTTGATGGTTTGAGCTGGCACACGCGCAGGAATGATATCCAGATCAATTAAAGGATTAACTTCTTGCAATTCAACCGCAGGTGGCAATTTGCCGTGTTCAATGGCGAGTATGGTCTTGACAAGGCCTGCAGCACCAGCGGCAGCTTCAAGGTGACCGATATTGGTCTTGACTGAACCCAGCCATAAAGGGTCATCCAGGTCGCGTCCACGGAAGACGTCGGCGACGGATTGATATTCTATCGGGTCGCCCAGGCGGGTGCCGGTGCCATGCAATTCTATATAGTCGATATCGGTTGGCGTTAGCCCCGCTTTTTTCAGTGCCAGGCTTAACAGGCGTTGCTGGGCCGCGCCATTGGGTGCTGACAGGCTGCTACCTGCACCATCCTGACGTACCATCGTGTCGCGGATGACGGCACGTATGACATCACCATCGGCCAGGGCATCGGACAAACGTTTCAGCACCAGCACCACGCATCCCTCGCCACGTACATAACCATCAGCGCGTGCATCCAGTGTCTTGCAACGACCATCAAGGGCCAGCATGCCAGCCTTATGCAATACCAGATCAACTTCCGGCAGTAACTGTAATTTGACACCGGCAGCCAGTGACAAGCCAGATTCACGCGCACGCAGGCTTTGCACCGCCAGATGCAGGGCACTATGCGAAGCGGAGCACGCGGTATCCACCGCCATGGATGGGCCTTCCCAGCCAAAACTGAAAGACAGGCGACCGCAGGCAGCGGCAAATGAAGTGCCAGTACCCCAGTAAGCATCAAAATGCGAAGGCTCACCACTGATGAAGGGCAGATGTCCATAATCGCCGGTGCCTATGCCGACAAATACGCCGGTGTCGCTGCCACGCAGGGCTGCAGGGCGTTGACCAGCATCTTCCAGCGCATGCCATGCCACTTCCAGCAACAAGCGTTGCTGGGGATCTGTATTCATCGCTTCACGCGGTGACATGCCGAAAAAGGCAGCGTCAAACTGATCAACATGGTTCAGGTAAGCACCAAAACCGGGTATATCTTCACGGGTGCGGAAACGTTCTGAGGGAGCAGGGCGTATGGCACAGCCGCCTTGCTCCAGCATGTCCCAGAATGTTTCATCGCTATTGGCATCTTGCCCATCCTGTCCTGGCAGGCGAAACGCCATGCCGATGACGGCGATGGCTTCTTTGTCTGTCGAAGCGGGAACTGCTTTTCCCGTATCGCGGTCCGGCGTGGCCGAAACTGACGACGAATTATCGGCAGCGAGTGGCAAGCGAGCCTGGGTCACCAGGACAGTTTGTAAATGCACTGCCAGTTCAGTCAGGCTGGGGTGATCGAATATCACATTGTCCGGCAAACTCATACCCAGAGATTTGGCTGCGCTTGCTACCATGCGCGCTGCAGACATGGAGTCCAGTCCATAATTAAAAAGACTGGCTTCGGGATGTATTGCTCTTGCTGTGACTGTACCCAGTATCGTGGCAGCTTCGTTTGCCAGCCAGTTGCGTAAATGCTGGTGGCGTTGTGCCAGTGACAGCGGGCGCAATGTATCCAGTAAAGCAGTATCCGCTGGCGCTTCAGTGATCTGCTGTGCATCCAGCACATGCTGGTGCAGGACTGGCAAGCTGCCGTCAAGATAAGCCTGGCGCACTGTGGCACGTCTCACCTTGCCACTGGTGGTGCGCGGTAAAGTGCCTTTACGTATCAATACGATGGCATGACTGCTTAGTTGATGCTCCTCTGCCACCGATGCGCGTATGGTATCGACGATATGCTGATAGCTGCCACCAGTTTGCTTCAGGACTTCCTGCACAATGACCAGATGCTCTGTTTGCTCATCGCGCAGCGTGATAGAAAATGCCGCACCGCTTTCTGGCACGGCTGCTGCATGGCTGCGGCCGCTGGTGACTTCTATATCATTCGGGTAATGGCACTGTCCACGAAACAGCAGCATGTCCTTCAGCCTGCCCGTGACAAACAAATGTCCTTCATGCATGAAACCCATGTCGCCAGTACGCAGATAGGGCTTGCAGTCTTCTTCATTGATGTTAATGCTGGCTATGCAGGCACTAAAGATATCCCGGTTCAGTTCTGGTTTATTCCAGTAACCGCCTGCAACGGCAGGGCCATTGATCCAGATTTCACCAACCTGATCTTCAGCCAGGGCTGCGTGAGTGTCGGGATCAACGATGCGTACATCCTGGCCACCAAAATCATTGCCATTGCTGGTGTAGCGGCGCATGCCTGTGTTCGTATTTTCATTATGGGCTGGGTTGACGACAGCATATCCACGTTCCAGTTTCGCCTTGTCCACATCAATGAAATAAGGATCGTGGTCGTCGACGTGGGCAGTCACCAGTAAGGTTGCCTCTGCCAGGCCATAGGCAGGCTTGATGGCCGTACGGCGCAAGCCATTTGCAGCAAATGTCGTATAAAAACTCTCTATCTGAGCGGGCAGTACGGGCTCTGCCGCTGGCATCAGGCAAGTTACGGATGCGAGGTTGATGTCCTTCAGTCTTAACGCTGCTGTTTTGGCTTCATCAGTGCACAGGCGCAAAGCAAATGATGGACAAGGCAGGGCAGTTGCACGCTCACGTGTCGCCAGCTCCAGCCAGCGCAGCGGGTCAGCAGCAAAGGCCATTGGTGCCATGTAGACAGCGCGGCCACCATAGGCCAGCGGCAGCAGTATGCCCATGATCAAACCCAGATCATGAAATAGCGGCAACCAGCTGGCAATAACGGTGTCACTGGCCTGGCGTGTGTTGACTGCAGTCAGTCGCCCCAGAAATTCCAGATTATGCAGCAAAGGGCCGTGACGGTTGATTACCCCTTTTGGTTGACCCGTAGAACCTGAGGTGTATTGCAGGAAGGCCAGTGCAGCACCGTTTATCACAGGACGTTGCCAGGTTTGCGAATTTTCTTCCTGCATCTCTTCCAGTTGCAGCAAGCGCAAACCATGCTCATTCGCAAAAGCTTGCAAGTCACTGCCACTGGCATCAGTCACTTGCTGGTTACTGATGATGAGGGCAGGGCTGCAATCGCGTGTGATGTCGCCCAGTTTTGGTAATACGCGTTTAACCCTGGCAGCACCTGGTAAATTTACCGGGACCCCGGTGACGCCCGCATAAAAACAGGCCAGCAAGGCAACAACATAATCTATGCCAGATGGGAAGAGTATCAGCGCACTGTCACCAGGATTTGTGCATGCCTGCAGGCTGGCAGCACAGTTCCTTACTCGCCTGGACAAGGCCGCATAAGTCAGTCGCACATCGGCACTGGTATCTGTGCTACCTGTGCGTTGGCCGATAAAACACAGGGCTTCGGCATCAGGCTGGTGCTGTGCATGGTGTTCTATCCAGTCAACCAGGGTAGGGTGCTGGCTCAAAGAGATGGCAGGTGTATTGGTCATCGTTTCTCTCAATATCAGTTGGCATGGCGGAAACTGGCCTTGTTTGCCGGTTCGCTTATAGGCTTTCCGCATTAGCATATGAATATCTTCCAAATGAGAATGATTATCAATTAAAAGTACCGATCACGATATTTTTTGCACCGATCACGGTAGTGCGCTGCGGAATTGCCGTGGATACTTCGGCCACTGATCAAAGAGGAGTGGAAATGAAGTTGAGTTATTTGCGGAGTGTTTTACTGGCCAGTGGTGCACTGGGTGCAAGCAGTATGATGAGCGGGGCGATGGCGCAACAGCGCGAAGACTATGTATTGCCAGAACTGGTGGTCACTTCCACCAAACTTGATGCGACTGGTTTGACACCAGATGTTGCCAGTTCAGTCGCTACATCAGCGCGCCTGAATGCCGCTGGTGTTGTCCGTACCGATGAGTTGGGTAAAATATTTCCAGAACTGACGGTCATGCCGCGCAGTACCCGCGTTTACTCACTGTTCAGCATGCGCGGCGCTCCCGCAATTGACTTTTATAATCCTGCGGTAACGGTTTATGTCGATGGCATACCTCAGGACATGTCTTACTTTACCCAGCCGCTGACTGGTGTAGCGCAAATCGAATTACTGAAAGGGCCGCAAGGCAGCCTGTATGGCCGTTCGGCTCAGGGTGGTGTCATTAATATCATCACCAGCAAGCCAAACAACACCAGCAAGGCAAACCTGACTCTGGATATCAGCAATATGACGCGTCGCCTTGATGTCATGGCCAGCGGTGCCCTGATCAAAGACAGTCTGTATGGTGACGTCAATGTCTATGCTGACGAATATCCTGGCCGCCTGCGCGCTGCTAATGGTGCCGATGACCTGGGTTCCAGTCGCGAAGCTTTGGGACGGGCGCGTTTGCGCTGGGCACCTATGGGCGGCAATCTGGATGCCATGCTGACGGTCAGTCGCGATCGATATAGCGCACATGATGAATATTTCCAGTCTTTCCCCTTGAAAGAGCGCCGTGCCATTGCCGGCACGCCATTTGATTTTGCTGAGCCAGTATTGACCCGCACGGTCAGCCAGGCAGGTCTTGGTGTTGATTACTTCGTCAATGACTGGAAACTGACATCCAGCAGTTCTTACCAGGACAGGAAGTTTGACCGCGTTATTACGACTGGCAATGCTGACCCGGAAAACCAGAAGACTTATTATCAGGAATTGCGCCTGGCAACCAGCGGTGGCAAGCGTGCAGTAGATGGCGTGTTTGGTCTGTATTATGAAAAACAGGACTTTGAGCGCTTGCGTGGTGTGGCAGTGCCGACAGTGCCAGCCTTCCTGTTCCCTGGCCCTAGCAAAAGTGCATCGACGATCACATCCACAGCAATCTTCGGCGAGGCGGTCTGGCATCTGAATGAACGCCTGGATTTGACGGGTGGCTTGCGCTATAGCGTAGATAAAGCAGATATTGATTTTAAACGCACAGGCCCGGCTGCTTTGTCTTTTGTTGCGGACAAGCGTTTCAGCCATGTCAGCCCTAAACTGTCACTGGGTTATCAATTGTCACCTGAATGGCGTGTATATGGTTTGATCAGTGAAGGCTATAAGGCTGGTGGCTATAATCGCGTTGCAGAAAACACGGTGGGTAGCATTCCTTATGAGGCAGAAACCATACGCAACCTGGAAGCTGGTTTCAAGGCTGATCTGATGGGTCATCGCTTGCAACTGGATGGCACGATTTTCCATAGCAATACGCGTGATTTGCAGGCACCGGTGCAATCTGGACCATTCCAGATGCTGACTAATGTAGGTGATGCCAAAACCAATGGCCTGGAAATCAATGCAGCATTTGCTGCCACAGCAGATTTGAGTTTGCGTGGTGGTGCCAGCTGGACACATAGCACCATAGAAAACTTCCATGCACCAGCGGGTAATGCGGATTTGAATGGCAAGCGTGTCCCTTATGTTGCTCCCCTCAGCCTGCGCGCAGGTACGGAATACCGATTTCAATTAGGCGGAGCAGGTACGTTGCGCTGGAATACCGGCCTGACTTACTCAGGTGATTTGTGGTTCGATACAGCCAATACCTTGCGCCAGCCGACTTATACCCTGATTGATACCTCGCTTAACTGGGAAATCAATAAGCGTCTCAACCTGACGGCCTATGTTGATAATCTCAGTGACCGTGTTGTGCCTAACTATGCGTTTTCATTCGGGCCACTGGGTAATTTCGGACAATACAATCGTGGACGCACGGTGGGTTTACGCCTGCAAGCACAATTATGACAAAGAAAATTGGCGCACCTATGGCGGCAGGCGGCCTGCTTACTGTATTGGGCGGTTTGTATGCCACGCAGGGATTACTGAGCGGGCTGGTGCACGAAGGCTTGCCGGTGCTCTTGCGGGCGCGCGGCATAGGCCTGGACAAGATAGGCTTGCTGTCGCTGCTGTTCCTGCCTAGTGCACTGAAATTTTTATGGGCTTCGCGCATAGACCGCCTGACTCAAGGGCAGGCTGATCAAAGCCTGCGCTGGGCTGGGAATTTTCAGTTATTCCTGCTGCTAGGTGTGCTGGTGTTGACTTTGCTACCGCTGGAATCTGCGCTGACAGGCATCATGATTTTGTTGCTGGTACTGATGGTGGCATCGGTAACGCAAGATATCGTCACTGATGGCATGGCGGTGCAGGCTTTGCCTTCTGCGCAGCGCAGCCTTGGCAACAGCATGCAGATAGGTGGCAGCTATCTGGGCTATATACTGGGTGGTGGTCTGCTGGTAACGGCGGTTGGTTATCTGGGTTGGGAAACCGGCATACGTTGCCTGGCAGCGCTGCTTGCGCTGTGTGGCTTGCCCGCATTATGGCTGCGCAGGCGTCGCATAGCAGTGGTCGCGCCTGTCATCAACGCGGCGCCCAGCCTTAAGGCAGCATGGCGTCGTCCCACCATACGCTGGGGAATGGCAACCATCATCAGTTGCCAGGCGTCTTTGCGCTGGTTCAGTACCATCATGCTGACTTATCTGGTAGACCGCGGCTTTGCTGTGGTCGAAATTGGTGTCTTGTCTGGTGCGGGTGTTGCTATTGCTGGCGTGGTTGGTGCCTTGCTTGGTGGTTTGCTGCTTAAACGTTTTCAGCGCCTGACTATGTTAAAGGCCAGTCTGGTAGCTTATCTGGTATTGCAGCTTGCTTATCTCCTTATTGAAAGCCAGGCCTGGCATGCAAAACCTTTACTGGCGAGCGTGTTCCTGCTGTTTTGCACGACGATGTCGCTAGGTTTCGTGGTCTTGTACACCATCATGATGGATTGGGCATCACCAGCGCAGGCGGGTACTGATTATTCCTTGCTGCAATGTACGGACGCATTTTGTGCGCTGGTATTTGGTCTCAGCGCAGGCTGGGTCACATCCAGGCTGGGTTATGGTGCGACTTTCATCATTACCAGTGGACTGGCATTTGCAGGTTTGCTTATTGCACCTCGTTTGTACGCGAGGGCCGTTGGCAACGGTGAACCTGATGCGACAGCAGAAGCTCCTGCAACGACTATGCTGGCAGAGGTCAGGTCATGACGGAGGCAAAGTTGCAAGCGCAGGAAGCAACTGGCTTGACCCGTCTCGTATATGCACGTCTGAATGACCTGGTGACGGTACTGGACGCCGGGCAGCGCTTTGAATTCATGAATCGTGGCTATGCAGAAGCGGGAAGCAAACAGTCTTTACGCGACATGCAAGAGCGCCTTTTGTGGGAAATTATTGGCGACACCACGCTGGATGGCTGTCATATTCTTGACGCAGGCTGTGGTCGCGGCGGTACACTGGCAGCCATTGCACGCAAGCAGACACCTGCCAGTTTGACTGGTGTCGATTTGTCGCCCGAACAAATTGAGGCCTGCCGCAGTCGTTTTGGTCGATTAAAAGTACGCTGGCAGGTGGCCGACGCAGCCAGTCTGCCTCAGGTTGTTGCCAGCCAGGATGTGATACTGGCCATAGAGTTGCTGAAGGAATTGCATGCGCCATCTGCTTTTGTGCTCAGTGCAGCGCGCACACTGAAAACAGGTGCTTGTCTGCTGATAGCTGATTTGCTCGATGAAGCTGCCTGGCAAATGTTCAGCAGGCAGCTTGTGGATAGTGGTTTCAAGCTGGATTCCTGTCGTGACCTCAGCGCAGGCGTACTCGCTGCGGCCAATTGCAGGCAGATGCAGTATCAAAAAGATGATGGTAGCAATGACACTACCAGCGATGAAGAAAATTTTCTGAGAACCGTGCTCAGTGAAGAGCTTGCAGCACAACAGGAAGCGCTGGCAACGGCCAATTTACGCTATAAAACCTTGCGCTTTATTCGGGACGACAGGCCAGTCAATGACAATCTGTCAGATTGGCAACTGCCTGTAACCAGAGTAATGGCAAGGGTAACAGAGGTTGCAGCAGCTGCACCAGCAGCTGTCGACGAGGTCTTTCTTTATGGTGCGCCTGGCAATGATGCGCGCCTGCCTGTCTTTGCTTTTCCTTTTGCTGGTGGTGGTGCCTCGGTTTTTCGCGGCTGGCATCAAACGCTGGCGAACGATATGCAATTTTGCCCGGTACAGTTACCTGGTCGCGAAGGTTTTTTGATGGATGCCCCTTTGCAATCCATGGAGCAGTGGGTGGCCTGGGCTATGGCGCAAATTCTGCCACACATTAACGCCATGGACGGCGAGCGCCCGTTTGCGCTCTTTGGTCATTGTCTCGGCGGTTTGCTGGCATATGAACTGGCGCTGGCTTTGACCGAGGCTGGCAGGCCACCAGCTGCGCTCTGGTTGACCGCAACCAATCCACCGCATTTGCCCTTGTCTTCCATGCTGATTAATTTATTACAGATAGCGCCGTTCGATCATGCTGACCTGGCAGTGGTACTTAAGGTATTGGGAGGCACGCCACCAGACGTGCTGGCGGCATCAACCATGATGCGAGCAGTACAAAAAACCATGCAGGCAGATTTTGCCGTCGGTGCGCGCTACCAGCGTTTTGACCGTCGAAGCCTGCCTTGCCCCATCTATACCATGGCAGGTTCGCGCGACAAACTGGTCACGCCATCACATATGCGGGGCTGGCAAGCTTATAGCGCGACACCGCTTACAGGTAAGACCATTGATGCAGAACATTTTTTCCTGCGCGAATTCCGTGTAGAAGTGCAGGCCATGCTGCGCACGCATGCTGCGGCCATAACAGGGAAAGCAGGACATATCGCATGAGTAGTAAAAGTATCTTGATATCTGGTGCTGGTATTGGTGGTTTGTGTGCAGCATGGTGGTTAAGCCGCAGCGGATATGCAGTCACTATTGTCGAGCAGGCAGCCACATTGCGTGAAGACGGCTATATGCTGAGTGTCTCTGGTGCTGGTCTGCGGGTAATAGAAGAAATGGGTTTGCTGCCACAACTCCGCCAGGCAGGCTTGTCCATGGGACGTCATCTTTATCTGGATGCACGCGGGCGCACCATCATGCAATTCAATCATGGCAAGCTGATGGCACAACTCGCTCATGAAACGGTTCTGCGCACTGATCTTGCCGACATCTTGTACCAAAGTCTGAATGACGCAGTGAGTTTGCAATTGGGAGCAAGGATTTCCTCGCTGCAGCAAGACGAGCAGGGTGTAGACGTGCAACTTAATAATGGTCATGCCCAGCGCTTTGATTATGTGATTGGCGCCGATGGTTTTCGTTCAGCGACACGGCGGATGGTATTTGGGCCAGATGTTGGATTTTGTCAACATCTGGGCATGCAGGCAGCAGCGTACTGGATAGACGCCAATACGCAGCTGGAAGACGATATGGTGGCCATTGCCGAGCCACGCCGCATGAGCATGTATTACCGGCTCGGCGATAAAGGCATCACGGCACTGCACATCTGGAAATCTGACCAGGCTACGCCAGTTGCGCAAGATTCACGCAAAGATCAGTTGTCAGCTCAATTTGCAGGCAGTCATGCGCGTGTCACTGATGCTATTGCCAGTTTACCTTCTACATGCTCCATCTATATGGATGCCCTGATGCAGGTACACCTGCCTGACTGGAGTCGCGGCAGGGTAGTCTTGCTGGGCGATGCTGCACATTGCCTGAGTCTGGCAAACGGCCAGGGTGCCAGTATGGCCCTGGCTGGTGCCTGTTGTCTCGCACAAGAGCTGGCGGCAGATTCAAGCCCGGCAGCCTTGCAGCGCTACCAGCAAAGCATGCGTCCCGGCGTACATGCCCTGCAAATACGCGGTCGCAAAGCTGCCAGCCTGTATCTGCCTGATAGTGCATGGTCTTTTCGCATGCGTAACTGGATCATGAGTGCCATGCCTAAGTCCATGTTGCTTAATTATTTTCTCAAAAGCGCGCAAGAAGAAATTCATCTGGCAGAGCATATACAGCTACGACAGCTAAGCAAGCAGGCAGCATAATGAGCGATCAATCAAAAACAACTACCAATCGCAAACGTGGTCTGGGGGCATTGCTGGCACTGGCTGGTACACGCAAGTCCAGCCTAATCTGGGCTGGTATATTCAGCGCGCTCAGCAGCGTCTTGTCACTGGCACCACTAATTGTTATTTATCTGGTGTTATTGCAACTTGCACATACTGAACAAAACACAGCACTTGCCGGACTCTGGCCCATATTAGGCTGGGGTGCGCTGGCAATGGGCTTGCGCTGGTTGTTGCAAGTCAGTGGCGGGATACTGGCGCACCTGGCGGCTTTTAATATCCTGTTCGACTTGCGTCTGGCCGTGGCAGATAAACTCAGACGTGTACCGATGGGATGGATCACGGCACGCAGTGCAGAATCTATCAATAAAATACTGCGTGACGACGTCGACAGGCTGGAACTATTCATTGCCCATCACCTGAATGACAGCGCTGCAGCCTTGACTTTGCCCCTGGTCAGCGCCATTGCCCTGTTTTATCTGGACTGGCGTATGGCCCTGGTGACCTTGATAACTGTGCCATTGGCAGTTTTAGTTCAACTGTTGCTGTGGAAAAAAGTACCCGAAGTCATGCGTGAATATAATGAAGTCAATGCCCGCCTGGCCAGCCAGGTCGTGCAATATGTGCAGGGTATTGCTGTCATCAAGACCTACCATCGTGGTACTGCCATTGCCAGCACTGGCAGTACAGTAGCCTTGCCACAGTTAGTTGCCGCCTATTTTGACGTTATCGTGCGTATGGTGAAGCTGACAGTGCCGGCATGGTCAGCTTTTACCGTGGTTATTGGTGCCAATATGCTTTGCATATTACCTTTTGGCGGCTATTGGTATTTGCAGGGCAGTTTGCCGCTGGAATTATTTGTTCTTTGCCTACTGTTGGGTCTGGGCATTACCCGGCCACTGTTTCAACTGGCATTTTTCGGCAGCCTGATGCGCCTGATACAGGATGGTTATGGACGTATACAGGACTTGATGGAAGCTCCTGAATTGGCAGATGTTGCGGGCACACTGGCACCGGCCGACAATAGCGTGGAATTTGTCAGCGCAGGCTTTGCTTACGATGAGGTGAATGTCTTGCAGGACATCAGTTTCAAGATGGCGGCAGGCAGTTTGACCGCGATCGTTGGTCCCAGCGGTGCTGGCAAATCGACGCTGGCACAATTACTCGTGCGCTTTTGGGATGTGCAGCAAGGTGCGGTCAACATTGGTGGCGTCGATGTGCGTGAACTGCCTCTGGCAAATATGCATGCCCAGGTCGCCTATGTGATGCAGGATGTCTTCCTTTTCTACGATACGGTGCTGGAAAATATACGCCTTGGCCGTGAAGATATCAGTGAAGAGCAGGTCATCGCAGCGGCAATTGCGGCCCAGGCCCACGACTTCATCAGCCGCTTGCCTCAAGGCTATCGCACTGTATTAGGTGAGCGCGGTGCGCGTCTGTCTGGTGGCGAAAAACAACGCTTGTCCATTGCCAGGGCATTGGTCAAGGATGCGCCCATCATTGTCCTTGATGAAGCTACGGCATTTTCTGATCCCATCAACGAAGCGCAATTATTGCAAGCCTTGGGTACATTGACGCGTGACAAAACTGTCATGGTCATCGCCCATCGCCTGTCGACCATCATTGATGCTGACCAGATCGTGGTGCTGGACGCAGGCTGCGTCGTCGCTTGTGGTAAACATGCTCAATTGCTAGAAGACTGTGTTTTATACCGCCAGCTATGGCAATTGCAAAACGATAGCGCCAGCTGGAAAATCAAGACTGCACCAGCAGATGAACAACTTGCACTTGCTGATACTGCTGTCAAAGGAGCTGCATCATGCAGATGATATTTGGATTAATGCGCATTGTTAGCGATGGCAGTCCTGCCAATAATACGAAGCGTTTCAAACGCAGCATTGCCTGGAGGGTGGCAGAATCACTGTTTGCGACCATCCCCTATGTCGTCCTGTTTGCTGCATTGAATGCCATGTTTGGCGGCTATTTTGATATGGCCCTGATGATCAGGTTGACGCTAATACTGGTCGCCAGTTTGCTACTGCAGTTAGTGTGCAGCGTCGCATCCAATGTGGATGGCTTTATTGGCGGTACTGGCATGATGTGTGATTTGCGCCTGCAGATTGCTGAGCATCTGCGACGTCTGCCACTGGGGTTTTATACGCGTCGGCAGACTGGTGAGTTGACAGCTGTCATGACAGAAAACCTGCTTCATGTAGAGGAAGCCTTTACCCATCTGGCCGGTGAATTATGTGGCAGGCTGGCTATTGCCGGTTTAACGGGGGCATTGCTGCTCTACATAGACTGGCGTTTGGGAATACTGGCCATGGCCAGTGTCGCGACAGGCTTATTATTGTTCCGCATCGTCAAGGACGCAGCAAACAGGATCAGCCGCGCCAAAGTTACTCAAAAAGCGGCGACCAATAGTCGCCTGCTGGAATTCGTGCAAGGCATCAAGGTCATTCGTGCTTTTGGCTTATCGGCACGTGGTTATGACAAGGTATTGAATGCACTGCAAAACCTGCGTGCATTGTCGATACGCGTGGAAATCATTGCAGGTATTGCTGCAATTGGCTTTTCCATCTTGCTGGAGATCGGTTTTTTACTGGTGCTGGCGCGTGCTTTTCAATTAAACCTGGATGGCAAGCTGGCGCACGCCACACTCGTCATGTTTCTGGTAATGAGCCATCGTTTTTATGCCATGATGAATGAATCTGCCTTGTTGATGGCACAACTGGCATTTTATGGGAAAAGTTTTGAAAGGATAGTCGCCTTGCTGGATGAGAAAAGCTTGCCCGAACCAACTCTGGCTGTAGTACCTGATCGTCACGATATAGAATTTTGCAACGTCAGCTACAGTGCCGAGCCTGGTGCGCAAACCTTGAGTAACATTTCATTCAGTGCACAACCAGGCACAGTAACTGCTCTGGTAGGACCCAGTGGCGCTGGCAAGACCACCATCGTGCATTTGCTGGCCCGTTTTCATGATGTGGGGAGCGGGAAAATTCTGATAGGCGGCGTCGATATACGTCATATGCATCAGGATGAGCTCATGGACAGGCTGGCGATCGTGTTACAGGAGAGTTACCTTTTTAATGACACCATAGAAAACAATTTGCGCATAGCCAGGCCAGATGCAACTCAAGAGGAACTGATTGCCGCTGCACGTGCCGCCTGTTGTCATGACTTCATCGCAGAATTGCCCCATGCTTATCAGACCATGATAGGCGAGGGCGGTAGTAACCTGTCTGGCGGTGAAAGACAACGCATCTCAATTGCGCGCGCTATTTTGAAGGATGCGCCTATCATTTTGCTTGATGAAGCTACCGCATCCATAGATGCTGGCAATGAAAATGCAATACGCCAGGCCATGGCGGCGCTGGTGCGTGGCAAGACTGTGCTGATGATTGCGCATCGCTTGCATACCATCGCTGATGCTGATCAGATACTGGTGCTGGAGCAGGGCAAGCTTGTAGAGCAAGGTCGGCATGCTGATTTGATGCAGCAGGCTGGTTTGTATGCACGTTTCTGGGAGCAACAGGAAAACAGCCGCCATTGGCGCTTTCGCCAGGCGGCTTGATATTTAAAAAACTCAGGCAGATGTTTTCAACTGGGTAAATTCACGTGGCGACATGCCAAAATGTCGTCGGAATAACTTGGAGAAATGGCTGGGATTGGCATAGCCGGTTTGCATCACCACTTCAGTGATACTTAGTTCAGTACAACTGAGCAGGTGCGCAGCCGCCTGCATGCGTTTTTCCTGCAAATAGGCATGCACTGAATTGCCAAACAAAGCCTTGAAACCTTCCTTTAGCTTACGCTCATTCAGGTTGGATGCATGGGCCAGCTCTGCCAGCGACCAGTTGTGGTCCAGTCTGGCCAGCAGACATTCACGTGCGCGATCCAGTTTTTTGTGGTCACGTTTTTGCATGGCAGGCTTATCCACGCTTTGCGGAGCAGCCAGGATGGATAACAAGGCTTCCACCATCAAGGATAATAATTCCAGTGCCTTGCTATGCAAGAAAAGCTGCTGCACTCCTTCTGGCGTACGCTGACGGAATATCTGTTCCGCAATTGCGCGTATCGCTGCCGAGGCAGGGAATTGGTAGAGGAAGCTATCTTCCCCAGCCGGACGCAAGCTCGCATTGGCTGCAAGGCGTTGCAGCATGGGCTGGATTTGCATGCCCCTTATTTGTTCCAGGGTTTGTGCAGTGAAATGGATTTCAATTGCCCGCAGACGCTGATGACCAGGCAGGTTGGTTTCCGAGCAGCTATTGCTAGGCGAAGCAAACAGCAAGGCCTGATCTGGCGCAAAATGAATGCGCGAACGGTCAGCAAGTATCGATTCACCACTGCCTTCCAAAAATACGCATAGTGCCAGACAGGGTGGCGATTCTGATTTGACACTGCGATACTGCTGCGGCGTGTAATCGATATGAGAAATTTTTACACCCGGGCCAGTGCTGATCTGTAGCCGGGTTTCTTCAAACTGTGTTGACATCGGTCGCAAACCGTTCATAAACGCTCATTACAAAGTACGGTTGAACAAATGTAGCCTGCGGGGAATAGGCAAAGAATCAGAGTGTCACGCAGGCAACAAGTTGATTGTAAATGAGAATCACTATCATTGCCAAGTATTTTATTGCCTTTTTGAGTATTCACTCAAAATCAGGTTTGCATTGAAAGGCATCTCAGGCGACTGCCTTGTAATTCTGATATTTTTGTGCCTGAAATTAGCACATCCAAATCAAGGTTTCGTTTCATGTCTGTCTTTATCCCGACTGGCGTGTTTTCTTACACGCACTGGGCGTTCCTGCCTACTTTCTACGCAGATGGACTTATTTATTATTCTCTCTGTTGAGAGTAAATATATAAATGGAGCCGGGCATGAGTATTTCAGACAAAAATCCACAACTGCCGCAAACAAGCATCATTCCTCAAATTGACGAGGTCAATGACGCACCAGGCCGATCTTTGGATCATCCATCAAAAGAGAAATATGAATTTGTGATTGAAGATGATTCTTATCCCAACTCACGCGTGCTTGAGCATGCTGAACAAGAGAATAAAAGAAATCAGGAAGGTGATATAGAGCGCCCTGATAAAGATACTGAGCAAGAGCGAAACTAATAACTCACCTCATTATTTCTTGATGAGGCAGATGTATTACTGCTGAGTGACATTGAGCAAGATGCATATTTGAAAATGAACCGGGTATGGAGGATGTATGGGCTTGATTTTTTGGGTTTTTGTTGGAGGTATCGTGGGTTGGATTATTTTGACTACTTCTACAGGTGACCATCAGAATATTTATCTGAATATTCTTGTCGGCATTGCAGGTGGTTTGATCATAGGATGCCTGATGCCATCTTACTTAAATGTTGCGACTTCAGAGAATAGTGGCTTTGACTTTCAGGCGCTGGGCAGTTTGATAGTCGGTGCACTTGCCATATTGAGTATTGCTACCTTGCTTACCCAGCGAGACTGATTTCCGTTTTAAAAAAAAGACGGACAAGCCCTTGTAGATCAAGGGCTTGTTTGTTTTCAAGGCACGGATTGACTTGAGTTGCTTTGCCCTTGCGTAGTTGCACACGTTACTGGCGGGAGTCCGAAGAGCGACAGGTAAGTGCTTTGTACATGCTGGGAGGCGACTTGATCGAACCACTGGTCTATCAAGGGCTTGTTGGTATCGACTGGGATCAGGGTTTTGGAGGTGTTCAGCGCGATGCTGCCGCTGGCTTGATTGGTTTGTGCGTAGACAGAGCCGTTCGCAGCTTCAGATACATCGATAGAATCCGCAATAAGTCCTATCCCTTCCTTGAGAGTGACCGTGACAGATTTGTAGGTGGTTTCTATACTGCTGGCCTCTGGTGCCGGGGAGTATAGTTCTTGCGCGGAACGCAGCGAATCAGAAGCCATAGGTACGAGATCAATCTCATTGTAGTAGCGCCATGAGTTGGGGAAGCTCTTGTCGTACGCGGCAGCAAAAGCCGTATTACCAGCAGTGGGGGCGGCGAAAGTCAGTACGGGGAAAAGCGCAGGTGGCGCGATATTGTCTTGCTGGAACTGATACAACAGCCAGGGCGCAAATACCGTAGCGAGATTACCGCCCAGACTGTGTCCAACTACACCTATGGAGATATTGCTGCCTGTCGCATTGGCTGCCAGATACTGGTAAATCGTTTGTCCGGAGGTGTCGACAAGCTGGATCAGATCATTGAGACCGTCAGAAGAACCTCGCGAGACCATGGGCTGAGATGAGCTGGCGGGATAAGTCCAGGCGGTTTGCTCATAGACATTGAGATCTTGCTTGAACCAGTTATCAAAGGCTTGCCAGCTAAAGTTCAGTAATGAGCCGCGTATGGCCACCACATATTGCGAGCTGCCATTGTAGGCAATGAAGGCAATATTGCCATTGATATCCGTAGTCGCTACCCAGACCGCGCTCCAGCCATTGCCCATATTACTCAGTGTCGTTGTCGGGTCTGTGCAGTATGCTGTTGCCGCAAGCGTCATTGCCAGGCCAGGATTGGGGGATGATGGATCACCTATGCTGTTACTCATACTGTTTTTTCCTGGAAATGTGAATCGGATTGCTTCGCATGCGTTCGTTGGGTACGCAAATCACTATTGCTATTCAAGCAAAACTAAAATTTCAATTTGACAATTTAGTCGACAATGATTAAAAAGACAAACTTATTTGAATATTTGCATTTGGTTTTTTGCTGTCAATGACAGGCAAGTCGTACGCCTATAGCCACACTATGAGATAGTGTGGAACCTCTGCAATAATTAATAGTCTAATAAGCTTGTAGTTGGATTTTCTGCGAGATGTAGGGCAGTGAATTCGAAATTTTCTAGGACTTACACAAAATTGTCCCAGCAAGGCGTCAGCGACGGCGACAGTACTTTAAGTACCGAATCTTGCCAAATGCAGGCGCTGCAACGCAGCTGGGGCGGTTTTGTGTAGGTCCATCAGTGAATCATGGAGTCTGGATGTTGAATATACCCCCGATAAAAAATGCCTTTTTTGGCGCTTCGATCTGGGCAACGATGTTTTTGTCAGGCTGTGCTACTTTGCACATTGACGAAAGAAATCCTCATATAAACCTTAAGGCAAGCAGCGCAGATACCAGCGTGCCGCGTGCGAATTACCCTTCCAGGCTGGGGTGTGCGAGCACTACAGTGGCGGAAAATGACCCTTGTCTTCATCCCATGTTTGTTGGCGTGGCGATCTCTGGTGGTGGATTGCGGGCGGCAAATTTTGGTTTGGGGGTGATTGCGCAGTTACGCAATTTTGGTTTGTTTGATGAAGTCACGGCTTTGTCTTCAGTATCGGGCGGTTCACTGGCTGCGGCTGCAGTCAGCTTGAAGCCGCTGGAAAATGAAGCGGATTTTGACCTGATGTCAGCCCAGCTTCGCAAGGATTATTTAAGCTCATGGGTATACCGTTCAGCCAATCCTATGAATTTTGTGCCAACGCTGACCTCCGGCAAAAATGCCACCCGTATCCTGGCAGATGTATTTGATGCCGGAATTTATAAAGGGGCTGTCTATGGCGATTTGGGTGAACGCAAGCCAGGCAGGCCTTCCCTGTATATCAATAGTTCTCATGCGCACCGCTTTGTCGGTGCGGATACCCTGACAACCAGAGGGCTTAATTCTTCTGAAGCGAGTTTGCAGGGCTTTACCTTTACTGATGCCGCTTTTAAAGAAATTGGCTCTGATTTGAATCAGTTACGTGTCGCAGACGCAGTGGCAGCTTCTGCTGCCTACCCGGGTTTGTTTGTACCGCTGGCCCTGAAAAACTTCAATGCGGACAACGAGCTTTATCATCATTCGAGCCCCAAGTTTTTGCATTTGTACGATGCCGGTTCGTCTGATAATTTGGGTGTGGATGCCCTGATCCGGGCTTATTCAGAAATCCTGGTGGGTACGCAGGACCTGTCCTGTCTGCTGATACTGGTTGATGCGCATGTTAACGACAGGGGAGATTTGAGCGGTTCTCTGGCCGATACCCGTAGCAGCATGATTGACTATGTCATCAGCCCATCCATTTACCGCGCATTTGATTCTTTGCTGGAGCAGCGCCGGGAAGGTCAACTGGATGTACTCGGTGTGCCATTGGCCAGTGACCAGTCATACAGATTCAATCCCAATGTCAATATCCCTTTAAAGAATTATGCTTATTCTGGCGTCGCGAAATCCGCGGCCGACGCGCGCCAGTTTGCTTCTGATGAAATTCCTGCCATTACAGTAGGCCGTTCCATCAATCACGCGAACTGTGCCGTCTGGCATATAGGTCTGGATCGCTTGCTGGAATTGACAAGGAAGGGCAGCCCGCGCAAGCGCAATGCGTTCTTGCAGAAAAATGGCGCTGACGAGTACAGGGATGAATCTCATCGCGACAACCAGCTCATTAAACTGGACAGATTTGTCAATTCCATCCAGACAAATTACAAGCTGGCCGTGAATGGGCCGGGGCGTTGTGAAGAGGCTCCCATACAAAATTCTCTTTTTGAATCAGCCCGTGTCTTGATGACGATGGATACAGATTCGAATAATAAACTGGTGACATGGCTGAAAGATCATCACCGGGAAAAGTTATCGCAAGATATCAGTAATTTACTGGCATCCAAAGCAGCGCAGGATCAGGAGAGTGTGATTAAAGTGCCGCGCTATTCTGTGCAAGAACCGACTTCCTCACATCCTTTGGCGTCGTGGATTAATTGCGGTAAATAGCTGAAATGGATTTTTGAGGGCGGTTTACATGAAAAGACCTGAGCTGGCTCAGGTCTTTGCATATGGTGAATCATATCGATGATCGCCTTGATGTAGTTTGCAAAATCATGCGGCAATCTTGTGTTCGGCCCAGTGATAATCTATCGCCGCACTTGGCACACCGACAGAATTGGTATTTTCTGACGACATGCTGATGTGGCGTATATATTCTCCTGCGGCCTGTCTTTGTCTCAGATTGTCAGCGAATTTGAGGGCGGCAACCATGTCGCCGGTATCAAATTCCCTGCAGTGAGACATTTTTATTTGCTTGTGGATTTCTATCCAGAATACAGCAAACATGTTTACCTCCCTTCCTTGGAATAAAAAATAGCTGGGGATTTTCCCCTGGCTTTTGCGCATCTTTGTATTTGGATACGCATGATCAAATTAAGCTTGTGTACTGGCTTACTGGTGTTTCCGTGACCTTGTTGCTGGCCACGACCGCTTGCGCGGGTTTCACTACTGGGTCTGTGCTTATCATTGATAAAGCGACAGATGATTAAACAAAAAGCCCGGAGCTTTTCAGGGCATCCGGGCTTTTCAGCTTGAGGTGGGGAGGAGCTGTTCTTAATTTGCTCCTGCTACCTGAAGGGCTGACCTTCGGATGCGGTGATTGTGTTGAGGGTTAAACGTAAAATTAACTGTATTGGACTGCTCGTTACGGGTGTTCACATGTTTTGCGACTGTGCGAATAATGCCATCGCTATCATTGCGTTTGGATATCGTGCCAGCTACCGTTGCCAGTTTTGCTAGTGCATCACGATAGCCCAGTCCCGCCACTGCCTTGGCCGACAATGCTGACAGCAAGCCCTGTGCTGTTAAGCACATGTCTTGTTGTAGTTGTGGGAGCCAGGTAGTTTTCACGTATCGTCCTAAATAAAAAATGTCTAAAAGTCTTGCCAAAATCGATGAATTGATCTTGCCACAGCTTTTAAAAAAAATCCAGCATGGCGTGAAGAAAATTCTATATTTCATGTTGTTTTTATGCGGCGACCGCAAAAATTGCTTATATCCTGTATCATCGCAGCCGTTGCTTGATGTTCATTCATCTCTATTAAAACCCCAGTAATATTAATTTCCCCATGTCCGGACATAAAATAAAAGCCGAGCTCAGAATTCGTGAGTTGATGGTTGAAAACAAGATTCGTTCGGTTTCTGCCTTGCACCGTCTGCTGATCGCCAGGCGAGTGACAGTTTCGCATTCTCAATTATTACGTATCGTCGATAACAAGGCAGAACACTGGAAAGTGGAATTTATCGAAGCCTTTGCTGAATTGTTTAATTGTTCTGTGCAAGAGCTGTTTCGTTTTGAAAGCGTGCCTGTCACTGACGTTGTACCTGAGGCTGCAACTGCTACGCCCGCTGCGGAATGACAGCTTGATTGCAGGTTTGATATAGCTCAAGCAGCAGTTCATGCAGCCGTCATAATTTTGCGCTATAGTATGTCTAGCTGCTGTACATACAACCGATATGTATGACGGTAGTGAGGTGTGCCTGGTTTGCATTCAAGCGAACTGGCCACCGTCCAGAATTAAGAAATGCGGGTGCTGTGCAAACAGTGCCCGCATTTTTATTTGTGCAGATGTTTTTCGCGGTATGCGCCTGGGCTGACGCCTGTCCATTCCTTGAATGCATGATTGAAGGCGCTTTGCTCCTGATAGCCTAACAGGAAGGCGATATCTGCCAGGCTGAAACCTGTTTGCTGCAAATAATCAATGGCCATGTCTTTCCGGGTTTGATCCAGAATTTGCTGGAAGCTGATGCCTGCTTCGCTCAATTTACGTTGCAGAGTCCGCTGGCTCAGCAATAACTCTTGTGCGATCAAAGGCAATCTGGCCTGGTCTTGCGCCAAAGTATTACTGATAGCAGCCCTGACCTGGGCGACGATACCGCCATCTTGCTCGGCCTGCTGTTTTTGTTTGAGTAATTGTTCGGCATGATGTTGCAAGACAGGGTACATGCTGACATCGGCATTGGGCACAGGCCAGCTTAGCAAGGCTGTGGGGAAACGGGCGCAGTTGACCGTTGCATCGAAATGCACCTCCATACCAAAAAGGCGATGATGTTCGCTCAAATCATCTGGAGCCGCATGTCTGAAGTAAACCGGCGCATCAGGTAGTGTAGTGCCAGCAAACCAGTTGCCAAACACGCGTATGCCTGCGAATACGCTTTCAGCCAGATGCCTGCTGGCTTGTGGGAAATGACTATGCCACTGATATTCGGTCATCGCATCATCAACTACCAATACAGAGCGGCCAAGGTCATGCGCCAGACCTTCATAGCGCATGGTTTGCTGGAAGGCCTGTTCAAAGTCCTTGCAGCTCATCAGTATCATGCCATACACATTGTAGGTGCCAAGTTTGACTCTTTCGCCTACATGCAAGCCAAAGTGCGGGTCTATGCTCAGTTCTGCGCCTGCATCAAGCAGGCTTATATAGTCCGCAGCAGCTATGCTTTCCTGCAGCCTGCTCAGGGTATCTTCAGCCATGCCAGCCATGATCGCCAGCGTGCGCAAATTCAAACTACGTTCATTCGCCAGTTCAAGCAAAGGTTGCAGGTAGGCGGTAGCCACCCGCCCAGTGCTGTGCTTGCCTGCGACTGATCCTGTATGTGAATTTGGCATATTAAAACAAGAACCTTGTCATGAAAGCGCAATACCTGAAGGTGACACTTGATTAAGCTAGAAGTTAATTATTGAGTATACCAAGCTCAGGCTTAATTCAGGGATAGAAAAATGCGACGTTGGAATGGTTGGGGTGACGACAGTATTCATTATGCGATCAATGCAGATGCTCTGAGTTTTTTGCAGGCACGCATAGGCCAGGGCTTGCCGCAGGCAGATGCAGCATTGGATCATGTATGCCAGCAAGTGCCAGAGAGCCGCTTGCCAGTACATCCTCTGGTGGATACAGATGCATTGGGGCGTGTCAGGCATACTCTGGGGCAAAGCCTGCCAGACTGGCTCAAAATGCGCTTTGGCAAGATCAGTCATTTCCCCGATGGTGTGGCTTACCCAGAAAGTGCTGGCGACGTGCGCAGCTTGCTGGATTACGCCACTTTGCATAATATCGCCCTGATACCTTATGGCGGTGGTACCAGCGTGGTTGGGCATCTGGCCGTCACCGGGAGTGAGCAGCCTGTCTTGTCTGTCGATATGTCACGCATGTCGCAATTACTGAATCTGGACAAGGAAGCGCAACTGGCGACTTTTGGTGCGGGTGTCTTTGGCCCGGACCTGGAAGCGCAATTACGGGCCCACGGCTATACGCTGGGGCATTTTCCGCAGTCTTTTGAATATTCGACGCTGGGTGGCTGGGTGGTTACCCGTTCATCTGGTCAGCAGTCATTGCGCTATGGGCGTATAGAGCAATTACTGGCTGGTGCCAGGGTAGAGACACCTGCGGGGAGGCTGGACATCCAGACTTTCCCGGCATCAGCTGCCGGGCTGGACTTGCGGGAGATGCTGCTGGGTTCAGAAGGGCGCATGGGCATAGTGACTGAAGTGACCGTACGCATTACGGCTTTACCTGCATGTGAAGAATTTCATGCCGTGTTCTTTCCTGACTGGGATGCAGCGCAAACTGCTGTGAGGTCTATCGCCCAGGGCAAGCTCGGTTTATCGATGTTGCGACTTTCAAATGCCACTGAAACCCTGACCAGCCTGACGCTGGCAGGCCACAATAAGTTGATAGGCTTGCTGGAATCCTATTTGCGCCTGCGTGGCTGTGATGAGGGTAAATGCGTATTGCTCATCGGTGCCAGCGGCGAAAAATCCCAGGTGCGCCATGCCGTCAAATCTGCCTTGAAGATGACAGGCCAGCATCAAGGTGTGCACATAGGTAAAACCATGGGCGAAAAATGGAAGCAGGGGCGTTTCAGGAATGTGTACTTGCGCAATAGTGCCTGGCAGCAGGGTTATGCGATAGATACCGTAGAAACTGCCTGCGACTGGCCCAAAGTGAAGACCATGATGCTGAGCATGGAACAGGCTGGCCAGAATGCCATGGCAACAGAAAATGAACAGGTGCATGCGTATACGCATTTGTCTCATTTATATGGACAGGGGGCCAGCGTTTACTCAACCTTTGTCTATCGCCTGACTGGTGATTATGAACATGATTATGCACGCTGGCGCAGGCTCAAATCTGCAGTTTCTGCTGCCATCGTCGCCAATGGCGGCACCATAAGCCACCAGCATGGCGTGGGCAGTGACCATGCGCCTTATCTGGAAGCTGAAAAAGGCAGCCTGGGAATATCAGGCATGCGTCATTTGTTCAAACACTTCGACCCGCAAGGCATCATGAATCCGGGCAAGCTGTTGCCTGTAGAAGATGTAAAGCAATGAAAACAAGCAAATCACGTGCCGACTTGCTCAAGACGATTGCCGATGATGAGCAAGACTGGGACATCATCGTCATCGGCGGCGGGATCACTGGCGCAGGTATATTGCTGGAAGCTGCAAGACGCGGCTTAAGGGTTTTGCTGGTCGAACAAAAAGATTTCGCCTGGGGTACATCCAGCCGTTCATCCAAACTTGTGCACGGCGGCCTGCGCTATATAAAAGAGGGTAAATTTCTCCTGACGCGGGATTCTGTACGCGAAAGGCAGCAATTGATGCAAGCTGCGGCGGGTCTGGTAGAGCCGCAGAGTTTTGCCTTTGCCGATTATCAGGGTCGCAAGCCCGGGCGCTGGATGTTTGCGATGGGTTTGGTCATCTATGACTTTCTCGCTGGTTTGCGTGGCAAGCATTATTTTTCTGCGCAAGACTTCCAGATGCTGGCACCGCATATACCTGCGACTGATTTGAAGGGCGGTTCCTGCTACCTGGATGCCAAGACTGATGATGCCCGTCTGGTGCTCAGAGTCTTGCAGGAGGCCAGTGCTGCTGGAGCCACTGCATTGAATTATCTTGCTGTAAAAAGTGTCACGTATGAAAACGAGCAGGCCAATGGCGTAGTTTTGCAAGACGCAGTAAGTATGCAGGAATACCAGGTCAAGGCCAAAGTCATCATCAGTGCAACGGGAGTCTGGGCTGACGGTCTGCGTCAGCAGCAAGGAGCAAGTGCAAGATTGCGCCCCCTGCGCGGCAGCCATTTGTTATTGCCGGCCTGGCGCTTGCCGGTGGCGCAGGCAGTGAGCCTGATGCACCCACGTGATGGCCGCCCTGTCTTTGTCTACCCTTGGGAGGGTGTCAGCCTTGTAGGGACGACAGATGTGGATCATGGCTCTGACCTGCAACAGGAAACTGCAATCACAGCAGATGAAGTCGCTTATCTGATGGAAGCGATGGACTTCCAGTTCCCGCAATTACAACTCAGGCTCGATGACATCATCGCCAGCTATGCAGGCATACGGCCTGTGATTGATACCGGCAAGGCCGATCCATCCAAGGAAGGACGTGATCATGCCATCTGGCTGGAAAAAGGCTTATTGACAGTCACAGGCGGCAAGTTGACGACTTTCAGATTGATTGCGCAAGATGCGTTAAAACACATTGCTCATTTATTTCCTGGTCATCAAGCTGATCGTCAAGCGCGCAGCTTGTTTACTCCGGCTTCACATTTACAGGAAAAACAGCTTAATCATGCGCAAGCTTTGCGGCTGCAAGGCCACTACGGTGAGTTTGCTACTGAGCTCGTAAAGATAGCCCAGACCGGTGAACTAGATACCATACCAGGCACATTAACCATGTGGGTAGAACTGCGCTGGGCAGCACGGCATGAAGCGGTAGAGCACCTGCAAGACTTGATGCTGCGCAGGACACGCCTCGGCTTACTGCTAAAGCAGGGAGGTTTAGCCTTGTTACCTCGCATACGGATAATTTGTCAGTCTGAATTGGCATGGGATAACGAGCGATGGGAAAATGAACAGTCTGCCTATCTGCAATTGTGGAACAGGTATTATGCTTTGCCAGGCAAGAGTAGTATTCCTGAGTGGCGAAATCAGCGACAGCCTAGATAAGATCAAAAATCATGTCCAAACAATATATCCTTTCCATAGACAACGGCACTCAAAGCGTCAGGGCTATCCTGTTTGATTTGCGTGGCAATATCGTCGCCAAGTCCCAGGTACATCTCGAAGCTTATTTTTCAGATCAACCTGGCTGGGCAGAGCATCATCCTGAAGATTACTGGCAGGCAGTATGTACAGCCTGCCAGCGGCTGTGGAATGAACACGGAGTTTCACCATCGAGCGTACACGGTGTCGCCGTGACCACCCAGCGCGGCACCATGATCAACCTGGACAAGCATGGCCAACCCTTAAGGCCTGCGATTACCTGGCTAGATCAAAGGCGCACCGATGTGGTACCACCCGTCAACTCTTTGTGGATGACAGCCTTCAAGCTGGCAGGCGTTGCCAGCACTATCAATTTCTTTCGCGGTGAAGCAGAAGCCAACTGGATCAAGGCGCATCAGCCTGATATCTGGGACAAGACGGATAAATACCTGATGTTGTCTGGCTACCTGAATTATCGCTTGTGCGGCAATTTCATTGATTCCATAGGTTCGCAAGTCGGTTATCTGCCATTTGACTACAAGGGTTTGAAATGGGCAGGCAAGCTGGATTGGAAATGGCAGGCATTGGCGGTAAGGGCTGAAAGCTTGCCTGAGCTGGTGCCGCCCGGCACGGTCATGGGACACATCAATCAGGCGGCTGAGGCAGCAACCGGCATACTGGCTGGCACACCTTTGCTGGCTGCAGCAGCGGACAAGGCTTGTGAAGTGATAGGCGCTGGTTGCCAGCAGCCTAATATCGGTTGTCTCAGTTATGGCACGACGGCCACCATCAATACCACCAGCAAAAAATATCTGGAAGTAACGCCCTTCATACCGCCATACCCAGCAGCGATACCCAATTCATATAGTACCGAAGTACAGATATTCCGTGGTTACTGGATGGTGAACTGGTTCAAGGAACAATTTGGCCATCATGAAAAACTGCAAGCGGCAGAGCAGGGTGTCTTGCCAGAGGCCTTGTTTGATGAACTGGTGAATGCCGTGCCGCCAGGCTCCATGGGCCTGATGTTGCAACCCTACTGGACGCCTGGCATCAAGGTGCCGGGTGCGGAGGCCAAAGGGGCCATCATCGGCTTCGGTGATGTGCATACGCGAGCACATATGTACCGCGCTATTCTTGAGGGCCTGGCTTATGCCTTACGAGAAGGTAAAGAACGCATAGAAAAGCGTAGCGGTGTAGCGATCACTGAATTGCGTATCTCAGGCGGCGGCTCGCAAAGTGATGCTGCCATGCAATTGACGGCCGATATCTTTGGCTTGCCTACTTCACGCCCGCATATCTACGAGACATCCGGCCTGGGTGCTGCAATTGATGCGACCGTTGGACTGGGCTTGCATCCCAGTTTTGATGTGGCCATCAAGGAGATGACACGTATAGGCAAAACCTTTGAGCCTATCGCCCATCATCACCAGATCTACAATGAGCTGTATCACCGCGTCTACCAAAAAATGTATGCCCGTCTCCAGCCCTTATATAAAGAGATACAGCAAATTACGGGATACCCCAAAATGCATTGAGGCTGCATGGTAGTGCCTGGCCTGCTATGATTGCCAGCATGATGACTATCGTTCTTTTGCCTGGCATGGATGGCACAGGCACACTCTACGCGCCTTTGCATGCGGCATTGAATGGTGAATGCAAGTTACTGATGCTGACATATCCGGTAGATCAGGCGCTGAGCTATGCAGAGCTGGAAGCATTGGTTCAGACGCAACTGCCACAGGATGAAGACTATATTTTGCTGGGAGAATCGTTCTCAGGGCCGATTGCCATCTCCATCGCCGCCACGCAACCAGTGCGGCTAAAAGCATTAATACTTTGTGCGACTTTTGCCAGCAATCCTCGTCCCTTGCTGGCTGCGTCCAGGTATGCCCTGCCTTATTTGCCAACCAGGCTGGCACCTTTAAGTGTATTCAGTCATTTGCTGCTGGGTCGATTTTCCAGTAAAGAATTGCGCAGGCAACTGGCCTATGCTTTGGCGCAAGTCAAACCATCCAGCTTAAAGGCAAGGCTACGCGCGGTACTGTGTTGTGATGTCAAAGAAAAACTCAAACTCCTCAAAGTACCGGTAATTTATCTGCAAGCTAGCAGGGACAAGCTGGTACCTGCATCCGCTCATGCTGACATCAGCAGGCAATTGCATGACATGGAAACTTATAGATACGATGCACCCCACTTTTTACTGCAAACGAAAGCAGATGAAGTTGCGAAAGACATTTTGAAGTTCATTTCAAGAATTGAAGCTCATGAGGAAAAGCAGCTTTGATGCATAATATTAAGCATGAAAGCGCTCCCTACATCCCAATCTCAAGTTAATGCCAAGGTCAATGCTCATGTCCATGTCTATCAGGCGGAATACGCAAGACGCCTGAATCGTGTCCTTGATTATATAGATCAGCACCTGGACTCTTCTCTTGAGCTGGAACAACTGGCTGAAATAGCACATTTTTCGCGCTTCCATTTTCATCGGGTATTTGCCGCCTGGATGGGGGAGACCCTGGGTGATTATGCGCGCAGGCGACGCCTGGAAACTGCGGCCTGGCGTTTGTCCTGTGATCTTCAGGCATCAATACTGGATATTGCGCTGGCATGCGGATTTGCTTCTGGCGAAGCATTTGCGCGCGCATTCAAGCTGCGGTTTGATTGTACTCCCACTCAATGGCGTGCCGGTAGCCATAAGCGCAGGTTGGAGCAGGTGCGTGCTATTTATGAAAAAAGGCTACTGCAAGACAGCAATCTGAGTCAGGTACTCAGCAATCCTGATCAGGTAAGCCAGGGTGGTATTTGCGAAGATGGTGACTCTTATCAACCACTTCGAAAGTATCATATGGAAGTAAAAATTGTTCAGTTACCAGCAGTACGCGTTGCTTACCATCGCTATATAGGTCCATATGGCCCTGGTGTTACATCGTTCTGGCGCAGCAAAGTAGCGCCCTGGATGCAAGTGCACGGTTTGCAGGATCAATTATGCTATGGCATAGGTCATGATGATCCCAGTGTCACGGCAGCCGACAAATGCCGTTACGATGCATGTGTCACCGTACCAGATGTTTTTGCATCTGACACTCAGGTAAATATCAAGACTCTGCCAGGCGGTGCTTACGCTGTGGCCAAGTTCAATGGACCTGTGACCAGTGTCAATGATGCCTGGATGGAGTTGATGCGTGAATATTTGCCAGCCAGCGGCATGCAATGTGATGACAGGCCCTGTTTTGAGCAGTTCTCAGCGAATTCTGCGCTGGACTCGCAGACGGGGATGTTTTCTTGTTCACTGTGCATACCTGTCAACGCACTTTAAGAATGATAAAAAGAGATGGTGATGCTCGCAGTTTTCATTTGCGATTGTCGTAAGCTGATTTAATGCACCCTTACCGGGCCATGCGGACATTTCTTTACTTTGCTGTGTCATGGTCCGGTTTCTCCCATCACTCCAAATCATGTTTCCAGGAAAAGTACCGGTTTTGCACAGTTTCAGCGCACACATGCACCGAAAAGTAGAATTGCCATATTTGTCAGGCATTTTTCTCATGTTTTACTGTGATTACGCACTGACTTAGTCATTAAACCAAGTTCCTTGGTGTTTAGGCTTGCAAGGCATTCACCTTCATTTGCCATATAAGCGCTCACCAAGAGAAATCTGAATGCAGTTTTTGTTTTTATCAGCTGGCACGTTATCTGCTATCTGTCCTGATGGAAGTTCGGTTTTTCTTTCCATGACCTCACCACTATCAGGAGAAAACATGTCACGTCGTACTGTTTTGAAAGCAACTGCTGTCGCCGCAATGACCCTGGCCGCTACCGGTTGGATGTCGCAGGCACAGGCCGCCGATACTATCAAGGTCGGCATTCTGCATTCCCTGTCTGGCACTATGGCAATCTCGGAGACATCTCTCAAAGATGTGGCCCTGATGACGATAGATGAAATCAATGCCAAGGGTGGTGTCATGGGTAAAAAACTGGAAGCGGTGATCGTTGATCCTGCCTCCAACTGGCCGCTGTTTGCAGAAAAAGCCCGCCAACTCGTGTCGCAAGACAAGGTATCCGTCGTGTTTGGCTGCTGGACGTCGGTATCACGTAAATCAGTATTGCCAGTCTTCAAGGAACTCAATAGCCTGCTGTTTTATCCGGTACAGTATGAAGGTGAAGAGCTGGAGAAAAACGTTTTCTACACAGGTGCTGCGCCTAACCAGCAAGCCATTCCTGCGACAGAATACCTGATGTCAAAAGAGGGGGGCGGTGCCAAGCGCTTTGTCTTGCTGGGTACTGATTATGTGTACCCACGCACTACCAACAAAATCCTGCGCGCCTTCTTGCATAGCAAGGGTGTCAAAGATACTGATATCGATGAAGTGTATACCCCATTCGGCCACTCTGATTACCAGACCATCGTCGCTAACATAAAGAAATTTGCTGCGGGTGGTAAGACGGCAGTTATCTCCACCATCAATGGTGACTCCAATGTCCCATTCTATAAAGAACTCGGCAATGCTGGCTTGAAGGCCACGGATGTACCTGTCGTCGCCTTCTCAGTCGGTGAAGAAGAATTGCGCGGTGTAGATACCAAGCCATTGGTGGGTCATCTGGCCGCCTGGAATTATTTCCAGTCCGTGAAAAACCCGGTGAATACTGAATTCATCAAGAAATGGAAAGACTATGCAGTTGCCAAAAAACTGCCTAATGCCGCAACAGTGGTGACCAATGATCCTATGGAAGCGACTTATGTAGGTATATATATGTGGAAGCAGGCTGTTGAAAAAGCCAAATCCACAGATACCGACAAAGTCATCGCTACCATGGGCGGGCAGACTTTCAAGGCACCTTCCGGTTTTGAGCTGACGATGGACAAAACCAATCATCACCTGCACAAGCCAGTCATGATAGGTGAGATCAAGGCTGACGGTCAGTTCAGCGTTGTCTATAAAACCAAGACACCTATCCGTGCGCAACCATGGAGCCCTTTCATCCCGGGCAATGAAGGCAAGCAGAAGCTGTAATTCAATAAATGTTTAAGGATTGACGCAGACACTCAGGGCTCTCACATCGATTGCCCTGAGTGCTGTTCCGGATTCTCCATCCCTGACCTGGTTGCCTATGATATTTCGTAAAATCTGCGCGAGCATAGTCTTGCTCGTGTTCAGCCTGACAGCGCACGCGGCCATCGATGGCAAGCTCTTGCAGGCGCTGGCGGGTGATGATCCGGATGCGCGTATTACTGCCGTCAATACCATTGCAGCCCTGGGTAATGAAGAGGCTGTGGAAGTATTGACTGCACTCAAAAATGAACAATTGTTTGCCAGGGACGTCGCCGTTTATCTGGTCGACGGTGAGCAGGCAAAAGACCTTGGCACCGGAAAAATGCAAAAGCTGCCGGATGATGCCGAGGCAATCACCATCAATAACCGCCTGCGTGCGGCGCTGGATAGTGCGCTGTCAGGCCTGAGATTATTTTCACCGGATAAAAATGTCCGTCTGGTCGCTGCCACTGCGCTGGAAAAAGAAGCCACGCCAGAACAATTGCCCTTGCTGAACAAAGCTTATCTGAAAGAAAACGATAGCGAAATCAAGTCCCGACTGCAAATGCTGATTGCTACCGCCAATTTGCAGGCCAGTGACCCGGTTGTACGCAAGGCTGCCGTCAAGGCTTTGCTGGATAGCCCCAATCCCAATTTAAAACCTGTGCTGCAAAAGATGCTGGCACAAAATCCCGATGGTAGTTACAACGAAGCCGATGCCAGCATACGCCTGGAGGCTGCCAATACCCTGAATGCCATCGATGGCCGGCTGGCGCGCATGGAATTTGTCGGCAATCTGTTTTATGGAGTATCGCTGGGTAGTGTGCTGTTACTGGCTGCGCTGGGTCTGGCAATCACCTTTGGCCTGATGGGTATCATCAATATGGCGCATGGTGAATTGCTGATGATAGGCGCATACACCACCTATGTCTGCCAGATGCTGTTCCGTAAATTCATGCCTGATGCTGTCGATGCCTATTTATTGCTGGCTTTGCCTGCCGCCTTCCTGGTTTCTGCCGCCGTTGGTATTTTGCTGGAGAGAACGGTCATACGCTGGTTATATGGTCGCCCGCTGGAGACACTGTTATGCACCTGGGGCATCAGCCTGATCTTAATGCAAGCGGTGCGCTCAATTTTTGGTGCGCAAAATGTCGAGGTCGCCAATCCTTCCTGGATGTCGGGTGGTATTACGGTGCTGGGTTCGCTGGTGCTGTCTTATAACCGAATCATCATTATCTTCTTTGCCTTGTTCGTCGTGCTGGCTGTCTGGCTGATCCTGAACAAAACACGCCTGGGTTTGTTTGTGCGTGCTGTGACACAGAATCGCCGCATGGCTGATTGCGTAGGTGTGGCAACTGGCAAGATAGACATGCTGACTTTTGGACTGGGCTCGGGCATTGCAGGTCTGGGTGGTGTGGCTTTGTCGCAGTTGGGTAATGTTGGCCCTGACCTTGGGCAAAACTATATCGTCGATTCTTTCATGGTCGTGGTGTTGGGCGGGGTAGGGCAACTGGCGGGCACAGTGATTGCGGCTTTTGGCCTGGGTGAAGTGAATAAATTTCTGGAGCCAGTGGCTGGTGCCGTCATGGCCAAGATCGTCATCCTGGTATTCATCATCATTTTCATACAACGCAGACCGCAAGGCTTGTTTGCGCTCAAAGGCAGGAGTGTGGAATGAGTGCTACTACGACATTTGCAATGGCAAAAGGACTGTTTTCCAAACCGGCATGGACAGGCATATTGGTGTGCGCGGTGATAGCCGTATTGCTGCCCATTCTTAATCTGAGCTTTCCTGTTGGTCATGCCCTGCATATTTCCAGCTACACGATAGCCTTGGTTGGCAAGTTCATGTGCTATGCCCTGGCTGCGCTGGCGCTTGATCTGGTCTGGGGTTATACCGGCATTTTATCTTTGGGACATGGCGTATTTTTTGCGCTAGGTGCCTATGCGCATGGCATGTATCTGATGCGTGCTATTGGCCGTGACGGTGTTTATCAAAGCAATCTGCCTGACTTCATGGTTTTCCTGGACTGGAAAACTTATCCCTGGTATTGGGCGATGACCGACAGCTTCTGGTATTGCATGGCACTGGTGATACTGGTGCCTGGTGTGCTGGCCTTTATCTTTGGATTCTTTGCCTTTCGCTCACGCATCAAGGGTGTGTATTTCTCTATCATCACCCAAGCAATGACATTTGCCTTCATGCTGCTGTTCTTCCGTAATAACACTGGCTTTGGCGGCAATAATGGTTTTACTGATTTCAAACGCATTCTGGGTTTTACCATCACAGCACCTGGCACCAAGGCAGCGCTGTATCTGATCACCTTGCTGATTTTGCTGTCAGCCTTGTTCCTGTGCCGCTGGATAGTCACTTCCAAGCTGGGGCGCGTGCTACAGGCTGTGCGTGATTCAGAATCGCGACTGATGTTCATCGGTTACAACCCCTTGTGGTTCAAGCTGTTTGTCTGGACGCTGTCTGCCATACTATGCGGTATTGCCGGTGCCCTGTATGTACCGCAAGTTGGTATCATCAATCCGTCTGAAATGTCACCAGCAAACTCCATAGAAATGGTGATCTGGGCGGCAGTCGGTGGGCGCGGTACATTGCTGGGGCCTATCATCGGTGCTTTTACTGTCAATGGCTTGAAGAGCTGGTTCACTGCGGCTTTCCCGGATTTGTGGTTGTACGCTCTGGGTTTGTTGTTTATTTTGGTCACACTGTTCATGCAACAAGGCGTATTGGGCCTGGTGAGCAAGTTCAAAAAACAGCGGGAGCCTGCATGACTTCTTATATGATGAGCGGCGTCTTGCGACCAGGTCAGCAATACGAGGGTGCTACCGGTGATCAGGGTGTGTCTTATGGTCGCATCAAACAGGAAGGGGTAGATACCACCCACGGCGCTATCCTTTACCTGGAAGATATCGTGGTGTCATTTGATGGTTTCAAGGCCATCAATAATCTGAACCTGGATATCTCTGTGGGTGAGCTGCGTTGCATCATCGGCCCCAATGGCGCTGGCAAAACCACGATGATGGATGTGATCACCGGCAAAACCCGGCCCACATCCGGCACTGCATTCTTTGGTCAGACTATGGATCTGACTCGCATGAGCGAAGTGGATATTGCCCATGCCGGCATAGGCCGCAAATTCCAGCGACCGACAGTATTCGAGCAGCACAGTGTATTTGAGAATCTTGAGCTGGCCATGAAAATGGACAAGCGCGTCAAGACCACCCTGTTTGCCCGCTTGAACAGCGAACAAAAAGACAAGATCGCCGCCATCCTGCAATTGATACGCCTGGATGGGCAAGAGCAAAGGCAAGCTGGCCTGCTGTCGCATGGCCAAAAGCAGTGGCTGGAGATAGGCATGCTGCTGATACAGGAACCGCAACTGATCTTGCTCGATGAGCCGGTAGCTGGCATGTCAGATGCAGAGACCGCACGCACTGCTGAATTGCTCAATGAACTGCGTGGCAAGCATTCCATCATGGTGGTCGAGCATGATATGGGTTTCGTCACTGAAATTGCGCAACAGGGCAAAGTCACGGTATTGCATGAGGGATCTGTACTTGCCGATGGCACGATGGCGCAGGTGCAGGCTGATGAACGTGTGATTGAAGTCTATCTGGGACGCTAATGAAAGCCAAGCATGCTTGAAGTCAAACAACTGCACCAGCATTACGGTTCCAGCCACACCTTGCGTGGTATTTCACTGTCACTGAAAAAAGGTGAATGCATGGCCTTGCTGGGCCGTAATGGCGTCGGCAAAACCAGTTTACTTAAATGCCTGATGGGCGTCTTGCCTGTTACTGAAGGTACTGTCAGTTTTGAAGGCCGCGACATCAACAAGCTCTCGCCGCATGACAGGGCCAGGGCTGGGATAGCTTATGTGCCACAAGGCCGTGAGATTTTTGCCCGCCTTACCGTCGAAGAAAACCTGCTCATGGGCATGGCCAGCCTGCCTGCACGCAAGGCAGGCAAAATCAAGGATGAGGTATATCAGCTGTTCCCTGTCTTGAAAGAAATGCTGCACAGGCGTGGTGGTGATTTATCGGGTGGTCAGCAGCAACAGCTTGCTATCGCCCGCGCCTTGCTGGCTGAGCCCAGGCTCATCATCCTCGATGAACCTACTGAAGGCATACAACCATCCATCATCAAGGATATAGGTCGTGTGATTCGCTTGCTTCGTGAGCGAGGTGATATCGGCATCTTGTTATGTGAGCAGTATTTCGATTTCGCCCGTGAACTGGCAGATCATTTTGTCGTGCTGTCGCGCGGTGAAGTGGTTGCCTATGGTGGTCAGGAGTTGATGGATGGTGATGACGTCAAGCGGCATCTGGCGGTATAGTGCAGTCTTTACCTTTTTCCCTCTCACTAGCTGAATATGGATGTCTGCAGTCCGGCATTACCTTCAAGTGCCACAAAATCACACTGGCAAGCCAGCCTGCAACTGGGCTTTAGCAAGGATGGTGATGTCACGCGCCTGACAGAACGCAAACACAATGGCCCCCTGCGTGTGCAAAAGCCTTTGTATCCTGAAGGGGATGAGGTTTGCCATGCCATCATCATCCACCCTCCAGGTGGGGTAGTCGGTGGCGATCAGTTAAAGGTCGATGTGAAGTTGGCAGCTGATACCCATGCACTGGTAACTACACCGGGTGCGGCGAAATGGTATCGCAGTAATGGCTACCTATCCGCACAACATATTAATCTGAAACTGGATGCAGGTGCCAGGCTGGAATGGCTGCCGCAAGAAACCATCTTTTTTGACGATGCCTGTGTCGATTTGCACCAGACCATATATCTGGCGGCAGATGCGAGGCTGATTGCGGCTGATATTTTTTGCTTTGGCCGCACTGCCTCTGGCGAAACCTATAACAGTGGCCGGATCAAACAGCATTGCAGCATCTATCGTGAAGACAAGATGATCTGGCATGAACAGGGCAGTTTGCAAGGTGGCAGCCCTACTATGCAAAGTCCTTTGGGTTTGAATGGCAAATCTGTGTCGGCGATGGTGCTGGCTTCTGGTGCCATGCTGTCTGGCGAACAATTGCAGGTATTGCGTGAACAAACATCGGCCTTGTTGTCTGCGCGTGAAGCGGACGCCATGTGTGGCGTCACGCAAATGAAGTCTGTTATTGTTGCACGCTATCTGGGCAACTCCAGTGAAGTTGCCCGGCTTTGGTTGCAGCTGGTGTGGCTACATTTACGCCCTGTCGTGATTGGGTGTGATGCCAAAATTCCGCGCATCTGGAACACTTGATTCATAGCCAGCATTACGCTTGATGCAACCCAGACCTGCCAGGCTGGAACGAACTGCCACATCCAGTGGTGTACGTGGTTCTTCACCCAAAAAGTCTACCAAAGCCTGGTTCGACATTTTGACTTCATTGCGCCACAGGTAACGCATTTCCAGCATTTCCTTGAAGGTTTGCTTGAAAGGTGCCAGCAATGTGAACACTGGCCATGGGAACCAGCTTGCCTTCAATGTTGGCTGGGCAGTGACGCGGCCAATTGCGGCGACCATTTGTTTGCCATCATGATCCCAATGGCCTTCCATATGGAAGCGGGCAAAATTACCGAGTTCTTTTTCACGTTCCAGCAAACGCACCATGGTTTCCGCTACGTCAGGCAAGTAAGCCCATTGATGACCAACACCAGTACTGCCGGGGTAGCGCACGATACTCACTGGCTTGCCCGGTGTTACCAGACCTTGTGAAAACCAGTTGTTGGCAGCCTTGGGGCCAAAGAAATCACCGGCTCTGACGACGAGAGACTTGATACCCTTGCTGGCAGCCAGACGCAGACGGTGTTCCATTTCTACCCGGATTTTCCCTTTTTTAGTGATAGGGAACTGTGACGCGTTTTCTGCGATCAGGGGGAATGCGTCCGGACCAAAATTATAAACCGTGCCTGGCAGCAGTATGCGTGCGCCACTGGCCTGGGCCGCTGCGATGGTATTGTCTATCATAGGCAGTACCAGTTTTTCCCAGTCACGGTAGCCAGGTGGGTTGACAGCGTGGACGATGACAGACTTTCCTGCCGCAGCTTGCACCACATCGTCCTGCACCATGACGTCACCTTTCATCCAGATATGCGCTGCTGTTTTATCTTTCACTTGATCAGGATTGCGGTGCAGGGTAGTGACCTGCCAGCCGCGTTGCATCAGCAAGCGCGCTACTTCACCACCTACGCCACCAGTTGCACCCAATACCAGGGCTTGTTTATTAGCTTGAGTGTTGTTTTGGATGTTGCTGGAAGTTTGCTGGTTCATTTTGTTACTCCTTAATGTTTGGTTGATGTAGTCATTGTGTATCTTTGCCAAGCTATATACAATTCTCTAAAACTGCATAGGTGATATACATTTCTGTATGGATGACAAGAATATCCACTGGGATTACTACCGCACTGCCCTGGCCGTGCTGGAAGAAGGTTCGCTATCAGGCGCTGCCCGCGCCCTGGGCTTGACCCAACCTACCGTAGGGCGGCATATCGAGGCACTTGAAAATGCCTTAGGTACGAGTCTGTTTGTGCGCAACCAATCTGGCCTGTCGCCTACTATTGCCGCGCTGGCCATGAAGCCTTATGCAGAAAGCTTGCGGGCAACTGAAAGTGCCTTGTTGCGCAGTGTGTCAGCAGAGGCAAATGAGGTAAGGGGTACAGTACGCGTTACCGCGTCAGAAGTCATGGGAGTAGAGATATTGCCGGGCATGTTGACAGGTTTGCGGCAAGATTATCCTGAACTGAGCATAGAACTACAGATATCCAACCACACTCAGGATTTGCTCAAGCGTGATGCAGACATTGCCATACGCAATACCGAGCCCTTGCAGGACGCATTGATCGCGCGCCGTGCAGGTACGATCAGTCTTGGTTTTTTTGCCCATGCAGATTATCTGACACGTCACGGTATGCCAGCTGACATGGACGCGTTGAAAGACCATAGCCTGATAGGCTTTGACCAGGAATTTCCTTATATCAGGGCTTTGCAAAAACGTTATCCACAGATCCAGCGCGCAGCCTTTGCCTTGCGTGCTGATAGTGATCTGGTGCAGTTTTCTGCCATACGCCAGGGCTATGGCATAGGCATTTGCCAGCTTGGCTTAGCTACGCAGCACACCTACTTACAGCGCGTGCTAGCAGATGAATTTCAAATTGATTTCCCGGTATGGGTAGTCATGCATGAAGATTTGCGGTCCAGCCAGCGTTACCGGATTACCTTTGATCATCTGGTCAAGGAACTGCAAGCCTTGTTGCAAAAGGGATGATTTGCTCAGGCTTTGACCAGCAAATGCGGGTGCTGGGCAGACAATTCTTGCCAGGCATCAAAACCACCTGAAAATGGCCTGACATCCTTAAATCCCAACTGTCTCAAAGTATGCGCTGCATGTACTGCGCCTGCATCACCAGGGCAGGCGCAGATGGTGATGATCATTTCATTCGGTGACCAGTGCCTGGCCGCATTGCCAACCTGCTTGACCTCGCTGACCATGGCATGGGGTATGGTGCCAGTTTCTGCAATCAGCGCCGGGCTGCGCAAATCGATGATATGGGGCAGGGTGTTGGTTTTGAGTGTATCTGACATTTCAGTCGCACTGAAATGAGGGATGGACGCGAGTTTTTCAAAGCGTTTCTTTTGCCAGAATTTCCAGGCCAGCCAGCTCAATACCAGGGCAATGAAAATTGCCGCGATACGTATACCCTGTGCCGACAAAAACACCAGACCAGCTTCAATTTGCACCTGCAAGGCAAAACCAGCCAACAGAGCCAAGCCCGCCCATAAAGCGGCACCTGCAGCAGAAGCCAGCATGAAAGAGGTGCGCGGCATACCCAAAGCACCCGCCACTGGTGGTGCCACGGTAGAAAAGCCAGGGATAAATTTACCCACCACCAGCGACCACACACCCCAACGATGAAACCTTGCTTCGGTCTGGTTCACGCATGACCCTGGGTTGATCGACATCTTGCATAAAAACTTCAGCACGCTGTAGCCAAATTTCTTGCCTGCCTGGTACCAGATCAGGTCAGCAATCAATGAAGCGCCTACCGCTGCCATCAACAACACCAGCAATTGCCCGGATTGTGTGGCCTGGCTGGCATTGAACATCATGGTCGGCACTGCAGGCACAGGCAAGCCCAGTTGCTGCAGCAAGACATTGACAAACACCATCAAACTATCGTTTTGACGAAAAAATTCTGTCAGCCAGCCTTGTTGCATATGCAATTCCGTTAGTAATCATGAGTAATCATGCTGTGAGCAGGCATAGAACAGTAAAAGTAAAATCCGTCTATGTTTATGCCTGAGTGAACCCCTATTGTAGGGCATTGCAAGGCTTTGCATATCACGCATGTGATGCCTGTTGCAAACTGAACAGCTGCTTCAGGCGGCCAGTCCATGCGCTGATGATCCCGCCCTGGCAAGCAATTCAGCATATCTGGCTGGGTCTACATTGGAGCCACAGACAATTACCGCCACCCGTTTGCCCGCAAGCCTTTGACGCAAAGGGCCAAACAAGCCTGCAGTGGCAACCGCTGCCGCAGGTTCAGCCACCAGCTTGACGTCATGATACAAATCCGACATCGCAGTACAGATTTCATCATCACTGACCCTGACAACTTCGTCCACAAAACGCTGGCATACCCTAAAACTGTAATCCATGGCATATGGTGCGCACAGGCTGTCGGCTATGCTATCGACCTCCTTTAATTTCTCTGGCTGGCCAGACTGAAAGCTGCGGTACATGGCATCTGCACCATAGGGTTCAACTCCATAGACGGCACAATGGGGTGCCAGTTGTTTGACAGCAGAAGCAATGCCGCCACATAGACCGCCACCACCGATAGGTACGATCACGGCATCCAGTTGCACCACCTGCTGCATTAGTTCCAGACCTACCGTTGCTGTGCCCAGTGCGGTCAACGGTCCATCATAAGGGTGGATCATGGTGCGCTGCTCTTCTTCCATAATGCGCTGTCCCAGTGTGAATGCCTTGTGCATGTCCGCTTCCAGTATCACTTCCGCACCATCTTGCCGACAAGCCTTGATGCGGGTAGGGCTGGCATGGCGTGGCAACACCACTTTGCAAGACACGCCTGCCAGCTTGGCCGCATAGGCTACCGCCATTGCATGATTGCCCGCGCTGACAGCGACCACGCCACGCTCACGTGCATCTGCATCCAGCGCAGATATGCAATTCAAAGCCCCGCGTAATTTGAACGTACCGGTTTTTTGGAACAACTCCAGCTTCAGCCAGACTTCAGTATCAGACTCCAGTTTGTCTAGCGCAGACCCGGTTTGCCAGTGCCAGACAGGGGTATGCAAAACCTGTTGCGATAAGCTGGCCGCAGTCTTGCGGATATCTGCAAGCGAAGGATAAGGAAAACCAGCAATCAATAATTTGGATGATAAGGACGTAGGGGTGTGCACAGGCCTGTCTGTAGCGACGTGGGACATAAAAACTCCAGAATAAAAATCAGCAGAAAAAATCGAAGAAGGCGTGGGCGCGATGGTGACAACAATAAGTGACAATAATAAGTAACAGCAATAGCGCTCAGGACATCAAAACAGGATGAGCTGAAGGGCCGCCAGGCACCGGCATACGCCGTAGCTTAACGACCCGGAATAATTCGAATAATGGAAATGTCGCAGATGGAAACAACAGGCAGCGCAATCGCGTGCACGACAACAGATGCGGCATTAATTGCGCATAAGTTCGTGTTCAGCAGGGGATGGGTAATTGCGTGCATGGAAAAACTATAACCAATCCCGGGAATATTGGCAAGCAACTTTAAAAAAGAGTGACAGGGCAGGTCGGGAATCCTGGCCCTGTCCACTCACAAGCCCTGCAAAAACGGCCCGGCTGGCCAGAGGGATCAGGGTTTCTTTTCTTCGCGTCTTTCCACGATGATTTTTGGTGTCGCAGGTATTTCTTTCACTGTATACCCTTCAGGGATAGCAAATAAATTCGCCGCAGGTTCTGTGCGTTTCAAATTATTAAGCTTGTAATTCCATTCACCAGTACGTGGATCAGTTTGTTTTGCATAGACAGTCATTTGCAGTTCTGGTGAATACCAGCTTTCTGAGCTGACGCTAATCGGATTTTTATTGCCGACTTCGCCAGCAGGAATTTGGTAGGAACGCATTTTGCCTTCTGCGCGTACACCGTCAATGTCACGGCTACCCAGGTCTTTAGTGTTTCCTTTTGCTGTCCAGCGGTTATCCACGAATGCCATCGACATGGGGCTCAGGGCCATGAGACTGGTGAAATTGCCTGATGTTGAACTCAGGCTGGTGTGCAGGGCAGGCATGTCGCTGGCGTTGCCTGCACGGATGACCCTGACCTGGACTTCTTCTCGCACGTCTTTACTGCCTTCTGCCTTGTCACCGCTGGTTTTGCGTTCTATACGCTTGACGATGACTTCGTCACCATTGCGCGTAGTTTCTACGCTGACTGTTTTTCCTTCCTGTTTGAGCTTGTCCAGCTTTTCTTTGGCTGCATCAATTTTTTCTTTGGCACTCGCCATTTTTTCATCAAGGTCTTTACCCATGTGCATTTTGGTTGCCGTCTTTTTTTCTGGCATGAGGATGTAGCGCAGGTTTTCAACCGGGTCAACGATGACGATGTGCTGGACATTGCCTTTGCTGTCGCGCATTTCCTGACGGGTGCGGCCAGCAGCATCCCTGTAGTTCAAACTGGTGGTTTTATTGCTGATCTGGTTGCCATCGGCCAGGGTCTGGGTTTTTTCTGTGACGATTTCTGCGCTGTAAGGCGCATTTTTAATTGGCCGGATGCTATGCATGCCTTGCATGCTGACAAATGCCTGGCTCATGGCGTCGGAGACTATCCTGCTGACGTTTTTTGTGTCGGGTATGTCTGCAAGTGCAAGCATTGGGGGCATTGGTGGCATCGATGGAATGGGCGGCAGCGGTGGTACTGCAGGCACTTGTATGATTTCCACATGCCGACGCACAGGTTTTTCTTCGCCAGGGCTTGCAGTGTCACCGTCTGTATTGGCATTTGCCATGGCCAATGCAGAGCTTAACAATATGAAGAGTGGCAGTTTGGTTTTCATGATGCGTCCTTTTCTGTGGTTCATTTTTTTCGATGCTGCTTAGTTATTGGGTAGCGTTATTGAGTAGCTAATCGCTTATTTCAGGAGTCGCATGGCTAATGGCTCACCATCTGCAGCGACCAGCATTTGCGCCTGTACCATGTCACCAGCTATTTCTGGCGAGACTGGCATGCCCAGGCTGGCGAGCCAGGCTGCCGGGACTTCTGCTTCCAGCATGCTTGGCGTTTCGTTATTCAGGCGCTCCAGCGGCACCAAGGCGACGAAAGGGGGAAGCTCTGTACTTGAAACAGTGGCGCTGTCCGGCGTTAATTGATGCTGCGATGCTGGAAACATGACCGTCAGCATGAGCAGGCCAAAGCTGCCACTCAGCGTCAGCAAACCTGCCAGCCATGGGCGCAGGCGTTTGCTGCGCGCCTGTTTTTTATCATTGGCCTGTTGCTTGGCAAACGCTTGCAATAAAGTCTGCTCAATCGCAGTTGGCGTATTCATCTCCTGCAAATCTTTGCGCAAAAGACTGAACTGCTGGTCCAGCACGGCATCTGCATTACTGGCGTCCTGTGGGGTATTCATAAGATCTTTCATCTTTGTGTTCCGGTTTTTGCTACAGCATCGGGGCGCCAGCCCAGTCTTTCGCTGTATTGCAATATCGCGGCTCGCGCCCGTGACAGGCGTGAGCGCACTGTGCCTATGTCTATATCGCAAATCACGGCTATCTCTGCGTATGATAGTTCCTGCAATTCATACAAAATAATCACGTCACGATAATGAGGGCGCAATACCGCGACTGCTTGCCGCACGTGTTCAGTCATTTGCTGATGGAAGATGACATCCGCCGGTTCTGTCGTTTCACTCATCAAGACTTCTTCTCCATCTTCTTCGCTATAACCTGGTAATGGCTGGTGGCGGCGTTCTGCCTGGTCCTGTTTCAACAATAGATTCCTGGCTACGCCAAACAGAAAATTTTGCAAATTGCCCAGGCCTGCGTCATAGCGGTAAGACTTGCTCAATAAGCCCATGAAAACATCCTGCACGACATCAGCTGCCAGAGCACTCTGACCACAACGCATCAGGGCATAGCGATAAATAGGCCCCTGATGGCGCTGGTACAGACGTTGAAATGCGGCAACATCACCGTTGCGCATTTGTGTCAGCAAGCTGGAATCTGTCTCTTGGTTATCCACGTTTATTTGTAGGTTGTTTTAAGGTATTGCCTTGAGAGACTTTGAAAGTTCCAATTATTTTCGCGCTATCTGCATTTATATGAAATGCACTAACTTGGTGAGATCTTGCCTTTGTTTGGTGCGTATTTTTGTAATTCAGGCTATTTGCCCTTGGTTCGAAACTTGCTGTGTTGCTTTTTATAATGTTTTTAGATTTCTGGCCTCTCACCCATCTGCACTTGCTTGTTATTTTGCAAATGACGATAAATAATAAGTTTGGTGATAGCAAAGACAATAAGCGAAAGAAGATATGGATCTGACACCCAGAGAAAAAGATAAGTTGCTGATATTTACCGCCGCCTTGCTGGCAGAGCGGCGCAAGGCGCGTGGCCTGAAACTGAATTACCCAGAAGCAGTCGCCCTGATTACCGCCGCCATCATGGAAGGCGCGCGTGATGGCCGCACGGTGGCTGAACTGATGTCAGAGGGCACGCAAATACTCAGTCGTGCCGATGTCATGGAAGGCGTGCCGGAAATGATTCCTGATATCCAGGTTGAAGCGACTTTCCCGGACGGCAGCAAGCTGGTTACCGTCCATCACCCCATCCCTTAGGAGAAAACCATGATACCAGGCGAAACCCTGATAGAGGATGGGGACATAGAACTGAATGTCGGTCGTGCCATTGTTAGCATTACTGTAGCCAATAGTGGTGACAGGCCAATACAGGTGGGCTCACATTTTCATTTTTATGAAACCAATCCGTCCCTGCAATTTGAGCGCCAGCTTGCTTATGGCATGCGTCTCAATATTGCCGCTGGCACGGCCATCCGTTTTGAGCCAGGGCAGCAACGCAGCATAGAGCTGGTGGCTTTGGCGGGCGATAGAAAAGTCTATGGTTTCAGCGGTAAAGTGATGGGGGCACTATGAAAATTTCACGTCATGCCTATGCTGAAATGTTTGGGCCGACCACGGGTGACCGTATCCGTCTGGCAGATACCAATCTATTCATAGAAATCGAGAAAGACTTTGCCATCTATGGCGAAGAAGTAAAATTTGGTGGCGGCAAAGTGATACGTGATGGCATGGGTCAGTCGCAAAGGCCACATGCTGAAGTCATGGATACCGTCATCACCAATGCAGTCATTATTGATCACTGGGGTATCGTCAAAGCAGACATAGGCATTAAAAATGGTTTGATTGCCTGCATAGGCAAGGCGGGTAACCCAGACATACAGTCTGGCGTTGACATGGCAATCGGTGGCGCGACCGAGATCATTGCCGGTGAAGGCAAGATTGTGACCGCCGGCGGCATCGATTCACACATCCATTTCATTTGTCCGCAGCAGATAGAAGAAGCTTTGATGAGCGGCGTCACCACCATGCTGGGCGGCGGTACTGGCCCTGCAACTGGCACGGCAGCCACCACCTGTACCCCGGGCCCCTGGCATTTGTATTCCATGCTAATGGCTGCAGATGCGTTTCCCATGAACTTGGGCTTTATGGGCAAGGGCAATGTCAGCCTGCCTTTGCCGCTGGAAGAGCAGATCAGGGCAGGTGCCATAGGTTTGAAGCTGCATGAAGACTGGGGCACGACGCCACGAGCCATCGATAACTGCCTGACCGTGGCAGACGCTATGGATGTGCAGGTTGCCATTCATAGCGATACGCTCAACGAAGGTGGCTTCCTGGAGCACACCCTGGCAGCATTCAAGGACAGGACTATCCACACCTTCCATACCGAAGGTGCGGGTGGTGGCCATGCGCCGGATATTATTGCGGCAGTTGGCGAGGCAAATGTACTGCCATCATCCACCAATCCTACCCGTCCTTACACAGTCAATACTTTGGACGAGCATCTCGACATGCTCATGGTCTGTCACCATCTTGACCCGGCTATTGCCGAAGACATTGCCTTTGCCGAATCACGCATACGGCGCGAAACCATCGCTGCTGAAGATATCTTGCATGATATTGGCGCCATCTCCATGATGTCTTCCGATTCCCAGGCCATGGGCCGTGTAGGCGAAGTCATTATGCGTACCTGGCAAACGGCAGACAAGATGAAGCAGCAGCGCGGCTCGCTGGCAGAAGATAATGCGCGTCACGATAACTTCCGTGTCAAACGCTATATCGCCAAATATACGATCAACCCGGCCCTGACACATGGCATTGCCCATGCAGTTGGCTCGCTGGAAGTGGGCAAGATTGCCGACATCGTTTTGTGGAAGCCTGCCTTCTTTGGTGTGAAACCATCGATGATCATCAAGGGTGGCATGATAGCCGCAGCCCAGATGGGTGATCCGAATGCATCGATACCAACACCACAGCCTGTGCATTACCGCATGATGTTTGGTGCCTTTGGCGGTGGCCTGAAAAAGTCGTTTACCTTTGTCTCGCAGGCAGGGCTGGATGCTGGGCTGGCAGAACAGTTGAAGCTGAACAAGACCCTGATTGCTGTCAGGAATACGCGCCATGTTCGCAAGAAGGACATGATACACAATAGCCTGACGCCAAAAATGGAAGTCGATTCCGAAACCTATGAAGTCCGTGCCAATGGTGAACTGCTGGTGTGTGAACCGGCAAAAATCCTGCCCATGGCCCAACGTTATTTTTTATTTTAAACAATGCTGACATTGCAAACAAAAATCGAGACTGCCGACAGCATAGCCGGGCAACTGGTTTTGCCGTATGAATTGCGTGAAAAAAGCCGTTTGCGTGCCACCCTTGCCAGCGGTGAAGATGTGGCCGTGTTCACCGTGCGCGGCACAGTCATGCGCCATGGTGACCTGATGCTGGGCAATGATGGCCGCGTGATTGAAGTCATTGCTGCTGCTGAACCGACGTATAAGGTGGAATGTGATACCGCCTTTAACTTATTGCGCTGCGCCTTTCATCTGGGTAACCGGCATACCCAGGCACAGGTCAGCGACGGTTTTTTGCGCATACGCAAAGACCCGGTGCTGAAGGAAATGCTGCAAGGGCTGGGCGCAGTCGTCACTGAAGAGCAGGCCAGTTTTGAGCCGGAATCAGGTGCTTATGGCGGTGGTCACCATCATGGCGGCGATGATGGACATCCGCATAATCCACTGGCACCGATACCTTTACGCCAGCGCATACATCGTCCTTCAGACAGCAAGGCTTGAGCATGCAGTCTGCAGCCTTACTCCATCTCCTGCAACTGGCCAGCCCGTCCTTGCCTATCGGTGCCTATAGCTATTCGCAAGGGATGGAAGCAGCGATAGAAAAAGGTCTGGTGCGCAATGAAGCCACAGCCCGGGAATGGATTATCAATTGCCTGCTTGAAGTGGTGGCCCGTTTTGAGGCGCCAGTTTTGTGGCGCTTGTTGCGGGCTTTTGAGTGCAGGGATTTGGTCGCCGTATCGCACTGGACCAGCTTGTTCATTGCCGCCAGGGACACGGCAGAATTTCGGGCGGAGAGCATACAAATGGGTTATTCGCTGGGCAAGCTGGTGAATGACTTGAAGATTGCTGATGCTGAGTTACTGGCGATATTGCTGGCACAACATGAATTGCCTTTGCCTACGGCCTTGGCAGCAGCGGCAGTTGCCTTGCAGGTGCCGCCGGAATCGGTCTTGCTGGGCATGCTGTTTTCATGGGCAGAAAACCAGGTGCTGGTGGGCGTGAAATCCATCCCCCTGGGCCAGGTGTCAGGACAACGCTTGCTGCTATCGCTGCGACCCGAACTGGAAAAAGCAGCAACACTGGCGCAAGAACTGGAAGACGATCAGTTATCGAACTGGGCACCAGGTTTGTCTTTGCTGTCCATGCAGCATGAGGTGCAGTACAGCCGTCTGTACAGATCATAAAAATTAAAAACAGGAAAAAATACATGAACACTCCAAATTTAGGATCACCAGAACCAAATCCCTTACGCGTAGGCATAGGCGGCCCGGTCGGTTCCGGTAAAACTGCACTCTGCGAAATGCTGTGCAAAAGCATGCGTGACCATTATGAAATGGCAGTAATCACCAATGATATCTACACCAAGGAAGACATGGAAATCCTGCTGCGTGCAGATGCCTTGCCTGCCGAGCGTTTGATGGGGGTGGAAACCGGTGGCTGTCCGCACACGGCTATACGCGAAGATGCCTCCATCAACCTGGAAGCGATAGCCCGCATGAGTGCAGACTTTCCAGATCTTGATTTGATACTGGTCGAATCTGGTGGTGACAACCTGGCAGCGACCTTTAGCCCGGAACTCTCAGATCTGACCATTTACGTCATCGATGTAGCCGGTGGCGAAAAAATCCCGCGCAAGGGCGGGCCTGGAATCACTCGTTCAGACTTGTTGATCATCAATAAAACCGATCTTGCACCACACGTTGGTGCCAATCTCGACATCATGGCACAAGACGCCAAGCGCATGCGTGGCGAACGCCCCTTTGTATTTACCAATCTGCGTACTGGTGACGGGCTGGAGGCAGTCGTCAGTTTCATTCGCCAGCAAGGCATGCTGGATGAGGTCAAATAATGAAGTCAAAAACTAATTTTCAATCCGGAGATGATTATGAAGCTTAATAAATTGCGCAGCCTGTATGTTGTCGCTGTCCTGGGCAGTGCCATGATTTCATTGCCAGCCCAGGCGCATGACAGTGTGCTGCATTCCATGAATGCTTTGCAGGACGGCTTTCTCCATCCATTCACCGGGCTTGACCATTTGCTGGCCATGCTGGCAATAGGTATCTGGGCGGCGCAACAAAAACATGCGCGTGCATGGTTGATACCAGCCAGTTTCCCCTTGATGATGGTCGTTGGTGGCGCACTGGCTCTTGCTGGTATAGCCTTGCCGGGCGTGGAACACGGTATCGCAGCATCAGTGCTTGTTCTTGGTTTGTTGATCAGTTTCGCGGTCAAATTGCCTGTTAGTGCGGGAGTGGCTTTGGTATCTGTATTTGCCATGGTGCATGGCTATGCACATGGGCAGGAAATGCCAGTGAATGAATCCGCAGTGTTGTATGGTGCTGGTTTTGTGCTGGCAACAGCACTGATTCATGCCGCTGGCTGGTTTGCCAGCAATGCGGCTCAAAAGACGCTGACCATTACATTGCCACGGTATGCAGGAGTGATGATCACTTTGGCAGGTGCTTTTTTCCTTTCAGCACTTGCTTGATACGCAATAGTAGTTAATTAAATTTCATCTGCCAGGCAAGGAAAGGTAGTTTCTCCTTGCTTGCTGGCCCCAGCTTGCCCTTGTCGCACAGTAATAATCGACTGTGCCGATTTCGTCTTTCAAAATGCATACAAACATCAAGACTGGGCCTCTTTGCGGGCTTACACTTAGTCATGTTCGAATCTGGCAGCGCGTGAAATAAGTTTGCAAATAGCTTATATTTACTGTGATCGATTTCTTCGCGATTTGTCAGCATCAGGTTCTTTGATTGATTTTCAAAAATTGACCGGTTTTATCCGGAGACAAGGCAAATATCATGTGGCAAGGCGTCATTCCCGCAGTTACAACAAAATTCAACCAGGACGATACGCTGGACTTCAAAGAAATGGAGCGCTGCTTCCGTTATTTGATGGATGCCGGTTGTGATGGTCTGATCGCTTGCGGTTCTCTGGGCGAAGGCCCTTTGTTATCCCATGCCGAGCGTATTGATGTGCTGAAATTGACGAAAGAAGTGACAGGCAACAAGCCTGCCATTCTGACCGTCGCCGAGGCAGCAACTCGTGATGCCTGTGCCCTGGCTGAAAAAGCCGCCAAAGCTGGTGCCGATGGCTTGATGGTTGTTCCAAGTACGATCTATCACACCAATCACCGTGAAACCGTAGCAACCCTGCGCAGCATCGCCGCTGCCGGTGATTTACCTGTCATGATTTACTCCAACCGTCTGGCCTATCGCGTTGATGTGACGACAGACATGTTGGAAGAGCTGGCTGACGATGCCCGTTTTGTGGCAGTAAAAGAATCTTCTGATGATATCCGCCGCACTACAGAAATCATCAACCGCCTGGGTAGCCGTTATGACTTGTTCACTGGCGTAGACAACCTGGCATTTGAAGCCTTGACTGCAGGTGCAACTGGCTGGGTAGCTGGTCTGGTTGTGGCTTTCCCGCATGAGACAGTCGCCATTTACCGCCTCATCAAGGCTGGCCGCTATAACGAGGCGCTGGATATCTACCGCTGGTTCCGTCCTTTGCTGGACCTGGATGTCTCTACTTATCTGGTACAGAACATCAAACTGGTAGAAGCCTTAGCCATTGATTCCAATGACCGCGTGCGTGCACCTCGTCTGCCGCTGGAAGGTGCTTTGCGTACCCGTGTAGAGCAAGTGGTCAGCACTTCCCTGGCCAATCGCCCGGTTTTGCCAGCATTTAACTGATTTTTTATTTAATGTGGTCAGTGTGAAGGTGCAGGGGACATGCCTATGAATACGACAGTGTGTGTCATTGGTGCCGGTATAGTAGGCACCACCTGCGCCTTGAAGATGCAGGAAGAGGGCTATCAGGTCAGCTTGATTGAGGCTGCTTCCCCCGGCTGCGGCGTGACCGCAGTGGGGATGGGGCATCTGGTTGCGCTGGATGAAACCGAACAAGAGCTGGACTTGTGCCTGCTTTCTTTGCGGATGTGGAAAGACTTCTTTACTGAATTTCCTGGTATAGGAGAAGTCAGCCAGTGTGGCACCTTGTGGGTGGCAGAGAACGAAGATCAGCTGGTGGAGGCGCATCATAGGGCACAAGGCTTGAATGCACGACTATGGCGTGCTGAAGCGCTGACTGGTGAACAGGTGCAAAAACTGGAACCAGCTTTGCGCCCCGGCCTTGCTGGCGGCGTCAGGGTATTTGGCGATAGTGTGGTGTATCCACCCAAACTGGCGCATTTCATGGCCCAGCTTCTGGTGAAACGAGGCGGCGACCTGATCTTGCGCAAGCGTGTTGTGCAGCTTGGCGCCAGGCAATTGAGTTTTGAGGATGGTAGCAAGCTCAATGCCGATATCATTATTGTTGCTGCCGGGCTCGAAGTAGCCAAGCTCTTGCCTGAAATTGCCGTGTTTGGCCGCAAAGGCCATCTGGCGATTACTGATCGTTATCCCGGTCGTCTTTCACATCAGATTGTCAGCATGAATTATGGACAGGCCGCGGTTTCTGCCGATGCACTGGCCGTAGCTGCCAATGTGCAGCCACGTAGTAATGGACAATGGCTGATTGGTTCCTGCAGGCAGGATCAGCAGACAGATAATAGCCTTGACCCCAAGGCGCTGGGGGCAGTCTTGCAATCCGCCATGACGCTATTGCCTTGCCTGGCCGATATGCAAATCATACGCGCCTGGGCGGGCATGCGTCCTGCATCACCTGACGGTCATCCGATTATAGGGCCTCATCCAGAATTGCCAGGTGTGTGGCTGGCAGCTGGGCATGAAGGACTGGGTGTGACGACAGCCATGGCGACAGCAAAAATGCTGACAGACCAGATTGCCGGACGGGCAGGAGAAATAGATTATCAGCATTATTCGCCTGAACGTTTTTTTCCTGTGCAGGAGTTGAAATATGCGTGAGCACAGTCCTGACACAAAAATAATCGCAAAAATCTGGATTAATGGCTCTCCCTTTGAGGCAACAACAGAGATGAGTGTAGCTGCGGCCCTGATGCGGTATGACAATATGCAGACGCGCCAGTCAGTTTCTGGTCAGCCGCGTTTTGCCGTTTGTGGCATGGGCGTATGCCAGGAATGCCGGGTACGCATCAATGGTCAGCCGCATAAACTAGCTTGCCAGGAATACTGTCGCTCAGGCATGGTGATCAATACAGGAACCAATGGTCTTGGAGTGTGACGATGGTAGCGGCAATTCTCCCGTTTTCGACGGACATACTTATCATAGGTGCAGGCCCTGCGGGCCTGGCAGCGGCGCTGGCTGCCGCTGAACTATCATCCACTGTCACGGTGATCGATGAAAATCCCGCACCTGGCGGGCAAATCTGGCGCGGTGGTCCAGCAACATGGCGCGACCGGCGGGCGCATGATTTGTGGCAGGCATTGGCAAATTGCCTGAATGTACGCATGGTGTATGGCGTGCGTATTGTCGCTGCCCCTGCTGAGAAAGAATTTTTGCTGGAGACAGCAGATGGCGCACAAAAATTAAGCTGGAATAAGCTGATTATCTGTAGCGGTGCTCGTGAGTTGCTTTTGCCTTTCCCCGGTTGGACTTTGCCAGGCGTCACCGGTGCAGGTGGCTTGCAAGCTTTGATCAAGGGCGGTATGCCAGTCGAAGGTAAACGTGTCGCCGTTGCAGGTAGTGGCCCCTTGCTGCTGGCAGTGGCGGAAACAGTCATACGTGCTGGCGGCCAGGTCGTCAGTATCATAGAAACAAAAAGCAGTAAAAATTTACGTCAATTTTTCTGGGCCTTGCTTAAGTCCCACCGCGGCAAGTTGTTGCAGGCACTGAAATTGTTCTGGCAACTTAAGTTTGTGCATTACCGCCATGATGCCAGAGTGGTCAAGGCACATGGCGAGCAACGCCTGCTTGGCATCAGCCTGCAGCATGGCGACAAGAAAATTGACCTGAGCTGTGATTTGCTGGCCTGTGGATTTGGTTTATTACCCAATCTGGAAATTGGCACCCTGCTGGGATGCCAGATCAGGGATGGCAGTATAGTGGTCGACGCGAATCAGGCCACTACCCGTGCCGATGTCTGGGTGGCAGGAGAAGCTTGCGGCATAGGCGGTGTTGACAAGGCTTTGGCCGAAGGGCACATTGCTGGTCTGGCTGCGATTGGGCAGACGGCTGAACAAGATGATATTGCGCGCCGCACCCATGCCAGGCAATTTGCGGATTTACTCAGACAGAGTTTTGCCACCGACGACAGTCTGCGCAAGTTATGCAAGTCAGACACGCTGGTGTGTCGCTGTGAAGATGTCAGTGCAAGGCAATTGCGTGAACATGACGACTGGCGCACCGCAAAGCTGATGACCAGGGCAGGTATGGGCGCATGTCAGGGGCGTATTTGTGGTGCGGCTTGCCAGTTCATGTTTGGTTGGGAGGCGCCGGGGCTGAGACAACCGGTTTTCCCGACAAAAACATCAACTCTTGCTGTCCTGAGTGGTACAGCGAGTAATATCGAATAATCACCCTGCACAAAAAGACTGAACAATTAATCTGAACAATAAGGAAAAATAAAGATGAAACAACTGTATATCAATGGTAGCTGGCATGATGGCGCAAACGTGACTGTCACACACAGCCCCTCTGATTTGAGTGAGGTCGTGGGCGAATACGCGAGTGCAGGCAATGAACAGGTGGAACTGGCAATTACAGCCGCTCGTGATGCTGCAGAAGGCTGGCGCAACTCAGGTGTACAGCAAAGGGCAGATGCGCTCGACAAGATAGGGACAGAAATCAATGAACGCAAAGCCGAACTCGGCAGCCTGCTGGCACGGGAAGAAGGCAAAACCCTGCCTGAAGCAATAGGTGAAGTTGGTCGCGCAGCCGCCATCTTTAAATTCTTTGCCCAGGAAGCCTTGCGCATACGCGGCGACAAACTGGCGTCAGTACGCCCGGGTGTAGATGTCGATGTCACCCGTGAGCCGGTAGGCGTCGTTGGTATCATCGCCCCCTGGAATTTTCCCATCGCTATTCCAGCCTGGAAAGCGGCGCCAGCGCTGGCTTATGGCAACACCGTGATCTTGAAACCGGCAGAGCTGGTTCCAGGCTGCTCATGGGCCATGGCAGAAATCATCAGCCGTTCTGGCTTGCCTGCAGGCGTATTCAATCTCTTGTCTGGTCCTGGCCGGATTGTTGGCGAAGCCTTGAGCAAAGACAGCAGGGTGGATGCCATCAGCTTTACCGGTTCCGTCGGCACTGGTAGCCGTGTACTGGCCGCTTGCGCCGCACGCCGGGCCAAGGTGCAACTGGAAATGGGTGGCAAGAACCCGCTGGTGATTTTGGCAGATGCTGACCTGGATGTGGCAGTCAATGCGGCAATCCAGGGCTCTTATTTTTCGACTGGCCAGCGTTGTACGGCATCTTCTCGTCTCATCGTTGAAGAAAAAATCTACCCGGCATTTGTCGCTGCGATGATCGATAAATTGAAGAGCCTGAAAGTAGGGCATGCTTTGCAGGCAGGTATAGATATAGGCCCGGTTGTCGACAAGTCTCAACTGGACCAGGACTTGCGCTACATACAGATAGCCAAAGATGAAGGCGCCAAACTGGCTTTTGGTGGTGAACGCCTGTCACGCGACACCGATGGTTATTTCCTTAATCCGGCCCTGTTCGTCGATTGCGACCCTGCCATGCAGCATACCAGGGAAGAGATTTTTGGCCCGGTAGCATCCGTTATTCCCGCCAAAAACTATGAGCACGCGCTGCAACTGGCAAACGATACTGAATTTGGCCTGACAGCAGGGATTTGCACGACCTCATTGAAATACGCGACTCACTTCAAGCGTCATGCCCGTGCAGGCATGGTCATGGTCAACCTGCCTACGGCGGGGGTCGATTACCATGTTCCTTTTGGTGGCAGCAAGGCTTCCAGCTATGGTGCCCGTGAACAGGGTAGTGCAGCCGTGGAATTCTTTACTACGATGAAGACCAGTTATACCGGTAGCTGATTTTGTATTCGCTCTGTAGCAGGCAAAAAAGCAGCTAACGGCTGCTTTTTTGCTTTTTTTGTGTTTGTTTTATCCCATTCCTCCCTTCCTATCACAGTTCAAACCATGAATTTTGCATTCTGTCACAAGTCCATGGAAGTTCAGGCTGCTCTTTTATAAGATGCTTCCATCGAATCACAAAACAAAAGAAATCATCAAATTCACACTTGAGCTAATGGGAGCCCATCATGAAATCCGAAATGACAAAAAATGCTGCAGAAAATACTACAACAAACATGACATCGAATATGACATCAAACAAGCGCCTTGCCATCATTCTCTTGTCCATCCTGGTATTTGTCATGATAGCCATGTCATCCTTCCACGGCATGGACGTACAGATCGATAATGACGATATGGATGGCATAGGTGGCTTCTTCGGCATCGTGCTTGGTTGCGGGATTGCAGTTGCAGCAGTGGTTTTTGCCCTTAGCCTGACAGGCATGGTGCTGGCCAGTGTGGCGGTATTGTTATGCGTGATTTTTGCTGTGGTGGTGGGTTCTCTGGCACTGGCATTGCTGCCCTTGCTCCTCCCCATCTTGCTGGTGGTAGGTCTGGTAGCCTTGTTTTCTCGCAAAACTACTTGAGTAAGCGCTGGTATAGCTACATGACTAACTATTGAGGTTTGGTACGTAAAATAAATTGTATGGCCTGCTCCGCAAGTTCATCAATACTGATACCGGAACCGCGTCTATACCATTGCGCAGTCCAGTTCAGCGTACCAAACATCAGCAATTTGTCGATATGGGTTGGCATGGTCCAGTCTCCCGAGGCATGCAGGGCAATGATGACTTGTTCCCACGCTGCTTCATACCTGTCTTTGAGTGCAATGATGCGTGCACGAGCTGGTTTGTCCAGCGCACGCCATTCATACAGCAGTACAGCAATAAAATCATGCTCAGGCGCCAGCAAGGTGTTCAGATGCACTTGCACCAGGTGCTGAAAGGCAAGCCGTGGCGGTAAATCTGCCAAAGCCAGCTTCTCTATTTCTTCCAGTGATTTTTGCATGCCTTGTTCCATCACAGCGACCAGAATATCCTGCTTAGTCTTGAAGTGATAAAACCAGCTGCCAGATTGTATCCCTACGGCGGCAGCAATATCGCGCACCGTGGTGTTGTCGTAACCCTTTTTCCTGAACAGTTGTGCTGATTTCCTGATCAGATCCTGGCGTATGCTCTCAGTGTCATCCAGCACCGGGCGACCGCGTTTTTTTGTGGTTTCTACGCCTGGCAATGCTTGCCCTGTCGTGTCTGTGATAATTTCTTTAGGCATTGCTATTGAGGATAGTCTTCTAAAAAATGGGATGGCGTGCTTTTATGATAGCTCTTGATGGTAACCTTAAACATGGATGCCATCAATCAGACCATAAAAAATCAGGCACAAAAGCCTGAGACCATAATAAAGGAGACACTAATTATGCAAATCAAACCAAGCTGGATGACACCCGAGCTGGAAACTTTTCGAGATGCAGTACGTCGTTTTGTCGATACAGAAGTCACTCCGCACCAGGAACACTGGAGAAAACAGCAGCACGTAGACCGCGATGTCTGGGACAAGGGTGGTGCCATGGGCATCCTGCTGGCTGACATACCTGAAGAATATGGTGGCTCCGGCGGCAGCTTTGCTCATCAATCCATTGTATTTGAAGAACTGACTTATGCTGGTGACATGGCCTTTGGCATACATGTGCATGCCATCGTCGCGCACTACATTTTGAACCAGGGTACGGAAGAGCAAAAACTAAAGTATCTGCCCAAGCTGGCTACTGGTGAAATGATTGCCGCCATCGCCATGTCCGAACCCGGAGCCGGGTCTGATCTCAAAGGCATACGCACCACCGCCAGGCGTGATGGCGACAGCTATATTATCAATGGTTCCAAGACTTTTATCTCCAATGGCTATATGGCCGATCTGGTGGTGGTCGTGACCAAGACCGATCCTGAGGCTGGTGCCAAGGGCGTGTCGCTGATCATGGTAGAAACCAGAGAATGTCCAGGTTACAGGGTAGGGCGCATACTGGAAAAAATAGGGCAAAAAGGCCAGGACACTTGCGAACTGTTCTTTGATGACGTGCGCGTGCCGCTGGACAGGGTACTCGGCGGTGTCGAAGGCAAGGGTTTTACCCAGTTGATGACGGAACTGCCTTATGAACGCACGATACTAGGCGTGTCTGGCGTTGCCGCCATAGAGCGCGCACTGGATTTGACGATTACCCATACCCGTGAACGCAAAGCCTTTGGCCAGGCCCTGATAGAGATGCAAAATACTCGGTTTGTACTGGCAGAGATCAAGACCGAGGCGACAATTGCCCGTACCTTTATCGACCGCTGCATAGTCGATATGATGGAAGGGCGCATGGATACTGAACTGGCTTCAATGGCCAAATACTGGATATCCGATTTGCAGTGCAAGGTCATCGACCAGTGCCTGCAATTATTTGGCGGTTATGGCTATATGCTGGAATACCCAATAGCACAAATGTATGTCGACGCGCGGGTACAGCGCATCTATGGCGGTGCCAATGAAATCATGAAAGAAATCATTTCACGTAATTTATAAGCCAGAATCGGAGAATCAAAACATGGCTGGACCTTTACAAGGTATTCGTGTCATCGAAATGGTGGGCTTGGGGCCATGCCCTTTTGCTGCCATGATGCTGGCTGACATGGGGGCAGAAGTCATACGCATAGACCGCAAGCTGGCTCCTGGCGCGAATAATCCCTTCCCCATGCTCGGCACCAAATACGATGTCATGGCAAGGGGGCGCCGTTCACTGGCGCTGGACTTGAAGCAGGCAGAAGCCAAAGCGGTATTGCTGGACCTGATGGGTAGCGCAGATATTCTGCTTGAGGGTTTTCGCCCTGGTGTCATGGAAAGACTGGGCCTGAGCCCGGAAGTCTGCCAGCAACGTAATCCACGTCTGGTATATGGCCGTATCACCGGCTGGGGGCAGGATGGCCCGCTGGCGCAGGCGGCAGGGCATGACCTGAATTACATCGCCCTCAGCGGCATGTTACATGCCATGGGGCGGGCAGATACCCCGCCGGCACCACCCTTGAATCTGATCGGTGATTTTGGTGGCGGTGCCATGATGCTGGCTTTTGGTGTGGTTTGTGCGGCGCTGGAAGCACGTAGTTCTGGCAAGGGGCAGGTGGTGGACGCAGCCATGGTCGATGGTTCTGCCTTATTGGGGGCGATGATTTATGGTTTCCGTGCCTTTGGTGCATGGTCAGACCAGCGTGGAGCGAATATGCTGGATGGAGGCGCGCATTTTTATGATACTTATGCCTGCGCCGACGGTAAATTCATTTCCATAGGCGCGATAGAACCACAGTTTTACGCCTTGTTGCTGGAACGTGCAGCTATTACTGACCCTGCATTCACTGCGCAAATGGATAGCCGGGAATGGCCAGAACTGAAAGAAAAATGTACGGCGCTGTTCAAGACCAAAACCCGTCAGCAATGGTGTGACTTGATGGAAGGAACAGACATTTGTTTCGCCCCTGTACTGGATATGAAAGAAGCGCCTGAACATCCACACAATCAGGCCAGGGCCAATTTCACGGATATTGAAGGCATAGTGCAGCCAGCACCTGCGCCACGTTTCAGCAGGACCTCACCAGAAATCAGCAGACCACCAGCATCTCCTGGTCAGCATAGTGCAGAGATTTTGCATGACTGGGGGATGAGTGAAGAGCGTATCGCTGCTTTAAAAGAAAACCAGGTGATTTGAGGCTGCTATTGCTGCTCTATGAGTTTTGCGGCAGCTTCAAATTCAAACTGATGCATGAAATGCCTGAGCTGTATCATGGCATCCTGGCTGAACTGGGTGGCAATGGCAGTTTCATTCTCTTCAAACAGACTTTGCGCATCTGCATCCGAGGCTGCGAGCAGAATGCGCAGTTCCGTCACAATGTTTTTTGCCTCGGCTTCATCGACGATGACTTCTTCATGCTGGGGTAGAATACCTGGCAACACCGCTTTTAACTCATCCAGCACGGCATTGAGCGACTCAGCAAGTGGTTCCAGGCTTTCCAGAATGAATTCCCGGTTTTCTTCCTTGCTAAGCTTGTATTCGAGTTCTGCCGCTATTTTCTGCAGTTTTGTGGCGCCTATACTGCCTGCCAGGCCTTTGAGTGTATGACTCAGTCGCTCTGCATGAGCATATTCGCCAATTTGTACCAGTCTGTTCAATTCATGCAAAGTATCAGCCTGGCTTTGCTCAAACCTGTGCAGCATATTGATATAAAACTCGTGACGCCCTCCCATGTAATGCAGGCCCAGGCTGGTGTCAAGCTCATTGAATTGCGGGAAGCCGGCATCTTCATCATCAAACACCGTACTGGTGATGAGGCTGCCAGGCACCGGCAATTCATGTTCGGTATCCATCCAGTGTGAGACTATGCTGAACAAGGCATCAGGCTGTATGGGTTTGGTCAGGTAATCCTGCATGCCTTCGCGCATGCAGCGTTCACGGATATCGCCCACAGCATGCGCGGTCAGGGCGATGATGGGTGTGTCATTCATGCGCACGTCCTGCCTGATTTTTGCGGCCGCCTCATGGCCATCCATGATAGGCATTTGCAGGTCCATGAATATCATGGCGTAATACCCGGGCTCATTTGCCATGATCAGGCGCACGGCCTCTTCACCATTGTCGGCAACATCTGCGTTAATGCCTACCATGCTCAGCAATTCGATGGCAATTTGCTGATTGACAGGATTGTCTTCCGCCAGCAAGACACGTCGACCAGCGTGGTTTTGTGCAGCAATATTGGCGCTATGGGCAACACGTGATTCTGTATGTGAATCTGATTCGCCATGCAAGCTGAAGTCTATTTCCAGCGGCAAGGTGAAGGCAAATGTTGAACCTTGATTTTCCTGACTGTAGACAGCAATTTGTCCACCCATCAATTCCACCAGTCGACGCGAGATTGATAAACCCAGGCCAGTACCCCCATATTTGCGGGTGGTTGAACCATCTGCCTGGGTAAAGGGCTGGAACAGATTTTTTTGCTGCTCGACAGACATGCCTATGCCCGTATCTCGTACTGAGAATGTCAGGTCAGTTGTTGCTGAAGGGGTTGGCAACCTTTTGACACTGAGTTCAATTTCGCCACCGCTGGGGGTGAATTTGACAGCATTATTGACCAGATTGGTCAGTATCTGGCCCAGTCTCAAGGGGTCGCCACGCAGACGTGACGGTACTTCTTCAGCAATTTGCACGATGTAGACTATTTGTTTTTCTATGGCTTTCTGACTGGTCAGGGTGGATACGCTATTGAGCACATCCTTGATGGAAAAAGGAATTTTCTCCACATCCAGCATGCCAGCTTCTATCTTGGAAAAATCCAGTATGTCATTGATGATGCCCAGTAGCGATTCACCAGCATGATGGATTTTACTCACGTAGTCATACTGCTTGGGTGTCAGCCTGGTTTGCAGCGCAAGATGGGCCAGGCCGATGACGGCATTCATGGGGGTACGGATTTCATGGCTCATATTTGCCAGAAATTCACTTTTCAGCCTTGTCGCATCTTCAGCTTTCTTGCGTGCCTGCCTCTCTGTCATGCTGGCAGCTTCCAGCTGTTGCTGGGTCTGTCGCAGTTCGCGGTAGGCGTTGGCATTGTCGAGTGCAATCGCACCATAAGAGCACAGGCTGCGAAAGATCAGGCATTCTCTTTCTCCATACGCATATTCACGTGGAGTCTGTATGCTCATGACACCCAGAATACGCTCACCTATGCTGAGAGGTGCGAATAGCAGGCTCAGGGTTTCCAGCGTATCTGGGACAACCGGGAAATCATTATCAGGCCGCAATTCCAGCTTGACTTCGCGCCTTTCGCGTACACATCGCGCACTGGAGGCGCGTTCATCAGTCAGCGCGACTTCATGATAAGGGTGTGGCAGGTTTTCTTCTATACCAAAAGCCTGCGTCAGCTTTTGCCCATCTGGCGACAGCATATAAATAATGAAAGTGGTTGCGTCCAGCAAATCCTTCAAATGAAAATGTATGGCTTCAAATACGGCTTCAGGATCAAGGTTTGATGTGATTTCCTGGCCTATTCTGCCCAGCCGTTCAAGCGTCGCTCCTGCCTCCTGCAAGGTGGCAGCACGACGGGCTTCAGAAACAGCAATCAATCTTTGTTGTTCTGCTTCGGCCCTGATCAACTCAGTCTCATGCCTGACCTGTGCCATGGCGGTACGGTTATTTGCCTGTTTTTTACTTTCGCGTTGCTCTGCAGCAATAGCCATTCGCGCATACAGTAAAGCTTTAGCATTGTCCCCTGCGTTTGCCCATGCATCGCTCAAGGCCATCAGTAACTCTGTGCTGGCTTGCCATCCCTTCGTCAATTCACCTGCTTGCAGGGATTCTTGCAGATAATGGATGATGGCATTCGGCGCTTCCATTTTCTCAGGGTTGCTAATGAGATGACGGGCATGTATTTCAGCGAGCGTCTGATTGAGGGTGACACCCAGGGCCGTGAACTGGTGCTGGTCTATAAAGGACTTTGCTTCGGCGATAGTCGTTAATGCAGCATCTGCCTGGTTTGATGCTGACAATGCTCTTGCATAGCGTATCAAGGCTTGCGGCAAATCATCCATGGAGTGCGCAGCGCGAAATAGCGTGATTGCTTCATTAAAGCAAGCCAGGGCCCTGTTAGTATCGCCCTGGACGAGCAGGCATTCTGCCAATTCGGCATGAACTATCGCCTTATTGATTCCGCCGGGCGTTTTGGAAAAGCTGTTCAAGGCTTCTTCCAGTATTTTCTGACTACGTTCATACTGACCCAATTGCCTCAGCAGACTACCCAAATGCGCCATGGCATTGCCTATCAATGCTGGCCATTCAGTTTTGCGGGCACGCTCCACAGCCCAGTCAAAAACGCCAGCCGCACCTTCCAGATCACCGACAGTCTGCATGGATTCGCCAGAATTGCCGGCAGAAACAATCGCCAGCCTGACCATACCAGTCTGGCGGGCCAGTTCGCTGGACTGGAGATAATAAACAGATGCCCTGGCTGGCTCCCGACGACCATGAATCACACCAGAGGCCGCTGCAATATGGGCCGCAACTGCAGGGTGCTCATGATGTAAATACTGATTGTTGAAATCTGCATAGCGAAGCGAGGCTGCCTGCGGATCATAAAAAGCCAGCTCGTAGATTGCCCAGGATTCAGCAATTGCCAGCCTCAATGGGTCATTTGCCTTGATGTACCAGGTCTTTGCTGCCGCACACGAACGTGCCTCTCTGGCTGCATCGCCTTGCTCCAGTGCCAGACTCGCGCTGGTCAGACTGGCATCTCCCAGACCTGTGTCATCGTTCAACTCATGGAATAGGGTGATTGCTTCTGCCAGTAAATGCTCTGCAATGCTCAGATCACAAAACAGCGCTGCGATTTCAGCCTTGATCAGGCAAAGCCGGGCGTGAAACTGATTTTTCAGTTTTTGGGGAACATTTGCATATGTAAGACCGGTTTTGACGGCAGTCACCAATTCTGTCGCGCCTTGACTGTCCCTTTGCCGAAGATACCAGGCCAGTGTCAGTTGACTGTTTAGTTTTTCCAGTCCCTGCGCCGAAGCCAGCCCATTGGCAAGCTGCGTCACTTCCTCTTCAGTGGCAAATAGATTCATGGTCGCAGGCGATATAGAATTGATCAAATAATACCTTATGACAAGCGGCTATATGGATTAAGAAATGCGCTTTGTTGCAAACCAGGCAGGGGCGGCGTTTCGTTGTTTGCAAAACAGGAACTTTTTAGCTGTCTATGTATCTCATTCACTTGCTTGATATTCTATTGATATATTATCGCAGTCACATTTATGTGAGTGAATGCGGATGTATGCAAATCAAGTCAGAAAATGGCAAATTAAATAATAAACCAAAGGGGGAATTTATGCGTGTGTCAAAACTGTTGCCGCTGGCCTGGGCTGTCATGCTGTGCTTGCCTGCGCTGGCCGCTGAGCCAGCCACCAAGCCGGATGCAGAAAAAAAGAAATGGGATGTCAATCATCCACCAGGTGAAAGCAAAACAGTCAATATTGACACTCGCACTGGTACCTGGATGAGTGTGGACGTTAGCCCAGATGGCAAACAACTCGTGTTTGACCTGCTCGGCGATTTATATACGTTACCCATCGCAGGCGGTGAAGCCAAGGCCCTGACACACTCCATCGCCTGGGAAATGCAGGCGCGTTTCTCACCGGATGGCAAACAGATCGCCTATATGTCTGATGCGGGTGGGGGCGATAATGTCTGGGTCATGAATGTCGACGGCAGCAATGCGCATGCAGTCAGCAAAGAAGACTTCCGCCTCTTGAATAATCCCGTCTGGCACCCGAATGGCCAGTACATCGCCGCACGCAAGCACTATACCGGCACTCGCTCACTGGGTTCTGGTGAAATCTGGCTGTACCACCAGATCGGTGGCACAGGCGTGCAATTAAATGAAAAGCCAAACTGGCAAAAAGACCTGGGTGAACCGGCATTTTCGCCAGATGGCCGTTATGTCTATTATTCGCAAGACACAACGCCAGGCACGTCCTTTGAATACAATAAAAATTCCAACGGACAGATTTATCAGATTTTCCGCCGTGACCTGCAAGATGGCAAGGTCAAAGCCTTCGTCAGTGGCCCTGGTGGGGCAGTACGTCCAGTACCTTCTCCAGATGGCAAATACCTGGCTTTCGTGCGTCGCATCCGCAACCAGTCAGCCTTGTTTCTGAAAAATTTGCAGACTGGTGAAGAAACAGCAGCATGGCCAGAGCTGGAGCGTGACATGCAAGAGGCCTGGGCTATACAAGGCGTGTATCCAGCCTTTGCCTGGATGCCTGGCAGCAAAGAAATTGTGGTCTGGGCCAAGGGCAAACTATGGCGTCTTGACCCATTCAGCCGCAAGGCGGTAGATATCCCCTTCCATGTGCAAGACACCAGGGAAGTTCGCAGCGCCTTGCGCTTCCCGCAAGAAGTCGCGCCGGATCAGTTCGAGGTTCATCAGTTACGCTGGGTGAATGTCGCACCGCAGGGGGATAAAGTCGTCTACTCGGCGTTGGGGCATATTTATGTCAAGGACCTGCCAAATGGCACGCCACGCCGTTTGACTACGCAAAGCACACATTTTGAATTCTTCCCCAGCTTTTCACGCGATGGCAAATCTGTGGTGTTCAGTAGCTGGAATGATGAAAAACTCGGCGCTGTCAGAACAGTAGATCTTGCCAGCGGCAAGGAAACCATAGTGACCAAGGCACCTGGCAAATACCTGCAGGCGCGTTTTTCACCTGACGGCAAGCAAGTCGCTTATGTCAAAGCCAAGGGTGGTTACCTCACTACGCCCTGGCATGGCATGGAAACTGGCGTATTCCTGGCAAATGCAGATGGTAAATCCGAACCGCGCCTGTTGACGGAGGAGGGCGGTTCGCCGCAATTTGGCAAGGATGGTCAGGCAGTGTACGTCACCCGTACACAATATACCGGTGAAGTTGACTGGACTACTTCACTGGTACGAGTGCCTCTGGACGGCAAGCCTGAGCAGCCAGTCGCAAAAAGTGAATTTGCCGGTGAATTTGCGATTTCGCCAGATGGTGAATGGCTGGCTTTTGGCGAACGATATCACGCCTATGTGACTCCATTGCCGCTGGCTGGCAAGGCAGTCACCATAGGACAGAAAATGGATGCGCTGCCTGTCAAACAACTGGACGTGAATGCCGGTCAATACCTGCACTGGTCTGGCGACAGCAAACGTATCAACTTCTCTCTGGGCGATGAATTATTCAGCCGTGAATTGAAAGATGCTTTTGCTTTCGTGCCGGGCGCACCTGCTGAGTTACCTAAACCGGTAGAGCAGGGGCAAAAGATAGGCTTCCGCCAGGCGGCTGACAAACCGAATGGCTATACAGTCATATCCGGTGCCAGAATCGTCACCATGAAAGGCGAAGAAGTCATAGAAGATGGTCGTATCGTCGTCAAGGATAACCGCATCGTCAGCGTCGGTAAATCTGCCGATGTGGCGATACCTAAAGGTGCAAGCCAGATTGATGCCAAAGGCAAAACCATTTTGCCCGGCCTGGTTGATGTGCACTGGCATGGCAGCATGGGTGAGAGTGGTATCATCCCGCAGCAAAGCTGGGTGAATTATGCTTCGCTGGCTTTTGGTGTGACGACCATCCATGATCCATCGAATGATACTGGCGAAATCTTCACGCAAAGTGAATTGCAAAGAGCAGGACAAGTGCTGGGCCCACGCATCTACTCTACCGGCACTATCCTCTACGGTGCCAAAGGCAATTTCGCCGCTATCGTGAATAATCTCGATGATGCCTTGACGCATTTGAAACGCCTCAAAGCAGCGGGCGCGATTTCAGTCAAGAGCTACAACCAGCCAAGGCGTGAGCAACGCCAGCAAGTGCTGGAGGCGGCACGCCAGACGCAAATGATGGTGGTGCCAGAAGGTGGTTCGCTGTTCCAGACCAATATGAGCATGGTAGTCGATGGCCACACTGGCGTAGAGCATGCCTTGCCAGTTGAAAAAGTGTACGACGACGTCAAACAACTCTGGTCTCAAACGCAGGTCGGTTATACCCCGACGCTGGGGGTCGCCTACGGTGGCCTTGATGGTGAGCATTACTGGTATGCCCGCACGGATGTCTGGAAACATCCTCTGCTGAGTAAATATGTGCCACGTTCCATCTTGGAGCCACGTAGTGTCAGGCGTGAAACCGCGCCGGAAGAAGACTTCAATGTCATCAAGGTGGCGCAGACGGCAACGGCCTTGCAACGTGCTGGTGTTCCCGTCAATCTGGGCGCACATGGCCAGCGTGAAGGCTTGGCAGCTCACTGGGAATTGTGGACCCTGGTCAAAGGCGGCATGACACCGATGGAAGCGATACGCAGCGGTACCATCAATGGTGCGCGTTATCTGGGCATGGATAAGGACATAGGTTCTCTGGAAGTCGGCAAACTGGCGGACCTGATGATTATTGATGGTGATGTCCTCAAAGACATACGGCAATCAGATAAGCTCAGCCATGTCATGCTGAACGGGCGCTTGTATGAATCTGCTACTTTGAATGAAGTGGGTAAAACCAAAAAAGTGCGTAAGGCTTTCTTTTTTGAAGGCAAGGGCGGTGGTGAAATGCCAATAGAGGCCGATGAGCATGCACACGGCCACTAATGCCTGAATAAGCTACTCAGGGTAATGAAGAATGCAGCTATTGAAAAATAGCTGCATTTTTTACATCTTCTCACAGTCAAGATATACAGTTTCTTATAACGATTAAAGCGACCTGTATCCTAAGTTACTGGTGGCATGTGTCACAATAGAGGCTTGACGCATTAGTCTGGTGCATTTTATATTGCTTTAATGATATTTAATTGCCAGCTTTGCAGCCTTGATTCTATGTCCAACCATCTGGAGTTCTATCATGTTTCAGCACGTCGAAGCCTATCCTGGCGATCCTATCTTGTCTTTGAACGAGGCCTTTGGTAAAGACCCTCGCACCAACAAGATCAATTTGTCTATCGGTATTTATTTTGACGATGCTGGCAAGATTCCCATGTTGCCATCGGTACGCGCAGCGGAACACAAGGTTGTAGCAGATGCAGGCGCACGTCCTTATCTGCCGATGGAGGGCGCAGCAAATTTCCGCACAGCAGTGCAGGAGCTTTTGTTTGGTGCAGACAGCGCAGCAGTTAAAGCTGGCCGCGTCGTCACTATCCAGGCTGTCGGTTCCAGCGGTGGCCTCAAGGTTGGCGGTGATTTCATCAAGCGTTATTTCCCGACATCGACCATGCTGGTCAGCGATCCTACCTGGGATAACCATAAGGCTGTGTTCGAAGGTTGCGGTCTGACTGTCAAAACCTATCCTTACTATGATGCTGCAACTGGTGGCTTGCGTTTTGATGCCATGATAGAAGCATTGAAATCCGCAGAAAAGAAAAGCATTGTCCTGCTGCATGCCTGCTGCCACAACCCTACAGGTGTAGATCTGACGCAAGAGCAGTGGCAACAACTGGTGCCGGTATTGAAAGAACGTGAACTGATCGCTTTCCTTGATCTGGCTTACCAGGGCTATGGCGACGGTATCGTGGAAGATGCTTACGCAGTACGCCTGCTGGCTGACCAGGGTTTGAGCTTCTTTGTTGCCAACTCCTTCTCCAAGAGCATGAGCCTGTACGGCGAACGTTGCGGTGCTCTGAGTGTGGTTTGCCCTGACGCAGCACAGGCAGTCAATGTACTGGGCCAGATGAAGGCAACGATACGCCGCAACTACTCCAATCCACCGCTGCATGGTGGTCAGTTAGTAGCCCGCGTACTGAGCGACCCTGAACTCCGCCCTATGTGGGAAGCAGAAGTCGTTGCCATGCGCGACCGAATCCAGTTGATGCGCCGTAAATTGCATGATGTGCTGGCTGCAAAATTGCCAGGCCGTGATTTCAGCTATTTCCTGACGCAACGCGGCATGTTCAGCTACACGGGTTTGACTGCTGAGCAGTGTGATCGCCTGAAAGAAGAGTTCGGCGTTTATCTGGTCCGTTCTGGTCGTATGTGTATCGCCGGTTTGAATACTGGCAATGTTGAAGCAACTGCGAATGCAATCGCGGCTGTTTTAGGCTGATTGTCATTGTCCCTGCCAGCATACCTTGCGGGCAGGGACTTTCATCGTTGTGGTTTTATATGAAAAATAGCTGTCTGTTATCTTTGCTGGTATTTTTTAGCGCAAATGTTTCTTCTGCTGAGCTGGTTTATAAAACCTATGTGAATGGACGATATGGTTTTTCTATAGATTATCCAGATTACCTTATCCCGCAAGGTGAAGCTGCTAATGGTGACGGACAGGTATTTTTGTCCAAAGATGGCGAGGCTGAATTGCGCGTTTATGCCAGAGCCTGCATAGATGACTGGGATACAACGCCCGCAGAATTTCTTAAAAAAGCTGAAACAGAAAAAGTGAAAGAAGGCAGGGTAATTTCTTATCGCGCCAAAGGAAAAGGCTTTGCCGTTGTCTCCGGCACCAAAGGTAAGCAGATTTTCTACGATAAATTACTGACGACTGGTAACTGGTGTACTTTCTTTCAATGGAATTACGCAGCCAGCAATAAAGAAAAATACGATGAAGCAACCAGACTCATCGCAAATTCTTTCAAACCCTGATTTTTCTATGATGTAGTCGCAGCTCTTTTGTGTGCTGCAATTTGCCGGGCGACCAATCTTGTGTCGCCCATTCATGTCAGAAGTTCTTAACTTGCCTTACTGATGCTAACAAAGGCAAGCTGCATGCATTTTGATTGCATCCCGTAGTTTGTGCAGTTTTTTCCTTATCCATAATGACGGGCGTTTCTGTCGCGACCGTTTCTGCCACCAACTGACCCAGCATGCTGCCCAATTTAAGATCATCAATGTGACCAAAGTGATGAAATCTGATACGCCCCTGCCGGTCTATGAGTAACACGCTTGGTGTGCCGCGCAAGCCATATTTCTGCATGCTTAAAGGTATTCCATTGACAGGATCTGGCATGTCGATAGCAATCGGGAAGCGCAAACGATATTCGTGGATAAAAGCTTTTAAGGCTTCCTTACCCATCGCATGATGATGCTCAAATACGGTGTGCAATCCTATAACAGCAAGATCTTGTTGCGAAAATGCATTCCTTACTGCGCTTGCCTGCGGTAAGCCATGTGTGACGCAGGCAGGGCATAGCATTTGAAAACTATGCAGAAATACGACCTTGCCGCGTAAAGACTGTAAGCTGATAGCTGTATCAGTATTGAGCCAATCTGAAGTAATGAGTTCAGGTGCGACGCTGTTGATCATGGACATCTCCATTTTCCTTTTTATTTGAATTTATCTGAGCAGGGTGCGGAGTTATCCGCACCTTGAAAAAACGGATTAATTCTTGTTGGCTGCGTTCAGTTTGATTTTGGGGAAATCAACCGGCACGTCCAGTGCCACATTGATATAGTTGGTGTACAGATTGAGAGCAATGTGGGCCATGATTTCAACGATGTGTTCATCGTCATAACCATGTGACCGCAAGGCTTCCACATCATCTTTATTGATTTGCGCCCGCTGGGTAACTACCTTCAGTGCAAATTTCAATGCTGCATCAGTTTTCGCATCATCTGAATTGCCTGACTGTGCTGCTGCCATTTCTGCGCTGCTGGCACCTGCTTTTTGTCCCAATAGGGTATGTGCTGCCAGGCAGTATTCGCATTGATTCTGGTTTGCTATGGCAACTGCAATTTGTTCTCCCAGTTTTGCTGGAATGACGCCGTTACCGAGCGCCGCAAATGCAGACCACATGCTGTTAAGAGCTGCAGTAGAGTTCGCGACAGCGCGGAACATATTTGGCGTAGCGCCAAAGGCAGTATTGATGTCATTCAAAATGGCGTGACGTGTACCTGATGTTTCTTTGAAATTGATGAGTTGAACATGAGACATGGTGATTCCTTTCGGGTTTGCGATGCTGGATTACTGATTGAATTTACCTGGCAGGCTTAGATTGCCTGAGGCGACTTTGAAAACATTGGAGACGCAAAGTAACGGAGCATGGACACTGGCATTGACACGCAGGGCAGCAGTGACGCCATCAAAACCAGCAGATTGAATGCTGGCTATATCATCAAAGGGCACGCGCACTTCCAGTGTCTTGCCTTTGAAAGTCGGGCTCCAGCCAGGGCTGTCTATGAGTATCGGCAAGCCTGGCCAGGTTTTGGGCAAACGGGGTTTGCTACCCTCTGGTATATCAACCACCTTCAGCGCATCTTTGCCGCAGGCCTGGTCGGGCTGCAAGACTACCCAGTGTGAGTGCCAGACATTGCCATCATTATTGGGATTACCATCGCCGTTTTCATCAAACAACGGGGTGTCGTCAAAGTCAGGGTGGGAGGTGACAGCAAAAGCCAGGATGCCACTTTTAGGCTCGAAACCGACTACGGATGGGTCCAGGGTGGTTGGCCACACATAAGAGAAAACAGAGCTGCCCGCCAGCTTGCCTGATTTGGCTGGCCTGGTCTTGCCAGCCTTGCCTGAGACGGCAATATGAAAAATTGCGACATTGCCTTCAGTTGTGATCTTAGTATGGAAAATATCAAAGTCGGGTTTGATCTTGCTGCTGGCTTCAGTTTGTATGCCACCATGATGTGCGTGATCATGAGCTGCTGCCCATTGCGTTGCGCTTCCCATGGTCAGGCTGACGCCAAGACCAAGATTGAGGCAGAGTTTTTTGTATCTGTGTTTCATGTTTATCTTTCAAATGTCATGTGACGGTTCTGTTTATTGCCGCGCATTGCCAGGCTAATTTTTATGCGCGTACTACTCAAATCCGATGCAAGAACCACAGCATCAAATATTATTGATAGGAGTCCTAATTAAATAAGTTAAAAAAATAGGCAATCTGCCTTGGCTAACTCATCTTCAACTATTCCATTCTTATTTATTTCGGTTTTTATTTCATTTCTATTTTTTTCCAGTTACTGCGAATGGTGTTGCTTGCCGTTTGTTGATGTTCTGGACAATCCAGACGCAATTGCTCTTTGCGTAAAGGGGCATTCACCAGCGCACAATGGTGGGGTGCCAGTGCATCGTCGTGTCTATCCGGCATGAAGTGCGCACAAGTGACACAGGCGCGTATATCCGGGAAATGCTCGGCTTGCTGCAATTTGCCTATCAGGTTTAGCAGGCTGGTAAAAGTTTTCTCTTGTGCTGCAGGTGACAATTGCGCTATGGCCTCGCTGGCAAAACCGGTTGCACCAGCTATTTTTTTGACCAGTGCATGACCATCAGCAGTGAGCCTCAAGGCGATAGCGCGACCATCGTCTGGTGCACGGGCTTTTTCTACCAAGCCTTTGGCAGTCAATGAACTTACCGAGTCACTGGCGCTGGCCGTGCTGACGCCCAATTGCTCGGCTATCCATGACAGCCTGACAGCATCCTTGCGAGCAGCCAGCATGTCTATGATATCGACTTGGGTAGGGTTCAAACCTTCAGATGTGGCGAATTGCCAGGTGCCCGAGCGTAATACGCCAGCAATTTTGGCAATCGCATCCAGTATGCGTTCACTGGTTGCTGGCGTTTCTTCCCAAGGATGGCTGGCTGGCTTTTTCATGTGGGCATTATGGCGCAATAAAATAGATATGTAAAGGAGTCCTAATTAAATTGTTTATGCTTAGTTTTATTGTAGATTTACCTGCTTCTATGATTGGGTTTTATCAGTGCAGTTGAAGCAGGACGAAGCCGGTGCTGAAATCAGTTGCTGAAGGTGGAGACACTTAATTTGTCTTCTGGTATGTCAATCCATTGCGTGCAGGCGAGTTTCAGCTTTTCTGGACTGCCGTTGGTGTAAGCATTAATGCGGGGAATATCACTACTGGTATTTACCAGATCGTGCTCAACCAGCAAACGTTGCATTTGGGATGCAACGGCTTTTCCAGTATCAATGAGTGTGATGGGTTCACCGCCAGGAATATGCGCAGATGTGAGTTCCTGTATGAGCCTGGCTACAAAAGGGTAATGGGTGCAACCCAGCACCAGGGTATCGACTTGTGCGGTTAGCAAAGGGTTCAGATATTTTGCCAGCAAAAGCCGGGTTTGATCTGCACTTGCTTCTGCTTTTTCTATTTGATCGACCAGGCCTACGCAGGCTTGAGGAATAAATTCCACGCCAGTGTCTGCACTTAACTTTGTGCTCAAGTGCTGATATTTTTCGCTTTGTATTGTGGAGAGGGTGGCCAGTACGCCGACTTTCTTTGTCTTGCTGAGCAGGCTGGCCGGTTTCAACCCAGGTTCCATGCCAACAATGATAAGGTCTGGATAGTACTGTCGCAGGTGTTTGATTGCCGCAGCAGTGGCAGTATTGCAGGCAACTACCAGTGCCTTGATGTTCTTGCTCAACAAAAAATCTGTAACGGCGATGCTGCGTTCCAGAATCTCTGCACTGGTCTTGTCGCCATAGGGGGCAAAACTTGAATCTGCCACATACAGCAATGCTTCATGTGGCAGGGTTTGCCGTATATGCTGCAATACTGACAGGCCACCAAGACCAGAATCAAATACCCCAATTGGAGCAGAGCGTGCAAATTCCTCTGATGCCATCGGGGTATTTATTCCTGTTTCAGCCAGTAATATTCAACAATAATCAGAATGCGATCGAGACGTGATCAGGATGCGCTGACAGGGATAATGCCTATCTTCGCTTGCCATTCTTTAGGGCCAGTATTGTGTACAGACGTGCCACTGGAATCAACTGCAACCGTGACTGGCATATCGACGACATCAAACTCATAAATCGCTTCCATGCCCAAGTCGGCGAAGCCTACTACCGTAGCTGATTTGATCGCTTTGGAAACCAGGTAAGCTGCACCGCCAACAGCCATCAAATATGCTGACTGGTGTTTGCGTATGGATTCGATGGCGACCGGGCCGCGTTCTGCCTTGCCTATCATCGAGATCAGACCGGTTTTCTCCAGCATCATGTCGGTAAATTTATCCATGCGGGTGGCAGTAGTCGGGCCAGCTGGACCAACTGCTTCATCACGTACAGGATCAACCGGGCCTACGTAGTAAATCACGCGGTTGGTGAAATCGACAGGCAATGCCTCGCCCTTGGCCAGCATGTCCTGAATGCGCTTGTGGGCTGCATCGCGGCCAGTCAGCATTTTGCCGTTCAAGAGCAAGGTCTGGCCTGGCTTCCAGGAAGCGACTTCTTCTTTGGTCAGATTGTTCAGATCGACGCGCTTGGATTTTTCTGTATCAGGTGCCCAGCTTACATCTGGCCAGTCCGACAGTTTTGGTGGCTCTATATAGCTGGGGCCAGAACCATCGAGCACAAAATGCGCATGACGTGTGGCTGCGCAGTTAGGGATCATGGCAACCGGCTTGGATGCCGCATGGGTAGGGTACATATTGATCTTGACGTCGAGTACTGTCGTCAAGCCACCTAGGCCTTGTGCGCCTATGCCCAGTGCATTGATCTTGTCGCACAGTTCTATGCGCAATTCCTCAGTCTTGTTTTGTGGGCCGCGTTGCTTGAGTTCATACATGTCGATGTCATCCATCAAGGATTCTTTCGCCATCAGCATGGCTTTTTCTGCAGTACCACCTATGCCTATACCGAGCATGCCTGGTGGGCACCAGCCCGCACCCATGGTCGGTACAGTTTTCATGACCCAATCGATCAGGGAGTCGGACGGGTTCAGCATGACGAACTTGGTTTTGTTCTCAGAGCCACCGCCTTTTGCTGCGACTTTGACATCGACTGTATCGCCAGGAACCAGCTCCATGTGCACTACAGCAGGTGTGTTGTCCTTGGTGTTTTTGCGTTCAAAGTGTGGGTCTGCGACGATGGAGGCGCGCAGTTTATTGTCGGGGTCGTTATAACCACGACGCACACCTTCATTGACTGCATCAATGATGGAGCCGCTGAAACCTTCAAAGCGCACACTCATGCCGATTTTCAGGAATACATTCACGATACCTGTGTCCTGGCAGATAGGACGGCGGCCTTCTGCGCACATGCGCGAGTTGGTCAGGATTTGTGCAATCGCATCTTTTGCTGCCGGGCTTTGCTCGGCTTCATAAGCGCGTGCAAGATGGGCGATATAGTCGGCTGGATGATAGTAACTGATGTACTGCAGCGCGGCGGCTACTGATTCGATCAGATCGTCTTGCTTGATGACTGTCATGATTTGGCTCTTGGCTGGGTGAAGAAAAACTTTATAGCTGATTACTTTGTATGCTTGCGAATATTTTATGGATTAATGCTTACTGCCTGCTTGCGCAGTTCTTGTCATGATCTGGTCGCAATGTGCAATGGCCAGGGCTGAAAGCAAGAACACAACGTGAATGCCGGTTTGTGCCAGCACTACTTTGGAATCATAGTTGGCTGCGTTGATGAAGGTTTTCAATAAATGAATGGATGAAATGCCGATGATCGCCATCGCCAGTTTCACCTTGAGTACAGATGCATTGACATGGGACAGCCACTCTGGCTGATCAGGGTGGCCATCAAGTCCCAGGCGTGAAACAAAGGTCTCATAGCCGCCGATGATCACCATGATGAGCAGGTTGGAAATCATGACGACGTCTATCAGGCCGAGGACAACCAGCATGATGGTGGTTTCAGTCAGTTTTGTTGGCCTGATGCCTCCACTGGCTACGGCATCAAGAATATGTTGGAGGGCGGCTTCATGGCCCATTGCCGCACCGATCAAATCAATCAGCTCTACCCAAAAGTGAAATACATATACGCATTGCGCAAGTATTAATCCGAGATAAAGTGGTAGTTGCAACCAACGACTAAAGAAAATCAGGCTGGCAAGTGGAGAGAGTTTTCCTGAGGATACTGGTTTGGTCATGTTGGCAATCGTTGGTGAAAAGGCTTTGGTTTAAGGCAAACGCATATTTTACATGGGCAAAGCCTGCTCGTGTAGAGTGAACTAGATACCAAGGTATGTAGTGGTGATGCAATGGTATCTTTGTGGTATCATTTTCTAAAAGAGCAAGCGTAAGGCTTAAGTAAGTCTGCAAGTTTAAGGTTTGCGCTGTGTTTGACTGCCACAATAAATGCCACAATCTGGTGCAATGCCAGCTTGCAGGTATAGCTGTATTGAAGATTTAATCTAACGATAACAAGCTGGAGATAACAATGTCTGACCTCAACGCCGCGCAAACAGAAGCTAAAACAGAATCCCGCGTTTTTTACCCACCGGCAGCATTTGTTGCCAATGCAGCCATCCCTAGCATGGATGCTTATAATGCACTCTGCAAAGAAGCCGAGCAAGATTATGAAGGCTTCTGGGCGCGCCTGGCCCGTGAAAACCTGCATTGGCATAAAGATTTCAGCACCACGCTGGATGAGACGACAGCGCCCATGTACAAATGGTTTGAAGATGGCTTGCTGAATGTGTCTTACAACTGCCTGGATGTAAATCTGCAAAATGGCAATGCGGATAAAGTGGCGGTGATTTTTGAGGCTGACGGTGGTGATGTTACCAGGGTGACTTACCAGGAACTGCACGCAAAAGTCTGTCAGTTTGCCAACGGCCTGAAGTCTCTCGGCATTAATAAAGGTGACCGTGTCGTGATTTACATGCCCATGTCGGTTGAGGGCATCGTCGCCATGCAGGCTTGCGCACGCATAGGTGCAACACATTCTGTGGTATTTGGCGGTTTTTCTGCCAAATCCTTGCAAGAGCGTATTGTTGATGTGGGTGCGGTTGCCGTCATCACGGCTGATGAGCAGGTTCGTGGTGGCAAGCATTTGCCTTTGAAATCCATCGTCGATGAAGCACTGGCGCTGGGTGACTGTGAAAAAGTAAAAAGTGTCGTTATCTATAAACGCACTGGCGGCAATATCAATGTGGCAGATGGTCGTGATGTGTGGATGCATGATCTGATTGCAACGCAGTCGGCAGTATGTGAGCCAGAATGGGTGAGTGCAGAACATCCATTATTCATCCTGTATACATCGGGTTCTACAGGCAAGCCAAAAGGTGTGCAGCATTCGTCGGGTGGGTATTTGCTGTGGGCCATTTTGACGATGAAATGGACCTTTGATATCAAGCCATCAGACGTTTTCTGGTGCACGGCTGATATAGGCTGGGTGACTGGCCATACCTATATTACCTATGGGCCTCTGGCTGCCGGCGCGACTGAAATCGTGTTTGAAGGTGTGCCTACTTTCCCGAATGCCGGGCGTTTCTGGAGCATGATAGAAAAACACAAGGCCACTATTTTCTATACCGCACCGACAGCGATACGCTCCCTGATCAAGGCTGCCGATGGTGACGCCAATATCCACCCCAATAAATTCGATTTGTCGTCCCTGCGTTTGTTGGGCTCGGTAGGCGAGCCTATCAATCCTGAAGCCTGGATGTGGTACTACAATAATATTGGTCGCAGCAATTGTCCTATTGTTGATACTTTCTGGCAGACAGAAACCGGCGGCCACATGATGACACCATTGCCAGGTGCCACTCCTATGGTGCCTGGTTCGTGCACCTTGCCTTTGCCGGGCATCATGTCGGCCATCGTGGATGAGACTGGCCACGATTTGCCTAATGGGCAGGGTGGCATTCTTGTAGTGAAACGTCCATGGCCTTCCATGATACGTACGATCTGGGGTGATCCTGAACGCTTCAAGAAAAGCTACTTCCCTGAAGAGTTCGGTGGCAAAGTCTATCTGGCTGGCGATGGTGCGATACGCAATAAAGATACCGGCTATTTCACTATCACTGGCCGTATCGACGATGTGTTGAATGTCTCTGGTCACCGCATGGGTACAATGGAAATTGAATCTGCCCTGGTGGCCAATCCCCTGGTGGCAGAAGCCGCTGTGGTTGGCAAGCCTGATGACACCACAGGTGAAGCGATTTGTGCTTTTGTTGTATTGAAGCGTACACGTCCAACTGGAGATGAAGCAAAGCAAATTGCGACGGAATTGCGTAACTGGGTGGCAAAAGAAATTGGCCCTATCGCCAAACCAAAAGAAATTCGTTTCGGCGATAACTTGCCCAAGACACGTTCCGGCAAGATCATGCGACGCCTGTTGCGTGTATTGGCCAAGGGAGAAGAAATTACCCAGGATATTTCAACACTGGAAAACCCGGCTATTCTGGAGCAGTTGAAACAAGCACAATAAATTGAACTTGTCATCAATAAGCTAAAAAAATGGCGCTGCAATGCAGCGCCATTTTTCATGGTATCTCGCTTAGCGGTTGGTGCGCGACATGTATACCAGACGCTCAAACAGATGCACGTCCTGCTCATTTTTCAGTAAGGCACCATGCAGGGGAGGGACGATGGCCTTATTGTCCTTGCTGCGCATGGCTTCTACAGGAATATCTTCTGCCAGTAAGAGTTTCAGCCAGTCTATGAATTCAGAGGTAGATGGTTTTTTCTTGAGACCTGCAACATTACGGATTTCATAAAAGGTTTGCAATGCCTGTGCCAGCAAATCAGACTTCAATTTTGGGAAATGCACGTCAACGATCTTTTGCATCGTTTCCTTGTCAGGGAATTTGATGTAATGGAAGAAGCAGCGACGCAAAAAGGCATCAGGCAATTCTTTTTCATTGTTTGAAGTGATGATGACCAGCGGGCGGTGTTTGGCACGTACCATTTCACGGGTTTCATAAACATAAAATTCCATGCGGTCAAGTTCACGCAGCAAGTCATTGGGGAATTCTATATCTGCCTTGTCGATTTCATCGATGAGTAAAACCACAGGTTCATCAGCAGTAAAGGCTTGCCACAACACGCCTTTGATAATGTAGTTATGAATATCCTTGACACGTTCATCGCCCAGTTGTGAATCGCGCAGGCGCGAAACTGCATCATATTCATAGAGGCCTTGTTGCGCCTTGGTGGTTGATTTGATATGCCACTGCATCAAGGGCATATTCAGGGCGGCAGCAACTTCTTCAGCCAGCATGGTTTTGCCCGTGCCTGGCTCACCCTTGATCAATAATGGCCGCTGCAGGCTCAGGGCAGCATTGACTGCCAGTTTCAAGTCATCTGTGGCGACATAATTGTCAGCGCCATCAAAGCGCAAGGTATTTGGAGCTTGTGTCATGGGTATGGGCTCAGCGTATTTGGTTACATAAGGTGTGAAGAGTATAAGCGAGAACCTGCACTCTTGTGAACGGCTGTTCTTTTTTACTCTTAATCGACATGGGTAGACATTAAATTTTACATTCGCAATTGCATAAATGCAGCATTTTTGCCCCTTGACAAGGCGCTGGCGCCAGGTTTCTTGCGCAAATTTGATTGTAATCAGCTAAAATGCTGAGTTATATCAAAACACTGAATTTATTGATCTGCCTGCTAATTAATAATCGCTCATATGAAAAAATTGTTTGCACTTCTCGCTATGGCGAGCCTCGCTCAAGCTGCTACTGCAGCAGATCCGGTTGGCAATCCTAAAGATGCCGCTGAAAAGAAAATTGCGATGTGTATCGGTTGCCATGCCATTCCTGGCTATAAAGCGACTTTCCCTGAGGTATATCAGGTGCCGTTGATTGGCGGGCAATCTGCCAAATACATAGAGAGCGCATTGAAAGCCTATCAAAAAGGTGATCGCAAGCATCCTTCCATGCGTGGTATTGCAGGTAGCCTGACTGATCAGGATATCGCAGATCTGGCAGCATATTACTCTCAACAAAAATAAGAATAGGATAGGATCATGAAGAAAACTCTGTTGATGGCAACTTTGTTGTCCAGCCTGTCTTTCGCAGCGTATGCTGGCGGCGATATTGAAGCAGGTAAAGAAGCGGCAAAAAAATTCAATTGCGCATCTTGCCATGGTGAAAACTATTCCAAACCTCTGGACCCCGCTTATCCAAAGCTGGCTGGTCAGCATGCAGATTACCTGGCTCAGGCTTTGCACGCGTATCAACGTGGCGGCGACGGTGCATATGGCCGCTCTAACCCAACCATGGTTACCCAGGCCAAAGCCTTGTCAAACAAGGATATACAAAATATTGCAGCCTACCTGCACAGTCTGCCAAGTGAGTTGGTGTTGAAGAAATAAGTTTTACCTGAAAATGAAAGCCACGAATTATCGTGGCTTTTTTTATATCTGCGACTTCTTAAGCGCTTCTTGATGAAGCTTTGATCTTATGTAGATTTGCTTTAATTTATTGCGGCGAAAAAAAACCGACCTGAAGGTCGGTTTTTCTTAAGTAATTAAAAATTACTTGGAAGCAGATGCGGAAGCTGCTGCTGGAGCGGAAGCCGCTGCAGATGCTGCTGGAGCTGCGCCAGAAGCTGCTGCTGCGTCAGATGCTGGAGCTGGTGCTGGAGCAGCTGCTGGAGCTTCTACTGCAGATGCTGGAGCTGGTGCTGCTACGGATGCTGATGCTGAAGCGGATGCTTCAGGAGCTTTTTTCTCGCCGCAAGCAGCCAGAGTCAATGCCAACAGGGAAACGAGCAAGAGTGATTTTTTCATGTTTGTACTTTCAATAAATAGATCAAAAAAGAAGATCAAAACTTTGCGATGAATAATTACCGGTAATTATCGCTCTATAGGTTAATTCGCGAGCTTCTCGCCAAAACGACATTCGGCCCCTACGAAAGTTTCCTAACCCGGAATTATAATGATTTTTCCATTAATGGAATAGGCATAGATGCATTTTTGCACTCAAATCGGCCATTATTTCTAGACAAGATGCCATTTTTAGTAGGAATTTTCTGCTTTTCATTGAAAATAGACTACTTGCATTAAGAAAATTTTCTTTCATATTTTAAATGGCATGCCGCGTTGCAGCATCCCTTATCGTATTTCCAGCCAGCCATCCTCATACCAAAGGCAAAATGTTTCTAACGCATCTGCGGAAATTTTCTCCAGATCTGCTCCATCTACTTCCCTTTGATTTGCCAGCTTATTAAGGCAAATTTTGTCTTCCTTGCCAACTGCAAAAGACTCGCCGTTGATGAAGACATGTTTGCCTTTGTATAACATCAAGGATTTGCGCGATAGCTTCAAACCATTTTTCAAGGCAGTCTGATGAAAACGTTTTGGTGCCAATGGTTTTTCAGGGCCATTGAAAAATACGCTGGGCTTGGGTTCGGTCAGATGTTCGCCCAGGAAAATGAGCACGTCATCATCAGTAAATTGAATTTTGGCAATCTTTTCAGCAACCTGTTCCAGCATTTCATTGCTGATTTCTGCCGGTTTGGTGCTGACTTTCAGGTCTGGGTCTGCGTATCTTCCTGGCAAGTCTATCGAGTCAGACATGAAGTGCAGGAAAGACTCGCCCAGCTCCTGGTAAGACGGTGCGCGGAAACCTATGGAGTAAGTCATGCATTCACCGATGGCTACGCCATCATGCGCATATTTTGGTGGCAAATACAGCATGTCGCCCGGCTCCAGCACGAATTCTTGCTCAGCCTTGAAGTTGCGTAAAATCTTGAGAGGCATGCCATCAATAAGCGTCAAGTCTTTTTGTGCGCCTATACGCCATTTGCGCTGGCCATGTGCTTGCATCAGGAATACATCATAAGAATCAAAATGAGGGCCAACGCCACCGCCATCAGCAGCAAAGCTGATCATCAGGTCATCAAGACGGCTATCAGGTATGAAGCGAAATTGCCTGAGCAGGGCATCAGCCTTGTCATCGTGCAAATTAACGCCTTGCACCAGCAGCGTCCAGTCTTTCTTTTCCTTGACTGGTATATTGGCTTGCGGGCCAGACTTCATTTCCCAGTGCTTGTTGAAGAAACTGATCAGCCTGGATTCAACATCTTCACGGCCAGCCATGTCAAACAGCTCAGCCTTAGGGATAAGAGGTTGAAAGTCAGGGATAGCCTGACGTATCAGCAGGGGCTTTTTGTGCCAGTATTCGCTGAGAAACTCTTCTGCTGTAATGCCGCCCAGCAGGGGCAGGGGAATGGTATTTTTTTTCATGCCCGCATTATAGGCTGAGGCAAACGACTCGACTAGACGGGTATAATCTTAGGGCAAATAAATTTTTAAGGAATTGCTATGAAGATAGGCAAAAATTCAGTTGTTACTGCAGTCTATACCTTGAAAGACGCACAAGACAATCTGATAGAAGAAGGTCAGGAGCCTATGGTTTACCTGCATGGCGGGTATGACAATGTGTTTCCCAAGATAGAAGAAGCCCTGGAAGGCAAGGAAAAAGGCTTCAGCACCATTATCCAGCTCAATCCTGAAGATGCTTTTGGCGATTACGATGCCGCCCTGGTGAAAGTGGAACCGCGTGACCGCTTCCCATCACCACTGGAAGTCGGTATGCAGTTCGAAGGCATGCCAGAAGAATCCGATGATGATGCCGACGAAGATAATGCGCATATTTTTACCGTCACGGATATTGCTGACGATAAAGTTGTACTTGACGGCAATCACCCACTGGCAGGCATTGCCTTGCGGTTTAGCCTGACGGTAGAAGATGTGCGTGCTGCTTCTGATGAAGAAGTCGCTCACGGTCACGTGCATGGTGCCCATGGCCACCACCATGATGAAGATGATGAGGATGACGAAGGTATGGGCGATGAATATCGCAGCCATCCTTTGCACTAAGCTTTACACTAAGCAGGAATGAAAAAATGCCGCTGATTGATGTCAGCGGCATTTTTTATTTGAAAGGGCTTGTTTAAGGAAAGGACTTGTTTAAATCAGGCCTACTTTGCCAGGTTTTTTAATTCATACAAGGCTGCCAATGCTTCCCTGGGCGTCATGCTATCCGGGTCCATGGTATCAAGCGTATCCATCAATTCGGTATTGACTGGTGCCTGTTCCACGACTTCTGCTTCTGGTGCAGAAGCTGCTGAAGAGAATAAATCAAACTGTGGCGTCGATTGCAGTGATTGCGCTTCCAGGTCTGCCAGATGCTTACGTGCAGAGCGGATAACTGCCTGAGGTATGCCTGCCAGTTGCGCCACCTGCAAACCATAGCTTTGAGAGGCAGGGCCAGCTTGCACTGCATGCAGGAAGACGATGTTTTCCTTATGCTCCACTGCCGATAAATGCACGTTTTCTGCAGACGGGTGTACCTCAGGCAATTGCGTCAGTTCAAAATAATGGGTGGCAAACAGGGTATAGCTCTTGGATACCTGTATCAGATGCTTGGCAATGGCCCAGGCCAGAGCAAGGCCATCGAATGTAGACGTGCCGCGGCCCACTTCATCCATCAGTACCAGCGAATGATCAGTCGCCCCATTCAGGATGGCGGCAGATTCTGTCATTTCCACCATGAAGGTAGAACGACCGCCCGCCAGATCATCTGCTGCTCCTATACGCGTGAAGATGCGGTCTATAGGGCCTATCGTCACTTCAGTAGCAGGTACATAACTGCCTACATAGGCAAGCAGGGTGATCAGAGCAACCTGGCGCATGAAGGTCGATTTACCGCCCATGTTGGGGCCGGTGATCAGCAATAATTTACGCTCGGCAGAAAAATCACAATCATTGGCGATAAAACGTTCTATCTGGTTTTCGACTACGGGATGGCGACCCTGGACGATATGCAGGGTAGGTTCATCTACCAGTTGTGGTGCGCACCAGCTATTCTTGGTGGCATGTTCAGCCAGGCTGACCAAAGTATCAAGTTGAGCGATTGCATTCGCCACTCTTTGCAGCAAGGGTACTTGTGGCAACAAATCCTGGAGCAGACGTTCATACAGCATCTTCTCGCGCACCAGCGCACGTTCTTGGGCCGACAATGCCTTGTCTTCAAAGGCTTTCAATTCTGGCGTGATGTAGCGCTCGGCATTTTTCAGGGTCTGGCGTCGGCGGTAATTGTCCGGCACTTTATCGCTTTGCCCATTCGTGACTTCAATATAGAAACCATGTACACGGTTGTATTCAACGCGCAGATTGGCGATGCCAGTGCGCTCGCGCTCAGATACTTCCAGATCTATCAGGAATTGTCCGGCATTTTCTGACAAGGCACGCAATTCATCGAGTTCTGCATCAAAGCCAGTCGCAATGACGCCGCCGTCCCTTACCATGGTCGCTGGTTGCAGCATCAGGCCGCGTTCCAGTAAATCCAGGCATTCAGTTGGTGTATCCAGGTCAGACAAGAACTTGGTCAGCAAACTGGTTTGATTGTCGGCGATGCACAGGCTTACATAGTTGCGCAAGCCTGGCAGGTTTTGCATACCATCTCGTAGCGCAGATAAATCACGCGGGCGTGCAGATTGCAGAGCAATACGTGTAGTGATGCGTTCTATGTCAGGAATGGCTTTTAAAGTGGTGGCCAGGCCATCAGTGGAGTCAGCCTGTATCAGCGCCTTGATGGCATCGTGACGTGCTCTGGCGACTGACTGATCACGGCGTGCATGATGTAGCCAGTGACGCAGCAGGCGTGAGCCCATGGCAGTCCGGCAATGATCAAGCAAGGAAAACAGGGTGGGGGACTCTTGTCCGCGCAGGGTTTCTGTCAATTCCAGATTGCGACGCGTGGCGGTATCCAGCCCTATGAATTCATGTTCGCTCTCGACATTGAGGGTATTGACATGCTTTAAGCCACGGCCTTGCGTGCTTTCAGCATAGCGCAGTAATGCACCAGCGGCGCCCAGTGCCGCGCTTAGGTTCTCTACACCAAAGCCGGTCAATGTGGCGGTACCCAATTGATCCTGCAAGGCTTTTTGCCCTTGCTTGACATCAAAATGCCAGTCGGGCAACTCAGAGAATTTGCCCGGAAGCTGAGCGTAGTGCTCATCCAGCAAAAGCGTACCAGCAGACAGCAGTACTTCGGCAGGGCTGATGCGTTCCAGCTCTTGTTGCAGGCGTTGTGGTAAAGATTTTTCGTCTGTGGATACTTCCATCAACTTCAAGGCACCACTGGCCAGTGACAGCCAGGCCAGGCCTATGCTGACAGTTTTTCTTTGTTGCAGCATACATAGCGAGAGCAATGGCCGGTCAGATTTCTCTGGCAACAAATCGGTATCTGTCAGTGTACCTGGGGTGATGACGCGCATGACTTTGCGCTCGACGGGGCCCTTGCTTGTCGCCGGATCACCTATTTGTTCACAAATGGCGGCAGATTCACCTATCTTGACCAATTTGGCCAGATAAGGCTCCAGAGAATGGAAGGGCACACCCGCCATCTTGATAGGTTCGCCGCCAGAACTGCCGCGTTGGGTCAGCGTGATACCCAGCAAACGCGAGACTTTTTCGGCATCGCCAAAAAACAGTTCATAAAAATCGCCCATGCGATAAAACACCAGTGTTTCTGGATAGTCTGCTTTGATGCGTAAATACTGCTGCATCATCGGCGTATGTTGATTTTCTTTTGCTGTCATAAGGCTTTGATTTTATTCGTTTTATTTTCTTGATTATGCTTGTTGATGTGCCGGAATTTACATCCGGACATATCAAATTGGTGCGCACCTTATCATAGACGATTGCTATGGTCTATGGTTGCCAGGCTTTATCGTTGATTTTGCAGTATGAAAGCCAAGCACGTAAGGGTGATCTGCAGCTAAAGCTCGTGCTCTTCATCAGGCTTAAATGAAAGCCTTCGGAGCAATTGCTGCTGCATTGCGTGTTAATAAAAGGAAATCGCATAAGCTAATGCGAGAGTGAAAATATTTTCTTGTAAATGGTAATGAGAACTATTATCATTCAATGATTGCATTATTACTACATGTTCTGGATTGCACACTAGTGCACTAACTGGCATGTGCCGGCAGCGGTTATGCAGCATAACCTGCTTAAAAGATCATAAAATGGAAAAGAAAACCAGACTTAATTCTATGAATTCCGATGAAACGCCGCGACTTGCAGAGCAGTTGCAGCGGGCGGGCTTGCGGCCGACGGTAGGTCGGATAGGTATGTTGGCCGCAATTATGCAAATTGGCGAGGGATACCACTACCCTGAAGATATTTTGAGGGAATTGTTAAGGCAGGGCAGGCTGGGTAGTATCACAACTATTTACCGGGTGCTGGCCGATCTGACTGCCATTAATTTCTTGCAGCGTTCTTTTGATGCAGACGGTAAAGCCAAATACCGTTTGACCCATGCAAGCAAGTCGGCAGATGAGATATGCCTGGTGTGTGAACAATCTGGCCGTCGCATCACGGTGCAGGACAGGGAGTTAAGATCGCAGTTAGATCACCTTGCACGTGTACATGGTATGGAAACCTCTTCCTTGCCCCTGCTGATACAAGTGAATGTTGTGTCACAGCTTGAAAGTGCTGAATATCAAAAGATGACTGAAGCGCAAAGTAAAAAGTAAAAGTACAAAGGGCCACGAATGGCCCTTTGTACTTTTTACTGATTTGTTGCTGGCTTAATTTGATTTAGCCGTTACCGCGACTGCCAGACCTGCGGGGTGCAGACTGTTTTACTGCAGGCCTGGGGCCAGCTGGACGAGGCTTTGCTGCCTGTGGTGTAGCTGCCTTGCCTGGTGTACGGGCTTGCTGTCCGCGACCGTCACCGGCAGGGCGCTGTCCACGGCCTGAGGGCTGACCTCTGCCGCCTCCGCCACGATGGTCAAAGCTGCGCAACTGTATAGGTTCGGCTTTGGCATGTGGGTCAGGGATGAAGCCATCGATGATTTCTTGTGGTATCTGACGCTTGATGAGTTTCTCTATGTCAGCCAGCAATTTGAATTCATCGACGCAAACCAGGGATACGGCTTCGCCAGTGGCACCGGCACGACCAGTGCGGCCTATGCGATGCACGTAATCTTCCGGCACATTCGGCAAGTCATAATTGACGACGTGAGGCAATTGATCAATATCAATACCACGAGCAGCAATGTCAGTGGCAACCAGTACAGTCAGGCTTGCATCCTTGAATTCGGCAAGTGCCTTGGTACGCGCGGACTGGCTCTTGTTGCCGTGGATAGCCATGGCAGCTATGCCATCTTTGCCCAGCTGCTCTACCAGTTTATTGGCACCGTGCTTGGTACGGGTAAATACCAGCACTTGTGACCATTGGTGCGTCTTGATCAGATGTGCCAGCAATGGGTGCTTCTTGTCGCGGTCAACCGGATGCACTTTTTGTGCAATGACTTCAACCGTGGAATTGCGGCGCGCCACTTCTATCATCGCCGGATTGTTCAACAGACGGTCGGCCAGTGCCTTTATGTCGTCGGAAAACGTAGCTGAGAACAGCAAATTCTGGCGTTTGGCAGGCAAGATCGCCAGTACTTTTTTAATGTCGTGGATAAAACCCATGTCCAGCATGCGGTCAGCTTCATCCAATACCAGTATTTCAATATTGCGCAGGTCTATCGTGCCTTGCTGATGATGGTCAAGCAGGCGGCCCGGTGTCGCCACCAGAATATCCACACCTTGCTTCAATAATTTGATTTGCGGGTTGATGCCAACGCCACCAAAAATCACGCCAGAATTCAACGGCACATATTTACCGTAAGTGTTGACGCTTTCTTCAACCTGGGCTGCCAGTTCGCGGGTAGGTGTCAGTACCAGGGCGCGGATAGGACGTCTGCTGGTTTTATCTTTTGGTGCATTGGCCGACGTCGACAGGCGCTGCAAGATAGGCAGGGTGAAGCCAGCGGTTTTGCCTGTACCGGTTTGTGCGCCAGCCAGCAGGTCACCGCCTTTGATAACAGCAGGAATGGCTTGCTGTTGTATCGGGGTTGGAGAGGTGTAGCCTTGTTCAGTTACTGCGCGAACAATGTTCTCGGATAAGCCGAGTTCGTTGAATGATGCCATGTGGTTTTACTGTGTTTCTTTATGATCGGACTGATTTACACCAGTCCGAAGAGAGAGGCGTCCCGCTCAAATGAGCGGGACGTGAGAATTTACTTTTTAGCGGAAAACGGTTGCAATGCATTGACCATCTGGGCGAATACTTTTGGTGTACCCGCCAATACATCGCCTTTATGCAGGTAATCAGAGTCACCGGAGAAGTTGCCAACGATGCCGCCAGCTTCGGTAATGACGAGGGAGCCAGCAGCGATATCCCAAGGGGCCAGGCCTTTTTCAAAGAAGCCATCCAGGCGACCACATGCGACATAAGCCAGATCCAGAGCGGCAGATCCAGGCCTTCTCAAGCCCTGACATTTGCTGGTCATGACCTTGAACATGGCGAGGTATTCATCCAGGCCAGACAGGTCACGTGATGGGAAGCCAGTACCGATCAATGAATCAGCCAGTTTGTCGCAACGGGTAACACGTATACGTTTGTCGTTCAGGAAAGCGCCGCCACCCTTGCTTGCTGTGAACATTTCGTTGCGGGTTGGGTCGTAAATGACAGCCTGTGTAATCACGCCGCGCTGTTGCAGGGCGATGGAAACGCAGTATTGTGGAAAGCCATGGATAAAGTTGGTCGTGCCATCGAGAGGATCAATGATCCACACATTATCATTTTCGTCGTGCAAATTAGCGGATGCACCCGATTCTTCAGCCAGAATGGCATGGTCAGGGTAGGCAGAAGTCAATACTTCAATGATGGCAGCTTCAGCAGCCTGATCGACTTCAGTCACGAAATCATTGAATTGTTTTTCTGTGACCTGGACTCGATCAAGGTCAAAAGATGCGCGATTGATAATAGTCGCGCCACGACGAGCAGCTTTTACTGCCGTATTCAGCATTGGGTGCATAAAGTTTCCGATAAAATGACAGCATGCAAACGACGACCACTCACAAAGAGTAGGGATGCCGTTACTATGCTAGACAAAAATGATAAAGAGCGGGCGCAATTCTCTTCTTGCTGTTATCCGTCCGGTAAATACATGCACAAATATGTACAAGTAATACGTATAAGCCAGACAACAACCGAATAAAAAATTAACGCGTGATACCTCTATTTTAAATGAACTTGCTAAAAACTGACACATCTCTTTTTCAGCGCCTGCGCTTTATCCTGGTTGAAACCAGTCATCCCGGCAATATAGGCTCCGCAGCCAGGGCCATTAAAACCATGGGTTTTGGTGAGTTAATCCTGGTCAATCCGCGCTTTGCAGATGCATTGCAGCACCCGGAGGCGATCGCTCTCGCCAGTGGCGCGCAAGACGTACTCGATAACGCCCGTGTGGTGAATCATATTGATGAGGCATTGCAGGGTTGTGAATATGTGGCGGCCGTGAGCGCCAGATTGCGCGAGTTTTCGCCACCCATCCTTAATCCAAGGGTATTTGCTGAAACCATGGTACAAAGCCAGCATGCCAGGATAGCTCTGATTTTTGGTAATGAGCGATTTGGGCTGCCGAATGAGATCGTCATGAATTGTCATGCCTTGATCAATATCCCTGCAAATCCTGCTTATTCGTCCTTGAATCTGGCGCAAGCGATACAACTTTTGTCATATGAATGCCGGATGGCTACTGATTCTGCAGTGTCAGTCACTGGCAATGTCGGTTTTCAGGGGCAATTGGCAGCAGTTGATGAAATCGACGGCATGTACAAGCATCTGGAGCAGGCGCTGGTTGCCATTGAGTTTTTGCATCCGGACAATCCCAAGAAATTAATGCCGCGTTTAAAGCGCATGTTATCGCGTACGCAACTGGAAGTTGAAGAGGTGAATATCCTGCGCGGCATTGCCAGGAAAATCCTGGAGGCGAGTAAAAAATAGGCTACGCATGAAAAATATTGGGATTTCTGCTTTAATAAGAATAAATAATTTGAACTTTGTGTCTTTTTAGCAAACTTGAGTTTCATGCCATGTTTTGATTTCAGCACGGCATTCATTCGTAGTTTTACTTCAAATGCGTAGAAAATACATTAAGAAATTGATGTATGCTGAATGAAACAGCATTATGTGGATGTTGTTGCAAATGATAAATATGTTGAAATCGACAAACATTCTTACCTTTGTTTGCGTTTTACATTTGGTAACGTCTTCAAGGATTGTTATAAAGCCAGTAAGATTGCAGTTAATATACATTCAGGAATAACAATTGATTTTCTGAAGTAACGCACTTTCTTTCTGAGGTCATTATTATTTTTGTCCCATTCCGCCGATCTACGCTATATCTGCTTTGCCTTGGTGCATTCGCATCTGGAGCAACAGGGAATTCTTATGCTTTGGGGTTCAGCAATTTAACCGTGCAGTCTGGTCTGGGTCAGCAATTACGTGCACAGCTAGAATTGACGGGGAATGATGCTGCCGAGATTGAGCAGTCATGCTTCAAGGCCAAGGTGGAAAGTGCTGATGGTATTTTGCTGGCACCGGCGAATGTCACGCTGATCCAAAAAGGGAATGCTCGTTTTCTCACCCTGGTGACCAGAAAAGACCTGCTGGAGCCAGCTGTCAAGATCATGGTAGACATGGGATGCGAAATTCAATTGCATCGTGAATTTCTGATCTTGCTCGACCCCCCTCAGTTCACGTCTGTTGTGCCTCCTGCTCTTGCCAGTGCACCTAAGACGGTAATCAGTAATAAAGAGAATGCAGCAACCGGGCAGCCGTCGGTGCCAGCGGTCGAAAAAAGCAGTCGCAGGAAAGTGAAACGCAATCCTGAGGCAAGTGAAATTGTTGCCGCTACCGTTGAAGTGCCAGTAGCAAAAAAAAAGCCATCCAGGCAAACAGAAAATAAAACCAATACCAACCCTCCGCAACAAATTGCCGAGCCTAAAGATACATTGAAACTATCCGATGACCTGCCTATTTTGTCGCAGGGTCTGCGCCTTAGTGATCAGCTCTCAACCAGGGAAGCACAATCCAATATTGAAGAATTGCGGGCAGCGCAAGCTCAGCTCGCTGCCATGTTGCGCGATGAAAAACATGCCCCGGTAGCTCAAGAAAAATTGCAGGGCGAGCAGCAAAAAATTCTCAGCCTGCAGCAGGAAGCACAACAGCTAAAACGCCAGAGTCAGCAGGATAAGGCTGCCTTGGAAGAGGCCAGGGAAAATAGCTTTTCGCGTAACTGGATGATGGGCCTGGGCGCGTTCATTGTGGCAGGATTGGCGATTATTGCCTTGTTGTTGCTGTACGTCAGTCGTATGCGCAAGAAAATGCATGCAAGCTGGTGGCAACAAAAAGAACCGGCAGCTGAACCGGAGTCTAAAAAGAACATTGAAGAGATCGTTGACAGTATACAGGCATCTTATGGCCCTACAACCACGAGTGCCCTGTACCAGGTCCATGATGATGAAGACGACAAGCCAGGGAATAGTCGCCCAGTGACTGGGCCGAAGAAAAAAGCAGGGACAGATACTGGTCTTGGCAAGCTGGATACACCGTCAGTGTTTAGCAAGGCCTATGTCCCTACGCTGGAGGACAGTAATAGCAGTACCTTCAATTTCTTTTCTACCAAAGGCCAATCGGTGAAAGTGGAAGAGATTTCTGATGTGACCCAGGAAGCGGAATTCTGGATTTCTGTCAATGACCCACAAAGGGCAATAGAAATTCTTGAGCCTCAGGCCGATGTAGATCAGCCTGAGTCACCAGTGCCATGGCTATATTTGCTGGACTTGTACCGAGTTACCGCCAGCAAAGAAAAATATGATGCCTTACGTGACCGTTTCATCGTCTTTTTCAATGCCAATATTCCAGAGTTTGAAACTGACCCGGCAACTTTGCCAAGCAGACAGCTGGAAGATTTTGAGCATTTGATGAATCGTATTTGCCAGATGTGGAGCAGTCACGATATTCTGCCTTTTCTTGAGAGTTTACTGGTCGATGACAGGGACGGCAAGCGCATGGGTTTTGAACTGCCAGTTTACCGCGATATCCTGCTATTGATTTCTGTGGCCAATGAGCTGGAGAAAACGAACGCGTTTTCGGGGGCGGAAAGAAATCGTGGCTGGGCTAATGTCCCGGGTTTGCCAGTAGATGATGAGGCGCCGTCCGCTAAAGAGAACGAAGCAGATTCGAACTTGATTAACTTCGAGACTATCGATTTTCCCAGGGAAAAATAAAGCAGCAATCTGCAAAAAAACTGGTCGCTTCCCTCCATGGGATGTGACCAGGCTAATTACAAAGGTGGAGACATATGATCAAGTTGTGCGGTTTTGCCGTCAGTAACTATTACAATAAAGTGAAATTGGCGTTGCTGGAAAAGGGAATTCCTTTTGAAGAACAACTGGTGTGGACAGACAGGTCGCCGACGCTTCTGGCGCATTCTCCCTTGGGAAAGGTGCCGTATATCGAGACTGAACATGGTTCTTTATGTGAGTCCCAGGCAATTATCGATTATATAGAACATCGTTTTCCTGAACATTCACTGATGCCGGTTGATCCATATGCGGCAGCAAAATTGCGCGAATTAATTACTTTCATTGAACTGCACCTCGAGTTGCCAGCCCGTGAATTGTATGCAGAAGCTTTCTTTGGCGGCAAAGTTAGCGACGAAGTCAAAGCCAAAGTAGAGAAACAGTTAGGGCGCAGTATTCCGGCGTTCGCCAGTCTGGCAAAATTTGATCCCTTTGTTGGCGGTAAAGAATTCACTTTGGCTGATTGTGCCGCGGTCGTGCATTTTCCTCTCGTGTCTATGGCGACCAAGATTATTTACGGCAGGGACTTTCTCGCGGAATTGCCTACGCGTGAATATGTGAAACACATATCCGAGCGACCAGCGATGCAAAAGGTCAACGCTGACCGTAAGGCAAATCAGGAACTGATGGCAACTCGCGGGAAATAAGCGACACTGCCAGGTCAAAAACTGCTGGCGCAACATGCCGTAGATATCGCGAATATCGAGTACATTGCGCCAGTCTGCTCAGGCTTATACCGCTCTGCGCATTTTTTGTACCGTATAAGTTTTTGCCTGGGTAGGTGGATCAACCAGCTTGACGATGGCGAAGGTGCAATTGTCACCGCGACCACTGGCCCTGTCCCTTGCTTTCCGGATCAAAAATTCTGAAGCCTGACGCGGGCTGTTGGCCGCCACCGCAGCTGAAAGTTCATGATCTTCAAAATAATGCCAGAGACCATCTGAACATAGCAAAAAGCTGTCGTGCGCCTTTAGTGGTGCATGTTCACCAAACGTGATGTACGGTGCTGCCGTGCTTGAACCAAGCACATTGACAAGGATATTCGATAGCCTGTGAGTTTTGGCTTCTTCAGCAGTAATCTTGCCTTCATCGACCAATTTTTCTACATAGGAGTGGTCTTTGGTTTTTTCGGCGTAGTTCGGCCCATCAAAGCGGTACAGGCGCGAGTCGCCTACGTAGGCCCAGATGGCCTCTTGTTGCGGGGTAATAACTAATGCTACAACCGTGCTGTGTGGTTCTTTCTCAGAGGATACACCAGACAATTTAATGACGGTGTGTGCTTCATTAACGATATTTTCCAGCAGGCTACGAACATCGTTTCCCGGGTAAAATTCATCAAATAATTGTTTTGCCGTGCGCACGACTTGCTCTGCGGCAAGTGCGCCACCGCTTTTGCCGCCCATACCATCTGCAATCACGGCCATAACATATCCTGGCGCGTGTGGAGCTGCAAAAAGTGCTGTGCGGTCTTGTTGTTCCTGTCTGTCGCCGATATGTTGTCCGGTTCCAGCTTCGATCTTATATTGGCTCATACGTCTTGGTAGATTAAACTAACGGGATAAACCCAAAAATGGTCTTTCCTTAATTAAACTTTATTTTACTGCAACCAGAAGACTATGAGCCACCCAGAACAAATACTACAACGCATTATCGAGCTCGAGGTTGAACATAGAGACCTGGATGTGGTAATCGAGACCCTGATTAAAGATCCCTGCCACGATGAACTGCAACTGCGTCGTCTGAAAAAACGAAAACTACAGTTAAAAGATCATATTACTTTGTTAAGAATGCAGCTGACGCCAGATGTCCCTGCCTAATTATCCACTTTTTCCACGTCTTTGTAGTTAGTTTCTGATTGCCTCATTTTGACTGAATCACTTGCCACACCGAATGCAACAGGCATTCATGACACTGAAGTAGAACATATTTTTGGCTTGACCGGACCGTTAAGTGCATCGATAAAGGGGTACCGCCCTCGTCAAGCGCAAACAGAAATGGCTAAAGCCATTGCCGATGCCATTGCCGGGCAAAAGACTTTGCTGGCAGAGGCAGGCACGGGCACAGGCAAAACATATGCCTATCTTACTCCCGCATTATTGTGGGGTGGTAAGGTCATCGTTTCTACTGGCACCAAAAATTTGCAGGATCAATTGTTTTTGCGCGATATACCAACGATACGCAAGGTATTGAAGGCGCCGGTGTCAATTGCCTTGCTCAAAGGCAGGGCAAATTACCTCTGCCACTATCATCTTGAGAGAACAATACAAAATGGCCGGCTCAGTTCTCGTGAAGATGTGGGATATTTGCGCGATATAGGCCGTTTCATTAAAACAACAATGACTGGCGACAAGGCAGAACTGTCACGTGTGCCAGAGAATGCCTCGGTATGGAGCCTGGTGACTTCGACCAAGGATACCTGCATGGGATCGGAGTGCCAGTATTACCAGGACTGTTTTGTCATGAAGGCGCGTAAAGAGGCGCAGCAGGCCGACGTGGTCGTGGTCAACCACCATTTGTTTTTTGCCGATGTCGCCTTGAAAGATACTGGTATAGCGGAGCTTTTGCCATCTGCCAATACAGTGATCTTTGATGAGGCGCATCAGTTGCCAGAAACAGCTACGCTGTTTTTTGGCGACACGGTATCTACCTCGCAAGTACTGGAGCTGTGTCGCGACGTACAGGCAGAAGGTTTATCGCATGCCCGCGATGGGGCAGAGTGGTCCAAGCTGGTTGCACCTGTCGAGCGGGCTGCACGTGATTTGCGCCTGGCCTTCCCGCAAGATATTGTTCGCTATTCCATAGATCAGATTGCCCCTTCCAGTCCTTTCTTTGAAGCTCTGGACGCCTTGAAGGCCAGCATGGACGATATGATTGCCGTGCTGGAGAAACAGGCTGAACGTGCCGAGACACTGGAGCAGTGCCGCGCTCGCGCCATTTTGCTGGCGGAGCAGTATGAAAAATGGAATGCCACCGATGACGGTAAATCTGGCGACTATGTATTGTGGGTAGAGGCGTTCTCCACTTCTTTGCAATTGCATCGCACACCATTGTCGATTGCCCCCATTTTTAACAAGCAACGTGAAGGCGTGCCGCGCACCTGGATTTTTACATCGGCCACGATGGCGGTGAAAAATGACTTCAGCCATTATGTCTCACAGATGGGCTTGTGGGATCAGCCAGCACGCACCTGGCCCAGCCCTTTCAATTATCAGGAGCAGGGTTTCCTTTACGTGCCAAATGGCATGCCGCAACCAAACTCCTTTGGATATATGGACGCAGTCATCGATGCGGCCTTACCCGTCATCGAAGCCGCCGGTGGCAAGACCTTCCTGTTGTGTACGACTTTAAAAGCGGTAAAGCATAGTGCTGAACGTTTGCGTGATGAATTCCAGAAGCGCGGCCTGGATTTCCCCTTGTTCGTGCATGGCGATGCGGGCAGAACTGAATTGCTGGACCGCTTTCGCGCAGCAGGCAATGGCGTGTTGATTGGCAGTCAAAGTTTTTGGGAAGGTGTGGACGTGCGTGGTGATGCCTTATCCCTCGTCATCATCGACAAACTGCCATTTGCCCCACCAGATGATCCGGTATTGTCCGCACGCATCGCAGCCATGGAAAAAAAAGGTTTGAATGGTTTTGTCCATCATCAGTTGCCGGAAGCGATTATCAATCTAAAACAGGGGGCTGGCCGCCTGATACGTGACGAGGGCGATAAAGGTGTATTGATGATTTGTGATCCACGCCTGATTTCAAAACCCTATGGCAAGCGCATCTGGCAAAGTCTGCCCAGTTTTGCACGCACGAGAGAGCTGGCAGATGTACAGGCGTTTTTTCAGAAAATAAAAACACCGCCTGAATCTGCTTAAGTCGGTATCCGTTGTAGTGGTAACCAGAGTGTGAAGCGCGTGCCAGCCGGATTCGAATTCCAGCTAACCCTGCCATCCAGTGCTCTGGCACGCCGTTGCTGGTTGTGCAAACCGCGGCCAGCAACGGCATCAAGGGCTTTGGCAACATCAAAGCCCTTGCCGTTGTCTGCGACAGTAACTTCCACACCATTTGCCATACCATCACTTACCACTGCCGTGCTCAGTCTGACTTCGCTGGCCTGCGAGTGGCGCAATATATTTGCGATGCTTTCCTGCACGATACGCAGTATATGCAGGGCGCTTGATGGATCTAGCCAGGTCAGGGTCGGCAACTCCTGTACTTCCCATAAGAGTACGATGCCCGTGCCCTCCAGACGCGGCTCCAGCCGGAAGCGTAGCGTTGCCAGCAATAGCAGCAAGTCTGCGGCGACTGGCTCCAGGGAATCTATCGTCAGTTTCAGATCATCCAGGCAGTCTTTCAGAATCTGAGACACCTTGCTATTGCTGATGTCATGCCGGTCCACAGATCGTATGGCACTGATCAGTGACGACCCCAGGCCATCGTGCATGTCCTGCATCAGGCGTTGGCGTTCATCGCTGATTTGCTGCTGCAATTCAATCTCACGTAAGCGCTGATAACTTAATTCCAGCTCGGCTTCACGAACTTGCAAACGATGAGCCAGACTGGCATTCAATAATTCGACTTCCAGTATGGCATCGAGATAGCGTCGATACATCACAATACCGAAGATAGTGCAGGCGACAGCATTGGCATACGAACCAAGATACAAAGCCTCAGGGCTGATGAAATTATTTTGCAATAACCAGTCGGTAACGCCAAACAAAGTGCATATCCCTACGCCGATAGCGACTAATTGCCCATCCTGCGAGCGACGCCAGACATTTAGCCCGCCAATTAGTGCTACCGCTGCCCCCATCATTGCCGCAATCACATAGATCAGGGGAGTGACTTTCGGTGTATTTGGCAGCACGGCAAGTGCCGGGAGCGTCAATATGGCTATCAATACCGTCAAGCCAGTCAGGATGCGACTGAGCCAGATCAGTGGGTTGCCGTGCAGCAGTCGCAGATAAAAATGCACAGTAATGACCAGCCAGAACAGGGAGTTGACAGTAAGCCAGGCAAACCAGTTGTTCGCGATCGGAAAACTCACGTAAAAGTGCAAGCCACGTAAAAAAGACGCAGCAGCGAGGCTGAAAAAAAGCAGGTAAGCAATATCATGTCTGCGCCTGAACCATACAAAAAGCGCGAATATGCCGACTGCAAGAAAGGCAGCGCTCAGCATGGCAGGCAATTCTTGTTGCAGCCATTGACGCACACTGTAGCGGCTACGCAATGCGTCAACGCTACCTACCCACACGGATGACATTGCTACCTGGCTTTTTGCTGAATGTTCAAGTCGTATCAGTATTTCTTTGGGTGAGGAGCCAGCGCTATCTTTCTCCAGAACTATCCATAGGGGAGTGCGGGTACTATTCCATAGCGGACCTTGTTGCTGCGCCCTGTGTATCAAATGTCCATCGGCATAGACGGCGATGCTGCCATCGGTTTTGATACGGCTGGCATATATTGCTAGCGGAGCAGCCTGATCATGCAAGTCAGCAAGTGAAAGTCTGAGCCATGTAATTGAGGTGTCCGCATTACTGACTGTGCCAGATTTAGCCTGGCGCAATAGGGCAATGGGAAGTGCCAGTGGCAATGCCACTGTCTGCCAGGCAGTTGGCAGACTCTTGCTGTCTATGATAGGCGATGGGGGCGTCATGCCCGACCCATTTGTAAGCTGCCACTGTGCTTGCGTCAGATGTAAGGCTGATGCTGGTTTCTGCACGGTATCTGCTGACGCATACCAGACTGCTGCGACCATTAATAAACTGAGCAAAACGGTGAGCTGTATCTTCGCCGAAGAAAAACGGTCACTTCGCATCATAAAGAGATAAAAGCAAAGTATACAGAATAGAATTTTGGGTGGTTGGACTTGGATGCATATATCTCAGTCAAGTGACAAGCCAAGAGCCCTTGCTTCGTAGATAGCCTCAGTCCTGGATTTGACCTTGAGCTTGCTATATATCCGCCGCACAAATGCACGTATCGTAAAAGGGGATAATTGCATTAGCTTGGCAATTTCATTGGCTGTAAAACCTTTGGTGATGAAGTCCAGCACTTCTTTTTCCCGCACGGATAGCAGACGTGAGGATTCAGTTGCTGGTTCTTGCATGCGGAAGTTTTCATTGCCGTCATTGCTGTTATGTCTGAAATGGGCCAGAACCTGTCTGGCGATGATAGGGCTTATGGGGCTGCCACCATTGGCCAGGCTGCGTATTTCTATCGCCATTTTTGCGGGTGAGCTGTCTTTAAGCAGATAACCGGCGGCACCTGCTTCAATCGAGCGCATGACATGTGTTTCATCACCAAAATTAGTGCTGACCATGATGTTGCAGCTTGGCCAGCATGTACTTGCTGCTTTGATGATGTCTATACCAGAGCCATCCGGCAGGCCCAAATCAACAAGAAGTACATCGGCAGGTGGCCCTTCCAGCATGGCAAGACCAGCCAGACGCGTGCCAGCAATACCAACCAGGCGCATATCCTCAGCTTCCAGAACGGCCTGACTCAGAGCACTACAAAAATCGTGATCATCTTCGACGATCGCGACATGAATGGGGCCTGTTTCTGGACTGATACTTGTTGATTGCATATGTGACATTGTACGACGTAAATGCACTACGTAGCTGTAGCACATTTGTTCTACATATAAGATTTGTTTGCATAATTACACTGAACTCAGTTTAAAAACTGAGTTCAGGATTTATTCAGGATCCATGAATATCAGATACATGGGGAAAAACAAATGCCTCGCAGCGAAAGCCTGACAGTCAAATCATTATTAGATCAACCCCATAAAGCCTAATGCAAAAAGCCAGCACTGTTTCCAGTGCTGGCTTTTTTACTTAATGCGGACTTAAAGAGTGGCAATGATTACCAGATGCTGACGCGTTCAGCTGGTGACAGGAACATCTTGTCACCTTCCTTGAGTTTGTAGGCATCGTAGAAGCCAGGCATATTACGCAGGGTGCCGTTCGCACGGATTTCACCAGGAGAGTGCGGGTCAGTCTTCAGGCGCGCAATCATCGCCTGATCACGCATTTTGCCACGCCATACCTGAGCAAAGCCCATGAAGAAGCGTTGATCGCCAGTCAGGCCACCAACTACCGGCGCTGGTTTGCCACCCAGTGACAGTTTATATGCCTTATAAGCAATTGCCAGACCGGAGTTGTCTGCAATATTTTCACCCAGCGTCAATTCACCATTGACGTTATAACCTGGGATGGGGCTGAATGCGCTGTACTGTTTGATCAGCACGGCAGTCTTGGCGGCAAACTTGGCGTGATCTTCTTTAGTCCACCAGTCACGCAGATTGCCCACGCCGTCATATTGCGCACCCTGGTCATCAAAACCATGGCTGATTTCGTGGCCGATTACCGCGCCTATGCCACCGTAGTTAACGGCATCATCCGCTTTTGCATTGAAGAATGGTGGTTGCAGTATCGCTGCCGGGAAGACGATTTCGTTGAGTTCCGGATTGTAATAAGCGTTGACGGTTTGTGGCGTCATACCCCATTCATCACGGTCTACCGGTTTACCCAGTTTGTTCAGTTCAAATTGTGCAGCATATAAGCGTGCATTGCGCAAATTACCAACGGCATCACCTTTGGTGATCGTCAGACCAGAGTAATCGCGCCATTTGTTAGGGTAACCAATCTTGGGCATGAAAGTCGCCAGTTTTGCCTGGGCTTCTTTCTTGGTTTCCGGGCTCATCCAGTCCAGAGTGTCTATGCTTTGCTTGTAGGCCAGCAGCAGATTGCCAACCAGCTTTTCCATTCTTGCTTTGCTTTGAGCAGGGAAGTGCTTGGCGACATACAGTTTGCCCAGGCTTTCACCAAGAGCAGAGTCAGCCAGGCGCACACCACGTTTCCAGCGTGCTTCCTGAGCTGGAACACCTAACAGTGTCGTGGAGTTAAAGGCAAAATTTTCATCGCTGAATTTTGTCGGGAGTTGTCCTGCGGCAGAGCGCAGGATATGCCATTTGAAATAGGTTTTCAGATTGTCGAGAGACGTATCTTGCAAAATCTTGCTCAGGCCTGTCAGGTAGCTAGGCTGGCTGACGATGATGTAATCTATCTTGCCTTTTGCACCCATTTCACCCAGATAGGAATTCCAGTCGTAGCCAGGTGTCAACGCATCGAGTTTGCTGATCTCAATTTTATTGTAAGCCTTGACCGGGTCACGCAATTCAACCTTGGTCCATTGTATTTTAGCCAGTTCTGTTTCCAGTGCGAGAATGTCTGCAGCATGTTTGCCTGCGTCTTTATCGCCGGCCAGTGTCAGCATTTTTTCTATATGCGTCAGATACTTGGCACGGAATTCTTTTAATTTTGCATCATCATTGTTCAGATAATAGTCACGATCTGGCAAGCCAAGACCTGATTGAGTGATGTCCAGAACGTATTTGGTGGAGTCCTTATTATCCTGATGAATCTGGAAGTCATAAGGTGCGCTTATGCTGGCGCGGTTCAGCCAGGCCATCAGACCAGGGATTTGCTTTTTATCTGTCATGCCATCTACTTTGGCAAATTCAGCTTGCAAAGGTTTCAATCCCAGAGAGTCAATGTGGGCTGTATCCATATAACTGGCATACATGTCCGCAATTTTTTGTGCGTCCGTACCAGGTTTGTTTTTTGCCTTGGCCAGGCTTTCAATAATGGAATGCAGATGCGGAATAGTCGCTTCGCGCAAATCCATGAAAGCACCGGCAGAAGATCTGTCAGAAGGGATTTCTGTATTTTTTAACCAGCTACCATTCACGTGGCGGAAGAAGTCATCCTGGGCACGCACTGCGGCATCATTATGTTTGGATTCTATGCCGGACAATAAGACCGATGTTGCAGATGCTGTTTTCGCTGGTTCTGCGGCGGTCGCGAGTTGACTGCCAACTGTACCGGCGATCATCAGCGCGATAGCGCTAAGTACTTGTGCTTTCACTTGGGGGTCTCCTGGGAGTGAAGGTTGGGTTAAAAATAAGGCAAGCTTTACGCTTGCCCTGGATGTTGCCACAAAAACAAATTTAGTATCTGCAGCAATCCCTGAGTCTGATTGAGACTGCGAGAGTTTAACGAAGTTCGCCAGATTTAGTAAAAGTTTTAGATAATTTCTTCCACTCTGTGGCAGGCGACGAGCCGGTTGTCAAATGGGCGCAATAGAGGTATTTCTTGACGACATCTTTCATTGGCATGCGGGCAGCGATTATTGAAGGCGCATCCGGGTGGTGGGGCTAGCGGCGAGGGCAATTCGCCGTCCAGCATCATTTTTTGCTGGCGCTGCGCCGGATCTATACGTGGAGTTGATGCCAGCAAAGCCTTGGTATAAGGGTGCAGCGGGCACTGGAAAATGCTTTGCTTGTCGCCATGTTCTACGGTTTTCCCAAGGTACATGACCAGAACATCGTCGGCTATATGCTCAACTACTGACAGGTTATGTGAGATGAACAGGTAGGCGACACCATTTTGTTGTTGCAAATCCATTAACAAGTTCAAGACTTGTGCCTGGATTGATACATCCAGTGCCGAGACTGGTTCATCGGCGACGATGACTTCAGGATCAAGCATGAGTGCCCTGGCGATAGCTATGCGCTGCCTTTGTCCACCTGAAAACATATGGGGATAGCGCCCATAATGCTCAGGCCGCAAGCCTACTTTTGCCATCATGGCACGCGCTTTTTCTTCACGTTCGGCAGATGGCAGGCGAGTGTTGATGATCAAGGGCTCTTCCAGCATGGCTCCCACTTTTTTGCGGGGGTTCAGACTGGCATAGGGGTTCTGGAAAACCATTTGGACTAGCGGACGCACTTGCTTGAGGGTGAGCTTGTCAGCATGGGCTATGTTTTTGCCGCCCATCCATAGTTCGCCGCTGCTCGGCGTTTCTATCATGGTAATCTGGCGGGCGAGGGTAGACTTGCCGCAACCTGATTCACCAACCACGGCCAGGGTTTTGCCAGCAGTCAGCTGGAACGAGACACCGTCCAGCGCTTTTGCCATTGCTTTGGGTTTGAGAAAGCCTTGTGACACAGCGTAATGCTTGGCCAGGTTTTTTGCTTCCAGTAAAACAGGGGTAGTGGGGGTATTTTGCATCATGCTGCCTGATCAGTTTGTGTAGCTTGCCAACCGTTACCTGGCACACCTCGCGCATCCAGCGGGAAATGGCAACGCACCCGGGCATTTGCCTGTCCCTGCAATTGCGGCCTTTCAGTTTGACAGCGCCCAGTAGCATAACTGCAGCGCGGTGAGAGCAGGCAGCCTGTCGGCCGGTCATGCAGGCCGGGCACTACGCCAGGTATGGTTTGCAGACGTGCTTTACCCAAATTATGTTCGGGCAAGGCTGCCAGTAAAGCCTGGGTATATGGATGTTTTGGGGTGTCGAATATTTCTGGCACGGTACCAGTTTCCAGTACCTGGCCAGCATACATCACGACAACACGCTTGGCAGTCTGGGCAACTACCGCCAGGTCATGGGTGATCAGCATCAGGGCCATGCCACGTTCACGCTGCAATTGCAGTAATAATTCCAGCATTTGCGCTTGTACGGTAACGTCCAGAGCAGTAGTCGGTTCATCAGCTATCAGCAGGCGTGGGTTGCAGGCGATGGCGATAGCCACCATCACACGCTGGCTCATACCGCCTGAGAGTTGGTGGGGATAGGCATCCATGCGCCTTTCCGGATCGGGGATGTCGACTTGTTTTAATAAAGCCAGCGCCTTGGCGCGCAAGTCTTTTTCCTTGCCGCCCTGATGCAGGCGCAGGGTTTCCATCAACTGAAAAGCGACTGTATAACAGGGATTCAGGCTGGTCATAGGATCTTGAAAGATCATGGCGATATCCTTGCCCAGCAATTGCCGTCTTTCCTTGTCCTTCATCTTCAGCAGATCGCGGCCATCAAATTCCATTTGATCTGCGCGTACACGTCCAGGAAAATCGATCAGGCCCATCAAGGCCAGCGAGGTCACACTTTTGCCTGAACCTGATTCACCGACGATGCCAACCACTTCACCTTGTTCTATGAACAGATCAAGACCATCAACTGCCTTGAATGGCTGAGCTTCCGAGCCAAATTCAACGCGTAAATTTTTAATATCCAATAATGGTTTCATGTCGAATCTTTTGTTCAGCGTTTTAACTTGGGATCGAGTGCATCGCGCAAGCCATCACCCATGAGGTTAAAGGCCAGTACGGAAATCAAAATCGCCAGACCAGGGAAGGTGACTACCCACCAGGCGCTTTGTATGAATTCCATGGCGCTGGCCAGCATAGAGCCCCATTCTGGTGTTGGCGGCTGTGCGCCAAGACCCAGGAAACCCAGTGCTGCCGCGTCCAGTATCGCCGTAGAAAATCCCAGCGTAGCCTGCACAATGATAGGGGCCGCGCAGTTAGGCAGCACGCAATTAAACATCAAACGCAAATTACCAGCACCCGCTATGCGGGAGGCATTGACGTAATCCTTGTTCAGTTCACCACTGACTGCTGCGCGTGTCAGCCTGGCATACGAAGGCATGAGGACGATGGCAATAGCATACATGGCATTCATCAGGCCAGGGCCGAGTATCGCTACGACTGCGATTGCCAGCAACAGGCTGGGCAGGGCTTGCAGGATATCCATGAAACGTACGATGATCGTTTCCAGCATGCGGGCAAAGCGCCCGGTCCAACTGCGGGAAAAACCTGCAATCAGACCCAGGGTCACACCCACACCCATGGACAGGGTAACGGAAACCAGACCGATGAACAGCGACAGCCGTGAGCCGTGAATGAGGCGGGACAAAATATCGCGGCCAACTGGATCAGTGCCGAGTATGAATTTACTGCTGCCAGTTGCTGTCCATGCGGGTGGTACCAGCGTGGATTCGCGAAATTGTTCTATGGCAGAGTGCGGCGCTATCCATTCCGCGAACAGAGCACATAAACTCATTATGCCAACCAGCACCAGGCCGATGACCGCACCGCGGTTTTGCTTGAAGTAATGCCAGAACTCAATCAGGGGATGAGGTGGCGACAAGTTTGCAGTAGCAGCTACCGCATTGGCAGGTAAATTGGTATTGCTCATAATTCTGCGATCAAATCTTTTAAATGATGAGTGAAATTGGGCATCACATTAATGGCGTATGCGCGGATTGATCACACCGTACAGCACGTCAACAATGAGGTTGACGGTGATGACGATCGTGGCGATCAGCAATATCCCGCCTTGCACGGTTGGGTAATCACGCCTTTGTATCGCTTCAATCAACCACTTGCCTATGCCTGGCCAGGAAAAGATGGTTTCAGTCAGGATGGCACCAGCCAGCAGCGTACCGACTTGCATGCCGATGACGGTGACGACAGGTATCAACGCGTTGCGCAAGGCATGCACCCAGACTACCCGCATCCATGACATGCCTTTGGCACGTGCGGTACGCACATAATCTTCTTTAAGCACTTCCAGCATCGCAGAGCGGGTCATACGTGCAATCACAGCCAGTGGAATAGTGCCAAGTGCAATCGCTGGCAAGATCAAATGCATGACTGCTGATTTGAAGGCACCTTCTTCACCTGACAGCAGGGTGTCAACCAGCATCAGACCAGTCACATGCGGCAAATCAAACAGGATGTCGATGCGACCAGACACCGGCGTCCAGCCCAGGGTCACTGAAAACATCAGGATGAGCAAGAGCGCCCACCAGAAAATAGGCATGGAGTATCCAGTCAGGGACGCACCCATGACGGAATAATCAAGAAAAGTATTACGCTTCAAGGCAGCCAATATACCAGCTGGCAGGCCAAGCACAACGGCAAAAATAATTGCGCATAGCGATAGTTCCAGCGTTGCCGGAAACAGGGTGAAAAATTCTTTGCTGACCAGTTCCTGCGTGATGATGGAACGCCCCAGGTCGCCTTGCAGGACTTTGCCCAGATAAGAAAAATATTGCTGGTATAAAGGCTGATCCAGCCCATACAAATGCATGAGACTGGCATACCGTTCGGCGTCCATGCCGCGCTCGCCTGTCATGGCTTCGACAACATTACCGGGTATCAGATGTATCAAAGAAAAAACCAACAGTGTGATGCCAAGGAAAGTTGGGATGACTACACCCAGGCGTCGGAGAATAAAACCCAGCATCGAAAAACCTTTTTTAAGACAAGCTTATGAACAACGTCATAAAGACTGAAAAAGCAACAAGCAGATACAACGATGGCACCAAATTGCAGGTGTTCAGCAAAATTGGTGCCACGTGTTGTTCACCAGTAAGCAGTACTTATTTATCCAAATCTACTTTTTTAAAGTAATGATGTGCAGTGGAGTCCATTTTGAAACCAATCACATTCTTGCGTACTGGTGTGTAACGCAAAGAGTGTGCCAACAGAAGTAAAGGTGCTTCTTCGCGCACTATTTCCTGGGCTTTTTCGTAAAGCTTGGCTCTTTCAGCCTGTTTTGGTGTCAATTTGGCTTTTTGGATCAGGTCTTCATAATCCTTATTGCACCATCTTGGAATATTGCCGCCGCCTTTGACAGCTTCACATCCCAAAATTGGCTCAAAGAAATTATCCGGGTCGCCATTGTCGCCAGACCAGCCAAACATCATGGCATGCTGCTCGCCCGTTTTGCTGCGTTTTTTATACTCTGTCCATTCGTAAGTGGTCAGCTTGGTTTTGACGCCCACTTTTGCCCAGTCTGCCTGTATCAACTCAGCCATGCGCTTGCCGTCTGGATTGTAGGGGCGGGATACTGGCAAATACCAGAGTTCAACTTCCAGGCCATTTGCATAACCCGCCTTGGCCAGCAATTCTTTGGCCTGAGCGACATCGTAAGGATATTCCTTGATCTTGTCGTTATACGACCACATGGTAGGAGGGATAACGTTCTTGGCGACCTGGCCTGTGCCTGCATACACAGACTTTAATATCGATGCGCGATCAACAGCCAGATTCAAAGCCTGACGCACCAGCTTGTTATCAAAAGGCTTTTTCTCCACATTGAAGCCGACATAGCCAATATTTAAACCCTGTTGCGACAACAGTTTGATATTTGGATCGCTCTTCATCAACTCCACATCTGCTGGTTTTGGCAAAGCCATGACATGGCATTCGCCCGCCTTGAGTTTGGCATAACGTACCGACGCATCCGGGGTAATTGCGTAAATCAGATTATCGATTTTTGGACGGCCATCCCAATAGCCATCATGTGCCTTGTAGCGGATGATGGCATCTTTTTGGTAAGAGACGAACTGGAAGGCACCTGTGCCTATGATTTCTTTGTCGATCAGTTCTGGCGTGCCTGCCGCCTTCATTTTCTGCGCATATTCAGCAGAATGGACAGACATGAAATCCATGGTCAGTGTGGCGAGAAATGGCGCTTCCTGACGTTTGAGTTTAAAGCGCACTGTCAGGTCATCAACTTTTTCCAGCTTGTCGACGATCTTGGCTATGCCCAGATCCTGGAAATAGGCATAAGTTTGACCGGGCGTATTTTTATTGAAGGGATGATTTTCATCCGCCATGCGATAAAAACTGAAAAGAATATCGTCAGCATTCAGGTCGCGGCTGGGTTTGAATTTGGCATTGCTGTGGAATTTGACACCCTTGCGCAGCTTGAAGGTATAGGTCAGTCCATCTGCAGAAATATCCCAGGATTCTGCCAGGGCAGGGGTAATATTGGTAGTGCCGGTCTCCATTTCCACCAGACGGTTATACATGGGCACTGAGCCCGCATCTGCTGTCGTGCCGGTAGTAAAGAACTGCGGATTAAAACCTTCCGGACTACCTTCAGAGCAATATACCAAAGTCTTGGCGGCCATCGCCGCGCCAGCGTGCAAACCTGCAAAAGCGCCAATGACAACCAAAGCGCCAGTCTTCAACAGCCAATTACCTTTTTTCATCCAGACTCTCCACAGTGAATAAGTACCAGTAAAAACGACAAATCGATTGTGCCATAGCCGACTGCACAGGTTTTTGTATTGTGCAGTAATTCGATAAGATTTGTATTATTTTGTTACAAGGCCGAAGAAAATTTTGAAAATTAAACTGACAAACCTGAATGACGCTATTCGATGGATTCTCTTGCAAAGAAGATTTGTCTGGTGTTGCAAATATGATGCACGAGCATGTTGTATCTCGTTCCTCATAGCCACGGAACCAAAAGATATGCTATGCCGTCATATTGCTATGTAAGTCCAACGCATAAGCAAGAACAAATATCATCATTATTTAAACGTATGCATTCCATTACCGAAAACATTATCAGGCCTGATGGCAGGATGCTGGAGATAATTGCAGAGTTTCCTGCAGGAACCGGACCTTTCCCGGCATTGATGCTGGCTCCGGGCCTTCGTTATGACATGCATAGGCCAGTCATTGCGCAAACTGCCAATTACTTGTTGGCGGGAGGCTTTGCAGTATTCAGGTTTAACTGGTCGTTTTACACGGCTGATACTGAGCACGGTCAGCCAAGTGAGGATTTGAATACGGAGTTGCAAGACTTGCGCATGGTATTAAATCTGGCAAAAAACGACAAACGCATACAGCAGCAGCAAATTTCGGTTGCTGGTAAATCTTTTGGTTCCATCGTGGCGTGGCGTGTTTTCCGGGAAGAGGCTGGGCTAAAAAGTTGTGCCTTGCTGACACCGCTGTGCGTGGCCGATAAATCGGGAAATCATGTGCTGAGTCTGGTCGAAAAAAATTATCCAGATGCGGCATCAGAGAACAGACCTGTCCTCATGCTTGCCGGCAATGCAGATCCTTATTGTGAGCTGACTACCCTCCATCAATTTGTGGCGAGTACATCATCGACAAATTTACATATTGTCGCGATGGAAGGTAATCACAGCTTGGAGATACAAGATGCCGATGCGACTGTGGCCGCCAGCAAATTTGCGCATAACCTGCTATTGCTGGGCGACCATATACTGCATTTTTTGCAGGAATAAAAGGCAGGGCAACATCAATCTATGTGCTCGACCAGTAACTGTACTCTGGTGACACCATTATATTCATTGGCATCCAGCCTGAAAGCGACATGTACGTTTTCAGGGAGGCTGTCGGTGTGACCGAACCATATAGCATCATAACGCAGCTTGTTTTTTTCCAGCACCAGCTTTAAATGACGCTCTTTTAATATCCTCTGTGATATCAGTTTAAAGTCATCGCAAAATATGGGGGGGGGAAAGCCTTGCCCCCATACTTGCGTATCCAGCAGGCGAATAAAGTCCGTCGAGTAATAGGCATCTTCCAGTGGACCATCTGTTTCCACGACACGCTCTAGCTGATGAGCCTGTAACCAGCTTTTTCCTACAGATTCAAAAGCTTGCTGGAATGCTGGAAAGTCTTCAGCTCGCAAGGTCAGACCCGCTGCCATCGCATGGCCGCCAAATTTTTGTATCAGACTCGGCGCATGCTTGGACACCAGATCAAGTGCATCGCGCAAATGAAAGCCAGGTATGGAGCGACCTGAACCTTTGATCAATCCCTCGCCGCCAGGTGCAAAGGTGATGGTAGGACGATAAAACTTGTCTTTCAGGCGAGAGGCGACGATGCCAATGACACCCTGATGCCAGCTCTCATCAAACACTGTAATAGTATTGCTGTCTTGCGGTTGAAAATCGTCCAGGTGCAGCAGGGCCACATCCTGCATTTCGCGTTCTATGTCTTTGCGATCAGCATTGATGCTATTTAATTCCTGGGCGATTTGCCAGGCGCGGCCTTCGTCATCGGTAGTCAGGCATTCTATGCCCAGCGCCATGTCAGCCAGCCGGCCAGCGGCGTTGAGCCTGGGGCCAAGAGCAAAACCAAGATCAAAAGGGCTGGCATTGCGCGGTTCACGGCCAGCTACGCGGAACAAGGCAGCGATGCCTGCACACATACGTCCAGCGCGCATACGCTTTAAGCCTTGCGCCACCAGGATGCGGTTATTGGCATCCAGTTTAACCACGTCAGCAACCGTACCCAACGCAACCAAATCCAGCAAGGCATCGAGCTTGGGTTGATTTTGCTGATCGAATACGCCGCGTTGGCGCAATTCTGCCCGTAAAGCCAGCAGTACGTAAAACATGACGCCGACACCGGCCAGGTTTTTGCTGGGGAAGCCACATTCAGGCTGGTTAGGATTGACGATGACAGCGGCATCCGGCAAATGGTCGCCTGGCAAATGGTGATCGGTGACGACCACGGCAATGCCCTGGGCATTTGCCGCTGCAACGCCATCCACACTGGCAATGCCGTTATCGACGGTGACGATGACGTCTGGCGACTTTTCTTTTTGTGTTAGTGCAACGATTTCTGGCGTCAGGCCATAGCCATATTCAAAACGGTTCGGCACGATGTAATCGACATTTGCCCCCAGCATGCGCAGGCCGCGCAAGCCTACCGCACAGGCAGTCGCACCATCGCAGTCATAATCGGCAACGATAACGAGTTTTTTGTTTTGTGCAATTGCGTCAGCTAAAAATGTTGCTGCCTGGCCTATGTGTAAAAGCCCGGCAGGGGGCAGCATGGCATTCAACTCGGTGCTGAGTTCTTTTTCGCCTGTTGCACCGCGTGATGCATATAGGCGTGCCAGCACAGGATGCAAGCCATTCTGGCGCAACATTTCAGATTCACGGAAAGGGCAGGGGCGTACTGTAATGCGTGTCATGAAATCGAAAATAAATGATGTAATGAGGGCTTGACCCAAAATTTACGCAAGGACCAGGGCGTCAGGTCAAATCTGGCGATCTTGTGCGCATCGCTGAAATTGAGTTTCAGGCTGGTGACTTGCTTATTCTGCAGACCTGCCACCAGAGGGGAAAACCAGTTTTTATCCAGTTCGTGCATATTGTCCAGCCACAGCGCCCAGTCGTTATTGATGGCAGCTTCGCATAGATTGTTGAGTAATCCTGGTACTTGTCCTTGTGACTGAGACAGATGCTGGGCGTAATTGTTAGCGGTACTGACTTGCTTCAGCGCTGGCTCAAGATTTTGCGCGCCACCAGATATCCAGACAGAATTGATGACTTTGGCACCGCGCATCTCACGCTGGGCATTAATGTCATGGGTGAACCACTGCATCTGTATTTCATTTTGCAATTTGCGCCAGGGACGCTCAAACTCGCCTTTTGGCATCCATATATCAATATTGTGACCGCAAGCAGCATCTACAGTGGCTGTTTGCAAGCCTGCCCATTCATCGGCACGTAAAAACCAGGTTTGTGCATCGCCAAACAAGATTTGCAAGCCCATTTCTTCGCAACTTGCTTTAGCCATTTCAAACAATGAACGGGATTCGGTTTCACTAATGTTTAATTGCCGCTGATCTGTCAGCACCAGATGATCACGGGCAATATGGATGTGGACAGGCTGCAAGACGTACCAATTTCCGGCTTCAGGCCTCAGGCCATATGCTTGCATGCGGTTCCAGGCTATTGCCGGGCTATTTGCTTTATCTGCGGGAGGAAACTGGCCTGCAAGCCAGTATTCATGGCTGAGTGCGCGCGAGAAATCGTCTGTCGTCTGCGTCCGGGCACTGCCTGCGCAAGCGATTAGCCTGGCTAAACCTGGGGTCTGCATTTCTTTTAACAGGTCTTTGGCAAGGCTTGCTGGTGGAATCCCGAAGGGGATTATCAATTCTAAATGGTTCATAGTGCTGTATTGTATGGCAAACGTGTGGCAAACTGCTGGCTGCCTTCACAACAAGTGTAAATGCAGTGAAAAATCTCTCTTTTGAATGGCTGGTTGGCTTGCGTTATACGCGTGCTGGCCGGCGTAGTGGTCGTAATGGTTTTATTTCCTTTATCTCGCTGATTTCCATGGCAGGTATAGGACTGGGTGTGGCAGCCATGATTGTTGTCATTTCAGTCATGAATGGTTTCCAGAAAGAAGTGCGGGACCGCATGTTGTCCGTACTGGCTCACGTCGAAGTCTTTGATGCCAGCGGAGCCTTACCTGACTGGCGCTCAACTGCGCTGGAAGTGCAAAAAAATCCTGCAGTCACTGGGACAGCTCCCTATGTCGATGGTCAGGCCATGATTATCCGTGAAGATGTCATGCGCGGCGTAATCTTGCGCGGCATCCTGCCGGAAGAAGAGCCCAAGGTTTCTGACGTTGCCAGCAAAATCAAGTATGGTAAATGGGCTGACCTCAAGCCAGGCGAATTCAATATCGTGCTGGGTTCAGCATTGGCCAGCAGCTTGCGCGTCCGCATAGGTGAAAAAATCACCCTCGCTGCACCTGAAGGGCAAATGACACCTGCAGGTGTCGTGCCCCGTCTGAAAGCCTTTAATGTGGTGGGTATATTTGAAGCCGGTCACTATGAGTATGATTCAGGCATGGCGTTCATGCACATAGAAGACGCACAAAAATTCTTCCGTCTGAGCTCCCCCTCTGGCCTGCGTTTGCGTATCAAGGAAATGCTCAAGGCCCCACAAGTGGCGCTGGAACTGTCGCGCACCCTCTCTGGAGATTTGCTGATACGTGACTGGTCACAACAGAACAAAGTGTATTTCGCTGCGGTAAAAGCAGAAAAAACCATGATGTTCATCATCCTGACGCTGATTATCGCTGTGGCTGCCTTCAATCTGGTGTCAACCCTGGTCATGACGGTGACTGACAAACAGGCTGATATTGCCATCTTGCGCACCCTGGGGGCGGCACCGTCGTCCATCATGAAAATATTCGTGATACAGGGCACTATCGTCGGTTGCCTGGGGACCTTGTCAGGTGTGGGCCTGGGTTTGTTGATCTCCCTGAATATTGACGTGATTGTGCCTTTTATAGAGAGCATATTGGGCATACAACTGCTTTCCAAAGAGGTGTATGTCATCAGCAAATTGCCATCCGATGTGCAGTTATCTGACGTACTGACTATCGGCAGTGTTGCCTTAATCCTGGCCATGCTGGCTACCATTTACCCTAGCTGGCGTGCTTCACGCGTGAAACCTGCGGAGGCATTGCGTTATGAGTGATCAAGTATTGAATAAAGAACAGAACAAGCAAAGTAATGAGCAAGAAGCGGTTTTATCTTGCAGTGATCTGGGCAAGACATTTTCGCAAGGGCTGGATTCTGTCAATGTATTGAAAGAAATTAACCTCAGTGTTTTCAGAGGCGAACGGGTTGCCATCATAGGCGCTTCTGGCTGCGGCAAGTCCACCTTGCTGCATTTGCTGGGTGGTCTGGATACACCAAGCAAAGGCACGGTAACCCTGCAAGGCAAGGATTTTGCCAGTTTGAATGAAAAAGCACGCGGCGAATTGCGTAATCATGCCCTGGGATTTGTGTATCAGTTCCATCATTTATTGCCCGAATTTTCAGCACTGGATAATGTCGCCATGCCGCTCATTATCCGCCGCATGGCAAGGGCAGAAGCGCAGAAAATAGCGCAAGCCACTTTGGAAAAAGTCGGGCTTGGCCATAGACTTAAACATGTACCTGGTGAGTTATCCGGTGGCGAAAGACAGCGCGTGGCTTTGGCGCGTGCGCTGGTCACCCAGCCAGCCTGCGTGCTGGCAGATGAACCTACCGGTAATCTTGACGGTAGTACGGCGCAACAGGTATTTGCCCTGATGCTGGAATTGTCGCGCACGCTGGGTACTGCTTTTGTTATAGTTACCCATGATGCAGAATTGGCCGGACGCTGTGACCGTGTTTTCCGTTTAACTGATCGTGGACTGCAACAACAATAGAATGGCATGCAAAAGACCAGCAAAATGAAACTCAGGAGGCATCATCGTATGTTCTCCATAGCTCATTTTTCTACCCAGCCAGGTAGCTGGCTGGTGTCTGGCCTGTTATTTGCGCTGAGCCCATCTATATATGCGGCAGATACGGTGGAGTTGGTATTGCAACTGGAAACTTCACTGACCAGTGACAGCAATCCCTTTCGTTTTTACGAACAAACGGCCAAACCTGTTCAGCCCGATCAGGGCGATCAGACTGAACAGCCTGTTCTTGGGCCCGATAAGCAATTCCGCAACCGCGACAGTGTGACCGGCACGGACGTACGTGCCGGTGCCATCATCCCTATTTTATCTGACCGCACCCGCCTGATATTGACTGGTTCACTCGGTAACCGGCATTATAAAAACTATAAAGAACTCAATCATCACCTTACTGCTGCCGATGCCACCCTACAATGGGCAGCTGGGAAAATTGTGAATGGCCAAATCACTGCCGGTAAAGAAGACAGGTTGTTTCAATATATTAACGGCAGCCTGACGGATAAAGATATCTCTCATCAAAAACGTGCTGCTGCTAACGTCAACTTTAAACTGACGGATGAATGGTCCTTGAATGTCAGTCTGGACAGAGCGGGACTAAATTACGATTTGCCCTTGAATCAGTTATATAACTTTGACGAGCGCGGCAGGCAATTGAGTGGCCGCTACTATTCGCCAACCGGGTCAAGCGTTGAAATTGGAACGCGTTTGTCTGAAACCAATTTCCCAGACCGCAATGAGCGGGATATTGCAGACCTCGATAAGGCATATAAAGAGTCAGAGGTATTTCTCGATGCTGAGTGGCGCTACAGTAGCAAGTCTGTCACCAGTGCGCATCTGGGCGTGATCAAGCGCAAGTATGATGTGCTGACTGAGCGCGATACCAATTTGTCGAATATTCTGCTGCGCGGCACTTATCATCACTCACCTAAAGTACGTCTTGATTTGCAGCTATGGGACCGGCCTTTTACGATAGTCGACCGTACCGTGGTCTATGTGCTGAGCAAGGCTGTACGCTTCGATGCGCAATGGAAGTACTCAGATAAATCGCAAATGAATTTCTCCACACTTTTTCAAAATAGCGATAATGTCCTGGTGCCGCGCCTGGCAACTCTTGCTGATGGTACTTCGCGCAAGGAGAAATTGATACGTGTGGGCTTGGGTGGCGCTTATGAGTTTGAGCGAGGATTTCGCCTGGTGCTGGATAGTTTTTATGAAAAAGTCCAGCGTGAATCAGATGGTGTGAATTTGAAACAGGCGGTGGTCAAGTTTGGGCTGGAGTACACGTATGAAAATTTACCGGGGAGTAATTCGCGTATGGGCTTGAAACGCTATCAACATTCCCTGAGTGCCTCGGATAGTTTGCGCTGATCATGGGGCTGACACAAAAATTAAGCCGCTTCGCGGCACGCCACACAGCAAATCGCTGGTTGCCATTGAATAAGGGCAGGGGCGTAGTCAGTTTCAGTTTTGATGATGTGCCAGCCAGTGCCTGCCATCAGGGGGCCATGCTGCTGGAGTTATACCAGGCACGAGGTACTTTCTATATTTGCGGCAGTCTGACCGATGGCGTTGAGCAAAACCAGCCATGCCATAGCGTAGAAGATTTGCGGCGATTACTGGAAAACGAGCATGAAATTGGTTGTCACACCTATTCGCATACCAATTGTGCCAATGCCACCCCCAGTTTTTTGCAGGAAGATTGGGAACGCAACCAGGCTTTTTTCAAGCAGCATGGCATCACCAATCATGGTTTCGCTTTTCCCTTTGGCGCTTATGACCTGGGCAGCAAACTGGCGGCTTCGAAGCGATTTGCGTATAACCGGATTACCGGTGGCGGTACCCAGACAGGGCGTGCCGACTTGTCTGCCTTGCGTGCACAAGCCTTATACTCGGCCAATAATAATGAAGATGAGATAGGTGCACTGATCAAACATACTGCCTCAGAGGGCGGTTGGTTGATTTTATATAGTCATGAAGTCAGTGAAACACCTGGTCCATGGGGGGCAACGCCAGCTTTGCTGGAAAGCGCCTTACAGACAGCTACTCAAGAAAGTTGTCAGATATTGCCAGTCCATAAGGCAATTGACTTCTTTCTTTCATAATGGCTTACGTGGTTTTTACTCAAATCTTATTTGGGTAAGTTACAATTCTTGCGGTTTCAATCTTAATTTCAGGTAGCAGACAACATCCATGAGCCAACATAGCCAGTTTACCCTGCTGTCCCAGCGTCGCTTTGCTCCGTTTTTCTGGACGCAATTTCTCGGCGCGTTCAATGATAATGTGTTCAAGACAGCCTTGCTGACCATACTGACGTATGACGCATTGTCCTGGACAAATATGGATGTCGGCTTGCTTAATAACCTGATACCAGGTTTATTCATTCTGCCCTTTGTGCTGTTTTCAGCAACCTCCGGTCAATTGGCTGACAAATTCGAAAAAGGCCGCATGGCCCGCAATGTCAAATTGCTCGAAATTGGTATCATGCTGATTGCTGCTGTCGGCTGGCAAACGCATAATCTTTGGCTGCTGATTGCCGCTGTTGCAGGCATGGGCATACATTCAACCTTGTTTGGCCCGGTCAAATATGCCTATTTACCCCAGCATCTGAAGACTGACGAGCTGGTTGGCGGCAATGGCCTGATAGAAATGGGTACCTTTGTCGGCATCTTGCTAGGTGAAATTCTCGGTGCCATGCTGGTGGTTCACAAACCCTGGGGCATAGAATTGGTTGCTGGTGGTGCGATAGTCGTTGCTATCATGGGTTATCTGACGGCACTGCGTATCCCCGATTCTCCAGCTCCTGCGCCGGAATTAAAAATCAACTGGAATCCAGCAACAGAAACAATCAGGAATATCAGTTTCAGCAAACAAAACCGTCCGGTATTTTTGTCTTTGCTGGGTAACTCCTGGTTCTGGTTTTACGGCGCGATTGTTCTGGCGCAATTTCCTTTATATGCAAAAAATTACCTGCATGGTGACCACAGCGTCTTTGTGCTTTTGTTGACGATATTCTCTTTTGGTATAGGCGCAGGTTCTTTGTTATGCGAGAAGCTCTCTGGTCATAAGGTCGAAATTGGTCTGGTGCCTTTTGGGGCCATCGGTTTGTCTGTATTTGGTTTTGATCTGTATTTATCCAGCCTTAGCTATACCAATGTGGCAACTGTCGGCGCCATGGAGTTCATCAAGCAAACGGGTAGTTTGCACATCCTGTTCGACATTACGATGATAGGTATCTTCGGTGGTTTATACATCGTGCCTTTGTTTGCTTTGATACAAACACGTTGCGATCCAAAACATCTGTCGCGTACGATCGCGGGCATGAATATCCTGAACGCCTTGTTCATGGTGGTCGCTTCATTGTCTGCTGTAGCGATGCTGGAAAAAGGTTTCACGATACCGCAAATCTTCATGGCAACTGCTATTCTGAATGCCATCGTGGCGATCTATATCTTCAGCCTGGTACCAGAGTTTTTGATGCGTTTTATTGCGTGGATATTGATACACACTATCTACAAGGTCAAGACCATCAATACTGAGCGCCTGCCTGATGAAGGGGCTGGCATCCTCGTCTGTAATCATGTCAGCTACATGGATGCCATCGTCATCATGGCATCAAGCCCGCGACCAGTGCGCTTTGTCATGGACCACAGGATATTTAAGATACCTTTCATGTCATGGGTATTCCGTACTGCCAAGGCCATTCCTATCGCGCCAGCCAAAGAAGACCCGTGGTTGATGGAAAAATCGTTTATCGATGTTGCCCAGGCTTTGCATGAAGGTGATCTCGTTTGCATTTTCCCTGAAGGTAAATTGACCGCGACTGGTGAATTGAATGAATTTAAAGGCGGGATCATGAAGATACTGGAACGTAGCCCCGTTCCGGTTTATCCGTTGGCTTTGCGTGGTTTATGGGGTAGTGTATTTTCGCGTGATAAAAGCAATTCCTTTGGACGCGCATTCCGTCAAGGCCCATTCTCCAAACTGGAACTGGTCGTAGGTGAGGTCATGCAGCCTCAGGATGTGACTCCTCAGGCGCTGCAGGAAAAGGTCAGTGAATTGCGTGGTGACTGGAAATAAATTTCAAATATCAGCTTAATCATCCAGGTTCATTTTAAGTTTAATAAAAAAATGGCGCATTCATTATTGAATGCGCCATTTTTATTTGCTGCGTTTTTACTTCATGAGTCCGATTACAGAATCTCGCTCGCGTGATCTGCCAGACGAGAACGTTCACCGCGTGCCAGTGTCACATGGCCGCTATGCGCCCAGCCTTTGAATCTGTCTACGACATAAGTCAGACCGCTTGAGCCTTCAGTCAGGTATGGCGTATCGATCTGGGCAATGTTACCCAGGCAGATGATCTTGGTGCCAGGGCCCGCACGCGTTACCAGAGTCTTGACCTGCTTCGGTGTCAAGTTCTGCGCTTCGTCGATGATGAGGAATTTATTGACGAAAGTACGGCCACGCATGAAGTTCAGCGACTTGATCTTGATCTTCGAGCGTATCAAATCCTGCGTGGCTGCACGACCCCAGTCACCTGCATCATTGTCTGACTTGTTGAGCACTTCCAGGTTGTCGTCAAATGCGCCCATCCATGGTGACATTTTTTCTTCCTCTGTACCTGGCAGGAAACCTATGTCTTCACCAACAGGCACGGTAACGCGCGTGACGATGATTTCATTGTAGGTTTTGGTTTCCAGTACTTGTGCCAGACCTGCAGCCAAAGCCAGCAAGGTCTTGCCTGTGCCAGCCTGACCCAACAGGGTAACGAAATCGCATTCTGGATCCATCAACAGATTCAATGCAAAGTTCTGTTCGCGGTTGCGGGATGTGATGCCCCAGACGCTATGCTTGATATGGCCATAGTCACGCAAGGTTTGCAGCACTGCAGTCTTGCCATTGATTTGCCTTACCTGGCCATAGAAAGATGCTTCACCATTTTTTGGTTCCAGATACACGAACTGGTTCACCAGCAGCGAGGGGATGACAGGCCCGGTAATTCGATAGAAAGTCGTGCTCAAACCATTACGGTTTTCTTGCCAGGTTTCTATACCCTTGCCATGCTTGTTCCAGAAGTCGTCAGGCAATTGTACGATGCCTGAATACAGCAGGTCAGAGTCTTCCAGCACATGATCATTGAAATAGTCTTCGGCAGGCAAGCCCATGGCGCGCGCCTTGATGCGCATATTGATGTCTTTCGACACCAGCACGACAGGGCGGCCCGGCATTTCTGTTTCCAGGGCACGCACTACACCAAGGATCTGGTTATCGGCCTTGCCTTTAGGCAGACCGACTGGCAAGTCGGCGCTTTGCAATTTGGTCTGGAAGTACAAATGGCCCTTGGCATCCTTGTTGCCCAGTTTGGACAGCAAGATACCTTTTTCGATATCGTGATGGTCGATATCACCTACCAGCGCATCCAGTGAGCGTGATACCTGACGGGCATTGCGGGCGACTTCGGACATGCCTTTCTTGTGATCATCCAGTTCTTCCAGAGTGATCATAGGCAGGTAGACATCATGCTCCTCGAAACGGAAGAGCGATGATGGGTCATGCATCAATACATTGGTATCGAGTACAAACAACTTGGTTGTACCTGACTTGTCGGCAGCGCGGCTGGTGCCCGACTTGACGCGGCTGTCGTGAGATTTGGCCTTGCTTGCAGCGACGACAGGCAGAGTCTTGGCGATGACGGCTGGTGTCGCTTTTTCTGCAACGGCTTTGCTGACCACTGCCGGTACCGGCGTGGTTTTCTTTCTTTGTGGTGCGGGTGCGACATCAACTGCAATGATTTTCTCAGGCGTTGCGTGTTTTATTGTTTTGGCTGGTTTGCCTTTTTCTGCCTTCGGATAATCCTTGGGTGAAAGCAGTGCTGCTGGCTTGGTCGGCATTTTTGGCAATGGCATGAAAACCTCAATCAAAAAGTGAGAGCTGAAAAGTTAAAAGCCGCTAAGGACATACCAGCATTGCTACTGGCACTGTCTTTTGCGGCTTTTATCAAGAGTAATTCTGGAGAGTTCAATTAAGTTTGGGCGCTCACAAATTCGAGTACTTCGTCTACGTGTCCTGCTACTTTGACTCCACGCCATTCTTTCACTAATTTACCATTGCCGTCAATCACAAATGTGCTGCGCTCTATGCCGCGCACTTGTTTGCCATACATGTTCTTCATTTTCATGACATTGAACAACAGGCATAAAGTTTCATCAGGGTCGGAAATCAGTTCGAAAGGCAGGTCTAATTTATTCTTGAAACCGTCGTGAGAGCGCAAGCTGTCACGGCTGACACCAAAAACAACAGAGTTAGCTTGCTGGAATTGAGGATGCAGGTCACGGAAGGCGATGCTTTCTGTGGTGCAGCCCGGAGTGTTGTCTTTTGGGTAAAAATAAACGACGATATTTTTACCAATATGTTCACTTAATTGAAACGCTTTGCCGCCAGTCATGACGGCAGAAAATTCTGGTACCTGGCAATTTAGTGCGGAAGGGGTCTCAGCCACTTTCATCTCCTTGGTTAGGGGTGGAGAAATGTTGCTGACTGACTAGATCAGGGCGACCAGTTCTCCGGAACGACCTGGCAAGCTTGCCCATGACAATGGACGTGTCGGTAAGTCACTGTTCTTGATGGACGCATAGTAGTCCGCCATGGATATACAACGATAACCTTGCTTGTGCCAGCCTGTCAGCAATTCCTCGAATATGGGGGCGAGTTTTTGTCCTTCAAGCTCTGCATGTAAGGTAAATACATGATCTTTTGGATTTGCTGTCAGTTTCAGTATATTGCCAGCGATATTTGACTCGCTAATGACATTGCCAGCGATGTCGCGCCCCAGCAACTCATCGAGAGTCGGCAGGGTAGTTGGCATCTGTATGCAGGACATGACATTGCTACCCACTTGCAGGCGGTAGGGGCCAGCGTCTGCATTGGTGAGGCTACCATCTTCATTGAGCATGGCGCGCCCGTCAGAAGCGTATTGCATGTCAAACTGGTCGAGCTGGGCAAAAGCATGTTCATTCATTTGCCAGCCGGCAGCACCATGGGTTTTTGGGGTGACACCAAAAATTTGCTGGAAGCGCTGGTGGGCTTGCTGCATTTGTTTGCGAGTCCAGTCAAGATCACGCACCCGCACATTGTCTTGCCAGACCACATGGTCCCAGGTGTGGATGCCACACTCAAAACCGGCATCACGCACCGCCTGCATTTCGGTCGTGCAACTGCCTATATCCGGGGCTGGCAGGAAAACACCATACATCAGGGTCTTGAAGCCATAATGCTCCAGGACCGAGGTTCGCGACACTTTTTGGAAAAAACCAGGGCGAAATGCCCTGCGCAAGGCCCAGCCTGTGTGGTCCTTGCCCAAAGAAAACAGGAAAGTTGCGCCTGAGTTATGCTTCTTGAGAATGCGCACCAGGTTAGGTACGCCTTCTTTGGTGCCGCGATAGGTATCGACGTCGATCTTGAGAACGATGGTAGGCATGTAATCCAGTATTAGTCCATCAAGGCGCGTGCTTCAGCTACCTGGCTGCGGTAAGCATCAAAAATATTGCGCATGGTGTCTGGCATGGTTGTCACCGGCTTCCAGCCCAGTTCTTCACAGGTGTTGGTGATTTTTGGAACGCGGTTTTGCACGTCCTGGTAGCCTTTGCCGTAGTAGGCTGCAGAAGTGGTTTCTGTCAGTTCTACTTTTTTGGCCGTTTCCGCATACTCAGGATATTCAGCAGCCAGATCCAGCATCATGTGTGCCAGTTCGCGGATGGAGAAATTATTGGTCGGGTTGCCGATGTTGTAGATCTTGCCGCTGGCTACGCCGTTTTTGTTATCGATAATGCGCATCAGTGCGTCAATACCGTCGTCGATATAAGTGAAAGCACGTTTTTGCGCGCCGCCATCTACCAGGGAAATATTTTCGCCACGGACGATATGGCCAAAGAATTGCGTCACAACGCGTGAGCTGCCTTCTTTTGGTGTGTGGATATTATCCAGGCCAGCACCGATCCAGTTGAACGGGCGGAACAGAGTGAAGTTCAGGCCTTCCATGCCATAGCCCCAGATCACGCGATCCATCAATTGCTTGGCGCAAGAATAAATCCAGCGTGGTTTATTGATAGGACCGCAGATCAGTTCGGATTCTTCCGGATCAAATTCTTCATCATGGCACATGCCATAGACTTCAGAAGTGGATGGGAATACTAGGTGTTTGCCATATTTTGCAGCGGAGCGAACGATAGGCAGATTGGCTTCAAAGTCCAGTTCAAACACACGCAAAGGCTGTTTTACATATGTGGAAGGTGTAGCAATCGCCACCAGAGGCAGGATGACGTCGCACTTCTTGACATGGTATTCAACCCATTCTTTATTGATGGTGATGTCACCTTCAAAGAAATGCATGCGCGGGTGATTGATCATGTCGCCCAGACGCTCGGTTTGCATGTCCATGCCATACACTTCCCAGTCTGTGGTTTCCAGAATGCGCTTGGACAAATGGTGACCGATAAAACCGTTCACGCCGAGTATGAGGACTTTTTTCATAATGAATTCTTTTTAAAGTAAATGTTGATTGCCAGTTCAGATGTGCAAAACAAAGGCTTATGCCGCTTGCTTTAAGAGGGTCGCTAATTCCTGCGTACCCACGATTTTGCCATCCATTAACAATTCAATAATATGCAGTGCCCGGCCATCGCCGCACACGCCAAGGACGTTATTATCTACTACATGTAAGCCTATCGGCAAATTTGCAACGTCAGATTTGGATAAACGTGCTTTTCCGATAATAAAACGCTGGCCAGCTTGATCAGTGTATGCACCAGGGTAGGGCGGAGCTACTGCCCTATGCAGGTTATAAACCTGTTGCGCAGTCTGTTGCCAGTTGATACGTCCGTCTTCCGGTTTGCGACCACCGAAGTAACTACCGGCAGATAAATCGTTGGGCAAACGCCTGGCAGTACCAGCAATCAAATCAGGTAACGCGGCCCACAGGCATTGCTCTGCTGCCACAGTCAATTTACCAAATACTTCATAGGCTGTGTCATCCGGCAAAATGGGCGCTGATACTTGAGCAAGAATGTCACCTGCATCAGGTTTCAAGGCCATTTCATGCAGGGTGGCACCAGTTTCAGTCTCTCCATGCAAGACTGCCCAGTTGACCGGTACACGACCACGGTATTTAGGCAGCAAAGAACCATGCAGGTTGTATGCTCCGCGCCTGGCCAGTGCCAATACATCCAGCGGCAGCATGTGACGGTAATAAAAGCTGAAAATGAAATCTGGAGCTATGGCCGCGACTTGTTCTTTCAGTTGAACTGATTTTGGATCATCAGGCGTGATGCAGGGTATGCCTTGTTCACGGCAAAGATCGGCAACGGATTCAAACCAGATGGTTTCTGCCGGGTTGTCAGTGTGGCTGACAACCAGTCTGACATCTACGCCGCGTGCCAGCAAAGTCTTGATGCAACGCACGCCTACGCTGTGATAGGCAAAAACCACCGCTTTTACCACTGCTTTTGCAGGGGATGCTGATGTAGTCATCTCTGCTCTCTTAATTAACTTCAGGCAAATCTGCGCTGGATTGCTCGAGTATGGTTTGCACCACATAACGCGGGCGACCACGCACTTGCTGATAAATCCGGCCTACATACTCACCCAGCAAACCTATGCCGAACAAGATTACACCCATCAGGAAGAAGGCGATAGCAAACAGGGTGAACAGACCTTCCGCCTCTGCACCCAGTACAAAGCGGCGTATCAGCAACAGCAATACCAGGCCACCAGACAAGACAGACAGCACCATACCCAGCATGGAAAACCATTGCAAAGGCATGATGGAAAAACCCGTCATTAAGTCGAAATTCAGACGTATCAGGCTGTACAGTGAATACTTTGATTCGCCGGCTGAGCGTTCTTCATGTTCAACCGTAATCTCAGTCGGCTTGCGTGCAAAGGTATAAGCCAGGGCAGGGACGAAGGTATTCACTTCGCTGCATTGATTAATCAGGTTAATCACATTGCGGCCATAGGCGCGCAGCATATTGCCCTGGTCAGTGATCTTGATGCGCGTGATCTTTTCGCGGAAGCGGTTCATCGCCTTGGACGCATAAGTACGCCAGACAGAATCCTGACGCTTGCGGCGTATGGAGCCTACGTAATCATAGCCTTCACGCATTTTATCGACGAGTGCACCGATTTCTTCTGGCGGATTTTGCAAATCCGCATCCAGAGTGACAACAATCTCACCACGCGTAGCTTCAAAGCCAGCCAGAATAGCCATGTGCTGGCCATAATTGCCATTGAACAGCACGACACGGGTTACGTCCGGGCGCAGGCGATATTGGTCAGCCAGCAAGGCAGGCGTATTATCGCGGCTGCCATCGTTGACAAAGACTATTTCATAGCTGACGCCGCGCGCTGCCAGCGTATCAAGCGCCGGGTACAGGCGTTCAAACAGCTTGGCCAGGCCAGCTTCTTCGTTGTAGACGGGTATGACAACAGAGAGTTCGGGTTTCATTGGTATTGTTCTGCCGATTTCAGAGAAGGCAGGATTTTACCGCAGACACGACTCTTTCGACATCTTCTGTGTTCATTGCTGGAAATAATGGCAAAGTAACAATTTGCTTGCCTATGCGTTCTGCAATCGGGAACATGCCATCGGTAAAGCCGCGCTCGCGGTACATACTGAATAAATGAATGGCGCGATAGTGATAACCCAGGCCAATTTGCTGATCCAGCATTTGCTGCATAAAAGTCGCACGATTAACACTTTCTGGCAAGACCAGGTGGAACATATGCCAGTTGCTGTTTTCAAAGTCGGCAACAGGTAATTCTGCCCCTGTCTTTTGTTCAAAGTCATTGCCAAAGCTGGTGAAATAGTGCTTTGCCAGGGCCGCGCGTTTGGCATTGAACTCTGCCAGATGCTTCATTTGCCCCAGGCCTATGGTCGCTGCAATATCGGTCATATTGTATTTGCCACCCAGCACATCAACATCTATGCCATCAAGACCACTACGCGTCACGCCTTGCAGCCTGTATTTTTCGGCCAGACGTACTTCCTCTGCGTTATTCAAGACCAGGCAGCCACCTTCGCCTGTCATGATGTTTTTGTTGACCTGGAAGCTGAATGAAGCAAAATCACCAAAAGCGCCTATGCGCTTGCCTTTCCAGCTGGAACCTATGGCTTGCGCCGCATCTTCTATAACGCGCAATTTATATTTTTCGGCGATGGCGTACAGCCTGTCCATATCGCAAGGCAGGCCGCACATGTGCACGGGGATGATGGCCTTGGTACGTGGCGTAATGGCAGCTTCGACTTTGTCGAGGTCAATATTATGTGTTTTGGGATCAATGTCAGCAAAAACCGGTGTCGCGCCTGTTTCTATGATGACATTGGCAGTAGCCACCCATGAATTTGGTGTGGTGATGACTTCATCGCCTGCGCCTATGCCTGCAATGCGCAGGGCAATTTCCATGGTGCAGGTGCCAGAATTAAACGTGCGCACAGGACGGCCACCAAAATATTCAGACAATTGGGCTTCCAGAGCTTGCACTTTAGGGCCACTGGTCAACCAGCCAGAACGCAAGACTTCTGTGACGGCGGCGATGGTTTCTTCATCGATAGTCGGTTTGGTAAATGGCAGGAATTTGGATGTATCACTCATGGTGAACCTTTCAATAAAACAAAGCTATTCTTATGGAATATGAGGTGTGTGCCAATGAAGCAATTCAGCTTTTTACCAGCAAAGCCACGCCTATGATGATGACGCCAATTGCCAGCATCCTTTGCACGGACATGACTTCACCCAGGAAATACCAGGCACCGATGGCATTCACGATATAGCCTAATGACAGTAACGGGTAAGCAATGCTGACATCAACCCGCGATAAACCTATGATCCAGACAACGACAGAAATGACATAGCAGGTCAGGCCGCCGATGATGGGTAACTGTGTTGCCAGTTGCAGGCCCGTTGAAAACCAGTTTTCGGCAGTCAGATGTATGGCACCAACTGCATTCGTGCCTTTCTTAAGCAAAAGCTGGGCAACAGCATTGAGCATAATGCCAGTGAAAATAAAGCCAAAGGTATTGATATTCATAATTATTTATTTGTTTTTATTAACCAGGTTGGCAATGATGACCCGGCGAGGGTCCTTGGCGATTACCCGCATAGGAAAGTCGGTTTTTTTCAAGTCTTCATAAATATCATTTCGCACGATGGCGACTGCGGCTTCGCCTTTGTCCTGATGTGCCTGCCACTTTTTGATGAAGTCTTCGCGCTTTGGTATCCACAATTCTGGCTGTTGCTCCAGGCCAAACTGCATTTCATCCGGAAACTCAACCAGCGTTACTGTGCGTTCCAGATAAAACGGCAATGCCTGTTCATAGCGGCCAACTGCGTAGAAAGGCGTAGTGGGAGAAATCAATTCAGCCTTGATGGCGGGTATGTATTCACTGCCCGCCATATATTTACCCCAGGGATTGTGCCCCAGGAAACCAATTTGTCCAACCAGATAACCACTGGCAGCCAGGCAAATGATTGCCCAGTCTTTCCCAGTATTGCCTTTGCGTGCCAGCAGCCAGGTGGCGAGGCCGCCCACTATTGACAGCGTAATGACGGCAATGATCCAGGGGGTATAAGCAATCGCCAGTGGGCGGTCAAATTCGTCGGCAGCATCCAGTTTGCCCAGATAAATTGTCAGGCCGACTGCGATAGCTATGCCAAATACAATAAATAAAATGCCAGCTGTTTTTACAGGGCGGCTATCTGTCTGTTCCAGGTGGCTGGCTATCAGGAGTGCCAGGGCAGGGAATATAGGCAAGATATAGCCTGGTAATTTTGAGCCAGAAATACTGAAAAAGAAAAACAGGAAAGCTGCCCAGATAAACAGCATCTTTCTGGGTTGAAAGCCAGGTGTTTTATCTTTGACGCCCGACCAGAGTCCTTGCAACAAGACACCTATCCACGGAACGATGCCCAGAATAAGCAAGGGGATAAAATAATGCCAGGGTCCACCACGTTTGTGCACAGTGCTGGTAAAACGCTGAAAATGCTCGTGGATAAAGAAAAAATGCGGGTGCTCAGGATTTTTTATCGCTATCAGGATAAACCATGGTGCAGTGATGGCAAAAAACAGGATCAGACCCTTGCCCATGTGCAGACGTTTCCATAAGCCCCAGTCACGGGTTGCCAGGGTATAGATAACCAACACCCCTCCTGGTAACACGAAGCCGATCAGGCCTTTCGACATCGTTGCCAGTGCCATGCCTGCCCAGCAGACCAGCATGGCATTGCGTTCAGTCTTGCTATTGGCATCTGCCATTTGCGCGACCAGCAAACCGCACAAAGCCAGAGTCATCATGCCAGATAAACCCATATCCAGAGAGTTGACATGACCCATGCCAGCCCACCAGAAGCTTGAGCCCAATACCAGTGCCGCGATAATGCCGACGCGGCGGCTGAATATCTTGTTGCCGGTGTAAGCAACGGCAGCAACTCCCAGTAAGCCATTCAAGCCTGTCCACAAACGCGCTTGCCAGTCTCCCAGGCCGAACAGGGCAAAGGTCAGGGCATTCATCCAGTTTTGCAGGGGAGGCTTTTCAAAATACTTGATGCCGTTCAGGCGCAGGGTAATCCAGTCGCCAGAAGCCAGCATTTCGCGGCCCATTTGCGCATACCGGCCTTCATCGGTCGGTACCAGGGTTCTTGCGCCCAGCATGTAAAACCAGATCACCAGGAAGGCAATCATCAAGGCCCATAAGGTACGAGGGGAATCGTAAGGGGAAGTCTTGTTCATGCAGTTTCCATAATCAGGGCAAGCGCAACCTTGCGGCCTTCAGCCATCAGGATATTATAAGTACGGCAAGCGGCCTGATTGTCCATGCATTCCACACCTATGCGTTTGGTAGCCAGTGCAGCGGTCAGTTTGGGATGAACAAAGCGCTGCTTGTTCCCTGTGCCTAAAATCACGACATCGGGCACGGTCGCTTCAATTTGCGCAAAATCAGCAGCGTTCAATTGCTCAAAACTGGTAGCCGACCATTGTTGAGGCTTGGTTTCCGGTAGCACGATCAGGCTGTAGGTATAAGTAATTGCATTAATTTCTACACTGTCTTTTTCATAAGCAGTGATGGTCTGGTATTGCTGCGTAGGAGTAGAGTGCAACTTCATCGATATAGCTCAAGGGTTAAGACTGGAGAAGGGCGCATTGTAACGGTTTTTATTCACTTTCATGGGATGCTCAAAGCTGCTGGCCTATTTTTTTGACCATGCATCCCAGCCAAGCTTGGTAATTTTGGCGATCGTCAAATCACGGGATGCATGGGGAGCCTTGCTATCCGTCAAAAAGACTGCCACGACCATATGGTGACCATTGGGCAAAGTAACAATACCCACATCGTTATGCGCAGCTGTCAGGCTGCCATGCGTGGCTGAGCTGCCGGCCTTATGAGCCACGGCTGTGCCAGCAGGCAGTAAAGCCTTGATACGTGCCGCATTGGGGTTAGGAGTGGTGTTGGAGCTTGGGCCGGTTTCGGCATCTGTCATCCATTTCAGCAGCAATTCTCTAGCTTTGGGACTCAGGGCTTTGCCTTGCTGCAAGGCTTGCAGCAGTTTGATCATTGCTTTGGGCGTCCCGGTATTGCGGTATTGCATATTCCAGGATTTTGCCATTTCCTTATCTGTATTCAGGACTTTAATGTCCTGGATCTCCAGTTGTGCCAGATATTGCATGACGGCAGTTGGCCCGCCTAGCAGACGCAACAAGACATCATTGGCCGTGCCATCGTTATCAACAATGGCGTGATGCATTAGTTCCTTGAGGCTGATTTTGAAATTGCCATCTGGATGTTCATCACGCAGAGGGCTGGCTAGTTCAGCAGCGATTAATTCTTCTTTGCTGACGGTAACTTTTTGCTCCAGCTTGAGTTTGTTTTTGTCGACCGCAGCCAATGCTGCCATGACGACCGGCAGTTTGCTGACACCTTGCATGGGGGCGGCCTGATCCGGCAATATCCACAAGCTCTGGCCTGTTTCCAGCACCAGTAAGCTGGCACTCAATCTACCGCCGCTGTCAATGGCGATAGATTCGATCACATTTTGTGCAAAGGCAGCATTCATGCTGGCCATACTGAACAATAAGGATAAGAGCAGTTTTTTCATAATGCTTTCTACTAAATTAAATGCACACTAAGTATTCTGACCAGCGACATGCATTTTTGTTCTCGCTAAGTTCACGCTGAGGCAATAATGCCCGCTCATGGTTATTAGGTTGTAAAACCATCATTTGCGATACATGCTGCGACTCTATTGGTGCAAATCCGCCAGTTAGTTCCGCTTTTGCCAAGTTCTGATTGATAAAATTCGGCGCATTGTGCAGAATGGAACGTTTGGCAGTGCAGCATTTCTGTATTGCAGCTTAATATGTGCTTTTATCTCATTTCAGTCTGGATTGGAAATGTAGATATAGCCAACTCATGAATATTATCAAGGATTGTTGCGGTGCGCCCCATACAAAAATCACAAAAACTAGCAGACGTTTGTTATGACATCCGTGGCCCTGTCATGGAAAAAGCCAAGCAGATGGAGGATGAGGGCCATAAGATCATCAAGCTCAATATCGGCAATCTGGCGGTTTTCAATTTTGATCCGCCGGATGAAATCGTGCAGGATATGATACGCAATATGCAAAATGCAGCCGGTTATACCGACTCCAAAGGCATGTTTTCACCTCGCAAAGCGATTATGCATTACACCCAGGAAAAACATATCCGTGGTGTGACCATAGAAGATATTTATATCGGCAACGGCGCTTCTGAACTGATCGTCATGGGCATGAATGCTCTGCTCAACAGCGGTGATGAAGTATTGGTGCCAGCGCCTGATTACCCCTTGTGGACAGCAGCTGTCAGCCTGTCTGGCGGCAAGCCCGTGCATTATGTCTGCGACGAAAGTGCAGACTGGATGCCTGATATTGACGATATCAAGAGCAAGATCACACCTAATACCAAGGCCATCGTCGTCATCAATCCGAATAATCCTACCGGTGCCTTGTACCCGGTTGAGGTCTTGCAGCAGATAGTTGAAGTAGCACGCCAGCATCAACTCATCGTTTTTGCAGATGAAATTTACGACAAGACTTTGTATGATGGCGAAGTGCATACCTCGATTGCGTCTCTGGCCGATGATGTACTGTTCCTGACACTGAATGGTCTTTCGAAAAACTATCGTTCTTGTGGTTATCGCGCTGGCTGGATGGTGGTATCCGGTGAAAAACGTCATGCCAAGGATTATATTGAAGGCTTGAATATGTTAGCCTCCATGCGCTTGTGCGCAAATGCACCAGGCCAGTTTGCTATCCAGACTGCGCTTGGCGGCTACCAGAGTATCAATGATCTGGTAGGGCCGGGTGGACGCTTGCTCAAGCAACGCGATCTGGCGCACAAGCTGTTGACGGCAATTCCTGGTGTGACTTGTGTCAAACCAAAGGCTGCGCTGTATATGTTTCCCAAACTGGACCCCGTGATGTATCCCATCAAGGATGACCAGGAGTTTATCCACGAACTGCTGACCGAGCAGCGCGTGTTGCTGGTACAGGGAACGGGATTTAACTGGATCAATCCCGACCATTTCCGTGTGGTGTTCTTGCCCAATACGGATGATTTGACAGATGCTTTCGGACGCATTGCCAGTTTCCTGGAGTCATACCGAAAGCGTCACGGCACCAATTAATTAATTTAATTTACTGTTTAGAAAACTTATGAAACCCATCAAAGTAGGCCTGTTAGGCATAGGCACCGTCGGCTCCGGCACTTTCAACGTTTTGAAGCGCAATCAATTAGAGATTACGCGTCGCGCAGGTCGCTCGATTGAGATTGCCATGGTGGCAGACCTGAACGTTGAGCGGGCACGTGAGTTGACCAATGGTGAATGTGAAGTCGTCAATGATGCCAATCTCGTGGTCAGCAATCCTGATATCGATATCGTCATCGAATTGATAGGTGGCTACGGTATCGCCAAAGACCTGGTCATGAAAGCCATCGCCAATGGCAAGCACGTTGTCACAGCCAATAAGGCTTTGCTGGCAACACATGGCAATGAAATTTTCAAGGCGGCAGAAGAAAAAGGCGTGATGGTTGCTTTTGAGGCTGCAGTTGCCGGTGGCATCCCCATCATCAAGGCTTTGCGCGAAGGCCTGACTGCCAATCGCATACAATGGATTGCTGGCATCATCAATGGCACGACCAATTTCATCTTGTCTGAAATGCGTGACAAGGGCCTGGACTTTGCGACTGTGCTGAAACAGGCGCAAGAACTGGGCTATGCAGAAGCAGACCCTACTTTCGATATTGAAGGTGTCGATGCTGCACATAAAGCTACCATCATGGCATCGATAGCCTATGGTATTCCCATGCAGTTTGATAAAGCCCACGTAGAAGGCATCACCAAACTGCAAGCCAGCGACATCCGCTATGCAGAAGAACTGGGATACCGCATCAAATTGCTGGGTATCAGCAAACGCACTGAAGACGGTATAGAGCTGCGCGTGCATCCAACCCTGATTCCTGAAAAACGCCTGATCGCCAATGTAGAAGGTGCCATGAATGCGGTGCTGGTGCATGGTGATGCAGTCGGTGCGACACTGTACTATGGCAAGGGTGCAGGCTCTGAGCCTACTGCTTCTGCAGTGATCGCCGATCTGGTTGATATCACGCGTCTGGCAACGGCTGATCCTGAACATCGCGTGCCTTACCTGGCCTTCCAGTCTAATTCCCTCAGTGATTTGCCAGTCCTGCCTATGGCAGAAATCGTCACCAGCTATTATCTGCGCATGCATGTGGCAGACAAACCTGGTGTTTTGGCCGATGTCACGCGCATCCTTGCAGATTTGACGATTTCTATCGATGCCATGCTGCAAAAAGAACCAGCAGAAGGCGAAACGCAGACAGATATCATCATCCTTACGCATCAGACCAAGGAAAAAAATATTGTTGCAGCCATAGAGAAAATCGAAAAGCTCGATTCAGTCTTTGGTGAAGTGACGAAGTTGCGCCTGGAAGAACTGAGCTAAATCAGCAGGTTTCAAACGGAAAAGCGTGGTCATGGAATAATGACCACGCTTTTTTCTTTTCCAAGATAGCACGAACAGGAAGATATGCCGCGCCTCTCACTCTCGCAATTGCTGTCCTATGCCTTGTTTGGCTTCCCGCTGGCGATGGTGGCATTGCCCATCTATGTCTATGTACCTCAGTTTTATGCTGATCGACTTGGCATGTCTTTATCTGCCATAGGTACAGCACTATTGCTGACCCGCATCATGGATGCCTTCATTGATCCTTTTATTGGTGCGGTGATAGACCGCAGACCGCAAAGCCGTACTTACGCGCCATATATAGCCATGGCATTGCCATTGTTGATTGCAGGTTTCATTGGCTTGTTTCATCCTCCGCAGCTATCAGGCAATCCGGCTTTTCTCTGGTTTTTTGTGACACTGGTAGTTGTATATGCCGGATTCAGTCTGGCCAGTATTGCTTACCAGAGCTGGGGCGCTGCCCTGACGCAAGAACCTGGGCAAAGAGTAAGACTGACCAGTGTACGTGAGGCATGTGGTTTGGCTGGGGTGATCGCGACTGCCATCATCATCCAGTTTGGCAATGTCACGATCTTGTCTGGCATGTTGAGTTTTAGTCTGCTGATAACGGCATGGTTCTTGATACGGCATACACCGCGAAAGTCTGGTGTAACAGACACGGCTCATGTGCCGCTGTCTTTGCGCCATTTATTCGCCAACCGCAGTTTTCGCGCCTTGTTTCTGGTCTTTGTGGTTAACGGCATTGCTGCAGCGATACCGGCCACATTGTTCCTGTTTTTCACCAAAGACCGTTTGCATCTGGCGCATCTGTCCGGAGTTTTATTGCTGATGTATTTTCTGGCGGCTGCTCTATCCATGCCTCTATGGACTCGTCTGGCACAGAGAAAAGGCGAAGTCAAAGCATGGTTGTTAGCAATGCTTTTGTCTGTAGTCAGTTTCGTTGGCGTACTTGCTCTAGGTGTCGGCGATGCCTGGGCCTTTTCGCTGATTTGTATTTTTTCTGGCATGAGTCTGGGAGCCGACCTGGCTTTGCCACCAGCCTTATTGGCAGGGGTCATACATGCGGCAGGACATAGTGAGAAAAACGAAGCCAGTTATTTTGGCGTCTGGAACTGGGCCAGCAAGATGAATCTGGCTCTGGCCGCAGGCCTGGCTTTGCCAGCACTTGAGTACTTGGGTTATGTGCCGGGAGTGGCCAGCGAAAATGGCTTACAGGCACTGACACTGGCTTATGCTGCTTTACCCTGCATATTAAAATTACTGGCCGCGGCTTTACTGTGGAAAGCCAGACTGGAAAAAGTATAAAGGCGCAAAGTGCGGGGCTGACTGCACCAACTTATCTAGCGCAACAATTTTTCATTGAATTCCGCTGGATAGTCTTTATGGACTTTGACTACCGTAGAAACCCTGGTGCCATAATTCGGCGAGACTATGCAGGGCGATGATAGCAAGCGTTCCATTTCAAATGAAACGCCAGTGTCAGGCAAGCGGCAATCGGGGGCAGGGGTGGTGTTGGCCAGCACTTCAAAATAAGCATCCACTGGTGCCCGTTGACAGATCATGCTGGCAAATTCTGCCTTGGTCCTGACAACTTTTGGCCATGGCGTATCCAGTGATGCATTGGAAATGCCATAAATACCCGGAGGCAGGGGCTGACCATTGCGTACATCGTCCAGATTACGGTTGGAAAACCAGATCAGATCTTCCTTGTCGCCTATCAATAAATTGAAGCCATTATAGTCAGCAACAGTGTCACGAATGCTGGCAATATACTCTTGCGCACTTAAATCACTCTTGAGGTAATTGGCAACCAGTTCTCCGCGCGATGGAGCATCTTCACGCTTTTCCGACGGTGCACGGATATTGGTAATGGCAGCAAATTTAATGGTCAGGCTATCCGCGCCATCCACGGTAGTCATGCCCAGCCAGGTGCCGCCAGATTGCAGGTCACGCCCAGCGTATATCTTCGGGTTATCTTGCCACCAGTCAGCCGCAGCCGCAGGCCGGTCATAAAATTCATCACGGTTGCCTGCAAACACGATAGGTGTGCAGGGTATCAGTTTCCAGGCAAAGACGATCAGGCACATAAGTCTATATCCACAAAATATTCCATATGTCGCTCACCAGACTGTAATTGCTGCAATCCAGTTTGCGCGTAAGCCAGCTCAAGACGCTGTTCAAAATCAGACGTGACCTGATGATAAATCTCCATCCAGGTATGCATGCCATCCTGTTCTGTCGGGCGTCTCTGCAAGAGCGGGCTTTTTTCATTTTCCTGGCGCATCAGGTTTTGCAACAACCTTTCCTGCTGCAGTACTTCTGCTTCTTTGCCAGCGCTGGCTTTAAAATAGATATAGCAATTCATATGCCTGCTTTTGATTCTTTATTGCGCGATTATTGCGTGATGTCTGTTATTGCATATGGCAGAGGCAATAGCTCTATTGCAGCGCCAGTTGCCGAGCCTAAGGTGAGCTGACCACTCTCCTGATCAGCCAGCTTCATTTCTATCAGGGCCAGTGAGCTGTCTTCCTGATGTTGTTCTGCGTTAACGATCATGCCGCAGGGTTGGCTGACATCATCGCTGTTAAATACTTCGGTTCCTGCTGCGACATCTGACGCGTGCACCAAGGCTATCGCCATGCGGCGTTTGAGTTTGCCCAGGTATTGACTGCGCGCGACTATTTCCTGGCCGGGGTAGCAGCCCTTTTTAAAATTCACGCCACCGATAAGTTCAAAATTGATCATTTGCGGGACAAACTTCTCTTGCGTGCTGGCGATGACGATGGCAATGCCGGCCTGTATTTCAGTCGCACGCCAGGCGCTGGTGTTTACCGCCTGCAGTTGGGTGTTTAATTTGAGCCAGGCTTGCTGTGCAATTTCCACAGGTGCTATCCATAGATAGCGCGGCGCATTGCTGACGTCAGCCACGCGTAGCAGACTGCCATATTCATTACTCAGTTTTTGGTCGACCTTTGCTGGCAGTTCCGGAAACCATGCTTGTAGTGCAGCAGGTGCAGCACTGCCACCCAGTCCTAAAACGACGTATTCTGCATTGATATCGTGTAATTTGGCTTTCGCCCGCAAAACAAACATTTGAAAGCGCTTTTGTACTGTAGCTTGTATGCTTTTTGATAGCTGCAAGATAATATCCTGACCATCTTTCCAATACACAAAGCTGGCCAGCATGCGACCTTTGGGGGTGCAGTAAGCAGCACGACGCAGCTCAGTGGCTCCCAGGTGTTCTACATCATTGCTCAATTGATTATGCAAAAATGACGGGGCATCTTCACCTGTAACTCTGATCAGGCCCAGATCAGTCAAGGGGGCAATAAACCCTGTTTGTAGGGCATCTGACTGCCAATGTGGGGCAAAACCACTGGTATTCAGGTTTTCCACCGTTGCACCCTGGCTGGATAAAAAGTCTTCCCACGTCATATTGTTATACTCACTATTCTTTACGATTCGCTTAATGTTTGCGCTGGCTTTACAATACCGCCTGCACCTGTTCAGGCGAATTATAGTAGCGTCTGCAAAATCTCGTCAGAACTCCCTCAATTTTGATTAAGCTGCCTACATGGGTTTCATAAAAAAACTATTTGTATTATTTATTTTACTTGCGCTGGCCGCAGGTGGCGGCTTCTATTACTGGATGCAACAAGTCATTTTTACAGAGGGTGAGGCCAAGGAATTCACCATCAAACCGGGTAGTAGTGTGCGTGCATCTGCTCGTCAGGTCTATGAAGCTGGCGTACCAGTTCAACCCCTGATGTTTGAAGCACTGGCACGTTTGTTGGGTAAGGAAAATCGCCTGAAAGCGGGTTCTTTCGAAATCGAAGCTGGTAAAACGCCTGTTGACCTGTTGAACAAGATCGTCAATGGTGACTTCTCCATGGCCAGCCTGGCGGTCATAGAAGGCTGGACTTTCCAGCAGATGCGCAAGCTGGTAGATGCGCATCCTGCCATCAAACATGAAACCCTGGGTATGAGCGAAGCTGAACTGATGCGTAAGATCACCCCAGATTTTCCACAGGCAGAAGGATTGTTCTTTCCGGATACCTATCGTTTTGCCAAGGGCAGTACTGACCTGCAACTATATCAGCAGGCACATAGCCAATTGCTGAAAAAACTCGATGAAGCCTGGAAAAAGCGGGTTGATGGCTTGCCCTACAAGAATCGCTACGAAGCCCTGACCATGGCTTCCATCATAGAAAAAGAGACTGGGCAAAAATCAGAGCGACCCATGATAGCCTCGGTTTTTGTGAATCGTCTGCGCACGGGCATGTTATTGCAAACCGATCCTACCGTCATTTATGGCATGGGCGAACGTTATCAGGGCAAGATTTATAAGCGTGATTTACTGACAGATACACCTTATAACACCTATACACGAGCTGGGCTGCCGCCTACCCCAATTGCATTGCCAGGCATGGAGTCCATTTCTGCAGCTTTGGACCCTGCTCGCAGCGATGCTTTATACTTCGTGGCGCGTGGAAACGGGACCAGTCAGTTTTCTGATAATTTGAATGACCATAATCGCGCAGTGAACAAGTACCAGCGCTGATAGCGTCAAGACGCATTAATAGAATATAGAATTAAATAATGAAGCACTCAGGAAAATTTATCAGCTTTGAAGGCATAGATGGTGCGGGTAAATCCACCCATATCGCCTATGTTGCAGAGCGTTTGCAAAAACAGCTGCAAGCTGAAGATGTAAAAGTAATTTGCAGCCGTGAGCCTGGTGGTACGCCACTGGGTGAAACCTTGCGCGAATTGCTATTAAAACAAAAAATGCATCTGGAGACAGAGGCCTTGCTGATGTTTGCCGTCAGGCGCGAGCACATTTCCCAGGTCATAGAGCCAGCCCTCGCACGTGGCGACTGGGTTATTTCTGACCGTTTTACCGATGCCAGCTTTGCCTACCAGGGCGGCGGCAGGAATTTATCGCTGGATAAACTCAATGCGCTGGAACAATGGGTGCATCCGCATTTGCAACCAGACCTGACTCTCTTGTTTGATGTGCCTCTGGAAGTGGCGCGTGCGCGCCTTGATGCAACACGTGACCTGGACAAGTTTGAGCAGGAAAAGGCAGATTTTTTTGCCGCCACCCGCAAGGAATACCTGCGCCGTGCCAAAGAATTCCCTCAACGTTTCAGGATCATCGACTCTACACAAAGCATAGAGGCTATACGTTTGCAACTGGACATATTGCTTGATGATCTTTTGAGCTCTTCTCAGCAAACGATATGACGCAGCATCCTTTATATAGCTGGCAAGAGGATTCCTGGCAACAGATACAGGCTCTGGGGCAGCGCTTGCCACATGCCTTTTTGTTGCATGGGCCACAAGGCATAGGTAAAACTGTATTTGCCGAGCATTTGGCGCAGTCACTGCTTTGTGAAAGTCCGGGGCAGGGTGGACACGCTTGCCAGCAATGCGGTTCTTGCGGCTGGTTTGCGCAATATAGCCATCCTGATTATCGCCGTGTCAGGCCAGAACTGCTGGACGAAGAAGATGCGCCCGCTGGTGACGAGGCGGAGGCTCCTGCCAAAACCAGCAAGGCCAGCAAAGCGCCTTCCAAAGAAATCGTCATCAACCAAATCCGCGCATTGTCGGATTTCATGAACATTTCTACTCACCGCAGTGGCAGACGTGTCATTGTCTTGTATCCCGCCGAAGCTTTGAATGTGCCAGCAGCAAATGCCTTGTTGAAATCGCTGGAAGAGCCCAATGCCAATACGGTATTTATCCTGGTGTCGAATAGTATAGACAGGTTGCTGCCAACCATCTTGTCGCGTTGCCACAAGTTTGGACTTGGCTTGCCGGATGCTGGTATTGCGCTGGAGTGGCTACATAAACAGGGCATCAAGGATGCTGACGTCTGGCTGGCGCAACAAGGTGGTGCGCCGCTGGCGGCATTTGATATGGCACATTCAGACTTACGTGCTGATCTGGATGAATTTATACGGTTTTTGAGCAAACCTGGCACAGAACTGAGCCTTAAAACTGCTGACAAAATGCAGAAAATGGAAATGCCTGTCGTCGTCGGCTGGCTACAACGTTGGCTCTACGATATATTTTCCTGCAAACAAAGTGGCAGAATCCGGTATCATCGTCGCTATGAGAGGGAGTTGAAGTCATTGTCCGTGCAGGTTGATGAGCCAGCTTTGCAGCAATTCATCAAGAATTGCAACGAAAGACAGGCAATTGCCAGCCACCCTTTATCGGCCAAATTATTTTTGGAAGATATGCTGCTTGAATATTCAGCACTATTTGATTAAAGAATTGCGAAAGCCAGAACATGTCAGATTTACCAGCAGATCCCGGTACACCACTTAATATGCCGTCACCGAATCGTCCTTCGGTGTTGTCGCTGGCGATTAAAGAAAAAGCGGCCTTGTTTGCAGCCTATATGCCATTTTTAAAGAATGGCGGTATCTTTGTGCCCACCAATAAGACTTACCGTCTGGGCGAAGAAATTTACTTGATTCTGACCCTGTTGGACGATCCAAATAAATATCCTATCGCAGGTAAAGTAGCCTGGATTACACCGGCAGGTGCAGGCAACAACAAATCGCAGGGCATAGGCGTGCATTTTCCTGAAGATGAAAGTGGTACCCGCATACGCTTACGCGTAGAGGAGTTGCTGGGTGCGGCCGTACGTTCTTCCCGTGCTACCCATACGATTTAATGACGATGGCTGCAGAGTTTACGCACAGACTGGCTCAGTTTGAGGATTTGCCGCAAATAGTGGTAATTTATAACTCCACGGTTGCTTCGCGTGTGGTGACCGCAGATACTGAGCCTATTACTGTAGAATCGCGCCATGCATGGTTTCATGAGCACAAGCCTGAATCACGTCCACTCTGGGTATGCGAACAGAATGGGCAAATCATAGGCTGGTTGTCATTTTCGAACTTTTACGGCAGGCCAGCTTATGCTGGTACGGCTGAATTATCCATTTACTTGCATGAGGCTGCGCGTGGCCAGGGGCTGGGGCGTTATTTTCTGACCCAGGCTATTGCTCATGCCCCGGAAATCAAGGTTCATACTTTGCTGGGCTTCATTTTTGGTCATAATGTACCTAGTCTGAAGTTGTTTGCTGCATTTGACTTTGCTACCTGGGCGAATATGCCAAAGGTGGCGACGCTGGACGGCATAGAACGCGATTTGATCATATTAGGCAAACGGGTAGGCTAGGCCTTTAGCTTCATCCCGTTTGTTACCACTTCAGGGCGACTTGCCAACGGCAGGTCGCCTATTCATTTTTGAAAGATTTATTATGCTGAGCTACCGCCACGGCTTTCATGCCGGTAATCATGCCGACGTTCTGAAACACTTTGTCCTGATTCAATTGCTTGAATACCTGGGCCAAAAAGACACTGCCTATACCTATATAGACACACATGCAGGTGCGGGTTTATACGCGCTTGATAGTGGTTATGCGAGTAAAAATGCCGAGTTTGAAACCGGTATCGGTCCTTTGTGGGACAGGAAAGATATTCCTGAGTCTTTCGCAGCCTATATGGATTTGATCAAGGGCCTCAATCCCAGCGGCAAAATGCGCTATTACCCAGGCTCACCTTACTGCGCCAATATTGTCATGCGTGAGCAAGACCGCCTGCGCCTGTTTGAATTGCACCCTAGCGAAATCAAGATACTGGGCGAAAACTTCCGCAAGCTGGATAACCATGCGGCAGAGCAGGGCCAGCGTCAAACCGTCAGGGGCAAACGCGTCATCATTTCTGCCGGCGATGGTTTTGAAAGCCTGAAAGCCTTGCTGCCACCTCCATCCCGTCGTGGCCTGGTGCTGATAGACCCTCCTTACGAAGTCAAGGATGATTACCGACGCGTCAAAGTGTCTCTGGAAGATGGCTTGAAACGTTTCCCCACCGGCACCTTCGCTGTCTGGTATCCGGTACTGCAACGTCAGGAATCCCGTTCCCTGCCAGAAAAGCTCAAGCGTCTGCAGGCGAATAGCTGGCTGAACGTCACCTTGTCCATCAGCGGCCCAACGCCAGATGGTTTTGGCTTGCATAGCAGTGGGATGTTCATCCTTAATCCTCCGTGGACTTTGCTGGCTACTCTAAAAGAAGTCATGCCCTATCTGGTCAAGGTCTTGGGAAAAGATGCAAAAGCAGGTTTTGTGCTTGAGTCGGGAGAAGGTGGCCCACCAGCCAGGCGTTAAGAAGGCGATCGACTAAGGGTGTCGGACTCTTTTTTCGACACAAAGTAAATTTGTTGAATGTTGCGATGCGGGAGAGCTTATCTTCCGCATTTTTGTTTGTGGAAGCACTAAAACAGAAAGGATGAAAAGAGGCTACTTTGTGCATTGCAAAAAAAATACTGATTGACGGATTAGTACGGTCGTACAAAAATCGGTAAAGAATAATATTCAGCAATTTAAGCAATTACCAAAGTAATCAATAACGCTGCACATTTCAGGAGAACAAATGTCGTCTTATGAGAAGAGTCCCTTGATGGGGCAAATGATGGGCAAACCCATGCTTATTTCCAGCCTCATCGAACATGCTGACCGTTATTTTGGAAAGAATGAGATTGTCTCCCGCCGGGTAGAAGGCGATATACACCGTTATAACTATAGTGAATGCCATAAACGTTCAAAACAACTGGCGAATGCTTTTGCGAAGCTTGGGGTAAAGCTGGGTGACCGGATTGCCACCCTGGCCTGGAATGGCTACCGCCATTTGGAAGCTTATTATGCAGTGTCTGGTTCTGGCGCTGTCTTGCACACGATTAATCCCAGACTGCACCCTGAACAGATTGCATACATTGCCAATCACGCAGAAGATCAATACCTGCTGTTTGACATGACCTTCCTGCCTATCGTACAGGCAATTGTTGCGCATTGCCCTGGTATCAAAGGCTATATCATGATGTGCGACCAGGATAAATTGCCGACCGATGGCAAAATCCCCAACCTGATGGCTTATGAGGATTTGATCGAAGCCAATAGCGACGATTTTGCCTGGCCAGTGTTTGATGAAAATTCTGCTTCCAGCCTGTGCTATACATCTGGTACCACAGGCAACCCTAAAGGGGCTCTGTATTCCCACCGTTCCACTATCCTGCATTCTTATGGTTCGTCATTGCCAGATGGTTTGAATGTATCGGCACGTGACTCTGTATTGCCTGTCGTACCCATGTTTCATGTGAATGCCTGGGGCCTGCCTTATTCTGCGCCATTGAATGGTGCCAAACTGGTTTTCCCTGGTCCGCATCTGGATGGTAAATCTCTCTATGAATTATTCGAGCAGGAAAAAGTTACCTTCTCAGCCGGTGTGCCTACCGTCTGGCTGGGCTTGCTGACGTATGTCGCACAAAATAACCTGAAATTCTCTACCTTCAAACGTACGGTGATTGGTGGTTCTGCCTGCCCACCTGCCATGATGAAAACCTTGCGCCATACCTATGGCGTAGAAGTAGTGCATGCCTGGGGCATGACAGAAATGTCGCCGCTGGGTACGGCTGGCACCTTGATGGCCAAACACGCAGACCTGGCTGAAGAAGAGAAGCAAGCCATACTGCAGAAGCAAGGTCACGTCTTGTATGGCGTTGATATGAAGATTGTTGATGACGCTGGCCAGGAATTGCCATGGGATGGTAAAACCTACGGCAATCTGCTGGTCAAGGGGCCGTGGATTATCAATAGCTATTACAAGAACGAGGGCGGTGATGTCCTCGAAGATGGCTGGTTCCCTACTGGTGACGTGGCAACCATAGATACCGATGGCTATATGCAGATTACTGACCGCAGCAAGGATGTGGTCAAGTCTGGTGGCGAATGGATAGGCACGATAGACCTGGAAAACGTGGCTGTCTCCCATCCTGCAATTCTGCAGGCAGCATGTATTGGTGTCTTCCATCCCAAATGGGACGAGCGTCCGCTACTGCTGGCAGTCAAGAAGCCAGGGGCAGAAGTGAGCAGGGAAGAATTGCTGCAATTTTTTGATGGCAAGGTAGCTAAATGGTGGTTACCTGATGACGTGGTTTTCATAGAAAGCCTGCCGTTAGGGGCAACAGGAAAAATTTTGAAAAATAAACTGAGGGAGCAATTCAAGGAATATAAACTACCAACTGCATAGGAAGTGCAGAGCCTGGACTTAGCTATGAGGGTAGCCCAGGTTCTGGAAGTAGCGATAAAACGAAAAAATCTAGATTCCAAACAATGAGAATACCGGAGAGAGACAAATGAAATTTCCTTTACGTGCCAGCCTTGCTGCAGTCGCTTTAACCTTCGCCGTACCTGCAGTAATGGCAGATACCATCAAGATCGCTTACATTGATCCACTCTCAGGCGCTTTTGCGCCAGTTGGGCAAAATATTCTGAATTCCTATCAGTTTGTTGCTGACAAGGCCAATGCTGAAAAGTGGGCAGGTGAACACAAGTTTGAAGTTGTCGGCTTCGACAACAAGGGTAGCCCACAAGAGTCATTGAATGTTTTGAAAACGGTGATTGATAAAGGCTTTCGCTACATCACGCAAGGCAATGGTTCTGCCGTAGGCCTGGCTTTGCAGGATGCTGTCAATAAGCATAATGAGCGCAATCCGGGGAAGGAAATCATTTACCTGAACCATGCTGCTGTTGATCCTGATATGACCAATAGCAAATGCAGCTTCTGGCATTTCCGCTTTGATTCAAATTCTGATATGAAAATGGAAGCCCTGACTACATTCATGGCGGCCGACAAGAATATCCAGAAGGTGTATATCATTGGGCAGAATTACTCATTTGGTCATCAGGTGACCCGTGCTGCCAAAGAGTATCTGGCGCGCAAACGTCCGGACGTACAAATCGTTGGTGATGACCTGCATCCTATTGGCCAGGTAAAAGACTTTTCTCCTTACATAGCTAAAATCAAGGCTTCTGGTGCTGATACGGTTATTACAGGTAACTGGGGTGCTGATCTGGCCTTGCTGATTAAATCTGCCAAAGACGCTGACCTGAAAGCCAATTTCTACACTTACTATGCATCGACGACTGGCGTCCCAACAGCCATGGGCGCTGCTGGTATAGACAGGGTGAAATATGTAGGCTATTGGAATGTGAACAATGAAACCTTTGCAGGCAAGGACATTGTTGAAGGATTCAAAGCCAAATACAAGGATGACTATTATTCCATGGCGACTTATTCTGTCCTGGCAGCTATGGGACAAGCCGTCAAACAGGCCAAATCCATAGAACCTGCAAAAGTGGCTGTGGCACTCGAAGGCTTGAATTTCAAGAGCCTGAATGGTGACGCCAGCATGCGTAAGGTTGACCATCAAATTCAACAGCCTTTGTATATCGCTACCTGGGTAAAAACCAATGGCAAGGATGTTAAATTTGACCAGGAAAATACTGGCATGGGTTGGAAGACCAATCAAAAGATAGATGCGTTCGTTGCATCGCAACCATCTTCTTGCCAGATGAAACGACCAGGCTAATCCTATAAGAAAAGAGAGTCGCTTCATGCGCACTCTCTTTTTTTACCTATAAATAGTACGATCGTTCAAGAATTTTCTGAAAAGGATCTTTGCTGTGGAATTCACACTGATCACTTTGCTGAATGGTGTCAGTTACGGATTGCTGTTGTTCATGCTTTCATCCGGACTGACGCTGATTTTCAGCATGATGGGCGTTCTCAATTTCGCCCACGCCAGTTTTTATATGCTAGGCGCTTACTTTGCCTATGCCATCAGTATCAAGATAGGCTTTTGGCCAGCCTTGTTTTTAGCGCCATTGCTGGTTGGTTTGCTGGGCGCAATGGTGGAGCGCTATGGCTTACGCTCGGTACACAAATATGGGCATATACCTGAATTGCTGTTCACCTTTGGGCTTTCCTATGTGATTGTCGAGTTGGTGCAATTGATTTGGGGCAGGTCTACCGTGCCTTACCCTATCCCTGCGTCACTGGATGGCCCCTTGTTTACTTTGTACACAACCACCTTTCCTATCTACCGCGGTTTCATGATGCTGGTGGCACTGGTGATGCTGGCCGCCATTTATCTCTTGCTCACGCGTACCCGCATAGGTCTGGTGATACAGGCAGCTTTGACCCATCCTGATACTGTAGAAGCACTGGGACACAATGTGCCACGTGTTTTCATGCTGGTATTTGGTGGTGGCTGTGCATTGGCCGGCCTGGCGGGTGTTGTCGGTGGCAATGCCTTTGTTACCGAGCCAGGTATGGCTTCCACTCTGGGTAGTATTATTTTCGTGGTGGTCGTGGTGGGGGGCATGGGCTCACTGGCGGGGGCCTTTGTGGCATCGCTATTAATAGGTGTGCTGCAAACATTTGCCGTGGCGCTTGATTATTCCTTCGTCACCGTGTTCGCCAAACTGGGCATGATCATCAGTGCGACAGCACCTGGTTACGCCTTGTTGAGCCTGACGATTGCTCAGGTTGCCCCTATCTTGCCTTATCTCTTATTGGTACTCATCCTGATTTTCAGGCCCAGAGGTTTACTCGGCACACGCGAAGGATAAAAGATGAGCAAACCTTTAGTATTCAAACCCATCAACCTGGCGCGCTGGATAATCTGGGGCAGTTTTGCCATCCTGCTTATTGTCGCGCCTATGATATTCAGCACTGGCGGATCATTGTCCCTGCTGTCGCAAATTGGCACTTTGATGATCTTCGGCCTTTCCTACAATATGTTATTGGGGCAAGGCGGCATGCTGTCATTTGGTCACGCCGTGTATTCCGGATTGGGAGCTTTCTTCGCCATTCATGCGATGAACATGGTGACTGCGGGCAGCCTGGTGTTCCCAATTACACTGATTCCCTTGATAGGTGGTGTTGCCGGCATGTTCTTTGGTGTCTTGTTTGGCTATGTCACGACCAAGAAATCAGGGACGACTTTCTCCATGATTACCCTGGGTATGGTTGAACTGGTGTTTGCCTGTTCGCTGATGTTCCCCAGTTTCTTTGGCGGCGAAGGCGGTATCTCTACCAACCGTGTCATTGGTCAGTCTTTCCTTGGTATTACCTATGGACCGCAAATTCAGGTGTATTACCTGATTGCCTTGTGGCTGTTCATCAGTACCATAGGAATGTACGCCTTTACGCAAACCCCACTGGGGCGCATCGTCAATGCTGTACGGGATAATCCTGAGCGCGTCGAGTTCATAGGCTATGACACGCAATGGGTACGCTATATGACATTGATTTTGTCGGCATTTTTTGCTGGTATTGCCGGTGGTTTGTCTGCCATTAATTTTGAAATTGTCACAGCAGAAAATGTCAGTGCCATACGCTCAGGTGCGGTGTTGCTGTTCACTTTCATAGGTGGGGTGGGCTTCTTTTTTGGTCCTATGATAGGGGCAATCATAGGAGTATTCCTGACCGTGATGCTGTCAGACCTGACCAAGGCATGGCAGTTGTATCTGGGTGTTTTCTTTATCCTCATCGTCATGTATGCGCCTGGTGGTATGGCAAGCATCATCATGATGAATCTGCGCGTAGCAAAGTTTGGCCTTTTCAAGCGGGTCTGGCCAAGCATGTGGAAACTTGTGCTGGCGGCAGCAATTACTACAGCAGGGGTCATCCTGGCGGTGGAAATGCTGTATCAACGTACCCTGGAAGCGACGCAAAGCGCCGTCATAGAAATGTTTGGTGTTTCCATCGATACCGCAAGCAGCAGCTGGTGGGCAATGACCATCGTCGTCATTGGCCTGGGTATTTTTGCCTGCGCCAAACTCAAAGGTGGTTTTGCAGAGCACTGGGGCGAAGTCAATACTGAAATTGAAGAACAAATGCGGAGGGCGCAAGCATGACAGGCTTTTCGCTAGAATTAAAAGACGTACGAAAGTCTTTTGGCAGTGCAGAAATCATCAAGGGTGCAAATTTGCAGGTGCCAAAAGGCGAGCGTTTTGCCATCATTGGCCCCAATGGTGCTGGTAAATCCACCTTGTTTAATCTCATTTCTGGCCGCTTCCCGCTGAGTTCTGGAGATATCCTGCTCAATGGCGAGAGCATCACAGACCTGAAACCCTATGAAATTAACCGACGTGGCTTGTCGCGCAGTTTTCAGATCACGAATATTTTCCATCGTTTGTCGGTCTATGAAAATCTGCGCTGCGCAGTCTTGTGGTCGCTGGGGTATAAATACTCGTTCTGGCACAGGTTGAATGGCTTAAAGGATGCACATGAAAGGGCGGAGGCAGTACTGGAACAGATTGGCCTCAAACGCAGGCGCAATGTTACTGCTGGCTTGCTGACATATGCTGAGCAGCGCGCTCTGGAAATTGGCATCACCATTGCTGGCGGCGCTGATGTGATTTTGCTCGATGAACCTACTGCGGGCATGAGTCGTTCAGAATCCGATGCTGCGGTAGAGCTGATACGCAAGGTCACCGTCGGTAAATCCCTGTTGATGGTGGAACATGACATGAGCGTGGTCTTCGGGCTGGCCGATAAAATTGCTGTGGTGGTTTATGGTGAAGTCATAGCCTGCGATACTCCGGCAAATATACGCAATAATCAAAAAGTCAAAGACGCCTATCTGGGTGGTCATGCACCGGTGGAGGTTGAATGAGCTTGCTGACGATTAAAAATCTCAATGCCTTTTATGGCAAGAGCCATGTTTTGCATGGCGTGGACATGCAGGTCAATGCCGGTGAAATTGTCAGCCTGCTGGGGCGGAATGGTGTCGGCCGTTCAACTACAGTCAAGGCCACCATGGGGCAGGTGGATGCCACTGGGTCCATCCTGTTCAAGGGCGAGGAAATCATTGGTCTGAAAGCCTTTCAGATTGCTCATAAAGGTTTAGGTTATGTCCCGGAAAACCGCGATATCTTCCCGACCTTGACTGTCGAGCAAAATCTGATGCTGGGTGAAAAATCTGGTCGCGCCAAAGACAGCAAGCCACGCTGGAGCATGGAGGATATGTACCAGATGTTCCCGCGCTTGCGTGAACGCAAAAACACCCAGGCGGGTGTGATGTCAGGTGGTGAGCAGCAAATGCTGACCTTGTGTCGTACCTTGATGGGCGACCCTGACCTGATCATGATTGATGAGCCCACAGAAGGTCTGGCACCTAAGATTGTTGAGCTGGTGGCAGAATATCTGAAGGAACTGAAGAATCGAGGAATCTCTGTCTTGCTGGTAGAGCAAAAACTGGCCATCGCCCTGGAAATCTCGCAACGGGTGTATGTGATGGGTCATGGCAGCATCGTTTTTGAAGGCACTCCTGCTGATTTGCGTGCCAATGAAAACATCCGCAAAGAATGGCTGGAGGTTTAAGACTGTTGAGCTTCCTTTGATCGGGTTCAATTGGTTTTGAGTCCGATCATTTTCAGTTTTTTAAGCATCAAGGTCATCACTTTCTACGCGATTGCGTCCATTTTCCTTGGCGCGATAAAGCGCTTTGTCAGCAACCAATAACAATGCTTCAATATCGGGTATAGCCTGTTGGGCAAAGCTGACGCCTATACTGACAGTTACTGTAATTTGCTGGCCGTCGCCCAGATCAATGGATGTGTCTGCAAGTTTGCTGCGTATACGTTGCGCGATTTTTGCCGCCTCCTTCTGGCCGCAGCCTGGCAGTACAGCCGCAAATTCTTCACCACCTATACGACCCAGCATATCTATATTGCGTAGACCGGCACTGGCGATACGTGCAAATGCCACCAGCACACGGTCGCCGCCAGCATGCCCGTAGGTGTCATTTACGTCCTTGAATTTGTCTATATCCAGCATCAATACTGCTACCGGCCTGGTTTGTTCAGACAGCCTGGCCAGCAGGTTGGCAGCGCGTTCATTAAAAGCACGGCGGTTTAACAGAGCGGTCAGTTGATCGTGTTCAGCGATGTATTTGAGTTGCCGCAAAAGTTCTTCACGTGCTGCCATGACGCAGGCCACGGTCAGAGGTGCCAGTGCCATCAGGCTTACACCTATGCGTATCGACAACAGCATGGGGCGCGAATTCATATTGACTATGGAAATGGGCAGGTAGCCGAGCGACATGGCAATCAATACCCAGCCGCTGTACAGCAAAGTCAGTATGCTGGTGATGAAGATATCGTAGCTTAGTGCGCACCAGAGCAAGGCGGGGATAGGGAAGACAAGTGCACCAGGACCACCTACGATAATGCCCAAAGCAAGAGATATCAGGAGGGCGCATACAGGCAAGATTTTGCTGACATGAAAGTGCTCAGTCTTAAAAGCACGACGGCGATCTAATCTTAATCCTGACAAATCCGGCAAACTGAGCATCACAGGTAAAACTGCCATCAAATTAGCCAGTTCAATGACGGACCAGAATGCCCAGTTTTTGAGTGGGTTTGCATTGGATAGTATGGGGTCGGCAATGACACCAACTACGCCAGTTGCGGCTGCTGCACACGATGCCACCAAAGCAAGATAGAGCACAGACAGCGGGTGTTTCAAGCGGCGGTGTTCTTCATCCAGCCAGGAGAAAAGGAGTACGCCGGTGACGACGCAGACAAGATTGCCAGCAGTCAGCATTAAATTGGCAGACCAATTATTGCCCGTCATGATGTCAGCCATGAAATAAGCCAATATTGCGCCCAGCCATCCAAAGGCATTGTTCAACTTGGGAAAGCGTACAAACAGACCAATCAGCAGGGCATTGGCTGGCCATAGTGCAGCAAGGTGGCCCATGGGTCGGCTGAGTATACCCAATACACATGCGGCAAACACGATGATGCCAGTGATGGCCGCAGCTTTGATGTGCTCAGTCCAGCTCGGTGTGGGATGCATCATTGGCGCAGAGACTCCGGTTCCATTGACTTCGCAGGTATTAAATATCGTCTTGCGCCTTCTCAGGAGCAATATCGGTATTCAAGACCAGATTTTCTAATATGCTGGTGCTTGATAGACTAAAGTACTGTAGCAGATAGTGCGGTAGGTAGTACTGCAGGCAGACGGCACCAGATGTATTTCATGGTGCGTGGAAATATTTTCATGCTTGCCCGTACTGGAATTAAAATAAAATAATACGCTCGTACTATTTTGCGGTATAGTAAGCAAAAACAAGCTTACACCAGATTTTAAAAAGCACTGAACTGGCAAATCCAAGCAGCATTTCACCTATAGGAAGAGACATGAGCGCCGAATATCAAGTGAATGGCAATATCGCCGTAATTACCCTGAACAATCCACCTGTCAATGGCTTGGGTCATGCTACCCGCGCAGCTGCGGTGAATGGCATGAAGCAGGCATTGAATGATGATGCAGTCAAAGCCATCGTCATCACTGGTGCCGGTAAAGCATTCTCTGGCGGTGCAGACATCAAAGAATTTAATTCCCCCAAAGCATCTGCAGAGCCTAGCCTGCATACGCTGATCAATGTGGTCGAAAACTCCGACAAACCCGTGATTGCTGCTATTCACACTGTGTGCATGGGCGGTGGTCTGGAACTGGCTTTGGGTTGTAACTATCGCGTTGCATCCAAGGGAGCGCAAATCGCCTTGCCTGAAGTTAAGCTCGGCATCTTGCCTGGAGCTGGCGGCACGCAGCGCCTGCCACGCGTGCTGGGCCTGGAAATGGCTTTGAACATGATAGTTTCAGGCACACCAATTCCTTCAGAGAAGCTGGCTAAAACAGCGATCTTCAATGAAGTGGTGGACGGTGACGTACTGGAAGCTGCACTCGCATTTGCGGCTAAAGTTGCAGATGTGCGCCCTTTGCCTAAAGTGCGGGATATCAAGATTGATTATCCGAACTACGAAGCCTATCTGCAATTCTCACGTAATACAGTACGCGCAATGGCAGGACCTTTCCCAGCACCTTTGAAATGCGTGGAAGCAGTAGCAGCCGCAGTCACCAAGAAATTTGATGACGGTATCAAGTTTGAGCGTGAACTGTTTGTTGACCTGGTGCAAACTACAGAATCCAAAGCCTTGCGTCATGCTTTCTTTGGTGAGCGTGCGGCCAGCAAATTGCCTGATGTGCCAGAAGATACACCAACGCGTCCTATCAGATCCGTTGCCGTTATCGGTGCCGGCACCATGGGAGGCGGCATTGCCATGAACTTTGCCAATGCTGGCATTCCTGTACAAATACTGGAAATGAAGCAGGAAGCATTGGACAAAGGTTTGGCGACGATCCGCAAGAATTATGAAAACACGCTTAAAAAAGGTAAGCTGACGCAAGAGAAATTTGATCAGCGTGTGGGTCTGATTACAGGTACTTTGTCGTATGAAGAGATTGCCCAGGCAGATATCGTCATTGAAGCTGTATTCGAAGACATGGGCGTCAAGGAACAAGTTTTCAAAAAACTCGACGAAGTCATGAAGCAGGGTGCTATTCTGGCGTCGAATACCTCAACACTGGACGTCGACAAAATCGCCGACTTCACCAGGCGCCCTGAAGATGTCATCGGCACCCATTTCTTCAGCCCGGCAAATGTCATGAAACTGCTGGAAATTGTACGCGGTAAAAAAACTGCCAAAGACGTGCTGGCGACAGTGCTGGGCTTATCCAAAAAAATCAAGAAAACTGGCGTGGTATCTGGCGTGTGCGATGGTTTCATTGGCAACCGCATGATAGAACAATACAGCCGTCAGGCGGGTTTCTTGCTGGAAGAGGGCTGCACACCTGAGCAGGTGGATAAAGCCGTAGAAAAAATGGGCTTTGCCATGGGACCTTTCCGCATGGGTGACCTGGCTGGGAATGATATCGGCTGGTATATCCGCAAACGTCGTTACGTAGAAAAACCACAAATCACTTATTCCAAAACAGCAGATTTGCTGTGTGAGCTGGGTCGTTTCGGACAAAAAACCGGTGCTGGCTGGTATGACTATAAGCCGGGTGACCGTAAAGCTTATCCTTCAAGCATTGTGAATGACATGATCATCCAGCACTCTGCTGACCTGGGTATTACGCGCCGCAAGATTTCTGATCAGGAGATAGTAGAGCGTCTGATATTTGCCCTGGTCAATGAAGCTGCTTACATCCTGGAAGAGGGCATCGCGACACGTGCCTCTGATATTGATATGGTGTATCTGACAGGCTATGGCTTCCCATTGCATACTGGTGGCCCTATGTTCTATGCCGATACCGTGGGCTTGCCTAATGTGGTTATGGCCATGGAGAAATATGCCAAAGGCCGACATGGCGACGCCTGGAAACCCGCTCCTTTACTCGCAAAACTGGCTGCAGAAGGAAAAACTTTCAATTAAGTAAATCATTTGAAGTTTAGAAATGGCTTGTCTGAGAGAGTTGATCTTCAGGCAAGCCATTTCTTATTGGTAAAGAAGTAACCTCGCTCCTGCAGAAAACTGCCAATCTGCATATATCTGCCGTTCAAAGCCCATAATTTCTCTATAAATCATGGGCTTGTCTTCGACTCGTCAAAAACACAATGCGGCACGATGCTATAATGCATGGTTAATCCCCATACTTATTGCAAAAGGTTTTCTGTGCTTTCTACCGCTAATATCACCATGCAGTTCGGCCCCAAGCCGCTGTTTGAAAATATCTCTGTCAAATTTGGCGAAGGTAACCGCTATGGCCTGATTGGTGCCAATGGCTGCGGCAAATCCACCTTCATGAAGATTCTTGGCGGTGACCTTGAGCAATCTTCCGGCACGGTCATGCTGGATCAGAATGAGCGTCTGGGTAAATTGCGCCAGGATCAGTTTGCTTTTGAAGACATGCGCGTGCTGGACGTAGTCATGATGGGCCACATAGAAATGTGGGCGGCAATGTCGGAACGGGATGCGATTTACGCTAATCCTGAAGCGACTGACGACGACTACATGAAAGCGGCAGACCTGGAAGCCAAGTTTGCTGAATATGATGGTTACACTGCTGAGGCACGTGCTGGTGAATTATTGCTGGGCGTAGGTATACCAACCGATCAGCATCAGGGCGTCATGAGTGCGGTTGCGCCAGGCTGGAAGCTGCGCGTCTTGCTGGCACAGGCCTTGTTCTCCAATCCAGATATTTTGCTGCTTGATGAACCAACCAATAACCTGGACATCAATACAATTCGCTGGCTGGAAGATATTCTGAATGAACGCAATTCCACCATGATCATCATTTCCCATGATCGCCATTTCCTGAACCAGGTATGTACGCACATGGCCGATATGGATTACGGTACGCTGAAAGTGTACCCGGGTAATTATGATGATTACATGCTGGCATCATCACAGGCACGTGCGCAGCAAATGGCGAACAATGCCAAGGCCAAGGAAAAAGTCGCTGAGTTGCAAGACTTCGTTCGTCGTTTCTCTGCGAATAAATCCAAGGCACGTCAGGCAACTTCACGTGCCAAGCAGATTGATAAAATCAAGATTGAAGATTTCAAGCCATCCAGCCGTCAAAATCCTTTCGTGCGTTTCGATGGCGAGAAGAAATTGCATCGCCTGGCCGTGGAAGTGCAATCCCTGAGCAAGGCTTACGACAAGCCATTGTTCAAGAATGTCGATCTGATGGTCGAAGCTGGTGAAAGAATCGCGATTATCGGTGCCAATGGTATTGGTAAAACCACTTTGTTGCGTTGCATAGGCGGCGATGACATCACAGGTTTGCATGCTGATTATGGAACGGTCAAATGGGCAGAAAATGCCAATGTTGGCTATATGCCGCAAGATCCTACTGAAGAATTTGCATCTGATAAAAATCTGACTGACTGGATAGGTCAGTGGACACAAGAGGGTGATGATGACCAGGCAGTACGCTCCATCCTCGGTCGTTTGTTGTTTGGTGGTGATGACGTCAAAAAATCAGTCAAGGTTTTATCGGGTGGTGAAAAAGGCCGCATGATGTATGGCAAGCTCATGCTGGGCCGCCATAATGTCTTGTTGATGGATGAACCAACCAATCACATGGATATGGAATCTATCGAATCATTGAATATCGCGCTGGAAAAATATGCGGGTACTTTGATTTTCGTATCGCATGACCGTGAATTTGTTTCATCTCTGGCGACACGCGTGTTGGAAATCAAGGAAAACAAAATCATCGATTTCCAGGGTACGTATGAAGAATACCTGAGCACGTGTGTGATACCGTTTGAGGGCAAAAAGTAGAAACAATTTGAACTGTTGACATGTAGGCTCTATATTGCAACGTATGGACGTGTAGGTTTGTCCGAGGGGTTGAGTAGCAAAAGTCTCTTTTAGAGACGAGTAGCGGTGGCGCAAACTGACGCCCAACGCATCAATCAAGCACTTCCGGACGTTGCCGGAACTCATGTCTCAAAGGAGTTCAAATTGAATCGAGTGAATGCAACGGAGTTGCAACGCTATCAGGCGATGGGTCTCGAAGCGGTGCTACCGCTTCTTGCCGAGTACGCCAAGGACGATGTGTCCTTCCAGCCAATCCAAATCAAACTTGTGTCACGATGGAATGTGACGGTGTCAGGCCGTCATTTCGAATTAGTTCTGAATGGCCCAAAATTCTACGATTCTCGCGCCAAAAGCGGCGGTGGCAGCGTTATTGACTTGACGATGCATCTGTTCCAATTGAATTTCAAACGAGCGGTGGAAAAGTTCAGGGCGATCTTATGATCGCAATGTATTTTTTCATCAAAGATGCAGCTGATGGCGACTCTTGAGCACATCCTGTACATCGCTCATCGTCCAGAGGTATCCGATGGCAAGATCAAATGGGTGCCTGACACCATTGTTCGGACCGTGGATCGGTTGCCACAGGTGTTCTGGAAAGATGGTAAGGCGTGGCGCGAAGCCAATCTGTGGGCATTGGAAATGGCGCGAAACCGCAACGTGAAGTTGAGCACGGCGATCAGCGTCATGGAGCATCTGCACAAATACGCCGAATGGTTGGAAGAGACAGACATTGATTGGCGGCACTTCCCAATTACAAAGGTCGAACGAGTCCTAGTGCGCTACCGGGGGGCGCTAATTGATGCTCGTGATCGTGGAAATTTGATGCCGTCCACCACCACAGCGCGGATGAATGCTGTCATTCGTTTTTACCGCTATGCTGCGGGCCGCAACTTCATCAGTCGTGAGGCTCCAAAGTGGCAGGACAGAATTGTAACCATCAGCTACTTCGACCCTGTGGGATTTGAGCGTACCATGAGCCGTGTCACCACGGATGTATCGATACCCAACCGCGCTCGACCTGGTCGGCGTCTGGAAGATGGCTTGCTCCCAATTTCTGATCAAGACAAGTTGGATCTTTTGCAGTTCGCTAGCACGAATGCATCGCGGGAGTTGTGCTTGATGCTAATGGTTGGATTCTATACAGGTGCGCGAATTGGAACCATCCTTACCCTTCGCACGACAGCACTCGATAACGCGATGCCTGATCCCAAACTGCCGAACATGTGGCTGCTTCCAGTTGGACCTGGTACCGGCATCGACACGAAGTTTGACATCAACGGCAATTTGATGATTCCGCAGCAACTCATGACAATGCTCAGAAACTATGCAACCTCACGCCGCCATCTGGACCGCGTCGTCAGAGCCAATGGTGCCGACAAGAGCCTTTTGTTCTTAACACGATTCTGCAAACAGTATAAGGTCGTCGCGGTAGCTCGAGAGATGGTCGATCTGCGCCGTGCCGGACAAATCGTAGGGTTGAAATTCCTACAAAAGTTCAAGTTCCACCAAACTCGTGCCACCTATGGAACGTGGCTTATTACGCTTTGCTTGATGTGCATGGAGGTCAAGGCGGCCATCGAATTTGTCAAGCACGCCATGTTCCACAAGCACGAATCGACGACCTTCGGCTACATCACCTTCGCTCAGAACACGAAGGAGAAAATTGAACTGGATAAGTTATTTACAGAAGCTTTTCTTGGCCTTTCCGACCACCTTAAGTCAGCAAAAGGTGCTTGATGTGGCGATCCCCGATCTGACCTTTACGATGGTGAAGTATGGGGCCACAGAAACGCCGTGGGATTTGCGTGTGCTTCTATACAGAGGCGGCGCGAAGGGAAATCCGAAAACCGTCTTCAACCAGATCGCGGAGGGCAAATTGGGTCGCCCGATAATTGATCGGATGGGGTTGGTGAAAATTATTCACGCAGAAATTACGGCGAGGCTTGTTGGGGGAGGTGCAAGGGAGACGGCTTCGTCCATGATAAGGAATCTGCGAGCTTTTTTTTCTTGGGCTGACGAATTCGATCAGTCTCTCTCTCTAGAAGTCATCGAAGATACTTACAGGCATTGGTGTGATTATTTGTTGAGTCAAGTGCAGCTCAAAGTCATGAAAAATAACTCCGCTTACAGCAAAGCACAAATTGTATCGATCATACTCAATGCGGTGCTGGATCGGGCACAATCTCTGATTTTGACCACTCGGCTTAAGTACAAAAAGCGTGGCACCCGTGCAGTCAGTGTGGCCGCTGATAAGCAGAGCCTTACGGATACCTTTAAATTTGGTCATTTGTGCCTAGATATTATCAACAGTCTCTCGTATGAGGCCATTTTTGGCTCGTTGCCCATCAAAATTCAATTGCGCGATGGGCGAGAAATTGAACACTGGTCTGGATTGAGAGATCCCGCCACCGTTGTGTCCCTTCAGCCAAAGTACAAGAACAAACATACCACTGAAAAAGTTAAGCGACAACGCGATAATTGGGAGGCAGACGGAACGTTGAACACACGTTATCCAACAATCAATTTACGTATCATGGCAGAGATGATGGCCTTTATCGGTCAGACCGGTATGAATCTCTCTCAAGCTCATAACTTACTTCTCAATCAATACACCTACAGTAGTTCGACAGATGGCTATGATGTTCGTGCCTTTAAGAATCGACGCCACGGTGAAGTGCTGTTCAGTATCTATAACGAATACAGGGAGGTGTTCGAGAACTACTTGGCTTGGCGTAAGAAGGTGTTCGGAGAAACATCAAGTCGCCTGTTCCCATTCATTCGTACACTTGGGGCTCTGGAAACCAAGTCATTTAGCTTCAAACCTTTGCAGGTCAACATCTGCAAAGCAATGGGAATTGCTTTTGTGTCTCCCCAAAAACTCCGCAACACGCGCGTTAATTGGCTGCTGAGGCGATCGCGAGATCCCGACCAGACCGCGGAACAAGCGCAACACATGAAGGAAACGCTGTTGCAAGTTTATGAAAAGCCGAGCCTTCAAGTCGCGCTGGTCGAGATCATCGAATTCTGGAAAAAGAACGATCCACGACTCGTCGGCACGGAGGTCGCTTGTCCCGCGCCTGGTTCATGTGATGGCGTTCCAACATCCACCTCTGATTTGCCGCCAGAGGCCCCGAAACCGGACTGCTCGAATCCTTCGGGATGCCTGTTCTGCACGCACCACCGCGACATCGACAGCGAGGATTATGTTTGGTCAACGGCAAGTATGCGGTATCTTAACCTCACCATACTGCCACGCTTCCATCAACCTGCCAAAGCCAAGGCCGACTCCGCAAGGCATGTGCAGATGGTGATCGATGTTCTTACGTCGAAACTTAAATGGTTCAGCGACTCCAACGCCGCGCGCAAAGCATGGGTGGAAGAAGCACAGGAAAAGTTGAATGAGGGGGATTATCACATTTATTGGCGTCACCTGATCGAAAGTGCGGAGGGAATCTGAAATGAGCATCAATTTGAATTACTTGGGATTGGCAATTTCAGCACCTGGCGTCACACCGAAATCGCGATCCTTCCGTCCACCGAGCTGGCCGCCTCCAAAAAATTGGGTCTGCGTCGAGGACAAGGATGGTAATCCAGTGTCGCGCTATGGCGATTCAGTCATAGACATGACGCCATGGGTAGGTAGGACAGTCACATTCAACTTTGGTGACGGTCCCCAGACCCAATCAAACGGTGTTCGGATCGATGCTGCCAATGCCGACCTGCTTCGTGTCTTGTTCGCGTGGTACTTTTGGGGAACGAGAGCGCCACGTGCAGTAGCCACTTCGATGAACAGTCTAAAATGGCTCAGATCAATCATCGCCGTTTGCAGTAAGGAAGGAATCAAAGCGTCCGACCTGTCGCGTTTTCCCGCCGTGATTGACAAGGTGGCAGCCTCCATTTCCGCAAGTGCGTTCGATGTAGTCATCGGCGCGTTGGATCGGCTGAGGGACGCCCGTGAAGTTCTCGGTTTCGAGTTGCTGGATCTGGCAGGAATTCAACGCTTGAAAACATTGCAACCCGATCACGAACCCCTGCAAACTGTCTACATCCCACCGCGCATCTGGACCTACATCGTCAATCGGGTGGCGGAGTGCAGGAACGACTTTCTTTCGCATCAGAAACAGATCGAAGAGTGCTTTGCGTTCAGCGTGGATGCTTATGAAAATAACGGTGCGGTGGAATATCGTGAAAAAACAGGAAAGAGTCATCGGAACCCGTTTCAAGCAATTCCAGCCGTCAACCATTACGCTGACATGACCTATTATGGCTCATTTGCCGATACAGCCCAGCGCTTCGGCATTAAGGATGTGATCGAAAAATGGTCAGGCCAGATCACGTCGAGACGTGGTATCGTAAAAATGACAAATTATTTTCAGTTGGTTCAGTGCGCTGCGTTGATAGATGTTGCCGCTTTCTCCCTGATGCGGGTTGAGGAAGCATCAAACATTCGCTGGAACTGCTTGCGCTGGGAAGATGACCCGGTGAATGGGCGCATTCCTTTGATTGAGAGCGAAACGACCAAGACCGATGCTGATTCCAACGCCTTTTGGATCACCAGCCCGAGCGTTGAGCCGTCTATTGTTGCGCTGCAATCCATCGCTAGGATGCGCCTCACGAGCGCTGGACGGTGGCAGGATGGTGGTAATCCCAAATTGATTACCGCTACACTTGAACCGTGGAGTACAGGTAGAAAAACTACAAAGCGAGTTGAAACCCAACCTACGTTGAAATCTTTGGCGGAAGTTTTTCAAAAATTTTCGCACTTGTTTGGTCTTCAGCAGCTCACCATTACCGAAGACGACCTCAAGATCGCACGGGCAGTCTGTCCTAAATTGGATTCCGAGCGATATCAGGTGGGTAATTTGTGGCCGCTTGCATGGCATCAATTCCGGCGCACGGGAGCCGTCAATATGTTTGCTTCCGGCGGAATCAGCGATTCCTCCATACAACTCCAATTGAAGCATCTGAATCGTCTCATGTCGCTCTACTACGGACGCGGCAATACTGCTCTGCATCTCAATGATAACGCTCGCACGTTGCTGGTCAATGCCTTCTACGAAAACATGGGGCGCGAGCTGGCATCAATGCTCACGAATCGCTACGTTAGCCCTTATGGTGAAGAGCACAAAGCAAAACTATTTGCTCCTGCTAATGACGGTGAGCCAGTGAATCTAGTCAATGAGGGCGATGCGAACCACCTAGCCAAAATTTACAGGTTGCATCAGATTGGTGGGCGATTGACAGCGCTCGGAGCATGTATGAAGAGTGGCCGTTGTGACGATGCTGATAGTTTTAGCTCAGTGGCGAGCTGTGCCGGTGACGGTGACAAGAAGCCCTGTGCTCATACATTGTTTAACATCGAACGGGTTCCCGCGAACCAGAAGCGTCTCGATGCAGTGAATCATTTGTTGAGCACGACACAAGTGGATACGCCGCAGTATCGTTATTTGGAACAAGAGAAGCGTGGATTGGAGAATTACTTTGTCTACATACGAAAAACAGCCTGATAAAGCACTGACCGCCGAGCAGCGCTTCCGCGATGCTTTCGAGCGATTGAAGCATGCGGTTCCCCAAGTATTGCCAAAGGGAACGCCAGTCAGCCAGAATAACGTCGCCAAGGAAGCTAAGTGCGATCCAAGTGCTCTGCGTAAGGCGCGTTACCCATTGCTGGTGATAGCAATTCAGGAGTGGGTCGAAGGCCACAAGAGCGATCAAGCGCCATCTGAACGGCAAAATCTGCTCAAGCAGCGGCAAAAGAAACGCGATACACGTGAAACTATGCTGGACTTGAAGTTGCAGCGCGATCACGCTGTAGGCCTAATCGCAGATGCGGATTTGCGTATAGTGGAGTTATCGGAGAAGGTTGCCGACTTGCAGGCGAGGTTGGATGAGCTTAAACCTTCAGCGAAGGTTCTGAACCACTCAAAATGAGGTGTTTCTGTATGTGCATATTCGGTAGTGTCTCAATTTCTGTTAACGCTGATACCAAATTGATCCCTGTACCGAAATACTGCCGATAAAAATTTTGATTGGTACTTTCACCGCCAATCTGGGGTAATCGTATCTTCCGTGCATTGAGGTGCGGTAGCCGATTTTCTCTATACGTTTCAAAGACTTACAATCGGCTTGGCGCGAATTTTCAATGGAACTGAGTTTTGTTTGCACCAAGTTTGTGAATAGCTTCTTCGAGTAGACGAGTCGACAACAAGAGAATTTCCGCCTAGCCAAAAAGTACTATGTGGCAAATAGCTGGCTGGGTGCACAATCTCTGCGATGAACTAACCGTTTGCGTATAAGTTCGAGGGGCGGTCGGAAATGCATCACATAAGCGTGTGGTTCCCCACCAGAAGCTAACGAACTACAGACTGAGCTTTGCATCAGATTTTTTCAATTTCATTATTGCACTGGCGATTTGCCTGGATACACCAACATACTCAGGCCCATTCAGCATGTTTTCTGCCTCAGCATAGTTGCCAGCGTTGATCAAGCGGGCAATTTTTGTAGCAGCGACATGGAACTGTTTGTGAACTTCAACCAGTTGTGCAAATTCTGGCAGATGGCCGTTTTGCTGTTTGCCTTCATGGTCCATCCAGCATCCGATCTCACATAGATGAATATTGGATACGTGTGCAATATCCATATGTGACTTCTTGCCGATAGCGGCACGAAACTTGACTTTCCACTCTGCATGCTTGCCGATCGCTGATTCCAGGTCCATGATTTACTCCAACTGATTGACGTTTGTGCTGCTGACTGACAGGGATGGCGCCCCTGTCAGAACTATTCTGATGTACGATGAATTAGAGCGGATTTACTTTTGGAAAATCAACATCTGTGAGGGCGACATTATTGACATAGTTGGTCAATACATTCACTGCCACATTCAAGACGATTTCAATCACGGCGGCATCATCAAAACCTGCAGCACGTAAATTGGCCAACTCGGTATCACTGACGCGACCACGCTGCTCTGCAACCTGACGTGCAAACTGCAAGGCAGCATTGGTTTTAGCATCTTCTGCATGGGCGCTGCGAGCTGCATCAATATCTGCGTCACTCAGCTTTGCCAGGTTTTTACCCAGATAAGCATGCGCAGCCAGGCAATAGTCACAACCATTGTATTCGGCGATGGTCAGCGCAATACGTTCACGCAGTTGTGCACTCAGGCTACCCTTGGCCAAGGCACCACTGAGTGACAGATAGCCTTCCAGGGCAGCCGGGCTATTGCCAACCAGTTTCATCAGGTTTGGTACCACGCCTAATTGCTTGTTCACAGCAGCCAGCATGGGCTGAGAGGCTGAAGGGGATTGTTCTACTGTAGGGATAGCAAGACGGGACATGAGAGACTCCATTTAAATCAGGTTTAAGGGATTCGCGTTTTATATCTGTGTCGCGAATAGGGCTACTTTGCCTTATTCCTATAATTTAAAGAATACTCAGATTATGTAATTCATTGTTCCATTTAGTGGAATTACTGTTTTCTCATCTTCAGTCATATTGGAAGCATGAAAAATCCAAACGCGTCGATTTTCCTAAAATTTCGCAGCAAAGTATCTATTCCACTAAATGGAATAGATGATTGTATTTTTTGAGTATTCCCTATTTTTTGAGAAATAAATAAAGTTCTCTGGCTGGCAAATATGCCACGCGAAAGACAGAGTCACTAACACACTTATTACTTGGATGAATCATGAATAGATTTTCTTTAAAGCGTCGCCTGGCCTTAGCAATTATGACTGCCTCGATTACCATGATCGGTGCCATACCACAACTCGCCATGGCGTACGATGAAAACTCAACCAGCTCAGTCAACGTGGATGCCAAAGGTGTAGGCTTGAAAGGTTTTGACCCAGTTGCCTACTTCACTGCAGGGTCACCAACGATAGGTAAATCCAGCATTGCTGCAGCACATGATGGCGTTACATATTACTTCGCATCGATCGAAAACCGGGACAAGTTCAAGGCTGATCCTGCAAAATATGCGCCGCAATATGGTGGCTTTTGTTCCACGGGCGTGGCACTGGAAAAGAAACTCGACGGTGATCCGCAAGCCTGGCGTGTAGTCGACGGGAAACTGTACCTGAACGTGAATAAAGACGTACAGAAAAAGTGGCTGGAAGATGTTCCTGGTAATCTGAAAAAAGCAGAGATGAACTGGGGCTCTATCAAGGCAAAAACACCAAAGAGCCTTTGATTCTCGTAACGTATTTGTCACAGCAGAGCAGTTAAGTGAAAGTTCGATTTGCCGGTTTAAATTCCTCTGAACCGGCAAATCGCAGCGTTAACCATACCTTCCACACTGCCGCTATCTGCATAGCGTGTACGCAAGTAATGTGCGTCGCTGCCAGTATGTGTAGTTTCGTAAAGGTGAGTCAGTGCAGGCAATGCGCCTAATGAAGCTGCATAAGGCTCTATCGTTCTGATAGTGGCAAGGATATCTTCCCGCAATGATTTCGTTTCATAGGTCTTGGGATGGACGATAGACCCGTCCAATCCAAAACGACAGGCTTGAAAGCGATTGTAGTTATAGACCAGATAGTCGTCCTCGACTGGTGGTTCTTCACGTTTGTCTAGCAGATAGGCACAGAGGACTTGCAAATAAGCTGCTAATGCAGCCGCATGTTCCACCGTCAACGGGGTATCGCACACGCGCAGTTCTATCGTGCCATATTCCGGTTTAGGGCGGATATCCCAGTAAAAATCTTTCATGCTTTTGACTACGCCAGTCTTTTCCATTTTAGAAAAGTAATTTTCTGAAAATGCCTCCCAGCTCAACATAAAGGGTGCCCGGCCAGATAGTGGAAAGGCAAACACTGAATTCAGCCTGGCTGAATTAAACAAGGTATCCCCGCCTTGCACATAGGGAGACGATGCTGACAACGCAATGAAATGCGCCACATAGCGGTTGAGCGAATGCAACAAAAATAAGGCATTGTCGCCTGAAGTACAACCTACGTGGACGTGCTGACCAAAAATCGTGAATTGCTTGGCGAGATAGCCATACAAAACAGACACCTCCTTGAATCTCGGCTTGGAAAAAATCTTCCTGTCCGTCCATTTCTGAAATGGGTGGGTGCCACCACCACAGATGCCGATTCCCAAGGTATCCGATGCTTCTACAAGGGTATCTCGTATTTGCTGAAGTTGTGCCAACACGCCCTGGTAATTCGTTTGTACGTCCGTACAAATTTCTATCATGCTCTCCGTTATTTCAGGCGTGACGTTTCCTGGAAATGGTCGGCGTCCAAGCAAATGCAAAAGATCAGGACTTGATGCAGATAAATCGAAGTCTGAAAGGCCGATTAATTGAAGCTCAAGTTCAACACCCAAGGACAAAGCGTCCGAAGTCTTAAAAGGTTCTAGTGACATCTTATCTCCCGTTCTGTTCAGGTACTTCTTTCGCCCAGATCAAGGCACGCTGAGTCAATATTGGCCCTACTATTTCCAATAGCAGGGTCATGGCCGCGAGAGCGGTCAGTTCATCGGCAAAACTAATACCAAGATAGCGCGTTTGTTCTAAAGTAAGGATCACGAATACAGAAATAGGTGCCAGGGCCAGTCCCGTCATCACACCTTTGCGCGTTTGTATTCCGCTTACGTGAGCCAACAGCGATGTGACCGACAGTTTTGCAGCAAAGCGCACAGCCACAAGGGCCAAACCCAGACCTGCGCCAGAGAGAATTTTTTGCCATTCCAGCGTCGAAGCTGCATAGACAAACAGCATGACAGTGAGCAAGTCGCCCAATGCGCCAAAGTTCCTTTGAGTACGGCTCAAGGTGATTCGTCGATGCCTGGCCATCAATCCAAAAGTCAGCGTTGCTAGTATCGGGGAAAGCTTGCCTGCATGCGTCAACGCCACCAATAAAATCACCGCAAATGCGAAGGCAACAGTTGCGTCCTGCCCCAGATTACCGAGCTGTCGTAATATCAGCGGCAGAAGCACACCAAACAGAGCACCCATTGCGACGGATGCGACCAGCACTGACAAACTGTTCACGGATGCATGAAGGAGGCTGCCTGTGTTTTGGAAGACCCAAAACCCTACGATGACCTTGAAAGTAAACACACCCATGACACAATTGATGGCTGCCAGATGCAATATCCTTTCAGTGACCTGGCCTGCGCTGCGCTGTTCATTAATGACGCGTAACAAACCGGCTGGAGAGGTCGACATGGTCAGTGCGGCTAACAATAATGCCGTCAGTATGGGCGTTCCAAACCACGTCGCCACCAAATACACAGCTGAGAAAGTCAGCATTGCCTCCAGTACACCAGTGAGGCCTATCCAGGGATTATTGCGAAGCCAGCGGATATTAATGCGATAGCCAAATTCGAACAAAATCAGCCCAAAGGCGATATTTGCTAACAACAGAATAGCGCTATGACCATCATGAGACAACATTCCCAGTTGCGAATTCGCCAGCAAGAAGCCCACTAGGCCGTAGATACTGATACGCGGCAGACCAGTCCAGCGGTGGCCGAATTCACCGGCAAGCCAGGCAAACACAAGGGCAAAAGGCCATGCCAGTTCGGCCAGGTTAGAATTGAAGAACTCGAACATTCAAACTCCTTTAAAGTAAGTCAATTTTCCTGGCCTGACACGACTTGGTTTTTCACCACAAGAAAGCCACCGCAGCCATCAAGGTAGGGGGCGTTGCACCCAGCAATAAACCACCGGCACCAATTGATTCGTCATTGAAGCCTCGGCGTAACAGCGCGACACCCGCTGGATTTGGTGCGTTGGCAATCACGGTCAATCCGCCACCAGCCACTGCACCCGCAACCAGCATGTACTTGGATTGATCACTCATACCGACAATCAATGAGCCTAAATACGTCAGGGCAGCGTTGTCAGTAATGGCAGTCAAGCCAAGAGCCCCAAAAAACAAGGCAACTGGACTAAGGCTGGAAACGATGGGTTGCAACCACCATTGCTGCATTCCCCCAAGAACAACCAGTCCTGCCAGGAAAAAACCAACCAGCAAACCTTCCTTCAGGATCAGCGGATTCTGGAAGCGCTCATAGGCTTGTGTGTATCCCATGAAGAATAAAAACAGGCCAAGAAAAAATACCGGATGATGGGCAAAGATCACTACACCTGCAAGAAACATCAAATGCACCAGGCTGACAATCAGAGGTACGGGGATCTCGTCTTTTTTATCACTAATGACAGGTAGACTGACATGCTTGCGCAATAAAAAACTAATAAAGGATGCATTCACAAGCACAGCAATACAAGCTTTCCAGCCAAAAGTCATCGCCATGAAACTTGTCGACCACTGCCAGGTTGAAGCGACCATTAATACGGGTGGTGCTGCGAATGAAGTCAGCGTCCCGCCGATGGACACGTTCACGAACAGTACGCCCAGGCTGCCATATTTCAGCCACTCAGGTATTCCTGGTCGAAACACCAGAGGTGCCAGCATCAATGCAGCCAAAGTCATTGCTGCCGGTTCGGTGATGAATGAGCCCATTAAAGGAACCAGGGCCAAGCCAAACCAGGTCATGGTCAATGGCTTTGGTAAAGGCACCAGCTTTGCCAGAATAGAGAGAAAGCGCGCCACAATTTCCAGCACTGGTTTGGAAGCAGCAACCACCATTACCACAAACACAAATAAGGGTTCGGTGTATTGCCTCGACTCGGCATAGGTGACGGCAGCTTCACTGCCAGAGACCACAGCCATGGCGACAATGAGTATAAAAGCCCAAAATCCAAAAACCACCTCGACTTCACCAAGCAGGTGGAATAAACCTGCATGTTTGGGGGCTTTATGAGCAAGCTCTTCAAAAAATTTCGCGGCAAAGGTATGTGCTAATGCGAGAAAGAAAATAACTGCTCCGACCACTTGTATCGTGTTCATGTTTTTATAGATATTTGCTTGTTAAGGTGAAGTGTCGGCTGCCACTATATTGAGCGGCACTGTCTGACACACCATTACCGGCTTGGCTGCAAGTTTGCTGTTGCCGGTACAGAAAACCGCTCTGCCAATTTGTGATAAAGCGGTGTAGGACAAATCATTTTTGATACTGCACTGGCGATCACTGATACTGTCATTAATGGTATCAGCATCTGATGGCTGTCTGTCATTTCCATCATGATAATAAATGAAGTTACAGGCGCTCTGGTTACACCGGATAGGTACGCCGCCATGACCAACAACACTGTCGCGCTGTGCGTGGCCATGTTTGGAAACAGGTCCGCAACGTTATCGCCAATGCCAGCGCCCACCGCCAACGAAGGCGCAAATATTCCTCCGGTTATTCCGCTCATGGAAGACAGTATGGTCGCCAGCATTTTGCTTATCCCAAAATACCAGGGCAGGACACCACTATCTTCCAAAGTCAGTCTGGTTGTGGCGTAGCCAGTACCAAAAGGCAATCCATCCGTACAAACACCGAGAATCGCAATCAGTAACCCACATAAGGCAGCAAACAGTACGCCACGGTTTTGCATAAAACTTGTCACGCGTGCAGGTAACTTGCTGGAACTAGCAATCAGTAACTGGCTGAAACAACCACCAGACGCACCACCGATGACACCACACAGCAATATTGCCCAAATACCCGAACTCCAGTCCAGATAAGCGCCAGTTGAGCCAAAATAGGTGTAGTTCCCCAAGGCAGCCAGTGAGATCAAGCCAGAAAGAATCACTGTCACCAGGGTGGAGCTATTCGCATTGAACACGTGTTTCTTGCTCAGCTCTTCAATTGCAAACATGATGCCTGCCAAGGGTGTATTGAATGCCGCAGCGATACCGGCAGCACCACCCGCCATGATCAAAATTCGCCGCGTCTCCGGGTTCTGGAATGGACCATGTCCATAGAACATATGCATCACCGAAGCACCGATCTGTACAGTTGGACCTTCCCGACCGATTGAGGCACCGACAGAAAGTCCGCCCAAGGTCATCAAGATTTTACCTACCGCTATCCTTGGTGACAGCAAGGCATTTTCTTTTTCTGTACCGGTTGAATCGATAGCTGCGATAGTTTGCGGAATTCCACTACCTTGCGTGCCAGGAAAAAAACGCCTGCCAAGATAAAACAGTAGTGCGAAACCCAAAGGCATCACCACAAGCGGTGAATATGGCGATATTTTCAGCATTTGAGCATGCAACTTTGCTGCCTGCTCTCCACCAAAGGCAAGACCTACGGCCAGTAAGCCTACCAATAAAGGCCCGATGATCCAAGCAGCTCCCCTGTGCCAGATATCAGAAACTCTGGAAATAATGAGACCAGTTCGAAGTGAGTATGGCTTTCTGCGGGGTGGTAAATGCATAATGAAGTGGGCTATTCCTTCGGCATATGCTAGATATTTGCCGGACAAGTTAATCGCTTTTTTACATATATTTAGGCAAAACATATTCCTACAAATTATATTTGCAGGAATGGAGTTATGATACACTTTATTCGCAGGAGATACTTGATGATCAAAAAAGTAGCACGAAAAACCAGTGCCGATAGTGATGAAAATAGCGAAATTCAGGCAAGACTCGATATTCTGAAAAAGCTGCGCATCGTCATACGTGCAGCACAGCAGCATTCTTTGTGGATAGAAAAACAATGCGGCGTCAATGGCGCGCAACTATGGATCATCCAGGAACTATTTGAAACAGATGGATTGCGTGTGGGGGAGCTGGCTAAAAAACTGGCAATTCACCAGACGACGACCAGTAACTTATTGGACAACCTTGAAAAACGAGGTTATGTCCGTAAGGCGCGCGATCCCAAGGATCAACGTGTAGTCAGAGTCAGCCTGACGGAAGAAGGGGCGGCCTTGTTAATGCGGGCACCTAAACCAGCCAGAGGATTATTGCCGGAAGCCTTAATGCAGCTTGATCCAGAATCAGCAAGCAATTTGGACTCTGGCCTGCAGGGATTGTTAAGTAGCATCGAAGTATTAGACGAAGGATTTGCCTTATTGCCTTTGCCATTTACGATGTAACCAGGTTGCAAGACGAGAGTGGGAGTGCAGGTTTAATGCTTCCTTTTAACCCCCCTTCTCGGAGGGGGCTTTTTTTCGTCTGATTGAAACGCCGGGATCAGTCACCGGTTGGTTGCTTATCGCATTTTTATCACTGCACCTGACAGTAAGGGAAATCAGGTGTGGGCAGTCCTGATGATGTGTCAGGGATTTTTCCCATAATTAAATCAAAGAGGAAATTGAAATGCGCTCTACCACCATGTTATCTTTTGCCAGCGCAGCAGTCGTTCTGCTGTCAGCATGCAGTTCTCCAGTCAAGGTTGCAGAAAAACCTGCCACGCCAGTTGCTGAAGTTCCGAAAGCTATGCCAAATACGCGGTCGGTTGAAACTGTCACGGCTGCTGTAGATCCTTTGAACGACCCAAAAAATATTCTCTCAAAGCGCAGCGTCTATTTTGATTATGACCAGTACACGGTCAAACCTGAGTATGCCAATCTGGTACAGGCACATTCTAAGTACATCGCTGGGAATAAGACAAAAAAGGTTTTGATCCAGGGTAATACAGATGAGCGTGGGGGTAGCGAATACAACCTTGCATTAGGCCAAAAGCGTGCAGAAGCCGTGCGTAAAGCCATGGTTTTGCTCGGCACACCAGATGCACAGTTGGAAGCAGTCTCGTATGGTAAAGAAAAGCCAAAAGCAATGGGGCACGATGAAGCTGCCTGGGCAGAAAATCGTCGCGACGACATCGTCTATCTATCTAAATAAACATGTACGGTCAATGTCGTGCGCGAATGGGTAAATTTCATTATCGACCTGCGTGCCCTGATTGACCCAGTACCTGGTGGCGGGCTCGGCTTGCGTGTCTTGGCCCGCTGTCAGTAAATGCTCCAATCAAGTCATGACGCTTTCAGACACTCATATCAGAGATAAATATGGTATCGGCAGCACTTCCGGATGAATTGAGGCGATTCATCCTCAGTAACATTGCTTCCGTTCCGCATTTGGAAGCACTGCTGTTGCTACATGCGACACCTGAGCAAGCTTGGGAATGCCTGGCTGTGTCACAGCGCCTATATGTCTCTGAATATGTGGCGCAGAAGTTACTGGATGAGCTATATGCAGCAGGTATGCTTTCCAGGACCGAGTCGGTGAAATCATCCAAATATTGTTTTCAACCTAGTCAGCCAGAATTTGCTGAACTTATCAGCCGATTGGCAAAGGCATATCGCCGTGACTTGGTTGGAATAACTTGTCTGATCCATTCTCAAACAGACAGACGGGCACAGCAATTTGCAGATGCGTTCATCTGGCGAAAGGACGTATAACATGGCTGAAACCATTTATGGGCTCTGCACTTTGACATCGCTGTTGTGCGCATGGATGTTATTGACTTCTCATCGACGCAACGGAGTGCGTCTGCTGTTTTGGAGCGGTTTATGTTTCATTGGATTGTCAATCAACAACATCTTGCTTGTGCTCGACAAACTGGTGTTTCCGCAGATTGATCTTTTATTGCTCCGTTTATTTAGTGCATTAGTGGCATTGCTGTTATTGTTATTTGGCTTGATTTACGAAAACAAGTGAGAATGCAATGATCAATTTTTTGACTGGTGCCATCGCCATGGCTTCATGTGCCATCGCATTCTTCTTTCTTCGATTTTGGCGAAGTTCGGGGCAGCGGTTTTTCCTGTATTTCGCGCTGTCGTTTTTTGTGGAAGCTGGTCACCGTGTTTATTCCGTGTTTGATCAAATAACACATGAGGATTCGCCCTATCATTACTTGATCCGACTCCTGTCCTATAGCCTAATACTTTGGGCGATCATTGAAAAAAATTGGCAAAATCGGCAAAAAAATACTTCTTCTACTTTGGGTGAGGACCAGGTTTGATGATAGTGAAAGACGATATTTTTTGTAGCTAAAAGCGTGTAAAAAAATCCCAGAATTGTGGGAAATTACGAACGATAGGCGTGCGCTGAAGTCTGAAGTCGAGGAGTAATAATTCCATTTCATGTTGCATCGATTATCTGAATACATCTAGTTGCGGGAGTCAAAAAAAATGAACCTCAAATCTGCAAGCTATCGATTGCTCCTCGTCATAGGTCTGGTCGCATTACTATTAATGTTGGCGCATATGAGCGCCGGTGCCAAACCACAGCCCGCTACTTCGCAAACAACATCCAGCAGTGCAACAACCACGCAAGCAGAGGCTGGCCCAACGTGGAATTCGCTGAGCGCTACCCAAAAGGATACCTTGTCACCTCTGGCAAGCGAGTGGAGAAATATCGATGCAAACAGGAAGCAGAAATGGATAGAAATAGCCAACCGCTATCAGAAACTCAATCCCGACGAAAAAGCAAGAGCGCAAGAACGCATGCGTGAATGGGTCAAGCTCACACCAGAGCAGAGGATGCAGGCAAGAGAAAATTTTGCACGCGCTTCAAAATTGAAATCTGGTCAGAAAGCTGCCCAATGGCAGCACTATCAAGAGCTTAGCGAAGAAGAGAAAAAACAACTCGCCGCTGACAAGCAAAAAAGAACAGTGACAAATTTACCTGCTACTGTCATCAAATTAAAACCACATGTCAGGCCTAAACCTTCACCACCAGTGCAGCAGGTGACGCCAGAGAGTGCCGTTGTGCCTGCCAGCCCGGTTAAGGTGCCAGAACAGGTCACCCCTGTCAGCGCGTCTGAGCAGTCGAAATAACTATCCTGACCTTGCCTGACAAATAGGGCAACAACGATCTCTGACTGCACATAGCTAAAGAACAAATGCATGAATTTAAATCAGAAAATTATCGCCTGGGTTGATCAGTCTGCCTTTGCGGCAAACATTGCAGACTATGCGACATGGGCGGCAATCCGACTTGATGCTCCATTGGAATTTGTACATGTCACCGGGCCTTACAGCGGCCAAGAGATTTTCAGCAGACGCAGTCACGTTGTTGATATAGGTACGACCGAGAGTACTGCAAATACGGGCAGTGCAATTCAATATTCTGTTGCTGTAGAGTCCTCAGCCCAACCTGATGAATCTGCTTTGGGGTTTCAGTCTTCAGTCAGTTTTGGAGACAGAACGGCCAAGTTCTACCATCTTGCAGGTGAGCTTGGCGAAAGGGTAATAGAATACGATATTGTTACCCGACTCCATATTTTTGGACGGCAGGGGCAATCCTCTGGAAATCTTGGATCGAACGTCCGACGATGTGTCAGAATGCTTCATAAACCAGTTCTTGTCGTCAACTCTGCTTTTCGCCCTCCAAAACGCGCTATGATTGTTTTTGATCGCGGCACAATTTCGAGTCGAGCCGTACAACTGATTGCCAGCAGTCCTCTGTTTAAAAACATTGCGATTCATTTACTCGTCTGCGGAGATACTAATCAGCAAAGCCTGAGAGCATTGAACTGGGCTACAAATTGCCTTGAAAACGCGGGGCATGAAGTCAGCGCAGCATTTCACCAGGGTGATGTAAGAACTCAACTTCCAAAAATGATTGAGTTGCATTCTATAGATTTGCTCGTGCTAGCAGCCTATCCCTATTCACCGTTACGTAGCATACTGTTGGGGCATGCAACCACAGATTTTTTACGGGCTACAACAATACCAGCACTCTTATTACGGCAGCTTGTCGATGATTGAAACTAATTAGTAGTTTTTTGTAGGCTTGCGTTGTTGCATAAGCATTTTAAATCGACATTCAGCATTGCTCCATCTCGCGGCTTGCAGAAAATACCAGATCCGTTGATTCTTAAGCAGAGTATCTCTTAAAAATTACGGCCCAAGATTCATTCGAACAGTAGAAGGCCATCTACAATGAAAAAGACGATACTAGTATTGCTTGTCGCTGGCTGCACTTTCATTGCTTTTACTCTGGGCTATTTTAAGCTTCAGAACACGCACTATACCCAACAGCTAACTAGCGAGAACATCACTTTAAAAAATGAATTACTGGGCTACACCCGATTCAATGATTATTTAACAGAGGGAAAGCGGCAACTGCTTGAACAGTCAAAGCTGGTGACTGCGCAAATTGTGCGCCAAGAGGGAGTGACTCGCGTCATAGAAAAAAAGTTCTTTGGTCTGTCGTCAGGTGCAATTGTCGCGATTTCATATACCGCTGAATATTCCTTTGGCTATGACATGCGCCCAGAAAATTATACGCTCGTCAAAACGTCCAGCGGTATAGAGATAAAACTGCATCGCCCCATATTGCTGGTTTCCCCATCTGCTCGGGATTTGAACTATAGAATTTTAAGCTCCGGGATGTTCACAGATCCAAAGTCAGCCGTTATTCAGTTGTACCAAGGAATAGAAAAGGAAATGCAAATAAACGCAGAAAAGCTAAGGGCTGATGAAGCAGTCCTTGCTCTTTGTGAAAAAAAGCTTGTCCTTTTCGTCCATCATTTTTTAATGAAACAACCTGGGGTAAAAATGGTTCCCAATATTTCTGTGAACTACGTAGACTAAATACTGGGATCAACAATTAACCTCTCTTTTTTAACCTCACTTTGCACTGGTGGTACTGTTCCTATTACGTTTTGAGTTTGACGTTGAGGACTTGTTATTTGTGACTTCTATGACCAGTTCTATCGCTTTAGTTTGCATCCTCTTTTTCAGCCAGTTTTCTATCTTGACCTGTTCATCGTTGGAAAGTCTTTGGGTAGACTTGAGATTCAGCACCAGTGCTGGATTTTCCTGAAGCCCCATACCTTGCTTCCAAATAATAGCTTGTGACAGCCAGATTTCAGCCACGTCAGGGAATAATGCCTGTAACTCTTCAGGTATTCCAAGATTTTTCAGTGCCGTGCGTATCAATTGAAAATCATAGATGCCAACCCCGTAGCCTATTCCCATGATCGGACCCATTAGTGGGGATATAAGCATGGCGCCAATTATGACCGCCGTCGAATTAACGTTTAAGCCAATAGAAGCGATGAAGATAACCGTGTTCTTAAATCATAAAGTCAGCCTAACGGGAGCGACACTTATCAAGTGCGATTGTCGTATGACCGGTCAGCATCTTTCGTAAGGACGTGGAAGGTAAATCGAACTGACCGGATCAATTCAGCAAGCAAGCGAACAGTTAGAGGTTAAGTTGGCGCATGGCGTATATCCAGTGAATGGGATGCTTCACCCGTTTTGCAATGGTATGCAAGTTACCTGTAAACCGGAAAGGTACTTCCCTTGGCCACTACACAAGCATAGTTGACATTCCTAGGATGATTGTCCTAAAATTTGCGTTGCTAGGATGAACGTCCTAGACGTAAAAGGATTTAACGATGCAAACTGAGCTTTTCACCTCAACCACACTTGGCTCCCTGACACTTGCAGACCGCATGGTAAGTGCCCTACGACACGCAATTGTCACAACGCCCCGCCTCAACAAGCCAGGCCATGCCTTGTTTATCGAGGCGGGGCAGGCGATTTTGCCGACTACCTTTGGATCAAAAATATCTTCAAAGCCTGACCGGCCTTCTTACCATGACCAAGACAAATCAGAGCACGCGAGAACGCATCGTCGAGACAGCCGACCAGTTGTTCTACGAACATGGTTACGACCATACTTCATTTGCAGATATCGCCGGAGCAGTAGAACTCTCGCGTGGAAATTTCTATTACCACTTCAAGACGAAAGATGAAATTCTGGAAGCGGTGATAGATTTACGTGCAAAAAAAACACAGGCCATGCTGGATGCCTGGGCTGCAGAGGCGCATACCCCGATAGAGCGTATCGGCAGATTCATTGAGATGATGGTCATGAATGCCCCGAAGATCCGGCGTCATGGGTGTCCTGTTGGCAGCTTGTGCACGGAACTTGCCAAACTTGAACATCCGGCGCTACCTCAGGCGGGCGCACTTTTTATGCTATTCCGGCGTTGGCTTGCCACGCAATTTGAACAAACCGGGTTTGACCGGGATGCTGACGCCATGGCCATGCATTTACTGGCCAGGAGCCAGGGTATCGCAACACTAGCCAATGCTTTCGACGATGAAGCATTCATACGGCAAGAAGTGCTTGAACTGCATACGTGGTTGCGTAGCGTTTGCGAGCGGAGATCATTGTCAGTGTAATAAACCTCAACTTTAACTATTCAGGGGATTGCAGTGTTTATCGTGTTACTGAACATATCAGGTAGCAAAGAGCAGGCAGCCAAGCACATGGCAGAACACAAGGCCTGGCTTCAAAACGGCTTTGACGAAGGTGTCTTTCTCGCTTCTGGAAATCTTTCAGGTCAGCCTGGAGGAGGAATATTAATTCACGGCCTCAGCGAAAACGAGCTTCAACAGCGCCTTAACCAGGATCCTTTTGTTATTCATGGCATTGTGACGGTCCAGATTATTGAGATCACCCCGTCCAAGACGGATCCGCGCATGGCATTCTTGCTGGAGAGCGTGGCATGAGCCAAATGTTTCTGGGTGCTGACGGACTTCCGCGTTGTAAGTGGTGCGGTGCTGCGCCTGAATTTCTTGAATATCATGACAAAGAGTGGGGCTTCCCGGTCTCGGATGATTTCAGGTTGTTTGAAAAAATTTGCCTGGAAGGATTTCAGTCTGGGCTGAGCTGGCGAACAATTCTTGCTAAACGCGAAAATTTTCGGGCCGCCTTTCTCGGGTTTGATTTTAACAAGGTGGCTTGCTTTGATGAGCAAGATGTGGCACGTCTGCTTCAAAACGAGGGCATCATACGGCACCGGGGGAAAATTGAGGCAACCGTCCACAACGCAGCACGTGCCCAGGCACTGATACAAGAAACTGGTTCACTTGCGGCCTTCTTTTGGCGTTACGAACCGGATGCGTTGGAACTGTCTGCGCCACAAACTGCGTCGACCTCCGCTGAGTCGATTACTTTGTCCAAGGAACTGAAAAAACGCGGCTGGAAGTTTGTTGGACCGACTACAGTCTATGCATTCATGCAAGCCATGGGCTTGATTAACGATCATGTTGCAGAATGTGTGACCCGGCTAACAGTCGAACAAGAGCGGGCTAAATTCAAGAGGCCATGCTGACTCAGGGAGGCTGGCCTTGAAATCAATCGCCAGGTTGACTGGGATAGAAGGCTGGCTAACCGATAATACTTTTGAATTTTACCAAGTATTTAAGGGCGTTATTCATATTTCTTTTAGATACAATGGCAATTGAAATTGCTTTTATTGTTCTATGGATTTTTGGCTGGGAAATCGTTACCACGCCAATTAAAGCGTTCAACGAAATTGTTTTAAGGGGTTCAATTGCAAGAAATTTATATCAGTACAGATGTTGAGACTGACGGGCCAATTCCTGGCCCCAATTCCATGCTCAGTTTTGGTTCAGCCGCCTACACAGCAGATAAGAATTTGATTGGCACGTTCACCGCCAATTTGGAAACATTGCCTGATGCTTCCGCTGATCCCGGTACCGCAGCATGGTGGCTTACCCAACCAGATGCTTGGGCGGCTTGTCGGTCAAATCTCGAATCGCCGATAGTTGCGATGACTAGGTACGTTGCCTGGATCAAAACGCTGCCTGGCAAGCCAATTTTTGTAGCGTTCCCAGCGGGCTTTGATTTTATGTTCGTATATTGGTATTTGATCCGCTATGCTGGCGAGAGTCCATTCAGTTTTTCTGCTTTGGACATGAAGTCGTTTGCTATGGCACTCATGAAGTCAGATTTCAAGAAAAGCGCGAAAAAATATATGCCTAAAGCCTGGTTTGATGATTTGCCTCATACGCATATTGCGCTTGACGATGCAATTGAACAAGGAGCCTTGTTCTGCAATATGCTGAAAGAAAACAGAAAGTAAAGCGCTGTTTTGATCTGAGCTAGTGCCAGAAAAGAAGAAAGCTCCCAGATAGTACCTGGGAGCTTTCGTCATACACGAGTTTTCTCTTGGTTATTCCACTCCAGGTGGAACCACAAGTATTATTTGTGGTGGCGTTTAGCTTGTTTCGATTCTCGCTAGCAGCTAAACCTTCCCGATGTTCCGGACTTTGGCAGGCTGTCGGCAAAAGACCTATGCGGCTTAAGTGGTGCAATCATAACCAGATTCGATCAGGCTTGCTAGTCTCTGCGGTTTCGAAAAGCCGATTTTTACGGTTTTTGTTTCTGATTCCCGATCAGTGTTTTCGCCATTTCTGTATTTTGCCAAGTGTATTTAAATCCGCTCGGTTCCTTTACCATCAATATTGCACATATCAAATTGCTTCACCCTTTAGTCCCAGACCAGGTTGCCATTTGATTTTTGCTAGTTGTGAAAGCAGCTTGGACATCGATACCTTAGACACTCAAGATTTTTATTTCGTCGTTAGTGCCAGCAATTTTTGCTTATATTTATTATCAAGATAAAAACCACCCTGACTGCAAGTCTCTACAGCAATCTTTACGGCTTCAGCACAAAAATCTTTTGGATGCTTACTAATCATGGAATTTGCAGTATCGAGCGCAGACATCGTTGGTCCATAGTAAAGCGCCTTTTGTGCTCCGAGAATAGCATCCATTTGATTACTGTATTCTTGCAAGGAACATGCCCTTATACCCAAAAGCTGAATATCTTGCGATTTTGGTGTGATTGGCCTACATTCGTTACCCAAGTTGGCGAATGAATTCATCGCTTCTGCATGAGCATTTTTTAAACTTATGTCGAAAAACGGGCTCTCAAACAGCCATGATGTGAAGCCTAAGACAGTGATACACGCTACGGATATTTGAAAGTGTACTTCAAAAACCGAGTCAAAAAAGCCAGTGAGAACTGCCAAGGAAAGATGAACGGCTATCCATAAAAGCGTTGTCCCCCAAATGAAGTTTCCCTCAAAAAAAGTCATCACCGATAAAATAGTGCATCCTATAAAAACCACCGGCGCTACGTATACCCGAATCATAGATACCTCCCAATTTAAGCCGAAAAATGACTCGTAAAATATAAACTTGTTCACTACAAGTTTCGCTCATCAGGAAGAAACTCGTGTCCTTGAATCAAGTCGATGATGTGCTGCGTTGGCATGTCTTGTCTAAAACGGATGCTTAATCCGGGCTACTTTTGAGATTTGCATCTTTTTCGTTATGAGCTTGCTTTTTCTTTTGCCCTCGGGGAGTGCGAATCAGCAGCTTCGCATCCTGGAGTCGTTGGCCAGTCACGTCATTTGCTGCTACCAGATCGAAATCTTTATCCATACCCAGGATACGGAGAGCCCTGAGATACCTTCCAATGGAGATGGATGCATCTCCCTTCTCCAGTCGATTCAAGGTATCGCGTGAGGCATCCATGCGCTCGCAAAACAGTATTGTAGAAATCCCTCTGCGCAAACGGGCTTCTCTTAGACGCTGCCCAAAGTTCTTAAGCTGCAGTTCGGTGGATGGAAATGGACGTGGGGTTTTAGTTTTCATGTCCGATAATTTAGACAAAATTGTGTTTATTGTCCATTTAAACGGACATAAAAACATCGGTATGACATGAATACCCCTACAACTCTATGATGAGGCCGGGATCGAAGTTTGTATTTTCTGGTGAACCTGCTTTGGTCTTATATCCACATGGATTGCAAACCACACGGCAATCACCAATCTGATAATCGAAGGATTCGTGCATATGTCCATGTATCCACAGATCTGCTTGTGAAGCAATCTCGTCCAGATTTGACGCATAGGCAGCGGACACCATGTCCTGTGCATAGCGTTCAGATACTGATTTCATGGAGGGAGCCATATGTGTCACGACCACCGTTTTTCCAATAAAGGGTTCATCCAGTTTTTGTTTTAGCCAAGATTTATGCAGTGAGTGAAATTTTGCCGTGTCTGCCGACCTGAGCTTGCGATATCCTTCTCTGGCCAGCCTGATGCGCTTGTAGTCAACCATCACAGCTTCCGCCTCACGCATGGCTATTTGCCGATCGCCGTCACCAAATAGGCGGAAGTCTGTCCACATAGTCGCACCGAGAAAACGCACGTTCCCGAGTGCAAATTCATTGCAGTTCAAGAAATGCACATTGCCTGCAACTGCGCATGCAGCTTCAATATCTTCCTGTACATGGTCCAGATGTTTACCATATGCCTCGTGGTTGCCATGGACATAAAGCACAGGTATTCCGGCAAATACGCAGGCAGCCCACTCAACAGCTTTTGCTCCAGTGTCAATATCCCCGGCCAATACAACCACATCTGGACGACTGGCCGTTAGGTCAATCATTGGCGCTGCTTCACGCCACAACTCTCGGTGCAAATCTGATAAAGGCAAAATACGCATGGTAACTACTGATAACTTTCGATTCTGTATTATGACTAAAAAAATCCTTAAAGTGCTGAATCCAGACAATTGAAAATAAATTGCGCTATTTGGGAGTGTCTAGAGATATGTACAGGTGTTGTAATGAGAAGTAAGAAATTTGAATATTCGCTAAGACGCTACCTTAGTAATTATTTGCAAGGTGGCTGCAACAAATGTATGCTGATGCCATTGTTAGGTCTCCTGCAATTCGCGCATTTGTTGAGGATATGACCGAGATGTGGTCTTCAATCAGTTGGGCAGGCAGAGTAATCGGTAACTCTGAATAGTGGGGCAACGGATTAACGTTGGTGCTCTGAACCAACCTTGTTAAAAGGGAAGCTAAAGAGAGGCATCGGACACCTTAGGATCTGGCAAGTTCTTTTATAACGGCCGCTTGCGATAGCGGCCGTTTGTTTTGCTATCAAATCATACGTTTAGATACTCGCTGTTTTTAATGAAGAAGCCTATTGTTGATACGGCACGAGGATAGCGATATGCGATTGCGGAGATAAGAAATGAGTAAAGTTGATGCAAAAATCAGGCACATCACCAAGTCCGACGCAAACGTTTTTGCTGAACTTGGTTTTCCGCCCAATGAAGCTAAGCGTTATCTTGCAGAATCTCGTGCTCAGATCCAGCACACTCGTTGTACTCAAGATTCAGTCGCTGGAGAAGTCGATGCCATTGGCCACGAGATTATTATTCCAGATGAAATTCGATGACTGAAATTTTTTGTAAATGTCGCCTACAAAGAAAAATCCGCCTGCTAGCGGATTTTGTCCTTCACTAAGTTGAAACGCAGGAGGCTCTTAACCGTCGCGATGGCCAGTCCTGTCCGGGAAGTCCATCACCAAAGTGTGCCTATTATAAGCAAATTAAGTACACAAATCGATACTTTGAATTCAAGCTATCAAATTGCTTCACCTTTCAATTCAAGGAAACTTAAGCGGGTATCTCTAACAAAAGTCTCTGCTCTTCGTTTCCAATTCTCCCAGCATGTGCGTTAAATCGACCAGGTGCATGCCGATCAAATTTTTTACTCCTCCCCGTGCCTGCCATTGTCCATAGACACCCAGTAAAGAGGCACCGTAAATTTCCTTTCTGAATTTCTCAACGATAGACTGCCAACAAATGACATTGACAGTCCCGGTCTCGTCTTCAACGGTCAAAAAGACTACGCCCTTTGCCGTTTGGGGTCTCTGGCGGCAAATAACAATCCCACATCCACGTACGAATTTTCGGTCTTCACAAACATCGAGTACTTTTGCTGAAAGAAATTCCTGTTTCTTTAGCTTGGCACGCAACAGCGAAAGTGGATGCCGCCCCAAGGTCAGTCCAATGCTGCGGTAATCAGCAACAATCGTTTCACCTTCTGAGGGCGCTTCTAACTCTACGAGCTCTTCGGGAATAATGGCATCGCGCAGCAAGCCTTTGTCTGGGATACTGACAGTGGATTGCCACAATGCCTGGCGCCGGTTTCCAGAAAGTGGCTCCAAAGCATCGGCCGCAGCCAAGGCTTTGATGTTGTGACTATCCAATTTAGCTCTGCTGGAGAGATCTGCCACACTAGAGAATGGCCGAATGGCTCTGGCTTCCTCTATCCGCCAGGCGGCCTCGCGTTCCATCCCGCTGATCAGATTAAGCCCGAGTCTGACTGCTGGCTGGCCAGCCGGGTTTGGTTCTAGACTGGCGTCCCAATTGCTTATCGTCACATCTATCGGCCTGACAATTAGTCCATGGCGCTTGCCATCCTGGACAAGTGAAGATGGTGAATAAAATCCCAAAGGTTGACTATTTAAAAGGCCGCACAGAAATGCGGCAGGTTCATGGCACTTTAACCAGCAACTTGCATAGGCTAACAATGCAAAGGAGGCAGCATGCGATTCGGGAAATCCGTAGGACGCGAATCCTCGAATTTGACTGATGATGGACTCCGCGAATTCCGCCGTGTAACCGCGCTCACTCATGCCAGCTCTTAGCTTTGCGTCGAATTGCTCAAGATTTCCTTTCCGCTTCCATGCCGCCATGGCTCTGCGCAACTGATCAGCTTCGCCAGGCGAGAAACCGGCTGCCACCATTGCAATCTGCATGACCTGTTCCTGGAAAATAGGTATCCCCAATGTCCGTTCCAGTACTGCTTCCATTGCCGGGCTGGGATAGCTCACAGACTCTTCGCCAGTACGCCTGCTCAGATAGGGCTTGAGCATGCCACCTTCAATCGGGCCTGGGCGGATAATCGCTATTTCGATCACGAGGTCGTAAAAGGTTCTTGGCCGCATGCGGGGCAACATGCTCATTTGGGCACGACTTTCAATCTGGAACGTACCAACCGTGTCTGCATCGCAAATCATGTCGTAGGTCAGTGGATCTTCCGGAGGGATATCTGACAATTCAAAGCGCTCACCACGTTGCTCTGAGATGAGCTCCAGAGTCCGGCGTATGCAACTGAGCATGCCCAAGGCCAGGATGTCGATCTTGAGAAGTCCGACGGCATCAATATCGTCCTTATCCCACTGAATGACGCTACGGTCTTTCATCGCCGCATTCTCTACTGGCACCAAGCGACATAATTTTTCTTTTGAAATGACGAAGCCGCCTGGGTGCTGCGACATATGCCGCGGAAACATCATCATCTTATCGGCTATGTCAGACCATGTATTGGCGATGGGAGAGTCTGGATCAAAACTGCAGTCCTGCAGTCGTTGTCGCAGGTCGGCGCTGCCACCCCAACCATGCCTGGCCTTGGCCACTTTCTCGACAATCGACAGATCGACACCAAGTGCCTTGCCAACATCACGCAACACGCTTTTAGGACGGTAAGAAATCACTACTGCCGTCAGCGCTGCGTTCAATCTTCCATATTTTTGATAGATGTACTGGATGACTTCTTCCCGGCGCTGATGCTCAAAGTCCACATCTATGTCTGGGGGTTCATTTCGCTCGCGGGAAATGAAGCGTTCGAAGAGCATGGTGCCGCGAGCAGGGTCTACCTCTGTGATACCCAGGCAAAAGCAAACCGTGCTGTTGGCGGCGGAACCACGTCCCTGGCAGAGGATATTCTGACTGCGCGCAAAACGGACAATGTCATAGACTGACAGGAAATACGGTTCGTAGTTCAGATCTTCAATCAACTTCAGTTCATACTCCAATTGCGCTTGAACCGATTCAGGTATGCCCGCCGGAAAACGCCAGTGCGCACCTATGTAACTTTCCTTACGAAGATAGCTGGTAACAGTGTCCCCCTTAGGGACAAACTCTTCTGGGTATTGATACCGGAGTTCGTCTAATGTAAAAGTGCATCGCTGGGCGACCCGAATTGTTTCATCGAGCGCAGCCCGGTCGTAGAGATTTCCCAGGCGTAGACGTGAACGCAAATGTTGTTCGGCATTGGAAGCCAGGCGATATCCACATTCAGCAATTGGCAATTTATGCCGAATGGCCGTCATCGTGTCCTGCACTGGTTTATAGGATCTGACGTGCATACAAACGTCACCAGTGGCTACGATAGGCAGTCCATACATTTCAGACACAGCACGAATCACCTCGGTATGGCGGTCATCCATTGATCGATTATGCAAAGTCAGTGCGATGCGGGCGCGGCCTGGCGCCGTGTGCACCAACCAGGCCGCCTGAGGCGACAAGGTGTCGATATCGATTCCATATCCGGGTGCCAGGATTAACTGGCAGTCAGGCATGCCTTTTAGATGACTCAAGTCTCCCTTGGGATGTGCCAGATCTTCTGGCTTGATCAGATAACTGCCTTTTTTGATGCGAGTGCGACCAACTGTAATGAGCTCGCATAGATTTCCGTAGCCATTTTTATTTTTTGCCAAAACAATCAAATTGAATGGCGGGCTATGGTTTTCAGGGGTAACGATCATCTGGCTGCCGATAATCAAATGCAGGCCGTGCTTTTTTGCCTCGACGTGTGCTCGGACGACACCCGCGACACTACATTCGTCTGTAATTGCCAGCGCTTGGTAGCCTAACTTGACTGCACGCTGTACCAGGTCTTCCGGCGATGATGCCCCCTTGAGAAAACTGTAGTGGCTAAATGTCTGTAGCTCGGCATATGCCGGCAGGATGGATGGGATCGACATGGGAGTCAGGCAAAAAAACCATGTAAAAACCAGCGAGGATCGTTGGTACGTTCAAGATAGATCCAGTAGACGGTGTCATCCTGACCTTGCGCGACATAATAGTCCCGGGCCGTCATCACTTCATCAAACCAGCCACATTCAATCCGCTCGGGACCTTTGATGAGCTGCAGCGGTGAACTGTAAAACGGGCGATTGTCACGCATCAGCAACTGTATCGGATTTTTTAGCAACCAGGATGGCCGTTCAAGATCCAGCGAGTCTGACACCTGTTTGGGACGTTTATCGGTCGCGGGCACCCAGCAATTGGCCACCTCAGGGCGATGGTCTTCTTTCACGGACAGTGTCAGGACATTTTCTTTCCCGAGCCTGGCTGTGAGCAATTCCATCAATTTATTCAGATCTTCTTTCGTGCCGCCAGGCTCGGGAAATAAAGAATCGGTTGGCGGCTGCATGTCCGATACCTGCACGACTTCAAGTCGCAGCGCGATAACGGGGCCTATGAGCTCGATGCGCCCGAGTCTCTCCTTCAATAGTCGAAGCAAATGATCTTCATGCCAGACAGGTTCCGCTAGCGCCACTTCAAGCAAAGTCGGTGGGATCGCATACCGGCCGCGTTCATGCTCAAGAAACAGAGTAAACCGGGTTACCGCCTTTTGTAATGAGACAAGCCAGCCTATAAGTTGCGCGATCAGGCTATGGGCACCAAGCATCAATGCTTCAGCATGTTCAATTCTGTCGTGGGTCTCCACCCTGGCGGAAAATGTCAGTGGCGTTTTAATCCAATTAAAAAGCTCTGGTGCTAATCCATAGGCTTTGTCCAACTCCAGTATCAGTTGCTCGTTAGTGCGACGCTGCAAAGCTGCTCGGGGATACTGGCGCAACTGACCGACAGACTGGCATCCGATGCCCTGTAACCAATCTTGCAGCTTGCTTGAGCTTGGCAATAATCCGACTGGAAGCTTGTCGACGGCCCGTTTCATCGTATCTACCTTGATGGTCCTGCGCTGGCGTCGCCCCCTGGAGGCAGGGGCACGAGAGAGCAGCCAGGCAGCCATTGCGGTTGGGGCGCAAGCCAGGCGGCAAGTGAGACCTAAAGAATTCACGGATTGTCTGATCAGCCGGCAAATAGACGGATGCCCGCCAAAAAGTTTCAGGCTGGCCGTGACATCGAGCAAAATGCAGTTATCAGCGGCGTACGTCACTTCTGGGGTATATCTGAGTAAAGCGAGGCCCAGGGCTTCAAAAGCCAGGTTCTCGCGGTCTGGATCACGATCCAGCATGATGACACTTGGAGCGACTGCGGACACGCCACCGCGGCGCATATCAAACCCAACACCTAAAGCAACAGCCTGGCGGCTGGCAATCAGCACACGCTCTTTATCGATGACCGCATAGGGGCCAGGCTCAGACCAAGAGGGTCTGAGTGCTTCGAGCTGCAGATATCGAAGGCATAGGCTGATCCACGTGCGCATTGTTGTGATCCGGTAAATGTTTGCTGATGGGCATATCAGGTAAGGTTAAATAAAGAGACTTGTCTGAGTGAGGGCCCCGTCGCTTGATAATTTCTACATTGACTCCGCCGCGCGCCGGTCGCAACACCAGTCTGAGTGGTGCCGGAGATGTGTCCCGTTGAGCTGCCAGCGGTCGCAGCAAAAAGAAACAGGTGTCTGTTGTTTGCGCGGCCAAGTTCAGGCGGCGCAGCGCCTCAGCCCGAATATTGGTCTGCCATAGCATGACCGCACCGAAACATCCATTTTTGAGAACCTGTTCGGTCGTCCATAAAGCATCAGCCGTCGAAGAGCATTTCATCCAGAACAGTCTGTCATCAGCCAGTTCCCATCTTTGGAAAGCCAGGCCGTTGGGAATATGCGGCGGATGGATGAAGGCAATGCGTTGAGTTTTAGCGATTTCGGCCAAAACAGGTTTTAACAACTGAAGTTCACCTATGCCAGCTTGCACCAAGAGTAATTCGATCAGCGAAGATCTTGGCCAACCGGCATTTGGTAATTCTGCATCCAGATCATCAAATCCAGACGATGTTGTGGATGCTTTGTAAACGGCGATCTCATTTGCGCGCCATATTGCATGGGGCATTTTGCCAATAACGCTTGAGATGGATGATGAAGATGCCGCTGACATGGTTTTATTGCTATGAAGTTGAATTTAAAATGGATAAATACTGATTGCATGTACAGTATATGCATAGAAAATTCAAATGTCATCTTCATTTTAGCGATGATGCCTTAGTGCCAAGAAAGCTTATGTCACGATACTTTTTCTTTTTAAGCAAGAAAGAAGTGTATTTTTACAACGCTTTTTAAATTATCAAAAGAAGTAACTATATTTATAACTTTAAAATATGAAGGACGGTAGCATTCAAATGTTTACTTTCATTAAAAATTTAATATTGAACTAGATGCAGACGCGGAAATTGGAACAAGCGACATTTCAGTCCGGAACTCAGTATTAAAAATCACTTGATCGTATTCAAACTCAAATTAATTTTTGAAGATTTTGGGCCTATATGTATTTGAAGCTAGGGCGAGATTTTTGATCAGCAAAACAACGAGAGGAAATTGGAAATGATAAAAGCGCCAAGAGGTATCGCATTATTGCTAAGCACACTAGCCTTGATTTCGTTGCATTCTTTTGCGGGAGATGGAGAGGATCCAGAAGCACGGCCCCCAACCAGGATAGTGAATGCGCCGACTTTAGATTCAATTGGCGGTGACGCTGTCGAAGTTTTCTTTTCCAAGTCTACCGCAGATGGAAACAAAACCTTGTATTACACCAATCCCTTTTTTAAAGCCGATTTCGTTAAATTCAAAAGCGATGTTGCAAAGGCTTGTACGTCTGGTGTGGCCGCATCAACTGTCAAAACTGTTGGACTGCCCGTTGCGTTTTGGTCGAACAATTATAAAATTGAATTGGCATCAAAGCTGTCTGCCGAACTGGGTGTGCCGATAAATCCAAATTCAATATTAGTTTACCCGCACTTCCAAATAGTAATACGACTTGTCATCGACGAAAAAAGTCGGATTTTATGGAAAAATCCTTCAGATCCGATGAATCGCGAGGCAGCTATGCCAAACCGAACAACCGTTGGATTTTCCTCTGAAATAATTAATGTTCGTGGAAACTGTTCAGAGTTATTAGAAATCGGTCAAAATCCACAATGGATTAAGGCAGATATGTACTCGAAGAACGATACGGCCACGTTGGATATGGTCTCAATCAAATACGATTCTGTAATTGAGAACTTGACGTCTTTAGATGGAAGCATTGATTCCAGCCAGGGCGGTGGCATCGTTGTCTCCACCAGAAGCGAAGGCAACTATGGCCGGTCTGGATTTTCGTTGCTTGGACCAGCCAGCAAAAATACTGGAGGCGGCTCAACGACAAACTCGACTACTTCCACCGATACTAGAACCAGATTTGTAAGTGAGTCATTCGTCAATTCCGTAGCAAGAAAAGCAGCAACACAATTTCAGGCCACCAGTTTCATTGAAAGTACGATGATGTCAGTTGGCGAAGTAAGCGATAAATTGGCTAAATTTGTATTAGAGAACGCAGTGGAAGAAAAGGCAATAATCAAAAAAATAGGGGAAGATCAATGGGCGGTAATTGTCCAAGGTACGACCTACGCATTGCCAAAAGATTCTGTAGATATTTTAATGAGTGGCAAACCTGGCTTTAGATCGAAACTAGATGCTACCTCGGATATGTCACTTGACTACGAAGGCGTTAAAGCCGGAGAAAAGCGATCCGAGGGAGCCGAGTTTGATACCAAGGATGACATTAGTTGGAAATTTACAGGCAACGATTGGGTTCCTACTACAGTACGCCTACGAGTTGTCAATCTTTCGACGCTCAGGTTGAAAACTCAAGCAACAGAAAGTGTTGTTCGGATCGCTCGTAAAACTCACCTCATTGCAACTGAACTACGGCCAATCGGTAATGTCGCTACAGAATGGCGAACCTGGGCTCAGCGGACAGGTGCAGCTGAAAAAAGAATTGACGAACAAGTTACAGCCTTGGAAGTGGAGCGAGGACGACTGAAAGAATTAAACGACAAGTATGCTGCATTGACTACGAGATTAGCCCAAGCCGAAGGTAGGATAATTCCATTGGAGAATAAATTTAATGCTGATAATGAGCTAAATAAGAAAATTGCAGCTTGTGGGGCAAACGGTCCACGCTATTCCTGGAACCGTGGCGAATGTGTATACACACCTAGAGATAGGTGATTTTCAACGCTATTAAAATATGCCGTACCAAGTTTTTACAATCTACAGTAGTGCCTTAGCTGAAAAAAAGCCGTCTAACGGGCGGCTTTTCTGTCTCACGCAATTTTTAACTCATATCACACTACAAATATGCTTGCACTGAAAATCGGGATTGGAGCTCCAGTGCATCCTCTATATCCAAATTGAGCTTGGTTTCGATCAGATGGCGGCCATCCTTGAGCGTATATATTTGTACCCAAGGTTCTTTCTGGCCAAAATTTCCAAACTGAACATCTGACAATTCGTTTAACTGCCAGCCTGTAGATTTATTTAACCAGTCAGGCGAAAGTAGAGAAATCTGTGTCAATTCCAAGTTGGCGTCACTACGGATGAGCTTGCAAATTTTTTCCAAATCGGAAAAATTGCTGACTATTTTTCTTCCGGTGAGGCGAGAATACTCCTCGATCTGCACGTATTCAACAAAAAAGTAAGGGGCATTTAATTCCAAATCAACGCAAAGCCAGTTGTAAACGGGGGAATCTTTGGAAGGAAAAATATTACGTGCTAGGTAGGAATCGTTCGTTGTAATCATAGATGCTATCAGCTACTTCAATGTATCAATGCAATTTAAGTTATTTTGATTCAAATTCAAAAATACACAGTTGTGCTTATAAAATGTAAGGCAAAGGATAAGAAAATGTTTTTATCGCTTTGGAGTAGGCTTTCGAGATTTGTTTCTGAAATATCGAATGATTTTTCGAAAAACCAAAAACCAAAGACCAAAAATAAAAATACTGACAATAGTGTTAATGACATTAACCCCATTTAGATCGAAATTCGGAAATGCACGTTGAAAAAAAAATACACCAAGCAGATACCCTAATGCAATCAGGCAGATCCAACCAAAACCCGTAATCTCCCCCCCAGTCTCATACATCACGCCGCCGCAGATTCTGCACTGGTGCTGAGTTTTTGAATACCGCAGTTTTCCCAACAAAAATGGACTGTAATGATATAGGTGCGGTAAACCCTCATGCTTGCAGTAGGGGCATTCTATTGTATCCAAGCGAACCTCCTATTTCCTAGGAATTGAGTTATGGGTGAATTCAGTCTGCAAATGATGGATATACCTCCAAGCGGCGCGCATCAATTGAACATGCAACTCAGATAGCTGTTACGAATAGAAGCTAAGAACGAGTGCTTCCATAAAAAATGCTTAATCAACTTTATTTTAAAAATAAAATTGAAAAGTAAACCTTGTACGTCCATTTTATTAAATTATAAACGCAATAGGAAGTTTAAAGAAGCCCTCAATGTTGATTAACTATCAGCAGTCAACTTTGGAGGTTTACATGAAGGACGTTCGGCACCTGGTTGGAGAGCGCGTACAGATTCTGCGCAAGCGAAAGCTGCTTTCGCAGGAAGAACTGGCTGGAAAAATAGAAATAGACACAAAGTCGCTAAGCCGATTAGAAAGGGGCCTGCATTACCCATCGCTTGAGACTCTAGAACGAATTCGGAGCGAGCTGGGAGTGGAATTGAAGGACTTCTTTGATTTTGATGGAGAGCCATCAGCTGAAGAGCTGAGAGAGTTCTTGTTACGAACTGCTAGCAAGGCTGACTATGAGTTATTGGTGAAAATGAGCAACGCGGTTAAAGATGCGTTGAAAGACCACTAAACAATAGCACCATTGTCCCGCATAAATTCCATTAACGTGCCGCCACAAACCCGAAATCTGATTTGATCAAGTAAATTCATCCAAACGTGGAATGCGCAAATTAGCAATGACTAAGCTTTCGTATTCAATCTTGGTCCGACAGCAACTGGGGGACGAGTTAAAGCATTCACATGCCCGAAAGCAGCTCACCACAGACCGACGGTATCGAGTGTTGTACAGTTAGTCAGCAACAGGCATAGCCTATACGGAATGACTGCATATCTTAGTGTTCGTCAAATCACTCCAAAGCTTTTCTGTTCAGTTCGCTTGTGCAGGCTTACATAAGCCATTCACTTACACTTCATCCACGGACGCTCAGTAAAGTTTTCCGCAAAGCAGCTTGTGTCTATTGCCGAAATTCTAGTAACATCAAGTGTCTAAATTTTACTTCGACCAATGTCCGACGAAATCTATCACCGGCTTGCCACTGGCCAACCGAATCAAGACTTCCACACCGCACTTAGCCAGGTTTCGACTGGGGAAGTATGGGGCGGGGTTTCGATGTTTGGGAGCCGCTTCCCGACCGTTCGAGCTTTCAGAGGCCCATTGCCCGATGGAATGGATGGGGTTGAATTTTCGACACCTGTGCCGCCAACACCTGGTTCTTCGACTCCAACGGAAGTTTATTGGAAACTCCATGAGCAGAGCCCCAAAGTATTGCCATCATCCGACGGTGATTTCGCCCGGATCCGAGCGACAATACACAAGGTCCGCTATACCAAAGCGGGAAACCTAAGGCCTCGCTGTGAATGGATCCGATCATGAGCAAATCAAATTTCATGCTAGTTCCGCACGATATACCACCCGAAATAGTCGAGTGTCCACAAACTTTTCCGGACGTTGATCTATATCCAGCAATAACTTTCAAGGCATCGCGATCAAAGGTGGCAAAGGACTGCGGAGTAGTCAAGCAAAAAGACGAGCTAGGCATCTGCAGTGTCGCACAATTTAGGGTGATCCACACCTTGGTAATGCTCTATCAAAGCGCCTTTGATCCAAAGGATCACTGGACCGTTTTCGTGGACATGCATGAATGTGTAGGTAGCAAACAGGTTCCGACCCTTCTGGGCGCATCGGTGGTCCGTTACTTGACTGGAGGTGATGTCAAGCCAGATTGGCTCAATGAAGATGCTGATTCAGTATACCGCTCCAGACTTAGGAAATTATCTCTAATCGGCGAAACGATCGTCATGTCGGGCGTCACAACCAAAAATAAATCGTCGCCCTTGACAATAAGGACGACACGCCCGCTGCGCGAACCAACCTTCCAAATCTCAATGTTTGGGAAAGAGCCTAAATCTTTGCCTGGCAGGAAGTTGGCCGCAGCAAATGCCGCAAAAAAAGGCAAGGAAAAGGTCGCGACTCCCGTGAAAATTGCAGCGAATAAATCCATGGTATCCGCTCCAAAGATGGCCGCGGCCAAGGCAGCTGCACCTAGGAAAGCGCCACTATCAAAGAAATAGCGACTAGCAAATGACTAGCGATTTCAAAACGAGCATATCAAGTCCTGCTTTGTGCCAGTACTGCACAAAATACGGGTAGCACTTTAAACTATTATAACTAAGCACGGAACCGTAAATGCGCTAACTACGTGCTTTTTCAAATCTCAGTCGCAAATCTAGTTCTGCACACTCATCTAATCCTTTTGCAGGATTAGTTTTAACCAAATTCTGTAGAAATGGTTTAAAGAGATATGCCTTGTCATCAATGGCCACCCAGTCTTGCCAAGGTTCTCCGGAGTAACGTAGCCATCCCTCAATTTCCGCATGCCGTTTATATCCAATAACTTCCGTAATATCTGGAATGTCGTTCCATGCAGGAGTTACACCGATAATGCGAGCGCTGATATCGTCTGAAAAATACGATCTTATTTCAGATATTGAGCGACCTTCACGCCAGGTACTCGAAATGACAATCTGGACAGCCGGGTAATCTCGAAGAATTGCCTCAAGTCGAGGTAAACATGAAAATAGTTGAACCTCATTGTGGCAAGGCTCAGGATGCAGGACACCATCAAAATCCAAAAAGAGAATCATATGCCACTGCAAGTGAGTAATTGTCGGGGCGCGCATCCTACCTTATTTGAGCCGAAAATGAAACAGCAGATATTGGATTAAGCTGGGACGGTTCAGAATTTACCTAAATTTGAACTTCCAAATTACAATTTCGACGCAATGGTAAGTTCGTGGTGAAATTCAGGGGTTGCATAATTTTTCGAGGGTGAAGAAAGTCTTAAAAGTAGACGCCACAACCAAGATGTACGAGTCATTCGAACCGTAACAATAGACCCAGGAATACGACCGTGGATTAACTCTGTGAACTGTTGGAGCCTTGCAGAATCGTTTAAATGAACGGATGCAAATTTTATACTGTCGTATCCTCGCGCAAGAACGTCTTCAGTGAAATCGACAGTTTCCCTTAACAGTTTGCGGGAAATTCTGACAGACCGTAAGTGATGCTTTTGCGGATTACAAAACCTTAAGACTATATTTACCAATATTGCTAGCAGCCGATGGTGAATAGTAACTTGCCCAGGATTTTCAGATGTAGAGCGATGCCAAGGAAAAGTAATAAGTAAAATTCTCCTAGACGGCCGATACGAACGTAAGCAACCTAGAAAATAAATTACTAAAGGCAGCATAGATAGACCAACATTGATTAGAAATCTGTCCCCATATGAGTTAACAATTAAAGATAAAGTGATTAGATATAGCATCAACGGGATTAGAATATGACCGACTATACCCAAACGGCTGCGAAAATAAAATTTTGATGGCACAGCAAAATCTCCAAATCGAGTAACGTCCAAATAATAATGGAAGTGTTTAAGACTAGGTAAATTTCAGTTTCACCTAACTGATAAGTTAAAAGAAACAATAAAATAATTTCGATTGTTGATTTTATTTTAATTAAATACATAACTAAAAAATCGACAATCAATAGAACTATTGAATAATGAAATTCCTTGTAGAAACCTTAAAGTAAAGTTGAACATAAAAATTTAACCTGCTTTCACGTTCAAATCAAAATCAAATTTCTACTGCCATTTAAGGGGGATTTTTTGAAACACTCATTGGTAAATATCGCCCCCGAAGTAATCGAGACCCTAAATCCTACAAACGGAATTTTACTAATGCGAAATCTGTTGTGGAGCGAGGCGATGCGTCAAAAAATTCCGCTTCATAACGTAATCATCTCATCAGATATTAACGTGTCCGATGGCGGTATTGATGCAAGCGTCAATACGCAAGACAGTCATGCATCGATCCTGTTGCGGGGAAACTCTTATTATCAGGTAAAAACGGGGAAATCTTTTAAACCATGGCAAGAAGCTCAAATTTCAAAAGAGCTTTTTGGCAAAAAACCTGTTGCACAAGAAAATCTCGGCACTGCTGTTCTGAATTGCTTGGAAACTGGCGCTACATATGTAATGGTAACAATGGGCCACGATCTGACGACCCAACAAATAACTCAAGCAAAGAAATTATTAGCAAATTTTTTTGAGAAATGTGGATTTGCTAAAGCAAATATAGAGGTTTTTGGAATAACCCAAATAATAAGCCAGCTAGTAATTCATCCATCACTCTGCCTGGATCTAAATGGGCTGGGTGATCTAATGTTTCAGTCTACGTCTTCCTGGCAGCGCAATTCGGATATGACGGCGGATATCGCGCTGGGAGATTCACAAGAAGAGTTTTTATTTGATCTGGAACGTAACCTGAATGACGAAGCAATTCAACATATACGAGTTGTAGGTGAACCAGGTATTGGTAAGACCAGATTGGTATTAGAAGCAGTGCTGAAAAATCCAAAATTTTCGTCGGATGCAATCTATATAAGGCAAGCCAGTGATTTTCAAAGCAGCTCCTTATTTAACGAGTTGTTGAAACAAGGACGGCAATATTCTGTGCTGTTGGTGATTGATGAATGTGATGACGCGGATCGAATCACAATATGGCGGGCGCTAAAAGGTCGAGAATCAATCAAATTGCTAACGATTGACCATGGTCCAGAAGCGAGTAGCGGGTCAGGAATGGAAACATTACGTGTCCCTCTACTTGAAGACGATCAAATCGAAGAAATTTTAAAAACTTATATCACAGGTGCAAGTCACTTGCCAAACTGGGCCAAATGGTGTGGTGGATCGGCCAGAGTGGCACACGCAATAGGTCAGAATTTAAAGGAAAATCCAGAAGACATTCTGAAACCACCAGGGTCTGTACCGGTATGGGATCGATTCATCTCAGGATACAGTGCACATGCATATGATGATCCAGGACGAATAGTCTTACGACATATTGCTCTTTTCGAGAAATTCGGGGCGCGAATACCTGTCAAAAACGAGGCTGACTTCATTGCAAAACTTGTTGAACAAACAGATCCGTCTATTACGCGGGCAAAATTTGATAGTGTCATTGAATACTATAGAAAAAAACGGATACTTCAAGGTGATCGTACACTTCGAATAGTACCAGCTGCACTTCGCATCCATTTATGGCGCGATTGGTGGGATAACTACGGGAACAGTGCAGATGTGAACAGTATTTTAAAAGAGATGCCTATAACCCTCTACAGATGGTTTATTCGTTCATTCGCCTACGCCCATAGCTCAGAGTCAGCTAGAGATTCAGTTAAGCAGTTGCTGAACCCCCAGACCGGCATCCTAGCAAGAGACGAATTCATAATTTCGGATGCAGGGTCGGCATTTATTAATGTTTTGGCAGAAGCCGATCCAAAGGCTGTACTGACGCTATTAAAAGCGAAGGTTTTAAACTGGAGTGACGAGGTACTAATTGGTCTCGGTAATGCACGTCAGAATTTGGCGAAGGCACTAGAAAAAATTGCCGTTTGGGGCGACTGCTATCGGCAAGCCTTAAAAATATTGGCGAAACTAACTTTGGGAGAGAACACAACTCACTCCAACAATGCGCAAGGGAGTTTTCTTGATTTATTTCGGACAAATGCTCCAACCCAAGCCACTTTTTCGATGCGTATGGAGCTGGCCAAAGAACTGCTATTTAGTAATAGTCCTTTTGAACGTTCTTTGGGATTAGCAGCAAGCAGCCGCTTATTGTCCAGGGAAGGGAGCTACCGAATTGTAGGCATAGAATTTCAAGGACTGCGGTCAGAAATAATGTTTTGGACTGCCAAGGAATGGTCAGAGTTGACTGAGCCTTGGACGCAAATGCTGAGTCACCTCCTAGTATCACGTCTCAAATACGATGAAAATTGGAATATAAAGGTTGACGAAGTATTAATAAGTGCCATTGAGCAAATGGCGCGCACAAACGTATTACACGATCAGTTAATTTCGATAATAAAAGAGCTTTCCAAGATTCCTAGAAATTACACTGCCATTACTAATCTTCTGTTGAATCGACTGAGATATCCATCAGCTACTGAACCACCAGAATTTACAGCAACGTTGAAGAATATTTCTGAGGAGCTTGTCGGGACAACTTTCCTCGAGCGCTTGCGGCGTTATGTACTCGTCGATATTTGGGATGATGATTATCCCAGTGAGGACGACAACCTTGATCGAACCGAAAATATAGCCGCAATTCGGTCTAACTTAGCAAACGAGGCCGCGCAAAACACACAAGAATTTTTATTGGCTTTGCCATACTTGTTTAGTTGCGATAGTACTCGGGTAGAGCAATTTGGATTTGGAGTAGCAACTGCACTTATCGACGCGCAATTAGACGAAGAAATTTTAGAATGGACTTTTAATGCCCCTGACGAAACAAATTATAAATTCCTTTGCGGTTATCTACGTGGAATCTATAACGGAGACAAAGTACGTTGGGAGAACTTATCTGAAAAACTATTACAACAACGCCGCCGCTGGATTGTCGGAGCTGTCGTGTGTTCTGGAATGACCGAAAAAATACTTTTTCTGACACTGGATTTATACACATCTGAGGTAATAGACAGCCAATATCTATATCCGTTTTGTATAGCACGCGCAAACGGAGAAGTAAATACAGAGTTCGTGCATAAAGTCCTTACTGCAATATTAAAGCGCAGGGAACCAGGCTTTTATGAAACTGTAATCGCTATAGCAGAAAGTGCATTGTGCAAGTTATCGCAACCCATTGAGAACGAAGAAGCACTTGCCTTGGAATTGCTTACGGACCAAAGTGCAATGTCGAGTCGTTTAAGTACAATGGGAGAGTACTACTGGGATCGTTTGGCTAATAGATTTATCAAGCAATTTCCGAAGTCAAATCTTGGTTTCCTGAATTCTTTGATAAATTCGTCCACTATCTACACCGGATTTGGACTGGCCGCCGCCTTTCCCAAGGTCGCGAGTACGCTATGTGCCACCAGCCCTAGTGAAGCCTGGAGACTGATCTCTGATGAATTGCTTGGAGATCGGAAGGACCTAATATTAAATTGGCTTGGCGACTTAGGGTCGCACGCACGACCTTGTGACCCTGCAATATTGAGCTTTCAATCCAGCGATATATTCACATGGATTGATCAAGACCCAATGGCAAGATCATCATTGATAGTTGAAGCAATCTATCCTACTTTCGAAAAAGGCCCTGCAGGCGAATTAACAAAAACATTCCTCGAGAAATACGGACATATCGAATATGTCGAAAGCTGTTTGATTTCAAGGTTTTATTCAGGCAGTTGGACTGGATCAAGAAGTCAACATTTAACCGGAATGCGCGATCGCGCCAGAAAATGGTTAAAAGAGGCCGAATCTTCAGTCGTGCAAGACTGGCTGACATTGTATATCGATGGACTGAATACTCAAATTGAGAAGGCATTAATTGGCGAGGAACGGGAGTTTTAAATTGTCCGGTTGAAGGCTATTTGCTAATTTTTCTCCCCCAAGCCTATTGGACAGAAATTTTAAATTTTGAAAGCCTGGGGTTTGAAGTTGTCTTCGTAAAGCAGTAAGAAGGAGAGCAAAAAATGAAAATTCTTAGTCTTTTTGAGCAACAAATAGGAGCCTACAGAGGAAGCACGATAGAAATGCTTTCCAACTTCGAACCCACAACTGCGATTTACGGTTGGTTGGAAATAGTACGAGGAATAGAAGAGATTATCAACATCCCTGGAGCAGATAGAAGTGTCCTGACTGCAGAATTCCTTGCAACTCCATTGAAATCAATTGTTGAGAATTTAGTTTTACTTTACAGGGCTCAAGTCAAAGTCGAATCACGCTTTGAACGAGCTACTGGGCAGCGTTTTATTCGAACCATACTATATGCAGCTAGTTTGCAAAAACAGTTACTCGAAAATGGTAATGCGCATGCAGCAAGGACTTTGATAACCGTCCATGACTCAATTTCATTTTTTCAATCGCGTAGACGTCACATGGTCACTGTTCTTCAACTATTGCCAAGTGTTTGCCGTGGTAAAAAACGATTTAGCGCAAATGACGATGCAATTGCGTTTTTACAAGCCGTAGAAAATGAAGTTGCTATAACCGGTTTTAGACACAAAGCAATGCTAGCGACAGTCTTTTCCGATTATAAATTAATCAAAGAAGAGGATGGCTTACGAGGAAATTACGAATATCAACCATTAGACGATTTATTTCTTGAACCAGAACGGACATCATTAACCGATCTTAAAAACACCGACCCTGGCTCAGAAGAAGCATTCACAAAAGAGGCCTTGGATAGACGAAAAATATTCTCCGCCGCAGAAGTCCGAAATAATATTCTTTACATTAAAAATGCTTACAAAGAATTTGATCTCTCTGAAACAAATTTTGGCATTGTGGCCAACATATTTGAGAAATTACTTGAGCATTGCAATGACGATTTTATAGTTACAATTTCACCCGAACAGATGCGAGCAGCGACCGCCGAATTCAAATCCCCAGAGGAATTTCAAAAATTATTGATACATTCAAGGGCGGAATGCACAGACAATGTGGATGATTTTCCACCATTTGTCGACGCCAACGGAGCCTACATTACTACTATCAATTTAATGCAGCGATTTCTCTACAACTACAAAAACACTTGTTTGAATAAAAACAAGCGTTACCAAGTCCGAAGTGGTTTTATTTTTGAAAATAAGGTCAAACGAGAATTGGCCAAACAAGGGTTTACTATTTCAGATATAAAACGAATTCACCACAAGGAATTTGATGTAATAGCACTCAAAGATGGGATTATCTATAATTTACAATGTAAAAATAATCTCGTTGATTTAACTCGGATAGATTGCAATCTCAAGTTGTTCGTGCGATATAACAGTCAACTTGTTCGATATTATCAACGCGCGCTCGCGAAGGAGGAAGGGAGAGTCGAATTGCTGGGCGAAAAATTCGGATTTACGAAAGTACGGCATTTTGTAATTAGCGGGTTTTCTGTGGCTACATCAAATCAAAACATAGTCTCATTTGCTCAATTAGGAAAATTTTCAACTTTAGTGCAAAACTTGGAAGATTAATAGAATTCTGGCTACCGAAGCCACAATTTGCAAATACCTCTCACAAGATTTTGAACCTTGCTGTCCAGTCGAAAGCCGGCCTTTGTATGCGCAATCTTGCCAAAGGCGCTAACCAAAAGTTCTTTACAGGCGTTTATTTCTAATTTCTCGGAAATTCAAATATAAAAAGAATTAAAACACACGAATTTCTTAGTAGGGCAATTAAACAACTACGAATTGACAGACTAACTATCGATCCCGGCTGAGATAGCGTCTAGAAGCGTTGCACGCACAGCTCGCCATTGGTCGGCTATTGCGTCATATCCTGTGACTGGCAACCGTTGCTTACTTTGAAAATCTTGAAGAAGATTAACTGTAGTACTGCGTACCTCAGTACTCAATTTGCCTGCTGCGGCCAAATAACGTGCAAAACTGCCGCTGACGCTTGGATCCACATCAATAGCTATTTTTACACTCATCATTGCTTCGAGATCAGTATCTCGCTGAAGTCTCTCTCCGACCGCGAGATTGGTGATGTGCTGAGCATCGAAGTTCGTAAGTCGCGGTCTGCTCACCATAGTCTCAAGCAGATTGCAGAATGTAGCACTATCTGCCCGAGAAACCGCTTTATGTACCGCAACTGCCCAATCAGCTAGTTGATGTCCAAGACCATCGAAATTACTGGAAAAACGTAATTCCGAGGATTCGGGTGCAAAGATTGCCAATGAGATTTCCGTTTCGGCGGAAGGTCGCTTTGCAAACAATTCGACAAGTTTCGCCCTGACGTCTTCGTTTCCAGCAAAGTGCTCACGGAGAATTAGAGCTACCTCAGAGTTGATCAATGCGGTGTCATTGCGCCGATCAGAACGCTTGAGCGCATCAAAACAACGGAAGAGCAAAAGCTCGCTGCTAGGACGCTCAACTGCAAGTGCCCGCAGGGCCTGTGGGGTGCGCGGAATCTCACCACGCTCAGCATATGAAAGAAATGCGGCCCTTGCGGCTGGCGAAGCGCCTGGCGCCACTGACAGTATCTCGGCGACTCTCCTTCCATTGCTTGAACTTTCGAATCTTTCTTCAAGACTGTCGCCAAAGGCGACCTGAAAATCGGAAAATCGTTCGCATACTAGACGTTGTACAGAAACAATTCCGTCAGAAAGATTGCTAGTCCGAATCGCAACTGGTTTGCCAACGTCTTCTAGCGAAGCCAGTGAGTCTAGAGCGCCAATTGTAGCAAGTCCGGCCAACGCAGCGGCACGAAATGATTCATAGTTTGGTCCAATAGATACTGCTTTTGAAAGTAGAGCTGATTGTGCTGTACTACGTTCCTCTAAGCGTAGGGTTCGATGGTGAGCAATAACCATTTGCGAACATAGCTCTGGGTCGTTTTCCAACATTCCCTGACTCAGCACCATCTCAAGTGCAGTTCCTGGTGCGCCTGAGCTGGCAATTTCAATGATTTGGGTACGCAAATCAACTGGCAAAGGTGTGGCAGCGTCAAATATTGGAGCGACGAACTCTGGATCGTTCGCATAGGCTGTAGCAATCGAGGTCAGAGGGCCATTCAATTCACGAACACGTTCCAAGGCAAAGGCTCGCACATCTGCATGCGCGCCAAACGTGGAAAAGAATGCTGTCGAGTATGAATATGGGCCAAAAAAACCTTCCGGAAAGGCCAAAATCGATGAAACTGCTTCGTTATCGTTGGCACCACAGCCGCATGCAGCTAATCCGGTAGTAAGCAAATCGCGCCTCACTTGTTTTTGCGTTCCCAATCGAATCAATCTTTCCCGAGCTACTTCTTGGTTGGAAATAATCTGTGGCACCAAAGAGGCAAGATCAAACAGTTCTTCGTCTGATGCCGCGGCGAGAGCATCGAGAATTGGTTTAACGGACGGATGATCTCGCCCCCATCCTTTAAGTAGTGCAGTCAGCGCCCAATAGCGGCCAAATCGACTTTTCAAGTCGGCTAGAACATCAATGAGAATCTTTAGAATCTGTTCGTCAGCGACATTTTCAACATAGCCAGGCAAATTGTAAATGTAAAAAGTAGCGCTATTAGATTTACACCAGTAAGCTGTGGCTGCTGCACGAACCTCGGCATCTACAGCGGCGATTTTGCCTACCTTCACCCAACTTTCTAAATCTCTCCCTGTATTGAAAGGATGGTCGTTCCTAAGTTCCTTGAGGATCCAATTGCGGACGTCAGCATTTTCAATTGGTGATTTCATCAGATATGCAAATGCCGCATCGTATTCCCAAAGGGTACCATTTGAATGCGATATTCGCAGGAGAGCACCTTGAAGAAGTGATTCGTCTCTTGGCCAATATTTAATCAGCATCTCAATTGCGAGATTACGATACGCATAGGAAAGGCCCGAATAATAGCTTTGGCTGTGCAAGACAAAACCTCTTTCCTCATCAGAAATATTACCGGATATCGCGAGTCCAAGGGTGCCGATCAGACGAAGCTCAGATGCTTGAGATTTCCTTGCCTCTTCGAATAACGGTAGCACTTCCGCCACTTTAGGCCAGCCAAGCGCGAGACTTTCAAGCATCGCTGCCGCAGTGATGCAATCGCGTGAACGGGTTAGCCCTACAAGCAACCGCTGAAATGCATCTACGCTAGAGGAAAACACATTAGCGAATGCTGCAGCACCAGCTCGCTTAATGTTAGGGTCTGTGTCATGCATCGCTCGAAAGAAAAGATCTTGTAGCTCTTGAGATGGTTGCCAAACACTTAATATCTCTATAAGGGACGAACGATATGAATACCGATCAGGTAACCAGCGGCGAAGGCGCTTCTCGACATCTGTTTTTAGCATTGGATCAGACAATCCTTTCAAAACCGATGCGAGTGCCTCACGCCTTGCTGGTAGCCAGTCTTCTATCTCTACTCGTTCCATAGCAGCAAACGCAAGTCGCCTATTTGTATCAGGAGACCTCATAGTCGTTCCAAACGCAATATCGCCAAGTAAAGTTTGGCGTTCTATGGCAAGGAGTTCATCATTTGCAGGCTCTTCGATGATTTCTATGAGCTGATTGAATTCATCGCGCCTCTGGATAAAACCAAGAAGGTTCGTTATTACGTTCCTCCAGCGACTTTCACCAGCATGCGTTCGCACAAAATTTTTGATGTCTTCAAACGGTAAGCCACTAATATATTCTGCACCGAGGTACTCTTCGAAACTTGCATGGACGAAACCAACCTCGCCTGGTGCCTTCTCGATGATTAGTCCCTGGGTCTCGGAATTGACGGAAAGAATTTCGTTGGCGGCTGCACCAGCAAAGTTCTCCACAGCATTGAAACCCTCCGGCGAGAGAAAATACTGGCGCAGAACCTTTAATGCATCATCTTTCGGAATGCCTGCACCACCAGCCTGTTCTCGCACTGCCAGCGCAAGTCGTGAAATTGCCGCACGCCTTAAGCCAGGCTCGGTAGCGTGCTGGAAACGAGGGACAGTGTTTCCCGAAGCTACGGCACGGTTTTCAGGATGTACTTCGAGCAAAATAGTTACTAGTTCGTCATATACCTTTCCTCGCGTTCGCGGAAGTATTTGCCCTCGCAAAGCAAGAGTTATCAAACCAACAAGCAACAATGGGACCGATGCTAGCGCTCCTAAATTGGCATCGCGCGCCAATTCGGCGATAAACCGGTTAGTGCGAAGAACGCCTTCGGATATGTCTGAACTATTTGACGTCGCTGTCGCATAGCGTTCGAACCAACTGTTGGCAATTTTGAACTGTTGGAGTTTAGACAAAGGAGCAACTGTACCGCGCCTCCATTCGGCAGGCAACCCACCGATACGATTCAATCCACGAGGCCTGCCAGAAACAACAACTGGAATTCCATGGGCCTGAACCAACGTCACAAGTGCGTTAAGAGTTACCTTGGCCGCCTGTACATTGCTCCACTCATCAAGTCCGTCTATGAGTAACAGAATGCGTCGGTCGTCGATACTCCGGTCCAGTAAATCTGCAATTGACGTAGTGAGAAATTGATCAAGCGAACCTCTCACAATCTCTTTAATACCGATTGCATTATCGTCCCTAGCAACTAACGCTGACCAACGCGCGAAAGGAATATAGATAGGAATGTGCTGACCCCAGCGTTTTGCCAACTCTGAAAAATGCTCTTGATGATGTAGCAAATCGAGCGCAATAACACGTAGCAACGTACTTTTGCCGCTTCCGGCTTCACCAAGCAAGACCAGTCGCTGTTGATCGCCTAGCCATTCTACTAAAGGTAATCTTCGAGTGCGCCCGGCGCTTGTTGGATCAGTCCGGTTGCTGTTGGGTTCCATCTCCAGTTGCGGTGTGCCTTCAATTCCTCGAGTCATTCGCGAAGTATTGTTGGGGTCAATATTTCCACTATCTATTGTCTGCAGTTTCTCGCGTACCAATATGTCTGGTTTGAAGAACCGATTAAGCAAAGCTAATGATGAACCAACATCGTCATCTATCGAACCAAAGCTACCTGGATCAATAGTGTGAAATTGAGCTTCGTAAACCTTGGCTAGTTGCGAGCGGACCTTTGCGAACTCAGCTCCATCCAAACGGGCACCAAGGGCGTTTGCGACATCCGTTCCGAGCAGTGCAACAACCCAAGGTCGACCAAAAAAGTCGTCGACTAATGTCGGATGCGCTCGCAGCCGATCAGTTAGGCTTTCAGCGTCAAGCGCATCGAAAGCAATACCCCGGCCATTGAGTCGTACTACTTGCCGTTCTATTTCTTCTTGCAAAGCGGTAGTGCGAAGTTGCGCTTGGACCGCGATAGTAAAGCGTAAAGCTCGATCGGCCCAACTGCCCCCAAGAAATAAGTCAACTGCATCACAAAGTTTGGCCGGACCGAAACTGCTATGGCGCTTTGCCTGTACGCAATGGTAGCGGCCATTAGCGAGACGAGCGTAAATATCGATACCTTCCTGCGCTTCTCCTTGCTGACCGTATCGTGCGCAATATTCGACGTCGCCATCAAGAGCCGTCAGTCTTTCGCAGAGTTTTTCGAAATTCTGCCAACTCAATGCACCAAATGGCAGAAGCAGGTCACGGGTTGTTACGGGAGGGTCTGACGGCACTGCATCAGGCGGGCTGTGAATGTTAAGTGGTTCGGGGGCAAGTGGTGAGATTTGCATATCTATATACTGCCACAGCGCCAATTTCATCGCAACGGCAACAAAAATTTTTCGCTAATATAGTTACGTATTTTACAAAAGCACCTCAGGATCTGAATTATCCGACGTTAGCGAACTATGAAAAAACACTTTCTCTTAACATACTGTTCCCAATTAGATGCAACTAAAGATATTCAAGGATTGCGTAAGCCAAATTTTCGATATTTATGTGCTACGGCAAATAAGTATTTTGACGTCAAAACCGTCCTCAACATCAGTTCACTTCAATGTTTTTCAAATTCAATTTGAAGATTCATTGCAACAAACGATAGCGCCAAAAAAATGCTTTAAGTTAAAAGGCCGCGATGACCGTATAAACACAATGTTGCATTGCGGTACAATCTACGTATGCAACCACAACTGTAAAGCTTAGCGGCACGACTATCAGCCCTCAAGATCCTGCTTATAGTTCACCTAGAAATGCACCTCGTACTTTAATTTGGGTATTTATGTTAGATTCAAAAATCATTTGGAAACGTGCTGGCAGCTTGACAGAAAACGATTTGGTCGAATGCGCGACATTATTTTCAGCACATTATGGAATATGGGCAGAAGGAGCTGGAAATAGAGCAGGCAAGCGCGTTAGGCAAAGTGCTGGCACATTGAAAGATAATTACCTTCGCGGACCCGAATCGTGGGCGGCCCAAGCATATCACGGCAATGAATTGATAGGTTATGCGTTCTACCAAAGATCGGATTTGGCCGGGAAAGGCCACGTCACTTGGGTAACACAGTTCGTGGTACACAAGGACCATCAAAACAAGGGACTAGGTACGCGAATTTTGCGGGCGATTTGGAGTCAGTCCAAACAGTATGCTTGGGGGTTAGTAACTGCAAATCCCGCGGCGGTACGTGCATTGGAGAAAGCAACATTGCGTAGGTGTGAAGTAACGATGATCCAGAAAAACTGGTCAGCACTTAAAAACCTGGTCTCATCCGATTTGCCATACATAGCAGCAGTATCTAAACCGATGCGAGAAGGAACTACCGCAGTCGATACAAATTTTCCATTGGATCGGACAGAATCAAACGCGACAATGGACAGCTTGATGAGTCGAGGACACGATTGGCAGTTAGGAATTCTTGGTCCTTTGGAAGAATGGGCAGCATTTACCTTTTCAGAACAGGCATATTCAACTGAAGCGAGCTCCTTGGTAAGGGAATGGATTGCTGACTGCGATTCAACAGTAGTTGATGCATATCAGGGCATGGCACTTGATGCTGATCATAAGTGGCAGAGCAAAACGAAACATGAAGTAGATTATTTTCTTAAGTCTATCGAGTCTCCATCGAAAGCAAAAATATTTGATATTGGATGCGGCACAGGTCGGCATTCAATAGAGTTGGCTGCTAGAGGCCACAATGTAGTGGGTGTTGATACGGGATCAGCACTATTGGAAAAAGCGATTCACTCAGCCAATTCAATCTCGAATATTAAGTTCGAATGCTGTGACGCAAGACTATGGAGACCAAACGAGAAATTTGATTGCGGCATCTGTCTCTATGACGTCGTGGGATCATTTGCAGACGATGTTGAAAATGCCAAGATATTGACTACAGCTTATTTTTGTTTGAAGCAAGGTGGATATTTCTTATTAACCGTTATGAACGGCGAATTGATGGATTCAATAGCACAACATCGCACAGACAACGAAAATTTACCTATGAATTTGCTGAGTTTGGAGCCTTCGCCAACTATGCAGGATACTGGCAATATTTTTTCACCTAAGTACGTATTGTGGCATGACGAAAAGGGTGTTGCTTATCGGCGTGAACTGTTTGAAAGTGAAAAAGTTGCCCCCTGTGAACTAGTGGTGAGGGACCGAAGATATTCGAAGCAAGAGATCAAGCAATTGTGTGAAACGGCGGGCTTTGAAGTTGTTGATATCCGGTATGCAAAGTTGGGTGCGTGGGGAAATGAAGTTGGACCTACTGATTCCAGCTCAAAAGAGATTATTATTTTGTGCAAGAAGCCTAGCGAATCAGTATGACAGAGTTAATATATCATTAAGTTGAGCTGTACGGATGTTTGCCTATTGAAATTTGGCTCTGACATCCTCATTAGTTTCCAGTACATCGAACCTAATGGCCAACTATTAGCGAGTTAATATGAATTGACCATTTTTCATACCGCCAGAGCCGCCTTCCAATTCAGCATTTAACTCCTTGCGCAAAATGGCGATACAGTCTGCAGAAGGAAATCCTGAACAGTAATTAGTTTTTCAAAATTGAATTTGTCAGAAGGTATGTCCATTCATTTACAAGTTAGATAGACAAAATTTTTCAATTGATGTTCTAATAGTTGTATATGAGATTCGAATGTCCATTTTTTCTGAACTTAGAATTACAGACAGGTTGCCATAGCCATTTTTATTTTTGGCCAGCACAATCAAATTGAATGGCGGGCTATGGTTTTCAGGGGTAACGATCATCTGGCTGCCGATAATCAAATGCAGGCCATGCTTTTTCGCCTCGACGTGCGCCCGGACGACACCGGCAACACTACATTCATCTGTAAGGCCAGGGCTTGGTAGCCTAGCTTGACGGCACGCTGCACAAGGTCTTCCGGTGATGATGCCCCCTTGAGAAAACTGTAGTGGCTAAATGTCTGTAGCTCGGCGTATGTCGGCAGGATAGATGGGATCGACATGGGAGTCAGGCAAAAAAACCATGTAAAAACCAGCGAGGATCGTTGGTACGTTCAAGATAGATCCAGTAGCCGACCAGTCCCTCGGTGGTTCCACGGCTAACGGAAATCCAGGCGAACGGGACGCCGTCATTCGGGCGTCTGGTCAAGAATTATCCATCTATGAGGCATTGGTGTGTTCTAACCTAGATAAGGCTTACACAAAAAAGCACTTTGACAAGCTATTGTCGTATGGCCTCTGCGATATCTATTTCCACGTCACTTACTCATATGCAGAAAAGATCGAGACACTACTCAACTATGTCAGAGAAATGCTGGAATACGAGGCCCCAACCGGACTCACGTACAAAAGGTGTGAACTTCTTGGAACACCTGACCACGAAACAAGCGGTTATATTGCGACATATAGCGCAGGGCATCGTGAGGTTGCGGTGGTGTTCTTTATTGCAGATTTAAAGGTACGGAAGCAATTATCTTGTTGAACGGAAAACAGGATTGGTTGACTTTGTATTCCCAAGTATTATTCGGGGCAGACAGATCCATGATCAGATTCCAATGCAGCACATCGCTAAACGACTAGGCGCTGGTCGCGCTTGGAGTGATGTGCGTATTAAATACGGATTGGGCTTAAATGCGCGAATCAGCATTTCAATAAATCTAAGATATTAGAATTATAGATAAAATCCGCCCATGTTTTTTAATAAATTCTGCAATAACAGAATTTTAGGAAATGGATGTCGACATTTAAGTCCGGTGCTTTACCGCTTAGGAGATCTGTGTGCACATATTTTGCGACGAATCTGGCAACACGGGCAGTGACCTCCTGAACAAGGAACAGCCTCTTTTTTCCCTTGCATCAACCTGTCTTGACGCTGATGTTGCAGCAGGACTTGTCGGGCCTCTCCTTTGTAGAGGTCAGACCGAGGCGAAGTATAGCAAGCTAAAAAGTAGTGTTTCTGGCCAAAAAACGCTCATCGAATTCTTTATGTCGCCAGAATTATCAAGCCTGACCGGCAAGGTTTTGCTTGCTGACAAACGCTCGCCGGAGCCGCCATTGATGCGTTACTTGCTTGGTCTGGCAAACGGCCTGCACAGGTATATCACGAGAATTTAAAAACAACTCAACTTCAAAATATGATTGAAGGCGGGGTGTTACCAACCGCCAAAATGGAGAAAAGCGCGCCGCCAGTGCCTGGAAAAAAAGTCTAGTCGATGGCTCAGCGGATTTCCTCCAGGAAATTGGTTACCGAGCATAAGCGAAGAAGCCGGAATCGAGAACTCAGCGTTTTAATATTTGAGCTAAACGAGCATCTCTCGCATACGCCAACTGCACTCCGAAGTCACAGAGCCAGCCTGTCCAGAACGACAAATAACTTGTGCTACATCGGTACATAAGGAACTTTCCATGTTAATCTTTAGATATTGCGGGCCCCATCAAGAATTCGCCAATAGACACGGAATCTGACCGGGGTATTTATGGAAAATGTACCATTTACATTGAGAGCTCCACATGGAAGTCGGTCCGGTACTCGTTTTCCCAAAGTTCACTTCGGTATCGCTGCCGGTGAGTGGAGTCATTCTCACCATTCCTGAACAGGATACATTCGTACCGCAGGCGCGAGACGAAGTCACCGACTGGGCAAGCTACTCGGCCTCGTACTACACGATGCGTACAGCTGCTAATGCAGTCCGAGTGCTCATTCAATCAGAGACTCTAATTAGCGAACGGAATCAACTGTTGCGTGAGTTGTCAGAGCGCATGGAGAGCGCAACGAAATTCCGCCAAAGCCTTGGTGCTAACCCATCGAACTCGCCAATTGAAGATCCGTTTTTGCCTGCGCCGCCGTTCCCGCGTACCCAAGAACGTGTTGTCGATGCACGATTGGCTCTATCCTCTCTTTTGCACGACGTCGCCGTCGCAGATCTGAAAACTCAGGCGGCGCCAGCGCTCCCAGTCGCCTTGGAAAGCCGTCTCTCGATACCTGTCGAGAAAGTCAATTTCTGTTCAGCGCTTTTGAACCTCGATGTTCGCGCCACTCAGCGTCTTGCCTGCGAAGGAATCGCGACGCAAATCCGCCATGATGCAGAGATCTTCGTTCCAGAAATAGAACATCCGGCGTGTCCTTTTCAACGGATTCGATTAAACGATCCTGTTCTCTACGCTGGACATCAGATCACCTCGACAAAAGAAGAGTTCGAACAATTCTTGGCAAGATTCGAAGACGCCGCCCGAACCTATTGGGGAGGGCTCGAAGTCGCGCAACTCTGGAACCAGAACGACATAGACGCCCTTATTTCTTGGGGTGTCATCTTGCCCGAAAAGATCAGAGGGCGATTAGATAACGATGGCCCCGACATCGAACTAGCAGAAGTCCGTCTAAGCTGGCGGGAGAGAGTTGATCTGATTTCAAAGCAATGGAAGGAAGTCGCGGAACGCATATCGCAGCACCAAAAAATGCTACAAAGCATCGGTGCCAACTTCCTATCTTATTTTACCAACGGATGGCCAACGACTGCCCCCGTTAATGCAGAGGATAGAGGGATATGGATCGCCCAAGAGGCAGCTAAGGCACTGTATGGAGACATGTCCTTTGCACAAGGTCTAGAGACTAGCTTGAGCAAATTGGGACCGATAATTCTGAACTATTTGTACCTAGAGGCGAGCAAGGAAAACGAATTAGGGCCTCCTGTCGATATCAAGGTGCGCCTCAAGACTTCTACGATGGCCGTAGTCACTTATGCTGTAAGCGAACTTATGGCCACGCAGTTCGAGTACCGAATCGGCGAACTTGGTGGAATTCGATTTCAGTTCGGAAAGCAGTCTCTGCCCAAACTTTCGCAAAGAGATTTCGATATACTTGATCGACTCGAACCCGGCAGCCTACCAAACGGCCGTGATCTTGGTGTCCCAGTTACTTTTCAACGAGAGGCCCTCAGAAATCCTCGGGCACTGGATACGCGAACTCAAGATATAGAGCAATGGCGGATGGATTTCGAAGACTTCCTGTCCCCAGTTCAGCTTAAGGATGCTCCACTGCGACTTTACAGAAGGATTTACGAGCAAGTCGCACAGGAGGTGGGCCTGATCCGAGCCGGCGCGGAAAATATTGCGAAGATCAATGACCTCCAGTCTGCGGTCGAAGCGATTAACGGGAGGCTCGGCGTAAACTCCGAAAGCGACCCCGGAGTTACCCTTCCAGGCGATAACCGGGTAATTGCCGTTCACGTTTCGAGCGGGGAATTCATCGGTAGCGGGAGGCCGGTTCTGACATTGCGCGAGGCATTTCGTGTAGATGCCAAGGTGTTCATCGATATCGACAGCTATTCGTCGATCACGATGCCGCCATTGACAGTTTGGTTGGTGTCCATAAACGGAATTGCCCAGATCGAAACAAAGGTGCAGTTCGCTGCAGTAATTGGAACGGCTCAAACGCAAGACGACAAGACATTGTTGGTCGACACGGAAATCTTCGCGGTCATAAATTCCATGCCGACAGGTATTCCCAACCTACCTGAGTTTCTACCCCTGTCATCTCGATTTCTTGAAGCCGCATATACAGGCGTTACGCAGGACATTCTGGATCGTACCGAGTTCTTGTTGACGTCTATTCGCGGCAAGGCGTCGCTGGAACTTCTCCGGCGGATCAACTAATGGCGACCTACACCTTGCTCGGGCAAAGCCGCATTCTTCAGAATGCAGTACGAACCACTACGATGCCTTACAAACTAAATTATAGAGAAAACTACTCGATACCGACAGTCGATGCAGTTCCTCTGGTGATCGAGAATATGGAGTTTATTGATCGCGTCGAAGCTACATCTTCCAAATTTACGGCAAATGGCGTCTGGCTAGATGCGGTTGCAGAACGTAAGTTTCACACGGGCGACGACGAGGCGTCGCGTAGAGCGGGTGCCGATTGCCAGCCCGATTGGAACTACAAGGCTCAGAACGACGGGCGAGCCGCTGGCGAGGGAGAGAAACTCGGTAACTTCAATTATGGCGCCACAGGATATTTGCGGGTCTACGACCTGCTAAAGTTAACGGGACTTCCGATTGAAATAGCTTCTGAAACCGCCCGGTGGATCGTGAGATTCGGTGGCGGTGGGTACCAACTTTTCAGCGATGCAGGTAAACTCTATCGTAATGCAGAAAAAGGGCGTTGGGGTCTAGTCTGGAATACTAATTTTTTTTCAAAGCAACGCACATTCTATGGAGAGGACCAGGGCGACGTTGCCAACGTTGAGTCAGGTATCAACTTCGGCGAATTCCTTCGTCTAAGCGGGATCGCACGCCAGGCGGGTGTTCGTTTGGATCGAGAGAATTTTGGTTTCAACGAACCTGAAACGTCATCGTGGTCTGGAACTTTGCTCGAAAAGCCTTTGGATGAAAGCGGACAGTTCCAACAATGGAGCACCAGAGTTTTAGACGATATAGAACGTTGGAGAACTGAAGTGTCGGCTCGTAATTTCCAAACGGAGAAAGCGCAGATCTATGAACGCGCCCAGAAACTTCGTCGTGCCGAGCAACAGAGCGAAGAAGAATGGACCGACACAGACGATTTCCCGTTAAATCCTGTGGACACCGAAGGGCCGTAAACGCGGTTTCTTGGATACGTTCATTGCCACTGAGTCTGTGGTTGGCATTTTGAACGAGGTAGGTAATAATTCTCACTCGAAAGTTACCTTCCTGACTTACGCCGATGCCAGTGGCGTATCGCTTGCTGACTTTATCAGATCCAAGGTAATAACGAACCCATAGACTAGGTTAGTTTCGGCACCCACACTGCGCATCAATAGACTGCAATATCTGCGATCTCTGGAGTTTCCAATACTGCAACTGGACCATTAAAAGAGAATCCAATAAAAACGTGAATTACTCCTGACGCATTCGTCTTTAAAGGAGCGTCAATTTGAAGCTCAGGAACACTAGCCATTGCTCGATTGCCGACCAATCGAGCATTACATTGAAAGCGCCTTGGATTACCATTCTTGTCTTGAAAGATCGCTCGGATTGAATTTGGTTTGTGGTTAGTAGAGTTTTCTCGACGCAATTGGGCAAAGGTGGCATTCGCTTCGGTTGTATTATTGAGATGAAAATATGCAACTGCTAAATAGAATCGCTTCAGTACATCATTCTCGAACTTTGGATCTAGTAACACTTCAAGCAAATCATCACAAAATACATCCCAATCAACCTCCTTAAACCCCTGTATTTTCCATCGCACAACCAGATCGACACGGATACTCAAAAATTCTGTGGTTGGTTTGCTTCCGCCTAACTCGATGAGTGCGAAACATTCCCGCAGATAACTATTTAGCTCGTTGTAGTCCTTCCCCTTGCCAGTTTGGCTGGCCTCGACGAGCTGTCGCCGTGCGGCCAACGCGAACCCGCTTTGTCGCGCCGTCCTTTTGAATAATTCAACTGCCATCGATTTGAGTCGGTCTGAATCTGGAATAAGTCCTAAGATTTTGCGTTGCAGGTCTTCCAACATTCCGATTGTTTTATTATGTTGAAAAGATGTTCGTGCTTTTGCTCCAACGGTTTGATATGCTCGTTCTATTTCCTCGAATGCCCTCAGGGTAAGTTTGTCAGCAATCTCTCCGTCTTGCCGCTGTACTGCAAGTTGAGCTAGCTCAAACCTGAGGTTTGCCGCTACGTGCGATGTGTGGGCATTAAAAAATGTCGGCGAAGCGGCAAGGCTTAAATGATGTTCTACGGTTTCCGCCCCCATAGTCCATTCCACCGCACCGTTGCGAACTTGTTGAAGCATTGCAGCAGCCATCGACGCATGAATATGCTCTCGCGGGGCATCCCGATCAGAACCGCTAGAGGCAGCACTACGAAGAGCCTTTTCCATTTGACGATATGCAGTTCCGTCTTTAGGACCTTTATCTTGAATCCAGATGCCGAAGTGATGCTCGAGCAGTCGATCTTCAAACGGCAAGTTGTCTAAAGCTGCTTCGTACAACTCATATCCTTGTTCGTATGAAAAGAGATCTCCCAGTTTATGTCTCGCGCGTACTAGTACGTCTATCAAGAAGCCTCGATAAGGCGCGGAGCCGTCTTTGCATGCTACGATCAGCTCTTTCAACACTCTTACTTCGCCCATATGACCTGCCAAACCACCATTTACAAGGTCAATTAGTACCTTTGTGACGACATCATTCCGCGTAAAGTACATTACCGTCGTGCCGTCGTCAGACATATCGTCATATAACAATCCCCATAGCGGTCTGCCATTTTCAAGAGACCCTATCCATGCAGCGTAGTCGATACCTAGCGCGTGGACTAAAACTTCTACGGGGAGCCCAATACCGAGTCTGGTACTGACAGTGACGTACTCGTAGGCCTTATGAGCCTGTTTCCCACTTACCACTAACGACTGCGCGAGTTCCGGAATATTTGCTACGTCACCTAATCTGAAATACTCGTCCTTCAAAGATTCGGCAAGTTGAGATTTAGTTTCGGGGACCAAATACCAAAGACTGCAGAGTATGTCTCGCGCATTCTTAATTTGAGCGGTCTGTACAAGGCTCATGGCCTTCTCTACCGTGGTAACGGCGCCGATCTTCAATAACATCTCTGACATCTGCTCCATCTCTCCGTCAGAGAGTTCAAAAGGAATATCGATTTCCTTATGAGCGATCGTCGATGTGGTCGCGGTCCGTAACTCAGAGAGATAGCGATCAGTATTTCGCAACGTGACCACCAAAGTCGTCGGAATCGGCGATTCTTCCAACGCGACAAGAGCGTCAGCCGAGTCAATTCGTAAAGCCCAAGGATCGTCGCAGAACAGTATTAGATTTTTGAAGTGCTTGTCGTGAGACTTCTTCAACTCGGTAAACAACTCGTTGACCCACTTCTTAAACGAACGCAGCCACAGACCAGATGTGACGCGACGGCACCATAATACTAACGTTCCGTTCTCAGATACTTCGAGGGCGACCCTTTTTGCGATGGTCGTTTTGCCTACTCCCGCGTCTCCAACTAACAATACGACGCGCGGCTGCTTAGGGCGTGCGAGTGACACTTGTAAGCGAATTTCGTTAGCGATATCGCTAACGCAATCGCGTTTCAAATCGAGATTCGCTTGAAATGGCCGCCAGTCAGACGACGCAGGACGAAACAGGCTATCGATGCAACTAGGTTTTTCCAACGGGCTCAGTTGTAACGTTGTTTCTTCAGCTATGGGGACAACAGCAACTGGGCTGTCGTAGTTGCTTGCGAAGTCTTGCACCAGACGAAATGGTGTTTTTAGCGGAGCGAGGGTTATCGCAAGACTTCCAAGGCTGCGTTGCTTCGAAACTAGTTCAGTGAGGTCTCGCTGAGAGCCATCAACAACCGCGACGTCGAACTTCTTTAAGATCGCCCTTATAGTTGGATCCTTTAAGCAGGGATCACCTTTCAAAAACCGAAGTTTTGTGATTCGAGGGCTGCTTTGCGTAGCAAAGAGACTTAAGACGTCTCTCAAACGTTGCAATGCTGACTCAAAACCTAATACGACGAGTGGCGCATCTCGCAGGTAGTTCGATAGACTGTTCATCATACGCGACCATGACTGCTTGCGTAGGAGGGTGTCCGCATCGGATAAACAAACGGTTCGCTCCTCCTCACTGTTATTTAGATTGCCCAAGAGTTTGTATATTGGGTAGGATCTACTAGGGGGTTCAACGGAAGCGTGATCGACAATTGTTACCGATTTCGATGATGGAACGCCATCAGTGTAATTTCTCAGAGCCTCCTCTAATATCAAATCTTCAGTCATTGCGACATAGGCAGACCATCCCGCTAATACTATGTGTGGAACTTCAAGCGAGGGTTTTAGTCCCCGAAGCTTTTCAATGAGGGCATGGGTCAATAGATCATGCTTTTCTGGGTGCAATTCGAAAGCCGCATCGACCGCCGCCGGATAATCTACATCTGAAGCATCTGATGCGAGAATGCCAGAGAAACCAAGCCTAGCAAAAACATCATAGAACGCCTCGGCAAGCTCTCCTGGCACACGAGTAACGCCTGGTCCAAACAGGAGTCCCGGCCTCAGAGTTAAACTTGACAATTCCTCTTTGAATAATTCTAGGTCCATTTCACGCATCAGAATTCCTTATTCGACGAATTTTTCGAGTCTTGTAAACGAACCACTTGAACCCCACTCTTCGAAGCCACTTAATGCTAGCCCGCCTAACTGAGGGGCGATGGCTGCAAATAAATCACAGAAGCCACAGGCAAAAGCACGACCGCACCCATTAAAGGCGCTAATCTTAATCTTGCCACCGACGACGCGAGGAAACGCTAAAAAATTGTTACCTAAGATCAAACAAGTTGGCAGGCAATGGCTACTCTCATTTAGTGGGAAATGAGTCTTGAGTACTTCACCGAGTGTAGATATCGCACTTTCAAGGTCACGGGTCACGGGCATTTCGTAAAAAATAATTCCACTCCAAAGATTTGGCAAAGTAAGTGTGCGGCCCATCGCCACTGATCTGACTTTCTTCACGTTCTCTATCGCGTCATCCAAAGTCTCTTTCGAGAAGTTAGATTTAACTTCTATTGTTGCCAGCATGGACGCTGGATCTATAATCGAAACGCCCCCTTCGCAAAAATATGGCAGATGCATGCGTCGATTGAAGAGCAAGATGTCAATCTCAGGTGAACAACCTTCTTGATCATTTACGCTTCGGACAAATCCAGTAGAACATTCACATTCATTTGGCAGATAACGAATAAGAAAATCTCGAAGAATTGCCTCTTTGTGGTGCCCATCTGTTAGCCAATGAGCCGATCCGATTAGTTGCCTAACCCGGTCTTTTCGTGCTTGCAGCTCAGCTCCCCAAGATTCCAAATATGCCGCAATATCAGGCTTCAACTTCGTTCTCCATTGTTTTTTTGAATTATTGTGGCGCTCTATTTATTCTAAGCGGCTTGAAATTCAAAATGCGAAAGTCTGTGTTCCTTGACCAGTGTTATCAGAACGTAACTAACCGCCCACCGCGGTTCTCACTGCTTATTCGCATGCTAATGCGAGAGACACTTAATGTCGAGGAATAAACTATCCTTCCAATTGAAAATTGAACTAGTGAGAGTTGCTGTTTGTTAAACCCGCAATTGGGGGGTAGGGGGGCGCCGAGAAGGCGCCGTTTAAGAATCCAGTGTTCTGTCAGGAAATTTTCAAACTAGTTGTCGCCTGAGAGTTGCATTTGTCTCGCTTTTTTCAGTTCCAGATCATCCTCCTTGCTGTTGACGACTTCTTTGACGCCTTTTCCTGGGTTCAAGTTCACGACGGTGATCGGTTACCAGTTGCGTGTGGCGCCACTCCCGCGCCGCGGATGTCGTGCCTTTGCCGTTTTGTAGAGTTCGGTTCGTTTTCCCAGAAGTTCGTCGTCCTGTCCCACATGACGTTGCGATGGCGTCACGAATTGCACGGCGCTGTGGCGGTGCTCCTGGTTGTACTAGTGGACGAACGCGCCTACCCATTGCCGGGCCGTCATCAGGCTGACGAATGGGTTTTTGGGATAGGAGGGGCGGTATCTCGTGGTCTTGAAGATGCTCTCGTTGTGCGGGTTATCGTTGCTGCATTTCGGACTGCTAAACACCGGCGTGACCCCGAGTGCCATCAGCGTGGCCAGCATCGTGGCGCCCTTCATCGTGCTACCATTATCGGAGAGTAGCACTACCTGATTCGGTACGATCTGCTCACGTTGGCAAATGTCGAACATAACGTCGCTCGCCAGTTGGCCGCTTTCGCTGTCATAGACTTGCCAGCCGACTATCTTACGGCTAAAGATATCCATGAACAGGTATAGATAAAAATAGATTCCCCTGACCTGCGTCGGCAGGTAGGTGATGTCCCAGGAGAACAATTCGCCCAATGTCCTCGCGCATAGCGCACGCGGTTTGCGCCGCAGTTTGCGGAGGCTTGTTGGCACTACGGTGTTTGAGCTGGTTCGTGGCATTGAGCACGCGATAGATCGTCGACTCCGAAGCCACATACTCTCCCTGATCGGGCAGCCGAGGCACGATCAGGCTGGTCGGCAGGCGACCGAATTCTGGCGAGTTGGCGACCGCCAACAGGTTCTGGCGTTCGAGCTCGCTCAATTGATTCATGGGCTGTTGACGCTGATGCCAAGTTGATCCCTGTGCCGAAATTTCAATGACCCAGGCTTCTGTCGCTTAAGTTATTGAGTTAATGGATTTCTAGAACGTCTTGGTGTGGCAGTGGCACTTCAACGCCTGGGTCAATTTAACTTCAGCGCCAACAAGTATGGACATTAGGGGTGTAAATGGGTGAAAAAGTGCAAAAAGTCGTGGACATTGAGAAAAGTGAGAATATCCCCGTGTTTATTGACTATTCAGGAATGTCCATTGGTACTAAACACATACTTACCTGAGCAGCCAGGGTATTGAATAAAAGTAGGTTGAATAAAGAAAAAGCCAGGGTGACCTGGCTTTTTTTGCATGCGTAAATTTGGGCAGCTTTTGGTGACTGTTTACTATTTATATGGCCAGCGCTTATTTAACGATTACTCAACTATTACGCAACTGCTCCTCAACTATTTGCCCAATAACAAATCAAGTCTGTCGCTCAGGCTGCGTGCCATTTCTGGCCCCTTGGCTTTTTGTACTGCTTCAACATAGGCCTGGCGCAGGGCGCGAAAATCATCAATATTTCCGGCGCGTTCCACTTTGAGTTGTAGCCCGTAGCCACGCAAGCCTATGGCACTCTTGATGGTCTCATTGTAGAAGTTGTAGAGTGCCTGAAAGCGTTCGGCATCTGTCATTGCTGGTATTTCAGGTTCTGGGGATTTTGCTGCAGCAATCAGGCCGGGTTCACTGCTGTTCGCGGGCGTACTTGATTCTGTGATGTCCAGGTCGATGTCGGCTTGAGCAGCAATTTCAATAATGAATTCCTGCTCCAGAAGCTCTTGCAGATTTTGTTCTGTTAAACCCAGAGCGGCCACTTTTTTCATGATCTCTGCGGCAGTTTGTTTGCCATCTATCATGACCAGTAAAGTACGCAATCTGGATGCCAGTTGATACTTTCTGGTAGTAATTTCTTCGCGACCTTTTTCGGTTTTGTCGTAGACGCTTGCATTCATATCCAGCTACGGCCTTTGCTTGTCTCTATATGTCAGAAATTGTTTCTGTTTTTTTGAGGATACAGCAATTCCGCCTGACTGCCAATGAAATGCAGGTATATGCTGGCTCTTATCCGTGATTGGCTGCGTTGCGTACCAGTTTTACAGGTTTTAATTCGGAAGTAGATGTGCAGGTGTCATTCGACGAAGATGAACAACTGCTGCAACCAGATCCACAGCCCGCTGTTTGTTTGATTACTTTGGACAGCAAGGGGGTAAGTGCAGGAAAGTGAGCGAGAACAAATATCCTGATCTTTTCCCTTGCCGCTGCAGGTATCCATTTCAATAATAGATAAGCTGAGGCCAGGCTTAGTAACAAAACTGCGATCAGGTTTTGCATGTCTTATCTCCCAAGGAAATAACTGGAAATATGGTAAGTCAGGAAAGAGGCACAATATGCCAGTGCAAATAAATAGGCTGCCATGATGGTCGGGTAGCGCCAGGTATTGGTTTCTCGCTTAACGACGCTCAGGGTTGCTACGCATTGCGGTGCAAAGACATACCAGGCCAACAGGGACAGGGCAGTTGGTATGCTCCAGGAGTGCGCAATCAGCGGCTCCAGGGCGCTATTGAGTTCTTCGCCAGACTGTGACAGTGCATATACCGTCCCCAGGGCTGCAACGGCAACTTCACGGGCAGCCAGTCCTGGTACCAGGGCAATGCAGATTTGCCAGTTGAAACCTATGGGGGCAAAAATCACTTCCAGCATCCTGCCCAGATAACCGGCAATGCTGTAATAAATGGGGGGCTGGCTTGCATTCTCAGGCGCGCCTGGAAAACTGCTGAGGAACCATAGCAATATCATCAACGACAAAATAATGGTGCCTACGCGACTGATGAAAATCTTGATTCTTTCCCACAGGCCCAAAAACAGGTTGCGCAGATTTGGCCAGCGATAGTCCGGCAACTCCAGCATTAAAGCCTGTTGATGTACTTCGCTACCCCATTTCTTTTTAAAGAAATAAGCAACCAGCATGGCAGATACGATGCCACCCAGATAGAGCAGGAACAATACCAGTCCCTGTAAATTCAATATGCCGAGCACGGATTGATCGGGGATGAAGGCAGCGATGATGAGTGCGTATACAGGCAGACGTGCAGAGCAGGTCATCAAAGGTGCAATCATGATTGTCACCAGACGATCGCGCGGATTTTGTATGGTCCTGGTGGCCATGATGCCGGGGATGGCGCAGGCAAAACTGGACAACAAGGGGATAAATGCGCGGCCAGAAAGTCCGACTTTGCCCATGACTCTGTCCAGCAAAAAGGCAGCGCGCGGCAAATAGCCAGAGTCTTCCATCACCAGAATGAAGAAGAACAGGATCACAATCTGCGGCAAAAATACCAGCACGCTACCGGCGCCACCTATCACGCCTTTGACCAGCAAACCTTGCAAGGCGCCGGGATCAAGTGAAGATTCGACCATGGTACCAAAGGCCTCCATCGTGGACTTGATCAATTCCATCGGTGCCTGCGCCCAGGCAAACACAGCCTGGAATACCAGAAACATCAGGGTAGCGAAAATGACAGGGCCAATCGCAGGATGCAAAATCCAGCTATCCATACGATAACTCAAGCTGGTAGCCCTGTCGCTGGCAGCGTCAGAATGCTGGGTAACGCAAGCCGCCAGCACTGCATTGGCTTGTTGTTGCAGACTTTCAGGACTCTGTTGTGACAGTGCATGAGGCGTGACGTTGCCATTAGGTTTTAGCGTTTGCGCCAGGTTTTCCAGTTCGCTCAATAAGGCATCAACCCCTTTGGGGTCAACGGCAATTGTTTCAACGACAGGGATTTTCAGCGCGCTACTTAGCGCGGCAATGTCAATATGGATATGGCGCTTTTTAGCGATATCCATCATGTTTACTGCCAGTATCAAAGGCTGACCAAGTGCCAATAATTCAAAGACTACCCGCAGGCCGCGCTTCAAATTGGTGGCGTCCACTACGCAGACCACGGCATCAGGCATGGTTTCATCCGGGCGCTTGCCAGTGACTACTTCCTGGGTAATTTTTTCATCGGGAGTGATGGCATGCAGGCTATAGGTGCCAGGCAAATCCAGTACTTGCCATTGACGTCCAGTGTCAGAGCGAAATTTACCTTCTTTTCGTTCTATTGTGACACCTGCATAGTTTGCTACTTTTTGCCGCGCACCCGTCAATCGATTGAAGAGTGCAGTTTTTCCGCAGTTAGGGTTACCGACAAGAGCAATGAGCGGAGAAAACAATTCTTTCACTATGTTCCTACTTTTCCTGAGTGAGTAACGCTAATGGGAGCATGGCCGGGAGTGACCCCAATCAGGGCTGCTTCAAAATTTCGTAATGCAAAGGTTGACTGCCCAATCCGGACAGCCAGTGGTTCTCCACCAAAATAACCTTTGTGCAATATCTTTACGGATTCGCCTTTGACAAAACCTAATTCTTTCAGACGACGGGTAATATTGAACAGGCTTTCATCCTTTGCATCGCCTTGTTCCTGCACATCTTCAACGACACCAGAATCACCGACTTTCATCAGATTCAATGTGGTAGAAATTGCTTGCTGTAATGGCAAACTGCTCATTGCTAAATTCCCGTGGCAAGAAAAATATGTAACTCTAAATGATAATGAGAATATATATCAATAGCGATTATGTTTCAATCGCAATAGGTGGCTGAAAGGGGCTGCTTTGCGCTTACTCATACTTAAATTCAATTATTTTTCTTTAAGTAACAAATTTATTTTTTTGTTAATTTCCCTCAAGATGCCAGTGCCCAAATCAGTGCTTGCGTAAATGCTGTTGTAAAGAATATAGTTGCAATGTACAACTATATTCTTATTGATCATGCATAACTCGACATCTGCATTGCCTGTTGAAGCAATTCGCGATGCATCTCGCAGACTGGTACGTGAACTTGGCTTCATGAAGCCGACATTGGCTGGCACCAGACTTCCTGCCTCCGCAGTACATGCATTAATCGAGATTGGTGACCATGGAATACACAGTGCCAGCGCACTTTGTGAGGTTTTGCAACTTGAGAAGTCCAGTGTCAGCCGGATGGTGCGCAAGCTGATAGAGGCCGGTGAGGCAATGGAAACCAGCAGTCAACAAGATGCACGGGAGAAGCAGCTTGCGCTGACAGTAAAAGGCAAGCAAACCCTGGCGGCCATAAATCAGTTTGCCCGGATACAAGTCTGTCGTGCTCTGGAAAACATTCCCTCGTCAACGCATGGAACAGTAAAAGAGGGCCTGGGCCTGTATGCAGAAGCCCTGGCAACTGTTCGCAAGAATGTGTCTCTTCCTGTTTCTACCGTATTTAATGACCTAAGTATTCAATGCGGTTATTGCCCGGGTGTACTTGGACGTACTATAGAAATGCATGCACACTATTATTCCCGCAATGCCGGATTTGGACATTTCTTTGAAGCCAAAGTGGCAAGTGGCATGGCAGATTTTATGGGGCGTCTGGATGCTCCGCGCAATCAAATTTGGTATGCAATCAAGGATGGGAAGATTGTCGCGACTATTGCAATCGACGGTGAAGATCTGGGCAGCAATATTGCCCACCTGCGCTGGTTTATTGTTGATGACGGATTGCGGGGCAGCGGTATGGGCAGGCGCTTGCTTAAAGAGGCGGTGTCATTCTGTGATGAGCAGCAATTCAGTGAAATTCAATTGTGGACGTTTAACGGGCTGGATGCCGCACGACGTCTGTATGAGGATGCAGGTTTTGCTCTGATTGAAGAGCTGACTGGCAGGCAATGGGGGGAAGAGGTTATAGAGCAAAAATTCTCCCGCCCACGTCCGATAACTCTGTCGTCAAGCTATAGTGCTGAATAGCTATATAGCGATAGCAGATTTGAGTGCCTGTTATTTTCTTCGAAAATCCATGACCCAATTGGTTTCCCATGTGATGCCGCCATCAACTGAGAAAGCCTGCTCCCAGCGTGGTTGATCTGCGCTTGGTATGCTCCACAAAAAACGCACACGTATCGCCTGGCCAGCGAAGGTGTCATCAGCATAAAACTCACCAGTGCCATTCTCAAACCGGCCTTGCATAGGTACGTCCAGATGCGTGGGGTAGCGGCCATCCAGCCACCAGATTGACCATATGCCTTTGTCCGCATCATATGAGCGCAAAGTGGCTGCGCGATAGGTTCCACCTGGCATGTCCAGCAGGTTGTCATCCATATTGCCTGCGCCGCCCAGAATACTAATGACGGATGTGTGGCCACTAAACTCCAGCCATTCATCACAATTGGCAAGCCTTTCCTTCAGGCGACGATGCTTTACCTGCCAGTTACCGATAAAAAAATCAAAATCACCGACGCCGGAGAAGTGGGTCGCGTTGTTTATCGAATTGTTTGCTGAATTCATGTTTTCTCCTGAATAGATTTGCTCCGGTTGAAGCAATGTCGGTGAGAATACTGAATATATAGGGCATAATTTATCCTATTAAATGTGTAAACTTGGCCTATGTCTCACAGTTATCATCCAACCACACGTGTACTGGCTTTGCTGGAGCTCTTGCAAAACCACGGGCAGCTTAGTGGTGGTGACCTGGCGCAGATGCTGGATATTGACCGGCGCAGCCTGCGTCGCTATATCGTCACACTAGAAGAAATGGGCATACCCATCATGACTTCCCGGGGACGTCACGGTGGCTATTCCATCATGCCTGGTTTTAAGTTGCCACCCATGATGTTTAATGAAGAGGAAGGATTTGCTATCTTCATCGCACTGTCTGCCGCGCGCCAGATGAAGTTGCTGGATGTTGCATCTTCCATAGAGAGTGCACAGTCAAAACTGCAAAGAATCTTGCCTGAAAAAATCAGGCAAAGACTGTTGGCAGCAGATGTGGCGATAGAGTTCAATCTCCAGTCAGCAGCCATTCCGGCTGACAAGGAAATGTTGGCGATGCTAAGCCATGCCATCGCTCATAAGCAAACCGTCCAGTTTCGATATCGTGGAGCAAATGAGGTGGAAAGCGAGAGGGCGGTCGATGTTTACGGAATGGCATTCCATGCCGCCTGCTGGTATTTCGTCGGTTTTTGTCATTTGCGACAAGATATACGCAGCTTCAGGCTGGACAGGCTAGGACATATTGACTTGCTTAAGCACGACTTTGACGCTCCCGTCAATTTTAGCGCACTCGGTTATTTGCGCAGCACAGTGGCGACCATTCCACGAAACTACAGTGTGGAAGTGTTGTTGAAAACAGATTTGCAAAGCGCGCGCAAATATCTGTCTGATGCCATTGCCGTGCTGGAGCAAACGAACGAAGGAGTGCTGCTATACAACCAGTCAGAAGATTTGAGCTGGTTTGCAAGACAGCTGGCATCCCTGCCTTTTGATTTTGAAATTCGCAAACCTGCAAAATTGCAGGATGAGCTCAGGAGATTGGCGCATCATTTATTGGTGCAATTCTCGTCAGAAATCTAGAGAAAACGCTACACACAATACAATTTCCTCTTTAAATGAAGAATTTATTCTTATAAAGACTTGTTAATTGCAGAAAGTTATGACAAGATGGCATGGTGAAAAATAAAGAAGATTTTCAAAGTAGCAAATATATGAACATCCAGACCACTTATCAACCGCTGAATCAAACAAGCTTGAGCCTCGCGGCGCGGGCAGGGCGTTTGCTCGGCAAGTGGATGGAGGTAAGTGAAGTGAATGAGCCGATTGGCGCCGTAGCTGATGGTTTTTCTGCAGAATCAATGGAGTCAATTTCTGCACCCCTGACGGCGAGTACGACAGCGGCAGATTTTTGCGACCAGGATCAGGATGGTGGCTGGGAGCTGGCATTTCACAGGACAATCATGATGGACATTCGGGGTGCTAACCCTTGAAATCAGAGAAGCAGACAAGAGGCTGCTTACTGAATCGAGAGCTGAAAAGCCCGGATGCCTGCAAAGCTCCGGGCTTTTTGCCTTTTATGGTTTTTAAAATTCATGCTTGGAAAGATGCGTTTTACAAGCCCAGTAGTAAAACCCGCCGTTTGGCGGTCGTGCCGGAAAACGCCGGATAACACGGGATTCTTTAACAATTCGGGAAGATGTATTGATAGACCTTGACACTCGTGCTCATAGCATGCAGTGGTAAGGGATGTGCTGTGAATATCCTTTGATATTCACAGCATGTTAAAAATGACTTGAGATCAGGTTATTTTTAACATGCTGTTGCGTTTCATTTTGTGATGAAGCCTATACTTTGAATATGGGTAAGTTATCGGGAAAAATATCCATGTCAGATTGACGCATGTAATTTGTCATCCTATAAAAACAAGAAAAATAGAACTATGTTTATGATTTATTGGTCCATCTCGATTGATGGACAAGAGCAGGCATGCTCCAGAGAGTTTGCCAATGACCGCATGGTGGATGCATTGCAGTTCACCGAATCTCTACGAACAGAGCAACGACAGGGTGCAGCAATTCGCCATATCACCATGTCCAGTGAAAACCCAGATTCGGTGGGTCATGCAGGTGTTGCAGATCCAGGGCCTGAATACTCATGGAAAAAGCGTCGCTAGACGCAACTATGCACCTACACAAGCATGTAATTCAAATTCCATTCATGCGAATTGGACGAATTTAAGCAATCATGCCTTACAGCATCAGCAATTCGTGCCTACAATGAAAGAGCAGGTCATCATAGCGGTGACAGGTTCAGTGAGTTTTATCAGTCCTTCTTCCCAAATTGGAAAAACATCCCATATAAACAGGTGATGTATGCAACAAATATTGGTTTTGGATATAGCAGGAGTACCTTATGACTGGATAAGTCAGAATGATGCTGCGACTCAGTACGCCGCAAAAAAAGTGGCATGGGATATTGGTGACCAGGTCTTCATGCTGCGCGGTGGCTATAACAAGGATGGTGAACAGTCAAAAATTTTGATCAAACCCATCATCTCCATACGTAATAGTGAACGCATGTCGAGGAATAGTCGTCATCAGATTCCATTGGGTGATGGCAACCGCCTGCTATATGCCAGGGACAGGCATATCTGTGCCTATTGTGGTGAGACCTTTCCTTATCAGGAACTGTCACGTGACCATATTCTGCCCAGTTCTCGTGGCGGGAAAGATGTCTGGGAAAACTGCGTGACTGCCTGCAAAGATTGTAACCATGCGAAGGGTAACAAGTTCGTACATGATTTCAAGCCTTTGATTTATGTGCCATATGCACCTTGCCGTTTTGAGCATTTCATTTTGAGCGGCAGGAATGTGATTGCCGATCAACTGGAATATCTGTCAGCAAAGTTACCCAGACACAGTCGTTTGTTGTAAAAATGTTGTAAGTAGCAAAGCATGAGTCCTGCGGCACTTTGCGGGATCCATGCTTTTTCATACGAGTCATTCGTGAACAGATTCTCAATCTTATGCCTTGATTTAAAAATGTATTTACAATACATGTTATAAGCTTTATGATGCTGCATATCGCAATGAACTCCCCGGTTTGTTTAAAGCTGATTAGCCATTAATTTAACTTTAAACATGTATTTTATATATATCTATAGAATTGAATATGTTAGACCTTCATACAAGAAATCTAGTTAAAGCCACAGTCCCTGTATTGAAAGAACATGGCGTTACATTGACGCGTCATTTTTATGCACGCATGTTTGCACATAATCCCGAATTGAAGCCTGTTTTCAATCAGGGTAATCAGCAAGCGGGCAGTCAGCAACAAGCACTCGCAATGGCAGTACTGGCATATGCGGAGCATATAGATAACCCCATAGTGCTGATGCCCGTATTGACCCTGGTTGCCAATAAGCATGTAAGTGTAGGTATCAGGGCTGAACATTATCCAATTGTAGGTATGCATTTGCTGGCATCGATCAAGGAAGTATTGGGAGATGCTGCCAGCGATGAGCTGTTGGCAGCCTGGGCTGCAGCATATGGGCAACTGGCAGACGTTCTGATTGCGCAGGAAGCGGCAATTTATGCAAAAGCAGCCATGACACCCGGCGGCTGGACAGGATGGCGCAGTTTCGTCATCAGCAAAAAAGTCATTGAAAGCGAAGAGATCACTTCTTTTTATTTACGACCTGCGGATGGCGGCTCAGTACCGGATTACAAACCTGGCCAGTACATCTCGGTCAAAGTCTTTGTGCCAGAACTGGGCATGATGCAACCACGCCAGTACAGCCTTTCTTGTGCTCCGGGGCAGGAGTATTTGCGCATCTCAGTCAAGCGTGAAGCAGAAATGGCAGAAAAACCTGCAGGCCTGGTATCCAATGTGCTGCACAGGGATTGTCAAGAAGGCGCAATACTTGATGTGGCACCGCCGATGGGTGACTATGTCTTGCATGAAGACCGGGACACGCCTGTGGTATTGATCAGCGCTGGCGTTGGCGTAACACCCAAGCTGGCTATGCTGGAACATTTGCTGAAACAAAACACGGCACGCAAGGTTCGCTTTGTGCATGCCTGCCGTCACGGAGGCGTACATGCCTTCAAACAGCAAGTGCGGGAAATGAGTGAGCAACATGCGCAAGTCAAATCACTGACCTACTATGAAGTGCCGCGTGCAGAAGACCGGGCGTCAGTTGATTACGATCAGAAGGGCAGACTGGATTTGCAAGCGGTAGCAAGTGACTTCATACTTCCCGACGCTGATTATTATGTCTGTGGGCCGCGTTCATTCATGCAGGCGCAAATCAGCAGTCTGCAAAACCTGGGAGTTGCACCAGCACGCATACATAAAGAAGCTTTCGGTAGTGGTGGATTTGCTCACTGATCAGACTATTCAGACTATTCCCAAGCCATGGGTCAGAAGACCTGTGGCATTGCTTTGCTGCATATCTGTATTAATTGGTTTAACATGGGCAAGCTACAGGGAAACATCAGAAAATTATTTATGCAATTAACTCACTTTACCGATTTAGGTTTGCGCGTACTCATGTATCTGAGTCACAAAGACAGACAAGAGCCAGTCACAATAAGTGAAATTGCCAGCAAATTTTCTATTTCCCGCAATCATCTTGTCAAGGTAGTGCATTTTCTTGCGCAAAAAAACTGGATTATCACCACCAGAGGCAAAGGCGGGGGCATGACCCTGGCCCGCGATATAAAAACGTATCGTCTGGGCAGCATCATCCGGGAACTGGAGGGCGGGGATGCACTTATCGATTGTGCGACGCCCCCTTGCGTATTGCGTGGTAACTGTCAGCTCAAGTCGGTGCTGGATCGCGCCATGTCAGTGTTTTACAATGCGCTGGATGAATATACCTTGCAGGATGCCGTTGGTGGCAATACGCAGGAAGCCATCATCATGCTGCATCGCTCAGGCATTGTTGATCAATCAAAGCTTCCATATCTGAGCCATGCTCAGAGCTGATACCTGAATTACTTCCTGTTTTTCTCCATGTAATTACTATTCACTGGCAAATTTCCCGCATTTGCCCAGCTATTGTTTAATCTTTATTATTGTCTATTAAAAATGTTAATATGCTTATAGAGTAATGTAATCTCAATAAACAACGGTGGCCTTCAAGCGCTGTCGAAACCGGTTTTGCCAGAATGATAGTTCGCTGGTCAGGGTGTCGATGTTGAGCTGTAAGCCAATGCCAGGAGTTTAAATGACATTGTCCCAAATGCAGGCACGCATTTTGATCATTGACGATGAAACAGCACATTTGCAAGCCTTATGTGACCTGTTGCGTGACCATAATTATGTGACTACCGGGTTTGCCAATGGCATTGAAGCACTCGCTTGTTTGCGTAGCAACAGCTTTGATTTGTTGCTGACAGATCTGATGATGCCGGGCATCGATGGTATTGCCATGGTTGAGGCCGCGCGCAATATTGATCCTGATCTCGCATGCATAGTAATGACAGGCGAGGGTAGTATCGCCTCTGCAGTCAAGGCGATGAAAGTTGGTGCGCTCGACTACATTATCAAGCCTTTTAAAATATCTTCTATATTGCCGGTACTGGCGCGTGCCATGGAAACGCGTCAATTGCGCATGGCAAATGCCAAGCTTGAACTCCAGTTGCGCGAGCATACAATAGAACTGGTCGCGCTCAATAAAGACCTGGAGCAAGCCAGGATGCAAGCCGATATAGCCAATCGCGCGAAATCTACTTTCCTTTCCAATATGAGTCATGAGTTGCGTACCCCACTCAATGCAATACTGGGCTTTGCTCAAATTCTGGCATCTCCCAACCTGCAAACCAGCCTGGAAGAAAAAAAGGAATTTGCTCAGCATATAGAAGAAGCTGGCAGTCACTTGCTGACGCTGATCAATGAAATTCTTGATCTGGCAAAAGTGGAGTCTGGCTCGATGAAGTTGGCTGTCGAGGTAATCACAATAGATGATATTTTCGCAGAATGCAGCACCATGATAGAGCCACTGGCGCAAAAACGTGGAATCAGTGTTCATTTTGAAAAAGATACACATTTACTGGTGCATGCAGATCGTATTCGCATCAAGCAGGTATTGATCAATCTCTTGTCGAATGCGATCAAATACAACCGTGACAACGGTCAGGTGAATGTCGCAGCGCATGTCGAAGCAGATAATATTGTTTGTATCCAGGTGATAGACACAGGCATAGGTTTGAGCGCCATGCAACTGGAAACCATTTTTCAACCTTTTAACCGGCTTGGAAGAGAGGTTTTTAATGAAGAGGGGACTGGTATAGGCTTATCTTTGGTCAAACATTTGGTGGAGGCAATGCAAGGTAGTATAGGTATACACAGTCAGGTAGGCGTGGGCAGTACCTTCTGGGTTAAGTTCCCCGGTACTACGTCTTCTGGAGGCAGGCCACCAAGCCCCAGGGAAGTGGTTTATGACACCACTGTACCGAAAAAGACTAAAAAGCATAAATCCCTGCTGTATGTTGAAGACAATCCTACTAATTTGAGATTGGTCGCCGAGTTGATACGTCTGCGCGCTGACGTGGTGTTGCTGACTGCAACTGACGGTTTGTTGGGCATAGAGCAAGCACGCCTGCATTTGCCAGATGTTATTTTGATGGATATTAATTTGCCTGGTATTGATGGAATAGAGACTCGCCGGTTTTTGTACGATGACCCTAGAACCAGACACATTCCCGTCATAGCAGTGACAGCAAATGCGATGCCTGCCGACCTTGAAAGAGGAAGTGTTGCAGGTTTTTTTTCTTATATCACCAAGCCCATCGATATTGAGCAATTTGGCAGCGTGATAGATAAGGCGATGGAGTTTGCTGCAAATAGAAAATTGAATTAATGCTCCAGTACTTGTCTGCGAACTATGTCCAGTAGTGTTTTTGTCGGTATTTCTGTTATCTTTTTAAAAAGGGACTGCCATGGAACAAACATCAGCACCTGGCCTTGCACACATAGATCGTTGGCAAAAAAATCGGCAAAAAGCATTTAAGGCAATCCCGCCTACAGGCAAAACGGTGAAATATCTGGGGAAAGAGTTCCTGGTATTTCCCGAAACATTTTGGCCATTCACGGACAGCCAGCCATTGGTCCAAAGTTTTAAAATCAACAAAGGTGATAGCGTTCTCGACGTGGGCACTGGTTCTGGTGTTATCGCCATTTTTGCTTGCTATGGTGGCGCCAGCAAAGTCACTGCGGTAGATATCAATCCGGCTGCAATTAAAAGCGCCAGACATAATGCCAAATTGCATGGTTTTGACAAGCTGATGACTGTCAAAAAGTCCAACCTCTTTCAAGCGCTTAAGGATGAGCAGTTTGATGTGATCACGGCCAACCTGCCATTTCGCAACAAACCTGCACCAGATGTGGTAGCGCGTTCGCAGTGGGATACTGATTTCAAAACGAACACCCAGTTTTTTGCAGATGTGGGCAAGCATTTGAAACCTGGCGGGCGTATTTATTTTGCCCAATCCAATTTTGGTGCCATTGCAGAGATTAAGGCTCTGGCCAAAGCTGCTGGATTTAGCGTCAGAACAATGGCAAGTGCCGCTGCCGACAAGGCAGAAACCAGAAAGTTTTATGCCTTCGTGATGAGGCGTGCACAGCCAGCGGTGTAATGATGAACATCATCGACACTGTTAATGATCTGCGTCAGATAGCGCACACAGATATTGCCTCGCAGGTCAAACATGTAGCTGTCATTCTGACTGCACCCAGATCAGGTTCCAGCCTGTTAAAAAGTGTTTTGTCTGTTCATCCCGATATTGCTTCCCTGGATGGCGAGATGGAACCATTTCTGGCCTTGAGCAGAAATGGTTTTGGAAATAATGCAGACAGCGATGCCTTCAAGCAACTGAATAACCGGGATGTATTGCTGGACAATATCTTTGATGATATGACTTTGCCTGCCGGGGGCAATCCTGAATATGATTACCTCAAAAATCGATGGAGAAAACGCTTGCTACTGCAATTCCCGGCTTTGTTTTCTGAGGCTGGCGTATATGCGCAACTTCTGCAGGATCTGGATGCTATTTTCGATCAAGCCAAAGAGCAGCAAATCCAGGGGGAGGCAATGTTGCAGGACCTGATACTTGCCAAGGTTTTCAAAAGTCAAACCTGGCGACTGGATTACTATGATGGTAAAAAGAATCCTTTGGCAAATCACTGTTTTAATGAATCGATGAAATTAGAGGAGCCTCCGTTTGTACTCCCGCGCCATTACCGGCGGCAATTCAGATCTTGCGATGCGGAAGAAAAGACTTTGCTCTTTAAAACACCTCCAGACGTGTATAGGCTGGGGATATATGAACAATTATTTCCGAACGCACAAATCAGGTATCTGCATCTGACCAGAGGTTACGCGCAATCAGTTAATGGGCTCATGGATGGCTGGTTATCACCTGTTGCTTTCTTTTCACGCGATATGGAAAATGCTGGCGTCAATCTGTCCATCAAGGGCTATTCAAATCTCGCTGGCTTTGGTAAACGCTGGTGGAAATTTGATTTGCCACCTAACTGGAAAGACTATACCAACGCCAGTCTGGAAGAAGTTTGCCTGAATCAGTGGTTGTCTGCCCATCAGGCTATTTTTGCTAGCGGGGTTGGCGCATTGTCCGTTTCTTTTGAAGATTTTTTATCAAAACCGGCAGCGGTCATCAAACAAATAACTTCCTATCTGGGTTTGCGCGAAATGCCTGGTTTGCCTGCGTTTCCAGTGACTATGGCGACTGAAGCGCCCCGGATAAGGCGTTGGCAAAAGCGTGAAGAGAGTCTGATGCGCCTGGGGGAAAGAGTAGATGTAAAAAAAATGATGGGCGAACTGGCTTATGAAATGAATCCCGATACCTGGTTATGAACACGTATCTGCTCATCCCATTTTTAACAGGGCAAAGACGGGATGGACTGGGGCGCGTCAACGATGTCAGTACCCACCCATGGGAAATAGTTGATATCCCGCAATTCAAAGAAACTTCGATCAGTGATGCAAATGAAAAGTTGCACAGGATGGGCCACATCTATGCATCACTCGCGGACAAGGTACAGCAAAGCATTTCACTTGGAAACCGTCCGGTTTGCATTGCTGGCGATTGCTTTTCGGCCTTGGGCGTACTTGCCGGATTACAAAAGGCTGGGGCAGCGCCAGACCGGATTGTCTGGCTGGATGCGCATGGAGACTTTCATATCTGGGGTACGACAATAAGCAAGTACCTTGGGGGTATGCCTTTGGGTATGATGGTAGGTAGACGAGACCGGCGTGAAGGTGGTCGGGACTCGGTCGGAGCCTTTATAAATACAATTGGCCTCACCGCTTATCCCGAGGAAAACATTGTACTTTCCGATGCCCGTGATCTTGATCCCGGAGAAAAGGAGGCGCTGGAAAGCTCGAATATTGTCACCTGCAAAATTGAGAATATCCATCAATATCTGTCTCATCGAGAAAACATCCATCTGCATTTTGATACGGATGTGATTGATGACAGGGCAAAGTTGCCTGCATTAAAGTATCATGTAAACCAGGGGCCCTCGAGAGAGGACATATTGTCGCTTTTCCGCACTTTACGCCAATACAAGCTGACAGCCATATCGGTTTCAGCCTGGCATGAAGAACACGATATGGATAATAAAACTGCAATTTCTTGCCTAAGCTTACTAAAAGAACTAGAATGAAAGTTATTATTTTATACACTTTTTGGTAGGAATGCTGTCAATCGAATAGTTCCTCACACTACACATATGTTAAATCACCTTGGTTTCAGCGTAGCTGTAGCACATCTCCACTATTAAAAAGAGCTTACTGAGCAACTTAAATGAGGAAATCAGCATGACGAGTGTGAAGTCCGGGCGATTGAATTTCAAGACTGTTGTGGTCTGGTTTGCTTGCCTTCTTTTAGCAGTGCTTTTGTCTGGCCTGATTTATCTTGGGCTGACACGCTCAGCAACTCCTTCCGGGTCGCCATTGGAACAAGTCATCATCGCTACCAATACTGAATATGTAGGCACATGTTCGATTACTACTGCCAGGGAAAGAGGATATTTCGCTAAAGAAGGGATAGTCGTTCTGATCCAATCGCATTCCACAGGCAAAGCAGCGATGGAAGCAGTCTTGCAAGGGCATGCAAACCTGGGGACAGTTGCGGATATTCCCGTTATGTTTGCAGGCCTGGACCAAAGGCCAGTCTCTGTCATCGCCACTATATTTAAAAATGAAAAAGACCACGGCATTATAGGGCGTCGGGACAGGGGCATACTCGAGCCAGCGAATCTTAAAGGCAAGCGAGTTGGCGTAACACTCAGTACATCAGGCCACTTTACCTTGAGTGCCTTCTTGAATCGTCAAAAATTATCGGTCAAGGATGTCACCATGATCAACTATAAACCTGAGGAATTTGCCGATGCCATAGAGCGTGGTGAGGTTGATGCTGTAGCATCCTGGGAGCCATTTTTGAATACCATGTTGAATCGTCTGGGTAGCAATGGCGTGGCTTTCTACGGCAAAGATGTCTATGAGAGTTTATATAATGTCGTTGGCATGCGCAGCTACATATCCAGCCAGCCAGAAACCATACGCAAAGTACTACGCGCACTGGATCAGGGCAGTCAGTATTGTAATGAAATGCCAGATGCTGCCCGGGCCATACATGAATCGGGCAAAAAATCCAATACCAAGGACCAGAAAGCTGCCTGGGCTACTTACCGCTTCGAAATTGGTCTTGACCAGGGTTTATTGCTGGCGTTGGAAGACCAGGCAAGATGGGCTATCAAGAATAAACTGACGAATAAAACCGAAGTACCTAATTATCTGGACTATGTTTATCTGGATGGCATGGAAAAAATTAAACCGGCGGCAGTGACCATCATACATTGAGATTCCAAAGTGAAAATTTCAACTCGTCTGAAATTTGCGGAATTAATTTCTTTGGCAATCGTTGCCATCATCGTGGTGATTTTGTTGTCCACTACCTTGCAGATGAAAAGGGAAATTGCAAAAAATGAAGCCGCAGGCGAGTTACTGCAGGCAGTGACTTCCTTACGTTATCTGACGGTGGAATATGCATTGCGCCATGATGAACGCACCAGAGCGCAATGGCAATTGCGCAGCAATTCGCTGTCCAAACGTCTTGCCAGTACTGAAGAATTTACTGGTCCGGCAGAAACAGAAAGCATTTCAGATTTGAGAAGTGCCAACGAAAATATAGCGGCATTGTTTACCCTGCTCGTCAACAATCACCATGAACTGTTACGCGAGCGTGGGAAGGAAGAGATACTCGAAGAACTGGAATCTCGCCTGATGGGGCAAATCACCAACAAAACTCAGGCCATGATATCCGAGGCACTGAGTTTGTCTGATCAAAGCCGTATCGGGGCCTTGAATGCGCAGCAACGGGCTTTCAATGCAGTGATACTGTTCGGTGGCATTGTCGTACTGGTTGTGACCGTCACTATCTATATTACGCTTAGAAGCGTCAGTCGCCCGCTGGAAAGAATGCGGGAGGGGACGGCTATTGTTGGTGCTGGCAATCTCGATTTCTCACTGGGTTTTCAAAGCCAGGATGAAATAGGGGATTTGGCCCGTGCCTTTGATGGCATGACAGAAAAACTTAAACTGACAACGGTGTCACGCGATTCGCTGGCAGATATCAATGCTGCCCTGCAAGCAGAAATCATTGAGCGCCAGCAGATTGAGAAAAAAGCTCAGGCGCAGCTTGCCCGTCTGAACTTGTTGCATCAGATTACCCGCTCCATAGGAGAGCGACAGGATTTGCGCAGTATTTTTCAGGTGGTCATCCGTAGCCTGGAAGATCATTTACCTGTCGATTTCAGCTGCGTCTGCCTGTATAACCAGGAAACAAATTTGCTGCTGGTTACCAGTGTCGGTCTGCACAGTGAAGCTTTGGCACAGGAATTGTCGATGACAAAAAATTCCCAGGTATCAATTGATGAGAATGGTTTGTCGCGCTGTGTCCATGGTGAACTTGTATATGAGGCGGATATCAGCAAGATTGATTTTCCTTTCCCGCAAAGAATGGCAAGCGGTGGTTTGCGTGCGCTGGTGATGGCCCCTTTGCGCGCGGAAAGCACCGTTTTTGGTGTGCTGGTTGTGGCAAAGCGACAAGCACACAGTTTTAATAGTGGCGAGTGTGAATTCTTGCGACAATTAAGTGAGCATGTCGCCCTCGCTGCCAATCAGGCACAACTGTATACTGCACTACAGCAAGCTTATGATGATTTGCGCCAGACTCAGCAATCCATCATGCAGCAGGAACGTTTGCGTGCGCTGGGGCAGATGGCGAGTGGTATTGCACATGACATCAATAACGCAATCTCTCCCGTTGCGCTTTATACCGAGTCCTTGCTCGAAACGGAAAAAAATCTCAGTACCAAGGGCCGCAATTATCTGGAAGTCATTTCACGTGCAATAGATGATGTGGCGGCTACCGTTGCCAGGATGCGAGAATTTTACCGCCAGCGCGCACCTCAGTTGACACTATCGCCTGTCAATGTCAATAGCCTGGTGCAGCAAGTCATCGACCTGACACGTGCAAGATGGAGTGATATGCCTCAGCAACGCGGCATCGTTATTAGCGTTCAGACTGAATTCGCGCTGGATTTGCCCGATATCATGGGCGTGCATGGCGAAATTCGCGAGGCTTTGACCAATTTGATTTTTAATGCAGTAGATGCAATGCCAGAGGGTGGCACCCTGACATTGCGTACCAGCGTGGTACAGGATCTGCTTAAATCAACAAAAGAAGTCATTTTGAAGCAGGTTTGCATTGACGTTTGCGACACTGGTATAGGCATGTCTGATGACACCCGGCGTCGTTGCCTTGAACCTTTTTTTACAACCAAAGGGGAACGTGGCACTGGCTTGGGTCTGGCCATGGTTTATGGCATGATAGAAAGACATAGTGCGCACATAGAAATACTGACTGAAATTGGCAAAGGCACGACCATGCGCATGAGTTTCCTGGTGCCGACTACGGCGAGCTCAGTATCGCATTCTCCTGCGCCGGATATTATTCCCACACAAAGGCGCATCCTGGTGGTTGATGATGATCCCATGGTACTTAAATCTCTGCGTGACATACTGGAAATTGATGGTCACAGCGTTATCTCGGCAGATGGTGGTCAGGCAGGGATAGATTCGTTCAAAGCCGCGCACGAGCAAGGGGATTCATTTGCGGTTGTCATCACTGATTTGGGTATGCCGTATGTAGATGGTCGCAAGCTCGCCAGTTCGATCAAGCAGCTATCGCCAGATACCCCCATTATCATGTTGACTGGTTGGGGGCAGCGTCTGGTTGAAGATGGTGACTCGCCATCGCAAGTGGATTGTGTCTTGAGCAAACCACCAAAATTGTCAGAGCTGAGAGAGGCGCTCAGGAAAATACTATAAAAACGCTGATTTACCGCTGGCTTTGATTTGTAGTAGTTTTGATTTGATTGTCAGGTTTTTCCATCGCTTGCACAAACGCGATTGCGGCCACTAGATTTCGCACGATACAAAGCCTGATCTGCGGCTTCTATTAATTCCAGCGCTTGATTATTTTCACGAACAGGCACAAAGGCATCCACGCCAGCACTGACTGTGACGACACCGCATGCATTTCCCGCGTGTTTCAAATCCATGCGGAATATGGCCTGCCTTATGCTTTCCGCAACCATCAATGCACCTGCCACATCGGTTCCTGGCAATAAAACGACAAGCTCTTCACCTCCATAGCGTGCGCTTAAATCACCTGGACGGTTTTTGCCTGCTGCAACGATCTTGCCTACCTCGCGCAAGCATTCATCCCCTGCTGCGTGGCCGTAAATGTCGTTGTACTGTTTGAAACAGTCAACATCAATCATGATCAGGGCCAGGGAGCTTCCGTTGCGCATCGCACGGGTAAACTCGTCTCTTAGCGTGGTATCAAATTGCCTGCGATTTGCAAGTCCGGTTAAGCCATCCTGCATGGCGAGTTTCTCCAGTGTACGGTTCATGGATTGCAAAGAATTGCGTGCCAGTAGCAATTCATTTTCTACTTGTGTCCGTAATCTAATTTGCCTGATCAGGCGCGATCCCATGAAGGCCAGGCCAAGTATGAGCAGCCCCACACCTATAGATTGTATGATTGCATTTGATCGCCAGTCTGCCAATACTTCATCTCGCGATAAGGCTGCAGAAACGACCAGGGGATATTTTTCCAGGTGCAGGTAGCTATTGATGCGCGTGATACCGTCCTGTCCTGAAGTAAAGGTTTGTGTACCCATCCTGGCATGGGGGAGGAAATCGCGAAATAAGGGCAACTGGGAAATATCCCTGCCTAACGATTTTTCCTCGAATGGTCTCCTCAATAAGAGTGTTCCATTATCCAAAGCGACAAAGATGGCACCGGTTTGGCCTATCTCAAATTGTTCATAATGTCTTTTGAAGTACTCCATCTTGATTGTTGAAAGCACGACTCCGGCAAAGCTGCCATCGCCGTCATTCAGACGCCGTGATACTGTCACTATCCATTCGCCTGTGGATTTACTTTTGATTGGTGGACCTATGTGTACGCTACGATCTGCATGTTCACGGTGAAAGATGAAATATTCCCTGTCCGAGTTATTTGCATTTTGCAGCATCTTCGATTGCGAATTAGCTACCCAGCGACCATTTTTGTCATAAATGAATAAGCCATGAAGTTGTGGTAGTTCCTGCGCACTCTTGACAAGTAATGTGTGCATGCGATCCATATTGGATTCGGTGATGCCATCCACTTCAACTCTCTCAACCAGACCAACAAGTATGGTGTCTGCAGCTTTGATGGTATCGTAGGCATGCTGTGCGACAGAGCGCGCCAGATTAGTTGATGCTCTTTCAGTTTCTGCCAACTGCACTTCCCTTGCATGCCAGGTAACCCAGGCTTGCATTACGATCAGGGAAGCACATACCAGGATTACAAACCCTATAGCAAGTGAGGTCAGGGGGAGTTTTCTTGGGGCCGGGTCAGGAAGGCCCGTAGAAACTGCACTCATGCTTGTCATGAAATATCCCTTCCTCTGCTAATTACGAGAATTAGAAGTACTATCGGTAAATTATCTAATGAGGTAGAAAATTAGATAATAATTATAGTCTTCAAGGATAAAATATGCCCAAATTCTTTTTTTGCTCATGGAATGAGCAAAAATTTATAAGCGACCTTTTACTGTTGATCAGTTAATAGCAGGAAATTGCGTATCCACTTCTCTGGTGATTACTTCATTTGTCTCGTCGATCAGGATATGTGAGCTACAGCTCATGCAGGGGTCAAAACTCTGTATGGTTCGCTGTATGTCTATGCCGCTAAAATCGCTGGCATTCGTGAAATGAGTTTCAATAATCGGTGTGTTCAGTAAAGCTAGTTCCAATGGCCCCAGTGTATTTGCCGACCTGCGGGTCCCTACGTTGATACGCGAGGGTATCGCGATCTGATAATTGTCAATAACATTATCTTTGATCACCGCCCAATGCGCTAAAAAACCACGACTGGCGCCCCATAGACCAACGCCTAATTGCAAACCAGAGTGCGCCTGTTCAAGCGGGACACAGGTTTTTGTATGGCCATCGCACAGCAACTGTTCTGCGATGTGGATGTTTTCCATGGTGACAGACAAGTTAAATGCCAGGGAATATGCGCGTGCACGATTGCGCTCGAAAGCATTCCAGATTGCTGGAATTTTCCATTCCATATCCAGCAATTTCTCATCGGATGAGGGCAGGCTGAATTCCACGCTGTGACCAGTAGCGGCAACGTAGGGGTTATCTGGTAACGCCCTTGCTTTTGCAGTCAGGTATAGGCGGGCATAGGCTCCGACCTCAAAATTATGTCCACGCCAGCTCAGGCTGGAACCCCAGCTATAAGCTTGCGCATGCGCGGACCTGGGGCTTTGCGTTCTTTTATTCCATGGGTGAAGAACTGAAATGGGATTGCCATTCGGGTCGGTCTTGATGATATCTTGCTGATGTTCACAACGCTCCTGGTATGAAAAGTCCAATGACTCTTCCATACCAGCGTTCAATTGGCTCAGGCAAGTATTCAACAATTCGCCTTCAATAATGACTCCAGGCGTGGACCAGCGTTTGCGCCCCCAAATATCTGAATTCAGGTAAGTCCCATCGTAATAGTCAGGATGGTCCCATTGACCAAAATCCAGCATAGACGCAGGTGCACGACCCAGTTCTTCATAAAAAGGATTGGCGTCAAGCATGAAATCAAAGACATCGTCCCAAACAGCCGCTGCCTTGTGGCTATATGCAATAAAGGGTTGCAGGATTTCCCTGAATTGTCCGATGACCTCAGTATTGGCTTGTATCGTCACACCGCCGGGTATGATGGACTCTGAATGCGGATACTTGCCACCTAGTAGGCTATAGGCACGACGCGCTCTGGCAACCATTTGCAAGGCTTCTTTGTATAGCGCACCACTTCCTTTATTTAATGCAAGAAGGATGTCGCTGATGCTGTGATACCCATGGATTTTTGTGTGACGGCAATGGCTTTGTCTTGCTGTGTTCCAGATTTCCGGATTACTTTGCTCTACGCGTTGTTGCGAATAATCAGGCCCAGCCAATACGAACAGATGCATGCAATTATCATTCAAGTATTGGCAGCTTAATAGCAGGTTGCGCAAGACGATGCCAAGAGGCGGAGGCTTAAGCCCCAGTGCCATTTCCAGGCAAAGTGCCGAGGCAGTTGCATGGACGCCTCCACATATGCCGGATGCAGTGGCGCTCACCATGCCGACTTGTTGCAAGTCGCGACCAGGCAATAAAGACTCATATCCCTTGAATAAGGTAGCCATTGCAGCGCTGGACAGCACCTTTCTATTGCTCAGATCAACACGGCAATGTACGGCTAAAGCACCTTCCAGGCGGCTCAATGGATCGGTTTTGGCATTCAGGCTGACTTTGTTTCTTTCTTTGATGAGATTGAGCAAGTCCTTGTCCAGGCCATTTGCGTCCGCAGTACCCGTAATTGTTTCCGGTATTTGTTCTTCAGCCAAATCCATATGAAGTCCTTGTGCATTTAAGAATGAAAATATCTGGTGCTATGCTGGCGCACCGACATAGCCATACCAGGCAGCGGTAGGAGATGAGCCATAGAGTGCCGTTTTTACCTTGATCCAGATTTGATTACCCCAGTCATGGTGCCAGTACAGGATAGGGTCATTGGTGATGTCTTCAGTATGCAAGGCCCAGTGTAATAAGCGTCGGTTCCACAGGCGCTCATCATCTTCACCAATTTCCCCCTGTTGTAATTGCCGCTCAAAATAATCAGTGACACTGACTTCGCTATACTCTTCAAACTTTGATCCCATATTTAGCCATTCCCCGGTTTGACGGTGCCGTAGAATCAGATCTGCAGAAGAGCCTGTGCTGTGTATGCCAAAACTACGCGCATTACCTGGGTCAAAATTGCGCGGGTCACGTACATAGCGCAAGGCATATCTTTGCAATTCTTCTTCGCTGGCCGCGGGATTTTCTCTCTTGCCCCGTTCCCAATAGTAGGCCCACAGGCCACGCTGACATGCTATGGAACGGTAAGCGTCGAGGATCAGTAACTCAACCGAAAAGTCTTTCAGCAAATGATTCACGCGTGCCAGTTTTTCGGCGAAGCTTTTTCTGAGCCAGCCCACATTGCTGCTGCCCTCGATAAATTGCCCGTATGGTGCATTGCTGCCATCTGTCATCGCATACCATGAACTGAATGCCAGACCATAGTCGCTGACGTTCACCATCGCCTCATCAAACAAGGCTGCTTGCCTGTCGACTGGAATTTGAAAATGGGGCTGCCTGATCAAATTGAAGTCAGCAACAGGTATCTGGTATCGAATATCGTACATGCTGTGTATTTAATTTAAGTAGCAATGGAAAGGGACTTGCTGGCCTGAGTTGCAGCCAGTATGCTTAATTTTTCGGCAAAAAACGCAGCCGTATAACGATCCTCAAGCTTGGCCAGTTGAATTATCTTTTTGATGGTGTCTGGTCGCAAAAAATTGATGACATGCTGGAAATTTTGTATATCTTCGCTAAACAAACGTGATAAGCAACGCGTGGTATGTACAGTGTGTTCATCGTTCATGATGGCGGCAAAATTATCAGCATTGCCCACCATGTGATTATTTATTTGGAATTCAATTTCCGGATGCTGCTGAGCCAATTGTTGTTTGACGTGGAAGATGTATACCCAGTGGACATCCTTGACTTCAAGCTGGTCCAGCATTTTTTGCATGAATGCTTGTTGCGTGCCAGTCACGTAAATATCATTGATGACTAAAAGTCTTTGTCCTTTAAGCGCCTGCATCTGCACATTGCTTTTTGCCAGGTCATAGATTCTTTGCCTCTCAGACTGTCGCTGCTGAACCTGGCTTTTGCTGTAGTCATTGGCTTTTTTAAACGCTTCCATACTATGGACCGCATTTTGCTCCTGGCTCAAGCGTGGTTCGTGGAGATGAATGCCGTATCCTTGCTTACGCAACAGGTTGTGCACACGCCGGGCCAGCAGGTTGGCAGCAGAGGGCAGGTAATAGAAGGCGGGGGCTGATACTATCCAGTCCTTGGCAGATGTATTGCTCTCCTGATTGAGGATACTTGTAACCAATGCTGACAACTTGTCGCCAAAGAAAACCAGGTCCCTGAAACTGCCCAGTTTCATGCCTGGATAATGAGAATATAAATCCCCATCAAGCCGCAAGGGCAGGGCATTGATCTGTTGCAGGCACCAGGTCTTGGCAGGATTGGCAATATCGGCAGAAATGAGCATCAGGCAGGTACTTTATTCCAGACATGATGCGATGGCAGTTCACCTTTACTCAATGGCGGAAGCATTTTCACTGTAAAGTTTTCCTCCAGAGCGGCAACCCAGATGCGTGAAGAGAGATTGACTTTATATAGCTCGAATAATTTATCGTCGTCTGCCCTGGTTTCGCTATATACCCGTCTGTCTATTAATTGGTAAAACTCATCCGGTACGAAATCTTCATTGAGCATGACGTGTGCAGTTTGTTTTTCATCGCTGACCCACCATTCGAATTTCATCTGGCTATTGCAGCGACTGACACAGTTGTCGTTTTCCATGACAGTCAAGCGGTCTCTGTCGGCACATTGTGTAACGTAATTCACTGAGTCCAGCACACCCGGACCTGGATGGGCGCTGACTACTACCAGGTTTTCTCTGTGCCAGAGCTGGTCTTTTGACAGGGCAATTGCTGCAACTTGCATGGCGCGGTAACCAACAGCGGTCCCCCACCACAAAGAGCGCTGGTGTTGAGCCGTTGCTTCTTGATAATCCAGTGTCAACACACGGTCCTTGTCGACGATGCGTATCAGCAGGCCTTGCGCAGGGATGTATTCTTTGGAAGAAAAGTAAGTCATGCTTATCCTTTAGATCATGGTCAGTTTTTGGTATTGATTAGCAGATGCGGGGTAATTGTTCGCCAACCAGCATGTCAACAATGCGTTTTCCACCAAAACTGGTTTGCATATGCACGCGCCCAGCACGGCCTCCTGGCAAAACGCTTCCTATATCTGCGGAGTATTTGCCCAGAGGGTGGTCGCGCATGGCAGACAGTGCCGCCTGTGATTCGTTGGCGGGTACAACGGCAACCAGCTTGCCTTCGTTTGCGAGGTACAGAGGATCAAGCCCCAGAATTTCGCAAAAACCTTTTACCTCCTGGCGTATAGGGGTTTTTGTTTCATGGATTTCAATGGCACATTTAGAGGCAGCGGCAATTTCATTGAGCACCGAGGCTATGCCGCCGCGCGTAGCATCGCGTATGAAGCGGGTATTTGGTGCTGCCGTCAGCAAAGTCTGAATCAGCTCATGTAGCGGGGCGCAGTCACTTTCTATAGGGCTGGTCAAGTGCATATCGCCACGGGCATTCAAAATGGCTGCGCCATGGTCACCCAGATAGCCATTCACAAGTATGTGATCTCCATCCTGAGCCTTATCGGCCCCCAGCTTGAAATCCTGATGTATGACACCTATGCCAGCCGTGTTGATAAAGATTTTGTCGCAACTGCTACGGCCAACTACTTTGGTATCACCTGTGACGATAAACACACCTGCAGCTTTTGCTGTATCTGCCATGGATTTTACAATTTGCCGCAAGGTGCTGACTTGCATGCCTTCTTCTATGATCATGGCGCAAGTCAGATACAAGGGCGTTGCTCCGCCTACAGCAAGATCATTTACCGTACCGCAAATTGCCAGTTTGCCTATATCACCACCAGGAAAAAAGATGGGGTCGATGACATAAGAATCCGTCGTCATGGCCAGCCGGTCACCATATCTGGCCAGATCACTTAACTGAAAACGCGCCTGGTCTTCCAGGGTATTCAAGGTTGGGTTGCTGAACGCTTCAATGAAAACATCATCAATCAGATCTCGCATGGCTTTGCCGCCACCACCATGGGCCAGGGTGATGACGGGGCTGACCAGCTTGCCATGGCGGGTGCGTGTATCCGGAGAATTAGCGGCCAGTTCATCACTGCCGACTCTGGCAAGGTTTTTATCTGCCACGTTCATACGCTGGTCTCCTCAAGCTGATGTATTTGTATGATGTCTTTAGGCGCACCACCGTATTGGTAATAGGCAGCACAAGCGCCTTCGCTTGATACCATCAAGGCACCCATCGGTGTTTCAGGTGTACAGGCTTTGCCATAGACCTTGCACTGCCAGGGTTTGATAGCACCTTTCAGCACTTCTCCACACTGACAAGATTTTGGGTCGGCGATAGAAATTGCAGGCAAAGCGAATTTTTTCTCGGCATCGTAGGCAGCATATTTTTGGTTCAATTGCACGCCTGAATTATCAATCGAGCCCAGACCGCGCCATTCAAAAAACTGGCGCAATTCAAACACTTTGCTGATCGCTTCCAGAGCCATGCGATTGCCATGTTCTGGTACGACGCGGTTGTACTGGTTTTCTATCCGTGCCTCGCCTGCATGCAATTGCTTCAAGACCATCCATAAGGACTGCAGTATGTCTAAAGGCTCAAATCCTGAAACCACAACTGGGCGCTGGTAATGTTCTGCAATAAAACCATAGGGCTGGTTGCCAATAACCATGCTGACATGGCCTGGCCCCAGAAAACCATCGAGCTGCAGATCGGGAGAATCCAGCACCGCCTTGATGGTGGGGATGATCGTGATGTGGTTGCAAAACAGCGAGAAATTTTTAATGCCATCGGCCTCAGCCTTCAATACCGTCAGTGCAGTGCTGGGCATGGTGGTTTCAAAACCCAGTCCAAAGAAAACCACTTCCTTGTCAGGATTTTTTCTTGCGATACTTAATGCATCCAGCGGTGAATACACCATGCGCACATCTGCTCCCAGGGCTTTTGCTTGCAGCAGACTGCGCTTGGAGCCCGGCACCCGCATGGCATCCCCAAAGGTGGTCATGATGGTATTGGCTTGTTCTGCGATGGCTACGCAGTCATCGACGCGTCCCATGGGAAGTACACAAACGGGGCAACCTGGGCCATGTATCAATTCCAGGCTGGATGGCAACATATTTTCTATGCCATAGCGAAATATCGAATGCGTATGTCCGCCACATACCTCCATGATATAGACAGGACGCTTGAGGTCTCTGGCAAGCTGATCAGATAATTTGGTGATTTCCCGTATCAGGGTCTTGGCCTTGTCAGGATCGCGAAATTCATCAACGTATTTCATGTTCGGCCTCTGTTCTTTCCTCGTATTGCTGGGTTTTACTACTCAAGTAACCACGTTCATCAGCTAATAAGGTATGCACCAGATCCCACAAGACGTGATAAATGGCGACATGGCATTCCTGAGTGCGGTGGATGCTGTCAGAGTCGACAACCAGGCAGTGATCAAGGTCGGTCCTGGCCATCTCACCACCATTGCCACCAGCCAGACCTATCGTGGTGGCACCTATTTTTTTTGCTTGCGCAAAGGCGCGAAGCAGATTGTCAGAGTTGCCACTGGTTGAGATCCCGAAAAGCACATCGTTTTTTTTCATCAGATTGGCTACCTGACGTGAATAGACATGCTGGTAACCGACGTCATTGGCAATCGCCGTCATGACGGTTTTATCGCAACTCAAATCATAGGCAGGCAGGGCAGGGCGCCCGGTCGTGACCGGATGCAAAAATTCGACGGCAACATGGGATGCATCTGAACTGGAGCCACCATTACCCATAGTGAATAATTGCCCATGCTTTCGATAAGAATCTGCGATGGCATTGGCACAGTCGACCACCGCCTGTTGATGCGTTGAAAAAAATTGGTCGACGATTTTGTGGTGCTGCGCCATTTTTTGTTCTATCGAATCAAGGAGTGCCTGATTGATGCTGACTGCATCAGATTTCTTCTTCGTCAGAAATGGATACAGTGCTTGCAGATGGCTGGTATTTTCAGTGTCGTTCATGGCTGTCTCTGTGGTTAGCGTAAATCATTCAGGAATCACCTTCCTGCATGGCGACCAGTTCTTCCTGCATTTGCCCCAGCTCATTCAATATGGCCAGCGTCGCCTGCGCCTCAGCCTCATCAATCACGCTCATGGCAAAGCCCACATGCACCAATACCCAGCTATCGATGAGGCCATGTAGCTCTTCGCCTTCCTGGGCCACGCAGCTGAGATCCACAGCACGCTGTATCCCGCCAACATCGACCATGCCTAGCTGTTGCTCAACATCGGTGATGCTGACTATCTTTCCTGGAATTCCTAAACACATACATTCTCCTTTGGGGTAAAGCGTAATTCATGGGATAGGTCGGATACGGTCGTTTTATCATTTACAATGATTCTGGCTGCCGCAATGGCAGCCTGTCCCAGCGCGATGCCACCATCGTTGGCAGGAATCAGGCTGTGACTCAAACAGTTCAGGCCCTTTTTATGCAGGCTGTGAATCAAGCCTTCCAGAAGCACAGCGTTTTGCATGCAGCCACCAGACAGTGCGACATCATTGAAGGTGTAGCTTTGCCTTAGCTGCAATAACATGGCGACAATGCCTTTAATCAGGCCGGCATGGAAACGGGTGGAAATCAGCGTGGTTGAGATTCCCTGCCTCACGTCATCCAGCAACTGTGGCCACATGCTGGCGGCATTTAGTTCGGGTAAACCAGATGAAGGAATATTGGGAATGTCGATAATCAGGGTGTAACTGAGGCTCAGGTCATCGTCGGCAAGATAGTGTGACAGCAGGTCTTTATCGACCAGCATTTCAAGTTCTATTGCTGCTTGCCCCTCGAATTGCACTTGCTCTGCATGAATGCCTATCGCTGCGGCAACTGCGTCAAATAAGCGACCTGCAGAACTGGCGAGCGGACAATTAAGCGCCCCTTTCATCATTTTTTGCAGAGTCGCGGTGGGATGACTGGCGAAGCAGGCAGCCAAAGCGGTTTCACCATAGTGTGTCTGGAAGCTTTCCCAATCCATGCTGTTTAAAATATGGGCATAGGCATTGCGCCAGGGTTGCTTGACGGCCTGGCCTGCGCCTGGCATGGCGACGGGTTTGAGACGGGCCACCCTTTGGTAAGTACGATAATCTGCCAGTAAAAACTCCCCGCCCCAGAGCGTGCCATCGTCACCGAAACCCAGACCATCCAGCGCCACACCAAGCACTGGCGAATGATCTATGGCTAACTGATTTTCTGCCATGACACAGGCAATGTGGGCATGATGATGTTGAATTCTGATGGCCGGCATGCCGTTAGCGCCAGAATCATTTTTAGCCAGTTTGCTGCTGATGTATTCCGGATGTTGGTCAAACGCCAGATAGCGTGGTGTAAATTCAAACAGGCGCTGATACAGCGCTAGATTATGTTCATAGTCATCAAAGGTGGAAACGTCTTCCAGGTCACCCTGATGTTGGGACAAAACAGCCGCCCCTTGTTTTACCAGACAAAATGTGGATTTAAGCTCTGCTCCATAAGCCTGTATGCCATCGGCTGTTTCAAATCCTGATGGCAGCCTGATTGATCTCGGCGCATAGCCACGTGCCCGTCTGAGTATGCGAACTTTGCCTGCCACGCAACGAACCACGCTATCATCAATGCGATTGGCAACCGCACGGTTATGACAAACCACCAAGTCAGCAATGCTGCTCAAATTTGCTATTGCTTCATCATTGTCTATGACTTGTGGCTCGCCAGATACGTTGCCACTGGTCATGACCAAGGGGCCGCCAAATTGCCTGCAAATCATATGATGCAAAGGTGTATAAGGCAGCATGAAGCCCAGTAAGCGACTGCCAGGGGCGATGGCTGCAGACAAGATAGTCGACTCTGGATTTATTACCTGCCTGGCTTCAAGCAAGACTATAGGGGCGATGCTGCTGCTCAATATGTCTTTTTCCAGCTCAGATACCAGGCAATAATTTTTAATTGTCGCAAGTTCGTGCGTCATGAGTGCGAACGGTTTTGCATATCTTTGCTTGCGTTCCCGCAGTGTTTCGACTGCCGCATGATTGGATGCGTCGCAGCACAAATGATATCCACCCAGTCCTTTTACCGCGACGATTTCCCCTGCCTTCAAAACCGTACAAATATGGCTTAACTGCGCCGCGACCTGCTTATAAGGGGAAGATGTAGCAGGGCAGGGATATATGGTTTGTCCTGCACTATATAAAATCAGACTGGGGCCGCAGGCATGACAGGCTATGGGTTGGGCATGAAAACGCCGGTCCAGCGGATTTGCATATTCAACCTTGCATTGTTCGCACAGATCGAAACTGGCCATGGTGGTAGTTTCCCTGTCATAGGGAATGCCCTGAATAATGGATAACCTGGGGCCACAATGCGTGCAATTGGTGAAAGGATATTGAAATCGTCGTTCTTCGGAATTGTTAATTTCAGCCAGGCAGGCTTTACAAGTGGCGGCATCCGGCACTACTTCTGTACTTCCCCGCAAGTGTGTAGAACCGGTGATACGAAAGCCGGAATAATCCCAGTTATCATCACCCTTAGTCATGCTGATGGAATCTATCTGCGCCAGAGGTGGTGCTTCTTGCTTCAATCTGGCCAAGAAATTTTGTATGCTCTGTGATGTGCCAGACAGACGTATCAACACACCATCGCTATCATTCGCTACTTCGCCACGTAGCAGGCATTCCATCGCCAGGCGGTAAACAGCAGGACGGAAACCGACACCCTGGACAGCTCCCCTGACACGTATTTCCTGGTTTTCCATCATGGCTGGCATGCTTTGTTCTCACGTTGAGACAAGGGCATTCACAAAGACATGCTTACCTGAAAATCTGGCAAACTGTCTGTGGGCTGGCTATCTAATGTAATCCGTGACTGTGCGGAGCTGGTTCGCCCCGCACAGTCACAGTGTCTATTTACTTGTTTTTTGGATACAAGGGAATCAAGGTGTTATAGATATGGCTGACAGAAGTATTGGCAGGCTGGTTGACTGGCTGACTGCCATTTGAGTGACAGCTAAAGCAATTCGAGCCTGAACTCTTCGTGCTACCTATGCCCTGGTCATAAGTTTCCATGGTCGTATTGTTGAGCAGGTTGGTGCCGACCTGGTTGGTAGCGGTAACGGTTTTGCCGCCTATGGTCCAGGTTGCACCTGTCAACATATAGTTGGCCCGTACATCACCTTTGATCAGTTGGTTCAGGACACTGCTGGTGGTGGAAATGACTTCAGTATTCTCCAGCAGTACATTGGCTGCATCCGAACCACTGCCCCAGGCTTTCCAGCGTAGAGTATCGCTTGGGCCTATAGGTGTGGATGTATTGGCAGTGATATTCGGCGAAGCTTTGAAGTTGGCCAGTTGTACATTTGGGGTAGCAGACTTCAGCGAAGAAAATAACCATGCGCCAGTCGTGTCTTGTGCAACATTGACAGTCGCACCAGTATTGCTGGTGTAGCTATAGGCTGCATTTGGTGTATTGCTCAGGTGCTCAAATGTTGCCCAGATCATTTCTGGATGGCCATTGGTGCTTCCCACTACATGCATGCCTACCAGTGCCAGCTTAACAGGTTTGTTTTGACCTGTAGGTATCCACAAAAGTGGGTTGGATTTATTGTAGAGTGGCACAGAGGTGTTCACTGTGATGTAGTTACTGGCCTTTAAACCAAGTGCATCAAGGCCGGTGGTATCTATCCATGCAGTTTTTACTTCCATGGTCAAGGCTTCCTGATCAGGGATCTTGACCCCTTTGGATGCAGCATAGTTAACTACAGCGTTAACTTCTGCCTGTGTCGTCGGGAACACATTATTGGGATTGGAAATATTGCCGTTGGCAACACCAGTCTGGAAGAAGGCAAACACATCGTTCACCATGGTGGCGTAGTATACCAGTGACTGATTTTGCCCCAGCAAAACGCCAGACAAGCTGCCAGCCTGACCCTGAGTAGGTTCTATGGTATTGCCCAGGCTATCAACAAAAACAGTTTTTCCGTTGGCCTGGAAAGCCTGCACCATATTTTTTGCCACTTTGGTATTCATGGTCAAAAGATGCGGTGCAACTTTCGCAGCGACTGTTGCATCCATGTTTTGCTGAGCAGGCACAGCGATTTTTTTGTTGGCAGAATCAAAGAAACTTGGTTTCTTGCCTTCTTGCGCTTCGATGCGATTAATTTCTACAAACTTGCCAGCGCTGTTTTTAATGAGGGATTGCCCTTTTTCTGTCTGCGGTGCTGGCAATACTTCAAACGAGTGACCGGTCTTGTCTGTAATACGTTGCAAGCCGTTCGGACCAACTTGTGCGCTGCGAATATTGAGTAGCGGTAGCGGAACATTAGGCAAGTTTTGACTATAGGTGCGTTTGTTCTCGGCGTTCAGGCCAGATACATTGTAGAAAACTGGCGAATTGAAGACCATTGAATTACCGCCGTATGTGCTGGGGGCAGGCGAAGTCAGCCACAAAAACATTTGCGCCGACCATTGATAAAAATCACAGTCTGTATTGTTGGTGGGGAAGGCAATGCTATTGGCAGGATTGACGACGCCATTCAAGCTGACATTGCCGCCAAACCATCCAGCAAATGTCTGTGGAGACACAGCACACAAAGCTTGAGCATTTGTTGGCACTACGGTCTGTGCCTGGGCTGTAGTCATCAGCATTGGAGCAACTGCGATAAGGCCACATGTCAGACATTTGCTGAGAGCTGAATTTTTTTGCCTGCTTCGATTAATTATTGCTGATCCGTTCATTGTATTTCTCCCTTTTATAAGCAAGGTCAGAAAATCTCTTCACCTGCTTGATTTGTCATGAGACTACCCGGCGACCAAGGTGTATCCAGTTCTATGCCAGAAATACCAAAGCCGTGTTTTTGTTGCATTTTCCACATCAATAAAGACAGCGAACTACAAAACAGAAAATGGTGTAATCAGCGTGGACAAGCTGAAAGGGAGTTTTGGAATTTCTAATTCCTCACGCCTGAAGTGTAAAAAAGACAATGAATTAATTGGGTATTAATTTAACATGCATTTTGCAAAAAAGAATAGATGAAATAATAATTAATGTGACTTTTTATCTACTATTTTTAAAAACATGTCAGAGGGGAAATGAACGCGTTGTTTTTTGCGTTGTTGACTTGCCTGGTGTTGTTGGCATGAAATTCAACTGAGCAAGTGCAATTTGATGGGAGGTGTATGATGCGGCGCAGATATGTCAGGCGAATGCATTCAGTGCGGGGGTTACCAGTCAATTTTATGTCCTGCCTCTGTCTCGCGATGGCGAGCATCGTCTGTTGAGTGCAGGTAATTGTTGGTGGTGCTCAGTGATTCATGACCTAAATTGTCACGGACATGACGCAGATCGATATCATTGTTTGCCATATGCGAGCCTGCGGTATGGCGTAACCAGTGGGCAGATGCTTGCTCGACCCGGTCGGCAAGAGGGATAAATTGCTCACCGCGTTGCCTTAATTGCTCAGCAGTTTGCTGGAATACTTTTTTTACTATGGCATGCAAGGCGCCGCGTGTCATGGCGTCGGTCCTGCTGCCTATGGGTAGTAGTAAGGGCAGGGTCTCTGCTGGCAGGGGCAGGGGAGTCAACCCCTTGGATTGACGGTAGCGACTCAGTTCTACCATCAACTCATTCGTTGCTGGCACGATTCTCAGTTTGTCACCTTTACCCAAAATTTCCAGCCACCAGCGCTCCTTCCCATCCTTGTCACGTCTGCAAAAAAAACTGCCCATAGTATTGCTGATCACTTCAGAGATCCTGAGGCCGCACAGATACAAGAGTGAAAAAAGCCAGCGCAGACGGTAATACTGCTCGAGATTGCGGGAGGTTTCCCTGGGCATGGATTCTATGGTCTGTTTGACCTCCAGCCACAAATCTTCTTCCAGATAGCGCGTAATGCGCGGCCGGGCTTTTCTGGCACGTTGACGTGACAAGGACAGTGGGTTGCCTGCCAGGTAGCCCGCATTTACCAGCCATGAAAACATCACATTCAATATGACCGCTGCCTGACGCTGGCTGCCAAGCGAGAGTGGCCCTGAAAATGGCCGCCATTCAGGATGATTGCGCGCGAATTTTCGCTTGTCGCGCATGATCCAGCGTGCTGCCGGCTGAGGATTGGTCAAAAACATTTGGTAACTGAGCCAGTCTTCATGTGTCAAAGAAGATAAAGGCTTGCCCAATTGCATGGTTGACCATAAAAGCAGGCGTTCAGCCTCTTTCCGATAATTGTCAAAAGTCGTCTTGGTATCCCAGAAGCGCGCCAACCATGCCTTGATGGCCTCAATATCGTTTGCCGCCTTGATTTGCGGCCGGTTTCCCATGGCACGGTTGCTACCTTGGCTGCCATCCATATTGGCTGGCAATAAGACATTTTCCAGAGTTGCCAGGGCGGGCGAATTATCGATATTCATTTGATTTTCTGCAAGGTATTTGATGAAACGCCTTGTCATTGCTCAAAAATTTGCGTTTCTATCTATGTGCGAAATTATAGTGACATTATAAAAGTAATGTCATATTTAATTTAATTGAAGTTGGATATTTAATGTAATACGTTGTATTATTAATTAAATTAAGAGAGGGATATTATGGATACGCCCGCACAGAACGAACGCATGCTTTTGGCTGATATTGAGACGCTGCGTGAGCAATTCCCGCAGACGCAAGATCTTTACAGAGAGGTATGTATCGCCATGTTCTTTCGCTATGGCATCACGCCAACGGCGAACAAGCTCTATCAATTGGTGCGAAAAGGCAGCATGTCGGCGCCAGCTGAAGCCTTGGGGCGCTTCTGGGAAGATTTGCGTGAAAAAAGCCGGGTCAGGATAGAGCACCCGGATTTACCTGAGGCCTTAAAACAGGCAACGGCAGAAATGGCAGTCAGCCTTTGGGCGACGGCCCTGGGGCAGGCACAAGAGTCGCTCACAACTTACCGATCAGAAGTTGCTGGGCAACTTGTTGAGGCGAATGCGGCAAAAGAAGCTGCTGAACTGGCTGAGCAGACTGCAAACACAGCTCTCGAGGCCATTTTGCTTAAACTGAAGTCGACCGAAGCCATTGTTCAGAGCCTGGAGCATCGCGTTACCGCGCTACAAACAAAAAATGAGGGGCTAGACTCACAATTAGCGGCAGGAAAAGCGGAAATAAGCAATTATCAATCGGAGTTAAAAGAACGCAGCCAGGAATTCACTTTGGAGCTGGAAAAGCAACGTCAGATAGCTGTGCTGACAGAGGAAAGATTCCATGCTTCAGAAAAGCGTGCCTTGATGGAGATTGACAGGGAAAGGCAGCATTCTGGAAAGTTGCAAAAAGAACTGGATCAAGCGCGAACTCAGCTAGCAGAACTGATTAAAAATCACCAAAAAGAATTACTCATCAAGCATGATGATATTGGTGGCTTGAGGCAAGAAATAGGTGCTTTGCAGGGTAATTTGTCTGCGCTGGCCGAGAGCCGGGACTTCATGCTTAAAGAATTGAGTTCAGAAAGAGGGCGCCTGGAATTATCACAAAACCAGCTTTCTTCCGTTACGGTGGAGATGGGGGAGTTGCAAAAGCAACTGCACCTGGCCGAAGGCCGGATTACCTCCTTACATGCTGAACTGGCTGAGGAGCGGGCCGCAAGGCAAGCAGAAAAGCAACTTGAATCGCAAATCAAACCTGCGACCGAGGGTGAGGGTGCTGCCTAATTTTATTTGCAAAGCCGCATGCGGCTCTTGGCGATAATTTTAAAATCGTGCAAATGGCAGATATTTGTACAAAATACTGAACTTTCACCTCAGTTTTCAGACTAAACTGGCCGCGCTTGAGGCTTGCCAAAAAGCACGTCGAGGGAACCCACCTATAATTTTCACATCTTTTTATAACAATATGATGAAAAAAACACTTACCACGCTGGCGGTCATGAGCCTTTGCCAGTTAGCTAGCGCAGATGAAGGCATGTGGATGCCACAGCAATTGCCACAAGTTGCCAAGCAACTTAAAGCTGCTGGCCTGAAACTGGATCCTGCAACTTTAACCAAACTGACAGAATTCCCCATGGGAGCCATCGTCAGCCTGGGCGGTTGTTCAGCTTCCTTTGTATCTCCACAAGGCCTGGTCGCGACCAACCATCACTGCGTCTACAATAGTGTTGCCCACAATTCAAAGCCGGAGCGTAACTTGCTGGCTAATGGCTTCCTGGCGAATAGTCTGGAAGAAGAATTGCCTGCTTCGCCAGGCTCACGCATTCTGGTCACTAAAGATGTGCTCAATGTCAGTGACAAAATTATCGACAAGAACACTGCTAAATTGCAGGGCAAGAGCCGCGTTGATGCGATTGAAAAGGCGTCCAAAGCCATCGTCGCCGAATGCGAAAAAGATGTTGGTCATCGCTGCAATGTCTATCCTTACTATGGCGGTCTGGAGTTTTACCTCATCAAGCAATTGGAAATCAAGGATGTGCGCCTGGTGCATGCGCCACCTGAAGGCGTAGGTAAATTTGGTGGTGACACTGATAACTGGATGTGGCCGCGCCACACAGGTGACTATGGTTTCTACCGCGCGTACGTGAGCAAAGACGGCAAATCTGCCGACTTCAGCAAAGACAATGTGCCTTATGTGCCCAAACATCACTTGAAATTGGCCAAAGATAATTTGAAAGAGGGCGATTTCATCATGGTGCTGGGTTACCCAGGCCGCACCAATCGTCACCGTTTGCCATCCGAGGTCGCCTATACTTTTGACTGGAATTATCCGGCATTTGTCAAAGGTTCTGGCGACATGTTGGCGATTATCGCAAAAGAAACCAGCGACAATCCCGATGCAAAACTCAAATATGCAGGCCAGGTTGCAGGCATCAATAATTACTATAAGAATCGTCAAGGCATGCTGGATAGTTATGCTGGCAGCGATTTCCTGGCACGCAAAACCAAAGAGCATGATGAGCTGAAAGCCTGGATCAACAGCAATCCTGCACGCAGCAAAGAATATGCTGCTGATATCGAGCAAGTTGAAAAATTGATCGCCGAACGCGATGCCATGGGCAAGCGTGATTTCTACTTGGGCAATTCTTCGCCACGCTTCCTGGGTACAGCGCGTAGTTTGTATCGCCTGGCAAATGAAACGACAAAAGCTGACGCAGAGCGCAAAGCCGGCTTCCAGGTACGTGATTTGCCGCGCTTCAAGGCAAGTATCGATGCAGTTGAGCGTAGCTATGATGAAAAAGTCGACAAGGCCCTGGTCTTATATAGTCTGGGCAAATATGCTGCGCAGCCCAAGGCTGAGCGCAATGCCAATTTTGATGCAGCTATCGGCATCAAGGATGGCATGACAGAAGCTGAATTGAAATTACTGCTCGACAATCTGTATGCCGGTAGCAAGCTTGGTGATAAAGCAGTGCGCAGCACCTGGTTGAATGCCAAGCCGGAAGACTTCAAGGCAAGCAAAGACAGCTTCATCAAAGCCGCAGTGGCTATGTATGAAGGTAGCCTGAAGCGTGAAGCTGATGACGAGGAACTGGCAGGTAAAATCCAACAAGCCTATGGCAATTACATGAAGGCAAAAATCGCTTTCATGAAGAGCAAAGGTCAGGCTGTTTACCCTGATGCCAATAGCACCCTGCGCGTCACTTTCGGCAAAGTTACTGGCCGTGACCATGGCACTGCAGATGGCCTGGCATGGAATGCCTTTACGACGATCAACGGCATCCCGCCTAAGGCAACCGGTACTGGTGATTTCAATGCTCCGGCAGCACAATTGGCGGCAATCAAGGCAAAAGACTTTGGAAAATTTGTAGATCCGCAACTCAAGACTGTACCTGTGAACTATCTGGCAACTATGGATATCACCGGTGGCAATTCTGGTTCGGCAGCATTGAATGCCAAGGGTGAGTTCATCGGCCTGGCTTTTGATGGCACTCTGGATTCCATCATCTCTGACTGGGATTACAACAAGGCCAATACCCGCTCCATTCAGGTTGACTGGCGTTACATGCTGTGGCAGATGAAACATGTGGATAAGGCAGATCGTCTTATCAAGGAAATGGGCGCTGAATAAGTTTTTAGCTTTGATCAGTTGCTATTGAAATGGGCCGCAAATTGCGGCCCATTTTTTTGTTCTGCCAAATTTCCTGGAGTCACTTGAGTTCAAGTTTGTCGATAAATTTGCTGGCAGCGCGACGGAACTAAGACTGTCGAGACAAATGGGGTGGAGCTACGGTGTCTGATAAACGCTAGCACCCAAAGACAGGTGTTATTTGTTTTGTATATTTGCTACTTCTGTTGACGTGTAGCTGATGCAATCTACATAGATTGTTAAATCTGAATAAATATTTCTTGTAATTAATATATAATACGAATAGTTCTCATTTGCATTCATTATATTTACACTTATATTAATTAAGCTGAGCTCATGCACCTCCTTACACCACGCCTTGTACCCATCTCGTTTTCCCTGACTATTTGTGCTGCCATGGTTGCCAGCACTTTCATAGCGCCCGCTGCCATGGCGCAGACATCGACTACGGCTGTCCGTCCCTACAATATTCCAGCGCAAGCCTTGGGTGGGGCCTTGAGCACCTGGGCAGCTCAGGCTGGCGTGCAACTAAAGTTGCAGCAATCCGTGGTGGCAGGCAAGACTGCGCCAGCAGTTCAGGGCAATTATTCTGATCGTGAAGCACTTGATTTGCTGTTGGCTGGCAGTGGTTTGATGGCTGCGCAAGATGGCAGTGCGGTGAGCATCCAGGCTGTAGCTCAGCCCGCGACTGTCACGATGCAGAACGTCAATGTCACAGCAAACCGGCTTGGTCGTATCACTGAAGGAAGTGATTCTTATACACCCGGCACCATCGCCACAGCGACCCGCATGGTGTTGACGCCGCGTGAAACTCCGCAATCGATCAGCGTAGTCACGCGACAAGAGATGGATGACTTCAATCTGAATTCCATCGATCAGGTAATGATGCATACACCCGCCATCAGCATCGTGACTTATGACAGCGAGCGTACTGAATACTACGCACGTGGTTTTGCCATCCAGAACTTCCAGTATGACGGTATCCCGATGACGCGCAATTCGTCTTACTCGGCGGGTAACACCCTGAGTGACATGGCGCTGTACGACCGTGTTGAAGTGCTCAAAGGTTCAACTGGTTTGTTGACAGGCAGCGGCATGCCTGGCGCGACAATCAATCTTATCCGCAAAAAACCTACACGCAAATTCAGTGGCAATGCTTCATTGTCGGCAGGTACATGGAACACTTATCGCGGCGACATCGATGTTGGCGGTACAGTGAACGATAGTGGTAGCGTGCGCATGCGCGGTGTGGCCGCCTATCAGGATAAACAGTCCAATCTTGACCGCTATTCTCGTTCTACATCGACACTGTACGGCATACTGGAAGCAGATGTTGCACCCAATACCTTGCTGACCGTTGGTGCTGATTTCCAGAACAATACGCCGAAGGCATCGACTTGGGGTGGCATCCCCTTGCTGAATGCAAAAGGCGAATTCAATGACATGCCGCGTTCCCACAATAATGGCACTAACTGGAGCCACTGGGATCAATACACCCGCACCGCCTTTGCAACGCTGGAGCATAAATTCGCCAATAGCTGGATCGCCAGATTGCAGTATAACCACCAAATTAATGGTTATGATGCCGCACTGGGTGCAGCTGCCAGTGGTTTTCCCAATCCTGCAGATGGTAAAGGTGTCTCCATGTGGGTGGGTAAATACGTAGGGCGCACAGTCAGTGATGCATTTGATGGCTATGTCAGCGGCCCGTTCAGTCTGGGCGGGCGTGAACATGAACTGGTGATAGGCGGCAGCTTGTCTAAATCCCGTTGGACCAATAACGGTTACAGCGCACCATCCAGCTATAGCACTACAGTGCCAGATTTTTACCACTGGCAGGGCAATGTCGCAGAACCGGCATGGCCTGCGACGCCAGGTTTTGGCAATGATGAAACTACCCGTGAACGTGGCTTGTATGCCGCTGCACGCTGGGATTTGCATGACAGCACAAAGCTGATCACCGGTGGCCGCTGGTCCAGTTACCGCAACCGTGAACAGAATATGGAAGAGTCTGGCGTATTCGTGCCTTATGTCGGTGCAGTCGTCGATATCAATAAAAACTACTCGGTCTATGCCAGTTATACCAATATCTTCAGCCCGCAATCCAATCAGGATGCGCAAGGCCGCACCTTGGCACCGGTTGAAGGCAAAAATTATGAAGTAGGCATGAAGGGCGCATTCTTTGATGGTCGCCTGAATGCTTCTGCCGCCATTTTTGAATTGGTGCAAGATAACTTCGCCATAGAAACCAGTGGCAAGACTCCTATGGGTGGCGTGGCCTATCGTGCTGCGCAAGGCGTCAAAACCAAAGGTTACGAACTGGAATTGTCTGGCCAACTGGCAGCAGGCTGGCAAATGCATGCGGGCTATTCACATAATGTCTCCCGCCAGCAGGGGGAGCAGGTTGCTACGCTGACGCCATCAAATCAGTTCAGTCTGTACACCAGCTATAAACAAAATGCCCTGACGCTGGGTGGTGGCGCACGCTGGCAAGACAAGACCTGGGGGGATATCAGCAAGCCTAATGGCGAAACCATACGCCATACGGTCGATAGTTACTGGCTGTTTGACGCCATGGCACGCTATGAGTTCAGCAAACAGCTGTCGGCCTCGGTTGGAGTGAAAAACCTGTTCGATAAAAAGTACTACACCATCTTTAACTGGTATAGCACTTATACCTGGGGTGAGCCGCGCAGCGTGAATATGAACGTCAACTACAAGTTCTGACGCCATGGCGAGCCACGCGCCTGCCAGGCTGGTTCTGGCACATCGCTTTGTAGCCGCCATTTTTGGCGCTTACATCTTCGCCTGGGGCTTTATTGCCCTGGGTACGGCTGGCTTGTTTGCGCTCGGCATGCCATTTCATGATGCCGAGCACCTCAGCAGCATGCTGGTTTTTCTTGTGTATCTGGGGGCCTTCCTGTGGGCCTTTATCGCAAAAAGCATGCTGCGACTGTGGTTGCTGCTAGCTGGGGGAGGGGGCTTGATGGCTGCAGGCGCCTCATTGTTGCAGCATTTCCTGGTTTAAAGAGAGTAGATCCTCATGTTCCAAAATTCCCGCCTTGCACTGGCATGGCTGCACACCTGGTTAGGCTTGTTGCTGGGTTTTGTCCTTATCGTGGTTTTCTTCTTCGGTGCACTCTCGGTATTTGATCGCGAGATAGACCGCTGGGCCATTCCGCAATCGCGTTTTGCACCTCAGCCCATGCCATCTTTTGACAAAGTGCTGCGCCCGGTGTTTGAAAGCATGCAGCCCACACCAGCCAGCGTTGACTCCATGCGCGAGCGCGTCAATGGTGCCATGCCTGAGCGTTTCGATACAGTGCGTCGCTGGGGAGCATACACCACCCATCGCGACCCGGTGCTGGGCATTTTTTCTGGCTATGAAATCCCCAATGCCAAAGACCCGGAAGACGCAGTCTGGGGTTCACGCACCATAGACCCACGTAATGGCAATCCACTGCCCGATGACCGCCTGAAAATCGGCAGCCAGTTTTTTTATCCGCTGCACTATAGCCTGCATCTGAACTGGCTGAGTCTGGGTTACTGGATAGTAGGATTCTCTGCCATGGTCATGTTGATTGCCTTGGTCAGCGGCATTGTCATGCACCGTAAAATATTCCGCGAGTTGTTCACGTTCCGGGCTAAAAAGCGCGGCCAGCGCCGGGTGCTAGATTTGCACAACCTGACTGGCGTTGTCGCATTGCCTTTCCATTTTTTCTTTGCATTGACGGGCCTGATTATCTTTGCCGGAATTTATTTTCCAGTCACTCACACCCAGCTTGAACCTTTGCATGAGTTGCACGAAAAACTTGAGGCCAAAGAAACAGGTTTGCCGCAGCATCGTTCAGGCACTGCTGCGCCCCTAGCATCGGTAGATGCCATGATGGCCGAGGCGCAAAGGCGCTGGGCAGCGCGTGGTATGGCAGGTGAAATCGGCTTTTTGGCCCTGCAGCATGTTGGTGACAGTAATGGCTATGTCAGCATCTACCGTGCGGGTACTGACCGTATTGCGCTCACTGGCGAGGGCATACATTTCAAGGCATCGACAGGCACGGTACTGCGCGAAGACCCGCCGCAAACTGCAGTTGCCAGTGTCAATGAATTTCTCACTGGCTTGCATCTACAACATTTTCGTCACTGGCTGCTGCGCTGGTTATATGTATTTGGCGGCCTGGCAGGTTGCGTCTGTATTGCTACGGGTTTCATCTTCTTTGTTGAAAAGCGCAAGCAGCAGCATGCCAAGCAAGCTAGCCAGGGCGTGCGCGTGGTTGATGCAATGGCGGTTACAACCGTCACAGGCACACTGATTGCTACACTAGGTATGCTGATAGCAAACCGCCTGTTGCCGGACCAGCTGCCTGTCAATTGGCCAGCACGTGGAGACCTCGAGCAATACCTGTTCTGGGCCACATGGTTATTAGCCATGATCCACGCATTCTGGCGTTCCGCACCAGTCGCCAAAGCCCGGCCATCGCCAGCATGGTTGGAGCAATGCTGGGCCATAGCCGCGATGGCGGTAGCTGCCGTTTTGCTGAACTGGATCACGACAGGCGATCACCTTGTGCAAACTCTCAGCAAAGCTTATTGGCCGGTGGCTGGCGTAGACCTGTTCATGCTGGCAAGTGCTGGAATGGCTGTGATTACCGCAAATAATCTCAGATACCGTGCAGGCGATACTTCTACGTCTCAAAATACTAAACCTGCTACAGACAAAGAGGTTAGCCGTGCTTGATTCTATGTTCTTAGCTGGAGCACTGATAGCAAGTGTGGCTGGCATGGGCTGGCTGGCGCTGGCAATGGAAACACACTGGGAGCAGGTGCGTGGAAGTGATCTCCGGTCTTTGCGCATCACTACCCAGTTGCGCTGCATGGGCGCTGCAGGTTTATTTGTGTCCTTGCTTTTTTGCCTGAAGGTCGACCATGCTTCCATGGCGGCCCTGGTATGGGTAATGACATTGGCCATCGCTGCAGTAAGTACGGCCTTCACATTGACCTGGCGTCCGCGCTGGTTGCGGATTCTGGTGTTTTGGGTTCGCCGCTGAAAAACTGCATGTCAGCATGCAGTTCGATAAAGTCCGTTCAGTCTTATATCGACTATGTTGACGAAGGCTTCAGCGATATTAGTTTTTCTAAAAATCGTTCGCAGGCAACATCTGGTGCCCATGGTTCCCAGGGCTGGCAATCATAGATTTCTGCGAGTGGATCTTCTTCCAGTATGGGCAGTTTGATTTGCAGCACATCCAGCACTTCGTTGCGCGGCCAGCCGGCACAATGCACGGCTTCTGAGGCGGCGATCAGTTCATCTGCAAGTTTGTGCAGGCGGTAATCCATATCATCCCAAGCCGGGAGCTGATAACGTTGAACGATGGCATCTGTCAATCTGTCGCTGACTGCCTTGAACGGTGCGCCCAGTACAGCCTTTAGCGGTGAAATGCAATCGAAGGCGAGCAAGCCTTCTTCTCCATCATGCAGGAGTTCGCGCAGCGCAGCCCCGTTGCTTAAGGCCGGGTCCGCCATGGTACTGCGCAAAGCCAGTACATTCAGGCTATGCTGCGCGACTGACAGTGGCCTTGCCCAGCAAGATTCACCACCCCAGCGGTAAGTGCGGGACAGCCTGTCGGCCAGGTCACTATCCAGCCATGCCTGGGGATCGGGATTAATCAGATCCAGGTGCTTGCCCGATGGCAGCCTGATCCATGCTCGTGTTTTCAATAGTGTGTCCTGACGCCACGCAAATGCGCAGCCCGAAAACTACTATCTTATCTTATTCAGGCTTACTGATCTTGAGGAAGATGAGAATCAGGCAAGCTGGAAAGCAGTTTTTCCTTGCCATAAAATTTCACGCCCATCTGTATCCTTTCCCTGCCGGTTTCGCGACGGTGGCGGTTGGTGTCTCGCAATGAGTAAACGCAACCACAATATTCCTGCTGGTAAAAATTCTCGCGCTTGCTGATCTCTATCATGCGTGATGAACCACCGCCCTTGCGCCAGTTGTAAGTCCAGTAGATCAGATCATCATAACGCGCTGCGGCACGCTCACCACAACCATTGATCTGATTCATGTCTTTCCAGCGTGAAATGCCGAGTGAGCTGGTGATGGTGTCAAAACCATGCTCATGCGCATACAGCGCCGTGCGCTCAAAACGCATGTCAAAGCAGGTGGTGCAACGCTCGCCACGTTCAGGTGAATTTTCCATGCCATTGACGCGTTCAAACCAGTTATCGAGGTCATAATCGGCATCAATGAACTCTATGCCATGTTGTTCGGCAAAGCGGATATTTTCCTGTTTGCGGATTTCATATTCACGTAGCGGATGAATATTCGGATTGTAAAAGTAAATCGCGTAGCTGATGCCGGAAGCCTGCATCGCTTCCATCACTTCACCTGAACAAGGTGCACAGCAAGAATGCAAAAGTACTTTGCTGCGGCCTTCTGGCAAAATCAGGGGAGGGCGCTCAGTCATGTTAATCCTGTCCGGAAAATGAAATGTCCCGGAGAAATTTCCGGGACGGTTTTAGTGCTTGAAGAATTGACATATTGACGAAACAAGTCAATTCTTACTCCTATACTGCGCTTTTACGCTGCATTACGCAGGGCTTTAGCCGCCGCCACCATATTGGTCAGCGCAGGAATTACTTCTTCCCATGCGCGTGTCTTCAAGCCGCAATCCGGATTGACCCACAGGCGTTCAGCCGGGATACGTTCAGCCGCTTTCTTCATCAATTGCTCAATATGCGCCTGGGTCGGGATATTCGGCGAATGGATGTCATACACACCAGGGCCGATTTCGTTAGGGTAATTAAAGTGATCGAAGGCATCCAGTAACTCCATGTCAGAGCGTGAAGTTTCTATGGTAATCACGTCAGCATCCATGCCAGCGATAGATTCAATGATGTCATTGAATTCTGAATAGCACATATGGGTATGAATCTGGGTTTCATCCTGCGCACCGTTGGCCGTGATGCGGAAAGATTCTACTGCCCAGCCCAGGTATTCCTGCCATTGTGCTTTACGCAGTGGCAGGCCTTCGCGCAATGCTGCCTCATCGATCTGGATTACGCGCACGCCTGCTTTTTCCAGGTCCAGCACTTCTTCGCGTATTGCCAGGGCAAGCTGGTAACAGGATACCGAGCGCGGCTGGTCATCACGCACGAAAGACCAGTTCAGGATAGTGACCGGGCCAGTCAGCATACCCTTCATCGGCTTTGCAGTCAGGGACTGGGCATAGCGGCTCCATTCCACCGTCATGGCTTTGGGGCGGGCAATGTCACCGAACAGGATTGGCGGTTTCACGCAACGTGAACCATACGACTGTACCCAGCCAAACTGGCTGAAGGTGTAACCGTCAAGCTGCTCACCAAAGTATTCAACCATGTCATTGCGCTCCGCTTCGCCGTGCACCAGCACGTCCAGGCCCAGTGCCTCCTGTTCACGCACACTGCGGGCAATCTCTGCCTGCATGGCGACTTTATAGCCAGCTTCATCCAGTCTGCCTGCCTTGAATTCACTGCGTGCATGGCGGATTTCTGCCGTCTGCGGGAAAGAACCGATAGTCGTCGTCGGATACGCGGGCAGCTTCAGCAATGTGGCCTGCTTGCTGGCGCGCTGCGCATAGGCGCTCTGACGTTGTCCCATGCCTGCAGTAATGGCGGCAACGGCGGCTTTGACGGCTGCATTGTTCGCCCGTGGTGAGGTGCGGCGTGCTGTAATCGCTGCCTGGTTGGCCTCCAGCTCATTTTTGACGGCGGCGCTACCCTGATTCAGAGCAGTTGCCAAGACCTTGAGTTCATCGAGCTTTTGGATCGCAAAAGCCAGCCATGAACGGATATCGGCGTCCAGTTTTTGTTCACTGTTCAGATCAACTGGTACATGCAGCAATGAACAGCTAGGCGCTATCCACAAACGGTCGCCCAGTTTTTTTGCTACCGGCGTAAGCCATTCCAGCACGGCGTTGAGATCAGTTTTCCAGATATTGCGGCCATTGATGACACCCAGTGACAATACGCGGTCTTGTGGCAATTGTTCTACGACAGCACTGACTTCTGCGCGTGCATTGATGGCATCCAGATGCAGGCCTTGTACAGGTAATTGGCATGCCAGCGCCAGGTTTTCTTGCAACTGACCAAAGTAAGTTGCCAGCAGCAGTTTGACTTTGCCAGTCGTCTGCTTGACCAATATGGTGTATGCAGTCTTGATCGCATGTTGCCATTCTGCGGTCAATTCGGTGACCAGTATGGGTTCATCGATTTGTACCCATTCAACGCCCTGTGCCGCAAGCTGGTTCAGCAATTCTGCATAGACTGGCAGCAGGCGCGGCAGCAGGGCCAGCTTGTCAGTATCGTCCTTGGCTTTTCCCAGGGACAGGTAAGTGACCGGGCCAATGATGACTGGCTTGGCTTTCACACCCAGGCGTTTGGCTTCTGCCAATTGTTCCAGCAGGCGTGTAGCATCCAGCGCAAACTTTGTTTCAGCGGTAAATTCTGGGACGATATAGTGATAATTGGTATCAAACCATTTGGTCATTTCGCCAGCCGCAACACCATCACCTGCGCCACAGCAGGCACTGTGGTCTTCCAGCCCTTTGGCAGAACGGCCACGGGCAACACGGAAATAATTATCCAGCACATCGCCATGAAAACCGCTGACACGTTCAGGCAAATTGCCGAGCGTGAAGCTCATGTCCAGCATCTGGTCGTAAAACGCAAAGTCGCCAACCGGTGTCAGGTCCAGTGCAGACTGGTGACTCCAGTGGCGCTGGCGCAATTCTGCACCCAGACCCTTCAGTGCATCGCGTGAAGATTCACCTTTCCAGTAAGATTCCAGCGCAAACTTGAGTTCGCGTTTGGCACCGATGCGGGGAAAGCCCAGATTATGTGTAATGACCATGATGTTGTCTTCATTCCATTGAGATTATTGAATGAGGCCTATGCTATAGTCAGCAAATCATGAAGTAAAATGATGTTTTCTCATTATTCGATTACTTTTATTCATGCATTATGCTCGAACGCATACATCTTTCCATCATCCAGGAAGTGGAAAAACAGGGCTCACTGACTGCTGCGGCGTCTGCCTTGTTCCTGACCCAGTCAGCGCTTAGTCATGCCATCAAAAAGCTGGAGCTGCAACTGGGCACCGATATCTGGCTGCGTGAAGGACGCAGCCTGCGACTGACACAGGCAGGTGAATATCTGCTGGCCGTCGCCAACCGCGTGCTGCCGCAGCTGGCAATGGCAGAAGAACGCATGAGCCAATATGCCTGCGGTGAACGCGGCACCTTGCGCATAGGCATGGAATGCCATCCCTGTTACCAGTGGCTCTTGAAGGTGGTGTCACCTTATCTGGCAAGCTGGCCCGATGTTGATGTCGATGTCAAACAAAAATTCCAGTTTGGCGGCATTGGTGCCTTGTTTGGTTATGAGATAGATTTGCTGGTGACGCCTGATCCGCTCTACAAACCTGGCCTGCATTTCGAACCTGTATTTGATTACGAGCAGGTGCTGGTTGTCAGCCGCAAACATGCGCTGGCCAAGGTTGCCTATGCGCAGCCAGCACAGCTGGGCGATGAAGTGCTCATCACTTATCCCGTAGCAATAGACCGGCTGGATATCTATAACCAGTTTTTGATGCCAGCCGGAATCAGCCCACAGCGGCACAAGACTATAGAGACTACCGACATCATGTTGCAGATGGTAGAAAGTGGCCGTGGCGTTGCCGCCTTGCCGCGCTGGCTGGCAGAAGAATATGCAGAGAAAATGGATGTAGTGGCGGTCCGCCTTGGCCGCGAGGGTATCGCCAAACAGATATTTTTAGGTGCGCGCGAAGCGGATGTCGATATCGATTATTTGAAAGCCTTCGTTGAACTGGCACGGCGCTTTGATGGCATCTATATTCAAGCTGGTCAATCGAATAAAAAATAAGCGTTATCCCGGCTACTTGAATTCTGCATTGACATCCTCTCCAGCATTGCCAACTGATCGCTGCTTTGGTTTCAGCGTTCGTTGTGTATGCCGCACTGCAAAATATTTGCTTGTTGCCACAAGTCTTACATAAACTTTATGTTTAGTAAAAACTATAAACATCATTCAAATATAAAACTGAAATTGCATGTCTGCTCATAGAGCGGTATATATGCAAAAGCAGTTTCCTAATCAAAGTGCTGATGATGGTAATTTTTATCATGGCACCGGGATAAAACCGCTCTTCCAAGAGAGAGACAAACCAAGCCTGGCAAGTGCAACATGTGCAGTCAAACCTAAACTACTTATATCACTATGCATGCGACAAATACAAAAACACAATGGGGACAATTTTTACCACTGGTGACGGTGTTCTTCTTCTGGGGCTTCGTTGCCGCCAGCAATGATATTCTCATCCCTGTCTTTAAAGAAGCATTTCATCTCAGCCAGGAACAAAGCCAACTTGTTTCCCTGGCTTTTTATGTAGCATATACCGTGGGATCGCTTATTTATCTGGCGGTTTCCCGCATCATTGGTGTCGATCTGGTCAATAAGCTGGGATACAAGAACGGGTTGGCGCTCGGGCTATTGATCTCTGCAGCGGGCACGCTGTTGTTTTTACCTGCGGCTAATACTGGCTCTTTCACTTTGATGCTGTCAGGATTGTTTATTGTCGGCCTGGGGTTTTCATTGCAACAGACAGCCGCCAACCCGCTTGCTATTGCCCTGGGATCATCGGAGACGGGTTCGCAACGACTGACTCTGGCAGGCGGAGTAAATAATTTTGGCACCACGATAGGCCCGCTTATCGTCAGTTTTGCCATCTTTGGAGCACCAACGAGCATGGACCGCCAGCTCAGTATAGAAAGTGTCAAGTTCCCTTATTTGATGCTGGGCGCAGCGTTCTTGCTGGTTGCCATCATGCTCAAGTTTTCATCACTGCCGGACCGCCCGGCCGTACAGGTCAATGAAGAAGCCGGGCATGGCTCTGAACGGCAATCGGCCTTGCAGTTCCCGCAACTGGTCATGGGCATGCTGGCAATTTTTGTGTATGTGGGAGTGGAAGTGTCCACGGCCAGCAATCTGCCTGCCTATATGGAGAGCAAGCTGGGCTTGCAAACCAAGGACGTCGCGCCGTTTATCTCGCTGTACTGGGCCAGTCTGATGATAGGGCGCTGGACTGGAGCAGTTGAGGCTTTTGATTTACGTGCTGGCCTGGGCAAGTTGCTTAAATTCCTGGCACCTTACCTGGCTTTTAGCGTGTTCCTGGTGGTGAATGCAATTGCCCAGCATGAGCTCAGTCATTTTTATGTGTATGCGGCCATCGTACTGATACTGATCGCCGCTGACATGCTAAGCCAGGGTAACCCCGCTAAAATGCTGGGCATTTTTTCTCTGCTGGGAGTTACTGGCCTGGTCATAGGTATGAGTACCACTGGTATGGTCAGTGTGTATGCTTTCACCAGCATAGGTCTGTTTTGCAGCACTCTCTGGCCTTGTATTTTTACCCTGGCGATCAGTGGCCTGGGCAAGCACACAGGGCAGGGCAGCAATTATCTGATCATGATGATCATGGGCGGCGGTATTGTCAGTTGGCTGCAGGGATTTGTAGCTGACAAAATAGGCATACAAATGAGTTATTTGGTGGGTGTGGTTTGCTTTGCGTATCTGGCATTCTACTCCTGGAAAGTGCAGGGCATCCTGCATACACAAGGTATTAAGCTGGGTAAAGCAAGCTCAGCCTCACACTAGACATGGTTTTATGAATTGCATGGCGCGCCTCATATGGCGCGCCATTTTTTTATCCGAATGAGATGCATTTTTTTGAGTCTGTTTACTAAAATTAATAAACTAAAACAGATTGCCAGCAGTTGATTGACCCTCGAATTTGCCACCTGTATAAAAGAGTTACTCTGTAAAACACGATATTTTCAAGTGATTTATAGCTTGTTGAAAAGGCAGATTCGTTTATTAAACCTCTCTTAAATGACAAGTGTGTAGCAGGTAGTCGAGGCCGGCATCTGATACTGATAAACGCAAAAACGAATTAAGCACAATGAACAAGATGAATGCCCGTTTTACAGATATTGAAACTGACTTAACCAGCAAGGAGTTCACAGTATGAGTGTAACCATACGCGACATTGCACAGGCGACCGGACTGTCGATTGGTACGGTATCACGCGCGTTGAAGAATCAGGGAGGGCTGACCGAAGCCACCCGTGTGCGTATCAGCAAAGTGGCACGTGAGCTGGGCTATGACTTCGGCAATCTCAAGCAAGGCCGTATCAGGCGCATTGTTTTCCTCTTGCATCGCCAACATAATACCTTGTCAAGCAGCCCGTTTTTTTCTCCCGTACTGCATGGTGCTGAAGAAGCCTGCCGCAGGGAAGGCATTGCACCCTCTTTCGTGGCAATAGGCCCCTCTGAACCAGTCATGGAACAGATACGCCTGCACCAGCCAGATGCGATTTTGTGCGCCGGTTTTTTTGAGCCAGAGTTACTGCAAGCACTGCTGCACACCAGTAAACCCATCGTACTGGTGGACATGCGTTTGCGCGGCTATACCTCAATCAATCCCGACAACCGGCTCGGTGGTTTTTTGGCGACCCGGCATCTGATACAGACCGGTCGCAAGCGCATCGCCATGATCTCAGGCTCGCTGGCACATTTCAGTATCCAGGAAAGGGCGCGTGGCTTCCGCCAGGCTCTGTATGAATCCAAGACATTGGCAGATCCCAGCCTGGAAGTCAGCATTCCCGACCCCAGTGATATTGAAGGTGGTGTGCGTGAAGCCATGCGCGAACTGCTGAGTCTGAGTCGTCCCCCTGATGCCGTATTTTGCTACAACGATAGCGCCGCCCTGGCAGCGCTGCATTATTGCCTTGACCTCGGTATGAAAGTGCCACATGACATTGCCATTGTGGGCTTTGATGATATCAGCGCCGCAGCCAAGTCGATTCCACCTCTCAGCAGCATCAGGGTGAACAAGGAAGCACTTGGTGCCACTGGTGTGGATTTACTGATACGCAAACAGACTGACGACATCATAGAAAAAATCCTGGCTGTTGAATTGATCGTGCGAGAAAGCAGTTGTGATGATTAGCTTTAACTCTTAGCTGTAAAGCCTGGCTGTAAAAAAATTTTGGCCCTTATTGACCACCACCCATACCCGTATGCATCCCTTTCCCGACTTCAAATCCATTTCTGTGCTGACTGAGCATATCAGTGACACGCTGAATTTTTACTATCCTCGCAGCATTGATGACAGTGGCGGTTTTTATCACTACTTCAAGGATGATGGCAGTATTTATGATCACCATAGCCGCCATCTGGTCAGCAGCACTCGCTTTGTTTTTGTGTATGCCATGGCCTATCGTCATTTTAACAATCCGGCTTATCTTGAGCAGGTCAGGCATGGCGTGGACTTTTTGCGACAGGTACACCGTGATCCTGTGACTGGTGGTTACGCCTGGCAATTGCGCTGGGAAAATGCCAGCAAGACCGTCATTGATGGCGACAATCACTGCTATGGACTGGCTTTCGTCATGCTGGCTTATGCCCATGCCTTGATGGCTGGCGTAACAGAAGCACGCGGCTATCTCGATGAAACCATGGAGTTGATGGAACGCCGCTTCTGGGAACCGGACCATGGCCTGTATGCCGACCAGGCCAGTGCGGACTGGCAGGTTTTGGACAACTATCGCGGCCAGAATGCCAATATGCACGCCTGCGAAGCGCTGCTGGCCGCTCATGAGGCAACGGGCGAGCTGCACTTTTTGCATCGCGCAGAAACCGTGGCACACAATATCACCCAGCGCCAGGCCGCTCTGGCCGATGGCATGGTCTGGGAGCACTATGATGCTAACTGGAACATAGACTGGAACTACAACCTGAATGATAAGGCCAATCTGTTCCGCCCCTGGGGATTCCAGCCGGGTCATTTTACTGAATGGTCCAAGTTATTGCTGCAACTGGAAATCCACGCCCAGCATCTGCAACACGACAAGGAATGGCTATTGCCTGCTGCCGAAGCCTTGTTCCAGAAAGCCCTGCAATTTGCCTGGGATGAGCAGTATGGCGGTATCTGCTATGGCTTTGCGCCCGACGGCAGCATCTGTGATGGCGACAAATATTTCTGGGTGCAAGCCGAATCCATGGCTGCCGCAGCCCTTCTAGCAAAACGTACAGGCAAGCAAAGCTATTGGGATAGTTACGAACATCTGTGGCAGTACAGCTGGCAGCATATGATAGATCATGAGTTTGGTGCCTGGTTCAGGATACTGTCGCGCGAAAATCACAAGCTTAGTGATGAAAAAAGCCCGGCTGGCAAAGTGGATTATCACACCATGGGTGCCTGCTATGAAATCCTGCGCGTCCTGAAGGAGGAAAAACATGAAAGCTGAATTTCCAGTCATGCTCAGTGCAGGCGAAGCCCTGACCGACATGATCACCTGTGGCCCTGGTCAATGGCGTAGCGTGGTCGGTGGCTCAACATGGAATGTCGCACGTAGTATGGCCAAGCTGGGCATGGCGACTGGTTTTGCAGGCGCAGTCAGCCAGGATCTGTTTGGTCAGGAACTGGTACGCGCCAGTGCCGATGCCGGGCTCGATCTGCGCTTGCTACAGCAATACGATCGCCCCCCATTACTGGCGATAGTCGGCGAAAGCACGCCCCCCAGTTACTTCTTTATTGGCAGTGATAGCGCAGACCTGCATTTTGACCCGTTACAGTTACCAGTTGGCTGGAGTGCGCGCCTGCAATGGGCGCACTTTGGCGGCATCAGCCTGGCCCGCCAGCCGCTGGCTGGCAAGCTCCTTGGTCTGGCACGGCAATTGAAGGCACAAGGTGTGCGGATCAGTTATGACCCCAATTTTCGCAACAATATGAACGCCGACTATGACGCCATCTTGCATGAAATGGGGCAACTGGCAGACCTGATCAAGGTGTCCGACGACGACTTGCGTGGCCTGTTCCGTTGCCAGGATGCTGAGTTGGCATTCACACAATTGCGCGCGATCAATCCTGCGGCCACCGTCTTGTATACCCGTGGTGAAGTGGGTGCATCACTGCATGTCGCAGAACAGACATGGCAGGCAGATGCCGTGAAGGTAACTGTGATCGACACCATAGGTGCCGGTGACGCCAGCATTGCAGGCCTGCTCTACAGCCTGAGCATGCATCCAGAAAGAGAACACGCCAGCCACCTGCAGTTTGCCCTTGCTGCGGGTGCCGCGGCCTGCCTTGCAGCAGGCGCACAAGCGCCCAGTCTGCAACAGATAGAGGCTTTGTTCAATGGCATTGAATAGCAGTTCTGACAAAAAATAATATCCATATCAGTGATTGAGGAGAACAACATGCGTATCAAACTATTGCCCGGCATATTGCTGGCTGCCGCCCTGGGTATCAGTAACCTTAGCCATGCCGCCAAACAGGAAGCCATTACCGAAAAAGAAGCTGCCCATCTGGCACTACAAGTAAAAAAAGAAACCCAGCATGCCTGGCAATCCTACAAGCGCTATGCCTGGGGCCAGGATGCTTTGAAGCCCTTGAGTAAATCTGGTCATAACTGGTATGCCCAGTCATTACTAATGACTCCAGTGGATGCGCTTGATACCCTGCTGCTGATGGGGCTGAAGAAAGAGGCTGACGAAGCGCGTGAGCTGATTGCCAGTAAGCTTTCTTTCGACCAGGACATGGAAGTCCAGAATTTTGAAATTACCATACGTTTGCTGGGCGGCTTGTTATCCGCCTATCAGATGACCGAAGACCCGAGATTGCTGAGCCTGGCAACCGACCTGGGTCAGCGTTTGTTGCCGGTGTTTGAATCACCCACAGGCATGCCTTATACCCATGTCAATCTGCGCACCGGCAAGGTGCGTGGCAAGGTCAGCAACCCGGCTGAAACAGGCACCTTGTTGCTGGAGTTTGGCATGCTGAGCAAGCTGACCGGCAATCCGGTTTTTTATGATAAGGCCAAACGGGCACTGGTGGCCACCTACGATCTGCGCTCCAAACTGGGCCTGGTTGGATCAGCCATTGATGTCGAAGCAGGCGTCTGGGTCAACAAGGACGCCCATATCGGCGGCGGCATCGATTCTTACTATGAGTATCTGTACAAATGCTGGAAGCTGTTTGGCGACCAGGATTGTAAAACCATGTGGGAGAAGAGTATTCCTGGCGTCAACCAGTATCTGGGCGACGAAGTCCGTGGTGAACTCTGGTACGGCCATGCTGACATGGAGACCGGCAGTCGCAAGGCCACACAATATGGCGCACTGGATGCCTTCATGCCAGCTTTGTTGGCCCTCGGCGGTGACATGGACAGGGCAAAACGCCTACAGGATTCGAATCTGAAAATGTGGCGTCTGTATGGCATAGAACCAGAAGCCCTGAACTACCAGACCATGCAAGTCACATCGCCAGAATATGCACTTCGACCTGAGATAGTTGAATCTGCCTATTACCTCTATTACTACACAGGTGACAACAAGTACCGCTCAATGGGCAAGGAATTTTTCCTCGACTTCGTCAAACGCTGCCGTAGCGAGGCGGGTTTTACTGCCTTGAAGGATGTCCGCAATACCAGCCGGGAAGACTCGATGGAAAGCTTTGTATTTGCCGAAACCTTTAAATACTTCTACTTGCTATTCGCCCATAAAAAGACTCTCAATTTTGATGCGATCACCTTCAATACAGAAGCTCATCCATTCAAGTTGAATCAAAAAAAATAAATCAAGAAGATAAAACTTGCCGCCTCTGTTGCGGTGTCAAGACAAAACACAGGAGACAAATTGAATACACTATCCACCTTCAGGTGCGTGGCTGTTGTGGGCATGATGGCGGTACTGGCCGGTGCAAACAACATCGCGCACGCAGACACGGCAAAAGACAAGAACTTCCCGGTCAATACCTTTATTGGCACCCAGGATGACGGCAATACCTTCCCTGGAGCCGTCGCCCCCTTTGGCATGATACAACTCAGTCCCGTCGGCGAGCACTATTCAGGCTGGCGCTATACCGATCAAAAAATTCGCGGCTTTGGTCATTCCTTTCTGTCTGGTGCAGGGTGCTGGGAGCAGGGTGGGCAACTCTCAGTTCTGCCTGTGACAGGAAGCATCAAGCCCGGCGGCAATTTTGATACGAGTAAGGCGGGCAGTTTTGATCATAAGGTATATGGGTCCCGCTACACTCATGATGGTGAGATAGGCCATGCAGGTTATTTCAAGGTCAGACTCACTGATTATGGCGGCATTACCGCCGAGACTACAGCGCTTACCAGGGCTGGAGCCGAGCGTTATACTTTTCATGAGACGACTGATACAGGTCATATTCTGGTCAATCTTGGTCAGGCAAATGAACGTCACTCGGTAGTCGGCAGCCATATACAAGTAGTAGACAGTCATACGCTGGAAGGCAAGATAGTTACGCGCAGCTTTTGTGGCGGCGCGCAATATACAACCTGGTTCAGGATGGAATTTGATCAGGCTTTCCGTACCCATGGCATCTGGGATGAGAGCGGCGGGACTGAAGCCAGCATGCAATTGAGTCAGCAAGGCGACAGCAAGCCACATGGGGCCTGGCTGAGCTTTGATCTGAAGGCGAACAAGGCGGTCACCGCCATCAGCGCCATTTCTCATGTTGACGCAGAAGGAGCAAGAAAAAATTTGCGGGCAGAAGGCAAAGCCAATGGCAAGCTACGTAGCTTTGACAGTATGCGCAAGCAGGCGCAGGACGAGTGGAACAAGGAACTCTCCAGCATACGAATAGAAGGTGCCAACACCGATGACCGCACTGTCTTCTATACCGCGCTTTACCATGCGCTGCTACAACCACTGACAGGTAATGATACTGATGGCCGTTATCGCGGTTATGACGATGTCATCCACAAAGTCGATAACGGTAACTACTACGAATTTTTTTCGCTCTGGGATACGTACCGCGCCCAGAATCAACTTATTGCCTTACTGCGTCCAGCCAGGGCGCGGGATATTGCCGAATCGGTTTTGAAAATACAAGAACAGGCTGGCTGGTTGCCACGCTGGGGTTATGCGAATTTTGAATCGAATGTCATGACGGGTGACCCAGTCACGCCTTTTCTGGTTGACCTGTGGCGCTATGGCGCTCTGGCTGGAAAGGAAAAAGCTGCCTATGCAGCATTGCGCCAGAATGCCTTTGAAGTACCCAGCTTTAAACTGCGCTCAGAGGGAAGGGCAGGCAATCCACAATACCTGCGCGATGGTTTCGTGCAATACGACAAGGGTTTCAGGGCAAAGGGCATGGACGTAGACCCGCATCATGGTGCTTCGGCAACGCTGGAATATGCTGCAGCTGATGGTGCGCTGTCCTACATGGCAGAGGCATTGGGTGAAAAAGCAGACGCTGCTGTATTGCGCCAGCGCGGCCAGAACTGGCGCAAGCTGTGGGACAAGGACGCTGCTGACAAAGAGCTGGGCTTTAAAGGCTTCCCCCGCCCACGACTGGAAAATGGTAACTGGTATACAGAGCTGCAAGGTCATTACAATCCACGCGCCGAGCATGGTTTTCATGAGGGTACGGCCTGGCAATATCAATGGCTGGTGCCGCAGGATGCGCAAGCCCTGTTCGCAGCTATGGGAGGGCGTGAGGCGGCAGCCAGGCGCCTCGATGCCTTCTTTGCCTTTGATGAAATTGAGAAAAACGATTACCAGGCTGTGCGCAAGGACTGGGTTGTAGGGCCATACAGTTACTATAACCAGTATCGCTACAATCCCAATAATGAACCGGATTTGCATGTGCCATGGATGTATACCCTGGCAGGCCAGCCCTGGAAAACCACGACAGTTCTGCGTGCTGCTGAAACCCTGTTCAGTAATGCTCCCAATGGCGTGACTGGCAACGATGATCTTGGCACTATGTCAGCCTGGTATATCTTCAGCAGTCTGGGTATTTACCCTTGGATGCCGGGCAGTGGTCAGTTCCTGCTGCATGCACCCAAGTTTTCCAGAATAGATATTGACCTGGGAAATGGCAAGACGCTCAGCATAGACAGCAAGGCTGCAGCACGTACCCCCATACGCTATATCCGCCAGGCACAGTGGCAGGGCAAGCCTTTGTCGCAAGTGTGGCTATCCTGGGAGCAGATACAGAGCGGTGGCAAACTCAGTCTGGATTTGAGTAGCGATGACAAGGCAAAGTCATGGGGTAGCAGTTTGCAGGCATTGCCTCCAGGTGCGCTGGATAAATAATAAGGATAGCTAAAATTTCTTTGACGCAGCAAGTTTAAAAGCAGGACAGCCCCCGGTTCTGCTTTCTTTTTTTGTTGCATGTGTATCAGCTTTTCTGCATATATATCAGCAATCCAGCTGATCCAGCACCTGGCGTAGTGCCCTGACGATACGGGTTTGTGTTTCCAGAAAATCCGGCGCAAGTCCGTGCAATTTTCTTTTGTGATGCATCGTCCCAAGATGCGGGCCGCTGGCTGAAGCATGTATCTCCTTGACACCACTTGCTGCCAATACGGCGGCGAGATTATCCGGCCTAATACCTGCACCAGCCATGATGCTTATGCGCTTGTCAGCCAGCGCTACCAGACTGGCGAGTTGGGCATGACCTGTTTGGGCGTTATCTGCCAGACCCGAACTCAAGATACGCGCAAAGCCAAGCGCGATAAGCTCTTCCAGGCTTTGCTCCGGTACAGCACAGAGATCAAAGGCGCGATGAAAAGTCACTGACATCTTGCCAGCCGCTGCGCACATGGCACGACAGAATTCTGTATCCACTCTCGCTTCTGAATTCAGCGCACCGACCACCACCGCATCGCAACCCAGACGCGCGCAGTGTTCTATGTCATAGAGCATGACTTCGCGTTCTGCCCCGGTATACAGAAAATCGCCATGGCGTGGCCGTATCAGGACATGGATCGGCATGCGCAAGCGTTCACGCGCAATGGCAATTGTCCCATGGGAAGGGGTCGTGCCACCTTGTTCCAGATTATTGCAAAGCTCTATGCGGTCTGCACCACCTGCCTCGGCGGCCAGGGCAGATTCTATAGAATTCGCAGCTATTTCCAGCAGGATGCCAGCCATCAGCTTACTCCTTGCATATACCAATGGGCTGCGCCCAGCAGGGCAAGCTGGCCAGGTTCTATCAGATAGACAGCACAATTTTCTACTACGGCACGCATCACACCCTTATTCAAAAAACGATTTCTGAATTCGCTTTTTTGTAGTAGTTCAGTGATTTGCATGGGTACACCGCCCGTCAGGTAGACTGCCTGTGCCCCGTAGTAAATCGCCATGTCGCCAAGCAGGCTGCCCAGCATGGCGCAAAATATCTCTACGGCTTCCTTGGCAATGGCATCTTGCCCTGCGATGGCGGCAGTCGTTACCTCAGCAGCTTGCTGCAGAATAGCTGCTTTACCCTGTATAAGCGCGATTGTGCGATACAGACGCAACAAGCCAGGACCAGACAAGAACATTTCATTATCAACGTGGGGCGTCGATTTCCAGCATTGCGCCAGCAACAAGGCCTCACGCGGATTGCCCGCCGCCAGTGCTGCATGTCCCGCTTCTGTCGCCAGTATGGAGGAGGGTGGCCCAGGCAGCCAGACTGCTGCACCCAGACCTGTTCCCGGACCCACCACAAGCACAGGGCCAGCAGGCCTTTCTGCATGGCCTTGATTGAGAATAATCGCATCCGCCGGTTTGATGAGCGGTACTGACCAGGCGAGTGCCGCAAAATCATTGAGGAAGCGCAGTTGCGCAAGCCCACTATCCTGCATGGTTTGCTTGTAAGAGACTGGCCAGGGCAAATTGCTATTACGCACATGGTCTGCTTCTATCACACCGGCAATGGCGATGCTGGCATGGCTGAATGACTGTCGCGTTATTTCACGATAGGTGCAAATAATCTCTGCCAGACTGGCAAAATCTGTACAGGCAAAGCGATGATAGTCCCTGAGTTCCACTTCACCATGGACATTCAGCACGGTGATGGCAAAACGCGCATGAGTGCCCCCTATATCAGCGACAAGCAATTGACTGTATGACAGACCAGTCATCTCAATACCTGAGCGTGATTTTTTCGGCACTGTTGGCGATCGTCACAGCGGGTAAATTCAGATCTTTGTATCCCTTGCCGAGAAAGCCAACAGTATGCACTTGTACGGGTAGGGGCTTGCCATTCAACTCTACATTGTTGATATCATGAAATCCGTGCAAGAGGATTTGCAGCTTACGGAATTTGGATACATATTTTCCATCTACGGCATCGAATTGTATTTCCTTGCGCTGAGGTATAAAGCTGATCTGACGTTTGTAGTAATCGCCGTTCTGGTAAGCATAGGTTTTACCGTCATCTTCGTAATAGCTGATGCTGTTTCCCTGTTGTCCGTGATACACGTGGATGAACAAAGTGTCCTCTGGTTGTTGTGCCGTGCTTTGCACCAGTGACTGCATTGGTACGATGCTGCCTGCCTTGACATAGACTGGTAAGCGCTCCAGTTGCAACTCCAGGGCCTTGGCTTGTTTGCCATGTTCCAGCTTATCGCTATACAAATCGTACCAGTCGCCCTGAGGCAGGTAGAGGCGGCCAAATTCCTTGTTGCTGGTGAAAGGCGCAATCAGGAAAGCATCGCCAAACATATACTGGTTTTGATAATGCCTGCTGTAGACCTGTTCATCATGGGTGTAATCTATCGCCAGTGAGCGCATGACGGGTAAGCCAGAGGTGCTGGCCTGGTAAAAACTTGAATACAGATAAGGCATGAGGCGGTAGCGCAAATTAATGTAATTGCGGCTGATGTTGAGCACACCCTCGCCATAAGTCCATGGCTCGGAAGAGCGGCTGTCACTGGCTGCATGATTGCGGAAGTAGGGCGTGAAAGCACCTATCTGCATCCAGCGTGCATACAGACCAGGTGTGGGCGTGCCGGTGAAGCCACCGATGTCCATGCCGGTAAATGGCATGCCACTCAGACCCAGGCTATTGAGCAGGCGTACCCCGAGCAGCATATGATCCTCATCTGCTGTATTGTCGCCAGTCCAGATCGCCGCATAGCGCTGCAAGCCCGCATATCCTGAGCGTGACAAGGTGAAGGGGCGTTCTCCCGTCGCCAGCTTCATGCCTTCATGACTGGCCCTGGCCATTTCCAATGCATATACATTGCGACCCTGCTTGTGGGTGGTGAGGTGTCCATCATAATCGAAGAGTATATTATTGGGCATTTTCTGGCCCCAGGTGGATATCTCATTCATGTCATTCCATATGCCCGCAACACCTTGCTTGACATAACTGGCGACTTCAGCCTGCCACCAGGCACGGGTCGCAGGGCGGGTAAAGTCAGGGAAATACACCCAGCCAGGCCATACTTCGCCAGAATACGGCGTGCCATCGGCATAACGCAAATATACATTTTGCTGTAGACCACGCGCATAGGTGGCATAGCCTGGATCTATCTTGATGCCAGGATCAACTATCACGGTGGTTTTAAAGCCCAGTGCGGCCAGCTTGTCTGTCATCGCCCTGGGGTTGGGGAATGCCTGTTTGTCCCAACTGAATACCCGGTAGCCATCCATGTAGTGGATGTCAAGGGTGATGCCGTCTGCCGGGATTTTCTTTTCGCGCAGGGTATTTGCTATCCGCATCACTTCTGCTTCTGGATAATAAGACCAGCGGTTTTGTTGATAGCCCAGGCTCCATAAAGGGGGCAAAGGCATACGTCCGGTCAGGTCTGTATAGGCACTGATAATGTCGGTCACGCTGGGCTGGAAAATAAAATAATAATTAAGCTCACCACCCTGAGCAGAGAACGAAGAAAAACGCCGGTTGCTGGCCCCAAAATTGAAATCAGTCTGGTAGCTGTTATCGAAAAATATTCCATAACTTAGGCCATGATGTATGCCGATGTAAAAAGGAATACTCGCATACAAGGGATCGGTATCTCCAGTATAGCGAAACGCATCGGTATTCCAGTTGGTGTAGGCACTGCCACGCCTGTCGAGATTGCCGGTTTTTTCACCCAGTCCGATAAAACGCTCACCCTCTTGCAAACTCTTGTAGCTGCTGACTTCATCACCTATCCATGCATTCGACAAGCCAGCTTCATCCTGGTTGATGAGCATGCCATCCGGTGTTTCAAAGCGCACAGAAAATGGCCGCTTCTGTATCTGTACCTGTAATGCGGCTGTCTTCAGGAGCAACTTGTCTTCCAGTTCGGTGAGCTGAAAATCCGTTTCGCCAGGCTTGCCTATGACGGCATAAGAAAAATCCGGCCCCAAGGCTTTCTTGTCCATACGCACCCGTATCACGCCTGGTGAAAATACCGTCAGCGCGACATGGGCATGCTCGGTTGCTATGCTCACACCGTCGACATTGCGCGTGAAAGATGTCAGCTTGCCTGCCTGTATGACGGGCTGGGCAGAGGCCTGATTCAAATCCAGCAACAGGCAGGCACTGCATAGCAGGATAGACAAGGCAGTTTTTAGATGGAGCATTTTTCCTTGCATATGATTTCTCTTTAATGGGACGTAGCTAATTGGGCCAGATGACGTATGCGCAGGCTGGCACGCAGAATAGCCAGGCTTTGCTTGCTATCCAGGCGCAGGGAGATGCTTTCACCAGGCAGCAAGCTCAGAGCATTGTCCGACAAGTGGTGTTGATGGCCGCCAAAATCCAGCCAGACAGCACGGGCCAGCTTGTCAGTCTGCAAGTCCAGGCGATAATGATCGGCTTCGGCAACTATGGTCGCTACCAGCCCCGGGTCGGGCAATTGCATGAGTTTGGATGGCAGCAGATAGGCAATGCTGCGGGCGATGCTTTTGCCATCTTTCATTAACTCGACCACGACATAGGTAGTTTTCGCATCTGTTGCGGCTGGCAAATCTGCATCCTTGATTTGCGCCAGCTCCATGGCGCAGTTGGCAGGCAGCTTGAGTGGCTGGGTTTCATCACGCAAGACCTTGCCATGCACGTCCATGATGCGCATTCGCCATGCCAGGTTTTGCTCATGCTGCAAATCGGATATCGCACTCAGGCGGGTGATGCCCTTGTCATGCAAAGCGGCAATGGTCAGGGGAGCGAAGAATCGCCTGGCATGAAAATGCAAAGCCTTCCAGTGGCCAAAATAATCGATGCTGGACCATGAGGCACCGGGCCATACGTCATTCAACTGCCAGTACAGCGAACCCATGGTGCGAGGCATGCTGCTGCGGTGATGCAGGGATGCCATCTCTATACCTTCTGCCTGCATCAACTGGCTCAGGTAAATAAAGTCAGCAAAATCTTTTGGTTCGTGATAATTAGCGCGTATGTAGAGCAGCAAACGCTGATTGCCATCACCGGCCAGAAACTTTTGGTGGGCGCGGATCAGCGGACCATCTATTTTTTGTTCACTACGTGGCGCAAAGGCATCGACCGTGCTTTGTACCGGCCAGGCTTGCAAGCCAAATTCCGACATGAACCTGGGTGTTTCGGATAGGTAAGCTTCGACTGGCTGCGAACCGGCCCATACATCCCAGTAGTGCTTGTCACCATTGTTACTATCATTCGCCTTGTCAGCAAAGTCGTTGCTGGGTGAGCTGGACCAGTAAGGGACACCTGCACCATACAGCGCGACCTGTTCACGCAAATCCTTGCCAAACAGAGCGACATAGCCTGCCCAGACATGCTCGGCAAAAATCGGATTTTCTTCCCTGAGTTTTTTGCCTATTCCCCAATCCTTCCAGGCGGTTTCTTCTTCATTATTGCCGCACCATAGCACGATACTGGGGTGGGAACGCAAGCGCAATAACTGGTCCTTAGCCTCGGCGACGACATTCTCACGGAATTTTTTATCGTAGGCAGGGACTACGCCACCACCAAACATGAAATCTTGCCAGAGCATCAGGCCCATTTCATCTGCCATGTCGTAAAATGCATCGCTTTCATAGTAACCGCCACCCCATAGCCGTAACATATTCATGTTGGCGTCTTTGGCTGACTGCAAAATCGCGCGCATCTGTTCAGGCTTGACGCGGTTGGGAAGCATATCGAAAGGGATCAAATTGGCCCCTTTGGCGAATACAGGAATTCCATTGATGACAAAGCCAAATGATTGCCCCCATTGATCTTTGTTGCGGCGCAATTCAATCTCGCGCAAGCCCGTGCGTTTTTTTACTTCAGCTATCAGTTGCTTGTTCTTTTTCAGGCTAAGGTCGAAACTGTACAGAGCTTGCTCACCCATGCCATGTGGATACCAGCGACGTGGATTTTCTATCTGTAGTGGCAGCGAAATCTGGTTCTGGCCCTTTTTGACGCTGGCCTGCAAGCTTTTCGATACAAGCAGCTTACCGTCCGGGTCTGAGATGTGCAGTTCCAGATCAAGTTGCGCATCTTTATCGGCTTGCACTTCAAGCCGTGCTTGCAACTCTGCACTTTGTGCATGCAGTCGGTCTTGCTGTATATGGAAATCCCGTAGCAGGATATCGTCATAGCTGATAATTTTTACGCTGCGCCAGATACCGGCAGTGACATAGCGTGGTCCCCAGTCCCAGCCATAATGATAACCAGGCTTGCGGGCAAAATTGCCTGTCATGGCATCGCGTGGCTCATCACCAAAAGGGGATGGGTAGTTGCCCGCCAGTTTGATGGGCATGGCTTGTACTTGTGGCAGCAGCCTTTGTATGGGGGAATGCAGAATGATTTTCAATTCATTCTGGCGCTTTTTTAGCAGGTTTTTTGCAGGTAATACCCAGCGCCGGAAGGCATTGTCTGTCGCAGCAATCTTCTTGCCATTCAAGTAGATATCTGCAAAAGTATCCAGTCCTTCAAATACCAGATCCTGGTGTTTTGATTTCAGTACTTTTTTATCCAGATCAAATTCAAGCTTGTATTCCCAGCCTGCATTGCCTATCCATTGCAAAGCCGCTTCGGCATCGCCAACATATGGGTCGTCAATCAATTGATGCGCCAGTAACTCCGTGTGGACATGGCCTGGCACTTGTGCTGCATGCCATTGAGTGGCCTTGGCTTGCTGAGCGGCGGCGGGGTCGCCGGGAAGCAGGCGAAAATTCCAGTTGCCGGATAATTCCTCAATGCGTGTGGTGACGGCCTCGGCTTGTGCGGGCATGAACAGGCTGGACGAGGCCGCCAGTAAGGCCAGACAAGTGTTGTGCATAAATCGCCTGAAGGAATAGCCGGATGTGTTCATATTGAAATCCAATGATGAAAGGAGTGAGGGAGGATTGGCCCGGTTAAATAGACGCCTGCCACGTGAAAATGGCAGGCGTTACCGCGAGTCCATGCGCTTACATTGCTCAGCTTACTTTTGCACTGCGCCTGAAGCTCGGATGATACTGCGCTGTATGGCGCTATGCCTGCCGTCAGGGCTGACCGTAAGCACTTGTAAGAGCCTATCCTGGCCTGGCTTGACCTTTACCACTAGCGGTCGAAGATACCGAGCCGAGCTGGTATTGGGGACTGTGCCGTCAAGGGTGTAATACATTTTGCTGCCCGCCACAGGCGAGTCCAGGCTCAGGGTATGTGTTTTATCTGTCGCATTGATTTGTTCCGGCAGGCCAGTTGGGCGGGGTATGCGGTATGCCAGCCCGGCTTGTTGCAATCTGGGATAGTGGGCGCCCAGCCTCTTTGTAAAGCTGGCATATTCCTTCCCTTGTTGTGCAGTCCATGCGACTTCTGACATTGCCAACAGACGGGGAAATGTCATGTATTCAATCATCTCGGGCTTGCTCAGGTATTCAGTCCAGATATTGGCTTGTAGGCCCTTGATATGACGCTGTTCTTCGCTGTTGAGTATGGCAGGTATGGGATTGTAGGCATACACTTTTTCTATACCCAGTTCACCGCTCAACTCCCATGACTCTTGTTCTTTTGGCCCTTGACCCGCATCAAAATAGCAGTGACTGGTTGGACTCATTATCACATCATGGCCTTGCCTGGCTGCCGCGATGCCTCCATCTTCGCCACGCCAGGACATGACGGTGGCGTTGGGTGCCAGACCACCTTCCAGTATTTCATCCCAGCCTATCAGGCGCTTGCCTTTGCTGTTGATGAATTTTTCTATCCGGCGTATGAACCAGCTTTGTAATTCTTCTTCATTTTTCAAACCTTCGCGGCGCATGACATCCTGCGCAAGTGCACTGTTTTTCCAGCGTGTCTTGGGGACTTCATCTCCACCTATATGCAGGTACTGACCAGGGAACAAGGCCATGACTTCGGTCAGCACGTTTTCAAGGAAATGAAAGGTCGCTTCACTTGGACAATAAATATCGTCAAATATCCCCCAATTTGTCGCTACCTCGAATGGCCCGGGTGTGCAGGCCAGCTCAGGGTAGGCCGCCAGGGCCGCCTGGGCATGGCCGGGTAATTCTATTTCTGGCACCACCGTTGTATGGCGGGCGGCAGCATAGGAAACGACTTCCTTGATCTGTTCCTGGGTATAAAAACCGCCATAGGGCTTGCCATCACCAATATAAGGTTCTACATGGCGTTTTAGCGTGCTTTCCTTACGCCAGCCACCTACCTCGGTTAGTTTGGGATAGGTTTTGATTTCTATGCGCCATCCCTGATCTTCAGTCAGATGCCAGTGGAAAGTATTCATTTTGTAGAACGCCATCTGATCGAGGAATTTCTTGATAAATTCTACCGATACCATATGCCGCCCGACATCCAGATGCATGCCTCGCCAGGAAAATCGGGGGCTGTCTGTAATGTTGACCGTGCGTAAATGCGTAAGCGCACCTGCCTTGACAGGCAGCATCTGCAACAAGGTTTGCATGCCATAAAATTGACCAGTGATTGAGCCTGTTAACGCTATGGAACGTGGATTGATCGCCAGGGTATAGGTTTCATCCTGATTTTTCAGGTTTGCTGCAGGAGCTTCAGTTTTTAACTGCAGATAGTTGCTATCGGACTTATCTGGCGATCTTGCCAGTACGGGCAGTCTAAAACCCAGCGTCTGCTGCAGTCTGTCATTCAATAGACTTGCGTTCGACAAGGTTGCTGTGTCACTGGCGAACAGGCGGGTTTTATTAGACAGGCTAAAACTGCCTTGCCCCATTTGTTGATTGGCCGGTTTGGGAATAATTGCCAGTTCGACGGACTTGTTAACTGTTTTTTTTGCCTCACCTGCAAATGAGTTGGCACAGAAGATACCACCGCAAAGTGCCAGAACTGCCAAAACCTGGTAGGACATTATGGGACTCCAATCAAGCTGAAAGATCAGGTCCTTGATATTGAAATCACATCAAGGACTCATACTCAAAATAAATATGCCGGGGCTAGATGTGTTTGTGCATGGAAAAATGCAGAGCAAGATTTTTATGCATCCTCATGGTCTCTGTGGCCTGGTTTAGTCATGGTTTAATCATGGTTTAATAAACGCAAAGGTGCTGTTTTTTGCCATCTTTTGCGTGCATCTGGCTTTTTTCTTGATGATATTTATATCGTGACAAATTATTTACTTCAATTAAATCCCCAAAAAGCGTGTTTGTTTATAAAGTTCACTAAACAAAGAGCGGCTCATTCGATAGGTTTACTGACTTGCAGTATTTTTGGTGTCGTGCAGGCTTGTCCAAGGCTGCATGATTCAAGTCTGTCGTGCGGATAAAACAGTAAAGACACGATTTCTTGCTATTTCTTTTCCAAAAAAGCGTATCGCGCGTCTCGGCTTGATACCTGTCTATGGGGCGCAAGCTGAGCCTGAGGATTTGAGCTTTTTGTGTCCGGTAAATGTGGCGGAATCGCCACACGCCTCTTGTGAGTTTCGTTTACTAATCAAACTAAACTTCAGCCTAATTTTGAAATCTTGTTTCAGTGCCGTATTTTCTTTTGTATAAACATCTCTGGGTGCAATGCGCTGCCCAACGACATACGGAATCGTTTTATGTCGTTTAGTAAATCGTCGGGACTCTCACTAATTTGCGTTGCAGGCAAATTGGGAAAGCGAACAGTTGCGAAAGGTAACCGCCTGTTCCACGAATGAAGAGAACCCTGCCAGCGCCATATAAAAAGCCCGTCGTTGGGCACAAACCAGGAGACATACATGAGCTTCAGCAAACATCTCGCTTCACACCAGCGCCGCTACCGCGCAACACCTATTGCCATGGCCGTGGGTGCAGCACTACTGGCTCTTTCAACTGCGCACGCGCAAACTGTGCTCGTTGAAAAAACTGCCGAAAAATCAACAGAGACTCCAGCAGAAGCGAAGCAGCCTGCATCGGTGGTCGTTACTGGCTACCGCTATGCCATCGAGAAAAGTCTTGATCAAAAGCGTTCAGCCAACGCCATTGTTGAAGTCGTCACTGCTGAAGATGTCGGTAAATTCCCCGATAAAAACGTGGCCGATGCATTGCAGCGCGTACCGGGCGTGATCGTTAACCGCAGCGGTGGTGAAGGTAAAAATGTCAGTGTTCGCGGTTTGTCGTCTGAGTTGACACTGACCCAGTTGAACGGCAATTACATCGCCACAGCTGAATCCAACGGCGACCCGACCCGCTCATTCAACTATATGTTGATGCCGTCGAATATGCTTTCAAGTGCCGAGCTGTACAAGACACCGGAAGCGCGCCTTGATGAAGGTGGCATAGGTGGCACGGTGATCCTGCGCACGCGCCGCCCGCTGGAAGTCAAATCCAACAGTGGTTTTGTTTCAGCTGAAGGCACCTGGGCTGATACCAGCAAGAAAGTTGATGGCCAGTTCTCTGGCCAGTATGCCTGGCATGATGAAGATAATCGCCTGGGCGTGTTGTTTGGCTATACCCAGCAAAAACGTACCACGCGTACAATGGGAGCCAGTACAGAAAACTGGCAATGGTACGCAGATAATTACAAGACCCATCCCGCAGTTGATGTCAATGGCGGACCATCGGGCTTGAATTCGCGCTGGTGGGGGCAGTCTGGTTTTTACGACCAGAGTGGCAAGTACTACAGCAATTTCATGATGCCGACCTCGGTCAATCTTGACGTCAAGAGCGAGGACCGTGAACGCAAAGGTGGGCAATTGACGCTGCAATTCAAACCTGTGCGTAACCTGAATCTGACGGCTAACTACTTCCGTTTCGATCTGTCGCAAAACTCGCAGACCAATACCTTAAAGATTCCAGAATGGAACATCGCTCGCTATGACGGTGATGGCAACTGGCCCGGTGGTCGCATGCTTGATAGCCTGACTTTTGACCGTAGTGGCACCATCGTCACAGGTGCCCAATATAGCGCACGCCCTGGCAAGACCTATTATTGCAGCGGCGATGCGGCAGCAGCAGGTGGCATTAAAAACACCGGTGGTTTTGGTCCTGATGACTGCACCATACCAACACCGCAAATCACAGGCAGCTATAACCGTGAACGTTCTTTGTCGCAAACTGCCGATTTTGAAGCGGAATGGCGCGGCACATCTGTCGACGCTACTTTCAAGGGCGGTCGTACCTGGGCCAGTGGTGGCCCTGAGATGCAATTCACCATGCCGATCAAACCACGTATGCAAAATGCCGACAACAGCTGGACGCTGGGGAACTATGCCAGTTCATGGAGCACGGTCGGCACACCAAGCATGGTGTTTTCGCCGCAACTGATGGCCAACCTGCAAAAAGGCATAGGTGAAATCGACCTGGGCTCAACCTCGTCATCATGGACCAAGAACAGTACCGAACAAAAATATGCACAGGCCGACTTTACCTGGCATACCGACGGCAACTGGCTGGATTCCTTGCAGTTCGGTGTTAAATACCGTGATGGCGGCACTCACCGTAGTACCGGCAACAACTACTGGGCCTGCAAGGGCACTGATGGGAGCAACTACGACAATCGTTATCAGGCAGGCTGTGATTCGAGTGCATCCAAGTTCCAGCCTGGTTTCCTCTACCCGACATCGCTGGACAATATTGCAGGCGGCTTTAATGCCAGCGCATTCCCGGCCATCAATTTTCCTGCGTATATAGCTCACCTGAACCAGACTTATGGTGAAATGCGGACGCGTAACGAAGATAATTTTGTCTATAACGTCAATGAAAAGATTACAGCGGCTTATCTGCAGGCCAATATCAAGACCGATCGCCTGCGTGGCAATGTCGGCCTGCGACTTGTGCAGACAAAACAACATGCCGATTCGACCGATCAGGTAGATTACTACAACGATTACTTCTTCAATGGTGCCAATGGTACACCAGCACCTTGCCGCGCAGGCGGCTTGCCTGCCACCGGTGCTCCGGCTGGATCTGGTTGCATTAGCGGCTATACCACGCTGCCGGAAAGTACGGGACGAAAATCCTCATTTGTAGTCAGTTCGCTTGATCGTAGCTACACTGATGTATTGCCAAGCTTTAATCTGGCCTATGATCTCCGTGACAATCTGGTGTTGCGCGCAGCCGCGTCCAAGGTTGTGGCAAGGCCAGGCTATGGCGACATCGCATCTCCTGGTAGCCTGAATTATTATAGCCAGGAGTATGTTAATGACCGTCGATTGATCGGTGGTGCCGACCAGCAGGGCTGGTTCGGCCAGGGTAGCAATAAGGCGCTGGAACCGTACAAGGCTACCCAGTTTGACCTGGGACTGGAGTGGTATTTCCATCGTGGTTCTGTGCTTGGTGCTGGCGTATTCCGCAAGAATGTCAGCAACTTCGCAGTGCCTGTCGTGTTGAGCATGCCCATGGTCGTCGGTGGTAGCACTGTGACGGTGCAAAACTACTCAACCAGTGCTGGCGGCCGCGATGCAGTCTCGCAAGGTATCGAATTGTATGCGCAGCATACGCTGAAATCCGGGCTGGGCTTCCAGTTTAACTATACCTACAACAATACCAACCAGGCTGCGATCACGCTGGCGGATGGCAAGGAAATTGGCAAGTCACCATTGGTTGGCAGCGCTAAAAACCAGACCAACCTCACCGTGTTTTACAGCAACGACCAATACCTGGTGCGTGCTTCGTACAACCGTCGTGGCGAAGTAGTAGGCGGCCTGGTCAATGGCTTGAATGTGTATCAGGACCCTTACGCTCAACTGGACCTGAACGCAGCGTATAACTTTAACGCGCAGTTGAGTCTGACCGCTTCGGTGCTGAACCTGACCCAGGCAGAGTCCAGTTCCCACCTCGGCAACGACACCAAGGACCGCTTCTACTCCAATGGCTATGCTGGTCGTGTTATATACGTAGGCCTGAATTATAAGTTCTAAGAACCTGTCTACGATCTTACTGCGCGGGTGTGATCGAGGCTCATGCGCTGCTCTTCACCCCGCTGACGCCCGCTCGCTACAGATCGTAAACAGGTTCAACTTTATAAGTTCCAACCCGCTACCTCCCCGCGCCGCAAGGCCGGGGAGTGTCTTTACAGGCAGTGGTCGACCAAGCGGCCACTGCCGTTTTTTTCTGGGAGATGCAATGACCATGAACAAACGCATCAGCAAGATCACTATCGTCGGTGGCGGCAGCGCTGGCTGGATGGCAGCTACAGCCCTGGTCACTTATCTGGGCAAGGGAAGCATCATACGCCTGATCGAGTCAGAAGAGATAGGCATCGTCGGCGTTGGTGAGGCCAGCGTCCCGCACATCAGATTATTCAACGGGCAATGGCTGGGTATAGACGAAGCGGAGTTCGTCAAGCGTACCCAGGGCACCGTCAAGCTAGGCATACAATTTAATGACTGGGGCCGCATAGGTGACAGCTATATTCACGGCTTTGGGGCTATCGGTCGTTCACTGGGGCCGCTGCCGTTTCATCAGTTTTGGCTCAAGCTGTTTCTATCTGGCCGCGCGGCACCGATAGGCGATTATTCACCACAAACGGTGATGGCACCACTCGGCAAGTTCGCGCCTGGCGACCAGAATGCAGCACCCAATTCACCGCTGGCCGACATCGCCTATGCCTATCATTTTGACGCCACTCTGTATGCACGTTATTTGCGCGAGCTGGCAGAAGGCCGCGGCGTGCAACGCATAGAGGGCAAGATAGTCGGTGTCAATCAGCGCGCCAGCGACGGCTTTATCGAGTCAGTGAGGATGGAAAACGAGGCAGTCGTCGATGGCGAACTGTTCATTGATTGTTCAGGATTCAGTGCCTTGCTGATTGAGCAAACACTAAAGACCGGCTATGTCGACTGGTCACACTGCTTACCCTGTGATCGCGCCCTGGCAGTGCCTAGCGAGAGTGTCGATCCCATCACACCGTATACGCGCGCTACCGCACGTGCGGCGGGTTGGCAATGGCGCATACCGCTGCAACACCGGGTCGGCAATGGCTATGTATATTCCAGCCAGCATCTCAGTGACGACGAAGCCGCTGCGACCCTGCTGGCCAATCTGGATGGCAAGGCGCTGGCTGATCCGCGCCAATTGCGCTTTACAACCGGTATGCGTAAAAAGTTCTGGAACAAGAATGTAGTGGCACTGGGGTTGGCCAGTGGCTTCCTCGAACCGTTGGAGTCGACCAGTATCTACCTGGCTCAGTCAGGTGTCACCCGCTTGCTGAGTCTGTTTCCGAAGAGCGATTTCAATCCGCTGCTGGCGGAACGCTATAATCGCGAATCGGTGGCCGAATATGAACGTATCCGCGATTTCCTTGTCCTTCACTACCATGCCACTGAACGCGAGGACACGCCATTCTGGAAGCATTGCCGCAGCATGGAAATCCCCGACAGCTTGCGCGAGGCGATAGAACTGTTCCGCTACGATGGCCGTTACTTCCGCAACGGCGAAGATTTTTTTGCGCTACCGAGCTGGGTTCAGATCATGCTGGGCCAACGCATCACGCCGCTAGGCTACCACTCCATCGTCGATGACATGCCCGAAGACAAGCTGCTCGATTACGTCGAAGGCATGCGTACCACATTCATGCATGCCGTAGCCGCGATGCCTACGCATCAGCAATGGATAGATCGATACTGGAAGGCGACAGCGAAATGAATATACCATTCACCCAAGTACGGTTTTATTACGACCAGCATGCTTGGCTTGATAAAGTGCCTCGTCGGCAGCGTTAAGAATTTGTAGGGCACCTTTGCAGTTGGTTTGCATTGTTGTCACGCCTATGCTGGCAGTTACCGTAATCGTCTTGCCATCGATAGAAATCATGCTTTCCTCGATTTGTTTGCGCAGCGATTCAGCCAGGGCGTATGCACCTTCAGCTGTGGTTTGAGGTAGTACCACGCACAATTCTTCGCCACCGTAGCGGCCAGCTATGTCACTGGAACGTATGCTTGTCTTTACAATTTCACCGACACTGCTCAGAACAGCGTCACCCGCTGCGTGGCCAAATGTATCATTAATCGACTTGAAGTGATCCAGGTCTATCAATGCCATTGATAATGGCGTGCTATAACGGCGGCTACGGTCAATCTCGGCGTCAAAACGCTCGAAAAGCACACGCCTGTTGAGTAAACCGGTCAACATGTCGACCGAGGCCAGATATTGTTCCCGGACTAATGCTTCCATCAACATCTGTTCATGAGCGCGCAGATCAAGCAATGCCATCACCTGGCGCGCCAGACCGGAAAGAAGTTCGCGCTGATGATTATTCAAGGAGTGTGGCTTCTTATCCAAAACACATAAGGTGCCGATATGAAAACCATCTTTTGTGCTTAAGCTGGTGCCTGCATACATATGCATACCAGTTTCAGTCATCAAGCGTAGCCTGGCCGTTCTTTGGTCGCGACTCAAATCGGGAATTTCGAGGAGGCCGTCTTGTAAGATGGCCCAGGAGCAGCAAGCTTCATCTCGTGCCAGAACAGCGTTTGGCATACCTATGCTGGCTACGCTTGTGACGTGATCGTCATCGATCAAGGAGATGAGCGCAAAAGGCACATCACAAATCTCGGCTGCAACCTTGGTTAACAGCTCAAAATCTTTCTCCGCCACTCTATCCAGTTGGCGGTAGCGACGTAAAGCGGCGAGCCGTTCTGACTCATTTTTGGGACGAGGGACGGATATCATTGCTTCCACAGCCACCTCCTGTTTGCCTTGGCGAGTACATGGTAGCAGTTTGCAATCCAGTGGACAAGTTGATCACAAGCAAGTGCGCGAAGCAATCTGGAAAAGTGATTTGATAGGCCAGGAGTCTGGATCCCAGGCCCCGCTGGCCAGCAAAAAATACCTGCAAAAATCATTGATCAACGTGAAATGCGTCCATGGGAGATTGATACTTGCCGGGGAGGGGGAAGAGTAGAGGGGCAACAATTTTGCTTGCTGCCGCGCACGTTCATGACTTATATGTACTTGCAACGACAATGTGGTCGTCCTGAGCTAAAGCCATGTTGACATCGATGAGTATCATTTTGAAAATTTGACAACAACGCCACAAAAAGATGATTTTTCTTTTAGTCTGATTATGAAATTGTTAATATCTGGCTTGAGTGCGTTCTTGCACTCTCTATCCGGTGATGTCATGCGATTGCGATTAACAACAAACTGCTCCAACCAATTGCGGCTGTGCCTGCTGGTTTTTTTTGTGCTGGCGAGCAGCTTCGCTACGCCCGGCTGGGCGCAGACAGGTAGTGGTTGTGTTGGTACTACGCAAAATATGCCCTTGTCACCGAATAGCCGTTCCAGTACGACGGCTTCTGGTGATATCAACAGCGACACACAGGTGACCTTGCAAATTAATGGGCAGTCCTATTGGTTTGCGCTTTTGTCGAGTGCCAATATTGCGCTGCTACTGGGCAAGGATGCTGGCAATGCTGTTGTCACCTTCAAGAAGGGGCTAAGTCTGAACATGGTCATGAACAGCCCGTCTGAATATCTGGTTTTGCTCAGCGGTACCATCATGGATGACATGACAGAATACAATCTGACTGGCAAAGTCATTGCTGTATTTCATTGCACCCAGGTTTCGCAACTGATGCTCGACGACTTCATGGCACCTCCGGGCGGAATGTTTTGATTGCTGGCAGGCTTGCTTCCTTGGCTTTACTGATCAAGCTAATGACGTTGGATGAATGGACCAGGCAGCGAACCATTCATCCAGCGTTCAATTACTCACGACCTTCCAGTGCAGGCGATCTATCGCCAGCAATAATTGCTCAGGCTCACCCGCACTGAAAAACTTAAGGCCAAAGTCCATCGAGGCTGCGCCTGTCGTTGTCGGTTGATTGTCTGCGTACCACTTAGCCACTTGTTCAGTCAGGGCCATGGCAAGGGCTGGTGGTTTTGCCGGGTCTATCTGTATCGTGGTCGATGGCAAGAGATTGATGGGCAGGCTGGTGCGTGCCATGTCGGGCATGGATGGCACCAGGCTATATGAATAACTGCCTGTCATGGTCAATTTCATTTGCCCGCTTGCGCCATAGAATAACTCTTCAAAGAAGTTGCTGACATAGGATTTGATGTCATTGCCTCCGGGAGGAGTGAGCTGGCGCAAATCATATTGCTGATAGCTGAGTAGCGGCAAGATGGGGTCGGTGAATTTGACTTCCGGTGTCTGATACAAAAACTCTGGCATGGTTTGTACCGTAGCCGCCTGTTCCAGCGGGAACAGAAACTTGTTGCGCTGTATGTACATGGATGACTGCGCATTTTGATACATCATCACATTCAAGCCCGGCACGGACACTGCCCAGTTGCTGAGATCTTTGGCCTCGTCATAAGACAGAGGATCACCGCTGGCTGGTGGTATGGGTTGATAGGTATAGGCAAACAAGGCACCCGGTGGCACTGGTGATACTGGTGTGGCCTGGTATTGCTGGGGCAGGATTTCCATTACTGGTGCGGGCAGGGTGACGAAGCCATTGCTGACGGTATGGCTGTTGCTGTCATAGGTAGCCGCAACACCGCTGATGCTGAGCTTGACGATTTCGTATTGCGCATTGCCATTGGCGTCGCTGTTTAACAGGGCATCAAATGTGATGGGTGTACTGCCGACACCGGTAGCCTGGGCAGCCTTGAATAGGCCAAATTGTCCGGCATACACATCGGCCACCTGGTTTACCAGAGCCTGGAAGGCATTGGTGGCCTGGGTGGCTTTTTTGACCTGTGCTTCGTCATCAGTTTGCCCATCGATCTTGACGAGGTAATTGTCAAGATCGGCTGAAATGGCGGGGTAATTTGTGACAAACTCTGCCAGCGCACCAAACAAATCTGTCTTCTTGACGGCGGTTTTGTTTTGTACTGCGCCAGGTACATTCAGCACGACGTTGATATGAATGGCATCCTGTGCAGCTTGCTGGTAAATGTAGTTGAAGCCATAGTCCCACATCGCCAGATCTGCTGGCGCGAGCGTGCCAGAGTTGTTGGTGGACGCGACCGCAGTCTGGTTGTTTGCCGTAGGCGGCACCGGCAAAGCACGGTTCATGACAGGGATATATTGTGTATCTTTGCCCAGAGCAAATACCAGCGGGCCATTGATGAAGCCCAGCCATTGGCTGGCAACATAATTCTTGATGCCGGGTATGCTGCTGCGGTCAAATTCCATGTGCGTGATCTGGTAGTTCATATCCAGGGCAACATACGCCTGGTCAGCCACATTTTTTGACACAAAATTGAAGGCCAGCCTTGGCAGCACACCAGCATTGCTGGCGAGCGGAATACGGGCTGGTGTCAAACTGTAATTCTGGTTTTTGCCAGCACTACCACTGGTGCCAGCACCGTCTGCTGCCGTAGGCTGGCCATACAGGGCAGGTGGGCCAGATGGGCCGTTGCCATCGGCTCCGCCAACCTGTTCCAGGCCATAGACCACGACTGCACCTGCACTAAAGGCAGTTCCCAGAGTATTGAGCAATTGCTGGCGCATGGTTTCTTTTGCGCTGGCAAGCGTGGAGCTGTCTCCAGCAGATGTGCTCAAGATAGGGCTGACCGTGGTGCTGATGGCATCTGCCAGTTTTTGCTTGGCTGCCAGCACCTTGCCGAGATCACCGTCCTTGAGCGGATCTTTGCTCTGATTGATTTTGTCGAGGATGAAAGCGGCAGGCGCAAAACCAGGGGACAGGAATTTATCAATTGCATTCAGGCAGTTCTCAAACCAGAGGTTCTGGTCTATGCCATTGAAACTCAGGGTCTGTTCTTCATTGTCAGGATAGGTGTTGATGCTGACGGTATTGCTGCTCAGTGACTTGGCAATAGGCAGCGGTGCATAATAGCCAGCTTTTTCTGCGATCTGGAAGTAAATACCTTTACCGGCACTGCGGCCAAATCTGACTGCAAAAATTTGCTGAGTCTGCTGGCGTTCTGTATTGCCAGCCTGGGTCAGGCCATTGCCGGCTTTCATATACCAGTCTGCCGTTTGCAGGCAGGTTTCCAGCGCCGTGGCAAACTGGGTGTAGCTGGAAGTGTCAGCTTTGTTATCAGCTTGCGGCAGGATGGCGCTGCTGACGGAAACGCCGTCGACCAGTGCGGCAATTTGGGGTGTCACCAATTCTGCCTTGCGGGTAAATACCAATGCCACGTCAAGGGCAATCAGATTCTCATTGACGATGGCGGCAAGCGAGATAGGCAAGCTCAGACTGCTGATCGGCGCCAGTGCCAGTGGTGCATTTGCCTGCGGTTCTGCATCCAGCAGTGCTTGCAAATAAGCTGTACAGGCGGCCACATAATCCCGGATGATCTGGGCTTGCGACGGGTTGAGTTCTGTTACCGGTGAGCTCAGCAAAGAGTTGACCAGGCTCATGCTGACCGCATTGCCGCTGAGGCCGGGTACGCCGAGACCAGTGTAATCCTGGTTCAGCTGGAAATAGATGCTTTGGTAGCTGGCCAGGTCATTGAGGATATCCTGGCGTTCAGTATATGGGTTGCCATCCATGCGCAGCAGGATTTGCAGGGCAGGGCTAGTGGCTGTGCCGCTGAAGGTATAAGTGGTCTGGGTTTTTGGCCAGGACGAGATGCCTATCAGGCGATCTGTGTATTGCAAGGGGATAGGCATATTGTTGAGAGCTCCGTTATAGCCGGATGGTACCAGCTCAAACGGTGTTATCGTGGTATTGCCAAACAGATCTTGCCAGCGCAGGGCAATCGACGTGTAGGTACCCACGCCGACATAAGGGTTGGCATCTGCTGAAGGCAGCCCTGGCCCGCCGACTGAAGGAGCAGGATTGATGCGGGCAAACATTTCCCCTTTGCTGTTTTTTCCATTGTAACCAAGCGCCTGACGATATTCGAAATCATTTTCTGCTGCCTGGGCCATACGCGCACTACGGGCATGCATCGCAGTCCGGTGGCTGGCATGGCGATCAGTTTGGCTGTCATCATCATCGCCATAGTCCTGCGGCCCGAAAGGCAGGCTATACGGGCTGGACAGGAAATACGGGTTAGTCTGCAAACCGGCAGAGAGCGTATTGTAGAGTCCGTACAGCAAGCTGGCAGGGGTATCGTCGGCATTGGCATTGGCCCTGGCTTTCAGGCGAGATTGCTGGCTGTCAGGATTCTCGCGTTCCAGTACAAAGGCAACATTGCCCGGGTCCTGGTTCGCTTGTATGGTGAGTACCTGGGTTTCTATATCAAGCACAGTGCCATCGGGGAATATACCTTTCATTTGTGCTGCGCCAGCTGCGAGTGCTTCAGGTGACAGGCGATAATAGGCTGCCATACTGGCAAAGGTATTGCCAGGGCCGCTAGCGCCGACCAGGTAGGTGAAAGCCGGTATCACAAAACTATTGCCAACCGCTACACTGACGCCAGGATTGTAGCTGGCGATGTTTGCACCTGTCATCAATGGTGGCTGCATGCCCGTGGCATAGTAGGCTGCCAGCCTGTCGAGTGCGGTGGCTGGATTTGCAGCATCGGCCTGGCTCAATTGATGGACGATGCCTGTCACCGGAATCGCGCTATCCTGGCTCAGGAGCTTGTCATCATTGGCGGCAGCCAGCCTGCCAGGGGACACGCCATACAAGAGGCCCAGGCTGCTCAGGCTTTGCTTTGCAGCCTGTTTCAAGGCCAGGCTGTCGCCACTGGCAAGCTGGGATTCCAGTACCACGACATCCTGTTGCAAATCGATGTTCTGATTGCTGACAAAGGCGTTCACAAAGTTAGGCACTACCCTGCCGCCGGCAGGCAGGGTATTGTGAGCAATGGTAACCAGCAGTGACAAGGTGGCGGTGCCTGTTGCATCGAAGATGGATGCAGGCAAGCCAGTGCCAGATGCACGTTCTTGCCAGTACAAATAATAACCGCCACCACGAACCACAGACTGCTCCCACAATAATTTAATGAATTGTGAAGGCGTGTTGGCTATGCCCTGTGGCACATCATCAACCGCGCGGAGCAAAGCTTGCGAGCTGGGAGGAGGATTGCTTTCTGTCGACAGATTGGTTTGCGTCAGGAAGGCAAGGAATTCGCTGTCTGCCTGGCTCGTCAGGCTGGGCTCACTGGTGCCGCCCTGGTTATATAACAAGAATAAGCCAGATACCAGATTTTCACCCAGTGCTGCGATGGCAGTCAGCAAGAATTGCAGGCGCTGTGCATCTGCTGCCGATGGGCCCAGTACCTGATATACCGTAGCCATGCTGGTGGCTGCTTCCAGCGTGGCGCTATTGTCATGGCTAGGAGCTGTGCTTGAAGGCAGGCGGGTGATCTGGAAATCGACACGGCTGGCGTAAGCATAGCTGTGCATGTCCGTGTACACAGTCTTGCTGCTGTTGGGTGGTGTGTTGCCTATGCGTGGCAGGTAGGCAGGCAGGAGCGGAAGCAGGCTGGCATACTGGTCTTCATCAAACACTGTTTCCAGCGTGGCCTGGCGCTCCTGTATCGAAGCCAGCATGGCTTGCGGCAAACTCCAGAGGTAAGGCGTTGCGCTGCCTGATTGCGTGTTTGCAAGATCGATCACCTGTCCATTTGGACTGGTGATCTCATTGATACGGTTTTGATCCGAACTGTTCCAGACGGCATGAGAACTGCTGACAAACTGCTTGGGTTTGAAATCAACTGGCGGCAGAGCCTGGCAACTTGGTGATGGCAGGAACTTGCCTGACCTGGCATAGCTGAGCACACTGCTGAGCAAAGTGTAGGCATCGTCCAGTTTGACATCAATTTTTGTTTCGTTGCTGTTGTTGAATTTTATGAAGTCGAGATTGATATCATGTGATTCATCAGCGCGTGACAGCGTGATGGAATAAGCGCTGGCTGCATCAGGCACAGGGAATTGCTGGCCAGTTAATTGGTAGAGAGCGTATTCCTGTTGCTGCGCTGGATACAAAAATTCGTTTGACAGATCAAGACCGTCTGCCTTGGGCAGACGCAAACCGTAAGTCACAAAGCGCGCGACCTGGGCGGCAACCTGGCCTACTGCACCTGTTGTTTGTATTGCATCCCATATCTGACTGACTGGCAGGGCGTCGAGATTGGCAACCGCCAGATGGCTGTTTTCTTCATCCCTGGCAAACAGATCAGGGACACTTCTATTGCTTTGGGCGATGCTGCTGACACTGATGGCAAAGGCAGCGGCAATGCTATTGAGGGTGTCGCTTGCAGTTTTATAGCGTAAATCAGGTATGGCAATTTGCCCTGTCGGCAGCAACAAGTCAGCCAGACTGTACAGTACTGATTGGGTTGACAGCGTCGTCAGGCTTATTTGCAAGACTGAGGCGATGTTGCCAAAACTGTCGCCAGGTGTCGTAGTGTAAGGCTCAACAACGTTGCCAATAACTACTGTGAAGCTGATGTTGGGCCGCAGGATGCGGGCATCAGGATTGGCAATGATCAGTTGTGCGGGCGTCGTGGCCCAGCGCTGCGTGGTGCTGTCTGTGTAGCGTGCTGCTACGGTGTTCAAATCATCCCGGCTCTGTATGGTCGCGCTGAGCTGGCTCAGGGTGATGGGCAGGTCTGTTGTCAGTTTGTAGTCTGCATTGGGCAAGGCAATATCATCTACATCAAGCAGATTGCCATAACCATTGAGAGTAGTGAGTATGTCATTGATGGATTGTGCACTGGTGAGAGGGTAGGCATAATTATTGAATGCATCGATACCCGCTTGTAGCAGCGCACGGCCTATCAGTGTGAAGACATCCACAAATATAAAGGCGGCCATGGATTCTGCTGTTTCGTCCTGCAGCAGCTTTTGTTCAGGTGCACCTTGCCTGGATGCGACATTCGCGGCAACTTCGCGCAGGCTGTCTGCGACCAGTTTGCGATATGTGGCATTGGCCGTTGCATAGGTTTCCAGCGTGATGGTTTTGCGGGCGCTGCCGCCATCAGGGGCGGGCACGCTTAATATCAAGCCATCAAAGCCCGGGAACAGCGTGGCATTGGCCAATTGCGTCGCTGGCTGGATATCAATATCAAAACCATCGCGCAGGAATTGCAGCAATTCCTTGATGGTAAATGCGACGTTGGCAGAGTTGCCCAGCCAGTTCATGTCAGATTCCAGCTTGTCCCTGCTCACTGTGCTTGCCAATGCATCCGGCAATTGTAGTGGCTGATCCGGGAAGACATTTTCACTCTGTAAAAGATTCAGTAACCACGGAAAGTAAGTCTTGCAGAGCAATTCAAAAGAGCTGGTGCCAGATCCACCATCTGGCGAGGTAGAATCGGGAGCATCCATCGCCAGCAGGCAGACAAAAGCGCCTTGCTGTTGCTGGTAAGTAGTTGCCTTCTCAGGGGCAAGTATGGTGAATTGCGGTGAGACATATAAATTTAACTTCGGCTTGACTGGCACAGGTGCCAGTCTCATAGGCATTGAATAACTGCCAGTATCGGCCGCATGCGTGAAGCTGGCAGGCAAGGCATGGCTGCGCTGGCCTTTCAGTGGCCTGGCCTTGTCCCACGGCGCACGCGAGTCCGAACCTATGACAAACTTGGCACTGACTGTTGCCGAGAAACTCACCGAGATAGAGAAAGAGAAGATGCCGAGATCTATCTTCACCTTGAGGCTGATCTTGACTGAAGCTGTCACCGACAAGGGGATGGCACGGTAGGATTCATACACAATCTGTACTGACACGGTGATATTCACCAGCAAGGATGCCGAGATGATCTTCAGATCGACTTCACCATAGAGCAGGCCGATGACACCCACCGTACCCTTGAGCTTGAAGTAATGCGATTCTTGTACGCTGGCCGTATTGCCTGTGACGGCAGGCAGGTTGTCGCTGCTGTCGTACGGCCTGTAGGTGGCAATCACACCTTCGATAATGCCAAAGACGGTCAGTGCAAAGCCAGCCTTGAGCGGGCCCTTGACGAAGTTATACCCAAGCCCGATTTGCAGGCCAAGACCAAAAATGATGACAGGATTGAAGCTGCCCAGCTCGGTTTTTGGCACCTGGGTTGCGGTGGCGCTCGACAATTTACCAAAGTATACGCCGCCCGAACCCAGTACCGGCACACCATACACAATGGCACTGAAACTGAATGAACGGGAAAAATCAAGATTGTAGGGAAAACCTATGTCAATGACGAAGTCGCCATTGGTATAAATCTTGATGCCTATCATGGGCAAGACCACGCTGACAGCACCAAAATTGAGATTGCGTATGCTGTCAGGGAAGGTGAAATCAATCTGGAACAAGCCGATGTCATCGGTAATTTTTTTGTAGAGGATATCCACAATCAAACCTGCCAGGCCACCCATTTTTGGACTGCCAAGGGCCAAGCGCATGCCATACAGATTGGGATCGTTGAACACCAGTTGCAGGTCTACCGCCCAGACACCGGCCGTTTGTAAAACCCCCAGATGCGCGGCGATCAGCCAGTTGCTGTTGGCGTTGTAGTATGGCTGCCCAGGCTGGGTAGTGCCTGGATTGACCGGGTTATCCTTGCCCGTTGTCGATGGCACGTTTTGCAGGGCCTTGATGACTGCTGCTGTCGAGTCAAAACCCGGCGAACCATAGATACTGACACGTTGTCCCAGGACCAGCAAAAAGACCTTGAAATAGCTGGAACCCTGGCCTGGTACCTGTGGCATATTCTGCACGTTCTGGCCTTTGCTGGGGTCTATCAATGGCCCCATGGTGCCCGCCAGCAAAGGAGGAACCGTGGCATCAAGCGCCAACATGACCTTGCCATCTGTGTCGCGCGTCAGTATCAATTTGTTGATGATGATAAAGCCAAGATTCAGCGGTTTGCTGAGAGTGTAACTGCCGGACAGGCGGTTTTGCACACCATCCTTGAGCGAGACATTGATGGCCAGGCCATCAAGTGAAATCTGGTTCAGCAAATCCCAGGGAGAGGGCAGGGTAAAGTAAGGATCGCCCAGAGTGCGTACCAGTGACTGTATCAGTGTACCCAGTGACCAGCCTTTCATAGTGAAGCTCAGCATCTGGGTGTTGGTAGTATAGCTGGCTGTAAAACCTTCCCAGGTGACAAACAGGATATTGTTAGGACCTTCCGCCGTAGGCTGAAAGCTGTAACCGAAAGTCAGCTTCAGGTTGATGGCGCTGTAAATCCAGGTTGTCGTGGCTGAACCGGAAAATTGCTGTGTAGGCGGTTTGCTGCCATCATATTTGACGCCGATGGTGGCTTTGTCGAGGCCAAATACTTGTTGCTCGCCGAACTTGAATTTCCAGGAAAAGCTGGTATCTATGCTGTAGCTGGTTGCCAGGGCTTGTGAAGGCTTGCCTGTCGGTATGGTGGATGCAATGGCAAAGCTCAGGATACGCAAATCACCCGGCAAGAAGTCTGGGAAGTCATAGATGCCGCCCGCTGCAAAAAATTGTTTGATGACCTCCTGTACTTCCAGTGGCTGGCTTAATTCTGCCGAGAGGTTCCAGCGTGCCGGTGTTTGCTGTCCGTCATAGGCCACCACGCAATTGGCCTGTAAAGGCCCTATCCCCAGCAAACCTGATACTTGTCCCGCCCATGCTGTACCGCTTCCAGTGGTCACTGGCACATTGCTATTGCCTGGAGGTGCTGTGGCGCTCAGCCCCGACAGGCTGACAGCCCCACCTGAGATTTTTAGTATAGGGTAGTTGCCAACGGTCAGGAAAGAAAGTTCTATTTCAAAGTCGCTGGAAAACTCAAAGCTTTGTGCAGTGCCATCCAGCGCCAGTTTGATATTCGATAATTCTGCCTGTATCGTCGATGGCAGGCTGACCGCACCATTCGATACCACATTCAAAAAATCACTAAGACTGGCCTTGCCATCAAAACCTGCCTCAAACAGCAAAGCGGAATTGAACTGGATCTGGAATTGGCCGCCATCAGTGCCATCCATGTTTTTGAAAACCGTGGGCAGGAGCTTGAAGGTAGAGCCAAACTGGTAAGTAAACCTGGGATTTTTGAATGGCTGGCTGACTGCCCAGTTCAGGAAAAAAGAAGTAATGGTGAATGACAATGCCGGTGTTGGTGCCGGTATGGGCTGCCAGTTCAGGCCTGGCACTGAACCCAGTTGCAGTGTGATGTCGGTGATGCTCGGTGGTGCAGTTAATGCCCCACTGATGGACATGCCATCCAGACCGAATGAACTCAGGAATTGTTGCAGCACTGCCGGTGTCGCACGGAAATAACTGCCACCGCCGCCAATCAGGCTGATGGCGACTGCGGGGCTTAGTGGTGGGCCATCTTCACCCGCAGTCAGTGCTACTGAATAGCTTGCTGATTGACCTTCATTGGGGAACAGCATGACCGCGAGCTGGTAAGTGCTGATATCCACGCCTTCAATTTTCAGATCACATGTCAGGGCCAGGGTGGGGGCAAGGTCAACATCTACGGATGAATCTGCATCATTATCAGCATCGGCCAGCAGGGCTTGTGTCTCGGCATCCCATAGCAGGCGTTCTGTTTGTCCGGCTTCTGGCTTGGCAGCAGGTTCGGGTATGCTCAGTGTCAGTGACGGATTGCTGACTTTCAGGTAACCGGCGAAATCAAATTCTGCATTGCTGAGGCTGGCTGAGATATTCCCGCTGGGCATTAGCGTGCCGGTTTCAAATGTGGTGCCGTCATACAGGCCCAGGTTCAATGCACCTGTCAGTGTCAGGTTGCCAGTCGGCGCAGATAGTCCTGGAAAAAGGGCCAGCATGGGCACAGCCAGTGCAGGCAAGGGAACTTGTGCAATCAGGTTTTGCCGTGCACCGCCAAACACTTTGGTGCCACCGTTCTGTGCCCAGGGGTAGACACCATCGGCAGTGGAAAAGATGAACTGGACTGCAGACAAATCCAGTTGGTCAAATGGCCAGCCACCCATGAAGGGGAAGCTGCTACCCCAGCTCCAGTTGGCGGGGATTGACAGTATCTGCACTACCAGTACGCTGTCGCCCGTAGCATTGGCGGTGCTGGAAAACACCAGTGTCGCTGCAGTATTGAGCAAGTTGCCGATGAAGGGCAGTTGTGCACTGCTGATGGTAAAACTGCCATCCGTCACTGGGCCTACTGCCTCGGGCTGGCAGGCAATCAAAAAGGAGGCTGCCTTGATCTGGAAAGCCTGGCCTATGATGTCATCGTACTTCTCTGGCAGTTTGACGTCAGGATCAGCCAGGCCTTTATTGAGGAAGTTGGCATCGAGTGCAAATGTTCCCAGGCCAGCGGCGGTTTTGATGGCTGTCTGTAAATTATTAAGTGCTTGATCAATATTGGCCATGGAGAACTTCTTCCTTGTAAACTAAGTATGCTGTTGCCAGTCGAATGAATGTCGATTCAAATGCGATTCAGATACTGGCAAACAGTGCGAGGTGATCGCTGGTGCCTCGCAGGTTGCCGTAATTGCTCCAGCCATTGAGCGAACGCGCCAGCCCTGCTGCGTAGTTGGGGGCGGGGGCCTGTGGCCAGGCTATGGGCAGGGGACCAGCAGGTGGGATTGCTGGTGCGAGTGGCAGATTGGTCAAACCATGCGGCATAATCCGTGTGCCTGTTGGTACTCCTACAGGCAAGCCACCAACCAGATTGAACGGCGTGCCTGTGACTTGATTCATGATGGTGAATTGCGGCGCGCCTGGCGCTGGCTGTACCAGGATATTGTCAATGGAAAAGAAATTATTGACGATATCGCTGCCTATGTAGCGGTATCCTGGATAATGCGAGGGTACTGGCGCACCTGCAGTATTGTCCGACCACAGGAAACGGGAATTTTTTGTTCTTTGCGCATTTTTGCGGGCTGGCTTGATATGCGTCGCCAAATAACCTTGATAAGACTCAAGGGCGATACCACCAGGCAGGGCAGGGGGAGGATAAAGCAGGGCCGTATAATTGAGGCCGACCAGGGAATTGTAGGCGTTGGTTCTGGCACCCAGAGCTGTGATGGTATTGAGATTAAAGTCGCCGCAGACTATCTTGACTTCATTGTGGAGCGCAGCGGGTGGAGTAGCCACATCAGCCGCACCAGACAACAAGACATTCATGTAATTGGTGGCGCCGATAAAGTTGGGCGGTGAATGAACGGCAATGATAGTCAGGTTGCGGGTGATTGCTCCGGTATTGTCTTCTTCAACAAAACTCACCATATACGGCTGGCGCAAGCCATTGTAATTTATGAGGCCGCCGATAACGGGTGGTGCAGCAGCGGCACCAGGATCTGCCACGAAACTGATGCGGGCAGCCACGGTGCTTTCAGCCAGTGTGCCATTGTATTGCGCCCCCGCAGGTATGGCACGGGCGACCACCCCGGGCGGATCAAGAAATTCCAGGATGTTGGGCCAGCCAACTGCGACGCCCGGATAAGGTGCAGGGGCGCCAGCTGCAACTGAGACATTGGCGCCTGTCCAGATATTTGGTCCAGTAAAATAGCGTTGCACCTCCGTAGGAGTTCCTACCGTACCTGATACACCGCGATAAAACACGGCCACCGACTCGGTCAACCCGCCAGCACCAACTTTCAAGGGCGGCACTAGCCGCCATTCCGCATTATTGGGGTCAAGCGGGTTCGCACGTAGCAAATCGAGAATATAGGATGCCCCATTCAGACCGCCAGTGTTGGTGGCCAAATCGCCACCGCCACCTGCACCGCTGGAAACTTCAACGACGACGATGATGTCAGGCTGGGTTGCATTCAGAATCGCCGCCAGATTAGTGCGTCGCTGGGCAGAAGCTACAGCCGGGCTGTTGCCGCCATTTTTGCCCTGCCCGTAGCGGGGACGCTTGCGGCTGGGGTCATTGAACTTGTTGATGCCAAAGTTTTCAATATTCCAGTACACGATGTTGGTCATGGCCTTTATCCTTATCTATTACTGTATCTATTACTATTAGTTAATAGTCGCCTTCTGTGGGCTTGACTGCTCGATTGCGTGCAGATTTGTCAGTTTGGCGTAGTCAGGAATTTCAGAAATTGGTAGCAATTGCGACTGCTCTGTCAGTACCTGATTATTCTTGCTCTTGTCTGCAACATAGGCGGCATACCATCCCAGGCTACCTGTATTGTCAGGGTCGCCAAACAGGAAAAACTGAATATTCGCATCTGGTGGGAGCTTGGCGATGCCAAAAATCTTGATGGCAATATTGTCCAGACGCAGGCAGTAATAAAAGGCATCATTGCTGGACCCCGGTACTTTCTGGCGCATCAGACTGATATTGTCGATAGCGACTTTGAAGATACCTTGCAGGCTGATCAGTTTTGCACCCGGGGCTGCGCCTGGCAGCGATAAACCGACAAATAGCGCATGGCTGTCTTCACCGGCCTTGCTGACAGGGCTCCAGGCAAGCAGCAAACGCGAACTGAAACCGGCTGCAGACGCCAGTGCGCCCGGGCCACCCATGGTGACGTTGTACACCACGCCATACCAGGGGCCTTCCAGTGTCGTCAGGTTAAGTGCTGTAGTAACGGGCAAGAAACCAAAATCGGCTGGTAGCTGGCCATCACTGGCCGCGATGAAGCTATTGAGTTGCAGACCAAAACCCTGGAACAGGCTGGCCTCGCGTATGCTGCTGCCTTGTAGATCGTAAGCCAAGTTGGTAGTGACCTCGGTGAAAACCACGGCATTGGGTGTGGTTTGCGGATAACGCATGTCTATCACCAGATTGGAAAAGGAGAGACCCTGGCCCTGAGGCTGTGCTGTAATTTCCGTGGCACCAAAAGAGAGTACATCCAGCGTCGTTTTGTTGATATCCTTGAGCGCCGCAAAATTCAGTGTACCCAGGGCGATGAAGCGATTCAGTACAGTAGCACCGCCATCGACATTGCCCAGGCAATTGAATTGTATGCGGTTGATGGCAACCGCATTGAGAACATTGCTATCGAGCGCAAAGATGGTGGGTGATGACTGTTCGAAGATGTAGACACCAGTACCATTCTGGTCAATATAACTGCCATTCAACACCACTCCATTGAATGGCGCTTTTTGTCCTGCAAAGCTGGTCAGCGTGACATTTGAATTAAGCAGGCGATTGACACCAAGCTGCACATAACTCTTGAAGGTCTTGATGGCTGCATTGTCAAACAAGACCTGCAATTGCAAGACACGGAAGGCATAATTGCCGGTCTGTGGCAGAGCAATCGGCGTATCAGCAGGCAGACCGGCAAGCTGGTTGACTGCAAATTGCGGGTCCAGATAATCAATCAGGCCAAAGCTGCTTGAATCACCGTTGAAGGTCAGGCTACCATCTGTCTGCAAATTCACGCGGCTGGCCGTAAAGCCAAAATGATGTGCTGTGAAGCGTTGTAAATCCAGCCCTGCGACTATGCCTTGCAAGCCGGCTGGCAGGCTGGATGGTTCAAGATCTGCCCGCAAGACCAGCACCCCGTTCCAGGCCGGATCATTGACCAGTTCAACAAAATGGCGGTAAGGCGAGTTTTTATTGTTGGCCACCATCAATTCAGCAGCGCTGACATAGTCTTGCAGCCATTGCGACAAACCAGTATAGGCAACGCCTTGCATGCCAGTATCGGTATTGGCTGGCAACGAAAATTCAGCAGCACTGGACCATGCATTCGGGTTCTTGATACGGTCCTTAAAACTACCACTACAGTATTTAAGCAGCATCACATTGCGATAGACAGTAGGCGTGACTCCCTGGCCTACTTCGGCAGACATGCTCCAGCCAGCAATATTGATCTTGTTCCTGAAGACGGAAGGCGCGGTCGACAGATTGGCAGGATTAACGGCAACCAGGAATAACTGGTTGGTTTGCAGTGCATCCTGCAAGGCAATATCTGGCAGTTCGAAACCAAAAGGCAGTGAGCCGCCAGTTTGCCCCAGTGTGACTGATAAAAATGCACCGTGATCTGCTGGCACCGTGGAGACGGTAGCAATCGCCCCCTGTGGTGTCGTGCGATAAGCGGTATTGCCGTCTGCTGTCAGCAGACCCTGCTTTGCTAGTTTGCGCACCAGGCTTCTCGCCTGCCACAAGCTGCTTGCACCTTGCGAGATGATGCGCTTGCGCGTCGCGGCCAATATGCTGCTTTCAAACGCGGCCAGAGTTTGCCCGTCAGCAGTAGTCGATGACATTGCCGCATATGGCACCAAGGGAAATGCCAGGGCAGCTCCATGTGGTAGCGGCATTTCAGGGGGAGCCGATGGCAGCAGGGGGCTGGCGGACTGACTCATGCGCTGATGTCCATATAGCGGGCTGCCACCGGGTTCAGCATGGTAAACCACGGCAGATTTGCTGCCTTGCAATATGGTCGCCCAAGAAGTCTGGCGAGTTGCATTCAGTACGGTGCTCACCGCGCCTGAATTGGGTTGATCCAGTGTTGCATCGACAAATGGAAAGCTTGGCGCATACGCAGCCGAACCGGTGCGATAGAGCAGATAGTCATTATCTGTTGCCTCGGTATTGGCATCATAATTGCTGAAGCTGATGCGCTCTGAGCCAAAAATGCCACATAGCAGTTTTGCCGGTGCCCCCGCTGCCAGCCCGGCAACGTTCATGCCAAAGCGTCCTGCCAGGGTAAGGAGGGCATTGGCAAGCAAAGGGTCGGCAGGCGCTGCCGCATCAGTGCTCAGGGCCAGCGCGCCAGATTGTAGACCGGCGAAAGGCGGTTGGCCATCGCTGGCACCAAGTGCAATCAGGTTGATCTGGTTGCCATAATCATTCACAAAGGCAGATGGCAGGGCAGGGGTGCTGGTAGGCAGAAAACCTGTGCGTAAAACACCTGCCAATTGCGCCGCTGCAGTCAGTTTTTGGTTATAGGGGTCCAGTGGGTCAACAGTGCCCATCCAGGTGATGCTGTTTGGCAGCTGCGCAGGAGCAGTCAAAATGGGATAGCGGAATTGCCGCTGGCCCCCTTTGCCATCGGCAGTGTATACAAGACTCACAGGCAAACCGCTTGCACCGAAGGCGGCACGCGCATCAATGCTGGCGGTGAAGGTACAGCAACCGGTATTGCTACCGATAAAAGGAATAAAGTTACGTATGAATCCATTGGTACCAGTGACGCGGATGCCAAGATTGCCTGATCCGCGCTGGAAAGCAATCGCAGGCGGTGTGGCAACGGGTGCCGACAGCCTCAGCATGCCGTTATCCTGGTCTATATATATCCCAGTGCCGAGCAAAATATTAAACAGCAAATTTTGCCCCAGCCGGACATTGAGGTTGGAATTGGTGGTGAAAGACTGGTCTACCGAGTTATACAGTATGCTTATCCCATAGTTATTGAAGGGGCCAAATTCCAGCGGATCGACACTTTTGAGCCAGAGTATGGTTGAGGAGGAACCTGTATTCATCGCCAGGTACTGGCTGACGGCATTGATGAAACTGCCTGGATCAGTATCGAGTGCCAGCGGACGTGTCTGCGCAAACAGATAAGACGCTTTATTGTCTGGTGATAGAGAGTCACCGAAAGAAATGCAGTCAGGCGGCGTCTGTCCATTTGCTGGTAGCAGGTAGCCCGACCATGCTCCCATTGCTGCACGGGGCGCTTCATACAGACTCGCTTGAGAGGCTGGATCAGTGCATAAGAAGTTGAATGCAGGGGAATCGATCATCAGGAACTCCGCTCTTTGCAAGTGTTTGATTTTTTGCGCAGCCGTATGCTGCGAAGCTCATAGACCTGGGTGCAAAATGGCAGCGCAAGACCCATGCGTGCCAAATCAGCTTTGATCTGGTGCTATTGGCACTACCCGTATTTTGCTGGCGACAATAAGCCAAACGGGCTGTTCCACATAGGTGGAACAGCCTGACTCCCGACTTGGGTCGCTTAGCGTTTTGCTCAGGTATCTTTACGTGCGAAGGTACCCAGAACTGCGCCAGTAAAGTTGTAGAGTGTGCCGCTGTCAACCACCTGACCGTCCAGAAGGACGTTATAGAAAGCGGTTTGGAGTGGTTGATAAGTGACGGTCAAACCCTTTTTGTAGGTAACTACGCCGTTACCGATATCATTGGCCAGTGTTGCAGTTGTGGCACTGGTGGAAACGCTAGGATTCCAATAAGTAACACGGCCCTGGAACTGGAAAGCAACACCAGTCTGGTTGTTGATATCACCACTGGCGATAGCAACGGAGTTGCTGTTTGGTGTCAGGTTGGTAGTGATAGTTTGTGCAGCGACCAGATTTGCTTTTGTGAGTTCAACTACGTGATGTTGTGCAGACATGAAAGTAACTCCTGATAAGAAAAGCCGGCATTTGTATCTGTCACCCCATAGCCGACAATCTGGGACGATATAACTATCCCCACATTTACCATGTGGAAACTGATAAATCTTGACGTGATTGTTCTTTCAGACAATTGAAGGCAGGTGCGGGTTTTGCTTCACTTTGCTGCGCGCAAACTGATGATGCCTTCAATACACTTTGTGCCTACTTTGTAACGCCTTGATGACTATCCATGCCTGGATGCCATATTTATTACTCATCTGTTGCAGGTGTTACTGTTTTGGTGACGAATTGATTAATTCTTCAAAATGTCAGAACAATGCCACTTTGGCCGCTCTTTAAAACATTTCTGTACGTCTATAAAATGCTTCAAAAAAGACAACTAATGAAACAATTTTAGTTGCTATCTTATGGAAAAGTCAATGAATTTGAATGACTTATTATAAATATATATATGCAATATTTGATATGAGCTTAGCAAGCAGATTTTTACCTGGACAGATCATCTGGTAGAGGATATAGGAAGGAGAGGGCGGGGCCAGAAGAGCAGTTAGGGCAGGTCAGGCAATAGCAACTCATTGCAAGCAATATTGCTGTGCCGCTAGCGAGTATAAAAATTCAGAGAGCAAGTTAACTGAGAAGGTTTTTAAAAGCGCTTTATTTCTTCAACACGATTCCGCGCCAGTTTATTAAATCATCGCTTCGAAGCTAATACCAATACTCCTGCTGAGACCAAAACTATTCCCAACCATTCTTGTGATGAAGGGCGTTCTTCCAAAAAGACGAAGGCGAATATGGCGACAAAAACCAGGCTCATTTTATCGACGGGGGCAACTTTTGAGGCATCACCTATTTGCAGTGCCCGAAAATAGCACACCCAGGATGCGCCTGTAGCCAGGCCTGACAAAATAAGGAACAGCCATGTTTTTGCCGGAAGCGTGGCCGGGTTACTCATTTTGCCGGCGAATGATACAAAGCCAATTAAAACGACAAGAATGATGGCAGTTCTTATCAGGGTGGCGAAGTCAGAATCGACATTTCTGATACCGATTTTAGCGAAAATTGCCGTGAACGCGGCAAATATCGCTGACAGGCATGCCCAATAAAACCAACTATTTGAAGTACCCATTTTTTGCTCCAGATGATTATGGCAGTGCTGATGTGTCCTGTGCGATGAGACGGAACTTGTTCAAATCCCCCCAGTTTTGAGCTTGCTGCTTGCGCAGAGCTGACAAAATACTCCGTGTGAGTAAGTGGGCCCGAAGCCAGAACAGTAATATGCATATTGTCACGAATGGCGCGTTATTACATATAATAAATGCCATTCTATTTTCGTAAGTATTTGATTTTATTGGAAATATTTTCGATGTCATCACATTGATCGTTATCTCTATTTACAACAATTTGATGCCATCATGGAACGGCAGACGTTGGTTCTATTGATTTGCACTGAAAATTGCCCAATTTTGCTGGATAAATTGCATCCATTGTGACTCACGCTTAACACACTATCGTATCTATCTTAATGAGTAGGGCGCTGGGAGTGATTAATGGGACATTACTAATGTTATTCGACTCTGACACTTCGCAGCCTGAAGTCATTGCACGAGATTGGTTAAATTTGCCCATCCCCCAAAAATGTAAAATTAGCCTAAAAACCCATCGGCGCACAGTCCGCTGATTGCTATTTTTCGGCATTTTAAGGCCACCCTAAGACGCTCCTTTTACATTTTTGGGGAAATTGCAAAACATGGTTGTGGCGTATTGAAAATATAACATTGTGCTCTAGCGCAACATGTAGATATCTCAATCTTAAGATTCATCACTTCCGCTCAACTCTCGTTTCGATCCGCATACTGAACCTGGTCATCACACCAACTGCAACAGCCAAGTTTCGCAGTCGCGTGATTCTTGGCTAGCTGGTTGTCCAACTGTTCTGCTGCGCGTCGTAGCGCAAATGATGCCGCCTGCAACTCTTTGGTCATGCAGCCAACCTGCTCCACCTCAGAAAACTGCACAAAATCATCCAGTAGAGTTTGCAGCGGCACGCTCACAATGTCGTACAACCTTTCCTCAAAGGTTGTTTGAAGATGGATCATCAATTCTTGGTGCATTGGTGCCGCATGCAGGCGGAACGCTTGATGCCAGCTAAAGGCCGATTTAAATAGATTTTTGTCGTCAAAATTCATTAAATCATGGTGCCTTAGGGTAATTTAATGCGTTTTCGCATTCAAGAGAGTTTTAAATTCATCCATCACGTGTTGCTGAGCTTCAAGCTTGGCACTGGTCGTGGCCAACTCCAATTGCAAACTGTTTATCTGCGTATCTAATGCCTTATTTTTTGCCAGGGCGTCGGCATGCTGCTCCTGTAAGTTAGCCACCCGGACACCTTCTTTAATTAATTGGGCTTCCAACTGCGCTGCACGTTGAGCGATCGCACGCTGCGCCTCCAGGTCATTCTGCGTCTTGCGACTTTGATTTTTCTCTTCATATAACGACTTCTGCGCCTGGGAAAGCTCTGCAACCAGCCTTGCCCCATCCTGGTTGAGTTGAGTCACTTCGTTCTGCTTCAGCATCAGGCTCTGTTGCAAATGACGCAGCTCAGCCTGCAATTGCTGAACTTGTTGTTCATGACGCCGGATATCCTGATCACGTTGCTCTTTGACAGATGATCTGTAATGTTCCAGGGCATCCCGTACATGATTGTGCTTTTCTTCCAATGATTGCCGGTGCTTTTCATTCTCCTCCAAGCGGTCCTTAAGATCCGTCACTTGTTGCGCCAAAGTATGCCTAGCGATGGATTCGCTCTGCAATGCTTCCCTGGTTTGCTCATGGGATTGGATTTCATGCTTGATCGCGGCTATGGTGAGGTCGAGTTTTTCTTGGATGGCAGCACTTTTTGCTGTCAGTGCTCCAATTTCTGCCTCATGCAGGTGATCTTTTTCGCTATGCCGCGATTCCAGTTCAGCAACGCGATTATTTGTTTCAGCCTCTAGCTGGACAGCCAGGCGCGCCACCAAATCCTGCAGCGCTTCACTGATGGTGGTTTTACGGTCAACGTTTCCGCCATTCTCCTCTTCCAATTCCTTCAGGTATTTGTGTATGGTGGTCTTAGAGCCGGTATTGCCCAAAGCAATTCTCACCGCATCAACTGATGGATGGCGACCCAAAGCAATGAGTGAATTGCGTGCTTTTTCGACTTCCGATTTATATAATCCGGTTCTGGCCATTATCTACTCCGTTGAATATCATAATGTATTACGTATCATGTAATTACATACTATATTTCATTTAAATTCAAGTAAATGTAATAGGTTATTTAATACAGGATAAAGTAAATTTATCCAGTGTTAGAGTCAAAAAAACGCTAAAATTGGTAGAATATTTGATACAAGCCCAATTTACCCAATGATCTCAAAATCTTGGGATGAATAGCATGAGCAAAATCGATCACTATCTACATGCTGGCACGCGTGACAATACTCGTGTCGCTTACCAATCAGCCGTTCGGCACTACGAAATCGAATGGGGCGGCTTCTTGCCTGCCACCAGCGAAAACATTGCTCAGTACCTGGTTGATCATGCAGAAAAGCTCGCCGTCAACACATTGCGCCAGCGTCTGGCCGCTTTGGCGCAGTGGCACATTGATCAGGGATTCCCAGACCCAACCAAAGCTCCGTTGATCAAAAAAGTGCTGCGAGGTATACAAAGAGAGCATCCGGCCCAGGAAAAACAAGCGAAGCCATTTCAGCTTGAGCAGCTTGGAATTGTCGATCGTTGGCTAGATCAGGCGATTACCACTGCGAATGCGTCAGGTGACCGAGCGGCAGAACTGAGGCACACCAGGAATCGGGCATTGCTGCTCCTGGGCTTTTGGCGAGGATTTCGCGGAGATGAGCTAACGCGTCTGCAGGTTGAGTACATCGAAGCCACCCCAGGACAAGGTATGAACTTCTTTTTGCCACATACAAAAGCTGATCGTCAAAATAAAGGCGTGACATTTAAAGCGCCTGCACTGAATCAGTTCTGTCCAGTTGCCGCCTATACCGCCTGGAAGGATTTGGCTGGAATTGAATCCGGGCCTGTATTCAGATCAGTCAACAGGTGGGGGCAAATCAGGAATGTGGGACTGCATATGGACAGCTTGATACCTCTGCTGCGCACCATATTCAAGGATGCTGGCGTTGCTGATTCTGATGATTACTCGGCTCATTCACTCAGGCGCGGGTTCGCCAACTGGGCAACGGGCAATGGCTGGGATCTCAAAACCCTCATGGAATACGTGGGTTGGAAAAGCGTGCAAAGTGCAATGCGCTACGTTGATGCCGTTGATCCGTTTGCCCGACACAGAATAGCACCCGGCCTGCCAACCTCAGATCCTCCAGAAACGCTAAAGATTGAAAACAATTCTGAACCCTCTTGAAGTACATTTTAAGCAAACCTTCCAATCTGCGTTTTTATAGGACACCGACTCAGCGATGATCTTGTTTTTGGATTTTGACGGAGTTTTACACCCAGAGCCTTGCTATGACAACGGGCAGCTGTTCTCTTGTTTGCCGCGTCTGGAAAGTGTCTTGCGAGATTTTCCTGCAGTACAAATCGTGATCTCCAGCACCTGGAGGGAGAAATACTCCCTTGTAGAACTCAAGACTTTTTTCTCCTCAGACATAGCAGCCAGGATCATAGGCATCACGCCAGCCTGGCAAGAAATTCCTGAAATTGTTGATGCAGTCGGTTATCAACGACATGCGGAGATTGAAGGCTGGTTAAGACAGTCAGGAGAGCCATGGCGCTCCTGGTTAGCCATTGACGATAAATCATACCTCTTTAAGCCATTTTTGAAGAATCTGATCAAAACGAATTCTTTGAACGGGATTGATGCGGATGCTGAAAATCGACTACGGCAAAGCTTGAGTTTCACTTCAAAATAGTTCGTTCTGCCAATAATGCGACTTAGCCATCAAATAGGCATGTACATTTTAAAAAAATAATTGCTCATTTCTGGTCAAGAAGATATTCTAGCGTTGTAGCCCAATGTGATCCCACTCCCGCTCCTTTCGAGGAACCTAAGCCGGTGATGCCATCTTGGTAAAAGAGTCAAAAGCCACCGTAAGGTGGCTTTTGACTTTGACAACGCTTGGCAGACAAATTACACGCTCTGCAAGCCACACTTTTTGGGATTTTCTTGTGACTGCAAACCTGATAGCTCTCTATAAAACCGACCCCGAATCTGTCTACAACACCTGGTTCATTGGAGGTGAACAAAGGATGAAGGCTTTTCGGGCGATACGCCGGGGAGTGAAAGATACTGTTGACGCCATTGCAGCTGGTAGCTTTGGAAATGATTTTAAGGGTTCTCCTTTAGAAATCGTTCTGGCCGCCATTACCGAGCAAAAACAGGTATTTGAAGGGGCTGCCCATCCTTTTTACTGGAAGCCCAAACTTCGGATCCCAGATATTTACGAAAATGTGCAGAATCAGCAAAAGTTTGGCGCTTTTTTGAATGCCTGCCTGAATGCGACGCGTGAAGATCAGGTTTTGGACGAAATGAGCCGCCTGGCAGAGGCAAATATTAAAGGCTTAGGTCCGTCAGTAGCAACCATCGTTTATTTTTTACATCCGACACTGGTGCCGCCTTTCAATACAGCCATCGTGAATGGTTTTAATGCATTGTTCAACACCAAACAAAAATTAGGGTCCTGGCAAAGTTATTTATCGATGCGTGAGACGATAGTACAAGCCAATGCGAGACACCGGAGTTTGCTGTCCAAAGACTTGGGTGCGTTTGCCGGATTGCTGTTTGAACTGGGCAGCGGAAGGCTGATTATTCAGAATAATGCAGACGATGTACTGAAAGACTTACAGGAAAAAGCAGAGAAAGCTGCTGCTCGTCGCCATAGCCAGGTCATAGAAGAACAAAAGGAAGAATCCGAGCACACGCAAGTGCAACACATGTTGATCAAAATCGGTCGGGCATTGAAGTATCAGGTGTTTGTAGCACGCAATGACCGCCATCGTTCATGTCACGATGAAGCTTTTTCTCAACTGACGATTGAACAACTTCCAGCATTGGATGTGCCGTCAGAGGTGATGGATACAATTAGTTTAATTGATGTTTTGTGGATAGATCCGCAAACCTCCACCATCGCCTGTGCTTTTGAAGTAGAAAAAAGTACTTCCATTTATTCCGGTATCTTGCGTATGAAGGATCTGGCCCGATCAATCCCTTCGCAAAGTTGCCACTACTACCTGGTGGCACCAAATAAACGCCAGCAGGAAGTAATGGCACAGATCAGTCGCCCCGCCTTTCGCGGTGACGCGGCAGATCTGTCTTTGGGTTACTTACCATTTGATATTCTTAGACAACATTGCGATGCGCTATGCATGTTGGGAGAAAATCATTCCGTCCTCAAAAAGATTGCCCAATTCAGCACGTAAATCATGCCAGGAATTATGATTAACTTTCCACTTCTACGCGACGCAATTGCCGTCGGCGCAACAGCAAATACACTGCTGGCACAACAAACATAGACAGCAATGGTGCGGTGATCATGCCACCCACCATTGGTGCTGCGATACGCTTCATGACTTCCGAGCCTGTACCCGCACCGAGCATGATGGGAACCAGGCCAGCAATGATGACGGCTACTGTCATGGCCTTTGGTCTCACCCGCAGCACGGCTCCCTCACGAATGGCATCCAGCAAATCTTTCTCACTGGCTGCTCCTGCCTTCAGCCTGTCATCCCAGGCGTGCTTCAGGTACAACAGCATGATCACGCCAAATTCAGCCGAAACACCCGCTAGAGCAATAAACCCAACCCCACTAGCGACCGACAGATTATGCCCCAGCGCCCATAGCAACCATATACCACCAGCCAAGGCAAATGGCAAAGTCGCCATGATCAGCGCCGCTTCATCGACGCGCTTGAAGGTCATATACAACAGCACAAAGATAATCAGCAAAGTCGCTGGCACGACAATTTTCAGTTTGGCGGTTGCCCGTTCCAGATATTCAAACTGGCCGGACCAGGCAATCGAGTAACCAGCAGGTAATTTCACTTCCCTGGCAACGACTTCCTGCATTTCATGTACCGCTGAGCTGAGGTCACGGTCACGGATATCGACATACACCCATCCTGACAAGCGTGCATTCTCACTCTTGAGCATGGGTGGCCCGTCATTGATGCGAATTTCTGCAATATCCCCCAGCCGAATTTGAGCCCCACGCTCGGTCAGCACCGGCAGTTGCCGCAGCTTTTCGACTGAGTCACGTACTTCTCGCGGATAACGTACATTGATCGGAAACCGTTGCAAGCCCTCGATGGTTTCGCCGATATTGTCCCCGCCAATCGCTGCGGACACGATGCTTTGTACATCTGCGATATTGAGACCGTAACGCGCCGCTGCATCCCGGTTGATATCGACATCGACATAACGTCCGCCGTTCAGTCTTTCCGCCAGGGCCGACGACACCCCAGGGACGTTTTTGATGACGCGCTCGATATCGCTTGTAATCAGGTCTATTTCTTTCAGATCGGTTCCAGCCACCTTCACGCCAACCGGGCTCTTGATACCGGTTGCCAGCATATCGATGCGATTCCGGATAGGTGGTACCCAGATATTGGATAGTCCAGGGACTTTGACTATGCGATCCAGCTCTTCCACCAGTTTATCGGTCGTCATGCCAGGCCGCCATTGGTCTCGGGGTTTGAATTGTATTGTTGTTTCGAACATTTCCAGGGGAGCCGGATCAGTCGCGCTTTCTGCACGTCCAGCTTTGCCAAATACGCTTTTCACCTCTGGGACAGTCTTGATCAATCGATCTGTCTGCTGGAGTAATTCTGAAACTTTACCAGCACCTATGCCCGGGAGTGCAGATGGCATATAGAGCAAGTCACCTTCATCCAGTGGTGGCATAAACTCACCACCGAGACGGGATAGAGGCCAGACGGTGAGGATTGCTACTATCGCAGCAAGCACCAAGGTCAGTTTCGGAAAGCGCAATACGACATCGAGCAAGGGCCGATACAAGGCAATCAAAAGGCGATTCAGCGGGTTCTTTTGTTCATCTGGTATTTTCCCACGTATAAGGTAACCCATTAATACCGGTATCAAGGTCACTGCCAGACCGGCTGCTGCTGCCATGGCATAGGTCTTGGTAAAGGCGAGTGGAGAGAACAATCGTCCCTCCTGTGCTTCCAGGGTAAAGACCGGGATAAAGGACAAGACAATGATCAGCAATGAGAAAAACAACGCTGGCCCGACTTCGGCAGCGGCATCGCCAATCACCCGCCAATGCGTTTCTCCCTGGAGTTTTTTATCCGGATTTGCATGGTTCCATGCTTCAATATGCTTGTGGGCGTTCTCTATCATCACCACAGCGGCATCGACCATCGCTCCCACTGCAATGGCAATCCCGCCCAGCGACATGATATTGGCATTCACTCCCTGGTAATGCATGACGATGAAGGCGATCAGGATGCCAATTGGTAAGGTGACGATGGCAACCAGTGCAGAGCGCAAATGAAACAGGAAGATGGCACAGACAATAGCGACAACAATGAATTCCTCGACCAATTTCTCTTGCAGGTTCTTGACAGCACGGTTGATCAGATTAGAGCGGTCATAGGTCGTCACCACTTCCACACCAGGAGGTAAGCTGGCCTTCAGCTTCTCCAGTTTGGCTTTGACTGCATCTATGGTTTCCAGTGCGTTCTTGCCAGACCGCATGACAATCACGCCACCAGCAACTTCACCTTCACCGTTCAAGTCGGCAATACCACGCCGCATTTCAGGCCCGATCTGTATCCGAGCCACGTCTCCCAGGCGCACGGACACTCCAGCATCTGTCGTCATCAACGGTATTTTACGGAAGTCGTCCAAAGACTTCAGGTAACCAGACGCTCGTACCATGTACTCGGCTTCCCCCAGCTCCAGTACTGAGCCCCCAGTTTCCTGATTGGCCTTTTGTACGGCTTCAATAATTTTCCCATGCGGGATGTTATAAGCACGCATCTTGTCTGGATCAAGCTGTATCTGGTACTGGCGTACCATGCCGCCTATGCTTGCCACCTCTGACACATTCGGTACTGACTTTAATTCGTACTTCAGGAACCAGTCTTGAAATGCCCGCAGTTGCGACAAGTCCATCTTGCCACTGCGATCCACCAGGGCATATTCATAGACCCAGCCAACACCCGTCGCATCGGGGCCAAGTGAAGCTTTGGCCTGGGGCGGCAAGCGTGACTGCACTTGATTCAGGTATTCCAGCACGCGAGACCGTGCCCAATACATATCAGTCCCATCTTCAAACAAGACATAGACAAAGGAATCACCAAAGAAAGAATAGCCGCGCACCGTCTTGGCACCGGGTACTGACAACATGGTGGTGGTCAGGGGATAGGTGATCTGGTTTTCTACAATTTGTGGTGCCTGACCAGGGTAGCTGGTACGGATAATGACTTGCACATCTGACAGGTCAGGAATCGCATCCAGCGGGGTACGAGACAAGGACCAGATGCCCCATGCCGTCATCATCAGGGTAGCCAGCAGCACCAGGAAGCGGTTGGCGATTGACCAGCGTATTAGTTTGGCCATCATTTTTTTGCTCCTGCAGACGACGAAGGCATCGTCATCGTTTCATTCATCGCTTTAGCTGGTAAGGTGGACTTGGGTATTTCTGCCGTTGGTGAGATCGAAGTAACCTGGTACATGCCATCCTTGGTTTGACGAATGTCAAAGGTCACCATGTCGCCAACGACAACATTGGCAGGTAAGCCATTCACTGGCAATTGGAATCCCATCGTCATTGCACCCCATTGCAGGGATGGAATAGGACCGTGGGATAGCGTGATTTCATTTTTGTCTATCTTTTCGACTTTGCCATTACCATGGTGTGTCGTTCCAGTAGCTTTGCTGGTACTTGCCGCTGGTGCATCGCCCATACGCGTCGTTGTGCCTTTCAGGCTGGCTTCAGAGTCGATCAGGAATTGACCGGAGACCACGACCTTTTGCCCAACTTCCAAACCTTTGCGGATTTCAGTCTGCCCATTTGCCTCTGTACCGATTTCTACATCAACTGGCATGAATTTACCGTCGTTTTGCGCAACCATCACCACAGCGCGTGTACCAGTCTGGATAACTGCCTCAGTGGGTACCTGCAGGATATCTTTGCGTGCTTCAGAACTGAAACTCAGATTAGTAAACATGCCAGGCACCAATTGACCAGATGGATTCGCCAGTTCGATACGGGCTTTCAGGGTACGCGTAGCTACGTCAATCTGAGGGAGAATGGCACTTACCTTGCCTTTGAAGACCATGCCTGGCAAAGATGGAGTTCGTGCTTCGACAGCATTACCTGTGTGTACCTGGGCAGCCAGGCTTTCAGGGATATCGGCATTGACCCAAATGGTGCCAAGACCATTGATACGAAATAAAGGCGCACCAGTCATGACGCTCATACCTTCACGCGCAGATAATTCTGCGACTACACCGCTAACTGGAGCCGTAATAGTGATGCGTGAATGCACCTTACCGCTCGCCTCAACGGTGCGTATTTGATCGTCGCTCATGCCCGCGAGGCGCATGCGTTGCTTCGCCCCATCCAGCAATCCTGCAATACCACTAGCCTGCATGCGCTTCACAGTCAGGTATTCTTCCTGCGCAGCGACCCAATCCGGCACATATAACTCAGCCAGTGCCTGCCCCTTCTTTACCATATCAAGGGGAGCGCGCACATAGAGTTTTTCGACAAAGCCATTGCTACGTGCCTGCACCAGAGCGACATCGCGTTCGTTGTAAGCCACACTACCGACTGCCACCAGAGTTGATGCGAAACTGCTGCGCGTTACCTCTGCTGTGCGTATGCCAAGGTTTTGCTGTACGCGTGGGCTGATGCTGACTGAACCTTCATCTGCGCCATCGGCATAGACTGGCACCAATTGCATGTCCATGAAAGGAGATTTGCCCGGTTTATCAAATTTTTGAGCAGGAACCATAGGGTCATGCCAGTAAAGTACCTTTTTGTCGCCAGTTACTGTGCTTGGTGCCGAGGCACTTGCTTGCGACTCGTCAGGCCTTTTCAATCCCTGGTTGAGACCAAGACGATAAAGACCATATCCACTTCCAGCCAGTACGCCAGCAGCAACCAGAGCTACGATGATTTTTCTGTTATTCATTGCATATCCTTGTTCATGGATTGGGCAGGATGTGTACCTGGTACATCCGCAGGAAACAGGAAATTGAGTTGTGCCCATAAACGGGCAGTATCGGCTTGTAGTTGCAAGGCTTGCAGTCGCACATCAATCTCATTGCGGCGTGCCGCCAGCAAATCAGTCAAATTGGCTTTGCCACCGCGATAGGCACCCAAGATGGCTTGAGTACGCTCTTTCGCTAGCGGTATCAATTCGCGTTCATAGCGGACACTGCGTTCAAGGTCACTTTGCCATTCGCCTACCATTGCCCTGGTTTCAGCGACGTGGGCGCGTAATGTCTCTTCTCGCTCGGCTTTTGCCTGTTCGACCATCGCCAGTTTGGACGACAGCTCACGATCTTGCCGGTTCTTTTGATCCCATTGAAAAGGAAGTGATATGCCGACCGATACCATGTTGGAATAGGCGGAGCCACGCTGCTGGAACGCGACTTCGATGCTCCAGTCTGGCTTTTTATTGGCTTCCGCCAATTTGGCATCTGTGTCGGCAATCTCTGTTTGCCTGGTCATTACTGCAATCTGGGGATGGTGCGCAAGCGATTTGTCTAGTGCTGATAAGTCCAGGCGGATATTGCCGATACTGGGTTCGCCAGCCAATGGGAGTTCTGGGTCACCTCCAGTCCAACGGCTTAACATCGTCTTGGCAGTACGCACTTTGCGTAAGATTTCACTGTGACGGTCATCGACCACACCGAGTGCACTGCGGGCAGCGAAGATATCTGCCTGGTTGCCACGACCGGCGCGGTAACTACTTTCGGCCGCCTCAATTTCAAGTTTGGCCTGGATGGATTGATCTGTGACTACAGCAGCCATGCGTTCTGCGTAGTATCGATCTAGCCAGGCGACCGCGGTGTCGCGCTGGATAGCGGCAATCGCGCTGCTTTTCTCTGCCAGGGACTTGTCTGCCAGACGGTCAAAACGCTCTGCCCGTAATTGACGTTTGTCGTTTCTGGTCAATTCCTGCATGATACCGATGCGACGCATGGTCATGAAATCGCCAGTCAGACTGCCACGGTCAGGGCCGCTGACTGGCAGATTATCGATTCCAGCCTTCAATATTGGATCAGGTAACTGACCGGCAGCGACTGCCATTTCGCGGGAAGCATTGACAGCCATATCTTGCGCGATTAATTGACGGGAACGGATAACTGCAAGTTGTTGGGCATTGCCCAAAGTCAGTAAAGACTCTGTAGCGAGAACATTGAGCGGAGTAAGCCCAAAAGCAACTGCTACAGGAATCAGCACCAGGAACTGAGAATAAAGTTTTGTTTTTTGGTGCGCAAACATGAGCGCACGGAATGAGAATGACATGAAACCTCCAGATAGCAAAAAATGGCACTTCCGTCGACAAGACGTATGAGTGACAGACTAGGTAATCTGGAAATTTAAATGCGGAAACAGCAGTTGCGTATAGCGATGGGGGGGGCGCTGGAACGTGCCAGATAGGAGATCTGCGGTTGATGCCCTTGTGGAAGACCGGCAATGTCAATCGGTTGCAAGATCAGCGTCAATCCAGCCAATACAAAGGATTGCACATCTGGAGTTTGCGGCTTATCCAATGATTGTTTTGCATAAGGATCCTCTGCATGTGCATGACACAATGCAGGTTGCTCCTTGTCCATGCCAGCACAATCGGCCATTGTGACAGAGCTGATATCTCCGGATAAAGTAGGGATTTCGCTATCCGTCTTATGGCCCGGGCAGACGTATGACGCCACAGCAAGCTGCATAAATAGCATGCTGAAGAGTACGATCAACGCAGTGAATAGGCGATGTGGACGAGATAATTTCACGTAATTATTGCATTTAATTAACATTAAAAACAAAATGGAATAGGAAGTCAGTGAACAACGTCAATTCCCTTTGTCAGATTATAGTTGCCTTTTCGAGATATTTCCTTGATCAGCCTCAAATAGTCAGGTGTCCACACCATGCTTTCTCAACCGTAGCGCGTTGCCTATGACGGAAGCTGAACTCAAACTCATGGCCAAAGCGGCAATCAGCGGTGAAAGCAACCAGCCTGTCATCGGATATAAGACACCGGCAGCGACGGGAATACCCAAACCGTTATACAGGAAGGCAAACAGTAAATTTTGCTTCATATTGCCGACGGTGGCGTCTGACAATAAGCGCGCCACAGAAATACCGCGTAAGTCACCTTTGACCAGGGTAATCTGGGCACTGTTCATGGCAACATCGGTTCCTGTTCCCATGGCGATACCGACATTGGCTTTTGCCAGAGCGGGCGCGTCGTTAATCCCGTCGCCTGCCATGGCGACGATGCGGCCTTCTTTTTGCAGACGTTCAACAAGTAACAGTTTGTCTTGCGGCTTTACCTCACCAAACACTTCATCCAGACCAAGCCGGTTACCTACGGCCTTGGCAGTGGTCAGACCGTCACCTGTTGCCATGATGATGCGTATTCCTGATGCTTTAAGTGCGGCCAATGCCTCTGGGGTGCTTTTTTTGATCGGGTCAGATACCGCAAGCAAACCGGCCAACTGTTTGTCTACAGCCAGATACATGACGCTCGCACCTTCGGCACGGAGCTCTTCTGCTTGCGTAAGCAATCCTTGCACTTGTACTCCCAACTGCTCCATGAGTGTAGTATTGCCCAGAGCGACATCACGCTGATTGATAGTGCCTCGCACGCCAATACCTGAACCAGACTCAAAATTTTCTGGCTTATCCAGAGTCAATCCCCGTTCGCGTGCTGCCCGCACAATGGCATCTGCCAATGGATGTTCGCTACCCTGATCGAGACTGGCCGCCAAGCGCAGCACTTCCTCTTCCTGATAGCCAGAAGATGGAATCACTTTATCGAATGCAGGACGGCCTTCTGTCAGCGTACCGGTCTTGTCAACAATGAGCGTATCGACCTTGCGTAAATTTTCTATGGCAGCTGCATCCCTGAACAACACACCTTGTGTGGCACCTCGGCCAGTAGCAACCATGATGGACATCGGCGTAGCAAGACCAAGGGCGCAGGGACAGGCAATGATCAGTACCGAGACGGCATTGATCAATCCAAAGACCCAGCGTGGTTCAGGCCCCCACAGTCCCCAGGCAAAGAAAGTGAGGATGGCAATGCCGATCACCGTCATCACAAAATACCCGGCCACCACGTCCGCCATTCTCTGCATCGGTGCTTTTGAGCGTTGTGCCTGCGCGACCATCTGGACAATTTGTGCCAGCATGGTGGCAGACCCAACCCGTTCGGAACGCATGACGAGCGCACCATTGGTATTTAAGGTGGCACCAATGACTTTATCACCAACCCTTTTAGTCACAGGGACAGGTTCTCCGGTGAGCATCGATTCGTCCACAGCGCTACTACCCTCGGTTACGCTACCGTCAACCGGCACTTTTTCACCTGGACGTATGCGCAAGAGATCACCGACATGGACATTGGTAAGTGGTATATCTTCTTCTTTTCCATCCGCATTCATGCGCCGCGCAGTTTTTGGAGAAAGACCCAGCAAGGATTTGATCGCAGCCGAAGTCTGCGATCGGGCTTTAAGTTCGAGCACTTGTCCCAGTAAAGTCAGCGAAATAATGACGGCTGCCGCTTCAAAATACACCGCCACCCGTCCCATTGAGATAAATGAATCTGGGAATACTTGAGGTATTAACGTCGCAACCACGCTATAGATGAAAGCTGCACCAGTTCCTAAGCTGATCAATGTCCACATATTGGGACTACGGTGCAATACGGATTGCCAACCTCTTGTGAAGAAAGGCCATCCAGCCCACAACACGATAGGTGACGCAATGGCCATTTCCACCCAACTTTGCACAGACATCTGCATCAAATGTAGCGACTCACCAGACATGGCAAGTACAAAAACAATCACGGTGAGAGGTAAAGTCCACCAGAAGCGATGCTGAAAGTCCTTCAGTTCGGGATTATCATCTGCCTCAAGTTCGGGAATCACCGGCTCCAGCGTCATGCCACACTTAGGACAGCTACCTGGATGATCTTGCCGTATTTCGGGATGCATGGGGCAAGTATAGATAGCGGAGGAAGGTGTTTCTTCCGCCTTGGCTGGAGTAGTCTTGGACAATATGTACTTGCCAGGTTCTGCATTAAATTTAGTGTGGCATTTGCTGCTGCAAAAGTAATACATTTTTGAGTCTAGTAACTCTTTATGTTCGGACTGTTCGGTGACTGTCATTCCACATACAGGATCTTTTAGTTTCGTATCTTTCGTTGAGGCAGGTGCAGTCACTGTAGCGTTCATGGTTGCTTCCATTTAAGGTGTTGCTGAATCAATGACAAGCCGGGCTGGCAGACGACAGGTGTGGAAAAAATCGTGGAGTGCGCTTTGTGTAACGGGCAAATTCATCGCCAAATTGAGCCAGCATCTCTTTCTCTTCAGTCACGGCCAGGCGACCATACATGATCAGCAAGATGGGAAACATTGCCAATGTTAACACTGTAGGCCATTGCAATAAGAATCCCAAGAGAATTAAAACAAAGGCAACGTATTGTGGGTGGCGTATTTTGGCGTAGGGACCACTAATCGCCAGGGTATGTTGCCGTTGTGCATGGTAGAGCACGTTCCAGGCGCTGGATAACAAGTAGAAACCAAATCCCAGAAAGACATAACTCGCGATATGCAGCACACCAAAATGCGGATCACCTTTTTCTCCAAGCAAGGTCGACCATAAATGACCAGCGTCATGCGACAAAATATCCAGATTGGGATAATGCGTCTGTAACCAGCCTGACATCAGGTAGATGGTCAGTGGGAAGCCATACATCTCTACAAACAAGGCAACGATGAATGCAGAAAATGCGCTGAAGCTGCGCCAGTCACGTGCCGTATGCGGCTTAAAAAAACTGAAAGCGAACATGATGAAAATGGCCGAATTGAGTATCACCAGAGACCAAAGCCCATAAGCGCTTTCACCGTGGTTCATGGCGGTTCTCCTTATTCGCGCTGGCATCCTTGTCTTGGTCGCTTGGCGACTCTACATCTTGATGATGGCTATGATGTCCATGTCCGTGATGCATAAAAACGTGCATCAGCGGACAGGCCAGTAACAACAAAAATGGCAATGCGCCGATCACGTGCGCCAGATGTTCTGTCAATAGAAAGTAGGCAGCAACCGCACCAATGACAAGATATCCAAGGGCGTATCTGGAGCGCCAGAAACTACCTGGTTCATTTTGATTTTCGTGTTCGTGATTCATGGCGCATCCTCTTATTTGGCAATGGCTGTCGAAGCAGGCATTCTGTCCATCATCATTTGCATCATGCCCTCCATCATTTCCATGCGTTTTTCCATCATGCCGTGCATGGCCATGTCTTTTTGCATGCCATCCTTCATGTTGGTTTTTTTATCGCCAGCCATCTTGCCCATCATTGCCATGCCATCCTGCATCGCTTTCATGTGATCCGCCATTAAGGCGCTGCGCTCTTCCGGGCTCTTTGCATTCATCATTTTTTCATGCATGTCATGCATCATCTGGATTTGATCATCCATTTTTTGCATGGACGATTTGGCTGCACTGCCAGAAGGTGCTGTGACTATGGCAGAAGCGGGATGATGGTCTTTGTGATCCACCGGCTCAGCCGCCCACACACTGGAAGCAATGATCAACGAACTTGTCAGACATAAGACTGGGCGAAGTAATTTCATGATGGACTCCTAAATAGACGACTGATTGAGAAAAAATGGCTTACACCTTGATCTGGCAAATATGGCAGGGATGACTTCTGAAAATGTATTTACCTGAATTCACTATAGGTGCTGTACCCGGGTACGGAGTCAATCATCATTCATGCAGACTGCCGCCTGTTTGATCTACGTCAAGCGCCTGCCTTTGCATCATCAAAATAGTCGCCCCCAAGCTACATTCGAATTAAGAAGTTCGACATAAGCTCGCTTGGTTCTTAGTAAGGCGTATTTTTGAGTAACTCTTCCATATCTTTATAATGTCCTCGTACACGATCGACGTGATATTCATACATCAGTGCATTCTGGGTAAACTTGACCCGCTCGACATCCATTTCTACCGTGTTGCCATCAATCGATCCCTGGCCAGGTGTCACATACTGAGGTGTTACCGTTTTTGAGGTCTTTCCGTCTCTCAATGCCGCTTCAATATCAATGTCCATGGCCTTATATCCAGGGGTGTCGGCATTAGCGATATTAGAGGCCAACAATGTCTGGCGATAGACACGTAAATCCAATGCACGCTCATTGAATCCATGTTCCAAGGTTTTATTAGACAACCCAGGTAAGGGCAAATGGGTGGGGACGACGTTGGACAAAGAGAATGGCACTGCTCCTGTAACCGCAAGTTGGCTGGGGCCATCTATCGACTTTTGTTCAGTACCAGTTAATGTCGCTTTATCTTTTATACGCACCAAGGCTTCCGCAAAAGATCCCTGAGTCAGAAGATTTGATTTTGCTTGTACTGGTGTAGCAGACGTAACGTTGGAGGTGGCCAACGGCCCTAAAGATTCTGAGATACTTTTCATATAAACTTCTCCATTTATCAGGTCTGCTACCGCGATTCTTAGCCACAATTGTCGGGTGCTTCCTGTACTAAAACTGGGATTTGGTCATTACTATTTAGATTTTCGGGAAGACCAATGGACATGCACGATTTGCCAGTCGTTGCCAGATTTTTGCAGTAAGGCAGTTTCAGTTCCAAAGAGTTGTACGTCCTTACCCTTTACTTTAGCCTTGGTCTCTGTTTCCGCCCAAATCACCGCCAGATTTCCGTCAATTCGCTGGCTTTGCTGCAATACCGTACGCGTTGATGTCTTGGCAAAAGCCATATCTTCTGGCAGGTGATGTCCGGCATAGTCTGCCCTTGACCGCTCGACATAGCCGGACTCATAGATAGTGACATCAGGCGCAAGCAGTTCAGTCGCCTTTGCTTTATCACCTGCTGCCACAGCCGCATAGAAGGCAGCCAGTGCATCTTTGGGCTCACCGGCATAGGTGAAGCTTGTCAACGTGCTTAGTGCCAGAAGTGTCAATATTTTGATCATCGTAGTGCTCTCCCATTCTTATTTAATCGTGGTCATGTTCCAGTCAGCATCATGGTCCGACTGGAACGTGTAGCTCACAGAGTTTATTTTGCGATTTGTATTTCCGTTACCACGATTGCGCCGTCCGCTTTTTCTGCTCTGAATTTCACCTTGTCACCGGCCTTTAGTGTGTCGAGTGCAGCAGGATCTTTGATCTTGAACACCATGGTCATGCCAGGCATATCCAGGTTCTTGATATCGCCGTGCTTCAGCGTGATCTTGTTGGTACTCTTATCAATTTTTTTGACTTCCCCATCCGTCATGTCGCTACTGGCATTACTCGTGGAAGCGGATGCTGTTGCGGACATTGAGTGATCTGCAGCAAGGGCTGTATGAAATGTGACGGCAGCAAGAACGCCCAAGGTCAGAGATTTAATAATGGTCATGATATTTCCTATTTTTAAATGAATAAATCAAATTACCGTGTAATCAGTTGACTACACGGTCTGCATCTTTAGTGTTTGTGTTCGTGGGTTTCAGGTTCAGCACTAGCCACGGCCTTGCCTTTTGCAACGGCGACCTTACCCTTCATACCGGCGTCATAGTGGCCAGGCTGCAGGCAGGCGAAATCAATCTTGCCCGCCTTGGTGAACTGCCAGACAACTTCACCAGTCTGACCACCAGCCAGGGTGATCATGTTGGGATCGCTGTGTTCCATTTCTGGGTTTTTCTTCATGACTTCGTAGTGTTCTTTCAGTTCCTTTTCTGTTCCCAGGACGAATTCGTGCTTGATGCCGCCAGAATTCTTAATCACGAAACGGATAGTCTCACCTTGCTTGGCGACGATATTGGATGGTGTAAAACGCATGTTGTCAGTCATGTTGACATTGACCGTACGGGTGGTTGCCGTGGCGGTGCCTGGCTTGCCGATGGCTTCGTTATCGTGACCATGTGCATGATCATCATGGGCAAAACTGGCTTGGGCTGCCAATGCGAGGGCCAAAGTGACTGTGATGGTGGTGAGGCGAGTTTTCATGGGAATGATCCTTTCAATTTAAAAATTAGTGTTCCATCTTGCCGACAGGCTTGCGGACTTGTACTTCTACTTCTTGCTGATTCTTCTGTTTCAGGGGCATGGATTTACCACCTACGGTCTTCGCACGCGCTGGTTCAGCTACGTTGCCAGTCCATTCCTGAGCGACTGTTCCCGGAGGGTGCTTGTACCATCCGTGATCCTTGTAGTCGCCTGGCTTCTGGTCCTTCCTGACCTTTAACACGCTGAACATGCCCCCCATCTCGACACCACCAAATGGGCCTTCACCCGTCATCATCGGTAGCGTATTATCAGGAAGAGGCATTTCCATTTCTCCCATATCCGCCATGCCACGCTCGCCCATGGCCATATACTCAGGAATGAGGCTGGTGATTTTTTTAGCGACACCAGTGTGGTCAACACCAATCAAGTTGGGAGTGTCGTGGCCCATCGCGTTCATGGTGTGATGTGACTTGTGGCAATGGAAAGCCCAGTCGCCTTCTTCGTCAGCAAGAAACTCGATCTGGCGCATTTGCCCTACTGCGATATCCGTGGTGACTTCTGGCCAGCGCGCAGAATGAGGAACTGGACCGCCATCAGTGCCTGTGACCTGGAATTCATGACCATGAATATGGATAGGATGATTTGTCATCGTCAGATTACCGATACGGATGCGAACCTTGTCATTCTTACGAACCACAAACGGGTCAATACCGGGGAAGACGCGGCTATTCCAGCTCCACAGATTAAAGTTGAGCATGGTAGACGTTTTAGGAGTGAAGGCACCAGGATCAATATCGTAGGCATTAAGCAGGAACACAAAATCACGATCCACTTCGGCAATCTGCGGATGTTTGGCTTTGGGATGTGTCACCCAAAAGCCCATCATTCCCATCGCCATTTGTGTCATTTCATCTGCGTGCGGGTGATACATGAAGGTGCCTGGTCTGCGGGCAACAAATTCATACATGAATGTCTTCCCAGGCTGTATCGACTTTTGGGTCAGTCCTGACACGCCATCCATACCGCTGGGCAAGCGCTGCCCATGCCAGTGCACACTGGTATGCTCGGGTAATTTATTGGTAACAAAGATGCGGACACGGTCACCTTCGACAACCTCTATGGTTGGTCCTGGGGATTGACCGTTATAACCCCAAAGGTGTGCCTTCATGCCAGGAGCCATCTCACGCACTACCGGTTCAGCCACCAGATGGAACTCCTTGACACCATTGTTCATCCTCCATGGCAAGGTCCAGCCATTCAGGGTCACCACCGGGTTATAGGGGCGTCCTGTATTGGGTGCCAGCGGTGCCATGGTATCCGGCGAGGTCTGGGTGGCTGGTTCTGGCAATGCTGCCATGGCGACTTTGCTAACTGAGGCAGCGGAAGCCGCCGCAGTGATTGCACCTAGTCCACTTAAAAAATTTCTTCTTGAGTTCATATCATTTCCTTTGTTTGATGAGCTTGAGGCGCCCTCAATTTCCCGCAACTTTTGGTTCACGGCCGTTCTAATTCGCTACGGCTGCAGCGCTTATATTTGGGCGTCCCATTAAGCTCATTTCCAGATCAGCCTGCGCAATCCAGAAATCACGACTGGCCTCGATCGCACTATTCACACTGGCGATTTGGGAGCGCGCATCTGCAAGTAGATCAAATACGCCAATTAACATACCGTTGTAGTAAAGCTGATTTTCTTCGGAAACACGTTTCTTCAAAGGCACAATTTCATTCTGATAATGCATGGCGATGTCGTAGCTTGAGCGGTAGCCCAGATAGGCTTCCCTGACTTCAGAACGGGCATTGATGGCAATCTCAGCAGTACGATTGAGCGCTTGCATATACAGCGCTTCTGCCTTGGCTACTTTGGCACCGCTCCAGTCAAACAGAGGTAGCTCCAGTGTTACCGAGTAACCCCGTTGCACAGGCTGATCATTAAAGGTATTGCGGATAGCCCCCACTTCCAGGACATTGATGAACCGGGTAGCCTTGCTCAAGCCCAGATTTTTCGCTAATTGCTCTGTACTGAGGCGGGCAGCCTGCACATCCAGCCGTTGCGCCATCGCCATCTGTTCAACATTGGGCATGTCATTCGGTTTCTTAGGCAGATCAGGTAATCTGAGCGGCAGAGTAAAGGTTATTTGAAGCCCCCATAGCCCCATCAGGCGCGTCAACTTCTCTTTGCTACGAGTCTGCGCCTGCTCTGCACGCGCCAGATTGAGGGCAGCTTCAGCAAAAAAACCCTGCTCGCGGGCTTGTTGCAGTTTGTTGTAGTTACCCGCCTTTGCAAGCCGTCCCGCCAACTCTGCGCCTGCATCAGCAGCTTTTTTGACCTGTTGCATGTACAGCATGGTCTGGTCTGCAGCCACAGCCATGTAGTAGGCTTTGCGCGTTTCCGCAGCCAAAGACAACATTTGCATAGTCACTTCTCGCTTGGTTTGCTCGAAGCGACGTTGTTCCATCTGCCTGGTTAAAGGCATCGTCAACAAGTGGGCAATATTAAAAGTCAGGCTCCGGTCGATTTCAACTTCACTACCTTGCCGGGTACGGCTGAATGAAAACCCAGGATTGGGTAGGCGACCGGCCTGTACAAAATCAGACTCGGAAATGCCCAGTTCATAGAACGAAGCCTGTAGCCCGCGATTATTAAGCAAGGCGATTTGCACGGCATCATCGACAGTCAAAGGAGATGCAAGTAATTCCTTTACCCTTTGTGCTGCGGTATCACTCGCGTTATCAGAACGCTGCCAGGTAACTTCCTTGCCAAGGCGCTCTTTTGCTACTTGCTCTACCGTTGAAAATCCACCATCGGTACTAAAACTGGCGCAGCCGCCCAGCATCAATGGGAGACTTATCAGGGCGGCGAGCTTGCTTGGCCGGTGGAAAAACTTGCCATTTGAAGGTGTTCGCATGGTGGTTTCCTTCATTTTGTATGACTGCTGTGATCCATCGACTTGGCCTTGTCCGATGTGGGAGTCTCTTTTTCTTTCGCGGCAGGCTTAGTGTCGGTGGTGTCTGGCTCTCTCGCCTGTTTGGCATAAACTCGCCATCCGCCAATGCGCGCAGTTGTGTCATTCAACTCCTTCCATGAACCAACTTCCTGATCGGTAAAGGGACGATAATTTTGTAAAGTGGAGAGATAGATCACCGGTGGCACAATGGCCTGGGCTTCTACGGGATTTGGTCGTTGGCTGCGGTTCGCTTCTTGGGCAAGGACGTTCTGACCCACGATAAGCATGACGAGCATAGCTAGTGCCAACCGTAGCCTTGACGGAAAAATAGATGGATTCATGAAATCCTCGGTGAGTAATAGGTAGTGTGACCAAGGCGAACCGTGCAGATATAGACGCGGCAACGCAATGGCGGATATCAACGCAAGGCTAAGCTGATTGAAACAGACGATCAGCGTCTCTATAGCTTCAAATAGCTACTGGCGTTGCAGATGAAAATTAAGCGCGGGGAGGTCGTTCGAGGCCATCACTGATATGGCCGAAATGAGAAGAAAAAACCAGACTGATTTTTTCTGATGAAGGAGTGGAAACGAGGGGAATTGCAGAATTAGTCACAAGTGCGGCACCAACGCAGCATGAAGCACAAGCACTGCACTTGTCTTTCATCACTTTGGTGACAGGTGACGCTTTGGATACAGAGTGGTTAGAGACTTTATCATTACTACTGTGCTGATGTTCATGTTGCCCAACTTGAGCATGATCGTGATCATGCTGCTCACCGGGCAGTACATGGTGATGTTCCGTGTTGCAGTTCACCATAGCTGCTGCTGCGAAGCCCTGGAAGGGTATCGCCACAAACATGATGCACAGCAGAAATAGTCGGAACAGCTTTTTCATGTGAATGATTATAGCTCAAATTATTCTAGGTGTTACTCCCCATCAAAATGGGGAGCAAATACATAGATTTGAATCCGTTATTTACCTAGCTGACTGGAGCTCATGCTGGCCTCATGTTTTTTGAGCCAGGTATCGAATTCGGCCATTTCCTTCTTTTGCGCGGCGATGATTTTAGACGCCATTTTTTTCAACTGAGGGTCTTTCCCTTGCTTGAGTTCGATTTCGGCCATATCAATCGCTCCTTGATGATGTTCTTTCATCATCATGGCGAAATCATGGTCGGTATTACCAGACATACTCATGGAAGACATTTTTTGTTGCATTCCTTCCATCGATTTCTTGATCGCCATGTCTTTGTTTTCAGCCATGGCATTACTATGCATGGAGGCATTGCCTGCTGGTTTGGAATCGGAGGAATTCATCTGTGCGCTGGCGATCAAAGGCATACTGATGCTGGAAACGACGCAGGCCAAAATGAAACTACGTACGTGAGGTGATTTCTTAGCCGGGGCTGGCTGACGATTTTGTGTCATGGTGTGTTCCTTTTATTGGTTGGCCATTGCGCGACAGCTATTTGCGCAATCACGGCAGACTTTTTCGCAATCACCCATTTGGTCCAACTCGGCGCAACTATCAGCGCACGCTTCGCAAATTTCAGCACAAAGTGCACAATATTTTGCGCAAAATGCAGAACCTGACAATTGCAAATCAACTGAGGTTTGGCATATCTGAGCACAATTCATCATTAACCGGAAATGCGCAGGTTCGACATGCCTGCCGCCAGTATCAAGGCAATGGTTCATGGCGGTCTGTAGGCAGGTCTGATAGCATTTGTTGCAGGCATCAATGCAGGATTGCATGTCGTTCATATTCATCGTTTTCTCCTGGCGGTACCCAACAACTTGCTCTCTCCTAATTGGATCAAAATAAAGATGTTGAGGATTCATGATAAAACGGTGACAACATTTATACTGTACGTTAGTACACATAGCGTTTTGCTGCTGTCGGGAGTATCTAGACGATCAAATGGTGAAGTGAGTATGTCAGCAAGTCGTTTCAGGAGCAGCTTGTTTAGAACGTGGCGTTATCTGTTCTATGAACGCTAACGGTAGAGTTATCCATATAATTAATCAGTTACGGGAAATCTTACCTTGTCTACCACTGGCGTTGTGTATATCTGGAAACAAAGTCGATAGCGGACACTAATGATTAAAGCGGCCTGCGATTTTTGATTGAAATTTTCAGCAAACAAGGCAGGTGAAACATAGCCTAGACGTGAGTGACGTCGCTGGCGATTATAAAAGCTTTCGATGTATTCTTGAAAAGCAGTCTATGCATCAGCACGGCTTGGATATTGTTTGTGATATATCCATCACCTCGCTCGGATAAGGTCTGCATTTTCCTATCCGATTCAGCCTATTGATTCGCTAAAGGTGCATAACACGCGCTCTAAGCTCTATCAACCCTTCCATGATTGGGCATGTAGGCTGATGCTCAACTGAGAACAAGTTCGCCAGGCGCTCCAGGACGCGCTCCATTGCCTGAATTCCATCGGTGCGTGATGTCAGTTCTTTGGGTTGAGCCAGGGCAATGCTGTTTACCTCCACGCTCACGCGATGCATATCTTGCCACAGGGAGAGCAGTCTGGCGACCTCGTTCATGCCGAAGCCCAGGACGTGCGCTCGCCGAGCAAAACGCAGTACGATGACATCCTCCTGCGTATAGCGACGCGAGGAAGCGTTGGCTACTTCTGCACCCCGAATCAGACCACGTCCCTCGCAATGACGCACAAGTCTTTCCGAGACACCAGCGCGTGCTGTGATCTCGTCGATTGCCAATCCTTGCTCATTGCCGGCAATCATCGGTCGGGGCTTGACAGCACTCTTGTGCGGCGCGTGAATACGGTTGTTCATGTGACCTCTTTCCTGTTGAACTGACTTGAAATTTCTTGTATACCATGCTGTCAAGGTCAAGCGCCTGAGAGCAGTCATGCGGCAATGAGTCCTTGTCGTACGTAGACCCATCGCATCAGGGAGTCGTGGAATCTATGCCGGAACGTCCACGTGGCACCGCTCGCAGCTGCCCGACATTGCGTAATACCGAAATCTCGGGCAAGGCTGTCAATGTGAATCGTCGGAAGTTACGGCGCTGCCAGAACAGTTAGGACGAATTGCACAGGTCGCACTTGGCCACGATCCATAGCGCATACCGACCCGGATGAAAGGAGCGTTGTGCGGAGTATCGGTTTGGATGGGATACCGGCCTTTGGTTCGTGATGTGACCCGTGCCCGTTAAGTCGGTCATCGCTTGGGATCACTGCTTGTCCGGGTACCCGGCCTCAATAAGTACCGCGAGGAAAGCGCTCTCATTTACGGCGCTATCGACCCGAACTTCACGCGCTGGCGGGTCAGTTTCGATGCGGGCTTGCGGGTCGACGCTCAACAGCGCCTTGGTGACGGACTTTGCGCAGCCGCCGCAGGTCATGTTTGGAATGTAGAAACGATGCATCTTGATCTCCTAGTTGGTTACTGTGTCTGACTAATATGAGGCTTGACAGTGTGGTAAGGTCAAACGCTTTTTAGCGAAATTTTTTAATTCGACTTCAATGGCGAAATTCTAGCCCCCGCGTTTGAGCAAACCAGAGAAGGGATGACCATCGAAGAATGCTGACTGGGCTGGACAACAACCATGCTGAAAAAGCTTGTGCGCGTTCACCTCAGCTCACGAATCAGTCACCATAGCGGCTCGATGGCGTGACGAGGCGGGTGTATCGCCCCCAAATCGAGGCGTTCTATGTGGAGCCTGTTCCGCCGCCGCTGCGGTGGTCGGTTCAGCCAAATCCGCAATGATCGGGCAATCAGGGCGGTCGTCACCGTGGCAGTTATTCGCAAGGTGTTCTAGCGTTTGCGCCATCGCTTGCAATTCGGCAATCTTCGCCTTCAGCCCGGCGACATGGGAAAGCGCCATTGCTTTGACGTCGGAGCTCGCACGATCACGGTCGCGCCACAACACCAGTAGTTCCGAGATCTGTTCGACAGAAAAGCCAAGGTCACGTGCGCGACGGATGTAGCGAAAGCAGTGCACGTCTGCCGAGCTATAATGTCGGTATCCTGCATCAGAGCGACTAACTTGCGGAATCAAACCAATCTGTTCATAGTAGCGAATCATCTTCGCCGAGACACCGGATAACTTGGCTGCTTGACCGATATTCATCATTCTCTCCTTTTAGGGAACAAATCAAATACTACCCGGAAAACCGGGGGTTACCTACGTACCGATGCTTCTCCGGGCGTAAAGCACGCATCGGCATGCAGGTTCTCAGACCGCAGCCCGCGTGCCGTAAAGATCTGCATAGCTTTTTCGACCATCGGTGGTGGCCCTGCGACATATGCTTTCCAGCCATCAAGATCCTGCAGATCCTTGGCGACGGCATCTGTCACGAAGCCGGTGCGCCAGCGCGCGCCCACAGGAGCATCGGAGAGGACGGGCGTGAAGGTCAGGTTGGAGTGGCGTTGTGCCAGGCCCTCGAAATGGTTGATGAGATAGAGATCGCGCTCGCTGCGTGCGCCGAAATAGACATGGATCGGCTGCTTCATACTGCGTGCAATGGCCGTCTCGACGATCCCTTTGATCGGTGCAAGACCCGAGCCGCCGGCAACGCATAGGATCGGCCCAGTATGCTGCTCGCGCAGATAGGAAGAGCCGAATGGCCCTTCGACCATCACCGGATCGCCGAGCTTCAACTGCGTGTGGATGCGCTGGGTCGCGGCCCCACTGGGCACTCGGCGGATGTAGAATTCGAGCGCTCGCTCGCCAGACCCGCTTGCCATTGAATAGTCGCGTGTGGGAGTGCCCGGAAACGTGAGCCGAGCGTATTGGCCCGCCGTAAAGGCCATCGGATCGGCTCCGTCAATGAAGAGCTGGATATGGTTGATGTCGTGTGTAGCGTCTGCTATCGCTGTCACACGGCCTTTTAGACGGCGGCGCGGATGGGATGGAGTCCCTTCGTCGCCGTCAAGCCAGGCGACAATCGCATTCGTTGTAGGGATCGCGCGGCAGGCGAGGATCAGCCCCTGCTCCTTCTCCTCATTCGAGAGCGCGAAACGGCTGTGTTCGAGAAGATCGACCGCTCCGCTGACGAGGCGCGACTTACAGGACCCGCACCTCCCGGAGCGGCAGCCATGCGGATAGGCGATGCCGTCAGCGAGTGCCGCTTCCAGGATTGTGACGCCCTCCGGAATCGAGATGGTGCGTCCGGCCTGGCGTATATCGACATGTTTCGTCATGGTTCTCTCTCAGGCGGCATGGGACAGACCAAGCGCCACAGCCAGGCCCGGTTTTTGCGACGGGAACGTGCCGTAGAAGACCTTCTCACCCACCAAGGTGATCGGTGCGACACGTAGACCAGTGCACGCTTTGGCTTTTGCCATTATCTTGCGGTCGGAGAGGTCGTATTCTTCGAACTCTATCTCCTCTCTCTTAAGCCAAGCCTTCAACACCCAGTCGTCAGGGCAAGTCGGTGTCGTGTAGATAATTACTTGTTGATGAGATGCGCTAGCCATTACGGCCTCCTCAATCTTGTATTGGTGTTCAGTTAGGTGGTACATCGACCCAGGATCAATGCTCGTTCACCAGGCGTGGCTTGGGCGCCTGCGTCTCCGTGCGGGTTTCGACCGTCATCGGTGTCCGAAAGCGCCTTAGTCGGAGCGCGTTGCCGAGCACGAAGACACTGGAGAGCGCCATCGCGGCGGCAGCGAAGATCGGTGAAAGCAAGGTTCCGTTCAATGGGTACATTGCGCCGGCAGCTACAGGGATCAGCACGGCGTTGTAGGCGAAGGCCCAGAATAGGTTTTGCTTGATGTTGCGGATCGTCGCCTTGCTGATCGCGATCGCATTCGGAACTCCACGCAGGTCGCCCGACATCAGCACCACGTCAGCCGCCTCGATCGCCACATCGGTTCCCGTTCCGATCGCGAGCCCAACGTCTGCTTCGGCGAGGGCCGGCGCGTCGTTGATGCCGTCGCCCACGAAGGCGACTCGCGCGCCATTAATTCGGAACTTCTTCAGCGCCTCGACCTTTCCGTTGGGCAAGACCTCGGCTGAGACTTCATCGATGTCGAGTTGCCTAGCGATCGCCGCGGCAGTGGCTGCGTTGTCGCCGGTGATCATCGCGACCTTGAGTCCGAGCGCGTGCAGCGCTTTGATCGCCGCCGGCGTCGTCTCCCTGATCGGATCCGCGACCGCTATCACCGCTGCCAGACGGCCGTCGATCGCGGCGTAGAGCGGACTCTTTCCTTGCTCGCCGAGAAGCTGCGCGGTTGGCAGGAAGCTCGCCACGTCAAGACCGAGCTGCGTCATGAACCGATCCGCGCCGACGGCGACAGTCAGACCGGCGACGTTGGCTGACACGCCGAAGCCCGGCGTTGCGTCGAACCCATCGATGGGTGCGACCGTGATGTCCCGCTGCTTTGCGGCTGCGACGATTGCTTCGGCGATCGGATGCTCGGATCTGGTCTCGACCGCCGCAACGAGAGCCAGAACTTCGTTGTATTCGAAGCCCACAGCGGGAACGAGGTCAGTCAGCTCGGGGCGTCCTTTCGTCAGTGTACCTGTCTTGTCGAGCGCGATGACGCTCACGTCGCGCAGCGCCTGCAAGGCTTCGCCCTTACGAAAGAGAATGCCGATCTCGGCCGCGCGGCCCGTACCGACCATGATAGAGGTCGGCGTGGCCAGCCCCATGGCGCACGGACAGGCTATGATGAGAACCGCGACCGCATTCACGAGCGCGAATGTCAGCGCTGGGTCAGGACCGAAGATCAGCCAGACCAGGAAGGTCAGCGCGGCGGCCGCCATCACCGCCGGAACGAACCACATCGTCACTTTGTCGACCAGCGCCTGGATCGGCAGCTTGGAACCCTGAGCTTCTTCAACGAGGCGGATGATCTGCGCGAGCACCGTGTTCGCGCCGACCTTGGTGACACGGAAACTGAAAGCGCCCGTCTTGTTGATCGTGCCGCCGACGACTTCGGTGCCCACCCCCTTCGACACCGGCACCGGCTCGCCCGTGATCATGCTCTCGTCAACATAAGAGGAGCCCTCCACGACCTCGCCGTCGACCGGGATCTTCTCGCCCGGACGAACGAGCACGACGTCACCGGTCGTGACCTGATCGAGCGCAATCTCCACCGTCTCGCCGTTGCGCTCGACGCGAGCGGTCTTGGCTTGAAGTCCGACCAGCCGCTTGATAGCCTGCGAGGTTCGCCCTTTGGCGCGCGCCTCCAGAGTACGTCCGAGCAGGATCAAGGTCACGATGACCACGGCGGCCTCGAAATAGACGTTGGCGGTGCCCGGTGGAAGCACGTCGGGGACGAAGGTCGCGACCATCGAATAGCCGTAAGCCGCCGCCGTGCCGAGCGAGACCAGCGAGTTCATATCGGGTGCACCGCGAAGCAACGCCGGTACGCCCTTGCGGAAGAAGCGCAGACCCGGACCGAACAGCACAAGGGTGGCGAGTGCAAACTGGATATACCAACTCGTCTGCTCACCCAGGATCCCCATCACCCAATGGTGAATGGCGGGAATGAGGTGAGAGCCCATCTCGAGGATGAACACTGGCAAGGTGAGGATGGAGGCAATGAGCAAAGCGCGCCGCAGCGCCCGTGACTCGCTCTCACGACGCTCGGCATCCTGATCGCCCGCAGTCGCTGTTTGGGCGGACAAGCGGCGGGACTTGTACCCAGCGTATTCGACCGCCGCTTCAAGGTCGGCCGTGGAGACGACCCCAGCAAGATGGCGCACCTGCGCACGCTCGGTCGCCAGGTTGACAGTGGCTTCGAGCACTCCCGGAATTTTTGCGAGCGCCTTCTCAACCCGACCCACACACGATGCGCAGGTCATGTCCTCGATCGCGAGCTCGGTGGTCTCTTCGCGAACGGTGTAGCCGACGCTCTCGATGGCGCGGACAGCCGCCTGCGGATCGGCCAAGCGGGTGAAGGTAATGTCGGCGCGCTCGGTTGCGAGATTTACCGCAGCCGTTTGCACGCCGGGGACCTCTTTCAGCACGCGCTCGACACGACCGACACACGATGCACACGTCATGCCTTCAACCGGCAGACTCAGACGAGTGACTGAGGAGATGGATGGATTGACGCCTTGTTGGGCAACGGAAACCATTGAACTACCCCTTAAATGTTTTGGTTGAAGAGAAGCTTAGACCTTCCCACGATAGGAAGGTCAAGGCCTATGTATGATTTATTTCATGACAAGCAAGTTCGAATTGCCGTCAGCGCCATTACAGTAGTGATCCTTCTGCGCGCAAATCTCCCATCCCCGCACAGCGCCTTGTAGATGCGGACAACGGCAAGCCGTTGGAGCGTGCGAGAGACTACCAACGCACGCCGACTTGCAAAGTCGGACTGTTCGGCTTCGAGCACCTCCAGGTAGATGCCTTCACCTGCTGACAATCGCACGCGGGCAAGACGAGCCGCCTCACAATTTGCCGCTGACTCAAGCAGACGCAGCCCAAGCGTGCTGCCCGCGGCGCCATAGGCTTTGAAGGCATCGTCGGTTTCCTACAGTGCGGGCAACACGGTACCCATCTTCAAAACGGGACGGTTATCCGGTTTGCTGCGAATCTTTGCGTAGTCATCGAAATTCGTGGGCGGACATGATCAGAGTTAGAGCTTTGAAGCAAACCACAGGTGGCTTTTTTCATGCGACTGGGTGGCACAGGTGAAATGCGAATGACTGGCTTTTATGTGCGCGATTAAATGGTTTTATTTATGCGAATATGCAGGAAGTGGAAGGTGGATCAAATTACAGGGGGAATTTTGCAAGAAAACGAACACATAAATGCCTAAAAGTACGAAATCTAGAAAATCTCATTTTATCTGACAGAAATGAAGAAAATCTCAACTATTGCGACAATCAATCTCAAGTTACGTGACAATTTTCTGTTAATCAGTGCGTTCTTTACCAATTTCAGTCTCAACTTCCGTGGCACTTTATGCCAGGGAGGTCAAGTTGCCGGCAGCGTATTCGGTTACCTGGTCAGGTCAGTTTGAATACCTGGAACGCGCCACTGAAAAACTGAAGATCGTGGTGCCAGCGACCTTACTGATTATCTTCGTTTTGCTCTATCTGATATTCAAACGTTTTGATGAAGCTGCGCTGATCATGGCGACCTTGCCCTTTGCTTTAGCGGGTGGAATTTGGCTGTTGTGGGCGCTTGGTCATAATCTGTCGGTCGCCAGTGGCGTCGGGTTTATCGCGCTCGCTGGAGTTTCGGCTGAATTCGGTGTGATCATGCTGCTGTATCTGAAACAGTCCTGGGAAAGCCGCGTCAGGGCAGGCAATGATACTCAGGAGGATTTGCTCGATGCCATCCGTGAAGCTGCGGTAATGCGGGTGCGGCCAAAGGCGATGACGGTTGCCGTCATCATCGCCGGGCTGGTGCCGATCATGTTTGGTACCGGAACCGGATCAGAAGTGATGCAAAGAATTGCTGCACCTATGGTCGGGGGGATGATCACAGCGCCCTTGTTGTCGATGTTTGTAGTGCCTGCTGTTTATTTATTATTAAGGCGGCAGAGGGACAAGAGTACTTAAGAGTTCTGAAGAGGGCCAAGAGCAATTCTCTCGATGAAGGAGATTTTGCTCTTGCCCAGACTTCTCGACTACGGCATCCAAATCAAATGGATCTTTGATTTACACGTTTGGACAATTCTTCAGCGATTTCTTTGCGTTCTCTATACCGAACCACGAGATAAGATGTAATGGCACACATCAGCAAGGTGAATTTCATCAGTTCTCCCATGACAGCGCTGAAAGCGGAAAATAAAGCATGCCAAGCCATGACTCATCCGGGTGTTTGATTGTTTATGGTATTTTTAACATGACAATCGCAATTGACCAACCCCTGCAAAATGCCGCAAGCCTGTACAGGTCGAGCACCTGAGCATTGCTCGCGCAGAGTATGCAGGTATTGCCTTAACTGCAACAGCGCTTCTACACGCACTTCCACTTGTCGGATATGAGTGTCCAGCAAGAGGTTGACATCTCCACAATCCTGCGTTGGATTGTCTCTCAGCGCTAACAATGCCCTAATCTCGTTCAATGCCATATCAAGCGAACGACAATGGCGGATAAATTGCAAACGCTCAACATGCGCGTCACCGTACAGGCGGAAGTTTCCTCCGCTACGTGCTGGTTTCGGTAGTAGCCCCTCCTTTTCATAATAGCGGATGGTCACAACCTCGCACTGAGAGCGCTTGGCCAGGTCGCCAATTCTGATTTCCATGCTTAATCTCCAATTATCACTTGACTCTATAGCGACTATAGGGATTTTAATGGAGGTTGTATAGAATATTTTCAGGAGTTACTCATGAGCGAATGCACTTCAAAGGGATGTGGCTGCACGACTGAGTCGATCATCCAACCCATAGCATCAACCTCGCTGGCAAGCGGATCGGCTCAAACAAGTTACCGGATTGAGAACATGGATTGTCCGACCGAAGAGGCGCTGATCCGAAACAAACTGGCTACCCTTGCGGGAGTGGTTGGTCTTGAATTCAACTTGATGCAGCGTACCTTGGTCATTCAGCACGACCTGCCTTCGTTGTCTCCCGTTGAACAGGCACTAACTGCCATCGGCATGCAAGCGGTGCGCATGGACGGTGCATCGGTCGGACAGACAACCAAGTTGTCTATTGCCAAGATGGATTGCCCGACCGAAGAGACGTTGATCCGCAACAAAATAGGCTCGCTCGCCGGGGTCTCTGGACTGGACTTCAACCTGATGCAACGCACTTTGTCTGTGCACCATACTGACCAGGTTCTGCCAGACGTACTTGTAGCTCTGCAAGCGCTTGGATTCGAGGCTCAGGTGATGGACACTGTAGAGGCCGCATCGCCATCCGCTTCCCCTGTGACAACGAGGACTAACTGGTGGCCGCTGGGCGTTTCCTTGGTCACGGCATCGGCGGCTGAGGCAGTCTACTGGCTTAACAACGGCAATCATTGGTCGGTCGTTGCTCTGGCGCTCGTCGCAGTCTTCACGGGTGGCCTCTCCACCTACAAGAAGGGGTGGATCGCGCTCAAGAACCGTAATCTGAACATGAACGCCCTGATGTCAATTGCGGTCACGGGTGCCATGTTGATCGGACATTGGCCTGAAGCAGCGATGGTCATGGTGCTATTCGCGCTAGCCGAGGTGATCGAAGCCAAATCGCTGGATCGCGCCCGCAACGCCATTCGTGGCCTGCTCGATCTGACGCCGGAACTGGCAACGGTGCAACAGGCTGACGGCACATGGCGCGAGACGAGTGCCAAGCAAATCGCCATTGGCAGCCGCGTCCGGGTAAAACCGGGAGAGAGGATTGCTCTTGATGGAGAGGTGCTGGAAGGTCGCTCTACCATCAATCAAGCCCCGATCACGGGCGAAAGCCTACCGGTAGAGAAATCCCCTGGTGATCCGGTGTTCGCAGGCACGATTAACGAATCGGGTTCGTTCGAGTACCGCGTCACCGCCGTTGCCAGCAATTCCACACTGGCCCGTATCATTCATGCGGTAGAGGCAGCGCAGGGGAGCCGTGCACCGACCCAACGGTTTGTTGATCAGTTCGCTCTCTGGTATACGCCTATCGTCTTCAGTGTTGCGGTCGCTGTCGCGTTGGTACCACCGCTGTTTATGGGGGCAGCCTGGCTAGACTGGATTTACCGTGCACTGGTTCTTCTGGTGGTCGCTTGCCCGTGCGCACTGGTGATTTCTACGCCGGTCAGCATCGTCAGCGGCTTAGCAGCTGCCGCCCGCCACGGCATTCTCATCAAGGGTGGCGTGTATCTGGAAGAAGGCCGCAAGTTGCGCTGGCTGGCTCTGGACAAGACCGGCACAATCACGCACGGCAAGCCTGCGCAGACCGATTTTGTTGCTTGGGGCAATGTACTTGCTTCGGACAGCCGCAGCATCGCTGCCAGTCTGGCGGCCCGCTCCGACCACCCAGTATCCAGAGCGGTGGCATTGGCGGCGCAGACTGATGCGATTGCCCTACGTGACGTGGCTGAGTTCAGCGCTCTGCCTGGTCGGGGTGTGCAAGGCCAAATCAACGGCGAGATCTACCATCTGGGCAACCACAGGATGCTCGAAGAGCTTGGGCAGTGCACGCCAGAACTGGAACAGCGTATCGCTGCACTGGAAACCGCAGGTAAGACCGTCGTGATGTTGGTAGGCGCAAATGGGGTGCAAGCATTATTCGCCGTAGCGGACACCATCAAGGACAGCAGCAGGAACGCCATCGCCGAGCTGCATGCACTGGGCATCAAAACCATGATGCTGACCGGCGACAATCCCCATACGGCACAAGCCATTGCCGCACAAGCCGGAATCGACCGTGCACAAGGCAACTTGCTGCCAGACGACAAACTGCGGGAAGTGGAGCAACTTGCACAAAGCGGCAAGGTTGGCATGGTCGGTGATGGTATCAACGATGCCCCAGCCTTGGCACGTGCGGACATTGGCTTTGCGATGGGAGCGGCTGGCACAGATACCGCCATCGAAACAGCTGACGTAGCCTTGATGGACGATGATCTGAGAAAGATTCCGACGTTCGTGCGCCTTTCGCGTGCGACAGCGCAGGTGCTGATGCAAAACATCGTGCTGGCTCTTGGCATCAAGGCAGTGTTTCTTGTGCTGACTTTCACGGGACACGCGACCATGTGGATGGCCGTGTTCGCGGACATGGGAGCCAGCCTGCTCGTTGTCGGCAACGGTTTGAGGCTGTTGCGTCGATGAACTGGACATTCTTTCTCTATGACAGGGGTGGTCTGAATATCGCACTGTTTCAAGCGATCAATACGGGCACTCCAGCCACTCTGGAACCGCTGGTGTGGTTCTTCAGCATTGTAGGCAGTTACTGGACCGCGCCGCTGATGCTGCTGGGTCTTTGGTGCTGGTTGAAGTTGGCCACTGGTACAGCGCGTGGTACGGTCATTCGAAGTCGCCTTATTGGCTTTAGCGTGGCCTTCCTACTGGCGTTACTGACCACCGCTATTTTGAAGCTGTGGCTGGACTTTCCCCGCCCACCTGCCGTCCTTGGCGACATGGTGCGCGTCATCGGGGAAATCGAGCTTCACTACAGCCTGCCCAGCGGGCATGCCACCTATGCCGGGCTAGTGGTCGGCACGCTCTGGCCCTTGCTGAGCCGCCGTGGTCGCATCGTCTTGACGCTATATCTTATATTGGTAGGTTGGTCGCGTATCGCTGCAGGAATGCACTTTCCTACCGATGTGCTGGCGGGATGGCTTCTTGGATTGAGCTGTACGGCACTCTCCGGATGGTCTTTGTCGCTGACCGATCCTATTCGACAATTGACTCGCCGTACATCGACTTGGGTTTGGTTCGCAGTGGCTGCCAGCGTTGTTGCAGTTGATCAACTCGCGAAACTCGCCATCACCCGCAAATTTGCTTATGGAGAACAAGTCGACATCACCCCGTTTTTCAAGCTCGTGCATGTCCTCAATCCCGGCGCAGCATTTAGCTTTCTGGCGAACGCTGGAGGTTGGCAACGTTACTTCTTTATCCTCATAGGTCTGATCGTTTCAGCCTGGCTGGGACGCATGCTAGTCCAGCAGCCCCCCCGCATCGAAGCAGTGGGCTACAGTCTGATCCTTGGTGGTGCTCTCGGTAATGTGGCGGACCGTATGCTGCGTGAGAGTGTTGTTGACTTCCTAGACTTTCATTGGCGACACGTACACTGGCCCGCCTTCAATTTTGCTGATATAGCAATCATTTCTGGCACTGCTCTACTCGTTGTGCATATGTTGACCCAGCACAATAGGATAGACACAGATGCAATTGAGAATTACAATCATTAACAATAACACGCCTATGAAATTTCCCATGATACGACAAGCATACTTTCGCTGGCTGATGACTTTGCTGTTGACTATTAGTGCGTTAATCAGCGGGTCGAGCTACGCCGTTGACACCACCGAACTCAAAGCTAAGCAGATTTGGCAGCTTCTGGACTATGTCGCTGTAGATTACGGTGGTGCCGTCGCCAACGGTACGGTGCTGAAAGCATCGGAATACGCTGAAATGGAAGAATTTGTTGCTGCAGCTGAACGTCAGCTCGGAGAAATGCCTGATCAGGATGATAGAGGTATCTTGTTACAACAAGCTATTGCACTGCGTGCCGCAGTAGCTGCTAAGACCGATCCGGTCAGCGTGGCGAAATTGGCACGTGCATTGTCTAATGCAGTGCAAAAGACATATCCGTTTCCAGTCGCGCCTACTGCTATGCCTGTCCTGACGAAGGGCGGACAGTTGTTTCAAGCGCAATGTTCAGCCTGTCATGGTCTGCAAGGGCGCGGTGACGGCCAACTGGCCGCCTCCCTGAACCCAAAGCCAACCGCTTTGGCTGATCACGAGCGCGCGCGCGAACGTAGTTTGTTTGCTCTTCACCAAATCATCAGTAGCGGTGTTCAAGGCACTGCTATGCGAGGTTTTGGCAACTTGTCGGATGAAGACCGGTGGGCCCTGGCGTTTTTTGTTGGCACATTGCCTTATTCGCAAAGAGACAAGGACGAAGGGGCCAAGCTTTGGCAAACCAACAAGCCAGTTCACGCGACGATCACCAGTCTGGAAACGTTGACGCAAACATCGGAGCATATCTTGGCAGACAAGCTGGATGAGCCCTCGGCCAAAGCGTTGATCGCCTTTTTGCGCAGTAACCCAAGCGTGCTGAGCGCCAATAGCTCGAAAGGTACAGCGATTGCCAAAGCCAAACTCAACGAAAGCGTGGCAGCATTGCTGGCTGGTGACCGGGCGGGCGCGACGAAGTTGGCCTTGTCCGCTTACCTCGACGGCTTCGAGCCAGTTGAGCCTGCGCTTGCCACTCGCAACCGGCCGCTGTTTGAGAAGATAGAAGCCGCTATGGTGTCCTACCGGGCCCTGATAGCCAATGGCACTCCTGCCGATGTGCAAACAGCACAACAGCGTTTGCACAGCTTGTTGGATGAAGCAGATAAAGCGCTTGCACCTTCAGATAACGATGCCTTTGCGGCATTCATTGGGGCACTGACCATTTTGCTGCGAGAAGGTTTGGAAGCCCTGCTCGTGGTTGTGGCCATGCTCGCATTTCTCAAAAAGGCAGAACGGCAGGATGTTGTGGCCTACGTGCATGCGGGTTGGATAGCTGCGCTCACTGCAGGCGGCATTACGTGGGTTGTAGCGACCTACTTGGTTGGCGTTAGCGGGGCAAGCCGGGAACTGACGGAAGGATTCTCATCACTGTTTGCTGCCGTGGTTTTGTTGGGGGTTGGCATGTGGATGCATCAGAAGAGCGTGGCTGGCCGCTGGCAGGTCTATCTCAAGGAAAAACTGTCCTCGGCACTCAACAAACGCACGGCATGGTTCTTGTTCTCTCTGGCCTTCGTTGCCGTTTATCGCGAGGTATTTGAGACAGTGCTGTTCTTTGCCGCGCTTTGGACTGAAGGAAATGGTTGGCCTTTGCTCGCTGGCTTGGGTACCGGCATTGGAATTTTAGCCTTGCTTGCTATTGTGCTGCTGCGCACCAGTACTCGCCTGCCAATTGGTCAGTTTTTCGCAGCTAGCTCACTGCTTGTGGCTGTGCTTGCCGTGATCTTGGCAGGAAAGGGTATTGCAGGACTGCAAGAAGCAGGATTGATTCATACCAGTCCTATTGCAATTCCACGCATTGACCTTTTGGGCGTCTATCCATCGTGGCAGACACTCTCAGTACAGTTTGCTGTTTTACTCGTCGTTGTGGTGGCCTTCACGATCAATTTGCGTGCGTCGCGTCAAATGACAGAACAACAAAGTTGATTCGCAGGTGCGAGTAGCGGACTATTCGAGCGATACGATCCGCATACGGTGCCCCATATTTGCCTGATCGGCCCGGCAGGGAGACTGGAATATGCGGACGAGATGAACAGTGAGGCGAGCCCCAATTCAGTCGATATCGCAGGAACTACAAATGACGTCATTCAAGCGATAGACGAAGTTGATGCGGGAAAGCCAGTCAGCAAATCAATCACTCAGCCTTACGGCTACTCAGTAAAATACAGTACGACGGGCTGATCACAATTCCAGATGCTTCCTCGCACCGGTTTACACTAGGCAGTCCGATGACCGAGTGCGATGGAGCCTGCACCAGCAAGTGCCAGGCCTACGCCGAGATAGTCATTCCATGTCGGCGTAACGCCGTCGACGAAATGCAACCAGCCTATGGCTGTGGCGATATAGATTGCGCCATAGGTGGCATACACACGGCCACTGGCGGCCGGATGCAGAGTCAACAACCATACAAACGCCACCAGGCTTAGTGTCGCTGGCAGCAATAGCCAAGGCGACCCTTTACCAGTGAGCCATAACAAGGGCAGATAGCAGCCCAGCAGTTCGGCAATGGCGGTGGCAAAAAACAGGCCGAATGTGCGTGTCAGGGCGATAGTGTCCATGTTAGAGGCGTTTCAGTTCGGTGATTGTTGTGGACAGAGTCGACGTCGCTTGTGCAGCCAAAGGCGGAGTGCAGCACCCGCCATCGGCCTTGCCCTGTGGCTCGCCTTCAAGCAAGGACAAGTCGTCAATGATGACACAATCTCTGGTCTGACCGCCCCCACACGCCTCATTACAGCTACACACAAAAGAGGCCAGACTCGCTTCGAGCTGTTTCATCTCCTCCAGCTTTGCGCGGATGTCATCGAGACGTGCCTGCGCCATGTCGCGCACCTCCAGGCAGGCGCGATCGCCATCTTCGAACAAATCCACCAATTCCCGGACTTCGTCGATAGGAAAGCCGAAATCCCGGCAGCGCCGGATAAAAGTCAAGCGCTTGAGATCGTCGTCGCGATAATAGCGATGGCCATTCGTGGCACGGCCTGGACTTGGCAGCAGGCCGATTTTTTCATAATAACGAATCGTAGGGACGCTGCAGTCGGTTTGAGATGACAGCATGCCAATGGTGAGGTTGGGGTTGGTCATAAAGGTCTTCTTAAAAAACGCTTGCACCTGAAGTTACTTGAGGTTGTACTGTACAGGCAAACGCTATTTCAGCCAAGCGACTGGGCACACATATGAAAAACACAGCACGCTGCGCCAGTAAAACCAGTTACAAGCAGTAGAAACTTTTTCCTTAGGAGCTCAATTTGATCCCAATTGCACCCGCGCCAATCGCTTGCACACTCTCGGCTGCCAGCTTTAAAGAGCGAGCCCAATGGCTGCACGAACTGACCGCCCGCGCACTGCTTAGTCATCGCATTGAAGGGCAACGGCTGCATCTAAGTTATCGGCCAGACGCCAGGGCTGACGTCGAAAAAATGGTTCAGCGAGAACGGCAATGCTGTGGATTTCTAAAGTACGAATTGCAGTCGGGTACCGAGTCAATTGAAGTTGTCGTGTCAGCGCCCACCGAGGCATGTGACGATGCGCAAGCTTCGTTTGCTCACTTGATACCGCCAACCACATCAGCGATCACTTGAAGCTCAAAGCCAAAAGCCACCTTTTGGTGGCCCTGAGATAGCTACGTAATCAAAAATGAGCAATTATTTTTATAAGAATCTTTTTGGCCGGGATATGACCTTACTTCTCATGCACGAATGGATTTCTACAAACTGCAGTGTTTTATTTCACAATATCCAGACTATCGCTGAATGAAGCATTTTCGTTTCATCATTGACAAACTATTCGAGGAAAGGCACTGTTGCATATTCCCCAACTATGTCATCTGTTCACCTTTACATAAATGGCTTCCGAATCCCATCGCCTATCGATCTTAAGCGACGACGAGATCGAGGATCTATATGGTCTACCGCGCTTTACCGATGATGACCGCCAACTCTATTTCGATTTAAGCCCTGCTGAAAAAGCAGCGGCGGGAGATATCCGTACAGCGTCAGTAGCGGCGTACCTGATACTCGAGCTCGGCTACTTCAAGGCCAGGCGCCAGTTTTTTGCGTTTGAAGCCCACGAAGTCGAGAATGACCTCCTATATATTCTCGCTGCGTATTTTCCAGGGCGGACGCTAGTCGATATTCGCTTTCCGTCACGACCCACAAGGGGCTCACTGCAAAAGACAGTCTTAGAGCTATTTGATTATCGGCTGTTTGGCGCTCAGGAAAGAGGCGAAATCGAAGCTAGAGCGGAGCGTTTTGCGATGCTCTCAACTCAACCGATTTTCATTCTGCGGGAAATCCTTCAACAATTGTCGATCAACCGCGTCGTACCGCCTTCGTATTCATCACTACAAGATATTGTCGGCAAGGCAGTATCAGGAGAACGTGTCCGTATCTCCGGCTTACTAACTGAAGCGCTAACACCTGAAATTCTTCAAAGTCTGACCTCTCTCCTGGAAGCAGACGAACAAATCTATACCATCACTGCATTGCGGCGGGAGGCAAAAGATTTTTCCTATGGCGAGTTGCGCAGGGAAGTCGCACGCCGCGAATTCTTCGAGCCCTTGCACGAGTTCGCAGCGACCTTCCTTTCTTCTGCCGGCTTGTCGCAAGAGAGCAGCAGATACTATGCATCACTGGTCAATTTCTACACGGTCTATAAATTGCAGCGAATGCACAAACAGACGGCACAACTCTTTCTCTTATGCTTTGCGTACCAGCGCTTTCGTCAGATCAATGACAATTTGACAGATGCCTTTATCCATTTGGTGCACCAATATGAGAAACAAGCCAAATCGCATGCGGAGATAGCAATGCAACAGGCGTTAGAAGATGCTCTGAAAAATCTACAAGCTGCAGGGAAGGTCCTTGGACTTTTTATTGACGAATCAATATCGTCTGACCTGCCATTTTCAGAAATTAAAGAGAAAGCCTTTTCTTTGCTAGACCGTGAGCAGTTTCCTATCGTCTCTGACTACATGCGCCGTATCGCCTTCGATAAATCTGCCTTTGAATGGGCGTACTACGGAACGCTGTCTCGGACGTTCAAGCAGAATCTGCGTCATTTATTTGCCGCGCTTGACTTCGCCGGACGCGTTGAGAACGCTCCACTGATACAAGCTGTCGTCTTCCTTCAAGACCTGTTCAGAAGTGATAAGTATCCGCGCAAGATCGATACGGCGGTTCTTCCATCAGATCTAATCCCTAAACATCTTCAGAAATATCTGTACGTTCCCTCTGAAGTGGATCGACGCCGTAAAGTGATTCAACCAGACCGCTTCGAATTTCTGGTCTACAGGATGCTCCGTAATGCACTGGAAGCTGGCGACGTGTTTGTACAAAAAAGTACCGAATACCGACGTTTTGAAGACGATTTGATCAACGAAGAAAAATGGAAACGCAGCAGGCAAATTATTGAAGAGCTGAATTTACCATTATTGTCAGCACCTATTGAAGATACCCTGGCGGCTTTCCAAGAATCGATCGAGTCTCTTCTGGAAAGGGTAAACCAGCGAATCGACGAAGGCGAGAACAAACATATCAAATTTCGTGGCAATGGTGAAAAGCGCCGTTGGCGACTTCTCTATCCCACATCAGAAGAGCCAGTCAATAGCCCGTTTTTTAGCCAACTTCCTGGCATCGGGATTGCAGATCTGCTGTGGTTCGTCGCTGGAGAAACATTATTTCTGCAGGGCTTTACTCATGTACTGGACCGGTATGTCAAACATGATCCAGATCCCAAGGAAATACTTGCCTGTGTAGTGGCAATGGGCACTAATATGGGACTTGGAAAAATGGCTGAGGTCTCAGGTTTGTCTTATTCCTCGTTGGCGTCGAGTTCACGAAATTTCCTGCGGCAAGAAACGCTGCGCGCCGCCAATGATGCCATCATCAATGCAATTGCCCAATTGCCAGCATTCCATCTATTTGACATTGAGGATGCAATGCATTCCAGCTCGGATGGCCAGCGCATGGAGACGCAGATTGATACGCTTAATTCGCGGCATTCCCCCAAATATTTTGGACTGCAAAAAGGAGTAAGTAGCCTGACATTGGTTGCCAACCATGTGCCAGTTAACGCTAAGGTCATAGGTACCCATGAGCATGAAAGCCATTACGTATTTGATTTGCTTTACAATAACACTTCCGATATCAGACCGGAGCGTCATTCCACAGATACACATGGGACAAACCAAGTCAATTTCATCGTCTTGAGAACCTTCAACCATGAGTTTGCACCCAGATATAAGAATTTCCCAAAAAAAGCCGAATCAATCATTGGTTTTCAACAACCAAACCAATACGGAAACGTGTGGATCAAACCTTGCCGGCGGGTAAATGACGAACTGATCGTCAAAGAGTGGCCCAACATCCAGCGCATCTTGGTTTCGCTGGCGCAAAAGGACGTCACCCAGTCAACGATCGTGAGGAAGCTATCAAGCTATGCCCGGCAGAATTCGACCAAGAGGGCATTGTGGGAACTTGATCACCTGTGTTTTACGGAATATGTGTTGAAATACATCGATGACCCGAAGTTACGGCAAGGAGTGCAAAAGGCGCTAAACCGGGGAGAGGCCTATCATAAGTTCAGGCGAGCAGTCGCGTTCGTGAATGGGGGAAAATTTCGGGTTAGGACAGAAGACGAGCAGCATATTTGGAATGAATGTTCGCGTTTGATTGCCAACGCTGTTATTTATTACAACACGCTAATCCTGTCCCAGGTATATGAGCAGAAATTAAGGGCAGGAGATGAGGCTGCAATCGAGCTGATGCGCAGGATCTCGCCAGTGGCCTGGCAGCACGTCAATCTGTTTGGAACCTTTGAATTTACGCCTAGTGGCTCGAAGCTAGACATTGAGGCACTGGCGGCGTTGTATTTGGATCCTACATACTGGCTTAACACTTTGAAAGATCGTGATGAAATCCCACCACGTTAGTGCAAACATTTCCCCCGAAAATGTAAAAAGAACGATTTTCCAGTCTTAAAAAACTTGCTAAAACGGCCTTCGGATATCTGAATAACGGAGGTCATCTAGGCTAATTTTACATTTTTGGGGGTTGGGCAAACACACCCAGATTGCCAAAGTATGCTCCTTTCTTTTTATTGCAATTTTCCCTAAACATTTTGCGAAATCCGTGGATACCTTGCACTGAGAAGAATTAGTGCAGTTAGTCCGTTGCATGTCTGCCAACAGGTTTTGGATCAGGCAAAGAAGACGGGTTGATATTTACGAATAGCAAAGGTAGGTAAAAAATGGTTGCAATGGTCAATGGTCAAGGTCTGGGAGCACAAACGAATCCCCTGAACGTGTTTGCACAAAGAAGTCAGCTGGGTCATGCACAGGCAGGGAAGAACGGCCAGCGCGTGTGTGTCAATGGCAAGACAGGCAATCTCGTCATCCAGAGCCAGGATGTACAACTATTCGACCATGGACTCGACCTTGGCGTGCTACGCACCTACAACAGCAGCGGCCAGTTCACCGACGACAATGGCGACAACTGGCTGCTTGGTTTTTATGCCAAACGCCTCGATGTTGTCGGGCCATTAGGTAAAGCTGGCAGCAGCCTCATCAAGACAGAAGCAGACGGCGCCCGAGTCAGTTTCCAGTGGGATGACGCACACCAAAAGTACACCGGCCAAAGAGAAGGCGAGCAGCCTGCCGACATCCTCCTTGACGGTGGCCAACTCCTGTGGCGCCAGCAAGGCACAGGCCTCTCAGAATCCTATGATATTGGCAGTGGCCGCCTGCTCGCCACCATCGACCCGCTCGCTTACCGCATCAGCTACGACTACGACGACCGGGGCCTGCTCGCCAAAGCCACCTCAGATCACGGCGCCTCCACCAGCTACCAGTACGATGGCAACCGTCTTCGCGACATCCAGACCCACTACCTCGATACCGCAGGACAATGGCAACAACAGAATAGCGTCCACTACAGCTACGATGGCCAGGACCGCCTCTCTGCAGTCACCCTCACCACCGTCGCCCCTGATGGCGCCAATACTGCTGCCGGTCATGTCTACAGCACCCGCTATACCTACGATGGCAACAGCAAACGCCTTGCTGGCATCAGCCAGGACGACGGCACCCAACTCAGCTTCACTTACCAAGAAATCGCCGGAGAATACCGCCTCAGCCAGATCGAAGATGGCCAGCAACAGACCACCCGTTTTGCCTATGACATTGGCAATGGCATCACCACCGTCGAAGACAGCCTGCACCAGCACACCGTATTAAGCTACCGCGCCGATGGCAAACTCATCGCCATCGACCAACCCCAGGGGCAAGGGAGCAGCCATACCGACCTCAATTACGATGACCAGGGCAATCTCCTTACCGTCATCGCCGACAATCAACTGCTCAGCGAACTGCAATACGACGCTGCCGGCCGACAAATCTCCGGCCGCGATGCCGATGGCAATACCCTCACACGCACTTACGACAGCCTCGGCCAATTGCGTAGCGAAACCATCCAGCTCAGCGCCGACGGTAGCAATCCCGCTCAGCCTGCCAGCGACGCCACCACCCGCTACTACTACCAGGCAGCCCCCTCAGGCCGCGGCGAACTACTCCGCTTCATCATCGACGCTACAGGCCAGGCGACCGAATACCGCTACAATGCCCAGGGCCAGCGCATCAGCGCCCTCAGCTACACCGCACAAAGTCTCGATGCCGCCAGCCTCACTGGTGACGAAACAGTCGCCACCATCGACAGCCTCGTGCAAAATGTGGTGCAACTGAGCGATGCACAAAGCCAGTCCGCATTCCGCACAGACATCCTGCGTACCGACCTCAACTATGACGCCCATGGCCAGCTCGCCAGCGTCATCCACTACACCCAGGTACACAACGATGCCAGCTTCAGTGGCGATGCACAAAGCCAGGCAGAAACACGCTACCTCTATGACACAGAAGGGCGTCTCCTCACTAAAATCGATCTTGCCAGTGCCCTGCAGACCACCTACACCCATGATGAACAAGGGCGCGTCCTCAGCGTCACCGAAGGCCCCCTGGCCAGTACCGTCAACCAGCATGAGCCAGGTGCAAGACGCCTCAGCATCACCAATGCGGCAGGCGTCCAGACCACCCAGATTTACGGCCGCACAGCTCCCTTGATGGCAAGACACCTATCGAGCGCTTCACCGAACTCTCAGACAAGACCCCGCTCGGAGAAGAAGTCATTGCCAAATTCGACCCATCAAAAGAGCATATTCAGGAACTGAATTACCGTGCCGAACTGGCGCTACGGAAATTGAAATGATGTCCGTGAATCGCACAGCTCAATGTCTCTCCATTTGAACGCTTCTTTCTCATCGAGATTGATCCGCCGTCCTACCTTCGAGAAGAAATGAAGGAATTGATATTCATCATTTCCAAGAAATGGTCAAAAATATCAAAGCGCGAAACGACCCCGTTCTGCCCATATCTATATATCCACGGGCTGAGTCCAATAGAGCTAGTGGCTTTGAAAAAAGACCTTCATCAGGAGGGGTTCAAGTTCGTCGACGGTTATGACTATCTTGGTGCGGAATTCAACGCAAGCTCTATAGCCCTGCAGTTGACCCACAGCGATGGAATAAAAATCAAAATACTTGATACATTGGCAAATTTACTCGCAACTGTCAATGTCATTACAAAAACTAGAAAAATCTATCAGTTTCACTTTGGCAAAGACTACCTAACTCTTACCAATTCTTCATTGGGTCACGCAAGTATCCAGATCAATAAACTGTCGGATATTAAAGGGATAATCTAAAATGAACATGAATACAGAAGCAGTCGTAGAAGGCATTAATGCTCAGGTGATTGCCGTCTTTCCCGACAAAGTGAGAATCGTTGTTGACGACCTGGAAAATTTCAAGATCGCGGAAGAATCTTTGAAGGTTGGCTCATATTTGAAAATCGCAGATAACGAAAATGCAGTATTGATTGCGATAATTGAAAATTTTCAAATCGTTGTTGGCAACGGAGGAAAACGGGACTACATGATCGAGGCATTTCCGCTGGGGATTATTAGGGATGGAAAATTCGAGCGAGGAGGGGACTCTCTCGCGATTCCTCCAAAACAAGTCGAACCTGCAGGCATTGACGATATCAGGAAGATCTACGGAGACTCTGTTAAGGTGCGCGAATAACCCTGATGAGAAAATTAACAACGACGTGCCTATTTTGCTGGTGTATGAGGAGGCCCATAAGTATGTCCCGAACTCTGATCTATTGAAATATAGATCCTCCAAGCAGTCCATTGAACGGATTGCAAAAGAAGGACGGAAATACGGAGTAACGCTTCTACTGGCCAGTCAGCGGCCCTCTGAGATTTCTGAAACCATTTTCTCTCAATGCAATAATTTCATTGCCATGCGCCTCACGAATCCTGTAGATCAAGGATACGTCAAGAAGTTGCTACCAGATTCCCTCGGTTCCTTGATTGACAAGATGACTTCACTCAAACAAGGCGAGGCACTGCTTGTGGGTGAATCAATTGTCCTTCCTTCGATCGTTCAAATAGACCCATGTACAACGGCACCGTCATCAAACGATATTCCTTTCTGGGAACTTTGGAAGGATGAATGGAAAACGATGGATATAGCTGCCATCAAAACTGAGTGGCATAAATAGGGAAGCTATAGCTTCCGCTTAATATTAAGCAGCTGCCGGGGTAAAATTTTTCGCGGATGGCAACAAATTATTGTCACTTTTTAAGCCAATTATTACCTGATCGAACGACCGTCGTGTATGGCAACGGATTATTGTCACGAATGGCAACAACTATTGTCACGAATGGCAACGGATTAGTGTAATAACGCGCTTGAATTGTTGGCATAATTTCCGCAACGCTTTGTTTTTCATACAATTCTTAATTTAACATAATATAAATTATGCGAAATAAAGGATATTTTAGATTTGATGTGGAGACTCGCTTGTGTGACATTCTACATAGCACAATTGAACCGAAATAATTCGTTACTCATATTTACCAAAGATGAATTTATCAAAATGGTAAACTGGTACTTTAGTTGTGATTTCTCAACATAAGAATGTTTTTGGCTTTTACTGCCAAGATTTAGCCTATATTAAGTGACCTTTCCTCTTTAGATTTTTTATGCAATCGTTTAGCAGCACAGACACAAAAACAAACCCAGAAATTTTGTATGGCGAGGAAAGGCTTGATTTTTTACGGGAAGAGATTCTTGCCGATTTGCTTGAAGCAAGTGCAGCGGCTTTTCCTGACAAGATTGCGTTGATCTCTGGTGAGCAGTCTCTCAGCTATCGGCAATTAAATACTGAAGCAGACCGTGTTGCTTCTGTCTTGATCGCTGCAGGTGCGCGGCCTGGGCATATTGTCGGTTTGTGGCTGCCGCGTGGCATTCACTTATTGATCATGCAGGCGGCTATCGCCAAGTCTGGCGCAGCCTGGTTGCCATTTGACGCTGACACGCCCGTGGACAGAATTGCCGTTTGCCTTAACGACGCCAATGCATTTGGTATCTTGAGCTGTCAGGCTTTTGCGACACAATTAACTGAGCTAAGTTGTCAAAAATGGCTGGCTGAGGAAGCGTTGGCCGATGTCGGGCAAACTGCCCTGAGGCGCGGTTCTGTCGAAGGCACAGATCCTGCCTATGTCATTTATACCTCAGGCTCTACAGGCAAGCCCAAGGGCATATTGGTGAATCAGGCCAGTATTTGCAATTTTTTGCGCAGTGAAAACCATGTATTGGGTATACGGCACGATGATCGTGTGTATCAGGGATTTTCATTGGCATTTGATATGTCGTTTGAAGAAATCTGGATCAGCTATCTGGTTGGCGCCACTCTGTGGCTGGCACCTAAGGAGATTACAGCCGATCCAGATGCCCTGCCGCTGGCTCTGAATGAAAACCGTATCAGTGTTTTACACGCTGTACCTACCCTGCTCGCTTTGTTCAGTCATGAGGTTGACAGTTTGCGCCTGATTAATCTGGGTGGCGAAATGTGCCCTGAAGTACTAGTCAAGCGCTGGTCGCGACTTGGTCGGCAGATGTTCAACACCTATGGGCCAACGGAAGCCAGTGTGTCTGCCAGCCTGGCGCAGCTACAAGCTGATCAGGCCGTCAACATAGGCCGGCCCTTGCCAAATTATTCTTTGCTAGTCATTGCTACGGATGTTGAAAATGGCTTGCGTTTGCTGCCTTTTGGTGAAACCGGCGAACTTTGTGTTTCTGGCCCTGGCGTGGCGATGGGTTATCTTGGCCGGCCTGATTTGACGGCTGAAAAGTTCCTGACCAATCCCTGGGGCAAAGATTCGCATGACACCAGGTTGTACCGCACTGGTGACCTGGCTTGTTTTAATACCGATGGTAGTGTGCAGTGTCTGGGACGCGCTGATGATCAGGTGAAAATCCGCGGTTTCAGGGTTGAACTGGGGGAAATCGAATCTGTTTTGGCCAAACAAGCTGGCGTGGGTGCCGTTGCTGTTGTCTTGCGCAAGGATGAGGACATTGATCAGATCGTGGCTTTCATGGTCAATGATCAGCTTCCCGCAGAGGCGGATGCCAGTGCTTTTGCGCAGCATGCTGTTATTTTGCGCACAGAATTAAGCAGGGTCTTGCCTATTTATATGGTGCCTGCCCGCTTTGAATACCTGACTGAAATGCCGAGGCTAACCTCAGGCAAAATTGACCGCAATACACTTAAAAAGCTGACTTTGGCAAAACAGGCTGTGAACAAAGCCTCAGATACGCCAGAAAACGAAACCGAGGCCGTGCTGTTTGAGGCATTAGCAAGTCTGTTCCCTGGGCAAGCTATACAACGTGGCTCTGATTTTTTTATTGACCTCGGCGGCCATTCACTGATGGCAGCAAAACTGGTGTCAATCTTGCGCAAACATCCACGTTTTGCGTATTTCAGAATCAGCGACATCTATACACACAGAGTTATCGCCAGGATGCTGCAAGTTTTGGAGTCCACAGGGCAAACTCAGGATGCTGCAGCAACAGCGAACAATACAAAATGGCTGACGGCTCCTGCCTGGAAACGCTGGCTTTGCGGCGTAGGTCAGGCGGCGGCCATACCCTGGCTGGTAGCCATGCGCATGGTGCAATGGCTGGCACCATTTTTTGCTTATCACTTTTTTACTGGCGACCCTGGCGACTCTATTGCCCGTGCAGTGTTATTGTCTGTCGGCGTTTTCCTGTTATTGACTCTTACAGAATTTGCTGTCGCGATTTTCGGGAAATGGTTGATTGCCGGACGCTTGAAGGCCGGGCGTTATCCATTATGGGGATGGACTTATTACCGCTGGTGGCTGGCAGACCGGCTGGTGGAGGCTGCGCCAACTTACATGCTGAGCGGTTCATCTTTGTACTCATGGTGGTTACGTGCCCTTGGCGCAAAAATAGGGTCTGATGTAGTAATTGGCTCAATGACCTTACGCGCACCGGACTTGTTAAACATAGGTGACCGTTGCAGCATAGGTAATGCCAGCAATTTTGAAAACGCCAGAGTGCAGCATGGCGAATTAATCCTGGGTGTGATCACGCTGGAAGATGATGCGTATGCAGGTTCGTATGCAGTGCTGGAAGGCAATGTACACATAGAAGCTGGTGGCCATCTGGAGGGGCAATCGGCCCTGAGTGAAGGTCAGCGCATACCAAAATCCAGAATCTGGAAAGGCTCACCAGCCAGAGATGTTGGTGCATTTGATGCATCGGTTTTCCCGCCCAGGCCGCAGGCGACGCGCTTGCGTCTGATTGGTGAGACTACATTTTTTGTGTTTGGCTCACTGCTGATTAGCGCCCTGTTTTTCATGCCGGTTTTCCCTAGTTTTGTCACGATAGACTGGTTTGATAACTCCGAGCTTTTCCCTGGCCTGCAAAGCAATTCCGTCGCTTTTCAACTGGTCAAGTATTTCTTGCTGGCTTTCCCGGCAACTGCAGTATTGATAGTGTGCACTGCCCTGCTGTCCGCCGGCATACGCTGGAGCATTTTGCCTCCCCTGAGACAGGGACAATACCCGGTGCATGGCAATACATATTGCGGGAAATGGCTGGTCAATCAGATACAAGAGTCCAGCCTGAATGTCTTGCACGGTGTCTACGCGACGGTGTACGCCCCCTTCTGGTATCGCTTGCTTGGCGCAAAAGTTGGACGTGGTGCCGAAATTTCCACCGCCTTGGGCGTGGTACCAGACATGCTGACTTTAGGTGATGAGACTTTTATTGCCGATGCAGTATTGCTGGGGGACGAGCAAATTGATTGTGGCTGGATGAGCATGCATCCTACCGTGATTTCACGTCGTAGCTTTGTTGGTAATGGTGCGTATATCCCTGATGGTACGATCTTGCCAGAAAATGTACTGATAGGTGTGCATTCCAGCGCACCAGATAACCAGCATATGAATGAAGGCGATACCTGGCTGGGTTCGCCCGCCATTCATTTGCCAGCCCGCGAAGAGACCAAGGGATTTCCTGAAAACCTGACTTTCCACCCTTCTATCATTCGCCGTTTGGGGCGTGGCCTGATCGAGGCTTTTCGTATCATTGCACCACACGCGATGGTCATTGCGGTTGGCTATACCATTGTCCTGGATTTGATGCCCCTGGCCGGTGATGACCGCTGGAATGAGGTCTTGTATTACCTGATTGTGGCGGGTCTGTTATATGGTGTAGGCAGTTTTGCCTTTGTATTGATCTTGAAATGGCTATTGATCTTTCGCTACAAGAAGAGCAGCGTTCCTATGTGGACTCCTTTTGTCTGGATTTCTGAAGGCATTACCAACCTGTATGAAGGGATCGCGGTACCCAATTTCATGCGTTATCTGCGCGGGACGCCATGGTTGCCTCTGGTATTCAATTTGTTGGGCTGCAAAATTGGACGAGGTGTGTATATGGATACGACGGATATCACCGAATTTGATTGTGTCAGTATTGGTGACTATAGCGAAATCAATGCTCTGGCTTGCCCGCAAACGCATCTGTTTGAAGACCGCGTCATGAAAATTGACCATGTCAGCATTGGTGAACGTGTCTATATGGGGCCACGCAGCTCTGTTTTGTATAGTGCCGTAGTGGCTGATGGTGCCAGCCTTGGCGCTTTGACGCTAGTGATGAAAGGCGAATATATTCCCGCCAATTCCAGCTGGCATGGCTGCCCTGCTGCCATGACGGGTGTTTAATTGCATCTCAAGCCTGGCTTGTACATTGCAGAATGGCAAACCAGGCTTGGGATAATGTGCGGATATAATTCAGTTGTTGATTTAATGCCACATGCGGGATAGCGCACAGATGCCGTCAAGAAAGTCTGCAATGATCTGTCTGACCTTGAGCCGCTAACAGTTTGATCCAAGCTGTGCGTAAATAGCCAAAAAATAAAAGTGCTGACATGACACAAACCCCAGAAAAGTTTACGCAAAAAATCACTACTCCTGTGCCCAGGAGAACTATTCGTATTGAGCTGGCACGATCGACCATCGTTGCCATTGTTGGAGTGGTGCTGGGCTTTGCACTTCTCTCTCAGTTGGTTCCTGTCATACTCGTATTGATCACTGCACTGATGCTGGTTGGCACGCTTAACCCTGCAGTTGACTGGCTTGAGCGTCGTAAAATCCGGCGCTTTGCCAGTATAGCGATCGTGTTCGCTGTACTGATGGTGGTGTTGATTTTGCTGGCTGTTTTTACTGTGCCGCCGTTTGTTGCCCAGGTTGTCAGTCTCATCAAGCAAGAACCTGAATTGCGTGGGCACTTGATTAAATTTCTGGCTGCTTATCCAGTCACTGAATCCCTGGCAGATGGCTTAAAGCATATCCAGTACACTGCTCTCTTCAAATCCTATAGTAGTGAGGCGATGGCTTTTTCAAGAGGCTTTTTTGAGATTGTCGCCTATGGTGCTGGTTCGTTCTTCCTCGCCCTGTATATCATGATAGACCGCGACAGGTTGCGCGGTGCCTTGTTTGCTGTGATACCTCGTGCGCACCACATCAAACTGGCGCGTATCATGCTCAATCTTGAAACCATCGTAGGTGGTTATGTGCGTGGCCAGGTTCTCACTTGCGCGATGATGGCAGTCTTTTTGTTTATTTTGCTGACTGCCTGCGGTGTGCCGAATGCGATCGCGATTGCGGCTTTCGGTGGAATTGTGGATGTGCTTCCCTTTGTTGGCATCTTCCTCACCATGATACCTGCTGTGCTGGCTGCATTGGCTGTCGGGGGTATTGCTGCCTCTGTGGTATTCGTTTTGCTGCTTTGCTATGAAGAGTTTGAAAGCCGGGTATTGATCCCCGTTGTTTATGGGCGTGCATTGCGTTTGCCATCGTCCATCGTGCTGTTCGCCCTGATTGCGGGTGGTTCTTTATATGGCATAGGAGGCGCACTGCTCGCCTTGCCTGTCGCTGCGACCTTGCTCATGCTGGTCGATGAATTGAAAGTTGAATTGCCAGGTGAAAGTCTGCAACCCAGGGATTTGGCTGTGCAAAGAGATGATATTGTCGGCGAGGCTGAATATCTGCGGCGGACAGATGGCATGCCCGCCGAGGCAGCCGCTGGAATTGCCCTTGAAATTTCTGGAGACAGAAAGCTTAACGAAAATGATATATTGACTAAAGATGCTTCCGCATGTGATAAAGCGCTGGAAAATATTTAAATTCACTTGAATGAGTCTATCTCACTTATCTATGTCAATTTGAAGCCGTACTATTTTTTCTGGCCCAGTATTTGTCCCATCAATGCGGTGCCTGGTGTTTCTCTGCCACCAGGGCCAGCCTCAAAGTGTATATTTTCCAGCCTTAATTCTTCTTTGCATATGGTGCATGCGGGTATAGCGCTGGTGATATGACCGCAATGTTGATGGCGTACAAGCAAAGGCTGCTGCCCTTCTACTGTGCGCCATTTATCTCCCCAGGCAGTCAGCGCCAATAACACTGGATACAAATCCCGTCCTTGCTGAGTCAGGCTATAGCGCCAGACACGCTTATCCTGAGCGTCTGTTTTGCGTTCAACGATGCCCTGTTCCATCATTTTTTTCAACCGGGCGGTCAGGATATTAGATGCCACGCCAAGATTGCGCTGGATATCATCAAAACGCTCGAACCCCAGAAACAGATCACGCAAGATCAATAATGTCCACCACTCGCCGATGACTTCCAGCGTGCGGGCTATAGAACAAGAAAAATCAGAAAAGGAACTGCGCTCCATAATTTAGCTTGCTTGATGCAAGTTAACTGTTTATATTACTTGCATTATGCCAGTGAAAGTTCGCCATGTATGCTTATATCGTTGAGAACAAATTACGCAAGACCTTTGCCGCTATCAACGCGGGCGATGTCAGTCTGATGCTGGATAATTTGACGGACGATTTTGTATATCGATTTGAAGGCGATTCACCGATTTCTGGCTTGCGCAATTCACGCGCCTCCATGGCTTTATGGTGGCAGCGCTTGTACCGCTTGTTCCCAGGCTTACAATTTGAGATAAAAGAAGTTGCCGTCATCGGGCCTCCATGGAATACCCGCATCCATGCCGTGCTTGACTTCATCGTGCCGCATCAACCAGATGGCCCCTACAAAAATGTAGTGATGCAGTTCATGCGCATGCGCTGGGGCAAAATAACCTATATCCATACTCTGGAAGATACCCAGCGTTGCGGCCGCTATCTGGCATGGAGTGCAGCACAGGGATGTGCCGAAGCACTGGCATCTCCTATTACTGATCAGCCCTGGCCTGGCCCCGGACCTTTCTTGCAGGCTTAGATTTGAATCTTCAGACTTTATTCAAATCTATTCAGCTAGAAATTTATCCTGATGGGAACAAACTTCTGCAAACAATCCCGCAATATCAGGGTTTTGTTTGCAGTAGAAATTTGTTCACTTTATTAAAGGATAAATTGATAGTTGATTAAACAGCAGAACCCAAACTTACCAGTTTGCTTTGGACAAAATTATCAGCCATTTGCGAAACACCAGCATTTCCAGATGTCCTGCTTGTATGCCTGTACTGCAATCAAGTACAGGATTGACATAGTAAGAACGCTGCCTGAAGTCGCGGCAGACAAATATCTCACGACGTCCGAGGCGCATCACAAAAGAGGTAGGTGCGAGTTGCAGGCTGAAGCGCGTATCAAAAGACTGTTCGAGGTTTGCCATAATTTCAATCTCCATATCGGTGGGTATGTGATAGAGGAACTTCATCAAAACAGCCATGCGTTCATCCATGGATCGAACTTTAACACAAAATACTGTATATACAATCAGTATATTGTAAACTGTGGTTTTCTCGTCGACCTGTGATTTCTTACTCCAGTCTCATAGTACTGACACATTAAATAAACTTTGAAGTCTGTCGCCATATTACATATACTGTATATTTAATCAGTATATGTAATATGGCCCACGTTTCCTCACTTCCACCTGAACGCATACACCCCGCATTGTGGCGTGCATCGCAACTGGCGCGTGGTCAGGGCGGCTATTTGCCCAGTGGTTATGCAGAACTCAATAATGAGCTACCTGGCAATGGCTGGCCACAGGGACAATTAACCGAAATTTTGCTGCCACAGGTTGGCACTGCCGAACTCAGCTTGCTGAAGCCCGCCTTAAGCCAACTTGAAGGGCGTCCCATTGTTTTGTTGACGCCACCTTATGTACCGCAGGCATTGGCTTTTGCATGTACAGGCTTGCAGGCATCGCAATTGATATGGATACGCTGCCAGAAGCATGTCGATGCCTTGTGGGCGGCTGAACAGGTGTTGCGCAATAGCAGTTGTGGTGCGCTGCTGTTCTGGACATCCAGCATCCGTAGTGAAGCTTTGCGTCGTTTGCATCTGGCAGCGCAAAGCTCGGAGACTTTATTCTTTTTGATGCGTGACATGCGGGCGGCACAGCAAGCCTCTCCTGCTCCCTTGCGATTAAGTTTGCAAACCAGCCAATATGGACTGGAACTGGGCATCCTCAAACGCCGTGGCAGCCAGCGCGATGCGCCGCTGGCATTGCATGTGCCCGATCATCCTTATTTGTATGCCTATGCTCATCCAGGCAAAGAAAAACTTGTTACAAACTATGGCAACTTGCCCACCACTGTGGATAGCCGTTCATCTGCCTTTACTCCAGCTTGAGGTGTTTGTCACCCCCTTGTTTGCTCAGCAAGAGACACAAGTCAGTGTGATACTCCATCAAGGCCGGGTGACGTCCATGTCTGAGTCTGCCGACCAGGCAGGCATACGTTTGAATATGCGTGCGGGTGGTGTGCAAATGCTATGTGCAGATGCTGATTACTATCAGCGTGACCACAATAAAGAAAAACTGGCACTGCAGGCAGTGGCAACTGCGCTATTGCAATACTCGCCACAAGTCTGCCTGGCAGAAAACGATTGCATACTGGTTGATATCAGTGCCAGCCTGAGTTTATTTGGTGGCATACGCGCTTTGCGTAAACGCGTGCAGGAAAGCATGCGCATTCTTGGTTATACAGCAACGACAGGCATTGCTCCCGTTGCCAGGGCTGCGTGGTTATTGGCCAAGCAGGCATCGCGCAAATTACCCAGAGGGCAGCATGTCTTTAAACTGCAAAGATTGAGCCAGCGTCTGGACAGGCTACCAGTCAAATTACTCACCGCAGCTGAACCTTTGACTGAATTCTTGCAGGGCATAGCCTGCTATAGCCTGCGGGATTTGCGGCAATTACCCCGCCCTGGCCTGCAGAGGCGTTGCGGCAAAGCTTTACTCATAGAGCTGGATCAAGCTTATGGTGAACAGGCAGAAGTACACGAATGGTATCTGGCCGCGCCAGAATTCAAAGTCAAAATGGAATTGCCAGACCGTATAGAGCAGGCAGAGTCTCTGCTCATTTTTGCCCGCAGCCTGTTGGCTCAACTGCTGGGATGGCTGGCTGCGCAGCAACTGGCGGTTACGCATATACACATGGAGTTATTGCATGAACGTGGTCGCCAGGCCATTCCACCAACCATGTTTGATCTGCAACTGGCACAAGCATGCTGGCAAGAATCGCATCTGCTGAGTTTGTTTAAAGAAAAACTCAGCCAGCTCAAGCTGCATAGTGCCGTCATCGGTATGCTGCTGGAAGTAAAACAGACTATCTTGCGCGAAGCACAAAGCTATACCTTGTTCCCTGAACCAGGAGGTCAGGCAAATGAGCATAAACGTTTGCTTGAGCTATTAGTCGCCCGCTTGGGCGAAGATAATGTCTTGCAGCCAGCACCACAGGCAGACCATAGGGCTGATATTGCCAATCACTGGATTTCTGTCATCAAGAAAACTCCACCTCCCTGTCCTGCATCCACTTTGGCAGACTATGCCCTGCGCCCCAGCTGGTTATTGCCGCAGCCGCTGGCGTTGGATATCCACGAACATCGTCCTTTTTACGGATCAGAACTCAAACTTGTTTCTCCAGCCGAGCGCATAGAAGCAGGCTGGTGGCATGAGCAGATACAAACCCGGGATTACTACATTGCTGTTGATAAGCGCCATGTGCGTTACTGGATTTATCGCGAGCGCGCCAATGACCCCGACAGTGAAGAACCTGTCTGGTTCCTACATGGCATTTTTGGATAGTATTTTGGATATATCAACATGAGTGCCTTCCTGCCCGAATATGCCGAATTATTTTGCATGAGCAATTTCAGCTTCCTGCATGGGGCATCACATTCAGAAGAACTGGTGGCACGTGCTATTAAACTGGATTATCGTGCTCTGGCCATTACCGATGAATGCTCCTTTGCTGGCTTGGCAAGAGCATATACAGCAGCAAAAAATACCGACTTGCATCTCATCATCGGTGCTCACTTTAAACTGGAAGATGTAGAAGCACCTGAAAATAATGTGCATCTGATTGCCCTTGCCCAAAACCGTGAAGGCTATGGCAATTTATCTGAAATGATCACTCTTGGCAGATGCCGGGCAACCAAGGGTAGTTACTTATTGACGCCCAAAGATTTCATCACGCCACCGCCAGGTTTAGAGCATTTGTCTGGCTTGCCAGATTGCCTGCTGATACTGGTGCCAGCCTACCCTGCAGAAAGTAGTGTACTACTGAAACAGGCGAAGTGGATGAAGCAAAACTTCCATGGTCGCGCCTGGATAGGTTTGAATTTGCTCATGCAAATCGCAGATGAATATCAAAAACAACAAGTTGATATGATAGCTGAAGCCGTGCAATTGCCCGTCGTCGCCATTGGCCAGGTCACCATGCATGTCAGGTCCCGCAAGCCCTTGCAAGACACGATGACTGCCATACGCTTATGTCAACCCATCACTGAATGTGGCTACACCCTGGCGATGAATGCAGAGCAGCATCTGCGCTCGCGTTTAAGGTTAGCGACAATCTATCCGCTGCATACCCTGGCCGAAACTGTGAAAATCGCAGACCTGTGCAGCTTTTCACTGAATGAATTACGCTACGAATACCCACATGAACTAGTACCTAAAGGATATACGCCTGCCAGTTATTTAAAGTTTCAGGTCTACAAAGGGGCTGATCTGCGCTATCCACAAGGTTTGCCCTCATCGGTAAAAAATAAAATAGAACATGAATTGCACCTGATTAATGATCTGGCTTATGAACCTTATTTTCTGACGGTATTTGATATCGTTAATTTCGCCAGACAAAAAGAAATACTCTGCCAGGGGCGAGGCTCTGCTGCCAATTCTGTCGTCTGTTATTGCCTGCACATCACAGAAGTCAATCCAGAGAAACATACCCTGCTGTTTGAACGTTTCCTGTCCAAGGAAAGAGGTGAGCCGCCTGATATCGATGTCGACTTTGAGCATCAGCGCCGCGAACAAGTCATGCAGTATATCTATGATAAGTACGGACGTGACCGCGCTGCAATAGCTGCTGCTGTACACACTTATCATCCGCGCGGTGCCCTGCGTGATGTGGGCAAAGCACTGGGCGTAGATCTGGCGATCGTCGATGCTGTGGCAAAATCGCATCGCTGGTTTGATAGCAAGCAAGAGTTATTCAAGCGTTTCACTGAATGTGGCCTGGACACCAACTCTCCTATCGCCCAGCAATGGGCCTTGTTGGCAGGGAAATTGCTGCGCTTCCCACGTCACCTATCCCAGCATAGCGGTGGCTTCGTCATCGCACGCGGCAAGTTATCCAGGCTGGTGCCCATAGAAAATGCAGCGATGGAAAAGCGTAATGTGATTCAATGGGATAAGGATGATCTTGAATCTTTGGGCTTGCTCAAGGTCGATGTGCTGGCCCTTGGCATGCTGTCGGCATTACGGCGGGCTTTTGACTTGATGGCTACCTTGCCAGGCAAACCTAAGTGCATGCAGGATGTGCCACGCGAAGATACTCTGACCTATGACATGATCTGCAAGGCAGATACCGTCGGTGTGTTCCAGATAGAGTCGCGGGCCCAGATGAGCATGTTACCGCGCCTGAGGCCCAGAGAATTCTATGATCTGGTGATACAAATTGCCATTGTGCGGCCCGGCCCTATACAAGGCGGAATGGTGCACCCTTATTTGCAAAGGCGTCAGGGCAAGCAGCCTGTAGAAATCCATAAAAATCCGGGTATGCGGGCAGCGTTGGAGCGCACTCTGGGGATACCCATTTTTCAGGAGCAGGTCATGCAAATCGCCATGCATGCAGCAGACTTTACAGCAGGAGAGGCGGATGGTTTACGTCGTGCAATGGCTGCCTGGAAACGGAAAGGCGGCCTGGAGGGCTATGAAACCAGGATAGTAGAAACCATGGTCAAGAATGGCTATGAGCGCGATTTTGCTCAAGGTATCTACGAACAAATGAAGGGGTTTGGTGATTATGGCTTCCCTGAAAGCCATTCAGCCAGCTTTGCCATTCTTGCGTATTTCAGTAGCTGGATCAAGCGCCATGAGCCTGCGGTGTTTTTATGCTCGCTATTGAATTCTCAGCCCTTAGGTTTTTATTCGCCTTCGCAATTGATACAGGATGCCCGTCGCCATGATGTGCAAGTCAGTGCCATCGATGTGACCTGTAGCGACTGGGATTCTTCACTTGAAACAGAGACAAAACTCAATAGATTTACTGAAACCATGCAACCCACCGTGCGCATGGGTTTCTCTTTGTTATATGGCATGTCCAAGGATGCCGCCTCGCGTATCATGCAGGCGCGCCAGCAGCAGGCCTTTGTTGATGTGCATGATCTGGCAAAGCGCGCACAGTTGAGTCAGCATGATTTGCATGTACTGGCTGCTGGCAATGCCTTGTCATCGCTGGCCGGACATAGAAGGCAGGCTTTGTGGCAGGCAGTAGGCGCCATGCCTGATAAAGATTTGTTGCGTGTTACCAGCATACAGGAGCAGGTGCCTCAACTGAAAGCCCCTTCAGAAGCACAGGAAATTTATAGCGACTACCATGCGACCGGATTCAGTCTGCAGCGCCATCCTCTTGCTTTGCTGCGACCACAATTGCTGGCCAAGCGCTTCTTGCCAGCAGAAATGCTGAATACTTTTCAACAAGGGCAATTTGCGCGTGGCTGTGGTCTGGTCACGGTAAGGCAAAGGCCACAAACGGCCAAGGGAGTCATCTTCATCACCATAGAAGATGAAACCGGCCCGGTAAATGTGATTATCTGGCCAAATGTGCTGGAAAAGCAGCGCAGTGAAGTCTTGAGTGCGCCGCTGCTGGGCGTATATGGCATCTGGCAATGCGAAGCCGAAGTCAGGCATCTGGTTGCCAAGCGCCTGGTGGATATGTCACATCTTCTGGGGCAACTGGAAGTGGGCAGCAGGAATTTTTGCTAAGTTCCCCTGCCCTACTCTATACAGGAATATGCAGCAATTACTCCTGATTTCCTTCAGGCAAAGTCAGACGGCCCGTATGATAATCATATTCATACACCTCGCCGTAACGTCCCCACTCAATGGCAACTTCAAGTACGCGTTTTGCTTCGTCAGATTTCAAAAACTCTTCCAGCAAATCTATTAGCGGCTCTTCAGAGAGACTACCGCTGGTTTCCGCTTCCAGATTACGACGTATATGTGCCGCCAGTGGAACATGGGTCAGCAATTGCTGACCAAACAATTCCTGCTTTTGCGCCTGCTCTACTTCTACATATTTTTTACCAAGAGGCGTCAGCATGATGTCGCCTTTTTCCAGCACGGCGAAACCCAACAGGCTCAGGGCTTCATAGGTCGGGAATAATTCTTCATCCGACAATTCTGCTTCTTCTGCCAATTGCGGCAAGTCAGCACGACCATTGAATGGGGTGTCTGCCAGCAAATCGAGAATACCTTCGATGCGGCTGACATCTGTTTCCGGCAAACGATAACCCAAATGACGCGTATTGGGTGTATCTGCCGCAGCCTCATGCGTCGCGCGCATGGTCATCAAACCATATACTTCATCAATCAAGGCACGAACTTCGATCGAATCCACGTCACGCGGCCTGGGCAGGTCTATCTTGATTTCACACCTGACCGAGCCCGGGTCGCTGGACAAAATAATGATACGGTCTGCCATCATGACAGCTTCTTCAATATTATGAGAAACGATGAGGATACCTTTGGTGGATATACGGTCCTCTTCCCACAGTTCCAGCATATCATTACGCAGAGTTTCACCTGTCAGCACGTCCAGGGCAGAAAAAGCCTCATCCATCAGCAGCACATCAGGATTGGTGACCAATGCCCTGGCTATACCAACACGCTGTTTCATGCCACCAGAAAGCTCGCGTGGCAAGGCACCGCCAAAGCCAGCCAGACCTATCAATTCGAGGACTGCATCGGCTCGCTGCTCGCGTTCTGCTGCTGGCACACCCTGAGCTTCGAGACCTAGCTCCACATTCTGTTGCACAGTCAGCCATGGGAATAAGGCAAAGGACTGGAACACCATGGCGATGCCTGCCACTGGCCCACCAATTGCCTTGTCGCGATAAGCGACTTTGCCCGCATCAGCCGGTATCAAACCAGCCATGATGCGCAGTAAAGTGGATTTGCCAGAACCGGATTTGCCCAGCAAGGCGACGATTTCGCCATCTTTGAGTTGGAAATCAACTTTATCCAGTATCAGGCGCGATTTACCATCTGCTGCTTTAAAGGATTTGGCGACCTGATTCAGATCGAGTAATAAATTTTGAGTCATCTTGAATTCCTTGATGAATAATCCAGCTGTAAGCGCTATGGCTCAACGCAGATGGTCTTCGGCCAGCAAATACAATTTGCGCCAGAAAAAACGGTTCAGCAGCATGACGAATATGCACATCACGCCTATGCCTAAAGCGATACGGTGAAAGTCCCCAGTTTCCGTCATTTGCTTGATATAACTACCCAGGCCATCGGCCACCAGCGTGGTTTTACCCCAGGTGACATATTCAGCCACGATACTGGCATTCCATGAGCCGCCACTGGCTGTGATTGCACCTGTGATGTAGCTGGGGAAAACAGCAGGCAAATATACGCGCTTCCACTTCAGCCAGCCTTTCAAACCCAGGTTGTCTGCAGCCAGCCGCAGTTCATTGGGAATAGTGGCAGCACCAGCCACGACATTGAACAGGATGTACCACTGCGTACCAAACACCATCAAGGGGCTGAGCCAGATATTTGGTGTCAGTTTGAAAGTCACCATGGCAAATACCACCAGGGGGAACATCAGGTTCACAGGAAACGCTGCCAAAAACTGCGCCATTGCCTGCACTTTTTGTGAATATTGGGGGCGCAAACCTATCCAGACAGCCACCGGCACCCAGAACAATGAAGCGAGGGCAATCAGCAACATGACACGCACCAGGGTAATCAAACCCAGGCCCAGTACATGCGCCACTTCAGCCCAGCCCACCACACTGTGTATGAAAATGAACAGGCTGTACATGGCAAAAACAGAGGCCAGCAACAAAGCTGCGTCCAGGACTTTAGGCCAGGCCGGATGGGTGAAGCGCTGATTTACCTGCACAGTAGTACCATCACCCTGCATACTAAACCATGACAAGCCACGCCCAAGGAAAAGCCAGAATCTGGCTATCCAGGCACGGAACAAACGGCTGCTGCGCATCCAGTCCAGCAGCCATGATTGTTGTGCTGTCTCACCTTGTGATTCTTCAAAACGGAACTTGTCAGCCCATGCCAGCAAGGGACGGAAAAATAATTGGTCATACAACAAAATACCGATGAGCATGGCCGCAATTGCCCAGGTGATGGCCATGCCGTCCCTGGCTCCAATCGCTACCGCAATATAGGAGCCTATGCCCGGTAGTTTAATGTCTTGTCCTGCGACAGAAATCGCCTCTGCCGCCACCAGGAAAAACCAGCCACCGGACATGGACATCATCATATTCCACAGCAAACCTGGCATAGCGAATGGTAATTCGAGTCGCCAGAAGCGCTGCCAGCCAGAGAGCCTGAAAATCTGTGCTGCCTCTTTCAATTCAGGCGGCACATTGCGTATAGATTGATACAGGCTGAATGCCATATTCCATGCCTGGGACGTGAAAATCGCAAAAATGGCTGCGCATTCCACGCCCAGCAAATTACCAGGGAACAAGGCAATAAAAGGTGCAATTGCAATCGCCTGAAAGCCAAGAATAGGCACGGATTGCAAGATGTCCAGAGCCGGTATCATGACTTTTTCAGCTGCCACATATTTGGCCGCAATGGCTGCAAATATAAGGCTGAAAATTAGGGAAAAAGCCAGTGCCGTAAACATGCGCAAAATCGTGCGCAATAAATAATAAGGCAGATAGGCAGGATCAAGGCTGATCTGCAAAGCCTCGCCCACGGCGAAAGGACGGCTCATTTGCATGGCGGCAAATGCAAAAATGCCCAATATAGCCAGCACCAACGGAAGTAAAGCCCAATCCCAGCGATTTGGACCTTTACTTTCAGTGACGGCATCGCGCGCTTGAAAACGGAACAGTTCAAACATGAATGCTCCTTGACTCACTCAGGGTGAGAAAGAAAAAACGAGACATACCAACCCTCCTGCCACAGACTGAAGTCTGGACAAAGATAAACTACGCGGCAAAACAATAGCCAGCTGACAGGCAATCAGCGCCACGCAAAATTTAAAACAGGGGTAAAAGTAGAGGGCAGCACGACTGCTGCGAAAGACTACTACCCGCCAAATGGCAAGGTAGCAAGAGAAAATCTGTGCTTACATTGCCAAGTTGAGTGATGATCGACAACTATAACTGTCCACAGATGTGCTCCGAAAATGAGATGCGCGAACTTTAACATAGACTTTGTTTTGCAGGCAAGATGTTGCGATGCAAAATTTTATTTCTTGACCGCCTGCATGCGTTCTTTCAGCACAGCAGCAATTTCTCTTTGTTCGACTTCGATGGCAAAGTCGAGAGCCGTCAAACCCAAGTCGTTTTTCAAAGAGGGGTCAGCCCCCTCCTCCAGCAATAAATTGACAATAAGATGCTTGCCTGAACGGGCAGCCATCATCAGGGGAGTGGTTTTGTTGGGTGATTCAGCATCAATATAGGCAGAATTCTCCAGCAATAAGGCAACGATATTCTTATTGCCGCCGGCAGCCGCATAGTGCAAGGCACACCAGCCTACTTGATTAATCTCGGCACCATGCTCAATGACTGCCTTAACAAACGGCAAATTATCCAGATAACTTGCCAACATCAGAATGGTATCGCCATTCGCCGCCCTGGCTTCGAGTTTGATGTCTTTGTGGTCAAGCAAGTAATGGAAAACTTTTTTTGATTTTTCGCGCAGGGCAATCATCAGTAAAGTTTCGCCACGGGTAGATTCTGTGGCATTGACACTGAGGCCGCGTTTAACTAAATCATTGACCTTGTTTACCTGGTCAAAACGTACTGCAAAAATCAGGTCATCATGATCATCAGCAAAAGCGCAGGCAGAAGATAAGCACAGCAATAAGCAAACCAGGCATCGCAAATAAAATCTTCCAGGGATTAATGCAGATGACAAGCTTGTTTGCATATCAGGCCTCAATGAGCAAATTGAAATAATTGGAAGAAATTTCTGGTCGTGGTTTCTTGTACTTCCTTGACTGAGATGCCTTTCAAGTCTGCCAAAAATTCACCTACATGCCGTACAAAACCAGGTTCATTCATTTTGCCGCGGTGCGGTGCGGGTGCCAGATAGGGAGAATCAGTTTCTATCAAAATGCGTTCCAGCGGCAAAGCTTTTGCTACTGCCTGTAAATCTTTGGCACTCTTGAAGGTCAGAATACCTGAAAATGAAATATAAAACCCCAGATCTACTGCGGCTTGTGCCACTTCCAGCGATTCGGTAAAACAATGCATGACGCCAGCCACACCACCCTGCTCTGTGCCTGCACCCTCTTCTTTCATGATGCGTATGGTATCTTCAGCCGCTGCTCGTGTATGAATGATCAGGGGCTTGCGGCAAATGCGGGAGGCGCGGATATGCTGTCTGAAACGTTCACGCTGCCATTCAAGGTCACCCTTCAAGCGAAAGTAGTCAAGCCCGGTTTCACCAATGGCGATAATTTTATCGTGATCCGCCAGCCTGACTAATTGCTCTGCTGTTGGTTCTTCAGTTTCCTCATAATCAGGATGTACGCCTACGGAGGCGTAGATATGAGGATATTGCTCAGCCAGTGCCAGCACTTGTGGAAAATCGGGCAAATCCACCGAGACGCATAAGGCATGAGTCACACCATTTTCCTGCATCTTGCCCAATATCTCAGGCAAACGCTCAGCCAGTTCAGGAAAATTGATATGACAATGGGAATCTACGTACATGCTTGCTACTCTTCAAGGAAATCTGGCGTGTTGTCTACAGTCAGGGGCGAAAGCCTCATTTTGCCGAAATTAATTGTAATACAGCTTGCGCCGAGACATTGGCGGTATCGCGCAAGAGTGAATGATGCATATCGACGAAACGCTGTTTCAGGCGCTGCTGCAAAGCTTCGTCACTTAATTGCTGCCACAATGCATCTGCCATTGCATCTGGCCTGGCAGCCGACTGCAAAAACTCTGGCACGAGGAATTCACGAGCAAGAATATTTGGCAAACCTATCCAGGGCTGGTAACCCATGTGCCGCAAAATCTGCCATGAAGCTTCCATCATCTTGTAGGCAATCACCATGGGCTTTTTGAACAAGGCCACTTCCAGTGAGGCTGTGCCAGAGGCAACCAGCACCGCATCCGCTGCGGCAATAGCCGTATGTGAACGGCCATCTATCAGCAGCACCGGTACATCATCGAGCTTGGCATCAACCACCAGTTTGATGTAATAACTGCGCTGTTTGTCGCCTGCCATGGGTACGACGATCTGCAATTGTGGGTCACGCTGGCAGAGGATTTTTGCTGTTTGAATGAATGCTTCAGTATTGTATTTAAGCTCGGACATGCGGCTGCCCGGCAAGATCGTGACTACTCTGGCATTCTTGTCGAGGCCCAGCTCATCCCTGGCCGCAGCCATATCGGTTTCCATGGGGATAACTTGCGCCAGCGGATGACCAACATAGGTCACAGGTATGCCTGCCTTGCGGTATATCTCTTCTTCAAAGGGAAATACCACCAGCATGTGGGAAACGGCTTCGGCGATCTTTTTGATGCGACCACCACGCCAGGCCCAGATGGATGGGCTGATGTAATGCATGGTGGGAATGCCCGCACGCTTTAACTGAATTTCCAGATCCAGGTTAAAGTCTGGCGCATCGACACCGATGAAAACATCTGGTCTTTCCAGTAACAACTGTTCACGCAATTGCTTGCGTATGCCGCTGATTTCACGGTAATGCGCCAGCACTTCAAACAGGCCGCGCACAGACAATTTCTCCATGGGCCAGTCATTGATGAAGCCATGCTCAGCCATGCGTGGGCCGCCTATGCCATGCATATGGGCATCAGGCAAAGCCGGGCGCAAGCCGGACAATAGACGGTTGGCCAACATGTCGCCGGAGGTTTCTCCGGCAACCATGGCAATGATGGGGCGATTAGCTTGAGTTGTCACAGCAGCTTAACGAACGATGCCGCGTGTTGCAGCATCCAGGAAGTGGCGCATGGATTGCACATGAAGGGCCACATCTGCTTCCAGTTCAGCAATTTGCGCATCTATCGCTGCTTTGGCTTCTTCCAGGGTCAAGCCAGATTTATAAATCAGCTTATAAGTCTGGCGTATGGCGGAAATTTGTTCGCGGCTAAAGCCGCGACGCTTCAAACCTTCGACATTAATGCCGTGGGCAGCCGCCGGGTTACCATTCAACATGACAAAGGGAGGTACATCCTGCAGCAAGGAAGTACCCATGCCGCACATGGCATGCGCACCTATCTTGCAGAATTGATGGACATTGGTAAAACCACCCAAAATCACCCAGTCACCGACGTGCACATGACCAGCCAATGCGGCATTGTTGGCGAATATGACGTTATTGCCGACCTGGCAGTCATGCGCCAGATGCACATAAGCCATGATCCAGTTATCGTTACCCAGACGGGTTACGCCATCATCCTGCACTGTACCCAGGTTGAAGGTGCAAAATTCACGGATGACGTTATTGTCGCCAATTTCCAGACGTGTAGGCTCACCCGCATACTTTTTGTCTTGCGGTGCTGCACCTATGGACGAGAACTGGTAAAAAGTATTATTGCTGCCTATCGTCGTATGCCCTTCAATGACGACATGCGGACCTATTTTAGTGCCTGCCGCTATCTTCACATTGGGGCCAATAATCGAATAGGCACCTACTTCAACTGAGCTATCCAGTTGGGCCTTGGGGTCGATCAGTGCGCTTGGGTGGATGTGCATTATTTAGCTCTCCTTGGCTTCTTCTTTCGTACGCATGGTGCACATCAATTCGCCCTCTACCGCCAATTGACCATCGACTGTCGCTTTGGCCTTGTATTTCCAGATACCGCGTGCAACCTTGATGATTTCCACTTCCATCTTCAACTGGTCACCAGGTTCAACTGGACGCTTGAAACGTGCGCCATCAATGCCGAGGAAATACACGATGGTATTTTCATCCGGCTTTTGGCCCATAGTCAGGAATGAGAGTATGGCAGCAGTCTGTGCCATCGCTTCTATCATCAATACGCCAGGCATGACGGGCTTGTTCGGGAAGTGTCCATTAAAGAACTCTTCATTTGCCGTGACATTTTTGATGGCGGTAATGCTTTTGCCATTTTCCCAGTTCAGTACGCGATCGACCAGCAACATTGGATAACGATGCGGGAGGTATTCTTTGATTTGATTGATGTCCAGGCTATTCATGATCTTTTTCAGTCAGTGTTTTCATTGTTTTTTCGAGATAGCGCATTTTTTCACGCATACCCGATAAATTGCGTACGATGGCAGCAGTTTTTTCCCAGTCGGCATTCTTTGCCAAGGGGTAGAAGCCGGTATATTGGCCTGGTTCCAGGATGGAACGCGATACCATGCTGGCAGATGAAATATGCACATTATCGACGATGGTCAGGTGACCCAGCACCATGGCCGCGCCACCGAATGTGCAATATTTACCTATCTTGGCACTACCCGCCACACCCACGCAGCCAGCCATGGCAGTATGAGCGCCTATGTGGCAGTTATGACCAATTTGTATCTGGTTATCCAGCTTTACACCTTCTTCTATGATGGTGTCAGCTAAAGCGCCACGGTCTATGCTGGTGTTTGCGCCGATTTCTACATCGTCACCAACCAGCACCCTGCCCGTTTGCGGGATTTTAATCCATTGGCCTTTTTCATTGGCAAAGCCAAAACCGTCTGCACCTATCACCGCACCAGAATGGACGATGCAACGCTGTCCCAATACGCAATAGTCATAAATGCTGACATTGGCGTGGATCAGGCTATTGTCACCTATCACTACTCCGCGGCCTATTACTGCGCCTGGCTTGATAACGACATGCTCACCAATCACGGCTTCAGCATCGATACTGACATTGGCGCCTATGCTGGCAGTTGCTGCCACGATTGCCTGCGGACTGACCCAGGCAGCAGGATGCACGCCTGTCGTTGCAGGTATCGCATTAAGCGAGGCGAAATATTGCGCCGCACGCGCGAAATACACATAGGGCTGCGGGACTATCAGGCAAATACCAGCATAATCTTTGCCAATTTGCTCAAAGTCTGCCTGCGTCAGTATCAATGCAGCAGCCTGAGTGGCCGCAGCTTGATGACGTAATTTGGGATTGGATAAAAAGGTAATATGCTGCTCACCAGCTTCACTCAAAGGAGCAATGCCAGTGACAGTAATTTCAGGTGAACCAGTCAATTGACCACCGAAGCGATCGACCAATTCACCCAGCCGAATGCTTGTGGTCATAGGAATTATTTGGAGAGTGCTTTGAGAACTTTGTCAGTGATGTCGATACGGGCGCTGTGGTAAACAGAATCTTGCAAGACCAGATCAATTTTTTCCACTTCGGCAATTTGCTTGATCACTTTTTGCGCACGCTCTACCAAAGACGCGATCTCTTCGTTCTGACGCTGATTCACATCTTCATTGTAAGAGCGTTGCTTGCGCTTGAAAGTCTGGTCCAGTTCGGTAATTTCACGCTGGCGAACCACACGGTCAGCTTCCGATAATAAAGGCGCATCTTTTTCATACTTTTCAGCAGTCGCCTTTAATTTCTTTGCCAGATTTTCCAGCTCTTCACCACGCTTTTGGAATTCAACTTTCAGCTTGGCTTCTGCCGCTTTTGCCGGCACGGATTCACGCATCACCCTTTGAGAATCAAAGATGGCTATTTTTGTGTCCTGGGCCTGAGCTTGAGCAACGCTGAGGACGCAAGCCGCACAAACCATCAAACGTTGCAACAATTTGGTCGGGGTAGTATGTTGACTCAAAATAATCTCCGTAACACGTACTAAAACAAAATATAGCCAGGTATAAACAATTAGAAACCTGTTCCCATCTGGAACTGGAATGTCTGCTTCTTATCATCCGGTTTAGCGTTCAAGGCTTTACCAAAACTCAATTTCAACGGACCAACCGGCGATATCCAGCTTATACCTATACCTGCAGAAAAGCGTAAGTCTTTTGGCCTGATTTTCTGACCTTCATCAAATACATTACCACCATCCACGAAGGTAAACCAGCGCAAGGACTTGTCCGCACCAGGGAAAGGAATTTGCAATTCTACGTTGGCCAGTACCCTGGTTGAACCACCAAGCGCGTCACCGTTAGGATCTCTGGTACCCAATGAGGATGGCTCATAGCCACGCACAGAGCCTATACCACCAGCATAGAAGTTTTTAAACAATGGGAATGGCTTGCCACCCAAACCATGGCCATAGTCAAATTCGCCATTCAGTGCCAGAACAACAGAGCGATAAATAGGCTGGAACAATTGCGCATTATAAATGGCGCGGTAGTATTTAAAGCTACCGAAAGCAGCCAGCTCCAGATTGGCACGCTGGTAGCGACCTATCGTTGGCGTCAATACACTGTCCCGGCTATCCCTTTGCCATGCCGCTGTCAGAGGGTAGGAATTGGTCACTGCCTCACCGATACCATAATTGATGCTATTGATATCCTTGCTGCCATTGCCATAATCCGCGACATACTGCAAATAGCGTGGTGGGCTCAAATAATAAGTCTCAACCTTGGTACGTTCAAAACCGAGACCAAAGAATACCGTATCAACTTCAGAGAATGGTACACCAAAGCGCAAAGCACCACCGGTAGTCTGAATCTTGTAGTCACCAGTACTACCTATGATAGGACGCGTCGTGCGCAGATACAATTCTATGTTACGGCTAACACCATCATCGGTAAAGTAAGGATCAGTATGCGCCACCGCGATAGTACGGTTCTGGCGGCTGGTATTCACATCCAGGCCTATCGTGTCACCGCTACCGAAGGCATTGGCTTGCTGGATGGAACCTGTCAATGTCAGTTTTTCTGCACTGGAGTAACCGGCACCAAACATCAGGTTACCAGTAGGTTTTTCAGTTACGGTCAAATTGACGTCGACCTGATCAACGCTGGTCGGCACTTCAGGCGTTTCTATTGTGACATCCTTGAAATAGCCAAGGCGCTCTACGCGGTCACGCGAAGTCTTGATTTTCTCACCGTCATACCATGAGCTTTCAAACTGACGGAATTCGCGGCGGATAACTTCATCACGCGTACGCGTATTGCCTGCCAGATTGATACGACGAACATACACACGCTTGCCCGGATCAACAAAGATGGTGAAAGCAACTTCTTTCTTTTCTTTATTCAGTACAGGATTGGCATTGACGTTGGCAAAGGCATAACCAAAATTACCCATGCGTTCAGAAATACGCTTGGTACTCTCAGTCAGACGGGCAGCATTGTAAATATTGCCACTCTTCAACAACAACAGAGAAGCCAATTCTTCTTCACGCCCCAGGGTATCGCCTTCGAGCTTGATATCAGAAACAGTGTATTTATCACCTTCGTCCAGATTGATGGTGATGTAGATATCTTTTTTATCTGGTGTGATGGAAATCTGCGTAGACAGGATTTGCATTTCCAGATAGCCACGGTTTTGGTAAAAAGAACGCAAAGTTTCTATATCACCAGACAGTTTTTGCTTGGAATATTGATCAGCTTTGGTGTACCAGGTAAACCAGCCTGGCGTGGTCAAAGTCAGCAAGTCACGAATTTCACCATCAGAAAAAGCCTTGTTTCCGATAATATTGATTTGTGCGATTTTGGCAACTTCACCTTCGTCGACAGCAAAAGTAACATTCACACGATTACGCTCTATCGGCGTGATGGTGGTAGTGATTTGCATGCCATACAAGCCCTTGGACAAGTATTGGCGTTTCAATTCCTGCTCGGCGCGGTCCACTGTCGCCTTGTCGAAAATGCGCGATTCACCAACACCGATATCTTTCAGTGCCTTGACCAGCGCATCCTTCTCAAATTCTTTAGTGCCAGTAAATTCCACGCCAGCAATGGTTGGGCGTTCTTCCAGCAAAACGATCAGGACACCATCCTGCGCCTCTATCTGAACATCCTTGAAAAAACCCGTTGCGTACAGGGATTTGATCGCAGTTGTACTTTTTGCGTCATCAAATTGCTCACCAACTTTGACAGGCAAATAGCTAAATACAGTACCGGCCTCCGTCCGTTGCAAGCCTTCTACACGTATATCCTTGACGGTGAAGGGCTCAATCGCGAGTGCATTTCCGGTGCAAAGTGCAAATGCAGCCAAAGATAATGCATGACGACGAAAATGGGCTAAAGTGAACTGCTCGATATGTAATTTCATTGGGTATAAATTTCTTTCAATACTCTCAATATTGCTATCTGAAATGAGTTGCTGTCATCAAGCCGACTATTATGACATTAGTCTGCCAAAGTATGGTATCAGTCGGACAATGTCATTAAAAAAAGCTATTGCCATCATCATCAATAGCAAAAACACTCCGATACGCTGACCCATTTCGACATAACGGTCTTGCAAAGGTTTCCCGATTAAAACTTCCAGCGAATAATACAACAAATGCCCTCCATCCAAAACCGGTATGGGTAGCAAATTCATCACTCCCAGACTGATACTGATGACGGCGATAAAACCAAGATAGGTAATCAGGCCACTACGAGAGGTCTGTCCTGCATAGTCTGCTATGGTTAAAGGTCCGGTTATATGCTTCAGAGAAGCATTTCCAGTGAGCATTTTGCCTATCATTTTCAGGCTAAAGATACTTGTATCCCAGGTTTTTTCAACTGACTTCACAAAGGCTTGCAGGGGATTCGCCTGAACCATCACCATTTCGGGTAATGCGGCTTGCAACTCTACCCCAAGTACGCCTACTGTCTTGCCATTGGCATCCTGGCTGGCAGGAGTTACTTCTATTTCAAACTTCTCTTGTTTTCTTTGGACCAGTAGCTTCAACGGCTTAGCCGGGTTGGCGTTGACGACCTGAATAAAATCAATGACATCCAGCAAAGGTTTCTGACCCACTTCGAGAATGCGGTCACCTTCCTGCAAGCCAGCACGCAAAGCTGGGCTTTCTGGCAGAAATCTTTTCAGAACAACTTCCCTGCTACGGGCAAGATTCAGGCCCAAGTAGTTAAGAATGTCGCTATCAACATCTTTAGCGTTAAATTGCTTTAAAGGTACGCTGATGGAAATATGTTTTGTACCGCCTTGTATTGCATCATCAAAACGCTGCACCTCAAGCACTGAGTTAGCCCCTGCCACGCCAGCCTGCATCATTTTCCAGCGAAATTCAGTCCAGCCTTGCACCTGCTCACCATTGACAGTGGTAATCAAATCACCATAGCGCAAACCGGCCTGGTAAGCGATAGAAGTATCAGGAATAACCCTCAGCTTCGCTACAGGCTCGGGCACACCATGAACAAACAAAATCGTGTACAGGAAAATAGCCAATAAGAAATTAGCAATGGGCCCTGCAGAAACGATGGCTATACGTTTCCACACGGACTGTTGACAAAACTCACGCGGCAGTTCACTGGCGGCAATATTTTCTGCGCCCATTTCCCTGGCATCCAGCATTTTGACGTAGCCACCCAAAGGCAATATGGAAATTGCCCATTCTGTCTGATCTTTGCCAAATCGCCTGGAATAGACAACTTTTCCCATGCCCAAGGAAAATCGTAATACTTTAACGCCGCACCAGCGTGCGACGATATAGTGCCCAAATTCATGAATAGTGACCAGGATACCCAGAGTCACAAGGAAGGCCAGAATATCGTGTAATACAATCATGAGGACAGCATTGCCTCAGCCACGCGGCGCGCTTCTGCATCACAGGCCAATATGCTTTCCAGATCAAGAGCCTCCGTTGCTGCCACCTTGCTCAGCGTCTGCTCTATGACTTGATTAATCATGCGAAAACCAATTCTTTTATCCAAAAACGCTTGGACAGCAACTTCATTACTTGCGTTCAATATGGTTGCAGCAGATTTCCCTTCTTTCAAGGCGTCATAGGCCAATTGCAGGCAGGGGAAGCGTTGGAAATCCGGTTTAATGAAATTTAAACTGGCCACCTTCAGCAAATCCAGGGGGGCAACGCCAGAATCCATGCGTTCAGGGTAAGCCATGCCATAAGCGATCGGAATGCGCATATCCGGATTACCCATCTGAGCCAGGACCGAGCCGTCAGTGTAGGACACCATGGAATGAATAACGCTTTGTGGATGAATGACGACCTCTATCTGCTCAGCTGGCGTGGCAAACAACCAGTGTGCTTCTATGACTTCAAGGCCCTTGTTCATCATCGTGGCTGAATCAACGGATATTTTTCGCCCCATGACCCAGTTGGGATGAGCTACTGCCTGCTCAGGCGTGACATCATCAAGCGTATTTACATCCCTATGTAAAAATGGGCCGCCCGAGGCTGTCAGCAAGATCTTGTGGATGCCATGCTGGCCAGGTTGGCGGTTATAGTTACCAGGCAAGCACTGAAAAATGGCATTGTGCTCGCTGTCGATCGGCAATAAGGCAGCGCCACTATCTTTGATGGCATCAATAAACAACTGGCCAGACATGACCAGTGCTTCCTTATTTGCCAGCAAGACCTTCTTGCCTGCTTTTGCAGCAGCTAACGAAGCAGGCAATCCAGCTGCACCGACTATGGCAGCCATTACGCTATCGCACTCATTTGCGCTGGCGACAGCACATAAGGCCTCAGGACCAAACAAAATCTGGATCTGATGTAAATGCTTTTCCTTAAGGAGAATGGATAATTCATCAGCAGCCTGCGCCGTGCCGACTACGGCAATCTGAGGCAAGAACTGCTCACATTGCTCCGCAAGGTTTTTTACTTGTGTATGCGCAGTAAGAGCGAAAACGCCATAACGATCAGGGTGACGGGCTACCACGTCCAAAGTAGAAACACCTATGGACCCTGTTGCTCCCAATATGCAAAGTTGCTGTTTTTTTTGCATATAATTTATCGCCACAAGTCTACTAATGCAGCAAGAGGAAGAACAGGAATCAAGGCATCTATTCTATCCAGTACACCACCATGGCCAGGCAACAGATTACTACTATCTTTCATGCCAACACGACGCTTGAGGGATGATTCAAACAAATCCCCTACTACACTGGCTGCTGTGATTAAAGTCATGGCAGCAATGAAGATGAGCCAGCCTTTTCTGGAGAGCAATTGTGCGGTAAAAGTATTTTGCAAGGCAGGAATAAAACTGGTCGCCGTAGCCAGTATCAATACAAAAATCCAGCCTCCAATAGCCCCCTCCCAGGATTTGCCCGGAGATATGCTTGGTGCAAGCTTGTGTTTGCCAAAGGCTTTGCCAGAGAAATAAGCAGCAATGTCGGCAACCCAGACAATCGCCATGACAGAAAACAGATACATGGGTGACTGCTGCTGGAAGAAAACAGCAATCGCCACAAAGCAGGCAAAGATACTGATGCCATACAGGGTGCTCAAAATACCGCTGGAAAAATTATGTGCCTGTGGCAAGCCCCTGGCTAAAGTCGGAACCAGTCTGAGTGCCCAGAAAGCGGTGCTCAGAGCAAATAACAGGAGATAGGAAAAATCTTTTAGATGGAACAGGCAATATGCCAGCAAACCTGTCCAAAGTACAGTCATGACGATAGTGCCAGGCTTTTTGAATAAACGCTGACACTCCCACATGGCGGCTGCAAAAAATGCCAGTGCCAACGCTGTAAAAGCATAAAAATTCGCTGAATACAGCACTGGCAGCAAGATCGCCAACAGAACCAGGGCAGTCAATACACGGGTTTTTAGCATTACTTGCTTTCTTGTGTGGAAGTTTGTTCGGTCACTTGCGCACTGGTCCTGCCAAAACGACGTTCGCGGTTTTGGTAAGATTGTATAGAGGTATCCAGCGCTGCCGCATCAAAATCTGGCCAAAAGGTATCCGTAAAATAGAATTCACTATACGCAAGTTGCCACAGCAGGAAATTGGAAATACGCGTTTCCCCGCCGGTACGGATAAACAAATCAGGCTCAGGTGCATATGCCATGGAAAGATAGGCAGAAAGCTGATCCTCCGTCACGTCCTGCCCTGATTGTCCAGCAGCAATGCGATCTTTTTGTAGCCGGTTCATGGCTTGGATAATGTCCCAACGGCCACCGTAATTTGCACAAATGGTCACTGTAAGCCCTTGATTATTTGCTGTTTTTTCTTCGGCAGCAGTAATCATTTTCTGCAAATGCGCATCAAAACGAGTGAGGTCGCCAACCACTTTCAAACGTATATTATTCGCATGCATCTTGGCCACCTCTTTTTCAAGAGCTGTGACAAACAAACGCATCAATAATGATACTTCTTCAGCAGGCCGGCGCCAGTTTTCTGAACTGAAGGCAAACAGGGTCAGATAAGAAACGCCGCGCTTGGCGCAGGCCTCAACCATCCCCCTGACCGCCTCCACGCCCTTGACATGACCAGCGACACGCGGCAAAAAGCGCTTGGTTGCCCAGCGCCCGTTGCCGTCCATGATAATTGCTATGTGTTTAGGAATTGCGCCAACTGCCGGAATTTCCTTGGTGGAACTTGTATGGGTCATGTAAATCCAGAATGTGTTGATACGCGGGAGACGACTTATACTGTCAACACTTCTTTTTCTTTGTCTGCCAGCAGCTTGTCCACTTCAGCAACAAACTTGTCTGTCAATTTCTGGATATCATCTTGCGCACGACGCTCATCATCTTCAGAGCATTCTTTTTCTTTAAGCAACTTCTTCAGGGATTCATTGGAATCACGACGAATATTACGAATAGCGATCTTGGCGCTCTCACCTTCTGTCTTGACCAGCTTGACCATTTCCTTGCGGCGCTCTTCAGTCAACGGCGGTGTTGGCACGCGAATCAGCTCACCCTGAGATGATGGATTCAGACCCAGATCAGCATCACGAATTGCTTTTTCAATCGCATTCAGCATCTTCTTTTCCCAAGGCTGCACACCAATGGTGCGGGCATCGATCAAAGTGACATTGGCAACTTGTGTGATGTGGGTAGGTGTGCCGTAGTAATCAACCTGGACGTGATCCAGAATGCCGGTGTGGGCACGGCCTGTGCGAACTTTGGATAAATCAGCCTTCAAAGTCTCGATAGACTTTTGCATACGCTGGTCAGAACTTTTTTTAATATCTGCTACGCTCATGGCGCTCTCCTGTACATCTTGGCATGAGCAACGGGTCTTGCCGTGCTCCTTGCCGAATTAATATGAAACAATCCAAAGTGCAGGATTATACGTGCACTAAGGTGCCTTCGTCTGCCCCCAGAATGACATTCTTCAATGCGCCTGGTTTAATAATGGAAAATACCTTGATAGGCAGTTTCTGATCGCGGCAAAGAGCGAAGGCTGTTGCATCCATTACCTGCAGGTGACGGGCGATGGCCTCATCAAATGAAATCGTCGTATAACGCGTTGCAGCAGGATCTTTTTTAGGATCAGCTGTGTAAACGCCATCAACCTTGGTTGCCTTCAAGACGATTTCGGCACCGATTTCCGAGCCGCGCAAAGCTGCTGCAGTGTCGGTAGTAAAGAAGGGATTGCCAGTGCCGGCGGCAAATACGATAACCTTGCCTTCTTCCAGATATTGCAATGCTTTTGGACGCACATAAGGCTCGACGACCTGGTCAATAGCGATAGCTGACATGACGCGTGAGGTCAGGCCAACCTGGCGCATGGCATCAGATAAAGCCAGGGCATTCATGACGGTAGCGAGCATACCCATGTAGTCTGCAGTTGCCCTGTCCATGCCTTGCGCACCAGGTGCCACGCCACGGAAGATATTGCCGCCACCAATAACGATGGCCAGTTCTACGCCCATCCTTGATACTTCGGCCACATCGGCCACCATGCGCTCTATCGTCGCACGATTAATGCCAAACGGATCATCGCCCATCAGGGCTTCGCCAGAGAGCTTCAAGAGCACACGCTTGTAAGCAGGTTTTGTCATGATAGGACTCCTTCTGGTAGTTTAAATAGTTTAAAAGAAATGCGTACTGGATGAAACAGCCTGGATAAGGCTCTTCAATAACCATTTGATTTGTAAACTAGCCCGGTCAGGCAATATACAAAGCAAATGGAGCACTACCCACTTATCACCCACTCATATTTACACCTGAATACATAAATTTGATGCTCAGACACAAATACTTACAATCGCTGGATTTAAAAAAACGGGCCTTTCGGCCCGTTTTTTTATTTCGCCAATTACGCTTGTTTTGCTGCGGCCACTTGCGCGGCCACTTCTGCGGCGAAGTCATCTTGCTTCTTCTCAATGCCCTCACCAACTACGAACATGGTGAATGCCTTTACAGTTGTATTCACAGATTTCAACATCTGTTCAACTGTTTGCTTGTCATTCTTAACGAATGTTTGATTCAGTAAAGAAACTTCCTTCAGGAATTTCTGTACGGAACCTTCAACCATTTTTTCAGCGATATCTGCTGGCTTACCGGATTCTGCTGCTTTCAGAGCTGCTACAGAGCGCTCTTTTTCGATCAATTCAGCAGGTACTTGGTCAGAAGACAGGGATACTGGCTTCATTGCAGCGATGTGCATCGCTACGTCTTTACCAACTTGTTCATCCGCGCCGTCAAATTCAACAACCACGCCGATACGTGTGCCATGCAGGTAAGAAACCAGTTTAGCTGTAGTATCAAAACGAACAAAGCGACGGAAAGACATGTTTTCGCCGATTTTACCAACCAGTGCTGCGCGCACTTCTTCAACTGTTTTGCCATCCAGTGGCAATGCACCCAAAGCTGCGATATCAGCAGGATTGTGTTCGGCGATCAGTTTTGCACAAGTATTTGCCAGTGCCAGGAAGTCATCATTCTTGGTGACGAAGTCTGTTTCGCAGTTAACTTCGATCAGGGAGCCGACGTTGCCAGAGATGAAAGATGCGACTACGCCTTCTGCAGTAATACGGGAAGATGCTTTGGAAGCTTTGCTGCCCAGTTTTACACGCAGAATCTCTTCCGCACGGTCCATATCGCCTTCTGCTTCTGTCAGCGCTTTTTTGCATTCCATCATTGGCGCATCTGTTTTTGCGCGCAGTGCACCTACCAAAGCTGCTGTAATCGCTGCCATGTCATTCTCCTAGTTCAAGGGTGTTTAAAAAACACCGATATCAAATTTTGTTTAAAAAAAAGGGCGAACGACTGTTGCCCCATTTTTTGTTTCAAGCCACCATCGGCAGCTTGAAACCATGTGCCAGAACAGGCAATTAAGCTTGTTCTACTTCTACAAACTCATCAGAACCTGGCTTAACAGCTTCCAAAACTTCGTTTACTGCGTTTGCACGGCCTTCCAGGATGGAATCGGCAACACCGCGAGCATACAAAGCGATTGCTTTGGAGGAGTCATCATTACCTGGGATGATGTATGCAACACCTTCTGGGGAGTGGTTAGTATCAACCACGCCGATAACCGGGATACCCAGTTTCGCTGCTTCAGTGATCGCACCTTTGTGGTAGCCAACGTCAACCACGAAAATTGCATCAGGAACGCCGCCCATATCCTTGATACCACCGATGGATTTTTGCAGCTTGATCATTTCGCGCTGGAACATCAGGGCTTCTTTTTTGGACAGTTTCTCAACAGAACCGTCTTCGATGGAAGCTTCCATGTCTTTCAGGCGTTTGATGGATGTTTTGACTGTTTTGAAGTTAGTCAACATACCACCCAACCAGCGCTGATCAACGAAAGGCATGCCAGCACGTTGTGCTTCTGCTGCGATGATGTCACGGGATTGACGCTTGGTGCCAACCATCAGCACTGTGCCGCGATTGGAAGACAATTGACGGATGTACTTCATCGCGTCCTGGTACATTGCCAGTGTTTTTTCCAGGTTAACGATATGAATCTTGTTGCGATGGCCGAAGATGTACGGTGCCATTTTTGGGTTCCAAAAACGGGTTTGGTGACCAAAGTGCACACCAGCTTCCAGCATTTCACGCATTGTTACAGACATAATAACTCCAGGGTTAGGTCTTGAATCCAGCCAGTGATCTGAGCGAATTAATATTTACTATTAATTTAAACGCTGCAAGACACCCTTTTCGACCGGATTCGATTGATAAAAAATTAATTAGCAAGTACCGTATTTCTATACATCTACAAGCTAACCATCTATTCTACTATGAAAACTGCATTTCCCTCAAGTGCTGCGTTTAAGAGGTAGTCGCTGAGGTGGCGCCAGGGCAATGCGACAGGCCCTTTCATAGACTATAATTGTGGTTTTGCAACACGATTCTGCAACACTTCGCAATTTTACTCAGATCAGGGCTTAGCCACTCAATGAATCTGACTCCGCCAGGCAGAAATGCCGGGGCAATGTCAGCAATTCACTATGCAAGCCCTGGCAAACGACAAGAAACGTATGGAAGCTATCACTATAAAGACGCCGGAAGATATCGCCGGCATGCGCATCGCCGGCAAACTGGCTTCGGAAGTCCTTGATTACATTACCCCATTTGTCAAAGTAGGCATCAGCACGGGTGAACTTGATCGCTTATGCCACGAATTCATGGTCAATGTGCAAGGCGCCATCCCTGCCCCGCTGAACTACTGCCCACCAGGCTACACACCTTATCCAAAAGCGATTTGCACATCAGTCAATGATGTCATTTGCCATGGTATACCAGGCGATAAAGTCCTCAAAGATGGCGACTCAGTCAATCTGGATATTACTGTCATCAAAAACGGGTACCATGGCGACACCAGCCGCATGTTCTTGCTGGGTGAACCGTCCATTTTGTCCAAGCGCCTGAGTGCCATCACTTATGAATGCATGTGGCTGGGCATAGATAAAATCAAACCAGGCGCCCATCTGGGTGATATCGGCCACGTCATACAACAACATGCTGAAAGAGCTGGCTATAGCATCGTGCGCGAATTTTGCGGTCACGGCATAGGCAAGATTTTCCATGAAGCGCCACAAGTCATGCATTACGGCAAGCCAGGCACTATGGAAAAATTATTGCCAGGCATGATTTTCACGGTAGAGCCCATGGTTAACGCTGGTCGCCGCGATATCAAGGAAATGCCGGATGGCTGGACCATCAAAACCAAGGATCGCAGCCTCTCGGCCCAGTGGGAGCATACCGTTCTGGTCACTGAAACCGGTTATGAAGTGTTGACTTTGTCGGCAGGCTATCCGCCTATTCCAGATTTCATCAAACTCGCTTAAATTCGATTAAGGCTCTGGCCACATGCAGACACCGGCACTCTCTTTCAAGGAAGAGCTGAAATCAGCGCAACTGATCGTTATCAATGCGTTCAAGGAAAATCATAAGGCAGAGCAACTGCTGCATGATTTGTGCCGGAATGTCGATCAGCAGCTTAGCAAAATCTGGCGTTATTTTGATTTTCCGAAAGAGGCAGCACTGGTAGCTGTCGGTGGCTATGGTCGTGGTGAGTTGTTCCCCTACTCCGACGTCGACGTCCTGATTTTACTGCAGCAAAGGCCAGACGCAGCCTTTCGCGACAAGCTGGAAAAACTGGTACAACTTTTCTGGGATATAGGCCTGGATATAGGCCACAGCATACGCACCATTGATGAATGCATGCAGGAATCTGCAGCAGATATTACTGTGCAAACCAGCCTGCTGGAAGCACGCCTGGTTACTGGTAGCCGTAAACTATTCAAGGAAATGCAGCAGCAGTATGCGGAAGCCATGCAGCCGCAAAAGTTTTTCCAGGAAAAACTCCTGGAACTGCAACAGCGCCACGTCAAATATGAAGATACACCCTATAGCCTGGAGCCAAACTGTAAGGAAAGCCCGGGCGGACTGAGGGACTTGCAAGTCATACTGTGGGTCGCCAAGGCAGCAAATCTAGGCAATTCCTGGCGTGAACTGGCAGAACGTGGCCTGATCACTGATGCTGAAGCACGTCAGTTGAAACGCAATGAACGTGCCTTCAAAGACATACGCATACGACTGCATATCCATGCAGGCCGTCGTGAAGATCGCCTGATTTTTGATATACAGACGCCGATAGCAGAAACCTTTGGCTTCAAGACCACAGAATCCAGACGCGCCAGCGAATACCTGATGCAGCGCTATTACTGGGCTGCCAAGGCGGTTACCCAACTCAATACGGTATTGCTGCAAAATATCGAAGCAGTATTGTTTCCTCAGCCCTCAGTACCACGCCCCATCAATGAACACTTCAATGAGGTGAATGGCTTCATAGATATCGCGAGAGATGATACCTTTGAAGCAAATCCATCGACCATACTGGAAGTATTTTTGGCCATGGCCAGACATGGTGAACTCAAGGGCATGACAGCCAGGACCTTACGCGCACTATGGCATGCGCGCTTGCTGATTGATGCTGAATTCCGGCATGACATTTTCAATAGATCATTGTTCCTGCAAATTCTGCAATCGCCACAAGGCATCACGCATGCTTTGAGGCGTATGAATCAGATGAGCATACTCGGGCGCTATCTGCCGAATTTCCGTCGCATCATAGGCCAGATGCAACACGATCTGTTTCATGCATACACGGTAGATCAGCATATCCTCATGGTAGTACGCAATTTGCGCCGTTTTACCATGCCTGAGCATGCGCATGAATATCCCTTCTGCAGCCAGTTGATGGCCAACTTCAATCAACCCTGGGTTTTGTATATTGCGGCTTTATTCCACGATATCGCCAAGGGACGTGGTGGCGATCATTCGCTGCTAGGCATGGCAGACGCCAAAAAATTCTGTTACGACCATGGACTGAGCAAGGCCAACACCGAACTGATCATCTTTCTGGTTGAAAAACACCTTACCATGTCGCATGTGGCACAAAAGCAGGATTTGTCAGATCCTGACGTCGTGCAAAATTTTGCCAATGTGGTCAAGGATGAGCGCCATCTCACCGCCTTGTATTTGCTGACGGTATCAGATATCCGTGGCACCAGCCCTAAGGTCTGGAATGCCTGGAAAGGCAAGTTGCTGGAAGACTTGTACCGTATGACCCTGCGTGTACTGGGCGGCGAAACGCCCAGCAAGGACAGGGAACTGAAGAATCGGCAGGAAGATGCATTAAAAGCTCTGCGCTTGTATGGCCTGGCACCTGATGCGCATGAAAAATTCTGGCAGCAGCTTGATGTTGCCTACTTCCTGCGTCATGACGCCTCCGACATCGCCTGGCAAACGCGCGCCTTGCATGACCGCATAGACAGCCAGATACCCGTAGTGAAATGTCGGCTGTCACCCATAGGTGAAGGCCTGCAGATTACCGTGTATGTCAAAGATCAGCCTGACTTGTTTGCACGCATCTGCAATTATTTTGACAGCAAGAATTTCGGCATTCTTGATGCAAAAATTCATACCAGCAAGAATGGTTATGCCCTCGATACCTTCCTTGTAATAGAACCGGCTTTTGCCAAAAATTATCGCGACATTATCAATTTGATTGAACACGAATTGATTGAAATTCTGACGCGTCAAACCCCATTGTCTCCGCCAAACCCCGGGCGCTTGTCACGTATGTCACGCACCTTCCCTATCGTGCCAACGGTAGATTTACGGCCTGATGACCGGGGCCAGTATTATTTATTATCCATCTCTGCGAATGACAGAAATGGTTTGCTGTATGCGGTTGCAAATATTCTGACCAAGTATAAAATCAATTTACATACCGCAAAGATCATGACCCTTGGCGAAAGGGTCGAAGACGTTTTCATCGTTGATGGCCAGGCCCTGCAAGGTGCCCGCAGCCAGATACAATTTGAAACCGATTTGCTGGATGCGCTCAGGATCTAAGCGCTGGCAAATATAATACCGCAACCGAATAATCACCATCCTTGCCTGAGCTATAACCAGACCCAGGCAAGACTACTCTAAAAGAATCATGACTGAACTTGTAAGACTCTCCAAACGCATGTCCGAACTTGGCCTTTGCTCCCGCCGCGAGGCCGATGAATGGATAGCCCGTGGCTGGGTCCGGGTCGACGGCACCGTCATCTCTGAGCTGGGTAGCAAGGTATTGCCCCACCAAAAAGTGACGGTGGAAAGACAAGCTGCAGCCGAACAATCCAAACGCGTGACTGTACTCATTAACAAGCCCGTTGGTTTCGTCAGTGGCCAGGCCGAAGATGGCTACACCCCGGCAATCGCCTTGATAAAGCCAGAAAACCGCTGGGCTGAAGACGAGGTTGATACTCAGTTCCACCCTACCCAATTGCGTAGCCTGGTACCTGCTGGCCGTCTGGATATCGATTCAGTCGGTTTGCTGGTATTGACCCAGGATGGCCGCATAGCCAAGCATTTGATTGGTGAAACCACGGTCGTGGAAAAGGAATATCTGGTGCGCGTGCAATACAGCAAACCAGGGCGCTTGCCAGATGCAGACCTGCGCCGCCTGAATCATGGCTTATCTCTCGATGGCAAAAAACTCCTGCCTGCCAAAGTCACCTGGCAAAATGAAGACCAGTTAAATTTCATCCTGCGTGAAGGCAAGAAACGCCAGATCAGACGTATGTGCGACATGGTAGGTCTGAAAGTCATAGGCCTGAAACGTGTGCGCATAGGCAAGATCAAACTGGGTAAATTGCCAGAAGGACAGTGGCGCTATCTGCGGGAAGATGAGCAGTTTTAATCTGTATCATATAAAACAAAAGGGCAAGAATCGACATTCTTGCCCTTTTTGCCTGGAAAACAATAACTCAATCGTCGTCGTTAGGATCAAGCTCAGGAAATAAAACTTCAGTAAAACCAAATTGCGTCAGATCGCGTATGCGCATGGGGTACAAGATGCCATTTAAATGATCGCATTCATGTTGCACCACGCGGGCGTGGAAGCCATCTACATCGCGTGAGATGCGCGTACCGAACTGATCATAGCCTTCATAACGTAGAGCACTCCAGCGTGGCACCAGGCCGCGCATGCCAGGCACGGATAAACAGCCCTCCCACGCGTCATCAGTCTCTTCCGACAAAGGCGTCAATACCGGATTGATGAGCACTGTCTCCGGGACAACAGGCGCATCAGGATAGCGCGGGTTGTTCTTGAAACCGAAAATAACCAGTTGCAGGTTCACGCCTATCTGCGGTGCTGCCAGACCTGCGCCATTAGCAGCAATCATGGTCTCAAACATATCCTTGATAAGCTCATGCAATTCTGGCGTGTTAAACGCAGTCACTTGATCTGCAACTCTTAATAGCCGGGCGTCGCCCATTTTGAGGATAGGATGGATCATGATGCACCAGATGTTTAATAAATGATTTGCATATAAATACGGCCAGATACTGCCTGGCCGTATTTTATTATTACTTATTTCAAGGACTGCAGATATTCAGAGAATTCCGCACTTGTTTCCTTGTGCTTCAAGCCCAAGGCAACGCTGGCCTTCAGATAGCCCAGTTTTGAGCCACAGTCATAACGCGTCGCATTGGGGCGGAAAGCATAGACAGGAAAATCTTTGAGCATGGCAGCAATACCATCAGTCAGTTGGATTTCACCACCAGAACCTTTACCCAGAGTTTCCAAGTAAGAGAAAATACGGCCAGACAAAATATAACGACCAACCACGGCCAGCGTGGACGGTGCTACATCAGGCATAGGTTTTTCAACGATGCCCTGCACTCTTTCCAGACTATCAGTGTAAGGTGTGCCGCTGACGATACCGTACTGGCGGGTAAATTCACGCGGTACATTTTGTACTGCAACAATGCTGCCACCCTCTGCTTCATACTGACGAGCCATCTGTGCCATGACGGAAGGTTGACCAGCATCAGCATCCATCAAGTCATCTGCCAGCAAAACTGCAAACGGATCATCACCAATGACAGGACGAGCACACAAAACTGCATGACCCAAACCGAGCGCTGCTGTCTGGCGTATATAGATGCAGTTGATGTTCTTTGGAATAACGTTTCTGACTAGGTCCAGCAAGGCTTCTTTGCCAGCTGCCTCCAGCTCACTTTCCAGCTCATAGGCTTTATCAAAATGGTCTTCAATCGCCCGTTTATTTCTACCGGTGATGAATACCATTTCAGTAATACCTGCCTCGACTGCTTCTTCAACCGCATACTGTATGAGTGGCTTATCAACGATAGGCAACATCTCTTTTGGCTGCGCTTTGGTGGCCGGCAAAAAACGGCTACCCAAACCTGCCACTGGAAATACGGCTTTTTTAATTTTTCTCATTTCAGCTCCCGGAACAAAGTTGAAGCAATTCTGCTTCTGTCAAAATATTGATACCCAATTCTTGCGCCTTCACCAGCTTGCTACCCGCATCATCACCAGCAACCAGATAACTGGTTTTCTTGGAGACTGATCCTGAGACTTTTCCACCGGCTTTTTCTATAATCTCTGTCGCCTGATCACGGCTCAGCGTAGGCAAAGTACCCGTCAGCACCAACGTCTTGCCTGCCAGGACCTGCTCACCTTTTTCTTGCACTTCGATCGCTGGCCAGTGTATCCCGGATGCCAGCAGTTGCTCTACCAGCTCCACATTGAGCGAATCTGAAAAGAAGCGCAAGATGGATTTTGCTACGACTGGTCCAACATCTGAGACTTCCAATAACTGCTCTTCCGTCGCCTTCATCAATGCGTCTGTATTGCCAAAATGCGCAGCAAGATCTTTTGCTGTCGATTCGCCCACATGGCGTATGCCCAGCGCATAGATAAAGCGCGGAAAACTCGTCAGCTTGGATGTTTCCAGCGCACTCAATACATTTTGAGCAGATTTCTCTGCCATGCGGTCTAGTTCAACCAGCGCGCGCAGACCAAGCTTATACAAATCTGCGGCAGTTGTAACGACATTCTTGTCGACCAACTGATCAATGAGCTGCTCTCCTACACCATCAATATTCATGGCCTTACGTGAAGCAAAGTGCGACAGGCCGCCTTTGCGTTGCGCAGTACATTTTATCCAGCCGCCGCTGCAACGGGCAATTGCTTCATCTTCAGGTTTTTGTATGGGCGAGCCACAAATCGGGCATTCTACTGGCATGACAAACTGGCGTGAGTCTTCCGGACGTTTTTCCAGTATGCTCGCTACAACCTCCGGTATCACATCACCTGCGCGCCGTACAGAAACCGTATCGCCTATGCGAATATCCTTGCGCTGTATCTCTTCCTCATTGTGCAGAGTCGCATTGGTTACAGTGACGCCACCAACAAATACAGGAGCCAGCCTGGCCACGGGTGTGATCGCACCGGTTCTACCAACCTGCACTTCTATATCCAGTACAGTCGTCAGCGCTTCTTGCGCCGGGAATTTGTGAGCGATTGCAAAACGTGGCGCACGTGATACAAAACCAAGTGACTGCTGGCTGGCGAAATCATTGACTTTATAGACCACGCCATCAATCTCATAATCCAGGTTGTCGCGCCTGGTTTGAATAGCCTTGTAAAATTCAAGCAAACCAGAAGCACCACTGACCAGAGCATTTTCTTCACAGACCGGGATGCCTGCCTGTTTATACCAGTCCAGCAAGGCGCGATGAGAAGGCGGCACGCTGATGCCTTCCAGCAAGCCTATGCCATAGGCAAAAAAACGCAAAGTACGTTTAGCAGTAATCTTTGAATCAAGCTGGCGAAGGCTGCCGGCAGCAGCATTGCGCGGATTAGCGAATTCCTTGGCACCAGCATCCCGCTGACGTTGATTGAGTTTTTCAAAGTCGCGTTTGAACATCAATACTTCGCCACGCACATCCAGTATCTTTGGCGGATTATCCATCCGCAAACGCAAGGGAATGCTGCGTATGGTACGAATATTCTCAGTAACATCTTCACCTGTAAAACCATCACCACGCGTCGCTGCCTGCGTAAAGACACCATCGACGTAGCGCAGATTGATGGCCAGTCCATCAAACTTCAAATCTATTGCATAGACAATTTCATTTTGAATATCCAGGCCCTCACGGGCGCGACGGTCAAAATTAATGACATCATCGTCTTCAAAGCCGTTATTCAATGACAGCATGGGCACAGCATGTTGCACCTGACCAAATTCTGGCAAAGGTGCTCCGCCCACCCTGTTAGTAGGTGAATCGACGGTTTTTAATTCGGGATGCGTTTCTTCCAGCCGCTGAAGTTCTGAAAACAATCTGTCATATTCAGCATCGGGCACACTGGGATTATCCAGCACATAATAGGCATGTGCATACCGGTTCAACTCTGCGCGCAGGTTTTCTGCCTGTGCCACTACTGTTGAAGTGTCTGCCGCCTTGGCGGCAGCAGCCAAAAGATCATTCTGCATGTCTGGAATAAATTAACTAAATAATCGCTGGGCACGCAAAGAACCAGCAGGAATCTGCGCCTCTGCCATTGCTGCATAAAATTCATGAACCTGGCCGGATATCTCATCCAGCGCCAATTTGGAGATAGGTTGATTGCCATCATCCACGACCGTGCCGCCCAGACGAGTTGCCAGCGAGCGTGCGCAAGCTGCCATGGCACCAAAACCATCACGTGCAGGGGCAACACAAGGCACATCCAGCAACAAGGTCAGGCGCGAAGTCATGGTTTCACTGACACTGACATTGGTGGACAAGGTGAACAGACTGCCGCCGTCACCATCAGGCATCATCAGGCGACCGTCTGGACGCTGATCAAAGCCCATTTTTTCCAATGCTGCGAGCAAAGTATTCAAGGCCCAAGGTGCACCGTTGGCTGCAATATTCACACTCAGTTGCGCATCATGCTCGGCGACGAATTGATGCAATTCGCGGGCATTGACCATGACCTTGTTCATGTCTGGAATATCCGGATGCGCGCTAAGATTGTCTGCAATCGCCCGCAGTTTCATGATGAATTCAGAATATTCCAATTCATTCAAAGGGCCATTGCGGCTAACCATTTGCACTCCAGCAAACAGGCAAGTATAAGCACCGCCAACGGCAATTACATCGCGCTCGCCGCTATGGCTCTGACCTATGAAATGCACAGGTTTTTTGCCGACATATTTAAGGTCTGCAATTTCTGCCAGGATTTTTTCGCCACGTACCGGTGTTTCAAACTCCAATGGAATCACGCAATCGATTAATTCATCGACTGGCAATTCCTTATCCTGTATCGCTACCGGGGCGTCCATTTCAGTCGCAGCATCTGTATGCATGGGCTCATGATGTTGCGGCACATCTTCAACAGGCTGCACTTCACCATCCAGACTAGGCTCATGCCTGACGATGGAATCCACAGGTGCATCAGGATTCATGAGTACATCATCATGTCCATCGCCAAAAGCATTTTCAACGGTTTTCTTGGCTTTGTATTCTTGCCATTTATTAAAAATCAGGACGCCAACTACCAGCGTTCCACCTATCGCTAACAAACTTATTTGTAGATCTGTCATGCCGCTTGAACCTCAGTAGCAAAATTGACGGCAGATTCCATATCTACCGCCACGATTCGTGAAACCCCCTGTTCTTGCATGGTGACACCAATCAATTGTTGTGCCATTTCCATCGCAATCTTGTTATGGGAGATAAATAAAAATTGTGTGTTTGACGACATGCGTTTCACCATATTACAGAAACGCTCAGTATTTGAGTCATCCAGCGGCGCATCAACCTCATCCAGCAAGCAGAAAGGTGCAGGATTCAACTGGAACATCGAGAAAACCAGTGCCGTTGCCGTCAGGGCTTTTTCACCACCAGACAGCAAATGAATGGTTGCATTCTTCTTGCCAGGTGGCTGCGCCATGACCTGAACGCCAGAGTCCAAAATTTCATCACCCGTCATGATCAGTTTCGCCTGACCGCCACCAAATAAAATCGGGAAAAGCTCAGCGAAATGATGATTTACCTTATCAAAGGTATCCTGCAACAAATCGCGTGTTTCTATATCAATCTTGTGAATGGCATCCTGCAAAGTAGTGATTGCCTCGGTCAGATCAGCATGCTGGGCATCAAGGAAAGTCTTGCGTTCAGTTGCCTGAGCCAACTCGTCAAGAGCAGCCATATTCACTGCACCCAGTGCTGCAATCGCATTGGTCAGGCGGGTAACTTCGCCCTGCAAATAAGAAGGTTTGAGATCATCATGCAGTTTTTGCGCCAGGACTTCTTCATCGACTTCAAAATTGCGTAATTGCTCTGCATATTGTTCCTGGCTCAGACGTGCAGCCTGCTCTTTCAATTGCAATTCAACGATGCGGTCACGTTGTGGTTGCAGGCTACGTTCCACCTGCATTTTGGATTCTTCGTGATGGCGCAGTTGCTGCGTCAGTTGATCCAGTTCATGACGGGCATTCGCCAGCGCCACTTCCTGAGAACTACGCCTGTCCAGCAAATCTTGCAAACCGGCTTGTGCAGTCTGGTCATCCATGGACTCCAGCTCAAGCTGCCCCTGCTGCATGCTGGCAAATAACTGTGCAGATTGTTCCAGCGCCGTTGCAATGCTGCGGCGCAATTCTTCCATTTTGCTGCGGTGGGATTTTTCTGCAAAAGCGGCCTCTTGCGCTGCCAGTTCCAGATCGCGCAGACGCTGTCTGGCTTCATTCAGTTGCTGTTCTTTTTCCAGGTAAGCGGTCTGGCCTTCTTCATGGGTTTCTTGCAGCTCTGCCAGGTCCATGTCCAGTTGCTCAAATTTTTGCTCGGATTCGGCACGGATTTGCTGCTGTTCACCCTCTTGCGCAGCGATTTCTGCCAGATCACTGCCTATCTGGGTGCTGCGCTGATTAAAGCGTTCCTGCACTTCAGACAACTTCATGAATTCGATTTGCAGACTATGGGTAGTCTGTGTAAGGCTACCCACACGCTGGCGCAAGTCTTGCAATTGCTGCGTAGCCTGAGTGTAAGCAGATTCAGAACGTACGGCACGGGTTTTGGATTCGTCTGCCAGCATGTGCTTGGCACGGCATTGCTTGGTGATATTTTCTATTTCTTGCTGACGTCCCAGCACACCATCCTGCTCGGAATCGGATGCATAAAAACGTACACTGGAGCGGGCAATGACATGACCCTGCTTGGTGATAAAACAGGCACCGGCTGGCAATTTAACCCTGTCCATGAAGGCAGAAGTAATGTCCTCGGCGATATACACTTGGTGCAACCAGTCCTGCATCAAACCACGCAAACCTGCATCATTCAATTGCAGCAAGTCGATGAAGGGCTTGAAGCCAGCCAGAGGAATAACTGTTTCTGCCACGATAGTAGGTGCACAAACAGCCAGCTTGGCAGGAGGGGCATCGCCAAAAAAGGCTTTGGCCCAGTCCAGGTTCGACATTTCCAGCGCTGCGGTACGTTCACGCAAGATGGATTCCAGTGCAGTTTCCCAACCAGCTTCGATATGCAGTTTTTGCCAGATTTTTGGCAAGCCACTCAATTCATGTTTTTCCAGCCATGGCTGGACCTTGCCCTGACTCTGTACTTTTTCCTGTAATTGCTTCAGGGCCAGCAGGCGCGCTTCCAGTTGCGCATATTCAGCACTGTCCTGATTCACTTGCTGCTGCGCCTGTTTGCGCTCATCTTCCAGCAAAGGCAAGCGCTCTTGCGCTTCTTCCAGCTGCATGGTGAGCTCTTCCAGCACCTGCTTTTTTTCTTCCAATTGCATCGACAGATTATCCAGATGCGTCGTATCCGGCAATACCAGGCCCTGTTTTTCCTGCATCAGGCGCTCGCGCCGGGTGGCCAGGGTGTTCAGGATATTTGACGCATTGCGCTGATGGGCCGATTCCAGCTCTATCTGCTGCTGCATCTGCATGATTTTGGCGCGTGATTCTGTTGTCTTTAATTGTGACTCACGCCATATTTGCTCCATCGCGGGCAGCTTGTCTTGTTGTTGCTGGCTGACTTCCAGCGCCTGCTCGGCGCGCATGGCCAATTCTTCGACATGAATTTCGCCTTCAGACAAATCATCCTGGAATTGGCGGCTCTGGTTTTGCCATTGATCACGCTGTGCGGTCAGTGACTGCAATTGTGACTGCAAACGGCTGCGCGATTCGATGACGAACTTGATTTGCGCTTCCAGACTGCCAATCTCGGCATTGGTCTGGTACAAATGACCTTGCGCCTGGTGCATGCGGTCGCCGACTGCATAGTGGGCCTGACGCATTTGTTCCAGTTCCAGCTCGACATGGCGCAGCTTGGCTGTTTGTTCTTCGAGGTCGGTCTGGGTCTTTTCTATCTCGGAAAAATGCTTTTTCTGCTCGTTTTCTGCTTCTTTTTTACGCAGCAACCACAGCAATTTTTGCTTTTCTTCCTGATCAGTCTGCAATTCGCGGAATTTATTGGCAACAACGGCTTGTGCACCCAGTTTGTCCAGGTTGTTATTCAATTCGCGCAGAATGTCCTCAACACGTACCAGGTTTTCATGGGTGTCATGGATGCGGTTCTCAGTCTCGCGACGGCGCTCCTTATAACGGGAAACACCAGCAGCTTCTTCGAGGAAAATCCTTAACTCTTCCGGGCGAGCTTCGATAATGCGAGAAATCATGCCCTGGCCGATAATCGCATAGGCGCGCGGCCCCAGCCCGGTACCGAGGAAGATGTCCTGAATATCACGGCGGCGTACTGGCTGGCCGTTGATGTAGTAAGTAGACGTGCCGTCACGCGTCAAGGTGCGCTTGACGGCAATTTCACCGTATTGGCTCCATTGACCGGCAGCTTTGCCCATACTGTTATCAAAAACCAGCTCGACGGATGAGCGGCCAGCGGGTTTGCGGTGGGTAGAACCGTTAAAGATAACGTCCTGCATGGATTCACCGCGCAACTCGGAAGCTTTGGATTCACCCAAAACCCAGCGAACAGCATCAATAATATTGGATTTGCCGCAACCATTAGGGCCAACAACACCAACCAGTTGGCCAGGAACCTGAAAATGGGTGGGATCTACAAAAGATTTAAATCCCGCTAATTTAATAGAAGTTAATCGCACTTTATATAATTTTATTATCTTTTGCAGTCAAATCTACCGCGTATCGTATATATGCCAAGGCCATCAATGCCAGCCGCGTTCCTGTATCGCTGCATCATACCATCGTAAGAGCAAAATTTTCAGTTTTCAAACTTATGACACAATTTACATATTAATCAGTATTTCACGCAAGTACAGTTGAAAGCCTTTCTCTATAGAATCCTCAGGACGCTATAATACGGATTGCAAATAAAAAGCAGCAAAATTCAAGCAGACCAGAGAAATAAGCTAAAAAGCCTGTTTAGCGTCGACAACAATTCGAAAAATGACATTTAATCCCTATCTCAGTAAGTTGCAGCCGTATCCGTTCGAGAAACTGAAGCGCCTGTTTGCCGATGTTGTGCCAAATTCCAAATTTCCAGCCATCAGTCTGGGCATAGGCGAACCCAAGCACCCTACTCCCGCTTTGATCAAGGATGCCATTGTCGACAATATGGCAGGTTTGGCCAGTTACCCATCGACTGCTGGCTCGGATGACCTGCGCAACTCCATTTCTGCCTGGCTGGGACGTCGCTACAATATACCGCCGCTGGATGCAGCAACTCAGATTTTGCCTGTCATCGGTTCACGCGAGGCGTTGTTCGCCCTGGCGCAAACCGTCATAGACCCCAGCGCCTGCAAAAATGGCTTGCCATTAGTGGTATGCCCCAATCCGTTTTATCAGATTTACGAAGGTGCAGCCTATCTGGCCGGGGCTGAGCCCTATTTTGCCAATGCTGACCCGGACCGCAATTTCGCACCTGACTACAAGAGCATCCCTGAATCAGTCTGGCAGCGCGTACAACTGCTGTATATCTGTTCACCGGGCAATCCCACTGGCGCAGTATTGAATCTGGATGACTGGAAAGAGTTATTTGCCCTGTCAGACCGTTATGGTTTTGTTATTGCTGCAGATGAATGCTATTCCGAGATTTATTTCAAGGCCGAAGCACCGTTGGGCAGCTTGCAAGCCGCACGGGTATTGGGCAGAAATGATTATCAACGCCTGATTACCCTGTCCAGCCTGTCCAAACGCTCGAATGTACCTGGCATGCGCTCTGGTTTCGTCGCGGGAGATGCGGAAATCATCAAGAAATTCCTGCTGTACCGGACTTATCATGGTAGTGCCATGAGCCCGAATATACAGGCTGCCTCAGTCGTGGCATGGAATGACGAAGTGCATGTGCAAGAAAACCGCGATAAGTACATACGCAAATTTGCCCAGATCACGCCGATTTTGCAAGAAGTGCTGGACGTAAAACTGCCTGACGCCGCCTTTTACCTGTGGGCAAAAATTCCTGACGCCATGGGTTTATCAGATACAGAATTCGCCCGTCGCCTTTACGAGGAATATAATGTAACAGTTCTGCCTGGCAGCTATCTGGCGCGCGAGGCCCATGGCATTAACCCAGGGCAAAACCGCATACGCATGGCTTTGGTGGCTGAGCCTGAAGAATGCCTGGAAGCAGCTGAGAGGATAGTCAGCTTTTGCAAGAATTTTACTCCGGCAGCAGTCTGATACTGCAGCCAGACAGCAGACACAAGATTATTTCGGTTTTTATTTTTTACATTTTCATTTGAAGACACTCAACATGACTCAACAATTACAGCAAATCATTGATCAAGCCTGGGAAGACCGCACAAATTTCTCACCAAAATCTGCGCCTGCAGAAATCCGCGAAGCAGTTGCCCATGTATTGAGCGAACTTGATGCCGGCACCCTGCGCGTTGCGCAAAAGATTGAAGGTAGCTGGCAAGTCAATCAATGGATCAAAAAAGCTGTATTGCTGTCTTTCCGCCTGGAAGACAATATCACTATGCCTTCTGGCGAACATATGCAGTTCTTTGACAAAGTGCCGACCAAGTTCGCCAATTACACGGCTGAAGATTTCGTCAAAGGCGGCTTCCGCGTGGTGCCGCCTGCAGTTGCACGTCGCGGCAGCTTTATCGCAAAAAATGTGGTGTTGATGCCTTCTTATGTCAATATCGGCGCTTATGTCGATGAAGGCGCGATGGTTGATACCTGGGCGACAGTCGGTTCTTGCGCGCAAATTGGTAAAAACGTGCACTTGTCTGGTGGCGTTGGTATCGGTGGCGTATTGGAACCTATGCAAGCCAACCCAACCATCATCGAAGACAATTGCTTCATCGGTGCACGTTCAGAAATCGTAGAAGGCGTGATCGTTGAAGAAAATTCTGTGATTTCCATGGGCGTGTATATCGGCCAATCGACCAAGATTTATGACCGCGCGACAGGTGAAGTCAGCTATGGCCGTGTACCGTCCGGCTCTGTCGTTGTTTCCGGCAATTTGCCGTCTGCTGATGGTAAATACAGTCTGTATTGTGCAGTGATCGTGAAACGTGTCGATGCACAGACACGCTCCAAAACCAGTATCAATGAATTGTTGCGCGGCGCTTAAGCACTTTTGCGTCTTTTTGTATTTTTATTTTAATAATTAGCTCAGCTTAGGGACACATCATGGCAGCGATGGAGAGGTTATTTCAATTGATGAAGGAAAAACATGCATCTGACATGTTTTTCGCGATGAATTCGCCCATACATTTGAAAATCAATGGCAATCTGCTCCCTATCAATCAGCAGAAGATGGATCAGGCAAATATCCTCTCGCTACTCAGCGAGGTAGTAGAACCTGAACACATGGAGCAACTGGAAGCCGAAAACGAACTCAATGTCGGTATCGGTGCTGCTGGCATAGGCCGCTTCCGTCTTTCGGCGTTCCGTCAGCGCGGCTCTATCTCTGCAGTGTTCCGTTATGTGCCCGGTGATATTCCCAAGCTCGACACCTTGCATCTGCCACCAGTACTGGCTGAGTTGATTATGGAAAAACGTGGTTTGATCTTGTTGGTCGGCTCGACTGGCTCAGGCAAGTCAACCACGATTGCATCCATGCTGGATCACAGGAATGAAGTCAAGACCGGCCATATCCTGACGCTGGAAGACCCGATAGAATTTCTGTTCCGCAGTAAAAAATCCATCGTCAACCAGCGTGAAATTGGCAGCGATTCTGAAAGCCTGAAAACCGCGCTGAAAAACTCTTTGCGTCAGGCGCCAGATTGCATCCTGATTGGCGAGATTCGCGATCTGGAAACCATGATGGCAGCGATTGCTTATGCGCAGTCCGGCCATCTGGTATTGGCGACACTGCATGCGAATAATAGTTACCAGGCTTTGAACCGTATCATCAGTTTCTTCCCTATGGAAACGCGTAGTGCCTTGCTGCTGGATTTGTCTTCTTCCATACGCGCGATTATCTCGCAGCGTCTGATACGCGCCAAAGACGGTGGTCGTGCACCGGCGGTCGAAATCATGCTCAATACCCGTTACGTGGCGGAGTTGATAGAACAAGGCGATATCTTCCAGATCAAGGAAGCAATCGAGAAAAGTTTGTCACCTGGTTCGCAAACATTTGAGCGCGCCCTCATGCATTTGATACGTGAAGGCTTGATCACGCAGGAAGAAGGCCTGGCGAACTCTGACTCTGCCAATAACCTGTTATGGCTGCTGAACAATGAAGCATCCACCGCCGTAGCAGCAAAGCCAGAACCCGAACCAGAAACCAAAGAAGAAGCTTCTTTCACAGAATTTACCCTGAACGTATAAAGTATGACGCGAAGCATTACCCTGTTTGGCATTCCAAACTGTGACACCGTTAAAAAAGCCCGTACCTGGTTGCAAGAGCAGGAACTGGCTTTTGAATTCCATGATTTCAAAAAACATGGCCTGGACCGCGCCGCCATAGAAACATGGCTGGAGCATCAAGGTCTGGATATACTGATCAACCGCAAAGGCACAACCTGGCGTGCGCTCAGCGATGCAGAAAAAGCGTCTGCCGAAGATACGGAACAGGCCATCGCACTCATGCTGGACAAACCATCTGTCATCAAACGCCCGGTATTGCTGATCAATAACGACGGCAAATCGCAAGTGAATGTCGGTTTCTCTGTGCCACAGTACCAGTCCATTTTTCATAAGTAAACATGAGTAAAACACTAGCCCTGACTGAACAGCTGATAGCGCTGGATTCGGTCACACCTGAAGACAAGGGGTGCCAAAACACCCTGATCGCCCTGCTTGAACCTTTGGGCTTCCAGTGCGAAACAATACAATCTGGTGACGTAACCAATCTATGGGCCAGGCGTGGCCAGACACAGCCTTTGCTGGTGTTTGCCGGTCATACTGACGTTGTACCTACTGGCCCTGTCACGCAATGGCAATCTGCGCCTTTTACTCCTACCCATAGGGATGGCAAGCTGTATGGTCGCGGCGCGGCTGACATGAAAACCTCGATTGCCGCTTTTGTGGTGGCAACAGAAGAATTCGTCGCTGCTCACCCAGATCATAAAGGCTCCATCGGCTTCCTCATTACCAGTGATGAAGAAGGCCCGGCTACGGACGGTACAGTGGTCGTTTGCGAAAAGCTCAAAGCTCGTGGCGAACAGCTTGATTATTGCATCGTTGGTGAACCAACGTCGGTCGATAAACTGGGTGACACTATCAAGAATGGCCGTCGCGGCACCATGTCGGGCAAACTGACCGTCAAAGGTGTGCAAGGGCATATCGCCTATCCGCAACTGGCAAAGAACCCCATCCATCTGGCGGCACCTGCGATGGCAGAACTGGTGGCTGAAGTCTGGGATGAAGGCAATGACTACTACCTGCCTACTTCCTGGCAGATATCGAATATCCATGCCGGCACTGGTGCGTCGAACGTGATACCTGGTGAAGCCGTCATCGATTTCAATTTCCGCTTCTCAACCGCCAGCACAGCCGAGGACCTGCAGCAACGCGTGCACGCCATACTCGACAAACATGGTCTGGAATATGATCTGAAATGGACGATTGGTGGTCATCCTTTCCTGACCCCCAAAGGCAGCCTCAGTGATGCACTGGGCGATGCCATACATGCCGAAACCGGCATCACCACTGAACTTTCTACCACCGGTGGCACCTCTGATGGCCGCTTCATCGCCAAGATCTGCCCGCAAGTGGTGGAATTTGGTCCGCCAAATGCCAGCATCCATAAAATTGACGAACACATAGAGCTGCAATACATAGACCCGCTCAAGAACATTTATCGCCGCACTCTGGAAAACCTGCTGACCTGAACTTACGTTAGTTCACCACTGGCCGATACGGAAACAATATGACTACACCCGCCACCACCTTTCTGACCCTGCGCGATCTGCTGCGCTATGCGGTCACACGCTTCAACAAAGAAAAACTGTTCTTTGGCCATGGCAGTGCCAATGCCCTCGATGAAGCCGCTTATCTGCTGCTGCATACCCTGCACCTGCCGCTGGACAAGATAGAACCTTTTCTGGATGCACATTTGCTGCCATCAGAAATAGATGCCGTATTGCGCGTGATAGACAGACGCGCAGTAGACCGCGTGCCTGCTTCCTACATTACGAATGAAGCCTGGCTCGGCACTTACAATTTCTATGTGGATGAACGTGTCATCGTGCCACGTTCTTTCATCGCGGAACTGATACCTGAACATTTTTCCCCATGGGTAAGCGATCCTGAAGCAATCAGCAACATCCTTGAATTGTGCACCGGCTCTGGCTGCCTGCCCATCATGCTGGCCGACATGTTCTCTGAAGCACACGTGGACGCAGTCGACATTTCCAAAGATGCGCTGGAAGTGGCCAGGCGCAATGTAGCAACCTATGAATTGCAGGACCGCATTACCCTGATCGAGTCAGACCTGTACAGTAATGTGCCGGACAAAAAATATGACCTGATCATCACCAATCCGCCGTACGTCAATTCGGGTTCCATGGCCAAGCTGCCCAGGGAATACATGCATGAACCCCAAATTGCCCTGGCTGGCGGTGATGATGGCATGGACCTGGTGCGCAAGATCGTAGCCGGTGCCGCACAGCACCTGACCGAGGACGGTTTGCTGATGGTGGAAATTGGCAATGAACGTGCCTTCGCCGAAGCCGCCTTCCCTGAACTGAACCTGACCTGGTTAAGTACCAGTGCCGGTGACGATATGGTATTTTTGGTGGAAGCCAGCCAACTGACCAGTTTCACTGCATAAATCAGTGTAGCGCAGTGCAATAAATACAATGTAGACGGGCAAAACCAGTTTTGCCCGTTTTTCCATTTTTTACATCAACAAAACAGCATTACCCATTAATTAAGTTTATATGATACGTCTTCAACAAGTCGTCCTGGCGCGCGGCATCAAACCTTTATTTGACAGCGTCGATGTGACGCTCAATCCCGGCGACAAGATAGGCTTGATCGGCTCAAACGGCGCAGGCAAATCCAGCCTGTTTGCCATGTTGCGCGGTGAATTGCATCCTGACCAGGGCAGCATCGATTTCCCGGCCAAATGGCAGCTCGCCCACGTTGCGCAAGAAACACCACCACTGGAACGTAGCGCCATCGATTACGCCATAGACGGCGATGTCGCCTTGCGCAAACTGGAAGCCCAACTGGCCGAACTGGAAGCCCAGCCAGAAAGCTACGACAACGGTATTGCCATCGGCAATATGTATGGTGCACTGGCAGATGCCGATGCCTACACCGTACGCCCACGTGCAGAACAATTGCTGCTGGGCCTGGGCTTCAAGATCAATGAACTGGAACAGCCAGTTGCCAGTTTTTCTGGTGGCTGGCGCATGCGCCTGAACCTGGCACAGGCTCTGATGTGCAAATCCGATTTGCTGCTGCTCGATGAACCAACCAACCATCTGGATCTGGATGCCATCATCTGGCTGGAAGACTGGCTGAAACGTTATGAAGGCACACTGATCATCATTTCGCATGACCGCGATTTCCTCGACGGTGTGGTGAATGTCATCGTCCATATTGATGAACGCAAACTCAAGCGTTATGGCGGCAACTATTCCGGTTTTGAACGCCAGCGCGCAGCCCAGCTGGAACTGGCACAGGGCATGCTGGAGAAACAAAACCGCAAGCGTGCCCATCTGCAATCCTTTATTGATCGCTTCAAGGCCAAGGCGTCCAAAGCCAAGCAGGCGCAGAGCCGTATCAAGGCCTTGGCACGCATGGAAGAAATGGCGCCATTGCGCGCTGCTGCCGAATTCTCTTTTGAATTCCGCGAGCCACTCAGCGCACCGAACCCCATGCTGGTCATGGAAGATGTGGATTGCGGTTATCGCACAGAATCAGAAACCGACCATAGTTTCAGCGAGAAAAAAATCGTCGGCGACGTCAAGTTCACGCTGCAAATCGGCCAGCGTATCGGCTTGCTGGGAGTGAATGGCGCGGGTAAATCCACACTGATCAAAACCATCGTCGGTGATATTGCCCCCTTGAACGGTGTCATGCAAACCGGCAAGGGCCTGTCCATCGGTTACTTTGCCCAGCACCAGGTCGAAATGCTGCGCCATGATGAATCGCCACTCTGGCATCTGGCCCATATCGCGCCCGATGTACGTGAGCAGGAATTGCGTAATTTCCTCGGTGGCTTCAACTTCCCTGGCACCATGGTAAGCAGCCCGATCAAACCATTCTCCGGCGGTGAAAAAGCCCGTCTGGCACTGGCGATGATCGTCTGGCAGCGCCCCAACCTCTTGTTGCTGGATGAACCAACCAACCATCTGGATCTGGAAACCCGCGAAGCCCTGACCGATGCCCTGGCGCAGTTTGAAGGCACACTGGTCGTTGTCTCCCATGACAGGCATTTGCTGCGTGCCACGACGGACCAGTTCATCATCGTTGCCGATGGCAAGCTGCAACCATTTGATGGCGATCTGGACGATTACAAAGACTGGCTGTTCAAAAACAAACTGGAAAAAGCCAACCCTGCCCTGCCAGAAAAAACCAAGGCCCAGGAAGCTGCTTTGCCGCAAGCCAAGCCCATCCCAGTTGCCAAGGTCGATGACAAGGAACAACGCAAACGCGATGCCGACGAACGCACGCGCCTCGCCAATCTGCGCAAACCAATAGAAACACGCATCAAACGTCTTGAAGAACAGATGGCCAAGTTGAACGTCAAAAAGAAAGACATCGATGCGCAATTGGAAGATGGCGATATCTACAACGATGCCAACAAGGAAAAGCTGAAGACACTGTTACTTGACCAGGCTTACGTCGTCAAGGAACTGGGGCAGATAGAAGCTGACTGGCTGGAGCAACAGGAATTTCTGGAAGCAGTAGAATAAAGCAAAGGGGCGCATGTAGCGCCCCTTGTTTTTGATTCAAGGATTAAACCCAGTCACATGGATCAACCTGATAATACGCCCGCAACTGCTCATACAAGGCAGGGTGGTAATGAGCAAGATCACGGCTTTTCTTAAAGAAGGCCTCTGTCACGACAGCAAAAAATTCTGCCGGATTGGTCGCGCCATAAGGATCAATGACGGTAGCAATATCATTGGCTATCGCATGATGCAGTTGAGCATACTCTCTTTCCATCAACGCCGACCATGCCTTGTAAGCTGCGGCAGACTTTAAAGCTGGAGCGCCATTGGTCGTTCCCGTTTCGCTATCAAGCTGGTGAGCAAATTCATGGATAACCACATCCTGCCCCCGCGCTTCATTGTCGAGATTATGCGCTGCTTGGTCCCAGGCCAGAATAACACGACCATCACTCCATGACTCGCCACTGAGTCCCTGATTGGTATGCGTGACGATGCCATCGCTATTCATTTGAGTGCGGGGTGCCACGAATGCTGATGGATATACCAGCACATGCGTAAGCTGCGGGTACACATCTGATTCACGATTCAGCAACAGCAGGCAAGCCTTCCCCGCAATCGTCACCTTGATCTCGTCAGTAATAGTCAAGCCACCACAACCAACAAAAGTTTTTTGATAGAGAAACTGACGTATGCGCTTCTTCAACTGCATTTGCAAGTCAGTCGGCATACGCGTATAGCCAGGCAGGTTTTTGCGCAAAATTTTGGAATAACTCAAGGGAAAGGCCTGGGACAATACATGACGCAAGCGCAGCCTGGGCAAGACAACGATGCCAAGTACCAGTAAAACAATAATAAGGACTAACCATTCCATATCGACAACCTAATCAGGATTGCGAATGTGATTTGCATCTGACATTCGTTTATCAGATGCAAATGGGCGCGACGAAGTCAAACTCAATAGCAATTAATATATAAGCTCATGGCCCTTGAAAATCAGCTTATCAGATCACATGGCATTAAATAATATGAATAATATAATTTCATGAGAAGATATGATGGATTGATTTTTCCTTCGAAAGTCTGGACCTTACTATGAAACCCTGGGAAACCTTAAGCTCAAAGATACTAATCAGCGATAGCTGGTTAACATTGACCGCGGATACCTGCCAACTTCCCAATGGACAAATAATCGAACCCTATTATGTACTCCATGAAGCAGACTGGGTGCATGTGTTTGCTCAGGCAGATGATGGCCGTATATTAACGGTAAAGCAGTTTCGTTACGGCGTAAAAAAAGTTTGCCTTGAATTACCCGGTGGCGTCATTGACGAAGGTGAGGCACCAATCCTTGCCGCACAAAGAGAATTATTGGAAGAAACAGGCTACACCGCTACACACTGGCAAACTTTGGGAACCATGTATGCCAACCCTGCCCGTCAAACAAATACCATTCATTTGTTTTTTGCTACCGGGCTTGATTTAAAGGGTGAGCAGCAACTGGATGTATCTGAAGATATAGAATTCGACTTTTTAGCTATACCTGAAATACAGCAAAAAATAGAAACCAACGAGTTTTCACAAGCGCTGCACATAGCCTCGTTTTATCGAGGGCTGCATGCATTAACCTTGAATACGAATAAATGATGAGAAGCACTCTAAAAAAAAAGATCATCGAAGTATGTAATAACAAAATAGAACAAAAAGGCAGCAATGTTGGTCTATCCTTTTATGCCTTCTTTGCCAACAAAAACGATGACCCCCAATTACTGATGGAAGCTGCCACATGGTGGATCATGGAAAACAAGTTTGATCACTTTGAAAAGGCAGTCAAAATCAAGACAATAGTTGAAGCTCTTGAAGCAAGCTGAAGAATGGGTAACTCCCTGCAGTAAAAGTAAAGCGCAGGCATAATAAAGAAATCAGATTGTTTCTTTCATTCAGGTATTTTTCAAAGACATGAGCGCTCTCTTCTCCCCCATCAAGCTTGGTTCGCTAAGTTTAAAAAACCGCATCATCATTGCCCCCATGTGCCAGTACTCTGCGGAAGATGGCAAAGCGACTGACTGGCATCTTATTCATCTGGGTGGGCTTGCCTTGTCAGGTGCAGGGCTGTTGATACTGGAAGCTACAGCCGTTGAGGCCATAGGTCGCATCTCTCCAGGTGACCTGGGTTTGTGGTCAGATGAGACAGAAGCTGCACTGGCGAAAGTATTGACTTCCATACGCAAGCATTCTGCCATGCCGATTGCCATACAACTGGGTCATGCCGGACGCAAGGCATCCAGCCAGGCGCCATGGCATGGTGGTCAATTGATTGCACTGGAAGATGGTGGCTGGCAAATGGTAGCACCCTCTGCTGTACCTCATGCGCAAGCTGAGCGCGCACCATTGGCACTGGATGGGGCCGGCCTGCAACGCGTGAAACAGGCTTTTGTTGATGCGGCAGTACGCGCACACCGCTTGGGCATTGATGCAATTGAGATACATGCAGCACATGGTTACTTGTTACATCAGTTTTTATCTCCCATATCCAATCAGCGCGCAGATCAGTATGGCGGTTCAGTGGAAAACCGCTTACGGTTTCCCCTGGAAGTATTTGATGCTGTGCGGGCAGCGGTTCCTAAAGACAGCATGGCAGTTGGCCTGCGTTTGTCGGCAACAGATTGGGTGGAGAGTGGTCTGGATATCTCGCAAAGCAAACTCTTTGTCCAGCAATTGCAAGAACGCGGCTGCGACTTTATCCATGTTTCCAGCGGTGGGGTTTCACCTGACCAGAAAATCCCACTGGGACCAGGTTATCAGGTTCATCTGGCAGAAGAAATCAAACAGCATTGCAGCATACCTGTTATTGCCGTAGGCCTGATCACCGATGCCTATCAGGCAGAAGAAATTATTACTACCGGCAAAGCTGATGCCATCGCCATTGCCCGTGGCATTTTGTATGACCCACATTGGCCATGGCATGCAGCGGCGCAATTAGGTGCGACAGTGGAAGCGCCAAAGCAGTACTGGCGCTCTCAACCGCGAGATCAGAAAAACCTGTTTGGTGACACCCGCATAGGGCAAAGATAAACAAGAAGCATGTGACATCACAAAGCTGCGGCACTGCAGCTTTGTGATGCGTGATCAGGCGGTCACCTGCTCTTCTGCCCATTGATTACGCATGGAATCATTATCTGGACGCCTGCCCAGCCATTTTTCATAAGCTGCAGCCTCAAACTGTACAACGCTGCAATTTTCTACAGAGATCAGATGCGCCACTACAGATTGCTGTGGCCTCCACATGATTGACTCACGATACGGCAAGGTACACCAGTCTTCAAAACTGTCATACCATACTAGTGCTACCGGTTTTTTACTCGCACCGGGAGGCATTTGCTGGTAGTAGGTTTTTATCGCTGCCTGCGTATCTGCAATAGCCTTCTTGCGACACACCATGAGGTAATTAATCATGGATATCACATCTTGCGGTATCTTTTGTGCACCTGCTTCCCAGTTACTCCAGGTTCGCACAGGAACTCCGCCAATCAATTCTGCCGCCTCATTCTGGCTAAAATGCAGCAAGCTGCGCATAGCCTTCAAACTTACACCATTCATATTTATTCTTTGCTCAAGATTTAATTACTTCCATGAATAAAACTTCAGTTCAATTTTTTAAGTGCTTCTTTGACATAATTGGCATTCGGGCTATTTGGTGATAATTCCAGGAAGCTGGCATATGCTTTTTTGGCTTTCTCATTTTCGTTCAAAAGCGCCCTGGCATCTCCCAGATTCAGGTAAGCAATTGAGCGGGAAGGATCTATCTGCAAGGTATTTTCAAACCAGCGCGCTGCTTCTGCATATTTTTGCTGTTTGAAGTAAACAAATCCCAGGTTGTTTGCCGCCAGACCAAAGTCAGGCCTGTACTTCAGAGCCTCTGTAAATGCGGCTTCTGCCTGTGCATATTGCTTCTCTTTATACAATTGCAGCCCATGATCATTGGCTCTTTGTGCGAGTTGACGTGATGAACCATCCACCATTTTGGGTGCAGCGATTTTCTGTTCACCACCTGTCAGATTTTTGATGACTATGGGTGCATCTGCACCTGCTTTGGCTGCGCCATCCAGTTTGTTATTGAGGGCAATGGCATCAGCAGATAACTGATTGGTTTTTGCATTGAGGAACTCTCCCTCTCCTCTTGTTTCAAAAACAAATTCACCACCTTCAGAACCTGGCAAACTCCCAAATGCAGGGGTTTGTTGCGATACGCTGGATACTGCAGGTGCAATATAGGCTGCCAGCTCTGTCGCTGTAATCATGCCATCGCCATTCATGTCTGCCTTGCCACTCAGGGCTTGCAGCAAGGTCCAGGTAAAGACAGAGTGACCATTCGGCCCACCATCCGCAACCAGTTGATCGGCTCCACCTGCAGTCAGCATTTGGCGCCCCAGACGCTTGCCATTTTCACGCAGGAATGCACTGGTGCCACCACCACGGGTTAGCCCCAGCCCGCTATAACAGGCATCCATGACAAACAAAATATGTTTGGCATTGAGGCTCTCGGCAATGTTCTGCAAATCTGTCATGGGAATGGCATCGACAGACAATTGCTCAGGGTCAGAATCAACGGGAATGATATAACCCAGGTTACGGCCAGAACTCAGCTTCCTGGTTGTACCATGGCCTGCAAAGAAGACGAAGACTCTGTCATCTTTTTTGAGTTGCCCATGTCCCAGTTTTTCATGGAACAAGGCCAGGATATTATTACGGGTCGCATCTGCATTGGTTAGCGTCAGTACCTTGTCGCCGGCAAAACCCATACGATTGATCAGGGTGTCGCGGATAGCATTGGCATCCTGCACTGCATATTGCAGCTTGGGCCATTTTGCATAGTCGTTGATACCAATGACGATAGCCCAGCTATTTTGATAGTCGGTACTGATACTGACTTTTTCTGGCGTTGGCTTGCCACCCTTGGCAATTTTGAAGTCCGTGCCATCCCACGAGGCAAAGCTATAGCCATCAGCAATCAGTTTATCGAGTACCAGCGGCAAGGCCTTAACCGTGCGTTCATGAATATCGTGGAAGAGAATAATGCCGCGCTGCTCTTTTTCCAAAGTGCCAAGTACACGGCCTGCAATCGAATTAGGTACAGGATCAGCCCAGTCCAGGGAATCAATATTCCACATAACTGAGCGCAAGCCCAGCTTGTGCAGGATTTGCATGCCTTCTTTATTCTTTGCACCGTAAGGAAAACGGAACAGAGCTGATCGTGCCGGGTCTATCGCCTTCAGCAATTTATCTGTTTGCTCAATTTCTGCATTCAGATTATTGCCGCTTTGCTTGGATAACAAGGCGTGGCTGAAACTATGATTGGCCAGCACATGACCTGCGCTCAATAGTTTCTTGCTGGTTGCAGCATTTTTATTCAGCGATTCTTTGCCCTGTGCATCAACACTGCCGACGTTCTTGCCCACCTGAAAAAACACGCCTGGCACATTGTATTGCTTGAGTATCGCTGCAATTTCATCGGTATAGGTAGCATGTGGACCGTCGTCGAAAGTCAATACGACGGTTTTTGGTGGCAAGCCCTGACCGAAAATTTCCTTGTCTTTTTCATCGGCAGTTTCCGGTTTTTCCGGGTAAGGCAGGATGAAGCCGTAATCCTTGAGGATTTGTTCGCGGTTATACAGCTTGCGCAATTTGACTATGTAATCATCCCAACGTTCACGCTTCAGCTCTATGGAACGGGATTCAAATCGTGAGAAAATTTCTTTGAGTTCTTTGTCGTATTCTTTTTCGATTTCACTGAGTGCATTCAAGTCATCGGTAACGCGCTTGTGCAGTTTGATAGCTGGCAGGGTCTGCTCTGTAGCTATCAGTATTTGCATTTTAAGCAAAACTTCGCGGAACGCGAGACGGTCTGCATCGTATAAATCTTCACCAGATTCTATATAGGTCAGGATAGTGTCAAAACTGGCTTCGCGTTTGGCATTGCTGAGTGACTTCAGCTTGCTGAAAAAAGTATCCAGATCATTAAGCCTTACTAGATTTTCATGGAACAATGCCTGCCCTACCCGATTTGCCTCATTGCGCTCTTTGGTACTAAGCTTTTTCTCGTCAGCCAACAAGATGATAATCTTGCGATACGCGACCAATAAACCATTCAAATCTTCTGGCAATTTGGCAGGATCAAATGTGTCTTTTTGCTCAAGCTGAGAGCTTACTGCTTTGCTCTCTGGAGACTGGCTGGTTTTTTGAACGACAAAATAAGAAGCGACAGCTACGCCGACTACGGCGACGGCAGACAAGATAAGTTTTTGAGGTTTCATCAGGAGAAATGCAGACTGGCAATTAACAAACAAGCGATATCATATTGCAAATGCCGTGCTGCATGGTGGCTTAATGTGCTGTTACAGAATGAACTGCAAAGTTTTTTTGTAACTATTTCCCCAATTTCTCCAGGTTTTTAGCGGCCTCGCGTTGTGTCAAACCAGAAAACCGCCCCTGATTTTCTTGCAAAAAGTCTCGTATGGCAGCGGGATCATGCCAGGCATAGTCGCGCAAGGCCCAGCCTATCGCTTTACGGATGAAAAACTCTTTTTCATCGGCCAGCGCCAGGGCATAGGCAAATAATCTGTTCACGTCGGTCTGTTCGCGCCAGCCTAACTGATGCAATAAGGCGATGCGCCTTACCCAAAAATCGAGATGTCCAAGTGCTTTATCCATGCCAGCTTGTACATCTCGGCTTGCCGTCAAATTTTGCTGCAATACGTCGCCGACGACACCAGCCAGACCATCGACAGTATCCCACCAGGATTTTTGCTGCACCAAAGTGAGCAAGGCTGGCACATCTTCCAAACGTAAACGCCGGTAATGCTTGGCGAGGATATCCACTGCCAGATACTGATATTCGCGCTGCTCACAGTCCCACAAGGCATTTGCAATCTGTAAAAGTTCATCAGCATCAGCCGTTTTCAATTGCCGGATAATATCTACACATGCCTTGCGCCTGTCTGGTGCTGGAATACCCAGAAATTCAAAGCGGTTTTTCATATAGGCACGCATGGCCAGTGCTCGTACCGGGTCAGCAAGCGGCAATAAACTGAGTCGACATTGACTGATAATTTCTTTCATCTCGATTGCTCCAGAATTGTGAAGATACCGAAAAAAAACAAACAGGCTTTAAAAAATTGGGTGCGCTCAAATACTTTCAAGCACACATTCTTTTATGTTAAAGTCATTGTGCTTTTGTTCACGCCTTACTGCATCACCCCGTCCGCATATCCCCTTATGATACCAAGCCAGCGCAGGAGTCGTCTCATGTTCGCAGCCATACCTGAAACACCGCAGCACGCCATCAAGAATCGTCCTCTGTCAGAATTTAATACCGATGTTGCTGCCGTAAGGGCCATTGCTCAGGCGGCTGTCAGCGTGGAATTGTTTACGATACCGCTGTACATGAATTCCATGTATTCGATCTACGGCACGCATCAGATCAATTCCAAGGGTAACAATTATTATAAAGGCCGCCAATGGCCAGGGATGGCGACCACTGCAGACGCCAGCACAGCCAATGAGCGTGCCTTCAATGTCATCTTCAGCGTATTCATACAAGAAATGCTGCATTTGCAGATGGCTGCCAATATCGCTACGGCGATTGGTGTCAGTCCCAGTTTTACTGAAAAATCAGGTCTGCAAAACAGTGAGCGTGGCTGGATTTGTTACGGGCCAGACAAGCACACCATACCCTGCATAGTTGACCTCAGGGATACCAATAGTTACAAGAATGTCAGAGTCAATTTGGAGTCGCTGAATAACAACCAGATAGAACTGTTTTTGGCAATCGAGCAGCCAGAGAAGCAGGCGCGCGAAGAATTACGCCACAACGCCGACAAGTATTTCCCGGATATACCTCTGGTGAACTGGGATCCTGACAAGGGTTTTGCTGACTTGCCACTGTTCGGCACCATTGGCTATATGTATGAATGCTATGCCAAATACATCAGCATGGAATATACGGATGGCCAGACACTGTGGCAAAAACTGTTTGATAACAACGCAGTGCAAAAAGACATGTTCAATGTTCACAGCACACCTAAACAGCCGAACGAAAGTCACCCCAAAAAAGAATACCCGCAATTTGATACTTTGTTTGGCCCTGAAGATCTTGATGGCGGCATGGCAGGTTCGCAAAACAAGGCCATCGACATGATGTGCGCAATTACTGATCAGGGTGAAGGCAATTCCGCAGGGATCAAACACTACCGCAGCACTCAATTACTACGTGCCGTACAGCCTGATTATCGCGAATCTAATGAAGGCTTGATCGCTGATTACCCCGCCTATGATGGTGATGGCAATGAAGCGAAATCCAGAGATGCTGCTGCACGCTTCCATAGCGCAGCATTTGATCACTATGAGCGCTTCCAGGATATCCGCAAGGAGATGGAACATCCTGGGGAGACAGCTGCTGAACATTTACTGACCTGGGAACAATGGCATGCTGTTGCAGGCAATCAGTGGACAGCTGCCATGCTGGCCAATGAAAAATATGACGCTGCGTCAGCGCCGCAAAATATCCCTACACCCGACGACGTTGCCGGTGCACTGAATCGCCTGAAAAGCGAAGGAGCAAAAACCGTACAGATGTTAAGTAGCGTATCTGCAGGTGCCATTTATGGTATTACCTCGGTACTGGACGAATACTGGACAAACAAGGAAACGAGCTTCCCCTACCCATCCATGGTTGGTTCAGGCGACCGCATGTCGATTTGCTGGGCGATCACAGGTTGTTCACCAGATTTGTCAGTCAGTGTGCCGCTACCAGACAAGAATAATTTGTACCACTCTTGCCAGGGTCTGGATTTCAACGCCAACAAGGTAAAAGAATCAGAAGAAGCAAATAATCAATGCGCTGCAATTGCGGTTTATCATAGTTGTCGTGGCTCAAACGGTTGCAAGGCCCAGGGTGGTTGTGGTTTTGCCCAGATAGATATGGTGGTTAAGCCGGAAAAAGAAGTGCTTGTAGCAGCAACTCCAGACCGCGGCTCTCACGGTATTTGCGGCGCACCTCCGGGACCGCCGCCTACAGGTACCTTATACAGCGCGCCAAGCGACAACCGCTGTAAAACCTATGGCGGCTGTGCCGTGCCCATCTCTGCATCACAACTGTTTCCCGCAAGCGGCACAATGACTTTGTATACTTTTGATGATGCGCCACCACACGCAGAGCATCTATTGAACAAGAACATCAAATTCAAGCAAGGTGACAGTGTGTTTGACACGGCCTGGGCGGCCTACAGCACGGTGATGACGACGCGCCACAAAAACCCGGGGGAAATGCCCAAACCAAATGATTTGCGCCTGGCTTTACCACCTTCAACCTGATGATTAAGCATGCCTGAGCCGTACACTACACACAATTTGCAGCCACGTCTGGGCCTGCCCAACCTGGGCCTGGGTGTTGGTCTGCGCAACACTCACTTTGAGCACATACTTGAACATGGTGCGGGAGTCGCCTGGTTTGAAGTGATTACAGAAAACTTCATTGATAACTATGGTTATGCACGCCACGTTCTGGAACGCATAGCGCATACCTGTCCCATCGTCATGCATGGTGTTTCACTCTCAATAGGCAGTACAGATGCACTGAATCTCGATTATCTAAAAAAGCTCAGGCAACTGGCAAAGGAATTACAACCAGTTTGGATATCAGATCATTTGTGCTGGACAGGTGCCGCAGCGATGAATACCCATGATCTGCTGCCACTACCCTTGAATGAGGCCACGCTAGCGCATGTAGCTGAACGAGTGCGCATAGTGCAGGATTTTCTGGAACGTCCCTTGATTATAGAAAATCCCAGTACCTACGTAGAATTCGAACAGTCAAACATGGCGGAGGATGAATTTCTAAGTCGTTTAACTGAAAAAACCGGTTGTGGGCTACTGCTGGATGTAAACAATGTCTATGTGTCTGCCTATAATCACGGCTTTGATGCTGAACGTTATATACGCAACCTGCCTGCGGACCGCATCGTGCAAATTCATCTGGCGGGGCCAAGTCAGCATGGTGACTATATGATAGATACGCATGATCAGCCTGTGCCAACACCAGTCTGGCATTTATATGCACTGGCACAAACCTTGACGGGTGGTGTTTCTACACTACTGGAATGGGACGCCAGTATCCCTGACTATCCTGACTTGCTGGCAGAACTGGACAAGGCACGCTTGGTCATGACTGGTCATTTCCCCGAGATGAAAATCAATGCTGCATCTGGTTCAAGCATTTCTACGCCTTTACATTTTCAGCTGGAAGAACTCAGCACTTCATGAGCCAGTCTGCACCTGATCCGTCGCTATCGCAATTACAGCACTGGTTTTTAACAGTAATGACTGCGCCTGGTGGCCTGGCGAGAGGCTTATCGCTGGGACAGGAGCATCTGGGGTTGGAAGAATCAAGCGTAATCAAGATCGCGCCAGGAAAGCAATCACGCATGCATATTTATGCCCATGGCTACATCCTGCGTTTACAGGAATGCCTGCAAGCTGATTTCCCGGTTTTACATCGTTTGATGGGCGATGAATTGTTTAATTTTTTTGCCCACAACTATATCTGGCGACATCCTTCACGCGCACCATCTCTGTATGATTTAGGTGCTGGCTTTGCCAATTTCCTGCTGCAGAGCCAACCCAAAAATACAGATGGAGTAAATGCCAGCGAAGCAGACCTGCTATTGCAGTTTCCGGTCGAGATAGCAAGAATGGAACGGGCATTTACCGAGGTAATACGGGCACCTGGACTGGAGAATAAGCGTAATATCAAAACCCACAATGCGTTTGACCTGCTGATGGGTTCACGCGCAGACATCCATATCCCGGCTTGCGTACGTCTGCTAAAAGCCAGCTTTCCTTTATTGGCGTACTGGGAGCAGGCCAAACATGCGCCTGCCGACCAGGATTTACCAGCCCCGCCAGAACCAGAAACCAGTTACCTCGCATTTACCCGTCTGAATTACCGTGTGCAACTGATCACCCTGCTTCCATGGCAATATCATTTTTTACAGGCTGCGTGCAACAATCCAGATATGCATGAATGCGCAGCAAAGTTGTCACAAGAAACCGGGCTGGACATTCATGCGCTACTGGCAGATATTTGCCTGTGGCTGCCACAAGCGCAAGCGCTTGGCTTGCTGACCACGGAAGAAGTGGCTTTGAACTGATAAAGCCACCTCTCAAATACAAGACTAACCAGCGTTAATTATTGCTGCCTTGCCCTCCCCTTTATTCAGCAAGTCTTTTGCAGCGAGTGCGAGGAAGGCGTCGACGGCAGAACTGCTACCACTGCCACCAGTCTGTATGCTTGGCACCATGGCGATATGGCCTTTTTCTATCGCTTCAGCAAAACGCAGCAAGACTGTTTGCTGGAATTGCAGTTCTGGACCACCATATGCTTCTACGTTCAATTCAGTTGCTTTCGCCTGCGCTTCACCTATCTGCTGGATTTGGTAAGCCTCAGCATTGGCCAGGGTACGCTTGGCATCTGCCGCGCCAGAAGCAACTTGACGCGCTTCTTCCGCCGCTTTAATAGCTTTTTGCACGGCGGCACTACCCTGGTTCTCTGCGATCTTGACGGCAAGCTCCGATTCGGTGATCGAGGTCTGTTGTTTTGCGCGGGCTTCTGCTTCGCGCAAAATACGCTCTTGTACTGCCGCGGTTTCCTTGGTTTTATAAGTTTCCAGTTGTTCTCTCGATACCTGGCGCTCGCGCAATTGCTTCAGGATGACTTCAATTTGAGTGTCACCATTCTTGGCTCGCGGCGTGCCTATCAAGACCTCATTCAGAGTCAGGTTATAGCCTTCAAAATTCTTGCGCATTTCTGCTTTGGCACGCTCCTGTATGTCTGAACGTTCTTGCAGCAATTCGATCAGTGTCTTACCCTGGCCTATGTTCTTGAAATATGCAGCCACCATCGGGTCCAGGGTTTGTTCTACCAGCTTCTGGATGTCGCCAAATCTTTGTATGACCAGCGGTGCCATTTTATAGTCAATGTTGACGACAACCGACAAAGGCAAGTCAGGTTCGAACGCATCTTTGGTAATCAGTGACACTTCGCTCAGATGTTTGTCCAGCTCATGTGAACCCACCTGGCCAGACTGCCATTTCAAGATGAAGTTGGTGGTTGGCACATCAATGACACGTTTGGCATAAGGATTCAGCGCATATTTACCTGGCAGCAGTGGCGATACCTGCACACCTTTTTCATCACTGCTGACCAGTTCACCGTGGCGATATGCGTCCCCTGTCACATCATTGCCAGCCTTACCGGTATAAGACACGACAACGCCGACATAGCCAACAGGCACTACACGCTTCTCTACTATTTCATAACTGGCGAAACGTGCATTCAGATAATAAGTACCTTCAACCAGGACTTGTAGTTGACGGCCTTTGTAGCCACCAGCGTCAATGAATACTTCTGGATTCTGGAAATCGTGGTGATAACTACGCTCTTGATGCGGATCTGCACCAACGACTGGCGCAACAATCGTGCCCTCAGGCAGAGATTGTCCCTCATGTGTAGTAATCACCGCCAGTTTATCGTCACGTATCACCAAGGGCAGGAAACCATTGCGCAAGCGCAGTTCATCCAGCATTTCTGCCAGTTGGCCAACCACAATGCCATCGTTACTGATATTGCCATCACCAGGCAAAGGCAAGGCATACACGCGCTCAGCAGTCAGTACCACGAATTGTGCAAGGTTGATGGCGTAGGTACCTTCACGCAGTATCTTGCGTTGCAAACCTTTTTGGCCAGCATTGGTCAGGAAACTGCGGACATCAGTAAAATCATTTGCCTCCTTATTGCAAGCCAGGTTTTGTGTAGGTGCCATGGCCTGCCCATCGCGGGCAAATACATAGGCCAGAGTGCCTTGCTGTATGGTCACCAGATCATGTCTGTGTATGGAATATTGAAACGGGAAAAACATATGGAAGCCGCCACGCAAGACTTCAGGCTGAAATCCAGCCTCACCATTCAGTGCAATAAACCCATGCTGGACTGAACCACTGGCTGACCATTTCTTCTCAACGATACCAATTTTTTCATTCGAGATATATACGAGCACATTACTGCTATACAGCAGCAAAATTACGACAGCAACAATGACTGCCAGAATAATTTCAAACATATTTAGCCTCTTCTTTTTAAAAGTTCCGGTTTGTTCCGGACATGCAGCAGCGCTACTGGCATCTGGTAGATGCCAGCAGTACAACGGGGATTTGTGTGGAGAGTGTTACGATAATGAGGAGCCTGTCACACTCCTCATTTGATCAGACGGGTCGTCGTGGCGACTCGATGACGGTAGGTTTTTGAGACTTGACAACTTGCATGGCAGTCGCGATCAGACCACTCATATCACCCAGATTGGCTGGAACAATAATGGAGTTATTGGTTTTAGCCAGGTTACCAAATGCACTGACATATTGTTCTGCGACTTTCAGATTAACTGCATCTGCACCACCGGGTGACTGTATCGCTGCGGCTGTCTTGCGGATAGCTTCCGCACTGGCCTCTGCAATCGCCAATATGGCTGCAGCCTGACCTTGTGCACGGTTAATCGATGCCTGTTTTTCACCTTCAGATTTGGCAATCGACGCTTCACGCTCACCAGTCGCGATATTGATCTGCTCTTGCTTGCGGCCTTCTGACGCAGCAATCAGTGCACGTTTTTCACGCTCTGCAGTAATTTGTGCCTGCATCGCATGCAAGATTTCTTTTGGTGGTGTCAAATCCTTGATTTCATAACGCAAAACCTTGACACCCCAGTTGGCTGCAGATTCATCAATCGCATTCACGATGGTGGTATTGATGTGGTCTCGCTCCTCAAAGGTTTTGTCCAATTCCATTTTACCGATGACAGAACGCAAGGTGGTTTGTGCCAATTGTGTGATCGCCGCAATATAGTTTGAAGAACCATATGAGGCGCGCATGGCATCGGTAATCTGGAAATACAAGATACCATCTACCTGCAATTGCGTATTGTCCCTGGTGATACAAACTTGTGGAGGTACATCCAGCGGAATTTCTTTCAGTATGTGTTTATAAGCGATGCGATCAACAAAAGGCACCACGATATTTAAGCCTGGCCCCAGTGTGGCATGATATTTACCCAGTCGTTCCACTACCCAGGCATGCTGTTGTGGTACGACATTAATGGTCTTGAAAACGAATACCATTGCCAATACTAATAAAACCAGAGCAACGCCACCTATATTTTCCATATCCTTACCTTTATTGTTATTCAGAGTGTTTTATATTAATTTTCTATGCTGCTATGTCGGCTTAACAATCAAACGGCTACCTTGTATTTCCTCAATCACATAAGCACCGGGGTAGCCTGCCGAGTGCTGTAATTCAACATCCCACATGGCACCGCGATACATGGTTCTCGCGGCAAACTTGCCATTGCCCAATTCTTTCCATTCGTTGACTTGCAAGGTCTGCCCTATATCCATATTCACATTAGGGTCACGGGCGGCATTGGCATTTTCTTTCCAGCCATATTTACTCTTGTGCAAAGCTGCGGTGGCGAGCGCACCAACAATTGCCGCAACGATCATTTGAATTTCTGGCCCCAGCTGAAATACAGCAGCCAAAGCACCTGCCACCAAACCAATTGAAATCATTAACAAATAAAACGTACCCGTGAACAATTCAAATATCACGACTACGCCTGCCAGTATCATCCACATCATCCATCCGTTCATTTTCTTATTCTCCTTATCAGTTTTGTACTTATTTACACTACTACATTTGCATTTTCTATGACTGGCTTATATTTTTCATCGGTAATCGCCATAGAAATTTACTCACAAAAAAGCCCCCGTTACCTGATGTGGTAACGAGGGCTTTTCCAGGAATTTTGCTGAAGTATTGATTTTCTTTTTCTTAAGTTTCGACACCGGTAGTCTAGTCTTAATTTTAAAAAATACAAGGGGTCTCATTTGATTTATGTTGCGGCGCACCAACAAGAAAAACGAGAGACCTTTTTCAAGGAACTCCCGTTTTTAACTTCAATTCAAACTATTTATTTTCCAACTGCAGCCAGTTTCTGCCAGGTATCAATCACCGAATCAGGGTTCAGGGAAATCGATTCTATTCCCTCTTTCATCAGCCATTCGGCAAAGTCAGGATGATCAGATGGCCCCTGGCCACAGATGCCGACATACTTGTCAAGCTTACGACAAGCAGCGATTGCGCGTGACAGCAAGGCACGTACTGCAGGGTCACGCTCATCAAAATCTGCTGCCAGTAATTCCATGCCAGAATCGCGATCCAGACCCAGAGTTAACTGCGTCAAGTCATTGGAGCCGATAGAGAAACCATCAAAGAATTGCAGGAACTCTTCTGCCAGAATTGCATTCGACGGTACTTCGCACATCATGATCAGGCGCAGGCCATTTTCACCACGTTTGAGTCCATTTTTTGCCAACAGGTTCACGACTTTTTCAGCCTGGCCCAAAGTTCGTACGAAAGGCACCATGATTTCTACGTTGGTCAGGCCCATCTCATTACGTACACGTTTCATTGCCTGGCATTCCATCTCGAATGACTCTGCAAAATCCGGTGCCAGATAGCGCGCAGCACCACGGAAGCCCAGCATAGGATTTTCTTCATCCGGCTCGTAGCGTGATCCACCTATGAGCTTTTTGTACTCATTCGACTTGAAGTCAGACAAGCGAACGATAACTTTTTTGGGCCAGAATGCAGCAGCAATAGTCGCGATACCTTCTGCCAGTTTATCTACATAAAAGGCTCTTGGAGAGGCATGTCCACGTGCAACAGATTCGACTGCTTTCTTCAAATCAGCATCAATGTTCGGGTATTCCAAAATTGCTTTTGGATGTACGCCGATATTATTATTGATGATGAATTCCAGACGCGCTAGGCCCACACCTTCATTTGGCACTGACTGGAAGTCAAATGCCAGTTGAGGATTGCCCACATTCAACATGATTTTCAAAGGCAGCTTGGGCAATTCGCCACGCAGCTCTTCGGTGATTTCAGTTTCCAGCAATCCATCGTAAATCTTGCCTTCATCACCTTCTGCACAAGACACTGTGACCAGAGTGCCGTCTTTCAGTACATCAGTCGCATCTTCACAGCCAACGACAGCAGGCACACCCAGTTCACGCGCGATGATCGCTGCGTGGCAGGTACGGCCACCGCGGTTGGTGACAATCGCAGCTGCGCGTTTCATGACGGGTTCCCAGTTGGGGTCTGTCATGTCGGCAACCAGTACGTCGCCGGGTTGTACTCTTTCCATCTCGGATGGATCATGAATAACGCGTACGCGGCCTGCACCTATCTTTTGACCAATCGCGCGGCCGGAGGCTAATACTGTGCCGCTGCCTTTGAGTTTGAAGCGCTGCTGCGCATCAGTGGCCTTTTGCTGGGATTTGACTGTTTCTGGGCGAGCTTGCAGGATATACAGCTTGCCGTCGCGGCCGTCTTTACCCCATTCGATGTCCATAGGGCGGCCATAGTGTTTCTCGATAATAGTCGCATATTTGGCCAGCTCTACTACTTCAGTGTCATTCAGGGAATAACGATTGCGCAATTCCACTGGCACATCAACGGTTTTGACCGAGCGACCAGCCTTAGCTTCGCCAGTGAATTCCATCTTGATAAGTTTGGAGCCAATATTGCGACGGATAACTGGCAATTTGCCCAGTTCCAGCATAGGTTTGTGGACATAGAATTCATCAGGATTAACCGCACCCTGAACCACCGTTTCGCCCAGACCGTAGCTGGACGTGATGAAGACCACATCCTTGAACCCGGATTCTGTATCTATCGTGAACATGACACCAGCGGCGCCCAGGTCAGAACGCACCATGCGCTGTACGCCGGCAGACAAGGCCACTTCAGCATGGGTAAAGCCTTTATGGACACGGTAAGAAATCGCCCTGTCGTTATACAGTGAGGCAAATACATGCTTCATTGCCTCTAGGATATTGTCAATTCCGACAACATTCAAGAAAGTTTCTTGCTGACCTGCAAAAGAGGCGTCAGGCAAATCTTCTGCCGTTGCTGAAGAACGCACCGCAAAAGACATTTCAGCCGTAGAGTCAGAAACCAGCTTGTTGTAGAACTCTTCTATCTCCTTGAGCAAACGCGGCTGGAACGGGGTGTCGATGATCCATTGACGGATATCGGCACCAGCTCTTGCCAGTTCCTTGACATCATCAATGTCAAGGTTCACAAGACGGTCGGCAATGCGTTTTTCCAGTGGCAAGCCACCATCGACACTATGTGTCAGGAAATCACGGAAAGCTTGTGCCGTGGTGGCAAAACCACCAGGAACACGGACGCCAGCTGTGGCCAGCTGGCTGATCATTTCGCCTAAAGAAGCATTTTTTCCGCCGACGGATTCAACATCCGTCATGCGTAAATGCTCAAACGAGGCAACATAAGTTGCTTCGGTATTTGCTGCGTTGGACATAACAACCTCTTTTTGATGGTAAGAAATCTTTGCTGTTCCATGCTATTTAAAGCCGTGCTGCTTCGTATCCCGCTGGTTTTTTGTTATTCTTGAGGCGAGCCACGCTGGACATGCTGTTGCAGCATTTTACATTGTGTCCTGCAAGATTTATCTAAACGGAATAAGAATTTGCAGTCTTTTTTGTTTCTAAGAGTACAAACATATTCCGTCCAGTCTATTGTCATTATTCATATAAAACTATCATGTCAGATACTCCCCAGCAAGCACGGCCTGCCGCTAACCGTACCGTCTTTTTCGTCTCGGATGGCACCGGTATTACGGCGGAAACCTTCGGCCACTCGGTATTGACGCAATTTGACCTCAAATTCAAGCAAATTCGTCTGCCTTTTATTGATACGCTGGAAAAAGCCCACGAAGCCGTGCGCAAGATCAATGATGCCTATACGACAGAAGGTAATCGCCCCATCGTGTTTTCCACTCTGGTTAAAACCGATCTGGCGGGTGTTGTATTCAAGTCCAGAGGCTTGCACATGGACTTGATACAAACCTTTGTATCGCCACTGGAACAGGAGCTGGGTGTCAAATCCACCCATACCATAGGGCGCAGTCACAATATTACGGATTCTGAAGAGTATAAAAACAGGATAGAAGCCATCAATTTCTCTCTGGCACATGATGATGGTCAGTCCAACAAGAATTTATCGACGGCAGATGTGATACTGGTGGGGGTGTCACGCTCGGGCAAAACGCCAACCACGCTATATCTGGCGATGCAATATGGCATCAAGGCAGCAAATTATCCTTTAATTCCTGATGATTTTGAACGAGGCAAGCTGCCTTCAGCGCTACCTGAATTTAAGAGTAAGATTTTTGGACTGAGTATTGCGCCAGAACGCCTGTCAGAAATTCGTAACGAACGCCGTCCAGGCAGCAAATATGCCTCACTGGAAAACTGTCGCTATGAAGTCAACGAGGCAGAGCTGATGATGAAACGTGAAGGCATACGCTGGCTGTCATCCACTGCAAAATCGATAGAAGAGATTTCGACCACGATTTTGCAGGAAATTAAATCTGACGTGCGGATTTACTGAGTTTTTGTAGCCAACTGCTGCCGTACCTGCTCAAAAAAGCAGATAGCAGCACTGGCAGCTACATTCAGTGACTCTATCGCCGCTTGTTGGGGTATGGTCACTGTGCTGGTGGCCATAGACATCAATTCAGGTGAGACACCTTGGCCTTCATGACCAAACAGCCAGACTACTTCCTGGTTTAAATTACTTTGATAGATAGTCTGTCTGGTATGAGAGCTCGTTGCCAGCACGGGTATCTTGGCATTGCTCAACAATGCAGGCAGGTCGACATTTTCAAAAATATTCAACAAAAAATGTGCACCCATGCCTGCGCGCATGACTTTGGGCGACCAGGCAAATGCGGTACCAGGGCTGCAAAATACATTTTGTATGCCAGCCGCCGCTGCGCTGCGCAGGATGGAACCAAGATTGCCAGGGTCCTGCAAATTATCCAGCACCACAGAAGAAGCCGCCAAGGCTGACGGAAATTCAGGTGTTGGCGTAGCAATGATAAACATGACACCTACTCCATGCTCCACCTGGCTGAGTGCCTTATACAATGCATCTGGCAGGCAAATACATTGCGTTCTCTGTTGCTCACTTTGCGCAAGTACTGCTGCCACCTCCGCATGGTTCAGGCTGCTTTCTGCAACGATACAATATTCTGGTGCACCAAGATGTTGGAAATAGGCTTCACACAGATGTACGCCATCCAGCAAGGTGCGGCCAGCCTTGCGCCTTGCCTGCGAACTGGTAGCGAGCTGTTTGAATTCCTTGTAAAGAGGATTGTCGCGGGAAGTAATCGATTTCATTTATTTAAGTAAGGCTTTCACAGGCGCATAAGATTTTCTATGTATCGGTGATACACCATGTTCACGCAAACGCTCCAAGTGCAAGGCTGTAGGGTAGCCCTTATGCTGATCCAGCGCGTATTGGGGATAAGTTTCGTGTAGTTGCATCAAGACATGATCACGTGCTGTTTTTGCGAGTATGGATGCAGCCGATATTGCCGCCACCTTGTCATCACCCTTAACGATGGCTTCTGATGGCACTGGCATGACCGGGCAACGATTACCATCTATCAAGGCCAATGTAGGCTGAACCGACAGACCCTCAACAGCACGACGCATGGCCAGCATGGTGGCCTGCAGAATATTGAGTTCATCAATTTCCTGTTCAGAGCATTCAGCAATACACCAGGCCAGGGCATGCTCCTTGATCTCTATCGCCAGTAGCTCACGTTTTGCTTCGCTGAGCTTTTTTGAATCGCGCAAGCCTGCAATAGGGCGATTGGGGTCGAGGATCACAGCTGCAGCCATGACAGGGCCAGCCAATGGCCCCCTGCCCGCTTCATCCACACCGCAAATCACTTCATTTTCATAATCAAACAGAGATAAACCAGGTGCCAGGTCATGCATGGAAAAAAGCTTTCAGTGCTGCGGGGTCAAGATAGTAGTGGCAAATTCTTTGTTGACTCTGCCCTTCCTTCTGGCCGACCAGGACGGGCACAAGTTCGTCATACAGAGCCAGTAATTCATCGTCCTGATCCACATCGGCAACCTTGACGGTAAAGCCGTATTCAGGGCTGTAGGCTTGCAGTTGCTCTAGCATGTCATCACAGAGATGGCAATAACTGCGTGAATAGAGTGTAAATTGAATCATCATTTTGCCTAAAATTGTGGGGGACGCGCACATCATGTGCACATTCGCCATGCCTGCATTATAAGTCGCAGCTCCCAGACCTACAAAATAAAAAAGCCACCTGAAAAACAGGTGGCTTTTACATCACTTGCGAAGTTTATTGATTGGTGGGACGTACGGCTACAAATTTAGAGACATCACCACGTTTCACCAGCAATAAAACTGGTTTCTTTTGATCAACTTTTGCCATAACAGCTGCAAACTCCTTGGCATCCCTGACATCCGTATTAAAGACACGGGTAATGATGTCACCCGCCTGCAAGCCAGCACGGGCAGCGCCGCCTTCGGCATTTTCCAGTATCACACCGCCACTTACATGGGAATCACGTTTTTGTGCTTCAGTAAGGTCAGTAATCGACAATCCAAATACATTTGTTGCTGGTTCGGCCTTTTGCTTGCCTGTTTTTACCGGGGCTTTCTCAGCATCGGCTTCAGCTACGGTAATAACGATATCTTTGGCACCGCCTTTACGCCAGACCGTCACTGTTGCTTTACCACCTGGCTTGATATCACCGACCACACGATTCAGGTCCACGGCTTTTTCTATGACTGTGCCATTGACCTTTTGAATCACGTCACCAACTTCAATGCCGGCTTTTTCTGCTGGCGAACCTGGCATTACGCGTTGTATCAATGCGCCTTGTGCTTTTGCCAGACCCAGGCCTTCTGCCACCTCTTTTGGCACATCAATGCGCTCAACACCCAGATAGCCACGCACCACTTTACCTGCGGATTTCAGTTGATCTACGACACGCATTGCTTCATCGATAGGGATGGCAAATGAAATACCCATATAGCCACCAGAGCGGCTATAGATTTGTGAGTTCACGCCAATGACTTCGCCGCGCATATTGATCAACGGGCCGCCAGAGTTACCTGGATTGACTGCTACGTCAGTTTGTATCAGTGGCAAATAATCGCCGGTATCGCGTGCCTTGGCAGAGATAATGCCTGCCGTCACCGTGTTGTCCAGATCGAAAGGTGAGCCGATAGCAATCACCCATTCGCCCGCCTTGATTTTGTCAGAGTCACCAATTGTCACGCGAGGCAATTTGCTGCCATCAATTTTCAATACTGCGATATCAGTGCGGCGGTCAGCGCCAATCACCTTGGCTTTGAATTCTCGTTTGTCTGTCAGCTTGACATAAACTTCTGACGCGCCTTCAACCACATGCGCGTTCGTCAGTACATAGCCATCCTGGGAAATGATAAAGCCAGAGCCCACGCCACGTGACACTTCTTCCTCTTGCTGAGGTGCCTTGCGGCCTTTAGGTGTAGGTTGCTGCTTGGGCGTTGGCATAGGTGTACCAAAGAAGCGGCGGAAAAATTCCTGCATCTGCTCATCTTCAGCGCTACCGCCATTTTGATTTAACTGAACTTTTTCTGTCGTCCTGATATTCACGACAGCCGGGCCGGATTTTTCAACCAGTTCAGTAAAGTCAGGCAAACCAACTGTTGCAGCAGCCTCGGCCACAGGGTTGGCATTGATTGCTGTTGGTACGATAAAACCCACACAGGCACTCAGGACCAGGGTGGAAGCAATTTTTTCAATTGGAAAAAGTTTATTCGCTTTCATGGTGTCATTCGCTTATTTAGGTTTAAATTCAATCGAGTTCATTACTTGACGGATTGCGCTGGCAGGTACTTCGCCTACGACGGTCAGCCAGTATTCTGCATGGCGCTTGCCCATGATGGTCATGGCACCTTGCTGCAAACTGCCTTCTGTACGGTTCTCGCTATCCGGTTCTATAAAAACGGAAATCGCTGCCAGGCCATCAGAGAAAATCATTTGTATTACCTGATGTGATTTGATCGCCGTTCCATCGCTGTTCTTCGCATTTCCTGCAGCGGGAATAAGTCGTTTCATTTCACGGGTTTTCTTGAAACCGGCTGGCAAGGATTTCACAACCCATCCAGAATGAATATTGGATTGCACCGTCAGATTTTCAACCTGCCAATGTGCAGTATTTTGAAAACCAGGTTTTACTCTTTGCTTATCGATATCGCCTATTGCCAATTGGGTAAAAGCAATTTGCTCTATGACTTCACTTTTGGTGTTAACAGTTTGCGCGCGCAATAAAAGACCGGAATTTTTTTCTACACAGAGCCGGTAGCCATAGCGGAAGCCATCACGTGGTTCGAGTAAATACGTCTGGCAATCAATGCCAGCAACACGGCTGACATCGGCTTTCTTAATCGTGTAAGAATCAGGGAGGGATGAGGCATTTGATGTCAGCAAAGCCGGGAATACTTCTTGAGTTGCATTCTTTTCTACTTGCAGTGTCTTGCTCTCTGGCAGATAGCAGGTCACTTCTTCATTCTTGCGCAAATACTCTCTGGGTTGACCATCAAGGATTTCCAGTTTTTCCAATTCATTATTCCCATCAAGTACATGGGTGATTCTGGAAGTCCTGATCTGGCTGGCTTGCTGATAAACGAAAGTGCCTGAATAATTCAACTTTTGTGCAGAAGTTTGCATCTTGCGCAATACGCTATGCACTTCACGCTTATCTTCTATCGTATCTTGCGCGATTGCTGGCGCCAATAAGCCCAGCAGGCAGGCAGACCCAGCCAATGCGATGTTAAAACGCCATACGCACATCATATTTATTTTTCCGAAGCAGTTGAAACAGCGTTAGCGTGCGTAACGTATTGTGCTCCGTTATTGATGGCAGGAGAAAAGCGCTGATGGGCCATCAGATAGCTGTCTATCCGTGGGTCGCGCAGCATATCGATTTCAACCGGTTTTTTATCATTGCCCTGAGTGGCCTGAGCAACTTGTTTGACAGGCTCATTCACTGCCAGTGTATTCATGCCTGCATTTTCAGTGTGATTAGCCAGCTGCACATTGCCAGAACTGCTTGCCTTGCTTGCTGTATCCGGAACGGTCTGAACAGACTGTAACTGTGGAATCATGATAAAGGCAAATACTGCTGCGGCAGCCGTACTGGCTACAGCGGCATAGGTACGCAGGAATTTCTGCTTTCCTTGTTTGTCCTGAGCATTCTGACCATTATTCTTCCGCAAGGCTGCGGGAGCAAGGATGACGGGTTCAGCATCAAGTTTCTCGGCAAAACGCTGAGAAAAATCTGCGCTGAATGTAATTGCCAATTCTTCTGAACGAAGCACATCACCTATCTGGTGATAAATTTCCCACGCATCCTTGCTTTCTGCCTCATTTAAGCTCGCAAGCAAGGAGTCCAGTTGAGCGTCACTCATTTCACCATCTGCCATGGCTGAGATGCTCTCGTGTTGGTTTGTGCTTTTGTTCATGATTTTCACCTTTTACCACTATTTTTGAATTCGTTTGTACTGCTTTTTGTCAGGTATGGCACTGTCACCAGCGCTGCTCCAGTGTGGTACCTAACAAGGGCCGTAATTTCTCTGCGATTGCTTCACGCGCCCTGAATATTCTGCTTCTCACCGTCCCTATGGGACACAGCATGACTTCTGCAATTTCATCGTAGCTCAAACCTTCTATCTCGCGCAGGGTAATTGCATTCCTCAACTCTTCAGGCAAGGTAGACATGGCTGAATTGACGGTTTCTGCTATCTGCTTGCTGGCAAGCAAAGACTCTGGCGTATTGATATCCCTTAAGCCATCAGCATCTACAAAAGACTCCGCTTCATCCACATCCGCCTCTGTTGATGTAGGAGCCCTGCGCCCTTGCGTAACCAGGTGGTTTTTTGCTGTATTTACCCCTATCCTGTAGAGCCAGGTGTAAAACGCCGATTCACCACGAAAATTTGGTAATGCTCTGTATGCCTTGATAAATGCTTCCTGTACTACATCTTCCGCTTCAGCATGGTCATAGACGAGCCTAGACACGAGCCGCATCAGTTTCCTTTGATATTTGGAAACCAGAAGCTCGAATGCTTTTTTGTCACCACGCTGGACGCGCTCAACCAATAGCTGATCAATTTCGCGTTCTGTCGTCACTCATTCATTCCTAAATTTGCATGAGAACAGAAAAGCCTGTTCCAAATGCATGTTATTACCGTCAACATACGCGATTTATATAGCGTCAGAGTCCAGCGCATCACGAAAAGTTCCTTCGTAGAAGTAACATTTCATGTCATGCTGCATTTCAAGCTGTTTGATGTTGGCTAATCCATATCAGGCTAACCCGCAATGCCCGAAATGCAGCAGGACTCAATGAATCTGGCAGTATAAGCAACTTATGTTCCCTGCCGGTCTCATCCACCAAAAAAATTGATAAAAAGTATGGCCAAATGCGACTTTTGTGACTTAAATGCACTACCAGTCCCGTCTGCTGCGTCTCTTTTTGCTGTTTTATGTGCAAAATCATTTCGCCAGTCGCAGAAATACTTAATTGCTGACTTTGCTGAATGCGCCGCCAATACATGAAACCAAAGTAGCTGCTGCTACAAAACGAGCAGAAAAGAATTGCAGAAAGCAAAGCAACAGGCAACGCTTTACCTGCCCATAAAAGCAGAATGCTGAGGTGCGCCAATATCAGCATGCAAAGACATGCCAGCAAGAGCAGGCGGGAAGCGCGGGTAACAATATGCAGTGCTATCGTCATGGTAAAAAAAATGGCACTTCATTTCCTGTGAAATGAAGTGCCAAGGCTAATTTTTTAAAAATCAGACTTTTGCAAATATCAGCGTGCCATTCGTTCCGCCAAAGCCGAAGGAATTTTTCACCGCATAATCCATACGCATATCGCGTGCAACATTCGCACAATAATCGAGATCACATGCCGGATCCTGATTAAAGATATTCATGGTCGGTGGTGAAACCTGATTGTGCAGGGCAAGAACCGTGAACAAGGACTCCAGACCACCAGCGCCACCCAGCAAATGCCCTGTCATCGACTTGGTCGAATTAATGGTCATTTTGTAGGCATGGTCAGCGAACGTAGCCTTGATTGCATCCGTTTCGTTCTGGTCGCCGATTGATGTAGAGGTGCCATGCGCATTCAAGTAACTGACTTGCTCAGGGTTAATCTCTGCATCTTTCATGGCATTGATCATACTGCGACGCGGACCATCCATGGTAGGCGTGGTGATGTGATAAGCATCGCCGCTCATGCCAAAGCCGATGACTTCAGCATAAATTTTTGCCCCACGCGCCTTGGCATGCTCATATTCTTCCAGCACCATGACACCTGCGCCTTCACCCAGGACAAAACCATCACGGTCTTTATCCCAAGGGCGGGAGGCAGTAGCAGGATCATCGTTTCTGGTAGAGAGTGCTCTTGCAGAAGCAAAACCACCCAGACCCAGAGGAGAAATCGTTGATTCGGCACCACCAGCAATCATGACATCAGCATCACCGTACTCAATCATACGAGCAGCGGAACCTATGCAATGCAAGCCAGTAGTACAAGCTGTCACTATCGCAAGATTAGGCCCTTTCAGACCGTACTTGATCGACAGATTGCCTGAGATCATATTGATAATCGAGGCTGGAACAAAGAAAGGGCTGATGCGACGTGGACCACGCGCAATCAAGGTTTCCTTGGTTTCTTCTATCAATGGCAAGCCACCGATACCCGACCCGACGATGACGCCAATACGCTCAGCATTTTCTTCGGTGACAGTGATACCGCAATCTTGAAACGCCTGCATCCCTGCGGCAATGCCGTAGTGAATAAAGGTGTCCATATTGCGCGCTTCTTTTGCCGGAATATATTCCTCAACATTGAAGCCCTTCACCTCACCTGCAAAATGCGTGGTAAATGGTGTTGCATCAAATTTGGTAATCGTTGCAATTCCGGATTTACCTGAAGTGATGGCACCCCAGGCATCTGCAACAGTATTGCCGACTGGCGAAATACAACCGAGCCCGGTTACAACGACTCGACGTTTAAGCGAACGACTCAAGCGTTTCTCCTGGATTTGAAAAAATTCGACTAATTAAGCCTTCAGATGGGCTTTAGCGTAGTCAATCGCTTGTTGAACAGTAGTGATTTTCTCTGCTTGTTCGTCAGGGATTTCCATTTCGAATTCGTCTTCGAGTGCCATCACCAGTTCAACTGTGTCCAAAGAATCTGCACCCAAATCATCTACGAAAGAAGATTCGATTTTGATGTCAGCTTCAGCGACGCCCAGTTGCTCAGCGACGATTTTCTTAACGCGTTGTTCGATATCGGACATGTGTGTCTCCAGTGAAAAAATCAAAAAAATAAGGGCCTACAGAAAGGTGCGCGCATTTTAGCAGGTTTGTGAGCAAAAAAAGCAAGCCTCTGATTTTCAGCGGCAACTCCTGCTATTTTCCTCGAAATTACTTATAAAAATCAAGAAAATGAATTACCCCAGATACATGCCACCATTTACATGAAGGGTAGTACCTGTAATATATCCTGCATCTGGTGATGCCAAAAACACGGTTGCAGCTGCAATATCTTCCGGACGACCAAGTTTGGCAAGTGGAATTTGCTGCAAAATTGCTGCTTTTTGGTCATCACTCAAGGCCCTGGTCATATCAGTGTCAATAAAACCCGGCGCAATGCAGTTAACCGTAATATTACGGCTGCCTATTTCTCTGGCCAGTGCACGGCTCATACCAGCCACACCGGCCTTGGCAGCGGCATAGTTCATTTGCCCAGGGTTGCCAGACGAACCAACTACCGAAGTAATATTGATGATACGACCATGCTTGGCCTTCATCATGCCACGCAAGACAGCACGCGACAAACGCGCAACAGAAGTCAGATTGGTAGAGATAACACTATCCCACTCTTCTTCTTTCATGCGCATGGCCAGCTGATCCTGAGTAATACCAGCGTTGTTGACCAAAATCGACAAACTGCCAAATTCTTTCTGGATTTCATCGACCAGACCGGCGGCACGCTCTACTTCATTGACGTTGAAAGCAACGCCCTTACCTGAGCCTGGAGCCAATTCTTCCAGATAAGCAGTAATTGCTGCAGCACCAGATTCCGTCGTTGCTGTGCCTATGACTTTAGCACCAGCCTTGGCCAGACCAATGGCAATTGCCTTACCTATGCCGCGAGATGCACCAGTAACCAGTGCTACTTGATTTTCTAATTGTTGAGTCATTTCAAGAGTTCCAATACTTTTTCCAAACTTGCCTGATCAAATACAGTGTCGCCCGTCAATTCAGCCTGAATACGCTTCGTCAGACCAGTCAAGACCTTGCCTGGCCCACATTCGATCACATGCGTGATGCCATCGGCATGCATCTTGTTAATAGTTTCCACCCAGCGTACAGGACTGGCAGCCTGCCTGACCAGCGCATCTTTGATAGCGTCAACATCACTGACAACGGCAACATCGACATTATTAATCAATGGAATTGCTGGTGCGGAAAACGGAATGCTGGCCAGATAGTCGCGCAACTTGTCTGATGCAGGCTTGAGCAGAGATGAATGGAAAGGCGCAGACACTGCCAAAGGCAAGGCGCGCTTGGCACCTTTTGCCTTGGCGATTTCGCAAGCACGATCTACAGCAGCTTTACTACCAGCAATGACAACCTGTGCTGGCGCATTGAAGTTCACAGCTTCTACCACTTCGCCCGTTACTGCAGCCATTGCCTCAGCACAAGCTGCTTGCACATCTTCATCCGACAAGCCCAGAATGGCAGCCATGCCCCCCTGTCCCACAGGCACGGCATCTTGCATGGCTTGCGCACGGAAGCGCACCATAGGTACAGCATCTTTAAAGGCGATAACACCAGCAGCGACCAGGGCGGAATACTCGCCAAGGCTATGACCAGCCACCAGCTTGGGAGCCGCGCCGCCTGCGGCGATCCAGGCGCGGCAACAGGCCACAGCTGCGGTCAGCATGACAGGCTGGGTATTGGTAGTCAGGTCCAGCGCTTCTTTTGGACCTTCATTAATCATCTTGCCCAAATCCAGTTGCAGCGCATCAGATGCTTCAGCAACGGCTTGTTGCACAACAGGATTATCAGCAAAGCCATTCAGCATGCCTATCGCTTGCGAACCCTGCCCAGGAAATACAAATGCAAATTGCGTCATTTCATTATCTCAAATGTTTATTATTAGTTATCTAATTCTTGCTACTGGAACTACTTACATCTTGACGATGGCCGCACCCCAGGTAAAGCCGCCGCCCACACCTTCAAGCATCACTGTGTGACCAGGTTGAACCCGGCCATCGCGCACAGCCAGATCCAGAGCCAGCGGTATCGAAGCTGCCGAGGTATTACCATGCTGATCAACCGTGACCACCACTCTATCCATAGGCATGCGCATTTTTTTTGCTGTACTTTGCATGATGCGTATATTTGCCTGGTGCGGTACCAGCCAGTCGATCTGATCTGTTGTCAAACCAGCGATTTCCAGCGCCTCATTGGCTACCTTCTCAAGCAAATTAACCGCCAGCTTGAAGACAGCCTGACCATCCATATACAAGAATGCACTACCTTCAACTACGCCACTCTGGACATTGCCTGGCACACATAAAATATTGGCATAGCTGCCATCCGCATGCAATTTAGTGGCGAGCACACCTGGCTCTTCTGAGCGAGACATCACAATCGCGCCTGCGCCATCACCAAACAGTACACAGGTAGTGCGGTCTTCAAAATTCAGTATGCGGGAAAATACCTCTGCACCTATCACCAGCACGTTTTTATGGTTACCTGCCTTGATCATGCTGTCAGCGATGGACATGGCATACATGAAGCCACTGCACACAGCCTGCACGTCAACAGCCGCACCACCATTCGTGATGCCCAGCTTGTTTTGCACTACGCATGCCGTACTCGGAAAGCCACCCAGAAAATCAGGCGTCGATGTTGCCAGCACGATCAAGTCAATATCATTGGCCTGCATTCTGGCGGCATCCAGTGCACGTTTTGCTGCCTCAACTGCCAAATCGCTGACCGCCACGGATGGCTCGGCATAATGACGGAAAGAAATCCCGCTACGGGAAAATATCCACTCGTCCGAGGTTTCTATACCCTTTGCCGCCAGTTGATCCGTTAATTCCTGATTGCTTACTTTTTTGGGAGGCAGGTAGCTGCCTGTACCGATAATTTTGCTATAGAAAGTCATGCGGTTTTTTGTACCAAGAGTTCGTTGTTGTCTGGAGCAACTATCTCGGCAGTTGCCTCGGCATCTGCCACTGGCATCAATTTCGCCATTGAAGTCGCAATGCGGGACAATACATCATTTTTTGCGGCATCGAATGCACGCTGTATCGCCCACTCATAACTATACTTATCTGCACTGCCATGGCTTTTAAATACCAGGCCACGCAGGCCCAGCAAGCTGCCGCCATTGTAGTTGGAAGGATTCATGGTGCGCGAAATGGATTTCAGAGCACCACGTGCAAAGATGGCACCCAGAATATTCAGAGGATTGCTTTTGAAAGCTGCTGTCAGGGTGATTTTTACAAAGCGCCCCATGCCTTCAGCCGCTTTAAGGGTGACATTACCAACAAAACCATCGCAGACAACGATGTCAGTCGTACCTTCAAAAATATCATTGCCTTCGACATTGCCATAAAAATTCAGCAAGCCACGCTCATGATCGGCACGCAGTAATTGTGCTGTTTTCTTGACGACATCATTGCCCTTGATATCTTCCTCACCTACATTCAACAAACCTATGCTGGGCTTGTCTTTACCCTCCAGCGCAGAAACCAGGGCCGAGCCCATGATGGCAAACTGATGCAGATGCAAGGGTTCGCAATCCACATTTGCACCCAGATCCAGCATGTAAGTAGGGAGATTTTTTTGATTTGGCAGGATGCTGCAAATTGCCGGCCGGTCAACGCCTTGCATGGTTTTCAGCACATAACGGGAAACCGCCATCAGCGCGCCGGTATTACCGGCAGAAACACAGGCCTGCGCAGTGCCTTCCTTGACCTGATTAATGGCAACGCGCATGGAAGAGTCCTTCTTGCGGCGCAAGGCGACTTCGATAGGATCATCCATCTCCACCACTTCTGTGGCATTGATAATTTTCAGGCGGGCATGATTGCTGGCATGGTGCTTCTTCAGTTCAGCCTGAAGAATGGATTCAGATCCCACCAGGAGAAATTCGACATCAGGTTCGCGATTGGCAAAAGCTACCGCTGCTGCCACTGTAACTACCGGGCCATGATCTCCGCCCATGCAGTCTATGGAAATTTTAATTGTCATGTAGTGATACGAAACTTCAATCCGAAACAGCTAGTGTATCAAACCGGAACAGCATTCATTCCGAATTAATTTTTCAAAAGCAGGATTATCTCAAAAATTCAAAGACTCACCGATACAATTCAATCAAAAAAACTTATTAAGCGCCCCATCAAACTTTCACGAGCAGACCGAGCACTCAAATTTAGGCAGGTAAACGCAAAAAAGCGGCGCCAAGTCCAAGACTCGTTGCGCCGCTTTCTTTACCATGAACAGAGATTACTCGTCGTTCTTGGTTTTCAATACTTTACGACCACGGTAAAAGCCGTTAGGGCTGATGTGGTGGCGCAGATGTGTTTCACCAGTTGTTGGCTCGATACCCAGTTGTGGTGCAACCAGGAAATCGTGGGAACGGTGCATGCCACGCTTGGATGGGGATTTTTTATTTTGCTGAACTGCCATGATAACTCCTAATACTTCAAAAAATGTTTCTAAAATTTAACACGCCTGGTTGAAGAATGCGAACATCAGCAACCAAGAATCCCTAACAATACTTCGACCTGAGTGTTTTTTCAGAATAATGCCACTAGGTACGCCCATTAATTTTCTTCAGCACGGCAAAAGGTGAAGCTTTTTTGCCGACTTCCGCGTCAATCGCTGCAGTAGTATCTGCTGAAGCCAACGGTAGTTCCGGGCATACTGCATGTTTGGGCGATTGGGGTATTGCCAGTAGCGCCTCATCCTCTATCAAATCCATGACATTGAATGTTTTGCTACCCACTACAACATCGATCTCGTCATCTTCAAGCAATGCCTCAATTTCATCTGCATTTTCTTCGTTTTTGGCGAGTATCAATATGGATTCAGAGTCAATATCAAATGCAAACGATGTCAAGCAGCGCTGACACATCAACTGCACCGTGCCATTCACAGATAACTTCAACTGCGGATGACCCAGTTCGTCTTTTCCACCCTGCAGAGACCAGTCCAAAGCACCGTCGGTGCTTGCACTTTCTTCTGCCAGACGCGGCAAATCTGCGACTAAAATGCTTCCCGAACGCTGCTCTTCGAGCCGGGAGAACGTGAAAGCGTCAATCACAAATGCTTGCATAGGATTATTTGAACCCAGAAAACCTGCGATAATAACAGGATTACACCTAAGTAGTCAAAGAAATGACGTGATTTTTTCACGTAATGGCTATGAAAATCAAAGAAAATGTTTTCACAATGCAAACAAATAAGCAGCTGACCAGGTTGATACTGGCATCAAGCTCAGTTTACCGCCGTGAATTGCTGGCAAGGCTGCAATTCAATTTCGAAAGTATAGCACCTGAACTTGATGAAAGCCCCAGGTCAGGTGAAAGCCCGGAACAAACTGCCTTGCGCCTGGCACAAGAAAAGGCAGAGGCGATAGCAAAAAATCAGCCAGAAGCCATTATCATAGGTTCAGACCAGGTCGCCACGCTGGATGGCCTGCAAATTGGCAAGCCAGGCAATCATGAAGCCGCTTTACACCAGTTACAGCTCATGCGCGGGCGTGAAGTAGCATTTCATACCGCCCTGTGTGTCCTGGATAATCGCCAACATGCCGCCTTTCCTGTGCAAATTCAGGATGTCTGTACGATGGTCAAATTCAGGGATTCAAGTGACGCTGAACTAGATGCCTACTTACGCATAGAGCAACCTTACGATTGCGCAGGCAGCGCCAAGAATGAAGGGCTGGGAATCGCCATCATAGAAAGCATCAAAAGTGAAGATCCTACTGCATTAACCGGCCTGCCACTTATCGCCCTGACCAGCATGTTGCGCAATGCAGGCCTGAGTTTCTTCAAGCTATAAAATTAACCTTTGTACATTCCATAAATAAAAAATCAAAACTCATGACAGGCACGCTTTACTTAATCCCCAATACCTTGGGTCTGAACGAAGATCAGCAAGTTAATTTACTTGCCAGCATCATCCCGGACACCGTACAAAAAATGACGGCAGAACTCAGCCATTTCGTTGCTGAAAATGCCAAAACCACACGCGCCTACTTAAAATACCTGTCGCAGGCACACCCCCTGCAAAAAGCCATGCAGGAAATCCAGATCAGTGAATTGAATATCAACACCCCTGCGCAAGCACTGGACGGCCTGTTACAGCCCTTATTGCAAGGCCATGACGTGGGCTTGATATCTGAAGCTGGCGTGCCCGCTGTTGCTGATCCGGGCGCCAACCTGGTCAGGCTCGCTCATCAGCGCAATATCAAGGTACGCCCTCTGGTTGGACCTTCTTCACTACTGCTGGCATTGATGGGCAGCGGGCTGAATGGCCAAAGCTTTGCCTTTCACGGTTATTTACCGACGGATGCCGCGCTCAGGGCAAAGCGCATTAAAGAACTCGAAGAGAGATCAAAAAAAGAGAAGCAAACACAGCTACTCATAGAAACCCCTTACCGCAATGCCGCCATGCTGGAAGCGTTGAGTAATCACTGCCACCCAACTACCCTGATATGCGTGGCAACAGATTTGAGCCTGGACACAGAATCACTGCTAACGAAAACTGCGGCGGAGTGGAAGAACAGCTTAAGCAAACAACAAGGCCCTGATTTTCATAAAAAACCGACAGTTTTCTTATTCTTAAGTCATTAAAAAGTGCACGACCGGTCGATTTTTTATATTTGCGCTAAGATGTCTTTTTTCTGGAGGAATGCATATGCTGAATTTTGATTTTTACAACCCTACGCAAATCCTGTTTGGTCAAGGGCGCATAGCCGACCTGAATAAAGTCATCCCTGCCGAAGCCCATGTGCTGATGCTGTATGGTGGTGGCAGCATCAAACAAAATGGTGTCTACGATGAAGTCATCACGGCACTTGGCACACGCAAAATCACTGAATTTACCGGTATAGAACCCAATCCCAGCTATGAGACACTGATGAAGGCTGTCGAACTCATCAAGCAAAACAAGATAGATTTTTTACTTGCCGTTGGCGGCGGCTCTGTCATTGATGGCACCAAATTCATTGCAGCAGCTGCCTTGTTTGAAGGCGATGATCCCTGGGTCATCATGGAAAAACGTGGCAATAATGTGACCAAGGCCATGCCATTTGGCAGCGTACTGACCTTGCCGGCAACTGGCTCTGAAATGAATAATGGTGGTGTTGTCACCCGCAAATCCATCAAGGCAAAAATGGCATTTTCCAGCCGTCATTGCTTCCCGCAATTCTCGGTACTGGACCCAACCAAGACCTATACCCTGCCCGCACGCCAGATAGGCAATGGTGCCGTCGATGCCTTTGTCCACATCATGGAACAGTATCTGACCTACCCGGTGAATTCTCCAGTACAGGACAGGTTTGCCGAAGGTCTGTTGCTGACACTGATAGAAGAAGGTCCAAAAGCCCTGATCAACCCCGAAGACTATGACGTACGCGCCAATCTCATGTGGTGCGCCACCATGGCCCTGAATGGTCTGATCTCAACTGGCGTACCACAAGACTGGGCCACGCATATGATAGGTCATGAACTGACCGCCTTGCACAACATTGACCATGCCCAAACACTGGCGATCGTCCTGCCTAGCATGCTGCGGGTACGCAAGGAAGGCAAACGGGCAAAACTGCTGCAATTTGCCGAGCGAGTCTGGGATCTGCATGAGGGCGATGAAGACAGCCGCATAGAAACAGCCATCAGCCGCATGCAGGATTATTTTGAGCAAATGGGTGTCAAGACACGTCTCAGCGACTATCAACTTGGCAGCGATGATATTGCGCCTATTTTGTCAGCACTGGAAACCCATCGCATGGTCAGCCTGGGTGAAAAACGTGATGTGACGCTGGAGGTAAGTCGTCAGGTACTGGAATTAAGTTTATAACGTGCATACACGGGATTTGTCATCTTTTGAAATGAAAGGGTGACAAATTCCTGCAGATGTTACCGTTACCTTTTAACAACATCACCATCTGTAATTTTTGAAATTTTCATCACCAGCCCTATCTTCCCGATATCATTCTTCATCCAATCACTGCTGCACTGCAATGCATTAACAAGTCAGCGTTCACCTCATATCCAGCCTGAAGTTCCCCCCTCTTTGCACGTATCCCAAAGTTTGCATCACAGCAATCAAAAAAGCTTGTTTTTTCTTATATCTACGCACGAAAAATGACATATTGATTACGGAAAACTAGAGCTCACCTTCTAGAAAAAACAGTAATGCCACCGTTTTCGTCCATGTTAAAACGCTAATTCGCTGAAATTATTTAATTTCCAATGGCTTTGCGTACTTGCTGCGACTCCAGCTCATGTCTCCAGGCATGAGTTTGTCGCAGCGATCATTTCAGCGGTACAAGTTTCGCTCCTTTTCATAACCAAACCTGAAGGACGTTCCATGAAATCCGTTTTCAAACTGGCGGCCGTCGCTGCCTTGCTCTGCAGCCTCACCCCAGTACATGCATTCCAGCAAGAGACTCACCGTCGTATTGCCATAGACGCGGTGAACTTCATGAAAAACAACCCTGACAAAACCAACTATAAGGCACTGGCAAGTGGCCTGGCGCGGGCAGGCATTACCGTGGAACAGTTCGCCACAGCCATGGGCCAGGGTGCTTATGACGTTGATGATTTTGCCGATACGTATATTTGCGGTGCAGTTACCGGCGATTGCCAGTTGGCTCCTGTCTGGGGCGCAGCACAAAGCATCGTCAAATACACGTCTTACTGGCACTTCCAAAACCACACATCAGGCCCTGACGTCCATGGCAATCCTTTTGGCGGCTATAACTATGCCAAACTCACTGTGGCTGGCGATGTAGACAACCTGGCCGCGTCCTGGCTGGTTGGCGATTATCTGGATGACGGCCCTGGCGGCATGAAAGGCTGGTTCAGTGACAATAGCAAGTACAACAGCTATGGTGTAACCGAGGCGCATTACCGCCATGGTGGTTATTCCACACCCAGCCAATATGCCGATTTTGAGAAAATCCCCTTCCAGCCTATCGATAATCTGGCGCAATACTGGTTCCAGCAATTTCTCAGTAGCCCCAGTCTGCAAAGCCTGGGCTTTGTAATGCATTCCACCGACTTGCTGCAGCCTCATCACACCTGGACCACCTCGGCCCGCAATCACTCTGGATGGGAGCAATGGGTCAACAGCTATTACTATAGCCAAAACCTGAATGATCCAGCTCTGGTCAATGCAGCATTGGCCGACTTCACGCCACTGGCGCCCAATGCCACAGATATACGCCAATTGCTGACACAGGGCGGTACTTACTCCTATCAAAATGGCGGCATCGTGCTTTCCTCCACTGACCAGAATGACCGCATCCGCGTTGGTCGCCAGGTAGTGCCTCACGCGATTGCCATGATGGTTCACGTCCTGAACCGCGCCGCTAACCGCTTGAATAGCTGAGGTTGACCATGTACAGACCAGGCACCAGCTTGCGATTAACAATGAGCATCACGATTATCAAGACTTGCCTGTCTGTACTGTGTATGGCAATGTCTGCTGCTGCAACGGCAGTGGACATTGCTCCAGCAGTGACGGCGAACCAGATTGCACTTCAGCCAGCACCAGTCGCATATCTGAATGGCAATCCGGTCTACAAACTGACACTGGACGTGCTCGCCCAGATGGCACAACTGGACAAACCCAAAACCGGGCGCGCCGACATCCTCGACAACATCCTCAGTAATCGCCTGCTCGCAGAAGAGGCACGTGAGAGGTTTGCCGAAGAAGAACTGCATGCATCACGACGGGTGGCATTTGAACCCGATGTGACGCTGGACAACCAATTAAGTGGTTATTTGCGAACCGTTTATCGCAAGGATCTGGAAGCCGCCATCAGCAAACTTCCGGGAGGCAGGCTGGATGCCCTAATCCAGGAACAGGGCAAACTGGAAGAAGAGGAGCTAAACAGCGTTTTTGGTCTCAGAAACAGGGTCATGCTTGACTACACCCTGAACCCGGCTCAGCAAACCGCCGCCACTCATGTACTTGTCTTGCGTAGCAATTTTGCACCAGCGAGTAACATCAATTTGCTCAGCGTATTTCGCCGCCAGAATGTGCAAGGGCGGGTGGAATTTTTCAACCGTAACCGTGATTTCATTCGCCAGCAAGCTCAGCTTTATCTGGCCAACCTGTATGTGCTTGATTGGGCACGTCAACGTTTTGGAGAGTCTGCGCTCAGGGATCTGAGGCGGGCCGTGGAAGAGAAAAATACTGTGCAGGCCGTCATGAACCTGCATGGAATAGGCGCTGATACCGATTCTGAAAGCAGGTTATTGAATCAGCTCGCAGCCGAAGTAAAGCCAAAAGAAGTGCTGGCTTATTTCCGCAACCATAAGGAAGAGTTCAAGCGCATAGTCTCGGTCAAAGCGCGTCATATACGCCTCGATAATGAGGCACAAGCCAGGCAGGTCGCAGAACTGGCACGCCAGGGAAGCAATTTCGCCAGTCTGGCACAACAATATTCAACAGCGCCTGACGCACAGCAAGGCGGTGACATGGGCCTGATCGCACATCGGGGACAATTGTCTTGGCTGGAGCAATTGGCCTACATGCAAGAACCTGGCAAAGTATCACCACCGATACGCACTGCCGTCGCCGCCAACGAGGCAGCTCACTGGGAAATCGTGCTGGTGGAAAAACGCAATGAAGGCTATCAGGATCCAGCTTCAGAGACAGTGCGCTATCTGGCGAGCCGGGCGTTAGCACAGGAAAAAGCCATTCGCCAGCTAGCGTCCCTGCAGGCGCAGTTGCGCAAGAGCGCAAAAATTGAGATCAACCAGGCGGCATTGCTAAATTAATCAAACAGCGAAGTGGCAACCATGAAAAGCATACTCATCGCAACAGCAATTACTGTAACAGCAGGATTGACGATCTGGCAATTGTGGCCACAAGCTGAAGATACTCCCCCAAGGCAGCAAGCTACCAGCCCTTCATCCAGCGGCAAGTTGGAAACGCCTGACAATATGCGCACAGCTACATGGCCCCCACCTTTCCCGGAACGAAATGACGAAAGAAAATTTGTAGCCTTGTTACCCACAGGGCCAGAAATTTCTGCCGCGCAGAGCCTTGTTGCTACTCGTGATGGCGACTCTCGCACGCCCCCCATAGCCCACAGCCAAATCACTCAGGAAATGCCAACGGCAGCCGAACTGGCTGACCCAAAAGCCTACCAGCAATATGAAGCGAGACAAAACACGCGACTATATGCGGCCTATGTACTGGCTGCGGATGAAGAAATACCACGCCTGCGTGAAGCGATTGCCCGTGCACGCGACATGGGCATAGCACCTGCAGATATTGCCAAAGGAGAAGAGAAATTGCGTCGCATCACTGCCATGCAGGGGCAGTTGCTCAATGAGCACCCAGAATTGCAAAATGGGACATCTACCAAAAGCGGCCTGAAATAGCGCCTATAGTTTAAGTCACCGGACATCCGCCTGATATGGCAGTCTGCAAATGAGTGGATCATGCAAAATTTTGCTGGATCAAATTACACCTGAAATTTGATCCAGCACGACAATTATTTTTTTGCTGGTTTTTGAATATGGCAATTCGCATCCAGAAAGCGCATGGCCCCTGTGTAATTGGTATCCCAGTCATCCATTAAATAATTACCTGCTTCTTCGACGAAATTATTCCAGTCTTCCAGCAAGCCTTCCTGCTTTTCGTGAGGCGCTGCTGTTTTAATCCAGTCTGTTGCCAGCTCAGGATTAAATCCTTCATCACGAAATTTTTTGACCAGGCTTTTTGCCGTTTTTTCTGGCAAGGTCGTTTTAGGTGTAATGCCGCCGACGATGCAGACAAACAAAGTCAGCAGAGAATCGATGTCAGTTTTACCCTTGGTTAATTTCGTCCACTCTTTGGACACCAGGGCATCGTATTCAGAAGTATCTTCGACTTCATGATCGCGCAAATAATAGCGATCCTTGAGTTCGTACACAAGCTTGTCGAGAGACGCTGATTTATCCTGCAGACGCGGAAGATCATGGGATTTGATCTCGCCCAGCACACGCTCAACGATGGCATGAAATTTCTCAGGGATATCAGCCAGATCAATTGCGGATAAAGCCTTCTTCAACTTCGCTGCAGTGTATGCACGGATAGCGTCGATGAGGCTGGCAAACTCCACCTGGTTTTGCAACGTCGCCTCGGGCTTGCCAAACATTTGCAGCAACAAGGCAGTGCGGACCACTGACACGGCTTCGACATCTTCTTCTTTGAGGTAGCTGGCAGATAAGCCCAGTTCCTCACCAAACCAGTAACCAGCCTCGATTTCAAGCGCATTCATTTGACGGTGTTCGAGTGTATTCCTATACTCAATTGGCTTTTCCTTGAGTGACCAGGCTTCCAGAAAATCTTCTACCTTGCCCTTGGCTTCATGTCCCAGCAAGGCATATTCCGGCATGGCGAACAAGGCTTTCAACAAGCCAGAGCCGCCGCGTGACAAAGTCAGAAAGGTGTTATCGCGTATCAATTTGGCAGCGAGTTCAAGATCACCCTTAGTGGTCTCAATCAGATACAAGCTAGCCAGGTTGACGATACGTTTGCGTGCCGCTTCAATTTCAGGGCGCAGGTATTTACTGCCAAAAGCATCCGCTATCTGCACCATGCCTTTTGGGGCTTCTGCCTCAATCGCAGCAATTTTGGCTGTGGAGATAATTGCCTTTTGCACGCCATAACGCAGCGCCGATTCAAAGTAAGGGCGATTATCAAGCAGGGCAATTTCAAAAGTATTTTCAGGCATAAATACCAGAATAGAAGCAGACTATGGAAATGAAAAGCAGGCAGAAAAACTTCTGCCTGCCACATGCATCAAAATAATATCAACAATTACAAGGCTGATTCTTCGTCATCATCCTTGTCATCGCCATCATCATTGTTTTTAGGGCGTTCTTCCTGCTCTTCTTCAGTGCCGCCCTCGCCGCCTTCCAATAATTCATCTTGTGCAAGGCTGGCTTGATAAGCCTTGTAACGCGCACGCAATTTCATCAACACTTCGCGGAAGATTTCAGGCAATTCATAACGCAGGATGTAAGTCACCTGCATCCAGTCATGATCTTCCAGATTTGCCATATCCAAAGGCGATGCCAGGCTCTCGGTGTCACGTGTCAGGTTTAACAAATCATCATCACGTGCCTGTGTTTTATTGTCGTCACCATACTCATACAAATCGAAAGTCGCGTAGCGGTAGAAATGCTCTACCATTTGCGCCCTGTCGAGCAGGTAATCGACGAGGGCATCATAGCCGCCCTCCACTTCGGCGATTTCATACAAGAATTCTGCCGGATCAGCACCATCGCGGAAAATAACGGAATTGACCATGCCACGCAATTGCTCATGAGTCTGGTCGCCATAGCGACGTTCCAGCACCACGGCCCGGGCAAATTGCTCAGGGGTGACCAGCAGATTCACTAAAGACTCTTTGGAAGCATCGTATTCTCGGATAATCGCCAGCAAATCCTTGGCGGGGAATTCATCCAGGGCGGCTACCAGTGCTTTGTCGCCTTCGGTTTCGGCCAGATTAGCCAGCGCATGTTCAGCACCGGCGATATCACCCGCCTTGACCAGGCTTTGGGCTTCGATTAATGCAGGATAATTCATCTGTACTCCTTATTCTTTGCGGTCAAAACCTTGCTCAGCCAACCAGTCTGCACCGGCTTCGCCCAGATCATAGTCATCGCCATCATCACCGTCATCGCGACCATGTCTGCCATACTGGCCATCAAGATCGCCATGTTCTTTCAGCTCTTCATTTTCATCATTGGCTTCTTTATCTTCATCCTCATCAGCATCTGCCGCATCGCTGGCACCAGCCTTGCGTGTGGTATTGCTGCGGTTCAGATATTCCAGCGCTGCAGCCGTCACCATGAAAGCTTCACCGTCAGGGTCTTTCAAGACGATGCGGCTTAGTGGCTCAGCCCAAGGTTCCAGTTTGACTGCTGCCGACAAAGTTTTCCAGGAAGGAAATTTGCCTGCTTCTTTGGTGATCAATGATTCCATCGTCAATGGATTCATGAAGATGAAACCCTGATGAAAAGCCACTGCCAACATTTCAGGGTTGCTGGCCATCATCGGCAACAACATGGGTAATTGTTCGGCCTTTTCACGCAACCTGGCCTTGAGCACGTTTTTGCCCTCGGAATCGGATTTCAAATCTTCCAATTCAGCCTTATAGAGCGGAATAATATCTTCAAAAAAACGTGACAATTTCACTGCAATACTCCTGATAAATAATTTTTCCAGATTTCGGTCGCTGTCTCGATAGGAGAGTCCAGCAAATTGCGCCTGCGATTTTCATCATAGGCAGTACGCGCTGCTTCATCCGACAAGATATCGTAAGCTTCTTTGACCGCATGGAATTTTTCCGGCGCCAGTTCAGAATCATTTCTGTCTGGATGAAACTCTGCAGCCTTTTGACGAAACGCCTTCTTGACGTCTGCCAGACTCGCATTGGTGGCAATACCGAGAATAAAATAATAGTCTTTCATACACACCCTTGGCTTGCACTTGGACTTGAATTGACACTGCAGATCAGCAGCGAAGAACAAGGGGAACCATGTACATGGACTCCCCTATGCAGGAACAAGCAGAATTCAGCTATTCCTGTGCATACATATTAATGATGATGACCGTGTTCGCCATGTACGTGACCGTGCACAACTTCTTCATCAGTGGCTTCACGAACTTCCAGCACTTCTGCATCGAAACGTATGGTCATGCCAGCCAGGGGATGGTTACCATCGACAGTGACCACGCCTGCATCGATGGCAGTAACGCGGAATTGCATGGTTTCGCCTGTTTCTGGCTCACGTGTTTCAAACATCATGCCAACTTCGATATCAGGAGGAAACGCACTGATATCTTCTTCACGCACGAATTCTGGATCAAATTCGCCAAAACCTTCTTCTGGAGCCAAAGTCACAGAGACTTTGTCGCCAACGGCTTTGCCATCCAGCGCGGCTTCCACTGCTGGTAAAATATTATCATATCCACCATGCAAATAAACGATGGGCTGCTGATTCTGGTCGATGACCTCGCCCTCAGCACTGAACATGGTGTAATTCAAAGTGACAGCGGTATTTTGTGTGATTTGCATGACAAATAAATGAAGTAATTGCGCATTAATGCGACAAGGTTGAAATGAGTAACCCGGCTATATAACCATATATAGCCTATAAACACCCATTTCAATAGGCTAACCGCATATTGTAGCAGAGCTACCTATTGAATACCAAAATCGTCGACCCAAGCCACACTTCAAGGGAAATGGAGACAGTTTTATCGAAAAATTCAAATATTAAATCTTTTGCACTTTAATGCCAGGAGTATGAATAGCAAAAAGCGACCCAAACCATGATTGCCCATGCAATGTATTACACCTTAATACTGCCAATCCTCATACGCCAATGGCAATTTATTGAGCAAATTTCGATGCTCGCGCCATTTTGGCAAAAATTTATCCATGTATTTGCGAAAACGCTCATTGTGATGGCGCTCTAGCAGATGGACTACTTCATGAACAAGAATGTATTCCAGGCATTCAGGTGGCTTTTTAACGAGCTCAAGGTTTAACCAGACTCGTTTAGCTTCAATATTGCAGCTCCCCCATTTGGTCTTCATCTTACGGATACTGCATGTTTTCGGTTTACGTTTAATTAAGGGGGACCAATGTTCTACCAGTTCGTCGACTTTTATTTTTAATTGCTCGCGATACCAGTTATTCAACACCAGGAGTCGGTTATCGACAGAAGTACCAGGTTGAACATAGAGGCAAAGCTTGCTCTTCCCCTTAGTTTCAATACGATGTTTACCGGCTTGCTCAATTACTTCCAGGCGATATTGTCTTCCCCACAGGTAATGACTTTCGCCATTAATCATTTCGCGCTCGGATTGGCGCGGTTGCTGCTTAAAATCAGCCTGTTGTCTACGGATCCACGCGAGTTTTGAAATAATGGCCAAGCGCACGCGTTCATCGCTCACATGATGAGGCACAGCTACACGAACTTTTCCTTCCGGCGGTAAGACAGCAAGGTGAAAATTCTTGATATTCTTCCGAATCACTTGAATTTCCATGCCGCTGACGGCTAAAAAGCCTTCCGTTACGCTCGCATCAATTGTTTTGCCCAAGGTTTCAGCCTTTAAAAATACTATTGATAGTCACGCTGGTTTTTCGCCAGCTCAAGCACCGTTGCGACATCCACATCGTATCCAGCAGCCTCTTCACGAATCGCATTGGCGATTTCCCGTTCTTTGAAACGGTCACCCACCCAGTCCGCCTTTTTGGTATAACGAATAGCGGTATCTATTTTGTTTGCCAGGGCTTCATCACTATTCAGATTATCAAACAAGGCCCTTTTAGCCTGGCTATCAATGCTGGCCGGATAGGGATTTTTCGTATCTCCCTGCGGCTTTACAACTTTGCGAGCAAGACTCTTGATTTTTTCCAGATATTCTTGGTAACTGATAACTTGCTTGCGTCGATCTTCAATGATGGCATCCAATAACTCAGACATCCGTTCATAGTATTTCGGGTTAACCGGATTTTCATCAATAATGGTTTTACGAATATTGTTTTCAATCGTCTCTGCCATCGCCTCCGGATTTCCTTTAATGCCATCTGGCAAGTCATCCAAGGCCTGTTCACCTTTTTCGACAATCAATTGAATCAAGCCCAGCTCTTCAAAATCGATCAGTTTCTCACTGCCCTCTGCGCGAATATACATATCCAGCAAGTGGCGCATGGCAGGCTCAAAGCGTTTCATGTCCAGGTAATCGCCACTGGCTAACTTCACTTCGTCGCGCATTTTTTCATAATGGATTACTTCCTGCTTAATTTGCCCAACCTGTTCAGCAGAAAATCCTGCTACACGTAGCTCGTTGGCAATATTGGCATAACTGCGCAATAGTTTGCAAACGGTTTTGTATAGTGCAATACGCAAGGCCTCACGGTCTGACAAATCCTGTGGCTTGCTCGTGTCACCGCAAAAGTAGGCAATATAATCTTTTGTGTCACGCGGCAGCATGACAGGTTCACACAAGGCTTTAACAGCTTCGAGCGCATCCGTCAGCTCGTTTTTTGCCGAGCCCAGGCGATCTTTTAATAAACCCGCCACATCCTCAGCATCGTAGCCATCCAGTGCATTTTCCGTATAACTTTGCACCGCCTTATTGAGTGATTTAAACAAATCTTTGTAGTCGACGATGTAACCATAATCTTTGTTATCGCCATCCAAGCGATTCACCCGGCAAATGGCCTGGAACAAGTTATGGTCGGCCATTTGTTTATCGATATACAAATAGGTCGCAGATGGTGCGTCAAAGCCAGTCAACAGCTTATCTACAACAATCAGCAGGCGCATTTGGCCTGGCTCTTTAATAAAGCGTTGTTTTACTTCTTTTTCAAAATCTTCAACACGTTTTACTGCCTCGTCTTCTGGCAACTCGAAATAATCGGCCAACATTTTTCTGTATGTGTCGTACTTGAATAGTTTCTCAGTCAAGCCTTCACCAGACTCTTCACCTTTCGTATCGGCAGCGGCGGGTTTGTAGCTGGTAACAATGGCGCATTTATGTTTAAAATCTGTCTGACTAAACATGTCATACACTTTGCATGCCTGGTAAACACTGGCACAGACCAGCATGGCATTGCCGCGCCCATCCATTAAACGCGGCTTGGTTTCCATGTCCAACAAAATATCGTTCACAATTTGCTCAAGGCGTGACTTGCTCGACAACACCTTTTGCATCGTCCCCCATTTTTGCTTGAGCAGGGTTTTATTAAAAGGAGTCAGCTCGCGGGTTTTTGCCTCAAACCATTCGTCCACCTTTTTTTGTGACGTAATACTCTGATCAATGTCGCGCGCTTCATAGCGCAAATCCAATATCACGCCGTCCTTCACGGCTTCATCAAATTTATAGGTGTGAATATAGGGACCAAATACTTCCAGCGATTTACGTTTCTCTTTTTTGAGTAGCGGTGTGCCAGTAAAACCGATGAACATCGGTGCCGGACCTGCTTCACTGACAAGAATAGCCTTCATCGCATCGTGTAATTTGCCCGACTGCGTACGGTGACATTCATCTACAAAGATAAACAAGTTACCTTTGACAGAAAAATTTGCAGGAAGATTTTTTCGTAGCTCATCAATATAGTCGTCAGCTGCGTTTTCATCTTCATCATCAATGTGGCGACCAAACTTATGAACCAGAGAGCACAGCAACCACGGGTTAGGTGCATTAATACTTGCCAACAGATGTGCACCGCTACTACTACGCTGGATATCCTCATCAACACCTTTGAACACTTTTTCGATTTGTTCGTCGAGTTCAGTACGGTCAGTAATAATCAATACACGAGCATCATTCACGTTTTCGCGTATCCATTTGGCCAACCAGACCATCGTCAGACTTTTGCCAGAGCCCTGGGTGTGCCAAATAATGCCCCCTTCACGACGGGCGATATGACGCTTGGCAGCTTGAATGCCAAAGTATTGATTATGGCGACATGTTTTTTTAATGCCGCTATCAAACACGATATAGTCGTGAATAATCTCCAGAAAACGCTGTTTATTGCACACTTGGGCAAGATGGCGCTGCAACGGGTTATCAAATACCTGCGCACTGTCTTCTTTCCACTCCAGATAATGCTTTTCTGGCGTTTCTATCGTGCCATAACGCAAACCTTGCGTCTCATTACCCGCCATCACCAGTTGCATCGTGGTGAAGTAATTGCGGATGAAAGCTTTCTTCTGGCTGTCTAAATTCTGGCGAACGCCTTCACTAAAAGAAACCGAAGAGCGCTTCAACTCAAGCACCCCCAAGGCAATGCCATTGACGTACAAAACAATATCGGGGCGCTTTTTGTTTTCGCCTTTCACCGATACTTCTTCTGCGATGGCAAAATGATTGTTTTCTGGGTGTTCCCAGTCGATCAGCCAAATGGTGTGCTTCACCTCCCCTGCACCAGTTTTTTCTTTGACTCCGTAACGTAGTAACCGATAAACTTCTTTATTTGCATCAAAGAGTTTTTTACCTTCGCCTAAAGCGGCAGCGGTATCCAGGCGACGGATGGCTTTTTCTATCAGTACAGAATCAACCTCCTGACTGACTAGCCATGTGCGTAAAAGGCCAGTCTCAATATTGCGATTGCCTTCGCGATCATGCCAGTCGCCCAGGTATTCGTAGTTCAGTTTACGTTGAAAGAATTCAACTACTCGATTTTGGGTAGCCCGTTCAAGTTGCCCTACTGTACTCATGCTTGTACTCCACGTTTTATATCATGGTCAAACACGCTGAGCATATTTTTTTCATGCTCTTGAATTTGATCTGGGCCCCATTCACCACTGACATCCATTGACTTAATCATACTGTAAAGCTTTAAGGTATCAATATTTTTGTTATTGATGGCCGCCTTAAAGTGATCTCGCTTCGCTTTGGGCTGAAAATTGCTCAGTCGGGAGTTTTTGCTGTGACTGATTAAACAAAGATTGCCAAAGCGGTGGAGATGCTCCTGACCCAAGTCTATATGACCATCCATCGGGTGCTGCGGATAAAAATGTTCGACGGAGCTTCTAAAAGAAAACTCGAATTGTTTGATCACGTCATCAGCGGTTTTATTCTCAATACCCTCACACCACAACAGATAATCGAGGTAATTGAAAATCAAATTGTTTTCAATACTGCCAAATTCCAAACGTTCAGCAACTCGCGCCTGCTCTACATGTGCGAGTGCATAACCACGATTTTGATAAATCATCTCGTAATACTCAGCAGGCTTATCCACACTCAGGAAACGCCCATAAACAAACTGGCGGGCCAGCCTTTCAAGGCGCCCTAAGTAATGCCGAGCATTCACTTCCTGCATATGAAATAGTTCGTATAAAGCGCCGTTCAACCAATGTTTATAAACCAGAGTTGGCGTTGAAACATGTAATGCACTCAGCAGCATCAATATGCGCCTGTTCGTACCCTCAAAACCATCTTCCTCATCACGATCAAAGGTATTGATATAACTTTGGCTCTTTACATTGTAAAAATGCAGGCGCTTTAAACTCCATTTATCTTCATTCTGAGCGAATTCACGCTTGATGATGTATTGATCAAAAAGGTACTTGCACTTCAATAACGCGAAGATGAAATCCTGCGTTTTTTTTATCGCCTCATCAGTTTTAAGAATGTGATGTTCAAATTGGGCGAGCAATTGCTTGTCATCCAATGGGATGTCCTTACCGCTCAATATCCTCAAAACATGCAACAAGAAATTGGAAAAGTTAATCACGCTATTAAAGCGTTCTGCCGATAATGTAGCTTCACCAGATTGCGCAGACGGCGGCGGTGTATCGATTAGGTACTGCATTCGTTGGGCATCATCGGCAGGCTTGGCTTAGCTAGCCAGCTCTGCACCGAGCAAGCTAAGCAGATCACCAAAATCAGCAGGCATGAACTGTCCCCAATCATTCTTGCCAAACACGACATGGCGTTCGTCCGGTGTAAAACCGTATTGAACGTACTTTTCCATATTCGCCGTTGAATCCCAAACCTTTGAAAGTACCCGCAGATTGGCTTCGCGCGTTGACTTTTCTGCAATATTATTAAATACCGACATCAACTGTGCTTTCACTACCTCGTGTTTTTCCAGCTGTTCGCCACGATTATTCATGACCTCAAAATAATGGTTCAAATCGGTATCATCCGGTACAGAAACCCGTGCGACCTGCACATTTTTGAAGAGGTAGTCACTGAAATCAGCTATTTGTCCCTTCCGGGACAATAACCATTTTTCCACCAGAGCAAATCCATTCACCACGTCGAGGTTATACTCTGCCGACTGCAAATGATTCAGAGCAACTCCTTGATAAAGGCTGGCAAAAGTTTTCGACGACTTAGTGCGACTCTCAAAATCCAAATTTAACCGGTCATACCAATCCATATCAATCGAGATGGTGCTCTCTTTAGCCAATCGCTTTAAACACATCGCTATCAAGGTCAATGTCGTGAAACGTTGCTGACCATCAATCACCTCAAGACTGCCGTCGCTACGTTCGAAGACGACTAAAGTGCCAATGTAATACGGCTTCGTTTTGGCTTCAGCTTGACTTTTTTGCTGATAATCCAGTACATCCTGCAAAAGCTGATTGATCTCGCCCTCTTCCCAGGCGTAGTTGCGTTGATACATAGGAACCAAATATTTTTTTGCATCCGTCAACAGTTCACGCACCGTATAATTGAGTACCGCCTTATTCATGGTATTTCAGCTCTTTAAATAGGGTAATGATTTCATCAACTTTGGTGCCTTTAATATCCGCTTTTTTAATTGTGCCAAGAGGCCAGTTGAGTACATCACTGGGTTTTACCGACTGCTTGATAAGCTCAAACACATTATTGTCCAGTGCATGATTATCCATGGTGGCAATCTGCACTGCCTGCATTTGCAAGCGGCATGTATAAGCCCACACAAACAACTTTTCAATGGCTTGCGATAACTCCTGAGTGCCAAACTTATCGATATAAAAAATCAGTGCGTTATCAAACAGTGTCCGAATATATTTATCTCCTGCCCGCGTACGGGAACCGTAAGTATTGAGCGTATGAAGAATTCGTCGTGCGACTGCATCTAAGTCCGTATTTAAGAGACGCAGTGCTTTGTTGTTCTTTTCATGATGCTCGTCATCAACAATGTCGGCGATCGTCTGCTGATAGTGGGTCGCCATTTCAAAGAAACGACGACCGTTGATCACCATCTGATCCAAATGAAATGGAAAGCGCATGCTTTGATGATCAATGCGGCGATGGTATTGACTGTTGTAATCATCCACAAAATGATGGGCTATGCGCAGCGACTCAACGTAAGGGTATAAGCCAATTTGTTCAAGATTAATACCTTTGAACAGATCGACATGCGCCTTGCTAAAGTACTGCGCTGATTTACCTTGAGCCCAGTTACGGATACGAAATAAGTAATTCGCAAACAATTGCGCCAGTGTTTTACTATCCAGGCCCTCCCAGTGGCTTACTGAATGTGCCTTCAGGTGGCTCTCTTCCTGGGAGAACTCACGCAAGTGAAATGCTTTCAGCAAGTCGTGTGGATCAAGGTCGCGGCCACGTGCATTTTGCGAATCGAAGAATTGAAACGCTTCAGACACATCTGTCAGAACAAAGGTAACGAGCTCACATTTATTCAACAAAAAGTCGATATCTTCTTCAGTAAACTCCGGACGCGACGTCGCACGTAATGCAGCCATAAAATTTTGGTGCAAATTCCGGTGCGAAATATCGCTACTAAAATGCTGGCGAGTTAAAAACGGCGTAATTACCGCGCTAAGTTCATGGAGCTGCTTCTTAAGATCTTCTCGCTTTAGCAAAGGTAAGCGCTCTTTGATCAACGCTTTCACCAGCAGCAACAAAGTGAGCGTACGCTGCTGACCATCGACAATATCCAACTGCTCATCACCCTCGTCACAGTGCTGATGAAACACCACTGTCCCCAGCCGATAGGCAGACTTACCGCGATACACACGCAAATCGACCAACAAGGCATTCAGATTTTCTTGCGACCATTTATAGGGACGCTGATAGGCCGGTATCGACAATGCTGGTTGAGTCAATAATTGCCTGACTGAGATAACCCTTTTGTCCAAATCATGCATTTGGCGCACCTCGCGGTTTAACCAAACGCGTTTTCCCTGTCAGTAGCTCTTGCATCATGCCTTGTTTGATTTGCTGGGTTTTGTGCAAGCGTTGTTGTAGAGCATCCAGGTCTTTGTCCATGTCGGAGAGGGCGTTGGCGATGGCGGTTTGTTCTTTTTCGTCCTTCGGCAATAAAATTTTAAAAGCTGCCATATCCTTGTTGGTAATTTGATTTATTGTCGCGCCCATTACCTCGTTGATCTGATTTTGAATAATATTGGACTGAAATTGAAAAAAAACGAAATTACTACTTTTCGAACGATAAATTGACATGAACGCCCCAAAAGCACTTCCAGAAGTATTTTTATCGATCAAAGCGCACTTCCCAATTAGCTGGCGGCTGCCATTTCTAACACAGATGAGAATGTCTCCTTCGCGCACAATGACTCTTTCCGGGATATCCATATTAACAAAAACATTATCATCAAATGCCAGCCTATTATTTTGAACATTTGATGATCGCAAAACTAATGTACCAAAATCTGAGACGTCATCAGGGCTATACGTTAATCCAATAATATTCTCACCAATGTCGCCTAATGAAGCAACCTCCCAATCTTCGGGAATCCCCCCAAAATCAGTTTGTTTATAACCTGTATTGAGCTGATCAAACGGTGGTAAGCGTTTTTTGCCGGTGAGGAGTTGTTGCATGGCGGCGGTTTTGATGGCGCTTTTTTTGTTGATGAGTTTTTCCAAGGCGGCGATCAGGGCATCGACATCGGATAGTGCGTTGGCGATGGCAGTTTGTTCTTGTATTGACGGTAAAGGTAATGGTGTAGAGTTACAATTATCTTTGTTTAAATAAGGCAGCGCAGTCTTTGTCGCCATACTATAAAAGTAACTTTCTTGATTCTTCAGTGCATACACCAAATAGTAATTATTAATTTTTTCAGATGGTAGAAATGCATGTAACTGCTGATTCAGCACTACATTTCTTCCCGCGATTGCAACCACACCAAGCTCTCCAACACAGGACATAATTACTGATCCGACCGGGACAATTTTAGAGCCTACAGATTTTGCCTCCTCCTTAGAAATTTTCAAGCCAGCTCTAGAAAAATAGACTTCTCTGCAATCGGTTAAATCTGGGGTCGTGATCCATGGAATATCGCCATTAAATTTTAAAGGTTTATTACGGCCTGGAACAATAAAATCACAAACATCTTGCACTTGGATGGAATTCCACTCATCCGGAATAACCCCAACCTCAGTCTGCTTATAACCCGCCGGTATCAATTGCTTCTCCATCACGCTCACCATGCCAAGCCCATTTTTTTCAGGTGTTCATCGACCTTGCCACTCAGCGTCGCGACCTCATCCACCAAGTTAGGCATAGGTATGCTGTAACGCTCTTCCAGGGTTTTAACGCGATTCGCGAGTTGTTGGGTGATGCGTTCAACTTCGGCGATGATGCTGGCTTGTAGGGTGGCGAGCCATTTGTCGTCCACGATCAGGGATTTGATTTCTTCCACCTTGAGTTGTCGGTATCTGGCAAAGACCAGCGCATCGAGTTTTTCTTGTGCGTCTTTGAGGTTCTTTTTATGCTCGGCTTCTTGTTCTATGAGTCCTTTGACTTTGTTGAGAGCCGCTTTTTCTTCCTTGTCTGTTGCAAGTTTCAGGCGTGCGGCGACGCTGGCTTTGTTGACTTTGCCGGTGTCGGTCAGTGCATCCGCCAGCAGGCCGTCTTCGGTGGCGTGTTCTTCGATATAGGCTTCCAGCGCCTGGCTGCTGGCGTCGCATTCGCCTTGCAGTGCATCGATTGCGGTTTGCTCGGCGCTAAAGAAGCGTGCGACGATCAATGCTGGCGGAATAAGTTCTGCTTTGTACTTGGCTTTACCGATAATCAGGTCAGGTGTTTCTTTTTGTTTGGCATCGCCCTTGATGCTCACCAATTCGCGCAGCCTGTTACCGGCTTGCCAGCCGTCCTGGATGATAAGGTATACATCGTCTTGCATGATATCTGCCCAGTAATCCATGATGATCTGGTAGATATCGTATTTATCTAGCAAAGGCGACTGCGCATAGGCGTTGAGCAAGCTTTCTGAAATGCGGTGAATAATCTCTTTGGGACTTTCGTGGTCGCCATCTGCTGCTGTTTGTAAGGCGCTTAAATTGGCTAGTATTTTCCAGCCATGAAATAAGTCAATCGCAATTTGGGCAAAGCTTTTAAATTCAGCGTGATCCAGAATCGACTTTTTTACTGCTTGCGCATCGACCAGGGCCATGCTGTAACCAGCGCGAGCTGGTGCAAATAGAGCAGCGCGCACACTGGGAAAGGCTTGCCAGAATTTTTGCAAGTCATCTATATCCCTGTCAGGAATGCCACCTTGCAAATGGGCGCTGAGATCGTGCAAGTCTTCTGCCTCGCTGGAATCGATATAGCGAGGAATATTCAAGTTGTAGTCGTTAGCGACAATTTCTTTTACACTTACTTTACGGCTGTAACGCTCCAGCTCCAGCTGTTTGGTAAAGACGTCCACGGCTTTGTGTATATCCTGGCTGCGCAAGCGGTTTTTATTGCCATCTTTTGCATAGCCTTTGCTGGCGTCTATCATAAAAATTTCGGTACGGCTGGCGGCTCCGGCTTTATCCAGCACAATAATGCAGGCAGGTATGCCAGTGCCATAAAACAGGTTGGCGGGCAAGCCGATAATGCCTTTGATATAGCCTTGCTTGATGAGGTTGGTGCGAATACGTGCTTCGGCGTTGCCGCGGAACAGCACGCCGTGCGGCAGAATGACTGCGCCCTTGCCTGTGCTTTTCAGGGATTTGAGTATGTGCAGCAAAAAGGCGTAATCACCGTTTTTATCGGGCGGCGTGCCATATTCAAAGCGTCGGAATTCATCGTCATTGATGTTGATGCCGTTGCTCCAGCTTTTGACCGAGAATGGTGGATTGGCGACGGCGAAGTCAAAGGTTTTCAGGCTGCCATCCTCATTTTTCCACTGGGGACTGGCGAGGGTATTGTCTTGCCAGACTTTGGCGGTCACGTTGTCGTGCAGAATCATGTTCATGCGTGCCAGCGCGCTGGTGGCGTTATCCATCTCTTGACCAAAAATGGTGAGGCCGCGGGGCGCTTCATCGCTGGCCTTCAGCAGCAAGGAACCGGACCCACAGGTAGGGTCATAGACGGTGGCATCTTGCGGGGTGTCGCTGGTAATGCCGATCACTTTGGCAACGATGCGGGAAACTTCTGCCGGGGTATAAAACTGGCCCTTGGATTTGCCAGAATCAGTAGCAAAGTGGCGCATGAGGTATTCATAGGCGTCGCCCAGGAGGTCATCGCCATCGGCTTGATTACTGGCTAAATCCAGTCCCTGGAAAATGCCCACCAGTTTGGTGAGACGATCCACCATGTCTTTACCCTTGCCGAGCTTGTCTTCATCGTTAAAGTCGGCTACGTCAATCACACCTTTCAAATCATTGGCTTCAGCGAGTTTGCTGATGATTTTATTAATTTTATCGCCAATTTCTTTGTCGTTTTTCAGAGCGATCATGGCGCTGTAATCGGCACCGTCAGGCACTTCGATCAAACCATAAGGGTCTTTTGCATATTTGTCGGACACGTACTTCATGAATAGAAGAGTGAGTACGTAATCTTTGTATTGACTGGCATCCATACCGCCGCGCAGTTCGTCGCAGCTGGCCCAAAGGGAAGAATAGAGTTCAGTTTTTTTTATCGCCATGAAGCTTCCTGATTGTTTTTGTGGCTTGAGTGATTTGCCTGCCAGAGTTTTGGTCAACACGGGTTTAAAACCAGCATTTCAAGCAGTTTTTACTCGTGAATATTGGTGGGCAACAGTAGCAGATTTTGATAATTTTGAGCATAAAATCCCATGCGAATTTATCTCGCATATCGCCAGATTTTATTACCTTTAAGAAAATAAAAAACCGCCAACGGCGGTTTTTAAGTGATGCCTGATTAATACAAATTATTCAAACACCAATTTTTTCTAGCATAGTACCCAGTTCACGTAAGGCTGGTTCCAGTTTTGGATGTTGTGCAGCAAATTTTGCTGACAGAGCCTGCGAACGCTCACTCAAGGCCGCGAATACAGGGTCATCATGATTTTGTGTGTTTGCCAGGACATGTTGAATATCCTCATTCAATTTCTCCAGCAAGGACTTCAATTCATCATCAACCGCCTCAGTGCTTGCCAGTTCTTGATGCAAGAGGCCCAGCAGATGTTTCAATTGTTCTTGTTTCATATCGTATCTCCTTAATGGAACATTCTTAACTTCGTTGCAGCTTAGCTTTTTGCAGCTTACTTGCAGTCTAGTTGCTGACTCGTGGAAAAACCAGTACCACGGCTTCGGCAGCTATGCCCTCTTCCCTACCCAGATAACCAAGACGTTCATTGGTTTTTGCCTTGATATTGACCTGATTGATATCAACCTGCATATCCTCTGCAATATTTGCCACCATGGCTGCAATATGCGGTGCCATTTTCGGTGCCTGGGCAATGATGGTGGCATCCAGATTACCCACTTCATAACCTGCAGCATGGATACGTTTGACAGCCTCACGCAGTAAAACACGCGAATCAGCACCGGCAAAACGGGTGTCGGTATCCGGAAAATGCTTGCCTATATCGCCCAGGGCGACTGAACCGAACAGCGCATCGGTAATTGCATGCAATAACACATCCGCATCTGAATGCCCAAGCAAACCTGTGGTGTGTGGGATAGTCAACCCACCGATAATCAATTTACGACCAGGAACCAATGCATGACAGTCATAACCCTGACCTATTCTGAACGGTAACATCTTATTTTGCATCAAACTTCCTTTATTCTTGCGGGCTATTCAAATACTGCGCGATTAATGCCATATCGCCGGGCATAGTCAGCTTCATATTGCGCACATGCCCCTCAACCAGTATGGGGGCATGGCCAGCAGCTTCAATAGCGCTGGCTTCGTCAGTAACCTGATCTGCCGCATCCAGGGCGTCGCACAATAGCTGATAACGAAACATTTGCGGGGTTTGTGCCAACCATAAGCCATCACGAGGTATGGTTTGTACTTTGCCGTTTTCTACCCGCTTGACGGTATCAACCACAGGCAGGGCCAGCAGGCCGCCGACTGTATCGTCAGCAACACTATCAATTAAATGTTGCAGCAGGTTTGATGTCAAACCCGGCCTGGCGGCATCGTGTACAAGTACCCAGTCATTGACCGTTAGTTCGCTGGCTATTATGCTCAAGCCATTTCTGACCGTATCACGGCGGCTGGCACCACCGCAACGCAAAACGCTCAGGTTTTCTGCTTTTGTCAGATATTCATCGACATAAGCATCATCCGGACTAACAACAACATAGGTATGCTGTATTTTAGAAAAACCAAGAAATGCATCGACAGTATGTTGCAAAACTGATTTACTTCCTATACGCATATATTGCTTAGGTGTCGTTGCCCCCATACGCGAACCCACTCCCGCAGCAGGAATCAGCGCAACATAGCGAGGCGTATCTATCAGCTTTTCGGCGTCAAAATGATGTTCTTGCAATTGTTTTTCCATGAATGTCACAAGCTCTTGAAGCTGCCCCGATAAGAAAGAGCCCCTTCGTTTATAATTAGGCGCTCATTTTAACCGCGTATCTTGTTCCGTAAGCAGCTTTTACGGCATCCCACATGTATAGCCGCAATGTCATTTGATTTCAGCAAATCCTTAGCAAAACCCGGCCATAAACTGGCACTCCCCAATTTGCATGGTTCTTCCGATGCTTATGCCCTGGCGCAAGCAGCGACGGCGCTCAAGGCTGACAAGCGCATGCTGACCATTTTTGTAGCCAGCCCTGGAGATGCCCAGCGCCTGCTGGATGAAATCCCCTGGTTTAATGCAGAATTGCGCTGCCATTTACTGCCAGACTGGGAAACGCTGCCTTACGACGCCTTTTCACCGCATCAAGACCTGGTATCTGAACGTCTGGCCAGCCTGCATGAAATTCAGAATGGCAATTGCGATGTCTTGCTGGCACCGGCGACAACTGCCTTGTTGCGCATGGCACCACCCTCTTTCCTGGCAGCCTACACCTTCTTTTTCAAAAAAGGTGACCGTCTTGATGAGGCGAAGCTAAAAACCCAACTGACACTGGCAGGTTATAGCCACGTCAACCAGGTCATGTCGCCGGGTGAATATTCTGTGCGTGGTGGCTTGATCGACTTGTTCCCCATGGGTTCGGCCCTGCCTTACCGTCTGGATCTGTTTGGCGACACCATAGAAACCATACGCACCTTTGATGCCGATACCCAGCGTTCGCTTTATCCAGTGCCGGAAGTGCGCCTGCTGCCTGGTCGCGAATTTCCCATGGATGAACCTGCGCGCGCTGCCTTCCGCAGCCGCTGGCGTGAAACTTTTGAGGGTGATCCTTCACGCTCCAGTATCTACAAGGACATAGGCAATGGCATCCCTTCCGCCGGCATAGAATATTACTTGCCGCTATTTTTTGAGCAAACCGCCACTCTATTTGATTATCTGCCGGAAGCGCCGCATTTTGCCTTGGTAGGTGATATTGACGATGCCATCAGACGTTTCTGGAACGATACCCGCTCACGCTACCAGTTTTTAAAGTCTGATCGCGAACGTCCGGTGCTGGCACCAGAAACTGTATTTTTGCGCGACGAAGACTTCTTTGCCGCGATGAAGCCGCTGGCGCGCTGGACTATCGCGGCCACAGACAAAGCCGCTGCTGCCTCTGAAGTATCCAGTTTTTTACCAGATATCGCCGTAAATCGCCGCGCCGACGATCCGCTGACGAACTTACGTTCCTTTCTGCTGCAAACAGACAAACGCGTGATGATCTGCGCCGAGACTTTGGGCCGGCGCGAAACCCTGCAGCAATATTTCACTGAATACGATATCCGCCTGAGCCTGTGTGAAGGTTATACCGACTTTGCCACGGCAGATGCCAAGCTCATGCTGGGCGTTGCGCCTCTGCATGCCGGTTTTGTACTGGCCGATGGCCTGGCCTTTATCACCGAAGCCGAGCTGTATGCCGGCAGTGGCAAACGCATAGGCCGTAAAAAGCAGGAAGCAGTCACCCAGGTCGAACACATGGTGCGCGACCTGTCAGAACTCAAAATCGGCGATCCTGTCGTCCACAGCAACCACGGCATAGGCCGCTACATGGGCCTTATCAGCATGGATTTGGGCGAAGGTGAAACCGAATTCCTGCATCTGGAATACGCCAAAGATACCAAGCTGTATGTGCCGGTATCGCAATTACATGTCATTTCTCGCTATTCTGGTGCCTCGCCAGATGATGCACCTTTGCACAGTCTGGGCTCAGGTCAATGGGAAAAAGCCAAGAAAAAAGCGGCTCAGCAAATCCGTGATACTGCAGCCGAATTGCTAAACCTGTATGCCCGCCGGGCTGCGCGCCAGGGTCATGCCTTTGAATATTCTGCGCGTGACTACGAAGCCTTTGCCGACAGCTTTGGCTTTGATGAAACGCCGGACCAGGCAGCCGCCATCACCGCTGTCATTGGCGACATGACGTCCGGCAAGCCCATGGACAGGCTGATTTGCGGCGATGTGGGCTTTGGTAAGACAGAGGTTGCCTTGCGTGCCGCCTTTGTAGCAGTCATGGGTGGCAAGCAAGTCGCCATCCTGGCGCCTACTACCCTGCTGGCCGAACAACATGCCCAGACTTTTGCTGACCGCTTTGCCGCCTGGCCAGTGAAGATTGCTGAATTATCACGCTTCCGTTCTGGCAAGGAAATCAGCATCGCCATGAAAGGCATGGGCGACGGCACTGTTGATATCGTCATCGGCACGCATAAACTGCTGTCTGACGATGTCAAATTCTCCCGCCTTGGCCTGGTGATTATTGATGAAGAACATCGCTTTGGTGTACGCCAAAAAGAAGCCTTGAAGGCCTTGCGTGCAGAAGTCGATGTATTGACGCTGACAGCGACACCCATCCCACGTACCCTGGGTATGGCGCTGGAAGGCTTGCGTGACTTTTCTGTCATTGCTACCGCGCCGCAAAAACGGTTGGCGATCAAGACCTTTGTGCGCGGCGAAGACGATTCTGTCATCCGCGAAGCTTGCTTGCGTGAACTGAAGCGTGGTGGTCAGGTCTATTTCCTGCACAATGAAGTCGAAACCATAGAAAACCGCAAAGCCATGCTGGAAGCCCTGCTGCCAGAGGCACGCGTAGTCGTGGCACATGGCCAGATGCATGAACGTGATCTGGAAAAGGTCATGCGTGACTTTGTGGCTCAGCGGCATAATATTTTGCTGTGTACCACGATTATCGAAACCGGTATCGACGTCCCCACCGCCAATACCATCATCATGCACAGAGCTGACAAATTTGGTCTGGCGCAGTTACATCAGTTGCGTGGGCGCGTAGGTCGTTCTCACCACCAAGCTTATGCCTACTTGCTGGTGCATGATGTACAAAGCCTGACCAAGCAAGCGAATCGTCGCCTTGAAGCTATCCAGCAGATGGAAGAACTGGGTAGCGGTTTTTACCTGGCCATGCATGATCTGGAAATTCGTGGTGCCGGTGAAGTGCTGGGCGATAACCAGTCTGGCGAAATGCATGAAATAGGCTTCCAGATGTATTCCGACATGCTTAGTGAGGCAGTACGCTCGCTGAAAAATGGCAAGGAACCCGATCTGGCAGCACCATTATCGACGACAACAGAAATCAACCTGCATATCCCTGCCCTGCTGCCGAATGAATTCTGTGGCGACGTGCATGAGCGCCTGTCCATCTACAAGCGCCTGGCCAATTGCAGCAGCGCCAATGGCATTGATGAAATGCAGGAAGAGATGATAGACCGCTTTGGCAAACTGCCAGAGCCCGTGAAATCACTGCTGGAAACACACAGACTGCGCGTCGCAGCCAAACCTCTCGGTATCATCAAGATAGATGCGCACAGCGAAGCCGCGACCCTGCAGTTTGAACCCAAGCCACCGATAGACGGCATGCGCATCATAGAACTGGTGCAAAAGAACAAAAACATCAAGCTCAATGGCCAGGACAAGTTGCGCATCACTGCCGCCATGCCCGATCTGGCCAGCCGCGTAGCCCAGATCAAGGCAACCATCAAGGCACTGCACTAATTAATTGAATAAAATATAAAGAGACCACCATGCATTTGACCATACAAGGCCTGAACAATACGCTCAGCAATAACACTGCACTCATTCACGATATAGCCAGCCAGACCAGGGCAAAACTGGTGCCATTGAATGCCCAGGCAGTGCGCCTCGAAAATGCCGAATGTGATAAGCAAGTCTTGAATGAAATACGCGAACGCTGCTTCACTGCCCAACTGGATATCACGGCTCTGGACAAGCAACTTGCCATGGCAGATTTCAAGCTGGTCGCCATGGACATGGACTCGACCCTGATCACCATAGAATGCATAGATGAAATCGCCGATATGCAGGGACTGAAACCACAGGTGGCAGAAATCACCGAGGCAGCCATGCGCGGTGAACTCGAATTCCAAGAAAGCTTGCAACGCCGCGTTGCCCTGCTTAAAGGCCTGGATGCTGGCGCCTTGCAACGCGTCTACGACGAACGCCTGCAATTATCCTTAGGTGCAGAGCAGATGCTGAAGACCATACAGCGAGCCGGTCTCAAGACTTTGCTGGTGTCCGGCGGCTTTACTTTCTTCACCGACCGCATGAAGTCACGCCTGAATCTGGACTACACCCACTCCAATGTGCTTGAAATTCAGGACGGCAAATTGACTGGCAAAGTCATAGGCACCATTGTCGATGCTGATGAAAAGCAAAGAACCGTGGAACGCATCTGTAATGAGATGGACATTCCCACCAGCCAGGCCATCGTCATGGGTGACGGTGCGAATGACTTGAAGATGATGAAAATTTCTGGCTTGTCAGTCGCATTCAGGGCCAAGCCTGTGGTGCGTGCACAGGCCGATGTGGCCCTGAATTTTGTCGGGTTGGATGGGGTATTGAACTTGCTTTGAACAAAGTTGTTTGTTTTATGGCTTGCCTAGGCAGGCATCAAACTGGCGTAGGCCACTGATCTATTTTTGCTTATTTGATCTATTTTTGCTTATTTGAACTTATTTGCTCATATTTGATACCAGCACTTTCAAGTGATTAGCAGGATGCACGGGATCGCGGTTTCTTTCGCTTATCCTGGCAACAGAATCCGGCTTTTCCAAGTATTGCTGATAAGTTCTTTTCGCATGTATGTAATCATTGTACGTAAGAGCTATCCCGCCATTCCATGTCAAGCCCAATGGAATACCCTCAAACTTTTCAAGAAAGTCGGCTAGCCCTTCTTTTATGATCAGTTCGGGATATTCATTCTTTTTTATTTTAGCTTCTACGAGCAAATGTAAATTGTTTTTGAAGGACTCCCATGTTTCCATGCCGACCCCAGCCTGTGCACTGACTTGTCCGCTTAATTTATCAAGATCAACGTCAGTCAGGGACTTGGGTATTGATGTATACGATGTCACATTGGGTTTACTGGCATCAATAATCACATAACCAGGGGCTGCTTTCACTGGCATAGATGTGATCAGAAAAATAGTGAAAACGACGATGATATTTCTGAGCATGTACATTTCCTTGCAGGGTAGATTTGTAAGGGAAATACAAGTCTGCAGTATTGAACCAGACTCAACAACAAGCCGCTTAAAAGTCTCGTTTTTTTATATAGCGCGTATTATCAAAAAACCGTCATGGGCGAGTCTTTGAGTGTCGCAATTGAAGCACTGAAACTACTTTAATACACGCATATGCAAATATTGCTGCCATTAAGCTATTGTGACTAAAAGGCTGCAACGACTTTGCTCGGCTTTTGTTAAAGCACGCAGTAGTAAATCAACTGCAAGGACAGCGTTTTCATCACCATTCAAAATTCCTTCAAAAGAATTAATCTCGGTTTTCAACTCGATAATTTCGTGAGGGTAAAGCCAGGACAAGCAAAATATTCCGTCCGGTGACTTGAAAGAATAGTCTGGGCATGCAACTACAGTGCGCCCTTCAAACAAAAGCATTTGATAGTAATCAGATGCAGGATTAGAACAATTAGGCGACACCTCTGAAAGCGCACCTGGATAATTGTAATGTTTTATAGGCGAGCTGATATATTCATTTTGCTCGTTATGAAGTAGGTCCCAATACTCGAAAACAATCTCATCGATGAGCTCTGCTTCTTCGATATTCGAAGTAATGAGCGCAGCGGCGCCTCTTTCGACGATGTCCAATACTTTTTCTTTAAACATTTTAGGGAAATCGTCTGGCCACTCTTCCATAATTGGAAAAATTTCTTCTGAAAATTTCTTGATGTCTGCGAGAAAGCACTCCCGAAACCCATCGGCTCCAACCAACTGGTACTGAACACGTATTCCCATTACTCGTTTCCACTTATGTAAAATTCATCTCCAGATAATATAACGGTATCAATGGGATGGACAAATACGACTCAAATAATAGTACGAACGTTCTATTATTTGAGTTAGAATAGTTTCAGCTCACCCAGCACATTCACCTGTGCCAGGAGTAAGATCATACAAAAACTGAAACAATTGGGAGACACCGATGTTTGAAGAATTCATGGGCACCATGCCGGTAGCAGAGCGTCAAAAATTTGATGTGGCGGCACTGGCAGACTATATGCGTCAGCATGTGGAAGGTTTCGACGCTGCACTGGCAGACAAGCTGGTCGTGGAGCAATTCAAGGGTGGGCAGTCCAACCCTACTTTCAAACTCAGTGCAGGCGACCAGCGCTATGTCATGCGCGCCAAACCTGGCCCAGTCGCGAAACTGCTGCCTTCTGCCCATGCCATAGAACGTGAATTCAAGGTCATGAATGCCTTGAACAAGGCAGGCTTCCCGGCAGCGCGCCAATATGCCTTGTGTGCGGATGAGGATGTTATAGGCCGCGCCTTCTACATCATGGAATTTGTCGACGGCCGCGTGCTGTGGGATCAATCCCTGCCCGGCATGACGCCAGTTCAACGTGGTGAAATCTACGACGAAATGAATCGCGTCATCGCGCAATTGCATACCATCGACTATGCCGCTATTGGTCTGGCCGACTACGGCAAACCAGGTAATTATTTTGCTCGCCAGATAGATCGCTGGACCAAACAATATCGTGCTTCCGAGACCGAAAAAATCGAAGCCATGGATAAGCTTATTGAATGGTTGCCGCACAATATCCCGCCTGGCGACGACACCAGTATCGTGCATGGCGATTACCGCCTGGATAATATGATGTTCCACCCAACTGAGCCACGCATCATGGCGATACTGGATTGGGAGCTATCGACTCTCGGCCACCCTCTGGCTGACTTCTCTTACCACTGCATGAGCTGGCATGTAACCCCCGGTCAGTTCCGTGGCATCGCTGGTCTTGATCACAAGGCATTGGGCATCCCCAATGAGCAGGAGTACATTGCCAAATATTGCGAGCGCACTGGTAAAACAATTCGTCAGGAAGACTTCAATTTCTACCTGGCTTATAACCTGTTTCGCATGGCTGGGATTTTGCAAGGCATTATGAAACGCTATGTCGACGGCACAGCGTCCAGCGCCCAGGCCAAAAAATCTGGCGAAGCGGCCCGCCCCATGGCTGAACTGGGCTGGAGCTACGCTAAAAAGTAATCATTTATTCAGACAGCACATTCTCTCAGTTCCAAAGCAGCGAAAAAACGACAATATCATTGGAGACAACATGGAATTCGAATACTCAGATCGCTGTAAAGACTTGCAAGGCAGGCTCCTGCGTTTCATGGATGAGCATATCTATCCCAATGAAAAAGCCTATAAAGAAGAAATTGACCGCAATGGTCTGGAAAAAGGCAATCGCTGGATAGCTACCCAGATCATTGAAGATTTAAAACCCAAAGCACGTGCACTAGGCTTGTGGAATTTATTCTTGCCAAAATCAGTACGCGCGCCAGAAGGCTTGTCGAATCTGGATTACGCACCACTATGCGAAATTATGGGCCGTGTAAGCTGGGCACCAGAAGTATTCAATTGCTCCGCTCCGGATACCGGCAATATGGAAACCATAGAGCGCTATGGCAGCGAAGAGCACAAGAAACAATGGCTGGAACCACTCTTGCGCGGTGAAATTCGTTCAGCCTTTGCGATGACCGAACCTGGAGTTGCTTCATCTGACGCTACCAATATAGAAACCCGCATAGACCGCGATGGAGATGACTATGTCATCAATGGTCATAAGTGGTGGATATCCGGTGCCGGTGATCCGCGTTGTGCAGTGTATATATTGATGGGCAAGACAGATTTCAATGCCGCCCGTCACTCACGGCAATCAATGATATTGGTGGATGCTAAAACGCCCGGCATTACAGTTGTTCGCCCTCTTCCCGTGTTTGGTTACGATGATGCACCCCATGGCCATTGTGAAATCCTGTTTGAAAACGTGCGTGTGCCTGCATCGAATATTCTTTTGGGTGAAGGCCGTGGTTTTGAAATTGCCCAGGGGCGTCTTGGTCCTGGTCGCATCCATCACTGCATGCGCGCCATCGGTGTCGCAGAACGCGCACTGGAATTGATGTGCAAGCGTCTGAATAGCCGCACTGCTTTTGGCAAGAAAATTTCTGAACAAAGTATATGGCGTGAACGCATTGCAGAATCGCGAATACAAATCGACACAGCACGTCTGCTGACCCTGAAGGCGGCTTATATGATGGATACCGTAGGCAACAAGCATGCGCAGGCAGAAATCGCCATGATCAAAGTATTGGCGCCGAACGTCACCCAGCAAGTGCTGGACTGGGCCATACAAGCACACGGCGCTGGTGGCGTTTCTGGCGATTTCCCGCTGGCGGCGCAATGGGCAGGCAACCGTACTTTACGCCTGGCAGATGGCCCGGATGAAGTGCACAGAAATGCGATTGCCAAGCTGGAGCTTGCCAAACACATCAGTCTCACTGAAGATTTAGGCTTGCCGATTACCCGTTCCTGAACAAATAAATGCGGATGAAGTCCGTGCGCAATTCGATAGTTGCATGAATTGCGCACGACCATATACCCTTGATTTATTTAGTACGGAAAATCACATTAACAGTTTTTTTGTACATCAGTGCACCAGGCAAAGACAGATCGCTCATGGTAGGTTTGTCGTTCGTACTGGCATTCGTTTGCGAAATCCTGGCGCCATCCAGACCAAGCTCACTGTCTATCCGGCTCAATGCCTGCTCTGACACTGCTGTTGGGCCCATCAATTTAACAGAGAAGCCACCTGCCAATTCCTTCGCCCTTTCTCTGGCATTCTCTGCAGCCCTGTATGTCAATTGACGTTCAATTTGGGCATAGTCGCTACGCCCAAATCGTACAGAAAAATTACCCAGATACGGTCTGGAAAGCAGAAATTGCGTCATGGCATTCCATTGTTCCAGATTCCTGACATAGATATGGAAGGTTCTGATCAGGCGATGCCTTTGCAAGTTAGTGTCGTTTGCCCGCATTTCATCACCACTGACCAGCTTTTTAGTGTCATGGGCTTCAATATCTGCGGCGACAAACTGACAAAAATTCCAGCACCTCACTGGACTGTGTATTTAGCAGTGTCAGCGTTTCATCTGCGCCCGCCGCCAAAGACGTTAGCTCAAAATCTATTTCGGCAATATTGGCCGGCAAAGTAATCGTGGCACTTCCATTGACGTGGATAAAGGGGTAGGCAGGCAATGTGCCAGCTTCTGCATTTATGGAAATCAATGCAAAAAGAAAAAACCTGAAGTGGCGAAGCGTCATATTTATTGATTATTATCTTTACTATTTTTAATTGAAAGCTGGTGGCAGACGCATCTCCACCAGCAGGGCCTGGTACTTACTTCAATTTCCAGACAAATCTAACCTGAGTCCATACCATCGTGTTCTGGCCATTTACCTGACCAGGCACTGCTTTTACATTGCAATTTTCCAATGCAGTAATCACGGCATTATCAAGATCAGGAAAACCTGCGGACTTTTCCAGTTTCGCTTTCAATATTTTTCCATCTGCTGCAACCAAAGTCGACGCAATCACAACGCCTGTTTCCTCACGCCGTATTGAGGCTCTTGGGTACGCGGGCCTGCAATCTTTAAAATCTATAATTGGTTTTTTATCGCCATTTTTTTCATTTACCATTTTTGCGGCATCCATTGCCTGCTGGCTAATGTCAATCGTAGCGACAGCTGCTACTGACGGCAATGTATTTACTGGCGCAGTTGCCTGGGCATATAAAGTAAGACAACTTGCGGAAATTCCAAGAACAGCAACCGCGGCCTTCCAGTTGAGATTACTTGCTTCAGGCTTCACCAGACGTTTGATACGTGACATAAGATTTCCTCCATGCGCCGCTTGGGCTAGTTGAGGGGTTGAGAATTGGAAGTTGGCCAATTCAGAAAGTGCAAGAGCAAGACGCCGCGGTTCGCCTGTGACTCTTGCGGCAAGATCATCCGCAATTTCTTCTCTGCTATTGCGAATTTGTTTTGACATCCACCACACTGCCGGATGGTAAAACAAGACTATTTCTATGAAGGTTTGAATCAAATTCAGCAAATAATCATGGCGTTTGATATGCGCCATCTCATGTGCCAATAACATTTTCAGCAAATCAATGGGCATACCAGTCAGCATGGCCGCAGGCATCAAAACCATAGGATGAAAAACGCCGACTACCATTGGACTGCGTAAATCGTCCACCACTCTGAGTAATACTTTTCCCTGAATATGAAACTGCTCAGCCATACGATTAACATGTGCCTGCCACAGAGGGTGTGCTTCGCAGCGATTAGATTCTGTAAAACCACCTATCCATAACAAGCCTGCACACGTGCGCAAAGCCAGTAAAATGACGCAACTTAGCCATACAATGACTATCATAGCCATGTGCATTTCCAGCCAGGATGACAAACTCGATATATCATTTGAGATCGACACCTGACTGGCAATGGCTTGATTCAGAGTCGGTGCAATCCTGGCAGAGGAAGAAATAAAAGCGTGCAAGCAGAATTCACGGACAAAGATACCCATACAAACAATCAAAGCCGAATAGCTGACGAGATAACGCGCCCTGATGCGACTGATGCCAATGAAACTCAAGAGTAAAGCGAGTATCAATGCCACAAGACTTCCTTGCCAGATGAAATGCAATAAAGCTCGCCCCAAGGCATTTACGGCGACAGGTAGAAATTCGTTCATTTGACCTTAATCCCAATTAATTTCTATAGCGAACTCAATTGCAAACGTGCGCAAACTGAAAACAAACAAATTTATTCAAGCCGCCAAATAAATTTAATTGATACATGCTTTGCGACAGCCACTCCGTCTACTTGCATAGGACTTACTTTGCATCCCTGAAAGGCATGGGTTGCGGCATTGTCCAGTTCGCTGTACCCACTGGAACTAGCTATACTTACGCGATCAATGATTCCGTCCGCCCCCACTTTAAATAACAGAGAGGTGGAACCAGTCTGCTTGTTTCTCAAGGATCTGCGAGGGTATGCTGGGTAACAGGCTGAAAAATCATATGAAAACTTTGGCTTGGCAATAGCCACGTCAGTTTGTTCGAGTTTCTTTGTCTCAGGTGTTTTTTCTGCATCAAGATTATTGACATCTTGAATTGTTTCCATGCTTTTATCTGCAGCAGCATCCTGGCTTTCAATGTCAGAAACAGACTTAGCCGGGATCTTGTTTATCGATTTTGGCTTAGGTTGCAACAACGCCAGCTTGGCATCCTGTTTTTGAAAAGGACCAGAAACGGGAACGGGATTGCTCACTTTTTCCTGCTGCAAGTATTTCGCATTGACCTGCTGCGGCAAAGATACATTTGAAGTTGTTTGAATACTCGCCGCCGATTCAGTAACTCCAGTAGCAGGCAAAGAAGTCAAAGCCTGGCCTGCATATACTACGGTAGTTGCAGCCACCCCGATCAGACCGAGAATTCCACGTGCACTGACATTCCTTACTTCAGGTTGAAGCAAACGTTTAATACGAGACATAAGATTTCCTCCATGTGCCGCCTGGGCTAGTTGAGGTGTTGTGAATTGGAAGTTGGCCAATTCAGAAAGTGCAAGAGCAAGGCGTCGTGGTTCACCTGTCACTCTTGCGGCTATATCATCCGCAATTTCTTCTCTTTCAATGCGGATTTGCTTTGATATCCACCATACTGCAGGGTGGTAAAACAGCAGAGTTTCTATTACCGTCTGAATCAGATTCAATAAATAGTCGTGACGTTTGATATGACCCATTTCATGTGCCAGCAGCATCTCCAGCAAATTTACCGGCATGCCTGTCAGCATTGCTGTAGGCAACAAAATCACAGGGCGGACTATGCCTGCAGTAATGGGGCCATCCAAATCCTCAACTACTCTGCATATCACCCGGCTGCGGATATGAAATTGCTGACTCATCTGATCAACACGTGTCTGCCAGAATGTGTCGGCTTTGCTGCGTTTGGGGTGAGTATAAGCAGCTACCCAAAGCAAGCCCATGCACATACGTATGACCAGAACGGCGACGCATATCATCCATGCGACCACGATATCGTTCATGTGTATGTCCAGCCAGCTTAATAAATTCAACCAAACCGATGAGGAATCAAGTCCAAGCTGGACTGGTATTTCATTCAATACTGATATCTCTTTACCAGTGTATTTTTCGCTCATCCTGAGAAAAAATTCTTTGGCCGGAAGTGATATACAAGTAAGCAGGGCAATATACGCAGCGGCGTAACGCGTCCTGGCATGAGCAGATGCGACAAAACTCAACAACACGGCCAACAAGAATGCGATCAGCAGGCCTTGCCAGACAAAATGCAATAGCGCCCAGCCCAGTGCATTGGCAGCATGTTGGAAAAATTGGCTCATTTCTTGTCCTCGTTCAGCAATTTTTGAATTTCTTCCCGCTCTTCTTTGCTGACATGGCCGCGCAAAGCCGCCATCACCAGGTCTTTGGCTGATCCTGAAAAAGCCTTATGAATCAAGTCTTTCAAGAGATTGGTCTGCAAGGAGTCTTGTGCCTGGGCTGCGGCATAGACATGTGAGCGCTGGGTCTCATCCCTGCTGAGCAAGCCCTTGGTATGCATGACCTGCATGAGTCTTAGTACTGTGGCATAAGACAAATCTGGCCTGTCCTGCACCGCTGCCTGATGTACATCCTTGACAGTTGATGGCCCCAGTTGCCACATCAGGCGCAGCAAATCCAGTTCTGCAGTCGTCGGTTTACGTGAAATGATTTTGCCCATATCGTGCTCTTGTAGATAATTGATTAAGATGTAGATTATATGGTCTAGATAATTTTGTCTAGATTATTTTGTCTACTTCTTTATCTAATTAAAACAAGTGCTAAAAAGATACAAACAGCAGCGTGAAATGGTAAATGCAGCTCCTGGCTCAAACTGCTAAGCAGTTAATGCTGTTGATGCTGATAGCTGGCATATGCAGTAGCAGCCAATATGATGAAAGCGCCGCTCAGCTCATGCATGCCCGGAGTTTCTTGCAAGAGCAGATAAGCCAGCAACATGCCGTATACCGGCTCCAGCGAGGTCATAATGCTGGCAAAACTGGTGGATAATTTGCTCAGGCTGAACATGAACAAGCCATGGGACAGAGCAGTAAATACGACACCCAGCAAGATCAAGCCAGACCAGGTTTGCATGCTCTTACCCACAAGATCGCCAGTTACCAATACAAAAGGCAAGAGCAAGATAGTTGCCACGCCATTTTGCAGGCATGCCTGTTTGAATGGTGGCATTTGAGCACCCTGCCAGCGATTCATCATTGCCAGCAAAGCGAAACTGAAGCCAGACAATATCCCCAGGCCCAGTGCATAGACAGCACCATCCCCCCATGAGGTAGCGCTGACCATAACTACCATGCCAATGACGACAAATAGTGCAGCCCAGGCATCATGCGCTTTTCTTGCTTCTTTAAAAAACCAGGGTTCGAGCAAGGCGACAAATAAAGGAAAGCTGGCAAAACCCATCAAACCAAATGCAACTGGCGCAAAATTGAGCGAGGCAAAAAAAGTCAGCCAGTGTATGGCCAGTAAAAGCCCGCAAGCGACAATGCTCTTTGAAACATCGCGAAAATGCAATTGCCGCTGATATGCCAGTACGAGCAACAAGCATAAGGCCGCAAACAAGGTGCGCCCAAATACCAGCAATAACGCACTGACCGCCAGCAGCTTGCCCAGTACACCTGCTGCGCCAAATAAGAACACGGCGATATGCAAGGCAAACAAGGAAGGCAGCGCAGTTTTTTTCATATAGTCTATGTGTTTGACGAGTGCCAAGTATAAAGCCGAAATATATCGCTGAAATATAAAACCGTTCGTGCAACACGTCAGATGAAGGTTTTACACTTTTATTTTGGATTAAAGCGCAAACGCATTAATCTATGCATAATGGATACTTGCTGTTTTCATCAACCCATTAAAGAGGGAAGCAATGATAGACGTTTATTCCTGGCCGACACCAAACGGACACAAAGTACACATCATGCTGGAAGAATGCGGCCTGCCTTACCGCGTTATTCCGGTAGACATCGGTGCTGGCGATCAATTCAAAGCTGATTTCCTGGCGATTTCACCAAACAACAAGATACCTGCCATCGTTGATGCAGATGGTCCGGACGGCAAACCTATCGCCCTGTTTGAATCGGGCGCGATCCTGATTTATCTGGCTGGCAAAACTGGCTTATTCCTGGGCAAGACCGATCGGGAAAAATATGAAGCGCTGCAATGGCTGATGTTCCAGATGGGTAGTGTTGGCCCCATGCTGGGCCAGGCACATCATTTCAGAATATATGCGCCTGAAAAGATAGAGTACGCGGTTGACCGCTATACCAATGAGACAAAGCGCATCTATGGCGTCATCGACAAACAACTGGAAAAAACCACTTATCTGGCTGGTGAAGAATATGGCATCGCTGATATTGCGACTTTCCCATGGACACGTTCATTCGCCAATCAGGGCGTAGACTGGGCAGAATTCCCGAATGCAAAACGCTGGTTCGATACCATCAGCCAGCGCTCTGCCGTACAACGTGGCGTGCAAGTATTGGCAGACTTGCGCAAACCTCTTGACAATGACAAGGCAAGAGACGTTTTGTTTGGAAAAACACAATACGCAAAGAAATAAACTCATTCACCGGGGGTGAAGCAAATTGCCGTTACAATGGGCTTAACCCCCTCTACTCTATTTCAGTATGCGTCGCCCTATAAAAAGAAATCGCCTTAAACTCGCCGCTGAAAGCCAGCGCGTCGCCAATCTTGCGCTTGCAGTTGCACAATCTGCCAGCCGTATTGAAGACCTGGACTGGCAAGCAAAACTGGACGCATTAGTCACAAAGAGTCTCAAACAACATCACCAGGAAATGCTGGAGGCGGCGACTGAACACTTGTTTCAAACGCATCCCAACGGCTATGAGGTACTCACTGAAACACTGGAATCAGTCAGCACATGCACACAGTTTGAGCATGAGGGGCAGTCTTATATCAGCCTGTTGATTGCCGCCCCCATACTGGCCTGGACACGTTTCGAAATTGCCTCGGGCACTGTTCCCACAGAAGCCTTGAGCATACTGCACACGCAATTGAATGCGCATTTGCTGGCCGATGAAACACAACTGCGCTTGCTGCCGGGTTTGTATTCCATCGATCAATTGCCGCGCAGTCATGTAGAAACCTATGCCTTGCTGGAACGTCATAGCCTGGCCATGTTGAAAAACCTGCCCGCACCTGCAGAGGCAGAACGTGCGCACACCATTCCCTTCCTGGCTGACATTCGTTATGTGCTCGGTGTCCTTGTCGTTAAGAAAGGTGCCCCGCTCTTCCAGTGGCAAACAATAGAGGCACCTTATGATTGCGCACAAGCCAAGAGTGATGCCCTGCTTGAATGGCAGCAACAGACTGATGCCACGGTCAAGCGTCTGCTACCTGGATGTGGCATAGAACTTTTATTACCCGAGGCCTATTACACCGCCTGCCGCGAAGCTGATATCAGGATACGTCCGGCAACCATACGCTCTGCCATGTTTTATCTGAGTCAAACCCTGGGTAAAGAAGCAGATCAGTTCACGATTATCATCGCGTCTTTTGGTGAGCAGGAAAACCCCGGGCAAGTTGACGAATATCGCATCAGCTTTTGCCTGCGTGATGCGCCTGAAGTGATCTATGGCGTGGTCTGGCCACTGTATCAGGCAGAAGATCAGATCATTGCTGTCAATCTGGACGAGAACGAGCAGCTTGCTGGTGAAATCCCAGGTATTTTGCAGGAATGTGGTGTCACCGAAATTCTTCAACTGGAAGAAATTTTTGCCATGGAATTCTGCGACGATTGCGGTACGCCATTATTTGCAGACCGTGACAGTGATCTGGTGCACACTGAAATGCCAGATGATGCACCGACACCAGGTGCAACCCACTTTCACTAAGCGTCGAAACTTGTCTGGTTTGGTAGGGATATATGACGACAGCAGACAACCAGGCTTATAAAAACAAGCAAACCATCTCTGAAACAGACCCTTGTTTTCATTTCAGAGATGGTTTGACTACTGACGCACTGGCCACCAGCCAATTGATCTCACAATTTGCTCCGGATTTTTGTCTCAATCCAGATGGGAGTGGTGCGGATTTATTTCTGCAGTCAGTATCAGAATCTGCAGAATTTTCTTATCTTACTGATGCACGCTATCACTTTATCCTTGCGTGGCACGGTGAAACGCTGGCTGGCTTCATTGCCATGCGCGACCTCAGCCACCTGTTTCATCTTTTCGTCAATCCATCATTTCAGAAGCAAAAACTGGCAAGCATCCTTTGGCAGCGCGCACGTCAGCATGCCGCCGCACAAGGGCATGCAGGCGGTTTCACTGTTAATTCTTCCTTGAGCGCCATTCCTGTATATGAGCATTTTGGTTGTCAGGCCAAGGGCAAGATAGTAGAAATGCATGGCATTGCCTTTTTACCCATGCAAATGCCTTAAGCCCACCTTTAGCAAGTTTTTACTATGCAAATACTAGCTGCCAATTTTGCTTGGCACATTTGTGAAAATCCGTTGTACAATTAGTTTTGAACGGTCGTGCTTTTTTCTGCTTTCTTATTAATTGCTTGCTGCGGCCATCATAAAACAGGAGACAACATGGATTTAAATTACACGGCAGAAGACCTTGCCTTTCGGGATCAGGTGCGCACCTACCTGGAAGCCAATCTTCCACAAGACCTGCAGCAAAAAGTATTGAATCATAAACGCCTGTCCAGAGAAGACTTTGTTCGCTGGCATAAAATACTCGCCAAACAGGGCTGGGTAGCCACAGGCTGGCCAGCAGAATACGGTGGCACAGGCTGGACAGCCACCCAGCGCCATATCTTTGAAGAAGAATGTGCACGTGCTGGTACACCAGCTATCCTGCCCTTTGGCGTGAATATGGTGGCCCCCGTCATCATGGCCTTTGGCAATCAGGCACAAAAAGACTATTACCTGCCGCGCATATTGAGTTGCGAAGACTGGTGGTGCCAGGGTTACTCAGAACCAGGCTCAGGCTCAGACCTTGCTTCCCTGAAAACCCGTGCTGAGCGCGAAGGCGACCACTACATCGTCAATGGCCAAAAAACCTGGACCACCCTCGCCCAACACGCTGACATGATTTTCTGCCTGGTACGCACAGACACTGGTGTACGCAAGCAGGAAGGCATCTCTTTCCTGCTGATTGATATGAAAACACCAGGCATTACCGTACGCCCGATCATCATGCTCGACGAAGAACATGAAGTGAATGAAGTCTTCTTCGACAATGTCAAAGTTCCGGTAGAGAACCTGATAGGCGAAGAGAACAAGGGCTGGACTTATGCCAAATACCTGCTCGGCCATGAGCGCACGAACATCGCTGCCGTAGGCCGCGCCAAACGTGAATTGCAGTTCCTCAAGCGCATCGCCGCCAAACATCAAAAGAATGGCCTGCCGCTGATTGACGATGCAGTGTATGCCAGCAAGGTTGCCAGCCTGGAAGTGGAATTGATGGCGCTGGAAATTACCGTACTGCGCGTCATTTCACAAGACAGTGGCCGCCCTGGACCGGAAGCATCGCTGCTCAAGATCAAGGGAACAGAAATCCAGCAAAGGCTGACGGAGTTGATGGTAGAAGCAGTTGGCCCTTACGGCTTGCCGTTTGATCCGGCCTTCCTCGAAGGTGAGACTGAACATAGCATAGTCGGCGACGATGATGCTGCGCCTTTGGCGCCGTACTACTTCAATTTCCGCAAAACTTCCATTTATGGTGGTTCCAACGAAATTCAAAAAAATATCATCACTCAGATGATCCTGGGTCTGTGAGGAGAGCAAAATGGATTTCAACTTAACACAAGAACAAACACAGTTTGCTGATGCCTTGCGTCGCTGGGTAGAAAAAGACTATGGCTTTGAACAGCGCAAGCAAATTATAGAATCGGCTGAAGGTATATCCGATAAAGCATGGGCTGGTCTGGCAGAACTGGGCGCACTGGCCCTACCAGTACCGGAAGAACAAGGCGGTTTCAATGGTTCTGCCATTGACATGCTGGTCATCATGCAGGAACTGGGACGCGGCATTGTTATCGAGCCCTACTTTGCTACTGTCATGGGTGCAGAGTTTTTGAAAAAATCCGGCAAGCATGCAGATGTGCTTGAGCAAATCGCTGGCGGCGAAGTCAAACTGGCGAATGCACTGGGCGAAAGACAATCACGTCACGACCTGTTTGACATTGCCGCCACTGCCAGCAAAAACGGCGATGGTTTTGTACTCAATGGCAGCAAGACCGTGGTGCTGCATGGTGCCCAGGCTGACAAATTGATCGTCTCTGTACGCAGCAGCGGCGCGCAACGCGATACAAATGGCATCAGCCTGTTTATCGTTGACGCCGATGCAGAAGGTATCAGCCGTCGCGATTACCGTACCATTGATGGTTATCGTGCGGCAGATATTACATTCAACAACGTGCAAGTTGGTTCTGATGCTCTGTTAAGCACAGTCGATGGCGGTTGGGAATTGCTGGATGCGGTGGCCGATTACGGCGTTACCCTGCTGTGTGCAGAGTCCATAGGCATCATGGAAGCAATTACCGCAGCTACCCTGGATTATCTGAAAACACGCCAGCAATTTGGCGTGCCTATCGGCAAATTCCAGGTCTTGCAACATCGCATGGCAGAAATGTTCATGGAAATGGAACAGGCCCGCTCCATGGCGACACTGGCTGCAGTCAAAATCGCCTCTGACGATGTGGAAGAACGCCGCCGTACAGTATCTGCCGCCAAGGCCAGGATAGGCCAGGCTGCCAAATACATAGGCCAGCAAGCTGTGCAATTGCATGGTGGCATGGGTGTCACCAATGAACTGCCGGTTGCCCACATGTTTAAACGCCTGACCACGATAGAGCTGACACTGGGTGACACTGATCATCATCTGGCCAGATTTGTCGCACAACCCGGCTTTAAAAGCGCAGCTTGATTGCTGTAGAAAAATCCCGACTGTGTTCGGGATTTTTTTTGCCTTTTAAAACATCAAGGAAACAACGAGGACACACTATGAGTATCAAAACAGATCGCTGGTATTTTGAAGATTTTGTTCCTGGCACCGTCATAGAACTGGGACAGCGCGTAGTAACGGAAGAAGAAATCATTACATTCGCCAGGCAATTTGATCCGCAATCATTTCACGTTGATAAAGAAGCGGCCAGTCAATCCATCTTTGGCGGCGTCATCGCCAGCGGCTGGCATACCTGCGGCATGATCATGCGTATGGTGGTGGATGGCTTTCTGGCCAATTCATCGAGCATGGGCTCCCCTGGTGTTGATGAAATACGCTGGATACTGCCAGTACGCCCTGGCGACACCCTGACTGTCACAGCCGAAACCACAGGCAGCAAACTGTCAACTTCAAAACCAGACCGCGGCGTCATCAATACTTTATGGAAAGCCTATAACCAGGAAGGCAAGCTGGTTTGCACGATCACTGGCATGGGCATGTTTGGCCGTCGTCCAGAGTAAAAATAAACAATAAGGAGACATGATGAGAGAATTTAATAGCCTTGCTGAATTAAAAGACTTGATAGGCCAGGAAGTTGCGCAATCAGAATGGGTAGAAATCAGCCAGGAAAGAGTGAACACTTTTGCTGATGCAACTGGCGACCATCAATGGATACACATCGATGTAGAAAGAGCCAAACGTGAGTCCCCATTTGGTGGACCGATTGCACATGGCTTTTTGACTTTGTCCTTGCTACCCATGCTGGTTGCCAATGCCATCAAACTTACTTACGTCAAAATGGGGGTCAATTATGGACTCAATAAAGTACGCTTCCCCTCCCCTGTTCCTGTCGGCAGCTGGGTACGCGCGCGTTTGAAATTACTGGAAATTGAAGACATCAAGGATGGTGCCCAATTCACCTGGGAAGTCACGATAGAACGTGAAGGCCAGGACAAACCGGTATGCGTGGCAGAATCAATCTCACGCGCCTATTAGTCCTGCCAAACCTCATCTTTCAGAGACCGAGTCCATGCCCAGTCAAGACACAATAAAACGCTTCATCGCCAAAGTTGAAGCGAACGAACATGCTGCAGCATGTGAAGAGTTTTATACTGAAAATTCAAGCATGCAGGAAAACCAGGCCAAGCCCAGGATAGGCCGTGCGGCGCATGTAGCGGCTGAACATGCCGTCATGTCACGCGCGAGGTCAGTCACATCTACCTGCGTGCATCCGGTCTTGGTAAATGGCGATCATGTCGTTATTCGCTGGATTTTCAGATTTGAATGGCTGGACGGCAGTGTCACGCAAATGGAAGAACTTGCTTATCAGCGCTGGGAAGGTGAATGCATAGCGGAAGAAACTTTCTTCTATGATCCGGCACAGCGAATTCCACAAAGACCCACTGCGTGAAATGCAATAAGGTCAAAGTTCATACTCTGGCCTTATTGTCTCGTTGTGAACTAGATTAATAAAATTTGACTGCGTAAATCGGTGGCAGATTAGCTGATATCTGATACCAGTCTTCCCCTTCATTTTCACTCGCCCATAAATTACCGGTAGTCGACGCCATCAGCAGATTCTTGCCATTTTCTGACACAGCCAGGCCATGACGATACACCAGATCATAACAATCTTGTTGTGGCAAACCATTCCGCAAAGACTCAAAGGTTTTGCCGCCATCCCGTGTACGCGTGACACTCATGGAGCCATGCAGGGGAACGCGCTTTTGATCAGCCACCGCGGGAACAAACCAGGCAATATCTGGGTTGCGCGGATGAGCGGCTACAGCAAAACCAAAGTCGGGGATACCTTCAGGCAAATGTAATTGTTGCCAGCTTGCTGCATCATCTTCACTGCGCCAGATGCCATTATGATGCTGGCACCATAAAACATGGCTGGCAAACTTGCTACGGGCGATAAGATGCGGGTCCTGGATATTTTGCTTGTCTGCCAAATCAGGTGGCATGTAGGCAGCATGCATACCGGACGCAGACAACCCCCAATTTTTCCCGCCATCCTCTGTTTTCCAGGCACCACCACAGGAGATACCCAACAAGATATGCTGAGAATTGCGCGGATTGACGCATATCGAATGTATGCCTGGCGTGTCGTAACCGCCGCCCATCCACTCCTTGCGCTCTTCCCTGTCCCATAAGCTACGCACCAATTCCCAACTGTTGCCGCGATCTGGTGAGCGGAATAAGCCGCCTGGCAAGGTTCCAGCCCATAGTACGCCAGGCTCATCACCTCCACCGGTTTCCATAGACCAGATGACTTTGAGCTTCCATTCAACATCGTCATCTGTTTTGGCATGTTCAGGGTAGGCTGGCACGGCAATCTCAGTCCAGTCGTCACGGCCTTCATCGCGCCTGTGCAACTTGACTCCAAAGTGTCCGAGATTCAATGCCGCATAAACAGCGCCATCGCGTTTGTCATGCAGGCACATACTCAAAGGCTCACCAAGGAAACTGATCTGATCCAGTTCCCACTTGCCGTCAATATGGATCATTTCAAACAAACCCTTGCGGGTTGCTACCATTGCTTTCATCATTAGCCTCCTGAAAGTGCCTGCAAAACATAAACCTGGCTATTTGAACTTAAAGGATCGTGTAAGCCATTGCGTCGCATGACGCGTTTACCGTCGATAAAAACCACCACATGAAAACGCAGGTCACCCTGTTCATCCAGGATATAGCCGCGTAAAGTAGGGTTGACCTCGAATGCTGCTTCCAGCCCATCACGCAAATTATCAGCTGCAGTTTCTACCTCAGGAACCTCAGTAAAGCGACTGAGTTGCTGGGTAAAAATCAGCCTGGCCATGATTATGCCCAGTCCTTGTAAGGATGTTTGAGCAAATTTGCATTTGCATAGCGCCTGTCGTGGCTGACTTCTTCACCCAGCCAGGCCGGGCGCTCAAATTGCTGCTGCTCGGATTCAAGCTCAACCTCGGCCACAATAAGGCCGAGATTATCACCGATGAACTCATCGACTTCCCAGATCAAACCAGCGAGAGGAATGCGATAACGAGTTTTTTCTATGAGAGGTTGCTGGCAGACTGTGTCCAGCAAGATTTGTGCATCGGCCAGCGGGATGGGGTATTCCCATTCGCTACAGCTAATGTCGGTTGACAGACCCTTGATGGTCAGCATCGCACGTTCAGCTTCTATGCGTACCCGTACGATGCGACCCGGGTCAGAGCAAATATAACCCTGGCGCAGAAATGTGCCCTGCCCCTGCTGCTTGAAATCCTGATTCACAACAAGGAATTTGCGTTCAATCTCTACGCCCATCACTACTCCGATCAATAAATATCGGAATTATGCACTCAATGTCGCCAAAATCGGTTGCAACATCGCTTCACCCAGCTTGATACTGCGCGAACCATCCCAGCCTACCTCTGCATCTGGCAAGTTGGCATTGTCCTTGAATGGCAATTCCAGAGTCAATGAAACGCATTTGAAAGTATGTCCAATATACTTGGATGCCAGTTTCAATACATCTTCATTGTATTTGGATGCTTCGTAACCGTATTTGGTCTGGAAGTCCGGGCTGGCCAGGCAGAAGCTATTCACAAAATGCTGTTGTTCCTGCATCTGCTTTTCGCTAAAGCCTGCCAGCATTTCACTGCCAGCCACGAAGATATAAGGCAAGGCTTCATCACCATGAATGTCGAGGAACAGGTCGCAACCGGTTTCATGAATCTTGTTCTTGACGTGATAGACTTCCGGACTGGTTTCCAGCGAAGGTGTCATCCATTCACGGTTCAGGTTGGCACCGGCTGCATTGGTACGCAGGTTACCGCGTACAGAACCATCAGGGTTCATGTTCGGAACGATGTACACAACCGCTTTTTCCAGGATGCTGCGTGCGATTGGATTGGATGGATCCAGCAAGGCATTCAAGGTGCCTTCAACCAGCCATTCAGCCATGGTTTCGCCCGGATGCTGGCGAGCAATAATCCAGACTTTCTTTTCAGCCGCTTGGTCACCAACTACGATCAGGTTCAGATCGCGGCCATCGACGGTATTACCCAGGTCTTCAACACGGGCAACTGAAGAATTTTCCACCCCACCCAGCAAAGCCAGGTGACGCTCCCAGGTATAAGGTTCAAAATAAGCGTAATACACGCTATCACGCTCGGGTGTATGGCGTATGGTCATGACCTTGCCGTCGAACTCGGTATCGACACGGAACCAGTTGGCCCTGTCATAACTTGCTACGGCGCGATAGCCTTCCCAGCCCTTGGCATAGGTAGCATCACCCGCATTGAGGATACGCATGACAGTCTCCTGACCACGCGCACCCTGCAAGCGAAAGTGAAACCACTGCCAGATGTCGGCATGTGAATCCTTGCGCAAATTTAAATCGATGGCCCCCGCCTGTTCCGCCTTGACGACTTCGATCGCTCCCGCGTCGAAATTCTGACTGATTTTAATTGTCATGTTGTATTTATTCAGATATGTTTTTTTAAGCACCGTAAAAATACGGCGACCTAGACTGGTATTCTCACAGTTTTTTCTGAATTATGAAAATATTTCAGTCAATTAATGAATAAAATCGGACAAATATTTTCACCAAAGCAAGCATTTAAGAAGTTTCTGACCAAACATAGCAATATTCGCCACGATATACTATAATCTTTCGCTCAGTGTCGGGGCGTAGCGCAGCCTGGTAGCGTACGTGCATGGGGTGCACGGGGTCGGAGGTTCGAATCCTCTCGCCCCGACCAAAAATTTGATTTAACATTTAAAGGTTATGGTATTTATACTGTAACCTTTTTTGTTTATGGTCAAGTTTGCGACTGGTATTTTATTGCTCACATCTCCGACTCGTTTCCTTAACTACAACAGAATGTCAGTGCTTTGTCGTTAACATATTATTTAGTCTAAAGTTTTTTCTTCATCTCTAACATCATCACCTGCAGCTCCAAGTTTTTCTGGTTTTTCTCTCAGTTGCTTCTCAATGCAAGGAGTTATCCATGAAGATTTTAGTAGCACGTAAACCTGGTACCTACCCTCTTTTAACCCAGCTCATTTGTTGCAGCTTGCTGGGCTTACCTCTCACTGCCACATCACAAAGCAAGCCAACTGCGAGCGCACAAACGAAAACTGCACCAGCCAAAACTGGAACCACAAGTGCGCAAATTAGCAACCCTCCAATTGCACTGGCCTATATAGATCTTGCGACCAATGCCAGTGATATGCCCAGTGGGATGGCGAGTGCACAGTCTGGTGGCTTTCTTGGAGCTTTAGGGGGTATGGCGCGCGGCGACAGCGCGGGCAACAACAGGGGCAATGTGTTTGGCAATACCCATTCCATGGGTTTTGCGAGTGGGCGATTTATGGATGTCTCTGTCTTTACAAGCAAGAATACCGCTCTGACAGATGCGAGCCAAATGCTGCCGCCAGGCATGAACCTGGGTGATAGTTTGAAGTTGATTGCCCCATTGCCAGACAAACCCGTGACATACACGCCAACAGAAGAAAGTCCTTCTGATCCCAGTTATGAAAAGCCCAAGGGTAAAATTTCGATTTACTGGGGCTGCGGTGAAACAGTAAGGCCAGGCCAGCCACGCACCCTGGATGCAGCCAAGGCAACGCCAGAAGATTACGCAAAATTCTTTGTCATGCGTGGCAAACTCACCAAGGGTGCACGCTCACAACCAGGCAATCCAGCCTGGCCAAACAAGGCAGATGACAGGAAAGTACCGGACAATGCCTCATTAGTGGGTCAACATCAATTCGTCGGCAATGGCATACCTGAAAGTTTTAAGCTGAATCTCGGACCTGGCCATGATTTAATGGCAGCGATTGATCTAGTGCAAACCAGGAAAGACGGTGGTGTTAGCCTTGAATGGAAAACCATACCCAACGCACGCGGTTATTTCATCAGTGTCATGGGTGGGCAATCTGGTAAAGGTGACAGCTCTGAAGTCATTGTGTGGACATCCAGTGAATTGCCGGATTTTGGTTTCGGTCTTGTGGATTATCAGGCGAATGCCGATGTTGACAGATGGCTCAATGAAAAAGTCATTTTGCCTGCCAATACAAGCAAATGCGATGTTCCTAAAGGTATTTTTGGCGAGCAAGGTGCAGGGATGTTGCGCATGATCGCCTATGGATCTGATGCTTATTTTGCTTATCCACCACGCCCTGTTGATAGTAAAGTCGCCTGGGAACCAGACTGGCAAACCAAACTGCGCATGAAGTCTACTTATAGCTCCATCCTCGGTGGCATGGGAGATATGGCTGGCATGGGTGGCCGCAGGAACAACAATACTTCACAAGTTGAACCACAACAAAGGCCGGAGCAAAAAGAAGAACCAAAAGTAAAAGCGACTGATGTGCTCAAGGGCTTGCTAGGTTTTTAATAGCCAATCAGCAACTTGGTGGGAGTGTTAAGACTCCCACCTCAAAAGATCAGAACTACAAGCCTGAGCCATTATGTTGTTGAACAAAAAAGGCAGCAACAGTTCTACACAAGAAAATATCAATAGCCTCGGGCAATATCTACTGTTTGCGGTAACCCGCCACTGAGGCGATAACGACGTATGTTTTCTGCGACAATCGCCGACGCAGTTTTTCTATCTGTAGGTGCAGAACAATGGGGCAATACTGTGACATGAGGATATTGCCAATGCCACTCTGACATTGGTAACGGCTCTATATCAAACACATCCAGTACAGCATGCGAAATATGCTCGCTCTCCAGACTTGCGCGCAAATCGACATCATTGACGATGGCACCACGGGCAAAGTTGATGAATGATGCACCTTGCGGTAATTGCGCCAGCATACTGGCATTGATGATGCCTCGGGTATCTGGTGTCAAAGGCAACAGACAGACCAGAATATCGGTCTTTGCCAGCATCTCGGGCAATTCATTTTCGCCATTAAAACATTCGACACCAGCGACAGATTTAGGGCTGCGGCTCCAACCGCAAACAGTAAATCCTGCCTGCAGCAAGCTACGTGCTGCAGCTTCACCTAAAGCCCCCAAACCCAGCAGGCTAACTGTTCTTTGTCTGGCCGCGACGTATTCGCGTGGCTGCCATTTTTTTTGTGCCTGTTGCCTGGCATAAGCAGGCATGTCGCGATGCAGATACAAGGTCCAGGCCAATACTGCTTCAGCCATGGTATTTGCCAGTTGCGGGTCAACGAGGCGCACGATCTTAAGATCAGTGTTACCTAAATCGGCAACCAGACGCTCTACCCCTGCCCAGACACTATGTACCCATTGCAGTTGTGGCAATTGCTGCAATTCTGCCGGATTGGGATTGGCGACGATGGCGACTTTACATGTGGCCTTCGCTTCATCAGTCATGTCATCAAAGGCGACGATTTGTTCTTCAGGCATGGCTGTTTGCAGAGCTTGTACCCAGGCTTGCGTATGCGCATAGCCAGGTGCGGCCAAAAACGGGATGACAGTCGGAATTAGATTCGGGATGAGATTCGGTTTCATTTGTCGTAAACATTATCCAGATGATTAAAACCCTTGATTTCTATGGGATTACCAGAAGGGTCAAGAAAAAACATGGTCGCTTGTTCGCCAGGCTGCCCGGCAAAACGTATCGCTGGCTCCAGCACAAATTTGATTTTCTGTGCCACTAAACGGTCTGCCAATGCCTGCCAGTCTGGCATGGAAAGTATCACGCCCAGGTGTGGCATGGGCACCATGTGATCGCCTACCCTGCCTGTATTGGTGGTGGCAAATGGCTGGCCAAGATGCAGGGATATCTGATGTCCAAAGAAATCAAAATCTACCCAGGTAGCTGCACTGCGCCCCTCAGCACATCCCAGTATGTCAGTATAAAACTGCCTGGCGTCATCCAGATCGCGCACATGGTAGGCGAGGTGAAATAAGGCTTTCATTAAAAGTCTCCTGTTTGAAATATGAGTTTCGCAATAGTGAAATGCTAGCGCCTCTCATTCAAAAGAGATAGCATATAATTTTTAATGCATTCAAAAGAAATTTTTATGGATAGCCGTTATTTACGAAGCCTGATAACTACCATAGAACAGGGCTCCATCGCCGAGGCAGCACGTGCTGAAAATCTGACTGCAGCCGCTATCAGCCAGCGCATACAGGCACTGGAAAGAGAGCTGGGCTTTCCCCTGCTTTCCAGACTTGCTCACACCGCCAGGCCAACAGAAGCCTGCCTGAATTTATTGCCCCGGGCCAGGCATATAGTCAGTGAAGTGGCTTTGCTGGCTGGCGACATTGACCCGAAAGGCTTGACTGGCACGATCAAAATAGGTGCCATTTCGACCGCCATGACAGGCATGTTGCCGACAGTATTGCGGCAATTAAGGCAGAATGCACCTAATTTAAAGCCGGGTATAGTGCCAGGCACATCCCGCTCTTTATATCAGGCAGTCCTGGATGATGAAATAGATGCAGCAATTCTGGTTGCGCCCGCTTTTGAGTTGCCCAAAAGCCTGCAAATGCGCAATATCAGGGCTGAATCTTTGGTTTTGCTTTCACGATATGCTCCCCAAGGTGATATTCCTGCCACCTTGCAATCCCGCCCCTATCTGCGCTATGACCCCAATGCCTGGGGCGGACGATTTGCTGAAAAATACTTGAAAGATCAGGGTTTGGAGCTGGGAGCCATGTGCGACCTTGACGGTCTGGAAACCATCGCCATGCTGGTTGCAGATGATGTGGGAGTCAGTCTGGTGCCTCATTGGCCGGGCCTGGAAAAACTGGCACATGAATGTGTAATCACCCGCATCCCTGACCCTGGCTACGCGCGCAAACTGGTCTTGCTCAGCAAGTTACAACATCCACGACCCAGCATACTGGAACTATTATCACAGGCTTTTGCAATCAAGCTTTAGGCTGATAGCCATTTGCGTCAGGGCGTCAGCAGTCTGGTTTTTATGGCGCGGCACCCAGCGCACCTGCAATTGCTCAAATCTTGCGGCCAATAACTGCGCCTGTTGACGGTACTCCAGCATGCGAGCCAGCTTGCTCGCCTTGTGCTGATTAAAATCATCAATGACAACCTGGCTGTCCCCATGCACGATCAGGTGCTGCACATCATGATGTTGCGCTTGCAGCAATGCAAATAACAAGCCACTGTACTCTGCATCACAACTGTCACCATATTCGAAATTCTGTACATACTCAAAGCTATGGCCTTCAGGCGATGTGAGTACACAGGCAATCTGGCACTTGCCCGGATTTGGTAAGGCAGAGCCATCGAACCAGGCCAGCCATGTGTTTGCGTTTTTTTGCATGGATGATTGCCGGTGCAACTGGTTCTTTCTTTGCTCTTGCTTCTCAGCTCTTTGCGCTTGTTTTCTGGCATTGTCAGCATTTTTTGCCTCACTGCGCTGCTCTGCCAGTTGTGATATATCTTGCAGGCCCCCATGCTTTGCGCTTTGCTCCAGTAATAATGACAAGCATTGCTCAATTGGCAGTCTTTTCTGTTTGGCCAGTTGCCTGCTTTGTGCGTACTCCTTGCGGGTAGCGATGGCTATTAATTGCTGGCGGGTGAAGATGGTAGACATAAAGACTTTGAGAATGAACTGACTGGACTATAGCAATGTCCTGATCTGACCGCCACTGGTCGCGATCATGGCTGGCAGAAGATATTCAAACTGGTATTCTGCATGATATCGACTCACAACAAAAAGGAAATGTATCATGCTGGAATTAAGACCGAATTGTGAACGCTGTGACTGCGACTTACCACCAGCCTCTGCCAAGGCACGCATTTGCACGTTTGAATGCACCTTCTGCGCAGATTGTGTCGATGGCCCACTGCAGGGTGTATGTCCAAATTGTGGCGGAAATTTCGTTCCACGTCCTATCAGGCCAGAAAACAAATTACCCAATAATCCTGCATCCACCAAAAGGGTGTACGCTAAAACAAATTAATACACTTAAGCAAAATCACCATGTCCAAATCTGTCCTTAACCCGCGTCACATATTGATTGCTGCCATAGTTATTCTCTTGTGGGGGATGAATTTCGTAGTCATCAAAATCGGCTTGAAAGGCATACCACCTTTCCTGATGGGGGCTTTGCGCTTTATTTTGGTGGCTTTCCCGGCGATTTTCTTTTTACCTCGCCCTAAAGTGCCACTCAAACTATTGCTGGCATACGCCATGTTCATCAGCCTGGGGCAGTTTGCCTTTTTGTTTTCAGCCATGGCAGTCGGCATGCCTGCGGGCCTGGCATCATTGGTATTACAGGCTCAGGCTTTCTTTACGGTAGGTTTGTCTGCCGTTGTATTTGGTGACAAGCTGCGTCCAAGTAATTTGCTGGGGATGCTGGTGGCCAGTACAGGTTTGATATTGCTGGGCAGCGCCAGCATTAGCAGCTCGGCCAGTCAGGTCACACTGGCTGGTTTCGCTCTGACTTTATGCGCAGCATTCTCCTGGGCCAGTGGTAATGTCATCAATAAAAAAATAGGCGTGACAAATGCATTGAGCGTGGTGTCATGGAGTGCACTGGTACCCATCCTGCCCTTCTTCCTGCTTTCTTATCTCTTTGAAGGTGGTGATGTCATCATGCATAGCCTGCAAAATATGAGTCTGTCATCCGGCCTCACCATTGTTTATCTGGCTGTAGCAGCAACGTTGATAGGCTATACCTTGTGGGGAAAACTCCTGGCCAGCCTGCCCACGCATCTGGTAGCACCTTTGACCCTGATGGTGCCTGTTGTTGGCCTGAGCGCAGCATGGGTATTACTCGATGAAGCATTGAACCAAACCCAGCTACTGGGGGCAGCGACCGTAATGGCAGGCCTGCTCATCAATGTCTTTGGCAGCAAACTGGCGACTGGAGTGCGCCGTATATTTGCCTGAATTTCTTCAATATCATGCCCCGTATACAAGAAGTTTACTTTCTCTTGCTGCCCGACACCCTGCTGCTGGACATTGCCGGGCCAGCCGATGCGCTTTTATTCGCCAACAGATATCAGGATGAAGTTCGTTTTGAAATGCGTTTTATCAGTCCGCAGCAGAGTATCAATTCATCAGTGGGCTTGCGGCTAGGCCCCATGCAAGCTTTGCCCGCCGAGCTGGATGCAGATGCCATACTGGTTTTACCTGGTCTGATAGGCGGCAATGAAGTTTATGCGCTACCCGATGCACAAGTCGCCATCTCGTGGCTGGCACAACATTTCCGTCCCAGCCACAGGCTGGTGTGTATATGCTCTGGTGCGCTGATGGCAGCCCGTGCAGGCTTGTTAAGTGGACACAAGGCTACAACACACCATAATCATTGCCTAGATCTGAGCAGTATAGACAGTTCCATCAAAGTGGAGGAAAACCGTATTTTTGTGGAAGATGGCCGCATCTGCACCAGTGCAGGAGTCACCGCAGGCATAGACCTGGCGCTGCATCTGATCAACGAACTGGCCGGGCCACTGGCAGCCAGTGCGGTTGCCCGGAACCTGGTGGTGTATATGCGCCGTTCAGGGAATGACCCGCAATTGTCTCCCTGGCTGAAATACCGCAATCACCTGCACCCTGCAGTTCATAAAATGCAGGATGCCATGGTCAAAAACCCTGCACATCCATGGAATTTAACTGAGCTGGCAAACATCGCCTGCAGCAGTAGCCGCCATGCCACGCGCGTCTTTAAACTACATACTGAAGTATCAATACAAGCCTATCTGACTTCACTTCGTTTATCATTGGCAAGTAAATTCCTGGCCAATACGGATTGGTCAATAGAACGCATCGCTGAATCATCTGGTTTTGGTTCCGCAAGGCAATTCAGGCGCATTTGGAATATGCACTTCCCTGCCCCGCCTTCAGCCTCGCAATTCAGATAAAGCGTTGAGTATTTTTAAATTCTTTAAATAAACAGCATGACACGCATCTGCCCAAAATGTAGTTACATACGCAAGGAAACCGACGAATGCCCCGAATGGCAATGTCCGTCATGCCAGGTGGCCTATATTAAAGCAGGTGATCTGCCGGTGTCTCATAGTAGAAATGCTGCCCGCAATAACAGGAATACCCAGTTAAGCGAAAATAATTCTTCGAATGTTGGAAAGTGGCTGATCGCATTGATTATAGTTGCTGGTGTCAGTGTGCAAAGCTATCTCAGTCATAAAGAGAGCAAAAAACAAGAAGCAATCGCCCTGCAAAATCTGACGCAGGCAAATGCGGCCAAAACCGCAGGGCAAACCACGCGGCAGCCAGTGGTCACTTTATACGGCACTGGCTGGTGTGGTTATTGCGCAGCAGCCAGAAGTTTTTTTAAAGAAAACGGCATAGCATATACAGATCTGGATGTGGAAAAAAGCAAGGAAGACTACAATTCATACAGGAAATTTGGTAAAAATGGCATTCCCGTCATCACCATAGACAATGAAGTGATTGAAGGCTTTGATGAGGGTGAATTCCGTAGAAAACTGGACCCGTGGTTAAACAAGGCTTGACCCTATTGGAGGCCATATGCAGCTGAAATCGATGCTATTTGTCGGTGCAGGCATTTTGTTTTGCAGTAGCAGCTGGGCAGGTAATAGCATACAGGATGTGCAATGGTTGCAAGGTTGCTGGCAGGCTGCAGGTGCTGAAGCGGGCTCCGAAGAACATTGGCTGGCTCCCTCCGGTGGTAGCATGCTGGGCATGGGACGCACAGTACGCAAAGGCAAAACAGTCGCCTGGGAATTCATGCGCATACAAGAGAATGCTGACAGTCTGACATTCACTGCCATCCCCTCCGGCAAGCCAGAAGCCAGTTTTCAATTGCTGTCGCTGGACAAGCAAAGAGTTGTCTTTGAGAACCCCAGGCCAGAATTCCCTCAACGCGTCATCTATCAGTTGAATGCAGACGGTAGCTTATTGGGGCGCATAGAAGGAAAAGTCAAAGACCAGGAAAAAGGTATAGACTTCCCCATGCAAAAAATTCCTTGCAGCAGATAGCCTCGCATGGAATGCATCAGATGTAAAAAAACCGCATTTCTGCGGTTTTTTATTGTTTTGTAAATGAGACTTGACGATTACAGCCCGGTATTTTTTGCGATAAAAGCTTTCATCGCAGTCACGTCAGCAGTCATGACGTCAAAACGCTGTGGCAAGGCTTCGATATTTTCAAAGCCAGCTGGGCGTTCAGCATCACGACCCAGGGCTTCCTTGATGGTTTCATTGAATTTTGCTGGCAAGGCAGTCTCCAGCACAATCATGGGAACGCCCTCTTCAAGATTTTCAAGCGCGACCTTGATACCATCTGCTGTATGGGTATCAATGGTGATGCCAAATTCTTTTTCCACTTGGCGTATAGTTTGCAAGCGGTCTGCATGGAGAGATTTGCCTGACACAAAACCAAATTTGGCGATCTTGCTGAACTCGTCACCATCACTGCCTGGTTTGCCAGACAAATCAAAACCGCCTTCGGTTTCGACTTTCTTGAACAAGGCAGCAACACGGGGCGCATCCCTGTCCAGCAGATCATAGATAAAGCGCTCAAAATTCGAGGCCTTGGAGATATCCATGGATGGGCTGGTAGTATGCCAGGTTTCGGCCGATTTGCGTACACGGTAAATGCCTGTACGGAAAAACTCGTCCAGCACATCATTTTCATTGGTCGCCACGACCAGTTTATCGATAGGCAAACCCATCATGCGGGCAATGTGACCTGCGCAGATATTACCGAAATTACCAGACGGTACTGTGAACGAAACCTTTTGCTCATTGCTGGTTGTTGCGCTCAGATAGCCACGGAAGTAATACACAACCTGAGCCACCACACGCGCCCAGTTGATGGAATTGACAGTGCCTATTTTTTGGCGGTTTTTGAATTCCAGATCATTTGAGACAGCCTTAACCATGTCCTGGCAATCATCAAAGACGCCTTCGACAGCGATATTGAAAATATTCGGGTCTTGCAAGCTGAACATTTGCGCGGTCTGGAAAGCGCTCATTTTCTTATGCGGGGACAACATGAAAACCCGTATGCCCTTTTTGCCACGCATCGCATACTCAGCAGCGCTGCCGGTGTCACCAGAAGTAGCACCAAAAATATTCAGTTCTGCGCCATTCTTTGCCAGGGTGTATTCAAACAAATTGCCCAGCAATTGCATGGCCATGTCTTTGAATGCCAGGGTCGGGCCGTTCGACAGGGCTTGCAAAACCAGCTTGTGGCCATTTTTGTCCTGCAATACACGCAAGGGCGTGATTTGCGCTGCAGATTCATCGCTACGTGCATTTTTATACACATCCGAAGTATAAGTCTGCTCTGCCAGCGCTCTCAAATCCGCTTCCGGAATATCCGTTGCAAATTTTTTCAAGACTTCAAATGCCAGCCCGGCATAAGACAGCTTGCGCCAGGCATCCAGCTCGACATCTGTGACTTGCGGATAAGTTGTTGGCAGATAAAGGCCGCCATCGGGAGCCAGACCACCTAAGAGTATTTCCGAGAAATTTTGTGCTGCGGTATGCCCGCGTGTTGAAGCGTATTGCATAAGTCGACAGGATGAGGGAAAGATTGATGGGAAGAATAAAGCGAATATTCTTTCTATTATAACTTTCCTGGCGTCTTAAAACCTCTGTAAATTTGGCAAAAATCCATTTTCATGCCCGCTTCATTCGGCCTGCAGTCTTTCCGGGTGAGAATAGACTACAAAACCATGTTCACGAACAAAGCCTGTCAGGCAAATACCCGCCTGCACTGCAAGATCAATCGCCAATGAAGTTGGCGCAGACAATGCCGCCAGGATGGCAATATTGGCCCGCGCTGCTTTTTGCACCAGTTCGTAGCTGATACGACTGCTCATCAAGAGAAAGCCCGGCTCAGATGCCTTATGGATTACCCTGGCACTAGCCAAAGTGCCAAGCAATTTATCCAGAGCATTATGTCGCCCCACATCTTCACGCAAAGCCAGTATAAGCCCTTGCATATCTACCCAGGCAGCAGCATGGACTGCGCCTGTTTGTGAGTTAATAACTTGTTGTGCATTCAGGGCCTGCATAGCCTTGTACAAGCTGGCTGGCGATAACTGTTCGACAAGTGCAGACTTGATTACGGGTAGCTGCATGGGCAAAGCCTGCAAGCTTTCCTTACCGCACAGACCGCAACCAGTATTACCTGCCAGACTTCGTCGCCGCTCTTTCAAGGCAGCAAAGCGAGCCGCCGAGATGCGCATTTGTACTTCTATGCCATGCACATCGGCACTCGAAATACATTCAATCTCATAAATCTCACTGGGGTCGTCAACAATAGCTTCAGATAAGCTGAAACCCAAAGCAAAGTCTTCCAGATTCAAGGGAGTAGCCAGCATGGCCGCGTGGGAAATACCGTTGTAGACCAGGGCAACCGGCACTTCTTCTGCCACTTGATCCAGCACCGCTATACTTGCCTGACCATGAAAACTGACTCTTTGCACTTGATGTTGTATGACGCCGGTCGACACGGCTGCATCCTGATCTGCAGGCGCTTTCATCTCTTTGCATACCTGTCGGCCAGCTTCTGTCAGGCTCAGCATGCTGCGCTCACCATCTTGTTCAAGTCTTACCCAGCCAGCGCCCTGATGCTGCCCCATACTCTGCTCACCAAGATAGGCAATACAGCGCAGCAAGGAACTCTGCCTTACCCCAAGGCGTTTGCCCAATCGAGGCAGGGAAACTGCCCCGGTATGATTGCTTAACTCAGCCATGAGCTCAAGGCTGAGTTTGTCTTGCAAATTATCTAATGAATTCATTCAACCCCGCATTAAACCTGGGCGTGATGGGTATGGATGATCACGGGTATTGATTTCGAGGTAGGCGTGCGTGCGTGATCAGCAAAGCTGGACAAAGGCACCAGGCCATTGGTTTCGGGGAAATAAGCAGCCAGGCAGCCTTGAGGAATATTGTATTCAACCAGCATGAAACGCTTTGCCTGACGTTTGACACCATCATCGCACAGGCTCTCCATATCTATCCAGTCGCCTGCCTGCATGTTGAGTGCCTTGATATCGTCTTTATTGATGAACAACACGCGACGCTCACCAAATACACCGCGATACCTGTCATTCATACCATAGATGGTGGTATTGAATTGATCATGTGAACGCATGGTCGCCAGATTGAAGACGGGTGATTGCCTTTTCCTGCGCGCCTGATGTATCGGCAAATCTACAGGTACGGCATGGGTATTGAAATTGGCCTTGCCTGTGGCCGTCATCCATACACGTTCAGATGCAGTATTGCGCAAATGGAAGCCGCCTGGCACTTTGACACGTTCATTGAAATTGGCAAAGTCATCGAATACGGCAGCGATTTTGTCGCGTATGCGGCTATAGTCCGCCTGCAACCAAGCCCACTGCGTTTTACTGCGGCCTTTGAGTGTCGCCTGCGCCAGACGAGCAACCACTGCCACTTCAGACAACAAGTCTGCCGACGCGGGTGGATTGATGCCGGACGAAAGATGCACCATGCTCATGGAATCTTCGACCGTCACGGTTTGCGGCCCGGTTTCCTGGATATCGATTTCAGTGCGGCCAAGGCAAGGCAGGATGATTGCATTCTCCCCGCAGATCAAATGACTGCGATTGAGCTTGGTTGTTACATGCACGGTCAACGCACAATTTTTCAGTGCCTTATGCGTCACTTCAGTATCTGGAGTAGCCGTGGCGAAATTGCCACCCATACCAAAAAATACCTTACCGCCCTCGTTGAGCATGGCCTCAATTGCACCGACAGTATCGTAGCCGTGCTTTTGCGGTGGCTGAAAATCAAATACCTGGCCCAGACGCTCAAGGAAAGCTGGCTTCGGTTTTTCTATGATGCCCATGGTACGGTCACCTTGAACATTACTATGTCCGCGTACAGGACAAGGCCCCGCACCAGGACGACCAATATTGCCGCGCAAGAGCAAGAGATTGACGATCATCTGTATGGTAGCCACAGAATGCTTGTGCTGGGTGATGCCCATACCCCAACAAGCGATAACCTTGCCGGCGCCCATATAGGTATCTGCTGCGCGTTGTATCTGTGCCCGGTCCAGGCCAGATTCCCTGACAATAACGTCCCAAGGCTCGGCCAGAGCCTCTGCAGCAAATTGCTCAAAATTGGCGGTATGTTCGGCAATAAATTCGACATCGATAATTCTGTGCCGCCCTTCCGCTTGTGCCAGTTGATCTGCTTCCAGCACACATTTAATCATGCCCTTGACAGTTGCCAGGTCACCGCCGATTTTCAATTGAAAGTAGTCTGATGAAATGGTGGAAGCCTGATCTGTCAGCATATCCAGCGCATTTTGCGGGTTCTGGAATTTTTCCAGGCCGCGCTCGCGCAAGGGATTGAAAGAAACGATAGCAGCACCACGCTTGGATGCCGCACGCAACTCACCCAGCATGCGCGGATGATTGGTACCAGGATTTTGTCCAAAAATCAAAATCGCATCGGCCTGCTGGAAATCTGACAGCAATACTGTGCCCTTACCTATGCCGATAGCTTCGCGCATGGCGAAGCCTGATGGCTCATGACACATATTCGAACAATCAGGGAAATTATTAGTACCAAATTCACGTACAAACAATTGATACAAGAAAGCTGCTTCGTTACTGGTGCGGCCCGAAGTATAAAAAATTGCATCGTCAGGCTTGGGCAGTGCATTGAGATGCCTTGCAATGGTGTCAAAAGCCTGGTCCCAGTTAATGACTTGATATCTGTCGCTGGCGCGGTCATATAGCATGGGATGGGTAAGACGACCCAGGGATTCCAGCCAATAATCTGACTTTTCTGACAATTCACTGACGGTAAGACTGGAGATCACTTCGGGCGTGGCACGTCTCGCGGTCGATTCGGCAGCAACCGCCTTGGCACCGTTTTCGCAAAATTCAAAGGTAGAAGTGTGATCTGCATCCGGCCAGGCACAGCCAGGGCAATCAAAACCGTCAGGCTGGTTGGCAGACAACAGGGTGAGAGCACCCTTCTTCGGTATGCCCTGCTCAAATATCTGCTGAGCTACACTTTTTAAGGCACCCCAGCCGCCAGCTGGCCTGTCATACACTTGAATTGTTTTATTCTTGCTCATACCGCTTATATCTCCACACAACAAAAGTCCTGAGCCACAAGGATAATTGCAGCCAGGCAGCAAAGTATTATGTGGCAAACAAGTTTACAGGCTGAATCTTACCAGAATCCAAATAACACGATGCCGATTGGCATTAGCGGTGAATGACAACAAGCAGGGCCTTTGCTTCTGTTTTGCCCAAATTGCGGATGGCATGATTTTTATCTGCGTCATAGCGCGCCGTAGCGCCCAGCTTGAGTTTCTTGCGCGCTCCCTCCACTTCCACCTCAACACTACCATTGAGCAAGGTGAGATGCTCTGATGCACCGGGGTCATGTGAGTTTGACACTAGTGCACCGCCGGGTGCCAGGGTAAGCTCATACCATTCATATTTACCCGCCAGTTCCATAGGCCCCAATATGCGCAGCACATAGCCAGCATGCTCACCTGGCAAGGTCGGTGTTTCATGCGCTTCCAAGACACGGATGGGGTCGAGTTTGGGTGATTCCGATGACAATAGTTCTGCAATGCTGACACCCAAAGCATTTGCCAATCTCCATGCAACAGCTATAGTGGGATTAGCCTTTTCCCTTTCTATCTGCGACAACATGGACTTCGACACCCCGGCTGTACGTGACAAATCTTCCAGCGTCAAACCACGCTCCAGACGCATTTTTTGCAAAGTCGCGCCCACTTCTGGCGGCGTATTAGGTAGAACTTTTTTCATAAAGACTCTTGCATCAGTGTATAAGCTAGCTTAATATTCGATATATCGAACTTTAGTTCCAGATATTGAATTATTCAAATATTTTAGGAATTTCTAACAATAGTGTAACAGTGCCTTTGACCTTCAGACATGAAATTGCCAGTCTTCCATCAATAAAGCTGGTAAACAAAGATCAAATATACACAGCAACACACCAGATATACGGGGACACCATGAGTCATACCACTTCCAGAACAAACTTCATCCACGGCTTGGCCAGCAATCTGGACAATTTGCGTGAACAAGGCCTTTACAAACCAGAGCGCGTGATTGCTTCCCGTCAAGGCTCTGAAGTCACGTGTGATGATGGCCGCAAGTTGATTAACTTATGCGCCAACAATTATCTGGGTCTGTCTGGTGATGAATCCATGGTGCAGGCATCCATAGCCGCCACTGAGCAATATGGTTATGGTCTGTCATCCGTACGTTTTATTTGCGGTACGCAAACTGTACACAAACAACTGGAAACAGCCTTGTCTGCCTTCCTGGGCACGGAAGACTGCATCCTTTACGCAGCAGCATTTGATGCCAATGGCGGAGTATTTGAACCCTTATTCGATGAAAATGACGCCATCATCTCCGATGCACTGAATCACGCATCCATCATTGATGGCATACGCCTGTGCAAGGCGGCCCGTTTCCGTTATGCCCATAATGATATGGCTGATTTGGAAAAGCAATTAATAGCTGCTGCCGACAAGCGTCACCGCATCATCGTCACTGATGGCGTTTTCTCCATGGATGGCACTATTGCCCAGCTCGACAAGATCTGTGACCTGGCTGATAAATATGATGCGCTGGTCATGATCGATGAATGCCATGCATCCGGCTTCATGGGCGCGACTGGTCGCGGCACTCATGAACATCACAATGTCCTGGGCCGCATAGATATTATTACTGGTACTTTAGGTAAAGCACTGGGTGGTGCGATGGGTGGCTTCACAGCGGCACGTAAGGAAGTCATCGACACCCTGCGTCAAAAATCCCGCCCATACCTGTTTTCCAATACATTGGCACCGTCGATAGCCGGAGCCTCCCTGTCTGTTCTGGAGCGATTGTCCAATTCGACTGAATTGCGTGACCGCCTGCATGCCAATACTACACACTTCCGTCGCGAGATCGAGGCGCTGGGCTTCACCATCAAACCAGGCACACACCCTGTCGTCCCTGTCATGCTGTTCGATGCACCGGTTGCGCAAAAATTTGCCGCGCGCCTGTATGAACTGGGTGTGCTGGTCACTGGTTTCTTCTATCCAGTCGTTCCCATGGGGCAAGCTCGCGTGCGTGTGCAACTGTCCGCTGCCCATACGACGGATCAATTGAATACTGCCCTGGCTGCGTTTGCCCAGGCAGGTCGCGAATTAAACATCATTAAGTAAGGGATATCCATGGAACGCATTTTAGTGATAGGCGCCAACGGCCAGATCGGTAGTGAGTTGGTGGAAGCATTGGCAAACCAGCATGGCGCAGACAATGTAGTCGCTGCCGATATCAGGCCTGAAAGCCTGTATGGCGCAAAAATCTATGAAGTCATTGATGTCCTGAATCCTGAAAGACTGGCGCAAGTCGTCGCTCAATATGACATTACCCAGGTCTATCAACTGGCAGCCATGCTGTCAGCTACCGGTGAACAAGCCCCGCTGAAAGCCTGGACGTTGAACATGGATGGCTTGCTCAATATCCTGGAACTGGCACGTACCCGCAATGAAGCTGGCAAGCCATTGAAAGTATTCTGGCCTTCCTCCATCGCTGCATTCGGCCCCAATACGCCAGCAGTCAATACGCCGCAATATACGGTAATGGACCCCAGCACTATCTACGGCATCAGCAAACTGGCAGGCGAACGACTGTGCGAATATTATTTCCAGAAATACGGCGTTGATGTACGCAGCATACGTTACCCTGGCATCATCAGCTATAAATCACCTCCTGGTGGTGGTACGACGGATTATGCGATTGCCATTTTCCACTCGGCACTGCTAGGCAAGACTTATGAGTGCTTCCTGGAGTCGGAAACCACCCTGCCCATGATCTATATGCCAGACGCCATACGCGCCACGATCTCATTGATGGATGCGCCCGCCGCCAAACTTTCTATACGCTCATCTTACAATGTTGCAGGTTTAAGCTTTAATCCACGGGAATTAGCGTTTGCAATCAAACAAAATTTGCCTGCATTTGACATACACTACGCGCCTGACAGCCGTCAGGCAATCGCCGCCTCCTGGCCACAAAGCCTGGATGACAGTGTAGCGACAGCCGACTGGGGCTGGCAAGCACAAGTGGGCCTGCAACAACTGGTGGAAGACATGCTGAAAAATATTCGTGTCGATCAAAAGGCGTTGAAGGAGTTGGGTCAGGCCGCATAAATAATTAACAGAGACAAGTAAAGAGGTGAATTGATGGACATGCGTGTATTCGAATTATTTAAAATAGGCGTGGGCCCATCAAGTTCCCATACGGTTGGCCCCATGCTGGCTGCACGCAGGTTTTTACTTGAATCTGCAGATTTGTATAAGGCGTCCAAAGTACAGGTCGCCTTATACGGCTCCCTTGCGCTGACTGGCCACGGCCATGCAACCGACAAGGCAGTTTTGCTTGGTTTAATGGGCGAGACGCCGCAAGACCTGGTTCCTGAAAGCGTGGATGAAAAACTGGCTGCCCTGACCAGTTCAGGCAAAATGAATTTGCTGGGCGAATACCCAGTCAAATTTGATGTTGCCTCAGATATACTCTGGTTCAAGCAAGAAGTATTGCCTGGCCACCCGAATGGCCTGAAATTCATACTGACGCGCAATGATGGTAGCAGTTTTGAAAAAATATATTACTCCACCGGCGGCGGCTTTATTTATTCGGCAGAAGAGCTGGAGAATCCTGGCTCTGACGAGAGTGGCGAAAGAAAAACACTACCCTACCCCTTTGGTACCATGGCTGAATTGCTGGCCCATGGTAAACGCACTGGTTTATCCATCACCGACATGCTGCGTGCCAATGAGAATGTACACTGTAGCGACGAAGAACTCGATGCTGGCCTGGATAAAATCTGGTCAGTCATGAAAGGCTGCATCTCACGCGGCCTGCAAATGTCTGGCGAATTGCCAGGTGGTTTGCATGTCAAACGCCGCGCCGCCAAATTATGGCGTGCTGCCAATGAAACGGCTGATGTCTTACCACATGACGGCCTGCACCGCGTCAGCCTGTATGCCATGGCTGTCAATGAAGAAAATGCAGCTGGCGGCCGCGTGGTCACAGCCCCAACCAATGGTGCCGCCGGCATTATCCCAGCTGTGCTGCGCTACTATGCAGAAGACTGCAAGCCCAGCCACCCTGAGCAAGGCATACGCAACTTCATGCTGGCAGCATCTGCCATAGGCATGCTGTGCAAAAAGAATGCCTCGATTTCAGGCGCTGAAATCGGCTGCCAGGGCGAAGTCGGTGTCGCCTGCGCCATGGCGGCAGCTGGCTTGACCGCCGCCCTTGGCGGCACCAACGAGCAAATTGAATCAGCCGCAGAAATCGGCATAGAACATCATTTGGGCATGACTTGTGACCCTATCGGCGGTCTGGTACAAATTCCCTGCATAGAACGTAATGGCATGGGGGCGGTCAAGGCGATTACTGCAGCTTCATTATCCCTGCGCAGCGATGGCACGCATCATGTCAGTCTGGATGACGTAATAGAAACCATGCGCGCAACAGGTTTTGACATGCAGGCAAAATACAAGGAGACCTCTCTGGGTGGCCTGGCTGTACATGTGATCACGGTTAACCACGCTGCCTGCTAATACAAATATTCAGAAGATTGAGTTGAAAAAGGCCGCTGTCAGTTCACAGCGGCCTTTTTTTATTTGAGCGCAAATCCTTTATGCCCGGCCTGCCAAAGCAAGAAGGCCCAATTATCTGCCTGCTCACTCAGTGCATCATACTTCCAGCTACCAGCAAAGTCGGTCCGAAATAATGCTGGCCTGGCTTTTTCTGCATTTGCCGCTTGCAAACGCGCACTGAACTTGCTGCTCATCCAGATGGGCGTATCAGCCAGCCCAAAATGGGCAGATATCAGGGTTGCAGGATAAGTCCTGCCATTACTCAAGCTGGCGTAAGGATTAAAGCTGCTGCCAGTCAATTTGGCCTTGTCGGCTGCAGTTGATTTTTGATTTTTGCCTGAAGTCGAAGTTTTGGCAGTTTCGGAGAGTATCGCCGCACTTTGCATGGCGACAAACAAGTCAGGTCGCTGACTGATAGCTTGCGCCAGCCATCGTTTGCCAGAGATAGTTTCTTGCGCCACCAGTTTCTTTGGGCTGGTATAGCCCTCGGTAATCAAGTAGTCCGCCGCCGCAAGAACTTCATCGAGACCTTCATTTGGATTTTTTTGCCTGGTGGCTTCATTTGCCGGAATATGAACGATAGCCATCAAGGCATCCTGTTCCAGCCATGCCAGTCGCAAGGCGTCAAACCTGGCCAATTTAGACAAGCCTGTTCCTGTATCAACCGTCAATAAGCAAGGGCGTTTACCATCCAGTTCCATGCCTTCGGGATATAGCAGGGTCAAGGCAATTTGCCCGGTGCTGCCAGGTTTGGGAATACTCAAGCTTTTGCTGGCGATACGATGAAAGCCAACCTGCGGCGCACGGAACACCTCTACATTCCTGACCTGGCCACCAGCCAATGCGCGGTATGCCAAAGGCGCGGAATTTGCAGCTTCCAGAACAAACAGCACCCCTTCACTGTCTGCATCTGCATTCAAGTCACCAATACGCCCTGAGCGCGGCAGGTTCAGGTCCTCCTGCTTGCCGCCATCAAGCTCGACTTTGATGAGCTTGCTATAGCCGGCTTCAACAGCATGAACATACAAAGCGTTCCGTGCAACCGCCACATCCAGCAATTCATCACTGCTAGCAGGTAAGACTTCCTTGGCCGCGCTCATTTGCGGGGTCTTTAAATCCAGTTTCAGTACAGCCCCTGTGCTTTTCTTTTTTGTTGACAGTACATAGAGTTGTTCGCCCGCCAGCCATGCGCTTCTGACTTTATCTGTTGGCGCTGCAATACGCTGCCACGGAGATGCTGCTCCCTTTAGCTGATCCTGCTTGATGATGTACAGACTGCGATCCTGGTTTTGCCCGTGCTGAACGTGTGCCAGCAGGTAGGGTGAATTTGTTCTGGTTCTGATTGTCACGACATCGCTGGCGGCAAATCGTCTGCTCTTGTTAACACCAGGGCCAATGACAGGCACATCAGTTTCCAGCTTACTGCCCAGTACATGCTGCCAGATAGCGCCGCGGTCGGTACCTGGCTTTGCAGCAGCCTTGCGGTAGTAAATCGCCGTGGAATCTGCTTTCCAGGCAACGTCCTTGATATCAGCTGCTATCATCTCAAGGTTATCCTTGAGTATGCTGGCGTCACTGGTCTTGATAATGCGCAGGCTTTGACGCTGTCCGCTGGCTCTCATTATCGTCGCAGCGACATGGCTACCATCCAGAGATGGCATGAACATTCCCACACTTTGCCCGACTTCGGTCAGCAACAGCAAACGCTCGGCGCTGGTCGCAGCATTGCGCATGAAGAGCTGCTGCCTGCCATCGGCAGTCGTACGCACAAAAAACTGCATGCCCCGCACTTCCAGCAAACTCCCTGCACCAAATTCTGTGGCCTGCAGGACTTTGAGCCGCTTTAATAAAGCATCCCGGCCACTGATGTTTGCCAATGCAGCATTGGCAAAGTCGGTTTGTTTTTTCATCCAGGCCCGCACCTGGGTGTCACTAAGCGACTCCAGCAAGCGATATGGGTCAGCCGCCAGCTCAGCCTGGCCTGAGGCAGCAGGCTTAGGCAATGCGGGGTAGTCTCCCCAGGGCTGCAATTGCGCCTGCGTCAGCATTGGCCAAACCGCCAGCAGCATCGCCAACTGCTTGATCTGTTTAATCTGTTTAATGTAACGACTTCCCGACATGCAGACTCCCAAGCCTTAATTTTTTAACAGGCTCCCAGTATCTCTCACAGAGACACTAAATGGCAAAAAGCATCTCATTTTTTCCGGGCAAGCGACACTGCTCATGTTTCATTTTTTGAATTTCGTCCCCCAGTTTCTGCATTTCATCGCAAACGCATGGCAGACACGGGGCAACTTGCTTAAAGTGCTTACATCGCAAGACGACATAAAAAACCAGGGAGAAAAAAATGAATATTGCCAAGAAAACCAATTTAACACTCTTAACCATTTGCGTATTTGCTGCTACCATAGTGTCAGTGGCTACATATATTAATAAACTTGCTGTAAAAGCAAATATTCCTACTGTCACAATATCAGCGCAAAGACTGACCGAACAACAAAAGATAGCTTTTGATGTCGAACAGGCTGGTCACACGATGCAAACGGTCTTCATTGCGGCGAAACGCCTCAGCCTTGAAGAAAAATTCGCTCTTGACCAGCAAGACAGACAGAACCAACAAGCAAAAGTGCGTGTGCATAAAAAACCGCAATTGCTTGTTTAGCATCTACTATCCCAAATATTTACTTTTACACAAAATAGCATAAACACGAATTCACAGATACTGAATATTTACTGTGACATTTGTGGTGATATTGGTTTTGACACCCGCAGCACTTAATAATTTGCAGGCAATCATGTTAAAAAAATCCATCTTCTTGTGTTTGCTGTCTTCCTCTCTCCTGGCTGGCATTGCCTTTTCACAGGATTTTATGTTCACGCCTTCCATTCCCACTCAAAACAGTGATCAGGACAAGACGGCGGAAGCGATAGCGGAAGTAATGCAGGAAGCGCCAGCATCCACACCAGCATCTCCCGCCCCTTTGCAACTCGATAGAAGCGGCGTTGACCGTGCATCTGTGCATTTGCAAATATTGCAGCAATCTAATCAGCGTTTTACGGACAATGTGCCATCTGTCAGTGCGCAGCCTACACCTGCGGCAGTTAAAAAGACTGCCTCTGACGATAAAAAATCACAAGCTAAATCAGCTAGCAGCACTTAATTTTTCTAGTTTCTCCAGCCTGCCCCGGATCAGCTTGTCCGGGGTACAGCGCCATCCTAAAGCGCGCCACGGTCTATTCTTTTGCTTAGTATGATTGAGGTTGAGGTTTGCCTCACACCATCCAGCGCACCTATCTGATCCAGTAATTTATCCAGTGTTTCTGTATTGCCGCATCGCAATGTCAGCATATAGTCAATAGCACCGCTGACTGCACATAAGGTCTCGGTCTCTGGCAATTGCTGCAAATACTTGATCAAGCCAGCAGCATAACGCGTCTCCACCGACAAACCCACATAAGCCCTGACGGCAGGCTGCACGATTTTCTGGTTCAACTTCAAACCATAACCGGCAATGACGCCACGTTTTTCCAGGGTGGCGATACGCGCAATGACTGTCGTTCGCGCAATACCTACCGATTTAGCAATCGTGGTCACGGGCAAACGGGCGTTATCCATGAGCAAAGCCAGGATTTTGTCATCTATCTCATCAAGGTCAGGTTTCATATCGTCATTTCGTATGATTATTCAGACATATTATCTCGCATATACACAATATGACGATAATTTTGCAGCTATTAACTGACAAAACTAAGGCCTAGACTTCAGTATCAATCTTACATTTCCTTTGGTAAGAAATCACAACAGACCACAACAATCAGATAACGGAGACTATGATGGCAACTAAATTAATTCTTTTGGGCGCAGGCAAAATCGGCGATGCGATCCTCAATTTACTGTCCCACACTGGCGACTACCATATCACTGTAGCTGACCGTGACCCGGAACGTCTGAAATATGTAGAACAGGCTGGCTTTCCTAACACCCGCATCGTACAGGCTGACCTGGGCGACAAAGCAGCAGTGACAGAGTTGATACGCGGCCATAAAGTCACCATGTCTGCCTGCCCTTACTTCTTGACACCTATCATTGCTGGTGCCGCACGTGAAGCCAATTCCCATTATTTTGATTTGACTGAAGACGTGGAAAGCACGCGCATCGTCAAACAACTGGCGGAAGGTGCTGATTGCGCCTTCGTTCCACAATGTGGTCTGGCACCAGGCTTTATTTCCATCGTGGCCAATGATGTAGCCAAGCGTTTTGAAACTCTGCGTGATGTCAGCATGCGCGTCGGCGCCCTGCCTACTTTCCCTAACAATGCATTGAAATACAACCTGACCTGGAGTACAGACGGTCTGATCAATGAATATTGCAACCCATGCGAAGCGATTGTTGATGGTCAATTGCGCGAAACCGCGGCACTGGAAGAAATCGAGCATTTCTCCCTGGACGGCATAGATTACGAAGCTTTCAATACTTCTGGCGGCCTGGGCACTTTGTGCGAAAGCCTGGAAGGCAAAGTACAAAACCTGAATTACAAAACCGTGCGCTACCCTGGTCACCGCGATATCGTCAAAGTCTTGATACGCGACCTGCAACTGGGCAAACTGGAACGCCGTCCAATTTTGAAAGAAGTCATGGAAACCGCCATCCCCATGACCAAACAGGATGTGGTACTGGTGTTTGTCAGCGTCGTCGGCATGCGCGATGGCCGTCTGGAACAAGAATCCTACGCCAAGAAAATCTATGCGCAACAAGTCAATGGACAATTGCTGTCTGCCATACAATTGACAACTGCCTCCGGCATTTGCGCCATGGTTGATCTGGTGGTGACAGGTAAATTACCTCAGCATGGTCTGGTGCGTCAGGAACAAGCTGTTCTGGCTGATTTCCTGGCAAACCGCTTTGGTCAATACTACGCTGCGTAATCAATGGCGATGCCGCATTGGGCACAAGATCGCTGCCGGAGCTACAATATAGACACTGGCATTAAACCCATCCAATAAACTGAAAGGCAGGCTTTCCAAAAGAAAGCCTGCCTTTATAAAACATACCGAGGCAAACAAGATGGAAAACACCACTTTGCAAGCAATACTGAAAGAGCTTGATATCAATTTGAGCGATTATCAGGGTAGCGACATACACAGCATCTCCCCGATCGATGGCAAGAACCTGGCCAGCCTGCGTGCTGATACTGCAGCAGAAGTCAAACAGCGCGTAGACCGCGCCCATGCTGCATTTTTGCAATGGCGCAACGTGCCAGCACCGCGTCGCGGCGAACTGGTACGCCTGTTTGGTGAAGAATTGCGCACTCATAAGCTGGCACTGGGTCAACTGGTGACGCTGGAAGCAGGCAAAATCCTGCAAGAAGGCCTGGGCGAAGTACAGGAAATGATCGACATCTGTGATTTCGCAGTTGGTCTGTCACGTCAGTTGTATGGCCTGACTATCGCCTCTGAGCGTCCTGGTCATCGCATGATGGAACAATGGCATCCGATCGGCGTAGTTGGCGTGATTTCCGCCTTCAATTTCCCGGTCGCCGTCTGGGCCTGGAATGCAGCACTGGCTTTTGTCTGCGGCAATAGCGTGACCTGGAAACCATCTGAAAAAACCCCATTGACAGCCATTGCTACGCACGCCTTGTTCATGAAGGCCGTCGCCCGCTTTGGCAGTGATGCGCCAGCTGGCCTGGCAGAATTGATCATAGGCGGACGCGATACTGGCGCACAAATGGTAGAAGACAAGCGTATCGCTCTGGTCAGCGCTACTGGCAGCACCCGCATGGGTCGCCAGGTTGCTGAAGTCTGCGCCAAGCGTCTGACACGCACTATTCTTGAGCTCGGCGGCAATAACGCCATGATCGTTGCTCCTAGCGCAGACCTGGAAATGGCTGTCCGTGCCATCACCTTCTCTGCAGTAGGCACTGCTGGACAGCGCTGCACCACCCTGCGCCGCCTGTTCGTCCATGACAGTATTTATGACACACTGGTGCCACGCCTGAAGAAAATCTATGCAGGCCTGCCGGTCGGCAATCCTCTGGAAAAGACCACTCTGGTCGGTCCATTGGTCGATGCGGCTTCTTTTGATGCCATGCAAAGTGCTTTAGCAGTTGCCAAATCAGAGCAAGGCCAGGTATTTGGCGGTGAACGCAAAGCTGTTGCTGGCAATGAAAACGGTTTTTACGTCAGCCCGGCTCTGGTAGAAATGCCAGCCCAGACGGCGTCCATGCATCATGAAACCTTTGCACCCATCATGTACATCGTGCGTTATAGCGATTTGCAGCAAGCCATCAGCCTGAATAACGAAGTTCCACAAGGCTTGTCGTCTTCTATCTTCACGACAGACATGCGCGAAGCTGAAACCTTCGTCTCTGCTGCTGGCAGCGATTGCGGTATTGCCAATGTCAATATCGGCCCTTCTGGAGCAGAAATCGGCGGTGCATTTGGTGGCGAGAAAGAGACTGGCGGCGGCCGGGAATCTGGCTCTGATGCATGGAAAGCCTACATGCGTCGTACTACGAATACCTTCAACTACAGCAATTCATTGCCACTGGCACAAGGTATCAGCTTTGATATTTGATTTGATATTTTATCCAGATCAAATTGATTAGTTTTAAGAAGACCGCCTTTTGGCGGTCTTTGACTTTATATGAACAGAAATTAGTTTTAAAATTTCATATTCAGCGGCCCGAGCAGCCAGAAGAATAAAAAGACTTATGAAAAAAGCACTCACTTGCAAGGACATCAAACAACTGCAGCAACTGCCAAATGTCGGCAAGGCAACCGTTGCCGACTTGCACCTGCTGGGGATTACTGAGCCACAGCAACTCAAGGGACGCAATCCTTACCAGATGTACGATGAACTTTGTGCGCTGACCAAAGTCAGGCATGACCCCTGTGTCTACGACGTTTTCATTTCCATAGTAAAATTCATGGATGGCGAACCACTTCAGGCTTGGTGGCATTACACAGCAGAGCGCAAAGCCCATCTGACATCACCCTCCTCACTATAAGCCTATTCCTGACAAGATTACTCAAGTTTGCTATACTTGACTAAAATGCTCAACAACTCAGGGCATTCAGCTTTTTCTTGCGTGGAGTATCCCCGGAGTAACATATGCGACTGACCACCAAAGGACGTTTTGCCGTTACGGCCATGATAGACCTGGCACTGCGCCAGGATAAGGGACCTGTGACGCTGGCTGCCATTAGCCAGCGCCAGGATATTTCTCTTTCCTACCTTGAGCAGTTATTTGGGAAACTGCGTCGCCATGAAATTGTTGAATCCGTGCGTGGCCCTGGTGGCGGCTATAATCTTGCCCGCAAGGCACAGAATGTCACCGTTGCCGATATTATCATCGCCGTTGATGAGCCTCTTGATGCAACTCAATGTGGTGGCAAAGGCAATTGTCATGGCAGTGACCATGAAAATGGCCTGCACTGCATGACGCACGACCTGTGGGCGACGCTGAACGCCAAAATGGTCGATTACCTGGATTCTGTTTCGCTCCAGGATCTGGTCAATCAGCAAAGACAGAAAGCATCAGAAAATCATGTAGTCGTCATGCATCATGTGCATGCCAGCCACATTGCCTCTTGAATATTTGGAGTTTTGAATGAACGCCCCTTTGGAACAAAGCCTGCTGGACACACTGAAGTCACCACACTTTCCTATTTACATGGATTATTCGGCGACTACGCCAGTTGATCCTCGTGTTGCTGACAAGATGATCCCATTCCTGCGTGCGCAGTATGGCAATCCGGCTTCGCGCAGCCATATGTATGGCTGGGATGCAGAAAAAGCGGTAGAAGATGCGCGTGCGCAAGTGGCAAACCTGGTCAATGCTGATCCGCGTGAAATCATCTGGACTTCCGGTGCGACAGAAAGCAATAACCTGGCGCTCAAGGGTGCAGCAAATTTCTACAAGTCCAAAGGTAAGCACATCATCACGGTAAAAACCGAGCACAAGGCTGTGCTGGATACCGTGCGTGAACTGGAGCGCCAGGGTTTTGAAGCTACTTATCTGCAGCCTGGTGACAATGGTCTGATTACAATAGAGCAGTTGAAAGCGGCTATCCGCCCGGACACGATTTTGGTATCCGTGATGTGGGTCAATAATGAAATCGGCGTCATCCAGCCTATCGCTGAAATTGGTGAACTTTGCCGCGAAAAAGGTATTGTGTTCCACTCCGATGCTGCCCAGGCAACTGGCAAGGTGCATATCGATCTGGAAAATACCAAGGTAGACCTGGTGTCTTTCTCTGCCCATAAATCCTATGGCCCAAAAGGCATAGGTGCATTGTATATCCGCCGCAAACCTCGCGTACGCCTGGAAGCACAGATGCACGGTGGCGGCCATGAACGCGGGTTCCGCTCTGGCACGCTGGCACCTCATCAAATTGCTGGCATGGGCGAAGCCTTCCGCATCGCCAAAGAAGAAATGGAAAGCGAACTGGCACATGTGCGCGCCATGCGTGACCGCCTGGCAAAGGGCTTGCAAGAAATTGAAGAAACCTATGTCAATGGCGACATGGAACACCGCGTACCGCATAATCTGAATGTCAGCTTCAACTATGTTGAAGGTGAATCTCTGATCATGGCGATCAAGGATATTGCAGTATCATCCGGCTCAGCATGTACTTCTGCCAGCCTGGAACCATCGTATGTATTGCGTGCACTCGGCCGCAGCGATGAACTGGCACACAGCTCGATACGTTTCACTATTGGTCGCTTCACGACAGAAGAAGACATCGACTTTACGATAGACCTGTTGAAAACCAAGGTTGCCAAGTTGCGTGAATTGTCACCCCTCTGGGATATGTACAAGGACGGCATTGATATCTCCACTATCCAGTGGGCTGCGCATTAATTCAATATTGAATGCGCATTTGAACAAACGCATTTAAGAAAAATCAAGGAGCATCAAAATGGCTTATTCTGAAAAAGTTTTAGATCACTATGAAAACCCACGCAATGTCGGCGCCTTTGAAAAAGGTGACGATACAGTTGGTACCGGCATGGTTGGCGCACCTGCTTGCGGCGACGTCATGAAATTGCAAATCAAGGTAGGCGCTGACGGCGTTATCCAGGATGCAAAATTCAAGACTTATGGCTGCGGCTCTGCAATTGCCTCTTCTTCCCTCGTCACCGAATGGGTCAAGGGCAAGACACTGGACCAGGCTCTGGAAATCAAGAACACGGCAATTGCTGAAGAACTGGCACTGCCACCTGTCAAGATCCATTGCTCCATCCTGGCGGAAGATGCGATCAAGGCTGCTGTACTGGACTACAAAAACAAGCACGGCGCAGAACAAAACGCATAATACGTTTTAAATCAGCATAAAAATTGCAACAAAAGTTTAGTGGCAAAAACTGGAATAAATATGGCTATCACACTCACAGAAAAAGCGGCAAAACATGTGACCCGGTATATGGAACGTCGCGGCAAAGGCATAGGCCTGCGCTTTGGAGTACGTACAACTGGCTGCTCAGGCATGGCTTACAAGCTTGAGTATGTGGATGAAGTAGGTAATGACGACCAGATTTTTGAGTCACATGGCGTCAAGGTCTTCGTTGACCCGAAAAGCCTGCCTTACATCGACGGCACTGAACTGGATTTTGCCCGCGAAGGCTTGAACGAAGGTTTTAAATTCTACAACCCCAACGTCAAGGACGAATGTGGTTGTGGCGAAAGCTTCAGGATTTAAGGTTAGTGCAGATGCAGAATCATTTTGAGCTGTTTCAGTTGCCGCAGCAGTTTGCACTCGATCAGGGACAATTGGATGCAGCTTACCGTGAAGTGCAAAATCGCGTACATCCGGACAAGTTTGTGCAAGCCAGCGAAGCTGAAAAACGCGTCGCCATGCAATGGGCCACCAGAGCCAATGAAGCTTACCAGACCCTGAAAAAACCTCTGAAACGCGCACGCTATCTATGTGAGCTGCAAGGCGTGGATTTACAGACAGAATCCAATACATCCATGCCTGCTGCGTTTTTGATGCAGCAGATGGAGTGGCGCGAAGCATTTGATGAGGCACGCCAGGGCAAGAATGAAGCCGCCCTGTTACGTCTTGAACGTGAGCTGAACAGTGCATTAAGAGCGCAATTGCATGCCGTTGGCAACTCGATTGATCTTGGTAATTTTCAAGAAGCTGCACTGCAAATCCGTACCTGCATGTTCCTGGAAAAATTTATTGCAGATATCGCTGCGCTCGAAGAGTAATTTCGAATAACCCGGCAAATCTGCCATCGCTGATTTGCTTTTTTTGGGGATGCCTTGCCATCCCACCTCATCATGGCATTACTGCAGATTTCTGAACCTGGCATGTCCACCGCTCCACACCAGCACAGGTTGGCAGTCGGCATAGACCTTGGCACCACCAACTCCCTGGTAGCAACCGTACGCAACAGTATCCCTGAAGTGCTGAACGATGAAGAAGGTCGCCCGCTGCTGCCTTCAGTAGTACGCTATCTGCCAAATGGCCATGCGCATATAGGCTTCAAGGCACAGGCTGAACAAAGTAATGACCCCAGAAATACCATCGCTTCCGTCAAGCGCTTCATGGGGCGAGGCTTGAAAGACATAGCCTATGCTGAAAACCTGCCCTATGATTTTCATGATGAACCCGGCATGGTGCAGATCAAAACTGTCGCTGGCATTAAAAGCCCGGTAGAAGTATCAGCGCAAATTCTGGCAACACTGCGCCAGCAGGCAGAGGATGCTCTGGGCGATGACCTGGTAGGTGCTGTCATCACCGTCCCTGCTTATTTCGATGATGCACAAAGACAAGCCACCAAAGACGCCGCAAAACTGGCTGGCCTGAATGTCTTGCGTTTGCTGAATGAACCTACCGCTGCAGCAATTGCCTATGGCCTGGATAATTCTTCAGAAGGCATCTATGCCGTCTATGATCTTGGCGGTGGTACTTTCGACATCTCCATCCTGAAGATGAGCAAAGGCGTATTTGAAGTTCTGGCTACTGGCGGTGACTCCGCCCTCGGTGGCGATGATTTTGATCACCGCCTGTTTTGCTGGATATTGCAAGAATCTAAACTGCCCCCTTTGTCCGACGAAGACACCAGCGCACTGATGGTCAAGGCACGCGAAGCCAAAGAAATTTTGTCCAGCAAGCCAAGTACTTTTATTGATGCAAAGCTCAATTCTGGTGAGTCTGTACATCTGCAAATCAGTGCAGCAGCATTTGCGGAGATGACGCAAAACCTGGTCGTAAAAACCACGACGCCTTGCCGCAAGGCCCTGCGCGACGCCGGCCTGACGGTAGATGATATTGATGGAGTGGTACTGGTGGGTGGCGCGACACGCATGCCGCATGTACGCAAGGCTGTTGGTGAATTTTTCCAGACCACGCCATTGGCAAACATTGATCCAGACAAAGTGGTAGCACTCGGTGCAGCAATACAGGCCAACCTGCTGGCTGGCAATCGCGCTCCCGGTGATGACTGGCTATTGCTGGATGTGATCCCGCTGTCACTGGGCATCGAAACCATGGGTGGACTGGCTGAAAAAGTTATCCCTCGTAATTCCACTATCCCCTGCGCCCGCGCGCAGGAATTTACCACTTTCAAGGATGGGCAAACTGCCATGGCCATCCATGTAGTGCAGGGTGAACGTGAACTGGTGAGCGAATGCCGCTCGCTGGCGCGCTTTGAATTGCGCGGCATACCTCCCATGGCTGCAGGCGCTGCCCGCATCCGCATCACTTATCAGGTAGATGCAGATGGCTTACTGTCTGTGTCGGCGCGTGAATTGCGCTCTGGCGTGGAAGCTGCGATCACGGTCAAACCATCTTATGGCCTGGCCGATGATGAAATCACACGCATGTTGCAAGATTCATTTACTTCTGCGGATGCCGATATGCAGGAACGTGCATTGCGTGAAGAAGTCGTCGAAGCTGAACGCATTTTGCTGGCGACCCAGTCTGCCCTGAATGGCGACGCCCAATTGCTGAGCGATGCAGAGCAAAGCCAGATCATGGAATTGATGGATCAGGTCAGCAAGTTGAAGGATGGCAAAGATCATCAGTTACTCCACGCTGCTATCACTGCACTCGCCGATGGCACGGAAGAATTTGCTGCACGTCGCATGGATCAAAGCGTGCGCAGTGCATTGGCCGGAAAAAAACTGGATGAGATTACCTGAGCGATATTGCCTCATACCGATCCAGACAACATTAATACATATTGAAATAGCCAGATTACGAGAATAACATGCCACAAATTATTGTCTTGCCCCACCCCCAGCTTTGCCCCGAAGGAACTGTGATTGATGCCCCTGAAGGCAAATCTTTATGCGAGGCACTGGTTGAAAGCGATGTCGAAATCGAACATGCCTGTGAAATGTCTTGCGCCTGCACCACTTGTCACGTGGTCATACGCGAAGGTTTTAGTTCACTGAATGAGTCTACGGATGATGAAGAAGACTTGCTGGATGCCGCCTGGGGCTTGGAAGCAACGTCGCGCCTGTCTTGCCAGGTTAAATTGGGCAAACAGGATATCACCATAGAAATCCCAAAATACACCATTAACCACGCACGCGAAAATCATTAACACTGTTTTTTGCACCTGCAGTGGTATCGACACTAAGTGGAGCACAGCATGAAATGGATAGATACCTTCAGAATCGCTGAAGTACTTTGCGATAAATTTCCTGATGTTGATCCACTGACAGTACGCTTCACAGACCTGCATAACTGGATCGTCGATCTGGAAGAATTTGACGACGACCATATGCGCGGTGGAGAAAAGGTATTAGAAGCCATACAAATGGCCTGGATAGACGAAACCAGATAATCCTAAACATACTCTCTTAAAGGCATGCAAAGCTACCGCTTCAAACAACAATTTGCCCATTTTTGGACATTTGGACACACAGAGTGAACACTCAAGAATCATAACTTGCTGAAACGCAAAAAACCTTTTAGTATTTTAGAATTGTTTGTGCGGTCATCAAACATGGTTATCCGTGTCTGAGCTGTAAATGAATGTCTGGCGAGGAATTGCATACTACCCCGCCGGGCTATACCTTTTGGGAAGTGTTGCACAAGGACCACGCAATGCAGTTTCGACATCTTTTATCTGCACTACGCCGCCGAATCACGCTGAGACTGGCGATTATTCTGGCTGTTGTATTCGGATTGACCGTCCCCGCTGCCATACTCATCCCCTATCACCTGCATACGATAGAAACTGCAGCTCAACTCAGAAACGCAGAAGATCATAATCGTCTGGTAGAAATTCTTTCCGTTATCCTGAGTGAACCTCTCTGGCAAATCACGCCAGAAATTGCCAATATCTCCAGTGAAGTCGTGTACTCGGATCCCAGGGTGGCAACCATAGAAGTGATTACCCTGCCCGACCGCAAGGAATTCATCAAAAACGATACCCGCAAACAAACTCAAAAAGGCCCCTTCACCAGCATGGTCAGGGAGATCAAGCACGGTGGTCAGGTCATAGGTCAGGTCAGACTGACGTTGGCTGAAGATTTATTGCAAGAGAGTTTGGCATCTGACTTCCGGCGCTACGTCACAACAGCTGTACTTTCGCTGATACTGGCCATCCTGTTTATTCTGGTGGTATTGCAATGGCGTCTGGTACAACCTGTCAGGATATTGATGGGCGAATCCGACCGACTGGCGAATGGTGAATTGAATGATCCTATTGCACTCAACCGGGAAGACGAACTGGGTCATCTGGCAACCAGCCTGGAAGCCACTCGACAGGCGTTGCAAAGGTCATTTGGTGAACTGGAAATCAAGAATCAACAATTGCTTGAATACTCAGGAACTCTGGAATCCAAAGTCAGACAGCGCACGCAAGAACTGGAAACAGTCAATCAAAACCTCGAGGCTGCTTTAAGCAATGTGAATTCTGCACAGGCAGAATTGGCCAGAGTAGAACGCATGGCTGCACTAGGCTCCATGGTGGCTGGCGTTGCACATGAACTCAATACCCCACTTGGTAATTGCCTGCTGGTTGCCAGTACGCTGGAAGAAGAAACTCGAAACCTGGTCAGAATGGTTGAAGAAGGCAAGATGAAACGCTCTGACCTGACCCGCTATGCGACTACGGCCGTAGACTCGACCAAACTACTGTTGCGCGGCCTCCAGCAATCTGCCCATCTGGTTGGCGATTTCAAGCAAGTTGCTGTTGATCAGTCCAGCGCCCAACGCAGACAGTTTGCCTTATTGGTCATGCTGCAAGAGCTGACTGCCCTGCTGCACTCCAGTTTGCGCAAAACTCCTTTTACTCTCGAACTCGATATTCCTGGCGAGATACAACTCGACAGTTATCCTGGATTGCTGGGCCAAGTCTTTACCAACCTGGTCAACAATGCAGTCGCACACGGCCTGGAGGGTCGCGAAGAAGGACATATGCGCTGCACGGCAGAACAACACGGTGACCATGTACTTATTGTCTTTGAAGACAATGGCAAAGGTATTTCAGCCGACATCATCAATAGAATCTTTGAACCCTTCTTCACCACCAAGTTTGGCCAGGGTGGTAGCGGCCTGGGCCTGAGCATTACTTTCAATATCATTTCCAATGTACTGGGCGGTAGCATTCACGCTTCCAGCATTGTTGGCCAGGGCACCAGATTTGAAATCAAATTACCATTGGTAGCCCCGGGCGAACCTGAATCCAGCAATCCCCTGCTAAGCAAACGCTGAACCAGTAAGCGATGAGCGAACAAGCACCAGTTCAAACTGCCCGGACAGACAAAGCATAAGGTTTGTCCGACCGCTTTTACTTTGTTATTACAATCCAATCAAGTAGATTCTCTCGCCCTAAGGTATACTAGCGTCTTAAATAACTTAGCAATTCAACATAGCAATTTATTACGCATCATGCACCAATACCTTGACTTCATGCGCCATGTGAAAGAGCACGGCACTCAAAAAACTGACAGAACCGGCACGGGCACTGTGTCCGTCTTTGGTTATCAGATGCGCTTTGATCTGAGCAAGGGCTTTCCATTGGTGACGACCAAGAAGCTGCACCTTAAATCCATCGTCCATGAACTCATCTGGTTTTTGGCTGGCTCTACCAATATCAAATACCTGACAGACAATGGTGTCTCGATCTGGAATGAATGGGCGGATACCAATGGTGATCTTGGCCCGGTCTACGGTTCGCAATGGCGCAACTGGCCTACACCTTCTGGCGAACATATAGATCAAATCAAGCAAGTCATAGAACAGATACGCAATAATCCAGATTCACGCCGCCTCATCGTCTCTGCCTGGAATGTCGCTGACATCCCGCAAATGAAGCTGCCTCCCTGCCATATGATGTTTCAGTTTTATGTGGCTGATGGCAAATTGTCTTGTCAGTTATATCAGCGTAGCGCCGACATCTTTTTGGGTGTGCCTTTTAATATTGCGTCGTATGCCTTGCTAACCCATATGGTGGCGCAACAGACCGGCCTGGAAGTTGGCGATTTTATCTGGACTGGCGGTGACTGCCACTTGTATTCCAATCACATGGATCAAGTTAACGAACAGTTATCACGCAGCACTTTGCCGCTGGCGCAATTAATCATCAAGCGCAAACCTGAATCCATCTTTGGTTATCAGTTTGATGATTTTGAGTTTACCAATTATCAGTTCCACCCTGCCATCAAAGCACCTGTTGCAGTTTAAGCCCTGGATTCATGAGTATGTCATCTTTAAGTATTATCGTTGCAACCGATTCCAAGCTGGGCATAGGCGTGGACAATAAATTGCCATGGCATTTGCCTGAGGATCTGGCCCATTTCAAGCGCACGACCAGTGGTCATGCCATCATCATGGGCCGGAAGACGTTTGAGTCCATAGGCCGACCATTGCCAAACAGGCGCAATATTGTAGTCACGCGCAATCACGAATGGCAGCATGCAGGCGTGGAAACGATCAGTTCACTTGAGGCCGCCCGTGCTTTGCTGAACGATGACCGCGCTTACATTATTGGTGGCGCGGAAATTTACCAGCAAAGCATGGAGCTGGCCAATGAACTGGTCGTGACTGAGATACAACAGGAATTTGCATGTGATGCTTTTTTCCCAGCAATCAATCCACTACTATGGAAAGAGACGGGAAGAGAAAAACATTACTCTGAAGAAAAAAATTTACATTTCGCATTTGTCACTTATAAAAAGAATTAGGATTACTATGTCAGGACACGGTTTTCACGTACATGGACCTCACGACCATGAATTGGAGCATGCTGCGCACGGCAATGATGACTTTGCCAGTAAAATTGCGGTAATGACTGCCATTATGGCAACAGTAGGCGCATTGTTTGGCTACGAAGGTGGTGCGACACAGAATGATGCTGCCATGTTCAAAAATGAATCTGCCATTAAAAAGACAGAAGCATCGAACCAATGGAATTTTTATCAGTCGAAGTCGAGCAAGCAGAATCTGGCGGAATTGGCAATGGTAATACCTGGTGCCGATGTCGCGAAATATAAAGCAGATGTCGAGCGCTATAAATCGGAAAAAGAAAAGATTAAGAAAGACGCTGAAGCCCTGGAAGAAGAAAGCAAGACATGGGAGCACAAGTCTGAAGCAGCACTGCATCAACATCATCGCTGGGCCCAAGCCATGACAGCGGTGCAAATTGCCATATCCCTGGCAGCAATCACTTTGCTGACCAAGAAAAAATGGTTGCAATATGCATCATACGGCGTGGCTGGAGTTGGTGTAGTACTGGCAGGACTTGCAGCTCTCCACATTTAATAAAGACGAGAACATAATGAAAAAAATACTCGGTATCACATTATTGGCGATGGCTTGCTCAGCGGGAGCACAGACTTCACAATTTGTGCAACTGGTTCCCACTAGCTACCTGCCCAAGGATGTCAACTTCTCTCTGGGCGCTGTTGCGCTCAGTATGCCAAAGTACACGGGTTCTGATGAGCGCCGTCTGGCTGCTTACCCCATGTTTGACGCGCAATGGAAAAACGGCGCTTTCTTTAGTGCCGTGAATGGCCTGGGCTATAATTTCTCCAAAGATGCAAGCCTGCAGTATGGCTTGCGCATGTCTTTGGAAGCTGCCCGTGATGAGTCGCGCTCTGGCAAACTGCGCGGCCTGGGCGATGTCAATACGGCGATTGAGCCAGGTGCCTTCCTGAATTTCAATCTGGATCAAAATTTTTCTCTGGCTTCGTCCGTACGATATGGCTCTGGTCTTGATCACAATGGCGTACAAGTCAGCTTTGGCGCGCGCGCGACTACTTTATTGAGTCCACAACATAGATTGTCAGCCAGCATAGGTGCAAACTGGGTTAACTCTGCCTACATGCAGTCTTACTATGGTGTGACTGCTGCGCAATCTGTAGCTAGCGGCTATGCTCAGTACACACCATCGTCAGGCATTTCTGATATCAAGCTGGGCGCCAGCTGGCACTGGAATATCGATAGCAACTGGTCGCTGACTACCGGTGCATCTGTCAGCCGCCTGAGTGGTGATGCTGGCAGAAGCCCATTTGTCTTCCAGAAAAATCCAGTCACGATCTTTTCTGCAGCAAGTTATCGCTTCTGACAATTATCATAGCAATTCTTGCCAGGAAAAAAGAGTGCTTATATGAGCACTCTTTTTTACTTTTTGCCTCGCTAAGCAACTGGATCGAGTTGAGAATTTATTGAATAAAATTCATTCTGAAGCACATTTTGCAATGCAAGATATGGCACAACAACTGCTTTGATGACAATCAGATGAAATTTTGCATTTCCCAACCAAAAACAGCGATTTTTTCACATCAGCCCTCACATATCTGAGAGAATTCGCTTCTTTGAATTTTCGGCGCGCAAGCGGTTGATTTAACTTGCCCAGGCGTCTCCCTTGTAACAAGCTTTTTTGGAGACCTCCATGAAATTCCGCTTCCCCATCGTCATCATCGACGAAGACTTCCGTTCTGAAAACACTTCCGGCCTGGGCATACGCGCACTTGCAGATGCCATAGAAAAAGAAGGTATGGAAGTACTGGGTGTGACCAGCTATGGTGACTTATCCCAGTTTGCCCAACAACAATCCCGTGCCTCTGCCTTTATCCTGTCGATTGACGATGAAGAATTTGGCGATGGTACTGATGAAGAGACAGATTACGCCCTGAAGTCCCTGCGTGCCTTCGTAGAAGAAATTCGCTACAAAAATGCGGACATCCCAATTTACCTGTACGGTGAAACCCGCACCTCCCGCCATATTCCGAATGATATCCTGCGCGAATTGCACGGTTTCATTCACATGTTTGAAGATACGCCAGAGTTCGTGGCACGTCATATCATCCGTGAAGCACGTTCTTACCTGGATGGCCTGGCACCGCCGTTTTTCCGCGCGCTGGTACATTACGCCAATGATGGCTCCTACTCCTGGCATTGCCCAGGCCACTCAGGTGGCGTGGCCTTCCTGAAGTCACCGATAGGCCAGATGTTCCATCAGTTTTTTGGTGAAAACATGTTGCGTGCTGACGTTTGTAATGCCGTTGAAGAACTGGGACAATTGCTCGATCATACCGGCCCGGTTGCCGCGTCTGAACGCAATGCCGCACGCATTTTCAATGCGGATCACTGCTACTTCGTGACCAATGGCACCTCGACCTCCAACAAGATGGTCTGGCATTCCACGGTTGCACCTGGCGACATCGTCGTGGTGGATCGTAACTGCCATAAATCCATTTTGCATTCCATCATCATGTGTGGTGCGATACCGGTTTTCCTTATGCCTACACGGAATCACCTGGGCATTATCGGCCCTATCCCGCTGGAAGAATTCAGCATGGAAAGCATACAGAAGAAGATAGAAGCCAATCCTTTTGCGCGCGAAGCCAAGAACAAGAAACCACGCATCCTGACTATCACCCAATCGACTTACGATGGCGTGCTGTACAACGTCGAAGTATTGAAAGACTTGCTGGATGGTGAAATCGACACCCTGCACTTTGACGAAGCCTGGTTGCCACACGCAACCTTTCATGACTTTTACAAAGACATGCATGCCATTGGCAAAGACAGGCCACGTGCTAAGAAATCAATGATTTTCTCGACCCAGTCCACGCATAAACTGCTGGCTGGTATTTCGCAGGCATCGCAAATCCTGGTACGCGAATCCGAGACACGCAAGTTGGACCGTGACAGCTTCAATGAAGCTTACCTGATGCACACCTCAACATCGCCTCAGTACTCGATTATCGCCTCTTGCGATATCGCAGCAGCCATGATGGAAGCACCTGGCGGGACGGCACTGGTAGAAGAATCGATACTCGAGGCACTGGATTTCCGCCGCGCCATGCGCAAGGTAGATCAGGAATGGGGCAAGGACTGGTGGTTCCAGGTCTGGGGACCGGAAGAATTTGCAGCAGACGGCATAGGCTCACGCGAAGACTGGATGATACGCGCCGAAGATGACTGGCATGGCTTCGGCAAACTGGCACCAGGCTTCAATATGCTGGACCCGATCAAGGCCACCATCGTCACGCCTGGCCTATCCCTGGAAGGCAAGTTTGGCGAAACAGGCATCCCTGCCTCCATCGTTACCAAATACCTGGCTGAGCATGGCGTTATTGTTGAGAAATGCGGCCTGTACTCATTCTTCATCATGTTCACCATCGGCATCACCAAGGGCCGCTGGAACACCTTGCTGACGGCCTTGCAACAGTTCAAGGACGATTACGACAAGAACCAGCCTATGTGGCGTATCTTGCCGGAGTTTGCAGCCGCCAACCCTCGCTATGAAGGTGTTGGCCTGAAAGACCTGTGCCAGGGCATACATGAAGCCTATAAAGGGCATGATGTGGCACGTCTGACGACAGAAATGTATTTGTCCGACATGCAGCCAGCGATGAAACCATCTGACGCATTCGCCATGATGGCCCACCGCGAAACTGAGCGCGTTTCGATTGATGAACTTGAAGGTCGCGTTACGGCAATTCTGTTGACACCTTATCCACCAGGTATTCCACTGTTGATTCCAGGAGAACGTTTCAATCAGACTATTGTTGATTATCTGCGCTTCGTGCGCGACTTTAATGAACGTTTCCCTGGCTTCGAAACTGATTGCCATGGCCTGGTCAAAGCAGAAGTCGATGGCAAACGTGGCTATTTTGTTGATTGCGTTAAATCCACAGCAGAAGCCGGAAAGTAAGCAAGCCACTGCAATTTAGTTGTCAGATTTGTGTTTTGAAAAAGCACTTATTGTCAGAGAAAGATAATAAGTGCTTTTTATTATACAAAGGAGCAACATCGCACTTAATTTGCCCTGATTTTCGATATACAATCAGTCCGATACTTCACGTTACGGAAACAGGACATGGGTGGTGCATCAGGACTAATGCCAATCAAGCACGCAGAAATCAGCGTAGGTCAGGCCGTACCTTGGGCTATCTATGATGAGCAAGGTCATTTGCTGATGGCATCTGGTGTCAAGGTGGAAAGCCAGCATCAACTGGAAGGTTTGCTGGAGCATGGCTATTGCAATCCCGATGCCATGTGGGACACCATACCGTCGAAGATGACTCCCATTTCAAAACCTGTATCATCCCAATCAGCCTCTCCTGGCAGTAGCCCATCCGCGCAGGACGCGCATAAAGATGTGCTGATGGAACTGGACAGTGTGCGCTGGAATGTAGGTGAAACGCTATACCTGCAAGTCCATGATCACACCGCTGTACGCTACACCGTAAAATTGATCGGTTTTGTCAAAAATATGTCTATCATGGTGACTGCGCCTACGATGGATGGCAAGGCCGTCATCATTCGTGACGGCCAGACTTTTATCGTGCGCGCATTCCCAGGCAAAAAAGCGTATGCGTTTACGGCATCCGCAATCAAGTCGGTGTATTCCCCCCACCCTTACCTGCATATTTCTTACCCCAAACAAGTACGTTGCACCACGATACGCCAGGGTTCCCGTGCCACGGTTAAAATTATTGCCTCATTGACCATTGGCGACCCTGAACAAACCGCAGCAGCAACCATAGGCGACCTCAGCATGGGCGGCGCATCTGGTGTCATCAAAAAAGCGGTTGGCAAAAAAGGGGACGTAGGTGTCATCAAATTCAAAGTCAGTGCTGCTGGCAATGACGAATATTTAAGCCTGAATGTGATCTTGCGCTCACAAGCTCCGACTGAAAATGGACTAGAATACAGACATGGCTTTGAATTTATTGATGTTACAGCCCAGTCCAAGCTCATCCTTTCTGCCTTCGTTCACCAAACCCTGGCTGAAATGGATTAAGGCAAAACTTTTCAGGGAAGCAAGTGGATTGCCGCTTGCACAAGCCTCTGAATTGATTGGCAATATCAATCATTTAAGTTAATTACATCTGCTTACTTTTTAAGCAGCATATGTGCCCTGCCTCACCGTTTGTTACACTTTATGGTGATTGATGCCTGAATGCTTGGATTAGAATTCACTTTCCCAAACGAAATTTACTGGGAACGTCTATTAGGAGTCCCCATGTCAATTCTCAGGCTCACCGCACTCAAGCAATTCTTGATTGTCTTCTCCGTTTTCGCACTCAGCTCTTGTGGCGGTGACGAAAAAACCAGTGCATCCACCGCACCCTCCGGTGCACCAGCACCTGCCCCTGTTTCAGCATTACGGCGCTTGTTCGCACCTGCGCCCAACATCAGCAGCACTGTGACGACTTTTAATGGCAATCGCTCCAATTACACCATTACCAACACCAGTTCTGGCTACACGGTGAAAGACAATGTAGGAACTGATGGTACGGTCAATCTTGATGCCACTACCCAGCAGTTGGTGTTTAAGGATGTGTCAGTCAATCTGCAAATTGCCAGCCTGGCTTCCAGCATTGCAGCCAGTGATTTAAATGCGATCATAGAACTGTATATTTCCTATTTCAATCGTGTACCAGATGCTAATGGACTCGCCTACTGGATTAATCAATTCAAGAGCGGTGTATCAATAGACAAAATAGGCGAATCCTTTTACATTGCCGCCATTCAGGACGCTGCGCTGACAGGCTATGCGCCCAATGCCAACAATGTCGATTTTGTGACCAATGTCTATCGCAATGTGTTGAGCCGCACACCACCAGACAAGGCTGGCCTGGATTACTGGACGGCCGGTCTGGCCAACGGGACGGTAACACGCGGCATCGTGGTGCGCTCCATGCTGATTGCGACGCATGGCTATGCGGGTGATCCCGTGTATGGCTGGGTAAACAGCCTGTTCGAGAATAAGGTAAGTGTTGCCAAGAACTTTGCTATTCAGCAAGGCTTAACCTATTTGCGCACAGAAGATTCCATCACCAAGGGCATGGCACTTGCATCTACTGTCACGCCTACAGATACCAGCATTGCCAATGGTTTGATACAGGCACTGGTTGGCTTTCAGTCCAGTAATGCGAATGCCCCCACCCCTGCTCAGGCTTCCCGCTTTCTTGCGCAGGTCAGCTTTGGTGCAAATAATGCTGAGATCAATAGCCTGACCAGCAGTAGCTACAGTGCCTGGATAGACAAGCAGTTTGCCATGCCGCAGAAGCTGCATCGCACTTATATGGAGACACAAGCCGCAGGCTTTATCAATGGTCTGAAAGACCTCAGTCAGAATAATTTCTTTGAATCATTCTGGCAGCAGGCGATCAAGGGCGATGACCAGTTAAGGCAACGTGTCACCTTTGCCTTGTCACAAATATTTGTGGTCTCCTTCCAGGATAGCAATGTCGCCAACTATCCACGCGGGGTTGCCAGCTATTACGATACTCTCGGAGCCAATGCATTTGGCAATTTCCGCAATTTGCTGGAGGCTGTCAGCCTGCACCCCATGATGGGCACTTATCTGACTTCATTGCGCAACCAGAAGGAATCCGGCACCCAGGTGCCAGATGAAAACTATGCGCGCGAAGTCATGCAGCTCTTCACCATAGGGCTGTATCAATTGAATCAGGACGGCACTTATGTCCTGAGCGGCGGCAAACCTGTAGAAACCTATGGCATCCCCGACATCACTGGCCTGGCCAAGGTATTTACCGGCTGGAGCTGGGCTGGCCCTGACAAGAGTGATACACGCTTCTTTGGTGGCAATGCAGACGCCAACCGCGAATGGCTGCCTATGCAGAGCTATCCAAAATACCATTCCGTGAGTGCCAAGACTTTCCTGGGTGTGACCATACCTGCGCAGTCACCAGCCAATCCTGAGGCCAGTCTGAAAATTGCCCTGGATACACTTTTCAACCACCCCAATGTAGGCCCATTCATTGGCAAACAGTTGATACAGCGCCTGGTCACCAGCAACCCCAGCCCACAATATATTTCCAGGGTTGCGGCGGCATTCAACAACAATGGCTCTGGTGTAAGGGGCGATATGCGTGCAGTCGTCAAGGCAATTTTGCTGGACAACGAAGCGCGCAATGATACGACCCTGGCTTTTGCCAACACTGGCAAACTCAGGGAACCTGTACTGCGATTGGCGAACTGGATGCGCGCATTCAATGTGGTTTCGACTTCTGGCCGTTTCCTGATGACCAGCACGGATGATCCGTTGAGTGGCCTGGCTGAGACTCCGATGCGCTCACAAACAGTTTTCAATTTTTACCGTCCAGGATATGTACCGCCCAACTCAGGCATCGCCAATGCAGGCCTGGTGTCACCAGAAATGCAAATTACCGGCGAAACGTCCGTGGTAGGCTATCTGAACTTCATGCGCGATGTCATTCCAAACGGAACGGGCTCGTCACGCGATGTCAAAGCTGATTACACCAACCTGATCGCATTGGCGGCAACGCCAGATCAGTTAATCGACCAACTGAATTTGACATTGATGGCCAACCAGATGAGCAACGGTTTGCGTAGTCAGATTTTGACAGCGGTCAATTCCGTCACCATACCGACCAACAACACAGCCAACGCAGATGCAGCGAAAAAGAACCGCGTCTATTTGTCAGTCTTCCTGACGATGGCGTCACCAGAATATCTGGTACAGAAATAAACGGAGTCCGACATGACTAAAGTTAATGCTTCACGCCGCGAATTTTTGCGTGTCTCTACTGCTCTGGGTGCGATGGGTGCTGCTGGTAGCGCCAGCCTGCCTTTCGCCCTGAATCTGGCAGCCATGGGCTCTGCAGCTGCACAAACTTCATCGGGCGGCTACAAGGCCCTGGTGTGCCTGTTCCTGTACGGTGCCAATGATCATGCAAACACCATATTGGCAACGGACACGACATCGTGGAATCAGTACACCACAGTGCGAACCACCAATGAGGCTGGTTCAATAGCCCTGCCTCCTGCAGGTAATAGTGGTGGTGTACTGCCTATCAGCCCGACCACGACACAGGCTGGTCGCAGTTTTGCACTACATCCTCAACTGGGGCCATTGAAAACCTTGTTTGACGGTGGCCGCGCAGCCATCATCAGCAATGTAGGTCCATTGATCGTACCCACTACACTTGCACAGTACAAGGCTGCAAGCGTACCCATTCCTCCCAAGCTGTTTTCTCACAATGACCAACAATCCTTGTGGCAAGCATATGCGCCGGAAGGTGCAATTTATGGCTGGGGTGGTCGCATGGGCGATATGCTGGCTTCCAGTAATGCCTATCCGGTATTTACAGCAATATCAGCTTCCGGTAATGCAGTTTTCCTCGCTGGCCGCACAGTTAATCAATATCAGGTCAGCGGCTCCGGTGCAGTGCCTATTGGTGGTTTAACTGGCACCTTGTTTGGCTCCAGTGCAGCCGGCAACCCCTTGAAAAACATCATCGCTTCGGACAGTGCCAACCTGTTTCAGAAAGAACATGCCGCTGTCACCAACCGCTCCATCAACGCGCAAAGTCTGCTCAGTCCGGCAATGGCGCCGGCTGGCGGTACTGGTGTACCCAACCCCACCACATACACCAATCCAAATACAGGCAATCAGGCCACTAATGGGCTGGCAACGCAGTTACAAACCATCGCCAGGATCATCGCTGGACGCAGTACTCTGGGCGCACAGAGACAAGTATTTTTTGTTGCTCTGAATGGTTTCGATACACACGATGCACAGCGTACCGCCCATGCTGACCTGATGGCACGACTTGCTCACGCACTCAGCTACTTTGATGGCGTTATGGGAAATCTGCAAGGTACGGACATGCGCAAGCAAGTTACCCTGTTTACGGCATCCGACTTTGGCAGAACATTTACCAGCAATGGGGATGGCACTGATCATGGCTGGGGCTCACATCACTTTATCGTGGGTGGCGCAGTCAAGGGCAACAATATTTATGGCGAGTTCCCAGTCACCGGACTCAAGCACAATCTGGATGTAGGTTCAGGCAGCCTGCTCCCACAAATTTCTGTTGATCAGTATGGTGCAACACTGGCGAACTGGTTTGGCTTGAGCACAACACAGATCAATGATGTTTTTCCCAACATCGTGAACTTTTCAAATCGCAACCTGGGATTTATGGCGTAGTCCACAATGCGGCACTGCGCGCCTGACAGCGTGCAGTGCCGTAAATCAAAATATCGATCTGGCTGTCAATGTTGTGAAACGCTCCAGAGCATAAGTGCCTGCCAGCGAATTACCGGTTGCATCCAATCCCGGCGACCAAACGGCCACCGCCAGCTCACCTGGCACCAGCGCCAGAATGCCACCACCTACTCCACTCTTGGCTGGCAAACCCACACGATAAGCAAAGTCCCCTGCCGCATCATAGGTGCCACAAGTCAGCATCAATGCATTCAGACGTTTGGATGAACTTGCATCAAGGATTCGCTGCCCACTCCAGGGCACGCTGCCATGATTAGCAAGGAAGCCACCTGCCTTGGCCAATTCAGCACAAGTCATGGTCAGCGAACATTGACGGCAATAACTGTCGATGACGGTCTTGACCGGGTTGTGCAGATTGCCAAAATCTTTCATCAAATGCGCGATCGCATAATTGCGATGTGCAGTCTGACGTTCAGACTGGGCAACCGCCATATCAAAATCGATGGTGGGTTCGCCCGATATGGTTCTGGCAAACTGCTGGACTGCAATGTCTGATTGTACAAAGCGGGCCGACAAGATGTCAGCAATGACCAGAGCACCGGCATTGATGAAAGGATTGCGTGGCTTGCCACGTTCATATTCCAGCTGCACCAGGGAGTTGAAAGGATTGCCGGAAGGCTCACGCCCTACCCGCTCCCAGATCGCATCCCCCTCACGGGAAAACGCCAGCGCCAGCGCAAACAGCTTGGTGACGCTTTGCAATGAGAATTTTTGCTGACTATCACCAATACTATAGGTGCTGCCATCCAGGCAATACACAGCCATACCAAAATGCTGTGTCGACACTTTGGATAACTCAGGAATATAGGAAGCTACTTTCCCTTGAGACAATAAAGGCTGGACTTCAGCAAAAATAGTCTGAAGTATGGCTGCGTAATCCGGCTGCATGAATTTCTTGTATCGAGTCTTGGATTCAGTCTTGAATTCAGGTTTTCGGCAAAGTTACGCCAACTTGGCCCTGATATTTGCCGCCACGGTCTTTGTAGGATGTTTCGCAAATTTCATCACTTTCAAAGAACAAGACCTGAGCACAACCTTCACCTGCATAAATCTTGGCTGGCAATGGTGTGGTATTTGAAAATTCCAGCGTCACATAACCTTCCCATTCAGGCTCGAACGGCGTGACATTAACGATAATGCCGCAACGCGCATAAGTGGACTTACCCAGGCAGATGGTCAATACGCTGCGTGGAATACGGAAATATTCCATCGTGCGAGCCAGCGCAAAAGAATTTGGTGGAATGATGCAAACATCACCTTTGAAATCGACAAAAGATTTTTCATCAAAATTTTTGGGGTCAACAATGGTGCTGTTGATATTCGTGAAAATCTTGAATTCGTCGGCGCAGCGTATATCGTAACCGTAGGAAGAAGTGCCATAGCTGACAATGCGGTTACCATCACGTTCACGCACCTGACCCGGTTCAAACGGCTCTATCATGCCGTGTTGCTCTGCCATGCGGCGTATCCACTTGTCTGATTTGATACTCATATACCTCTCCTGCCAAATTAATATTGGCGCGATTTTACGCGAAAACAGCTATATCTAATATGGAATTAGCTCTTGAAAATACAAACAAATTCGATGAAATTTCTGCTAAGGAGCTGTCATGACAGGCTGCCGTCAATTCGCAACCCCGCCAGGTATGCGACCTGACAGCAGAAATTGTTAATTAAAAAGTCATATCAATTTCATGCAAGCTTTTGATTTTTCAGAAGAATTTCCTTATCGCCGCGCAAAACCAGCCGCTTTCCGGTACAATTCCGCCAATGAACGCTCAGCCTAAAAATCTATTCTCTTTTCCTCGCTTCCGCCCTGAAGTCGGTGGAAAAAATACTGCACCCTTCCTCCCCATGTCACGCGCCGAAATGGATGCGCTGGGATGGGACAGTTGCGACGTTATCCTCGTCACTGGCGATGCCTATATCGACCACCCCAGCTTTGGCATGGCCCTGATAGGTCGCTTGCTGGAACATCATGGCTTTCGTGTTGGCATCATCAGCCAGCCAGACTGGCAGTCTGCCGACGCCTTCCGCGCTTTAGGCAAACCCAATCTGTATTTTGGCGTCACTGCTGGCAATATGGATTCTATGGTGAACCGCTACACCGCTGACCGCAAAATACGCTCTGAAGATGCCTATACGCCAGATGGTGACCGCACCAAGCGCCCTGACCGTGCCTTGGTGGTTTATGCCCAACGCGCCCGCGAAGCTTACCCAGATGCCAATGTCGTCGCCGGCAGCATAGAAGCCAGTTTGCGTCGTATTGCGCATTATGATTATTGGTCTGACAAGGTAAGGCGCTCCGTCCTGCCTGACTCGAAAGCCGACATCCTGTTGTTTGGCAATGCCGAACGCGCCCTCATTGACCTGACGCACCGACTCGCTCAGGGTGAAGCGATCAAGGACATCCGCGATTTGCGCGGTACTGCCTTCATGACACCAAAAGGCTGGTTGCCAGACGAAGAATGGACAGAAATCAACTCTGTCAAAATTGATACTCCGGGTAAGATAGAAGCGCATACTGACCCGTATGCCATGGTGCCCGAAAAAGAAGCAAAATGCGCCACGGGCGATGCGCCTGCGACTACTGCCGTCTCTGCGGAAGCCAAGTCTGAAGTCAAAGTCGAAACCAAGGCCGACGTTGTGCAGTTACAAGCCATACGCATCATGAGCCGTGAAGAACGCCAGCTCATGCTACGAAATAAGCAGCACAAGTCCGTGATACGCCTGCCTTCCTTTGACGAAGTCAAGGAAGATGCTGTCCTGTACGCCCACGCCTCGCGCGTATTCCATCTGGAAGCCAATCCAGGCAATGCCAAGGCACTGGTGCAAGGCCACGGCGACCGTGATGTCTGGCTGAACCCGCCACCGTTGCCACTGGCTATGGATGAGATGGATGGCGTGTATGACCGCGCCTATGCACGTGCGCCCCACCCTGCTTATGGCAAGGCACGCATACCAGCCTGGGAAATGATACGTTTCTCGGTGAATATCATGCGTGGCTGCTTTGGTGGCTGTACTTTCTGCTCCATTACCGAGCATGAAGGCCGCATCATACAGAGTCGCTCCGAACCTTCAATTTTGCGCGAGATAGAAGAAATCCGCGACAAGGTCAAAGGCTTTACTGGCACCATCTCTGATCTGGGTGGCCCAACAGCCAACATGTATCGCTTGGCCTGCAAGGACAAGAAGATAGAAGAATCCTGTCGCCGCCTGTCCTGCGTCTACCCAAGCATCTGCTCAAACCTGGGCACAGACCACAGCAAACTGATTTCGATTTACCGCAAGGCACGTGCCCTGCCCGGCATCAAGAAGATACTGGTCAGCTCTGGTCTGCGCTATGACCTGGCAGTGCGCTCACCTGAATATGTCAAAGAGCTGGTCACTCATCACGTCGGCGGCTTATTGAAGATCGCGCCTGAACATACTGAAGCTGATACTTTGTCCAAAATGATGAAGCCCGGCATAGGCAGTTACGATGAGTTCAAGGCCATGTTCCAGAAGTACTCGAAAGAAGCCGGCAAGGAACAGTACCTGATCCCTTACTTTATCGCCGCCCATCCGGGCTCTACCGATGAAGACATGGTGAATCTGGCTGTCTGGCTCAAGAAAAATGATTTCAAGCTGGACCAGGTGCAAACCTTCATGCCTACTCCTATGGCGCTGGCAACCACCATGTACCATACGCGCAAGAATCCGCTGAAGAAAGTGACAGCTGATTCTGAAGTGGTAGAGACTGCACGCTCTGGCAAGATACGCAAACTGCACAAGGCGCTGCTGCGCTATCACGCACCAGAAAACTGGGAAATCATTCATGAGGCTCTGGTACGCATGGGCAGACGCGACTTGATAGGTAGCGGGCCCAAACACTTGATCCCACTGCGTCAGCCACATATCCCGATTACCATCGATGAAAGTGGTGTCGCCAATGGCAAGCGCGTAGCTGCACCAAGGATTGATACCTTTGGCAAAAAATCGTATGCACGTGCTGCTGCAAATGCAAAAACAACACCTGGCAAACCTGCAGCTGCCAGTTCTGCACGACCGGCATTGGCCTATAAGTCAGCAAAGCCTAAAGCTGCACCCAGCAAGACAGGCAGGCGCTAGCAAATTAACAAGCAACAATGTTCTGCAATAAATGAAAGCTGTGTTGGCCCGCACCGGACTACACAGCTTTTTTTCAAGCTGGCCCTTTTCATGTTCTGCCACTGATGTAGAATCAAATCATCACTTGCCACCAAATCCAGGTCATCAACACCACAGGGAGGAAGTATGAAACACATGAAAACAGTATTAATACTTGAGCATACTGAAGAGGTTTTCGACAAGCTCACCTGTGATGTCTGTGGTGCAGAATCCAAATGGGATGAAAACTGGGCGGCCAAAGAGCATGAAAAGTCCATCACCACCCTGCAGCTGGAAGAGGAAGAATCTTTCCCTCATGGTGGCCAATCTACCCAGACGCAATACCATATATGTCCATCCTGCTTCAAAACTCACCTGGCAAAGTGGATGGAAAGCCACAGAGAGTCGAAGCCTACCGTCACCAACTCTGTCTGGTAACGATAAGCGTGCTGTACTAACGATCACTTTTGGCAAGTAATCAATAAACCCTGACAAATCTGTCGGGGCTTAGTCGGAATTTAATATCATTTAAACATATCCACGTGAGCAAATTACATCAAGCGTCCTGCAGCAAGGTATAATGCAAGGTTTGATTGCATTAGAAAAGTATAAAATCATGGAAGCTGAACGCCTCAATAGCCTGTCCGCCCTGCTCGCCGACCTGACAGTCCGCGAAGCCGAACTCCGGAGGTATCTTTGACTTCGATATCAAGTCAGAGAAACTAGAACAAGTCAACGCCGAACTGGAAGACCCTGCCGTCTGGAATGATCCCAAACGCGCCCAGGAACTAGGCAAAGAAAAAAAATCCCTGGAAAACGTCGTCAATACGCTCGTCAAAGCGGATAGCGGCCTGCGCGACGCCAATGACCTGTTCGCCATGGCGCGTGAAGAAAATGATGACGACACACTGGAAGCCATAGAAGTCGACGCGCAAGCTTTGCGCGAACTGGTGGAAGGCATGGAATTCCGCCGCATGTTCAACAATCCTATGGACCCGAACAACTGCTTTATCGATATCCAGGCTGGTGCTGGTGGTACTGAAGCACAGGATTGGGCATCCATGCTGTTGCGTCAATATTTGCGTTATTGCGAACGCAAGGGCTTCAAAGTCGAAATCATGGAACAGTCTGACGGCGATATCGCTGGTATCAAGACAGCCACTTTGAAAGTGGAAGGTGAATATGCCTATGGCTTCCTGCGTACTGAAACCGGCGTACACCGCCTGGTACGCAAGTCACCATTTGATTCCAACAATGGACGCCATACTTCTTTCTCCAGCCTGTTTGTCTACCCTGAAGTAGATGACTCGTTTGAGATCGATATCAATCCAGCAGATGTGCGTACAGATACTTACCGCGCCTCTGGTGCCGGTGGTCAGCATATTAATAAAACCGACTCTGCCGTTCGTTTGACGCACGGCCCTTCCGGCATCGTCGTCCAATGTCAGAATGACCGCAGCCAGCACAGGAACCGTGCAGAAGCATGGGAAATGTTGAAGGCCAAGCTGTTTGAGCTTGAGTTGCGCAAGCGCATGAGTGAAAAGCAGAATCTGGAAGATTCCAAGACCGATGTCGGCTGGGGTCATCAAATTCGCTCTTATGTACTGGATCAATCCCGCATTAAGGATTTACGCACGAATTTTGAATCAGGCAACACCAAGGCAATTCTGGATGGTGACCTGGATGAATTCATCGCGGCATCCTTAAAGCAAGGCGTGTAATTATTTTGTACAGTGCGCAGGCGACTGCCTGCGCAGCCTTAAAGAATCAAAACCCGCAGGCCAGATGCCTGCCCTCCCTTAGGGAAAATTATGTCTGATATCAATAACACGACAGCAGGTGAATTGCCTGTTGATGAAAACTCCATCATCGCCGAACGTCGCGCCAAACTTGATGCTATCCGCTCTAAAGGCGTAGCATTTCCCAATGATTTCCGCCCACAACACAAGGCAGCGGAACTGGCAGAGAAATACAGCGCAATGAGCCGCGAAGAACTGGAAGCACTGAATATTGAAGTCAGTGTCGCTGGCCGTATGATGCTGAAACGTGAAGCTGGCAAAAAAGCCGCCTTCGCGACATTGCAAGATGCTTCAGGCATCAAGGCTGATGGCCGCATACAGTTGTATGTCACCACGGACAAAACCGGCGAAGCCGAAATGGAAGCCTTCCGTCACTATGACCTGGGTGATATCCTGGGCATAGAAGGCGTACTGTTCAAAACAAAAACTGACGAATTGACAGTCAAGGTCACGACCTTGCGCATGCTGACCAAGTCCCTGCGCCCATTGCCTGACAAATTTCATGGTCTGGCCAATCAGGAAACCAAATACCGTCAGCGCTATGTCGACCTCATCATGAGCGAAGACACGCGCCGCACCTTCAAGGCGCGCACGGCAGCCATGAACTCTATTCGCACATTCATGAACAGCAATGATTTCATGGAAGTGGAAACGCCAATGCTGCACGTGATACCTGGCGGCGCTGCTGCCAAGCCTTTCATCACCCATCACAATGCGCTGGACATGCAGATGTATTTGCGTATCGCACCTGAGCTGTATCTGAAGCGCCTGGTAGTCGGTGGCTTTGACCGCGTGTTTGAAGTGAACCGCAACTTCCGCAACGAAGGTGTATCACCACGCCACAATCCAGAATTCACGATGATGGAATTCTATGCGGCCTATGTCGATTACAAATGGCTCATGGACTTTACTGAACAAGTCATCCGCAAAGCCGCTGAAGATGCACACGGCACAGCCGTATTGACCTATCAGGGTCGCGAACTGGATTTGAGTAAGCCTTTCCAGCGTCTGACTATCGTTGGCGCCATCAACAAATACGCACCAGGCTATACCGATGAGCAATTGCATGATGCAGAATTCATCAAGAAAGAACTGTTGAAATTTGGCGTCAAACCTTTCGCTACAGCCGGTCTGGGTGCATTACAACTGGCCCTGTTTGAAGAAACTGCCGAAGCACAATTGTGGGACCCGACTTATATCATTGACTACCCAGTCGAAGTCTCGCCACTGGCACGTGCCTCTGACACAGTTACTGGCATCACCGAGCGCTTTGAGTTGTTCATGACAGGTCGTGAAATCGCCAATGGCTTCTCGGAATTGAATGACGCAGAAGACCAGGCAGCGCGCTTCCAGGCTCAGGTTGCGGCAAAAGATGCGGGCGATGAAGAAGCCATGTACTACGACGCAGATTACATCCGTGCTCTGGAATATGGCCTGCCACCGACTGGCGGTTGCGGCATAGGTATAGACCGTTTGATGATGTTGATTACTGACTCACCTAATATCCGTGACGTGATCCTGTTCCCGCATTTGCGCCGGGAAGATTAATAATTGACATAGTCAAGCATAAATAACGAAGGGACTGTAAAATTTGCAGTCCCTTTTGTTTTTTGCCATCTTCTGCTATTAAGTAAATCTCTGCCATGCCACCAGTCCACCCGCTTAAAAAACTCCTGAATTACGCCAAGGCCTATAAGAAAGATTTTCGCCTGGCGACCATTTATTCGATATTAAACAAATTCTTTGATGTCCTGCCAGAGGTTTTGATTGGTGTCGCAGTCGATATCGTCATCAATGGCGACAAGAGTTTTTTGGCAAAGCGGGTGCTTGGCGGTTTCGGTATTACCGACACCTGGCATCAACTGATGTTCCTTGGCGCGGTGAATGCACTGATCTGGGCTGGTGAATCCTGGTTTGAATATCTGCTGTCCATCAAATGGCGCAAGCTGGCGCAAAACCTGCAGCATGATCTGCGCCTCGATACTTACGACCATGTGCAAAAGCTGGAGATGGCTTATTTTGAAAACCAGCGCACTGGCAATCTGATGTCCATCCTCAATGAAGATATCAACCAGATGGAACGTTTCCTCAATGGCGGTGCGAACCAGATCATCCAGGTTATCTGCTCTTCCATCATGGTTAGTGCAGTGTTTTTCACCTTACAACCATCTCTCGCAGTTATCTCCTTATTGCCAGTACCGTTGATATTGATAGGTGCATTCTGGTTTCAAAAACGCCTGGCACCACGCTATTCTGAAGTACGTGAAGCGGCTGGCGATGTCAGTGCCCGCCTGAATAATAATTTACTAGGCCTGGCAACCATCAAAGCCTTTGCGACGGAGACTTTTGAAAAAAATCATATCGCCGAGGCAAGCAATACTTATCGCGAGGCAAACAGCAATGCAATTGCCATCAGTGCTGCTATCACACCTGTCATACGCATGGCGATTCTGGCTGGCTTTACCGCAACCCTGGTCTACGGTGGTTGGCTGACTTTGCAGGGCGACCTGGCTGTCGGCGCTTATTCTGTATTGGTGTACCTGACGCAGCGCCTGCTGTGGCCCATGACAGGCCTGGCAGAAGTCGCAGACATGTACCAACGTTCAATGTCCGCCATAGACCGCGCCATGGGCTTGCTGGATACCAAAATCAATATCCCCTACGAAGGCAAACATGTTGCACCTTCACAGATCAAGGGTGAGCTGCAGTTTGACAAGGTTGATTTTGCTTACGGCGACCAGAAAACCTTGCAGCAAATCAGCTTGCATATTCCAGCTGGGAAAACGGTTGCCTTTGTCGGTTCCACAGGTTCAGGCAAATCAACATTGGTTAAATTGCTTTTGCGCTTCTATTCTGCACAAGCTGGGAAAATCACTCTGGATGGCACGGAGATCAATGATATCAACCTGCAAGACCTGCGTCGCTGCATAGGTTATGTTGCGCAAGACAGTTTCCTGACCGATGGCACGATAGCAGACAATATCGCCTATGGCATGCAGGATGCTGATGACGCATCCATCAGGGATGCCGCACAAGCAGCCGAAGCCATGGAATTCATTTCAAAGCTGCCACTGGGTTTTGCCACACGCATAGGTGAACGCGGACAAAAACTGTCTGGCGGCCAGCGCCAGCGCCTGGCACTGGCAAGGGCAATTTTGAAAAATCCTCCTATACTGATACTGGACGAAGCCACCAGTGCCGTCGATAATGAAACCGAAGCAGCAATACAGCGCAGCCTGGATGTTGTCAGCCGCAACCGCACCACGATCGTCATCGCCCATCGCTTATCTACAGTACGCCAGGCAGATTGCATACACTTGCTGGAAGCTGGCAATATCATGGAAAGTGGCACACATGACGAATTGCTGGCATTGGATGCTGGTTATGCAGCCCTGTGGCGCTTGCAGACTGGTGAACGCGCTCATGTATAATTTGAGTGGGCACCAAAATTAGAAAATGTAGATAGTTGCCTATTTAACTTTGTTTTTCATACTGGATTAAAATTCAGTGCTACTCTTACAATATGGGAGAGTATAAAGCATGAAAAAATCACTGACGACAGGCTTGGCTGCCGCTTTAGTCACCTTGCTGGGGGTTACATCCTACCAGGCTATCGCCTATGTCACACAGGCGCAGCCCCCAAGTACAAGCGCAGTCAATTTGCCAGTAAAACCTTTTGAAGTTGATCCCTCCTGGATCAAGGAAGGCAAGCCCAATTTCCGTGCGGCAGAGTTTTTCAAATCACACGATGGCGAAACCAGCTCAGGCATTTTTGAATGCGATGGACCATCTACTTTTGAATGGCATTACCAGCTTGATGAAAGTATCTACGTGCTTGAGGGTGGCGTAGATATTGAATATGAAGGGAAAAAGTTTTCCCTGAAGCCGGGTGATACCGTGCTCTTCCGCGCTGGCACGACAGCACTCTGGCACGTACCTAAAGGCATACGCAAGAGCTGGACTCTGCATGATGCTGGCAAACCCGCACGCGGGCTTGCCAGCTTACTTAAATGAGTTCATTTAAACCCAAATAAGCACAGCAATAAGCTGACAACCGATCAGGAAATAGCCTTCGCCAGTGCCAGCGCACTAAGGAAGGCATTTTCCACCTTGCCTGCACCTTCAAGGCCGGCAGCAAACCAGTCGCCGCAAACACCTATGCCCTGCTTGCCATTCCACAAAAAATCAGAATCCACTGGCTTTACTGCCTCGGCATAGCGCCAGCGATGTACAACAGCATGGATAGGTTGTATCCATGAACCGGTGGCTTCATGGAAAGCCTTGGTCAGTTTTTCTTTAACCCTTTCATCATCATCTTCCAGATGCTCGATGCTCCATGCCTGGGTAGCATGACAAACCCAGCGTTCGCCAGCCCTGTGTAAAGGCTTGGCATCATCATGTGCTATCCAGCCAAGGCGGGAATTATTAATCCATGCACCGTCATAAGGTAGATCCAGTGAAGTCTGAAAGCCCAGCATCAGCGTCCAGCATGGAGCCAAGTGGGCCTGCTTGGCCTGTTTGGCCAGAGCTGGAGCTACGCTCAGCAGGGGTTCTGCCTGGTCGGCTGGAATAGCCAGTATCACTGCGTCAAACGGCCCGGCAGTTGCCGCGATTGGTACCGTGGCTGAACGGATGGACAGCAGCCATTGCTTGCCATGCGCTTCCAGGGAACTCACATGTTGCTCTGCACGCACGTCCAGGCCGTGCGCCAGTTGCTTGCCCAGCGAACTCATGCCAGGCACAGCAATATAACGCGTACCACTGCGCCCTGCTGGCTTACTGTTGCCAGCTTCTAGCGTTGCCAGCTTGGCCGTCCAGGGAACGACCCAGCCAAATTTTTTCCAATCTGCAATTTCTTTTTTGAAGCGGTCCGAGCTAGCGGTGAAGTATTGCGCCCCATGATCAAAACCGCCTAACTCTGTGTGCCTGGTACTCATGCGGCCACTGACGCCCATGCTCTTTTCGTACACAGTGACATGATGACCCTGCGCCTGCAGCTGACGCGCAACTGTCAACCCTGCTAATCCGGCACCAACAACAGCGATATGCATATTATTTTCCTTATATAGCGTCCAAACAGACAATAAAAAACGCCCGCTATACAAGCTTGCGGGCGTCAATTGGTTTAGTGCATATTGATATCTACTTTAGGAACAGCGTTCTCACGGCCATGCAGGCTGGCGCGGCGTGCTGTACAGTCAGGGATGCTGCCTCTGACCAGACGCAACACCCTGCAAACCCGGGAATCAAGTTCGCGCGGCATGACTTTCATACGACGGGGGCCGTACAAGCCTGGCTTTGCTGTGCAACTGTCTGGCTTCATTCGCTATCCTGAAATAGAGATCAAGGTACTGTAATCAATCCATTGCTTCAATGACTTCAGTCACTGGTGATGTCAATGATGATTACTGCTCATTTTCTTCAACCGGCCAGTCGCGAATATAGGCTTTCAACATCTTGTTCTCAAAGCTTTGCGCCTCCAGTACAGCCCTGGCTACGTCATAGAACGAGATCACGCCCAGCAGGGTTTTGGCATCCATGACAGGCAGGTAACGTGAGTGCTTCTCCAGCATCATGCGGCGCACTTCATTGACTTCAGTTTCTGGAGTCACGGTGAGCGGATGATCATCCATGTATTTGCGTACCGTACCAGTGCCCAGCGAGCCCTGGTTTTTATGAATTGCACGTATGACTTCACGGAAAGTCAGTATGCCAACCAGATCGCCGTACTCCATCACGACCAGAGAACCTATGTCTTTCTCTTCCATGACGCTGACGGCTTCGGTGATAGGGATATCAGGTGTGATCGTGAAAAGGATATTACCTTTCACTTGAAGTATCTCTGAAACTTTCATGATGCCCCTCCTCTTATACATTTATGTGGACCTTCATTGCAATGTATCGCAAGCCTTGCAAAAAATCCAGCATGTAAAATATTTTATTCTCGAATTCACCTGCATTTTGCATGCTTGGCATCAGCGATGGTAGCATTGCTGCCTCACAATATGGAGACTCTCACCAATGAGCGGCCCTAAATACCACGGCTTTGATACCCTGTCCCTGCATGCAGGCGCTACGCCTGATCCAGCCACAGGCGCACGTGCCACCCCTATTTACCTGACATCCTCTTTTGTATTCAAGGATTCAGATCATGCTGCATCGCTTTTCAATATGGAAAGAGCGGGCCATGTCTATTCACGCATCTCCAATCCCACCAATGCTGTTTTGGAAGAAAGAATTGCAGCACTCGAAGGTGGGGTTGCCGGCATTGCCGTTGCCAGTGGGCAAGCTGCCATGCACCTGGGCCTGACAACCATAGCCGGTGCAGGTTCTCATGTGGTTGCGTCGCGCGCCTTGTACGGCGGCTCGCAAAACCTGCTGGCCTATACGATGAAGCGCTTTGGCATCGAAACGACTTTCGTGGACCCGCGTGATCTGGATGCCTGGCGTGCTGCGATACGCCCGAATACCAAGGTGCTGTTTGCCGAAACACTGGGTAACCCGGGACTGGACGTGTTGAACATCCCCGCAGTTGCAGAAATTGCGCATGAGCATCATTTGCCGCTGATGCTGGACTCGACCTTTACCACACCTTATCTGCTGAAACCATTTGATCACGGTGCTGATCTGGTGTTCCACTCGGCTACCAAGTTCCTGTGCGGCCATGGTACGGCCATAGGGGGCTTGCTGGTTGACGGAGGCACGTTTGACTGGCAGGCAGCCTATGAAAAGACAGGGCGCTTCGCTGAACTCTGCGAGCCTTATGATGGCTTCCATGGCATGGTATTCAGCGAAGAGTCAACAGTCGCCGCATTTTCACTCAGGGCCAGGCGTGAAGGTTTGCGCGACTTTGGTGCCTGCATGAGCCCGCACAATGCCTTCACTATTCTTCAAGGTATAGAAACCCTGGGCATGCGTATGGACAGGCATGTGGCGAATACCCGCAAAGTAGTCGAATTTCTGGTAGCGCATCCGGCAGTCGATTCAGTTTCCTACCCTGAGCTGGAAAATCACCCTGACTATCAACTGGCAAAGACCTTGTTACCCAAAGGTTGCGGTGCAGTATTTTCATTCAATATCAAAGGTAACCGCGCCGCCGGACAGCGCTTTATTGAATCGCTGAATATTTTTTCTCATCTGGCCAATGTCGGCGATGCCAAGTCCCTGGCCATCCATCCAGCTTCAACCACGCATTTCCGCGTGCCTGCAGAGCAGTTGCTGGCTTCTGGCATTACCGAGGGAACCATGCGTCTGTCGATAGGACTGGAAAATGTCGAAGACCTGATTGAAGACCTGTCACGTGCTCTCAAAGCTGCACAGAAAGGAGCCTGAGATGTTATTTAAAGTCAATGGCCAGACAGTCTATTGCTATACCGGTGGCAAGGCTTACAATCCTGTCCTGCCTACGCTGGTGTTCATCCATGGTGCACAAAACGATCACTCGGTCTGGGGCTTGCAGACCCGCTACCTGGCACATCACGGTTTTAATGTGCTGGCAGTCGACTTACCCGGCCATGGCCGCAGCAAAGGGCAGGCACTGACCAGCGTAGAACAAATGGCAGACTGGCTGCTTGCTTTGCTGGATGTAGCAGGCATAGCGCAAGCCACGCTGATCGGACACAGCATGGGTTCCCTGATCGCACTGGAGAGCTGCTTTAAAGCGAACTCACGTGTCAGCAAGCTCATCATGGTTGGTACAGCCTACCCCATGAAAGTATCCGACACTCTGCTTAATGCCGCCCGTGATGAAGAGCAGACCGCAATTGATATGGTGAATATCTGGTCGCACACTTCCATTGCACATAAGCCATCCTGCCCTGGCCCAGGGTTTTATGTCATGGGTGTCAGTCAGCGCCTGATGCAGCGTATTTCTGCCATCAATCCTGACAAGGTTTTTTATACTGATTTTGCTGCGTGTAACGCCTATGCCAATGGCGAAGCAGCCGCGCAATCAGTGAGCTGCCCCAGCCTGTTCATACTCGGCAAAAAAGACATGATGACACCAGCAAAGGCCAGCCTGACCTTGAGCAAAGCCATCGCAAACAGCCAGCAAAAGATCATAGACAATTGCGGCCATTCATTGATGTCTGAACAGGCAGATCAGGTTTTGACGGCCATTCACGATTTTGTGAAGGCATAAGCGGTGATGGCAATGAATCTGGAAAGCTGGGCCTTGTTTACAGCCACGGAGGCAGCCTTGTCGCTGTCGCCAGGCCCTGCAGTCATGATGGTGGTTGCCTATGGCATAGCCAGGGGTTGGCGCACATCTCTGTTTGTCACGTTGGGCATATTGACGGGTAATGCGATTTACTTTGCAGTATCGGCAACAGGCATAGGTTCGCTGATACTGGCTTCGCCACAAGTATTTATGGCGATTAAATACCTGGGTGCGGCTTACTTGGTCTATCTTGGTTTATCTGCCATCTTTGGCAAACCGTCGCCATTGACTATATCCAAACTGGATGGTGTAGCACTCAGTGGCAGGAAGATATTCAGCAGCGCGTTGATGCTGCAATTAATGAACCCTAAAACCCTGTTAATGTTTGTGGCGATATTGCCGCAATTCATAGACCCCAGGGAACCAGTAGGTGTGCAGATGCTGATACTGGCAGCCTGCTCCATCATCCCTGAATTTTTTATTCTGTTGGGTTATGGCATGCTGGCCAGCAAAGCCAGTCACTGGGCGACGCAGGAAAGGTATGCAGTGATTACAGAAAGAATAGCCGGCACTCTGGTAGCAGGTGCCGGCATCATGGTTGCACTGGTTTAGGGGTTGTTGCGAAATTAACCTGGCGTTGTTGCGCCTCCTGAATGTAAAACCCGGTACTAAAGTACTGTCTGCGTCGGCGACGCCTAGCCATCTTAATTTCGCAACAACCCCTTCGTTTTTAATTTTTATGCATGCACAGGCAGGCGCTGGTTCAGGCTTGCCAGGTAATCTGCCCTGAAGCGGCGCAAGACATAGTCTTTGTAATTGTCATGCTTCAAGCTATCCCAGGCTTCTACCCTGCCTTTGCTGGATTTATCTTTTGCTGCCGCAAGCACTTCCGGACTTAACTCCAGATTGGCATCCGTCATCATTTCATAGCCATACAATTGCATGAATTCTTTGGTCAGGCTTTCTATGACTTCAATTTCCTGCATACTCAGTTGCTGCTTGAACTTGTCCTTGTTGGCCATGACAGGCGGGAAGCGGTTGGTTGCCCACAATGCCGACATCTGTGATATTTGCTGTGCTTCGCTGGAGTGAGTCACATCCAGCATTTCAGGCAAGAATTGTATGTCAAAGAATTGACAGATGGCACGCAGGACCGTTTCCTGGTTACTCAGGAAATCTTCATACCTTATGGTCAGCACTCTATCGGGATGACGCTGGATAATATCGCGCGATAACTGATGAGCTTCCAGCCATGCAAGCGCATTCAGTGTCGAATCATAGTCATGAATGATGGCCTTGTTCATCGAAGCAACCTGCGCCCGGGGGTCCCTGACCACATTCAGGAACAACATATTCGGGAACAGTTGCAATAACTCTTCTGCATAGTGCACGCTATCGAGCGACTTATCCATGACGATACTGGCATGGTGATGCTCACCTGTGCGCAATAATAATTCCCACAATATTCTGTGTACGCTGCGTTGGTCATTCTTGATAGATTCAAATACATCTACCGGATCAAACACCATGCCCTTCCATTTCACCATGCTGGCGGCTTGCAAGCCAACCACATCAACGACCAGCCTGAAATAAGACTCGTCATCACTCAGATCACCATAACGCGGTACCAGAGGCATGAAGTCAACGATATGCAGGGGATAAGGCGAATAAAATTCCTTGTTGTTATTCAGACGCAGACGCAAGGCATGGCTGCCACAGCGACGCAAGGGTATCATCAGGACAGGAGTCGGGCGTTTTTTAGAAGCAGCCGTTTTTTGTACGCTGCTTGCACTATCTGATTCTGCCATGATGTTCTCCTCATACTTGAAGGTAGGAATATGGAAAACCGCTCACATCTCATTTAGCTCATTCAGCTTAATTAAGCTCATGTGAGGCTGAGTTGAGGCATTCCCATTTTCTCAAAATAAGCCATAAAAGCTTGCACAAAACTATCCACTTCTGATGCTGCTAAATTGTTGATACCGCCCGCGCCACGCCGTCCACCGCCAGTAGCAAACGCAGAACAGAATTGACTGGCGGGACAATTTTCTGCATCACCTGAACGTATGCTGACGACATAACTGCCATCTGGTTTTGCTGTCAGCACCGCGAATGATTTTCCAGGTTCTTCCTGTGTCAATTGATTTGCCAGAATGCCAGACACCCGCCTGGCCCAGGCTTGGGCAGGCAGGATATAGATGGATGTCAATTCACCTTCTCTGTCAGCACGCAAGCCTTGCATGAATGCCATGTCACTGGCATAGGCATTACGCAGCACTGCAAATTGCGCAGCATTATGCAAAAAATCAAAAGGGTTTGCATAATCATGTACTGCGCTGTATAAAACCGCAGGGTGAAAATGCAAATCATCTACCGACTCGCCATAGGCGTTGTAGTTGAGCAAAATACCCAGCTCCTGCAATTGATCACATTGAGGCCTGCTCAAGCCGCCTTCATGTGCCAGGGCGGTAGCAACAACTGGCAAGTTATCGCCGTAAGCCGCTACAACGGCCCATTGCCAATATTGTCCGTCCAGATAACGATTCACCAGTATGCTGCTGCATACATCAGCAGCCATATCGCAATGCAAGTACAGGCGCTCGTGTTCAAATGCCTGTGCAGCATTGTGATGATCGAAGTAAGTGATTTCTGCACCAGCAGCGAGATGTTTGCGCAATGCTGCAATATTGCTGTCGAGAGAAATATCCAGCACGGTCACCCTGTCACCGGGTCTGGCGACAAAACGGCTCAACAAATCAATATCGCGTTTGGCACCTGTGATCAATTCTGCGCTGACTGCTTGTGCCAGCCTTAGCTGATGCAAAGCGCAAATACCATCGGCGTCACCATTGAACACATCATAGGCTTGCACTGTATTATTAATCTCTGCTGACATGAATTTTCCGCTATTTTCCGTTATTTGATATAGCATAATCCTATCAAATGCCTGTAGAGTTTTTCCGCAGCCTCTTCTATGGTGTGTTGTTCGGAATTGATTTCCAGGTCAGGGTCCAGTGGCGCTTCATAAGGAGCCGAGACACCTGTGAATTCTGGTATTTCTCCCCTGCGTGCCTTGGCATACAGGCCTTTGGGGTCACGCCTCTCACAAACGATGCCCGGTGTGCTGACATGCACCTCGACAAAACGCTCCAGGCCTATGATTTCTTTCGCCATGGCGCGGTCATCACGAAATGGTGAGATAAATGCGGTGATGGCTATCATGCCGGCCTCATTCATGAGATGCGCAACCTCGGCTGCCCTGCGTATGTTTTCGCGCCTGTCATGGGCAGAGAATCCGAGATCACTATTCAAGTGATGGCGCAGATTGTCACCATCCACTACGAAACAGCAGTGCCCTCTTTCCAGCAATATCTTTTCCAGTGCATAGGCAAGCGTAGACTTGCCAGCACCGCTCAAGCCCGTCAGCCATAAAGTCGCAGGGCTCTGCCGCATCAAGCGTTCACGTGCACTGGAATTGACGACACCATAATGCCATTTGATATCCACCCCGCTGTTGTGCGGAGTCTGCACAAAGCGTCCAAATTGCGTTCTGCGCTCCACCCTTACAGGTGTCTGCTCAGCTTGAGGTTTGTCTTCCAGTATGCTCGTATTCGCTTGCATGAATTACTCCTGGCATCCAACAACACAATAAATGAATTAGCTCATTAAAACTCTTCCCAATCAGCATTGCCTGATTGAGGATTACTATTGGCATTCGCTACACGTTTGATCTGTTTCACCGCCCCCTTGTTTGCGGGTGCGGCTTTTTTGATCAAAGGGACAATTTTTTTATCTGCAACAGCAGGTTCATGCCATGCAGGCTGGACAATTTTCTCTGTCGTTAACTGGAAGGTACTGACCAGTTGAGATAAATCATCTGCCTGGTTTTGCAAGGCAGTAGCTGCCGCTGCCGCTTCTTCTACCAGGGCAGCATTTTGCTGGGTGACATCATCCATCTGTACGATGGCTTCATTGATCTGTTCTATACCAGCAGTTTGTTCCTGGCTGGCCAGCATGATTTCACTCATGATGCCTGTGACGCGTTTGATACTGACGACTATTTCATCCATGGTCACACCAGCCTGATCTACCAGCTTGGCACCTACTTCCACCTTGGTGACAGAATCATCGATCAAATGCTTGATCTCGCGGGCAGCTTCGGCTGAGCGTTGCGCCAGGTTTCTGACTTCTGTCGCAACCACGGCAAAACCACGGCCTTGTTCACCAGCACGGGCAGCCTCTACAGCCGCATTGAGCGCAAGTATATTGGTCTGGAAAGCAATGCCATCTATAACACCAATGATGTCGACAATTTTGCGCGATGAAGTATTGATGGAACCCATGGTATGAACAACCTCAGACACGACCGTGCCTCCCTTAATTGCGACGTCCGAGGCAGATTGCGCCAGGATATTGGCTTGCCTTGCGCTATCGGCATTTTGCTTGACGGTAGAGGTAAGCTCTTCCATGGACGATGCTGTTTCTTCCAGAGAACCCGCTTGCGCCTCAGTACGGGAAGACAAGTCCATATTGCCTGAAGCAATTTGCCGCGATGCGGTAGCAATCGTGTCAGTGCCTGAACGTACCATGCCAACAATGTCAGCCAAACCTTTTTGCATTTCATACATCGCATGCATGAGGCTGTGGGTATCTTTATCCGCCAGGCGAATGGGTACAGACAAATCACCTGCGGCAATTCTCTCGGCAATTTGCACGGCATAGCGTGGCTCGCCTCCCAGTTGTTTCAACAAGCTCTTGACGATGAGCCAGGCTGCCAGCATGCCGACGAATAAGGCAGCTGCGCCAAACATATACATGAGTTTTTTTGCATCGTTGTAATCTTGCTGTGCCTGGGCAATGGCTGCAGAATTTTGCTTCTCTTCGTCAGAAATAAAATCATTCAGCAAGTCCCACCATTTTTTTTGTACAGGACGAAATTCAAAGCGCAGTAATTTATAAGCTTCTTCACCCTTTTTTTGAACACCGAGATCAGCACCTTTGGCAATAAATGGCTCAGACAGCTTTGCCTGATCACGTATTTTTCCTAATAAAGCAAGCTGCTCAGGTGAAGCATTTGGATCAGCCTTCAACATCTGAGTAAGTTTATCTTCAGCTTCAGTATATTTTTTTGTTTGCGCAGCGATCCTTTTTACTTCGATCTGGATTTCTGCTTCATCTGACAGGAGAATGAGATTACGCAAAGCCAGGGCCCGCTCAGTCACAGTCAGGTACATGGTGGATGCGAGTTTGGACTGTACATTATTGACGTTGGCGATTTCCTCCAGACGCTGATGCATCTTCGCCATATACGCTATCCCCAACAGCAGGACAACTAGAAGCAAGCCCAAAACCAAGCCAAAACCAGTGATAAGACGGGTTGAGACTTTCGAATTCTCGATGTTCATGATTCCCCCAAAACGTTGTCAGCTAATTTAATTTTTGACTTGTTTGAATAATCAGGGCTTGCATAAGTTTGTTCGACAAACTTATATTGCCACATAGAATTTAATGCCACAAGGAAATTATTAAAGATTGTGTCTTTTGAATAAAGCTTTTAATATCAAATACTTATGTCATTAAATATAACTATCGCGCGACTAAAGTCAGTAGCAAAAATCGTATATAGTTATTTATTAAATGCATATCAACTTGAATAATAGTAGATGTTTTTGCAATGTCAATATTGCAAATTATTATTTACAACAGGGTTTGCGGCTGCGGCAAACATATTGATAAATCATTTGAATATTTTTTAAGCTCACAGACTACATATGGCCTAATATGGAAAAACAAAACCGTCTGCTCAAAGACAGCAAAGAAAACAAAAGGACACAATCATGGCAGAGAAATACAAGGAGTTTTCAGCGTTCTATGTTTTCTACCTGACAGAACACAGCAATAAGACTTGCCGACAATTGCACTTTCTTGGAAGCAGCCTGGTGATCATGTGTATAGCCATATTTATCATCACGGGTCAGGCTGTTTATTTACTCGCAGCACCCGTCTGCGGTTATGGCTTTGCCTGGCTAGGCCATTTTGTTTTTGAAAAGAATCGCCCGGCCTCCTTCAAACAGCCTTTGTTTTCTTTCATGGGGGACTGGGTCATGTACTGGCAGTTGCTGAGCGGGAAAATCGGTTTTTCTCAGCAAGATGATGTGCATAAAGCCTAGGGTGCCTGGCAAACTTGTACACTTGAACTGAAGGCACAGCCCAGGCATAAATCTGGCCGTGCTTGCGATCAATCATGCGAAATGATAGGCCATGCTGACATGGGGAATGCCAGCCTCTTCAAAAATCTCGCCATCGCGGGTATAACCCTCTTTAAGATAAAAATTCTCTGCTGACTGTTGCGCATTCAAACGCACAACCTGCTCTCCTCTGGCTTGCGCTTCTTTCATCAAGGCACGCAAAATCTTTGCCCCCACACCCAGACCGCGCGCAGTTGCCAACACGGCCATGCGGCCTATATGTGCATCTGGCAAGAGACGGCCTGTTCCCACTGCCTTGCCTTCAGCATCGTAGGCAACCGCATGCAAGCATTGCGCATCTGCGGCATCCCACTCCAGTTCTGCCGGGATTTTTTGCTCGATGACAAACACTTCGTAGCGTATGGCCTGGGCATCTTTTTGCAGCGTAGCCCAGTCGGCGATAACCAGGCGGAGGTTTTCAGTATTCATGTTCGGGTATCAGCGGGTGCATGCGTTTCAAAGGATGAAATTATCGCACGCCATTCCTCAGAGACGGCAACTGCCTTGCGTTTTTCTGTATCGGCATAGACATACACCAGCTCCCCGGATATCAGATGGTTTTCACCAAGATAGATTTCGAGGATGAACTGCAGAGAAGACCTGCCTATGCTGGCACAACGCACACCAATATCGAGTTCATCATCAAACCTGGCTGGCGCCATATATTCAATAGTAGATTTACGGGCAAACAATTCCTTGCCCTCGCCTGCCTGTGTGATTACGTTCGGTAAACCGGTGGCGCGCCAGTATTCGGTGAAGGCGACATCAAAATAATTGAGGTAATTGCCATTAAAGACAATGGCTTGCATATCTACCTCAGACCAGCGCACCCGCAATCGATGAAAGAAAGCAAAATCTGCTTTTGCCATAATCCTTAACTCTGCAAAAATTGACGAATAAGACGGTTAACACGCTCAGGTTGTTCGTGGATGACCCAGTGTGAACCTTCAGGAATGCGCTGTATCTGGATATCATCGACAAAATTCTCAATACCGTCGAGCAAGGTCTTGGGTAAAGCCTTATCATTTTCACCCCAGATGATACGAGTTGACACTTTCACCTGAAAATCAGCCGGGTTCAGATTCAATTGCAAAGGCCCTGGATTTTTCTCTGTAGGCGGGTGTAATGGTGACGCGCGATAATAATTGACACCACCAGTCAGACCACGCGCCCAGCAAGCATGATAAGCCGCCTGAGTCTCAGCATTAAACCATGCCGCCTCGCCCTGCCCCATGCCATTGAAGAAGCCATCCATGAGCGCAAAATCATCTTTGGCAAGAGCTTCTTCTGATCCTGGATTGCGCAACCAGTTCATGTATTCGCTGGAAGCCTTTTGCGCAGGGTCAGTCGCCAACGCCTGCATGAACAGATAAGGGTGTGGTGAATTGATAATGATCAGCTTTTCAAACAAAGCAGGCAGCGCAATAGCCATATTCCAGCATACCGCACCACCCCAGTCATGCGCGACGACCGTGGCTTGCTGGTAGCCCAGATGGGCGATGAGCAAACGCAGGTCATCAACGATATGCCTGGCCTTGTAGGCAGCAACATCAGCAGGCATATCAGACAGATTGAAGCCGCGCAGATCCGGAGCCACGGCAAAATAATCCTGTCCAAACTCAGCCAGTTGTGCCGACCATTCATACCAGAACTCTGGAAAGCCATGCACGAACAAGATCAATGGCCTGCCGCGCTCACCCGCACTGGCAAAATGCAGACGGGTTCCATTATCCAGTGTGGCAAACTGATTACTTAGTATTTCTGCTGTCATTGATGCTTCTCCCTGATGCCTGTAAAGTGATGATTAAGCCTTCAACTTGGCTCTGAGCATGTCACGGATATGCGGCGCTGCCTTGTAAGGATCACCTGGGTTGCGCTGCAGGACGATATCTTCCATGCGTTCCTGCACATTACCCAGGGCACCGGGATGAGAGAAGATGTAAAACTTTTCGTCAGCAATTGCCTTGAAGGTGTTTTCAGCCACTTCTTCTGCCGTTACTTTGCCAGAATTCACGGCCTTGTCTGACATGGCCTGTGCTGCTCTCTGGCTGGCGGTTGGTGCAGAACCTGGCACATCTTCAGGGCGGTTTCTATGCGATTGTGAAATACCGGTAGGCACAAAATAAGGGCACAACACAGAGGCACCTATCGGTGCTTCTACCAGCTTCAAATCCTGGTACAGAGATTCGGAAAGAGACACTACCGCATGCTTCGAGACGTTATATACACCCATGGTCGGCGCATTGAGCAAGCCAGCCATGGATGCCGTGTTAACTATATGCCCTTCAAATTGCGGGTCTTTCTTGGCGCATTCAAGCATGAGGTTGGTGAAGATGCGTACGCCGTGAATGACGCCCCAGAGATTGACACCAATCACCCAGTCCCAGTCAGCCTGGGTATTTTCCCAGATCAGGCCACCGGAACCGACACCGGCATTATTGAATACCAGATGCACGGCACCAAATTTTTCCATGGTGGCGTCAGCCAGCGCTTGAACCTCTTCTGCATGTCGTACATCGCAACGCATGGCCAGTACTTGTGCCCCTTGCGCTTCCAACTCTGCCTTGGTTTTGTCCAGGGCATCTTGCTGCACATCAGCCAGCACCAGCTTCATGCCCAGGCGTGCGCCGATAATTGCAAATTCACGGCCAAAGCCGCTGGCACCACCGGTGATTACGGTTACTCTGTCTTTGAATACTTTCATGTTGTCTCCTGTATGTGATTTATTAAATTTATTTGTTTTGGATTAATTTATTTTGCGCGTTTCATCTGGAAGCCTACACGTGGAAAGTGAACGACCACAGTCCCCGCTCTGTCGTCATCACGACGCACGGCCAGTTCATTTTCACTGGCGATAACCAGTTCACCGACTACCGGGTCGAGCGCATAATCAGTCGGCATGATGGCAACCTGCTCGCCCAGCGCTATGCCATGGCTGTCAACAAAATTGCGCTCTGCTGTGTCAAAGTCTTGCGCGTTCTTGGCGATCGCCAGTGCTTCTGCGCTGCTCAGAGCTTCAGACTGGTGATGGCCGAAGGCAGCAACCCGACCCATCCACTCCAGCAGCTTTGGATAAGCATCAAAGACAGGATTGATTGCTGGAGCCAGTCGTATCAGCCACAAAGCCTGATAGACAGAAAAGTCAGCAATACTGGCTTGCGCACCCAGCAAAAATGGCGCATTGCCATTGAGCATATTTTCCAGGCGACTTAAGTATGCTAAAAGTTGCCCTTTGGCTTCACCCATGCTGGTGCGCGGCATATTGCCACGCATGGTGGCACGGTCTGCACTGAATGCCTGCAATTCTTCTGCACTGATATTACCGAATATGGAAGGAATAGCTGCAGGCTGGAATGCATAGGGGATTGCTGTCCAGAACAGCGTAGTATCAGCCCATTGCGCCAGGGTGCGCGCAAGACCATTGACGGCAACCGGATAGAGAGAAGCTGCGGGCGATCGTTTTTCCAGTACCTCGGCAATCAAAGAAGTATCGCAATAAATATCCCCGCCAATTTGCAGTATTGGCGTGCGGCGATAACCACCCGTCAATGCCGTTACATCCGGCTTGGGCATGATGATAGGTACCGTTACAGACTTCCAATTCAATTGTTTGAAACCGAAAATCAGGCGGATTTTTTCTGAAAATGGAGATACTGCAAAATTGTGAAAAATAAGATCGGACATGGCTGCTCTGTGCTCTTTAGGTTTATACGTTTAACTCAAATCAGCTTTACCAACTGCTTGCCGAAGTTCTTGCCTTTCAGCAGCCCAATGAATGCCTCTGGCGCAGCTGCAATGCCTTCAGCAACAGATTCGCGGAACTTCAGCTTGCCCGTAGCAACCAGGCCTCCCAGCTCTTTCAAACCTTGCGGCCACAAATCCATGTGTTCAGAGACGATAAAGCCACGCATGGTCAAACGCATGGTCAGGAATGCCCGGGCATTCTTGATGCTCAGTTGCTCACCGTTATAACCAGCAATCAAACCGCACAGGGCGATACGGCCAAAGGGATTCATGCGTGCCAGGCTGGCGTCAAAGATTTCACCACCAACGTTTTCAAACACGGCATCAATGCCATCCGGTGTTGCGGCTGCCAGATCTGCTTCCAGATTACCTGCCTTGTAATCGATACAGGCATCAAAGCCCAGTTCATTGACAACGTAAGCGCATTTGTCTGCGCCACCGGCTATGCCAACCACGCGGCAACCGAGTTGTTTTCCCAGTTGACCAACCACACTGCCCACGGCACCGCTGGCAGCAGACACCACGATGGTTTCGCCCGCCTTGGGTTGCATGATCTGGGTCAGGCCATACCAGGCTGTCAGGCCAGGCATGCCGACTGAACCCAGATAGGCCGACAGAGGGATATGCGTGGTATCGACCTTGCGCAGCAACAAGCCATCAGATACACCCATTTCTGACCAGCCCAGCATGCCTATGACCTTGTCACCGACGCTGAATTTGGCATTCTTGCTGGCGACCACTTCACCCACGGTGCCGCCTATCATGGTTTCGCCTATGACTTGCGGGGCGGCATAGCTCTTGGCATCTTCCATGCGACCACGCATATAAGGATCCAGTGACATGTAGTGATTACGCACCAGTAACTCGCCATCCTTGAGTTCTGGCACAGGCAAGGTCTCAAGCCGGAAATTTTCTGGCACAACCTGGCCTTTAGGTCGGGAAGCCAGCACGATGCGTTGGTAAGAAGCTGGGGAAGCAGTAGTCATGATTTACTCATTTCATCAAGTGATTTGCCAAAGCCTGGAAGGCGCGGTAAGTGACAGGGTCAGTCGCGCCATTGGCGGCAATGGGATGGGAAGAAAATTTGACGATGACCATCTCGGCCACCGGGTCTATATAAATACGTTGCCCATGTATGCCACGGGCTTCAAAGGTCTGGTGACTGTTATGCCCTACCCACCACATATTACGGTAGGAATAGCCGGGCAAAGTCACATAGCCAGCCTTGGCAAATTTGGCGGGATCAGCGCCCTTGCGTATATCTTCTACGGCAGCAACCGGTATGATTTGCTGCCCATTGAATTTGCCATTCAGGCGCATCATTTCGCCAAAGCGTGCCATATCGCGCAGGGTCAGATTCAAACCACCACCGCCCTGCTCGGTACCTACACTATCCACAGAAAAATAGGCGTCATTCTCAGTGCCCAGTTTTTGCCAGATACGCTCAGACAAGAGATCAGATAAATTTTGTCCGGTAGCGCGCTTGACTATCCAGGCCAGCACTTCAGCATTCACGGTCTTGTAAGCAAAGGCTTCATCATGCTTGCCTTCCTTTTTCAATTTCACCAGGAAATCATAAAAAGTTTTAGGCCCGTCATAAGTTGGCGCTGTCGGCAGCAGGCCGCCTGACCTGGCGTAATCCCAGACTTCAGCTTTGGGGTCTGCATAATTTTCAGAGTACTGCACACCTATGGTCATATCCATGACCTGGCGTACGGTGGCATCACCATAGGCAGTGTCTTTGAGTTCAGGAATATATTGCGTAACTGGCGCACTTGGATCAAGCTTGCCTTCCGCAGCCAGAGTCGCAGCCAGCGTACCGACAAAGGACTTGGTGACCGACATGGCGATATGCGGCACATAGGTTTTGGTAATACCAAGGTAACGCTCGTAGACTATTTTGCCCTTATGCAGCACCAGTATGCTGTCGGTATAAGTGCGGGCCTGCATATCGGCCCAGCTTATATCGCTGCCTTTTTCATCTGCAAACCGCAATTTATCGAGATCAAGCAAAGCTACCGGCAAAGCCGAAACAGGCCCTGCACCATGCCAGACATTGCTGGTAGGCCCCAGTTCACGCCCATGAGAAAATGACCAACGGGTACGGGGGAACTGGTAATTGCTGCCATTGGCAAACTTGATGAGCTTGTCAGGTGCTGGTGGGAAGCCCTGCATCCAGCCCATTTTTTGCGGGTCACTTGCCTCAGCATCAGGCAAGGCAGTTTGTGCCGAAGACATGCTCATGAAAGGTCCACCGAGTAAAGCTAAGAAAAGAATTGCAAAGCGAGTCTGCTGCATGTTTGCCTCCATTTATTTTTTCTTGGACTTGCAGAAACGACGTCAATTTGTTAATCAGTCACTACCATAAAGTTTTTTCATATTTTCGCCAGACTTCAAGCGTCGCAAGTATTTGAAAGTACCCATGGCTTTGGCAATGAGCTTGTCACCATTCCAGACCTCGCCCTCGCAAAAACACATGGTGGTGGATTGATGGAAAGCCTTGCCACGCGCCTCCATGCGCCCACCTGGCACACCTCCTGGCTGCAGAAAAGTGGTTTTCATTTCTACCGTGACGACGCCTTTGAGGTCGCTGCTCATAGATCGGCCAGCCATGGCCATGACCACATCAAGCATGGTCATAATCACGCCGCCGTGGGCAATTTGCCAGCTGTTCATGTGGCGTCCAGTCAAATCCAGCGCAAGACGAGCCTGGCCATTTTCCATTTCAAGAAATTCGACGCCCAGATCATGCAAAAAAGGATTCAATACCGGTGTTGGTTGCGCAATGGGAAGCGCAGCAGTAAACGTGGCCTCTGTCATACAGCCGATACCCCGCCATCCACTGCCAGAGTCTGGCCAGTAATGTGCTTACCGGCGTCACTGGCAAACAACATGGCTACGCCCTTCAAATCTTCATCATCACCTATACGCTGCAAAGGCGCTTCTTTGGCGAGTTTTTCTTCGCCCAGGTTTTCCAGTATGCCCTTGGTCATTTTGGAAGGGAAAAATCCCGGTGCAATCGCATTGACGGTAATGCCATGCACACCCCATTCACCGGCCAGAGTGCGGGTGAAGTTGATGACGGCAGCCTTGGAAGTATTGTAAGCAATGGTCTGCATGGTCCCGGGCGCATTGCCAGCCAGACCAGCGATAGAGGCTATATTGATGATGCGGCCATACTTACGCGGTATCATCGAACGCTTACCAACTGCCTGTGAGATCAAAAAAATACTGCGAATATTCAGATTCATGACCTTGTCCCAGGCATCAACCGGATAATCTTCTGCCGGAGCGCCCCAGGTAGCGCCTGCGTTATTGATAAGGATATCGATATGTCCCAGACGGGCCAGTGCCTCGTCCACGAGTGGTTGCACTGCCGCTTCTTTCGACAAATCAGCCGCAATTGCGCTGGCATCTATGCCGCGGCTTTTCAGGTGAGCAACGGCTTCATCAAGGTCAGATTGCTTGCGTGAAGACAGTACCACTTTGGCCCCCTGCTCACCCAGTGCTTCTGCCATTTGCAAACCCAGGCCACGTGAACCACCGGTAATCAGGGCCGTCTTGCCATGCAAGTCAAATAATTGTTGTACGGTGCGAATTGCTGTAGTCATTGCTTGTCTCCAGTATGTGCGGCTACCACCTGTCTGCACGCAGACAGGAAGGGTATCGTGTGATTTATGTAGGTTTGATTATGTCAAGACTGTGGTTCAGAACCAGGCATCCTGCATATCGAAAGTCGTCATATCGATATTCGACAGCAAATCCAGTTGCGGATGGACGCGTGGCAATTCCCAGTGGAAGAAGTATTTACAAGCCTGCAGCTTGCCAGCGTAGAAATCAGCATCGTGGTGATTTTCTTTATTCAGGCATAAGGTAGCCTGTTCCAGCCACATCCAGGCAACCACGGCATGACCAAATACTTCAAGATAGGTTGAGGCATTTGCCAGGGTTTTGTTGGTATCACCCACCCCATGCAATTGCTGGGTTACGCTGGCCAGTCTTTGCAGAACACGTGCCAGAGATTTGGTATAGGCCAGCAATTCAGGATGTGCAGCAGCTCTCGCCAGGGTTTTGTGCATGATTTCACCCAAGGCTTCCAGTGCAGCACCTTCTTGCATGACGACCTTGCGGCCCAGCAGATCCAGCCCCTGTATGCCGTGCGTACCTTCATGAATGGGGTTGAGACGATTGTCGCGGTAAAACTGTTCTACATTGTATTCCCGAGTATAGCCATAGCCACCATGTACCTGTATCGCCAGGTTATTCGCTTCCAGACACCATTGCGAAGGCCAGGATTTGGCGATGGGTGTCAGTATCTCCAGCATCTGAGCAGCATGTGTACGCGCTTCTGGTGATGGCGCAGTACGCTCTTCATCAACCAGGCGGGCGCAAAACAAATTCAATGCCAGGCCACCTTCAACATAGGCTTTTTGTGCCAGCAACATGCGCTTGACATCGGTATGCTCAATGATGGGCACTTGCGGTGCCGCCGGGTCTTTGTTCAAGGGCGCACGTCCCTGTGGGCGGTTACGGGCATAATCCAGCGAGTGCAGATAACCAGTATAACCCAGCATGACTGCTCCCAAGCCTACTCCTATGCGCGCCTCGTTCATCATGTGGAACATGTTTGCCATGCCGCGATGCAAAGTGCCCACGAGATAGCCTATCGCACCAGCCTTGCCCTGGGGTTTGAATTTACCTTCGCCAAAATTCAGCAGGCAATTGGTGGTGCCGCGATAACCCATTTTGTGATTCAGGCCAGCCAGCACTACGTCATTGCGCTCCCCCAGGCTGCCATCTTCGTTCACCAGTTTTTTGGGTACGATGAAAAGTGAAATGCCTTTGACACCAGGTATCAGCTTGCCATTTGCATCCGGCACTTTGGCCAATACCAGGTGCACGATATTCTCGGCCAGCTCATGTTCGCCAGCGGATATCCACATCTTGTTACCGGTCAGCCGGTAAGTGCCATCTTCCTGCGGCTCTGCCCTGGTAACAATATCAGACAGGCTGGAACCAGCCTGAGGCTCAGACAAACACATGGTGCCAAAGAAACGGCCTTCCAGCATGGGTTTGACGAAGGTTTCTATCTGCTCAGGTGTGCCGCATTTGAGCAAAGTATTGGCATTGCCTATGGTCAGGAAGGGATAAGACGCAGTCCCTACATTCGCCCCTTTGAAGTAGGCAAAACCGGCTTTCTCAACGACGCAGGGCAATTGCATGCCACCGACATCAAAGTCTTGCCCTGCAGCCATCAGGCCAGCTTCGCAAAATGCTTTCAGGGCTGTCTTCACTTCAGGAATCATGTGCACTTCTTCACCATCGAAGTGCGGCTCCTGCTGGTCATTTTTTTTATTATGGGTAGCGAACAGGTCTGTCGCTATCTGTTCGCAGGTATCAAGGGCGGCATTGAAAGTTTCGCGACTATGGTCGACAAAACGTGGCCTTTGATTCAGTGATTCTACGTTCAGCCATTCATACAGCATGAATTCGAGATCACGGCGGGAAAGAATTTTAGATTGCATGGCTTTATCAGGATAAAAAAGATGAAACACCCATTTTGCTCATACCGCATGGAAACAGCATGCAGTATGAGCACCCTACATGCATCCAGCTTAAACTACTTCAAACAAGCCTGCAGCGCCCTGGCCACCACCAATACACATGGTGACCACAACATATTTAGCACCACGGCGCTTGCCTTCGATCAGTGCATGGCCTGTCAGGCGTGCACCTGATACGCCATAAGGATGGCCCACGGCAATCGCACCACCATTGACGTTTAATCTATCCATAGGGATGCCGAGTTTATCTGCGCAATACAAGACTTGCACGGCAAACGCTTCGTTCAATTCCCATAAACCGATATCCTCAACTTTGAGGCCAGCTTTTTTCAACAATTTTGGAATGGCAAAAACCGGGCCTATACCCATTTCATCTGGCTCGCATCCTGCAATTGCAAAACCACGGAAAATACCCAATGGTTGCAAGCCCTTTGCCTCAGCCAGTTTGCTGTTCATCAAAATGGCAACGGAGGCACCGTCAGAGAACTGGCTGGCGTTACCAGCAGTAATCACACCACCCGGTACTGCGGTACGGATTTTGGAAACGCCTTCGAGCGTGGTATCTGCACGTATGCCTTCATCTGCAGAAATGGTGACTTCTTTGGTAATCAGCATGCCAGTTGCTTTGTCAGCGACGCCCATGACCGTCGTCATCGGCACGATTTCGGCATCAAACAAACCCGCAGCCTGGGCAGCGGCAGCACGCAACTGGCTTTGTACACCGTATTCATCCTGACGTTCACGCGGAATGCCATAGCGCTTGGCGACGGTTTCTGCTGTTTGCAGCATAGGCCAGTAAACTTCCGGCTTATGTTGCTTCAACCAGGTTTCAACGATCATGTGGCTATTGGCTTCGTTTTGTACGCACGAAATAGACTCGACACCGCCTGCCGCATAGACATCACCTTCACCAGCAATAATTCTTTGTGCTGCCAGGGCGATAGTCTGCAAGCCAGAGGAGCAAAAACGATTAACCGTCATGCCAGCAGTAGTTACCGGGCAACCTGCACGCAAAGCGATCTGACGGGCGATATTGCTGCCAGTTGCACCTTCTGGTGTGGCACACCCCATGATGACATCTTCCACCTCGCCCGCTTCAATCTTTGCACGGGTAATGGCTGCATTCAATACATGGCCACCCATCGTGGCACCATGCGTCATATTGAAAGCACCTTTCCAGGATTTTGCAAGGCCAGTGCGGGCGGTAGATACGATAACTGCGTCAGACATGTAGATCTCCTGATTAATATAAGTATGTGTACAGGCTGGGACTGCTGATACCATCATAAGTAGTAATTTGCTCTTTGCAAATCAACATGCAGGAACAAACTTCCATAGCCCTGTCTTGCCTGAACCGAATTGCCTGAATTAAAAGCATATAGATCAAGCTCAAAAACTAGAATATCACATTTTAGTACGACCGTTCGTAAATTTATTTCATCTGATTCCAGTCTTGGATATTGCGCTTCTTTACATATTCAAGATAGCTCTTTTGTAAGTTTCTGTAAGTTTCGAGCAAGCAAGCCGTAAGTTTCGGCTTGCACACTTTGCTTGCAATAAAAATTATGTCGGAAATGTGATTGTGCATTTTTTGACCATTTTTTTAGCACACTTAAAATATACTTAAAAACAGGAGACAAGCATGGCGACAGCACCTATCGCAACGTCAGGCGGCATGACGGCAGAAGAACGCAAGGTTATTTTTGCTTCTTCGCTGGGAACCGTCTTTGAATGGTACGACTTTTATCTATACGGCTCACTCGCATCCATTATCGCCAAACAGTTCTTCGCTGGCACAGACCCTAATACCGCCTTCATTTTTGCATTGCTGGCGTTTGCAGCAGGCTTTATCGTACGTCCCTTCGGCGCACTGGTTTTCGGTCGCCTTGGTGACATGATAGGTCGCAAGTACACATTCCTGGTCACCATCCTGATCATGGGTGCATCTACCTTCTGCGTGGGCCTGCTACCTAATTATGCAACTATCGGTATCGCGGCACCGATCATCCTGATCACTTTGCGCATTTTGCAAGGCTTGGCACTGGGTGGTGAATATGGTGGTGCAGCGACCTACGTGGCCGAACACGCCCCACATGGCAAGCGCGGTGCTTTTACTGCATGGATACAAACCACTGCCACTTTGGGCCTGTTCCTGTCACTGATGGTGATTCTTGGCACACGCATGGCAATTGGTGAGGACGAATTTGCCAGCTGGGGCTGGCGCATCCCTTTCCTGGTTTCTGTTTTCCTGCTGGCTATTTCTGTATGGATACGTCTGTCCATGAATGAATCTCCAGCCTTTGCGAAAATGAAAGCCGAAGGCAAAACTTCCAAAGCGCCTTTGACTGAATCATTTGGTCAATGGAAAAACCTGAAGATTGTTATCCTTGCCTTACTGGGTTTGACAGCTGGCCAGGCCGTGGTCTGGTACACGGGTCAATTCTATGCTCTGTTCTTCCTGCAGCAAACGCTGAAAGTAGACGGCCCGACTGCCAACGTGCTGATCGCAGCATCCCTGGTGATTGGTACACCATTCTTTATCGTGTTTGGCGCATTGTCTGACAAAATTGGTCGCAAACCTATTATTTTGGCTGGCTGCTTAATTGCAGCACTGACCTACTTCCCTATCTTCAGTGCACTGACACACTATGCCAACCCTGCACTGGAAACTGCATTGAAAAATGCACCTGTCGTGGTAACTGCAGACCCAGACGATTGCCAGTTCCAGTTCAACCCTACAGGTACGAAGAAATTCACCTCTTCATGCGATATCGTCAAGGCTAAACTGGCTGCAGCTTCAGTCAACTACTCTAATGAAATTGCTGCCGCAGGCACAATCGCCTCTGTTAAAGTTGGTGACAAAGTCATCGCCTCTTACAACGCCAAAGGTTTGCCAAAAGACGAAGCAACTGCAAAAGACAAGGCTTTCTCCAAAGACCTGGCTGAAGCAATCAAAGCTGCTGGCTACCCTGCCAAGGCTGACCCTGCTCAAATCAACAAGCCTATGGTTCTGGTTTTGCTGATTATCCTGGTTCTGTATGTGACCATGGTCTACGGTCCTATCGCTGCCATGCTGGTAGAAATGTTCCCAACCCGTATACGCTACACCTCCATGTCCCTGCCTTACCATATCGGTAACGGCTGGTTCGGTGGCTTGCTGCCTACCACGGCATTTGCCCTGGTCGCCTTCAAGGGTGATATTTACTACGGCTTGTGGTATCCAATCATCATCGCACTGGCAACGTTTGTTATTGGTCTCTTGTTCATCAAAGAAACCAAGGACAATGATATCTATGCGGCTGACTGATAGTAATCACGATTAGTACGTATAAGTAAGAAGCACAAAAGCCCGCCCGTCAAAATGACGGGCGGGCTTTTTCAGTATGGTGATTTACAAAGTTTACAAAGAATAATGCATAGTCAAACCAGCCTGCCCCGCCGCCACTTTCAATTGTGCATCACTACCCACTACCAGGCTGGCGCGGGTTGAGACATGACCGAATGGCAGACCAGTAATTACTGGCACATCAATCAGGCTGCGGATATAGGTGAGCATGGCATCGAAGTCATAGCCATTGTCATGCACGGCCAGTTTGTAGGCAGAAAAATTGCCGAGTATGATGGCTTTTTGCTTGTTCAACACACCAGCAAAATGCAGCTGCAGCAGCATACGTTCTATACGGTATGGGTGCTCGCCTATGTCTTCCAGGAACAATATGCCATCTTCAACTTCTGTCCAATATGGTGTGCCGACTGCATGCGTCAGCATGGCAAGATTGCCGCCCCATAATTTACCCTGCACATGTAAGTCTTGAGTCGCATCAGTTTCAAATTCAACAAAATGCGTGGTGTTGCTGACGCAAGTCTTGAATTGTTGCAGCGTATATTCAACCGGTTGCTCACGTATGTAATCGTCACATAGCATGGGGCCAGCGATACTGATGCGGCCACGCGCCAGCATTGCCAGGTGTACCAGAGTGAAATCACTATAGCCTACGAAGCATTTGCCACTATTTGCCAGCAAATCAAAGTCGATAAGCGGCATCAGTCTTGACATGCCATAGCTGCCACGCAGTGCCATGACTATCTGCACGTCCGGATTCTGCGCTGCTTCATGAATTTGCCTGACGCGCTCCACATCGCTCGCACCAAAGCGCTGGAACCTGGCATCAGGCTGATAATAACTATGCACCTTAAAACCTTGCCCGGCCAGACGCTGTAAACCACGTTCAATCAAACTGTCGTCCAGAGGTGCTCCGCTGGGGGCAATAATGGCGACTCCGGTTTGCGTGTTTTGTTCTGACATATTGTGCTTCAGTCTTATGTAGGGGATGAGCTTTCAGTAGCTGATAGCTTTTTTTGTAACGCAGCAGCACGCCTGTGAGCAAAAAAATCCTTCAGCAGGCTACTGCATTCGTCTGCCAGGACACCGCTGCTTACCTGGGTGTGATGATTCAATTGCCCATGTTCGAACACGTTCAGTAAAGAGCCGGCAACACCCGTCTTGGGGTCACTAGCTGCATAGATGACACGCGCCAGGCGGGCGTGCATCATTGCTCCTGCACACATCATGCAAGGCTCAAGGGTAACGTAGAGTTCACATCCTGGCAGGCGGTAATTACCTATTAGCTCAGCCGCTGCGCGCAGGGCCATGATTTCGGCGTGGGCGGTGGGATCGTGTTTGCCTATGGGGCGGTTATAGCCGCTGGCGATGATCACGCCATCTTTGACGACTACAGCACCAACCGGCACTTCACCTTCATTCCAGGCCAGCCGCGCTTGCTGGTAGGCTGCCTGCATGAACTGGACATCACGCAGGCTCTGCTGGTTCTGCTCACCTTGCGGCGGCAGATTTTGCTCGTCAGCCATTATCCGTCTATCTCTGCCCAGCAATTTGGAGTTTCATAGAGAGTGACCTTGGTCAGTTCCAGGGTGCGGCCAAATCTGCCGTGATAGACCACCTTCAAAATATCAAAGGCGATCTTGGCGAGATTTTCTACCGTCGGTACGCGATCTATCACCACAGTCTTGTGTCCTGGCAGCTTCTCCAGGAAATTCTTGATGATGTAATCCTTCTCATAGACGATAAAGGAATGGTCCCAGAGATTGACCAGATGCTCATTGGCCAGCGCCTTGATATCACCAAAATCCATGATCATGCCGTTATCCGACTCGCCATCCTTCTGGACAACCTCGCCTGTCAGGGTAATTTGCAGGGTATAGCGGTGACCGTGCAAATTGCGACACTGGCTGCCGTGATCGGGAATACGATGGCCTGCATCGAATTCCAACTTTCTGGTAATCGTTAACATGAAAACTCAAGGAATCTGTAATAGTTTATGGGTTTGCAAACTCAGCTTCCATTGTGGATGCTGCTTGCAGAATTCAATTGCGAGACGCAAATTATCGTCTCTTAAAGGGCCATCCATGGCTTGTACAAAGTAATGTTCAAAATCAAGATTTGCATATGCCGCCATATCCTGACCAAATTGCGGAATCACCACTTTGAGCTCACTACCCTTGCGCACGACCAGCTCGGAACCCATTTTAGGGCTGACGCAAATCCAGTCCACACCTTCAGGCACAGGCAATGTGCCATTGGTTTCTATGGCAATTTCAAAGCCCACTGCATGCATGGCTTCAATCAGCGCAGCATCAAGTTGCAACAAAGGCTCACCGCCGGTAAATACCACGTACTTACTGGCAGTATAGGATACTGGCCACAAAGCGTTGATAGTCGCAGCCAGGGCTTCGGCCTGCTTGAACTTGCCACCACCCTCGCCATTGGTACCAACGAAATCGGTATCACAAAACTGGCAAACCGCAGTTGCCCTGTCCTCTTCGCGCCCTGACCACAAATTGCAGCCAGAAAAACGACAAAACACCGCCGGGCGCCCGGCATGATTGCCCTCGCCCTGTAGAGTATAAAAAATTTCTTTGACGCTATAAGTCACGTCTTATTCCCGCATGATTGTCAGCAGCGACTTTGAAGGCTGCACAGGCAAGGCTTTTGACAAAGCCGCTCTCTTTTACACTGCATGAAAAATGCAGTATATGAAATTTAGTGCGTTTTTGGAACGCAAAAGGGAAACATGATACCACGGAGTGGCATATTGGCCTTCTTACTTCAGTGAAACTCAGATGTAATCCAGCCAGTCTTCTTAAAAAATTATCAAAAAAATATAATTTTTACTAAATGACCCACGATTTGCCCAAAAACCCATGAGAAAACGCGAAGTCGACTTACCTGGACTTACGCTCTGAAACTAAAATGCTTGCAAGCTCATTTGCAGTGTATTGCTTTGTACTGACAATTGCTGCTCCAGCATTATTTCGCAAATCGAGCCGCGCACCTCCGTCTCCAGAGCGGGAAATCGTAATGTTTGAACCATCCTTTGCAGTTACTACGTGAGGCACATCAAGGCCTTGCCGATCGACATCAGTTAATTCAAGATTAAATTCAGTGGTAACGATTTTGACAGGGTCTGGAGATTGAGCTGAACCGCGAGAATAGGTATTTGCTACCCCATTTACTAAATAGGAATATGAAAAAGTATTTGGATTACGATATCCACTGAGGTAGCCGCCATTTAATTCCTGATCCTGAGTATCATCAGCCATGCGGTATTTCAGTTTTTGAAAAGTTAAACTCTGCTGGAAGAAAATCCCAATAATGTTACTGTCGAGTATGCCAGAAAAAATAACCCCCTTCGGAGTCGCACATTGATCAAACTCAAAACGGATAGAACCAAAATTCTTGATTGTGCCGCCGTTAGGGCAAGCGATAGTCGCCGACGCTGACCAGTCTGCAAGTGAGCGAAAATCAAGAAGTAGCTGCATTTCCTTCACAGTGCGGTACTGCTCCAGCAAATAAGTTGCAAACACCCGATCAATATTACTGACATTTAGCTCCTTCACGATCACCGGCTCAACGGGCGCATTACCTTGGCTACCACCGCCGCAAGAAGCAAGCGCGCAGCAGATGAGAGCTGACAGACTGAATTTGTGGAGTATGGCCATAGAATTAGTGTAGTGATCAAAAACGTATGAATTTAAGGCCCGGCCAGATCTGCACAAAACTGCTCTAACATTGTTGCGCCACCTAGTCGCAGATATGTGCTGCCTGCAGTAATGCGCTCGAATACAGCTTTTACGCGCAATTTCGAATAGTATAAATTATATCAAAATACTATCACATATAGATAGATTGACCACTTTTTTGATACTGGATATTGCCAGACCAAAATGGCAAAAGCCCGCATGACGCGGGCTTCCGGGGTGTTTCGTGCTTTCAGTTGCCTGACGTTGCCAGACCTAAGATCATTCCCACTCTATCGTCGCAGGCGGCTTGCCTGAGATGTCATAGACTACGCGATTGATACCACGCACCTCATTGATGATGCGGTTTGACACTTTACCCAGCAGCTCATGCGGCAAATGTGCCCAATGTGCTGTCATGAAGTCCTGGGTTTGTACGGCGCGTAAAGCAACCACGTATTCGTAAGTGCGGCCATCACCCATGACGCCGACGGATTTGACTGGCAAGAATACAGCAAATGCCTGGCTGGTAGCGTCATACCAGCTTTGCAGTTTTTCTGCATTCGGGTCAACCATTGTATTACGCAGCTCTTCGATGAAGATTGCATCAGCGCGGCGCAGCAGGTCGGCAAATTCTTTTTTCACTTCGCCAAGGATACGCACACCCAGGCCAGGACCTGGGAAAGGATGACGATAAATCATGCTATGCGGCAGGCCGAGTGCAACGCCCAGCTTGCGCACTTCATCCTTGAACAATTCGCGCAATGGTTCGAGCAACTTCAGGTTCAAGGTGTCTGGCAAGCCGCCGACATTGTGGTGACTCTTGATGGTGTGCGAGCCTTTTTTGCCTTTGCCAGCGCTTTCAATGACGTCAGGATAGATGGTGCCCTGCGCCAGCCATTTGGCATTACTCAACTTGCCGGATTCAACCTGGAAGACTTCAACAAATTCGCGGCCTATGATCTTGCGCTTGGCTTCCGGATCAGAAACACCGGCAAGGTGCCCCATGAACTGTGCAGTTGCATCAACATGGATGACTTTAACACCCAGGTTGTTGGCGAACATTTCCATGACCATCTTGCCTTCATCAAGACGCAGTAAACCATGGTCTACAAATACGCAAGTCAGCTTGTCGCCGATGGCGCGATGTATGAGAGCTGCAGCAACGCTGCTGTCAACACCTCCAGACAAGCCGAGGATAACTTCATCATCACCAACCTGGGCACGGATGGAAGCAACTGCTTCCGAGATGTAGTCAGGCATGTTCCAGTCAGATTGACAACCGCAGATTTCATGCACGAATCGACTGAGGATTGCTTCACCCTGCAGTGTATGTGTGACTTCTGGATGGAATTGCACGGCGTAAAAACGACGCTCTTCATCTGCCATGGCGGCGATCGGGCAATTATCTGTGGAAGCCATCAGTTTAAAACCTGGTGGCATTTCATTGACCTTGTCGCCATGGCTCATCCACACCTTGAGCATGCCGTGACCTTCAGAGGTAACAAAGTCATTGATCTCTTTGAACAAGGCTGTATGGCCGCGGGCGCGTACTTCGGCATAACCAAATTCACGTACCAAGCCATTTTCAACCTTGCCACCGAGTTGTTCGGCCATGGTTTGCATGCCGTAGCAAATACCCAGCACAGGTACGCCTGCTTCATACACAGCCATAGGTGCGCGAGGCGTGTCGCCTTCTGTCACACTGCTTGGGCCACCCGACAAAATAATGCCAGCTGCGCCGTAATTTTTGATGAATTCATCGCTGACATCATAAGGATGAACTTCAGAAAAAACACCTGCATCACGCACGCGGCGAGCGATCAACTGCGTGACTTGGGAACCAAAATCAAGGATAAGAATTTTTGAGTGCATAAATCAAATTATCATGTCAGGTTGCGCAGGCGTGGCCTGGACAACACAATTGTTTCCTGCATTTCTGGCGGAAAGCAGGGCTTTTTCTGCAAGGCTAACTAAGGCTTCCGGCTCTACATCCGGAAAAATATCTGTCGATGCAGTACCGGCACTGATGGTTAAGGCTGTATCCACGGAATCGATACTTTCCGGGTGCATGAGGACTGAAGCACGAATACGCTCACCCACTGCAGTGGCCACCAGATGTGAAGCACCCGGCAAAACCACCAGCAACAGATCAGTGCCAAAGCGCCCCAGCGCATCGAATGGACGTACGCAAGAGCGGATGCGACTGACGGTTTTTACCAAAATCATGTCAGTCGCGGCAACCCCGTGCACCTCACGCAAATGCTCCATCTGATCAACACTGGCAATCAGCAATGCCAGTGGCTTCATGGCTTTGGCGCAGCGCTCCATCTCCAGCTTAAGGGAGCGTACGATGGCGGATTTATTCCATGTCCCTAACAACGGGTCTATCAGTGAATCGCGCTTCAGATTGCGGTTTTGTTTAATGACTTCGAGCTGGCTTTGATACAAGGCACCAAAAGCCATCTCACGCTCAGCCATGGAAGCTAGATCAGACAGCGATTGCCGCTCTTCATCACCCAGATCACGAGGTTGGTAATCAATCAGGATAACGCTACCTATGAGCTGATTGGTGTGATCGAAAATGGGATTAGATGCAAAAAAACGTATTTGAGGCTCACCCGCTACCAGCGGGTGCTTGCCCAGATGCTCATGCAAACGCAAATCAGGTATGACCAGAATTTCGTCTGCAGGTGGTATGGAGTCACTAAATGCGGCCTCCATATTGGTGATGGAATGTACCAGATGCTCAAATCGCGGGACAAGCTGCCCAAGACTGATGAAACAGTTGGCCACATTGAACAACTTGATACCAAGTCGCTCAAAGCGGCCCAGGCGCAATTCCATCCGCTCTGAAACCATGCGTTCAAAACCCGAACTGACCGGGGTCGTCGTAGTTGGACTGGAACGATCTAGGTTCGTTGACATACCAATCTCCGGGCATCCTCAATTCGGGTCATGCATCCCTCTTAGTCAGCGCGGTAATTTGGCGCTTCTTTGGTAATTTGCACGTCATGGACATGTGACTCACGCATACCTGCAGAAGTAATTTCGACAAATTCAGACTTGGTATGCAAATCATCGATAGTCGCACAACCACAGTAACCCATAGACGAACGTACACCACCGACCAGTTGATACAGGATGGCCAACACACTGCCTTTGTAAGGCACACGGCCTTCAATACCCTCTGGCACCAGTTTGTCTGCATTGTTGGCAGCATCCTGGAAGTAACGGTCAGCTGAACCATCGGCCATCGCACCCAGGCTACCCATGCCGCGATAAGACTTATAGCTGCGTCCCTGGAACAGGATCACTTCGCCTGGAGCCTCTTCAGTGCCGGCAAACATACTGCCCATCATGACTGTAGATGCACCGGCAGCCAAAGCTTTGGAGACGTCACCGGAAAAACGTACGCCACCGTCTGCGATACAAGGAACGCCAGTGCCTTTGAGCGCATTGGCCACATTGGCAATTGCCGTAATTTGCGGCACACCAACACCAGCGACGATACGGGTAGTACAGATAGAACCAGGGCCGATACCAACCTTGACAGCATCTGCGCCATGCTCAACCAGCGCCAGGGCTGCTGCTGCAGTAGCAATATTGCCACCGATGACTTCAATATGGGGGTAATTGGTTTTAACCCAACGTACACGATCCAGCACACCTTTAGAATGGCCATGTGCAGTATCTACAACAATGACGTCAACACCGGCTTTTGCCAGCAGGTCGATACGTTCTTCATTATCAGGGCCGACACCAACAGCTGCACCTACGCGCAGTTTTCCTTGTTCATCTTTGGATGCAAAAGGATGCTCTGTTGATTTTTGGATATCTTTAACAGTAATCAGGCCGCGCAACTCAAATGCCTCGTTGACTACCAGCACGCGCTCGAGACGGTGCTTGTTCATCAGGCGCTTGGCCTCTGCCAGATCTGCTGTTTCATTGACGTAGACGAGTTTTTCACGTGGCGTCATCTTGGCGCGCGCTTCTGCGTCAAGTTCTTCCTCGAAACGCAAGTCGCGGTTGGTAATAATACCAACGACAGTCTTGCCTTCCACGACAGGGAAGCCGCTGATGCCGTGTTGCTGTGACAGGGCAATGACTTCGCGGATTTTCATGCCAGGCGGGATGGTGATAGGATCACGCAATACGCCGGATTCAAAGCGCTTGACCTTGGCAACTTCGCGGGCTTGCTCTTTTGCCGTCAAGTTTTTGTGAATAATACCGATACCACCTTCTTGAGCCATGGCAATTGCCAGGCGCGCTTCGGTGACTGTATCCATCGCAGCTGATACCAGAGGTATATTCAGATTGATGTTGCGAGTCAATTTAGTCGCAAGTGAGGTATCTTTAGGGAGTATGTTCGAGTATGCAGGGACGAGTAGCACGTCATCGAACGTGAGTGCTTTTTGGAGTAAACGCATAGTATTTCCTATAGGCGCAAAACCGAATTATACAGAAAACTTGCGAAGTCGTCTTGCTCCGTGTAAAACTCTCAAATAATTACATGTTTCTTGAAAGCACATTATGTCTATTTCACGCCTTGCCTGCTCCATTTTGTTGACGACTATGTTCTGCGCCAGCGCTCAGGCGCAATATGTCTGGCTCGATGAAAAAGGTAGTAAGCAGTATTCGGATATGCCGCCACCGAAATCTGTCCCGAAGAACAAGATACTGAAAGCACCTGGTGGAGTACCAAAACCAGTGGCAACTGCCTCAGAAGAAAAACCTGCATCCTCTGCCAGTGAAGCATCTGCCAAACTTGAGAAACCAGTAACTACAGCAAGCAAAAACGAAGATTTCAACAAGCGCAAAGCTGAACAGGCAGAAAAAGATAAAAAAGCGGAAGAGGAAAAGACAGCCGCCGCAGACAAGGCAAAAAATTGCGAAAGAGCGCGCGGCTACCAACAAACTCTGAATTCCGGGGCGCGCATCAGTCGCACTGACAAAAACGGTGAAAAAAGTTATTTGACAGATGCCCAGCGCGAACAAGAAGCCGCTGATGTGAAAAAAGCCTTGGCCGGCTGCTAATAAAACATGCTCAGAGTAAGCGTTATTAGTTCTGAGCCTGCTTTTTAGCTCTGCGCCTGCGCGCCTCCATCGGATCAGCGATCAGGGGGCGATAGATTTCCACTCTATCCGCTGCGTGTATAGTTGTATCCAGAGCCTTGAGTTTGCCGAAAATGCCCACCTTAAGGATGGAGACATCAATTTCTGGATGCATCTGTACGATGCCGCTTTGCTGTATTACTTGTAGTATGCTTGCATCAGCGGCAACTTGCAGATCCAGCAGACTGGTTTTATGAAGTCCGGCATAACAGACTTGAACCTGTATTCTGGCATGCTCAGCCATATAAAGCCTCGGCACGAGCGCAGAATGAATCAACAAAGCTATTGGCGATCTTGGAAAAAACCGGACCGATCAAGTGCTCAAGCAGTTTACTGGAAAATTCATAATTCAGCTCAAATTCAATCTTACAGGCATCAGCTCTTAACTCGGTGAATTTCCAGCCGCCGGACAATTGTTTGAAAGGCCCGTCAACCAGATTCATCGCTATTGAATGAGGCCGTTGATTTTTATTGCGAGTTGTAAAATGCTGTTTTAAACCATGATAATTAATAGAAATAGTAGCAACCAATTCGTCATCAATGCGCTCGGCCACTTTTACTCCACCACACCACGGTAGAAACTGAGGGTAATTTTCAACTTGATCAACCAAAGCAAACATTTGCTCTGTGCTGTAAGCTACGAAAACTGTTTTATGTACAACTGCCATCAAGAAGAACCATTTGGTAGAATCACAGGTTCGCATTTTAACCGAGTCGCAGTCAGTACCAAAATGCATTCATGCATTTCCACACTCTAAATTGATCAATTTTCATCCTACATGAGCATCGCTGATAATAAAAAAGCATTCCACGATTACTTTATCGAGGAACAATACGAAGCTGGCATCGTCCTGCAAGGCTGGGAAGTCAAAGCCATACGCGCTGGTCGTGCGCAGTTGAAAGAGGCCTATGTCATTGTCAAGAATGGCGAAATCTTCTTGTTCGGAGCCCATATTGGCGCCCTGCCGACTGCCTCCACTCACATTCACCCCGACTCTGTACGCACACGTAAATTATTGTTAAATGCAGCAGAAATCAGCAAACTGATAGGCAAAGTCGAGCGATCAGGCTACACCATGGTGCCACTGAATTTGCACTTTACCAAGGGGCGTATTAAATGCCAGATAGGTCTTGCCAAAGGTAAAAAGCAACATGACAAGCGTGATACAGAGAAAGAAAAAGACTGGCAACGTGAGCAACAAAAAATTATGAAGCAGAACCGACGTTGATTTTGCAGAGGAAAAAGAAGGGGTTAACGAGCAGGCTTATATAACTCATGGCCAACATCCTGGATCTGGCGACGCAAGGCGCGTCGCTCTTCTGGAGTCAGGCGATTGGATTTCTGGGTTTCATCCGCTGCGCCACAAGCACGTTCACCTGCGTGACGCAGATCACTACAGCGTTCAAGTAAACTGTTTTTTTCGCCCCGCTTACTGAGCTGCCTCTCACGCGTCTTGTCGACCTTGCGAGCATTCTCATCTTTATGCTGTACGTTAGCACCGTTGAAACGCCCCCAGAGACTTGTACCTCCGTTACTGCGATTACCGTCTGCCATTGCGCTACCAGCCATCACCAGCGACAACATCAGGACAGAAATTTTTTTGTACGGTATATTCATCGACTTGAAAAAGAATGCTCTTGCAGCAGAAAAAGCAGATGATGCAAGCTAAGGATACAAACGCACTAAGGCGGACTGCAATTCTATGCGCAAAGCTATTGCCTTGCTAGCCTCATCTGCATTGAATTTAGTTTACGATAGCGGCATTAAATACGAAGACCCTTTCAGTAAAGTATGTAACAGTTTGTAATCAAGATTATTAAATTTGTTTGCAAGCCCTGTCGATGCCAGTAATATTAAGCCCATGAACACTACACCCCCTACAACAGACTCCACAAACACCAGCTCCAGCAGCCCAAAGGCTAAAATCCTGGTTGTCGATGACGACCTTCGCTTGCGCGATTTACTGCGCCGCTATCTGACCGAGCAGGGATTTCAGGTCGTCAGCGCCGAAAACGCTCAGGCCATGAATAAACTCTGGATACGCGAACGCTACGATATGCTTGTGCTTGACCTCATGCTTCCTGGTGAAGATGGCCTCGCAATATGCCGCCGCCTGCGTGGAGCTGGCGATAAAACGCCCATCATCATGCTGACGGCCAAAGGTGAGGAAGTTGACCGTATTATCGGTTTGGAAATGGGTGCCGACGATTACTTGCCTAAACCTTTTAGTCCTCGTGAGCTGGTAGCCCGCATCAATGCGGTACTCCGTCGTAAAGCTCCGGATGAATTGCCAGGGGCACCTTCTGATGGCCCACAGACCTTTGCCTTCGGTGACTTTGTGCTCGATCTTGGTACACGCACGCTAAAAAAACACAATGAAAACATCTCACTGACGACAGGTGAATTTTCTGTCTTGAAAGTTTTTGCCCGCCATGCCCGTCAGCCATTGTCCAGAGAAAAACTCATGGAACTGGCACGCGGCCGTGAATATGAAGTATTTGACCGCAGCCTGGACGTACAAATTTCACGCCTGCGCAAACTGATAGAGCCTGATCCAAGCAATCCACTTTACATACAAACAGTATGGGGACTGGGCTATGTGTTCATCCCTGATGGTCAGTCGCATTAATATTTTTTGTTTACTTCTTATTTATTGTTTTTCTGATCAATCTTGAATGCGTGACTATCTGAACGGTCTGGAATGGCTAAAAAGCGGACTGTTCTGGCGCACTTTTTTCATGCTGGCTGCACTGGTAACAGCCAGTATGATTGCCTGGATGTCGAATTTCCGCACCCTGGAAACCACTCCCAGGGCACAGCAACTGGCAGCGCAGATAGTCTCCATAGTCACCATTACGCGCGCCGCCCTCGCCCACTCAGCACCGGAAAAACGCCAGGAACTCTTGCGTGACCTGGCGACGAAAGAGGGCGTGCAAATTTACCTGCTGGAAGACAGCGACCGCGTCGAAGAACCTGAACTCACGCCGTTTTTTCTGGAATCCAGCCCTTTGATGAAGAAGGGCCTGGGCAACAACACTCGCTTCGCCAGCCAGATCAATGGTATCAGTGGCTTCTGGATCAGTTTTGATATAGAAGATGATCATTATTGGTTGAGGCTGGAACAAAGCCGGCTCGATCCGCCCATAGGCCAGCAATTGTTGAGCTGGGCTGTACTGACCCTGTTTTTAACTTTACTGGGCGCGGCAATTATCTCCAAATTGATTAATGATCCTTTATCCCGCTTGAGCAATGCAGCTCGTGCGGTTGCAAAAGGCAAGCAGCCACCGCCGCTACCGCAAAAAGGCCCTAAAGAAATTCGCGAAACCAATTTGAGTTTCAACAGCATGATGGAAGATCTGGTCAGGATAGAATCAGACCGCTCCATCATTCTGGCAGGTATCTCGCATGACTTACGCACCCCGCTTGCGCGCATGCAGCTTGAAGTGGAAATGGCAAACTTGAGCGATGACGCCAGAACTGGTATGCAATCTGACCTTCAGCAAATGGATGACATCATCAGTCAGTTCCTCGACTATGCCAAACCGCTGGACAAGGTAGAGTTCGAACGCATCAACATCAGCGAAGTCATGCAACAAGTGATTGATGAAGCTTTCCGCTTCCAAAATCTGCGTCTGCGCACTGCCATTACGCCAGATATCCATGTCAACGGTAACCTCACCGAACTCAAGCGCTTGTTCAATAACATCGTAGAGAATGCCTGTCGCTATGGCAAAACCTCTGGCTCCCCCGTCATTACTCTCGATGTCCAATGCTCACGCAAAAACAAAGACCGCAAACTGGGAATACAAATCAGTTTTCGCGATCACGGTTTAGGTGTACCAGAACAAGACCTGGTCAGGCTATTACGCCCATTTACTCGTGGCGACGCCTCTCGCAGCCAGGCTAATGGTTCCGGCCTTGGTCTGGCAATCGTCGATCGCATCATTAAAAGCCATGGCGGCAAATTGCGCATCTACAACCATGCTGAAGGTGGTTTCGTGATTGTGATCGCGCTGCAAGAATCAAAGGAAGCTTGAGTCCTTACACGTAGACGCACTTAGTCAAAAATTCCAACACACGTATAAGGTGGCAAAGCCGCACGTCAACATGCAGACCGCTGATGGCAGAAATGTACCAGGAATCCATATCGCCATTCAATATGGTGTCATCCAAGGATGCAAAGGCTAGAATTTTCGAGCCTGATTGACGCTAGCTGCCAGCGTTTTTCATAAAATTTTTACCCATAAAAAATGCCGCGCAATTGCGCGGCATTCTGGTTCAGAACAGCTTAAGCTTAACGATTACCTGCCAAAGCCAGTTGTGTAGCAGCAGTTTTACTACCCTCTTCCGCCTGAGCTGGAGTAGTGTCAGCAGGAACAGCCAACTCGTAACTCATGTGTAAGCCAGTATCCACTTTTTGCACTGGTGCCACTTGTTCTAGCGTAGCAGTTTTTTGAGTGACTGCACGCGAAGCTGCCGTACCGTTTACAGCAAAATTACTGAAACCGGCAAAGCCTGCAAAACCAGCACACAATAACAAGCCAGCAATGACCGATGGGCGCAGGCGGAAGCGTTTTTGCACTTCACCTTGCTGAACAGTAGCATCATAAGCCACGGCGATTGGTGCTGCTGCCAGCATTTGCTCAACCTGTTGACGCCATTCTTCCGATGTTTGTCTATTGCTCAGCAGTTTGCTGATCAATGCCTGGGCCAGTTGTTCAGCTTCCTGATGTTCAGCTTCCAGCGTTTGTTTTGCCATTTCTGCCTCAGCTTGCAATTCTTCTTGCTGTTGCTGTATTTGCAGTCTGTTTTGCTCTTGCCATTCTCTGGCCGATGCCAGCGCTTGCTCAATAAAAGCCTGGGCTGCAGCTTGTTGCTCCGCACGTTGTTGCAACATGGCTTGCAGTTCTGCTTCGTCGGCTGCCTGTTTTTCCAAATGCGCTTGCAAGGCTTTTTCGTCTGCGATGCGTTTTGCTGCAGCATCTGCCAGTGCCTGTTGTTTTTGCTGGGTTTGTGATTCAACCGCTATCAATTGCTGTTGCAGTTCTTCTTGCAATGTTACTTCCAATGACAATTGTTCTTCGAGTTTGGCTTGCAAGGCACTTTGCTCTTCCATACGTTTGGCGATAGCTGTATTAAGCGCGTGTTCTTTCTCCAGCCTTTGTGCTTCAGCCGCTTCCAGTTTGGATGCCAGTTCAGCCTGCAATACTGTTTCTACTGCCAAGGCCTGCTCAGCTTGCTTGAGCAAGTCATTCTCTTTCTCTGCACGTGCAGCGAAGCTTGCGGCCAAAGCTTGCTCTTTTTCCAGTCGCTGCATTTCGGCGACTTGCAGTTTTGAAGCAAGTTCAGCTTTCAATTCTGCCTCTGCTACCAAGGCTTGCTCGGCGTGGGCCAGCAGTGTGTTTTCTTCTTCAACAAGTGCGGCGATAGCTGCGGCCAAGGCTTGTTCTTTTTCCAGTCTCTGGGCTTCCAGAGTTTCAAGCTGGCTTTCTTCCAGTAATTTGGCACGCAATTCTGGCAACGCTTGTTCGTCAGCAGCGATTTGCAGGGCTGTGGCCTCTGCGATCTCACGTTCCAGCGCCAGCTTTTCCTGTTCCAGCGCATTGGCGATCAGCAGTTGTTCCGCGCGTTGTTTACTTTGTTCTGCCAGCTCTGATTCCAAACGTACGCGTTCTTCTGTCGCATTAATGACCAGACGCTCGGCTTCCATTTTTTCTTCAATGAGGCGCAAGGCATCCTGTGTCATTTGCAAGCTATCCATCTCCATCTGTTTTTGCTGCTGGATGGTGATGATTTCGCGCTGTGCCAGTTCTGCACGTTGTTGCTCTGCTTGTTGCAGGATGAATAATTCTTCCGCGCGAGTCTGTGCTGCTTCAGTGGCTTGCTGCTCGGATATTGCCAGTGCATTTGCCAACTCAGTTGCTTCTTTTTCGCTTTGCAACCTGGCCTGAATGGCGACATTGGCATCTTGCTCAGCATTGGCGCGAATTTCGCACAGACTCAGATATTCTTGCTCAGCCAGTTTGCGTTGTTCTGCTTCTCGCGCTGCTTTTTGTTCTGCAGCCAGTTTTTGCTGTACCAGGCTCAATGCTTCAAGCTCACTGGAAGCGCGCTGGTTTTCAGTCATGGTCAGCGCCTCTGCTTCGCGCAATCTGGTTTCTGTCGCTTCTGCTGCCAGACGCTGCGCTTCAGCATGTTCAGCGGAACGTGCCAGCAAGGCCTGCTCAGCATTTGCCAGGCGCAAGGTAGCTTCCAGAGCTTCTTGCTCTTTATAAGCACGTTCGCTTGCAGCTTCTGCAAATTCACGTTCTATTGCCAATTTGGCTTGCAGTGTGATTTCTGCTGATTCTTCCTGTTCCAGCTTGGTTTTCAGTTCAGCGCTGATTTGCTGTTCAACAGCGATTTTTTCCTGACTGGCACGGCTCAACTCCAGCAGCAAGGCGGTTTTTTCTTCGAGTGCGACAGCTGCCTGACGCTTGATCAGTGCTTCCTGAGCCGCTTGTGCCAGCCATTGTTTTTCGGTTTCATTGAATTTTTCTGCCAGTTCGCGCGCCTGTGCTTCAGCAGCCTGACGCTCAGTGATCAATTTGTATTGCGCTTGTTCTGCCACCAGGCGCGCTTCTGCTTCTGCAGTAGCTGCCAGCTCTGCCTGTTGCTTGGCTGTCAGGCTATCCAGTACGGCTTGCTCCGCAGCGATACGTTGCTGTTGTGCAGCCAACAATTCCTGCTCTTGTTGCAAGCGTTGTGCCAGCAGTTCAGCCATCAGGCTTTGCGCGTCAGCATGAGCAGCCAATTCCTGGAACAGGGCTTTTTCTGATGCCAGGGTTGCTTCAGTTGCGGCACGAATGATTTTTTCTGCACGGGCTCGGGCTTCAGCAAATTGCTGTGCTTCGGTTTCACTGGACAAGCGGCTTTGTACGTCTTCATGCGCTTCTTGTTCTGCCTGCAATCTGGCCGTTGTGGTATTTACCAAAGCCTGATCATCTGCCAGACGCTGTTGCAAGACAGCGTCAAGTTCAGCAACTTTTTTATTCTTTTCAATGACCAGTTCGTGGGCTTTATGCTGGCTGGCAGCATAGGCTTGCGCCTGGATTTGCAATGCCTGCTCAGCTTGCAATTTGGCCGCTGTCAATTCATTGGCTTCTTGCTCTGCCCTGGCCCTAACGGCTGCAGCCTGTGCATGTTGCTGCTCTGCTTTTGCTCTGGCAGTGGCGGCTTCTGTGGCAATTTTTTCTGCTGCCAGTTTTTCTGCCGCTGCTTTTGCTTCCAGTTCAGCTGCTTCAGCTTTTTGTTTTTCCAGCCTGGCTTGCTCTTCCAGCGCCAGGGCAGCCTGTTGTTGAGACTTTGCTTTTCCTTGCTCAAGCTGCGCCAACTGGGTTGCAGCTTTTACCCGTGCTGCTGCAGCAGTGGCTGCTTGTTGTTCAGCTTTGGCTTGCTGATTGTTTTGTTCCAGCAGTTTTTTCTCTTCTGCTACTTTGCTTTCCATGGCAGCACGCAAAGCTTGTTCAGATTGCAGACGGGCCAGATGCTGGTCACGTTGTTCCTGCTCTACTGCTGCCTTGGCTTGCAATTCTGCTGTCAGGCGTTTTTCTGCTTCCAGTTTTTGCTGAACGAGGTTCAGGGCTTTTTGCTCTGACTCTGCACGCAAGCGCAGAGTCTTGCCCAGCTCTTCGGCTTCAACAGCCTTGGTTTGTGCCAGGACCGCAGATTGTTTTTGCAGATCTGCATGTTCCTGCATTTTTTGCAGGCGTACTTGTTCTGCTGCGATCATGGCTTGACGCGCTGCACGAGCTTCTGCTTCTTGTTGCTGGCGCGCATTCAATACGCTGGTATGCTCACGATCAGCATGGGCACGGGCGATGACTTGCTCTGCTGCTGCTTTTTCAGCTTCCAGTTTTTCCTGAGCTGCTCTTGCCGCCTGCTTTTCTGCTTCCAGATGCATTTGCTCTGCGCGCGCCATTTCTGTGGCTTGATGGCTAATCAGCAAAGCGACCTTGGCTGCCTTACATTGGGCATCTTTTTGCAGCGCTGTTTGTTCCAGAGTGTTTTTTTCTGCATCAAGAGTGGCTTCCAGCGCCAGTCTTTCTTCGCGCTCGGCTTGCTCCCTGGCAGCGGCAATTGCCTTGGATTCTTCTTCTGCACGCAGCCTGGCTTCAGCCTCTTGCTGGGCGGCCTGTTCAAGTTGCAGTTTTTCCTGGGTTGCCTTCAGCACTTGTTGCACTGCGTTGGCACGGCGACGCTCTGCCTGTAGTTTTTCTTCCTGAAGTTCCATCGCTTTCACCTCATCATTAGTGCGTTGCTGTTGGACGCGCAGAAGTTCGCTGGCATCTTGATTTTTCCTGGCAGCGGCTGCGGCCATTTTTTGCTGCAATTCCACCTGCTCCATGGTTTTTTCCAGACTCAGTTTTTCTGCTACACATTCTGATTCCTGAGCTATACGACGGGCATGCTCTGCCTGTTCTTGCATACGCAAAATTTCTGCATGTGATTGTTCTGCTTCAGCCAAGGCTTCTGCTTCTTCTATCATTTTGCGTTCAGCAAGCAATTTCTCTTGCAATGCGGCGGCGGCTTTTTGCTCTGCTTCAGCGCGCATTTTTTCAGCCATCATCAATTCCTGGGCTTTTTTGGCTTTATCTGCGGCTGCCAGGTTGGCGCGTTTCAGCAATTCAGCCTGGAATGCAGTAGCACTCAGAGCTTGTTGTTCAGAATCGGCTTTTTCACGGGCATCTTGCACAGCCTGTTTTTCAATCTCCATGCGCTCTTTAGCCAGATTGGCGGCACGGTGCTCTTCGGCGACACGTTGACGGGCATTGTCGGCAGCTTCCTGCTCAGCCAGGCGGCGTTGACGGGCTTCTTCTGCCAGTACTGCTTCTGCATTCTGTCTTGCACGGGCTTGCAGGTCGGCTTGCTGTTCGTTTTCTATACGCGTCATGGCAGTTGATTGCAATTCGCGCTCTGCGCGTATGCGTGACTCAGTCACCATGCGGATTTTGTCTTCTGCTTCACGACGGGCCTGTGCAGTCGCAGCGGCAATTTTCTCTGCCTGTTCGCGCTTGTTAGCAGCAATACGCAAGTCTTCTTCCGACTGCATGCGTAACTGTATCGCTTCTGCTGCCTTTCTTTCAGACTCCATTCTGGCCTGTGCGATTGCCTCTTGACCTTGCTCCAAGGCAACGCGAGCCAATGCATCTTCACGGGCACGCAACTCTACCGGTGCGCGATTGATCGCATATTCCAGCGCCATGGCTTCTGCCTGGTCACGCTCTTTACTGATTTGCAGAGATTCGCTGCGGACTTTGGCCAGCATTTCTGCTGTTTCACGAGCTTCACGGTCGCGTTTTTCACGTTCGCGTGCCAGTTCTGTGATACGGGCATCAGCGCGGGCGCGTTCTTCTGCCTGTTGGCGTGCAGATTGTGATGCGGCAAAGCGTTCTGCAGCCCAGTTGCGAGCATTGGCAGTTTGCGTTGCCAGTTTTTCTGCTTCTGCATGGGCCTGGGAAGCTAGTTCTGATTCGGCCTTGAACTGGTGCTCGGCTTTTTCTATGGCTTGTTGTTCGAGTTTGGCGCGTTGTTCTGATTGTTCACGGGCCCGTGACTCTATCAGCGTACGTTCTTGCAGATTCCTGGTTTCTTCGGCGGTGGCCGCGATCCTGGCTTCGCTGGCCGCGCGCGACTGGCGTTCTGCCATCAGTTTTGCCTGTGCGCCGGCGATAGCTTCTTGTTCCAGTGCCAGTTTGCGTTGGGCCAGTTCGGCGGCTTCTGCCTCGGCCTGCGCCCTGGTTTCTGCCAGTGCCCTGGCTTGGGATTCTGCTTTCAGCCTGGTCTCAGCGGCTACGGTGGCTCTGGCCTCCGCCTCCACCCTGGCGATGGCTTCACGAATACCTTTCACATCGATGCGGGTATTGGACTCAATTGCCTCTTCTGGTGGCAAATAATCGTCCTTGCGATCGCCATGGCGATCGAGGGAGTAGTCTCCCAGAGATAATTTATTTAACAACGCCTGATTGCTGTCCATTTATGCACTCCTGATCTGATAGTCGTTCACCGTCATCGCGGGCCCTGCCATGCCGGAACTTCTTATACTGGATTATCAATCAAGAAAAATTTGACGATGGCTGGAGCAGAAGTGGAAAAACACCTCAATTCCTGATTTATCCGTTTCCCTTAATGCTTGCTGGGACGTAAAATAGCGGTCAACTCAACATTGCCGGAGAATTACCTTGAACGAACTCGTTACCGAAATCAGACACCCATTGGTGCAACACAAGCTGACACTGATGCGCAGCAAAGACACGCCGACCGATAATTTCCGCCGCCTCTTGCGTGAAATCAGCCAGATGCTGGCCTATGAAGTCACCCGTGACCTGCCGATTGAACTGGTCAAGATCGAGACTCCGATCACAACCATTGATGCACCAACCATCAGCGGCAAGAAGCTGTGCGTGATCTCGGTCTTGCGCGCTGGCAATGGTATTTTGGATGGCATGCTGGATTTGCTGCCAAATGCCCGCGTAGGCCATATTGGTCTGTACCGCGACCCGGAAACACTGGAGCCAGTCGAGTATTACTTCAAAGTGCCAGAAGATATCGCAGAACGCCTGGTGATCGTGGTTGACCCTATGCTGGCAACTGGCAACTCAGCCGCTGCAGCAATCACCCGCCTGAAGCTGCGTGGCGCCACGACAATCAAATTCGTTTGCCTGCTGGCCGCGCCTGAAGGCATCAAGGTAATGAACGCTGCCCATCCTGATGTGCCTGTCATTACAGCCTCTATTGATGACCATCTGAATGAACACGGCTACATCGTACCTGGCCTGGGCGATGCTGGTGACCGTTTGTTTGGTACTAAATAATCATTTTATATTAATCGCTTTGTATTAATTAATAGTTTTTGAAGAACTTCACTGATGACGACCACTGCCCGCTTCGTACCTGAGTCTAAATTGCCCGAAGTGGGCACCACCATTTTTTCAGTGATGTCTGCCCTGGCAGCAGAGAAAAAAGCGGTCAATCTTGGTCAGGGCTTCCCTGACTTTAGCTGCGACCCTGCTCTGCCTGCCCTGGTGGCGCAAGCAATGACGGATAATTACAATCAATATCCGCCTATGCCAGGCATGCCGCAGTTGCGTGAGCAGATAGCCGCCAAGATCAAAAACATCTATGGCCATGCTTATGATGTGAATACTGAAATCACCGTCACAGCTGGTGCAACCCAGGGTATTTTGACGATATTGCTGGCCTGCGTGCATGCTGGCGATGAAGTCATTGTGATTGAGCCAGCGTATGACAGCTATGTATCCAGCATCAAGCTGGCAGGTGGTGTGCCGGTATTCGTCAGCATGGAACTGGGTGCAGATGGCTACGCTATTCCCTGGGACAAGGTAAAAGCCAGTATCACGGACAAGACTCGTTTGCTGATGCTGAACTCACCGCACAACCCTACCGGATCGGTATTAAGTGTAGATGACATTACCACTTTGAGCGATATCGTGCGCGACACCAGGGTCTTGATCGCATCCGATGAAGTGTATGAGCACATGGTGTTTGATGGTCAGCGCCACGAATCGCTGTCGCGTTACCCTGAACTGGCGGAGCGCAGCTTCATCATTTCTAGCTTTGGCAAGACTTATCATGTGACAGGCTGGAAAGTCGGCTATGTGACGGCACCGGCAGCACTGATGGCAGAGTTCCGCAAAGTTCATCAATACAATGTCTTTACCGTCAATACGCCTATGCAGGTGGGACTGGCGCAGTATATGAGCAAGCCTGCTCCGTATCTGGAGTTACCAGACTTTTATCAAAAGAAACGCGATTTGTTCAGGGCTGGTCTGGCCAATTCTCGCTTGCGTCTGTTGCCATGTGCTGGCACTTATTTCCAGTCGGTAGATTATTCAGCAGTTTCCGACATGACAGAGCTGGACTTTGCGCGCTGGCTGACTACCGAGATTGGTGTGGCAGCGATTCCCGTATCCGCGTTTTACCAGCAGGGTAAGGAATCTGGCATCGTGCGCTTTTGCTTTGCAAAGCAGGACACTACCCTGCAAGACGCCTTGCAGCGCCTGCAAAGCATTTAATTCCCTTCAAAAGACCTGAAACATTAAGAACGTGTTTGCGATCTGTAGCGAGCGAGCGTCAGCGGGAGTGAAGAGCAGCGCATGAGCCCCGATCACGCTTGCGCAGTAAGATCGCAAACAGGTTCTCAGGTCTTTGCCTTATCTTCCGATATACTCTTCAGCAGGGACCATACCATCCCGCCCAATAATAATAAACCAACACCCAATGCAGCCCATAACCAGGGTTTATGCTCTTTGGCAGGCGTCTTATCAACGGCTGGTTTGATCGCAGCCTGAGGTGCGACATAGTCGGCAATTTCTACACTGGCGATATCGGCCTGCACTGGCCTGGTCAAATCCATTTTTGGGATCAGCGTTGTCAAAGGTATTGCAGCGCCCTCTTTGTTCTCCATTCCCCATTCCAGCTGGTAAGGCGGTTTGCCACGCGCCAGAAAAACCAGCCTGCGCGGTAAACTAGCGATCTGTATCTCCGGCAAAGTTTTACCCAGCTTGCTATATGGATTATCTGTTTGCAAGCGCAAGGTTTTATAACTAGCTCCATCCATGAGCAAATCACGTGATTTGACTTCGCCATTGGGCAGGTTTATTTTATAAACCAGACTGTCATTCAACCAGACCTGTTGATCCACCTGCACTTCGGTATTGCGCTTTTGATGCCTTAGCACATGCAAAGGGTATAGCGGGCTATGCCTGTGATGATACGAGGATACTGGTGTAGTTGTGGTCGTCACCTGTGCCAGTACCGTGATATGCAGCAGGGTATTGGGTTCGCTCACCAGTAAACGCAGGCTGTCTATAGGCGTATTATCGGGAATGCTGTACTCGCAGTAATTTGCAGCGCAAGTCTTCACAGGAATAGGCTTACTCCATTGCAAAACTGGTGGCGTGTAGACTTCTTGCTGACTGTCTATGCTGACATTGTCCAGCCAGGGTGCATCTGCAGGATTATTCCAGCGCAGGCGCAAATACTGCGCGCTGACATGATGAAGCCTGATACCGAGATTCTGCAACACTGAACCTTGATGACGCAGCTGCACCAATTGTTCGCTGCCCAGCGATTGCCAGTTTTTCAGATCATTGCTGCTTTCCAGCGTGAAGCCGAACATGCCATCTACCTGTTCGCTAATGCTGAACCTGGCTTGCAATAACTTACCCTTGATCTTGCTGACATCAATAATCCAGGCAGGCACAGGATTTTGCCTGGTAATTTTCACTTGAGACAAGGCAGTCAGTGAGCCATCTGCATTTTGCCGGAAGCTGCTGAAACTGTTGCTTTGTATATCTTTCAAAGGAAAGGCACTGACAGTTTTACTCTCCAGCTTGGCGCTGGAGGTTTCCATATCAGCCCAGGCAAATGACAAGAGATCACCATCTGCATTGCGCACACGTACATCATGCAGATCAGGATGCAGGCTACCAGGATAAATATTGGTTGGTATATCCAGTTGAAAATACGGGCCAGCCGCGGTGCTTGAAATGACCGCATGCTTTGTCTGCGGAGCAAGCGCCTGCGCTACACCAGCATTGGAAGTAATCGCACAAGCAGCCAGCAATAACAGCTTTAATTGCGATTTCAGGGTCAGCTTGTTGATACGCCTGTTGATACTCATAATGCCTTCCCTTGATCTGCTGATACTTCACTATCCTCTGCCAATGCTGCCTGCGGCTCTTTGGGCTTGACGGGCACAGGCGCAAAATAAGCAACCACCAGCACCAAGATACCAACACCAATGAAAGAGACGATACGGTAAACGTCGCCACGGTCTGCCAGTTCTATCAGGAACAGTTTCACTACCACGACACCCAGGAGGGCAGCACCGGCGATCCAGGTACTGCGTGACATGCGGCGATTGCCAAACAACATGACAGCCACACTACAAATTGCCCAAGTGATGGAAACTGCAGCTTGACTCAGGCGCGAAGCAAACAAGGCATCTGCATCCCACGGCACGCCAGCAAAATGGTGGCAACTGCGCAAGACCATGCCAGTTAACAGAGCCAGCGCAGTGGAGGCGACTACGGCCACGGCAACTTGCCTGAGATTAGTTTTTGCGATACTGGCAGGCAAAGCGCGCCACCAATGCAACAGGGACGCCAGCACCAGCCATTGCCCCAATTCCAGTGGATTCAACAAAGGCAGATAAGGCAAGGGGCTGGCATCACCTGCACTGAAGGCATTGGTCAGCCAGCACCATGCCAGCAAGTACAAGGCGACAGGTGCACATGCCTGCTCGATATAAGTCTTGCGATAAGTATTCAAGGGCCAGCGACCTGCCAGGGGCTTGGCACCAATGAACCAGAATACAACGGCAGGAACCAGCACCCAGCCCAGCAATGGCCAGCTCGACCAGGTATCAGCCATAGGTGCGAGACGTGCCTGACCTTCGCGTGCTGCCAATAACAGGAAGAACCAAAAACCGGCAATATGAATAAGACTCAAGAGACGTGGCCATGCAGTCATCCAGTTTTGCTGCTTTTTCAATATCAGCAAATGCCAGGCCAGTGCCGCAGGCCAGGCAAGCCAGCCCAGGTTTGCCGATGGCAGATAAAGGCCGTCTGCACTCGCCGCACCTATCAAGCCAGCAAATACCAGGAGAGGCAAAGTGACGATGGTCGCGATACCCATTTGCGACCATCGTCGCCAGCCTGCCAATACTGCCATCAGGGCAGAACTGGCAAGAGCAATTACGATAGCGACTGTTGAAGAATATTCACGATGATCTGTGCGTACCAGAGTTTCCAGGCTTTCCGGGAACCAGGCACTTAACCACCATGCCAGACCCCAGACCACAGACAAGCCCAAAGCAAGCTTGCTGCTGCACCATGGGTTAAGCCAGACGGATGGAAGTTTTTGTTCAGCCCCGTCTGCATTTGCAGTATTGCCAAATCCACTCAGGTCCAGCAGCACAGCACGCATCCTGGCAGCCTCGGCCCGTATGAAATCTGCGCTGAACCAGGCTGAAACAGCCAGCGACAAGGGCACAAAAAAGCCCAGATGTGCGAAAGCTGTGCCCTGATATTTGCCAGGTTCCAGTAAACACAAAACCGCCGCAATGATTTGCACTGCTCCGGCAAAACCTGCCAAAGCGCCGTGCGACATGCGCAAACCTACCCATAACAACATGCAGGAAGTTATAGGCCAGATCAACGATGCCTGCGTCAGGTTGATGGCAAACAGCATGGCCAGATGCAGCAATGCACTACCACTGATAATGGCCAGCTGGTTCCAGATTGACCAGGCCGGTGGCAAGGATTGTTCTTGTGCTGCGCGCTTGGTCGCTACCATGGAACGACCGGCACTGAACAAGATGCTGCCAGCAATAATCAGGGCTGCCAGGCCGCCTTTCCAGCCATCTTCCAGCGCCGCATTGCCACTGGCAGCAACATGCAGCGTCAACAAGAAAGACGCCAGTGCAGTTGCCTGCAAAGTGGCAGAGATATGCCCAAAAGCCGTCAGGACATAACGACGGGCAATCGCCGATACCAGCAAAGCCATGACAGCCATCGCTGCTGCCGCGAATTGCGGGTCCAGCAACATCCACGGCAATAAGGTCAGCGAAGCGACACCCAGCCAGGGCAAGGCTGCATTTGGCATGGCTTCCCAGCTGGAAATACTCTCAGCTTTGGCTTTCCCGTGCAAATTCCAGACTACAAAGCAGCTTACTGCCAGCAAGACGGGCCCCAGCAAGCCGCCCTGCAACAGCGGGCCGGTGGCCTCGGGATTGATGTAGATACCATGCAAAAGTTTGTAGGCTGCACCGACCATGACCAGATATGCAAAACCACGTGCATAAGGACGTTGCTGACGTATACCCAGCCAGTACATACCTGCGCCCTCTATGGCCCAGGCTGCACCTGTCCATGCACCTTCCAGCCCCAGCGGTATCGCCAGCGTGGCAAAGATGGCGGCAACAATGACATAGGCCTCGGCCAACAGAGCCAGGCCCTGTTTAGCTTTGGAAAATACTATTTTTGCCAATACCAGATAAAAGAAACCGACGGCCAGCGCAGAAAAGGCAGCACCAAATTCGGTGTGTTTGACCAGCATGTATTGCATGCCAAAGGCGGTGATGGGGTTACCAAAAACCAGGGCACTATCGACCCGCCCTACCCGCTTCAGCGTAGCCAGAGGCCCCTCTTCAACTTCTGCTTCTTTCAGAGTGCGACGGGCAAAAAGCAGGCCTATCAAAGCAAACAGGACAAAGAAGAAAATTAGGAAAGGCTGGACAATGCCATACTGACTATCGGTATAGCTTCGCTCTGCCCAGCCCAGTGCCAGCGTAAAAGTGCCGACAAAGCCGATCAGGTTCAGTACACGCCAGGCATTGAACCAGGCAACCACGAAGATACCTATATCCAGCACAGCCATATAGGTGAACAAACCCAGGGGACGGTTTTCACCTGTGGAAATCAATACCGGCGTTGCAAAACCTTCAATTGCCGCAACAATCGCGAGGACAGGCGCATTTTGCAAGACAGCCAGGATGGCGCTCAGCACCGATACCATGAACAAGAATGCAAAGCCAACTTCAGGTGTGATCAAGGCATGCAATTTCATCGCCGATAGTGTGGTCAGATAAAACACACCTATGGCCATGCCCTGCAAGATCAATGCATAGTCTCTGCGTTTGCTGCGCAAGAACCAACCCAGGGCCAGTAATACAACGCCAGACAGAGCCACGCCTGCATAGCGCAATTCCACGGGTACGGTGACTCGCTCTGCGGTATAACGTAACAAGAAAGCCAGACCCAGGAACAAGATCAATACGCCGACTTTGACCAGTGCATTCCCGCCGAAAATAAGCTTCGCCAAAGGCGCAGGCAAGCGCTCCTGCAAAGACCTGGGTGGCGCTGGTGGTGGCGGGCGCTTTACTGGCTCAGGCTTCGCAGCTACCTGATTGACTGGCTCTTCAGTTTTGATAACAACAACTGGTGGAATGGAGTCGGCTTGCTCCATCGCTACGGCAGAGCTATTTTGTGAGGTAGCAATTTCATCGAGAGAAGTGAGTTGCAAATCCAGTGCTTCCAGGCCTGGCAACTCTTTTGCTACTAGCTGAGGCTGATGTTGAGATTCAACTGGATCTGGCTGCGCACCAAACTCTATTGTCGGCGGCACAGGCAGGCTCAAACTAGCATCATTGATTTTTGCGGCAGCGGCAGACTGTATGATTTTTTCTTCAGCAGGCGCCTCTTGAGGCCTTGCTTCAGCAATTTCTGCACTTTTAATGACGACGTTACCGGCTTTAAGCTCGGCCATTTCGCGTTCCAGCGTTTGCAGGCGATGCTCAAGCTTGAAGATTTTCTGGTGCAATTCAACCAAACCATCATTGCCGCCGGTTTTTGGACTTGCTTGTGGTGATGGCTGCTGAACTGCAGCATCAACTTTGCGCGAACGCCCAATCTGATGACCGACAAAACCGCCGATCAAAGCGAAAAAGAACATGGCCGCACCCGAATCGGTCGCCACGCCCAACACGAAGCCTATGATTGCGCCAACAAACCACATAGATTATTTCCTTGATTACAGTGCCAATGAGGCTAACGACAGACTGTAAGGAAATTTCCAGTGACTTGCAATACTTATATCGCCGCCGATCTAAGGGAGTTGCTACTAAAATTAATGCCCAGCCCAAGTGGAGCAGCTAGAAAACTGGACCAGACACATGCAGGTAGCAGGGAAAAGACTGTGACTTGATTTGATCAATAGCGGATAGTCGAGCTTACCGCAAGTTACAAATTCATGAATAAAAACGGCTGACTATGGCTTGGCCTGACGTTGTTCCAACTCTTTGTCGAGTTGATCGATACGCAGTTTGCGCTGCAATGCTTTCGCTTCGAGTGCGATTCTTTGAAGGGAAACAATATACTGACGGCGCTGCTGTTTGACATCATTAAGGCAGTCATTGACAAAAAAGGTCTGGTGGCAAGCTCTGTCTGCCTGCTCATACCAGCTTTGCAAACGCAATTGCGCTGCATTGCTTTCTTTCAAAGCAATCTCGGCCTGCTCCGCAGTGCTAATGCTGCCCGCAACATATTTTTGATCCAGGCTGGCAGTCAGGTTTGCAATTTGTGTCAGCTCATTGCTGCCAGGGATAGCCAGCGCATACGCAGAAATAAAAAATTGCATCAACAATGCGAGACCGCCAAACAATAAACGATTCATCAGGCTATATTCTCCGCAAGTTGGCGTTGATCTGTATCCATATATTCTTTTGATTGCATTTCTATGATGCGTGACACTGTACGGTGAAATTCATTAGACAAGGTACCATTGGTATAAAGTTCCTCAGGTGGCACTTCTGCCGACATGATCAATTTTACCTTATTGTCATAAAATACATCGATCAGCCAGGTAAAGCGCCTTGCCTCGGAAGACATGGCCGCAGACATGCGTGGAACAGAAGACAAAATAACTGTATGAAAACGACTGGCGATTTCCAGATAATCATTCTGTGAACGCGGACCGCCACACAGAGTGGCGAAGTCAAACCAGATAGCACTACCAGCACGGCGCAAAGATTTGAGCTTGCGCCCCTCAATATCCACATGCGGATCTTCATCACTGGTTTCTGCGACACGTGCAAAACTGTCTCGCAAGGCCTTGTCAGTAGCAGCATTGAGTGGCGTCATATAAGCCTGGACCTGCTCCAGTGCACGCTTGCGATAGTCATTGCCTGAATCCACATTCAGGATATCAAGCTTTTCCTTCAGCAAGGCGATGGTGGGCAACATGCGGTCACGGTGCAAGCCATCCGGATACAAAGTATCAGGCTGATAATTGGATGTCATGACGAAAGACACGCCATTTTCAAACAGGGCATTGAGCAAGTTATACAATAGCATCGCGTCTGCCACGTCTGAGACATGAAATTCATCGAAACAAATCAGACGGTATTTCTTGGCGATTCTGCGTGCCACTTCATCGAGGGGATCTGCCACGCCTTTAAGCTCATCCAGCTGCCTGTGTACGGCACGCATGAACTCATGGAAATGCAGGCGAGCCTTCCGGACGACGGGCACGACGGAAAAAAAACTATCCATCAAAAAAGACTTGCCACGCCCCACCCCACCCCACATGTAAACGCCACGAGGCACTTCAGGGCGGGTAATCAGGCGGGTAAATTTATTAGCGCGCTTGCTCTTATACTCCACCCATTCTTCATAGGCCGTCTGTAAGCGGTCAACCGCACGTTTTTGTGCCTCATCGGCCTGAAAACCACGCTGACTCAAGGCATCCTGATAATACTCTATGACATTCATGGGCGAGGGATACTATCTTTGCTGGCTTGCCTGTGAATGGCAAGCGGGTAAAAAAGCGACGCACCCTACCCCAATCAAAGCGAGGACAGAGTGCGCTGCCAATGCGGGCCCGAAGTGCGCCCGAAGTTCAAACAACCGCTTGAGTATCTATCAAACAAGCGATCAGACAGTCGTCCTGAATCAGAAATTCAGCGAACGTTTGTCAACTGCCAAAGCTGCTTCTTTTGTTGCTTCAGACAGAGATGGATGTGCATGGCAAATACGGGCGATGTCTTCTGCCGATGCCTTGAATTCCATCGCCACTACGGCTTCGGAAATCAATTCAGATGCCATAGGGCCAACGATGTGCACGCCCAGGATTTCATCTGTCGTTGCATCTGCCAGGAACTTGACCATGCCTGAAGTATCACCCAGCGCACGGGCACGACCATTCGCCATGAATGGGAAAGTACCTGCTTTGTATGCCACACCGTCCGTCTTCAATTGCTGCTCGGTACGGCCTACCCATGCGATTTCCGGAGATGTGTAGATCACCCATGGAATAGTATTGAAGTTCACATGGCCATGCTGACCAGCGATACGTTCAGCCACGGCAACACCCTCTTCTTCTGCCTTGTGTGCCAGCATAGGGCCACGTACCACGTCGCCCACGGCCCAGACATTCGCCAGATTGGTTTTGCAATCACCGTCAACAGCAATGAAACCACGTTCATCGAGTTGCAGGCCAACAGCCTCAGCATTCAAACCATTGGTGTTAGGTGTACGGCCAATGGAAATAATCAGCTTGTCGAACACAGCTTTGTGCTCAGTGCCCTTGTCGTCAGTGTAGTTGACAGTCACATCGCTGCCGCCATTGACGATTTCGCCTATCTTGACGCCCAGATTGATGGACAGGCCTTGTTTGACAAACAGCTTGTGTGCTTCTTTAGCAATTTGCTCATCCACAGCGCCAAGGAATGTTGGCAATGCTTCCAGCACTGTCACTTCAGCACCCAGACGACGCCATACGCTACCCATTTCCAGACCAATCACACCAGCGCCGATAACGCCGAGTTTTTTCGGTACTTCTGCAATCGTCAAAGCACCATCATTTGACAGGATAGTCGCTTCATCAAACGCTGCACCTGGCAATGCACGTGCATTGGAACCAGTCGCCACGATGATGTGTTTGCCAGTGATGGTTTCTTCTGTCTTGCCAGCTACCTTGATTTCATAACCAGCAGCATCGCCTTTAACAAACGAACCATGACCATGGAAAAAAGTGACTTTATTCTTTTTGAACAGGTACAAGATACCGTCATTGTTTTGTTTGACGATGGTGTTCTTGCGACCCAGCATCTTGGCAACATCCAGACCCAGACCCTGCACATTGATACCATGGTCAGCGAAAGCATGGCCAGCGTGTTCATAATGTTCGGAAGACTGCAACAGCGCCTTGGATGGAATGCAACCTACGTTGGTGCAAGTACCACCTGGAGCCGGGCCACCTTTTTCATTGGTCCATGCGTCGATACAGGCAGTAGAAAATCCCAGTTGGGCAGCGCGGATTGCGGCGATGTAGCCGCCAGGGCCACCACCGATAACGACGACGTCAAATTGTTTGCTCATGAAAATATCCTGATTTTGTATAGATGATTTAGCCGTGAAAGACAGGTTTCGCCTGACAGTGTCAGCTTTCTTCAGGGATGAATATCCAGGCCAATAAATAAGCCACGACACCCGCACCAAAGTAAAGACTGAAGAAGACAAACATCAAACGCCAGATCCAGGAATCCAGACCGGTAAATTGCGCCAGACCACCACAGATACCTCCCAGCCACTGGTCTTTTTTTGACCGGCGGAACTGGTTCAGATGATTGATACCCTGGTGCTGTTGCTGACCGGATGTGGATGGATCGCCAGTTGCCAGCAGCCTGGCTTTGGCTTGCGCAAATTCTGCATCAGACAGTGCTCCTGTCTGATGCAGTTCATGCAGACGTTTGATTTCGTCAGCGATATTCACGGAATGATTCTCGCTTTGCGCTCAGAACCTGAATTACAGATCAAGCAACAGGCGGGCTGGATCTTCCAGCGCGTCTTTCATTGCCACCAGACCCAGAACTGCTTCACGACCGTCAATGATACGATGGTCATAAGACATAGCCAGGTAGTTCATAGGACGGATCACGATCTGACCATTTTCAACTACAGCACGGTCCTTGGTCGCATGCACGCCCAAAATTGCGGATTGTGGTGGGTTGATGATAGGCGTAGATAACATGGAACCGAAAGTACCGCCATTCGAGATGGAGAAAGTACCGCCAGACAAATCATCCAGTGTCAGTTTGCCGTCTTTTGCCTTGGCACCGAATTCGCCGATTTTCTTCTCGATTTCAGCAATCGTCATTTGGTCCGCATTGCGCAGGATAGGTACTACCAGGCCGCGTGGAGAACCAACAGCGATACCGATGTCGAAATAACCGTGGTAGACGATGTCGTTACCGTCAACAGAAGCGTTGATGATAGGATATTTTTTCAATGCAGCAACGGCAGCTTTAACGAAGAAGGACATGAAACCCAGTTTCACGCCATGTTCCTTTTCAAACTTGTCTTTGTACTTGTTACGCAAGTCCATGACGGGTGCCATGTTGACTTCGTTGAAAGTTGTCAGAATTGCGTTAGTCGATTGAGATTGCACCAGACGTTCAGCGATACGGGCACGCAAACGGCTCATCGGTACGCGCTCTTCTGGACGGTCACCCAGGCTGGCGATCGTTGGAGCAGCGACTTGTTGCAGTGCTGGCTTGCCAGCTGCAGGAGCAGCCAGAGGAGCAACTACTGGTGCTGCAGCAGGTTTGGCGGCTACTGCTGCCAGTGCATCACCTTTGGTAACACGGCCATCTTTGCCGGAACCGTCAACTTGTGCTGCAGTCAGGCTGTTTTCTGACAGGATTTTTGCTGCTGCTGGCATCGCTACGCCAGCAGAAGACTTTGCATCAGCAGGTGCAGATGTGGCAGCGGCAACTGCTACTGGAGCAGCAGATACTTCCATCGGGCTTACTTTTGCAGATGCATCAGTATCGATAATCGCGATGACTTCGCCAGCAACGACCGTACTGCCATCGCCCTTGATGATTTGTGTGATCACGCCAGCGTCAGGTGCTGGCAGTTCCAGTACGACCTTGTCTGTTTCTACGTCGATCAGGTTTTCGTCGCGGCCGACTTCCTGGCCAACTTTTTTATGCCAGGACAACAGGGTTGCTTCTGCGACGGACTCAGATAACTGAGGAACTTTTACTTCGATAATTGCCATTTTTTACTCTCCGATTCGGGTAGCCAAATGCGACATCAGCTTCTGATGTCGCATCGCGTCATTATTTGGTCAGGACAAAGCCTTTGAGTTTGGAAAATGCCGTTTCCAGCAATGCTTTTTGTTGTGCATAGTGCTTGTCATAGTAACCGACAGCTGGCGATGCACTGGCTGGACGACCTGCATAAGCAAGTTTTTGACCTTCTTCCAGGCTTTCAAAAATATTGTGCTGGATCTGGAACCATGGTCCCTGATTTTGCGGCTCATCTTGTGCCCAGACCAATTCCGTCATGTTCGGGAATTTTTTCAGTTCAGCAACAAAACTCTTATGCGGGAAAGGATACAGTTGTTCAACACGGACAATTGCCGTATCTGACTGACCGCGCTCTTTACGGGCATTGACCAGGTCGTAGTACACTTTGCCTGAGCAAGCGATAACGCGCTTGACCTTCTTGGCATCAATCTTCTCGTCAACTTCACCAATCACTGTCTGGAAGCTGCCTTTGGCCAGATCGGACAAAGGTGAACCTGCATCCTTGTTACGCAGCAAGGACTTCGGTGTCATGATGACCAGAGGCTTGCGGAACATGCGTATCATCTGACGACGCAACAGATGGAAAATCTGGGACGCAGAAGTAGGCTGAACCACTTGCATATTATTGTCAGCACACAGTTGCAGGAAACGTTCTGGGCGAGCAGATGAATGCTCCGGACCCTGACCTTCATAACCATGCGGCAGCATCATGACCAGACCAGATGCGCGGCCCCATTTCACTTCACCAGAGCTGATGAACTGATCAATAACAACCTGAGCACCATTGGCGAAATCGCCGAATTGCGCTTCCCAGATAGTCAGTGTATTTGGTTCAGCGGTGGAGTAACCGTATTCAAAGCCCAGTACCGCTTCTTCAGACAAAACAGAATCGATAACAGTAAATGGTGCCTGCTTGTCAGAAATGTTTTGCAGAGGGATATAAGTACCAGCATCCCAGCGTTCACGGTTTTGATCATGCAAAACAGCGTGACGGTGAACGAAAGTACCGCGACCTGCATCCTGACCTGTCAAACGGATAGCATAACCTGAAGAAACCAGAGATGCGTATGCCAGATGCTCGCCCATGCCCCAGTCCAGGTTCATGTCGCCACGACCCATGGCTGCACGGTCGCCCAGTACTTTTTCGACCAGGCTATGTGGCTTGAAGCCTTCAGGTACAGTAGTAATACGTTCCGCCAGACGCTTCAATTCAGTTGACGGTACGGCTGTGTCAGCTGCATCTGTCCATTTACGGTTGAGGAAAGGAATCCAGTCAACAGCGTATTTGTTTTTGAAATTGGAGATTACCGGATCATGGGTATGCTTGCCAGCATCCATGGCATCACGGTAGGCCTTGATCATTTGATCGCCGCCATCCGCAGGGATAGTGCCTTGTGCAGCCAGTTTGTCAGCATACATACGGCGTGTGCCTGGGTGCTGAGCAATCTTCTTGTACATCAAAGGCTGAGTCAGAGCGGGTGTATCTTGCTCATTATGACCAAGTTTGCGGTAGCAGATGATGTCAACGACGACGTCTTTCTTGAATTCCATACGGTAATCCAGAGCGATCTGAGTCGCCAGGACTACTGCTTCAGGATCATCTGCATTGACGTGCAGTACCGGTGCTTCGATCATTTTGACAACGTCGGAGCAATACAGGGTAGAACGTGAATCGCGTGGATCAGAAGTCGTGAAACCGATCTGGTTATTGATGACGATATGCACAGTACCACCTGTACCGTAGCCGCGTGTTTGCGCCAGGTTCAGGGTTTCCATGACTACGCCCTGCCCTGCAAACGCAGCGTCGCCGTGTACCAGGATAGGCAAGACTTGTGAGCCGTCTTTGTCGCCGCGACGATCCATACGTGCTTTGACAGAACCTTCAACCACTGGATTAACGATTTCCAGATGAGAAGGATTGAACGCCAGGGACAAGTGAACAGGGCCGCCTGGTGTAGAAATATCAGACGAGAAGCCCTGATGGTATTTAACGTCGCCAGCTGGCAAGTCGTCACCGTGTTTGCCTTCAAATTCAGCAAACAGATCCTGAGGCATTTTGCCCAGGGTATTGACCAGTACGTTCAGACGACCACGATGGGCCATACCGATAACGATTTCTTCGACACCGCGCTCACCGGCGCGCTGGATAGTCTCATCCATGGAAGCGATAAAGCTTTCGCCGCCTTCCAGGGAGAAGCGCTTCTGACCAACATATTTGGTATGCAGATAGCGTTCCAGGCCTTCAGCCGCAGTCAGGCGGTCAAGGATGTGTTTTTTCTTTTCAGGAGAGAAAGATGGTGTGGAGCGAATTGCCTCCAGCTTTTGTTGCAACCAGCGCTTTTCTGTAGGGTCACTGATGTACATGAACTCAGCACCGATGGAACGGCAATAAGTGTCACGCAGGGCATTCAGCAGGTCGCGCAATGATGCAGTTTCTGGACCGAAATAGGTATTGCTGATATTGAACTGTATGTCCATATCGGCATCGGTAAAACCATAGAAACTTGGCTCCAGTTCTGGAATGCTAGGACGTTCCTGGCGTTGCAGCGGGTCCAGATTGGCCCAGTGGCTACCAAGAAAGCGATAGGCAGCGATCAGTTGCTGGGCGGCGACGCGTTTGCGTCCCATCTCAGCATCAGCAGTCGCATTGACTGTGCGTATCGGGCCTTGTTTGGCACGTTCGGCAAACGATGCAATAACAGGTGCGTGGGCAACGTCTGGCTTGGAGGAGCCATCGACTGCAGGCACGTTTTGCATGGCGTCGAAATATGCGCGCCAGTTGTCAGGAACAGAACCGGGATTATTCAGGTACGCTTCATACAGTTCTTCTACATACGGCGCATTGCCGCCGAACAAGTACGAGTTAGCGTTATATTGTTGCATCATCTTGCTCACCTTTCTTCGCGTTTCGCGAGATTAGCGGGTTAATCTAACCTTCCGCGACACGGCCTGACCGGTTAGCGGATTGCACATCAAGTTGTGGGGAAGGGCTTAATTCAATCTATCCTCGTGACCAAATCAAAAAGCATGTCATTTAAATATGTTTTTTGATTAGATCGCGAAAGTTATTCCTAAAAATCACTTTCGTGGCGAAGCATAGCATAATTACTGAAGAAAAAAAAAGCGAGTCGTAAAGACTCGCTTTTTACAACAACATAAAATAACTAAAGATTAACGTTTTAACTTCACGTTCGAATGAACGCTTAATTAACGCTTGTCTATAGCTGGTACATCACGTTTGGCTGAGCCAACAAACAACTGACGTGGGCGACCGATTTTTTGCTCTGGATCAGAAATCATTTCTTTCCATTGAGCGATCCAGCCTACTGTACGTGCCAAAGCAAAGATACCGGTGAACAATGCTGTTGGAATACCCAGTGCACGTTGTACGATACCAGAGTAGAAATCGACGTTAGGATAGAGCTTGCGGCTGACGAAGTATTCGTCTTCCAGCGCGATTTTTTCCAGTGCCATGGCCAGCTTGAACAGTGGATCATCTTGCAGACCCAGTTCTTGCAGCACTTCATAACAGGTTTCACGCATCAGCTTGGCGCGTGGGTCATAGTTTTTATAAACACGGTGACCAAAGCCCATCAGCTTGACGCCAGAGTTCTTGTCTTTAACCTGAGCGATGAACTCAGGAATATTGTCAACGCTGCCGATTTCTTCCAGCATGCTCAATGCTGCTTCATTCGCACCACCGTGAGCAGGACCCCACAGGCAGGCGATACCAGCAGCGATACAGGCAAATGGATTGGCACCAGAGGAACCGGCCAGACGCACTGTTGATGTAGAGGCATTTTGCTCGTGATCTGCGTGCAGGATCAGGATACGATCCAGGGCGCGCACCAGTACTTCATTGGTTTTGTATGGCTCACATGGCGTAGAGAACATCATGTGCATGAAGTTCGCGCTGTACGACAAGTCATTACGTGGATACACGAAAGGCTGGCCGATAGAATATTTATAGGCCATCGCTACCAGTGTAGGCATTTTGGCGATCAGGCGGATAGCTGACACTTCACGGTGATGCGGATCATTGATATCCAACGAATCATGGTAGAAAGATGCCAGTGCACCAACCGTACCTACCAGTACCGACATAGGATGGGCATCACGGCGGAAGCCGCGGAAGAAGAATTGCATTTGCTCATGCACCATGGTGTGATTGGTGACAGTCGCTACAAATTCTTTCTTTTGATCTGCGTTTGGCAATTCGCCATTCAACAACAGATAGCAGGTTTCCAGGAAATCACCGCCATTGACAGCCAGTTGCTCGATAGGATAACCGCGATACAGCAATTCACCCTTGTCGCCGTCGATATAGGTGATGGAAGAATTACAGGCTGCCGTGGACATGAAACCTGGATCATAGGTGAACATGCCGGTAGAACCATACAATTTACGGATGTCGATGACATCAGGACCAATCGAACCCTTGTAAATTGGCATTTCCAGGGCTGGTGAGCCATCGGAGAATGATAGCGTGGCTTTTGTTTCAGAATTTGTCATGGCTCTTCCTTCAGATAAGAGGTGAGTCGTTAATCAAAAAAACACAAAAAATCAAATTGACTTACGCCGCTTGCAGGCGCAGCAATAAAGCATGGACATGAGGCAGATCGACTTCGGCTTCCGGTTTGGTCTTGGCCAAGATCAGATCCATTAAAGTATTGTCTGGCAATTCCATCAGGCGGCTGAAGGCATCCACTTCCTCATCTGTCAGGGATTCTTCATTGGCATCCAGAAAACGCGTCAAGATCAGATCGTTTTCCAGCAAACCACGCCGTGCCCGCCACCGCAGCCTGGCCCGCTTTATCGGGTCGCTTTGATGGGATATAGCTTGTGACTCAGACATATTTAATTTTCTTCCATACTGACTATTTCATGCGGCTCTCAGCTTGCCTGGAAAACCGCATGAAATAGCAGCGATGCCCGTCAAAAAATAACAGGGCATCGCCAAAAACAACTTAAACCGCGCGACGGACCATCAGCTCTTTAATCTTACCGATAGCACGGGTAGGATTCAGACCTTTAGGACAGACGTCCACACAATTCATGATGGTGTGGCAACGGAACAAACGGTATGGATCTTCCAGGTTGTCGAGGCGTGCTCCAGTTGCTTCATCACGAGAATCAGCAATAAAGCGATAAGCCTGCAACAAACCTGCGGGACCAACGAATTTATCCGGATTCCACCAGAAAGATGGGCAGGATGTAGAGCAACATGCACACAGAATGCACTCATACAGACCATCAAGCTCTTCACGCTCAGCAGGCGTCTGCAGGCGCTCTTTTTCCGGAGGAATGGAATCATTCATCAGGTAAGGCTTGATGGAATTGTATTGCTTGAAGAATTGCGTCATATCCACGATCAGATCGCGGATCACTGGCAAGCCAGGCAAAGGACGCAAGACGATAGGCTCGCTCAATTCATTCAGATTGGTGGTACATGCCAGGCCATTCTTGCCATTGATGTTCATCGCATCAGAACCACACACACCTTCACGGCATGAGCGGCGCAGCGCCAGTGAGTCATCAACGTCAGATTTAATACGTTGCAATGCATCCAGCAACATCTTGTCAGTGTCTTGCAGCTCGACGGTCAGGTCTTGCATGTAAGGCTTGGCATCCTTGTCCGGATCGTAGCGATAGATTTTAAATTTCAGTGTACGTGCCATATCGGTATCTCTTTAGAATGTACGGGCTTTAGGCTTGAAGGTTTCTACAGTCAGTGGTTTGGTCACGACTGGCTTGTAGTCGAGGCGATTGCCTTCGGAATACCACAAGGTATGCTTCATCCAGTTCACGTCGTCGCGCTGTTCGTAATCACGGTGCGCATGTGCGCCACGGGATTCTTTACGGGCGGCAGCGGATGTGATCGTTGCCTTGGCTGTTTCGATCAGATTATCCAGTTCCAGTGCTTCTACACGTGCAGTATTGAAGACCTTGGATTTATCTTTGAAAGAAACATGCTTGCGACGCTCATCAAGCTCCATAATTTTCTTGTAGCCGGTTTGCAGCAATTCATCAGTACGGAACACGCCGCAGTATTGCTGCATAGTGCCGCGGATGGCATTGGCAACGTCTTGTACGCGCTCGGAACCGGTACTGGTTTCCAGCTTGGCCAAACGTGACAGTGCCAGATCAGCCGCATCAGCAGGCAAATCTTTATTGCTACGCGCCTTCAGATTACTTGCAACTACGTGATTACCAGCCGCACGGCCAAACACCAGCAAATCGAGCAGAGAGTTAGTACCCAGACGGTTTGCACCATGCACCGATACGCAGGCGCACTCGCCAATTGCATACAGACCATTAACGACTTCACTGCCACCGTTTTTAGGTGCCACAACCTGACCATGAATATTGGTCGGGATACCACCCATCTGATAGTGAATTGTAGGAACGACAGGAATCGGCTCTTTGGTCGCATCAACGTTGGCAAACTTGTGCGCGATTTCCAGAATCGATGGCAGGCGTTTTTGAATGGTGTCAGCACCAATATGACGCAGATCCAGCATGACGTGATCTTTATTTGGACCACAGCCACGACCTTCCTTGATTTCCTGATCCATGGAGCGGGAAACAAAGTCACGTGGAGCCAGATCTTTCAGCGTAGGCGCATAACGCTCCATGAAGCGCTCGCCCTGGCTATTCACCAGAATACCACCTTCACCACGCACACCTTCAGTAATCAGGACACCCGCACCGGCAACGCCAGTTGGATGGAACTGCCAGAATTCCATATCTTCCAGCGGCAAGCCCACACGCGCCGCCATACCCATACCGTCACCAGTATTGATGAAGGCATTGGTAGAAGCTTGCCAGATACGGCCAGCACCGCCAGTTGCAAATATCGTGGTCTTGGCTTCCAGCATCATGACTTCGCCAGTTTCCATTTCCAGCGCAACCACACCAAGGACATCACCATCAGCATCACGGATCAGGTCTATCGCCATCCATTCAACAAAGAAATGGGTACGGGCGCGGACGTTACGCTGATACAGAGTATGCAGCAAAGCATGACCAGTACGGTCAGCAGCAGCACAGGCACGCTGCACAGGTTTTTCACCGTAGTTGGCAGTATGGCCACCGAATGGACGCTGATAAATCGTGCCGTCAGCATTACGGTCAAATGGCATACCAAAATGCTCAAGTTCATAAACCACTTTTGGTGCTTCACGGCACATGAACTCGATCGCATCCTGGTCACCCAGATAGTCTGAACCTTTAACGGTATCAAACATATGCCAGAGCCAGCCATCTTCCGACATATTGCCCAAAGAAGCACCAATACCACCCTGCGCAGCAACAGTATGCGAACGGGTAGGGAAAACTTTAGACAGTACAGCGACATTCAGGCCAGCCTCAGCCAATTGCAGCGAGGCACGCATGCCGGAACCGCCAGCACCAACGATGACCGCGTCAAAACGGCGGCTAGGGATTGTGGATTTAATTGCAGCCACTTTTATACTCTCCACAAAATCTGTGCAGCATAGCCAGCACAAGCGATCAACCACAGAATTGTGGCAACTTGAAATACCAGACGCAAAAATACATTGTGCGTCACATAATCCATCCAGATATCGCGCATACCAACCCAGGCGTGATACAGCAGGCAGATGACGACAGAGAAAGTCGCCAGCTTGAACCACTGCATGGCAAATATGCCAGCCCAGGCAGCTTGATTGAAGTTTTTACCCGTCAAAAACAGACCCAGCAAAATAACGGTGTATAGCGCCATGACGATGGCAGTAACACGCTGCGCCAACCAGTCACGCAAACCGTAACTTGCTCCCACGACCAGACGCTTAGGTCCAATATTATTATTTGCCATTTTTAGAATACTCCGAACAGTTTCAAGGCTATCAATGCTGCCAGCACAAGACTGATCGCCAACACACTCACTGCTGACTTACGTGCACTATCCTTATCGAGACCATAGTGCAAATCCATGAGCAAGTGACGGATACCAGCGCAGAAATGGTGCAGATAAGCCCATGACAAAGCCAGGATAACCAGCTTGACAAAAACGCCGGATGTCAATGCCTGCAATTCGGCAAATGTAGTTTCCGATGTCAAACTCTTATCAAGCAGATAAAGGATGAATGGCAACAACAGGAACATCAGCATTCCACTTGCCCGGTGCAAGATGGAAACGAAGCCTGCTAGCGGCAACCGGTATCCGGTCGCATCTATCAAGCGCATGACACCAAAGCGTGGCTTGGCTCTTACTACTTCAGACATAAATAATCTCCCCATTAACTAGTCTGTACATAAACCTTGCAATTTTCGCTCATTTTGGTGCATTGCACCAACAAAAATCGGCGCAATTTACAAAATATCGCTATCTTAAACCTAAAGCTCTGCGGGTGCAGAGCACGCAAACACACGTCACAAGGTCAGGACACGCCAAAAAACCACAGCAAGCACACCGGTCGCCAGATGATTGATTTAGCTTAATTCATTCCTGTAATGGTGATTCACAGTCAGATACAAACCACGACGCAGCTCTACTGGCTTGTCGCCATACGTAAAGGAAACGCGCTCAACATTAAGCAAAGGCACCCCGACATCCACACTCAGCAAACCTGCAACCGCCTCATCAGCACACACCGCACGGATTTGCTCGGACGCTCTTATCATGTGCGTGCCAAATTCGCTTTCAAACAGACCGTACATCGGCCCCTTGTATTCATTCAAACGCTCGGCAGTCAGGCCTTTGAAGATGGAACCAGGCAACCACAAATCATCGAGGATGGTAGGCACACCAGAAAAAGACTGCACACGACGGATAAAGACGACCGAATCACCAGATTTAATGTCCAGCAAACGCGCCACCTCTGCTGGTGCGCGCATGCGTTTGACTTCGATAATGCGATTCTCAGGATAATGCGGCACTCCCTCATCAGGGGCCAGCCGCAAAAAACGAAATTGCGAACGCGCCTCATGGTGAGTTGCGACGAAAGTGCCCTTCCCCTGCCTGCGCACGACCAGATTTTCCGCAGACAGTTCATCAATGGCTTTGCGCACCGTACCCTGACTGACTTTGAAACGGCCAGCCAATTCCATCTCACTGGGTATCAACTCACCCGGCTTCCACTCACCGGATTGCAGGCTCTGGGTAATCAGCGCTTTTATCTGTTGATATAATGGGCTGAACGTAGGCGAAGCACTCAAAGACGAAGCACCAACCCCAGCACCTGGAGTGGTCGGTGCAACGGGCGAATTATTTGCGGTTGGTATGCTTGAGTTCATAGACTGCAATTTCACCACAAAACTACCCGCCACGTCCAGAACAAAAACTAAGTGATATGTCTTATATAAGACATAAGATATTGATTGACACTTAGCCCTGCACGACCTACACTCCCGTACAAATAGTTGGCGCCAGCATTTAGGCCAGCACCAGCTAACAATCTGTCACACAGCTGTCATACCAAGCAATATAGTTCGAACGCTTTCAATGTAAAGGACGAAAACGTGTTTGCAGCGGATTTTGGCTGACTGACAGCGCTTTCAACGGTATCATTAAGTGTTTTACATAGCGTCGGCACCAGTCGCTGCAATTGTTTGAACATCGTTTTCACACCACTTCGGAGATGCATCATGGCGAAATCCCCTATGCGCGTAGCTGTTACCGGCGCCGCAGGCCAAATTGGCTATTCCCTTCTGTTCCGTATCGCCAATGGCGACATGCTGGGCAAAGACCAGCCAGTGATTCTGCAATTATTGGAAATTCCTGACGAAAAAGCCCAGAAAGCGCTGAAAGGCGTAATGATGGAAATCGACGACTGCGCATTCCCACTGTTGGCTGGCATGTCAGCTCACAGCGATCCAATGACAGCGTTCAAAGATATCGACGTCGCCCTGCTGGTTGGCGCCCGTCCACGCGGCCCAGGCATGGAACGCAAAGATCTGCTGGAAGCCAATGCACAGATATTCACTGTACAAGGCAAAGCACTGGATGCAGTAGCATCCCGCAATGTTAAAGTTCTGGTCGTTGGCAACCCAGCCAATACCAATGCTTACATCGCCATGAAATCGGCACCTTCCCTGCCAGCAAAAAACTTCACAGCAATGCTGCGTCTGGATCACAACCGCGCCTTGTCTCAAGTGGCTGCCAAAGTTGGCAAACCAGTTGCTGCAGTTGAAAAACTGTGCGTATGGGGCAATCACTCCCCAACCATGTATGCTGACTATCGCTTTGCGACAGTTGATGGTGCATCTGTCAAAGACCTGATCAATGATCAAGTCTGGAACAAGGACGTATTCCTGCCTACAGTTGGCAAACGCGGCGCAGCGATTATCGAAGCGCGTGGCTTGTCTTCTGCTGCCTCCGCAGCAAACGCAGCAATCGACCACGTACGTGACTGGGTACTGGGCACAAACGGCAAATGGACTACCATGGGTATTCCTTCTGATGGCTCTTATGGCATCCCTGAAGGCACTATGTTCGGCTTCCCTGTGACAACAGAAAACGGTGAATACACTATCGTTCAAGGTCTGGAAATCGACGAGTTCTCCCGTGAACGCATCAACATCACTCTCAAAGAATTACAAGAAGAGCGTGATGGCGTTAAACACCTGGTAGGTTAATCAGGCAAGAGGGCAGATTCTGGCACTCGCCGGAATCTGCCTTGGTTCACGATGATATTTTAAGTAATGCACCCATCTACAGTACTTTTTCAGGATCAAATTGAACCGGTTATATTACCGGTCTGCGACCATTACGCAGGATCTGAAAAATTGATGCGCAAATCGATTGCGCTACAACAGGAACTAGGTGGAGTTTTTGACATCACTCTCGATTGCGAAGACGGCGCGGCCGCTGGCAATGAGACCTATCATGCAAATCTGGTCACTAACCTGGTGAACAGTACAGACAATCATTATCAGCGTCTGGGCGTGCGGGTGCACGATGTACATCACCCTGCATTTGAGCAAGACCTGGAAATCATACTGCCTGCGTGTGCAGACAAACTTGCCTATCTGGTTTTACCAAAAATAAACAGCACAGCCGAGTTGCAGACAGCACTGCAGCGCATCAATCATTTCGGCAAAAAACACAATGGCCAGTTAATCCCGGTTCATGTCTTGATAGAAACCCATGGCGCACTGGCAGAAGTACAGCAAATTGCCGCCCTGCCTCAGGTAGAATGCCTGTCATTTGGTTTGATGGATTTTGTATCCTCCCATTTTGGCGCCATACCTGCCTCAGCCATGCGCTCTCCCGGACAATTCAGCCACCCGCTGGTTTTACGCGCCAAGCTGGAAATTGCTGCCGCCTGTCACCGCTACGGCAAAGTTGCTTCGCACAATGTAACCACCGAAATCAGGGACACCAGCGTCGTGGCAGACGATGCCCGCCGCGCAGCCAGCGAATGTGGCTATACCCGCATGTGGAGCATACATCCTGACCAGATACAGCCTGTCATACAGGCATTTTCTCCCAGCGAAACCGACATCGAGGATGCTGTCAACATCCTGACCCAGGCAAAAAAACAGAACTGGGGACCAATACAATGGCAAGGACAGTTACATGACAGGGCCAGTTACCGCTATTATTGGACAATTTTAAGACGAGCCCAGTCAGGGCAAGTCGCATTACCGGCAGCAGCACAAGAGTTACTCTAGGAGACACCATGAAATTACTTTCTTTTATCAGCCTGGCATTTGCAGCATGCACCATCCTTGCAAGCAATGCCAATGCAGTGGAAGCACCACGCAGCAAGACCAAATCCACAGCAAAGGCGGTAAAACCTGCCGCTGCCCACGTAGCAAAAGAAGATGACGAACCGGAACCGGACGTGGCTTTGCACAATAATTTTGAGTACAAATGCGAGCTTGGCAATGCCCTGACCATGTACACCAACGCCGAGGATGCAGACCATGTGGCCATGCGCTGGAAAAAACGCCTGTACCGCCTGACTAAAGTCGATACCACGACAGGTGCCGTGCGTTTTGAAAACCGCAAGGCTGGTTTGATCTGGATAGGTATTCCAGCCAAGGGTTTGTTACTGGATTCACATAAAGGCCAGCAATTGGCCAATGAATGCAAAACTGAAGCCGCATCACTGGCAGAAGTGAATAGCAAGGATAGTAGTGCGGCACAAGCCAAATAAGTTTTAATGTTAAAACGCGATACCGGATTTCACGACAGCCTTAGCACCGGCTGACATGAGTGAGCGTGCGTCGTCTGATTTAATTATTTTTTGATCGTTGATTTTCGTAAATAAGAGGAAGAGCCATGAGCCAAAATGCGTACAAGGATGCATTCAAAACCCTGAAAGATTTTAAAATTTCGGATACCAAGAAAGGCAAGTTCTTTTCCCTGCCTGCCCTGGAAAAAAATCTCGATGTAAAAATCTCACGTCTGCCAGTGTCTATCCGTATCGTGCTGGAATCAGTGCTGCGTAACTGCGACGGCAAAAAAGTTACTGAAGAACACGTCAAGCAACTGGCCAACTGGGGTGCAACAGCCGCCCGTACTGACGAAATCCCTTTCGTCGTATCGCGCGTTGTGCTGCAAGATTTTACCGGCGTGCCTTTGCTGGCTGATCTGGCTGCCATGCGTAACGTGGCTGCCAAGCAAGGTAAAAACCCAAAGAATATCGAACCACTGGTTCCGGTTGATCTGGTCGTTGATCACTCTGTACAGATCGATCATTTCCGCGAAAAGAAAGCGCTGGACCTGAACATGAAACTGGAATTCTCGCGCAACAACGAGCGTTACCAGTTCATGAAATGGGGCATGCAGGCATTTGATACATTTGGCGTGGTTCCTCCAGGTTTTGGTATCGTCCACCAGGTGAACCTGGAATACCTGGCACGCGGCGTACACAAAGCCAAAGATGCCAAGAAAAATGAAGTCTACTACCCTGACACACTGGTAGGTACAGATTCTCACACCACCATGATCAATGGTATCGGCGTAGTTGGCTGGGGTGTAGGCGGTATCGAAGCAGAAGCTGGCATGCTGGGTCAACCAGTTTACTTCCTGACACCTGACGTTGTCGGCGTTAACCTGACTGGCGCATTGCGCGAAGGTTGTACAGCAACGGATCTGGTATTGACGATCACTGAATTGCTGCGCAAAGCCAAGGTTGTTGGCAAATTTGTGGAATTCTTCGGCGAAGGCACACGCTCCCTGTCACTGACAGACCGCGCAACAATCGCCAACATGGCACCAGAATACGGCGCGACCATGGGCTTCTTCCCAGTCGATGAAGCGACTATCGATTACTTCAAAGGCACAGGCCGCACCAAGGCAGAAATCGACGCATTCGAAGGCTATTTCAAAGCCCAGAAAATGTTTGGTATTCCTGCTGCTGGCGACATTGACTACACGACAGAAATCTCCCTGGATCTGTCCACAGTTGCACCTTCCCTGGCTGGTCCTAAGCGCCCACAAGACCGTATCGAAATCGGTAACGTCAAATCAACATTTGCTGATCTGTTCTCCAAGCCTACAGCAGAGAATGGCTTCAACAAAAAAGCAGAAGACCTGAACGCGGTTTACACCAATACTGACGGCATCAATGTCAAAAACGGTGACGTACTGATCGCTGCGATTACTTCCTGCACCAACACCTCCAACCCTAGCGTCTTGCTGGCTGCTGGTTTGCTGGCCAAGAAAGCAGTTGAAGCTGGCTTGAAAGTAGCACCACATATCAAAACATCGCTGGCTCCTGGCTCACGCGTTGTGACTAAATACCTGGAAGCAGCAGGCTTGTTGCCTTACCTGGAAAAACTGGGTTTCGGCGTGACAGCTTACGGTTGCACTACCTGTATCGGTAATGCTGGCGACCTGACACCTGCGATGAACGAAGCAATTGCTGCCAACGATATCGTGGCATCTGCCATTTTGTCTGGTAACCGCAACTTTGAAGCGCGTATTCACCCGAACATTCGCTCCAACTTCCTGGCCTCCCCTCCTTTGGTGGTTGCCTACGCCATCGCTGGCAATATGACCCGCGACTTGATGACAGAGCCAGTTGGCCGCGTTAAAGGCAAGGATATTTTCCTGGGCGACATCTGGCCTACCAGCGCAGAAATCAGCAAGCTGATGAAATTTGCGATGAATTCCAAAACCTTCAAGGAAAACTACGCAGACGTTAAAGGTGCTCCAGGCAAACTGTGGGAAAACATCAAAGGCGTGGCAGAAGGTGATGTCTACAACTGGCCTACCTCGACTTACATCGCTGAACCTCCATTCTTTGCTGACTTCACGATGGAACCAAAAGCAGCCGCAACCGGCATCACTGGTGCACGCGCACTGGGTGTGTTCGGTGATTCCATCACGACTGACCATATTTCCCCAGCTGGCTCCATCAAAGAATCCAGCCCTGCTGGTAAATGGCTGAAAGAAAACGGCGTACTGAAAGCCGATTTCAACTCCTACGGTTCACGTCGTGGCAACCATGAAATCATGATGCGCGGCACATTTGCCAACGTGCGTATCAAAAATCTCATGATCCCGGCCAAGGAAGATGGCTCCCGCGTTGAAGGTGGCGAAACCCTGTTCCAGCCAACTGGCGAACAAATGGCGATCTATGACGCAGCGATGAAGTATGTTGCTGACGGCGTACCAACCATGATTTTCGGTGGTGAAGAATACGGTACAGGCTCCTCACGTGACTGGGCAGCAAAAGGTACACAATTGCTGGGCGTTAAAGCAGTTATCGCCCGCTCTTTTGAACGTATCCACCGCTCCAACCTGGTTGGCATGGGCGTATTGCCACTGCAATTTATCGGCACTGACAGTGTTGATACTCTGGGCATCACTGGCAATGAATCTTTCGACCTGAAAGGTATAGAAGATGAAATCAAGCCACAGCAAGAAGTGACTCTGGTCATCCACCGTGCCAACGGCGAGACAAAAGAAGTCAAAGTCTTGTTGCGCATCGATACACCTATCGAAGTTGACTACTACAAACATGGCGGTATCCTGCCATTCGTATTGCGTCAATTGCTGGCAGCCTAAGCTTCAGCATGCACATCCCTGCTTGCAGGGATGAATTGAAAAAGAGTGAGTTCCTAAGGGAGTTCACTCTTTTTTCTTTGGTTTTTCTTTCTGTGTATGGCCGTGCAAGAATGATGTAAGCAAGTTCGTCTAAGCTGACTTCATCTTAAAAATCCAACTCTGGAGACAACCATGTGGAAAATTCTCGTCGCCTTTATTATTTTTGCTGCAGCTGCCCTATTCGTGATTTTTAAAGGGGGCGATAAAGTCGATATGCAAGGTGAAGCTGCTGGTCATAACCCGACTGAAGTTCACTCTGCGTCTGCCAGTGCTTCAGCACCTGCTCCGACCAGCCTGCCTGCTGCCGCATCTGAAGCGAGCGCGACAGCTACGCCAGCATCTGATGCTGCAGCAAGCAGCGCCAGCAAATAAGCTTATCAAATAGCATCATCAAATAAAGCATTAAAAACAAAGGCTGCAGATTTGCAGCCTTTGTTTTAGCTCAGTGTAGCCAAAGCCTGTTCTATATCTACAATAAGGTCTTGCGTATCCTCAAGGCCAATATTGAAGCGCACCAAAATCCCGGATTCAGCCCAGTTGCTACGCATATATTGCATGCGATAAGGCACGCACAGGCTGTGCGCCCCACCCCAGCTATAACCCAGCTTGAACAATTTCAGACTATCGACAAAGCGATCCGTCTGTTCTTCTCCATACTTCGCATCAAACAACACTGAAAACAAGCCAGCAGCACCCGTAAAATCACGCTGCCAGATATCATGTCCAGGGCAAGCTGGTAATGCAGGGTGTAAAACCTTACTTATTTCCGGACGATTTGCCAGCCATGCAGCAATTTTGCGTGCGCTTTGATCATGCGCATTAAAGCGTATTTGCATGGTAGGTAAATTTCTCAACACCAGATAGACATCATCCATGCCCACACCAAACCCCAGCCGCATATGCGCCATCTGCAAACGGGTATTGAGAGCAACGTCGCGGGTAATGACAGCTCCCATCAAGACATCCGAACCACCACTTTGGTATTTCGTCAGCGCCTGCATGATGATGTCGACGCCATGTTCAAAAGCAGCAAACGCTATGCCTGCAGACCAGGTATTATCCAAAGCCACCAGCACACCACGCGCATGGGCAGCTGCACATATCGCCGGCACATCAGGCACTTCCATAGAAACAGAACCTGGTGCCTCTACCCATATCAAGCGAGTGTTTTCTTCTATCAGCTCAGCAATACCAGCACCAATTAAAGGATGGTAGTAGCTCACTTTGACACCAAAGCTGCGCGCTAGCCAATCGGCCTGATCGCGGCTGGGGCCATAGACATTATCTGGTATTAATACATGGTCGCCACTTTGCAGGAAAGCCATATTCACCAGTGTGATTGCCGCCAGGCCACTGGGAGTCAACAGGCAATGCTCACCGTGCTCTATTTCTGCCAGCCTGCCCTCCAAAGTAAAACTGGTGGGTGTGCCATGCAGGCCATAGGTATAGCCAGACTTATCCTGCCAGCTACGTTCACGCATAGCCGCAACATTGTCGAACAAGACTGTGGACGCATGATGGATGCCGACCGGGAAAGCAGCAAAACCATCTGGTGCCGCATACTCGCTATGAATGATACGGGTATTGAACCCTGGATCTGGCTTTGTATTTTCTGACATGCTAATTCCTGACGCGTAAATTAACTGATCATATATGTTAGCTCAGAAGTGTCACTCTTATCGATCACCCTGCATGCAAATATACAGGCTACAAAAAAGGCGCTTTAAGCGCCTTTCTTTATTTACTGGTTCTCGATTTCGTCGGTTTTTTTGATACCGGCAGTAATTCCAGCACAAACTCTTTGCTGACTTTGCCATCATCCGATTGCCAGATACCGCGTATGACATTGTCCTTGAGTTCGCCATCCCACTGGCCAGACACATCTACGCCGTCTTCAGACTCTTCCATGCTGAGCTTGTTGCCGCTGACTTCGCCAGCCAGAAAAATCTTCTTGCCCTGATTGCGCTTGCCACCCGCCACAACATAAGAACCCTCAACACTGTCCCTGTCTTCAGTTTTCGGCTGCAAGTGCATGCGTATCTTGTCATCGCCCATCCTGCCCTGGAATTCAATTTCCCTGGCAAAAAAGGGATTAGCCATGGGAGCGAAACGCGATGCTACCGGAGAAACCAGCTCAGTTTTATCCTGAGCCTCGACCGTAAGCCCTGAAGCAAATTCTGAGAACAGGATCAGCGGCAGTAAAACCAAACGCAAAAATCTCATCAGATTGCTTCGCCCCACAGATCATGAGCATCAGCTGCGGTGATTTTCACTTCAACAAATTCACCTACCTTGAGTTTGCGATGTGGCTCAAACGGTGGCTTAACGTAGACGACACCATCAATCTCAGGCGCGTCTGCAGAACTACGGCCTACACCACCGCTACGGTCGAGAGAGTCGATCAATACGCGCATGGTTTTGCCGATTTTGGCTTGCAGGCGCTTCTTGGATATACCCTCCTGCAACTCCATGACGCGACGACGGCGGTCTTCACGTACTTCATCTGGCAATTGATTGGCGATTTCATTGGCGGTCGCACCTTCGACTGGCGAATAGGCAAAGCAGCCCAGACGATCAATTTCCGCTTCCTTGAGGAAGTCGAGCAGGTATTCAAACTCTTCTTCTGTCTCACCAGGGAAACCGGCGATGAAGGTGGAGCGTATCGTGATCTCAGGACACATTTCACGCCAGGCTTTGATGCGTTCTATATTTTTTTCACCACTGGCAGGACGCTTCATGCGCTTCAATACGTCAGGGTGAGCATGTTGCAAAGGCACGTCCAGGTAAGGCAGGACATGGCCATTGTTCATGAAAGGAATGATCTGGTCTACATGCGGATATGGGTAAACGTAATGCAGGCGTACCCAGGCATCATGTTGCTTGGCCAGCTCGCCCAGGGCCTCGACCAGTTGCGTCATATGGGTTTTGACCGGCTTGCCATTCCAGAAACCCATGCGGAACTTGATATCCACACCGTAGGCACTAGTGTCCTGAGAAATCACCAGCAACTCCTTGACGCCAGCCTTGAACAGGTTTTCTGCTTCCATCATGACATCCGCAATCGGGCGCGACACCAGGTCGCCACGCATGGATGGGATGATGCAGAAGCTGCAACGATGGTTACAGCCTTCAGATATTTTCAGGTAAGCGAAATGCTTGGGCGTCAATTTGACGCCTTGTGGCGGCACCAGATCCTGAAATGGTTCATGCGGCTTAGGTAAATGCTTGTGCACTGCTGCCATGACTTCGCCGACTGCGTGAGGGCCAGTTACTTCAAGTACTTTGGGATGGATGGACTGTATCATGTCCTTGCCATCAGCACCCTTTTTAGCACCCAGGCAACCAGTCACGATAACCCTGCCATTTTCAGCCAGCGCCTCACCAATCGCATCCAGCGACTCCTGCACAGCAGCATCAATAAAGCCGCAGGTGTTGACGATGACCAGATCAGCGCCATCATAGGATTTGGCAGTGTCGTAACCTTCGGCACGCAACTGGGTCAGGATTTGTTCGGAATCGACAAGCGCCTTTGGACAACCCAGGGACACAAATCCCACCTTGTGAGTAGCAGGCATTTCTTGACGACGAATTTCAGAGATAGACATAGAGGACAATTAATAGCAAATGAGAGCAAAAAGGGTACAAAAGCGAATTCGCTATTGTACCCTTTTTGCCAGCCCAACTTGCCGCATCTGTGATAATTTCCTGAAGAATCAGGGGCTTAAGTCAGAATGCGAGCCTGTTCAACTTGAATATCATTTACTTTTTATTCACATCTTCTGGATTGAAGGGGAAGACATTGAACATGTTTTTTGCCTGGCTTTGCATCTGCTCTTGCATTTGCACAAACAAATTCTTGCTCTGTTCTATGTAATTGCCCATCATGCCTTGCATCATCGGGCCCTGTACATTCATGAACTGCGTCCACATTTCAGGGCTGAAAGGCTTACCTTCATAGATGCCCTTGGAATTTTCGGCCAGCTTGTTCTGGATATCGATAAAGGCCTGGACGTTTTTTTCCAGGTAATTGCCCATCATGCCCTGCATGGCATGGCCATAGTAACGAATGATTTGTGACAAAACGACACTGGAGAACATTGGCGAACCGCCGGCTTCTTCTTCCAGAATGATTTGCAACAATATGCTGCGTGTCAAATCCTCGCCCGTTTTTGCATCGACTACAGCGAAATCATCGTTTTCCAATACAAACTGCTTGACGTCCACCAGCGTGATATAGCTGCTGGTTTGCGTGTCATACAGACGACGGTTAGGATATTTCTTGATCAGATGCTGTGATGATTTTTTTGCGCTATTCATTGAGATCTCAGTTAAACACTTCGATATCCTGCTACTTTATGAGGATCACTCTTCAAAGTAGCACAGACTATTCACGCAAACATGGTTTCCTGTTCTGGATTAGCCAAAACAGCCAGCCATGTTTGTCCCCTTTTTTATATCTTGTATTTTGCAGCCTGCAAAAGATATGCCCATCGAAATCTTGCGACTCTGATGGGCATATTTTACCGCACTGCAGAAGAAAGACAGCAATTGGGGAGGCTAAAAAGCCAATTTAAAAAATTTATTCCAATTCCTGGCAATTTCTAAGAGCTGACTGCGATTAACCCATGTGCAAACCACCGTTGATAGAGAAGTCTGAACCAGTGGCATAACCACCTTCATCAGATGCAATCCAGGCAACAATAGAGGCAATCTCTTCAGGCTCAGCAAGACGCTTGACAGGAATACCAGCCACAATTTTTTCCAGCACATCAGGACGAATCGCCTTGACCATGTCAGTACCTACATAGCCCGGGGAGACTGTATTCACAGTAACACCCTTGGTTGCCACTTCCTGTGCCAGGGCCATGGAGAAGCCATGGATACCAGCTTTAGCCGTGGAATAATTAGTCTGTCCAAACTGGCCTTTTTGACCATTAACAGAAGAAATATTGATGATACGACCCCAACCGCGGTCTACCATGCCATCGATGACTTGCTTGGTGACGTTGAACAGAGAGTTCAAATTGGTGTCCATGACAGCATCCCAATCTGCCTTGCTCATTTTACGGAACTGACCGTCACGGGTAATACCAGCATTATTAACCAGCACATCCACTTCACCAATCTCTGCCCTGACCTTTTCAAAGGCTGCCTTGGTCGACTCCCAATCGGAGACATTACCTTCAGAAGCATGAATATCCAGGCCTTCTGCACGCATATCTGCCAGCCATTTATCCTTGCGGGCAGAGTTCGGACCACAACCAGCAACAACTGTATAGCCATCTTTGCACAAACGTCTGCAAATTGGAGTTCCAATACCACCCATACCACCAGTTACATAAGCAACACGTTTTGACATATTTGTTCTCCTAATTGAAATTTTATTACTAAACAACAAACCTTCAATCTGCTCTTACCTTCACGTAACGCCCTGGTGCAGCCTCAATCGCCGGGAAGTCTGCATTACCAGGATTCGTTGGTATTTTTACCATCTTACCACCATGTTCAGCCAAAAAGGCTGACCATTCTGGCCACCAGCTACCTGGGTGTTCGGTAGCGCCTGCCAGCCAACTTTCTGAATCCAGACCGGCTTGCTCATTGGTCCAGTAACTTCTTTTTTTCTTGGCTGGAGGATTGACCACGCCAGCGATGTGTCCTGAAGCCCCCAGCACAAAACGATTCCTGTTTTTATGACGAGGATTCAACAAAGCCGTGGAAGCATAAGCTGCCTGCCAAGGCACGATATGATCTTCACGCGAACCATAGACAAAGCAAGGTGCGTCAATTTTGCCCAGATCAACCTTGCTGCCCGCGACGGTCAATGCACCTGGCTGCTTGAGTTTGTTTTCCAGGTAGGTGTTGCGCAAATACCAGCAAAACATGGGGCCGGGCAAATTGGTGCTGTCGGCATTCCAGTACAAAAGATCAAACGGTGGCGGTGCTTCGCCCTTGAGGTAATTTGACTGCACATAATTCCAGACCAGGTCATTCGCCCTCAGGCTGGAGAAAGTGCTGGCCAGGTCTTTACCCGGCAAAATGCCACGACGACCTATGGTTTGCTCACGCATCTTGACTTGCATTTCATCGACAAACACGTCGAGTACGCCAGTCTGGGTAAAGTCGAGCAAGGTAGTCAGCAAAGTCAGGCTACTGGCAGGATGTTCGCCACGCGCCGCCAATACTGACAAGGCAGTAGAAACAATAGTGCCGCCTACGCAAAAGCCAAAAGTGTTGATCTTGTCCTGTTTGCTGATTTTTTGTACGACCTTGATTGCCTGTATGGCACCATCTTCGATATAGTCATTCCAACTGACTTCAGCCATGCTTTCATCAGGGTTGGCCCAGGACACCAGGAAAACCGTGTGTCCCTGGTCGACGGCATAACGCACGACTGAATTCTCAGGCTGCAAATCGAGGATATAGAATTTGTTGATACAAGGCGGCACCATCAACAGAGGGCGTTGATGCACGGTCTTGGTGGTGGGTTGATATTGAATCAGCTGGAACAAATGGTTTTCATACACCACGGTACCGGCTGAAGTGGCAACATTTTTACCTACTTCAAAAGCTGACTCATCTGTTTGAGAGATACGGCCTTTTTGCATGTCGGCCAGCATTTGAGTAATGCCTTTGGCCAGGCTCTCGCCTTTACTCTCTATCAGCTTGCTTTGTGCTTCGGGATTGGTGACCAGGAAATTGGCTGGCGACATGGCATCAATCATTTGCTGCACTGCAAAACCGATTTTCTGTTTTGTCTTGGTTGGGGCCTGCACAGACTCTGCCATGGCCATCAAAAAGCGTGCATTCAGCAAATAAGATGCTGCACTATAAGAGTGCATTGCATGGTTATGCCAGTCTGGAGCAGAAAAACGCCTGTCATTGAGATCAGGGATTTTGGATACGGCAAAGTCTTGCCATAGCTTGCCAAACTCTTGCATATACTCCGTTTGCAAGCGCGTCATGGTGGCGGGATCTATCTGCGCCCCAAGGCCCTTCAGCATGTCCGCTGCTGGCATGGGGTTCATTGCTTCGGCAGGCTTCATCCACTCCTGCCATTTATCTTGATTCACTAGCTGTGACATCCACTCGGAGTACATAGCTTGAGGATCGAAAGTCTTCATGCGTGCCTCCTGATTTTCGCGTATCGTTTCGAAATAATTTTAAGCTTTCTTTCCCTGATTAATGAAGCCGCAATACCATTCCCGTTATTGCAAATGCCCACCCAATACTCACAATAATAAAATAAGGTTTTTTATGTATATCGTCGCAATCGCCTGGATTTATGTCGTACTGATGATGTCAATCACAGAGCACTCTGTCATTGCGGGCATCATGACTTTCCTGCTGTATTGCGTTTTTCCTTTAACAATAGTTTTATACCTGATGCGCACACCACAGCGCAAGCGTGAACAACGGGAAAAACAAGCTGCACTGCAAAAACAATCTGAAACTTCCGCAATTTCAAGCGAGCATCCGCAAGCCGAAACCAAAGCAGATTGATCCCGGCATCCTGTTAATCCGGTGCTATCCAGATCAGGCTGGCCATTCTTCCGCTGATACCATCGCGGCGGTAAGAATAGAACTCAGTCACTTCACTTACTGTACAGCGATCACCACCTGACACTTGCTCAACACCGATGTCATTTAGCAATTTTCTTGCCAGCCCGTAGAGATCGGCCAGATACTTTTCCGATCCATCCCGACTGGCTTTCGCTTTAAAATAAATCTGCACATCAGGAACTTGCGCAGCAAAAGCATCGAGTACATCACGCCCTACTTCAAATTCTTGCGGCCCTATGGCTGGCCCAAGCCAGGCAATGATCTCCTGTGCACCCCTGGCACGCATGGCTGCTACGGTATGTTGCAACACCCCTGATGCCAGACCACGCCAGCCGGCATGTGCTGCAGCAACCACTTTGCCAGAAATATCTGCAAATAAAACCGGCAGGCAATCTGCAGTCAGCACTGCACAAACCTTACCAGGCTGCGTACTAAGCACGGCGTCACCTATATTGCTGACGCTGCCAGCAGCAAGATCATTAGCATCAAGTACTATATTGCCATGTACTTGTGATAAGAATATGACATCCGAAGGCAATTGACGATTTAATTTATCCCGATTCTGTTTTACTGCGTTGGGATTGTCGTTGACATGGTCACCGAGATTGAGACCGGCGCTGCCGCTCGCATCTCCATAGGGGCCAAGACTGGCCCCGCCATGACGGGTGGTGGTGAACGCCCGCACGGTGGCGGGCGCGTGCTGCCAGTTGGGCAACACTACCGGGAAAGAAGCAAGATCAATGATGCTCTTGCTGTCTGATTTCATACTGATTTGCTTACTAACTGTATGCCAGCCTGCAGCAGCAATGCTGCAAAATCATCAGCCAGGGGGATTTCCCATTCCACATGCTCACCTGTAGTCGGATGCGTCAAACCCAGCTTGCGCGCCTGCAGTGCCTGACGAGGGAAGAAGCGCGCCAGATGCTGCTTGCCATACAGCGGGTCACCAACCAGCGGAAAACCCAGTGACAACATGTGCACACGAATCTGATGGGTGCGACCAGTTTCAAGTTGGCAGGCAACCAGGCTAACAGGAAATTTTTCCAGCATGCCAGCTGCTACGCGCTGGAAATGTGTCACAGCCGGTTTGGCAAGCATGCTTTGCGAGACTGCCATCTTGATGCGGTCACGCGGATGTCTGGCCATAGGTGCATCAACTGTGCCGGACAAATTGGGCGTACCCCATACCAGCGCATAGTATTCACGCTTGACTGTTCTGTCCTGCAACTGACGCACCAGCTCAGTGTGGGCGATCAGGGTTTTGGCGACGACCATCAGGCCAGAAGTATCTTTATCCAGCCTATGCACGATGCCAGCACGTGGCACGCCCAGCAAAGCAGGCCAGCGGTACAGCAAGCCATTCAGCAATGTGCCTGACCAGTTACCAGCAGCCGGGTGCACCACCATATCAGCAGGTTTATTGATGACCAGGATGTCGTCATCTTCATAAACCACGTTTAAAGGGATGTCTTCGGGCGCATAAGCACCTTCATCGGGAGCGGCTTGCGGCTCAATAATGATTTTTTCATCACCCAGCATGGTCATTTTGCCACGACCCGGCTTGCCATCGACACTGACAAAGCCTGCTTCTATCCATTGCTGGATGCGACTTCTGGAATATTGGGGAACCAGTTTGGACAAAGTCTTGTCCAAACGCTCACCACAGGCTTCTGATGTGAGCTTTAATTCTATATTTTCGACTACCGGCGAAAAATCTTCGTCCACTTCGGTGCTATCGTTCAGCTCTTCAAATTCAGTCTCCAGGTCGGAATCTGACAAAATCACTGTAGTAGTTTGTTTCACATTTTTTGCCATCGGCTATAATCCGTAAATTGTTTTCATGCTCACGCACAAATTTATGCACATTAAATCTTTGAAATTGCTGGTTCTGGCTGTTGCCGCGTCCTTAAGTTTAAGCGGCTGCGGGGTGTTTGGCGAAAAGGGCGATGAGACCAGAACCTGGTCAGCATCAAAATTATACGCTGAAGCAAAAGACGAAATGTCTAGTGGGAGCTATGAAAGAGCAATTCAGTACTTTGAAAAACTGGAATCACGCTTCCCTTTTGGTACGTACGCACAACAAGCACAAATGGAAACTGCCTACGCTTATTACAAGCAAGGCGATCAAGCCCAGGCATTGGCGGCAGTTGAACGCTTCATCAAGCTGCATCCAAATCATAGCCATGTAGACTATATGTACTACTTGCGCGGCGTTATCAACTTCAACGACCAGGTCGGTTTGTTGAATTTCCTTGCCAATCAGGATATTACAGAACGCGATCCAAAAGCGTCCCGCGATTCTTTTGACGCTTTCAAACAACTGGCAATCCAGTTCCCAGACAGCAAGTATACGCCAGACGCGATCTTGCGCATGAAATATCTGGTAAATGCCCTGGCGCAATATGATGTGCACGTAGCACGCTACTACCTGCGTCGTGGTGCTTATCTGGCATCTGCCAACCGTGCCCAGGCTGCCATCAAGGAATATCCGGATGCCCCTTCCATTGAAGAAGCAATGTTCATCCTGATACGCTCTTACGATGCCATGGGCATGACTGAGCTGCGTGATGATGCCAACCGTGTGTTCTTGCAAAACTTCCCAAAAAGTGACTTCCTGGCAGGTAAAGGCAAGTCTGGCGGCGCCTGGTGGAAATTCTGGTAGGACGGTAAACCAATATATCCACCAGAAACCTGATGCTCTGGTGGATATTGGTTTTTAGCTAGTCTTCCATCTTTCGGCGGAATACCCAGTTAAATTTGGTCGATTCTTCTTCGCAATAGGCATACCCTTCTTCGGCAAAGGCTTTCAGGTTCTCGGCCCTGCGTATGCCATGCTGCGCGCTATATTTAGCCATCAAGCCTCTCGCACGCTTGGCATAGAAAGAAATGATCTTATATTGACCATTTTTCCAATCCTGAAACACTGGAGAGATCACTGGCACGCCTAATAAAGCGGGTTTGACGGCTTTAAAGTATTCGTCGGAAGCCAGATTCACCAAAGTTTTTGCCTTTTGTTGCTGAATAACATCACTCAGCAATAAACTTATTTTATCGCCCCAAAAGGCATATAAATTTTTACCGTGGGCATTATCGAGCCTGGTTCCCATTTCCAGGCGATATGCCTGCAAGGCATCCAGCGGACGCAATAAGCCGTATAAACCAGACAAAATACGTAGATGATTTTGCAGGTATTTTATCTGTGCTGTGGTCAGACTGGTAACGTCCAAGCCTTCATAGACATCGCCATTGAAAGCAAAAACCGCCTGTTTGCTATTCAATGGAGTAGCTTCTGCCTGCCAATCAGCAAAACGTTGAACATTCAGTTGCGCCAGGGCCGGGGAAATATCCATGAGCTCAGCCAATTGATCTGGCTTATAAGTTCTAGCGATGCCTATCAACTCTTCGGCTTCATCCAGAAAATGAGGCGTGGTGACAGTTCTGGCCTTTACGGCTGTGTCAAAGTCAAGACTCTTGGCCGGAGATAATACAATGAGCATAAATTGAATTTAAATGACAAAAATGACCGCCATCATACCTAAGCGCGTAGTGATTGACACTAATGTATGCCTTGATTTATTCGTTTTCAAAGACCCGAGATGGTCGGTTTTACTTGAAGAACTCGGCAATGGAGCAATACACGCCATCACCCGTAATGACTGCAGGGATGAATGGCTGGCAGTGCTCAACTACCCTCACCTGTCTGCCAGACACGACAGTGCAGAGCTTGTGACTGCCGTGTTTGATCGCCATATTACTTGCATCACTCCTGCAGAAACCTCTTCGTACAAACTACCCATTTGTAGCGACAAGGATGACCAGAAATTCCTGGAAATTGCACGCGATACTCAGGCTGAGGTATTAATCACCAAAGACAAGGCATTACTCAAGCTGGCCAGAAAAATCCGGCAGGCAGGCATGTTCAGAATTGAGACACCAGAACAATTTTTGAAAACTTACGTAAAAGAATGTGACAAAACTGCATCGGGACCAACAAAAGAATGACAAATTTTATTACTCTGAGTTATTCTTCGGTAATGTCCTGCTACTATGAACAAGAGTAAAAAGCAGTCTTGTTTGTACATGAAATTTACACCCTAACTTATAGAAAATAAGTTAGGCAAATGAACGGAGCCCATGCGGAAACTTAGTATCTGAATGGCAGCAACACTCAGATCATTTCTGCATACTCTCGCTGACACACCATGACATTTGTGAAGCTTACACAATGATCAATGCGATTATGGAGAACCAAGGACTATGACCGATTCAGCAGATGATCTGGACGCATTGTTTGAAGAAATGGCCAATCAGCGCCTGGAAACCAATGTAGAGTCCCCCTCTTCCGGAGCAGCAGTTGTTGCAAGCAGTCCCGCACCCGAGCCTGAGCCTCTACCTGCCAAATTCAATCTGCATGGCGATGATGCTGACTCTTCCCGACCTATGTTTGATCGACTGGGTGGCCTGGTCAGGATGTTGCACGACTCCATGCGTGAATTGGGCTACGACCGCTCGCTGTCTGACGTTGCGGAACAAATTGCCGATGCTCAGGGCCGACTGGAATACGTTGCCACTCTGACCGAACAGGCTGCCAACAAGGTCTTGAATGCCACAGACCTCGGCATGCCGGAACAGGATGAACTGGCAAAAAAAGCCAAATCCATGGATGCACGCTGGACAGATTTATTTGACGGTAAACTCAGCATCGATGAATTCAAGGCTCTGGCGACAGACTCCAAGACCTTTGCTAACGCTGTCTTATCAGCCACAGATGCTGAGAAAGCGCGCCTGCTGGACATCATGATGGCGCAAGATTTCCAGGATTTGACAGGCCAATTGATTAAGAAAGTTGTTGCAATCAATAAACGTGTCGAACACGAACTGGCACAAATACTTCTCGACAATGCACCATCTGACCTGAAAGAGAAAGCAGTAGAATTGATGGAAGGCCCTTCCGTCCCGAACGCGGCTTTGGAACAGGACGATGTAGATAACCTACTTGATAGTCTGGGTTTCTAATGGATGACATGCTCAAAGAATTTGTCGTCGAGGCGCTCGATCTGGCGACTAATGTAGAAGAACATCTACTATCGCTCGAGCGCAATCCCGGCGACATGAATACGCTTAATGCCGTATTCCGGTCGTTCCATACGATCAAGGGTGGCGCAGGCTTCATGAATTTGAGCGCCATGGTCTCGGCCTGCCATTTGACCGAAAATCTCTTCGATGCCCTGCGCACAGGACAAGTACCCGTCACGCCAGAAGCCATAGAAGCGGCTCTCGAGGCTAGCGGCTTTGTCGCTGACCAGCTTACTGCCCTGAATAATGGCACCGAGCCGGACAAGTTGTCGACCATGCCCAAGTCTTTGGAAAAAATGCTGACAGATGCCATAGAAATGAAGGGCGTCAGCAAAAAACCGGCAGCTGCCAAGGCAAAAGCACCAGAAGCGCCCAAACCCAAAGCGGCAGAAAAAGCTGCGGCTCCGGCAGCTAAAAAAGAAGAAACCGGTGAAGTTGACTGGAATGCTTACTACCGCGCGGTGACGCCGCCAGGCACCCTGCCCGAAGAAGAAGTCGAGGCAGAAGCCGAAGAAATCCAGGCAGAAGAAGTACATGCGCCAACGCCAAGGGAAGAGACAGAAGCTGTCAAGTCTTCACTCTCTGGCGGTGAAGTCAAACAAAATGCACCTGCCAAAGAAGAAAGCATACGCATTGATGCGGTCAAGCTGAACGTCTTGCTTGAAGTTGCTGGGGAATCTGTGCAGGCCGCCAATCAGGCAGCAGTACTTCTGGAAAAACTTTCACAATTTAAGTTCGACGGACAAGCTGCACCGTTGATGTCTGCCTTGACAGAAACCCTGACACGCGCATCCCGTTACTCAACCGAGCTGCAACGTGCCACGCTGGCCACACGCATGCAGCCGGTGGGACGTTTGTTCCAGAAATTCCCCAGGCTGATCAGGGAACTGGCACGTGATCTTGGCAAAGAAGTCGATCTGAACATTGCTGGTGCCGAGACTGAAGTGGATCGCGTTGTCGTGGACAGCTTGTATGATCCACTGGTCCACATGTTGCGCAATGCACTTGATCACGGCATAGAAACCGCAGAAGAACGCATCAATGCCAATAAATCACCGCGTGCCACGATTTCATTGAAAGCATGGCAGGAAGCCAGCAGCGTCATGATAGAAGTGACGGATGATGGCAAAGGCATGGATGCACAAAGACTGCGTGACAAAGCTGTCTCCAAAGGCTTGATCAACATCCATGATGCCCGTACTGACGACGAAGCCTTCCAGCTAGTGTTTTTACCAGGCTTTTCGACCAAGGAAGTCGCGTCCAGCGTATCCGGTCGCGGGGTAGGCATGGACGTGGTAAAAACTGCTGTAGAACGCCATCGCGGCGCGATACGCATAGCTTCTCAACTGGGAACAGGCACTACCTTCCTGATCCGTTTGCCAATTGAGCTGTCTATCGTTCCAACCATGCTGGTCCGTACTGACGGCGCATCACTGGCCTTGCCAATGGCGACTGTACAGCGCGTGGTTGAATTGCCAGAAACCTTTGAAAGTGTCGGTGGCCAACCTGTTTTGCGTGATCTTGGCCGGCCTTTGCCAGTGAAGTCTCTGGGCAAGATACTGGGTTACACGCCAGCGTCTGAAAGAGTTGGGATCGTCATTGCAGCGCCCAGCCCTTACATCTTGTCTGTAGATGCAGTTGATGGCACAGCCGATCTGGTGATCAAACCACTGACCTGCATTAGCACCCCAGGCATTACGGGCACTGCCCGCTCTGCTGAAGGTGAGCTGGTTCTGGTGATCAGCCTATCTTTCCTGATTGATGGTTGCAAGACCAGGGAACGCATAAGCGCCTGAGTGCTACTCTTCCATATTTGCAGTAAATCACCTGATAAACGCATTTTGACCAAATCTGTCAAAATGCGTTTATTCTTTTTACAGCCATATGGCGTCTCATGACCACTTCCCCCCTCTCTCTGCAGGAATTCATGCTGGAGAATCAGTTTGCAGAACTTCCCGCACACTTTTATACCCATCTCGCAGCCAGCCCTATAGACAAACCTTATCTGGTGGCGGCAAGCACAGAAGTTGCAGCACAACTGAACCTGGACCAAGCCAGCCTAAACTCGCCCGAATTTTTGAATTATTTTTCAGGTAACCAGCTCATCCCAGGCAGCAAGCCCTTGGCAGCCGTGTATTCAGGGCACCAGTTTGGCGTCTGGGCAGGTCAACTGGGTGATGGCCGCGCCCTGCTTCTTGGCGGCACATCTCATGCTGAACAGCACCTGGAAATACAACTGAAAGGCGCAGGCATGACCCCCTATTCACGCATGGGTGATGGGCGGGCAGTATTGCGCTCTTCCATACGTGAGTTTTTATGCTCGGAAGCAATGGCGGCATTGAACATCCCGACTTCACGTGCGCTCTGCGTCATCGGCTCAGACCAGATGGTTTTTCGCGAAACACCAGAAACCAGCGCTGTCGTGGCCCGTGTAGCCCCCAGCTTTGTCCGTTTTGGTTCTTTTGAGCACTGGTATTACAACGACAGGATGGATGATCTGCGCCTGCTGGCTGATTATGTCATTGCACTTTCCTATCCCGAACTGCAGACAGAAAACAATCCTTACCAGGCGCTGCTGGCTACCGTAACCACACGCACTGCCACACTGATGGCGCAATGGCAGGCCGTAGGGTTTATGCACGGCGTCATGAATACCGACAATATGTCCATCATCGGCCAGACTCTGGACTATGGCCCTTTCGGTTTCATGGAAGCTTATGATGAAAAACATATCTGCAACCATACCGACCAGCAAGGACGCTACTCCTATCGCATGCAACCAGCCATAGGCAACTGGAATTGCCAGGCACTGGCGCAAGCCTTGTCGCCAGTCATAGGTAGTGTTGATGACACCAATGCTGCACTAAGCCATTACCCAGCCGTTTATCGCAAAAAATGGACAGAGCTCATGCATCAGAAGTTTGGCCTGAAGACAGATCAGGAAGGCGACCTGGATTTATTTGCTGGCTTTTTCACTTTGTTACAAAGTAACCATGCCGACTTCACCCTGAGTTTCCGTCATTTGAGTAAGCTTTCGAATCAGAAATCGACCAAGGATGAGCTACTGCGTGATTTATTCCTGGACAGGGATGGCCTTGATCTATGGCTGCTTGATTACAGGGCGCGCCTGGGCATGGAACAAAGTGATGACAAGACACGTCAAGCCAGCATGCTGTCAGTCAACCCCAAATTTGTCTTAAGAAATTATCTTGCGCAGGTAGCGATAGAGAAAGCGCAAAAAAAGGATTTTTCAGAAACCAGGAAGCTGTTGAGCATCCTGAAAAACCCCTATGACGAACAAGAAGAGCATGAAGACTATGCAGAATTGCCGCCAGACTGGGCCAGGCACTTGGAAGTCAGTTGTTCATCCTGATATAGAGAAAACACAGAAATACAGAGGAAATCATGAGCAAAATCGTTAAATCAGATGCCGAATGGAAAGCGCAACTCAGCTCCATGGAGTATGAAGTCACCCGGCATGCCGCTACTGAGCGCGCCTTTACTGGCAAATTCTGGGATCATCATGAAGTAGGCACATATACCTGCGTCTGCTGTAATACACCCTTGTTTACTTCAGATGCCAAATTTGATTCCGGCTGCGGCTGGCCAAGTTACTTCAAGGCAATTAATCCGGCAAATGTTCGTGAGAAAGTTGATACATCTCATGGCATGACGCGCACCGAGATTTTGTGTAATATCTGCGACGCTCATCTAGGACATGTATTCCCGGATGGACCACCACCTACGAGATTGCGGTATTGCATCAATTCCGCTTCCTTGAAATTTGACCCTGCAACTTAAGCTGTCTGTAAATGAAATTTCTTTTTGATATGTTCCCGGTAGTTTTGTTTTTTGTCACCTTTAAATGGGGTGAGAAAAATCCGGCTACCGCACAATCCCTAGTCTCTTATTACTTTTCTGGCATAGTTTCAGGCGGAGTGACGACAGCAGAACTGGCTCCCATATTATTGGCAACAGCACTTACTCTGGTCGCCTCCATATGCCAGATTGGCTATCTGCTGATACGTCGCAAAAAAGTCGATGCCATGCTGTGGATTTCCTTCATCATTATCATGGTATTTGGTGGTGCCACTTTGTATTTCCAAAGCGAAGCCTTTATCAAATGGAAACCAACTGTGTTGTACTGGTGCTACTTTGGTGCTTTTGCTCTGGCGCAGTTTATTTTCAAGAAAAACCTGATTCAAATGGCCATGGGCGAGCAAATCAAACTCCCTGAGCTAATCTGGACGCGCCTGAGCTATGCCTGGATGCTGTTCTTCTTGCTCATGGGATTTGTAAATCTGTATGTGGCGTTTAATTTCTCTACAGACACCTGGGCAAACTTTAAATTGCTCGCTGTTGTTGCCATCATGCCTGCATTTGTTATTATACAAAGCCTATTTTTGGCCAAGTACATGGAAGAACCTGCTCAATGACACGTCATGAAAAAATATTAAACCGCCTGACGGAAACCTTGTGGCCCGTTGAGTGTCAATTAACAGATGACTCTGAAGCCCATCGCGGCCATGCTGGCGCTGCAGGCGGCGCCGGTCATTACAGTGTAAGAATAGTTTGTCAGCAATTTGACGGACTAAACCGTATTTCCCGCCATCGACTAGTGTATGATGCCGTTGGCGATATGATGCAAACGGAAATTCATGCCCTCAATATAGTGGCATTGAGTCCGTCAGAGATAGCGACCTAAGCAGTTTATTTATAATCCGTTTTTTTTATTTTGTTATTTAGGAACAGACAATGACTTTTAAACCTGCTCATTTGCTGGTAGTACTTCTTGCAACTGCCCTCCCTGCAATGGCTCAAACTCTGGCTACGGTTAATGGCAAGACAATCCCTACCAGCCGCCTTGAAACATTAGTTAAACAAGTAACTGCGCAGGGACAACAGCAAGACAGCCCGCAATTGCGTGCGATGTTGAGGCAGGAACTGATCAACCGCGAAGTATTGATACAAGAAGCGGAGAAATCAGGATTAGCGAATAACGCTGAAGTAAAACAAGCCATCGAAGCAAGCCGTCAATCCATACTGGTGCGTGCCCTGATGATAGAGCAATTGAAAAAGAGCCCTGTTAGCGATGCAGAAGTACAAGCCGAATATGACAAGTTGAAAGCACAAGCTGGCGATAAAGAGTATCACCTTTACCACATCTTGCTGGAAAAAGAAGATGAAGCCAAAGCCATCATCTCCAAATTGAAAGCTGGCGCCAAGTTCGAAGAACTGGCCAAGCAATCCAAAGATGCTGGCTCAGCTTCCAAAGGTGGTGATCTTGACTGGTCCACTCCAAATAATTGGGATCCAACTTTTGCAACAGCTGTAAAAGCACTGCAAAAAGGCCAATTCACAGAAACACCAGTGAAATCACAGGCTGGCTTCCATATCATCAAGCTGGATGATACACGCACAGCAAAATTCCCTACTATGGAAGAAGTCAAACCTCAATTTGTAGAAGGTTTGCAACAACAACGTGTACAGGCGTATCAGCAAACCTTGATCAAAAAAGCCAAGATCCAGTAATTTCGTCTGGCTTTGCTTAAGAAAAGAGGTGCGCATGCACCTCTTTTTTGTATTCTATCTTCACCAAACTATTGGTATTTATTGATGATGCTCGTCAATTTACCGCTACGCTGCAATTCCGCCAGGCCCTTATCCAGTTGCTCTATGATTTGCGCTGCCTGCGGGTGATCTTTACTGACTCCAAAATGCAGGGGATATTTTTCTGTTTGCGGCAGGCTTACTATTTTGTAAGTACTCATATCAATGGGCAAAAGGCTCAGACGGGCAAACCCCAATAATACCTCCTGCATATCCACCACAATGTCGCAATGACCGCGTTCAATTTTGCGCATGAGACTGATATAACTGGTCGCGCCACTCTCTATCGCTGATGCAGGCAATTTGGTATAGAAAGTGGATGAGCCGTGCAATGAGCACACTTTATATTTTTCCAGATCGCTGAGTGCTTGCAATGGTGCTTGAGGAAAACGCTTTGCTAAATACAGGTAAGATGGCGAAAGGCTGTGATAGCTACGTGAAAACAAATACATCTTTTCACGCTCAGGGTTCTTGAACACCGACATCACAATATCAAAGCCTTCGCGAGCCTGTACTTCAAACAGGCAACGTGCCCAGGGCCTGAGTTCTATCTTGGGGTCGGCAAAGATATTTCTCAAAACCTCTGCCGACAAGCCCTCTACTGCTGCTCCAGGCACCTTGACATAAGACATGGGCGGCCAATTACCATCTCCACCGCAGGCACGCAAGCGCTCTGCTGCACCAGCAGTATGCAAGGCAAACAACAAAGCAAAGAATAACAAATATCGCATTTATCTAGAGAAAGTTTCCCTGGCGATTCATTATAAGGAAAGCTGCGCTTCCCAGAAGCCTTATTATCAACTCAAATGTAAATCATCTTCATAAGCATAAAGCAAAAAAAAGGCGAAATCATTTCCATGATTTCGCCTGCGAGTCTGTGCCTATAAAAGCTTAGCCAACAAACACTCGTGCATTGCGGAACATACGCATCCAGGGAGAATCTTCACCCCAGCCATCTGGATGCCATGAATGCAAGACTGAGCGGAATACACGCTCAGCATGCGGCATCAACACGGTAAAGCGGCCATCTTCATTGGTGACTGAAGTAATGCCCTGTGGTGAACCATTTGGATTGTATGGATAAGCTTCTGTTGCCAGGCCAGCATTATTGATAAAACGCATGGCCACCTGTGCTTTGGCAATGTCGCCAGTCGTTGAGAAGTCAGCAAAACCCTCACCATGAGCGATGGCGATAGGTGTTTGTGTACCAGCCATGCCCTGGAAGAAGATGGAAGCAGACTCAGCCACTTCCACCATGGCAAAACGACCCTCGAATTGCTCAGACTTGTTCTTCGTGAATTTAGGCCAGGCCTGTGCACCAGGGATGATGGATTTCAAATTACTCATCATCTGGCAACCATTGCAGATGCCCAGACCAAAGGTATCGTCGCGATGGAAAAATTGTGAGAATTGATCAGACATCATGGCATTGAACAAAATTGTTTTTGCCCAACCCTCACCTGCCCCAAGTACGTCGCCATAAGAGAAACCACCAACAGCGATCAAGCCCTTGAAGTCAGCCAGTTTTGCGCGACCAGCAATCAGGTCACTCATATGCACGTCTACCGCCTCAAAACCGGACTTATGCATGACATAGGCTGTTTCTATATGCGAATTCACACCCTGCTCACGCAAGATGGCAACCTTGGGACGTACGCCAGTCGCAATGTATGGGGCTGCCACGTCTTGCTGCGGATCGAAGCTCAGTTTAGGCTGCATGCCTGGATCATTGGCATCCACGATGCGCGCATATTCAGCATCAGCACCGGCAGGATTGTCGCGCAGACGGGCGATTTGCCAGCTGGTTTTACTCCACAACTGATGCAATACAGTTCTAGGCTGTGTATAGATTTGCTTGGCATCGCGGGTAAATTCGATGATGCCGCTATTGTTTGGTTTGCCGATGATATGGCTGCAAGCACCCAGATTAAAGCTGCGCAAGACATCCATGACTTCTGAACGTTGTTCAGTGCGCACCTGTATCACAGCACCCAGTTCTTCATTGAACAAGGCGCGCAAGGTCATGTCATTACGACGTTCAGACACTTGGCTAGCCCAGTTCTTGGCATCGCCCTGGTCTGCTGCATGCTCGCTATCCATGGTCAGGATATCGAGATTGACGGACAAGCCAGCACGGCCAGCAAACGCCATTTCACACAGGCTGGCGTACAGGCCACCATCAGAGCGATCATGGTAAGCCAGCAATTTGTCTTCACTATTCAACTGCTGGATAGCAGCGAAGAAAGCTTTCAAGTCTTCTGCACTATCAACGTCCGGCGCATCGTTGCCCAACTGCTGCATGACTTGCGCGAAACAGGATGCACCCAGACGATTTTTACCACGACCGAGATCAATCAGGATCAAGCTGGTATCGCCCTGGTCAAGGCGTATTTGCGGCGTCAATGACTTGCGCACATCATAGACTGGCGAGAAGGCAGAAATAATCAGCGATACTGGTGAAGTCACCGCCTTGCTTTGACCTTCGTCCTTCCATGTAGTACGCATGGACAGAGAATCTTTGCCTACCGGGATACTGATACCCAGTGCCGGGCATAATTCCATGCCGACTGCTTTTACGGTATCAAACAGGGCCGCATCCTGGCCAGGCTGGCCACAGGCTGCCATCCAGTTAGCTGACAGTTTGATATCCGAAATATCGTTGATCGGTGCAGCAGCGATATTGGTGATGGCTTCACCAACCGCCATACGGCCAGATGCGGCAGCATCAATCACGGCCAGCGGGGTACGTTCACCCATGGACATGGCTTCACCCAGGTAGCCTTCCAGACTCATGGTGGTCACGGCGCAATCAGCTACCGGCACCTGCCATGGACCAACCATCTGGTCACGCACTGATGTAGCGCCAACCGTTCGGTCACCAATGGTGATCAGGAATGATTTGTCAGCGACCGTAGGCAGGCTTAATACGCGCTCAGCAGCAACTTGCAGATCAATGCCCGTCAAATCAATTTTTGGGAAATCATTGCTGACATGGACAACATCCCTGTGCATTTTTGGTGGTTTGCCGAGCAAGACATTCATGGGCATGTCGACTGGTGAAGTGTCGTTCAGCGGGTCAATGACGCGCAATTGACGTTCTTCAGTCGCGGTACCCACCACGGCAAACGGACACCGCTCACGTTCGCAGAAATGACGGAACAATTCCAGGCTCTCTGGTGCTATGCCCAGGACATAACGCTCCTGTGATTCATTACTCCAGATTTCTTTCGGTGCCATGCCGCTTTCTTCCAGCGGCACTTTACGCAAATCAAACAGTGCGCCGCGCTTGGCATCATTGGTGATTTCAGGGAAGGCATTCGACAAACCGCCTGCACCTACGTCATGGATGGACAGGACAGGATTATCATCACCCAACTGCCAGCATGAATTGATGACCTCTTGTGCACGACGCTCCATTTCAGGGTTGCCGCGCTGTACAGAGTCAAAATCCAGATCCGCCGTATTAGTCCCTGTTGCCATCGAAGAAGCCGCACTACCACCCATGCCTATGCGCATGCCCGGGCCACCAAGTTGTATCAACAGAGTACCGACTGGCAGATCATTCTTTTTGGTGTGTCTGTCAGAGATATTGCCGATACCACCGGCAATCATGATGGGCTTGTGATAGCCATACACCGTGCCACCGACATTTTGCTCAAAGGTACGGAAATAACCACCCAGAACCGGACGGCCAAATTCATTATTGAAAGCCGCACCACCCAAAGGGCCTTCTATCATGATTTGCAGTGGTGAGGCGATGCGGTCTGGCTTGCCGTAGGCATTCGCGTCGACTTTTGCAGTCAGGCTGTCGCCAGCATTTTCCCAGGCCTGGCGCGCACCCGGCAACATCAGGTTGGACACGGTAAAACCGGTCAGGCCCGCTTTTGGACGGGCACCACGACCTGTGGCACCTTCGTCGCGAATTTCACCACCAGCGCCGGTAGAAGCACCCGGGAATGGGGAAATGGCTGTCGGGTGATTATGCGTTTCCACCTTCATCAGGGTGTGCGTCAATTCTTCTGTGACCTTGTACACCAGGTCTTTACCGGAAGGGAAGAAACGATTGACGACTGCACCTTCCATGATGGAAGAGTTGTCGCTATAGGCAACGATAGTGCCTTTGGGTTGCAACTCATGGGTATTCTTGATCATCTGGAACAGGGATTTATCCTGTTTCTGACCATCGATAGTCCAGTCAGCATTGAAAATCTTGTGACGGCAATGTTCGCTGTTTGCCTGGGCAAACATCATCAGCTCAACGTCAGTAGGGTTACGCTTGGCTGCGGTAAACGCATCAACCAGATAATCGATCTCGTCGTCTGACAAAGCCAGGCCGAGTTCAGTATTCGCCTGCAGCAGGGCAGCCTTGCCACCTTGCAGTACGTCTACATGCTCCAGTTCTTTGGCGACCAGTTCAGAGAACAGTGCCTGTGCTTGCTGCGCATCTGCCAGCACCATTTCTGTCATACGGTCATGCAAGAGTGCTGCCACTTGTTCACGGCTGCCATCAGCGAGTTTTTTAGCGCCCCCCAGCAAACCAGTCTTGACCTGCACGTAGTAAATAATGCCACGCTCCAGACGGTGGATATGTGTCATGCCGCAATTATGGACGATGTCCGTGGCCTTGCTGGCCCATGGCGAGATCGTACCAAATCGCGGAATGACGACAAACACATCGCCGTCACTACTGGCGGCAAATGCATCGCCATACACCAGCAAGGCATTCAGGCGGTCAGCGTCTTCCTTGACCAGTTCAGATGTCGTATCGACAAAATGAACATAGCGACCGCTAACGCCAACTATATTGGCATCGACAGCTTGCAAACGAGAGAGAAGACCGGAGGTACGAAAAGCAGACAGGGCGTTGGAGCCTGGCAATATCAACATGGTGAGCGAGGTAGTTGAGGCACAGTACACAAACCTGCAGTGCACATATGCTGGTTGGATCAGAAAGCGTGATTATACCTTGATGCCCTACCCGACTCCAGACGCCAGCAGGAAGAAATTGCCTTGACTGCCAAACTCAATTCATAAACAGGGTGCTACGACCGATTTTTTTACTGTTTTTGAATTTTGATGCATATTTTTTATCAATAAAGCTAGGCATATCTTCATCCAGAACAATCAGGCTCACCAACTGCTGGTCTGTGATTTTGTCAAAGTTCATATCTGAAACGACAATATTGTTTTTATGCAGTTTATTGCCCCAGAATAAATCGCTGCTACGGCTTTCGACTACCCGCACAGGCTTCTTCAAATAAAAAGGCAGCGAAGACTGGTGCTCAAATACTTTAAATAAAAACACCTCACGCTTAACTTCTGCCAAGGATAATTCCGCCACCAACGGCCGAGTAGAAGTCCACTGTGCCGCTGCCTGCAAAACACCTATAAGCCCTACTAAAATCAATGCAGGTATTGCAGCAAAAGGGAAAATGCCAAAGCGTGGCAAACGCCAGACTATAAGGGCAACAAGCAGGCTCAGGACACAGGCGCTGCCCATAAATATCTGCAAAAATTGCATACTTTGCATGCCATAAACCAGCAAAGAAGAAAATTGCGAAGCCCCTTGCCTGCCAGCCTGCCAAGCAAGTGCGCCAAACAAGAATGCCAGGACCAGCCCTACCAGAACCCTGCCCCATGTGCGTCCGAACTGCCGGTCTTCCAGGGCGATTGCCAGTTGCAAAGCAGCCAAGGGCATAACCACGACGAGATAATAGTTCGCTTTGGCACTGGATACAGAAAAGAACAGCACCGGCATGATCCAGGCACACGCGAGGAAAAAATGCAGCATTTTGGAGCTAGGCACCTTCGCTTTGACAAACAAAAGCACAGGCAAAAAGAAAGACCAGGGGAAGAGATAAATCACCATCCTGGGCAGGTAATACCACCAGGCACCAGCATAATAATCATGTGGCTCACGCTTACCCAAAAAGCGCAGCACATGCTCATTGACAAAATAAAACCAGGCAAATATGGGTTCAGCCAATGTCGCAGCAATATGCCAGGGCAAAGCGATCAGCAAGAAAATACCCACTGCTTTTGGATTAAACCAGGCAATTATTCTTTTCAGAAAATCTGATACAGAACTGGAAAACAGCATGGTGTAAGTGACGGTCACAGCAACAAACAAAATAATCGCCACGAAACCCTTAGCCAGCAAGGCAAAAGCCAGCAAGCCCAAAGACCAGTGAAGTTTTTTCTGGTCGCCCGACAAGCTAAATAAATAGCCCGCCATCACTGCACCCGTAAAAAATACTGTCAACAGCATATCGAACATCAAAGTGCGCGACATTGCCATGACACCCAAACCACTGATAAACATCAGCGCAGCTAACCTTGATGCAGCAAGCCGCCCTATCTGACGGCCAAACCATAAAATCATCGCCACACATGAGAGTGCTGATAATGCTGGTACCAGCCTGGCAGACCACTCATGCTCGCCAAAAATGGCAAAGGAAATCGCCGTCAGCCAATACAATAGCGGCGGCTTTTCCATATAAGCCAGACCATTCAGATGCGGGATGATCCAGTGACGCCAATCGCCTGAGGCCAGCATTTCCCTGGGTATCTCAGCATAGAGGCCCTCATTATTATCGAGGATGGGGTAACAACCCAGGCCGTAAGCCAAAAAGAAGAACGTCACTACCCATACCAACCACAGCGGTATGCTTTTTTGATGCGCTTCAATTTCAGCTTGTACAGCACTCATATGTTGATAAATGATTTCCTAAAGACAATTCCCTGAACGAGATTGTCATAATTATTTTTTTCAAGTAGCGAACTGTATCCATTCTTGATGGATAAAGCAAAAAAAAGACAAGCAAAATGCTTGTCTTTTACGGGGACCACAGTTTGATCAGGCTACAGATGCAACATTTTTTGCCCACACCAAGGCTGCCATGTGCGCTGCATTCAGGTCTGGCGGCGTGATTTTCAAGGATTCTGCCAAAGAACCAACCAGCATGCTATTCAATTCGCATGCCTCAGCCAGTGCCAGGAAAGGACCATAAGTACCGCCACGTGATATCAAGGCCTCGGTAACAACCTCAGGCAATTGTATGGATGACAGCACTTCTTCCATAGGGATACCAAGGAGCCTGTCGAGCAATGAGAACATGCCAGCAACAAACAGGTTTTCTGCCTCACTCTTGGACATTTTGCTTTGCCCCAGGATTTCAGCCAGACGACCACGGACGATAGCCGTTTCCAGCAACACAGGCGAATAACCACTGGTACTTGCCGTTGCCAGCAACAATGTCAACCATCTGTACAGTGGACTGTAGCCCAGCATTTGCACTGCATGCTTAAGTGACTGCACCTCGGAGCGCAGACCAAAACCTGCCGAATTTATGTAACGCAAAAGCTTGTATGCCAGAGTTGCATCCCGTTTGACCACAGCTTCAAGCTGCTGGATATCTGCATTTTTTCTGACCATTTCCATCAACTGCAAAATAGTCGTCTGCGAAGTATTCAGCGTTTTTGGTGCAGTACTTGGCCTTGGCGTCAGATGCAATTTACCAACAAAACTGTCCAGCCCCAAAGCCGAGCATGCATCAAAATCCGGCCATGCCAGCACATTACGCGCCACCATGCGGACTGTAGACTGCTTCAATGTCGCATATACCTTGGCTTGAGACGCAAAATTGGAGGCGTTCAATTTCACTTCAAGATGGGTGATTTGCGCAAAATAAGCGCGTTCCAGCGTTGTCACCTCAGCACCGCGCAAGCAGATGCCATATCCCAGCTGACGCAATTCGGTGACCGCTGCCAGCGTATCAGGGTCTGCAAAATATTTTTTATGGAGTATCAGTACGGTATTCTTGGCGGGCAGAAGCTTCAAACCTTCTGCATGCAGCAGCTCAGGTACGGCTTCAAGAAACAACAGACTGTCACCCAGCAGGAAGCCTTTGTCATCGTCGTGCAATTGCACAGCGACGAACTCAAGCAAGGCGCTCAGACTTTCAGTGCTTGCTTCTGCATTCTGGTCAGGCTGTTGCCAGGAAAATTGAAAACCGATCACTCGTTGTTTAGGATCGAGTAAGGGTTCTCTTACGATGAAGCTTTCTTCTATCATCTTAGTATTATTTATGTTGGATTAATATGATTGAAAAATTCAGAGCCCAAGACAGTTGAGCAAATCATTAACTTGATACTGATTTGAGTAAACCTGGAATTGCACTGCGGATGAGGATGCGTGCCACTCAAGGCAACACTTGCGATACTGGTAGAAAAGGCGAGGCGACGATAAACACCAAGCAAGCTACTGGCAAATTGCTTTAAGCATGCCAACAATGCCAAACTGTCAGACAACAGTTTGGCAATACGGCCTGCTCTGCTCAGGAGATTTTCTGCTTGAGTATCTGAATTGCTGCGCTGACTCATTTTCCTCTCCAGGCAAAAACTGATGGTCCTGCTATTTCCCCAGTTTTTCGAAAATCTTGGTCAGCTTCTCATCCAGCGTGGCTGCAGTAAATGGCTTCACCACATAACCATTGGCACCTGCCTGCGCAGCAGCAATGATGTTTTCTTTTTTGGCTTCAGCCGTCACCATCAGTACCGGCATTTTGGACAAGGCTGGATCAGCGCGAATGTGTTGCAACATCGTCAGACCGTCCATATTGGGCATGTTCCAGTCTGAGATGACGAAATCGAAATCACCATTCTTCAGCTTTGCCAGTCCCATTGCACCGTCTTCCGCTTCATCGACATTGGAATATCCCAATTCTTTCAGCAAATTCCGAACTATGCGACGCATAGTAGAAAAGTCGTCGACTACTAAAAATTTGAGATTTTGATCGGCCATGAATTACTCCACTATTTCTTTAAGGACAGTTATTAGCATTATCGGACAAATTGAGATAAAACGGTGCTGAAATTGCTGTAACACATTAAATTCTATCAAAACGTCACACCCTCAGGGCTCTGCTGCCGTGCGTAGCAAGATAATGCAGAACCTTGGTAGGCAATTCATTCAAAGGGCCAACCTCATGTGTCGCGCCAATTGCAATTGCTTCACGCGGCATACCAAATACTACACAACTTGCTTCATCTTGGGCAAAATTGTATGCACCTGCATTTTTCATCTCCAGCATACCTGCCGCTCCATCCTTGCCCATACCAGTCAAAATCACGCCAACGGCATTCTTGCCAGCATAGGTTGCGGCGGACCGGAACAGTACATCTACTGAAGGCCTGTGGCGGTTTACTGGCTCACCCTGATCCAGTTGCGTCACATAGTTGGCACCACTACGTCCCAGCAACAAATGTGAATGACCCGGGGCAATGTAAGCATGCCCTGGCAAGACACGCTCGCCACCAGCAGCTTCTGATACAGATATCTTGCACAAGCCGTCCAGACGCTTGGCAAATGAGCGGGTAAAGCCTTCCGGCATATGTTGCGTAATCAGTATACCCGGACAATCCGAAGGCATTTGCACCAGGAAATTTTTGATCGCTTCTGTACCACCAGTAGAAGCACCAATGATAATGAGCTTTTCACTACTGGTGAGCGGGTTGCGCACTTGTGGCAATACACCAACACTTGCCTGAGTTGCGCCGGTTACTGGCACACTTCTTGGCCTGACTCTGGCCTTGGAAGCGATCCGGATCTTGTCGGCAATCAACTCGGTATATTCAAGCATGCCGCTTTGTATGGATAACTTGGGCTTGGTCACAAAATCCACCGCCCCCAACTCCAGTGCGCGCATGGTGATTTCAGAACCACGTTCGGTCAGCGAAGATACCATGATGACAGGCATGGGGCGTAAGCGCATCAAACGCTCAAGGAAATCCAGGCCGTCCATCTTGGGCATTTCCACATCAAGTGTCAGCACATCCGGATTAGTTTGCTTGATCAACTCGCGCGCAACCAGAGGATCAGGAGCCACGCCCACCACTTCCATGTCGGGCTGACTACCGATAATCTCGCTCATGACACTTCGTATCAGCGCAGAGTCATCAACAATCAATACTTTTATCTTCATTCAAAAATACTCCGCGCTCAGTCCTGATACAGACATCGCACAATAATTAACTAGAACAAATCCACTTCACCACCAACCGAAGTCGTTTTGAGCCTGCTGGCATAATCTTGTTCGCGCCTTCTCAGGGTATCGTTATGTTCCACTTTGAGTTTCTTGACCAGAACCTTGCCCGTGCGGGGAAAAAAATAGACTTTGCGCGGGTAGATATCATTAAGATCTTCCGCAATCACGCGCATTCTTTCAGCGCGCAGATAGTCGAGCACGAATTTTGCATTGCGCTCACCCACATTGATTGCCGTAAATCCGCGCAGGACATTGCCGCCACCAAATACCTTGGCTTCCATGTTTTCGCGTTTGGCGCCAGCTTTTAAGAGTTCGTTGATTAGCACCTCCATCGCATACGTGCCATAACGCATGGATGCGGATACAGGATTATCTGCATCACCACCGCCATCTGGCAGCATGAAATGATTCATGCCACCCACACCGGAAACGCGATCTCGTATGCATGCAGATACGCAAGAACCCAACACGGTAACAATCAGCATGTCCTTGTTGGTGAAATAAAATTCACCAGGCAATATCTTGGCAGCGTCACAATCGAAAGTTCTATCGTAATAGACATTCGTTGCAAAATGCTCTTCACTTAGCTGGCTCATGGATTACCCTTTTGCAAATGGCGCAATGTCGTCGTTCTGGTGCCAGCAGGATGGGATTTCGATAAGTCATAGACCGTCTTCCCTCTCAGCTTGAAGTCATCCGAGACATACAGGAAATTCTCTGAATGGCCAGCAAACAATAGACCATCCGGTTTCATCAAGGGGACAAATTTCTTTAAAATTTTGCCTTGTGTTGGTTTGTCAAAATAGATCATGACATTCCGGCAAAAAATTGCATCAAATTCGCCACTCAAAGGCCAATTATCTTCCAATAAATTCAATTGCTTGAATGTGATCAAATCCCTGAGTTCTGGCCTGACCCTGACCAGACCTTCTTGAGCGCCCTTGCCCTTGAGGAAAAATTTGCGGGTTCTCTCTGCCGACAATTTCTCTATACGATCCAGGTTATACACTCCGCGCGATGCAGTTTCCAGTACATTGGTGTCTATATCTGTGGCAATGATGTGCGCAGGAGGGCGTAGTGTGCCAAACGCCTCGCAAAGCGTCATGGCAATAGAATAAGGCTCTTCTCCTGTGGAACTGGCTGAGCACCAGATATTCACCGTTTCGTTTTTCTTGGCAATATGCTCGGCAAGTATGGGAAAGTGATGTTCTTCCCTGAAAAATGAAGTCAGATTGGTGGTCAAGGCATTGGTAAATGCCTCCCATTCAGACTCATTCTGATTACGCTCAAGGTCATCAAGATATTCTGAAAACGAGCTGATACCAGTCGCTCGCAAACGACGTGCCAGCCGGCTGTAAACCATTTCCTGCTTACTGTCAGCCAGGGAAATACCGGCTCTTTTATAAATCAAGTCTCTGACACGGTCAAAATCTTTTGAGTTAAATGAAAACTCTTTTGAAGTATCCGACCTGGTTTTATCGATGGATTTCGTCATTCAATGCTTTCCTAAACTTTCCCCATCTTGTTTCTGAGATGAAAGCTGATTTCAAATAAAAATCCAGATAATCATTATCTACACAGGCATTTTGCCAGACTAAAAAATATTTACTGTTAATTAAGTTAAACTAAATTCTTGATTCAAAACGGGTGCCGATGCTTAACAAACAAAGTAAAACTACAATTTTCCAGCACCCGGAACGCTTAATTTACGGCCATTCTGCAGCACTTAAAACTCTTCCCATTCGTCTTGCTTACCAACATCCGTTGCTGGCTTACTGGCTCGGGCACCCGCTCCGGCAGTACCTGAAGGTGCGGCCCTGGGCAAAGCTTTTACTTCTGACCTGGCAGGCGCAGCTGGCTTACTGACTGCCTTGCTAACCACAGGCCGTGATTGCTGAAGGACGTGGACGTTGCTCGAATTCATCTTGAAAACGCTCACTGCCTGGGCCAATGCTACGGCCTGCTCTTCCATGCTTTCTGCGGCTGCCGCTGCCTGCTCCACCAAAGCTGCATTTTGCTGCGTCATCTCATCCATTTGCGTAATGGCCAGGTTCACCTGTTCTATGCCTGAACTTTGTTCCTGGCTGGCGGCGGTGATCTCGCTCATGATGTCGGCCACATGTTGAACACTGGTGACGATTTCATCCATGGTCTTGCCTGCCTCATCCACCAGCTTACTCCCCTGATCGACTTTGTCTACCGAATCACTGATGAGGGATTTGATTTCCTTGGCTGCACTGGCACTGCGCTGGGCCAGATTACGCACCTCTGCTGCCACCACCGCAAAGCCACGGCCCTGTTCACCTGCCCTGGCGGCTTCTACCGCTGCGTTCAAGGCCAGAATATTGGTCTGGAAGGCAATACCGTCAATGACGCCGATAATATCGACAATCTTGCGCGAGCTTTCCTTGATGGAGCCCATGGTGCTGACCACTTGTCCAACCACCTCACCACCTTTGACGGCAACACTGGAAGCAGAGACCACCAGTTGATTCGCCTGACGGGCGTTGTCAGCATTTTGCCTGACCGTACTGGTCAACTCTTCCATGGAACTGGCGGTTTCTTCCAGTGAACTTGCTTGCGACTCTGTACGGCTGGAAAGATCGGCATTACCAGAGGCAATTTCTTGCGAAGCCACAGTGATGGTTTCAGTGCCAGTCCTGACTTGCCCTACAGTAGCAGCCAGATTGTCATTCATGTTCTTCAAAGCCTGGAACAAGGACGTAACTTCATCGTTACCTGATACGGTCACCTGACTGCGCAAATCGCCTTCAGCTACGGTTTCAGCCAGTGTCAAGGCCTCTTGCAATGGTTGGGTAATGCTACGAGTGATAGTCCAGGCGAATAATGCACCTACAGCCAGAGCAGACAGCAGAATCACATACAACCAGATCGTCAGTTTCGCGCCTGCTGCGGAAAAGGTTTCAAAAACCTGTTTCGATGCCACATCCTGCACATCAACCAGCTTGTTCATCTCCTGAATAGACTTTGTGCTGAGCGGGTCGATGACTGTTGCAATAATTTTTGCTGCACCTTCGGCATTGAATGCCAAGGCCTGCCCAACGGCGTCTTTTAAAGGCTTGTCTATTTCCTTATCAATCTTGGCGATATCACCAAGAATTTTCTTTTCCTCTTCACTCAACCCTAAAGACGCAATTTTTTCTTTGGCATCTTCATACTTTTTCTTTTGCAGTTTGACCTTGGCCTCTTCTTTTTGCATCTCTCCGACATCGGACTGTATGCCAATATTACGCATGGCTATGCCGCCCTCAAACAGGGCGCTTTTCATATTGTTGGCCAAAACCTGTTTTTGCGCGGACAGGTTCAAGCCATCTACCATTGCCTTGCGATTATTACCGCTCAGTGCATTAACAAATAATATAACTGATATCAGACCTGCCAAAATAAGCGCGAAGCCGACCCCCAAACGGGTGCCAATTTTAAAATTTCTCAGATTCATAGCGTCTCCTATTTATTTTTTAGCCAGCTTCTATGTCTACTCTTTTTTACTGATAGAGCAATCAGAGAGAAACCATAAAATCAAACTTCTGCATCCACGAGCCCCATTTCTGGACTGGACATCAATTTATCGATATCCACCAGGATCAGCATGCGATCATCCAGAGTACCCAGTCCAATCAGGAAATCTGTACTGAAAGTCGTTCCCATTTCAGGCGCTGGCCGGACCTGCTCTGGCAGCAATGTCGTGACATCAGACACACTATCAACCACCATACCAACAATACGTCCTTCAATATTCAAAATGATGACGACTGTGAATTGATCGTAGGTAGGCGTACCAAGATTAAACTTGATACGCATATCAACCACAGGAACAATAATGCCTCGTAAATTAATGACACCTTTCAAGAATTCTGGTGCATTGGCGATACGTGTTACGGCTTCATAGCCACGTATTTCCTGCACCTTCAGAATGTCGATGCCGTATTCTTCATTACCAAGAGTAAAAGCAAGGAATTCATGCCCAGCAATATCGGATTTAGTTCCATCATTGGAACCTTGATCACCAGCCTGTGAAATTTGCGTCATTTCTTTTTCCTCGTCTTAAATTTCTAATTCAATCTTTATCGTGCCGTGCGCAAAACAGCAGCGACATCCAAAATAAGTGCAACGCCACCATCACCCAGAATAGTTGCTCCTGAGATTCCGGGGACTTTCTTGTAATTTGATTCTATATTCTTTACCACAACTTGTTGCTGCCCTACCAAATCGTCTACAAACAGTGCGGCTTTTTTACCATCCACTTCAACGATGACGACAATGCCATCAGATGGATCAGTATATTTGGGCTCAATGTCAAAATACTCGTATAAAGGCACCAAAGGCAGATATTCATCACGAACCTTGACTACCCTGCCCTTACCACTGATTTCTTTAATATCGGCCTTGGCTGGCTGCAGTGACTCCATGACAAAACCCAAAGGCAGAATATAAATTTCATTGCCGAACTTAATCGACATGCCATCAAGAATTGCCAGCGTCAATGGCAAAGAAATGGTGATCGTCGTGCCATACCCCATTGCTGAGCGTATATCAACGACACCACCCATGGCAGCAATATTACGCTTGACCACATCCATGCCTACACCACGACCAGATACGTCAGTCACGGTTTCTGCAGTAGAAAACCCTGGGGCAAAAATTAATAACCAGACTTCACTGTCACTCATGGAGTCGGATACAGCCAAACCATTTTGCCGGGCTTTGGCGAGAATTTTTTCCCGGTTCAGCCCACCACCATCATCACTGACTTCGATGACAATATTACCGCCCTGATGCACGGCTGAAAGAGACAATTTACCCGTTTCATTTTTACCAGTTTGCGCCCTGGTCGCTGGCATTTCTATGCCGTGATCGATACTATTTCTGACCAGATGGGTAAGTGGATCAACTATGCGCTCAATCAAGCCCTTATCCAGCTCCGTCGAAGCACCATAAGTAACAAATTCAACTTTTTTGCCAAGTTTTGTCGCCAGGTCCCTGACCATGCGCGGGAAGCGTGAGAACACATAATCCATAGGCATCATGCGTATGGACATTACTGCCTCTTGCAAGTCACGGGTATTGCGCGTCAAATGTGCAACGCTGCTTAACAAGCGTTCATTAGCGATAGGATCAAGGTCCTGAGTGCGCTGTTCCAGCATCGCCTGGGTAATGACCAGTTCACCGATCAGGTTAATCAACTGATCGACTTTTTCTATCCCTACCCTGATAGTCGAGGATTCTTGTGAGGCTGCAGGCTTTTCAATTTTTTTCTCGGCTTGCACGACCTGTTTTTCAGCAACGACTACATCCACCACTTTTTCAGCGACGGCCTGGTCTTTATTTTCTTCTGGCGGGAACATGGATTCCAGCGGTTCAAAGAATCCATATCCAAGATCATCGTCTGTAGGTGCAGCCTTGCTTACCGGTAAATTGGCGATCTGTTCTTCAGTTATCTTCAGCGTATCCGGGTTAAGGATGAAAGAGCAAATCGAAATGATATCGTCCTTGCTTTCATTTGTGCGTAATGCCAGCACGACGTTCTTGCCGTTGTTATCCAACCTGAAAATTGCACCCAGCAAGCCCATCTCGGACATAATGGCTGCAGCATCCGCCTCAGAGACATCAGGCATTTCAATTTTGAATGCGGTTTTAAACACCACATCAGAATGATCAACTTCAGGTGTACGACTGGCGAAACTGGCAGTTGGTGCAGCAATGGGCACAGCATCCTGCGACAGGGATTGCAGCAGCATCCTGACATCGGCGACAGCATCCTGATCAACCGGCGTGCCCAGCCTGTGCCCGTCAAGCTGCATCTTCAAAATGTCTTTGGCGATGAGAAAAGCATCGACGTGCTCACCCGTCAGCGCCATCTCTCCCTTGCGTATCTTATCGAGCAGTGACTCCAGTATATGAGTCACTTCCGTCATATCCGTCAGGCCAAAGGTCGAAGCGCCACCCTTGATGGAATGAGCTGCCCTGAAAATGGCATTCAAGTCCTCAGGATCTGGCGAAGAGATATCGACGGCAAGTAACAATTTTTCCTTCTCGGCAAGAAGCTCTTCCGCCTCGTCGAAAAACACTTGGAAAAACTGACTCATGTCAATCGTCATTATTAAACTCCGTGATTTACATTTGTTTGCCCGGACTACAGGCCATGAATTCAGCCAATCACTTTTTTAACTACTTCAGTCAACTTCTGTGGATCAAAAGGTTTTACCAGCCAGCCATTGGCACCCGCTGCCCGGCCTTTTGCCTTCATGTCGTCGCTTGATTCGGTTGTCAGCATCAGAATAGGGACGCGTGCATAGGATGGCAAGCCACGCAAAGACTTGATCAGGGTAAGGCCATCCATACGTGGCATGTTTTGATCTGTAAGCACCAGATCAACTACCTGATTGCGCGCTTTTTCCAGACCGTCCTGGCCATCAACTGCTTCAATTACCTGATATCCCGCCGCTTTTAAACTGAAAGCTACCATCTGCCTCAAGGAGCCAGAATCATCCACAGCTAAAATTGTCTTGGCCATATTTACTCCGTTATACGAATTGTAGGCAGCTTATGCTCACCGCCACTTGATTTAAAATAACTCTATGTCACCGCTATCCAGATGCTTTTGATGCACTGCTTTACGTAACAAATTCTTCAGGTCCGCACTTTGTTTTTCCAGGCGTACGGTAGTTTCTCGCAATAACGCCGTCAATTCATCTGATTCACCATCATGTTCGATATCATTACCCAGCACACCTAAAGTTCCCAACACTTCACGCAAACCTTCACATCTTTGCAAGGTCCGTGAAATCAATTGGCTGGTCAAATCCTGAAATTGCAAACTGGTGACAGCCGAACTGATATGTCTGGCGATATCTTCCTGTATGACCTTGAGTCGCAATACACTTTCGTCTGAAACCCCGCCAGAACTAACGATCAAATTGATTTCTTCCTGCTCGCTCGATATTGCTGCATGCAGCGCCATGAAGCTGACACCGAGCTTCTCAATCGCTTCACCCAAGAGTATCGTAGTTTGCGCAAGGTCAGTCTCAACCTCCAGCAAATGTGCATTTCCGTGATCAGACACACCTGATAAAAGTTGCTTAACCTGAGAACCCAACAGTTTCTTTTTGGACATCTTAAGCATCCTATCTATGCATTTTGACTTAATGATGCTGCAGTCTTACGTGTCACTTGCTTCTATCAAGGCTTGACTGAAATTTCTGCACTTGAGTCAGACTGATTTGCGACCTCAATGGAGCCGCCATCCTGAGATGCAGATTGCTCTGCTTTTTTATTCATAACGATGATGCTGATCCTGCGATTGATAGGATTTAAAGGATCTTGCTTGTCAAACAGCACCGAAGAAGAAAGACCGACCACTCTTAACATCTTGGTTTCATCCATACCGCCATAAATCAACTCCCGTCTGGAGGCATTGGCACGATCAGCCGATAGTTCCCAATTGCTGTAGCCACGTTCGCCACTACCATAAGGTGCAGCATCAGTGTGACCAGACAAGCTGATGCGGTTGGGCACATCATTGAGTGCCTTGCCTATCTCGTGCAAAATTTCTCTGGTATACGGCTGCAAGTCAGCCTTGGCTGAGGCAAACATGGGGCGATTTTGTTCATCCACCATCTGTATGCGCAAACCGTCGGTCGTAATATCCAGCAGCAACTGCTTCTTGTATTGTTTCAATGTAGGATTGGATTCAATTGCCGCTTCAATTTTGGACTTCAATCCCTTCAAGCGGTCTGCCTCAACCTTGGCCAAAGCAGCCTCTGCGGCCTGAAGATTGTAAGTCTTCTTCTGGGCGTCAATTTCACCTTTGCGATTCTGCCCTTCGCGCGCACTCAGGTCCTTGCCGCCACCCTTGATGACACTTGAGCTATCGCCACTACCATCACCACCAGCCATGGCTACTTTCAAGGGTGTCTGAAAATACTCGGCAATGCCGTTCAAATTACCCTTGGCCGTTGAACCCAGCAACCACATCAGCAAGAAAAACGCCATCATCGCCGTCACAAAGTCAGCGTACGCAATTTTCCATGCGCCACCATGGTGACCACCGGCCACCTTCTTGATGCGCTTGACAATAATCGGTCGTAGTTCTTCGCTTGCCATCACCAATCCTGCATTTTTTATTTAATTTATTTAGATTTTGATTGCTTGATATGCTCTTCCAGCTCTGAGAAAGTAGGTCTCTCAGTTGAGTACAGCACCTTCCTGCCAAACTCGACTGCCAAGGCAGGGGCATAACCATTCAGGCTCGCCAGTAAAGTTACCTTGATACACTGAAAAGTTTTGGATGATTCATCCAGTTGTTGCTCCATCAGGCTGGACAATGGTCCGACAAATCCATAAGCCAGCAAAATACCCAGGAAAGTACCAACCAGCGCATGCGCAATCAAAATACCCAGCTCGGCAGGTGGAATACCAACAGACTCCATCGTATGCACAACCCCCATCACCGCCGCCACAATACCGAAAGCGGGCAAACCATCACCGAGCTTGGCAATGAAATGCGCAGGAACATGTCCTTCGTGGTGATGCGTTTCCAGTTCATTGTCCATCAGATTTTCAATCTGGAAGGCATCCATATTCCCTGAAACCATCAGACGCAGATAGTCCCCTATGAATTCCATCATATGATGATCATGGACGATTGCAGGATATTTACTAAAAAGCGGGCTTTCTTCAGGGCGCTCGATATCACCTTCAATCGACATCAGGCCTTCTTTGCGTACTTTGGTCAGCACGTCAAACAGCATCGTCATCAATTCCATATACAAAGCTTTGTTGTATTTGGAACCTTTCAATACGCCAGGAAGCGCTTTCAAAGAAGCCTTGAGCGTTTTTGCATTATTACCTACCAGTGAAGCTCCTACAGCCGCACCACCGATCATTAACAATTCCAATGGCTGAAACAATACCGCCAGATGCCCACCGGACATCACAAAGCCACCAAAGACCGAGCCCACCACGACGATATAGCCGACGATAACTAACACGAGCTTTTACTCCTTAGAGAGGATTTTTTATAATATCGACTACACTACCTCAGACCTGAAACATTCACCAGAAATGGAAGGTTAAATATTGCTTCAGGAATACATTTCACTATGATCATTATATGCGCCAGATATAGAGAACGGGGTCATTCGCATTGCTTTTTATAATTAAATCCGCCTCAACACCAGGCACTTTAAACTCGTAACTCATGAATATGGCACCGGGCCGCATCTCTGAACTGACTTTCATCCACAGCTCAGGCATGGCCGCTGGCGACAAATACGCAAATACCACATCAAAATCCGCAAAATCAAGTTGCAGGTAGTCTTTCAGATAAAACCCCAGCCTGCGACCAGACAGTTTCGCTCGCAACCAACTCACCAGCCAGGGGAATGGCGCTATTTCAACGCCATAAAATGTTTGTTGCGGCCGCAGCTTTGCCAGACTGAGGGACACGCCACCAAAGCCGCTACCTATATCAATGAAACGTAAATCCTCACTCGCAGGTAGTTGCTCAAGAATACACGGCAATAAACTGGATTTGGAAGGAAAATATGGGACTTGCGTGCGGTAAGTTGACCAAAACAACAATACCATCAGCAAAAAGATGCACAAACTGAGTGCAGGATGCAGTTGAAAAACCAGAGAGGCAACAACTGCGAAAGGGAAAATAAATTGTATCAGCCACCACCACCAGCTCATGCCCGACAGGAAACTGAGCACTGCAGCCAGACTGGCGTGAATAACAAGAAGCAAATAAGGGGAAAGTGTGCCAGCAAATTGCCACCGGTCGATGGCATATAGCAGATAGGACAGGCCAAACGCTAGCAGTTGTATCAGCAAGGCCTGAAAGACGGGCGACGAAAAAACACCTTCATCAGGGAGGAGTTTGCCTTTGCGGGTTTTTGATGATGCTACCTCCAAGGCTCCTCCTGAATTTTATGCCACCTTATGCCACCATTTCCAGCGCGGCCTCCGCATCTTTTGCTTTTTTTGTTTTACCTGCCCTTGACGGGACGTGGCATAAACCACAAGCATAATCATCATGCAAATCGAGGCTATGCGCAACAAAATGCCCACTGCATTTGCAACATTTTGCAAAACTCAGCATTTTACCTTCAAAGAAGCGAACCAGCGTCCAGGCACGCGTCAGTGACAATACTGGCTCCTCACCTGCAGGAACAGGCACTTGCTCCAGGTACAGACGATACGCTTTGATGATTGCATCAATCCCATCCACACCTGCATGGTCACGCAGATATTTATGGATATTCATGAACAGAGAAGAATGAATGTTCGGCTGCCAGGTAACAAACCAGTCAGCAGAAAAAGGCAACATACCTTTTGGTGGAGATACACCCTTCAATTCCTTGTATATCTTCAACAGACGCTCACGCGACAAGGAAGTCTCAGATTCCAGCAATTGCAATCTGGCACCCAGATTGACCAGTTCAATTGCCAGTTGAATTTCGTGAGCTTCGTTTACTACGCTTTTGCTTGCCATGATTTTTCTCCGTCTGCTTCGATTCAATGCCCGACAAATTAATGGATTTCTTCAACTGGCTGACCAGCCATCAAAATCGCAGCATGGGAATGCGCAAGAGCACGTTCCTTGTTGTAATTTGTCAACATGCACAAAATGGAGCTATCTTCAAAGCGGAAGCGCGCCAACATCATATTGGAGCCAGCCAATTTCAAAATCTGGGCATTATTCAAACCTTCGATCAGGTCTGCAATTTCTTTACCGATACCCAAACGGAAAATAGCGGTCGCTTTATCAGCGCGAATCATTTGTTGTGCCAACATCAAATAACTCAAATTGGCATCCCGAATCTCGGCCATCATATCGTTCTGCGTCATTTTCTCACCCTCCAGTTTGTAATCAGCGGCATGTTTGCGTTGCCAGTGAGATACATTGTGCAGGCTGAGGAAAAGCGGCTGTATAAGCGGGAATCCGTATTTGAACCAAGAATAAAACGAAGACATGCCGTAGGAAAATATCCTACAGGCACATTTAGACATCTACAAAATGAAATTTCGTAGAAAACAGATTTTTATTTTTTCGGATCAGCAAAATTGGCCAATTCAAAAAACATCAATGAAAACAATTACTTACGTAAAAAACGAGCTTTTACTTCATCGTCTTATAATCATTAACGGCAGCGCTTTAGAAAACTTTAGGGAAAATTTAAAAATATTTTCGATTTATTTTCATGCCCATCTAACGGCAACAAATTGTGAAAACTTTAGGCTTGGGACCAAAAAAAACTCAAAAAAATCACCTGTTTGCAACAGGTGATCATTTTTGAGTCTTTTAGATGGCAATTAAAGCTAGTAATTCTTATATTTATTGTTATTTATGCATTTCTTTAAAAGCAATATTTACCATTATTTCCTACACGGTCGTGCGCCAGATGCATTTATCCTTGATTTGCTTATCCAGACCCGACAACAGGGCTTCATGCTCCCCCATCTCTTCATCCGTTGCCATCAAGACAGCAATCTCTCCGACCGGCATATCAAAGGCGACAACTTCCTGTTCTTGTGGGGTGTCATCCTCCTCGATATCGATCTCAAAACTATTTTGTCCACGCGACATTGCCAGAAAAACATCTGCCAATAATTCAGCATCCAGCAAAGCGCCATGCAATTTGCGGTGTGAGTTTGAAATCTCATAGCGAGTACAGAGGGCATCCAGAGAATTTCGCTTTCCGGGATGCAATTCCTTTGCCTGCACCAGGGTATCTACAATGCTGGGACAATATTCAGTCAGCACTGGCAAATTCAGGCGCGCGAGCTCTGCATTCAGGAAGCCGACGTCAAAGGGTGCATTATGGATAATGATTTCCGCACCTTTGATATAGCTGCAGAATTCTTCAACCACTTCGGCAAACTTGGGCTTATCGCTTAAAAACTCTGTCGTTAAGCCGTGAACTGCCAGCGCGCCTTCTTCTGAATCACGCTCGGGATTGATATAGCGATGGAAATTATTTCCAGTCAGCTTACGGTTAATTAATTCTACACAGCCAATTTCTATGATGCGGTCGCCATTGCGTGCATTCAAACCTGTGGTTTCGGTATCGAGGACTAGCTGCCTACGCATATTGAATATTCCTATAAGACGACAATACTTAATTTAATCAAAAACCCAGCGCAGGGAAATACATGCGCCCGGTGCCGCCTTGCAAAACCGGCTTTGCATGCCGACGCCGGCAGCAAACAGTAAATTCTGGCCTGTAGAGACATAGGGTAAGCGTTCCCGCTGCCAGAATGGTATGCGCAAGGACTGAAAATGGCTCTTCATGTCACGGGTAGAACGGTTTTCTGCCAGCTTCAATCGCTCTCCTCCCCTGCGCAAATGCAGAGAAAGCGCCTGCGACTGCAACCAGGCCGCATCAAAACCATGATCACTCTGGTCAAAATGCAGGCTACCAGCAAATTCAGGGAAATGGATATGTGCCTGCCCTTGCCAGACAAACCCTAGCAAACGGCTTTCCTCAGACACCTCAGCTTGTTGCGCTGATAAATAGACAGTGTCTTTATAGCGGTGTATGGCAATAGTATCGTGCTGCACTGTAATACGCGCATCTTCACGTCCATCAAACAACTGGCTTTGCATTTCCTTCAAGCGCGAGGTCGTTGGCATGCGCACACCAGCCCTGGAAAACCAGTAGCGGAACAAATTGTCCCTGCGTGCAGGACTCAGCGCTCGCATGGCAGCAATTGCCAGGCCAGTATCATGCGTGCAACTGACAAAATCTTGCTCAGCAACTTCCAGCAGCAAATCTTGCGCCGCCTGGAAATGGGTGGCAGAACGCGCGATGCGCTCTGAATAGCCTGGCGACAAACCCTCAAGCACCGGCATCACACTGTGGCGTATGGCATTGCGCAGATAACGCTGGTCAGTATTGGATTCATCTTCGATGTAGCTTAAACCCTGCTGACTCGCGTAAGCTTCGAGTGTGCTTCGTTTTTCTGTCAGCAGTGGCCGCCCCAGCATGACTTCATCATGGCCAAACAAATTGGGCGCGCGATGACAAACATCCATACCCGACATGCCAGCTACGCCGCTGCCCCGCAACAACTGCAATAACAGGGTTTCAGCCTGGTCATCCTGATGATGAGCAGCCAGGATTAATGGAATGCCGGCATTTTTCGACATTCGCCCCAAAGCCTGATAGCGCCCCTTACGTGCAGACGCTTCCACCCCATCACCACTGTCGCGGCTAACCTGTATGCATTCAGATTGAAAGCTGATGCCAGTGGCAACACAACCAGCCCGGCAGTGGTCCAGCCAGGCGTCGGCATTGGGACTCAGGCCGTGGTGTATATGAAATGCAAACAGGGGGATGTCGCTGCGGCGGCAATAATTGATTGCCAGGGATAGCAAAACCGTGGAATCCAGACCGCCGCTATAAGCTACCGCGAGGCCATTTTGCAGCTTTCCTTCACAGAAATCAGCAATAATGGCATCGAGTTTTTTTGAGAATGTTTGCTCAAGACTGGAGCAATGTTGATCTGGCCTCATTCAGCAAGTTTCGTTTCCTTAAACTTACCGTAGCTCAGTAATTTTTCATGACGGGCAGCCAGCAAGTCCTTGGTTTTTACACCCTGGAATTGACGCAGGGTATCTGCCAGCGCGCGTTTTACCAAAGCACACATTTGCTTAGGGTCCCTGTGCGCACCACCCAATGGTTCATTGATGATCTTGTCGATCAGGCCCATGGCTTTCAGCCTGTGAGCCGTCAGGCCCAGAGCTTCAGCAGCATCGGATGCACGGTCAGATGTCTTCCACAGGATGGAAGCGCAACCTTCTGGCGAAATCACAGAATAAGTCGCATATTGCAACATCAATACGGCATCACCTACTGCCAGTGCCAGCGCACCACCAGAACCACCTTCGCCAATAATGGTGGTGATCAGCGGCACCTTGAGTTCTGCCATGACATACAGGTTATGGCCAATGGCTTCAGACTGACCGCGCTCTTCTGCATCTATGCCAGGCCAGGCACCTGTGGTATCTACAAAGGTAAATACAGGAATATCGAATTTCTCGGCCAGTTTCATCAGGCGCATGGCCTTGCGATAGCCTTCTGGCTTGGGCATACCAAAATTGCGCATGGCGCGCTCTTTGGTATCCCGACCTTTTTGATGGCCCATGACCATACAGGCTTGGCCATTGAACCTTGCCAAACCGCCTACGATGGATTGATCGTCAGAAAAACTGCGGTCGCCATGCAACTCATGGAAATCAGTAAACATCTGATTGATGTAGTCCATGGTATATGGACGCTGGGGATGACGCGAAATCTGCGACACTTGCCACGGAGTCAACTTGGCGTAAATATCCTTGGTCAACATCTGGCTTTTTTTCGACAGTCTGTCTATTTCCTCAGAAATATCGACTGCGGAATCATCCTGAACAAAACGCAGTTCTTCTATTTTTGTTTCTAGTTCTGCAATTGACTGTTCAAAATTTAAAAATGTCGTTTTAGTCATCGTGCCTCCTTAACATCACACGAGTTGATAAAAAAATCCAATTTCATTCTGGCGCTGGCGCTATGTTTAATTGAATCAAGTGTCGCTGTGCTTAGCGTACAAAACAAGCATTTAGATGCTTATTTTGCAAAATTCATGTGCTTTTATAATGGACATTTAGTCCTGACGGACCAGATTAGATATCAAAACCTGCCCCGCTGTCCAGTATTCCCCGCTTTTGGCTTGCGTCAGAACAGTAGAAATCAGCACCGTCAGCTTGTTTCCATAACGCAAATTCGTTTGACTATCCTCGTATTCAAGAGACATAACGCCACAGATTTTGCTAAAACTGAAAAATAAAGTGAAGGTGAAATGCTGTTTGTTTGTCAAACACCCATAGTCGGCAACTTATTTGATAAGATGGCGTTTTGCTTGCGAGCCAGTATACCATTGCTGCTTATATGTTCTGCCAAACTCCTATAAATCCAAGACCGAACACCATGCGCCACATTTTAAAGAATGTACTTACCGTATCCAGTCTGTCCTTGCTATTGATGTCTGCCCATGTGCGTGCAGATGAGGCCGCCGATGTTGGCAAATTACTCAGGGCTGGCCAGGTAAGCGAGGCTCTGCAGAAAGTGGATGCAGCATTGGCACAGCGTCCCAAGGATGCGCAGATGCGCTTCCTGAAGGGTTTGATATTGACAGAACAAAGCAAATCGGCAGAAGCCATCACGGTTTTCTCGAAACTGACTGATGATTACCCTGAATTGCCTGAGCCCTATAATAATCTGGCAGTGTTGTATGCCTCTTCAGGCCAATACGACAAGGCGCGTGCCGCGCTGGAAATGGCCATCAGAACCAATCCTACTTATGGCACAGCCCATGAAAATCTGGGTGATGTCTATGCCAAACTGGCAAGCCAGGCTTATGACAAGGCTTTGCAACTCGATTCTGGCAACAATACCGCTAAATTAAAGCTCACCCTGGTTAAAAATCTGGTTGGCAATACCACCGGCGGCACCAATCCCAAGACTGCCATGCCTGCAGCAGCGGCGCCAACGCCTGCAGCCCCAGCCAAGGCCAGCGCTGCTACAGTAGCAGCGGCAAAACCGGAACCCGAAACTGCCAAGCCTGAACCCAAGGCCAAACCTGCTCCTGCAGTTGTTGCAACTGCAGCCACTGACAAAGCAGAAGAAGATGTGCTGAAAGCAGTAGAGAACTGGGCCAAAGCCTGGAGTAGCAAAGACACCAATGCCTATCTGGGCCATTATGCAAAAGATTTCCAGACACCTAAAGGTGAAAGCTATAAAGCCTGGGCAGAAGAACGCCGCAACAGGATAGAAGGCAAAGGCCGTATCAATGTCAAAATTGAATCCGCCAAAGTCGATGTGGATGGTAGTACTGCGACAGTGAAATTCCGCCAGATTTACACCTCTGACCAATTGACTGCCAATAGCCGCAAAACCCTGCATATGGTAAGGCAGGACGGCAAATGGCAGATCAAACAGGAGCGCGCGGGTAGCTAATGTTTTTCGCAGTCAATTCTGGTCCTCCGGCTGCTGGCAAAGCCGGAAAATCGCGTATTTTTGCTATTTTTGCATTGTCTTGTCTGGTGTATGGCTTGGGCTTGTCACCAGCCATCGCCACGGCCAAGTCACGCCCGACTAAGGTCGCACCTGCTGAAATCAATCCCAATGCACCTGACCCTGATGCCTTGCTGATTGAAGTCTATAAGTATCTGGCTGCCAACAATCTGCAAAAAGCCCAAAGCAAGATAGATGCGCTGGTAGAGGCGTATCCGCATTTTCAATTGGCCCACCTGATACAGGGCGATTTGCTCTTGATGCATACGCGCCCAGTGCGTAATTTTGGCGTTGGTGCTTTAACCCAGCCAGATAAACTGAAAGATCTCAGAGATGAAGCCGCGGCACGCATACGCTCTTACCGCGAACGCCCCGATCCGGAGCTAGTTCCCCGAGCTATCCTGCAATTGCGCGATGACCAAAAACAGGCGATCGTCGTCGATGCAAAAAAATCTCGCTTATATGTCTATGAGAATGCCGCCGGCCAGCCACGGCTGATCAATGATTTCTATATCAGCCAGGGTAAGTTCGGCATCAACAAGATCAAGGAAGGCGATCAAAAGACACCCATAGGCGTGTACTACATTACCAGTCGCCTCGCTGGCACCAAGCTGCCCAGCTTCTATGGCCCAGGTGCCCTGCCCTTGAATTACCCCAATGAATGGGATAAATTCAATGGGCGCAATGGCTCTGGCATCTGGCTGCATGGTATGCCGCCGGAAAACTTCAGCCGCCCGCCTTTGGCATCGGATGGCTGCGTGGTATTGACGAATCCGGATTTTTTAAAAATCTCTTCCATGGTCGACATAGGCAAAACGCCCGTCATCATTAGCGAGCAGGTGGAATTTGTCACCCGCAATAAGTGGATAGTCGATAAAACCCTGGCAGAAAAACTGGTGGATGACTGGCGTCTGGACATGCAAAGCCAGAATGCCAACCGGATTCTGACCAATTATTCGCGCAATTTTAAGACTACCCAGGGCGACAATCTGAATACCTGGTTTCCAAAGCAGCAACAAAGCTGGGATAACTGGCATAATCCTGCTATTAAATTAAAAGATGTCACCCATTTCCGCTACCCAGGCAAGGATGAGCTGATCGTCAGCACATTCACCCAGGAGACGACGAATGGCAAAACCAGAGCCGCAGTTCGCAAACGTCAATATTGGCTGAAAGAAGCAGCTAGATGGCGCATAATTTACGAAACAACTGTCTGAATTCTTTCATATAAAATTAAATCATCAATCAATCACTTATGCTGACTATGAAAATATCAAAATCCGGACTGAGCAGTGTATTGCTGGGCACCTGCCTGATGATGGCAAGCGCCTTCAGTTTTGCTGAAGGGCAACCAAAGGTGGCATTTAAAACCAATATGGGTGAGATCATTATTGAACTCTATCCTGAGGCTGCCCCAAAAACCGTAGAAAACTTCCTCAAGTACGTCAAAAGCGGCCACTACAAAGGAACCATCTTTCACCGTGTCATTGATAACTTCATGATACAGGGCGGTGGCTACGATAAAGACATGAAAGAAAAACCAACCAATAAACCAGTACCGCTGGAAGCACGTGAAGCGCTGGATAAAGGTTTGAAAAATGATCTGGGTGTAGTTTCCATGGCGCGCACACAAGACCCTAATTCGGCAAGTGCGCAGTTTTATATCAATGTCAAAGACAATGATTTTCTCAACCATCAAATCCTGCCTGAGGGTGATCCGGTAGAATTCCAGTATCGCGGCAATACCGTTACTGAAAGGCGTGCCCGTGCACTGGCAATGACTGCTGGCTACACGCCATTTGGCAAGGTCATCAAGGGTATGGAAGTGGTTGAAAAAATTAAAGTGGTAGAAACTGGCGAGGCAAAAATGATGCAAAATGTGCCTGTCAAACCAGTTATCATTCAATCCGCTACCTTGTTAAAATAAACAAATCTCTAAACTTTTTGAAACGAAAGACTATCATGGCCGTTATTCTGACCACCAACTTCGGTAACATCAAGATCGAACTGAACGAAGAAAAAGCACCAAAAACTGTTGCCAATTTCCTGGCCTATGTTGAATCTGGTCACTATAACGGCACGATTTTCCATCGCGTCATCGATGGTTTCATGATACAAGGCGGTGGTTTCGAGCCAGGCATGAATCAAAAATCCACTAATGCACCTATCGAAAATGAAGCCAAAAACGGCTTGAAGAATGAGCGTTATGCATTGGCCATGGCCCGCACTGGTGATCCGCACTCTGCTTCTGCACAGTTTTTCATCAACACGAAAAGGAATGACTTCCTTGACTACCCAGGCCAGGATGGTTGGGGTTACTGCGTATTTGGCAAAGTAGTTGAAGGCATGGATGTGGTCGACAAAATCACGGCTGTAAAAACTACCCGTACTGGCATGTTCCAGGATGTACCGGTAGAAAACGTCCTGATCGAAAAAGCAGAAATCGTTTAATACTTATCAGCATATTTATCAGTACAGTCCATGATCGCAGACCACAACGCGAATCAGACAAAAGCGCAACCTGAACTGGTTGCGCTTTTTGTTTCTGACACGCATTTAAATCCCGGCCTCCCGCTTACCACCGAGGCTTTTTTGCGCTTTCTTGAAAAGCAGGCCATTTCAGCAAAGGCACTTTATTTGCTGGGGGATTTATTTGAATACTGGGTGGGTGATGACAATATCAACGATGCCTATAATTTACGCATCGTCCAGGCCTTGCGCAAAGTCCATGATCATGGTGTGCAGCTTTACTGGATAGCAGGTAATCGTGATTTTTTAATTGGCACTGATTTTGCGGCAGCAACTGGCGCAGTCTTGTTGCATGACCCCAGTGTGATCGAACTGGCTGGAAAAAAAGTGATCATCAGTCATGGTGACGCACAGTGCACCGATGACCATGCCTACATGAAATTCAGGGAGCAAGTCAGGCAGGCAGAATGGCAAAACAACTTCCTGGCCATGCCACTTGATCAGCGTAAAAAGATTATTGAAGGCTTGCGGACAGAAAGCAAGATGGAACAAAAACAAAAATCCGTCGCCATCATGGATGTCAATGCAGATGCCATTGCTGCATTATTCTCGCAAACTGGCACCAGCACCATGATACACGGCCACACCCACAGGCCCGCCATCCATGTCAGTAATGACCAGACCAGATATGTATTACCCGACTGGGATTGCGAAGACCCCGATAAGCGTGGCGGCTGGCTGGCCGCCTATAGCGATGGCAGCATTCAGACTTACGACTGGGACGGAAGCCTGAAATAAATTATTACATCAGTCGCAATTTAAGCATTCACCGTATCTGAACGCAAATGTCCGGCACTGATCGTCAGCACCCGACCACATCGCGCTGCTATCGACAAATCATGCGTCACAAGAACCAAGGTAGACCCACGCTCACGGTTCAAAGTGAACATCAGATTGATAATCGCCTCGCCCGTAGCAGCATCCAGGCTACCAGTAGGTTCATCGGCAAACAACAGTGGCGGCTCAGTGACAAAAGCCCTGGCCAGCGCCACCCTTTGCTGCTCGCCGCCAGATAAGAACTTGGGATAATGTCTGAGTCTTGAGCCCAGGCCGACGTGCTCAAGCATTTTTTCTGCTTTCGCACGTGCCTGTTTATCACCACGCAACTCCAGCGGCAGCATGACATTTTCCAGCGCATTCAAATGCATCAGCAACTGAAAAGACTGGAACACAAAGCCCAGCTTTTCTTTACGGAATTGCGCCCTGCCATCCTCTGTCAAATCGAAAATGTCCACTCCATCAAGCAAGACCTTGCCTTCAGTTGGCGTATCCAGGCCAGCCAGTATGCCCAGCAAGGTGGACTTGCCAGAACCAGAGGCACCAACAATTGCAAGCGTCTGCCCGGCTTGCGCGGTAAAATCTATGCCATTCAGTATGCTCAACTCGCCCGTTGCATCCGCTACGCGCTTGGTCAGATGCTTTACTTCGATTGCCGCTTTATTTGATTCCATAAGGTCTTTACGTATGCTTTTCACTCAATTGTCAGGTCACGTCAGCAGGCTATCAAAACAAGCCCTGATGTTTGTGATGTTTGCTGCATCCATTTTCACTACTTTACCTGCTCATTCTGCATCAAAAACCATCCTTGTGCTCGGTGACAGTTTATCAGCAGAATATGGCCTCGTACGCGGCAAAGGCTGGGTTGCCTTGCTGGAGCAGAGATTACAGCAAAAAAATATCGCTGCCACGGTCATCAATGCCAGCATCAGTGGCGACACTACCAGTGGCGGCAAAGCCAGGCTGGCAACCCTGCTGGAAAAACATCATCCAGACGTGCTGATCATAGAACTGGGGGGTAACGATGCCTTGCGTGGTTTACCACTTAAGGCTTCCGAGGATAATTTCAAGGCCATGATAGAAATGGCAAAGGCACAGCGCAGCAAAGTACTGCTTGCGGGTATGCGCATCCCGCCCAATTATGGCCCCGATTATTCTGAACGCTTCTTTTCGCTTTACGAAAAACTGGCCAAGGCAAACAAGACTGCTCTCGTGCCTTTTCTTTTGGAAGGCGTAGCAGAGAAAGATACCCTGTTTCAGGCTGACCGCATCCACCCGCTTGCAGAGGCCCACCCTGCCATACTCAATAATGTCTGGCCACATTTATTGCCATTATTAGGCAAATAAAATACGCACAAAAAAAGAGTAATAAACCATGAAATATCCAGAACTACTCGACTTCCCGGAGGCTTTCAAAAGACGCGCAAAATTTGATGCCATCATCGATGTGCGCAGCCCGGCAGAATTTGCTGAAGACCATATTGCCCATGCCATCAATTGCCCGGTGCTGGATAATGAAGAACGCATTATCGTAGGCACCATGTACAAGCAAGTTGGCGCATTTGAAGCCAAGCGCCTGGGCGCAGCCCTGGTAGCAAAGAATATAGGGCGACACATAGAAAACCTGTTCCAGGATAAGCCGCATGACTGGCGCCCCTTGGTTTATTGCTGGCGTGGCGGCAACCGCAGTGGCGCCATGGCGCATATCATGGCAAAAATAGGCTGGCCGGTAGCGCAATTGAATGGTGGATACAAGGCCTACCGTCATTACGTCAATCAAAGCCTGAGTTCTGAAGCTCAGCAATTTCAATGGCAGGTATTATGTGGCCCAACCGGTAGTGGTAAAAGTCGCAGCTTGCAGACCCTTGCAAATTTGGGCGCACAAGTCCTGGACCTGGAACAACTGGCGGCCCATAGAGGTTCGGTTTTTGGCGGCATACCTGAATATACGCAACCATCTCAAAAGCAGTTTGAAAGTCGCATTTTCGAGAAATTGCAAGAATTCAATGCGCAGAAAATTATTTACGTAGAAGCAGAAAGCAAAAAAATTGGCAGCCTGCGCATACCGGAGAGTCTCATGCATGCCATGCGCGCCTCAGCTTGCCTGCGGCTCACACTTCCAATGGAGAAAAGAGTAGCTTTGCTGACTGAAGAATATGCTCACTTCATGCGTGATACAGAAAGCCTGAACAGGCAATTGCATTTTTTGACTGCATTGCATGGTAAAGAAAAGATATCACACTGGAGGCAACTGGCAGAAGGTGGGGAACTACAGCGTCTGGTACAGGAGTTACTGGAACAACATTACGACCCTGCCTATGACAAATCTATCATAAGAAACTTTGCTGCGTATCCCCATGCCGAAACAATAGAGCAAAATGATATTGATGAATCTGACTTCAGGCAAACAGCAAATCGTATATTAAGTCTTACTGAGCGCAAATAAGCGAACGCGTAAAAAAGAACACCTCAACCATCAAGGTCATCAACTATCCTTTGCCCCTGGTCTTCCAGATCATCGAATTGTTTGTGATTGACTGCCCACCAGAATACGGCACCAATGGCAAACACCAGCACCAGACTTAGAGGTATCAATAAATAAAGGATGTCCATAATTTTCTTGTTACCCCTATCTCAATCCTGCATCAGATTCCGGTATCAGATACGCAGGCTGCTCCAGCAAATATAATCGCAGCGCATTAAGGACCACAATCAACGAACTCAATGACATCCCCAGAGCAGCATGCCAGGGTTCCAGCAAACCACTCATGGCAGCCGGTATCGCAAATAAATTATATAGTACTGCCCAGGCCAGATTTTCGCGTATCAGCCGGTAAGCTTTGCTGGCAACTGTCATTCCAAAGTCCAGATCAAGCAAGCGATTTGACATCAGCAATACATCGCTGCGCGACTGTGAAATGGGAGCGCCCTGCCCCATCGCAACCGACACATCAGCCAGTGCCAATACCGGTCCGTCATTCATGCCATCACCAACCATGACCACCGTCGCACCATCTGCCTGCAGCTTTTGCACTATGGCGTATTTACCTGCGGGACTAAGGCCAGCGTGCGCCGCCTGAATATCACATTGTGCAGCGACTTTATTAACCACATCCTGCCTGTCGCCCGACAGCAGCAATATTTGCTTACCCTTGTTTTTTAAATTGCTGATAGCGGCAATCGCATCGTCACGCAATACATCATCGAGTGCAAACCAGATCAGGTTGCCATGTTCACTGGCGAGTACGCTCAGCGTCTGACCTGCAAAATTTGGTGGAATGGGTAAGTCCTGCGCATGCAAGTCACTGGCAAATTCCACGCTACCCAAACGATAGGTTTTACCTTCACATTCAGCCTCAATGCCACCACCCGGCACTTCCCTGACTTTGCTCAAGCCAGCCACATCTGCCAGCTCATGATTCGATTTTTTTTGCGCCAGATAATCACCAATTGCCCTGGCTACCGGATGCGAAGACTGGCAGGCCAGTGCCATGGCAATTGCTTCGCTGGCAGATGCACCTTCACCATGCAGCATTTCCCTGACCTGCAATTTACCCATGGTCAGCGTGCCAGTTTTGTCAAAGACTATATGTGTTGCCATTGCCATGGCTTGTATGGCTTTTGATTTTGCCAGCAACACCCCATTTTTAGCCAGCATGCCTATGGCTGCAGACATGACACCCGGCGTTGCCAGAGACAAGGCACATGGGCAGGTTACGACGATGATACTGATAGCTATCCACAAGGAACGACCAGGATCAATTTGCCACCAGACTATGCCGCTGATAAAAGCCAGCACAAGAATAATGATCAGAAAACGGCTGGCATGTTTATCTGCAAGCAAAACCAGAGGTGGTTTTTCCAGTGATGCAGACTCCATCATGGCTATCAGTGCTGACAGCTGAGTTGCACCGCCCACCTCTTTGGCCTGCATCACCAAAGCACCCTGAAGATTCACAGCACCCGCCAGCACATTACTGCCCTTGGATTTATTGACAGGTAAAGATTCACCGGTCATCAATGCCTCATCGCAACTGCTATCGCCAGTAATGACCACACCATCAGCAGGAATATGCTCACCCGCAGCAACAAGCAAATAATCTCCAGCTTGCAAGCTGGCCACATCTACCGTTTCAGTCGCCACTTGCGGATATGCAAGAAAACGTTGCGCCATTGCCGGCGACAATTGCGTCAATATTCTCAATGCAGCGGTCGTGCGTTTTTGTACCCTGGATTCAATCAGCCGCGCACCAAGCAACAAGAATACAAACATGATGGCTGAGTCAAAATACACAGCACCACCATGAAACGTTGCCCAGACGCTGGCGAAAAAAGTCAGCAATATGCCGAGAGAAACTGGCACATCCATGCCTATGTGGCGATTTTTCAAATCACGCCAGGCAGAAGAGAAGAAAGGTGATGCTGAAAAACCGATGACAGGCACGGCAATAATCATGCTGGCCAGCTTGAGCAGCTTATCCACATCTGGTGTCAGGTCTCCATCAATTTGCGGTACAGGAACCAGATAAGCAGGAAAGGCATACATCATGACTTGCATCATGGCAAAACCAGCCACAAACAAACGCCATAAGGCGCGCTTGTTTTCTTTTTGCTCTAGCTCATCAAGCGATTGACTGGCTGGCAAGGCACCATAACCAAGATCAGTAATGGCTGCGAGAATACGCTTGAATGTCAGTGACTGAGTATCCCAGGTGATATCGGCACGATGACTTGCAGGATGGATTTTGAATGAAGTAACGCCCGGCAACTGCCTGATACGAAATTCAATTAATTGCACACAGGCGGCGCAGCGCATGCCAGACAAATTCAGTTTTTCAGAAACAAGCTGCTGATCTATAGAACCAGGGGCAGGCAATGCGTAATGGGGATCCATATCATTAACCGACAACAGACTGGCTGGCTTTATTTTTCATATAGTCATTTACCAGATTATTTTGCTCAACTGTACGCAGGATGGCGAGACATCCATGACAACAAACTGGCTGTAGCTGACCATTGAACCGGGCTGCCAGTGCATTGCTTTTGCGCATTTTTTCACCACAATGAAAACAGTCTGTCTTCTCTCCTGTTTTAAAAGAAAAGAGAACAGATTCAAGAAGTGATGAAAATGCAGAAGCCATGTACTCAAGCAAGAAGCATATGAAAGAAGTTGATTTTGATATTACAGGAAGGAAAATGAAGATACTTGATGCACATCAAGTATGACTACAGAAATTCAGACATAAAAAAACGGTAGCATTGCACTACCGTTTCTTTTACTTCATGGATGCTTAAGACTACATTACTGCTACCACTGTTGCTAACTTAGCGAGGAATCCAAGACACCTCAGATCCGTAAACCAAACGGATGGGCACTGCACAAATTGTAGATCTATCCACTTCATTAATAACCGGCACACAAGACATTACCGGAGCTCAAATTCAATCCGCCTAGGATACAAAAAACAATTTTGTATATCGACCTCCTTCTTTTGAACCAGTTACGCCCCTAATATATGCCAACTCATTAACGAGTGAAAGAAAAAAATAACTATGTAAGCAGCCAACCAGATTAAGAAAATCAACCAAACAAAATAGCTAATTAGCGCATGCTGGGAGTATTTCCCTTCAACAAGGTAGTTGCAGCACCGGCACCGACGGAAGCACCAAATTTCTTCAAGACGCGCTCTGGCAAGCCTTCTTTCTGGGTGTAATCAACAATGTTTTCGACCTTGATGACATCTCGCGCCACCGAATCCACAGATCCAAAATCATCTGCCAGCCCCATTTGGACAGCCTTGCTGCCTATCCAGAAAAGACCAGAAAACATATCTGGAGTTTCTTTCAAACGCTGACCGCGGCCAGCACGCACCGTATCAATGAATTGCTGATGAATTTCATTGAGCATGGCTTGAGAAAATGCCTTTTGTTTTTCTGTTTGCGGCGAGAACGGGTCCATAAAACCTTTGTTTTCACCTGCAGTCATGAGGCGACGTTCAACACCCAGTTTGTCCATCAAACCGGTAAAGCCGAATCCATCCATAAGTACGCCTATAGAACCAACAACACTGGCTTTATTGACGAAAATTTTATCTGCTGCAACGGCAATGTAATAACCGCCAGATGCGCAAATTTCATCAACGACGACATACAGTTTTTTATCTGGATATTCTTTGCGCAACCTGCCCATTTCATCATTGATCATGCCTGCCTGCACGGGGCTGCCGCCAGGGCTATTGATACGTACGACAACGGCAACAGAGCCAGGGTCAGCAAAGGCCCGGTTCAAGGCTGGTATAACAGCGTGGGCGCTGCCAGTGCCTTCAGATTCGATAGTGCCATCAATTTCTATCAAGGCAGTGTGATGCCCCAGGTTTTCCATCTCACCGGTTGCATAATCGCTGAAATAGTAAAACGCGAAAATAATGACCGACAACAATGCAAATCTGAAAAAGATACTCCAGCGTCTGCGCAAGCGTTGCTCACGCAAGGAATCGGTCGCCAGTTTTTCCAGCAGTTGACGTTCCCAGCCAGTTTCTTTTTTATCGATTTCGCTCACTGGCGAACTCGGAAATTGCTCATTCATAATTTTTTCCAGAAATCAGGCAATGACAGCTTGTATGTAATCATCGGGATGCCAGTAAATTTGCCCGTCTTCTTCACTGACATTAATTTTTCGCAGACGACCGCCACGGCAAGGACCACCCGTGCAATAGCCAGTATCTGGCTGGTAAATTGCGCCATGGGTGGCGCACATGATGTAAAGACCGCTGGACTCCAGGAATTCACCCGGGTTCCAGTCCAGCTCTACGGGGACATGGGCGCAGCGGTTCAAATAACCATGGACTGCACCGTCATAGCGAATGACAAAGCCTACGGCATCATCACTGCCAGCGGTAACAGGAAAGCGCACGCCCTTGCCGCCTTCTATCAAATCATCTGATTTACATACTGAAATTGCCGTCATCTCTACCTCTAATCTACCTCTATGGTTCAGGCGTTTTCACGCAGCCACTCATGCAGTTGTGCTACATCCTTTGCAGAAAACAGGGGTTGCATGTTTTGCAAAGCCAACACATCATGTGCACCATACTCAACCGCAATTGCGGCGGCACCTGCATTATTGGCCATCTGCAAGTCATGGGTGGTGTCACCTATCATGACAGTGCGGCGCATATCCTGCCCCAGCTCACGCGTCAATTCTTGCAACATGGCAGGGTGAGGCTTGGAAAATGTCTCGTCGGAACAACGGGTTGCATCGAACACTGAGGTCAGCCTGGCAGTATGCAAAGCGCGGCTCAGGCCTACCCGGCTAGCACCTGTAGCCACTGCGAGGAAGTAACCCTCTTGCGCCAGCTCGGCCAACATTTCCCTTACACCGTTAAACAGGGGCAACTCATGGTCCCTGGTCAGGAAGTGATGACGGAAGCGGTCAACTACCTTGGGATACAGCTTGGGGTCTATGCCCGGCATGGCCACCTGAATCGCTTCGGGCAAGGCCAAACCGATGACATACGAAGCGATATCTTCTTTGGGGACCGGCAAACCAAGGTCTTTCGCTGCGGACTGTATGCATTTGACGATGGCAGCAGTGCTGTCCATCAAGGTACCATCCCAGTCAAATACAATTAAATCGAATTGCTTTTTTGCCATATATTCATTAAACGCACATACATCAGCATGTGCGACATGTTTCTCATCAATAACGGCATCATACCATTACTAAACCATTAAGACTTTTCCTGACCAGACCACTAAGCCAGGCTTTTCAGGAAATCTTCACATTCTTTAGGCAAGGCCGCATTCACCGTCACGGTCTTGCCTGTTTCTGGATGAACAAAGCTGATCTGGTGCGCATGCAGGAACATGCGTTTCAGTGCACCGCGATCTTCTGTCGCCTTCAGCAAAGCACGGTTCAGAGAAAAATCGCCATATTTGTCATCGCCAGCAATTGCAAAGCCACTGGCCGAGAGATGCACACGGATTTGATGGGTACGACCGGTTTTCAACTCCGCTTCGAGCAGTGCAAAGTCATGATATTTTTTCTGCAAGGTAAATACCGTATGCGAAGCCATGCCGTCGGCCTGTACCCGTACGCGGCGCTCACCTTCAGCCGTTGTGTATTTATGCAGGGCCAGCTTGACATGCTGACGGGCATTTTTCCAGTCGCCATGCACCAGTGTCAGGTAACGTTTGTCCGTGACACCATCACGCATTTGTTCATGGAGATTTGTCAATGCACTGCGCTTTTTTGCCAATAAGAGTATCCCGGAAGTTTCCCGGTCCAGCCTGTGCACCAGTTCCAGGAACTTGGCATCCGGCCGGGATGCGCGCAATTGCTCGATGACGCCATAACTGATACCGGAGCCGCCATGCACTGCCACGCCGGCCGGTTTGTTAATTATCAATAAATGATTATCTTCAAACAGAATGGGAAATTCATGCTTGGGTGCAGTCTGTTCTGTGGGTTCTGCCATGCGTATCGGCGGGATACGCACAACATCGCCCTCCACCAGGCGATACAACTGGTCTATGCGCCCTTTGTTGACTCGCACTTCACCAGAGCGTAACACCCGGTAAACGTGACTTTTTGGTACGCCTTTACAGATGCGCAGCAAAAAATTATCGATGCGCTGCCCAGCCTCTTCTTCCGAGATTGTAAGCATCTGAACTTTGGGTTGTGAGGCCGAAGGCTGCTGAGGGGAAGTCTTTTCCATCTGAATTTGATGTGCTCCCCTATTAATTGTCGCTAAGTCCTTCATTTTGAATATATAATCATTTTCGCTTCAGCATTTTGCGCTTTAGCAGTGTAAGAGGAATAAACGCCTATTTTACACAGGGGCATGTCCATAAGCCTCGCCTGTTTGCAAATTTGATGGAAAAGATGTGTATGCAGCGTCATTTGCAGGTCAAGGTAGCAGCCAATTGTTGTTATCGGGCGTAGACAAATGAAGTTGGATCAGAGAGTTTGAATTGTAAGGATATTAGTCTGGCAAGAGGCGCGGGTTTAAATATGAACCAGCGAGCTTGCCGGTTGATGGTTGAAGTAACAGGGTCGATTCCGCCAGACACAACACAATAAGATGGTCTGGCACCAAAGTTGCGCATCGCCTGGCGTTGTACTTGCTTGTTCAATCAATAAGCAGGTCAGACAACGCGGGGGACATGTGCACTCGAACTTTTTTACCTTGACCGTCCGCGCCCAACGCAAAACAGATGGCCGTTTTACCAACTCTACCTGGCTTTTTATGCCATATAGACTTCGCCCTGCTTTGCCTCAGGCATTTCCCTCCCCCTCAAACACTCCGCTCCCGCATACATCCCGTATCAGCACAGTTGCCTCTTTGAAAGAAGGCAACACAAGATGACCACCAGGTCACGGAGTAAAACATGAAACGTATGCTGTTCAACGCGACGCAGCAAGAAGAGTTGCGCGTTGCCATTGTCAATGGGCAAAAGCTGATTGACATTGATATCGAGACTGCCGGTCGCGAACTGCGCAAGTCCAATATCTACAAAGGCGTGATCACTCGTATCGAGCCTTCCCTTGAAGCCTGTTTCGTCAACTACGGCGAAGAACGTCACGGTTTCCTCCCCTTCAAAGAAGTTGCACGCACCTATTTCAAAGAAGGTGTGGACGTACGCAATGCTTCCATCAAAGAAGCGCTGCGCGAAGGCCAGGAAATCATGGTCCAGGTAGAAAAAGAAGAACGTGGCAACAAGGGCGCTGCCCTGACCTCGTTCATTTCCCTGGCCGGCCGCTATTTGGTCTTGATGCCTAACAATCCGCGTGGTGGTGGTGTTTCCCGCCGTGTTGAAGGTGAAGACCGTCAGGAATTGCGCGAAACCATGGACAAACTGGACTTGCCTAGCGGCATGTCTGTGATTGCCCGCACTGCTGGCATAGGCCGCAATGTTGATGAATTGCAATGGGATTTAAACTACCTGATGCAACTCTGGCGTGCAATTGAAGGCGCTGGCAAGTCCTCCCCGGGTGCCTTCCTGATTTATCAAGAGTCTTCCCTGGTGATCCGCGCCATCCGCGACTATTTCCAGCCTGACATTGGTGAAATCCTCATCGATACCGATGAAATCTACGAACAGGCTCAACAGTTCATGAGCCACGTGATGCCAGACATGGTGCATCGCGTTAAACGTTACAGTGATGATGTACCGCTGTTCTCACGTTTCCAGATCGAACACCAGATCGAAACAGCCTATTCCCGTACAGTACCCCTGCCATCTGGCGGCGCGATCGTTATCGATCATACTGAAGCCCTGGTATCTGTAGACGTCAACTCTGCCCGCTCCACCCGTGGTGGCGATATCGAAACGACGGCCTTCAATACCAACCTGGAAGCCGCTGAAGAAGTTGCCCGTCAATTGCGCTTGCGTGACCTGGGTGGTTTGATCGTGATCGATTTTATCGACATGGAAAACGCCAAGAACCAGCGCGAAGTTGAAACCCGCCTCAAAGATGCACTGCGCTATGACCGTGCACGTGTACAAATGGGCAAGATTTCCCGCTTCGGCCTGATGGAATTATCCCGTCAGCGCCTGCGCCCTTCGCTGTCCGAAGGCAGCCATGTGACTTGCCCACGTTGCAACGGCACTGGCCATATCCGCGATACTGAATCTTCTGCCCTGCAAGTCCTGCGCATTATCCAGGAAGAGGCCATGAAGGAAAACTCAGCAGCGATCCACGTCCAGGTACCTGTCGACGTTGCCGCTTTCCTGCTGAATGAAAAACGTGGCGAGATCCTGAAGATAGAAACGCGTCACCGCGTCACTGTCATCCTGATCCCGAACAAACATCTGGAAACCCCACATTACAAACTGGATCGTCTGAAAACAGATGATCCGCGCCTCGAAGACCACCACGCCAGTTACGCCATGGCTGAGCAGGCTGACACCGACATTGGCTATAGCAAACGTCAGAAAGAAGACGTCAAGCCACGCCAGGAAGCCATGGTCAAGAGCATCACGCCTGAGACAGCACCTATCGTTGAACGCAAGGAAGTCGTTCCAGTGGTCGTTGCACCAGTTGCAGCCCCGGCAGAACCTGGCTTTTTCGGCAAGCTGTTTGGTTTCTTGTTTGGCAAGTCTGAACCAGCCAAGGTAGAAGCACCGAAACCAGCAGAAGAAAAAGCTGGCGAGCGCGACCGCAGCGCCCGTGGCCCCCGCAATGGAAACGGCAGTGGCAATGGCCAGCGCAACCGCAATCGCCGCAACCGTGACCGTGATGAGCGCGAAGACCGTCCGGCGAAGGCAGATAAGGCAGAAAAAGCTGAAAAGCCAGAGCAGGAAACAGCCAAGCCGGTAGCCGCGGAAAATCCACGTCCACCAAAAGCACCCAAGCCACCACGTGAAGAACGTGAATCCCAGGAAACCCGCCGCGAACGCCAACAGCGTCAACGCGACGAGCGCAAGGAAAACCAGGCTCAGGAAAGCAAGGAAGAACCCATCCACAAGCACGCAGATCCAGTGCCTGTCGATGTCATGCCAGCAACACCACAACTGGAAGCACTGGAATCCGGTGCAGAAAACGACAATAGCGAGCAAGGCGAAGAGCGCCGTCGCCGTCGCCGTCGTGGCGGCCGTAACCGTAATCGCCGCGACCGCGATGGTAACGAGCAAGTCAATGAGCAAGGTGAATTGCCAATTGACGGTAGCGAGGCGGTTAATGCTGATGCAAGCAGCAATGATGCACCTGCACATGCACAAGCAAGTACTGCAATAGCTGCAGCTCCTGAAACGACTAACACGGCCAATACCGTGGCCGAAGTCAGTCAGCCTGTGACTTTTGCAGCACCTGACGCAGTTGCAGCGTCTGAGGCTGCGCCAGTAGTCGCAAGCCCTGTCGTCACTGCTCCTGAAGCAGTTGTAGAGACAATTGCTGCGCCTGTCGTGGTTGCCGCTGCTCCACAAGAAGTTATCAGCGCTCCAGTCGCTATTGAAGCGCCTGCTGTAGCAACTGAAACGGCGCCAGTGGCTGCTGAAGTCGTAGCACCTGTAGCAGCGCCTGCCGTCGTTGAAACTGCTGCCGCACCTGCTCCTGAAGTGATTGTTTCTGCTCCTGCAGAAGTGGTAACTCAGGCTGCTGCTGTTGAAGTGACGCCAGTCGTTGCAACTCCAGTACCTGCAACTCCTGCGCCAACAGTCAGCGCTCCTGCAGCAACACCGCAGGATGCCACCATGCCTTTGGAAACCTTGCATAGCATGCTGAAAGAAGCTGGACTGGAATTGGCCAGCACCGACCCTGTCAAGCTGCAAGCCGCCAAAGCGGATGCAGAAAAACTGGTAGCACCGGCACGTGTTCCACGCGAACGCAAACCAGTACCAGTGACAGCTGATGAACCATTAGTCATGGTGGAAACACGTCGTCCATGATGGTGATGAACGGCCTGTAGACAGTCTTCTATGCGGGCTTTAGAAAAAACCGGCTTTCGTCATGATTGCCGGTTTTTTTGTTTCTCATCTGGCAAACAGAGATATGCTGTCGAAACATCCTTAACGAAACTTTAGAAAGCCTGCCTTGCGTATGCATGAGATAAGCTTGAGAGCAGCATTTCTTTACTGGCTCAAACTGGGCTTTATCAGCTTTGGAGGTCCCGCAGGGCAAATTGCGCTGATGCATACAGAACTGGTAGAAAAACGTCGCTGGATATCTGAGGCACGCTTCTTACACGCGCTGAATTACTGCATGCTTTTACCTGGGCCTGAAGCGACGCAACTCGCCATTTATATAGGCTGGCTCATGCACAAAACCAGAGGCGGCATCATGGCGGGTTTGTTATTTGTTTTGCCCGGGCTTCTGATTTTGATCTTGCTGTCCTGGATTTACATGGCTTTTGGCGACAATACTGTGATCAAGGCACTCATGAGTGGCATCAAGCCGGCAGTGGTGGCCATCGTGCTGGCTGCAGCCTGGCGCATCGCAAAACGCACCTTAAAAACAGGTGTGCTGATTGCTGTAGCAGTTGCTGCCTTTGTTGCCATTGCATGGCTGCACCTCCCTTTCCCCCTGCTTATCATCGCTGCCGCCTGCACAGGCTTAGTCTTTCGCAAATCCTGCACCACGACAAAATCTGCCCACCAACAAACCACACGTCAACATTTGCCCGCGATTATTAACGACGACACACCCACGCCAGAACATGCGCGCTTTTCCTGGCTAAAAGTACTTATCACCTCAAGCGTGGGTATCTTGCTGGCAATTACCGTGTGGCTATTACTTGCACTCAGTTTTGGTCTGCCTCACCCGTTAACTGATATGGCCAGCTTTTTCACCAAGGCAGCCTTACTCAGTTTTGGCGGTGCATATGCGGTGCTGCCATATATGATGCAAGCAGCAGTGGAGCAATACCACTGGTTAAACACCGCGCAAATGATGGACGGTCTGGCACTGGGCGAAACCACACCCGGCCCATTAATCATGATCGTTGCTTTTGTTGGTTTCATTGGCGGCTGGAGCCGTGCCTTTTTAGGAGCAGATCACTTATTGCTGGCAGCAAGCCTAGGGGCCAGCGTTGCCTGTTTTTTTACTTTTTTGCCTTCATTTGTTTTCATTCTGGCAGGTGGCCCCTTAGTTGAATCCAGTAGGGACAATTTGCATTTGAATGCACCTCTGAATGCCATTTCAGCGGCTGTAGTTGGCGTCATCGTCAGTCTGGCATGCTTGTTTGCCAGTCATGTCTTTTTTAAAGATGCGGCAACTTTAGATATTCAGGCCATCTTGCTCACAATCCTGGCCAGCATCGCTGTTTTCAAGTTCAAGCTCTCTACTGCCAAGCTGCTGGCAATCTGCTCCCTTGCTGGCTATATGCTGTCACTATTAACTTAAATTCAATAAAAGTCTATGCAATCGCATGAAATTTCAAGTCGTGCTATTGTTCATCATTAAGCTCAAAAATTACCCACCCCAGCTATGACGGAAAAATTTATTCCGCTATCAGAATTAAAACGATTTCGTCCTGCATTGTCTGTTCCAGATGTATTGAAAACACCCGATGGTCAATTGCAGGATGTCTTGTCACGTCCGCTGCATGACTTGCGCATATCGGTAACTGACCGTTGCAACTTTCGCTGCGTGTACTGCATGCCCAAAGAGGTTTTTGATAAAGACTATCAATACCTGCCGCATAAGTCCCTGCTCAGCTTTGAAGAAATCACGCGTATTGCCAGCATATTCGTGGCGCATGGCGTCAGAAAAATACGCCTGACTGGTGGGGAACCACTGTTACGCAAACATCTGGAACGCCTGATAGAAATGCTGGCCAAGCTCAGAACTGTCGATGGCAAACCGCTGGACCTGACATTAACCACAAATGGCTCACTGCTGGCCCGCAAGGCACAGAGCCTGAAAGATGCAGGCCTGACCCGCGTCACAGTCTCACTGGATGCATTGGACGATGCGATTTTCAAGCGCATGAATGATGTCGATTTTTCTGTCAATGAAGTGCTGGAAGGCATAGCTGCGGCTGAGGCCGCCGGACTGGGACCTGTGAAGGTGAACATGGTCGTCAAAGCTGGTTTGAACGATCATGAAATCATACCCATGACCCGTTATTTCAAAGGCAAACCACATATACTCAGATTTATAGAATATATGGACGTAGGCGCTTCGAATGGCTGGAAACTGGATGAAGTCATCCCGTCATCACAAGTGGTGCAACGCATACAGGATGCAGGCATGCCGCTAATTGCTCTGGATGCCAATTACACGGGAGAAACCGCAGCACGCTGGCAGCATGCAGACGGCAGCGGCGAACTGGGGTTTATCTCCAGCGTTACCCAGACTTTTTGCCATGACTGCAGCAGAGCCAGACTGTCAACAGAAGGGAAACTTTACACCTGCCTGTTTGCCAGCCGCGGCCATGATTTACGCGCCCTGATACGTGACACAGAACTACATTCAGACCTGGCAATTGCCAATGTCATCGCCCAAATCTGGCAGCATCGTGACGACCGCTATTCTGAAATGCGCAGCCAGAACACACCGGGCCAGCAGCAAAAGAAGATTGAAATGTCTTACATTGGCGGCTGATGACAGTATCATAAGCACTTTAGGTATCAGCAAGTCAATTTCCGTGTCTATTTCCAGCTCAGCCCCAGACAAATCCCTCATCACTGGCCTGCTACTCGCAGGTGGTCGGGGTACACGCATGGGCGAAACTGATAAGGGCTTGCAGTCACTACATGGTGAAGCCTTGGCTTTGCATGTCTTGCAAAGACTGACAGCACAAACAGCCACTGTCATGATCAGCGCCAACCAGAACATTGATGTGTACAAAGAATTTGGCTTTCCAGTATGGCCAGATCACATGCAAGGTTTTGCCGGTCCTTTGGCAGGCATACAAACCGGCTTGCTGCATTGCCAGACCCCTTACCTGCTTTGTGTACCCTGCGACTCACCATTTTTGCCACCTGATCTGGCCGAGCGACTATTGTCTGCACTTATGCAACGCGATGCAGACCTCGCAGTCGCAGTGACACTGGAAAAGCGGGACGGCATACAACAAAAACAAAACCACCCGGTATTTGCCCTGATGAAAACCAGCGTGCTGGCGGGACTGACGACTTATCTGGAAGATGGTGGACGCAAAATGCAGGCATGGCATGCAAGCCTGCAAACTTGCGAAGTCATGTTTTCGGACAATACTGCGTTTCGGAATATCAATACACTGGAAGAATTGCGCAAAATAGAAAACTGATATGAATACATCCCCATCATCTGCAAGGAACTTGCAGGACATCACCTCGCGCCTGCCTGATTACAAGCCAGAAGCACTGACAGTCCAGCAGGCGCAAGACATCATGCGCGAATATATCCAGCCAATTTGCAGCTTCGAAAAACTCACCCTGCGCCAGGCTCTGGGACGCGTTCTGGCTGCCGACATTGTGTCTCCCATTGACGTGCCTGCACATGACAATTCTGCCATGGATGGCTATGCCTTACGAAGTGAGGATTTATCAGCAGACCAGGAGCTGCATCTGGAAATCGTGGGCACAGCAATGGCCGGTACAGCGTTTACAGGCGAAGTCGGGCGCAAACAATGTGTACGCATCATGACTGGCGCAGTCCTGCCCGATGCTTGTGACACTGTAGTACCACAGGAATTCACGACTAAAGTCAGCGACAGTGAGATCACATTAAGTGCGGGCAATTTGCACGCTGGAGATAACCGTCGCCTGAAAGGTGAAGATCTGGCGATGGGTAAGGTCGCCATACGCAAAGGGAAAATACTGACACCGGCTGATCTGGGTTTATTGGCCTCACTGGGTATCCCCGAAGTCAGCGTACAACGACGCTTGCGTGTCGCCATTTTCTCTACCGGAAACGAATTGCGCTCGGTCGGCGAGGTACTGGAAGCTGGTTGCGTCTATGACAGCAATCGCTATACCCTGCACGGCATGCTGACACGCATGGGTTGCGATGTGCTCGACATGGGCGTGGTTCAGGATAATCCAGATGCACTGGAAGCCACCATGCGCAGCGCCTGCGAAAATGCCGATGCGATTATCACTTCAGGCGGCGTCTCGGTGGGCGATGCGGACCATACGCGTCAAATGATGGAGCGTCTGGGTGATGTAGCTTTCTGGAGCATCGCCATGCGCCCCGGCCGTCCCATGGCCTTTGGCAAAATCACGTCTTCTGGCAAAAGCGCCTATTTATTTGGCCTGCCAGGCAACCCCGTCGCTGTCATGGTGTCTTTTTATTTTTTTGCAAAACAAGCCTTGCAGCAATTGATGGGGGCCACGAGCTCACCTCCGCCGCTACTCAGCGTCAGGTCAAACGACGCCATACGCAAACGCCCTGGGCGCACAGAATATCAACGCGGCATACTTTCTGTGGGTGAAGATGGGGAACCCTGCGTCAGCATCACCGGCGCTCAGGGCTCAGGCATCTTACGCTCCATGTCAGAAGCCAATTGCATGATCGTCCTGCTTCATGATCAAGGCCCGGTTTCAGCAGGCGACAAAGTCCGTATTCTGCTATTTGATGGCCTGATTTGACAAAAAAATCTTCACAATTGTATAGAAATCGTAACAGCTACAGGCTTGATGATAAAAATACGGATAAGCAAAGTAAAATACTCACATTTATTTACTTTTGGAGAACAGTTTGAAAGCGACAACATGGATTTTGGGTGCCTGCGCATCTCTCGTATTACTTAGTGGCTGCGGCGGTTCAAAATCTGACACGCCTGCTGTCATCCCTTCCGTGACAAAAGTTACTACTGATCAAGTGGTTTATCGTAAAGTCACCAATTTTACGATTACTGGCCAGAATCTGGATAAAGGCTATAACGCCAGCATTCCTGCCTGCCTGAGCATTACTGAACTGGCTGGAGGCTCGGCCACACAAAGAGTATTGTCCTGCAAACTGGTCGGCGTTGGTTCCACCACTTATTCCATCACTGCTGCAAACGGTACCACCCTGTATTCAGGCATAGTGGATCTGACTTTAAAAGCGCAGCCACAAGTGACGATGACGACCAGTATGGGCACTATCGTACTGGAACTTAATCCAGCGAGAGCACCACTCACAGTCGACAATTTCCTGAACTATGTGGAAAGTGGATTTTATGTAAATAAAATTTTCCACCGTGTTATCAAGAGCTCCATCGTCCAGGGCGGTGGTTTCACTGCCGATTTGCAGCAACCTGCAACACAAACGCCAATCAAGCTGGAAACACCTAATGGCCTGAGCAATCTGCGCGGCACTATCGCCATGGCACGTACCAGTGATCCGAACTCGGCGACAGCACAGTTTTACCTGAATGCGGCTGACAACACAGGCTTTGATGGCGTGGCAGCAGGTACTGGTTATGCTGTCTTTGGCAAAATTGTTACCGGGCTGGACATCATGGACAAGATCAATGTCGTGCCAACTACAACAGCTTTGGGCATGGCTGATGTGCCTGTGACACCAGTCTTAATTAATTCAATGGTACAAACACAATAACATGTTATGCTGCTCTGGCAGCGCTCATGATTGTTGTTAAAAACAGGAGCCTCGTGCTCCTGTTTTACTTTTTGGGATGGGGTAAAGATGAAAAAACAATGGCAAACAATTTTGTTGTCGGCAGTGCTGACAACAATGGCTGCAGGCACTGCACTTGCTGCCGATGCTTCCAAAAAAGCATCCGCCTCAGCGAGCGCGTCTGCTTCTGCTTCAGCTTCAGCTTCTGCTTCTGCCTCCACATCTGCATCAGCCAAGGCAGAACTGTTGGACTTGAACAGCGCCAGCAAAAAAGAACTGGCGACCCTGCCTAAAATCGGTGACGTACGCTCAGACGCCATCATCAAAGGCCGCCCATACAAAGGCAAGGATGAATTGCTCAGCAAAAAAATATTGCCTGAAGATGTGTATAACGGTATAAAAGACCTGGTGATCGCCAAACAAAAACCGGCAGAAAAAAAATAGTGGTCTGCACTTGCAGTGTTTGTAAAATTTGTTTCAAACACTGCACAACAATAGCTTGCCTTTGATTTTGTAGCACTTTGCCGTAGCAGTGAGGTTCTATGTCAAGCAGGTTTTTACATCTATTTGTATGCGTCAGCATGCTAAGCCTGGCGGCGCAAGGGCGTGCTGCTGATGACAAACCCTTTAGCATCAGCGGCTTTGGCACGCTGGGCGTAGTCCACAGCGATAATCGCAATGTCGATATAGTTCGCGACCTCACGCAAAACGATGGTGTTGGCTTTACCAGACAAACAGATTTTGGCATGGATTCCAATTTTGGCATCCAGATCAACAAGCGCATCAACGACAATCTCGATACTGCGCTGCAAATCGTCAGCCGCAGGTCTGCCAATAATTTTCAACCTGAAATCACCTGGGCCTATGGCCGTTACCTGCCCAGCGATCACCTGCAACTGCGTGCAGGTCGCCTGGGGTTTGATGTCTACCTGCTGGCTGATTCGCGCAATGTGGGTTATTCCTATCAATGGGTACGGCCACCGATAGACTTTTTTGGCAGCCTCATCATTTCTTATTTTGATGGCGCAGACATGGTGGTTTCCAAACCACTGGCTGGCGGTATTTTGCGGGCCAAGGTTTTCGCCGGGGTGGCGCGGGAAAAAACTTTTACTGGCAATTCAGATGATTTTCTGTCGCTAAACCGTTCCCGACTGATGGGTGGTCATATTGAATACCAGACTCAAAACTGGATATATAGACTGGGTTATACCCAGTTAAAATTCAGGAATGACTTCCCTGCCCTGCAACCCTTGCTGGATGGTCTGCGCTCACCTTATCTGAATGCCCTGATCCCCAGTGCGGCAAGTGCGGCAAATGACCTATCCCTGGAAGGCAAGAAGTTCAAATACCTGTCGGCAGGCATTGCTTACGACCAGGGACCTTTGCAAGCACAGTTGATGCTCAATCAGCTCAGTTCAGAATCCCTGATTTTCCCCACCAATAGAGCGGCCTATCTGACGGTGGGTTACCGCATAGATCAATGGACGCCTTACTTTACCTATTCGGCATCCCGTCCAGTCGACCGAAAAATCGCCAACCCCTTGCCCGCAGGCCTCAGTCCCGATATTGATATGCTGTCTGCGGGTTTTAATGATGCCATTGAAAACCAGTTCAATCATCAAACCACGATATCCCTGGGCTTGCGTTACGACCTGACGGAGAAATCAAATATAAAATTACAATATGACAGCATAAAAACCAGGGATTATCTGCTGGTGCGCAGTAATCAGCCGGGGTGGGATGGCAGGGCCAATTTGATCAGTGTTGCCTACAATTTCATATTCTAGGAAAGCCTGATGAAAGCCTTATATCATCTTCTTCTATATGTCGGCTTCTGGAGTTGTTGCCAGGCGGCGCAGGCTGACCTGGTCGTGATTGCCAATTCACAAAGCGGCATAGAAAAACTGAGCAAGGATGAAGTGATCAACCTGTACATGGGAAGAAATCGCAAGCTGCCCACAGGTGTAAATGCCATGCCGCTTGATCTGGCAGCTGTCAATGCAGAAAAAGCCAAATTCTATGCAATGCTGGTGAATAAAAATTTACCAGAAATTAATTCCTACTGGGCCAGATTGATGTTTTCGGGGCAAGGCTCACCGCCTTTACAAGTGGAGACAAGCGATGAAGTATTGGATATAGTAGGTAGTAACAAAGCTGCCATCGGGTATATAGAGCGAAAGAAACTAGATAAACGGGTAAAACTGATTTATGACCCTACACAGTAAGTGATTTTGCATGTTAAGACTGCTACGCACCAGTATCGTCTATCGCAGCGCATTTATTGTGCTTGGCATTGCCCTGCTTGTAGGCATTTTCTTTGCCCTGCTCAGCTATCACTTCTCAGCACAATCCGAACAGGCACAGGCACGCCAGCGCATGCAGGCCTCATTGAGTACAGTCGAAAACACAGCCAGCATCGCCTGCTTCGTGCTGGACCAGAACCTGGCTGCAGAGCTGGTGCGCGGCTTATTAAAAAATGGCGATATCAGTCGCGTACAAATTATCTCGGACGGCAAAGTCCTTGCTGAAGCCGACAAGCAAAGCACACAAAAATCAGAAACCTCAGCACTTGCCATACTGCCTGGCATCAATGCTTCAAACCAGCTGGTGCATGAAGTCTATTCTCCTTTCAATCCCAACGAAAAAGTCTGCGAAATCCACCTGGACCCAAATCTGGATTTCATACGTGAGCAAAGCACATCCAAGGCACGCTTTATCGTCTATCTGCTGTTATTGCAGGCTTTGGCCATGGCTTCAGCAGTGGTGTATGTGGTGTTGAACATGATTACCAGACCGATCAAGAACATTTCGGATAGATTGCATACGCTTGCCCCAGAATCAGGAGACAAACTCGGCCTGCCCGATGGCAATGAAAAAGATGAAATAGGCCAACTGGTGCGTGACGTTAATACCCTGGTTGCCAGCCTGTTAAAAACCCTGAACGAAGAACGCACTTTGCGCATCAAGCATGCAATCGGCGAAGCTAAATTCCAGACCATTTTTGAAAATGCAGAGACAGGGATATTCCAGCTCAATTTTGCAGGTGAGCTACTTTCCTATAACCCCGCTTTCCTGCGCATGTTCAATCTCGATGCCAATAGTGGCAGCACCAATATTGCAAACGCCCTGACCTCCTTACTGGAAGGCCAGGAATTACGCCTGCATTTGATGATAGACACGGCCATCAATGAGGCCAGAGTCATGTCTGACGATTTTTATATACAACTCACGTCGACAGCGCACAAGAAGTGGGTGCATCTGGTTATCAGCCCGGCCGAAGACGGTATCTTGCAGGGGCTGGTCAATGACATTACCGAGCGCAAGTCGCAAGAAGAAAGCGCCAACCAGCTCGCGGTCACTGACCATTTGACCGGCCTCAATAATCGACTGGGATTTGAAAAGGAGATCAGCCGTCTATCCAAAGAACATGCGAATGGCAATGCCGCGGGCTTCTTCCTGTTAATGATAGACCTGGATAAATTCAAGCAAGTCAATGACAGCCATGGCCACACGGTGGGTGACCAGGTATTGATCCACTTTTCTCAGCTTGTCAGCAACACTGTCAGAAGATCCGATTTTGTCGCCAGACTGGGTGGTGATGAATTCATCATCTTGCTCAAAGATTTGACGCATCTGGCAAAAGCCGAAGAGATAGCGCAGAAAATAATCACCCAGGTCAGTATTCCTATCAGCATCAATGACAAACTAGCAGTACAAATTGGGGCCAGCATAGGCATCAGCTATACCGGCCCGACAGAATTCATTGCTGACGACTTGTTAACGCAGGCGGATGCAGCCATGTATGAAGTCAAGCGCAGCGGCAGGAATGCCTATCGCGTGGTGCATCTGGGTGGCCATCAAAGCCCTCAGGATGCGGAGACCGTGTAAGCCTCCAGCATCTCCATGACCACCAGTTGATACAGGATATTGGGATGCAAACTGATTTCCAGAGCACAAGTATACGTAAATTTAATGACATGATCGTCATTGCTATTTATCGCTTCTGCAAATAACTCAGTCCAAGTACTTATTTGCCCGTGTTTCGCACGCATCCCGCTCTCATATCGGGCCGCGTCAATTAAGACTGGCGCACCAACAGACACATAGGCTGCGCATAGTGCAATCCATAAATCCTGCAACCTGCTGGTTAGCACGTTTTTATCCAGATACGGCAACAATTCCCGGGTAGCATTGATACCCGTCACTATATGCAAAATCGTAAAGTCTCTGGTCTGCCCGTAGGCAGAGATTGCCCAGAGTGCCAGCTCATCCAGTAATTTATCAATAGAATGAACAACAGGCATGCCCGGCAGGCTTTGCAGGAATTCTTCGTCATTGACTACCGCCCGCATTTTTTCAACGATCATCCTGCCAGGATAGGTTTTTCCTTTCATGTTTTGCGACAGCTGATAAAAACCTGTAGCAACCGAACTTGCCGCTTGCCGCCCGCGCATATCGATAGTGATATCAAAATTGGTGGCTACCAGAGCTGCCAGGCCGGCGGCTATTTCCCCCTCATGCTCAGCCTGTACGCCATAGGCAAGCCGTATTAATGCATGAAATGCGGTCGTCGCAGGAGCGAATGGAACCAGGGTAAATACCTCTCTGATGACCTCACTCTTCCCGCGCTCGGCAATACGAATGGCAAAGCAGGTTTGCAGGTCAGCAAAATTTTCTCTCTTGCCAAGATAAGCCTGAAACTCTTCATACCTGATAGTTATAGCGGGAGGCAAGGCTGGCAAGGCATAAGTATCGCGCCAATGTGCAAAGAATTCCTGCAAACGTCCGTCACTCGCCCCCATGCAAGCAAGTGCACACAAGGCCATGGGGCAATGGTTGGTGGTTCCCTTGCCATTCAGGGCGAATTCCCGGTTCTTGTCCAGCAAGTTCTTAAGAATCACATTGCTGCACATCGCTGTTGTTGAAGCCATCATTTGCATCCTCCATCGTTGATTGATGTGCTGTAGTATGCAAGTTCAAGTTAACTTGAAGTCAAACACTTTTTTATGCAATGGGGTGAAACGATGGCTGATGCAAACAATACAAATCTGATCAGCATAGGCGAACTTGCCAAACGCTCAGGCATTGCAGCCAGTGCTTTGCGATTTTATGAAAGCCGTGGTTTGATTACCAGCGTACGCAGCCCCGCGCAACGCCGTCAATTTGCGCGTGAAGTATTGCGTCGCGTTGCTTTTATCAAGGCTGCGCAAACTGCCGGACTAACACTGGAAGAAATAGAAAACAGTCTGGCGACACTGCCCGGCCAGCGGACACCGACAAAGCAAGATTGGGAAAAGCTATCAAGATCATGGCATACCCTGATAGAAGAACGCATCAGGGCATTGACAGCCTTGCGTGACCAGCTAAGTTCCTGCATAGGCTGCGGCTGCCTGTCGCTCAAATCCTGCGCGCTATACAATCCGCAAGACATTGCCAATACCAGAGGTACTGGGCCGCGTTATTTGATGGGGGATAAATCTTCAGACCTGATTTGACCAGATTGAAGCATATTTATTCAGTATCTGCATCACCAGTATCAAGACTGGTTCCCAGCAGGCTTTGTGCAGCATCGGCAGGCAAGGCTTCGACGCTTTTGAGTTTACGTGTCATTTGCCGCGTCCTGACTTCTGCCTGATCGATATTTTTTGCCGCTTTTTCCAGCGCGACTTTGGTGGCTGTCAATACATCAGCAAATTTGCCAAACTCTGTCTTGACTGCACCCAGCACCTGCCAGACTTCCGATGAACGCTGCTCCAGCACCAGGCTGCGGAAGCCCATTTGCAGGCTGTTCAGCAAGGCTGACAAGGTAGATGGACCAGAGATGGAGACGCGGCAAGTACGTTGCAATTCATCAGCCAGACCCGGTCTGCGCATGACTTCTGCATACAGGCCCTCAGTCGGCAGGAACAGAATGGCGAAATCTGTTGTCAGTGGTGGTGACAGGTATTTCTCGGAAATGGTTTTGGCTTCGAGACGTATTGCTCTCTCCAACTCTTTGCCAGCCTGCGCGACCCCTTCTGCATCGGCGCGCTCTGCGGCATCGATCAGGCGCTCATACTGCTCTTTAGGGAACTTTGCGTCGATGGGCATCCATACCGGGGCCCTGTTTTCTTCCTTGCCTGGCAGCTTGATGGCGAATTCCACCCGCTCACCTGAGCCGGGTATTGTTTCTACATTCTTGGCATACTGGTCTGGCGTCAGCATTTGTTCCAGCACCATTTCCAGTTGCACTTCGCCCCAGGTGCCACGGGTTTTGACATTCGTCAGCACTCGCTTGAGGTCACCAACACCTATCGCAAGTTGTTGCATCTCACCCAGACCCTGATGCACTTTTTCCAGACGGTCAGAGACCAGCTTGAACGATTCACCAAGACGCTGCTCCAGCGTCGCATGCAGCTTTTCATCGACGGTCTTGCGCATTTCTTCTAGCTTACCTGCATTGTCAGCCTGCAATTGCTGAATTTTTTGTTCCAGCGTTGCGCGTATTTCATTCATGCGCTGGGCATTTGATTCTGTCAGTGCCAACAGAGTTTGATTCAGGCTATCACCAAAGCGCTTCAGGCTCTGGCCTTGCTCGTCACGGGCGACCTGTCCTTGCAAAATGAAAGCCTGCCTGAATTGCTCCAGTTGCTGGGCATTGGTTTCATTGAGTTTCACCAGTTGCTGGGAGAATGCATCGATCTGGTTATTTTGCAGCGTCGCTACGCTGGTCAGCTGGGCGGCCAGGTTTTGCTGTAGCTGGCCGAAGCTACCAGAAAGTTCCTGGCGGCCAGTCTGGGCGGTCAATTGCACCTGTTCTCTCAACGCACGCTCACTACGCTCCTGTGACATCTGCGATTGCTGCTGGGTCTGGCGCAGTTGTTCCTGTATGGCCGCTATGCCACCGGCATCCTGCGTGCCAGACTTGCGCAGCAAAAGCATAATATTCAGGACGACGGCCAGCGCAGCCAGCAAAAGTATCAATACCTCAAACAGGCTCATAGAAAAATATTCAGGTGAAAAGGGGATTTCAAATTGCAAAACCTGGAAACTCAGCCAGGACGGTTACGCATCCAGTCAGCCGTCTGATAAAACGATTGCATCAAATGCTGCTGCAAATCTTCACTGACGCCGACATCCTGCATGGCCCAGGCCATACAGCGCAACCATTGATCACGTTCGCTACTGGCGATGGCATAAGGCAGATGACGCGCTCGCAGGCGTGGATGACCAAACTGCTCTATATACAAATCCGGGCCGCCCATCCAGCCGGACAAAAACCAGAACAGCTTGTCGCGTGATCCATCCATGGGAGTGGGATGCAATGCACGTATACCAGCAAATTCTGGCTCCAGCTCCATCAAGTCATAAAAACGGTCAACCATCTCACGCAGTTTTTCTGCACCACCCAGCAATTCATATAAATTGACCTGGGCTTCTTCATTATTTTCAACTTCAGTATTCATGTCATCGCTAATTTAAAGCCGTTCTTAAAACCGTTCAGAGTGCTGGCCTTGCCTGATTAACCCACAATTGCACAGCGGGTCTTTGCCATTGCTGAGCTGCGAACCGGGCTAGTTTTTCAGGCACCTGATCGCCATGCAAGACCAGGCGATTAATCATCAAGGCGAGATCAAGGTCAGCGACAGACCAGTCACCGAAGAGGTTTTCAGCATTATCTGGTATCAATGATTCACCCACCAGGAATAATTGCGCCGCTGCTGCTTTGGCAGCGTCAGACAGAGGTGCCAGCTTCTTGCCATAGAAGATGACCTGGGTATTGCGCTCCACCCGTATAGGCATCAGGGCACTGCGTATCCAGGCCTGTACCTGCCTTGCCCTGGCGCGGGCATGCGTGTCTTTGGGATAAACTGCCTGTTGTGGGAATACTTCTTCCAGATACTCGGTAATCGCTGAAGATTCAGATAATGCAAAACCATTGTGCACCAGGGTAGGCACACGCTGCGTCAGGGACGTGGCTGCATAGTCGGGCGCATGCTGGGCATCGGCTTCCAGGTCTACCGTCAGCAAATCAAAGTCCAGGCCTTTTTCATGCAGGGTGACGAATACTGACATCGCATAAGGGCTGGTAAATTGCGAGTCCACATAGAGTTTGATGTCTTGTTTTTGCAAGATATATCCTTTTAAATTAATTCACTAGTACGCTTGCTATCAAGCTTCGCGCAGGCTTTGCAGAGGCGGCTGATTCAATACATTGCGCAAACCCAGCCAGCCACCGACTACGGCGCAAGTAGCACCAACAATCAGACCCGCCAACCAGACCAAGGGGGAGAAAGTCCATTCAAAGTTGAAGCTGAAACGTGCCAGTGCCCAGCCTATGGCTGATGCCCCCGAAGCTGCCAATACACCAGACAAGCCACCTATCAGCAAGAATTCTATCCACTGCGCCTGCGAAAGTTGCTTACGAGTTGCACCCAGTGCACGCAAGAGTGCTGCTTCTCGCATACGTACATCTTGAGAGCCAGCCAGCGCGGCATATAACACCAGGACGCCAGAAGCCAGGGTGAACAGGAACAGGAATTCAACGGCCGTAATCACCTGGTCCAGCACATCCTGCATTTGCTTGATCATGGCACCGACATCCACCACGGTCAGGTTAGGAAAATCACGCATGAAGCGATTGACAAAATTTTTATCTGTTTCAGGTAAACGGAAAGCCGTAATCCAGGTTTGCGGCATATCGACCATGGCTTTGGGATTAATAATGACAAAGAAGTTCACCCGCATAGAACCCCAGTCCAGCTTGCGCAGGCTGGTGATGGTTGATGTCACCTGCTGACCTGCGACATCAAAAGTCATCTTGTCACCCAGCTTGAGCTTCAGGGTCTTGGCGATACCCTCTTCCACTGAAGCCTCGGCCTCGGTGGCCTTGCTATCGTCATACCAGCGACCGGCAGTGATTTTGTTCAAGGCAGGCATGTCGGGCATGGTAGACAGATTGAATTCGCGGTCCACCATGCGCTTGGCCTGGTCCTCTACATAGCTTTCGCCAGTAACAGGCTTGTCATTCAGGGCGATCAGACGCCCGCGTATCATGGGGTACAGCAGTGGCTTGCCAAAGGCATCAAGTTGTTTAGCGATATCTGCTTTTTGATCTGGCTGTATATTGATGACAAACTGATTTGGCGCATCTGCTGGCGTGGCTTTTTTCCACGCAGTGATCAGGTCACCACGCACGACAGTTAACAATAACAAGGCCATCAGCCCCAGAGCCAGTGAAACGACTTGGACGATAGTCGCGCCAGGTCGTCTTTGCAAAGCAGTAATGGCAAAACGCCAGGCAGAATGCGCAAATAAAGTACGCATGCGCTTGAGCGAAAACATGCCCAGCCATGCCACCAGCGCAAACACCAGCAAACCAAGCAAAAAACCCGCAGCAGTCATCAAGCCCAGTTTGATATCAGCCGTTTGCCACAGCAACAAAGTCACGAACATGCCCAGGCCGCAGGCATAAGTCACCAATGTCATGGCCTTGGGTGCATCTTGTTCGCGTCGTATGACACGATTATGCGGCACATTACGCAATTGCAAAATCGGTGGCAAGGCAAAGCCAACCAGCAGCAATAAACCTGTGGCAATGCCCTGCACGGCAGGCAAGAAATTCGCATCTGGCAGATCCTTGGCGACCAGCTTACCCAACCATTCAAGCAAGACATAATGGCCTGCATAACCCAGCAGCACACCAGCGATACTGCCCAGCAAACCCAGGATCAGGAATTCAATCAGATACATGGACATGACCTGATTTTGTGTCAGCCCCAGGCAGCGCAACATGGCGCAGGCATCCAGATGGCGCAGCATGAAGCGGCGCGCTGCCATGGCAATCGCAACTGCAGCCAGCATGGCTGACAACAGGCTCACCAGTGACAGGAACTGATCTGCTCTGTCCAGGGTAGCGCGCATTTCTGGCCGGCCTGCCTCCAGTGATTCCAGGCGTACGCCTTTGAGTTTTTCGCTATTTATTTTTTCTTGCAACTCTTTTTGAAAGGCAGCGATCAACTTGGTATCGCCCGCCATAAGCAACCGATAAGTCACTCGAGAGCCGTTTTGTATCAGCTTGCTGGCGGGAATGTCCGTCAGCGATATCATGGCACGTGGAGCAAAATTCATGAAACCTGCGCCACGGTCCGGCTCCGTGCCTATGGTCTGGGTCACCGTCAGTTGCAGTTCGCCCAATTTGATTTTTTGGCCTACAGTCAAATTCAGGGCCGATAGCAAAGCCGGATCTACCCACACAGTTCCTGATTGAGGGACGATATCGGTAGCGACTTCTGTTTCGCCCTTGTTCAGCTTCAACTTGCCACGCAAGGGGTAATCAGCACTCACAGCCTTTAAAGAGACCAGGCGGGATATCGCTTCATCACCCTCGCCCGCCAACGCCATACTTGGGAAGACTACCGTCTCTGCAGTCTTGAAGCCGCGCTTTTCTGCTTCTTGTCGCCACTCTGGCTTGATAGGCTGATCAGCCGCGACCAGCAAGTCAGCGCCTAGCAACTGGTGCGCATCGCGGTTGAGACCACTGCGCATCCTGTCAGTAAAAAAACCGACCGAGGCCAGGGAGGCCACGGCGATCATCAAGGCAATCAGTAAAAAGCGCAGCTCACCAGCACGCCAGTCACGCATCGTCATACTGAGAGAGAGTTTGAACATAGTTAGCTTGCCAATACAGAAATAAAATAATCAAAGCACATGCAAAACACAGCACCACTCTTACCAACATACAGTAGTGCTGCAAATCAGTCTTTAGTTCAAACTTGCGCTATCTTTTTACTCAGATGCCAGCGCATTCGCAAAATCAGCCAGCAAATCCTGGGTATCTTCTATGCCCACAGATACGCGTATCAAGGAATCCGCTATCCCCATCTCGGCACGGCGCTCTGCCCCCATCTCAAAGAAAATGGTGTGTGCAACCGGAATAACAAGGGTGCGGGTATCACCAAGATGGGTTGCATTGATCGCCAGCTTCAGGCGGTTCAGGTAATCAAAACAATCAATCTCGGGTTTTAACTCAAAACTGAACAAGGCACCGTAGGCAGTAAACAACTCTGTGGCCAGGACATGTTGGGGATGGTCTGGCAGGCCAGGATAATGAACTGCTGCTACACGCGGGTCGGCAGCCAGCATTTTTGCCAGCGCCAGGGCGTTCGCACATTCCCTATCCATGCGCAGAGCGATGGTTTCTGCACCTACAGCAACCTGGTGTGCTGCTTCTGGCGACAGCGAGGCACCAAAATCACGCAAAGCCTTGGCCCTGATTTGTGCCAGACCCTGCATCTTTGCAGGCTGCTTGCGGAAGTTGGCGGCAATATTTGGAAATGCGCTCCAGTCAAACAAGCCAGTGTCCGTCAAGGCACCACCCAGCACATTGCCATGACCGGCGATGGATTTAGTAAGCGAATTGATCACCAAGCCTGCATGCACAACTTTGGGCTGGAACAGATAAGGCGAAGTCATGGTGTTATCGACCACAAACAGGATGCCTTTTTCACGGCACAGCTCACCTATTTTTTTCAAATCAGCGATTTGCGTGCGTGGATTGGCGATGGTTTCTACAAACACCATGCGGGTTGCTGGCGTCAGTGCGGCTGCGACGTGACTTGCATCAGTGGCATCCACCAATGACACATCGACACCCTGCCCGGCCACGGTTTGCCACAGGCTATTGGTATTGCCAAACAAGAATGAAGAAGACACCAGATGATCACCCTGGCGCAATAATGCCTGGAACACTGCGCCTATGGCAGCCATGCCGGTTGCAAATGCGATGGTAGCCAGCCCGCCTTCCATCTTGCTGATTTTTTCTTCCAGCGCAGAGACGGTAGGATTACCCTGGCGGCCATAGCGGTAGCCAGATTGTTTATTCTGGAACACCGCTGCCAGATCCCGCGCGTCGCCGTAGCCATACATGACTGAGGTATGGATGGGTTTATGAACAGAGCCATGCTCTATCTCTTTTTGTCTGTCGCTATGCAGGATGGTGGTGGTGAAACCGTATTTGGGTGATTGAGATGTCGTGCTCATAATGCCGGGAAATGAATGAGAAAATAAAAAGCGAGTTTTGGGAGTTTAACCCAGAACTCGCTTTCTCATTCTTGTACAGAGGTAGGCTGAGCAGCTAAATCAATCTTTCAGCAAGAATGCCTCTATCAATTCTGCCAATTTCTCAGGCTGGTCATGGTGCAGCATGTGCCCGGCATCGAAAATCATCTCTTTTTGTAGCTGCGGTATATGCTCCAGGCGCCTGTCTATTTCTACACGTGCTTCTTCTTTTGGCCCCATCCAGTGCCAGACATTGGTGTCATCTGCCTCCATCCACAATACTGGAGCAGTGATTTTTTGCCAGCAAGCCATGACCTCTTCAACCCGGTATAGGAGCGGACTGGTTTGCTTGTGGGCAGGGTCACCCAAAATTTCCCAGCAACCGGGGCTGGTTTCCTTGGCCCAATGTGCAGAAAGAAATGCCGCTCTTTCGTCTGACAAGCGTGGATTGGTTTTTTGCAAACGGGTGGCTACTTCTGCTTGCGAAGCATAAGTGCGCAGGCCAGCCTGGTTTTCCAGCTCATCTAGCCATTTCCTGTAACGCCCGGGTGCCTGCTTGGGATGGGTCACTGGCATGCCAAAGCCTTCAAGATTGATGAACTTGCGCACTCGCTCAGGGCGTACACCTGCATACAGGCCAGCGACATTCGCGCCCATGCTGTGTCCCAGCAAATTCACGGGCTCATCCGGCGAGATATGCCTTAGCAGCGCATCGAGGTCACCCAGATAATCCGGGAACCAGTAAGTATCGACATTGGGCGATTCAGTCAATCCAAAGCCGCGCCAGTCAGGTGCAAGCACTTGCCAGTCTTGCTTGAGGCAATCGACGACGAACTGGAAAGACGCAGACACATCCATCCAGCCATGCAGCATGATGATTTTGGGCGCATCTTCCCGCCCCCAACTGCGCACGTGGTATTGCAGGCCACGGATATCAAGAAAGGATGTGCGTGAAGGCTTGAATAGAGTATTCATAAGAATTTAATATTTTTCATCTGGAAATACAGGCAAACGCCAGCCTGCAAAGCACATAATCAAGTAGCATGATACTAATGCCTCAGGGCACTTGCAGCACGAACATGCAATAGCACGACCGTTCGATTATTATAACGGAGACAGGATGAAGCAGTTGAACAAACTCAAAGACAAGACAGAAAACGATACAAAAGCTGATCAAGTTACCCATGTTGACCATTATGATCAGCTTTATCACAAGTTCAGATGGGATGTACCCAGCAATTTCAATATCGCAGAAGCCTGTTGTCACCGGTGGGCGGTAAAGCATAAACATGCAAAGAAGACTGCCATTCTTTATGAAGACAGCGAAGGCAATAGCCGTCGCCTGACTTATCAGCAATTGCACGAACAAGCCAACCAGCTTGCCAATCTATTCTTGCAGGAAGGCATACAGCGTGGCGACGTGATTGCCTGCATCTTGCCGCAAAGGCCAGAAACCGCGATTACTATCATGGCTTGCCTGCAAATTGGCGCCATCGTCATGCCCCTCTCCTTTTTGTTCGGACCTGAAGCGCTGGAATACCGGCTGCAGCACAGCCAGTCCATCGCCATCGTTCTGGATGGCAGTGGGATCAAGGCATTTGAAGAAATACGCAGCCGCTGTCCCGACCTGAAAACCGTGATTACCGTCGACTGCGACACCAATAACGACATGCCGCCCTGCATAGACTGGGAAACGCATGTGCCCAACATGCCTGTTACTGCCCGCATTGCCGACACCCGTTCCAGTGACCCGGCGATCCTGATTTACACCAGCGGCACTACTGGTGCGCCCAAGGGAGCGCTGCTACCGCATTCTGCCATTATCGGTAACCTCACTGGCTTTGTGGCTTCGCAAAACTGGTTCCCGCAAGATGAAGATGTCTTCTGGTCACCGGCTGACTGGGCCTGGACTGGCGGCTTAATGGATGCCTTATTGCCTACCTTGTATTTTGGCAAACCCATCGTTGGCTACCAGGGTCGATTCACTGCAGAGACTGCTTACTATCTGCTGGAAAAATACCAGGTCACAAATACCTTCCTGTTCCCTACTGCCTTGAAGATGATGATGAAGGCAGAGCCCAAGCCCAGGAAAAAATACAATCTCGCCTTGCGCGCCATCATGACTGCGGGTGAAGCTGTCGGTGACGCCGTTTTCAACTGGTGTGAAAAGGCTTTGCACATCACACCAAATGAAATGTTCGGCCAGACTGAAATGAACTACATCGTCGGCAACAGCCATCAATTGTGGCCAGCCAAACCCGGTAGTATGGGACGGCCTTATCCTGGACACAGGGTGGCAGTTATTGACGATGATGGCAATGAAGTGGCAGATGGTGAAACAGGTGAAGTTGCCATGAGCCGTTATGATGCCTACGGCCATCTTGACCCTGTATTCTTTCTGGGTTACTGGAAAAACGACACGGCAACCCGCAATAAATTCACTGGCGACTGGTGCAGAACGGGCGACCTGGCTACCCGCGATGCCGATGGCTACCTGTGGTATCAGGGTCGCGCAGATGATATGTTCAAGGCTGCGGGTTACCGCATAGGCCCATCCGAAATCGAGAATTGCCTGGTCAAACATGCGGCAGTGGCAAATGTCGCAGTCGTGCCTAAACCAGACAAAGAACGAGGCAACCTGGTCAAGGCCTATGTGGTGTTAAGCCAGGGGTTTCAGGGTGGCGATGCACTGATCAAGGAATTGCAAGATCATGTGCGGGGCAAACTCGCACCCTATGAGTATCCGAAAGAGATAGAATTTATCGATGCCTTGCCGATGACCACTACAGGCAAAATACAGCGACGCATATTACGTCTGCGTGAAGAAGAGCGCGCAGCAAAATAATTCAAACTACAATTCAAACCCGCTCAGTGCTGCGCCATCACCGTGGCACTGACCAGGCTGGCAACCTGGTCCAGCATATCGCTGATAGTCTTGCCATACAGAGTGCTATTGAAAGCCGCTCCATCAAAGACATGTTCACGCCCTACGCTTACATTTCCCGCAACCGTATTTGAAAATTCCTGCTGCGCTAGCAGTTGACCAGTGCGCGCATCATAGATACGTACATCCAGTTCTATGGCACGGGTTCTTTTTTGCGTCAGGCCAAACAGATTACTATCTATCTTGGTGCCTGCATTGCGAATTTCTCCTGAGACGATGTAGCGGCTGGCATAAGTCTGGCCCAGTTGCTGCAAGAGTTTCAGTGGCGGAACATCCTGTTGCCAGTCAAACGACAATAGATCAGGCGACGTGCGCACCTGCACTTGCCGCTCACGCATGAGCCTGCGGGCAATCGCTTTGGGAAAGCCTTGGGCCGCATCATCAATATCGAGTACCTGCACGGGCTTATTGACGGCGAAACCTGTCAACACCAGAGCCTTATTGGATGGCAAATTAGGCGGCAAACCGGGATCGGTCATTTGTGCAATGGAGTGCGCAGAAAAGAATACGCCGAGTAAAATTAACGCAATCCGGTTTACCATTGATCTTAAGCCTGTCATTTTGTTCTTTTCAGGAATCATTGCTTTTATTACGACCGCATCAGCAACAACTTTAAGCATCTATTACAATCAATAAATCGCCAACCTTCATAGCCTAAGCAGAATGATCACTCCAAGCCTGAAAATTTCTCTGGTCAAAGCCGATGATGCAGCCGCCGTATTAGCATTTGAACAGGAAAATCGCCAGCATTTTGAAGAATGGATAGCCAGCCGTGGTGATGATTTTTATTATTTGCAAGAGGTCCGCTCCAGCCTGGAACAGGCACAATACCTGGCCAATGCCAAACGTGAATATCACTACCTGGCCTGGGTAGAAAATGAAGTTGTCGGCCGCATCACCTTGCGTGGCGTAGAACAGGACCAATACCACAAGGCATTTCTCGGTTACCGTTTCAGCCAGCGCCATGGCGGTCACGGTTATGCTACGGCAGCTGTCAATGCCGTGGTGAACCAGGCATTTGATGAATTCAGGCTAAATCGTATAGAAGCCGTCGTCATCATTGACAATCTGCCTTCACAAGCCATCATGCGCAAATGCGGCTTCAATGAATATGGCCATTCTCACGCATCCGTGCTGAGAAACGGCATATGGATGGATATGCTGCACTATGAAAAGCTGAACACAGTGCGCCCAGCCTGAATTACGGCTCATCCCCAGAATTTTGCAGTTCATCGCAAAGCGGGAGCAAGTGGAAATAAAATTGGCAATACTAGGACCAGTGCTACAAACTTACCACTGGAGAAAACCATGCGCCATATGTTGTTGATATCTGCCCTGCTCATCTGCTCTATCAGCTCCGTCGCATTCGCTGACGAGCAAACCCGTAATTTGCCTGCGTTTAAATCTATCAAGACCCGCAGTGCTTTCAGCCTGGTGGTTGAAGTTGGTAAGTCTCAGTCAGTACAAGTCAAGGGTAATGAAAAGTTTGTCAACAATATCATTACCGAAGTCATTGGTGAAGAACTGGTCATTTCCTATAAAGAAAAGAATACAGTCAAAATCAATGACAATTCTCAGGTCATCATCAGCATCCCTGAATTAAGCAGGTTCAAGATGGAAGGTGCTGGCAAAACCACGCTGAACAATCTGTCTGGCCCTCACTTTGCCTTGTCTTATGAAGGTGCAGGCATGCTGGTCGCCAACGGCAAGGTCAAATCTTTTACCTTACGTGCAGAAGGCGTGGGGCTGGTAGAAACCAAAAACCTGATTGCTGAGCAGGTGGATGCGCGCATAGAAGGCATAGGCTCAGTATCTGTGAATGCCAGCGACAGTCTGAATGCATCGGTACAAGGCATAGGCAGCCTGACTTATTATGGCCGCCCACGCAATGTCAGTAAATCTGTCGATGGTATAGGCTCGGTACGTGCCGGGGATTAAATATTTGCCGCTGCCTGCAGGGCACGCAGCTCATCCTCATCAAACCCTGCTGCCCTCCGGCCTTCCAGGTTAAAAGGCCCCCGCACTGGTGGGGCCTTGTATTTACGGGTCATCTCGGCATATGTTGAAATGATATCCAGGCTCTGCTCCGCACACATTTTTTTGTACCAAAAATTGCCGATGGCGACATGGCCAATTTCATCATGGAGGATAATCGCCAGAATATCGGCAGCAGCATGGTCACCTGCCTGTGCCAGCTTGGCCATGACGGCAGGCGTCGCATCCAGGCCGCGTGCTTCCAGCGTGCGCGGCACCAGGGCGAGACGGGCCAATAGATCACCCCTGGTTTTCTCTGCCATTTCCCACATGCTGTTATGCGCGGGGAAGTCGCCATAAGCAAAACCCTGGGTACGCAGATGCCCAACCAGCAATTGAAAGTGATAAGCCTCTTCCTTGGCCACTTTCAACCAGTCCAGGTAAAACTGCGCAGGCATGCCGGCAAAACGCCAGATGATGTCTGCCGCCAGATTGACTGCATTCAATTCTATATGCGCCAGTGCATGAATCAGCACCGCCCTGCCTTCTACCGTATTCATGGCACGACGGCCTACTTTACCCGGTGGCACCAGTTCAGGCTTACTCAGGCGACCAGGTATGCCCTCAGGCTCAGCAAAAACTGTGGCGACATCCAGCAGCGGCTCCTTGAGAATTGCATGGATAGCCTCACATTTACGTTGAGGATCTGGTTCCAGTACCGCAGCCAATGCGCATGCTCTTAACTCATTAATAACTTTATCTTTCATATACATGTGAAGCCAGGCAAGTAAGCCCGCAGGGGTTTACAATACTGCTTTAGCCAATAGGTTTAACCAATATTGCGTCATTTTACGGAACAACCATGCCCATTTACCAATTCGGTGACTTAAGCCCTGAAACTGATGCATCTGCCTATATTGCCGACAGCGCCAATATCATAGGCAAAGTCAAAATAGAAGCCAATGCCAGCATCTGGTTTGACGTCACCATACGCGGTGACAATGAATTGATTACCATCAGTGAAAACAGCAATGTGCAGGAAGGCAGCATTTTACACACTGATCCTGGTTACCCCATGGTGATAGGCAAAAATGTGACTGTCGGCCATCAGGCCATGCTGCACGGCTGCACCGTTGGCGATGGCTCATTGATAGGCATACAGGCTGTAGTGCTGAATGGCGCGAAGATAGGCAAGAACTGTCTGGTTGGCGCTGGTGCACTGGTCACGGAAGGCAAAGAATTCCCGGATAACTCTCTCATCATAGGCTCGCCTGCCAAGGTAGTCAGAACCCTGGGCGAAGCAGACATTGCCGGCCTGCAGCGCAATGCCGACACTTATGTGAAGCGCGGGCAAGCCTTTAAAACACAACTCAAACGCATAGACTGATTTAGCGATAACAATGACTGATACCTTACAAAAATTCATGTTCGAACATGCCGGTGTACGCGGCGAAATGGTCGAACTGACCCACACCTGGCAACAAACCCTGGCACGCAAGACTTATCCTGCTGCAGTACAAACCATACTCGGTGAATTGATGGCCGCATCTGCCCTGCTATCAGCCAACCTGAAGTTTGATGGCACCATGATCATGCAAATCCATGGTGATGGTCCGGTCAAGCTGCTGGTCGTTGAATGCGATGCTGAACTGAAAATGCGTGCCACTGCCAAACTCAGCGAGCATGCCAATATTGCGGAAGATGCCAGCCTGAGTGACCTGATCCATTCCCATGGTAAAGGTCGTTTTGTGATCACCCTGGACCCGAACAATAAATTGCCAGGCCAGCAGGCCTACCAGGGCATCGTGCCACTGGATGGGGACAGTATTGCAACGGTCATTGAAAACTATATGCAGCGTTCAGAACAGCTTGACACCAAGCTGTGGCTGGCGGCGGACGATCAGGTCGCACGCGGCATGTTGCTGCAAAAACTGCCTAAAACCGGTGGTGCTGAAGCCCAGGTAGAAGATGAAACCGAAGCCTGGAACCATGCCGTCATGCTGGGCGATACGCTGAAGCGCCCAGAATTACTGAGCACAGGTATAGACATACTCTTGCACCGTCTGTTCTGGGAAGAAACCATACGCGTCTTCGACCCTCTGCATCCGCAATTCCAGTGCAACTGTACGCGTGAAAAAGTCGGCGACATGCTGAGAATGCTGGGTGAAGAAGAAATACAGTCTGCCATTGCTGATCTGGGCACGCTGGATATCAATTGTGATTTCTGTGGCAAGCACTACGGCTTCGACAAGGTGGATTGCGCACAGTTGTTCGTTGCCAGCACGCTGACTGAAGGTACGCTGACCGCACCTGAAATCAAACATTAATTTCTGCTGGTCTGGTGATGCTGTCACCAGACCATTCCCGCAACAAGTCTTGCGAAATTCGTCACTCACCAATACAGTTTCGTCACTTGCTCTGATTTCCACTCCCGCATTCTGTCATTCTCGAAAGCTCATTATTCCGGAGACTTTCCATGATTCAGCAATGGTATAAAACGAACCCAGCCAACCTGCACCGAGGTATGGATATCGTACGCATCGGTGTCGCATTGATTATTTTGATGCACCCTCTGCATGGATACACCCACCTGGCAAATATCCCAAAATTTGGCGAGTTCCTGACCGAACTTGGCTACCCCTTTGGCACTGCTCTGGCATGGCTGGTCTTGCTGGTGCAAACCTCAAGTAGCCTGGCATTACTTGCTAACCGCTTTGTCGTCCCTGCCTGCTTAGGCCATATCGTTGTTGTCTGCTTTGGACTAATCCATGTTCACTCCCACTATGGCTGGTATGTTGTCGGCCCCGGTCAGGGCGGCATGGAATGGGGCTTTATCCTGCTGACCAGTTTGCTGGGCGTCATGTGGGCTTATTGGCCAGAAAAAAGATAAAAAAGACAAATACGTCGATTAGCAAAATTATTTTCAAAAAACCTTTGACCCTGACATTAGGTGAGGCTTTATAGTCTCTCTCATTGGAGGAGATCAGGTATGTTATTGAAAATCGGTGAACTGGCCAGCCGCACTGGCCTGACCATACGCACACTGCATCATTACGACAAAATTGGCTTGCTCAAGCCATCTGCGCGCTCAGAGGCTGGGTATCGCCTCTACGACAGGTCGGATATCAAACGCCTGCATCATATCCAGGCCCTGCGCCGCCTCGATTTATCTCTGGCCGAGGTGGGCGATCTCATCAATGGTGCAAGTGGCGACTTACACAGTGTCATAGACGAACAGATTTCTGGCCTGGATCAACAGATAGCCCAGAGCATGGAGTTACGCGACAGGCTACAACAATTGTCTGGCGTGTTGAAAGCTAAAAGCGAACCCAATCTGGAATATTGGCTTTCAACGCTGGAAATGATGAGTTTGATAGGCAAGTACTTCAGCCGCGATGAGATTTTGCATATGCGTGAACTGGAGCTACAGGCGAAAAGCAAGCTTGAAACGCATATGTCGCCCCTTATCCAGGCAGCCAGGAGCTTGCTGGATCAAAAAACCTCACCACATGATCATGCTGCCAAGCAATTGGCCAAAGAATGGGTGCTAGCCATGAGCAAGATCATGCCTGATCCCAGATTGCTCAGCAAATTCACCTTGATGCACAGAAAAGAACCTTCACTGCAGTCATTAAGCGGTGTGGATGATGAAATGATGGATTTCATCACCCAGGCATCAGTTGAGGTCAGGTACGACATTTACAGAAAACACCTGAGTGAAGAAGAGCTGAAGTATTTTCGTCACTCCTTTTTTAAAAATGCCGAATCCTGGACGCGGGTCTTTTCTGAGGTAAGGCAAAAAATGGCCCTGAACCTGCCACCTGAACACCCTGACGTACAAGCCATTTTAATCAAGTGGCGTACCCTGTTCATGGATGCCTGGGGTAACCATCTGCCGACCATGCTCAAGGTAAGGAGCATCCATGAAAAAGAGCCAGAGCTAAGCATAGGAGGCGGATTGACGCCATCCATCATTTCCTACGCTCGCCAGGGATTGGCAACTCTCGAAAAGAATTACCCCTTGAAATGAAATAGAATTTAAGGAAATAGAATGAACGAAATAAACAAGAATACAGTCGACAGCAAGCCCAAAGGCATGTTCAAGGACAGTAATTTTCTCTGGATGATAGGCGGCGGCGCGATCTCCATGCTGGGTGACCAGTTCACTTTAATTGCCCTGCCCTGGCTTGTCCTGAAAATGACCGGTGATACTCTGATACTGGGTATCGTACTGGCACTGATCAGCGTACCGCGCGCACTGTTGATCTTGCTGGGTGGCGCAGTGGTCGATCGTTATTCACCCAAGACAGTGATGATGCAAACCAAGTACATCAATACGCTGCTGTTGGGCATATTGAGCGCCCTGATTTTTTACGGCAAGCTGGAATTATGGATGGTGTACGCTCTGGCGCTAGGCCTGGGTATATCAACCGCATTCAGCATACCGTCAGGTACGTCAATGTTGCCGCGTGTCGTGCAGCCATCCCAATTGCAATCTGCGAATGGCATCATGCTGGGTATGCGCCAGTTGACCATGTTCATAGGGCCGGTGCTGGCAGGCTTGTTGATTGCCATGTTTGGTACGCAGGGAAGCGGCATGGTTCATGATGCGCAAGGCCTGGCAGCAGCATTTTTCTTTGACTGCTTTACCTACGCTTTCTCAGCCTGGACACTGAACAAGGTCAGGATGAATGATGGCGTACCAGCCCCCGTTAGCACAGCACCTGCGTCACAAAAACCGGCATTGCTACAGTCACTTGCGGAAGGTTTGCGTTACTGCTGGAATGAAAAACAGTTGCGTAGTTGCTTTATCTACTGGGCGGCAATCGCTTTCTTCATCATGGGGCCGATACAGATTGCCCTGCCGGTGATGGCAAACCAGCTTAGCAATAGTGCCAGCGCACTTGGCTTGCTGGCAGGTTCTCACGGTGCAGGCACTTTATTGGGTATGGCGCTGGCAGGCATGAAACCCAATCTGCGCTTTGGTAACCTGGGGCGTACTATCCTGCTGGTCGATTTTATTGTGGGCATATTGTTCGTCCCCATGGGCTTGATCAGCTCCAGCTGGCAAGGTGCAGGCATACTGTTAAGTGTGGGTATCCTGGGTGGTTTCTTGCATGTGGCCGTGTTTACCTGGGTGCAAAAACAGGTGCCACCAAATATGATAGGCCGCGCCATGAGTATGTTCATGTTTATCTTCATGGGCATAGGTCCGGTCTCTGCAGCATTCACCGGCTGGCTGCTGCGCGGTATCACTATCCCGCAATTATTCATGGGTAGTGGCAGTTTGTTGATTTTGATCGTCATTATGGCGACGCAAATCAGCCCTATTGCCAGGGTGACAGATAAACGCGTCACTGCATAAAACCTGCATTAAACAGGCTCAGGCTGATCTCAGGCGGATAACCTCTTCTGCCTCAATGACGCCTGAGTCACATCGATACACATCCTCTCGCCAGTCAGTTTCCAAAAAACAACAAATCCCATGTTAAATCGGGTTAATTTGGATAGCAATTCATTTCCATTCAACTTAACTTTCCAGGGTTTCGCTCTATGATGTAAACACCAGGTAATTAAATCGAATCATTGTGGCTGCTAACAAAACGTCATTGGGTTACGTGCCTGCCCGTTATTTGATTTGCCTGGGATTTGTCATTCTGCTGCTTCAAGGTACGAAAGTAGTTTTAGTTCATCAACCAGCATAAGTCAGCACAAATCAGGGAGACATCCATGAGAAAAACTTGCCTTGCATTCGCTTTGGGATTTATTGTTGCTGCATCACCACTCTACGTATCAGCTACTGAAAGAAGTACAGAAGCCGAAGCTCTGGCTTTAATACAAAAGGCTCAGGAATACATCAAAAAAAATGGTGTCGAAAAATCAATCGTTGAATTCAATAAACTGGATAGTCCTTTCAACACCACCAGCGACATCAATAAAAAAGGGGACCTCTATCTTTATACGGTGGACCAAAAAGGTTATCAGGCAGTTCATGGGAAAAATCCTAAAATCGTAGGGAAAACCATGCTGGACATGCGTGATCAGGACGGTGTTTATCTGATCAAGGAATTAGTCGAGAAGTGTTTTGCCAATGGCAAGGCATGGGTAGCCTATCGCTGGCCAAACCCGATAAGTAAAGAACTGGAAAGGAAGAAAGGTTATGTTGAAAGAGTTCCGGGACAAGATTTCTGCCTGGGAACAGGGATATACTATTAATACATTTTCTTGTTGTTTGAAAGAGGAAGCGGAAAACTTCCTCTTGATGAAATAATTACAGGAAGGAATTTGCATGGCAGGACCGGCTGAACGGCCAAAAATTGCTGGTGTAATTTTCCTGTTGCTTGCAGGTGTGGCCATTGCCGCCATTATTTTGCAAACCTGGTGGGCTATTTCACAAGACCGCAGCCTCACCTTCAAATCAGAGTATGAAAATGGCCTGGTTACAGTTCGCCTGCTGGAAGAACACGCAACCCAGACGCTAAGAGAGGCCGATGGCAATTTAAGCACCGTCATTAACGCCATACAGTCCATCAGCAGGGAAAGAGAGCTGAATGACGATATCATTCGCGAACTGATCACCCAGGCACAGCCTTTTAACAAAGTATTAAAGGCTCTGCAGTATGTAAATACCACTGGAAAAGCATTTGTCAGCACTATCGATTATCCTGCATATCAAGTTGATGCGGATGAAAGAACCTACATTCCCTATCTGCTAAAGCACCCTGAAATCAAACACGCCATCATAGGACATCCATTTGAACGCTTTTATGATACTGAACTGGTCGTTCCTCTGGCGCGTAATTTATTTGCAGATAATGGCACCCATCTGGGTATCATCAGCACCGATATCAGTGTCGCTTACTTCAGTTCTGTATATGCGCGGGTAGCCAAGGACAGCAAGGCGATAGTCTCTTTATTCACCGACGAAGGTACGGTTATCGTTCGTTTTCCCTTTGATAAAAAATATGTTGGCAAAGAGTTTAAACAATCTCCTGTCATCAAGAATCTAGTACTCAAGGAAGTTGAAGGCAACTTCAGGGACAAGCAGTTTCTTGATGAAAAAAACCAGATAGAACGTCTATATACCTATAGAAAAATTACTGGTTTTCCTATCGTCTCAGTTTTTGCCCGGGACAATGACTCTATCCTTTCACCCTGGCGTGAACGCACGCGTGATCGGGTGATATTTTCCGGGGTAACAATACTACTCTTATGCATACTGACATTTTCGCTCTGGATACATATACACCGTTTGCATAGCTCTGAGGATTCCTTGAGAAAATCAGAGATGTCGCTACGCATCAGTGAAAGCAAGTTCGTCAATCTGTTTAAATTTTCCCCTGTTCCTTTGGCCTTGATCAGTCTGGCAGATGATAAATTGGTTGAAGTAAATGACAGCCTGCTCAGGCAAACCGGCTTTCAAGTCCAGGAAATGATGGGTAAATCACCGCAGGAGCTGCATCTTTGGGAAGATATTAATTTACGAAAAAATTACCTGACTCTACTTAAAGAGCAAGGTTTTGTTGATCAGTTTGAAATGCGCTTCCGCTACAAAAACGGCAACATTGCCACCTGCTTATTATCTGCCAGGCTTTTTGAATCTGACGGCGACAAGATGGTTATCTTTACGCCCATCGATATCAGCCAGATACGCGCGATAGAAAATGAGATTAGGCAGTTAAATACAGACCTGGAAGAGCGCGTCAGGCAAAGGACGCAGAGCCTCGAAGAAACCAATAAAGAACTGGGCAATGCGCTAGACAGTCTCACTACCATGCAGGTTGAATTGATACGCTCTGAAAAAATGGCCGCACTGGGGTCCCTGGTTGCTGGTATTGCACATGAATTAAATACTCCCATAGGTAATAGCGTCACTGTTGCTTCGACCCTGCAAGATCATGCTGAATCCATGGAAAATGAATTATCAACCAATCAACCCCGTCGCTCTATCCTCGCAAAGCTGACCCGTGAAACCAGCAAAGGGGCCAACATACTTGTGCGCAGTCTGGACAGAGCAGCCCAGCTGATACTCAGTTTCAAACAAGTTGCAGTAGACCAGTCCAGCAATCACCGACGCAATTTCGACTTGAGTACTACGCTCAATGAAATCCTAGCCACTCTGGAACCCATGTATAGCAGGACCGCTCATCGTCTGCACACAGACTTCGCTTCTGACATAAGCATGGAAAGTTATCCCGGGGCGCTGGCACAAATCATCACGAATTCAGTGAATAACAGTCTGACACATGCATTTGAACAGATGGAGCACGGTAATATGTACCTGAAAACCAGACTTTTTGGTCAACATCAGGTAGAAATTATCTTTAGTGATGATGGATCAGGCATTTCACCTGAACATCTTGCCCGTGTATTTGACCCCTTCTTTACGACTAAGCTTGGCAAGGGCGGCTCAGGACTGGGGATGCATATAGTCTACAACCTGGTGACGGATGTGTTAGGTGGCAAGATTGAGCTGGAGAGTGAACCCGGCAAAGGAACCACCATCAGCTTGTTATTGCCTTTAATTGCACCAGTCAAACAAACCGACAGGTTTGCCGCATAGACTGGCGCAACACCAAAGAAATGGTGAAACACGTCACGATAATTAAATTGGGGAATTTGAAAGAGGAAGTTGGCGAGCCTGATCTGCGGCACTTGTGGTAAGTGACTGTGGCTGCTTCGTTCCCGACCTGACCAGATTGGCCACGCCGCAATGCGCAGGGGCCCGCCAAGCCGCATTATATCGCATCAGACATAAACTTGCAGCACTTTGACCAGAATAAGCCTGACAGTGCTTTGGCACTACTCCAGCCAAACAAGTTCAATCCGCAATTTCCTGCTTCCATCCCCGTCTGTGGCCGTTTCATCGCATCTTTCCATTTGCACATTCCATTTGCATAAGATATATCTGCCAGCGCCACATCGCGCAGGGAATAGTTCAATTACAAAAAGGAAAAAGCATGGAACTTCGCATACAGCAGCTATCAAAACAATATAGTAATGGCGTGCAAGCGCTGGACAATATCAACCTGACCATACCTGCTGGCATGTTTGGCTTGCTCGGGCCAAATGGCGCGGGCAAATCCACCCTCATGCGTACTCTGGCGACTCTGCAAGACGCTGATTCTGGCACGGCGCTGCTGGATAATATGAATATCCGCGAACAAAAAGATCAGATACGCCGTTTGCTCGGCTATCTGCCACAGGATTTTGGCCTCTACCCCAAGGTCAGTGCCTATGATTTACTCGATCACTTCGCGGTCCTGAAGGGCCTGGACAACCGCAAGCAGCGTAAAGAAGTGGTGGAGGCTTTGCTGCATCAAACCAATCTCTACAATGTTAAAAGCAAGCATCTGGGTGGATTTTCCGGCGGCATGCGCCAGCGTTTTGGTATTGCGCAGGCGCTCCTGGGCGACCCGAAACTGATCATCGTTGATGAACCAACTGCCGGCCTGGACCCCGAAGAACGGGTGCGCTTCCATAATTTGCTGGCGGACATAGGTTCAGAAAAAATCGTCATCCTGTCCACCCATATCGTGGAAGACGTGGCTGACCTGTGCAATAACATGGCGGTCATCAACAAAGGCCAGGTCATCCTGACCGGCCAACCGCTTTCTTTAATTGCGCAAATACAGGGCAAAATCTGGAAACGATTTATAGAAAAATCTGAACTCGCTGCCTGCCAGCAAAAGTATCAACTCATCTCCAGCCGTCTGACCTCGGGCCGCACACTCATACACGTGTATGCAGATGCACAGCCAGATAGCAACTTTGAAGCCACTCAAGGTAATCTGGAAGATGTGTATTTTTCTGCGATGGCAGGCTTGCTGTCTGGCCCCGCTGCATTGCCAGTTCAACGCGCAGCCTGAGGAGTCGTCATGTTAGCAATACTCAAGTTTGAGCTGCGTCAAAAGGCACGCAGCATGTCCAGTTACATCTATTTTCTGGTTTTCTTCAGCCTGGCCTTGTTATGGATGGCAGCTGCAGGCGGCTTATTCACTGGCGCATCCATCGGTTTTGGCGGCAAGGTAAATATCAATGCGCCGGTAGCAATTTTCCAAAGCATTACTTTTCTTGGTTATCTGGGTATCAGCACTGTCGCGGCATTGATGGGGCAAGCGACACACCAGGATATAGAACACCACACCTGGCATTTTTTCTATAGTGCACCCATCAGTAAATTCCAGTATCTTGCTGGCCGGTTTTCAGGCGCCCTGCTGACTTCCATCATTATCTTTTCCGGTCTCGGCCTGGGTGCATGGCTGGGCTGTTATTTGCCTGGCATAGAAGCAGTGAGACTGGGCGCTGTACAGCCCATGTCCTACGTCATGCCTTATCTGTATGCGATCTTGCCAAACTTTATTATTTTTGGCGGCATCTTCTTCACTCTTGGCGCACTCACCCGTCGCATGTTGCCGGTGTATGTGGCCAGCGTGCTCTTGATTATCGGCTACCTGGTTGCTCGTTCATTGCGAGCTGATCTGGATAACAAGACCCTGGCTGCCCTGCTCGATCCCTTCGGTTCTTCTGCCATCAGCATGATGACGGAATACTGGAGCATCGCCGACAAGAATACCCGCCAGATTGCCCTGGATGGTGTATTCCTCATTAACCGCCTGATATGGCTGAGCCTTGGCCTTATCAGCCTGGCGTTGTGCTACTGGCGCTTTCAATTCTCCACAATCAATACGACGGGCAAACAGAAGAAAGAAAAGGCTGTAGCTGCCCCAATCGCAGTACAACTGCAAAAAGTCACGCCCAATTTCTCCGGTAACAGAATTTTGAAGTTGCTGTATGCAGAAAGCATGCTGAATTTGCGGGAATCAGTAAAAAACGTGTATTTCATCGTCATGCTGCTGGCGGGTGTTTTGTTCATGTTTGCGATTTCCAGCTCCATCACCAAAATGTTTGGCACACCCACTTATCCTGTGACTTATGCGGTGCTGGAAATTCTCGGCGGCAGCTTTAGTATCTTCATGCTTGCGATTACCACCTTTTACGCTGGTGAACTGGTGTGGCGTGAACGGGATGCCCGCATCGCGCAATTACTTGATGCTCTGCCCGTCCCCAATTACCTGCCATTCACTGCAAAACTGATCGCACTGATTGCCTTGCAGGGCATCATGCTTTTCGTGCTGATGTTATGCGGCATTTTGCTGCAAACCATCAAGGGCTATACCAATTATGAGTTAGCCCAGTATGTGCAACAGCTGTTTTTGATGCAATGGCCAGATTATGCCTTGCTGGCAGTCCTGGCGATTTCCTTGCAGGTTATCGTCAACCACAAGTATCTGGGCTATTTTTTAATCATCCTGTATTACGCTGCCACGATAGCTTTGCCTGCCATGGGTATCGAGCACCCCATGTTCCGCTACGCAGTAACACCACATATCACTTACTCGGATATGAATGCTTATGGTCACATGCTGGCAACATCGCGCTGGTATCTGAGTTACTGGACTGGTGCAGCTTTGGTATTGGTCAGCTTGTCCTTGATGATGTGGGTACGCGGCACGACTACCGATTTCCGTCTGCGCTTACGACTGGCAAAGCAGGCTTTCGCGGGTGGCAATTCAATCTTGCTGCTGGGTGGCACCAGTATTTTCGTGCTGACCGGCGCTGCCATCTTTTACTTTACAAATATCCTCAATCCCTACCAAAACCAGTTTGCAGAACAGGCTGACAATGCCAGCTATGAAAAACTGTATAAACAATATGCCATCCAGGCACAACCACGTATCAGCGATGTCAAATTGAATGTAGATATCTATCCTGAAACGCGCTGTGCGAACATCAAAGGAAGCTATCAACTGGTCAATCGCAGCAAGCAGGCTATCCAAGAGATTTTTATTACGCAGAAAGAAGATATAGACATCGTCAAGATGGAATTTGATTTTGCCACAGAAAAAAATATTGCTGATAAGAAGCTGGGCTTTCATAGCTATAAGCTAAAAAAGCCTTTGGCAGCAGGTGAAAAATTGACTCTCAATTTTGAACTCAGGATCGCACCCAAAAACTTTCTGGGCATGAGCCAGGGTAGCCCTCTTTACTACAACGGCAGTTTCTTTAACAGCATGTTGATGCCACATATAGGCTATCAACCGGCACTGGAACTCAGGGAAGACAAGACCAGGCGCGAACATGGCTTACCTGAAAAGGAGAGAATGGCAGAAAGAGATGATTCCAAGGCATTGGAAAACAGCTATATCGCCAATGATGCTGACTGGATTAATTTTGATGCAGTAGTGTCGACCTCGGCAGACCAGATGGCTGTCGCACCTGGCACCTTAAAGCGTCAGTGGCAAGAGCATGGCCGTAATTATTATCATTACGTGCCTGAACTGCCCATCTTGAATTTTTATGCCTTCCTGTCTGGACGCTATGAAGTGAAACAGGCGCAATGGCAAAACATTCCCATAGAAATCGATTATCACAAGGGACATGAATATAACGTAGACCGCATGGTGAAAGGCGTGCAAAAGTCACTGGATCACTACACTAAAAACTTTGGCCCGTATCAGCACAAACTGGTTCGTATCATTGAGTTTCCACGTTATGCCAGATTTGCCCAGGCTTTCCCTAACACCATACCGTTTTCAGAAAGCATAGGTTTCATTGCCCGCGTTGATGACAATAACCCCAAGGAAGTTGATTATCCATTCTATGTAACGGCACATGAAGTTGCTCATCAGTGGTGGGCACATCAAGTAATTTCGGGCAATAGCAAGGGGGGCACAGTGCTGGTAGAAACCCTGGCGCAGTACTCTGCCCTGATGGTCATGAAGCATACTTATGGTGATGCAACCATGCGCCGCTTCCTGCAATTTGAGCTGGACAGATATCTGCAAGGCCGTAGCCAGGAAAGGAAAAAAGAATTGCCGCTGGCACAGAATGAAAATCAAGACTATATCCACTATGCCAAAGGTAGCCTGGCCATGTACTTGCTGCAAGACCAGATAGGCGAAGACAAAGTCAACCAGGCCCTGCGCGAAGTCATCGCCCGTCATGCCAATAAGGGCGCTCCCTACCCTAGCAGCAAGGCACTGACCCAGGCATTACGCGAAGTGACGCCAGTGGAGCAACAATATGTGATTGATGATCTGTTTGACTCCATCACCTTGTATGAAAACCGTGCTATTTCAGCAAACGCCACGGCCTTGCCAGACGGACAGTACGAAGTAATGCTCAAAGTCACCAGCAATAAACTCAAGGCAGATGAACTGGGTGCGGAAAAAGAAGTTGCCTTGAAAGACTGGATGGACATAGGCATAGACGACAAGGATGGCAAGCCCTTGCTGCGTCAACGCCATCTTATCAATCAAAAAGAGATGGCATTCAAACTCGTCGTCAAGGGTCTCCCCTACAAAGCGGGTATAGATCCTGACATCAAATACATAGACCGCAAGCCTGATGATAATTTGATTAAAGTCGAATTGAGTAATAAGTAAGCTCTTACCAGAGAAACAAAAACCAGGAAAGGCGAACCATGTTCGCCTTCCTTTTTAATTTCTCAGTAGCAGAATCAAACCAGCTATTAAATTAGCCATTTAATATTCAATCAGATGAATTATTAATAATTCCCTTGAAATCGATCAATCTGCCGGGAAAATGCGAAAAACAGGAAATATATTTCCAAAATTGCTTTTCAATTGAGAACTTTCAGAACAGAATAATGCCCAAATACGGGGATGTAATTTCTAAATATATTAAATAAACAAAACATCATTCCCGCATTTGCTGCACATCCATTAATCCAAACTGGACCACTCACCATGCATAAACATCTTGTTCGCAACTTGTTCGCTGTTGCATTGACACTACCAAGCTTCGCTTTTGCTGCCCATCCCAATGAAACGGAAGCAGACCGCTGGAATTTAAATGACATGTATCAGACAAAGGCAGACTGGGACAAGGATGCTGTCATGCTGGAGGTACAGTTAAAGCAATTTCAAACTTGCAGCGGCCATCTTGGCGACAATATCGCGCGCTTCAAGACTTGCCTGGATCTGAATGCTGACTTGTGGAAGCGCTATGCCCGCCTCTCCAGCTATGCATTCCAGTTCCGCGACCAGGATACTGGTGACAATGCCGGCGCAGACCTGGGCCAGCGTTCGGACATTTTGGGCAGTAAAGTGGAAGAAGCGACTTCCTTCCTCAGGCCTGAGATTTTGAGTATAGGTGCTAAGAAGATACAGGCTTTCCAGGCCAAAGAAAAAGGCTTGAAAATATATGCCCATCAACTTGATGACATCTTGCGCTCTGGCAAACATACCCTGGACAAAAAAGGCGAAGAAATTGTCGCTACTTTTGGCATGGCAACCAATACGGCCAGCGCAGTGTATTCCACACTTTCCAATGCTGACATGCCATGGCCCAAGGTCAAATTATCGACAGGTGAAGAAGTACGCATAGACCAGTCTGCCTACACCAAATACCGCGCAGCGCCCAACCGCGCTGACCGCCAACTGGTATTTGATACATTCTGGGGCAAGTGGAAAGAATTTGAACGCAGCTACGGTGTCACTTTTTATGAACAGTTAAAACGCGATTCCGCCTATGCCAAGATACGCAACTACCCTGACTCATTGACGCAGGCACTGGATAACAACAAGTTGCCGCGTGAAGTGTATGACACACTGGTCACGCAAACCCGCGCCAACCTGCCTACCCTGCACCGCTACTTCAAACTGCGTGCCAAACTGCTGGGCGTCAAGGACCTGCGCTATTTCGACATCTACCCGCCGCTGGTATCTGGCGATTTCAAATATCCTATCAAGGATGGCGTCAAACTAGTCGTTGAATCAGTCAAGCCGCTGGGTGATGATTATGTCAAAGCCATGGCCAAAGCCACGACAGAACGCTGGATGGATGTATACCCTCGCCCACGCAAACGTTCTGGTGCCTATATGAATGGCGCAGCCTATGACGTGCACCCATACCTGCTGTTGAATTACAACGACGACTATGAGTCTGTCTCGACACTGGGGCATGAGTGGGGCCATGCCATGCATTCCTACCTGGCCAATAAACATCAGCCTTTCATCAGCGCTGACTACCCTACTTTCACGGCAGAAATTGCTTCAACTACCAACGAAGTCTTCCTGCTCGACCATATGCTGAAAATCGCCAAGAGCGATGATGAACGCCTGTTGTACCTGGGTTCAGCACTGGAAAACCTGCGCGGCACTTTCTTCCGCCAGGCCATGTTTGCCGACTTTGAGCGCGAGGTACATGCCAAGGTCGACAAGGGTGAATCCCTGACTGGTGAAGCACTGTCGAAAATCTATGGCGACATCCTGAAAAGCTATCATGGTGACAAAGAAGGCGTCATGAAGATAGATGATACTTACGCTGTTGAATGGGCATATATCCCTCATTTCTATAACCGTTTCTACGTATTCCAGTATGCCACCTCCATCGCTGCGGGCTCCATGTTTGCTGATGAAATCCTCAAAGGCCAGACTGGTGCCAGGGATAAATACCTGAATATCCTGAAAGCTGGCGGTTCTGCTTACCCTTATGAACTGGTCAAGAGCGCAGGTGTTGATCTGGCCTCGCCTGCTCCTTACCAGGCAGTGTTCGTGCGCATGAACAAGATCATGGATCAAATTGAAGCGATACGGGCAAAACGTTAATGCCTCATGTGTAGGCAGGAAGCTATCAGCTTCCTGCCGATGAATACCTCTGCCTCTCGCCAGCACTGACGAGAGGCAATTTATTTTCAAAGTAATGGAAAAACAATGCAAAAGAAATTCTTATTTCTGAGTCTGGCGAGTCTGGCGAGTCTGTCGACTCCCGCGATGTCCTTCGCGGCGGAAGGCATGTGGACCCTGGACAATCTGCCCATCACCAGACTGCAGGCAGAATATGGTTTCAAGCCCTCAGCAGAATGGATTAAAAACACCATGTTAAGCTCGGTCAAGCTACCGGGCTGCTCTGGCTCTTTTGTCTCCAGGGATGGTCTGGTCATGACCAACCATCATTGCGCCTCCAACTGTATAGAGCAGTTGTCGACCGCCAAACAAAATTATGTAGAAAACGGCTTTCTGGCAAAGAAACGTGAAGAAGAACAAGTTTGCCCAGCACTGGAATTAAACCGTCTGGAAGATATCAGCGATGTGACAGATGAGATCAAGAAAGCCACCGCAGGCCTCGAAGGCAAAGAATTCAAGCAGGCACAAAATGCCATTAACGCCAAACTTACCTCAGCCTGTGTAGGCGAAGACAAAGAAAAAACCCGCTGCGATATAGTCGATCTTTATCATGGTGGCCGCTACCATCTGTACAAATATCACCGCTATGCCGATACCCGTCTGGTATGGGCGCCGGAGAAGTCCATCGCTTTTTTTGGTGGCGACCCGGATAACTTCAACTTCCCCCGCTATGATCTGGACATCACCATGTTGCGCGTCTATGAAAATGGCAAACCGGCAGAAATCAGGAATTTCTTCCCTTTCAGTAAAGCCGGGCCACAAGAAGGTGAAATGACGTTCATCACAGGCCACCCTGGTTCCACTCAGCGCCAATTGACCATGGCACAATTGACAAGCTTGCGTGACATCGGTCTCATAGACAACTTGCAACACCTGGCTGAATTACGCGGTGTGCTCACACAATATAGCAAGACCAGTGCCGAAGCAGCACGTACTGCAGATCATCTCTTGTTCAGTACAGAAAACAGTTATAAAGCACGTACAGGCAGGTTAAAAACCTTGCTGGATCCGGAATTCATCGCCCGCAAGCAAGCAGAAGAAGCTGCTTTACGCTCGTTTGTCGATAGCAATCCTGAGCTCAGGTCAAAAATTAGTGGTGCATGGGACGCCATTACCAGGGCCCAGGAAAATTATCGCCAGTTGCACAGGATAAGCAGTATGGCAGAAGGTGCTGCGGCTTTTTCCAGCGAGTATTTTCACATAGCCCGTAATCTGGTTCGCGCTGCAGATGAAAAATTGAAAAGCAATGCCGATCGCCTGCCTGAATTTACCGATGCACGTCTCCCGGCCGTGCAACAAACAGTATTTTCAAAAGCACCAATTTACCCTGAGTTTGAAAAAGTCAAACTGTCGCACTCCCTGTCCAAGATGCGAGAAGATCTCGGCACCAATCACGCATTTGTCAAACAAGTCCTGGGCAAACTCTCACCTGAGCAATTGACGGACAAGCTCGTCGGCAAAACCCGCCTGGCAGATATTGAATACCGCAAAAACTTGTGGAATGGCGGCAAGGAAGCCATCATTCAGTCTGACGATCCCTTCATCAAACTGGCCCTGGCTGTCGATGCTGAGTCGCGAAATATACGCAAGCGCATGGAACAGGAAGTACAGTCAGTGGTGCAAAAGAACTCTGAGTTGATTGCACAAGCACGCTTTTTGCAAACTGGCACTGGCGCATATCCTGATGCCACCGGCACCCTGCGCCTGTCTTATGGTGAGGTCAAAGGCTGGGAGTCAGGTGGGAGCATGGTCAACCCGTTTACCAATTTTGCTGGCGCATTTGAACATGAAACCGGTGCCTATCCTTTTGCCCTGCCTGCATCATGGCATGCTGCGAAAAGCAAGCTGAACCTGCAACAAGCCTATAATTTCGTGACCAACAACGACATCATAGGCGGCAATTCTGGCAGCCCGCTCATTAACAGGAATGGTGAAATTGTCGGCCTGGTCTTTGATGGCAATATTCATTCTTTAGGTGGCGCATTCTGGTTTGATGAACGCAGCAACCGCGGCGTTGCCATCCATAGCGGCGGCATACTGGAAGCCATGGATAAAATTTATCATGCCAAGGAATTACTGAAGGAATTGAGCAGCAAGTAATACTCCTTATATACAAAAATATGATAGCCACGCAAGCCAAGCTTGAGTGGCTTTTTTTACCATTAATTCCATGACAGGCAAACACCTTTGATCCTGATCAACAGCAGCCTCCTGCGGCCAAAGTAAAGTAGCAAAAAGAATAGCAAGGAGGCCCACCATGTCCATCAGAAATATTTACCCTGCTTCGCTACGCGTCATACAGGATGAACACGAACATTTGTCTTCAGTCATACAAGGCATGCGTTATTTCGTCCGGCAAATTGAGAGTGGCGGCAATGCACCCGATTTGAAGGTGTTCCGTGCCATGCTTTACTACATCATGGAATATCCCGAAAAAATCCATCATCCCAAGGAAGATCTGTATCTGTTCGCCAAAATCAAGGAAAGAACACATCAACTCGATAGTGAGCTGGATGCCTTAAGCGCGCAACATAGCATGGGTGAATTAATGGTGCATGGCCTGTTCCAGGCCTTGCTGGATTATGAATTTGGTGGCAAACCTGCTTTTACACGCTTCCACGATCTGGTAGAACAATACGCACTTTTTTATTTCGCCCATATGCGTGCGGAAGAGGAGCGCATCATGCCTGTGGCCAGACAAGTACTCAATGAGCAAGACTGGAAAGAAGTCGACGCCGCCTTCCTCGAAAATCGCAAAATGCTGGATGATGCTGGAGAACGTTACAAATACGAGCAATTATTCTCACTCATCGTCAATATTTCACCCGCACCTATCGGCGTCGGTGACCCTATATAGATAGACTAGCGACGTGATGAAAGAATAATACCGCCAACAATGCACATGAAAGCCAGCCCATGAAACACATGCGGTGTCTCACCCAGGAATGCCGATGACAAGAGCGCCGCAAACAAGGGCGTCAGATTACTAAAAAAAGCAGCAATATTTGGCCCTACTCTTTGCACACCCAGACCCCAGCAACGAAAAGCAATGACTGCCGGGCCTATGGCAACAAAAGCCAGGGCAGCAAACAAGATCGGGCTCCAGTGTATCGCCGGTCCGGTAATAGCCCATTCTGCCGCAGAAAACAGCCCTGACCACAATACGCCAAAGCTGACTTGCGCCAGCAAGAAATCGGCCCAGTGCTTGCGTAACTCTCCGTCATTGCCACGCGTCAGCAACCAGCTGTAAATTGACCATGTAATGGTGGCGATAATCATGAAGATATCGCCAGGCACCAGGCGCAAAGCCAGCAATTGCGCTATCTCACCACGGCTCAGGACAATCAGTACGCCAGCGATAGACAGCAGCGCCCCAGCCAATTGCCAGCGCGATACTCTGGCCTGAAAGAACAGTCGCCCTACAATCAACATCCATACCGGCATACTGGCCGCAACCAGAGTGACATTGATCGGGGTAGAACTTTGTAAGGCCAGGTATTGCAAGGCATTGTACAAACCCACGCCCAGCAAACCTAATACGGCATAACGTCGCCAGTTACGCCATAACATACTGTCGCGACGAAAAATATGCCAGGCCAGAGGCAAGAGTATTAAGAAGGCCAGTACCCAGCGTATGAAGTTCAGGGTAATCGGTGGCACCATCTCATGTATCATGCGCCCGACAACAGCATTGCCTGCCCATAGCAATGGCGGTATGACTAGCAGGAAGATCGTTGCAGGATTGAGTTTGTGATTCATGGATTTTTGCTCGCCTATAAAAAAAGCAGGCAGTATCAGGTTGATCAACCTGTCTGCCTGCCATCAGCATACAACAAGCAAACAAGCTTTGCCTGCGGCCATGCGAATCCAACTCAAATAGCACCTATCGCTGGAAACTCTCCCACACTTTTTGCAAACGCTTGACTGACACAGGCATGGGGGTACGCAGCTCCTGGGCAAACAAGGAAACCCTGAGTTCTTCCAGCAACCAGCGGAATTCCAGCAATTTTGGATCAGCATCCGGTCCTGTCTTGCGTGGGTGACGTTGCCAGGCCTGGGCCACACTATTCCATTCAGCCAGCAACTTCTGGTCACGCGCAGGGTCTGCACGCAACTTGTCCATACGTACTGTAATCGCCTTCAGGTAACGCGGGAAATGCGACAACTGAGTGAACTCATTTTCTGCAATAAAGTGCTTGGTTACCAGCATCTGCAATTGCGTCTGCATGTCGGCAGTTGCTTGCGCATGGGCCTTGATGCCTTGCAGCTTTTTGGGCAAGCCATGGTATTCAGCAAGTATTTGCGCCGCTGTACGGGCAATTTCATTGGCCAGCAAATTCAACCTTGCCTTACCTTCATCTCGTCGCTTATTGAATTCACCTGAATTAGCAGGCAATGGGTTTTGCAGGAAAGCGCTTTCTATGGCGACCTGAATGATCTGGTCACGCAATTCTTCCTGCGAACCCAGAGCCATGAATTGCATGCCCATTTGCTGCAAGCCAGGGATATTTTTTTCCAGGAACTTGATCTGTTCTTTCAACTGCAAGGCAAACAGGCGTCGCATGCCTATGCGATGTATGCGCGCTGCCTCATCCGGATCATCAAACACTTCAATATGACAATGCGTGAGTTTGTCGACCAGTGCTGGATAACCAATCAGAGTTTGCTTGCCTTGCTGGACTTCCAGCAATTCTGGCAAACTGTCGAATGTCCATGCTGTCAGGTTTTCCTGCTTGAATGCCGGTACGACAGAAGCAGTCTGAACATTCGCAGTTGCAGGTTTTCCATTATTACGGACCGACTTGTCTTCTACTACAACAGCCGGTTTGGAGGCAACTGGGTTGGTATCCAGCAGCGCCAGTTTTTCGGCACTGGCAATACGCTGAAAACTCTCGCGTGCCTGACCACCAAATTCTGCCCGCAGGCTGGCCAGGTTACGCCCCATTTCCAGTTGACGACCATGCTCATCAACGACTTTGAAATTCATCGTCAAATGCACAGGCACGGTCTCGAATTTGAAATCCGTAGTCTTGCACAGCAAGCCTTTTTGTTCGCGTATATCGGCAATCACGGCGTCAAGGAAATTGCCCTTACCGAAATCATTGCGCTCGCAAAAGCCTGCTGCATATTCCGGGATAGGCACGCAATGACGGCGTATCTTTTGCGGCAGAGACTTGATCAGCAAATGCACTTTTTCTTTGAGCATGCCAGGCACCAGCCATTCGCAGCGGTCTGCCGACACCTGATTCAGTGAAAACAAGGGTACGGTCAGGGTCACGCCATCGCGTGGACTGCCAGGCTCAAAGTGATAGCTGAGCTGCAAGGCCACACCCGAAACTTGCATGGTCTTGGGGAACAGTTCTGTGGTGACGCCAGCCGCCTCATGGCGCATCAGCTCGTCCTTGTTCAAGTACAAGAGCTTGGGGTTGGCCTTGGTCACTTCTTTATGCCATTGCTCAAACAGGACTGCATTCCACACATCGGCTGGCAAGTGCTGATCATAAAAAGCCACGATCAGTTCTTCATCGACCAATACATCTAGACGGCGTGATTTGTGTTCGAGGTTTTCTATCTCGCGCACCAGTTTTTGGTTATACGCAAAGAAAGGTGCGCGGGTATCAAACTCACCTTCTACCAGCGCATCGCGGATAAACATCTCGCGTGCCTCTACCGGGTGGGTTAAACCATACTGGGTGCGACGCTGGCTATATACGACCAGGCCATACAGCGTGGCGCGTTCAAAGGCAGATACCTGGCCTGCACGTTTCTCCCAGCGCGGTTCGCCATAAGATTTCTTGAGCAGATGCCCGCCTATCTTCTCCAGCCATTCTGGATTAATCTGCGCAATACAACGACCGTACAGACGTGTGGTATCAACCAGTTCAGCCGACATGATCCAGCGCCCGGCTTTTTTGGCCAGAGTGGAACCTGGCCAGATATAAAATTTGATACCACGCGCACCCAGATAATGTGCTTCTTCATCTGACTTATAGCCGATATTGCCCAGCAAACCCGTTAGCAGAGACAGGTGCAATTGCTCGTAGGTGGCAGGTGCCTCATTCAAGCGCCAACCCTGCTCTTTTACTATCGTCAGCAATTGCGAATGCACTTCACGCCATTCACGCAAACGCATCTGGCTCAGGAAATTGGAGCGGCAATTATCTTGCAACTGACGATTGGTTTTCTTATGCTCGATTGCATCTTCGAACCACGCCCAGATTTTCAGGTAAGACTGAAATTCAGACTTTTCATCGGCAAATTTCTTGTGCGCCATGTCGGCTGCGGCTTGCGCATCCATAGGACGGTCACGCGGGTCTTGCACTGACAAGGCAGCAGCGATAATCAACACTTCCTGCAAAGCCTGGTTGTCACGCGCTGCTAAAATCATGCGGCCTACACGCGGGTCCAGCGGGAGTTTGGCGAGCTGCCTGCCCACCGGCGTCAACTGATTGACTTCATCCATTGCCCCCAGTTCCTGCAAGAGCTGATAACCATCAGCAATCGCCCTGCCTGGTGGGGGTTCTATGAAGGGAAAAGTTTCTACATCCGTCAGACGCAGAGATTTCATGCGCAAGATGACGGCAGCCAGTGACGAACGCAAAATTTCTGGTTCAGTAAATTTTGGCCTTTGCAGGTAATCCTGTTCATCGTACAAACGTATGCAGACACCAGCAGCAACGCGACCACAACGACCGGCGCGCTGATTGGCAGCAGACTGGGCCACCGCCTCTATCTGCAATTGCTCGACTTTATTGCGGTAGCTGTAGCGCTTGACGCGTGCCAGACCAGCATCAACGACATAGCGTATGCCAGGCACAGTCAGCGAGGTTTCGGCAACATTGGTTGCCAGGACAATACGACGCGCATTCGAGGTCTTGAATACCCGCTCCTGCTCTTGTGCTGACAGGCGGGCAAACAGTGGCAAAATTTCTACATGCGGTGGATGGTGTTTACGCAAGGCCTCGGCAGCATCGCGAATTTCACGTTCACCTGGCAAAAACACCAGTACGTCACCAGACCCGACTCTACACAATTCATCAACGGCATCAGTAATCGCCGTCATCAAATCACGCTCTTTATCTTTTTCTGTATCTTGTATCGGGCGATAGCGTACTTCTACCGGATACAGACGGCCCGACACTTCGATGACAGGTGCAGGCTTGGGCTCGCCACCACGCGTATCAGCAAAATGATTGGCAAAGCGCTGCGCATCTATTGTGGCTGAGGTGATGATGATCTTCAGGTCACGACGCTTGGGCAGTAATTGCTTCAGGTAACCGAGCAGGAAATCAATATTCAGGCTGCGTTCGTGCGCCTCATCGATGATGATGGTGTCATATTGCTTTAACAGCGGGTCTGTCTGGGTTTCTGCCAGCAAGATACCGTCCGTCATCAACTTTACCGATGCGCCCTTGCTCAGGGTGTCGGTAAAACGGACTTTAAAACCTACATTTTCGCCCAGCGGCGAATTCAATTCCTGTGCAATACGCTTGGCAGTAGACGAAGCAGCAATACGGCGCGGCTGGGTATGGCCTATCAGGCCTTTTTGCCCGCGCCCCAGCTCCAGGCAGATTTTGGGTAATTGCGTGGTCTTGCCTGAACCGGTTTCGCCGCAGACAATAATGACTTGATGTTTTTGCAGAGCCTCGGCAATTTCTGCCCGCTTGCCGGATACCGGCAACTCTTCGGGGTAACTGATTTCTGGCAAGGGATTACGAAAAGGCAGTGGGGCTTCTTCTTTGGCAGGCCCGGCCATTTTTTTCGCAGCGCCTGGACGCTTACTTTCAGTTGCCGTCGTTTTACTGCGATTCGGCTGCGGCCTTGCACTTTGCACTTTGGGAGTGCGCAGAGGCTCAGCACTGTTTTCCTTTGGCCGTTTGTTGTCAGGCGACTCAGACTTGGCAGCTGTTTCGCGCAATTGTTGTCGAAGTTCTCGCAATCCCGATAAACCATCTATCGCACTGGGCATTGCTTTTGGGGGGGAGTTTTTTGGTGTTTGATTTGAAGACATAGCGCTGCGCATTATCCCAGATTTTTAGCTGTGCTGCGCAATGTTGTTTTTTGGCTATTTTCAAGCAAGCTACAGAGACAATTCTTTTTTTATTCTGCAAGGCAGATAAATAGTGAAATTAAATTCCCCGGAAATTTAATCTATACTGAATAAATCAAAGCTGAGATGAACTGAGCATCAATTTACTATCCTGATACTTGCGGGGAGATTGAGATGAAAACCTTGATTATTCTGTTTTTCACATGCCTGGTAACAGCTTGCGCCACACAGACAACACAAAAAGTGAGTGCGCTTCAGTTTCATGATCAAGGGTTTTCCCCAAGCAGCACACCTATAGACAGAGAAAATGTACTAACACTTAGTAAGGAAATGAAATCCTACTTGCTCGAGGAAATCATGCCGCAGCTAAGTAGACGTGGTCCACAAAGAGCTTTGTTTGAAGCCCTCTCAAGTAAACGCCAGATCAAACTGGAATATGATGCAGAAATGACACGCAATGCCGCGCAGGCCTTTGCTGCGCGCTCCGGCAACTGCCTGTCACTGGTACTCATGACTGCTGCCTTTGCAAAACAATTAGGTCTGGATGTGCAATTTCAAAATGTCATCATCAATGAGGCATGGAGCCGCAACAATGATTTGTACTTTGCCGCTGGCCACGTCAATATCGTTCTGGGCAGGAGACCAAATTTTTTGCGCAACACGGATGAATACCATCAAAGCATGGTGATTGATTTCTTGCCACCAAGTGAAATCCTTGGACAAAAAACAGTATTGATCAGTGAAGCGACAGTAATCGCCATGTACATGAATAACCGTGCGGCAGAATTGCTGGCACAGCACAATGTCAATGATGCCTATTGGTTTGCCCGTGAGGCATTGCGTGCTGACCCCGATTTCCTGACAGCCTACAATACCCTGGGTGTTATTTATCGGCAGCATGGCGACTTCCAATTGGCAGAAAATGTATTCAAACAAATATTGGAAAAAGAACCCAATAACACTCTGACCTTAAGTAATCTGGCTGAAGTCTTACGCAAATCCGGGCAAGCACAAGAGGCACAGGTGTACATCAGTCGCCTGGAGCAATTACAACCTTATCCGCCCTTCTATTTTTTCAATCGCGGCCTGGCGGCGATGCAGCGTGGCGAGTTTACGGAAGCCAAGGTTTTATTCAAACGCGAGATAAAACGTGACGCAAACTATGATGAATTTCATTTATGGCTGGCGCTGGCCCATTTGAAACTAGGTGAAATACCTAACGCCACTGAAGAGCTACTGTTGGCAAAGGCTAATAGCACGACCCGCAAAGCCCATGATCTGTATGCCGGAAAACTGGAACGTATCAAAGCAACTTACACACATTGAAAACGATGTGAATATTGCCAGGGATCGCAGGCAAAAAGTGAAAGCCATCAATGTGGAAAATCGACCACGTTGATTCATGATCTGTTTTCGCGTCTCAGATTATAATTGGCGGATGGAAAATCCCGTTCAATTCGTTCAATGGCTGCGTTCGGTCGCGCCCTATATTCACGCCTTCCGTGGCAAGACCTTCGTGGTCGCATTCCCGGGGGAACTGGTCATGGCAGGAGCCCTGCCAGTTCTGGCGCAAGATTTATCACTTTTGCATGCCCTGGGCATCAAGATCGTTATCGTTCATGGCTCACGACCCCAGGTGGCCGAGCAACTGGCACTGCGCAGCGTAGAAGGTCGTTTTCATAATGGCATACGCATTACCGATACAGCAGCACTGGAATGCTCAAAAGAAGCTGCTGGCGAATTGCGCCTGGACATAGAAGCCGCATTCAGCCAGGGCTTGCCAAATACGCCTATGGCACATTCTGCGATCCGTATCATTTCAGGCAATTTTGTCACAGCCAAGCCTATAGGCATCGTTGGCGGTGTGGACTTCCAACTGACCGGTATCGCCCGTAAAGTCGCTTATGACACCATACACCGCATTCTTGATGCAGGTAATCTGGTCTTGCTTGGGCCTCTGGGCTTCTCCCCCACAGGCGAAGCATTCAATCTGACGATGGAAGACGTTGCCGTATCTGCGGCCACCGCCTTACGGGCCGACAAACTGATTTTCATTTCCGAAACACCGATGATGGTGGACCAGGATAATGATGAAATCCGCGAACTGTCTTTCATGCAGGCAGAACTGGAATTAAAAGCAGGCTATCTGCCCCTGGATTCAGCGTTTTATCTGGAGCATGCCATCAAGGCCTCACGCGGTGGTGTGCCGCGTATCCATATCGTCCCCTACAAGATGGACGGTTCTGCGCTACTGGAATTGTTTACCCATGACGGCGTGGGTACCATGGTGTCTTCAGAAAACCTGGAAAGCCTGCGCGAAGCCACGATTGAAGATGTAGGCGGCATTATCAAACTGATAGAACCACTGGAAGCCGACGGCACCCTGGTCAAACGTGGCCGCGAACTGATAGAGCGCGAAATCAATTACTTCTCAGTCATTGAGCATGATGGTGTGATTTTCGGCTGTGCTGCGCTATATCCCTTCCCGTTCGAAAAAATGGCAGAGATGGCTTGCCTGACCGTCAACCCGGACGTGCAAAGCCAGGGCGATGGCGAACGCATACTCAAACATATGGAAAAACGCGCACGTCGCGCTGGTTTCCATAGCCTGTTTGTATTAACAACACGTACGGCACACTGGTTCCTGAAACGTGGTTTTGTCAGCGCATCAGTCGATGATTTGCCGAAAGACAGGCAAAAAATGTATAACTGGCAACGCAAGTCTTTAGTCCTGATCAAGCAACTCTGAGCCACTGGTCGTATAATTCAGCCTGTTTTCAAGATTTAATATTAAGGAGCACCACATGGCCCGTACGGTCCACTGCATTAAATTAGACAAAGAAGCCGAAGGCTTGGACTTTCCACCATATCCAGGTGAATTGGGCAAACGCATTTATGAAAGTGTTTCCAAAGAAGCCTGGGCTGCCTGGCTCAAGCACCAGACCATGCTGGTGAACGAGAATCGCCTGAATCTGGCAGACACACGCGCCCGTAAATATCTGGCAACGCAAATGGAAAAGCATTTCTTTGGCGATGGCGCAGATGCTGCTACTGGCTATGTCCCGCCAACAGAATAATGAGTGCGCATTAACGCTTCATTAACTGCATACCAGCTACATAAACAATAAAGCCCGCATCTGCGGGCTTTATTGTCAGGAAACAGACTAGCTCAATAAAAATCGATCTTGCCAGTTTCTACATCCAGCATGGCACCGACGATTTTGATCTGGCCCTTATCTGCCATTTCTTTCAGCACCACACTTTTTTCTGTCACTGCCTTGACCGTCATTTTGACATTCATCTCTGCCACTGCATCAACAAAATGGTGATTCTTCGATGAACGGTCACTACCATGATTATCTGGTGTCGCCTTCACAGCCGGCATGATCTTGGCCACCAGTTGCGTCAGGTTTCCCAGATTGGCATTATCACAAGCACCTTTCACAGCACCACAGTGAGAATGACCAAGGATGATGATGACTTTGGAGCCCGCGACCTTGGCCGCATATTCAAGACTGCCGAGTATGTCTTCATTAACGATATTGCCTGCCACCCTGGCTGTAAACAAATCGCCTATACCCTGGTCAAATACCAGCGCCGGATCAGAACGTGAGTCTATGCAACTGACGATGCTGGCAAACGGGAACTGACCATCTCTGCCACTGGTTTTCACTTGCGCAGGCAAATCGCGCTTGAGCATGCTGCCAGAAATAAAGCGCTGGTTCCCCTCTTTCAGCATCGTGATGGCAGCATCAGGGCTGATTTTGGCCTGCATAGCCTGCGTCATTGCCACATTGATGGGAGGCTGGCTGGCCGTAGGCGACTGCGTAGCGCAGGCTGAGATCAGCAAAGCTGCCGTCAGTGTGACAAAGAAACTTAATGACGTGACCGTTTTTTTATTTGTATTCGTGTTCATTTGCATCATCTCCTCATAAAATTGAACAACGGATGACTTCTGATTCACCTGCGATTGCACAGATTTACAGCAGACCAACTGGACATTTCCTTGCTGAACTCAGAATTGCAAGGTTTTAACACCTTCCGCAGTCCCCAGCAGGCAAACATTTGCACCCTGACGCGCGAACAAACCGACCGTCACCACTCCCACGATATTATTAATCTCAGCTTCCATCGCCAGCGGATCATGGATTTGCATGCCATGCACATCCAAAATCATATTGCCGTTGTCAGTCAGCAGTGGCTGCCCATCCTTGATACGCAAACGCGCCTCACCGCCCAGTGCATTGAGCTTGCGTGCCACGACTGCATGTGACATGGGAATCACTTCTACCGGCAAAGGAAACTTGCCCAGCACATCCACCAGCTTGGAACCGTCGGCGATACAGATAAATTTTTCAGCGACAGATGCAACGATCTTTTCGCGCGTCAATGCTGCACCGCCACCCTTGATCATGGCTCCTTGCGGCGTAATTTCATCTGCGCCATCGATATACACTGGCATGGACGTCACTTCATTCAAATCCAGCACGGTAATACCATGAGAACGTAACCGTGCCGCCGTCACCTCGGAAGAGGCAACAGCCGCTTTGATTTTGTGTTTGATCTTGGCCAGCTCATCGATAAAAAAGTTCGCTGTAGAACCTGTACCTACACCAACTATTTCACCTTCTACTACATAAGCAATTGCCGCCTGGGCGACGGCAAGTTTCAATTCATCTTGAGTCATGGTGCATTTCCATCATAGTTTAAAAATTGGCGGGATTTTACAGTAAGGCCTGACTTATTAGCAATTTGATCAAAACATCACAAAAACAGTATTAAATTTGCCACAGTGGTGCTTCATCCATCAAGGCAACCTGTTCGCGCAATTCAAGTATGCGGTCTTGCCAGTAACGCTGGCTGTTAAACCAGGGAAAGGCTGCCGGAAAAGCCGGGTCGCTCCAACGCTGCGCCAGCCAGGCGGAATAATGGATCAACCTCAAGGTTCGCAAGGCTTCTATCAAATATAGCTGGCGCGGCTCGAATTCAAAGAAATCTTCATAGCCCACCAGGATATCGGTCAACTGGCTTTGCATTTCGCTGCGCTCACCTGATAACAGCATCCATAAGTCCTGTATACCCGGCCCCATGCGGCTGTCATCAAAATCCACAAAGTGCGGGCCTGCCTCAGCTCCGGACTCCAGCCATAAAACATTTCCAAGATGGCAATCACCATGCAGGCGCAGTTGCGGCACATCACCCGCTCTGTCATAGCAAGCCTGAATACCATCCAGAGCTTGCTGGCTAACGCTGGTATAGGCAGCCAGCAGGTCTGGTGGAATAAAATCATTTTCCAGCAACCAGACACGTGGCAAGACACCAAAACTTTGAGGATTCAGCGCTGGCCTGACTGCGTAGCTGGCAGTAGCCCCGACTGCATGTATGCGTCCTATGAAACGACCCAGCCACTCCAGTGTCGCTGGATCACCAGTTTCAGGTGCACGACCACTCTGGCGATTAAACAAGGAAAAACGGAAGCCCTGATAATGCCGCAGGCTCTTGCCATCTTCCGTTTGCAGGGCTGCCAGCACGGGAATCTCATGCGCCTGCAATTCACGCACGAAATCATGTTCTTCCTGTATCGCCTCGTCCGACCAGCGCAAGGGCCGGTAAAACTTGGCAATAATCGGCGAGGCATCCTCTATACCTATCTGGTAAACGCGATTTTCGTAGCTGTTCAGGGCCAGCATGCGGCCATCGCTGCGCAAGCCACTGCTTTCTACGGCATCAAGGACTAATTCGGGTGTCAGCCCGGCGAAGGAATCTGGGGGAGTAAAATCTGTCATCCCGCTATTGTACGTGGCTGCCAGTACATTCGACATAAAACTCCTGTGCAGCCAGCACACAAAGCGCTAAACTTCCGGTATTTTCATACTTATCTTTTGAAGAGTCACGACATGCATCTCGACGAACCACTAAGCGACAAAGAATTCAATGAACTCGACAAATTTCTGATGTCGGACAAAGTCGGCGACGATGGCATGACCATGGATGCCCTCCATGGCTTCCTGACTGCCATTGCCCTTGGTCCAGAAATGATACCGATGGCTGAATGGCTGCCACTGGTATGGGGTCTGCCTGAAGAGGGCGAACCCAAGTTCAAGAATGAAAAGGAAATGCAGCGCGTTACCAGCCTGGTAGCCCGTTTCATGAATGAAATCCAGATCACCTTTGAAGTAGCGCCGCAAGAATACGAACCCCTGTTTTGCGTCATGGAACAAAATGGCAAGGAATTGATTGATGGCGAAACCTGGGCCTGGGGCTTTTGGGAAGGCATGCAATTGCGCGAAGAAGCCTGGGAAGCTGCCTGGGAATCGGAAGAAATTGGCCCGCTGCTGCAACCTATCTACCTGCTGGGTGCAGAAGAGATAGAAGAAAGTGAATTGAAATTCGTTGATACGCCAGAGAAATGCCATGAACTGGCATTGACACTGGAAGCGTCCATTCCTGCGATACGTCGTTTCTGGGCCCCCTTGCGCAAGTCTGGCGTTACCACGGTCAAGCGTGAAGCTCCAAAAGTAGGCAGAAATGACCCCTGCCCTTGCGGCAGTGGCAAAAAGTATAAAGTCTGCTGCGGCGCTGAACCTACCCTGCATTAATCATCTGCAAAATTAATCATCTGCAAACCATCGGCGCTGGAGGGAAACCTCTAGCGCAAAACTGCCCTGCCAGCATGTCTTCATGCTATTTTTGCGCTTCTCAATAACATGCTGGAGACTTCCATGAGCTTGCAAGAACAATTCACCCAGGCACAAGCCGATTCCAAAAACTTGTCCGAGCGTCCGGACAATATGACTTTGCTGAAAATCTACGGATTGTTCAAGCAAGGCAGTGCCGGTGACGCCACTGGTGACCGTCCTGGCATGACCGATTTTGTCGGCCGCGCCAAGTTTGATGCCTGGGCTGGCCTGAAAGGCACTACCCAGGAAGCAGCAATGCAGCAATATATAGATCTGATCACTTCACTCAAGGATTAAGTCCCTATCATTAAGGCGGTAGCTTAAGCTGGAGGGTTAAGCCAATCCCTGGGCTTACCCTCAGTCAGACCTGCAATCAAATTATCTGCCGCCCGGTTTGCCATAGCCCTGCGGGTTGCCTCTGAGGCGCTGGCGATATGCGGAGTCAGTACGACATTGCTCAAGCCCAAAAAGTCTGGATGAAATTTAGGTTCATTCTCAAACACATCCAAACCTGCTGCCGCAATCCTGTGTTCACGCAAGGCTGCGATCAGGGCCTGGTCATCAACAATACCACCGCGTGCCAGATTCACCAGGGTTGCGCCAGGCTTCATCATTGCCAACTCTGCCGCAGCGATGGTGTGATGTGAGGCTACTGAGTATGGCAGCACCAACACCACATGGTCAGCCTGTTGCAGCAATTCTTCCTTACTGACGTATAGAGCATTATTTGCATAGGCCTCCTGTTCAGCGCTGAGGCGTGAGCGATTGTGATACACGACCTTCATATCAAACCCCATGGAACGCCGCGCTATGGCCTGCCCTATTCTCCCCATACCGATAATACCCAGGGTGGCTCCATGCACATCTGCCCCCAGAAAAGAGTCATAGCGCCATTTGGTCCAGTGACCGGCGCGCAACCAGTGCTCAGACTCTGTCACCCTCCTGGCTGTCGCCATCAGCAAAGCCCAGCCAAAATCGGCGGTAGTCTCGTTCAAGACTTCTGGCGTGTTGCTGGCCATGACACCATGTGCAGTACAGGCTGGCACATCAATATTGTCGTAACCTACGGCCATGCTGGCGATCATTTTCAAACCCGGCACCTGCTGCAGCAACTCAGTATTGATTCTTGCACTGGCGGTTGCCAGAGTGCCGACTTTGCCCTTGAGCCTGGCAGCCAGCTCAGTTGGTGAAAAAATAATATCGTCCTGATTCGACTCGACTTCAAAATACTGTTCCAGCTTAGTCAGCACTTCAGGAAAAATGGCACGTGTTACCAGGATTGCAGGCTTCATGTCTGGCCTTAATTAAAATGATATGTAAATTAGCAAATGCTTGAATTGCCCATCCATCTGATGATGAACAGGCTGGATGCTGCATGATACCGTTTCTATGCTGAATTTTCCTGCAGCCTTATAGCAGTTCAACAACTTTCATCCTGGCTATCATTCCTGCAAGAAAATTCATGCAAATGATGCAAATCAAGCCAGCTCATTGCTAAGTGGCATACAATTGCTCATTAAGGCAGACTTCAGGAGCAAAGTGACTTGATTCGCTTGTATTTGCTTATGCGCAAACTATATAAGCCTGATTTGTGAGAACTGCCAAATTGCCTTAAAATACAAGGCTTTGCAGCCCTGAGCCTGTTTTTTGCGTTCAGACTGCGCCTAAATCCCGAATTTTTAGTTTAGATTGGACTGTTATGACCCACGTTGTGACCGAATCCTGCATCCGCTGCCGCTATACCGATTGCGTGGATGTGTGCCCGGTGGACTGCTTCCGTGCTGGCCCGAATTTCCTCATCATTGATCCAGACGAATGCATCGATTGCGCCGTGTGCGTTGCAGAGTGCCCGGCTAACGCCATTTTTGCTGAAGAAGATGTTCCTGCAGATCAGCAGCAATTTATCAAGATCAATGCAGAACTGACCCGCAAATGGCCGTCGATTACCAAGACAGTTGCCCCATTGTCAGATGCTGACGACTGGAAGGACGTCAAAGACAAATTGCAATACCTGGAAAGATAAGTATCAGGAAAAGCAATACGGGCTTTTTGCTAATCGGCTCAAACAAATCCGCAATATCAGGAATCAACTCGTCGTATGGAAAACAAACAAACTACCACGGCCCAGGCCGTCATTGAAGCAGATGCAGTCATCATTGGTGCCGGCCCTGTTGGCTTGTTCCAGGTGTTCGAACTTGGCTTGCTCGAAATCAAAGCACACGTTATTGACTCCCTGGCAGTCGTCGGCGGCCAATGCGTAGAACTGTATCCAGACAAACCTATCTATGACATCCCTGCCGTGCCCGTCTGCACAGGCCAGGAATTGACAGACAATCTGTTGAAACAAATTGAACCTTTCGAACCAACTTTCCATCTGGGTCAGGAAGTGACTCTGGTCGAGCGCCGCGAAGATGGCCGCTTTGATCTGGAAACATCGACAGGCACACGCTTCATCACCAAAACCATTTTCATCGCTGCCGGTGTTGGTTCCTTCCAGCCACGTACTTTGAAGGTTGAAGGCATAGAAGCATTTGAAGGCTCGCAGGTGTTCTACCGTGTCAAAGATCCTACCCAGTTCCACGGCAAAAACCTGGTGATCTGTGGTGGTGGTGACTCGGCACTGGACTGGGCATTGAACCTGGTTGGCAAGGCTGAATCCGTGGTGGTATTGCACCGCCGTGAAGACTTCCGCGCTGCGCCTGCTTCCGTCGCCAAGATGAAAGAACTCTGCGACAACTATGAAATGCAACTGACCATAGGCCAGGTCACAGGCATAGAAACTAAAGACGACGTATTGTCTGAAATCAAGGTCACTGGTGCTGACGGCGTCACCCGTCGCATGCCACTAGACACTTTGCTGGTCTTCTTCGGTCTCTCACCAAAACTCGGCCCTATCGCCGAATGGGGTCTGGACATCGAGCGCAAGCAACTGAAGGTCGTGAATACTGAAAAATTCGAGACCAATGTGCCTGGCATTTTTGCTGTAGGTGATATCAACACCTACCCTGGCAAGAAAAAACTTATCCTGTCTGGCTTCCATGAAGCTGCACTGGCTGCGTTTGGTGCTGCACCGTATATTTTCCCTGACAAGAAAATCCACATGCAATACACCACTACTTCGCCAAAGCTGCACAAAATCCTGGGTGTGGAAACACCAGTTTTCGATTAATCCGGAAACCACTCAAACAAAAAAGCGCAAAGATATCTTTGCGCTTTTTTGTTTTCAGAGACAATTAGCTTTGCCAGCTATATGCTCGTTATGTGGTTACGACATAGCAAGCACATAGCCATTTCTTAGCTTCTTAATTCACAGGCACATGCGAATCTGATTCCTTGAATTGATTGGCAATCTGCCGGAACTCTTCCGTGATTTCCAGGAAAGCTTCAAGGATATCCGGATCAAAATGTGTCCCACTACCTTTGCGCATGATGCTGATAGCTTCTTCATGCGAAAAAGCTGGTTTATAGACGCGACGTGAAATCAGGGCATCATAAACGTCTGCTATGGCCATCAGACGCGCAGACAGGGGAATGGCGTCTCCCATCAGGTTTTCAGGATAACCTGAACCATCCCATTTCTCTTGATGGGAATAGGTGATTTCACGTGCAAAGCGTAAAAACTCATTACTTTCACCCAGGTATTTTTCAACCGAGATAATGGTTTCACGCCCATACACGGTATGCAGCTTCATAACTTCAAATTCTTCAGAAGTCAGCTTGTCCGGCTTCAACAAAATATTGTCGGGAATCCCTACCTTGCCTATATCATGCAGCGGCGCTGATTTGTACAACAAGTCTATATTTTCATCGGTCAATAATGCGCTGAAGCGAGGATGGTTTTTCAGTTTTCGCGCCAGTGCAGCAACATAATTCTGGGTGCGGCGTATGTGATTACCAGTTTCATTGTCGCGGGTCTCGGCCAGTGAAGCCATGGCCATGATGATGGCATCCTGCATCTTGGCCAGCTTGCGGGTTCTGTCCTGTACCAGGCTTTCCAAATGCTTGTTCTGATCCTGCAACAGATGACGCGCGCGAACCAGATTCAGTTGAGTTGCCACTCTCGCCAGTACAATGGGGGGACTGATGGGTTTGCTGATGTAGTCAACAGCGCCCAGACGCAGGCCCATTTCCTCATCCTGCACCTGGCTCTTTGCTGTCAGGAAAATAATTGGTATGTCTGAAGTGGCCGGGTCAGCCTTAAGGCGACGGCACGTCTCATAGCCGTCCATTTCGGGCATCATTACATCCAGCAAGATCAAATCAGGACCTGGCAAGCTGGAGGCAATCTGCAGCGCTTTTAAGCCATTGGTGGCAATCTTGATTTTGTACTGGTCTTTTAACAATCCGGACAAGAGTGAAATATTGTCTGGTGTATCATCTACTATCAGCACAACCTGCTTGGCATTTTGATCGAATACCTCACTCATAGATCACCCCGATAAGAAGTAACTGCCCCACATACCTGTGGATGCCATGCATGGAACTGGATTTCATCAAATCAAAGTATTTCATAACCGAGGTTTTTCGCACTATTGCTTAATAAATTCAAGGCTGCATCATAGTCAAACTGTCTGACTGCACGCATGATTTGCTTTTGCACATCGACACCAAATGCATTGGCGATCATGTCACCTGACTCTAACAGCAAGTCTACCGCTTCGCCATCGTAATCACGCAACAGGTTACAGCATTTTACAAGCAAATCCTGCATGAGCTCATGATCAACAGGCACCAGATCAAGTGCCTTGACCTCAGTTTTGTTCTGCGATTTTTCCAGTATCAATACCTGGTCTATGGCATTGACGATGATCTGCATGGCTTGCGCGCATTCAATAAGTACTGGCTCAAGCTCTGCCAAAGCTGCCTTATCGTGCAATTTTGTTTCCAGTACTGCAGCAAACGGCTGTATGGTTTTTGCACCTATCAAACCAGCCACGCCCTTCAGGGTGTGCGCCAGGCGTTCGGCCAGCAAATTATCCCCCGCATCCACCGCTGTGCGGATATGCTCCACGACATGGCGCTGGTCATCACAAAAGCGGGACAGCAATTCCAGGTAGAAAGAGCGGTTACCCAAAGTACGGCTCAAGCCCTCTTCCACATCAATACCATCAATCTGCAAACTATTGCTGATGTCCTGTATGGGGAGTTGCACATTATCAAAATTGCTGCCCGACACATGCGCCGGACACCAGTGTGAAATGGCGTGGTACAACTCTTTTGGGTTAATGGGTTTGGCAAGATGGGCATTCATGCCTGAGGCAAAGCATAATTCGCGCTCTTCAACCATGGCGTGTGCCGTCATGGCGACTATCGGCAAACCATCAAAACTCTGGTTTGCACGTATCAGTTTGGTGGCTTCGTGCCCATCCATTTCTGGCATTTGCACATCCATGAATACCACGCCATAGTAATCGGGTCCGGTCTTATTCACCATGTCGACCGCTATTTTGCCGTTGCCAGCAATATCAACGGTTACGCCTGCAGCTTCCATCAGTTCACGGGCGATTTGCTGGTTGATTTCATTGTCTTCCACCAGCAAAACCCGCAAATCAGTATATTTGGGAACCAGTACGCCGTGGCTACTCGGGATGGCATAACTGGTACTGGAAAACAGTTCAACCAGACAATCCACCAAGGTGGATGCATTGACAGGCTTGGTCAAGAACCCATCTGGCAAGGCAATGTCATCCCTATAACTGACTTCTTCACGCCCATGTGCGCTGACCAGCACCGTCAAGGGTGCTGGCTGCAAGGAGCCGTCGCGCTTCAGATAGGTAATCAGTTCCAACCCATCCATCTCGGGCATGCGCAAATCTGTAAAAATCACACCGTAAGGCTGAACAGGATTGCAATCCATGACCGCCTGCAAGGCAGCTGCGCCACTATTAACAATATCAATATCAACTGGCAACTCGGATAATATTTCCTGCAAAATCTCGCATGCAGCCGGATTATCATCAACGATGAGCAAACGCATGCCATTGATGGCACCAGGTATCACCTGACGCTGTACGACTGGCTGAGCGATCCCGAACCAGCCAGTAAAAAAGACCTTGGTGCCATGCCCTGCCTCACTACGCAAGGCGATTTCCCCTCCCATCAGCTCGACCATGGCCTTGGAAATAGAAAGGCCCAGACCGGTACCGCCAAATTTCCGGGTGGTTGATTCATCAGCCTGGCTAAAGGGTCGGAACAATTTATCCGACTGCTCTTCTGACATACCTATACCAGTATCGCGCACTTCAAACCTGAGTTTGACCCTGCCAGCCACCATCTCCAGCATCTGGCAGGTGACGTAGATCTCGCCTTGCTCTGTAAATTTAATGGCATTGTTGATCAGGTTAATCAATACCTGCCCCAGCCTTAAAGGGTCGCCATTCAGATAGCGTGGTATATCTGGCGGGGCGCGAAACAGAAACTCCAGACCCTTTTCATCCGCCTTATCACTCGTCACCGCAGAAATATTATTTAGTACATCATCCAGATTAAAATCCACCTGCTCAATATTCAGCTTGCCAGCCTCAATCTTGGAAAAATCGAGAATATCATTGATGATACCCAACAGGGAAATCCCAGCCTTGTGGATTTTTTCTACATAATCTTTTTGCTTGGGATTGAGTTCTGTTCTTAGTGCCAGATGCGCCATGCCGATGATGGCATTCATCGGTGTGCGGATTTCATGACTCATGTTCGCCAGGAACATGGATTTGGCTTCCGTCGTTTCTTCTGCATGACGACGCGCCATTTCAGCTTCCTTCAACTCATTTTGCATTTGCAGTGTTTGCAGACGTATCTGCTCTGCCATACTTTCCTTGAGCTGGCTTTCCAGCAGCTTTCTCTGTGTAATATCTGACACGAAAGACAGGGTCGCGGGACGTCCTTCCCAATCTATCATGACGGCAGACAACTCTACCCAGATGATGGACTGGGTTTGATGATTTTCTATACGGAAGTGGTAATACTGCTCGACCTCTTCACCACGTAAGCGTCTGGTATGATGGTCTATGACCATGGGCCTGTCATCAGGATAAATAGCGGTGATGAAAGACATTTGCGACAGCTCATCAGCCTTGTAACCAGTCAGGCTTTGTACGCGCGGATTGGCAAATACGATGCGTCCATCCTGCACCACCAGTATACCTTCAGTGACGTTGTTGATAAGCTGCCGGTAATGCTGCTCAGACTTGCTCAAGTCTTCTTCGAGCTGACGGCGGGTAGAAATATCCATGACGACCCAGACCGTGCCATGGGTCAGATTGGTTTTATCAACAGCACGTCCGGAAAAATGCACCCAGAATACAGTGCCATCGCTGCGCCTCATCTTCAGCTCAGCCTCATAAGCCTCACCGCGCAAAACTGACTGATTGACTGCTGCACCTGACTCCAGATAAGCCTCACGCGACTCATAAAAAGGTTCCAGCGAAGAACCCAGTACTGTCTCGCGTTCCACACCAAATATCTGGCACAAAGGTGTATTCACCCACTGCACTCGCCCCTGGTTGTTCAGGAAAACCATACCCACGATGGAGTTTTCCAGCACGGTTTCACGTTCAGCCAGCATGCGCTTAAGTTCGTCCTCAAGCTGACGGCGCTCGACCATGGCACGCTCGGCCATGCGCCTGGCCAGTTCGGCTTCTTTTAATTCATTCCGGATATGCAGGGTTTGCACATGGACACGGGTAGCCAGGCCCTGCGCCTTGGCAAACAAGTCCAGGTAACGCTTTTGTTCGTTATAGGCTTCTTGCCATTCACCGAGTTCAGTAAATATCTCTGACAGCTCCTTGAGTGCCCGCAATGGCATGTAGATATAGCCATTGCCACCGACTTCATCGACACCGCGGCGCAAATCGCGTATGGCTTCAGGATAACGCTTGTGAATGCGATGCAGATGGCCGCTGACCCACCAGCTATACGGTTTCAAATGCTTGTCTTCAAAGCTGTCCAGCAGCTTCATGGCAGCATCACTGAGCTTGTCTGCCTCTTCTACCTGTCCACGCATGGCAAGTGTATACGCAGCCACTGACAGGCAAAATGCCCTGCTGGAATTATCTGAATTCTCGCCGCTCTTGATGCCACCTATGTAGGAAGCAATAGCCTGGTAAGCCTCTTCGTATTTATCCAGCGACACTTTACACAAGGCCAGCATGGTCGATACAAAAGGTGCCAACCAGCGCTCACTGGAATTGACGGCAATATCCCGGGCTTCCTGTAATAGCACTTCTGCATCTTCTGCATTGCCACTGACATAAAAAATCTCGCCCAGATTAGCTGTCACCTGGGCTACGCGATTGGGTATCTGCAACGCGCGGGCATCATTCAATGCAGTGTAAAAATGACGTATGGCCTCTTCGGTATATCCCAGCTCCTGTGACAATATCCCCAGCGTGTTATAGACCACGACAGAAATGCGGCTGACCCTCATGCGCAATGCGGGCACAATGCGTGAATGACACAGAGAATAAGCTTCTTGCACTTTACCCCGGCGACGCCAGACGGCAACTGTACCAAACAGTGCAAATGCCATGCCCTCATGTTCGTCTACCGACTCAAACAGGGTTGCTGCGCGTTCAAAGACGGGGGCGGCCTGCTCCATGTGATCATCAAAATAATCAGCAAAGGCATCCACCAGGTCTGCTGCAATCAATACGGCGGGATGAGATTTATCAGCTCCGCTCTGACGCATGCTGGCGGCAATCTTGCGGCCATCTGCCGGGTTGTCACGCATCAGGTCCAGGGCATCCAGGCAAAGCTCGCGCCAATGGATTTCTGCTAGAGAACTATCTTTACTCATTCTGCTCAGCTCTTCAGAAAGAAATGATGCATTGAAATATCAAAATGACCTGGAACATGGTTTTGCTTTCAGGGTCTTCTGTCCAGGTACGACACTCTTTTACCAAACGCCCGTCAGATTCAGTACGAGCGTGATCTGACACATACGACAATATTAATGCCAGAGACTGACTTATGGATAAACATTGCCATTAACTGTGTCTTTTAACTGAATAAATGAACAAATCAAACACTATTCAATTTCATCATCACAAAGGAATCGGGTAATTCTTGAAAAATAACTTAATTTTCAACATTTCCACAAGAAATCATTGCATATCAATCAATAATTTAACATTAATTCACACCAACAAGTTATGCAAATCCTTTGCTCAGCCACAAATTTTAAAAACTGGTTTATGATGCATTGCAACAGTTTGATTAAGTGTTTTTTCTAAGCCTGTTTCGCCCTGTGTCATTTAGTCACGGCTATCCCGTTATGACTGATGAGTGCATGGCCCCCTATTTGAAAGATTCACTATGCTTTATCAATTTCATGAGCTCAATCGCGCCTTTCTGAATCCACTGACTCAATGGGCAGAAGCATCTTCAAAACTGTTCACCAATCCAGTGTCGCCACTGGCGCATACGCCCTACTCACAGCGTATTGCTGCGGGCTATGAACTCTTGTTCCGCCTGGGCAAAGATTATGAAAAACCAGAATTTGGTATTACCTCCACCACGATAGACAAACAGGAAGTGGAAATTGCGCAAAGCACGGCTGTCATCAAGCCTTTCTGCAAATTGCTGCACTTCAAAAAAGTCTTGGGTGACAAGGAATTGGCGAAACTGAACCAGCCCAAGGTATTGCTGGTCGCGCCGCTGTCTGGCCACCACGCAACCTTGCTGCGCGATACTGTGCGCGGTTTGTTGCCAAAGCATGATGTGTACATCACTGACTGGACAGATGCACGTATGGTGCCCTTGTCTGCCGGACCTTTCCATCTGCATGATTATATTTATTACGTCCAGGACTTTATCCATTATCTGGGTGCCGGTACACATGTGATTTCCGTGTGTCAACCGACTGTGCCGGTATTGGCTGCAATTTCCCTGATGGCGACTGCCAAAGATCCCCTGCTGCCCAAGACCATGACACTTATGGGCGGCCCTATTGATCCGCGTAAATCACCGACCCAGGTCAATAATCTGGCGACGGAAAAGAAATTCTCGTGGTTTGAAAATACTGTGATCTACAGTGTGCCAGCAAATTACCCTGGCTATGGCCGCAAGGTCTACCCTGGTTTCTTGCAACATACCGGCTTTGTTGCGATGAACCCAGACCGTCATGCACAAAGTCACTGGGACTTTTACCAACACCTGATACAGGGTGATGATGAGTCCGCTGAACAGCATCGTAAATTCTACGACGAGTACAATGCGGTATTGGATATGCCTGCCGAGTACTATCTGGAAACTATTAAATCAGTGTTCCAGGAGTTCCGTCTGCCTACTGGCACCTGGGAAGTTGAAGGCAAACTAGTCAGGCCACAGGATATCAAGAATGTAGCCCTATTCACTGTAGAAGGTGAACTCGATGATATCTCCGGCCCTGGTCAAACCCAGGCAGCCCATGATTTGTGCAGCGGCATTCCCGCCAGCATGAAGCAAGACTATGTGGCGCCTGGCGCAGGCCATTACGGCATTTTCTCTGGCCGTCGCTGGCGCGATATCATTTGCCCTAAAATCGGCGAATTCATCAAGCAGCATTCCTGATCTGCCAGCAATCTGTAAGTATCAGACAAAAGCCACGACAGCAAAAGCGTCGTGGCTTTTTGGTTTTCAGACTCTGATAGACTCTGATTGTAGACGCTGGTGTTTAGGGGGATAATCACGGCTCTTTATTGTCTTATGCAAACACCGTGTCAGATTCTCTCGCAGACCTGTTGGAAAACGCCCTGCCGCAAACCCAGTGCACCAAATGCGGCTATCCAGCCTGTCGCCCGTATGCTGAAGCTATCGCCACTGGCGCAGCCAATTACAATCAATGTCCGCCAGGTGGCCAGGAAGGTGTGGCACGGCTTGCCCATATACTGAGCAAGGCAGTCATACCACTGGACATCAGCCACGGACATGAGCGCGAAAGACAAGTAGCAAAGATAGAAGAAGCGTATTGCATAGGCTGCACCCTGTGCATACAAGCCTGCCCTATTGACGCCATTATCGGTGCGCCCAAGCAGATGCACAGCATCATCAGCGAACTGTGTACCGGCTGCGATCTCTGCGTTGCCCCATGCCCTGTCGATTGCATCAGCATGCTGCCCGTCACCACAGGCAAAACTGGCTGGGACGCCTGGAGCCAGGAACAGGCAGATCATTCCCGCCAGCTATACACTTTACGCAATCAGCGCCTAATCCGTGAGAAACAGGAAAATGATGAGCGCCTTGCCGCCAAGGCCGCGGCCAAACTCATTGCGCTGGAAGCAGAACCAGCATTGAGTGCAGAAGAAATTGCCAGCAAAGATCGCAAGAAAGCCATCATTGCTGCAGCCATAGAAAGAGCGCGCCTGAAAAAATTGCAAGCGCAATCCGAAAATCAAGCAGAAGGTGACAAGCAATGAATGCAACCAAACGCCAGGCAATTTTTGAACGACTGCGACAGCAGAATCCACATCCGACGACGGAGCTTGAATACACGACACCCTTTGAATTGCTGATTGCAGTTTTATTGTCAGCACAGGCCACTGATGTATCCGTGAATAAGGCTACGCGCCTGCTTTATCCAGTCGCCAATACACCAGAAAAAATTCATGCTCTCGGCGTTGATGGACTTATCCCTTATATACAGACCATAGGATTATTCCGCACCAAGGCCAAGAATGTCATCGAGACTTGTCGCATCCTCATGGCCGAACATGGCAGTGAAGTGCCACGCCAGCGCGAAGCACTGGAGGCCTTGCCCGGCGTTGGCCGCAAGACCGCCAATGTAGTCATGAATACCGCCTTTGGCGAACCAACTATTGCGGTAGATACGCATATATTCCGTGTATCCAACCGCACTGGCATTGCACCTGGCAAGAATGTCGATATTGTCGAACAAAAATTAATGAAGTTTGTGCCAGCAGAATTCAGGCAGGATGCCCACCACTGGCTGATATTACATGGCCGCTATACCTGCATCGCCAGAAAACCTAAATGCTGGAATTGTATGATTGCCGACTTATGTGAATTCAAGCAAAAGACGCCCTTGCCGGATTCGGTTTAAAAACATTCACGCAAAAAAAGCCTGCATTTTTGCAGGCTTTTTTTAACAGAGCATCTAGAGATTCAGACTATCTTGCACGCTTCATCAAAACTCAAACGCGGGGAACGTGGGAACAATTGCTGTGCATCGCCATAACCGAGATTGCAGATGAAATTGACTTTAACCGTCGTGCCGGCAAAAAAGACGGCATTGAGCTTGTCCGCATCAAAACCCGACATAGGACCACAATCCAGGCCCACAGCGCGTGCGGCGAGCATGAAGTATGCCCCTTGCAGCGATGAGTTACGGAAGGCTGTCGCATCGATGTTGGCCTGGTTGCCAGCGAACCATGAACGGGCATCTGCATGCGGGAACAATTGTGGCAGCTTTTCAAAAAACTCCATATCCATGCCGATGATGGCTGTGACTGGCGCAGTTTTGGTTTTTTCAAAATTGCCTTGGGAAACACAGCCCAGCAATTTTTGTTTTTCAGCATCAGATCTGACAAACACGATACGCGCCGGGGAACAATTGGCAGAAGTGGAACCCCACTTCATCAAATCATATATTTCTTGCAATTGCGCATCAGTAACCGGCTTGTCCAGCCAGGCATTATGAGTACGTGCATTTGTAAACAAGGTATCGAGAGCGTCTTTGGATAACATGGTTTCCCTTTCAAATAATCGGTGGATAATAACTCAAGTCGTCAAAAGCTTCAGGGCAGCAAAAGAAAATACCTTTTACAATAGGCGCACTTTTTAATTTGGACCCGCCATGTTCACCCCTAGCCAGCACGATGTACGCCGTTTTTTTTGTGAAACCTTCAGGAAAACCCGAGAAAATCTGGTGCTGACACCACTTGAGATCATTGCTTCTGACTGGATCAGGCAGCACCCTGAATATGACCATGACCTGGCTGATGTAGAGCAAGCCTTGCAGGCAAACTATAGCGTGGACCAAGGTCAGACCAATCCATTTTTGCATTTATCCATGCATTTATCGATAGCCGAGCAAATCTCGGTCGACCAGCCTCCCGGCATCAAGCAGGCATTTCAGATACTGGCCAGAAAACACCAGTCCGAGCATGAAGCACACCATGAAATCATGGAATGCCTGGGGGAAATGATATGGAATTCACAAAGGACAGGCTTGCCACCAGATGGGCAAGCCTATATTGAATCTTTGAAGATGCGCTGCAGCTGACTTTGGCAATACTTGGCTTAATTACATAAACATAAAAAGCAAAAAAGCGAGGCCAGAGACCTCGCTTTTTTATTGATGCATGCAGCTTATTTCAGTTGATCATTCAACAATTGCAGGATTTTCTCTGCCACTGGTGAAGAGTCTACTTTGCCATCGCTATTGTGTACCGACACCAGGCTGATGTCGCCACTGGCGGCATTCTTGACCTGGATACGGTATTTCTGTGCATTTTTTGTCGCATCGCTGGAAGAACCGAACGAGAACAGGCGCGAGAAGAAGCCTTCGCTTGCACCTTTGGTCTTGGCATCAATGTCCTGGTCAACATAACGGACAAAATACAAACCTTGTGAGCGGTCACGGTCTTCCACTGTAAAGCCTATGCGATCCAGCGCCAGACCTACCCTGCGCCAGGAGCGGTCAAATGCCTCATCGACTTCAACATAGGTTTTGCCATCGTTTTTCAGCAATTGCGAACGAGCCTTGCCAGGTGCACTAGGCGCAGCCACTGCAGTTTTTGCTTTTTCACCGTCACTACCCAGGCGTACCATCAGGCGGGACAGGAATTCTGCTTCCAGGCCAGGATCAACTGCACGAGGTGTCCAAACCGTACCATCTTTTTGTGCACCAACCAGCACTTCTTGCGCGCCGCGATGGCTGATGTAGATTTCTACCTCGCCATTTGCACCACGTTCAAGACGGGTACGGAATTTATCCCGTTCGCCTGTGGAATACAGAGAGTCAAGTACTTTGCCCAAGGTATTGCGGATGATGTCCTGAGGGATTTTGGCGCGATTTTCTGCCCAGTCGGTTTCCATGACACCAGCTTCCTGATTTTCTACATTGATCAGGAAACCCAGCTCTTGCCAAAAGTCTTTCAACTGTGGCCACAGAGATTCAGGCGTGTCTTTTACCACCAGCCAGCGAGTCGTGCCATTACGCTCTATGCGCATGTTCTGGACTTGCTTGGCAGCGACTACGCCGCTATTGCCACTGCTGGCAACTTTATTTCCTTTTTCCAGATTGTAACTGGATGCTGTAGCACTGCTTTTGTTTGCTTCAGGGATGGAAAAACGATTATCGCGACGAATTTGCGTCAAATCAGGTGGCACCTCCAAAGATGCCGACGTTGTTTTACTGGCGCTTCTATAGTCGATCTTGTTAGGTTCGAGAATATTGCCTATTGAACTACAGCCAGTCAAACCTGCCAGCGCTAATGCGCCTATGATGCCGTTTTTAGCAACAAAGCTTTTTGCCATGTGAAAGTCCCTACGAATTATTATCAATTAAAACTGCGTGAAGCAAACGTGCGAGTTACCTAGCCGTTCAAAGGAAGTCATTGTAATACACCAGCTTCACGCATCGCTGCGCGAACGGTTTCATGATATTGCTCAGCCATCGTCACCAAAGGCAAACGCAGACCGGTTGGTATCAAACCCATTTCCACCATGGCCCACTTCACTGGCAATGGATTGGGTTCAATAAACAATTTATTGTGCAAGGGAATCAGGCGGTTATTGATGGCAATGGCTTCCTTGACATCACCACGCATGGCGGCCGCACACAATTCATGCATGGCTTTGGGAGCTACATTGGCTGTCACCGAGATATTACCCTTGCCGCCGTACAGCATCAGCGCGACTGCCGTTGCATCATCACCGGAATAGACGGCGAACGAAGCTGGTGCCAGGCGTATCAGGTCGGTACCACGGGCAATATTACCCGTTGCATCCTTGACACCAATAATGCCAGGAACTTGCGCCAGACGCAGTATAGTCTCATTCGACATGTCTGCCACTGTACGACCAGGAACATTGTACAAAATGACAGGAATATCAACAGATTCAGCAATTTTCTTGAAGTGCTGGTACATGCCTTCCTGGGTAGGACGGTTGTAGTAAGGCACGACTTGTAAAGAGGCATCAGCACCAGCCTGTTTCGCGAACTTGGTCAGGGCAATGGCTTCTTCAGTGGAGTTACCGCCAGAACCGGCGATGATAGGGATACGTTTATTGGCATGCTCAACAGCCACGCGTATCAGTTCACAATGTTCCTCAACAGTAACAGTAGGTGATTCACCTGTCGTGCCAACGATCACGATGCCATCTGTACCTTCGGCAATATGCCAGTCTATCAATTTGCGCAAACATGGCAAATCAAGACTGCCATCTGCATGCATGGGGGTTACGATCGCAACCAGACTACCCTGAATCTTTGTCATGTTAATGCAAGAAAAAAGTAAAACCCTGATTGTAGCGGATACACTGCTGGTCGGGGCGCAAATAGCTGGAATAAGCCTCTAAACTTGTAGGCATTTGCTTCAAAGCTTATCCAAAGCACTGATTTTTCCAGCTTTTCTGGCACAAATACGCTGCACCATGGCTGGTTTGGGCTGCTCTACATAGCCATCCTCGTAAGCGATAATGCTCATCTCCACCTGGGGATTAGACTGCATTTGCTCAAGAAGTTCGCCGGGGCGTAATAAAAAAGCAGGATTAGAGGGTTTACCAAAATTTTCATTGCCAGCAGCAAAGGTTTCGTAAATCAGTATGCCGTCCGGCTTCAAACTGCTGAGCAAGTGCGGAAATAATTGGCGGTGCAGATAATTGCAGACGATGATGGCAGCAAAACTATGCTCAGCAAATGGCCAGTCATAACCGACCTCGCCATACTCCAGATCATGTAGCTGTGTTTCTATGCCAGCCGCATGCAAGGCCAGGAAGCCCTGATCACTTTTATCCAGACCCAGAACAGACAGCCCTGAGTCATGCAGGTAAAAGCTATTTCTGCCGCTACCACAGGCCAGATCCAGTACTTTCCCATTCTGCGCCTTCAACAAATGAGAAAACCGCTTTAACCAGAGAGAAGGCGTAGCAGCCTGATGCACACCACTCTCATCATGTTTCACCTGCATCGTCAACATCCCCCCTAAAACCGCAGACTCAAGTCAGCAAGGCGATAAAAGGTGATGCCAGCAACTGCAAAACATAGCTGCCCACAGTCATCAAAGGAACCATCCAGTACTGCAAAACATGAAGCAAGGCCAGACCTATGAGGATAAAGAAACAGTAAGGCTCTATCTTTGCATACTTATAGGCCTGGGCATGAGGCAACAGGCTCAATATAATCTGTCCGCCAGCCAGAGGTGGGATAGGCAATAAATGAAACGCAAACATGGCGAGGTTGGTCAGCACACCCGCACGTGCCATTTTTGAGAAAAACGGTTCTTCGACAGACAGTGCGACAAGCAGGATGGACAACAACATCCATGCAAAACCCATGAGCAGATTAACTGCAGGACCAGACAAGGCTATCCATTTCAAATTCTTTTTTGGATCGCGCAACATGGAGTAATTGAGTGGCATGGGTTTGGCATAACCAAACAAGAATGCGCCCTGCGTCACCAGATAAAGAACCACAGGTATGACCAGCGTACCCATGGGATCGATATGCACCATGGGATTAAAACTCAAGCGCCCTTGCGCCTGCGCGGTTGTGTCACCAAAGTAGCGCGCCGCATAGCCACGCGCCGCCTCATACAGGGTAATGGCAAAAACAACGGGCAAGGCATAAACCAGGACGGTTTGTATCAGTTCATTCATGTATCAGCTCTATTTGTTCTAAGTGGTTAGAATGCAAGAAAATTTTCAGTTGCACTATCGGTCGAACTGAGGGATTACAGCCCAAACAAGGCAACGTCACCGCGTCCCTGGCGCACCAGCCCAGGTGCATCCCCGGTCATATCGATCACCGTGGTTGGCACCAGGCTGCAGGCACCACCATCAATGACCAGATCGACGAGCTTCGCCAGCCTGTCCCTGACTTGCTCAGGATCAGTCAAAGGCTCTTCTTCATCTGGCAGTATCAGTGTCGTACCCAGCAAAGGCTGCTTCAACTCTTCCAGCAAGGCGTGGGTGATGGAATTTTCAGGCACGCGCAGGCCTATGGTCTTGCGTGATGGATGACTCAGGCGACGCGGCACTTCCTTGGTCGCTTCGAGTATGAAAGTGTACGGCCCTGGCGTTGCCGCTTTCAACATGCGGTACTGGCGATTGTCGACCTTGGCATACAGAGAAATTTCTGACAGGTCGCGGCACAGCAAGGTCAGATGATGTTTTTCATCGACACCACGAATTTTGCGCAGGCGCGTAACCGCATCCTTGTCGTCCAGGTGACATACCAGGGCATAACAAGAGTCAGTAGGCAAGGCAACGATGCCGCCATTATCGATAATCTGCACTGCCTGCTTGATCAGTCTCAGTTGCGGATTATCAGGATGAATTTGAAAAAATTGGCTCATAAAAAGAAGAAAGGCGGTAGCTCTGCTACCGCCGCAAAATTAATTACCGAAAATTAACGCATATTTTGCAATGCGGCAATACGTTGTTCCAGCGGAGGATGGGTAGAAAACAAAGCACTCCAGCCTGATTTATCACTAATGCCTGATGCTGCCATGGATTGTGGCAATGCGCCCGGCTGCATACCCCCCAGCCTTGCCAAAGCGTGCATCATGGGTTGGCGGTTGCCCAGCAATTTGGCTGAACCCGCATCTGCACGAAATTCTCGTTGACGCGAAAACCAGGCAACAATCAAAGAAGCAGCGATCCCGAACAGTATCTCACATACAAATACGGTGATCATATAGCCTATGCCAGGCCTGTCGTCATTACCATTGCGAAATACTGCTTTATCGATAGCATAACCAACCACCCGCGCCAGGAAAACCACAAAAGTATTCACTACACCCTGTATCAAAGTCATGGTCACCATGTCGCCATTGGCGATATGGGCAACTTCATGCCCCAGTACAGCTTCCACTTCTTCCCGCGTCATACCTTCAAGCAAACCGGTGGAAACAGCTACCAGGGCAGAATTTTTAAAAGCGCCGGTGGCAAAGGCATTCGCTTCACCATTATATATCGCCACTTCTGGCATACCGATGCCAGCTCTCTCAGAGAGAGTTTTCACAGTATTCACCAGCCAGAACTCTGTCGATGTAGAGGGTGACTCTATCACCTTGGCACCAGTTGACCATTTTGCCATGGGCTTACTGATCAACAGGGAGAAAATGGCACCAGTAAAACCAACTACCAGAGAAAATACCAGCAGGGTCGACAGTTGCAGCCCATTAGCCGTTAAAAACCGGTTAACGCCCAGTAAAGACAAGACCACGGACATGACGGCAACAACCGCCAGATTTGTCAGCAAAAACAGGACTATACGTTTCATGAAGACCTCCCTTGGAGAATTACACGATTAATGCCCTGTTAAATATGGCTTAAGCCAGCGTTTTCAAGGCAGCGACCATTGTTCCCACACTGGTTTTGCCATTTTTGGTAAAGCTGGCAAACGACCTATGTCGACTTCTGCATCCTGCGGAGAATGAAAGTCCGAGCCACGTGAAGACAAGAAACCGTAATGAGCAGCAATCCTGGTGTACTCATCATATTGATCGACCGAGTGACTTCCTGTGACGGTTTCTATGGCAATGCCGCCAAGGTTTTTAAATTCAGTGAAAAAGGCATCATATGCCAGCGGGCTAAGGTCATAGCGTCCCGGATGCGCCACCACGGCCACGCCACCAGCACCGCGTATCCAGCCCACTGCCTCACTCAGGCTAGCCCAGCGGTGTGGCACGAAACCAGGCTTGCCATCTGCCAGGTAATGTCTGAAGACATCGGATACTGTCGCGCAGACACCGATCTCAACCAGGTAACGGGCAAAATGAGAACGTGAAATCAAATCTGGATTGCCGACGTATTTAAGCGCGCCCTCATAGCTGTTCTCTATCCCAGCCTTGCTTGACAGTTCGGCAGCCATATCCCGCGCCCTGCGCTCACGGCCAGAGCGGGTTTGTGCCAGGCCATTGACCAGATCAGGATTGGTTTCGTCGAGATTAAGGCCGACGATGTGGATAGTCTTACCAGCCCAGGTGATAGAAATTTCTACACCAGGAATATAAATCATCCCCAGGTCAAGAGCCGCTTCGCGCGCCTCGGGAATGCCACGCACTTCATCATGATCAGTTAAGGCCCAGACATCGACACCATTGGTTTTGGCGCGTGCGGCAAGTTGAGCTGGTGCCAGCACGCCATCAGAGACGATGGAATGGCTATGCAAATCGGCATTTAATTCTGGAGATAACATGATGAATACGATGAAAATCAGGCTGACGGTCTTCATCTTTCCCCGGACTGCCTGTTTTAGCCAGGAATTACTTGCCTATGCACCGCCTTATGCAAGTATTGTACTCTTCGTGACAGGATCGTGCTGCACTGCACGATCCTTTGTATTTATGGCATGACTTACAGTTTCATCTCTACACGCAAAGTCCAGGTGGTGTAGGTTTTGGATGTGTTGTAATCAATACGGTTGAGTGAGTCAGAGTTAATGATACTGCCGCTCTGATAATCATTAGCCCGCAGATTATTGGCAGACAAACGCACTTGCAAGTTCGGGCTGAATTTCCACAAACCATACAGATCAAGCTGGCGCTTTATACCTGTCTGATTGATCTGGATATTGCTGCTTTGTATCTCATAGGCAGGCGTCCAGTTGATATTGCCACCTACCGTCAGCGGAATCCCTGCTGGACGATAATCGAGGCCAAAATTGGCAGTTTGCGTAGGCTGCTGGTCAAGGCGATTATTCGGTCCCTTGATGTCATCCACACTGGACCAGAAATGACTATAGTTGCTGCGTACATCAATAGCCGGGCCATCCGGGAAGAATTCCTGCAATTGAAATTTCGCTTCCAGTTCTATGCCTTTGGTCGTTGCGTGACCAATGTTCACGGGCTTGGACACTTGACGCGGTTTGTATTTACCATCAGTCGTATCCAAAACTTGAACTTCCTCTGTGTTTCTGCGAATCAGATTATCAATATTTCTGACAAAAAAATTGGCACTGACTATACCCGCCCGTGTCAGGTAGTGTTCATAGGCGATATCAATACCCTTGGACAGCTCTGGTTTCAAATATGGATTACCAGTACGGTCAGGACGAAAAACACTGTTCTGATTGGAAATACTGGTCACAGCGATCAAATCATTCAATGCTGGCGCGCGATAACTTTGCGTCAGGCTGGCCCTGATCTGGTCTTTGCCAGCGCCAGGAATACGCCAGACACCATGCAGGACCGGGCTCCAGACACTGCTGGTATTTTCTATTGCCTGCCCTGCAACGGTGCTGCTGGTTCTGATGCCTTCCCAGCGCAAACCTGCGTAGGCAGAAAACTGTGCATTGATATCAAACTCATCTTGCGCAAAAACTGCCAGGCGGCGGGTATTTGCATCCAGATTATCACCTGACTCTGCAAACTGCGCCTTGCCATTATCCAGCGAAATACGGGTCTGGCTGCGCTTGCCCATTTCCAGATCCCAGCCCGCCGCCAAAGTATGGCCTTCACCATAAGGCATGGTGAATTTACCACCAGTATTGATACTGCTGTCCCGGGTATTGTTGACGTCGCTGATCACGTCTATCTGCTTGCCATCCTTATCAAACTGGTAGCGCAAGGAATTGCTTTCCATCTTGCCGAGACCACCGCCAAATCTGATATTCAGCTTCGAGTTATCTTCGAACTTATGCTGCCAGTTACCAAAACCGCGCAAGAACGTTGTCTCTGCACGAGCAGATCCGGTTGCCACTGCAAAATCATCAACAGTTTTCATGTCAGGGTCTGTTTTAGGAGTGCGATAAATTTCGCTCACCGTGCTTTGAGTACTGGAATCACTGCGTGAATTCATCAGGAATGGTTGCACCATCAAGGTGTCACCATTTTCAAACTTATAATTGAAACGCGGTGTCAGATGAATGCCCGTCGTTTTCCTATTGGTTTGATCATATTGATTCTGTATCAAAGTCTGAGCGGGACGCTCAGCACCGTGGTCATAAGAATTGGTAAAAGTACTCCCTTCATCATGCTGACGATTCTGAAAAACAGAACCACTCAGTGCGTACGACAAGCTACCAATTTCACCAGGCACTGTCAGCGATACATTTGGTGCCAGCCTGCCCTCTTCATAAGCCAGCGACAATTTCAGATCGATATCTTTTTGCTTGTACTCTTCACGCAAGACGATGTTGATGGTGCCGGCAATTGCCTGGGTACTGTATTCTGCAACTGAACCCCTGATAATTTCTATGCGTTCTACCTGATCAGGTGTCAGGCTGTCCATGGAAAAACCACGGGGCGCTCTTTCACCATTGAGTAATATCTGGGTATAGCCATTGCCCATGCCGCGCATGCGTATGTCACCACCACGGCCAGGACGCCCACCAACAGTAACGCCAGGCAAGCGCTTGAGCACTTCACCCAGGCTACTGTCGCCATTACGGTCCAGTTCTTCCCTGCCGAAAATAATCTTGGCGGCGGTGGATTGGCGGCGCTCTTCCTGGTCGCTACGGCCACCACTGATGGTGACTTTCTGTATTCCGTCGTTCGCAGGCGCTACTGCCTTCTTGTCCTCAGACTTGGCTTTAGGCTTGACGTTCTGCGTATTTTCTTCAGAATTTTTGGCAGGCTCGGATGAAGTCGTTTGCGCATAAGCAAATGAACTTACCGAGAAAACACTGGCGACTGCCAGTGTCAGAGTACGCAATCTTAATTGTGGATACATAGGCTTCAAACAAAAAACACAACACTGCATGAGCGCAAGCTAGTCCTGCGCTCTCATGCCAAGATTGTATTTTTAAGCAAGCCTGAATACCAGCGACGGCCGCCCGATATTTGTATGGAATTGAAACAGCAAGTCCATACCAGTTACTTTGCGATACCAGACAAGAACTGTGGTTAATCAGTTTTTACGAAACCGCCATAGTGCTATGACACCAAAAACAGCCGCAAAAGCCAGTTGCACACCTACCGCAGGCAAGGCTGCATCCAGCCCCAGTCCACGCCATGTCATGGCATCCAGACCATCCACGGCCCAGCGCGTGGGCACGGCCAGTGTCGCCGTTTGCAGCCACTGCGGGAACATGAAAGATGGCATCCAGGCACCACTCAGCATCACCATGATCAGGGTCGCGAATACAGAGATGCCACGCGCTGCCTCAGGTGTTTTGCCAAAGGCGGCAATCAATAAACCAAAGCTCGCTGTCATGAGTGAGAATGAAATGACCACAGCAATAAACCCAGGCAGGCTACCTGCAATATGCACTTTAAACACCAGAACAGCGACCAGGAAGATGAAACACATGAGAAAGCAGGCTATCAGCGCACAAGACAAGGCCCTGGCTATCAATACGGTATTCAAGCCTACCGGGGCCGCCAGCAGGCGATTCCACAAACCCAGTCGCCGCGCCATCAATACACCTATCCCTGCATCAATCGCCATGAACAAAATAAACTGCACACTCATGCCTGCAAATGAATGAGCATAGCCATTGTATTTATTGGCAGCGGGGTCGCCTGCGGTCATTGCCTGATCCCTGGTGACGAATGGCATGCTCAGTCCAGCATTTGCATTGCCAGCATTTGTATTTCCAGCGTTTGCATTTTCTGCCGCAGCTGAAGCACTTGCCGCGCCAGCGCCCTTGGCTGTCTGTTGACTCAGCTGGAATTTTTTCAGGCTGCCAAGAAAATCATGCAATTCCCCTGCTTCCTTATTACTCTTATCCACCTTCTCCAAATCTTGCAAAGTCTGGTCAACAAAATTGCTTCCGCTTTTACCGTTGAACATTTCAGCACTAACGCTTTGCATGACTTGCTGCGTCAGCATGCCCTTGACCATCGCCAGCACAGCTGTTTGCGAAGGGTCATAGAAAATGGCGAGTTCAGGTTTTTCCTTACCACCAAATAATGCCCCACCTGCACGTTCGCCAAATTTCTCAGGTATCAGCACTGCCATGTTGAGCTTGCCCTTCAATACCAGAGCCTTGGCCTCTTCCAAGGGCAGTTCTTTGACCAGCAAAGTGGGTTCGTCTTTCAAGCCTTTTACTATTTTCTGGCTGATGACATGATTATCCTGGCTGATTACTGCGATCTCTATCTTTGCTGCGTCTTTTGTGTCCTTGCCACCAGTGACAAATCCAAAGAAAGCCCCCAGCAAGATGGGCATGACCAAATTGAGCAACAAGGCACGGCGGTCTGCCAAAAACAGTATCAGGTCTTTCCGTATCAATGCAATCAAGGCGGTCATCATATTCCCTCAGTCATTCACAGTCTTACGGCATCGTTTTAAGCAAGCTGATTTCAATCGCGCAAACTACGTCCGGTCAGCGTCAGGAATACTGCTTCGAGATTGGTCTTCGCAGTCGCAAAATGGCCAGTCTTGTAACCTGCCTTGGCAAGCCAGTTGAGCAGACCCACCGCCACTTCATGTTCAGTCAGCGCCACATCCAGATGCTTGCCTTGATCAGACATATGCACGCTGTCCACACCGGGCAAGATACTCAGGGCGGCAACATCAGTCTCTGCAATTGCAGTCAGCAAATCCAGCCTTAATGCCGCTTTTGCGGGCAGGCGGCGATACAGGTCTGCCGGGGTTTCATTGGCGATGACTTTACCATGATCGATAATCACGATATGGTCAGCCAGTCGCTCGACCTCTTCCATGTAATGACTGGTATAGATCAGCGTACGTCCTTGTGATTTCAAAACATCCAGACTATCAAAAATCGCATTGCGACTTTGCGGATCAACACCTACTGTCGGTTCATCAAGTATCAATAATTCAGGGTCATGTAACAGTGCTGCCGCGATATTCAGACGACGCTTCATCCCACCAGAAAATGTCGATGGCTTGTCACCTGCCCTGTCGAGCAGATTAACCAGATCAAGCACGGCATCGCAACGCTGCTGCAACTTGCCACCAGAGAGTCCGTACAAGGCACCGAATAATTTCAGATTTTCTCTGGCTGACAGATCTTCATATAGCGCCAGATCTTGTGGCACCAGGCCAATCTTGAATTTGACGGCATTATTACCCGCGCCCATGGTTTGTCCATCCAGCAACACCTTGCCCTGATCTGGCTGCAGCAAGCCACAAATCATGCTGACCGTGGTTGACTTGCCTGCACCATTTGGCCCCAGCAAACCCAGCGTCTGGCCCCGCATGACAGAAAAGGAAACATCATCAACAACCTTGCGTGCAGCATAAGCCTTGGTCAAATGTTGAACATCCAGCAGCGCGCTTGTCATGGGAATGCCTTTATTGAAGAAGCAGTGTCAACAATGGTAGTTCAAACAATGCTTTTACGGCAAACAAGTCGGCAAACCTGGAACCAGATAGCAACAAATATCGCCGTTATGGCACTAAATTTATAGAAAAATTACGGATTTATCGTTTTTTCGCACGCCTACAATAACAAAAGCCTGCGCGCTCAATGCGTGCAGGCTTTTGTCGCCATGCCAATTACTATTAACAGTTTAGCTTAGGTTGCTCTTCAATCTGCAGCAGCCAGATTCAAATTCAACTGTGAACGCAGCAAATCTTCAGTATCCGGGCGCGGGCTATTGCGTGCCGTTTCCAGCTTGTCTAGATAACCTGGTGTGACATCGCCTGTAATATAAAAACCATCAAAGCAGGAAGCTTCTATGTTTTTCAACAATGGATTCACATCAGAAATCGAACGCTTCATGGCAGCGACATCCTGATAAACCAGAGCGTCTGCCGTGATTTCGCGACAAACTTCTTCTTCACTACGGCCATAAGCAATCAATTCACTACGGGTAGGCATGTCGATACCGTAGACGTTAGGGAATTGCACTGGTGGTGCAGCAGAAGCAAAAATCACGCGCTTGGCGCCAGATTCACGTGCCATTTGCACGATTTCACGGCTGGTAGTGCCACGAACGATAGAGTCATCGACCAGCAAAACGCTTTTGCCCTTGAATTCAGAACCGATGGCATTGAGTTTCTGACGCACAGATTTGCGACGTATCGCCTGGCCTGGCATCATGAAAGTACGGCCTATGTAGCGATTCTTGATAAAGCCTTCGCGATAATCCAGGTTCAGTTTCAGTGCCAGTTCCATCGCTGATGGACGGGAAGAATCAGGGATAGGCATGACCACATCAATTTCACCATCGCGGAATTGATTACGTACTTTCTCGGCCAGGTATTCCCCCATTTTCAGGCGTGTCAGGTAAACCGAAGCACCATCGATAATGGAATCAGGACGAGCCAGATAGACATATTCAAATGCACATGGATTCAGACTAGGATTGTCCGCACATTGCTGGGTATGCAGCTTGCCATCCATGTCGATGAACAGGGCTTCACCCGGTTCAACATCACGCAGGAACTTGAAGCCCAGGCCTTCAAGGGCAACAGATTCGCTGGCGATCATGTATTCAGCACCGTTGTCAGTTTGTGAAACACCGACGCACAAAGGACGGATACCAAATGGATCACGGAAAGCCAGTAAGCCATAACCAGAGATTTGCGCAACAACGGCATAGGAGCCACGCACGCGCCTGTGCAGCATGGATACCGCACGGAACAGGCCTTCAGGGTCCAGCGAATAACCACTGGTGACTTCCTGTATCTGATGCGCGAGGATATTGAGCAAGACTTCAGAGTCAGAATCTGTATTCAGATGACGGCGGTCATTCTTGAACAATTCTATCTTCAGTTCTACCGCATTGGTCAGGTTACCATTGTGTGCCAGCACGATACCAAACGGTGCATTGACATAAAACGGTTGTGCCTCTTCTTCGCTGGTAGAACCGGCAGTTGGATAACGCACCTGACCAATGCCGACATTACCCGGCAGAGAACGCATATTGCGGGTACGGAAAACGTCACGCACCAGACCATTCGCTTTATGCATGGCAAATTTATTGCCATGATTTGTTGCGATACCGGCTGCATCCTGACCGCGATGCTGCAACAACAGCAGCGCGTCATAAATCAATTGATTGACAGGATTATTTGAAAATACGCCTACGATGCCACACATGGTGGACTCCTAAAAAAAACAATTAAAACTTTACATGCTCCGAAACCGAGGTCGGCAACAGCGGTATCACTGTGCGCGCTGCAGCTTCTGCGAGCGGACTGAGCCAGGCTTCAGTCCAGAATGTCTGCTGGGGTATGGATGTCATCCCGCATACCAGAACGCCAGCCAGCACCAGAATACAACCCCGTGCCAGGCCAAACAGTCCACCCAGACCGCGGTCTGCCAAGGTCAGGCCACTGGCCTTGATCAGGGCATCCACCGCCAGCATGATGAGCGCCATGATCAGGCGCACCCCAATGAACAGTGCAATGAAGGCCACGATCAGGCGCAACATTTGTCCGGGCACTACAGACGGCAACCAGGTCGCCAATACATCACTATAGGCATTGGCAATCACAAATGCGACTATCCAGCTGACCAGTGACAAAATTTCTTTAATTAAACCGCGCAACGTACTGATCACGATAGAACAAACCAGGATCAGGAGCACGAGATAATCAAACAAGGTCACGCCAGATATTCCTTACTTACTAGTTAGGCGGCAAGCTGGCACTCAAACCCAGCTTGCTCAATTTGGCGCGCATTTTATCTGCCTCTTCCTTTGATGCAAAGGGGCCAACCCTGATTCTTGTCACTTCGCCATTCGTCGTGATGATTTTTTGTGTATAGGAACGGATATTGGCAGCATTGAGTTTCGCTTGCACTTCATCGACTTTGGACTGAGTAGAAAATGCACCCGCCTGCACTGTATAAGATGATTTTTCAGCTGGTTTTTCAGCAGATTCAGGCTTGCTGACAACTGGCTTGGCTACCGGAGGCGCTTTACCTTCAAGTATGGCCAAAGCACGGGCAGCTTCGTCATCGCCGCTGCCAGGTTTGGCAACAGCAGGTTTTGCTTCAGTCTTGACTGGCTTGGCTTCGGCTTGCTTTGCTTCAGGTTTAATTTCAGCTTTAGCCTCGTTTCTTGCCGTCACGACTTCCTTCTCCACCGGCTTGGAAGGAGTTTGTATGGGCTTTACCTCAACTTTTGGCTCAGGCTTGGCTTCCACTTTTGCAAGCGGCTTGGTTTCTGTTTTTATTTCAGGTTTATTCGGGACAGTAGCGGGCGCAACTGTAGTCGTGGCCGTTTTTATCTGTCTGTCCGCATTCTCATTTGCGGCAACTTTGTTTTTTGGCAAAGCTGGCACTTCTATGATCTCTTCTGGTGGCTCAACTGGCAGCGAACTCCGGGTTTTGGGCGCTACAACATCCGCCGCATCTGCCACTTTGTCCTTGGACGGGATACGGATGCTGATATCATCAGCCAAAGGCTTGGGGTCAGAATCCAGTATCATGGGCAAACCTATGATGGCAGCCAATGCCAGGGCAACTGCGCCTATCAGGCGACGCCTGGCGCGTTTTTTTTCTGGCAGTATGGGATCATTGACCTTGGAGCGCCTTCTGGGCTCGGCCTTTTTTGTCCTGGAACGAGTTTCAATACTCTCTTCTTCGGCGCGGGAACGGAATTCGCCACTGTCCTGAGTATCGGAAGTTTCTTGCTTCTGTGTAAAACGCGAGAGCAAACCCATGTGCAAATTTCTGGTTAGTTAGCCAAGGGGCTTGTCATCAACAAACCCTCTGGCAAAAAACATCAATGGAGTGCCGAACGGCGGGCGGGCATCACACCTGCAACCGTCAGGAAAGATCCAAAGACCACTATTCTATCATTTTCGCCCGCTTTGCTGATGGCTGCCGCATAAGCCTGCTCTGGTGTATCAAAACCAGTGACAGTTTTTTCGGTATCTGCCAGCACTCCGGCTGCAATCAATTTGTCTTTCAACACCTCAATTGGGGCTGCCCGCGGCAAAGGCAAGGCCGTGATGTACCAGTGATCAACTTTATCTTTCAGTTGAGCAATCACGCCATCGATATCTTTATCCAGCATGGAACCAAATACTGCATAGGTATAGGCATGAAAGCCCATATTGTCGAGATTTTGCGCCAGCGTAGCCGCTGCGTGCGGATTATGCGCCACATCCAGCACCACGGTCGGGCGACCAGGCATAACCTGGAAACGCCCCGGCAAATCTACCATGACCAGACCAGTACGCACTTCTTGCGCGCCAACTGGCAATTCCAGCTTCAGGGCCTCCAGCGCAGCCAGTACAGCAGACGCATTCAAGAGCTGATTGGCGCCACGCAGACTGGGGTAGCCGAGGGAATTACGGCGCTGGCTGCGGCCTGCAAAATTCCACTGTTGCTTGTCACCGTTATAGTTGAAATCTCGTCCAAACAGCCATAGATCAGCACCTATGGCATTGGCATGATCGATCAGGGACTGAGGCGGCAAAGGATCGCCACAAATCGCAGCCTTACCCGGACGAAAGATGCCAGCTTTTTCAAATCCTATCTTTTCTCGGGTATCGCCAAGGTAATCAATATGATCGATATCGATACTGGTGACGATGGAGACATCGGCATCAATGACATTCACCGCATCCAGGCGACCACCGAGGCCAACTTCAAGGATGACCACATCGAGCCTGGCATCAGCCAGCAATTTGCAAATTGCCAGGGTAGTAAATTCAAAGTAAGTCAGCGAGATATCACCACGTGCCTCTTCAACGGCATTGAAAGTGGAAATGAAAACATCATCCTTGACCATCTCGCCATTGATGCGGGCACGTTCATTGAAGTCAAGGAAATGCGGCTTGCTGTACAGGCCAACACGGTAACCAGCCTGCATCAGCACCGCTTCCAGCATGGCGCAGGTAGAACCTTTGCCATTGGTGCCCGCGACCATGATGACAGGACAATCATAGTGGATGGCCAGTTTGTTCTTGACCGCAGCAACGCGGTCCAGGCCCATATCAATTTCTTTGGAATGGCGGGTTTCGAGTACGGCCAGCCAGTCAGCCAGGGTGGCAGGTAAATTTGTCATAAGATAAAAAAAGCCCGAACAAAATGCTTCGGGCTTATTGGATATTCACTATAAATCAGGAGGATACTGCTTCAGCGGGCTGGTTTTGCAACAGCGCCAGCAAACGCGCGATTTCTTCACGCATTTTGCGACGGTCAACGATCATGTCAATTGCGCCCTTTTGCAGCAGGAATTCAGAACGCTGGAAGCCTTCCGGCAATTTTTCACGCACAGTATTTTCAATCACGCGCGGGCCAGCAAAGCCGATCAAAGCCTTGGGCTCGGCAATCACCACGTCACCCAAAAAGGCGAAAGAAGCGGAAACACCACCCATGGTAGGGTCAGTCAGCACAGAGATGAAAGGCAGTTTCTTTTCAGACAGCTTGGTCAGCATGGAAGTGGTTTTTGCCATCTGCATCAGGGACAACAAGCCCTCTTGCATACGTGCACCACCAGTAGCGGTAAAGCAGATGAAAGGTACTTTTTGTTCCAGCGCGGCTTGCGCGCCACGCACGAAGCGCTCACCAACAACAGAACCCATGGAGCCGCCCATGAATTCAAATTCAAAGCAAGCTGCCACCACAGGCACGGCCATGATGGAACCACCCATGACGACCATGGCATCAGTCTCACCTGTAGTTTCCAGCGCATCTTTCAAACGGTCAGGGTATTTTTTGCTGTCTTTGAATTTCAGCGTATCGATAGGCAAGACTTCCTGGCCGATTTCATAACGGCCGCCTGCATCGAGCAAGGCATCCAGGCGCTCACGTGCACCTATGCGCAAATGATGGCTGCATTTGGGGCAAACATGGATATTGGCTTCCAGATCAGAACGGTAGAGCACCGCTTCGCAAGAGGGACACTTGACCCACAAACCTTCAGGAATCGACTTACGATTTGCAGATTCCGAGCGTTGTATGCGCGGTGGTAACAGTTTTTCTAACCAACTCATGTTTTCTCCTTATGGCCGCCAGGCTGTCTTTTTAACAACCCAGCATCAGGTTCATTCTGGTAAAAGAACCAGTCAGGCGCGTATTTTACTCGTCCAAAGCCTGTCTGACACCAGAAATAAAGCTTTTCACTGCAGCAACTGCGGCAACTATGTCTCCACGCGGGGTATTTTCCAGTTCCTGGATGATACGCGAGCCTATTACCACGGCATCCGACACTGTGGAAATGGCTCTCGCCGTCGCTCCGTCACGTATGCCAAAGCCCACGCCCACCGGCACGCTGACATGCTTTTTGATACGCGGAATCATGGCGGCAACCGCATCCAGATCCAGCGCACCAGAACCGGTGACACCTTTCAGTGACACATAATACACATAACCACTGGCAATTTTACCAACTTGCGCTATACGCTCATCAGTTGATGTAGGTGCCAGCAGGAAAATAGTATCCATCCCCTGTTGCTGCATTTTACTTGCAAATTCTTCACATTCTTCCGGCGGGTAATCTACTACCAGCACACCATCCACACCAACTTCAGCAGCCTTGGCGATGAATGCATCCTGTCCCATGCGCTCTATGGGATTGGCATAACCCATGAGCACAACCGGTGTCTTTTGATTACTTTGCCGGAATTCGCGGACGAATTGTAATACATCCCGCAAGCCAACTCCAAATTGCAGCGCTCTTTCAGAAGCGCGCTGAATGACGGGACCATCTGCCATAGGGTCAGAAAACGGCACGCCCAGCTCAATAATATCGGCGCCGCCCTCGACCAGAGCATGCATTAAAGGCACAGTTAATTCAGGTGCAGGGTCACCTGCGGTGATGAAAGGGATCAAACCTTTTTTATTGCTTGCCGCCAAAGCAGCCATGGTATTTTGAATTCTTGACATCTTGTTGGTCCTTATTTGATGCGCTATACGCTGTCCAGGACTTCATTCCTGCGATGGCATCAGTCTCAATTCTTAATAGGGAAGACATGCAGGTCGCACTCCTATATGTATGCGCCCGCATGTATGCTCAAAGGCGAATCAGAACTTCAACCCGGCACGTTCGGCCACGGTATGCATGTCCTTGTCACCACGGCCAGACAGATTTGCCAGGACGATCTTATCCTTAGGCAAAGTCGCTGCCAGCTTAGCCGCATAGGCAAGAGCGTGGCTGGATTCCAGCGCAGGGATAATGCCCTCTATACGGCAACAGTCATGAAAAGCCTTGAGTGCCTCATCATCAGTAATGGTCACGTATTGCGCACGACCACTTTCTTTCAACCATGCGTGTTCAGGACCTACGCCTGGGTAATCAAGACCCGCCGACACAGAGTGCGTTTCGATGACCTGGCCATTTTCATCCTGCAGCAAGTAAGTACGGTTACCATGCAGTACGCCTGGTGAGCCGGCAGTCAAAGAAGCGGAATGCTTTCCACTGTCCAGCCCCTCGCCTGCAGCTTCCACACCGATGAGCCTGACTTGCTGATGATCAATGTAAGGATAAAAAATACCCATGGCATTTGAGCCACCACCTACGCAAGCCACCACATGGTCTGGCTGGCGGCCGGTTTGCTCAGGCATCTGCCACAGGCATTCTTCCCCTATCACCGACTGAAAATCCCTGACCATCATGGGATAAGGATGCGGGCCAGCCACAGTGCCTATGATGTAAAAAGTATTATCGACGTTCGCGACCCAGTCACGCATGGCTTCGTTCAGCGCATCTTTCAGGGTCTTGGAACCGGACTCTACCGGCACTACAGTCGCACCCAGTAATTTCATGCGATATACATTTTGCGCCTGGCGCTTGACGTCTTCCGACCCCATATACACCACGCATTCCAGACCAAAACGGGCGCAGATGGTGGCAGTGGCCACGCCGTGCTGGCCTGCGCCAGTCTCGGCAATCACACGCGGCTTGCCCATGCGCTTGGCCAACAGAGCCTGGCCGATCACATTGTTAATCTTGTGCGCACCAGTATGATTCAAGTCTTCACGCTTGAAATAGATTTGCGCCCCACCCATCAGATCAGACCAGCGTTTGGCGTGATACACAGGAGATGGACGACCGACAAAATACTTCAATTCATTGCGAAACTCTTCCAGAAACTCAGCATCATGCTGGAATTTGGCGTAGGCTTCTTTAAGCTCCGTCAGCGCATGAGTCAGCGTCTCGGACACGAAAGTGCCGCCGAACTGACCAAAATGACCACGTGAATCGGGTAAATGATATTGAGCTGACTGGTAAATTGCCTGACCGGCGATAGACTGGCGCTCGAACTGAGCATCCAAAGGCTGGAGTTCTTTCATTTTCTTTCCTTCAAACTGGCTTGAAAGCGATGCAATGGGCAGCTACCCAAGCGACATCACTATTCCTGATTGTCTGCCAGACGCACCGCAGCAATAAACGCGCGCACGCTGGCCTCATCCTTGATACCCTTTGCCGCCTCGACACCACTGCTGATATCAACCGCAAACGGGCGAACCTGACTAACTGCGCCAGTCGCGTTCTGTACGCTCAAGCCACCACTTAAAACGACCCGAGGCGCGAGCTCTTTTGGAATGAGAGACCAATCAAAAACCTTTCCACTACCGCCATACCCATCAACATGGGTATCTAGCAATAAACCACTGAATAAAGGACTAGCCTTACGATAAGACTGCTCACATTCTAGCAAATCCTCAGGCCTTGTGTCAGCTTTGACGCGATAAGCACGAATAAAAGGACGATTGACACTGGCCGCCAGGCTGGCACATTGCTCAGGCGTTTCATCGCCGTGGAATTGCAGCAGTTGCACGGGAGCCTTGCTAATGACATCTTGCAAGCCTGCTTCATCGATATTGACGAACAGGCCCACCGACATGACGAAAGGAGGCATTCCGCTTAGCAAAGCTCCGGCGGTATCAGGTGCGACATAGCGCGGACTGGGTGGATAAAAAACAAAACCCAAGGCATCAGCCCCAGCCGCGACAACGAATCGCACATCTTCTGGTCGGGTTAAGCCGCAAATTTTGATTCTTGTTTTGTGTTGCATATTGTGTTGCATGGATGCCACCGATTTTTAGTTTGCTTTATTTTACCTGCTTAATCCATTTACTCCTCATACCCTGAACATTTCCGTACATCTCTTATGCGATAATTAATTTACCACTTCAGCCATACAAATCATGAATTCAACAGCGACACATCTGCTCATTACCCGCCTGTTCGGATTGGATATCTGCAATATGCGCTTTGCAGATGCCAATCAGCATTTGCTGGAAGTTGCCAGCAGCCGTGATCATGCCAGCCGCGTGGTGGTGACGCCAAATGTGGATCATATGACCAAGCTCGAATATGAGCCTGAGTTCAAAACCCTTTATGCAACTTCAGATTATATTTTTGCCGATGGCATGCCGATTATCTGGGCCAGCAAAATGTGCGCCCTGCCCTTGCCGGAGCGCGTGACTGGTGCGGATTTGTTTGTGTCTCTATGCCGAGGCTGTATAGAAAAGGATTTGTCGATTTTTGTTTTAGGCGGCATGCCGGGGCAAGAAAGCCTGTTGCTGGAATCTTTTGCCAGGACTTACCCTGGCCTCAAGGTTGATATTTTTTGCCCGTCCATGCAATTCACTGCCGACGGCGCTGAAAGTGATCAGGCAATACAGCGCATACAAGCTGTAAAACCAAATATCCTTTTCATTTGCCTGGGTATGCCCAAGCAGGAAAGACTGGCGTTTCGCTATCGTGCGCAATTCACTACTGATAATGTGCCGTTGATATTGTGCGTAGGTGCAGCTATGGAATTTGCATTGGGACAGAAAAAACGTGCGCCCCTATGGATGCAAAAGATAGGCATGGAATGGTTCTGGCGTCTGGCCAGCGAACCGCGCCGCCTATGGCAAAGATACACAACGCAGGCTTGGCGCTTTGTCGGACTCTTGCTGCGTGAGAGAAAAATACAAAAGCAAATGCGCTGAATTCCAAAAAAATTCCAGCAAACTGTACTCTAAGTTTGGGTAAAACGATAAAAAAACCGCACAGATAACAATCTGTGCGGTTTTTTCTTGGGAGATTACTTTAAATACTTATGCCACTTTTTTTGCATCGAAGAATTGCTCATCTTCCGTAGATCCATGCAAAGCTGTCGTGGAAGACTTACCTTGCTGGATAGTTTGCGTCACAGCATCAAAGTAACCAGTACCAACTTCACGTTGATGTTTGACGGCTGTAAAGCCTTTTTCTGCTGCTGCGAATTCAGCTTCTTGCAATTCAACGAAAGCAGACATCTGGCGACGTGCATAACCATGCGCCAGGTTGAACATGCCGTAGTTCAATGCATGGAAGCCTGCCAGTGTGATGAACTGGAATTTGTAGCCCATTGCGCCGAGTTCTTTCTGGAATTTGGCGATCGTTGCATCGTCCAGGTTTTTCTTCCAGTTGAAAGAGGGTGAGCAGTTATAAGACAGCAATTTACCTGGGAACTTGGCGTGGATAGCGTCAGCAAATGCTTTAGCAAATTCCAGATCTGGTTTGCCAGTTTCGCACCAGATCAAATCAGCATATTCTGCATAAGCCAGGCCACGGGAAATCGCTTGTTCCAGACCTGGTTTGGTTTTGTAGAAGCCTTCAACCGTGCGCTCACCTGTGCAGAAAGGCTGATCGTTAGGGTCAACGTCAGAAGTCAGCAAATCAGCCGCTTCAGCATCGGTACGGGCCAAAATCACGGTAGATGTACCCATGATGTCAGCAGCCAGACGTGCTGCATTCAGTTTTTCAATCGCTTCACGGGTAGGAACCAAAACCTTGCCGCCCATATGGCCACATTTTTTAACAGAAGCCAGTTGATCTTCAAAGTGAACGCCAGATGCGCCTGCTTCGATCATGGCTTTCATCAGTTCAAAAGCATTCAATACGCCACCGAAACCGGCTTCAGCATCCGCCACGATAGGGGCGAAGAAATCGATGTCGTCTTTGCCTTCAGACCATTGGATCTGGTCAGCGCGTGTCAGTGTGTTATTGATGCGCTTAACAACCAGTGGTACAGAATTGGCTGGGTACAGGGATTGATCAGGATACATTTCGCCGGCAACGTTGGCGTCACCTGCAACTTGCCAGCCAGACAGGTAGATGGCTTTCAAGCCAGCTTTAACCTGCTGCATGGCCTGATTGCCAGTCAGCGCGCCCAGAGCATTGATGAAAGGCTCGTTATTCACCAGATCCCACAATTTGATCGCGCCGTTTTTGGCGATAGTGTGCTCAACCTTCATGGAGCCGCGCAGGCGAACCACGTCTTCTGCCGTGTAATTACGCTTGATACCGTTCCAGCGTGGATTGGTATCCCAGTCTTTTTGCAATTCTGCTACTTGTTGTGCGCGAGTTGTCATATTTCTCTCCTGTGGGCAAATCAAATGAAAAGGTGCATCCGTTGAGAGAAATAATAGAGTATTTTTTGCGGAGCAACAAGGTCTTATATAAGACATATGACAAATATTTAATCGTTTAAAATCAAATACTTAAAATTCATTTTTTGCGATGTGAAATTATATTTCTTAGAATGAGAAAAATAATTTGTGCAGCGAGTCAGTATTTTTCACAATGTGAAAAATTGATTTCACATCATAAAATTTGGCAATTCAGTTTTTTGCACAAAGAAAATTAAGTTTCAAATTCTCTCGGGAAACTGCAAATTTCTTATGCAGAATCCTTGTTGCAGCAACATCACTCCAGTTTCTTCAAGCTAAGCACTCAAAAATATTAGTCCGAAGGAACTACTCCAGCACAAGCTCATACCATGGCGACGGAAAGTCAAAAGCCAGCTCAAAGCCTTCTGCTTTTTTCTTGACTGCACCATCCGGCAAAGCCTTCATGCGCACACCATTGCCGTCCAGAGGATAGACCGTCATTTTTTTACTTTTACTGGCATGGAATAATGTGACGGGCAAACGTTCCAGCCAGGCTGGCGCAGTGCCATCCAGTGAGCCTGAAGGTTTTGTCGCAGTTGCCAGATCTGGCTCCAGCGTCCACCAGGCAGCCTGCCCTTCGTAATTAATCAACTGCTTGGGTCTTTCGGGTTGCACCCCTGGCTGTGTACTTGCAGTTGCGCCACTGAGCACCAGCAACATGTGACGACTATCTTTGAGGGGCAAGGTGTCACGACTGGTCAACATAATGACGCCGTATTGCCGGCCTTTTTCTGCGAATGCCGGCAAGAATTTATCTATATCCAATACGGCCTGAACTGGTGCCTTGCGCCCGGCAAAAATACGCGTATAGCTGGTTTCTGCCGCCAGCCAGGGGCCAGACTCGCTGTAACGCAGTTGCCCGCCAGGGGCGGACCAGAGCATTTCCTGCTCATTCCAGAGTTTGGCTGTATGCCCTGCTGCCCCCAGTGGCCTCGGCTGCGAGCCATACAACATGGCTACGCGTGTATGGAAAGCATGTTTGTAGTCAATTGCATATTGCGTCTGCAAATAGGCAGGCAGGCCACCGCCGCTGACACCATCACGCAATGCGCCCAGCATGGTACGCTCTTCCGGTGCAAGCGTAATATTCATCTGTGTTGGCAAAGGCTGCACCTGGAATTGCCTGAACATGCTTGCTGCCATGCCATTGACCACCAATTGGCCGCTATGCCCACTCAAGCCAAAACTATCAGGCACAGAAAGCCAGCGGTCGCCATCTATATACTGGAATAAGAACAGACCATCCCAATCCTGGGCACTGGCGACTGCGCTCATGACAGGCAGTATCTCTGCCGACTGGCGGTTCGGAAATGCCTGATTGAACTCACTGACCACAAAGGGCTTGCGCGCATCTCGCACAAAAGCGCGTTGCAACAACGACTGCCAGCCCTCGCGCAAGACTGAACTATCGCGGATACGCCAGTCATTCCTGTCCCATTCCTTACGGGGAAAATCATAATGATCAACATAAAAATGTTCATCAACATAATCCATCTGCTGCTGCGCATCAGCAAGTGCAACACCACCGAAATACATCTGCGTGCCTGTCACTGGCAGCAAATCCCCCGCCTCCTGCCTGACTGTTTTACGCAAAAGATTCAGATACTGCTGGTCCAGTTCAGACAAAAAACGTACATAATCCAGCACCCTGCGCCCATTACCCTTTTGATGCGGCAGGTATTGCGGCTGCAGTGACTCTGGCGTATCCCAGCCCAGCTTATTGATAGCACGGCGCGAAAAGCGCTGCATGCCAGCGACCCAGCCTTCACCGTATTCAAGTATGCCGCTTTCTGATGACTTGACATTGATGACACCCTTGCGTGTATATGAACAACTATCCCAGAGCTTACAGGCATTATCAGCACTGCCATGCTGACGCAACACCCATTTTTGCCATAGCTGTTGCAAGGACCTTTCATATTCACCTGTCAAACCATCCAATTGCTTGCGTTGCCATGCACCAAGCAGTGACGATTCATTATTGATTTCCACCATGGCCAGGGCAGGCTCATCCTTGAGAGCCAGCCTGCGCATCAATTGCTGCACATATTCTGCCTGCAGACTGATCATGCGCGGTTCGAACAAATGCAGGGGGTGACTGGCAAAAGGCATCTTCTCGCCCGCCATCAAGGGTGTGATCTGATCAACGGCAGGACGGAACTGATAGCCCACATGCAGGTTCAGGTTGATGTATAAGCCCTCAGCCTTGAGCGCATCAATAAAGACGCGCAAGCGCCTCAAGGAGGTTTCATTGAAGCTGGGATAGGCTGCTGTCGTCAAAATACCACGAGGCTGGTCCAGGCTGTCGCTCAGTATGCTGTCGAGATGATGCAGGCGCACGGCATTGAAACCCAGTTTACGCAAGCGACGGGCAATTTTTTGTGCATCTTTTTCTTCTGGAAAATTGGCTGCACTGGAAAAACTGATGCCAAAGAAGCGCACCCGCGCATCGTCTTTGGTGCCCGGCCTGCCATCTGCCCCCACTCTGAAAAAATGGCCTTCCTTGACGAATATCCTGTCACTGCCATCCAAAGTGTGATTCAGGCCAGCAAAACTCACGACTGGCGACAAGGCATCTTCATTGACTTCAAAGCGATACCAGGCAATATCACCTGCAAGGGCGAAAGACATATGCAAACAGGCAAGGCTCAACAGCACCAATCTGATGGCAAAAAGGGCTGGCAATTGAAAATACTTCATAGTTTGGGTCGCAACAGACAAGGTAGCCATTAGAATATCGCACAAACACATGACATTAGTATTGAGAAATGCAAAATTTGCCCGTACTGCCCGGCAATACCAGCCTGAACTTGCTGGAAACCAGAATCGTCAAACTGATGATCATTCTGTTCGTTGTTTTTTCCCTGTTACCTTACGGCATTTCCTGGGATTACACAGGCTCGTCTGCACTGACCATGGAAGGCTCATTGACCACGAAATTGCAATGGGGCGGCCTGTTCCTTTTAGCCTCATTTATCCTGTACCGCCACATACCTGAAGCCTTGCAGGATCTGCGGGCGATGAACCCCTTTCTTGCTTTCGTGCTGATCTGGTGCCTGGCATCCAGCATCTGGTCACCCTTGCCAGCAACTACCTTCAAACGCGCCATACAACTCTATGGCCTGGTCATGATAGGTTTCAGCATACAACTGGCTGAGCAACCGCTGAAAATGATGGTGAATTATGTCTTGTATACCCTGACGGGCATGCTGATACTGTCCTTTTTCATGGCAGTCGCTGTCCCCAGCATAGGTATAGATTACGACCTGGGCGGCGCCTGGCGCGGGGCGCTATCGCAAAAAAATGAGCTGGGCCAGGTAGCTGCTCTCAGTATCTTATTATGGCAAATCAAGGCTTGCATAGAAACGGTGGGTATAAGAAGCCTGGTACTGGGGATATTGTTTTCCTTCTTTATGCTGGTCATGAGCAAGAGCTCAACCAGTATGATCATCACCTTGCTGACCTCTGGCGTTTTTCATCTGCTACGCAAGCGGCATATTTCATCCTCTTATTCATTGACGCGCGCCAGCCTCGTCATCATTTGCCTGCTCACTGTCGCCATCTATATCTTCTTCATGCAAGAGTCGCGCTTGCCTACCTGGCAAGAAGCAGCCTCCCCTATCGCTGGCTTGTTTGGCAAAGGCACAGACCTGACTGGTCGTACCGATGTCTGGCAACTGGTAGAGATGGAAATCAACAAACACTATTTATTCGGCCTGGGATACGGCGCATTCTGGCTGGGACCTGACAGCCTCTCACAATTTGTCATTGATGCCCTGCACTGGATACCTTTGCAGTCTCACAACGGGTATCTGGATATTTTGAATGAACAAGGCCTGGTCGGGCTGATACTGGTCGTACTCACTTTGTTGATGCAGGCAAAAATGTTGATTACCTTGTCCCACCTGGACAGGCAGCAGGCAGCATTCTGGTCAGCCATGCTGGCTGTTGTCGTGATTACCAATTTCACAGAGAGCAGCCTGTTTCGCGGCTTCGTTTTCCAGAATGTTTTCTTTATCTTCAGCCTGATTGCGGTCAGTTCATCTTCCCGCCGTCTGAAAATGGCACAGCAGACTTCACAGCATTAGCTTGCGCCCCAGGTTCTGGAAAGTCTGCTCAATATAACGATATGAGAGATGGGCTGACAGCAAAGACAATAGCGTGATCAGCACAATTCTGGGCAAGGTTGCCAGCTCAGGTAGAAAATGTGCAACGCTGTGCGTTACCAGCCAGTGATACAGATACAGGGAATAACTGATGCGCCCCACATAGACAACAAGCGGCAATTGCAGAAGACTGCTCATCCTGTTTTTGCTATAGACCAGGGTCGGGAACATGCAAAACAGAGCGATACCCTGCAAGGAATAACGCAATGACTCTCTGAATTCTTCATTGCGTATTGCCAGCGTCAGCAACAACAGGAATGCCCCCAGGAAGAAGACACGCCAGCGTGACAATTGCCGGGCAAGCTCAGGATAGCGAGCAAATACCAGTGACAAGGCGACCCCATACAGAATGGAATCAGCACGGGTATCGGTTGCGGTGTAAATCCTGTAATGCGGTAAATTATCCAGCCCCATAGCCAGCACGAGGTACACGCGCCAGGCTAACATCGCCAGCAGAATTGTCGTTATCAAACCCAAAAACTTTTTAGGCAGGCTGACAAAACCCATGAAAAGAAAAGGGAAGATAAAATAAAAATGCTCTTCCACCGCCAGTGACCAGGTAATTGCCAGAGGCTGCTTGATCAGATCGCCACTGAAGCTGGAGTAAATGCCATAGTAATTCGCAAAATAAAAAAAGACCGAGGCAACTTCTTCCCACTTCCAGCCATCCCCCGCCACTGACATCAACACCAGCGAGATAAATACAAATACCAGCAAAGCGGGGGTCAGTCTGAATATCCTGCGCACATAGAAATTACGTATGCTCACGCTGCCAGTGGCATCCCACTCGGCCAGCATCAATTTACTAATAATGAAACCGCTGATAAAAAAGAAAATGGTCACACCCAGGCCACCAGGAAACAAATGACCAAATCCTATGTGCGACATGAAAACAAAAGCGATGGAGACAGCGCGCAAGCCATCCAGAGCCTGCAAGCGTTGTGATTGATGGGTTGTCATGGATTATTTCTTTGCTGGCTGCTTGCCATAGGCATGACTGGCGCTACCCCAGAAATAACTGAGTTTGCCCAATTGTGATGCAGCGACCCTGAGCCAGCTAAAACTGCGCAAGTATTTAAGCGGCAAAAGCAACAATGCAAATAGAAGGGCCAGGAAAAACTGCAGGCAAGCACGCGCACCAAGCATCAAGGCGGCAGCGATTTTCTTACCGCCCTCCTGCATCGCCAGTTCAGTACGGATGAATAACTGCCCGGTGCGGTAAGACCTTTGTAGCAGCCATTTTGCTGTTGCCCTGTCTGCCGGGATGAATTCATTTGCTGGCGCTTCATCACACCAGACCATGACGGCGCCCAGCTTATCAAGGCGGCGAAACAGCATGGTATCTTCACCGCCGGTCGTACCAAAAGCCGGGTCAAACGGGCCTTCACCACCTGTCTGAGTCGCGGAAATGGATAGTAAAACAGAGCGGCGTATCAACACATTGCCACTGCGGGCATCCTTGTGATCTATTTTCGTGCCGGTAGGCATGCGACGCCGGTCAAAATAACCGCCTTCGCGTATCCAGGCTGGTGTGGTTGCAGAATATTCCGGTAATACAGGTGCAAACACCACATCGGCCTGTTCAGACTTTTGTACTTTCAGCAGTTGCTCCAGCCAATCTGGTATTGGAACTTCGTCGTCATCGATCATGACTATCCATTGTCCGCTGGCCGCAGCAATAGCTGCATTCCTGGCCAGGGAAATATTTGAATTTGCCAGATTTAATGCCTTGAGTCTTCCATCGAAACTGACTGCCATTTCTGCCAGCACTGTCGAAGCCGATTGCAGGCTGTCATTGTCGACCACAACAACTTCAATCTCTGGCCCATTTGGCACACCATGCAAACTTTGCGTCAGGATGGCTTGCAACAGGCGTCGCAATAATTCTGGTCTTTTGTAAGTACAAATGCAAATGCTCAACTCAGCCATGAGAACTCAGCTTTTTCGCCGGAACAATCTGGACAGCAAACGAATCGCCCAAGTAAATGGCGCAAAACGGGCTGCACCGGCAGACTCATATTGATTGAAAATTGTACCCAATACCTCGACACCAGCAGCCTGCATGTCGGCCTTGGCCTGGCGCAGCTCATCTACATAGGTATGGTCTTTTCTAGCGACCAGCAAGACACTGCCAGTCTGATGAGCCACCATTTGTGCATCAGAGGCCAGCGTCGCTGTATGTGTATCGACGACAAAAGCATCAAACTGCTCAGAACAGGATTCCAGCAACTCGCGCATGCGTGGCGCACGTAAAATCTCCAGCGGATTTGGCGGCTGCGGCCCTGCTGGCAGGAAATGCAAGTTAGGCATGAGCTGTATCAGGGCATCGCTTGCCGTGATACGACCAGCCAGCACGGATGACAAGCCATCTGGCTTACCCAGCGAAAAATATTCATGCAAACTGCCGCTGCGCAGATCAGCATCAATCAGCAAGGTTCGCTTGCCAACTTGCGACAAGGCGATGGCCAGGCTGGCTGCCATGTAGGATTTGCCATCACGGCGTGCGGGGCTGACCAGCGTGATCTTGATTTTATCTTGCCCGCTGAATTTCAAGAGCAATTCACTGCGCAGGCGGCGAATTTCTTCCGCCTCTTTACTGAAGGGAAAATAGAAAAATTTCAGGGATTTATCGGCACTGCCATTGATCAGGTCCTTGGTGGAATAACCGAATTGCTCTCCCAAAGCCTGGTCAAGCTGAGTCTGACTCAGGTAACCAAGCGCCAGGGCAGCATCACCAAACCTGAGTTTTTTTTCTTTTTGCAGCTGGGCGATTTGATCAATTTGCTCAGGCGTGAGCAAACCTTTTTGCAGGAACAACTCACCGAGTCGCCCAATCTTTGAGGTGGACGGATTGCGCGGCTCAGGTACTTGCATGTAAGCCACCCTGTCCATTGCCTGTCAATTTCTCATCAAATCCAATTTTAGCCATCACAGGTTCATCAAATTCACGTTCCAGATCTTCCAGGCAGCGTACGCGGCGGTTGATCAGCTCCAACAAGAAAGCCAGACCAAAACCGAATACGACGCCAGCCAGCAAACCAAATACCAGGTTATTGCGCAACAAAGGCTTCGCATGTTTCTCGGGCAGTTCGGCCCATTGCATGACCGAGGCATTCGAGATCGCGACATTACTGGTCATCAGCAATTCATCAAATTTTTGAATCGCGGCATTGTAGATTTTTTGCACGCTATCAAGCTGACGTTGATAAGAGCTGATCACGTCCCTGTGTATCTTGTTTTCAAAAGTCTTTTTCTGGTAACTGGCGATTTCTGTTTCTATGACTTTTTCCTGCTGAGTCAAGCGCCCCTCTGCGGCACCCAGCATGTCGAATGCAGTAGCAGACTCTCTTTTTAATTTGTCCAGCAGGGCCTGACGTTCATCATTGATCGCCATATATTTGGGGTGCCGTACACCCAAAGTGATTTTGGCATTGGCCAATTGGGTATCCAGCGAAATCAAGGCGGCTTTCAAGCCGGATATATGCCCTATGCCAGCAATCTCAGGTATGTCCGATTCAGGGCTGCCTTCCCTCACCAGTTTCTCCAGCGACTGACGCTTGGCTTGCGCTTCCACTTTTTGCAGTTGCACATCGATCAGGCGCACACTCAAGGCATTCATTTGCTTGGATTCGATATCTGCTCTTTCATCAACATCAACGATCTGGTGCTGTTGCTGATAAGCAGTCAGTTTTTTCTGCAACTCATCTATCTGCCTGCTCATGGATTCAAGTTGCGCATTATATTGATCACGGCGCGCACGGGCAGGCGCATTCATCATTTCCAGTGACAAGTCTATATAAGCCTTGACGACGGCGTTTGCCACATCCTTGGCATGCTTGGGGTCACCAGATGAATACTGGATTTCTATGACGCGGCTATTTTTATGCGGCGCCACATCGGTATTCCTGACGATAGTCTCTGCCAGGGCACGCAAACCACGCTGTTCGCCATATTTTTGGACAAAGCGCTTGGCCTCAGGCGTAGCTTGCAAGCCCAATGCCTGTATCACACGCTCAGCCACCTGCACGCTTTTGATGACGTCAAACTGGGTCTGCAGATAGCTTTCATCCTGCATGGGGTGAAACTGCCTGCCGCCAATGGGGTCATTGACACGATAGTCAATAAAAATATCAGCAACTGCGACATAGGTCTTTGGCAAAATCAAGCTGGCGACGGCAGCTCCGGTGACTGCCACGATCATGACTACGGCAATCAGCACCTGGCGGGCGCGCAGCATGGCGCCAATTTGTGCGAAGGATAAGACCAATTCACTGGGGGAGGTTTTTATCATACGCGTCAGAATATTCTTTCGTTGATAAACACCACATCACCTGGCTGCACCTTGTCGGCAATGCCAGCTGAAATTTCGCGCAATTCACCGCTCTCAGTTTTACGGTGAATAATGATACGCCTTATTGATCCTCTTTCTGTCACCCCACCACCTATGGATAAGACCCGCATGACATTCAAATCTTCTTCCATTGGATAAATACCCGGGCGGCGCACTTCACCATAGACATAAAAATTCTTTTGCTGTGGTACAAACAAGACATCATTGGGCTGTATTTTCTGCGCCAGTTCTGGCGGCAACGTGCTGGCATCCAGCTCCAGTTTGATCGAGGCATATTCTTGCAACTCAGAAGTCGGCTTGCCAGGTTCACGACGCAAGATACGCAGGCTTTTCTCTGCCTTTTGCGAAACGCCGCCAGCCAGGCTCAAGGCTTCCAGAATACTGATTTGTCCCTGCAATGGATAACGACCTGGTCGCAATACCTCTCCCAGCACAGAGAAAGTCCTGCTAAGCTGTTGTATGACCTTGATGGAAACCCGGGGATTTTTGATGTACTGCCCCTGTTCCAGTTTTTTTGCGAAGATGGAGGCAATTTCCAGTGCGGTTTTGCCCTTGACTTCTACCGTACCTACCAGGGGTAAAGTGATAACGCCACTCTCACCGATGGTGACGTCAGCTGTCAGGTCAGGTTGGCCAAAAACAGTAACCAGTAATTGATCACCCTCACCGATCACATCGGACGCAGCGTCATTTGCAGGCTCATCACCAGTTGTTTTAGCTGGAATTAATGTTTTTTCTGTTTGTTGTACTGTTGATGCATGAGGCAATTGTAAAAGCTGGCCTTCAAGCTTCATGCCATTGACAGGGATAGTCGTGACTTCTTGTGCATGTAATTGCCCGGCCAAAGTATACACCAGCACTGCACTAAGCAGCTTGCAGGCGGTTATTGTAGAGTGGGCAGAGAATTTGGACCAAATTGTCATCTGACTTCAGACATTTCATGGAAAGAACTTCATTTTATATTGCAATAGTAAGAATAGATGCAAATTTTTGTCAGGACAACAAAACTCTGCAGCAATGCTTTGCAAGCAACAATATCATTGCTCTTTAATAACAAAAATTAACCTTTATTGAATTGTGGGCAACTCAAAGCTCAGTTAACATTCAACTAAAAGTAAGAAAGATAAACTATGTCCAGTCTGAGCCCATCACCCGCAGAGCCATTAGCCGCATCCACAAAAGTGGTGCCTCTGGTCATCATTGCGCCAGTGCGTGATGAAGCAGACCTGATCAGGCTGACTCTGGACTCCATGGTTGCGCAAACCCTCAAACCAGTCGAATGGATCATTGTTGATGATGGTTCGCAAGACGGAACGGCGGACATTGTGCGCGAATATGCAGACAAATATCCCTTTATCAGGCTGGTGAAGCGTCCCGACCGTGGTTTTCGCAAGGTAGGTGGCGGTGTAGTCGCAGCCTTTAAATTTGGCATTACCCAAATTGAACATCAGGAATACGAATACATCGCCAAGCTGGATGGCGATATGTCATTTGGGCCCAGGTATCTGGAATGCATGTTTGAACAATTTGCTCTTGAACCAAAACTGGCAGCAGTGTCTGGCAAGGTTTATCGCGAAGAAGAAGGCCAGAAGATAGAAGAAATCATCATCGATGAACATGTAGCCGGCCAGTTCAAACTCTACCGCAGGACGGCATTTGAAGAAATTGGCGGCTTTGTGGAAGAAGTCTTGTGGGATGGCATAGACGTCCACACTGCCCGAATGAAAGGCTGGACGACCAAAAGCTTTTTGCATCCTGACGCCATACTCATGCATCACCGCCTGATGGGTTCGTCCGACAAGAATGTCTATCGCGGTCGCCTGCGCTGGGGTCGTGGCATCTGGTTCATGGGTTATCACCCCCTGTATGCACTGGCATCTGGCATTTTCCGCATGCGAGAAAAGCCATTTGTCATTGGTGGCTTGCTCATCATTGCTGGCTACCTGGGTGCGGCCGTCAAGCGAGCCCCAAGATACGAAAACATGGAATTTCGCCAGCATTTGCATCGCTGGCAGCTAGGACAAATCAAGAATCTCTTTTTTGGCAAAAAGAACTAATTCAACAAACCAGCGATATTACGAGTAAATAAGCGAAAAGTCTCCAAACCATGGTCAATGCCTCACGCGTCTCGAATACTTCACAATCAGCACAGCTATTGGCTGCGCTGACAGGTGTCGCATTTGGCATAACAACTTACCTGACATTGCTTGGCATCGTCCTGTACTCCAATCATACCGACCCGGAGATTTTTGGTGTACGCATGCTGATTGCCTGTCTCACCAGCATCATCCTGTTCTCCAGCCAGCAATTATTGGGAACAATGCAAGAAAAACATATTTTTGCCGCCTTCCCCAGCATCACCGCACGCTGGTTTGTGGTGTTCATGGTAGTTTTGCTGAGTGCCTATGTCGACAAATCAACCGAGCGCCTGTCACGCGCCGTCATGCTGATCTGGCTGTTCAGTACACCTTTTACACTGATGCTGACCGCTCTCATCATGCGCAAGCTGGCTGTACTGTACTACTCCAATCCTACAAGAAGGCGCAAGGCCGTGCTGATCTGGTCAAATTCGGCCTGTGCCGACCTGGTGGAATCTTTACGCAACACGCCGCTGGCAGCAATAGATTTTGTGGGTTTCTTTGACAACAGGAATGAATCACGCCCACCCAGCAACCTGGAAAGGCTGGGTGACTTGAGTGATGCAGCTGAATGGATAGTTGATTCAGATACTGGACGCGTCAATGTCGATGTCGTTTTCATCGGCCTCAACACCAAAGAGCCACCTGAACTGGCAGAAATCATCGCCATCCTGGAAGATAGTACTGCATCGACCTATTTCGTTCCTGAATCGTTGATCTTTGGCATGCCAGGCATACAATTGCGTGAACTGGCCGGCCGCCCCGTCCTGGCATCCACAGAAACTCCATTCATAGGCCTGGCTGCTTTGCCTAAGCGCATACTGGACTTGTTCGGTTCTTTCTTTGGCCTGATTGCCCTCTCCCCGATTTTGTTGCTACTGGCAATAGGTGTCAAACTGAGCTCTCCCGGTGCTGTGTTTTTCAAACAGGTCAGGTATGGGATTGCTGGTCGCCCTATCAATGTCTACAAGTTCCGCAGCATGCGTCAAAGCAATCCAAATGAACGAGTGGTACAGGCCACTGTTGGCGATCCACGCGTCACCAAATTTGGCCGATTCCTGCGCCGCTCTTCACTGGACGAATTGCCCCAGTTATTCAATGTACTCAAGGGTGAAATGAGCCTGGTCGGGCCACGTCCACATGCTGTTGAGCACAATGAACTCTACCGCAAACTGGTCAGCGGCTATATGTTCCGTCACAAGATCAAACCTGGCATTACTGGCTGGGCGCAAGTCAATGGTTTGCGTGGCGAGACCGAGACTCTGGAAAAAATGGAAGAACGTGTTGAATACGATCTTTACTATATCCAGCACTGGTCTGTCTGGCTGGATATCGTCATTATCTGGCGCACCATCAAAGTTGTACTTGGTGACAAAAACGCTTATTGATCGATGTTTATCGCGCCAGACTCATTTTGTGGCCTGGCGCAATTTGCGCAAATGTTGTCCCAGACTGGATGCCTTCAACATTTGCTTGCCATGATAAAGTCCCGCCTGTACCAGGCTCAAGATGGCGGGAGAACTGATAGCACCTTCACATAGCTGCTGGGCACCCGTAGCAAATCGCAGCTTGTAAGCCTGATCTCCCCTGCCCAGGTCTATCAAGCTGATGCCTGCTTGCGCAGCATGCCGCGCACATTGCGCCAGCAAGACCAGGCCTGGTGAATACTCGGCATAGTCGGTGTGATACCAGGGAAACCAGTAATGCATGACCTTGCTTGAACGCATGCCAAAATGTGCTGCAATCAGCGTATCCCCAGCATATAGAGTAGATACCATACCGGCAAAATCAGGCGTATCTGTTATTCTGATTTCATCGACGACTTTCCTTACCCAGTCACGCTTGAAGATATCATGCTCCGCCCCAACCGTACGCTGATACTGATCACTTTTACCTGCCAGCAAAGCTGCAAAATCGGCATCGCTGGTGCTTTGTAATTCAAAACGCAAATCGCCATACTTCTTGCTGAGTTTGCGCTCGTTGGTTGCCACTTTTTTCAATAATGTAGCATCGCGTTTTTCTGTCAGGCGCTGTGCATAAGCTTCAAAGCCACCGGTCAGATCAAGAGTATGCGACTGGCTTTGCACCCAGGCATATTCGCTAAATTTAGCCAAATCCAAAGGCATGTGGTTATAGGAAAAATAGCGGCATTGCATGGCACGTAGAGCATTTCCAAAGTCCAGATCAATGGATGCTTTACATATCGGCCCCTGATAATCTGCCAGAAAATCGCCTATGGACACTGCACGGGAATTGCTCAATGCATGAAATGGCCAGATACCCGCTACGCTGCCAGCATCTTCACATAGCAGGATACGGGCGTCCTCCCTGGCGCTGGCGATAATGGACGTAAAGGCTGGAGCATAGTAAGGACTATCGTAAACCACGTTTTGACCGCGCAAGTCTGCCCAGTGCGCCATGATGGACGCATCAAGTTCTTTAGCCCTGATCAAGCGAAATTTCATTTAAGCTTGCCCCGCCGGATAAAAATAAGTCTGCAGGTTCTGTTGTAAACCATTTTCTATACTTTGCACAACCAGACTGGATAGTTGGCTCTGGCGTGTTGTATCAAAGACGAACAAACGATAAATATCCGACAAGCGCAAACTGGCAGGGTTGATCAGCATGATCCACAGCTCAGCACCAGCTTCTTTTTTTCGCAACCAGAAGCGGCTGCGTGAAGCTGTGGTATTCACATTCACTCTGGCGACCCAGCCAGTTTCTGACATGCGTTCCAGCAAACCTTCAATTTCATCTATGCCCAGCCTGGTTTCAGTGCGTATGGTATTGACACTGACGGCGGCATTAGCGTCTGCCAGGCGTGCATCAACCAGTATCTGCAAAATACAGACGGCATCTTCAAAAGCACTGCCAGGAGTAGGCACATGCCACCAGCGTTCAAATTTGACGACAGGCAAGGCCGCAGCGATGATGGCGCCAATCAGGATAATCAACCACGAAACATAAATCCAGACCAGGAACAGTGGCACGGCTGCCAGGGCACCATACACGATGGTATAAGTCGGAAATTGAATCACAAAGCTGGCGAATATACGCTTGGCAATTTCAAATGCCACCGCAGCAAACAAACCACCCCAGGCAGCGTCACGCCATTCAACCGAACGATTTGGCACTACCAGATACAGCAAAGTAAAAGCACCCGTTGTAAAGGCAATTGAAGTCAGGGTATAAAATAGCGCACCCAGGAATGGCACAGCACCCACCACACCACTGGTGGCAGTAAACAAATAAGACGTGCTGGAGATGGAAACACCCACCAGCAAAGGCCCCAAAGTGACAATGGCCCAGTACACCAGCAGCCTCTGCAGGGCCGGACGAGAGCGTTTCACCTGCCAGATCTGGTTGAATGACTTGTCTATCATTGCCATAGTAGTAATGGCAGTCACCATCAAGGCTACACCACTGATGGCAGAAACCCGGGTAGCCTTGGTGGCAAATTGCGTCAGATAGCCCAAAATCGTATTGGAAATCCCCTTGGGCATCAGACTTTGAATAAAATACGCCTCCAGCGAAGTGCGGAAGGTATTGAATAGCGGGAAAGCCGTAAATATGGCAAAAGCCACGGTCAGAATAGGTACCAGGGCCAGTACCGTAGTAAATGTCAGGCTACCAGCAACCTGAGGCAAGCGGCCTTCCTGCAGGCGCTGCAGGGCAAATTTGAAGAGATTGAGTATTTGTTTCCACGACAGACCACGCATAGTTTTTGCAGCTAGAGATATAAATGTCTCGATTTTAACCAGAGACCAGGAAAAAAGACTTCTATAATACAAGCATGACTACACAAGAACTCACGATTTTAGTTTTATTTTACTCACGGCATGGCAATACCCGAAAAATGGCAGAGTTTATTGCCCAGGGCATAGAAAGCGTACCCGGTTGCAATGCCCGCCTGCGTACCGTGCCTGCCGTTTCCACTGTGGCAGAAGCGACAGCTTCTGATGTACCCGCAGAAGGTGCGCCCTATGTGGAATTATCCGACCTCAAAGACTGCGCCGGTCTCGCCATGGGCTCCCCTACCCGCTTTGGTAACATGGCAGCAGCACTGAAGTATTTTCTGGATGGTACGGCAGCCGACTGGTTATCCGGCACCCTGACGGGCAAACCAGCCTGCGTATTTACTTCCACAGGCAGTATGCATGGCGGCCAGGAATCGACTTTGCTCAGCATGATGCTGCCTCTTATGCATCATGGCATGCTGATGCTGGGCCTGCCCTACAGCCACGCTGAACTGATGACAACATCGACAGGTGGCAGCCCTTATGGCGCGACACATTGGGCAGGTCAGGACGGAGCACAAGCAATTTCAGAAGACAGCCGCAAGCTGGCAATCGCCCTGGGCAAACGTCTGGCGGAAGTCAGCAAAAAACTGCAGGCTTCAGCATGAGCACAGCAACACCAGAAAAAAAATATTACCTGCTCGCTTCCGCCAGCCTGATTGCCTTGCTGCTGCTCTGCATTAGCTGGGAATGGTTGCTGGCACCTTTGCGTCCCGGTGGTTCATGGATGATACTCAAGGCCCTTCCCTTGCTCATCCCCTTGCGTGGCGTGCTGAAGCGCGACAACTACACCATGCAATGGTCTTCGATGCTGATCTGGCTGTATTTTACTGAAGGTATAGTCAGGGCATATAGCGACAGGCTTCCCCTGTCCATGGCGCTAGCCTGGGCTGAAGTCGTATTATCCGTACTATTTTTTATCGCTATCGTTTTGTATTTGCGCCCTTTGAAAAAAGCAGCGAAAGCACTGATGAAAGCAAATGCAGCAAAGTCAGCAGCAGAGTGATGAAATGACTGAAGTCGACATCATGCGAACAGAATTTCTCGCCAATTGCATCAATATTCTGGGAAATGATTTCGTCATCACAGACGCAGCAGACCAGCAGCCCTACCTGACAGACTGGCGTCGACGTTTTGTGGGCAAGGCGCTGGCCGTATTGCTGCCACAATCCACAGATGAAGTAGCCAGTCTGGTGCGACTGTGTGCAGCACATCATATCGCCTGTGTGCCTCAGGGTGGCAATACTGGCCTGGTCCTGGGCAGCGTACCTGACCAGTCAGGCCATGCTGTCGTCATCTCTCTAAAACGTATGAACCGGGTGCTGGCTATTGATGTCGCCAACAACACCATCACTGTAGAAGCTGGCTGCCTGCTGGCACAGGTACAGGATACTGCCAGTGCAGAGCAAAGATTATTTCCTCTGTCTCTGGCATCAGAAGGCAGTTGCACCATAGGTGGCAATCTGTCGACAAATGCTGGCGGTACTGCCGTACTGCGTTATGGCAATACCAGGGAATTATGCCTGGGGCTGGAAGTGATCACAGCTCAGGGTGAAATCTGGAATGGCTTGCGCGGCCTGCGCAAAGACAATACTGGTTATGATCTGCGTGACTTGTTTATCGGTGCCGAAGGCACACTGGGCATCATCACAGCAGCCGTGTTGAAATTATTTCCACAGCCACGCGCACAAATCACCGCATTCACGGCACTGGAAAGTCCAGACGCTGCGCTGGATTTACTCAAATATAGCCAGGATGCACTAGGCCCGACACTGACTGCATTTGAACTGATTTCTGACTTCAGCCTGCAACTGGTACTCAGGCATTTCCCGCAACTCCAGCATCCATTCGGGCGCAGCTATCCCTACTATGCATTAGTGGAAATGTCTGACCATGAATCAGAAAGCCATGCGATTGCGCTTATGGAGCAAGTCCTGGAACAGGCCATGAATGATGGTCACGCCGCCGACGCCGTCTGCGCGACGTCCATCAGCCAGTCCAAATCCCTGTGGAAATTGCGCGAACATATTTCGGAGGCACAGGCCAAAGAAGGCAAGAATATCAAGCATGATATCTCTATCCCGGTTTCGCAAATCCCACACTTTATACAAATAACAGATGCCGAATTAAGCGCCGCATTTCCAGGCTGCCAGATTGTCTGTTTTGGTCACATGGGGGATGGCAATTTACACTATAACGTCTCAGCGCCAGTTGGCAGCAGCGATGCCGAATTCATCCTGCAACAGACTGCCATCAACCGCATAGTCCATGACAATGTGCATCAGTTCAAAGGCTCAATTTCTGCCGAACATGGGTTGGGTATGTTGAAGCGGGATGAAATCAAACTGTATAAATCCGAGCTGGAATTATCCATGATGCGTGCCATCAAGGTGGCGCTGGACCCACAGAATTTAATGAACCCTGGCAAGGTCCTGTAGATAGCCTCAATGCCAGTCATGGCATTGAGACAAATGCAGAGCTTAGTTAGCTAGTTGCCTTGGCGTATAGCGTCGTGCTTGCGGGCCATCCACCTCAACAGCCTGCATATGTTGAGGTAATTGGAAGACACTCACTGCACGCGCCAATTCAACTGCCTGTTCTTCCATGCTTTCTGCGGCTGCCGCTGCCTGTTCAACCAAAGCTGCATTTTGCTGCGTCATTTCATCCATTTGCGTAATGGCCAGGTTCACTTGTTCTATGCCTGAACTTTGTTCCTGACTGGCCGCGGTGATCTCGCTCATGATGTCGGCCACATGCTGGACACTGGTGACGATTTCATCCATGGTCTTGCCAGCTTCATCCACCAGCTTACTACCCTGATCGACTTTGTCTACCGAATCACTGATGAGTGACTTGATTTCCTTGGCGGCGCTGGCCGATCTCTGTGCCAGATTACGCACCTCCGCTGCCACCACCGCAAAGCCACGGCCCTGCTCGCCTGCCCTGGCAGCTTCTACCGCTGCATTCAAGGCCAGGATATTGGTCTGGAAGGCAATACCATCGATGACACCGATAATATCGACAATCTTGCGTGAACTCTCCTTGATAGAGCCCATAGTATTCACCACTTGCCCGACCACTGCTCCACCCTTCACCGCAACACCAGATGCAGAAACCACCAGTTGATTGGCCTGGCGTGCATTGTCAGCATTTTGCCTGACTGTGCTGGTCAGCTCTTCCATGGAACTGGCAGTTTCTTCCAGTGAACTGGCCTGCGATTCTGTACGGCTGGAAAGATCTGCATTACCAGATGCGATTTCCTGTGAAGCGACTGTGATGGTCTCTGTACCTGTTTTGATCTTGGAAATCGTATTCAAGAGATTTTCCTGCATCATTTTCAGTGAATGCAGCAAATCACCAATTTCATCCGTGCCGCTGGCTTCTACTGGCTTGCTCAAATCACCATTGGCAATTTGATCGGCGATGATTGCTGAACGCTTGATCGGTCCGGCAATCGTACGGGCAATCAACCATGCTGCCAGTGAGCCTATGACGATAGTCAAAACCCCAATCAGCAACATGCCCATTCTGGCATTCTTGTAATTCGTCAGAGACTCATCATAGGCAGTCTTCATGGCCTTATGCTGTTGCTGCGCCAGTTCACTCAGGGCCAGCATCCATTTTTCGTTTGGCGCATTAAAATCTGTTTGCAATACCGAAGCTGCATCAAAATAATTGCCCTCACCAACCAAACCTTTGATCTTATTGGCGATCGTCAGTACTTGCCGTTTTTGATCGACAGAATTTTGTAGCGTATCTTTACCTTCTTTGTCATCGATCAGTTTTTTTGCTGCCACTTCTGAAGCCTCATAAGATTCCAGAATCCTGGCCAGTTTTTTGGTCTCACGTTCTGCCTCAGCCATATCGCTGGGTGCTGTCATTTTTCGCAATACCAAGGCCAGAGCACGACCCTGCTCACGCATATCGGTAGCAGCATCAAGGCTGGCAACCTTGGTATTGAAAATATAATCTGTAGATGCCTGTAACTGACTTAGCCTGAATAAACCAAGTACCAGTAAACCACAGGAAAACAGAATGACCAGACCAAAACCCAAAGCCAGACGAGCACTAATCTTTAACCGCGACAATTGATTCATATATTTTCCTGAGCATCCTAAAAGCACGGAGAGTGGACATTAGTTTGGCACAGGGATATAAAACAAGACTTACTATCCTGTGCCAGGCAATTAATTGTTTTCAATACGAAAATCTTGAAAGAAACCCTGCTTCAACATGCCATGAGTAATGGCATGCTGACTATGTCTGCCTTTGAGAATCAGGATGAAATTCCCAGCAAAACAAGACGTGATGCTTGTTCAGAGTATAGCCTGAAACATCGACAGCGCAATCAAGTCATAGTGACGAAATGCAACATCAAATAACAGGCCACTTCAGTTGAGGCGCATGATTTTCTTAGTCAGTAAAAAAGAAAAATGACAAGATTTAACAGTTCACCATCACGACATTTTTTATGCTGACCCGGCATCAGTCTCCAGAAACGCATCGGTAGACACCACATGACCATCATCAAACTGCAAACTACGTTCGGGCCAACGCAAGGCTGCCAGCTTGTAGCTGGATGCAGAGATGTGCTGGTTCTTTCTTGCAACCCAGCGGCCACCAACAGAAAAATCTATGCAATATACATTGCCATGCTTGCCATGCCATGCACAGGGATTGATCTCTTCAAATAAATCTGTATCACCTTTACCAACCTGGGCACGATCAAAAGCATCATAGCGCCGCCAATAATGCCCAACCACTACCGGAACCCGCCCTTCATACTCATCCCACCATGGCACACGGCCAACAAAGCGCCATTTACCACCAGAATAAAAAGTACCATGCCATTCCCGCTCAACGCCAGAGGTCAGGACTCTCAAAGGATTATGCATTTGCATCATCACATCATGGCGAGCATGAGCCGGCATGAAGGGAGGCTGATGCTGCGGATCTTCCAGGCCCGGCGGGTGCGTCTCCAGTTCCTCAAGCATTGCAGCCTTTAATTCCGACGCCTGTCTGTGTGTCGCCTCATTCCATTGATTATCATGGTCAATCAAGCTGCCAGCAGGCAAAGTACGTATAGCCTGAATATGCTTTTCCATCCAGGCCGCATGTACCACGCGCAAATCTTCACGCTCCAGGCCAATTGGCAAGGACAATAGGAACTCAACGAGCTCTTCTTTTTTTTCAGCTGCCAGACGCTGAAATGGCGCGTACTTGGGTGCATCCCAAGCCTGTCTTTCATCAAAAAACCAGCCTGATCCATCTTTGGCACTACCGCGCAAGAGATTCATTTCATGGTTGCCTAATACCGCCATCGCCTTGCCAGCCCTTATCAGTCGCTCAACCAGGGCCAATACCGCCGGGCTATCTGGCCCCCGATCACAAAAATCACCGACAAAAACCAGAGTACGATCTTCCGGATGATTACCCTCTGTGTCATACCCGAGATGCTGCAACAAATTGCTAAGCGCCTCATATTCACCATGGACATCACCAATGATGTCAAGTGGCCCCGGAGGAAGTTGTTGTATCAGACTCATCATTATCCTTTTACAGTTATCTATTGCCGTTTAGCTGATTTGCAAAGCATCGAATCAATTTGATCGCTTACAAACTATAGCATCAAAATGATTCGATGATAAAATGATTTATCAAACCAGATAATTATTTCCCATGCATACAAACCTCTTGACTGAATTGCCAGCCGCCCAGCGCGAACGTCTGGCCTTCATCGAATTCCGCCTATGGTTTCTGGGTAAAGTGACACGCAAGGACGTCATGGAGCGCTTTGATATTGCCTCTGCCGCTGGGACACGCGATTTGGTGCTATATAGAGAGCTGGCTCCAGGCAATACCTGCTATGAAGGCAAGATGTATCACTATCGCGACAGCTTCCAGCCCCTGTTTCAACACAAGGCAGACAGGGTATTGTCAGCACTTTGCGCAGGCTTTGGCGATGGCGAACGCAGCATGGGTGAAGCCCTGCTACAACACGATATCCCTGCCAGACTGAACCAACCCAAGCTCGCAGACCTGGCGACCATCACCCGCGCGATCCAAGGTCAATATCCGCTTACCCTGACCTACCATTCCATGAAGACCGGCCCATCACAGAGAGAAATAGTCCCTCTGGCTCTGGTCGATTCAGGCTTGCGCTGGCATGTGCGCGCCTATGACAGAAGCAAACGGGAGTTTCGTGATCTGGTGCTGACACGCGTGGAGCACATGATAGAAATCAAGTCCGGCTCCAAAAACCTTTTAGTGCAAGAATATGAACAACTCGCTGCCGATGAACAATGGCAAAACATGATTGATATTGAGTTACATCCACACCCATCCCACCCCTACCCAGAATCCATCATGCGCGACTATGGCATGAACAAAGGTAAGCTGGAAGTCCGCTTGCGCGCGGCAGCTGTGGGTTACGTACTACGCCAATGGCAAGTTGATTGCTCAGCCAATGGACACCTTGACGGCAGGAATTTCAGACTGAAACTTGCCAACTTGAGTGTGCTTGATAAAGTAAAAAATGCAGTATTGGCACCTGGTTACAAAAAATTGGCGGCAAATTAATTGCGATCAACGGATCTATCTGAAGATGGAATTCTTTTAAATCCGGCACAATTTTCTAAACCTGCTTGCACCGTACCGTTAAGCTACTCCAGAAAAGAAAAAGCCCGGAATTTTAATCCGGGCTAAGTCTGTAAATCCGTTGGCCTGTCCAGCACGAATCGAACGTGCGACCCCGAGCTTAGAAGGCTCGTGCTCTATCCAACTGAGCTATGGACAGTCTTGTTCATGGGTGGCAAAACAAATGTTTGCTAGCCCAAAAACTGAAGGCTGAATAGTACATGGTATCGCCGCCAGATTCAAGAATGAAAAGCATCTGGCAGCGAATTTACTTAGATTGCAGGTGGAATGCAATCTGCCAGACGACGGGCACTGGTTGATGCCTGTTCAGCATCTTCTGCTTCGACCATGACGCGCACCAGTGGCTCGGTGCCTGAGGCACGTATCAATACCCTGCCCTTGTCTGCCAGTTCTGCTTCTACCTTCTGTTTTTCGGCTACGAGCTTTTCATTTTTCTGCCAGTCAAAACCGGCAGGTACTTTGATATTCAATAAAGTCTGGGGGAACAATTGCAGATCGTCAAAACAGGCATCCAGGCTCTTGCCGTTACGTCTTAGGGCAGACAATACCTGCAGGGCTGAGACTATGCCGTCACCTGTCGTATGCTTGTCCAGGCACAGCAAATGGCCTGAGCCTTCGCCACCCAGCAGCCAGCCGCGCTCATACATTTGCTCAAGCACATAACGATCACCAACTTTCGCACGGGCAAAGCCCACACCCAGTTTCTTGAATGCCAGCTCAACTGCCATATTGGTCATGAGTGTGCCAACCACACCTTCGACTTCACCTATGGCCATGCGGTCCAGCACCATCAGGTACAAGAGTTGGTCACCGTTATAGATCTTGCCGTGTTTGTCGACCATAAGCAGGCGGTCAGCATCGCCATCAAGGGCAATACCCAGATCAGCGTGATTGGCGCGCACGGCCAGGGCCAGCGCGTCAGGCGAGGTAGCACCAACCTTGTCATTGATGTTCAAACCGTTTGGCTGATTGCCGATGGCGATGACATCTGCTCCAAGCTCATGGAATACATGGGGGGCGATATCGTAAGCTGCGCCGTGGGCACAATCGACAACAATTTTCAGGCCGCGCAAATCCAGCTCTGCCGGGAAGGTACTTTTACAAAATTCTATATAGCGTCCATTGGCATCACTCAGGCGGCGAGCCTTACCAAGTTTCTCAGAACTGACGCACTGCATGGGGCGCTCAAGTTCGGCTTCTATCGCCAGCTCAACTTCGTCCGGCAGTTTATTGCCATTTGCAGAGAAAAACTTGATGCCATTATCATCAAAAGGATTATGTGATGCAGAGATCACGACACCTGCAGATAGTCGCAAAGCACGCGTCAGGTAAGCCACTGCTGGCGTAGGTGCGGGGCCGGACAACATAACGTCAACACCAGCGGCGGCGAAACCAGCCTCCAGCGATGCTTCCAGCAGATAACCGGAAATACGGGTGTCCTTGCCTATCAAGACGGTAGGTCGTGCATCACCAACAACATTCGCTTGTGCCAACACTTTGCCGGCGGCAAAACCCAGGCGCATGACAAAATCAGGGGTGATTGGGGCAACGCCAACTTTGCCGCGTATGCCATCTGTACCAAAATATTTTCTACTCATATACTTCCTGCTGTTCAACGGGACAGTGCATCCCAGACTTTGTATGCATCGACAGTTTCTGCCACGTCGTGCACACGGATTATGTTTGCGCCCATTTGCTTTGCTGCCAGGGCTGCGGCTATGCTGCCTGCCAGGCGTTCTGGTGCTGCTCTGCCCGTCAATCCACCTATCATGGATTTGCGCGAGACGCCCACCAGCACGGGCAAACCCAGTTCTCGCAGCAACTCAGGCAAATGCCTGAACAAGGCAATATTATGCGCCAGGGTTTTACCAAAACCAAAACCTGGGTCGAGACAAATGCGCTCGGCCTCTATACCTGCCTGCTCAAAAGCAGCCAGACGCTCACGCAAGAATACTTTCACTTCTTCATTGACATCAGCATATTCAGGGCTGAGCTGCATGTCCACTGGAGTATTTTGCATATGCATGGCACACAAGGCAGCATCTGCGTTTTGTACTGCTGCAATAGATTCTGGTGAACGAAAACCCTGGATATCATTGACCATGTCTACCCCGGCGAGCAATGCTTCTCGCATGACTTGCGGCTTGTAAGTATCAATGGATAAAGGCTTACCACAATCACGCAAGGCATAGATGACGGGCATGACGCGGCCCAGCTCTTCATCCAGTGGCAAAGGAGCAGAACCTGGGCGGCTGGACTCACCACCTATATCGATGATATCAACACCGTCTTCTATCATCTGTTCTGCACGGGCGATGGCACTTTCCAGGTGCAGGTATTTGCCACCATCGGAAAAAGAATCAGGTGTGATGTTGAGGACACCCATGACCAGGGTTCTGGATTGCGCTCCGCTTAAAGGATAGCGAAAACGGCCACATTGGAAATATTTCATTTTTCAAAAAGACTAAGGGTGAGGAATAATCCCCACCCTTGTACAAGAAATTCAAAAATTAATTGTGTGTTTTTTGTACGTCAGCTCAGGCTGGCGCTGTTGCACTAGGAGATACACCACCAGAAGACTTATCAGACGGAGGACGGTTAATCGCCTGACTTTGCTTAGGAGGACGTGGATCCACACCATTCATGATGTCATTGACCTGATCTGCATCAATCGTTTCCCAATCCATCAAGGCCTTGGTCATGGCTTCAACCTTGTCGCGATTTTCTTCCAGCAGTCTGCGAGCCAGGGCATATTGTGCATCCAGAATACTGCGGATTTCTGCATCCACTTTTTGCTGTGTTGCTTCAGAAATAGTCTTGGATGGGCCACCAAAATAACCTTCGCTCTGGCTATCTTCATACACCATGACGCCCATGCTGTCTGACATACCAAAGCGTGTCACCATAGAACGTGCCAGTTTGGTCGCACGGGAAAAGTCATTGGAAGCGCCAGTAGACATCTGACCAACGAAAATTTCTTCTGCAATACGACCACCGAACAAGATAGATATTTCTTCCAGCATCTTGTCTTTGTAGCCGCTGATATTGTCATGCTCAGGCAATTGCCATGTCAGTCCGAGGGCAAAACCACGTGGCATGATGGTAACTTTATGAACTGGATCTGCCTTGGGCATAAGTTTGGCAATAACTGCATGACCAGACTCATGATAAGCAGTATTCCTGCGTTCATCTTCACGCATGACCATGGAGCGACGCTCAGGACCCATGTAGATCTTATCCTTGGCATCTTCAAAATCCATCATTTCAACCAGGCGCTTGTTGCGTCTTGCTGCAAATAATGCTGCCTCATTAACCAGATTAGCCAGATCAGCGCCAGAGAAACCTGGAGTACCACGGGCGAGAATATCTGCCTTGACGTCCGCAGAGATAGGCACTTTGCGCATGTGGACGTTAAGGATTTGTTCACGACCACGAATATCTGGCAAGCCTACAGAAACCTGACGATCAAAACGACCTGGGCGCAGCAAAGCCTTATCGAGTACGTCTGCACGGTTAGTCGCAGCGATGACGATAACGCCAGAATTGGCTTCAAAACCATCCATCTCAACCAGCATCTGGTTCAGTGTTTGCTCACGCTCATCATTACCACCGCCCATACCAGCACCACGATGGCGGCCAACTGCATCGATCTCATCAATAAAGATAATGCATGGGGAGTGCTTTTTGGCATTCTCAAACATGTCACGGACGCGGGAAGCACCCACACCAACGAACATTTCAACGAAATCAGAACCAGAGATCGTGAAGAAAGGAACTTTTGCTTCGCCAGCAATAGCGCGTGCCAGCAAGGTTTTACCTGTACCTGGAGGACCAACCATCAATACGCCGCGAGGAATGCGGCCGCCGAGTTTCTGGAACTTGGTAGGGTCACGCAGGAAATCAACGATTTCACTGACTTCTTCCTTGGCTTCATCGCAACCGGCAACATCAGCAAAGGTGACATTGTTATTGGTGTCATCCAGCATCCTGGCCTTGGATTTACCAAAGGAGAATGCACCACCCTTACCGCCGCCCTGCATCTGACGCATGAAGAATACCCAGACGCCGATCAGCAACAGCATCGGGAACCAGGAGATAAATACTTGCTGGAGGAAAGATTGCTCTTCTGGCTGTTTGACATCAAACTTGACGCCACTATCTACCAGATCACGGATCAGACCTTTGTCCAGCACAGTAATTTGTGTCTTGACTTTTTTACCTTCAGAATTGGTCGCAACGATGGAGCGATTGGCTTCATCAATGGTGGCATCCTTAATATGCTTGGATTTGACCTCGTCCAGGAATTCAGAATACGGCACAGGCGTAACGCCAGCACCGATGCTTTTTCCATCAAACGTCCTAAAAAGTGTAAAAAGCACCAGGGCAACCACCACCCATATAGCCGCTTTTGAAAACATATTATTCACGAGAACTCCTTGAACGCAGGATGCGCCATTTGATACTGTAAACGTTCATTCTACCCCCATTGGGTAGAGCTTGCTAGCCAGCATATGTTGGCAATGTTGATGATTATCAAGAGGTAAATTCAATTAATCGGGGTTCTTCAGGCCTTTTCCGAGCAAAAATATCTCGGAAGACTTATCTTTACTGGCTTTTGGCTTCTTGTTGAGCACAGTTTTAAACTCGGCTTTAAATAAAGAAACAATATTGTTATAACTAGGCCCGTGGAAGCATTTCACCAATAAAGCGCCACCAGGCGTCAAATGAGCCTTGGAGAAAGCAACTGCCAATTCGATAATGTATTCGACACGGGCAGAGTCAACAGTAGAATTACCAGACAGATTTGGGGCCATATCAGATAAAACCAAGTCAACTTTGCGCCCCAACAATTTAGACTCCAGTTGATCCAGCACTTCATCTTCACGAAAATCGCCCTGTATGAATTGCACGTCGGCGATAGGATCCATAGGCAAAAGGTCCAGGGCAAAAATTTCACCCATGATGCCGCCACCCTCTTTACCTGCCAGCTTATTCCTTACATACTGTGACCAGCTACCAGGTGTTGCACCCAAATCAACAATTACCTGACCTGGACGTATCAATTTCTCTGATTCATCTATCTCTTTTAGCTTGTAAACAGCGCGCGCACGATAGCCTTCCTTTTGTGCAAGTTTCACATAAGGATCATTAATATGGTCGTGAACCCAATTTTGATTGAATTTATTCTTTGCCATTCGCGTAAAATACTGCTTTTAAAGGAATTACTATGTTAAAACTTACGCCCGCTGAAAGAAGCGAACTCCGCTCCGAAGCACATGCACTGAAACCTATCGTACTCATCGGCGAAGCCGGCCTGACTCCTGCTGTGATCAAAGAAATTGATGCTGGCCTGAATGCCCACGGCTTGATCAAGGTACGCGTATTTGGCGATGATAGAGAAGCACGTATAGGTATGTACGATACCATCTGTGCCGAGCTGAACGCAGCCCCAGTGCAACATATTGGAAAACTTTTGGTGGTTTACCGTCCTAAACTGGAAGGTACGAAAGAAACCAAACTGGTTAAAAAAGGCAAAGGCATGCGCGAAGTCACTATCGTCAAGCCCAGCCCAAGCGGAACAAAAAAACCAACTGTGTCCAAAGTCATGGTCAAAGGTAATGAACGCGTTACCCAGGGTGGCAATATCAAACGTGCAAAACCACGTCAAAGCAGTGCAAAAAAATCATCACTTGCCAATAGCTAAGCCTGAATACCTCTGATATCTGATCAGTACTCAACCCGGCCAACCAGGCCGGGTAATTACTCTTCCTACTGATACCTTACTGCCAATACGCTTCCATATCAGCATATATTCGATTTATAGCCACCAACCGAATATAAAATTGATCACACTTGATCACACGTACAGCACATCCAGTACTTCATACTCACGCACACCTGCAGGAGCCTGCACACCAACCACGTCACCTGCGTATTTGCCGATCAGGGCACGTGCGATAGGAGAAGTGATGGACACTTTACTTAATTTCAAGTCTGCCTCATCTTCACCAACGATCTGGTAACTCACTTTTTGTGAAGTTTCCAGGTCTTCCAGGTGAACGGTAGAACCAAACACGACACGGCCTTCTGCATCCAGTGTCGTTGGATCAATAATTTGCGCAGAACCCAGCTTACCTTCCAGCTCAGCAATACGGCCTTCGATAAATGCCTGGCGCTCTTTGGCAGCATCATACTCGGCATTTTCAGACAAGTCGCCTTGCGCACGCGCTTCAGCAATCGCATTGATGACGTCCGGGCGTTCTTTGGTTTTTAAAAGATGCAATTCTTTCTTAAGCAATTCTGCGCCAAACTTGGTGACAGGTACTGTACTCATATCATTCACACTCATAAAAGTAAAAATACAGAGGCCACATCCGACACCAGCATTACCGATGCCATTTGTGAACTCTGTATCGAAGTTCAAGCACCTCTGACTTTGCAGTCTAAGGCACTGTTGTTTCTATCAGTTTAAGGTCTTATGCAGTCCTTGTAAATCATAAACATGCAATTCATTCAAATGATGCATACCTTCAACCGCTGCTTCAGCACCGGCGATCGTGGTGAATGTTGTTGCACGGGCAATCAAAGCTGAAGTACGAATGGCGCGTGAATCAGTAATGGCATTGCGCTTTTCTTCAACGGTATTGATGACCATGGCAATTTCATTGTTCTTGATCATGTCAACAACGTGTGGACGGCCTTCAACGACTTTATTGACGACAGAAACCGGGATGCCTTCAGCCGCAATCGCCGCTGCTGTACCACGCGTCGCCACGACTGAGAAGCCCAGAGCAACCAGGTCTTTAGCCACTTTGACGCCACGTGGTTTATCGCTGTTCTTGATACTCAGGAATACCTTGCCAGACGTAGGCAATTTCACGCCTGCGCCCAGTTGCGATTTCACGAAAGCCTCACCAAAGGTTTTACCTACACCCATGACTTCACCGGTCGATTTCATCTCTGGACCAAGGATGGTATCGACGCCAGGGAACTTCACGAACGGGAATACTGCTTCCTTGACACTGAAATAAGGCGGCACGACTTCTGCGCCTATGCCTTGTGAATCGAGAGACTGACCAACCATGCAACGGGCAGCAATTTTTGCCAGTTGCAAGCCGGTGGCCTTGGATACATAAGGAACGGTACGTGATGCACGTGGATTCACTTCCAGCACGAATACGACATCTTTACCCTCTTGCTGCTGAATCGCAAACTGCACATTCATCAAACCAACGACATTCAAACCTTTTGCCATCAGCGCAGTCTGGCGCTTGAGTTCAGCAATGGTTTCTTGCGACAAAGAATATGGTGGCAGGGAACATGCAGAGTCACCAGAGTGAACGCCAGCCTGCTCGATATGCTCCATGACACCACCGATGAAGGTGCGCTCGCCGTCAGACAGGCAATCGACGTCAACTTCAATCGCATCATTCAGGAAGCGGTCCAGCAAGACTGGCGAATCATGCGAAACCTTGACTGCTTCACGCATGTAACGCTCAAGATCACGCTGCTCATGTACGATTTCCATCGCACGACCACCGAGTACATAAGATGGGCGTACCACCAGTGGATAACCAATTTCTTGCGCCAAAGCCAAAGCGTCTGCTTCAGTGCGTGCAGTACGGTTAGGCGGCTGACGCAAGCCCAGATCTTGCAGCATTTTCTGGAAGCGTTCGCGGTCTTCCGCAGCATCAATCATGTCTGGTGAAGTACCAACGATAGGCACGCCATTGGCTTCCAGGTCCAGTGCCAGTTTCAAAGGCGTCTGACCACCGTATTGCACGATGACGCCAACTGGTTTTTCTTTGTCGACGATTTCCAGTACATCTTCCAGCGTAAGTGGTTCAAAGTACAGACGGTCGGATGTATCGTAGTCAGTAGAAACGGTTTCAGGATTGCAGTTGACCATGATGGTTTCATAGCCATCTTCACGCATCGCAAACGCTGCATGTACGCAGCAATAATCAAACTCAATACCCTGACCGATACGGTTAGGGCCACCGCCCAATACCATGATTTTTTTCTTGTCGGTCGGGTTCGATTCGCACTCTTCTTCATACGTTGAATACATGTAAGCTGTATTCGTGGCGAATTCACCGGCGCAAGTATCCACGCGTTTGTAGACTGGGCGCACGTTCAAAGCCTTACGCTTTTCACGGATGGCTGTGTCTGTTGTTTTCAACAATTTTGCCAGGCGACGGTCAGAGAAACCTTTTTGCTTCAGTTGCAGCATGAGGGCTTTATCAACGCTGTCGAGTGACTGTTCATCCAACCACAATTCGATATCCACGATGTCCTTGATCTGCACCAGGAACCATGGGTCGATATGCGTCAGTTGATGCACTTCTTCCAGCGTGAAGCCTTGAGCGAAAGCGTCGCCAACGTACCAGATACGGTCAGGACCAGGCTCACCGAGTTCTTTTTCCAGGGTCTCGCGATCCTGGGTTTTTTCATTCATGCCATCGACGCCAACTTCCAGGCCACGCAGGGCTTTCTGGAATGACTCCTGGAAGGTACGGCCTATCGCCATCACTTCACCAACAGATTTCATCTGTGTCGTCAGGCGGTTATCTGCCTGCGGGAATTTTTCAAATGCGAAACGCGGGATCTTGGTAACGACGTAATCAATCGAAGGCTCGAAAGAAGCAGGTGTAGCGCCACCCGTAATTTCATTACGCAATTCATCAAGCGTGAAACCAACTGCCAGCTTGGCAGCGATTTTCGCGATAGGGAAACCCGTCGCTTTTGATGCTAAAGCAGATGAACGCGATACACGCGGATTCATCTCGATGACGATCATGCGGCCATCAGCAGGGTTGATGGAAAACTGCACGTTGGAGCCACCGGTATCCACACCAATTTCACGCAACACTGCCAAAGAGGCATTACGCATGATCTGGTATTCTTTATCCGTCAGTGTCTGTGCTGGTGCCACCGTGATGGAGTCACCGGTATGCACACCCATAGGGTCCAGGTTTTCGATGGAGCAGACGATGATGCAGTTGTCGGCCTTGTCGCGCACGACTTCCATCTCATATTCTTTCCAGCCTATCAGCGATTCTTCGATCAGCAATTCATTGGTAGGCGATGCTTCCAGACCGCGTTTGCAAATCGTTTCGAATTCTTCCGGGTTGTAGGCGATACCGCCACCCGTACCACCCATAGTGAACGATGGGCGAATGATGACGGGGAAGCCTACATCTTTTTGCACGACCCAGGCTTCATCCATGGAATGAGCAACGCCGGAACGTGCAGAACCCAGACCAATCTTGGTCATGGCGTTCTTGAATTTCAGGCGGTCTTCAGCCTTATCGATAGCTTCTGGTGAAGCACCGATGAGTTCGCAATTGTATTTGGTCAGAACGCCATGACGGTGCAGGTCCAATGCGCAATTCAGTGCAGTCTGGCCACCCATGGTAGGCAGAATCGCATCCGGTTTTTCTTTAGCAATGATGCGTTCGACGACTTGCCAGGTGATAGGTTCGATGTAAGTCACATCGGCCATTTCTGGATCAGTCATGATGGTCGCCGGATTGCTGTTGACCAGAATCACGCGATAACCTTCTTCACGCAAGGCCTTGCAAGCCTGTGCGCCGGAATAATCGAATTCACAAGCCTGGCCAATGATGATGGGGCCAGCGCCGATAATCAAAATACTTTTTATGTCGTTACGTTTTGGCATTCTCTTATTCTCCTGTCTTTGCCTTGGCCATCATCGCGGTGAAGCGGTCAAACAGGTAGGCAATATCATGCGGACCTGGCGAGGCTTCAGGGTGGCCCTGGAAGCAGAAAGCTGGTTTATCAGTGCGGGCAAAGCCTTGCAGCGAGCCATCAAACAAAGACACGTGAGTGACGCGGCAGTTGGCAGGCAAAGTCGCAGCATCGACTGCAAAACCGTGATTTTGGGAAGTAATCAATACCTGTTTGGTATCCAGATCCTGCACAGGATGGTTGGCACCGTGGTGGCCGAATTTCATCTTGAGGGTTTTGGCACCAGATGCCAGCGCCATGATTTGATGACCGAGGCAGATACCAAAGGTAGGGATACCCTTCTCTATCAATTCTTTAGCAGCAGCAATCGCATAATCGCAAGGCTCAGGGTCGCCTGGGCCATTCGACAAAAACACGCCATCCGGGTTCAGCGCCAGCACATCGGCAGCGCTGGATTGCGCAGGCAATACCGTGACCTTGCAGCCGCGCTCTGCCAGCATGCGCAGGATATTGCGCTTGACGCCAAAGTCGAAAGCGACGACGTGGAATTTCGGATTTTCCAACTGACCATAACCTTGGCCCAGCACCCACTCAGCCTCAGTCCAGTTGTAAGCCTGTTTGACAGAAACAACCTTGGCCAGATCCATGCCAGACAGGCCAGGGAAAGACTTGGCCAGTGCGATGGCTTTTTCAGCATCAGCACCTACCAGGATAGCACCGCCCTGGGCACCTTTTTCACGCAAAATACGTGTCAGCTTGCGGGTATCAATACCAGCAATAGCAACGATGTTTTGGGATTTGAGATAATCAGAGAGGGTTTGTTCAGAGCGGAAATTCGATACCAGCAAAGGCAGGTCTTTAATGATCAAACCAGCTGCATGGATTTTGTCAGACTCTACGTCTTCGGCATTGACGCCGGTATTACCAATATGCGGATACGTCAGGGTAACGATTTGGGAACTATAACTGGGGTCAGTCAGAATTTCCTGGTAACCGGTCATTGAGGTATTGAAGACAACTTCACCTATAGTTTGACCGGCAGCGCCAATCGAATATCCAGTGAAAATGCTTCCATCGGCGAGAGCAAGTATAGCGGTGTCCTGGCCGGAACGAAGAAGGGACTGCGGAATGGGCAGCAAGGGCAACTCCTGTATTGTTACCGCCGCTGCGACGCCCCAAGCTGTCGTTTCCCTGGCCGCGCAAAAATTGCCGCGTGGCCTGGAAAGATGATGGAGCGATGTGAATTTGGGTAGGCGCTACGGCGAGATTTCGGATTAGTTAAACCCTCGAATTATAGCGCGAAACGGCCTATCAGGCAAATACGAAATACCTGATAGGCCGTCATTTCCAGCAAATTCAAAAGTAGTACGAGCGTTCGTTTGCCATGTTTTCAATTCCCTCTTCAAAAACAGGCATGCAAATGCACCACTACTGACTACAATTACAGACCCAGTGCCGCGATACCTGCTTTTGCAATTTGCGCATCTTCAGCCGATTTAACACCTGACACGCCAACGGCACCAACGCACTGACCTTCAACAATAATAGGTACACCGCCTTCGAGCATACCCTCAATGAAAGGCGCGCTCAGGAAGGAATAACGGCCATTATTGATAATATCTTCATAGATCTTGGATTCGCGTTTGCCCAGTGCCGCAGTCGTTGCCTTGGCTGGTGCGATGTGCGCAGAAATAGGTGCCACGCCATCAAGGCGCTGCAACCACATCAGATGACCACCATCGTCAACTACTGCAATCACGACAGGCCAGTTATTGGCCTTGGCTTCCGCCTCTGCTGCTGCAGCAATTTTCTTGACATCATCCAATGTCAACACAGGTTTTGTTTGCATAAATACCTCTCCATTAAAGTCAGCAGGATTGTACGCCAAGCAATTGCGCTTAGGTATACAAACAGTTTTAACCAATTTGAAGATAGATAAAAATTATCATTTATACAAATTCATGTAGCAAAATTGCCTGCATGGCAAGTCAACAGCTGAAACTTATTGTTACGTAGAAATATTCCTGAAAGGTTTACATTTTTTCTGAGTTCGCTTACAGTTGACCGGTTTTTCCAACCAGGTGCAAAGATGCTAATAACCGTTTCCAGACTATCAAGGAAAGCCAAGTTAGTGCTTATCTCGACTATGCTGTTCGCAGCAGCAACCAATCCAGCCTGGAGCGCAGACAATCCCTTCCCCGAATCATCGACCGCCTACACCAAACTCCAGGAAATCAAGCAACGCGCATCCGACCTCACCGTCAAAGCCATGGATTTAATGGGCATACGCTATAAGCGCGGCGGCAACTCACCAGAAAATGGTCTCGATTGCAGTGGCTTCGTACGTTATGTATTCAAGGATGTAATTGGCGCAAATTTACCGCGCACTTCAGCAGAAATCAGCAAAGTTGGTGAACACGTAGAACAAAAAGACTTACAGCCCGGTGATCTGGTTTTTTATAACACGCTCAAACGCGGCTTTTCTCATGTAGGCATTTATCTGGGTGATAACAAGTTCATCCACTCCCCTTCAGCAGGTGGCCAGGTCAGGGTAGAAAGCATGGACATCGCTTACTGGAAAAAACGCTTTAATGGCGCACGCCGCATCAATGATGATGAAGTCAAATAATCTATCAATCTGGCAAATAATATAAAAAAGCTAAATTATTTAGCGACAAGCATTAAATACAAAATAAAAAAAATAAAGGCAGAGCATAGATTGCTCTGTCTTTATTTTTTATCTACCCAACTGCAGCAAACCGGCGATCAACGCTCCTGCATTGCTTTAATCTTTTGCTTAATTTCAGGCATTAAGGCCATTGCTGCTTTCTCGCCCGCCAGTATGGCCAGGTTACGGCCATTGAAATCATTCCCCTTCATGCCAGGCAATTCTGGACGAATAACTATCTCAGCCTGTTTCAATTCAAACTGATTAATGCTTTGCCCCATGATGGCCACGGTTTGCAACAATATATCCAGAGTGGCATTTGATACCAGGGCTTCTGGTGGAGAGGAAATATTGACGGCAATAATCAGATCAGCCCCCATTTCACGGGCAAAGCGAACTGGCACTGGAGATACCAGGCCGCCGTCAACATACAGGCGATCATTGATTTTCACAGGCTGGAATACGCCAGGCACAGCAGATGAAGCACGTACTGCCGCACCAGTATTACCGCGCTGGAACAGCACCGCATGGCCAGTTGCCAAATCAGTCGCGACAGCACCAAAAGGTTTGCGCAATTTTTCTATCGGCGCTTGCACCACCAGACGGTTGACATAGGCCTGCAAAGCATCGCCCTTCAATACGCCACTGGATTTTGAAAACAAGGGCAAGGACCAGTCAGAGATGGTAGCTTCATCCATATCAAGCGCCATTTTTTGCATGGCAAAACCATTGTTACCAGCTGCATACATGGCACCCACGACACTGCCCGCACTGGTGCCAACCACGATATCAACATTGATGCCCTGTGATTCCAGCGCCTTGATGACACCGATATGGGCAAAACCGCGCGCTGCACCCCCACCCAGTGCCAGACCTATACGCAAAGGCTTCAGCGTCTTTGCTACCGGTATGGCAGGCGCGGCAGATGGTGTAACTTGCTGAGGGGAAGTATTACAGGCTGACAAACCAAAAGCGAATAATACTGGCGCGATCAGGCGAGCCAGAACTGGTTTATTGCAAGCAAACAAAGAAGGAATTCGGGAAGAGAAATGCGGCATGTGATTTCTGAGTGTATGAATAAATAGTGCATTTTCCCCAAACCTTTAGGGATATCTTGCAGGTGCGTGATTATATTTCCAAAAACACTGCAACACAGAATTCACGGCGGAAAAATAGTAAGAAATTAATACAGGCTCAATCAAAGAAAGACTTTCCTGCTTCATTTCTTTGACCAAAATTAGATCAACATCATAAAATCGTGATACACATAATTCGATTATATATATGTCATGCTATAGAAATAATTAGTATTGATAATGCCGCACTTGCTATCCACTTATCAACAAATGCGCCTGCCAGATCCAGCGCCATGATGATGGCAATACTCAATATCTGATGCCCTTACTGAAAGATTTGCATGAAAAAAATTTCCTGGTTACCGCCACTGACGCCAATTGCAGCACTGATCGCCATTGCCCTGGCAGGCTGCGGCAGTAGCAATCCTGCGACAACAACCAATGTGGTGCCCGTAGTTGACCCTAACAGCATCCCCGAGGGAACGGTCGTCAAACTGGCCCTGCTGGAAACCACCGATATTCATCAAAACATCCTCAGCTACGATTACTACGGCTTGAAAGCAGACACCAGCCTGGGCCTGGAAAGAACAGCTGCCCTGATCAAAGAAGCCCGCGCTGAAAACCCCAATAATATTTTGCTCGATGACGGCGATGTCATCCAGGGCACCCTGCTCGGTGATTACCAGGCATTGGCCGCACCAGTCACTTGCAGTGGCACGCTGGCCATTTACAAGGTCATGAATGCACTGAAGTATGATGGTGCTGGCCTGGGTAACCATGAATTCAATTACGGTCTGGGCTTTTTGAGCCAGATCACCAATACCGACTTTGGCTTGCCAGATGTCAGCAAAGCTGGCACCTGCGGCGCACCCAACTTCCCCCTGGTTTTATCGAATGTAGTCGGCGCTACTAGCCAGAAACCTATCTTCAATCCTACGTCCATCATCAACAAACAATTCGTTGCGACCAAGCCTGATGGCAGCAGCATGAATGTCAAACTTAATGTTGGCATCATGGGCTTTGTGCCGCCGCAAATCATGGACTGGGATCAAAAGTCTTTAGCCGGCAAAGTTGTCGTCAATGGCGTGCAAGAATCTGCCAATAAATATGTACCTGAGCTGCGTGCAAAAGGGGCAGACCTGGTCGTCGCGCTGTCCCATGGCGGACTGGATGCATCGCCATATAGTCCAAAAATGGAAAACGGCAGTCTGCACCTGAGCACAACTGGTATAGATGCGCTGATGCTGGGCCACGCCCATTTGATCTTCCCTGCACCCAAGGAAGTTGGTGCACCAGCCATCGATGCCTCATTAGCCGCCCTGCCCGCTGCCATTGTGGATACTAAAAAAGGCCTGGTGAATGGCGTGCCTGCAGTTATGGCACAAAGCTGGGGTCGTCGCCTTGGCATTATACAAATGACGCTGAAATACCAAAGCGGTAAATGGGTAGTGCAAAAAGACCTGACCAATGTAGAAGCGCGCGGCTTCAAATATAAAGATGGCACCAACATCATTGATGCCGATGCCTCCATCGCACCATTGGTTGATACCGAACACAAAGCTACCATCAACTATGCGACACAGCCTTTGGGCACGACAACTGACTTTGAAATGTCCGCTTACTTCTCATTGGTCGGCGATGTATCTGCCATACAAATCGTCAATCAGGCGCAAATCGATTATGTGAAAAACTTTATCGCGACTTCGAATGATGCGACGATAGCCAGCTACAAATCCATCCCCGTCATTTCATGCAGCGCGCCATTCAAGGCAGGCCGCAATGGGCCGACAGATTTTACAGACGTAGCGCCAGGTGCCAGCCCGACATCACCATTTGGTTTGCAAGTACGCAACCCAGGTGATCTGTACCTGTATGGCAATAACAACCTGCAAGCCGTCAAAATCAAGGGTTCTGATCTGAAGAACTGGCTGGAAACAGCAGCAAAACAATTTGGCCAGATAGACCCTGCACTGACGACCGAGCAAGATCTCGTGCCTACTTATTCAACCATCTATAACTACGATGTGTTCTATGCAGACAATAATGCCCTGCTCTACCAGATTGATGTTACCCAGCCAGCAGGCAAGCGTATCGTCAACCTGACATATGCAGGCAAGTCCATAGGCGACAATGATGACTTCATCGTTGCCACCAATGATTATCGCGCGGGCGGTGGCGGCAACTTCCCTGGCATAGATGGCAGCAAAACCATCATCAAATCACCAGATGCCAATCAGGCTGTGGTCAGCAATTTCGTCAAGAAGCAAGGCAAAATCACCAGCGCGGCCAACGGCACTGGCCAGAGCTGGAGTTTTGTCAAAGTAGCAACCAAAGGGCCGGTCATTTTGCGCTCCACGCCAGGCAAAATAGCGGTAGCACAAGCCTTGGGCCTGAGCCGCGTTAAATCTGAAGGTGCACTGGATGCCAGCGGCTTTGCCAAATATGCGATAGATTTGAGTAAATAAGCATTTGCAAAAACCCGCAATGGATAAACCTGCACTTCTACTAGAAGTGCAGGCCTACGTTCTTGAGCAAACCATGTTGAACAAATTAAAAATCACTGCAGGTATTTTATTGATCTGCAATCTGGGTGCCTGCGCACCCGTACCAACCACGGCAGAAGTTGAATCTGCTGGCATACAGGCTCTGCATGCACAATTGCCTGCTGCCATTGCCTCGCTGGAAAAATGGGCGAATGCAGGCAATATCGTGGCTCAGCGCGAATTGGGTCTGGCCTATGCCATCAAGCCTGAACAGCAAGCCTTGGCCCTGCACTGGCTGGAACAGGCAGCCAGCAATCAGGGGGGCGATGCTGAAGCCCAGTTTCAACTGGCAGAAGCTTATTATAAAGGCCGCCTGGGCTTAACGAAGGATGAGCAACGCGCCTGGAAATTATACGAGGCCGCGGCCAACCATCAATATGGCAAGGCCAGCTTCATGCTCGCGCGCATGGCTAAATATGGTCAGGGTACGCAGCAAGACCTTGCTGCATCTGTGAAATGGCTGACAAAGGCCAGTGAGCAAGGCAATGCCCAGGCCATGTTCCTGCTATCAAATGCCTATGCCGCTGGTGAAGGCATCAAACAAGACCAGGCCATGGCCAGAAAATGGCTGGAAGAATCAGCAGAGCTTGAATACCCCGTCGCCATCCAGGCCCTGGCCATGGAACTGGAAAGCGGCAGCAAGCATGTAGAGAAAGACCCGCTGAAAGCCAGGCACTTAATCAAGGAAGCATCGGATGAACGACTCATGCGCTGGAACCGCTATCAATAAATAGCGACTCAGTGCCTCGTCAATGCATCCTCAACGTCGCCTCAATGTCGCCTGTGCGTGACATCCATGCCCACGCCGCGGTATCCTGCAAAGCGACTGGCAGAGTCAAAGAATGGCTCACCACTGACTTGCAGATATTGTATCGTGCCGTCGGGCTTGCAACGGCGGTAGATGAAATCCAGGAATGGCCGCCGATTGGCGATATTATCATCAAGCTGCTCACGCTCATCCACGTCCCAGCCTTCCATGCCCTTGGGTGCGGTACCCAGCATATCTTCTGCCTGTATCCCCAGCATCTCAAATACTGGCCCTGATACATTGGTGAAATTACCAAACTGATCCTGCTCCCAATACCAGTCAGACGACAGTTGGGTAAAGCTTTTGAAGCGCGCTTCGCTGGCACTTAGTTCTGCTGTGCGCTCCAGCACGGTTTGCTCCAGACGTTTATTGTAAGTATCCAGTTGTTGATACAGCAAGCGTACTTCCAACATATTGTGTATGCGCGTCTGTACCTCTTGCAGATCAAAAGGCTTGCTGACAAAGTCCTTGGCGCCGGCCTGCAAGGCGCGCAGCTTATGCCCGGGTTGGGCAGTGATCACCAGCACTGGCAAATACGCATCAGCAGCAATATTTTTTAATTCTTCCATGACTTCAAAACCATCCATGCCGGGCATTTGCAGGTCCAGCAATATCAGATCGTAATTATGTTCAATATGCAGGGCGCAAACGGTACGGGCATCCATCGTGGTGGTGATAGAGGTATAACCAATGTTACGCAGCATTTGCTCCAATAACATGACATTAGCTTTTTGATCGTCAACGATCAGGATGCTGGCCTTGAGAATTTCGACTGCTTCAAGCATTTCATTCTTTCAAAATCGTTGCGCCGCCATTTTATAATTCAGGCACATTTTCACGAGTCCTGGTATCCAATTCACCTTTATTGCGATCCAAACCGTGCTCCTTGGCATAATGCAGTGCCAGATCCAGCGCATCCATAAACTCATTGACCTTGATGGGTTTGGTCAGGTAACGGAAGAAGCCTGCATCCAGACCCTTTTCTATATCGCGCTGCATGGCATTTGCAGACAAGGCCATGACAGGTATATGTGCCGTCAGCGGATCATTTGCCAATATCTTGAGCGCACCAAAACCACTGAGGCCAGGCAAATTAATATCCATCAAGATCACATCTGGCTTGCATATTTGCGCAGTACTAATGCCCAGATGCGCATCGACAGCGGTCAGCAGTTTGAGGTCACTACGGCGGGCAATCAATTGCTCCACCAGTGCCAGGTTGGCAGGATTATCTTCCACATATAAAAGGCTGCGTTGTGATGAAGCCCAGGCTGGCATTTTGCCTGCTGATTGCTCCATCATCAATTCATCGTGATCGTCCTCATGCAATGCTGGGGCCAAAGCCAGTGCTAGCTCTATCCAGAATACGCTACCAACACCAACACTGCTTTCAACGCCAATCACGCCACCCATCAGCTCGATCAGCTGCCTGGTGACGACCAGGCCGATGCCGGTGCCCTCTTCATTGCCTGCATCCTGCCCCAGTCGATTAAAAGGTTGAAACAACTGGCCGAGCTGTTCAGGTGACAGGCCCTTGCCGGCATCCTTGACACTGATACGTATGCGGTTCTCGCCATGCACGGCATATTCAACCGTTACCGAACCTTCATCCTGATTGTATTTAATCGCGTTAGACAGCAAATTCACCATGACCTGCTTAAGTCTGGTGCGGTCTGCAAGCACGTATAGAGACTCGTCCATGACTGGAAAAATCATGGCGATGCCGCGGGTCTGTGCTTGCGGCTCGATCATGGACTGGCAGTCCAGCAAAACGTCGGCAAGCAGGATGGATTCTTTTGAAATACTGACCTTGCCAGACTCTATCATCGCCAGGTCAAGAATTTCATTGATCAAGCGCAGCAGATACCAACCGGCTTGCAATATCTGGTCTATTGACAATTTTTGATTATCAGACGGCGGCGGATTATCTGAGGCCATCAATTGCGCAAAACCAAGTACTGCGTTCAAAGGAGTACGCAATTCATGGCTCATGCTGGACAAGAATTCTGATTTGGCCAGATTCGCTTTTTCAGCCACTGCCTTGGCCAATTCCAGTTCTATATTGTTATTCTGCAGTCTTTGTTCAAATAATTTATATTCAGTCACATCGCGGGCAGATGCAAATACGCCCTGCAATTTGCGCTCTCTATCATAGATGGTGCTGGCGTTATAGGAAATTTCAGTTTCCTTGCCGTCTTTTGCTATCGCAGTCAGCTCACAATTGCTGACCTTACCGCTTTGCAACGCCTGCTTCATTGCCAGCTCGGCTGCTGCAGGTTCAGTAAAATAATTTTTGAACGGAGCACCGATCAGTTCATCACGTGTGCATCCAGTGATCGCTTCCATTTGATGATTGACATCGCTGATAACACCATTCAAGTCTGTCGTGATCAGTGCATCAATATTGGCTTCAATCAAAGAGCGCGTATAAAACTGTTGCTCACGTAAACGCTGGTCCAGCAAGGCCTGCTCTGCTTCTACTTGCTTGCGGGCAGTGTTATCTGTGCCTATCAAGAGGCTACCTATGACTACATCTTGTGCATCGCGCAAGGCAGTAACAGAAACAATTGCTTGTAAACGACTGCCATCACGACGGATATAGGTCAGCTCATGAATATCTTCAAGACTGCGCATGGCCTTAAAGATCAAGGCATCGAAACCCAGGGCGACCGGAGTATTGAACTCGACACTTAGCGCCGCTGCCCTGGCAGCCAGTTCATCAGCATCAGAGATATCAGCAGGACTGATCTGATTAACCACGTCGGCAGCGTCATATCCCAGCATATGCTCAGCACCGACATTGAAAATCTGGATAAGCCCCTGCGCATCAGTAGCAATAATGGAAAAATTCTGACTATTAAAGATGGCATCTTGCAAAGCGCCCATCTTCAGTAAAACTTCACGTACCTTGAGTGAGGTTTCTTCTCCTGCCATGCGGCCCAGCGTAGCGCGGCGTATCTGTAAAGCCCATAACAATAAAAATACCAGCAAAAACCCAACGCTGCCAACCACCAGCTTGATGCGAAATGCTGCTTTTAACTTGCGCTCATCAAGCAAAACCTGTTCATCGACTATCGCCTCAGCCAAAATATTCTGCACTTTGGAAGATGCCAGCAAACCTGCATTAAAGCCGGCGCGGCTAGCAGCAAAGCCAAGCGCCTCAAATTGTTTTTGGCTTCCATGCATGATGGTAATTCTCTCATCCACTGCCTTTTGCAATTGCGGTATGCGTGTTTGCTGTGAAAGATTATCCAGCGTCAAACCATGCAAGTGTTGAATGACTATCGCCAGTTCATCGAGCCGGGCATTTCGCTGACTGATAAAGCTTTCTTCTTTCGTCAAAAAATAGGCTTTTTGTGCATTCTCTGCCTCAGACAGTTTGACACTCAACTCATTGAGGTCATCAATCACTTTGCGGGTATGATCTATCGATTTGACTGCATCAAAAGGTACGGCGATATTCCAGGCAATTCCACCTATCATCAGCAAAGCCAGCAAGGTAATGCCAAAGCCGATCAAGGTAAGACGCTCTACCGAGATTGCCTTCATATAATTTCATTCACAGCAATCCTTCAATAAATTTCAAAATTCATATCAGCACTTACAAGCCTATGTTGCCCAATATGTTGCTCTGTACAGCACCTGTTTTTCTGACGATGGTGGCTGGCGCAGGTATGAATTTACCCTGGCGTTGCAAGACATCAGACAGCAAACGGGCAAATTCTTTCTTGACCACCCCATAGCATTCACATACATGCTCTTCCAGCCCCGCCCTGTCAACCACAGTGATATGCCCGCGGCGATAGCTGATAAAACCGTAGTTTTGCAATTTACCGGCAGCCTCAGTCACCCCTTCACGCCGCACCCCCAGCATATTGGCAATCAACTCCTGCGTGATGGTCAGGTCATTACCAGACATACGGTCCAGGGTCAGTAATAGCCAGCGACAGAGTTGCTGCTCAACGGTATGGTGACGGTTGCATACTGCGGTTTGCGACATTTGCGTAATCAAAGCCTGGGTATAGCGTAGCAATAAGCGCAAGACTGGCCCGGCACGATTAAATTCTTCCAGCAAGATATGCGCTTTCAGGCGATAACCCTGACCACCGGTTTGGATGATTGCACGGCTAGGCGTCGTATCGCCACCCATGAACAGCGAAATGCCGACCAGACCTTCATTGCCAACACCGGCAATTTCTGAAGAGCCACCGTTTTCCAGCAAATAATGCAATGACACTATCGCAGTGACTGGGAAATACACGTACTGTAACTTGCCGCCCGACTCATATAAAACATCGCCCAGCAACATGGACACCAGTTCCAGATGGGGTGCAAGGCGATCAAATTCTGTATCCAGTAATGCTGCCAGCAAATGGTTTTGATTCGGGTCTATCTGATTGCCCATATCGAATTCCTGCGTAATGTAGAATGAAGGACAAGGCACAAAACCCACCCAGAAAAATCTGTTCAGCATGCCCGCGCCTGACTCTATGGCATTAGTGCCTCTAGTGTCTGTTCGATATCACACATATAGAATAAATAATGCAAAGAAAACTCAGCGGCTGTCACTGCTCAGTTTTTGCTTTTGGCATCGACAATCTTATTTCGCCTTTGAAGTAGAAGCTGCACTATGGCAGCATCAAGAAAATACTTATGTACGCTAGCGTACATACAGTTGCAAATACAGTCGCAAATTCGCCGCAAACCACACATTTTTCAGACATTGATCTGACTATACGGTATCTGGCTTCAATATTTGAAAGGGAGTTCATTGACGACTATGCTCAGACAGCAATGACGCTAATCATTTTTTTGATCCAGACCAGCATGTACCGTAACCGGGCGCTGCACCTCGGCACGCCGGTCTGACTCACCCAGCACATGCAATGGGTCGCCATGCGGTATGTCAGCAAGCAGGCGATCAAATTCCAGTTTGACGACGGCATAGCATTCACAAACTACTTTCTCCAGCCCGGGGCGATCCATGACATCAATACGCCCGCGGCTGTACCGTATCAAACCCAGTCTTTGTATATTGCCCGCCGCAGCTGTCACGCCTTCACGCCTGACACCCAGCATATTGGCAATCAACTCCTGGGTCATGGAGATAGAATCTGAAGGCAGCCTATCAAGACTCAGTAATAGCCAGCGGCAAAACTGCTGCTCGATAGAATGGTGACGATTACAGACTGCGGTTTGCGTCATCTGCGTAATCAGTGCCTGGGTATAGCGCAATAACAGACGCAAGAAAGGCCCGGCACGATTGAATTCATCTTTCAGAAATTGTGCCTTGAGGCGATAAGCATGACCTGCACACTGCACCACTGCCCTGCTGGGTGTAGTTTCACCGCCCATGAACAAGGAAATACCGAGTATGCCTTCATTACCGACGATAGCGATTTCAGCAGAAGCACCATTTCCAAGCACATACAGCAAGGAAACGATGGAGGTGGTGGGGAAATAAACATGATTCAAGGTGCCGCCAGACTCATATAAGACTTGTCCCACGGGCATTTCCACCCATTCAAGGTGCAGGGCAAGGCGCTCAAATTCAGCTTGCGGCAAGGCGGCCAGCAAATGATTTTGCAGAGGATTGTGCGTGTTGGTCATGTATGAGGCCCTGAACTGCCGACTTGAATTCGAGTGACCTGGATTGTGTAGCCCAGAGTAACTGCTTACAGGGTAACAGGTATGAAGCTGATCTATACGCGTTATTGCTTGTATATTCTTGATTTAACTCGATTCATAGACAAAACAAGAAAGCTGATCAGATTTTCACATTAAATGTGCAAATTATCATCCCTTAGTCACGGGTATCATCAGATGAGCTGAGTCAGTATCTGCGACTATCTGGCAATACCGACTCCTTAAATAAAAAGCCCAGCTACACTTACTGATCAAGATAAATGTCATCAAGCTCATTCAAAACGACATAGCCTTCTGGCACTTCAAAGCCCGTACTTTCTTGCGCAGCAACAGAGCGCCGTGTGGTACTGCGTTTTTTCTTTGCCAGAGGATCGCAAGCTGACAATGGCAGCACTGGGGCAACCCCACCACCCGAAGTGAATTGCAAGCCAGTAAGGCGCTCGACTTCTGCAATCTTCACCTGGAAAGTTTTATATGCACCGAATGGCGCAGTCGCCTCAATGCCAAATTGCGCAATGACTTCACTTTGATCGAGTATATAGGCAGTGGCAAACAATTCTTGCTCAGCGTTGACGGTGGCAATCACTTTCCAGAAACGCACAGGATACTGAATTTTTGGGAAAGGCTTGTAGACCGGGTCATCTTCTTCAAAAATCGGCCCGGTAAAAATTTGTACATCCAGATTTGACTTCCTCAAGCCAGATTCCAGCACATAAGACTCCAGCCCCTGCCACAATTGTTTACCCTGGTTGAATTTCGCATGCTGTGGCACGCAATTACTCCAATGACAGGTATCAGCGGCAGACTGCAGGGCAAGTTCCGGCGTGCTACCAAATTCCAGATCTTCCCTGCGGGTCAGATGGCCGCGATCAAACTGATTATTTTTATAGTAGAAATTGCTGACCTGATGCTCAATGGGGATACGTGGATCGACTCTCCAGTCATCTCCCGGGCGACTCATCAGATAACGCTGCGAATGGCGCACGTTAGCTGCACTATAGATGGCAAATCGCCTTTGCGCATGCATGACCACACTGAAATTATGGTAATGCAGCAGATAGTTATTTCCATCCACAGGTTTGAGCAAGTGCGACACCTTGCTTTCCAGATCAGCGGATAATTTGGGGAAATTGATTCTCAATTTGCCTTGCCCCAAAAACCCTTCATCATATCCTTTGCGGTCGGCATAACTTGCGTCAAAAGGCACATCAAATGTTGCTGGTCTGTTGGTAGTTTTTGCAGCCTCCTGAAAACTGGCCGACTCGGCAGCGTAAGTCTGCTGACCCAGGCTTACCTGGCCGTCTTGATCTATATGTAAAGTAACAGAAACTGATCTACCCAAATGCGCTTGACTCATCTTGTTTACCTCAATTCTTTGTGGAGAAAAAATGGAAAGGCTTGCATGGCTTGCACTAGCAGGCACATCTGCATTGACAGGAAACGTCGTTGACATGCTGAACTCAGGGATACGTGCCTCAGGAATGGCTGCATGAAAAACAGCTTGCAGCAAGGGATGATCTCCTTGGGCCTGCTTTAATTCATTGACGATGCGCGATACACGTATACCCTCATTTGCCAGCCATTTAATGCTGTCTTCCGCATCCCGGGCAGGGTCAAAATCACGGCCATCTATGGTTTGCACCTTGTCATTCACCTTCAATGGAACACCACTATGATGGAGCGCAACGACATACCAGTCATTATTGAAAACGGGGGAACCCGAAGAGCCTCCCAGGGTGTCCGTGCTGTACCACAGTTCATTTTCTGTGCGTTTGATGAGCTTGTTTTCACGCACACAAAGCTGCTTGAGGCCACCATTGGGATGCTGGATGATGGTCAGCCATTCGCCATCACTCACCTTGCCGGTAGCCTCTATCAGTGGCAGATAGGAATAAGTCGATAATTGCACATCTGCATTGCTGGCCTTTGCGTCCACTGCCACCACGGTGAAGTCCAGACTGATACTGGTTTGAAACAGACGCTCAGGATGCAATTTGAATATATGCGGGCCAATTTGCTCACCACTCACATCCAACTCATAATCGAAATGAGCCTTGGAGTTCTTGCAACTCAAGGCGTCCGGCAATACATGGTTATTTGTGAGCAAAACTCCAGGGCCGATCAGAAAGCCCGTCCCCCAACCTATTTGGCTACCCCCAGGTCCATGTATCGCTATTCTGGCGACCGACCTGGCTGCCGCTACGCCACGTGCCAGATAATTGACATCCTGAAGTTCGTTACCCAGCAAGATGCGCTCAAAAAAAGCATCGGCTTTTTCGGTATCGCCCATGCTTTCACGCAAGAATTGCTTGCGCTCGACCTGCTGCTTGAGCGTTGATAATTGAGCCGGTGTTTTATCTCGCTTGAATCGCAGATCCGCATCCAGATCAAAATCACTGGCCTTTTGCTCTGCTTTTGCAATTTGCTCAAGTATCACACTCATACAACCTCTCAGGTTTGCAAGTATCAGCAAGGTATTAGCAAGAATTGAATAGCATAATACCTATAAAAAATGACAATTTAACGACATTTTTGTTATTTTCACAAACCAGGAGATAAATAAGGGATGAGCAATTGTGGTACCACTATTTTGCAAACCGACACCACATGCATGACTTAATGTTGAACATAAAGAAAAAGCCCGCTAGAAGCGGGCTTTTTCTTTGAATTTCTGGGGTGACCGATGGGGTTCGAACCCACGACAACAGGAATCACAATCCTGGACTCTACCAACTGAGCTACGGCCACCACTGCATCTTTCCTGCGAACTTTGCAGTGCAAGAGAGCTACGCATTATACGAGGAATTTGGCTTGAAGGCAATAGCATTCTTGGGAACAGCTAACCGAAGAGCATTTACACTCCTCAAAAATTGCTCATTTAATCGTGCGAGTGCATGATTAAAATTTACCGCCACCTCCTGCCCCCTCCCGCTGGCGTCCCATGCCACCTTTGCGCTGCGGTGCTTCTGCATTATCCGGACGCCTGGTTTTGCTAATATCTGCCGTCGCCCGCAAGGATGCATTGATCAACATTTGCAAAGATAAGCGCTGCTTGTCATCCAGAGCATCATTCAAAGTAAGGACTAGTTCACGCATTTGCTGGTTTTCTTGCAGAGTGGATTGTTCTTCTTGCGTGATTTGCGGATTCAGGTCGCGCAATTCCAGGCCATTTTGCTCAAGACGCAATTCCAGTTCGGTTTGCAGACGCTCCCTGCGTTTTTCACGCTGATGTTGCATTGCCGACAGCTTGCTTTCCGTTTGCTGCCATAACAATTGCTGATTGGCGTTGAGGTTCAATTCTTTTTTCAGCTCTCCCGCCTTAGCCAGCAAACTATCCAGCCGCAACTCCATCACTGGGGTCGCCTGCACGATGCTTGCAAACAGCGAAAAACAAACTGGTAGAGCGATTTTGCGTAATGTGGAAAAGGACATGGAGACTCCAGCAAAAATGTAGCGGGCATAAAAAAGCCTACGCTTTAAAGGCGTAGGCGAAATCTCACTGAGGTAGTGAGTTGAAGGAGCGTGCAATGAAACATAAGCAATATATTCCTGCACAGACACTACTCCACGATGTATTACAAATTCTTACGTATACTGGCGCTTCATTTACAAATTAGCTCATGTATTGGGGAGCTTGAGCGGCATGAACTTGCCTTTATCTATGCAGTTATGGCCGCCTGCTCATCCTTGCTGCGGTCAAAAGCCATGACGTTTTGCATGGCACTGGCAGCTTCCAGCAACAATTCCGGCTGGCCAGATGCAAGTCTCTTGCTATCAGACAGGATTTGACGGAAAACACGCGCACCAACCAGCCCCATCATCAGACCCAGCATATGACGCACGACCGTATTCAGGCGCAAGCCCTTGCCACCATTGCCGTACAGTTCCAGCTGATGATGAATGTAAGGGATCATATGCTGCAAAATTTCTTCCCTGCTTTTGACTGGGGTAGAGTCACCATAATAGCGCTCATCAAAGCTCGCCATGAAATAGGGGTTGTGGTAAGCCTCGCGCCCTATCATGACGCCGTCGACATGCTGCAAATGCAAATCCATGTCTTCCAGGGTTTTAATGCCACCGTTGAGAATGATTTCCAGATCAGGAAATTCTTTTTTCAGACGGTAGGCATAGTCATATTTAAGCGGCGGGATTTCACGGTTTTCTTTGGGCGACAAACCTTTGAGTATCGCATTGCGCGCATGAACAATAAAGGTCTTGCAACCAGCATCAGCAACAGTACCGACAAAGTCACGCATGAATTCATAAGAATCTACCTCATTGATGCCTATACGGTGCTTCACCGTGACATCAATCGAGACCACATCTTTCATTGCCTTGACACTATCAGCTACCAGCTGCGGTTCTGCCATCAGGCAGGCACCAAATGCGCCTTTTTGCACACGCTCAGACGGGCAGCCGCAATTCAGGTTGATTTCATCATAGCCCCATTGCTCACCCAGCTTTGCTGCGTGCGCCAGATCAGCCAGCTCACTGCCACCCAGTTGCAGGGCAACGGGATGCTCGCCAGGATTAAACTCAAGATGACGTTGTACATCACCATACAAGAGTGAACCCGTTGTCACCATCTCGGTGTATAACCAGGTATTGCGGGTGATATGGCGGTGAAACTGACGGCAGTGCCTGTCAGTCCAATCCAACATTGGGGCCACAGAGACGCGGCGCGGGGGTAGTGCTTTTGTATTCACAATAAAACAAGACGGCAATTTACAATACCGTATTGTACCTTGTCATTGGAAAATCGCCTTCGAGTGATACATATACTGGCAAAGCCGCGACAACAGGAATCACAATCCTGGACTATACAAATACCATGATTTACGCAGAAATTACCCCTTGCTTACGGGCTTATGCTGCGTGCCTTCGCCACGCGTCATAAATAACATACGACTTTCTGCAAACACTTTAGCCGTATGCCAGCGCCCCTTGGGCACCAATACTGCCTCACCTGCCTTCATATGTATATGCTCAACGGTATCTTCCAGCTCAATGAGGAAATCAGCGCGACCGGATAGCAAATACACGAATTCATCAGCCCCTGGATGCATTTCCCAGCTGGGCCAGTCTGACTCACAAGTAAATTCACTGATCAGCCAGTGTTTGCCGTAAGCCTCGATTTCTGCTTCGGGCAAAATCCAGAATGCGGGACCTTGTTCCAGCACAGTTGCCATGCCATCGGCCGCCAGCGCCACATAGGTTTTTTGAGCTTCAATTTTCATGCCTGGTCTCCCTGGATATACAGAATCATCTACAAAAAAACTATCTGTTTGGATGAAACCCCATATTACCAATTGGACAATGCTAATTCAATAAGTTCAATGACCAGGAGATAAACATGACAAGCACCAGGCAATTGAAGATGACTGTGACAGCAAATGCCAGCCGGAAAGAAGTTTTGATGGTTTTGTGACGAAACCAGTTTTGTGCCAACACGGCACCTGGCCACCCACAGGCCAGGCCACACAGCAATAAAGCGCGCTCAGAAATTCTCGGGGCACGCTTTCTGGCCTCTGCCTTATCAAAGGCATACATGATGAGTGTTACGACGCTCATGCAGGCATAGATGACGATTATGCCCAGCAATTGCAGTTGCCGATCAGTACGCACCAGGGAAAGTGCTTCTGTCAATTGATCAAAAAAATCCACGCCAGCCTGGTTAGAGTATGAGAAGCCGGATTATGGCAGACCAAACATCGCCAGTCCATTCTTATAGGCAATACGCTCTGCCACATCTCTTGGCAAATCACCGAGCATGCGGCGATAGAAAGCCATCAACTGCGGCACATCATCCCAACGCGAAGTAACCCAGGTATCTGTACCAAGCACAAACCTGTCGGGGTAGCGCAAAAACAGGCGCCTCCATTGCGGATTGAGACTACCGTCTTGCTCAAGATCAGAGCGAAAAGACAGCTCACTAACCAGGTTGGGATATTGTGCAAACATGGCCTCGACTTTATCGAGAGAGGTGCTCATGCCGGTATGCGCCCAGATCAGTTTGACGCCGGGTGCGTGAAACAAAATACGTTCTATCGCATCTTCGTCCGAGTGGGCATGCAGCCACAAATCACGCGCCTTGGCCAGCCTGGCAATTTTCGCCATATAGGGTGCATCAGCATCCTTGCCAAAGATATGAAATTCACCTATGCCACGATAGATGCCGCGCTGCAGTTCTTTTTCAACGAAGCGCTCTATCTCGGGATTGGCAAACCAGTCATGCCTGTCGGGCTGCACTCTGTAGGGACGCAGGAAAGGAACTATCTTGATGTCAGGCGCATTTTGCGCGATCAAATCCAGCGTGCCATCGTTTGGCCGACTGGTCGCCAACACAGCGCGTATGCCAAGCTGACGCCACATTGCAATAACACGCTGCGGCGACCAAGTGCTGCGCGCTTCAATGTTGTAATGCATGTGGGCATCAAATATGGGCAAAGGCTCTGTCGCTACAGCACTAAGCGACATCATGAGCAAAGAGCAGGTCAATAAGAAACTCTGTAGTTGTCTTTTCATAGCCATACCCCTTTGCCATATCTGATGCCTCTTTTGAATCAAGAATACACGCTATGAAAGAAGCGTCAACTCCCTGATTACAACATCCTGGCTATCAGGGCTTTTTCATGCCTGGCGTCCAGCGGAATACGCACCTTATGCCCTGCTCCGCCTATGATGTTCAGGGGCTGATTATCGGCATTACGCATCTCGGCCAGCCTGATCATTTCATTGCCACTTGGTGAAATGATTTCTATCTCATCGCCAACAGCGAAGCGGTTTTTGACTTCCACTTCAGCCCAGCCATCTGTCACTTGCAAGACTTGCCCCACATACTGGCTGCGGTGCGCCTTTGATACACCCTCCATGTAATTTTGATGTTCTTGTGTATGGTGGCGTTGATAAAAGCCATCGGTGTAGCCACGATTGGCAAGGCCATTCAACTGACCCAGCAAGTCAGTGTTAAACGGGCGACCAGCGACTGCATCATCTATCGCACGCCTGTAAGTTTGGGCCGTGCGGGCAACATAGTACAAGGACTTGGTACGGCCTTCGACTTTCAGCGAATCAATACCGATTTTTGCCAGGCGTTCGACATGCTCGACTGCGCGCAAATCTTTGGAATTCATGATGTAAGTGCCGTGCTCATCTTCAAGTATGGGCATGAACTGGCCAGGCTTACCACCTTCCTCTATCAGATAGGGACGATCAGCCAGGGGATGACGTGGCATATCGCCCATGGCAGAGAAAGACTGGTTGGCTTCTTCAAGTGCCTGCTGGTAATTGAATTTGATACTTTCAACCGGGATGCGTGCCAGGTCACCCGTTTCATTTTCTGCCGCATTTTCGACCTTGTAATCCCAGCGACAGGAATTAGTACATGTGCCCTGATTGGGGTCGCGATGATTGAAATAACCAGACAACAGGCAGCGGCCGGAGTAGGCAATGCACAAGGCTCCATGGACAAACACTTCCAGTTCCATATCCGGACATTGCTGGCGTATCTCCTCTATTTCATCGAGCGACAATTCACGTGAAAGGATGACGCGGGTCAGGCCCATTTTTTTCCAGAATTTTACATCGGCCCAATTAACGGCATTGGCTTGCACAGACAGATGCACCGGCACTTCTGGCCATTTTTCACGCACCATCATGATGAGGCCAGGGTCGGCCATGATAAGCGCATCCGGCTTCATATTGATGACCGGTTCCATATCGCGCAGATAGGTTTTGAGTTTGCTATTGTGCGGGAAGATATTGCTGGCGACGAAGAACAATTTGCCGCGCGCATGGGCACCGTCTATGCCCTGCTGCAATACATCGAGGGTAGAAAATTCATTATTGCGGGCACGCAGGCTATAGCGTGGCTGACCTGCATACACTGCATCGGCACCAAAGTCGAAAGCGGCATGCATTTTTTCCAGCGAACCGGCGGGCAAGAGAAGTTCTGGTGCTTTGAGCATGGCAATAAAATCCGAAAAGAAAAATGTTCGCGATTTTAGTGCCATGCTAATAGCCAGGTAAAATTTACGTGAAAATTATTTGATGTATATCAACCCTGCATCGTCAGGCGTCATTGCTGCGCATGGCAGTCAACTCATTGAATACCAGCGCTACTAGCACGACTATGCCGCCATAGATACTGGCAGTCGCTGGCACCTCGCCTGCACCCAGCCATGCCCAGATCGGTGCCAGCAAGACTTCAAGCAGAGACAGCAAGGCAATCTCCGGCGCAGTCAGGCTATTCGAGGCCCTGACCATGAGCATGCAGGGCAAACCTAGTTGAAAGAAACCGAGTATCGCCAGTATGCCAATATCATGCAGCGAGGCTTGAAAAGGCCAGGCAAATGGCAGCATCATCAGCGCAGAGATTGTCCCACCCAAAAACACCGCAGGCACCAGGTCAACCGCATGGCCACCCTTCTTGAGAATGATGACATTTGCCGAAGCTGCCAAGGGTATCCCAAATGCAATGAACATACCAATCATGCCACGCTCATCGACTTCAGAAATGCTGCCAAAAAACATCCAGCCCATACCTATGCAGGCCGCCGCAATTGCCCACCAGGTACGTGCGGGTATGCGCTGGTGCAAGACCAGCCAGGCCAGCAGCGCCGTGAACAGGGGCGACAGACTCTCCATGATGGAGGTATTGGCGACAGTCGTCATGGTCAGTGCGATCATGAAGCAGCTATACATGGTGGCCCACATGCAACCAGACAAAAAGCCTATCTTGCCGAGCAATTTAAGGCGCGGGATGAAAGCCCATTTGTATTGCCTGGCCATGACACCCGCAATAAAGACCGCCGCAAAAAAACTGCGCCAGAAAGTAACTTCAAAATCACGCGCGACTTCGAGGTGTCGGGTAAACACACCGGCAATACTCCACAAAGTCGCAGCGCAAATCATCAGCATCACCGCTTTGCGGTGAGACATTTTATTTTGCATATGGATCCAAATAAAAAAACCCGTTTGACCCTGGCCAGACTGGCTAGAGCAAAACGGGTTGATCTTCGTGCGGCAAAGTTACCAGCCGCACCAGTCAAAGGGAATCAGCTTATTCGCGTGATGCCTTTTTACGTTCGTGCTCTTTCAGGAAACGCTTACGCAGACGAATACTCTTAGGTGTAACTTCTACCAGCTCATCATCGTCAATAAACTCAACCGCGTATTCCAGGCTCAACTGAATAGGTGGCACCAGGCGTACCGCTTCATCCGTACCGGAAGAACGAACGTTGGTCAATTGCTTGCCCTTGATCGGGTTTACAACCAGGTCATTGTCACGGGAATGGATACCAATGATCATGCCTTCATACACTGGGTCATTGTGGCTGACGAACATACGGCCGCGGTCCTGCAATTTCCAGATAGCGTAGGCAACTGCTGCGCCATCATCCTGGGAAATCAATACACCGTTACGACGGCCACCGAGCTCACCTTTGGAATTATCAACTGGTGCGTATTCATCAAACACGTGGCTCATCAAACCTGTACCGCGTGTCAATGTCATGAACTCGCCCTGGAAGCCAATCAGGCCACGTGCTGGAATACGGTATTCCAGACGGACACGACCCTTGCCATCCGGTTCCATGTTTTGCAGGTCACCACGACGACGACCGAGTTCTTCCATGACGCCGCCCTGGTTGACTTCTTCTACGTCAACTGTCAGGTTTTCATATGGTTCATGACGTTCGCCATCGACCATTTTGAAGACCACGCGTGGACGGGATACTGCCAGCTCAAAGCCTTCACGACGCATGTTTTCGATCAGGATAGTCAGATGCAACTCACCACGACCAGAAACTTCATACGTGGAATCATCACCTTCAGCCTGGACAACGCGCAAAGCCATGTTGGATTTCAATTCACGTTCCAGACGGTCACGGATTTGACGTGTCGTCACGAATTTACCTTCGCGGCCAGCCAGTGGGGAGCTGTTAACCATGAAGTTCATCGTCAGAGTTGGCTCATCAATCTTCAACATCGGCAAGCCTTCTGGCGTGTCCGGTGCGCAGATGGTGGAGCCAATACCGATTTCTTCGATACCATTGATCAGGACGATATCACCAGCCAGCGCTTCATCAACCAGAACGCGGTCCAGGCCTTTGAATGTCAATACCTGATTGATACGTGCCTTGGTTGGCTTGTCTTCAGGACCATTCATCCAGACGACGTCTTGCAATGCTTTGACGCGGCCACGCAGGATACGGCCAACGCCGATTTTACCAACGTAGGAAGAGTATTCCAGGGAAGTGATTTGCAATTGCAGAGGACCATCTGGGTCATCTTCACGCGCAGGAACGTGTTCCAGGATAGCGTCAAACAATGGCTCCATATTGCCATCGCGCACTGTGTCTTCCAGACCTGCATAGCCTTTGAAGCCAGATGCATAGACGATAGGGAAATCGAGTTGCTCGTCAGTTGCACCGAGTTTGTCAAACAATTCAAAAGTCGCGTTGACGGCTTTTTGTGGATCAGCGTTTTCACGGTCAATCTTGTTGACGACAACGATAGGCTTCAAGCCCAGAGCCAGCGCTTTACGCGTAACGAAACGCGTTTGCGGCATTGGACCTTCTTGCGCATCAACCAGCAACAGAACACTGTCCACCATGGACAGAACACGCTCTACTTCACCGCCAAAGTCAGCATGGCCTGGTGTATCAACGATGTTGATGTGCGTGCCTTTGTATTCAACAGCACAGTTCTTGGACAAAATAGTAATACCGCGCTCTTTTTCGATATCATTCGAATCCATAACACGGGCATCAATCTGCTGGTTGTCGCGGAAAGTACCGGACTGACGCAATAACTGGTCAACCAGAGTGGTTTTGCCGTGATCGACGTGAGCGATAATGGCGATGTTACGAATAGCGCGTTTTGAAGTAGACATGATAGCGTTCTTATTGGGTAATTCTATGAGGTAAATCGGATAACCTGCGATTATAACATGTTGCAGCGCAAAAGTAGAAAAACTCCTATTATTTCAAGGAGTTGCTACGGCGCGATGACACAATTAGTGTTCAGTGGCAATCAGGCGCTCGGGCGCGAGTATGCCGTATTCCTGTAACTGGGCAGAACCCAGCAACTGCCCGTCCGATTCACGATAGACGCGAACGCGGCTAGTTTCAATGGGTAAAACGACTTCTTCTTTATTTAATGGCAGACGCTGGCCATGCAGGAAGCGGCGCGACAGCTCATCTGTGAGATAAACCGGGGCAAAGCTTGATAATAAGGCATCTACCGGGTCCAGTAATGCCAGACGTTCTGGCTCTGGCAGACTTTCGAGATACTCCAGGGTAATGGATTTCTCCAATGCCAGATGACCCACACCTACACGACGCAATTCTTTCAAATGAGCACCACAACCCAACAATGCCCCTATATCTTCACCCAGCACGCGCACATATGTGCCCTTGCTGCATTTGACCTTCAGACTCAGGAAAGGCGCTTCATAAGCCAGTAATTCCAGCTCATGAATAATGACACTGCGCGCTTCGCGTTCCAGCGTGATGCCAGCGCGCGCATATTCATACAGGGGCTTGCCATCACGCTTGAGTGCCGAATACATGGGAGGCACTTGCTGTATGGGGCCAGTGAATTGCTTCAAAGCATGCTGGATTTGCTCAATGCTGACCGCTACTGGCTTTTCTTGCAGCACTTCACCTTCCGTATCGCCAGTTGTGGTCGTGACACCAAGGTGCACTACCGTGGTGTAGGTCTTGTCAGCTTCCAGCAAATCCTGGGAAAACTTGGTGGCTTCACCAAAGCACAAAGGCAGCAAACCAGTAGCAAATGGATCAAGCGTGCCAGTATGCCCTGCTTTGGCGGCATTCAGAAAGCGCTTGGCCTTGATCAGGGCGTCATTGCTGGAAAAACCAACTGGCTTATCCAATAGCAATACGCCGTGCACAGGCACACGCTTTCTTTTTATTTGCGGAGTCGTCATGTTGTCTGCAGCCTGTTACCAGGCTGCGCAATGTATCGTTCAGGATTTACTCTTCGCCGTCGTCTTTGGCGCGGGTGGCATTGGCTTCATCGATCAGTTTCGACATGGCCATGCCACGGATGGTGGATGTGTCATGCACAAAATGCAGTTGCGGCAAAGTATGGATGCGCAGACGCAGGCCCAGTTGATTGCGCAGGAAGCCAGATGCCTTGACCAGGGCATCAACAGTGTTCTTGACGGCCACAGGATCATCCACCAGCGTAGTGAAATACACTTTTGCATGGGCGTAATCGGGAGTCAACTGCACTTCAGTCAGCGTGATCATACCTACACGTGGGTCTTTTAATTCAGACCAGATAATTTCTGCCAGGTCTTTTTGAATCTGGTCTGCGACACGCAGGCCACGACCGGGGATATTTTTGCTATGTTTTGCCATAATTTTCTTACATCTCCATAAACCACAACCCCGGAACTAGTCCGGGGTTATCTTGAGTTACAGAGTACGTGCTATCTCTTGTACTTCAAATATTTCAAGCTGATCGCCAACCTGAATCTCGTTGTAGCCTTTCAGTGAAAGACCGCATTCCAGACCGGCTTTGACTTCTTTGGCATCGTCTTTGTAACGCTTGAGCGAATCCAGCTCGCCTGTCCAGGTAACCACGTTGTTGCGCAGCAAACGGACAGAAGAGGTACGCTTGACCACGCCATCGGTAACCAAACAGCCGGCAATCGCGCCAACTTTGCTAACCACGAAGACCTGGCGAATCTCGACCATACCAATGATCTGTTCGCGCTTCTCTGGAGCCAACATGCCAGACAAAGCTGCTTTAACTTCATCTACTGCATCGTAAATGATGTTGTAGTAGCGAATATCGACACCGTTAGACTCTGCCAATTTACGGGCAGACGCATCAGCACGGGTGTTGAAGCCGATGATGACCGCTTTGGAAGCAACAGCCAGATTGACGTCAGATTCGGAAATACCACCAACTGCTGCATGCACAACTTGTACACGCACTTCGCTGGTCGACAATTTGACCAGGGATTGCACCAGCGCTTCTTGCGAACCTTGTACGTCGGTCTTGACGATGATAGGCAAGTTCTTGACTTCGCCTTCGCCCATGTTTTCGAACATGTTTTCGAGCTTGGCGGCTTGCTGCTTCGCCAGTTTGACGTCACGGAATTTACCTTGACGGAACAAGGCGATTTCACGCGCTTTGCGTTCGTCAGCCATCACCATGACTTCTTCACCAGCGGACGGCACTTCTGTCAAACCTTGAATCTCTACCGGGATAGACGGGCCAGCCTCGGAGATATTCACGCCATTTTCGTCCAGCATCGCACGGACACGGCCATAAGCTGAACCAGCCAGGACCACGTCACCACGTTTCAATGTACCGGACTGCACCAGGATAGTGGCAACAGTACCGCGACCTTTATCCAGACGTGCTTCAACAACCAGACCTTTGGCAGGTGCATCTTTCGGCGCTTTCAATTCCAGCACTTCAGCTTGCAACAAGACGTTTTCCAGCAGTGAATCGATACCCAGACCAGTTTTTGCGGATACTTGTACGAATGGTGAATCACCACCGTATTCTTCAGGCACGACGCTTTCAGCGATCAATTCTTGTGTCACGCGGTCTGCATTGGCACCTGGTTTATCAATTTTATTGATAGCAACGACCAAAGGTACGCCAGCTGCTTTCGCATGAGCAATCGCTTCTTTGGTTTGCGGCATGACACCGTCATCTGCAGCCACGACCAGAATAACAATATCCGTCGCCTTGGCACCACGGGCACGCATCGCGGTAAACGCTTCATGGCCTGGTGTATCAAGGAAGGTAATCATGCCACGTGGTGTTTCTACGTGATAAGCACCGATATGCTGCGTAATGCCACCGGCTTCACCAGACGCGACTTTGGCGCGACGGATGTAATCCAGCAGGGATGTTTTACCATGATCAACGTGACCCATGACAGTAACCACAGGTGCACGCGGGAAGGACTCGTACTCACCGTGCTCTGTCGTATCCGTCAGCATCGCTTCAGGATCATCCAGTTTTGCAGCAAAGGCTTTATGACCCATCTCTTCAACCAGGATCATTGCTGTTTCCTGATCAAGTACCTGATTGATCGTGCACATCTGACCCAGTTTCATCAAATGTTTGATGACTTCAGATGCCTTGACTGCCATCTTGTGCGCCAACTCAGCAACAGTCAGGGTTTCAGGCACGAATACATCTTTGACGATGGCTTCTACAGGCACCTGGAAATTGCTTTCGCGGTCATCATGATGACTATTGCGACGACCTTTAGGACCGCCCTTCCAGCCATCACGACCACCGGAAGTATCACCACGTGTTTTCAGACCGCCGCCACGTTTCTTGGCTGCGTCTTCTTGCCAGGTCGAGGACACGTTGGCAGATTTGATTGCCTTCTTGTCGCCAACGGCTGGTTTTTTCTCGTCTTTTTTCTCTACTGCTGCACCAGGCTTTTTCTCAGCTACTTTTTTATCAGCAGGCTTGTGCAAAGTACCTTCAGCAACTTTAGGCGCTGCTACAGGAGCAGGCTCTGGTGCTTTGGCCGGGCGACGTGCCGCGTTCATCATTTCTTTGATTTGCGCAACTTCGTCAGCCACAGCTTTTCTGGCTTTTTCAGTAGCAGCAGCGCGCTCAGTTGCTTCCTTGGCGTCAGCTACGGCCTTTTTCTTGGCTTCTTCTGCTTCGACGCGTTTTTTATCTTCATCAGCAGCGGCTTGAGCAGTTTGAGCGGCCTGTACAGGTTTTGCCTCTGCAGGTTTAGCATCAGAAGGTTTGGCGTTAGCGCTGGCATTAAGTGCTTTAGCTGCAGCAGCAGCTTGCTCTGCTTTGGCTTTTTCGGCCTCAGCTTTAGCAGCCTCTGCCAATTCAGCAGCGCGCATGGCTTGCGCCTGGGCTTCTTTTTCAGCTTCCAGCTTGGCCAGACGCTCTTGCTTCTCAAGCAATTCTGCTTCCTGACGTGCGATCAGCTCTGCTTCGCGACGCGCCTCTTCATCAAGACGCGCCTGTTCAGCAGCATCCACTACCGGTGCAGTTGTTTGCGCCTCATCTGCCGGGGCATCATCACGTTTGACGAAGGTACGTTTTTTACGAACTTCAACCTGAATGGTACGAGACTTCCCAGTCGCATCGGCTTGCTTGATCTCGGTCGTTTCCTTACGAGTCAAGGTAATTTTTTTCTTTTCGGTGTCCGCAGAAACGCCATGGGAACGACGCAGATGCTCCAGGAGCTTATCCTTGTCTTCCTTTGTCAGCGAATCTGACGTTGAGCTCTTACTGACGCCCGCTGCACGCAATTGCGTGAGCAGCAAATCTGCTGACATCGTTAGCTCGGTGGCAAATTGGGCTACATTGTTACTCGCCATTCAGTCCTCTTTTTCTATGTGCGCGTTATGAGATTGAAACCCGTGAATTACTTAGCTTCTACGAGTTTCCAGGCTTTGGCTAACAAAGCCTTGGCCTGATCATCATATTTAGCGTCGATGAGTTTCATCTCATCATCGGTCACATCTTCAAATGCATCTTTAATTAATTGACGTGTGCGGTCGGCAGACAATGCCAGAATCGCACCAAACTCGTCATAAGCCAATCCAGCGAAAGCCGCCAGGGTTTTAATACCAGCCAAACCCAGCTTACCTGCCGTCACGCGGGTCATACCTTCGAGATTGACTAATTCATCTTCCATACCTTCGAGACCCTCTTCAGAAGCAATTGCTTCTGTCAACAAAGCATCACGAGCGCGGTTACGCAACTCATTGACGGTATCTTCATCAAAGGCTTCGATTTCCAGCATTTCGCTGATAGGTACGTAAGCGATTTCTTCCAGACTGGAGAAACCTTCATCTACCAGGATGTCAGCGACTTCCTGGTCAACGTCGAGTTTTTCCATGAACAGGCTACGGATACCGGCAGTTTCTTGCTCGGCTTTATTCGCAGACTCTTCAGCAGTCATGATATTGATTTGCCAGCCTGTCAATTCAGCTGCCAGACGAACGTTTTGTCCGCTGCGGCCGATAGCAATTGCCAGGTTTTCTTCATCCACTACCACGTCCATGCCGTGTTTTTCTTCATCCACCATGATGGATGAAACATTGGCTGGTGCCAGTGCGCCGATCACGAATTGCGCCGGGTCTTCAGACCACAGCACGATATCAACACGCTCACCACCCAGCTCGCCAGTAACAGCCTGTACGCGTGAACCGCGCATACCGACGCAAGTGCCGATAGGATCAATACGTTTGTCAGCAGTGTACACAGCGATTTTTGCACGTACACCCGGGTCACGTGCAGCAGACTTGATCACCAAAGAACCTTGTTCGATTTCTGGCACTTCCAGCTCGAACAGCTTCATGATGAATTCTGGCGCGGTGCGCGACAAAATAACTTGCGGGCCACGTGCATTGCGATCAATACGCAAGATGTAGGCACGAACACGATCACCAACACGCAGATTTTCTTTAGGGATCATCTGGTCACGTGGCAAACGCGCTTCAATCTTGCCGGACTCAACCACGGCTTCGCCGCGCTCCATACGCTTGATGGTACCTGTCACCAGGGAATCACCACGCTCCAGGAAGTCAGCCAGAATTTGTTCACGTTCTGCATCACGGATACGCTGCAAGACGACTTGCTTGGTATCTTGTGCAAAACGACGGCCAAAATCGACCGATTCAATTTCTTCTTCGATGTAATCATCAACCTGAATTTCAGGATCGTCTTCCACTGCTTCAAAATGCAGGATTTCCTGATCTGGCAATTGCAGACCTGCCTCATCCGGCACCACGTGCCAGCGGCGGAAAGACCTGAATTCACCAGTATCACGGTCGATTTCTACGCGAATATCGACTTCACCGGGAAAACGTTTTTTTGTCGCTTGCGCCAAAGCATGCTCCAGCGATCCGAAAACAACCTCTTCATCGACGTTCTTTTCACGCGCCAGCACATCCACCAATAACAACAAATCACGACTCATGCTTTGCGACTCCTAAAATCCACTTGCGGCACAAGGCGTGCCTTATCCACATCGGCGAGCGTAAACTCCAGCATGGCCGACCCATCTTTTACTTCAAATTCCAGCTTCAGATTTTCACCTTCAGGCTCATGCAAGACGCCTTCGAAAGTTTTGCGGTTTGGCGTGCCCGGCATGGGCATACGCAATTTCACATTGGCTTTCTCGCCAGCGAAACGCGCATAGTCAGCGATTTTTTTGAGTGGCCTGTCGAGGCCAGGAGAAGAAGTCTCCAGGCGGCTGTAATTGACGTTCTCTACCGTCAGCACATGCGATAACTGGTGACTGACTTTTTCGCAGTCTTCCACCGTGATATTGCCGCGCTCCAGATCTTCCGGTAAAAAATCAATATAAACCCGGAACAAGCCGCGTTCGGCCTGCTCAAAGTCCACCAGATCATATCCGGTACCGTTGACGGTCTTTTCTATCAAATCCAACAAAGCCAAACTTATTCTCCGAAAAACACACTGACAATTTGCAAACCGGGCAAACCCCGCTACAGGCCTGGCGATCCGGACTATTGAGCGTTGCGCCGCAACTATCTCAACACGATATCAATCGCTAAAACCAAAAAAAAATGGGCAACTGCCCATCTTTTTTTGTAGCGCCCCGATTTAAATTCAAATAAAGGCTAAATCTGCTAACTACAAGATTATAAACGATAAATTACCTCGTCGCAATGGAAAACGAGGTAATTTCAACACGTCGCACCACTACAAAACGCGTAAAACAACCGAAAAACATTATGCGCCACGTGAGCGTCTGCGCGCGGCAATACCCTGACCTATGGCCTGACCGCTACCACGAGCCGTTGGACCACGACGCTGCTGCCCTGCATCGGGAAAACCCAATGCTGTCTGCAAAGGATCAGGCTGACGACTGCGTTTTTTGCCGTTGGCATTATTGGCATTATTACCAGCATTGCCACCAGCCTTATTACCGTATCCATTGCCATTGGCATTGCCACCACGACCAGCACCGTATTCAGCACGGTCGCCACGACCACTGGACATAGGGAAACCAACTTGCTTCTGAGTAAACGGACCACTTCCAAAGCCTGGCGCTTTATTACCAAATGGCTTACCACCCTTGGTTGGTGCAGCAGGCTTGTCGCCGCCGGCTTTTTCCAGGCCACTCAGTTTCAACAAGGCGCGAACTGCATCCTCTTCCAACTCTTCCCAACGACCACGCTTGAGATTGGCAGGCAGGGTCATGGCGCCATAACGGGTGCGTATCAGGCGTGAAACTGTCAAACCGACTGCTTCAAACATACGACGCACTTCACGGTTACGGCCCTCACCAATGATGACGCGATACCATTTATTGACACCTTCCCCACCACCGTCAGTGATTTTGGAGAATTGCGCCATACCATCTTCCAGCTCAACGCCAGCCAGCAAACGCTGACGCATACCTTCTTCCAGCTCACCCAGGGTGCGTACAGCGTATTCACGCTCAATACCATAACGCGGATGCATCAGACGGTTTGCCAAATCACCGGATGTGGTGAACAGCAACAAACCTTCGGTGTTGTAATCCAGACGCCCTACTGCCAGCCATTTGCCAACCTTCATGCTTGGCAGACTTTCGAATACAGATGCACGGCCTTCTGGATCATTAGTACTGACGATTTCACCAGCAGGCTTGTGATAAATCAGTACGCGCGGCGGTTTTTTACTGACTTTGCGCATAATGGGCTTGCCATTGATACGCACCTGGTCAGTCGGCAAAATTCTTTGGCCAATATGGGCTGGCTCACCATTCACGGAGACACGGCCAGCAACGATCAGCTCTTCCATGTCGCGACGCGAACCAAGGCCTGCTTCAGCCAGTACTTTATGCAATTTAGGCGCATCATCATCCGCCGTCAGATCACGGCGCACCGGCTTGCCACGGCCCTTACCTTTAGCATCATCAGCAACACCTGAGTCAAATGCTTCAGAAGTAACAAAAGAAAACACATCATCGGCATTATTGCCGACACCCGGGCGACCACCACGCGTTTGTTGCTGTGGACGCCTGGATTTATTGGCACCTGCCTGACCAGCATTTTGACGGGGACCGCGATCATTGCGCTCTCCACGTTCTGCCCTGTCGGTGCGCTCGCCACGATCCGGGCGCTCTGCGCGGTCGGCACGCTCAGCACGATCAGTGCGAACTGGGCGCTCAGTTTTATCACCACGCTCTGTCCGCTCTCCGCGATCGGCTCTGGGTGCGCGCTCTGCACGAGGTGGACGCTCGCTGCGTTCTGCACGCTCAACTTGTCCAACGTGTGCAACCGGCTCAGCAACAGCAGGCGCTTCTGCTACCGCAATTGGCTGATCCACTACATCTACTGCCTTAGCCTTGCTGCGACTGGCGCGTGGCGCTGCGCCCGGTTCTTTAGGGGCACGCGGCGCACGTGGAGCACGTGCTTTTTTAACTGGCGCTTCTGCAGCATCAACCACCGATGCCACTACCATCTCTGCTACCTCTGCTGATTGCTCTGCATTCTCTTGCTTAGGCTTGGTTCGGCTTACACCACTACGCGGGGCACGCGCAGCGCGCTTTGCCGGTTTTGCGTCACCACCAGCAGGGGCATTATCATTTGCGCCCGCACCACCATCAGCTTGGTCAGCATTCACATCTTCAGGATTCATTGGATTCATTCTTCAGTTCTATTGGAGGCAACTGACTCGCTGCAGCGCCCGGTACACTATCCGGTGCCGCAGTATCGGCCACCTGATCACTCAATTGCGTGACAGGTTGAGAATCTCCCCCAACCTCACTTATTTCTTCAGTTATTTCCGTATTTGCTTGCGCATTTACTTTTTCTATTATTTCTTCTGATACTTCTTCAATTTCTGTTTCATCCGCAGTCCCGGATAAGTCTTCAACTGAAACATCTGCCCGATCATCTTCGGCAGACAACACCACCGACTCATTATCCGGCACAGTATCAGCAGCCTCAATTGCAGACTGAGCACTGTCTTGCGACTCTTGCCCAGATGCAACTGAAGTGTCTTGCGCAAGCTCTTCGCCTGAACTGCTTAAGTCCACCACTTCAGCTTGCACTGCATCAGACACATCAGTGACAGATAAATCGGCATCCGCAGCCAACTCAGGAACAGGCTCACCGTCAACTACAGGCTCCGCCACCGACGCATCCGCCTCAACCGCAGCAAACATGCCACCACCCAGCGCTGCCAATTCAGGAACAGGCTCTTCTTCGGCATCCCGCTTGACTTGCTGCAAAGGCGGCAACTGATCCAGCGAAGACAAACCAAGGTCATCCAAAAATTGCTTAGTCGTGGCAAACAGTGATGGCCGCCCCGGCACATCCCGGTGGCCTATGCTTTCTATCCATCCACGGTCTTCCAGAGTCTTGATCATCTGCGACGCCACGGTCACACCACGAATCTCTTCTATATCGCCACGCGTCACTGGCTGGCGATAGGCGATAATAGCCAGGGTTTCCAGAGTAGCTCGTGAATACTTTGGCGGTTTTTCAGGGTTTAACCTGTCTATATAAGCGCGCATTTCCGGCTTGCTTTGAAAGCGCCAGCCTGTCGACAGAGCTACCAGCTCTATACCCTTGTCAGACCAGTCAGTGCGCAAGCCTTCCAGCATCAACTTGATGGTGTCAGCGCCAACTACATCACCTTGATCATCCGCCTCCTGAAACAGCTTTTTCATCGTATTGACGGTCAGCGGCTCGGGCGCGCATAACAAGGCTGTTTCGAGGACTCGTTTTGCCTCAGCAGTATTCATGCAAATCTTAGGTACACGGGTTTATTTAGTTGATGTCATGCAGCAGGGCGACCGATACTCCAGTGCCGTCTTTGCTATTGCTCACATCAGTTTTTGTATTAAATTTGTTGCCACCAACCTGGCAGCAACGCCCTTTTATGCGGGCGGCTGGGACTGCATGGAGCGCGCAAAGAACTTAGCAGCGCACAATCCCTAAAATTAGTAGACACTGGATTGTAGTCCAGAATTTCGCAGACAATACAAAAATATCGTCAACAAACAATAAAAAAGCCACGCTAAGACGTGGCTTTTTCCATCAATTCTGTCCATACAGGCAAAGTAATAAGCAATATCTGCCTTTACCCCGCACTTCTGTATTCAACCCGAAAAGCCAACCACAAGCTTTCCAACAACATTTTGGCATATAACTGCAAGGGCGCGAGATTAACATGCATTTGCGAAGTTTGCATAAGAAAATATCGATAAGCTTGCTTGCAATGCCGTCATGCCTATATTTAATTTCAATCAAGCAATGAAAATTTGACTACACAGGGTAGATTTTACTGATCTTCAGGCCCCAAGCTCACGCATCTTTGAAGATTATCGGATCTATTTAAAAAGTAAAACCTAAGCCAGTTGTCGCGCATAACTTACTGTTAACATCTCCCATTGGTGCCCATCAGGCAGGTTCCAGTAAATCATATTCCCACCATAGTCGGTATTAACTTGCATGTCCACAGGTCCCCGCACTGAACTGCGATAGGGAATGCCCGCATGTTTGATACGCCCCAGAATTTGATCAAACTCGTCCTGAGTAACCCGAAAACAGAAGTGATATACCGGAAAATCTTCCTGCGTCTCGATAAAATCCAGGGTCAAACCCTCATTCACAAAGACGGGAGCAAAAGGCCCCAAAGCAACAGGTGACCAAGGCACCCCCAGCAAATCTGCCAACATCCTGGCCGACTCCAGTTTATGGTGCGAAGGAACAATGGTGTGATCCAGCACTATGGACATGGCATTTCCCCTTCCCGCATCAGCTTAAATCTGACAAACATTTATTTCCATTGTAATCATTTTTTTATTCCCTGCATGAATAGCAAGGACTGAAGCAAACTCACGCTATCAAAATTGTCTTTTTGCATAAAACATACACTTTAATATTTTGCATAGACTTTATATTAATTTAATACCTAAAATACAACTCATGTACAGACTAGGCTATAAGCATCAGATTTTTCACATTAGCCTCAAGTGACGCAGTGCCACAGAAAGAATAAAGACTCTCTAACAATTTCCTTGAGGTGGCAAAATTCAAACTTGGCTTCCATTTTTCGGGAAATACTCCCAGTTGCGATTCACGCTATCTCTCATCAATTTTAAAAACTTCGACTGGTAGCACAATCATTCAGAGGATATAAAAATGAATTTCGCAAACTTGAAAATTAGCCAACGCCTTTACTTGGGTTTTTCAGTAGTTATCTTCCTGTTGGTGATTGTAGTTGCCATTGCCATCTCTCGCCTCACCTTACTTAATAGCGAAATTAACCTCACTGTCAATGACCGCTACCAAAAAATATATGTATTAAACCTGGCCATTAAAAACCTGAACCTGCAAGCCAGGAATTTGCGCAACATACTGCTCATGAGCGATCAGGCTGAAATCAAAAAGGAAATCGACAGCATACAAAAATCGTCTCGCGAAATTACTGAAGAAATCGATAAACTCTCTACGACCATCCGCCACCCAAAGGCCCTGGAACTCCTCAAGCAAGTTCAGGAGCAGCGTGCACAATACCTTCCAGGCCGGGACAAAATGATCAATTTGGTCAATAGCGGCAATAAAGACCAGGCCAGCGAACTATTATTTAAAGAAGTAAGACCCAGGCAACTCAGTTATTTTGAAGCGATGGAGGCACTCATCAAGTTCCAGGAAGAACTGATGGCGGAGTCGGCGAGAGGAACAAAAGAAACCGCTGAGTCGGCAAATCAACTAATGATCGTAGTCGGTATATTCGCCGCCATCATCAGTTGCTTCATCGCCTGGTCGATTACTCGACGCATCATCACCCCAATTCATGAAGCAGTAAAAATAGCGAAGACTGTCGCTGGCGGCGACCTTACCAGTACGTTCGACACCACGGGCAAAGACGAGATGGGCTCTTTGTTCCGCGCCCTGGCAAATATGAATGAAAATTTACTGGGCATAGTTGCTGAGGTGCGCAATGGCACAGACACCATCGCCACCGCGTCAGCACAAATTGCCTCTGGTAACCAGGATTTATCTGCCCGCACAGAGCAGCAAGCCAGCGCCCTGGAGGAAACAGCCTCATCCATGGAAGAATTGACCAGCACGGTCAAGCAAAATTCTGACAACGCCCTGGCAGCAAATCAGCTCGCCCAAAATGCCTCCCAAGTGGCGATCAAAGGTGGGGACGTAGTTTCTCGCGTGGTGGAAACCATGTCTTCCATCACGGATTCATCCAAGAAAATCGTCGATATCATCAGCGTGATAGATGGCATTGCGTTTCAGACCAATATCCTGGCGTTGAATGCCGCTGTAGAAGCCGCCCGTGCAGGAGAACAGGGGCGCGGATTCGCTGTGGTTGCAACAGAAGTACGTAACCTCGCCCAACGCTCAGCTACAGCCGCAAAAGAAATCAAATTACTGATTGACACATCGGTAGAAAAAGTGGGCATCGGCAGTCGACTGGTGGATGAAGCAGGTTTAACCATGGATGAGGTTGTTGCCAGTGTTAAACGCGTCACCGACATCATGTCTCAAATCAGTTCTGCGAGCGCAGAACAAACTGCTGGCATAGAACAAATCAATCAGGCTATTGTTGAAATGGACAATGCGACGCAGCAAAATTCAGCTCTGGTAGAACAAGTGGCTGCAGCAGAAGAATCCATGCAAGACCAGGCAAAAAAACAAGCTGATGTAGTTAGCATATTTAAAACAGGGGCATCTGCCTTGCAAGCGACCAGCAAGTTACTCAATATTGCTGCACACGCGAGGACGATCAAGAAAGCAATGTCGCCACAGAAAGCTCCTCTGCAAATTACTGCCAACTCCAAAGAAAATTAAGATTCACACACAAGCTTACCCTCACTACAAGGGCAAGCATTTATCTCCAACGAGAACGAAAATATGGAATGGATAGTGCTCAGCACAAGCATTTTTCATCCCATCAAACTTAGACTTGCACCAGGCCTCTGTTTTTAAAGTTCCAGAAATAGTTCAGTGCCCTCAGCCATAAGCGTGTTTCAAAAATTTTGGCAAATCCCCATGCAAAACCGAGTGTCAGAATTGTTCCGGCTACGCTGAGCAGAATAAAATGCAGATGCTGAAGATTCGTAGGCAAATGCATTTCTTCGATGTAGTGATGAACTACTGCAAAAATAGGAATATGAACCAGGTAAAGTGAATAAGAAAATTTCCCCAGGCCGGTGAGCAGCTTTTGCTCAAGAAATCTCTTGATCCAATTTCGAGAAGAGCTCCTTGCCAGCAAAGCCAGGCTGGCGGCAACGACAATCGCAAAGCTACTGTCAATCACTTTAATTCTTTCAAAAAAAGCGCCCGCACTTTTCATATCGTGAATGGAAAACTTTTCCATTAAATACAAGAAATAAACAAAAAACAAAGCAGCAACAATGGAAAAAATCCTGGCTCTTTTTTTTACTTTTTCTTGTGAATGCTGCCCATATACCAGCCATGCAGCAAAAATACCCATGACAAACAAAAAGATGAAATAGGGAGGATAAAGAATGGATATCTGATGTTCATGGAAAAAAATGGGCGGGTGCTCAGATAACCAAACCAGACACCAGGCAATTGCTGTCGCGAGAACCAAAAGCAACGATGCTCCAAAACGGCGCAAAAGCACGATGATTGCAGGAAAAAACATATACAGATGCCATTCAGTTGCAATACTCCAGAATGGCCCATTGATGGTATTCAATTGCGGAAAGAAATCTTGCATCAAACTAAAATTCACAGCAAAAACCTGCCATGGAATTGTTGAGGTCAACCCAGATGCATTGCGCGCCCATGTGGCAATAGGAAAGAAATAATTGACGATCAAGATCAGGATCAAAGTTGCAAAATAAGGAGGCAGTATCCGTAGTGCTCTTGATTTTAAAAATTCACGGTATGACACCCGCAATTGAAGGCCATTCAACACAACTGGCAAAGCCAGGCAAAATCCTGATAACACAAGAAATACAACGACTGCCAAATGCAAATACAGCAATACGTTCAAGGGCCTCATCAAAGCATTACTATGATTTAGCCATCCATAAGCAAATAAATGCGAATGCCCCAGCATCACCCACAAAGCTGCCAATGCCCGCATTCCATCAAGAAATGGCAAATGCATTCTGTGAACAGGTAATGCAGGGTTTTGAGAAGTTACGCTTGTTGTTAAGGTCATATAAGTTATAAATTATTTCCAGCAAGAATCTATTTTGCAATTATAGCTTTAAAATCATAGAAAAAAGACATTATTAAATTGGCACCATGCAAATGTGCCTCCACGTCCGAATAAAATGCGTCAGATTTGCACCAGGATTTCTTAAAATAGACAACACACTCCGGGTCGGCAAAACCACGTGTCAATAGCATGCCCTGACTGGCCGCATTTCAAGCTAAACAGCGCAGGAAAAATTGACGTAATGGTTTATCTCGCATACTGAAAATCACTCTGAATATGCGTGCGCATGATAGTCGCAGCAAGCTAGATCACGAAAAAATGCCGTATTGCTCAACGCAATAATTGATTTGCAGATGCACGAAATCCAGATATGAACTTGAGGCAGTTACTGGAATTTTTTGATGCGCAGCATGCGGGCAACTGCACCATACCAGGAACACATGAGTTCATTGAGCAGATAGCCGCAGATATTGGCATTGCCAGCCCACGTTATGAGGCAAACGCATCTAATCCTATTTATGAAATGAATTTTCACAAGGGATGAGGCAATGCTCAATCCCCTGCTGAACGTTGACACATGGAGGCCAGCGCCGCTGACCAGTTTACTGCGGGATTACCGTAACCCATCATCTTGCCCGTCTTGCTTGTAGCACCACCTAAATTAATTGCAACAACCTCACCTGCCTCATTGACAACCGGTGCACCACTGGTTGCACGAACGACAAAACCTGGCTCGAGATAAGTATACAACCAGTATCCGGATTCCATTCCCTCTGCGATAGCAGCATGACTCAGACGCGTTACTGCAGGGCTGGCGATAGAACTGATCACAAATACTTTGTCACCTTTTTTGACAGGCCTGGTAGCAACGCGCAAAGCCAAACCACGCAATTCTTCAGGCGCAGCGAATGCCGCAATATCACCAGCACCAGTATCGGCCTTATCGGTACAACAGGAAGCCTTGTCAGGGGTGAGGCTACGCGCCCTGAACTTTTCAATACTGACTTTGCCAGCAATATCATCCAATGAGATATTAGTGACCAAAGCCGCAATTTGACTGCCGCTGCTTTGCTTCTTCATTCCACCAGAAGGACCAAACAAGTGCAAAGCTGATACCAACAAGGCATCTTTACAAGCTGGCAAAGTTGCTGCAAATACTTTACCAGCCCTCAAATCGCCTTCGGTCGTCACAAATGTAGGCTCAAATACAGCAGCAGGCACGCGACTCAAATCAGCAGCACCGGCACTGTGACTATACACAAGATCCAAAGTAATCAAAGTAAGCGCAGAGATTACTTTGGATAGGCGGCCAAGCATATTTTTGTTCAGATTATTTCTATGGTTCATTGTCAGTATTATTCAATCAGGGTAATAGTCAGTGAGAAGAAGGTGCATAGACTATATGCCAAGGTTTCTTATGCTGGCTATAGCTGAGTTCTACACGTACTCACGTTACGGGAATGTATACTGGAGTTTTTTTCGCGCAGCCAGCAAAGCAAAAAGCCCTTGATCATTTCTGATCAAGGGCTTGAATACTTGGTTGCGGGGGCAGGATTTGAACCTACGACCTTCGGGTTATGAGCCCGACGAGCTGCCAGACTGCTCCACCCCGCGTCTGAAGAATGAAACTATACATGGTTTTGCTGCTCTGCGCAATCCTTTTCTAGGAACAGGTCTTTTGCCGTACTTTGGCGGACAGGTGTTACACTTTGCAGATTCGCCAATTTTGACTCTTTTTTACCCATGAAATTCTGCTCTGAATGCGCGTCCCCGGTGGCTTTGCAAATCCCAGCTGACGATACCCGTGAGCGTTTTGTCTGTACGGTTTGCAGCACCATCCACTATCAAAACCCGAAGATGGTGGTGGGGTCCATTCCTGTCTGGGAAGAAGATGGTGTCACCAAGATCTTGTTATGCAAACGTGCGATAGAGCCGCGCCTGGGTTTCTGGACACTGCCTGCAGGCTTCATGGAAAATAAAGAAACCACGGCACAAGCTGCGCAGCGTGAAACCGAAGAAGAAGCCGGTGCCAATATTCAATTGCATGAGTTGTTCTCTATATTGAATGTGCCTCATGTACATCAGGTGCATTTGTTTTATCGTGCCACCTTGCTTGATCTGAATTATGCCGCAGGAGTCGAAAGCCTGGAAGTTGCCTTGTTCTCTGAAGAACAAATTCCCTGGGATGACATCGCCTTTCCCACCATCAGCCATACACTTAAATTTTTCTTTGAAGACCTGGCGAAGGTCAAAGGTGGTGGACGCTTTCAGATGCATGAACATGATATTTTCAAACCTATGCGAGATGGCTGATATAACATTGGCCAGGCCAACATCAAAAATGGGCAAATTAAAATTTGCCCATTTTTTATCACCAACTGGTTTCGCGTTCTGCCGTCGACGAGATTTTATGTATAGCCAAATCTGCACCTTCAAACTCTTCTTCAGGATCTAGACGTATGCCGATGAGTTTTTTCAGGCTGGCATAAATGATATAGCCACCAACAAAAGCAATCGTAATTCCCATTAAAGTGCCCAGCAATTGCGACATGAAGCTGACGCCACCAAGGCCACCCAAAGACTTTAATCCAAAAATACCTGCCGCTATCCCCCCCCAGGCACCGCACAGACCATGCAGGGGCCAGACGCCCAGTACATCATCAACCTTCCATTTATTTTGCGTCCAGGTAAACATCCAGACAAAGATGGCACCGGCAATGCCACCAGTAAGCAAAGCACCCAGGGGATGCATGAGATCAGAACCGGCGCAAACGGCAACCAGACCAGCCAGGGGGCCGTTGTAGACAAAACCAGGATCATTCTTGCCGAGGATGAAAGCGATCAGAGTGCCTCCCACCATGGCCATCAAAGAATTCATGGCAACCAGGCCATTCATCTTATCCATGGTTTGTGCGCTCATAACATTGAACCCAAACCAGCCCACAGTCAGTATCCAGGCACCCAGTGCCAGAAAAGGGATGCTGGATGGCGGGTGGGCAGCAATCGCTCCATTCTTCATATAACGACCACGACGCGCGCCCAGCAACAATACTGCTGGCAGGGCCACCCATCCACCGAAAGCATGCACCACGATGGAACCAGCAAAATCATGAAACTCTTCAGAGAAAGCTGCCTTCAACCATGCCTGTATGCCGAAACGCTGGTTCCAGGCTATACCCTCAAACAAGGGATAAAGTACGCCAACCAATAAAGCAGTAGCGATCAACTGTGGATGAAATTTTGCCCGTTCGGCAATCCCACCTGAGATAATGGCAGGGATGGCAGCAGCAAAGGTCAGCAAGAAAAAGAACTTGACCATCTCAAAGCCATTTTTTGCAACCAGTACCTCGGCGCCAGAATAAAACTGCACACCGTAAGCAATGGTATAACCAACAAAAAAATAGGCGATGGTGGATACTGCAAAGTCGACGAGTATCTTGACCAGGGCATTAACCTGATTTTTCTTGCGCACGGTACCTAATTCTAAAAACGCAAAACCCGCGTGCATTGCTAAAATCATGATTGCGCCAAGCAAGATAAACAAAGCGTCTGCGCTGCTATTTTGTGCATCCATGCAAAATATCTCCCAATATAAGTGCGAATTTGAATTAATAATGCACTGATAAAGCAAAATACATTCCAATTTGGTGCAACCGATAAGTGATTGATTTAATGCGATTTTTAAAAGCTGATTATTTAACGAACAACTCTGACGCACTGAAATATGGCGTTTTTTTGGTGCAAACCATATCGGGGGTTGCGTGATACCTTGGCTGGACACAAATAGCCCATTTCCCGATCCCAGTACCGCACTGACAGAGGATGATGGCGCTGCGGGCTTGCTGGCCGCTGGCGCAGACCTGTCAGCAGAGCGCCTGTTATATGCTTACAAAAACGGTATCTTTCCCTGGTTTTCCGAGGGACAACCTATCTTGTGGTGGTCTACCGATCCCCGCATGGTTTTACAGGTTGGCGACTTCAAACTATCGCTCAGCCTGAAGAAGCGCCTGCGCCAGATCAGCAAGGACCCGCGATGGCAAGTGCGTTTTGATACTGCCTTTGAAGATGTCATGCGTGCTTGTGCCGCACCGCGCGGCGAAGATCAAGGCACCTGGATTTCTGAAGATATCGTCCAGGGTTATTGTGGTCTGCACAAGCTGGGCTATGCCCATTCCACAGAAGTATGGCTGGATGACGAACTGGTGGGTGGTGCTTATGGCGTTTGCATAGGTCGCATGTTTTATGGAGAGTCCATGTTTGCCAGGGTTGCCGATGCATCCAAAGTAGCCTTGGCACACCTGGTATTTTTCTTGCGTGAACATGGTGTGAAAATGTTAGACTGCCAGCAAGAGACAGCGCATTTGGCATCTCTGGGCGCAAAAGCGATCAGCAGAGCCGATTTTTTGCGTTGGGTGAAACATGCCAGCACCTTGCCAGCGATTAGCAATTGGACCATAGTCAACAAGATCAGCCCGTGACCCAGCTTAACGAACTCCCCTTCGCCAGCATACAGTTTTATGCGACAGCGCCCTACCCTTGCAGTTATCTGGAAGGCTTGCAGGCGCGTTCACAAGTGGCAACTCCCGCGCACCTGATTAATGCCGATGCATATTCAGAGCTGGTGAAGAGTGGTTTCCGTCGCAGTGGCATTTTTATTTATCGGCCACATTGCGATAACTGCCAGGCTTGCACACCGGTGCGCGTGCGCGTCAATGAATTTGAAACCAACCGCAGCCAGCGCCGCGCCTGGAAAAAACATGGCAACCTGCATGCCCGCGTGAGCAGTCTCAGTTATGTACATGAGCATTATGAGTTGTATCAGCGCTATCAGGGTGAACGTCATTCTGGCGGCGGCATGGACAATGACAGCCGTGATCAGTATGCGCAGTTCCTGTTGCAAAGCCGGGTGAATACCCGTCTGGTTGAGTTCAGGGATGAGAAAAATGTTTTGCGCATGGTCAGCATCATTGATGTGCTGACAGATGGTCTGTCGTCGGTTTACACCTTTTATGACCCGGATGATGCGACTGCATCCTACGGCACCTACAATGTACTGTGGCAGATAGAGCAAACACGCTTATTGAAGCTACCCTATGTCTATCTGGGCTACTGGATTGCTGCCAGTCCCAAGATGGCTTACAAAACCAATTTCCGCCCCCTTGATGCCTTGATGCAGGGGCGCTGGCAGACTTTGCGCGAGCTGTGAAGCCCGTCCCCTGCCCTTCAAATTTTATTTTTTAACTTTTTTACCCATCCCATTTACATGTCTGCAAAACTTCTTTACTCCCTGATCCGCCCTGCCCTGTTTGCCATGGATCCGGAAAATGCCCATCACCTGACCTTACCTGCGCTGCAGCGTGCCAATAAACTGGGCCTGGGTGGCTTGCTGGGAAATAAACCTGCAGAAGATGCGCGCACTGTCATGGGTGTGCGCTTTCCTAATCCAGTAGGCCTGGCCGCAGGTCTGGACAAGGATGGCGCGTATATTGATGGCCTGGCAGCAATAGGTTTTGGCTCAATCGAAATTGGCACGGTCACTCCACGTGCACAAGCGGGCAACCCCAAGCCACGGATGTTCCGCCTGCCACAAGCAGATGCGATTATCAACCGCATGGGTTTTAACAATGGTGGTGTCGATGCCTTTGTCAAAAACGTGCAGGCATCTCGCTTTTATCAGGACAAACAAGGTGTGCTTGGTCTCAACATCGGCAAGAATGCCGATACACCCATAGAACGTGCGGCAGAAGATTATCTACATTGCCTGGCCAAGGTTTATCCCTATGCCAGTTATGTGACAGTGAATATCTCTTCCCCCAACACCAAGAACCTGCGCCAGTTGCAAGGTGCGACTGAGCTGGATGCCTTGCTGTCGCAACTGAAGGAGGCCCAGCAAAAGCTGGCCGATGAGCACAAGCGTTATGTCCCGGTTGCGCTGAAGATCGCCCCAGATATTGATGCAGAACAGATCAAGACCATAGCCGAAGCTTTGTTGCGTCATAAGATAGACGGCGTCATTGCCACCAATACCACCATCACCCGCGATGCCGTGCAAGGCTTGCCACATGCAGAAGAAACCGGCGGCCTGTCTGGCAAACCCGTGTTTGAATTATCCAACCGCGTCATCCGCGCTCTGAAGGCAGAACTTGGTAATGAATTACCCATCATTGGTGTGGGCGGGATTTTTTCTGGTGCCGATGCAGTAGCTAAAATGCAGGCGGGAGCGGCGCTGGTACAAGTGTATTCCGGCCTGATTTATCAAGGCCCGGCCCTGGTGAAAGACTGCGCAGACGCCTTACGCCAACACAAATAAATCATTCTGACCATGAAAAAAATCTTACTCGGCAACAGCCAGCTCAGCGTCTCCACGATTTGCCTGGGCACCATGACTTTTGGTGAACAAAATACTGAAGCAGAAGCACATGATCAGCTTGATTATGCGCTGGAACGCGGTATCAATTTTATCGATACCGCAGAAATGTACCCTGTCATGCCGCGTGCTGCCACACAGGGCAAGACCGAGCAATACATAGGTAGCTGGATAAAAAAATCCGGCAAGCGTAGTGAAATCGTATTAGCGACCAAAGTGGCTGGCCCCTCACGTGGTATGGGCTGGATACGCGATGGCGAAAATGATTTGAATGAAAAGAATATTCGCGCCGCCATAGAAACCAGCTTGCAACGTCTGCAAACTGATTACATCGACCTGTATCAATTACACTGGCCCAGCCGCAATGCCCCCATTTTTGGACAAAAACAATTTGATCCGGCACTGGAAAGACCATGCACAGATATTGCAGAAACCGTTGCTGTCTTGAATGCCCTCGTCGAGGAAGGCAAGATACGCGCCTTTGGTGTATCGAATGAAACATCCTGGGGTGTCAGCGAATTTATCAAACAGGCAGAACTGCAGGGTGCAGCGCGCATCGCCAGCATACAAAATGCTTATAGCCTGGTAAACCGCTCGTTTGAACAGGGTCTGGATGAAACCTGTTTCCGTGAAAATGTAGGCTTGCTGGCATATAGCCCGCTGGCATTTGGCCAGCTCACGGCCAAGTACACCGATGACGCAAAAGCCCATGGCCGCCTGACGATATTCCCGCCAACCTGGAGCCCGCGCTATATGCGTGCCAGCGTATTTGAGGCCAGCAAAGCATATGCAGTTCTGGCGCGTGAGCATGGCTTGACGCCAGCACAACTGGCACTGGCCTGGTGTTATTCACGCAGCTTTGTTGCCAGCACCATCATAGGTGCAACCAATCTGGTGCAATTAAAAGAAAATATTGATGCGCTGGACGTGCAGCTCAGCGACGAAGTCATACAAGGGGTCAACGGTATTCATGAAAAGCTGAATAACCCGGGTCAATAAGCTGATCAATAAGCTTAAGCATTGGGGCATCAAAAAAACGATAGCGCCGGCAGAGGAATCTTTTTTGACATAGAATGCACTTGCAATTGCAACAAATGCCTATTGATCCTTTCACTGGAGAACCGAGATGTCCCAATTGCGTATTAATCTTCTCAAGCTTGGTGTCTGCGTCCTGCTGATTATGGGATTGCTGATGGTCTTTTCACACAGCGCCTTTCCCAATGCATCGCTATTCACGATGGCATTTTACTCTGCCGCCTTCATGATCTTTGTACTTGCACTTGGATTTGCCAGTGTTTTCATCACGGGTGAATTCAAGCAATGGTGCCTCAATAACGGTGCAACCGATACTGGCTGGCTCTGGTTTAATGCCGAACCTCCAGGCCTGGAGGCGATGAGAAATGGCATTGACGTCACCACCTTGTCAGCCAAAGCAAAACCGTCAGCAACGTCAAGCCAAGTCACTGACAAAACCTGATACTTTAAGCGCAGGCCAGACCTTCATCTGCCTGCGCTTTCAACTTGCGACTTACTTTTGTACGCGAATTGGCAGTGGTACATTGCACAGGTCTATATGTCCTGCTGGTACTTTATACCACTCACCCCCACGATTTCTTTGTGCATCAACGATGGATTTGAAGGTTGCGGTATCAGTGCGTATGATTTCCAGCTTGCTGCGCTCAGACACTGGGACATCGGCTGCGACTTTGATGGCTTTGATAGGTGTGCGCTCTTCAGGCTTTTCATAAAAACCGAGCGGACCAGTTCCACGTGGCAGGGTCGTCAATAACTCCATACCCTGTACAACGCGACCAACGACGGTGATATTTCTGTCGAGCTGCCTGGGTGCGTGACCAGTTACCACATACAGGGATGTACCATCACCACTATTTGACTCGGTACCACGGGCTACACCAACACTGGCATAGCAATGCGCTAGCCAAGCCGTGCCAGCCTTGGGGTCACGACCTGCTGGAAAACTATTTGCATGGCCAACTTGCGGCGCATAACCATCAATATCTGGCAAACGGGTGAATGGCAGGTTAGCCGCATATTTGACAGTGAACTCAGCATCAAGTTTGCGCTTGGCAGTTTTTACTTCGCGTTTTTCATCAGGATCAGCCCATTGCGCGACATAATTTTCTTGTGAACGCACGATAGCCAGGCCATCAAAATACCCCTCGCGCACCAATGCCTTGATGTTTTGTGCATGATTAGGTGCAAAATCTGGTGCCAGTTCTATCACGACTCGGCCTTTTGGCAATTCCAGGTACAGGGTATTTTCTAGATTCAAAGCTCGCCAGTCTGCTGCGCTGGAGTTTTTCACAAGATCAGCAAGATTAAACTTGGATGCCTGTACCGCTGGCACTGGCGCACTCTTGTTTTTTGCTTGCGCTACTTGAGCTGTGACTGACAAAAACAAACCCGCCGCGACACAGGCAGCCAGGGATTTTCCAGATGGTATAACAGCAAAACGTAAAGACATTATTTGACCCCGTTAAGATGAAAAAGGAAGCAAAGTCGGGAACCCGTACATCAATTACATGGTAAGAGTTCTGGCAAGCATTTGCCGCAACGGCAAGAATGGCAGACCTTACGCGAATGACACTGTTTTGTCCATATACCTTAAATATATCTATGAAATGAAAGCCCGGAGATATGACTTATTTCTTTGTTTTTTTGATTGTAATATTGCAAAAAACTGCTAAATCCGGTAAAACCTGATTCAATCTTTTACATCAAGGAGTCCTTGTTTGAAACCTCAACTTCAGGCACCAACCGGTGCATTCGTAGGCGCTTCCTGGGCAGCATTGTTTATCGGTGCAGGCACTTATCTGGCGGGCGTCTGGAATGCCGGGATGCAGCTCAATGAAAAAGGTTACTATTTCACCATATTGATGTACGGTTTATTTGCTGCAGTATCCCTGCAAAAATCTGTGCGCGACAGACTGGAGGGCATCCCTGTCACCAACATTTACTTTGGCCTGTGCTGGTTATCTCTGATCCTGTCCATTAGCTTGCTGGCCGTGGGCTTGGTCAATGCCACGCTGGGCTGGAGTGAAAAGGGCTTCTTTGCCATGTCATTCTTGCTAAGTCTGTTCGCTGCTGTTGCAGTACAAAAAAATGTTCGCGACATCAATTTGCTCCAGCGTGATGGCAATACCCTGCCCATGCATGATGAATATGAGAAAAAATGATTCCCTGGTGCCAGCCACTGAAAGCCCCTGTTTGTTATGAGTAATGACACTCCGGATAACGGAGACTTTGCCGCCTATCTGGAGAATCTGGATAGGCGGAGGAAAACAAATACCACGCAAAATCCGGCTACCAGTACTGCACTGCCAATATCTGAACATTCAAACGGTGCAGATACGACAGATCAGGAACTCTCAGAACTCCCCCCCATCTCTGATGATGAATTGCTGACGCAGGCACTTGCCTCTGAAGGCGAGAGCATAGACTACGATCTGGACGAAAGTCCGGAAAATGGTACAGATGCGGGAGCAGATGCCGGCGCACAGGAGAAGCCTGAAGTTGCTACCCTGGCATTTCTTGGGGAACATGCACTGCAACTGGCTGACCCGCCTGTAGCTGCAGAGCTCGAAAATATTCCACCGATTACGGATGAAGAGCTGATGCAACAGGCACTGGCCCATCCAGCCGACAATGAAGAGCTTCCTTCCGAATAAACAAGCATAAAAAAATGGCCTGCATTTGACTGAACAAATGCAGGCCATTTTTTATTACTGGTAATTATTTAGCCGTAAGCCAGCGACAAATGTCCGGCGCGGATGGCAGTTGTAGATTTCACTTCTACCTGCATGGAGTTTTGCAGCGAAGCGATAGAGCCACCAGCGCGATACTGGAAGCTGACCTGCAGCAGATCACCCTCTTTCACCGCAACAGGCTGGGCCAGGGGTAATGCCATGTAATGGTTCAGCCAGTCTATGGTCGATGACGACTCCATCAACACGGCCAGAATATTTTTGGTCACAAAGCGCAAGGCGCTGACTGTTCCAGCTTTTTCTACCGTAAAGCTGCCTTCCCATTTGATTTGCATGTCATTGGCCTGGCTGAAATCAATAATGCTGTACAACGCTGGTTGCGCCAGTTCTACCGTATCGGCAGAAAATGCGCCTGGTTGCTGGAATTGAATAATCGGTGCCTGATAGCCAGAGAAATCATAGGTTTGCTGCAATGGCTGCACTGCCATGACAACAGCCTCAGGAATGAACAGTGGCAAGGGGCCGCCAAATTTGGCCACATAGCGTTTCTTGAAATTTTCTATGACTTCTACCTGTTTTTCGCGCAGCATGGCCACGTGTATCATTTCGCAAATGACGATGTCTACAGGTTCTGGTGGCAAGTATTCAAAAGCATCTGCGTGTATGACTTCGACTTTGTCACCATAGCGATTCATGGCCAGCAAGCGACGCGCTTCATCGACCATATCAGGATTGAATTCTACGCAATAGACTTTGGCCGCAGCCTGGGCCGCAAACCAGGAAAGTACGCCAGTACCTCCACCCAGCTCCAGGACTTTTGCGCCTTCAAATACCTGGCGACGTATCGCCGCTTTGAAATTATCCATGCGGTTCAAATCCATCAGCATATTGTGATGGTATTGCAGGGGGATAAACTGTCCGAGGTAGCAGCTCTCTGCCTCACGTTCTATCAACATGTTCACTCCTTCATTTCCTGGTTTCATCATATGGCTGCCATCTGAAGTTTCAACAGGACAGTCAATTTTTTCGCCAGCAACACGCAAATTTTTCAATTCACTGAGCGCATGGCTTGAGAAACTGATTATCCTTGGGTTACAAGGAAATGAATCACGGAGGTGAATAAGGAATCTGTGTCAATTCTTGCTTATAGCAAAGAGTGGCACATGCAATATGTCCACAAATTAACTTTATGCAAAGAAACGAATATGCGCAATAAAATATGCGTAAATATGCTTAATACTAGTTTTCAACAACAAGTAAAGAAATTTAACATATTTAGAACTCATTTCATAAATAGAATGAGATGCGTTTGCCTCATAACGTGGGCTGGCAAGGCGGACGAGGTAGTCAATAGCTTTGCCTATTGATAACGAGTCCAACGCAGTCCAGCGCGCGTTATGAGGCAAACCCTTCGGGAACTGACGATTTGGGCGCATTGCAGCGTTGCGCCCCTCGCTAAGGCAAGAGCCTTAGCAGCGGGTCACGCCTTGCACTGCATCCCAAATCGTCTTGTTCGCACTCATCCTATTTATGAAATGAGTTCTAATAATATGGCTGGAAAAGAAAAATCACAAAAACTTTGGATTACTTCTTTTGGATGGTTTGTTTCAGTGTGGTTTGGGTCGTTCGCAACGGGCATCCAGATAAGCTTGCGCTAATTGCTCCCATCCCTCGCCTGGCGAAGTCTGGGAACAAGTGACATGGGCATTGAGTTTGCTACGCCATTTATACCAGGAGGCAGGTTCGGCATTGCTGAGCGTGACGACCAATAACATGTTCAGCAGCAAACATTTTCTGAATACGCTCATAGTCATCACCCTCATTAGCCTTTGTGATCAATACAATAAAGAATACTACACTGTGGCTGATGCCCGGTAACTGGCCAGTTCATCGATAGTCAGTATCACAATATCGTGGGTCACTGCGTATTCTATGATTTGCGCACCTTTAGCCATGCTGCCATCCGGGTTCATCAGTTCACACAATACCGCTGCTGGTGACAAGCCCGCCATGATAGCCAAATCAACTGAACCCTCAGTATGTCCGCGCCGGCTGAGTACGCCACCGGGAGCCGCACGCAAAGGGAAGACATGGCCAGGCCGGGCCAAATCCTCAGGTTTGGCATCTGCTGCAATGGCAGTCAGAATGGTGGTAACGCGATCAGCCGCAGAAACACCTGTCGTCACACCTTGTTTGGCTTCTATTGACACAGTGAAAGCCGTGCCATAGCGGCTTTCATTATGGCTGACCATGGGTGGTAAATCGAGTTGCTGCAGCTTGTCGTCTGTCAGGCACAAGCACACGATGCCACTGCAATCGCGTATCAGCCTGGCCATGGATTCAATAGTGATTTTTTCTGCGGCGACGATGAGGTCAGCCTCGTTTTCCCGGTCAAAGTCATCCATGAGCAATACAGGACGGCCAAGACGCAGGTCTGCCAGTGCCCTGGACAGGCGTTGATCAAATGGACTAAGGGATAATATTTCCGGCTGGGCGGAAATGGAGAATGGAACAGCAGTACTAATATTACTAATAGTATTCAACATAATGAAACGCTCCGGCAAAAGTAAATGTGCAAAAGACGTTTCAGGGAGCAAAAAAACGAATAGCCAGACGCAAGCGCCCATGGTTTTCACCATAGGTGCTTTACATGAGGCGCATCTTCTCTCATCCGGACTATGACCGTCGGCCCTGGAATCACACCAGATCTGCTGACCTTGCAAACTGCTGCAAACTTGCTACAGCCGTTTTTATTGCAAGCGCTCGCGGGCTTGTTCAGTGTATTGCCAAAGCAATATTATGAATTTACCGCCGGTGGGGAATTGCACCCCGCCCTGAAGACGTACAACCTGCCGACATATTCGGCAATTGAATTATACGCAAAAATAAAATTGCTGCTTGAACATGCTGTATAAGACTATGCGACGAATTCACTACATACGAAAAACAGATATCAACATAAGAATTATTGAAAATATTGCTTGAATTGCCTCGCATTTCCGCATGGCAACATCTATGCTTGTTTTTAAAGAAGTTTCCCGGCCGTCTATTTTTTCGTGTCGATATATTCCTGATCAGATGCACATGCATTTCTCAAACAAGGCCGCGCCCAAAAAAAAACACATCAAAAGCGCAAGCTTTCTTGCATAAATTGTCTCTTAAATAATTTATTTTGTTTTTACGAATTAAACTAAAGGCAATATCAGTCCAGCGATTTTGCATATGTCAAATACGTATATAAGCAAATGAATACTAAGTAGTTTGGAATAAAGCCGGTATTCATTACGATGCACCTACTTTGCGCGAGGGCGAAATGACGTTGACCTATATATTTTCGGGATTTGCAGTGGGCACTCTGGTCGGTCTTACCGGCGTGGGTGGTGGCTCGCTGATGACCCCCCTGCTTACTTTGCTGTTCGGCGTATCACCGACAGTGGCAGTGGGCACCGATCTCGCCTTTGCCTCTATTACCAAGGCTACAGGTACTTTTACCCATAGACTGCGCGGCACGGTAGAGTGGCATGTGGTTCGCCTGCTATGCTATGGTGCCTTGCCAGCAGCAGTGGTCGCGACCCTGTTTCTCAAAAATTTTGGTGCACTGGACAAGGAAATTGGCCAGCTGATACGCTATTCCATTGCTGTCTCGGTTTTGCTGACCGTGGTGGCCTTGCTGTTTAAAGGCAAGATGCTGAACTGGCTGAACAAGCATCCTGAAAAGCAATTACAAGGTAAAAACCTGGCGATTGCGACCATTGTTTCAGGTGCGGTACTGGGCACACTGGTGACCATTTCTTCCATCGGAGCTGGTGCGATTGGCGCAACTTTACTGGTCATGCTGTATCCACGCATGTCTGCCGCGCATATCGCCGGTACAGATATCGCCTATGCTGTACCTTTGACGGCCATCGCTGCCTTCGGTCACTGGTGGCTGGGTTCGATAGACTGGGTTTTGCTGGGCAGCCTCTTGATAGGTTCCTTGCCTGGAATTACTTTGGGTTCGATGGCAGCCCGTGCAGTACCGGAAAAATTTTTACGTGGCCTGTTGGCAACCACCCTGACTTTGGTTGCTGCCAAGCTTGTCCTCTGACTCTGTTTGCAATCGCGTACTTACAGACGCATTTTATGGGTAATTAAAGATGTATCGTTACGACCAGCACGATCACCAAATCATCAAGGAACGTATTGCGCAATTCCGTGACCAGGTTAGCCGCCGGCTTTCGAATGAATTGAGCGAAGATGAATTCCGTATTTTGCGTTTGCAAAACGGCCTGTATATGCAGCGTCACGCCTATATGCTGCGGGTGGCAGTGCCTTACGGTATGCTGTCGTCGAATCAGGTACGCAAGTTTGCCCATATTGCCCGCAAATATGATCGTGGCTATGGTCACTTTACGACGCGTCAGAATATCCAGTACAACTGGATCAATCTGGAAGACACACCAGATATCCTGGAAGAACTGGCATCTGTAGAAATGCATGCCATCCAGACTTCTGGCAACTGCATGCGCAATATTACTTCAGATGAATTCGCCGGCGTAGCTGCCGATGAAGTGATAGACCCACGTGCCTATGCAGAAATCTTGCGTCAATGGACCACCTTCCATCCTGAGTTTGCCTACCTCCCGCGCAAGTTCAAGATTGCCATCAATGGTGCAAAAGAAGACCGCGCCGCGATTGCAGTACACGATATTGGCCTGACTGTAGTACACAATGAAGCTGGCGAAGTCGGCTTTAAAGTCATGGTCGGTGGTGGTATGGGCCGCACGCCTATCCTGGGTAGCGTGATACGTGATTTCCTGCCGTGGAAGCATGTCATGACTTACCTGGAAGCGATATTGCGTATCTACAACCAGTACGGTCGTCGCGACAATATCTACAAAGCCCGTATCAAGATCTTGGTGAAAGCCATAGGTGCAGAAGATTTCGCGCGTCAGGTAGAAGAAGAGTGGCAAGATATAAAAGACGGCCCAGCCACTTTGACTGAAGCAGAATTGAAACGCGTGGCCAGCTATTTCACAACGCCAGACTATGAAAGCCTGCCAGCGCAAGATGCCGCTTATGAGCAGCATCTGCAAGACAATAAGTCTTTCGCCAACTGGGTCAAGCGCAATGTCAAACCACATAAAGTGGCTGGATATTCAGCTGTGGTACTTTCGCTGAAAAAACCTGGTGTACCGCCTGGCGATGCCAGTTCTGAGCAGCTGGATTTTATTGCCAATCTGGCTGATCAATACAGCTTTGGCGAACTGCGTGTCACACATGAGCAAAACCTGGTGCTGGCGGACGTTAAAGTCGCTGACTTGTTCAACGTATGGCAAGAAGCCAAGGCGCATGGCCTGGCAACACCAAATATCGGTTTGCTGACCGACATGATCTGCTGCCCAGGTGGTGACTTCTGCGCGCTGGCGAATGCCAAATCCATCCCCATCGCGCTGGATATCACGGACCGCTTCAACGACCTTGATTACCTGCATGATATTGGCGACATAGAATTGAATATGTCTGGCTGTATCAACGCCTGCGGCCATCACCATGTCGGCAATATCGGCATTTTGGGTGTGGATAAAGACGGTAGCGAGTTTTACCAGGTGTCCATTGGTGGAGCTCAGGGTAATAGCTCAGCCATAGGCAAGATCATAGGCCCGTCTTTCGCTGCTGGACAAATGCCTGAAGTAATAGACCGCATCATTCAGGTATATGTGCGCGACCGTCTCGAAAACGAACGTTTCATCGATACAGCGCAACGCCTGGGTATCGCGCCATTCAAGGAATTTGTGTATGCAACGCCGATACGTACCAATGAGCATCATGGCGAAGACGCCGGTACTGCTGTCAGCTACTGAAATTAAGAAAGTGCATCATGCGAGAAATTATTAAAGATAAAGCCATCGTCAGCGACGACTGGACAGTGCTGCGTCTGACCGAGAATGAAACACCGGATGCCGTCAGCGTACCCGCAGGCAAAGTCATCATCCCTCTGAAGGTATGGTTGCTGCAACGCGAAAGCCTGTTGAACCGTACGGATATCGCCGTCTGGTTCAGCAGTGATGAACAGGCGAAAGAATTAAAAGAAGATATCAGTCGCTTTAGTTTGCTGGCAGTGGACTTTCCTAAATTTGCTGATGGCCGCGGTTACTCCATCGCCTATAACCTGCGCTCACGTTTCAACTTTACTGGTGAATTGCGCGCTATCGGCGATGTCTTGCGCGACCAGTTGTTTTACATGCAGCGCGTCGGCTTCAATGCCTTTGCCACTCGTGAAGACAAGAATATCCACGATGCAATCAAGGGTCTGACTGATTTTTCTGAAAAATACCAGACCTCCTGGGATGAAAAAAATCCCCTGTTCCGCCGTGCGGAGCGCACTGGAGCAGAGGCATGAGTGATTTTCAGGAGCGCCTTGCAGCAACACAGGCTATATTGGAGAGAATCGCTGATGATTTTGAACCAGCCGTATTTGCTTCCAGTCTGGCGGCAGAAGATATGGTATTGACTGACCTGATCTTGCGCAAGAAATTGAATATCACGATCTTCTCGCTGGAAACCGGACGCCTGCATGCAGAAACCCTGGGCATGCTCGATAAAGTCAAAGAGACCTATGGCACAGAAATCAAGTTGTTCAAGCCTGATGCAACCGCAGTAGAAAATTATGTCAGCCAGCATGGCAAAAATGCGTTTTACGACAGCGTGGAAATGCGCAAGGAATGCTGCCGCATACGCAAGGTAGAGCCGCTGAAACGTGCCCTGGCAGGCAACAAGGCCTGGGTCACAGGCCAGCGCCGTGCGCAGTCTGCAACACGTACTGAACTGGCGATACAGGAAGATGATGCAACACATGGCCTGCAAAAGTTTAATCCTTTGGCAGATTGGTCAGAAGATGATGTCTGGCACTATCTCAGAAGCAACAATGTGCCTTACAATCCTTTGCACGACAAAGGTTATCCATCGATAGGCTGTGAACCCTGCACCCGCGCGATACAGCCAGGTGAAGATGTCAGGGCTGGGCGATGGTGGTGGGAAAATCCCGATTCCAAGGAATGTGGCCTGCATGTAGTGGATGGCAAGCTGATCCGAATTAAACAAGCTGTCTGAAGAAGAAAAATCATGAATACTGTCGTGGAAAACCATTTTATTGATGCTGCGAGCAATCGCCACCTGGATTGGCTGGAATCCGAAGCCATCCATATCATGCGCGAAGTCGCGGCTGAATGCAGCAACCCTGCCCTGCTGTTTTCTGGCGGCAAAGACTCCATCGTCTTGCTGCGCCTGGCAGAAAAGGCTTTCCGCCCGGGTAAATTTCCTTTCCCGCTGGTGCATATCGATACTGGTCATAACTTCCCTGAAGTCATCGCCTTCCGTGACAAGCGAGTGGCCCAACTGGGTGAGCGCCTGATCGTCGGTTCGGTAGAAGAATCGATACGCCGTGGCACAGTACGCCTGCGCAACCCGACAACCGACTCACGTAATGCTGCACAAGCCGTCACCTTGCTGGAAACCATTGCCGAGCATAAGTTTGATGCCTGCATAGGCGGCGCCCGTCGCGACGAAGAAAAAGCGCGTGCCAAGGAAAGGATATTTTCTTTCCGTGACGAATTTGGTCAATGGAACCCAAAAGCACAACGCCCAGAATTGTGGGACCTGTATAACACCCGCGTGCACGCCGGTGAAAACATGCGCGTCTTCCCTATCTCGAACTGGACCGAGCTTGACGTATGGCAATACATCGCCCGTGAAAAACTGGAATTGCCACAGATTTATTTTGCCCATGAACGCCAGGTCATACCACGCAATGGCTTGCTGGTCCCGCTGACGGATCTGACACCTCCACGCGATGGTGAAACGGTAGAAACGCAAATAGTGCGCTTCCGTACTGTTGGCGATATCTCCTGCACCTGCCCGGTGTCTTCAGATGCTACTACAGTAGAAGCCATCATCGCTGAAACCGCAATTACCCAAATTACAGAACGTGGCGCCACACGCATGGATGACCAGACATCAGAAGCATCGATGGAAAAACGTAAAAAAGAAGGATATTTCTAATGAACGCCGTAGAACAATTGACTGCCGCCGTTGGTAGAGAACGTGGCCTGTTGCGCTTCATCACGGCGGGTTCTGTCGATGATGGTAAGAGCACTTTGATTGGTCGCCTGCTGTTTGACAGCAAGGGCATTTTTGCTGACCAGCTTGATGCCATCTCACGCGCCAAGCACAAGCGCACCGTTGGCGACACCATAGACTTGTCCCTGCTGACTGATGGCCTGGAAGCAGAACGCGAACAAGGCATCACCATCGACGTGGCCTATCGCTACTTCGCTACACCAAAACGCAAATTCATCATTGCCGATACACCTGGCCATGAACAGTACACACGCAATATGGTGACTGGTGCATCGACTGCCGATGCAGTGATCATTTTGATCGACGTCTCAAAGGTTAAATTGAATGACGACGGCAGTGTCGATTTGCTGACACAAACCAAACGCCATTCCACCATTGCTCACCTGCTGCAGATTGAACACGTCATCGTTGCTGTCAACAAGATGGATCTGGTGAACTATGACCAGACTGTGTATGAGCGCATCATTGGTGCTTACCAGGCATTTGCCGATCAACTGGGCCTGAAAGACATACGCCCTATCCCGCTGTCTGCCCTGGCGGGTGACAATGTGGTCACAGCCAGTGACAAGCTGGCCTGGTATAAAGGCCCGACGCTGATAGAGTTACTGGAATCATTAAACGTCTATGATGCCTGCCATGACGAGCCTTTCCGTTTCCCGGTACAGCTGGTAGCGCGCCACAATGGTCATGAAGCGAATGACTTCCGTGGTTATATGGGCCGTATCGAAGCAGGCAAGATCAGCAAGGGTGATAAACTGCTGGTGCAACCTGGTGGTCAGACAGCGACAGTCAAAGATATTTTGACGCTGGATACTTCGCTTGACACCGCCGTTGTTGGGCAATCAGTGACGATCTTGCTGGACGAATATGTAGATATTTCACGCGGCGACATGCTGGTGGGTGCAGACCGTCCTGCGACCCTGTTGAAAACCGTCAAGGCTGATTTGTGCTGGTTGTCGGAAGATGCGCTGGATATCCGTCGCAAATACTGGCTCAAGCACACTACCAGACAAGTCGCTGCCAGGGTCACAGGCATAGATACTTTGCTTGACATCAATACTCAAGAGCGTCGTCCCGCCGACATCCTGAAACTGAATGACATCGCCACAGTGACGCTGAATGTGGCTCAGGCGCTGGCAGTCGATGATTATCAAGACTTGCGCTCTACCGGTGCCTTCATCCTCATTGATGAAGTCACGCACCAGACCGTAGCTGCTGGCATGATACATCTGGCCTGAGTTATGTCGCAAACTCAGGGCAAGGTTTATCTGATAGGAGCGGGCCCAGGTGCTGCCGACCTGATTACGGTACGTGGTGCCCGTTTACTGGCGCAGGCAGACGTGGTCTTGTATGACGCACTGGTCACGGCCGAGATGCTGGACCTGTGTCCGCAAGCAGTCAAAATCTCGGTAGGCAAACGCAGTGGACAACGCTCTGCAGCGCAGGAGCATATCAATCAGCAGATGCTGGAATGTGCAGCACAATATACATTGGTGGTTCGCCTCAAGGGAGGTGACCCCATGCTGTTTGGCCGTGCTGACGAAGAACTGACCGCATTGGAAACCGCCGGCATTGCATACGAAATCGTCCCTGGCATCACTACGGCACTGGCAGCGGCTGCCAGTGTGAGACAACCCCTGACCAAGCGCGGGGTAGCGCGCAGTGTCGCCTTGTTCACATCCAGCACGGCTCCCGGTGAAACTACCGACACCCGCATCCCTGAATGCGACACCCTGGTGCAGTATATGGGGGGCAAGGAAGCCACATTGACGGCGCAACGCATGCTAGCCGCTAACTTCCCCGGCAATCTGCCTGTGGTCATCATAGAAAATTGCAGCCGCCCCAACGAATGCAGCCAGGCATTGAGTCTGGATGAATTATCCAAAGGTTTGCCACTCAGTACAGGGCCAGTACTGGTCATGATGGGTGAGGCTATGCGTGCACGCGCTAGCAAATCATCCTGAAAAAATTCGATTAAGGCACTATGGCGGCAACCTGACGCCCAGTCTGCGTGCCATTAATTGCAAGACTCCGCCATCCCTTAATTGTTCATACAACTCGTCATAACGTAAACGTAGCTGTTCACAGGCAATACTCTTGCAGTAAGCCAGGTAACCATCCTGCATGTCCATGAAGGGTTCTATCATCTGCATCTCATCGCTGATACCCATGGTTTTCATGGTTGCTTCTGTATTGCGCATATTGGTTGCCAGGAAATCTACCCGCTTTGCCATCAGCATATTCAATCCGTTGGTCAGGGTATTTGCAATCACTGGTTTGATGCCAGACCGCAGGCTCTCAAATTGTTGCCCGTATACCCAGCCATTAATCACTCCCAGGCGCTGGCCTGGCAAACTGGCATAATTACCATCCCAGCTTACATCCGAACCCTTGCGTATATACAAGGCCATAACGTCGCGATAGAAAGCTCGCTTGGCAAAACCGTACTTGGCTTCTCTTTCCACTGTCTTGTAAGGGCCTATGAGTATTTGCGCCTGCTCGTGCTCCACCATCCATTGTGCCCTGGCCCACGGATAGATTTCGAACTTAACCTCATCGCCATTTTGCCTGGCCAACATACGAATGATGTCAGCTCCAAGGCCAGTGAACTCGCCATTGGGGCTGCGTTCGAATACGTTGGCGAACTCAGTACCAACTGCCAATACCTGGCCAGCGTGCGCAGAACCAGCCAACAAAGCAAACAGTGCAAATGTTGCAAAAGTAAATGCGCATTTTGTTTTTTGTCGAAACATAGTTTTTGTCTGGCGATTCAAAAACACATTAACATCGAAAAGGTTTGTTCACGTTTGCTCATGCTTGTTCACGTTTATTTAATTTGCTGATGGCTTATATCTCGTAATGGCAGGCCCAAAACAGCACGGCAAGCAATTACGAGCCAGCGCACATCATCGCAACGTTTAAAGCGCCTCTACCATCGACAGCAATTTTTTCCTGGCATCTATAAATTTATCAGGACCGGCACCTGCCTGATAAGAAGTGCTGGCAAATCTCTTTGTCAACGTTGGATCAGTAATCCAGATATTGGCAAACCTCATATACATGGCCAAGTCCCAATGCCAGTTCGCAACATAAAAAACGACAGCCTCGCAATTTGCTACTTCTGATGAATTGGGTGTGGGATGCCATACGTTATTTTTTTGAACATAGCTTGCACTGATCACTTTTGTTTCTATACCACGTGCGCGAAAGCCCTCTTGCAGAACATCCACTACCGTGTCACGCACAGCTTCATGTTTCGCAATACAAACACTTTTAGGAATAGCCCCTGAAAATTTTGTGAGTGTTTGCTGAGAAGCGCAGCCACTAAGGACCGCGATAGAAAGTACCAAGCCTATTTTTTTCATTATGTTGTGATTAAGGAGACAAAGAGAATTATGGTCGAAGTTGTACGCAGTTCTGCATCCCGGTATTCAACAGAAGTTCCTGCAGTAACAAATGAATCCATAGCCATTAAAAACTACATCATCATTGTTCTGTGAATTACTCATATTTGCAAGGGCAATTAGTTCCCATTGCGTGAATGGGATTTAGCTCCAGTTAGTCTGGGAAGTGCTTAAAACTTCAGAGCGAATCAGAACTTCACAAAGACTTCAGGCAATAATCACGCATCGCTTGCAAGACTGTTTCATCTTCACCCACTGCATTGACGATCCTGAATTGCAAGCCTGGATGATTTCCACGGATGGCTTCTATCAGTGAGGGCAAGTCCCGCAAGACATGTCCACCCTGCCCCAAAAACACGGGGACCAGGGTAATATTGTCGCAACCATTGGCAACCAGTTGTGCCGCCAGTTCTGGCAAGGACGGAGTCATGAATTCAAGAAAAGCCAGCTCCACTGTAAGTTCAGGCGAACTGGCTTGCGTCATCGCCTGCAGACGCTGAAAAGGAGCTGCCCAGCGTGGGTCGCGGGCACCATGAGCGAACAGGATAAGTGCAGATTTATTCGCCATCAGTTTCTTTCCACATATCTCAGACCAAGCGCAGCAATGATCAGGAACAGGATACTTGGCACCAATGCCGTCACCAGCGCTGGCCAGGTATTGAGCAAACCCACATGCGAAAACAAGGCATTAATAAGATAGAACACCATACCTATCATGATGCCACTGAAAATCTTCAAACTGACACCACCGCTACGCACATGCAGATAAGCAAAAGGCAAGGCCAGGGCCATCATCACTAACACTGCAAACGGGTAAGTAATTTTTTTCCAGAAAGCGATTTCATAGCGTTCGCCGTCCTGCTTATTGTCAGCAAGATGTTTGGTAAATGCAGCCAGATCAGTCGCCGACATACGGTCAGGGTCTGCGAACAGAACGGACAGAATATCTGGCGTCACTTCTGACACCACGTCACGACTTGCCAGTTTCTGGCTTTTAACCGCAGCAATATCTTCACTGGTTAATGTCTTGGGAAAAGATGTTTCTATAACATCAGACAGACGCCAGGTATTCTTGCCCATGTACTCGGCGTTTTCCGCTGTCATTTCACGTGACAGATGAAAGTTCTTATCAAATTCAAATATCTTGACGCCTTTAAGATGGCGATTTGGCAAAATTTCTTTGACATTCAAAAACCGGGAGCCTATGACTTCACCGGTCAAGCCATTTTCACGCACCAGATCCTTGGTCCACAAACCAGTACGAAATTCTTGCGCCAATGACTCACCGATAGCATTGAGTTTAATTTTCTCTGCCAGTTTGCTGGAAACTGGAGAAATAACTTCTCCAAACAGAAAAGTCATCACCACGAATACCATGCCTATCTTTAATAAAATCGTACCTGCCATCATGGTAGACATGCTGGAAGCGCGCATGATGGTGAATTCAGAATTGGAAGCGAATTGCGCCAATACATAAATTGTCCCTATCAGGACCGCAATAGGCATGAACTCATAGATGTAACCAGGCCAACCCAGAAAAACATAGAGCACGGCATGCTTGAGCTGATACCCACCTTTATTGACGGAAGATTGCAACTCGTTGACCAAATCAAAGAACGAAAACAGGGCAAGCAGAGCCAGCATGACGAACAGGACGGCGCGCAAGATTTCAACGCCAAAATATCTTTGTAAAATTTTCATGCTGAACACTTTTCCTTAGCGCGGAAACTCGATTTGCAGCGTGACCACAATATCAAAGGATGCCAGCGGCTATTTACTTTCAAACGCCATAAAAACATGCTGAGAGTCATTAAAGCCACGAACAAATGATGTGGCCACCATGCCATGGCAAAACTGCTGCGCTCCTGTACGACCAGTGCCTGCAATATATTCGTCACAGACAGATAAATCACAACCAGCAACAAGGCCACGATGAGATTGGCTGAACGCCCTACCCGCGGATTAACATAGCCCAAAGGAATTGCCAGCAACAATAACACCGCACACATGACTGGCAGGGATATGCGCCACAACAATTCACCGAGTTTGGTGCTATCAAGATTTTCTACCAAGGCCGTCAATGGCATGGACTTGGCCGACTTGTCACCAGTAACGCTGGCATTCTGACTGGATACCAGCACCCCGTATTTTTCAAACTGCATCATCTGAAAGTCAGGCGCAGTCGGCAAACCGTCATACCGCCGTCCTTTGCTCATGACCAGAAATTTGTCACCGGCTTTGTCAATTTCGACCATACCCTCCCTGGCAACGACAATGCTGGAGCGGCCATCCTTATAGGTATTAATGAAAATATTTTGTACTTTACTGAGATCACCAGCCACTTCCTCAACAAAGAAGATGCGATCAGATGATGCCGATTCCTGAAACTTGCCCGGCGCAACCTTGGCAATATCCGAGCGTTTTTCAAAACGCTCACGAAATTCCACATTTTGCTGATTAGCCCAGGGGGTAACGATGAAGCTCAACAAGCCAGTAAGAATGATAAGGGGACCACCGAAGCGTAATACTGGCTTGATCCATTGCGTCAGGCTCAGGCCAGAAGCAAACCAGACCACCATTTCAGAATCCTGGTAACTACGCGTAACTACCAGCAAAACCGAGATAAAACCGGTCAGCAGCAGCAAAATGTGCATATTCATCAATGCAGTGAAGCCTATCAGGGCCACCACATCGGCAGACGCAACCTTGCCTCCCGCGGCATTGCCAAGGATCTTGATAAGCATCACCGAGATCGTGATGGTGAACAGAGTTGTGAAGACTGCGCCTGCGGCACTGTTTAATTCACGTCGAAGCGCGCGCTGAAAAATCATGAGTAGGATTATAATGTCTGTTTTACGAGACTTACAAAGAGGAGTAATACGTGGACTTTAGCATAAAAACAATCGACGCAAAAAGTGCCTCGACTGCCCATAAAGCAATTAAGACAGGCTGTATCGTAGTTGGCGTCTATGAAAACAAGAAACTTTCTGCTGCCGCAGCAGGTCTGGACAAGTCTGGCGACATCGCCGCTGCCCTGAAATCTGGCGATATTACTGGCAAAGCGGGTACATCCCTGCTGTTGCGCAAACTGGCTGATGTCGCTGCAGAGCGCGTATTGCTGGTGGGTTTGGGTGAAGAAGCCGCTGCCGTCAGCGAAAAAGCCTACAACCTGGCTGTACAGGCTGCTGCCCGTACACTGGCTGGCCTGGGTGCAAACGATGCCGTTATCGCCCTGCCAGAAGTCAAAGACCGCGATCTGGGTTGGTCCATACGTAGTACAGTCGTGGCTTTCCGTGAAAGCATCTTCCGTGCTGATGGCCTGAAAAGCAAAAAAGACACATCCACTTCTGGCGTCAAGAAAGTGGCAATTGCCGTTGCCGCTACTGACGCAACTGCTGCTAAAAATGCATTGGCACAAAGCGTTGCCCTTGCCAATGGCATGGACCTGACCAAAGAATTGGGTAACCTGCCACCTAATTTCTGCACACCTACCCATCTGGCCAATACTGCCAAGAAAATCGCTACCGACTATAAAATGGTCGCTGAAGTGCTGGACCGCAAACAGATACAAGCCCTCAAAATGGGTAGTTTCCTGTCTGTCACCAATGGCACGGTAGAACCACCGAAATTCATCGTGCTCAAGCACAATGGCGGTAAAGTCAAGGATGCGCCAGTTGTTCTGGTAGGCAAAGGCATTACTTTTGACTCCGGCGGTATCTCGCTGAAAGCCGGCGCTGGCATGGATGAAATGAAATACGACATGGGCGGTGCAGCTTCTGTACTGGGCACCATGCGCGCTATCGGTGAAATGAAACTGAAACTGAACGTCATCGCCGTCATCCCTACTTGCGAAAACATGCCTTCCGGCAGTGCTACCCGTCCTGGCGACATCGTCACGTCCATGTCTGGCCAGACTATCGAAATCCTGAATACGGATGCCGAAGGCCGCCTGATCCTGTGTGATGCACTGACTTATGCAGAACGCTTCAAACCAGCAGCCGTGGTTGACGTGGCTACACTGACCGGTGCTTGCGTGACTTCCCTGGGTCACCATAACTCTGGCCTGTTCACCCGTCATGATGAAGCGCATGACCAACTGGCAGCAGAATTGCTGGCAGCGGGCAAGCAAACTGGCGATACAGCATGGCGCATGCCTATCGAAGAAGCCTATAACGAGCAACTGAAATCCAATTTTGCCGACATGGCAAACATTGGCGGCCCAGCCGGTGGCAGTATCACGGCAGCCTGCTTCCTTGAGCGTTATACCAAGAAATATACCTGGGCCCATCTGGATATCGCTGGTACAGCCTGGAAATCCGGTGCAGCCAAAGGCTCCACTGGCCGTCCAGTACCTTTGCTGACAACTTTCCTGATCAACCGCGCAGGCTAAGCAGCAGTTTCAAGATCAAAGCGTGCACCGCAATGTGGTGCACGCTTTTTTTATTTCAGTTAAGCCATTTGCAAGCGAAGAGGATCATGCAAGTACCAGATAACAATGACAAAGAGTCGCATGAAGTTGCAGGCGCATCGACTACATCGTCGCCAGAAAAAAACTATTACTTTGCTTTTGTCAGATGGTGCGGCAAATTAATTGCTTATATTTTACTGATGGCAGTTGGCGGTTTGTATGGCGTAGGTGCATACAAAATTTTTTCCTCTCTGTTTTCCAGCCCGCAAAATGGCGCCAGCGGATTGATGCTGACCTCTTTCCTGGCCGGCATACCTTTGTGTATTGGTTTGTTGACGGGACATATTGCAAAGAAAAAGGCGTTGGGAGGCTGGATAACAGCAAGTGGATTATCTGCATTATCCATCGCCTTATTTGTTTTTGCGGCTGGTGCATTGCTACGTGAAGGTATGATTTGCATCGTTATGGCGATTCCCCTGTTTATCATCATGGGGGTTTTAGGAGCAATTTGCGGCCTGATATTCTCGGCAACCAATAAAAACGCTGGAAAATGGTGTAGTGCGTTCCTGCTATTACCACTCCTGCTTGGCACGGCAGAACAGCAAATCACTCCGGCAGCCACTACACAAATCATACAGAAAGACATTCTCATTAATGCCAGCCCTGAAACGATCTGGCAATTAATCAACCACCCTCAAGATATACATCCTGAAGAATTGAAATCCGGCTTTGCCTACCGCATAGGCGTGCCTTTTCCCATACAGGCGACAACGCTGGAAGGAAAAGTGGGTGGAAAGCGTGAACTCGTTTGGCAACGAGGTATAACATTTGAAGAAGAAATCACGGCATGGGAACTCAACCGCCATATTGCATGGACATATAAGTTTAATGCAGATTCTTTCCCATCAGGTTCGCTGGATGATCACATCGTCATAGGCGGGAAGTATTTTAATCTTGAAGACACTTCTTACACCTTGACGCCAGAAGCGCATGGCACACGCCTGCAAATCAAGGTCAAAACACGTGTATCGACCAATTTCAACTGGTATGCCGAAGGCTGGGCAAATTTCCTGGTAGGTGACACTGCCCGTACCATACTTGGGTTTTACAAAAATCGCGCTGAAAACATCAATACTTCGACATCAGGCAAAAGCAAAATACTTGAACCTAAGGCTTGAACCAAAGCTCAGTACGGTGCAGTGGCATGTTTGCAGGATTCAAAAAAGGATTTTGCAGCTCCAGCACCGTTCTTTGTTTCAGGCCTGCTTTTTGTATGGCACTCTGATGATATTTGAGGAAAATTTTCTCAAATTGCCCATTACGCACCATGTTTTCCAGGCCATTGGTCAAGTCTTCGGCAAACTGACGCTTGACGGGGGAAACAAAAAAATAATAAGCAGCAGGATAATGCAGGGCGATATCCGGACTGATCAACAGGTTTTTGCTGGCGTGCAGCTCCTGCTCACGCCAGATTTCCATGACAGACCTGGGAAAATAATCAAAGCGCCCTGCTTCCAGCATACTGAACAAGGCTTCGTAAGAATTAGCCGTACTTACCTTGAGCCCGTTATGCTCAAGAATTTTGACATCTGGCCAATCTTGCTCTTGTCCTGCTGAATAGTTGTCCATATCCCGCAATGTACGGATGGTTTTGAACATTTGCCGGTTTTCAGTGAGGACAAAAGGGATGCGCCATCCCAGCAAACCTTTGTCGATAGGAATTTTAATAGCGATCAGCGACTTCTCTCTTTCGTCGGTAGACATACTCCACAAAAGATCAACCTCGCCCGTGCCGTTTTTCATTTCATGCACTGCCCGCCCCTGTTGCATGGTCGCTTTACTGGGCAAAAGCTGGTATTTGTTGGGAGATTGAGACAGTGCTTCCGCGAGCAGCTCGTGCACATAATCAAAATGGCTGTCTGTTCTGGCTGCAGGCTTGGGATAACGAATTACAGTGGTCGCAGCAAGCGCAACTTGCGTGCCAAAGATCAGCATGGCGATGAAACAGGAGATAAAACACTTGAGCATGGCAAATCAAAAAAAGAAGCTGCGTTGATCCATTTTAGTATCTTTCCAAAACGAAAAAACATTAAGCGGGTTGCTAAAAGTCAACAATTGAAAAGTCATGCTCTGTTGCAAATAGGAGCGACACTTCCATTTCGCAGCGTATCCGGGCACAAGCATTCTCAATTCACTACATCGTATAATAGACGTCACCATCAAAGCCTTTGCAGGCATGTTCATTGATGCACATTTTCCTGCAAGCACCCACATTCATACAAAATTACCTACATGAAACTAGTCACCTGGAACGTTAATTCCCTTAAAGTCAGATTGCCACAAGTCTTGCAATGGCTGGAAACCAATCCTGTAGACGTGCTATGCATACAGGAAACCAAACTTACTGATGATAAATTTCCTCAGGCAGAGATAGAAGCCGCAGGTTATCAGGTTGCGTTTACCGGCCAGAAAACCTATAACGGCGTGGCAATTTTGTCGAAGCATAACATGACGGACATTCAAAAGAATAATCCACAGTTCGAGGATGAACAGCAACGCATTATCGCCGCCACTATAGAAGGCATACGCGTTATCTGCGCTTATGTACCAAATGGCCAGGCACCGGACTCAGACAAGTTCCAATACAAGTTGAAATGGTTTGCCGCGCTGGAAAACTGGGTCAGGGAAGAAATGACACGCCACACCAAGCTGGCGATATTGGGCGACTACAACATCGCTCCGGAAGACAGGGATGTCCATGATCCCGCAGCATGGGTGGGTATGAACCTGGTATCACCGGAAGAAAGAGCTGCCCTGAAAAGCCTCATAGACCTGGGCTTGAGTGATAGCTTCCGTCAGTTTGAGCAGGCAGAAAAATCCTTTAGCTGGTGGGATTACCGTGCTCTTGGCTTCCGCCTGAACAAAGGTGTACGAATCGACCACATCTTGCTATCAGCAGAACTGGCGAAACAATGCACTTCTTGTGTAATTGACCGCGTACCACGCAAGTGGGAGCAACCATCGGATCATGCGCCGGTGATTGCAACCCTTGCTTGATTAGTCAAAAAGTTTAATCGTCATATCCCAGGCTGGGTGCAGAAGCCTTATTCTTCGCCCAGCTGGACTTGGCCGGTGCTATGCGCGGGCCAGAGCCTGACTCTTCCATACGGAAGGCTGACATGGCTGTTTTCAACAAATTGGCTTGCTCTTCAAGTGAGCCCGCGGCGGCTGCGGCTTCTTCTACCAAAGCTGCATTTTGTTGTGTCGCTTCATCCATGTGCGCCAAAGCCACATTGACTTGCTGAATACCATCGCTTTGCTCTACCGATGCAGTAGTGATTTCATTGATGATCGCTGCCACCTGATCTACTGCCGAGACAATACGGGTCATGGCAGCACCAGCTTTATCAACCAGTTCAGAACCTTCACTGACCTTGTTGACGGAGTCTTCAATCAGGTTTTTGATCTCTTGCGCAGCAGCAGCACTACGCTGCGCCAGGGTACGCACTTCGCTGGCAACCACGGCAAAGCCACGGCCTTGCTCACCTGCCCTGGCAGCTTCTACTGCCGCATTCAAGGCCAGGATATTGGTCTGAAAAGCAATGCCTTCGATGACGCTGATGATGTCGACAATCTTGCGTGAGCTGTCACTGATACCTTGCATGGTAGTGACCACCTTGCCAACCACTTCACCACCCTGGGTTGCCACATCAGATGCATTGACGGCCATCTTGTTGGCTTCGCGGGCATTATCGGCATTGTTGCGCACGGCTTCGGTCAATTCTTCCATACTTGCCGCAGTTTCTTCCAGTGAAGATGCCTGTTGCTCGGTACGACCAGACAAATCCATATTGCCGGTGGCGATTTCGGTCGCTCCCACAGTAATGGAATCTGTCGCCTTGCGCACATCCACTACCATGACACGCAATTGTTCGAGGAAACGGTTAAATGCAGAAGCGGTCTGCGCAACTTCATCATCCCCTTCGACATCGATTTTACGACTCAGGTCACCTCCACCAGCTGCGATATCTGACATGGCGTCACGCACGCGCTGCAAACCAGCCAGCATGCGGCCGACCAGCAAAGTCGTCAAAGGCATGATCACACCCAGCAAGATAAGCAGGACAACCGCCGAAATAATCAAGAGCTGATCCAGCGCTTCCAGGGCTTTTTTCTTGTCGATGACAAGAGCCAGATAAATGTCAGAGCCGGTAATTTGCTGCAAGAGCATGAAATGTGGCTTGCCACCAATTTCTGTCAGTATCGGGTCTTTTTGTTTGGACAGGCTAGCCAGATTGTCCAGCGCCAGATCAGGAGTGATTTCCTTGGCCATTTTCATGACCTTGGTCTGGTCAGCATGGGCCAGGACCTGACCGCTTTTGTCCAGCAAGAAGGCATAACCGCCCCCTGCCAGTTTGATGGTCAGGATTTGATCAACAATCTTGGTCAGGAAAACGTCTGCACCCACCACCCCGCCCTCACCACCTTTAACAGGTGCGGCAAAGGTAATCATCAATCCTGGAGGAGCTACACCCATGTAGGGAGAAGTCACGATGGGTTTCTTGGCATCCATCGCCGCTTTATACCAGGGACGCACTGTAGGATCGAACCCGGCAGGAGGAGGATCAGCGGGGATGTTGGTAAACTGTTTGTCTGGCTGGCCCTGATAAACACTCAGGAAGTTGCCACCAGCACGCATCATGGTCAGGCTTGTCTGCAAATCTGCCCCATTACCCAAGCCTTGCGCCAGACTCTCCATCAAAGACAGATTGGTCTGTATCCAGTTACTCAAAACGGCGTTATAGCCTGCGGCGACGCCACGAATTTCATTGTTGAGGTCAGTTTCTATCTGGGATTTCATCCTTAGGTAGCTACCTATAGTCAACACTATGGTACAAACAGCAACCAATAATCCGATAACAATGATGAGTCTGGCTTTGAGAGATTTCATAGCTTCCCCTGAGTACGAATATGGATAGGTAATAAGTTTTACACCAGCCTCTCAAGGCTAAAGCCATGCCGATATCCGCGAGAACACCTCACATCAAACGCTATCGCCATGCCCAAAAGCTAAGAAAAGCTTAATGCCATATAACAATATTACGCCGCAGACTATGGAATGTGAAAAAAAGTTTATCCAATTCATCGCTTTGTATAACAAGTTAACAAGTCTGTAGGTTGGCAACATCAGTTTAGTCTGAAAAACAGACCTTGTTGTGCTGATAAGTATGCACAGCATCAATAAATAGCTATAGCCTTTTGAAAGAGGGCAATTTAGACTGGATATTTCTCTGGAGACAAGAATGACCATCATCATCACGACAGAAAGACTGCAACTGCGCACCCTCACCACAGACGATGCGGCTTTTTACCTGGCGCTGGTGAATGATCCATCATTCATAGAAAACATCCGTGACAAGGGTATACGTACACTGGATGAGGCACGTACCGACATCATCAATGGTCCCATGACCAGCCAGGAAAAAATCGGTTTCAGCCTGTACATGGTGGAACGCAAGGAAGATGCGCAGCCCATAGGCCTGTGCGGCCTGATCAAGCGTGAAACCCTGAAGAATGTGGATATAGGCTATGCCTTGCTACCGCAATTTACAGGACAGGGCTACGCAAAAGAAGCAGCCTCAGCGACGCTGGAATATGCCAATAAACATTTGCGCATCACCAAACTGGCAGGAATTACCTCACCTGAAAATAGCGCGTCGAATAAATTACTGCAAAGTCTGGGATTTCAGCTCGAAGCTGTCGTAGTGCTGGAGGGTGAAAGCAGAGATACCAATTTATATGGGTATAAGTTTTAAACTGGTATCCATGCCATCACAAGAAAAATTATAAAAAGCGATCAAGTATCTTACGGCTGTGTTTGTTTATCTCATACATATCACGTATCAAAAATTGTATACCGTGATTATCGGTAATCAATAAAGAGGTCTTGCCTATGCGGCGTATGTCTTCGTCACCCTTGAGGACAAAATCAGTCTCGCCGCGATCAGTGCTTACTGTCCACGTGCATGGCAAGGCAAAGCTGGTGACTCTGAGAATGCTGCTGATCTCAGGCATGAACTCGCGCCCTTCCAGCTCCTCCATGACCAGTTCACGCGCATCTGCGGCCAGATCATCGAGTTGATCTATCCATGCGACTTCACGACCATCTGTCATGACGAGCGAGATACCCACCAATGGTGACTGGATAGGAAATGCCCGCACCGGGCTAACGCCTTCAAATATTTCACCGGCCTCGTTGTTGAGTATCAGTTTGCCGAAAGAATTGCGGGTCAGGGTAAATTTTGTTGTTGTCATCTTCTTTTACTCCTCGACCAGTTCTGCGTTACGGGCTTGCGCCTGGTACAGGTTATAGTAAGCACCTTCTTTGGCCATCAATTCATCATGGCTGCCTACTTCCACTACCTGGCCTCTGTCCAGTACCACCAGACGGTCGGCTTTGTGCAATGTAGACAACCTATGCGCAATCGCTATTGTGGTACGGCCTTGCACCAGATTATCGAGCGCTTTCTGGATTTCTTTTTCAGTTTGTGAATCAACGGAAGAAGTCGCTTCATCCATGATCAAAATACGTGGATCAATCAACAAGGCACGGGCAATCGAGATACGCTGGCGCTCACCGCCAGACAAGCCCTGGCCGCGTTCGCCGACCATGGAGTCATAGCCCTGCGGCAGGCGCAAGATGAATTCATGGGCATGGGCAGCGCGCGCCGCCGCAATGATTTCATCACGAGTCGCGCCTGGCTTGCCGTAGGCTATATTTTCAGCAATGGTGCCAAAGAACAGGAAAGGCTCCTGCAAGACCAGGCCGATATTTTGGCGGTAATCCGACACAGCAAATGAGCGTATATCAACACCATCCAGCAAGATCGCACCCTCCGAGACATCATAGAAGCGGCATATCAGGTTCACCAGCGTACTCTTACCTGAGCCGCTATGACCAACCAGACCTATCATTTCACCTGGTTTGATGTTCAGGTTGATACCACGGTTGACGGCACGGTTACCGTAGCGAAAGCCCACTTCACGCAACTCTATCTGGCCTTTGACTTCTTTTACTTTCACAGGGTTTTGCGGATCAGGCACGCTTGATACATGGTCAAGAATATCGAAAATACGCTTGGCAGCCGAAGCAGATTTCTGCGTCACGGACACGATACGACTCATGGAATCAATACGGCCATAAAAGTTACTGATGAAAGCCACTGCAGCCACCAGCGAACCAACGGTAATATCACCCTTGGAAATCTGCCAGATACCAAAGCCCCAGACCACCAGAATACCGAGATCCGTCAGGAATGATACCGTCGGTGAAAACAGCGACCAGACCTTGTTGAGCTTGTCGTTGACCGCCAGATTATGCTTGTTGGCTTCGCGGAAGCGTCCTGCTTCGCGCTTTTCCTGGGCAAAAGCCTTGACCACACGTATGCCAGGGATGGTATCGGCCAGGACATTGGTGACCTCACCCCATACCCTGTCTATCTTTTCAAAACCAGTACGCAACTTGTCACGCACCAAATGGATCATCCAGGCAATGAATGGCAGTGGCAGCAAAGTCACCAGGGCCAGCTTGGTATTGATCTGTAACAGGAAACCGGCGGTCATAATGAACATCAATACGTCAGTTGCAAAGTCCAGCAGATGCAGGGATAAGTAAACGCAAATGCGGTCACTTTCACTGCCTATACGCGACATCAGGTCACCGGTGCGTTTGCCACCAAAATATTCGAGAGACAATTTCAGCAAATGCTCATAGGTAGCAGTACGCAAATCGGCGCCTATGCGCTCTGACACCAGCGCCAGGATATACGTCTTGCCCCAGCTCAGCAGCCATGCAACAACCGCAGAACCGAGCAGGCCGCCAATGTAAAACACCACCAGCTTGGGGTCGACATAGGTACCGTTTTGATAAGGAATCAGCACCTCATCCGTCAGCGGTTTGGTCAGATAACGCGGGATCATATGCGCAGCAGTGCCCAGCAACATCAGCGAGAAGCCGATGAACAATTGCAAGCGGTAAGGATGAGCAAAACGCCACAGGCGCAACAAAGTCCAAGTCGATGGCGGCGTGTAAGTGACCTTGGTGCACACCGGGCATTCTTCCTGGTCCGGCTCCAGTACGGCTTTACAGCTAGGACAGATATTTTGTTCAGCACGAACTACCGGCATGCCCGTCACATGGCTGAGTAACTGTTCCTTGAAGTGGTCCAGCAGGCGTATGGCATGCAAATTCTGGCCCAGGGTAAAGCGCCAGCTAGCCTGCAAGCCCTGCTCATCCACCAGCTCCAGATGGCCAACACCTGCATGGTCATGATGACTTAATTGCAAACCCTGGCGGAAACGCCATTCTTTCCAGTCAGATTCGCCTGGTGACTTGGTCAGCAGGCGCTGCTCTGTCACAACCAGCAAGCCCTTGCGGAAGCGAAGTTTGTTGTCGAGGTCAACCTCCAGGGCAGCTAAAACGTTCTCGCCCTTGGCGATCTGACTATTGAGGTCAGACTGCCAGGATACTGGAAGTGATGTAACAGGCTGTTCGGGGCTGAATTGTGTTGTGGTCATCGTAAAATGAACTCCGGCTCAAGAGCTGGTCCCGAATCAAATCAGGACATAAATTTTAGTAAAAGAGATCACTTGGTTTCCGTTTCCGGCATAAGCCATGTCACGGAAGCAGCAATTTACGGTATTCTATCGGAAGAAAAATATTCAGATAACTCTGATCAAGAGGATGAACTGCTTTTGCGCTGGCGCGCAAGTATATCAGCAGGCGTGCCTTTCACAGCCGCTTTCAATATGATATGCCAGTAACATTGTGGCGATGACAAGATTTTCAAGGCACCAGAAAATCTTGTCCAGCCCAGCCAGCTCGAAATGTTGCGCATTCAGGTAAAACGAAGAAACGCTCTAAAATGACAAGACCTGGTCTGCATAAACCCGGCTTATAAAAGTTTACATACATGACAACAAACAAGAAAGACATCCGCATTCTCAGCGCAACGCACTTGCGTGGCCCGAATATCTGGACTTACCGCCCTGTCATTGAAGCAGTGCTGGATATTGGTGCGCTGGAAGAGTTTCCATCCAATAAAATTCCTGGCCTGTATGAAAGACTGACAACCTGGTTGCCGGGCATCATAGAGCATCGCTGTGGTGTCGGAGAGCGTGGCGGATTTCTGGAACGCCTGCGCGAAGGCACCTGGTCTGGTCATATCCTTGAACATGTTGTACTTGAATTGCAAAACCTGGCGGGCATGCGCACCGGTTTTGGCCAGACACGCTCTACCAATGTGACCGGCGTGTATAAAATGGCTTTCCGTACCCGTGAAGAACAGGTAGGACGTGCTGCCCTGCAAATTGGACGCGACTTGCTGATGGCCGCAATTGAAGACCAGCCGTTTGACCTGCAAGCCAGAGTGACGGAATTGCGTGAACTGGTGGATGACCGCTGCCTGGGCCCAAGTACGGCCAGCATTGTTGATGCCGCCACTGACCGCCGCATCCCGTCCATACGCCTGACAGATGGCAATCTGGTGCAACTGGGCCATGGAGCAGCGCAGCGCCGTATCTGGACAGCAGAAACTGACCGCACCAGTGCCATTGCTGAAAGCATTGCCAGCGACAAAGACCTGACCAAGACCTTGCTGCAATCTTGCGGCGTGCCTGTACCAGAAGGCTCATTGGTGCGCAGTGCTGAAGAAGCCTGGGAAGAAGCACAGGATATCGGCCTACCCGTCGTCATCAAACCTTATGATGGCAACCATGGCCGTGGTGTTTCACTGAACCTGATGAGCAAAGAAGATGTCATTGCCGCCTATGAACTGGCGTCCCGCAAGGGCGATAGTAAAAGCGTCATCGTTGAGCGTTTCATCACTGGTGACGAACACCGTGTGCTGGTCGTCGGCAACCAGGTCGTTGCAGTTGGCAAAGGTGAATCACTGTGGGTGACTGGCAATGGCAAATCGAATATTACTGAACTGGTCGATGACCAGATCAATACTGACCCACGACGTGGTACGACAGAAGACTGCCCTCTGAATGCGCTGGACCCGGCAGCAGGTGCAGAAATCATCCTCGAATTGAAGCGTCAGGGCATGGATGCCAATTCCATCCCGCTGGCAGGTCAAAAAGTATTGATACAACCGAACGGCAATGTTGCTGTTGATGTGACCGACAAAATCCACCCTGATATTGCCTATGCTGCGACGCTCGCTGCACGTATCGTTGGCCTGGATATCGCCGGTGTTGATCTGGTGGCAGAAGACATTTCCCGTCCTATGGCAGAACAAGCTGCGGCGATTATTGAAGTCAATGCCAGTCCGGGCTTGCTGGCCCATATCAAGCCAGCCAATGGCGAAGGCCGCCCGGTTGGCAAGGCCATCATCAATCATTTGTTTGCGCCTGAGGAAAGTGGCCGCATCAGTATCGTTGGCGTCGCTGGCACCAAAGGTTGCAGCCTGATTGCACGCCTGATCGGTGCCCTGATTAATATCAGCGGCAAAGAAACCGGCGTCGCTTGCGCCCAGGGCCTGTTCCTGAACAAACGCCTGGTCACCGATGGCGATTGCGCCAACTGGGAAGCAGGCCAAAGACTGCTGATTAACCGTTCTGTAGAAGCTGCCGTATTTGAAACCAATGCCAGGGCCATGCTCAGCGATGGTCTGGCCTATGACAAATGCGCGGTGGGTGTTGTCACCGATCTGGATGGTCATGCCGACCTGGGCGCTTATTACATAGACAGTCCGGACCAGATGCGCAAAGTCTTGCGTACCCAGGTTGATGTAATTTTGCCTGACGGCGTCGCGGTATTGAATGCTGCAGACCCTGCCGTGGCAGACCTGGCAGAACTCTGCGATGGCAAAGTGATTTTTTATGGCAAGGACCCGTTGCTCGAAGCCATAGTCAATCACCGCGCCTTGGGTGAACGTGTGGTGTTTTTGCGTGACGATAATATCGTGCTGGCAGATGGCGAGACTGAAACCGCCCTGCTGCCCCTGAGCGCCTTGAAACCTGCAAAAGTCGCCCAGGCAGAAAGTGTACTGGCAGCAGTTGCAGCAGCATGGGCCCTGAACATTACGCCAGAACTGATCGGCGCTGGCCTCAGGACTTTTGACTCAAGCAAGAAAGCTCCCTACTGATTGCTTTAAGCATAGTGCGGATGTCAAATCTGGCCTCCGCACAAATACAAGATATATTGTTTACTCTTAGAATTTGCTATTTATCTGATGGTGTGATTTCTGGTGCTTGCATGCTCAGGCTGTAAAAATCAGTACACCCTCGTTTGACGCCCTTTTCAACAGGATTAAGTTTTATGGAAGTATCACGCATCCGTGCCCTGCGCGGTCCCAATCTCTGGAGCCACCATACGGCCGTAGAAGCGATTGTTGCCTGCACAAATGAAGAGATGTCAATTGCTGGCCTGAACGGCTTTGAAGACCGTTTGCGCGCCCTGTTCCCGCAACTCAGTATTTTGCAACCGACGGGCCATGATGATGCCATCCCCATGGCTCACGTATTTGAATTGCTGACTCTGGGCCTGCAGGCAGAAGCCGGTTGCCCGGTCACCTTCAGCCGCACTACGCAAACCCTGGAAGCAGGTATTTTCCAGGTCGTGGTTGAATACTCGGAAGAAGCTGTAGGTCGTCTGGCAGTAGAACTGGCTGAAAAAATCATCAATGCTGCACTGAAAGACCAGGCTTTTGACCTGGCTGCTGCACTTGAACAATTGCGTGATCTGGATGAAGACGTGCGCCTGGGGCCATCTACCGGTTCCATCGTGAATGCCGCTGTCGCACGCAATATCCCTTACCGCCGCCTGACCGATGGCAGCCTTGTTGCCTTTGGCTGGGGTAGCCGCCAGCGCAAAATACAGGCAGCAGAAATGGATGGCACCAGCGCCATTGCTGAAGCCATTGCACAAGATAAAGAACTGACCAAGAAGCTCTTGCATGCTGCTGGTGTGCCTGTGCCTTTGGGCCGCTCAGTCTCCGACCCGGATGATGCCTGGGCAGCCGCTCTTGAAATCGGCCTGCCTGTTGTGGTCAAACCCAAGGATGGCAATCAGGGCAAAGGCGTGACAGTCAATGTCACAACACGTGAGCAACTGGATGCAGGCTTCCATGCCGCCAGCGAATTCCGCGACGACATTCTGGTTGAGCGCTTCTTGCCAGGCAATGATTTCCGCCTGCTGGTAGTCGGTAACAAGCTGGTTGCCGCTGCCCGCCGTGACCCGCCGCAAGTGGTGGGCGATGGCAAGCAAAGCGTGCGTGAACTGGTTGAGCAAGTCAATAAAGACCCGCGTCGCGGCAGTGGCCACTCCACTTCCCTGACCAAGATACGGTTTGACGATATCGCTCTGGCCAGCCTGGCAAAACAAGGCTTTGTGGCTGACTCCATCCCGCCAAAAGGCCAGCGCGTGGTATTGCGCAATAATGCCAATCTCTCTACTGGTGGCGCAGCAACCGATGTGACAGATGATGTGCATCCTGAAGTTGCTGCCCGCGCAGTGGCAGCAGCGCAAATGGTGGGCCTGGACATCTGTGGTGTTGATCTGGTCTGCGACAGTGTCTTGAAACCGATAGAACAGCAAAATGGCGGCATCGTTGAAGTCAATGCTGCGCCAGGTTTGCGTATGCATCTCTCCCCTTCCTTTGGCAAAGGTCGCCAGGTTGGTGAAGCGATTATCGCTTCAATGTTTGATGATAATGACGATGGCCGCATCCCTATCATCGCAGTCACCGGCACGAATGGCAAAACCACGACAGTACGTCTGATTGCCCATCTGCTGACAGCCAGCGGCTTGCGTACAGGCATGACCAATACGGATGGCGTCTATGTTGCAGGCCGCCAGATTGATAGCGGTGATTGCAGCGGCCCGCGCAGCGCCCGCAATGTCTTGTCCCACCCAGATGTCGATGCAGCCGTATTTGAAACTGCACGCGGTGGTGTCTTGCGTGAGGGCTTGGCCTATGACCGTTGCCAGGTGGCTGTCGTCACAAATATCGGTTCCGGTGATCACCTTGGCCTGAACTACATCACCACGGTAGAAGACCTGGCTGTATTGAAACGCGTCATCGTACAAAACGTTGCTGATAACGGCTATGCCGTGCTGAATGCGGCTGACCCTATCGTCGCAGCCATGGCCAGCAATTGCCCATCTGCCGTGATCTTCTTTGCTGCGGACCATCAGCACCCTGTCATGGCCACCCACAGGGCCCAGGGCAAGCGTGTAGTGTATATAGAAAACGGCCATCTGATTGCCGCAGAAGGCAAGACACGTCATAGCGTGCCGCTGGCGGATATCCCTATCACCCGCAATGGCAGCATAGGCTTCCAGGTCGAGAACGTCATGGCATCCGTAGCCGCAGCCTGGGCAATCAATATTGACTGGGACAGCATACGCGCAGGCTTATTGTCCTTTGCCAATGAGGCCGACAATGCGCCTGGCCGCTTCAATGTCTTCAACTTCCGTGGTGCAACCCTGATTGCTGACTATGGCCACAACCCGGATGCGATACTGGCATTGGTGCGCGCAGTAGAAACCATGCCTGCCAAACGCCGCTCTGTCGTCATCAGCGGTGCAGGTGACCGCCGTGACCAGGACATACGCCAGCAGACTGAAATCCTCGGTGAGTCCTTTGATGACGTGGTGCTGTATCAGGATCAATGCCAGCGTGGCCGTGCCGATGGTGAAGTTGTCGCCCTCTTGCGTGAAGGCCTGAAGCAGGCAAGCAAAACTTCGCGCATCGATGAAATCAATGGTGAATTCATTGCGATTGATCTGGCCATGGACAGGCTCGAAGCAGGCGACCTGTGCCTGATCCTGATTGATCAGGTTGAAGAAGCACTGGCGCATATCGCAAAACGAGTAGCAGCAGGTTAAATTCGCTTAGTTAGTTTGGTTTTGCAAAAAAAATGCCGGGTCAGTTCAAACTGATCCGGCATTTTTTATTCCTGATTTCTTCAGGTATTGCGGCCTGCCATCACACCGCCGTCCACATCCCAGATTGCCCCGGTTACCCAGGAAGCCTTATCTGACAGCAGGAAGGCAATCGCTTCTGCCACATCCTTTGGTGTGCCGATGCGACCTATGGGATGGAAGCCGTTGAAACCCTGCAAAGCAGCAGGAATATCTGCCTTGGGTATGAAGCTTTCATAGACAGGTGTTTCCACCACTGCTGGCGATACGGCATTCACGCGGATATGATGCGATGCAAATTCCATCGCCAGATGCTGGGTCAAAGAATGTATGCCGGCTTTTGCCATGGAATAAGCAGACGATGGGGTTGCCGCAATCGCCTGTCTGGCCCACATTGATCCAATATTCACGATAGACCCGGGCTTACCACTGGCAATCATATTGGTCGCGATTTTTTGTGTGATGAAGAATATTGCCTTGTTCAAAGCCTGATACTGGTCATAGTCATCTTCGCTATGTTCAAGAAATGCCTTGGGGGCAAATATGCCTGCGGCATTCACTAAAAGATTGATGTCCTTATGCGCTTCATCAATTTTTTTTAGCAACTGCTGTACTTCTTCTGCTCTGGATAAATTCGCGGTAAATGCAGCGACTTCGCCCAGGGCTGACAATTGCCCTTGAGCCGCCTCAGCTTTATCCTTGCGATTACCGACAATCACTACCTTCCCGCCCTGGGATAAAACTATCCGTGCCGTTTCCAGCCCCATACCGCTGGTGCCGCCGATTACCAGTAATTTCTTACCTTCAAAATTCATGTTCATCATACGCCTCTTTTGTTTATCTACCTACTAATTGGTAGGCATTGGTTTAAAAAAAATGCCAACCTCAGGCCGACACAGTGGAAAGAAAAGTTTGCGCGATATCAGCTGGCCCTTGCACGGTGCGCATGCCACGCCCCAGCACCATCGCCCCCTCCAGCGCACTCAAATAAGCTTGCGCCAGAGACTCAGCAGCACAGTTGCTTTTGATCAGACCCGCAGTTTGCGCGTCACCTATCATACGGCTCAGCCAATCGAGATTGAGTTTGAAAAAAAGAGCCACTTCATCCGCGGCAGATTCTGGCAAGGAATCAGATTCTGCTCCGAGCATGCCGCAAACACAGAGACGCTTGTCGCGATTAAAGGTTTGTTCAAACACGGCCGCATAGGCAGCCAGCCTGTCCATGGGGCTGGCATGCTGTCCTTCTATACTCAGCAATTCACCTCGAAACTGATGGGTATAGCGTTGCACCAGCACACACACCAGATCCTCTTTTTTGGCGAAATGGTGATGGATACTGGGTTTTTTGATACCCACTATCTTTGCCACATCATCATAGGAAAACCCGTTGTAACCCTGTTGCTGTATCAAACCCTGAGCAGCATCAATGATGCGCTCTGCCATAGGTGAGATTTCCGAGAAATGCTTCATGCCTTGCCTGTTGAAAGTGAGCCGCTTCTTTACTTAATTAATTTACCTACTAGTTGGTAGGCATATTAAAACTGAACCTTTCATGTGTCAAGCGGCTTTTTGAATCCCCCTCGATTTTGATGGAGAGAAAATTCTGCACGCAAGCTCTACATCGAGGAAAGGAAGCGACAAGATGGGAGATAAAAATACGCAAACAATGCTTGATCAGGTCTGCATAAATGCAGCCATGCAGACCTGGCATACATTCTCAAATCAAGAAACCTTTGGTTTCAGCTTTGGCATTATGCAGGCCCGCCAATGGCAGATGCTTGTCAGTAGTAATCTCACCATCCAGCATCAGCGAGGTATAGCGCAAACAGCAAACCCGCAAGAACGATGAGAAATTGTCGATATGACCGCGATAGGCAATCAACTCATCATAAAGCTTGGTGATGAGTTGATTGGTATTCATGCCGTCACGTACAGCTATTTCTTCCAGCACATTCCAGAATATCTTTTCCAGCCGGATGGAAGTCACCACACCATGCAGGCGCAATGACCGCGCCCGGGATTCATACAAGCCTGGATCGGCTTTCACAAAAATCTCGCACATATTTCCTCCCGCATATCGTCAAGAAGTCATTTCCTGACGATTATACGGCACTTGCCTGATTTGCAAGCCAAGTCACAATTAGCTATAACTTTATTTCCGTACCCAGCAATTGCAGGAACTGCCCTATCCATGCAGGATGTGCAGGCCATGCGGGTGCGGTGACAAAATTCTTGTCAGTGACGGCATCAGTCACTGCGATATTGGCATACTGGCCGCCTGCGGCTTCCACTTCTGGCTGGCAAGCCGGATAAGCTGAGCACTTGATGCCTTCCAGCACTTTGGCTGCAGCCAAAATCTGCGCACCATGGCAAACGGCCGCTATCGGTTTCTTTGTCTGCGCGAAATGCTGCACGATAGCAATCACTTGTGGGTTCAGGCGCAGGTATTCAGGTGCCCTGCCACCGGGTATGAGCAAGGCATCGTAGTCCTGTGCCTTAATGATGGCAAAGTCATGAGTAATGCTGAAACGGTGACCAGGTTTTTCTGTATATGTCTGCTGGCCTTCAAAGTCATGAATGGCAGTAGCGACATAATCACCTGGCTTTTTGTCAGGACAAACTGCATGCACTGCATGCCCAACGGCCAGCAGGCTTTGAAAAGGCACCATGGCCTCATAGTCTTCTACAAAATCACCGACCAGCATAAGAATTTTTTTGGCTGCCATGATGTCTCCTGAGTCTGGGTTGAATCTGGGTTGAAAGGAGACTCATTGTTAAGCAAATTTAACAATGGCAGGTAATGACAGGTTACTACATCTGCATAAGCTCAACGGGCATGGCAATTCGCCACATTTTTTTGAATTATGACCAATATTTTGCTTCCTATTAACCAAGCGGTAACAGGAAGTCGTATAAAATCAAAACATGCACAGCAATTTGATAACATAGTGCAAAAACCGCCGGGTTTCTGGAGACAAAATGGCAGATGCAGGACAGTTGTACAAAAATCGGGTCTTATTGCTTACCCAAACCTTCTTCATCATCGATAACAAAAAAGAGTTATTGATAGGTGCGCATAAGTATGACTTTGACATTCTGTTTTTTGATCAGATGAGTGGTTTTGTGAAGGCAGTACAGTCTTCCGAAGGCAATGATTTATTCGTCATCGATCTTGATGTTTTGTATAACATGCAAGATGACATGCAGCACACGCGTCGTCAAACCATGTTTCTCAGTGACTTGCTGCAACGTCTGCCAGACGACCAGAGCTACATCTACCTGCAAACCGTACGTCAGGGTGAACGCTTTTTATTGCAGCAAAAGTTGGTGGACAGCAATTGCATGGCTTATGCTGAAAAACCCATCACCAATGAAGTGCTGGTCGACAAGCTGTTTAATATCTTTGCCCGCCAAAAACGCGGCGAAACGAATACCATCGTCCATTGTGGCGAGCTTTCTTCCCTGGACACAGCCTTGCTGGCAGAAAACCACATAGAGCTGCTGCACAATCCAGATGCCCGTTCCCTGCACGTACGCGTCAAGGAAGCGCAGCCAGATATCGTCCTCATTGATGAAGCACAGTACCTGCAAACCGAAGCCCTGGTGCGCGTACTCAAAAAGAATATAGAGTTTGATCCCAGCCGCGAAATCATCCTGCTGCAAAGCCGCCCTGACCCAGACATGGCCAGACGCGCACTGGATAGCGGTTTCGATGAGATACTCACGCCCAGCGATGCCGATGTGCTGACACGTCAATTGCTGAACCGCATCAATAAAATCCGCACCAGCAAAGACCTTATCAGCCGCGACCGTGCCACTGGTTTGCTCAATAAAGTGGGTCTGCAAAAGAAAGCCCAGGAATGGATACGCCGCGCCAACACTGAAGACAAGCCCCTGGCTTACGGCATCATTGATATCGACAAATTCAAAAACATCAACGATACCTGGGGCCATTATTTTGGTGACATCGTTATCAAGCGCTTGTCCCTGATCCTGTCAGCGCAACTCGGTGAGCGTGACTTGTTAAGCCGCTTCGGCGGTGAAGAATTCGTCGTCGTGTTCTGGGATTGCACGCCTGAACAAGGCAAGCAAAAACTCGATGCCATGCGCGAAGCCTTTGGCAAGATCGTATTTGAAGTCAAGCCAGGTGAAAATAAAAACTTCAGCTTCAGCGGTGGCATAGCCGACTTCCCCACCTGGAACACCGAAAACGCGATGTTCCTGCAGGCAGATGCGATGTTGTACCAGGCAAAGCAAGGTGGGCGGAATCAGGTTTGTGTTGGTGGAAAATAATACAACTTGTAGGTTGGGCTACGCTTCATCAGCCCAACACTGAGCCTCAAATAGACGCTTACCTTATTTAACCGCAGAGTGTTGGGCTGATAAGACGTAGCCCAACCTACGGACTGATTCCCCAACTTGTATCATTGGCAAATAAGCTACCCAGACTTCTTAAATTTGTTGAGTGTTGATATGCTCCAACGGAAGGCTGCAGGCTCGTTGAGCCCACATACCATCCTCCCAGGAAAAGATAGGTGATGAAAGTAATTTTCCTGTACCTGGCCATTCCCTACCGCGCGGAAGGCTTCTTTTAAAAACCAGTGCGCTTACAGGTTCATATAGCAAAACATATTGCCTCGCGAGACGCAATCGCCTCCTGCGCAGTTGGTGCATTGATACAGGCTTCTCCCATCCCCACTGAGGAAATGGTTTACTCCTCCCATTGCGGTGCTCAAGCACCAGTGCCCTAAGCAGCTGCCGTTTCAACTCAGACCGACTCATCCGCAAGACAGGTTTTCTCCAAGGGCGAACAGGACGGAATTCACGCTGTTTCAGCATAAGCAAACAGCATCAAAGCACAGAATCATGCCCACCCGCCCCAAACAATTGTTCCTTGACATGCGCTAACTGATCCCTGACCTGGGCGGCTTTTTCAAACTCCAGATTCTTGGCATGATCCAGCATGAGTTTTTCCAGACGCTTGATTTCGCGGCTGATCTGCTTCTCGCTCATGACTTCATAACGTGCCTGCTCTTGCGCTACTGCCAGTTCTTCCTTCGCTTCTTGCGGATTGTAGACTCCATCAATGATGTCCTTGATCTGCTTGCGTATGCCTACCGGGGTAATATTATTGGCCAGATTGAAAGCTAGTTGTTTATTACGGCGACGCTCGGTTTCTCCCATGGCGCGGCGCATGGAGTCTGTCACTTTGTCCGCATACAAGATGGCCTTGCCGTGCAGGTTACGCGCAGCACGGCCTATGGTCTGGATCAGGCTGCGCTCAGAACGCAGGAAACCTTCTTTATCTGCATCGAGAATAGCAACCAGTGACACTTCAGGGATATCAAGACCTTCGCGCAGCAAGTTAATGCCGACCAGCACATCAAAAGTTCCCAGGCGCAGGTCACGTATAATTTCCACGCGCTCTACCGTATCGATATCGCTATGCAGGTAGCGCACCTTAATACCGTTTTCGTTGAGGAATTCTGTCAACTGTTCTGACATGCGCTTGGTCAGTGTCGTGACCAGTACCCGCTCGTGCTTTTTCACGCGCTCGATAATCTGGTTCATCAAATCATCAACCTGCGTCAGCGCCGGACGCACTTCAATTTCTGGATCGACCAGTCCGGTAGGCCTGACCAGTTGCTCTACTGTCTGGTCAGAATGCTGATCTTCATAATCACCTGGCGTGGCTGATACAAATACAGTCTGGCGCAGCTTGCTTTCGAATTCAGCAAACTTCAGCGGGCGGTTATCCAGTGCAGATGGCAGGCGAAAGCCATAGTCTACAAGGTTAGTTTTGCGTGCCCTGTCGCCGTTATACATGCCATTCAACTGCCCTGTCAGCACATGCGATTCATCGAGGAACATCAGGGCATCTGGCGGCAGGTAATCAACCAGGGTTGGGGGAGGTTCACCGGCTTGAGCACCACTCAGGTGGCGCGAGTAGTTTTCAATCCCTTTGGTAAAACCTATCTCGGCCATCATTTCCAGATCGAAACGGGTGCGCTGTTCTATGCGCTGCTCTTCTATGAGTTTGTTTTCACGACGGAAAAAATCCAGGCGCTCGCGCAACTCTTCCTTGATGGTCTCAATGGCACGCAAAACTGTTTCACGCGGTGTCACATAGTGCGAGCTAGGATAAACCGTGAAGCGCGGTATCTTTTGTTTGATGCGTCCGGTCAGTGGATCAAACAATTGCAGGTTTTCGATTTCGTCATCGAACATTTCCACACGCACAGCCATCTCTGCATGTTCTGCCGGAAATATATCAATGGTGTCGCCACGCACGCGGAAAGTACCGCGTCCAAAATCAACTTCATTGCGTTTGTACTGCATCTGTATCAGGCGGGCAATGACATCGCGCTGGCTGACCTTGTCTTTCGCGCGCAAGGTCAGGATCATCTTGTGGTATTCATTCGGGTTACCGATACCATAGATGGCGGAGACTGTTGCCACGATGATGACATCCCGTCTTTCCATCAGCGATTTGGTACAGGACAGACGCATCTGCTCTATATGTTCATTAATGGCAGAATCTTTCTCAATGAACAAGTCGCGCTGCGGTACATACGCTTCTGGTTGATAGTAATCGTAATAACTGACAAAATACTCTACCGCATTGCGTGGAAAGAATTCCCTGAACTCACTGTACAACTGTGCTGCCAGGGTTTTATTAGGTGCAAAGATGATGGCCGGCCTACCTGTCCTGGCGATCACGTTTGCCATCGTGTAAGTCTTACCCGACCCCGTCACTCCCAGCAGTGTCTGAAAAAACAAACCGTCACTGATACCCTCGACCAATTGTGCAATTGCCGCCGGCTGATCACCCGCTGGCTGGAACATTTGATACAACTGATAAGGTGAATCAGGGAAACTGATAAATTTTGATTCGTCCAGCTGTTCTGACAAAGCTGTTGAATTAACTGGTGCTACGGCCATGATGCGATTACCTTTGCTAAAATAGGTGGCTGTACTATGCAATCTGCCTCATTCCAACCTTTACTGTCGGCAACGACAAATATTTCCATATTATCACGATGACTGCTTCCACATCTTCACCCCTGTTTTCTGCCATAGAAATGGCCCCCCGCGACCCTATCCTGGGTATCACTGAAGCCTTTAATGCTGACCAGAATCCTGCCAAGGTTAATCTGGGCGTAGGCGTTTATTATGATGACAATGGCAAGGTGCCATTGCTGGAATGCGTCAAAAAAGCAGAAGCTATTTTGATGGAAAAATTCTCCCCACGCACTTACCTGCCTATCGAAGGTCTGGCTGCCTATGATAAAGCAGTGCAGGAACTGGTGTTTGGTGCTGACAGCGATGTCGTCAAGGAAAAACGTGCGATTACTGCCCAGGCTATCGGCGGTACTGGCGCGCTGAAGCTGGGCGCAGACTTCCTGCAACGCTTCAGTCCAAATTCTGAAGTATGGATCAGTGACCCAAGCTGGGAAAACCATCGCGCCCTGTTTGAATCGGCTGGCTTTAAAGTCAACTCTTATCCTTACTATGATGCAGCGACACGCGGCGTTAATTTCGCTGGCATGCTGGATGCATTGAAATCCATGCCTGAAGGCTCTATCGTATTGCTGCACGCTTGCTGCCACAATCCGACTGGTGCTGACCTGACTGATGAACAATGGACAGACGTGATTGCCGTAGTTGCACAACGCAACCTCATCCCTTTCCTCGACATGGCCTACCAGGGCTTTGGCGATGGTATCGAGGCAGACGGCAAGGTGGTACGTCGCTTTGCTGAAGCTGGCGGTGCCCTGTTTGTCTCCAATTCCTTCTCCAAATCCTTCTCCCTGTATGGCGAACGTGTCGGCGCACTGAGCATTGCCGCATCCAGCGCGGAAGAAGCAGCGCGCATCATGTCGCAGCTGAAACGCGTGATCCGCACAAACTACTCCAACCCACCTACCCACGGTGGCCAGGTAGTAGCGACTGTGCTGGCAACTCCAGAACTGCGCCAGTTGTGGGAAGAAGAACTGGCAGGCATGCGCGTACGCATACGCGAAATGCGCACTGCCTTCGTCACCAAGCTCAAGGACAAGGCTCCAGGCCACAACTTTGATTTCGTGACTCAGCAACGCGGCATGTTCTCGTATTCTGGCCTGACCAAAGAGCAGGTTGGTCAGTTGCGAGACAAGAATTCCATTTATGCCGTTGATACTGGCCGTATCTGTGTTGCTGCTTTAAACAACAAGAATATCGATAACGTCATCGATGCGATAGCCAGGGTTCTGTAAGCGGATTCAAAGCGTATTGACAAATCAGGGTTGAGCGAATATAATTTTTGTCTCTGTTCCCTGATAGCTCAGTCGGTAGAGCGACGGACTGTTAATCCGCAGGTCCCTGGTTCGAGTCCAGGTCGGGGAGCCACAGAATTCGAAGTAAGCAGTGAACTTGTCAAAAAATCACTGCGAACGAGTAGATAAGTATAAGTAGTAGATTAAAAAGTTTAACGAAGATCACCATGTCTTCTATTCCCTGATAGCTCAGTCGGTAGAGCGACGGACTGTTAATCCGCAGGTCCCTGGTTCGAGTCCAGGTCGGGGAGCCAAAATTTGAAAAAGCAGAGTTACCTGCTAAAGCTGGTAACTCTTTTTTTTCCGCCAGATTTGACTGGCACAGTAGTGAATATAGCAGTTTTGCAATAAAGATTCGAAGTGAGTGGTGAACTTGACAAAAATCACTGCCAAAAAGATAGATTTAAAAGTTTAATGAAGATCATCATATCTTCTATTCCCTGATAGCTCAGTCGGTAGAGCGACGGACTGTTAATCCGCAGGTCCCTGGTTCGAGTCCAGGTCGGGGAGCCAAATTTAGAAAAGAGTTACTTGCCAAGGCCAGTAACTCTTTTTTTTCCGCCCTGCCCTTATAAGGCAAGGCAAACAAGTAATACAGAGTTTCAACGGCCAGGCTTTTATGTACGCGGCGTAAATAGTGGCTCGCTTAACTCAGAAGAACAAATACCGGTTGACGTACTATCCCGGGCAAAGAAAATCGTACAAGTATTTCCCTCCCCCGCTTTATTCTACCTGCAGCAAATCCCCGTACTACTACCTCAAAAATACCCAGGCTGCTTTCAAGCTATGCCCGCTAATCGATATCACCCACCTCAGGCGCAGCTTTCTTACCTGAGATCATCGCCCTGGCAAGGTTTTCGCGATGCTGCCAACTGGTGAATACGACTCCCAACACATGGAAGAAGATCAAGCCCACCATGGCCCATGCAATGGCGACATGCACGCGCACTGGCCATGCATAGCCCCATAGCATATCTGTCCCCATGGCCCAGCCTGTCAGCACCAGCAAACCCACACAAAATAACAAGGCGACAGCCATCCAGCCGCCCAGAGGGTTGTGTCCTATATACCTTGGCGCTTTAGATTTGATGACCAGATGCAAATAAGCCAGCGTGGCCGATGGTGATTTAAGGAATTGCGTAAAGCTTGCATAGCGGTTGCCAATACCACTCCAGATCAGGCGCAGAAGTACCAGCACTCCCGCGCCATAGCCTATGTATTCATGGGCCACACCTGTCATGCCGCTGGTGATCCAGGCGGCGGCGATGGCACAAACCTGCGCCCAATGAATCAGGCGCACAGGCACGTCCCAGACGGGCACGTCCCGGACGGGCACGTCCCGGACTGAGGTTTGATTATTCTTCAACGCGCTCAAACGTCACTGGATTGAAGAATGCCTCTACGCGCTTGCCCTTTGGGTCTTTGGCGTACACTTCATAGCAACTGGTAGTTTTTTCCATACGACGAATTTGCCAGCCTTCTTTAGTCAACTTCGCTTCCAGTTCAGTATGTGGACGCCATTTTTCTTTTGGCTCGGTCGTGCATTTAACGTCACCATGGGCCAAGGCACTGCCAGATGACATGGCAAATACCAGCGGGACCAATGCCGCAAAAATAGATCGCTTGATGAGTTTCATGGATGTCTCCTGATAAGTAAGTTAAAGCAAATTCAGTAAATTCAACAAATTAGGTAATAGCCCAGCGACGCAATAAATTATGATAAATACCCGTCAGTCTGAGTAGGGCCGGATTTTGCGCTTCGACCACGGGGGTAAGTTTCTGTATGGCCTGATCAAGATCGTAAAGCATGGTGCGCTCAGCGTCGTCACTGACCATGCTTTCTATCCAAAAAAACGAGGCAACCCTTGCGCCTGCAGTTACTGGCGTCACCCTGTGCAGGCTTGAAGAAGGATAGAGCACCATGTCACCTGCTTCAAGCTTGACCGTTTGCGCGCCAAAATCAGTTTCAATTTCCAGCTCGCCCCCATCATACTCCCCGGGTTCGGCCAGGAACAAGGTGGCAGACATATCACTACGCAAATTCTGGCGCGTCCCTGGCATCATCATTACGGCACTATCCACATGCAGGCCATATCCACCACCATCCTGATAGCGATTGAATTTTGGTGGATAAATCTTCTGTGGCAAAGCCGCAGAGATAAACACAGGATGCTCGCCAAGCTTGCGCAGGATGTGATTGCCCAGTTGAATGGCCAGATCGGAATTATCATCTATCTGCAGGTTATTCTTGACCTGCAAAGCAAGCGTGCCCGCCGTGTTTGCACCATCCTGCCATTCTGCCTGGTCAAGATAAACACGAAATTGCCTGACTTCGCCCTTGCTCAAGACCCCTTCAATTACATTTAACATATACCCATCCCTTTTATTTCACAGACTGCGCAGCAAAGCATTGCTATTGATCTCGGCAAGAGTCGCGCATCCTGCCTGGGCCATACAGATCTCCAGTTCTTCGCGCAACAGCTTGATCATATGAGCTACGCCCAGAGCACCAGCAACGCTAAGCGCATACATTTGCAGGCGCCCTACCAGCACGGCATTGGCACCCAGCGCCAGCACCTTGAAAATATCTGCTCCTGAACGTATGCCACCATCGAGCAATAAGGGATACTCATCACCAACCACAGCGCGAATCGCAGGTAGCACGGTCAGGCTAGCAGGCGCCCCATCAAGGCTGCGCCCACCATGGTTAGAGACGACAATACCAGCAACACCAGCAGCTTTCAGTGCCAGAGCATCATCTGGATGCAGAACGCCTTTCACCCAGACAGGCAAAGAAGTCTCCGCCATCAACCAGGTCAGATCAGACCATGTTGGTGCTGCACGCATCGCCCCCTGGAAGATACGACTATCATCAGGTGCAAGCTCAATAGTTTCACCAGCATTGGTCGCTTGCAGGTTAACTGCCACGCAATCCGGCGGCATGCGAAATCCGGCCTGCAAGGCGCGGGCACTGGGCACCTGTATCGATGCATCCAGTGTCACGACGATAGCACCGAAGCCTGCAGCCTCTGCCCTCGCCAGCAAATTACGGGTATCGTCGCGATTGGCTTGAAAATACAACTGAAACCATTTGTGCGGACCTGCGGCATGCGCTACATCCTCCAGAAGACAGGAAGACAAAGTACTGCATACCATGCAGGCATCCATGGCGCACGCAGCCCTGGCCGTATCAATTTCACCGGCAGGATGTGCCAGCTTTTGAAAAGCGACGGGAGCTAACAGAATGGGATGAAGAAAAGTTTGCTGACCTAGCTTAAGGCGCGTATGGCCGTCACTGACATCGCGCAACACACGAGGATAAACTGACCACTGCGCAAAGGCAGCAAGGTTGGCTGCCACCGTGAGATCACGTCCGCTTCCACCTGCTACATAGGCGTAGCTTGGTTCTGCCATGATACGCTGCGCCGCAAATTCATAATCCTGGGCACAGCGTATATCTGGTGGAATAACAGGATTAGCTGGATTGTTCATCAATGAGAATGATCAATAAATAACCCATATTCTAGCTGAATCAAGAACCCACTCCCATGAATGAAATAAGTTCTTGATCGCTGTCAAAGATTACATTTCGTAGTTCAGTGTGAAGCGTACTGCGCGTGCATCGCCTTTGTACAGGAATGAACCTGAACGATAGACTGCTGTGTAGTAGTCTTTGTTCGTCGCATTCAGTACGTTGACACGGATGTCAAAGCGACGTGAGAAACGATAAGCAGCAAACACGTCATACACGGTGAAACCAGGTACTGGTTGTGAGCACAGGCCAGTTGTCGTGAAACCTGCTGCAGTATCAGGCTGACCACCACAACGATCACTTTCGTGACGAGCAGAACCACCGAAGGAGAAGGCATTAGTCAACTGGTACTTGGCCTGCAAGGAGAAAGTCTTCTTGGCAAAGTTACTTAAAGGATTGCCAACGTTTGCAGGTGTCGCAGATGCCAGTACTTTGGAATCCAGGAAAGCTGCGCCAAACTGTACGGACAAATCTTCAGTCAGGTTACCACTCAGGCCAAATTCCACACCTTGCACACGATTTTTACCAGTGTTGAATGTACCGATAGTGTCGTAGTTGGCACCTTCCATGACGTCAGATTTTTTGGTCTGGAACAAGGCTGCAGTTGCCAGCAGTTTGTCATCCAGCAAATTCCATTTCAAGCCCAGTTCATAATTCACAGAAGTTTCTGGTTTTGCACCAGCGATCTGGTTTTGATACAACACTGCGCCACCGTAACCACTGCTGGTACCGGAGTCAGCTTCACCACCGTTGATGTCTTGCGCACTGGCGACAGAACCATACACGATGAGTTTAGGAGTAATCTTGTAGCTCAGACCCAGATGACCATTCACCAGCGTGTCTTTATAGCCGTAGTCACCAGTGATGACACCAGTGGTGTTATTACGACGAGTCAGGCCCAGATCAAAGTAATCTGCACGTATACCGCCGAAAGCAGTAAATTTGTCTGTCAGATCCACAGTATCCATTGCCGTCAAAGCCAGTGCTTTGACATGCCAGTCCTGGTTCCAGCCCAGGCGAGAATAGTTACGGCCAGACAGATTACCGAGGTTGGCAACAGGTGTGCCATTGCTGTCAGTGAAGCAGAAGCCATTGTTGGCACCAACGCCAGCAGTAGTCTTACAGTTGAATGTGCCAGTGGTCGAAATGCCATAAGTACCGGAAACAACTTTATGGTCAGCATACTCAGCACCGAAAATGAATTCATGCTTCATGCCACCGATCACCTTATCCCAGCGCAGATTACTCTGGTGCGCAAAGTAGTCGATATCTTGCCAGCCAGTATGGCCACCATCAAGGACGCCAGTTGTGTAAGCCACACCTGTTGCGCCGTTATAACGTGTTGCAGAGGATGCGCCCGTTGTGACATAGCCGTTATTGGATTTGCCGTAACGTGTCAGGCTGGTGAGCTTGAGGTCAGGAGCAAACGCCAGATTGATACGCGCCGTCAATGTATCAACGTCAGATTTCAGGAAGTCATTTGCTTGCGCATAAACAGGCACATTGAGTGCTGGCACACGGTTAGGTGCAGTACCAGTCAGGTAGAAACCCAGATCTGGCGATGTATCTTTAGTGCGCAGACCGTAGTAGTCCAGCGTTACAGAGAAATCCTTGCTGGCTTCATACAAACCGGACAAAGCGATACCTTTGCGTGAACGGTTGGATGGTGAGCGACCTGGTACATCTTCATCGCCGTACAGCAAGTTGGTACGCAGTGCGAAATTGTCGCCGAAACCTTTGTTGATATCAGCAGTAACACGTTTTTGTGAATCACTACCAACGCCGACTGAGATACGTTCAAAGTCGTGATCCAGAGTTGCTTGTTTGGTGATGGCATTAATCGCACCACCGGCAGTACCACGGCCAGCAAAGCTGGAATTTGGGCCTTTGGAAATTTCCAGTTGTTCGATAGCGAAACTTTCGCGTGTAGACATACCAGGATCGCGCAAGCCGTCAACGAAAACGTCACTACGTGCTTCCTGGCCGCGGATGATGTAACGGTCGCCGAAGGCATTACCGTTTTCACCAGTACCCAGGGTAATGCCAGGCTGTGCGCCCAATACATGTTTCAGATCAGTCAGGCCAGAATCATCCAGTGCAGAACGTGTCAGAACAGAGATAGTCTGTGGTGTTTCTGCCAGTGGACGTGTGTGACGGGAATCAGCAGAGGATTTTGCTTTATAAGGTGCGCCAACTTCTGCATTAGGATTGGATTCACGTCTTTTACCCAGAATCTCTACCTCTGCCAGCTTCTCTTTTTGTGTCTTGACTGGAGGAGTTGTATCTTGTGCCGCCGCAACCATAGGCATCAGCATTGCGCTGGAAATACCCAGTGCCAATGTGGTTTTTTTCATGGAAGCAAATACCTGGTCTTCAGTGTTGCGCAGGTTTTTTGGCTGTTTGATTAACGGGTGTTTCATAGAGATCCCTGATTACGTGCAGTAAATATTATAAAAAAGATATTAATTGTGAAATTCTGTACAGCAAATTGCAAAATAATACGAATGATATCTATATTGACAATGAGAATCAATATCATTCACATTTCAATTGTTAAATACTTATAATTTCTTGCAAATTCAGTAATTGAGCAGGTAAAGCTGCTGCTTACCAGGCATATGCCTACTCCAAGTCTGCGGCGATAAATACAGTTGAAATCATTCAAATCCCGATTAAATCCAGAAAAAATATTTGTAGACGGATACAATAAGAACATCCCATCAAAAGCTGATTTCTGATTTTGTTCACCTTCTGCCATTGGCGTCATGCCATCTTCTGTTTTCTCATCTCCCTGTATTCTGGCTTTTGCAATGCAGCAATGGCAGACCACTGCACAAGCAACCCTGCACCAATACGGTTTTTATTGAGCTTTGATGATGGCCCCAGTGCGGTACAGCCAGATAATCCTACCGAGAAAGTACTGCGTACTTTACAAAGCAATCCTTACCAGAACGGCATCAAGGCGGTATTTTTTGCGCAACCCAGAGCAGTCAATGGTGGCGGCACAGAATTTGGCAGGGCTTTACTGAAGCGGGAAGTGGAAGCTGGCCATTTACTGGCTTTTCATACCGGGACACCGCGACATTCCAACCATCGCTATTTGAGCGAAGATGAGCTGAAAAACTCACTTGAGTTAGGCATTGCCGACCTGAGTGCCATTATGGGTGCAGCGCCAAAGCTGGTGCGCCCTCCATTCTGGAATTATGATGCACGCACCCTTGATACCTACCACAGGCATGGTTTGCAAATGCTGCTGACGGATCTGAGTGCAAATGACGGTATCATCTATGGCATCAACTTCAGCCTGACCAAGCGCCGCAATATGCGCAAGCTGTTATTGGCTACCCGTCCCAAATGGTGCCAGAACGAAATGCCTGCAGTAGATGGTGTAACTCCCATCGTCGTCACTTTTCACGACATCAATCCCTATACCGCCAATCATATGGAAGAGTATCTGGAAATACTGCTGGATGTCGCCAAAGAACTGGAAATACCCGTCAGTGAAAAACCCTTCTATGACGATCGCGATGTACTCGAGCGTGCAGCCCTGGCAAGGGTCGTGAAAGATGCCAGCAACGCACCGGAGTTGCCAGGTATCTGGAACTGGTTCTGGGGTTTATTTCGCTGACAGACTGATCTGCAACAGTTGCGGTGCGGAAGTAAGCCGTCTGGAACTACACAAAGTGATGGACAGTTCTGGGTGTGGCAAGTGCACGCATTGCATACTTTTCTGATTGAGTTTGATCTGCGCTTCTTTGGTCGTCCACAACTGATAAAAATCATGCAGGCGATTACCGGCATCCTGTTGCGCTAACCAGGCATTTTCATCTGCATTAAATGCCTGCAAGGCCAGGGCAGAAAAATCACGTTCAGGGTTCAGCATTTCAATGTCCAGACCCAGTTTGGTACTGGCGCTGACAGCACAGGCAACCCAGGGACCGCTATGCGAGAGACTGAATCCGGCATCACTTAATTCTGGCCGAACGAGTCGGGGTGCATTACCGGCTTGCTCAATCAATTCCAGTTCTGTGGCTGACATGTCCAGTAACCGGGCCAGTGCCTGCCTTAAAAGAATACGACCAGCCAGAAATTGCCGCTGGCGCTCAGGTCGAATAAAGCGCTGATAACGCTGCACTTCACTCTCTGAAAGCCAGGGTAAAAAATTCACCAGGACGGAATCTGTCAAGGTATGCAGACTGAGCAGGTAGATACTTGCTTCATCAGTCTGAGTTTTCATACCTTGCAGCGACCTGGTTATTTGAAGAATGGTTTAACGCAAAGCCTTGTCATCAGCGCCGGTCGGACCGCCAACAGCTGCGCTGTAATTGCTGATCACATACCCACTGGCGAGATTGGCGACTCGCGTCAACATCAGATTATCATGCACGCCAAAAACAAAACCCGCTGCCATGGCACCTGCACGCTGGAAAAATTCTGGCCTTGCCACTGAATTGCCTTCAGCATCAGTCACATTCAAACGCAGCAACACGCCTGAGCTGCCTGCCAATGGTCCCAGCAAAACACGCTTGGCGCCATGCTGAAACTGTATTTCCTCTACTACTGGCTGGATGACCAAAGTGCGACCATTGGCTGGACGCTTATTCCAATTCTCCAGAGGGCCTGCCAGATCTTTCTGAATATTGTCATTGATTTTAAGCAGCCCGGAAATATCACCGCTATAACCATCTCTGAATATCGCTGGTTTCACTATGATACGGCCAAAGGAAGCAAATGCCTCTTTAGGCGCGGGGTTCTGAGTGGCATTTGCTTTAACGGAAGTAGCACACCCTTGCAATAAAGCCAGGGCAAATATTGCAGATAACAGCAAGCCACGTTTTAATACGACATTCATAATGCATCCTTGAGATATAAAATAAAGGGATATGACAGGCATATCCCTCTCTTCATTCATGCTCCAAATTGGCCAGACAAACAGGCAATTTAAAACATTGTTTTTTTACTTGCTACCTATCCTGACAAAATCACCTTTGAGTGCGACTCCAGCCATGATGGCACCTACGTGACATTCAAACTCGGCTTCACTTGCATATTCAACGTTATCATAATTGCTGACGATATTAACGACTGCATTTGCGCCCAATTCTTTTGCGCGCTTTTGCAATTGCAGCATGGCAGACAAGAATACCCAATTGCAGGCCTTTGCATCAGACTTACCAAAAGCATTGGTTTTCAGGCTGGTTTTATCACTAGCAAGCGTCTCCAGAATTGCTGGTCCTGGCTGTTTGCCAAAATAAAATTTGACTGAATCACCCAGGCGACTTTGTGCATCATTGGCATTCATGCCACCAGAGATAGGCAACAAAACTTTTCTGTCTGCTGCCTGAGCGCTGCTCACACTTGCCATCATCGTAGCCAGGACAATGGCTGCTGAAATTACTTTTTTCATGTTGGTTTTCCTTATCTAATTACAGGCCGCATTTATGATGAGCGGTATTTTTTAAAAATCAGCGAAGTGTTTATTCCACCAAATGCGAAATTATTCGACATCACATATTCACAATCTATCGCCCTGCCCTCATCCCTGATGTAATCCAGGTCTGCGCATTGCGGGTCCAGCTCTTGCAAATTGATCGTGGGAGCAAACCATCCCTCGTTCATCATTTCTATGCTGATCCAGGCTTCCAGCGCACCGCAGGCACCCAGGGTATGTCCCATATAACTTTTCAGTGAGCTGATGGGCATGGTATTGCCAAACACTTGCGCTGTTGCCTGGCTTTCGGCGATATCGCCTTGCTGCGTACCGGTGCCGTGGGCGTTTACGTAGCCAATATCAGATGCCTGCAGCTCTGCATCTTCCAGCGCCAGTTGCATGGCGATCTTCATGGTCTCGGCATTTGGTTGCGTGACGTGGCAACCATCGCTATTAGTGCCAAAGCCGACCAACTCGGCATGTATGGTGGCACCGCGTGCCAGTGCATGTTCAAGGTCTTCAAGTATCAGGCAACCCGCACCTTCGCCTATGACCAGGCCATCACGTCCTGCATCAAAAGGACGTGGCGTAATATCTGGCGTATCGTTGCGTACGCTGGTGGCGAACAGGGTGTCGAAGACTGCCGCTTCTGTCGCACATAATTCTTCAGCGCCACCGGCAATCATGGCCACTTGCTTGCCACCACGTATGGCTTCATAGGCATAACCTATGCCCTGACTACCGGATGTACACGCTGACGATGTCGTGATGACGCGCCCGGTCAGGCCAAAGAACACGCCTATATTGACAGGCGCTGTATGCGCCATCATCTTGATATAGGTAGTGGCGTTAATGCCCTTGGTGGTGCGCTCTTCCATCATGCGGCCAAAGTCACCAATCGCACTCGGTGTACCTGCAGAAGAGCCAAAGGAGATACCCATTTTGCCACTGGTGACAACAGGATCATTGAGCAAACCTGCGTGCTCCAGCGCCATTTCACTGGCCCGTGTCGCCATTAATGCCACCCTGCCCATGCTGCGGGTAGCCTTGCGGTGATAACGCTCATTCAATTCAAAAGCGGCAGCAGGAGCGCCCAGTTGCGTGTTCAGGCCTTCGTAATCGCTCCATTCATCCATGCGTTTGATGGCATTTCTGTATTCGCCCAATTGCTTGCGTATGCTGGCCCAGTCATTGCCCAAAGGGCTGATGCCAGCCATGCCAGTGACGACGACACGAGGTTTTATATTGTTCATACTCATACCATCCCCCCATTCACTGAAATGACCTGACGCGTGACATAAGCCGCATCGGGCTGCATGAGAAAGCTGACGACGGCAGCCACTTCTTCTGGCTTACCAACGCGCTTGGCAGGTATCATTTTCAAGGCTTCTTCCATAGGCACATCTTCTATCATGTCTGTTTCTATTAAACCTGGGGCCACGCAATTAACAGTGATTGCCCGTTTTGCCAATTCAATTGCCAATGCCTTGGTGGCACCAACGATGCCTGCCTTGGCAGCACTGTAATTGACCTGACCACGGTTACCAATCAGGCCGGATACAGATGCCATGGTAACGATACGGCCAGGCTTGCGGCGTTGTACCAGTGGCATCACCAGGGGATTGAGCACATTATAAAAACCATCGAGATTGGTGCTCAGCACGATATCCCAGTCCTCGCCTGACATTGCAGGAAAAGCATTGTCACGTGCCACACCAGCATTACAGACTACGCCGTAATAACAGCCATGCTGCTCAATATCGGCAGTCAGTATGGCTGCTGCCTGCTCGCGTTCGCTAATATCAAATTGCAAAACACGCGCCTGGCGGCCCATGGCAGCAATTTCTGTTGCAACAGATTCTGCTTCTTCACGCTGGCTGCGGCAATGCAAGACAATATCGTAGCCATCACTGGCCAGGCGCAAGGCAATGGCCTTGCCTATGCCACGCGAAGATCCAGTCACCAACACACTCATACTCATTACTAACTCCGTTGCAGAAAATCTTTGACGTTATTTGGCTGAAACACGGTAATAGTCGCATTTGCCAGCGACACACCACTCGCGCTATCACTAATCTGACATTCAAAAGCCCCCAGGCCGTTATCTCCCTGCAATGCCTTGTGTACATGGATATGCAATACACTGCCAGACGCAAATACTGGCTGGCTGCATTCATAGCGCCGTGAGCCCAGTAAGAAGCCCACTTTAACAGGCTCACCGCGCAATTGCGCCAGGTAACCGGCATGGGCAGCAATGGCTTGTGCCATATATTCGATACCAACCCAGGCACCTACGCCTGATGCTTCACAGAACAGGGTTTCTGGCCTGATGCTGACTTCGGCACACAAATTCTCGTCGTCTGCACTCAGCACCCTGTCCAGCAAGACCATCTCGCCATCATGCGGCACCAGCTCGCGAACTGGAGGTAATTCCTTTTCATTCAGCATGCTCATGCTCTCCCTAGTATCAAGGCTGCGTTGGAGCCGCCAAAGGCAAAGGAATTGCTCAGTACATAACGCACTGGCCGTCCAAGTTGTTGACCACGCGAAACCACATTCAGCACGGGCAATTGTGGGTCGGCGACAGCATCCCACAGATGGGGGGGCAATCTGCCTTGCGCATTATCTTTATCCTGCATAGCCAGCCAGCACAATGCTGCCTCTACGGCGGCGGCGGCACCCAGTGTATGGCCGGTAAAAGGCTTGGTGGAACTGACTGGCACAGCATCGCCAAACAGATCATGAATCACGCGTGATTCCATTGCATCATTTTGCGGGGTGGCCGTGCCATGCAGGTTGATGTAATCGATATCTTCTGCTGAAATGCCAGCACGCTGCAGAGCCTGATTGATGGCAAGGCGGGCACCACCACCGGCGGGATCAGGGGCAGACATGTGATGTCCATCAGATGACTCTCCCCAGCCACACAAAGTGACGCCAGAACCTGTGCCATCAGCTTCAGCACTCATCAGGAACAGGGCTGCCCCCTCGCCTATATTGATACCGTGACGATTGGCACTCAGGGGATTGCACAAGCTGCCACTGACCGATTCCAGTGCTGAAAATCCAGCCACGGTAAAAGCACATAGCGTATCCACACCGCCTGTCAGGACAGCATCGCAAAGCCCCATCTTGATCAGTCGTGCTGCGCTGGCCATGGCCTTGGCGCTGGAAGAACAGGCACTGGAATGTACGTAAGCCGGTCCAGTGATACCCGCAACACGGGCCAGGAAGTCAGCAGGCGAAGCCATCTCTTGCTGCCCATAATGAAACTCTGCAGGTAGTGAAGCATCCGTGTTGAACTGGCGCAAGGCGGTTTCAGTACTGGCGACGCCAGAAGTACTGGTGCCTATCACCACAGCGACGCGATCAGCACCAAAGCGTGCTATAGCAGCATCCAGTGCTGGCCGTATCTGTGTCAGTGCGGCCAGTGCCAGCTGGTTATTACGGCTACGCATGCTCAGCGGCATGTCGCTGATATCCGGCAATGCGCTTGTCACCTGTCCTAGCGGCAATGTCCTACCGTTTGACCATGCATCGGTAGGCAAGACGCCAGTCTCAGCCTTATCCAACAAACGATGCAGGATATCCTGATGATTGTCGCCCAGTGCGCAGACGATGCCGCAGTGATGTAAATACAGCTTCATAATGATATTCAGGTACTCAAGGTGCTGACTGTATGGTCAGGCGATAGTGGTAACGCAAATTATTCAGGACGACCGTGCCGCTCCAGCGCGGCATGCCGCTGTAGTCGACGGTGACGACCAGCTTGTCATCAAGATACAGCAAACGGTGCAAACCCTGCTCTTCTATGCGCCAGCCAGCAGGCAAAGCCTGGGCAATCGCACTCACTGGCCACAGGCTGAGTTGCATGTCTTCCAGCACATCTTCAGCCCTGACCTGCGCGGGCAGCATGACATGCCGCCAGGATTTCAACTGCTTGCCGTCATAACTGAGACTCAGGACGCGCTGCCCAAATGCCAGGCCGACGAGCTCCAGATGGCCAGGTTCAACCTCCAGCGCTGCATCCAGTTCGTCTATGCGGCCATTTCTTTCTACGATCAAATGTTGCTGCACGCTGAAAGAAGCACCCAGTACAGCAGGAGCAAGCATCAGACCCAGGCGGGCTTCTGGTTGCACCGGCTTACTGGCGCAAGCACTCAGCAGAGCAACTGTAGTGATCAATATGACCCATGATTTAAGTTTGAGCGACATGCGCACTTTCTGTAGTAGAAGTAAAACAGGGAACAATCAGCCACACCAGCGCCGTTCCTATCAGCATCGTCAAACCAAAGGCTTGTAATGCCGGTGTGCGGCTCAATCCCAATAAGCCGAAAGACAGCAAGGTATTGGCAGCCGACAAACCCACCGCCAGCCAGGGAGTGGCATTACGCCTGTCAGGATGTTCCTGCATGAAGATACCGTAATCGACGCCAACTCCCAGTAATAGCATCAGCGCCAGTACATGGAATAACTGCAGGCTTTGCCCTGCCAGCCCCAGCAAACCCAGCGTCACCAGACTGGCACACATGGTGGGTGCGAGCACGCGCCAGGCATTGCGGCGATAACGCGGGAACAACAAGGCAAATACCACCAGATAAGCGGCTGACACTACCCAGCCCATATAGGCACGATAGCGCCCCAGCACCGAGGATATCTCATTGACTTTATCCACCCATTGCACACCTTCCAGCCCCTGCCCTGCCTGCTGCAAAGTCGCCAGGCCATTATTGGCATAACTGAGACCGCGCAAGGCGACGATGCTGGCGTATTCATTGCCGATTTTACCCAGCCATAAATGCCGCCATGGTTCGCCGGCAGAAGTCTTGAGAAACTCATCAATAGAAGTGCTGACTGTCAGTGTCAGCAAATGCTTGCGTATGGCTGCAGCCCAGGCAGTATCTTCTTCCACCTTGCTGGCCAACAAACTCAAAGCCCCACCTTCTGCCAGCAGCTTTTCATCTATCAGTTGATGGCGCTGCCTTTGTAATTGCGCAGAAGGTATCCAGTTCGACAAAGCCTGATAACCAGAAATGGTATGACGCTCGATCAGAGGATCAAGTTTGCGCTTCAGTGCTTCTTCACGCTGCAAAACAATTTCAGCACTGCCACCGCGCACCAGGAAATACTGGACTGGCGTTGGCGCATCCAGCAATTTGCCCAGCTTGATCTGATCCGCTACCAGATGCTTGGGAGAGTTTTGCAAAAGACGAATATCATCGTTGGCACCCAGGCGAGAACAGCCTATCACCGTAGCTATCGCACAAATAGTAAGGACTACAAGGCTGCGCAGATTCAAGCCCAGGCGCGGCCAGTGCATAAGTGCTGCTGAATAACGCGCCACCAGCCTGCCACTTTTCAGGCTACCAGCGCTGATCAACTGTGGGAACCAGCAAATCACCGTCAGCCATGCAAATACCAGCCCCAGTGCAGAAAATACCGCCATATGGCGCAAGCCGGGGAAAGGCGTCAGCCCCAGGCCCAGATAACCAATGACGGCCGCCAGCAAAGTCAGGCTCAGACCTGGCAGCAAACGTTTCAATAAAGCAGGCGAATCAACACTGGCATCCGCACTAAGGCGATTGCACAAAAAGTAAATGCCATAATCCTGCGCCACACCGATCAGGCTGGCACCAAATACCAGGGTCAGCAAATGTATGCCGCCAAACAGCATCCAGCAGACCGACAAGGCACCGAGAAAACCTACGCCTATGGAAAGCAAAATCAGGGTGATGGGTTTCAGGGAACGGAAGCTCAGCCACATCAACAAGATGATGCCTGTCAGTGAGCCCAGGCCTATCGTCGATACTTCACCACCAGCCTGTTGCCCGGCGGCGGCGGCATGCAGGACAACACCTGCGCTGATGATTTCTACCGAAGGTGTCGCCAGCAAAGCGGCTTCTGCAGCCTTGCCCAGCAAAGGTACAACTGCCTCTTGCGCTGTCAGGGAAAATGCCGATGGTTTCAGGGTCAGCGGCAATAGTACATATTGTTTTTCCTTGTCTGCCACGAACAGATAACCATCACGCGGGCGTACCGGTGTTTCTTGCGCCCTTTCCTGTACCCAGCCAGAAAAAAGATTAAAAGGATCATCCTGAAAACTTCCCAGCTTGGGGCCTGAGAAGGCGCTATACATCTTTGCCAGCGCCAGGTCAGTCCAGTATTGCACTGGTTCTGTACGCAATTGCTGCTCTTGTTGCGCTGTCAGCAAACCCAGGCTTTGTTTTTGGAATACAGCCAGCCAGTCATTCTGGGCCTGATCGCTGATATTGGTCGCAGTCAGTAAATCGGTACGACTTGCCAGCACTTTTTGATAAGCAGCGGCGGCATGCTTGGCCTGCTCCCAGTCGTTCGCACCTATCAGTACCACCACCCTTTGCTGGGCAGTGTCCACCATGTGGGCGAAGGATTGCTGCAAGACCGGATCGCGTTCTTGCACAGGCAGCAAGGCCAGGATGTCGGTATCAGGCGCAATACGCTTGCCCAGCCATAAATAGGCATTATGAGACAGCAACAGGCAAACCACGATTGCCCATGTGATTGCCAGCCCTTTAGTCCATCCATGCTGTTTTTTTATACCGTCGCCCATGAAGTTGCTTTTCCTTTATTGAGCAAACAAGGCCAGTTCTTCAGCCGTCATGGCTGTTTCACCAGTTTTGATATCTGAAAAAATGATGGTGGTACGGTCACCACTGGCTTCATCGATATGGATATTTTTTACGTAGGCACCACCATCCAGTGAGATCGCACCTATCGCTTTGGCCAGAGCTGCTTCACGGGCTTTGAGTGCCACCTTCCAGCTATTGGCATCTGCACTGCCATCAACTTCAAACAGGGTTTCCAGCTTGCCCAGATCACCAGACAGCAGAGAAAACAGCACGCTGTTGATCATGCGTACCGTAGGTTCTTTTTGCGCGTCCAGACGCATGGCTACCCGTTCGCCCTGCAGATGTACGATCTCGTCACGCGTCAGACGCAAGGTGTTGGGAAATGGTTGCAACGTGCGCCACAAGATGCCCTTGCCATTGACGACGCAAAAACGGCCATTGGATGCCAGTGGTTTTTTCATGCCCTGCAATTGCTTGGTCTGATCAAACCTGCCACACAGCACTGGCGGCTTGGCCAGCATATTCTGGATTTTGCTGATAGGTGCGGCGGCATTACTGCTGTCTGTCCAAAACAAGCTCAGCAATAAAATGCAGATAATAGATAACAAACGCATCATGGACATCATGGAACAGGTACTCCCAATTTTTCAAACAAGATGGCAGGAGAAACAAAGCACATTTCTCCATTGGCGATTTCGACGGCGACCTGGGTCGTGCTGGCACGGTTCAGGCGTTTTCCCGTGGCTGTATCGGTGATCATGTAATCTATCTTCAAACGATTTTCCCATTCGACGATCTCGGCACGCAGGGTCAGCTTCTGGCCAAAACTGGCGGGAGCGATATAGCGCAACTGCATGTCGATGACGGGCCAGGCATAGCCAGACTCTTTCATCTGCACATAGTTGTAGTTGATATGATCAAGCAAGGCACAGCGCGCCACTTCCAGATATTTGACATAGTTACCATGCCAGACGATTTCCATGGGGTCCAGGTCAAAGAACTGGACCTGCATCTCGACTTCGGCAGCCCATGGGCTGGTGGCATTCTTTTTACGCATAGAGCTTCCATTCTTGCTGGCGGATACGTTCCAACATCAGACGCAGGTCAGGCTCCAGGCGACGGTCTTCCTGCACAGGCGCTACATCACCAGCCAGTGCCTCCATCATTTGTGTCAACGCTGGCGACAATTGCAAATCCTGATTCACGCGGGTACGCAACCAGACACCCTGCCTTACTGTAATGAGCAAGGCAGCCACTACCTGTTCTGTCAATTCCAGCACGCGCAGGCAATCACGAGCAGCGATAGTGCCCATGCTGACCTTGTCCTGGTTATGGCATTCGGTGGAACGTGAAAAGACAGAGGCAGGCATGGTCAGCTTCAATGCCTCTGCCGTCCAGGCTGAAGCACTGATTTGCAAGGCTTTCAAGCCGTGGTTGATTGCCGCACGCGGGCCTTCCATGCCAGACAAATTGGCGGGCAAACCGTGGTTATAGCGACTATCCACCATCAAGGCCATTTGCCTGTCCAGCAAATCTGCCAGATTGGCGACGGCGTTCTTCATGCCATCCATGGCGAAGGCGATATGGCCACCATAGAAATGGCCGCCATGAAGTACACGTTCATTGTCGCCGTCGATAATCGGATTATCGTTGGCGCTGTTCAATTCATTTTCTATGGACTGACGGAAGAAAGGCATGGCATCAGCCAGCACACCAATGACGTGCGGTGCACAGCGTATGGAATAACGGTCTTGCAGGCGTTTGCCATTGCGTTCAGCTTGCCCGGCGGGTAAATCATGACGCAACCATGCAGCCACACCCTGCATTCCGGGATGTGGCTTCACTGAAAACAATACTTCATCAAAATGGTGGGCATTGCCATCCAGGGTCACTGATGCCATCGCCGTGATGCGCGTAGTCAGCTTCACCAGATAATCAGCACGGTCATAGGCCATGCAGGCCAATGCTGTCATGACGGCTGTGCCATTCATGATGGCCAAACCTTCTTTAGGGCGCAAGCGCAATGGTGTGATCCCGGCTTCACGCAAAGCCTGGGCCGCAGGTACTTGCACGCCATCGCGCCAGACTTCGCGCTCGCCGCACAGGACTGCAGCAAGATAAGATAAGGGCGTCAGGTCACCACTGGCACCGACAGAGCCTTCACTGGGTATCAGCGGCAAAAGACCCGCCTCAAGCAAACGGCTAATCTGCTCCAGCAACTCTACGCTGACACCAGAAAAGCCCTTGGACAAAGATGCCAGACGTGCTGCCATGACGGCGCGGGTTTGTGCAGGTGACAGGTATTCACCCAGGCCGCAGCCATGATAGGTATACAAATGGTGCGGCAACTCTGCCACCAAATCTGCTGGCACGGTAACGGTACAGGAATCACCATAACCAGTCGTGACGCCATAAATCGTGCCATCTTCTCGCAACAGACGGTCCAAGAAATCTGCGCCGCGCGCGATTGCTGCGCGAAACTCAGGGTCAGCAGATAGCGCCGCATTGGCGCGCCCATGGGCGATATCGACGATATCTTCTATGCTCAATCTGTTACGGTCGAATTGTACGGTGCGCAGCTTGGTGCTCTGATCAGCGGATTGCATCTTGTTTTTCCAATTCGGGTAAATGCCAAAAATCATAAAAATTAAACCATTGCAGCGGTGCCCGCACTGCATAATATTCGAGGCGGGCGGCATACTCAGCGACTACGCTGCGCAAGGCCTCATCCCGTCCCTTGCGTGGCAGCCTGATAGCATCACGCAAGAGTTCAAAGCAGACTTGCGGCACGCCATCCATTTGCAGGGAAAACAGCAGATAGACCGGGCATTGCAAGACGCTGGCCAGCACATAAGGGCCGACCGGGAAAGCTGCATCCTGACCAAGAAAAGGGGCCACCGCCACTCTGGGCTGTGGCGCTACCGGGATACGGTCACCAGCAATCACAACAAAACCACCTTCAGCAATTTTGTCCGCTAATAACATGGCGGTGGCAGGTGTCATTTCTGTCACCTGCAATAAATTCATCTGACTCTCAGGATCTAGTCTGGCCAGCATGCGGTTGAACGCCCGGGCATGTTTGGTATGCACCAGCACCGTCAATTTCACTTCTGGAAAACGGCGCGACAACACGCGACACATTTCCAGATTACCCAAATGTGAACATACGATCAGGCCACCACGTTTCTGGGTGACCTGGACATGCATTTCTTCTCGCCCTATATACTTGACTTTGCTCTCATCAAACAAGCCACCCCATAACAACATCTTGTCGAGGATGTTTTCTGCAAAGGCGGCAAAATGCTGTAATACACCAGCCCAACCCTGAGCGACTTTGGTATACCCGTTCATACGCTGCAGGTAAGCCATAGATGCGCGACGTTGCGCAGGTTTGGTGAGCACATACCAGGCCAGCACCGGATACAAAAATATGCGGAACGGCCAGCGTCCACAAACCTTGAATACCCAGAACAAAAAACGCATGCCAGCCACAAAACTGACTTCATTGATGCTGGCCCAATGCCAGGATGAACCTGAGTGCTGTGTGTTCTGTTTCATTTGCCCACCTCAGGCTGGCTACGCCAGTGGCGTGCCAGCAGGGATGGAATGCGTAGCAACATGCCAAAGAATAACTTGGTATGCATGATGGTAATCAATACATTGTCACGCCAGACGCGAAAATGAGAAACACCATCGGTGGGATAAGCGACACGAGTTGGCAAGTTGATGACAGCCGCGCCATCCCAGTACAACCTGACCAGGATATCGGTATCAAAATTCATGCGCCTGCCTATGTTCTGCCTGGACATCAGTGCGATCACAGCATCCACAGGATAGACACGGAAACCACACATGGAGTCGCGTATGGCCAGCGACAAGGTATTGATCCATACCCAGACATGGGTCAGGTAACGCGCATACAAACGTAAGGCGGGGACGGATTCATCATAGACCGGGTAACCGGCAATCACTGCTTGCGGATGTGTTTTTGCCTGTGCTAAAAATTGCGGCACATCAGCTACACAATGCTGGCCATCTGCATCAATCTGCAAGAGATGGGTGTAAGACGTTTGCGCTGCATAGCGAAAACCGGTCAGCACGGCAGCGCCCTTGCCCTGATTGATATCGTGACGCAATAAAGTCACGCGATCTGGTGTGGCGGCTTGCAAACCCTGTAGCACCTGCGCGCATTCAGCCGAGCTGCCATCATCCACCAGCACGCAATCCACCTCATGCGTCAGCACTGCCTGCACTACGGCAGCTATCGCATGTTCGTGGTTATAGACGGGGATGAGGATGCAGGGCTTAAACACTTTACTTCTCCACCTTCGCAAAGCGCAACAGGGAATGGCAATAGCCGATATCGTCGCGGGTAGTGATCAATTGCAGACCAGCGGCTTCTGCCAGGCGCACATAATCAGCGCTCTCATAAATCTTGCTGTTACCACTGGCCATGGCCGTGAAATAAGGTGAAGTATTGATGAGGCAAAATGCGGCGATATCATAACGCTGCCTGTCCCAGAAAGTATCCATGATCAGCAATTGCCCATTAGGGGCCAGTGCTTTGGCAGCGCGTTGCAGGATACTGGCAATGGCAGGTTCTGAAAAACAACTGAGGAACTGGCTCATCCAGATCATGTCCATCCCCGCTGGCAAGGCTGCTTCATTATCCAGCAAATCGATGGAATGAAAATGGGCGCGCTCATGCACGCCAGCGGTTTTCAGATTTTCTTCCGCCACCGACAATTGACGTGGCAAATCCACCAAATGCATTTCTACAGCAGGATTGTAGGCCAACGCAGCGCAACTGAATTTGCCAGTATTGGCACCAATGTCCATCAGCTTGCGTGGTGCTGTTGCAAATACGTCAGGCAAAATGCTGGGGAAAGAGGTATCAGAATAATGATGGTCAAAAGCAAACCAGCTGGTTTTTGCCGGCTCTGGCAATTGCGACAAGCCCTGGTACAGCGTGGGCCAGTTACCCAGGGCGCTCAGGCCCAGGGGTTTTTCATTATCCAGTGACTCATCAAGCTTGAACAAACCTTCGTAGCAAACATCATGATTGAAATCGAGATTGACCTGGGTGATGGAGTCAGTAAGTACGCAATAGCCTGCTTTATCGAGCACATAAGAACCGGCACTCAAGTACACCACGCCAGATGAAAGGCAGGTTTCCAGCACGACTTTCAATGCATATTCAGTCCACTTACCTGTGGCTGCCATGTCTGCAACCGTCAGACCTGCGCCCCCTGCATCGGCAAGTGCCTGCAACATGCCGCGCTTCCAGGCATAACGTACGCATTGAAAAACGACGGGACCAAAAGCGATCTTTTGCGCTTCAAAACGGGCAGCAAAAGCGGATTGACGTTCAGGGGAAAATTTCTTATCTAGCATGCGGGCTTTTCATTAGCGAAAATAATACGACCACCGGCATGTTGCCCGGCCTCAGAAAAATAACGGAATTGCAAACTGTCTTTTACTACATCATGTATGAGCTCAAGCATGACGGGCACTTCAGGATGGATGACATGCTGGAACTTCAGCGCATGAACAGACTTGAATATGGGTGGCAGCGCAAAATACTCACGGGCATATTTGATGACCCAGTCGAGTTGCACTACCCCAGGCAGCACTGGTGCCACCGAGAAATGTCCATCAAAATAAAACAGTGTTGCCGGTACGATCAGCTCAAACAATACTTTTTCTGGTGCTTGTTCCAGCAAACGTATTTGTGGCAAACGTGGGCGCGGATCACCCGCTTCATCCAGCAAGGCATGCAGTTGTGCAAGCGTGGTCTTGCCCTGCGCATTGACAGGCATTTGATCCAGATAACGCCAGCGACGTGGCAAGGCAATCGCCTCTACCAGCTCACTCAATATTGCACGCATGCGCAGGTTGAATGCCCTCTTCCCTTCAAGTGCAAGTTGTTGACGGCCTTGTTCAGTCGCTACGATAAAAGCAGACAGTTTCTGCCTTTGCCCAGGCACTTCATGATCCGCGATGACCCTGGCTTCACTGACCAGATCAGAAGCCAATAAAGCCTGTTCGATGGCATCGAGTGAAATACGTTTTTCTTCGATTTTGACGATGCGGTCACTACGTCCCTGCAATAGCAAGCGACCGTTATCTGTCAGTTGCGCCTTGTCCGCCAGACGCAACCAGTCGATTTGTCCCAGATGTGGCGAACGCACTTCCAGCAAATCTTCTTTCGCTATGCGCAAATAAACCCTGGGCAAAGCCTCCCAGCTTTCGATTGCACCAGGTTTGCGCTGACGCCAGGCGATGCCGCCGGTTTCAGAACTGCCATAGACTTCATACGGCACATGTCCCAACATATCGCCAACTGCGTATGCAGTCTCTGCTGCCAGTGGGCCACCTGATGAAAAGATGGCGCGCAATCTTTGCTTGCCGGCCTGCCAGTCCAGATGTTCTGGCAGTCGTTTCAGGTGAGCGGGACTGGCAATCAAGGCGCAATCACGCTGCGCCAATATTTGCGCAAGTTGCTCAGGAAAGTTGACGCTCAAGGCATGGATGACACGTCCGGCTGATAAAGGCCACAAGACCTTGAACAGCAAGCCATAAATATGTTGATGCGATACGGTAGAAACAATCTCGGCATTGCCAAGACGCTGGCCAAATACCTGCTCCAGGCTAGCAACTTCGCTCATCATTTGCGAGAGTTTTTTGGGTATGGCCTGCGGCTGTCCGGTACTACCTGAAGTATGCACGACCAGACCGGTAAAATCAGGGTCAAGTGCTTTCAATATCACAGGAGCAGCATTGATACCCGCCTTTACCGGCTGATACTCTTCAGGGAACTCACCCAGAAATGCATCCACAGATTTGGACAATGCCAGACATGTGGCAGGCAAGGTATCAGCGGTCAGCCATACCGTTTTGTTTTCCAGCCAGGCCGCCAGCAAGGCGGCAGAAAATTCCAGGCTGTCTTCCAGGTACAGGGCGAACTGTGTTCCTGGCGCATTACGGATCGCAACGTTCCATGCGCCTATACGCTGCATGAAATCGCTATGCGATACAACGCCCGAGGCATTCCAGCCTGTAATGGCGTGGCCGGGACGAGCTACCAGCGCAAGGCAAGGATCGGGAGAAAAATCAGACATGATGAATTCGTTTAAAGCGCAGGCGCACCAGGTATTCGATGGCGAATAACAGCCCCATGAGGATATAGGCAATCACACCGGTATACAGCGACCAGATAGCTGGCGAAGCCCACATGGCCGTAGCAAAAGCGATGCTCCCGTTGATGACGAAAAACACGCACCAGACTTGCGTCACACGGCGTGTATAGGCGATTGCCACGTCAGGCAATTCAGGTTCGCGCAGGCGCGCAAATCGCTCCACCATGGATGGTGGCACTGCCAGGCTATAAGAAAAAACAGCCAGCAATACGCAATTCACCAATACCGGATACAATTTAAGGGGAAGCAATGCATTGGCCCACACCGCACAGCCAGCCAGCAGCAAGGCGCAGAACATGGACCAGCGCGCTACCCGGCTGACCTTGAATGTGGGTAACCTGGTTGCCGCCGCCAATAACAGCAATGCAGCCAACCAGCGTGGCTCTACCTGCCCCTGGCCAAACCAGATGACCAGTGGATACAGCACCGTAAGGATGACCGCAACAACGGTCAGGATAGCGCGAACTATGTTGACTGCTCCGCCTGCAGATTGAGCAAGGCATCAATCACGTCGCCAATAGTACGTATCTTTTTAAACACTTCAGGCTGCAGACGCATGCCTGTCATTTGCTTGAGTTTGACTGCCAGGTCGACTGCATCAATGCTGTCAATGTCCAGATCTGCATACAGATTGGATTCCAGCGTCAGACTGGCTTTATCCAGTTCAAACATCTCAGCCAGCAAATCGACTACCCAGACATAGAGCTCGTCTCTGCTCATTTCACTTACCACTACCATTACAGACTCCTTACTTCTTTCTATTTGCAGCAATTAATGCTGCCAGTGCGTTCACCGATGCAAAATGGCGGCGCGTATCTTCGGAATCAGCCGAGAGCGAGATACCGTAGCGCTTTTGCAGTGCCACACCCAGTTCAAGTGCATCGATAGAATCGAGACCCAGGCCTTCAACAAACAAAGGCGCGTTACTATCGATATCGTCAGCCGTGATATCTTCCAGTTGCAACACTTCAATGATCAGTTCTTTTACTTCTTGCTCAAGCATGACGTTGATTTTCCTCGGTAAAATAATGCTGCAGATGTTCCGTCAAATGACGGGCCGCCATGACATCCGACTGTCCAGCACCAATAAAATGCTGGATCGGAATATCTTCTTTAACTTCTATCCTGAACTGCGCAAAACGTTCTGGCACGTGCCACCACTTCTCACCCTTGCCCAAAGTCGGCGGATCACAACGTATGACCACTGGCGTTACTGCGCAAACTCCGCGCACCGCAATATTTGCGGCACCACGCTTTAAACTGATAACACCGTCAGCGGGAGTACGTGTTCCTTCAGGAAACACAATCAGATTATTGCCTGCCTGCAAAGACGCGATACAGGCTTCCAATAATTCTGTACCCTGCTCATTACTGATATAAGCAGCCGCTCTTACGGGACCACGGGTAAACGGGTTATTCCACAGATGACTTTTGACGATGCAATCTGCATTTTTAACAAAAGCCATCAAAAAAACTGTATCGATCAGGGTAGGATGATTTGCCAGTATCAGCAAGCCACCTCGCTCCAGCCTGTTAAGACCAGTGATCTCATAACGCAAGACGCCAAGCAGCCGCATCAGGCCGACAAAGCCACGGAAGGTCAACCGTATGATGTTACGCGCCACCCTGGTCCGTTTTTCTTGTTGCCATACCAGCACATACAAGGCCGGGAACACCAGTACCCGCAACAGTAAACCGCCTATGCCAAACGTCAAAAAGCTGATGCCTGTAGCCAAAACCCGCCAACCACGGTCAAGCCTGTCAAACATGGCGAGACCACAGCCAGCGCCGTTTACCCACTATACGCTGCATCTGCGCTTGTTCTCCGATTTGGAAACGTAATACTTCCAATCCGCCTGACATGTCATTGGCGTTTATGTCCTGCTCATCAACTTCATCCCAATTCAGATGAATCACGTCTTGCTGCGCTGGCACCATCAGCCAGGCCCATGCAAAGGCTTGCTCATCACAGTCCTGAAATTCGGTAAACACGGATGGCAAAGTCTGATCATAAGCCACCAGCATCACCATGGGTGCGCCGTCTGCCAGCAAACCACAGGCCTCAATGACGGCATGCTCTATTGTACTTTTACCGCCAGCCAGGGCGATATGATTTGCCTGATCCTTGCGTGCAATCGAAAACAAACCAGCACTGGCGTTATGTACGGCCAGACCAAAACCTGTCGGCGACACTGAATTATCCTGTATCAGCTCTGTCAATAAATCGACAGCACGTGTCACCTCACCATGACGGGAACAAAATACCGTGGGAACATTAGTCTGCCCATTCAGGCACTGATATGCAACTTCCAGCGCCATTTTCCCCAGAAAGCCGGCGCGTCTGCGCAACATCGCTGGCATTGCTGCAACACCAGGCTCAGCATCTTCTGCAAAGGGAAATGGCGAAGCCGCCCATGCCTTCCATGCGTCCGCAGTGGCAACACCGGGAGCCCAGGCAGCACAATTATCAATTGAGAAACAAACGCCATTAACACGCATTATTATATTTTTCCATCAAGTTTTCGCATGTCACGGCTAGCGCAAGTGCTGCAGTAAACAATTTGTAACAAATCTGGCCGCATTATAGCAAAGCATCATTAGAGTTCACAATCTGATATATCTTCAGTTATCTTAAGGTTACTTTTATTTACATCTTGTATTTCCAAATAGCAATTAATTTAAACACTCAATAGCAATTGCAAATAGCGCAGACGAAAATCCAAGGCACAAAAAGACGAAGCCCCGCAACAATCATGTTGCGGGGCTTCGTTACTTGCTCAGTTTTATACGCAGTTCATACTGCCTACAACTCAGATTGCCATAATAATAAACTTAAACAGGTTTGGTATCAGGTGTATTCTCATGCTTGCCCTTGAACATGCCACGGATTTTCCCAAGCAAATGTTCAAAATCATCAATGTAGGTGAACACGGCTGGCACCACCAGCAAGCTCAGCAAGGTTGAGGTAATCAAACCACCAATCACGGCAATCGCCATCGGTGAGCGGAAGCTGGGGTCAGCACCCCAACCCAGAGCCAGCGGCATCATGCCTGCACCCATGGCGATGGTAGTCATGATGATCGGGCGGCTGCGCTTATGGCAGGCATCCACCAGAGCATCAAAACGGCTCATGCCTGCTTCTCTTGCCAATACTGCATAGTCAACCAGCAAGATAGAGTTCTTGGTCACGATACCCATGAGCATGATCAAACCTATCATGGATGGCATGGACAAGGCGCGACCCGTCACCAGCAAAGCCACGAAAGCACCACCTATACTCAAAGGCAAAGCGGCCAGGATAGTCACTGGTTGCAAGAAGTCCTTGAACAGCAGAACCAAAACGCCATAGATACACAGCACACCGATCAGCATGGCAATACCAAAACTGGCGAACAGAGCTTGCATCTCCTGTGCATCGCCCAGCTCAGCAATACTGACTGATGGCGGCAGGTTTTTCATGCTTGGTAAGGCGCGCGCTTCTTCATTGACTTCACCCAGTTGACGGCTACCCAGCTCCACATCCAGGGTCACATTGCGTTTGCGGTTCAAACGGTCTATCTGTGCGGGGCCAGATTCCATCGTGACGCTGGCGACACTACCCAGCATGACGGGACCATTTTTACCTGGCACGGTCAGACGTTCTATTTCAGACAAATCTGCCCTGAAGCTGTCAGGCAATTTGACACGGATAGGCACCTGGCGTTGCGACAGGTTCAACTTCGGCAAAGCCTGGTCGTAATCACCAGCAGTCGCCACGCGCACAGTTTCACCAATTGCAGCCGCGGTCACACCAAGATCGGCTGCCCTGGCCACATCTGGACGCACAATGATTTCAGGACGGACCAGCGAAGCACTGGAGCTGACATTGCCTACGCCTTTCAGCGTGCGCAATTCACGCTCAACTTTTTGCGCCGCTTCAACCAGGGCCAAAGGATCTTCACTTTGTAAGACCAGCTGCATTTTGACACCGGTATCTGGTGGGCCTACGGTAAATTTTGCACCAGAAATGTCAGCTATTTCTGTACGAATTTTCGCATCAATGTCAGCAATTGAATCCTTGCGCTTGTTCCTGTGCACTGCTGTTACTGTCAGAACTGCACGCCTGGCTTCTGCCGCTGCACCCGGAGCAAAAGCATCACCACTGGAACCACCACCGATAGAACTGAAGACATTGATAATTTCCTTGTTCTTCATGATGGCAAGCCTGGCCTGCTCAGCGACGGTACGGGTTTCTGCCAGCGTACTACCAGGTGGCAGTTCTATACTGACTTGCGTCTGCGCCCGGTCGGCTGAAGGAACAAACCCGGTTGGCAGCAAACCAACCAGTGCAATCGAAGCAATGAAAAATACCGTTGCTGCTATCATCGTGACCAGACGATGGCGCAAACACCATTGCATGGTTTTCATATAACGGGTCATGAGCCAGCCATCTGCCTGACCATGCTCGCCAGCCTTACCTGGCTTGGGAGCTTTCATGATGTAAGCTGCCATCATAGGCGTCAACAGACGCGCCACCACCAGCGAAGCCAGAATCGCAATCACCGCTGTCCAGCCAAACTGCTTGAAGAACAGACCCGGCACACCACCCATGAAGGCAGTAGGCAAGAACACCGCAACCAGGGCAAAGGTCGTGGCGATAACGGCCATACCAATTTCATCCGCCGCTTCCATGGCTGCCTGCATAGGCGTTTTACCCATGTGCAAATGGCGGGCGATGTTTTCGATTTCCACAATCGCATCATCGACCAGCACGCCCACCACCAGTGCCAGTGACAGCAAAGTCACAGTGTTAAGCGTATAACCAAAATACTTGAGACCGAGGAAGGTAGGTATCACGGACAAAGGCAAAGCAGCTGCCGCCACCAGCGTTGCGCGCCAGTCACGTAAAAACCAGAATACCACCAGGATGGCCAGCAAGGCACCTTCATACAACAAGTCCATCGAGCCATCGAAGTTTTCTTCTACCGGCTGGGCATTATCTATGGCCTGGTGAAACTTCATGTTTGGATGCGCAGCCTGCAATTCATCGACCGCTGCATGCGAACCTTTGGCCACATCAACTTCACTGGCGCCCTTGGTACGGAAGACTTCAAAACCAACCACAGGCTTGCCATCCAGGGTAGCGACAGAACGTGGCTCACTGACGGTATCAAGTACATTCGCCACCTGATCGAGACGTATATGCCTGCCATCTGGCAAAGGAATATCCAGAACAGCCAGTTCAGCAGCCGTCTTGACAGTAGCAATAGTGCGCACGGATTGTTCGGCACCACTGACATCACCACGGCCACCTGGCGCCTCTTGCTGTACCAGTTTCAAACGGCGTGATACATCAACGGCGGCAACATTCAATGCAGCCATCTTGGCAGTATCAAGCTCAACCCGCACTTCACGGCTGACGCCACCCATACGCCTGACCGCGCCGACTCCAGGTACGGCACGCAAGCGTTTTGCGACTGTGTTATCAACAAACCAGCTAAGCTCTTGTGCATCTGGCTTACTGCTTTCACCAGCAATGACTTTACTGTCTTTGCCATCTTCTGCAGCTTCTACCGTATATGTCATGATGACACGGCCAGCAGTGGATGCTTTGGTCACGGTAGGGTCACGCATTTCGCTAGGCAAATCAGCACGCACGGTTGCTACTGCATCACGCACTTCATTGACTGCATCTGAAATTACTTTTTCCAGGATGAACTCAACCGTGACTTCAACATTGCCATCCAGCACCTTGGTGTAGACGTTTTTCACACCTTGCAAGGAAGCGACCGCATCTTCTATCTTGCGGGCGACTTCAGTTTCCAGCTGCGCTGGTGCTGCACCGGACAAGGGGGCACTGACGGTAACGATAGGCAATTCAATGTCAGGGAAATCCTGGACTATGGTGGAGCGGAACGACAATATCCCTGCCAGCGTCAGCAAGATAAACAGCATGATCGCCGGTATGGGATTTTTAATTGAGAGTGAAGAGAAATTCACATGAACCCCTTAGTTTTTTACGGCAGCATTAGCTGGCTTGACTGCCGCCACCACTTTTACCGTATCGCCATCATTGAGGAAGCCAGCACCGCTGGAAACTATCGTGCTGTCGGCGTTCAGGCCTGAGACCACTTCAACCAGGTCACCTTGCGCATTGCTGATACGACGCCCGGTTTGCAACTTGATTTGCGTAACCCGGTTATCTGCATTCAAACGGAAGGCATAGCTGAAACCATCTCTGACCACCACGGCCTGCTGAGGTATGGTCAAGGCTTGTGAACTGCCCATGACGAATTCACCCTTGGCATACATGCCAGGCTTGAATGCCAGTGAGGCTGTAGCTGATTGTGGTTTGCCAGGCGTAGTTGCACTCGCAGTTGCAGCAGTCTCAGGCACCAGATCAACATACACCAGGCCCATCCTGGTTTGCGCATCAACCGTAGGCGACACTACCCTGACCTTGCCCCTCCATTGCGCACCGCCTGGTGCAGTGACGATGGCCTCAGTACCGGCTACTATTTTTGCCATTTCACTGGCTGTTACTTCAGCACGCCATTCCAGACGACCCTGACGTATCATGCGGAACAATTCTGCGCCATTACCAACGACAGAACCCAGGGTAGCTGCACGTGCGGTAATGATGCCACTGTCAGGCGCAACAACGCGGGTATGGCGCATGCGCAATTGCTGGGCATCGACGCCAGCCTTGGCAGACTCTACCCTGGCCTTGGCAGTTTGTTCTGCAGTCAGGTACTGGCCTACTTGCTGGGCGCTGAGTGCACCACTGGTTTGCAGGGTGCGGGCACGTTCAGCATTGGCAGCAGCATCAGCCAGATTGGCCTGCGCCTCAGCCAGACTGGCTTGTGCCAGTGCCAGATCAGCTTTCACGGTTTCGCTGGCAAAGCTGGCCAGCAATTGTCCACGCTGGACCACATCACCTATATTGGCATGCAATTCCTGTATGCGCAGTCCGGCGGCTTCTGATCCTATCAAGGCTTCCTGCCAGGCGGCGACACTACCATTGGCGCTCAGCTTAATGACCAGGTTACCGCTGGTGGCCTTGGTGGTGGTGACTGTCAACGCTGGCTTGACCTTTGCTGCCGGTGTTGAGGCAGAGGCTGTCTTGGAAGGCTCTTCTGCGGCGCTGGAACTGGCTGACAACCATAAGCCACCTGCTCCAAGGGCGATCATGCCAGCCAGACTCAGGGACAGTGGTTTGCGTGCAATAAGTTTCTTCATGTCGAATACGCTTTCTGTTATTTTAAATTCAGGAATTTGTTTTGGACTGGCTGGCTGCTTGCGCGCTCAAGTCCCAGCCACCACCCAGCGCTCTGTACAAGGCAATCCAGGCACGATTTCTATCGAGTTGCAGCGTGATCAGGGCAGACTGGGAAGCAAAGGCGGTGCGCCTTGCATCCTCCAGTTCAAGCAAACTGGCCATGCCGCGGTTGTAGCGCAGTGCCGTCGCCTGCAAGGCCTGGTCATAGCCACGCGCTGAAATTTCAGAATCAAGGCGACGGGCGTCGGTGCTATTCAAATTCACCAGTGCTTCTTCAACTTCACGGACTGCCTGCCTGACTTTGCCGTGATAGTTGCTGCTGGCCGTCAGATATCTTGCCTTCGCGGCTTCAATATTGGCAGTGGTCTGGCCGCCATTAAAGATGGGCAAAGTCAATGCCAGCGGGCCGACTGACCAGGTATCCATACGGGTGTCACTGCCGCCGGCGCTATAACGCATGGTCCCTATCGAACCACTAAGGCTGAGACGTGGATAACGCTGCGCCTCGGCTGCACCAACCTGCGAACTGGCAGCAGCTACATCTTTTTCAGCAGCAAACACGTCTGGACGCTGCGTCAGTAACTGGGCCGGCAAAGTGCTCACAGCCAGCGGCAACAGATTTTTGAAACTGGCTTGCGCACTATTGAGCAATTGTCTCAGCTCAGCCTCAGGCTTGGCGGTCAGCGCAACCAGGGCCTTGATATCAAGGTCACATAATGCGGCTTGCTGAATGGCCCTGCTATTACCTTCTGCCGCACTGGCACGTGCCAGTGCCGAGGTAGCAGTGGCCGACATGCCAGCCTGCGCACTGAGTTCAGTCACCCTGGCAGTTTCGGCGCGCGACTTGGCATCTTGCCAGCTCAGGTCTGCCACTTGCTGGCAGCTCAGTGCCGAGAAATATAACTGTGCCACTTCGGCCGCCACAGATATCCTGGCGTCGTGCCATAGCGCCTGACTACCTTCCAGCGTAGCCTGGGCGGCTTGATTGTTGGCACGGTTGCCGCCAAACAAATCCAGTTCCCAGGAAGTTTGCAAGCCTGCCTGTGCCGTTGTCGCCACTGGCATGCCTGGCTGGTTTTTTGCACGTGTTGCATTGGCCACACCATCCAGCGAAGGCAGTAATGCCGCGCCAGCAGCAACCCGTGCGGCCCTGGCTGTTTCCATGCGTGACCATGCTTGCGACAGTGTAGGGCTGACTTTTTGCGCAGCCTCAATCAGCTCCAATAAGCTAGCGTCGCCATTTGTTTGCCACCAGTTACGCAATTCAGTGTTTTTTTCTGCAGCAGGCAAGATAGCCTGCCATTGCGCTGGTAGGCTGGCTGAACTAGATGCGGGGGGATTGGTAGTGGCACATGCAGCAAGCAGTGTTGCCATGGCCGGGATAAGAAGGAAACGTCGTATAGTCATGTCGTTGTCGAGGATGTGGTTAATCAGAATTCTCTATATATTCGCTATGTTTTCACAGCTAAGCGACGACGCTTTTCGTCATCACACATGGCGATGGCAAAATCCACCAGCCGGGAAGCATAGACATCAATCGCCTTGGGCTTGGCAATCAAAGCAGGCCGGATCGCCTGTATGACGTCACCGCTGATCAGCAAGGAAATCGCCAGACCAGAGATAGAAATAGCCAGCCTGTGCACATCATCATCTGCCTTGCTGATGCCCAGATACCTGCACAAGAATTTGACCATGGCCAGATGCGAAGGCTTGATGGCAGTGTCAATCTCTTCCATCCACAAGCCGGTAGGCTCCAGCATTTCGCGGAAATGCAATTTCATGCAAGTTTCCATCAACTCCCCCTGCTTCATTGAGTCAGTAAAGGTGCAGATCAAGGCTAACAAGGTAGAGCGCAAGTCCGCATCTTCCTGCTCAAATATGGCTGGGTCTACATTGGGATTGGTACGCGGATCATTAAATACGGCACGGTACAAACCAGCTTTATCAGAAAAATAATAACTGATAGCAGATATATTCACATTAGCAGCCTTGGCAATTTCTCTGGTGGAAGTTTTTGCATAGCCTCTTTCAGCGAATAATTGCAGTGCTGCATCCAGCAAACGCGTACGCGCCTCAAGGCCATCGACACGCAATATTTTTCCGTCGGCAGTGGCAACCTGGCTTTCTGGCTGGGCTTGTCGTTGAGCTTGTTGTTTCACGGCTTTTTTCTGACCAGGTGTTTTCATGCCAGGCATACTAACACATAAATCAAACGTTTGATTTAACTAATCCTTATAAAAAAAGTGGGCATTGCCAATTTGAAATTCAAACAGAACATGAAAAAACCTTGCCGCCTGCAAGGATGTTGCCTGCTGTCACTGCATAGTCATATTCACGGTTTAGGCTTCGCCCTAGCTTGACACTACATGCTTTCACAAACTCATTTGGTATATCAAAGTGACTCTACTTACCTCCCCCGCCATCCGTCTTTTGCGCAACGTAAAGATCGCGCACAAGCTTAGTTTTGTTGCCCTGGCCTTTGCGATTCCCTTGCTTATCGTGCTGGCACTGCTATTCCAGAATCTGCGGCAAGACGTTTTGCAAATCCAGGAAAAACAGGCTGCCATCAAGGCCATTGCCACAAAATATGAACTACGCCAGCTGATACAAAGGCAGAGAGCCCTGCAACACATGCGCATCCTGGGCAATAAGCAACTGGACGCCAGCATCAGTGAAAATCAAGGCAAGATAGAAAACCTGCTTAAACAGACTGAGCAAAACAGCTCCATCAGACAAGCATGGACTGCCCAGACTTCAAAGCAGGCAACACTAAAGGCAACCGACAGCTTCACCGAATATGGCAAGCTGTTGAACGCGATAGAGCTTGAGATCACAGAAATTGCCAATAGTTCCAAACTGGCACTGGATAGTGATTTAACAACTCACCAACTGGTCAACATCTATCTCAGCTCCCTGCCACAAATAGAAGAAAAACTATCCGTGATCACCGGACGCGGTGCTGCTTATATTGACACAGGTTTATTTGAAGCTGGTGAAGATGTAATGTTGAATTCCCTGCACATGCTGACAAAACTAAATTTGTCCGAGCTTGCATCCAGCATGCAAAACCTGGGCGCGCAGGGCAAAGAGTATGCATCGGCAAACAGCAATGTTCAAGCCAGCATCACCGGGGCAAAGAAATTTCTGGAGCGCTCTCAGGATGAAGTGCTGGCCTCTGTCAACCAGAGTAACGGACAGGCATTTCTGCAGGCTGGCACCGACAATTTGCAAGCGCTGCAAGCTACGAAAACAGTGATCGCTAATCTCATCGCCGATAATTTGGCCCATGAAATTGCCAAAGCCAACCAGCATGCCTGGCAAATGTCGATTGGTATTATTTTGCTCTTGCTGTTAGCCAGTTATTTCCTGATGGCGATTTATCAGGCTCTGACCTCGGACCTCAAAATACTGGCAAAAGCCGTAGCAGAAACTGCAGCAGGCAATTTGCAAAACCGCGTTAGCAGTCCCGGAAAGGATGAACTGGCGCAGTTAATTAATGCGGTGGGCAGGATGAATGCAGAATTGAGCAGCCTGGTTGCCAATATACGTCTGAGTGCGCAAACCGTAGATGTCATTGCCAGGGAAATTCATGATGAAAACACTGACCTGGCAAGCCGCACTGAAAGCCAGGCAGCATCATTACAACAGACTGCCAGCGCGATGGATGAGCTGACCGCCACCATGTCAGAAAATGCGGGCAACCTTGCACAGGCAAACAGCCTCATGCATAGCTCGGCTGAGCGGGTACAGCAGGGGCTACAAGTCATGGAGAACAGTATCTTGTCCATGCAGACTGTCACCGCCAGTGCCAAAAAGATTACCGAGATCATAGGCGTCATGGACGGCATTGCCTTCCAGACCAATATCCTGGCCCTGAATGCCGCAGTAGAAGCCGCCAGAGCCGGCCAGGAAGGCCGTGGCTTTGCCGTAGTAGCCGCAGAGGTGCGTAACCTGGCACAACGCAGCGCCAATGCCGCCAAGGAGATTAAGGGCTTGATCGCCTCTTCCGGCCAGGCAGTGGAAGCTGGCAGCAAGATGATCAATACCGCAGGACAAACCATGCGCAATATTGCCGACAATGTGCAAGTGGTCACAGAACTCATCAAGCAAATCGCCAAGGCCAGCCAGGAGCAAAGCGTGGGCATCTCTGACGTCAACCGGGCGATTGCTGACATCGATGAAATTACCCAGGACAATACCCGACTGGTAGAAATGGCGAGTGAGTCCACGGCTAAACTGGAAGAACAGGCAGCTTCCCTGGGTGCGGCAGTGAGTGTTTTCAAGACATCGACGATTACTACAGAAGCCCAGCATCTGCATCTGGCCAGCAGTTCGAACGACAGCTATATGCTGACAGCGCCTGGGAAGAAAAGACTGGCTGCATAAGACAAAGTACGTGGGGTAAATAGTCAAATGCCATAGAAAAAGCCACCAGGCATATGCACTGGTGGCTTTTTTTGTATTGCGGTTTATTTCAGACTTTTAGCAAAGTCAGTATGGAGAGCAATTCATCTCTGATCTGATGCAGATTTACAGGCTCGTCTATAGGTTCTTGTACCGCTGTTTCGGCATGTCCACCGTTGACGTTGAGCTTGTTTCTCGCTCCATTGATGGTAAAGCCCTGCTCATATAATAATTCGCGTATACGGCGTATCAGCAACACTTCATGATGTTGATAATAACGACGGTTGCCGCGACGTTTGACAGGCTTGAGTTGCGTAAATTCCTGTTCCCAATAACGCAGAACATGCGGTTTGACGCCACACAATTCACCAACTTCGCCTATCGTAAAATACCGCTTGGCCGGAATAGGCGGCAGCACAAAAGACTCAATCTTGATTTCAGTCATGGAAAATATCAGGCAGCATGGGCAAGAGGTTGATTACCGACGTCGTCGACCATGCCTTTGAGTTTCTGGCTGGCATGGAAAGTGACGACACGACGTGCAGTAATAGGAATTTCTTCACCGGTTTTAGGATTGCGACCAGGACGTTGCGGCTTGTCACGCAGCTGGAAATTGCCAAAGCCGGACAACTTGACAGCCTCGCCTCTTTCCAGTGCGTCACGGATTTCATCAAAAAAAGTTTCTACCATGTCTTTGGCTTCGCGCTTGTTCAAACCTACATGTTCAAACAAGAGCTCGGCCAATTCTGCCTTGGTCAAGGTAGGCAATTCCTTTTCCGCCTGTGACCGCGCCCGGGCTTCCTGCATTGCGCGATTCAAATCAGCATCCAGCACCGACTGGAACTCGGCGGAAATCACATCATTCATTTCGAAACTCTTCTCAATTAATACTAACAAATACAGACAAGATCAACGCAGTTTGGCAGCAAATTGCTGACTTGCGGCTTGTACCAAGGCTTGCATCGCGGCCTCCACTTTATCGTCTTGCAGGGTACTTTGAGTATCTTGCAAGCTAAAGCGGAAAGCAAGACTTTTCTCATCTGCTTCCAGACCTTTTCCACGATATTCATCAAATAAAACAAAGCCTTGCACGATCTTGCATGCTTCATTCTGCTGCGTTTCGCTCTTGAAAACATCCAACAGATTTTGCACTACAACTGTCTGTTTGACAACTAGTGCCAGATCGCGAGTCACAGCCTGAAACTTGGATATTTCCTGATATGAGGGCACTTGCACTTGTTGCAAGGCCGTCACATCAACCTCAAATACCACTGGTGCCAAAGGCAGGTCATATTTTTGCTGCAAACGCGGATGCAATTCACCAATAAAGCCGATGACTTTACCATCAAACTCTATATTGGCGCTGCGACCAGGATGCAGGGCGACATGTTCATTTTTAACAAAACGCAGGGAACCTGGTGCGAACAGAGCCTCGAGGTCAGCCTTGATATCAAAGAAATCGACATTGCGGGTATCCTGGCCCCACTGCTCTTCTGCTACCGGGCCATAAGCGAGTGCCGCCAGGCGTTTAGGCTGGTGATAGCCAGCCACTTCCAGCGGACCATCCTGCACACTGGCATCTTGCAGATACACTGCGCCAATTTCAAAAATGCGTACGCGGTTAAGCTTGCGATTCAGGTTATAGCGGGTATTGGCGATCAGGCTACCTATCAGATTGGTGCGCATGACACTCATCTGGCTGGCAATAGGATTGAGCAGTTTGACTGGCGCATCATTGCCAGCAAAATCTTTTTCCCAGGCTTCTTCGACGAAGCTGTAATTCACGACTTCCTGATAGTCCTGATCAGCCACGAGGCGACGCACAGCAAACAGCGAACGCTGGTTTTCTGGTGCGATCAACATGGCATTGGCAGCTACCGGCGGTAATGCAGGAATATTTTCAAATCCATAGACACGTGCCACTTCTTCGATCAGATCTTCTTCGATTTCTATGTCGAAGCGATAAGATGGCGGCGTCACCAGGAATTCACCCGGCTGCTGGGTGAACTGCAAACCCAGACGCGTGAAAATATCAGCAATCCTGGCATCATCCAGCGCCACACCAATGACTTTCACAGCACGTGCAGTACGCAGCTTGACTGGCGGACGTTGTGGCAGGTTGACGATCTGGTCATCTACCGGGCCCAGCTTGACTTGCTCAGCACCACCACAAATCTCAACGATCAGGGCGCTGATGCGCTCTATGTGCTCAACGATAGAGGCAAAATCGACGCCGCGCTCAAAGCGGTGCGCTGCATCGGTAGAGAAGTTGAAACGACGGGCACGGCCCTGTATCGCCTGCGGCCACCAGAAGGCGGCTTCCAGATAAATGTTTTGCGTATCCAGTGTTACAGATGTGGAATCACCGCCCATGATACCGGCCAGGGATTCAATCTCTTTATCGTCAGAAATAACGCCAACCCAGTCATCCACTTCAACCGTATTGCCATTCAAGAGCTTCAGCGATTCACCCGCCTTACCCCAGCGCACTTCCAGTCCACCGTGGATTTTGTCCAGATCAAACACATGAGAAGGACGACCCAGTTCCAGCATGACATAGTTGGAAATATCCACCAGTGCAGAGATAGGGCGCTGACCACTGCGCTCCAGCCTTTGCTTCATCCATTCTGGTGTCGCGGCACGTGCGTTGACGCCACGGATCACACGACCGGCAAAACGGCCACACAGATCAGGCGCACTGACTTTAACAGGCAAAACTTCTTGCAAAGTCACTGGCAGCACGACTGCCTCTGGCAATTGCATGGCTGTGCCGGTCAGGGCAGATACTTCACGCGCCACGCCGAGCAGCGACAGGCAATCTGCCTTGTTCGGTGTCAGCTTGATGGTGAATTTCAGGTCATTGAGCTGATAGTAATCACGGAAGTTTTGACCGACAGGTGCATCAGATGGCAAGTCCATCAGGCCACCGTGGTCTTCCGACAATTTCAATTCACGGGCAGAGCACAGCATGCCGTAAGACTCTACGCCGCGCAGCTTGCCTATCTTGATTTCAAATGGTTTGCCGTCTGCACCAGGAGGCAGGATGGCACCTACCATGGCGCAAGGCACTTTCATGCCTACGCGTACATTCGGCGCGCCGCAGACGATGTTGAGCAAACTGCCTGTGCCCACATCAACCTGGCAGACATTGAGCTTGTCAGCATCTGGATGCTTGGCGATTTCGCGGATTTCCGCGACGACGACATTATTAAATGGGGGAGCAACCGGCTCCACCTCTTCGACTTCCAATCCCGACATGGTGAGCATATGGGACAACTCATCCGAAGTCATCTTCGGATCGACCATGGTACGTAGCCAGTTTTCAGAAAATTGCATAATTCAGCCGTCTAATGTTGGATACAGGGCGCGATGCGCCACTCAAAAATTCAGGAATGCGCTGTGTAATTCTTTTAGTTGAATTGCTTCAGGAAGCGCAAGTCGCCTTCGTAGAACAGGCGCAAATCATTGACGCCATAACGCAGCATGGTCAGGCGTTCGAGACCAGAACCAAAGGCGAAGCCTATGTATTTCTCCGGATCCAAGCCCATGTTACGCACTACGCTAGGATGTACCTGACCAGAGCCGGACACTTCCAGCCAGCGGCCTTTCAAAGGACCGCTACCAAAGGCGATATCGATCTCGGCAGATGGTTCAGTGAATGGGAAATACGATGGGCGGAAACGCACTTGCAAATCGTCAGTCTCAAAGAAGGCTTTGACGAAGTTCAGGTACACGCCTTTGAGGTCAGCAAAACTGATGTCTTCAGCAATCCACAAGCCTTCAACCTGATGGAACATCGGGGAGTGCGTGGCATCGCTATCGACACGATAAGTACGACCAGGCGCAATGACCTTGATCGGTGGTTTGTTCATGCGTGCATAACGCACCTGCATGGGGCTGGTATGAGTACGCAGCAATAATTGTTTGCCCTGACTATCTTTGCCATCGACATAAAAGGTGTCCTGCATGGAGCGTGCAGGATGATTTTCCGGGCTATTGAGCGCGGTAAAATTGGTCCAGTCCGTTTCGATTTCGGGGCCGTCTGCCACGTCAAAACCGATGGAACGGAAGATTTCTTCAACACGCTGCCAGGTACGCATGACAGGGTGGATACCACCAACGCCACGGCCACGCCCAGGCAAGCTGACATCGATCGCTTCTGCATTCAGGCGTGCCTGCATTTGTGCATTCGCCAGGGCATCACGTCTTTCAGTCAGGGCTTCTTCTATCTGTACTTTGGCGGCATTGATCACTGCGCCCTGTACTTTTTTTTCCTCTGGTGGCAATTTACCCAGACTTTTCATCTGCTCTGTAATCTGACCACTCTTACCAAGGTAAAGCGCTTTCGCGTTCTCTAATGCTGCAGCATCATTTGCTGCCAGAAAATCAGCACGTGCCTGGCTGACGATTTGATCTAAAGGGTTCATGCCTTGTTCCCGCTTACTGTGAAGCTGAAATAATGATCTGAAAACAAAACGGGGCATAGGATTCAACCTCTGCCCCGCTTGATATTTGCAACTGGCTTTCACCAGTCACTACGACTCACTGATTGCGATCACTAATGTGATTAGGCAGCCAGGTTAGCTTTGACTTGATTAACAATCGCAGCGAATGCTGGTTTGTCAGTCACAGCCATGTCAGCCAGTACTTTACGGTCGAGTTCAATTGCGGCTTTTTTCAGGCCGTTCATAAACACGCTGTAAGTCAGGCCATGCTGGCGAGCCGCTGCATTGATACGTGTGATCCACAAAGCGCGGAATACACGTTTCTTGTTGCGGCGATCGCGGTATGCATATTGACCAGCGCGCATAACTGCTTGCTTGGCAATACGGAATACCTTACTACGACGACCACGGTAACCTTTAGCAAGGTTGAGAACTTTCTTATGACGGGCACGAGCTGTAACCCCACGTTTTACTCTAGGCATAATAACTCCTTAAATAATGAGTATGAGGTTAAGCTGTTGGCATCATGCGCATTACGGATACCATGTTGGTGTCATGAACACCTACAGAACCGCGCAATTGACGTTTGTTCTTGGTAGTTTTCTTGGTCAGAATGTGACGTTTGAAAGCTTGACCGCGTTTAACGGTACCACCTGGACGGACGCGGAAGCGCTTCTTGGCGCTGCTTTTCGTCTTCATTTTTGGCATAGTACTATCTGTCTTTTAAGACAGCTCCACTTTTATATGATGGTAGGTGGCAGCAACAATCGCTACTCTTGGATGCCTACTTCTCACTTATTGTGACTCATCCTGAGGATGAGTCTTTCGTAATGCGCGCAATGCGTGCCTCACAAACCTGCTCAGGAAACAAACAGAAAATAAGCAAAACTTATTTTCTGTTACTTCTCATTATTTCTTTTTCTTAGGTGCCAGAATCATGATCATCTGACGACCTTCCATCTTTGGAAACTGCTCGACCTGGCCATACGGCTCCAGATCAGCCTTCAAACGTTCCAACATACGCATGCCGATTTCCTGATGCGCCATTTCACGACCACGGAAACGCAGTGTGATCTTGGTCTTGTCGCCATCATCCAGGAACTTGGTCAGATTACGCAATTTGATATTGTAATCACCATCATCTGTACCCGGACGGAATTTGACTTCCTTGACCAGAATGACTTTTTGCTTCAGCTTGGCTTCGTGAGCTTTCTTTTGCTCCTGGTATTTGAACTTGCCGTAATCCATCAAACGGCAAACTGGCGGCTGCGCCGTCGGCGCTATTTCCACCAAATCAACATTGGCCTCTTCCGCCAAGCGGAAGGCTTCACCCAGTTTTACGATGCCCAGAGGCTCGTTCTCAACGCCGGATAAGCGCACTTCTGGCGCTGTAATTTCACCGTTGATGCGATGTGACTTGTCAGTAGCTATTGCAGTTTCCTTCGAAAATAATAATAAAAGGCTATGCAGCCCTGTTTAAAACAGGGTCGCTGCTAATCTGTTAAACCTTGGTTTCAACTTCGTTTTTTAAACGAGCTATAAAGGCGTCTAGAGGCATTACCCCCAGATCCAGATTGCCACGCGTACGCACAGCCACTGTATTGGCATCCCTCTCTTTGTCGCCTATCACGAGGATATATGGCAGTTTTTGAAGGGAATGCTCGCGTATTTTAAAGGTAATCTTCTCATTACGCAAATCAGTTTTTACTCTAAACCCTTGTTTCTTCAGGATTTCTGCAACAGATTGTGAATACTCCGCCTGCGATTCCGAGATATTCAAGACAGAAACCTGCACTGGCGCCAGCCACAGAGGTAAGGCAGCAGCATGATTTTCTATCAAGATACCTATGAAACGTTCCATCGAGCCCACAATCGCACGGTGCAGCATGATAGGCACTTTGCGACTATTGTCATCTGCGACATATTCCGCACCCAGGCGACCTGGCATGAAGAAGTCAACCTGCATGGTACCAACCTGCCATGGACGGCCCAGGCTGTCTTTCAGGTGATATTCGATTTTAGGACCATAAAAAGCGCCCTCGCCCGGCAATTCTTCCCATTCAACGCCGCAGGAACTCAGCGCAGTACGCAGGGTAGCTTCTGCCTTATCCCAGATTTCATCACTGCCGATGCGATTTTCAGGGCGCAAGGCCAGCTTGATGAAGATTCTTTCAAAGCCAAAGTCCTCATACACCTTCATCGCCTGAGGATGGAAAGCCATGACCTCATCCTGAATTTGCTCTTCAGTACAGAAAATATGACCATCATCCTGAGTAAAGCCACGCACACGCATGATGCCGTGCAAGGCACCAGACGGTTCATTGCGGTGACATTGACCAAACTCACCAAAGCGCAATGGCAGATCACGATAGCTCTTCATGCCAGAATTAAAAATCTGCACATGACCAGGGCAATTCATCGGCTTCAGGGCATATTCACGACTCTCGGATTCAGTGACAAACATATTGTCTTTATAGTTCTCCCAGTGACCTGTCTTACCCCACAGACTTTTATCCAGAATTTGCGGGCCTTTAACCTCTTGATAACCGCAGTCCTGATAGACTTTGCGCATGTATTGCTCAACTTGCTGCCAGATAGTCCAGCCCTTGGCATGCCAGAACACCAGTCCAGGTGCTTCGTCCTGGAAGTGGAACAAGTCCAGCGCCTTGCCGAGCTTGCGGTGATCGCGCTTCTCTGCCTCTTCCAGCATGTGCAGATAAGCTTCCTGATCTTCCTTCTTGGCAAAAGCAGTACCGTAGACACGTTGCAGCATCTCGTTTTTGGAGTCACCACGCCAGTAGGCACCCGCCAGCTTCATGAGCTTGAATACTTTCAACTTGCCAGTCGATGGTACGTGCGGACCACGGCACAAGTCAGTGAAATTGCCTTCTGTATACAGCGACACATCCTGATCAGCAGGAATTGATTCTATGATCTCGGCCTTATAGGCTTCGCCTATGGATTTGAAGTAGGCAACAGCCTCATCGCGCGGCAAGACCTTGCGGGTAACTGGCTCGTCTTTTTTCGCCAGCTCAGCCATTTTCTTTTCTATCGCCACCAGATCATCTGGTGTGAATGGGCGCTTATAGGAAAAGTCATAGTAAAAGCCATTTTCGATGACCGGGCCGATAGTGACCTGGGCATCCGGATACAATTCCTTGACGGCATAGGCCAGCAAGTGAGCAGTTGAGTGACGTATCACTTCCAGGCCGTCAGCATCCTTGTCCGTGACGATGGCCAGATCTGCATCAGCATCAATCAGATGCGAGGTATCAACCAGCTTGCCATTGACGCGGCCAGCCAGAGCAGCTTTTGCCAGGCCAGCACCGATGCTGGCAGCAACTTGCGCCACCGTTACCGGCGCATCGAATTGTCGTTGCGAACCATCAGGAAGTTTTACTGAAACCATGTCACTCTCCAAAGCGGAAAAAATACAAAAATAATTGAGATTATTGAGATAAAGGATGAGTCTAAAAAACGCAGACGAAAAAAAAGCACGGCTAGCCGTGCTTTTTCAGTTTGTTTCAAACGAAAAGTATCCTCGACTAGAGTCGCTCCCAAACCAGTTTAGTGGTAGTTCGCGGTGTCATAACCAGGGATGCCTTTCTCGCTCTTAACTATAATGTTTTAATAATTTTAAAATCTTTGGTAGGCACGATTGGACTCGAACCAACGACCCCTACCATGTCAAGGTAGTGCTCTAACCAGCTGAGCTACGCGCCTAAGAAACAAGAGTATAGCAGAGCCTTAACGAAAATTGCTAGCCCCCACGGCAAAATATTTCCCACTCCTATAAATGCCCGCAGCTTTATCCACCCAACCACTGCGCTCCCATAGCAAGGAACTGCCACACATATCCTTCTATATATAGGGGCAGCACATTCGGCTACACTACTGCCATGTTTAACACGCAGCCTATTCCACATGACTGAGCATATCCACCATCAGAACAGCGATCATCTGCACGATCACCGGCGCGGCGATGCCGAGCACAGGCATTATTTTGAAAACCGCAGCCAGAAAATCCTTGCCTGGGCCCTGGGCCTGACTCTGAGTTTTGCCGGTGTCGAAGTAACGTTTGGTTTTATCTCCAATTCCCTCGCCCTGATCTCTGATGCTGGCCATATGGTGACGGATGCCGCCGCCCTGGGACTGGCCCTGCTGGCACAAATCATCGCCAAGCGCCCACCTACGGCAAAAAACTCTTTTGGCTTTGGCCGCGCAGAAGCACTCGCCGCCTTTGTGAATGGTCTGGCCATGCTATGCATCGTTGCCTGGATATGCATAGAAGCGATAAAAAGATTTTCTGCGCCAGAAACCGTGCAAGGAGGCACAGTCATGCTGGTTGCAGGCATAGGTCTGGCGATCAATATCGTCGTCGCCTGGGTGCTGTCACATGACAAGGAAAGCGTGAATACCAAGGCTGCCCTGGTTCACGTCATGGGGGATTTACTGGGCTCTATAGCCGCGATCATTTCTGGCGCAGTGATTTATAAAACTGGCTGGATGCAAATCGATCCTTTGCTCTCGATTTTTGTTTCCCTGCTGATTTTGAAATCCACCTTCTCGGTGTTAAAGGAGTCTTACCACTTCCTGATGGAAGGTGTGCCGCACCATATAGACTATATGCAGATCGGTACCGATCTGGAAGATATAAGCGGCGTACTGTCCGTCCACGATTTGCATGTATGGGAAATGTCACCTGGCTACCCTGCCCTGATTGGCCACCTGGAAATCGAAGACCTCAGCGCCTGGCCACGCATACTGCAAAGCGTCAAGGCCATGCTACTCAGCAAGCACGGCATCGATCACATTACCTTGCAGGCGGAAGTCGCCGACAGCGAAGAATATCAAGACTAGGAATGCAAACACGGGATGAAAATCATCCCGTGAAGCAATTTAATTCTGATTCAACTCCAATTCAATTCCTGCGCACTTCCAGCACACCACTGACTTCATGTAAGACATGCAGTGCCTTTTGCAATTGCGTCGTGCCGCCTATTTCCACAGTAAATGACATACGCGCCTGCGCTTTTGCACTTTGGGTATTGACGCCTATCACATTGATTTTTTCACGGGAGAACACTTCGGAAATATCACGCAACAAGCCCTGGCGGTCTTGCGCCAGCACGAAGATATCAACTGGATAAACAGTGTCCCTGCCGTGATCGCCCCAGGTGGTTTGTATAACGCGCTCAGGTGCCTTATTGCGCATCTCGGCAAAATTCTTGCAGCTTAGGCGATGTATGGAAACACCTTTGCCGCGCGTAACAAAACCGACGATATCATCTGGCGGTGCTGGTTTACAACAGCGCGCCAGTTGGGTCATCAAACCTTCAGTACCCACCACCAGCACACCAGATTTGGCCCCTTGCGTGACGCTGGATGCACGGCTTTTATTGGTAAAGCTGAGTTCATCCGGCTCAACTTCAGGTACATTTTCCCGCAAGACTGTTTCAATTTGTCTTAGGCTGAATTCATCTTTACCAACGGAGAGGAAAAGATCATTGACATCAGCAAAACCAAGCTTGCGCGCCAGCTCTTCAAGATTGACTGCAGTCTTGCCTTCGCGCTGCAGAGTCTTTTCAACCAGAGCACGGCCATTCGACAGTGTTTCTTCCTGATCAATGGCATTGAACCAGGCACGTATCTTGGTACGGGTACGGGTGCTGGCAGAATAATCTGGCGAGAGCCAGTCACGTGATGGGCCTGCCTGGGAAGAACCAACCTTAAGTGTAATGATCTCTACTGTCTGGCCATTTTGCAAGGGCGTATTCAACGGCACCATGACATTATCAACTCGCGCCCCACGGCAGCGATGACCAACATCGGTATGCAGGTGATAGGCAAAATCGACAGGTGTGGAATTACAGGGCAACTCTATGACGCGTGCCTGCGGAGTCAGCACATAGATTCTGTCGTCCAGGCTGGCGGCCTTGAGTTTTTCTACCCATTCGCGCTGCAGCTCTTCTTGCTCGACGACGACATCGGTGACATCAGTTTTCCAGGCCAGCAATTGTCTAAGCCAAGCGATTTTCTCATCGTATTCCTGAGCTGAAAAATTCGAACCGCCCGACTCTTTATAGCGCCAGTGCGCCGCCACACCATATTCTGCGAACTGATGCATTTCACGCGTACGTATCTGCACTTCCAGCGGCCTGCCATCTTCCACCACCACGACCGTATGCAATGACTTGTAGCCATTCGGTTTCGGGCGTGAAATATAGTCGTCAAACTCTTTGGGTATCGGTGTCCAGGCATTGTGGACCAGGCCCAGGACAGTATAGCAATCCTTGATGTCATCAACGATGACACGGAAGGCGCGCACGTCATACAACTCGTCAAAGTTGACTGACTTGCCCTTCATTTTTTTCCAGATACTGTAGATATGTTTGGGGCGGCCCGACACTTCTGCCTTGACGCCAGCTATCTGCAATTCCTTGTTCAGTCTTTCTATCGCATTGACAACAAAGCTTTCACGCTCCAGACGCTTTTCTTCCAGCATCTTGGCAATGCGCTTGTACTGCACAGGCTCCAGGAAGCGGAAAGACAGATCTTCCAGTTCCCATTTGAGTTGCCATACGCCGAGACGGTTTGCCAGCGGCGCGTACAAGTCCATGGTTTCACTGGCATATTGCTGAGCCGCGCCATCTTCGCGCTTGCATTCAGCAAAATAACGCAAGGTAGTTACCCGGGATGCCAGACGCACCAGCACCACGCGCATGTCGGTGGCCATGGCAAGCACCATCTTGCGCAGGGTTTCCATCTGACTGGCGGCTTTTTCAGCGGCGTCTTTGCCGCGGCCTACGTCATGCTGCGTCAAAGCGGCTTCCCTCAACTTCATCAGACGGCGTATGCCAGTGACGAGATCGGCGATTTCCTTGCCGAAGCGGATTTCTATCTGCTCTGCTGCAATCGGGTTCAGTTCTGGCAATTCAAACAGGATGGCAGCGATACGGGTATCAACATCGGTACGCAACATGGCCAGCGTCGCCACTACACCATTAACAAACTGCAGGGCGTTTTGCTCTGTGATCACGCATTTACTGGCATACAGCGGTGTCACGTATTCCAGGGCAGCCATGACGCGCTCAGCGTCGGCCTCGGACAAGCCTTCCAGCAAAGCGGCTTCTGTTGCTGTAGTCGAGATTGATACCATATGATTTATATCTGTGCTGCAGTGACAACGACCTCTATAAGCCAGTCAGGATTGGCCAGCCTGGCTTCTACCGTGGCACGTGGTGGTGAATTACCCTGGGCAACCCAGGCATCCCATACCTGGTTCATGCTGCCTATCAGACTGATATCAGACAAGAATATCTGGCAACTGAGTATGCGTGACTTGTCGCTACCCGCTTCTGCCAGCAAGCGGTCGATATGGGCCAGCACTTGCGCTGTTTGTCCTGTTATATCCTGCGTGGCGTCATCTGGAATTTGTCCGGCAAGATAAACGACCTTATTAAAAATCGCAGTTTCTGACAAACGCGGGCCTACGTGAAATCTTTGGATACTCATGTTTTTCTTAATTTTGGTTCAATAAAAAATCAACAGCCACTGCGATCTGCTCAGGCTGGAGGAAAGTTGGGGCATGTCCCACACCAGCAAATTCCACCAACCGCGCACGCGGGCCACGCTGCGTCATCTCTTGCGCCGATTCAGCAGTCAGCAAATCTGACTCTGCCCCACGTACCAGCAAGGTCGGGCACTGTATTGCATCATACGCCGCCCACAGCATGGTCTGGGCAATTGCTGCCAGTTCTGGTGTACTGGCCTTGATAGGCTGCGCGAGACCCAGGTCATAGTGTCTCACCCATTGCCCTTGCTCATTTTGACGCAAGACATCGCGCGCCAGTTTTTCCCACTGAGCATCACTATGCGGGCCAAAGGAAATTGAGATCGCCTTGATGTAGGCTTGCGCTTCTTCAAAGCTGTCAAAGCGCACATCCTGACCTATGTAATCACCTATCCTGGCTAAAGCATCAGGATTGAGCACTGGCCCCACATCATTAATGATCATTTTTTTGATGGGGTTGTCAGGTAAGCTCGCAAGACTCATGCCTATCAGGCCACCCATGGATGTACCAAACCAGTGCACGGTTTCAGCATCCAGTCGCGCCAGCAGGTTGACCATGTCACTGACATATTGCGGTATCTGGTAATGCATGGGATTGCGCAAACGGCCTGAATAACCACGTCCAACTACATCAGGGCACACTACGCGGTATTCCTGGCACAGGGCCTGAGCCAGGGAATCAAAATCCTCGGCCACGCGCGTCACACCGTGAACGCAGACTAAAACCTTGGGATTAAGCGGGTCGCCCCACTCTTTATAAGACATGGTGTGCAAGCCGGTAGGCGAGATACATTGCACTGATTTGCGTCTGGCCTGCATGGATTATCCTCGTGAACAGTATTTTTACTAGCGCTTATGACCGACATTTTACCGTTCGTTACGCTTAAAATCATTGTTAACTGTTGGATTGCATGTTTTTTTAACAAATTCGGTCTTGCAGCCACTGGCATTAACACAATATACCGAATTATACGATCAGCAGTTTTTTTGCATCCCTTGCACAAAATCACAACTCAGGAGTCTATATGTCAGCAACTTCCCTCAAAGGCAAAACCGCACTGGTTACAGGTTCTACATCTGGCATAGGATTGGGCATAGCCCGCTCCCTGGCTGCAGAAGGCGCCAATATCGTCTTCAATGGTTTTGGCGACAGGCAAGAGATACAAGCCCTGCAAACTGCAGTGGAAAATGAATTTGATGTCAAAACAGCCTATCACAATGCTGACATGAGCAAGGCAGCCGAGATTGAAGCAATGATGAACTTCGCCAGCACTACTTTCGGTGGCGTTGATATCCTGGTTAATAATGCTGGCATACAGCATGTGGCCAATATTGAAGACTTCCCAGTAGAAAAATGGGATGCCATCATTGCCATCAACCTGACCTCCAGCTTCCACACCACCCGCCTGGCCTTGCCTTCCATGAAGCAAAAAAACTGGGGCCGCATCATCAACCTGGCCTCTGTACATGGACTGGTTGCCTCCGCCCAAAAATCTGCCTATGTGGCAGCCAAACACGGCCTGGTTGGCTTTACCAAGACCACGGCACTGGAAACGGCTGATACAGGTATTACCTGCAATGCCATTTGCCCGGGCTGGGTGTTGACGCCACTGGTACAAAAACAGGTGGATGATCGCGCTGCAAAAGAAGGCGTAGACAATGACACAGCAAAAAAACGCCTGCTGGCAGAAAAACAGCCATCCGGTGAATTTGTGACACCAGAGCAATTAGGTGCACTTGCCGTGTTCTTTTGCAGTGAAGCTGGTAACCAGATACGTGGCGTCGCCTGGAATATGGATGGCGGCTGGGTTGCCCAGTAATTCGTCCAATACACCTGATCATCAAACAGCCAGCTATCTATTCATGAGCCGACAGCTGGTTTGCCACTTGGCTGGACAAAGAAGCGACATTTGCAATCTTTTTGCTTTCGTCGCTCTTTTTTCGAATGTATAGTGCCATTACATTGTCGAAACGGGAGCCTCTCATGCATATTCTCGCACGCCTTGCTGGCATTTCAGCCATGTTGATGGCGGCTACGACCAGTCTGGCCGCAGACAGAATGAAACCAGGTCTGTGGGAAATGACGATGAAGTCCGATGCCATGAAGGCCATGCCCCAAATTCCGCCAGAACAACTGGAAAAGATGAAGCAGATGGGCGTCAAAATACCCGTCATGCAAAATGGTGCGATGACGCATAAGGTCTGCTACACCAAAGAAATGGTAGAACAGGACAAACCACCTTCCAGCGGACGTGAGCAACAGTGCCAAAGCAAGAACTTCACCCGTTCAGGCAATACCTATACAGGTGATATCGTCTGCGACATGCCCGAAATGAAAGGCACAGGCAATGTCAAAGGCAGTTTCAGCCCGGATAGCATGACTTCGGTTTATGATTTCAAGGGCGTTTCTCATAGCAAACCTGTTAGCCAGCATATGGAAACTACCGGCAGGTGGCTGGGCAATGATTGTGGCGATGTAAAGCCGCCCATGATGCCGCAGAAAAAATAAATCTCTCTACTTCCCGGGGCCTTGAGCCAGGCACTAAACACTGAACACTAGACACCATATATCAAACGAAAAAGCCGCTATTCAGCGGCTTTTTTGCTTACAGATTGCTTGAATCATCCTTATCAGGCAACAGCACTGACATCCAGTGTTGCCTCTGTCTTGGCGATGATTTCTTCCTTGCTGACACCGGTAGCCAATTCAACCAGCTTGAGACCTGCTGGCGTGACATCAATAACACCAAGATCAGTAATGATGCGATTGACCACACCTACGCCTGTCAAAGGCAGGTTACAAGCCTTCAGTATCTTGTGCGCATCACCCTTGGCAACATGTTCCATCAGCACCACGACGCGGCCTACGCCAGCCACCAGGTCCATCGCGCCACCCATGCCCTTGACCATCTTGCCAGGAATCATCCAGTTGGCCAGGTCGCCATGTTCACTGACCTGCATCGCACCCAGGATAGCCAAGTTGATTTTGCCACCACGTATCATGGCGAAAGAGTCAGCCGAGCTGAATATGGATGAACCAGGCAAGGTTGTTACCGTTTGCTTGCCAGCATTGATCATGTCGGGATCAACTTCTTCTTCGGTCGGGAAAGGGCCTATGCCCAGCAAGCCGTTTTCTGACTGCAACCAGACTTCCATGCCTTGTGGCACATGGTTGGCTACCAGGGTGGGCAAACCTATACCCAGATTGACGTAAAAGCCGTCTTGCAATTCTTGTGCTGCACGCGCAGCCATTTCATCACGATTCCATGCCATGTCTTGTCTCCTGCTATCTTAATTCGATGGGCGTACGGTACGCTGTTCTATACGTTTTTCTGGTGTAGCATTGACAACGATACGTTGTACAAAAATGCCTGGTGTATGAACTTCATCCGGGTCCAGCTCACCAATTTCTACCAGTACCTCAACCTCGACCACCGTGATCTTGCCTGCCATCGCCACATTGGGATTGAAGTTGCGCGCCGTCTTGCGATACACCAGGTTACCGGCCTTGTCAGCCTTCCAGGCCTTGACCAGGGATACGTCGGATACCAGCGAACGTTCCATCACATATTTTTGGCCATCGAATTCGCGGATTTCCTTGCCATCAGCAACGATGGTGCCTACACCAGTCTTGGTGAAGAAAGCCGGGATACCGGCACCGCCAGCGCGCAATTTTTCTGCCAGGGTGCCTTGTGGCGTGAATTCCAGTTCCAGCTCACCAGCCAGGTATTGGCGTTCGAATTCCTTGTTTTCACCTACATAGGATGAAATCATTTTCTTGATCTGACGGGTCGTCAGCAACTGGCCCAGGCCAAAACCGTCAACACCGGCATTATTTGAAATGGCAGTCAGCTCCTTGACGCCAGAATCGCGCAAGGCAGCAATCAGTGCCTCAGGTATGCCACACAGACCGAAACCGCCCACGGCGATGGTCTGACCATCCTTGATAATGCCAGCCAGAGCACTGGCTGCGTCAGGATAAACTTTGTCCATAATGTCCCCTCTCCAGGTTGTAAATCGATATTTCTTTTGTCAAATGGCTGCCAACAAAATACAGTGAACAGCCAAGCAAATCATTAGTCTTACAGGATATGATGCTGCGTTATACTGCGCAATACCGTAAAAATACGCCTTTACTGCATCAACAACATTAATGTCAGCGGATCATTGGAAATGAATGTCGTACAGCCCATCGATTTTGAATCCATATTTCAACATGCGCCTGTCGGTATGTGCGTGTCACAAAACCGTATTATCCATGCCTGCAATGATGATCTGGCTAAAATGTTTGGCTATCAAAAAGATGAATTGCTGGGCCAGTCATTTTTGGTGCTCTACCCCAGCCCCGATGAATTTGAGCGTACCGGCGCACGCATCACTCCCATCATGAATGCCAAAGGCTATTACTCTGATGAACGCATCATGAAGCGCGCCAATCAGGACCTGTTCTGGTGCCATGTTTCTGGCCGTGGCCTGAACAAGGACAACCCGCATGCCGCCGGCATCTGGACTTTTGAAGACCTGAGCTCCAAACGCCCTGTCACTGCCGAATTGACGCCGCGTGAGCGCGAAATTGCTGCTCTGCTGGTGGAGGGCAAGACCAGCAAGCTGATCGCCCGCCAGATTGACCTCAGCCCACGAACCGTGGAAATGCACAGGGCCAAACTCATGCGCAAGTTTAATTCAGCGACTTCCAGCGAACTGGTGCATAAGCTGCTGGGCATCATGCGTTGAGCGGCGCAACAAACGATATCAGACTTGCCAGGCTTTGAACTTAAACCTTTACGGCCCTGGGTCTACGTTTTGCAACTTTGATTTCACTGAGTTTTTGCTTGATCGCTTCAGGCAAGACTTCAGATTTGCCGGTCTCGGCTGACACCCAGACAACTTTGGCCCCGCCTTCTGCATACAGGGCATAGCCATCACCGACTGAACGCATTTCCTGTATGGTTTCAAAACTGCTGCGACCCGCTGCGCCGATATAGGTACACACTTCCACCTGCCCCGGATACTTCAGAGGCTTCTTGAAAGTGCAATAGGCATTGACGATGACAGGGCCATTACCTTTTTCATCCGGCAGACAACCCATCATACTGAGCCACTCAATACGCGCCTGCTCCATATAGCGAAAATACACGGTATTGTTGACATGGCCCATGGCATCCATATCGCCCCACCTGATAGGAATGGTGACGGTATAGACCAGCTTCTTTTCCGTAACCTTATTTTCTATCATTGCACGCTCATGCCATCGTCTGCAGTCACAATCGCGCCGTTCAGGAAACGTGATTCTTCGGCTGCCAGCAAAAGCAGCAGGCCATCCAGGTCTTCTGGCGTGCCTACGCGTTTCCTTGGCAGCATATCGACCAATTTTTGGCCTGCATCTGTAGAAAAATAATCGGAATTGATTTCAGTTGAAATATAGCCGGGGCAAATCGCATTGACGTTGATGCCATACTTGCCCCACTCCACTGCCATGGACTTGGTCATATGCACGACCGCAGCCTTGCTCATGCAATAAATACCTATCTGCGGCAAAATACGCAAACCAGCTACTGAAGCGATATTGATGATGCGATGCTGTTTTTTAGGGTCGCCCTTGTGACGGGCAATCATGCGCTTGGCAGCTTCCTGCGCCACAAAGAAAGCACCACGCTGGTTAGTGTCCATGACATAGGCATAATCGTCCGGCGTGACATCGACCAGGCGTTGCGTGGTTGATACACCAGAATTATTAATCAGGATGTCGATAGGACCCGCCTCAGTCTCAGCATGGGCAATCGCCGACTTGATGCTGCCATAATCGGTTACGTCCAGGGCCACCACGTGGGCCGCACCACCTTCAGATTCAATCTCGGCACGCAATTCTTTGAGCCTATCTATACGGCGCGAAGCCAGTACAACTTGCGCGCCCGCCTGTGCCAGGACTTTTGCGAAACGCGCACCAAGGCCACTGGAAGCACCAGTAACCAGTGCAATCTTGCCTTCGAAATTGACTTCTATGCCCATCTGATTCTCCACTAATAATTTGAATAAGCGTACTACTTTCTCTACCGCTATGATGACATACTGATTATGCTTGTGTTGTATGGATTTGAATTACTTGAAGATTTTTGCAGAAATTTTCATGTCATTTCACATGATCTTGATGCACACCAAAGTTGGCTCTGCGATAATTCTGAGTATTTTATACACCCACAACAATAAAAATTCGAGCATACCCTCGCTTGCGCAATACACACACAGCAGATAACATGCTGACAGCAAATAAGCACGCTCGTTCGAAAATCTTCAGAAAGTGAAAATAGCCATGACACAAAGCATACTTGAACAGTACGGTCCTCGCGACGCAATGGAATATGACGTCGTCGTCGTCGGTGGTGGACCCGCTGGCCTGTCAGCAGCCATCAAGCTGAAGCAACTTGCAGCAGAAAAAGGCACGGAGGTGTCTGTTTGCGTACTGGAAAAAGGCGGTGAACCTGGTGCGCATATCCTGTCTGGCGCAGTCATGGACCCAAAAGCCCTGACCGAACTCTTTCCTAACTGGAAGGAAATGGGCGCCCCCCTGAACACTGAAGTGACAGAAGACCGCGTCCTGGTATTGACAGAGAAAAGTGCCATCCGCACACCTAACTGGATGCTGCCAGCCTGTTTCGAAAATCATGGCAACTACATCGTTTCGCTGGCAAATGTCACGCGCTGGCTGGGTCAGCAGGCTGAAGCACTGGGTGTGGAAGTATTCCCTGGCTTTGCCGCTGCCGAAGTCTTGTATAACGATGATGGCTCAGTCAAAGGCGTGGCGACTGGCAATATGGGCGTAGATCGCCATGGCCAACCGTCCTCCTCCTTCCAGCTCGGTATGGAACTGCATGCGAAATACACCCTGTTTGCAGAAGGCGCACGCGGCCATCTGGGCAAACAAGTCATCGCCAAATACGATTTGAGCAAGGGCAAAGATCCGCAGTCCTATGGCATAGGCATCAAGGAATTGTGGGAAATCGATCCAAAACAACATAAGCCCGGCCTGGTCGTGCACACCACCGGCTGGCCATTGATGGATCAGTACAGTGGCTCTTTCCTGTATCACCTGGAAGATAATCTGGTGGCAGTCGGCTACGTGGTTGGTCTGGCGTATGAAAACCCTTATCTGTCTCCTTACGAAGAATTCCAGCGCTTCAAGACCCACCCTTCCATCCGCACTTTCTTTGAAGGCGGCAAACGTATTTCTTATGGTGCGCGTGCGATTACTGCCGGTGGCTTGCAATCCCTGCCCAAGCTGGTGTTCCCGGGTGGCGCATTGATAGGCTGTGATGCTGGCTTCCTCAACATGAGCCGCATCAAGGGTAGCCACGCTGCAATCAAGACCGGCATGCTGGCTGCAACGGCGGCCTTTGAGGCAGTATCAGCCAACCGCCAGCATGATGAACTGAGCGCTTATTCAACAGCGTTTGAACAATCCTGGCTGCATGAAGAGTTATATACTGCCCGCAACGTCAAACCCTTGCTCAAGCGCGGCACTTATGGTTCACCACTGGTATGGCTGGATCAGGTGGTTTTGCGCGGCAAGGCACCGTGGACTCTGCATCACAGCAAGGCTGACCATGAATGCCTGCGCCCTGCTTCTGAATGCAAGCCTATTGTCTATCCAAAACCGGATGGCAAGCTGACATTTGACCGCCTGTCGTCGGTATTCATCTCGAATACCAACCATGCAGAAGACCAGCCCATACATCTGACCTTAAAAAATGCCGATGTGCCAGTGTCTGTCAACCTTGCAAAATTTGCAGGACCAGAAGCACGTTATTGCCCGGCAGGCGTGTATGAGTTCGTGAAGACAGAAGAAGGTGCAGACCGCCTGCAAATCAATGCGCAGAACTGCGTGCATTGCAAGACTTGCGATATCAAGGACCCGACGCAGAATATTGTCTGGGTGACGCCTGAAGGTGGTGGAGGACCCAATTATCCAAACATGTAGTCGAAGTTCTGATTAAGCTACTGCGCAGTGCGATTTTGAGCCTGCGATGCTCGTCGTACGTATGTACGACTGCGCTTCTTAACTCAAACTAGCCCTGCTCGCTACGCTTACTCAGAACTTCTTGACATATTAATGTCGGGAATGAGTTTCTAATGCAAAAAGCCGCTAATTAGCGGCTTTTTCGTTTTCAAGATTTCTACGACTTCAAGTTTTAATCACCACTTACCAGCCAGGATTTTCTCCAGCCAGAATGTGCCTATGACGGTTTTTACGTCAGTGATCTGGCCGGATTTAATCCAGTCCAGCATTTCTGGCAGCGTGGCAGTGAATACTTCGAGGAATTCTTCTTCATCCAGGGCGGCCTGCCCTGCTGTCAGGCCTTTGGCCAGGTAGATGTCCAGATGCTCGTCTGAATAAGCGATGGCATTGTGTATGGTGCAGATGAAAGACCAGTCACTGGCTGTATAGCCGGTTTCCTCGCGCAGCTCGCGCTGGGCGCACAGCAAGGGATCTTCACCCACATCTATTTTACCAGCGGGGAATTCTATGAAGACTTGGTGCAAGGGATAACGGAACTGTTTTTCCAGCAGAATGCGGCCATCATCAAACAAGGGGATGATGACGACGGCTCCCGGATGACGTATGTATTCACGTGTGGCAGTCTGCCCATCCGGCAAGGACACGACATCCTTATCAACCTTCAGAAAACTGCCTTCATACACCAGCTCGCTGCTGATCTTGTTTTCTCGCAGATCCAGCTTGCTGGTGATTTTTTCAGCCATGACTGCGCTTCAGGTAGCGATACACAAAACCGGGAAATGCCAATACCAGGAACAGACAGGCATTGATGGCATAAAACTCCCAGCCTTGTGGAAAGCGATTGCCTGCTGCAGATTCCAGGACAGCAGCAATCCCGCCGACACAGAAATACAGGATGATGAGCTCGAAAAGGCGCAGCCACAAGGATTTCAGCGGTGCGCCAGCACGATCCGCAGAGGCTTCAATATCACGGGATTTTTCCAGCGAACCATCACTGGAAGAAAAAACCAATCCACTTGCGCTTATATCCACAGCAGGAAAATCTGTTTTTACCCTGTTCTTTGAGGCGTCAGAGAAAATTGATTTAATGAATGAGAAGTGATGCAAAGAGATGATCGCAAAGCAACGCTCATTCAAAAAAGGCAGGTTGGCAGCGAAAACTGCCAACACAATGATCAACCAGATAGAAGCTGAATTACCCACTGTAACCGTATCAGTATTTAAGCGTGTTGGAAATGGCTTGCACGCATGCTGTCATCAATGAGCCTGGCACAATCCCCAGAACCACAACGATCAAGCCGTTCACACTCAACACCATGCGCATGTCAGTGCTGGCAACGATAGGGCTATGATCGAGCGGTTCGTCAAAGTACATGAGTTTGACGATACGCAGGTAATAGAAAGTACCGATCAGTGAGAAGGCGACGGCAACCAGAGCCAGCCACAATTTGCCAGTAGACAAAACTGCCTGCAAAACTGAAAGCTTGGCATAGAAGCCCATCATAGGCGGGATACCTGCCAGAGAGAACATCAGCAACAGCATGACCAGTGCAAACCATGGGCTACGCTTGTTCAAGCCTTTCAGGTCATCCAGATTTTCTGCCTCAAAGCCTGAACGCGCCAGCAACATGATGATGCCGAAAGTACCCAGTGTAGTCAGTACATAGGTGATGCTGTAGAACATGGAAGAACTATAAGCATCGACCGCCAGATCAGAATTGCCATTTGCCACGCCGGACAACAGGCCCAGCAACATGAAACCCATTTGCGAAATGGTGGAGTAAGCCAGCATACGCTTCAAATTGGTTTGCGCAATCGCGGTCAGGTTACCAATCGCCATAGACAAGACTGCCAGCACAACCAGCATTTGCTGCCAGTCCACCGCCAGCGGGAACAGGCCCTCTACCAGCAAACGGAAGGTGATTGCAAATGCCGCCAGTTTAGGTGCGCCACCCAGCAGCAAAGTCACCGCAGTTGGTGCCCCCTGATACACGTCAGGCACCCACATATGGAAAGGTACAACACCCAGCTTGAAGGCCAAACCAGCTACCAGGAAAACAATACCGAATACCAGAATAGTTTTGTTGGCTGTTGCAGTGGCAGTCACTTTAACGACTTCACTCAATTGCAGGGAACCAGTAGCGCCGTACAACATGGAAATACCATACAACATGAAACCGGAAGCCAGCGCACCCAGGATGAAATACTTCATTGCTGCTTCAGTAGAAACAGTATGGTCACGACGCAGAGCAACCAGGGCATACAGCGCCAGGGACATCAATTCCAGACCAAGATAAATTACCAGGAAATTATTACCGGAAATCATCACCATCTGGCCCAGCAAGGCGAACAGCGCCAGCACATAGTATTCGCCACCCAGATGCGTGTTCGTCATGGCGCGGTCGCTGACATACTGACGTGAGTAGATCAGGGTAATGCCTACCGCAATATAAGAGAACAATTTCAGCAATACTGACATGGGGTCAGAAACAAACATATTATTACTGACGTATTCAGACTTCACCGGATCAGCGAATAACACCGTCAGGACACCACAGATCGTCAATGCCAGTATGCTGAGCACATAAGTCACATTGCGTTTGCTGTCAGGCAAAAACATATCTATCAGCAAGATGCCGCAAATAGCCAGCAGCAAAAAGATTTCAGGGTAAAGTGGTATCAGGTTCATATTATTCATTTTTTACTAGCATTGATCTGCTGCCACGACTATCTGATGCAGACTGCCGTGGCTCGCGTATCCAAATTCCTGGTCAGGGTGTCAGCTTGGGAACTGCCACATGTCTCAACAGATCAGCTACTGAGACCTGCATTGCATCTGTAAATGGTGCCGGATACAAACCCATCACCAGTACCGCTATTGCCAACACACCCAGCATGAAGAATTCACGTTTGTTCAAATCGCTCAGGTGTGCTACATGTTCATTCGTGATATTGCCAAACACCACCCGTTTGACCATCCACAATGAGTAGGCTGCACCAAAAATCAGGGCTGTTGCTGCCAGCATGCCTATCCAGAAATTGAATTGCACTGCACCCAGGATCACCATGAACTCACCAACGAAACCGGACGTTGCTGGCAAGCCGCAGTTAGCCATGGAGAACAAGACGAACAAGGCAGCAAATTTAGGCATGGTATGAACTACACCACCGTAGTCAGCAATTTCGCGGGAGTGTACGCGGTCATACAAGACACCGATACACAGGAACATCGCGCCGGAGATAAAGCCGTGAGAAATCATTTGCACGATAGCGCCCTGCACCGACATGTCATTAAACATGAAGAAGCCCAGAGTCACGAAACCCATATGCGCAATCGAAGAATATGCCACCAGCTTTTTCATATCCTTTTGCACCAGTGCTACCAGGCCAATATAGATAACAGCGATCAGCGACAGTGTGATCATGAAACCTGCCATGTAATGGCTGGCATCAGGTGCGATAGGCAAAGAGAAACGCAGGAAGCCATAGGCACCCAGCTTCAGCATGATGGCTGCCAGTACGACAGAACCACCAGTAGGCGCTTCCACGTGGGCATCCGGCAACCAGGTATGCACTGGCCACATAGGTACCTTGACTGCAAACGCCATCAGGAAGGCACAGAAAATCATGATCTGTGTCGTCAGCGGCAACGGCAGTTTATGCCATACCAGGATGTCGAAAGAGTGACCAGCTTTCAGGTACAGGTAAATAATGGCAACCAGCGTCAGCAGAGAACCCATCAAGGTGTACAGGAAAAACTTGAACGCTGCGTAGACGCGGTTTGGGCCACCCCATACACCAACGATGATATACATAGGGATCAGCGTGGCTTCAAAGAAGACATAGAATAACATGCCGTCAGTCGCGCAAAACACACCTATCATCAAACCAGACAAAATCAGGAAGGCCCCCATGTATTGGGAGACTTGCTTTTCTATGACTTCCCAGGCGGCAATCACGACAATCACAGTGATGAATGCGGTCAGAGGCACCAGCCACAAAGAGATGCCGTCTATGCCCAGTGCATAGAACACATTGAAGCGTTCTATCCAGCTATGCTTTTCAACAAACTGCATGCCGTGTGCAGTATTGTCAAAAAGTTTGATCAAAGGCAGTGTGACAATGAAACTGCAAATCGAACCGATCAGTGCAACACCACGCACCAGCGTAGGGTTGTTGTCACGACCAAAGGCCAGTATGAAGATACCGAAAACAATCGGTAACCAGATCGAAAGGCTAAGTAGAGTAGAAGTTGACTGCATAATAATTATCTTTTTATAGCCGTGGTCACTTATTTAGCAAAGGGAAACAGCACTGTATAAGCCAGGAAACCCATCACGCCGAGTATCATCACAAATGCATAGTGGTAAATGTAACCACTCTGCAAATGACGTATCAGTTTGGAGACCCAGCCAACCAGTTTCGCGCTGCCGTTAACAACCAGACCATCAATGAGGCCCTTGTCACCAATATTCCACAAACCTGCACCAAGTACACGCGCACCGCCAGCAAATACGATCTCATTAAAGCGATCCATGTAGTATTTGTTGTCCAGCAAAGTGTACAGCGGGCTAAATGTTTTCTTGATCGCAGCAGGAATACCAGGCTTGACCATATAGAACACATAAGCAGTCACTACACCAGCCAGTGCCAGCCAGAAAGGCAGTGTTGTAAAGGAATGCAGGCCCATTGCACCAGCACCATGGAATTCTTCTTTCAGTGCATGCATTGCATGATGAGCTTCATTGACAAAAATTACATTTTTGAAGAAGTCACCAAACAACATAGGCTCAATCGCGATCGCACCGATGAACAGCGAAGGAATTGCCAGCAAGACCAGAGGCAACCAGACAACCATCGGTGACTCATGCGGTTTTTGACCTGGAGCCAGACCATGGTGGTGGTCGTCATGATGATCATCAGCAGCATGGTGGTCGTCCTTATGTGCATTTTTATGATCATCGTGATGATCATGCGCATGCGCCTTGCCAAAGTTTTCCTTGCCATGGAAGACTAGGAAATACATACGGAAAGAATAGAAAGCCGTGACGAATACGCCTGCCAACACTGCAAACTTGGCAAAACCAGCGCCTGGCAAGTGGCTTTCCATGACTGCTTCAATAATGCTGTCCTTGGAATAGAAGCCAGACAGGAATGGCGTGCCTATCAGTGCCAGTGAACCTGCCAGGGAAGTCAGCCAGGTGATGCGCATATACTTCCACAGGCCGCCCATGTTACGGATATCCTGATCATGGTGCATGCCGATAATCACGGAACCTGCACCAAGGAACAACAGCGCCTTAAAGAAAGCATGTGTCATCAGATGGAATACCGCAACCGAGTAAGCAGAAGCACCGAGTGCCACTGTCATATAACCCAGTTGTGACAATGTGGAGTAAGCCACGACGCGCTTGATATCGTTTTGGATGATGCCCATGAAACCCATGAACAGCGCAGTAATCGCACCTATCACCAGGATGAAGGACAAGGCAGTATCAGACAACTCAAACAATGGTGACATGCGTGACACCATGAAGATACCGGCGGTAACCATGGTTGCCGCGTGGATCAGTGCAGAAATCGGGGTTGGGCCTTCCATGGAATCTGGCAACCAGACATGCAGAGGGAATTGTGCAGACTTACCCATCGCGCCGATGAACAGGCAGATACAGGCAACCGTGATCAGCATCCAGTCTGTATGTGGCAGCAACATGGCTGCGAGTTCATTTTTCTTGGCGAATACTTCAACATAGTTCATGGAACCGGTATTAGCGACCAGCAAGCCTATGCCCAGAATGAAACCAAAGTCACCGACACGGTTGACCAGAAAGGCTTTCATGTTGGCGTAGATCGCTGTTGGTTTGGTGTACCAGAAGCCAATCAGCAAATAAGAAACCAGACCCACAGCTTCCCAGCCAAAGAACAATTGCAGGAAGTTGTTACTCATTACCAGCATCAGCATGGCAAATGTGAACAGGGAGATATACGAGAAGAAGCGGTTATAGCCTTCGTCTTCTGCCATGTAGCCTATGGTGTAGATATGTACCATCAGTGACACAAAGGTCACGACGCACATCATCATGGCTGTCAGGCTATCGACCATGAAGCCAACTTCCAGCTTCATGTTACCGACCTTCATCCATTGATACAGGGTTTCGTTATAAGTTGCGCCATCCATCACGGCTGACAAGGTCATGCAGGAGATGATCAGTGCAATCAATACACCAAGTATGGTGACTGTATGCGATACCTTGCGGCCAACCACATTGCCGAAAAACTTCGTTCCTAGCAGACCTGCAATAGCAGACCCAACCAGCGGCGCCAGTGGTACTGCCAATAATAATTGTGGGTTAAGTTGCCCCGCCATGATGACCCTTTGTTAGCTTTATTACTTTTTCTAAATCGCCAGCCTATACCGGACTGCCGGACTGCCGCAGCAGGCGACAATCCGCACCATTAACCTGATTAACCTTTTAATGCATCCAGATCTTCGACATTGATGGTGTCCAGATTACGGAACAAGACCACCAGAATCGCCAGACCCATTGCTGACTCAGCGGCAGCAACGGTAAGTATGAAGAACACAAATACCTGCCCTGCTGCATCACCCAGATAATGGGAGAATGCGATGAAATTGATATTCACAGCCAGCAACATCAATTCAATCGCCATCAGCAAGACGATGATGTTTTTACGGTTGAGGAAAATACCGACGATGGAAATCGCAAACAGAATTGCGCCCAAAATCAGGTAGTGCGTCAAACTTAAAGTCAAAGCCATTTAAGCCTCCGGATTCACATTAGCTGCCGCAGCAGTGGCATTATTCTCAGCGCGTTCGGATTCAGCTTTCATGCTGACGATACGGATACGGTCCTTGGCTTTTACTTTGACGGCAGCAGCCGGATCAAAATATTTACTGTCTTTGCGACGGCGCAAAGTCAGGGCAACCGCAGCGATGATAGCCAGCAGCAAAATAGCTGCAGCAACTTCAAAAGCAAATTGATAATTCGTGAAAATCTCTATACCCAGATACTTGGTATCGCCGATCTTGTCAGCAGCGGCTGGGACATGATTGTCCGGACGTAGGAAACCACGCCACAAGACAGCCGCCATCTCCAATACAATCACGCCACCAACTGCGGCTGCCAATGGGAAATGGCTCCAGAAACCCTCCCTGAGCTTGTCGAGATTAATGTCGAGCATCATCACCACAAACAGGAAGAGCACCATGACTGCACCGACATATACCAGCACCAGCACGATGGCGAGGAACTCAGCTTTCAGCAACAACCAGATACCAGCGGCATTGAAAAAGGTCAGGACCAGAAACAGGGCAGCGTGCACAGGATTACGCGCAGAAATAACCTGGATCGCGGCGATTATCATGATCGCCGAGAAAACATAAAATAAAACAGTAGTAAATTCCATATCGAACCAGATCCAGTTAGCGGTATGTAGCATCAGCGGCACGCGCTGCTGCAATTTGTGTCTCGTAACGATCACCTACGGCCAGCAACATCTCTTTGGTGAAGTACAGATCGCCGCGTTTTTCACCGTGATATTCCAGTACATGGGTTTCCACGATGGAATCAACCGGGCAAGACTCTTCGCAGAAACCACAGAAGATGCACTTGGTCAGGTCGATGTCATAACGGGTCGTGCGACGGCTGCCATCAGCACGCTGATCAGACTCGATCGTGATGGCCATTGCCGGGCAGACTGCTTCACACAACTTACAGGCGATGCAACGCTCTTCTCCGTTCGGGTAACGGCGTAATGCGTGCAGACCACGGAAACGTGGAGACTGCGGTGTTTTTTCCTCAGGAAATTGCACCGTGATCTTGCGGGCGAACATATAGCGGCCTGTCAGAGCCAGGCCCTTGATCAGTTCGCGCAGCATCAGGCTGCCAAAAAAATCCTTGATTGCTTCCATTTTTTTAGCCTCTTACTTCCAAATATTCCATGGAGTTTGTATCCATGCTGCGACGATAACCAGATACACCAAAGTCAGCGGGATAAATACTTTCCAGCCCAGACGCATGATCTGATCATAGCGATAGCGTGGGAAAGATGCGCGTGCCCAGATAAACATGGAAACCACAACAAAAGTCTTGATACCGAGCCAGATCCAGCCAGGAATGAAATCCAGAAAACTGAACGGTGCAGACCAGCCGCCGAGGAACATCAGAGATGCCATGGCAGAGATCAAAATCATGTTGGCATATTCAGCCAGGAAGAACATGGCGAAAGACATACCGGAGTATTCAACCATGTGACCGGCAACGATCTCTGATTCACCCTCAACCACGTCAAATGGGTGACGGTTGGTTTCAGCAATACCGGAAATCACATACACCACGAACATCGGCAACAGCGGCAACCAGTTCCAGGAGAACAGATTAAAACCATAGCTGGCAGCAATACCTTTGGTCTGGGCATTGACGATATCAGTCATATTCAGGCTGCCAGATACCATCAGGACGATAACCAGTACGAAGCCCATGGCGATTTCATAGGACACCATCTGTGCAGATGCACGCATGGCACCAAGAAAAGCATACTTGGAGTTGGATGCCCAGCCAGCGATGATGATGCCGTAGACTTCCATCGAGGTGATAGCCATGATCAACAGCAAACCGGCATTGACATTAGCCAATACAGTTTCAGGACCAAAAGGAATCACCGACCAGGCAGCCAGTGCAGGCATGATAGTCATGATAGGTGCCAGCACAAACAAGACTTTATTGGCCTTGGCCGGGATGACGATTTCCTTGAGCAGCAGTTTCAGCGCATCAGCGATAGGCTGCAGTAAACCAGCAGGACCTACGCGGTTAGGGCCAAGACGAATGTGCATCCAGCCTATCATCTTGCGTTCCCACAAAGTCAGATAGGCTACACAGCCCATGACTGGCAACGTGATACAGACAATCTTGATCAAGGTCCACAAAGGCAGCCACAAGGCACCAAGGTAGTGCTGACCCAGTTCATGGATAGAGAGCAGCAAATTCATTATGCACGCTCCAGTTTGATCGCGCCGAACATGCCATCCAGATTACTTGTCAGGCTATGGCCTGCAGCAATCCTGACTACATTATCAGGCAAGGATTTATCGATTCCAACAGGGATCAGGGTAGAACCTGTCTTGCTCAATCTCACCATATCACCTTCGGCAATACCCAGTTTGCTGGCGTCAGCAGAGCTGATCCATGCTTGTGGTGCACGCGCATCTGCTGTCAGTTGCAGTGATTCTGCGCGACGAACGATAGCGTCTGTGCTGTAAATACCAACATCAGCAATACGTTCCATACCAGCTGCAGCGCTGGCAGGAACTGCCGGAGCCAGCTTGGCCAGGTTAGTCAATTGCGTAGTCAGGTCTGCTTGCGTCAATACTGTTGCGCGCACTGCTTCTGCTGTTTCAAAATCAAAGTTCTCCAGACCCAGCAAATTGCCAAGTACACGCAAGACTTTCCATGCGGGACGTGTATCGCCCAGGGGCTTGACCACACCGTGGAAACTTTGTGCACGGCCTTCGCAGTTCACGAAAGTACCGGAAGTTTCTGTGTATGGAGAAACTGGCAGCAAGACGTCAGCATATTCAGCACCGTGCTTGAATGGTGACATAACGACGACCATTTCAGCATTATCCAAAGCTGCCTTGGCTTGCACAGGATGCGCGCTGTCAAGCAAAGGCTCGGCGTGCAAAACGATATAAGCTTTTTTGGCTTCAGTGAATACTGGCTTGGCATTATTGGCAGGGATGGCATTTGCCAGGTAACCGCCAACTGTATTTGCTGCTTCTGTCAGATAACCAAATTCTGTCCCTGCGTTTTCAGCTATCCATTGTGCCAGCGCATGCAATTGCGATGCCTGTGGATGGTAAGACGCTGTATTGCCCAGGAATACGCCAGCATTACCAGCCAGCAGATTTGCCGCAATCGCTTCTGCTTTGGCAGATGCTTGCACAGCTTCAAAACCAGCAGGTTTGGCGATTTCTTTTTTAGCTGCGATAGCAACTGCAACTTCAGCCAGGAATGCTGTCCACAGTGATGGAGCTACTACTGCATTATTTGCCAGTTTGATAAGCAATTCATCATTGGTCGCGTGCAGTATGCTGAGCTTGGCACCCATTTTTACTGATTGACGCAGACGTGCCGCCAGCAAAGGATGATCCTTACGCAGGAAAGAACCGATCACGAAAACGTTTTTCAACTGACCAAATCTGGCGATGCTGGTACCCAGCCAAGGTTTGACAGAAGAATCCAGAGCAAAGTCAGACTGACGCAGGCGGAAGTCAATGTTGTCCGAACCCAGGCCACGCACAACACGTTGCAGCAATGTCAGCTCTTCCAGTGTAGAACTAGGTGCAGCAACCGCAGCGATGGCATCAGCGCCATGTTCATGTTTGACGTTACGCAGACCATGCGCAACATATTCGAGCGCTGTCTGCCAGTCAGTTTCCTGCCATTGTCCGCCCTGCTTGATCATGGGCTTGGTCAGGCGTTCTGTGCTGTTGAGTGCTTCGTAAGAGAAACGGTCTTTATCAGAAATCCAGCATTCATTGATTTCTTCGTTTTCCAGAGGCACGACGCGCATGACCTTATGGTTCTTGACCTGAACGATCAGGTTGGAACCCAGGCCATCATGGGCGCTGACCGATTTACGGCGTGACAATTCCCAGGTACGGGCAGAGTAACGGAAAGGCTTGGATGTCAGTGCGCCAACTGGGCACAGATCGATCATATTGCCTGACAATTCAGAATCAACCGTTTTACCGACGAAGGAAGTGATTTCAGAATGTTCGCCACGGTTGAGCATGCCCAGTTCCATGACGCCAGCGATTTCCTGACCGAAACGAACACAACGCGTACAGTGTATGCAGCGGCTCATTTCTTCCATGGACACCAGAGGACCTACGTCCTTGTGGAATACCACGCGTTTTTCTTCATCGTAACGGGATGCAGTGCCACCATAACCAACGGCCAAATCCTGCAATTGGCATTCACCGCCCTGATCGCAGATAGGGCAATCCAGCGGGTGATTAATGAGCAGGAATTCCATCACTGCTTTTTGTGCTTTTACTGCCTTGTCGCTGGAAGAACGGACGATCATGCCCGCTGTCACAGGTGTGGCGCAGGCAGGCAAAGGCTTCGGTGCTTTTTCAACCTCGACCAGACACATGCGGCAGTTAGCCGCAATAGATAATTTTTTGTGATAGCAAAAGTGCGGGATGTAGGTGCCAAGCTTATTGGCAGCGTCCATCACCATACTGCCCTCTTGGACTTCGACTTTTTTGCCGTCTATTTCGATTTCAACCATGGTCTACTCTAAGTGTGCTAACCGAAGCTGGCTTACATGTAAGTGGGCACCAAGCAATGCTTATGCTCGATGTGATATTCAAATTCTTCGCGGAAATTCTTGATCATTGCGCGTACTGGCATCGCTGCTGCATCGCCCAGAGCGCAAATCGTTTTGCCCTGGATATTGTCAGCAATAGAGTTCAGCATATCCAGATCATCCGGACGGCCATGACCATGTTCTATCCTGTGCACCATGCGATACAACCAGCCGGTACCTTCACGGCAAGGTGTGCACTGACCACAGGATTCTTCAAAATAGAAATAAGACAGACGCAACAGTGACTTGACCATGCAGCGTGTTTCATCCATGACGATGACAGCACCAGAACCCAGCATGGAGCCCGCCTTGGCAATGGAGTCATAATCCATGTCGGTCGCCATCATCACATCGCCAGTCAATACCGGCATGGAAGAACCACCAGGGATAACTGCCTTGATCTTTTTACCGTCACGCATGCCGCCTGCCAGTTCCAGCAAGGTGGCAAACGGTGTGCCCATAGGCACTTCATAATTGCCTGGTTTTGCTACGTCACCAGACATGGAGAAAATCTTGGTGCCGCCATTATTTGGCTTACCCAAGGCAGCGTATTTTTCACCGCCCATGGCAAACACGAAAGGCACAGCAGCAAATGTCTCTGTGTTATTGATCGTGGTTGGCTTGCCGTACAAACCAAAGCTGGCCGGGAAAGGCGGCTTGAAGCGTGGCTGCCCTTTCTTGCCTTCCAGCGATTCCAGCAAGGCTGTTTCTTCGCCACAGATGTACGCGCCGTAGCCATGGAAAGCATGCAACTGAAAGTTGAAGTCAGAGCCAGCAATCTTGTCGCCCAGCATATTGGCTGCACGTGCTTCTTCCAGCGCTTCTTCGAAACGGTCGTAGTCAGCAAAAATTTCGCCGTGGATGTAGTTGTAACCTACCGTGATGCCCATGGCGTAAGCGCCTATGGCCATACCTTCGATCAGGGCATGCGGGTTATAACGAATGATGTCACGGTCCTTGAATGTACCAGGCTCGCCCTCATCTGTATTACATACCAGATATTTTTGACCAGGGAATTGACGCGGCATGAAGCTCCACTTCAAACCAGTAGGAAAACCCGCACCACCGCGGCCACGCAATGAAGAAGCCTTCAACTCAGCAATGACTTGCTCAGGAGGGATTTTCTCATTGAGGATACGCTTCAGGGATTCATAGCCACCGCGTGCTACGTAATCTTGCAGATGCCAGTTTTTACCATCCAGGCCAGCCAATATTAAAGGCTTAATATGGCGATTATGCAGACTCGTCATTATTTAACCTCTTTCAATTCATTGACCAGACCGTCAATTTTGTCATTCGACATAAAACTGCACATGCGTTTGTTATTGACCAGCATCACAGGCGCATCACCGCAGGCACCCATGCACTCGCCTTCAACCAGGGTAAATTGGCCGTCAGCGGTAGTTTCTCTGTAATCGATACCGAGTTTTTGCTTCAGGTGATGTGCTGCACGCTCACCACCAGACAAGGCGCAAGGCAGATTGGTACAGACCGAAATCTTGAACTTGCCCACCGGCTTGGTGTTGTACATATTGTAGAAAGTCGCCACTTCCTGTACTGCTACTGCCGGCATGCCGATGTAGTCAGCCAGAGTCTGCATGACTTCCGGGGATACCCAGCCAGTTTCATCCTGGGCAATAGCCAATGCGGCCATCACAGCGGACTGGCGCTGGTCAGCCGGGAACTTTGCAAGTTCACGATCAATTTTTTTAAATGCCTGCTCTGATAACACCATAGCTAATGCCTCGATTCGACGTCCTCAGGACGCCGCTTTATCTGTCAATCTCACCAAACACAATATCCTGAGTACCGATGATCGTTACTGCATCAGCAATCATGTGACCTTTTGCCATTTCATCCAAACCCTGCAAGTGCGCGAAACCTGGCGCACGGATTTTCAGACGATAAGGCTTGTTAGCACCATCGGACATCAAGTAAATACCAAACTCGCCTTTCGGATGCTCCACTGCGGCATACGCTTCACCAGCAGGAACATGGAAACCTTCGGTGAACAGTTTGAAGTGATGGATGAGTTCTTCCATGTTCGACTTCATGTTCACGCGATGTGGCGGCGCAACCTTGTGGTTATCAGTAATCACCGGACCCTGGTTGTTTCTCAGCCACTCTACGCATTGTTTGATGATGCGGTTGGACTGGCGCATTTCTTCCACGCGCACCAGGTAACGGTCATAACTGTCGCCATTGACGCCAACTGGAATATCAAAATCCAGCAAGTCGTAGACCTCGTACGGCTGCTTCTTGCGCAAATCCCATTCGATACCGGAACCACGCAACATAGGTCCACTAAAGCCCATGGCCATGGCACGCTCAGGTGACACTACGCCAATACCAACCAGACGCTGTTTCCAGATACGGTTGTCGGTCAACAGTGTTTCGTATTCGTCGACATATTTCGGGAAACGGTTAGTGAAGTCTTCAATGAAATCCAGCAGGGAACCCTGACGATTTTCATTCAGCAACTTCATCGCTTTTTCATTTTTCAAAGCAGATGTTGTGAATTGCGGCATTTGATCCGGCAAATCACGATACACACCGCCCGGGCGATAGTAAGCAGCATGCAAACGTGCACCTGAGACTGCTTCATAGCAATCCATCAGATCTTCACGTTCGCGGAATGCGTACAGGAACACCGCCATCGCACCCACGTCCAGCGCATGCGCGCCTATCCACAGCAAGTGGTTCAACAGACGCGTGATTTCATCAAACATGACGCGAATATATTGCGCACGCAAAGGCACTTCCAGGCCCAGCATCTTTTCTATGGCCATGACATAAGCATGCTCATTGGCCATCATGGATACATAGTCCAGGCGATCCATGTAAGGCACGGATTGCAGGAAAGTTTTTTGCTCAGCCAGTTTTTCAGTCGCGCGATGCAAGAGACCAATGTGCGGGTCAGCACGTTGTATCACTTCACCGTCAAGCTCCAGCACCAGGCGCAGTACACCGTGCGCAGCAGGATGCTGAGGACCAAAGTTCAGGGTGTAATTCTTAATCTCAGCCATTATTTCATCCCGTAATTTTCTTCACGAATCACACGCGGCACATTTTCGCGCGGTTCTATCGTGACAGGCTGGTAAACAACGCGCTTTTGATCTGCGTCGTAACGCATTTCAACATAGCCGGAAACTGGAAAGTCTTTACGGAATGGATGACCGATAAAACCATAGTCAGTCAAAATACGACGCAAGTCATTGTGACCATCAAACAGGATACCGAGCAAGTCGAACGCCTCACGCTCATACCAGTTGGCAGCATTCCAGATATCGATCAGCGATGGCACGACCGGCATTTCATCATCCGGCGCAAACACGCGCACACGCAAACGCCAGTTATGCTTGATCGACAGCAGATGTGAAACAGCGGCAAAACGCGCACCTTCCCACAAGCCATCACCATAGGCAGAATAATCGACACCACACAGGTCGATCAATTCTTCGAAGCTGGTTTCTGCATGATCACGCAAAGTGCGCATCACATCCAGATAAGCAGTTGCAGAAACCACGATAGTGATTTCACCCAGCGCATTCTTCAAGTCCAGAATACGCTCACCCAAGACATTTCTTACTGCCGCCTCAAGGTTTTCCAGTTTGGTAGTCATAATTTATTATTGCCCCAGCGATCGCGCGATTAACGAGCAATGGTATTGGTACGTTTAATCTTGTTTTGCAACTGTATGATGCCGTACATCAGTGCTTCAGCAGTTGGCGGGCAACCTGGCACATAAATATCAACTGGCACAATACGATCGCAACCACGTACTACGGAATACGAATAATGGTAGTAACCACCACCATTGGCGCAAGAACCCATGGAGATAACCCAGCGTGGCTCGGCCATCTGGTCATATACCTTACGCAGCGCAGGAGCCATCTTGTTGCACAATGTACCGGCAACGATCATGACGTCAGACTGACGCGGAGAAGGACGAAACACCACACCAAAGCGATCCAGATCGTAGCGGGATGCACCAGCATGCATCATCTCTACCGCGCAGCAGGCCAGACCAAAAGTCATTGGCCACATGGAGCCGGTACGGGTCCAGTTGATCAGCTTATCGGCTGTTGTCGTAACAAAGCCTTCGTTCAATACACCTTCAATTGACATAATCCATCACTCCCAATCCAGAGCGCCTTTTTTCCAGATGTACCAAAATCCAACGCCGAACTCGAGCACGAAGCCGAGCATAATCAGAAAACCTGTCCAGCCCAGATCACGCATTGCAACGCCCCACGGGAAGAAGAATGCCGTTTCCAGATCGAACAAAATAAACAGAATCGCCACCAGGTAATAACGCACGTCAAACTTCATACGCGCATCCTCAAATGCCTCAAAACCGCATTCGTAAGCAGAATTTTTTTGTGAATCTGGTTTATAGGGAGCAAGAACACGCCCCAGAATTTGCGGCACCACACCAACGGCGATACCAACCAGAATAAAGAGAAGAACTGGGAAATAATTTTCGAGGTTCACGTTAGGCTACCTGTAATTGAATGCCAGATTGAAGCAAGTCATTTCTTAAGATCAAACCGCAAGAAAAGACTGCTTCCTCGACCGGGCCAGCAAAGAAAACTGGCCTTATTTTTTTGGTGCCGACGACGAGACTCGAACTCGTACAGCTTTCGCCACTACCCCCTCAAGATAGCGTGTCTACCAATTTCACCACGTCGGCTTAAGCCCAGCATTCTACTATGTATAGCCTCATTGTTCAACGCGCAATTGCAGCAATTCAACGTTTTTTGCTGAGCAAGATCAAATTATTTTGGAATCTGACCCGATTGACCAGCAGATGAAGCAGGCGCAGGCGCTGCAGTGACTGCCGGAGCAGATGCTGGCGCACTGGCCGCTGCATTAGTCGCAGGCTGAACTACCGTTACGCCTTCCATCACGCCACCAGACGGCTTGCGCGCACCAGTGCTGAACACAGCCAGGCCCAAAGTTGCAGCAAAAAATATCGCGGCAGCTATCCCCGTTGCCTTGGACATGAAATTGGAGGAACCAGTTGCACCAAACAAACTACCAGAGGCACCAGAACCAAAAGAGGCCCCCATGTCAGCACCTTTACCGTGCTGCAACAAAACCAGACCAATAATTGCCAATGCAGACAAAATCTGAACAACAATGACCAACGTATGTAAAGTTTGCATTCAAAACATCCAAGTAAAAATTAAGTACTACAATAAATCAATTAACTGGCAGCGATAATTACAAGAAAATCTTGCGATTTCAGTGCAGCCCCACCAATCAAACCACCATCAATATCGGGCATTGCCAACAACTCTTTGGCATTTTCCGGCTTCATGCTACCACCATACAAAATCTGTACTTTTTCTGCGACACCAGCATCACGAACAGCCACTTGCTGACGCAGGAAATGATGCACTTCCTGCGCCATTTCAGGAGTTGCCGTTTTACCCGTACCTATAGCCCAGACAGGCTCATAGGCAATCACCAGGCCATCCAGACTATCCAGCACATCGAGCACAGCATTCAATTGCGCCGCCACAACTGCATTAGTCTGACCGCTTTCGCGCTGCTCCAGAGTCTCACCCACACAGACGATGGGCAATACACCATGCTTCAACAATTGCTGCGCCTTGTGCGCTACCAGCTCATTTGTTTCAGCATGATAAGCACGGCGCTCGGAATGTCCGACAATCGCATATTTACATGCGCAATCCTGCAACATGGAAGCAGAAATTTCACCGGTGTAAGCACCATGCACATGCACAGATACATCTTGCGCACCCCATGAAACAGCTGTACCACCCAGCATTTCAGCGCATTGCGCGAAATACGGAGCAGGAGGACAAACCAGCACATCACACTGCAAACTGACAGGCAAACCCGCCTTGATTTCAGACAACAACGAACGGTTGGCAGCAAAACTACCATTCATTTTCCAGTTACCGGCTATTAAGGTGCGTCGCATAGTGAGCCAAAATATAAATAACCGTCTATTGTAGCCTTCGCGGCAGACAGGGTCAAACCAGCAAGACCAGTTTTACATGAAGATTTGCCTCAAAGACATAATTACATCAGATATATGATCAATATAGCATCATAAAATGCCATCACGCCAGCCATCAACCAACCATCCGCAAAACCCAAGTGCGAGACGAAACTGCAAGCCTAATCCAGTGTTAGCATGATTTTACCTATATGCAAACCCTCTTCCATCATGGCATGGGCTTGCACAGCCTGCTCCAGCGGGAAAGTTTGATGTATCACTGGCACTATTTGCCTCGTCGTCAGTAAAGGCCAGACACGCTCCTGCAATTCAGCAGCAATTTTTTCCTTGAAAGCGACAGAACGGGGCCGTAAAGTCGACCCGGTCACAGTCAGACGCCTGCGCAAGACCTGCCCCAGATCAAGCTCAGCCGAATTTCCACCAAGCAGGGCAATAATGGCCAGCCTGCCATCATCCGCCAGACAATTGATTTCTTTTGGCACATAAGAGCCAGCAACCATGTCCAGGATGACATCGACGCCCTTGCCTGCCGTCAATTCCTTGACGACTTCGACGAAATTTTCAGTCTTGTAATTAATACCGCGCTCAGCACCCAGCTTTTCGGTCGCCCGGCATTTTTCATCCGATCCAGCCGTAGCAAAAACCCTGTGCCCCAATGCCCGGGCAATCTGGATTGCTGCCACACCTATGCCTGAAGTACCACCCTGCACCAGAAAACTTTCGCCAGGCGACAAATGCGCACGCTGGAATACATTACTCCAGACCGTAAAATAGGTTTCCGGCAATGAGGCCGCCTCTATCATGGACAAGCCTTCTGGCGCCTTCAGGCACTGACCCGCAGGTGCCATGCAATACTCAGCATACCCGCCACCTTGCACCAGTGCACAAACACGGTCACCCAGCGCAAATCCACTACCTTGCACATCACCACCAACCACCTCACCAGCCACTTCCAATCCGGGCAAATCAGAAGCACCTGGCGGCACAGGGTAAAACCCCAGGCGCTGCAAAACATCAGGCCGATTCACGCCAGCCGCTGCAACCTTGATTAATAGTTCTCCCTTGCCGGATACTGGCACGGGCCTGCTGCAAATTTGCAAGACTTCAGGTTTGCCATATTGGGTAATTTCAATTGCGCGCATTTCAGTTTTCATCTTCAGCCTTTGTAGGGATCCAGCGATACAGTACGCAATTGTAAGCCAATAAAAAAACGCCCGTACGAGACGGGCGTTTTCAACTCTGAAAGGCCCGGAGACCTTAGAATTTATTACTGCTGTTGCTGCTGCTGTTGTTGAGGCTGAGCTTGCGCCTCAGATTCAGAAGCAGCTGCTTTCATCGACAACTTGAAGCGACCACGGTCATCAGTTTCCAGCACTTTAACGCGTACTTGCTGGCCTTCTTTGAGGTAGTCAGCAACCGCATTCACGCGCTCATTGGCGATCTGGCTGATGTGCAGCAAACCGTCTTTACCTGGCATGATTTGCACGATCGCGCCGAAGTCCAGCAACTTCAATACTGTACCTTCGTAGATTTTGCCGACTTCAACTTCTGCAGTCAGCTCTTCGATACGGCGTTTGGCTTCCTGGCCAGCTGCGGCATCAACAGAAGCGATAGTCACTACACCTTCATCGCTGATGTCGATTTGTGTACCAGTTTCTTCTGTCAGAGCACGGATCACTGCACCACCCTTACCGATCACATCACGGATTTTTTCAGGGTTGATCTTGATCGTGATCAGGCGTGGAGCGAAGTCCGACAATTCGGTTTTACCGACAGGTACTGCCTCTTGCATTTTACCCAGGATATGGATACGGCCTTCTTTGGCTTGCGCCAGAGCGACTTGCATGATTTCTTTAGTGATACCCTGGATTTTGATATCCATTTGCAGGGCAGTAATGCCTTCTGCAGTACCAGCTACTTTAAAGTCCATGTCGCCAAGGTGATCTTCATCACCGAGGATATCTGTCAGAACAGCAAACTTGTTGCCATCTTTGATCAGGCCCATGGCGATACCGGCAACGTGTGCTTTCATAGGCACGCCAGCATCCATCAACGCCAGACAGCCGCCGCAGACGGAAGCCATGGAGGAAGAGCCATTGGATTCAGTAATTTCAGACACCAGACGAACGGAGTAGCTGAAATCCTCTGGATCAGGCAGGGCAGCTTGCAATGCACGCTTAGCCAGACGGCCATGACCGATTTCACGACGCTTAGGTGTGCCAACACGGCCAGTTTCGCCAGTAGCAAACGGAGGCATGTTGTAATGCAGCATGAAGCGGTCAGAGTATTCACCCATCAGCGCATCAATTTTTTGCTCGTCACGGGCAGTACCCAGAGTAGCAATCACCAAAGCCTGAGTTTCACCACGGGTGAACAGGGCCGTACCATGCGTACGTGGCAAAACGCCAGTGCGGATAGTGATAGGACGCACAGTGCGTGTATCACGGCCATCAATACGTGGCTCGCCTTCCAGGATTTGGGAACGAACGATTTTCGCTTCCAGATCAAACAGGATATTGCCAACTTCAGATGAATCAGGAGCAGCTTCGCCTTTGGCAGCAGCTTGCTCAGCCAGTGCTGCAGCAACTGTAGACGTTGCCGCCTTCAATTGTTCAGTACGTGCTTGTTTTTCTTTGGTTTGATAGGCAGTGCGCAACAGAGGCTCTGCCACTGCTGTCACAGCAGCGATCAGCGGTTCATTTTTTGCAGCAGGCGCCCATTGCACTTCTGGCTTGCCACCGTCGCGTACCAGATCATGGATAGCATCGATCACAGCCTTCATTTGCGTGTGGCCGTAAACAACCGCACCCAGCATGATTTCTTCAGACAATTGCTGCGCTTCAGACTCAACCATTAACACGGCTTGCTCAGTACCAGCAACAACCAGATCCAGCTTGGATTGCTTCAGTTGAGTTGCTGTTGGGTTCAATACATATTGCCCCTCAATATAACCAACTCTTGCCGCACCAACCGGACCGCTGAATGGGATACCAGCAACAGAGATCGCAGCAGAAGCACCGATCATCGCAGCGATATCAGGATCGATTTCTGGATTGACGGACAATACATGGATGATGACCTGAACTTCGTTCAGATAACCTTCTGGGAACAGCGGGCGGATAGGGCGATCGATCAAACGGGAAGTCAGTGTTTCTTTTTCTGATGGACGACCTTCACGCTTGAAGAAACCGCCAGGAATACGACCGGCAGCGTAAGTTTTTTCCATGTAATCCACGGTCAGGGGAAAGAAATCCTGACCTGGTTTTGCATCTTTCTTGGCGACCACGGTTGCCAGTACAACGGTATCTTCTATGGATACCAGGACTGCACCCGATGCCTGGCGAGCGATTTCGCCGGTTTCCAGTGTTACCTGGTGCTGACCATATTGGAAGGTTTTAGTAATTTTATTAAACACAATGTGTCCTTTCTATTTGCCGACAGATTTTCAGGCGCTGTCGTTCACCTCACCGCGAGCAACCCGCCTGGATTGCTTTTTGCCTGTTTTTTAATATGGGTATCAAAAACCGGGCTAAAACTGGATAAAACTAGATGAAACCAAAACTCTAGATGGACAAAAAGCCTGCGACAGTTAAATGACGCAGGCTTTTTGCTACAAATCTTTTGCTAAATTCAGCAAGAATTACTTACGCAAGCCGAGTTTTTCGATCAGTGAGCGATAGCGATTCAAGTCTTTACCTTTCAGGTAAGACAACAGACTCTTACGACGGTTAACCATCATGATCAAACCACGACGTGAGTGGTGATCTTTAGAGTGTGCTTTGAAGTGACCATTCAGATCATTGATACGTGCAGTCAACAGAGCAACTTGCACTTCAGGAGAGCCTGTGTCGTTTTGACCACGGGCATTGTCCGCTACGATAGCGGCTTTTGCATTTTTTTCGATAGACATGATTTTCCTTAACATGCGATAACAATAGTCATATTAACTATACAAACCATCATTATCGTGACATAACAATTCCGCCGGAATGGCAGAACGCGTGACTATAACACCGTTTTTAACCAGAATCAAATCCCGGATTAAATCTGTGGATTCAGCTTTTCTGTTTTTGATTGCAATTTATTCAATGCAGACAAATAAGCTTTCGCCGAAGCAACAACGATATCAGGGTCAGCCCCAACACCATTGACGATACGGCCAGCTTTGGACAAGCGCATGGTGACCTCACCCTGCGACTGCGTACCAGTGGTAATCGCATTCACCGAGAACAGTAACAGCTCTGCCCCACTCTGCACCTTGGAATCGATAGCATTCACGATGGCATCTACCGGGCCATTGCCATTTCCTTCACAAGCAACCTCTTTGCCTTCAGAAGTAAATACGACTTTGGCATACGGCAACTCACCTGTTTCCGAACGCTGGGACAAGGATACATAATGGAAGGCATCATTGTTATGCGCATATTCCTCATCAGAAACCAGAGCCAGAATATCTTCATCGAAGATTTCAGACTTACGGTCGGCCAGTTCCTTGAAGCGGGCAAAGGCGGCATTGACTTCGGTTTCCGACTCCAGTGAGATACCCAATTCTTCCAGACGTTGCTTGAAGGCGTTGCGGCCAGACAGTTTGCCCAGGACCAGCTTGTTGGCACTCCAGCCTACGTCTTCTGCACGCATGATTTCGTAGGTATCACGCGCTTTCAAAATGCCATCCTGATGGATGCCGGACGCATGTGCAAAAGCATTCGCACCGACAACTGCTTTATTCGGTTGCACAGCAAAACCAGTGATTTGCGACACCAGCTTGGATGCAGGCACGATCTGACTGATGTCGATACCGAGTTGCAAATCAAAATAATCCTTGCGAGTACGCACGGCCATGACAATTTCTTCGAGCGCCGTATTACCAGCACGCTCGCCCAGGCCATTGATGGTGCATTCAATCTGACGTGCGCCACCTATCATGACGCCAGCCAGGGAGTTGGCAACCGCCATGCCCAGGTCATTATGGCAGTGCACAGACCAGACGGCCTTGTCGGAATTGGGGATGCGCTCACGCAAGGACTTCAACATATTGCCGTACAGCTCAGGCACGGCATAGCCGACGGTGTCAGCAAAATTGATCGTCGTCGCACCTTCTTTAATAACGGCTTCCAGCACGCGACACAGAAAATCCATATCTGAGCGGCTGCCGTCTTCAGGGCTGAACTCCACATCATCAGTAAAATTGCGTGCATAGCGCACGGCCTGTATGGCTTGCTCCAATACCTGGTCTGGCGTCATGCGCAATTTCTTTTCCATGTGCAGAGGAGAAGTTGCGATGAAGGTATGAATACGCTTGCGTTGCGCGGCTTGCAAGGCTTCTGCTGCGCGGGCGATGTCGCGGTCATTGGCGCGCGACAAAGAGCAGATCGTCGAATCCTTGATGATGGAAGCAATTGCCTTGATGGACTCAAAATCACCTGGCGAAGCTGCAGCAAAACCAGCCTCAATCACATCGACTTTCATTCTTTCCAGTTGCTTGGCAATACGGATTTTTTCATCCTTGGTCATGGATGCACCAGGGGATTGCTCGCCATCGCGCAAGGTTGTGTCAAATATGATGAGTTTGTCGGCCATGTTATTACTCCTGATATAAATTTAAGTCTGAAATGTTGTAGATGTAAAACTGCAAACTGTGAATATTCTTTGGCCTACCCTTGCAAGACGCACATGGGTGGCGAGACTACTCGAATTGTGGATATAGGGGGATTTAGCGCGTGAACGCTAGTAGAGATGCCAGCAATAGCGATAGCAGACCAGACAGGCCTGCTGTAATGTTTTTTGCTATTGATGTAGATGCGGAGTTCATGCCAAAGACTATAAGCGCAAAGGCGAAAAAGTGCAAGAATTTATAGCAGGAAAATCCTGCTTTTCTCAGGCAGAAAAGCAAAAAAGCCGCAATACATTTTCCGTATTGCGGCTTTTCTTGAAAAACACCGAATTTAATCTGGCAGCGCGAGTTTTGATGCCAATTTATTTTTCATCGTGATGATGATCATCAACACTGGTCTGCACGATGCTGACCGGCCTGCCCTTGCGCCAGCGCCACAGCAAAACGACGTAGCCAGACAAGCCATACAGGACGAACAAGCCAAACAAAACCTTGGGTGGATCACTGACTACCGCAACATAGGCCAGCACAATAAGGAAAGGCGCGATGAATGGTACAGACTTACGCAGGTTCACGTCCTTGAAACTATAGAAAGGCACATTGGTCACCATCGTCAAACCTGCAAACAAGGTAATGCTCCAGGTACTCCAGCTCAAGTCACGCCCGAGGAAATGCAGATCTTCCATCAGCAATACAAAGCCCGCAACCAAAGCAGCGGCCGCAGGACTGGGCAAGCCCTGGAAATAACGCTTGTCGACCACACCAATATTGGTATTGAAGCGAGCCAGGCGCAAAGCAGCACCGGCACAATAGACGAAGGCAGCCAGCCAGCCCAGCTTGCCCATGCCCTTCAACGACCATTCATAAGCCACCAGTGCCGGAGCGGCACCAAAGGAAATCATGTCTGACAAACTATCGTATTGCGCCCCAAACTCACTCTGGGTATTGGTCATGCGGGCGACGCGACCGTCCAGACTATCCAGCACCATGGCCGCGAAAATCGCCAGGGCCGACCGGTCAAAACGTTGATCCATTGCCATGACAATCGCATAAAAACCGCAAAACAAGGCGGCAGTCGTAAATGCGTTCGGCAATAAATAAATGCCGCGCCGCCTCTTGGGAGCGACCTCAGTAGCAACAACTTCAGCAGACTGTTGCGTTTTGCGTATACCCTTGGGGAAAAGCTTGAAACTACCCTTGGGCTTGCGTCGATTAGGTGTGGACATGCGGTTATTTCGTAGAAACTTGCCCGGCAATGCCAGACAATAGAAATCAAAAGTGTGGGAAGTATAACCGTGATTATTGACTGCGAAAACAATTCGCACACTTGAATGACATGTTCGTGACAGCAAAAGGTGGCCTGACAACAGCCACAAAACAAAAATCGCCCTTGCGGACGATTTTTGTTTTAGCACCACCTGCACCAACCAGCGCACGCCGGATGATGCCCGGCGATCTTAAAAATTAGTTTTTGGATTGATCAACCAGTTTGTTTTTAGCAATCCAAGTGCACTTGAAGGTGTAAAAAAGTCGTCCTAGTGGACGACTTTTACCCTTCGAGCTGCGTGCGCCTACGAGCGCACGCTGGATGATGTCCGGCGATCTTAAAAATTAGTTTTTGGATTGATCAACCAGTTTGTTTTTAGCAATCCAAGTGCACTTGAAGGCGTAAAAAAAGTCGTCCAAGTGGACGACTTTTAGCCTTCGAGCTGCGTGCGCCTGCAAGCGCACGCTGGATGATGCCCGGCGATCTCTGCAATTAGTTTTTGCTTTGATCAACCAGTTTGTTCTTCGCTATCCAAGGCATCATCGCACGCAATTTCGCGCCCACTTCTTCGATCTGGTGCTCGGAAGTCAAGCGACGGCGGGAAATCAAAGTCGGTGCGCCAGCTTTGTTTTCCAGGATGAAGCTCTTCGCATATTCACCAGTCTGAATATCTTTCAGGCATTGGCGCATGGCGTTTTTAGTGTCTTCTGTAACGACTTTAGGGCCGGTCACATATTCGCCGTATTCTGCATTATTGGAGATCGAGTAATTCATGTTGGCGATACCGCCTTCATAGATCAGGTCAACGATGAGTTTCAATTCATGCAGACATTCGAAGTAAGCCATTTCTGGCGCATAACCAGCTTCAACCAGGGTTTCAAAACCAGCTTTGATCAGCTCAACGGCACCACCGCACAGAACCGCTTGCTCACCGAACAAATCAGTCTCTGTTTCTTCACGGAAGTTGGTTTCGATGATACCAGCACGACCACCGCCGTTAGCCATTGCATAAGACAAGGCGATGTCGCGGGCAGAACCGGATTTGTCCTGATACACAGCGATCAGGTGAGGTACGCCGCCACCCTGGCTGTAAGTACCACGCACAGTGTGGCCTGGCGCTTTAGGGGCGATCATGATGACATCCAGATCGGCACGTGGCACAACCTGACCGTAGTGAACATTGAAGCCGTGAGCAAATGCCAGCACTGCGCCTTGTTTGGCGTGAGGTGCAACGTTTTCAGCGTAAACCTGGGCGATGTTTTCATCTGGCAGCAAAATCATGATGACGTCAGCTGCTTTAACTGCGTCATTGACTTCAGCGACGTTCAGACCAGCATTTTTTGCCTTGTCCCATGAAGCGCCGCCTTTACGCAGGGCGACAGTCACTTTACAGCCGGAATCATTCAAGTTCTGTGCATGAGCATGACCTTGAGAACCGTAGCCGATGATAGCAACGTTTTTGCCTTTGATCAGGGAGAGATCACAATCTTTGTCGTAGAAAACTTTCATTTTGTATCCTAATAATTAAGTATTTTTGTAGGGGATGGCGTATGCCTGAAACTATATTAAACCTTGAGGATGCGTTCGCCGCGTCCTATGCCTGAACCACCGGTACGTACCGTTTCCAGAATTGCCGTGCGGTCTATGGAATCAATGAAAGCATCCAATTTACCTTTATTACCGGTCAATTCTATGGTGTAGGTCTTTTCGGTGACATCAATGATGCGGCCACGGAAAATGTCTGCGGTGCGCTTCATTTCTTCGCGCTCCTTGCCAACCGCTCTTACCTTGATCAGCATCAGCTCACGTTCTATGTGCGCGCCTTCGGTCAGATCAACCACCTTGACCACCTCAATCAGGCGGTTCAAATGCTTGGTGATCTGTTCGATGATGTCATCAGAACCGGAAGTCACGATCGTCATACGTGACAGTGTCGGGTCTTCAGTCGGTGCAACCGTCAGGGTTTCAATGTTATAGCCGCGGGCAGAAAACAGGCCAACCACACGGGACAAGGCACCAGCTTCATTCTCAAGAAGGATGGAAATAATATGTCTCATTACAGATCCTCCGAACCCAGCAACATTTCAGTCAAGCCCTTGCCTGCCTTGACCATGGGCCAGACATTCTCAGTTTGATCAGTAATGAAATTCATGAATACCAGCCTGTCTTTCATGGCAAAGGCTTCACGCACTGCGCCGTCAACGTCTGCAGGGTTTTCTATCTTCATGCCGACGTGGCCATAAGCTTCCACCAGCTTGGTAAAGTCAGGCAGAGAGTCCATGTAAGACTCGGAATAGCGTGAGCCATAATCAATTTGCTGCCACTGCCTGACCATGCCAAGGAAGCGGTTGTTCAACAAGATAATTTTTGGTGTCAGATGATATTGCTTGCAGGTTGCCAGTTCCTGTATGCACATCTGTATCGAGGCTTCGCCAGTGATACAGGCAACAGTCGCATCCGGATTAGCCATCTGCACACCCATGGCATACGGCAAACCTACACCCATGGTACCCAGGCCACCGGAATTGATCCAGCGACGCGGTTTATCAAAGCGATAGTATTGCGCAGCCCACATCTGATGCTGACCTACGTCTGAAGTAACAAAGGCATCGCCCTTGGTGACTTCCCAGACTTTTTCAACCACGGACTGTGGTTTGATAACTTCATTTGAAGTCGGGTATTTCAGGCATTCACGACCACGCCATTCATTGACCTGCTTCCACCAGGTAGCCAGCGCCTTGGGATCAGGGCGAGTCTCAACCGTACTCAGTTGCGACAGCATTTCCTGCAAGACGTCTTTGACATTACCTACGATAGGAATATCAACCTTGACACGCTTGGAAATCGATGAGGGATCAATATCAATATGAATGATCTTGCGTGGATGCGAAGCAAAATGCTTGGGGTTGCCAATTACGCGGTCATCAAAACGAGCGCCAATGGCGATCAGCACATCACAGTGCTGCATGGCCATATTGGCTTCGTAAGTACCATGCATGCCAGGCATGCCGAGGAATTTTTCATCGCTGGCACGATAGGCACCGAGACCCATCAGGGTATTGGTACATGGGAAACCGAGTAAATCTACCAGCTTGTTCAGCTCCGGTGCTGCATGCGCGAGTATCACGCCGCCACCGGTATAAATCATGGGACGTTCAGCCTGCAACAACAGTTGCACAGCCTTGCGAATTTGCCCTGCATGCCCTTTGTCGACTGGCTTGTAAGAGCGCATTTCGACTTCTTTAGGGTAGCTATAGGTAGTTTTGTGCATGCTGATATCCTTGGGGATATCGACCAGCACAGGACCAGGACGACCTGTCGTTGCAATATAGAATGCTTTCTTGACGGTCTCGGCCAGGTCCCTGACGTCTTTCACCAAAAAATTATGCTTTACGCATGGACGGGTAATACCAACGGTGTCGCACTCCTGGAAGGCATCCTGGCCAATAACGGCACTGGGAACCTGACCCGAAATGATGACCATGGGAATCGAATCCATATAAGCAGTTGCCAGACCGGTTACCGCATTGGTAACGCCAGGTCCGGAAGTGACCAGAGCCACACCTACTTTATTGGAGGAACGGGAATAAGCATCGGCAGCATGTACTGCAGCCTGCTCATGACGCACCAGGATGTGTTGAAACTTGTCCTGATTGAAGATTGCATCATAGATATAGAGTACGGCACCACCCGGATATCCGAATACATGCTCAACACCCTCTTCGGCCAGACACTTGACAAGTATCTCTGCGCCTGTAAATTCTGAACTCATAAATTGTGTCCTTTCAAGGTCCATAGGAGATTGATCGGATGTTCTTTCCTGGCGAAATCGACATGTAAATACCGGAAAGCTGAGATCCCTTTACGTGCGGTCACATTCCCCTTTACACATCCGTTGGATATGGTACCAGGCAAGGCTTATTGCACTCGTTCAATCAGTATTAAGGCTTTACAACGACAGACTTCTCACGCTTGTGGCATGGGTCAGAACAAACAGCTTCTTAAAGCGAACCTGTCGGCGACGGCATTGTGAGCTGTTCCAGACAAGTATTTTGTGCCCCGAGATTTTGGAGCGGACTCACAAGGTACTGCGTCGCAGCAATTTGGTCAAGGAAAATTCTATAAGAAAAGAAACTTATTTGCCTTTGAAATGTTATCAAATGACAAGAAAGCACAAAATTCAGGACATAAGCACGTATTTTTGCTAGCATGTGCGCAATTTTGCATGGTCCGCTTCTTTAAAAAGCTCAATGACTTTGCCCTGGTATCTCAGGGGAAGCAGCGCCTGCTATAAACCACGTAAAGCACGTAACTGCCAACAATGGCCACAGACAAAGAATTATCCAGCTTTTTGGAAGGTGTGGAACGCCGCGCTTTCAAACATGCTGTCTACACAGTAAGAAATGAAGAATCTGCTCTGGACATCGTCCAGGAAGCAATGATCAAGCTCGCCGAAAAATATGGCGACAAGCCTGCGGCAGAATTGCCCATGTTGTTTCAACGCATATTGCAAAACACCATCCTGGATTTTTTTCGCCGGGAAAAGGTCAGAAACACCTGGGTCAGCTTGTTTTCCAACATTACGCCATCAAATAATCAAGATGACGATAATTTTGACTTATTGGAAAGTTATGCCGCAGAAGATGGCACAGAAGCATCAGAATCCAGTGCCGACAAGATAGAACGTGAGCAAGTTCTCAACATAATTGATGAAGAAATAAAAAAACTTCCTGCGCGTCAACGGGAAGCCTTCCTCATGCGTTATTGGGAAGACATGGATGTAGCGGAAACCGCCGCTGCAATGGGTTGCTCAGAAGGTAGCGTCAAAACACACTGCTCCAGAGCAACACATGCATTGGCTGTCACGCTCAAGGCTAAAGGAATTCACCTATGAACTATTCAAAAGAAGCGAAAGACCTTGAATTTGCTTACAAGGTAAGACGGGCGCTGAATGAGTCAGCGGAAAGCCTGCCTGCTCCCACTTTAGACAGGTTGGCGCAAGCGCGCAAGCTGGCTTTGTCACGCAAGAAACAGGAAGCACCTGTAGCCGTAAAGGTATTCAAAGGCGTGCTGGCTGGCAATTCGGGCTTTTCTTTCCAGGGGCCTGGTTCCTGGATGGGCAAACTCGGCCTGGTATTGCCTTTGCTGGTGCTGGTTGTGGGCCTGCTGGGTATTTACGAATACGAGCAACAGCAAAACATTAACGAACTGGCAGATATTGATACTGCCGTCCTGGTGGACGAATTACCGCCAGCCGCCTATGTTGATACCGGGTTTAGTGCGTATTTGAACAAAACGGAGGAGTAGTAGTGACGTTTGCGTTAATACCGAATTCTGTTTGTCTCATTATTCTGTCTCTTGCAATACCGCTGGCTTTCGCTGGCGGTATTTCTGTTCCTGCGTCCAATGCACAAGCTACCAGTAAAGCCAGTACCGGTTTGCTGGGCGGCAGCACGCTGAGCAAACCCCTGTGGGCGGAACTCAGTGCAGCGCAAAAACAGGCTTTGGCACCGCTGAGCCCTGAATGGGACAAGATGTCAGAACTCGGTAAGAAAAAATGGCTGGGCATCGCCGATCGTTACGCAACGATGAAGCCAGACGAGCAAGCCAGGTTGCAAGAACGTATGCGTGACTGGGTCAAGTTGACTCCAGAGCAACGTATGGCTGCCCGTGAAAATTACGCAAAATCGACACAACTCAAGCCTGAACACAAGTCAGCACAGTGGCAACAATACCAGCAGTTAAGCGAAGAAGAAAAAAAACGCCTGGCTGATGAAAATCAAAAAAAGAAAAGCGTGACCAATTTGCCATCGGAATCTGTCAAGAATCCAAAAATCCTGGCACCGATTAAGGTGGGCCCCAAGCCAGCAGGTGTTACCCCCCCTGCTGTTAAGGTGGTCACTCCGGCCTCACAGCCTGCAAGCAGTGTTGCTCCCGCCATCAACCCAGCACCTGCCTCAGGCGCAAATGAGGTGCCAGCAAGCATTCCTGCGTCTCAGGGAACAAGCAAGTAATCCTGTGAATTCTGATCTGACTGCCCCACCACTACGTCGCCGCCTGATCTGCATGGTGTATGAAGCCATGCTCCTTTTTGGCATTGTTTTTGTTTCTGATTTTGCATTCGATGTTATTACCCAGAGCAAACATGCTCTGGTGTTACGGCATGCCCGTCAGTTCTGGCTGTTTCTGGTGATAGGTGCGTATTTTGTATTTTGCTGGACGCGCAGCGGCCAGACCCTTGCCATGCAAACCTGGCGCATCAAGGTAGTCGACCTGGATGGCGGCAAGCTCCCAGTCGTCAAGGCGATTGTGCGCTATTGCCTGGCCTGGATGTGGTTTTTGCCTGCTGCAGCCCTGGTTTACCAGCTAGGCCTCAAGCAATGGAAAATGGCTGCCGCAATCGCTCTGGGCATGCTGGCCTGGGCATTGACAGCCCGTCTCGACAAATATGGACAATTTCTGCATGACCGTCTTGCCAAGACCAGACTGGTGCATATTCCTTCAGAAAAAGAACTGAAAGTACAGTCCGAAGCCTGATACTCTTTTGATGTTGCGCTTTCAATGTTATTCTTATGAAATAATTTATCGAGAAGAATGACATGCAACACAAAGCTCCTCGTCGCACCAGGGAACGGATACTAGAACTTTCCCTGCGCCTTTTCAATGAGTTCGGTGAACCGAATATCACCACGACCGTGATTGCGGAGGAAATGAATATTTCCCCCGGCAATCTGTATTATCATTTCCGCAACAAAGACGATATCGTTAATTCCATCTTCGTCCAGTTCGAGGCAGAGATTAACAAGAAGCTGGCTTTCCCTGAAGGGCGCAAAGCCAATATTCAGGATATCTGGACTTATCTGCACCTGACATTTGAACTGGTCTGGCGTTATCGCTTTTTCTACCGCGACCTGAATGATTTACTCTCCAGGAATCGCAAGCTTGAACTCAATTTCAAAGAAATACTGACGCACAAGATCAAGGTTGCAACAGGTCTCTGCACAGGCTTGCGTGCCGATGGTGAATTTGAAGCCAGTGATATCGATATCGATGCCCTGGCCACCAATATGGTGGTAGTGGCAACTTACTGGCTGTCGTATGAATATGTACGCAATCCGCGCAAATATACTGAACTGCAAACCATGTCCGAGTCACTGGCACGTGGCTGTTATCAGGTGATTGTCCTGATCAGCCCTTATCTGCGTGGCGAGACCAAGAATGTCTTTGAAAAACTGTCGCAAGACTATTTGCGCAAAATTAATCCGGCATGAAGAATATTTGCGTTTATTGCGGCTCATCTCCAGGCATTACTGAAGATTATGCCATTGCAGCACGCCAACTGGCTGCCGAACTGGTCACGCAAGACCTGGGGCTGGTGTATGGCGGTGGCAATGTTGGGTTGATGGGTGTCATTGCCGACGAAGTCATGCGTCTGGGTGGCAGAGTCACCGGAGTCATCCCCAAGGCATTGATGGACAAGGAAGTCGGCCACACTGCCCTCACGTCCCTGCATGTCGTTGCCAACATGCATGAACGCAAGGCCATGATGGCAGAATTGTCCGACGCCTTCATCGCCATGCCTGGCGGCATAGGTACTCTGGAAGAATTATTTGAAGTGCTGACCTGGTCACAACTGGGTTTTCATGAAAAACCTGTTGGTTTATACAATATCAATGATTTTTATCGAAAACTGCATGATTTTCTCTTGCATACGGTAGAACAAGGCTTCCTGCGGCCTGCTCATCTGGATCTCTTGTATATGGAAACTAAACCTGCAAAACTATTGCAAAAATTTGCCGACTACCGTCCCAAGCACATCAAAAAATGGCTGGAAGTCAAAGACCTTTGATTTTCCAAGAACCTGTTTACGATCTGTAGCGAGCGGGCGTCAGCGGGGTCGAGAGTAACAAAAACGCAGCGCAAAAAGCGGAATGTACTTGAGTACATGAGCATTTTGAGCAGCGCATGAACCCCCGCATTAACTCCGGTTGCGCTCGCGCTTAAGATCGGAAACAGCTTATAAGTCAATTGAAGCTTTACTCAAAGGGCAAAACACCATAGTCAGCCCAAAAGAAGAGTAAAATGCGGCTTCATCCGACTTTTTGTGTTTATTTCAAATTATGAAATTCTCCAAGCAATTCTCGCTGTACGAATCCGAAGCAACCAATTTCATCAAAGACTTGAAAAAAGCCAATCCTGCGCTGGAACAAAGTCAGCGCGATGGCCGTGCCCTGCTGTGGGACAAACAAGCCATAGACCTGGATACGCAAAAACGCAATCAGGAATCGCGCATCAACCAGCAAGCCTACGTGTATCAAAACAAGGGCTGATACAGCCTGTATTGATACTACAGATATCTAGCCGGAAAGCTTGTGAGCACCACAAACGCTTTAACGCCAACCGATTTACCTCTGGTTGGTGCAGTCGACAGCACACCTGATGTTGTCGACGGTCTGGCTTTTGCCAGACTGTATGGCGAGCCGCTGTTCAAGCTGCCAAACGACCTCTACATCCCCCCCGATGCGCTGGAAGTATTTCTGGAAGCATTTGAAGGCCCGCTGGATTTGCTGTTGTACCTGATACGCAAGCAGAATTTCAATATCCTCGACATTCCCATGGCGCAAGTCACGCTGCAGTATTTGCAGTATGTCGATCAGATACGCAAGCACAATCTGGAACTGGCTGCTGAATATCTGCTGATGGCTGCCATGCTCATCGAGATCAAATCACGCATGCTGCTGCCCTCCAACAAGAGCACAGACAGTGAAGAAGCCGATGATCCGCGCGCAGAACTGGTACGCCGCCTGCTCGAGTACGAACAGATGAAGCTGGCTGCTTATGATCTCAATGCAGTACCACAACTGGGCCGTGATTTTTTGCATGCCCAGGTGTTCGTCGAACAAAACACCGTGCTGCACTGGCCGCATGTCGATATCGCTGACTTGCAGTCTGCCTGGGCAGATGTATTGAAGCGCGCGACTCTGGTGGCCCATCACAAGATCAGCCGCGAAGAACTGTCGGTGCGCGAACACATGACAGGGATTTTGCGCAAGCTGCAGTCATCCAAGTTTGTTGAATTCTCCGATCTGTTTGACGTCAGCCGTGGTGCGCCGGTGCTGGTCGTGAATTTTGTCGCCCTGCTTGAGCTGGCCAAAGAAACCCTGATAGAAATCACCCAGGCTGAAGCCTTTGCGCCTATTTATGTGCGCCTGGCATATTCACCAGCCTGATGGCAAGAATAAAACTATTCCTCACTAAAGAGCCGTAACATGAAAATCATTTCCTCCATTGAAGAATTGCGCGACCAGTTGAGTGGACAATTGCGTACTGCATTTGTACCTACCATGGGCAATTTGCATGAAGGGCATTTATCCCTGATGCGGCTGGCAAAAAAACATGGCGACCCGGTGGTCGCTTCGATTTTCGTGAACCGCCTGCAGTTTGGTCCGAATGAAGACTTCGACAAATACCCGCGCACTTTCCAGGCTGACGTAGAGAAGCTGGAAAAAGAAGGCGTGTATGTCCTGTTTGCACCGACTGAAAAAGACCTGTATCCAGAGCCGCAGGAATACCGCGTACGCCCACCAGATGATCTGGGCAATATACTCGAAGGTGAATTCCGACCTGGTTTCTTCACAGGTGTCACCACCGTCGTATTGAAACTGTTTTCTTGCGTACAGCCACGCGTTGCCGTCTTCGGTAAAAAAGATTATCAGCAGCTCATGATCGTACGTAATATGAGCAAGCAATTTGCCTTGCCGACCGAAATTATCGCCGCTGAAACTTTCAGGGCAGAAGACGGCCTGGCGCTGTCTTCGCGCAATATGTATCTGTCACCAGAAGAGCGTGCCGAGGCACCTGCCTTGTACAAAGTCTTGAATGAAGTCGCGGCAGAAGTACGCGGCGGGCATCTGGATATGTTTGAACTCGAACGTCAGGCCATGGCAAAACTGGCGACACGTAACTGGAAGCCAGATTACATCTCCATACGCAAGCGCGCAGACCTGCAACCACCATCTGCTGGCGATATCGCCCAGCAATCGCCACTGGTGGTAGTCGCTGCCGCTAAACTGGGTGGGACTCGCCTGATCGATAATCTGGAAATTTGATGCGTCGCTTTCAATTGCTAACAGGCAGCCTTGCATTTGCAGCCTGCCTGACAGGGAGTCTCGCATCAAGCAATTCGCATGCTGCCATCACGGTACTGGATGATGCGCAACGCCCTGTCACGATAGACAAGCCAGCGCAACGCATCGTCAGCCTGGCGCCACATATTACCGAGATGCTGTTCGAGGCTGGCGCGGCAAATAACATCATCGCCGTGACTGATTACAGCGACTATCCAGAAGCTGCGAAAAAACTGCCATCGATAGGCAATATTTTTGCACTGGACCTGGAACGCCTGCTGTCTCTCAAACCTGATCTGGTCATCGTCTGGGGTACGGGCAATGCAAAAATCCTGGCCAATAAATTGCGCAGCAACCACATCACTGTCTTTGAAAGTGAGCCTCATAATTTTGAAATGGTGGCAACTTCGATAGAAAGACTGGCGACACTGGCTGGCACAGACAGTACCGGTAAAGCCAATGCACGAAAGTTCAGGCAGCGTCTCGACAATCTGCGCAAGACTTATCAATTGCCAGCAGGGGCAGCACCTGTCAGCGTGTATTATCAAATGATACGCAGGCCATTGATGACGATCAATGACACGCACATGGTGTCCGACTCCATACGTCTGTGCGGCGGCAAAAATGTATTTGGCCAGCTCAAGGAGTTGAGCTCCACCATCACCAATGAAGCCGTGCTGGCGGCCAACCCGGACGTCATACTTGGCAGCGGTGAAAATACCGACGGCATGCTGGACTGGAAGCAATACCCCATACTGACAGCAGTAAAGAAAAACAATTTCTATGCAGTCAAAGGTGACTGGTTAAATCGTGCGGGGCCGCGCATACTCGATGGTACCGAAGCTCTATGCAAGCACTTGGCCACAGCAAGAAGCAAATAGGCACTGGCAGCAAACAATTTCTTTTCAAGCGATAATGTTTGCCTTGCTTGCTGCCGCAAGCCTTACAGATTGATTGCTACTCATGCGCCAAGGTATTTTGTTTGCAGGCTCCGCGTATTTCCTCTGGGGCCTGTTCCCCATCTATTTCAAGACCCTGCACGACGTCCCTGCGCTGGAAATCCTGCTGAACCGCATGCTGTGGTCGCTGCTTTTCCTGCTTGGTGTACTGACCTGGCGCAAGCAGTGGGCATGGGTCAGTACAGCAATCAGGCAACCAAAACTGATAGGCGGCTTTGCACTTAGCGCAGTACTTTTATCGGCCAACTGGTTCGTCTATATCTGGGCCGTCAATCATGGTCACATCGTTGATGCCAGCCTTGGCTACTTCATCACGCCCCTTGTGAATATCCTTATAGGCTCAGTCTTGCTGCGTGAAAAACTGCGCCCTGGTCAATGGCTGTCAGTGGCATTGGCTGCTGTCGGCGTCGCCTGGCTGACCATACAGACAGGTCACCTGCCATGGATAGGCCTGGTGCTGGCAACGACCTTTGGCACCTATGGCTTGCTGCGCAAGACTTCTGCCCTCGGTGCGCTGGAAGGCCTGTCACTGGAAACCGCCCTGCTCTTTCCATTTGCCTTTGGCTGGCTATGCTGGATGACTGTCCAAGGTCAAAACAGCTTCATCGCCAGCACTGTGGATATCAAGATGCTACTGCTCATCAGCGGCCCGATTACTGCTATCCCCTTGTTACTGTTTGCTGCAGGCGCAAGGCGCATACCAATGACCACACTCGGATTGCTGCAATACATTTCACCACTGGTGCAATTATTGCTGGGCGTCTGGCTGTATCACGAACCTTTTGACTCCAACAAACTGGCAGGCTTTATCGCCATCTGGGCTGCGCTGGTCGTCTATTCAGCTGAGGGTTTGTGGCGCAATTTCCGCACTGTCAAAATGGAAGTAAAACCAGGCAACTAAGCGCCAATTGCCGCAAAAAGCTCATATAAATGGTTTCGTGTTAAACTGCCGCCTACGCTAGGGGTCCTGGAAATAGTATTTCCGGGTGAGAGAGTCCCTTCTACCTGATCTGGATAATGCCAGCGAAGGGAAGCGCAAAGTCCCGGCTCCTCCTGCTTCTTTGTTTGCTCCCGCGCTGTCATCCACAACGCATTAAAAGCAAACCAAGAGCACATCATGTCTGACTTTACTGTACGTCCCCACTTTTTACGTCCCACCGTCATCGCTTTCTCGATTGCCCAGGCTTGCCTGCTGCTGTCATCTGCGCATGCCCAGAACACACCAGGCAATGATAAATCGCTGCCAGAAGTCACCATTACCGGCAGCAAAGGCTCTGAAACCAAAGTCGAACGCAGCAAGGTCACTGGTTTTATTGATGCAGCCTTGCTGGATACGCCCAGCTCGGTCAATGCCTTCAGCACGGCACAAATGCAAGACTTGCGCATACGCCAGACTACGGATGCAATGAAGTTTGATGCCAGCGTCAATGATGCGTATAACGCCATTGGTTATGCCGAACAATTCTCGATACGCGGCTTTGCCCTGGATAATTCCAGCAGTTATCGCAAAGACGGTTTTGCCATACCAGGTGACGCCTCCATCCCGCTGGAAAACAAGGAACGCATAGAAATACTCAAAGGTATCGCTGGCTTCCAGGCGGGTTTTGGAACACCAGGCGGCATCATCAATTATGTGACCAAACGCCCCGCCAGCCATACAGTTCGCTCTGCCACATTTGAAATCAGTGAGCGTGGCACTGTGTATGGCGCAGCGGATATCAGTGACAATTCCAGCGACAAGCAATTTGGCTTCCGCATCAATGCAGCGGGTGAACGACTGCGCTCTTATGTCAAAGGTGCGGATGGCAATCGTCAGTTTGTGTCTGCAGCATTTGACTGGCGCATCACACCACAAGCCCTGTTGCAAATCGATGCTGACTACCAGCACAAATCGCAATTGTCCGTACCCGGCTTTCAATTATTCAATGGCACGGATTTGCCACGTGGTGTTGCTCCTGACCTGATGCTGAATGCCCAGCCCTGGGCAAGACCGGTAGATACCCGCAACAGCAATTTAGGCCTGCGTTTTGAGTATCAGCTCAATGCTGACTGGCGCGCCAGTGTCTCTGCCAATAAACATGAATTCAAACGTGACGACTACACAGCCTTCCCATATGGCTGTGGCGCGGCCAACCTGTATCCAGGTTATTGCGCGAATGGCGACTATGATGTGTATGACTACCAAAGCGTGAATGAATCCAAATCACTGTGGGGCACACAAGCCCTGCTGAATGGTAAATTCAATGCCGGTGGCATGCAGCACGAGCTGGCCGTGGGGCTCAGTAACTCGCAGCGCAAGGATTATTTTGGCGACTACATCTACGACTATGCAGGCAGCAGCAATTTGTTCCGCCCCGTCAGCGTCGCACCATCGGCAAATAAAACCGGCCCGGTTTTCTTGCGCCGCACTGACAAGGAATGGTCGGCATTTGTACAAGACATCATCAGTCTGCAAGATAACTTGAAATTGCATCTGGGCTTGCGTCATTTGAACATCTCGCGCACTCAGTTTAATAATCCTGGCTATGACCAGAACAAGCTACTGTCAACGGCAGCGCTGGTATTCAAACCCACGCAACAAGTGTCGGTCTACGGCAGTTTTGCGCAAGGCCTGGAACATGGTGGCATAGCCCCTTTTGGCACCAGCAATGAAAACAAAATGCTGAATCCTGGCAAATCCACGCAAATTGAATTTGGCGTGAAAGCAGACGTACTGCGTGACCTGAGTCTGTCCGCAGCCATCTTCCGCATCAAGAAACCGCTGGAATATACCAATAGCAGCAATACCTATGTCAGCAATGGTGAAGCACTGCACACAGGCCTGGAGCTCTCTGCCCAAGGCAAGCTGACATCGCAACTGAATCTGGGTGCCAGTCTGACTGCGCTGGATGCCAAACAGCAAAACACCGGCATCAGCAGTCTGGATGACAAGCGTGTCATGAATGTGCCGCGCGTCAAATCCACTGTCTATGCTGATTATGCAGTAGCTGAAGTCAAGGGCCTGAATATGAATGCAAGCTGGCAATATGCCAGCAGCAAGGCCTTCAGCCCGGATAATAGCGTTACCGTGCCGGGCTACCACCTCGTAAATCTGGGCGCGCGCTATACCACGCAAATTGGTAATACGGCGGCTACCTTGCGTTTCAATATCGACAATGCGCTGGACAAATTTTACTGGCGCGATGTGACGCAATCCCTGGGTGGCTATTTGTTCCCAGGAGCACCGCGTACATACAAAGTATCAGCGCAATTTGATTTCTGATACAGCATACCCTGCTCAAAAAGCGATGCCAGTTTAGCTGGCATCGCTTTTTTATTGCCTGTGGTACTGATACTCAATACTTTCCAGGCAGTGCGTGGCATAAGGTCCAGACTATGTCATTCTTGAAGCTCATATTCAAGCAAACCTATGGGCAATGCCATGATGAACATCGTCAAGTATATTTTTGTGATCGCAGGCAGTCTGCTCACCAGTCTTGCAAGCGCGGAAGAGGCATTGAAATGCCGCGCCAGCTTCCCCGATTTTGGCAATGGCAAGCGCCAGTTTGAAGTGCGGATAGATAAGCTGGCAGATGGCAGGCTCGCCGGGAAAATTGACGACAAGGCCGCCAATCAGGATATCAAGATGAAAGAGTATCTGATATCACCTGCACTGAACTATGAGACAGATCCGTACTCAGCGGCTTTTGGCAAGCTCAATGAAGCAGAGACTGCCCTCATACATATCCATAAATTGCAGCAAGATCCGTATGCCGGAGAAAAACCGCTGGTTTCATTCCCCTTAAAGGAAGTGAGTAAGATCCATTATTACGATATGGTGGGAGGCGCAGGCAGTAAAGCCAACAAATTTGGTGGCACTGTACTTTTCGAAGCGTATAACAAATCAGGCAAACGCCTGGGTCGCGTTTTCAGGTCCATCATGGTGGCTGATTGCATTTGAGCCCCCCCCTTGCCAAGTAAAATCCGTGAGGGCAAGGAGTGGTAAGCAGTACGCAGAAAATTACACGTTCGCTCTGACCAGAAAATCTATGCCTATCTCACGCCAGGCTTCAGTTTCTTTTTGCAGCCAGTAAGCCACTGTGGGATGGACACTGACCCAGTCACGCTTCATTTCCAGCTCAACCCTGCCCTTCATTTTGAGACGTATATCTTCAAAATCAATTTCAGCACGTGAATGCATGAGCATCACAGCCAAGCGCAATGCCAGCACTGCCTTGGCAAAATCCTGGTCAGCCAGGCCATCACCGACCTTGCGTAAATTGCCTTTCTGACTGAGGATGAGTTTACTCATCACTCTTTGCTCACGCGTGGTAAAGCCTGCCATATCGGCATTCTCTATCATGTAAGCACCGTGCTTGTGATAGCCAGTATGGGAGATCACCATGCCCACTTCATGCAGGGTTGCACTCCATTGCAATAAGCGTACATAAGTGTCACCGGTGGGCTTCAGTTGTAGATACAGTGACTTCACCATATCTGCCACCCGCTTGGCACGAGACATGTCGGTGCGGAATAAATTCGCAAAAGATTCGACAGCAACTTCACGACGGTCACGCCTGGTGGCACGCAGGTACAAATCCCACATCACACCCATGCGCAAACCCGCTTCTATCGGCAGCAAGACACTGATATTAAACTCTGTCATCAGGCCTATCAGTATGGCGAGACCGCAGACTACCATGGCGACACGCTCAGGCTTGATGCCGCTTAACTCCAGCTGATCTATCTGCCCGCATTGCACGCAATATTGTTTAAGCGCATTCAGGCTCTTCAAGGTCAGGCTGCCATCTCCCAAGCCACCTTTGCTGATGGCATCAGAAATCGCACGCATGGTACCAGATGAGCCATAAGCCTTGCGCCAGTGTTGTGGCTGGTAAGGTGGCGCAGCATCTTCAAACATCGAGCGGGCGGACAGGATGGCTGCTTCAAATGCAGCATCCGTCAAACGTCCGTCCGGGAAGAAACTGGCGCTATGCTTGACTGTACCTATGCTGAAGGATTCAACCTTCAGAATTTCATGACCGTGACCAAGTATCACCTCGGTAGAACCACCACCAATATCAAGCACCAGACGACGCTCACCAGGTACGGCCACTGCATTCGATACGCCAATATAAATCAGGCGACCTTCTTCTTCACCAGAAATCACTTCGATCGGGCAACCTATGGCTGCCTCGGCCAGTGGCAATAATTGCGCGGCATTTTTGGCAATGCGTATGGTATTGGTAGCGACTACCCGCAGACTTTCTACCGGATAAGCATTCAGGATTTCACGAAAACGCGCCAGGCAATTAATCGCTTTTTGCATGGCCTCTGGCGTCAGGTTGCCATTTTTATCCAGGCCTGCAGCAAGGCGTATAGGGTCGCGCGCGCTTTTAATAACTTTGATGACATCGCCCTCATGCCTGGCAATGTGCATGCGAAAACTGTTGGAACCCAGATCAACGGCGGCCAGCATGCTTTTTATCCTTTACTGAGTATGAATGTAGCAATCAAAAAATGCGCAAAAATGCGTATAAAACCGGCGAATTACAGAATAAGCATAAATGATATTAATCATTTTTTATGACCATACAGTGACCTCGGCAAACTGCGGTGGTCAGTGCACCACAAATACTCAGGGCTGCACAAAAAATCTTCTCTGCATGGCTTCGAGACCTGTCGTCTTCAGCACTTCGGCCAGACGTTCTGCAGGTCGCTTGGCTGGCAAGCCCTTGTATTCTGCCACGATGAGTTCGTTTTTCATCGAATGTTCCCATCCTACCAGTTCTGTGACCCTGACCTGATATCCATGCGCTTCCAGTTGCAGACAACGCAGCACATTAGTGATCTGGCTACCGAACTCCCGCGTGTGTATCGGGTGCCGCCACATTTCTGACAAAGGGTTATTTTTAACCGCATCGCCCTTGGACTTGCGCAACTCTGCTGCGACCTCTGCCTGACAACAAGGCACCAGTACCATGAACTGTGCTTTTTTCTTGAGGGCAAACTGTATCGCATCATCTGTCGCTGTATCGCAAGCATGCAAGGCTGTGACGATGTCGATTTTTTCTGGCAGGGCAGATGAAGTAATCGAATCTGCAACAGACAGATTCAAAAAAGACATGCCAGGAAAATCCAGGCGTTGCGCCAGTTCAGTTGAACGCTGCACCAGCTCATCCCGCGTCTCTATGCCATAAATCCTGGCCTTGCTTTGCGCCTGTTCTGACTTGAAGAACAGGTCATACAGGATGAAGCCCAGATAAGACTTGCCCGCACCATGATCCACCAGACTGATATCTGCATGATCTTGCTGCAATTTCTGCAATAGCGGTTCTATAAACTGGTAGAGATGATAAACCTGCTTGAGCTTGCGGCGACTATCCTGGTTCATCTTGCCGTCACGCGTGAGGATATGCAGTTCTTTGAGCAACTCCAGCGACTGGCCAGGGCGTATTTCGTGCTTTTCCTGTACCTCAGGCGCCGTTTGCTTGTTTGCGCTGCCAGATTTCTTTTTCATGGTATTAAGCTCACTCAAAGTGATAAGGGCATGATAGTCCCACGATGAATAACATGATAGTAGAGCCAGGGCGAAGCCTGCCCTGGTTTGCCATTACGCTTTGTGGAGAGTATGCCATCAGCCGTGATACAAAAACAAAAAAGGACTCAGGTTTTAAACCTGAGTCCTTTGTTTTGGTAGGCCGTGCGGGATTCGAACCTGCGACCAACGGATTAAAAGTCCGCTGCTCTACCAGCTGAGCTAACGACCCAAAACTTGTTGCAAACTGCTAAAAAATTTAAAGACTTAGTAAAGTGACCTAAGTCTTTCGTATTCGTGGTAGGCCGTGCGGGATTCGAACCTGCGACCAACGGATTAAAAGTCCGCTGCTCTACCAGCTGAGCTAACGACCCGAAGACAAAGATTATATGAGGTTTCGGGCCTGATGTCAACGCCGCTGCCAGATTATGGGGTCAACAAGCTTCTCCTGACTCTTATTTCAGTGCTGCCAGGCGGTTCTTGGCAGCCTGAGCAGCTTCGGTATCAGGGTACTTGGTCAACACGCTTTCCAGGACTTTTTTGGCAGCTGGCTTCTCTTTCAATTCAATATGGCAGGAAGCGATATTCAACAAGGCATCAGGCGCCTTGGGATGATCGGGATAGTTTTTCACTACTTGCTGCATATTCAAAATGGTATTGCGGAAGTCACGCTGGGCAAAGTAAGAGAAGCCCAGCCAGTATTGCGCAGACCCGGCAAATGCCGACTGCGGGTTATTCATGAGGAAGCTGGAGAATGCTGGTGCGGCAGACTTGTAGTCGCCTGCCTTGAATAAGGCCATGGCAGCATCGTAAGAGCGCTGCTCGCTGACATCTACGGTCGCTTCCTGTCCATCCACGGTGACGCGTTTGGGCTCAAGCTTGCGGACACGATTATCAAGATCCACATAAAAATCTTGCTGGCGCTTTTGTACATTCGCCAGGTCGTTAGTCAGCACTTCTATCTGGCCACGCAACTTGGCAATTTCTGCGCGCAGCGATTCATTTTCATTTGCCAGCGTCAGGGCCGTGCTTTTATCAGCCTTGGTTTCCAGTTTGGAATCGAGCTTGGTATTCACTGCATCCACTTTTGCCCGCAAGTCCAGAATGGCTTTACGTGCCTCATCATCATCAAAAATACCGGCAGATGCCATGGATGGCAAAAATGTACAGGACAGTGCGGCAGCAAGAAAGGTAGTGCGTAAAGAATTGAGTTTCATGGCAATCTGAAAAAATGGATACGCGCTACATCAAGTACACAAAGATGTAGCGCCAAATGCAAAGAAAGCCTCAAACGAGGCTTTCAAACACGAGATTACTTGTACAGAATGTCGGAACGACGATTTTCTGCCCAGGAAGCTTCGTCACTGCCTGTTGCCTTTGGTTTTTCTTTACCCAAAGAAACAGCTTCAATTTGTGCGTCAGATACGCCCAGCAAAGTCAGGGACTTGCGTACTGCTTCTGCACGTTTTTGGCCCAGTGCCAGATTGTATTCACGGCCACCGCGTTCATCGGTATTACCTTGAATCAGAATGTTGCGGTTTTTGTTTGTCACAAGATATTTGGCATGCGCTTCAACTACTGGCTTGAATTCTTCTTTTACAGCATAGCTGTCATAGTCGAAATAGACACTACGTTTTGCCAGTGCACCTTGGGTCAATGGATCAACAACTGCAGTCACTTGCTTGACTGAATTAGTGTCAGTCTGTGTAGTTGCTGTGGTGTTGGTGGATTTATCTTCAACCTTTTTGTCTTCCAGAGGCACTTTGGAAGCGCAGGCTGTCATCAAAACGACGCTGGAAATCAACATTGCCAGGGTTTTGGATTGGGATGTAAAACGCATTTTCTCTCCTGATTAAAATAGATAAGCAATTAGTTAAGCAAATAGTCAATACTGCTTATTTCATAAAGGGACCCCAGGTGGGCTCCCGAATATCTCCGGCCTGGACCGTCAATTTCTGTTTCACCTTGCCATCAATGGACACCACAGCGAGCGAGCCGCGGCGGCCGGACTCGGTTGCATACATAATATAACGTCCATTTGGTGAAAAGCTCGGTGACTCGTCCTTGGTAGTGTCAGACAGCCTTAATTCCTGGCCGCTGGCCAAATCCAGTACATATAACTGGAATTTGCCATCGCGACGTGAAATATAAGCCAAAGTCTTGCCGTCGGGGGATATTCTTGGAGTGATATTGTAAGTGCCGCCAAAAGTAACGCGCGTCGCCTCACCTCCACCTGCACTCATTCTATAAATCTGCGGGTTGCCACCACGGTCGCTGAGGAAGTAAATCGACTTGCCATCTGCTGAAAATTGAGGCTCTGTATCGATGGCAGAACTGGAAGTCAGTTTTTGCAGATTGCCGCCATTGGCATTCACCGTAAAAATCTGGGTCTGGCCATCGCGTGACAATGCCACAGCCAGCTTGCTGCCATCTGGTGACCAAGCCGGTGCAGAATTATTACCCTTGAAATTGGCAATCTCAGTTCTTTCACCTGTGATGAGGTTTTGCACCAGAATCACAGGTTTGCGTTTTTCAAAGGACACGTAGGCAACCTTGGTACCATCTGGTGACCAGGCTGGGGAAATAATAGGCTCGGAAGATCGCAAGGCGATCTTGGTACCTTCACCGTCAGCATCTGCTACTTCCAGTCGGTATTCAGAACCTGCCTTGGTCACATAAGCGATGCGGGTAGAAAATATGCCGCGCACACCAGTCAGTTTTTCATAGATGTCATCAGCAATCCTGTGCGCCGTCAGACGTACATTGGCTGGTGGTGCAGTCACAGAAAAACCGGACAAGGTGCTGGACTTGACGGTATCCAGCAATTTATAACGTACATCAAAACGACCATCAGCCAGGCTTTGCACACTGCCGACTACCAGTGCATCCGCCCCTTTGGATTTCCAGTCGCCGAAGTTAACCACTGCGTTTTCATTCAGAACGACATTGGAATCAATGATCTTGAAGTAGCCACTGCGTGTCAGATCGTCCTTGATGATGCTGGTGACTTGCTGGGGCGTCAAGGCTTCGTCGGTAAAACCAGCGATAGCAATGGGAATCTGGTTGGACCCTACGCCAGACACTTCAACCCTGATCTGGGCATAAGCCGGTGCCAGGCCAGAAAGATTAGCGACAGCGGCAATAACGGCAGTAACAGCAATTTTTTTCAACATGGACATCATCGGATTTTATTCTTCCTTCATACGGTGAGCCAGCGTCAGGCTGGCGGGAACTTGACCAGTCTTGTCACGCGGAAAGGGAGCAGATTTTTCTATGGCTGCTGCCACCGCATCATCAAAAGCTATGTTCCCAGAGGATTTAACTTTGCGTATTGCACCACGGAGTGATCCATCTGGCAATAGGTTAATGAGGTATTCCACTGTAGGATTACCGGCCGTGCTGTCAATTCCGCTGAAATTCGTGTTGGATCTGACCTTGGCGGCAATTTTAGCGATATAACTTGGGTCACCGCGGTTATTGCCGGTAGATTTTTCACTGGTGCCCGTACTACCCGTGCCTACCGCCTGTTTAGTGACACGCGCCATCTCTTCATCGTAGACTTTAGATTTTTCTTTGGTAGATTTTTCTTTTTCCTTGGCCAGCAATTTCTTTTTGTCAGCAGCTTCCTGCGCCAGCTTTTCTTCCTTGCGTTTTTGTTCGGCAAGTTTATCTTGCTGTTCTTCCTTGCGTTTTTTCTCAGCCAGTTCGCGCTGATGCTCTTCTTCTTTTTTCTTTTCGAGCAGTTTCCGCTTTTTTTCCTGCGCCAGGACGATTTCAGGGTCTTCCTGACGCACTTCCGCCTTGACTGGCTCAGGTTCTTTGATTTTTTCTATGACGGGTTCAGGAACTGGAACAGGTTTGGGCGCAGCTTCACGATAGGTCAAATCCCAAACCTCTACATCCTGAGCTTCGGCAGGTTTATTCTGCCAACGTACACCTACCCATAAAAAACTTAATAAAATAACATGCACAAGGGCGGCCAGTGCGATGGATCGCAATTGCCCTGTCTGATGCTGATGAAAATCCGGATGTGCTTGCTGGGAAACCTGATTCATAGTCCTTAAGACTTTATTTGCCCGACTTGGTTCCGGAAAAAGTTGACCACGTCAGTGACAAAAAAATGCGCGTTAAAGTTGTAACAGCTGAAATTATAAACCGCAATCGGCTTTTCACCCCAGAGTTCGTCATGATTGTCTATGGTAACGCATATTAGAAAGCCAATTTATGTGAAAATTGTAATATTGCGCGTTTGATCATAGCTACGACTTGAAAACACAAGAATTTCAGGCATCAGCAAGAAGAATGACTAGAATGAAAATATCTCATTGCCAGCTTGGCATTATCTTTCAAGTCATTGGCAAAGTTTTACCTCGTGCATCTAAAAGCAAAGGAAGATCATGTCCCACCTAGCTACCCCAGGCGCAGTTATCTATGCCAAGGATTTGAGTAAAGTCAGCTGCTTTTATGAACAGCTTTTGCAGTCAATCGCTACGCATGCAGAAGACAACTATACGATATTGGAATTACCGCATTTCCAGTTGGTCATCCATGCCATACTAGCACAGATAGCCAGCACTTTCGAAATTGCCAATCCCCCGGCAAGACGCGGCGAAACTGCCATCAAATTAATGCTACCCGTGACCAGCATCAGCAAAGCAAGAGACATCGCAGCCAGCCTGGGCGGCCATATAGATGCCGCCAATTATGAATGGGAATTTCAGCATTGCCGCATCTGTGATGGGCATGATCCCGAAGGCAATGTTATCCAGGTCAGAGAAGTCATATCGAAATAAGTACATTAATTTGTACTGTTTGTTATTTGCGTTGAAACTTCCTTATCTGCATGCGGTCCATCATTCTTTAATTTGATGGGTAAATGACATGATGGACAAAGCAAACAGCCTCAGCAAGCTGAGTATTTCCCTGCACTGGATTATTGCCATACTCATCATTGGCTTATGCGCAGTGGGCTTGTATATGACAAGGGCTGAAGCCTGGGCTTTGTATCCAGTTCATAAATCCCTGGGAGTGCTGGTACTGGTTGCTGCCATATTACGTGTGATCTGGCGTATAAAGAACGGCTGGCCTGCAGCAGTGGCCGAGTATTCCCGGCTGGAGCAAATCACTGCGAAAATCATCAAATGGGTGTTAATCACGGGCACGATAGCCTTGCCCCTCAGCGGCATGTTATTTTCTGGTGCCAGCGGCCATGGTTTCGGCATATTTGGTTTGGTCCTGGTGCCTGCACAACACATGCCTGGCAACCCGGCAGAAGTGCTGGCGTATAGCGAATTCTGGGCAAAGGCAGGCGCAAGCCTGCATCAGGCAAGCGCCTACCTTTTGATTGCAGCCATACTTTTGCATCTGGCTGGTGCGTGTAAACACCATTTCATCGACAGGGACGCGACCCTGAGACGCATGCTGGGCAAATAAATCAACGCAAACAAAACAACTAGCAAACGCACGCCTATGAATCATCAAACCTCGATATGCGGGCTGCTGCTCGCCCTCCTCATCCCTATCACGCTGCCCTCTGCTACTGCACAAACCAGATCACCAGCGTGGGATGCCTGGCTCAGCAATAATACCCATGCCGTTTCGGACAATAAGATTAATGACGATTATGCTGACCTGGCGGCTTTTGGTGCAGCCATCAAAGATAGCCGCATCGTCATGCTGGATGAGCAAAGCCATGGTGAAGAAAATGTCTTTGCGCTCAAGGCCAGACTGGTCAGGTATCTGCATGAGAAACACGGCTACCAGGTGCTGGCCCTGGAAAGTGGCTTATATGATGTTGACCGCATCTGGCGCACTGCCGATGCGAAAAACAGCATACGCACCCAAGCGCCGGGCAATGTCTTTTACCTGTACGCCAACAGTCCGGCCATGCGGGGTTTATTCGACTATCTGCAAACCCAAAAGCAGGGTAAATCTCCCTTGATATTATCCGGCATGGATAGCCAGCATACTGGGCAACATACGCGGCAGCACCTGGTCAGTGATTTACGAAAAGAGCTGGACAAGACTGGCAACAGCAAGCTGAGCAATGATGCTTACTGGAGCAAGTTTGCAGAACTCAATCTGCAGTTATTCAACATGAATCGCACTGCGCCGGACACCCGCATTCAGGAAGAATACTTTCAATTCATTCAAAAATTGAAAACCGCTTTTTCTTCCAGTGAGCAGTATTTCTGGCAACGTTTGATCATCAGCATGGAAGATCAGGCGCAACGTTACTGGGGGCACAGGCATGAGCACCGCAGCGCTGTCATGGGTGAAAACTTACTGTCCCTGATAACGCAAAGATACCCGGGCCAGAAAATCATCGTCTGGGGCCACTTTGTTCATTTGAACCGCACTGGCTTGCCATTGCATGGCAATCTTGGCCATGTGATCAGCAAGCAATTCAAAGACCAGGTCTATGTCGCGCACTTCACCGGCAACAAGGGCAATTACTATAATTTCTTCAATGATCAAAACACGCCCGTATTAAGCTTCCCCTCCAAGACCATAGAAAATCATCTGGAACGCCAGCCCGGCCCTTATAATTTCACTGACTGGCGCAAGCTACCAGCACACCTGAAACAGGATGTGAGCATGCAGGCAGCGCTGAGTTCTTACTTGCCACAGGGCTTGTTTGAGCTACCTGAAGCTGGAGCACAATGGCATGAGCGCATAGATGGCACGTTTTACCTGAACAAGATAACCAGTACAAAACCTTGAATGCGCAGTTAAACATACACATATCACAGACATATTTTCTGGCATAAATTCTCAGCGCTCCGGAGATTATTCATGCAACATTACATTTCCACTTTTAAAAATCAACTGACAGAAATAAGCTGGTTCAGTTTTCTTAAAATATTGGCGATGATTTTTCTTGCCAGCGTATTTCTGCAGCTGGCATTCACTTCGCGTGAAAGCATAGTCTTGCTCAAAAAATCCGTCCTGGTCACACTATTGTCTCTGATCGTCTTGAAGGACATGCTGGAAGCACCAGCAGCATTTCGTCGTGTAAAGGCCGCGAGGCAACAAGGTGCAAACTGGATGCAAAGCCTGGCTGAATTGTCCCCGCCTGAATTTCCCGCCTTGCTGCGCCTGGAAAGAAGCATGTGGCAAGGATGCTGGTATTGGCTGTCCAGAAAAACACCCATAGCTCCTGTCGCTGGCCAGCAGTTTGGCTTTTGGAGCAAGAGCACATACAGCACCATCTTTCTTGTTTTATTAATTGGCCTCGCAACGGAAATTCCATTCTCGGCGCTGATGGTGCCCATCATGACTCAGGATGCGCACACACGCACGCTGGTGCATTGCATCTTGTTGGCACTGACTGCCTACTCACTGGTCTGGATACTGGGCGACCGCTACTGGATCAGGCATAGCTGCCATATACTCGCTGAAGATACCCTGCATTTGAAACTGGGTAGCAGAAGCATGGGCAAGATACCTTACATGGCCATCTCCGCCTGCGAGAATTTTGCGGTGGATAATAATCAGCCATCGTGGAAAAAGTTCGATTACCCAAAGGCTTCCATCATACTCAGCCCCTATGACAAGCCAAATCTTGTCATCAGTTTGCATGCAGATGCACATCTGCATATCTGGCATTTTCAATTGCAAAAGACTGATGTGCAAAAGATTTACCTGTATGTCGATGAGCCAAACCAGTTAAAACTGGCATTGCAGATGCATATTGCGAATCATCAAAAATCCGGTCAATCAAATTAATCAGTTATCACATATCCTGCTGCTGCCCCAGACAGCAGGCGCCAGACCCCACCCTCGCCCCACCCGAGCGACGATCCAAAATGCAATTTGATATGCATACTGGATCGCTGCCCCTCCTCTTATGCATAAATTGAGCCCTTACAGATTTAACAAATAAATGCGTTTGGCAGCTCCACATTGCGCAATACATCAAACATGGCCATCAGTTGAGTTTAGCAACTCACTCATCAAAACATCAATAAGTATCGAATACTGATACTTCCTGTTCAAGCATACGGGGCCTGCGATTTTCTATTGGCATAGTTTTTTTATCTTTGCGAGACTTCGTTCCGAGCTCTCCGCCGGAGAGAAGTTGTGCGGCAAAAATGTCGCTCTGGACTGCTTAGCTTCCATTGATTAATCGCTTAAAGGATCACCATGAAACACATTTTTAAACTGACCGCTATCGCTTTCTCCAGCTTGATGGCCATGTCGTTTTCTGCTCATGCACAAGACAAGACAGCAGCAGAACCTGAGTCCACCGCGGTGGTCGGTGCTGGCGTATTCTATGCCCCTGAATACATAGGCGCGAAGAAAAATCGCTTTGGCCCTGCCATTTATGGCGAATACCAAAACAAAAATGGCTTCTTTGCCAGTACCATGCGCGGCGTAGGTTTTGGCACGAAGGTTGATGACTTTTCTTTCAGTGCGGCCCTGGGCTACCGTGCAGGCCGTGAAGACTCACGCGATTCAAAATCTTTGTTCAGTTCTGATGATTTGAAAGGCATGGGCAATATTTCCGGTTCTGCTACGGCCAATCTGCAAGCAAGTACTACATTTGGGCCCGGCATCAAAGCGAGCTTCAACGCCAATATGGCACTGTCTCACAGGGAAAACGGCAATGCCTATACTTTTGGCCTGGCAGCCCCAGTATTCCAGACGGCCTCAGACAAGGTAGAAATCGGCGGCAATCTGACATATGGTGATGCCAAATACAACCAGACTTATTTTGGCGTAACGCCGACACAAAGTGCCAATTCAGGCTACAAGGCATACTCGATAAAAGCGGGCTTCTCACAGGCTACTGCTAACGTAGCGTGGACACATGTGATAGACAAAAACTGGTCAGTACGCAGTGCCGTAGGTGTATCACAAGTAATGGGCGATGCTGGTGATAGTCCTTTGGCAAAAAAGAAAACCAATCCATTATTGATCAGCACTGTCAATTACGCTTTCTGATTTTGCCTTTATCCGTATGAACTAAATCGCACAATTAGTTCAGCAACAAAGATGACAGATGCGGGTTCAGCTTTGAACCCGCATCTGTTTTTTATTGCGCAGTTTGTAAACCAGGATGTGATTTTTTGGCTTTGTTACGCAAATAATTATTTGCTGGCTCAGTGACATATCGCGCCACCAGAGCAGCTAGCAGGGAACTTAGTAGCAGAAACAAAAACAGGCAAGGTAAACGCATTTCATATGACAATTCTTTCTTGCTGACGACATTACGCATGAGTGCCAGCACGATGATATGAAACAGATACAGCTCATAACTATGCCTGCCCATCCAGCCCAGCCAAGCCACTCCTTTTCGAATGCCCCAGCCTTGCTGGGATGGCTGTTTTGTCGCAAACAGGAAAGCGGCACTGCATAGCGAAATCAGAGTAAAACCTTCTATTTCATGCCCACCTATGCCGCGCAAATACACAGCCGCCAAAGCCAGCAAGGCAAGCCAGCGCAAACACATTGCAACAGTTTTACCCAACTCGATTTTTTGAATGAGCAATGCAGTCATGCAGCCTATGGCAATCGCATCAAAGCAGGCGAAATAGGCATACATGTATTCGATTTCACTCTTCAAATGCTGGCTGCGGTAGATAGGTGCATACACGATCAGGCCAAGACAGAGCAAAACAAACAGGCTTTGCTTGCGCAAGCTAATGCACAGTAAAGGCAGGCAAAGATAAAACATCTCCTCTACTGAGAGTGACCAGTATATATTGAGGCAATAATTAAAATAGCCTGTCGATTGCATGAGAACGTTGTGCCAGAATGTCAGCACAGATCCTGCAGCAATGAAGAAATAGGAGGCAGGCAGATGATTGCCGTTATCGGCATTATCAAAATGCGGTACACCCAGACTACCGAGCGTGACGATGATGAATAGCGCCAACAATAACGGCGGCATGATGCGGGCAATCCGCAACAGATAGAATTCACGCCAGTTAATTTGTGCCAGGCTGCCCCAGCGTTTGAGTGAATTGGACGTGATCAAATAACCGGATATGGTGAAAAAGATAGTGACGCCATAATTGCCATTCAATACGACGGAACGCAATAAATCAGGGCCGAGCAAACTACCCAGGGGGCTATCTTTCAAACCAAGTCCCAGTGAAAAATGCAAAAGCAAGACCAGTAAAATTGCCAGTCCCCGTAAAAAATCAATCCCTGCATTTCTGCTACTTATATTTTCCTGCATGGGCGAGCATCCTTAAATCAGTGAATACAAAAGAATAGAGTTGATTCTGAATCAACATATTCGTTTCTTTGTATATCATATTTCCAGGAATTAATTACCAGCGGAATAATGAAAAATCACTAATGAATAGCTTGAGGTTTTACGCGCAGAGCAGTGACGACGCCAACAATCAGTAAAATGATCCCCAGTAAAACCATGGGTTCTGGCATGCGCTTGCTCAAAATGAATGCATAGGCCAGCGCGGCCAGTGTCTCAAACACGATGAGCTGACCTGCCAGGTTGGTAGGCAGGCGCTGGCTGGCCTGGTTCCAGCACATAGTGCCCAGCCATGAGGCGAACAGACCGATGATGAGCATCAGAGTGATGAAGTATTGTGGCCGTGGGCCAAATGGCATAGAAAAATCCTGGCCGCTCACACTCATGTATATCCATAGTCCCAGGTAACCAAGCAAAGCCAGCGGTAAAGTGGCAACGCCCTGGGCACTGGCCCAGACTCTGGGATTGCGGTCAGGGTGATGGCGCAGCCAGTCTGCATTTCTTAATGGGTACCAGGTCCAGCAGGCAACGGCAACCAGTGCAAACAAACCACCAACGATATAGGTCTGAATGTCTTTGTCAGAAGCTGCCTGCAATGCAGCGATTTCCACGCTATTGACGCAGGCAACGCCAGCAAAGATGATCAATAGCGATGGCAACATGCGTCGCCAGGCAATACTGCCATCACGCTGGGCATTGCGGTAATTGGCGGTGATGGCGATAACGACAGGCAGCGTGCCTATCAGCATGGTAGGCAGCGGTGCCCCGGAACGTTGTATCGCACTGGCCAGGCACAGGTAATAGAGGATGTTACCGACTGCTGCCAGCTTCAATGCTTCTATCCAGTCTGACTTGCTCAACAGACGCAATTGCCGCCTGTCCATCCAGGCGATAGGCAGAGTGATCAAGCCAAATGCCAGATAGCGGCCAAATGATTGCAAAGCTGCCGGGTATTCAGGCAGTAGCAATGGGCCGATGAATACCAGGCCCCACATCAAACCTGCTGCCATTGCATATAAAACGCCGATACCCATGCTGTTTATCCCCTGAAAAGAATCAGCTTAAAACAAAATGGAATAGCGGTCTTGTACCAGATTGCGCTCGCGGGCAGTTTTGCAGTGAAGTTTAAGCGCGCATCTGCTGTTGATAACGCGATGGCGTCACACCGTAGCGACGCAAGAAGGCCTTGTTCAAATGCGATTGATCTGTCAGGCCAGTTGCCGCCGCTACCTGCGCCGGTGGAAAGCCCTTGCCCAGCAGGCATTTGGCTTCATACAGACGCAAGGCCATCAGCATTTGCTGGGGTGTCGCGTGATATTGCGCTTTGAAGCTGCGCAAAAAATGAAATGGGCTCAAGCCTGCAACTACAGCCAGTTGCTCCAGGCCGATGCGTTCTGCCATGCTGGCGCGCATATAATCGAGCACGGCTGTAAAGCGCTGTTTGCCCAAAGATGCTGGTGCTTGCGGCGCACTGGCAAAACGTTTGAATTCGGACAGGATATCAAACAGGAGGCTGTCAAAACTCAGCTTGTCAGTGGCTTGCCAAATCTGCTCAAGCATGACACCCAGTTTGCGCGCACTGATGGCATCGTTGGCGACCGCATCCTTGAACCACCAACCACTTTCGCCCGTGACTTCTGCCACCACTTCCGGCTCTATATACATCATGCGATAGCGCCAGCCAGTGTCTGTTTCTGCCCTTCCGGTATGCAACTCATCCGGGTTCATCATCACGACCGAATCTTGCGGTGCCAGATGATCGCTACCCAAGTATCGAAAACGCTCTACTCCACTGGCAATAGAGCCCAGGCCAAATGCTTCATGCGTATGAGGTTCAAAGGCATGGGCAACGATATGGGCACGGTAAAGTTCTACGCCAGGGCGATGTTGCGCCCTTTTGAATTCAGCACGGTCACTCACATGTTCAAAGCTTTCAGGCACACCGGGCATGGACAAAGCGCCATCATTGTCCTGGAGGCTTTGCCGGCCCTGTTGCATGCCAGTGTGGATGTTCGCTATGTCCATGAGATATTTCGTCTCTCTTTACAGTACTGACTCAACACCACGATTGGCCAGTTGATCTGCTCTTTCATTACCTGGGTGGCCAGTGTGGCCGCGCACCCAGCGCCAGTCAATTTCATGGATGGTACGTGCGGCATCGAGTTGCTGCCACAGGTCGACATTCTTTACCGGAGCCTTGGAAGCGGTTTTCCAGCCCTTGGCTTTCCAGCCGGTAATCCACTCCGTTATGCCCTTCAATACATACTGGCTATCGGTATGCAAAGTGATATGACAGGGACGCTTCAATGCACCCAGTGCCTGTATCACTGCCATCAATTCCATGCGGTTATTGGTGGTTTCTTTTTCGCCGCCAAATAATTCTTTTTCTTTATTGCCCGCTATCAGCAAAGCGCCCCAGCCGCCTACGCCAGGATTGCCCTTGCAGGCACCATCCGTGTAAATTTCTATATTATCCATTTGATTCTTTTGATTTGTTTGCAACTGGCAAGGCATGTGCGCTTGATACCCGCTTTTGCTTCCATGCGGGGCCTATCAAATGCATGCCTTTGACTCTTTTCACGGCCTGCAATATATACACTGCGCCAAAATAAGGCCACCAGCGTTGTCCTGCTTTTTCCATGAAACTATAGCGTTGCAACCATTTTTCTGATTTCACGGGAGGAGCATAACAACCAAAATCGCTGCTACCTACCTCCATATTCAATAACTTCAGCCAATCCTTCAAACGCGGATGGCTGATAAATTCGCCTTCCTTGGGCAAGAAATAATTCTTGCTCAAACGCCCGGTCGCTTGCCTGGCGCCCCACAGGCTGGCGCGGTTAAAGCCTGTGATGATAACCCGGCCCTCCGGTATCAATACTCTCTCCACCTCACGCAATATCTGATGCGGTTCCGCGGCAAATTCCAGTACATGGGGCAAGACAATCAAATCTATGCTGTGGGCATCAAAGGGCAATTCGGCAAAGTCATGGATGACCACAACCGGTCGCTTCTGCCCCGGCTGATTTTCGTCAGGCATACGGGAATTGGTCAGCCAGCGATGGGGCATGCGACTGGCTGCCAGCGCATCAATTTGCGGCAAACCTATCTGCAAAGCATTGAAACCAAAGATGTCCACCGTCAATTTATCGAGCATGGCCTGCTCCCATTGACGGATATAGCTACCGGCTGGCAGCTCTAACCACGCTCCGAGGTCTATAATGTTTTTTTCCAAAGCATCCATGCCTGATATGAAGAATTCCCTGAGTATATTGACTGTCCCCGCCTTTGACGACAATTATCTATGGATTATCCATGATGGCCAGCATGCTGCCGTGGTTGATCCTGGTGATGCCATGCCAATTTTACAAGCCCTGGCACAACATCAACTGACATTGTCCGCTATTTTACTCACTCATCACCATGCAGATCATATAGGCGGTGTGCCACGCTTGCTGGAACATGCAGCCGTGCCAGTTTTTGGCCCCACCAATGACAAGATCGCCGTGGTCACGCAAAAGCTGAAACAGAATGATGTTGTGAACGTGCCCGGCATCAATCTGGAGTTGAACGTACTGGACGTTCCCGGCCACACACTGGGCCATATTGCCTATTTCGCCCCTGAACAGCATTGGCTGTTTTGTGGCGACACTCTGTTTGCCGGTGGCTGCGGCCGTTTGTTTGAAGGCACGCCCGCACAGATGCTGCATTCACTGGACCAACTGGCTGCACTGCCGGACGATACTGCTGTGTACTGCGCCCATGAATACACCTTGTCCAATTTGCGCTTTGCCAAAGAGGTCGAACCTGGCAACCAGGATTTGCTGGAGCGCATCAAGCGCGAACAAGCCAGGCGCGAACAAGGCATACCTACCGTGCCTACCCAGATAGGCCTGGAAAAACAGACCAATCCATTCTTGCGTAGCCGCGAAAGCACAGTTATCGAGCGCCTTCTGGAAAGCGGTAAAATCCCTGCCGCACAAAATGATGTCAGCCATTTCGCCGCCTTGCGTGAATGGAAAAACCGCTTTTAAGTAAGCTTTTAGGTACGCTTTCAAAAACATATTGCAATGCATTCAACAGAAATAAATACGACTCAAGCAGCAAAATCTTTGGCCCTGTTCTGCAAGGTCGTTGATAATTTCGGCGATATAGGCATTTGCTGGCGCATGGCCAGGCAACTGCAGCAAGAACATGGCATCGCCGTCACGCTATGGGTAGATGACTTGCGCAGTTTCCAGCGCATCTGCCCGCAAGTGAATATTGATGCCGAAGTACAGGAAATCGCGGGCGTCACCGTCAGAAACTGGTGCGATCAGCAAGGCACATTTACTGTGGCCGATGTTGCCGATATCGTCATAGAATTTTTTGCCTGCGACATACCGCCAGGATATATCCAGGCCATGGCACAGTGTGAGCCGCGCCCGGTCTGGCTCAATCTGGAAGGTTTGACGGCAGAAGAATGGGTGGAAGGCTGCCATACCCTGCCCTCACCCCATCCTTCCTTGTCATTGACCAAGCATTTCTTTTTTCCTGGCTTCAACAACAAAACCGGGGGCTTGTTGCGCGAAGCCAGCCTGGACCATGAAAGAGCCGCATTTCAAGCTGATACTCAGACTACAGCTGCCTTCTTGCAGAAGTTAGGGCTGACTGAAGCTGAGATCAGTAGCACAAAAGTATCGCTGTTTTGTTACCCGCATGCACCTGTGGCTGATCTACTCAAGACATGGCAAAACGCTGATCAGCCCATGACTTGCCTGGTACCTGAAGGCGTAGCGAGCGAAGCTATAGCAACATTTCTGGGGCAAGCATCCAAAGCCGGTGTCAGCGGCAGTCGAGGTGCCTTGACTGTGCGTGTACTGCCATTCATCCCCCAGGCCGATTACGATAAGTTGTTATGGGCTTGCGATATCAACTTTGTCCGTGGCGAAGACTCATTCGTCCGTGCGCAGTGGGCTAACAGGCCCTTCATCTGGCATATCTACCCCCAGGATGAAAACCTGCATCACGTGAAATTGAATGCATTTTTAAAAACCACCACATCTGCCACGGCAAGCCTGGTTGCCTTGTCGCATGTCTGGAATGGCGTCAGCCATCCACCACTGGACTGGGCAGACATATGGCAGGCTTTTCAAGCCGACCTGCCTGAAATTGCACAACTTTCTGGCAAGTGGCAGGAAAAAATGCACGAAAACGGGGATATGACGAGCAATTTATTGAAGTTCGTCAATGCAGTTAGGGTGGCAAGCCAAAAAGATGCAGTATAATGTTGGGTTAATTTTTAACCTGTTTTAAATCTCAATCAAACGTGGGCTTGCGGTGTTTTTTTGCCAGTAGGCAACAGATGATTTTTATGCAACCTACTTTTTACGTATACTCGCTATGAAATTTGCAAAAGAAATTCGTGTTGGCAACATCATTATGGTCGACAGCAAACCAATGATCGTATTGCGCTCTGATGTCAACGGCTCCAGCCGTACAGGTTTCACTTACAAGTGGAAAATGAAAAACCTGTTGACTAACAGCCCACAAGAAAACGTCTTCCGTGGCGACGACAAGTTTGACGTAGTTGTATTGGACAAAAAACCAGTTACTTACTCTTACTTCGCTGACCCACTGTTCGTATTCATGGATCAAGAATACAACCAGTATGAAATCGAAGCAGAAAACATGGGCGAATCCATCAACTACCTGAAAGATGGTATGGAATGCGAAGCTGTTTTCTATGACGGTAAAGCTATCTCTGTTGAATTGCCTACAACAATCGTTCGTCAGGTTATTTACTCTGAGCCAGCAGTTAAAGGCAACACTTCAGGCAACGTACTGAAAGAAGCCAAGATCGAAAACGCGATCGAAGAATATTGCCATATCGTTCAAGTTCCTCTGTTTGTCAGCCAGGACGACATGATCGAAATCGATACACGCACTAATGAATACAAAAAAGTCGTACGTAACTAATACGTAAGACCCCAAAAAAACGCTGCTTATTTATTAAATAAGCAGCGTTTTTTTTCGCCCTGAATGCAAGCCTGCCCAATTCAGGCAAGCTTACGCCAGCATCAGAATGCAGGAACAACTGCCCCCTTGTATTTCTCTTCAATGAATTTTTTCACTTCTGGCGAATTCAATGCAGCAATCAGCTTTTTAAATGCAGGACTGTTTTTATTGTCTTCACGTGCCACCAGCAAATTTGCATAAGGTGAGTTGGCATCTTCGATGAACAACGAGTCTTTCACAGGATTGAGTTTTGCTTCTATCGCATAATTGGTATTGATCAAAGCCAGATCAACCTGATTCAATACACGTGGCAAAGTCGCGGCTTCCAGCTCTTTGAATTTCAATTTCTTTGGATTTTCAATAATATCTTTTTGAGTCGCAGAGATATTTTTCGGGTCCTTCAATTTCAACAAACCCTGTTTGGACAGTAACAACAAGGCACGGCCAGAATTGGATGGATCATTCGGGATAGCAATGGTTGCACCGTCAGGCAAATCAGCCAGTTTTTTGTACTTGCTGGAGTATGCAGCGAAAGGCTCTACATGGACCTTGGCGATAGGTACTTCAATATCGTTCTTGTGGCTTTTCTTGAATTCATTCAGGTAAGGCTGATGTAAAAAGAAATTACCATCCAGGTGTTTTTCATTGACCTGCACTGCTGGCTGTATGTAGTCAGTGAAAACTTTCACTTTCAACTCCACGCCTTCTTTAGCCAGTTGTGGCTTGATAAATTCCAGTATCTCAGCATGTGGCACTGGGCTGGCAGCGATATGCAATGTTTCTACTGCAAACACTGTTGCTGGTGCAAATACGGCTGCAGCTGTCAGACCACCTGCCACGATAAGGGACAAACGACGCTTCAAATTTAAAGACATATAGACTCCAATAAAAAATTAAAAACTTACTCAGTTGCTTACTTAATTACTTACTCAGTTACTTACGTGTGAATTTCAAAACCAGCTTGTCACCTGCAAATTGCAGCAACTGCACCAGCACTATCAAAATAAATACCGTGACCACCATGACCTCGGTCTGGAAGCGCTGGTAACCGTAGCGCAGGGCCAAATCACCCAGACCACCACCACCTATTACGCCCGACATGGCTGCATATGAGACCAGGGCTATCGTTGTTACCGTCGCCGCCGCGAGCAAACCCGGCAAAGCTTCTGGCAACAAGGCATGCCAGATAATTTGCCAGGTCTTGGCCCCCATGGCCTGGCAGGCTTCGATAATGCCCTTGTCCACTTCGCGCAAAACGTTTTCTACCAGGCGCGCAAAAAATGGTGTCGTACCTATCACCAGTGGCGGTATCGTACCCGGCACACCCAGCGAGGTTCCCATCAATAAGAGCGTGAAAGGAATCAATACAATCAGCAAAATAATGAAAGGGATGGAACGTAAAATATTCACGACGACAGACAACACCGCGTAGAGCACTCCTTGTTCCAGCAATTGTTTTTTACCTGTCAAAAACAGCAATACACCCAGAGGCAAACCCAGCAGCACCGTGAACAGCAACGAGGCACCCGTCATGGTCAAAGTATCGAGCGTCGCCAGTGCGATATCGCTCCAGTCAATTTGAGAGAAATCCATCAATGTACTCCTGCCGCTGCGCTGATTCTGGCGACTCTGACACCTGCATTGATGAGCAGATTCTCAACAACTTCAGACTGCTCTTGCGTACTATGCAATTCAACCAGCAACTGTCCGTACGGCGTATTCTTGATGCGTCCTATCACCCCTTGCAGAATGGCGATATCAATTGCCGTTTGTGCTGCTATGCGGGTAATGATGGGGTCATGCGTACTGGTGCCGACATAACTCAGGCGCAGCAAATGACGGTCCGGATTTTGATCATTGCGTTCCAGCACAGACAAATCCATGGCCTGATTTTCTGCAACCAGGCTTTGTGTCACAGCATGCTGAGGGTGGAGGAAGACATCGACAACCTCACCCAGCTCAACAATTTCACCAGCATCAATCACTGCTACCCTGTCGCAGATCGTTCGTATCACCTGCATTTCATGTGTAATCAAAACGATGGTCAGACCCAGCTTTTGATTAATATCCAATAACAGACGCAAGATGGCTTGCGTAGTCTCGGGATCAAGTGCAGAAGTCGCCTCGTCGCACAACAATAGATGAGGATAATTTGCCAGCGCGCGGGCAATACCCACCCGCTGCTTTTGCCCACCCGATAACTGCGAAGGATACTTGTTACCCTGGTCTTGCAAACCCACCAGTTCAAGCAGTTCGACAACTCTTGCCTGAATTTCCTGCGCCGTATATTTCCCACTCAGCTTGAGAGGAAAGGCAATATTTTCAGAGACGGTTTTTGCATACAATAAATTGAAATGCTGGAATACCATGCCTATGCGCTGGCGCAAACTATGCAACTGCGGCCCGTCAAATGCGGTGATGTCTTCACCTTCTATCCACACCTTGCCCTGGCTGGGGCGTTCCAGCAAATTCAAAGTTCGTAGCAAGGTGCTTTTACCCGCACCTGAACGACCTATGATGCCAAAAATTTGTCCTTTACTAACTTCCAGATTGATATTGTTGAGGGCCAGCACTGACTGACCGTTGACTTTGTAATACTTAGCTAATTGCTCAATACGTAACACTGATTTCCCAAACAAAATATGTAACCGATGGGGAGCACTGTAACGAAAGGAATCAAGCTTTTCCAATCATATAATCGAATTTGTATATACAAAAAAATGTCTAAGGTAAGAAGAAAACCGGATGAAGCTCAGATGAAAAAACAAATCATTAACTTGCCTTCCATCAAGTTTATCTAAAGCAAGAAACATGATTTTGTGTTTAAATCGCTTGTATATTCCAAGCCTGAATACTATGTTGGAATGAGTGTCAATCTTCGCTCCACGTGAGCAAAAAGCGAGTGCAATAATGGTAACTTCAGTCAATTCTTCCAGTTCAGCGCAAACCCAGCAGTTGCTACAGCAAGCTGCAGATGCGCGCGCCAAACAAAATAGTGAAACCATAGGTGCTGCACCTGACAGGGATTCCGGCACGGCTGATGCCATTGCAGATGCAAAAAGGGTTACGGATGCCCAAGCTGCACAGCAAGCACAGTTGAGCAAGCAGGCAGCAAAGTCGCCGGAACCACCGCCAGATCAACCTAAACCCGTGGTCAATACCAGTGGTCAGATAACAGGAACAAGAATTAATACCACAGCCTGAATTAGCCCTCACCCTCGAAAACCGCCCGCAGAAATGCCTGGCGGTTTTTTATTTCCCAAATCTGTCATAAGCTCATAAGCAAAGATTATTTGCAGCAAAGACAAGTGATCAGCACATAATGCCAGCGAATGCTAAGCTCTCAGTCTGTGCGCTGCCAAACTGTGCCAGCAAGTAAATAAGTTAATAATGCAATTTATGAATAAAAAGAACCTACTCGCCACTTCCATCGCCGCTTTGTTCATGACAACTGCAGGCTTCAGTTTTGCTGCCAATTTGAAGATTGGCCTGGCGGCAGATGTGAATTCCCTCGACCCGCATTACTTCAATAGCGGGCCGAATAATGCCATGGCATCGCATTTGTTTGAGGCGCTGGTCAGCGTCGACTCTGATGGCCGTATAGCACCTGGCCTGGCCCTGTCTTGGAAGGCAATCAATCCCACGACCTGGGAGTTCAAATTGCGCCAGGGCGTGAAATTTCATGACGGTAGTGAGTTGACAGCAGAAGACGTGGTGTTTTCTCTCGACAGACCAGCCCAGATCAAGAACAGCCCTGGCCCGTACACCAGCTTCACCAAGCAAATCGTTGGCAAACAGATTGTCGATCCCTACACCCTGCGCCTGAAAACGGCAACGCCGTATGGCCCGCTGCCGCTGGATATGAGCTCAGTCTTTATTGTTTCAAAAAAGATTGCGCTACAGGCTGGCACCGATGATTTCAACAGTGGCAAGGCCGCCATCGGCACCGGCCCTTATAAATTCGCCGCCTTCAAGCGCGGTGATGCTGTCGAACTGACAAAAAATGATGCTTACTGGGGTGACAAATCAGCCTGGGACAAAGTGACTTTCCGCATCATCACTGCAGGCGCGCCACGCATGGCAGCATTGTTGTCTGGTGATGTCGATGCCATAGAAAGCATACCGCCAGCAGATTTGAGCAAGCTGAAAAGTAATGCCAAATTCAAGCTGGAACAAAAGATTTCCTGGCGCACCCTGTTCTGGCATCTGGATCATCAGACCAGGGTCTCACCTTTTATTACCGACAAAGCAGGCAAGCCACTGGCTACCAATCCTTTGAAGGATATACGGGTACGCAAAGCCATCGCCAAGGCCATCAACCGCACAGCATTATCTGAACGGATACTGGAAGGCTTGGCAGTACCTGCCTCCAACCTCGTCGCGCCTGGCGTGTTTGGCTATAACGATAGCCTGAAAGTAGAAGCCTACGACCCGGAAGGCGCGAAAAAATTGCTGGCCGAAGCCGGTTACCCAAATGGTTTTGCCATCACCCTGCACGGGCCAAATAATCGCTACATCAATGATGAACAAATCGTTCAGACAGTAGCGCAATTCCTCAGCAAAGTGGGGATACAGGCCAAGGTAGAAACGCAGCCACTGGCAGTCTACTTCCCCAAAGCAGCAAAGGGAGAATACAGCATGGCTTTGCTGGGCTGGGGTTCGCTGGCCGGGGACTTTGCCTTACGCACTGTCCTGGGTACAGTCAATGCCGAGAATGGCTGGGGCAGCTGGAACTGGGGTAAATACAGCAACCACGCTCTTGATGAAGCAATAGAGTCATCCCTGGCTTCTGTCGAAGCAGACAAGCGCGAAGCCTTTGCAAAAAAAGCGGCAGCCACGGCTCTGCAAGACTATGCCGTCATCCCCTTGCATCATCAATATGCCAGTTGGGCGCTGCGTAAAGGCTTGAAGTACAAGGCCAGGACGGATGAATTTACTTTTGCTCACCAGTTCAAACCAGAATAAGTATTTAATTCAATAAGAAAAATCCCGCGACTGCCATCACAGTCGCGGGATTTTTTAATGTTGCGCTAATGCTTTAGCACGCTAGCTATCAGGATTTGGTCAGCACTCCCTGGCAGACTGTTTTTTGCGGATCAGCCGCAGGCAGTTTGCCGCAAATACCATCGAGTTGCGTGCGTGCTTTTTGATAGGCGACTTGATGCTTTCCTTCCTTGTTCCATTCGGTCAGCTTCTTACCCATTTTTTCCAGATAGGCACGGTTGCGCTCATAAAAAGCATTGTCAATTTTTGCCGCTTCGCCAAAGACATTTTGCACAGCTTTTTCTATACGTGCATCATCATTCGGTGCCAGTTCAACCAGGCTGCTGACATAGTTGGAACCCCATTGCAAACGGGTCGCCGGACCTTTGGCAGCGTTATAAGCCTGTTCATACCAGTTTGCTGCAGCCACTTTATCGCCACGTTTTTTGGCATTGGAACCCAGGGTGGACATAAAGTAGTAAGGCGAATGTGAACGCTTGAGTTCAGCCTTGAGCAAGGCATCAGAATCATCCAGCAAGCCAGCACCACCCAGTGCATAGGCAGCGGCATTGACGACGGACTGGCGCTCATATGCATCGCTGGTAGCCTGCTCTATCAGCCCCACACGTTTTTGCACTTCTTTTTGCAAAGCCGCTTCAGGTTTGGCATTATCCAGACTAGCCAGCGAAACCTGGGCAATGATTGCACCCAGCCTGTCGGTTTTCGAAATGCTTGCGTCGTCAGCCAGTTTGACCAGGGCAGTATTCCAGGCATTAACCAGTTTAGTGCGCGGCTCTGATTTGCTGGTGGTCAAGAATTCTGTTATTTCTTTTGCGCCATTCGACAGCAAGTCCATATTGTCCCTTGCCGTTTTTGGATCAGCGATGGCTTTCAAGACTTTCTCTGTCGCCTGAGCCTTGTCTATCGCTGGCACGGTCTGACTTGGTTTGGCAGTAGCTGCAGCATAAATACCGCGCAAATACAGGCGAGTGGCATGCAAACCAGCCGGGCCAAGTTCTGACAATTTCAGCAAGGTCGGAACCAGCTCTTTGCCTGCAACCAGTTTTTGCTCGGGGTCATCCCATGAATAGTCGGCCAGCAAGCTCCAGTCTTCATCTTTGAGATTCTTATTGCCCGCCAGCGCCAGCTTCATGGTGTCCTGGACAGACAAGGTAGTATTCAAGGCCTGGGTCAGCACTTGCAGATAACGTTCAGAATCGACTTCGCCTGGCAGACGGGTAATCTCTGTGCCATCCGGCTTGAACAATATCATGGTGGGGTAACCGCGCACCTTGAACTGTGACGCAAATTTTTGTGCGCCTGGTGTATCGCCATCCAGATAGACAGGGATGAAGTGACGTGATTTATCGATGAACTCCTGACGATTGAAAATTGTCGCCTTCACTTGATTACAAGGCGGACACCAGATTGCGCCCCAATACAGGAACAAAGGCTTGTTACTGGCCTTGGCCTGGGCAAAAGCCGCATCTACATTATTGTCTTTGCGCCAGTCTATGCCGGCTTGAGCTGCGTGGGCAGACGCGCTGGCCGCTTTGCTGTCAGCCGCATAAGCTGGCAGTACTGTCATGCCTGTAGCCACACTTGTAGCCAATAAAGCCACCATCAGGGAGGAAATTGTCTTCATGAATTTGGACCTGGATAAATATATCAGGCGCTCAGTGTAACAAAATTAATGCAGCTATTGTGTACTCAACATGCCCCGCAATCAGACTAATTTGGAGCATGCATATTTGATTTTTCACTCACAGACGCAAGCCTTTCCTTATACCTTTCCTTATGCTTTTTTTATCTAAGCAAGTAAAAATATCATCGTTCACAATCCAGTCATTATTCCGCATCATGAATAATCTGAAACTGGAAAGTAAAAAATGAGCAAAATCGCGCATGTGAAACAATTAATCAAAACCCGCCAACGTCAACGCCGCGCCACCTTTACCGCAGCCTTGCTGATTGCAGGCGTGAGCCTGTTCGCCTCATATACGCCAGCGCAGGCAGCTACCGGCATACTGAATGCATCGTATGATGTAACGCGCGAATTGTTCAAGGACATCAATCCCGCCTTTGTCGCTGACTGGAAAAAGAAAACTGGTGAAAGCATCAGCGTCAACCAGTCCCATGGCGGCTCCAGCAAACAGGCACGCTCCGTCATTGATGGACTGGAAGCATCCGTCGTCACCATGAACCAGGCCAATGATATCGACATCCTGGCAGACAAGGGTTTGTTGCCACAAGACTGGGCCAAGCAATTCCCAAACAATGCTGCGCCGTTTTATTCGACCATGGTGTTCCTGACACGCAAGGGCAATCCCAAGCATATCGCTGGCTGGGATGACCTTGGCAAACCCGGCTTGAAAGTCATCATTCCCAATCCAAAAACATCGGGTAATGGCCGCTATAGCTACCTGGCGGCATGGGGCTCAGTCATCAAGAATGGCGGTACAGAAGCGCAGGCAAGGCAACTGGTAGAAAACCTGTTCAAGAACGTCCCTGTCCTCGACGGCGGTGGACGTGGTGCGACCACCACTTTCAGCCAGCGTGAAATTGGCGATGTACTGGTGACATTTGAAAATGAAGTGCAACTCGTACGCCAGGAATTTGGCGACAACTTTGAAGTTGTCTATCCAAAAATCTCCATCCTGGCAGAGTCCCCGGTTGCAGTCGTCGACAAAGTCGCAGACAAACTGGGCACCCGCAAAATTTCTACCGCCTACCTGCAATTCCTGTACACAGAAGCAGGCCAGGACCTGATCGCCAAACACTATCTGCGCCCACGCTCAGAAATCGCAGCAAAAAAATATGCCGCTTCTTTCAAACCTGTGAATTTGTTTACTGTCGATGATGTATTCGGTGGCTGGAAACAAGCGCAGAAAAAGCACTTTGATGATGGCGGGGAATTTGACAAGATTTACATCAAGAAGTAAGCCGCTAACAAAACCATAGCAAACAACACGACAGAAATCAGCATAAACAAATCATCAAACAACGCATATTGTTTATACGCCCAGCATGGGTAAATGTTTTCTGTCGTGATAAGTCAGTGACAAAAGAATGCAGTGCTTCACTTCATCCACAGGGATTTCATCATCCTGATGAAAAACAATGGCGCGATTACCCTGAAACTTCAGCTTATCGCTGTAAAGCTCTTTAAATGTTTCGACCAGCCGGGTCTGGCAATGAAAATACATGGTGTATTGTTCAGGCGCCGAACTCTTCCAATCCATTCTGACTGTGCTGCCTGTTTTTACGAGATAACTCGGCTGGCCCCACTTCAGTGTTTCTTCCAGCGTGTCAGCCACCTTACATTCTGATGCAGTATCCAGCACCAATTGGCGCAGGGCCATCAGCTTTTGTCTCATATGGGATGGATAGTTATTGAAGACATCTGCAACCTCGGGATTTTTTAATTTATCCATCACTGCCCCCTTCCTCGCTGAAACACTGCACTGAAAGCTTATTGTAGAAATAAGCTGAAGAGAAAAGCATAACGCAAAAACAAAAAAAGCCTTGATTTCTCAAGGCTTTTTTTGCTTCTCTTAACGAGAAATTACTGGCGTCCCCAAGGGGATTCGAACCCCTGTACTCACCGTGAAAGGGTGATGTCCTAGGCCTCTAGACGATGGGGACATATTCTGTCCGTATTACTGACCTAAACTACAACAACTTGTTGTCCACAATAAGCATTAAGTTTATTGGCGTCCCCAAGGGGATTCGAACCCCTGTACTCACCGTGAAAGGGTGATGTCCTAGGCCTCTAGACGATGGGGACAACAAGTATGTTTTCTGCTCTGCCACATTTTTTGGTGGAGGTAAGCGGGATCGAACCGCTGACCTCTTGCATGCCATGCAAGCGCTCTCCCAGCTGAGCTATACCCCCGACGCTGCAGAACAGAAACAAGATTATAGGGGATACATCGTCAGATGTAAAGCCCCCAGACTTTCTAGCCTGCAATTACACTCAGGCGCTGCGTAACCACTTCGCGGCCAAACAGCTCGATAACGGCATCGATGGATGGTGTTTGCAATTGACCTGTCAGCAGCAAGCGCAAAGGCATGGCCAGTTGTGGCATCTTCAATGAGAAGTCGGCCAGGGTTTGTTTCATGGCGGCAGACAGGGCTGCCTTATTCCATTCCACGGTTTTGCACAGTTCGGCGTATTGACGCAAGGCTGGCAAGATCGCTTCTGTCACATGCTGGGTCATCAACGCCGGGTCTGCCGCTGGCTGACGATAGAACAGCATGGCGGCCTGCCCCAGCTCTACCGTGGTATTGGTGCGCTCTTTCAACAGTGCGATCACGGCTTCCAGTGCGGGAGCATTGTCAAACTGCGCGCCATCATCCAGCATTTGCTGCTTGATCAAACCTGCCAGGCGCACATTGTCTGCGGCCTTGATGTAGTGGTTATTAATCCAGGCCAGTTTTTCAGGATTGAACTGGGCAGCAGAAGCAGATAAATGGCTTAAATCAAACCAGCTGCACATTTGCTCCATGGAGAATATCTCATCGTCACCGTGGCTCCAACCCAGGCGCGCCAGGTAGTTGAGCATGGTTTCCGGCAGATAGCCTTGCAGCGGATAGTCCATCACACTGGCAGCACCATCGCGCTTGGACAGTTTTTGGCCATCAGGGCCCAAGATCATAGGCAAATGACCATAATGCGGCAGGGTTGCGCCGAGCGCATTCAGGATATTGATCTGGCGCGGTGTGTTATTGACATGGTCATCGCCACGGATAACATGGGTGATTTGCATATCCCAGTCATCGACTGCGACACAGAAGTTGTAGGTTGGCGTGCCATCAGGGCGGGCGATGACCAGGTCATCAAGCTCACGGTTGCCTATGGTGATTTGTCCTTTGACGACATCCAGCCAGCTGACTTCGCCATCCAGCGGGTTCTTAAAACGTATGACTGGTTTGCGGTCTGCCGGAATCGCTGGCAAGGCCTTGCCAGCCTCCGGACGCCATGTGCCGTCATAGCGCGGTTTTTCACCTGCAGCACGCTGACGCTCACGCATAGCCTCAACTTCTTCCGGCGAAGAATAGCAGTGATAGGCAGTGCCTTTTGCCAGCATGTCGGCCAGCACTTCGCTGTAGCGCTCCATGCGTTTCATTTGATAGTAAGGGCCTTCGTCATGATGCAGGCCCAGCCAGTTCATGCCATCGAGAATAGCTTGCACCGCTTCTGGTGTAGAGCGTTCAAGATCGGTATCTTCTATGCGCAGCACGAAAGTGCCACCAAAATGACGGGCAAATGCCCAGCTGAACAAGGCAGTGCGGGCACCACCAACATGGAGATAGCCGGTAGGGCTGGGGGCGAAACGGGTACGTACAGTCATGAGATCACTAGCCTGCGCCCTGCTGTCGATGAAGCTGACCTACAAGAGCGCGATAATGGTTAAAACCAGCATTTTACCGTTTTAACCTCCCGGACGGATAGTTTAGTGATACCTGGCAGTTCACTGAACTCCAGACCACTATCTGCGTGATAGTATGGCGACGCCAGCAGACCACCCGATAAACGATCAGACATGCAAGTCCAGCCTCCCCTGTCCCTGCCTTTACCAGTACGCGACGGCATCGCGCCCAGCTATATCTGGATACCCGAAGGTCATTGGGACAATGTATTCAGTTTTTTGCAAGATCACTTCCCCGATGTGAGTGCAAGTACCTGGCTAGCACGCCTGGATAAACATGAGGTCGTTGATCAACACGGCAAAGTCCTGCTTGCAGATAGCGCGGTCAAGCGCGGCATGTGTATTTACTACTACCGTGAAATCGAGAATGAAACACCTATCCCGTTTCATGAAGAAATCCTGTTCCAGGATGAGCATTTGCTGGTTGTAGATAAACCGCACTTTTTGCCCGTCATTCCATCCGGGCGATTTTTGCAGGAAACCTTGCTAGTCAGACTGAAGAAGAATACTGGCTTGATGGACCTGACCCCCATACACAGGCTGGACAGGGAAACTGCAGGCGTCATGCTGTTTTCACACAATCCATCCACCCGCGGGCAGTATCAATCCATGTTCCAGCGCAAAAGCATGGCAAAGACCTATCACGCCGTTGCAAGGCATTTGCCTGAATTGGTTTTCCCGCTACGTCATTGCAGCCGCATGGAAGAAGCCGAAAAGTTCTTTGTCATGCGAGAAGTCGCGGGCATGGCAAATTCAGAAACCCTGGTTGATATCAAGGAAAGACGTGGTGAATATAGTCTTTACCAATTGCAGCCTGTGACCGGTAGAAAACATCAATTGCGCCTGCATATGAGCAGCCTTGGTGCACCTATCGTCAATGACGCCTTTTATCCAGTCGCCCTGCCCTGCAAGGCAGATGATTTTTCTGCACCGTTGCAGTTACTGGCCAAGTCCATCTGTTTTGATGATCCGATTACTGGCGCGAAACGTTATTTTGAGAGTAAAAAATCATTATAAATGCTTGCTGCGCTGGGTACGTAAAGTCAAACGGCTTGACAAGCTAGTCTCAAAACAGTACTATTGCGGTCTTCGGAGTGTAGCGCAGCCCGGTAGCGCACCTGCTTTGGGAGCAGGGGGTCCAAGGTTCGAATCCTTGTACTCCGACCAGATTCCAGGGATCGTCAAAGACGATCCCTTTTATTTCGGCAGATTCAGATCTTGTCTTTCAAGCTGCATCGACTGAAATAATAAATGACAGACCAGTTTTTCGGAGTGTAGCGCAGCCCGGTAGCGCACCTGCTTTGGGAGCAGGGGGTCCAAGGTTCGAATCCTTGTACTCCGACCAGTTAAAAAGGATCGTTGAATATTCAACGATCCTTTTTTCTTTTCTGTTTTACATTTTCCTGCTTCACATTTAAATGATTTATTTGAATCGCGCAAACACCCGCAAATCATCACCCACCTGGCTGATTTCGTGAAATTGCAAAACCCTGGCCTGATCCACATGCGTCAATTCAGGTAAATTAAATAAACCAGCCCCACTCCCCAGAAGCTTGGGGGCCAAGTACAGCAATAATTCATTAACGCAGCCTTGACTGATCAAGGTGCCATTCAGGGTCGCCCCTGCTTCGACATGTAATTCATTGATTTGCCTGCGCCCCAGTTCTTGCATCAGGACGGGCAAATCCACTTGCTGATTTGTACCCGGCAAGCAAATCACTTCTGCCCCCACCTGCTCCAGTTGCACCTGTTTTTCAGCATCTGGCACAGCGCAGACGATCAAGGCACCGCCTTGCAACACCCTGGCTTGTGGTGAGATGCGCAGGTGCGAATCGACAATGATTTTTTTTGGCTGACGTGGCGTGTCCACACCCCGCACATTCAGCATGGGATCATCTGCCAGCACGGTACCTATGCCAGTCAAAATCGCATCAGCACGCGCGCGCCATTGATGACCATCCTGTCTTGCTGCTGGCCCGGTAATCCACTGGCTTTGGCCATTACTCAAAGCAGTGATGCCATCAAGGCTGCCAGCAACTTTCATCCTGACCCAGGGCTTGCCTGTTTCCATGCGCTGGAAAAAACCTATGTTCAATTCCCGCGCCTGCAAGGCCAGATCAGGAAAAGTACCGCATTCAACTTCAACGCCAGCTTCCCGCAAGATACTTAAACCTCGCCCTGCCACTTGTGGATTGGCATCCTGCATGGCAGCGACCACGCGTGCTATACCGGCATCACGCAAACCGTTGGCACAAGGAGGTGTGCGGCCAAAATGGCTGCACGGTTCCAGCGTGACATAGGCAGTGGCGCCACGCACATCGTGGCCTTTAGCAGCGGCATCGTGCAAGGCCTGCACTTCTGCATGAGCCTGCCCTACCGGCTGCGTCCAGCCCTGCCCCAGCACCTGCCCATCGCGCACTATCACGCAACCCACTTTGGGGTTGGGGGAAGTTTCTATGGTGGCGCGCCTGGCCAGCTCCAGTGCTTGCTGCATGTAAGCATAATCAGCCTGCCTATCCATACTATCCATACTCGCTTGCACCTCAGGTATTTTGTATGGTGATAGTCGGGAACTTGCTGGTCATGTCCTTGGCTTTTTCAGCGACCTTGATAGCGACTTTGCGGGCGATGTCTTTATACAGAGCGGCAATTTTCCCATCAGGTTCGGCAACCACGGTAGGCGTACCGGAATCAGCTTGCTGGCGTATGCTCATCGTCAAAGGCAGGCCGCCGAGGAAATCGACGCCAAAGTCAGCGCACATCTTCTGCCCGCCACCCTCGCCAAAAATATGCTCGGCATGACCGCAGTTGGAACAGATATGGATACTCATGTTCTCGACGATACCCAAGATAGGGATGCCGACTTTTTCAAACATTTTGAGACCCTTGCGCGCATCCAGTAGAGCAATATCTTGCGGTGTCGTCACGATGACAGCACCAGTCACTGGTACTTTTTGCGACAGGGTCAGCTGTACATCGCCAGTGCCTGGCGGCATATCGACGATCAGGTAATCCAGATCACGCCAGTTGGTTTGCCCCAGCAATTGCTGCATGGCCTGGGTCACGAGTGGGCCGCGCCAGACCATGGGTTCATCAGGGTCTATCATGAAACCGATGGAAGAGACTTGCAGGCCATGGTTTTCCAGTGGCTCCATGGTTTTGCCATCGACTGTCTCAGGGCGACCAGAGATACCCATGATCATGGGTTGCGAAGGACCATAAATGTCGGCATCCAGGATACCAACAGCGGCACCTTCAGCAGCCAGGGCCAGTGCCAGATTGGCAGCGGTAGTCGATTTGCCGACCCCGCCCTTGCCTGAGGCCACAGCAATAATATTCTTCACATTCGGCATGAGCTTGATGCCAGGCTGCACAGCATGGGCAATGATTTTTGAACTCACATTGACTGCGACTTTACCTGCGCCAGGCAAGGCAGTAATGGCTGCCACAACGGCAGCGCGTATCAGCTCAAACTGGCTTTTGGCCGGGTAACCCAGCTCCACGTCCAGGCTGACATCTGCGCCTTCTACCTTGATATTTTTTACTGATTTAGTCGTTATCAGGTCTTTATTGGTGTTTGGGTCTGTCACTTTTGCCAATGCGGCTTTAATGTCGTCAACTGTAATACTCATGCAATTCTCCATAGATATCCTGCAAGTCTAGCGCAATTTGCTCGTCCGGGCTGCAATACCCATGATGACAGGCTTGTTGTATGGGTGCATCTTGTGAAGACACAAACTCCTTTGCCAAAATAAAGTTCAAGCATAATAGTCCTGCGCACATTTGTTTTTATAAGAAAATCTGGAGAAATTGATGCAAATACTAGCAAAACTGCTGCCCCGCAAATTCTGCCTGTCATTGTCTGTTTTGGGATTGCTCAGTTATTCACTGACTGCCCAGGCTGGCTTGCTGGTGGGGCATCTGACCGACAAGAATGGGCAAGCCATGAGTAACGCAGTCTTATTTGCAACACCACTGGATACGCCCTCACCGGCGAAAAAACCTGGTGAAACCAGTGTGGTAGCGCAAGAAAATTATGCCTTCAGCCCTTTCCTGACTGTTATACGGAGTGGTACTCAGGTGCGTTTCCCTAACAAGGATAATCACGAGCATCACCTGAAATCATTTTCTCCGGCCAAGACTTTTGAATTGCGTGTGAATAGCAAAAAAGAAGAGCCTGCCCCCATCCTGTTTGATAAAGCGGGGGAAGTTGCCCTGGTTTGCCACTTCCACGACTGGATGCGCGGTTTCATCTATGTGGTTGATACACCGTATTTTTCCAGGACAGATGCGTCAGGCAGTGTTGCCCTTAACAATCTGCCAGCGGGCAAATACGAAGTGAAAGCCTGGGCACCGAATATGTTTGGCGAACCTTTGGCACAAACAGTGCAAGTGGCGAACGATGGCCCGACCAATGTCAAATTCCAGTTCAGTTTCGTACCGAAGGCACCACCGGCACCCCGCAATCTGAGCAAGAGTGCGACATTTGGCTATGACTGACTTATGAAACTTGCGAGTGCCCAGCATAGCGCAGGGCACTCATTTCCATCTTAATCTCAGCTTAGCTGGTTTGCATTTGCTGCTGGAAAGTCAGCACGATAAACTCAGCCGGACGCACCAGCGCAAGCTTTACCGTGACATTCATCACACCGTCCAGTATATCTTGCGCAGTCATAGTGCTGCCCAGTCCCACACTGACGCTGTATGCATCAGATGCTTTAGCACCAATCAGCGCGCCCGCCTTCCATTGCGCAGTCAGGAAATTGCTGATCATGGCATTCGCACTACTCCAGGTCTGGCTATCGTTGGGCTGAAATACCAGTGACTGCAACGCAGTTTTAATCGATTGCTCCAGCATGATGACTGTGCGTCGGACGCTGATATATATCCAGTCATCACTATTCCCCGCCAGGGTCCTTGCGCCCCAGACCAGCAAACCATAGTTAGGAAACGTCCGTATGGCATTCACAGCCATGCCATTCAAGGGTACATTCAAGACAGCCTGCTCCTGATCACTAATGGCGACCACAGGAGAAATGGCATTAATGATGGTTGTATTGGCTGGCGACTGAAATACGCCAAAAGTATGATCATTGCGTGCATACACGCCCGCCATGGCTGCCGCTGGCGGCAGCAGGTTAACGCTGGTAGCGATATTCTTCATGCAGGATTGATACAGTGGTGATACTGCCACCAGGCTTTGATGGTGCTGGCGCACAGCCACGGCATCGCCAGTCTGTGTCAATGAATTGACAATGGCCAGATAAGACTGCAATTTCAGTGAAGTCGCACCGGATGAGTCAGGAGGAAATAAAGTCTGCGCTTCCAGAGTCAAATCTGCTACCAGCAAAGGCAAGGTAGCGCTTGAAATCCAGCTGTAATCGATATTGCTGAGGCTGACGATATTTGTGTTCAGCCACGGGTAATAACTGACGCCATATTTATTACACTCTTCACCCAGTCCGCCAATCTGGTAAAAGCCGCCACTGCTCGTGCCACCAGTGATGGGATCTTGTGCAGTCCCATCTGCAGGTAAATAGCCATTATGTACATCCAGCACGCACATGATGTGCTGCGACTGCTCACAGCTTTGCAGTGCCAGTTGCGATACGCTGACCCAGTCTTGCTGACTAAGATGCACCGCATCTGGCATGACCAGCAAATCCGCTTCTGCACAGTCAGTCGCAATGGGCAGTGCATTCGTATAGGCATCTTTGCTAAAAGCACCGGCAGCGATCACTTCATCATACGTACCAAGAGAAAGTACATAGCAAACCCCGCCACCATTATTAAAAAACAATTCCAGACCAAAATACAAACCAAAAGCCGGAGCAGCTTTATTGGCTTGGTATGGTGGCGTCGCCTGGGTATTGCTCTGATAGTCGTACTCGATATGAGGTGCAGCACCAAAAATGCTGATGTATTCACTCAGCGAAGAAATGCGCAAGGGGTAATTTACTTTGCCGGCGATAGCTGTATAAGCCAGAAAGACAGGAATGCCCGTAGGGACTGCCATTACCGAACTGGAAAAACCATCTACCTCAGTAACATAGACGCCTGGCGTTGCAAGTTGCTTTGTCATACTGGATACTCCCGGTTAATTTGCCTGCTATTTGGCTACTTGATATCTAAAAAGAGGAGCCGGGCCCGGCCAAAAATGTCAGTTCATCTGCGGTAGAGGTACGCCCGAGTATCGCATTCCTGTGTGGGAAACGGCCAAAGCGGCCAATAATCGCGCGATGCTTAATCGCGAACTGATAAAAACCATCAAAAGTTTCGCGCTGCGCTGCTGGCACTTCCCGTCGCAATGCATCGTACAGGGCAACCGATTTGTCCTGATCTGCCAGCGACTCTGAATGTTCAAGTGGCAAATAGAAAAATACTCTTTGTATGGGGCGCAACTGACGGTCAGCCTGCAATTGCAGGCCTGCCTCACAGTAAACCCTGGCCTGCACATCATAGGCAAAAGACTCAGGCAGATTCCTGTACATATTTCTGGGGAACTGATCGCAAAGGATAATCAATGCTAGCCTGCCTTCGGCGGTATTTTCCCAGCCTGACAATTCGCCCTGTATGGCTTGTTCAGTCAGGTTAGCGAAGCCATCCCTGATCGCAGCATCCAGGTCATCACTCTTTGACCACCATAATTTGGCCTGGGATTGCGCAGTTTTGGCATCGTCGGCATCCAGGCCAAACCAGAAATTTAATACGGCGTGCAAATCATCCATTAAAGCCCTCATCTTTCAGATCTTGTTTAAGTCTCATTTCCAGCAATTTTATCTTTTATTAAGGAAATTCATAATTCTTTTATTTCTGTCTTGACTGAAATAAGGGAATTAACTACACTGTGCTCATGGAACTTACACCCGTCAAACAAAAATTTATCCTGCACTGGGGCGAAATGGGCACCTTATGGGGTGTTAACCGCACCGTGAGCCAGATACATGCCCTGTTATATATCGTTGGTTGCCCCATGCAGGCGGAAGAAATTGCAGACACTTTGGGGGTAGCAAGATCGAATGTCTCCAATTCACTCAAAGAGCTGCAAAACTGGAAGCTGGTAAAACTGGCGCATGTCATGGGTGACCGCAGGGCACATTATGAAACTTCGCTGGATGTCTGGGAGCTGTTCCGCACTGTAGTACGTGAACGCAAGGAAAGAGAATTCAATCCTACTATCACTACCCTGCAGCAATGCCTGGATAGCCCGGACCTGGATCAGGAAGACAAGGCTACGCAGTTGCGCATAGCAGAAACCCTGGCGCTGATGAAGACCGTCACCACCTGGACCGATGAAATGCTGCGACTGGAACCAAATACCCTGATGAAGCTCCTGAAGATGGGGGCGGCAGTACAGAAATTTGTGCGTGGAGATGACAAGCAATAAGCTTGCTGCAGCAAGCTCTCCATCTGATTCGCACAAGAAAAAATGCTCAGGCATTTTTTTTGAAGACGAATTTCTGTTTAGACAGAAATGTCAGAAATAAAAGTTAAGACCAAGGAAAACCAACATGAGCGACTACCCACTGACCCTGCTGTATGACGCCTCCTGCCCTGTTTGTAAGCTGGAAATGGATAATCTGCGGGAACGCGATCAATTGAATAAATTGAATTTTGTCGATGCCTCAGCACCTGGTTTTGATGCGGGCAAATATGGCGTGAACCTGACCGAAGTAATGCGCGTCATCCATGGCATTAAACCTGATGGCACTGTCGTCACTGGCGTAGAAACCATTCACCTTGCTTATCGTGCTGCCGGTCTGGGCTGGCTGACTGCGGCCAGCAATTTACCGATACTCAAACCCCTCTGCAACTGGGCTTATGAGTATGTCGCCAAAAATCGCCACTGGGTTTCTGAAGTATTTGCAGATACCATCCTGCGCATTGCAGCGAGACGCGCTGAAAAACGTAGCCGCGCCTGCAAAGAAGGCAAATGCACAATTAAATAAGCATCATCATGAAAATTCTTATCTGCGGCGCACAAGGCTTTTTAGGTCGCCATATCAGCCAGGTTTTGCAAGAGGCAGGACATGAAGTTTGCCACGGTGTGCGCAAACCCACACTGCCTGAACGCCTGACTGATCCTGAAGAAATAGCGATCAATTATGCCCAGGACATCGAGCCAGCCATCTGGGAAAAACGCCTGCGTAGCCTTGGGCAAGTTGATGTCATCATCAATGTGGTCGGCATACTTAATGAAACAACAGAACAAAGTTTTGATGCCATTCATCGCGATGCGCCTGCTGCCTTGTTTTATGCTGCTACCAGATGTGGTGTTAAATCCATCGTTCAAATATCTGCCCTGGGTGCAGCAAATGAAACAGAGCATCCAGAAGCCATGACAGGCTACATGCAAAGCAAGCGTGCTGCTGAAAAGGCACTCATGGCAAGCGGCCTGAGTTATCTGATTTTGCGCCCTTCTTTGGTGGTTGGCATTGATGGTGGCAGTAGCCAGTTATTCCGCAGCATGGCCAGCCTGCCTGTGCTTGGTTTGCCGGGGCGTGGCGAACAGCAAGTCCAACCCGTGCATGTAGATGACCTGTGTGCGGCAATCGCGATCTGGCTCGCTGATGAAAACCGTCATAGCATGATCTTGAATGCAGTCGGCCCGCAAGCCATGTCTTACCGGCGCATGCTGGAAATCTATCGCAAAGCCATGGGCATGCCTGCGCAATGCATGTTTTCCATCCCCATGCCTGTGATGAGATTCACTGCCAGCGCGGCCAGGCTGTTACCGCAAAATTTGCTGACACCAGATAGTTTGCGCATGCTGGAGCAAGACAATGTCGCCGATGCCGCAGACTTTGCAACACATTTGGGCAGGCCAGCAAAATCGCATAAGGACTGGTTCGCTGGTATCCCTGAGCATATGCTCGCCAGCAGTGCGATTGCTGGCTGGAGCCTGCCACTGTTTCGCTATGTGCTGGCGCTGGTCTGGTTTGTCACTGCCGCGCTATCGTTTGGGCTTTATCCTATCTCCAGCAGCCTGGCTTTATTGCAACCTCTTGGCCTTAGCGGTGCGCCTGCGATGTTCATGCTGATGGCCGCATCGACTCTGGATTTGTGCCTCGGCCTGGCCACCCTGCTCTGGCCACGGCGTATTTTATGGCTGATGCAAATTGCCTTGATTGTTGGCTATAGCGGCATCATTGCGATTTACTCGCCTGAATATTACTTACACCCATTTGGCCCGGTCCTGAAAAATCTGCCGATACTGGCTTTACTGGCTTATTTATTTGCCCATCAAAGAAACACACGAAGAGTCACAAAATGAACACCTATCTCTTGCTTAAAACCCTGCACGTCCTGTCTTCTGTCTTACTGGTTGGTACCGGCTTTGGCTCGGCGTTTTATATGTTCTTTACCAATCGCAGCAAACAATTCAAGGCACAAGTCGTGGTTGCCAGACTGGTAGTACTGGCGGACTGGTGCTTTACGACACCCGCAGTCATCATCCAGCCGCTGACTGGCTTTGCCATGGTGCACATGGCAGGCTGGCCCTTGAGCACACCCTGGATCATGTGGTCGTTTGTCCTGTACTTGTTCGCCGGTGCCTGCTGGTTGCCAGTGGTGTGGCTACAAATACGCATGAAAGCCATGCTGGAAGTTGCTGACGCCAATAACACCAGCACCTTGCCTGAGCTGTACTGGCGCTATGCAAAGATATGGGAATGGCTGGGCTATCCGGCATTCATCGCCATGATAGGCGTGTACTTCCTGATGGTGAACAAGCCCAGCTTTTAAACCTGCGTATTTAAATCTGCTCAAATGCCTTTGACCTGGCGCGCCGCCTGCACCATCTCATGCACATCATTGGTCATGACAGCCAGGAAGCCCAGCAAGATCAGATAATAGGCTGCATACGTAAATCTTACCTGGGCAGACATATTGTAATAAGCCTTGTTCTCTTCGGCTTCAGGGTCATATTTCCAGGCACGCCACAATTGTGGCCAGGCCAGAAAACCGATGATGATGAGCATGGGGCTGGGTCGATAATAAAACACAGCCAGCAGGATGGGAACGCCAACGAACCAGATACGCGGCGTCAGTACTGCGGTGATGCGTCCGCCATCAAAAGGCATCATGGGAATCATATTGAAAAGATTTAAAAAGAAACCCGAATATGAAACTGCCAGCAGCAGGTCGCTATTGTAGTTACGGGCGAGGAAGTAACAAAGTATCGAAGCTACCGTTCCTGCCAAAGGGCCGCCCAGACCTATATATGCTTCGGTTTCTGCGTCATGTGGCTGGTCTTTTATCTCTGCCCAGGCTCCCAGAAAAGGAATGAAGGTTGGCAAACCCGCACGCAAGCCGCGCTGACGGGCTGCAATGAAATGGCCTAGCTCATGGATAAACATGAGCAAGACAAATCCCACTGCATACCACCAGCCAAATATCCAGGCATAGAAGACGACAGAAATAATCATGGTGCCGCCCGAGGTCAGCAACTTAGTAAACTTGACACCGGAAAACAGCAAGAGCAGCAACTTCATCATTTTTTATTCATCCTTCTATACTTCATGGAGCAACAAAACTACGCCTTCTTACGGCCAAACAACTTGCCTATCAATGCGCCCAAGCCTACCACGGCAACCAGTGCCAGTTTCGCGAACTTGGCCAGGAAGGCGAAAATCAAGGCAAACAATCCCAGCTTCTTGGCTGCAACGCCGCCTATCAAGGCAGCAAGACCATATTCAGCCACTTTATCAGTGCTGATATTAAAGTCGTTGTAGCGTTTACCATCTGTAAATTCCAGATGCCCCAATAAATCTTTGGCAATGGCTTTTTGTTGTGGCAAATCATTGAGGGCTGTCACCAGGTTCAGGCTGATATAACCTTCACGGCCCAGTGCATAGGTATTGTAGTTAACACCCTGGTTGTCATTATTAGCCTGCTTGTCCTTGGTGATGGCCGACCACACCAGCCTGTGCGTCACCGCATCGTAGTTAGGCTTTTCTGCCCAGCCCACCAGCTGCATTTCAGGGATGCCACGCTGAGCACGTTCTTTATTGCCCTGTTCTGTACCTTCCTTCAAGCTTTTCAGCAAATCATCGGCATTCCAGTCCTTGGCATCATCATCCTTGATATAGCCGGATTTCTCATACTCAGCCACAATCATCCAGTCACCTTGCTCAGGGAAAACCGCTCCCAGCAGACTCTCGATAGAAGAATTGCCCATCGCGCGCATGATGCGCCCCGCTGCAGGCATAGGGACGAAGAATTGACCGGCCGGCACTTTCAAGACAGCCTGATCGATCAATTTAATTTCTGCAGGACCAGGCTGCATGACTTTCCTGGCCTCGTCAAAGGCCGCTTTCATTTCTGCTTCAGCCGCGGCATTTTGCGCATAAGCAAAATGGCCGGAGGCCATAAACAATAAAGCTACCAGCCACTTTAAAAACTGCTTAGCGATCATATTCATTCCCTGTAAATTTATATTTTGATGATCAATATGCCATCAAGGCATGTTACTGATCAATTTTTTGCTAATCTTTGATTACATCCATGTAATTTATGGACTTTTGTGAGTTTATACACATTTTGTTTCCATAAAGTTAAGCATGATGCCTTGAAACATGGGTGAAATCAAATCCATACTTAGGTATTAGGCGCTAAAATAGCGACCCCAGTTCAGGCTTACCACTCATATAAAAGTGCTTATTATTCTTGGCGAAGAACAAGCACCGGCAGAATCATGACCACCTCCACAAGCAATACCGATATCGATCACTCGTTGGAACCCTTGCCTGCATTTGCAGTAACAATGGCAGAGCATCATCTGCGTGATGTTCTGCAACTGGCGTTTGAGCATACGGATCAACATCAGGCAATCGTCGTGTATGACCAGCGCTGCCCACTGGCGGTGGCACTGACCAGCGCCTATCGTGCTTGCCTGCCTGCTGCACGCTTTATCGATTTTGACGCAGAAACACCAGAACTGATTTTGGCAACCCTGAACAACTTGCAAGCATCTGATCTGGCGGTGTTGATACAGTCCACCAATTTTCGCCTCGAAGCCTACCGATTGCGTGTCGAGTTATTCAAACGCGGCTTGAAAGTCATAGAACATCCTCACCTGGCCCGCATGGAGGGTGATGAAAACCTGTATTACATAGAATCGCTGGCCTATGATGCCAACTACTATCGCGGTACAGGCAATGCGCTCAAACAAAAAATTGATAGTGCGAGGGGCGGCATCGTCGATAGTGGTGGCGCTGAACTGATCTTCAGTGGCCGCTTTGAACCAGCCAAGCTCAATGTCGGTGATTATCGCCAGATGAATAATGTTGGCGGCCAGTTCCCTATCGGCGAAGTGTTCACAGAATCGGTAGCACTGGAAGACGTTTATGGTCAAATCCGCATCTTTGCCTTTGGCGATACGACGTTTACTGTCAATCGTCCAGAGCAACCGATTACCCTGATCGTGGAAAAAGGCCAGGTTGTTGACACTATCAATTCCACGCCAGAATTTGATCAGGTGCTGGCCAATATCCGTGCTGACGATAGTGTGGTCTGGGTGCGCGAACTGGGTTTTGGCATGAACAAGGCCTTTTCCAAGGATAAAACCGTGCGCGACATAGGCACTTATGAGCGTATGTGCGGCGTCCATTTATCACTGGGGGCCAAGCATGGCAGTTATGCCAAACCGCATATCAAGCGTGGTGAAGGCCGCCATCATGTCGATGTCTTTGCTGTTACCGAGGCGGTAAAACTCGATGATGAAGTTGTCTACAGGAATGGTGCCTGGGTAGTTTGAACAGCATCCGTTAGCAAAACAATACGAAAATCCCCTTACTATCCCTCAGGATCAGGGCATAGCGGCTGCAATTTGTGCATTCGCTGTTAGAATAATGCTCTTGTCCGTTCATAAAAAGTGCATCAACCATGACCCGTAAGCTGTTTGTTACCACTGCCCTGCCGTACGCTAATGCGCCCTTCCACCTTGGTCATATCATGGAATATATCCAGGCTGACATTTGGGTAAGGCATCAGCGAATGTCGGGTCACGAGGTACATTTCGTCGGCGCGGATGATGCACATGGTGCACCTATCATGATTGCAGCTGAAAAAGCTGGTATCACTCCACAAGAATTTGTGGCGCAGATTGCTGCCGGACGCAAACAATACCTCGATGGCTTCCATATTCAGTTTGATAACTGGCACTCAACCGATGGTGAAGAAAACCATCAGTTGTCGCAGGACATCTATCGCAAACTGAAATCTGCCGGTTTCATCACCAGTAAAACCATAGAACAGTTTTTTGACCCGGTCAAAAACATGTTCCTGCCCGACCGTTACATCAAGGGTGAGTGCCCTAAATGCGGCGCAAAGGATCAGTATGGTGATTCCTGCGAAGTCTGCAGCGCCGTGTATGCGCCTACAGAATTGAAAAATCCTTATTCCGTCCTGACCGGTGCGACACCGATCATGAAATCGTCTGAGCATTTCTTCTTCAAACTGTCTGATGAAAAATGTGTGGAATTCTTGCGTGGCTGGGCTTTGAAAGACAACCGCCTGCAGTCTGAAGTAGCGAATAAATGCAAGGAATGGCTGGAAGGCGAAGGCGGTCTGGGTGACTGGGATATCAGCCGTGATGCGCCTTACTTTGGTATCGAGATTCCTGACCAACCGGGCAAGTATTTCTATGTCTGGCTGGATGCGCCTGTGGGTTACCTCGCTTCGCTGAAAAATTACTTCGGTAAAATCGGCCGTGATTACGATGCTTTCATGGCTGACCCGACGACTGAGCAAATCCATTTCATCGGCAAGGATATTACTTATTTCCATACCCTGTTCTGGCCAGCGATGCTGAAGTTCTCTGGTTATAAAACACCAGACAATGTGTATGCGCATGGTTTTGTGACTGTCTCTGGCGAAAAAATGTCCAAGTCACGTGGCACGGGCATTTCACCACTGCGCTATCTGGAAATAGGCATGAACCCGGAATGGCTGCGTTATTACTTCGCCGCCAAACTCAATGCCAAGGTCGAAGACCTGGACATGAATCCGGAAGACTTCGTTGCGCGTGTCAATTCTGACCTGATCGGTAAGTACATCAACATCGCCAGCCGCGCTGCCGGTTTCATCAGCAAGCGTTTTGATGGTGTGGTAGCGACTGACTGGGCGACGGCAGATGATGCTTTCCTGAATAATCTGCGCAATGTTGCGCCAGAAATCCAGGCCTTGTTTGAAGCACGCGAATACGGCAAAGCCTTGCGCGCAGCAATGGAGCAGGCTGACTTGGTAAATGCCTATGTCGATTCCAACAAGCCCTGGGAACTGGCGAAAAAAGCAGAGAACGATGCAAAATTGCAGGAAGTCTGTAGCCGCTTGCTGGAAGCTTTCCGTATCCTGACTATCTTCCTGAAACCGGTCTTGCCACAGCTGGCAGCACAGGTAGAAGCACAATTAAATATCGCCCCATTGCAATGGGCTGATGTTGCTACCCCATTGCCACATCATCACAAGATCAATCCTTATACGCACTTGATGCAAAGGGTGGATTTGAAGATATTTGACGACTTGTTTGATGTGCCAGCACCGGCTGCAACAACGAGTGCTGAAACTACAGAAGCTGCTGCTTCTGACATCGAAGCACTGGCCGAAGAAATCAAGATTGATGACTTTGCCAAAGTTGATCTGCGCATAGCCAAGATCGTCAATTGCGAGCATGTAGATGGTTCAGACAAGCTCTTGCGCCTGACGCTGGATGTGGGCGAAGGCCGCACCCGCAATGTGTTCTCAGGCATCAAGTCTGCTTACCAGCCAGAACAACTGATAGGCAAATTCACCGTCATGGTGGCTAACCTGGCACCACGCAAGATGAAGTTTGGCATGTCAGAAGGCATGGTATTGGCCGCATCTGCTGCTGATGAAAAGGCTAACCCAGGCTTGTACATACTGGAAGCCTGGCCTGGTGCACAACCAGGCATGCGTGTTCGCTAACATCTAAGCCAGCGTATGAATATCGTTGTTCGTGAAGCTGCCATTGAAGATGCGCAACTCATCGCGCATCTGACCCGCACTTGCTGGACTGACAAGGTAGCCGCCACTTCCAGCGGCCACCATGAAAGCAGTGAGCGCGTCTGCAATGATTTAATGCAGGGCGGCGGCTTTGTCCTGCTGCTGGATGATGAACCAGTGGGCTCGGTACGCTGGCTGCCGCTGGATACGGAAAACAATTGCTGGGAAATGCTGCGCATGGGGGTCTTGCCTGCTTTTAGGGGTGAAGCCCTGTCACAGCATTTGCTGGAAGCAGTCATTCATGCGGCCCAGGCATCCGGCATAGAAGAATTACGCCTCGGTGTACGCAGCGACCAGCCCCGCCTGCTGGATTTGTATGCCGCATTTGAGTTTGAACTCGCGCCTGAGCTTGAGTATTCTCACGCCAATCCAAATGAGCCTCCCCCGCATGTCATGCGGCGATTCTTGAAAAATTAAAGAAATCGGCATACTTGCTCATATCTAATATATTTTAGGTATACTCTTTCCCAGTTTTGTAAATGCAGGCAAATGCTGACATTCCAACAATATCGTCAGGCATAAGCTGTATTTGCACAGTCTTGGTAATAAACTTGTCCGTACCTCTGTCTATCCTGCTTTGGAAATCCATCCATGAACAGTCCTGTTAGCCCTTCCGCCATCACCTCCCCCATCCCTGCCCGTCTGGTGCAATTGCGCGCTGCCATGCAGGCGCAAGGACTGGATGCCTATATCGTGCCGTCCTCCGATCCGCATCTGTCTGAATATCTGCCTGACCGCTGGCAAGGGCGCAGCTATTTCTCGGGCTTTACCGGCTCGGTAGGTACGCTGGTCGTTACGGCTGATTTCGCAGGCCTCTGGGTAGACAGCCGCTACTGGAGCTCAGCAGAAACAGAACTGGCGCCGACTGGCATCAAGATGATGAAAATCGCATCTGCTGCAGCCACCCTGTACATAGACTGGCTGGCCAGCAATTTGCAGCCCGGACAAACGGTGGGTGTAGATGGTGCAGTATTGGGTCTGGCAACTGCCAGGGCCCTGGAACGGGCCTTAAAAAGCAAGGACATTACATTCAATACCAGCCATGATCTTTTGGACAAGGTATGGAGCGAACGCCCCAGCCTGCCGCAGGCTGCAATTTATGAACATGCAGCACCTTATGCCGTAGTCTCCCGCGCCGATAAGCTGGCGATGATACGCGAACAGATGCGCAGCAAAAATGCAGGCTGGCACTTTGTGTCCACGGTCGATGACCTGGCCTGGATTTTCAATTTGCGTGGCGCTGATGTCAGCTATAACCCGGTCTTTGTTGGGCATGCCCTGATCAGCCAGACTGAGGCAAAACTGTTTGTCTCCACAGGCAAAGTCCCGGCAGAACTGGCGACCATACTAGCAAAAGATGGCGTCAGTCTGTCAGACTACGGCGAAGCTGCCTCTGCACTGGCGGCTCTGCCAGCAGACAGCAGCATCATGATAGACCCGCGCAGGATCACTTATGGTTTCCGCCAAAGTATTCCGGCCGGAGTTAAAGTCATCGAAGCCATCAACCCTTCTGTATTTGCCAAATCCCGCAAGACTGCAGAAGAAGCACAATTTGTGCGTGAATCCATGGAACAGGATGGCGCAGCGCTGTGTGAATTCTTCACCTGGCTTGAAGGTGCCTTGGGCAAGCAGCGCATCACTGAGCTGACCATAGATGAAGAAATCTGTGCTGCCCGTGCGCGCCAGCCACACTTTGTTTCACCCAGTTTTAATACCATCGCTGGCTTCAATGCCAACGGTGCCATGCCGCATTATCGTGCGACCAAAGAATCGCATTCCGTCATTGAAGGTGACGGCCTGTTGCTTATCGACTCTGGTGGACAATACCTGAATGGTACGACGGACATCACCCGCGTCGTTCCTGTAGGCCAGGTATCAGAAGCGCAAAAACGTGACTTTACCCTGGTCTTGAAGGGAATGATCAACCTTTCGCAAATGCGTTACCCACGCGGCACCTTGTCACCCATGCTTGATACCGTAGCCCGCGCTCCTATCTGGGCTGACGGCGTTAACTATGGTCATGGCACAGGTCACGGCGTAGGCTATTTCCTGAATGTGCATGAAGGCCCACAAAGCATTTCCCCTGCAATAGCAGAAGCGCATATGGCGATGGAACCTGGCATGATTACTTCGAATGAACCTGGCATCTACCGCCCTGGCAAATGGGGCGTGCGCATAGAAAACCTGCTGCTGAACGTGCCAGCCATGCAGACCGAATTTGGCGAGTACCTGGAATTTGAAACACTCACGCTCTGCCCTATAGATACTCGCTGCATCACGATAGAGTTAATGCGTGAAGACGAAGTCAAATGGATCAATGATTACCATGCGACCGTCTTGCAACGCCTGTCACCACGCGTCAGCGGTGCGGCGCTGGAATGGCTGAAAGAAAGGACTCAGCCTCTGTTGCGTTCAGCCAGCTAATAAACTGAAAGTCTTACTTGCCTGCAGCCTTGGCGGCGGGTGGTCATTAATATCTATGTAAAGAGGCAGGCGATGGAAGACAGCAAACTTTTGCAGGGCAGGAATTTTCATAATGTGGATCTGACTGGCTCAAACTTCGGCCAGGTTCAATTACGCGGCAGTAATTTCCGCAGCGTAGATATGGAAGGCTGCCGCTTCGCGGATATCTCCTTCAAGGACGTACTCATAGAAAGCAGTGAGCTGTCTGGCATGAAAATTAATGGCATACTGGTATCTGAACTGTTACACGTATATCAGCAAAGCAAAAAATAAGAAAAGCCGCATATGCGGCTTTTCTTATGTTGGAACCCTGCTTTTATACACTGATTGCTGAAACCGGAAACTGTACGCAGAACTTACTGCCTACATCCGGCGTAGATTCAATCAGTAAATTCGCCTTGTGCCTCAGCAGCACATGTTTGACGATCGCCAGGCCCAGGCCTGTTCCCTGGGTCTCGCGCGAACGGCTTTTATCGACGCGGTAAAACCGTTCGGTCAGGCGCGAGATATGCTCAGCACTGATGCCTATGCCATCGTCCTGTACCGCAAATTTAGGGCCATTCGCAGTATCTATCCAGCATATCCTGATATTGCCGTTCTCTGGCGTATAGCGGATCGCATTCGTGACCAGATTGGTCAGTGCACTGCGGATTTCATCATTACTGCCGCGTATGTCGGGACCTGTGCATTCCAGCGTAATTTTGTGCTTGCCGGCAGACAGGGCATGCGCCTCCTGTAATATCTGCTCCAACAAACCGAGCATGCTGATACGCTCTGGCCGAGGTGGGTAATCAACCGACTCCAGCCTGGTCAGGGTCAGCATGTCTTCTACCAGGCGCTGCATACGCTCACCCTGCTCTGTCATCAGTTTCAGATGCATATTACGGGTATGGCTATCGAGGTCGTCCTGCATGGAAGCGATTTCCAGGAAACCATTGATGACCGTCAATGGAGTACGCAATTCATGTGAGGCGTTGGCGATAAAGTCGCGTCGCATCATGTCTATGCGTTCTGATTCAGTCACATCATGAGTCACCAGAATCTGGCGGCGGTTTTCAAACGGGATGATGTGGGCAATCAGCTTGCGGTCGCGGAAAGACAGTGTCAATGGTGTTTCGTAGCGACCGAGGATAATATAATCCATGAATTCCGGGCTGCGTACCAAGTTGGTCACGCGCATGCCCTTGTCCTGCGCATGGCTCAGGCCCAGATGGCTTTCTGCTGCCGGGTTACACCATTCCAGAAATAGCACGTCATCCATGATGACGACACCATCTGGCAAAAGCGTCATGGCCTGGCGAAAACGTGCCAGCCACTCTGCCAGTTCAGCCTGGTTTTTTTCATCATCACGACGCAATTTATAAAGGCGTGAAAAAATATCTGTCCAGGCGCCCCAGCCATCAGGCAGGCGTGAACTATTGGGATTATCCAGCCAGTCAGCCAGGCGCTGCAAATAAAATAGCTGGACGCAAAACAGGGTCACCATACCGATCAGGCCTAACACCAAACCTGTTACCGGGCCCCATATATACATAGCAGATGCGGCTCCCATGAGAACCAGGACGATACGTACAAATGCAGAAATCCAGAAAATAAGGCGTGGAGACATAATGGGTCCTGAGGGTCCTCAGTAATTGCTTGAAATGTAATGCACAATTGCAATGATAAAGGTTTTGCTGATATCAGTGAGCAATGTTTGCAGTCAATTCCCAAACAGGGAATGCACTGCCACACTGCATACAGGCTATGCAGTGTGCTATAAACAGCCCGGGTGCCAGTTTATTTTTCAGACAGCATGTAGCCAACGCTACGCACAGTCTTGATCAGCGACTCGGCATTCTTCAAGACCTTGCGAAGGCGCAGTACATGGACGTCTACCGTACGCTCTTCGATGACGACATGGTCGCCCCAGACTTTGTCGAGTAACTGGCTGCGTGAAAATACGCGCTCAGGATGTGCCATGAAGAACTTCAACAGTTTATATTCGGCGTGGCCGATATCAACCTTGTTGTCGTCTATCTTAACGGTACAACTGACCGGATCGAGCACCACCGTGCCTGCTGTCAGAGCAGTCTGCGCGTGCTCTGGGCTCTTGCGGCGCAACAGTGCCTTGATCCTGGCAGTCAGTTCACGTGGAGAGAAAGGCTTGGTGACATAATCATCAGCGCCATGATCCAGGCCAGCGATCTTGTCTTCTTCCATGCTTTTTGCAGTCAGCATGATGACGGGGATTTCGTTAAACTGACGGTCTGAGCGTATCTTGGACAAAAGACGCAAACCACTCTGATCCGGCAACATCCAGTCCAGCAAAATCAATTGCGGGGTGCGACGCTGCAAATACTCCCAGGCTTCAGCCGTCGTGTTGACGGCAAAAGTATTCCAGCCTGCTGCACGCAGGGAAAAACTGACCAGTTCTACGATTGCCGGTTCATCTTCTACGATGAGTATTGTTGTGTCTGTAGCCATCATTAATAATTAATTCTGTTGTTCCTGCTTGCTTGCTACATAGTCTGAATGACGGATGTCCTTGCCTTCAACGATATAAATCGTATGTTCGGCAATGTTCTTGGCATGGTCACCAATACGTTCTATCGCCTTGGCAACCCACAATGCATCAAGAGAAGATGATATCGTACTTGGATCTTCCATCATGAAAGTAATCAGATTACGCATGATGGAGCGGAAATCATTGTCGATCAGCGCATCCTGGGCAATCAATTGCACAGCCTTGTCACCATCGAGGCGGGCAAAAGCATCGAGAGACTGGTGCAACATGTCTGCCACACTGCTGGCCAGTACGCGCACGGTCTCATAGCCGCTAAACATGGGTACGCCACGCTTGGTAGTCGCAGCATCCCTTGAGATACGCGCAATTTTAGTCGATTCATCGCCTATGCGCTCAAGATCCGTGATGACCTTGCCAGTCGCCATGACAGTACGCAAGTCATTTGCTGCTGGCTGGCGTTTGACGATGAGGTGGCTGCACATGTCATCCAGCGCCACTTCGAGGCGATTGACTTCGAGGTCAGACTGGATCACTGCTTCTGCCTGAACTGCATTACCGGTACGGAAGCAGGACATAGCATCGTGAAAATGGCTTTCCACCAAGCCGCCCATCAACAAGACCTTGGAGCGTATTGTCTCCAGGTCCATATCATATTGTTTTGAAGAGTGTTCGCCTGTCACAGGTTTCTCCTGAATGCGCAATTGCAAAATATAAATGTAAACGTCGCTGTTTTATGTAACCTGTTCAGGCTACATATATGCAGCATCGCTTATCCATGCCTTGACATGGATAAGCATGCGCGGTGCGTCGTCTGTTAGCCGAAACGGCCAGTAATATAGTCTTGAGTTTCTTTCTTCACAGGGTTCATGAAGATATGATCAGTCTCACCAAATTCGACCAGCTCACCCAGGTACATATAGGCAGTGTAGTCAGAGCAACGCGCTGCCTGCTGCATATTATGGGTAACGATGGCGATGGTGTATTCCTCTTTCAACTCATTGATCAGTTCTTCGATCTTGACTGTAGAGATAGGATCCAGTGCTGAAGTTGGCTCATCCAGCAGCAAGACTTCAGGCTTCACGGCTACGCCACGGGCGATACACAGACGCTGCTGCTGACCACCAGAGAGACTCAAACCGCTCTTGTTGAGTTTGTCTTTGACTTCTGTCCAGATCGCGGCTTTTTTCAAGGCCCACTCAACGCGCTCATCCATCTCGCCCTTGGACAGGTTTTCATACAAACGCACGCCAAACGCGATATTGTCATACACCGACATAGGGAAAGGTGTTGGCTTCTGGAACACCATGCCTACGCGGGCACGCAACAGGTTGATGTCCTGATCTGCATCCAGGATATTCTTGCCGTTATAAATAATGCTGCCCTCTGCGCGCTGGCCTGGATACAGGTCATACATGCGGTTCAGGGTACGCAATAAAGTCGATTTGCCGCAACCGGATGGGCCGATGAAAGCAGTGACTTTTTTGTCGTAAATATTCAGATTGATATCGCGCAGGCTGCGTGTTGCACCGTAAAAGAAATTCAGCCCGCCGATTTCGATTGCTTTTTTCTGTTGATTGTCTTGTAGAGTAGTCATATCGAGGCCAATTAATGCTGTGTTTTTTGGTTAAACAAAGTACGCGATAAAATATTCAAACCGAGGACGCTGAAGGTGATCAGCAATGCGCCGCCCCAGGCCAGTTCACGCCAGTTGTCGTACGGGCTCATGGCGAACTGATAAATCACCACCGGCAAATTCGCCATAGGCTGGTTCATATTGCTGCTGAAGAACTGGTTATTCAAGGCCGTGAATAGTAAAGGTGCAGTCTCACCAGAGATACGTGCTACTGCCAGCAAGATGCCAGTAACCACGCCCGCTTTAACGGCACGCAAACGTATCATCAGGGCGACCTTCCAGCGTGGTGCGCCCAGTGCAAATGCCGCTTCACGCAAGCTTGCAGGCACCAGGCCCAGCATATTGTCCGTAGTACGAACCACCACAGGAATAGCGATAAGGGAAATCGCAATACTGCCAGCCCAGCCTGAGAAGTGTTTGACGTTGGCGACATAAATCGCATACACGAACAAACCAACCACGATGGATGGGGCCGACAACATGATGTCAGTCACAAAACGTGTTACACCACCAAACCAGCTTTTATCACCATATTCTGCCAGGTAGATACCCGCCAGAATACCGATGGGTGTAGATATCAGCGTAGCGATACCTACCATCACGAAACTGCCGAAGATGGCATTCATCAAACCGCCGCCATCACTGCCTGGTGCCGGTGTGGATTCTGTGAACATGGCAAAAGTAATTGCCGAAGAACCCTTGAGCAACAAGGTAAACAGGATCCACATCAAAAAGAACACACCCAGCGCCATGGCGATGGAGGATAAGGTAATACCTATTTTATGCATCAGCACACGCCGGCGATATACCGGGTTGCTGGCAGATTGCATCGTAGAATTTTCCATTATTATTTTGCCCCTTCTTTACGTGACAGGCCCAGCAACATCAGCTTCGCTGCGGACAACACGATGAAAGTAATCACGAACAGTATCAAGCCCAGCAGGAACAGTGAAGATGTGTGCAATGGTGTTTCAGCTTCGGCAAATTCATTTGCCAGTGTCGAGGCAATACTGTTACCTGCGGCAAACAGAGACCAGGACAAGTGATGGGAATTACCGATCACGAAAGTAATCGCCATGGTTTCACCCAGCGCACGGCCCAGGCCCAGCATGACGCCACCGACCACACCAATTTTCGTATAAGGCAAAACGATTTTGCGTACTACTTCCCACTTGGTGCAACCCAGGCCGTATGCAGATTCTTTCAAGACTGGCGGTACGACTTCAAACACGTCGCGCATTACAGAAGAAATGAAAGGGATGATCATGATAGCCAGAATCACACCAGCTGCCAGGATACCCATGCCTATCATGGGGCCAGAGAACAGTACACCTATCACTGGCAACTTGCCCAGTGTAGCGGCCAAAGCTGGCTGCACATATTGAGAAAACAGCGGAGCAAATACAAACAGGCCCCACATGCCGTAAATAATACTAGGTACACCAGCCAGCAATTCAATCGCCGTACCCAATGGGCGTTTCAGCCAGTTAGGGCAAATCTCAGTCAGGAACAAGGCAATACCAAAACTGACCGGGAAAGCAATCAGCAAAGCGATGATGGATGTTACCAGCGTACCGACGATGGCGATCATACCGCCAAATTTGTCATTGACCGGGTCCCACTCTATGGTCCAGATAAATGGCAAACCAAATTCCTTCATGGCCGGAATGGCACGCAGGAATAAAGAAATAATGATACCGACCAGCACTACCAGCACAAGAGCGGCGAAAGTGAAGGTCAGTTTATGAAAAAAGAAATCTTGCCAACGCTGGCGGCGCATTACTGCTGCCATTTTCGCAGGGTCGATCTGGTCGGCCTGATGCTTTATTGCGTTTGCGGCGGGTGGGATTGCAGTTGGTGCAGTCATGTTGACGGAGGACATTTGGCTGGTCATGGGTGTCTTTTCCACCGGAGGGTAATCCGGATAGTTCCGGATTACCTCGATCGTTTAGTTCAATGTATGAACAGATTCAAACTTTTTATTACCAGAGTGCTTTACCGGAAGCATCTTTAACTTTGGCTTTCCAGTTGTCTTCGATCAATTTGACAACCGGGGCAGGCAAAGCAACATATTCCAGTTCAGCAGCCATTGCGCCACCGTTTTTGAATGCCCAGTCAAAGAATTTCAATACTTCTTTGCCTTTTTCAGCATCAGCCTGAGATTTGTGCATCAGGATGAAAGAAGCACCAGTAATAGGCCAGGTGATTTTGCCAGGCTGATTAGTCAGTACCAGGTACATGCCTGGTGCTTTGCTCCAGTCAGCGCCAGCAGCAGCGGACTTGAAGTTTTCATCATCTGGTTCAGCGAACTGGCCATCAGCATTTTTCAACAAGGTGTGTGTCATCTTGTTTTTCTTCACGTAGGCGTATTCAACATAGCCTATGGAATTTCTGATTTGCTTGACGCTGGAAGCCACGCCTTCATTACCCTTGCCACCTACACCAACTGGCCATTTGACAGCGGTTGCAGAACCGACTGCAGTCTTGAATTCAGGGCTGACCTTGGCCAGGTAGTCTGTCCACAGGAAAGTTGTACCGGAACCGTCAGAGCGGTGAACAACAGTGATATCTTCTGCTGGCAATTTCACGCCAGGATTAATCGCTGCGATTTCAGGTGCATTCCATTTAGTGATTTTGCCCATGTAGATGGCAGCCAGAACATCGCCTGTCATTTTCAATTTGCCAGGAGCGATACCTTCCAGATTAACCACTGGCACTACACCACCGATAATGGCTGGGAACTGCACCAGGCCTTCGGCATCCAGCTCTTCTGCTTTCAATGGAGCGTCAGACGCGCCGAAATCAACAGTTTTTGCCTTGATTTGTTTAACACCACCACCAGAACCGATGGATTGATAGTTCAGACCGTTGCCACTGGCTTTTTTATAAGCTTCTGCCCATTTTGCATAAATTGGATATGGGAAAGTCGCGCCAGCGCCAGTAATGTCAGCAGCTTGAGCAGCGCCAAATGTGACAGCGACGCCAATTGCAGCGATGAGAGTTTTGACAACACGTTTGATTTGCATGTTCACCTCAGAGTTAAATAACAGTATTCAGTACTACGAGGCGCACTGTACAAGCCAAATATGACAGGATTATGACGTGAAACAAAGCCTGTGAAATAATTGCACTTGTTATCATTTTTTTGTCATAAACTTGTCATTTAAGAAGTCTAGAATGCTTGCGTATATATATGACACCCTTTATGACATGCAAAAAACTATGCCAAACCAGGATGCACACTCGCCAGCCACTGAACCGGAAGAGGTGAAAGATATTTCTCACGTAGAAAACAAGACTGCAAACAAGCAGGGCAAGCAAAATGTGCCAGAATTATCACGTTCAGTGATCTTTCTGGACAGGGAAATGTCACAAATCGCTTTCAACTGGCGTGTACTGGCGCAGGCAGAAGACCGCAGCATCCCACTGCTTGAGCGCCTGAAATACTTGTGCATAGTCGGCAGCAACCTGGATGAATTCTTTGAAGTCAGGGTAGCCAGCCTGCTGGCGCAAAATACGGTGGATGGTGAACTGGTGCAGCACCCTGCCTTCCAGGCCATGCTAAAGCGCGTCAGTGACGAATGCCACCAGTTAGCAAAAAGGCAGTATGAATTACTGAATCAGGAAATCCTGCCGCAGTTATCGCAAAAAGGCATACACCTGCTGCGCCACTCCGAGCGCAATGAAGCACAGCGTGCCTGGGTCAAGTCTTATTTCGAACGCGAAGTCAGGCCATTGTTGACACCAATTGGTCTCGACCCGGCCCACCCTTTCCCTCAGGTCGTCAACAAGAGTTTGAATTTCATTGTTTCGCTGGCAGGCAAGGATGCTTTTGGCCGTGGCACTGGCATCGCCATTGTCAAGGCACCACGCGTTTTACCGCGCATCATCCGTCTGCCCGACGAATTATCGAACGATGGCATGGCCTTTTGTCTGCTGTCCTCAGTCATCCACTCGCATATTGAAGATTTGTTCAATGGTCGCGAAGTCATCAACTATTCACAGTTCCGCGTCACCCGTGACAGCGACTTGTGGGTAGATGAAGAAGAAGTCAAGAATCTGCGCCAGGCCTTACAGGGTGAATTGCAAACCCGCCAGTTTGGTGCTGCGGTACGTCTGGAAGTAGCAAAAAACTGTCCCGAAGACTTATCCCGCTTCCTGCTGGAACAGTTCTGCCTGGACAGCGACCGCCTGTACCCGGTTGATGGCCCAGTGAATATGGTCAGGCTGGGCGAGCTGGTTGACCATGTCAAACAACCTAACCTGCGCTTCCCACCCTTCTCTGCCAAGGCAGTTGGCAAGTATGCACACGCAGACATTTTCACTTTACTGCGCAAACAAGATATCTTGCTGCACCACCCCTTCCAGCCTTTCCAAACTGTCATTGACTTTATACGCTCAGCTTCGCAAGACCCTAGCGTAGTCGCCATCAAACAAACCATCTACCGTACTGGCATGAATTCGGATTTGATGGAGTCGCTGATTACCGCAGCCAGACTGGGCAAGGAAGTCACCGTCATCGTTGAACTGATGGCGCGCTTTGATGAAGAGGCCAATATCAACTGGGCAGACAAACTGCAACGCGCCGGCGCACAAGTTGTGTATGGTGTGGTTGGCCTGAAGACTCATGCCAAACTGGCCCTGGTGATACGCCGTGAAGAAGGCGGCACCTTGCGCCACTATGCCCACCTTGGCACAGGCAATTACCATCCATCTACTACACGCTTTTATACCGATTTTGGTTTACTGACAGCCCACCCTGGTGTGGCAGCAGAAGTCAACGAAGTCTTTATCCATCTGACTGGCCTGACCAAACCCAAGAAACTCGATTATCTGTGGCTGGCACCATTTGCCCTGCAACCGCAAATCATCAAAGCCATACGTAATGAAGCGCGCATCGCACGTGAAGGTCGCCCTGCCCGCATCATTGCCAAGATGAATGCACTGCTGGATGAATCTGTTATCCGCGCTCTGTATGCTGCATCGGCAGATGGCGTCAAGATTGACCTCATCATCCGTGGTGCCTGTGCATTGCGCCCTGGCGTGCCTGGTTTGTCCGAGAATATCAAGGTGCGCTCCATCATAGGTCGCTTCCTGGAACATAGTCGCATCTATTACTTCCGCAATGACCTGGCACATGATGTCTATCTCGCAAGTGCTGACTGGATGAACCGCAACCTGTTCCGCCGTATTGAAGTGGCTTTCCCGGTGCTGGAAAAATCATTGAAAAAACGTGTCATTTCTGAAGGCCTGGAACCCTATTTGAAAGACAATGTGAATGCCTGGACGCTGGATTCAGATGGCCGTTACGAGCGCAAGAAAGCCAGGGCCAAGCAAGTACGCTTCTGCGCCCAGCAACATTTAATGCAGACACTGGGTTCATTAGCTGATACGGAAAATTAATAATGGATCTTATTCTCTGGCGTCACGCAGAAGCAGAACCGGCAACGGCTGAGCTGACTGATGAATTCAGAAAACTGACAGGCAAGGGAAACAAGCAGGCCAGCAAAATCGCTTTCTGGCTGGACAGTACGCTGCCTGAAACATGCAGGATACTGGCCAGCCCCACCATACGTACCAGGGACACGGCTGAGGCCTTGATCGCCTGTGGCAGGAAGTACAAAATCATGCCAGAACTGGGGCCGGCAGCTACGGTCAACGATGTTCTGACTGCCGCCAACTGGCCGAATAGTCGCGAACCTGTGCTCATCATCGGCCACCAACCCTATCTGGGTCAGGTCGCCGCTGAATTGCTGGGCCATCCCTTGCAAGAGTACAGCGTACGCAAGGGAAATGTCTGGTGGATCACGCAAAAGCAGCGGGAAAATGAAATCGTACAAACCTATCTGAAGGCCATCATGTCGCCCGATCTGGTGGTGAAATAAGCGCCACAGCGTCTGGCTGGTGCGAGATAAGTTACAGGTAAAAATACTGGGTCTCAGCAGCAAATGCGGCTTGCTGTTAGTATGGAGGACCGTCTTTACTCATAAAGTACGATGAAACCTACGCACATCCTTGCCGCCCTGCTCGCAGTTATTACCTGGGGCATTAATTTCGTTGTCATCAAAATCGGCTTGCAAGGCTTACCGCCTGTGCTATTCACCGCATCACGCTTTATATTTTCTGCCCTGCCCCTGATATTTTTTGTACCTCTTCCAAAAACATCCTGGAAGTGGGTAGTTGCCTATGGCATGTTCCAGTTCGCCTTTCAGTTCACGCTTTTGTTTTGCGGTATCAAACTGGGCTTTCCTGCAGGCCTGGCGTCCCTGGTCATGCAATTACAGGCCTTTATCACCATGGGGCTGGCGGTTGTCATCATGGGAGAAAAGCCACAATTCGTGCAGGTGCTGGGTGCCCTGATTGCCTTGTCTGGCATGGCCCTGGTGGCCATGCATCTGGAAGCACAGGCAACCATCATAGGATTCTTGCTGGTGGTTGCTGGCGCAGTGTGCTGGAGTATCGCCAATATTGTCACCAAGAAGATAGGTGTGGTTAATCCTCTGTCCATGGTGGTATGGGGTTCGGCCATTGCCAGTCCGCCTTTGCTGCTGGCGTCGTACATGATGGAAGGCATGGATGCCTGGCAGGCAGCTTATGCGCAACTGAACTGGACTTCCATCGGAGCGATCGCTTACCAGTCCTATCCGAATACCATCGTCGGTTTTGGCATCTGGTCATGGCTGATGCGTAAATACCCTGCTGCCACCATAGCGCCGTTCACCTTGCTGGTGCCAGTAGTTGGTATGGTCACTGCGTCTATTGTGTTGAACGAGACTTTATTCTGGTGGAAAATCTGCGCTGGTCTGCTGGTACTCGGCGGTTTGGCCTGCAACCAGTTTGGCCTACGAATCTGGTCATGGTTCAAACCAGCTGCAACCACCTGAGCACAATCAAGCAAAATCAGCCAGCGACTGTTTCCAGCTCAGGTTCTTCTACATAGGTATCTGTCACGGCATCTGCCACATGTTCAGGGTGGCAGATATCATGCCAGGTCACCAGCCTGAGTTCACCCCTGGCGTCTTCCACCAGGGCTGACAGGCTCTCAACCCAGTCGCCATCATTGCAATACAGGATACCGCCTATGTCGCGTATCTCTGGCTTGTGGATATGACCGCAGATGATGCCATCGAGGCCTTTGCGACGGGCTTCGTCTGCCAGTGCATCTTCAAACTGCGTGATATAGCTGACCGCGTTCTTGACCTTTTGCTTCAGGTATTGAGACAGCGACCAGTAAGGCATGCCAGCGCGGGCGCGCCAGTTATTGAAAATCTGGTTGAATTTCAAAATGACCGTGTACAGGCTGTCGCCTACATAAGCCAGCCATTTGGCGCAGGCGATGACGCCATCAAACCTGTCACCATGCAAGACCAGCATGCGCTTGCCTGCCGCAGTGGTATGCACCAGCTCATCCCTGATCTTGATACCACCGAAATCGAGGTCGATAAACTGGCGTACCGACTCGTCATGGTTGCCAGGCACGAAGATGACATTCGTGCCTTTCTTGGCTTTTTTCAGGACGGTCTGCACCACATTATTATGAGTTTGATCCCAGTACCAGCGACGCTTGAGTTGCCAGCCATCGATGATGTCACCAACCAGGTAAAGGGTATCTGAGTCGGTAGCACGCAAGAACTCCAGCAACTTGGCCGCCTGGCAGCCGCTCGTTCCCAGATGCAAATCTGAAATCCAGATAGTGCGGAAACGCTGGGTTTCTTTCTTACCGGTTTTATACAATTTGCTATTCAGGAACTGATCGGCTGGTTTCATCTTTTATTGCTCCCCTGTGCCGTAATGGCGTGCGTAACGGTTATCCAGATTCGCCAATGGCAACATGACGAACAAATCAGCACTATGGAAATCAGGGTCCCAGGCGGGATCACCACAGACCCAGGCACCAGCACGCAAATAACCTTTCAGCAGCGGCGGGATACGTGCCTCGGTAGTGCTGCTATCGATTTCATCAAGCGGGAAAGGCGTGTGCGGCGTAACGCGATATTCGAGTGGAGAAAAATCTGCTGCAGATAAACCACGGTAGATCGCGGCGGCATTCTGGCCACCGTCAGTCAGACTGATACTCGCGCAACCGATGAGGTGCGAGCAACGCTCACGGCGCATATAGGCAGCCAGGCCAGCCCACAGCAACATGATGACGGCACCGCTGCGGTAGTCAGGGTGTATGCAGGCGCGGCCTGCTTCTGCCACGCTATTGCGTATGTGTTGCAGGCGGGACAGGTCGAATTCTGTTTCAGAGTAATAACGACCCAGTTGGCGGGCCGCATTTGGTCCCAGTATGCGGTAGGTGCCTACCACTTTCAGGGTCTTGGAGTCACGTACGATCAAATGATCGCAATGTTCGTCAAATTCATCTTTATCCAGGCCATCGGGATTGGATAAGGCAGACAGGCCCATGCTTTCTATAAAGACCTTATAGCGCAGGCGCTGCACTTCTTTGACTTCTTTTGCCGTGGTAGCAAGGCTCAGATTTAGCTTGGAAAAACTGGGATTAGCATCGGCGGGTATCGTGAGTAATCGCATTCATCGTCCTTGTCATGTTGTTCGTTGATCCGACGAACGAAGAATAATCAAGGATTACTTCAGCAAGATGACAGTTGAATGTCAGTTTTATGACAAGTCAAAAAAACAACAATCCCTGGCTGACGAATGTCAGGCAGGGATAGACAGGTGAAATCTATAGATTTGGGTGCACATCTCCCCAGAACGGAGAATATGACCCAGACCCTTAGCAATACAGCTTAATAAAGCCAAACACAGCTATAAGTCTGTATTATTTTTCTTTCTTTGGCCTGCCAGCCTTCAATGGAGCCAGGCCTGCGATCAATTTTTTCAGGGTGGGAACATCTGTTTTGCCCAGTAAAGCCACGCCTATGCGCAGCAACTGGCTTTTCTTGACTTCCACTCCAGCCTTAAGGCAGGCTTTTTTGACTGCGCCGAGGGCAGCATACTCACTTTCCGGCATGGTGAAGCTGTCGCGCACCAATTTAGGCTTTTTCACTTTTTCCACTACAGGCTCAGCTACCGGCTTCACCTCTACAGCTTTAGCGACAGACTTGCTACGGACTGGTGCGTTTGCTACCACTTTTGTTGCCACTTTCGCGGCTACTTTTACTGGTGGTTTCAATGGTGTTTTTTCATCAGTAACAGGCTTGCTGACGACTTTTTTCTTGACTGCTGCGACTGGGCTCTTCTTAACAGCCACGATTTTTTTCTCTGTACTTGCTGCCACTACCGGACTCAATTTCTTCGTTGTTGCGGTTGCCATTCCAGCCTCCAGGTTAGAAAACATGTAAACAATATAAACAATTTATTGTTGTTATGCAAGGAGCAAGCATAGCCAGAAGAAATGACAGGGACATTACGAAAAAAACGCTCGCAAGAAAAAATATCGCCGCTCATGAGATAATCCGCGCCGTTTCACCGGGCAGCATTTTCCCACCCTATTGTTTCGTTTTTATTATGAATACACGTAATTCTTTATTATTTACCCTGGTTTTAGCCCTCTCTCCTGTAGTAAGTCATGCCCAGATACAGGGTTCAGGCTCTTCCGCAGCAGCCCCCCTTTACCAAAAATGGGCTGATGCCTATAGCAAAACCGGTGGTGCAAATATTGTCTATCAAGCCAATGGCTCTTCTGCAGGCATCAAGAAAATCAAGGAAAACACTGTAGATTTTGGCGCCAGTGATGCCGCCATGAGCCAGGCAGAACTGAAAAAAGAAAAACTGATACAGTTCCCCTCTGCCATCTCTGGCGTGGTCCCCGTCATCAACTTGCCCGGCATCAAAACTGCTGAACTGCGCCTCACTGGTGAAATACTGGCTGGCATTTTTTCTGGTGAAATCACTTCATGGAATGATGCCGCCATCAGCGCACAAAACCCAGGCCTGCGCTTGCCCGCCAAAAGCATAGAAGTCATCGTGCGTCAGGACGGCTCAGGCACGACTTATAATTTTTCTGACTATCTGAGCAAGGTCAGCAAAAACTGGCAGGGGAAATTTGGCAGAAATTTCACCATACCCTGGAACGCCCGTCTTATACAAGTCAAGGGGAGCAGTAATATTGCCAGCACTATCAAGAAAACACCGTACGCCATCAGCTACATAGACTATAACTATGTGACGCAAGAAAAACTCGACTTTGCCCTGCTACAAAACCGCGATGGCAAATTCGTTGCCCCTTCTGCTGAGGCATTTTCTTCTGCGCTGACAAATAGCAGTTGGAAAACCGATGCCAATTTTGAAGAAATGCTGACCGACAAGACTGGTTTGAAAACCTGGCCTATCACCATGGGTACTTTCATCGTCATGCAGCAGCGGGCTAAAGATGTACAACAGACGACGGCTGCCATGAAATTTTTTACCTGGGCCTTCATGCGGGGTGACCGCTATGTCAACAGCGTAGACTTTGTGCGCCTGCCAGACAGCCTGCAAGCCAGGATATTCAAGGAAATGACGACCGTTACCGATAAAAAGGGTGAAGTTCTGAACTGGAATTTGAACCCCATGTAAAGGGAGTTCAGTTTTGTGCTGGTGGTGCAGTCCTGGCCCTGGCGATCAATACAGCAGCAACAGTCAGCAACAAGGCAAAGCAGGTGGTTGCGCATAATGCCAGGCGAAAGAGGAAAGCTTCTTTCGCCATGCTGCCAGTCGTTGCGCCAGATAGAGAATAAGCCATAGGCAAACCCAGCAAGAATGAAGTCATCGCCGTGCTTGCAAATAATATATAACGCCACTGATCGCTCTCGCGTGGTTCGAGTATCACGATATGGGGTAATTTCTTTAGCCATTGCAGATAGCACCAGGCCAGCCCCACTACCCCCACCAGCGTACTCAGATGCTGCAATAAGTGAAAAGCTTTTGTATGCACGCCTGCAATATCCACTGGCTGGCGCAATACGTCAAAGTAAGCAACAGCAAAACCATTTGCATGCGTGAATGCATCCCAGACGATGTGCGTTGCTGCCCCTGAAATCAATGCTATTGAAATCCAGGTTACTTGTGATGGCGACAAAGACTGGGGGGCGGCCATGTGTGCCTGTAATGCCTGTCTTTGCATTTGCGGCAGCAGGTAAATAAAGTGCGCTTGCATATAGCGCAAGAACATGAATACCACCCAACCAACAGGCAGACACACCAGCAGCAAGCCATGCCATTGATGAGCCAGTGTCGCCAGGTCAAAGGCAAATACATAATAGCCAAGATCAGGGGAAATACTGCCTATGATCAAGGCCATGAGATTGAAGCGCCGGGGTGCCAGACGCTGCAAAGGAAGAATGGCGAGCGGGTGAGCAAATGTCCAGGGCATGATGACTTACAGGGCTTAGTTCTGTTTGCAGGGGATAGCGAAATCAACATGATAATGCTCATCATGCCGGATCCAGGCCTTCCCTTTCATAAAATTCACATGTTCTTGCAAATATGCACCGCGCGGTGTGGCAAATAATTTTGCCTGATAAGGCGGGTCAATGATCACCAGAGCCAGGCTCCTGCCCCTGGCTTTTGCAGCAAGATCAAGTTGATATAGATGCTCGGCCAGTGCGGTAAAATCTATTTGATATTCACCAAAGCGCCCCTGAGCATCAAAGTCAATATCATAGCCAAATTTATTGTCGGCGCTGCCAGGCAAAGGACGTGATATGCCTTTGGCATCCATCACGGGAACCATGAAGTCGACCGATAAACCATTTTTGTGAGTGCGATGGGGACGTATGCGCCCGCCCTCTTTCCAGCCCGTTTCGCCATACACAAACACTCTATCGCTGGCAGTTTGTTGGAGTTGCTGATAAGCCAGAGCGATAATATCTGCAACGGCAGTATGCACATAGGTTCGGCCCAGACTGACGCCCAGGCTGCTGTAAGCAGAAAAGTTGCTTCCCTTGGCTGGCAAACTGATTCCATTTTCCAGCCACCCATTGGCCACAGTCCCATAACATATACTCTCTTTGACTTGCGTGGCACAAGAGAATGCCGGGATCATGCAGAGCAGCCAGATGCAGTTTAGTCTGAGTATGTTCAAGTCAATATCCGCAATCCATTTGGCGTCATGATGTGGGCGATCAATTGTGGCGTTTGTTGTATAGGAACTGACTTAACTGAAACGGGGCCTTGCATCTCCAGCTCCTGCATCAGCCGGGAAACCCTGGCAGCATCAGGGTGCAATAATTCCAGTTTCAGCAAACTGATACCATGGTCCTGCATATTCGCAGCGGGATGGGCAGCAGTATGCCATTCGATCAGGGCTGGCGCTATCCCCTGCAATGGCAGGGAACCATCTTCCGGTATCGTGATCAACCAATGATTCTTGCCACGACTCATGGGTTCGATTTTGCCGAGGTCTTCTGTGGTCTGGCCCAGGGCTGTCTGCAAATTGCTGGTTCGTGCCACCCAGTTAGACAAACGGGGCTGACTATCTGATGTCAGCGTATCGAGTGCAAACCAGCGTGGCCGTTCTGGCCTGGCAGCATGCGGATCTGGGGCAATCACTTCGAGGAATAACTCAGGCCCCAGGCGCACAAACATATTATGCGTGCCCATGCGCGCATGCTCACCACCAGCCAGTGGTTCAACACCCAGCACACGTTGAACATATGCTGCACCTGATGCAAGATCAGGCGCAGTGACGGTGATGTGATCTATGATACAAACTGACAAATGATGCCCCGCATTTCCAGAAAGTGTGCTGAGTCCGGCCTGCTTATTTGGCTTCGCCTGCGTTAATTGTGGCTGGTGGAGGTGCAGGTGCAGGTGCAGGTGTAGGAGCAGGTGCAGAGACAGGCGCTGGATTGGTGATTGCCGCTGCGTTGACGGTTGGCAAAGCACCTCGCCAGCCTTCTGGCGTGCAGAGTTCCCATTTTGCATTGGGCACATAAAACAGAGCGGCCTGTTTATGCGAGAGGAAATGGAAAGATGGTTGCTGTATCGCTTTCACCGCGCCGTCAGCAATAAAATATTCAATTGAGAAACGTGGATAAGCCATGACCAGTCCACCGACGGCAAAAGAAACGTCTTCCGGCTTGATGATCTCGGCCACTCTTTCTTCACTGGTGCCGGTCGTGACATCCATCAGGCGCAACCTGGTTTTTTCAAACAATTCACGTTCCGCCATGGATTCGCGCGCATTATTGAGTTTGCGCAAAATACCAAAAGGATTAGTGCCGATATCGACCAGTGAGCCGATTTGTGACAATGAAGGATTATTAACAACTTCGACTATGCTGCGCCAGGAAGATTTGCCTGAGAATTGCAGGGTCACTGCCGGTGTAGTCTGGCTGGCTGCCAGCAGGCCACCTATCCAGGCATTCGCATCTTTTGCCCAATGGTATTTGACGGCGGAGGTATAACCACGGCAGCTGTAAAATGCCAGTGCATCCTGTTTTGATACTGTGCCAAAAAGTTTATTGTCAATAAAGACCAGGCCGCCTACCTCGCCATCTGTCAACGCCACATAGGCGATATTACGGCCTTGCGCGTCTTTCATTTCAAAGCGCTCCATCGCTGACTCTGGCGGCACAGTCGTGATGACATTACGCGCATCAGATTTCTGATCAACTGCCAGGCTTTTAACCGGCGCTGAGCTTTTGCTGGGTTGATCTACATTGTTAGCAGCGAGGGCGGAGAAAGGGATGCACAGCGCGAATGCTGGCAAGCCGACGAATATAGATGAGAGCAGAGGTGAAAGCAGAGATGGGCGCATATGATGAAAAAGATTTATAAAGAAATAATATTAACTCAATACTTCTTTATAACATTATTCATCATGTAACCACAATCTCTGTTACCGAGAGTTGCAGACTCAACTGACTATCACTTCAACCAGCACCATCAATTCTGGGAAATCATCCCGCTGAACCCTGACATGGTACACACCAGGCTGCATCGGTGCCGTATAACTGCCAAGTATGTCTATCGCGCCCGCATTGGCTTCTACCAGCGTCCAGGTAACTGGCTGGCGTATATAGTAGATACCAGGAGGATAGTTAATCCCCGCAGCAAAGAAATGCTGCGCCCCTGGTTTCAGACTGACACTTTTTGCAGCTACGTTGAGATAAGGCGTAAATACCGGCGCAGGTGTGCTGCCTACCGTCACGGTTGCGACGGCTGAGAGTGCCGGGAAGTCTTCTCTTTGAACCTTTACATGATACACCCCCGCTTTGTCAGGCGCAGTGTATTCGCCATTGAGTGAGATACTGCCGCCATCGGACTCCACTACGGTCCATTTGACTGGCTGGCGGATATACCGCACATTTGCCGGATAATTGGTGACTGCAGAAAAACTGAGCTTGCCATTGGTCGCTACCGTCGCGGTCATGGGCAAGAGTTCCAGTGCAGGCTTGAAGCCAGGCTCGGCATTGTCAACTACCACTCCAACGGCACTGGCCCTGGCCAGCAGATCGAGTGCCTGCCCTTGCTGCGCCGCTGTCATTTTTGCCTTCAACGCATCCAGCAACTTGTCTTGCGCATCACCGGCTGTGGTATTGGCGGCAGTCGCAGCCTTCAGGGGTGTGCCATAAAAATCAGTCAGTTTGCTGACATCCACATAACTGGACAAGGCGAGGCTGACATCTGCCTGAGCTTGCTTGATACTTTCAACTGTCACTGCTTTTTCTACTGCTGCGATATCAGGATTTGAGAATACGCCACTCATGTCAGTACGCATGAGGCGGGTAGACAGCATGTCGGTCAGGGGTGTCAAATTGACGACGCCTGCATTGATGGCAATGGCATGCAGTTTTTTATTATCTGCTGCATTATTCACCTGCAACACGCAAGGCAAAACACCACCTGCAATTGCCAGGCTATAAGTTCCATCGGAAGCTGTTGTGGTGGTGCCACTACCAGTGCGACATTTGGCATTGACTGGGGCGCCGGATAACGCCATTCCTGTCGCTGCCGTACCGGATAAAGTCAATCCGATCACTGGCGTCACTACACCAGAGTTCACACTAGTCCCCGTGCCACCACCACACGCTGCCAACAACACTGTCGAAAAACAAAAGCCCAGACTCAGAGCAGGTTTCAATTCACTCACCTTGCAGAAATTTCAGATTAAGGCCAGTGTAAAACCAGCCTTACTCCATGTCTGCTCAAAACTGTATGTAAATTGTCACCAAATTGTATTTCACAGCGGCAGCAGATTCCGGACTATTCTATGGCTGCAGAGCGGTAGCGGTTAACTTCAGACGAAGTCAGCACACCCGCCTTGTTGCCCCAGGCATTGCGTACATAACTGAGGACCAGGGCAACTTCTGCATCATTCAAGGCATGCGCAAATGGCGGCATGCCATAGGGGCGTGGATTATTTTTGGTGACGGGTGGAAAACCACCAGACAAGACCATGCGTACCGGATTGGACAAGGCATGGCTGAGCACCGCAGGATTAGCCTGCAGGGCGGGGTAAATATTTGCCACCCCTACCCCTTTTTCACCATGACAATCCATGCAATGGGTCTTGTACAGGGCTGCACCTTGCTTCATGACGGCTTCCATACGCTCAGCACTCAGTTCCGGCCCTGCCATTGCCTTGTCCAGCATATCTTTTTCTGCTGCCTGTACGGTGGGTATGGCCTGCAGATAAGTCGCCATGGATTTGATATCTGCATTTGATAAATACTGGGTACTGCCAGCGACTACCTCAGCCATGGGGCCAGAAACGGCAGTATGTTGATTGACACCGGACTGCAACAAGGCGATCAATTCCTCAGCAGGCCATTTTGCCAGGCTGACTTCCTTGCTATTGGTCAGCGCAGGCGCATACCAGCTTGTCAACGCGCCTCCAGACAGGTCATTCACGCCAGCATTGGCACCCAAACCATTGCGGCCACCGTGGCAGGCACTGCAATGCCCCAGCCCATTGACCAGATAGGCGCCACGATTCCATTCCAGGGATTTGCTATTGTCTGCCTGATAGCTGGCCGGACGGAAATACGCTGCGCGCCAGAATACCAGCAAAGCCCGTTTATTGTATGGAAAGCTCAACTCATGGGCCTGATTTGCTTTTTCCACCTTGGGTAAAGACATCAGGTAGGCATACATGGCATCCGCATCATCACGAGACACTTGAGTGTAATTGGTATAAGGAAAAGACGGATACAGCAAACTGCCATCTTTGGATTTGCCATTATGCAAGGCTTGCCAGAAATCCTCAGCCGTCCAGCTACCTATGCCAGTTTTCACATCGGGCGTGATATTCGGCGTCCTGAAGTTGCCAAAGTCAGTCTGCAATGAGCGGCCACCTGCAAAAGCAGCTTCACCACGAGCAGTATGGCAACCCATGCAATTACCGGCTTTGACCAGGTACTCACCCTTGCTGATCCTGTCGCTTGCCGACAGCTTGTCAGATGTGCTCTGGGCACTTTTATCATCCACCAGATAATAGCCATAAGCTGCCACGACAGCAGTCCCGGCAAGCAAGAGCAGCAATACAGACAATATAATTTTTTTCATAGACATAGACTTGGTGCAACTGAGAGTACAACTGAGTGATACTTCAAAAGGCCAACGTACAAGATTAAGGTGCAACGCTGCCGCAATTAAGCGGCAATTGCGCGTATTCATCTGCCTTCAATACCGGCGCAATACTATCGTCAGGCACTTTCTGCATGGCCAGCCAGCTTGATACCGCCGCAATATCCTGAGGCTTGAGCTTGCTGGCAACCTGTTGCATGCAATCAGGAGCATGGGCTTTACGACTACCGGTTTGCCAGGCACCCAGTTGCGCAATCAGATAATCACGTGGCAAGCCCAGCAAACCAGGAATATACGGTGCCAGCCCTGTCATGCTTTTGCCATGACAGGAGGCGCAGGCAGGCATATTGCGGGATTTATCACCTTGCAGCACCAGCAGCCTGCCCTGCTCGAGCACGCTGGCACTGGCTTCGCTTGGTAGCGGCGCAGAATAAGGTGGATGCTGATTGGCAAAATAGCCAGCTATTTCTTTCAGATAGGCATCCGACATATGGGCAACCATATAAGCCATGGCAGGATAGCTGCGCTTGCCATCTCTGAAATTGAGCAACTGCTTATACAAGTAGCCCGCAGGCTTGCCTGCAATACGAGGATAGTAGCCATCACTACCCGCACGGCCTTCTGCGCCATGGCAGGCGGTACAGGCTTTCAGCCTCTGCTCCAGAGTATCGGGGACTTTTTGTGCTGGCTGCGCCAAAGCCATCACTGGCAAGACCAGTAACAGGTGAAGCAGCCTGGTTTTTAAACGAAAGATGAAATTCATGATGTAAAAAACAAAGATAGGCACAAAGACGCTAGCTTAACAGTTTGTCCAATTTCTTTATCAGGAACTGTAAGAACATCTGATATAGATCAAACATTGTCAAGCAGCTCATCCCTTGAAGCTTAAAACAAAACTGCAAAAAAACCAGGCAAATCCAGCATATCCGTGCCCTCCCGCCGTTTCTCTGCCCGCCCTTCTTGCGACCCCGTGAAATTTTCTGCAAAAGAAAGCAAAGTCTTGCTTGTCAAGAATGCCCAAGCCGAGGATAATTCTGCCCTTTCGTCTCTTTTGAGGCCCAGATTCAGCAAGATGACCTGGCCCGCTTTTACCAGCGGGCTTTTTTATCCGCGCCGCGCCTGCCGTTGATCTGCAAATGATGATCGCCAGCAGCTTTTCGCCCTTGCTATTGCCAAACACCATTGACAAGCATTTGTTGTCGTATTCGAATTTGTTACATGAAAAATAGCTTAACTGACTCAAACACTGCTCCTGCAACAAAAACAGGCTCCACGCTGACCTTAGGTAAGAAACCACCACTGCAACTGAACCGTCAGCCGCTTGGCCTGGCGCGCACTGCCACGGTACAAACCGTGCAAATGGTGGTTCCAGTCGTGGACACGACTGAAGAAACACCTACACTGGTGACGACGCCTGTTACCGTCATCACCAAACGTCGCTCCAGACTGCAATCAGCCACAACTGAAGGCTCGACAGACACGTCTGAAGATACAGCGGATTTCTCGGCAAATACCGATACCGAAAGCACAGACAATACAGACGCGAACTTCGCGACTGCTGAGTCAGACTTCGCTAACGGACAAGTTGCAGAAGCAGTAGTGAGCAGCACCAAGCCAGAAACAGCAGCAATCACTGCCGATGCTGAAGTGGCCAAGCCACGTGTCGTCGTGATACGCAAAAGCGGGCCAAAACTGGCAAAGAAATTATTGCTGGCCGACCAGCCTGCCGCACCTGCACCGACGATTATCAAGCGTGAGGCACGCATAGGCTCAGGTAAACTGGCACCACCAGCACCGGTAGTGACATTGAAGCCACTGGCTGCAGCGACGCCTGGTGCAGTTGCCGGATTTGCTGCGACTAAGCCAGTTACGTCCAGTGCATCCATGGCATCCACGACACCTGCCCGTACCACGCCGGCGGCAGCAATCGACGTAGCTGCGGCCCTGAACGCCATCGTATCGGCTTCCCCTGCAGCAGCTACAGCAGCAAGCAGCATCAAGGATATCGATACATCAGCGTATGTCTTGCCAGCGATGCGTGAGCCTGCCAAGCGCGGCCGCAAGTCTTCTGAATTTCATTTTGAAAATGATGAAATCCAGGCTTTGAATGCAGCAGAGTCAGCCGAGATGAAACGCGCTGCCCGTGTCAAGGCCAAAAAGCCTAACGCAGCCAACGCTGCCAGTCAGGAAGCACAACTGGAACTGTATCGCAAGCAGTTGACCAAGCTGATCAACCTGGGCAAGGACCGCAGCTATCTGACCCATGCAGAAATCAATGATCACCTGCCGGACGATGTTGCCGATGCAGAGATGATACAAGGCGTGGTCAGCACCCTCAACGACATGGGTATTGCAGTGTACGACGCAGCACCAGATGCCGCCATGATGCTGTTGACCGACAATGTCGCCAATAATGTCACCGAAGATGAAGCCGAAGCTGCAGCTGCTGCTGCATTGGCAACGGTAGACTCAGACTTTGGCCGTACTACCGACCCGGTACGCATGTATATGCGTGAAATGGGTGGCGTAGAGTTGCTGACACGATCAGGCGAAATTGAAATTGCCAAACGTATAGAAGATGGTTTGAAAGACATGGTGCAAGCCATCTCTGCCTGCCCTGGCACGATACAGGAAATTCTGGCGATTGCCGACAAAATTGCCAAAGATGAAATCCGCGTGGATGACATCATCGATGGCTTGCTGGACCCGGATGCATCTGACGCACCTGCAATAGAACTCAGCGACAATGATGATCTCGATGACCTTGATGACGACGATGATGCAGTAGCAGAAAACGCCAGTGGCATCAGCGATGAACAATTGCAGCACATGAAAAATGTGGTCTTGCAAAAATTCGCGATCGTGGGCATGCGCTTTGAACAAATGCAGGCGGCACGTGCGACAGATGGTTATAAGTCGCCAGCCTATCAGCAGGCGCAACTGGCCATCACACGTGAATTGCAGGGCATGCGTTTCAGCGTCAAAACAGCTGAGAAATTGTGCGATTCTTTGCGCAAGCAAATGAAGACTTTGCGTCAGACTGAAAAGCAGATGCTGGAATTGATGGTCAATAAATGCGGCATGCCACGTGCCTATTTTATTGAGCACTTCCGTCAGAATGCGAGCAATCCTGAATGGCTGAACAAGGAAATCAATGGCACATCAAGCTATGCTGCCATCCTGGGCCGCAATATCCATGCTGCGCGTGAACTGCAACAAAAACTGATAGACCTGGAACTCAATGTCAGCCTGCCTTTGCATGATCTGCGTGAAATCAACAAGCAGATGGTTGCTGGTGAAAAACGATCCAGCGAAGCCAAGGCAGCCATGACCGAGGCCAATTTGCGCCTGGTCATTTCCATCGCCAAAAAGTACGTCAACCGTGGCCTGCAATTCCTGGACCTGATCCAGGAAGGCAATATCGGTTTGCTCAAGGCCGTGGATAAATTTGAATACCGTCGCGGTTATAAATTCTCTACTTATGCAACATGGTGGATCAGGCAGGCGATTGCCCGTGCGATTGCCGATCAGGCACGCACGATACGTGTACCTGTGCACATGATAGAAACCATCAACAAGATGAACCGCGTACGTCGCCAGCTCTTGCAAACCACAGGCCTGGAACCAGAACCAGCAGCGATTGCCGAGAAGATGGGCCTGCCAGAAGGTAAAGTACGTGAAATTCTGAAGATCGCCAAAGAACCAGTTTCACTTGACGTGCCTATCGGTGACGATGGCGATTCGCAACTGGGTGACTTCATTGAAGACAGCATGACATTGTCACCAATGGCAGCAGCAATGCAGGCCTCGGTACAAGAGAAATTGAAGGAAGCCCTGGATTCTCTGAGTCCACGTGAAGCCAAGGTTTTGCGCATGCGTTTTGGCCTCGACACCAGCACAGAATTTACGCTGGAAGAAGTGGGTAAACAATTTGAAGTCACGCGTGAGCGCATACGCCAGATTGAATCCAAGGCGATGAAGAAATTGCGCCACCCTGCCCGCGCTGACCATCTGAAGAGTCTGATGGAAAGCAACTAGGTCGCTTTGGCATCAGTCTGACCGAATCAGCCTGACCAAAACACAAAGCACTGCAGCGTAAGCTTGCAGTGCTTTTTTATTTTGTAGGAGCGGCTTTAGCCGCGAAGACATAGCCGTGCCAATCATTGTCGACCGTATCAGACATTCGCGGCTAAAGCCGCTCCTACAGAGATTTGCCTCAAGGATTTTTAAATTAACTGAGCAGGAAAGACAGGGCAAACTGCACCTGTTCCAGCCGTGCCTGCTGGCTACCCTCAACCAGCAAGAAAGGTATTTCCCTGTCATCCAGCACATTCAATACTTCTTCATGCACACGGTCACGCACATAGGCAGACTCACGCTGCAAGCCATCGGGCTGCCAGGGAAAGTCTGGTGCTGTCACCAGGCAAAAATCATATTGATGCGAAAGTTCCAGTTGGGCCAGTTCAACATCAGGCTCGCCAAAATAATGACGACTGTAAATCGCCGTCATAATAGGACCGGTATCACAAAACAGCCATTGCCTGGCCTGTTTCAATAACTCTGCTTCGCGCTGCACCTGGGTCCTGGCGATCAGGATTTGCTCTTCCTGCCTCGGCACCCGCTGATGCTGCTCAACAAATTCTCGCAGATATTCAGGCACCCATACGGTTTGATAATGTACCGCCAGAGCCTCGGCCAGTATGGATTTGCCTGAGGACTCAGCCCCCAGTATGACGACACGATTTACTGAGGACATGTTTTACTCCAGGCACGCAGGCCCATGATGGCCATGAAAATGAAAATGGCATATAGCACGGCTGTCAACATCAAGCCCTTATATACATACAGGCCAACATACAAGACATCAACGATGATCCATACATGCCAGTTTTCCAGTTTTTTACGACTCAGCAAAACCTGGCCGAGCAAACTGCCCGCGGTAAGAAAACCATCTGCATACGGCACATCAGTATCCGTATAAGTCTTGAGGAACCAGGCCAGCAAGACGAAGATCACCGCTGTTACTCCAATTGAAGCCAGCCTGCCCTGGGTAGTCAAGCGTGTCACCTGCAAGCGTTCATGCACATCGTCACCGCGCAACCAGTTCATCCAGCCCCATACCGACACCAGGATAAAGACAAACTGTAACCCCATGTCCCCGTATAATCTGGCGTCAAAAAATACAGCTGCATACAAGCCGGAAGAAATGATGGAAAACAGCCATGCCCAATGCAACTGCCGTATATTCAGGGCGACCGTGATGACCGATAAGACAAAGGAAATCAGTTCCAGCAAAGTTGTGCTGAAACCGAACAAGGGGATAGGATCATTCATCATGCATAAGATAATTGGCGTGCCCGCATTATCAACGATAGCGCCACTTGTGTCATAGCATATTGCGCAACACACTTAGGGTCCTGCGACGGAAAATTCAGGGAAATCCGGCTCAGCTTTTGATATTTAGATTGTGACAAGCAAGGCTTATCCGCTATATTCCTAGAAATCATACAATTTACAGAAAATCAGCTCCATGAAAAAACACTCAGGATTCTCGCTATTGGAAATGATGGCGGTCGTATTAATTATTGCCGTTTTATCATCCATAGCCATACCGTCCTATATGTACAAAATCATCCGTGAACAATTGGAAACCGGGATCCGCTTTGCTGATATCGCCCAAAAACCCGTTGCTGCAGCATGGCTGGCGGAGCAAAAATTCCCGGCGGACAATCTCGCAGCAGGCTTGCCAGTAGCCGATAAAATTGTCAGCAATCTCGTCAGCTCAGTAGCAGTGCAAGATGGCGTAGTGAATATTACATTTGGAAATAGTGCGAATGGCGCACTCAAGGGCAAGGTCATCAGCTTGCGCCCGGCAGTGGTAGAAGATGCACCTATGGTACCGGTTGCCTGGATTTGCTCCAACGGACCCGTGCCCGATAAAATGACCGTCAAAGGCATAGACAGAACGACGGTTGCTGCCACCAATCTGCCTTCTTATTGCCACTCCAAGGTAGCAGGCAAAAAATAAGCCTCTCCTGGTTCAGCAAAGCTCTGCATATACAATACCAGCAAGGGCACTTCGAAACTGAAGTGCCCTTGCTTATTTCAGAACTTATGTTCGAACATGACGCGGGCAGTCACTGTAGTTGGTGTGAGATTGGTTTGAACTGAACCATTAGCACCGCTAAAGCTGCCAACATTGATGTTGTCCTGATGCAGAAGATTGCCCAGCGATACGCGCAAATTTGTCTTGGGATCAAACTTCCACAGGGCATACAAATCCAGTACGCGCTTGGGTACGGAGTAAGAACTCTGTACTGCAGAAATATTGACAGGGCCACCGCTCTGGAAGCTTGCATTACCACCTACAGTAAGCGGTATTTTATCCATCTTGTAATCTACACCCAAATTGGCGCTGATAGGTGTCTGCGAATCCAGGCGGTTATTGGGGCCAGGTACACTACTCAAACTGGACCAGTTGAAAGAAACATTTGCCCTGAAATCAATAGCTGGTGCGCCCTCCATCATGGCACGCAAAGGAAACTTGGCTTCCAGCTCTATGCCCTTGGTCGTTGCCTGACCATCATTGACTGGCATACTGACCCACTTGCCATTAATATCTTCAGACGAATCTGTACGCGTAATATCATTAATCTTGCGCAAGAAAACACTGGCACTCAACATGCCGCCACCTGGCAGATAATGTTCATAGGCCATATCCAGTCCCCAGGCCAGTTCCGGCTTGAGATTAGGATTACCCTGAGAATCTGGATTATTACGAGTGTTGTCATTCGAATAGAAACGACGCGGTATCAGGCGACTTGTATCAGGCGCTTTATAGGTGCGGGTAATACCCAGGCGGATTTGGTCATTTTTACTGTCAGGCAGCTTATACAAAGTCTGCAATATCGGACTCCATACACTGAACCTATTATGTATGTCATAAGGAGTATTGTTTGCATTCGGAATAGGGGATTTAAAGCTGCCACTGCTACGGGTATCAATACCTTCCCAGCGCAAACCACCATACACAGACCATTGCTTGGTTATATTCCATTCATCCTGAGCAAACACTGCCAGACGAGTTACATCGGCATTGAAGTTTTCGTCAAGATTATTCGCTGATAAGGGAAAAACGCTAAGGGTATTCGCGACAAAATCAACGTTGTCTTTTTGTGTGCGCGTTTCACTGCGCTTGCTGTACGCGCCATCCCAGCCAAATACAAAAGAATGATCCTGAACAAATGGCGCACTGTATTTGCCACTCATGGTCAGACCTTTGTCGGTCGCTCCAGAAATACTCTTGCGATCCAGTATTTGCGCATTATCTTTGTTATAACCTGCAAATCCAACATCCGAATTACGCTTGTTATAATTCACACCCAATTTGACGTCCAGCTTGGCACTGTCCTCCAGCTTGTGTATCCAGTTCAAATTAGTGCGCAACATGGAAAAATCGGAATGTATTTTTTGCAAATCACTGCTGTACATTGGCAACAAGCCATTAAAATTTGGATCATTCGTCCTGACATCAGTGGAGTAGCCATCAAAACGATTCGCATTAACAAAACTTTGAGTTGTCAGCGTATCACCATTTTCAAAATTCCAGTTTACCCTCGGTGAGAACCCCACATTGCTGAAAGTACCCCAACCCAGGTTGTAAGTATGCGTTTTGACAAACGGATTACCATTGGCATCCATACGAACTTCATCCGAATAAGATGGACGCTCATATTGCCCATGATTCAGATTGCCTGATATGGAATAAGACATGCGCCCAGCTTTATCCGACACCTGATAATTGATGTTTTCACCAAACTTGCCGCCATCTTCAAACAAACCCAGCTTGAGCTCCTTCTGTGCTGTCTGTACAGATTTTTTCAAGACAATATTGATTGAACCCGCAATTGATGCGGTGCTCAGTTCAGCAGTAGCAGCACGGATAATTTCTAGGCGCTCGATCAAATCAGGGGACAGTGAATCCAGAGAAAACCCCGGAGGACTAGGTTCGCCATTGAGCATGATCTGGGTATAACCTGCGCCCAGGCCACGCATGCGGATATCGCCGCCACGGCCTTGTACGCCCCCCATGGTCACACCTGGCAGGCGCTTGAGCACTTCACTGACGGTGGTATCACCATAACGTACGATATCTTCTTGCGTAACCACGATCTTGGTGGCGGTATCCTGACGGCGCTCGTCATAATTGCGGGTGCCTTGCACTTCTACTTTTTGCATCTTGGGTTCCGCTGCTTTTGCATCAGCTTTTTCAGCCGGTTCAGCATTGAGTGGCGTTGCAGTTTGTGCAAAAGAAGACTGGCTGAAAGCCGCCATGATGGCCAGAGATAAAATAGTCGGGCGCAAAGAAAAGCTGTTAACTTGCATATAGATATTATTGTGGCAATAGTGGTAGAGAATAGAGCTAAGACCATACCACAAGGCTTCAAGTTCCACCCCACAACAATTCGTTACTTGCCAAAATGCATTACCAGATTTGCAAAACCGGCCAATATCTGATACAGAGATTTACATCAAGGCTGTCAACGCAAGCCTGAGCTCGCGCATTGAATCCTGAGCATTACAACAGGAGTACATCATGCGTATCAAACTTATTGCTCTGGTCGCCATCGTGGCAGGTATGTCCAGTTTGTCTGGCTGCGTGGTCGCGCCTGCACATGGCTATGGATATGGATCACGGGTTTATGTCAGCCCGCCACCCATCATTATTGAGAGTGGTCCACGCTGGGGCGGTGGCAGACACTGGCGTCGCTGGTAAGCCTGCCAGAATATTTTATTGTTGCTTCATTCAAACAGAGGGGCAATGGCTATAGGTGCTTGTTGCGCCAGCAATTGCCCTTTTTCTGCAGTATCAGCAAAGCGCAGGTTCGCAATTTTATAGGCCTTGTTGCTTTCGTCAGGGAATGCACTATTCTCTTGCAAGGCAAGTGCATGCATTTGCATGTCTGCGCCTCTGAATTTTATGCCAGCCTGCTGCAGATTTTTTGCATACGAGAATCTTACGCCCACACAAGACCGGGCAGAGATTCTGGCATCGCCTGTGCTTTTCACATAAGCCAATGCCTGCTCACATGCCAGACGCAAGTCGGCGATTTCATAGACGCCATCTGAGCGAGCGATAATCGATATCCTGCTTTGAAAATTGACTTGCCCTGCAGTCTGGTTTAGAACCAGTTCGGCATTTTCATCATAAGCTGATTTCAGCAAAGGAAAACTGGCACGGCCTGCTGCATCTAAAGGCAGGTTAAGCCGCATGCTTTTGCTGACAAGATTCAATTGCAGGTTGTCTGGCAAAGGGCCGCCGTTTTTACTGACAAGCTGGAAATGATTCTGGATAAGATGCTTGGGCTTACCGTACTTTTCAAACTGTATCATCAGGCGATACGCGTTACGGTAGCTGATCCATTCAGTATCGGCCTGGCTTTCAGATGTCTGTGCCGCCGCTTGCTTCGTGACTGGCGTTGCGCTATTTGTTTGCGCAAAGGCCAGTACTGAAGCAAACTGCATCAGAGCAAAAATGGAGGCGTACTTAGTGATCATGCTTTTATAAAATTAAAATCGATATGCCAGTCCGGAATACACCGTGACATAATTTCTCTTGCCCAGCCACAAGCTGTCCTGGTTGATATCAAATTGATGTGTGGCAGTCACATGCGAGGTGACTATCCAGGACGCACTCAAGTCCCAGTTCCAGTTCAATCCCAGATATACATTCCTGACGTTGGCATTTTCGTTGATAGCAGGCCTGCTGGATTTCCAGGTCAATACTTCACCACCCGATGCTGTAAAACCATTACCAGGCCCGGCCACATTCACGAGTGCGCCATCTGATAAATTTGGATCAAATCGCGAATTGGCGCTGTCAAAATAGCGTCTGCTCCAGGTCAGCCCCGCAGACAATCCCAGGCCATGATGCGAGGCCAGTTTAAAATAACTGCGCCCTTCCACGTTCAGGTACGTGGTCTTCTTGCCAGCGCCGGTTCCCAGCAATAATTTGCTACCCAGCCGCAAGTTGCTCAGCGGGCGGAAATTAAAAAAACCGCCAACCTGAAAACTGCCATCGACATCACCATAGCCCGCCAGTTTGCGTGCTGCCGAAGCGGTACAACCCCGTTGATAAGACAACAAAGGACCAACTTCATAAGCACTGGATGGACTCAGATGCATGCCAAGATTGGTATTGCGTAAAAAAACGCCATTACTCCATTGCATTTGCACATTTGGCATGATTCGAGTCGTCTGCTCACCGCCCACCTCACAACTAGGTTCTGACAATACACCCAGGCCTACATACATGTCGGAACTACCGTCGGGCAACATGCTGGATGCCGGGGTCTGGGCACAGGCAAGACGGGCGACACAAAAAAGGGATGCAAATAGTATAGATTTCATGCTGATCAATTGTAGTCGTGTATATACCCAGCCTATCGCCGATATCATCAAAAAAGCGAACCGGCGCCACAGGTATAAAGGCGTGAGAAATCCGCATCATAGACAGCTCTTTCTATTTTCGCAACGTCAATACTCATGCTCAAGGCTCTTTCGCATTTCCTGAAATCACATCGACATATAAGCGCGCATAATTCTTTGCCATCATTTCGGCATTGAATATGGTCTGGTAACGTTTTTGCGCAAAATTACCCATCTGCATGGCCAATGCTGGCTTATCCCACAAGCGCATCAAGGCGGCACGCAAAGCAAACGTATCTTCTGGCGGCACCACCAGACCAGTCTCATCAGCAATATTGAGAAAGGCAGTACCAGTTCCTGTTTCGCTGGTGATCATGGGCTTGGCATGCATTGCAGCTTCCGGCAGTGAAATACCCAATGTCTCTGAGCGCAAATGTGATGGAAACACCACACCATAGCAAAGACTGAGCAAGGCAACTTTATCCTCTTCTGGCAACGCCCCCAGAAAATGGACATGATTCAGCTGCAAGTCCCTGGCTTGTTGCTTCAGTGCCGCGGCTTCTGGCCCGTCACCGACGATGACAAGCGGTATATCGGTATCCGCCACGGCTTGCAACAAGATATGCAGGCTTTTGCAATAATCCAACCGCCCCCAAAACAGAAAGAAACGCCCGTTGAAACGCTCGCGCCATTTTGCCAGCGACTCGCTATCTGGCCGGGAATAGACCTCATTGTCCTGGCTGTCCAGGCTATAGGCAATCGCCTCAGTCTGCTCACGGTAGCCATTCAGGACCACGTTGCCAGACAAGTAACTGGGCGAAGTCGTCACCATCCTGTCCACATCATTCAAAAACCAGTGGCGCAAGGGCTGGTACACTTTCTCCAGAATTTTTTGTCGCACAATGTTTGCATGATAGGTCACGATGTTGGTTTCCTGATGGCACAAAAATACAGGAGCAGCGGCACAACTTACTGCACGGATTTTCTATATGAAAGATGATAGAGAGTGGCCACCAGCAAGTCTTCCCTAACTTGTCTGGCAAATGTCATCAATTTGTACAAGCGTGATTTATTGAGCTTACAGAGGCAGGGAAATGATGAATCTGGCACCGCCAAATTGTCCTTCTTGCACGACAATTTGTCCGCCATGGGCCGCTATGGCCTTTTTGGTAATTGCCAGGCCAAGACCAAAACCACCGGTATTGCGGTCGCGGCTGCGGTCCAGCCGGTAAAAAGCCTCGAAGATACGCTCTCTTTCGGCCGCCGGTATGCCTGGGCCATCATCTTCCAGTGCAATTTCTATCTTGTTGTCTGTTCGTCTGGCCTGCAGCCAGATACGACCATTGGCATACTTGGCAGCGTTGCGTAAAAGATTGCTGACAGCCCGCATCAGCAGGCGCTGGTCAGCCTTCACACTGCCAAGATCAGTGGCAAAATCTGTCACTAGCTGATGCGCAACCAGGACATGCTGCAAGCCTGTCACGCAATGCTTCAGGCTACTGCTTAAATCAAATTCGCTGCAATTGAGTTTGGTATCCTGATCCAGTTGATCCAGCTTGCCCAGATCCAGCAATTCACTGACCAGAACATTCAGTTCTGTAATGTCCGCTTCCATGGCCTGCATGCGCGGTTCGAGCTGGGGATTTTTTGCGGCATTCCGCAACAACTCCAGGGCAAACTCCAGCCTGGCGATTGGGGTACGCAATTCATGCGACACCGAATGCAAAAGATTTTTTTGCGCCTCCAGCAAGGCCTCGATGCGCGCCGCCATCTGATTCATGCGCTGCGCCAGTGGATGGATACTGTCGCGCTCGCTGGTCTGCGCCCGGACTTTCAAATGACCGGCACCAAATTCATCAGCAACCTTTTCCAGTGCCTGCAAGCCGCGCCAGTGTGTGCTGGACCAGATCGCAATCGGGATCAACAGGCAGATTGCAACGATGATATAGCGCAGTGCTTCGGTTTTTAGTACGGGGGCGACGTCGATGGGCAGATTCTGGGCATGAATGACATCTTCATTACTGGCAACGTAACGCTCGCCCTTTAAATCGACACGGCGATAAAAAGATTTGCCAGCCACATCAATGACTACTTCGCCGCGCATGAGTTGCGCCTGTTTTGACGCCAATACTTTGGTTTGCGCAGCTTGCAGCGGTATCAGTTCCAGCTCGGAATGCGTGATTTCCCTGATTTTGTTGAGGCGGGTCAGCCACTCCTCGGGCCCGGCCTTATCGACATATTCCGTCAACAATAAAATTTGTCCTGATGCCTGTTGCTGTGCGACTTCTTCCAGCGGATCGCCGAAAAACAGCGTGATGGAAGCGTAAATCGCCAGTGTAGCGACACTGATGGACAGCATCACCAGGGCAAAAAATCGCAGGAACAGACGATTCATCGACTAATCCCAGGCGGACGGGCTGAACAGATAGCCCTCTCCCCAGACAGTCTTGATTTTATCTGCATGAGGGTCGTCAAACTTGCGTCGCAAACGGGAAATTTTATTATCTATGCTGCGATCCAGGCCATCAAATTCTATACCGCGCATCTGTATCAAAATATCATTGCGCGACAAGACCTTGCCAGCAGCGTCTGCCAGTACCAGCAGCAGTTTGTATTCTGCACTATTCAAGGCAACTGGCTCTTCGCGCCAGAACACGGTGCGGTCAGCGCGGCACAGGCGAAAAGCACCAAATATCAGGTCCGCATTTTCATCGACTGGCTCTTCCTTGACACGCCTCAGCAAGGCGCGCAAACGCGCCAATAATATCCTCGGCTGCACAGGCTTGTTGACATAGTCGTCCGCGCCCTGCTCCAGGCCAGACACTTCATCAAAAGCATCTTCACGTGCAGTCAAGATCAAGATCGGCACTGCACTGATGGCCCGCAACTGGCGACAAACCACCATGCCATCCATGCCTGGCAACATCAGGTCCAGCACCACGATATCCGGCGAAGTTTGCTGAAAGTGACTCAATGCCACATCACCCCGGCTGACGATGTCTATCGTAAATTCATACTCGCTCAGATATTCGGCAACCAGTGCGGCGAGTTTTGCATCATCTTCCACCAGCATTACACGAAACATACATTCTCCTTTGCCCGCATTGTTTGGAACAGGCCGCGATTTTACGCAAAAAGCCCGCCCTGGCGACGCGACTTACAATTTTCAGACAATTGCCGACTGGCCTGGCTGACCTGTCGTGATCTACAAATTTGAGACAAATACTCTACACTTCGAGAACGATTTTCTTTTCTGGCGACGCTATTCTCTGTCGCAATCAAGCCCTCAATAACTGATGCCATCTTGAATTTGCAAAATAATTATTTTACAAGTTTAAGCCAAGTCGCCTCTTTAGGTTTTTTCATGAATTTGCCCAGACATTTATTTCTTGCGACCATTGCTGCCACCGTACTGACTGCATGCGGAGGCAGTAGTGATTATATTCCCAAGCCTCTGCCTGCACAGGTTAACGTAGACTTCAGCACAGAGCCTGCGGGCTGGAGCTTTGGCACCTCGGACTTTAGCAGCGAAACCAAACCGACTGACATTGTCACAGAATACCGCACCCTGCCCACGCCATTCAGTGGTAAAGGCTTATACACCTATGGCACCAACCGCAGCGATGACTTGTTTATCTATATCAAGAAAAAATATTCAGGCTTCGCCCCCAATACCGAATATGCGCTGAGCTTTCAAACTACCATCGTCAGCAATGTTGCTACTGGCTGCTTTGGCGTGGGCGGCTCACCTGGTGAGAGCGTCTGGTTTTTCGGCGGTGCTTCACCGTCAGAGCCATTGACAGTAGAAAAGGCGGGGGAGTTCAGTATGAATATAGACCGCGGTAACCAGGCTGGGTCAGGCAAGTATGCCATTGTGCTGGGCACCATAGGTAATGCCAGCACTGATTGCGGCAAAGCACCATATATGGAGAAAAAACTCAGCAATCAAACCCCGCTCAACGTCAAGACAGAGGCAGATGGCAGCCTGTGGCTGTTTTTTGGTATAGATTCAGGTTTTGAATCCACCAGCCACATCTATTACAAAAGCATCACTGTGAATGCCGTGCCCATCGTCAAATAGTCATAGTCGGTCAAATTAGCAGTCGCTGTGCCGTTTGCCTGTACGCCAGGCACGCGGCACAGTAAAATCATCTATCGTACAAAACATAGATGAACCACATGTCCGCAGCTATACCTCCCGTTATACCCTCAGCTATCCCATCAGCATCAGATCAATCCGGCATAGCCGCACAGATACAGGCCTGCGCCCACGACGCTGGCATAGCTCAGCGTCTGGCACAATCAGGCCATACCAGCGGGCCAGCTTATCTGAAACCACAAAAAATCCTGGGTCATAAGCTGGTCTTGCGCAATGCCACCGTTGCAGACGCAAGTTACATCGTCGCCTTGCGTACTGACGAGCAAAAATCCCGCTTCATTTCCAGCACTTCAGCCGAAGTAAGGCCGCAAGAGCAATGGCTGGAAAAATATGCCAGTGACGACAAGCAAATCTACTTCATCATAGAGAATATGGAAGGGGAAAATATTGGTACTGTGCGTCTGTATGACCAGCAGGCAGATTCATTTTGCTGGGGTTCATGGATCATACAGGCCGGTGCGGCCAGCAGTAGTTCAATAGAATCGGCTTTGATGGTCTACCACTATGCGCTGGCTCTGGGTTTTCAGAACGCGCATTTTGAGGTGAGAAAAGCCAATGAGTCCGTCTGGAAATTTCATGAACGCTTTGGCGCAAAAAAAACCGGCGAAACGGCAAACGACCTGCATTACAGTATCGCAGCAAGCGATATCATCAGCTCCCTGAACAGGTATGCAAAATTCCTGCCCAGGGGGATACAAATCCAGTTTTGAATCAGTGACTCAGCTGCATCAAGCTGTCAGCGTCAGCCCGCCAGTTGATCAGCCATCCTGATTGATACGGCTGGTCAGTGTCGCCAGAACCTGCTCTGCCTGATCATTGGCAACCTGGCATGTACCTGCATTTTCATGGCCACCGCCGCCAAACTCCAGCATCAACGGGCCTATATTGGTTTTGGAGCTACGGTTTAAAATCGACTTGCCAGTCGCAAACACCGTGTTCTGGTTCTTCAGACCCCAGAGTACATGGATGGAAATATTGGTTTCTGGGAATAAAGCATAGATCAGGAAGCGGTTACCGGCAAAAATGGTTTCTTCATTGCGCAAATCCAGCACTACCAGATTTTTGTGCACGGTAGCACAACGCAGGATTTGCTCCTTGCATTTCTCTTCGTGCTCAAAATACAGATCCACCCTTTCCTTGACGTCAGGGTTTTGCATGATTTCAGTGATACTCTGCGTCTTGCACAGGTCTATCAATTCCATCATCAGATTGTAATTCGATATCCTGAAATCACGGAAACGCCCCAGGCCGGTACGCGCATCCATGAGGAAGTTCAACAAATCCCAGTCTTCAGGATGCAAGACTTCCTGGCGGTTGAATTGTGCAGAATCGCCCTTGTCGACCGCCGCCATCATGCTGTCCCAGGATGCCGGGAAAACCTTCAGGCCGCCATAATAGTCATACACCACCCGCGCTGCCGAAGGAGCCTCTGGCATGATGACATGGTTGGTTCTGGCCCCACCATCCGCATTGCGCAAGGTTTCGGACAAGTGATGGTCAAACGCCATGTGGATGCCGTCTACATAGGGCAAATTGGTACTGATATCATTATTGCTGACAGCAATCTTGCCATCCTGCATGTCTTTTGGATGCACAAAGAGTATGTCATCAATCAAATCCAGATGCTTGAGCAAGACGGCGCAAACCAGCCCGTCAAAGTCACTACGTGTAATCAAACGGAATTTCTTGGCATTGTCAGACATGAATACTCCCCTATCGAGTGGTGAGTGGTTTATTCCTGATACAACAAAACTCGCTTTACGACATAGTTCTGGCGCTTATGTTTAATGTAATCACTTTCCCCGCGCTTGTCCATGATGTAAGTGAATATGCAACAAGTCTTAACAGGAACAAAGGGGCATGCCCCTTTATTGCGTAGCCAGACTAGCGTCTGATGATCTGATTGTCATTACCTGAAGTCTGCACCTGTGGCTCCTGACCATTCAACGCCTGCGCCCATTTGACCTGATTATCATTACCTACGACTTGTACCTTACCCAGTTGCGCTACCGTAACCTGGTTTTCATTGCCATTGACACGCACTTGCGGACACGATCCTGTCAAGCTGATCTGATTGCCATTGCCCTGAATATACACAGGCTGGCCGTTACATTGCGTGCTCTTGCTCATGTCATTGCCAGTCATGCGCAAAACATCTGCACGCTCAGCCTGCTTGCCGCCGCCATTACTCTGAACAGCAGTGACACTGGTTCCAGGTGCTTTGACACTGACATTGGCGTTGGAGCCAGTATTCTGGTTCGCATTCACGCTGATACCGGGCATGTTTACTGATACATCACCCGCATAGGCGCTAGTGCCTGCTAATAGCAAAATTGTCAATAAATACTTTTTTAATTTCATCATTCTGCCTTTGTTGATACTAAAATTGATCAAATAATTACCTGCCATATGCAAAGGTAACTGGATTCCAGCCGGGATAAAGCAATTGCTGTGATTGCCAGGAAGGAATAAAGCAGAATGCTATCATAATGCCAATAGCACCCCCGAAAATGCGAAATGTTGATGTCTGTTGCGGTTGATCATTGCGACTCACTTTTAAAGCCAGGTAGCCCTTTCAGCGGGTAGATTTCCATTCAGTTGCCATGACTTTGCCGGCTTCATCGGCAAACTCCGCAAACAAGTTCTTGTTACGTGAACAATAGTAATACTGATAGCTGCGACAGACATCGGCATGCCAGCTCCCCGCACATCTTTAGCACCCAGGCAACTGGTAATGTGGCAATCTTCTTCAGCGAAAATAACATCTGCAATTAGCCACTCTCCTACTTTGTGATATCAAGAAATCTGATAGAACACTGCACGGCACTATCCTATCCTGACACTCAATCTAAAAACAAAAAAACAGGTTGAGACATGAGACCCGTGACACAAGCAAAAAAGCAAACTGCTAACAACGCCGTACTTAAAAGTATGCAAACAGTTTCCTTGATAAAAAGTGATGTGCAATTTGCTGCAAAAAAGGCAGGCTTGTCTTATGTCAGTGATCAGACGCCGGGGATACGCAGATATCCGGTCAAGCGACGTGGAAAAACTGCATTCAGATATCTGACGCCACAAGGCAAACCACTGAAGGATGACCTGACACTGTCACGTATAAAATCCTTGGTCATTCCACCGGCATGGACAGATGTCTGGATTTGCGCGCAAGACGATGGCCATATACAAGCCACAGCGCGCGATGCGCGACAACGCAAGCAATACCGTTATCATAAAAACTGGCGCAGTATCAGGGATGAAGCCAAATACGGCAATATGCTGCAGTTTGCATCAGCCTTGCCCTCGATACGTGAAAAAGTAAGCAAGGCCCTGGCAATGAAAGGCTTGCCACGCGAAAAAGTCATCGCTACCGTTGTATCGCTCATAGAAAACACCAGCATGCGCATAGGCAATGATGAATATGCGCGCACCAATCAGTCATACGGCATCACCACCCTGAAAGGCAGGCATGTGCATTTGCATGGCACCCAGCTTGAGTTTGATTTTCGTGGCAAAAGCGGCGTCCAGCACACTATCAGCCTGCGTGCGCCGAAGTTAAGCCGTATCATCAAATCCATGCTGGACCTCCCAGGCCAGACGTTGTTTCAATATCTGTATGAAGATGCTCAGCCACATGCCATTAATTCCACTGAAGTAAACGATTACATACGCAGTGCAGCTAACGGTGATTTCACCGCAAAAGATTTCAGGACCTGGGCAGGAACAACATTTGCCGTGAAAGCCTTGCTGGAAATTGGCGCGGCAGATACGCAGGCAGCAGCCCGCAAGAACCTGGTCGAAGCAATCCGTCAAGTCGCTAAGAAACTGGGCAATACCCAGGCAGTTTGTCGCAAATGCTATATCCATCCACAAGTCGCAATTTCATATATGCAAGGAACGCTGGCAGAAGAATGGCAGGCCTGTAGCCGTGCAGTAAAGAAAGGAAAAACTGTGCTGGCGGAAGATGAGGCGATACTTGCAAGGCTTTTAGAGAAATGGCAAAAGTAAATAGTTTGCTGGCTAGGGATGGTGCCGGTACAAGCCAAATTCATCTGAGATAGCCTGGTAATGCCAGGTCAAATTGGCTTTGCTGCCATTGTAGCTTGCTAAATCTGCATCCAGCATACCAAATGGTGTGAGGCTGGCAGCGAACAAACGTAGTGCCCTGTGGCGCAAAGCGACGTCAAAACTGGCGAGTGCCTTGCGACAGCTGATCAATTCAAACTCATTGAAGGAAGTATCGGTAACCAGACTGAACTGTGACCAGATAAGGTTTTTTTGCAAGCCATCCCTCAATACCAGATAGCCGCTTTTTTCCTGAAAATAATCCAGCAATCTGCTGCGTCCTCCACTTTGCAGATAATTTTTTTCATATCCAGAAAACTTCTCTAAAGCTAACCCGGCACCTGCCATTTCCTGCAAAAGCAAATCGTTTGAACAGGTGATATAGATTGTCGCCTTGTCGCAGACTTGCTCCTCTTCCAGCAAAATGACCAAGGTATAAATCTCTTCAATACTGGAACAATCTGCAATCCATATCCTGGTATGAGCATGTGAACGCAGCCATGGCGATAATTGATTGCGCAAGAATTGCAGCCGCTGCGGCTCATCAAACAGCGCGACCGGGCATAGTAAAAGCGTGCGTAATACGGCATCCCAATGCGCGCTGTCATGCAATATGCTGTCTTGCAATGCAGAATAGGTTTTAATCCCATACTGCTTCATCACTACAATGAATTTATCTGCCAGCACCTGACGGTCAAAACCTCGGAAGTCATCACCGCGATAGCGGTAGATGGCTTCCAGCAGCATGTCGAGTTCTATCTCCTCGACTTTTAATACGTTCATCACGGCCAGCTTTACTCGGTCAGCCAGACGCGCATCAATGACAACAATTGCGCACTATCCACCGGTTTGGTGATGTAGTCTGAAGCCCCCGCTTCAAAGCATTTGTCCCGGTCACCTTTCATGGCTTTGGCCGTCAGGGTGATGATGGGCATGCTCTTGAACTTGGGTATTTTCCTGATGGCGCGCATGGTGTCGTAACCATCCATTTCCGGCATCATGATATCCATGAGGACGATCTCAATATCAGGGTCTTGTTCAAGCAGTTCTATGCCATCCCTGCCATTTTCTGCAAAGACCACGATCATGTCCTGCCTTTCAAGCACGGTCGTCAGGGCAAAGATATTGCGCAAATCATCATCCACTACCAAGACTTTGCGCCCCGCCAGGCTGCCATCAGATGCATGCATGTCTTCCAGCATACGCCTTTGTAACTCGGGCAAATCAGCAGGCGAACGATGCAGGAAGAGTGCTGTTTCATCCAGCAGTCGTTCGGGTGAACGCGCATCCTTGACGACGATGGTTTTTGCGACCTTGCGTATCTTGGTGACTTCTTTGCGCGACAACTCCTTGGCGGTATAGATGATGACTGGCAAGTCCCTGAGCTTTTTATCCTTGCTGATGGTTTCCAGTAATTCAAAACCATCAATATCGGGTAAGGTCAGGTCCAGTACCATGCAATCAAAATGAGTGTGCTTCAGTGCTTCCAGGGCTCTCTGGCCGCTTTCAACTGCCGTGATCTGTACATCATGTTCGCCTATCAGCTCGACTATGCGGGCACGTTGCAAGTCTTCATCTTCCACCACCAGCAAACTGCGCTTCCCTCTGAAAAGGAATTGCTGTATGCGGTTGAATTCTTCTTCCAGGCGCTCACGCTTGATGGGCTTGGTGAGATAAGAAATGGCACCGTGCTGCAAGCCGCGTTCACGCTCGTTGGAGTTGGACATGATATGCACAGGAATATGCCGCGTGCCAGGGTCGCGTTTCAGGCGGTCCAGCACCGTGAAGCCATCACAGTCTGGCAAATCTATATCCAGCAGGATGGCGGTAGGGCTGTAATCACGTGCCAGTGTCAATGCAGCATCACCGCTTTGGCTGACTATGCCCTTGAAGCCTTTTTCTCTCGCAAAAGCCAGCAAGATTGCGGAAAAACGACTGTCATCCTCGACGATCAATAAAGAAGGATCGCCGCTTGCGATCATATTCCTGTCATCAAATGACGCCTCGCCTTCAGCATAGTTCAGGCTCATGGTTGCTGCTTCGTTTGGCATAGCTCGCGATGTACCTTCAGCACTCGCTGGTGCTTCCAGTACCCTGATGAGCATGGGTGTGCTTGACGCGGTATTTTGTTGCGGTGTCTGGCTAATGAGGCCCGCGCCGCTGTATGGCAAGAACAGGGTAAAGGTACTGCCGCTTCCTACTATACTGGTCACGCGGATTTCTCCTCCCAGCAAGCGTGCCAGTTCGCGGCTGATGGAAAGACCCAGCCCTGTACCGCCATATTTGCGCGCGGTACTGCCATCTGCCTGCTGGAATGCTTCAAAAATCAGCTGCAGCTTGTCGCTGGCGATACCAACGCCGGTGTCGGCAACAGAGAATGCCAGCACCGCATCGGCATGGCTCAGTTGCGGAAGATCAGGCGTCCAGCCCGACTGCACCACACCTATGCTGAGCCTTACCTCACCTCTTGAAGTAAACTTGAAGGCATTCGACAGCAGGTTTTTAAGAATTTGCTGCAAGCGCGTTGTATCGGTCTTGATTGCTGCTGGCAAACCCTGATCCAGCGTGATGGAGAAATTGATGTTCTTGGCTTCTGCCATATGGCGGAAAGTACGTTCAACATAAGATGCCAGTATGGGCAGACGTGATTCGCTGAGTTCCAGCGTGACCGTGCCTGACTCTATCTTCGACAAATCAAGAATATCGTTAATCAGTGTGAGCAAATCACTGCCAGAACCGAAAATGGTTTTGGCGTATTCGACTTGGTTACCAGACAGATTACCCTGAGGATTATCACTGAGTTGCTGTGCCAGGATCAGCAAGCTGTTCAGAGGCGTACGCAATTCATGCGACATATTAGCCAGGAATTCTGACTTATATTTGGATGACAAAGCAAGTTGCGTTGCCTTTTCTTCCAGCGCCAGTTTGGCTTGTTCCACCTCACGATTTTTGCGTTCCACCTCGATATTTTGATCAGACAGCAGACTGGCTTTTTCTGCCAGTTCCTGATTCGTCTGTTGCAGTTTTTGCGCCAGCGACTGGGATTGTGTCAACAAACTCTCGGTACGGCTATTTGCTTCAATCGTATGCAAGACCACGCCGATAGATTCCATCAGCTGATCGAGGAAACCCATATGCGTTTGTGTAAACTTGTCCAGCGAAGCAATCTCAATCACGGCCTTGACCTGTTGTTCAAACAAGATAGGCAAGACCACGATATTGGTAGGTGGCGCAGAGCCAAGACCGGACGACACCTTGATATAGTCACGCGGTACATTGGTCAGCCATACCCTGCTCTTCTCCAGTGCACACTGCCCGACCAGGCCTTCGCCTGGCAAGAAAGAGGTGGGCAACTTGCTGCTGGAGCGATAACCATAACTGGCAATCATTTCCAGCAGGGGAGCATCGTTATTCGAGTCCATCATGTAAAACACGCCATGATGGGCAGATACCAGCGGTGCCAGTTCAGACAGGATGAGCTTGGTAACCGTACTCAGATCGCGCTGGCCCTGCAGCAAACGAGTGAAGCGTGCCAGATTAGTCTTGAGCCAATCCTGTTCAGCATTCTTTTGCGTCGTCTCTTTGAGGTTGCGTATCATCTCGTTGATATTGTCCTTGAGATCTGACACCTCACCACGCGCTTTCACTTGAATCGAGCGTGACAAATCACCCCGCGTCACTGCAGTCGCCACTTCTGCAATCGCACGTACCTGGGTAGATAAATTGGCGGCAAGCTGGTTGACGTTTTCGGTCAGATCTTTCCAGGTGCCTGATGCACCCGGCACACTGGCCTGGCCACCCAGCTTGCCTTCTACCCCTACCTCACGCGCTACGGTTGTTACCTGGTCGGCAAACACGGCCAGCGTATCTGTCATCTCATTGATGGTATTGGCCAGCGAAGCAATTTCACCCTGTGCTGCCACCGTCAGTTTCTTTTTAAGGTCACCATTTGCCACCGCAGTCACTACACCGGCGATACCGCGCACCTGTTCCGTCAGGTTGGCTGCCATGAAGTTAACGTTCTCCGTCAAATCTTTCCAGGTGCCGCCTACGCCTTTCACTTGCGCCTGACCGCCGAGCTTGCCTTCAGTCCCCACTTCACGCGCTACCCGCGTTACTTCTGATGCGAACGAGCTGAGCTGATCCACCATGACGTTGATGGTGTCTTTCAGCTCCAGAATCTCGCCTTTGACGTCCACCGTGATTTTTTTGGACAAGTCACCATTTGCCACCGCCGTCGTCACGTCGGCAATATTGCGCACCTGACCAGTCAGATTCGATGCCATGAAGTTGACGTTATCCGTCAAATCTTTCCAGGTTCCGGAAGCACCTGGCACATTCGCCTGACCACCCAGACGCCCCTCCGTACCCACTTCCCGCGCCACCCGCGTTACTTCAGACGCGAATGAATTAAGCTGATCCACCATGGTATTGATGGTGTCTTTCAACTGCAAAATCTCACCGCGCACGTCCACCGTGATTTTCTTGGACAAATCGCCATTCGCCACCGCTGTCGTCACGTCAGCAATATTACGCACCTGTGATGTCAGGTTACCGGCCATGGAGTTGACCGAGTCCGTCAAATCCTTCCAGGTACCGGCCACGCCTGGCACATTCGCCTGTCCGCCGAGCTTACCTTCCGTACCCACCTCACGCGCGACGCGCGTTACTTCAGATGCGAATGAGCTCAGCTGGTCCACCATGACGTTGATGGTGTTTTTTAATTGCAGAATTTCCCCCTTGACGTCAGCCGTGATTTTCTTGGACAAGTCACCATTCGCCACCGCTGTTGTCACCTCAGCGATGTTACGCACCTGCCCGGTCAGATTGGATGCCATAAAGTTGACGTTATCGGTCAAGTCCTTCCAGGTACCGCCCACGCCTTTCACGAAAGCCTGTCCACCGAGCTTGCCTTCAGTGCCAACCTCACGCGCCACCCTGGTTACTTCAGAGGCGAACGAGCTGAGCTGGTCCACCATGACGTTGATGGTGTTCTTCAATTCAAGAATCTCCCCTTTAACGTCCACCGTGATTTTTTTGGACAAATCACCTTTTGCCACTGCAGTCGTTACGTCGGCGATGTTACGTACCTGCCCTGTCAGGTTGGATGCCATGAAATTGACGTTATCGGTCAAATCTTTCCAGGTACCGGCAACGCCTGGTACATTCGCCTGGCCACCCAACACACCCTCGGTACCCACTTCACGTGCCACCCGCGTTACTTCTGAAGCAAACGAGCTGAGTTGGTCCACCATAACGTTGATGGTATTTTTAAGTTCCAGAATCTCGCCCTTGGCATCGGCGGTAATCTTTTTCGATAAGTCGCCATTCGCCACCGCTGTCGTGACGTCAGCAATATTCCTCACCTGCCCAGTCAGGTTACCTGCCATGGAGTTAACCGAGTCGGTCAGATCTTTCCAGGTACCTGCAACACCGGGCACATTCGCCTGACCACCCAATTCGCCCTCGGTACCCACTTCACGCGCCACCCGCGTTACTTCTGATGCGAACGAGCTGAGCTGGTCCACCATGACGTTGATGGTGTTTTTGAGTTCCAAAATCTCACCCTTGGCATCGGCAGTAATCTTTTTCGACAAGTCACCATTCGCCACCGCTGTCGTCACGTCCGCAATATTCCTCACCTGCCCCGTCAGGTTACCTGCCATGGAGTTGACCGAATCGGTCAGATCCTTCCAGGTACCTGCCACGCCTGGCACATTGGCTTGCCCGCCCAATTTACCCTCAGTACCCACTTCACGCGCCACGCGGGTTACTTCTGACGCAAATGAGTTCAACTGATCCACCATGACGTTGATGGTGTTTTTGAGTTCCAGAATCTCGCCTTTAACGTCCACCGTGATTTTTTTGGACAAGTCACCATTCGCCACCGCTGTCGTTACTTCCGCGATATTACGTACCTGATCGGTGAGGTTACCCGCCATGGAATTGACAGAGTCCGTTAAATCCTTCCAGGTGCCGCCTACGCCTTTTACCTGTGCCTGGCCACCGAGCTTACCTTCAGTACCCACTTCACGTGCTACCCGTGTTACTTCTGATGCAAACGAGCTGAGCTGGTCCACCATGACGTTGATGGTGTCCTTCAATTGCAGAATCTCACCCTTGGCATCAGCTGCAATTTTTTTGGACAAGTCACCGTTCGCCACTGCCGTGGTGACCTCAGCAATATTCCTTACCTGCCCCGTGAGGTTCGACGCCATGAAGTTAACGTTATCGGTCAAATCCTTCCAGGTGCCGCCCACACCGGGTACATAAGCCTGCCCACCCAGTTTGCCTTCAGTGCCCACCTCCCGTGCTACACGCGTAACCTCGGATGCGAACGAACGCAACTGATCAACCATGGTGTTGATGGTGTCTTTCAGCTGCAAAATCTCACCACGCACATCGACCGTGATTTTCTTTGACAAGTCGCCATTGGCGACCGCAGTGGTTACATCGGCGATATTACGTACCTGAGATGTCAGGTTACCCGCCATGGAATTGACTGAGTCAGTCAGGTCTTTCCAGATACCCGCCACGCTGGGCACATTGGCCTGACCGCCGAGTTTGCCTTCCGTACCCACTTCACGCGCCACCCGCGTTACTTCAGATGCGAACGAGCTGAGCTGGCTCACCATGGTGTTCGCTGTGGTCGCCGCACTGAGGAATTGTCCCTGCAAAGGCCGCCCATCGACTTCCAGTGCCATGCTTTGGGAAAGATCACCTTTTGCCACGGCACCGATGACCCTGGCCATCTCCGTCGTGGGACGCACCAGATCGTCGATGAGGGAATTGACAGAATTGACGATGGTGCCCCAGTCGCCCTCGGCACGTACGGATGAAGCACGTTGCAGCAAGCGCCCTTCCTGCCCCACCAGCTGGCTAACGTTCAGGATACCCTGGGTCATATGCGAGCTGTTTTCGATGATCTCGTTCAGAGTGTCAGCGATCTTGCCATTGAGGCCAGTCAGGTCAGAAGGCATCTTGACCGAGAAATCACCCTTCTTGAGCGCAGTCAATGCAGCGAGCAGTAGCTTGGGATCAAGTGTTTCTGAAATGTCAGTTAGCGTGTTCATTCTGGCCTTTTAACCGATGAAATTGAGATCGTAAGTTGCAAAATATTGTCTCTCCCTCTGTTTTCTTCGAAGAGTCAGAGGGGAAATGAAAGCCGCCAGGCGGTACCAAACAAAGCATCAATTCTGCAGTGCAATACATGGTGGGAGCAGTATTCAAAACCTGCAAACAACTTTTCAGCGGCATTCGTGTATTTTTGTTTCCGTGAAATGAGATACGGTGACATAATTTACTGCAAATTTAAGGATTTGTGACAATTCAATATTTGTATAATGGTCAAAGTGTCTCCAACAGGAAACGCTGCGGGCGAGGAAACAGTGCAAGCAAAATATAAACCCAAGATTCTGGTAGTGAATGACGATACAGCGAGCTTATTTGCCCTGAGTGGCTTGCTCACGACCTGGGCAGATGAAAATCAGTGCTCCGTAGTCACTGCCAAATCTGGTGAAGATGCGCTGCGCCATGTATTGCAGGATGACTTCGCCGTGATCCTGCTGGATGTGAATATGCCGGGCATGGATGGATTTGAAACTGCAGAAGCCATCCATAATCGCGCGCGCTCCTCCTCCATACCCATTATTTTTATCACCGCCTTCCTGGCAGATGATCTGAATAAATTGAGAGCCTACCAGCAAGGAGCAGTTGACTACCTTTTCACTCCCATTATTCCGCAAGTGTTGCAGGCCAAGGTGTCGGTATTTGTAACGCTGGCAAAAAAGAATCTGGAATTGAAAGCGCAGGCAGAAGCGCTCAGCCTGCGTACGGCTGACTTGCAGGCAGCCAATGACAAACTCCAGCGCGAAATCAAGGAAAGAAAAATAGCAGTTGAACAGAATGAGGCAAAAGATAAATTCCTCGCCATGCTGGGACACGAACTGCGCAACCCGCTAAGTGCCATCACCAGTGCTGCATCCATTATAGGGTTCCCGGGTGCAAAAGCAGACAGCGTCGAACGGGCGAAAAAAATCCTCTCCAGACAATCACATCACCTGACACGCATCGTTGATGACTTGCTGGACCTGGGCAGAGTCATGTCGGGCAAGATCGTTCTCGACAAAACGGCAGTCAATCTTGGCGAAGTCATCTTGTCCTGCCTTGACAGCCTGAGAGCCAGCCGTCCGGTCGACAGCTATCAATGGACTATTGATCCCATCGATACATGGGTAGATGCTGATCCCACGCGTGCAGAGCAAATCATTACCAACTTGCTGGACAATGCCATCAAGTACACGCCTGCAGGCGGCAGCATCAGCATTAAAAAGACGCTGGCAGATGGCAAGGTCAGCTTGATGATTACTGATTCTGGCATAGGTATTTCAAAAGATTTGTTGCCACGTATTTTTAATGTTTTCGTCCAGGGTGAGCATTCCCTGGATCGTGCCAAAGGTGGCTTGGGCATAGGCCTTGCCCTGGTCAGGCAACTGGTCGAATTGCATGGAGGAGATATCCATGCTCATAGTGAAGGCGAAAACCTTGGCAGCACTTTTGCTATTGTCCTGCCGCAAGCTGCAGCAATCCAGCCGTCACCAGATCAGCCGGAAGTACGGAAAATGGCAACAAGCCAAAAACTGCTGCTGATAGAAGACAATGAAGATGCCCGCGAAATGACCACGCAATTACTCAAGGAACACGGGTTTCAGGTTCTCGAAGCGGCAACAGGAGCAGAAGGAATTATCCTGGCGAAGGAAGAAAAACCTGGCATTGCCCTGATTGATATAGGCTTACCATGCATGGATGGTTATGAAGTGGCAAGACGCTTGCGTGCTGACAAGGACACCAGCAGCATGTACCTGATCGCATTGACTGGGTATGGGTTAAGGGAAGACCATGTCCTGACTGCAGAAGCTGGCTTTGACTCTCACTTTGTCAAACCTTTAAAGCTCCAGCAACTCATACTCGCGATAGAAACATTTCAAGTTGCCTGACACAGGATCACGCAGAGTGAACATTGCTATCTCTGTTTTACTATGTCGTCGCCATCCTACACAACTTGTATAAACCTTCTGATATCTGCTGCGCCGGAGAGACTTTACAATGCCTCATCTCCTCTTACAGCGTGGTGCCTATCATGAAAAACAAAATGAAATTCAGGTCTAACAGATCAGCCTGCCTGCAACTGGTTAATCCTGGCAACGCGCTGGGCTGTCCCTTCCAGATTGCCCAGCAAGGGCCTAGCCTGAATTTGCTAGCGCTTGCCCGACTGCGCATACTTACTACGCATTGATAATATCAGTCAGGATTATCTCAGCCCCAGGCTTTCACAACCCGGGACAAATCGTCTTCAAGACTGTTGCGGATGAGTTGGTCTCATTTAAAGCCATCGAGAATTTGTTGAATCTGGCTTAACTCAAAAGGCTTGGTCAGCACATGGCATGGAAAATTGACATAGGTCTGTATATGCGCACCATGACCAGATGAAAAAATAATATGCATGTCTGGCGCATCTTCTACAGCCTGTTTTCCCAGCGCAATGCCAGACATTTTGGGTAAATTGATATCTGTCAGCAGCACATCGTAGCGTCTTTGCTGCAACAATTCCAAAGCCCTTTCACCACTCCCCGCCGGCATGGGATGATGGCCAATCAAATCCAGCATTTCACAAAGCATTTCCAGTAAATCCTGATTATCTTCGACTACCAGAATATGCAAACCCGTATCGGCCTGGGCACTAGCTTCGTTGCCGGGTGAACTGTCGTAAATATTTTCAGAAAGTGGATTTATCATTATTATCTATCTTGTCTAAACCGCCCTGCCAGTACATCTATTGTAAATGCGCTGTACATGCCAGGCAGAACGATACGTCTGTCATTATTCGATTTGAATTATTCTGCAAAGATTTCCAAGATATTTATTTTATCTTCTCAGAAAACCTATCATGCACCTGGTATCCATCCTATGCGAAACAGTGATTAATCCCTAGCAGCGCAATCCCAAAATGGTGTAAGACAATACCTACATTCATTAAAAGCTGCATTATTACACTTCACTTATATATCTCCTGCAATCAATCTTTCCAGATACCCAAAGTCTACAGGCTTGATCATATGGGCATTAAACCCGGCACTGTGACTGCGCTCCTTGTCATGCTGTTGTCCATAACCAGTCAGCGCGATCAGTCGCATGACATCGCCGCCAGGTAACTCACGTATGGCTTTGGCGAGTTCATAACCATCCATGCCTGGCAAGCCTATATCAAGAATCGCAAACTCCGGCATATACCGCTGCACTTCATTCAATGCCTGTATGGGATCATAGACGGCCCGGACTTCATGTCCCATGGCAGAGAGCAATTCAAGCAAGGAATCGGCAGCATCACGATTATCGTCAACGACAAGGATGCGCGCGCTGGTGCTGGCGGGCACGTGAACCGGTTTCTCTTGCACTTCCGCCTCTACCAAGGCCAGTTTATGAGGCAGGCTGATGGTAAAACTACTGCCCAGGCCTTCACCCGGGCTTTCGGCATGCACGCTGCCATGATGTAGTTGCACCAGATTGCTGACCAGTGCAAGACCGATGCCGAGACCACCATCAGATCTGTCTACGCTTCTACCTCCTTGCACGAACAGATCAAAAATATTCGGCATCAGGCTTGGCGAAATGCCCATGCCATTATCACTGACGCGTATCTTGACCTTATCATCTTCATGATAAGTCACCAATGAAATTTCACCACCATCGGGTGTATATTTTGCGGCATTGGTCAGCAGGTTGGCGACCACTTGCGCCAGTCGAGCAGGGTCACCTACCCAGGTAATCGGCGCGACATCCAGCGTCAGGTGGTGATTTTTTTTCTCCAGCAAATGGCTGGCCATTTCCAGCGCCTTGTTCATCACGTCGCGCAAATTGCTCGCGACTATCCTGAGCTGCACCTTGCCGCTGGTTATTCTCGATACGTCCATCAGGTCATCGACCAAGCGCACCAGGTGATCAACCTGGCGCTGAATGACTGCCTGCTCCTTGCTGACCTTAGGGCCAGGGTTACGCATCTTCATCAACTCAAGCGCGGTCACTATGGGCGCTAAAGGATTACGCAGTTCATGTCCCAGCATGGCGAGAAACTCATCTTTTGCCCGGGAAGTGACATTCAGGTTGTCGTTCAGGCGTTCAATCTCGGTACGTGCCAGCACCTGTGAAGTAATGTCAATGGCAATGGCCATCAACCCATGTACTTGTCCATCGACACGGCGTATCGGTGCCAGATTGTAAATGTAATAGCGGTCTTCAGGTTCGCCACCGTACAAGCTGATGCGTACTTTGGTTTCTTCAGAGACAAATGGAATTCCCTCCCTGAATACGTGCTTGAATTTTGTGCGCACTTCAGAATCAAATAGCTCCGGAAAAACCTCATCAAAACTACGCCCCACCACCATAATTTCAGGACGGCCAATAATTTTGCAATAAATAGGATTTGCCAATTGAAAAACCAGATCATCGCCCATCATGATCGCCGTACCTACTGGCGCATCAAAAAGCAGACGATCTCTTTCAGCAGCGGCAAAATCACGGGCCAACAAGCTTTCCATATGCGTAAGAGCGCGACAAACCACCGCAGCAAATTCATGCAAAAATTTGCTGTAAGCAGCATCAAATGGCAAGCGCTGAGACAATTCGAATGTCAATGAACAATCATGATGAAAATGCAGTTGAAGTGCATGAATACTGAAATGGGTATCTTTGTTTAGATTTGCCGCGTCTTCATGATTGACGGCTACGGCTAAAATGTCAGCAGTATTCTCGGCAGCGACAGCATGCACTGTCTCAAAAATTTCCTCACGGGTTTTACAAAACGTCAATCGCTCTGTCAGCGACGATAAGGTACGCTGCCTGCGTTCGGCCAAAATACGGGATGTGGTCTCGGTGCACACAACCAAGGTGCCTACAATTTGGTCATCATCACCATAGACTGGTGTATAAGTATAAGTCCAGTACACATCCTCCATCCGCGAATTTCTCCAGATAGGAACGAGATTGTCTTCATACCAGTTGGCAGCGCCGCCCGTCATGACATGTGATATCTGTGGCCAAATGATGGGCCAGATTTCTTGCCAGCATTCTGCGCCGCCCTGTCCCAGCGCAGCGGGATGCTTCCCAATGCCAAAGCTGGGCACATAGGCATCGTTATATATCTGTATCAGTTTTGGTCCCCACCAGAGAAACATGGGATGGGCAGAATTCATGATGATACCAACGACAGCCTTCAAGGCTGGCGGCCAGGCATTGATAGGACCAAGCTCAGTGGCAGACCAGTCAAAGTTCCTGACGGCATCACGCATAGGCGTGCCGCTTCCTATAAACGCCCATTCTTGCTGCAGGTTCACAGGAACATCTGCATTGTCATTCTGTATCGGAGACATACTCGGTCCTGAGTTGGTAAGCAGCAATTGTAGCGCCAACCTTACCAGATAACATGCGCTTCTTTGGACGTGAGTGATTGGCTGCAAGTAGTTAACTTGTACTAAATGACAAGGTTAGCGCCATTTGGCAGCATTGGCAATAAGTACGGGGCGTAAGATTGACAGGTCATTTAGAGGGACTTAATTTCAAATACCCTTGGAAATACCCACTTCGCCAGACTGGTCCCGGTCGGCAGAGGGGTGGAATAGATCAAAACTGCCGCGACAGCTTCGCTTGCCCAATTTGCTGCGGCCTGCGCACTTCCCTGGTTTCTACTCCTGTCACGTCCAGATATTTTATTTTTTGCACAGGGTCAGAGAATGAAATATCCCTGGCCAGCAACTCCCTCATGATCTTCAAGTTGACCGCTTGTTGCTTGTCCATGTACAAACCGTATTCCGGCTTCAGGACAAAATAAATCACTTCAAACTCGATAGAACTACGGTCAAACAGCTTCAGATGAGCACGGTCAAAGCGCACTTCAGGCTGTTCTTCGACTATTTTCCTTAACATGGGTGGTACCTGCTCCAGCACGTCGGGCGGAGTGTCGGAGGCGACCTTGACCAGTAATTGCACCCGCCTGTCTTTCATGCGCTTGAAGTTGCGTATGGTATTTTTCAATAAGTCAGCATTGGCAATCACGATTTGCTCGCCACTGTCAGCACGCAGGCGTGTAGTCTTCAAACCCACATGTTCAACCGTGCCTGAGATACCGTTGATGTTGATTGCATCGCCGACTTCAAAAGGCTTGTCTACAGCAATTGCCAGGGAGGCAAACAGATCACCCAGCACATTCTGCACTGCCAGTGCAATCGCAATACCGCCTATACCCAGACTGGCAATGAAAGCTGATACATTAATCCCTACATTCGACAGCATGGCCAGCGCAAAAACGACCCACAGCACAAATTGCAAGGCCCAGACGATGATGGTATGCGAAACCCGGCTGGCTGGCGCACCATCGGTCGCCATGGAATTAAAATAACGCTTGCTCAGGACCTTGATGGTTTTATTGATCCATAAGGCCAGTTGCAAGCCAAACGCCAGAAACCACAGATGATTGACGCGGTCACTCCAGCGCGCAGGCAAATCCAGTACAGCTACACCTATCAGCACCGAGGTGATAATCAGAGTGATATTGCTGGTGCTGCCTAGAATTTGCGGTATCAGTTTTGTGACATGTGCCGTACCCGGATTACTATCAGCCGTCAGCCTGCGCTTGAAGAAACCGATGAACGTATGCATGACGAAATACGCAAGCACAGCGACGCCACAAGCGGTGATCCAGCTAATGAATGGAATATCCAGAAAATTGCGATTGATGAGCGATTGAAAATCCATAATTGTTCCCAGGTCTTTTTATCGGTTCAGACCATGGCAATTACTTGCATGGGCAAACCGGAAGCTGAGTATTTGTATGCCGGCTATGAATTCACGGACAAATCACAGACAACTCACTGTAGCCAGGGAGGCATACAAATACATTGGAAGGCCAGGCTGGACAAATGCTGTTCCAGCCCGGGGTTCCTGTTTTTCTATTGATCTTGATACTATCTTTGCTGTTTTGTTCTTTGGTATTCTCAGCTTCATTGCAGGGATGGCAGCGTGATTTCATCCTTGCGTTGTTGTATCGCCGCACCCAGGGCTACCAGATCAAGCTTCGCTTTTTTTGCCTTGGGAAACATCTCCCCTTCTTCTTCCTTCACATGATGTTCAATTTGCTCGGATAAGACTTTGACCTTGGCGTCATACAGGTCTTCGCCTGGCTCCATATTCAATATCTGGGCGATCAGGTCCTTGGCAGCGGCATGCTCTACTGTAGCTTCGTCCAGCATATCCTTGACATCAACACCGACATCACGCATGGCGGTATAAAAGATCTCTTCCTCTGCAATGGTGTGCTTGGTCAGTTCCAGGCAGATCTGATGAGCTATTTTTTTCTTGCTGACAAAAGCAGCGTCACCCAGGCTTTCAAATTTACTGAACAGTGCCTTGACGTTTTTATGGTCTTGCTTGAGCAGGCTGACAGCGTCTTGCGCTTTACTTCCTTTAAGCTTTTTGGCGATAACAACAGGAATTTTTGCAGGCTTGGCTTTGGTCGAAGATGTGGCTGTGCGCATGGTAGTTCCTTCTAAAACATGAAGACATTGATAAAGGGATAGGAATAAAGCGCCTGCAAAGCTTGTCCTGAGCAATCTCATCTGTTCAAAAGCAAAACAAGACACTCATAAGTGCAGGTAGAAACATCTTAAAACTTGTGCGGGTAAATGCTGGTAAGCCTCTGCGCTGAAGCCATGTAGGACAAAAACCAAGGAAAGTCTTGATACAAATTAGTGCTTTACTTTGTAAACGACATAGATATACTCCAATAAACATCCAAATACCATCCATATGGATGGTATTTGTTAATCCAAGGAATGCCATGAGTGTTACCGACATACGGGCCAAGGCCAGCGATACAGAAAAAATCACCATCAATCTTGGCTTGATTGATCTAGGCCAGGTGGATCTGCTCGTGCAGGAAGGTTTTTATTCAAACCGTACAGACCTGATACGCACGGCAATACGCAACCAGTTACTCACACATGCTGAAGTCATACGCCAGACTGTGGCACGCAAGAGCCTGGTATTGGGCTTGCAGCATTACACACGCGCTGACCTTGAAGCCGTGCGTGATGCAGGACAGCGCCTGCAAATACAGGTACTGGGCCTGGCCAGCATCGCTGCTGATGTCAGCCCTGAACTGGCGATGACTACTATCGAATCCATTTCTGTACTAGGGGCATTCCAGGCCAGCAATGCAGTAAAAGCGGCACTCGCTGGACGGATACTCTGACCAGCAACTATCCCTTATGCACAAGTTGCGTTACATTGAAAGCACACCATGAATTTTAATCCAGACCTGCTGGCGCGCATGCGCATGGCGGGTAAATCCTGGCGCAATGGCAAGGCATTTGCCATACCAGCTCAGGGCAGCCTGCACACGGATCAATTACAAAATCTGACTGCCGTCACAGAATTGATACAACGTACCCTGAACAAGCATTTGCCTGGTCTGGCAAAGACTGCAACTCATACTGGATCTGATTACGCGAACCAACATGATCAGAAAAGGGAACAGACCCTGCATGACATTAATCCACGACCTGAGAATAAGCGTGACGGCCAGCCGCAAGCTGATGCCCGCCATGCTGCAGATGTCATCGATGCGCAAACTCCGGAAGCAAAAAAAACTGACAAAAGCGATACAGGTCGTTTCATTAGCGGCAGCTATGCCAATGCACATGGCAAGCGCACTTACAAGCTCTATATCCCTTCTGGTTATACAGGACAGGCATTGCCACTGATCGTCATGCTGCACGGCTGCACACAAGGGCCTGATGATTTTGCCACTGGCACCGGGATGAATCTGATCGCAGAACAAGAGCAATGCATCGTCGTCTACCCTTGCCAGGACCAGAGTGCAAATAGCTCAAAATGCTGGAACTGGTTCAAGGCCATGGATCAAAAGCGTGACCAGGGTGAACCTGCTCTGATCGCCGGTCTCACCCGCAAGATAATGGCCGATTATCACGCAGATGAACGCCGTGTCTTCATCGCGGGTATGTCTGCCGGTGGTGCGATGGCTGCCATCATGGCCGATGCTTATCCTGAGCTTTATGCCGCAGTTGGCATACATTCTGGCCTGCCATTTGGCGCGGCAAATGATTTGCCTTCCGCCCTGGCAGCCATGCGCGGAGCAGCAAGCCAAAGTAAAAAATCATCGACAGATGCCGCAGTGCCTATCATCGTCTTCCACGGTGACCAGGACCATACGGTTAATAGCAAAAATGCTGACAGCATCATGGAAGCTTATCTGGGCAGCAACCAGTCAAAAAATTTAACAGCACGAAAAGAAAACGGTAGCGGCAAGCTAGGCCGTCTCTATACGCGCACACGCTATGCCGATAATACTGCTTCTCATCAAACGGACAATGTGCCCGCCCCTGCTGAGCAATGGGTCATCCATGGCGCTGGTCACGCCTGGTCGGGCGGCAACAGCCAAGGCAGTTTTACTGACGCAGCAGGGCCAGATGCCAGCCGCGAGATGTTGCGTTTCTTTTTATCGCAAGTAAGTACAAATCAGATGTAAAGCGGAAATAATGTAGTTCGCATTAAAAATGCCTTATGCATAGCTACGCATAAGGCTTTTACTCGCTAACAGCAGCTATTTCTTCATAGCGGCGGACGCACAAACTCCTCTCTAGTCCATAGCCTTGTTTTTGCAGCGGCGATGAAGTCTTTCAATTTATCCGTTGATATGACGGCAGCATCTTTATCAATACCGGCCGCAGTCAACAGTACGTCGCCACCTGAATCATAGGCAATCGCTTTCAAATGGCTGAACGCATCGCTGACGAAGCCTTTGGCAGCCATATCCCGTGCCAGTTTCTTTGCCGACTCACTGGAAAGGACAAGGGCAACAGCATCAAATATCACGGAAGGACTGCCTGCCAGTTGCCCATCTACTTTGGCTTCTTTGCCATCTGACAAATACACGCCATTGATACGCGGGGCAATGATCTTGTATTTGGCATCTGCAGCAGTAACAGCAGCTTTGAATTTTTCCAGCACCTTGGCATCGGTACCGTCAGCAATGAGAATACCAAGGACACGGCCCGCCAAACTATCTTTCATCTTGTCTATCAAACCCAGGGCAGGTGATGCCGGCAAATCCTGTATCTCAGCGCTAATAGCTGGTGCTGCTGGCAAGTCTTTGATGCCCAGGCCATCGGCAACACGCTGCGCCAACTCTTCATTGATGTGCAGCAGATGAGCAACCATGGCCAATGGTATATGCGGGTGCTCGACTTTGGATAATTCAAAAACCAGTGCTGCAACTATGTGCGCTTGCTCAGTCTCATTCTGGCTGACATAGAACTGACGGGCCTGACTATAGTGATCAGCAAAACTTTCCGGGCGTATCCTCCCCTTGTCACCAGCAACAGGCTCTGCCATGCTCGTGAACCCTGTCGCAGGCTGTTCGCGCGGAGCATCTTTTGCCAGTGAATTTGGTTCATACGCGACTCTACCAACAGGCCTTGCCATCTGCATATGGCCATCACGCTGATGATTGGCAAACGGGCACCTGGGTGCATTGACAGGAATCTGGTGGAAATTGGCTGAGCCTAGCCTGGACAATTGTGTATCCAGATAAGAAAACAAGCGCCCATGCAGCAAGGGGTCATTCGAGAAATCAATACCAGGAACCAAATGCGATGGGCAAAACGCGACTTGCTCAGTCTCGGCAAAGAAATTGTCTGGCCATCTGTCCAATACCATGCGTCCGATCACAGTCAGGGGTACCAGTTCTTCAGGGATGAGTTTAGTAGCATCGAGATGGTCAAACGGGAACGCATCTGCTTCTTTTTCGGTAAATAACTGTACCGCCAGTTCCCATTCAGGGAAATCACCTGCAGTAATGGCCTCAAAGAAATCACGTCTGTGAAAATCAGGGTCGGCACCGGCAATTTTCACCGTTTCATCCCAGACAGTAGACTGTAAGCCTGCCTTGGGGCGCCAGTGAAATTTTACAAAAGTCGATTCACCATTCTTGTTAATCAGACGGAAGCTATGCACACCAAAGCCTTCTATCATGCGCAATGATCTTGGCAGTGTGCGGTCAGACATGATCCACATTACCATGTGCATAGCTTCTGGCGTCAGTGAAATAAAATCCCAGAAGGTATCGTGCGCAGATGCCGCTTGTGGAAAGCCGCGATCAGGCTCCATTTTTACTGCATGGATAAGATCAGGAAATTTGATCGCATCCTGAATAAAGAAGACGGGGACATTATTACCCACCAGATCCCAATTGCCTTCCGAGGTATAGAATTTGACTGCAAAGCCGCGCACATCGCGGGGAGTGTCCACAGAACCGGAACCGCCAGCAACGGTAGAAATCCTGGTAAATACCGGCGTTTGCTTTCCTGTTTCAGTCAGGATTTTTGCCGTAGTATATTTTTCCAGCGATTGCGTCAATTCAAAATATCCATGCGCACCGGTTCCGCGGGCATGGACGATGCGCTCAGGGATACGCTCATGATCAAAATGCGTAATTTTTTCCCTGAGGATAAAGTCTTCCAGCAAGGTTGGTCCTCTGACACTGGCTTTCAGGGAGTTTTGGTCATCCGCAATGACCACGCCTTGGTTAGTGGTTAATTGCGGATATATTTTCCCGGCAATCTGATGTAGCTCGCCCCCATTACCGATGGAGGTGGACGTCAGGTTTTTACTTTCTTTTTTTGCTTCTTTTGTCGTTTCTTTACTTCCTGTTTTGGCGACGGCTGTCTTGGGCATGGTAGGCACTCTACAATAAAGGTTAGGACGGATGCAAAGAAAAAACGGACGGCCCTGTACTTTGAGCAGTCCGTTTTTGCAGTGCCAGTATTTACTACTCAGGAAAAATTCAAGTCACACTGGCTTCGGATGTAGAGTTGATATCTTCCGCACCCGCTTTTTTGTAAATGTCTTTTGCAATGCTTTCCTGGCTGGAATTATCGGAATGTACAGAAATCAGGATATTGCCGCCCCGAATCTTCCCGTCATACAATTTCGCTTCATATTCCGGTATACCCAGACCCACCATCGCGCCGATAATACCGCCTGCGGCACCCACCAATGCAGCGCCGCTGAGTGCCGCCATGATAGGGCCAGCAGCAATGAAAGGGCCTACACCAGGGATGGCCAGCGTACCGATACCTGTCAGCCAGCCCAGGATGGCACCAACGCCCATGCCTGCAGCTCCGCCAGCGGCAGCACCTTCTGGTAATTTGGTGTTTTGCTCATGTGCAAAATCACGTGTACCGGTTTGATCAGGGAACAAAACTGAAATATCACCGCTTGGGAAGCCTGAGAGTTTCAGATTGTCGACGATGTTTTCAGCTTGGACTCGGTTTGTTGCGATACAGTAAATGGCGGTTTTCATATGTACTCCTTGAATGAATTTGATTGCATGTGTTGCCAGACCGGCTTGCTACCTTGCTTACTCTGTTTAATTGGTTTTCACGTCCAGCGAGTTATTAATGGAACTGACACCCTTGACCGCCAGGACGATTTTTTCCACTTTCATTTTTTCGTCTGCCGTTTTCACCGGTCCACGCAAGGTAACCGCACCGGTATTGACGATGATCTTGATGTTATGCGCCATCAAAGACAGTGATTTATCATGCACGACTGAACGTCTGACTGCAGCCAGCAGATTACGGTCTTCTGGTGTGTTGAACTGGTCTTCCGGTGTTTTATTGCCGGCATACCTGTCTCTGTCATTGATCGCTGAGTTATCGACATTGGGCGCACTTTTTCCTTCGGTTACCACTGAAGGAACAGGGTCAGCGGCAAATCCAGTAGCTGGCAATGCGGCGCAGCACAATAGGGAGGCAATACCGATTTGATTGAGTATTCGTCTCATTCATTTCTCCTGATTAAGTCCATTGCGGACAACTAGCGATAGATTAAGAAAATTAATCCAAGACATCTGTACGCTAGGTCACATGTAATGAAAATCTGGAAAGAAAGAGGATTTTTTTGGCGAGCATTACATAGGTAAAACGCAGATCAAAAAAAAATTTCAATATTAATTCAGACACATTGACCTATTTTTAAAAGGCAGGAATATGTCATGGCCATATAATTTTTGGCTTTTGCAGGAATACGCCAGCAGTAGGCGCTTTCCTACAAATGGGGTCGCTCTTGTCCTGTATTTTAAGAAGAGGATTCTATTTATCATGACCACTCTTTCGCAGTGTTTTCGTCATGTAGCTTGCAATAGTAAAAGCAGAGTAATGAACAAAGTAAACAGACAGCATGCAAGCGCTTATGCTTATTGATGCTTACTGATGCGATAGAGAAATTATTCAGCCCACCCACTTTTTAAGAGGAGTCATCGTGAAAAATTTTTTCGGCTTCCATTTTTCAATTAAAAATCAAAACATTTCTGCGCTGAATGAACAGCTGCTTGCACCCAGCATGACATTGGCAGACAGCAACACCAAGAAATCAAAAGCTTTGCTCCCGACAACTCAACATCTGCATTTGAAGAAAATGGAAGAACACCGTCGAAATTTAAGAGCCATGTATTTTTCAAGCTGATGGCATGGAAGTGAGCCTTGAAATCAGCATTGAAGTCAATAATAGACATGAATAAACAGGTGATGAAATCTTGTTTCCTCACCTGTCCAGTTCCTGCTAGTTGCCAACTACCCGCAAGGACAGATCAAACGACGTACTGAGAACTTTTCAGATACATGCTTATTGCTGGCAGAGTATTCGCCAGGCTGACATGCAATAGACAGGAATAATCATGAGTAAAAAGCTTACAGAAAACCCAAAGAACCAACATCAGATTTCAAGCGCAGATTTTAAAGAAGATCTCGATAAATTGATCAGCCGCTTGCCATCCATGTCAGACATAGAAATCAGTGCGGCCAAGGATCAGCTTTTGAGAAAAATCGAGATCGCTCTTTCTAATCAAGCTTCTTAGCATCAAAATTTATCTCTTGCAGTTGGCAATGACGGAACGTACCTTTAATGCCAGTGCTTCACGGCTATATGGCTTACCCAGTAACTCCACCCCTTCATCCAGCCGCCCGCCATGAACAATGGCGTTTTGGGTATAGCCGGAAGTAAACAATACGGCAAGTTCGGGCAAACGTTCACGTGCCCTGCGCGCCAGTTCGGGGCTACGTAATGGCCCTGGCATGACAACATCAGTAAACAGCAAATCAACTCTGACACCAGCATCAATAATTGCGAGAGCACTTTCGGCATCGCCTGCGTGCAATACCTTATATCCCAGGGTAGTCAGTATGTCGATGGCCGTGGTACGAACCTGCTCATCATCTTCTGCAACCAGGATGGTTTCTGTGCCGCCGACAATTTTTTCCTCGGCCTGCGTTGCCAGCCGGCCCTCCTGCTCTGTTGAACGCGGAAGATAGAGTTTTACAGTGGTGCCATAGCCCAGTTCACTATAAATATTGACGTGGCCGCCAGACTGCTTGACGAAACCATAGACCATGGACAAACCCAGGCCAGTGCCCTTACCCTCGGCCTTGGTCGAGAAAAAGGGTTCGAATGCCTGAGCTACAACTTCTGGCGACATGCCTGAGCCCACATCGGACACTGCCAGCATCACATATTCGCCCGCACTGACTTCTGCATGAGTGCGCGCATAATTTTCATCCAGAACAGCATTACTGATTTCTATCGTGAGCTTGCCAACGGAGTCCATTGCATCGCGCGCATTGACGGCCAGATTAAGCAAAGCATTTTCGACCTGTGCCACATCGACGAAGGTATTCCACAGATCATCAGCCAGAATAGTGTCAACTTCGATAGTCTCACCCAGACTGCGTTGCAACATATCTTCCATATCAATCACAAAACGACCGATATTGACGACTTTGGGATCAAGTGCCTGACGGCGGCCAAAAGACAATAAGTAACTCGCGAGCTTGGCACCTCGCTTGACACCCGCCAATGCATTGGAGACGCGTCTCTCTGCATGTGGATTACCTGCAATCTCGGCAGACAATAGTTGCAAATTTCCGGAAATGATCTGTAGCAGATTATTAAAGTCATGCGCTATGCCGCCAGTCAATTTACCGATAGTTTCCATCTTTTGCGCATGTTGCAAGGCTTGTTCGGTTTTTTTCAGCGCGATAGCTGCTTCGTGTTTCTCAGTAATATCCCTGGTGACCTTGGCATAACCGACAAATTCACCGAAGGCGTCGCAAATAGGATCGATCACAACATGAGCGCGAAATTGGCTGCCATCTTTCCTGACACGCCAGCCTTCCTGCTCAAAACGGCCTTCGTTCCTTGCCGTCGACAGTGCGCGCGACGGCACCCCATCAAGCTGGTCTTCCTCTGTATAAAAACGAGAAAAATGCGTACCGATTACCTCTTCCTGCCGGTAACCTTTGATACGCTGGGCACCTGCATTCCAGTTACTGACATACCCTTCCTTATCCAGCATATAGATTGCGTAGTCAGTAACGCCCTGTACCAGCAAACGAAACTGTTGCTCGCTAACACGCAAGGCTTCTTCCGCTTTCTTGCGATCGGTAATGTCACGTGTAATTTTTGCGAAGCCAAGAAGTCTATCATCTTCCCGGATGGCATCAATAATCACGCTTGCCCAGAAATAAGAGCCATCCTTGCGTACGCGCCAGCCCTCAGTCTCGTAACGTCCTTCAGTTTCAGCAATCTGCAGTGAACGTCCCGGGAGGCCTGCGGCCTGGTCTTCAGGTGTATGAAATTGAGAAAAATGCTGACCTATGATTTCATCTGCGGCGTAGCCCTTGAACTTTTGTGCACCGGCATTCCAGCTGACCACGCGACCATCAACATCCAGCATATAGATTGCATAGTCCGTGATTGCATCAACCAGCAATTGAAAACGCTGGAGATCAATCAGTTTTTTATCATCGGGTAAATTTCGGCTGGACATCAACTATTTCCAAGTAACCAAGCTTTGTTAACTATCGCATCCAGCCACATCTGTCTAAATTGACGATATAGGCTTACGACATTATTTTTGAATAATATTCTATTTTATCGTCAATGTAACGAAACCCGGCCCCAGCCTCCAAATTATGTTGTGCCGCACAAAAAACTTTGTGGTCATATAAAAACACCTGTGATGACAACTAGATCTAAACACCCTGCCATACACCTTTTTTGAGAACAGGATATCTGCAAACCAGGTAAATCATAGTCCCACGCACTGCATCTTCGCCTACAAACACAGCACATATTTTCTGACTGCTGCCATCACGTCTTGTCATTATGATGATGACACTGCTACCGACAAGCAGTTTTACATCTAAGTCCAAGGCTGTATTCTTATCAATGTGGATCATCTATCAGATGATGAGGAAAAACCATGCATACCAATAGTTCAATGAGCGTTAAAAAACTCCGTCGCCATGCAAAAGCCGTGTTAAGAGAAGCGGCACTTGCACCCGTCGCCATACTCAGCGACGATGATCTTGACGACTATCTGATGTCATCAGAAGCGTTTCAGACAATGAATAAAAAACTTGATGATATAGAAGGCGGCGAACGCATCAGGCGTTTGAGTGCCGGAAAGCCAGAGAAGTTTTTTGCCGAAGAGTTGTGAGCCATTCTGCATGGATAAAGCAGGAAACTATCATTTTATCCATGCATTATGGGTGGTATTAGAATAACGCAGATTTTGCGTACTGCTTCATGGTCACATGAGTACCAGTAATTTCTAGCCGTAAAAAGCAAATCAGGCCACTGTGAATAACATGTGGCCCTATAAGATGCTCCGCTTATAGAGCATGGATTTACGTTGCATCACGAAAGCGCCGACATATACCTGCTGGATGGTGCATGCTCTCCCACCAGCAAGGCAATCACACCTGGCGACAGCATGGCAAATTCCCCATCTCTGACACCTGATGTAAGTGCGTTGAAATAAGTATCGGGGTCAATATTTTTTCTCAACATGCGCTCTGTCAGTGCATCAACGGGCACACCAGGAGTAACGCCATTATCCAGCTCTGCATAGCAGTCCCACAGTATTTCTTTTGTCTCTGTCATTTCCATATTACGCATAAGTAAAGATGTGAACATGAGCAGAAAGTGCCGCACAGTGCGACACTTCCACGAGCTCGCTGTTAAGTGATGTGGCCTGCTAAGTGAGTAAACTAAGGAGCAAACTAATGAGCAAACTATTGTCCCAATTAATGACCAAACAATTTTTGTCGTTTTTCGTGACGCTGTTGCGCTTCCAGTGACAGAGTCGCTGTTGGGCGAGCCAGCAGGCGCTCTACACCTATAGGTTCACCGGTATCTTCGCACCAGCCATAATCACCTTCGTCGATACGAGCGATAGCAGAACGCACTTTCTTGAGCAATTTGCTTTCACGGTCACGAGTACGCAATTCCAGTGCTTGCTCTTCTTCCAGCGTAGCTCTGTCTGCCGGGTCTGCGAACAATTCGCTTTCCTGAAGGTGGACCGTTGTTTCATGCGCGTTTTGCAGAAGATTTATTTCAATTTCCTGCAAACGTGACCTGAAAAATGCGAGCTGCGCATCGTTCATATAGTCCATCTCACCCATTTCAACAATGTCCGCTTCAGTCAACGGCTTTGTGGAAGGAAATACATTGGCTCTGAGAGCTTTTTTTGAACTTGGGTTGGTATGCATACTAGTCATGGTCAAACTCCTCAATTAAGTAATTAACTCACTATTCATCACTCAATATTTCTTAGGGCATTTGCAAATATAGGTGTTTGCAAGCATCCACAGACTACCTGTGCTATTTTCAAGAAATATTTAAACGTATGGCAAGATACCAAGCAATGCAGGGCTTATCTACAAGTCAACGGCGACAAAACTTGTCGGCGAACTCCTACGTCTTTGTCATGCATGGTATGAAATGCCCGGTATTTCATAGGCGTCTGAGAGATATGGTTCGTTGTCGCACAGAGGTCGGCAGGTAATTTGAGGACAATCCATTTGCAAAAATACAGACTTCATCACACAGACTGAGATAAGCAGACATGTCAGACCTCATCGTTAATCGCAAGGAAGGCTTATATTGCGTGCCAGGCGATTTCTATATCGACCCCTGGCGGCCAGTATCACGTGCGGTCATTACGCATGCCCACTCCGACCATGCCAGGATAGGCAACGAACATTATCTGACCGCAGCGGCTGGTGTCGGCGTGATGAAATCAAGGCTGGGTGATATCAGCATAGAAGGGTTGGAATATGGCGAGCAGCGCGTGCACAATGGCGTGACGATCTCCCTGCACCCTGCCGGACATGTGCTGGGTTCTGCCCAGGTCAGGATGGAATACAAGGGCGAAGTGTGGGTGGCCTCTGGCGACTACAAGGTAGAGGCCGACGGCACCTGCGCCCCTTTTGAATCGGTCGCCTGTCACACCTTCATTACCGAGTCCACCTTTGGCCTGCCCATCTACCGCTGGCAGGCGCAACAAAGTATTTTTAATGACATCAACCAGTGGTGGCGCAATAATGCCGCGCAGGGAAGGACCAGCGTGCTGCTGTCATATTCATTCGGCAAGGCGCAACGTATTTTGCATGGGCTGGATGCCAGCATAGGCAGCATTATCTGCCATGGTGCAGTCGAACCGCTGAACCATGCTTACCGCGAAGCGGGCATACGCTTGCCAGCAACAAAAATGGTAAGCGATGTTGGCGACAAAAATGAACTCAGACAGGCGATAGTCATCGCCCCGCCTTCTGCCAGCAATTCGCCATGGATAAAACGCTTTGGCGATTTCAGCGATGCCTTTGCCAGCGGCTGGATGCAATTGCGGGGTGCACGGCGCAGGCGTGGCGTGGACAGGGGTTTTGTGCTGTCTGACCATGCTGACTGGCCGGGCCTGATGCAGGCGATCAATGCAACGGGTGCCTCACGCATTATCGTCACCCATGGATCAATACCCGTCATGGTGCGTTATTTGCAGCAACAAGGCTTGCAGGCATCTGGCTTTGATACTGAATATGGGGATGAAGACGAAACCTCTGCAACAGCGGTAACAACAGCAACAACAGCCTTAGCAGAACCATCAACATCCAAAGAAGGCGATCATGCGTGAATTCGCCCAGCTCTACGCCCAACTGGATGAAACCACATCCACCAACCGCAAGCTGGATGCCCTGAAAACGTATTTCAGCCAGTCACCGCCTGAGGATGCAGCGTGGGCAGTGTATTTCCTGGCGGGGGGCAAACCACGCCAGGCAGTACCCAGCAAACTGCTGCGGCAGTTTGCCATGGAGTATGCCAACATCGAAGAATGGCTGTTTGAAGAATGCTATCAGGCGGTAGGCGACCTGTCGGAAACCATCGCCCATGTCTTGCCACCACCTGTACGGCAAGCTCACGTTGGCCTGGCAAACTGGATGCTGGAAAGAATCGCCCCTCTGCGTGGCGCAACACCAGAGGTGATACGCAGCGCCCTGTTTTCTTTTTGGGATGAACTGGCGACACCTGAACGTTTTTTGCTGGGCAAGCTGATAGGCGGCGGCTTTCGTGTCGGCGTATCGAAACTACTGGTCACGCGCGCACTTGGCGATGTCGCCAAAGTCGATAACAAGCTGATCGCACAAAGGCTCATGGGCTGGACAGATGGCCGCGTGGCTCCAACAGCAGACGGCTTCATGAAGTTGATCCGCCCCCAGTCAGATCAGGAACATAGTTTGCGTGGTGGTCAGCCCTACCCATTTTTCCTGGCACATCAGCTATCCGCTGCGCCAGAATCCCTGGGCGACATCACTGACTGGCAGGCAGAATGGAAATACGATGGCATACGTGCGCAACTGCTGCGCCGTGACAACCAGACATATCTGTGGTCGCGTGGTGAAGACCTGATTACGGAGCGTTTCCCGGAAATAGCCACCGTCCCTCTGCCAAATGGCACCGCCATTGATGGCGAAATCCTGGTGTGGACTGAAGACCGCCCTGCCCCGTTTGCTGATTTACAAAAACGCATAGGCCGCAAGAGCCTCACTACAAAACTCTTGTCCGAGCTGCCGGCGGTGCTGGTGGCCTATGATTTGCTGGAGCTGGAACAGGCTGACTTGCGCCATCTGCCACAGCATGAACGACGTGCCCTGCTGGAAAAACTGGTCGCCAGCATCGACAACCCTATGCTCAGGATTTCTCCCGTCTTGCAAAAACCAGACTGGCAGGACCTGGCCATGCTACGCCAGAACTCCCGTGCACTGGGCGTCGAGGGCATGATGCTCAAGGCTGTCAATGCCCAATATGGCGTGGGCCGCACCAAGGATGTTGGCACATGGTGGAAATGGAAGATCGATCCTTATTCCATCGACGCAGTACTGATCTACGCCCAGAGCGGCCATGGCCGTCGTGCATCGCTGTATACCGACTATACTTTTGCAGTGTGGGATGAAGATACCAGCGGCAAACGCCTACTCGTGCCTTTTGCCAAAGCCTATTCCGGCCTGACGGATGCAGAAATCGCCCAGGTTGATGCCGTGATCCGCAAGACCACCATAGAGAAATTTGGCCCGGCACGCAGTGTCAAACCCAGCATGGTGTTTGAAATCGGCTTTGAAGGTATCTCGCTTTCCACGCGGCACAAGGCTGGCATTGCAGTACGTTTCCCACGCATACTGCGGCGACGTGAAGACAAGCAGATAGAAGAAGCCAATACCCTGGATGACTTGAAAAATTTACTGGCTAGCAAAGCGCATGAGCTTGGCAACTAAGGCAGTCAAAGACTGGTTTGCTGCAAAGGGATGGAAAACTTTTCCCTTCCAGCGTGAAGTCTGGAAAGCAGCGCAGGCTGGCCAGTCTGGCATTTTGCATGCGAGTACCGGATCAGGTAAGACCTATGCCGTCTGGTTTGCTGCGCTGTTGCGGGCCATGGAAAAAAAGCCGAATAAAAGAAGCACAGCAGGTCTCAGAGTATTGTGGATCACGCCCATGCGGGCGCTGGCAGCAGATACCTTGCGTGCCTTGCAAGAGCCCCTGACTGAGTTGCCAGATGAGTTATTGACGCGATGGAGCATAGGCGCACGCACCGGCGATACCGGCTCTGCCGAGCGTGCGCGTCAGGCCAAGGGCTTGCCTGCAACCCTGATCACCACACCAGAAAGCCTGTCGCTGATGTTGAGCAAGAACGATGCCCAGGCCCAGTTTACTCAACTGGACATGATCATCGTCGATGAGTGGCATGAACTGATGGGTAACAAGCGCGGCGTACAAACCCAGCTGGCCATCGCCAGACTGAAGGCACGGAATCCGCAATTGCTGGTCTGGGGTTTGTCGGCAACCCTGGGCAACCTGGAACAGGCACGCGATGCCTTGCTTGGTGTCGGCAATGGCTTGCTGGTACAGGGCCAGGCCCAGAAGAAGATCAAGGTCGATACGCTGATACCGGCCAATCCTTCCCGCTTCCCTTGGGCCGGTCATCTGGGCCTGCAAATGTTGCCAGCGGTTGTTGCTGAAATTGACAAACATCAAAGTACCCTGGTCTTTACCAATACCCGTTCGCAGGCAGAAATCTGGTACCAGAACCTGCTGGAAACGCGCCCCGACTGGGCGGGTGTCATCGCCCTGCATCACGGTTCGCTGGACAAGCAGGTACGGGACTGGGTTGAACAAGGCCTGAAAGCGGGGCAATTAAAGGCCGTGGTATGTACTTCCAGCCTGGACCTGGGCGTGGATTTTTTACCGGTGGAACGGGTACTGCAAATCGGCAGCGCACGCGGCGTCGCGCGCCTCATGCAAAGAGCCGGGCGCAGTGGCCATGCACCAGGGCGCGTGTCACGGGTAACCCTGGTGCCCACGCATACGCTGGAATTGCTGGAAGCTGCCGGTGCCAAGCAGGCCGTCGCCCTGCGCCAGATAGAAGCCCGCCAGGTACCTGACAAGCCGCTGGATGTGCTGGTACAGCATGTAGTAACGGTAGCGCTGGGGGGTGGCTTTCGTTCACAAGACCTGTATGCCGAAGTAAAGGCTGCATATTCCTACCGCAATCTGAGTCACGACGAGTGGCAATGGGTGCTCGACTTTGTCTCCCGCGGTGGCCAGAGCCTGATTGCCTATCCTGAATACCATAAAGTGGTGATGGATGAAGACGGTATCTATCGCGTGCCAGATCCCGCCATAGGCCGCAGGCACCGCATGGGTATAGGCACCATCGTTTCTGAAGCATCAATCAGTGTTAAATTCATCAGTGGCAGCCGCATAGGTACAATAGAAGAGTCCTTTATCTCACGCCTGAAAAAGGGCGATCACTTTTTGTTTGGTGGCCGCATACTGGAGTTTATCCGCGTTTATGAAATGACCGCCTATGTCAAACGTGCGGTGGGTAAAAAGGGAACCATACCGCGCTGGCAAGGCGGTAAAATGCCTTTGTCTTCTGAACTGGCCCATGCAGCGCTGGAGCAACTGCGTCTAGCCGCCAGGCAGGAATTTGATGGCCCTGAAATGAAAGCCCTGAAACCCTTGCTCGACATACAGCAACGCTGGTCTGCCCTGCCAACGCCAGAGATACTCTTGATAGAAACCATGCAAAGCCGCGAAGGCTTTCACCTGTTCATGTATCCGTTTGAAGGGCGCGCCGTGCATGCAGGCCTGGCCGCACTATTAGCCTACCGCATGGCAAAGCAGCAGGCCAATACTTTTTCGATAGGCTTTAATGATTACGGCTTTGAGCTGCTGGCACCGCAATCGAATGACTGGGCTTTATTGTTTAATGCAGGTTCAGGCAAAGAGACAGCCCTGTTCAGCACCGACATGCTGCTGGAAGATGTCTTGCTAAGTCTGAATGCGACTGAGCTATCGCAGCGACGCTTTCGCGAAATTGCCCGCATCGCCGGGCTGGTATTCCAGGGCTACCCTGGTCAGCCAAAGTCCAACCGCCAGTTGCAGGCATCATCGAGTTTGTTTTTTGAAGTATTTCGCAAACATGATGCTGACAATCTGTTGCTGACCCAGGCCCAGCGTGAGGTCCTGGAACAGGAACTGGAACTGACACGCCTGCGCCAGACCTTGCAGCAACTACAGCAAAAACAAATTGTCTTGCGTGAAATCGCCAGGCCCACGCCATTTGCCTTCCCGCTCATGGTGGAACTGTTCCGCGAAAAACTCAGTACAGAAAAACTCTCTGACCGCATTGCCCGCATGGTGCGTGAACTTGAGAAGGCTGCACAGTCATGATCGCACTGGAACTTGAAGTCGCAGGTGAAATGCTGAAGCTGTTGCCACAAAAAGCCATTTACTGGCCGCGCGCATCTACGCTGATTATCGCTGACATTCATTTTGGCAAAGCGGGGGCTTTTCGTCGTCTGGGTGTACCTGTCCCGCATGGTACTACAGTGCAAAACCTGCAATTGCTGGATGAACTGATTGCGACTTACCCATGCACAAAGTTGATTTTCCTGGGCGACTTCCTGCATGCCGCTGGCACATCGGCAAGCACGCTGCAAAGCTTGCTGGCATGGCGAAAATCGCATGATAGGCTAGCCATGACACTGGTTCGTGGCAACCATGATTTGCGTGCAGGTGATCCGCCAGATAGTTTGAACATCGATATCGTTGACGAGCCCTATCTGCTCAAGCCCTTCGCTTTTTGCCATCACCCGGATATTAAATGCGACGAATATGTGCTGGCAGGCCATGTCCATCCTGCTTTTCGCCTGTCTGGCCGTCACGAGACTTTGCGCCTGCCCTGTTTTTTATTTGGCCCTGGCCGGGCTATTCTTCCCTCATTTGGCGCGTTCACTGGCAGTTACACCATCAAGCCAGATGTGGATGAACAGGTGTTTATTGTCGCTGGCGATAGTGTCATCAAGACAGGAAAATAATATTCTTGAACGTATGGCATGCCAAGCATGAACAAGGCTGCGCCACATTACCGCTCCTAAGTCCTACAAGCGCATACTATGCAAACTGACTTATTGTCAGCTTGCAGTCGGGTACTATCATACTATCCGTATCAGCTCATCATTTTCAGTTCGCCATTTAGAGATCAATCAGCAGATCAATCAGCAATTTTATGAAAGCCCATGATGTCGCCAGTAAAAGCTACAGAGTCAATGCCGCTTGATGAACAAGACAATGATTCGGTCCTGGCAAAGCTGGGGCCAGGTCTGATTACCGGTGCTGCCGACGATGATCCCAGCGGCATCGCTACCTACTCGCAGGCTGGCGCGCAGTTTGGCTTCAATATGCTATGGACGATATTACTGACCTATCCCCTGATGTGCGGCATACAGATAGTCAGCGCCCGCATAGGCAGGGTCAGCGGTCATGGTCTCGCAACAAATATCGCCCGGCATTATCCAAAGGCCCTGCTGTATTTCATCATCGGCTCTTTGCTGGTGGCTAATTGCATCAACATCGGGGCCGATCTGGCTGCCATGGGGGAAGCCACCAAGTTATTACTAGGCGGGCAGGCAAAATGGTATGCCATCGTATTTGGTATCGCGTCCGTCCTGTTACAGGTATTTATTCCTTATCAGAGCTATGTACGCGTGCTTAAATGGCTGACACTTGCCTTGCTGGCGTATGTGGCGACGGTCTTTGTGGTACGCATACCCTGGGGTGAGGTAGTGGTCAGCACTTTTGTGCCACAGATCTCCCTGAAACCAAAATACATCACCACCATCGTTGCCGTATTTGGCACGACCATCAGTCCGTATCTGTTTTTCTGGCAGGCTTCACAAGAAGTTGAAGAGCTACGCGCAAAACCAAATGAAACTGCCTTGCTAAAGGCCCCGTCTCAAGCTATCCGTAGCATGAAGAGAATCAATATAGATACCTTTATCGGCATGGGCTTTTCCAATATGGTGGCGTTTTGCATCATGCTGACGACTGCAGCAACCTTGCATATGCATGGCCATACAGATATCCAGTCCTCTGCCCAGGCAGCAAGTGCCCTCAAACCCATCGCAGGTGAATTTGCATTCCTGTTGTTTAGCCTTGGCATCATAGGCACGGGCTTGCTTGCCATCCCGGTACTGGCTGGTTCTTCAGCCTACGCTATCGCTGGCAGTTTCAAGTGGAAAAACAGCCTCGAACACAAACCTGCCGACGCCAGAGGATTTTATGCAGTGATTGCAATTTCTACCGTCATAGGCGTCATCCTCAGCCTCAGCAATGTTGACCCCATCAAGGCACTATTCTGGAGTGCCGTCATCAACGGCATCATCTCTGTACCCGTCATGGTCATCATGATGCTGATGGCGGCAAAACCCGAAGTCATGGGGCAGTTTGTCATTTCGCGCCGATTAAAAGCCCTGGGATGGCTGGCGACCGCAATGATGGCTATCGCAGTACTTGCCATGTTCTTCACACTTTAAGAAAATCGGCGAGATCAGGCGAGGTCTGCATCTTGTCCGACAGCATGAAGTAATGTAGTCCGATAGAAATCAGCGGGCAGCTTAAGTAAGATAAAACCATAGCCACTAAGGCACACTCAGCAGGAGAACAACATGGTCATCACCAAAAGTGTAGGTAAGGGAATCTTGAAAGCCACAGTTCAGCTCACCACAACAGAGTATGGTAACGGCTGGACAGTAGGTGTTGAAGTCAACGGCATTGTGCTGCATCACCCCGACACAGACTTGTATCTGACAGAACAGGATGCATTAATTGCAGGCGAAGAACTGGTCAATGCGGCTTTGCCAACAGTGCATTAAATAAATAATACTGATCAGGTTATCAATGAGAGTCACTTGATATCAATGCATTGAGCAATTACCAAAAGTCCGGGTAACTACAACAAAAACCTCAATACAAAAGAAAAAGCCTCTGGTTACCCAGAGGCTTTTTCAGTATTGCTGGCGGAGATGGTGAGATTCGAACTCACGATTCAGGTTACCCCAAATGCTTCCTTAGCAGGGAAGTGCCTTCGGCCACTCGGCCACATCTCCACACTATTGCAACTGCCAAAAGCTCAGCTGCAATTGAGACCGTGATAATAGCTGCTTGTATGACTTTGGTCAACAGTCAAGCCAGAAAAATTTTTAAGCGCTTTCCAGGCCGAAAGCCTTATGCAGGGAACGAACCGCCAGTTCCATGTATTTTTCATCGATCAGGACCGAAATCTTGATTTCTGAAGTGGAGATCATCTGGATATTGATGCCCTCTTCCGACAAGGTGCGGAACATCTGGGAAGCGATACCAACGTGGCTGCGCATGCCTACACCAACGACGGAGACCTTGGAGACCTTTGAGTCACCAACAATGCTGCCAGCGCCGATATGGGCCTTGACGCTGCTTTCCAGCACGTCCATGGCCTTGGTGTATTCACCGCGTGGCACGGTGAAAGTAAAGTCAGTCTTGCCTTCGACAGACTGGTTCTGGATGATCATATCGACTTCGATATTGGCATCGGCAACCGGGCCCAGGATTTGATAGGCAATGCCTGGCCGGTCTGGTACACCCAGAACAGTGATTTTTGCTTCATCACGGTTAAACGCGATGCCGGTGATGGTAGCTTGTTCCATGTGTGTATCTTCCTCAAACGAAATCAGGGTGCCGGAATTCGCTTCTTCTTCCAGCGGTATTAATGGGTCAGTCAGTGATGACAAAACGCGGGTAGGCATGCGGTAGTTACCGGCAAATTCGACTGAGCGGATTTGCAGTACTTTGGAACCCAGCGAAGCCATTTCTAGCATTTCTTCAAAGGTAACAGTATTCAGGCGGCGTGCATCAGACACGACACGCGGATCGGTCGTGTAGACACCGTCAACGTCAGTGTAAATCAGGCATTCTTGCGCTTTGAGTGCTGCAGCAACAGCGACGGCAGAAGTATCAGAGCCACCACGACCCAGGGTCGTGATATTGCCAAGCTCATCAACACCCTGGAAGCCCGTAATGATGACGATCTTGCCTGCATCCAGGTCAGCCTTGACCTTGGTTTCATCAATCGAGGCGATCCTGGCCTTGGTGTGGGCAGAATCAGTCTTGATAGCAACTTGCCAGCCAGCATAAGACACCGCCTGCTTGCCTATTGCCTGCAGGGCAATAGCCAGCAAACCGACAGAGACTTGTTCGCCGGTAGAGGCAATCATGTCAAGTTCACGGGGATCAGGCTGGGCAGAAATTTCTTTTGCCAGGCCGATGATGCGATTTGTTTCACCAGACATTGCTGAAGGCACCACGACTATCTGGTGACCGGCATCATGCCATTTGGCGACGCGCTTGGCGACGTTCTTGATGCGTTCTGTCGAACCCATCGAAGTACCGCCGTATTTGTGGACGATTAAAGCCATAGATATAGAAACTGAGATAGAAACTGAGATAGAAGACCAAAGGGTGAAAAATGCGGAAAATCAACCTCTTACTGTACATGCTGCTCTGCAAAATAACAAGGCACTTAAATCCAGAAAAACGGAAGAAACGCCGGCCTGGGATGTGGCGCAAGCAGATTTTTTACAGAAAGATGGCAATAGAAGTAATGGATTTGCAGGAAAACCGCCTGGAACAAGGCGAGATGCAGTGTATAAGCCTGCCATTATTTGCCAGGTGGTGGCAAACAGAAGGGAGAAAACAGGGAAATATTGAGTTATTTCCTTTTAAAATCAAAAACTTAAAAATCAATACTCCCTGCCAGTATATTCATTTTTAATGATTTATCCTGATTAGCGATAAAAAGTAAATTGTAAATTACTAATTTGCATATCAATATAAGAATTCAATTGATTGATATGCAAACCATTTTTGCTGATTTTGTTGATCTCTGGCTTACTTTTTTTCGTATTTGGAAAACAGGCGACGCCAGCCTTCGTGGCCCAGTTCGCGCATGGTTTCCATGTTCTTTTCATAGATCTGCTCGGCTTCCGGGAAAGCTTCCACTGCCTTGTCTATGCTTTCTTCGCGCAGCAAATGCAAGGTGGGATATGGCGAGCGATTGGTATAGTTTTCTATATCGTCTTGCTCAGTACCGGCAAACTGATAATCAGGATGGAAGCTGGCAACCTGCAGGATGCCGTCCAACTCCATTTCTTCCAGCATGCCATCGGCAACATCCAGAAAATCATTGAAGTCGAGGAAATCATTCAAGGCCAGTGGATGAATGAGCAATGTGGTTTCTATCTTCTCTGGATTGGCTTCGGCCAGTAGTTCAAGCTCGCGTTCCAGGTCTTCCAGCAAGGCCTCTGGTGTTTTGGCCTGGCTGACAACATAACGCACTTGCTGTTTGACTTGCACAGCCTTTGCGAATGGACAGAGGTTCAAGCCGATGACGGCCTTGTCCAGCCAGGCCGCGGTTGAAGAGATAACGTCGTCGGTATCGATGAGATTGCTAGGCATGATGTGCATAAAAAGGGGGAAGGCCCGAGGATACCATGCCAGATTTTCAGATGCATGACATCCGACAATTTTGCATGAGATCGACGAGCCTTCCGTGCTTGCGCCCTGCTCTCAGCTTTTACTTCGCCTCACCAGCGATTGCCTTGTAGCTTACAGCGCCAAGTACTGCACCGACGATAGGAGCAAGCCAGAACAGCCACAATTGCTGCAAAGCCCAGCCGCCTACATAGATGGCGACACCGGTACTACGCGCAGGATTGACTGAGGTATTGGTGACAGGAATACTAATCAGATGGATAAGAGTCAGACCAAGGCCAATCGCGATAGGTGCAAAGCCTTGTGGTGCGCGGCTGTCTGTAACACCCAGAATGATGACCAGGAACATCATGGTCATGACCACTTCTGTGACCAGCGCTGCCACCATGGAATAACCGCCAGGAGAATGCTCGGCAAAACCATTTGAAGCAAAACCACCAGACACATCAAAACCGGCCTTGCCACTGGCTATCAGGTACAGGACGCCACCAGCAACGATGCCACCCAATACCTGGGCAACGATGTAAGGCAGCAATTTATTCGCTGGAAAACGGCCACCAGCCCACAGGCCGATAGAGACAGCCGGATTCAAATGGCAGCCAGAGATATGGCCTATCGCATAGGCCATGGTCAGCACCGTCAAACCAAAAGCCAGTGACACACCGTGCAAGCCTATGCCCACACCAGGAAAAGCCGCTGCCAGCACGGCACTGCCACAGCCGCCCAGCACCAGCCAGAATGTTCCCAAAAATTCAGCACCATATTGTTTCATTTTTACGCTCACTTTTCTAAGGTATGAGATTGCCCGGGTTCTGTACAAGGAATTTGCAAGCACCCAGCACAGTGAGCAACAATATAACAAAGCTATATTGCTGTATTGTTAAAATATGTAATGAATTAAACATGTTTTTCAAAAACAATACACTTCCCTCGCAAAATAAAAAAGCGAACACCTTGGTGTTCGCTTTTTCAATGATCTGCAAACTGGTCAAGCTTGCAATGTAGCTTGCAATGTATCTAGCGCATCAGATTTCTTCGTACAGAGGCAAAGTCAGGAATTCGGCAAAGTCTTCGGAAGTCGACATCTGTTCAAAAATTTGCGCAGCGCGGTCATAGGTAGGACCTGTGCCAGCTACTTCTTTGACCTTGGCCAATTCTTCAGGGATCATCGCACGCACCATGTCGGCAGTGACCTTGCGGCCATCTTCCAGATTACCCTTGGCAGAACGTATCCATTGCCAGACTTGTGAGCGGCTGATTTCTGCCGTTGCGGCATCTTCCATGAGGTTATGGATAGGCACGCAACCGTTACCGGCCAGCCATGCGCCAAGGTAATGGATGCCGACGTTAATGTTGTAACGCAGGCCCGCTTCAGTGATTGGTGTTTCTGGCTGGAAGTTCAACAAGTCTTTGGCGCTGACTTCGATATCAGGGCGTTGTTTGGAGATTTGGTTAGGTGCGTCGCCCAATACTTTCTTGAACTCTGTCATCGCCAGTTCTACCAGGCCAGGGTGAGCTACCCAGCCGCCATCGTAGCCGTCAGTTGCATCGCGGGCTTTGTCATTGCGTACGCCACCCATGGCGATCTCGTTTTTCTCTGGATCGTTCTTGATAGGAATCAGTGCTGCCATGCCACCAATTGCCGGAGCATTACGCTTGTGACAGGTTTTCAGCAACAGCAGTGCATAAGAACGCATGAATGGTGCTGTCATCGTGACCTTGGCGCGGTCTGCCAGGCAGAAGTCTTTATCGTTCTTGAATTTCTTGATACAAGAGAAGATGTAATCCCAGCGACCTGCGTTCAGGCCAGAGCTATGCTCGCGCAGTTCATACAAAATCTCATCCATCTCGAAAGCAGCAACGATAGTTTCGATCAGCACTGTCGCTTTGATGGTGCCTTGTGCCAGGCCGATTTCATTTTGCGCCATGACGAAAATATCGTTCCACAGGCGAGCTTCCAGATGGGATTCCATCTTGGGCAGATAAAAGTAAGGGCCAGCGCCGCGTGCCAGTTGTTCTTTGGCGTTATGGAACAGGAACAGGGCGAAGTCAAAAATGCCGCCAGAGATGCGTTTGCCATCGACCAGTACATGTTTTTCATCAAGGTGCCAGCCACGTGGGCGCACGACCAGAGTAGCGATCTTGTCGTTCAGTTTGTAGGATTTGCCGTTTTGTTCCAGGCTGATGGTGCGGCGCACGGCGTCGCGCATATTGATCTGGCCTGTAATCTGGTTATCCCAGTTTGGCGTATTGGAATCTTCAAAGTCTGTCATGTAGCTGTCAGCGCCAGAGTTGAAGGCGTTGATGACCATCTTGCGCTCTACCGGGCCAGTAATTTCTACACGGCGGCACTCCAGCGCTTTGGGGATAGGCGCGATCTTCCAGTCACCTTCACGGATATGGCGCGTTTCTGGCAAGAAGTCTGGTGTTTCGCCAGCATCCAGGCGCTTGGCGCGTTCTACGCGAGCAGCCAGCAATTCCTGACGGCGTGGCTCGAATGCACGGCTCAGTTTGGCAACCAGGGCCAGGGCTTCCGGCGTCAAAATTTCGGCAAAGCCTGGCTTGATTTCGCCGCTGATTTGCATGCCTTCAGGTAAAGTCAGTTGTGTCATTGTGGTCTCCAAAAATGAATTAAAACGAAATCAGTTGCGGTGTTTTGCGATAAAGGGAATCAGGTCTTGCAGCGTGCGCCCTACGCCATGCGGCGTCACGCCCAGTTGTTCCAGCGGTGCGTTTTGCCGGTTGACCCAGAAGGTGGTGTAACCAAACCAGGTGGCACAACAGGCATCCCAGCAATTGCTGGATACAAACAGGATATTTTTTGCTGGCACACCAAATACATCAGGTGCCATTTGATAGGCCTCAGGTGCGGTCTTGAATTTCTTGACGACTTCGACCGACAGCAAGTGGCTGAATATGCCCTGCATGCCAGCCGCATCGACAGCCGACTGTAGCATGTGCAGATTACCGTTCGATAAAATCGACATCTTCATGTCCTGCGCCTGCAAGGCTTGCAGGACAGCCAGGTTTTCAGGAAAAGCTTTCAATCGCGCATACTGCCCCATCAGGGTATTTTGCGCATCAAGATTCAACTCCAGCCCCAGTTTTTGACAACTGAAGAGCAAGGAATCCTGCGTTACTTCCCAGAATGGTTTGTACATGCTGCACATGGTGCGCAGGCGGGTGTACTCAATTTGCTTGTCACGCCAGAGTTCTGCCAATACCCGCCCCTTGCCGGGAAACAGCTTGTCTGCCTGTTCGCTGATGGAATACACATCGAACAGAGTACCGTAAGCGTCAAAGGCAATGGCAGAGATGGGCATGGTTTTAGCAGGAACCTTATTTGGCTTAAGCCGTAAATTTAAAAAATTGAATAGCAATCATCATGAAAGCAGTATATTCAATATAAAATACTATAATCATCGAATTTCATCACTACATCTTTTCATTTTAGTTGCAAATGAAAAGATAAGAAGCCAGGTTCTTATGGATCAGTTCAAACAAATTTCCACTTTTGCTGAAGTGGCAACACGCGGCAGCCTGTCGGCAGCAGCCCGGGCTGAGGGTGTAGCCCCTGCCATGATAGGCCGCCGTCTTGATGCGCTGGAAGAACGCCTGGGCGTCAAGCTCTTGCAACGTACTACCCGCAAGCTGGCGCTGACCAATGAAGGCGAAGCCTTCCTCGAAGATTGCCAGCGCATACTGGCTGATCTGGAAGCGGCGGAAGGCGCAGTGTCTGAACGCAGCGCCCGCGCCAGCGGTACGCTGACTATTTCAGCCCCGGCAGGTTTTGGCCGCCAGCACGTGGCACCACTGATGCCCTCTTTTTTGAGTGAGCATCGCGATGTGAAGCTGACGCTGAGCTTGAATGACAGGGTCGTGGACTTGATCGGTGAAGGTATAGACGTGGCGATACGCATAGCCGCCCTGACCGACTCCAACCTCATAGGCGTCAAGCTGGCTGACAACAAGCGTGTGGTAGTAGCCTCACCCGCCTACATCAAACGCCACGGTACACCGCAAACCCTGGACGAACTCAGCAAACACAATTGCCTGGCTTTCAGTGCCGATGGCAGCCAGCGCGGCTGGACTTTTCGCCAGAACGGCAAGAATGTCACGCTGAAGGTGGAAGGCAATATGGTCTGCAATGACGGTGAAGTCTTGCATGACTGGGCGCTGTCAGGCAAGGGCCTGGCCTGGCGGTCCATGTGGGAAGTGGGTGCAGAAATTGAAACCGGCAAGCTGATCACTGTGCTGGATGAATTCAATGCGCCGGGCAATGATATCTACGCGATATTCGCCCAGCGCCGTCACCTGCCCTTGCGCATACGGGCCTTCATCGACTTCTTGCGCCATGCCTACAGCCAGCCCAATTACTGGAAAAAATCCTGAACAAGCTTCGCAGGTCAGGATTTTCCCTTATCGCCGCATCACCCTATCGCCCTATGGCAAACAGCACTGCATTATTAATCGCATATACCGCACCGTCTGCTCCTATGGCTGTGGGCGTATAGGATTCACCCAGGCCACTGGTCAGGCGTATTCTCTCGCTGAGGGTATTCGTCGCCAGGTCCCAGCGATATAAATAGCCATCTTCGCTGTTGACTACAATAGAGCGGGTAAAAGGGTCGACGGCTGCCGTATTGATGCACCATTCATAAACGCCGCCCGGCCAGTTGGGGTCAGGTGTTGCGCCCAATATGGTCAGGACTTCTGTCATGACCTGCTGTTCCGAGATACTGTCTTTCTGACTGGCATTCGGGTCAAGTATCGCAATCCGGTTTTTTGAATCACCAGAACCTGAGCGTGCGTAGTTATTGTATTTGACCATGATCAGATAGGGTGAAGTTCCACGATAACTGGGAACCATGCTGGTGGGCACGATGGATGCCGTATCATCCCAGCCAAAGGAACCTGGTAATTTTGTTTGCGACAAGTCAGCATTAAAATGCAGCATCCAGCCGCGCTGGTTATGCGCGTTGACCGTGGTTTCCAGTACACCTATATACACATCACCATCTGGGCCTATGGTAGGTGAAGCCGTACTATCATCTGAGATGAAAGCTGCGGCTTTTTCCTGTGGATCCATGAGGCGCACCCTGCTCTTGACTGCCAGCGTGGTGCTGTCCAGTGCCAGCAAGTAACCTGCCTGGCGTACACCAGTAGCCGCATTGCCATTGACGACGACATACAAGGTTTTTTGATCAGCCGAGATTGCCGGTGCGCTATTTGTTGCTGGTTTGACGATGCTGGTGTCATCAGTCATGCCTGCCACGGCCATCCATGTCGCCTTGCCACCAGCCGTGATACGGACAAAGCCACTGCTTAAACCAAGAGGGCTGCCAGGTACTGCAATAAAACCAAAGTAGATATTATTTTGTGCATCTGCCGTGATGGGCGTATTGATGAAGACCGAGGCATTCATCAACACCTTGTCGGCCGCATATTTGGCGTCGCCATAGAACACCAGAGTCTGGGTAGTTGCAGTAGCCGAGTCAGCATCATCACGGTAGTACACCTTACCACCAGCACCGGGAGCATAGATGCGGTTGCTGCCAGTCAGTGTAAGGTTGTAACTGGGTGTCCAGCGATGAGCAGGCATGATGTAATCGCTGGGCACACTCCAGATTTGTGCGCCCGTAGTTCCTGAACGCGCTTCAAACCTATAGACGTCGGCAGCTTCAGACTTGACCGGCAAGATGACGGTATTTTTTGCGGTGATGACGGGTGAGCCATAATGGTAAAACAAATAGCCTGCCGTCGAATATTGCGGTGCAAGATCGACGCCCGTCCTCCACAGTATGCGGTTCAGTGGCTGAGTGGCGATGCCGGAGATTGCATCATGCTGGGCATTGCGTCCAAAACCAGACCAGGCAGGGCCATTGACCTGAGTATCTCTGGGAGGAATGACATCGCCACCTGTGACAACACTACTTCCTCCGCCGCCACCACAAGAAAGCAAAGTAATGATGGACGTCACAGCCAGCAGGTACTGAAGTGCTCTACCTTGCCAGACGTGCCGACTGTTTTCATTGATATGCATATAAGCCTCGCTCTTATTGCACTGGAAAGCTACAGCTCCCGGGAATTCAGCACCTAGACCAGGAAAGCACCTGTGTCAGATTGACTTAGTTTTGCCTGAATTTCAAGAGCAATGTTTACTGTAGACTACAATCTGCACACATCGTTCAATCCAGCCTGAGCTCATGGACAAGAGATTAGTATCCATCACCTTATTCATCGCCTGCTGTTGCAGTTTGCTGCTGGCTTGCGAGCGCAACAGCAAAGCGCCGGAATCAGCAAACTCTGGCCAGGCACAAGCACAAGTACTGGCTATTTTGTCGTTTACCGCAGAAAAGCCCATAGTCAATGCGGGAGAAGCCAATCAATTGCAGTGGCAGGTACAAGGCGCAAAGAAACTGCAGATCAGCCCCGACATAGGTGAAGTCAGCGACAAGCAAAGCATCACCGTGCATGCCCAGCTCAGCACTGAGTACACACTGACCGCCATCGACGAGCATGGCAATACCAGCATTGCCAGCCTGACAGTGGATATCAATCAGGCTAGTGCAGTACTAAAATCTTATCCCATCATTTTCGTCACACAAGTGCCGCTGCAACAGGATAATGCAGCGCGCCTGTCGGCTTTTGCCAACCATACGACGGATGTCAGCAAAGTACCACGTGGCGGAGATTTGATGCTGCGCTATCCGGATGGCAGCTTACGCAATCTGACCAGAGAAGCAGGTTTTGGTGTCAGTGGTTTTCAGGGTGCAAAGGCCATCGCCGTACGTGAACCATCCATACATTGGGATGGTACTAAAGCGCTGTTCAGCATGTTGACAGGTGCGCCATACCAGGCAGACAAAGCAGGTAAGCAAGGCAAAACATACTGGCAAATCTATGAAGTCAGCGGACTGGGTAAAGATCAAAAGGCCATGATCAGAAAAATCCCTTTTCAGGATGCCAACTACAATAATGTCTCGCCACTATATGCCAGCGATGATGCCATCATTTTCACTTCAGACCGTCCTTATAACGGCCAGACTCATCTTTACCCGCAACTTGATGAATATGAGGCCACGCCCACGATCACCGGCATATGGAGCCTGCCACCTGGTGCCAAACAAGCGCATTTATTGAACCATACACCCAGCGGTGCATTCAGCCCCATCATAGACAGTTATGGCAGATTGCTGTTTACCCGCTGGGACCATTTACAGCAAGACCAGTTGGCAGATCGCGACCGTGATGCACAAAACAATGGTCTTGCCCTGCCCTTTCACTCTTTCAACTATGCAGATGAAAGCTTTGATGCGCATAAATTATCTCAGCGCACAGAAGTCTTTCCAGAATCGCGGGTAGGCAGCAGCGGCCCTTACGGAAAAATAAGTGGCTTCCGCAGTAATTTTTTCACCATCTGGCAAATCAACCAGGATGGCACGGGAGAAGAAACCTTGAATCATCTGGGCCAGCATGAACTGGCTTTTGGTGCCATGTCTGCCAGCTTTAGTGATGATGCATATTTAAAGACGCAGAGCGTGACTGGCTTGCAGGCCAATCGTCTTGCCCTTCGGCGCGAAGCAGGCTTGTTTCATTTGCGTGAAGACCCGCTGCAGCCAGGAACTTACTACGCAACGAATGCACGTGAATCAACGTCCTATACTACCAATCACTTGCTTAAGCTGCAGGCCAGTCCGGACATGAATCCAGAGAAGATTACTCTCATCCCCATCACTGCAACGGCTGCCAATGACATATTGCCGGGTGGCCGTTACCGCAATCCCCTGCCATTATCGGATGGTGAATTTGTCGCCAGCCATACTTCCGATATGCTGCCACCAGTAGAGGGCAAGGGTTTGACAGACCTGCGCCTGAAGTTCCTGAACATGATTGACAAAACCGGCTTATATATCGCTGGCCAGCCGCTGACTGCTGGCTTGCATAAATCACTGAGCTGGCAGGATGGCAAAGAAAAGAAGAGCTATGAAGGCTTGCTCTGGGAACTGGAGGCAGTAGAAGTCAGGCCACGACCCAGACCACGGCGTGCCACCTCACAACTGGAAGCACCAGAACGTGCCGTACTGGCAGAAGAAGGCGTCAGCGAAACGGCATTGCGCGCATGGTTACGCGACCATGAACTGGCCCTGATTGTGACACGTGACCAGAGCAGTCGTGACCGTGCAGATATGCAGCAGCCTTACAATTTGCGTGTCCCCGGCGACAAGAAAACCATCTCAGTCACAAACAAAGAGGCAAAGGTCTACGATGTTTCTCACTTCCAGATAGTAGAAGCCAGCCTGCTCAGGGCTTATGAAAACAGGCCAGGGCGCCGGGTACTTGCCACCATCACCGACTTGCAAAAACTGAATAATCCAACACTGAAGAATGCGCCACCGGGCAGCGTGAAAATCGCCAGTGACGGCTCCACTGCCGCCTTTGTCCCTGCGGGTAAAGCATTGAGCTGGCAGACTACCGATGAAAAAGGCAATGCCATTGTACGCGAGCGCAACTGGATTACTTTTCAACGCGGTGAAATGCGCGTATGCGCATCTTGCCACGGCGTGAATAGCCAGAATCAGGCAGGCCTTGCTACGCCACTGAACAAGCCTCAGGCCTTGCGGGAATTACTGGGATTATGGAAGACGCTGCCCAAATAAGATTACCGGGCATACGGGACAGAGTGACCGATAGTGGCCGAAGTTGGCGAGATTTTCTGCATCAAGGCTGACCGTTCTGCCTTGATGCAGATGCAGGCAAATCTTAAAACTCTTCCCAGTCATCCTGTCCTGCAGGTGCGGCTGCCTTGGCTGTATTTCTGGAAGCAGCTGCGGGCGCAGGTGTCGCAGGCAAGGATTTTACTGGGGCACGTTTGACAACCGGTCTTTCTTTAGGCGCTGCTTTGACAGGTGACGCTACTGCTGGCTTATTGCCAGTATCACTCCCATCAATCTTGAAGATGCTGACAGCATTGTTCAGATTATTTGCCTGATCCCGCATGCTGCTGGCAGCTGCTGCAGCCTGTTCCACCAACGCCGCATTTTGCTGCGTGGCTTCATCCATCTTGCCTATGGCAAGGCTGACCTGATTGATACCATCTCTTTGCTCGGCACTGGCAGAAGTAATTTCTGCCATGATGTCTGCCACGTTCTTGATTGAGATGACGATTTCATCCATGGTCTTGCCCGCATCATCGACGAGGCGTGAACCTACTTCTACCTTGTCGACAGAATTACTGATGAGCTCCTTGATTTCTTTGGCTGCATTGGCAGAACGTTGCGCCAGATTGCGCACCTCGGTTGCCACCACGGCAAAGCCACGGCCCTGCTCACCAGCGCGCGCCGCTTCAACCGCAGCATTCAAGGCGAGAATATTGGTTTGAAAAGCAATGCCATCAATAACACCAATAATATCGACGATTTTTTTCGAACTCTCTTTGATCGATGACATGGTATGCACCACATCACCAACAACCTGGCCGCCTTTGCTGGCAACATCAGAGGCATTCGATGCCAGCGTACTTGCCTGGCGCGCATTATCGGCATTTTGTTGCACAGTCGAAGTCAGCTCTTCCATGGAAGAAGCGGTTTCTTCCAGGCTGGCGGCTTGTTGTTCAGTACGGCTGGACAAATCCATATTACCGGTGGCGATTTCTTCTGAAGATACCGCGATGGAACCGCTGGACTGTCTCACCATGGTCACAGTTTGCATGAGACTCTGGCGCATGTTTTCCAGGGCAGAGACCAGTTGCCCCATTTCATCCTGGGATGTTGGCTTCAACTGTTGTGTCAGATCACCGTTGCCTATGGCTTGAAACTGATCAATTGCCAACTTCAAGGGGCGAGAGATAGCGGCCAGTAAATAGTAGGCTGAGATAAATACCGCAACCAGACCACCGATCACACCCAAAACATCTACCCACAGGAAAGTAGTAAACGCACTTTCACTTTGCTTGAGTGCATTGGCTGCGCCAGTAAATTGATATTCACTAAGCTTGGCCATTTTGTCAGAGTAAGCACTAAACGCAGGAGGCACAAGCTTCATATTGATGTTGTCGGCCTCTTCCTTGTTGCCAGCCTTGATGGCATTGAACATGGGAAGGTGAGCAGTCTTGATGTAATTGTCACGTAAAGCGACAACCTCATCTGACAATTTTTTTTCTTCGGCATCTTGCGGCAGGGAGAGATATTTTTTCCAGTATGTTTCAGACTGGTTAAAAAAATCCTCTGAACGCTTGAGCGTTTCAGCATTATCCGGGAATTCGGGATGAGCAATTGCCCTGTCCAATGCAGTCCTGGCACGCAGAATAAAAACGCGGGATTGCCCCATCGCTTCTACCGAGGGCAACTGATTGGAAAAAATTTCCTTGATGACGGCGTTGCTATTTCTTACGCCATATATGCCCATCAATCCACCGACGACCAACATGATTGCCATGAAGGCCATTGCACCTATCAGTCTTAACCTGATTGTCAGATTGAACATCTTCACTTCCCCTTTTAACGTTCCAGTTTGGAACAAGAATACAAAAATTCTTCTTGAGAGTATTGATCCGAGACAACTTTAGTGCATCTGCTGCAAATTAAGTATAAATAAGTTTGCAAGTATTGGGGAAAGAAAATTTTGTCTTATTGTAAAAAAAATCCCCGATAAATCGGGGATTTTTTAGAGCAAATCTGGTGTGACACCAGATATTAGCATACTAGCAAAGAAGCAATTAGATTGCTTGGATGTTAGAAGCTTGCTTGCCTTTAGGGCCTGTCGTTACTTCGAAAGAAACGCGTTGGTTTTCTTTCAAAGATTTGAAGCCGTTAGATTGGATAGCGGAGAAATGAGCAAACAGATCTTCACCGCCTTCATCTGGAGTGATGAAGCCGAAACCTTTTGAATCATTGAACCATTTAACAATACCTGTTGCCATTACAATTTCCTATTTCAGTTAATGTGGGCATATGCCCGATAGATCGTTTCAACCAAGTAAGAAATGACAGACTGATACTGCACTACCACTTTGAATCTCAACGACTGAACGATTATACGCAGAATTTCGGGAAAAAGTAAAATAAAACACTACACACTCAATTAATCTTGCGTTTTCAGAGGTAAAAACCGGTTTTCAGACACAAAATCTGTCATGCAATTGTCATATTCCTTCTCTCCCTACCGAATTACAGTCTTTAATTAAGTTTGCAGCCAAAATGGGCGGTGCGCTTATCCAGGAAAGCCGACACACCTTCCGCGAAGTCTGGTGTCATCGTGATGGACGCAAAAGCTTCGATTTCGTCGTTGACCTGTTGCTCAAGAGAAGTCGCATCTGACTGATATACCAGGCGCTTCATTCGGGCATAGGTTTCCTGCGGGCCTCGCAGCAAGCGCATGGCCAGCTTCTCGGTCACATCTTTCAATTGCTCTGGTGGCACCACAAGATTAATCAAGCCAAAAGCCAGGGCTTCGTCGGCATCAAAATTCTCTGAAAACAATAACCATTCGAGCGCTTTGCGGTTGCCTACCAGGCGCGGCAAGAACCAGGTGTTACCTACATCAGGACTGGCCCCTATCTTGGCGTAGGCCATATTAAAGCGTGTGCCCTTGGCAGCAACAACCAGGTCAGCCGCATTCATGGTGCCCATACTGCCACCGGCAACTGCACCATGGACAGAGGCAATGACTATCGCAGGTAACTTATGCAGCCGCAATATTGCCTGGTTCAGCTCGGCACCAATTTCACGTATGGCTTCGGGGGATGCAGGGTCACCGGGCTTGAAGCTGGCGATGTCACCACCAGCGCCAAACACTTTGCCCTCGGCACGGATAATGACGACGCGTATGCTGCGGTCTTCTGCCAGCAACTCGGTCAACTGGTTCAGGGAGCGTATCTCTGCTGCCCCCATCACATTCATGCAGTGTGGATTATCAAAAATGATGGTGGCCAGTCCATTGGCTTTTTCAAGACGTATGCTCATCTCATCCTCCTTGTTTTAGCTATATCTACATCCTAGTAACAAGTGAGGAGAAAGGCAATCAGGCCCGGCCATGTAACATGAAAGCGGCGGCACCTGTTGCAATTCTGTCTCCTTTTTCATTACGCAAATCCATAAGGACATTGGCAACGCGCTTGCCCAGCCTGGTGACTTCAGCAGTGGCAACAAAATGCTTGCCCCGCCCTGGCTGCAGATAATCAATGCGCAGGTCTATGGTACTCATCTTGCCAAATTCCTTGATCTGCGACAGCACATCATCTTGCGGGCTTTGCTGTGCCATCTTGAGCAAGATGGCAAAACCTGCCACGCTATCGAGTACAGAAGCAATCACACCACCATGCAGCATGCCCTGGGCAAAGTTGCCCAATAATTCATCCCGCATACCTATGCTGAGACGCGGCGCATCCGGATCAAAACTGTCGAGCTTCATACCCAGTAAATGACAAAACGGGATTTTTTCTTCTATCACCATTTTGAGCATGCCCTGAAATTCTGGGTTGTTAATGATGTTTTGTGTCATTGCGTGTTTTCCTCATATTTCGTGGTCGAATCAGTCACACAGTATTTAATCAAGCATTTGCTTTATTAATTGTATCATCATACACTTGAGCACCAATAAAGCGATCCATCCACACATAGACAGACCAGCAGACAGGAGAATGAAATGACTGAAGCCTATCTTTTTGATGCACCGCGCACGCCGCGTGGCAAGGGCAAGAAAGATGGTTCACTGCATAGTGTCAAACCCATCTCTCTGTTGTCAGGCCTGATGCAGGATATGCAGCAACGCCTGTTGCTCGATACCGCGCTGATTGATGATGTCGTGCTGGGCTGCGTTACCCCTATCGGTGACCAGGGTGCAGATATTGCCAAGACCGCCGCCCTGGCTGCAGGCTGGGACTGGCAAGTCGCAGGCGTGCAACTGAACCGCTTTTGCGCTTCTGGTCTGGAGGCAGTCAACCTGGCGGCGCAAAAAGTGCGCTCAGGCTGGGAAGACCTGGTGGTTGCTGGTGGGGTTGAATCGATGTCGCGCGTGGCCATGGGATCAGATGGCGGTGCCTGGGCAGCCGATCCACAGACCAATATGCAAACTGACTTTTTACCGCAAGGCATAGGAGCAGACCTGATCGCCACGCTGGAAGGCTTCAGCCGCGAAGATGTCGATGCCTTTGCGCTGCGTTCGCAAGAAAAAGCCACGGCAGCGCGAGCTGCTGGCCGCTTCAAATCCCTACGCCCTGTGCACGACATGAATGGACTGGTGATACTGGCTGAAGATGAATTCATCAAACCACAATCCAGCATGGCAGCACTGGCCTCGCTCAAGGCTTCATTTGAAATGCCGGGCAAGATGGGTTTTGATAGCGTCGCCATACGCAAGTATCCGCATATTGAACGGATAAACCATGTACATACTGCCGGCAATTCTTCCGGCATCGTCGATGGTGCAGCCCTTGCCCTGATAGGCAGCGAAGCCATGGGCAAGCGTCTGGGCCTGAACCCGCGCGCCCGCATTGTTGCGTCTGCTGTGACAGGCACAGACCCCACCATCATGCTGACCGGCCCAGGCCCGGCGACCTTGAAAGCATTGAACAAGGCTGGCCTGCGCATAGAAGATATTGATCTTTTTGAAGTTAACGAAGCCTTTTCAGCTGTCGTCATGAAGTTCATGAAAGACCTCAAGGTGCCGGAAGAAAAAGTGAACGTGAATGGCGGCTCGATTGCCCTTGGCCACCCGCTGGGAGCAACCGGCTGCATGTTGCTGGGAAATCTGATTGATGAACTGGAAGCGCGCCAGTTAAAACGTGGCCTCATTACCCTGTGTGTAGGTGGTGGCATGGGCATCGCCACCATCATAGAGCGCGTATAAACCAGAACATAAGCACGAGAGCAGAACATCATGATCAATTACAGCAAAGACGAACAACAGATAGTCACCCTCAGCATAGACATGCCAGGTATGTCGGTGAATACCATGAACGCGGCATTTCGTGATGCACTGGCATCTGCCGTTGCCAGGCTGGAAGAAGAAAAAGAGCAGCTTAGTGGCATCATCCTGACTTCTGGCAAAGAGAGTTTTTTTGCCGGTGGCGACTTGCGTGAACTCATTAGCATACAGGATGCAAAAGCCTGCCTGGAAATGGTAGAGAAAAACAAGGCTGTGCTGCGTCGCCTGGAAAAACTGGGCAAGCCGGTAGTTGCCGCCATCAATGGCAGTACTCTTGGTGGTGGCCTGGAACTGGCGCTGGCCTGTCATTACCGGGTCGCACTGGAAAATCCCAAAGCTAAAATCGGCTTCCCTGAAGTGACACTGGGATTATTGCCGGGCGCGGGCGGCGTGGTGCGTACTGTACGTATGCTGGGCTTGCAGGAAGCCATGCCCTACCTGCTGGAAGGCAAGCAGATTTCCCCAACCGCTGCCGTCAAGGCTGGTCTGGTACATGCGCTTGCCAGCAGCCATGAAGACATGCTGCAGCAGGCCCGTGCCTGGATACTGGCCAATCCACAGGCACAACAGCCCTGGGATGATGCAGCCTATAAACTGCCGGGTGGCGCAGCCAACTCTGCCAAGCTGCTACCGATGATCATGGTGGCACCAGCCATGCTGCGCGAAAAAACCCGTGGCAATTATCCTGCCCCGGAAGCCATACTGGCAGCCATGGTAGAAGGTGCGCAAGTCGATTTTGATAATGCTCTGAAAATTGAAGGCCGTTACTTCACACATCTGGCAACAGGTCAGGTTGCCAAGAACATGATAGGCACCCTGTTCTTCCAGATGCAGGAAATCAGCTCAGGCAAAAGCCGCCCGCGAGACATCGCAAAATCCAAAGTCAGCAAACTTGGTGTGATAGGCGCAGGCATGATGGGCGCTGGCATAGCGGCTGTCAGTGCAGCGCGTGGCATAGCGACGATATTGAAAGAGCAGACGCTGGAAAAAGCCGAACAGGGCAAAACCAATATTGCCAACGGTCTGCACAAAAAAGTAGGCCAGGGTCGCTTGTCTGCAGAAAAAGCAGCGACCCAACTGGAACTGATACAGCCTACGGCAAGTGCCAGTGATTTTTCTGGATGTGATCTCATCATCGAAGCCGTATTTGAAAACCGCGAACTCAAAGCGACTGTCACCAGCGAAGCAGAAAGCATGCTGGCTGTAGATGGCATCATGGCCAGTAATACCTCCACCCTGCCGATCAGCGGACTGGCAAAAGCAGTCAGCAATGCCGAACGATTCATAGGTATACACTTCTTTTCACCCGTCGAGAAAATGCAATTGGTGGAGATCATCAAGGGTAAGCAAACCAGTGAGGCAACACTGGCCCGCGCATACGACTATGTACTGCAGATAGGCAAGACACCCATCGTCGTCAATGACTCACGCGGCTTTTTCACCAGTCGGGTGTTTGCCAGTTTTGTCAACGAGGGCCTGAGCATGCTGGCCGAAGGCTTGCCAGCAGCACTCATAGAAAATGCAGCGCTTTCAGTCGGAATGCCAGTAGGCCCGCTGGCAGTGCAGGATGAAGTATCACTGAGCCTGTCACGCCAGGTCGCAGCGCAAACCAGGGCTGATCTGGAAGCGGAAGGCAAGAGCTGGCAAGCACCCGCATCTGCTGCCATCATCAATGTCATGCTTGATCAGCATCAGCGCGCTGGCAAGGCTGCTGGCGCAGGTTTTTATGAGTATCCCACAGGCGGTGGCAAGAAGTATCTGTGGCCCGAGCTAAGCGCATTATTTGGTAAGGCCGGATACAGCCTGCCCTACGCCGATTTGCAAGACAGGTTTTTATACATGCAGGCGATAGAAACCCTGCGCTGTCTGGATGAAGGTGTACTGGAATCGACCCGCGATGCCAATATAGGCTCAATTTTTGGCATAGGTTTCCCGGCATGGACGGGTGGTGCCGTGCAATTTGTGCATTATGTGGGCTCACAGGCATTTGCCAGACGTGCAGCAGAATTGCGGACACTCTATGGAGAACGCTTCGCCCTGCCGGAAAATTATCTTAAACTGATCTAAACCGGCACCATGATTGAGTTAGCACAAACAAAGTAAAACTAAGGCTTGCCAGGAGTTAACAGGTCATTGACTTGAATATGCCTGTACGTGTTCAATAGTGTTTGTGTTCTTTGAACCTGCCTGACATCGGGCTGAGATGAAAACACTATCCTGAATGGGGGTGTATTTTGATCAAATTGCATTTCTTGGGTGCTGCTGGCACAGTCACTGGTTCACGTTATCTGCTGGTGTCTGACCACAGCCACATCATGGTCGATTGCGGCCTGTTCCAGGGTTACAAGCAACTGCGCTTACGCAACTGGGAAGATCCTCCATTTGACCCAGCGAGAGTCGATGCGATTTTGTTGACCCATGCCCATCTTGATCACTCTGGATATATTCCATTGATGGTCAAGCGGGGATTCAAAGGCAAGATTTACTGCAGCAAAGCCACATTCGCGCTATGCAAATTATTATTGCGCGATTCTGCGCATCTCTTTGAGGAAGAGGCCGCCTACCTCAACCGCCACCACCTGTCCAAACATGATCTGGCACTGCCATTGTACGACAGCAAGGATGTTGACAAGGCACTCAAGCATTTCCACTACATTGACGAGCATGCCAGCATTACGATAGCCGATGATGTGCAGGCAAAATGGATACCAAACGGGCATATCCTGGGCTCTTGCAGCATTTCTTTAAGAATGGAACAAACCAGCCTGTTATTTTCTGGCGATATAGGGCGGCCTCGCGATTACATCATGAAGGCGCCTGAATTCCCGGAAAGAACTGACTACCTCATCGTAGAATCAACCTACGGTGATCGACTGCACAGCAACAGCGTTCCCGAAAACGATTTGCGCGATGTCATCAATAGCACAGTACAACGTGGTGGCTCGGTGCTGATACCCTCATTTGCCGTTGGACGCGCACAAACACTGCTGTATTTGCTATACCAGTTGCGCAAGAATAAGCAAATACATGATTTTCCAATTTATCTGGACAGCCCCATGTCAGAAAGCGCAACCGGCATTTATAGCCACTATGCGGATTCCCTGAAACTCTCGGCTGAAGATATCGCTGGCTTGACAGCCATGACTACCTATGTCAGAACGCCGGAAGAATCACAGCGTCTGAACAATGAACGTTGGCCTAAAGTCATTATTTCTGCCAGCGGCATGGCTACTGGCGGCCGTGTGCTTCATCACATGAAATACATGGCACCAGATGACAGAAATACCATCGTTTTTTGCGGCCACCAGGCTGGTGGCACGAGAGGAGACAAGTTGGTGAATGGTGCAAACACAGTTCATATTCACGGCCAGGATATCAGAGTACGAGCAAAGATTGTTATGGTTGATGGTTTGTCCGCACATGCGGATTATGAAGAAATGCTGGGATGGCTTAAACATTTGAAGCAGCCCCCCCTACGCAGTTTCATCACTCATGGCGAACCGTCGGCAGCTGATCACTTGCGTTTAAAGATTGAGAGCGAATTAAGATGGCGATGTGAAGTTCCTGAACATTTATCCTGCTACAAGATAGACGGCAAAACTCTGACTTCCCTGCATCCGCAAATACTGTGATAATTGACGTTTGTACAAACAGACATCGGTGGATCTATGCTGGCCTTTGCAGGAACCAAGAAGAAAGATTATGTATCTTTAATCGCATGCGGCGTCTTTTTTTCTGCATGCTCCCTGAGCACAAGTAGTCTGGCCAAGCCTTTATTGCGCTGCTATGTCAGCTATGCTGGCAGCGAACAAACGATAGAAAGCCAGATAGTGCAAGACCCCTATGATGTGAAGGCTAGCGATATAGGTGAACGCTTCACATTCAAGGCTGTCATGGTTGGGAAGGCACAGCAGATAGACTATATCAAGCTGTATGCTTACTTCCAGACACGCCGCAGTGATATCCCCGTGCATCAGGCGACTTACCGCCCGCCCTTCAAAGTCACAAAAAAAGAAAGCCCGCTGACCCCGCAAAATTCCATCTACGCCGGTGATGTCGAGCGTGAACTGCAATACCATTGCACACTGCAAGAGGTGCAATGATGATGAAGCTTAAACGTGCAAACCAGGGTGTAAAACATTTACTGTCGGCTTTGGCTTTGTCTGTCATGGCCACAAGTACAGCGCTGGCACAAGATAGCGTCAGCATATTGTTTGCCGGTGATGTGGTGCTGGATGGCAAGCCAGGAAAAATGATTGCTGAAGGCAAAGACCCCTTCTTTGCCTTTGCCAGTTTATTTAAAAATGCCGACATCCGCGTCGTCAACCTCGAATGCGTAGTGGCGACAATCGGCGATGCCGCCGACAAAAATTTTACTTTCCGCGCCCACCCCCACACTTTGACTACGCTGAAGCAGCACGTGGATGCAGTGTCGATTGCAAATAACCACTCAGGTGATTTTGGCCGCGCGGCTTTCCAGGAGATGCTGGGTTTACTGGATCAGCAACAAATCAAACGCTTTGGTGGCGGTAATAATTTGCGCGAGGCGCATACACCGCTGATCATCGAGAAGAAAGGCTTGCGCATTGCCCTGCTGGGCTATAACGAGTATATGCCGCGCAGCTTTGAGGCAGAAGCACAGGCCGCAGGTGTCGCCTGGAGTGAAGATGAACAAGTGGTGCTTGATATACGCCAGGCCCGCCAGCAATACCATGCTGACCTGGTCATCCCCTTCATGCACTGGGGCTGGGAAAATGACAAACTTGCCGTCAACAGGCAACGCCAGCTAGCGAGATTGATGATAGATGCAGGTGCCGATGCCATCATCGGTGGTCATCCTCATGTGATACAGGATGTTGAACACTATAAGGGAAAACCCATCATTTACAGCCTGGGTAATTTCATTATGGATGAGCTGGACAATGAACCACAAACCCGCGGCTGGGTCATACGTCTGCAACTGGATAAAAAAGGTGTCAGTGCCTGGAATACCCGTTTGGCGAAGATAGATAAAGATGGTATGCCCCACCCTGTGCCTGAAGCCAGCACAGCCTGCTGGGACCGTAAAGATGGGCAGCTTAAGCAATGCAGTAATGCGGGTGATTAAGTCTTTTCCAGGACATTTACTGCTGCCGGCACATCCAGCACCACATCAGAGCAGGCCTGGGCGACGCAGGGCAAAATCCAGCCCTCCTGCTTTTCTTCCAGGCTCAGGCCGGGCCAGTCTATCTGGTATTTAATTTCCCCTGCCAGCATCTTGCACATGCAAGTGCGGCAGCTGCCGTTACGGCATGAATTGGGGATACGTATTCCTTCCAGCAAGGCGGCTTCCAGCAGGCTGAGCTCATCGACGGCGTCGCATGTCCAACCCTGGGGTTGCACGGTCAGTGTCCATACTTTATTTACTAATACATCCGGCGTATTCATTTTTTCTCGCTATCAACCTTGTCTTCATGCCTGAATTTTACTAGATTGAAAGTCTGCCCTCATTTTGACTCAACAGCGGCAGAAGTTTTTTCAGGAGCTAAACATGATGACAGCGAGTGCCCATCTACTTTCCCAACAGCAAGACACTTACTCAGAAAGGCGCAATGCCCGTGCACCAGATTTTATACTGATGCAGCTTGATCCCCGTGATGTCATAGAAGGAGTATTGTTAGAAGAAGGTTTTCAATCCGAGGATGCGCCCTCGGCAGGTCATATGCGTGAGCATTGCCCCCATTGCAGTGGCGTACAATTGCAACTGATATTACGCTACAAATTCGTCAAGCGTTCCCACCTTTTTTGCAGCAGTTGTACACGCTGCTATGATGCTCTGTATCCAGATGGCACATCGGCACTGGCATTGAGTGCGATGTCGCTGGTCTAGTGCATAGTGAGTGCATATTGCAGCTGCAAAATGAAAACGGCATTTCCTCGCCATCGCTAAAGGAAATGCCGCTCCATTAAAGCTAATTTGTCAGGCCAGACTTACACCACTGTCTGCAAACGCATGGCAACGCTCATGTCGCCGGAAACTTTCAGTTTACCCATCATGAAGCCGTTCATAGGATTCAATTGGCCAGTCAGCAAGGCTGCCAGGTTTTCCAGGGAAATTGTGATCGTGCAGCCAGCTTCCTTGTTTTCATTGCTGACAGTATTTGGTGTCACCAGCGCATCAACGAATACCACGCCTTCATCACCGCAATCAAATTTCAGGGTGGCATTCAAACCACTATCATCACCAACTTTAGCGCGTATCGCTTCTGTGCAAGCTTGCAGATCCATGAATTACTCCAGAAAAAATTTAAACGACTTGCAATGTATCACGGCAGGCTTTCGAGGGACAATACTAGAAGTGCGGGAACTTCCTCGTCAAAAGCCTACTTCAATACGCAGGTCAGCATCCAGTAGTAAGTATTCCTGAAAATACGGATATCACGCACAGCAGGACCAAACTTTTTGCGCAGTGCACTATCAGTAGGGAAGTTCTTGAGAATTTCTACCCTGCTGCCATCTTCCTGCTTGCGCAACTGGAAGGTATTGCCTGCCAGGTCAGTGCGGGCGATGACGGTGCTGCTGCCTTCGACATAATTATTGTCGATCAGGACCAGGGTAGTGCCCTTGCCTGTCACCTTGCTGAGATGGCCCAGCAAACTGGTCTGGTCATCACGCATGACATGCGACCAGAAAAAACCGGCAAAGCAAGCCGTGTATTGATCCGCCGTTGCTGCGGGCAAATCATGCAAATCTGCCAGGGCAAATTGCACTTTGCCTTCTGGGTAAGATTTGGCTTGGGCCACATCCAGCACTGGCTGGCAATAGTCAGTCGCGACAACGCTGGCTGCCTGAGGCGCAAAACGCTCAGTCCAGTAGCCAGTGCCGCAGGCGACTTCCAGCACGCGCTGGTCTTTCAGTACATCCAGCACTTTGTCCTGAATTTCGCGTAAGTCTTGCTGGCGTTCAGGTTTTTGATACACTTTTTCCAGAGTCTGGGCACGTTGCGCATAGTATTCGCGCATTTTATTTTCACTCATTTTTATCTTTCAACAGAAAATCTACCAGCTCTACAAATCCCTCGCCGCATTCGGCCTGACAAACATAGGCCGGGTGGGCCTCGAATCTGTCCAGGTATTTGCGTATATTTGCCACCCCGACCGAGAGCGGGTAGTGGGCAAACATGCTGGCATCATTGGCAGAATCGCCAATAAATACATAAGTCTTTTTTGCGTCGTCATCGTCGACACCAAATACTTCATGCAATACTCTCAGGCTCATGCTTTGCTTGCTGAATGGCGCCACAGAGGCATGGGCATGGATGCTGCTGGTGGTTGCATGAAAACCATGTTCACGTATCAGGGCGACGACTTCATTTAATTGTGACAGCGGTATCGCAGGAATATTTTCTGCAATATCAAACGCCAGGTCACCTATGCGTTGCGCCGCATCGGCAGCAGGCAATACATCAGGAAAATGCCTGCGCATGATGTCAGCAAAATCCAGCAGGCGTTGTCTGTGTTGCGAACGGGTTGCTGCATCAGCGTAGTATATGGCCTGTTGCCTGCCCTCTTCATCCAGCCAGAAAGCACTCGCGCCATTTTCAGCAATGACGGCATCAAAATCACATAGCCTTAACAAAGGCAGGGTCCAGTAAGTAGGCCGCCCTGTCACAGCGATGCGCCGCAAGCCCGCAGTTTTTGCCCTGTCCAGCGCAGCCAGTGCGGCTACGGTCAGCTTGCCATGACTGCTGAAAGTATCATCAATATCCGTCAATATGCCACGCACCTGCCTGCGTTGCTCTACAGGCCAGCTACTCAGTACCTGCATGCTCATAAATCGTAGGTATCCTTATTACCCTGCATTACATTGTCTATCATTTTGCGGTTCAGGGTAGGATTCAGTAACTCTATAAAGGTATAAATATAGCTGCGCAGATAGGCCCCCTGCTTGATTGCCACCCGCGAAATATTAATGCCAAACAATTGACCTACCGGTATGGCGCGCAAATTCTTGTCACGTTCTGCATCAAAAGCCATACCAGCAATAATACCAACGCCCATGCCCAGTTCTACATAAGTCTTGATAACGTCAGCATCAATGGCTTCGAGCAGGATATCCGGCTTCAGATTACGGATCTGGAAAGCATGGTCTATCTTACTGCGGCCAGCAAAGGCTGCGTCATAGGTAATCAATGAATAATTGGCAATTTCTTCCAGGCTGATGTTCTTTAATTTCAGCAAGGGATGCTCAACCGGTAAGACGACAACATGTTCCCATTGATAACATGGCAAGGAAATCAGGCCATCGAAGCCAGCGATTGCTTCTGTCGCAATCGCAATATCGGCCTGGTCACGCATGACCATTTCGGCGATTTGCTTGGGATTACCCTGCAACAGGGACAAACGCACCTTGGGATATTTTTGCATGAAGGCCTGCACCACCTTGGGCAGGGCATAGCGTGCCTGGGTATGGGTGGTGGCAATGGTAAAGCTGCCACTGTCCTGCGCTGCGAATTCCTTGCCTATGCGCTTGAGCCCGTCAATTTCTTGCATAATCAGTTCAACTGACTTCAAGACTGCCCTGCCCGGCTCAGTCAAGCCACGTATGCGCTTGCCATGACGGGTAAAGATATCGACGCCCAATTCCTCTTCCAGTTCAATAATTGCCTTGGAAACACCGGGTTGCGATGTAAATAAGGCCTTGGCAGCCTCAGTCAGATTAAAATTCTGTCTTACAGCTTCGCGTACAAAGCGCAATTGATGTAGGTTCATGGGTAGTTTTTTTGTAAAGGCGAGGATAATCTCGTAGAACCTGTCTACGATCTTAAGCGCGAGCGCGGTTGTGGCTTATATGGGGCTCGTGCGCTGCTCAAAATGCTCATGTACTAGAGTACATTCCGCTTTTTGCGCTGCGTTTTTGTTACCCTGACCCCGCTGACACCCGCTCGCTACAGATCGCAAACTAGTTCTTATGCAATTATACCTAGGTTAGCATCGTTTTATATGCATACGCTAGTATATAGACCCTGAGCCAAGAATTCCATGTTTCCAACAATTACAACATGCCTAAATCATTTTTACTGCTAGTTTTCAGTCTTGCCAGTTACTTGCTGACACCTGTTATATCCCATGCAGAAAGCATTACAGTTCCCGCAACACAGGTAAAACAACCCAAAATTTGCCTGGCCTTGTCTGGCGGTGGCGCACGTGGCTTTGCCCATGTAGGCGTACTGAAGGTGCTTGAAGAATTGCGCATCCCCATAGACTGCATTGCTGGCACCAGCATGGGCGCCGTGGTCGGCGGCCTGTACGCGGCAGGTTTTTCTGCCAGCGAAATCGAAGCCAGGCTGGATGCCCTGAAACTCAATGACATTGCCCTTGACCGTGTAGAAAGACGTTACCTGCCACAAAGCGTCAGGGAAGAAGATGAGCAATATCCGCTGGGAGCAACCCTGGGCCTGAGTGCCAATGGCGTGAGACTGCCCGCAGGCGTGGTGCAAGCCAGCCAGTTCCTGGAAATATTACAGAACTGGACTGCCCATTTGCAGCCAGACATAGAGTTTGACAGCCTGCCCATCCCTTTCCGTACGCTGGCCACAGATATGGAAACCGGCAAAATGGTGGTCTTCACCAAAGGCCCTCTGCATAAAGCCATACGCGCCAGCATGGCAGCACCAGGCGTATTTGCGCCCATAGAAATAGATGGCAAATTACTATCCGACGGTGGCCTGGTAAGAAACTTGCCCGTGGATATAGCAAAACAAATGGGGGCAGACGTGGTGATTGCCGTCAACATAGGCACACCACTGATGCCACGCGACCAGTTGCTGACCCTGTTCAATGTCAGCCAGCAAATGGTGAATATCCTGACCGAGCAAAATGTCGAAGCCCAAAAAGCCCTGCTCACGCCCAATGACTTACTGATAGAGCCTGGTCTGGGCAATATCAGCTTCATGGATTTTGCCAGGTCAAAAGAAGCCGTACTCATCGGGGAAAAAGCCACCCATGCCCTGGATGCCAGGCTGGCAGCATATAGCCTGCCAGCCGAAGTCTATGCCATCAGGCATGAGATACGTCTTAACCCGCAACTACCACCGATCAAAATACAATTTGTAGACGTCGTCACCAACGGCGCCGTGCCCGAGAGTGATATCCGCCGCCAGTTGAATATACGCACTGGCCATGAATACAAGGCAGACGATATCAACCGCAAGCTGGCGATACTGAATAATGCCCGCGAATTTGACAGCATCAACCACGAACTGGTGGAGCGTGATGGCGAATATGGCATACGCGTGAATGCCTATGGCCGCAACTGGGGACCGCATTTCCTGCGCTTTGGCCTGGCGCTCTCCAGCGGCTTTGAAGGCGCGGGCGGCTTCAAACTGCAGGTTGGTCACAGGCGTCCCTGGCTGACTGATGGCGGTCTCGAATGGCGCAATGACCTGGAATTTGGCAATAGCATCAAATACCATACTGAATTGCGACAACCCCTGTTTGAGCGCGAAGGCATGTACCTCGCACCATTTGCAGAGCTAGGGCAAAACACCAGGAATTTATATAGCGGTAATACCCGCATTGCCGAATACAACTTCCGTAGTGACAAGCTGGGGCTGGATCTTGGTTTCCGCCTGGGCGAACAAAGCATACTGGGTGAAGCCAAGCTGGGTTTGAATTTCAACCGCTACCGCGTACGACCCAAGATAGGTGGCTACTTGCTGCGGGATGAAGATGGCGGCGTGAAAGTGGAGTCACTGCCCAGCGCTGACTTGCAGCAATTTGGCCTGAAGTCTGCCGTCGTCATAGATCAGCTCAGTGATGTCAGTTTCCCGCGCTATGGCTATAAAGTGGATGCCAGTGCCTTCGTCGGCACGAGTGACACCCATAAAAACTTCCAGGAAGTGGCCGTCAATACCACCTGGGCCAATAGCATCAACAACCACAGCATCAACCTGAAACTGAATGCAGCGGGCCTGTTCCAGAAAGGCACAGATGTACGCGGCATAGGCTATACCCTGGGCGGTTTCCAGCAATTGTCTGCCTACCAGCCTGACCAGTTCACAGGTGACTTCATGGTGTATGGCAGCCTGACCTATTTGCTGCGCGCCGTGAAGTTTGATCTGGCGGGACAAAGCCTGTTCCTGGGCACATCCCTGGAAGCAGGCAATGTCTGGAACCGGGGCGAAGATATGTCACTCAAGTCATTACGCAAGAGTGCCAGCCTGTTCGCTGGTTTCAACAGTTTCATCGGCCCTATCTACCTGGGTTTTGCGGTAGGCCAAAGTGGCGCAAAAAATGTTTTCTTCCAGTTAGGCAGGCAATAAAAAAACGCTCAATTTTTAAGAATTGAGCGTTTTCTATTATCCTTGCCAAGGCATATTAACCGCCATAGGCATAGACAAATTTCCCACCCTGGATTTTACCCATGACACGGGAACGCTGGTCCAGGCCTACATGGTCAGTCGCGCTCATATTGATGACACCCTGGGGCACAACCAGGTCCCTGGTGTTTTCCAGGGCGGTACGCAAGGCAGCCCGGAAAGCCTTGCTGCCTGGCTGTGCAGTTTTCAAAGCGACAGGGATGGCATTTGCCAATAACATGTAAGCACCCCAGGCATCGCCAGCAAACTGCGTGGCACTGCCAGCACCATAAGTTGATTCATATAGCCGCACAAAATCTGCAGAGACTTTTTTGACTGCGTGTTTTTCAGGTAATTGCAGCGCCACTACGGCTGGCCCGGTAGGGAATAAAGTTCCCTCCACATCCTTGCCACCCAGCTTTAAAAATTCCAGGCTGGCGATGCCATGGGTCTGGTAAATCTGTGACTTGTAACCACGTTCTATCAGGGTCTTTTGCGGCAAGACTGCAGGTGTGCCTGATCCCGCAATCAGCACCGCATCAGGCTTGGCGGACATCATCTTCAAAACCTGCCCGGTGACGCTGGTATCGGTACGGGCAAAGCGCTCATTCGCCACAATCCTGATATGACGCAGTTCCGCCAGTTTGGAAAACTCGCGCCACCAGCCTTCGCCATAGGCATCTGCAAAACCAATGAAAGCCACGGTCTTCACACCATGGTCTGCCATATGCTGCGTCAATATGGTGGTCATATGGGTATCGTTCTGCGGCATCTTGAAAGCCCAGGCACGCTTGGCATCCATGGGTTCGACTATACTGGCCGAGGCTGCCAGGATAATCATGGGTGTCTCATTTTCTGCCACGGTTTCCAGCATTGCCAGGGCGCTGGGCGTGGTATTAGGGCCGACGATGACATCGACCTTTTCTTCAGTAATGAGCTTGCGTGTATTTTTCACTGCATTGCCGGGGTCACTGGCATCATCGAGCAGGATGTACTCGATTTTTTTGCCAGCGATTTCTTTTGGCCACAGCATGACGGCGTTTTTGGATGAAGCACCAATAGCTGCCGCTGGCCCTGTAGTCGACAAATTAATACCTACCCTGATTTGTGCCTGGGCCATCAGGCTGCCCAGGCTCAGGGCTGCGACAACCGCACTACGCAGTGAATAAGAAAAGATCAAGGACATGCCATGCTCCAAAACAGGTTTTCAGGATGCTGAGTTCAATACCATGCTTGTATTACCAGTCTGGTTCAACCACGCTCTGATCTATCGCTCCAAAGATGGATTTGCCATTTTTATCCAGCATTTCTATCTTGATGCTGTCACCAAACTTCATATACGGTGTCACTGGCTCACCAAGTGCAATCATTTCCAGCGCACGTTTTTCGGCGATGCAGCTATAACCCTTGCTGGCATCCTTGTTCGAGACTGTGCCCGAACCTATGATGGTGCCTGCTTTGGCATTTCTGGTTTTGCACAAATGCGTAATCAACTGTGGAAAGGAAAACACCATATCCACACCCGCATTCGGCTGGCCCACCAGCATGCCATTAACGCTGGAACGCAAGGCCAGATTGACTTTACCATCTTTCCAGGCATCGCCCAGTTCATCTGGCGTCACTGCCACTGGCGAAAAACTGCTAGCTGGCTTGGACTGAAAAAAACCAAAGCCTTTCGCCAGCTCAGCCGGGATCAGGTTGCGCAGTGACACATCATTGACCAGCATCAGCAAAAGTATATGATCCCGGGCGTGCTGTACCTTGACACCCATGGGCACATCGCCGGTCACGATGGCGATCTCACTTTCAAAGTCTATGCCCCATTCTTCAGAGCCAGCAACGATATCGTCACAGGGACCGATGAAATCATCGCTACCACCCTGATACATGAGCGGGTCATGCCAGAAACTGTCAGGCATCTCGGCATTTCTGGCCTTGCGCACGAGTTCTACATGATTGACATAAGATGAACCGTCAGCCCACTGATAGGCGCGTGGCAATGGGGCCATGCAGTTTTTTGGATCAAACTCAAAACTATAGGCAGCACGCCCTGCATTGAGGCGGTTATACAATTCTTCTAGCTGGGGCTGGATAAAATTCCAGTCATCCAGTGCACGTTGCAAGGTCGGCGCTATGCCATCAGCAATGGCTGCCGTCTTTAAATCACGGGCCACTACCAGCAATTGCCCATCCCGGGACCCATCCTTGAGTGTTGCAAGCTTCATAAATCCTCTGTATTGATCAAGTATTTTACAATTTTACATGAACGAAAACACCAAACTGTCAGGAAACAGACAACTGGCACGACTAATTATCGTTTTACTCTGCAAAGCCCTACGATTTTAGGTATGCTGAAACAAGAAGTAAGTCAAAAATCGCAGTCGCCCACCCCCTTAAAACTGATTTGTACAGGAATACCAGCCATGAACTTCAGTAATCTTAAAATCAGGGTACGTCTCAGCTTTGGCTTCGGCCTGACCTTGCTGACCATGCTGCTGATGGTCGTCATCAGCGTAGTGAGATTGAATGACATCGCTGACCGTAACAGGCAAATACTGGAAGATGATGCAGTAGGTGTCGCCAGTGCACTGGAGATTTCTGCCCTGATACAGGAAAACGGCAGCCGCACGCTGGAGTTGTTTATTACACCAGACCAGAGCGCCCGCACGGCCCAGTATGGAGCGATTGATGCGAACAAGAAAAAAATAAGCGCCCTGCTTGAAATCTCCAAAAAGCTGGCACTGGAATCCCGGGAAAGAGAAGCGGTTGACAAACTGGTCGCCTCCAATGCCGCTTTTGTAACTGCTTTCAGCAAAACCGGTGACCTCATCGAGCTGGATCAAAAAGATGAAGCTATTGCCATGATGGGGAAAGCCACCTTCCCGGCGCTGAAGCAATCCCTGATTGATATAGACAAGCTCGCCAGCATACAAAAAACAGACATGAATGCGAATGGTGAAGAGATCAAGAGCATCATCATGTTTTCGCGCAATCTGATGATAGTCCTGGGTATTATTGCCTTTCTTATCAGTGCTGCTTTTGCCACCTGGATTTCACGCTCGATTACCAACCCGTTGGATGAAGCAGTCAAAGTCGCTACCAAGGTTGCCAATGGCGATTTGACCGGCCGCATAGAGGTACGCTCACGTGACGAAACCGGACAACTGCTGAGCGCCCTCGCCGACATGAATAATAGCCTGGTCATGACCATCAGCCAGGTGCATAGCAGTACCTCCATGATTTCCACTGCCTCCAGCGAAATTGCTTCTGGCAATGCAGATTTGTCCAGCAGGACAGAGTCACAGGCCAGCTCACTGGAAGAAACTGCTTCTTCCATGGAAGAGCTGACCTCCACTGTCAAACAAAATGCAGACAATGCGCGCCAGGCCAATCAACTGGCGATCTCAGCGACAGAAGTTGCCACCAAGGGCGGGCATATCGTCGGCCAGGTCGTCAATACCATGGGCTCTATCAAGGACAGCTCGGGCAAGATTGTCGACATTATCGGCGTCATTGATGGGATTGCCTTCCAAACCAATATCCTGGCCTTGAATGCTGCGGTAGAAGCTGCCCGTGCCGGTGAACAGGGACGTGGCTTTGCCGTAGTCGCAGCCGAAGTCAGGAACCTGGCACAACGCAGCGCCAGCGCAGCCAAGGAAATCAAGACCCTGATTGATGATTCGGTAGAAAAGGTCAACCTGGGTAACAAGCTCGTCGATGAAGCTGGCATGACCATGGGTGAAATCGTGACATCCATCAAACATGTCGCCGATATCATGAGCGAGATCACTGCCGCCAGCCAGGAACAAAGCGCGGGCATAGAACAAGTCAACCTCGCCATTACCCACATGGATGAAATGACGCAACAAAACTCAGCCCTGGTAGAACAGGCAGCAGCGGCGGCAGAAAGTATGCAGGAACAAGCTGGGGCACTGGCCCAGGCGGTCAGTGTTTTCAAACTTGACAGCATGGTGAATGTTCAGGCTCCTGCTCCGGCTCAAGCCAGACCTGCTGCCAGCAAAGTCCGTACAACACAGTCCACCACAACTACCTTGAAAATCAGCAAGGCACCTGCGGCGAGCAAGCCAGCAGAAAAGCCCACCGCAAAGAAATCCAGTCTGGAAAAACCATCTGCAGGTAGCAATGATGACTGGGAAGAGTTTTAATCTGGCAAAGATTTCGACAAAATCTCAAGGTCAAAAAAACAGCTCGCCGGCTAATTGCCGGAGAGCTGTTTTCTTGATGTACTTTCTGATGCTACTCCACAGCTCAAACCGATAAATCAACCTGCTGCAAGCTGTGCGCCTTGCCATCTTCACTCAACCAGATACCTGAAGAACGCAGCTGTCCATCCGACTGGTTTTGTGCATTGTTCAGGGAAAAATCTGTACTTACATTACCGAGATACAGTGCGCCGACATTGGCCTGCTTCAGACTTTGCAACTGGTCTTTGCCATTGCTGTCCTTGGTCCATATTTTCAGTTTATCAAAGACGGCGTCGTTTTCATCTATCCAGTGATTGCCATCGCTGTCATAGGCGGCCAGTTCAGAAAATCCATTGCCCGTGCCTGGCCCAAACAATTCACTGCCATTATTGATCTTGCCATCATTGTTTTTGTCCAGCGCCAGGAAACCAGCGCCTTTGACAAAAGAGATATTTTCTTTTTTGCCATCGCCATTCAAATCGAAGGCAAATTTTTGCGATGTCAGCTCGGCAGAATTGCCAGCAAAATTGATGACCAGTGGATCAACTTTCTTGCCATCGCCCAGCCGGATATTCGTGCTGCTTTCTTCGTGATAGCTGCGACTGAGCTGGATAGACAGATCAAAGCTGATTTCCCTGTTATCCGCGGTCACTATCTTGCCATTGGCATGAAAAGAAGTTTGCTCTGTTTCGGTATAGGATTGGTGCGTGTCGATTTCTACACCCCACCCTGCTGGCTTCGGCCTTGGCCCTGGCGCAGGTGTTGTCGCTGCATCAGGATTAGCCTGGGCTGCAGGCGTCGGAGTAGCCTCAGCCTGCTGTATATCTGCACTGCTCAGGAGATTGATTTTTTTACCTGTCATCAATTCAACGATGTATCTGATCAAACGTATGCGTGGATCATTTTCTGCCTCATCACTGGCTTGCTGGACTGAGTCAGCTGAGGATGTGGCAGAACTGCCTGCGGGTGCAGCCTGTGCTGCCCAGCCAGCATCGGAGATTTGCACATTTGCTGAAGAATTTCTCAGGTTGGCAGGCAGGCTGGCGTTCCTGCCTTCAAAATCAGGACGCTTATTACCTACCCAGGCGCGCAGTCTCTCCTGCGTTTCCAGCGTCGCTGTCGCTGCATGTTGCGATGAGAGAGATATATCCGATGATGCAATTTTCATGATGCGCTCCAGCCTGGGCCATTAAACCAACAAAAACCTGGAACCCATGCTGGCAAAAAAAACATGCGATGTGATCGGGCGAAAAACTCCCTCGCAGCCTTTATCATAAGGCGCGACCACGCATGGCTTATATGCCAGCTACCTGTTCCATCCGCACGCATTTCAAAAGTCTCAGACATTCAAATGGAATATGCGTGATCTACACAGGTAACGGTAAAAGAATAAAAAGCTTTATGAGAAAAGAGCTGCAATGCCAGATTTTTTTACGCTTGATAAAACACGGGAACTGGCAGGCCTGGCATCAGGTCATACAAACTTGTGCACGCACAGTGGTATGCTTGCAAACTATTTTATTTCAACCATCTTTTTGGGAAACTCTTATGCTCAAGTTGCGCCTGTTATCCAGTGTCCTTATTTCTGCCGGTTTAATCAGTTGTGCCAGTGTCATGGCAGCGAATGACACTGTTCCGGCGACAAATAAGCCTGCAGCAGTTGCGCAAACCGGGCAGCAGCTCAATAAACTGGCTGACGAGTATTATGAAAAGCAAACCGCCTTTGACCCCATAGGTGCTACTTATAATGGTGACACCCGTTATGACGACAAGCTGCCTATGACATTGTCAACACCTGTCAGGGCCAGGTTGATCGTCATATTGAAGGACACTGCCAGCAAACTAGCCCGCATCAACCGTGAGCAATTATCAGCGAGCGATGCCGTCACTTATGACTGCCTGGACTTTGAACTCAAGGCCAGTCTGGAAATGGCAAAACTTGACGGCCACCTGTTGCCGATCAATCAAATGGACAGCGTACCAGTCACCCTGGCCCATTTTGCCTCTGGACAAAGCGCCCAGCCTTTGAAGACAGTCAAACAATACGATGTCTTCCTGCGTCGCCTGGCGCAATTGCCTGCCTGGTTAAACCTGGCCACCAGCAATATGCGTGAAGGCATGAAGCGCGGCATCGTCCTGCCCAAAGCCCTGGTCACCTCTGCCATGCCCCAGTTTGCGCAACTGGTGACAGATAAAGTGGAAGATCACGCCTATTTCGCACCCGTCAAGAATTTCCCTGAGGGTTTCAGTGAGGCAGATAAACAACGCCTGAGCAAAGAGTATAAACAGGTGCTGACAGCAAAAGTCTTGCCCGCCTTGCGTCAATTCAATCAATTCCTGTCCCGGGATTATCTGGCTGCCAGCCGCAGCAGCAGTGGCTTCAGCGCCCTGCCAGGCGGTGACAACTGGTATCGCGCCCTGGTACGCGACCAGACCACCACCAATCTGGACCCGGAAACCATACATGCCCTGGGCCTGAAAGAAGTTGCACGCATACAAAGTGAGTTTGTCGCCCTCGGCCCAAAACTGGGCTACAGCGGCGACCCTGCTGGTCTGCCTGCCTGGATAGATACACAAAACCAGTATCGCCCTTACAAGACCGAGGCCGAGGTGCTGGATGGCTACCGCCAGATAGAAAAATTGGTCAAAGCCAAGTTGCCCGAGCTGTTCAACAAGATGCCCAAGGCTGCACTGGATATTCGTGCAGAGCCAGAAATCAGCCGCCAGACCGCGTCCGACCATTATACCCAGCCGGCATTTGATGGTTCACGCCCCGGTGTATTCTGGGCTGTCATCAATAAGCCTGAAGACTACAGCACGGTAGGCATGAAAACCCTGTACCTGCATGAAGGCCAGCCCGGCCATCATTTCCATTTGGCAACTTCACAAGAACTCGATATCCCTAAATTCCGTAAATTTGGTGGCAATAACGCCTATACGGAAGGCTGGGCTCTGTATGCAGAAACCTTGGGTAAAGAGATGGGCTTGTTTGAAAATGATCCCAGCGCTTACCTCGGTCATTTGACGGATGAACTCTTGCGCGCCACCCGTCTGGTCATCGATACCGGCTTGCATGCCAAGGGCTGGACGCGGGAGCAAGCGATACAGTATCAACAAGCTACTCTGGGCTATACCGAAGCCATGTCACGTCAGGCAACCGAACGCTACATGGCCTGGCCAGGGCAGGCGCTGGGCTACAAGATAGGTTCACTGAAAATCGTTGAACTCAGACAAAAAGCCAGCAATGCCCTCGGCAAACGCTTTGATCTGCGTCAATTCCATGACGTGATACTCAGCGATGGCACCTTGCCGCTGGCCTTGCTGGAAGCCAAAGTGAACAAGTGGATAGACAGCCAAAAGACAAATTGAGCAAGTTTGGGATTATTTTCTATCGCTTGATTGACCTGCAACACTATCTGAAGCAGAATGAAATATAGAACTTATTCTGCAAACATAAACAACGATGGAACCTGGCATTTGACTTATTAAATAAATAAGTCAAATGCCTACTGGCCGGGTGCAGCAAGCACCTGCACTATATGTTTGTTTAACTTGTGCAAAAGACATAGCGATGAATAAAATCGATGCGCTCAACAGCATAGCTGAACAAGCCAAACGGGGAGAACTGGTTTTCCCTACGAATGTTGCGGCTTCCCTCAAGATACAACAAACCCTGGATGACCCTGAGTGCAGTATCGACACTGCAACCAAACTGGTCCTGAATGAGCCTTTTCTCGCAGCCCGCATGGTGGCCATTGCCAATTCAGCAGCCTACAACCGTGGCAATGATGTTACCAATGTCAAGGCAGCCATCAGCAGACTGGGGTTTCGCACCCTGCGTGCCGTGGTTGCCTCGCTGGTGGTCAGGCAACTGGCTGGCACCAGCAAGAACAAGCAATTGCAGGCCATGACGAACAAGCTGTGGGAGCATACAGCACAGGTGGCAGCATTGTCCCGCGTCATCGCCAGGCGTATTACCAAGCTGGACCCTGACACGGCCATGTTTGCCGGCATAGTCCATGAAGTTGGTAATTTCTATCTACTGTCGCGTGTTGATGAGTTTCCGTCCCTGCTGGAACGTGATGAGCCAGCGCCTGACTCCAACGTCGACGACCTGCCATCCTTCCTCGATACCATCATAGATCGCGAATCATCCGAGTCACAAATTGGTGCGGCCGTAATCAAGAGCCTGATGCTGCCTCAGCAAGTGGTAGAAGCGGTTGAAGCCCTCTGGTTTGGCTTGCGCGCCATGCCACCAGAAACCCTGGGCGATACGCTGCTGCTGGCGAATGAACTGGCAACTACCCATTCCCCTATGGATATCCATTCCTATGCAGAAGAATCAGAACAATGTACTTCTGAAATAGATTTTGTGGTCGGCGACGGCACGCTCAATAGCATACTGGAAGAGTCGGAAGAAGAAGTAAAAACCCTGGCAGCAGCCCTGCAAATCTGAACTCGATTATGCAAAAAAAGCAAAGGGAGCATTTGCTCCCTTTGCTTTTTATGTCACATAGTTTATGTCACTAATTTATGTGACCAATGCCGCTTGATAAACTCAAACCTTTAATGCCGCCTGAATTTGCTGCAAGGACGATGGATCTTCGATCGTCGTCAAATCCCCTGCTTCGCGTCCCTCGCATATCGCCTGTATCGAACGGCGTAGCAACTTGCCCGAACGGGTCTTTGGCAGAATACTGACGAAATGTACGCGTGATGGCCTGGCAACTGCGCCAAGCTGCTTGTCAACTACGCTCATCACCTCAGCCTCCAGTGCCCGCTTCTGCTCCGGCGTTTCAGCCAGTTCAGGTTTTTTGAGTATCGCAAACGCAACTGCCACCTGGCCCTTGAGCTTGTCTTCGACACCCACCACCGCCACTTCAGAAATTTGCGGATGGCTGGAAATGCTTTCCTCTATCTCGCGTGTCCCCAGACGATGTCCGGCGACATTGATGACATCATCGGTGCGACCGAGGATGAAGTAATAGCCATCAGCATCCCTGATACCCCAGTCGAAGGTGGAATACAATTGCTCATGCGAGAAATTGGACCAGTAAGTATTAACGAAGCGCTGGTCATCACCATACACGGTTTGCATACAACCTGGCGGCAATGGTCCCTTGATGGCAACCACGCCTTTTTCATTTGCTGCACATTCTGCACCCGTGTTTTCATCGATGATGCGTACGTCGTAGCCATACATGGCAATGCCTGGGCTGCCGAGACGGGTAGAAGTCTGCTCTACGCCATGCGCCACGGTCAAAATCGGCCAGCCGGTTTCTGTCTGCCAGTAATTATCGATGATGGAGACACCCAGCTCATTGGCTATCCAGCTTGACGTTGTTTCATCAAGCGGTTCTCCTGCCAGGTACAGGGCTTTGAGCGAAGACAAATCATATTTGCGCATCAGCTCGGACGGATGCTTTTTCAAGACGCGCACCGCTGTCGGTGCCGAGAACATGCGCGTGACCTTGTATTTCTCAACGATGCTCCACCAGATGCCTGCGTCAGGACGTATGGGCGTGCCTTCATACATGATGGTCGCCATGCCAGCGATCAGCGGGCCATAGACGATATACGAGTGGCCGACCACCCAGCCTATGTCTGAAGTCGCAAAATAAGTTTCACCCGGCTTGCCACAAAATATATGCTTCATCGACGACGCCAGTGCCACTGCATAGCCACCAACATCACGCTGCACACCCTTGGGCTTGCCGGTTGTACCTGATGTGTACAAGACATAGGACATGGCATTTGATTCCAGCCAGGTCACAGGTACCTGAGCATACATGTGCTGCGCTCTTGCAGCTGCATAGTCTACGTCACGTCCGGCCTCGATTTGCATGGTGTCGAGACCACGGTCTACCAGCAGAACATGCGCAGGCTTGTATTCAGCCAGGGTGATGGCTTCATCCAATAAAGGTTTATAAGGAACAGCCTTGCCACCACGCATGCCAGCATCCGCAGATATAACCAGCACAGGCTTGGCATCATCAATACGTGTGGCCAGGCTTTTGGAAGCAAAGCCACCAAATACCACCGAATGCACTGCACCTATGCGCGCGCAGGCCAGCATGGCAAAAGCTGCTTCAGCGATCATGGGCATATAGATCAAGACCCTGTCGCCCTGCTTGACACCCAGACCCAGCATGATGGCAGCCATGCGCTGCACTTCTGCATGCAGCTCGGCAAAGCTATAAGTTTTTTCGGTATTGGTTTCAGTAGAAATGGCGATCAGTGCAGGCTGGTCTGCCTGGCTAGCCAGCCAGCGATCAACTGCGTTATAGCAGAGATTGGTTTCACCACCGACATACCATTTGGCAAAGGGCGGCTTGCTATGGTCGAGCACCTGATCATAAGGCTTGTGCCAGTCTATCAACTGCGCTTCTTTGGCCCAGAACCCTTGCGGGTCTTGTATAGATTCCTGATAAAACGCTGCGTAAGTCATGCTGTCTCCTTCGATATCACAAAATGTTCTTAACATTCGCGTCGGCCCTGAGCATTAATTATTATTGTTGGACAGTGGCGCTGGCACGTGGCTAGGCCTGCACTTTCACGTGCATAAAACTACTTCGTTTCAAATCCAAAATTTTGTCAGTTTGAGGGTACGCGTACCCAACCTTCCATCAGCACACGCGCACTGCGACTCATGATGGCCTTGGTAACACTCCATTCGCCATTGACCTGTGTCGCCTCTGCCCCTACCCGCAAAGTGCCGGATGGATGGCCAAAACGCACCGCAGTACGAGCACCACCGCCAGCCGCCAGATTCACCAGTGTGCCTGGTATCGCAGCAGCAGTACCTATGGCCACCGCTGCCGTACCCATCATCGCGTGGTGCAGCTTGCCCATGGACAGGGCACGTACCAGCAAATCGATATCAGCCACCTGGACTTGCTTGCCACTGGACGACGTGTAGTCAGCAGCCCTGGCAACGAAGGCCACCTTGGGGGTGTGCTGGCGCTGTGCGGCTTCAGAGAGATCCTTGATCAGCCCCATGCGCAATGCGCCATGTGCGCGTATGGTTTCAAACATGTCGAGTGCTTTGGCATCACCATTAATGGCATCCTGCAATTCAGTACCGGTATAGCCTATCGCTTCTGCATTGATAAAGATGGTGGGAATACCGGCATTGATCATGGTCGCCTTGAGCGTTCCCAACCCTGGCACGTCAAGATCATCGACCAGATTACCGGTCGGGAACATGGAGCCACCTGCGCCCTCTTCATCGGCGGCAGGGTCCATGAATTCAAGCTGCACTTCCGCTGCTGGAAAGGTCACACCATCGAGTTCAAAATCGCCGGTTTCCTGCACTGCCCCATCAGTCATAGGCACATGAGCAATGATGGTCTTGCTGATATTTGCCTGCCATATGCGTATGGTGGCGATACCGTTTTGCGGAGTACGCTCAGCATCGACCAGGCCAGCACTGATGGCGAAAGCACCGACTGCCGCAGACAGGTTACCGCAATTGCCGCTCCAGTCTACAAAGGCCTTGTCTATCGCCACCTGACCAAACAGGTAATCGACATCATGGTCAGGCTTGCTGCTTTTTGAGAGGATGACGGTCTTGCTGGTGCTGGATGTGGCACCGCCCATGCCGTCAATCTGTTTGCCATAAGGGTCGGGGCTGCCTATCACGCGCAGCAACAAGGCATCGCGTGCTGCACCTGGCTGTTGCGCAGCCTCAGGCAAATCCTGCAGGCGGAAAAACACGCCCTTGCTGGTGCCGCCACGCATGTAGGTTGCCGGAACTTTGATCTGTGGAAGATGTGCCATGTATTTACTCTTTTAAATTTGACTCAGAGGCAGCACTACTCCATCAAGAGTAGTGCCTGCAAACAGTATCAGTAGAACTTATGCAGCTTTGACAGATTCCAGGAAGTCCTGAGCAAAACGCTGCAAGACACCACCAGCTTCGTAAATCGACACTTCTTCTGCCGTATCGAGGCGGCACAGCACAGGCACTGCTACAGATTCACCATTCTTGCGGTTGATAATCAGGGTCAGGGTTGCGCGAGGCATGCGATCACCTATAACGTCAAAGGTTTCTGTGCCGTCGATGTTCAGCGTCAGGCGGTTCACGCCTGGCAAGAATTCCAGCGGCAAGACGCCCATGCCGACCAGGTTGGTGCGGTGTATGCGCTCAAAACCTTCAGCAACAATCACTTCTACACCCGCCAGGCGCACACCCTTGGCTGCCCAGTCACGCGAAGAACCCTGACCATAATCGGCCCCGGCAATCACGATGAGCGGCTGTTTGCGTTCCATATAGGTTTCTATGGCTTCCCACATGCGGATGATCTTACCTTCTGGTTCTATACGGGCCAGGGAACCTGCCTTGACCTTGCCATCAACGATGACCATTTCATTCTTCAAGGTCGGGTTGGCAAAGGTGGCACGTTGCGCTGTCAGATGATCGCCACGGTGCGTCGCATAAGAATTGAAATCTTCTTCCGGCAAACCCATCTTGGCCAGGTATTCGCCAGCAGCACTATCGAGCATGATGGCATTCGATGGTGACAGATGGTCCGTCGTGATGTTGTCACCCAAGACCGCCAGCGCACGCATGCCCTTCATGCTGCGCGCCCCTGCCAGTGCGCCTTCCCAATATGGTGGGCGGCGGATGTAGGTCGTCTGTGGACGCCAGTCATACAGGGGGCTGACTTTTTCGCCGTCGTCTGCCTGTTTGGCAAACATGGGGATGTACACTTTACGGAATTGCTCAGGCTTGACGCTTGCAGCAACCACGGCGTCAATCTCTTCATCCGTAGGCCAGATGTCTTTCAAAGTCACCGGCTTGCCTGCTGCATCCAGACCCAGCACATCTTTCTCGATATCAAAACGGATGGTGCCAGCAATCGCATAAGCCACTACCAGCGGTGGCGAAGCCAGGAAAGCCTGTTGCGCATACGGATGGATACGGCCATCAAAATTGCGGTTACCGGACAACACAGCCGTCGCATACAAATCACGGTCTATAATTTCTTTCTGGATGACAGGATCAAGCGCGCCCGACATGCCATTGCAGGATGTGCAGGCATAAGCGACCACACCAAAGCCCAGTTGCTCCAGTTCTGGCATGAGATTGGCTTCTTCAAGATACAAGGTCACAGCCTTGGAACCAGGAGCCAGTGAACTCTTGACCCAGGGCTTGCGAGTCAGACCCAGTTTGTTGGCATTGCGCGCCAGCAAACCGGCAGCCACCATATTGCGTGGGTTATTAGTATTGGTGCAGCTGGTAATCGCAGCAATGATGACTGCGCCGTCTGGCATCAGGCCAGGCTCATTTTCTACCGTGCCGCTGATGCCACGCGCCGCCAGTTCTGATGTTGGCACACGTTTGTGCGGGTTGGATGGGCCAGCGATATTGCGCACGACAGAAGACAGATCAAACTTCAGTACGCGTTCGTATTCTGCATTCTTCAGGGTATCTGCCCACAGGCCAGTTTCCTTGGCATAGGTTTCTACCAGTTTGACGAGTTCATCATCACGGCCTGTGAGCTTCAGGTATTTGATGGTTTGCTCATCAATGTAGAACATGGCGGCAGTGGAACCAAATTCTGGTGCCATGTTGGAAATGGTGGCGCGGTCACCCAGGGTCAGATGGGATGCACCTTCGCCATAAAATTCCAGATAAGATGACACCACTTTTTGATTGCGCAAGAATTCTGTCAATGCCAGCACCGTGTCTGTTGCGGTAATGCCTTCCTGCGGTTTGCCTGTCAGTTCAACACCGATGATGTCTGGCAAACGCATCCAGGATGCACGGCCGAGCATGACGCTTTCCGCTTCCAGGCCACCGACACCAATCGCGATCACACCAAGCGCATCCACCATGGGTGTATGGCTGTCTGTACCGACCAGGGTGTCTGGATAAGCTACACCATCAGTCACTTGCACGACAGGCGACATGCGTTCCAGATTGATCTGATGCAAAATGCCATTACCAGGCGGGATCACGTCGACATTCTTGAATGCCTTCTTGGTCCAGTTGATAAAATCAAACCTGTCTTCATTGCGCCTGTCTTCAATCGCACGGTTTTTGTCGAAAGCGTCGGGATCAAAACCACCGCATTCAACCGCCAGCGAATGATCGACCACCAGTTGGGTAGGTACGACAGGGTTGACCAATGCCGGGTCACCACCTTGCAGGGCAATCGCATCGCGCAGGCCAGCCAGATCAACCAGCGCAGTCTGGCCCAAAATATCATGACAGACCACGCGGGCCGGGAACCACGGAAAATCAAGATCGCGTTTGCGTTCTATGAACTGGCGCAGAGAATCAGTCAGCGTAGCCGGGTCGCAACGGCGTACCAGGTTTTCTGCCAGTACGCGTGAGGTGTATGGCAGCTTGTCATACGCGCCTGTCACGATGGCATCTACTGCTGCACGTGTATCGAAGTAATCCAAAGTAGTGCCAGGTAGTGGCTTGCGGAATTGAGTATTCATGGCTCGCTATTTTCAATATTAGTATTCAGTGTTCAGAAGAGATCAGACTGCAACTCAGAGTTGCAATTTGAATCCTTCATGTGATGCTGTGAAGCCCATGCTTCCATAGAACCTGTGCGCCTGTATGCGTTTCTTGTCGCTGGTCAGTTGCACCAGTTGGCAACCGCGCTCACGTGCCAGGGCTATGGCCTGCTCTATGAACCAGTGGCCTATGCCCTGCCCGCGCAGATAGCCATCGACCCGCACACTTTCTATCATGGCGCGGGTAGAACCTTTCCTGCTCAGACCAGGGATGAAAGTGACCTGCTGCATGGCGATGATGCGACCATCCAGTTCCGCCACCATGAGAAACTGATTGTCATCGGCTGTTATGCGCTCAAAGGCTTCGACATAACATGCGTCTTCCGAGCCCACGCCTTCACGGTTCTTGCCAAGGTCATCATCGGCAATGAGTTCCAGCAGGCGCGGCAGATCTTGCCGCACAGCGCGTCTGGTGCTGAGTCTGGACAGGTCTGCCTGCACTTTCATATGCCACCTCTGCCTTGCTTATTTACGCTTATTCAAGGGAACAAACTTCAGATCTTCAGGACCGACATAATTGGCACTAGGACGAATGATCTTGTTATCGATACGCTGTTCTATGATGTGTGCAGCCCAGCCTGAGGTACGCGCAATCACGAACAAAGGAGTAAACATGGCCGTTGGCACACCCATCATGTGATAAGACACGGCAGAGAACCAGTCCAGGTTGGGGAACATCTTTTTGATATCCCACATCACTGTTTCCAGGCGCTCGGCAATATCAAACATCTTCATTGCGCCCGCTTCTTTGGACAAGTTGCGCGCCACTTCCTTGATTACCTTGTTGCGTGGATCAGAGATGGTATAAACAGGATGGCCAAAACCGATGACGACTTCCTTGTTTTCTACGCGCTTCTTGATATCTGCTTCTGCTTCATCTGGATTGTCGTAACGCTTCTGGATTTCAAACGCGACTTCATTCGCGCCACCATGTTTAGGACCACGCAAGGCACCAATCGCACCGGTGATGGCGGAATACATGTCAGAACCCGTGCCAGCGATGACGCGGCCAGTAAAAGTGGAGGCATTGAACTCATGTTCTGCATACAGGATCAGTGATGTATGCATGGCTTTTTCCCAGGATGCGCTTGGTTTTTCACCATGCAGCAAATGCAGGAAATGACCACCTATGGATTCATCATCCGTTTCAGTTTCTATGCGTTTGCCGTTATGGCTATAGTGGTACCAGTACAGCAGCATGGAACCCAGCGAAGCCATCAGGCGGTCTGCGATATCGCGTGCACCAGGGTGGTTGTGGTCGTCTTTTTCTGGCAATACGCAACCCAGTGCAGAAACGCCGGTGCGCATGACATCCATAGGGTGGGATGACGCAGGCAGCCATTCCAGTGCTGCCTTGACATTGGCCGGCAAACCGCGCAGGGCCTTCAGTTTGGCTTTGTAGCCGCGCAATTCTGCGACGGTAGGCAATTTGCCGTGCACCAGCAAATGGGCAATTTCTTCAAACTCGCAGGCATCAGCCACGTCCAGAATATCGTAGCCGCGATAATGCAGATCATTACCGGTTTTGCCTACAGTACACAGGGCTGTATTACCAGCAGTAACGCCAGACAGGGCGACGGATTTCTTGGGTTTGAAAGGAACTGCTTCAGTCATGATTATTTCTCCAGAGGTCATATTCTGGGCTATTTCCCCCTCTTGCTTGATGCAGCACAAGAACGGGACAGCCCGTATCGATATTATTTAGATTTTTGCTGCGCAAACAGGGCATCGAGCTTTTGCTCAAAGTCGTGGTAATTGATGCGCTCATACAATTCCATACGGGTTTGCATGGTATCGACGACATTTTTTTGCGTGCCGTCGCGGCGTATCGCACCATAGACGTTTTCTGCGGCCTTGTTCATGGCACGGAAAGCGGACAATGGATACAAGACCAGGCCCACATCTACTGCGGCCAGTTCTTCGACGGAATATAAGGGAGTAGCACCAAATTCAGTGATATTCGCCAGGATAGGTACTTTGACAGCATTGGCGAATTGCTTGTACATCGCCAGTTCAGTGATCGCTTCCGGGAAGATCATGTCGGCGCCCGCTTCTACGCATGCCAGGGCGCGGTCTATCGCTGCTTCCAGGCCTTCAACTGCCAGTGCATCGGTACGTGCCATGATGACGAAGTTATCGTCAGTACGGGCATCAACTGCTGCTTTCACGCGGTCTACCATTTCCTGCTTGCTGACGATCTCTTTGCCAGGGCGATGGCCGCAACGCTTGGCACCTACCTGGTCTTCGATATGGATCGCCGCCGCGCCAAACTTGATCATGGATTTGACCGTACGTGCGACATTGAAAGCAGAGGAACCAAAGCCGGTATCCACATCGACCAGCAAAGGCAGATCGCAGACATCGGTGATGCGGCGCACGTCAGTCAGGACATCGTCAAGGTTGGAAATGCCCAGGTCAGGCAAGCCCAGGGAACCGGCAGCAACACCGCCACCAGACAGATAGATGGCCTTGAAACCGGCACGTTTTGCCAGCAAGGCATGATTAGCGTTAATTGCACCGACGACTTGCAACGGGGATTCTTCCTGCATCGCCTTGCGGAAGGCGGCACCTGCGGAGTATGTACTCATGTGTATGCTTTCAGGTTAATAAACAGATTCTGGGATGCGTATTGCAATCAGCGTGCCAGCAGCCCGGCCAGACTGCTGTTTCAGGCTGATATGCATATAAATCAAATACTTATTCGCAATACCCGCATATTAAGGCCTGTGCAAGGCTGAAGATTTGTTTCATAATGATGTTTCATATTGAAACTTGAAACATCAATTGAAACGCATTTGAAACAAACATGAAACAACCTCCTGCACTACGCGACAGCCACGACAAACCTGTCATCTGGACAGTCTCCATCTCGCGCCTGTTCGATATGTTCCGCGACATCATGGTTGAGTATGATGTCAGTGCCGACATAGAACCCATACACATGGGTTTTGAAGAAGCGGCCCAATACCTGAAAGAGCGTCTGCAAACCGAGAGGTGTGATGCCGTCATCGCAGCGGGCTCTAACGGTGCTTATCTCAAGAACCGCCTGCCCGTCCCTGTCGTCATCGCCAAGGCCAGTGGCTTTGATGTCATGCAGGCATTGGCAAGAGCGCGCAAGGTGTCGCCCGCCATCGGCCTCATCAATTACCAGGAAACCATGCCAGAACTGGCGGATTTCAAGACGACTTTTGGCTTCCCGCTGGAGCAGCGTACCTATGTCACCGAAGAAGATGCCCGCGCCCAGATCAGTGAACTCAAGGCGGGTGGCATCAAGGTTATTGTCGGTGCAGGCCTGATTACTGACCTGGCTGAAGAAGCCGGGCTGACTGGGATTTTCATGTATTCCGCCACATCGATACGCCAGGCTTTTGATGATGCACTGGAAATCGCCCGCCTGACACGGCTGGAATCTGCCCGCGGGCGGCATCATCCTGCGGCAGACTCACTACGTGCCAAGCACGGCCTGAACGATTTACGCGGTGACTCTGCCGCCATGCAGGAAACCCGCAAATCCATCGCCCTGTTCGCCCGCTCCCCGGCAACCGTGTTGTTACAAGGTGAAACCGGCACAGGCAAGGAACTGGCAGCCCAGGCCTTGCATAGAGAGAGCACGCGGGCACGCCAGCCCTTTGTTGCAGTGAACTGTGGCGCAATTGCCGAAAGCCTGCTGGAATCTGAATTGTTTGGCTATGAAGAAGGTGCCTTTACCGGCTCGAAGCGTGGCGGCCATGCAGGCTTGTTTGAAATTGCCCACAGAGGGACTGTATTCCTCGACGAAATTGGGGAAATGCCCCTGCCCCTGCAAACCCGGCTCTTGCGGGTTTTGGAAGAGCGCGAGATCAACCGGGTGGGCAGCATGCGCCCCATACCTGTAGATGTACGCATCATCAGTGCCACTCACTGCGACCTTGAGGCCAGGGTAAAAGAAGGAAAGTTTCGTGCAGACCTGTATTTCCGTCTGGCAGTATTGCGCCTGCACCTGCCCGCACTGCGGGAGCGTGTCGATGACTTATTGCCACTCGCAGTGTGGTCCCTGAAGCATGCTTTAGCTGCCATGGGAGTAAGACCACACGCCAACCTGCATGCAGAAATTGCCAGTTGCAGCATGCTGTTGCAAGCCTACGCCTGGCCAGGAAATGTAAGAGAATTACGCAATCTCATGGAACGCCTGGCCCTGTTTCTGGCTGCCGAACCCCTACAGGCATTGACGCCTGGCTTCGTCACCAGAACGTTGCCGGAACTGAATACGGCGCCGGATATCAAGCCGGATATCAAGCCGGATATCAAGCCGGATACCGCCCAGGATTTACTCACTTTTTCAGATACGCAGCGACCAACAGAATCGCTGGAACTGGTCATGGAAAAGTTTAATCACAATCGCGAAGCGGCTGCCGACTACCTGGGCATCAGCAGAACCACCTTGTGGCGACGCCTCAGACAAAAGTCGTAATCATTTGAAACATTAATTGATCATCTGGAGGGCGAATTTTGTGTCGCACTAAGGTAAAATGAATTTACGCTACCACTCACAATTCTTGGGTGCATTAGTCTTGCATAAAATACATTATGAAAAAAATACTTATTGTTGACGACAGCAAAGTTTCCCGCATGGTTATTCGTGCGCATGTCAAAGCGGTGCACCCGGACTGGGAATTTTTTGAAGCTGCCAGTGGCGAAGAAGCCATCAAGTCAGTCGTCGAGAATAAACCCGACTTTTGCACTATGGACATCAATATGCCCGGCATGCTGGGTACTGACGCAGCAGAGCAGATTTTGCAAACAAATCCACATATACGTATCGCCATTTTTTCAGCGAATGTGCAGGACACCATGCAAAACCGGGCTACGTCCATAGGCACCATCTTTGTCGCCAAGCCAGTGACAGAGAAATCCATCACTATCGTCCTCAATTATTTCGCGAGCGGAAAATGAACTCCCTGACCGAACTTCATCTCGATGCATTAAGCGAGGTCTTCAATGTCGGTGCTGGCAGGGCTGCGGCCAGCCTCAGTGATATTGTCGGTGAGGAAGTTCGCTTGTCGGTCCCTTCTGTCGAAATCCGCAAGTCTTCAGAGATTGATGTCTCGTCCATGGGTCTGCAAAGCGAACGCTTTGGAGCAGTACATCAAACCTTTAGCGGCTCGTTTGAAGCCGAGGCCATCCTGCTGTTCACTGAAGAACATGCGCTGGAAATAGTACGCGACATGATGGGCTCGCAAATCAGCCTCGAAGACCTGGCCGAGTTTGAACAGGAAGCCATGTGCGAACTGGGCAATATCATTCTCAATGCCTGTCTGTCGGCGATGGCGGATATGCTGAACATACCACTGAACTGTTCCTTGCCAGACTACTCGGTAGCAACGACAGAAGAAATTTTCCGCCGGGTCAGCGATGACCTTGACCAGCCCTATGTCTTATTGCTGCATATCGATCTGGCGATAGAGAGAAGACATTCTGAAGGGCATTTGATTTTCTTGCTTAGCTCCACATCTTTAAAAGATTTGATTATCCAGCTTGAGCGCTTTCTGGGAGCAGTTTAATGGCGCAGTTGATGTCCCCCTCACCGTTCGCGATGGAACAGATATTCAATTCCATCAGCCTGGGTCTGATTGTGCTTGATGCACAACAGTCCGTGCGCATGTGGAACGGCTGGGTGGAAAGACATACCGGCATTCCTTCAAACCAGGTCGTAGGCAAGCATATTTCTGAAGCTTTTGAAGAATTGCCCAGTCGCGCCATCCTCAATGCCATCACCAATACCCTCAATTATGGCTTGCCCGTGGTCTTGTCGAATGCCCTGCATCGCTCACCCTTGCCGCTGTTCCAGCGCAATGAGCATGAACCGGAAAACGAAAAAATCCGCATAGATCAGTCCATCACGATCACGCCGATTACAGCAGAATATGGCGAGCGTCATTGCCTGATACAGATCAGTGATTCGACCACGTCGATAAAACGTGAAAAAATCCTGCGCACGCATTCAGAAGCCCTGAAGCGCGAAGCCACGACCGACAGCCTGACTGGCATTTATAACCGTCGCTTCTTTGATGAACACTACAAAATGGCTCTGGGCCATGCCGTGCGCCACAACGTGCCCTTGTCCGTATTCATGGTCGATATTGACTACTTCAAGGAATACAATGACAGCTATGGCCATGTGGCTGGTGACAAGGCATTGATACAGGTCGCTGCTGCCCTGCGTAAGCAATTGCTGAGGGCAACCGATGTACTGGCGCGTTTTGGTGGCGAAGAGTTTATCCTCATGCTGCCCAATATGGCACCCGACTCAGCCATGCTGTTTGCAGAAAAATTGCGGACGGCCGTCTGGGACTTGAATATCCCGCATATCAATTCCCGTATCAGCCAGCGCATCAGCGTCAGTATAGGTTTCAGCAACTTCTACAAGCATCCTGATGTTGATGCCAATTCCCTGCTCAAGTGTGCCGATGCCGCCCTGTATGAAGCCAAGAAAGCTGGTCGCAATCAAAGCCAGTACCTGCCCTTGCAGCACTTCAATATACAAACTACAGCCCCCGCTGGCACTCTGCATAAATCAGTCAACAGCTAAGTCTTAAAGCTGTTGACGATTGCTGGAAGCTGGTTAAATCACGGAAACCAGCTATGAAGACACGGAACACTTTGCAGTGACCCGTGACTTCCTCAACAATTATCCAAAGCGGCTGGAGCAATTGCTGGCAGATGAAGAGTAAGTAAAACCTACCAACTGATCACACAAGACAAGGCCAGCAGTCCCAGGGCCAGGACAAAGTATAGTAACTGCAAAGGTATCATCCACTTCGCCCAGACTGCCCAGGGTATGCGTGCCAGCGCCAGCACACCAACAGTGATGCCTGAGGTTGGTATCATCGGCGTCGTGAATTCACCAAACTGAAATGCCAGTATCGCAGTCTGCCTGGTCACACCCACCAGGTCAGCCAATGGTGCCATGATGGGCATGGTCAGTGCCGCCTGCCCGCTGCCAGAATGGATGAAGAAGTTGATGACAGACTGAGTCACAAACATCTTGTGTGCTGCAAAGATGGGATGTGAGGACTGCACAAAAGGCATAAGGAAATTCAACATGGTGTCGATGATATTCGCGTCCCGTGCCAGTATCATGGTGCCACGTGCCAGGGCTATCACCAGTGCGGTGGTCACCAGGTCTTTCGCCCCCTGCATGAAGGCGTCGACAAAGCTGTCGGCATTGAGCTTGCCAACTATACCCACCAGGATGGCCATGACCAGGAACAAAGCAGCAATCTCTTCTATATACCAGCTATATTTAACTACGCCCACCACCATGGTAATGAGTGTCAGCAGGAACATCACTAACACAGCCTTGTGAATCGCTGTCATGCCGGTAAAACTGGTGAATTCGTCGATCTTGAGATTCTTGCGTTTTTCTTCATCGATAGCAAAAGTGGGGCTCAGCAAGGGATTTTTCTTGATGCGTGCCGCATACCAACTGAGAAAAGCGATCGTGACCACAGTCGCCAGCAACCATGCGACTAGCCGGAAACCTATGCCAGAAAATAGTGGTACACCAGCTATGCCTTGAGCAATACCGACATTGAAGGGATTTAAAAATGCCGCAGCAAAGCCTACCTGTGAACCAACGAAGGGAATAGACACACCCACTACCGAGTCATAGCCAAGTGCCAGCGCCAGCGGGATAAAGATCATGACGAAAGGTATGGCCTCTTCTGCCATGCCAAAGGTCGCTCCTCCAAGAGAAAACAGGGTCACGAACACAGGTATGATGCCAGCCCTGACGAGACTGGAATGGGTATGCGCTCGAGCCACGGATTTGATCATGGCATCAATCGCTTCTGTCTTTTGCAAAACCGCAAAAGCACCACCAACAATGAGTACAAAACCGATGATCAATGCAGCCTCAACAAAACCCTTGATGGGTGCCATCATCAGGGCCACAGCACCTTGCGGATTACTGGTGACATAGTGAAAACTGGCAGGATCTATCAACGTCTTGCCATTCACCACATGAGTATCATATTTACCGCCAGGCACCAGCCAGGTAGCCAGCGCGATCAGTGCCAGCAAGGAAAACAGCAGGACAAAGGTATTCGGTAATCTGAGTTTTTTCAGCATGATGCGCTCCTGGTCACAAGGACAGTAAATTACCGGAACGGTAGGCAACGGGGCCAGCGATTTTGGCAATGCGCATGCCGTGCGTGGCATAACGTCTGGCCACACGAGCGAATAAAATGCCGGATACAGTTGCCAGCACTGGCGTTACCTTCGCGCTGATCGGGTCAACAATGTCTGCCACCCTCTCACCTGCCTCAACGTGCTCACCTGTTTCTCTGGTAAATACCAGGATGCCAGCATGTGGGGCACGCAAAGGCTCTACACCTTCCAGCGGTGTAGGCTGGCACAAGGCTTGAGGTAAGACTGGTGCTTTTCCGCGCAGGTAGCCTGCATGTCTGAGGAAGTTAATGATAGCCAAAGCATCTGCCTGCGCCGCCTCATGGCTGACTTCAGTTTCTCCACGCAATTCCACCGTGATGGACAGACAGGCGTTTGGAACAGGTGTCGCCTGACCAAAGTGCTGCGCCAGCTCCCACCAGTGACGTGAACAGGATTCATCAAAAGGATCATCACCCGACAATACAGACACCAGTACCGCCTGCGCGCCCAGGTAGGCAGCTAAGGGCATGCAATCGTGCGACAACGGAGTACCCGTATATAAATGCATGACAGCCTGGTTATCACAATGCAGGTCCAGCACAATGTCGGCATCCACCGCCAGGGTTTGCAGGATTTTCTTTTGCTGCTCTGTTGCGGTTTCTGGCTGCCAGGCTTGCAGTACGGCCAGTGCCTGCTCGCGTACCAGTTTTACATTTTCTTTTTCATCAGCACCCAGCTTGCCTTGTAGGAGAGGAACAAGATGTGGCGTCAGGTGACGATAGCCACGGTTGAAATTAATACCCGTCGCCAGGTCAAAGCGGCCAAAAGCCGTGCCCTGTATATCCTGTGCCAGCCCTATGGGGTTAGCCACTGGTACCACAACAATTTCAGCAGCGATCGCAGAAATTTTTTCATACTGCTCCAGCATTTCGCGCAAATAGTGATTTACCAGCATGCCGGGTATTTCATCCGCGTGCAAGGACGACTGTATATACACCTTGCGTCCATGATCAGGAGTACCGTAATGAAAACTCTGTAATTCACGCACAGTCCCATTACTTATATCTGGCAAGGCATGGCTTTGTATTTGCATAAAAACTCTTTTCTTTGTTGGTAATAGCAAGACCCAAAAAAACTGACTCAGGCAGTATTAATTTCCGTATTACAGACTTTACTCCCACCTACCCGTCACTTTTCCAATAGCCGTTTTTACAAGCAGAAAAATACAACACTGCAAAATTGGAGGCATTCCTGTCTGTAAACACAAAAACATGATGAACGATTTTTTACATATTCTACATTTATGAAAATAAAACGACAAATACTATTGAAAATATTTTTAAACAGGGCTACAGTTCATTCATCGAAAAAAGTTTTACTGAAATTTTTACTGATTGTTTTGCTGAACACTGCACATGAAAAAATTAAATACTCCTGTTGAATCCGCCTCACCGGAAATGGTCTTTGCCAAATCCACATTGGGTGAGTCACTGATGCTGGTCTTGCAGGAAGGATCAGTCTCCTATAAGCGGATTGCCAATTTCCTCTTGCGCAACCAGGTCAAGGTCACGGCACTGGGAATAGAAGACATGGCAGAGCAATGTGATGTATCTACCGCTACCATCAGCCGGTTTGCGCGTGACATGGGCTTTAATAATTACGCGGGTTTGCGTAATCAGATTGCAGAAGTAGTACAGGCTGTGTTCCAACCGGTAGAAAAACTGCGCAATACCATAGAAGCCAAAAAGAATGCCCCCTCGCCAGCCCATACCAGCATGCAGTTTGCTGCTGCCAATATCGATGCTGCCAGCCAGGGCATGTCTGAACCAGATTTGAACGAGGTAGTCAGCCACATCGCCAAAGCTAAAACTGTGTATGTCATGGGCTTTGGCCTCAGTGCCCACCTGGCTGGCATGCTGGCCCTGCATTTGCAACCCTTTTGCTCACACGTGGTGGAAGTGGTTGGTTACGGCGGCACTGAAGTGGCGGCTGGCCATCTCGCAAATATTACTGACAAGGATGTACTCATCGTCATCTCATTCCCACGCTATGCACTGGATGTCATCAAACTCACGCAGTTTGTACGTGACCATGATGCCTGCATAGTCACGATTACCGACTCCCCTGCTTCACCGATTGCACAACTGGGTAATTATCTGCTGCTGGCACCGAGTACTCACGGTGTCTTGCCCAGCAGTGCCAGTGCCGCAATTGCTGTCATCGAAGCCCTGGTCAGCAGCATGATGGTATCGAATAAAAAGAACGTGGAAAAGGCCATGCGCCTGACCGAAGCCATATCAGCCTATCTGCATAGTGCTGACAACAACGTCAAATACACACAGCCGGACAGTAATAAACCCAAGAAGTAAATAAACAAACAAGCAAATCACAGTCACTCCCCGGAGTGCCTGAGGGGGATGCTTTTTTAAAATTTCTGTAAGAACCTGTTCACGATCTGTCGCGAGCGAGCGTCAGCGGAGTGAAGAGCAGTGCAAAAAGCGGAATGTACTTAAGTACATGAGCATTTTGAGCAGCGCATGAGCTCCGATCACGCTCGCGCAGCAAGATCGTGATCAGATTCTAAAACCTGAGGAGAAGAAGGCAATGGCAACAAAAAAACAAGCACGTCAGCCCACACCCAAGAAATTGGCTGCCGCAACCTGGTCTGCATTGAGCGTCATGGCGATGCTGGGCATGAATACACAAAGCGCATGGGCACAAGCAGAGAATGATCCGAACAAACCGCAGCGTGTAGAAATTACCGGCTCATCGATCAAGCGCATCGATGCAGAAACTGCCTTGCCTGTGCAAATCATCAACCGCGAATCAATAGAAAAATCCGGCGTTACCACGGCGGCAGAATTATTGAGCAAAGTGTCGGCCAGCACTGCTGGCCTGACTGACGGTGCCAGCTTCAGTGATAACGGTGGTACGCAACGCGGTTTCAATGGTGCCAACCTGCGTGGCATAGGTGTGTCATCCACCCTGATCTTGCTGAATGGCCGCCGCCTCGCCAACTTCGCCTCACCAGGCACTTCGTCTGGCGTGGATTTGAATTCCATCCCATCTGCTGCCATACAGCGTGTGGAAGTCTTGAAAGATGGTGCATCAGCCATCTATGGTGCAGATGCGATTGGTGGCGTCATCAATTTCATTACCCGTCCTGATTATCAGGGGGCAGAAATATCTGCCTATGTGGGTAATACCCAGCATGGTGGGGCAGATAAAAAGATCGTTAGCCTATCTGGTGGTATAGGCAGCCTGAGCCAGGACAGATATAACCTCATGGGCGTGGTCAATTTCCAGAACACTGGCGGCCTGCGTTCTACCCAGCGCTCATGGATAGGTTCAGCCTATCAGCCTGACATCAATCTTGATGTGGGCAGTTCCAATACTTTCCCGGCCAATGTACGTCGTACTACGGCCAGTGGTGGTGCCACAGGTTCACGCCTGAACCCCAGCGCACCAACTTGCAACCCACCTGCCACGGTGTTTGCTGCTGACAGCTTTGTCGGTAGCAAAGCCTGTTTGTATGACTACATGCATGACACCGAGATTTTCCCAGAATCCCAGCGTGCGTCACTGCTAGGCCGAGCCCAGTTTGCCATTGATGCTGACAATACCCTGTTTGCAGAAGTGCTGCACAGCGACACCAAAACGACTTACCGCATCAGCCCATTGACGGTGACAAATCTGAATTATCCCGTCACTGGAATTTACTACCCAAATGACCTGATCACGACCAACAAAACACCTTTGCGCGTAGGCCTGCGTCTGAGTGCTGCCGGCCCGCGTACCAATGAAGTGAATGCAGTTGCACAACGCCTGATAGTTGGTGCCAAAGGCACAATCGCAGGATGGGATTATGATACTGCCCTGAATCATAGCGTCAGCAAGGTTGATGATAAATATGTCGATGGCTACGTCAGGACCTCGGCTTTTGACAGCGCCTTTTTGACAGGCAAGATCAATCCTTTCGGTCCATCTGGAACTGAAGGTACAAGCCTGCTGAATGCCGCAAAGATCAGCGATGCTGCGCGTCAATCCAGAGCGACTACCGATGCATTTGACATCAAGGCCTCACGCGAATTGTTTGCGATGGCAGGCGGCAATGCAGGCCTGGCAATAGGTGCAGAATACCGTCGTGAGAAACTGGAGTTCACCCCGTCTGCCCTGCTGGCCGCTGGTGAGATACGCGGTGACGGCGCTGCATCAGCCTATGGTGGCAGCCGTACCGTCAAGGCCCTGTTCGCCGAATTGAATTTACCCATACTCAGCAATCTCGAAGCCCAGGCTGCTGTTCGCCATGACAGCTATAACGATGTAGGCAGCACCACCAATCCAAAATTTGGCCTGCGCTGGACACCCGCCAAGGAAGTCGTGGTACGTGGTTCTTACAGTGCTGGCTTCCGCGCACCAAGTCTGGCAGACATCAATGAACCGGCACGCACTGGCCAGACCAGCGGCATCTATAATGACCCGCTCGGTTGTATCAAGACCGGCAATATCGACAATACCAAGAACCCGGATTACTGTGGCATACAGCCAGACCTGATCAAGGGTGGCACGGCCAATCTGAAGCCTGAGACATCGAAGCAGTTTTCTGCCGGTATCGTGGTTGAACCCAGCCGCAGCCTGACTGCCTCTCTCGACTACTGGCGCATAGAAAAGTCGGACACCCTGCTGGCCAACGAAGGTGCTTACTTTAGTGACCCCAAATCCAATCCTGGCTATGCGATACGTGGCGCGGCTGATCCCAGCCTGCCAGGCATACCCGGCCCTATCCTGTCAGTCGATGGCCGCGTGAAAAATATAGGTTCGCTGAAAACCTCGGGCGTCGATATCAACCTCAACTGGAAGCTGCCAGAAAACAGTCTGGGCAAATTCAATGTCAGCCTGAACGGTACCTATGTCATCGACTACAAGACTCGTAACACGGCTGCCAGCCCGGAAGTGAATGGCGTAGGCATCTATACCGACACCCAGGTGGTACAACGCTGGAGACATACCCTGACATTTGACTTTGACCGTGGCCCATGGGGCGCGACATTACAACAGACTTACTACCAGGGTTATCACGACCAGAATACCCTGGCTGATGGCAGCACTCGTGATGTGCCTGCCTATGTCTTGTGGGATTTGAGTGGCAGCTATAAGTTCAGCAAGGCATTCAGCCTGCGTGCAGGCATCAAAAACCTGCTGGATACCAACCCACCACGTTCCAACCAGATATATAGCTTCATTGCTGGTTACGACCCCAGCTATACCGACCCACGTGGCCGCTTCGTTTATATCTCGGGTAATTATTCGTTTAAATAAGTAGTATCAATAATCACTTCCAAAGCAGCGCGTTCGGGGACAAGACTTGATGCTTGTCCCCTTTTTTTACATTCATGCCGATAGCGGCGAATTGAATCATTTACAATATCAAAAAATCAGGATGAAAATAATGATAATTTCTCTGAAAAATACAGGCTCGGGCTTAGGTATCTTGCTCAGTTGTCTGGTTCTCTTACTCTGGCAATTACCCATGAATGCAAGTGCAGAAGACAAGTCACCGCAACAATCGAAAGGTTCACTCGTCATCATAGGCGGTGCTTTGCGGGTCGATAATGCCGTGGTCTGGCAGCGCATCGTACAACAGGCTGGTGGCAAAGGCGCAAAGATTGCCGTCATCCCGGCGGCAGCAGGTAGCCCGGAAAAGTCAGGGGGATTTGCGGTCGAATCGCTGAACCAGCACGGTGCCCAGGCTTTTATGATCCCCCTGTCGGTCAGGCATGCGCAATTCAAGCCCCAGGATATAGTCAGCGATCCAGTCTGGCTGGACAAACTCAAAGATGCCAGCGGCGTGTTTTTTACCGGTGGCGACCAGGGCCGCATCGTGCAGACGCTGGTCAAGCCAGATGGCGGCAAGACGGCAATGCTGGAAGCAATCTGGGCCTTATATCAACGCGGCGGTGTCATCGCCGGCAGCAGTGCTGGTGCTGCCATCATGAGTACCACGATGTTTTACGATGCCAAGCCTGTGCTGCCTACCCTCAAACTGGGTGTCACTGAGGGCAAGGAGATTGCCGCTGGCCTGGGCTTCATCGGCCCTGATGTATTCATAGACCAGCACCTGATCATCCGTGGCCGCTTTGCCCGCATGTTGCCTGTCATGCTCAAAAAGAATTACAAGCTGGGTCTGGGTGTTGATGAAAATACTGCCATGGTGGTCAGTAGCCAGGGTGAAGTTGAAGTCATAGGCTATAAAGGTGCGATCCTGTTTGACCTGAGCCAGGCCTCGACCGATGGCGCACAAAAGAATTTTAATATCAGCAATGCCCGCATCAGTTATCTGGACCGGGGTGACCGCTTTAATTTGCATACGAAGACGCTGATACCATCAGCAGACAAGCTACAGAACAAACTCCATCCTGCCCAGGCATACAATACCGACCAGCGCTTTTATCCAGATATACTGGCCAATACCGTAGTCACTGACCTCATGTTTCATTTGATTGATGGCAAACAGGAACGTGCCATCGGCCTGGCTTTTGGCATGGATGCGCAGCCTGAACTGGGCTTTGAATTCAACTTCAGCAAAGTAGCCGATAGCCTGGGTTATTATTCCAATGCCTCTGGCGCTGAAAGCTATACCGTGCACAATCTGCGTCTGGACATACGACCCGTGACCATGAACCTGCCGCTGTATAAATAAGGCAGACCTGCACCAGACTCCATCAAACAGGATAGTCTTGGCACTATCCTGCGATCTACACTTCCTCAGCACACGATCCTTGCCCTAATTTGTCGTTTGTTTGCAAATTCTTCCTCTCAGGCATCTGAGCTTCACTTACAATCAAGATAACGCTCGCGTCCTGCACCTTGCAGGCTGCGCTGCGCGATCGTCAATTAATAAACTATGCGGACCTGCCCTAATGTAGGCGGATTAGCCTGAGGTGATAGCCGTTCTTCTCTCTCGCATCCGCCCGGCATTGCGGTATGCTGCAGCAAACCAGTGAGACCACACCATGAAACTCAGCACCCGCATCATCTTGCTGTGCGCCATCACCCTGTTTGGCATTTCCGTAATTTCTGCCATTTCCTTATATTCCCTGCGCCAGACCATGACCAAGGAGCGCACTGAGCAGATTTCCAATATGGTGGAAATGGCCCATGCCGCCATAGCAAAAGCCTATGCACTGGAACAGTCAGGCAAGCTCTCACGTGAAGATGCGCAAAAACAGGCCAAGCTGGCGATTGCCAGTTTCCATAAAGATGAAATGTATTTCTTTGTACGTGGCTATAACGATGATTTATTGCTTGTACACCCCAAGGCGGACCGCATAGGTGTACCGCAAAAGGATATGAAGGAATCTGGAGACCGTTACCGTGCCTCCCTGGAAAAAAATAAAATAGGGATAGTGCAAGCCCTGGGCACACGGCCAGGCGTACAAGGCCAGGTTGAGAAAATATATGCCGTCATGCGCTTCACTCCGTGGGAATGGCTGGTAGGCACCGGTACATATCTGGACGATATTAACGAAGCCTTCTGGCATCAGGCTGGCATCCTGCTCGGCCTGGGATCCCTCATGATGGCAATGGTCGGCGCCCTCGCCTGGCACATGACACGCACGATTCTCGGCCAACTGGGTGGAGAGCCCGCTTATGCGGCCGAGGTAGTCGGCCATATAGCCGAAGGTGACCTGACTGCAGACATACAAGTCAAGGATAATGATCAGTCCAGCTTGCTGTTTGCAATAAAGAGCATGCGCGACAAGCTGGCATCGGTCGTCAGCGAAGTGCGTACTGGTTCAGAATCGATTGCCACCGCTTCTGGCGAAATCGCTTCCGGCAACCTGGATTTGTCTAACCGCACCGAGCAGCAAGCAGGCGCGCTGGAAGAAACCTCATCCACGATGGAAGAACTGACTTCCACCGTCAAACAAAATGCCGACAATGCCAGACAGGCCAATCAACTGGCGATCTCGGCGTCTGAAGTGGCAACTCAAGGCGGCAGCGTCGTCGGCAAAGTGGTGGCGACCATGGGTTCCATTAATGAGTCATCGAAAAAAATCGTCGATATCATCAGCGTCATTGATGGCATTGCCTTCCAGACCAATATCCTGGCCTTGAATGCAGCTGTTGAGGCTGCGCGTGCTGGTGAACAGGGACGTGGTTTTGCCGTGGTTGCCAGTGAAGTGCGCAACCTGGCACAACGCTCGGCTTCTGCTGCCAAAGAAATCAAGACCCTGATAGACAGCTCGGCAGAAAAAGTGGAAGAAGGTGGCAAGCTGGTTGCCATCGCCGGTTCTACCATGGATGAGGTGGTTGCCAGCGTCAGGCGTGTGACCGATATCGTCGCCGAGATTGCCTCCGCCAGCCAGGAGCAAAGCTCAGGCATAGAACAAGTCAATCATGCCATCGTTGATATGGATAATATGACGCAGCAAAATGCGGCCCTGGTGGAGCAGGCTTCAGCTGCTGCCCAGGCCATGAATGAACAGGCAGCCAGTCTGGCGCAGGTAGTGAATATCTTCAAGGTGCATACAGCAGCACATTCAGCACCCCAGGTTCACCCGGCACGCGCACAGGCAAGAACGAGCTCAGCACAAGCGACTCAGCCACCTCGTCTGCGCTAAATCCTCGCTCATTCAATCCTCAGTCAAGGAATATTTGATTCCTCAAGCTATCAACCATGCGCAGGCGCTGCTGGGCCTGCGCACTTGCTGAAGCATGCGGGCCAGTATTCACTTGCAGGTTGATCTTGCTGTCTTGCGTGTCTGGATGGTTTTGGGTGCTGACCAGCTTGCCAAACTCAACTCTGGACACGGTTAGCAATCTATCGCTACTCTTTTCCAGACTTGCACTATTCAACTGGTTTTTATCAAAGCCCAGAACCAGCTTGCTGCTGGCATGGTCTTCTACCTTGGAATAGCGGTAATTTTGCGAACCCATGTCTCCAGTCAACACCGGCTTTACATCTGATTTTAATTCCTGATGAAAGGCAGCACTCAGTCTGGAATCAAGTATCTGGCTGATATTGCCATTGGCTGCATGGCCCTGCTGTGTCGTCTTTTGACTGACTTGATAATTGAAATAATCACTTTCCTGCAAACGCGCCGGATTGGGTGTACTCACCACACCGCCGATTTTTGCGCTGAAATCAGCAAGCCCTGTGAGCAAAGGCTGGGCAGCGTCATCCCAAAAACTTGGTGCGCGGCCTGGTAACTGCGTACTTAAATCAGAACCATCTTCTTCGGTATTGATTTTTTGCATGATGGAGAATGCATCCTTGTAGAGCGATACCAGCTCTTTGTCAGCACTGCCACGATTGCCTGCATTATCGATTTGCCCAAGAAATAGCTGTATTGCCTTATTTCTTTGCGCAGCATTACCGCGCAAGCCAGGATTGTCATGGCTGACGTCAATGTCTATCTCTCCACTGGCCGATTTTATGTTGAGCTGATGGTGGGATTGATTGATATTAAAATTCAATTCCTGCTCACCGACTTTGATATCCAGCTTGAGCGAACTGATGGCAAAGGTGTCGAAGCTGGCCAGTGCATCGAGATTGATACGCTGGTCGGCAAAATAACTATTGGCCGTTTTCTCCAGGCCAGCCGCCAGTTTTTCCAGAGCTCTGCTCTCGGACTCAGTCAGTTCAGCACTGCTACTGGCTTCCACACTCAGGCCATCAACATTACTTTTGATAGAAAATTCTACACTGCGCCCAGATGCCAGCGTGACACTCAAGCCCAGGCTTTGATCTGCATGCTCGCGCAAATTATTCAACCTTGCCTGGCTCAGTTCTGCCACATTCTGGCTGGCACTTGCCTGAGCAGGATAGCTGCCAATCACTGCCTGCTTGAATTCACCATGCGTGGTTTGAAAACGCTCAATCAAGCCAGAGGCAACACCATTGAAACGCCCGGCCACTGTAGTCGACCTGGCATTTTTCTCCAGCATATAGCTAAGAGTATCATCGCTTTTGTTTTCCAGCCATTGAGTAGCCGGAGCAGGAACAGACCCAGTTTGATCATATGTCTGCGGCACCAACACCGTACGTGCTGTACGCAAGTTCAGTTGATAAGAAGGTGTTGCCGCTGGCGAACTGGCAGCATCCACAGGCAATGCGGCACTGCCTGCTGATTTATCCAGCACCAGGGCCTGGCTTGCACCAGCAGCCACATTGAGCTGCGTTGCTGCCGCGCCCAGACTAGAAAGAGTAGTCGTCATATCAAGTGTACATCCTGGAAATAAATTCTTGCATTACGTTCAATTGATTAACGACAAGTTTTTATTTTTCTTTAGTAAATACACATCAAAATTGCAGCGATCATTGAGAAATAACTGAGAAATAACTGAGAAAAATTTATCTTGCTTCGATCATAAAAAAAGAGATGCCTGAGCATCTCTTTTTTTTAAGCACCTTGCTGATACAAATGATCAGCAAGTTTACATCAGGACAGGCTCCAGACATATTCCAGCTTGGTCCAGGCTTGCTGAGGTTTGCCATCTTTGGCGCCTGGTTTGAATTTGCAGGAAGAGTAAATTTTTTGTGTTGCCTTATCCAAAGCCTTGGAGCCACTGGATTTCTCTACCTTGGAATCAACTACCGCACCATCAGGGCCCACCAGTATCGACAAAACTACGGTACCGGTTTCTTCATTCATCAATGCTGATTTTGGGTAAACCGCTTTTTCGCAAGTTTGCTTGTCAACGGAAGGAGCGATTTCACTGGCAAATGCTGGAACAGAAGAAATAGCAGAAACGAATAGCGCAGCGGCGAGAATTGATTTTTTCATGGGAGTGATGAGAATGACGAAGAAATAGACAGAAAACAAAGAAAAGAACGAGATTGCCATATGGAAACAGGTGCGTATTTTACTGCACAATTTTTCCTCAGAGCAATTCTTTTCAGCTGGAATATCGCTCTCGATTGTTAAAGATTGTGCCCATCAATATCACATAAACTTCGCGTTACACTATGGCAAGACAGTCTTGCAAGCTGTTGCTTGATGACATGAACACTTTGCCTTTTTCCCCTATCTCCACTAGTCTTAATCAGGCAGTAATTACCAACTTATATGAATCAAAAAGAATAATTATTGAGTGGGAGACAAAAATGAAATTCGTCAAATTTCTACTTGCAATGCTGCTAACAAGCCAGTTATCGCTGGCATTGGCTGAAGATAATCCTGCTGATGCAATTGCCATGGTCGACAAGGGCCTGGCCTATATGCAAAAGAATGGTAAAGATGCGCTGGTGCAGGAAATTAATAACAAGAATCCGGAATTTATCAATGGCTCTATCTACCTGTACTTGCGTGGCATGGATGGCGTCGTTATCGCTCATCCTATCAACCCCAAACTGGTAGGCAAAAACATGCTGGACTTGCCCGATGCCGATGGCAAATACTATCGCAAGGACATCATTGCCCTGGCCAAAAGCAAGGGCAAAGGCTGGGTCGATTATCGCTATAACAATCCGGTATCCAAACAGGTAGAAAACAAGACTACTTATATTTTGCGCAATAATGACGTGATACTGGAAGCTGGCATATATAAAGCAAAATGAAAGACTGTCACCTTTGACTCAAATGCTTTTGACTTGTATTTCCCTCAGGCTTGTATAAAGGTATCGATAAAATCGATACCTTCCTCTCCGTTTTTGCTGCATCCCTCTCTTAATTCATATTCCACGCATTTGCCCAAGCCTTGCGTGCGGCATCGCACAGACGACAAAATCGACCCGCGGTAACTTCTGACAATGCTTCATGGCAAAAAATAGTTTGCATGGGCAGGAATTTGCAGCGAAAAGGTGTCAATCCCAGCGCCTTAAATCCATGCCTTTCTTGCGACTGTTTTTGGCCGTTTACACTCTGCAAATGCTTATAAGGAACCAGCCATGGTCAAGCGAATTCTCGTTGTCACGCCTGTTATTGCCGATGCTCTGGCACTTCAGGAGGCACTGCTCAAAGCCCGCGATGGTTATTATGAAACTGTGTTTGCAGATACCTTGGCTGCTGCCATTGAACATCTGCAAGACAAAACCAAGCCGATTGATATTATCTTGCTCGACTGCTTCCTGCCAGACAGCAAGGGCATAGGCAGCTTCCAGCATTTGTTTGCGATCGTTCCCAAAATCCCCATACTCACTATCTGTGATACTGACCATGCGCTGGCGATAGAAGCTGTAGAACTGGGCGCTCAAGGCTTCCTGACACGTGGGCATTTTTCCAGTTACCTGGTGCCACAGTCCTTGCGCAATATCATCCAGCGCAAAGCGGTCGAGGACGCAGCCTTCTTGGAAAAAGCGCGGGCAGAAATCACCCTCAACTCCATTAGCGACGCTGTCATAGGTACAGATATGGCGGGCAATATCGATTATCTCAATGTCGCCGCCGAACATATCACCTTGTGGAAGCGCGAAGAGGCACAAGGCCAGCCCATAGACACGGTCATGCCACTCATACAAAGCGAAAACCGGCAGCCTAAAGCCAACCCTGTCATCCAGGTATTGCAACAGGATACAGCTACGACACTGACTCCTGGCACCATATTGCTCAGACGTGATGGCAGCGAGGTCGCCATTGAAGACTCCACTACTCCTATCCATGATGCGTATGGCAATCTAGCGGGTGCTGTCATGGTCTTTCGTGACATCACTGCTACCCAGGCCATGGCTGTGAAAATGGCACATCTGGCGCAACATGATTTTCTGACCAATCTGCCCAATCGCGCGCTCTTGAATGATCGCATTGCACAAGCCATCGGCCTTGCTAAACGACGCGAAACTCATTTGGCCGTGCTATTCCTGGACCTGGACAATTTCAAGCATATCAATGATTCTCTTGGCCATGCCCTGGGCGACATGTTATTGAAATCCGTGACTGAACGCCTGTGCGCCTGCGTGCGCAGTTCTGACACTGTCAGCCGCCAGGGTGGCGATGAATTCGTGATATTGGTGACAGATGACAAGTCCGCCGAAAATGCCGCCTTCACTGCCGAAAAATTATTGAAATCGCTGGCTACACCACATAGTATCAATGGTCACGAACTGTACGTCACCACCAGCATAGGCATCAGTTCCTATCCGGCAGACGGCACAGATGCAGATACCCTGATAAAAAATGCCGACACAGCCATGTACCAGGCCAAGGAAAAAGGACGTAACAACTTCCAGTTCTTCAAGCCAGAAATGAATGTGCGTGCAGTTGAGCGACAAGTCATAGAAGCCAATTTGCGGCTGGCAATGATACGCAATGAATTCTCTCTGCATTACCAACCCAAGATCAACCTCAAAAGCGGTGCCATTACCGGTGCAGAAGCCTTGTTGCGCTGGTCACACCCACAATGGGGCATGGTGCCACCTATACGTTTTATTGGCATTGCAGAAGACTGTGGCGTCATCATTCCGCTAGGTCGCTGGGTCTTGCGTGAAGCCTGTATCCAGACCAAGAAATGGCAGGATGCGGGATTGAAAATTTCGGAAATTGCCGTCAATATTTCTGCTGTCGAATTTCGTCGCCAGGACTTTGTTGAAACTGTGCGTGCCATCTTGCAGGAAACCGGACTTTCCCCCCGTTGCCTGCAGCTGGAAATCACCGAAAGTGTCTTGATGCGAGATGCGGAAAACAGCATCGCCATACTGCAGCAATTGAAAGACATGGGCATACAACTGGCTGTTGACGATTTTGGTACCGGCTATTCCAGCCTGAGCTACCTGAATCAATTCCCGATTGATGTTCTGAAAATCGACCAGTCTTTTGTCAATGAAATAGGTGCCAGCAAAACCGATGGCGACGGCATCATCGTCAGTGCCGTCATCGCCATGGGCAACAGCCTGAAACAAAAAGTCATTGCAGAAGGCATAGAGAAACAGGGACAACTGTCATTCTTGAAAGCCCAGCATTGCGAGGAAGGCCAGGGCTATATTTTCAGCCGGCCACTGGCGGCTGATCAATTCGCTAAAATGCTGCGTCTGGGAGTGACCGCACATGCGCCTATTCCTGTACTGATGCCAAATTGAAGCGTGCATTATTCTGATATAGTTGACCACCTACATATCAGCAATTGACTGGGATACGCATTGAAAATTTATGGCTATAAAAATACAGGACTGGCACCAGCAGACATCATTTCTGATGAGATGGCAGAAATCACTCTGGTAGCCTCCGCACAAGAACTACGCAAAATTGCAAGCTTTATTGTTTCTGCAGCTGATGATATGGAAAGAAAAAACTCCAATTGGGAACACAGGCATTTATCAGATGCAGATAAGAGTTTTGAAGGTTCACCACACTTCGTAGTTTACAAACCAAATACACAAAACTGAACTGCAATAAAGATAAAAAAACGGACATGCAAGCATGTCCGTTTTCGTTTTGAGCCAAGCAGTCAATACTTATTCGTAATCGCTGACTGGTATGCAAGAGCAGAACAGATTGCGGTCACCATAGACATTGTCTGCACGGCCAACCGGCGCAAAGTATTTATTCTTGCGCAGGGAAGCTACAGGGTAAGCTGCCACTTCACGGCTGTAAGCATGTGGCCACTCATTGGCGATCAATACTTCTGCTGTGTGTGGTGCATGTTTCAGCGGATTGTCCTTGGCATCAAATTCACCACTGGCTACCTTGGCGATTTCTTCACGGATGCTGATCATGGCATCAATGAAGCGATCGAGTTCAGCCTGGGATTCGCTTTCTGTCGGTTCTATCATCAGCGTGCCAGGCACAGGGAAACTCATGGTCGGTGCGTGGAAACCAAAGTCGATGAGGCGTTTGGCCACGTCTTCATTGGAAATGCCAGTCGCATCGGTCAATGGACGCAGATCCAGGATGCACTCATGCGCAACCAGGCCATCATGACCGCTGTACAGTACAGGGTAATGCGGAGCCAGGCGTTTGGCGATGTAGTTCGCTGCCAGGATCGCTGTCTCGGTCGCTGCCTTCAAGCCTTCTGCACCCATCATGGCGATGTACATCCATGAGATAGGCAAGATGCTGGCAGAGCCAAATGGTGCTGCGCTGACGGCAGAGATGCCATTTTCACCACGTACATAGCCAGTGGACTTCTGGTTAGGCAGGAACTTCGCCAGATGCGCACCAACTGCAACCGGGCCTACGCCTGGACCGCCACCACCGTGAGGGATACAGAAAGTCTTGTGCAGGTTCAGATGGCTGACATCGCCACCAAACTTGCCTGGCGCTGCTACGCCGACCAGCGCATTCATGTTCGCGCCATCGACATACACCTGACCACCGTGGCTATGCACGATTTCGCACAGTTGCTGTATGCCTTCTTCAAACACACCATGCGTGGATGGATAAGTCACCATCGCTGCTGCCAGGTTGGCGCTGTGTTTTTCTGCCTTGGCTTGCAAGTCAGCCAGATCAACGTTGCCCTTGTCATCGCAAGCCACCACAACCACATCCATGCCTACCATGCTGGCGGATGCCGGATTGGTACCGTGTGCAGAAGATGGGATCAGGCAGATATTGCGGTGCGCTTCACCACGGGATGCGTGGTAAGCCTGGATCACCAGCAAGCCTGCGTATTCACCTTGTGAACCAGCATTTGGTTGCAGGGATACGGCATCGTAACCTGTTGCTGCGCACAGCATGGCTTCGAGTTGGTCGATCATTTCGCGGTAACCGATGGTCTGGTCATTTGGCGCGAATGGGTGGATGCTGGAGAATTCAGGCCAGGTCACAGGAATCATTTCGCTGGTGGCGTTGAGCTTCATCGTGCATGAACCCAGCGGTATCATGGTGCGGTCCAGCGCCAGATCCTTGTCAGCCAGGCTGCGCAGGTAACGCAGCATTTCATGTTCTGCGTGATAACGGTTGAAAGTTGGGTGTGTCAGATAAGTCGTGCCGCGTGTCAGCGCCGCTGGGTAAGCATCATTGACGCCAGCTTCTATCGCTGCAAAATCTGGTACTGTTGAGACACCGCTAGCCTTGGCAAAAATCGCCCACAGAGCTTCAACATCAGCACGTGTGACTGTCTCATCGAGAGAAACGCCAACTTGCGTTGCGCTGATCTGGCGCAGGTTGTAGCCAGCAGCCTGGGCAGCCTGGTGATATGCCGCCGCATTGGTGACATTGACGGTCAGAGTGTCAAAGTAGGTGGTATTGGCGATAGCCAGACCTTGCTGTTTCAGGCCGCCAGCCAGAACACCTGTCAGGCGGTGTACGCGCAAGGCGATCTGGCGCAGGCCTGCAGGGCCGTGATAAACGGCATACATGGAGGCTATCACTGCCAGCAAAACCTGTGCAGTACAGATATTCGAGGTAGCTTTTTCACGGCGGATATGTTGCTCGCGTGTTTGCAGGGCCAGGCGGTAAGCCTTGTTGCCTTGTGCATCAACCGTCACACCAACCAGACGGCCAGGCATGCTGCGTTTGAATGCATCGCGTGTGCCCATGTAACCTGCGTGCGGGCCACCAAAGCCCAGCGGTACACCAAAGCGCTGGCTGTTACCAACAACAACGTCAGCACCCCACTCACCAGGGGAAGCGATCAGTGTCAGTGCCAGCAAATCGGCAGCAGCGATGACCATTGCGCCTTTGGCATGCAAGGCTGCCGCGTATTCGCGGTAATCAACGATGGAACCATCAACGCCAGGGTATTGCAACAAGACGCCGAAGCAATCATTGTCCAGCGCTTCATTGCCAGCGCAGGTACGCACTTCTATACCCAGCGGCTTGGCGCGGGTTTCTATGATTTCGCGGGTTTGTGGCAAAACATCGGCAGCGACATAAAACACATTGGATTTGGATTTGCCTACGCGCTGTATCAATGTCATGGCTTCAGCCGCAGCCGTGCCTTCATCCAGCATGGAGGCATTGGCGATATCCATGCCAGTCAGGTCAGTGATGACTTGCTGGAAGTTCAGGATGGCTTCCAGACGGCCCTGGGAAATCTCTGGCTGATATGGTGTGTAAGCTGTATACCAGGCAGGGTTTTCAAAGATATTGCGCAGGATCACGCCAGGAGTATGCGTGTTGTAATAACCCTGACCGATCAAAGACTTCAGTACACGGTTTTTCGACGCCAGTGCCTTCAATGTGGCCAGTGCTTCCTGTTCGGACTTGGCTTCTGTGAATTGCGCCAGTGGCAGCACATCGTGACGGCGGATATTGGCCGGGACGATGGCATCAATCAGGGCTGTGCGGTCAGCATAGCCCAAGGTTTTCAGCATGGCGGCTTGTTCTGCTTCAGAAGGGCCGATATGGCGAGCGATGAAAGCGTCATGCGCTTCCAGTTGGGTCAGTGAAGGACGGGTCATGGTATATGGGGTACAGAAGAGTAACGTGGAATATCAGGTGTAGCTATGCGGGATAAATCGCAACAGGCAAATCCATATTAAAAGAGGCAGCCAAAGGCTACCTCTCTTAATGAATCTATTAAGCGATGTTCTTGGCGTAAGCTTCAGCATTCATCAAGGCATCAACATCAGCAATATTGGCTGGCTTCAGTTTGAACAGCCATGCTGCAAACGCATCAGCATTGATGGATTCTGGCGCATCGGCCAGTTCTTCATTGATGGCCACAACTTCACCAGTCACTGGTGCATAGATATCGCCAGCTGCCTTGACGGATTCAACTACTGCGCAATCCTTGCCAGCTTCGAGTGCTGTGCCAACTTTAGGCAGATCAACGAAAACGATATCACCCAAAGCATCCTGAGCAAATTCAGTAATGCCGACAGTGATCGTGCCGTCTGCTTCTGTGCGTACCCATTCGTGGGATGTCGTGTATTTCAGGTCTGCTGGTACGTTCATGATGGGCTCCAGTTAAATAAATTGTTTTAAATAATAATGAGTGGCTAATCAATAGTAGTCAGTACTAGTAGCTGTACTGACTGCAGATCAAATTATACGGCCAGGATTTTGCCGTTACGGACAAAAGGCAGTTTGACAACAGATGCTGCCAATTGCTTGTCACGGATAACAACATGCACAGTATCGCCTACAGACACGCCCATAGGCAAACGTGCCAGCGCAATTGCCTGTTCCATGGTCGGGCTGAAAGTACCGCTGGTGATTTCGCCTTCGCCTTGTGCACATACCACTTTTTGATGGGCGCGCAGGATGCCGCCTTTTTCACGCAGGATCAGACCCAGGAACTGGGCATTCTGGCCTTGTGTTTGCAGCGCTTCCTTGCCAACGAAATCGCGTTCGCTGACCAGGTCGATAGTCCAGGCCAGACCAGCATCAAGCGGGTTGACTGTTTCATCCATGTCCTGGCCATACAGATTCATGCCAGCTTCCAGACGCAGGGTGTCACGTGCACCGAGGCCAGCAGGTTTGACACCCGCCGCAACCAGGGCATTCCAGAAATCAGTTACGCGATCAGCAGAAACGGCAATTTCAAAGCCGTCTTCACCGGTATAACCAGTGCGCGCCACCATGACTTCACCAAAGGAAGTATCAGCGACGATGACTGCGTTGAAGGGTTTGATTTCTGCACTGGCTGCCTTGGTTTCTGGCAAGACTTCCCATGCTTTGGCGCGGGCATTCGGGCCTTGTACTGCTACAAGAGCGAAAGCATTTGCGCCATCGCGACGCTGGGTAATCGTCAGGCCGCTATTGGTCTCTGCATTGCGGGCAGTCATCCAGGCAATGTCTTTTTCTGCCGTGCCAGCATTGACGACCAAGCGGAACCAGTTTTCGTTGAAGAAATAAATGATGAGGTCATCGATGACCGTGCCTTCAGGCTTCAACATGCAGGAATACAGGGCCTTGCCCGCTACCTGCAATTTATCGACATTATTGGCAACCAGGCCACGCAGGAAGCTGCGTACATTCTCGCCCTGCAAATCAACGACACACATATGGGACACATCAAACATGCCACAATCAGTGCGCACTGCATGATGTTCTTCGATTTGGGAACCATAGTTGACAGGCATGTCCCAGCCGCCAAAATCAACCATTTTTGCACCAGCCGCACGATGGGCTGCATTGAGGGGAGTTGCCTTGAGTGATGTCGCTGCTTGCGTCATGAGTGCCTCGTTACCAGATTGAAGGGACGAACAAACGCACGCCGACGAATAAACGCCGCATGCGCTGAAATCGCATACCCCTCTGTCCTGGTACCTGAGAGATTACGGGAGCCATGTATGTTTGCTGCCCGCGCGCACCTTCGGTGGGTAGTCCGGCGAATATTTATAAATCTGCCGCTACCGCTCTCCAGAGTTGGGGCAACTTTTAACTACCCCGTTGATCGGTCCTTTGTGCCTGAGAGTTTTTTGGGTATTAGCCCCTTCGGCGGTAACTTTCGTCACGCTCTCCCGATCAAGTAGCGCGATTATATAAGGCTTGCAAGGGCTTGGGTAGTTGAGTGTGGAAATATTTACAGAAAAGTAGTTAGTTCATGCTGAAATTGTTAATTTGGCAAATAAAGTTTTATTGGAGCAAATTCTTTGCACCTGACTTTCATTGCCAAATTAATTACTGAGAAAAATTTTCGAAACCATGCGCCCGGTTTTTGGGTTTTGGGTTTTGGGTTTTGGGTTTTGGGTTTTGGGTTTTGGGTTTTGCTGTCGCTTTTGACGTTCGCCGTTCCCATGTGTAGCCGCCGTTTGTGCGGTACAGAAAATGGATCAAGAAGGACCGCTGTCTGAGCGTAGCGAGTTTCGGGCCTTCCCATTTTTTGTACCGCACAAACGGGAACCCCGAAGGGGCAGCTACGCCTGGGTCGCCTTTTTGGCCCACCTTTTTTGGCGAGACAAAAAGGTGGGTAGCCGCCGGTCTACCACCGGCCAGCAATCTTAAATAGCGAGTGCAGGCATTTGAGAAGCTGACTCGTAAAACAATTCGGATGCAGGATTAATGTACCTAAGGGTACGCCACGAACGCCGCTGGATTCCTGCCAAAAGCACGCAGGAATGACGTTATTGAAGTTAGACAATTTATTGAGGAAGCTCTTCAGCGATGACAGTAACAAATTCCTTCTATTTCCCCCTCAACACCAGCACACTCTTCGTATGCCCCACAACATCCTTCTCACTCAAATACTGCGGCACATAAGTCCCAGCCGCAAACCCCGCCGCCTGATCATTGTAATGCGCATCAAACAAAACCCCGCTCTGTCCCACAGGATTGATGCCTAAAGCTTTAGATGCATCACCAAAATCAATCAGACGTCGTGTCGATGGGCCATATACGACATCCCATGGTGCAGGCCCGATTGCAGACGCAAGATTATTCGGCAACTCGCGCCCGCCGGCAACTTCAAACGGGCCGATGTTGAATATTTTATCCAGCGGTTTTTGCTGGGAGAGCGGATGCTTATGCGTCATGGTATGTGCCTTGCCCCAGATCCACTGCTTGCTATCCGTACCAAAGGTTTTTTGCAAATGGGCGATGCTATCGCGCCATGCCAGCGCCAGAATATCCTCACGAGTTTCCACGACTGGCGTAGCACGGTTATCCCACCAGGGTGATTTTGCATCGGCCAGCAGACGTGGCAAGGCATAGTCCAGGGCGCGGGTGCGCAAAAGATTCTTGAATTGAACCTCACCCACTTCATCTGCCATGGCAGCATAGATGATCTGATACAGCAATTGACTGAAGATGGTGGGGGCTATGCTATTCGCCTGATAACTACCATCCCATTTTTCCAGTTGCTCCAGCAGGCGCTTGCCGTCTGCATCAGTTATTTGCTTGCGCAAGACTGGCAATATAATTGGCAAAATCTGTGCGACATAATCTGTCTTGTTTTCAAGCTGTAAAGCCTGGCTGTTTTTGGTATCCCACTTGATGCCAGGTTGCGATAACAAAGCCTCTAGTCTGCGAGCACGCTCGTTCAGATTGTAGTAACCAGGGATGGCAAAATCTGCAGATGGCAAAGGTTGTTGATTTGCAGAGACGATAAAACCGCGAGCAGGATTGACTTCATGTGGGTTATCAGCAAAATCAGTAAAGCCAGGTTTGTCAGCTTCTGCCGTACTGCCATCGAGTATAAAAGCCGGATTCATATCGGTAGGCCGTTTGACCAGTTTCGCCGCCGCCCACCAGGCGATATCACCTTGCGCATTCGCCCACACCACATTCAAACCTGGTGCATGGATATTGCTGGCAGCATGGGCTGCAATGTCTTTTGTGCCAGCACGGTTCAATTCATAAAAGGCATCGAGCACAGGATTTTCAGTTTCAAGGAACGCCCACCACATGGCGATGGGTTTGACAGTCATATCTTCGCCCCAGGCCAGCCTGAAGGCGTCGCTGATGATGGGGCCATGAGGAGATGTCCGCAATTGCAATTTGACGGCTTCCGCACCTTTGACCTTGATGATTTCCTCGCGGCTTTGCATATCCACCCATTGTCCCTTGATCCAGACTTGATTGGGATTTTGCGGGTTAATTTTTTCAGCGATAAAATCAACATCATCATTCTGGAACATGGTCAGCGTCCAGCCAAAGTTCTGATTATGTCCGAGTAAAGCAAAGGGATTGAGTGCCTGATGGTGGCCATATAATTCAAAACCCGGCATTTTGAGATGCGCCTCATACCAGACTGCGGGGGCTGAGTAGGCGATGTGCGGATCACCCGCCAGCAAGGGCTTGCCGCTGGCAGTATTTTTGCCAGCCACTACCCAGGCATTGCTGCCCTCGAACTGGGGCAAGCCAAACTCTTCCATGACTTGCTGGCTCGTCGTTGCAATGCGGTTCATCCTGTCCCAGTCCATTGCGCTCAATTGCAGAGGTTTGATGACACCTTCGGGATGCCAGGAGAAATCAAAGATACGCAAATAATCTGCCCCCAGCTTGTCGCGTATCTGTGTCAATACTGGTTCAGAACGGAAAGCCGCTGCAAAGCTATAGGCCATGTAACCGGATACAGCAACTGTGTCTTCTGCAGTGAATGGCCGCCTGGGTATGCCCAGCAATTCAAATTCAAGTGGTACTGCATGGGTAGCCTGATATTGGTTGATGCCATCGAGGTAGGCATTCAGGGCTTTGACTGCAGCAGAATTTTTTTCCAGCCTGGCCGCATAATCCGCCGCATGCTTGCGCAAACCCAGGGTGCGGAACAGGCGGTCAGTATCCAGCAGTTTGGAACCAAGGATTTCTGCCAGCTCACCTTTGGCAAGGCGGCGCACCATTTCCATTTGAAACAGCCTGTCCTGTGCATGCACATAACCCAGGGCGCGATATAAATCTGCTTCGTTCTTCGCCTCTATATGTGGCACACCACGCTCATCATATTGCACAGTCACTTCAGCCTGCAGACCTGTCAGCACAAGATTGCCTGAGCGTTGCACGCGCTTGCCATATATATGGACACAGGCAGCGATGACAACTATCAGCAGCAAGGCGGATAATACAAGCAGACTCCATTTCAGCAAGCGTTTCATTCGTGAGCTTTCAATGTGGCATAGTGTTCAGATTCTACACTCAGTCGCAAGAATCACGCTGAGCGCGCGCTGCCGTCAATATTATCAATAATTTATCATCAGAAAAAGAGCTTCATAGACTATTGATTTTGACTCACCTATCATCATCTATACCCTTTGCTATTTGCTTAGCCCACGCTCGCCCACTATTCTGGACTGTGCATGACCAATCCCACCCCCACTCCCCCTCCAGCCGTTGAAATTTCCCAGCGCAGCAGCTTGCAAACCCTCAAAGGCTTGTTGCCATTCCTGACGCCATACAAAACGCAATTTGTATTGGCCGGCATCGCTTTGCTGGTGGCAGCCGGTGCCACATTAGCAATACCTTATGCTTTCCGCCAGATGATAGACCTGGGCTTTGGTGGTGGCGATCACAGTATCAAACACGTAGACCTGACCTTCATTGCCTTGTTTGGTGTGGCCTGTGTGCTGGGCATAGCCACTGCCGCCAGGTTTTACATGGTGTCGTGGCTGGGTGAAAGAGTGACGGCAGATATACGCAATGCGGTGTATTCACATGTGGTTACGCAAAGCCCTGAATTTTTTGAAACCACGCAAACTGGTGAAGTATTGTCGCGCCTGACGACCGATACTACGCTGATACAAACTGTGGTAGGCACCAGCATCTCCATGGCTTTGCGTAATTTCCTGCTCTTTCTTGGTGGTCTGGTGATGTTGTTTATTACCAGCCCCAAATTATCATCCATCATCATCGTCATGCTGGCGGTGGTGGTCTTGCCCATCATCCTGTTTGGTCGTCGTGTACGCACCTTGTCGCGTGATTCGCAAGACAGGATTGCCGATGCATCGGCAATTGCAGGTGAAATCTTGAATGCCATGCCGACGGTGCAAGCCTTCACTCATGAGCATATAGAAGCCCAGCGTTTCTCTGGCTCGGTCGAAGGTGCGTTTAAAACTGCCATGCGCCGCATACGCGCCCGCTCGCTACTGACGGTCATGGCTATCCTGCTGATCTTCGGCGCGATTGTTTTTGTATTATGGCTGGGTGCCCATTCAGTCATGCAAGGCCGCATGAGTGGCGGTGAACTGGGTCAGTTTATTTTGTATGCCTCTATCGTGGCGGGTGCCGTCGGGGCTTTGTCTGAAGTTATGGGCGATGCCCAGCGCGCAGCAGGAGCAACCGAGCGCCTGCTGGAATTGATCGAAGTCAAATCACCGATACAAAATCCAGTAAAAGCACTGAACTTGCCTACCCGTGCCGAACACGATCCCAGAGGAGCTGCGCTGTCACTGCAGGGTCTGGAGTTTCATTACCCTTCGCGCCCCAATACCGCAGCCTTGTTGAACCTGAATCTGGATATACAGCCCGGCGAAACTGTTGCCATTGTTGGTTCTTCCGGTGCGGGCAAGACTACCTTGTTCCAGATGCTGTTGCGTTTTTATGACCCTCAGCAAGGCAGGATCACTCTCGATGGCATCAATATACGCGACTTGAGCCTGCATGAATTGCGTGGCGCTATAGGTGTGGTGCCGCAAGATACAGTCATTTTCTCAGCCAATGCCATGGAAAACATACGCTATGGTCGCGCCGATGCCAGTGATGCAGAAGTAATTGCGGCAGCGAAAATGGCAGCCGCGCATGAATTCATAGAAAGACTGCCGGAAGGCTATCAATCCTTCCTGGGTGAACGAGGCGTGCGTCTGTCTGGCGGACAAAAGCAAAGGATAGCCATTGCCCGCGCCCTGCTGAAAAACCCGCCACTATTGCTATTGGATGAAGCCACCAGCGCGCTTGATGCAGAGTCAGAACGCCTGGTGCAAGGTGCGCTGGAAGTGGCGATGCAAGGCCGCACTACCCTGATCATTGCGCACAGGCTGGCCACCGTACAGCGTGCCAACCGTATCATCGTCATGGAACATGGACGCATCGTGGAAACTGGCACCCACTCTTCGCTGGTAGAGCAAGGTGGGGTCTACGCGAAACTGGCTGCATTGCAGTTTGATTTGCACAGGAATGAAGAATAGCAATAGATTAATAAACCATGGCAAAATAGCCAACTCATCACCCACACATAAAGGAGACCATGATGATAGGCTACATTACCCTGGGCACGAATGATGTGAAGCGTGCCGCCGCTTTTTACGATGCGCTGCTGGCAGAAATTGGCGCCAAACGTACGATGGAATCAGAAGGTTTCGTCGCCTGGGGAGTCAGCCCCAAACATCCCGCACTGGGTATTATCACGCCTTTTAATGGCGAAGCGGCGACTGTAGGTAATGGCAGCATGGCGGCTCTTGTCGTTAAAACCAAAGAACAGGTGCAAGCTGTATATAACAAGGCTATTGAACTGGGTGGCAAAGATGAAGGCGGACCAGGCCCACGGGGTGACAGCGGTTTTTACGCTGCTTATTTCCGCGACCTGGATGGCAATAAGTTGAATGCATTCTGCATGGGTGGCTAAGTTTTAGCTGGCTGTTGCAAGTCCCCCGATTTGCAACAGCAAACAATTGCTATTTAGTCGCTCGCCGCTTCAAGTGCAGTAGCAACCGCAGCAAGGATGCGCTGGGAAAATTCTTCATCTTCCGCCACACGCGCCAGCACGACTGCGCCCACCATACTGGCCAAAGCCAGCATGGCCTTGTCTTCTCTTTTCTCTTTCGTTTCGCCAGGCAGCAAGTCCACCAGCACAGCCATCAAGTCATGTGCGCCTTTGTCGGCAGCTTTGCGCACAGTCTCGTTTTGCCTGGCCATGTCTGACCCAAGGGCTGCGAGGGCACAGCCCCTGCCAGGCTTGTCCCTGTGCGCCAGAGACAGATAATCATTGGAGATGCGTGACAGCGCGGTATCCGGTGATTCTGTCTGCCACTTCTTCCAGCGCTCTGCGGAGCGCCCCAGACTCAGTGCGCAGGTTTGCGCAATCAAGTCTTCTTTGGAAGAGAAGTTTCCATAAAAACCACCATGTGTAAGGCCAGCACCCTTCATCAGATCAACCACGCTGACACCGTCATAGCCGCGCTCCCGGAATAGCTGCGAAGCTACATCAAGGATGCGCTGGCGATTTTCATTTGCCTGCTCTCTGCTGACTTTCATGACCCTGCTCCATCAATAAATTCTCTTGACATTATAGATTATAAACGTAATATATGCAATCATGATGATCATCATTTAAAACCAAGTCCGCCCTTACATTCACGGAAAACAATATGGATACCAGGAACAATCTATTGAACAAATACCCAGCGATCTGGCTGGTGCTATTGGGCACTGCGGGCACCTTTGCCCTGACCATGGGGGCGCGGCAAAGCATGGGCTTGTTTTTAAGCCCTATGAATACTGCCACTGGCCTGGGCGTAGGCAATATCAGCCTGGCTTTCGCTTTTGGGCAATTGTGGTGGGGCCTGACACAACCATTTGCGGGTGCCTTTGCCGACAAAATGGGCGCTGGTCGCGTCTTGTGTGTGGGTATCATCCTGGTGGCAGTGGGTACTTTCATCACGCCGCTGATGACGACCACGGCTGGCCTGATCTTTGCCATAGGCATGCTGGCGGCAGGTGGTGCAGGCATGGCCGGGCCAGCGGTGCTGATGGCAACTGCCACCCGCATGATCCCGGCAGAAAAGCGAGGCATTGCTACTGGCATCGTGAATGCTGGCGGCTCTTTTGGCCAGTTTTTGATGGCACCAATCGCCATCACGCTCATGGGTTTGTATGGCTGGAATAATGCCATGCAGATCATGGGTGTACTGGTTTTGCTGGCCCTGCCCGCTGCCTATTTGTTACGTGGAAAACCTGTACAAGCTGCCAGTACTGGACAAGCGCCTGTCAGCACATCCAAGGCCATCTCCATCGCCCTGAAAAATCCCAGTTACCTGATGCTGGCTGCAGGCTTTTTTGTTTGTGGCTTTCATGTGGCTTTTCTCGCCACCCATTTACCCGGCGTAATCAGCCTGTGCGGCTTGCCTGCGGAGTTTGGTGGCTGGGCGCTGGCCATGCTGGGCCTGTTTAATATCATAGGCAGCATTTCCATGGGCTGGGCAGTAGGCAAGTGGCGCATGAAGTCACTGCTGTCATTGCTGTATGCGACACGCGCACTGGCCGTCATCCTGTTTTTACTGGCACCCAAAACTGGTGCCGTGGTACTGGTATTTGCAGCAGTGATGGGGTTGACTTTCTTGTCCACCGTACCGCCGACTGCTGGCCTGGTTGCCAAGTTGTTTGGACCTGCCAATATGGCCAGCCTGTTTGGCATCGTCATGCTGACACATCAACTCGGTGGCTTTCTGGGTGTCTGGCTGGGTGGCAAGGTGCTGGAAGCAAATGGCAATTTCAATTTACTCTGGTATATCGATATCGCCCTGGCAGTCACTGCTGCCCTGGTACACTTACCCATACAGGAAAAACAATTGCAACTGCAGGCAGCCTAAGCCGCGCTGCAGTCAAGCTGACAGCAGGGTTTATTTAATGACTGAATAAACCTGCTTGCCTGCCACCCAGGTTTGCAAGACCCTGATCTTGTAAATGTCTTTGGCAGGCATGTTCAGCATATCCTGGTCTATGATGATAAAGTCTGCCCACTTGCCTGCCTCCAGCGTACCCAGGCTATTTTCCTGATGTGCCGCATAGGCAGCATCAAGAGTGAAGCAGCGCAAGGCTTCCTGCACAGTCATGGCTTGACTGGCATACCAGCCTTGCGCAGGCTTGCCCGCCATGTCCTGACGGGTAACAGCTGCGTGTATCCCCCAGAATGGATTGGGCGATTCTATAGGGAAGTCAGAACCGCAGGCGATACGTGAACCTTGCTTCAGGAAGCTGCGCCAGGCATAAGCTCCCTTGATGCGCTCAGCCCCTACCCTGTCCTCAGCCATATTCATATCCGATGTTGCATGAGTGGGCTGCATGGAGGGCAAGATGCCCAGTTGCTTGAAACGTGGAATATCATCCAGTGCCACGACCTGGGCATGCTCTATGCGGTGACGCAAGCTGGCGGATGCTGATGCTGGCAAGCGGGCAAAGCCATCCAGTATCTGACGGTTACCGGCGTCACCAATCGCATGCACATTCACCTGGTAGCCCTTGCTGGCGGCTTTTTCTATCATGGCGTACATGTCGTCGGCAGTCTTGAACAGCAGACCATGCGTATGCGGCGCATCTGAATACGGTGCCATCAAGGCCGCACCACGGCTACCAAGCGCGCCATCAGCAAACAATTTTACGGCTCGCAAAGAGTAAAAATCTTGCCCATATGTCAACAATGGACCTTGCTGGGAAACTTTATCGAACAAGCCATCTGTGCCACGCACCATGCCATAAACACGCGCAGTCAACTTGCCCTGGTCTGCATATTCACGGAATAATTTATCGGCAGCTTCAGATACACCAGCATCATGCACACTGGTGACGCCGACCTTCGCCAGTTCCAGCAAGGCCAGGTTCAGGGCAGCCCTCTGCTCCGCATTTGATGCCGGCGGCACTACCTTGTCGACCATGCGCATGGCAGCATCTACCAGGATGCCGGTAGGCTTGCCCTGAGCATCTTTTTCTATCTTGCCACCAGCAGGGTCAGGCGTACTTTCTGTAATGCCTGCCAGCTGCAAAGCCTTGCTATTGGCCCAGCCAGCATGGCCATCTACCCGAGATAACCACACGGGGCGATCCTTGACTACTACATCAATTTCCTGCGCAGTGGGAAAGCGACCCAGCTTCCAGTTGGCCTGATTCCATTCACCACCGATGATCCACTGGTTCAGAGGGAAGCGGAGTGCATAGTCTGCAATTGCCTTTTGCGCGTCAGCCAGATTGGCAGTAGCACGCAAGCCCAGTTGCATTTGACTTACCCCCAGGCTCAGCACATGTCCGTGCGCGTCTATCATGCCTGGCAACAAGGTTTTACCACCGCCATCCACATGTCGCGCATTGGGCAAGCGCACTGCCAGCTCTGCCGATTTACCGGTGGCAATTACTTTACCGGCATCGTCAAATGCCAGCGCCTGAAACTGCAGTAATTGCGCCCCGCTAAAGGTATACCCACGGACATTATTAATGATCGTATCGGCGGCGGCAGTACCTGCATACAGGCAACTGCAGCTGGCAATTGCCAGCATCAAGGGCTTCAATGTGCTGTACATGTAAAGGTCCAGAGATAGATAAAGAGGGATATTGTATTTCAATATGCATTGATAATTTGGATATAGCAAAGAACAATGAGAGCTTGATTTTTCTCATTGTCATTTAACAAATCAGCCTATCATTACCAATCCACCAAGTCAACTTTAGATGAACTTAGATGATTTTTATCAATAATTAGATCAATTTAAGATCATTTACCACAAAGAAAAAGTAAAATCCAAAGAAAATCTCATGTAACAGATGTAAAACTTGTCATATAACTGACATTTACCTTGACGCTGCAAACGGCACTTGCGTACACTCTCACGATCCTGCAATCCACGTCGACTATGGTCGATTAGACAATTCATTGCCTATGAAACGATTCCGACTAAGCTCCCCAAGCATATTGACCGCCGCTTTACTAGCGAGCCTGGCACCTCAACTATGTCTTGCCGACGCTCCTCCAGCTTTTTCCCTGGTCTCAGCACCAGAAACCACCAACTCAGTTCAAGCTACTGCTGCCAGTCAGGCAGTCAACCTGGAATTACCTCCGGACGTAGCCAATTTTGAATATACGGACAAAACCACAGACCTGTGGGAAAGAGTGCGCGCCGGTTATGCCATACCCGACCTGGAAAACCAGCTCGTAGCAAACCAGCTGGCCTGGTACGGCACCCGGACTGAATATATTCTGCGCACTGTGCAACGTGGCTCCCGCTACCTCTATCACGTGGTGGAAGAGCTGGAAAAACGTGGCATGCCAACTGAACTGGCCCTGCTGCCATTCATAGAATCTGCGTTTAACCCCCAAGCCATTTCCACCGCCAAGGCAACCGGCATGTGGCAGTTCATGGCAGCGACAGGTCGTGACTTCAACCTCAAGCAAACCATGTTCAAGGATGACAGGCGCGGCGTGCTGGACTCTACCGATGCTGCCCTGAATTACCTGGAAAAGCTGTATGGCATGTTTGGTGACTGGCAGCTTGCGCTGGCAGCCTATAACTGGGGTGAAGGTTCAGTCCAGCGGGCCATCAAGAAGCAGCAGGCACTGGGTTTGCCTATAGATTTCCAGAGCTTGTCGGTGCATATGCCGAACGAGACTAAAAATTACTTGCCAAAATTGCAGGCAGTCAAGAACATCATAGGCCATCCAGAACAATTCAACCTGGCCCTGCCCAAGCTGGACAACCAGCCTTATTTCGTGTCGGTTGAAAAAACCCGCGATATTGATGTGCGTGTTGCAGCACAACTGGCTGAGCTTTCCATCGATGAATTCAAGGCCCTGAACCCGCAATTCAGCCGCCCCGTCATTACTGGCAGCAGCAGTACCAAGATTTTGCTGCCTACGGATAATGCGGCACTGTACAAGGCCAACCTGAACAAGTGGCAAGGCCCTTTATCCACCTGGTCTGCTCACACCGTACAAAAAACCGAGCGCATAGAATCACTGGCCAGCAAATTGGGCTTAAAGCCCGAAGTCGTGCGTGAAGTGAACCTGATCCCGGCAAAAATGATGATCAAGGCTGGCTCTACCTTGCTGGTGCCAAAGTCTGATAAAGCACCTGATCACGATATTTCTCTGGAGATCGCTGAAAAAGCCCAGATCGTCATAGAAAAAACCAGCACCCGCCAGCTCAGCTACAAAGTGGGCAAGCATGATAATCTGGCTGCCATCGCCAAACGTTTCCGTGTCAGTGTTGCCGAGTTGAAAAACTGGAATCATTTAAAGCGTGAAAACATTTCCCATGGCCAGACCTTGCACATACAGTCACCCATCGTTACGCAAGTCAATCAAACCAATATAGTGGCAAGCAGCCGCAAGGCACCAGCACCTAAAATTGTCCATCGCACAGCAGCACCAACACGCAGTGGCAAAACGCTGATAGCAAACCTCAAGGCAGGCAAAAAGAAACACAGCTAATCAAGCTGCCCCGGCAGGGTCCGCCCAGACCGGGCCAGCCTGTCAACCTCCAAGCAAAACTCAGGGCCCTCCCATGCAAATGTGAGGACCTTGAACTCAACTCCAGCGACACAAACACAGACAAGCCGATTCACAGCCAGGATTAGCTGTGTTGCAATTCACTCATCTGCAACAGGTCTTACTCCCTCTACTGGATCTTGATAACGACCTTACCTTTTGCCCGTCCATTTTCGACATAAGCCAAGGCTTCATTACTGGCTTCAAACGGAAAAACCTTGTCTATCACCGGACGTATTACACCGCTATCGATAAGAGAAGTAATTTCACGTAATTGCCTGCCGTGCGCCCTCATGAACAGGAAAGAGTAGCTTATATTGCGACGCGTGGATTTCCTCCTGGCGCCAAAACTCAACATGCGCATGATCAATTTCACAAACCACGGAGCGCCAATTTCTTCCGCAAACGCAGGATCCGGTGGCCCGGAAATTGAAATGAGTTTTCCGCCAGGTTTTAGTATTTGCAGTGATTTTTCCAGCGTCTGAGCGTCCTGGCTATTCAATACCACATCGTAATCGTGCAAGATTTTTTCAAAATCGTCTTTCTTGTAATCGATCACGATATCTGCACCCAGACTTTTCGCCAGATCAATATTTGCAGTACTGGTTGTGGTGGCGACAAATGCACCCAGATGCTTCGCCAATTGAATTGCAAATGTCCCCACTCCACCGGAGCCAGCCTGGATGAATACCTTTTGCCCTCGCTTTAAATTTGCCCTCTCAACCAGCGCTTGCCATGCAGTCAAACCTACCAGCGGAATAGATGCAGCTTCTTCCATACTTAGTGAAGCTGGCTTTATCGCCAGCGAATCTTCCTTGACGGCGATAAACTCTGCAAAAGCACCAATCCTGAAATCATCTGGCCGGGCATAGACTTCATCACCCAGCTTGAACTGCCGCACTTTAGAACCCACTTTTACCACAACCCCGGCTGCATCATGCCCGAGAATAAGTGGCAAGCGATAAGGCAGGAGGAGTTTAAATTCACCATCACGTATTTTGGCATCGAGCAGGTTAACTGCAGCGGCATGAATTTCGATCAAGACTTCATCTTCGCGTATCTCAGGGATTGGAATTTGACCAATGCGCAGCGCACCCTTTTTTTGGTAGCGATCAACAACGAAAGCTTTCATCATGATTATGACTCCAATCTGTTAAAATAATTTCCGGCAAAATTCTGATGTGCATCATGCGATTCCTCAGGTTGTCTACGGCCTACAGTAATTCACTACGCCGCATACGGACAGACTTCAACATTGCCTGTGTGCTTCACGGTAGCTAGATTCAAGTTTTTCAATAAAATATGATAATCATCATATTTTAAGATAAGCAAACACCCAAAAACTCTCACAGGTATCACTTATCAGAGGGTGCTAGCTTTTTCCGTGCGGCCTCAAGAAAGCTTTCAGACAACTTTGGGTCATCAACTGCCCGTGCCATCAACAAAGCACCAACCATGGTAGAGACCATTATCAATGCCTGCTCATGCGCCTCTGGCTGGCCCCAGTCTGGCAGTTGACGTGCGACGACGTCTATCATCTCTTTGATGCGGCGGGTAGCTGCACGCCGCACCTCAGGTGCCTGCCTGGGCATCTCAGAGCCCAGAGCTGTCACAGGGCAACCAGTCTCTATGCTTGCGAAATGTTCTTTCGACAAATAGGCCTGTATTAGAGCCTGCAATGCCTGCTCTGGTGGCACGGCAGCAGCAATGCGGGTGGAAGCGGCAACCGCTTCTGCACCGGCTCTATCCGCAGCCTCGGCCAGCAATGCTTCACGTGAGGCAAAGTGACTATAGAAGCCGCCGTGAGTCAAACCTGCCTCTTTCATGAGGTCAGCGACACCAGTGCCATCATAGCCACTACGCCTTATTGCACGCGCAGCAACTTCAACGATACGTTCGTGCGTAATTTCTTTGCGACTAGCGCTTTTCGGTTTTGAAATATTATTTCCCATGATGGTCATCATATACCATTTCAAAATAAGGTGCTGGACAAGCTAATAAAAAAGAATATGAACTCATCATGAGCAGGACGCACTAGCAGCTTTATCAACTTGACAGGTGCGGGGGCCCGGAGAAATGTGGATGGACCGATGGCATTGCCAATGCCACTCTTACAAAAACTTCCGTAAGTTAACACAAATAAAAAAGGGATCCAGCAAAATTGCTGGATCCCTTTTTATTAAACTATGCAGGCTAAGTTTTCAGCCGCTTGATCAGAAGCTGTAACCCAGTGCCACGCAATACACAACAGGACGGAAATCGATCGTGGTTTTACGTTCGATACTGCCAGTTGTTGCTGTCATGTCTGTTTTGACTTTGGCAGCAGCGATAGTACCAGTGACTGACCAACGGTCATTAAACTGGTATTTAACACCCATCTGACCTGCCAGACCTATCGAATCCTTCAAGTCAATCTTGGTTGGTCCACCAGTTGCAATATTACCTATTGCAGTCGATTTCGCATCAAAGAACTGGGTGTAGTTCAATCCAAGACCGACAAAAGGACGCCATGAATCAGTTGGCGATCCAAAATTGTAGTTGAGGAAGAAAGTTGGTGCACGTTGCTTGACTTTGGAAATAACACCATAAGGTGCCAAAGTACCGCGACCAGTTACCTCATGCTCTGGTGGAATACCAGCTACAAAATCGAAATCAAGATGATCATTGATACGGCGTGAATAACCCAGTGCCAGGGTATTTGCATTCTGCACGACCAAGCCAGCTGGTTGTGGTGTCAGGAATGCAGGGCCATTGCTGGTAAAGTCAGGTGATTCAGAATGCACCTGCACGTTGATGAAACCAGCGCGTACTGTGTTTTCATACGCATGCGCAGAGAAACAAGCCAGACCGAACAGGGCACTGACGGCGAAATGAATTTTTTTCATGATGGCGTCCTCTCTTATTTAGCCAAAACTTGCTGGAAGAAGGCGCGGGATGCGGCGTGGCAGAACGGTGGTACCAGCGAGCCGTGATAAGCAGCAGCAACTGCTGATGCAGGATCCTGCTTGGCGGCAACGGCTGCATTGATAGTCGCCGTTTTGCTTTGCGCAAAACCTACTTTTGCTGCAGCAAATGGATCAGCAGCACTGGTTGGTGAAGAGTCCACGTCCAGCACTGTCAACGCTGCTGCTGGCAAGCCCTTGGCCTGGAAGAAGCCTGCTGTTGCCTGGGTGCTGGCAAAGAAGACCGTAGGATCAGCATTACCACCGCACAGGAAGACTGGCACATTTGGCACATAGTTGCGCAAATCATTCTTCACGCCAGCTTTGCGGAAAGCATTGGCTGGAGTGCAGCTTAAAGGATCAGCTGGATTGACGTTGCAAGGATTTTTCTGTGCATCGGCCAGATAGGCATTGCGATAGCTGGTCTTCACCAGGTTACCGTCACCAAAGAATACCGAGAATGCAGGAGAAGATGGGCCTGGCAGAGAGTCCTTGGCAAACATGGCATATGCTGGCAGTTTGCCGCTGGCAAACAACTCACTAATGGATTGAGTACCAGGCAACAATGTTTCTATGCCAGTGGCGTATTTGTCTTCATAGACCTCGCTAGGGCTAGTGTACAAACCACCATAGGATTTTTGCCAGCTGGTCGCGATCAGAGGAATAAATACCGTACCACCCGCATTTGGACTACCTGCAAAAGTCGCATCACCCAGCAAAGACATGGCGTAAGGGCCAGACATACCAGCCAATGCCGTTACCTTGAATTCAGAAGCGTAAGTTGTTTGCATGGCGCGCTGAGTTGCCATTGCCACGTGACCGCCTTGCGAATAGCCACTGACCACCAGTTTGCCAGAATCCTGTGCACCGATAGCAGAGAAAGCCTTGCGTGCTGCACGCAGGGAATCAACCATGTCATTGGCTTGTTGCTCAGCATTCAGGTAAGGGTGATAAGTCAGGGCAGAAGTGTCATAACCTGCATAGTTAGGCGCAACAACGATGAAGCCTTGTGCTGCATACATGGCTGCCATCAATGTGGATTCTGAGTTATCACGCAGATTTGCCATGTTGAAGGACTTCTCTACTGTCGTGCCATGTGCGTACAGAATAACTGGACGTGGGCCGGTACATGCAGGATCGCTGCCGGATGGAACCATGATGGCACCGGTCGCGTCTGTCATTTCATTCGCGCCGCCAACGGTGATGTACTTCATGTAATAGGTGCTGACTTCACACTTGGGCGCACCAGTAATGGTAGTCAGGCCTGGTTTTGCTGCATCCAGAGAAGCCTTGAAGACGACTGGATCAAGCTTTGTCAGTGCCGGGCCACTAGCCTGAGGAATAGGCACCAGTACAGGTGGATTAGCGACCAGTGTGCCGCGGGTAGGTGTGTTATCGATGACTGGACCAGCACTACCGCCGCCACCGCAAGCCGATAAAACGGCAGCGGAAAGCACGCCCAGTGCTACGTGAATTTGACGCATTGTTGTCTCCTGTTAAGTATTTTTTTGCAAGTCATTAAAAGCCCAAGCATCATTTAAAAAATGGCACGGGCGTTCTAAAACTTAAGAATAGTATGTCATTTGCGCAATTTACTGAATAGCGAAAACTATCCATCTAGAGTAAACACTCTTAAAAAAACTGCTTTAACTTGCCCCCTGCAGTTTTAATGCGGGACAAATACAACACTATAAAAAAAATGGGAGAAAGCGCAGAAAAACCTGCCGCTCTTTCCGGGCGGCAAGTATATCTTTTTCTATATGAATAAGAGCAAATTCATATGTAACATAATGTCAAGCGGCGGCTTTTTCAGCCTGCTGTCTTCACTCCATCGACAACAGCATCAGTAGCACTCAATACATCTGGCTCATCATGAGCAAAATAAGCTTTTGCCTTTTTGCCCAGATTATCCAGGTACGTATAGGCAATTGGCACAACCAGCAAAGTCAGCAAGGTAGAAGTAATAATGCCGCCTATGACAGCCCTGCCCATAGGCGCCTGAGTTTCTGCGCCATCGCTGATACCCATGGCCATGGGCAACATGCCAAAGATCATCGCCAGTGTCGTCATCAGGATGGGACGCAAACGCACCTGCCCGGCTGCCAGCACAGCATCAAACTGGCTCATACCCTGCTTTTGCGACTGATTGATAAAATCAACCAGCAAGATCGCATTCTTGGTCACCAGTCCCATGAGCATGATGAAGCCGATGATGGAGAAAATATTCAGGGTACTGCCGGTAATGAGCAAGGCCAGCAATACTCCGATCAGGGAAAACGGCAATGCCGTCATGATGGCCAGCGGCTGCAGGAAACTGCCAAATTGCGACGCCAGAATCAGGTAAATAAAGATGACCGCTATACCCAGCGCAGCCACGGCAGCACTAAAAGACTCTTGCATCTCCCTGGTCTGGCCACCAATATCAAAGCGGTAGCCTGGCGGCAGTTCTATGGTCTTGACCAGATTTTGCACTTCAGTACCTACGTCACCGGCAGGCCGCCCTTCCACGTTGGCATAAATGGCCGCCCTGCGTTGCAAGTCCTGGCGCTTGATCACGCGCGGGCTGGTGCTGGGCAAAAATTGTACGACCTGACGCAGAGGCACCATCATCGGTTTGCCACTGGCATCAACCTTACTGCTGGCCACTGACAAATCCGCCAGGTCAGAAATTTTTTGCCTGCCAGACTTCGGCAACTGCACATTGATTTCATAATTCTGACCATCCGGTGCCAGCCATTGGCCCAGGGTATCGCCAGCAACAAAGGGACGCAAAGCGGCACCTATCTGCTGAACAGACAAACCAAGGTCATTTGCCAGTTCGTTATTCACCTTGACAAGCACAGTAGGGTTGGCACCAGTCAGGCTGCTTTCCAGATCAGCAATGCCTTTGATACCTGCCATTTTTTTCATGACGCTATCAATCACATCCTGCAATTTGTCAGCATCCGGCCCCAGTATCGCCACATAGATGGGCTTGTCAAAACCCACGGCCATTTCTATGCCCGGGATGCTTTTCAAGCGTTCACGAATTTGTATTTCTATCTGCTTTTGTGACTTGCGATGTGAAATACGTTTTTCGCTCAGCTTCATATTGATTTGCGCCGTGTTTCTCTCATTCTCCACGCCGACAGAAGTATTGATGGTCTCGATATCCTTCATGTCCCTGAGTATGGCCTCAACCTGATGAGTTTTTTCATCCGTGTATTGCAGGCTGGAGCCAACCGGTGTTTTCAGGTTGATGGTGATTTGCCCTTCGTCCGCTTCGGGTACGAATTCTGTTCCTATCAGAGGCAAGAGAAAGAAGCTACCTATGAACAAGGAAAACGCCAGCAACAAAGTAGTTTTGCGTTTGCGTAAAACCAGTTGCAATAATTTGCCATAGATCACATGCAGCTTGTCTATGCCATGCTCTATCGCCTCCATGAATTTAGCCAACCACGGCAGGCGCTTGAAGCGATTTTCTTCCGGGTCACGCCATATCGATGACAGCATGGGGTCAAGGGTAAAGCTGACAAACAGCGACACCAGCACCGCAACGGTCACCGTGATACCGAACTGGAAAAAGAATTTACCTATCATGCCCTTCATGAAAGCCACGGGCACAAACACAGCGACGATGGCAAAGGTAGTCGCCATGACGGCAAGACCAATTTCATTGGTGCCGTCTTCTGCTGCCTGCCTGTGCCCCTTACCCATACCAAGGTGGCGCACGATATTTTCACGCACGACAATGGCATCATCAATCAGCAAACCTATACAGAGAGATAACGCCATCATGGTCAGGAAATTCAGGGTAAAACCAAAAGCCTTCAATGCAATGAAGGTGGCAATCACTGAAATAGGCAAGGTCAGACCAGTGATGATGGTACTTCGCCAGGAATGCAGGAACAGGAACACGATCAGCACAGTCAGGCCCGCACCTTCTAGTATGGTCTCCTTGACGCCATCGAGGGAATGTTTGACGAAATCAGCATTATTTTCACTGACTGTCATTTGCACATCTTTGGGTAAGCGGGTTTTCAGATCTGCTATCGCTTCGACGATGCCGTCACCAACTTCAACGATATTGGCATCCTGTATACGGCTCACTGCCAGAGAGATTGACCTTTTTCCGTTTACACGCGAGATGGAATATTCTTCTCTTTCGCCATCCTGAACTTCAGCGATCTGTTCCAGATAAACAGGTGCGCCTGCACGCCGGGCGACGATGATTTTATTGAAGCCGCGTGTGTCACCAACCTTGGCTTCCAGCCTGACCAACTGATCCTGTGCGCCGCGGGTAATCAAGCCTGCTGGCATATTTTGATTGGTGCTTTGTATGGCGCTCAAGACTTCATTGACACCAATATGATTGGCCGCCATGCGGTCAGGCATGAGCTTGACCTGCACCTGACGCACCACTGCACCGCGCACGTCCACCCTGCCAACGCCTGGCACACTCTGCAATTTCTTGACGATGATCTGGTCTGTCATATTCGACAAATCGCGCAGGCTACGCTCGCTGGAACTGATCGCCATTTGCACCACCGGGCGGCCATTGCCATCCCCCCCCTTGATGATGAAAGGGTCTTTCACATCGCGCGGGAAACTCGGACGTATCTGGGCAACCTTGTCACGCACTTCCTGCAAGACCTTGTCACCATTCACCGACAACTGGAATTCTATCCAGATACCTGCGCGGCCTTCATAGGAACTGGCCATGATGCGCTTGACGCCGCTGATGGTATTGACGACATTTTCTACCGGTTTGGTAATGTCATTTTCAACGATCTCTGGCGAAGCGCCGGGATACATGACTTCCATCCAGACACCAGGCGACTCCACATTGGGCATGTTTTCCAGGCCCAGTCCTTTATAGGAAAAAATACCCAGGACCATCAGGCCTATCATCACCATGGTGGCGAAGACCGGATTTTGTATACTGACTTTGGTCATCCACATGGCTTAACCCTTCGTTGCTGCATTAGCCTGAGGCATTTTCACCTTGCTGCCAGCCTTTACGCCATCAAGACGCGCTGCAATCAACACGGCACCGACATCCAGCCCTTGCACGATTTGCACCTTGCCTTCATCTTCGCTGCGCATGCCGAGTTTGACGGCTTGCATCTTTACCTGATTATTGACAATTTGATAGACCACATCAGCACCATTCACCTGTCGCACTGCCGTCAATGGCACGGTTGTTACTGCTGCTGTCTTTTCCAGCACCAGATTGCCTTTGGCGAACATGCCGCCCTTTAATACTGCATCGGCATTATCAACAGCAACATAAACCATCATCGAACGTGAGCCAGCTTCTGTCGCTGGATTAATACGTGCCACCTTGCCGACGAATTCACGGCCACCAAAACCATCTACATGGAATACCACTTTTTGGCCAGCCTTTACCCTGGGGATTTCACTGGCTGGCACTTGTGCTTCCAGCGTCATGTGGCTGAGGTTGACGATGCTGTACAAAGCAGTATCTGGCGACACTTTTTCACCGGGCTGCACATGGCGCTTGCTGATAAAACCATCCAGAGGTGAACGAACCTGAGTATCTGCCAGTGCCAGTTGGGCGACCTGCTTTTGCGACAAGGCTGACTTCAGGCTGGCCTGCGCCAGTTCCAGTCCATTGTGCGTAGTGTCATAGGCATTTTGTGAAATATAGTTTTGCTTCAGCAAAGTTTCATTCGACAGACGGTTCTTTTGCGCCAGTGCCAGCCTGGCTTGCGCCTCATCTACCGCAGCTTCTTGCGTGGTCAGTCTGGCATGCAAATCGGCAGCAGTAAAGCGGGCGATGATCTGCCCTTTTTGTACTGCCACACCTTCCTGCAATGGTGCCTCTGCCACTTCTGCAATGACTTTGGCACGCACGGTAACCTGGCTTTCAGGCACCAGGGAGCCAGAGACTGGCAACTGTGCTGATAACTCTTTCAGTTCAGCACTGGCAATATCGGCCGCTGCCAGTTCAAAGATGACTTCCTTGTCTGCGGCCTTCTTTTCACTGGTGCTTGCCTGCGCCGTCGTCTTGCTGGAATAAGCAAACCACAGAGCGCCAGAAATTACCAATACCACAACAGCCACAACAGGTGTACGCCATAGTAATTGTCCCTGGGCATTGCGGAAATAAGATTTGTTTTGCATGATGAATTTATTCCAGTGAGATTCTGCGCCACGTCCGCTCTGCCGCCAGGCAGGCCAGACTTTGTTTTGCATTGGACAGAACTAATAATAATTAGTTCATCACAGACTCGCCACAAAAAAAGAGCCAGTTTTTTTACTGGCTCTTTCTTCATGCTCACTCAATACGACCAAGTACTGTCTTATTTTGCCTGGCGATTTAATCTGGCAGATTCCAGCCATGCATCAATGGACAATTTGCCCGGACCGAAGCAGAGTAGCACCAGCAATAATATGCCCCAGTAGAAATGGGAATTTACCGCAGCCGGACATTCCAGTTCAAATAACTGCGGATAAGAAACCACAGCCATCAGGTTCACGGCGAACAGCGCAAGTGCTGCGGGACGGGAAAAAAAACCCAGGGCCAGCAAGACAGGCAAAAACAGTTCGCCCCCTGCCCCCATCCAGGCTGCAAGCTCAGGCGGAATAACCGGCACCATGTATTCTTCGCGAAAGAGTGAAAGCGTGGACTGCCAGTCTGCTATTTTCACCAGGCCAGCCTTGAAAAACTGCCAGCCTATAAATAGCCGCAAGGCCAGGCCCAGGGCCGAGCCGCCCCATGCACTGAGTTTGTCATCAAAACGGGTGCTTAAAGCGTGAAAGTATTGCAGGGTGTTATACATCGATATTCTCCAATTGATCTCCTGCATCTTAGTCAGCTTGCCAAGCCTTTCCTTACAACTTATCTGCAGGAAATTTGAACTGGGTAAATAATCCTGCAAAAAACCAGGATTGCAGGCTGGCATTAATCGCAAAGCCTGCATCGGCTTCCAGAGCCAGCTCCAGCGCCTCACCCAGGCTGCGGCCTTGTTGCAAAGCTTTCAAAGCCAGCCAGCCAGGTTCATCGATCTTTTGCACCTCAACTTGCCACTCTCTTCTGGCTATCAGCGCATAACTCGCTAGCCTGATATCTTGAGGAAATCCCGCAGCCTCACCAGCCTGATGGGCATGCCAGATCCCCACGCTATCCCATGCCGATTGATACAGGCTGGCCGCAGGATGAAAGTCCAGTTGCAGAGCCTGCACATCCTGCCCACCAGCAGCAATTGCCTGCAGTACCTCATGCAGGCCTATGGCTACTGCATCAGCAGCATAATAGGCGGTATGTACTTGCCACTCCAGAGATGCGATATCTGAAAAATAAGGGTAATCCCCGGCATCGGGTATGGTCTTCAGGAATTCAGGCAGTTTTGCGCCAAACTGATTCAGGTCACCTGATACTGATGGACAGGCACGGCCAAATGCACGCGCCAGCTGTTCGAAATATTCCTCGCCCACTAGTTGATGCAGGACAGGAAAGGCGTTCTTCAAGGCTGAAGTCCAGATAGCAGTCAGATTACCACGATACAAAGCCAGCCTGTCGTCCTGATACGGATGCGCATGAAATAAAGGAGCAATTGATTCTGCACTGGCTGGCTGTAGCAAGGCTCTGGAAAATTGCTCTTGAATTTCATCCAGCGTGTGGGGCGTGTGCAACGTGGGCAACGTGGGAATAGGCATCATGCTGCCACCCGCTTTTGTGCGGGCAGCGTCGCAAGAACATCCCTGGCTTTTTGTGCCTCTTGCAGTAATACAGGCAAGGCCGGAATGGCCGTGTCCCATTCTATCAAGACAGGGATGCCCGCTGGCAGCATCTGCCCTGTCTGCCGGAATAATTCCCAGACCGGGTCAGCCACCTGGCTGCCATGATCATCGACCAGGCAGATATCTGTCTGCAAGTGACCCGCCAGATGGATTTCACCAATCGCGCCCGCAGGCAAACCCGCCATGATACTCAATGCCTGTTGTGCATCTTCACCATGGTTATGCTGATTGACGTAGAGATTATTAATATCCAGCAAGATGCCGCAACCGGTGCGTCTGACCAGTGCAGCGAGAAATTCAGCCTCCGACATGTCGTCCTGATTAAAACGGAGGTAAGTGGAGACGTTTTCTATTAACACCTGCCTTTGCAAATGTGTTTGCAGCGCATCGACGCGCTGGCATACCAAGTCAAGAGCACTTTGCATCAGCGGCAAAGGCAAGAGGTCATTCAAATGCCTGCCTGCAATAGCGCCCCAGCACAGATGTTCAGAAACCAGGGCGGGCTCAGTACGCTCTATCAAACGCTGCAGGCGGCTGATATGCTGCTCAGAAAAGCCCTGGGCCGATCCCAGGCCCATACCCACTCCATGCAAGCTGAGAGGGTAATCGCGGCGCAATGTCTGCAATACATGCAGATCATAGCCGCCATCGCCAAAATAATTTTCTGAATGCACCTCCAGCCAGTCGGCAGGTGCCACTTCGCTTGCAGATGCATGCAGAAAATCACGATAGTGCGGAGTACGCAAACCCACACCTACCCCTTGCAGGGCAGGCGTGGGTTCACAGTTAGTGCGAGCCGTATCAGTCAAAATAAGTCAGTCAACATCTGTCAATACTATAACCAGGCCCGTCAACAATGACATACTCAGGACTTAGGTGCGTCCAGTTTGCCGCCCATTTTTTCGCATGAACCGGCTGGGACTTTTTTCCATTCAGCTGGATCATTGTCTTTCTTGGATTGGCCAGCGCAAGAATGCGAGCCGGACTTAGTAGCGCAATCATTCTGACCTGCCTTGGCGATACCAAAGCATTTTTCAGTCTTGACTGGATCAGCTGCCATTGCCATGCTGGAACCCAACAAACCTGCCAGTGCGACTGCGACCATTGCTTTATTACTCATGTCTATCTCCTGTAAATGATTAAATGTCCTACTTAGCAAAACATCCCACATGGGAAATTTGAAACTACAGCCTATAGTCGGCGCAGATAAAACAAACTTACAAAATTTCTGAAAAATTTTTTATTGCTCTATCTACACAAACTAATACGCGCTGTATTTTCGATTGGATTCAAGCTGTTATCAGATTATCCTACTAGCTTATGACATTTTTTCAAGCTAAAAGTTTCCATATGCTCAACTTCACCCATGAATTGCGACAAAGTATCAAAGATTTATCTGCTGAGCAGATCAATATAGGCCGTTTTTGCCAGATATGGCGCAGCCAGACAGATTTATTGAGCAATCTGCCACCACAGTTTGCCGAAGTCATGGAAAACCTCTTGAGCCGCCTTGAATCTGGCAGCTTGTTTACAGAAGAGAGTTGCTCCTTTAGTCAGGCAGACCTGATCGCCCAGTTATCAATGTGGCTGGATAAAGCGGATACACGCCTTGCGGCTGGCAAAATAGTGTAAGCTGCGTGCCTTTTATTGCAGGATGGAGGAATTGATATGCAAAGCCTGAGTTTTAGCCTGGAAGGCGAATATGTAGAACTGAACCAGTTATTGAAACTGGTTGGCCTGTGCGAAAGCGGTGGTGCTGGCAAGGCTATCGTTGCCAGCGGCGATGTCAGTGTCGATGGTCAGCAGGAATTGCGCAAGACTGCAAAAATCCGTGCAGGCCAGCTTGTCAGCCTGGGTGATATAGAAATCAGGGTTCAGGCTGGCTGAGACTGAGCAGCATTGACCGCAGTAGTAACAGCAACATCGGCAAGCTTTTCAGGATTGCTTGCCATGAAGCGTGCCAGCATATTATCCATGGTATCGACGTGATGCTCGAACCAAAGGGGTAATTCTTCTGCCAGGCGGGTCGCCAGATCAGCCTCGCCCAGCTCTACCCTGCGCCTGACTTCCTGCATGACTTCCAGCACGGCATCATGCTCTTGCCTGTGGCAGCCAGCTGGCGGGAAAGCCGTTTCAGCCATCCACTGGTTTTCCTGCTCAAAATGGGCGATGGAATGCACGATGAGGGCATCCAGCCTGGCGACGAAAGTAGCAGGATTGTCTTCGGACAGGGCCGCACAGAGTTCAACAAACTCTTTATGCGTATCATCCATAGGTTCAAAGCTAAGGCTGAGGCGGTCAGACCAGCCCCAAGAATTTTGTTCCATGCTTACATCCTGATATATAAAAATAGAGAGAGCGAATGGGCGAGATTATCGCCGATAGCAGAACAACTTGCTTGCGCCAGATCAGCCTCGTGCCATGAAAACTCTGCAAGAGAACTACGGGCTTTGAAAAACAAAAAAGCGCACCATCAGTGCGCTTTTTCAAGTTTTGTCTGAATATCTGCCTGAAAATGCTCAACAAGCAATAAATAAGCTCAAACCCCGCATCAAGCAGTGGTATTGATATTTCTACCCAAATTGGGTGGTAGATTAGCAACGGACTTATTGTCGGGTATAGCTTCTATCAGTGCAGTTGCACTCTCAGCCGAAACATCAATGGCTTTTTTCAGCACCGCAATACTTACAGCCTGACTCGTACCCACATCCGCCAATGTCGTTGCCACGTTGGCAATACCGGTTACATCCATGACATTTCTCCTTATCCGTCTACTTAAGATAACGGCGACTTTAGAAAAGTCTTTAGGGGTATTTCAGATTTTTTTTAAAATATTGTTTTGCATCGCAGCAATGATCCAGTGCAGCACCAATCGCGGCTGATTTAAATCCAGCCATTGCACACCTGGCCGCAAATCAAGGGGAGCCGGCACATCGGAAGCAACCGCTAAAATATCTTCATCTTCGGTATAAATAGCTGCCTTGCCCAGAGAGGGCCGGAAGACTTCAATTTTTGATATGGTTTCCCACTTATACCCTTCCACCATAGTCAGGTCAGCGAAAGCCAGATGCGACACCAATTCACGCAGTGTTGGTTCGGCCTCTTGCCTTAACTCATGAACAATGACATAGCGATATGGTGACGCCAATAACACTTCCTGTGCTCCAGCATGACGCAAGCGCGAGCTGTCTTTTTGCGGTGGCTCGATGACAACATCGTGATGACTATGTTTGACAACATTGATCTTGTGTCCACTTGCAGTCAGCTCTCTGACCAGATATTCAAGCAAACTGGTTTTGCCACTGCCAGACCATCCTACAACACCCAGTATTTGTCCTGCCATTGCCACAAGCATCCTCCATCATTTGAAGACAGCATATACATATAACTTAGGAATATTAGCCAAGAGCAAGCGCCGTCATTCCTTAGTCATATTTGAATGTGACAATTGTAACATTGCAATATTTCACAGGTTATCACATGCATTTCCCACTCAGGCTCCTGGCTTTTTTCTTCACATTGCTTTGCAGCATATTTGCCGCGAATGTACAGGCACAAGGTAACACCATCATCGTTGGCCAGGCCATCGATTTGTCCGGACCGAATGGTAGCATTGGCCGTGACTATGTGGCAGGTATTACCACCTACTTCGACAGCATCAATGTGAGTGGCGGCGTGGGCGGCAAGCGTATCAAATATCTGGTGCGCGATGACCAGGGCAATCCTGCGCTGTCAGCCCAGGCTGTAGGCGATTTGCTGGAAAAGGATAAGGCTGATTACCTGCTCGGCGGCATAGGTGCGGCTGTGACTGATGCCGTGCTGAGCAATGCCAGATTTGCGCAAAGTGGACAAACCTTGTTCGCCCCTTTGGTAGCATCGGCCAAAGCTTACAGTTCACGCGTACTGTTCTGGCGCCCCAGCCCAGAGCAAGAAATGCAATACATCTTCTCTTACTTTGACAAACTGGGTATTAAAAGCGTAGGTATCGCTTATCAGGAAAATGCGGTCAATCAGGATATGTACCAATATGTGGTCGCCGAATTGCGCAAACGCAATATGCTCATGAGTGGGCTGGTGCGCATAGGAGCAGCGGCCGCTGATATGGAGCGCGAATCCGCCATCCTGGCCAAATCCAACCCTGGTATTGTGATTGCCATTGCAGACACCCTGGGTACTGGCATATTTTTAAAAGAATTCAGAAAACAGGCCCCCCGCACCTTTGTTGCAGGCATGTCACTCATTAATCTGGATACGCTGGCAGAAGTTGCCGGCCCCAAGGCACTGGAATGGACAGTATTTTCCCAGGTTGTGCCAAATCCACTGAGCAAGAAATCACTGATACAAATAGATCACAGCAATATGATGAAAAAATTCAGGGATGAGGATTTATCTGCCCTGACATTTGAAGGCTTCATGGTCGCCAAAACCCTGGTCAAAGCCATACAGACGGGCAAACCAGGACGTGATGCACTACAGGGTTTGCTGACACAGAAAAGCATTATCGATCTGGGCGGTGTCACCTTAAACCCATCAGAGTCTACCCACCGCATGTCCAATTATGTTGATATGGCACTCTTCAGAAAAGGTGGGGGGTTGCTGTTTTAAAACGTATATTTATCAAAAACACATTCATACAAAAAACGACATGTATACGATTAAACAAATAACTATTTTTGACATATTTATAGTTTTAGAATAAAGTGCTGCACTGCAATAAAATTTCAGGTTTGCTTATCAAGTGAACAGAGAAATCTACTTGCCATATTCAAAAAATTATCAGATATATCATGCCTACCAAAAAAATCATCGCCCTTGCTTTGGCAATTTCCAGTTTGTTGATGGTCACAACTGCAAATGCACAGTTTTATGCGGGAGCGACTATAGGTCAGGCGCGTTGGAATATGGATTGCGCAGCCACATCCCGTTGCAAAACCAGTGACACCTCCTTCAATGTCCTGAGTGGCTACAATTTCAACGCCAACTGGGGCCTGGAAGGCAGTTATTACGATCTGGGAACAGTCAAAGCCACTATCTATGGCATGGATGCAGAAATGAAAGCCAGCGGCATTGACCTGGCTGGTACATATCGCGCCCAACTCGGTAATAATTGGGGCCTGTTCACCAAACTGGGTCTGGCTTATTCCAAAGGTGAGGCAACTGCCACTTTCAATAATGTCCGTGGCACAAGCAATAAAAATTCCGCACAAGCCCTGGTCGGTGTAGGTGCCACCTACACATTCACACCTAATTTCGCTGCACGCGCAGAAATCTCCAGCCGCAAAGTTGATTTTGTTGGTGGCGATGGCAATATCACCAACTTCAATGTCGGTGTTCAGGCATTGTTCTGATATCGGGTTCGATGTAGCCGCATCTCACGCAATACATCAAAGAATGGTTCATTGACTTGTTTCTTTCCCGGACTGAGTCACCTTCACACCAAATTGTCAGTAGCAGATAATAGTTTACTACTGGCAACAAGGTATTTCAGTCCTTTCTTGCCTAGGCAGCACTAGCCATTTAACGGCAATTCACTCACCCCCTTCTTCCTGCGCTTTCAAACTTGACAAGTCGCACACACGCGCCTCTTACGAAGTCCTTACGGTCGATATTTACAATTAGCAATTTGTTTGTCTGATTGTCAGTATTGCGGCCTGCTTCTGCCCATGTCATGAATGTTAAGGAGAACTAGGTCATTCCAGCATTACTGCATTTTCTACATTCGCTATCAACCAAGAAATTGCGCGCCATGACCCCGTTAGAATCAGCCAGTTTGCAAGATGCACATCTCACCAGTAACCAGTACCTGCCCCCTCTCACCTTTGCATCAATACAAAATACAAGTCAGCATCCAGCGCAGATGCCAGTACAAAAAACCATAATTTTCATCGATAGCCGATTGCCTGACGTTGAGCAAATTGTTAATGCCGTCAAACCCGGCACAAGGATCGTGGTGCTTGACAAAGATAGTGATGGTGTTCAGCAAATTGCAGACGTCCTTAAAAATTGTAAGGACATGGACTCTATCTCTATCGTCTCTCATGGTGACGATGGTGTTATGTTGCTTGGTAACGCTGTTTTGCATGAAGGTGACCTGACAGTCTATCAACATCAATTACAAGCCATAGGCGCATCCCTGAAACCTGACGGTGATCTGCTGCTGTATGGCTGCGATGTAGGCGCGGGCACCGTCGGGCAAAGCTTTATCAATGAACTGGCAAAGATAAGTGGGGCTGACGTAGCGGCATCGACCAATGGCACGGGGACAGCCAGTCGCGGCGGTGACTGGGTACTGGAAATTTCTACCGGAAGCATAGCCACGACTGCGAACGCGCTCGATACAGAAAAGCTGGCAGACTGGAATCATCTTGCGGCGACATTGTCAGCATCTGACTTAGCAAGCCTGCAAGCAGCCATGACAACGGCAAATTCAAACGGCGCGAATGACATCTTGACGCTGACCGGAGATATTCTTTTTACAGCAAGCAACAATACAATAAATATCGCTGCAGATTCAGGTCATTCGCTCACTATCATAGGTAGCAAGAACAATGCAGGAGGCGTGGTCAGCATTGACGCGGGAAATTTGGCGCGGGTTATTGACGTCTTATCAGGAGCAACAGCGACACTGCAAAATCTGACCATTACCAATGGTCTGGTCGCTGGAAATGGTGGAGACAACACCGGCAACCTGGAAGGCCCTGGCCGATCTGGTTTCGATGGCGCTGGCGGGGGAATACGCAACGCTGGCACTTTAATTATCAGCAACAGCACGGTCACTGCCAACAAGGCTTCAGGCGGTGGCGGCACAGGTGGCGGCTACCCCAAAGGCGGCGGCGGTGGCGGCGGTGGTGGCTATGGTGCTGGCCTGGGTGGCACAGGCGGGATGGACAGGATAGGTGAAGCGCCGACATCGCCCAGCGCAGGGCACGGCGGCAACGGTTCCGGCACATCTGGTGGCCAACGGGGTGGTTACGGCGGCAGCACCACTGGGGGTGCGGGTGGGGGTGCGCACGTGCAGTTTCTTGGTCAGTCTTATACTCTGGGCGGCGCGGGTGCAACGTCCAGCAATGGCTCGATCTCTATCGGCGGGGGTGGTGGTGGCAGTGGTGGCATTTATGTGGGAGGTGCGGGCGGCAATGCGGTAGGCGGTATTTTCAATAGTGGAACACTGAAGATTACCAATAGTGTCATCACCAATAATGTAGCTGCAGGCGGTGGCGGTGGCGGCGGCGCAGCATCGAACTATGCAAATCACGGTAACGGTGGCACCGGGGGTAATGGAATAGGCGGCATCTGGTCAACGGGCACCCTATTGATGGATAGCGCATCGGTCGCCACCTTGAGTAGTGGAAACAAAGGTTCTGGCGGCTTTGGCGGCACGGCTTCTGGTACCGGCAATATTGCAGGCAGCAACGGCAACAGCATTAATGCCAGTTTGGGCGCAATTACCCCCTATAGTACGCCCGCGACAGTGAGCATAGGCTTGTCCAAAGCGATGCTGAAGGCTGGCGATACACAAGAGCTCACATTTACATTTTCCGAGGCCGTCTCTGACTTTGGAAGCGCCGATATCTATATTGCCAACGGCATCCTGTCGGCATTGCAGACCTCCGACAATATCACGTACACAGCGATTTTTACACCGAATAACAATTTCGAAAGTGCCAGCAATGTCATTTCGGTCAATTTGTCAGGCACCTTTAATTCAACCAATACGCCAGGCGTCGGCATTACCAGCAGCAGTAATTTCAGCATAGACACAAAAGCACCGACACTGTCCATCAGCAGCAATGTCAGTACCCTCAAAGCAGGCGAAACTGCGACGATCACCTTCGCATTCAGCGAAATACCAGATGGTTTTACTGACAGTGATATTGCTGTGACAGGCGGAACTTTGAGCAGTCTTAGTGGTTCTGGCGCGACCCGTACAGCAATGTTCACACCAGATACAGCAAGCAATGGGGGCACGGCCAGCATCACTGTTGCCGCGGCAAGATACACGGATGCGGCTGGCAATAATGGCGGCGCAGGCGGCAGCCCTGTTCTGACATTTGATACAGGAATACCTGCTGTCAACACGGTCAGTGTGCCGACAAATGCCACCTATGCTACAACACAAAATCTGAATTTCACCGTCAACTTTAATGAAAACGTGATAGTCACAGGCACGCCCAGTCTGCCAGTCATTCTCGATACAGGTGGCACGGTTGCCGCGACTTATGTGAGCGGTAGTGGTAGCAGCTCATTGATATTTGCTTACACCGTCGTCAATGGCAATCAGGATGCCAATGGCATTTCCCTGGGCAGCAGCGTCGTGCTTAATGGCGGCACGATCAAGGATGCTGCGGGTAATAATGCCGCCCTGAACTTGAACGGAGTTGCCAGCACTGCCGCCGTCAAGGTGGATGGCACTGCTCCTGCGGTCAGCACTGTCACAGTTCCTGCAAATGCGACTTATGCACCGGGACAAAGCCTGAATTTTACAGTCAATTTCAATGAAGCCGTCAACGTTACTGGCGTACCCAGCATTCCCGTCTCACTCGATACAGGTGGCACCGTTGCAGCTACGTATGTCAGCGGTGGTGGCACTACCGCCCTGGTATTCAGCTATACAGTGGCCAGCGGAAATCTCGATACCAATGGCATTAGTCTGGGTAGCAGTATTGCTTTAAATAGTGGAAGCATTAAAGATGCTGCAGGTAATAACGCTACTCTTAATCTGAATGGTGTGCCCAGCAGTGCTGGCATTCTAATTGATGGCGTCCCCCCCACTGCGGTATCCATCAACCGGGCTGCGGGTGCTTCCACGGTGACCAATGCCAGCTCAGTTAACTTCACCATCACTTTCTCGGAAAGCGTCAATGGCGTGGATGCCAGTGATTTTCTGTTCACAACGACAGGAACTGCAAGCGGCAGCATTGCCAGTGTGACCGGTAGTGGTAGCACATACAATGTGTTGGTCAACGGGTTGACCGGAGACGGCAACTTGCGTGTGCACTTGAGAAGCAGTGCAACCGGCATTAGCGACCTTTCGGGCAATGTCATCATTGGTGGCCGCAGCAGTGATGAAATATACATGCTTGATCACCAGGGTCCCGCCATCACCAGTGTCACTTCCAACATGCCTGATGGCACTTACGCGGCAGGTGCCATCATCCCTGTCCATATCAATTTCAATGAAACCACCTATGTGAGCGGTACACCGCAAATGACACTAAGAACAGGTGCCACTGACCGCGTACTCAATTATGCCGGCGGTTCAGGCAGCAGTGTCATCAGCTTCATTTACACCGTGCAAGCGGGAGACAGCAGCGCTGATCTCGACTACCTGAGCAGCACAGCGCTGAGCCTCAATGGTGGCAGCATCAAGGATAACCTGGGCAATAATGCGACACTGACATTGCCCATGCCCGGTGCTGCTGGCTCACTTGGCAGCAACAAGGCTATCGTCATCAATACCAATGTCGCTCCCGTCATCGGTGGTGTAGTCGCCGGCCAGACAGTCACCGAAACCTCCACAATTACTCCCTTTGCTGGCGTTACCATCACTGACC
>NZ_QJKB01000002.1:0-528844 GCF_003201815.1 Undibacterium pigrum
ACCGTCTTGCTTTGTTATTTCTTGTGAACACTTGCTATATTATTTAAGCATGCCAACTAACCTAAGTTAGTTGGTGCGCCTCACCAAGTGCCCACATTTATTGACTGTTAATTGTTAAAGAACTGAATTCTTTTCTACTCAACCGGACTACTTATTCATCCAGCTTTGCGTCGCAGCGTTGTGTGCGTCAGCAGCAGAGAAACGAGATTATGGGGCATTTTACTTACCCTGTCAACACCTTGATTTCACTTCGTTTTGTTTCGCTTTCTCAAGCGTCCAAAACTGTTGTTCGGTGTTCACAGTTGCCAGTTTTTTCTGCAATTTGTTCAATCGCGCATTTCACCAGCTTTGTTACTTTGCTTCCATTCTCTTCCCGCTTCTCAGCGGGAGGCGAACTATAGCAAACTACTGCCCGCCTCCGCAAGGCTTTATCGGTAATTATTTACTTCGTTTATTGAATGGCACATAGACGCAAATAAAGGCAAAAACTAAAGGGTGCGCTGCGCGCACCCTCTGGTTTTCTTATTTATATATATGTAGTGGCTTATCGAGTGACGACGCCGCTAGGCTCCTACCTGCGCAGGAGCGACGATTCGGGAGCTATTTATATTTAATAGTATTTCGCTCATTGATCAAAACCCATCCACATGCAAGTCCCGACTGCTACTGGTAAGCGAGTCTGCCTCTCCAGTCATTCTCACTGGGGGCAAACCGGTAAATGAGCGTAACTATTTGATTATTTGCAGAGAAATCAAGTAAGGTTAGGTTTTTCTTTTTTCTATTTATTTCCATGTCTGCAAATTCAGAAGGTTCAACCAAGGCGATTTTTTATGCGCTGGGTGCCAATGGCGGTATTGCGGTGGCTAAATTTGCTGCGGCGATCTTTACTTCTTCCGGTGCCATGCTGGCAGAGGCTATCCATTCCACCGCCGATTGTATAAATCAAATCTTTTTGCTGGTCGGCATCAAGGAAGCCAAGCGAGCGCCTGACGCATCTCACCCCATGGGTTATGGGCGGGTGGTGTATTTCTGGGCCATGATGGTGGCCTTGCTGTTGTTCTTTTTGGGTGGTGCGTTTTCTGTCATGGAGGGTGTAGAACGCCTGAAGCATGCCGAGCCTTTGAAAAACCCTATGGTTGCCTTGACGGTGCTGGGTATTTCTGTGGTTCTTGAGGCATTTTCCCTGTATGGGGCGATGGTGGAAATACGCAAAATTTCCGCAGGCAAGAATTTCTTCCAGTGGTTCCGTGAAACCCGTCAGTCTGAATTGATGGTCGTCGCTGGTGAAGATATCGCTGCCCTGGCTGGCCTGGCGGTTGCATTTATTGCGGTGGTTTTATCTGTCGTTACTGGCAATCCTGTATGGGATGCAGTGGGTTCCATCATCGTTGGCTGTTTGCTCATGGCCATTGCTTTCTTTATCATCCGGGAAGTCAAGGCCATGATTACTGGCGAATCTGCTGCGCCGGAAGTCAATGAGGCAATACGTGCACATATCACCAACCATCCACAAGTTGATCACGTCATCAACTTGATTACCCTGCAATGGGGTGAGCAATTAATGATTGCGGTACAAGCCAAAATGCGTCCGCAGGGTTCTGATAAAGCGCTGGTCGCCGCGATTAATGAAGTGGAAGCTGGCATACAAAGCCAATGGCCGCAGGTGAAGTGGTGTTTTTTCGAACCAGACACTGATCGCACCGACGACTAAATCAACAGATCAATCTGCAGTGTGCGGGGTTTTACACCCGCACATTATCAACTTCATCAGCAGACTTGAGCAAAGTATGGATGGCCCGCTCAAACAGCGGCTCTTCTTCAATAAAGCGCAGCTTGCCAAAATCGAGTAATTCACAAAATACCCGCATGCTGAGCACAGCAGGAAATTCTTCCCCTCTCAGGCTCAGCACGACGTGGTTCAAATTTGGATCTACCCAGCGTATGCAGGCCTTGGCTTTGAGCGTATCGGCCTTGATGTCAATCAGTGCGCCACTGACGATGCGTTCGAGATAAGCAGGATTAAGCTCAGGTTCTGGAGCGGCGGTGACTGTGATCACGCCATCCGTCGCGACTGGCGGTTTGCGCACTTCTTTGTCCAGCATCCTGGTCTGCAAACCCAGTTCGGCCAGGACTGCAAGCTGATAGTATTCTTTAGCAGATTCATAATGCTGGATCTCAGAATGCTCTATCGTATCGGCCTGATTGGTAAATTGCTCAAAACGTTCGTGCATGGCTGGCAGGCTGGGCGTCTGCACTTTTTTGCTATCGACGGGCGGGCGCAAGGCTTTTGAATGCGCCTCTGCCAGCCAGTTTAATAATTTTTGCTGCTTGGCCTTTTCCCATTCCATCAAATCAAGGCCATGGCGCAGTGTGCCTACCATGCTGGGTAACATGGAGGACAGCAAGCTTCTTTCATCATTATCTGTTTTGGGAAAAACGCTCCATAACAGGTCAGGCACCAGCAGGCGATAGCGCCTGGCGAGTATGGCATCTGTCCTTTCGGCCACTTCTATCGCCCTGACCCATTCATTCTTGAGAAAGCTGCGGAAGCCAGGATCAACATGCACCTTGGGCATAGCCTTGCCAATGGCAACAGCAATGCAGGCAAAGCGCATGAAGCGAATTTCTGCCTCATCCATGGCTTTTACTGTGCGGCGTATATGCGGGTCATTGGTACGCAGCTCACGGGCAACAAAGGTTTCAAACCTGTTTTGTATGCGCGAAAACAACTCTGGCACTTCGCTGTCATGCCGCATGAGGGTCTTGATAATACGGGCTATCTCTTCAGCGACATGGTTTTCTACATCACCGATTTGCTCGGCACTATAGGCAATAGAGCAAATCCGGTTCAACAAGAGGCGCGCCGGATGCTTGCCATCGCTGAGCAAATTCTTTTCTTTCAATGCCAGTTGCAATATCAAAAATTGCAGGCGCCCCAGGTCTATGCGCATTTTGAAGGGGACCATCTCGTCACACAGCATGACTTCAAACAGCATGGCCACCAGGTCTATGCACATTTGCTCGTCAGTCTCTTTGGCCAGACTGTAGAGGGCGTCTTTATGCTCGCGTATCAGGTTACGGATTTCACCCTGTGCATCTTTCATGGCAGTACTGTCCGGCACCATGACCTTGTGCATTTGTCCCAGTACCTTGATCAAGCCCATGCTGAGCTCTGGGGGCAATTGTGCCTCTGCCCTTTGCTTTAACTGGCTTTCTATATTCTGCAGATGCGAAGCCACCAAGGCAGCTGGCACTTGTATCATGTCGGCGCTGGCTTTACCTACGGTACTTGGCAAACCCGTGTGGGCGAACTGACCTGCATTGGCCTGATTATTTGGCGCAGTTGTAGCTGTGGTTTGAGCTGCGGCAGCACTCTCTCTGGGAGTGAAAGGAATGCTGTCACCCGCATGTTTATTTTTTTGCGGACTGGATGCTGCGACAGTTTCACCAAATGCCTGTCTCAGGATGCCGCCGAGCTCACTGGCACCACTCAGCCAGGCCGGGCCACTGTTATTGGCAGGAAGAGCATCCAGCGATGGCAGGCCACCTGCGTAAGAAGCAGACGCCTGCATACTGCCAGCACTTTGTGCCAATACCGGTGTGGCTGGAGGCAAACTCAGTGGCTTGCCACGTACTGTCTGAAATAATTGTTCCAGCCTTACCCCCGGATTCACCATGGCAGCCTGTTGCGCTGCCGGGAATGCGCCCTGGTTCTGCGCTTGTCCCTGACTGCTCGCTTGAACCCCGGGGAAAACGCCCGCCTGCATGGTGGAGTAACCCTGTCCGCCACTTCCGCTTCCTCCACTTCCTTGCGCAGGAGGATTAGCGTTACGGTTAGTCTGCGATTCAGGTGCCTTGCTGATTTTTAGAGAGAGGCTGGCACTGATGCCCTGCTTTTCCAAAGCAGCATTGGCCGCCTCGTAAATGCCAGCCATGCTGCCAGCCAGGCTTTCACCGAGTTGTTCGATGATAATAGCTTCAGCATCTTTCTGTAGTTTTTGCTCTTCTACTGCCAGGAAGATGCTACGGGCCAGAAGATAAGGGCGGAAAGGGTTTTCCCTTTCACGTATATCATCCTGCCCGAACAGGACGGCTATGCGTATATTCAAATCCAGCAAGGCTTGCCCGGCCTTGTCGCGGAAATTCTGCGTCATTTCATTGAAGCGCAGCGTTGTTTCAAAGGTAGAGGAATCGAGCAAGGCAAGTTCGGTTGCCTGGCCCAGGGCCGAAGCTGGTCTGAAGGTACTGTAGGCGGTGGTAATGCTACGGTCCAGCAACTGAACCAGATGAACTGGTATGGCGCGGGAAATGGCATCCCATTTTTCTGGCAAGAGCGCACGCGCGCCGACAATGCGGCTTTTTTCAGCCGATGAAGTACCGTTGTAATTCGCCTTGGTCAGTAAAGCCTCCAAAGCTTCGGGCAGAATGCCGGGTACTGCATGATTAAATGCATGAGTAAATTCAGCGCGAGCACTGGATAAGGACTCGTTTGCGGCCATGTGCACCCTATATCAAAAAACCATCCTTTAACAATACGCGAAAATGACTTACTCTGCAGGAAAAGTGGTGTTATCCCCTTCCCCTGCTCCCGTTCCTTGATAATTTGTGGCAAAAACCTGTCAGGCGGCTTTCTTTTTCCTGACCACGGCTTTTTTGGCAGGCGCAGCTTTTGCAGTTGCCTTGGCTTCTGCCTCAGGCTCGGCCTTGGCTTTGGATTTGGCAGCTGCAGGGGCTTTGGCCTTACGCTCTTCAAATTCAAAACTGACCTTGCCATCCTTGCCGCGTACCAGGAAAGCCTTGAACGGGCGACGGGTACGCTGCGAGATAAAGCCAGGTAATAAGTCTGTCTTGCCGTCGTTCAACAATTTACCCATCTGCTCAGGCAGGATTTCTTGTTGCAGAATAATGCGGCCACTACGGAAATCGCAAGTCTTGGGTTTGGCCATGAATTTTTCGCAGACATAGGCCAGCCCCATTTCATACACGCCATTCCCACATTTTGGACAAGGTCCTAGCGAAGTTTGTTCGGAAAAATCGACAGGCTCCCCATCTTCGCCCTCATCCTGATTCTGGCCAAAGTCAAATTCCAGCTTCAGATTATTGTGGTCAGCATCCGCGACGATCTTGAGGATCGCTGCGAATGGGCGGCCCATTTTCGAACGGAAACCTTGCAGTGGGCCGATTTCACGTTTGGCCAGCAGCTCTTCCACTTCTGCCACTTCAAACTGGCGACTGCCAGGTGTCTTGCTCATGGAAAATTCGCATTTGGTGCAGGCAAAGCGACGATAATTCTCTTTGACGACACCACCGCAATGTGGGCATGGTGTATGCAAAGTTGCATAATCACCAGGGATAGTATCGTTATCGTATTCCTTGGCACGCTTGACGATGATCTGGGTCATCTGGGCAATTTCGCGCATGAACTCTTCGCGGCTGATCTTGCCTTTTTCCATTTGCGAAAGCTTGTACTCCCACTCACCCGTCAGTTCTGGTGAAGTCAGCTCATCTACGCCCAGACCACGCAAGAGGGTCATCAACTGGAAAGCTTTGGCGGTAGGCATCATTTCGCGGCCTTCGCGCAACAGATATTTCTCGTTCAGCAAACCCTCGATGATGGCGGCGCGGGTAGCTGGTGTACCCAGGCCCTTGCCTGCCATGGCTTCGCGCAGCTCACCATCATCGACCAGCTTGCCGGCACCTTCCATGGCCGACAGCAAGGTAGCCTCGCTGTATCGTGCTGGCGGTTTGGTGACCAGGGCATTCGCCGTGATCTGCTCGGTGTGGACTTTCTCTCCTTTGGCAACAGCAACCAGCGTGCCCTTGCTTTCGCCGTCTTTTTCTTCCAGCGCATCCTTGCCATAAATTGCCAGCCAGCCCGCACTTGTCATGACCTTGCCTTCAGTCTTGAACTGATGGCCGGATACTTCGGTAATACGGGTCGTTACCTGGAATTCTGCGGCCGGGAAGAACACGGCGAGGAAACGGCGCGTTACCAGGTCATACAGTTTTTGCTCAGGCTCAGACAAATTTTTTGGCGCCAGACCAGTTGGAATGATGGCAAAGTGATCACTGATCTTGGTATTGTCGAAAATACGCTTGTTTGGCTTGATCCAGTTGTTCTTCAGGATTTGTGAAGCAAACTGGTGGTAATTATTGGTCTCGGAGATGGTACTCAGGGTTTCTTTCACCGTTGGCAGATAATCTTCTGGCAAATGGCGGGAATCGGTACGCGGGTAAGTCAGTACCTTATGCTTTTCATACAAGGCCTGGGCCAGACCCAGGGTATTCTTGGCTGAAAAACCGAAACGGGCATTCGCCTCACGCTGCAAACTGGTCAGGTCAAACAGTGGCGGCGCGATTTGCGTCGCTGGTTTGGACTCTTCGGTGACATTACCCTGGCGGTTACGGCAAGCGGCCACGATGGATTCGGCAGCTGCCTTGCTCCACAGGCGCTCAGCCTTTTTCTCAGGATCGTGTTCATCTTTTTTGAACTGGTGATCTTGCCAGCGGCCTTCATAAATACCGGCAGCGCAAACAAATTCTGCCTTCACTTCCCAATAATCACGGGAAACGAATTTCTTGATCTTTTCTTCACGCTCGACCACGATGGACAAGGTGGGTGTCTGCACACGACCCACCGTCGTCAGGTAAAAGCCCCCCTCCTTGGAATTGAAGGCTGTCATGGCGCGGGTACCATTGATACCTATCAGCCAGTCGGCTTCCGAACGGCAACGCGCTGCATCTGCCAAAGGCATCATTTCTGCATCGCTACGCAATTTCTGGAAACCATCGCGTATCGCACCTGTCGTCATGGATTGCAGCCACAAGCGGCTGACTGGCTGCTTGGCCTTGGCATTCTGGGCAATCAGACGGAAAATCAACTCACCTTCGCGGCCCGCGTCACATGCGTTAATCAGGCCGGTGACGTCCTTGCGCTTGATCAGCTTGTTCAAGACCTTCAGGCGTGACTCAGTCTTGGCAATCGGGTTCAGGGCGAAATGTGGCGGTATCATCGGCAAATGAGTGAAACTCCATTTGCCACGTTTGACATCGTATTCTTCAGGAACTGTGATTTCCAGCAAATGGCCTACTGCAGAAGACAATACATAGTTGTCAGACTCAAAATAATCATCATGCTTGGTGAAGCCACCCAGTGCTTTCGCTATGTCATTAGCGACAGAGGGTTTTTCGGCAATGATGAGCGTTTTTGTCATTTCGGGATTCTCGAATAGGGTAAAGCGTGGCTGCCAATGTCTAATAGGCAACATTTCGCAAAATAAGCGTAAGACTAACCTAAATTTGCGGGGAATGATAAGTGCGATAGACGAAAAACCGCAATCTATGCGCGATTTTTGTCATAAAAATTCCATTTAGGAAATGATTAATGCAAAAGCCTGGTCACGCTGTCGTCATCTGACAACAATAATTCGTCAAACATCAACATGTCAGGCTCGGCTCCCTGGCTCCACAACATCATCAAGACAATAATGCGCAGCTTATCCAGAGGCAGGGGTGATTCATTAACAACCAATGCTCTTTCAATCACGATTTCTCGTTGATTAGCATTCACTAAGCCGGCAGATTCCAGATATTGTATGAAACCCAATGCTGGCGTACCCAGGGCTACAATTTCCTGCTCGGCGTAAATCCTGAAACCTTTGGACATGGGAGCGGACTCTGATGGCTCAGCACTATTAATAGCCAAACCTGTCAGCCAATCCAGTGCCTCAGTAATTTCATCTTCGGGGAAACCAACAGCAGACAATTTTTTGGTCAAGGCCGCCGTGTCAGGACAAGCATCCGGACGGTAATAAGTTTCGTAGAGGTAAACAAGAATATCAAACATGCTGCTACTGTAGCCTTTGCAGCGTTTTCAAACAAGCCCCTGCAAGACTTAAGCAGCATTCAGCATCATGCCAGACGGCGATAATATCCGCCTGGCAAGGCTTCCAGTTGACCATTCAATTCCAGATTTAACAACTCTGATGTCAAACTGGCTATATCAATGCCTGTACTACTTGCCAGCGTGTCCATATGAACGGGATCAAAATTAATTTGTCTTAATAAGCCATGCACACCAGGTTCAGTTAAAGCAAGGGACTCAGGCTGGATGGAAGAAGTTACATGCTGAAATTGCAACTCCTCCAGTATGTCTTGCGCTGACTCCACCAGTTTGGCTCCCTGGCGTATCAATTGATGGCAACCTTTGGACAAAGGTGAATGTATGGAACCGGGGATGGCAAATACCTCGCGCCCTTGCTCTGCGGCCATGCGGGCCGTGATCAGGGAACCTGATTGTGCGGCAGCCTCGACTACCAGTACGCCTCTGGCAAGTCCGGAAATGATACGGTTACGGCGTGGGAAATTGGGTGCCAGTGCCGGCGTACTTAGCGAGTACTCACTGACGATGCAACCACCTTCTGCAATCAGATGCGCCAGATTGCGGTTTCGTGCCGGATAGACTATATCGGCCCCGGTACCTATCACGGCAATAGTAGAACCTGGTCCGCGCAAAGCACCTTGATGAGCAGCAGTATCAATGCCGGCAGCCAGGCCAGAACTAATGCACAAACCGGCACTGCTCAAGGCTTCAGAAAAACTTTCGGCATTGCGTATACCTTGTACTGTTGCATTGCGGCTACCAACCACAGCGACTGTGCTGGCCTCCAGCAAGGCAAGCCGGCCTTTGACATACAACATCAGGGGAGGGTCTGGAATTTCCAGTAAAGAACGCGGATAGCCAGCATCAGCCAGGGTCAGTATCTGATTATCTGGCTGCTCTTGCCAGGCTAGTGTCTTGTCAGTCTGTTGCTGGAAATCAGCAGGAATGGCCAGCAAGGCGCTTGCCAGTTTGTTGGAAACAACTTCGCATAATGCTGTATGGCTGGCAGCGAAGATCTGCTCCGGCAAACCAAAACGGCTGAGCAACCTGCGCGCAGTTTCATTACCTACGCCAGGTGTTTGCTCCAGCCTTAACCAGGCAATCAAATCCGGGCGCAAATCCACGTGCAAGCTGCCAGCAGCAAACTTAGTTTGGCGACCTGGCAGCGTCACCCACTTTGACAATGTCTTTTACCTGCATGATCAAGCCATAAGATACATTGCTGAAGGTACGGAAAATAAACAAGTCACCAATGGGTTCATCTGGCAACTTGATGGCCTTGTTGGCATCTGTTTTATCTTTTATTACTTTGCCGTAGTTATACAGCGTCAACACGGTACCCAGGTTCAGGCCGTCATTTTTTCCGCGATTGATGCTCACAATCTGATTTTGGCCGGCTGACTCAACACCACCATAGATCGCCACGACACGGGCATCGACTTCTTCTGCCGGGGGGTGCGGTACATAATTCAGGATAGGAGAGGGCGGAATAGGCATCAGGCGGTCACCTACGGCCATTTCTTCCTTGGACTTGACGACATTGAAGGTGTGTACGTCACTGTCATCATTGCCTTCGCGCATCAGTTTGACTGTGCCCAGGTAAATTGACTCATAGGCAATCACCGCCTTGGTTTCCGGATCACGCAGAGGTGCTCCCGGACGGAAAACCTGGAATGAGGTACTGCCATTAAGCTCACCTCTGACATAAGCCTGCTCATTCACACCGAGGTTTACGCGGCCTTCTTTGGTGGCAATAATACGTGGTGCAGTTGCCAGGTCATCATCTTCCAAAATCAAGGGCTGAGAAAGGAAAGGCTCTATGACAGACGCTGGAATGGCAGGAATAGCATTTGCACCCAGGCCCTCTACGCGGGAATGCGGGTTCAATTTGACGGTAGGTACGCCGCCAGGGTTACCCAGCCGCAAACGACCATTGACGCGGTCAAAATAAACAATCTGACCAGGGTAAATCCAGTGCGGGTTCTTGATATCTTCCTGATTCATGCCCCAGACTACTGGCCAGCACCAGGGATTTTTCAAGAACATGCTGGAAATGCCCCACAGCGTATCGCCTTTGACAACAACATGCTTGTCTGGTGCTTCTGGCAAGAAGTCGCACTTGCTTTTACTGGCAACGGCTTGTGCCTGTGCAGTGGTAGCCTGTCTGTCGGCAGCAAGCGCCCCGGTAGAAATCAGGGGAAGACTCACAGCGAGAATAGAGGCGATTGTGCTAAACTTTTTCATGAATAATATCCGATGCAAAATACTGCAATACTGCAAGTGAAGGCGCGCAGGCAGGCGCAAACTTGCAAAACTTGCCAAATTGAATCAAATTCTGCCCATAAATCCTTGAACTAGCAAGAAAAACTGCGCAATAAGCCTTAAAGCTTGTTGTGAAATGTCTTATGACGATACTAAATATACTGCGCTACCCCGATGCGCGCCTCCATAAAGTGGCAAAACCGGTAACACAATTTGATGAACGCCTGAAAACCCTGATCGCCGACATGGCAGCAACCATGTACGACGCTCCCGGTGTTGGCCTGGCCGCTTCACAGGTCGACGTGCATGAGCAGTTGGTCGTCATCGACGTGTCGGAAACCAATGATCAGCTACAGGTATTCATCAACCCGGAGATACTCTGGGAGAGTGAAGAACGCAAAGTCTACGACGAAGGCTGCCTGTCGGTACCAGGCATTTACGATGGCGTAGAACGCCCGGCCGAAGTCAAGGTACGCGCATTGGATGCTGACGGCAAGCCTTTTGAAATCCATGCGACCGACTTGCTGGCAGTCTGCATACAACATGAAATGGATCACCTCAAGGGCAAGGTATTTGTCGAATACCTGTCACCCATGAAGCGTAACCGTATCAAGACCAAGCTGCAGAAAGAAGAACGCGAAGAGCAACGCAGACGGGCTGAACGTTAATGCGCGTTATCTTTGCCGGCACCCCTGAATTTGCTGCCACCGCCCTGCAAGCCATCCATGCCGCTGGCTTTGAAGTGCCTCTTGTGCTGACCCAACCAGACCGCCCGGCGGGCCGCGGCATGCAATTGCATGCTTCTGCGGTCAAGCAATTTGCCTTGCAACATGGCATACCTGTAGCGCAGCCTCAGTCGCTGCGCCTGGACGGCAAATATCCTGATATTGCAAAAGAAGCACATGATTTACTTCACAGCACGCCGCATGATGTCATGGTAGTCGCTGCCTATGGCCTGATACTGCCACTCTCTGTATTGAGCATACCGCGTCTTGGTTGCCTGAATATACACGGCTCTCTCTTGCCGCGCTGGCGCGGTGCTGCCCCCATCCACAGGGCAATAGAAGCGGGTGATACAGAGACCGGCATCACCATCATGCAAATGGAAGAAGGCCTGGACACTGGTCCCATGTTATTGAAGCAAAGTGTCAATATCATGAATAGCGATACCACTGGCAGCCTGCATGACAAACTCGCGACACTGGGCGGCGAAATGATTGTTGCAACATTGCAACAATTGAGCAATGCTAGCTTATCTGCCACCGTGCAGCCGGAAGCTGGCGTCAACTATGCGTCGAAAATCAGCAAGGACGAAGCTGCTCTGGATTTCAACTTGCCTGCGGAAGTGCTGGAAAGAAAGATACGTGCCTTCAATCCCTTTCCCGGCACCCATGCACAATATGCTGAAACCACCATTAAAATCTGGGGTGCAAAGCTGCTTGAAACAACTGGTAACCATAAACCCGGTCAAATACTCTCGGCGAATCTGGAGCAAGGTGTTATTGTTGCCTGTGGTCGAGGCTCACTCAGCTTGACCGAATTGCAAAAACCCGGTGGCAAGCGACTACAAGTAGCTGATTTCCTGCAAGGCTTTGCTTTACAAGAAGGACATTTTTTCAGTTAACAGGGAAAACTGAAGCAAAAAAGCTACAACTTTTGCTTGTAATACTGCCTCAGCCTGTTTTATCTGTGGAAATAATCCAATTAATGCCTGACTGCAAGCAAAATCTTTGTTGCCTGGCGCTACTTGTTGTATTCTCTTACACTGAATTATTGCCATTTTCGTTTTCGATAACAAAAACTCTGACTAAGACCTAAAAAAAGGTGAGCTCATGAAGAAATTTCTTCCCATTGCCCTGGCAGCCGCGCTGTTGGCAGGTTGTGCAACTCCATACAGTGAAACGCCATTAGCAGGCAATTTCCCGACGACGACGCAAAATAAATTGCAAGCGGCGTCGCACTGGCTCGTCATCGCGAAAGATGTAGCAGAGCAAATCAAACTCGGAACCGACAAGATAGGCGCACCGGTTTACGTCATGCCACCAGAAAAAGACAGCCAGTTCACTCAGGCTTTCTACACTCAGATCATTACTTCTCTGGTCAATCAGGGCGTAGTCGTCAGGAAAATCAATGATGGCACGGCACAAGTTGTGAGTATTGAAACACAACTGGTACGTTTTTCTCCTGACCGTCATCAAAACAGACGTTTCACCAGCGTGACTGCAATTGGTGCTGGCATTGCTGCAGTGCATGGCCTGGGTATCCCGGTCAAAACAGATGCCGTCCTGGGTGCATTTGCAATAACTGGTGCCTATGACTGGACCAACTGGGTTAATCAGGAATATGCCAAGGGACCTACGCCCAGACACGAATTGATAGTAACGACATCTTTGGTGAAAAATTCACAATATGTCGCCCGTCGTACTGACGCTTACTATGTCGCGGATTGGGACTGGACACTCTACAATAAAGACACTGACTTCAACTTCCGTGTTGTTGGAGGCCAATAATGATGAAAAGTGCCGCTCTCGTCATCGCTACAGCGATTGCACTTAGTGCTTGTGCCAATCTGGGCCTGGGTAATACTCCACCTCCAGCAGCAGCTTCTCCTGCCCCAACCTGGAAAGATGCAGAAGCCAACGAATTTATCCCGGCGAATCAACGTGCAGCAGATACGCTGATGAGAAATGCTGGTTTGAGGATAGACCCTTCCCGCCCATTGATTATTGCTACTTTGGCCAATATCAATTTCCTGGAAGAGTCTTCGGCATTTGGCCGTATTGTTGCCGAGCATGTTTCTGGCCAGTTCACACGCAATAATTACAAAATGGTGGAAATGAAATTCCGCGATAAAGTTTTTATGAAGCAAAATGTCGGCGAATTGTTGCTGACACGTGAAATCAAGGATGTTGCCCAGAACCATAGCGCCCAGGCTGTTATCGTCGGTACTTATGCTGAAAGTGACAAACTGGTCTATGTCAATCTGAAGCTGGTCAGGCCTAGTGACAACACTGTCATCAGCTCGGTAGACTATGCTGTCCCTATGGACAAAAACACCAAAGCCTTGCTGGGCCGCCGTTAATCCAGCCAGGTAGCTCAAAAAAGCGACAGCATTTGCTGTCGCTTTTTTTTGCGCCAGCCGATCGATCAACGTTCACTCTTCTTCCATTGCAAATAAATCGCTACGGGCTGCACGGGTAATCGCCAGCACCGCTGGATGCGTCAGCTTGCGCTGGACCGAGATGGCATAAAACTGCTCCCTGATTTCTTCAGTCTGCCCCAGTAACTGCACGTCATACTGGCGCATGACCATGTCGGCCACCACGGTAGGTGCGGCAAAAATACCCGCGCCAGCCTGTCCAAAGGCACTCATCAGCGCACTATCGTCAAATTCTCCTGCTATACGTGGATGCAGTCCATGATCATCAAACCAGTGCAACAGGCGTGCGCGCTGGGCAGCATCTTCCCCCGGCAATAAAAATGGAGCAGCTTCCAGGTTTTGCGGGAACGGCTTGGGATATTGCTCAAGCAAAGCGCGGGTGGCGAAGAAACTGATGCCACACTCACCCAGTTGATGACTATAGCCACGTACATTGGCACTGGTAGGCATGGGGCTGTCCGACATGACGACGTCCAATTTGTGCGTGGCCAGGTCAGCCAGCAAGATTTCCAGCTTGCCTTCGCGGCAATTGATACGCAGGGTTTGTGGTAATTTCAGGGCTGGTTCCAGCAGGCGATAAGCCAGGGTCTTGGGCAAGGCATCGGAAACGCCGACCCTTAATTGCACAGTGCGTGCGGTGGGCCTGTGGTGAAAGACTTCTTCCAGCTCTTGCCCTAGCGCAAAAATATCTTCCGCATAACTAAATACCAGACGACCTGCCTCAGTCAGCTCCAGATTACGCCCGCTCTTGCGAAACAGAGCCTCCCCCTGAATTTCTTCAAACAAACTTAATTGCCCGCTGATGGTTTGCGGCGTCAGGTGCAATTGCTCACTCGCCCGTGCAATGCTGCCGGTCTTGGCGACCATCCAGAAATAATGTAAGTGCTTGTAATTAAGGCTTGTCATATAGACAATTATTTATCAACACATGATGCAACACATCGAAAAATTCGAATATAAATTCAATTATATTCGACTTTTTTTGTTTATCTACAGGACCTACACTGTTTACACCTTCTGTTGAGAAGGTGAAGCCATACAGCACCTACGCATGGTTTCAACATTTCAGGAGAAAAGCATGAAAATCTTGAGTCGCTCTGCCACAGATGTACAAACCGTTGCCTACCGTGACAGTAATGTCAGTTCCGGCCACAAGGTCTTGCGCAATACTTATATGTTGTTGTCCATGACTTTGCTGTTTTCAGCGATGACAGCGGGCGCGACAGTTGCCTTCAATATTCCAGGTCCCGGTATCTTGCTGACCCTGGTCGGCTACTTTGGTCTATTGTTTGCTACGGCCAAATTGCAAAACAGTGGCTGGGGTATCGCCGCCGTGTTTGCTCTGACCGGTTTCATGGGTTACACCCTGGGCCCCATCCTGACACGTTATCTGGGTATGCCTGGCGGCACCGGTATTGTGATGACAGCAATGGCCATGACAGGTTTGATTTTCATGGGCTTGTCTGCTTACGTACTGGTCAGCAAACGTGATTTCAGTTTCATGGGTGGCTTTTTGATGGTGGGCATGCTGGTCGCTTTTGTCGCCAGCCTGGGTGCGATTTTCTTCCAGATCCCTGCCCTGTCGCTGACGATATCTGCGGTCATGGTCTTGCTGATGTCGGGCATGATCTTGTTTGAAACCAGCAATATCATCCGCGGTGGCGAAACCAATTACATCATGGCGACGGTCAGCCTGTACGTCACCATCTTTAATCTGTTCACCAGCCTGTTGCAATTGCTGGGCTTTATCGAGAAAGAATAAGACATGATCGAATCCGTCGCACAGCCCTGGATGTGGGCAGTATTTATAGGCTTTGTTTTACTCATGCTGGCTGTCGACGTGTTCGCCCTTGGCGGTTCGCGTTCCCATAAAGTCAGTGTCAAGGAAGCAGCGGCATGGTCATTGGTGTGGGTCAGCCTGGCGCTCTTGTTTGACCTGGGCCTGTGGGTATATCTCAGCGAAACCGTCGGGCGCGAAATCGCGACTGCCAAGGCCATGGAATTTCTGGCCGGTTACGTCATAGAAAAATCTCTGTCGGTCGACAATGTGTTTGTCTTCCTGCTGATATTTGGTCACTTTGCGGTGCCACCACAATACCAGCGCAAGGTTTTGCTGTATGGCGTACTGGGTGCCATCATTATGCGCGTCATCATGATTTTGGCAGGTAGCTGGGTAGTCACGCAATTCTCATGGGTGCTGTATCTGTTTGGTATTTTCTTGCTGGTCACAGGTATGCGCATGCTGGTGGCGGCTGAAGAAGAGCCGGATCTGGAAGCCAATCCAGTCTTGCGCATGGCGAAGAAACTGCTGCCATTTACCAAGGATTTTCATGAAGAAAAATTCAGTATCAGGGAAAACGGCAAACGCATTTTCACGCCGCTGTTCCTGGTACTGATATTGATAGAAATATCCGACGTGATTTTTGCGGTGGACTCGATACCTGCGATTTTTGCTGTGACGACAGATCCCTTCATTGTCTTCACTTCAAATATCTTCGCGATCATGGGCTTGCGTGCGCTGTATTTCTTGCTGGCAGATATGGCAGACCGCTTCCACTTGCTGAAATTCGGCCTGGCTTTTGTCCTGATGTTCGTCGGTATCAAGATGCTCATCGTGAAATGGATGCATGTACCAACCAGTGTTTCATTGATGGTCATCGCTGTGCTGCTGGGCAGCTCCATCATCGCCAGCCTGTTTGTGAGCCGTAAAAAAGATTTATAAAAAGAGATACATCAATACGGCCACACCCACTATTTGTACGGTTCCCCTTGGCACATCACAGTAAGACCGTGATGTGCTTTTTTTATTGGGCTGGTCTTACACAGATAATATCTGTTCAGTTTGCCCTACAACCACAAGCGGATGCTCATTGGTCGTCAATGCCACTTGAGAATACGTGTCTTGCGCGCTAAAAGAAGATGAGAAATTTGTCACCAGATAGTTATTGGCAACGCTCTCAATCACTTTGCCGTTCATATCGATCAAGGCCACGGACACAACACCACCCGATTTCACGATGGCCTGTAGCTGAACTGCATCGGACGTTCCCAAGTCAAAGTTGAGCTTGGTGTCAGAGCTTAAAATCAAATCATCAGTGGCAACAATCTGGCCATTTATCTTCAGGTAAGCTTTACTCGTGAGATATTCCAGACCATTCACACTAGCAGTGACCAACAAATTGGTATTGGAACTATTGACCGTGTTTGCAACGATATTTCCACCCACAGGCGTCAAAACAATATTCGTCGCAGGAGTACCGTCCTTGAATTTATAATCGGCACGGATATCGATACCTGACAACGGAGCACTGACAGAATATCCAAAAGCATTTGTCACGACCAAGCTTAAATTCTTATTCGTAAAATAATCGTTATAGACTTGCTTGGCAATTTTCATATCAAATAAAAAATCCAGCACGGTGTCATTGGCACCAATGTAGGGAATTTTGGCGATGACATTGCCCGCTTCCAGAATGGATGCAGATCCACCAGTATTCTGTCCAGCAACAATGGAGTACTTCATTTCACTGATACCATAATCGAATCCCGCTTGATTGTAGTATGAGGTGTAGTAGGTAGCCGTTTTGGGCAATGCTGGCAATACTGCACTGGAATCCAGGGTAGTACGACTACCATACTGGTTCGCAGACAGCGTGGGATTATTGATACTCTCTACTGCCTTGCCATCAAATCCAACCATGGCAACAGACACCACACCGCCAGCATTAATCAGGTTTTGTACCTGCGCACTATTGGCAGTCAGCACGTTGAAATCTACCGTCGTGTCGTCAGACAAAATGAGTTTATCGCTGGCAATGACTTGTCCATTAATTTTCAAATAGGCAGTGCCATTGAAATACTCCAGGCCATTGATACCAGCTTTCACTGCCAGTGTCCCATTCATGGAATCGGTGAATATACTGATATTCGATACAGGTGTACCTTCTTTATACTTGTATTCTGCCCTGATCCCTGAACCACTTAAATTTGTTGTCACTGAATTGCCTGACGCGTCTGTCAATACCAGACTCAATACTTTGCTAGAAGTATTAAAATAATCGTCATAAACCTGTTTTGCCACACCCGGGTCAATGACAAAATCGAGCATGGACGCATTCGCAGCAATATTGGCCACTTTGCCGATGACCGTTTTATTTTGCATCAATACAGCACTTCCCCCAGTATTCTCACCACGAATAATGTTGTATTGAATTTCACTTATTACCGCTGCGAGGCCTTGTGCGGGAGATTTCATCCATGAAGTGACGATAGTCGCAGAAGGCGGCAGTATAGGTGCCGTGGTATCGAGCGCGACTGCTGTTTGCGCCCCTACCTTGCCAGAATTTCCAAAAATATCCGTGACTTTGATGCCCAGCATTTTTGCGCCATCCGGTCCCCAATTAATACCGCCAGGTATATGAACAACTGCTTTTTGCGCTTTCGCTTCTGCAGCAGTCAACACATGGGTAACCGGAATAGAGAAAGAATTATTTCCATTCATCAACTCAAGCTTGTACCCCACCGAAGTCTGTACACCGGTCAGATCAACCAGCACATCCATGCCAAGCATTCTTTCAGCATTACTAATGCCATTGGCAGCTTCAGCAATTTTAAGAGGTGCGCTGGGTACCAGCGTAGGCGGCAAGGCTGTTGCCGTCACGCCAGACAAAATGCCACGCATGACTTCAAAGGCATAAGAGTAACTATACGAAGCCGCCTTTTCCTGCGTATTCAGGCTGGCCGTAAAATCAGTCGCAAACTTGAGTTTATTTTGTATCGTTATTCCATCCACGCTCTGCGGTACTGCCCCGTTCAGAATAGCCAGTGCCGCCGCCCCCATATTTACGGCCTTTGTATCAATCTGAGTCGCCCAGTATTTCAGGCCATCAGCATCTGGTGCACGGCCAAACAAATTCTGGTAGAGGGCCGTGACAACATCGGCAGTCGACTTCCCGCCATAGGTCGTTACATATTCAGCCTGCTCACTGAATGATTGCGCCAGACCAGCGAGAGATATCTTGTTGGCATCAAGCTGCCCCTCCCAATAGTTCAGGCCAGCCACGTCCGCTGGACGATTGAAATAGGCAATATAGAGTTTTTGTATAGTGCTGGCGTTGATACCCATGAAAATCTTACCTTATAAAAATATATATAAATATTCACTCTGCAGGGAACACAAGTTTTCCACGACCAGAGCATGACAATGCCGCCCATATCTGAACAGGTCGGGTAAATATCAACTCAATACGGGATTTGGGAAAAGACTGGAATTCAGAAAAGAAGAAATCTGGTCGCCATACTCAAGCGAAAATTTTCCGTCATGCACGTACATGCAAATTTCAGGCGCATTTCATCTCCGTAAATACGGCACGACCCGATATTGTTACTTACATATTGTAACAATTATTAAAGATCTTGTATGTAATACCTCGGTATATACCGCCAGCAATTGACGCCCTCCCCTGTTTTGCGTTCCAATGCTTGAGAATGAATTTCTTGCTAATGATGTCAAAACTGGCGTGTCACCTGACCATCCCTGGAACAAAGACTCTTGCATGCGAACGGCAAACACGTCCACAAACAGACTGCGTAAAGACATTTGGGAAATCCTCTTCCCGGATGAGGCCTATCTTCAGCACAAGCGTGAAAACCACAGGATTATGCTGGCGATAGTACACGCTGCCTGCGCCTTGTTTGGCTGCATGATGTGGTTCTGGGATTATTTTATTGACCCTGTCGGGGCGCAAGACACTTTGGGGCTGCGGCTTTTGCATGTGGTCTTGCTCCTCAATGTCATGAATGCACTCATGCGCACCCGGCGCTGGCTGTCTCAATTGACGATGTTCGTCACCGGCCTGTTCATAGAATGCTTGTTCATGGAAATTTTAAACCGCCTGCATGGTGCCATGGAATACGGCATAGGCGGTTTCATGTTTTTCCTGCTAATGCCTCTGGTGCTGTTCCAGGGTATATCACTGGTTTTTGGCATCGTGTATGCACTATGCGCTGCCGCCTTGCCCCATCTTTTTGCCTGGATGGGCTGGTTAAAGGATTTCCCGCATTTGCAATACGCCCTGCTGCTATGGCCAGCCTGCTGCCTGTTCATTTTTACCAGTTGTGCGACTGAATTAAACTACCTGCGGCGCTATCACTCTGAAAACCTCAACCGCAAACGCAGCCAGGAAGTCTTGCAGCAAAAAGAAATGCTGGAACAGCAGCGCAGTGAACTGGAAGCATCCAATCAGGCTCTGACGCTGGCCTATCAACAACAGGAGCAGCAACAAAATGAGCTGACCCGCTTTCTGGCAGTGGCCAGCCATGATTTGCGCCAGCCCATGCATGCCTTAAATCTGTATCTGGGTGCCTTGTCGAATGTGGAACTGCCAGAACAAGCCCGCAGCCTGCTGACGAATGTCAGGCATTGCACAGATATCATGGACGATATGTTTTTGTCCTTGCTGGATATTTCGCGCCTGGATGCGCAGATTGTTGAACCAGCCATCAAAAGCTTTCCGGTGGCGACCATACTCTCCAAGATTATTATTGAATTTACACCGCAGGCGCAGAACAAGCATCTTGAATTTTATGTGAACAGTATTGATGCCTGGGTGAGAACCGATGCCAGCCTGCTGGAGCAAATGCTACGCAACCTGACCGCCAACGCAATACGCTACACCCATGTGGGTGGTGTCAAGATCACCTGCCAGCCCGAAGGCAACAAATTAAATATCAGTGTTGAAGACACTGGCATAGGTATCTCTGCCTACCAGCAAAAAACCGTCTTTGAAGAATTTTTCCAGGTTGCCAATCAGCATAAAGACAATAGTAAAGGCCTGGGACTGGGTCTGGCTATCGTCAAGCGTCTCAGCAAACTGCTGGATATACCCGTCAGTCTGCAATCCCGACTGAATGAAGGCACACGCTTTTCCATCCTTATTCCTATAGCAGTGGCACCAAAAAACCAGGCCCAGGATGAGACAAGTACAAACCAGGCCAGCGACGAATTGCACGACAAACTGATTGTGGTTATTGATGATGAAAAAAGTGTCTTGCAAGCTACCCAGACTTTGCTGCAGTTATGGGGATGCCAGGTACTGGCATCTGCCTCAGGGCCAGAAGCCATCCATGCCCTGGCAGAATTGGACATGATGCCAGATGTACTGATCTGTGACTACAGGCTGTCTTCCAAAGAAAATGGCTATGATGCCATTCTGGCTATACGCGAAGAATTTAATGAGAATATTCCAGCCTTGCTGGTGACGGGAGAAACGTCGGCAGAGCAAATCGGACCAGAGCAAACCCGGGATTTTCAGATACTGCATAAACCTTTGCAAGCCGATACCTTGAAAGCCGCCTTGCTGGAATTAATGCGCAACAATCCCCCTCTCCCAGAGCTGGTCTACCCTTCCGACTTTGACTAAAGCCAGCAGCGTATCAATCGTACTGGTCTGGAGAATATAGGCCCAGGCGACGGGCTGCCAGCACCGCCTGGGTGCGGTTGACGACATTCAATACCCGAAAAATCGACGTAACATGCATTTTCACGGTAATTTCTGCCAACTCCAGACGCAAGCCGATTTCCTTGTTGGACAAACCCTGGCAAAGCAGGGTAAGGGTTTCTTGCTGCCTGGGTGTCAGGGCCAGCAAGGGTTCTTCTTTGTTGGCCTGCTTGCCGCGCAAGGTGATCCAGTTGGAATCGAGGGTTTCCCTGGCCAGAATTTTACGCACTATCTCGGCCATGACTTCGGTAGAGACCGCCTTGGAAATAAAGGCCTTGGCTCCGGCACGCAAGGCGGCATCCACTTCACGCCGGTCTTCTGATGCAGAAATAACCACAATTGCCACATCAGTAAAATTTTTGCGCAGGGAGCTGATGGCTTCCACCCCGTTCATGCCAGGCAAACCCAGATCCAGCAAAATCAGACGCAAAGCTTTATGTTCCTGTGCCTGTGCCAATGCCTCTTCTGTTGAAGTTACAGCTGCCACCATGGCATCGCCCAGCATGTGGCGCATGAACACCAGCAAGGCATCACGATAAATCGGATGATCTTCAATAATGAGTGCAGAGATCTTCATCTGATGTTGGTAGCGATAAGGCAAAAATGAACAACTGACACAAGTATGCCTTTAATTGATGATATAGACATGATATTGAAGCTGTGAATGCTTTCAGGCAAGCAAAACCTGTGAATTTACAGATGTAAGGCCGTTTACGGCTGATGAGCAGCTTTTCCTGATTGCCAAATGCTCATTTGGTCTGACATTCGCGGCTGTTGATATTGCAGCAAATTGACAAAAACTTCTCTGCATTCATGAGCACTTTGCCATGACAAAAACCCGACAAGGATTTAGCTTTAGTACCCAAGCCCTTGATTTGACGTATAATTTACGCTTTCTTGCGCCGATTTGAGATTCAGATTGCGGGCGCGTAATAAGTGCTGCTAAAAGGACGTCGCCCGATCCGCCTGCACACACAAGCTGATCGGGTTTTGTTTTATTGCGAGTAAATATCATGACTACGACACTGCCTGTATCTGCCCTCGAAACCCGTTTGCGCGAGATTTTGCAAAAGCGCATCCTGATACTCGATGGTGCGATGGGCACCATGATACAGCGCTATAAACTGACAGAAGAAGATTATCGCGGCGAACGTTTCAAGGACTTTACAGGCCCCGAAACCGTGCGCGAACTTTTCGTCAAGGGCAATAATGAATTGCTGTCGCTGACCCAGCCGCATGTCATCGCCGAAATCCATGAGCAATACCTGGCAGCTGGTGCCGACCTCATAGAAACCAATACCTTTGGTGCGACAACTGTTGCGCAAGATGATTATCACATGGCGCATCTGGCCTATGAGATGAACGTCGCCTCGGCCAAAATCGCGCGCGCTGCCTGCGATAAATATTCAACACCGGACAAACCACGCTATGTAGCAGGTGCCCTGGGTCCCACGCCAAAGACAGCATCGATTTCACCCGATGTGAATGATCCCGCTGCGCGTAATGTCACTTTCGACCAGCTGGTTGCAGCCTATCTGGAACAAACCCGCGGCCTGGTTGAAGGCGGTGCCGATGTGCTGCTGGTCGAAACCATTTTTGATACGCTGAACTGCAAAGCCGCGCTGTTTGCCATCGACCAGTTTTTCGAAGAGACTGGCACCCGCCTGCCCATCATGATTTCTGGCACGGTAACCGATGCCTCTGGCCGTATCCTGTCTGGCCAGACCGTACCAGCATTCTGGAATTCGGTGCGTCATGCCAAACCGCTGACAGTGGGTCTGAACTGCGCCCTCGGTGCGGCCCTGATGCGCCCGTATGCAGAAGAATTGTCGAAGATTGCCGACACCTTCGTCTGTATTTACCCGAATGCCGGTTTGCCCAACCCCATGAGCGATACCGGCTTTGATGAATTGCCCGCCGATACCTCGGCCCTGCTGAAAGAATTTGCCGAAGCCGGTTTCATCAATATCGCCGGTGGCTGTTGTGGCACCACGCCTGACCATATCAAGGCGATTGCCGACATCCTGCGAAACAAGACCCCACGCGACATCCCGACCGTACCGCCAGCCATGCGCCTGTCTGGCCTGGAACCGTTCACGATTGATGAAAGCTCATTGTTCGTCAACGTGGGCGAACGTACCAATGTCACCGGCTCAAAAGCCTTCGCCCGCCTGATTTTGAATGAGCAATACGATGAAGCCCTGGCAGTGGCACGCCAGCAGGTAGAAAACGGCGCGCAAGTCATCGATATCAATATGGACGAAGCCATGCTGGATTCACTGGCAGCGATGACACGCTTCCTGAACCTGATCGCATCTGAACCTGATATCGCCCGTGTGCCTATCATGATCGACTCGTCGAAATGGACAGTCATCGAAGCGGGCCTGAAATGCGTGCAGGGCAAGGCCATCGTCAATTCGATTTCCATGAAAGAAGGCGAAGCAGAATTCCTGCGCCAGGCCACGCTGTGCAAGCGTTATGGCGCAGCCGTCATCGTCATGGCCTTTGATGAAAAAGGCCAGGCGGATACCTATGCACGCAAGGTGGAAATTTGCGAACGCGCCTATCGCCTGCTGGTGGATAAACTGGATTTTGATCCGCAAGACATTATCTTTGACCCAAATATTTTCGCGGTCGCCACCGGCATAGAAGAACACAATAATTACGCTGTCGATTTCATCGAAGCGACGGACTGGATACATAAAAACCTGCCCGGTGCCAAGATCAGCGGCGGTGTCTCGAATGTGAGTTTCTCTTTCCGCGGCAATGACCCTGCACGTGAAGCGATACACACAGTATTCCTGTACCACGCCATCAAGGCAGGTATGACCATGGGCATCGTCAATGCCGGTATGGTTGGCGTGTATAGCGAGCTGGATGCCGAGTTGCGCGAGCGTGTTGAAGACGTAGTCTTGAACCGTCGCGAAGACGCTACTGAGCGCATGATAGAAATTGCTGCCACCTTAAAAGCTGGCGGCAAGAAAGAAGAAGCGACGCTGGAATGGCGTAACGAACCAGTAGAAAAGCGCCTGGCCCATGCGATGGTGCACGGCATCACCAACTGGATAGTCGAAGATACGGAAGAAGCACGCGCTGCCATCATGGCCGACGGTGGCCGCCCTATCCAGGTCATTGAAGGCCCGCTGATGGCGGGCATGAATATCGTCGGTGACCTGTTCGGCCAGGGCAAGATGTTCTTGCCGCAGGTGGTGAAATCTGCCCGCGTCATGAAGCAGGCGGTGGCCCACCTTATCCCTTACATCGAAGAAGAAAAGAAGCGCAGCGGCGACAACAAGCCCAAGGGCAAGATTGTCATCGCCACCGTCAAGGGTGATGTGCATGACATAGGCAAGAACATCGTGACCGTGGTCTTGCAGTGTAATAATTTTGAAGTAGTCAACATGGGCGTGATGGTGCCCTGCTCAGAAATCCTGGCCAAAGCCAAGGCAGAGAATGCTGATATCATAGGCTTGTCTGGCCTGATCACGCCTTCGCTGGAAGAGATGGCTTATGTCGCCAAAGAGATGCAGCGCGATCCGCATTTCCGCATGCTCAAGATCCCGTTGCTGATCGGCGGCGCGACTACCAGCCGTGCGCATACTGCCGTCAAGATCGCCCCCAACTATGAAGGCCCGGTGGTGTATGTGGCCGATGCCTCGCGCTCAGTGTCGGTTGCGCAGTCGCTGCTGACGCCGGAGAGCCGTGACCAGTACATCGCTGACCTGGGTAGCGATTACGAACGTATCCGCACCCAGCATGCGAATAAAAAAGCCACGCCCATGGTCACGCTGGCGCAAGCCCGTGCAAACAAGATGAAAGTGGATTTTACTGGCAGCAATGCGCCGGTCAAACCCAAGTTCATCGGTCGCCGCCTGTTCAAAAATATTGACCTGGCGACGATTGCCAATTACATAGACTGGGGTCCATTCTTCCAGACCTGGGACCTGGCTGGTCCTTTCCCGGCGATATTGACCGATGAAGTCGTTGGCGAAGCCGCCACCAAGGTATTTGCCGAAGGCCAGGCCATGTTGAAGAAAATCATCGAAGGCCGCTGGCTGACGGCGAATGGCGTGGTCTCTTTATTGCCTGCCAATACCGTCAATGACGACGATATAGAAATCTACACTGACGACACACGCAGCCAGGTGGCCCTGACTTATTACGGCACGCGTCAGCAAACCGAGAAACCCATCATTGACGGTGTGCAAAGACCCAACCAGTGCCTGGCTGATTTCATCGCGCCAAAAGACAGCGGCATCAAGGACTACATAGGCATGTTCGCCGTCACCGCTGGCCTGGGCATAGAAAAGTATGAAAAGCGCTTTGAAGATGCGCATGATGACTACAGCAGCATCATGCTGAAGTCACTGGCCGACCGTCTGGCCGAAGCCTTTGCCGAATACCTGCATGAACGCGTACGTAAAGACCTGTGGGGTTATGTCGCTGATGAAGCCTTGAGCAATGAAGAGCTGATCAAGGAAAGCTACAAAGGCATACGCCCTGCCCCCGGCTACCCGGCCTGCCCGGAGCATACGGTCAAGACCGAGATGTTCAAGCAGATGCAGTGTGAAGAGATAGAGATGTATATCACTGAATCATGGGCCATGATACCGGGTGCAGCAGTATCGGGCTTTTACTTTGCCCATCCTGAATCCAAGTACTTTAGTGTAGGCAAGATCGCCGATGATCAGGTCACGGATATGGCAGGACGCCGTGGTGTGCCTAAGGAAGAAGTAGAACGCTGGCTGGCACCGAATTTGTAGAGCCTGCTGGAATCTGCAAAAAAGCTGCACTTACTGAGTATGTGCAGCTTTTATTTTTTAATTTAACGATGCGCTGAATTGGGCCTGCAAGTCCGCAAGCCAACTATTGGGCCGGACTAAGCTGGTATCAGTATTAAATCAGTATTAGCCCAGTTCCTTGATCACCAGATTGGTTAATTCACTGGCGACTGCAGTATCGAAACTTTCTTCCAATAAGCGCCACTTGAAGCTATTTCCCAACTGCGCTTTTTTATACACGTTGAGACGACGGTCTTTCTTGAATTCAACAACTTTAATTGCAAGCTGCTGCATTACTTTGTGCCGTTTCAGTACAGTTTTATCCTGCTTTTTTTTGGCGATCTCTACCGGCATTTCCGAAATGACAAACTCAGCTAGCTGAAAGCCAAATTCTTTTTCTTCTTTTGCATTAAACCAACTAAACATGGCAATCTTTCTACTTGTGATGAATCCCGGTTCGTGATCGACTTATCACATTTGTATTGCCGGGATGGTTTGCCCATGGGCGAAGAAGTTACATGCAACAATTATACTGAATCTTGTTATAGCCTCCTACTGTCATGCAGGCTGTAATTGTTTCAAGATGCATACGTTCAGGCTTTTCTGGCATCGATTTTCTCTCCCAGCAACTGCCGTTTCAGGCCTTCCTGCGCAGTATTCTCTCCCAGCCACAACTTCAGCAAGGCATTATAAAACATGGGATCGGGCAAGGCATCCATCGTCTTTTTGCCATTAATCATGATCACCGTGCCCGTATCCGGGAGCCAGTCCACCGTTAACTTGTCGCCTTTACGAAACTCGGGTACTTTGGAAAACATTTCGCCCAGACGTATCATCTGATCGATAAGCTTGCTTTTTTGCTCCTTGCCGACGTTGTGCTTCATGCCCTCCATGAAGTTTTGGCCAAATTTTTCTGCGCTGATATCGCGCAGCATGACTATTTGCATGCGTTTTGCTGTCGTCAGGCCCAGCACATCTGCTGCCTGGCTTTTTTTCTCGCTCAGATACAGGGCGGCGACAAAAACCTGGAAAATTGCCTTGGACCGCACGCCCGCACCATTTAACAACAAGTCCTGATTATCCAGGCGAATTTTATCTTCCAGCACTATTCCGCCGACCTCAGCAGCTCTGGCAGCAGATATCCCCAGGCTATGCATCAAGGCGATGAGCATTACATACAAAATTTTCTTCATGACGGCTACTCCAGGTAAACAACAGGCGAACTCAATACACTAGTGTATTGAGTTCGCCTTGTCAAATACCAGGAAGAAAAGCAGGAACGAAAAAAAACAGGGGCTTATGCCCCTGTTTTCTTGTATTGCTTAATCTTGAATCAGATTATTTGAATACATAACCCAGGTTCAGACGGAATGCACGGCCATAAGCATTGTGCAGGCTGTCGTTGTAACCACTGGTTGTGTAGCTGGAGCTAGGATCGTATGGTGCTTTGGAATCCAGAGCATTCAAAACGCGAACACCGATAGTCAGGTCTTTGAAACCTTTGTAGGTGTAGCCCAGATCAACTGTAGTCCAGCTGGAAACTGCGCAATCAGGTACATAAGTCAGGTACTTGGCAACACCACCCAGGGATGTTGCTGTTGCTGGCTGGCCGGAACCGTAGTGGCAATAAGACACTGGGTAAGTTTCTCCAGCATTGGTGTAACGCATCAGGGATACGCCGCCAACAAAGTTGATTGCACCGTTGACTGTATGCGCTTCTTTAGTCCAGGAAGAAGACAAAGTTGCACGCAGACGTGGAATGTCGCCAACGCTGGTGGAGAAGTTGGAAATACCACCACGTGTACCAACCAGGTTAGTTTCTGGATCACCCGGTTTTTCTGCACGACGGTATTCTATCGTGTAGGAAGTGCGGAAACGTGTATCCAGTTTACCGTTTTCAGCCAGGTTATTGCGCATTGCCATTTCTACGTCAACGCCACTCACAACCGTACTACCCTGGTTGATGTAGTTACGCAGCAAAGAAATCAACGGGCCGGAGTTAGGAACAACATTACCATTTTTGTCTTTGACAAAGTTGGCAGGGTTAGTGTCACGAACTACGGTACCTGGATAAGCATCCGGGTTGTTCAGGATCAGCGTGGAAGACAGGGCTGCAACTTCATCTTCCTTGCGGATGTTGTAGTAGTCAACCAGGATGTCGAAATCACGTGTAGGTGACAAGACCATGCCCAGAGAGAAGCTGCGTGAAGTTTCTGGCTTCAGATTAGGATTTTGACGGATCAAGGTCGAAATACTTCTGGAGCAATCTGTACTATCGCCGCCGGTCAGAGGCACTTTACCGTCAGGGCAGCGGATTGGATCAGCCAGGCCATTCAGGAAAGTCTGTGTACCGCCTGCAGTAACCTGTACCAGTGCTGGTGCGCGGAAACCTTGTGCATAAGTGGAGCGGAAAGCCAGTGCATCATTGACTGTCCATTTAGCGCCGACTTTTGGTACGAAATTGGTTTTGAAGCTAGGATATTTATCCACACGGCCAGCAAAATCCATTTCAAAGTTTTTCAGGAACGGTGTACGCACTTCAACGAAAGCGGAAGTAACGTTACGTTGACCCTGGATGAACTGGTTAGCCAGACCCAGAATCTGACCGGAGCTGGTCAAGTTGTCTGGTGTCAAAGTCATTTTTTCCTGACGGAATTCAACACCGGAGGCAAAACCGATAGCGCCACCTGGCAAGCTGCCGAATTCTGTGCTGGCTTTGAAATCAGCCTGAGCGATTTCAGCAACACCAACGCTCTTCAGTTGACGGCTCAGGTTAGGCTGTTTGGCAACATCTGCCAGGGACATGTTCTGAGTAATCAGCTTTTGAACTTCAGGCAACAACAGGAAGCCATTGGAAATGTCTGTACGCTCGGAACGGTTCCACAATACGCCAGTTTCCCAATCCCAGCTCTTGAAACTGCCTTTCAGGCCAGATGCAAAGCGCAGGGACTCATTGGAAGTATTGGTGCCACCAGCAACATTTTCAAAACGGTACACAACCGCTGCGCGGCTGGTAGGGAATGGATTGTCAGGGTGACCTACAGGCAGGATAGCCTGGAATGGTGTACCCGCGCCAGACAGGGCAAATGCTGTGGATGGCGTGCGGCCATCGATAGTACGGGAACCACCAGTGTAGTCACGGTCTGTCTTGGTATAGGCTACTTCAGCAAAAGCAGACAACGTGTCATTGATCTGATAGATGCCGCGTGACATGGCGCTAAAGTCCTGGCCTGCGCCTTGTACTTCAGCAAAATCATCCAGATTGTAGTTACAGAACTGACGACCATACAATGCGCTGGTAGTAGCGATATTGTATTGTGCGCCACCAGTGATCAGGCGGGATGGATCGCAATTGGTGCGGTTAACCACGTTGGCATCATTGGCAGTAAAGAAGGTATTGCTGCCTGGTGTACGTTCACGGTAAAAGAAAGGCTGGTTACTGGCGAAGCTGGAATAAGGCGACAGACGGTTATTGAGCGTGCTGTACAGATCTTTTTCTACGTCGTTGGCATCTTTGATGGAAACACGGTCACGCTTGGAGAGTTCTGCACTTACTGTGACGTTGTAGCCATCTTGTGCATAGTTACCAAAACCGGCAAAACCACTGATGCTTTTTTTCTTGAACTGATTGTTATCATTCGCACCGATGCTGGCGTTCATTTGCACGCCCTGGTAATCGCTCTTGGTGATGAAGTTGATAACACCGGCGATAGCATCAGAGCCGTACACGGCAGATGCACCATCCTTGAATATCTCTACGCGTTCCAGCATGGACAAAGGAATGCTGTTGATATCGTACAGTGTGGATTGACCCTGATTTGGATTGGCGTAAGCCGATGGCGTCATGCGACGGCCATTCAACAAGATCAAGGTAGAGCTGGAGCCCAGGCCACGCAGGGAAGCTGTTGCTACACCACGGGAGAAACCGCCATCGACTGCATCGAATGCGCCGCCACTGCCGAGAGCAGGGATAGTGCGCAGCAATTCAGCAACCGTGGTCGCACCACTTTGGCTGATATCTTTTGCCGACAGAGTCTGGATAGGAGAAGTACCTTCTTTATCAATACGCTTGATGTGGGAACCAGTCACTTCAATTTTTTGAATTTTTTCTGCCGGGTCAGCCTTGACTGTCTGCGCTTGTGCGCTGATCAGCATACCGCCAGACAACATAGCCAGTGCCAGCTTGACAGCGTAGGCACATTTCTTCTCTTGATAAAACATCCAGAATCTCCTTGGTGAATCATGAACAGGTTCAAACCGCTAACACCGCAATACGGCACAGTTCCTGTGAACTGAGTTGCCATATCGCTGTCGAACCAAAGTGCTGCGTAACAAGTTGCCTACCGTTCAGCCCAGAAAAACCATGAAAAATTGCTACATATCACAGACAAATCAAGACCGACGAATTGATACAATTTGTTGCATCACTGTATGATCCCATTACAATTTCATTACCGTCCAATGAGAAATTAAGGAAAAAGTATATAATTATCGTTATGATTGATACCTTACCCATAGAAAAGTATTTCGCCCGACAACTCAAGATCAAGCACCTGCGCTTACTCGTAGAACTGGCTGACAAGCAGACAGTTGCTCAGGTTGCGGCCACCTTGCATGTCAGCCAGCCAGCCGTTTCCAAGATGCTTGGAGAAATGGAGGAAGGGATAGGTGTCAAGTTATTTGAACGTGCTGGACGTGGTATAAAACCAACACCTTCTGGTGAATGCCTGATACGGCATGCCCGCGAAGTATTATTTAATTTACAAAAAGCCCATCAGGAAATGCGTTCTCTTGCCACTGGTACAGTCGGCAAGGTGACTGTCGGCATCCTGAGCGTGGTGTCCACTACCATTATTCCCAAGGCAGTCAAGATACTTAAGGCTAGCTGGCCCAATGTGACCTTGTGCATCATGGATGGCACGGTAGACCAGCTATTGCAGGAATTACGCGAAGGCAAGATAGACCTCATCATAGGCCGGGTGTTTTCAGAACGTGCGGCCGAACATTTACAGGAAGAAGTCTTGTATGACGACCCTCTGGTCATCGTTACGTCCAGCAAGAACCCGCTGGCGCGCCGCGATAACCTGACCTGGATGGATTTGAACAACCTGCCCTGGATTTTGTCGGTAGAAGAATCACCAACCCACCAGCGCATGATCAATCTGCTGGCCAAGAACGGCTTGAACAAACCCACAGATGTCATTGAGTCGGTCTCAAGGTCAGTCAACGTGCCCTTGCTGATGGAACCTCCGCGCCTGGGCTTGTTGTCATTGTCGGCTGCCCGTCAGCTGGTAGCTGAAGGTGTCCTGCAAATCCTGCCTTTGAACCTGGGCCACCTGCCCAGCCCGGTAGGCATGATCTGGACCAAGACCCGGCCTTTGTCCCACGCTGCATTGACCTTCCAGGATTGCATACGACAGGCATCGCAGTCATACAAGAACATGCTGATCAGCTAATAAGCTGATTAGCTGACTGTCTGAGCAGCTTACAGTGAAATTTGCCAGGCATGAACATGCTTGGCTGATTTACAATATGCCCAGTTTCTTCGCCTGGACAGTCAATGCAAACAGAACACTTATCGTATGGTTCAGATCAGTCAGGACTGATTTGTGGATATGTCTTTGCACCGGAGCAGCCCGGCAAAACCCTGTACACCAAGGAAGCCATAGAGTGGCTGCAGTCCAGGCAGCATGTCAGTGACGATACTTTCATCTGGCTGCATTTCAATTTATCCAATGTCGCTGCAGAGAAATGGCTGCATGAACATGCCGCCCTGCCCGAAGAATTTTTTGAAACCCTGCATGAAGGCTCACGCTCCACCCGCATTGAACATGCCGACCACAGTCTGATCGCCGTGGTCAATGATGTCTTGCACGACTTTGCCTTTGAAGCCTCGGATATTGCCACCTTATGGCTCAATGTCGGCAGCAATGTCATGATCAGTGCGCGGCGCAAACCCCTGAAGTCGGTAGACAGGCTGCGCAATGCCGTCAACCAGGGTGAGCACTTCAGTTCACCGACAGAATTACTGACCCATTTATTGCGCGACCAGGCCGATGTGCTGATAGGCATAGTGCGCAATATCATCAAGAAAATCGACGATATCGAAGACCATTTGCTGGCAGATCGTCTTAATCATAAACGGGCCAACCTGGGTGAGTTACGCCGTGTCCTGGTGCGCCTGCAAAGATTGCTGGCACCTGAACCTGCCGCCCTGTTTCGCCTGCTGCAAAGACCACCGGTATGGGTGGCTGAGCGCGATGTCCAGGAACTGCGCCAGTCGACTGAAGAATTTGCCGTGGTCCTGAGTGACATGGCATCACTGCAAGAACGCATCAAGCTCTTGCAGGAAGAAATTGCCGCCAGCGTCAATGAACAAAACAACCGCTCCCTGTTCGTGCTGACCATCGTGACGGTGCTGGCGCTGCCCATTAACATCATCGCCGGTTTGCTGGGCATGAATGTAGGTGGTATCCCGCTGGCCCAGCATGAAGATGGGTTCTGGATCGTGGTAGCCATCGTCGCCACCTTTACCGTCATTGCGGGCTGGCTGGCATTCAGAAAAAACCGTAAGGATTAATTAAGTCTCTCTCTTGCAGCACCCTGCCCACCCAACTTGACAGGAATTAGCCATGAGCAAACTTTCGTTCAATCAAGGATCACCACAGTTTATCCCGCTGTCGACTTACCAGTCTTACCCTGAAACTGAAATGCTGGAACGCGCGCAAAGCTTTTACCAGGATATGAAGCGGCGCAAGACCATACGCGAATTCTCGAATCGCCCGGTGCCGCGTGCAGTCATAGAAACCTGCTTGCTGACGGCGGGTACAGCGCCTTCCGGCGCGAATCATCAGCCCTGGCATTTTGCTGTTGTCACAGACACCGCACTCAAGCACAAAATACGGGTGGAAGCCGAGATAGAAGAGCGCGAGTTTTATGAGCGCCGTGCGCCCCAAGAATGGAAAGACGCACTGGCACCACTGGGCACGGATGCTGACAAGCCTTTTCTGGAAACCGCCCCTTATCTGATCGCCATCTTTGGTCAAAAGGCCACCATGATGGATGATGGCAGTGCCGTCAAAAATTACTATGTGCCTGAGTCAGTATCGATTGCCACCGGCTTCCTGATCTCTGCCCTGCATCATGCGGGTCTGGCAACGCTGACACATACGCCCAGCCCCATGGGTTTCCTGAACCAGTTGCTGCAAAGACCGGACAATGAAAAGCCTTATATCTTGCTGGTGGTTGGCTATCCGGCAGAGGATTGCATGGTGCCGAATATACAAAAGAAGCCACTGGACCAGATAGCCAGCTTCTTTTAAGCGCCCTGGCTTGCCATCAACTTAGCGCTTATCCACTTGTCATTTACTTGCTGAGGTGTCCCATGCGTCGCTTTTTGTCAGTCTCATTGTCCATGTTATTTATCGCCACCAGTTTGCTGGCCAGCCAAGCCTATGCAGCAGGTGAACATGCGGAGCTGGTCAGACAAGTCATGCAAACTGAAACTGCTTTCGCCAAAACCATGGAAGCCCGCGACCACAAGGCCTTCGCCGAATTTTTAGCTGATGAAAGCATTTTTTTCTCTGGCAAAAAGGTCTTGCATGGCAAGCAGGAAGTGGCAGCAGCGTGGAAGCGTTTTTATGAAGGGTCTGCAGCGCCATTCTCATGGACACCGGAGACCGTGGAAGTACTGGATTCCGGCAAGCTGGCCCTCAGCAGTGGGCCAGTACGCGACCCGCAAGGCAAGCTGGTCGCCACTTTCACGTCGATCTGGCGGCAAGAAAGTCCTGGCGTCTGGCGTATTATTTTCGACAAGGGCAATGATGTCTGTGACTGCGTAAAACCGTGAATAAAACAGGAAAAACTGGCTTATATCGCAAAAAATGCGCTAATAAAGACAGAAATCGCATGTAAATAAGACGTAAACCCCACAGTCAGCCTGAATTGTAGAGAGGCTGGTAAAAAGCTGATGTAACATGGAATCAGAGATGGCTGGTGGCCCGACGAGAACACCGTACACTGACGCCAGCACTGCAATTTTTGCTCAAACGCCGCATTTCCGGAAACCGGTGTCATGACTGACCTTCATACACAGTTTATTGAGCTGAGCCAGCTACGCATAGGCATGTTTGTCTATCTTGACGTGGGCTGGATGGATCACCCCTTCCCGGTGTCTAATTTCAAAATCAGCAACGAAGGACAGATCGAGACCATACGCTCGCTGGGCCTGGAACGCATACGCTATGCGCCCGACAAAAGCAGCCCTGGTCCAGATGCCAGAAAAAATGAGACCCAGGATCTGCAAGAAAACAAAGTCACCGAAAGCCCTGGCGCTTTTGCTGCCAGACAAAGACGGGAATTGCTGGCCAACCAGCAAGCCAGCCTGCAAGTCTGTGAACGGCAATTCAGCCATGCTGCACAAACCTTCAAGCAAGTCACAGAACTTGTGCATTCCCAGCCTGCCCAGGCAAAGGAATTGACAGAACAACTGATACAGGGGTTTCTCGGTGAAATCCTGGGGGAAGACGAAGCCGCAATACGTCTGCTGTCAGAAAAAGCAGGTGAAAAAACTTCGCTGCATTCCATTAATGTGACCGTCATCTCGCTCTTGCTGGGGCGGGCACTGCATCTCAGCAAGGCCGACATGCTGGACCTGGGCGTGGCCACCATGCTGCATGACATAGGCAAGATGGAATTGCCAGACCGCCTGCGCTGGCAGGATGAACATTTCAATCACGCCGAGCGCCAGCTTTACCATGAGCATGTCTTGCACAGCCTGGCAATGGCGCGCAAGATGGGTTTATCGGCCAATGTCTTGCTGGCGATTGCCCAGCATCACGAACACGCCGATGGCACGGGTTATCCCAGCCATGTGCAGGGCGATAAACTGAGCGCCATCAGCCGTATTGTCGCTCTGGTCAATCATTACGATAATCTTTGCAATCCGGCCAATCCAGCGTTTGCCGTTACGCCGCATGAAGCCCTGTCGCAGATTTTTACCCAGCACAAACCGCGTTTTCATGCCCCTACCCTGACTGCCTTCATACGCATGATGGGGATTTACCCGCCTGGCTCGGTAGTGCAATTAACCGATGAACGTTATGCCATGGTGGTGTCGGTCAATTCTGCCCGCCCAATCAAGCCCAAGGTGGTCATCCATAATTCTGCCATCCCGCGTGACGAAGCACTGGTCATCAATCTGGAGCATGAAAATACCCTGTGCATACACCGTAGTCTGAAGCCGCTGCAATTGCCCAAGGCAGCCTATGATTATCTGTCGCCACGCAAACGTCTGTGCTATTTCTTTGAACGTGGTCTGGAGGTCGAGCAACGTACGGAAGATGGAGCCGTGGCATGAAGGCACATCCCTGGCAATCGATGATAGAAGGTTTGCTGGAAGCCATTATCCTGGTCGACCCCATACAATTGCGCATAGTCGCCGCCAACCAGGCCATGCACCATTTGCTGCAGCTTGCCTCAGGCAGCTTACTGGGCAGGGGCATCATAGACCTGGCAGCAGCACCGGAAGATGTGTTTTTCTGGGAAGATGTTGCCGCCGGTCTGTCCGAGAATATCCATTCTGAAACCATGCTCAAGCGTGCTGATGGCAGCATAGTCCAGGTGGAAAGACGCGTCACCCTGGTGAGGGTGGGGCTGGATAGCTCGGTCTATCTGGTGGCCATCAATGACCATTCCAGCCAGCGCCAGGTGGAAAATGAGCTGGAAAAACTGATCGCTGAACTGCGCGCCACGCTGGAATCCACGGCAGACGGCATACTCGTTACCGACCTTGATGGCGCCATACGCAGCTATAACCACTTGTTTGCTGAATTGTGGGGCCTGCCAGATGATTTACTGACCCAGCGCGACGACGTCGCCATTTATGCCTGGATGGATAAATGCATGCTCGATGCCCATCAATATGAAGAACGCCTGGGCACCATCAGCCGCTCGCCCCTGATGGAAGCTACCGATGTACTGATCCTGCGCTCAGGCAAGATACTGGAAAGAGTCACCCTGCCGCAATATGCACGCGGCCGCCCGATAGGACGTGTGTATTCTTACCGCGATATCACCCAGCGCCTGGCTGATGAGGCACGTTTGCGCCTGGCGGCCAAAGTGTTTGAATCGAGTACTGATGCGATTTTCATTACAGATGCCGAACAAAAAATCGTCACCACCAATCCCAGTTTCGAGCGGCTCAGCAGTTACACCGAAAAAGAAATGCTGGGCAAGACGCCAAGGGAGTTTTTTTCTGAAGAAGGCAATGCAGTCCAAGTTGAAAACCTGCTCAAGGAACTCGACAATCTCGGCTTTTGGGAAGGAGAACTCTGGAACAGGCGCAAGAATGGCCATGCCTATCTGTGCATGATCTCGCTGGTCAAGGTCCAGGATGAGTTTGGGGCGGCCCTGAACTACATAGGCTTTTTCAAGGACAGGACAGAAACCCATACTGCCAAGCAAAGGATAGAAGAACTGGCTTTCCTGGATGTGCTGACTGGTTTGCCCAACCGGCTGTTGCTGGAAGAGCGCATACGGCAAGCCATTACCCTCTCCAGCCGGAATAACTCCAGCTTTGCCCTGCTCTTCCTCGACCTTGACCATTTCAAGCAAATCAATGATTCCCTCGGCCACCCCTTTGGTGACCGCGTCTTGCAGCAAGTGACGGAGAGATTGAAAAAATGCATACGCCAGGTGGATACTGCGGCGCGTCTGGGTGGTGACGAATTTGTCTTGCTGCTGCATGAAGCGAATGCCGAGGGAGCAGAAATTTGCGCCCGGCGGGTGCTGGAAGAATTATCTGCGCCGTTTGCACTCGATGGCATGCATTTCACCGTCACCGCCAGCATAGGCATCGCCCTGTATCCTGATGATGGCAATAGCATGGCAGACCTGATCAAAAATGCCGACAGCGCCATGTACCATGTCAAGGAAAGAGGTCGTTCCGACTTCCGCTTTTACCAGCGCCAGATGAATATAGGCTTGCTGTCACGCATGAAACTTGATCATGCCATGCGCCAGGCCCTGGAACACCAGTTGTTCCGCCTGCATTACCAGCCGCAGGTGGAACTGGCGACTGGCAGACTGCTGGGGGTGGAAGCCTTGCTGCGCTGGACGGACAAGGATCTGGGTGAGGTCAGCCCGGTGCAGTTCATCCCCGTGGCTGAAGAATCCGGTGTCATTGTCCCCATAGGTAACTGGGTCATGCAAACTGCCATACGTCAGGCAGCCAAATGGAACCGCGATGGCAATTCCTTGCGGGTAGCCATCAATGTCTCTGCACTGCAATTTCAGCAAGCCAATTTTGTCGACAGCATAGCCGCGGCCTTGCATGAAAATGATTTACAGCCGCATTGCATAGAACTGGAACTCACCGAATCCATCCTCATCAAGGATGTTGAAGATGCATTGAAAAAACTGGAATCCCTGGCAGCACTGGGTGTCAAGCTGGCGATTGATGATTTTGGTACGGGTTATTCCAGCCTTAGCTACCTGAAACGCTTCCCCATCTACAAGCTCAAGATAGACCGCTCTTTCATCGGCGATTTACCCGGTGATGAAAGTGATGTTGCCATCGTCACAGCCATCATCCATCTGGCCCACGCCCTGAAATTGCGCGTCATTGCCGAGGGAGTGGAAACCGAAAGACAGCGCGAATTTCTCCAGCAGCAGCAATGCGATGAAATGCAGGGTTACCTGTTTTCGCAAGCCATGTCGCCAGAAGAACTTGAGCAGCGCTATTTGCGCTGAATAAAAAAACGCCGCATTAAGAAATGCGGCGCGGGGGCATGCTCTTCAACGAGCCGCCAATGTAGTCGTCTGTAGCTACCTCAGAAATGCGTTCTCCAATAACGGGAGTCATCACGGATTTCAGCAATTTGTTCTGTGGTCAGCTCATTACTGACCAATTCACGGCTATCCATGGCCTTGCTACCAACTTTCACGCTGGCTTTCAATAAATAACGGTAACCGGTCAGCATGTCACGATCTACCCCGTCACCATGCAGATAGCGCAAACCCATTTGAAACTGGGCGGTAGACAAGCCCTGATCAGCAGCCAGCATTTCCCAGTGAGCAGCCTGGTCTGTGTTTTTTTCTATCCCTGCACCATCCTGATACGCCAGGGCCAGATGATGCTGGGCGCTGGCATTGCCTTGTTGCGCAGCTTGCTGATACCAGAATACCGCTTCTTCAGGATTGGGTTCCACACCCTTGCCAGTGGCATACATATAACCAAGTGCCAGCTGGGCCGAAGTCAGCCCCTGCAAGGCAGCGCGGCGAAACAGTTTGAAGGCCAGGCTTTCATCCGCATCCACGCCTTCACCTGTCAGGTACAAGACGCCCAGATTGGCTTGTGCACCTGCATGGCCCTGGTCAGCTGCCTGCTCCAGCCAGTAAGCGGCTTCTTGTACATTTTGCAGGTCTGCATCCGGTTCCAGATATAGCAAACCCAGCATATTTTGCGCCTGAGTGTCGCCTAGCAGCGCCCAGCGCCTGACTTGCATTTCATCGTCAAGATCATCATCACCCAGAGCCGAAGCGCAGGTCAGCATGATCATGAGCACCATCATCAGATGTCGCCATTTTTTCATTTTTATCCTCACCTGTTTTACTGCGTGTACAGAATGCTACGCCTTCAATACTGCCTGCGTGTGTCTCGACTGTTGGATTAGGTAACAAAATGTAGCCTGCAGGCTGCCTGCGCAGACAGTCTGGGGGTAAACTAGGGCACATTTCCCCACCCGCCATGAAAGCAGATGCCGTGACCGCCACCAAAAAGCTACGCATAGGACTGATTGCCAACCGTTCACACCAGGATGCTACCAATTCTGCCCTGGTGCAGCTCTTGCATGGCGCAGGCCCGGCACTCCAGCATCTGCAGGCAGAAATGGTCATCGTCGGGCGCACACTGGATGCGATTATTTCACATGGTCTGATAGATAGCTGCCCCACTGTCGAGCGATTTCCCTATGGCCGTGAAGGCGGCCTGATGAAACTGGTATCGCGAGTGGTCGACAAAGACCCTGCCCGCGCGGTCGATGCAGTCATTTATCTCATTGATCCGGTTGACCCTTCTTCGGTTTTTCCGGAAGCCCAGGCACTCAAGCGCCAGTGCGTAATCCACCGCAAACCCTTCCTGGCGACCCTGGCCAGCGCGAGGGAATGGCTGGAACTGGAAGCCACGGCCACAGGTGCAGCCATAGACAGCAAGCTGAACCCCGCTTTTGAATTAAGCCAGGAAGGCATAGCCCTGATCGCCCATGATGCAATGAAGGAAAGCATACTAGTCATGGCAGAAAAGCATTTTGATCTGCTGGACAGCTTTGGCTACCGTTATGCGACAGGCACCACAGGTGGCTTGCTGAACCAGCTGGCGCAAAAAATCAAGGGCGCAGAGGCAGGTAAAAACTGGGTAACACCTTATTTGTCCGGCCCCTTGGGTGGTGATGCGCAACTGGCAGAGCTGGTGCTGGACAGGCAGATACGCCGTATTCTCTTCCTGGAGGACCCGCATGTCGCCCGCCAGCATGAAGCCGACATACAATTACTGGAGCGCGCAGCCCGCACCGTCTGTGATTATGCACAGGTCATCAGTGAAGTCAGTGGCGCAGACCGCTGGCTGACATTGCTGACGCAAAGGATAGCGGCCCAGACCTGAACCCCGCCCATAGGTATCTCAGTTGTATCTATGGAAATATTGTCTGGCTCTCTGTACAATCCTTCCAGCTTAAAAATCAATCAGGAATTCAGTATCATGACACGCAAATATTCAGATATGAACCAGCACGACGCCTTGTACAAGATTGCGCGCGCCTATCCTGGTGGCCTGGAGGCTTTGTCTGTCCGTATGGGTGTTTCGGTGAATGTCTTGCGTAACAAGCTGGCCCCGGGCATAGAAACGCATTACCCCTCCTTTGAAGAACTGTCCATCATCATCGAGTTTTGCCAGGATGCCGGCGTCAAGGATGCCCATCTGCCCCTGCATGCCTTATTGAGCCGCCACGGCATGGCGGCTTTTTCCATCCCTGAGCCGCATGAAATCCGTGAAGATGACTTGTCGCAAACCGTGTGCCGCGTCATGAGCCGGGTAGGTGATGTGGCAGAGGCTGTCTCAACTGCCTTGCTGGATGGCGTGATTACCGATGCAGAAGCTGACCTGATAGAGAAAGAATTCCAGAGCGCCCTGACAGTGCTGGGCGAATGGCGCGCCCGCATACGGGCGCATCACAGGCAAGGGTAATATCTATTAGTGCAGCTTTTTTTCCAGGAAAGCCACTATCCTGGGCCAGCCTATTTTACGGGCCAGATCAAGCGCTGTTTCCCCCATGGGATTGACCGCATCAAGCTCGGCACCATGCTTGACCAGCAAGGTCACGGGAGCAAGATTGCCCGCCAGCGCGTCTTTTTGCAGCAGGGTCCAGCCATTTTCATCAACACTGCGGGCGAACGAAGGGTCATCACGCAAGCCCTCGTCCATTTTCTCGACCATGTTTTCACTCATGGGATGTTCCGGCAAATCTCCGGTATTCACCACGGCTACCGGTTCTTTCTTGCTTAGCAGGCCAGACAGGAAACCCTTTTTTTCCGGCTGCTGGGCAGGCACGATGAGCACTTCACCGGGCTTGCCAAAATCCAGTCCCCAGGCCTGATCATGGTCGGCACGTTCTGAGTCTGACATGTCCTGACGCATGACGTCTATGCTGAACCCGCCATACACCTTGCCAGCTATCGTATACATCCAGTCACCGATATCGGCCAGTGTCACGCTGACCGGATCACCGGCAGCGATGTTGTCACACCACTGGGGTGAATTCAGCAAGGTACCGGAAATGGTTTGGCCATCAAACTGTATGTCATTCACCCACATATGTTCGACCCCGGGCTCGTCCCCCTCAGAGTCACATGGGAATGCCACTTTGACAGCAGCCAGGCCAAGACCAGGAATAATGCGGCGGTATTCCCAGGACAATTCACGCCAGAAGTATTTAAACGTAGACTGGGCCTGTTCTGCCGCAGCCTGCATGGCCGCGCTTTCGCCTGCAAACATGACTATCTTGCTTTCACTCATGATCTTGCCCCCTGAAATAATAAAGACTGTAGCGCAAGCAGGCAGACAAACAAGCAAGCGCAGGACTTGGTTTCAAATGATACAAGTTCTTACCCTTTGTGCAAGATGAGCTTCACAGAGAGCCAGCTACACATTGGAAATTGGAGACTGTCATTGGAGATTGTAACTGGGGAAAGACAGAGATTTGCCCAGCAGCATTTTCTCTGCTGCTTTACAATGTAAGCCTGCCTCCATGCCCAGCCAACAGGCTGCTACCATCATGTCTACAGAACTTGCTAGCCAGCGACCCAGATCCCTGGCGGATTTGTATATCTCTTTTACTCTGCTGGCATTGCAAGGATTTGGCGGTGTACTCGCCGTAGTCCAGCGTGAACTGGTAGAAAAAAAACGCTGGTTGACGATGGAAGAGTTTGTCGAAGACTGGGCCGTCGCCCAGATTTTGCCAGGCCCTAATGTGGTGAATTTGTCGCTGATGATAGGTCACCGTTATTTTGGTTTTGGTGGTGCCATGGCAGCACTGGCGGGCATGTTGTCGGTTCCCCTGCTGATCGTCCTTATCCTGGCAATCGTGTACGCCCAGTTTGCCCAGCATCCTGAAGTGATTGGTGCCTTGCGCGGCATGAGTGCAGTCACCGCTGGCCTGATCATTGCCACTGGCCTCAAGCTGGTGCCTGCCCTGAAAAATAACCCGCTTGGCCGTACCGTCTCCCTGATCTTCAGTGCATTGTGTTTTGTCGGCATTGCCTACTTCCGCCTGCCACTGGCTTATGTCTTGTTCAGTCTTGGTGTCATCACTTGCGCCATTGTCTACTGGAGGCTGAAATAATGTCCAACAGCTTACCCAGTGTGTTACTCGTCAGCATGAACTGGCATGACTGGCTGCAATTATTTTTGCACTACATGATGCTGTCACTGCTGTCGATAGGCGGGGCGATTTCCACCCTGCCCGACATGCATCGCTACCTGGTGGTACAGCAGAACTGGCTGACCGATGCACAATTCAATGCCTCGGTGGCAATAGCCCAGGCCGCCCCTGGCCCGAATGTCCTGTTCATTGCCCTGCTGGGCTGGAATGTGGGCATGAATGCCGGTGGCATGTGGACAGGTTTGCTGGGTGTATTCATCACCATGACGGGCATACTCGTGCCCAGCACCACCCTGACCTATGTCGCCGCCAGCTGGGGCCACGCCAACCGGGAACTGCGCAGCGTGCGGGCATTCAAGCTGGGCATGGCGCCGATAGTGATAGGTTTGTTGGTGGCAACTGGCTGGATCATGGCTGCCTCGCATGACCAGGCCAGCAAGGACTGGCCCTTGTGGCTGATGACCGTGGTCTGCACCATTGTTGTCTGGCGTACCCGCCTGCATTTGCTGTGGTTGCTGGCAGGCGGCGCCTTGCTGGGCTGGTTTGGCCTGATCTGAGTTTGCGGCTTATCGTTCCCTTACAGCAACCTATTTCAGGCCGCGACGAAACAAATGTTTGCCCGGGACTGTCCATCCCCCAACAGAGGCAGCGGCATGTAAATTTTCTTTACCTGTTTGTAAGCAGTTGTGGGCAAACATGGCTGTTTTGCATGCATCCCCCTCGTCAATCACGGCAAATAAGCTTAGTTAACTGAATTTTTCCTGAACCACTTATTGCATTTTTCAATTTCGATAACATAATCAAGTTAAGCAATAGGTTAACAGACAATCTTTGTTACAGGATCAGGCATAGTTTGAGGTATGCTTGCCACCTTGAAATTCTGCACCGGTTCATATAGTCCATGAAGTTGAGCATAGAAGCGCCTGAGGATGAAGTTGCCCTGCCGGGCGAAATTCATTTACATATCCGGTTTCGCCCTGCAAATATGTTCGGCATCCTGCTGGCCTTGCTGGTCCACGCGCTTTTGCTATATTTCTTGCTGAACATGAGTGCAGTAAAGAAAAAACTGGAAAATGCAGGCATATCTGCCCCTATCGTCTTGCTCATGGAAAAGGCAGCGCCAGCATCCAAGGCCCCCAAGCAGGCAACTGCGCCCAAGAAAGAAAAAGCACAGTCCAAGCCTGTGCGCATACCGCCATCCAAAAACGCGATTACCCAGCCCAAGGCGCCACCGCCTTTGCCGACCAATGATTCGCCAGTTCCGCAACCACCGCCACCGGTGGCAAACAATGTGCCGCCTGAAATGGATATGATGGCCCTGGCCAATGCTGCCCGTGAACGCCGCCGTGCCGCAGAACAGGCAGCAGCCCAGGAAAATGAAGGCGCCCGTCAGGCGGGTCGTGGCATGACACCGCAAGAAGTGGCAGAAGCCAATGTCAAGCGCAGCATGCAACAGGCTGCCAACCGTAATGGTGGCAGTGGTGTGTTTGAACTGGGAACAGTAGGCACACGGGTAGCCAGTTTTTCTTTCCGTGGCTGGAATACCCGCATCGTGGCTACTGGCGGCAAACAGTCTTTTGAAGTTGATGCAGGCCTGGGTGGCGATGTACGCCTGGCAGTAGTTCGTCGCATGATAGAAATCATACGCATGGAATACAAGGGCGACTTCAACTGGGAATCCAGGCGGCTTGGCCGCGTCGTGGTCAGGTCTGCCCGCATCGAGGATTCAGCAGAGCTGGAAAGCTTTTTGCTGAAAGAGTTTTTCCCCTAACTCTGCTAATCCTTAACGGGATGGCCCCCAGACCGACATAAGAACATGCCACCAGCGTCGAGCTGGTTCTGGCCTTTGCACCAGCAAATCGCAAGCCTTTAGAGCATGCAACTCTACCCAGCCACCATGCTCCGTGTGATAAACACTGTCCGCGTCCAGCACGGTATCTGCCTGCCAGGCCCACCCTTCCAGAAATTGCGGCAAGGCGATCAGGCGTAACTTCCCTGTCTTTACATATAAAGTGCTGCCTGCTGTTAACAGACAGTGCATGCTCTGGTCTTGCCTGATGCTGCTGCTATGCATGATGATGCTCCTGAAAAATACCTGCGAAACTGCTGGAAAATGGATGAAAAAGCAGGTTTCAGGATAGGCCTTGCAGAGGAACCTGCACAGACACAGAAAATAGTCATCTGTATCGCATCAGACAGTTAATTCAGAATCTGTTATTGTATCGTTAGCCCTTAACTGTATCTGTGCAGCCTCTCACTGGCATTTCATCATAGACCTATGCAAAACCTACCTCTCTACAAGCAACTGGCCGATCATTATCTGAATGCCATCCGTTGTGGCACCTTGAAACTAGGTGACCGTATGCCTTCGGTGCGCAAGCTCATGCATGTGCATGGTGTCAGCCTGTCAACTGCCTTGCAGCTATGCCGTCAGCTGGAAACCGAAGGCTGGCTGGAGGCGCGCCCTCGCTCCGGTTATTTTGTGCGGCAGCCAAGGCGGGTGCGCCTGATACCGGCGCAGGAACCGACCATAGGCAAGATCATTGACCCGGCGCAGTTTGTCGGTATTCATGAAAAGGTGTCTGAAATCATCGCCCAGGGCCAGCGTCAGGTGAAATGCAATCTGGCGCGGGCGACTGGTGGCCCTGCCCTTTACCCGCACCAGCAATTGCGCAGCCTGACCGTCAGCACCTTGCGCCGCTATCCAGAACTGCTGACCAAGACAATTACGCCGGGTGGTAACCGTGAACTCAAAGCGGCACTGGCCAAGCGCGCACTCGACTCTGGTATCAGTACCTCCGCTGACCAGGTCATCATCACCAATGGCTGTATCGAGGCCCTGAACCTGGCCTTGCGTGCGGTGGCGCAGGCGGGTGATGTCATCGCTGTCGAGTCGCCAACTTTTTATGGTCTCTTGCAAGTGCTGGAAAGCCTGGGCATGAAGGCGCTGGAAATACCGACCAGCCCAAGCACCGGTATTTCTGTTGAAGCGCTGGAACTGGCAATGCGCACCTATGACAATATCAAGGCAGTCGTAGTGGTGCCGCATTTACAAAATCCCCTGGGCAGCATGATGCCTGACCAGCACAAGCAAAAACTGGTGGCACTGTGTGAAAAACAGGGAATACCGCTGATAGAAGATGACTCTTACAGCGCACTCGCTGATGGCGACAAAATACCGACTGCATTGAAACAATGGGACCATAGCGGCAACGTGATTTACTGCGCGTCGGTACACAAAATACTTGCGCCCGGCATGCGCGTAGGCTGGATACTGGCGGGTCGCTGGCAAGAGCGCGTTAACATGCTGAAGTATGCGCACACACGTTATAACGAAGAATTGTCACAGATAGTCACAGCGACTTTTTTACTGTCGTCAGCTTACGACAGACACCTGCGGAAACTACGTAGTAGCCTCGCCGTGCAAAGAGAAAAAATGGCAGAAGCGATTGCCACTTATTTTCCCGAAGGCACGCGCGTGACCATGCCAGCCGGTGGTGTTTCCTTGTGGGTGGAAATGCCGGCAGGCACTTCATCGCGCGCGGTTTTTGATGCGGCGCTAGAGGAGAGCATCCTGGTTTCGCCAGGTTTGATGTACTCCAATTCAAATCGTTTTGATCATTTTTTGCGTATCAATTGCGGCATGCCTTATACCCAGGATCTGGACGATGCCATGCGTTTATTGGGTCGCATTATTCAGCATCAGGCTTCTTCAAAGCAACACATTGCCGCATAAAATTCTACATAAAATTCTGCGTAAAACGCTGCATAATTTTTGAGCACTGTGGAAAGCCACAATTGTGGCTGCTCCACGCATTTTCCATAATGGCTGCACTGACGGAGAAAAAAATTCCGCAACGTGCTCGCCATTATGATTTCATGCAGGCGAGACTTTCTACCATCCAATGGAGACCAAGGATGAAAGCTCAAGCCTTCTACAAATCCCTGTATTTTCAAGTCATCACCGCCATCGCTCTTGGTGTGATGCTTGGCCATTTTTATCCCGAATCCGGCGCTGCCATGAAACCTCTCGGTGATGGCTTCATCAAGCTCATCAAGATGATGATTGCACCGATCATTTTTTGTACCGTGGTGGTTGGTATCGCCGGTATGGAAGACATGAAAAAAGTTGGCAAAACCGGTGGCATGGCACTGCTGTATTTTGAAGTTGTCAGCACCCTGGCACTGATCATCGGCCTCATCATCGTCAACCTCGTGCAACCTGGTGCAGGCATGCATATCGATGTGCATACGCTTGATACCAAGGGCATCGCTGCCTTTGCTGGTCCTGGCAAAATGCAGACCACGACAGAGTTCCTGATGGCCATCATCCCTACTACTTTCACCGACGCTTTTGCCAAGGGTGAGATACTGCAGGTCTTGCTGATCTCCATCTTCTTTGGTTTTGCTCTGCATCGTTTTGGCGGTCGCGGCACGCTGGTGTTTGACCTGGTCGAAAAATTCTCCCACGTGTTGTTTGTCATCGTTGGCTACATCATGAAAGTAGCTCCTATTGGTGCCTTTGGTGCGATGGCTTTCACGATAGGTAAGTATGGCGTCGGTTCGCTGGTGCAGCTCGGTTTCCTGATGGCGACCTTCTACGCAACCTGCCTGATTTTCATCTTCGTGGTGCTCGGTGCTATCGCCAAGGTACATGGGTTCAGTATCTGGAAATTCATCAAGTACATCAAGGAAGAATTGCTCATCGTCCTCGGTACTTCTTCTTCAGAATCAGTATTGCCACGCATGATGGCCAAGCTGGAAAACCTGGGTGTAAAAAAATCCGTGGTTGGCCTGGTGATCCCTACTGGCTACTCTTTTAATCTGGATGGCACTTCCATCTACCTGACCATGGCTGCGGTATTTATCGCCCAGGCCACAGATACACCAATGACTCTGATGCAGCAAATCACTTTGCTGGCAGTCTTGTTGCTGACATCCAAGGGTGCGGCGGGTATCACAGGCAGTGGCTTTATCGTGCTGGCGGCAACATTGTCTGCGGTTGGTGGCGTACCAGTTGCAGGCCTGGCGTTGATACTTGGTATAGACCGCTTCATGTCAGAAGCACGTGCATTGACGAACCTGATCGGCAATGGTGTCGCTACTGTGGTGGTTGCCAAATGGGGTAATGATGTGGATACCGTCAAGATGCAAAGACGTTTGAATAATGAAACGGTGGAAGAAGCAGAAGACCCTGAACTCTTGATGGACACTGCATCCATGCATACAGCAGTACGCTAAAGTTTGAGCGGGCTTCAGGCAAACAAAAAAGCGGACCTCGAGTCCGCTTTTTTCATTCTGGCTTCCATTACTTTTTCAAATGCCGCAGTGCCAGAGTCAGTGCCATTAACTGTATGGTCGCCGCCAGGAAGAAAGGTGCACCCAGCAAGATACTGCCCTTGGGAAAATGACTGACTTGCCCGACGATTGACGTCCCTATCAGCGTGGCAAACACGCTCATGATACTGGCCAGCGCCGTCAGCGAACCCATGGCCAGGCCTTGCGAACGTGCATCGACAGCACGCGAGAAAAAGCCTTGCAAGGCTGGCCCGGCAGCAAAAGCCAGCACATTACACAAGATCAGTACATACATCATCCAGCCCTGAGTCGCCAGACCATAACAAGTCAGTGCCACCGTCGATGAAGCCAGGCCTATCAGAACTGCATTCGCATCGCCAACGCGTTTGATATAACGCCCCAGAAAAACACCCTGCATGAGCACGCTGGATACGCCGACCATGAATAATGAAAAACCATTTTGCATGGGCGTCCAGCCAAAACGCAATTCTGTTGACAAGACCCAGGTAGTTTGCAGGGTGAACTGTGCAAACATCGTCAAGGCATACACCCACACCAGTGCGCCTACGCCACGCAAATGCGCAAGCCCACGCAAACCCGCAAAGGGATTGGCGGCAGAAATATGAAAGGGCTTGCGGTGATCTGCAGGCAGGGATTCTGGCAGCGAGAAATAGCCATACATCACATTAGCCAGCGCCACCGCTGCCGCCAGATAAAACGGGTAATGGATATGCGCCTCACCCAGCATGCCACCTATGACAGGGCCGCAGATAAAACCCAGACCAAACATGGCACCTATCTTGCCCAGTGCCTTGGCGCGGTTTTCCGGGCTGGAGACGTCTGCAATATAAGCATTCGCCACGGACAGATTGCCGGCAGTGATACCGCCTATGGCACGCACCAGCAACATCCAGTAAATAGTCGTGACCTGGGTCAGCAAGAGGAAATTCAGGCCCAGACCAAATACACATATCAGCAAAACAGGCCGGCGACCATAGCGGTCACTGAGCGCGCCTATCATCGGTGCAAAGATAAATTGCATGACGCCATAAATGGCAACAATCGCGCCATACCAGTAAGCCTGGCTGTCTGCCTGCAAGGTATAACTGGCGACCAGTCGCGGCAAGACCGGGATGATGAGACCGATGCCAAGGATGTCGAGAAACACCGTGATCAATACAAAACGTACATTGGTCGGCAGCGGCTTGGCAGCATCTGCCTGTTCAGAACTTGTCATACCAGACATCCTTTTAGAGGAATTTACGTAGCCTAATAGTATATGATTACCATCAAGTACAATTGCACGGGAGCCATTATGGCTTTGTTTGATCACTTTCTCATCATTGCCTTGCTGGTCGCCATCAGCGCATTTTTTTCCATGTCAGAAATTTCGCTGGCGGCTGCGCGCAAGGTTAAATTGCAGATACTGTATGCCGAGGGCGAACAGCGGGCGGGCAAGGTGCTGGCGCTGCAGCAAGAACCAGGGCATTTTTTCACCGTCGTGCAAATCGCTCTGAATGCGGTTGCCATACTGGGCGGTATCCTGGGTGAACAGGCTCTGACGCCATATATCCTGAAAGCCCTGATGGCCGTGTTTGGCATGACCAGCTGGATAGAGACTGTCAGTTTCGTCACGTCGTTTTTATTCGTGACATCAATCTTCATTTTATTTGCTGACCTGTTGCCCAAGAAGATAGCCATGATTTCGCCAGAAACCGTGGCCATGCTGGTGGTCAGCCCGATACTCTTGTGCGTGCGTCTGTTCAAACCCCTGGTCTGGGTTTTCAATGGCCTGGCTAACCTGATCTTGCGACTGTTTAATTTGCCCACGACACGCAATGAGCAAATCACGTCTGATGAAATTTATGCGATGTTTGATGCCGGTGCCGAAGCTGGCGTCGTGCTGGAGAGCGAGCATCACATGATAGGCAATGTGTTCGAGCTGGAAAGCCGTACCGTGCCATCAGCCATGTCGCAGCGCGACAGCATCGTCTACTTCACCCTGCAAGACACAGATGTAGTGATACGCCAAAAGATCGCCGAGCATCCACATACCAAGTTTTTGGTCTGTGATGGCAATATCGACAACGTCGTCGGTTATGTGGAATCCAAGGACATTTTGAAGCGGGTGCTGACCAACCAGGCTTTCACCAAAGTACAGGAACTCTCCATACGCACGGCCCTGGCCGTGCCTGATTCGCTGACCCTGTCTGAAATGCTGGAGCAATTCAAAGGTACGCGTGAAGACTTTGCCGTTATCTTCAATGAATATGCCCTGGTGGTAGGTGTCATCACCCTCAATGACGTGCTGAGTACCCTGATGGGCAACCTGGTTCATCCTTTCCTGGAAGACCAGATCGTCCAGCGCGATGCCAATTCCTGGTTGATTGACGGTGCGACAACAATCGAGGATGTCTGCCGTGCCCTGGACATAGATGGCTTGCCTGAGCAGGGAAGCTATGAGACCATTGCCGGTTTCATGATGACGATGCTGAAACGGATACCCAAGCGCACAGATTTTGTCATGCTGGGCTCGTATAAGTTCGAAGTCGTCGATATTGATCACTATCGCATTGATCAGTTGCTGGTAGTCAAACTCGATAGTGCCCCCTGATGTCGCCGCTTTATTGATCCTGGATCAATAAACACTTCTTCAGTATCACGTCTTAACTCATTTTTTGCATCATTCTCAACAGCAGCTCATCTTTGTAGCTGCTGGCTTACCCGTTTTTATCAGGATTTTCATGTTGCACGCTTGTGGAGTAGATTTTGGCACCTCGAATTCAACCGTAGGCTGGCACCAGCCGGGGAAACCTGCGCTTCTGGCGCTGGAAGAGGGCAAGGTCACGCTGCCATCGGTGGTGTTTTTTGATGTGGAAGATGATCAGGTCACATATGGCCGGGCGGCACTGGGCAATTATCTGGCGGGCTATGAAGGCCGTTTGATGCGTTCCATGAAAAGCTTGCTGGGTACCAGCCTCATGGATGGCCAGACTGAAGTACAGGGCAAGTCTGTCGCTTTCCGTCAATTGCTGGCGCAGTTTATCCGCGAACTCAAAGTACGTGCCGAAAAGTCGGCAGGCACGCAATTCAGCCAGGCGGTCATGGGCCGCCCTGTGCATTTCATTGATGATGATGCCAAGGCTGACAAGCTGGCGCAAGACACGCTGGAAGAAATCGCCCGTGCCGCTGGCTACAAGGAAGTGCAATTCCAGTATGAGCCCATCGCCGCTGCCTTTGACTATGAATCACGCATCAGCAAGGAAGAGCTGGTACTGATCGCCGATATCGGCGGTGGTACTTCAGATTTCTCCCTGGTAAGGCTGTCCCCTGAGCGTGCCCACAGGATAGACAGAAAAGACGATATTCTGGGAAATGGCGGTGTCCATATAGGCGGCACCGACTTTGACAAATACCTGAGCCTGAACCATGTCATGCCCCTGCTGGGCCTGGGCGGCCGTCTGGGCAGCCAGATCGAAGTACCCTCCAGCTATTATTTCAACCTGGCGACCTGGCACACCATCAACCTGACTTATACCCAGAAAGTCTGGCGTGAGTTGCAAGAAGTCTATCGCGATATCAATACCCCGGAATTGCGCCTGCGCTTTGAACGCCTGCTGAACCTGGTCGAAGAACGCGATGGTCACTGGCTTGCGATCAAGTCGGAAGAAGCCAAGATATTGCTGTCTGATCAACAATCCATAGACTTGCCGCTGGAACGTCTGCGCAGCAAACAAGCGGCAGCAGCCTGCCACCTGGCGCTGGACCAGGCTGGCCTGCAAACATCGATTGCCCATTTGACCAGCAATATCGGCGATACCGTCAAAACGGTGTTGAACATGGCGAACATCAAGCCTGAACAAGTCGATACCGTGTTTTTTACCGGTGGCTCCAGCGGTGTGCGTGGCTTGCGCCAGCAAATCGCCAGCATAGTGCCAACTGCCACCAAGGTCGAAGGTGACTTGTTTGGCAGCATAGGCGCGGGCCTGGGCCTGGATGCGGCACGCCGCTTTGCCTGAAATACAGGCAGGCCCTTGCAGACGCTCTGGGCTGCCTTAACTGCTTATCAGCAGATGATTGCGTTAATATATTTCACCTAAAGTCACAAACTCAAACGACAGCCTCTGCGCCTGCGGGCAAAACTTAAACTATACTTGTTGCATCAATAAACAGGCTTTTCTATCCGGAGAAGGCATGTCTAACGAACAAGACGATGATGAGCTGTTCCTGGTTGAGGACGTGGAAGAAGACGCCACCGCCCAGCAAGGTGTGCGCAGCTGGAAAATCGCCATCGTCGACGATGACGAAGATGTCCACCGCACCACCTGCTTTGCCCTGCAATATGTGCAGATCCTGAACCGCCCTCTGGAATTTATCCACACTTACTCCAAAGATGAAACCCGCAGGGTCTTCGCCAGCGAAAGCGATATCGCCGTGGTATTGCTTGATGTCGTCATGGAGACTGAACATGCGGGTCTGGAACTGGTCAGCTATATCCGCGATGAACTGGGCTGGACCGATACCCGCATCATCCTGCGCACTGGCCAACCTGGTTATGCGCCAGAAGAAGAAGCCATACGCGACTATGACATCAATGACTACAAAACCAAGAATGAACTGACGCGCAAGAAGCTGTTGACCTCGCTGACGGCTGCCGTACGTTCTTATGAACAGATACGCACTATTGATGCCAGCCGTCGTGGTCTGCACCAGATCATCAGCTCCAGCGCCGCCTTCAGTTTTGAACATGGCATACAAGCCTTTGCCAGTGGCGTCATCACACAGATAGCTGCCTTGTGTGGTGTGCCGCCAGAAGGTTTGCTGTGCGCCCAGGGCGAACTGGATGAGCTTGATGAAGACACGCTACCGGTATTCAATGTCATCGCTTCAGCCGGACACTACAGCAATCTGATGAATTGCCCTATCGACGATATCCACAACAGCCGGATACGCGATGCCCTGAGACATGTGCTGACCAAACGTGAACCCCTGTTCACCGATCACAGCATGACCCTGTATTTTTCCGGACGCGGCAATCGTCCACTGGCAGCCTATATAGACCTGCCCTTTTCTTTATCGGAAATCAACCAGAATCTGCTGGAAGTATTTTGTTCCAACCTCGGTGTCTGCCTCGATAACCTGAGCCTGGTCAACCAGCTCAAGAACCATGCTTACCGCGACCAGTTATTGAAGTTGCCCAACCGCCTGAAGTTCATAGAACAGATCAGCACTATCCTGCAAGAGCAGTTGCCGGGCCAGATGGTGGCCTTGATAGACATCGACGATTTTGCAGAAATCAATGATGTGCTGGGTCACCACTATGGCGACCTTATCCTCAAGGCAGTCGCCGACAGGCTGCGCGAAAAACTGGGCGAACCTATCTTCCTGGCGCGTATTTCTGGCGATGTCTTTGGTCTGCTGGGCAGCAGTGAACTGCTGGAACCCGATACCTTGCGACTCTTGTTTGTAGAACCATTCACCATAGAAGAAACTGCCCATGCAGTTTCCATGTCGATAGGCATGGTGGCACTGGAGGGTTATGAGGGTGATGGTGCAGAACCACTGAAAGATGCCAGCATCGCCCTGAAGCGTACCAAGATACATCAGCGTGGCAGTTGTACCCTGTTCACCCGCTCCATGGGTATAGAAATACGCGAGCGTGCCACCCTGATGCAGCATTTGCACAAGGCCTTTGATGCGGAACGCCTGTTTCTCATGTACCAGCCACAAATTGATCTGGAAACCGGCAAGTTCACTGGCCTGGAAGCCCTGATACGCTGGCGTACCGATGAAGGTGTGCTGATACCGCCGAATGATTTCATCCCGCTGGCCGAATATTCCGGCCTCATTATCAGCCTCGGTGCCTGGGTATTGCGCACCGCCTGTTTCATGATGGTCAGATTGCAAAAAGCAGGTATCGCCCCGCAACGCATGGGTGTTAATGTCTCGGTAGTGCAATTCCGTCAGGATGATTTTATCGATATCGTGGAGCAGGCTTTACGGGATACCGGTTTGCAACCAGCCCACCTGGAACTGGAAATTACCGAGTCAGTCACCATGAGCAGTGCCGCCCTGTTTGAAACACGGCTGGCAAAGCTGAAAGAACTGGGTGTGAAAATCGCGATTGATGATTTTGGTACGGGCTTTTCTTCGCTCAGTTATCTCGACAAATTGCCGGTAGACAGACTCAAAATAGACCGCGCCTTTGTCAATCAGATCGACACGCCAGAAGGACCACGCATCGCTGAACTGATTACCCAGCTCGGTAAAAAACTGGGCCTGCAAGTCATTGCCGAAGGTGTGGAACATGAAATCCACTGGAAGACACTGGCCGCCATGGGCTGCCATGAAGGCCAGGGCTTTTACATAGGCCGACCCATGCTGGAAGAAAACCTGGTTTCCTGGATCAATCTCAGAAAATAAAAGGCTGTCACAAGAAAGAACCTGTACTTCAGTCCATTTCCTCGCAACAGCCTTCTATGCAATATTCAAGGCAAGCCAGGCTTGCCTCGCTCAATTAACTTTTAACTGACTTATTTCTTTTCCGGCATAGCTGGACGTTCGCCGCCTTTGTGCATATCAGGGCCATGTTCACCCATGCGCTTGTCCATGCGGTCACGCATATGAGATGCCATGCGCCTGTGGCGTTCATCAAAAATCTTTTGCTGCTCAGGTGTCAGCACGGCATAGAAAGTCTTCAAGGCTGTCAGGCGTGTCTGCATTCTCGCCAGATGCTCTTTCATTTTTTCCAGACCTTTTTCCATGCGGTCCGGCGTCGTCAGTTTTTCCATTTCCTTACGGTCTGGGCGGGCTGGCATGGTGCCGGGATTCATGGCTTCAATAAAGGTCTTCCAGGCTGGTTCCTGGGCTGCCGTGATTTTCAGCTTGTCGTGCAAATCGGCCTGGTGTTTGGCCATGCGCTCTTTCATTTTCTCTGCCCACTTGGCGGGGTCGCCATGCTGCGCATGTCCTGCAGCTCCTGGCCCCGACCCTGGCCCCGTCCCCGGTGCTGATGCGGCGCCTTGTGCCCAGACCGCACCAGCACTACCCAGCGTCAGCGCGGTGAGGGCGATCAATAATTTTTTATGCAAGGTATTCATGATTTTCACTTTCTAAACAGTAGAACATACTCAAAGTTTGCTGCAAGCATCCTGCAAAAATTTGAGAGGACCTGAAGCAAGCCATGTCTATCCAGGCAAACGGTGCTGGCAAACACACAGATGTAATCATCTCCGGGCTGGCTTGTTTACCCTGCTTTGACATTGCTGTCTCAGACATGTTTCGCATCTTGCCGCACAGTTGTAACGATGAAATGTCGCTCTGCTCCCGCATTGTATCGACGTGTAACACGCAAGATTTTGCAGGCATGGTATGTTACTTACTGTTTCCCCTGCGGTTTATCATAACAAGACGATACAAAATCGGGATTTTTATCACCGAGACCGGGCTCATAATGAAGAACATGGACACACCAAATAAAATTCTCATCGTTGACGATGACCGCGACATCCGCAACCTGCTGGCCGATTATCTCGACAATAATGGCTATAGCACCGTCACCGCCGCTGAAGGCAATGCCATGTGGGCAGCACTACAAAACAATCAGGTAGACCTGGTGGTGCTTGACCTGAACCTGCCTGGCGACGACGGCCTGACACTGTGCCGCAACCTGCGCAGCAAATCGACCTTGCCGGTCATCATGCTGACGGCCCGTGGCGAACCGCTGGACCGCATCTTGGGTCTGGAAATGGGCGCGGATGATTATCTGCCCAAGCCTTTTGAGCCGCGTGAATTGCTGGCACGCATACGCAGTGTCTTGCGGCGTACGCAAAACAATGTCAACCCGCATACCGGCGAGGCTTTGCAAAAACTCAAATTTGCTGGCTGGACACTGGATCTGACGGCACGTCACCTGATCAGCCCGGATGGCATGGTGGTTTCGCTGTCGGGTGCAGAGTTTCGCATGCTGAACATTTTCCTTGAGCATCCCAACCGCGTGCTGAACCGCGATCAGTTATTGAACATGACGCATGGCCGAGATGCCGATCCGTTTGACCGCTCCATCGATATTCAAATCAGTCGCTTGCGACAAAAATTGCGGGAAGATGCACGTTCTCCGCAAATCATCAAAACTGTCAGGAATGGCGGCTATGTGCTGGCCGTTACTGTCGCTGTGGAGCAGGACGCATGAAAATCCTATCGTCGATGTGGGGCCGGGTATTTGCCATCCTGTTACTGGGTGTGATTGCTTCGACAGCGCTGACCTGGTCGCTGGCATTTGGCGAAAGACAAAAAACCATATCGCAATACAGGGATTCACATGCCGTTGAACGGGCTGAGCAGCTGGTGCTGGCCCTCGATGCCCTGCCGGTAGAAAACCGCGAAAAATTCCTGGCAACAGCCCCACGCCTGGGTTTGAAAGTGGCGACACTGCCAGCAGAAAACACCGACCAGGCTCCGCGTTCTGAATATGCCGCTGCTGTCAGTGAAAGACTGGGCAAGACTTTTCGGGTGATGTCACTGGCGCAAGACCCGGCATCCTGCCCGCGCAATCCACAAAACATACAAACCAACCGGCTGCCCTGCGAAGCCCTGGGCATTACCCTGCACGATGGCACGGCCCTGCGCCTGACGGTTTTACCTCCGCGCAATCCGGCACCACCATTGCGCCCTGATTTTTTGCAATACCTGTTCCTGTTCCTGGCCAGTATTGCCGTCCTGGCCTTCCTGATCGCACGCATGACCATGCGCCCCTTGCGCCAGATGGCACAAGCGGCAACGGCACTGGGCCAGGACATCAACCGCCCACCCCTGCCAGAAAAAGGCGCGACAGAAATTTTGCAGGCCACACGCGCTTTCAATGCCATGCAGGCACGCATACGCCAGCATATTGCCCAGCGCACCCATATGCTGGCAGCGATTACCCATGATTTGCAAACCCCGCTGACACGCTTGCGCCTGCGCCTGGAAAAAGTCAGGGATGAAGAATTGCGCGACAAACTTATCGAAGATTTGTCAGGCATGCAAATGATGATACGTGAAGGCCTGGACCTGGCGCGCAGCATGGACAGCAATGAAGCCCTGAAGCCGCTGGACCTGGATTCTTTGCTCGACAGCGTCTGCGCCGATGCTGCCGACGCCGGGCAAAATGTCAGCTTTGAAGGCAAACCCGGCCTGACTGTCATGGCCAGGCCACAAGCCCTGCGCCGCTGCCTGACCAATCTTATCGACAATGCTGTCAAATATGGTCACTATGCCAGCGTCAGCCTGGTGGCAGGCAAGGATGCCGCCAAGGATGTATTGCATGTATTGATACGCGATGGTGGTACTGGTATTCCGCCTGAATTCCAAAGCAAGGTGTTTGAACCATTCTTTCGCATGGAAACCTCGCGCTCGCGCGAATCTGGTGGCACCGGCCTGGGCCTGACCATAGCCCAGAATATTGCCCAGCAACACGGCGGTCAGTTGCAACTGAATAACCTGCCTGAAGGTGGTCTGGAAGTACGCCTGACTCTGCCCGTACAGACTGCCTGAGGCAGGTTCCACCTGTCTTGCCCGCCCCGCTATCTGTGAACAGTGATAGCGGGAACGGCCGGGCCAGCCCCGATATCACACCATCCCCTGTTTCAAAAAAATGACGAATCGGTGCCAGACGAATAAAAAAGTCTGGTACATGCCCTCGCGTGCTGGCCCCTGCCCCTGTAGAATTCAGGAAAAAGCCTGAGGACTTGCACATGATTAATCTACAACTAGGCGATGTCAGCCACATTATCCAGCTCGCCATTGCCCCGGTATTTTTGCTGACCGGGGTAGGCACCACACTCTCGGTACTGACCAGCCGCCTGGCGCGCATCATAGACCGCTCACGCGTTGCAGAAGAATTGCTGCATGGCGAAAACAGCCCGCCAGTCAGCCCTGCTGGACTGGAAGAAGAATTACACGAATTGTATGAACGTTCACACCTCATCAACCGCGCCATTACCCTCAGCACTTGCTGTGGCTTGCTGATCTGCCTGGTGATTGCCGCCTTGTTCATGGGTGATGCCACCAGCGTGAATCTCGACAAATTGATTGCCGCCCTGTTTGTGGCAGGTGTGTTTTCCCTGATAGGCAGCTTTATTTACTTCATGCGCGAGATTTTTGTCGCGACCAAGACCCTGACACGCCAGCGCAAACTGGGCAAACGCAAGATCATCGCCCGCGAGTAAAACCTTTGCACATAAAAAAGCCCCGCCGTTTCAAACACGGCGGGGCTTTTTTACGTTGCTTGAACGATTATTTCGGTGCAGCCTGGACCAGTACAATCACATCGATGGATGCAGTGGCCGGGTTGGCAACCGTAATAGGCTGGTAACTGCCGCTGGCACGGAAGATCAATACCGTGTCGCTGGATACAGTGGGCGCGACAAAACCGGCATTGCCTGTCGTGCCACCAGCAATAAATACCGTAGGGCCAGCCACTTGTGACCAGCTGTAATACACGATATTCGAGCCTGTATTCGAAGGCGCATCAACTTTCAACGTGACCACACCGCCCGAGGCGACGACCTGGGTAGGCGTGTAGGAAACCAGGGAGATCGGTGGCAATGGATCAACATAAAAGACCACATCCATTTGCGCAATAGGATCAAGTGAAAAACCACCCGGTGAAATCGATGAATTCGAGGCATTCAGGGTAAATACAAAAGCTGTACGGCTATTGATGAACTTGGGCAAAGCCGTGCTGGCAACGCTGGAAGCCGAATTAAAGATTTCCACCGCAGGGCCGGATTTTTGTTTCCACAAATAAAAAATCGGTGTGCTGGTGTCGACCTTGCCATTGGCATCGTATTTGACTGACTTGCTGCCATCCAGGGTAATCGTGGCACCGGCGTTGACCACGCCGCCGCTATATGAGATAGGCACTACTGTAGGCTTGACGACAGGCGTGACCGTCACAGTCTGCGTAGCCGTACCGACTTTTTGCTTGTCATCCGTCACCCGGCACTGGAACTTCAGGGCACTGGCCACGGCCACTACTGGTGCTGTGAAGGTGGTGGTAGCGGTATCCGTCGTTGCCAGGTTGATGGTGGTGCCAAGGGCATCGCTGATAACCCATTGGTAGGAGTAAGGTTCGCCAGTGGCTGCCGGAGTACCGCCACTGCCTGCGCAAGTCAGGGTCACCTTGTCGCCTGTGCTGGCGGTCAGGGAACTACCTACCTTGGCTACCGGGTTGGCAGTCGTCGATGCTTCCTGTTTCACCAGCAAGGTGGTGGAAGCCTTGATGGTATTGCCTTTGACATCGACCGCATTCAGGGTCAGCTTGTAGGTAGCGTCTGCCGTCAGCAAGGCAGGCGGTGCCACTTGCAGGACGCAACTGGCTTCTGTGCCCGTGCTGCTTTTCTGCATGGTCTTGCAATCTGCATTACTGACTGAGGCCAGCGGGTTGGCTGACAGCGTCAGATTCTCCACCTGCCAGTACATATTCGTGATGACCCCAACCGTGCTGCTGGCCTGGCCGGTAAAGTTCAGGGGTGCGCCGGTAATCACCGTCAGCGCTTCCGGCACGCCTATCGCCATAGGCGCAGCGCTTGATCCGCCAGTATTGCTATTGCCTGAGCTGCTACTGCCACCACCACCGCAAGCCAGCAATGCCAGGCTGGAAAAAACGATTAGGGCTGTTTTGATTTGCTGAACCACGCTGACTCCGATGACTTACAAAATAGAGGGATGCCTATCATTGTAGCTTCATGTCAGCATTTTCAATACCTTTGCATAAAGTGTTGACAAAATGTTTCAAGTTTCTGACAAAGATGAAATTTTTGCGAACGATCGTGCAAAAATGAATTAGGTATGGCACTCTAATAAAATCTAATAAGGGCTTTCACAAAATTTTCCCAGCAAGGCTCTCGCTTTGGGGAACCTCCCGTAAAGGGAGGTTCGTTACGTCGGCAGACAACATGTTGTCTGAAACCCCGACTACACCGTAGCGACGAAGACAGTACTTAACAAAGTACTGTCTTTACAACACAGCTGGGGCGGTTTTGTGGAAGTCCGTCTAACGGAGACTGTAGATGAACACTTTGCATCACGCCCACTGGCCACAAGGCCTGCCCCATGAACTGGTCGTGCCTGAAGCCAGTGTGTATACCAATTTGCAAGTGTCCGCCCTGCGCTACCCGGACAAGGCCGCCATCATCTTCTATGACAGCATCATCACCTATAGCGAATTGCATGCAGAAGTGCTGGCGCTGGCGGGCTACCTGCAACGAGTCTGTGGCGTACAAAGAGGTGACCGGGTCTTGCTGAACATGCAAAACTGCCCACAATTCATCATAGGTTTTTATGCCATCCTGCGGGCAGATGCCATGGTCGTCCCCGTCAACCCCATGCTGATGACAGATGAGTTAAGCCATTACATCGCTGACAGCAGCGCCAAAACCGCCCTGGTCTCGCAAGAAATATTTTCACGCCTGCAACCCCTGATAGGCAACAGCATCTTGCAAAATGCGATAGTAGCCACTTACTCCGACCATTTGACCAAGACCACCAGCCTGAACATCCCCGATTTTGTCAAAGCAGAACGCCAAGTGCCAGAGCAGGCAGGCGTCTGTAGCTGGCAAGCCGCAGTAACAGCCGGATACCAGCCTCAGGCCCATATGGCAACACCAGAGGACCTGGCCTGCATGCCGTATACCTCGGGCACCACCGGCAAACCCAAGGGTTGCATACATACCCACCGCTCCGTCATCTTTAATTCCGTCGCCAGCCCGACTTGGTCGGGCAGCATAGTCGCCAATCATGTGTCGCTGGCAGTGCTGCCATTCTTTCATGTGACCGGCATGCAGTCCGTCATGAACAGCATGATTTATTGCGGTGGCACACTGGTCATCCTGCCACGCTGGGACCGCGATGTTGCCGGGCAACTCATCACCCGTTATGCCGTCAGCAACTGGACCCTGGTGCCATCGATGATGATAGATTTCCTGTCCAACCCGCGCCTGGCTGAATACGATATTTCCAGGCTGAACCGGGTCTCCGGCGGTGGCGCAGCCATGCCCGCTGCGATAGCCCAAAAGCTGCTGGACCTGTCGGGCCAGGTCTATATGGAAGGCTATGGCTTGTCAGAAACCATGGCCGCCTCACATGTCAACCCGCCACAACGCATGAAGCAGCAATGCCTGGGCGTACCCTATTTCAACGTCGACTCGCGCATCGTTGATCCCACCACCCTGCAAGAAGTCAGCCAGGGAGAAACCGGTGAAATCTGGATACATGGTCCGCAAGTCTTCCAGGGTTACTGGAATGACCCGCAAAAAACCGCCGACTCTTTCGCCGAACTCGACGGTAAAAAATTCTTCCGCTCTGGCGATCTGGGCTATATGGATGCCGAAGGCTTCTTCTTCTTCACCGACAGGCTGAAACGCATGATCAACGCCAGCGGTTTCAAAGTCTGGCCCGCCGAAGTCGAATCCATGATGTACCAGCACCCAGCCATACAAGAATGCTGCATCATCGCCGCCCACGACGCCTACCGTGGCGAAACCGTCAAAGCCGTCATCGTCAAAAAAACCGGCAGTGACGTGACAGCCCAAGACATCATGACTTGGGCCCACGACAAAATGGCCGCCTACAAGGTGCCAAAGTTCATCGAATTTGTCGACAGCCTGCCCAAGTCAGGGACGGGCAAGGTCATGTGGCGCACGCTGCAGGAGAAAGAGGCGGCGAAGGCTAAATAAATCACTGATTTACAGGGGCTTGATGTCTGTGATTACTTCGTCTTACTTTTAAGCTCGGCCAGGGCCTTGCTTGCCAGTTCGACTACCTCTTTATCATCGGACTGGCTGGCAATCAGGTAGCCGTCTTTTAAATCGCTGCTATCGGCATGAATATCTTTGAGTATATCAACGAGCAAGTTGTATTTGCTCACGTCTAATTTTGTCTTGAAAAAAGAAAGAAATACAGGCACAGCAGGCTTGGCCTTAACTCCCATGGCACGTAATGCCGTCAAAGCTTCCATCCTGCCCATATTTTCCAGCAATAAGTTCAACATGCGAGGACTACTGATATTGCGCTGTATCAGCAAAGAGATCGCCGTGCCACGTATCTTCCCTGAAACCGGTGACTCTGCCACGTCAAACAAAATGGCTGTATCTGTCCGCTGATCCAAAGTCATGTTCTCTAAAAGGGTCTCGATACCATATATGCCGGAATTGTTTTTTTTCAGCAATATCTGAAAAACCCTTTTGTCTTGAGGCGCCAGCTCAATGATAAGTTTCAGGAAATCTCGTTCAGGATGCAGATTGACGTAGCTGATTAACGATGACGTCAACTCTTTTGAATGTCCGGCCAGTATTTTTAATGTCTGGATGATGTATTCATTCTGAGCGAGGTATTCATGTTCACTGGAAGCGATAATAGAAAGTAATTCTTTGCCCATCCACCCAGCAAATTCTGCGTTCATCCGCCCAGCAAGCTTGCCGGTATGTGGATCTTCCAGCACATATGACACAAAACTCTTGAGTGCACTCCCCAAAATAACATTGGTGGGTCTTTGTTTCTGCTTTATTTGTACGAGCAACAGGCGCGATACTTCTCTGATTTGTTGAGATTCCACCGTTTTTAATTGGCGCAACATGGAGGACAAAGCCAATACTGAATATTGGCGAATTGCGGGATCATCATGATCGCTCAGATTAAAAAGTATGGGTATGAATTGCTGCGCATCACCGTCACGCAATGGCTTACTGGCCAATTCCTCGGTGATGTCTGTGATCAGCTCCCGTCTTTCTTTAGCGATGGATTGTCGCAAGTACTCCACACCGTAACAAGCTTCATTCGCGGTATTCTTGAATTGAATTTCCTTAACAGGTGTTTCGTGCAGCACATCATCTGCTTCCAGCAGCCCCACGTATCCCCTAAGATAAATTGTTGGTCCGTGCTCGCTTAGCGCACTGCAATGAGCATAAACGATGTCCTTTGAGCTGACTGATTCACTACTGCCATATCGAATTTGACTACAGTTGTTGGAGCGGTAGGAATGAGGGAAAAAATCCTTCTCGCCTGGAGGCGCTACATCAGCCTCCGCAAACAAGCTGCTCTTTTGCGTAAAGTACACCATAGAATCAAGATATGGCCGAAAAGCATCAGACATCTGGTAGCGCACATTCTGCACAAACATATAGCTGCCTCTTGAACAACTACCGCTCTGAGGAAAGGACAACATCCTCACTCTGGCGAAATCTTGCTTATCAATCCAGAATTCAGCCTTATCGGCGTGGGCTTCATTCTCATCGATCGTTACTTCAACTTGATTCGGATATAGCCAATGCCGGCTGCGCTCATTTGCATTCCGGAACTTGATTGAATACTTTACGCCTTTTTGGAAACCGCCAGCAGGTCCTATGCGAAAGAAGTGAGACTGCCCTTGGATTTGCGCATTCCGCTCAGGCTTGGGATGGAATTCCTCGATAACAGCTTTGATTTCTTCATTTTTTTCATGATTCGAAATCGCGAACAGATCTGGTGCCAGACTCCTCAAAGATGCATTTTCCTGACCAGACGTCAGTTCAAGGAAACGATCCTCACTTAGTATGAGTACTACACCGCGCGCATTGGACGGCAAACGCCCGCCATGCAAAAACCCAGACTCTTCCTGAAACAGGCAACTACACGCCTGTGCTGCATCCGTGAACAGATAGTTCGTTCCCAGTCCCACAAGAAAAATTGTCAGATAACGGCTAAATTGACTCTTCAATTTGCGCACGGAATAAGCATAAGACAAGTGAGGCAAATGCATGATGGACAGGTCAGTAATAAATACAAGTTCGGAGGATGCTCGTAAACATGGTATATAGCAAACACTTTCAAACAAACAGTGGCAGATATTTTCCAAAATTTGCGACAATCGTGCGTCACCCAAGGTCTTACTAAGAGGCTGTTGCTAAATTGCGATGGCCAGGCGTAGCCGCATCGTTAACAGTCATCTTTTCCCAGAAAAATTTCATCTGTAGACGGTTCTACATAGATCTTCAATTTTTCGGTTTTCGTATTTTTCAAGACAAGATTCATTTCCGGGTCTCCAATTTGTTGCATTAATTCTGATCGGGCTACAGGCCTGGAAATTTCTGCATGCTAAACTTTACCTTAACCCTCATTTTTGACCAAATTGGAGTCGATTTGAATTATCTGGAACTTTTATTAAATTGCGGCTATTCAACAGAAATAATAAATATTGCCAAAGGCGATATTAAGGTACCAGAATACACTTTTAAGGCACTAGCTGATTTAAGCTTTGCCTTTCCTCCAGCCCTGATTCCATTATGGAGCAATGCCAGTTGGCCAGGGTATATCGGCATTGTTAAACATTGGTTTGGCAATCAACCCGATACCTTCGTTGAATACTTTTCTGGCGAGACTTCCATTATTGAAATAGCCAAAAATTTACAACAGCTAAAGGCATGGATGGTTTTCGATTTTTTAAGCAATGTGCCAGATGCTGATGAAGTCGGGCGATTTGCTGAGTCAATTGGATTTTGTCGGGCAGATGAGGTTGAGACCATTTTTGCGGAATGCGAAGATGTATCTGATCTAGCGTTTTTAGATATTTTTAAAAGTGACCTTCCTTCTATTCTCAAACGTGATGAAAGATTAGGTAAACCTGAATGGTGGTCATCATCATCAGGAGTTGACGAAATTCGCAATCAAATAAACCATGGCCAATTTGAACAAGCCTGGTTACAACTTAATAGCGGGGTATCCAATAAATCCGAGATAGCTAGCATTCTAAGTTTGCTATCTGGTCACGTGGAAAGAAAAACAGAGTTCCAGATTTTGATTTCTTGTTGGAGCACAGCCAATTCATAAACTGCGTAGTGGCAATTTTTTTGCGAGGGAAACGCGTACAAACTTGCACTGCAAGCCTCCTACGCTGGTTATTTGATAAATAAATGGAAGTTGCATGGACCAATATTCTGATTTGCTGCACTTGGTAAGTACCAACGCATCCTTAGGAAAATTAAAGCCTGTTGATCCAGTATTATTTCAGGAAAATCAATTGACCATGGAAAATTGCCATCCGACTATGTAGAGTTCTTGACTTCAATTGGTGCGGGGACTATTGGAGATAGTCAATACAGCTTATATTCCGGCTTGATTGATCCAGATTTTATCTACGGTGATGATCGTCAACAAGTTGAAAATATTCTTTTTTTTGGTGACGATTTTCAAGGCTTCAATGCTGGTTTCAAGACCGACGAAGCCTGGTGTATAGTTGAAGTCAATCCCCTGGACTTAGAAGTAAGCATCGTTGCACCAAATTTCCAAACCTTCATCCGGGAAATAATCGCACAACTATAAACTCACATAATTTGCCTGAAAATTACTCCCGAAAATTTTTTGCACATAGAAAACATCAAAGAACTATGTCCTGAACTCCCACTTCTTCCAAGCATTCATCAACAAATTTAACCGCCAATCCCAGCGAAGGTTCCCACGAACAATCATAAAGCAAACCAACAATTCTTTCATTTTCGCCAAACGAGGGTTGAATAATAATTTCAGTTAGTAAGACGATAGCGCCTAGTTGTGATGGACTGTGAATAATTGGAGCCAGCTCATCAGCAAATTCCATGCCAAATCTGTCCCTATATTCCTGGCAATTATCTTGGTAGTAACCAAATATAGCCTCTTCAGCTTGTGCAAGAAATAAGTCTGCTTTTTCGTCAAACCGCTGAAAGGCCTCTCGCTGACTAGATTCAATTTCATCGTCCTCATCACAAGATATAGCAAGGTTGACGCTTATTGCTTTACCCAAAAAAATGCAACGATATGGTCGAGTCCAACCATAATCATAATTGAGATCACCTAGTACCCGGTCCTTGAGTTTATTCACTATTCACTCCCATACTTTTTTATATCAACGCACGTAGTGGCGACTCCCCCCGTGCTAAATGAATAGCATTTCAAATTCGCACGACACTGAAAAATGAGTTGGTACTGATGTCAGAAATCTTTATCGCAACTAATATTGAAAACCCGGTTTTCTTAATATGCAAAGCATAAAGTCCAACAGGAAACTCAAGGAATATTCCACCTCTTAAGGCTTCAGGCTCTAATCCATCACTGCTCACTTCTTCGGCAGCGCCAAAGAACACTCGTCCAGAATTGAGCTTCAAATTTACGCTCACATCTGGCTCATCTATAGTATCGACGATAGAGACAAAGTATTTCCCATCACTTTTAAAATTCAAGAAAGCCACATTACCGTTATTCACTTCCTGAATTTCAGCGCTTGAAACACTCCACCAGTCCGCATCGTCTTCAAGACGATGTTTTAAACATGCCAGGTCAAAAACGCACATGGTCGCAGTGTCGGTTACAAATTCAAAAGTATGCATAGAAAATTCTTCAATTCAGTTTTCGTAATCGCTCCCGAAGCTTGGATATGCCTAGCTTGTAATTCCCGCTCTAGTCATCATCATCGTAGTTGAACACTCCTAAGAATCTGACTATGTCTGACACCTTCTTCTTTGTTTGGCTGTCATCAAAAGAAAAATTTAATTGCATCACTACCCAGGCTATTTCATTGATACCAATGGCTTGAGCTGATGAACAAGCATTACTGCCAAAAGATTTATTGTATGAAAGTTGATTAACTAAGTTTCCAATCGCATCCGTTTTCTCCAGAGCTGGAATACATTCCTGAAAATCAAGGTCGCAGAAATCCACACCACAAAGATCTTTAAGCAGATCCATGTCACTGCGCTGATGTTCTAACCCAACTCATATGGAAACCACCCCATCCTTTTCATTTGAGTTCATTAGACTATTCTTTCTCCCAAGTTTTTCATGTATTCATGGATATTATTTTCGTCGAAATGAACTAGGTCAAAACCAAAATTGCTACAAAGATTTTTCTGCAAGTCCTGTAGCAGGCTTTTATCTGCGAAATAAACGCCATCCAGATCCTCCACATCATGCACTGAAGGCACTAAGCCATATGGCATTTTTTCGAAGTAATCAAAAATGTTACGTTTATCAGCTTCACCTACTAAGCTTGATTCGACAACATAAGCAAGTGCGTCTATACCCAAGTATCTCGACAAGAATTCAATGTCGACAAAATAACTCACCTCGTCTATCAATCCTGAAATCTTTGGTCGAATATTTGGACGAACTAACATTCCCACCCAAAAATCATTTGGCAAGCTTCCCCATAAAAACGGTGTGCTCAAAATGAAATCCAGCACATATTGATGATGCCAATTTAGGCTCATTTGATGCTGTAAAATTATTTCAAAATTAAACTCTTCCAATTCATCAGAATATTTTCTGAAATAAGAAATCCCCACTGCACCCGATGTTCCATAGCCGTCATACATAGACGTCAACAGTAAAGAAAGCTTCTTTATTTCTTGCATTTTCTCATTGCCTAAACAAGTTTGATTTATGAAATTTATTCCCAGTCGATCTCCTACGTACTTGAATGCACATAAATTCTGGCGGCGTTATTATCTTAACAAAGAAATCTCACACTTAACACAAGCCCTATTTACACCTATCCCCAAAAATCCATATTCATTATTGCCGACAACACCCTTATCACCCATCTTTTTCCTCCAAGATAAAACCTCATGCTGACCCCGAAGCCAGCAGTAAAAATATCTGGAGAACGACCATGCGAGTCTGTATAGACAAGTACAAATTCATCTGTACCATTCTGCTGTTCATCGCTGCAAGTACTGGCTTCACAGCCAGGCTGGCATTTGCCGCAGAAGCACAAAAGATTTTCTACGTACGCCCAGTCCCTGAAAATGATGACCCCTACCTGCAACAAGGCAGCGATGGCATTAAGCAGGCAGCGCAGATGTACCAGATGCAGGCTACTACACTGGCCAGTCAGGCGGACCGTGCAGGCAGGCAAAAGCAACTGGAAAATGCCATCAGGCTGGGGGCGAATATTATTGTCATGATAGGGTATGAATTCAGGGAATTGCTCGATACCGTGCCGCGTACTGCGCCCCATGTGCGTTTCGTGATGCTGGAACAGTGCATCAGCAATCCACCTCCCAATCTCTTGTGCATCAGCTTTCGTGAAAGCGAAGCCAGTTATCTGGCGGGCATGGAGGCAGCGCTGGTATCAGTCAGCGGCAAGATAGGTGTCATCGGGGCAGTGAAAACACCGCTAAAACAAAAGCCTGTCGATGCCTTCATCGCCGGAGCGAGATCAGTCAGGCCGGATGCTGACCTGAACCACATCGTCTGGATAGAAGGCAGCCAGCCCTTCAATGACACAGCACGTGCCGAAGCACTGGCGAAGAGCATGCTGGCGGACGGCGTGGATATGATTTATGCAGCCGCTGGCAGCAGTAATAATGGGGTATTCAAAGCGCTTGCAGGCAACAGCAAGGCACGCGCCATAGGCAGTTATGTCAACCAGTGCCCTAGGACTGCGGGCAAGGTTATCGACAATATGCAGGTGCATGGCGATACTGCCATCAGTCTGGCGGTCGCGGCTATTTTGGCTGGATCAACTGCAACCAGAATAGAATATGGTTTGAAGGAAGGAGCAGTATCGCTGACCGGTATCAGCACTGATGCGGCATATTCTGATTGCGATATCCTGCGCCAGCGGCCTGTGCTGCAAAAACTGCGTGAAGCCAGTCAGGCGATTATCAAGGGCAAATTGAAAGTGGATTAAGTTTATTCAGGCTTACTTTTTATCCGACCACAAAGTCCCGCCAGAAGCCCAGTCTTCGCGCTTGATTTCCTGGATGATGATATCCACAGCATCGAGGGAGCAACCCAAGGTTTGGGCACTGGCTTCGGTGACGGCTTTGACGAAGGCACGTTTTTGCTCGAGCGTGCGGCCTTCAAACATTTGTACATTGATGGTGGGCATGGTTTTTCCTTGAAAGGTATTGGACATTGTTGAACAATACCCACCATCATAAATCACTTATGCCCGGCTTGTCGCTGATGTACCAGTTTGCCTGCTGCATAAGTTGCAGCTACTGTGCGGTCATCCCCCAGCAAAGCCAGGGCAAACAGCAATTCATCAAGGCTCTCTGTATGTCCGGTACGCCGTGCCAGCAAGGGCGTGGCTTGCGGGTCAAGCACAATGAAATCAGCTTCTGCATCCTTGACGAAATTACCTATCGTGCCTTCCAGCTGCATGCTGCGTGCGCCACCTAGGGTTGCCAGGTAAAACATGCGCAGCGCAGGCAGGTAAGTACCACCCAGGCGTGCCATCTTGTAGGCTTCGTTCATGGTGCGCAACATCGAAAATGAAGTGCCGCCACCGACATCGGTGGCCAGTGACAGGCTGACTTGCTGGGCATCGGCACGTTCAAAATTGAACAGGCCACTGCCAAGGAAGAGATTGGATGTCGGGCACATCGCCACTGCCGATTGTGTTTCTGCCATACGCGCACGGTCAGCATCATCGAGCCAGATGCAATGGCCGTACATGGCACGCGGGCGCAGCATGCCGTACTGGTCATACACATCGAGATAGCTGCGTGCTTTTGGATACAGTGATTTGACCCAGGCAACTTCATCGGTATTTTCTGCGACGTGGGTCTGCAAGAAGGTATCGGGATAAGCTTGCGCCAACTCACCTGCCAGCTGCATTTGTGCGTCGCTAGAGGTAGGTGCAAAACGCGGTGTGATTGCATATAACTGGCGGCCACGTTTATGCCATTTCTTGATCAGGGTTTCGCTGTCGCGTATGCCGCCCTCGGCAGTATCGCGCAGGAATTCAGGACAATTCCTGTCCATCAGGACCTTGCCCGCCACCATACGCAGATTGCGTGCTTCACTCTCGGCAAAGAAGGCTTCGACGGATTCAGGATGGACGGTGCAATACACCATCGCCGTGGTGGTGCCACAGCGCAGTAATTCATCAATGAAAAAATGCGCGACCTGGGCACTATGGTTGATGTCGGCAAACTGGCGTTCAGTCGGGAAAGTATAAGTCTCCAGCCAGGGCAGCAAACCGGGTGCTGGTGAGGCGATCATGTCAGTCTGGGGATAATGGATGTGGGTATCGATAAAACCCGGCACAATGAGTTTGCCGCGGTAATCGATGACTTCTGCCCCCTCAGGCAGGCTGGCATGCAATTGCGCATATTCACCTGCGGCGACGATCTTGCCACCATCAACGATCAACAGGCCATCTTCATGCCAGGCATAAGCCTGTTCATGAAAGGCCGGGTCTTGCTGGAAATGCAGCACACTGGCGCGGTAAGCTTGCAGATTGGTGTTACTTGAAATATTGCTCATCGTGGTCTTTCTGAATTCTGTCTTGCAGGCGCAATCAAGCCAGACCACGACTTGTTCATCAAGTCTGCCGGTCTGGCGTCACATTCGCATTGATCTGGTGGGTGCTAAGCGCTAACAGCGAGAGTTTAACGCTTAGCCAGCGAGTGACACTCATATAGTGAACTGTAACAGTAAAAAACAGAGTGCCTTCCACTTGCGCGACGATCATGGCTGCGTTGCAAATGCTCGCGATAGTTCACTATCGCTGCGCTTTGCGCCTTGCCCTGATCGCCGGGCAAGCGTCTTTCACTTCCGTTTTTACTATTACAGTCCACTTGCCTGTCTTTCTGTATTAGATGCAAAAACATCAGAGCCTATGCGCGCAAGCACTCGGCTGAGTTCTTTTTGCTGATGGATGTCATGCTCTTCCCAGACCTGCAAGAGCTGGGCGGCGACGGAGGCGGCAATCACTGCCGGTTGCTTGCCATGTATGCCGGGCAAGCCTATGGGGCAGACCATGTCATTGAGGCGGGTAGCCGGTATGCCACGTTCACGCAGGCGGCGCTCAAACTGTACACGCTTGGTTTGCGAGCCTATGAGGCCAAACCAGCCTACATCTGGCAGGCGCAGGATATGCTCGGACAGTTTCTGGTCCAGTGCATGGCTATGCGTGAGCACGAGGAAGGATGTTCCCGGAGCGGCTTTGGCAATCAGGGCTTCTGGTGTATCCGTCGCTTCTACCGTGACATTGGCTACCAGCCTGGTCGGAAACATATCTTCGCGTTCATCGACCCAGGTGATACGGCAAGGCAAATCAGCCATGGCACGAACGATGGCTGCACCAACATGGCCAGCACCAAACAACATCAGGTGAGCGCGGTAAGCGAGGCAGGAATCGAGCAGCCAGCGCTGGCCCGCTGCATCCGTCAGGACCTGACAGGGATTACTGGTATCAATTTGCACTGGCAAACCCGCAGGCCAGGCAGAGCCTGTCAAATGTGTACCGTTGGCATCGCACAGGCTTGGTTCTTGCGCACTGTCCAGCGCCAGCAAACGCCAGCTATCCTGTCCCAGACGCCAGCGCTGGTTCAGGCAATTCAAGTAAGCCAGACTATCAGCCTGCACACGTTCAAAGGCCAGATGCACGACACCGCCGCAGCATTGACCCAGGCTGGGGCCTAACGGGAAACGTTCAAAGCGGCGCTGGGCGGCAAGCTGGCTTTCCGGCATGGCCAGCATGCTGCGGGCGATTTCTGTGGCCTTCATTTCCAGATGGCCGCCACCTATGGTGTCGAATAATTCATCTGCCGTGACCAGCATCTTGGCACCTGGCTCACGCGGGCCGGAACCCAATACAGTGGCAACCGTCACCAGTATCTTGGGGGCGGCTTGTGTGGCAATTGCATTTAACCAAAGCTTCATGATGAACTCGCTTGTCTGACTTTATGTCTGAATTTAGCTTAGCTGGCCGCAGCCATGGCCGCTACGCCATTGATGGCCGACAAAATCGCTTCACTGGTTGCAGGTGCATTCAGGGGCGGGTTATAGCGGTAATCTGCCACGCTGGCAATCGCATCACGTATCGCAAAGAAAACAGAAAACGGCAACAGCAGCGGTGGCTCACCGACGGCTTTGGACCTGTGTATGCTGTCTTGCACATTGCGGTTCTTGAACAGGCTGACGCGGAAGTCTTCAGGGCAATCAGAAATCGCCGGTATCTTGTAAGTCGAAGGCGCATGCGTCATCAGCTTGCCGCCCTTGTTCCACCATAATTCTTCTGTCGTCAGCCAGCCCATACCCTGTATGAAAGCACCTTCCACCTGGCCTATATCGATGGCGGGGTTCAAAGAATTGCCGGCATCGTAGAGCCCATCAGCACGCAAGAGTTTCCATTCACCGGTCAGGGTATCGACAATGACTTCAGACACCGAAGCACCATAGGCATAGTAAGAGAAGGGATTACCACTCATGGTTTTAGGGTCCCAGTGCAAACCCGGTGTCGCATAAAAACCGTCAGACCATAATTGCACCCGCGCCAGATAGGCTTTTTGCACCAGGGCTTCAAACGGGATATCCAGCCCATTGACACTGACCAGGCCAGCCGCAAAGCGTATGTCTGCCAGCTCGCCACCATAAGTTTTTACTGCAAATTCAGCCAGGCGCTGGCGCAGGGTATGCGCAGCATTTTGCGCAGCCTTGCCGTTCAAATCTGCACCCGTCGAAGCAGCCGTGGCCGAGGTGTTTGCGACCTTGCTGGTGTCAGTGGCGGTAGCCCGCACCTTGTCCAGGTTCAGGCCCAGCTCATGGGCGACGACCTGGCAGACCTTGGTATTGACACCCTGCCCCATTTCACAACCACCATGGTTGACCAGTACCGAGCCATCGGTATAGATGTGTACCAAAGCACCAGCCTGGTTCAGATGAGTGACGTTGAAGGCGATACCAAATTTAACCGGCGTCAGCGCCAGACCTTTTTTGAGGACGGGGCTGCTGGCGTTGAAAGCCTTGATGTCAGCACGGCGTTGCTGGTATTCACTGCTGGTTTCGAGTTCTGCCACCAGTTCATGGATGACGTTATCAACGACCTTCTGGCCATACTGTGTAACGTTGCGCCCCTCTTCATCATTGCGGCCATAGAAATTGATCTTGCGTATTTCAAGCGCATCCTTGTTCAAGTCACGGGCAATATTATCGACGATGTATTCAATCGCAATCGCACCCTGCGGGCCACCAAAGCCACGGAAGGCAGTATTCGACTGGGTATTGGTTTTGCCGCACATGGCGCGGATATCGACATCGCCAAGGTAGTAAGTATTATCGAAATGGCAGACGGCACGGGTCGCTACTGGTGCTGACAGATCGGCAGAGAAACCGGCGCGTGACACCATCTCTACCCTGGCGGCAATGATGCGGCCTTCGTCGTCGTAACCGACTTCATAATCATAATGGAAGCAATGGCGTTTGCCTGTCACCATCATGTCGTCATCACGGTCAGCACGCAGTTTGACTGGGCGTTTCAGGTGGACGGCAGAAATCGCTGCCGCTGCTGCCCACAAGGCAGACTGCGATTCCTTGCCACCAAAGCCACCACCCATGCGACGGCATTCAACCACGATGTTATGACTGTGCACGCCAAGCGCGTGGGCGACCACATGCTGCATTTCGCTGGGGTGCTGGGTAGAGCACAGCACCAACATGCCACGGTCTTCCTTCGGTATGGCGTAAGAAATCTGGCCTTCGAGATAGAACTGTTCTTGCCCACCTACATACAATTCACCCTTGACACGGCGCGGTGAACGCTCGAATGCGGCCTGCGCATCACCACGCTGCAAACGCATGGGCGGCAAGACGAAGGACTGGGCTTTTTTTGCTTCTTGCGGTGTCAGTATCGCGGCTAATTCTTCATAGACTATCTCGGCCTTGCGCACGGCACGGCGCGCATTGTCATGCGTATCAGCGACGACGATGAAGATGGGCTGGCCTACATATTCCACCAGGCCTTCTGACAGGATAGGGTCATCATGAATGATGGGGCCGCAATCATTGGTGCCGGGAATATCCTTGGCGGTATATACCGCCACGACACCACGTGCGCTTTTGACTGCATCAAAATTCATGGACACAATATTCGCATGCGCCTTGGACGACAGCCCCAGTGCTGCATGCAAGGTGCCCTGCACTTCAGGAATATCGTCGGTATAACGCGCCTCACCCAGCACATGCAGGATAGCCGATTCATGCGGATGCGATTTGCCGACCTCTGCCCAGTCTGCGTTGTCTTTGGCGAGGTTTTTGTCGTTCAGGAAAGCTTCAGTTTGGGTATTCATGTTTTCTCCTGAGCTTAAGCTGTGACGGCGACGGGGGCAAAGACATTGATGGCTTGCAGTTTCAACGGCGCATCTATACGTGTCTCCAGCCAGAAACGGCGCAAGAGATTTTGTGCTGTCTGCATGCGGTAGGTATTGCTGGCACGCATATCGGTCAGCGGTGTGTAATCCTGCGCCAACAAGGCCATGGCATTTTTCACCGTTGCTTCATTCCAGGCTTGCCCATTCAAGGCTGCTTCTGCCAGCGGCGCGCGGCGTGAGGTGGCGGCCATGCCACCAAAAGCGATATGCGCATCACGCACGATGTCACCATCGAGGCTGATTGCAAAAGCGGCACAGACGGCAGAGATATCCTGGTCATAACGCTTGGCGAGTTTATAGGTACGGAATTGCTGCCCGACTTTGGGCAAGGGTATGCGCACGGCAGCGACAAATTCACCGGGCTGCATATCCTTTTTCATATAGTCGAGGTAAAAACTCTCCAGTAACAACACACGCTGGCCGCGCACGCTGTGCAAGACGATCTCAGCACCCAGGGCTATCATCCATGGTGCTGAATCACCAATAGGCGAGCCATTGGCGACACTGCCACCCAGCGTGCCGGTATTGCGTATAGGTTGCGAAGCAAAGCGCTGCCACATCTCGGTCAGTTCATCCGGGTAATGCTGGCAGACTGCGCCATAGGCATCATTCAGGGACACGGCTGCACCTATTTCCAGCATGTCATCCACAGTCTTGATGTGTTTTAACTCATCGACTTCACGCACATAAATGATATTACCCAGCTCACGCATTTGCTTGGTCACCCACAAACCGACATCAGTGGAACCTGCCAGTATAGTGGCCTTAGGGTTGGCTTCACGCACCTCAGCCAGTTGCTGCAAAGTGCGCGGCGCATAGAAAGTCTGGTCATCAGCCGTATAGCTGAACATCTCACCACGTTGCAGACTTTGCAAGCCACTAATAACAGCCGCACGATCAAACTCCGCCGCAGGCAATTCCCCCATGCGCTTTGCGGCATCGATGATAGGGCGGTAACCTGTGCAACGGCACAGATTGCCGGACAGGGTTTCGTCTATCTCCTTGCGACAGGGCGGAACATTGTCACCTTCTTTTTTCAGGTACAGGCTCCACAGCGACATGGCAAACCCCGGTGTACAAAAGCCGCATTGCGAGCCATGGCATTCCACCAGTGCCTGTTGCACAGGATGCAGTTCACCATTCTTTTGTTGCAAGTCTTCTACCGTAAACACAGCTTTGCCATCAAGCGTGGGCAGGAATTGTATGCAGGAATTCACCGACTGCAATTCCAGCTGACCATGTTTCATTTCACCAACCACGACCGTGCAGGCCCCGCAATCGCCCTCGGCACAACCTTCCTTGGTGCCGGTGCAATGCAAGTCTTCCCGCAGATGTTGCAACAGCGTACGCGTAGGCGCAGCATTGCTGACTTGCTGGATTTGGCCTTGATAGTAGAAACGAATAGGGTCAGACATGAATGCTCCGGTATGAAATTCTTATGGGGCGAGGTTAGCATCCGCGGCGCTGACATCTATATGCATAAAATGATGTAGCTTATCTGCGTGCAAAAATATAAAACACCAAACCAACACCCTGACAGGCTGGAAAGCCTTGTCAGTATTCAGTATAGACAGTACGGGCGAAAACGCAGACCGGGGTGTAAATGGGGGATATCACGGTTTTTGTATATCGGTACGACTAAGCAATACACGCAAGATATACCTAGCAGGTCACATTGATGTTGCTTTTGACGTTGTGGTTGCTTTTGAATTTCTGCCGTTCCCATGTGTAGCCGCCGTTTGTGCGGTACAGAAAATGGATTAGAAATGCCCGTGTTTGAGCGCAGCGAGTTTCGGGCATTTCCCATTTTTTGTACTGCACAAACGGGAACCCCGCAGGGGCGGCTACGCCTGGGTCGCTTTCTTTTGCTTACTTTTCTTGGCGACGACAAGAAAAGTGAGTAGCTGTCGGGCTACCCCCGACCGGCAATCTTAAATTACATGTAAACGTACTCCAAAAACAGATGTTCAAAACACGACTAATCTGAAATTAATATACCCAACAGTATGCGTCGAACGCCGCTGGATTCCAGCTAAAAGCACGCTGGAGCGCCAGCCCGGTGGAATGACGTTAATAATTTCCCTTCAGACTTTAAGGCCGACTAGCCAGGTAAGTATCTCAACGCTCTCATTTTTGCACCACAAGCCCCAAATCAGCCAGCAGATTTCTTGGAAGAATTCTTAATAAAATCACTATGCCTAAACCTCAACCCCGACCAATCCTCATCTATCGCCACCATCCTCACCGTATCAAACCCCGCCGCCTTGATCACATCCCAGCCAGTATCGCGGTTAAATTCACACTTATACTTTTTCGACGTGCCTTTGGGATAAGCAAACCACAATAAGGCGTCTCCCTCGATTTTTGTCAGCAAGGCAGCACTGATCTTGTCCAGCTCATCTTGCTTGCTGACAAACGCCAGGGCAAATTCGCAGCGTTTGCATTTCTTGATATCCTGAAAAATCTCTACATCTGATTCAGCAAGCAGTTCATCAATGACAGGCTGGAAAGATGCTGGCGCATTGACTATCAGGAGCCGTTTTTGCTCTTTCAAATTCATTTTCGTAAAAATCGGCGACATTTGTCTGGCTCCTTTTTTTGATGCAAACAACTATCTCAGATGTTTGCGAGAAATATCAGATATTTGAAAATTCATAATTGCCTGCCCAGCTCACGGATTTTGCGCATGGTCAGAAAATTTGGCAGGAAGCGCCAGACAGCGACTGCCGCAATCAAGCCAGGTATCCAGTAAAAATTCACCTGAGGGAAAAACAATGGCACGCCCAGCACGGCGATGGCAACAAAAATCTGCACTTCACGCCCTACCCAGCCCTGGTTTTCAATACGCCTGGCAGCCAGCTTATCCAGCAACTGCGAGATTTTTCTGACAGTGTGCTCAACTCTCAATGCTGCTTTTTTGGCGTCCTGCCACGCTGTTTCTGTACTGGCCGAAGCGCGCAACTTTTCCAGCAAATCATGGTAGTCATCCAGTGTCCTGTAGAGATCATCTGCGGCGGCGGTAGACAAGAGGCTGTCAGTAGCTGCTACGCGTATGGCTTTGATGCTGCGTAAAATTTCCTGCTTCATGGCCGCTGCCGCATCCTGGTCAGCGGTGCGTTGCCAAGCCTCGGCTTTTTGCTGGCGTTCCACGGCTTTTTGTGCTTCGGGCAACAGGGCTTCCAGCACCAGCAACGAGGCTACAGGCATTTGCTCTATCTCACCAAGCGCAGCCAGCCAGGGACAATAAGCTTTCAGGCCAGCATAGGCGATGACCAGGCGTTTGCGCAGGCGTTCCGGCCACCGTTCATCATAGGCCAGCGCCAGAATGCGCGCATGCAATTTATGCAGAGGCGCAGTTTCGTCGGGATCAAGACCATAAACGAGTTTGTCGATATTGGCATACTCACCCGGCAAATTTTTGCTGGCATAGTCCTTCACCAGGCCAAAAGCATCTTGCCAGGCGAGCTGGATTTGCTTGCAACAATGCTGCCACTTTTGCACTATGCTGGCGACTTCCTTGTTACCGGCTTCAGCATAGGCTTCCAGCACACCGTAGTTATACAGCTGGTTCAACCAGCTGCTGGCGGCTTCGTCTCCTTTCAGCGCACGGTTGGCATAGCCTAGTATGGCAGGCAATTCTATGGTTTCGCCACGCCAGACTGGCGGCAGGCCCGGGGCCAGATGCAGGATGAGGCGTAATAGCTGCACGTCGACCGAGAGCTTTTTATCCTGGCGCATATCGAGCAGGACACGTACCGCATTCTGGTCTTTTTGCACATCGCGAAACCAGGCCAGCAATTGCGCATTCGAGATATCCCTGACGCCATTATCCCAGTTGCGTGCCAATGCCACTGCCAGTTGTTCGCGGGTGTGGCACAGATATGGCCCTATATGATAGGGCTCGCGAAAACCGCCCATGGCCATGGTTTCCACGGCCTCTGGCAAGCTGGCATCGCGCGCCAGCCAGCGCATGATCTGTTCATCGCCCCAGCGTTTTTTAGGGTCCCGCAAGAGCAGGCCACGCAGCAGTTTGCGCAGGTAGGTATCGGATACGGCATTGAGTTCCAGCTCACGCGTGGTCAGGTGGTGCAGGATCACGGCTTCTGACAAACCGGCAAATGGATGCTGGCCCAGAGCCAGTTCCAGCATGATCATGCCCAGTGCCCAATAATCTGCCTTGGCATCAATGACGCCAGACAGGCTTTCTGGTGAGGCATAGGGCAAGGTGCGTGCTGTGCCAGTCAGCCTTTGCGTGGCATCCAGCACGGATGAAATACCGAAGTCAGTGAGTATCAAATCCAGCGGTTGCAGCGTGCGCACCAGGATATTTTCTGGCTTGAGATCACGGTGGATAAGTCCGGCCTTATGCACACTGGCGATAGCGGCTGCCAGCTCACGCACTATGTTTTCCAGCATGGCAAAATCTGGCCGCTTGCCCTGCGTGATTTTTCTTAAGGAACCAAGCTCACAATATTCCATGAGTTCATAGGCGTGACCATCAGACACACCTGCTTCCAGCACAATGACGCGGTGCTCGGCTGCTACTGTTTGCAGCCTTTCCCTGACTTCAGATTTACCATGTATGCCGTGGCGATATATCTTGGCGACACGCTGTATGGCGCTTGTATTTTCTTCCACCAGCAACAACTCGGCCTCTGCACCCAGGGTGGGCAGGTGATGCAATATCTTGTAGCGATCTCGCAGGGCTTGCGGCAGTGACAGCAAGCTGTGAATCTGGCTGCTGTCTGGTGTTGCTGCAGCAGGTTCCTTGATCAGCGGGCGATTGCAATACAGGCATAGTTCACTGTCTGGAGGATTACTTTGTTCGCAGTCTTCATAACTGCAAATTAGCTCTGTTGCTGTGGCTGTTGACAGCTTTACTTCAACTTCAGGTTCTGCCTGTTCGCGCTTTTCCATCAAGTCCACACCGGACAGCAAGGTGCCACAAACGCAGCGCATGACTTCAGGCGCGTTTTCGGTTTCACATGCAGGGCAGCGGCGTATGTAGGTCTGACTCACTCAGGGTCTCCAGCTGACGCTATCAAAAGTCAAACCGCGGCTGGCGCATAATTGTTCCAGCGCCTGCATGTCACCGCGCCCTGGTATGCCTACATACCAGACACGCTGGCCGTCTATCATGGTCTGTATGCGCTTGTCCTGTTCATCTATGGGAGCATCAACATAGGTCTGCATACGCGCCCTGGCACGGTCTGACAAGAGCACCAGCGGCTGATTGGCTGAGCCACGCCAGGCCTGGGTCAAGGGCTTGCTCACGATAAAAGGCTCGGGGATCAGGGCATCAAGTTTTTGCAGCAAGTCTGCATGTTTTTTTTGCAGGGTAGCCAGTGGATAACCGCTATAGCAGAGTATGTCAAAATCCATTCCTGTACTGCTGCGCCAGTGATGCAGACCATCGAGCAAGGCATGCAGGGCCTTGGGCTGCTCGAATGGTTCGCCGCCTGAGATGGTGATGCCATCAAATAGCCCGGCACTGACTTCGCGGCACCAGCTCAGCAAACCCGCCACTGTCATTTCCTTGCTGCCATCCCTGGCCCAGGTATCTTGCGAGACACAGCCCTTGCAGCCTATGCTGCAACCCTGTACCCATATGCCTATGCGCCGCCCCGGCCCCAGTACGGTCACGGGGAAATGTGCTTTATTGATGGCAATCTTCATGCTAATTGCAGGCTCAGGCTGATGACTTTATCGGCTTCGGTAATTGCTGTCACGCTGACACGCTGCTTGCCTTCCAGCTCTTGCTCAAACAGGGCACGCGACAGAGGATTGATGAAATTCGATTCCAGCTGGTTGCCGACACCGCGGCCACCATTGCTGAGGTCACGTATGCAGCGTGCCAGTAATTCATCGCGCACCGTCGCTGGCATGGCCAGTTGCAGGCCGAGTTCTTCTTGCAAGCGACGTGCCACATTACGCAACATGCCATCAAAAATTTTTGCAGCGACTTCAGCAGAAATAAAATCAAAGACCACGATATTGTCACCGATGCGATTCAATAATTCTGGCCGTGACAATTTGAACTTGAAGTAATTGCCTATGGCCTCGCGCACCTTGAATTCCACGGTTTCATAACTGTCGCCAGGCTTCACATTCTGGCTGCGGTTACCCTGGTTATCTTCTACATAGATACCCAGATTGGAAGTGAAAATCAGAATGGTTTCTGAAAAATAGGCAGTGTCGCCGCGGCCATCGGTGAGGCGGCCATCTTCGAGTATCTGCAAGAATTTATCGAGTATGCGTGGATGGGCTTTTTCGATTTCATCGAAGAGTACGACAGAAAAAGGTTTTTGCCTGACGGCGTTGGTGAGTTCACCACCGGCATCAAAACCCACATAACCAGGCGGAGCACCGAGCAGGCGGGCGCTGGTATGTTCTTCAGCAAATTCGCTCATGTCAAAACGCAGGTAGGCACGTTCATCACCAAACACCAGTTGCGTCAGGGTCTTGGCCAGCTCGGTTTTACCGACACCGGTAGGTCCGGCAAAAAATAAAACGCCACGCGGGCGGCTGCCGCCAGAACGTGCCTGCGCGCCCGTCAGGCTCATGACGGAACGCTTGAGTATATCCAGGGTTTTGACTACGGCAGGATGCTGGCCCTTGACGCGGTCTTCGATAAAGCTTTGCCCATCGCGTATTTTCTTGCGCAGGTAATCCTTGCGCCAGGGGTTGTCCAGCGCACCTATCTTGAAGCAGCGCACTGCATCTTCTATATCTGCAATACCCAGCTTCTGTCGGTCTGCCAGTTCAGTGATATCGGACAGGGCAGACAAGGACATGCCCTCAGTGCCTTCAGTAAAACTTTTGACAAACTGGGTGCGCACGGCAGTAGCTGCGTCCGCATAGCCATTGAACAAGGGGGCCAGTTGCAAAGCAGCCGCCTGGCGCATTTCAAAATCTGGCTTGCTGATGACCAGGCTGGCGACTCTTTCACTATCCAGGGTAAACCAGGATGGTAAATCTTGCGCACGGTTCACCAGCCAGAGTATGGGGTTGTATTGCGGTGCACCGCCAACTTCGCGCGGGACGATGGCGCTGGCCGTCAGTGAGATTTTTTCTGCGGCGACAAAAAAACGGTGTTCAGCCTCGCCCAGTTGTTCTGCCTTGCGGGTAATACGCGAAGCAAAATCCAGCACCAGAGCGCAGCGCATTTCTCTTTCGGCGCTGAGTTTCTTCATCAGCTTGCTCAGGCTTTCGAGACTGATTTGCTGGCAACCATCAGCCAGTTTCACATCAAATAAACGTGTGGCCAGATCGCGCTGTGCGCTTTCATCAGGATAAACACGCAGGCCATCCACTGGGTCATAGATCAGCAATAGCTTGTAATCCAGACGTTTCAGCGATTCCCACAAGGCGCGGTTGAATGGCACCAGGGTAGCGCCGCCACCGCCTGAGGATGCATCCTGAGCTGCCAGCGGCAGTAAAAAACTGTCGCGTATGGCACCAGAAATCACATAGTGTGATCGTATAGGCAGCAGGCGCTGCAAGTCTTGCAGCCAGCGGGTTTCGGGTACATTCATGGCAATTTTTTCGACTGTAATTGGCTATGACTTTCAATTTGCTCTTCTTCAGCAAATTGCGGCAGCTTATCCTCCACGACCAGTTGCACGGGCAATTCACCTGCCTGCAATAGTCGCGTTACCTGCATATGTATGCCACGTGCTTCCAGTGCTGCCATCAGCGCCGGGAATTCGCTGCACCAGCGGTCTTCTGCCAGATGGTCAAGCACACTTCGTTCATTTTCACCCTGTTTGACAGAGCGGATGACATTGAAATTGGCCTGCCCAGTCTTGCTATCCATGCGCATGCGCACCATGTATTTGTCCCAGCTGGCGCGGCGGAAATGCACGACGCCACCTTCAACAAACAGGGTATGCGACACTTCTTCTACCTGGTAACCAAGGTCTTTCAAGGTCTGTTCCAGTATCAGGGCCTGTGCTTGTTCGACCTGGCGTTTTTTCTCGGCTTCCAGCAGAGTCTGGATTTGCAGGCGCAGCTCGCTGGCCAGCATGTCGGCGCGGGCACCCGGCAAAGATTTTTCCAGCTCCCTTGCCAATTGCGCAATGTGTTCGGGTAATTGTTCTATGTGAGCGATGCGTTTCAACAAACGCGCCAGCCTGTCTTGAGGCAAGCTTGCGGCACTGGCGGCGTCCAGATTGGCATCGCCTTCATCCGACAGGGCGTCAGCGCGTCTGGCTGACTCTTGCAACAAGACTGGCCTTAATTCATGCACCAGTGCCTGCAAGCTGCGCAGATATTCTATGATTTCCTGTTCATCCGTCCCGGCTGGCGGGACAGGCTGGCTTGCGGTGATTTGCGCGCTACAGCCTATCTTTTCAGCCAGAGCAATCAACTGGGCATAATCCTGCTCGGCGATTTGCAATTGCTCTTGCAGGGCTTGTTTGCCCAGAACGCCTGCTTGCTGCAGGCGCTCTTGCAAGTCAGTTTGCTCAGCATCCTGATGTGTGCGCAACAGATCGGCGTTGTGATGTGCCTGGGCCACCGACATGGCAGCACGTATGGCCGCCGCCGCCAACAGGATTACCAGGCCATCGCCCGTGATCAGGACTGTAGTTGGACCACTCATAGCTGGGATGTAAAGAAATGCGGAAGTAGCTAATATAGCATGTAGCAGACTGCAGACTTACTGAAACACGCAGTAGCCATTGATCAGCCAGCGTTGCCCCACTTTGACGAATTTGAACTCAGTTTCCCATTGATAGGGCGAGACCACGATCACACTGGCTTTGTCGCCATCGAGCTTGATGGACTTGGCCTTGATTTTCCTGATAAAAGAAGGCTTGTACTCATATTCCTGAGCACAAAAGAAAATGTCCATGTCTTCCGTATCCATCAGGGGGCCACGGCCATCCTGGGCCATCTGAGCAAACTCGGCATCGGTATAAGCCTGGAACTGTTGCTGGTATTTTCCATAATAACGCTCCAGCGCCGCCGGGAAGTCTGCTGCAAAATAACCACTGGCCATGAATTTGCCACTGAAAGCCTTGAGGTTTTTAGTATCGAGCTGGAATTTTTTGCTGCCCGGGATGTCCTTGATAGCAGGCTGCAAGGCAGAAACCTGCTTGCCATTCTTGAGCACCCAGCCATAGAAACCCTGCACTCCCGCCATCAATGCCTGCTCATCCTGTTTGCCTGCATGGACCATGGGCGCAGTGCTGAACAAGGCAGTGATCAGGATTAAGTTGAGGCTGGTTTTCATCAGCAGCTACTTTCAAGGGAAGGTTTGTGAACACTGCAATAAGCATGGTAACTCATACATGGAAGAAAATCGTGGTACTTGTGGATAAGTAGCCACTTGTGCCGCAGCACCAAACCAGCAGGCTTGCATGCCCGCCGCGATCGCTGCCTGTATGCCGATCTCGCTGTCTTCAATCACGATGCAATCTGCTGGCGCAAATCCCATTTGCCTTGCCGCATGCAAAAACAGATCAGGCGCGGGCTTCCAGGAAGAAATATCGTATGAACTGTAGATACGTTCACCAAAAAACCGGCTCAGCCCAGTCAGGCTCAGCGCTTTGCGGATTTTGTGCGGCGGCCCGGCAGATGCCACGCACATGGGTAAATCCAGTTGCTGCAAAACTTCTATGACGCCGGGAAAAGCCTGCAAAGATGCATCGAATAAAAGAGCTACTGTACGCCGGTAGCTGTGGATAAAATCCTCATCCAGTTCCAGGCCATATTGCTGCGACAAGGCACTACAGATATCTGCCAGCTTGCGGCCACGAAAACGCTGCGTCAGATCAGCAAGATCTGCCTGTACGCCATAATGTTGCAATTCTTTTTGCAAACCCAGATTGCACAAACCTTCGCTATTGACCAGCGTGCCATCGCAATCAAAGATAAGACAATTGGCTTTGCGCAGCGGGGAGTTCATTTTTCCAGTGCAGCGTTCAGGACTATCTCTGCATTCATCTCACCCTCTTCATCCACACCTGTTTCTACAAATCCAACACTGGCATAAAAATCTTTGGCGACCGGGTTTTCCGGCAGATAGCAAATGGTGATGCGTTCTGCCTGCAGGTCCTGACGTATTTCCTCAATTGCCAGTTGCAAGGCTTGCCGCCCTATGCCTTTGCCCTGTTGGCGATGATCGATCATGAAGCGGTGTATGGCATATTCCCTGGGGCGATTTTCATCATCCATGCTCTTGTACATCAAAAAACCCGTCAATTGATCATCTGCATAAATGGCGCGTGGTCTGTAGTAAATATCGTATTTGGACTGCGCCAGAGAATAAGCATTACTGGCCAGATAATTTTCCTGATGAGGCAACAAGGGTAAATTGATTACCTCATCAAAATTATGGATATCTACTTCTCTCAGTTGTATCTTCATCGAAGTTTTAATTTGCGGTATGCGGCGCTACGCTCACGCAAGGATGCGGCAAATTGCCATCACCATAAGTGCGTAACACTTCTGCCACGATGACCTGATAGCCATCCAGCCATTTTGCCTGCGCCGCCTTGGCTTGCTGGTGGATGGGGTTGTTGATCAAGGACTGCAGGGCTTCCAGGCTATCCCAGTAATACACATTGGAAACCTGCCCGGTCACTGCATTTTCCCAGGTCTCTTCACCGAGATAGCCTGGTATGGACTTGGCCAGAGCGACGATCTGATCATCAAGCGCATAAAAAGCGTCGTCGTATTGCTTCTTCTTGAAAGTAAAAGTGGAGGTGTACATGCGCAAGCCCGGCGGATTAAATAAGTTGCAAATCATACATAGATTTGCAAGCGCCAGATCTTTTTTTGTCGGTTTTTGTGCGTTTTTTGAGCTGAGATTGAGCTAAAAAACTGGCTGTAAAAAGTGAATGTACTTTAGTCAGATTTCTGCCCAAACCATGCCTTCATTCTATCCCGTGCACTCTGCTTCACTTCGTCTGTAATATACAGACTGACCGTCACCAGCGCCCCGGCAATCACACCAAGATCATCTGTATAACCAACCACAGGCAAGACATCCGGCACGGCATCGAGAGGGAAAATGAAATATCCCAATGCGCCAAATATGACTGTCTTGGCCCAGGCTGGAGTCTCTGGCCTTTGCGCCGCATAATACAGACAGAGCACTTTTTCTACGATTTCACTACCTGCCGTCCGGGCATATTTCTTGAGCTTGTCCCAAAACCCGTTTTCACTATAAGCGTCTGCATGTGACATGATCTTGCTCCTTAGTCATTCGCCTTTTTCACGGTTGCCAGCAGACCCGCCGCCGCAACAAATACGCCACCAGAAAGCTGGTTGAACATTTTTGCCTTGCCCCTGGAGCGCAGCCACGGCCCCATGCGTTCGGCAAACACGGCGTACAGCATGAGGACACTGAATTCAAAAAATACAAAGGTGCTGCACAAGACCAAAAATTGCGGCAGTTTGGCGGCAGCCGGATTGATAAATTGCGGGAAGAAGGCGGTAAAAAACAACAAGGCCTTGGGATTGCTGATGCCGACCAGCATGCCTTTGACATACAGGCGCAGACGGGTACCGCGCATATCGGTCTCTGCTGGCAAGACAAAATCACTGCTTTTGGCCCGCAAGCTGCTGATACCCAGATACAGGAGATAGGCCACACCCAGGTATTTGATGACGGTAAACACCAGCGCCGACGTCGCCAGGATGGCGCCTATGCCTATTGCCGAACAGGTCATGATGGCAATGAGGGAGGTGATATTTCCCAATGCCGGGAACAGGGTCATGCGGGCACCGAAATTGATGCTATTGGTAATACACATCAAGACGGCAGGACCGGGGGTGATCGTTAATACAAGAACGGCAACGACATACAATAACCAGGTTTCTATGGACATGGGGTTTCCCTGAAATGAGATAAAGGCCTTGATAAAGACATCTTAGTCGATTTCCGGGTTCCCCATTATTTTCTGAAAATCATAGAAAACCATACTCAGGCAGGTTTGACCTGTTTGCGTGCTGTGGGCGCTGGTGCAGGTATATAGGCTGCCCATTCAGGCTTTTGCTCTTTGCCACTGTCGACGATGACCATGTAACGCCCTGCCCAGGGATTGTCTTCACGGTTTTTATCCAGTACCCAGAATTTTTTCCCTTCTGCTACTGCCTGCAGATAATCGGCATCCAGGACAGCGTAACGGTCCAGCAGGAAATTCAGCGTGCCGGGTATGCGCACACAGCCCTTGGATTGCACCGTGCCCAAACGTGACTCAAGCAGGCCGGGGTCAGTGGCATGCATTTGCATGCGCATGTCGGCGATGATTTTGTCGCCCCAGCCTTTTTTGGCTTTTTGCCAGCCAAAATCAAACACGCGCCGCCCTTTGATGCCATAGCCGCGTACGCCTTTGCTGTTCTTGCTGCCTTCTGCACGGTAATCCAGATTGGCCAGGCTATGGGCATATACACCTGTGGGTGTTTCAAAATGCTCAAAACCGGGGGAACGCCCTGTCGATACAGGTGAGGCGCCGATAAGCTGGTACTGCCCTTGCTGGTCCAGCCAGAACAACATGGCAACCTGTACTTTGGGATTGCGGTCCACCAGCAGAATATATTGGGATGGCAGATTACTGATATTGTTGCTGACCAGCGTACTGATCATCTGGTCTATATAATTTTGCAAGTCTTCTGGCGTTGGCTGGACTTGCTGTTCAACCGTCCTGGCATAAACATCTTTCAGGCTCAGGGCAGACTCCAATGCCCGGGCCGGTACAGTCGAGGCAAGCGCCAGCAGGATGGCCAAGGCAGGTTTTAGTGGAAATAAAGACATGTTGGATAGAAGAAAGTCGGGTTGAAGCTGGATCTCTGCTGCATGTGGATAAAGGTGTGGATAAATCTACGCTTTTAATATGCCGCAGTTTGATGCTGCCCGACAAGCATAACAGCGTGCTGGTATGCAAGATGTTGCAACTTTGACTCACCTCAAGCACTCTCATGCAGCAGACATTATCCTGAACACCTTACTCTGGAGGACACTGCTGTGAAATATGCAAAACTGGCCATGCTCTTGCCCTTGTCGCTTTCCCTCTGCCTGAGTTTGCCAGCGCTGGCGGCAGGCAGCAATTGCTCGAATAAGGATATCGCCTGTGTATCAGGTGGCATAGGCAGTACGGAACGGGAAGAATTACAGCAACAGGCGGGGCAATACACGCTGTGGCTGCGTACTGCCGCCACAAAATCAGGTGCTTATCTGGCGAATATCAAGATCATCGTGCGTGATGAAAAGAGCAAGGCGGTGTTAATGAACGTAACACTGGACGGCCCCTGGCTATTTCTCGGTTTACCTGAAGGCCGCTATGAAATTGAGGCGCAATATCATGACACTGTGAAACGCTCGGACCAGATCGTCAAGAAGGTGACGGAGATCAAAAAAGGCAGCCAGCGGCAGATGATGATGTATTTCGAGGCCAGCAATGTCGGTGAGCTGAATTACCAGCCTGCTCAGTAAAACACCGTGGTTTCAGTCCAGGTATATCCTGGGCTTGTACACTTCCATGAAATTCTCAGGCTTGCTGAGTGGCGTGAAACCAAACTTTTCATATAGACCGGCAGCAGTGCTTGTCGATAAGGTAAAGCGGCGCAGCTTGCTGACAACCGGGTGGGCCATGACTTCTTCCATGAGCAATCTGGAAATGCCCTTGCCGCGCATGTCGGTCACGACAAAGACATCGACCAGGTTACCAAAGGTGGCCATGTCAGTGATGATGCGGCAAAAGCCCACCATGCGCTCTTGTTGGAAGATACTGAAACACAGGGAATTGCGCAGGGATTCCTCTACCACAGGTCGTGAAATACCGGTGGCCCAGCCACTTTCAGTCGTCAAAAATTGATGGACAAGGTCGATATTGATCTTGTCCTTATCTGTGGTGATCCAGTATTCGCCAGCCTGTGTTGCGTTCATGCCATCCTGTCCTTGTGCCTGGTTGATTAGGTGATTGGGAGTCTTTCAAAAATAGTTTGCCGGGTTCAGACCATAAAGACGTTTTCAAGTTCATTCAGATGGTTGCGCCACAGCACTGGCCAGGTAATTATTCTTGATACGCACATAGTGTTCTGCCGAATATTTGAAATAGCTGATTTCTTCAGCCGTCAGGGCGCGGACTTTGACTGCAGGGCGGCCTACATACAGATAGCCGCTTTCCAGTACCTTGCCCGGCGGCACCAGGCTGCCAGCACCCAGCATGACATGTTTGTGGATAATGACATCATCCATGACGATGCTGCCCATGCCTATCAGGCATTCATCACCTATATTGCAGCCATGCAGAATGACAGAATGAGCGATCGTCACATAGTCACCGATGATGAGCGGTGAACCGGCAGGCTTGCTGGCATTCTTGTGCGAAACATGACCCATGGCCAGGTCCTGGAAATTGCTGCTACGGCCTAAGCGTATGTGATTGACATCGCCGCGCAAGACGGCATTGCACCAGATAGAACTGTCCGGTCCGATTTGTACATCACCAATGATCTGGGCACTGGGGTGGATGTAGCAATTCTCGGATATTTCAGGAAAGCTGTTCAGGTAAGGGCTGAGTGGCATGATGCTGTATGGAGTTTGATGATCTTCTGAACAGCAATTTTAACTGATCACCAATCTCAGGCCCATGTGGACAAATACTTAGATATCCACAGGATCAATCTCGACCGACCATCTGACCCGGCTTTTCATGGCGCGCAAATCGGCTATCCAGGCTTTGACGAAGGCTTGCAGAGCCGGGCGTGAGACTGATTCGACCAGCAACTGTGCCCTATCGACGTTAGCCACCCGCGTCATGGTCATGGGGATGGGGTCGTTGATCATGATGCCCTGATGCTCTGTACAGAGCGCAGCTTCTTTCAAAAAGGCGATGGCAGTTTCCAGCTCTCTGGCTTCTGCCCGCAATAAAGCCTGGTACATGAAGGGTGGCATATGGGCTTGCTGGCGTTCGTCCAGCAAGTCTTTGGCAAAGTCAGGGTAATTGTGTGACATCAGCGCGTGGTAAAGCGGATGGTCAGGGTAGCGGGTTTGTACCAGCACCTCGGATGCATTGCCACCTTCTTTTTGCGCCGCCCGCCCTGCCCGGCCTGCCACCTGCATGAGCTGGGCAAACAGGCGTTCACTGGCGCGGTAGTCTTGCGAGAACAGGGCAGCATCCGGGTTCAGCGCTGCCACCAGGGTCAGACGTTTGAAGTCATGGCCCTTGGCCACCATTTGTGTGCCTATCAGGATATCGACTTCACCGGCATGCACACGTTCAAAGGCGGCGGCAGCGCTACCTTTGAGGCGGGTGGAGTCGGCATCGATACGAAACACTCTTGCCTCGGGGAAAAGCAGGGCCAGGCTTTCTTCCATGCGCTGGGTGCCGCGACCCAGGGGTTGCAGGTCAATATTGCCGCAAGTCGGGCATGAGCGCGGTATGCGTTGCTCCAGACCGCAGTGATGGCAGCGCAATCTATGGTCACCTTTATGCAAGACCAGATGGGCAGTGCAGCGCGTGCAGTTGCTGATCCAGCCGCAGGCATCGCAGGCCAGTACCGGCGCATAACCACGCCGGTTGAGGAACAGGAGTGATTGCTCACCCTTCTCAAGACGTAGCTTGATCGCACCTATCAATCTTTGCGTCAGGCCTTCGCTGGGTTTTTCTCTTTCCAGGTTGATGATACGTATGATGGGCAGGACGGCGTGCTGGACAGCGCGCTCACGCAATTCCAGCAGGCGATAACGGCCAGTCTGTGCCCCCTGCCAGCTTTCCAGCGAGGGCGTGGCAGAACCCAGCAAGATGGGTATCGAGAGCTGGCGCGCCCGCCACACGGCAAGATCACGCGCGGAATAACGCAGGCCTTCCTGCTGCTTGTAGGATGGGTCATGCTCTTCATCGATGATGATCAGCTTCAGCCTGGGCAGGGATGCCATCATGGCCAGGCGTGTACCGAGCACGATGCGGGCACGACCGGTATGTGCAGCCAGCCAGTGCAACATGCGCTCACCTTCGGCCATGCCGCTATGCAAGGTAGATAGCATCAGGCCAGGGAAACGTGCGCGGATATGCGATTCAAGCTGTGGTGTCAGGTTAATTTCTGGCACCAGGATCAGTATCTGGGCATCCGGGTTTTTTGCCAGTATTTTTGTGGCAGTCTGCAAATACACTTCGGTCTTGCCGCTGCCAGTCACACCAAACAAGAGATGCGGGGCATAGCCCTCGGCGTTGGCAACTGCATCCACCGCGGCCTGTTGCTCAGGATTCAATTGCGGTTCACCCAGCGGGCTGACATCGGCTTGCTCAGGCAATTTGGCCAGTTTCTTGATGGCACGCTGCAGGGATACTGTCTTGATGGCTTTGAGGTTCTTGGGCAAGGCGGGTACAGCCACCTCACCTATGGGGCGCTGGTAATACTCGGCGGCAAACTGGCATAGTGCCAGCCATTCTTTGTTCATGGCTGGCAGCTCATGCCTGACGGCGATGGCGTCGCGCAGCTTGGCGGGCGGGACTTGTGTCTCGCTCACCACGTCCATGATCAGGCCGACGACTTCCTGGCGACCAAACGGCAGAGCCACCAGTTGTCCAACCTGGGGCAAGTCGGCAACAGCCCCACCCTCTTCCTGTGCCGCCCACCGATAATCGAAGGTGCTGTCAAGAGGGGTATCGAGGGCAACGCGCAGATAAACTTGTTTCACGATCTAGCGCAAAGCATGGAAATCACCGCTAACTATTGATTTCATAAGGCTTTTTGACATATCCACAGTTTCTGTGGATAACTTTGTGGAGAAAGATCTATTGACATCGGTTTTCGCTAGCGTTTACGTGGGTTTCCACAGATTGCCCTATCTCAGAGCCTAGAATTTAGTCTTTTAAAATCAATGACTTAGAAAAAATGCTGGAAGACAAAAAAATATTTTTGAAAATATTTTTTGTCGCCCCGATTTTGTGCATAAGTGACAGAAAATGTGCATAGAAATGCAAAATTTTTCTGCCGCGTCTCTATTGGTTTTCCACAGCTTTCAGGCTGGAAAAGCACGCCAGTGCTATGTTTTGCACAGCAACATGACGCAAAGACAAGCATCTCAGCCACTTGTTGTTTTATCAGTGCCTGAATATACAGACTTGAGCCATCACACTGACAACAATACTGCCTGTGGAGCCAGTCTGTACTAACAGACTGGCAATGAAACATGTTGTTTTAGACAGACTGACGTTGCTTGCGGCTGTATTCATGCACTGTTTCTACCAGCACGCTGACCGACTCAAGCGGGGTAAATTGCGAAATGCCATGACCCAGATTAAATACATGACCATGACCAGCCGCTGGCTTGCCATAACTATCCAGCGCAGCAATCACCTGCTTGCGGATTTGTTCTGGCTCAGCAAACAGTACTGCCGGATCAAGATTACCCTGCAAAGCCACCTTGTCGCCAACCTTGGCACGTGCCTGACCCAAATTCATGGTCCAGTCCAGTCCCAGGGCATCAGCACCTATGTCCGCCAGTTGTTCCAGCCACAAGCCGCCACCCTTGGTGAAGACAATGGCAGGAATACGCTTGCCATCTTTTTCTTTTTGCAACTGGCTGACGATATCGCGCATATAAGATAGCGAGAACTCTTGATAAGCCCCGTCTGCCAGCGCCCCACCCCAGCTATCAAAGATCATCACGGCCTGGGCACCGGCATCGATTTGCGCATTCAGATAAGTAGCGACTGCATCGGCATTGGTGCGCAAAATGTGATGCATGAGGTCTGGGCGCTTGTACATCATGCTCTTGACGGTATGGAAATCTCGCGAACCCTGGCCTTCCACCATATAACAGGCCAGTGTCCATGGGCTGCCGGAAAAACCGATCAACGGTACGCGGCCATCCAAAGCAGTGCGTATTTGCGTTACAGCATCAAATACATATTGCAGGCTGCCTGCTTCTGGCACTTTGAGTGCCATGACATCTTTTTCATCTTTTAACGGGCGCTCAAACTTCGGGCCTTCGCCTTCTTCAAAGTACAGACCCAGGCCCATGGCATCCGGCACAGTCAAAATATCAGAGAACAGGATGGCAGCATCGAGGCCATAGCGGTCTATAGGCTGCAAAGTCACTTCAGTCGCAAAGCCTGGGTTCTTGGCCAGGCTCAGGAAAGAACCTGCACCTTTGCGGGTGGCACGGTATTCTGGCAAATAACGGCCAGCCTGACGCATCAGCCAAAGCGGTGTGTAATCAGTTTCCTGGCGCAACAAGGCTCTCAGGAAGGTATCATTTTTGAGCGGTGCAAAATTCATGGACATAAGTGCTTTCGGTGACGCTGCGCGCATCTGCTTATCTACTGACATGGTCAAACTACGCAGGCTATTGCTGTATAAGCGACATTATCGCCTATGCGCGCAGGATAGGCATCTGATCTGCAACAAGTGGCGCAATTTTCAGCAGAATTTCCAGTAATAAACTGTGGATAACTTTGTGGATAGAAATGACAGAATGGCAGTTTACTGATTTATTTTAAATCCGGTTAACAGGAATATTACGTAAGTCATTGATTTCATTGACAGTGATTACCGTCTTTTGATAATTATCAGTTTTTGTGCATAAATCGCGCGCAAGATAAATTGTGCATAAGTACCATACCAGTATTATTTTTCTTGACGATTTTGCAGAAATGTTTTCGCTAATTCTTCTGCCCAAATACTGACGCCAAGTGCTGACGGATGGTAGCCATCTTCGGCCATCTGGCGTACATCTTGAAGATTTGCGGTAAACGGCAAATGCAAAACCCGGGGTCTGGTTGCGGCCATTTCACGGTTTATTTGATCGAGAGCATGCGCTTTCATGCCCAAAACCTGACGCAAAGGAGCTGGCAAGGCGGGGAAAACCTGCATCGGCGGCACGCCAGCCAGAACAATAAGACCAGTTGTTTTTAGCATCAACAGCAACTCATCCAGCAAGCTTTGCAACTCTGCCCGGTAACTGTTGACCGGGCAAAAACTGGTTGTATCATTGACACCAAAAGCGAGCAAAATCAAATCCCAGGCTGGTGAGTCATGGCCTTGTGCCTGACGAAATGCTGGCAAGGCCTGCCTGGCCCATGACAGGCGAGCGCCGTTTTGTCCCAGCGCCTGCCATGCCACAGCCGTATCCAGCTTGCCCGCCAGGGCTTTGGCCAGTTGTGCGGTAATGGCTTCTTGATAATTAGCCACGCCCACACCCGCCACCGGTGACTCGCCTATGCCCAGCACCCTGAAGTTATCCACAGGCCGACTCGCATGAGTCCACAGCCCATATGCCTGGTCACTGGCTTCGGGCAGGCGCGGTGTCACGGCACGGGTGCGCCGCCCCTGCCAGGCCAGCAAGGGGTATAAGGCTGCGGCAATCAGTTCTGGCCCGTAGCTGAATTTCACCTTAAATCACCTTAGAAGCTCATTCCACCTTGAGTTTGCTGTATTCAGGATTGCCAGGTGGATATTTGAGTTTCAGGCTCAGCAGTTTTTCTTGCACTATGCTGGCGATCACCAGATTGCGCTGGGTTTTGGAGTCGGACGGTACGGCATACCAGGGGGCATGATCAGCGTCCGTTGCCAGCAAGGCCTCTTCATATGCTTCCTGATAAGCATCCCAGTATTTGCGCTCTACCAGATCCTGGGTATCAAACTTCCAGTGCTTTTCAGGGTCTGCCAGACGCTCTTCCAGCCTGGCTTTTTGTTCCGCCTTGGAAATGTGCAGGAAGAATTTCAGGATCACCGTGCCGGTTTCGGCCAGCATACGTTCAAAGTCACGGATTTGCGCATAGCGGCGCTTGCACTCTGCCTGATCTATCCATTCATGAACGCGGGTAATCAGCACATCTTCATAATGACTGCGGTTGAAGATGGTGACTTCCCCCTTGCCTGGCACTTCTTTATGAATGCGCCACAGGTAATCATGGTTCTTTTCATCGTTGCTGGGAGCCTTGAAGGCAACCGTGCGTGCGCCCAGGGGATTGATTTGCCCGAACACACCCTTGACTGTGCCGTCTTTGCCGGATGTATCCATGCCCTGCAAGATGATCAGCAGCTTGCGTTCATGACCCGCGTACAAGACATTTTGCAGGTCAGAAATTTCTTCGGCCAGCTTCAAGGTTGCCAGTTTGTCGGCCGCTTTTCCGCCATCCTTGTCATCGCCAGCAGTGCCTAAAGGCTTCTTCTTTGCATTTGCATCCTTGACCTGAAATTCTTTCGTGATGCGAAACTGTTCGGCTATCGTCATGCTATCCCTTTCATTTGAACTCTGGTGTGTTGCATTACAAGCGTATACGGTGTTCTATCTTGATACACCTGTCCATCACTACTTTGATGCCTGCTGCTTCGGCCCTGGCAGCAGCACCTTCATTAATGATGCCTGATTGCATCCAAAAATAAGGCACGGCTATCTGTATCGCCTCTTCAACGATGGGTGGGATATCAGCCGCATTGCGGAAACAATCGACGATATCGATGCGATGTTCTGCCGCGGCAGTGATCAGATCAGGATAGCAATGCTCGCCCAATATGATGTTTCCCGCCTCGCGCGGATTGACCGGGATGATGCGATAGCCATGTGCCTGCATATAGGCCGCCACGCCGTGACTGGGGCGTGAAGTTTTTGAGGACATGCCAACGACGGCAATGGTTTTGCTCTTGCTTAATATGCTGGTGATCAAGTCCGTTTGATTTGTACTCATGCAATCCTGCTTTCATTTCTGAGACTATATGTGTATTTGTTATTGACCATTATTGACACTCATATTGAGTAATTGCTAATGTCGTGTTTTGCTAATTTACAATAATTTCGATCATGTCAGGCAGTTCAATCTCATTTTCAAGTAAGAGTCGCAGCACCATGAGAATACAGTGTTGACCAGGCCGTCTGCTATCTGCGGCCTGACTCTGCTGCTCCTCACGCCTGGCACTATGGCCGTTACTATGGCTGCTTCCATGGTTGGTGAAGCTCAACTGGATCAAACTATACCGCAACAAGTCATCGTAACTGGTGGGCAAACTGAGATGAATGCCAGGCGTGACTCTACTGCAGGCAAGATTACGATAGGCCGCAAGCGCATAGAAGAGAGTGGCGTCGAGAAGGTCGCGGATTTGCTTGCACGCGAACCGGGCTTGCCCAGCACTTTGGGTGCGCTTGGCAGCCCGACTTATACACAGTTTCTGATCGATGGTTTGCCCCCTGCCAAAAACCAGAATCTCGCAGACATGGATTTGCAGCTGGTCGAAAAAATCGAAATCATCAAGACCACAGTCGCTGAATTTGGCCCGTATGGCATTGCTGGCACCATCAATATCATCACCCGCAAAATCATCGCTGAACAAAAAAAGACAGACCTCAGGGTCGCTTACAACACCAGTGCAGGTCAGCCGGGTTTCAATCTTTCTTCGTCTTTGAGCCGGGGGAAAGAAGAAGACGTGCTGAGCATGAATATGCAACTGTCTTCATCTTATAAAACCCAGGAGAGCAATGGCAGCCTGAGCCAGACATCCTCCTCATCGGGTAGTGGCATTGCACAGCAATTGCAGGGGCAAGCTAGTACAAGCAATCGCTTTGTGACGCTGGCGGCATCAGGCAATATGATCTGGCGACCTGCTCAGCGTCACCAGCTTATCTTCTCGCCAGCGATTAATACCAGCACCAGCGTTTGGGCAAATAGTAATATCCGCCAATGGGATGATGGCAGCAGCCTGGAGATGAATGAGCATTTTCACGGGAATACGGAACAACTTAGTCTGCCGTTAAGCTGGACTATTCGCCTTCATGAACAAAGTCAGCTAATGCTATTCACGCGTGTCAACCGTGACCGCGGTCATATGGAAACAGTCTGGGATGAATACCGCAGCAGCCTGGGAAACAGCCTGCGTCGTAACGCTGCAGATAGCACTGGCAATTCAGCTACATTCAAGCTGGACTATAAAACCGTGCTGGCAGATGTACATGAAATCAAGACGGGCATGCATCTGACGCGAAGTAGTGACAGCGTGGATGAAAAACACTGGCTCAACGGCAATCCTGACCTGGCTCTTGATGAATTCAATGCTCCCTATAGTCTCGTAGAAACTAAGCTCCGCTGGTTCTGGCAGGATGACTGGCGCCTTGACGATAGCTTGTCCTTGAATCTGGGTATATCCGGAGAGCAGACTACACTGGATCTGCAAGAGCGACATTACCAGCCCCATGCATTTTATCGCGTGCTGTCGCCATCCATGCATGTGCTAAAGAAACTGAATGCCGATGGTACGCAAAGAATGCGCTTTAGTCTGGCGCGCTCGTTTAATGCACCGCGCTCAGGCGATTTGATGCAGCGCCCGTTCATTAATGCCCTCGCTCCATGCCTGGCGAATGGCGTATGCATTGCAAATGGCTTAGAAACGGCAGACAGTTCTGGCAATCCGGATTTGCAGCCTGAGCGTTCCCTGGGGCTGAATATCACTTATGAATATGATCTGGCTGCGAATAGTCTCTTGTCCCTGGGTTTATACACCAGGGATATCGATAAAAAGCGCGGCTCGGAAATACGTCTGGAGAATGTGGCCTGGTCAAATCAGGCGCGTTATGTATATCGTCCAGTGAATTTTGGCGATGCCAGTGTGCAGGGCATAGACATGGAATTGCAACTGGCTTTGCGCGATCTGAGTGTACAGGCACCGGATGCCAGCTTGCGTGCAGGCTTGGGCCTGGCACGCTCCCGGGTAAATATACGCTCAGGACTGGACATGCTGACGGATTGCCAGACGCCGTGGAATGCCAAACTGGGCGCGAGTTATACGGCCAGGGTCTGGCCTTTAAAACTGGATATCGATGCCAGCTGGGCACCCGGAAACTGGGTACGTATCAATGCACAGCAGCGCTCTTTCTCACCCCGGCAATTTAATCTGAATGCAGGAGCCGTATGGAAATTCAATCCAGATACCAGCCTGACGATTAATTTGGGAAATATTCTGGCAGACAGCAGAACTAGCGTGATTGAGTATGCGAACGTTGATGGTGTAGTACGACAGCAGAGCCTGGACAAATCGCATACGCGTTTGAGTATGCGCTTGAATTTCAAACTCTGAATGGCCTGGAGCTATCCAGAAGAACTGGATGAAACAGTGTCATCGCGATTTCATATGTCTTCCATCTCACTACTGCTGCGGTGATGGAGATAGCTTCAGCCCTGTACCTACGGTGAAGCCGGGCACCAAAAACAAAAGGCAGCCAAGGCTGCCTTTTGTTTTTATGCTTGCTTACTACGCAGCAGAGTGAACTGCTAACGTATTAACGCTTTTGACGCAATCTTTGTATCGCTGCCAATTGGGCGATCGCGGATGCCAGTTCTGCCTGTGCTTGCGCATAGTCAATTTTGGAATCACGATTAACCAAAGCTTGTTCTGCCAGTTTCTTGGCTTCGCTGGCTTTGGCTTCGTCCAGATCGTGACCGCGAATCGCTGTATCAGCCAAAACTGTCACTGCATCTGGTTGCACTTCAAGCAGGCCACCAGCGACGAATACGAATTCGTCTTCGGCTTTGCCTGGAACCTTGATGCGCACCGCGCCCGGCTTGATGCGGGTAATCAGTGGTGTATGTTTCGGATAGATACCCAATTCACCAGCCTCACCCGGCAACGCGACGAATTCGGCTTCACCGGAGAAGATCAGCTCTTCTGCGGAAACCACGTCAACGTGAATAGTGTGTGCCATGTTGGACCCTTATTATTCGCTCTAAAAAGCTATGGTGCGACCTTTCAGTCGCACCGCCAGTGCGCTTAATTAATTAAGCAACAGCCAGTTTTTTCGCTTTTTCGATTGCTTCGTCGATAGTACCTACCATGTAGAACGCTTGTTCTGGCAGGTGATCGAGTTCGCCGGAAGCGATCATTTTGAAACCACGGATCGTTTCTTTCAAGGAAACGTATTTACCTGGAGCACCGGTAAACACTTCAGCAACGTGGAAAGGCTGAGACAGGAAACGCTGCATCTTACGTGCACGTGCGACCAGCAGTTTGTCTTCAGGAGCCAATTCATCCATACCCAGAATCGCGATAATGTCGCGCAATTCTTTGTAGCGCTGCAAAGTACCTTGAACAGCGCGGGCTGTTTCATAGTGCTCTACACCAACCACTTGTGGGTCCAGCTGACGGGATGTTGAATCCAGTGGATCAACCGCAGGGTAGATACCCAGGGAAGCGATGTCACGGGACAGAACAACGGTGGAATCCAAGTGAGCAAATGTGGTTGCTGGAGATGGATCGGTCAAGTCATCCGCTGGAACATACACGGCCTGGATGGACGTAATGGAACCAGTTTTAGTGGAAGTAATACGCTCTTGCAGACGGCCCATTTCTTCAGCCAGTGTAGGTTGATAACCCACGGCGGAAGGCATACGACCCAGCAAAGCGGATACTTCAGTACCGGCCAGTGTGTAACGGTAGATGTTATCCACGAAGAACAAAACGTCTTTGCCTTCGTCACGGAAACCTTCAGCAATCGTCAAACCTGTCAGAGCAACGCGCAGACGGTTACCTGGTGGTTCATTCATCTGACCGTACACCATCGCTACTTTGGAGTTTTCTGGATTTTCCAGATCAACCACTTTAGCGTCAGCCATTTCGTGGTAGAAGTCATTACCCTCACGAGTACGCTCACCCACACCGGCAAACACGGACAAACCGCTGTGTGCCTTGGCGATGTTGTTAATCAGTTCCATCATGTTCACGGTCTTACCTACACCCGCACCACCGAACAGACCGACCTTACCACCTTTAGCGAATGGGCAAACCAGATCAATAACTTTGATACCGGTTTCCAGCAATTCCTGGGATGGGGACAGTTCGTCGTAAGCAGGGGCTTTACGGTGGATGGATGCTGTCTGCGCGTGGCTGACAGGACCGCATTCATCGATAGGGTTGCCCAGTACGTCCATGATGCGGCCCAGCGTTGCTTTGCCGGTTGGTACCATGATAGGGTTGCCAGTGTTGGAAATAGTCATGCCGCGACGCAGACCATCAGAAGTACCCAGAGCAATCGTACGGACAATGCCGTCACCCAATTGCTGCTGAACTTCCAATGTCAGCTCGGAGCCTTCCATTTTCAAGGCGTCATAAATCTTAGGCATCGCGTCGCGTGGAAATTCAACGTCCACAACAGCGCCGATACACTGAACGATTTTGCCATTAGCCATGTTCGTTCCTTCAATAATTTTAAATTCAGTTTAGACCGCTGCCGCGCCGGCGACGATCTCGGAGAGCTCTTTGGTAATGGCAGCTTGACGGGTTTTGTTATAAACCAGTTTCAACTCACCAATCACGTTACCTGCGTTATCAGTTGCTGATTTCATCGCCACCATACGGGCCGATTGTTCAGATGCCATGTTTTCCGCTACAGCCTGGAAAATCAGTGCTTCTACATAACGTATCAACAATTCATCAATGACCGTTGCTGCATCTGGCTCATACAGATAGTCCCAGGAATGGGCATTCTTATCTGTTGCCAGCCTGTCCGCTGTCAGGGGCAACAACTGCTCCATCACCGGCTCTTGCTTCATGGTGTTGATGAACTTGGTATAACTCAGGTAAACCGCGTCCAGCTTGCCTTCCTGATACGCATCCAGCAAAACTTTGACTGGACCTATCAGTTTGTCGAGGTGAGGAGTGTCGCCCAATTGTGTGACATGGGAAACCACTTGCGCACCTACGCGATTCAGGAAGCCGAGACCTTTATTACCAATTGCGACCGCTTCTATCTTTGAACCCTTACCTTCGAGTTCACGCATTTTGCTGGTGACCAGACGCAACACGTTAGTGTTGAGACCGCCACACAAACCTTTATCTGTCGTTACAACAATCACGCCAACTTTCTTGGACAGATCTTGTTGCACCATAAAAGGATGCGTGTACTCTGGGTTGGCCTGTGACAAGTTAGCAGTGATCGTACGAATTTTTTCACTGTACGGGCGAGCCGCACGCATCCGGTCTTGCGCTTTACGCATTTTGGATGCGGCGACCATTTCCATCGCCTTAGTGATCTTCTTCGTATTTTCTACGCTTTTGATCTTGCCACGTATCTCTTTGCCTGCAGCCATGAGTATTGACTCCTTCTAGCTACAGTAAATTAATAGGAACCGGTTTTTTTGAAATCAGCAATTGCGGCAGCCATGGCAGCTTCGCCATCTTTGTCGAGTTGCTTGGTTTCTTCGATTTTCTGCAGCAATGCTGCATGGTTCGTTTTCATGTAGCCATGTACGCCTGCTTCGAATGCCAGCACTTGCTTGACCGCTACATCATCCAGGAAGCCTTTGTTCACGGAGAACAGAGTAACGGCCATCAGGGAGATAGACAGTGGAGCATATTGAGCTTGCTTCAACAATTCAGTAACGCGGGCACCACGATCGAGCTGCTTGCGTGTTACTTCATCGAGGTCAGAAGCGAACTGGGCAAACGCTGCCAGTTCACGGTACTGTGCCAAGTCATTACGGATACCGCCGGACAAGTTTTTGATAACTTTAGTCTGCGCAGCACCACCAACGCGGGAAACCGAGATACCAGCGTTAATCGCTGGACGGATACCTGCATTGAACAAGGATGTTTCCAGGAAGATCTGACCGTCAGTAATCGAAATTACGTTGGTAGGAACGAAAGCGGAAACGTCACCAGCCTGAGTTTCAATGATAGGCAATGCTGTCAAAGAACCTGTTTTACCTTTAACTTCACCTTTGGTGAAAGCTTCAACGTAGTCTGGATTCACGCGTGCTGCACGTTCCAGCAAACGGCTGTGCAAATAGAATACGTCACCTGGGTAAGCTTCGCGGCCTGGTGGGCGGCGCAGCAACAGGGATACCTGACGGTAAGCAACAGCTTGTTTGGACAGATCATCATAAATGATCAGTGCATCTTGACCGCGGTCACGGAAGTATTCACCCATCGCGCAACCGGAGTAGGCGGATACGTATTGCATCGCTGCAGATTCAGCAGCAGTAGCAGCTACAACGATGGTGTATTCCATGGCGCCGTGGGCTTCGAGAGCGCGCACAACGTTTTTAACGGAAGAAGCTTTTTGACCAATCGCTACATAGATACATGTAACGTTTTGACCTTTTTGATTGATCACGGCATCGATCGCAACAGCTGTTTTACCAGTTTGACGATCGCCAATGATCAATTCGCGCTGACCACGACCAACCGGTACCATGGAGTCGATAGACTTCAGGCCAGTTTGCATAGGTTCAGAAACGGATTGACGTGCAATAACGCCAGGCGCAATCTTTTCGATAGGCGCGGACAGTTTTGCATCGATAGGACCTTTGCCGTCGATAGGCTGACCCAGCGCGTTAACGACACGACCGCGCAGTTCAGGACCGATAGGCACTTCCAGAATACGGCCGGTACATTTAACTGTATCGCCTTCGGAGATGTGTTCGTAGTCACCCAGGATAACGGCACCAACGGAATCACGTTCCAGGTTCAGCGCCAGACCAAATGTGTTGCCTGGGAATTCCAGCATCTCGCCTTGCATCGCGTCAGACAGACCGTGAATGCGGCAGATACCGTCGGTAACGGAGATAACCGTACCTTGATTGCGAATCTCAGCTGTGTCGCCAAGGCCTTGAATCCGGCTCTTGATCAGCTCGCTGATTTCAGATGGGTTGAGTTGCATACTAACTCCTAATATTTATTACGTTCTTACGCGGTCAGGGCGACGTGCATTTTCTGCAGCTTCGCGCGTACCGACGTGTCGAGCACCTGATCACCAACCACGATGCGTACACCACCGATCAAAGAGGAATCCACTTTGACTGTAGGGTGCAACTTGCGGCCAAATTTCTTTTCCAATGTCACTGCCAGTTCGCTCAACTGAGTTGCCGTCAATTCAAAAGCGCTGGTCACTTCAGCATCTGCAGCGCCTTCAAAGGCGTTTTTCAGAGCTTGAAACTGGAAAGCGATTTCCGGCAACAAAGTCAGGCGGTCATAGTCAGCAAGTGTGTTGATGAAGTTTTTCGCTTCAGCAGTCACTGGAGATTTGATCGCAGACAAGAAAATCTCAGCTTTTTGATCAGCCGAGACTTTGGGGTTGTGTGCAAGAGCTTGTACATCGGAATGCGCGCCTACTTGCCCCATCTCAGTAACCAGTTCCGACCAGGCGGACAGGTTACCGGATTGAGCAACACGAAACAGCGCTTCTGCGTAAGGACGAGCGATCGTTGCGATTTCGGCCATGATTACAGCTCGGTTTTCAGTTGGTTCAACAGATCAGCATGAGCAGATGCGTTGACTTCACGTTTCAGAATTTGTTCTGCGCCTTTGACTGCCAGAGTGGCAACCTGGTCGCGCAATTCTTCGCGTGCTTTAGTCACTTGATTATTCGCATCAGCTTGCGCAGCGGCGATAATACGGGCGGCTTCAGCAGCAGCAGCGTTGCGGGCTTCTTCAACGATCTGGGCAGCTTGCTTCTCTGCGTTGGCGACACGTTGTTTGCCTTCTTCACCAGCTTTTGCCATTTCAGCTTGCATTTGCTTTTGGACCAAGACCAGTTCAGCCTTGCCCTTGTCAGCTGCAGCCAAACCATCTGCAATGCGCTTCATGCGCTCATCGATCGCACCAATAACTGGTGGCCAGATGAATTTTGCAGTAAACAAGGCCAGGATGATAAACACCCCTGCCTGGTACCACATGGATAGATTCAGATTCACTTTAGTTTCCTTATCAAATTAATCGTTCCGCAGGCGCGGGGCCTGCGGTAGAAAAAGGAAAGCTATTAGCCTTTGAATGGGTTAGCAGTTGCGAAGAACATGGCGATACCAACACCGATAATGAACGCAGCATCGATCAGACCAGCCAGCAACAACATTTTACCTTGCAGTTTTTCCATCAATTCTGGTTGACGAGCAGACGCTTCCAGATATTTACCACCCATCATAGCGATACCGATACAAGCACCCAAAGCGCCCAAACCGATGATCAAACCACAAGCCAATGCAACGAAAGCGACGTTAGTCATGAGAAAACTCCTAGAAAGTTAAAATTAAAATGCCAAAACCAAAAAACTAAAACCAAAAACTAAAACTTCAAAACTTAATTAATGCGCTTCGTGAGCCTGACCCATGTACACCAGAGTCAGCATCATGAAAATAAACGCTTGCAGAGGTACGATCAGGATGTGGAAGATGGACCAGGCAGAACCCAGTACCAAGTGACCAATACCACCAAACAAAGAACCAGAAGCACCCAGCAAAGCGGCGATCAACAGGAACAACAATTCACCGGCGAACATGTTACCGAACAACCGCATACCGAGCGAAAAAGTCTTGGCTGCGTATTCAACAACGTTCAACATAAAATTGAACGGGAACATCATCGGACCAAACGGTGCGCTGAACAATTCCTTGATGAAGCCGCCTACGCCTTTGATCTTGAAGCTGTAATACATCATCAGACCGAAAATACCGATGGAAATACCCAGAGTACCGTTCAAGTCAGCAGTAGGAACGACACGGTGTGGCATTTCATGGTCCAGACCCAGAACTGGGAACAACCATTGAGAGAACAGATCAACTGGCAGGAAATCCAGGGAGTTCATCAGCAATACCCAGACAAATACGGACAGGGCCATAGGAGCGATGAAGCTGGTGTTGCCGTGGACTATGCTTTTTGCATTGTTGTCCACCATTTCGATGAGCATTTCAACTGCACACTGGAAACGGCCAGGTACGCCGGAAGTTGCCTTGCGTGCAGCCAGAAACATGATGAGGGAACCCAGCACGCCGCAAACGACAGACCAGATAACCGTATCAATATTCACATACGACATATCCCACAGGGAAGTTTGCGCATGATGGCCGTGGTTAGTCAAATGCCCAAGGTGATGGGATATATATTCTGACGGAGTGACTTGTTCAGCTGAGCTCATGATCAGTGCCTAAAGAGTAAAATGAAATAGCTTTTCAGTACGACGATGAAGGCGATCAAAAAGGCCGGCCAGTTGACATCGGGGTACCAGAAGACAACCGCTGCCATCAGCGCGACTGTCGATATAACTTTGAAAAATTCACCGATGAAAAAACTCATCGGATTTGCTCCTCCAGGCCTCCGGGCGCTCATACTCAGGCGCAACGCGAACAAGGCATTTGGAATCGCACAGGATAATCCCCCAAACAGGGCGGATAATCCGTAAGAAATATTGCCAAAAATTCCAGCCAGCAAGCCCACGACCAGCGCTGCTACCAGTTGCAGCAGTATGATGCGTGCCATGCTTCCCTCATTTATCCAGGACTTGCGCAAAATAGCAGCAATGGATCAAGCTCATCGCCAGCCCCAACATCAGTATTGCACTGCGTTCGCGGTGGGGCTTTGCTGGACTATCTTGCGTAAGTCCTATAATTTTTAAAATATGACATTGAATTTAACTGGCTTGCCACTATATAACCGGGCAGCGCAAATCCTCGCCAATCAAAACCACGGAATTATACGTGGTTGTGCGTAATAACGTCAAACGTTTGATGTATATCGTCAAACGTTTGGTGCATGCCACCAAAATGCAACATTTTGGTGCTTTTTTATTATGCTGCTGGTTTTGCTGTTTTTTCAATTAATGCGTTCAGCCAGTCCTGGCCTTGCTTCCAGCTGCCGAGACCAGAGTCGCCATTGATATGGCTTTTCGCACCAATCAGGTGCAGATCTGCCCCCCAGCTTGTTGCCCAGCCTTCAGCAATTGACACATCGCACCATGGGTCATCACTGGATGCTACCACGGCAACCGGGAAGGGAAACCTGAGCAGCGGCATGGGATTAAAGGTGGGTGCAGGAAAGTTTTCACGGCCCACGTTCGGTGGCGCCACCAAAAATGCGGCCTTGACCTTGTTTTTATCCAGCACGCCAGGCATGTCGGACGCCAGCCACCAGGCAGTCAGCGCACAACCCATGCTGTGCGCTACCAAGACCACTTCATCAGACACTGCATTCACAGCAGCTGACAAAGTGGCAACCCACACGTCCTTGACCGGATGGTCCCAGTCTTGTTGCTCTACTCTTTTTACATTTGCTAATTCAGCTTCCCAGCGTGTTTGCCAGTGGCCGGGGCCTGAGCTATACAGGCCGGGTAAAGTCAGTATCTGCATGGGTCAAATCTTTTTACTGTCCGCGTATCTTTAAAATAATGCCATCCAGACTATCCAGGTCGGCAAAGTCTATCAGCATCTGGCCCCTGCCCTTGCTGCCTAATTTAAGAGCAACCTGGGTTGCCAGCAAGTCAGACAATTCTTCTTCCAGACGGGTGATGTCTCTGGATTTTTCTGCCTTGTCACGCGGCTTGCCATTGGTGCTCATTTCAGCCGTGGTTTTGGCCACCAGCTTTTCTGCTTCACGGACAGACATGCGTTTGGCAACAATCTGGTTCGCCAGTTGTATCTGCGTCGCTGCGTCGGTTACCAGCAAGGAACGGGCATGGCCCATGTCGATATCGCCTGCCATCAGCATGGTTTGTACCGGCTTGGCCAGGTTCAACAAGCGCAACAGGTTGGACACCGCACTGCGTGAGCGCCCTACTGCGTTGGCTGCCTGCTCATGGGTAAACGAGAAATCCGTGATCAGTCTGTGTATGCCCTGAGCTTCTTCGAGGGGGTTAAGATCTTCGCGCTGGATGTTCTCGATCAGGGCCATGGCGGCGGCGGCCTGGTCATCCACATCCTTGACCAGTACCGGCACTTCTTCCATGCCTGCCATTTGCGAAGCGCGGAAACGGCGTTCACCGGCAATGATTTCGTAACGGGTTACGCCATTGTTTTGTCCTATCGGGCGAACCAGGATAGGTTGCATCAAACCCTGGGCCTTGATGGAGGCCGCCAGCTCAGCCAGCGCGCCCTCGTCCATGCGGGTACGGGGTTGGTACTTACCAGCTTGCATTTGTGCCACGTTCAGGCTGGTAGGGGCACCAGTGACGGTAGGTACGGCTTCGGCAAAGTCGGCGGCACCGCCGAGCAAGGCGTCCAGGCCACGGCCCAGACCTTTTTGTTTTTTGATCGACATACTTATTTTTCCAGTTGTTTAATTCTTTCCACCATCTCTGCACCAAAGGCGATATAGGCTTGCGCCCCTTTGGATGCAGGATCAAACACCACGCCTGGGATACCGTAAGATGGTGCTTCTGCCAGACGCACATTGCGCGGGATCAGGGTCTTGAAAACCTTGTCGCCAAAATGCTGCTCCAGCTGGTCAGAGACTTGTTGCGATAATGTCATGCGCGGGTCAAACATCACGCGCAGCAGACCGACTATCTTCAAGTCAGGATTCAGGTTGGCGGAGACTTTCTTGATGGTATTGGCCAGGTCAGACAAACCTTCCAGCGCATAGTATTCACACTGCATGGGGATGATCACGCCATGGGCGGCACACAGGCCATTCAAAGTCAGCAGCGATAAAGCTGGAGGACAGTCGATGAGGATGAAGTCATAGTCAGCATCGACCTTAGCCAGGGCTTCGCGCAGGCGTTTGTCACGATTCTCCAGCGAGACCATTTCCACCTCAGCACCAGCCAGCTCACGATTGGCGGGCAAGACATCAAAACGGCCAGACTCAGAACGCAGCTTGGCTGTCGTCACGTCAGACATACCCAGCAAAACTTCATAAATGGAAGCGGTCAGTTTGGCCTTGTTGATACCTGCTCCCATGGTGGCATTACCTTGGGGGTCGAGATCAACCAGTAAGACGCGTTGATCGAGTTTCGCCAGGCCTGCGGCGAGATTGACGGTAGTTGTAGTTTTACCCACACCACCTTTTTGGTTTGCTACACAAAAGATTTTTGCCATAGAGGTTTCCGTGAAATCAGGCCTGGGTTTTCTTGATAAAGACGAGGTGACGTTCTGCCTGCAAGCCAGGCACCGTCAAGGCTTGCAACTTATCCACATGCCAGCCAGCGGGCAGGCTGTCTATTTCCTGCTTCGGTTCCACGCCTTTCATGGCGATGAACTGGCCGCCGTCTGCCAGCAAATGACCCGACCAGTTGACAAAATTGGACAGCTCAGAAAAAGCGCGTGAAGTGATGACGTCAAATGCTTCCTTGACCTGCAAGGCTTCTACCCTGCCAGTATGGACGGTAACATTCTTCAAACCCAGCTCAGTCTTGGCCTGGGTCAAAAATGCAGTCTTTTTACTGACTGTATCTATCATGGACACTTTTGCCTGTGGATAAGTAATCGCCAGCATCATACCGGGCAAACCGCCACCGGCACCCACATCCAGTATATTTTTTGCATCTTTGAATGCCGGAGCCGCAGAAAGCGAATCCAGCAAATGTTGCCTGACCATTTCTTTTGGGTCACGGATAGCCGTCAGGTTATAAACAGAGTTCCATTTTGACAATAATGACAAATAAGCAATCATGTTGTCAATTTGATCATTATTTAAATCCAGTGCCAATTCCTCAACACCGCTTGCCAGCATCGCTCTTAACTGTGCTTGTTCCACGTGAATCATACGGCCCTGCCCTCGATTAGCTTTTTGTTTTTCATTTCAGTTTTTATTCTTCGTTTTAATTTCTTGTGTTTGCAGGCATGCTCATACCAAAGCGCTTGCAAAAACACGCCTGCAATCTGATGTTCCACGTGAATCAATCTGCTGGACTTTCAGTAACCGTCTCAGTCACTGCATCTGCACTCGCCATGAACTCTTTAAAACCACGCTTCTTCAGATGTACCAAAAGCAGGGAAATCGCAGCAGGCGTCACGCCAGAAATACGGCCACACTGGCCCAGGCTTTCAGGCTGATGCTTGTTCAGCTTTTGCCTGACTTCGATGGAAAGCCCGTTGACTTCCATATAGTCAAAACCAACCGGCATTTTGAGGTTTTCAAAATGCGCATGGCGCTCAACCTCCTTGGCCTGCCTGTCGATATAACCGGCGTACTTGACCTGTATCTCGACCTGCTCGCGCACATGTGGATCAAGCACTCCTGGCCCAGCCAGTTCCTGCCCTTCCACACCTTGCAAACTCATGAGGCTTTCATAAGTCACTTGTGGACGACGCAGTAAATCAGCCAGGGAATATTCACGCTCCAGAGCCTTACCAACGACACGCTCAGCTTCCACATCTGCGAGGATGCGCGGGTTGACCCAGGTCGAGCGCAATCTTTCCATTTCACGTGAAACACTTTCACGCTTTTCTTCAAACTGCTGCCATTGAGCATCGCTGACGCAACCAAGCTGACGACCTATCTCCGTCAGGCGCATATCGGCATTATCTTCACGCAAACTGAGACGGAATTCCGCACGGCTGGTGAACATGCGATAAGGCTCTTGTACACCCTTGGTAATCAGGTCATCCACCAACACACCCAGATAAGCTTCATCACGGCGCGGCACCCAGGCGTCTTTACCCTGAGTTTGCAAGGCAGCATTCAAGCCTGCCAACATACCCTGAGCCGCGGCTTCTTCGTAACCTGTGGTGCCATTAATCTGCCCGGCAAAGAACAGGCCCTCAATCTGGCGGGTTTCCAGCGATGACTTCAAACCGCGCGGGTCAAAATAATCATATTCAATCGCATAGCCAGGGCGCAGGATGTAAGCGTTTTCCATACCGCGCATGGAACGAACCAGGTCCAGTTGCACATCAAAAGGCAGGCTGGTAGAGATACCATTAGGGTAAAACTCATTGGTCGTCAGACCTTCAGGCTCCAGGAAAATCTGGTGTGATTCCTTGCTGGCGAAGCGGTGTATTTTGTCTTCTATCGATGGGCAATAGCGGGGGCCCACCCCTTCGATAACACCCGTGTACATGGGGCTGCGGTCCAGACCAGCACGGATAATGTCGTGGGTTTTTTCATTGGTATGGGTAATCCAGCATGGCAACTGCCTTGGATGCATACTGGTGTTACCCATATAAGAGAACACTGGCACAGGATCAAGATCACCTGGCTGCTCTTGCATCAGTGAAAAATCGATGCTGCGACCATCTATACGTGGTGGCGTACCTGTCTTCAAACGACCTTGTGGCAGCGCGAGTTCTTTCAAACGCGCAGACAAAGATATCGCTGGCGGGTCACCGGCACGGCCTGCCGAGTAGTTATTCAAGCCCACGTGGATCTTCCCATCAAGGAAAGTACCTGCTGTCAACACGACTGCGCGGGCACGGAACCTGATACCAACCTGGGTCACGGCACCGACAACACGGTTACCTTCGACCAGCAAATCATCAACTGCCTGCTGGAACAACCACAGATTTGGCTGATTTTCCAGACGACTACGGATAGCCTGCTTATACAAAATACGGTCAGCCTGGGCACGGGTGGCACGCACGGCCGGACCTTTGGATGAATTAAGGATACGAAATTGTATGCCCGCCTCATCAGTGGCAATCGCCATGGCACCGCCCATGGCATCGACCTCTTTAACCAGATGGCCTTTACCTATCCCACCTATGGATGGGTTGCAAGACATTTGACCCAGGGTCTCGATATTATGGGTCAACAACAGTGTGGACTGCCCCATACGGGCAGCGGCGAGTGCAGCTTCAGTACCGGCGTGACCGCCGCCGACGACGATAACATCGAATTCTTTAGGATAAAACATGGTGGATTTCTGAGAATCTAGGAGATGAGGCTCGATTATAGTTTGTTTTGCAGTGCAAACTTTAGAGAGCTAAAGATTCTCTTTTTATTTAGATCTATGTTTCACGTGAAACATAGGTATCAAGACATAAAAAATGGGACCGAAGTCCCATTATCACTGCCTGATTGTTTCACGTGAAACACTGCTATTTGAGAAAACCATCATAAGTCGTCTTGCATATCAGCGCCACAACCACGCCAAGAAACATCTTACGAACAAACGAAGTGCCGTGTTTTATTGCCAAATGACTACCTAAAATAGAGCCGCCAACACCACAAACAGCCATCGTCAAACCCAGCATCCAGAGCACGTGACCGCTATAACCAAACCAGATAAGTGCAGCAGTATTGCAGGCAACATTCAAAACCTTGGCTGCTGCGGAGGCCCGCAGGAAGTCATAACCAAAGATACGCACAAACAAAAACATGAAGAAGCTGCCTGTGCCGGGTCCAAAGAAACCATCATAAAACCCTATGCCTGCACCCACCAGCATTGCCATATAGGTTTCCTTGGAACCAGAGAACACTGGTTTATTGTCAGCGCCAAACTCTTTTTTCTTGAAGGTATAGATAGCCACAGCCACCAGGATAAAGGGTAAAGCCTTGCGCAAATAGGTGGGCGGGATATGTGTCACGAGAAAAGCCCCGGCAAAGGAGAAGGCAAATGCCATAAATGCAGCCGGTGCCACCATGCTCCAGCGCAGGCTGACTGTCTTCATATAGCGAGTCGCTGCGACTGTCGTGCCCCAAATACCGGCCATCTTATTGGTACCCAGCAAGGTGGCAGGAGCCGTCCCTGGCATGAAAGAGAACAGGGCGGGAACCTGTATCAAGCCACCGCCACCGACGATGGAATCAACAAAACCAGCAAAGAAGGCTGCCAGAGCTAAAAGAAAAATATCCATATTGAGCGCGTTTGATTTGTAATGGGAGGTCATCATGTTGCCTCGAGAAAACACCTTAAGCAGCAAACATGGCACAGATAACTTATACAGAAGCAAGCTATGGGCAACAAGGTACAGGCTATGCCATAACAGTTGCAGCACCAGTTGCAGCACTAAGTTGCCGGTTTGACTGGTAGCGGCAAATCAGACAAGATGCAAATCCGGTGTAATCAATCTGTCGCTATTTGTCTTTCACAAGGATAACCGCAATGAAGATTTCCCTGTCTCTGATGTTTGCAGCATGTATCTTGTTCAGCACCAGCAGTAAGGCGCAAACTGAAACCGAGATCCCCTTATGGCAAAACGGCGCGCCCGGTCTGCAACATCAGCAGGCAGAGACAGCAGAAGACAGGCACGAAACTGGCCGCATGGACAGATACCTCAGCTACGTCAGCAAGCCTACCCTGACTATCTATCCGGCTCCAGCCGACAAGGCCACTGGCACTGCGGTGCTGGTCGTACCGGGCGGTGGCTTCCGTTATGTCTGTATAGACAAGGAAGGCATAGAAGCCGCGCACTGGCTGAATGCCCAGGGGATTACTGCAGCCGTCCTCAAATACCGCACCCTCGCACTGGATACCGAGCGCAATTGGAAAGCCATACAGCCCCTGACAGCAGATACCAGCCGCGCCATGCGGGTGCTGCGGCAACATGCAGCAGACTGGAAAATCGACAGCAAGAAGATAGGCGTACTCGGTTTTTCTGCTGGTGGCGTCATGGCCTTGCAACTGTTGATGGATCAGGATGAAGGCGACTCAGGCGCTGCGGACGCCACAGAAAAAATGGGCAACCGCGCAGACTTTATCGCCCTGGTATATACCGGTGTTCCCGGTGGAAAAATCCCAAAGGCAAGCAAGAACACTCCGCCCGTATTCATAGTCCATGCCTCGGACGATCCCAAAGCCCCATCGGTCGTCGCTGCTAAAATCTATCAGCAATTACTGGAAGCCGGTGCCCAGGCAGAACTGCATGCCTTCCGCCGTGGCGACCATGGTTTTGGCATGACACCCGCCAGCGGCAGCGTGCGCAGCTGGGCCAGCCTGTATGCAGACTGGATGCGCGATTTGAAACTGCTGGACAAATAGAAAACACCAGCATGTGCTAAGGTAGATATCCCTACAACGAGCTAAGAACCTGTTTACGATCTGTAGCGAGCGTGCGTCAGCGGGGTGAAGAGCAGCGCAAAAAGCGGAATGTACTTAAGTACATGAGCATTTTGAGCAGCACATGAGCCCCGATCACGCTCGCGCAGTAAGATCGAAAACAGGTTCTAAATGAAAATGAGATAACGATGAACGACTTTGAATTCAGAACCGTCCCCAGCCTGATCAGCCAAACCGGTGCAGCAACGCGCCTGGGCAAAATCATACGCCAGGAATTTCCAGCGATTAGCCATGTACTGCTGGTGACCGATGCCGGTTTCCTGCGTACCGGCCTGGTCCAGCCTGTCATTGACAGCCTGGAAACGGAACAACTCAAAGTCAGTATTTTCTCCGATGTAATTGCCGACCCGCCAGAAGCCATCGTCTTGCAGGCAGTAGCCAATGCCCGTGACCTGCAAGTCGAACTGGTGGTTGGTCTGGGTGGCGGCAGCTCCATGGACGTGGCCAAACTCATCGCCATCCTGGCCGGAAGCGATCAAAGCCTGTCCACCATGTATGGCATAGGCAATGTCAAAGGTAAGCGCCTGCCACTGATACAAATCCCGACCACGGCTGGTACGGGTTCTGAAGTCACGCCCATCTCCATCGTCACCACCGGTGCCACCACCAAGATGGGTGTGGTCGCGCCACAACTGTATGCAGACATCGCCATCCTCGATGCGCAACTGACGACAGGCTTGCCAGCCAAGGTCACTGCTGCCACTGGCATTGATGCCATGGTGCATGCGATAGAAGCCTACACGACCAAACATAAAAAGAATCCCCTGTCCGACATGCTGGCAGTGCAGGCATTGAAATTACTCTGGAACAACATCGACGAAGCCTGCACCAATGGTGGCAACCTGGCGGCAAGGCAGGCCATGTTGCTGGGTGCCATGCTGGCCGGCCAATCCTTTGCCAATGCGCCCTGCGCCGCTGTGCATGCGCTGGCCTATCCGGTAGGCGGCATCTTTCACGTGCCGCATGGTTTGTCGAACTCCCTGGTCTTGCCCCACGTACTGCGCTTCAATGCCAGTCATGCGGCTGAACTGTATGCCGAGCTGGCCGCCATCATCGCACCAGAAGCCACAGGCACGGCTGAGCAGCGTTGCCACGCCATGATCAAGGCAATGGAAGACCTGGCAGTAAGGGTAGGCATAGAAACCCGCCTGAGCCAGGTAGGCATCACCGAGCAAGACCTGGACCAGCTCGCCAGCGACGCCATGTTGCAAACTCGTCTGCTGGGGAATAATCCACGTGAAGTAACAAGGGAAGATGCACGGGCGATTTACGCCGCGGCTTTGTAAATATAAAAAAGCAGAGGCGACGATGAACTAATCTCGCCTCTGCTTCAGCACATCAGATAGGCAATTTTGTCAGCTTGCCTCATCAGGCCCAGTACCAATACGAAAACGCATATTCACCCACAGGCCTGTCAGCAATATGGTGAACGCAAGGACGATAACCACTATGCCTTTGCCCGTTTCCTTATATGGCAATAAAGCGCCTCCGTACCGATAAAGCATAAAGAGCGCCGCACAGGACAGCAGCGTAATAGCGAGGAGATTGCGGGTGCGGTAAATAATCATCGCCAGGCAGGTCACCAATAAAACACAGTTCCACGAATACCAGATCGGGAAATCTGGCAAGGCTGCGCCATCACCATTCCAGCCCTTCAGGTAAGTCGCGGCAAACATCATTAAACTCGCGCCGACAGCAAGATTTCCATTCAAGCGATATCCGGCCTGCAATGCCAAAATCAGGGATAACAAGAGCATTGCATACATCAGGATTGCGGGAGTGAGCAAGCAGCTTGCCAACATCAGAATAGCGAATTTCCAGATATCCCTCACCGACTCACGTGTTATCGTGCAAAGCAAAAAGTAAGCAGAAAACTGCCCTACCATCGCCGCCGCCCGCACATGTGGATCGGCGACAAAGAACAAGAAAGCCCAGATATGATAAAAGTAAAAACCGATCAGGATACGGAAAGCAGCCTTGATGCAGGTATCAGCCAGCCTCGCCTGTTCTCCATTTTTTGACCATCCTGATTTCAACGCTGGCCGACGCAGCTCTAAAGCCAGCACCATCAGGCTACCCAGCCAGGCGGCAACATGCAAGACGATGGCAGTATTACTGTCAGCACTGGAAAGCAAGGCAATCAATACCGGGATGGAAGCAGCGGCCAGCAACACCGCCACGTAGTGGTAAGCCTTGAAATCCAGACGCATGGCAATGGCCATCATGCGTAACTTGAGAGCCAGCATCAACAGCCACAAGACATCAATCACAGCACCAAACCAGGACTGTAAAGCCAGGCCTTCAAGCCTGAAAGTGCAATCAAAAAGTAATACACATTCCAGCAGACACAACATGGCAGCCGGGCGAATAGCCCCTAGCCTGTGCGCCAGAAAGATGGCCGCCGCCAGCAAGCTGATTTCATACAATTGCAATACCAGTAAAAGCGCAACACTGGCCATAGGTCCCGATGACATAGTCACGGCCGACAGATTGCGATCGATCAGGAATATGCCATACAGCATACAAAAAGCACTGACAAAATACAGCGGGTTATATTCGACAAAGAAATACCTGAGCCAGGTCCCGGTGTCAGATTTTTCTTGTCCGCCCTGGCCTGGTATCAATCCAAAATGCCGGGCTGATTCGGGTAGATTTTCCATCACTGGCGAATTGTTCATGATAACTTTCAATGGCTTACCTGCTTGTCACTCGTCTCAACGTACTTGTTTCAGCAATGCTTCTATCGTGTTCAGATAGGTTTGCAAATCTTGTCGTCCAGATGCCGTGCACACATAAGTCGTCCTTGGTTTGCGATTAACAAACTCTTTATTGACGCTGATCAGTGCCGCCTCTTCCAGCTTACGTAAATGCGTAGAGAGGTTGCCCTTACTAAGATCGAGTGCTTCAAGCAAGCTATTAAAATCGACTGGCCCGCCAGCAATGGATAAATGCACCATGATCATCAGACGCACGCGGTCAGCCAGCAAGGGATGCACATTTTGTAAATCATTAGCACTCATGGATGCCGCCTAGTGCACGGTCTGCACTTGATTGCGATAGCGCAAAACCAGCCTGCCTGCGGACAAACCAGCCACTGCGCTAAAAGTCAGCAAGGGTAGCAACAATGATCCTGAACCCACATAAAATTGATAAGCAGCCAGGCTCAGGCAAAGCACACCCAGTGCCGCAGCAACCTTTGAGGGCAGCGTAAACAGGCGCGCCTGAAACAAGTAATCAGCAGTAAAAGCCAGCAAAACCGGTGCTATCCACAGCGCCTTGTCAGCCAGCAGCAGCAAAGCCAGACAAATGAACTTCATCAGCAAATCCGACACCAGTGACAACTGGTACATATACAGAAAATTGCGCCGGATATAGGCCCCGGGTTCTTCGCCATTATGTCTGGCAGCCCGCCAGACGACAAAATACAAAACCAGCACGAGGCCAACAATAATGAATGCCATCAAGCCTATGCCGAAAAACTTCAACTCCAGATTTTGATGACCACTACCAAGTGTCTCTGTCATCGCACCACTGGTAAATAACTCAAGCAGGCCAAGGGCAAGCACGATGAAAAACACACCTAGCTGTACGAGCAAATTGGCATCCAGCGTGATGCCGGACAATTTCGCATCCGGGTTACCGGCATCAGTCTGACTTATCACCTGCCGTATCAAGGCAATACTATTGATTGCCTGTTGAATATCATCATCTTTACTCATGTCGCGCCTTTATCGAAAACTAGTTTGCAATACAAACCAAATGATAGACGATTGAGAAAATAAGTCAAGAACAGCACTTCCAGCGCTTCCTTCTCTTGCATGGCTCACGAATTTCCAGCTCTTGCCGGACGTACAGCGCTCCAATTTCATTGAACTGATAGCAGACCCGGCTGAGTATCGCTGCCACGCCATGATCAAGGCCAGGGTAGACCTAGACCAGCTCGCCAGCGACGCCATGTTGCAAACGCTCCTGTTGGGGAATAATCCACATGAAGTAACAAGGGAAGATGCGCGGGCAATTTACGCCGCGGCTTTGTAAATAAAAAAGCAGAGGCGACGATGAGCTAATCTCGCCTCTGCTTCAGCAGATCAGGCAGGCAGTTTTCTTTATATACGCTGCCTGACGGTTTCAGACTGCACCTGGAACCTTGATCACTTCCCGGTCAGACAACAGCTTCATCTCTACAACAGAAATCCGCGCCTGCCGGATTTCCGCAGACTTTTGGTACAGGACAGAAAGATGGTCAGCATCTTCCATACGATACGACAACACGCTGCCCACCTCTTCGAGCAGCACGGTAAGACCAGTGCCGTCGACTTTGCTCAAACCGATGTTTGATAGCGTCGTTCTGGAATTGCCCTGCCTGGTCTGGGCAGCTTCAGTGACAAACTCGATATACAAGGCACGAGTCACGCAATTTTTATCTGCCTTGCATGTATCCGTACCCTGCTCGCTTAATTGTGTCACATCCAGAATACGGTTCTTATGCTCCTTGAATAACCATCGTGCCTGCTTATCCTTGCCGCTAAGGAAAAGGAGATTCCTGGCGCCCTCTCCCGAACCATAATGGCCCGATGAAAACTTGCCAGATTTTTCCTGCGCCAGTAAACGGCCCATCTGCACATCCGTACCAGGAATATCTTCCAGCGATCCCAGGCTAAGCATCACCGACTGCGCACTGCCAGCATCAGCTGCAGGCACCTCAACTGCACCACGACGTTGCCAGGCATTGTTATTCACATTCATCCAGATCAGGGACACCAGACCCACCAGTAAAATCAGCAATAGCAAGACACTATTGATACGGCTCACAACGAAAAATAGTTTTTCCATTTTTTCAAGGCAAATAAGTTAAACAAATAATTTTTCACAACATGCTCACCACATAATGAATGTGTACCAGGTTTTATTCATCTGACTAAATTTTTTCAAACTCTTACATCAGACACATGCTATTGATGTGCCTTGAAAACAAAAAAGCCCCGTAAGTTTTTACGGGGCTTTGATGGGCAGCAATGCTGAGAAATCTAACCAGCCTTTGCTTTGCCAGTGCGTTCTACATAAGCCATCAATTCCCCCACAATCCCGCGCCTGAAAGCCAGTACGCAGACGATGAAGATCAGGCCAGTAACGATGGTGACTGAATCACCTATGGTGCGGAACCATTCTATCGTTGTGATGTTTGCCAGCAGGTTGCCGAGGTCGCCCAGTTTGTTTTCCAGCGCGATGATGATGATGGCACCAACTATAGGGCCCACCAGCGTGCCCAGACCGCCCACCAGGGTCATCAGGACTACCAGACCAGACATGGACCAGTGTACGTCAGTCAGCGTCTCAAAACCCAGTACCAGGGTTTTGGTGGCACCTGCCAGACCGGCCAGTGCAGCTGACAGCACGAAGGCCATGAGCTTGTAGCGGTCTACGTCATAACCCAGCGAGATCGCGCGTGGTTCGTTTTCCTTGACGGCTTTCAAGACCTGGCCAAACGGCGAATGCACCGTACGCATGACGATGGCAAAGCCGGCAATGGCAATTGCCAGCACAAAGTAATACAGCGTCAGGTCAGAACTCAGATCCACCGCGCCCAACAGTTTGCCGCGTGGCACACCTTGCAAACCATCTTCACCACCAGTGAACTTTGCTTGCAGGAAAACGAAGTACAACATCTGCGCCAGCGCCAGCGTGATCATGGTGAAGTATATGCCCTGGCGGCGTATCGCCAGTGCGCCCATCACCAGGCCTATCAAGGCTGCTGCCCCTACTCCCAGCAAGATGCCCAGCTCGGTAGGCAAACCGGCATCACGCAAGGCCCAGCCAGCGATATAACCGGCAGCACCAAAGAAGGCAGCATGGCCAAAGGACAGCAAGCCGGTGAAACCGATGAGCAAATTAAAGGCACAGGCAAACAGGGCGAAGCACAAGAGCTTCATCAGGAACACCGGATAGACAATAAACGGTGCCGCCAGTAACAGGGCAAAAGCAATGCCGTAACTGATTTTCTTATTCATGGTGGCTCCGTTTATTTTTCTTTACCGAACAAACCGGCAGGGCGGATCATCAGGACTATCGCCATGACAATGAACACGACCGTCGCCGACAGCTCAGGATAAAACACCCGCGTCAGACCCTCGATAATACCCAGGCCCAGACCTGTCAGTATCGACCCCAGGATAGAGCCCATGCCACCAATCACCACCACTGCAAACACCGTGATAATCAGGTTGGAGCCCATCAGCGGCGACACCTGTATGACGGGTGCTGCCAGCACACCGGCAAAGGCCGCCAGTGCCACACCAAAGCCATAAGTCAGCGTCACCATCAGCGGCACATTGACACCAAAGGCTTCGACCAGTTTGGGGTTTTCAGTACCGGCACGCAGATAGGCACCCAGCTTGGTTTTTTCGATGACGAACCAGGTGGCAAAGCACACCACCAGTGAAGCGACAACCACCCATGCACGGTAATTAGGTAGAATCATGAAGCCAAGATTGGTCGCCCCTGTCAGCGCTTCCGGCACCTGATACGGCTGGCCAGATACGCCATAAACCGAGCGGAACACACCTTCCAGCATCAGCGTAATACCAAAGGTCAGCAACAAGCCATACAGGTGATCAAGCTTGTACAGCCAGCGCAGCATGGTCTTTTCTATGATGATGCCAAACAGCCCCACCAGCAAAGGCGCAGCAAGCAGCATGACCCAGTAATTGATCCCAAAATAATTCATGCCCATCCATGCGAGGAAGGCACCCATCATATACAGGGCACCATGGGCAAAGTTAATCACATTCAGCAAGCCAAAAATCACAGCCAGCCCGAGAGACAGCATCGCGTAAAACGAGCCGTTGACCAAGCCCAGCAAAAGCTGGCTCAGCATCGCTTGCAGCGGAATACCAAATATTTCCATGGCACGCTAAATAAAAATGGATGGAAAGGTGAAGACCTCTCAACACAGAGGCACGGAGACACAGAGAAAATCAAGAGAAAAGCCGCTATTTCCTGGCTGATCAGTAAGCAATTTTCTCGTGAAAGCCCCTGAACTGAACGGCATTCATTTTTTCAAACAGGAAGGTCGCGACAAAGTCCGCGACCTTCCCCGTAAAACAACGGCAATGCTGAAATTCAATTATCGGGATGCAGAGCAAGGCGCAAAACGCAGCAATACATAAGTATTGCGAGGCTTTGCAACACAGCTATGCGCCCGAGAATTGGATTTCAATCATTTCCAGAGGGCGCACTTGGATTCGGATTTAGTCGTGAAAGCTTGCTCACCCGGAATAGTCTGCGCCACTTTGTAATAATCCCAAGGCTCTTTGGATTCAGCACTGGTTTTCACTTGCATGAGATACATGTCATGGATCATGCTGCCATCGCCGCGGATGTAACCGTTTTTCGCGTAGATGTCATTGATCTTGGCAGCCTTCAACTTGGCCATGACTTTATCTGTGTCATCACTACCTGCTGCCTTGACCGCATTCAGGTAAGCCAGGGTCGCAGAGTAATCAGCGGCTTGCAGGCTGGACGGCATTTTCTTCATTTTTTCGAAGTAGCGGCGTGACCATTTGCGCGCTTCTTCGTTCTGGTTCCAGTACCAGCTATCGGTCAGGTACATGCCTTGCGTGGCATTCAGGCCCAGCGAGTGGATGTCGTTGATAAACATCAGCAAGCCAGCCAGTTTCATGGTTTTGGTAACACCAAATTCATTCGCTGCTTTTACGGCATTGATGGTGTCGCCACCGGCATTTGCCAGACCCAGGATTTGTGCCTTGGAAGCTTGCGCCTGCAACAGGAAAGAAGAGAAATCAGATGCTGACAAAGGATGTTTGACGGACCCGGATACCGTGCCGCCGTTGGCTTTGACGACATTGGCAGTATCACTTTCCAGAGAAGCACCAAAGGCATAATCGGCCGTCAGGAAATACCAGCTTTTGCCACCCTGTTTGACGACGGCAGAACCCGTGCCCTTGGCCAGGGCCACGGTGTCATAGGCATAGTGAATTGTGTTTGCTGTGCATTCTTCATTGGTCAGGCGGGCAGTACCAGCACCGATGGAAATGAAGATACGTTTCTTTTCAGCAGCTACTTTGGACATGGACAAGGAAGTACCAGAATTGGTACCACCAATCAGCATGTCGACGCCATCGCGGTCAAACCATTCACGTGCGCGGCTGGCGGCAATATCTGCCTTGTTTTGATGGTCAGCTGTGACCAGTTCAATTTTCTTGCCCAGTACCGTGCCGCCAAAGTCGGCAATCGCCATCTTGATGGCTTCAGCACCACCCTGGCCATCGATATCTGAATACAAACCAGAAATATCGGTAATGAAACCGATCTTGACCGTGTCGCCAGACACTTGCGCATTTGCATTCAGCGCCAGGCCTGTCAGTGCAGCGGAAACAGCAAGACTTGCTACTTTTAATTTCGTGAATGTTGCTTTCATGCGTCTTCTCCAATCATATTTTTATTCAAACCTGCTTCGCCAAGACAGCGAGGCAGTTACTCATACATGCCAACCAAACACACTTAAATTACACACCCAATAATTCATTCAGAACCGGCATTTTTTCCTGCAACTGCGCAGACGCAAAACTCTCGACGATCTGCCCATGCTCCATGACATAAAACCTGTCCGCCAGCGGAGCAGCAAAGCGGAAATTTTGTTCAACCATGACGATGGTATAACCCTTGGATTTCAGCATCGTGATCATGCGTGCCAAAGCCTGCACGATGACCGGAGCCAGGCCTTCGGAAATTTCATCGAGCAGCAAGAGACGGGCGCCAGTGCGCAAGATACGCGCGACTGCCAGCATCTGTTGTTCACCACCAGACAGGCGTGTACCCTGGCTGTTTTTACGTTCTGCCAGATTGGGGAACATCTCGTAAATTTCAGCGACTGACATGCCCTGCTCATCTTTCGACACCGAGGGTGGCAGCATCAGGTTTTCTTCTGTGGACAAGGATGAAAATATCCCCCGTTCTTCCGGGCAATAGCCTACACCCAGATGAGCAACCTTATAAGTTGGCAGGTGGATAGCCTCTTGCCCATTGATCCTGATCGAGCCTTTGCGTGCACCAGTCAGGCCCATGATGGCGCGCATGGTCGTGGTACGCCCGGCACCATTGCGACCGAGTATGGTCACGACTTCACCCTGGTTCACTTTCAGGTTCACGTCATGCAGGATATGCGATTCACCATACCAGGCTTGCAGGCCGGTAATTTCCAGTGCAGGGTTTGTACTCGTATTTTTACTTGTGGCACTCATGCATGCGCCCCTTCCAGCTCGCCACTGGTGCTGCCCATATAGGCTTCCATGACTTTGGGATTGGTGGATACTTCCTTGTACGTACCTTCAGCCAGCATGGCACCACGCTGCAAGACCGAAATCTTGTCGCAAATACCCGACACCACGTTCATATTATGTTCCACCATGAGGATGGTGCGGCCCGCCGACACCTTCTTGATCAGCTCGGTCACGCGGTGCACATCTTCATGGCCCATGCCCTGAGTAGGTTCATCAAGCAGCATCATTTCAGGTTCCATCGCCAGAGTGGTGGCGATTTCCAGCGCACGCTTGCGGCCATAGGGCAGATCGACGGTGACGGTATCGGCAAAGGAAGTCAGATCAACTTCAGCCAGCAATTCCATGGCGCGTGCATTGAGCTGGTTCAGCGACTGTTCGCTTTTCCAGAAATGAAAGGATGTGCCCAGTTTTCTTTGCAAGCCTATACGCACATTTTCCATGACCGTCAGGTGCGGGAACACTGCTGAAATCTGGAAAGAACGTATGATGCCCTGACGCGCAATCTGAGCTGGTTTGGCCGAGGTGATGTCGCGGCCATTGAACAGGATTTGTCCCGAAGTCGGGACGAGAAATTTGGTCAGCAAATTGAAACAGGTAGTCTTGCCGGCACCGTTAGGGCCGATCAGGGCGTGGATATGCCCACGCTGTACCTGCAAATTAACATCGCTTACAGCGGTAAAGCCCTTGAACTCTTTGGTCAAGCGCTTAGTCTCCAGGATGACGTCGGTCATCTCTTCTCCTTATTGTCTGGCTTATGGTTTGTACCACTACGTCCAACGCGACAACACTCCCTTATTTTTTGAGAGTTTTTATATTAGCTTTTTATAGTACCCAGCAAAGCGATTTCTAAACAATACGGTATAACTACTGTATGGGGCGTGCTGACCTCTATTTTAGGATTGCGAATGGGTCTAAACAGGCACAGGGCTAGGCGCAGCACGCGCCGCAGTGCGAGCACTTCAAGCGGGTTGCAACAACGCCATGTACCTGTTTAGACCCATTCCCTCCGGGTTCACACTACCACGTGCGCTGGACTGCGTTGCGCGTCTTGTCAGGGGCACCAGCCCTGACTGCACCGCACGCCTTGCCAGCCCACGTGGTAGTGTGAACGCATTTCCTAAAATAGAGGTCAGCACGCCCCTGTACCACGCAAGAGCTGGAAGTTTTCATTTTCCCAATATACTCTGCGCCGCCTTTTCTGCAATCATCACAGTAGGAGAGTTGGTATTACCTGAGGTTATAGTCGGCATGATGGACGCGTCTGCCACGCGCAGGCCAGCGATGCCTATGACACGCAAGCTGCTGTCGACCACCGCCAGTGCGTCATCTGTACGTCCCATCTTGCAAGTGCCTACCGGGTGGAAAATCGTCGTGCCTATATCCCCTGCTGCTCTCGCCAGTTCTTCTTCCGTCTGGAACTGTACACCAGGCTTCATTTCCTCCGGCTGATATTTTTGCAGGGAGGGCGCGGCGATGATCTTGCGCGTCAGCTTCAGCGAGTCGGCAGCGATCTTGCGGTCTTCAGGCGTAGTCAGGTAGTTGGGCACTATCTTTGGTGCTGCTGAAGCATCATTGCTGGCTATGCGCACATGACCGCGTGAAGTAGGGCGCAGGTTGCAGACACTGGCGGTGAAAGCCGGAAAATCATGCAGCGGGTCACCAAATTTCTCCAGCGACAAGGGTTGCACATGATATTGCAGATTGGGTGTCGCCTGACTGGCGTCCGAGCGGGTAAATGCGCCCAGTTGCGAGGGTGCCATCGACATCGGACCACTCTGGAACATCGCGTATTCCAGCCCTATGCGCGCCTTGCCTATCAGGCTGTTGGCCATCTTGTTGAGCGTCCTGGCACCGGTGATTTTGAAGGCAGAACGTATCTGTAAATGATCTTGCAAATTGGCACCAACGCCGGGCAATTCGTGCACCACATCAACTCCAGTCTGTTGCAAATGTGCCGCATCACCTATGCCAGACAATTGCAGTATCTGTGGAGAGCCTATGGCTCCTGCGGCCAGCACGGTTTCTTTCATGGATTCGGCAAACCAGTTGCGGCCTCCGCCTGTGAATTCCACACCCGTGCAACGCTTGCCTTGTTCATCGTTCCGGATAACCAGCTTTTGCACATGACAACCCGTCATGATGGTCAGGTTCGGTCTGCCTGCTGCCGGTTTCAGAAAAGCCTTCGCAGCATTCCAGCGCACTCCACGTTTTTGATTCACATCAAAATAACCACAGCCTTCATTGTTGCCGCGGTTAAAGTCATCACTTTTAGGGATACCGACTTCGGCTGCTGCATTGCGGAAGGCATCGAGGATCTCCCAGGACAGTCTTTGTTTTTCCACCCGCCATTCACCGCCCTTGCCATGGAATTCTGCATCACCGCCATGGTGGTCTTCGCTCTTCTTGAACAGCGGTAAGACATGTTCCCAGCGCCAGCTATCGTCACCCGTCAGCTCTGCCCATTGCTGGTAATCCCTTTCCTGGCCACGCATATAAATCATGCCATTGATGGATGAACTGCCACCCAGCACCTTGCCACGCGGATAAATCAGGCTGCGGCCATTCAGGCCTGCTTCTGCCTCGGTACGTAACATCCAGTCTGTGCGCGGATTATTGATGCAATACAAGTAACCCACAGGGATATGTATCCACACATAATCATCCTTGCCGCCCGCTTCTATCAGCAAGACCCGGTTATCAGGATTCCTGCTGAGGCGGTTTGCCAGCACGCAACCTGCAGTACCGGCACCGATGACGATGTAATCAAACTGTCCTGCTACTTCCATACCATTTCCTTGTTATTTATTAAGCCTGCATTTCTGCAATCAATGCAGTCATCAGTTCTGCTACGCTCATATCCCTGGTCGCTGCCATACCCTGCCCGGCCCACATCGACATCAGTTCAGTATTTGCTGCCTTGGCTGCTGCTGCACGTATGGAACCCGTCAGTGCATTCTGTATCGGATAAGCAGGCACTTTGTCAGCCACTGCATCCATGGCTTGCATGAAATGATTGTCAAGGCCACGGGCAATACGGCCAGAAAAAGCACGGGTCTGGCGTGTGGTGTCGCTGCTGCTGTCCAGCAGGCGTTGTTTGTAAGCCGGGTGTATCGCTGATTCTTTCGTCGTCAGGAATGCAGTGCCCATCTGCACCATCTGCGCCCCCGACTGCAAGGCCTGTTTGATCTGCCTGCCATCCATAATGCCGCCAGCGACGATGATGGGCACCTGCATATGCGGCTTGCAGGTTTCCAGCAAGGCAAACAGGCCCAGGGTCGACTCTTTTTGCGCACCGATGAAAGTCCCACGGTGACCACCCGCCTCTACCCCTTGCAGGCAGACAGCATCTGCCCCCATGGCTTGCCAGACGATGGCCTCCTGTAAGTTGGTGGCTGTACCCACCACTTTTATTCCCGCGTCATGCAGGCGTTGTAGCTGGCTGCCGTGCAAGACATCAAAGGTAAAGCTGGCGACGGCAGGACGGGCCGTGATCAGGGCATCAAGCTGGGCTTCAAAGTCTTCACACCAGCGGGTTGGAGTCGGCAAGTTGTCCCAGCCCAGTTCTGCACATACGGACTGCAGCAAGAGCTTGGCCGCTTCAAGGGCAGCGAAATCGACTTGTGGGCGGGTTTGTACGAACAGGTTGATGGCGAAGGGTTTGTCCGTCAGTCTTCTGATGTGCTCAGCCTGTTCTATGATGGCCAGCGGGGTCAGCAAGGGGGCTGCCAGAGAGCCCAGGCCGCCTGCATTGGACACTGCGGCCACCAGTTCCGGGGTAGTGGCGCCACCGGCCATGGGGGCCTGGATGATGGGGTGGGGGCAGAGGGTTGGCAGGCCAGGCATATTGGGGCTCCAGTCAAAAAGTTTTTTAAGTGAATCGCTAGAAATAAGGAAATCAAACTTTCTTAAATTTTTGTGCTTGTACGCTAACTCATTTACTTACTTCTGTCACTGTATTGCGATTGCAGGTCGGGGGTAGCCCGACAGCTACATTCTTTTCTTGTCTCGCCAAGAAAAGAACGCAAAAGAAGGCGACCGAGGCGTCGCTGCCCCCTAAAGGGGGTTCCCGTTTGTGCGGTACAAAAAATGGGAAGGTCCGAAACTCGCTGCGCTCAGACAGCGGCCCTTCTTTTTCCATTTTCTGTACCGCACAAACGGCATCGACACATCGGAACGGCAAAATTCAAAAACAACGGCAACCCCAAAAACACGGGTTAATTGACCATGCACAACTGCATATGCATAACGGTCCCATTGACGTTGCTTTTGACTCTGTTTTTGATCTTCAACCGCTTGGGACGATGTAATTTGTGCGCCACAGAAAATGGATCAGAAAGCTTCGTTGTTTGAGGTGTAGCTGGGGTTTCGAGATGCATGCATCTCGCCAGCGTAACGGCAATCGCTTGCAAGCGATTGTGCGCCCTGCAAGGGGAGCGAGTTTCGAAGCTTTCCCATTTTTTGTGACGCACAAATTATGCTGGAGCGTAGCGTAAGCACCCGAAGGGCGAGTCTGCGGTCGCCTTTCTTTGAATACTTTCTTTGGCGAAGCAAAGAAAGTATTTCGGCCGCCGGGCCGAGACCCGGCTTGTGTCCACGAAGGGCGATCGTTTTAATAAAGACTCAAGCAACTGGACTTCAGCAAAAAAATAAATACGTACTTGGAAAGCCCAGTGTTGGGCTGATAAAACGTAGCCCAACCTACGCGATGACATGATTGCTGTTTATCGCCAGAACCCCATCCTCATCCCAACCTTCTCCTTGAAGGAGAAGGAGCCCGCTCGCCGCTACTTCGCCACCGGCATCGTAAACTCCGCCCCTTTATCTATGCTATCTGGCCACCTCTGCATGATGGATTTATAGCGGGTATAAAAACGTATACCCTCTTCGCCATAGGCATGTACATCACCAAATAAAGAACGTTTCCAGCCACCAAAAGAATGCCAGGCCATGGGTACGGGGATAGGCACATTGATGCCCACCATGCCTACCTGGATGCGACGTGAGAATTCGCGTGCAGTGTTGCCGTCCGAGGTAAACAAGGACACGCCGTTACCAAATTCATGGCGGTTGATGAGTTCGACAGCAGAGGCAAAATCAGGAACGCGGACTACGCACAAGACAGGGCCAAAAATTTCTTCGCGATGTATTTTCATGCCCTCTTTGACATGGTCAAACAAACAGCCTCCAAGGAAGAAACCGGACTCATGACCAGGCACTTTGAGGCCACGACCATCAACCAGCAATTGCGCGCCTTCGGCTATGCCTTCAGCGATATAAGATTCGATTTTTTCCTTGTGCTGGGCAGTTACTACCGGGCCCATTTCGGCATCAGACTCCATGCCGTTTTTGATCTTCAGGGCCTGCACGCGTGGTACTAAAGCTTCAACCAATTTATCAGCCACATTGCCAACGGCAACAGCAACCGAGATCGCCATGCAGCGTTCACCGGCAGAGCCGTAAGCTGCGCCCATCAGGGCGTCGACAGCTTGTTCGAGGTTGGCGTCGGGCATGACGACCAGGTGGTTTTTTGCACCGCCCAGAGCCTGAACGCGCTTGCCCATGCGGGTGCCTTCGCTATAGATGTATTCGGCAATCGGGGTAGAGCCAACGAAAGAAATTGCCGACACATCGGGATGCTGAAGCAGTGCATCGACAGCCACTTTATCGCCCTGCACGACATTGAATACTCCATCCGGCAAACCGGCTTTTTTGAGCAAGTCAGCTATCAGCAAAGAGCAGGAAGGGTCGCGCTCAGATGGTTTCAGGATGAAGGTATTGCCAGTCGCTATCGCCAGCGGTGCCATCCACATGGGCACCATGAAAGGGAAGTTGAAAGGCGTGATGCCAGCCGTCACACCCAGCGGTTGACGCAGATTGTAATTGTCTATGCCACCGCCGATATTGTCCGAAAATTGTGACTTCAACAGTTGTGGCATACCACAGGCAAATTCAACGATTTCTATGCCGCGGGTGACTTCACCCATGGCATCCGACAAAACCTTGCCATGCTCGCGGGTGATCAGGGTCGCCATTTCCTTGTGATGCTGGTCCAGCAATTCCTTGAACTTGAACATCACACGGGCGCGTTTAAGCGGCGCGGTTTCTGCCCAGGCGGGCGCGGCGGCCTTGGCGGCGGCGATGACAGCATGTACTTCTTCAATGCTGGCAAGGGCAACACTGCCCGTCACTTCGCCAGTCGCAGGATTGAATACATCTTGCTGGCGGCCACTTGCAGAAGCATAGGCCTGGCCATTCATATAATGTGCGATTGTGGATGTCATAAGTAAACCTTGTGGATAAGTTCCATCATATGGAAAGATGTGCACCACAATAATCGACTACCCACTTTAAATCCAATGAGTTATTATCAAGAGCAATATAAGGATTGCTAATAATGGACTTGACACAATTGCGTGCTTTTGTTGCTGTCGCCAGGGAAGCCAATCTGACCCGGGCGGCTGAGCGACTGCATGTAACCCAGCCCGCAGTCAGCCTGCAAATCAAATCCCTGCAAGAGAGCTTGCAACTGACTTTATTCACACGCAGTGCCAGCGGCATGCGCCTGAGCAATGACGGTGCCAGGCTATTACCCCTGGCAGAAAAAGTCATCGCCAGCATGGGTGAGTTTCGCCAGACGGCGCAAGCCTTGCACAGTACGGTTTCTGGTGAACTGGCGATAGGGACGATACTGGACCCGGAGTTCACCCGCCTGGGGGTATTGTTGAAGCGCCTGGTCGAGACTTATCCACAGTTATCCACAAAATTGCAACAAGGCATGTCGGGATCAGTCTTGCAGCAAGTGCGGGCTGGCAGCCTGGATGTGGGCTTTTACCTGGGCCAGCCCCCCGATGATGGCAAAACGCCCTGCCATAGCCTGGTGCTGACAGCATTTACCTATCGCGTGGTAGCACCAAATGGCTGGAAAAACCGGGTGGCAGGCCAGGGCTGGGCCAGTCTGGCAAAATTGCCGTGGTTGTGGACACCGGCAGAATCGGCACATCATCGCCTATTAAGCAAAATCTTCGCCGAACATGGCGTCATCCCCAATAAAGTTGCCCTGGTAGACCAGGAACCCAGCATGCTGGATCTGGTCAAGTCTGGTGTGGGCCTGAGCCTGATACGTGATTCCATCGCCATACGCGAAGCCCATGCCCATGGCCTGGTGATTGCGGATGCCGTCAGCGTCACTACTGAACTGAGTTTTATCTGCCAGGAAAAGCGTCAAAACGAAGCCATGATTGCGGCAAGTTTTGCCTTATTGAAAACGATCTGGGCTTAAACACCACTCTGCATGCGCCAGCATCAGAAATAACTGCCCTAATTGGAAATTCAGCGGTATATTTCCACAAATTATCTCTATCGGAAACCTGAGTCGTGAAATTCTTGAAATCCAGTTTAGTGTTATGTCTGGCCACCGTTCCTGCGCTTAGCCACGCAGAAACGATCAAACTGCTGATACAGGAATTTGCACCATTTACCCATACCGATGTCAGGAGCGGGGAAATCCAGGGCGCACTGACAGAAAAGATACAGGAAATCCTCAGGCGTGCGGGGGACAACTATACGATCAGCAGTACCTCGCTGGCACGCGGCCTCAACTCCACGCTGAATGACGACAATACCTGTTTATTTGGCTTTCGCCGTACACCTGAGCGTGAAAATTCGTATAAATGGGTAGGCCCCCTGGTCACCGATAACTGGGTGTTATATGGCCGCAAAACCGATACCCGGGTATTGAAAAATTTTGAAGATGCCAAGCCCTATTCCATAGGTTCGTATAAAAATGCGGCAACAGGCTTGCAACTCCATGAGCAGGGTTACAGGATAGAATTTTCCAACCAGGATGAGGATAATCCACGTTTGCTGATCAACAGCAGGCTGGATTACTGGATAGTTTCAGAATCACATGGCATGGCCATCGCCCAGCAGCAAGGCTATGCCAATGACATAGTGCGTGCCATCAAATGGAAAAGCATAGAACTGAATATGCTGTGCAATATCCGCATGGACAAGCAGCGTATAGAGCTCTATAACAAAATCAATAAAGAACTGGATAACGACGGTACCATGGAAAAAATCATGCGCAAATACGGGATTAAATAATGGCCAGATCAACCAAGGCCGCCCATGCCGTCAACCGCCTGCGCGAACGTAGCAATAATGCCCCCTATTCCATGGTCAGCCTGGCCGATGGCCGTTTTTCCCTGACCCTGGCCAATCTGGAACAGCCGGATGAATTACCTGCCAGCGTCAGCGAGGCCATGGAAATCGATGAATTTGTTGCCTACGTCAACAGCCTGCAAAAACTGGCTCCTAAAAAAGCCAGTAAACTGGATATAGCCTTCGAGAAAAAAATCCAGGCAGCCAAGCAAAAATAATCTGCACCACCCATAAGGAAACCGAATGAAATACAAAAGCATTACAGCACTGCTGGCCAGTGTCCTGTTCACCAGCATCTTGCCAGCTTCAACAGCCCTGGCCCAAACCAAGGCGCAGGCACCTGACAGCGTAGTGATCAGCAGACTCACAAAAATCGATGAAAAAGTGGGTACTGGCAAGGAAGCCATTGTAGGCAATACTGTCTATGTGCATTACACAGGCTGGTTGCATGATCCCTTTGCCTACAGGGAGCGCGGCAACAAGTTTGACAGCTCGGTAGGCCAGCAGCCCTTCTCGTTCTCCCTCGGTGCAGGCCGTGTCATCAAGGGTTGGGAACAAGGTGTGGCCGGCATGAAGGTAGGCGGCAAACGTACCCTGGTCATCCCCCCTGAACTGGCCTATGGTCCGGCAGGAGCTGGCAATGGCATGATACCGCCCAACTCTTATCTGATTTTTGATATTGAATTGCTGGATGTCCGATAGTTAAACTGAATTAGTCGAGCTGCATTAGTTGAGCTGCATTACTTAAACTGAATTAGTCGAACTTTATAAGCTGCATCCGCCCTGTTCAAAGCTGATTTTTGGCTTTGCTTTCCTGTGTTCCCATCCATGCGGCATCATAGGAATACATGGCATAAAAGAACACCGAGATCGCCAGCACCGTTGCCAGAGTCCCTGCAAAAAACAGGGCACTCAGGCCAGCCGGGAAGATGTATTCATACCAACCCAGCAGGCTGGCAGCAACCATGGCAAAAAAAGCCAGTATGAGCAAGCTGCGGCTTTTACGCATGGTGCCAAAAGCCATCAGCAGCAGTACCAGTAAAGACAAAGAAAAATTGATTAATCCTGGCACAGGTCACCTTTCTTGCATAGTAGTAAATATTAATTAATAATCTACTATAACAAATTCAACTTTGTTTATCAGTACGCTGCAGTCTTTATTTGTAACCAGACGTCAGTATCAGGCTGAATGTTTTTGACTCTGCCTCTTTTTCCAGCACGCATCAGGACTTTTTTATGACATATCTGCTTGCACTAGACCAGGGCACATCCAGTTCGCGCAGTATCATCTTCAATGAGCACGGTGAATTGATCGCCACCGCCCAGCAAGAATTCCGCCAGATTTTCCCCCAGCCGGGCTGGGTAGAGCATGATGCCCTGGAAATTTGGCAAAGCCAGTTTGCCACTTGCCAGCAAGTCATGGCGAAAGCCAGTTTGCAGGCAAAAGACATCGCCGCCATAGGCATTACCAACCAGCGCGAAACTACGGTATTGTGGGACAGAAAAACTGGCCAGCCGCTCTACCATGCCATCGTCTGGCAAGACCGCCGGACAGAAGCTTATTGTGATGAATTGCGCCAGCAAGGCTATGCCGGGCGCATACAGGCCAAGACCGGCCTGATACTCGACCCCTATTTTTCTGCCACCAAACTCAAATGGTTGCTCGATAACATCCCCGATGCACGCCGTCGCGCGCAGGCTGGTGAACTGGCTTTTGGCACCATCGATAGCTGGCTGGCCTGGCAACTCAGCGAAGGCGCGCTCCACGTCACTGATGTCAGCAATGCCTCGCGCACCATGCTGTACAACATCCACGATAACAAGTGGGATGAAGAATTACTGAGCTGGTTTGATATTCCGAAAACCTTGCTGCCCGAAGTTTTACCATCCAGCCACAAGTTTGGCCAAAGTACATTGCTGGGTACTGCCATACCCATCGCCGGCATAGCCGGTGACCAGCAAGCTGCCCTGTTTGGCCAGGCCTGCTTTACTCCTGGCATGGCTAAAAATACTTATGGCACGGGTTGCTTCATGCTCATGCATACCGGTGATCAGTGCCCGCATTCCCACAATGGCCTGATCAGCACGGCTGCCTGCCAGACTGATAGCCATGCCCAATATGCACTTGAGGGCAGTGTCTTCATTGGTGGTGCGGTGGTGCAATGGCTAAGGGATGGCTTGAAAGCCATACAGCATTCCACCGATGTTGAACAACTGGCAGCCAGCGTGCCGGATTCTGGCGGTGTGGTCTTTGTTCCTTCCTTCACCGGCCTGGGCGCACCTTACTGGGTACCTGGTGCCAAAGGTGCCATCCTGGGTCTGAGCCGTGGCAGCACGGTAGCGCATATTGCCCGCGCCGCACTGGAATCCATCGCTTTCCAGAGTACCGCCTTGCTGCAAGCCATGCAAAAGGATGCGGTATTCCCTATCCGGGAATTACGTGTCGATGGTGGTGCAGCAGCCAATAATATGTTGCTACAATTCCAGGCAGATTTGCTGGGCATACCCGTGATACGCCCCAAAGTCACAGAAACCACAGCCCTGGGAGCAGCTTATCTGGCTGGCCTGGGTGTTGGTGTCTATCAAAATATGCAAGAATGCGCAGCTCTATGGCAAATGGACAGAGAGTTTACGCCAGCCTTAAGCCGTGACGAAGCAAATAATCTCATGCAAAACTGGGAAGTCGCCATAGGAAAAGTAAGATAATTCGCAGTGGATATCCATTGTATTGATAGCTGAAAAAATAGCTGAATAAAAATAGCTGAATAAGACAGGAGAATAAAAATGAAAATCATCAAATGGTCAGCAGGCATACTGGTTACCGCAATTGCATTGATACTGGCAATTGCCTACTCTTTGCCCAATGAATATAAAGTCAGCCGCAGCGTGCTGATACGTTCTACCCCGGCGGTACTTTTCCCCCTTATCGCCACACCCAAGGAATGGAAAAACTGGTCAGTCTGGAATCAGCGCGATCCAAATATGAAGATGGAATTTTCCGGCCCTGAATTTGGCACGGGTGCAGCATGGGACTGGAAAAGTGCAAGCCAGGGCAATGGCGGCATGAAACTCACGCATGCAGGCCCAAACCGCCTGGTGGAATATGAACTGCATTTTGAAGGCATGGGCAAGCCATCGACTGGCAATTTCACTCTGGTAGCCGAGCCAAATGGCACGAAAGTGACCTGGAATATGGAAGGCAACAGTGAAGGTAATTTTATGATGAAGCTATTTGCCCCGTTTATGGATAAAATGGTGGGCCCCGATTTTGAAGCTGGCTTAAGTAATTTAAAACAACTGGCAGAGAAAAAATAATTGCCTGAATAAGCGCACAGGTGTCAGCCTATATTGAGCTGACACCTCGCGTTTCACCTGAAACATCACCCGATTGCATTAATGAAACTCAAGTATGTCCTGATCCTGGCTTTGCATGTGCTGACGGTATTGCCAACGTCTTCAGTCTTAGCCGCTGCGAGCAGCAGTGCCGCAGCCACTCCGGCCCAGGGTTCGCAGGCGGTATTTGTGGTTGCTCCACAAGACTTGCCCAAACAAAATGCTGGCGTGCAAATTGACACTCCCAAGCAGGCTGCCATTGAAAAAAGCAATAAGCCAGAAGTTGCCATACAAGTCTGGTCAGGGCCAGTGCCCCTGGCAGGTGGCTTGTGGATACTGGTAGCCTCTATGCCGGTACTGGCATCGCTGTATTTTGCTTATCAGTTACTCATGTTCATCAGAGCCAGACGCCGCCGCTTATCCACAGAGCACGCACGTTAATTGAACTCTGAATTTAAATAAGAAAAAAGACTACAAAAGGGGACTCATACAAACTCGTCCCAGCAAGGCCTTGCTGAGGAAAGCATCCTTGCAAGGATGCTTCGTTTCGGCGGCGGACAACATATTGTCCGAAACCCCGCCTACACCGTAGCGACGAAGACAGTACTTTAGTACCTAATTTTCAAACTACCGGAGCTGCAACGCAGCTGGGGCGAGTTTTTATAAGTCCTTATTTGTTTTTCATATAATCTTCATCAAACTGTCACCAAGCTGTCACCTCAGCGTCCTAAAGTCTCCCTTAACCTACAACACATAAGCGGAGACCAGCATGTCCAGCAAAGCCCTGATAGACAGCGCCGTTTTCAATTCCACCACGTCTGGCCGCAAGGGTCTGGCAGACAAATTGTTTGCCCACTGGTTCAGTCGCCTTGTGTATGCCCAGATCTGGGAAGATCCACAAGCTGACCTGGATGCTTTGCAACTCAAACCAGGCGCAAATATCCTGACCATTTCTTCCGGTGGCTGCAATGCCCTCGCTTATCTGTCTGCTGAGCCAGCTGCTGTCCATGCCGTGGATTTGAATGCTGCCCACCTCGCCATGCTCAATATCAAGCAAACCGCTATCAAACATTTGCCTGATTACGATGCGGTACTGGCTTTTCTGGGCAATGCCGACAAGCCTGATAATCTGAAACGCTATAAACGTCATATACGCATGCAGTTATCAGACGATGCCAGCAACTTCTGGGAAAGTCGCTCTTTGTCTGGCAAGCCGCGTTACCATTATTTTACCAACCAGGCTTATCAACATGGCTTGCTAGGTAACTTCATCAGCTTTGCGCATTTCTTTGTCCGCATGATGGGTGGAGACATGAGCAAACTCCTGCAGGCAAAAAATCTGCAGGAACAGGCGCAATTATTTGAGCAATATGTCGCCCCAGTCTTTGAAACTCGTTTGTTCCGCCTCATTGCCAGCCAGCCGCTGGCCCTGTATAGCCTGGGCATACCACCCTCACAATTCGCAGAATTGAAACACGAAGCCAAAGATGGCTTGCATCTCTTGTTCAAGGAGAGAATGCGTCACCTGGCCTGTGATTTTCCGCTGGAAGAAAACTGTTATGCGCAACAGGCATTTGGCCGTCGCTATGACACCAAAAAACAGGCTGCCTTGCCCATGTATTTGCAGCAAGAACATTTTCACACCCTGCGCCGCAATATAGACAGGTTGCATCCCCACCATCAAACCCTGACTGATTTTTTGCAGGGACAACCACGGGCTTCGATGGATGCCTATCTCTTCCTCGATGCCCAGGACTGGATGGACCAACAGCAATTGACCAAACTCTGGCAAGAAGTGAACCGCACCGCAGCGCCAGGGGCCAAGGTGGTTTTCCGTACAGGTGGCAGCAGCTCACCGCTGGAAGCCAAACTGGCACCAGAGATACTGGCGACCTGGCATACCGATACTGCCCATAACCGCAGCCTGTATGCCACTGACCGCTCAGCCATCTATGGCGGCATGCACCTGTACACCAAGATGTAAGTACCAAATTGCATACTTCTTTACCGCCTCGTGTGGTGGCAGACGCCCTGTGGCTGTTGACTGCGCGTTCGCGTGGTGGCCAGCACTGGCTTAACAATGCCACTTGCACTGTGAATGCCATAGAAATCGCCGGGCAAAGCCAGCCAGTGAGCCTATTGGAGCATCAAAGCAAATGGCAGGAAAGCTATGTTGCCAGCCCGCGTTCTACCTGGTTGCGCTATCCACGCCAGGAAATACTGCGTCAAGTAAGTCCTGCATGGGCGCAAGCCATCAAGCTAGGCAGTTGCGCCATACTCGGCCCACTTTCGGCCCTGCTCAAAGCCAGCAAACTGGACCAGGCTGCCATCGTCGCCAACCATCTGGTATCGACCAATCTTTATACTGACTGGTCTGCAAATGAGATCAGCACTGCCACCGATAAACTGCAGAGCACTTATCCACAGCATCCCTTAATGATGCGCAATATTTGTCCACAGGTGAACCCTGAACTGACAGAAAGCCTGCTCAGCACAGGCTGGCAATTATTTCCCAGCCGCATGATTTATCTCTGCGATCCACAGCAAGCCAGCGCCTGGAAACACAATCACGTCAGGCAGGATGCCCGCCTGCTGGACAATACAGAAGTCGAAGTACTGACCCACGAAGCATTGCAAATGCAGGATATTGCGGTATTACAAGAACTCTACCGCCAGTTGTTTATCGATAAACACTCATATCTCAATCCCGATTTCAGTGCCGCTTTCTTTGAACTTTGCCTGGAAACCCAGTTCCTGGAAATGCATGCCCTGCGCTGGCAAGGCCGTCTGGTAGGTGTCATAGGCATGTATACCCATCATGAAAATGGCTGGCTGACCACACCTCTGATAGGTTATGACACCAGCCTGCCCAAAGAACTGGGTTTATACAGACGTTTGATGGCTTTATTACTCAAGACAGCCAGAGAAAAGAAGCTGAAACTGCATTACAGCTCAGGTGCCAGCCAGTTCAAACGCGCCCGCGGTGGTACTCCTCACCTGGAATATACCGCTATCTATAATCGTCACTTATCCACAACTGCAGTACAAAGCGCCAGGATATTTGGCCGTTTACTGTCCACTTTTGCACCAGCCTTATTGAAAAAAGCTGACGGCATTTAAACTGGCAGTATGTAAATTCTCATAGCACAATAACCATACAATTCTCTGTGGATAAGCCTATGCATATCCACAGGATGAACTGTGCAAAACCATGCAAAGCTGTGGAAGAAGATTTTTTATCCCAAAACCGTCCTTTTTTCATACAGGACTTATCAGCACATCTATACATGAACTAAGTATTTGTTTTTGTGGATAAATTAAGACTTATCCACAAAAAATCGCGACGTTAACTACTATTACTATGTATATATAAACTAATTATTTAATTAAACCCTTTTCGGAAAATGCTGGAAAATTTCCTGAAAGACCTGGTTTTGATCGAAATAAAAAAATTTTGAAAAATATCCAAACTTCAAAAAAAGAAGCACGTGTTACAAACGAACTTTCCCAAAAAAAATCCATCCATCAAAACAGACGCTCGGTTTTTTTATTGCAAGCGCCGTTGAATTTTTTAAGATCACTCAGCTTAAAAAATCTCTTGCAAACTTTGTCTTAAAAAAATGAAGCTCATCCATCAACACAAGAATGCTTTTTTTTGATGCAAGCCATTTTGAATTTTTAAAGATGGCCTCAGGTTAAAAAGCAGCAGACTCTGGTTTGCCAGCCTTAAAAGCCAATTCTTTCCGTCTTTTCCTAAAAATTTTTATCTGCAAAGCTGAAAACAGGTGTTTTCCTGGGATTTTTCAGTGAAAAACAACATTTTTTAAAAAATCTTTGTGGATAAGTCTGCTGATATCCACTGTATCTATTGTGCGTAACTCAAAAATTACTCACGACAGCGTTTACTGTTCAGATTTTGTCCTGTGGATATACAGACTTTTATCACCGCCTTATCATTGGCCTAAATGCTTGATCCTGTGGATGTTTACTGACTTATCCACAGCGACATGCCTGCGTTAACAACTACTACTATTTATATATAAACTTATTCAATCTAAAGGTATCCACAGCTCAAAAAATGCAAAAAAACAAAAGCAAAAAACTGTCGTAGAATCCGTAACTCGTACAAAACCTGAGAGGAAATACCGATGAAGCTATGGTCAACTTTGCTGTTTGCGACCTTGCTGGCATGTGGTTCTGCACATGCAGAAAAACCTACGGCAGCCTCGGTTAAAGAATTGCTGGTGTTGACGAATAGTCAGCAAATGCTGAAAAGTACAGAAGTCCAAATGGAACGCGTCATGAAAGACATGATGAAAACAGCCATGAAGGACCAGCCTGTTAATGCAGAGCAGCAAAAAATCATGGATAAATTCCGGGATAAAGTCATGGATATCCACAGATCAGAAGTTACCTGGGAAAAACTCGAGCCTATTCTCGTTGAGGTTTATAGCAATTCCCTGAGCCAGGAAGACGTTGATGGCATCAGCGCTTTCTACAGATCTCCGGCTGGCAGGTCTTTTGTCAGCAAAATGCCTGTTGTCATGCAAGAAAGTATGAATGCCATGCAAAAAGTAATGACACCCATGATGGAAAAAATGTTTGAAGCAGCAAAAAAAATGGGTGAAGAACTACGCGAACTGGCGCAAAAAAAATAATCTTGCAAAGCAAACGCGGCTTCAGATAGCGCCATCTGGCTCTCCCTATCAGCAAAATGAGCAAAATCAGCAACTATGGAAAAATTTTGACGAAATTGCCTTTGCAAGCAAATAAAGCATCATGACCAAAGCCAGGCATTACATTTTTCTTGGCATGGGTACACTGGGAGATATATTCCCTTTCCTCAGCCTGGCAGTTGAAATGCAAAAGCGCGGACATGAAACCACCATGCTGCTGGCTCCGGTTCATGCCATTCATGCACAAAAAGCAGGTATTACCTACAAGATATTGGGGACCCAGGCTGACTATGATGCGGCCTTAAGCCATCCAGATATGTGGGATATACGCAAGGGCATGGGCGTCGTGCTTGAATCAAGTAAGTCAGTGCTTACTGAAATGCCAGGCTATATTGCTTCTTTACCTGTTGAACAGGATTACATCCTGGTCGCCCATCCACTGGGTTTGCCTGCAGCAGATATTGTGCGTAGTTTCAGGACTGATATCCCCATCGTCGCTGCTTATCTCGCGCCCTCTAATTTACGAACTGTGCATAACCCCCTGGTGATGGGGGATTTATTCATACCGCAATGGCTGCCAGTTTGGATGCGCAGATGGCTATGGACTTATGCAGACAAGAATTTTATTGATCCAGTTGCCGTACCCATCATCAATCAAGCCAGGCAGGCCAGGAATTTATCGACTATCAGCAGCCTGGCAGCGCATATGTATGCCGTCCCAGATTTAAGTATCAGTTTTTTCCCTGACTGGTTTGCACCAGCCCAGCCAGACTGGCCAGCTCCTTTGGCCATGGGCGAATTCCAGCTCTATGACAGCAGCACAATTACAGACTTATCCACAGAGCTGGAAGAATTTCTTGCTGCGGGCCCTGCACCAGTGATTTTTACGCCAGGATCAGGAAATATTCAGGCCGGTCATTATTTTCTATGCGCGCAACAGGCCGTGCAAAAACTGGGTTTGCGGGCGATATTCCTTACCAGCCATCGTGAACAGATCGCTGCAGCTTTACCTGCCAACATACTCTGGCAAAGTTATTTACCCCTGCGCAGTATTTTGCCGCGCGCATCTGTACTTGTTCACCACGGTGGCATAGGTACGACAGCAGAAGCATTGAGGGCAGGCACACCACAACTGATAACGCCGCTGGCATTTGACCAGTTTGATAATGCTGCACGCATTAAAAAATTGGGTACAGGTGATTTCATACGCATGTCGCGCCTGACTGGCGGCAGACTCACGCGCAGTCTGCAACAACTGCTGGCTTCAGAAGTTATAAAAAACAACTGCACGCAAGTTGCCGGGAAATTCAAGAAAACTGGCTATGCAGATTCTTTATGTGATGCTATCGAAGCACTGCAGTCAAAACAAAAAGCCTGAGCGATCAGCTCAGGCTTTAGAGCATTAATCAAAATAAAGAAACTTATCCACAGCTTATTATTGTCTTCAGGTTTTTGCACGCCTTAACATTCGCAAACTTCAGTTGAAACGCGAATATTTTGCGTGCCCATTCAGAAAAATAATAAAGAAATTCCAGCAAAGCCCCGTCCTGTATAGCTTTGCGGCCTGTCTTATATAGCCGCTATTACGCGACTATTCGATGTCAATGAAGACTTTTATCATATCCAGCATCAATTATTTTTTATGTCTGGAGTCTATCTGTGTCTTTATCTTCTCAATCTTCAGCGTCATTGCAGGCTGCAAATGCGGCAAATCCAGCAAAGGCCGTTAATGTTATTCTTAAGCTGCTGCCACTTACTCTGGCGGTTTTCATCGGTTTCCTGACCATGGGCATGCAGTTGCCGGTGCTGCCTCTTTACCTGCATGACAACCTCGGCATGAGTACCCTCGTCGTCGGTACGGTCATCGGTGCACAGTTTGCTGTTGCCCTGTTGTCACGCGCATGGGCTGGTAATTTTGCGGACAGCCGTGGTGCCAAACGGGCAGTAGTGGCTGGCCTGCTCATCATCGCAAGCTCAGGCCTGGCTTATCTTGCCTCGCTGCCTTTTGTTTCTGTACCAGTCACGTCAGTCTGGATATTGCTGAGCGGACGTGTCTTGCTGGCCATAGGTGAAAGCCTGGTCGTCACAGGGGCACTGGGCTGGGGCATAGGGCTGGTGGGGCCGCAAAATGCGGGCAAGGTCATGGCCTGGGTTGGCATCGCCCTTTACGGCGCAATGGCGCTGGGTGCACCAGCAGGTGTTGCCCTGAATACGCAATGGGGCTTTGCCGGTATTGCAGCCAGCACCATATGCATACCATTCCTGGCATTGCTGATCGCTTTGACTATCACTGCAATTCCACCCATGGGAAGTACCCGCATGCCTTTTTATAAAGTACTGGGCATGGTTGTGGCGCCTGGCATGGGTCTGGCACTGGCCAGCATAGGTTTTGGCGTGATTACGGCATTCGTTGCCTTATTGTTTGCCGCCAGGGGCTGGGGTAATTCTTCCATGGCATTTACTTCCTTTGGTTTGGCTTTCATCGCTGCGCGCATTTTCTTTGGACATTTGCCAGACAAGCTGGGTGGTGCCAGGGTGGCGCTTGTCAGCGTCATCATAGAAGCTGCCGGACTGCTGCTGATCTGGTGGGCGGATACTACAACGATGACTTATCTCGGCATCGCCTTCACAGGTTTTGGCTATTCGCTGGCCTTCCCTGGTTTTGGCGTCGAAGCCGCCAGACGTGCACCACCGCAAAGTCGCAGCGTAGCCATGGGGGCATACGTAGCTTTCCTGGATATCTCACTGGGTATTGCCAGCCCGCTGGCAGGTGTTATCGCCGGGCGCTGGAGTGTGGATACGGTATTTCTTGCCGGTGGCGTGGCCGTAGGTTTATCCATACTGGTGGCCATGCGTTTGCTGGGTAAAACCTCTCCTGCTGCATAAAGTCTAGAACAGGCTGGTCATCAAGCCTGTTCATTTCTGTTTTTCAGGCTGCTCAGATAAGCACAAAACATATCCGCCATGGCATTCGCATAATCATCTATCCTGGTCGCAGGATAAGTACTTGCCGAGACATGTTCACCGGCATTGCTGAGTGTAGTGGAGAGCAGTTCTTCGACGATGGAACGGCTTGCTGCCGAGGCTGCAGGCAGCAATTCTGCAATGAATACCTTGACGGTGTGGTCCCAGTATAGCCATGCCTCCTGTGCCTGCGGGTCATCGTTATATAGCGGAGCAATATCTGTCAGGGCACTACGGATTTGCGCCTCTTCACATTCTGAACGGATGAAGGCATGGACGAGGGTGCGCAGACGTTCCAGCGGTGCCTGCTGCGCATCCTGCAGTATCTCGCGCAACATTCCGCCCGTCTGCCGCCATTCATCGCTCTGCAGGCGGAACAGGATGGCTGCCTTGTTAGGGAAATACTGATACACAGATCCTACGCTGACACCTGCTCTTTCTGCCACCCGCGCCGTAGTAAATTTTTGCGCGCCTTCCCTTTGCAAAACCTGCAATGCAGCTTCCAGTATGATGGCCACCAGTTCTGCAGAACGGCTTTGCTGAGGCTGCTTTCTTGAAGAAATACTGAGATTCTGGCGTTTGCTCATGAGCGTGAAAAAGGGTGGTGAAAAAGGGCAATGAAAAAGGATAGTAAAAATAAGCACAAGCAAAAAATGAAATGGCAGGTGCTCTTGCAAGTATTTTAACCCGACCTTATTTTTCCAGGCATTCCTTCATGAGCACCTGGCCTGCAAGAAATGCACGGCTGGCTTTTGCGAAACAGCCAGGTGCTGTCCATAGTATGAAATGCGGGGCTTCTTTTACAGTGACGAGTGTCAGCTTGCCGGTTAGCTTGCCGGTTTTTTCCAGGCTGGCGATATGCTCTACTGCGCCTTCATAATGAGTTTTCGGATCCCATGTGCCTTGCAGTACCAGGCTGGGTGGCAAGTTCGCGGGCAGTTTTCCAAAGTACTGGTCTGGCTCATAGGCGGGTAAACCGGTATTGACGAGCAAGCCTGGCAAGGGGCTGGTAAACAACAGGCTGGCGTTCTCCTGCTGTATGACCTCATGCGTCAAGCCCGGGCGCAAATTGTTTTCTGACTGGCTGATGATGCTCACCAGTGGTATCGATGGCGGCAACTGTGGATAAGTACCAAATTCAGCATAGCTTTTACCCAGTATGCCCAGCACTTTTTGTAATTCGCCTGTCTGCTTGCCTTGTTCCATCTCTCTGATCAAGGCTGGCAAATGCTGGCGTGCTGCAGGTACATCCAGCAATCGGCCAAAAAACTGCCTGACTTCCCCTCCGGGGATATCTTTTGCCAGCGCAGGATTTGCTGCCAGCCTGGCCAGCAGATTTTTATAGGAGGTTTCGGCAGGACCAGCCAGCACTTTGCGGCCTATATCATCAAGCACAAAAGAACGCTGGCTAAGATCCCATTTACCTGCTGTCTGCAAGGGCACAAGAGAATCAAGGATAAGACCATCCAGCGGCAATTCGGCGATCTGCAGAGCGCGCAGTATTAATTGCGTGCCATACGATACTGCGTATACATAAACGGGTTTGCCATCCTGGTTTTGCAGGATTAAATGCCGCAAATCATGTGCTGCATTTGTCAGGCTGAACTGGCGCGCATAGTCAGGATGTTGCTGAAGATAGCTGAAGCAGCTTTGCCATTCCTGCGCCACCAGTGTCGTGCCGCCGGGGCTGTCCACGGCTTCTTCCTGCGGACACAGACGGCTGGAAAAACCCGTCCCACGATGATCGGGTACCAGCAAATCGAAGCCGGGAAAGCTGTCACGAAAGCGCTCAACAAAAGAATAAAGTGAAGCACCTGATTCTCCAGGGCCACCGGCTATCAGCCATAGCTGGCCTTTTGCTAGGCCTGTTGCTGGAAACTTGCGGACAAACAGGCTGATCACCATATCTGGCTGTTCAGTAACAGGCTTGCCTTGTGACAGTGGCATATTCACGCGTGCACACATGCTGCCTTTCAAATGTGCATCATTCCCGGCATCGCTACAAAGAGAAAACTCTGGCTGGTATTTGTTACCGTCTTGTCCTGAAATCACGGCAGCAAAACAACTGTCGTTGAAGCTGGTGGCGAGCAGAAATAATATAAGCAGAAAACGCATTTTTCTCCCTTGATGAAATCCATGGCATGCAAAAAATGCCAGCATATCCACAGCAATGACGAAGCTGTGGGGTGACGCGCCAGATTGAGAAAATAAGGGTGTGAAATGAGGATATGCGCACATCAAATCTGCTAGCTGCGGACTAACAAAAAAAAAGCCCCTCCGTTTCCGGAGGAGCTGATTCTGGTGCAGCTTAAAGATAATGAGTTTTAGTTAGCCAGTGTCATCAAGCTGGCATTGCCACCCGCAGCCGTGGTATTCACACACAGCGCACGTTCAGCCATCAAACGCCACAAAGGTATTTCTGCATGGTCATGGGTTTCGACGACAGAGACGATGGCTTCATCCATACCGGCAAACAAGAGTTTGTAATGCGACAGCAAACCACCTTCCACCAGGGCCAGCTGGGCACCGCAGTCTTCAGCTTCCGCGGCAATCAGCAGCTTGCTGACCTCGGCTGGCAAACCGGCAGGCAGGATAGCCATGGTTTGTGCAGGCAAAACTGGCAGGTTGCCGGTGGCCAGCGTTGCCGCCAGTTGATTGACGAGACAGTTGACCGTAGTCGCGGCGCAGAAGATACGGCCACGTGGCGCAAATGACAGGGTATTGCGTTCGCCTGTCGGGCCGGGCAAGACCTGGGTCACTTTATAAGGGCTGTTATGGGCATAGTGTTCACCCAGCTCGGCAATTTTTTGATGACCCTGTTTTTGTGCCCAGACCAGCAAGGCTTCCAGCGCTGGTGGTGACTGGCGTTCATACACAGTATGTCCACCCAGGCCGGTGACAGGCGTGCGTTGCAGGCGTTTCAGGTACAGCGGGCCGCCAGCTTTTGGGCCGGTACCGGATTTGCCTTCACCGCCAAAGGGCTGCACACCCACTACCGCACCGACGATATTGCGGTTCACATAGATATTGCCGACGTGAGCGCGCGAGATGATGAAATCGATGGTTTCATCAATGCGGGTATGGATGCCCAGCGTCAGGCCAAAACCGGTGCCATTGATCTGGTCTATCAATGCAGGCAAGTCGCTGCGCTTGTAGCGCAAGACATGCAGTACCGGGCCGAAGACTTCTTTTTTCAGGTCGGCCAGGTTGGCAATTTCCATGACAGTAGGCGCAACAAAAGTACCGGCACGGCAAGTGGCTGCCAGGTCCAGCGTATAGAAGGACTTGGCCTTGTTGCGCATGCCATTGATATGATTCATCAAATTGTTTTGTGCTTCAGCATCGATGACGGGGCCGATATCGATGGCCAGGCGGTCTGGCTGGCCTATGCGCAATTCCTGCATGGCACCGTGCAGCATTTCTATGGTCTTGTCGGCGATATCTTCTTGCAGACACAGTACGCGCAACGCTGAGCAACGCTGGCCTGCACTGTCAAAAGCTGAGGACATCACATCATTGACGACTTGTTCAGGCAATGCACTGCTGTCAACGATCATGGCATTCTGGCCGCCGGTTTCAGCAATCAGCGGGATATCGATGCCTTCCGCCACCGCACGTTTTGCCAGTGTGCGGTTGATGATTTGTGCAACTTCAGTCGAGCCAGTAAAGATCACACCCTTGACGCGGTGATCAGCTACCAGCTGAGCACCAACGACTTCACCCGTGCCGGGCAAGAATTGCAGGGCACCACGTGGCACACCTGCTTCATGCATCAGTTGTATGGCGCGATAAGCGATCAGCGGGGTTTGCTCTGCCGGTTTGGCCAGCACCACATTACCTGCGGCCAGCGCTGCACTGACTTCACCTATGAAGATGGCCAGAGGGAAATTCCATGGGCTGATACAGACGACAGGGCCCAGCGCCTGGGTATTTGCCTGGCTCTCTACCTGGGCGGCGTAATAGCGCAAAAAATCTACTGCTTCACGCACTTCTGCCAAGGCATTTGGCAGTGATTTGCCGGCTTCACGTATTGCCAGCGCCATGAAATCCAGGGTTTGCGCCTCCAGCAGATCAGCCGCTTTTTTCAAGGCTGCAGCACGTTCTACCGGTGCTGTAGTTTGCCAGTCCATGGCATATTGTTCTGCCGCATGCAGGGCAGTTTGCACATCCTGGGCATCGGCTTCTATCACTTCACCAACGATATCAAGCTGATTTGCCGGGTTATTCACAGGACGGGCTTGCGTTGCAGATACCTGGCCATGCAGGATAGGCGTGGCTGTCAGACTTTGCTGGCTGCTTTCGGCAAAATGGGCACTGATTTTTTGCAGTTCCAGCTCATTTGAAAAATCCAGTCCAGCAGAATTTTTTCTTTCCTTGCCAAACAAATCCTTGGGCAAGGCTATGGCTGCATGTGGTGCGCCACCCAGTTCACGCGAGACTGCAATAGGATCAGCCAGCATGGATTCTATAGACACGCTTTCATCAACGATCTGGTTGACGAAGGATGAGTTAGCACCATTTTCCAGCAGGCGGCGTACCAGGTAAGCCAGCAAGGTCTGGTGTGAGCCTACCGGGGCGTAGATGCGGCAAGGTTTGTCCAGCTTGTCTTTACCAACCACCTGGTCGTACAAGGTCTCACCCATGCCATGCAGGCACTGGAATTCATAATCAGTGATACCGGCTTTTTGTGCCCAGGTATAAATCGTGGACAGGGTCAGGGCGTTATGCGTGGCAAACTGTGGATAAATCACGTCCGTCGCGGCCAGCAGTTTTTGTGCGCAAGTCAGGTAAGACAAATCGGTGTAGACCTTGCGGGTGTAGACCGGGAAGCCACTCATGCCATCGACTTGCGAACGCTTGATTTCTGCATCCCAGTAAGCGCCCTTGACCAGGCGTATCATGAACTTGCTACCACTGCGGCGTGCCAGGTCAACCAGGTAATCGATCACAAACGGGCAACGTTTTTGATAGCCTTGCACCACGAAACCTATACCTTCAAAACCTTTGAGGTCAGCATCAAAAGCCAGTGCTTCCATCAGGTCCAGCGACAATTCCAGCCTGTCGGTTTCTTCTGCATCAATGTTCAAACCGATGTTGTATTGTTTCGCCAGCACCAGCAATTTTTTCAGCAGGGGCAGCAATTCATTCATCGTGCGTTCACGCTGGGCGCGTGAATAACGCGGGTGCAGGGCAGACAGTTTGACGGAAATACCAGGGCCATTCTTGATACCGCGGCCATTCGATGCCTTGCCTATCGCATGGATGGCAGTTTCATAGGCCTTGTAATAGAAGGCTGCATCCTTGGCAGTCAGTGCCGCTTCACCCAGCATGTCATATGAATAGCGATAGCCGCGCTTTTCATTATCCTGACTGTTTTTCAGTGCTTCTTCTATGGTTTGTCCAGTGACGAACTGGTTGCCCAGCATGCGCATGGCCATGTCAACGCCCTTGCGTATCAGTGGCTCACCGCCCTTGGCGATCAAACGTGTCAGGGCAGAACCCAGGCCTTGTTCGCTATTTGTGCTGACCAGCTTGCCCGTCACCAGCAAGCCCCAGGTGGCAGCATTGACGAACAACGAAGGTGATTCACCCAGATGCTTGCGCCAGTCACCCTTGCTGATCTTGTCGGCAATCAGGCGGTCGGCAGTTTGATGGTCGGGGATGCGCAGCAGGGCTTCGGCCAGGCACATCAAGGCTACGCCTTCTTCTGAAGACAAGGAGAATTCATGCATCAGGGCATCAACACCAGAAGCGCGGGTGCGTTGCTGGCGTACATTGCTGACCAGACGGTGTGCCAGTTCTGCAACACTCTTTTGCTGATCTTCCTGCGGATTGATATTTCCCAAGAGCCATTGCACAGCATCTGGCTCTGATCGGCGGTATGCTTCTGTAATTGCAGTCCTGAGAGGGCTGGCAGGGGCGAGCAGCTCTGCCTGCAGGGCAGAAAAAGGCGAGTTATTGGTTGGCACGGTGATCGCAATCATATAAAAATAATCAAAACAAATATGATTTCATTGTATAGATGCTCTTCGAGGATTAATTCTGGAAATCAGAACATATATCGAAATTTTCTATTTTGTGAGAAAATTATGCCGAATATTATTAACCACTACACTGACGATTTTTGACTTCTTATGCTCGACAAAATCAGTAAAAGAATTCTGGCCGAATTGCAAAACGATGGCCGTATCAGTAATGTAGAGCTGGCAACCAGGGTAAATCTCTCCCCTGCTGCCTGCCTGGAACGCGTGCGCAAGCTGCAAGAATCCGGCTACATACTAGGATACACAGCCCAGCTTAATCCTCATCTTTTAGATGTGGCTTTGCTGGTGTTCATTGAAGTTGTGCTCGACCGCACGACCCCAGACGTGTTCGACGCTTTCCGGCGTGGCGTACAAGCCATCCCTGAAGTGCTGGAATGCCATATGGTGGCGGGTGGTTTTGACTACCTCGTCAAGGCGCGTGTCAAAGACATGAATGCCTATCGCGATTTCCTCGGTAAATCGCTGCTGCAATTGAATGGCGTGCGCGAAACGCATACCTATGCAGTGATGGAAGAAGTCAAGAATACCAGCTGTCTGCCTATTAAATAAACCTGCTGTCGATATCTCCCTGGGGAGTTGGTCATGGAAGCGCGCCTGGAACGCCTTGAAGCCGTTCAATCCATGGTGCTGGAAATCAGCCAGATTTCTGTTTCTTCCCGCGATGTCACAGGATTCCTGCAAGCAGTGCATCAGGCATTGGGCCGCATCATGTATGCGGCCAATTTCTATGTCGCCCTCTACGATAAACAGCAGCACGCCGTACGCTATGCCTACCGGGTTGATGAAATTGACGCGCCCGTGGATCCGGCTGCCTGGTTTGTGCTGGCCTCGCCCGACCAGTCGCCTACAGCCTGGATCATACTGAATCGCAAGCCCTTGCTGATGACGGCGGAAGAAGATGCCGCCAGAGAAAACGCCGTCATCGCTGCCGGTGGCGAAGCCTGGGGCACAGGCGCCCGCGCTGAGCACTGGATGGGCTACCCGCTGCTGGATCAGCAAAAGCAGCCGCTGGGAGCGATGGTCATACAAAGCTATGAGGTATCGCATACCTATAGCGAAGAAGACCAGGCCTTGTTTGCCCTCATCGCCAATCATATTTCCACCTCCTTGCAGGCCGTGCAAAGTCTGGACCGCCTGGAACAGGCCGTGGCCGACAGGACTGCTCTGCTGGAACATGAAGTGCAGGAAAGACGCCGTGCCGAAACCCTGCAAAGAGTCTTGTATGAAATCGCCGAGCTATCCATCACCGTCACTGAAACCGAGCTGAAATTCTCGCGTCTGCATGACATCGTCAGCCAGCTATTGCAGGTGCCAAATTTCATGGTGGCCCTGTACCTGCCTGAAGAAGATGAATTCAGCATACAGTATATGCGGGATGAAAAAGACGCCGACCTGAAGGGCCAGCGTTTCCCCATGGGGGCAGGCATGACTTCCTATGTGGTTCATCAGCGCCGTGCGCAACTGATAGACCAGCAGCGTTTGCAACAGCTGGTCAGTGATGGTGACATACAGGTACTGGGCAGCAGCGACCTGGTCAGCTGGATGGGGGCACCCATGCTTGCCGATGATTGCATACTTGGCGTTATCATCGTCCAGAGCTACAAGGCCGACATCATCTATACCGAGGCCGATCTTGACCTGCTGGCCTTCGTTGCCAACCATGTTGCCTCTGCCCTGGCGCGTATCAAGGCCGACAGTGACATACGCGAGGCCTATGCCAGGCTGGCACAACAAAACGAAACCCTGAACCATACCCTGGCGGCCCTGCAAACTGCACAGGCTGAACTCATCAGCCAGGAAAAACTGGCTTCGCTGGGACGCCTGGTGGCAGGCGTTGCACACGAAATCAATACCCCGGTAGGCATATGCGTGACAGCCACGAGCCATATGGTCGAAGAGCTGGCCTTGATACGCAAGGACTTTGAGGCAGGTCATCTGAGCAAGGATGGCTTGCAGCAATTTTTCGATATCATGGACCAGTCCCTGCGCATCATGACAAGCAACTGCCAGCGCAGCGCTACCCTGATACGCAGCTTCAAGCAGGTGGCGGTAGACCAGTCTTCAGAAAGCATGCGCGAATTTGACCTGCGTACTTATCTCGAAGAAATCCTGCTGTCTTTGCATCCCAAGATCAAGAATAAAAACATCAGCGTCAAGCTGGAATGTGGCAAGGGCGTGCTGGTCAGGAATTACCCCGGTGCGCTATCGCAGATCATCACCAATATGCTGATGAATGCTATCCATCATGGCTTTGACGGACGTGAGCAGGGCTTAGTGACTATCCGCGTGCAAGTTGTGCAGGATCAGGTGGAGCTGGAATTTGCCGATGATGGCATAGGCATGGATGAAGCTGCCCTGAAAAAATTGTTTGAGCCATTTTTTACGACCAAGCGTGGCCAGGGTGGCAGCGGGCTGGGGGCGCATATTGTGTATAACCTGGTGACTGGGGCTTTGCATGGCACGGTCAGGGCGACCAGTGTACTGGGGGAAGGGTTGCGGTATCAGTTGCGGTTTCCGCAGAGGAGGAGTTTGCCAGTGAAGGAGGGATAGTTTGTCACCCTTCTCAATATGCTTTTGGACATGATTTGAGATAGCAGGCTGGTGATAGGTGGGTTATTAAACTCGTATACTTAACAACGTCATTCCACTGGGCTGGCGCTCCAGCGTGTTTTTGGCTGAAATCCAGGGGCGTTCTTGGTATGCTGTCAGAGATATTAATTTCAGATTCGTATCGTGTTACGTGCTTGATTTTCAAATACCTGTACACGTAAATTGAGATTGCCGGCCGGTGGTAGACCGGCAGCTACATCCCTTTTTGCTTCGCCAAAAAGGGATGCCAAAAAGGCGACCGAGGCGTCGCTGCCCCCTAAAGGGGGTCCCCTTTGCTGCAAGTCAAAAAATGGGAAAGCCCGAAAACTCGCTGCGCTCAAACATCGGTCTTTCTATTTCCATTTTCTGCCTTGCAGCAAAGGCATCGACACATCGGAACTGCAAAGATCAACAACAACCCCCAAAGTCAAAAGCAACGTCAATGCAACCGGGATTCATATTGCATTAAACGTGGTTGATCAACGAGATGTGGTGTTGCTTTTGACTTTGGGTTTGCCGTTGCTGTTGTTGTTTTTGACTTTGGCAGTTCCCATGTGTAGCCGCCGTTTGTGCAGTACAGAAAATGGATTAGAAATGCCCGTGTCTGAGGTGTAGCAGGGGTTTCGAAGTGCATGCACTTCGCCTGCGTAACGGCAATCGCTTGCAAGCGATTGTGCGCCCTGCAAGGGAAGCGAGTTTCGGGCATTTCCCATTTTTTGTACAAACAAACGGGTACCCCGTAGGGGCGGCTACGCCTGGGTCGCCTTCTTTGGCTTACTTTTCTTGGCGAGACAAGAAAAGTGAGTAGCCGCCGGGCTACCCCCGGCCTGCAATCTCAAATGACGTGTATAGGTAACGAATAATATGACTTAAAACAAGGTCGACGATATGTTGAGAAACACCTGCTAAAATCTCAATCCGGAAACCTCGCATTCACCATCAGCGCCTCATCCACATTGGCAATCATCAAATCCACATAACGCGGATCAAGGTGGCTGCCGCTGATGCTTTGCAGGTGGGTGAGGACGGCGTCGAGTTCCCAGGCGGGTTTGTAGCAACGGGCGTGCATGAGGGCGTCGAACACGTCGGCGACGGCGACGATGCGGGCGTAGACGTGGATGTTTTCTCCGCTCAGGCCCTGTGGATAACCACTGCCATCATATTTTTCATGATGCTGGTGGGCGATAATGGCGGCGGCTTTGAGTATCGGTCTTTGTGAACCTTCCAGTATCGATGCACCTACATCGGGATGCTGCTTCATGATTTCCCATTCAGCGACATCAAGCTTGCCGGGTTTCAGCAAGACGGCGTCAGGTGTCGCTATTTTTCCTATGTCATGCATGGGGGCGGCTTGCCGCAGAATATTCGCTTCATCCCTGGGCATGCCGGAGGCAACTGCCAGCAGATACGAAACTTCAGCCATGCGCTGGACATGGTTGCTGGCTTCATGCGAGCGCGATTCCACCACGTCGCCAAGGCGCAGTATCATTTCACTCTGGGTATCGGTGATTTCCTGGTTGAGTAAAATATTATCGAAGGCGATGGCTACGCCAGAAGAAAATACTTCCAGCAATTTTGCATCGATCTCGGCAACATCATGCACGCCCCGGAGTATCAGTAAAGAGGCCTTGCCGCTGCTGTTCGGGAAATAGCCTACATAGGTATCACCATTCAGGAGCGAGATGCGATTGGCGCAGGCTTCGTGTAATTGCTGGACCAGTTCATCGGTAAAAATCTGGCTGTCATCGTCGAACTCGCCTATCTTGGCCAGCACTTCATAACTGTCGGCACCCGAGATGCCACTGGCACCGCGCAGGCGCACCAGCAGGCTTTGTTCCAGCCGCAACAGGGCGACTACCTGCTGTAGCAAGCCATTGGCAAAATCATGCAGGTTACGTTGCTTGAAGATATGGGCAGAGGCTTCGATGACACGTTCCAGGCCTTCGCGATAAGTAGCCTGGAAACGTCTGGCCTTTTCCACATCCATGATATCGCGGTAGGCACGCAGGGCGGCGAACGTGGTGGTGAATAATTTCTTGCGGTCGAGTTCGGTTTTTTCCTTGTAATCATTGATATCGTAATCAACGATGACATTTTCTTCCGGTGCCTGGCCGGGCTGGCCTGTGCGCAAGACGATGCGGGTGAACTGATTGCCCTGTTCCTGACGCAACCAGCGGGCTACTTCGAGGCCGCTGTCTTCTTTTTCCATGACCACATCAAGAAATACCAGAGCAATATCCTGATGGCTGGCCAGCATGGTTTTGGCTTCTGCACCACTGTAGGCATCCAGAAACAGCAGCGGTCGCCCATCCATGCGAAAGCGGCTCAGCGTCAGCTTGGTGACATCATGGATATCAGGCTCATCATCAACCAGCAAGACTTTCCAGGGTGGCAGTGGCTTAGTGCTTGATGACAAGAAAGACATGACGTATATCCCCTCAAAAGCTGCGTGGATGAGTCTGAATTAATTCGGTCTGCTTATGCTCATTATGTATGTATTTTTGTTATCTGTCACAAGAGGTATTTTTCTTGTTTTCAATTTTTATTCGACAAGGCCAGCTTGATACCAAAAGAGACAAACATCAAACCAATGAAGCGGTTCAGCCACAGCGTGACAGCCTGGTTGACTGCCACGCGCTGTCTCGCAAATGCCGTCGACACTGCGAGGATATGACACCAGATCATGCCATTGAAATTAAAAATGCAACCCAGGAAGATCAGGGCCAGCGGCTTGTTGCTGGCATCAGCAGCAATAAACTGCGGCACAAAAGCCAGGAAGAAAATCGCGACCTTGGGGTTGAGTACATTCGTCAAAAAGCCCTGCATGAAAATCTTGCGGTGGCTGAGCAAGGGCTGGCTGGTCGTGCCAGCCTGAACTTGTTCAGCAGATTTTGCCCGGCTTAACAGCATGGATACGCCGACGTACAGCAGATAGGCAGCACCAGCCAGTTTAACGATGGTGAAAGCAGTTGCAGAAGTTGCCAGCAAGGCCGACAAACCCAGTGCCGCCGCCATGATATGTACCATGGTGCCCGCACCTACACCCAGCGCCGCTGCCGACCCGGCACGCCAGCCCTGCGTTGCACTACGCGTCATGATGAGGATGGAATCAGGACCAGGGGCGATATTGAGTAAGATGCCTGCGATGATGAACTGGATGAGGTCTTGCGTGCCTAGCATATATACTCCGGTATGGGATGGGGCGGACAAGGCCTACATTATAATTGGTAATTGGAAAGTGATTATCTCTTGCAAGTTTGAGCCGACTTTTCAGGACGAAAATTTTATAGATACTGCTTAAGCATTACTAATGCCAATACACCCCAGTGTAAAAAAACTTTTGTTGAACATCATGAAGACCTTTCCTGATGTTGCCATACATATGTTGCGGCTGGCCAGGACGCACCGCAGCATCGCACTTTGTACAACAGAAATGGTAGGAGAATTTGCCAGGCTGACTACCCAGGCCATGCGTGATGGCAATCAGGCAGTCGTGCAATCGCATCTGAAGTTCATGTCCGGCTTACTCAGAGTTGCAGACGAAAAAACCAGAGAATATATAGATGTCTATTATGTCGAAGAGTTATTTTTTGGGTTGACTCTCAAGCAAAAGAAAACGGCCTGGTCATGGTTGCCAGCGAATTTGAAACAATTATATGTTGCGATGTGGGGCGAGCTTGAGTGAGACGAATTCCCACGCGCTCATTGAATGCAGCTGTTGAGGATTTTTACAAATGAAGCAGTTTTGGAATAACTTATCCCCCATTTGGAAAACAGTGCTCGCATGCCTGGCGATGGAAACAGGTTTGTTTCTCTTGCTACTCATATTCAGCCGTTCATTGATCATTTCACTGATGGTACAGATAGTGTTATTTGGTCCACCTACCCTGTTCTTCGCTCCCTTTCTCTATAAAAAATATAAGAAACTGGCAGAGAAGAAAAAAGGCTTATTGAGTGAATAGCAAAAAAATCGACTATGACTGGGTCTGTCATGCCTGCTCAGCAGAAAACAGCAAGCAAATCCAGCAGTGCCAGGTTTGTGGCTGCGAAGCTTTTGCCAGCGTGAAGACTATGCAAAAACACACGAACCAGCAGCCCAAAGTTGAATTTCAATTCTCACGTGAGATTGTGGTGGAAGCCTTATCCTGGATAGTGGGAGGCGTTCTTGCGCTTTTATTTAAATATGCTCTCTTAGTGTGGATGTGAAACGAGCATTTTGTGCCCTCGCAATAGCTTATTCCCTATTTGTTGCATAATGACGCTTTTAGTCGGCATATTCGTGTAAATACGAACCAAGTTTTCCCGGGTCCGGTTGAAAACTTGCTGCTGGCTTGTTTAATTTTGCTTCGCATTTCATGTCTATCTCTGCCCAAACAGTAACAACTTCTGACTTATCCACAGTGCAAACCCTGGCAGAATTATTTGCCTGGCGGGTAGCACAAACCCCTGATGCAGAAGCCTACCGGCAATTCGATGATGCCCAGGGCCTGTGGATATCTTATTCATGGCAACAGACGCAAGAGCGCGTCCAGGGTTTTATCAAGGCCTTGTCACCATTGGCGCTGGAGCATGGTTCTCGCATCGCTATTTTGCTGCCAAATGGCTTGCATGCAGTCTGCATGGACCAGGCCGTGCAGGCTTGCGGCTTTGTGCCTGTGCCCATGCATGCGATGGATAACCCGGCCAGTATTGCCTACATCCTCAGTGACAGCGATGCTGCATTCTTAATCGCCGCAAGCGACAGACAATGGAAAGACATCGCCAATGCTGGTCTGGAATTGCCAGCCCTGCGTCAGGTCGTTGTGCTGGAAAAAGAGCTGGATGCTGCAGTCTTGCCAGCCAGTGTTCCTGTCATACAAATCGATGAATGGCTGGCCAGCGCAGCACATCTGCAAGCCAGTGCAAAAGGCCCGGCAGCCGATGATCTGGCGGCGCTGGTCTACACTTCGGGCACGACAGGCAAACCCAAGGGTGTCATGCTGACGCATACCAATGTGGTGTCTAACGTCAAGGCAGTTGTCCACAGGGTGTCGCCGGTTATTAGTGATGTGTTTTTATCCTTCCTGCCCTTGTCGCATACCTTTGAGCGTACTGCAGGTTATTACCTGCCGATAGCTGCTGGTGCCTGCGTCGCCTTCTCGCGCTCGGTCAAGCAATTGCCACAGGATTTGCTGGAAGTGCAGCCTACGATTTTGATTTCTGTGCCGCGCATTTATGAGCGTGTGTATGGTGTGATTCAGACCAAGCTCTCGGCATCAAAATTGCAGGCGAATTTGTTCAATCTGGCGATTGCTACCGGCTGGCGTCGTTTCAGTCGTGAGCAGGGTTTGCTCAAGGGTGATGGCATGACCGCCTTGCTGGACAGCCTGCGCTGGCTGGTGCTGGAACCACTGATCGCCAGCAAGCTCAAGAACCAGTTTGGTGGTCGCTTGCGGGTGGCTGTCAGTGGTGGTGCGGCTTTGTCGCAGGCAATTTCGCAATGCTTCCTGGGCTTGGGCATACCTATCGTCCAGGGTTATGGCATGACCGAGACCGCCCCTGTGGTTTCCTTCAATGCGCCTGATGATAATGATCCCGCCACGGTAGGCCGCGCTGTGGAAAAGGTAGAAGTGCGCATAGGCGAAAATGCAGAATTGCAGGTTCGTGGCCCGAATGTCATGCGTGGTTACTGGAAGCGGGAAGAAGATACCGCCAAGACTTTTATTGATGGCTGGCTGCGTACCGGTGACCAGGCATCCATCGTTGACGGGCGCGTGCGCATCCTGGGCCGCGTCAAGGAAATCATCGTCACCTCTACCGGTGAAAAAATTGCTCCTGTAGACCTGGAACTGGCGATCATGAATGATGCCGTGTTTGAGCAGGCATATGCCTTTGGCGAGAACGCCCCCTTCATCGCCTGTGCCGTGGTGCTAAGCCGTGCCTACTGGCTGGATCTGTCCAGCTCACTGTGCCTGAACCCGGATGATGCAGCCAGCCTGAAATCACCGCAGGCGCAAAAAGCGGTAGTGCAGCGTATCAAGGGCCTGACAAAAGGCTTTCCTTACTATGCACAACCACGCGCGGCGATTCTGACACTGGAACCATGGACGGTGGAAAACACCCTGATCACCCCTACCCTGAAACTCAAGCGCAATAATTTGCTCGCGCATTTTGCTGCGGATATCGAGGCTGTGTATAAGCGCTAACTTATGCACAGAGCTTGGCCAGGTGCTGCAAACTTGCAGCACCTGTGACTTTGTTTAGCCGAACGGAATGAAATCTATGCCGTTCTGTATCTTGGCAACCACCTGTACCTGGTTCTCGGTACTCTCGCTAAAACTGGCGAGTATGTCGGCTCTTGTCATGCCCTTGCTGACTTGCCCATTCCAGTAATCAAAGCCTGCCTGGTCTGGTGTCCGGTGCAGCACATTACTGTACAGGGCAGTCAGGAAGGCATTGTCAGAGATATTTGCCCCATACAATTGCTTGAACTCGGCGGAAATGACAAAGCTGGCAGCAACCTGGTTCAGTGTTGATCCCTTGTCCATCTGCCCTATCCAGTAACCCAGGCCAGGCAAATCCGGGGTGCGGTTGAAGGCAGCCTGGTAGATACGGTAAGCTACACCCGCCGTGCTATTGATATCCAGTGCCACGCTCATGTCAGCAAATTGCAGTCGTTCTACCTGATTGACAGTATCCGTACCCTCAGCCCCGGTTTTATCCTGGACAGTAAAATTGGCACCGGATGCAGTGATGTTGAAGTCACTGCGCTTGCCAGCATAGATGGCAATGTCCAGGCCTGCGCCACCATTGATGATGTCATTTCCGGCCAGTCCATTGAAACTGTCATTACCTGCAGTACCGCTGAGGCTGTCGTTACCCGCCGTACCGACGATGCCACCCGGTACCGCCTTGACGGCGGTAGTGAAAGAATAGCTGCTCGTGCCTATGTAGTTGTTGCCAGCAATATCCTTGATGGCGCCTGAAGGGATATTGAGCTTGTAAGTGCTGCCATTATTGAGGTCATTGGTCGGGTTGATGGTGACCGTATTGCCGCTGATAGTGACATTGCTGCTTTGAGCAATATTGTAGCTGGCGACTGTACTGCCATCGGCGTTTTGCAGGCTGATGGTGCCGCTGCCAGCCTTGACCGGTTCGCTGAAGGTCAGCACGATATCGCTATTGGTGGCAACGCTGCCAGCCAGCGTTGCCGGGCTGAAACTGATTACTGTAGGCGGTGTGGTATCGCCAAAAAAACTCAGCAAATCCAGCGTATCCTGGCCATTATTGAATACCAGTCTTTCCATGTTGAACAGGGTGGCATGCAATTCGCCGCTTGCTCCGGACAGAGTATCGATGTGCACAGAGCCATCAGCTGCCTTGGTAATGGTATAACTGGAGCGCAGTGAAGTACCCAGATTGAGGGTGTCTATACCGCCCTTGCCATCGAGTGTAAAAGTCGATGGATTAATGACGGTCCAGGTATTATTGCCATCGTCGCCGACTACGGTAGTCATGATAGATACTCCTTAAATTCTCTGTTCAGGCTGTAGCCTGAGTATGTACTCTGCCCTGCTGGTCAATCGCCAGGAAGCGCAAGCCGGTTTGCTGTAAATATGCCAGCGCATTTGCTTCTTTCAACATGCCTATGGTGGTGCAACTGCCAGCCAGCGCGGCCACAGGTGCCAGTACGCTGATACTGCGCCACTGCCTGACCGGCATGCCGGTCTGCGGGTTCAGGATATGGCAATAACGTTGTCCAGCCACTTCCATATACTTTTCATAATCACCACTGGTTGCCAGCGCCCCTGTCGTCAGGGGAATGCTGGCAATAATCTTGTCTGGCTGGCGTGGGTCTTGTATGCCCATGATCCAGGCCTGGCCATCCGGCTTGGGGCCCAGCACCCGTATATCACCACCCAGATTGACATAGCCATGCGTGACGCCTGCTACCTGTAATACGGATGCTGCCCGGTCTGCTGCATATTCCTTGCCAAAGCCACCAAAATCAATCTCCATGCCTGCCAGCGGCAATCTCAGCTTGTTATCTGCTCTCTCCACCTTGTGCCAGCCTATACGCTGGCACAAAGCCTGCACTTCATCTTCTGCCGGCAAGCGCTGGTTCTTGAAGTCCCAGGCCTGGCGCAGTATGCCTGCCGTGATATCGAACAAGCCATCGCTGGCCTGGTACAAGGCCTGGGCATAATCAAACAAGGCCACAGTCTCTTCATCACAGGCTATTGCATCCCCGCCCGCCTGAGCATTGATGCGTGAGACTATGCTGTCCGGTCTATAACGCGAATACTTGACTTCTATCCTTCTGACTTCCGCAATCGCTTCCTGTGCTTTGGCAAACATCGCCTGTTCATCATCGTCTGCAATGACAACTTCACAAGTGCTGGCCATGGCCTTGAAAGGGATGCGGTAAATCTGCATAAATCTATCAGTACACCAGCACTAAAATTGCCGTGACAAACCCAGCTGTACAGTCCTGGCATCAAAGGGCAACAGCCCCGGGCTGCCGCTGCCAAACAAACGCCATGAAGCGCGTTGCTGGTATTGCTCATACTTCACATCGACTTGCCAGTCTTCATTGATTTGCTTCGCCAGTTTGATACCCACGGTACGTGCGCCATACGCCGACACGCGCTGGTCCTCAGAATAATGCTGCGCACCATCAGGCGGGTTGGGGGCAAACGGATACATTTCCGGCCTGGCATCAACGTAGAAACTGGCGGCACTCTGGCTATAGATGCGCAATATCGGCGTGACACTCCAGCCCAGGCCTAAGGGCTGGGTATATTCCAGACCGAAGGTATGCGACCTGATCTTCCAGCTATCACCAAAATAGCGGTAACTGAGACGGGCACTGCCGCCTGTTGCATCGAAATGATGGTTCCAGCGCGTCAACAAGGTATAGCTGTTGCGTTCATCCGGGCGCTTGTCAAAAGCCTTATAGGGGTCAGACAAATAACCTTTGGCATGGGCCAGGCCCAGATTGACCTGCACGATATCATTTATGCTCATGACCTGGGTCAGGCCCAGCAAGGCATCGCTCACCTGCTTGTTTTCACCTTTGATCCTGCCGGTCGAGGCACTGACGGTATCATTGGCAAACCCCAGGCCCGCTGTCCATGTGGTATTTTTATCTTCGCTGAACTGGCTGCCCTGTACTGACATGCCGCGCGAAATATAGTCTGCCTCGCTGGATGCCGTAGCACCCAGGGTCAGTGTGTGATGCGGGAAATAACGGGTGACTTCGGCATCCAGTGCCCGGCGAAAATCCCTGAGCTTGACCAGGCCATAACTATGAAAGGCGGGCGAGGCACCAGAAATACTATCGGTGACATAAGTCGCACCAACTGACCATTCATCCGACAGCGGTGCCATGATCTTGAGGGCGCTGGCCTGTACCTTGACGCGTTCTTCGCCTGGCTGGCTGTCCTTGTAATCAAGTAATTTCAGGCTGATCAGGCCCTTGTCCGGTGCTGACTCCGCATGTGCAGCCTGCATCATGGGCAGTGCCAGTGCAGCAGCCAGCAAAGTGCTGGCCAGATTGTCAGGGGTCTTGGGGATGACTGGTTTCATGCTTTTTCCTGAGCCTTGTCCTTACTTATTCATGCTTTTACTTACGCTTGTTTTAATCTTTAGTTGCAGCCACAACCGCCGCCACCCACACCTGTGCCACCAAAGGCAGATTCCTTGCTGGAATAAGTATGTTCGGCGAATTTGTTTTCCAGCGCATCATGGGTAAAGGTCATTTCCTTCTTGGCCAGCTTGCCTTTTTCCCAGGGCTGTACGGCCTGCACCAGTTGCATATTGCCGCAAGCACTGCAGGAAAGCACCAGGCCCAGCAAAACCAGTTTGCGCACATATGTACCATGTATGAATTGCATCATCATTTATTCCCCAGGCCTGCCTGTATGGCTTGTTCAATTTTTGTCTTGCTGGCTTCAGTAAAGCCTGCGTGCTGGTACAGTACCTTGCCATCCCGGTCTATCAGTATGCTGCTGGGCATGCCCTTGATTTCATACTGACGCGGCATGACTCCCTTGGGATCATAGGCGATATGAAAATTGCCGGGTGTGGATTTCAGGAATTCCTGCGCTTCTTCCGGCTTGCTGTCGAGGTTGATGGCTACTACCTGGAAACCTTGCGCACCGTACTTGCTTTGCATGGCATTCATCCACGGGAAGGATTGTTTGCATGGCCCACACCAGGATGCCCAGAAATCCAGATAAACGACTTTGCCGCGATAATCAGCCAGCTGTATATTGCCCTTGCTGCTCTGGGCGCTGAACTCAGGTGCGGGTTTGCCAGTTTCCAATGCAAGGGCAGGCATGTTCCAGCCTGCCAGAACGATCAAGGCAGTCGCCAACGACTTTAGCTTCAGATTCAGAAATACCATGTTCTAGCCTTGCAGGAAAAATGATTGCCAGCCTTGCATCAGCAAAAAGTAGCTCGCGTTTTACATCCATCATAAGCCCTGTGCAGCGCAAATAAATCCCGGCTTTAGTAAAGATAGCGCGTTTTCTGTAAAGAACTGTAACCAATAAAGTGTGAAAGACAAGTCTGCACTCAAACAAGTTGTCTTATAAATATATTTCTCCTGGAAAAGGGTAATGCAACCTAAAAACAACAAATCGCTTTGCTGTTTTGACCCTCCCGCACTATCTGGCTAGCATGCCTTAACAGAAAAATCACATTGAGTCTAACTGAGCTTAACAAGGAGTCTATATCGCAATGGATAAGCAAACCGACCAGCAATTTCAGGATGGCCTGCATATACGCAAACAAGTCATGGGTGATGCCTTTGTAGAAAAGGCCTTCAGCAATACCGATGCCTTTACCGCACCGTTGCAGGAATTTGTCACCCGCAATGCCTGGGGTACGGTCTGGTGCCGTGATGGTCTGGATTTAAAGACGCGCAGCCTGATCACCCTGTCCATGCTGACCGCTTTGGGACGGGCTCACGAGATCAAGGGCCATGTTCGTGGTGCTGTCAATAACGGCGCCAGCATGAAAGAAATACAAGAAGTACTATTACATGCCAGCGTGTATTGCGGTATGCCGCTGGCCATCGACGCCTATCGCTCTGCTCATGAAGTCTTGCTGGAGATGGGCAAGATAGACATAGCCTAAATAATAGCCACCTGATATTTCCAAGGAAGCAGATATGACAGAGAAAAGAAAAGCCATCGCACTCACGGAGGACGGGATAACCCGTCCGTTTGTGGTGGAGGATGTACCCTGGGATGAATATTCCCACGGCCAGAGTTTTGGTTCACGTTACCGTCAGTTAGGCCAGTATGGCGGTTGCCAGCACATAGGCGTCAGCATGGAAGAACTGTCACCCGGCAAACTTGCCTGCCCCAACCATTATCATTATCTGGAAGAAGAACAATTGATGCTGCTCGATGGCAGCCTGACCCTGCGCATGGGTGAGCAGACCTATATCATGAAAGCGGGCGATTACATGGTATTCCCGGCCGGACAAAAGGTGGGGCACAGTCTGTACAATCATACCGATGCGGTATGCCGCTACCTGATCATAGGCGAGCGTAATCCGCATGACGTGATTGTCTATCCCGACACCAATCGCATCAGTGTCGTGCTGGCCGGCGAGGGCTATGACAAGGCAGCCACGCTGCAATACTGGGAACGTGAGAAAGATTGAAAGGGGCTGTAAGGTATCAGGCAGCGGTACAGGCTTTGCAATTAAGTCCTCTAATTCCTCATTTGGTGTCATCACAGTGGCTGTCCGGCAAAAATTGCCGGATACTCTGCATGGTCTTGATTGAATGAAAGGATAAGTGATGCGCCGCTTGTGGCTTTTTTATACCCTGGCCTGGCTAGCGTATTCCATCTTGATTGCGATGGCGATACAGGTCGACGGCTTGTCCAAAGGCCAATTTGACTTGCAACTGGCGCTGTATTCTGAAATCAATACTTTGCCGGCGGCGCTGACCCTGGCCTTTATCTGGCCCCTGACTGGCGTGATGGAACGCAAGGCTTTGCGCCCCATCACTATCGTGTTTGTCCACATCCTGTTGTCAGTGGTATTCGGCTTTTTCTGGCACTACATGGTCAGTGGATTCATGCAATTGATAGTGCATATCAAAGAAATCATAGAAGTACGCCCCCTGAGTGCCTATATCTGGCCCTTCCTGTACAGCCTGATGATGTATGGCGTGGTTGCCGCTATTTTTCATTCCGTGCGTTCCAGCGAGGCGCGTCGCATGCAGGCCCTGGCTGCATCCCAGGCTCAGGGTTTGCTGGTGGTGGCCGAGCTGGCCAGCCTGCGCAATAAACTCAATCCCCACTTCCTGTTCAATACCCTGCATTCCATCATTGCCCTCATGCGCAAGGATGGCAAGGCGGCTGAGGCGGCCCTGTTCCGCTTCTCTGACATGTTGCGCTATGTGCTGGATGCAGAAAAAAATGGCACTACCCATGTTGCCCTGGAAGATGAACTCAATTTCGTGCGTGACTACCTCAACCTGGAAGCGCTGCGCCTGGGTCACAGGCTGAATGTGGACTGGCAGCTTGATGAAATGGCAGGTGGCTTTGGCCTGCCGCCGCTGACAGTCCAGCCATTGGTGGAAAACAGTATCAAACATGCCTTCAACCCACGCGCCCAGCCTGGCAAGCTGCTCATCAAGACCAGGCTCAAGGCCTTGCATGGCGAGCTGGAAATCACTATCCGCGATGATGGCCCCGGTGCTGAACTGGCCGATGTACATGCTTCCAGCGGTATAGGCGTGAAAACCGTAGAACGACGCCTGCATCTGGAATATGGCGGGCGTTCCAGTTTCAGCATAGATACTGCACCCGGACAGGGTTTTCAAATATGTTTGACCATACCTATTTCTTCAGTCTGATCTGGCAGCCAACATGACTAAAATTAAAACCGCCTTTATTGCAGAAGATGAACCACTGGCACGCGAAGTCTTGCGCGATGCCATCAGTGACAGGCCAGAGCTCAGCCTCATCGGTGAAGCTGCCGATGGTGTCACGGCTCTGGCGCAAATCAATTTGCTGAAACCTGACGTGGTGTTCATGGATATACAAATGCCCGAGATGACTGGCCTGGAAGTCTTGCGCCGTCTCAGCCATTTGCCTGACATAGTCTTCACGACGGCGTATGACCAGTATGCGGTGACGGCCTTTGAATTGCATGCAGTGGATTATCTGCTCAAGCCTTTTTCACGCGAGCGTTTTGATGCGGCGGTAGACCGATTGCTGGATGCGCCGCCTTCCATGCAGGCGATGGAACATGCCTTGAACCTGGCGGCAGGCCGTGACACCGGGCGGCTGGAACGCATACTGGTGCGTGACCGTGGCCATATCTTCCCGGTCAATGTGAATGACATCGCCTACCTGAAGGCCGATGCCAAATACACCGCCATCATCGTTGGCGACAGAACCCACCTGGTCAGGCTGGGCATTACTGAACTGGAAACCAGGCTGGACCCGGCGCGCTTTATACGGATACACCGCTCCTTGCTGGTGAACCTGGATTTCGTCGAATCCATGAAAGCCGATGAGCAATCGCAATTGCGTCTGCATATGCGCGATGGCAGTGTCTTGCTGGCAAACCGCGAAGCATCCAGGATGCTGCGCGATATGTCGATCTGATCAATATTGAACCTGCAGATTTATTGCACTTGTGGATTGCTGAAGGTATATTCAAAATACGCAAACACTTCACGTGTCAGCGAATAGGCATCCCGTATTTCGTAGTCGGTGGAATGCACGTGCCCCACGGGTTCGACACCAAATTTTTTCATCGCCAGTTGAAAGCGCGCTATATGAAAAAACTGGCTGACCAGCATGCTGGACTTCCAGTTTTTCTCGTGCATCAGCGTGGCCGCTGCTCTGGCTGTGGCAAAAGTATTGATGCCCTGATTATCGGTATACACAGCCGCCACCGGTACGCCGTGCTCAACCAGGTAATTTTTCATGACTTCGGCTTCATCATGGCCTTCTTCACCTGTACCACCGCTGACCAGGATAGCCTTGCACTTTTGTGCCATATACAGGCGCAAGGCGGCGTTCAGGCGGCCACGCAAGCGGTCGGATGGTTTGCCATCAGGGTTGACAGTATTGCCCGGCACGATGGCCAGATCGGCCACCACGATCTGGTCACGCAAACCCAGGGTGGAAATGGCTGCCGCCATGAACAGGAGGCAGATCAGCAGCGCCAGGCTGAACTGTTTTATTTTCTTTTGCAGTGTATAAGGCATGTAAGCATGGCGAATAATGAAGAGGAACCCGCATGCTAAGCCTTTTCAGGTATGAATGCAAAATCATGCTCAGGCTAGCTGCATTCTTCCGGTCTCAGGCAGATAACATGGCACGCCGGTTGATCTGCCAGGACCTGGCCCATTGGCTGAAGACATCGGCAGGCATGGGTTTGCAGAAATAATAGCCCTGGCCAGTATCACAGCCCATCTCCTGCAGTTGCTGCTCGGTTTTGGCACTTTCTATGCCTTCGGCTACTACCTTGAGGTTGAGGTTATGCGCCAGTTGTATGGCTGACAGCACAATGGCACGGCAACTGGCATCAATCGCCATGGTGCGCATGAAACTCTGGTCTATTTTGAGTTCATCTATCTTCAGGTTTTTCAGGTACGACAGTGAAGAGTGACCCACACCAAAATCATCAATAGACAGACGGAAGCCCAGTTTATGCAAACCCAGTATGGTTTGCGTGGCAACTTCTGTTGAATCGACAAAGCCGGTCTCGGTCAGTTCCAGCACCACATATTCTGCGGGCAAGTTGAATTCTTTCAGTAGTCCGTGCAGATTATTCACAAGCTCACCATCCATCAGGCATCTGGCGGAGAGATTGATGGAGACGTTGAGGTTCAGGCCCTCGCCACGCCATCTGGCCAGCTGACCAAAGGCTTCGCGCATGACCCACAGGGTAAAGGGTTTGATAAGGCCGGATTTTTCTGCAATCGGTATGAATTCAGCAGGAGCGATAGGGCCAGCTACCGGGTCTATCCACCTTGCCAGGGCTTCGGCGCCGGTGACGGCACCGGTTTTTAAATCGATCTGAGCCTGGTAATGCAGGCTGAGCCCGCCTTTTTGCAGGGCCTCATGCAATTGTATGAAGAGCTGTTGCTGGCGGCTGAATTGCTGTTCTTGTCTTTCATCAAAAAAGGCCAGGTTGTGATTGGCAAACTGGGCTTGCAGCATGGCCTGGGTTGCCTTGCGTAGCAGGGTATCAGCATCTTCGCCATGTCTGGGGAAGCTGGCGATACCTATCGTATGATCGATGTGGATGGCATAGTCATTGATTTTATACTCAAGACGAAAAGCCAGGATTTCCCTGATGATGTCAGTGGCAGTGATATCTTCAGAATGCTTGCGGTAGATACAGACAAATTCATCACGCCGTATGCGTGCAAAGATGCCACGTGAACCTACTGCGGCTGTCATGGTGTTGGCAATATTGCGTATCAGTTTGTCACTGGCATCGGTACCGATGATATTGCTGGTCTCAAACATTTTTTTGAGACGTATATGCGCTACCAGCAGGGTATGCCCGCGTTCCTGGGCCAGGCTGATTTCGCGGTTGAGTATGTCCAGCAGACGCAGGCGATTAGGCAAGCCAGTGACGGTATCCTGGTATGCAGCCTGTTCCAGTTTGTTGGTGTAGTCGCGGTTTCTGGCCTGTATGCCTTGTTCGCTGACATACAGTTTTTCTTTCAACAGACTGTGACTGAAGTTGTAGGCCAGGGCGATGCCGGTATACAACAGCATGGCCACACTGGCCTGCACCATGAATTTTTCATCATAGACATAAGCGAAGGAAAATTCGCGGACGCCCCAGATGCTGAGCAACATGGACATCAGCCACAGCAAACTCCAGCGCGCACCCTGGCGCTGACCCTTGAGCCACAAGGCCAGGAAGGGGAAAGCATATATCCACACTACCCCGCTGCCAGCGATGCCACCCAGCACCACCAGTGCCACGCAACTTCCCAGGCCAAACAGCAAGAGCAAGGATTCAGCCATGGTCAGCAACTGGTCCTTGCCTGACAACAGGAATGCCGCACCCAGTACCAGCACGGCGCTGAGTGCCAGGATCAGGCCAGGCAGGCGGTAGCCAGACTGCAGGTAATTCGCCAGGCCTAGCAGCAAAGCGCAGGGTAAAGCCACATACACCAGTTGCCGCACATGGGGTTTGCGTTCACTGGCACTCATCTCATGTGCTGCCAGCATGCCCAGCATGCCTTTCAGAAATCCGGAATGTAGCATCTGTTGTCTCATCGCAAAGCTCTCCTCTGCAATCAATACCGTCCATATTGACGCAGCTATCAGGTGATAGAGGCAATGCCAGTTTCAGGATTTATTAATGGGCGGCAAATATTGGCAGAAAGTCTGCGTCAGGAAAATCTGCCATTTACGTGACAGCGCCCTTGCCTGCTGGCTATGAGATTAAAGTTTAGTGCATTTTTTACAAAGTTAAAGTATTTGCAATGTTATTTTTGAAATAATTTTTCACCTGTTGGAAAATGCACACCTTTCCTTTAATTTTCTTTAATGAAATGCGTGAGATGTGATTTGGCTACATGCAGCCTGGGTTTAAGTTGCCTGCAATATGTTTTGCGGATTGCCATTAGCAAAATCGACGATGTTCTGGAAAGCAATGCGGAAATACAGTTCATAGCTACCTTGCTCTACATAACCCAGATGCGGGGTGGCCAGGACATTTTCCCTGTGCAGCAAGGGATGATCCCTGGCAACGGGTTCGCTCTCGAAAACATCAATCGCAGCAAAGCCGGGGCGGCCAGCATCGAGTGCTGCTTCCAGGGCACCTTGCTGCACCAGTTCGGCACGGCTGGTATTGACGAACAGGGCATCCGGCTTCATCAGTGCCAGGTCAGTCTGGCTGACGATGCCACGGGTAGCATCGTTGAGGCGCAGATGCATGCTGATGATGTCGCATTCAGCAAAAAAGGCTTCTTTGGAGTTTGCTACCAGCAAACCATCTGCGGCTGCCTGCGTAAGGCTTGGTTCACGTCCCCACACCATGACCTGCATGCCAAAGGCCCTGGCATAGCCAGCGATCATCTTGCCTATCTTGCCATAGCCCCAGATACCCAGAGTACGTTTCTTCAGGACACGGCCCAACTGGTTGTGTGCTGGATCGAGGGAAGAGGTTTGCCAGACACCATCCTGCAACAGTTGAGCGTAACTGGTCAGCTTGCGTGACGCCGCCATGATCAGGGTCCAGGTCAGCTCAGCTGGCGCAGTAGGGTCACCTATGCCTTCGGCGATGGCAATACCCAGTTCATGGGCGGCGGCAATGTCGATGTTGCCTGCGACTTTGCCAGTCTGGGAAATGAGCTTCAGATTCGGCAGCTTTTGCATCAGGGCACGGTTCAGGCGGGTGCGTTCACGTATAAGTACGACAGCGTCAAAAGCCTGCAGACGTATCGCCAGCTGGCCTGTACCCACGGCAGTATTGTTGAAGACTTTGACTTCATGGTCCTTCAATAATTCAAAGCAAGGCAGTTGCCGGACTACGTCCTGGTAATCATCAAGTATGGCTATTTTCATGGTTTATCCTCATTCGTCCTTATACATTCTTTAAAATCCGGGAAAATTCGTATTCCTGCTTTTATTCAGATTTGCGTTGAAAAATCTTCACTTTCATAAAACGTAAAACAATGATAATGAAACTGAGGCAAAATTCGCTTCCTGCCAGACTCGCGTGTACAATGTCCGCCTACGTAGCTTTTAGATTCTTCCGCCCCGCGCCATCCTGCCGGGCGCAAGCCAGGAGCCAAGACACCCTCTTGTCTTCGTATTATCCGACAGAACCGCCGCTATGGTGTTCGCCTTGCTTGAGCGCTCCTGCGATCGCATCGCCACAATCTAACGACGATCCTGCCGTGCCGCTACACCGGTTTTTTTATTGAAATGGCATTGGAGGTAGTATCGTGAATCAACCCATCATGAAAGGTGTGGCTGCATTAAACGCACCCGCTTACGTGAAACATCAGAAATTGATCAACTGGATCGCCGAAATGGCGGCCTTGACCAAACCTGACAATATCTATTGGTGTGACGGCTCGCAAGAAGAGTATGACCGTCTGTGCGCACAAATGGTTGCCGCTGGCACCATGAAGAAGCTCAATGAAGCCAAGCGCCCGAATAGTTACCTGGCCTGCTCCGACCCATCGGACGTGGCCCGTGTCGAAGACCGCACCTATATCTGTTCGACCAATAAGGAAGACGCAGGCCCGACCAATAACTGGATGGCCCCCGCAGAAATGCGCGCCACCCTGAACCCCATGTTTGATGGCTGCATGCGTGGCCGCACCATGTATGTCGTGCCTTTTTCCATGGGCCCGCTGGGCTCACCTATCGCCCATATAGGCGTGGAATTGTCTGATTCCCCTTACGTTGCCGTCAACATGCGCATCATGACGCGCATGGGCCAGGCGGTATATGACGTACTGGGTACGGACGGTGATTTCGTTCCTTGCGTACACACAGTAGGCGCACCATTGGCAGAAGGCCAGGCCGATGTGGCATGGCCATGCAATAACACCAAATACATCGTGCATTATCCAGAAACGCGCGAAATCTGGTCTTTTGGTTCCGGTTACGGTGGCAATGCACTGCTGGGCAAGAAATGTTTTGCCCTGCGTATCGCCTCCACCATGGGCCGTGACCAGGGCTGGCTGGCAGAACATATGCTGATCCTCGGTGTAGAGTCGCCAGAGGGCAAAAAGCATTATGTCGCAGCAGCCTTCCCGTCTGCCTGCGGCAAGACCAATTTCGCCATGCTGATCCCCGCCATCAAAGGCTGGAAAGTCACAACGATTGGTGACGACATCGCCTGGATCAAACCTGGTGCAGATGGCCGTTTGTATGCCATCAACCCGGAAGCCGGTTATTTTGGCGTGGCACCTGGTACCAATACTGCCACCAATTCCAACTGCATGGCATCTCTTACAGCCAACACCATTTTCACCAATGTCGGCCTGACCGATGATGGCGATGTCTGGTGGGAAGGCATGAGCAAGGAAGCCCCAGCGCACCTGATAGACTGGCAAGGTAAGGACTGGACACCAGAAATCGCCAAGGAGACTGGCCGTAAAGCCGCCCATCCAAATGCGCGTTTCACGGTGGCTGCAACACAAAACCCTGTCATTGATGCAGCATGGGATGACCCGGCTGGCGTGCCTATCTCTGCCTTCATCTTTGGTGGCCGTCGCTCAACGACCGTGCCTCTGGTGACCGAAGCCCGTAACTGGGTAGAAGGCGTCTACATGGCAGCGACCATGGGTTCTGAAACTACGGCTGCAGCCGTAGGCCAGCAAGGCGTGGTACGCCGTGATCCTTTCGCCATGTTGCCTTTCATGGGTTACAACATGAGTGACTATTTCCAGCACTGGCTGGACATGGGCAAGAAGATAGAAGCAGCGGGCGCTACACAGCCAGCCATTTTCTGCGTCAACTGGTTCCGTACGGATGACAACGGCAAATTTGTCTGGCCAGGTTTTGGCGACAATATGCGCGTGTTGAAGTGGATGCTGGAACGCATAGAAGGCAAGGCCAATGGTGTGGAAAACATCTTTGGTGTTACCCCTACCTTTGCCGACCTGAACTGGGAAGGCCTGAACTTCACGCAAGCGCAGTTCGATACCATCACTTCCATCGACAAGGCAGCCTGGGAAGCAGAGTTGAAACTGCATGCCGAGTTGTTTGAAAAACTGGCTTACCATTTGCCAGCTGAGCTGGAAGCGACCCGCGTCGCCCTGGAAAAACGCCTGGCAGCCTGAGTTTCAGGCTTCATGCATTAACAAGAACGCGGCTACGGCCGCGTTTTTTGTTTTTTAGATAAGCTGGAAAAGCTTACCGAACGGGTGTATAAATATCGACTGGCTACTTCATTTGATGCTGGCCGACATTCCGACACTCCGGGAACCCCATGCGTCCATCTCCATCATGGCTGTTGCTGCTACTGCTGACTGGCAGCATCCTGCTTTCACCGGCTGAGGTGCTGGGACAGACACAGAACCGCGAAGAGCGAAGGCTGGATGTTTCGCTGTCTGATATCAACCGACCCAGTACCTTGATGGCTCAAAAAGTCTTGAGCAAGGCGTATGAACAACTGGGTATCAAGCTCAATTTCATCGCCACGCCGGCAGCGCGGGCGCTCAGCATGTGGACTGCAGGCAGGCTGGACGCAGTTTCTGCCAAGGTCATCGACACCGGTTTGCCGGATTCCATCAAGATAGACATACCCATCGTTTATGAAGAAGCGGTGGTGTTTGCTGTGAAAAAGAATGTCAGCGTGGATGGCTTCGACAGCCTGAAGCCCTATGTGGTCGGCTATGTCAGCGGGATTGCCTATCTTGAAGACAGACTCCGGAATGTGCCGCAAAAAGAACCAGCGCCCAGTCTGGAATCCCTGTTCCGCAAACTCGATGCCGGGCGCACCGATGTTGCCATCGACTCACGCTTCAGTTTTTGCCTGGTGCGCAAACTGGGTTTGAACCGCATACAGATACTGGAGCCATCACTGGAAAAAAGGCTGGGCTACCATTTCCTGCATACCAGACACCAGCAAATCGCCACTGCCCTGGAGCCGGTACTACGCAATATGGAAAAAGATGGCAGTATCAAAAAGATACAGGAAGAAGTCATGCAAGAGTATATGGAGCAATGCACAGAACTTTCTGATGCCAGAAACAAGAAAGCCGCAGGCTAGCTGCGGCTTTTCTTTGCATTGCTATTATTGATCAGCGATGTACTGGCAACATACTGGGTTTGCGACTCAGGCCACTCCTGGCTGTTGCTTGCTCTGAGGCTTGCATGATGGCAGTGGCTCCCAGCGCATGTTCAGTGGCAACTGGCTTGCTCAGGCGGCGTGTCAGTTTATTGATCAGGGGTTTGCTGATATAGGCTGCAGGAAAAGCGATTGGCCATACTGTCAGCCATGCTTCCATCCAGGCGCCCACAAAATCATGGCCCCAACCCATCCACATCAGGCGTAATACAGCAGTCGCTACCAGACTGACCAAACCTGTCGTCAGTATGGTAGGCAACATCGACGCCAGGCTTCTGGAGCCAGCCACTACACGCGGTTGGCGCTGTGTGGCTACCTGGCTCTGGACAGAAGCACCAGCAAGGGAATAAACAGAAGAATGTTGCATAAGACCAATTACTTATCTAATCGTGCTACTGTTAAGCCACGGGCGGTTAGCCACGGGCAGCCAGAGCGCGCAATTCAGCGGCCATGTTTGGCGATGTGCCATCGAGGTCGTTGGCGATGCGGCGGATAGTCAGCATGGTGCGCAGGTTGCGTGTTGCTGTTTTTTCTTCGCGGGATTGTTTTGGGCTGATGACCAGCAAGGCAGCACGGAACATACCCAGCAACATAGGTTTGAAAACGATCAGCATGGTAGCCAGGATACCCAGACCCAACAGAGGGCGGGCAGCACCGGCAAAAGCACTGATAGCGATTTGAGAAACTGGCAGGGCGCTGGCTGCTGGAAAGGCGATATTCAGGAAAGTCATGATTTACTCCACTCTTTAAACACTTTGTAATGACGTCATAATATTGCAGTGCATCATATAATTCTAATTTTGATTTACCATATCAATTATGCTGTTTATGAATAATTGTCAGTAAGTATTGGTCATTTATTAACCGGAGCAAATAACGTGAATTTTCTGACATTGGATTTGAATCTCCTGCGCGTCTTTGATGCCGTCATGATCGAGCAAAACCTGACCCGCGCTGCAGACAAGCTGGCCATGACCCAGCCTGCCGTTTCCAATGCCCTGAAACGCCTGCGTCATTCACTCGGTGATGAATTATTGATACGCACAGCCTATGGCGTGAAACCTACGCCGCGTGCAGAAATCCTCTGGCCAGCGATACGCCAGGCACTCTCCAGCCTGGAAACTGCAATTGCCCCCAGCAGCTTTGATGTATCACAGGCACAAACCACTTTCCGTATGGCGATGTCGGATGCTACCGCCGCCCTGTGGATGCCTACCCTGGTGAATGTGCTGGAAAAAGAAGCACCCCGCGTCAATGTACGCATGGTGCCGCTGACTACGCGTGAACCGCGCCCCATGCTCATGCGTGGTGATATTGATATCGCCATCGGTTTTTTCCCGGGTGTGGTCGCCCAGCTCACTGGTGGCCAGGGTGCTGCCAATAGCGCTATCCGCCATGAAAGGCTGTATTCCGGCCACTATGTCGTCGTCATGCGGCGTGACCATCCTCTGGCCAATAAAAAACTGACACTGGATGAATACTGCAATGCCAAGCACTTGCTGGTCAGTTTTTCTGGACGTGCCCATGGCCTGGTGGATGAAGCACTGGCGCAAATGGGGCGCGAAAGGCGTATCGTTCTCACCGTTAATCAATTCTTTACCAGTGGCCGCGTGGTTTCAAATTCTGATTTGCTGACGGTGCTGCCACGCCACCTGGTTGCCGCCACCGGCATGACCGAAGCCCTGGTCTGGAAAGAACTGCCTTTCGCCATGCCTGACGTACACGTAGACATGCTCTGGCATGAACGCGATAGCCGCAACCCTGCCCATCAATGGATACGTCGCAACCTGGTCGACATGACGCATTCGAACTTGATCACGGAACTGGAACATAAGCTGGGACATAAGCTGGAACATGAGATAAAACTCGATACCTGAAGTGAAAATAAGTCACCGCTGAATCGGCAAGCTGTGTATATGCTGTCGGCACGCGTGCATGGCCTAAAAACAACACTGCGTAATACTAGGTAGCGATGGACAACAATCAGGCTTAAAAGCGAGTCTTTCTGCTATTGCTGCGCTAGCAAAAACTTGCTAGGCTAAAAGCAGGGGTTTCTACAGGAATTTTACTTTCACATTTCGGCATGGCTGCAACGCATGATATTTCCACTTTAACATGACCGAAATCCACGCTTCCTGTTTGCGCTTCCTGTTTTTGTTTGCATGGTGCTGCGGTCTCTGCAACACGGCAGCGCATGCAGGTACTGTCAGACTTGCGGCAGGCCAGCAAGAAGTTTCCTTAAGCTCGGCCTGGCAAGTCTACGAAGACAAGAGTGCCAGCTTGCAGGCTGCCGATGTCGCTGATCCTGCACATGCCCAGCTGTTCCGGCCTTTGCAGGGTAATCTCAGTGCTTCCTTTTCTTCTTCCGTATTCTGGCTGAAGCTGGACATACAGCGCAGCCAGGCTGGCCAAAGCAAGCAATGGCTGCTGGAACTCGCGCCTGTCATCCTCGACGATATCCGCCTCTACCATTTTGCTGCAGATGGCAGCATGACGACGCAGCGTGCTGGTGACCGCCTGCCATTTTCCGCACTGGAAATCCGCCATCGTTATCCACTCTTCATGCTGGAGTTGCCGGATACTGAAGTCCATCATGTCTACCTGCGCCTGCAAAGCAGCAGCGCCCTGTTTTTACGTGCCAGCCTGTGGGAGCCATATGCCTTTATAGCGCACTCGAATCAGGTGTCGAATTTCATGGGCATCTACTACGGCATCATGCTGGCCATGATTGTCTACAACCTGTTGCTGGCCGTGTCTTACCGTGATGTTGCGCTACGCTATTACCTGTTGTTGTCCTGCATATCCCTGCTGGCAGGCATGAGTCTGAATGGCCATATAGGCATGTATCTCGCGCCGGACTGGCCAGAACTGGTGGATATCTTGCCCGGGGTCTTGTCGCCTCTGGTAGTGATGAGCACAGCCATGTTCATTGCCAGCTTCTTGCGCCTGCATGAAAAAATGCCACGTATCAATCGCCTGTTTGTGCTGGCCCAGATCATCTGTGTGTTTGCTGCACTGGCAGTGCTGGCCGGGTATTACCCGCTGGTTGCGCCCATCATGCAAATGACCGGCTTCGCCCTCATTTTGCTGATCTTGCCGGTGTGCCTCATCGTTGGCTTGCGCGGTTATCGACCAGGTTTCATCGTCATGCTGGCATCAGCCACCTGGATTACCGGGTTGTCGCTGGTGACCCTGCGCAATATGGGTGTGCTGCAACCTGGCTGGGCGACGGAATATGGTTTCCAGATAGGTTCTGCCGTAGAAGCCATCTTATTGGCGCTGGCGCAGGCTTACCATATCAGCCTGATGAAAATAGAACATGCCCAGACGCAGGCCAAATTGCTGGAAATTTCACAACGTACCGAGCAGGAGCTCGACAGCAAGGTCCGGCAACGCACGGCTGAACTGGCCGAGGCAGTGGCAAGGCTGCAAAAGCTGGACAAGGACAAAAATGATTTCCTCGGCATCGCTGCCCACGATTTGAAAAACCCTCTGACCAGCATCATAGGCATGAGTGATTTATTGCGTAAATTACAGCAAAGCATGCCTGAGCAACAGCGCCAGCATTATCTTGAACGCATCAGCAACAGCGGCCAGCGCATGATGCGCATCATCAGCAATTTGCTGGATGTGAATGCCCTGGAAACCGGTCACCTGCACTTGCAAATGCAAAGCCTGGATGTCAGCAAGATCTTGCAGGATGTGGCCCAGCAATATACCGAAATGCTCAAGGCCAAGGATTTGCAAGTCATCATGGATATACAGGACAAGGTTATCGTCAAGGCCGACTTTGATGCCTGCGTACAAATTATCGATAACCTCTTGTCGAACGCCGTCAAGTATTCACCGCTGGGCAAGCGCATCTGGCTCAGTGTCAGCAATACCGGCGGGGTAGGCATGTTCCAGGTCAGGGATGAGGGGCCGGGCTTGTCCGCCGAAGACCAGCAGCACTTGTTTGAGAAATTCACCAAGCTCTCCAGCCTGCCTACAGCGGGCGAACATTCCAGCGGACTGGGCTTGTCCATCGTCAAGAAACTTAGTGAAGCCTGCGGTGGCAAAGTCCACTGCGAAAGCGTGGTCGGCCATGGTTGCAACTTCATGGTTGAATTACCGCTGGCTGCATAGAACAGATGGCTAATCCCTGAATGGCTTACAATCACAGACATTCAAAGCTCATCACCAACACCCATCATGTTTACAGGCATAGTACAGGGCATAGCCCGCATCGCAGAACTCAAGGACAAAACAGGCTTGCGCACTTACCAGCTGGACTTCCCTGAGGGTTTTTGCAAAGATCTGGAAATCGGTGCCAGCGTTGCCGTCGACGGTGTTTGCCTGACAGTGACGGCCCTGCATGGCGACAATGCCGCAGAATTCGACGTCATGCAGCAAAGCCTGGCCATCACCACGCTGGGTGAATATGCCAAGGATGGCCGCGTCAATGTAGAACGCGCCGCCAAGGATGGTGCCGAGATTGGCGGCCACCCATTGTCTGGCCATGTCGACTTCAAAGCCCATATTGCCCAAATACGCGAGCTGGAAAACAATTACGTGATACGTATCGCCGTGCCACCAGAGTGGCTGCGCTACATCTTCGCCAAAGGCTATATCGCCATCAATGGTGCCAGCCTGACGATAGCCGAGGTCAACCGCCAGGAAGGCTGGTTTGAAGTCTGGCTGATCCCGGAAACCCTGCGCATGACTGTTTTTGCCGAGAAAAAAACCGGTGCCAGCCTGAACATAGAAATTGAACGAACCACCCAGGTCGTGGTCGATACAGTACGCAGCATGCTGGCAGAAACCCTGGGGCCACTGATGCCGGCACTGGAAAGCCTGCTGGCGCAGCAAGGCAAGGACCTGGGGCAAATCCTGCAAAGCCAGGTGCCGCCACCCAAATAAGCCTGATCTGCGCTTGCTTCAGACCTCAACACAATAAAGGACAGCCATGCACAATGAAGGAAATGAGCAAGCCAGCGCAGCAGCCACAACCATATTGAACAATATCCTGCTATGGCAGGACGCCACCGCCGCCGGGGATGTGGATAAGTTGCTCGATCTGATGGATGAAGAAGTGGTATTCCTGGTGGCAGGCCATCCGCCCATGAAGGGCCGCGAGCAATTTGCCCAGAACTTGCGCAATATCTTGCAGACACATCACATCACTTCCAGCTCCCAGGTACAGGAAATTGTCGTGCAGACGGATCTTGCCTATACCTGGTCTTATCTGCAAGTCGAGATTATCCCCAAGCAGACAGGCCAGTACATGAAGCGTGCTGGGAATGTGCTGAGCATCTGGCGTTTGCAGGCCGATGGCAAATGGCGCATCTGCCGCGATGCCAATTTACTGACGCTGGAAACACAGCCTGAGCCAGAAGCGTGAGCATGGGCAAGCCTGTTAACACATTGCTCCACAGGATATTCACAGGCATGTCCACAAGCTTATCTACATACTTATGCACCGCTTTCCTGGGCTTGTCCACAGTCTTATGTACAGGCTTATCCACAGGTGCCTATGCACAAAACACACAAAACGCGCAAAACATTGACGCACCTAATGTCGTTCCCATCACCGCACAACTGACCAGCTCAGGCCAGCCTACTGCCAAAGCCCTGGAAAGCCTGGCTGCGCAGGGCTATGAAGCTGTCATTTACCTGGCACCGCCGCATGTCTCTGATGCCGTACGCGAAGAGAACATCATCGTCGGCCGCCAGAATATGTTGTTTGTGAATATTCCCATCGTTTTCAACAAGCCAGCCGTCAGCGACTACGAAACCTTTGCCGCCATCCTGCAAAGTCTGGGAAATAAAAAGGTGCTGGTCCACTGCCAGGTGAACATGCGTGCATCCACCATGGTCTTTCTCTATCGCGTGGTGGTCGGCAAGGAAGACCCTGTCCTCGCTTATGAAGCCGTCAGCAAGGTCTGGGCACCAAGCGGGCCGTGGAAGCAACTGATGCTGGACGTCATGCAAAAGCACAAGATCAGTTTTGAGCCATATTGATTGTTGACTGTCGGCATGAACACCTACTTTGGTAGGCTGTGTTTTTGTATCCCGCCTCTGTAGTATGCAATTGTGGGCATGTCACTATGCCAGTCATGCTGTCTTAAAGGCTTCATGAATAATCAGCATATTTGATGAACCGGGTGGGATATCGTGATTGACTACTTCAGTAATGCTATCAAGAACGAACATATCGTTACGTGGGGACAAGCTGTACGCGCTTTGCTGATTTCCATACCGGTCTTTGTACTTTTCCTGATCGTTTCGACTGTCGTCGTGGCAGGCGTCGTCGTACTCGCTGGTTTTGCGGGACAGGGCGGGCATGGCACCAACCCCGGCAACACAGAATTTTTTAATTCTGCATTCAGCTATGTAAAAATATTTGGTCTTATTACTTTCCTGAGTTCACTGGCCGTGATACGCGCCATCTGCCTGTGCATAGCTGCCATGTGCCAGGCAAGTTACGGCAAAACCAATATCGTTTTCTTTATATGTACTGGCGTACTTGCTGCTGTCTTGTTGATGATGATGGTCTATTTTACCTATCTGCGCCCGTCTCCCTGAGTGCTGGCGCGAAAGACTGCTGAAAAATCTTCACAACTGCGGAAGAAATCGTAACACCGGAAGATATCGTAACAAGTGAAATTATTGACAATGCCCATGTCATAATCAATGTGCAAAATTTAAGCAATCCATCCAGATCAATCAGGGAAGCACCATGCAAAGCAAATCGTTCAAAATGGCGATGTTGTTCGCCTTATTCATCGCTATCATAGGCGGCGCATATTGGTACAAGAACAAGAGCCCGGGAGCGTCTGATGCGATAGGCGGTCTGGTGGTCAATGACGACCCGAACGCGCCGCTTACCCTGGTTGATGCGGCAGACCGTGGCCTCGATGGTGCGCCCGCACTGGCGCTGACCTTCAGTATTCCCCTCGACAGCAGCAAGACTTATGAAAAGTATTTGCAGGTATTCGAGATGCCACCCTCGGCGGCTGATCTGAAAAAAACCGAGACCAATAGCAACGATGAAGACTATGGCTATGACGATGATGGTCAGCCCAAAAAAGGCAAGGTCAGCACCGTCAGTACCAAGGCAGAAGACACCGGCAGCAAGGGTGGCAAGCCAGTAGCCGGTGCCTGGGTGGTGGGTGAAAATCCGCGCCTCTTGTACTTCCCGCATATCAAGCCGCAAACACGTTATGTGGTCCAGGTGCAGACCGGCCTGCCTGCACGCAATGGCAAGACCCTGGGGAGCGAAGCACGCTATTCGATAGTCTCTGCGCCAGTTTCCCCCTCCTATTATTTCGCCAGCAATGGCATGGTCTTGCCTGCCAAACAAAATGGCGGCTTGCCTATCGTCACAGTGAATGTGCCTGAAGTCGATGTGCAATTCCTGCGCGTGAAAAATGACCAGTTGCCACGCTTTCTGGACCGCGTCATCAATGGCAAGCCCAAAAAAGCCGATGCCGCAAAAACTGAAGGTGAAGAAGGCGAAGGCGGTGAAGACTACAACTATGATTACAGACGCAGCAGTCTGAAAGGTGCTGTGCAGGTTTACCAGCTGGATGATTTGCGCAATATGTCAGACAGCGTCTACCTTGGCCGTTTCATGACCGAGCAAAAAGCCAACAAGCGCAGCGTCACCTATATCTCGGTAGAAGACATCAAGGAACTCAAAGACCCCGGCGTCTACGTCGCTGTCATGAGCCAGCCTGGCCGTTTCCGTTATGAATACCAGACTACTTATTTCTATGTATCCGATCTGGGTCTGCATACACATTTGTATGACAAGTCAGCCGATGCCTTTGTCAGTTCTTTGACTGATGGCAAGGCCGTCAGTGGCGTAGAAGTATCCTGGATGGATGAGGCAGGCAAGGTGCTGGCCAAGTCGGATACCGATGGCGATGGCCATGCAACTTTTGCCGAGCAACCCAAGACTGCCAAGGTCTTGATGGCACGTAAGGGTGAGCAGATTTCTGTGCTGGCCCTGAAAGAACCGGCGCTCGATTTGTCTGAATACGACATCACTGGCTCGCCATTCAAGGCGACACGCTTGTTTGCTTACTCTGGCCGCAATTTATACCGGCCTGGCGAACAATTTGATTTATCGGTGCTGGCTCGTGATGCCGATGGTCGCACCGTGCCTGCCAAGGCCATACAAGCCAGGCTGAAACGCCCCGATGGCAAGGACCAGTTCACCGCTACCTGGCGACCAGACCAGCGCTTTGGCGGTTACCTCGTCAAGCGCATAGAATTACCCGCCGATGCACCTACCGGTTTCTGGACTCTGGAATTGCGTGCTGATCCTGCCGACAAGGTGCCGGGCACGGTATTCCGCTTCGGCGTCGAAGAATTCCTGCCAGAACGCATGAAGCTGGACCTGAGCAGCAAGCTGGCAACGCTGGCCGCTGACAGTGACTACAGTGTCGATGTCGTTGGTAACTACCTGTATGGCGCACCGGCAGCAGGTAACCGCCTGCTGGGTGTGGCTCAGTTTGAGCGCAATAAAAACCCGCTGGCCAAGCAATACCCGGGTTTTGAATTCGGTGATGTCACCGAGAACGAAGCCAAGACCCGTACTGAGCTGGAAGAAAGCAAGTTGGATGATGAAGGCAAGGCCTCCGTCGATGTTGATCTTTCACCCATCGCCAAACGCCGTTCACCTTTCACCGTGCGCACTACCCTGAGCCTGCTGGAAAGCGGTGGCCGTCCTGTCGTACGCAGCATGGAACGCGTAGTCTGGCCTGCCCCCGTACTGGTTGGCCTGCGTCCCATGTTTGCGGGTGAATATGCGCCTGAAGGCAGTCCTGTGGAATTTGAAGTCATACGTTCAGACAAGGATGGCAAATTGCAGGCATCACCTACCTTGCCGGTACGCCTGTTCCGCGAAGACCGCAACTACTACTGGCGCTTTGAAGACCAGCGCGGCTGGCAGTCTGGCTTCACTGAAACCGATGAGCTGGTAGAAACCACTGCAGTTGCCGTGCCCGCCAATGGCCGTGGCAAATTGCGCCTGCCGGTACGTTATGGCCGTTATCGCCTCGAAGTGCTGGACCCGGACACCAAGATGCAAGCTGTCTACCGCTTCTATGTAGGCTGGAGCGCCCGCACAGATGAAAGCCAGGGCGTGCGCCCTGACAAGGTCGCCATGAAGCTGGATAAACCTGTCTACAAGGATGGTGATACTGCACGCCTGACGATCACTCCGCCGCACAAGGGTGAAGCCCTGATCACGGTAGAAGGCGACAAGACCCTGTGGGTAAAACGCCTGTCTGTCGGTGCCGATGCAACGACTATCGATATCCCGCTCAATAAAGACTGGAAACGCCACGACCTGTATGTTTCTGCCGTAGTTCTGCGCCCTGGCAATGAAGGCGACAAGGTGACACCAGCGCGTGCACTGGGTATCGCCCATATCCCGCTGGACAGGGCAGACCGCAAATTTGCCGTGACCATGGAAGCACCTGTCAAAGTGCTGCCGGACAGCACCGTCAAGGTAAAAATCAAGGTGCCAGAAGCCAGAGGCCAAAAAACCATGGTGACCCTGTCAGCAGTGGACGTGGGCATTTTGAACATTACCAAGTTTGCTTCGCCTGATCCACACGCTTTCTTCTTTGCCAAATTGCGTTATGGCGCAGACCAGCATGATATCTATGGCCGTCTCATAGAAAAAATGCAGGGCCAGAAAGGCAAGCTGAAGTTTGGTGGTGATAACACGCCCAAGGCCACCAAGAGCTTGCCGAAAAAGGTCAAACTTATCGACATCTTCAGTGGCCCTGTGCAATTGAATGAACAAGGTGAAGCCGAAATACCATTGGCTATTCCAGACTTCAATGGCACTTTGCGCCTGATGGCCGTGGTGGCTGGTGGCGAACGTTTTGGTGCCAAGGATGCCGAGATGACAGTCGCCGCACCGCTGATAGCCGAGCTGGCGACACCACGCTTCCTGTCCTTTGGTGACACTGCCATCGTCGCGCTGGATTTGCATAATCTCTCAGGTGCAGGACAGAACCTGAAAGTCAGCATCAATGGCGGCGAAGCCCTGAAACTGACAGAGGCAGAACGCAGCCTGAGTCTGAAAGACCAGCAAAAACAAACTCTGCGCTTCCCTATCGAAGCCAAGCCTGTGCCGGGTTTGCATACTATTACCGTCAACATCAGCGGCTCTGGTATCAAGATGGAGCGCAGCTTTGCCCTGACCGTGCAGGCACCAACGCCACAAACCCAGATCACCAAACGCTTTACCGTAAAAGCCGGTGAATCGCTGGATCTCAGGGAAGCTGACCTGGCAGGCTTGCACAAGGCATCTTTGCTGGCGCATATGGTGGTATCGAACAAGGCACCGATTGATATCCGCGCTGCCATCCAGGGTTTGCTGACTTACCCCTACGGCTGTGCCGAGCAAACCACAAGTACTGCTTACCCGCATGTATTCGTCGATGAAGAAGCCGCCAAGCGCTTTGGACTCAAGCCCTATACACGTGAGCAAAGGGTGGAAATGCTGGACAAGGCCATCGCCCGCCTGGCCACCATGCAGGCACCGAATGGCGGCTTCAGCCTGTGGGGCAATGTGTCGGAGTATGAATACTGGTTGTCTGCCTATGTCACCGGCTTCCTGGTGGATGCACGCGAACAGGGCTTTGCTGTGCCAGATGCCATGTATAACAAGGCACTGGATTTCCTCCTGCGCGGTTTGCAGGAAGGGGTAGCACGTTTGCCAGCTGCTGCTCCAGCAGCCGCGACCTCCACCACTACCAATGGCACCGGTTTGTGGGAAGAAAATCGTGTTCGTGATAATGGCCGCTTCAGTGTGCTGGCAGCAGGTGCCTATGTATTGGCACGCCAGAACAAGGCACCACTGGCGACACTGCGCCAGATGCACGATGCCCGTGGCAATGCGCAATCTGGCCTGGGCCTGATACAACTGGGTATCGCCCTGAAGCAAATGGGTGACAAGGCACGCAGCGATGTCGCCCTGGCAGAAGGTGTCAAAAAAGGCCGTGACAATGGCTACTGGTGGTATGACTACGGCAGTAACCTGCGCGATGCTGCCCTGTCCTATGCCTTGCTCGACAGGCATCAGATCACGCTGGCTGGCCGCGATAACCTGATTGGCGTCATCGCCAATGAGATGGAGAAACACCGCTACTACAGCACTCAGGAAAAACTCGCCCTGTTCCTGGTAGGCCGTTCTTACAGCACTGGCGAAACAGCAGCATGGACGGGCACCCTGGCCGTTGCAGGCAAGACCGATGAATTGTCAGCCAAGGCCACGCTGTTCCGTGAATTGCAGGCCAGTGAACTGGCTGGCGGTGTCAAACTCAGCAACAACAGCAAAGACAATCTGTATGTGGAATTGTCTGTGACTGGTAATCTGATCAAGCTGCCGCCTGCCAAGACTGATGTCATAGAACTGAGTCGCAAGATGTATGCTCCAGACGGCTCAGAAATCGGTAACCGTGCCCTGAAGGTAGGCGAAACCATCATCATGCGCATCACAGCCCGCAGCCGCAGCGCCATGGGCACAGGCATGATAGTCGATCGCATCCCGGCTGGCCTGGAAATCGAGAACACGAATATCGTTCAGGGTGAGCAAATGAGCACAGTCACGATAGATAAAATCAACCCTGCCGAAGCCATGCAAAGTCCGCACATCAAACATGTCGAGTTCCGTGATGACAGGTTTGTGGCAGCAGTACGCATGGACTGGAATGTACTGAACCTGTTCTACCGCGTGCGGGTAGTGACACCAGGTAAATTCGTCATCCCGCCGCTGTATGCTGAGGATATGTACAGGCCGGATTTGTATGGGCAAACGGGTGGGACGGATGTGTTGACTGTGGTGGAGAGTGGGAAGTAGTAGATATTGAGAGTCGTAGGTTGGGGTTGATCTTGTAGGTTGGGCTACGCTTCACCAGCCCAACACTTGGCCTTTGAACAGCGTATTCGTTCATTATGGTTAGACCTAAAACCTCTCACCACAGAGGCACCGAGACACAGAGGAAAAGCGGAGAAATGCTCGTCGATGAACGGCAATTATAAAGACGTCGCTCCAGCGAAGGCTGGAGCCCAGCGGCGTTCGTTGCATTACCGTACTTCGATTAAAGCGATCGCCCTTCGCAGATGCTAGCCGGGTCTCGGCCCGGCGGCCGAAATCCTTTCTTTGCTTCGCCAAAGAAAGGATTCAAAGAAAGGCGACCGCAGACTTGCCCTTCGGGTGCTTGCGCTGCGCTCCAGCACAATTTGCGCATCACAAAAAATGGGAAAGCTTCGAAACTCGCTACGCTCAAACAACGAAGCTTTCTGATCCATTTTATGTGATGCACAAATTGCTACGTCCCAAGCGGTTGAAAAGCAAAGTCAAAAACAACAGCAACAGCAACACCGAAAACAAGATCAGTTCGACCAACATCCACAATACCCATTTGCCGTTTATTTGATTTTTCTATATCCGATTTCCACCGCATGACGCTCAATCTCAAGAAGTACGCCAACTTCACTTCCCTGCGTAAAACTCTGCTCATTCATAAAAAGAAATGCGCAGCAATCATCATCGTCGTCCTGACCTTCATCATCGCCGACCTCTGCTTCCCCCTGCCCAAACCAGGCCGTGACTCCCCCTACGCCATGGTAGTCCTGGCCCGCGACGGCACGCCTTTACGCGCTTTCCCTGACAAAGACCATATCTGGCGTCACGCCATCAGCCTGCAGGAAGTCTCGCCCTACTATGTCGATGCACTGACGCAGTATGAAGACCGGGCATTCTGGTGGCACCCCGGTGTCAACCCGCTGGCATTGACGCGGGCAGCATGGCAGTGGCTGCACAATGGCAAAATCGTCTCCGGTGGTTCCACCATCACCATGCAGGTGGCGCGCATTATTGATCCCACGCCGCATACAGTGCGTGGCAAACTCAAGCAAATTGCCCGTGCCCTACAACTGGAAGCGCATTATTCAAAAAAAGAAATCCTGACCCTCTACCTCAACTATGCCCCCATGGGCGGCGTGCTGGAAGGGGTGGAAGCTGCCAGCCGTGCCTACCTCGGCAAGCCAGCCAGTCGCCTCACACATGCCGAGGCAGCGCTGCTGACGGTGCTGCCGCAATTACCGTCCGTCTTGCGGCCAGACCGTTATCCACAACGTGCGCAAGTGGCGCGTGACAAGGTGATACGCCGCATGGAGGGCAACTGGAGCAAGGACATCATTGCCGATGCCCTGACCGAGCCTGTGACCGCCCAGGTGGTGCGTGAACCTCTACTCGCGCCCTTGCTGGCACTGCGAATGAAGCAGCAAGCGAAGCGTGCAAAAAACCAGCAAGCCGTGATCCAGACTACCGTCGATACCGCAATCCAGCAAACAGTAGAAACCCTGCTGGCAGACCGCATACGGCAATTGCCGCCACGCGTTTCCATGGCAGCGATGGTGATGGACAATGCCACGTTTGAAGTGCTGGGCTATGCCGGTTCGGCAGATTTTAGCGACCGTGAACGTTTCAGCGATGTCGACATGGTGCGGGCTGCGCGTTCGCCAGGTTCTGCCCTGAAACCCTTCCTGTATGCATTTGCACTCGATGAGGGTCTGATCCACTCAGAGTCTTTATTGTCCGATACACCGCAATCTTTTTCTGGCTATCAGCCTGGTAATTTCCAGCAAAACTTCCACGGCCCGGTCAGTGTTTCTGAAGCCCTGGTGAAATCCCTGAATGTGCCTGCGGTTGAAGTGCTGGAACAACTGGGTTCATCGAATTTTGTTTCCATGCTCAGGCGCGGTGGCTTGAAGCTGGAATTCCCGCGTGGTGCCACACCCAACCTCAGTGTCATTCTCGGCGGTGCAGGCGCCAAGCTCGAAGACATGGTTGGTGCTTATTCTTCCCTCGCCCGCAAAGGCATGGCTGCCGTACCGCGCATGACACCCGCCGCAGCACGCAAGGAACAAAGGATGATGAGTGAAGGTGCCGCCTTCATTGTGCGCGATATACTGGAAACCGGCGGGCCAGTGGCACGTGCCGTTGAAGGCAATGGTAGCTACCGCGGCATCGCCTGGAAGACCGGCACCAGTTTTGGTTTCCGCGACGCCTGGGCAGTCGGCGTCAGCAATCGCTACACCATAGGTGTCTGGGTAGGGCGGCCAGATGGCACGCCCAATCCTGGCTTCTTTGGTGCGAATGTCGCCGCTCCCTTGCTGGTGGATATCTTTACCGCCATACCCGATGGCCGCAGCCCCAGCCCGGCCGCCCCACCTGCCACTGTCAGCCAGGAAAAAATCTGCTGGCCGCTGGGCACACGCGCCAGCGAACAGCCAGAAAAACTCTGCCCGCTGCAACGCACGGCATGGATCTTGAATGGCGCAGCACCACCAAGCTTTGCTGATCGCCTTAAAACCGCCTCGCCAATTTTCACTTACTTTGTCGATAGCCAGAGCGGCTTGCGGGTAGCACCAGAGTGCAGCAAGCGCCCCATGGATAAATTGCAGGCCGCCCGCTGGCCATCCGCCCTCGAACCCTGGCTGGACGCAGGCCTGCGCAAAGTCGCCCTGCCACCCGCCTGGGCAACAGAATGTGCAGCGATCTACAATGCCGATGAAAGCATCAAGATAGTCGGTCTCAGCGATGGCGAAATCCTGCACAGGGCCAGCGGCAAGGAAGTACCCAAAGCAAGGCTGGAAATCCGTGGCTCTCAGGCAGAAGTCAGCTGGATGGTGAATGGTCATCTGGTGGCCAACAAACTGGCCAACCAGTCGCAGATCATAGAATTCCCTGAAGCCGGACGCTATGACATTACCGCTTTTGATGCTTATGGAAGATACGATAGAATCAGTATCGGCGTAACAAAGTAAAGCTATGTAAAGAAGCGACTATCTTCACTTTTTCTTCATATTTTTTGCTTAAGATCTATCCTGTCATCAACACCCTTGAAAGGAAACAGGATGAAAAACTTACTAAACCTGGCACGCGCCAGTATCTTCATGGCGGCATTAGGTGCCAGCCTGTTTGTCCATGCCCAGCCTCCCGGCGGCGACCAGAAAAAACCGCCTGAAGCTGGCAAAGACGACAGACCACCCCGCGAACCACCACCACAGGCTTATGAAGATTGCAAAGGCAAGAAAGAAGGTGCGCTAGTGCAAATCACCACACCACGCGAAGGCAAGATTTCTGCGACTTGCACCAATTCACCCAAGGGTTTGTTTGCCAAACCAGAACGGCCACCACGACCACCGGAAGGCAAGGACAATAATCCGCCACCCAAGAAATAAATTGTCACAATAAAATTTTTCTTTACGTAGATAATTTCCATGCACAGCGGATTGCCAGAGTAGAATTTCCTATTCTGATAATCCTGCATGCGATGGAATCTACATGAGTGAAGAAAAATTAGTCCCCGTTTTTATCCCGGCGCTGGTCGCTATTCTGGTCAATGTAGAAGACAAGAAAGGCAGCCCATTAAGCTATGACGAAGTCATAGAAATCCGCGACAATGCCAGTGTCATCATGATGGAAAAACCCGATGCTGGTGAACTCGCCGAATCACGCGGCTATGACGATATCGATCCAGAAAATTGCTGGTATGACTGGCAAATGTACAGGAGAGATATGGGCCGCAAGCCTGATCTCGACCCCGGTATAAAAATCACCATGAGCAATTCAAACGATGCGAGCATGCAGCAAGCTTTTGCAGATGCCCAGCAATCATTGCCACACTTCAGAAAGCTTATCCACAGCAATACTGAGGAAGAATTTTTCCCTCTGATCAAAATCAAATTTGTACTTGCCACTGGCAATATGTTTATGTGGTTGAGAGTGATTGAAACCAGCGATACTGGCTTCACAGGCGAGTTATTTGAAGTACCCGCAGAGCTGCGTGATTATGAAATTGGTGACACTTTCAATCTTGAAGATGCAGCGATCATCGACTGGATGATCAATCACGATGGTGCCATGCATGGCGGCTATACCATCAGGGCGCACAGGGCAACGCTAAACGCGGAAGAGCAAGCGAGGCTGGATACGCATTTGGGTGTCAGGGATTATCTGTAAGTTTTTTGTAGGAGCGGCTTCAGCCGCGAATTGTCAACGCTGCTAGCCTGAAATTACTACCGGATTTTTAAAATCATGCATGCGAATACGCAAGCTTTTGGCCTATCAAGCTCCATCATTTAAAAGTCTTGAAATATCGTAAAATTAACGCGTGCATATTTCTCCCCTCAGAGAAGCGTTTGCTCGAACGCAAACTTCTTAGATGCGAAGGACTCAGTATAATCGGTGCAAAACTAATCTTACCAACCAAGCCAAATATAAATTCCGAAGAAAAGACAAACGATGTTAACCAAAGAAGACCTTGCGACAAATTTTTCGGGAGTATGCGAGTTAGGCCAAGGTGTATTCAAATGCCTGGATGAACTTCCTCAAAAAACCTACTTTAACTATATAAAATTTGGGGCAATAAATGACAGTGGGCCAGACTTATTGCTTGTCTCGGAAAACATTGAAGACGACGTCTTTGCTTCGATAGTATTTTCCAGCTTGAGCAGCATCAATTATGCAGATACGCTTCAACTCACCATATTGCCTGAGAACGGCTATGGCTTTACAAACGTAGTTTTGGCAGGGCCAAGTTATCATCGTCATTTTAAGGGCAGGCTAGATGAAAAACGAGATAATTTGCTATTGTGTATCCCATCGTATCAATGTGAATTCACGGCTACTGAAAGCATAGAAGATTTTTTTCTGGTGCGTCGCTATATTACTCCCTCAGAAGATTGGCACAGATCACAATCGCCAATCATACGTCTTCGTTGCGACAATCCTAAAACACAATCTGGAACAGGGGAAGAAACGGTCCTTGTCAGATTCTCCAATCTCGTAAGCGAGATTGGCATGCTCAGTGGAGTTAGCAACGGCTACATTGAAATTAGCAACTACGAAAATAGGGCTATTGAGATATTGTCGCCGTCAATAGACGAATTTATCCTAATTCGTGAACGTGACGATCAAACGCGCGAAACAATCACGCACCAAAACTTGCTAGACTCAGTTTGGAAGTTTTTGGTAACAACTGTTTAGCGCGTGTAGGTGCGATTAGATTGTAACGTAATCGCACGCATGTCCAGCCTGGAAATACCACTTGTCATTTATTTTCTCATCAATCTGTCGTAAAGAACGCTGGCAAAATCCCTGTTCGTATCCACAAACATGTGAACGAAAATTTCCTCGCCCTTGATCTGGTAGATGACTCTGGTTTGTCCTACCAGGCGCTGCCGATAATGGACAAGGCCAAGCGCTTCAATTTCTTCAGGGACAAAGCCGGCAACTGGCATATCAGCGATTTGCTGGAACATTTTTTTGAATTCTGCCTCAACAGTCATCCATACTTTATCGCCGAATTTTCTCTTCACATAACTGCGTATTTCACGATAGTCGTCTTTTGCATAAGCAAGGACTTTGACTTTGTGACTCATTGCTGATTTTCCTTCTCCATCTCGGCAAAAAAGTCGTCAGCGTCTTGAAATTTAGCTTCTTCAATTTGTTTATTGCCAAGCGCGAGGATTTTTAGCAAAGCCATGGTTTCCTGCTGTTTCTGATAGCTGTCGATGTCCATGACAACCATTTTCGCTTCCCCGTTCTGGGTGATGATCAGAGGATCACCATGGTTCTCACTAAAATCCCTGGCGATCTCGGCGGCATTTGCTTTCAAGTAGGAAATGGGTTTGATTTGTTCGGAAAGCTTCATGATCGCTCCAGATGAATAACGGACAGGAAGTCCAATTATAGTCCAAATATGGTCTATGCTCTTCTTTAAGAATCATGCGTGCGAATACGCAAAGCTATTCGTACCTTGTATCGGCCTGTGGATAACACAGATAGTAATTATCAAACTCGGCTACTTCGCGCAAAACAAAGCCATGTCGAAGATAAAAACGGTTGGCATCACTGTCACGCAAGGCACCAACATGGATGACTTTTCCGAGTTCGTCGGCCTCTGTCAATATGAGCTTCATGACTGCACTACCGAGACCGTGTTGCTGAAAATCTGGATGCAGGTAAAAATGGTCTAGCAAGAGATCATTGTCCTGCGGACGCAGTACTACAAACCCGGCGAGCAAGCCATCCAGTTTGATGAGCCTGGTATATTCGGTTGCAAAATTTTGCAGCAAACGCTGTCTTGCTCTCTCTGCATCAAAGCGGCCTATGCGTTCAAGACTGGGGCGCATGGCGAAGACGCGCAGTTCAGCCAACTGCGCGGCATCATCGAGCGTGCAAGTTTCAAGTTTTAAATTCATTTCACGAACAATTCTGCACCAGCAATTTCGCCATGTGGATAAAAACATTCTTATCCACAGTTTTTACATCCCATTTTCCCTGCACAGGAACGCGGCGCTGGTGGGAAATTACCATATCCAGTCTGGGGATAACCAGCAAGTATTGCCCATGCAAACCCCAGGCCATGTAAGCGCCTTGCAGCGGTGAATCTACGGGTTCTTCGAGTACCCACCACATATAGCCATACGCAACACGACGTGCTGCTGTGCTGGCTGGATGCATCTCGGATGATGGCGTATAGATGCTGGTGCTCAGGCGCATCCAGTCTGCTGGTATCAACTGTTTGCCATTCCAGTTGCCTTCGTGCAGGGCCAGCAGGCCTATGCGTGTCATGTCCCTGGTGGATAAAAGAAAATGATAAGGCAGATGGATGGATTTGCTGCTGTCACCAAATTTCTTTTGTGCGCTGAGTTTATAGTCCTGCAATTGCAGGCTTTGGGCGATGTCTTCATCAAACAATTGATAGATACTTTTTTGGGTAGCATTTTCCAATACGGTGCCTGCTGCATTGAAGTCCCAGTTGTTATATAAAAAGTAGCTGCCGGGGGCGTGTGAGCCGCGTGCAGGGGCATTTGCCAGATCATCGCCGCTATTGGCGGCAGCATGGAAAACACCTGAGCGTGCCGTCAGCAAGTCGCGCAGTCTGGCCTGTTTTTCTGTGGATAAGAGGCCGCCAACATCGTCAATCTTTGCGGCCTCCAGGGTCTGGTCCAGATTGATGGTGTCATTGGCGACGTATTTGCCATACAGCATGGACAGGATGCTTTTGCGCTGTGACTCTATGATGCCTGGTACGTCGGTACGACCATAGCTGTACAGGATGCGACCATCCTTGATGGCGAGCAAGGCAGTGGTGGCCTGCTTTTGCACGTAGTCATCAAGCTCGGTCTGGCCTTGTTTGCATGTCGCACTGGTCGTGGCAACGCTGTCCCATTCAACACCCGGGAAAACTGTGGTGGCATGGCCAGTCAAGCTAATAGCCGTCAGCAGTGTAAGCAGTAATTTGAGTTTGTAAGTAGCCATGGATACCCTTTCGCATGAGCATAGTACTACTTGACCAAAATCTAATCACTTGGTTCCTGGCCCCTCTATTGCGGGTATTCCATAAACGTACTGACCAATGCCCTGGTCGCTTGCCCATACGCCTTGCCTATTTCCTGCAAGGCCTTATCCATGGCTAGTGCCGGGGCGATGTCGGTAAGCCAGTGGTGCTCTTTTTTCAGTTTTTCTAAAACTGGAGCATCTGCAACCGCGTCGGGCAGCAGTTGCAGGCCATAGCGGCTCTGTACTGCCTGCATGCTGCTCGCAAAGGTTTTTACTTGCGAACGATAGGTGCGCGACCAGGCATCGGCGTACAGGGCCAGGGCGATATCGTTCACGCCTGTGCTCAGTGGCAGGGCGATTTCTTCATGCGACCAGAAACGCAGCCAGTTGCCTGCAATGGTCGTGACATGGGCGAGGCTCATGTTGAATTGCTGGCTGTCGTGTGTGGATAAGTAATCATTTATCCCCAGCTCACTGGCCAGCGCAGTGGCTCGTTCATGACCAGCGATAGAAGCGACCAGGGCCAGTGATACTGGCAGGGATGCCGTTACCCCGGTTGTGGTGATGATCTTGCCATCGGCCATGTAGCGCTGGTTGCGCACCCAGGTCGTGTTTGGGAATTGCTTTTGCAAACTATCCATGGAATACCAGAAACCCACAGCGCGGCGCTGTTCCAGCAAACCGGCATGCGCCAATACCCAAACACCGTCGCAGATACCAACGATGACAGCGCCCCTGGCAGCCTGGGCCCTGACCCAGTTTTGCAGTACCGCTGCCTGAACATTGTGCAGGGCCGGGACGATGACATAATCAGCACCTTGTGGATAAGTCTGGTCAAATTCTGTCATTGTCGTTTCTGCCTGCATTTTGAGTGCAGGGTAGAGATGGACCACGCCGCTACCCGTTGCTACCGACAAGACTTGCGCTGTACCGCTAGCCTTGAGCACAGCATAGGGCACGACAAAGTCGGTGAGCTCGGTCATCTCATTATCTGCGACCACGGCAACGACGGGCTGTGCACGGCCAAAACGTGGTTGATAGTCAGGTAAAGGCATGGGCAAGCTACCTGCTTTGGCCATGGAAAGGCTCAAGGCCAGGAACAGGAAGAGCAGGATTTTTGTTTTCATCAGTACACCGGGGGTTTATCCACAGGCACACTATAATCATCAACATCTTGGCCGCAGTGCCAATCTTGTCGCAGATTCTGCCATGGATACAAAATCACTTATCATTGTCTTTGTCACCCTGAATGGTGTGCAAAGCCTGGACCTGTCTGGCCCCATGGAGGTGTTTGCCGTGGCCAACCAGCACAAGCAGTCAGGCATGCCCACCTATCGCCTGATAGTCGCCAGCCCGCATGGTTGCAGTATCACCACCCACGCCGGGCTGGAAATACATGGGGTATGCGCACTCAGGGATTTGCCCACAGAGATTGATACCATCATCGTCACCGGTGGTAGTGAGGCTGCAATGCGCGAAGCTGCGGGAGAGAATATCCTGCTGCCCTGGTTGCAAGCGCGCAGTAAAGATACCCGCCGTATTGCCAGCGTCTGCATAGGTGCGCTGGTACTGGCTGCTGCCGGTCTGCTCAATGGCCGTCGCGCTACTACTCACTGGAATAGTTGTGCGCTATTGCAAAAGCTCTTTCCTGATGTGAAGCTCGATGCTGATGCAATCTTCACCGCCGATGGCCCCATCTATACCTCGGCAGGAGTCACTGCCGGCATAGACCTGTGCCTGTCACTTGTGGAAACTGATGTTGGCCCGGCCTCAAGCCTGGCGGTAGCACGTGAACTCGTGCTGTACATGCGCCGTGCTGGCGGGCAATCGCAATACAGCACTACCCTGCAAAATCAATCCCTTGCTGCGCCACGCTTGCAACAATTACTCAGCGACATACTGGCCAACCCGGTTGGTGACTTGCGTAGCGCCACGCTGGCAGCGCGTGTACACATGAGCGAACGCACTTTTTCGCGTGTTTTTCAACAGGAAACAGGCACCACCGCAGGACGTTTCGTCGACACTGCCCGCCTGGAATTTGCCAAGAACTTGCTGCTCACTACAGATTGGCCACTGGCCCGTATCGCTGACCGGTCCGGCTATAACAGTCTCGATACCCTGCACCGCAGTTTTATCAAACACCTGGGCACCACGCCCGGGTTTTTTAGAGACAGGTTCGGCAGTTCAACATAAAATTCCGTAAGCTTTTGATAGTGCCCCCGACTAATTTATATCTGTCGTATTATTCATGCATAAGTAAACATATTCATAGAAAGTTCTCATCGTGAACAAGAAAAAATTACTCAGTGTCATTACAGCAGCGATGCTGGCAGCGGCCAGTTTTTCCGCATCGGCACAGGCAAATAAAGATAATCAGCAGATGAGTTTTCAGGGGGCTGAGCTGAATGGCAAGAAAATTGCGCTCAGCGATTACGCAGGCAAGACCCTGCTGGTCAGCTTTTTTACGGCGGGTTGCAATCTCTGTGCGCGTGACTTGAAGCTCATGCGTGATTTTTATGATCGCAATATGAAGCGCAATTTTGTCTTGCTGGCGATTAATATTGATGCAGACAAGAAAGATTTTGATTCTTATGTGCAACTGATCAATCTGGCTGTGCCTGTAGAGCAACGTTTTCCCATTATCTGGCGCAATACGCCGGGTTATAAGGACAATTTCGGTACTATTGTCAGCCAGCCCACGCATTTTGTGATTAATCCTAAAGGCCAGCTGGTCTTGAAGCGCGAAGGCAGTTTCCAGCCGAATGACTGGGATAATCTGTGGGAATCGCTGGGCTCATGAAATAAGGATGGAATGGCATGGACATAAAATACGAAGTGAGCATAGTTGATACTGCCCATGTAGAAAACATACGTCAGTGCTACGCCGTATTCAGCTACCTGCGGCCACACCTGGATGAAGAAGAATTCGTCAGCCGGGTACAAACCCAGATGGCTGAAGGCTATACCATCGCCTGTATTCATGTGGATGGCGAGGTAGTAGCTGCTGCCGGTTATCGCGTCCAGCATTATCTGGCCTGGGGCAAGATTCTTTACCTTGATGACTTGATCACCCACCCGCAAAAGAAAAATGCCGGTCTGGGATCAGCGTTAATGGACTGGGTAAAATTGCAGGCAAAGATCTTGAATTGCAATGAATTACACCTCGATACCGGCTATCAAAGGCATGATGCACACAGGCTGTACCTGAATAATGGTTTCGACCTGAGTTGTCACCATCTTTCCAAAAAAATAAGCTGAACTCATTGCCTGAATTTAAACTTAAAATTCCAGCGGCAAACTCCAGCTAGTCGGGATGACATCATGCCTGACCACGGCGCGCTGTTGCTGGCGGCGTTGCAGGCTGTCGGGGCTCCAGGTTTTTTCCCAGCCGGGTGGATAGGCCAGGCCCTCACCTTGCCAGTCTGGCAGGCGCTGGCGTACAGCGATCACAGGCAGGTACAGTGGCAAAGGCTGCTCAGGGGTATCTGCCCCCAGGCTATAGGCATAATTTGGCAGCAAGGCATCGCAAACCGCTGCAAACCAGGCTGTGTGATCTTCATCCTGACCCAGTGCATTTGCCAGGCCAGCCGGATCGAAGCGGGCCAGGGCCTCTATCAGTTCTGCCGTACTGGCGCCGGGTGCATCGCCCCAGCCCATGACAGGGTTGAAATTGTAATCGGCACCTGAGCCATACCAGCCTTCACGCCAGGGTCTTTGCATCCAGTTGCGCGGGCCTGTGAATAACTGCCAGCGCCAGTGCAGGCCAGAAGCCTTGGGCCAGCTATACAGATAGAGTTTTTGATAACCGGCAGCATGCAAGTCCCTGACCACGGCCATCAAACGCGCATGCGGCATACGTTCTGGCGGGGTACGGCGGAACAGTATGGGTTCACCATCAGCATGCTGGACTTCATCTGTGGATAAGTTCAAGTCCAGGGTGCGTTTTTCATCGCCAAAACGCGCTGCCACCCAGCCACTCAGCAGGTTCACGGCAGTCAGTACGCCATAGCCACGATGGCGGTGAAAAATAACGGTTCCGGGGGCTATCGGTTTCATATATTGGCAGTGTATCCGGGATGTATCAACAAGCTGTATGCGATGAAATGCAACAGCTTAGTGTAGCAGTTTTCACTGGCCCCCTATGCGCGTTACAATGTGTCTAATCCAAAATTTTTGAAATCCTTCATCTACAGAGACTAGACCATGACTTTGCGCATCATCGCCACTGGCGGCACTTTTGATAAACATTATGACGAACTGGCAGGCAAGCTCAGCTTTGCTGACAGCCACCTGCCTGAAGTGCTGAAACGTGCGCGTCTGACGATACCGGTAGAGCTGGAAGTCTGCATGCTGGTAGATTCACTGGACATGAACGACAGCCACCGCAATACCGTCTTGCAGGCTTGCCAGCAATCGGCAGAAAAAGCGATTGTCATCATCCACGGTACCGACACCATGCGTGAAACGGCAGAAGTACTGGGTGCGGCCAATCTCGGCAAGACCATCGTGTTCACTGGCGCCATGATCCCTTACGAAATCGCTAATTCCGATGCCTTCTTCAATCTGGGTTTTGCCTGCAGCGCGGCGCAACTCTTGCCAGCAGGTGTGCACGTCGCCATGAATGGCAAGGTCTTCCCCTGGAATGACGTACAAAAGAACCGTGAAGCTGGCGTATTCGTGAATAAGTAAACCCGAAGTAAAATCCGCTAAGACCGGGTAAGGCTAATAGAGACGAATTGAGACCACCATGAAACTGCTGCTGGCGACATTATTGCTGTGTATTTCCACCCTGACGCAGGCAGCAGAAACGCGTTTTGATTCCATCTATTTTTTCCAGTCGCAAGCCGAGCTGGAAAAAAAAGGCATCAATGTAGACACCTTTGGCCGTTATACGCGGACATTGCAAACGCAGATTTACCGTGCTTTGAAAAAAGTTAAATTGCCAGAAAGCTCGGGTTATCTGGTGGTGGCAATACGCTCGGATGGTGAAGTCACCTGCTGGCTGGACATGTCCCCTGCCGTGCATGAATATTACGATAACCAGATTTACGAAATCGTCAAAAAAATCCAGCCTGTCGATGTACAAAGCGGCATTCTGGTATTCGGCATGAAGATGGCGATAGACACTGCCGTCCACACCAAAAAAACTGTACCCGCCCCTGCCGACTGGGCAGAGGCTAAAAAGAAACTGAATGACCCGAATAATATAGAAGAGCTGGTGTTATCCAGGTGGCCTGAATGAGGAAGGGACAATTTCAGATTACGATGCTGGCCTCGTGAACCAGCTTCGGGCACACGACATCTTCTGCGCAACCGTCGCCCACATGTCAACAACTGCTCCACACGGTAGAATCAACATTCTTGAGCACCCATTTGCGTAAAATAATTGCCATGATGTTCAATATCAGCGCCTGACAGGTTCTCTGAGAGTTATTGCAAGTCTGTTCGAAGAAGTAATCCACTCTTCCCCTTTTTTCTGAAGCTGGGTCAGATCATAGTTTTGTATGTCTTGTTGCAGAGTAAAGTAGCGCTGCCAGTTGCCTCCGGCGATAAAAGTGAGGAGTTTAAAAGCCAGTTCGTCTGAATTTTCCGTGATGTGCATATGATCCCTGGCAGCAGCTTTCTTTGCTTTTAAAAACGCTTGCTCAGTGACGGGCTGTTTTGGAAGATTCTCAAGTACGTCAATAAATTTGGTTTTGAATATGCCTTCACTGATCCCGTACTGAAAGTCTATCCCAAACATTAACAAGCCTGCTTGCTGAAGCAACATATAACTAGCTCTGGTACTCTTTATTTTTTCCAGGTCAGAAAAATCATTTTTTGTTCTTTCTGCGGAAAGCAGGACTCTGCTTAGCAAGTCCATGGCCGCGGCATCAGGATGATTAATATCCACCGCCCGGTAAGAAATGATTGCATACGGTGCGGTGGTTTTTCTCAATAAGACAATTTCACGTTCACCATTTTGCGGCGGCTCAACGGTAACAATAGGCTTTTCTTCATACCTGGCTTCGCTGATGGGGCCAAATAATTGCAACACCGTATTGAGCACGTCGGCTTCATCATATTTTCCACTGATGATGAGTGTCGCATTTTCAGGTCTGTAATGTTGATACCAAAATTCCTGCATATCGCTCAATGTCAGATTTTGCAGATCACTGGGTATCCCAACTGGGTCTCTGCCATAGGCATGCCAGGTGAAAAGATTTGACGTGGCTTCACGTAATAAGAAATTGAAGCGACCGGCTCCCGTATTTTCTCTTTCGTTAATAACTTGCCTCTTTGCTTGCTCCAGTTGTTCAGGCGTGGCATTGAAACTCGCCATCATCGAAGAACTGTATTGCAAGGCAAACTTGAGCGTCTTTGTATCAGAACCAGGCCAGGTTTGATAATCTGTAAAATCAAAATTGGTAATTCCTTTAACCCTGAAATCTGATATATGTCCTTGAAAATTCTTTTTGACATTTGCCCCCGACTCAATTAAAAGCAGATGCTCGAGCAAGTGCGCGAGACCTTTTTGCCCATATTTTTCCTTGCTGGAGCCACTGCGATAAATCAGGTGAGTTGTTACCGCAATCTGACGGGTATCAGGAATGAGTAACAAGGCCATTCCATTTTTTAGTTTAAATTCACGGACGCCGTGGACTTCTTGTTGAAACTTTATTGCATCGATATTTTGATCCACATCCGTATGCTCTCTCGCACACGCAAGTGAACATACAAAATAGCTGATCGTCAATAATAGTCGGGAAAATTTGCTGAAACTGCAGTTAATCATCGTGTCCATCACATCAAATATTTATTGCTGGAATTGCTTCACGGCCTGATTACAAGCCAGGTAAGTGAAACTGGGCTACAACAGCCGTGCTATTCATAAGGAGCAGAATTGTTCACACCTTACAGCGCAGCGTGTCATAAGGAAAACATCAGGCAAACCGGTACGCTTACTGCGTAGCCTCGACATCTTTTACACTGAGCAGTAGCATAAATGAAAACATTTAGAAATGTCACACAAAGTTAAAAATATATTTTAATCATGCTTAAAGATTAATTTATATACCGTGTCAGCTTGTGCATTGCATGTGCGTGACAGTGAAGTTTGTGCAGCAGGTGTGATCTGTTTTGTGATGACGAGAATACTCATTTGCAGAACTGCTGATTCGCAGTCTGCAAGCAAGAGTGTACTGAGCCTGTATTCAGGTCAGGCGGGATGGAGCAATAGCTTCAGCGCAGAGATCAGTGAGGCGGATTCTTCATCTGTACCTATGGAAATCCGCAAGAATTCACTGATGCGCGGCAGCTTGAAATGGCGCACGATAATGCCGGATTCTCGCAAACCCAGGGCAATTTCTTCTGCCGCAAAACGAGGATGACGGGCGAAGATGAAATTCGTCGCTGATGGCAAGACTTCAAAATCCAGCTCCCGCATAGCTGCTGCCAGTCTCTCGCGCGTCGCCATCACTGCCTGACAAGTCTGCAAAAAATAATCCTGGTCTTCAAATGCAGCGATCGCGCCCGCCACTGCCAGCCTGTCCAGCGGGTAAGCATTGAAACTGTTTTTGACGCGGTTCAAGCCCGCAATCAAATCTGCATGCCCTGCCGCAAAACCTACCCGCAAACCCGCCAGCGAGCGAGACTTTGAGAGCGTATGCACGACCAGCAAATTGGGGTAGCGGTCTATCAAAGCAATCGCAGTCTCGCCACCAAAATCCACATAGGCTTCATCGATGACGACCACGCTGTCGCGATTATTTTTCAGCAGGAATTCAATTTTTTCCAGCGGCACGGCGCAGCCGGTTGGCGCATTGGGATTGGCGAAAATAATCCCGCCATTTTCTTGCAGATAATCTTCTACATTGAGTTGAAATTCGGCATCCAGTGGCACGCTGTGGTGAGCGATTTCATACAGGCCGCAATACACGGGATAAAAGCTGTAACTGATGTCAGGGAAGAGTAGAGGCTGCTGATGTTTGAGCAAAGCCTGGAACACGTGGGCCAGCACTTCATCAGAGCTGTTACCGACAAAAACCTGGTCTGCCTGCAAGCCATAATAACTGGCGATGACGCTACGCAAATGATCTGAGCCGGGATCAGGATAGAGACGCAGGTCAGCATTGGTGGCTTGCTGTATCGCCGCCAGCACACGGGGTGAAGGCGGGTAAGGGTTTTCATTGGTATTGAGCTTGATGAGCCTGGCCATCTTTGGCTGCTCACCAGGGGTATAAGGGCTCAGCTTGTGGACAACTTCACTCCAGTATTTACTCATGATTTGGTAATTTTTTAGCGAAAAATTGTTTACGTGCCGGTATCCAGATTGACTTTAACTCTTTGCAAGAGTTGCAGTAATTGCTGTTGTTCCTGACTATCCATTGCCTGCAATGCCAGGGTATTAAGGCGTTTGGCCTGCTGGCGTAATGTAGTTAGCACGCTTTGTCCATCGGTAGTCAGTGTCAGCCTGACATTGCGCTTGTCGCTTTCATCGGCAACCGCATCAAGCAAGCCTTGATCACGCAAGCCCTTGATCAGCCTGGCCAGTTGCGCCTTGTCGCGGCCACTGTGCTTGGCCAGGTCACTCTGGGTAGAGCCAGGGTAATGGCCAAAATAGCTCAATACCTTGCCTTCCATATGGGTGATGTCGTGCGGGCCATCGCGCAAAGCCTGGTATTGCATGGAACGGTATTGATGCATGACCGTATGGATAAGGTCCAGCACCCCATCCTCATTATTTTCTTGAGAATGGTTGACATTGTCATTTGTTTTGCGCATTATAGTAGATATTGTCAACTAATTTGATGGGTGAATAAATGAGTATAGCCTCTGAAACCAGCCGCGTACAACGCGTACGCCATGAAATCAAACGCCGTAATCTGCAAGTTGTCCGTGTTGAAAGCCCTACCCCGCACTTCCGCCGCATCACTCTCAGCGGTGCTGATCTGCCAGGTTTTATCAGTGCCTCTTTTGATGATCATCTTAAGCTGATACTGGGTGCCGACAGCGACAATGTTGTCATGCGTGATTACACGCCCAGGCATTACGATGCCACCAAAGGTGAACTGGTGCTGGAATTTTCCATACACGGTGATGGCCCCGCTGCCGCCTGGGCCAGCCAGGCAGATGTTGGTCATAGCGTCACTGTCGCCGGGCCGCGTGGTTCTTTAGTCATCCCCACCGACTATGACTGGCATTTGCTGGCCGGTGATGAAACCGCCTTGCCAGCGATATCGCGACGCCTGGAAGAATTGCCAGCTGGAGTGCGCGCCATTGTCATCCTGCAAGTACCACCAGCCGAACGCCGTGAATTAAGTAGCGCGGCAGATATCAGCATAGTCTGGGTAGATAGCGCACAAGAGTTTTTGGACACCCTGCGCGCCCTGCCTTTGCCAGCGGGTGATGGTTATGCCTGGTGCGCCGGTGAAGCTGCCACCATGGCTGCAACACGCCGCATACTGGCTGAAGAAAAAGGCCATGCTGGTACTGCCATGCGGGTAGCGGCTTACTGGAAACATGGTTTGATTGCGCATCATGAAAACCTGGAAAGCTGATCATTGATGAAATCCGGCTACAGCCGGATTCTCATTTGAACTCTTCCACCAAAAAATCAATAAATGCCCTGACCTTGGCAGGTTGCTGGCGGCGGCTCAGGTAATACACATACAGGTCAGCCGCTGGCAAGGTATAGGCGGGCAGGACTATCTGCAGCCTGCCGCTCTCCAGGTATTTATTCAAATCCCATTCAGAGCGCACCAGTATGCCGTGGCCATCGAGTGCCCAGTTCAGCACCACATCGCCATCATTGCTCGACACTGCCCCGCGCACCTTGACCAGCTCTTCCTTGCGCCCTTTTTCCAGACGCCAGGTGCCATATACATCATCATTTTGCCGGTGCAGGATGCAGCGGTGATGATGCAGCTCAGCCGGTGTCTGTGGGTGCCCGGCCTGTTTCAGATAGGTGGGTGAGGCGCATAAAAAGCGCCGGTTGCTCATGAGCTTGCGGGCACCCAGGCGTGAATCGGGCAACTCACCAAAGCGTATCGCCAGGTCATAGGCTTCTTCTACCAGGCCTATGGGGCGGTCAGTCAGTTGCAATTGCACTTCGACTTCTTCATGCAGATGGGCAAAGCGTGACACCAGCGGTGCAATGTGGGTGCGGCCAAAGCCTGGTGTGGCGTTAATCCGTAACAAGCCCTTGGGTGTGCCGCGGCTGCTGGATACAGATTCTTCCATGTCGCGGATACTGCCCAAAATCTGCGTAGCTTGCGCCAGATAAGACTCGCCCTCGCTGGTCAGGCTGAGGCGGCGGGTAGTACGGTTAACCAGGCGCACGCCCAGGCGCTGCTCCATCAGCATCAGGCGTTTGGTCACCGCAGGCGGGGTGATACCCAATTCGCGTGCTGTCGCCGACAAACTGCCCAGCTTGGCCAGTAGCACGAAAAAAGTCAGCTCAGGGGCGATATCGATATTCACTTGAAGTAAATAATGGTTTAAATGTGAGTGAATTATATCTCTTGAAATGAAGAGTAAGCTTTGACCATGCAAATTCCTTTTTACAACTGTCAGGACAAAGCCAAATGAAAATCGTAGAAATCCGCGAACAAACCGTTCCGATCAGCTCACCCATACGCAATGCCTATATCGACTTCAGCAAGATGACGCTGAGCCTGGTGGCTGTCGTGACCGACGTGGTAAGAGATGGCAAGCGCGTCATCGGATACGGTTTCAATTCCAATGGCCGCTATGGACAAGGCAAGCTCATGCGCGAACGCTTCATCCCGCGTGTACTGGAAGCTGAGCCAGAAAGCCTGGTCAATGATGCAGGCGATAACCTTGATCCACACAAGATCTGGAATTGTATGTTCACCAATGAAAAACCCGGTGGTCATGGTGAACGTTCAGTGGCTATCGGCACCATCGACATGGCAGTCTGGGATGCAGTCGCCAAGATAGAGGGCAAACCGCTATTCCGTTTGCTGGCAGAACGTTATGGCAATGGCACGCCAGACCGCAATATCTTTGTCTACGCAGCAGGTGGCTATTATTACCCCGGCCAGAACCACGACAAACTCAAGGATGAAATGCGCAGCTATATTGACCGTGGCTATACCGTGGTCAAGAAAAAGATAGGTGGTGCCTCACTGGATGAAGACTTGCGCCGCATTGACTCCATTCTCAGTGTGCTAGGCGATGGCCAGAAGCTGGCGGTGGATGCGAATGGCCGCTTTGATCTCGACACTGCCATTAAATATGCCAAGGCACTCTCGCAATACGACTTGTTCTGGTATGAAGAACCGGGTGACCCGCTGGACTTTGAACTACAGGCAACATTGCGCAATTACTACCCCAATCCCATGGCAACAGGTGAAGACCTGTTCTCCATGCAGGATGCCCGCAATCTGATACGTTACGGCGGCATGCGCGCAGACCGCGACTGGTTGCAGTTCGATTGCGCCCTCAGCTATGGCCTCGTCGAATACCTGCGTACGCTGGACATGCTGCGTGAACATGGCTGGTCAGCCAAACGTTGCATCCCTCATGGCGGCCATCAGATGTCGCTGAATATCGCCGCTGGCCTTGGCCTCGGCGGCAATGAATCTTATCCCGACCTGTTCCAGCCCTATGGTGGATTTCCGGATGGTGTCAAGGTGGTCAACGGCCACATCCTTCTGCCAGAATTGCCAGGCATAGGTTTTGAAGGCAAGGCAGATTTGTATGTTGAGATGCGCAAACTGGCAGAATAGTGGATAGTGACTGGATAGCGGGTTTGAAGCGAACAACACAATTTAATGACAGGGTTCTGTTGCTGTATATTGGCGCACCGCAATTTCAATTTGTTTTAGCATGTACAAACCCAGGCCTTTTTCGTCTGCAAGAAGCAAGCGAATATTCACTTTATTGGCATTGTCTATATTCCCTGCTTCTGTTCTTGCTGGCGATATCCTTAGCTGCAAGGACGTAAATGGCAAAACCATTTATACCGACGACGGCGCAAAATGCGCAGGGCAGGTGCAAAAATTTCAGGGGCATGACTCTGCTAGCTCGGGCCTGGCAAACTACAGGTCGCCGCCACGTGTGTATCAAAGCATACCGGGAGACTGGAAAATATTGGTAGAGCAGGATATGGCAATTGCCGACCCCAAGCTGACAGCCAAAGCCAGCAGCAGATTACAGCAGGCTCTGGCCAGTATCCTGGAGAAATTACCTGCTGCATCACATGCCCATGTCAAAGGGCTTAATTTTTACCTGCTATGGGGACCAAATTCACCCAAGGGTGGGCAAAAAGGCGGGATGCGTGCGATTTTGCAATTCAATCCTGTTACCTACCCACTGTATGATCCTGTCTGGAAAAATGCCGTCATCATTTACAGTGCAACAAACTTCGTTGCAGTGGATGAAGTGGTCGTGCGAAAAGACTTGAGCCATGAGATAGGGCACACCTGGCATCTGCGCGACTGGCCAGTGAAACATCCTGAAGTGACAGATGCCTTCCAGGCAGCAAAGCTCGCTGGCCTGTATAAAAATGTGGAAACCTATCAGGGCAAGATGCTGGACTCTGCCTATGCACTGGCCAATGAAAGAGAGTATTTTGCCGAGCTGACGGCCATGTATTTCATGGGCAGTACCTACTATCCTTACGACAAAGCAGGCCTGAAAAAATATGATGCGCGTGGATATCAGATGATAGAACAGTATTGGGGGATACGCTGATATCTGCCTTATCAACAATACCAGCGCCAGGCCGCCAGCATTTGACTGGCATCTGCACTGCCAGCCAGTAATTTATCCAGATCATCAACAACCCGCGCACGTGCGGCGGCTGTCAATTCATAAGTCTCATCAAAAGCCTGCTCATCCAGTTCGTGCATGGTATTCGCGACGCAGGCGATGGCGGCAAAGGCTGTCAGCAAGTCTGGTGCGAATAACTGGAAATCAGGCTTGCCGCCAGCCAGCGCAAAATAGACTTGTCCTGATATGGTATCGAGCATGAAGGGATTGCTGCCTTCCGTCGCTATCACCAGCCAGTGGTCCTGCCACTCAGGCAGGCGCTCACCAGTATTGCCATGCCAGCGATAGCAAGCCTGGCGCGACCATAAATGCTTCAATGTGGGAATGTCAACGGGGTTACCACCCGCAGCTATGCTTAAACCCATAGGCCCATGTTTTTCATGCACCTCACCCCACGGGCCTATCTCTTCATAGAAGCTGGCAAGGGCAGCAGGCAGGGCTACTTCACCCTGCCATTCACTTGTCGCTTGCGGGCGCAATTCTCCCCAGGGTGACAGCAAGTCACGCAAGACAGCAATAATGATCGTGCTTATTTTGTCACCCCATCATCCTTGAACATGGTTTTCAAACCACGCAAAGCCTGGCGTATGCGCGACTCATTTTCAATCAAGGCAAAGCGCACATATTCATCGCCATATTCACCAAAGCCTATGCCGGGTGAAACGCATAGTTTGGCTTTTTCCAGTACCTGTTTGGAAAATTCCAGCGAACCCAGATGGCGGTAGTGCTCAGGGATATGTGCCCAGATATACATTGATGCTTTTGGTTTTTCCACCATCCAGCCCAGTTCATGCAAGCCTTTGACCAGTACATCGCGACGGCGCTGGTATTGGTCACGTATCTCATTGACGCAAGTCTGGTCACCTTCCAGCGCAGCAATCGCAGCTACCTGTACCGGTGTGAAACTGCCATAGTCATGGTAACTCTTGATACGGGCGAGTGCTGCCACCAGTTCCTTGTTACCGACCATGAAGCCTATGCGCCAGCCCGCCATGTTGTAACTCTTGGACATCGTGAAAAACTCGACGGCCACATCGCGTGCCCCTGGCACCTGCATGATGGATGGTGCCTTCCAGCCGTCGTAGGTGATATCGGCATATGCCAGGTCATGCACTACCAGGATATTGTGTTCTTTGGCCAGCTTGACCACGCGCTCGAAAAATTCCAGCTCCACACATTGCGCGGTGGGATTCGATGGAAAGCCAAAGATCATCATCTTTGGCTTGGGATACGTTTCGCGTATAGCTCTTTCGAGTTCCGCAAAAAAATCCACGCCCGGGCTCATGCGTATGGAGCGTATATCGGCACCGGCGATCACTGCACCATAGATATGGATGGGGTAGCTGGGGTTGGGCACCAGTACCGTGTCGCCCTTGTCCAATGTCGCCAGCATCAAGTGAGCCAGGCCTTCTTTCGAACCTATGGTGACGATGGCTTCGCTGTCAGGATTGATATCGACTTCGTAACGGCTCTTATACCAGTGCGCAATTGCACGGCGCAAACGGGGTATGCCCTTGGAGGCAGAATAACCGTGGGTGTCAGGGCGTTGTGCCACTTCGACCAGTTTTTCTACGATGTGTGCAGGTGTCGCGCCATCGGGATTACCCATGGACATATCAATGATGTCTTCGCCACGACGGCGTGCAGCCATCTTCAGCTCGGCAGTGATATTGAATACGTAAGGGGGGAGACGGTTGATACGAGCGAAAGAGAACTTTGTTGCAGGCGCAGGCGTGCCTTCAACAGCAGAACCCCGGCCCGGCGGAGTAGATGTATTTGTCATGATCTGAATTGTACGTAGCCCTTGCAATCCATAAGACTGCAAGAACGGGCGCCCGGAACCGTCCGAGCGACGTTGAAGCGATTTGCCTCGCGTTTGATTGTAGCGAGCAATCTGGATTTCAGCAAGATGCGTTATGCTTGCTAAAACAAATTTGTCGCTATTCAATCAATTCGAAAAAAGTGGAGCCGTACATGAACTTATTCCAGGAAGGCATATTACAGGCAGCCCCTGCCCATGCCGTTTATCTCAGTCTGAATATCAAGGCAGGTGCAGACGCAGTAACCGTCAAGAGCGTCGTGCGCGCACTGGCAGACAAGACCGATGGCCAGAGTCTGGTCATAGGCTTTGGTGTCAGCCTCTTGCAAGTATTGGGCAGCGAGATCGCAGGCATGAAAGAATTCCATGGCATAGATGGCAGTCGCATGCGCCTGCCAGCGACACCTGCCGCATTGTGGTGCTGGTTGCGCCAGCATGAACGCGGTGACCTGGTTCGTCAATTACATCAACTCCTTGCTTTGCTGGCACCCGCGTTTGAAGTGCAGCAGCAGGTTGATGCCTTCAAATACAAAGAAGGCCGTGACCTCAGCGGTTATGAAGATGGTACAGAAAATCCGCATGACGATGCAGCCATCGCTGCTGCTTTTGTTGCGGGTGACACGCCAGGTCTGGCGGGTTCGAGCTTTGTCGCCATCCAGCAATGGCTGCACAAATTTGATCGTTTTGATGCCATGGCAACAGCAGACCAGGACAATGCCGTGGGCCGTCGACGAGTTGATAATGAAGAGCTGGAAGATGCGCCAGAATCAGCCCACGTCAAGCGTACTGCACAAGAAGATTTCACGCCTGAAGCTTTCATGCTCAGGCGTTCCATGCCCTGGTCTGCACAGGATAAAGCAGGTCTGTATTTTGTCGCCTTTGCCAATTCCTTCTACCCATTTGAAGTGCAGTTGAAACGCATGTCAGGTGCTGAAGATGGTGTCACTGATGCCCTGTTCCAGTTCACGGTGCCGCAGACAGGCAGCTATTTCTGGTGCCCGCCCATGCAGGATGGCAAGCTCGATGTACGGCTATTAAATCTGATCTGATTCCGGCGCTTTTAACAGGGCGTGGAAGCCTTCCAGCGGCAATGGCTTGGAGAAGTAATAACCCTGGAAGGCATAGCAGTTATGGGCAATCAAAAACGCCCGCTGGGCGCTAGTTTCCACGCCTTCGGCAATCACGTTCAAACCAAGGTTAACGCCGAGAGAAATAATGGCGCGCACGATGGTCGCATCATTTTCATCATGACTGAGATCACGCACAAAAGACTGATCTATTTTTAACTGGTTCAGCGGCAGGCGTTGCAAGTACGCCAGCGAAGAATAGCCAGTGCCAAAATCATCCATGGAAAAAGCGATACCCAGTTTTTTCAATTCATGCATTTTCTCTGTCGTAGCATCGACATTGTCGAGCACCGTACTCTCGGTCAGTTCTATTTTCAGGCGGGTCGCATCTATCTTGTGGCGGCGTATGATTTCACTGAGGGTATCGACAAAATCAGGCTGCTGGAATTGCTTGGCGCTGACATTCACAGCCAGGGTCAGGTGACGGGTCTCCTTGCTGCTTTCCCATTGCTTGATCTGGGCGCAGGCAGTTTCCAGCACCCATAAACCTATGGGGATAATCAGGCCGGTTTCTTCTGCCAGCGGGATGAAATCTGCCGGTGAAATAAAACCACGGTCAGGGTGTATCCAGCGCAGCAGGGCTTCAGCACCGATGAGCTTGCCTTCAGAATTAACCTGCACCTGGTAGTAAAGCTGGAATTGATTATTCGCCAGTGCCACGCGTAAATTCGATTCCAGCAACATGCGCACCACAAGTATCGCCTGCATGGCGGGATCAAAAAAGCGCACTGCATTGCGGCCTGCCGTCTTGGCTTCATACATGGCAGTATCAGCACGCTTGAACAAATCCTTGACCGTGATATCGCCACCCTGGAACAGGCAGACACCGATGCTGCTCGATCCATGATGTTCAAAGTCAGTGATCATATAAGGCTGGCTCAGTAGCTGACGTATCTTCTCGGCGATGCGGTCAGCCTGGCGCAGGGCATCTTCTTTTTCTATGCTCAGTTCTTCCAGCACTACGACAAATTCATCGCCACCGAGTCGTGCCACGGTATCACTGTCACGCACGCAGGTTTGCAGGCGGCTGGCGGTTTCTATCAAAAGCAGATCGCCAGCGTCATGGCCGCGGGTATCGTTGAGGGTCTTGAAATTATCAAGGTCAATGAAAAGGATGGCGCTATGATTGTCCTTGCGGTTGCTGACCGAGATCAGGTGTTGCAACCTGTCCATGAGCAAACGGCGATTCGGTAATTGCGTCAGCGGATCATAAAAAGCCAGATTGCGTATCTCGGCTTCATAACCTTTGTGGCGGCTGATGTCATTGAAAGAACCTATGTAATTGCTGACTTCACCACGGTTATCGGTGATGGCCGTCAGTGTCACCATTTGCGGATAAATTTCCCCATTCTTGCGGCGGCTCCATAGTTCACCATGCCAGTAGCGGTGTTCGGCCAGTGAGAGATTGATCTGCTCAAAAAAATCCCTGTCCTGCTGTTTGGTCTTGTGCAAGGGCGGACGCCTGCCTATCAGGTCTTCTGTCGTATAACCAGAAATGCGGGTGAACGCCTGGTTCAGCCTCAGCATGATCCAGTTGGCATCCGTGACGAAAATACCTTCCTGTGATTCAAAGGTGCAGGCAGCAATGCGCAAATCCTGCTCGGCCTGTTTGCGTTCTGTGATGTCGGTAATGAAGCAATGCCATAGCATAGAACCACCAGGTTCAGGCTCAGGCAGGCCATCCAGATACAGCCAGCGCACCGTGCCATCCTTGCGATGCATGCGGAATTCACTTTGCCAGGGTGCCAGATTGCGCATGGCATCGCGTATCAGCTCAGTACCCTTTTCTATATCTCGCGGGTCTATGCGGGCAAACAAATGCAGGGCATCGTTCCTGACTTCTTCATGCGTGACTTCAAACATCTGCACGATGGCATCGCTGGCAAACGGGATGGAGGCGCTATGGTCAGGCCGTATGCGGTATTGCAAGACCAGGCCAGGCAGGCGCGAGGCGACTTTATTGATGCGCTGATAAGCCTCCTGTATCTGTCGCGTGGCGTCTATGCTTTCTGACTGCAGGGCAGTGATGATCAGGGTGATCAGCACCATGGTCGTCATATAGGCCCAGAGTATCAGCAGGTTGGCCTGGCCACCATCATAAAACGGCCCCATGCTGTGGGAAGTAGTCCAGGCCGAGAATAAAGAGGTGATCAGCACCGCGCAGGAGGCACCGGTAATGCCAAAACGCATGGCTGCCCAGATCATGATGCCCACCATGATGAAAGTCAGGTGCAGATGGCTATAAGGAGATGCAAAAATCAGCCAGTTGGCCAGTGCAAACACCAGCAGGAAGCCAAAAATCTCTTTCCTGCGTCTGGATAGACCAGCCAGGGACTTGAATGAAAAAGACAGCAGCAAGGGAGCGGCCAGCAAGGCACCGACAGTATCGCCTGCCCACCAGGTCAGCCAGACTGCCGCCAGATCCGTGTTGAGGCCATGCAACCAGAGCGTTAATGTGCCACCCGTTGCCGAGATGCACATGCCCAGCATGACCGCCATGCCAAAGCCGATGACATCGCGCCGCCTGGAAAAATCTCGTCTGAAACCCTGTTTGCGTAATAACCATTTACTGAGCACAGGCCCCAGGGTATTGCCCACGGCCAGGCTGCCAGCCACCAGTACGCTAAAGCCTGCCGATATTTCCAGCAACCATGCCGCTATAAATATGGCAACTGCAGCCAGCCTGCCATAACGCAGCAAGCCTGTGATGGCGATGCCGGTTGGCAACCAGATCAGGCTGACATTGGGATTGATATAGGGGATGGATAAACCTATGCGGCCAGCACCAAAGTAGGCCAGCATGATCAATAGAAAATGCCCCAGCCTTATTTCCTGGCGAAAATTTCTGGTATGGGCAAATTGCTCAGGCTTGTACATGAATAAAGACTTTAAAAGACTTGAGCAATTATGCGGCAAAGCAAGAATGGCGTTAGTTAACTTTTGATAAGTCAACATTCTTTGTCATTCGTTTAATCATGACAAAAATATATCAAGACAGTCTCCCTTAATCTTAGATCAATATCCGCGCTCTTTCAATTTGCCTTTGAATTGCGAATTTTGCCGAACCCTGCCGAATTTTTACATTTTGAATTTTTACATCTTTAATTTTTACACTTTGTTTACGCCCCCTGTTTAAGTCTTTACGAATTTTTTACACGCTTCTCACTATGCTTCACTGTGTAAAAACGAAGGAGTAAAGCATGGAATATCTGATGGAATTTTTATATCTCGCAGGCATGGGAATGTTCTTCCTGCTGGTCTGGGCCCTGGTGCTGGCCTGCGACACTCTGGGAGCAAAAGCATGAATCCCTTCTACATCCTGGGCACGGTGGTGGCTGCCGCCTTGTTCGTCTATCTGATCGCAGCCTTGTTGAATGCCGAGGAGCTGTGATGACTACGCAAGCAATTGTTTTATTGGTATTGTTCCTGACCGTACTATTGCTCCTGGCTTATCCCCTTGGTGGCTTCATCGCCAGAATAGCGGATGACAAGGCTGCTGTACCCGGCATGGGCTGGTTACGCTGGCTGGAAAAAGGCCTGTATCGCCTCGCCGGTGTGAAAACTGAAGCGGGCATGGGCTGGAAGCAATATGCCATCGCCCTGCTGATCTTTAATACCCTGGGTGCGCTGCTGGTGTATGCCGTGCAGCGCCTGCAAGTCTGGTTGCCTTTGAATCCGCAAAACATGGCCAATGTCAGCATGGATTCATCCCTCAATACCGCCGTCAGCTTTGTCGCCAATACCAACTGGCAAGGCTATGCCGGCGAATCCACCATGAGTTACCTGACCCAGATGCTGGTGCTGGCTGGACAAAACTTCTTTTCCGCAGCGACCGGCATAGCAGTCGTGTTTGCGCTGATACGTGGTTTCAGCCGTCATTCAGCCACATCCATAGGCAATTTCTGGACTGATATCACACGTTCCACTCTGTATCTTCTGTTGCCACTGGCTGTCATTTTTGCGGCCTTCCTCATGGGCCAGGGCGTGATCCAGAATTTCTCTGGCTATAAAGAGGTGCAACTGATCGACCCTGTCACCTACAGCCAGCCCAAGCTCGGACCCGACGCCCAGCCTTTAAAAGATGACAAGGGCGCACCTGTCATGGAAACCCTGACGGCTACTACCCAGACCCTGCCCATGGGCCCGGTTGCCTCACAAGAAGCGATCAAGATGCTGGGCACCAATGGTGGCGGCTTTTTCAATGCCAACTCGGCACATCCTTATGAAAACCCCAGCTACCTGAGCAATTTCATGGAGATGATCGCCATCTTTCTGATCCCTGCTGCACTGTGCTTTGCCTTTGGCCACATGGTTGGTGATATGCGCCAGGGTTGGGCGGTTTTGACGGCAATGACAGTCTTGTTCGTGGCCATGACGCTGACGGTGATGCTGTCTGAGCAGCAGACTCATCCTGTACTGGCCAGCATGAATATCGACCAGGCCACGTCAGCTCTGCAAGCCGGTGGCAATATGGAAGGCAAGGAAACCCGCTTTGGCATAAGTGCCTCCAGCCTGTTTGTCGCTGTGACCACCGCAGCGTCTTGCGGCGCGGTGAATGCCATGCATGATTCCCTCATGCCTATCGGCGGCCTGGTGCCTATCGTGCTCATGCAGTTTGGTGAAGTAGTGTTTGGCGGCGTAGGCAGTGGCCTGTACGGCATGCTGATCTTCGCGATACTGGCCGTTTTTATCGCTGGCCTGATGATAGGCCGCACACCGGAATACCTGGGCAAAAAAATCCAGGCATTTGAAATGAAGATGACTTCCATCGCCATCCTGGTGACACCTGTTCTGGTGCTGGCAGGCACGGCCATCGCAGTCATGTCAGAAGCAGGCAAGGCCGGCATCCTGAATCCTGGTGCCCATGGTTTTTCTGAAGTGCTGTATGCCTTTACTTCAGCCGCCAATAACAATGGCAGCGCCTTTGCCGGCCTGAGTGCGAATACACCCTTTTACAACATCATGCTGGCGATCGCCATGTGGTTTGGCCGCTTTGCCATGATCGTGCCTGTGCTGGCGATAGCCGGTTCACTGGCAGGCAAGAAAAGGCTGGAAGCCAATGCTGGCACCATGCCCACCCATGGCCCCATGTTCATCGCCTTGCTGGTGGGTACGGTGGTGCTTATCAGCGTGCTCAATTATGTGCCTGCCCTGGCACTGGGTCCGGTGGTTGAACATCTGCAACTGATAGCGAAATAACGCACGAAATAATTTGGGGAACCTGAATGAGGCTTTGCCTGATGGAGCACACTCATTCAGACCCACTCGTAGTCTAAGGGGATTAACATGTCTAGTACCAGTGTACAAAAGTCGACAGACAGCAAAGTCAATACAGCCGCCAAACCTGGCGCTGGACAAGCTGGCGACACAACATCCAGCGGCAAGCCACGCTTGTCGCTATTCGACAGCAGTCTGATCATGCCTGCCGTCATCGATTCATTCAAAAAACTCAGCCCACGCACGCAATTACGCAGTCCGGTGATGTTTGTAGTCTATGTAGGCAGCATCATCACCAGCATGTTGTTCGTGCAATCCCTGATGGGTGAAGGGGAAGCCAGCCCTGGCTTTATCCTGGCGATTTCCATCTGGTTATGGTTCACCGTCCTGTTTGCCAATTTTGCCGAAGCACTGGCAGAAGGCCGTAGCAAGGCCCAGGCCGCTTCCCTGCGCGCATTGAAGCAAACCGTGATGGCCAAGAAACTGGCGATACCAAAACATGGCACCACCTGGCTGCCAGCCCAGGCCAATGACTTGCGCAAGGGCGATGTGGTACTGGTCGAAGCCAACGACGTTATCCCTATCGATGGTGAAGTCATAGAAGGTGTGGCGACAGTCGATGAAAGCGCCATCACTGGTGAATCCGCACCCGTGATACGTGAATCTGGCGGTGATTTTTCTGCCGTCACCGGTGGTACCCGCGTCTTGTCAGACTGGCTGGTGATGCGTGTAACATCCAACCCTGGTGAAGCCTTCATCGACCGCATGATCGCCATGGTAGAAGGTGCGAAACGCCAGAAGACACCGAATGAAGTTGCCCTGACCATTTTGCTGGTGGCCCTGACCATCATCTTCCTGGTGGTGACGGTGACCTTGCTGCCATTCTCGCTGTTCAGCGTCGATGCCGCCAAGGCCGCCGGTTTTGCTTCTGCCCCTATCTCCATCACGGTGCTGATTGCCTTGCTGGTTTGCCTGATTCCTACCACCATAGGCGGCTTGCTGTCTGCCATTGGTGTGGCTGGCATGAGCCGCATGATGCAGGCGAATGTCATCGCTACGTCTGGCCGTGCGGTGGAAGCTGCCGGTGACGTTGACGTCTTGATGCTGGATAAAACCGGCACTATCACCCTGGGTAACCGTCAGGCGTCTGATTTTTTCCCTGCGGCTGGTGTGACGCTGCCACAACTGGCTGACTCTGCCCAACTGGCTTCTCTCGCAGATGAAACACCAGAAGGCCGCAGCATCGTCATCTTCGCCAAGCAAAAATACAATTTGCGTGAACGTGAGATGGCCAGCCTGAATGCGACTTTTGTGCAATTCACTGCACAAACCCGCATGAGTGGTGTCGATATCGGCAATCGTCAGATACGCAAGGGCGCTGCAGATTCCGTCAAGAAGTTCGTTGAATCCCTCGGTCGCCCCTTTCCTGCCGAACTCAGTAAAACCGTGGATGATATTTCACGCCGTGGCAGCACGCCATTGGTCGTCGTTGATGATGGCAAGGTCATGGGCGCGATAGAACTCAAAGATATCGTCAAGGGTGGCATCAAGGAAAGATTTGCCGAGTTGCGCCGCATGGGTATCAAGACCATCATGATTACTGGCGACAACCGCCTGACAGCCGCCGCCATCGCAGCCGAGGCCGGTGTTGATGACTTTCTGGCAGAAGCCACGCCAGAAGACAAGCTCAAACTGATACGCAGCCACCAGGCAGAAGGCCGTCTGGTCGCCATGACAGGTGACGGCACCAATGATGCACCGGCACTGGCACAGGCTGACGTGGCAGTCGCCATGGCATCCGGCACGCAGGCAGCAAAAGAGGCTGGCAATATGGTGGACCTGGATTCCAATCCTACCAAGCTGCTGGAAATCGTCGAGATAGGCAAACAGATGCTGATGACACGTGGTTCGCTGACGACGTTTTCGATTGCGAATGATATCGCCAAATATTTTGCGATTATCCCGGCAGCCTTTGTCGCCACTTATCCACAGCTCAAGGCGCTGGACATCATGCACCTGACCAGCCCTTCATCGGCCATCATGTCTGCGGTGATCTTCAATGCCCTGATCATCGTCTTCCTGATCCCGCTGGCTTTGAAAGGTGTCAAATACCGCGCCATCGGTGCATCGCTGCTGTTGCGCCGTAACCTGCTGATCTATGGCCTGGGTGGCATCGTCCTGCCTTTTGTTGGCATCAAGCTCATTGATGTCATCCTGGCCGTTTTGCATCTTGCCTGAATTTATATCGCTCAATAAGGAATCATCATGAGTACTATTACAAACAATGACACTGATAGTTCAATTTTTCGCCCCGCCATCGTCCTGCTCGCCGGGCTGACACTGGTGGTTGGCGTTATCTATCCCTATGCCATGACAGGCCTGGGCAAAGTAATGTTTAACGATCAGGCAGAAGGCAGCCTGGTCGTACAGGATGGCAAGACCGTTGGTTCTTCCCTGATAGGCCAGGCTTTCACGTCGCCGAAATACTTTTGGGGCAGGCCATCTGCGACTGGTCCCATGCCAAATAATGCAGGCGCATCCAGTGGTTCCAACTTTGGCCCCACCAATGTGGCGCAATTTGATGCGATCAAAGGCCGGGTAGAGGCCTTGAAGGCGGCTGACCCTGGCAATACGGCAAAAATCCCAGTCGATCTGGTGACGGCATCGGCCAGTGGGCTAGATCCTGAAATCAGCCTGGCTGCAGCCAATTACCAGCTCGCCCGGGTGGCACGCGAACGCAAGCTGCAAGAGTCGCAAGTCAAGGCTATCATAGACCAGTTGGCGCAACATCCCGCCCTGGGTTTGCTGGGTGAGGCCAGGGTCAATGTGCTGGCTTTGAATCTGGCACTGGACAAGCTCGCCAAGTAGTTTAAGAATAAGATCAATATGGCCACTAATAGCGAACAACGCCCTGACCCTGATGTCTTGCTTGCCCATGTGCAGGAGCAAGAACGCCGGGCCACGCGTGGCAAGCTGCGTATCTATTTCGGTGCATCCGCTGGCGTAGGCAAGACCTACGCCATGCTGACTGCCGCACGCAAGCTGGTGGCCGAGGGCCAGCAGGTATTGGTCGGTGTCATAGAAACCCATGGCCGTGATGAAACCGCAGCCCTGGTCGATGGTCTCGAAGTCTTGCCTCCGAAAGCCATCGCTTACCGCGACAAGACCCTCAGTGAATTTGACATAGACACAGCGCTGGAGCGTCACCCGCCATTGATCTTGATGGATGAACTCGCACATTCCAATGCTGCCGGTTCACGCCACCCCAAGCGCTGGCAAGACGTGGATGAATTACTAAGCGCCGGTATCGATGTGTATACCACCGTCAATGTCCAGCATCTGGAAAGCCTGAATGACGTGGTCGGTGGCATCACCGGCATACGCGTCAATGAAACTCTGCCGGACAAGGTGTTTGATGAAGCTGATGAAGTCGTGCTGGTGGATATCCCGGCTGACGAGTTATTGGCCAGGCTCAAGTCTGGCCGCGTCTATAAGCTGCAACAGGCAGAACGCGCTGCCAAGAATTTTTTCCGCAAAGGTAATCTGATCGCTTTGCGCGAGCTGGCCCTGCGCCGCACCGCCGACAGGGTCGAAGATGATGTACAGGCCTATCGCATAGAAAAGTCCATAGGCACGATCTGGAAGACCGATGCCGCCCTGCTGGCCTGCATAGGCCCGCACGGTGATGCCAACCACCTGGTACGCAGCGCTGCCCGCCTGGCCAGCCAGATGAATGCAGAATGGCATGCCGTGTATGTAGAGACACCGCAGTTGCAAAGGCTGCCATCGGCGCAGCGCGAACGCATATTAAAAACCCTGAAGCTGGCGCAAGACCTGGGTGCAGTGACTGCCGTGCTGACCGGCAAGGATATTGCGCTGGCGATAGTTGATTATGCCCATAGCCACAATTTTTCGCGTGTGGTGCTGGGGCGTCGCAACAGTAAGTGGAATGGTAAGTGGCGACTAGCTTGGCAGCAAGCTAAACTGTTGAACGATATCGCCGACTACGCTCCCGATCTGGATTTGATCGAGGTAGGTGAGGCCAGGATCGCCAGATCGGAAACCGCTCAAGAAAAACAGACACAGGCTGTCAGTATCAATGAGCCTGCCACACCGCGTGTACCAGCACGGCACTGGCGTTATGTTTACGCCGCCCTGGCCAGTGTGGCAGCAGGGTTGGTTGCCGCCCCCTTGTTCGAGGTTTTCAATCTCGTCAATATTGCCATGCTGTTTTTACTGACCGTGGTCCTGGTCGCCGTCAAATTTGGCCGTGGCCCTTCGGTGCTGGCAACGATAGTTGGTATTGCTGTATTTGATTTCTTTTTTGTACAACCGCGCTTTTCTTTTGCCGTCAGTGATTTTCAATACCTGATGACCTTTGCCGTCATGCTGGTGGTCGGCCTGATCACCGGTCACCTGACGGCAGATTTGCGCTATCAGGCCAGGGTCGCCAGCCATAGGGAAAACCGCGCGCGTGCCCTGTATGAATTTGCCCGTGACTTGTCCGGCGTCTTGCAGGCTGAGCAGATTTCAGAAACCACCCAAGTCATCGTGCAGCGTGCCTTCCGCGCCAAGGCTACTTTGCTCTTGCCGGATGATGCAGGGCGTCTGCAGGCACCAGATAATATGCTCGCAGGCCTGGACCTGGGTATCGCGCAATGGGCTTTCGACAAGGTAGAGGCAGCAGGCATAGGCACGGATACCCTGCCCGCCAGTAACTTCTTTTACCTGCCTCTGGTCGCACCCATGCGCACCCGCGGCTTGCTGGCGATACAGCCAGAGAGCAAGCGCTGGATCATGATACCCGAGCAAAGACAGCAACTCGATACCTTTGCCGCCCTGGCAGCAATCGCGCTGGAACGCGTGCACTATATCGAGGTCGCGCAAGATGCCCTGATTCATATGGAATCTGAACGCCTGCGCAATTCACTGCTGGCTGCGCTGTCGCATGATTTGCGCACACCACTGACTTCGCTGGTGGGTATTTCGGAATCACTGGCCATGTCCAAACCCGCACTGGCGGATGCACAACTGCACATGGCGCAAGCCCTGCGTGACGAGACCCTGCGCCTGTCTGCCCTGGTGACTAATTTGCTCGACATGGCGAGGATAGAAAGTGGCGAAGTCAAACTGAATTTGCAGTGGCTGACATTTGAAGAAGTAGTCGGCACTTCCCTGCGCATCTGCAGTGCGCAACTGCAAACACATCAAGTGGAAACCAGGCTGGAAGCTGCTTTACCACTGATTAATTTTGATGCTGTGCTGATAGAACGGGTACTGTGTAACCTGCTGGAAAATGCCTGCAAATATACCCCGGCAAATTCCCTCATCACCATTTCTGCCGAGCTCAATGGCAGCATGCTGGAAGCCAAGGTCTATGACAATGGGCCGGGTCTACCAGCCGGGCGTGAAGAAGCCATATTTGAAAAATTTACCCGTGGTGAACGTGAATCTGCCCTGCCCGGCGTTGGCCTGGGGCTGGCAATTTGCCGTGCCATTATCACGGCCCACAAGGGCAGCATGCATGCAGCGCAATCGCCGAATGGTGGAGCCTGTTTCATCTTTACCCTGCCTTTAGGCACGCCACCGGCGATGCCTGATCTTGAAGAATAAGCACACGATGACTACTGCTACTCAAACAACGCCAGTCGCCTTGCTGGTCGAAGATGAACCACAGATACGCCGCTTCGTGCGCAATGCGCTCGAAGAAGAACAATGGCAAGTCCATGAATCAGTCAACTTGCAACGTGGTCTCGTCGATGCTGGTACACGCCAGCCTGACCTCATCATCCTTGACCTGGGTCTGCCAGATGGCGACGGCATCGACTTCATCCTCGATGTACGCAAATGGTCTAATGTTCCCATCATCGTCTTGTCTGCCCGCGTCAGTGAACAGGACAAGATCAAGGCGCTCGATGCCGGCGCTGATGATTACCTCAGCAAGCCTTTTGGCGTGGGTGAACTACTGGCACGCGTACGTGCGACGTTCCGGCGTCAGCGCCAGCCTGGTGTCAATGTCGACGGCATAGTCCAGTTTGGCGATGTCAAGGTCGATATGAAAGCCCGCCTCGTCACCAAGGCCGGGGCGATGGTGAAACTGACACCGACAGAGTTCCGGCTGCTGATGGTGCTGGTCACCAATGTAGGCAGGGTCGTCACCAACCCGCAATTACTGCGTGAAGTCTGGGGCCCCAGCCATTCTGAAAGCGGTCATTACCTGCGCATCTACATGGGGCATTTGCGACAGAAACTCGAAGATGACCCGGCGCAGCCGCGCTATTTGTTGACAGAGACAGCGATAGGCTACCGCCTCCTGCTCCCAACTTAAAACCACATTGCCTATTTGAATAACCGGCAGCAGCCTTTGCTCGCCGGTGGGACTTTTGCATCCTTAAATTTTGCAAATACTTTTTGAGCGGACTCAAATGAAAAAACTCATCATGGCAGCAGCCATCAGCACCGTCTTTTTTGCCGGATATGCCAGCGCAGAAGATGCCAAACCTGAGCATGAAATCAGCTTCAATGCAGCAGTGACTTCTGATTACCGTTATCGCGGCATTTCGCAAACACGCCTGCAAGCTGCATTGCAGGGCGGTGCTGACTATACCCATAATCCCAGCGGCTTTTATGCCGGCACATGGGCATCCACCATCAAATGGACCAAGGATGCTGGCGGTGGTGGCGATGTGGAAATTGATCTGTACGCAGGCAAGCGCGGTGAGCTCAGCAAGGACATCAGCTATGACGTCGGTGTACTCAGCTATGTCTATCCATCCAATGGCCTGGCGGTGAGTGCGAATACCACAGAGATTTATGGTCAGCTTTCCTACGGCCCGGCTTATGCCAAATATTCACACTCTGTCACCAACCTGTTCGGTTTTGCCGATAGTAAAAACAGTGGCTATCTGGACCTGGGTGCGAATGTGGAAATGGCCACCGGCCTGACACTGAACCTGCATGCCGGTCACCAGCAAGTGAAGAATAATGGTGCTTACAGTTATACAGACTGGAAGCTGGGTTTGACAAAAGACTTTGGTATCGTTACAGGTGCTGTGGCCGTCATCGGCACCAATGCGGGTGAAGTGGCTTATGCATCGCCAGCCAACGGCAAGTTCCTCGGCAAGACAGCACTGGTAGTAATGGTTAGCAAAACCTTCTGAGTCAGAACATGGTGAGCCAGATGCAATTCTGGCTCATGCTAGGCAGGGGAAATTACAGGGCAATCATGGTAAATAGATTGCCCTGTAAAGCTGAGTCAGCGACATATCATGCGCCTGATCGAGGTAAATGAATTTGATATGGCAAAGCTGTCGGGATAAGTCACTGATAAATTTCTGGCTTTGCATGCAAGCGATTTTATCTATCGTGATCAGCACTGGTAAACCCTTATTTTTATTGCGCGCCAGCCTGATGCATTTATAGAGTTTGGCCTGTTTTTCTTTATTCCATTTATCCAGTTCTGTATGGCATACCAACAGCTCACAGCAGGATAAAGCGGTGGCAGCATCTGCATAAAATGGCTTGGAAATATCCATCACTATATCGTGGAAATTTGCATTTCCAGGCGTCAGCTCTTTAGCTATGGCACAGCAAGAAAGTGCAGTAGAACTGGCTGCCGTTTTTATCTCCTGGCGTGACCATGCAATATTCTCAGCTTCTTTGCGGTATTGGTTAGCCTGTTTTCTTGCGCTATTTTGTTTAAGCAGCAAGACGTTCCTGCCTGCATGTGCCCGGCGTTCAGCCAACCTGGTGGCTGTGCTCAACTTTGCTGATGCAAAGTCTGCAGTCACTATCGCCACTATCATGGTTGGTGCAATCCTGAAGAAAACTGCGCATGCAAGCCAGCTAGCAATTCCTGTGTTGCCAGCATGATTATTATCAAGGCCAACAATTTTTGCAAGCTGATGAGTAGCAGTGCATAGTTCTTTTGACGAGGCCACTGTACACCCGGGCGGGCGATTGCTAGCTGTATGAAGCTTGTGGAGACTAGCACCAACATAACTTCTATTAAGCAGCTATCGGTGTTCGTTTGATATGCCGTGAGTGAAGACAGGGATGCAGCTGCCAGCAAGCAAAGCGAGATGCTAAAACCTTGCTCAGTTTCTTTATTTTTCTGCTTGATCCCCATGAATATGCAAATAGCAGTTGCCAGTAATATCAGTCCAGAAATTATCTGCAAGCGCAAGTCTTGTATCTGTAAACAGGCAAGCACAGCAAAGCCAGACAAAGTCATACTGCTATATGCAGCAAGTGCAATAAACAGGCGTTTCATTGCATTCAGTGGCTGGCAAAAACCTTGCTGGACAAAGCCTGCATGGCCTTGATTGTCATGGGATGGGCAGCAGGGTATTCGCAGACAGACAAGCCATGCTGATAGGCCTGATGAAAACTGCCGCCGCAGAATAAGGGATAGGGAAATAATTCTGCAGCGTCCAGCTTGCTGACAAAATCTTTTACCCTGATCACTTTATCAGCGGCAGCCTGTACATCACTGCAACTCATGACGACCAGAGTGCGCATGCGCGGGTTTTCTGCTTGTGCAAGCTGTATGCGCTTGCTCAGTTCCTGCTCTTGCAATTGCGCCAGTTGATCAAGGTCGATGACGAGTATGGTGACATGGGCAGCCTGCAAGGCGCTGCGGCTGCCCATGCAGTCGCGTGCTTCTGCATCAATGACAATATCCTGATAATGAAAACCCAGGTTTTCCAGTTCAGCCTGCATGCCCTTGCCGCTGACTCTGCGCACGGTCACGGGTGTGCAGTCAGCCTTGCAGCGACGGGCACGGCTCCAGTCCAGAGATGAGTGACGGGCGTCATTATCGAGCAAGATAAGTTTGCTGCCAGACAGTGTACGCAAGGTAGCGAGATTGTCGGCCACGATGGATTTGGCGCAGTCTCCCGCGCCATGTGCAATGGTGATGATCATAGATAATTTCTTTGTGCTTAGCGCACCATGCGCAGGTTACGGACATTGTTGATAACTGGACCAGGCAAGCTCCTGGCTTTGACAGGTAGAGGCAAATCAGAGAGTCTCTGCAGCTCATGTGCAAGTTTGATTTTCCCGGCAAGCGACATGGCTGTCATGGGCAGGCGCAGTTCTTCCTGTATCAGACCCTGCATCGCCAGTGCGGCTTTGACGGGGGCTGGATTGGATTCTGAAAACAACAGACGTATGAGATTCTGCATTTTCGCAAACAGAGCCTGTGCTTCAGGAAAATAATCAGCGCGCATGAGTTCATACAATTGCACGAACAAATCAGGCCGCACATGCGCCGCCGCAGAAATAGCACCCTGGCCACCCATGCTCAAGGTATCCATCAACATGGCATCGTCTCCGCATAAAACTTTCAGATGACTGCAATTCACCAGCCCCATCATTTGCGTCAGATTGCCACTGCTCTCCTTGATGGCGACAATATTCTTTTGCTTTTCCAGCGCGATAATGGTGCTCAGGTCTATGTTCACCCCCGTCCTGGCGGGCACGTTATACAGGACGACATCTTTCTCAGTCGCCCTGGCGATAGTCTCAAGATGCAGGCGCACACCTTCTTGTGAAGGACGTAGATAAGATGGCGCGCTGACCAGAAATCCTTGCAGGTGCTGGTCATCATAAGCGTGTACTTTTTCTGCCAGCGAATGTGTATCGCTACCGCTGATACCCATCAGTACAGGACAAGAATTTTTCGTCACTTCCAGCACGGCAGTCAATAGCTGTTTCTGCTCATGCTCATTCAATGTTGCGGCCTCGCCGGTAGTGCCACAGACCACCAGGCCATGTATGCCTGCTGCCATCAATTGTGTGGCCAGTTGCTGTACTTTATCCAGCTCAGGTCTGCCATTTTTAAATGGCGTGACGAGTGGAACCCAGATGCCTTCGTAGATAGACATAGTGATCTCTTTAAAGATTTGATTTGTCGACGTGTCTTAAAATCAGGTCGCGATCAGCGGTGTGATTTTCCCGAATTCGGCCTGCGGCAAGGCGCGCATGATATGACTGATGATGGTGTCGACTGAGGACTTGCTAAGGCATAACCACACCTTCATTTTGCTGGCATGGTCTACTGGTTTAACGCGCATGAACAAGACCAGGTCACCACAGGTTTTGAGTATCAGATGGCGCAGTTCAGTGATGCTGGCGGAGTCGACCGTGATACGCATGACGAAATCATTTTGGACCAATTTCGCTGATGTTTTATAGGTGACTACAGGCTGATGCTGGGCATAAGCGCTTTGGCGTTCGCGATGTTTTTCAAATAAGAACTTCTCGCGCTTGCAGGATGCCAGGACATCTGAATAGTTTTCAGATGTGTGGCCGGAATGATGATTCATCGTAATCTCGTGTTGTTTGACACAAAACAAGATTAGCAGTCACAGCGTAAATATTCTCTAAAAAACAGGGGTGAAAATCGTAAACATCATGTAAATGTTTTTGTTTCAAATGCCCTGGTACAGAAAACCATCTTCACTCCTTGGCTTCATTCCTTGGCTTCATTAAGCAATTGTGCCAGAGATGCATGCAAAAGCTCTGCCTGCACGGGTTTGTGCATGAGGATAAGTTCGGCTTTTTTTGCATCGTCCGACAATTGCGCCGAAATATCGCCAGTAATCAGGATGGCGGGAATCTGATGATTGAATTCTTCGCGCAGCTTGTTGATCACGTCTATGCCATTTTCATTGAGTTTCAGGCTGTAGTCACAGACCAGTAAATCAGGAATTCTGATTTCTTCACTGCACAGGTCCAATGCCTGCATGCCCGAGGTGGCCGTGATGACACGCGCATCCCATTGTTCCAGCAAGGCACGCATGGCGACCAGTATGCGTTCATCGTCATCGATGACGACGATCAGGGCTTGTAATAAAGAAGCAGTCGCACCGGCTTTGCTGCGGCTTTGCCTGTCTCTCATCTCCTCACTCAGGATGAGTGGCAGGCTGATTGCAAAAGTGGAACCTTTGCCTGGCTGGGAGCGCAATTGTATGGGGATGTGCATGAGCCTTACCAGTCTCTGCACTATTGCCAGCCCCAGGCCCATTCCCTTGGTGCTGCGTTGTGATTCGACCTGGAAGAATTCTTCAAAAATGGTTTCCTGGTCATGCAGGGAAATGCCTATGCCAGTATCTTCTACTGAAACTTGCAGTAGCTGCCCGGATTCCGTGCAGTTGACGATCACCTGGCCCGCAGGCGTGTAGCGGATAGCATTGGCAATCAGGTTGCGCAAGATTTGCTCTATCAGTGCAGGGTCACTATTGACCACCGCCATACTATGCAATATCTGGAAATGCAGGCCTTTCACCAGGGCCTGCGGTGCGAACTCTACTTCCAGCCGTCCCAGCACTTCTGCAATCGCAAATTCCTGTAATTGTGGTTCTACGATCTGTGCATCCAGGCGTGACAAATCCAGCAGATTGGCAAACATGTCATCCATGGTGCGGGCGCAATGCCGGAGATTATTGACGACGGGGCGCACATCGGCAGGCAGTTCAAAATTATTCAGGGCACCAAGATACAGATTCAGGGCATGCATGGGTTGGCGCAAATCATGGCTGGCAACAGCCAGGAAACGCGTCAATTCACTTTGCTGCAACTCTTGCCGCTTGTTTACCCTGAGCAGGGCTTGATTGGTTTTTTCCAGTTCTTCTTTTTGTGCGCTGACTTCCATGGTCCTGCTGTTGACTTCGGCTTCCAGAGCATCCTTTTGCTGTACCAGTGCACAGACTCGCCAGAGGTAGGTAAACCACATGGCAGCCAGCAAACCTGCCGCCAGCATCAGCCTGAACCAGATGGTATGCCAGAAGGGCGGCAAGATAGTAATTTTCAGGCTTCTGCCGGTTTCATTCCATATACCATCCTTGTTGGCTGCCTTGACCCTGAAGGTGTAAACACCGGGATCGAGATTGGTATAAGTGGCATAACGCTTGCTGGCATCTGTGTAGACCCAGTCCTGATCAAATCCCTGTAATTGATAAGCGTATTGATTGCGCTGGGGGTCGGCATAATGTAACGCAGAAAATTCCAGGGAAAAAATCGTATGTGCATGCTTTAAAGTGATTTCATGTGCATCCTGAATTTGCCCTTGCATGGAAAACCCCTGTGGTAGTTTTCCTGTCGTTACAGATTGATTAAAAATTTTCAGGTCGGTGAGCAAGACCTGCGGTGCTGCAAGGTTGTCACGGATTTCCTCAGGCTTGAAACTGATCAGCCCGGACGGGCTGCCAAAATACATCTTGCCAGCTTTATCCATGCGGCAGGAGTTCAGATAATAGGATTCTGCGAGGCCATCATCATAGGTGTAATGCCTTGATTCGCCGGTTGCCGGATCAAGACGCATCAGTTCACTTTCCAGACTCATCCACAAGCGTCCCTTGCTGTCTTCCAGCAGGCAATTGACAGGCTGATTGATGGGGAAATTCTGGAATTGTGCCTGTTGGTCTTTCCAGCCTGTCAGTTTGCTCAGGCCAGTTTCCGTACCCACCCATAACTGTTTTTTGCTGTCCTTGAAAACATGCAGTACATTGTCATGTAGCAGGCTGTGCGCATTATTTGCATCGCGCTGGATATGCCTGAACTTGCCAGACTGTAGTTCAAATATGTCCAGGCCATTCTGAGTCGCTACCCAAAATACGCCAGCTTCATCCATCAACAGGGCATTGACGATATCATGCGCGATACTGTCAGTTTTATTGGTCTGGTGTTTGTAGACGCTCAGTTCATCCTTGCGGGTATCCAGCTTGAGCAAACCATTGATACTGGCGAGCCACAAATTACCCTCCTTGTCGGCATGCATATCATTGATGTTGAATTTCGTCGATGGTTCACCCGGTTTGGATGTTCGCAATACCAGTTCATCAGACTTTTCATCCAGCCTTGCCAGGCCAGCCCGGGTTGATGCCCAGGTCTGGCCATTGGCCGTTACACGCACACCGTTGACGATATCAAGATCATTGATGCGGTTGTCTCCGTCCGGAGTCTGGCGTATGGTTTTCAATACCTTGCCGGATACCGGGTCCAGCAGTTTCAGGCCTTTTCCTATCGTGCTTATCCACCATAGCTGCTCGTTATATTCGGTCATGGATGCCACCTTGCTGTCTTTCAGCGTATCGGCATTCATAGGCAAATAAGAGAAATTGGTAAAGCCTCCACTGGCGAGGTCAACTCGGTTAACGCCTCCTGACCAGGTGCCAACCCAGAGTGAGCCAGTCTTGTCCTGATGCAGCGCCTCTACCTGGTTATCGGACAAGCTTTCAGTGATGCCGGGCTGGTTCTGGTAACTGGTGAATTTCTGGCTGCCTGCATCCCAGCGTAGCAAGCCTTTGTCAGCCATGCCTACCCAGATGTTGTGTTCACGGTCTTCCATGATCCTGTAGGCAACGCCAGGTATCCAGCCTTCGCTCATGCCAAATGTGCGGCGGCTTATCTGAGCCTGGCCCAACTGCCAGGTTTCCAGGCCATTATTGCTTCCTATCCACAGGTTTTGCGCATGGTCGATCAGCAATCCCCTTATGGCCTTTTGTGTTCCATCCTTGTTCTGCGTAGCTTCAGCCTGATAATGCTTGAATTGATCACTGCCATATTTCTTGAAGTCCAGACCGGATACCGTGCCTATCCAGAGATTTTTTTGTGCATCCAGTGCCAGGGAAGTCAGCTTGTCATCTATCAGGGAGTCGGGCCTGGCATCATCATGCTGGAAGAGCGTGAATTTTTCTGTACCAGGGTTGAAATGCTTGAGCCCTTTGCGGCTGGCTATCCACAGTCCGTTATCGCCATCGCCGATGATCATGCGTACAGGGTTATTTGTGCGATTGTCTGCGTCGCTTGAATAATAGCGTTTGAAATTATTGGTCCGCCTGTCATACAGATGCAGGCCGCCGCGGCTGCTGCCTGCCCACAGTCGCCCGGATTTATCTATGTAGAGGCTGCGTATCCAGTTGTCATCCAGGCTGGCAGTATTTTCCGGCTGGTTCTTGTAGATGGTGAATTTGTAGCCGTCAAAGCGGGACAATCCCTGTTGTCCGGCCAGCCAGATATATCCTTGTGCGTCTTGCACGATATCGGTAATTGGCCCGGCCTGTATGCCTTGTTTTCTCTTGATATGTTCAAATTGCAGGCTGCGCATGGGCGTGCTTGCACTGGCAATGTGCCAGTTTGATAGCAGCAGGGCAAAGATTATCAGCAGGCAGGCGCGGAAAATATGCATCTTTGAGACATGGATTTGGTGTAGGAAGGCATGATGACCGCATATCCAGGTCGCGGCAATAGCAGTGATACCTAAGTATGTCTCAGGATGCCGGATTTTTCATTAAAGTAACAAAAAGCCCACAAAGTTTTGCACTATGTGGGCTTGTTGGCAGCCTGGCATGGCCAGGTTGTAGTGGTTGCGCCTCAGTACAGCCAGAGCTTGTCGGCATCCAGTTGCAGATAATAATCGCCAGGGGTGAGCTTGAATGGCGAGTATGCCCGCAAGCCGCCTTCTGCGGGGCCAAACAGACATTCCCAGCGGTCACCCAGATACATGCAGGTAGTCAGTGGCAGCTTGATGGCATTCTCGGTATGGCTGTCGGTGATTCTGACTTTTTCCAGGCGGATGATGGCAGTGACTTCCTCCGCCACATCTTTGCCGCGCACCGTGGCTTTCAATTGCTCGCCATTGACGCTGATGGTGGCGGTGTCGCCATTACGCTGCACGATCTTGCCTTTCAGCTTGTTATTACTGCCCATAAATTCAGCGGTAAACAAAGTGTTGGGGGTTTCATACATACTTTGTGGCGTACCTTGCTGCTCTATAACGCCGTTGTTCAATAACAGGATGCGGTCAGAGATCGCCATCGCCTCACCCTGGTCATGCGTGACCATCAGCGCCGACAGATTCAGCCTGACGATCAGTTCACGCAGAAAAGCACGTGCTTCTTCACGCAGCTTGGCATCGAGGTTGGACAGCGGTTCATCCAGCAGGATAACCGGTGGGTTGTATACCAGCGCGCGGGCAATCGCCACACGTTGTTGCTGGCCGCCCGACAATTGATGCGGGAAACGTTCGCCCAGATGACCCAGGCCAAGCTGGCCCAATACATCCTTGACCTTGTCACTGATCTCGCTATTGCCCAGTTTGCGCAGTTTCAAACCATAGGCGACATTGTCAAATACAGTTTTATGTGGCCACAAGGCGTAGGACTGGAATACCAGGCCCAGGTTGCGTTGTTCGGCCGGTATTTCCAGCCCTTTGCTGCCATCAAAAATGGCGCGTTCACCCAGGGTGATGGTGCCTGTCTTGGGCGACTCCAGTCCGGCGACTGCGCGCAACAAGGTAGTCTTGCCGCTGCCGGAAGGGCCGAGCAGGGCGACGACTTCGCCACGCTGCAAGTTCATCGACACGCCTTTGAGAATGGGGTTGGCAGTCGCTCCGGAACCATATTCCAGGGTCAGATCTTTTACGCTTAATTCAGACATAGTGTGCTCTCGTATAATTTTTTAAGGCTATGTAATGTTTTGTTCTTGCTGCGCTATCAGTGGCTGGCTAAGTGGCTGGCTCAATGTCTCAGCTTCAATGACTCAGCTTCACGCCAAAACGCAGGGCCAGACCCAGACCTATGGCTACCAGAGTGATATTGATGAAGGACAGTGCTGCCACCAGATCAACAGAACCACCCGCCCACAGTGAAACGATCAAGGCACCAATGACTTCAGTGCCTGGCGACAGCAAGTACACGCCAGTTGAATATTCACGCTCAAAAATCAGGAAGACCATGAGCCAGGCACCCAGCAAACCAAACTTGACCAGAGGCAGGGTCACATCACGCGTGACCTGGCCACGGCTGGCACCAACGGCGCGGGCCGCTTCTTCCAGCTCAGGGCCAACCTGCAGCAGGGCTGTGGAAATCAGGCGCAAGCCATAAGCCATCCACACCACGGAATAAGCAATCCATACCGAAAAGATGGTGGAACGCAAGGCGCGTAATTGCGGGATGACGTTTTCTATCAACCAGACACAGAAGGCATTATCAAAACCCTTAAGACCCCCTTCGAGCCAGCTGGGCACGAACAGGAAGACCCAGAGGAAAGACAGGCCAGCCAGCAGACCGGGGACTGCACGTGGCACCAGTACGCTATAGTCGAGCAGGCGGGTAATGCCATCCGGTTTGCGGTGCATGGCCAGGGCAATGCCAGCATAGCAAATCACTGCCAGCGCACCGCCGATGATACCTATCAGCACAGTATTGAAAATGCCGCGCATCAGCGAAGGTTGTTCGAGGATATCCTTGAAATGCTGCAGGGTGATCACATCGGCCAGCTTGACACCTTCACCCCAGTAGGAGACGAAGGCGCGCAGCACTATGCCAGACAGTGGCAGTACGATAGTAAAGATCAGCCAGGCGGCCAGTACGCCAAAAGCCAGCCATTTCCACTTGCCCAGTGGCAGCGGTTTCTGGCGTGAGCCCTTGCCCTTGATAGACACATATTTATTCGCTGATTTCAACAGCCAGCGTTGTACCATGACCAGTGGCATGGTCACTGCCACCAGACAGACTGCTGCAGCCGCCATCAGATGATAAGACGGTGTACCCAGTTTATTGGTGAGCTTGTACAGATAAGTCGCCAGCACCAGATGGCCTTCCGGATCACCCAGCACCAGTACCAGACCGAAGACTTCAAAACCCAGGAAGAACACCAGCACCGCAGCAAAAGCCAGCGCTGGCATGATCATGGGCAGTGACACATGCATGGCGACCTGGAAAGGTGACGCACCGGCGACACGTGCTGCTTCTTCCACGTCAGAACCCAGACTCTTCAGGGCTGCAGATGAATACAGGTAGACATGCGGCACATGGGTCAGACCAGCGATCAGGACGATACTGAAGAAGGAGTAGATATTCCATGGCTCCACCCCGGTCATCTGCTTGACCCACAGGGTATAAAAACCAACTGGCCCCATGGATACCACATAACCAAAACCCATCACCATGGGCGAAACAAAGATAGGCACCAGCAACATCGGTTCTATCCAGCTGCGCCCTGGCAAATCGGTACGTATCATCAGGAAAGCCAGCAAGCCACCCAGTGGCACGGCAATCCCGGCCAGACCTGAGGCGAGGATAAGACCATTCCAGAAAGCCTGGCGAAAATCAGGGTCGTCGAAAATGAAGCGATAAGAATCCAGGCCCAGCTCTTTTACCGGTGAAAAGAAAGGGGCATTCAAAAAACTCTGGAATAAAATCAGTGACAGCGGCGTAAATATCGCCAGCAGCGTCAGCGTCACAACCAGGCCACGCGGCCAGTTGAATTGTGACCACCGGCTGCGTGGGGGTAGACTCAGGGTGCTCATGCTAGGCCCATTAAGAATGTGGTTGCGTTTATGTTAGCGGCCGAGAAATGGCCGTGGGATGCGATTCGCAATGCCAGTGGTGCTGAACCGGCATTGCGACAGCTTTACAGGCTTATTTTTTGCCCGCAGTTTCTTTCCACTGTTTCAGGAAAGCGAGGCGTTTATTTTGATCAAGGTATTGCAACAACATAGGGTTGACTGGCAAAGGCTTGAGGCCCACACCAATCAGTTTTGCCAGGTCAGAATACGTGGTTTCACCCTTGACGTCAGCGCGTATAGCATACAGCTTGGCTTCATTGGCGATCATGGTCTGGCCGCGCTTGGAGAGTGTGTAATCCAGCCACAGTTTGGCTGCGTTCGGGTGCTTGGCGGCTTTGCTGATGAACATCACGCGTGACAAGACCAGGGTGTAATCCTTGGGGATTTGCACACCTATCGATGGGTCTTTGGCAGCGCGTACCAGAGCATAGGAACCAAGGATGTTATAACCCAGCAGGTTTTCACCGGAAGACAGACGTTCCAGCATGGTGCCGGTAGATGACTGCACGCGCACGCTGGCATTGCCGAAGGCTTTGGCCAGTTCCCAGAATTCTTTGTTTTCACGACTGTCCTGGGTAATGAACATGAAACCTACGCCAGATTTTTCAATGTCGTAAGTCGTCACCTTGTTTTTGAATTTATCCAGCTTGCTGTTGATGAGCTTGGCAAATTCTGCATGGGTTTTGGGTACTTCATCGGCACTGACGAGACGCTTGTTATAAACGAAAACTGCCGGTTCAAAAGTCGTACCGTAAGCAGAATTATTCCAGATGGCCCATTGCGGTATGCCGCTGATTTCTGGCGATGCATATTGCATGCCATAGCCATCAGAGACCAGTTTGGTTTGCAAGTCCATGGCAGAAGACCACATCAGGTCGGCGCTATTGCCACCAGCAGCCATTTCCGAGATATAGCGGTTATATACTTCGGTGGAATTCATGTCATTGTATTCGACCTGCACATCCGGATACATGCTGCGAAAATCCTTTATCAGCGACTCCACTGCCTTGGTATCCGTCGCGCTGTAGATGACCAGCTTGCCTTCTTTTTTTGCGCCATCGACGATCTTGCTGTAATCAGCCGGATAACCCGCTGGTGCCTGCGCCTGTGCATTGAGCATCATGATGCTGCCGACAGCGAGTGCGGCCATGCTCTTGATGAAGTAATTTTTTGTTTGCATTTGTCTTCTCCTGTTATTGTTTGTTCGGGTAATACAAGTTGAGTGAACTGATTTGAACGTGCTACTGGCAAGTGTTAACGCACCATGCCAAATTCTTTCGCTTGCAGGCGGTAATTACTGACAGCTTTTTGTATATATTCTGTCAGCTCCTTGCCTGTCATGGCAAAGGGAAACAGGCCGTGGATTTTTCTTTGCTCATCAAAGGCCGGGGTATTCATGGCTTGCTGGAAATAAGTGACCCATCTTTGATAGTCCTTGTCGCTGACTTGCGGCCCCATGTAGACGCCACGGATAATCGGCCAGGTGACGTCAAAGCCCTGCTCCCTCGCCGTGGGCACATTTGCCAGTGGGCCAGGCAGGCGGGCATCGGATAGCACAGCCAGTACGCGTATCTTGTCATCGCGGGCATGCAGGGCTGCTTCAGAGGCATCGCCAGAGACCGCTTGTACGTGGTCAGCCAGCAAGGCAGTGAAAGATTCGCCGCCGCCTTCAAACGCCACCAGGCGCATGGATTTGGAATCTATACCCAGTTGCTTGCCAATCTGGGCCATTTTCAGCCAGTCCTGGCTGCCTACTGTGCCACCGGCACCGATGGCGATATTGGCAGGCTTGCTCTTGATGGCTTCCATCAGCTCACGCAGGTTTTTGTAGGGGGAATCCTTGCGGACTGCGATCATGCCGTAATCGGTACCGATCGCTGCCACCCAGCGCACATGGCTGGCATCAGATTTGCCAAACTTGCCTTCGGCCAGGTTCAGTAAAGAACCGCCGGAATAGGCAACCAGGGTATTCGCCTCGGCTTTTCTTTGGGAAATGATGGTGGTCCAGGCAATTGCGCCCACGCCGCCAGGCAGGTAATTGATTTGCATGGGCTGACTGACGCCTGTCTGTTGTGCCTGTTGCGCCTGCTGTGCCAGCTTGCAGGTCAGGTCCATGCCGCCACCGGGTTTGGCCGGGACTATGCACATGGCTGCCCCGGGCTTTTCTGCTGCTGTCACCGCTGCCACCGGCTGGACTGCACCCGCATGCATGCAGGCCAGCAGGCTGCTCAGCAAGAATGTCAGATGTGTATACCGGATTTGCATGATAAGACCATAGTGGATGGGTTACATGGATCATACCGAAACGAATCTTTCAGTACGCTTTCACAATAGATGAGCCTGACGGACTGCGACGCGAGAACTCATTTCATAAATAGAGTGAGATGCGTTTGCCTCATAACGTGGGCTAGCAAGGCGGACGAGGCAGTCAATAGCTTTTCCTATTGACAACGAGTCCAACGCAGTCCAATGCGCGTTATGAGGCAAACCCTTCGGGAACTGACGATTTGGGCGCATTGCTGCGTTGCGCCCCTCGCTAAGGCAGCAGCCTTAGCAGCGGGCCACGCCTTGCACTGCATCCCAAATCGTCTTGTTCGCACTCACCCTATTTATGAAATGAGTTCTAGCTTACCGCAATATCACACCATTTTTACCAACGATGGTCAGTTCTACAAAATGCGAGCCATCATGGTCTTTGGGGCCGTAACTGACTTCTACGCCACCCAGATGGACATTACGCATGTTTTCCAGTGCCTGCAGTAACTTCCTTGAATCTGGATTGGCGCCAGCGCGGCGCAAAGCTTCAGCCATTAATTTTGCAGCAACATAGCCTTCCAGTACAGCATAGGACAAAGGCGGCGGATTTTTTGCCGATTTCAAGGCTTTTTGCAATTCCTTGACCACAGGTATGCCTATGTCCCGTGGATAAGGCATGACTTGCATGACACCTATGCCACGGCCTTCTGCTCCCAGGGATTTGAAAAAATCATCAGAATTGACATTCGACAGCATTAAAAATTGTGGTCTCTGCCCCAGTTTTTGCATTTGCCGTATGAAGTCGGCGCAAGCGGCTGGTGTGCATGCCATCAATACCGCTTGCGGGGATGCTGCCGCGATACTGACAACGGCTGCATCGACTTTCATTTCCTTTCTATCGTATCTGGCGATGACAGCCGCACGCATGTTGCGTTTTTCCAGATTGCTGACAAAGCCGTTCAGGCCATCTTTACCAAAGCTGTCATCCTGATGCAGGATGGCGACTTTGCTGATTCTCAGGTCGGCCAGCGAGTCCACCATTTTGGCCGTCTCATCCTGGTAGCTGGCCCGCAGATTGAATACCTGGGGCTGCAGAGGCTGATGCAGGCTCAGCGCGCCAGAAAAAGGAGCGACCAGTGGTATTGCATGCTTGTCCAGCAGTGGCAGGATGGCTTCTATAGTCGGCGTGCTACGGTAGCCAAACAGGGCAATCGCATGGTCTTCGTTGATGAGTTTCAGGGTATTTTCTTTGGTCAGCGCCGGATCACGCTTGTCATCATAGCTGATGAGTTCTATGCTTTTGCCATGAATGCCGCCCTGGCGGTTCAGTGCGTCAAAGTATAACTGTGCACCTTCACGGTTTTCCTTGCCAGTGGCCTGGCCCGACAATTCTACCGACTGGCCTATGACGATTTTGCCTTCTGCAATGGCGAGGGTCGGGCAGATGAAGCAGGCGAGCAGGAAGAAACTGAGGCGTAAGGGCTTCATGATGATAGTCTCCGGAATTTTTTTTGTAAGGGAGCATAGAGCTGGGAGGCTTTCAGTTTGCTTGCAGTGATTAAGCTTTTGAGGAATTGTGATGCGCGGATATTCGCATATTGGGTGCATTGGGGTAATCTTATAAACGTCATTCCAGCGTGGGTTTGGCTGGAATCCAGTGACGTTCGTGATATAGCATATTGTTTGTTACATGCCACACTTTGATTAAAACGATCGCCCTCCGTAGATACAAGCCGGGTCTCGGCCCGGCAGCCGAAATTCTTTCTTTGCGTCGCCAAAGAAAGAATTCAAAGAAAGGCGACCCAGGCGTAGTCGCCCCTGCGGGGTTCCCGTTTATGCAGTACAAAAAATGGGAAGATCCGAAACTCGCTTCGCTCAAACAGCGGCTCTTCTTGATCCATTTTCTGTACTGCACAAACGGCGCCTACACATGGGAACTGCGAAGGTCAAAAACAACGTCAACACATCCTTTATTCAGATTGCTTCGTGTATTGCAACCCAACAAATCAAAAAGGACGCCTGCGCGTCCTTTTGTCGTTAGTGAAAATACCGTCCCTTTACAACTTAAACACACTCACCGTCTGCACCAGCGCCTGCGATTGTTCCTGCAAGCCTTCGGCGGCTGCAGCAGCCTGTTCTACCAGGGCGGCGTTTTGCTGGGTCATTTCATCCATTTGTGTGATGGCCAGGTCGATTTGTTCTATGCCTGTGCTTTGCTCTGCCGTGGCGGTGACGATTTCTGACATGATGTCGGTGACGCGTTTGACGCTGGCGACGATATCGTTCATGGCTTTACCAGCATGGCCAGCCAGTTCGTTACCGGCGTCGACCTGTTCTACGCTGCTGCCTATCAGGCCCTTGATTTCTCGGGCAGCGGTGGCGCTGCGCTGGGCCAGGTTGCGGACTTCGGTGGCGACTACGGCAAAGCCACGGCCTTGTTCACCTGCGCGGGCGGCTTCGACGGCGGCGTTCAGGGCCAGGATATTGGTCTGGAAGGCGATGCCGTCTATGACGCCAATAATTTCAGAAATCTTGCGGGAACTGTCATTGATGGCTTCCATGGTGTGGATAACCTGGCTGACGATACCACCGCCGTCGGTGGCTACCTTGCTGGCATCATTGACGAGTTGATTGGCCTGTCTGGCGCTGTCGGAGTTTTGCCTGACCGTACCTGTCATTTGCTCCATTGACGAAGCGGTTTCTTCCAGACTGGAAGCCTGGGTCTCGGTACGTGCTGACAAGTCCACGTTACCCCTGGCAATATCGTGTGTGCCATTATTGATATTTTCTATGCTGTCCCTGACATTGCCGACTATGTCGATCAGGCTGACACGCATATCTTCAAGTGCCTGTAACAGACGACCGGTTTCATTGTGACCATTGATGTCAACCGGGAAGCGCAGGTCACCACTGGCAATATGTTGCGCCACTACGATGGCTTGTTCCAGCGGCATGCTGACTGAGCGTGCTATGGCCCTGGCAAACAAACCAGCTACACAAATCAGTGCCAGCATGGCAAAGATCATGGTCCACCTGAGCTGGTAAAAATCACTGATGCGCTGGTCCAGTATGCTGTGCAATTCCTTGCTTGCATCGGCATTTAACTGGAATTGTGTGTCTATGGCCCGGGTAGTCAGTTGTACATATTCTACCGATGAAAAATCCAGGGTCTCGGCCTTGGCTATTTTTTCAGTGGCCACTTTCATCGCGCCCATGGCTTGTCCGGTAGCTTCCTTCATGATGGCCCCGAGTTTTTTCTCGATATCGGGATTGCTGAGTACGGCCTTGTTGAAAGAATTGTTCATCTGCTGGGTGCGGTCATTTGATCTCGCGACAAGATCAGATACCACCATCTTGTCTTCCTGTGTCGCTTCTTTTTTCGCCAGCAACCCGGCACCCTTGGCGCGCATGCGCCCCAGTTCTTCCGTCAGGTAGGGCTGGACATAGTACATCGCCTGTATCAGCTGATAACTGTCTATGTTGGGGTCAAGGCTGAGACCATAATAATCGCCGATAAGATCATTGACCAGCAGCAGTTTGGGGACCAGGGCGCTGTGGGCCTGATAACTGGCAGGTACGGCGATTGTGGCTTTGGTAACTTGCTCACGCAAGGTGCTCCAGTCTTGTTCGGCCTTGTTCCAGGCATCGGTGATGGCTTTGTCATTGATTTTTTTGACTATCGCAGCCATGCCTGCATATGAATTATCGGCCTCTTTCTGCTTGGCTTCGCGCTTCTCTTTTTCACTTGTGATACCGCCCAGTACCAGTGCGGATAATCCTCTGTGCTGTTGCGTCAGTTGTACCGTTTTAAGTATCAGGGCCATGGCTGGCAAGCCTTGTTTTTCAGCCAGCGCTGCATCCAGGTTTTTGGAAGATTCGAGGTAATACAGGGCAGTCGGTATGGCTGTCAAAATCAGAGCTATTACGCTGAGTAGCACAAATTTTTGCCATAGCAATAACTTTGTCAACATCGATGTCATTTCAGCCCCCTGGTTGTTAAATCTATAAGATTATCTTGTCAGGCAGAAAGTTTATAAATTTATCTTAGGTCAGACCTGGCATAAATACGATGCGTTTATTGAAAGTCCGGGGTTTTCCATGTCAGAAATAGTTACAGAAATAGTGACGCTTTTGAATCAGGCTGGTAGCCTAGCGTGTATCTGGAGTGAACAGGCTGTGTATGCGCATACTATTAGTTGAAGACCATATCGAGTTATCCCACTGGCTGGCCAAGGCTCTGCGCGATGCGCATCTGACGGTGGAAACTGCCATGAACGGCGCAGATGCCGATGCGCTTTTGCATACTCAGGAGTATGCGCTGGTGATTCTTGATCTGAGCCTGCCCAGGATGGATGGCATGGATGTGCTGAAACGCATGCGTGCCCGTGGCAGCAAGACACCGGTATTGATACTGACGGCCCGTGGTGGGCTGAATGACCGCGTGCAGGGCCTGAACTCTGGTGCAGATGATTACCTGCCCAAGCCATTTGAGCTGGCCGAACTGGAGGCCCGTGTCAAAGCCCTGTTGCGCCGTGCCCAGGGTAATGAGGCCGTCACCCTGACTTGCGGTGCGTTGAGTTTTGATACCGTCATACGGCAGTTCCATTACGAAGGCCTGCCGCTGTCACTGACGCCGCGTGAATATGCGGTGCTGGAAACCCTGATCAGCCGCCCCGGCCAGGCGGTATCCAAGGACAAGCTGTTTGATGAAGTGTTCGCCCTGGATGACGATGCCAATCTGGATGCCATAGAAATCTATATCCACAGGCTAAGAAAAAAACTCGACACCGTCAGCACTGGCAAGGTCGTCATCGTTACCCTGCGTGGCATAGGTTATTTGCTGGAAGCACGCTGATGGCCAGGCCTTATCGACTCGGGAGTTTACGCGGGCAGTTCTTGCGCTGGTTATTGATACCCCTGGTCTTGCTGGTGGCTTTGAATGCTTTTTCGGTTTACCGCAATGCGCTCGATGCGGCGGACCTTGCCTATGACCGTTCGCTGCTGGCTTCTGCCAGGGCGCTGGCAGAGAGGGTGCAGATTGTCGATGGCAAAGTAGTGGCGAATGTACCCTATGTGGCGCTGGACAGTTTTGAAACCGATACCCTGGGGCGTCTGTATTACAAGGTGACTGGCGTCAATGGCGAATTTGTGTCCGGTTATGAAGACCTGCCGGACCTGCCAAAAAATGTGCCACGCTCAGAAATCTATCCCGCCCTGGTACATTTTTTTCACGCTGATTATCAGGACCAGGCTGTGCGCATCGCCGCCCTGCACCAGCCTGTGTATGACGACCAGATGCGTGGCATAGCCCTGATAGAAGTCGGCGAAACCATGGATGCCCGGCGCGGCCTGTCACGTAAAATTCTTATCGATACCCTGTTGCGCCAGGCCGCACTGGTGCTGGCCGTGGCACTCATGGTCTGGGTCGCTCTGCGTTTCGTACTCTCACCCATCATGCAATTGCGTGCTGATGTAGAAGCACGTGAGCCTACCGACTTGTCTGATTTTGACCCAAATGTCGTGCACAAGGAAATACGCCCGCTGGTGAATGCCATGAATGCCTATATGGCGCGGCTACAGACTTTGATCAATGGACAAAAACGCTTCATCGCCGATGCCTCGCACCAGTTGCGCACGCCGCTGACAGTATTGAAAACCCAGGCCGAACTGGCCTTGCGTGAAAACGATGCAGCAGCCATGCGCCAAATCGTTGCCAGCATCGCCCAGACTACCGATGCCACGGTGCATCTGGCGAACCGCCTGCTGACACTGGCGCGTACTGGCCATGGTGCTGCCGCAGCCGAGCTGGAATATATCTTGCTGAACCAGCTGGCGCAAGAAGTTTGCCTGGAACTGGCCATGCCCGCCGTGCGCAAACAAATCGACCTGGCACTGGAAGCCGATGAAGCTATTTCCTATCGCGGCAACACCTTGCTGCTGCATGAAATGCTCAGCAACTTGCTGGACAATGCCATACGCTATACGCCAGAAGGCGGGCGCATCATCTTGCGGGTTTATTTTCAAGAAGGGCAAGCAGTGATCGATATCCAGGATACCGGCCCGGGCATACCTGAAGCTGAACGTGAAAAAGTGTTTGAACCCTTTTACCGCGCCTCCGCCAGTTCTGTCATGAACCCTGGTGGCACTGGCCTTGGTTTATGCATAGTCCATGACATCGTCAAGCTGCATGGCGGCGATATCAGCCTGGCTGATGCCAGCCTGCAAGAAGACGCTCAAACAGACAGCATCGGCTTGTCGGTTTTGCCAGGCTTACGCGTGAAAATCCGTTTCCCCATCCAGGACTGACTGGTGTAGGATACTCAGTAGCAGTATCGGATTTAAAATCACCATAGCGAAGGAGGCTTTTCATGGCAGATACTCCCCCACTGAAAATAGTGCAAGGCACGGCTTTGAACGAGCAGCAAAAGAAAGACCTGTTACACCGCCTGGCCAGGGTAGAAGGGCAATTGCGTGGGGTACAAAAACTGATCGCCAAGGCAGCAGTGCCGGCCGACTGTGAGGCGGTCGCGCAACAAATGTCGGCAGCACGCAAGGCGCTGGACCGCTCTTTTGTTACTTTGCTGACCAGTGCAGTTGTCACCCATGCAGAAAAGGCAGAGACTACAGAAGAAGCCATCGCCAGTACCAGGCGGCTGGCCTCATTGCTGGAAAAATTTGCCTGAAGCCAGGAAGCCTGTAAAAGATTTATCACAAGAGCTAACACAAGAGTCATCAAGCATGCCTACCCTAGTCCAGCCAGATCGTTCTGACCTTGTACGCAGATGGTGGCTGCCGCTGTGCCTGCTATTATTTTTTGTGTTTGGCTTATTTACCTCTTCGTCAATTAAAGCAACTGAAACGGCAAAACAGGAAAAGCTGGTTTTGCTGATACGCGAGCTGCGTAATGACGCCGGTGACATGGTGCCCATACGCGATGAAATCCGCCAGCTACTGAATTACTTTGAACATCAGCTGCAAATCAAATTTGAAATCCGGCGCTATCCCTGGACGCGGCTGTTGATCAATGCCAGGGCCGGTGAAGGCATAGTTTTTGGTTTGTCAAAAAACCGCGAACGCTTGCAGACATATCAGTTTTCTGAAGCCATCTATGCCAACTATGTCTGGCTGGTCACGCGTAGTGATGCCACCTTCACTTATAACAGCATGCTGGATTTAAAAGGCAAGACCGTTGGTATCATACGTGGCACCAGCTATGGTGATGAATTCGATAGCCAGCGCAATGTCCTGTTCCAGGTAGAAGAAGACATAGGCTCGCATGGCGCACGCCTGAAAAAACTCATCAATAAAAGAATGGATGTGATGATCTTTGGCGACCGCCGCGCCCAGGCAGACGAGGTCGAACAATTATTGCTGCGCATCTTGCGCAAGGAATCCAGCACTACAGACAAAACAGTGGAACAGGGCTTCAAGGTCTTGTCCAAACCCATGCTGGTCGACGAATTGCATTTTGCTGCTGTTGGTAGCCAGTATGAAGAATGGATACGCAAGCTCAATGCAGCCATCCTGTTGGGACGAAAATCCGGCGAGATCAGCCGCATACTTATCAGTGATAAATAAGTGTGCAAGTGCCAATGCAAGTAGAGAAATGAAGGTGCAAGTTTTGATGTTTGTACATATCTTGCGTAACCTGCCAGAGCACCCAAACTGGGAAGGCAGCTTTTATGAACAACTCACGGAATACGGGACATGGAACAAGAAAGAATTCTGGCTGCTGCATCGCGATCTTGTCCTGGCAGCGCATGAACTGAAAGATGCCGAGACAGTTGATAAGCAACTGGCTGAGGCAATAGTCAGGCTGCAAGCAAATGTAGACAGACTACTCATGGCGCATTTCGATCAGAACGATGTTTTTACAATTCTCGATTTGAGTGCCGACGAAACCTATGCATTCAAGGAAAGATTTGAAATGGCAGTAGCGGGTGTTTTCTCAGGCAAAGTTATTGCTGAGGATGCATTTGAGTTGATCAACCCACTATTGTAAAAATTAATCAGCGCCTGCGTAGTGTATGCGGGATCACGCCACCATATGCCGCGCCTGTCTCTGCGGGATGGATTTCGTCACTTCCCTGGCGGCTTCTTTCCGGGTTTGTCTTTGTGGAGCAGAAGGGTCAGCCTTGTTGCCCTGCTTGTGCATGGCCTGACCTGCATAGTCGCTCGACATGGCCAGCTGTATCGCTTCTGCGGCAGTGCCCTGTACTTCCAGTAGCCACTTGTTGACCAGGGCTGCCAGCTTGTCGAGGGCGATGCGGTGGGTGGCATCGGTATTGGCAAACAGCCAGTCAGACAAGGCCATGAAATTTTCGAAAGCAGTATCTGCCAGTATCAAGGGCAGGCTATGGGAAAAACGTCCTGAATTGGCAATCAGGTCCCAATAGCGGGCAAAGCGTATCAGCCTTTGCATATCGGCGAAGGCGATGTCCTTGTTGGCCAGGATGGTGTAAGGTGGTTGTGGGTCAAAGGCCAGTTGATAGGCTTCAGTATGACGGATGATGGGCGTGCCGCGCAGGCGCTTCAGGATGCCGAACTGTATCTCGTGCGGACCCAGTGCCACCAGCTTGTTAAAACCCTGGGCAAAACTCTCCATGGTTTCACCAGGCAAGCCCGCAATCAAATCCACATGCAAATGCGCATGCGAATGTTCGCAAAGCCAGCGTATATTCTCGGCGGCCTTGTCATTGTTTTGCTTGCGGCTGATCAATGCCTGCACTTCTGGATTAAAGCTTTGTATGCCTATCTCGAATTGCAGGCTGCCTTCCGGGAATTTTTGTATGCCTTCTTTCAAGGCATCCGGCAAATGATCAGGCACCACTTCAAAATGCGCGTACACAGGATCATGCGGCGCAGCTTCGAGTTTATCGAGGAAGAATTGCATGATCTTCAAACTGGTTTTGATATTCAGGTTGAAGGTACGGTCGACAAACTTGAACAGCCGCGCACCACGCTGATATAGCCCTTCCATCTCTTGCAGGAACTGGTCTATATCAAATGGCCAGGCCGTCTTGTCGAGTGCAGACAAACAGAATTCACACTTGAAAGGACAGCCGCGCGACGCTTCCACATACAGGGTGCGGTGACGGATATCCTGGTCGCTATACAAATGGTAAGGCAATTGTATGTCGGCCATAGGCGCTTGTACGCCTGCGTGTACTTTCATCAGTGGTTGCGGACCTTTCAGGATTTGCTGGCACAGGCTGGCAAAACTGACGTCGCCCCAACCAGTGATGACATAGTCGGCCAGGCGTATGATTTCCTGGTCGGCAGTTTCATGCGATACCTCAGGGCCGCCGAGTATGACCACCGCCTCAGGTGCCACGCGTTTTAATACCGCAACGATTTGCGTGGTTTCCACGACATTCCAGATATACACACCAAAACCGACGATGAACTTTTCGCCGGGTTTGCGCAAGGCCAGGATACGTTCGACGATGTCGGTACTGCGTGCACCGATAACAAATTCCTGGATTTGTGTGACTGGCTGCAACTCGCCCATGTTTGCAAGCAAATAGCGTAATCCCAGCGAAGCATGGGAATAGCGGGCATTCAGGGTAGTCAGCAGGATGGTCATGATACAGATGGCGGGAGCGGCTAAAACCACTATTGTACGCCTCTAGTGCAGGTAGCCTGCCATGAATCCGGTACGCCTCAGCGCGACGCCTGTCGGTCGCGCTTGTGCGGATAGTGAAACTTGCTCATCTGGCATGGATATGCCGATGTTGACATTACTAAGAACTTACAACGAATGCTGTTACAACGACGACTACACAATAATACAGATACTACTACGACAAGAGACTACAACAGGACAACGATCAGTCAGTCAGAGCAGCAGTCAGCATAACGATAGTTGCCAGAATTTGAGCAAAAACGATAACGGTGATCATGTTTATTTCCTTGGTTGATTAAAAACAAGTTCATGTTACAAGAAGGAAACTTGCCAATCCAATTACATGTTTAGATGACCGTTATACGATTTGTGAATGTCATTGTTTAGTCATATTTCCAATTGGCATGAATGTGAGCTTTCCGGTAAGCCCTCAGTCTTGAAACGCATAGACCATCGCCCGGTAATTCCGCGCAGCGACGGTTTTCTTCCTCAGGCATTTCATCTTACGCAGATCACCTCTGCTACCTCGCTTGTCAGCCCGTTTTACTCGTCAAAGTGCGCGCCTCAAAAATCGTTGAAGAGGTGTTTTTGACACTTCATTCTCAGTTTCCTGCATTTCGTCGCATGCCCCTCGCGAATTGACAGCGCAAGTTCTAAAGTACACACATCAACCAACCACAAAGAGGAAAACGAAATGAAAAACACATACAACAACACATTCAAAACTGGCCTGATTTTGTCTACAGCATTGTTGACTGGCGCACTGGCAATCACTGCTGCTTTCACACAAGGCAAGGCTGAAGCAAGCCAGAATGTCGCCAGCATCGCCAGCGTAACCATCTCTGCAAAACGCATGACTGCAGAACAAAAACTGGCCTACGACACTGCTGACAACCTGGCACAAAACGTCACACACACTGTGCTGATCAGTGCTAAAAGATTGACTGCGCAAGAAAAACTGGCGATCGATATGGAAGACCAGATTGAACGTCAGCAACTGGCAGAAAAAGCAGCATCCCGCAAGCACGTACAAGGCTGATGAGCATGTGTTTTGTGAGCGATAGCAATCGCCAAAGCCACAAGGGATGCCAGGAAGTGCAAACGGTTTTTTTCTTCATGACAGCCCGTTTTTAAAACAAAGATTTTCGACAAACAGACGGAAGTTTTTGTTTTGAAAATGGGCAAAGGGTATCAGAGGCTGTTGCAAAGTTAAACTAACTTGGCGTCCCCGGCTAGGCGTCGTCGGCGCAGACAGTGCTTTAGCACTGGGTTTTACATGCGGGCGGCGCAACAACGCCAGGTTAATTTTGCAACAGCCTCTAAGGTTCTTCCTGCGAATGCAGCGCTGTTAAACAGCGCTGCATTTCTGCGTCTGCCGATAAACGCAATTCATCCTCATCGGCATCAATGACACCAGCATTCACCAGCAATCTGATCTTGCTGATGTCACTCGCCTGTTTCAGCACCAGACCCAGATCCTGCAATTCACCTTCATGACTGACCTGGGCTTTGAGTGCCTGCATGACGGCATCGGGGAAATCCCATTCTTTGGCAATGCGGTAAGACAGGATATGCGCCATGTGAAAAAAACGCAGGCGAAATTCGGTAGCCAGTGGCATGACCGGGGCCAGCATGATTTGATCAAGACTGCGAAAGGCAATGATCAAGCCTATGTTTTGCAAAAGACCTGCGAGATAAGCATGAAAACCATCCAGCCCTCTATCTTGTGCCAGCAGGCGGCAGGCTTGCGCGCATTTTTCTGACTGTTCCCAGATCAAAGGTGCAACCACGCTGGTGATACGTCCGGACTGCAGTTGTATCAGTGGCCTGAAAGCCGTGCGTGCTACCAGCAGGCGCAAGCCATTGATGCCCAGCAGGCGTATGGCATTGTCGAGATTGCTGATCTTGTCTGCCGGGCTGTAGTAAGAACTGTTGACTTCGCTGATGATCTCGGCCAGCAAAGTCACATCCCTGGAAATATGGTTGGCCAGCTCATCGACAGAGACATTTTCATTGCGCAGGCTTTTCAGCAATTGCGGCAGCACGCTGGGTACGCGTGGTATGTGGCGGGTATCGCTGAAGTCGGCACGCACCAGACGGTCCAGCGCGATCAGCAAGGGTTTTTCTGCGCCGTGCTGTATCTGCTTGCCATGCACACCCAGCAACCAGGGGTAAAAGCGTGAATCAACATCAAATGCTGCTTGCCAGGCCCCCTCTTCTGCCACGATATCTTCAGGTTCGCTGAATACTGTCACGGCTTGCAGGGCGTCGGCAGACTGGTCCTTGCTGAAACGCCTGATCAGGCTGCGCAAATAGCCTAGCATCTTGCCTCCGGCTGGTAGCGGCAGAATGACGGCAGGCAGTGCAGCAACATAGGAGGCGCTCCATACGGTTGATGCCTGCTATATTCGCACAAACTCGGGCCGCTTTGCACACCCACCATGAGGGCTGTTGCTTGTTTACGGGCTCAAGTAACAAATGTTGCAATAATTAACTGGAATAAAGTCCCACAGTTTTTATAAGATAAGCATTACACCTGCTTTTCTTTTCATCCCTGCTAACGGAGTACAAGATGCCTGTGTCATTCCCTATGTCTGTCTTTCCACGTCCTGCATTGCCTGCGCTGGCGCTTTGCCTGGTAGTGTCGCTGGCCTTGCCTGTTGCTTCAGCCAGTGCAGGTGTGCTGCGCGACAAGATCATGGAAAAACGCCAGGAGAGAAAAGAGCAGAGAGACGCGCAGGCCGCAGAAAAAAATGAAATGAGTGACCCGGAAACAACAGATCTTGCTCCCCAGGGCCTGCCTGCCGGTACCAGGGTTTTGCGTGACATTGCCTATGGCAGCGACAAGCAGCAGACCATGGACATCTACCTGCCCGCCAATGCAGCAAGCCAGAAAAACATGCCTGTGATCTTCATGGTGCATGGCGGTGCCTGGAGAACAGGTAGCAAGACTGCCCGTGGCGTGGTCGAAAACAAGGTAGCGCACTGGCTGCCCAGGGGTTATGTCTTCATCTCCATCAATTACCGTATGCTGCCAGAGATAAAGCCCCTGGAGCAGGCAGATGATGTGGCCAAAGCACTGGCGGCGGCGCAAACCAAGGCGGCAGAATGGGGCGGCTCGCGCAACCGTTTCATCCTCATGGGCCACTCTGCTGGCGCCCATCTGGTATCACTGCTGGCCAGCTCACCCGCAATCGCTGCAAAAGCTGGTGCTTCAGCATGGCTGGCCACTGTCTCCCTCGACAGTGCCGCTTACGATATCAGCAAGATCATGGAGCAAAAACATTATCGCTTTTATGATGATGCCTTTGGCACGGACCCCGCCTACTGGCAGGCTGCCTCACCCAGCCTGCAATTGAAGCAATTGGCCTCGCCTTTCATGGCAGTCTGCTCCAGCATAAGGCCAGACAAACCCTGTGCTCAGGCTGAAGTATTCATCCACAAAGCCAAATCCCTGGGCATGCAGGCTGTCTTGCTGCCGCAAAGCCTTAGCCATGCAGAGATCAATAAAAACCTGGGTCTGGATAATACCTACACGACAGCAGTGGACAATTTTTTAAAGCAGTTTGATACGGTGCTGCATGCAGGGCATGATTAATCGCGGTGAGATTTACTGGGCCTGCCCTGATGAAGAACGTGGCAATATTGCTGGCTTGGCTCATCCACATGTGATTGTGCAAGACAATGTCTTCAATCATTCACGCATCACTACGGTCATTATTTGCGCCCTGACGACCAACCTCAAGCGCGTGACCGAGCCGGGCAATGTCATGCTCGATGCCGGTGAGGCTGGTCTGGAGAAGCAAAGCGTGGTCGTGGTGTCCCAGGTATCGTCGATAGCCAAGACTCAGCTTGGTGAATACATAGGGTGCTTGACTGATGACAGGATTGAGCAGATTCTGGCGGGAATGAGATTTCAGCAGAGGGCGTTTTTTAATAGCTAAATTTAATATCTAAAGAGCTTGTGTGGATGCATATATTGTAGGAGCGGCTTCAGCCGCGAACAATTCACCGCATGGCGTGTTCGCGGCTGAAGCCGCTCCTACAGAGAACAGTTCGCTTTGATATTCCTTATTTGGGCTCGTAATGCAAACCACCCTGCAAACCTGCCTCAGGATTCAATCCTGTATACAGGCTGCGTAGCAGACTACCCTCTTCATCGTCCTGCCCCAGATGCCAGAACATGGCACCGGCCAGCTTGTATTTTTTCAGGTAAGCGATTTTGTAAGCGAAAGAAATTTCATTGTCATAGCTGATGAAGATTTTCTTTTCTGCGTTATATATCCATGGCACCTTGGTCTCATTACTGAAAAAAGACTGATAACCCAGGTTGGCGGCCAGCAGTTTCTTGATTTCACCATAGCCTGGCATGCGTGGGTCTTTGCGGGCAGTACAGGTGTCACAACCCACCAGCAAGCTGGGGTCACCTGCATACACATCACCTGCAGGCGTGACAAAGGGTTGATACAGACCACGGTTCTCTCCGGCTTCTACCTGGAAATAAGCACGGCCATAGAATGGCAAGCCCAGCACCAGCTTGCTGGCTGGCACACCGGCATACAGGTATTGCTGTACGGTGGCATCCACAGTCAGCGGCAAAGGTGAAGGGAAGCGTTGTTCCAGTGCCTTCTTGCTCAATGCCGGTTTGATGGGCAGGGCGCGCAGGGGATTATCAAACATGTGTTCACGCGCATCACCAAACAGATGGGCATTGTGGTTCGTCAGTTTTTCCCATGGGCCAGTCAGGTCATAACTCATGAGATTGATGTAATCAACCTGGGCCGCGATTTGTGGCAAATGCAGGTAGGTGCGCGCCATATTGAAAGCGCCACCAGCTACAGCGATCGTCAGTTGCGGGGTTAGCTTGTTGTCCGGCCTGGTGGCTTTCAACTGGCCCAGTTGCGTGCGCATTTCCTTGAGCAAATCAACAAAGTTCCGGGCATCTTCTGCACGCGGATATTCCCAGTCTATGTCGATACCGTCGAAACCATATTCACGCACCATATCTACGCAGGACTGTGTCAGTTTTTTTCTATTGTCTGCTGTTGCAGCGGCAGTGCGGTAACGGCCTACGGTAGGGCTTTCGTCATTGCTGTAGCCCCAGCCACCGATGGAAAATTGCAAACGCAAATCAGGATTATGTTTTTTCAAGCCCTGCAATTCCTGGAAAATCTTTGCTGCTGCTGGCAGCTTCGTGCCTTCTTCCAGTATGCATTTCCCATCCTGGCTGATGGTCAGGAAAGAAAAATTCAGGTGCGTCAGCATGCGTGCTTTTTCGGCGGTAATCGCTGACACCGGGAAGGCAACTTTGCCCTCGTCATAATGATTGATTTCTTCTTTGTCGAGTGCATAATAAGCCATCACGACAGGTTTATTTTGCGCCTTTACCGCAGGCTTGCTGACTTCTTTGGCATGGGCCGGAGTGGCTAAGACCAGTATGCCAAACAGGCAGGACAAACTGGACAGCAGGGGACGTGGGGAGAGGTCTGTAATTTTCATATACATAGCATGCAAGCGCAGGCAAGTCGGGTCAACAGGTTTTTATTTTTTAGCTAATCAGGGCATACCACTTGCGCAGCTTGCTTGTAAGCAGAGAATACCAGTCCACTAGCATACCAGACTGGTATGGCATACTGTGCACCTGATTAAATGAAAGCGACACCATGACGACAGAAGAAAGACTGATAGACCTGGAAATACGCCTGACCCGTCAGGATGACCTGGTCGACACCCTCAATACCCAGGTGTACAGGCAACAAAAGAAAATCGACGAGCTGGAGGCACTGTGCACTGCAATGGCAGCGCGCCTGCGGGAAGTAGCTGTGGCGGCGAGTCAGCAGACTGCGGTGGTGGATGAGAGGCCACCGCATTATTGAGTGTGATCAAACGATGCTGTGCAGGAGCGGCTTTAGCTGCGAATTGCCTGCTAAGACGAAATGTTCGCGGCTAAAGCCTCTCCTGCAAGACCTGGTTTTTACTCCGCCTGATAAACCCACTTCCCACCCTTGATCTGCACCATGACACGGGCCCTTTGATCGAGACCCAGGTGGTCAGTTTTGCTCATATTGACTACACCATTGGTGGTAGCCAGTCCTTGTGTCGCTTCCAGGGCATCACGCAAGGCTGCGCGGAATTCTGCAGTACCGGGCGCAGCTTTCTTCAAGGCGACGGGGATGGCTTGTTGCAGCAGCAGGCCAGCGTCCCAGGCATAGGAGGCGAATGCGGCCAGGCTGCCTGCGCCGTAAGTGGTTTCAAATTTGCTGGAGAAATCCAGCGCGGCTTTTTTGACGGGGTTGTTGTCAGCCAGTTGTTTGGCGACCATGACCGGGCCGGTAGGCAGGAAGGTGCCATCGCAGTCTTTGCCGCAAACGCGCAGGAAGTCGCTGTTGGCGACGCCGTGGTTGTGGTAGATGCGGCCTTTATAGCCACGCTCTGCCAGGGTTTTGGGTGGCAGGGCGGCGGGCGTACCGGATGCACCGACGACGATGGCTTCTGGATTACTGGACATCAGTTTCAAGACCTGGCCGACCACGCTGTTATCGCTGCGGCTGAAACGTTCTGTCGCGACGACCTTGATTTTTTTCAGCTCGGCATACTTCGTCACTTCCACCAGAAAGGCTTCACCCAGGGCATCTGAGAAACCGATGAAGCCCATGGTCTTGATACCTTTCCTGCTCATGTCTTCGGCGATCGCAATCGCCATCATGGTGTCGGTCTGCGGGGTCTTGAACATCCAGGCTTTATTCGCATCCATGGGTTCTATGATGCGGTTGCTGGATGCCAGGCTGATGGTCGGGGTCTTGCCTTCACCGATGACGCCTAGCATGGCGAGGGAGTTGGGCGTAGTGGTCGAACCTATGATGGCATCGACTTTCTCTTCCGAAATCAGCTTGCGCGTATTGGTCACGGTTTGCGTGGTGTCTGAGGCATCGTCGAGGACGATATAGTCGACTTTTTTACCCGCGATTTCCTTGGGCAGCATGGCAATCGCATTTTTCTCGGGGATGCCCAGCGAGGCCGCCGGGCCTGTAGATGAAATGGTCACGCCTATCTTGATCTGTGCCTGCGCATTGAGGCTGGCGCAAAGCATGATCGTTGCTGCTGCCAGCAGGCTTTTTTTGATGTGCTTGTTTGTCTTCATTTTGTCTCCGTATTTTTTGTTGTGAGTCGTTTTATAGTTTGCAGGGTACTGATAAAAAACCGCGGAAGCGTGCGCGCCCACCTCTGACGGGTGCTGCGCTTAATTCATAATCAGGGAAGCGGGCCAGCAGGCGAGAAATCGCCACCCGGCCTTCAAGCCGTGCCAAAAACATGCCTGCGCACTGGTGTATGCCGGAGGCAAATGCCAGATGGCGGTTCGGGCTGCGGCTGATGTCGAGTTTGTCAGGATCAGGGAATTGCAAGGGGTCACGATTGGCCGCGCCTATGCACAGGCTGATGCGGCTGCCAGCGACGATATTGATATCGCCAATTTGTGTATCCACCGTCGTCATGCGGTTGCCTAACTGGTTGGAACTTTCAAAGCGCAAAAATTCTTCGATGGCGGTATTGATCATTTCTGGCTGGGCGATCAGGCGGGCTTTTTGTTCTGGCCATTCCTGCAGGGCAACCAGGCCATTGCCTATCAGGTTGGTAGTGGTTTCATGCCCGGCATTGAGCAGGAAAACACAGTTTTGCAAGAGCTCGGTTTCAGTCAGTTTTTCACCATTCGCCTCGCCTTCTATCAGGCGGGTCAGCATGTCCGTTTTCGGGTCACCAGGATGCAGGCGGCGTTGTGCCACCAGTTGTTTCAGGTAATCCAGAAATTCTGCAACACATTGATTGGCATAGGCAAAAAATTCTGGCGTAATGGCGGGTTCCAGCGCACCAAGTATGGCGAGTGACCATTCACGCAAGGGTTCGCGTTCATCATGCGGCACGGCCAGCAGATTACCGATGATTTCTACCGGTATGGCTGAGGCGAAATCGCTGATGAGATCAACCTCATTCTTGTTTTCCATCTGATCCAGCAAACCATCGACGAGTTTGATGAGGCCGGGTTCGGTATCTGCCATGGCAGCGGGTGTCAGGCCACCCATGATAAGGCGGCGCACCCTTGTGTGCAATGGCGGGTCATTGAAGACCAGGCTATTGGTGTGGTGTTCATACAGCAGGGTATCGCCGTAGCGCGGTTTGAATTCCAGTTTTTTGTCCGAGCTGAAGGTCCTTGCATCCTTATACACATGCACCAGGTCGGCATAGCGTGTCAGCAGGTAAGAGCCATCCGGCATCTTGCGCACGGGTGTCTGTTCGCGCAGGGCGTGGTAATAGGGATAGGGGTTCTGGTAAAAATCTGCGGGCAGGTGGCGCAGGTCAAAATCATCACTAATGAGCGGCACTGATGTGACGATATTCTGATACTGAGAAGACATAAAAATCCCGGCAAAGGACAGAGTTTGCACTGTGTCCGATTTGCCGGGGACTGTCAATCAGGCAGATGACAATTCAGATCATGGCAGAGGTGCGTAATTGAGTGGCGTCCAGGCATAGCCCTTGCCTTCTTTGCGCACATAACCGAGGGCAGGGAAGGCCAGGTGGGCGGCACCGACCAGATAGCCTTGCTGCGCTGCATCAGCGTAAGCTTTTTGTCTTTGCGCATAGGCTGCCTTGCTGTCGCTATCAAATTGTATGGTGACCGTAGGGTCGTCAAACTGCACTGCAGCAACGTGCATCAGGTCGCCCCACAGCATCAGGGTCTGGCCCTTGCTTTCAACTTTATAGGTGCTGTGACCAGGGGTATGGCCATGAGCTACTACCGCTCTGATACCGGGCACCAGTTCAGTATCACCTTCAAAGGCTTTCAGTTTGCCTGCCTGCACATAGGGCTTCAGTATGGCGATGGCCTTTTCAAAACTGCCTTTGGCGTCCGCTTTGGCTTTGTCCAGGTTGGCCTGGCTTAACCAGTAATCGGTGTCATGCTGGTCTATACGTATGGTAGCGTTAGGAAATACAGCTTTGTCACCATCGACCAGGCCACCGATGTGGTCCGTGTGCATGTGAGTGATGTAGATCTCATCAACTTGTTCAGGCAGGTAACCGGAAGCTTTCAGGTTGGCCTGCAGCTTGCCTGTCGTTGGGCCAAAGAATGCACCAGCACCACTATCGATCAAAATGAGCTTGCTGCCGGTATTGATGAGGAAGGCATTGAATGAAGTGACTACCGGAGTCTGCTGATGGTATTTGGCGAGCGCCTTGCCAACTTTTTCTGGCGTGGTATTGGTCAGCAGTTTGTCGACAGGCAGGGGTACGGTGCCATCAGACAAGGCAGTGACTTCAAAATCACCCAGCATGGTGCGGTAAAAGCCGGGTGCGCTGGTTTTTACCATCGGTGCGGCAGCGTGAGCGCTGATGGCGGGAATGCCAAACACGGCGATGCCAGCGAGGATGGACGAACTGAACAGGCCGGAACGGAGCAAACTTTTCAATTGCATGGTTTTTCCTTTGAAGATGGCAGGGACGCAGCAGACTGGCAACTTTAGCCTGACAGTTTGCTGTGATGGGCGAAAATTGTAAATGCGACAGCTATTATGCCGAATTTCTGCCTGCTTCGTTGGGAGCCGCTTGTTCGCGTCAGTATTAGCTGATCAGGGAGGCAGTCAGGGCATCGACTTCTTCAGCTGACTCAGACAGGATGGAAAGCAGGGTGCCTTCCCCAACCGCAAAATCAATTTCTGATGCTGACTGGCGTATGCTTTCTGGCGAGCGTGGGTCAAGCGGCGAAGGCACTGCTGCCAGTTCATTGGCTAGCAACAGGGTGTCACCCAGGGTTTCTGGCGGCATGACGCGCATACCATACCACAGGGCTTCTACGGCTGATACCACGCGTTTGGGCACCAGCAATTTATTCAGGACTGCACGGCCTATGAAGGTTTCATCGGTTTCTGCCAGGGTATCTGGTGTTGCCGGGGCAGGATCAACTTCCAGCAGGGCCGGGAATTCCTGGGCGCGTGATAACAGGTAAAAGCCACCAACTTCATGCACGATACCGGCAAACAACGCAGTCTCAGCATCCACCTTGCTGACCTTACGGGCAATCAGATGTGCCAGTGCGGCAACATAGGCAGAATGACGCCACAGCGCTTCCATTTTGCTGCGTATGGCAGTGTCAGAGACAGCGGCACTGAGCTGACGCATGACAACAGCAGCAGTGACTGATCGTAAGGTATTGAAACCCAGTATAGTGATGGCAGTACGGATATTGGTGACGCCACCGCCAAAGCGGTTGTAGGCAACAGAATTGGCAATGGCTACCACGCGGGCAGACATCAGGGGTTCCGTCATGACCAGTTTTGCGGCAGTTTCTATGCCGCAATCGGGGTCGTCGAGTGCCTGTTGTATTTTCAGCGAGGCATTCACATTGGTCGGAAATACCAGGTCGCCCTTGCTGGCTTGCGCAACGATACTCTTTAATGCTTCCGACTTGTTCATAATGTGTTTGTTGGAGCAGACCTGACGCAGGAAATCTGCCCCACAAGCCCGCTAATTTTTATTGAAACCTAATGCCCTCACCAGTTTACCAGCAGTTGCCATGATCAAGGAGGGTTCTTCATCAGTATAGTCGTTGCGTACCGGTGTCGCTTGTACTTGCTGTACCCGTCTTACCGTATTTGCAGAATTATCCAGTTTGAAAGCCGAGACAGCTCTGGCCAGGTTATTGGCCTGCTCTTCCATACTCTCGGCTGCTGCTGCTGCCTCTTCTACCAGTGCGGCATTTTGTTGTGTCATTTCATCCATCTGATTGATGGCACGGTTGACTTCTTCTATGCCTGAACTTTGTTCCTGGCCAGCCGCCGTGATCTCTGCCATGATCTGCGCTACATGTTTGACCGAGCTGACGATTTCAGTCATGGTCTTGCCCGCCGCATCGACCAGCTTGCCACCAGCATCGACTTTTTCAACCGAGTCACCGATCAGAGTCTTGATTTCCTTGGCGGCACTGGCACTGCGCTGGGCCAGGTTACGCACCTCGGATGCCACGACAGCAAAGCCGCGCCCCTGTTCACCGGCACGGGCCGCTTCCACTGCCGCATTCAGCGCCAGGATATTGGTCTGGAAGGCAATACCGTCGATGACGCTGATGATGTCGACAATCTTGCGTGAGCTTTCCTTGATGGAGTTCATGGTATGCACGACCTTGCCCACTTCTTCACCACCCTTGATGGCAAAGTTGGATGCAGAAGTAACCAGGCCATTGGCCTGTCTGGCATTATCGGCATTGTGTCTGACAGTGGCGGTAATTTCTTCCATGGAGCTGGCGGTTTCTTCCAGCGCACCAGCCTGGTTTTCAGTACGGGAAGAAAGGTCAGAGTTACCCGTAGAGATTTCTACTGCGGCAATCGCAATGGCGTCAGTACCCTGCCTGACTTCACTGACGATATTGTGCAGGTTGTCACTCATTTCCTTGAGTGCATTCAGCAGCTCACTGATTTCATCCGTGCCGTCAGAGGCTTCGCGGAAAGTAAGCTCACCCGCAGCAACGCGCTTGGCAATCGAGACGGCATCCCGCAAAGGTGTGGTGATGCTGCGTGTCAGGAAGATGGAAAATCCCGCACCAAATAACAGTATGACTGCACCAATGGCGAACAGTGTCATGGTCAGTTGCTTGCCCTTGCTTTCGGCAATGGCAGACAATTCAGAGGCTGATTTGTTTTGGATATCCACCAGTTTATTGATTTCAAGCAAGGCTTTTTGTTGCAGTGGGTCAACCTGGGTGGCAATGAGTTTGACCGCTTCTTCACCATTAAAGGCCAGCAGCATTTTCATGGCTTCTTTGATGGGCACGTCAATTTGCTTGTCGAATTCAGAAACGCTGTCGACTATTTTCTTTTCTTCATCGCTGAGACCCAGGGCAACGAGTTTTTCGCGGGCTTCGGCAAAACGGGCTTGCTGTTTTTTGGAAATGGTTTTTTGTTTGTCGATTTCACCAATATCGCTTTGCAGGCCGATATTGCGTATGGCAATGCCACCTTCCAGCATGCTGCTTTTCATGGTGGCAGCAAGTTCACTTTTGCTGTGGGAAAGCTCCAGTCCGGCAACCATGTCCTTGCGGTTGCTGGCGCTGAAAATACTATCGATGACCAGTATGAGTACCAGCGTAGCGAGTATTACACCAAAGCCCACGGCGAGTCGGGTTCCTATGCGCAAGTGACGCAAATTCATAGTGAATCTCCCAGAAAGAAATACGGTAATACGAGGTCGTGCTTACTTAACATCTTTAATCTGGCGGGCTTGCTGCCTGAAAATCTATTACTCCATTACATGCAAGCTACATGCCAGCCTGAGCTATCACACAATAATTTGCTGGCACTGTTCAGACAAGCATTTGCATGATGAAAAGATTTCAGATAAGCCTCTTGGAAAAACTTTTGTATAAAACAAACATAGCAGAGTCTTAGGAAGAGAAAATCTGGTATCTCAGACCCAGCCTGAAATAAGCTACGGTGTGTTTTTGTTTCGCAGGGCCTATGCAAAACTGCTACGGCGGCGTGCAGCTCATGGCGATACGAATGTTCATTCACCACTGTTGCCTTGCCGGAACATTTGTGTCAGTCCTGGCAGTTAACTAAATCCACTTTGTTTCCATACTATGCCAAAATTGCTTTGGCGCAAAGCATGCATGGCGCAAGTTTTTGTTAAATTCTATTGATCGAGAGCAAGAATACTTATGTCCATCTTACTTAGCATCCTTGTCCTGGTACTGGCTGTCAGTCTGCTGGTGGTCTGGATACGGTGGAGGCGTGCTGCGCAGGCTGACTATATACGTAGTTACATGTTTCCACCCGGACTGTTGGAAAGGCTACACAAACAGCGCCCTGATCTGGCATTAAAAGATCAGCAACTGGTCGCACGGGCCCTGCGCCAGTTTTTCCTGGTCTACCTGAAATCCGGTTTCAAGCATATTTCCATGCCTTCCCAGGTTGTCGATGACTTGTGGCATGAATTTATACTCTATACAAAAAACTACGAACAATTCTGTACAAAAGCCTTTGGCCGTTACATGCACCATACCCCGGCAGCTGTATTGGGAGCCAGCCAGCGCAGCAACGAGGGTCTGCGCCGTACCTGGTGGTTTGCCTGTCTGGAAGAAAATATCAATCCACGCCGGGCCACCCGCCTGCCCCTGTTATTTGCCCTGGATGCAAAATGGAATATCGCTGACGGTTTCCGTTATGAACCCAATTGCAGTGCCTTGCGCAGCAACGGTGATGGCACGGTGTATTGCGGCGGCGACTTTTATGGCGCAGGCAGTAGCGATACTTCTTATGACTTTGGTGATGGCCAGCACACTGGTGGCAGCAGTATTGATAGCAATGGCGGCAGTGACAGCGGTGGGGATAGTTCGGGTTGTAGCGGCGGCTGTGGCGGAGGTTGCGGCGGTGGCGGGGATTAAACCAGATTAATCCAGCTCAGGCATTACCAGGTCTCAGCGCTGCATTACTGCTTTCCAGCCTGTCCATCAGGATTTTCTTTTCACCATCGCGGAAATTCAAAAATTCCAGACCGATGCGGAAAGCATATTGTGAGAGTATGGTGTACACCATCCTGCTCTCGACTTCGATTTTTTGTACCGGCGCACCTATATGCAAAGGTGGTAGCGACATAATGAGCTTCACCCTGCCATTGAAAAACACATTGTAGTCACAAAACATGCTGAGGCCATTTTCAGAAATGTCATTGACCCTGCCGTAATAACTGTTTTGTTGATCCAGGCCTTGATGTATCAGGGCGATTTCCCATTTCACCAGATAACGCGTATGTGAACGCAGTAACTGCGTTTTGACGACATTGAACTTGGCCAGCGTATCGGCAATCGCCGGGTTTTGCGACTGGGACAAGTCTTGCACGACGATGACATCACCCAGATCCGGATTGCCTGATAGCGAGTTAAAGCCTGGTGCCGCGGCTGTAGCTGGAACAGCCGCCTGTTCCGCTACCGTGGGCTGATCAGCAGGCGTAGCGGGAACTGCTGGCGCGACAGGATCGGTGCCATAAGAAACTTTTCTTTTTCCGGGTACTTTGTGCATGGCACCATTATATAGATAAAGCCGGACATAATTTCCACAAAGAAATTACAATAAATTTTTGATATGCTTTGTGTATATTATATTAATTTACACTGAGAGGCATAGTATTGAATAGATCTGCTTACACTGTGCTGACAGCCCGTTTTGCCGGTCTGAATTGTTCACGGTAGCTGGCTGGTGACAAGCCAGAATGTCGTTTGAACAGGCGGCGGAAAGAGCTGGGGTCGCTATAGCCTGTGCGTTCTGCCACTTGTTCCAGCGTCAGCGTGGTGGTTTCCAGCAAGCGCTTGGCAATGTCCATCTTGACTTGCTGTGCATAGGTGGCTGGCGTGGTTTCCAGGGTCTGGTGAAAATGCCGTATCACGGTACGCTCACTGACTGCCAGATGCTCGGCCAGAGCAGGCAGACGGAAAGGCAGGTGGTGATTCAGGCTCAGCCATTTTTGCGCACGCTGTACCAGAACATTTTCATGCTGGTGAGTGTCTTGCTGGGTCAGGCTCAGCATTTGCATATAGGGCATTTGCGAAGTGCGGTTGGCATCGATCAGCAAAGTCTTGGCGACACCACTGGCAATATCGTGGCCGCCAAAGCGCTCCACCAGATGATAGGCAAGATTCAGGAAGCTGGTAGCGGCACCGCTGGTCAGGATATTTTCATATTCATCCAGCACTTCAGACAAACGCAGGCTGACTTCAGGATAACGGGTCTTGAATGCTCTCTCCAGCCACCAGGTAGTGGTCGCATGGCCGCCATCCAGCAAACCGGCTTCCGCCAGCAAGAAGGTGGCGCTGCAATTGGCTGCCAGCACACAGCCCTGTGCATGTCTGGCGCGCAATATGGGGAATAGTTCACGCATGGCATGCATGCTGCTGGTCAGGCCGGTAATGCCGTTTTCCATATACAGGCCAGGCAATAAAATGATATCCGCCTTGCTGTCGGCCTGTATGCAGGCATCGGCACCGAGGCTGACTCTGGCGGGCGTCATGACAGGCTTGCCATCGATGGAATGGGTGCTCCAGGTGAACAGGGGATCTACTTCATCGACGTTCTTGAGTGACCAGATGGCATTGGCGACCGCAAACACATCCAGCGGGCCAGTGACCGCAGATGCCATGCATTGAGGGTAGAGCCAGACTTCGATATGTGCCATTTGTCGCAATCTGCATTAAAAGAGTCAATACTGACACTGTCCGTCTTTTCCTGCAATATCTAGAATACAGAACGGATATTAATAGCGACACAGGAAACAATCATGACGACAGCAGATACAGACAACAGTGCAGCAGAGCAGGCACAGCGCCTCAACCAGTTTGGTGCCAAATTCCTGCCCGGCCATCTGGGCATCAATATCCTCAGTGTGGAAAAAGGCAAGGTCACGGCAGAGTTGCCAGTACAGCCACATTTGCTGGCCCCCAATGGCTACCTGCATGCTGGCAGCGTCGTCACCCTGGCAGATACTGCCTGCGGCTATGGCTGCGTCGCCAGCCTGCCTGAAGGCGCACAAAGCTTTACCACCATTGAATTGAAGTCCAACCACCTGGGCACCGCCCGCGAAGGCACCATCAGCGTGATTGCCACTGCTGTCCATCTGGGCCGTACGACCCAGGTCTGGGATGCCATCGTCAGTTATCAGGGCAAGACCATTGCCCTGTTCCGCTGTACCCAAATGATCTTATTTCCAAAGAAGGAAGCATGATGACAGATGCAAAGATTGACCCAAAGATTGACCCAACTGCAGTCCTGAAACAATGGCAGGAACAGGAAGCCGCAGTCCGCGCCCGCATGGCAGAACCTGGTGTGCTGGGCCTGGACCAGTTGAAAGCCGTCAGCGGTATTGATTTCCTGCGCGGCATTCTGGAAGGGAAATATCCGGTTGCCCATATAGGCAAGACCCTGGACTTCATCCCGGTAGAGGGCGAGGCTGGCCGCATCGTCTTCCAGGGGACGCCGGGTTTGCAGCATTACAATCCACTGGGCAGTGTACATGGCGGTTATTTCTGCACACTGCTGGATTCAGCGGTGGGTTGTGCTGTGCAATCCATGCTGCCTGCAGGTGTCGGTTATACCACGCTGGAAATCAAGGTCAATCTGATACGCGCCATGAACAGCAAGACCGGGCCAGTACGCGCCGAGGGCAAGGTGATACAGGTGGGCAAGCAGGTAGGCACGGCAGAAGGTCGTATCGTCGATGCGGCAGGCAAGGTATATGCGCATGCCACGACGACCTGCCTGATATTTCCTCTGCCTTGAGCCGGACGCCCAGTTCAGTGATGGCGTGCCAGTAATTTGCTGATATCGGTATCCACGGGCAAGTGCATGGCAAAATGTTCCAATAGCAAGGCGCGGTATTCATCTGCATTGTGAATGCTATGCACATGCCGTCCTTGCTCATCGGTGATGATGCATTTATTGTTGGATATGCTGATGCGACCCTTGGCTGTGGCAATCGAGCATATCGACTTTTGCGTAAAATGCGATGCCGGTGAAGTCTGCTGATATTCACACATTTCAAAAAAATCGCTGATAGGATGAGCCCTCGCACTGAAGCGGTATTGTGCATGCCCGACACTATCATCCCTGGTCTGCATGAGCACATAATGCTGCTCATCATCCACTGCCAGGTAATAGCGCAAGCCCAGTTCAAGCACGCCCTCACCGCCTAATCGCAGCGGTGTACGAAAGCAATCGCCAAAGCCCACGTCGGCCAGATAGTCTTGTCCATCCACGCTTACCAGCAAAAGCATGTGATCAAAGTCTGGCCCGTAGTCCTTGCCATTATGCACGCAGGCAGACAAGCGGCTGACGCCAAAACCCAGTGTTTCCAGCAAGAGCGCAAAGGCCTGGTTCAGTTCATAACAAAAACCACCACGGCCCTGTCGCAATAGTTTATCCAGCAAGGCATCGGTCGATAAATCCAGTTTCTTGCCGAGACTGATATCGAGGTTTTCAAAAGCAATGCGCTGCAAATGTGCCTGGTGCAAGGCGGTCAGCGTTTGCAGATCAGCCCGCCGCGGTCCCTGATATGTCAGCCTGTGCAGATAGGCGTCGACTTGTGTTTCATTCAGCATGCAGGCTCTCCGTAAATCGTTCTATGGCAAGCAGATGTTGGTCATGGACAAAGTCCTTTTCACAGCTTGCATACAACATGCCCTGGTAAGCCATGCCCAGATAAGCAAACGTCAGTTGAAAGACTTGTTCAAAGCAGGCGGCGGGTATGGCATCACAACCCGTGCCCAGCAGAGCTGCTTTCTTGCTGCGTAATTGCCGTCCCAGGTCTTTTTCAACTTTCAGCAAATCAGAAATCCTGTCCATGAAAGTCTTCATGATAGCGCTGGGTGCATACCAGTACATAGGGGTTGCCAGTATGATGCGGTCAAAGCTGAGCACCTGCTTCATCAGCGTCAAGAAATCATCATCGCGGTTCCTGAATTCATAATCGAAAGGCGCGATCTGGTATTGATTCAGGTCGATGATGCTGGCCTTGAGTTTGCTGGCAATGGCGATAGCCAGTTCAGCAGTATTGCCTGTGCTTCTGGAGCTACCAACGATAATCACAGTACTGGTTTCAGACATGGTTGCGAAATGTGCTAAACAGGAAAGAGACCTGAATATACTCTGCTATGAAATTTCTTGCAGAGCGCGGGCCGCATATTTTCTTGAAAAGTACATGCCTGTTGTCAAAGTCAGCGATGCATTACAATCAGTCCAGATAGCAGACTTTTGCAACTACCTGACCGGCACACTGGATAACCTCTGGAACAAATATGTCCAAGCTTGCATTCGACCCTACCCAGACCGACTGGAACCTGATACGCAGCTTTGTTGCGGTCGTCGAGCAGGGGTCACTGACCCGCGCAGCCGAGGCCATGGGACTGAGCCAGCCTACCCTGTCACGCCAGATCGCCGAACTGGAAAGCAGTATAGGCGCCGCCTTGTTTGAAAGAGTAGCACGTGGCCTTAAGCTGACACCTACGGGCGAAAATCTGGTAGAACCCGCCAGGGTCATGATGACAGCGGCGCGCTCACTGGGTATGGCTGCTGCCACACAAAATAATGACATGCAAGGTACGGTCAGGATCACAGCCAGTGAAATGGTATCGGGTTTTGTCTTGCCCGCCCTGTTGCGCCAGCTGGCGCAACAGCATCCGGAAATCCAGATAGAACTGGTCGCCAGCAACCAGATCAGTAACTTGCTGGAACGCGAAGCCGACATCGCCATACGCATGATCAGGCCTGCCCAGTCAGCCCTGATTGCCCGTCATCTGACGGACTGGCCCATAGGCATTTATGCGCATAAAGATTATCTGGCGGGTTTGCCCATACTGTCAGAACATGAGCAAAACAACCCGCTGGCCATGATGCAAAGATATCGCTGGCTGGGACTGGATCAGTCTGACCAATATATCTCAGGCTTCCGCGCAGCTGGCATACAGATAGACCGCAGCTTTTTCGACTTTCGCTGTGATAACTATCTGGTCAACTGGCAAACCATACAACAAGGCCTGGGTGTCGGTGTGGTCATGCGCTGGCTGGCAGAGCGAAATCCAGATCTGGAACGGGTATTGGTAGAACAGGAATTACCATCTCTGCCAGTATGGCTGACCACGCATCGGGAACTTAATTCCAGTAAACGTGTCCGGACGGTATTTGATTTTCTGGCAGAAGGTTTATTGCAGCACAGGTTTTAGCAACCACAGATCAGGTACTGGTCAATATCGAATAAATACCAGCGCCCCCCTGCATTGACGAATATCATTCTGTAAGCGGGTTGATGGACGGCACTGGCTAGCATGATGCCGCGGTGCCAGGCCTCAGCAATCACAAAATCGGCAACGCCATCATTGTCAAGGTCTATGCTGGTGATGCTGGCCTGAGAAAAATGCTCATGCGTATTCGATTTTGCCTTGCTATCGTATTGGAGTTTGACTGGCGCTTGTGTCGTCACTTTCGCCTGACCCTGCAATGTGGGTAATTGGCCAGGGGTATAAAAATACAAGAGCGCTTCCTCTTTTGTTCTGGCATGTAAACTTTCCAGTCTCCTTTGCGCCAGGCTCTTTACAGGTTCAGGCTGATCTTCAGATTCTATAAAACGAAAACCCTGTTTACAGTTATCCACACCCAGGCTGTATTTTAAATCTGAGTTTTTTGATTTGACGCGGCCATCCAGCATGAGCAGGTTTTTGATCACCGGTTTTTGCAGGAATACATCGGTCTTGCCCAGGTCCCACCAACCTATGACGTAATTACCTGCCGGTTCGTATTCATTCCAATACGGTCCGCTGACTGGTTTGATCGCATACGGCATCTGATATTGCCTGGAGATTTCTTCAGGACCCGCAGAAGGCCTGCCCAGTTCATCCAGTGATTTGAAATACGAAGGTGCTGCTGCAGGTAAATCCAGTTGCCGCAACATGACCAGCACGCCAGGATAAAACAGGGATGAATGCAAACTGGCAGTCGCCTCTGCAACCTTTGGGCTGGGTAATTCCTCAGACTTTGCCAGCTTCAGTAATTCTTCCCATGGAGAGGGAGGCTGGAAATAAGGTGAAGCTGGTTCGATGATACCGGCCATCATGCGCTGCTTCATGGCTTCAAATTCAGGGATAGGGTAGCGCTTGAGCGCTGGCCGTTTCTCCCATACAAAATTACTGTCTACCGTTTCCAGCGCTTTTTGCTGTGGACTGAGCATGGTTTCCTGGAAGTAGGAGCCAGCATCTTGCAGTCGCTTTAAACTGGGTCCTATCCAGAAGCTGCGCGCCGGAAAATAATTGGTGCTATCGCCAGTCCGGTTATTACTATCGACAAAGTTTTCCACTCGCAAAGCTTTGTCACCCAATAAATTGCAGGCAATAAAACCATGTTGCCCTTCACCCCAGGTGATGGCGCAGAATTTCGCGCTGGACGCAGCAGCATCCATTTGCACCTGCGTATTTGCCACCAGATGCGTCAATACCTCAGCATTCGCTTCTGGTTTTGCACGCACATTGACCCAGGAGCCATGCACCCAGCGTGCCTCACTGGCATACCCATTGTCACAGAGCAGACCAGCGGCAAGTAATAAAAATGGAGTCAGCGATTTTTTCATTGTCACTTCAGGTCAGGGATTGCGCATACTCAAGCGCAGCCTGTGCCAGGACAGGGAATTTCTTACCGTGCGTTGCGCTCAGAGCCACCCATTCTTTCATCGGTCGGCCTTTGCCTGAGGGGTCCCACAAGACGGCATCCTCCAGTGCAATCGCCTTTGCATGTTCATCGCCTGTCAATTTGAATACCACCGTCTCTTTATGCAGGGCGACAAAGGCTTTGCCATTGATTTTAAGACATGCCTTGCCAAACATCTGGCCAGGTTCTGCTGAGGCTGTCGCTGTCAGCTTTTTGGTCAGTTTGTCATATTCGGTCTGTGCATCGCTCATGTTTCACCTCATCGCATAATCTGTTCATGCTAACTCAACTGATAGTAAAAACATAGGAGCGGTTCGCCCCTGATTCAGGCGCGGGATCAGGGGCTGGCATCCAGCCCAGAGACTCATAAAGACGGATCGCGCTGTGCATGCTGTCCCAGGTGTCGAGATGCAGGGTTTTGAGCCCCCTTAGTTTCGCTTCAGACATCAAGGCCATCAACAAACTGCGCCCTATGCCCTTGCCACGATAGCGGTGATCAACATGAAAGCCAAACACTTTTGCTTCTTGCGCATTTACCGTTTCAAACGCTTCCAGGGCGATGCAGCCACACACCTGTTGATCCAATTCGGCAACTAGTTCGATGAGATTTTTACTTGCAGGTAAGCCTGCTGAACCTATGGCTGCATCCAGACCATCAAACTCAACCACGAGTTTGAAGCTGGCAAGTGATGCCTGCACCAGCTTGCGTATCTGCTGATTATCAGCTTCACCCGCACTTCTTACGACTAACATGAATACTCCATCTGACTAATTTAGTTCTGATGCGCTTGTCACAATATGAGGGAGTATGCAGCAAATATTATTTGGCTCATAAAAAATATCACAAAAAAAGACAGCGCAGTTTCCTGCGCTGTCTTTAGCTGTAGCTTCGTTTATATACTTGCTTCAACCTGCACCCAGATAAATAAACTTGAACAGGAATACCCCGGCAATCAGCCAGACGATGACCTTGACTTCTTTGGCACGTCCGCTCAACAATTTCAGGACTGCAAATGCAATAAAGCCAAATGCGACACCTGTTGCAATTGAATAGGTGAAAGGCATCAACAAAGCGGTGATGGCGGCAGGCACGCTTTCTGTGGTGTCTGTCCAATCGATTTCAACCAGTTCACGCAACATCAGGCAAGACACATAGAACAGGGCAGGAGCAGTAGCACAGAATGGAACCACGCTAGCCAGCGGCGCAATAAACAAACAGGCCAGGAACAGCAGACCGACAGCCACGGCTGTCAAACCTGTACGGCCTCCGGCTTCCACACCGGCCGCGCTTTCTATGTAAGCTGTCGTGCTGGAAGTGCCCAAAAAAGAACCTGCAACGATGGCCGTACTGTCAGCCAGCAGTGCCTTGTTCAGTCTTTCCATTTTACCGTTGACCAGCAAACCGGCACGGCTGGCAACGCCCATCAAAGTACCTGTTGCATCAAACAATTCCACCAGAAAAAATACCAGTACCACATTCAGGATACCGACGGAAAGTGCCCCCATGATATCCAGCTTGAACAGGGTAGGATCGAGCGAAGGCGGCATGGACACGACACCGTGGAAGGTATTACCGGCAAAGAAAAAACTCAATACCGTCACACTCAGTATGCCGATCAGGATGGAGCCTTTGATACGGTAGCGGTCCAGCGCCACGATGAGGAAGAAACCCAATATTGCCAAAATAGGCTGTGGCTTATGCAAGTCACCAATACCCACCATGGTCGCTGGATTGGCAACCACTATGCCTGAATTCTTCAGTGCGATCAGACCCAGGAACAAGCCTATACCTACCGTGATGGCAGTGCGTATGGAACGCGGTATACCATTGACGATCATCTCGCGTAATTTGAAGACACTGACGGCGACAAACAGACAGCCGGAAATAAACACCGCACCCAGCGCTGCTTCCCAGGGTATGCCCATGCCCTTGACGACGGCATAAGTGAAATAGGCATTCAGACCCATGCCCGGTGCCAGCGCCATGGGGTAGTTGGCATACAGGCCCATGATCATGGTACCGATTGCGGCAGCCACACAGGTGGCGACAAACACCGCATCCTTGGGCATGCCAGCATCGCCAAGGATAGAGGGGTTGACGAAAATGATATACGCCATGGTCAGGAAAGTCGTCAGACCTGCCAGTAATTCTGTACGTACATCGGTACCGTTTTCTCTTAACTTGAAAAATCTGTCGAGAAAGGAAAGCTGCACAGGGCTGTGACTGACAGGCCTGTTGCTATCTTGTGCAGCCGGAATTTGCTCGGAAGTTAACACGTTTGTCTCCTTGATTATGGATAATCCAATTTTTGTTTGTGAAAAGACGATAGCGCAATTATTTCCATATCAAGGCTAAGGAATTTCTATAGATGCTATTTGAATTTGAATATGTGCCCGGCCCCATCAATTTTTCAACCAGTAATCTGGCTGTGCGTAGATTGCTTTCAAAGCATCAATAAAAAACCTGGTTTTCACAGGCAAATGTCGTTGTTGCGGGTATACGGCGACGATGTCGTATTGTGGCAAGGCATAATCATCCAGCACGGTAATCAATTCACCAGAAATCAATTGTGCCTGTATTTCCCACGAAGAGCGCCAGGCCAGGCCCAGGTCTTCGCAAGCCCAGCGGTGTAGCAATTCACCATCATTGCAATCCAGATTGCCAGCCACCTTGATAGTCACCGGCTTGCCGTTTTGCTGGAAATACCAGCCGCGCTGTTGTCCGCCCTGCAAGTTGAAGGCAAGGCAATTGTGCTGGGCCAGGTCTTCCAGCGTGCGCGGTATGCCATGTCGCTCAAAATAGGCTGGCGTACCACAAACCACACGGCGGTTGCTGGCCAGCTTCACTGCAACGAAATTGGGATCGATATTGCCCCCTATGCGTATACCCAGGTCATAACCCTCACGTATCAGGTCGATCACCCTGTCAGTCAGGTTGAAAGAAATCTGCACGGCTGGATTGGCCCTAACGAATTGCGGTGCATGCGGTGCCACATGCTTGCGCCCGAAGGCAGCAGGGGCGGAGACGATGAGATGGCCGGTAGCCTTGTGTCGTCCCTCTGATACCAGTTGATCCGCATAACCAAGGTCAGCCAGCAATTTGCGGCAATGATCGAGATAGACCGTGCCCTGCTCTGTCAGCGTCAGATGGCGGGTGCTGCGGTGCATGAGCTTCACGCCCAGGCGTTTTTCCAGCGCATCAATGCGGCGACCCAGCATGACCGGGGTGATGTTCTGGCCCAGCGCGGCACGTGCCAGGCTGCCTTTTTCAACGACATCGACGAAGGCTTCGATTTGGGTGAGTTTGTCCATGGTTTATCCATGTGAATTTGACATGAAAACCTCTCACCACAGAGGAAGGAAAGACTTCTTGCAAGAAGTCTTCGTTTCGCAAGCGAGTGGCATGCCACTCGAATTCCTTGCTACACCACTGAGGCACAGAGAAATCTTGAAAGCTTCATTATTCCATACTTTTTGTATCGAATAAGACGAGAATTTGTCTTCTTATCAGTAGCCTATTTTGCCTTTAGCATGTGTTTCAAGATCTGCATACACACGACTAATAGCAAAACTGGAGAGCAAAATGGCAAAGATGACGGCGGCGCAAGCGGCGGCTTATGTGTTGGAAAAAGAAGGTGTGCATCAGGCGTTTGGGGTGCCGGGTGCAGCGATCAACCCGTTTTATGCTGCGTTAAAGAAGCAAGGCACCATCAAACACATACTGGCACGCCATGTTGAGGGTGCTTCACACATGGCTGAAGGCTATACCCGCGCCCAGGCTGGCAACATTGGCGTCTGTATAGGTACCTCCGGCCCAGCGGGTACGGACATGATTACCGGTCTGTATTCTGCCCAGGCAGATTCCATACCCATACTCTGTATTACTGGCCAGGCACCCAGGGCAAGGTTGTACAAGGAAGACTTTCAGGCTGTGGATATAGAATCCATTGCCAAGCCTGTCACCAAGTGGGCGGTAACGGTGCGTGAACCTGCTCTGGTGCCCATGGTATTCCAGCAAGCTTTTCACATCATGCGTTCTGGCCGCCCTGGCCCGGTATTGATTGATTTGCCATTTGATGTGCAGATGGCCGAGATAGAATTTGACCCGGACACTTATCAGCCGCTGGAAGTGTATAAACCCAAGGCCACCCGCGCCCAGATAGAAAAAGCTCTGGACATGCTGAACCAGGCTGAACGCCCTTTGATTACCGCAGGTGGTGGCATCGTCAATGCCAATGCCTCAGCCTTGCTGGTGGAATTTGCCGAGCTGACTGGCGTACCTGTCATACCCACCCTGATGGCCTGGGGTGCAATAGCAGATGACCACCCTTTGATGGCAGGCATGGTCGGTTTGCAAACAAGCCACCGCTATGGCAATGCCACCATGCTGGCATCTGACTTTGCGCTGGGTATAGGCAATCGCTGGGCGAATCGTCACACTGGTTCCATTGACGTGTTTACCAAGGACAGGAAATTTGTCCACATTGATATAGAACCCACGCAAATTGGCCGTGTGTTTGGCTCTGACTTTGGCATCGTCTCTGATGCTGGTGCGGCATTAAAACTTTTCATAGAAGTTGCCAAAGAATGGAAAGCTGCAGGCAAACTCAAGGACCGCTCTGCCTGGGTAGCTGATTGCCAGCAACGTAAACGCACGATGTTACGCCGCACGCATTTTGACAATGTGCCGGTGAAACCGCAACGCGTGTATGAAGAAATGAACAAGGCCTTTGGCCGCGACACCTGTTATGTCAGCACCATAGGTCTGTCGCAAATCGCCGCTGCGCAATTCCTGCATGTGTATTACCCGCGTCACTGGATCAATTGTGGCCAGGCTGGCCCTCTGGGCTGGACCATACCTGCAGCACTCGGTGTCTGCGCTGCTGATCCGCAGAGGCAAGTGGTCGCCATCTCTGGCGATTATGATTTCCAGTTCATGATAGAAGAACTGGCCGTCGGCGCGCAATTCAAGCTGCCTTACCTGCATGTGGTCGTCAATAATTCTTACCTTGGTTTGATACGCCAGTCGCAGCGTGGTTTTGACATGGATTATTGCGTGCAACTGGCGTTTGAAAACATCAATGCGCCAGAGCTGAATGGCTATGGCGTCGATCACATCGCGGTAGTCGAAGGCCTGGGTTGCAAGGCAATCCGTGTGACTGAGCCTAGTGCCATTGCCGATGCCTTTGCCCAGGCCCAGCGCTGGATGCAAGAGTTCCGCGTGCCAGTTGTCGTTGAAATCATACTGGAACGCGTGACCAATATCGCCATGGGCACCGAGATCAGCAATATCAATGAATTTGAAGAGCTGGCGACAGAAGATGGTCATGCCCCAACAGCCATCGCTTTACTCGATTAATCAACGGACGAAAAATTTACAGGTGCCAGACCTCCCCGTCCGGCACCCCGTGAACTCCCGTAGCTATGCTGCGGGAGGCTTACGGTCACTCATTTACAAGGATATGCGATGACCAGACTGGCCGCCAATCTCAGCATGTTGTTTACCGAACATGCATTCCTCGATCGTTTTGCCGCTGCCGCGCAGGCAGGCTTCAAGGCGGTGGAATTTCTGTTCCCCTATGCTTTTGAAGTAAAACAGATAGCAGCAAAACTGCAGGAAAATAATTTGCAACTGGTGTTGCACAACCTGCCCGCAGGTAACTGGGAAGCAGGAGAACGCGGTATCGCCTGCCATCCTGATCGCGTGGAAGAATTCCGCCAGGGTGTGGATATCGCCATCGCTTATGCAAAAGCCCTGAATGTCTCGCACCTGAATTGCCTGGTCGGCATACGTCCGGCAAATGTCAGCGCACAGGAAGCAGAACAAACCCTGGTCAGCAATCTGCGCTATGCGGCTGACAAACTGAAGGCAGCGAATATCAGCCTGCTCATCGAATCCATCAATACCTTTGACATACCCGGCTTCTTTTTATCTGGCACACAGCAGGCGCTGGACCTGATACGCGCTACCGGTTCAGACAATATCTTCGTGCAATACGACATCTATCATATGCAGCGTATGGAAGGTGAACTGATCAATACCATCAAGAATAATCTGGACAAGATCAAACATATACAACTGGCTGACAACCCGGGTCGCTTTGAACCGGGCACAGGTGAAATCAATTACCGCACTGTCTTCGCTGCACTGGCCGACATGGGCTACCAGGGCTGGGTGGGCTGCGAATACAAACCGCAGAACGGCACTGTTGCTGGACTGGGCTGGATCAAATCGCACGGGCTTTAATTTCTAAAATCTTAAGACCTCTCAACACAGAGGCACAGAGACACAGAGAAAAAACTAAGAGAAAACCTATTTTTAAATTTACATTAGAAATTAAGGAAATTGTCTTTGGTTTTCCTCTTGATCTTCTCTGTGTCTCTGTGCCTCTGTGGTTAATGGTCTTCATCAAACAACAACGAAACTATCAGGAACTATCATGGCTAAAATTGGATTTATAGGTTTGGGTATCATGGGCGCACCTATGGCCGGGCATTTGCAGGCGGGTGGGCACAAGCTGTATTTGCACGACATCAAGAACCCGCCGTTTGAATTGATAGAACGTGGTGCCACCGTCTGCACTTCTGGTGAAGAAGTCGCCAAACGCGCAGACATCATCATCATCATGGTGCCGGATACGCCGCATGTAGAAGCTGCGCTGTTTGGTGAGAACGGTGTAGCCGCTGGCCTCGAAGCTGGCAAGATCGTGGTCGACATGAGTTCTATCTCACCGATTGCCACCAAGGACTTCGCAAAAAAAATCAATGCCCTGAAATGTGACTACCTCGATGCGCCAGTGTCTGGTGGTGAAGTCGGTGCCAAGGCGGCAAGCCTGACCATCATGGTTGGTGGCCCAGAGGCTGCTTTTGACAAAGTCAAACCCCTGTTCGAACTGATGGGCAAGAACATCACCCTGGTCGGTGGCAACGGCGATGGCCAGACTACCAAGGTCGCGAACCAGATCATCGTTGCCCTGAACATACAGGCCGTGGCTGAAGCTCTGCTGTTTGCATCGAAAGCCGGTGCAGACCCGGCCAGGGTCAGGCAGGCACTGATGGGTGGCTTTGCGGCATCGCGCATACTGGAAGTGCATGGTGAACGCATGGTCAAGCGTACTTTCAACCCCGGCTTCAGGATAGAGCTGCATCAAAAAGACTTGAACCTGGCCTTGCAGGGGGCAAAAGCTCTGGGTGTATCTTTGCCAAATACCGCAACCGCGCAGGAGTTGATGAATGCCTGTTCTGCGAATGGCATGCGTGGTCTCGATCACTCTGCCCTGTGCAGGGCGATAGAGATCATGTCGAATCATGAGATTGCCAAGGCTTGATATCAGTGAGCCTTCATTGTGGATGCACGAAAAAAATTCACCTGGTGATAAGCTTTTTGAAGGCATACTTGATTTTGGCTCCTTCCCATTGAAGGGGAGGGAATGCAGTCCCAGTTTTGTATAAGCATCATCCGTTTTCACGAAAGCCCAGACATGACCACCCTAGCCCCACGCCAGTTCTTGCTCGACCTCTACACCAGCGCCGTCGCCGCCGTCAGCGCAGAGAAATGCCTGCCCGCCTTTTTGCCAACACCACCCGCAACAGGCCGCACCCTGGTCATCGGTGCAGGTAAAGGTGCAGCAGCCATGGCCAAAGTAGTGGAAGATCACTGGCAGGGTGAACTCTCAGGTCTGGTGGTCACCCGCTACGGCCACGGTGCAGACTGTCGAAAGATAGAAGTGGTCGAAGCTGCCCACCCAGTACCCGACGAAGCAGGCAAGCAGGCCGCAGCGCGCATACTGGATATGGTGCAAGGGCTGGGCAAGGATGATCTGGTACTCTGCCTGATCTCTGGCGGTGGCTCAGCCCTGCTGGCCCTGCCTGCGGATGGCATCAGCCTCGAACAAAAACAGGCCATCAACAAGGCTTTGCTGAAAAGCGGTGCAGCGATTTCTGAAATGAATTGCGTACGCAAGCATTTGTCTGCCATCAAGGGTGGCCGCCTGGCACTGGCCTGTGCTCCGGCACGGGTGGTGACCCTGCTGATATCTGACGTACCCGGTGATGAACCTGGCATCATCGCCAGTGGCCCCACTCTGCCCGATGCCACGACTTGCGCAGAAGCTCTGGCAGTCTTGCGCAAATACGACATCGCTATTCCAGCAGAAATTTTGCAGCATCTGGAAAGCGGCAAGGGCGAAACACCCAAGCCAGATGATGCACGTTTTCAAGGTCACAGCCATCATGTCATCGCCACGGCTCAGGAGGCACTCGAAGCCGCAGCAGCCACTGCCCGTGCAGCAGGCATCACACCGTATATTTTGTCGGATGGCATAGAAGGCGAAGCGCGTGATGTCGCCCTGGTACATGCTGCGCTCGCGAAGCAGGTTGCCAAACATGGCCAGCCATTCCAGAAGCCTTGCGTATTGATTTCAGGTGGTGAAACCACGGTTACCGTGCGTGGCACAGGGCGTGGTGGCCGCAATGCAGAGTTTTTGTTGAGCCTGGCAGTGGCACTCGATGGTCATGCAGATATCCACGCCATCGCCTGCGATACCGATGGCATAGATGGCTCGGAAGATAATGCCGGGGCGCTGTATGCACCAGATTCTGTCGCCCGTGCCGCAGCAAAACAAATACGCGCCCGTAGCCTGCTGGAAAACAATGATGGCTATGGATTTTTCAGCGCACTCGATGACCTCGTCGTCAGTGGTCCTACCCGCACCAACGTCAACGACTTCAGGGCCATCCTGATTTTATAAGACGCAATCCAGATATCCAGAGGCAGCAAGAATCACGGTGCATCGCGCCGTGATGGCTGCCGCCTATAACAAATGAAAGCATATTATGCACCGTAGCCGCAAAGCCAAAATTGTCGCCACCCTGGGTCCTGCCAGCAATAGCAGGGAAATGATCAAGGCACTGTTTGAAGCCGGTGCCGATGTATTCCGTTTCAACTTCAGTCACGGCAGCCATGCCGACCATCAATTGCGTTGCCATATCGTGCGTGAGATCGAAGCAGAACTGGGCCGCCCCATCGCCATCCTGGCAGATTTGCAAGGCCCGAAACTGAGGGTAGGACAATTCAGCGCTGGCCGTGTAATCCTGACAGCAGGACAGGAATTCCTACTCGACAGCGATACTACACCTGGCGACGCAAACCGGGTTTGCCTGCCACATCCTGAATTGTTCGCCGTCATCACTGCCGGGCAATCATTGCTGCTAGACGATGGCAAGCTGCGCCTGCAAGTCATGGACAGTGATGCCAGCACCATACGCACCCGCGTTATCAATGGCGGTGCCCTGTCTGACCGCAAGGGCGTGAATGTGCCCGACGCGGTCTTGCCGATACCGGCACTGACTGAAAAAGATAAACGCGACCTGGCATTTGCAATCGACATGGGGGCAGACTGGATAGCCCTGTCCTTTGTACAAAGACCAGAAGACGTGGCAGAAGCCAAGGCTCTGGTGGCAGGTCGCGCAGGCGTGCTGGCCAAGCTGGAAAAACCCGCGGCACTCGACAGGCTGGAAGAAATCGTTGCTGTGTCCGACGCCATCATGGTGGCACGTGGCGACCTCGGTGTGGAACTGCCACCAGAACGCGTACCCGGTGTGCAAAAACGCATACTGCGGGTTTGCCGCAGCCATGGCAAACCTATCGTCATCGCCACCCAGATGCTGGAATCCATGATAGCCGCACCCGTACCTACTCGCGCCGAAGCATCGGATGTTGCCAGCGCAATTTATGATGGAGCAGATGCAGTCATGCTGTCGGCAGAGTCAGCCAGCGGTGCCTACCCTGTTGCAGCGGTAGAAATCATGGACCGCATCATCTGCGAAGTCGAACGCGACCCTCTGTATAAGAACATGATCGCCGCCCAGCATGAAACGCCGCAGAATAATAAGGGTGATGCCATCTGCGCCGCCTTGCGTTCAGTCACGCAAATTGTCGGTGCAGTTGCTACGGTGACTTATACGAGCTCAGGCCATACCAGCCTGCGTGCCGCACGTGAAAGACCGATGGCACCGATACTCAGCATCACCCCCAGGATAAATACCGCCCGCCGTCTGGCACTGGTCTGGGGCGTGCATTCCAGCGTCAGCGATATCGTACCCAATGAAGACATACTGGTTGCCACCGCCTGCCGCACCGCCTGGCAGGAGGGGCTGGCGCAAGTCGGTGAGCAAATAGCTATTACAGCAGGCGTGCCGTTTGGCCAGCCTGGTTCGACAAATCTATTGCGGATAGCCGAGATCTGGCCGCAACCCTGACTTTATTCCCATACATTGACATCGCTGGCCGTATGGAAATCTGGCCGCTGGGGATTAACGACGCAAAACCGGTGTCCAGTCGGCGCTTCCATGACGACCCAGCGTTCCATGACTTTGACGATCTTGGCACCGAGTTTTTCCAGACGCTGGACCTCAGCTTCCTTGTTGTCGGTTTCTATGTCGAGATGTATGCGGCTGGGGTGCTCAACCTTTTGCAAGAGCATTTTCGGACCAGTGGGGGTGGCTTCAAGAACCACGTATTTGTCGTCTGCATCCCCGGCCGGATAAGCCAGCGCAGCAGCCCAGAAATTGGCTCCCGGTTCGATATCATCCACCTGGCAATCAATCACAAAACATGCCAATCTACTTTTATGCATATTGAGCTCCGTTCATTTGTGTGGATGTACAGAATATCAAAAAATTAGAATTCATTGCATAAAAAAGGGGCAGACATTTGCATGTCTGCCCCAACACCTTGTTACACTTTTCTTATAATGGCTGCTTCGTGCCTGGCAAACAGCCAGTTTTTTAATCAGTCATAGGTTGCAGAAACATTGACGCCAGCAAAACTTTGTCTCGCGTTCAGCATGATGTAGTACCAGCGGTTGGCAGTTGGATTGCTGATCGTCACGCTTTCATCATTACCGCTCTTGACGGAAGCATAGTCATAGATACCTGTGCTTGGATATTTGTCCATGGACACATACATATCCACATCACCAGTACCGCCACTTGTTGTCAGCTTCAGGTTTTTCGCACCTGCTGGCACCATGATGTAGGCATAGGTCTGTGTGCTGGAAGCATAACCACGTTTTACGCAGTTTTTACCCAGGTAACTACCGGCAGGGCAATCAGGAAGGCTGTTGTCGACTGGCAGTGGTGGTTCGCCTGCAGTAGTGACTGTCGCCATCCATGTGCTGAATTCATTGTCGTAGCGTGTGCCTATATTGTTCATATAGGTTTGGTAGCCATCATAATCACCAACACGGAACTTGGCGATGACAGCATCCACATCATTGCGATGTTTTTCCATCATGAAGCGGGTTGCCATGTAGCCCCAGTTATAGGCACGTGTCACATAATCAGACATGGAATAAGTATTGCCGAAAATTTGGCTGAGCTTATAGTTAGTGCCTGTTCTGGTCGCGTCTATGGCTTTCTGGTTATTGTTTTTCAATGACAAGTATTCAGCTATGCCTTCTATCCACCAGACGGTAGGCTTGGCAGTACCAGCACCGAAATCACCCTTCATGTCGAAACGGCCATCGAGATAATGCACGTATTCATGTTGCAGATTCCAGACCTGAAAAGTCGGGCGCAGCCATGATGCTTCATGCGCTACAAAACGTGCCTGGTTACCGACAACACTAGGGTCGCCTTCCAGATACATGCCGCCATTATTGGTGTCGATACCGTACAGCAGGGATGCATATTTGCCATAGTTGGTATAGTCATCAAATACCACCACTTCCAGTGCAGTATTGTTGTCACCGGCTACTGGCTGACGCTTGCTTTGCAACATGGTATGGAAATAATTTTCTTCTGCTGCCAGCATGGCGCAAGAATCCTGCATCTGTGCCGTAGTCATGTCCTGAGCACGGATCTTCAGGCTAGGGCTGCAAGTGTAATTATTTTTCAGGATGGTATTGGCCAGTGTGGTCTCGTAATTGCAAGTGCCATACTCAGCGCAATTGGCGTTGTCATAGTATTTGACAGCAGATGCAGCATTGAGCCACATCATGGCATCAGTACCTGTCATGGTGGAATGACTGAGCTGGTACTTGACCATGGGTTTGACCGTAGGTAACTGGTTAGGATATTGCATGAAGCGGAAAGCTTCATTTTCAGTATCGCTCAGTTGATATTCCCGCGGTGTTCCCAGCAAGGCTGTTTTGTTGTTGACGATAAAATTGTTCAATGCGGTCGCATAGGACAAATCACTGCGCAACAGTGGCAATGCATCAGGGCGTGAGTGACCATAGAACAGTACTGTCAGCGCAGCTGTATAGCCATCCGCTGCAGTATCTGCTTTCAAGGCATCACTGGCTGTTGGATTGGATGGTGTATTGGTGTAGCGCGTGATGATATTTTTTACGCTGGACAGATAGTAGGCTTCATCATGCAGATTGGTCACCAGTTTCAGGGTCTCTGCTGCTGTGCTTGGTCCTGCGGTATTGGTCTTGAACAGTTGATTACCATCGACCAGTTGTTTGATAGGGGCGCGCATGCTGGTCAGCAAGTTGGCCGCAGGTGCCGGGATGGTGTTACCGCCAGCCAGATAATAACCCGCACGCAGGTAAATGATCAGGTTGACCAGGTTCATATTGGTGGCATTGTAGTTCGCCGCTTCTTGTGCGAAGCGGTTCACGACTGCTGTGAAATTGGCTGGCGAATACACCTTGGCAGCATCAGTTGCGTTCAGCGAAAACAGGCCGTAATGGCATTCATAGCTAGGCAGATTAACGATGTAAGTTGCCAGTGCGTCGCCGCTGTAGCCAGCCAGGGTCGCCATGTTTTTGCAGTCAGCCGATGGTGGTGGTGCCATCAGACTTCTTTGCTTGTCAACGATGCCCAGATCCAGACGCGTGCCGTTTGTCGGTGGCAGATTGAATTTTTTTTGCTCTGCTGTCGGTGGCAAACTTTGTCTTTGATGCGGCATCGGTGCTTGTTTCAAGCGTGTATGCCCTTCTGTTTCTGCAGCTTGTACAACTTGCATGAAGCCTGTCAAGCTGAGAGCCAATAGTCCGGCCACGCTTGCAATTTTGTTTGGATATAACATGAATTACGTCTCCCTGATTGTTGAAAAGTTTAAGCAATACCGCCCCCTTCAGGCTTTTTCATTCGTCAGTTTGTAGACTGACGCCGCCTGAATTTCCGGGAGCAGGTATTTACCAACTCCATATATGTGAAAGCAGCAGACATGCATCTGCATGCCGCTGCTTCCTTGTATCAATGCCTGCGCAACCTGATGGCTGTCACCTATTAAAATCAGCGCCGGACATTGTTTTACCAAATGCAAATATCATTTGGTGGAAATATATTAGTAATATATTTTATAAATATCTAGGCCAAATTTCACAAAACCCTAAAATTGGGCGTTTATTTAGCAGGGCGGAATTTTAAGTTTGAAAACTCAAAACGGAAAGAATAAAGTTTTGAAAAGTTGTAAAAATGCGTAACAAAAAAATCCCGTAAATCATTAAAAAATCACATTTTTGAATTTTGATGTTCTTGATTGACAGAAACAGCGGGCAAATTTATGATCAATGCATGATTACTTTTTCCACATTTATTTTGCATGCAGCATCCCATCAGTCACATCGCTGGCTGGGAGAGCTATTGCTTGGATGAATGTTAAGCCCCATCACTAAGAAAGCCCTCTCAGCCTGCACAGAGGGCTTTTTTTATTTCTGCTGTCGGCAAGGCGCGCGTTCTTGTACAGCAGATGTTGCAATGCAATGATGGAGTGAAAAATGGAATTAAGAATAGAAGAGCAATGCCGTGGCGTACGAATTCTGGCCGGTGAAGAAGTGAAACAAAGACGTCGTCTTTTAAACGCTCTGATTGATATCGCAGAAGCAAATGGCTTTAATGAAATCATCTTGCCTTCCATAGAACCAGCGAGTGTCTACGTCAACAAGGCAGGCCCTGAAGTGCTGTCGCAGATGTATGTTTTTCCAGATAAGAAAGGCCGCTCCTTGTGCTTGCGTCCTGAAGCCACCGCTACTGTGCAACTCCTCGCCGACAAACACCTGAAGCAAAAGAAAAATCAAAAGTTCTGGTATTTTGAACGCTGCTGGCGCTATGAAAAACCGCAGGAAGGGCGCTACCGCGAGTTCTACCAGTTTGGGGTGGAAATCATCAATCCCGATAAACCCTCCTGTCGGGAAGAGCTGCTGGCCATGGCAGAACAAATGGTGGCTTTGAAAACAGATGCCTATGAAGTTGCCAGTGCTGTTAAACGTGGCCTGGACTATTACACTGAAGCGGGTTTTGAAATATCAGTCCCGGCGCTGGGTGCACAAAAGCAGGTAGTTGGCGGTGGCAGCTACAAACAGGGCATAGGTTTTGGCCTGGGCTTTGACAGGCTGATGTTGTGCAATAAATAAAATTCGCTTTGGGAGAGATGCTTGCTGGTGCTTGCGTATCAACTCTCCTTCGCCCTGTGTCAGATACAGCTCTCCATTTATCCCGCAAAATGACCGTTAAACCCTGACAAGCTACTGTTAATCGCAGCAAGCTATCAGCTGTCCAGAGTGCCTGATATTCTGCCTACATGGATGCAGCAAGTCATCCGGCAAATAAGAGATAAAGGAGATAAACATGGATACTCAAACACAAAACACTTTGGTCACCGTTGAAAAAGAAACTAACAGGAGCGATAACATGAGCAGCGCAGACAACAACCCTATCCTTGCCTTCGTTAAAAACCTGGCAGATGCACTCAAGTATGTAGGTCGTCATGCTTTCAACTGGGTAATGCAGGCATCATGGAAGAAAATTTTGCTGACTTCCATCCTGACTTTGATCACTGGCGGTCTGCTGCATCTCTCATCACTGGCAAATGGTTTGGTGTTTGGCGCTATCATCGTCAAATTGTTTGCTGACAAAGACAGTGCAGCAACAAACCCTCAAACTGAATAAGCCGCTGTGAGAACATAAGCGGTAAATGGAACTGGTATGAAACAACGCGACGATAACAAAGTACTACACCTGATCATGGACATCACCGACACGGTGACCGTGGTCTGGTGGAAGTTCTTTGACTGGCTGGCGGTGGTGCCCTGGTCATCCTTACTGGGCATCTCGCTGGTTGCCATGATAGTAGGCGGCGCGCTGGGTCTGGGTGGCCTCATGCCAGCACTGGTGTTTGCTTCTTTTATTATCAAGAGTCTGGCGGGCGGCAAGCGCAGTGCAGAAATTGCTGCTACCGCTGCCGCAACCAGGGCAGATGTTGAAGCACTGGAACGCCGTTTGCTGGAAGCCGAAATGGCCGCCCTGCAAGCACAGATAGAACCGCACTTTTTGTTCAATACCCTGGCGTTGATAGGCCAGCTCATAGAAACCAATCCGGCACAAGCCACGATAGTGCATCAACACTTGATCAAATACCTGCGTTCGGCCATGCCGCAAATGCGCGACAAGGGTAATGGCAAGCTGGGCCAGCAAATGGACATGTGCCGTGCTTACCTGAACATCATGCAGGCCCGCATGCAAGAGCGCCTTAGCTACAATATAGACCTGCCATCCGAGCTGGAATTTTTGCCCTTCCCTTCGATGATGATACAAACCCTGGTTGAAAATTCCATCAAGCATGGCCTGGAACCCAAGACCACGGGTGGGCATATCAGTATCACGGCCAAACAGGTAGATGGACAGTTGCTGGTGGAAGTAAGTGACAACGGCATGGGCTTTGACCTGCATGCAGATGATGGCATGGGCCTGACGAATATACGTGAGCGCCTGAAAGTCCTGTATTCAGGAAAAGCGCAACTCGTCATTGAAGCACCACAGGCTGGTGGTGCAGTCGTCGGCATACTTGTGCCTGTAGACAGCAAGCCATAAGCCTATTATTCTTATTCAATCTACATTCCAACACTAGGCAAGAGCATGTCAGCATTAGCAACTGCAGCAACAGCAATGATAGTCGATGACGAAAGCCCCATGCGCGATCAGTTGCGTGCACGCTTGCAGCAGGTATGGCCTGATTTGTCCATCGTTGCAGAAGCGTCCAATGGCATAGTCGCCATAGAACAGGCTGAAGAACTGCGTCCCGATATTATCTTCCTCGACATACGCATGCCCGGCAAGAACGGCATAGAAGCCGCCAGCATCCTGTCGAAACAGGCTTTGGTCGTATTCGTTACGGCCTATGATGAATATGCAATCCAGGCGTTTGAGCGCGGTGCCATGGATTATTTGTTGAAACCGGTAGAAGCCGACAGGCTGGCTGGCACATGCCAGCGCCTGCAAGAGCGATTGCAACAGCGACTGCAGCAAGGCCAGCAAGAAAAATCATTAGCAGCAAATGCTGCCAGTGATCAGGCAAAGCAGGTGGAACAAATGCTGACGCAACTCATGCAGCACCAGAGCCAGAAACGTGAATATCTGCGCTGGATACAAGCCAGCGTAGGTACCAGCCTGCGCATGGTCAGCACCAAGGAAGTTTTGTTTTTTCGCTCGGATGAAAAATATACCCTGGTGCAGACTGAACAGGCAGAATACCTGATACGCAAATCACTGAAAGAACTGGAAGATGAACTCGACCCCAAAGAGTTCTGGCGTGTACACCGTTCCACACTGGTGCGTGTCTCCGCCATTGCTGAAGTGACCCGCGATTTCCGTGGCCGCCAGTTGATTGCCCTGAAAGGGCATGGCGAAAAACTGGAAGTCAGCCGCAATCACACCCACCTGTTTCAACAGATGTGATTTTCACTTGCTGAGATTGTCATCTACCCTGAAGTAGATTTTGACAGGTGCAAGATCTGGCGCTTTTTTCTGATAAGGGTAATGAAATAATTCAGCCGCCAGGCGCCCATTGTTGGCACTGGGCACCAGCATGACTTGCGAACCTTTGGCGATGCCAAAATAGTTTTTCTTGTCGCAGGCTTCGAAGGGAGTAGCAGGCCCCCAGGCGAGAGGGCAAGCTGTCTGCCATACGACAAAACCGCGCCAGTTGAGTATATTGCTGCGACACTCCATACCAAAGCTACGTACGGAAAAAGTCAATATTGAGGTATAGCCATCCTCCCCTTTTAAAGTCAGATAAGCCTTGTATTGCCTGGGACTGAGTTGTTCTTCCTCAAACTCCACACTGGCTTTGGTGCCACTGCAATCCAGTTCCATGGGTTTTGGGGCTGCAGCAAAAGCTGCCGCAGTATAGATGCTGAAGATGCTGAAACATAGAAAAAATAAAAAATTTCTGATAGCCAAACTCATTTTGATATAGCCTCGCTTTTTCTTGAAGGATTTATGCTGCGGGATAATTTGCGCATATCCGCATCCGTATCATATGCCAGTTTTTCAAGAATATCGCCAGAGAGCACACCAGTGAAATCTCCAGGCGAGGAAAGCTGATACTTGCAGAACGGATCAACACTGATACATTTCCGTGCAACTGCCCGCAAACCTGCTTGCTGCCGAATGAGAAGCGCTACATCAGGTTCATGAATTGCATGTAAAAATTTGAAATAATCCTGTCCTGTCAGCCCAGGTTTTCAGATACTGCCAGCCTGTCAATTTATCCGGCAATATTCTTATTCCGGCAGGAAAGCCCACTATGTCCCAGACACCATTACTAGCGCGCGGCGTTTCAGCAGAAGCGCAACTTGCATCCATCAATGCCGCTTTTCCAAAACGCCGCATGCAAATACTCACCACTGGAAAGCAGGGGCTGCTAAGCCTGATAGGCTTTTCCATGGTCGGGCTGGCTCTGCTGATCGGCGCACTGTACATGGCTTTGCCGGATTTTCTGTATGACTACAAGGTGTCCAGAGATCCTGTAGTGGATGAAAGCGCGCAAATACACGGTAGCTGCAAAACCAGGAAAGCGATCTTTATCGACTGTGATGTCCAGATACGCTACCTGCCTACGCCACAGGATACTGTCGCAAAAGAAATCAAGCACAGTTTCATGTTTGTCAGTTTTCAACCATCCCTGTCCACAGTAGCCGTCAGATCCAGATCTGACCCCAGCATGATCACGACCAGTATAGCGACCGAGCACATCACTAACCGTTTTTTCATGATACTGACATTTAGCGCCCTGTTCGCTTTCATATTCTTTGGTTGCCTGTATGGTGCCTGGAAAAGCTTTCTCCTCAAGAACCTGATAAAAAACAAACCGGGCTTGCAGGCAGTGATGGTGAAAGTCAACGACATACAAAATGAGCGTACTGTATCTTTTGAAACCGAAATTGATGGCAAGAAGAAGAAACTGCAACATATCCTGCGCAAGAAAGAAGAGCCGCTATTCCTGCCGCGTCAGGAAGATCTGGCCCTGGCAGTCAGGCTCACTGGCACACCTCATGTCATACTTCTCAATGATGAGCTGACAACTATCGATTTTACTGAGCAGGAAAGAAGCGCACTCAAGGCAGCTATTGCAGCCTGAGTTAACAAACAGCATAAGAGTTCGCATGTATTTTGCATGCGCATGCGAACCAGGATGACATCATCTTATTCTCATTCAAGCGACAGCCTTGCGCTGATGCTTTATTCTTAGTGATAATTTTCGTAAGTCTTCATCCGTATCATAGGCAAGTTCTTCCAAAATTTCCCCAGACAGCACCCCATTTCTATTTAGCAGGTCTATCACGCTCCATCGATGGATTGCGCAGTTCATGCCGTAGTACATGGCTTCCAGAGGCGCCTTGCACTCAGGGTCTGGGTTGGCCGCAAAGATATCAATAATGCCTGCGACCAGGTCATGCATATGATGGAAATTATCTGAGCGCTGTATGATTTCCAGCAAGATTTTCGCATCACCAGCTTGATAATTATTGATCAGTAATCTCAGATATTCCCAGGGTGTTTTTTTACGGGCGAATTTTTTCAGTGCGAGCGTACGAATATCATCACCCTTGAAATGACTGAGGGCATTTACTGCATGCAGTATCTGACGATTTTTTTTAATGCTCTTTTGCCTGGCCATTTCCAGCAAGGGAGCATAGTCAAACGGGAATTTTGTTTTGTCGAAAAAGAGCAGATATATATCTTTTCTGTTGTCATCTTTTTCGGCAAGAGCAAGTCTGGCGATTTTCTCTATATCTGCCGGGTTCATCCCAGCAATACGGGATGGCCAAAAACGTGAAAACCGATCGTCTTCGTCGACAATTTCTTCTACGTCTGCAAGAGTATATGGTGCAATTTTACTGCGTCTGTATTTCTTTCTAGGCTCAACTGATAAAATCAAATCAAGATAATTTTTGATTGCCGGATTTACCTCTGCGGCTTTAGTCAGTTCTGCGTAAACATCGACAGACTTGTTTTCTTTTTGAAAATCATCGACTCGCCAGCGGTCTTCGTAATCTGCTCTTTCTTGTTCTGGAAGTTGTCCCACTTTTTCAGCCGCCATGATCAGACCTGCCATGCCTTCAATTTCCAGCAGCACATCTCTCGCATACAGCTCATAGCCATTGTTGAAAGTTTTTTCAAATCTCTTTAACAAAACTTCTTTAGCGCCGACAACTCCTTCGCGATGAAAATACAAGACCAGATCACTTAACTGATCCATGCCATAGTCATTCTGCTTTTTGGCGCTGAACTTCTTCATGATGACGCGTATCAAATCGTCTTTTTGCCGCGATCGCTTGATCAGGCTGTACAAATACTCTGCCCTGCTGCCTTCGCATTGCCTGTCATAGGCGAGATTGTTGACGGTGGCAGCCAGTATCTGCGCAGAGAAATCTATTTGTGGTTGGGCTTTCAAGAGCAGCATCGCTCTGCCCGTGCCCAGTTTCAGAGAATGGAGGAACTGCTTTTGCAGTTCTGCGGTTTCGACAGGATTTAATGAAATCTGTTTTTGCACTGATGAATAAAGAGTGAGGACTGACCTGAGCTCAAGTCAGTATTGAGGGGATTTTTGAGACTATAGCAGAATGGGGCGAGTGTTCCGCAATTCACATACCCTTGAACCGGTATTGATAACGCTGGCTCACAGGCAAGCGGGCGCCATGTTCGCGCAGGCTCAGCCACAATGCTGCATCGGCATCGCGGTTGACGCTGGCAATGCGTTTGACGGCGACCAGATAAGCGCGGTGGATTTGCCAGAAGCCGGCTTCTTCCAGTGTATCTGCCAGTTCTTTCAGAGGGGTGCGTATATGGGCTTCTATTTTGTCTGTTACTACGCGCGTGTATTTCAGCTCAGCACAAAAATAGATGACTTCGCTGAGATCGATGAAGTGTATGGTATTGCCAACGGCTGCCTGCAACCAGGCTGGTGATTGCGTTTTCTTTGGTGGCTTGTCCTGTATCTTTTGCATGAAGTTGCTCAGATCAGGCGGTGGTGTACCCAGGCGTTCACGCACGCGGGTGATGGTGCGTGCCAGCCTTGCGGGACTGCTGGGTTTGACGACATAGTCCAGCGCACCTTCTTCAAAGGCGGCAATCGCGTGTTCCTGAAATGCAGTGACAAAAACGACATGGGTGCGGGCCGCAAAAGCCTTGGCAACTTCGAGGCCGGTCAAGCCAGGCATGCGTATATCCAGAAACGCCACATCTGGTGACATTTCCCTGGCCAGCCTGAGTGTTTCAAAACCGTCGCTGGCTTCAGCCACGATTTCGGCTTCTGGCCATAGCAAAGCCAGCGATTCGCGCAATTCTGCCCTGAGCAAGGGCTCATCATCTGCAATCAGCAGCCGTGGTTTTCTATCGTGGTTATTCATGGTGCAGTTCAGATTGCAAATTCATCGGTAAAATCAATTCTGCCATGGTGAGCTGCTCGGCTTCCATGCGCAATTCAAAGCTTGCCTTGTCGCCATACAGGGCATGCAGGCGCTGGCGCAGATTACGCAAACCTACGCCATTACCCAGCACTTTTTGTTCCAGTCCTGCACCATCGTCGCTAACGGTGACATACAGCCTTCCTGCCTGCTCGTGCGCCTGCAACATGATTTTCACTTGCCCTGGCTGGCATTCAACACCATGTTGCACGGCGTTTTCTACCAGTGACATCAGCATCATGGGCGGTAAAATTGCGTTATTCAGACCTGGTAAAAAATGCATCTGAAAACTCAGGCGTTCGCCAAAACGTATGGCCATCAATGCCAGATAATGTTCTGCCAGTTCGAATTCCCGTTCTACGGTAGACATGGGACTGCGTAAATCTGGCAAGGCACTTTGCAGATAGGCGATCAGGTGGTCCAGCATCTGCACGGCTTTTTCTGGATCATGACGCGCCAGGTAACGGCTGTTGGCCAGGGTATTGTATAAAAAATGGGGTTCGACCTGGGCTTGTAGTACCTTCAGTTCTGCCGTCAGCGCCAGCTGTTTTAAATTGGCGATCTGCAAGTCTCGTGATTTTGTCTGTACACGCCACAAAGGCAGCCCCAGCAATACACCGGAAAACGCGAACGAGCTGGCAAATGCCTGCAAGGTATTCAGACCATGCAATTCATGTTCGGCTATCCACCATTGATATGCGGCGACTGCCATCCAGGCTGTTAACACAGCGAGCGAGGACAGACAGCACCATATCCACAGCCAGTTGCGGCATTTGCCAAACAGCCGCAGGCTAAGCAACAGTATCCATGTCGTCACACATAATGGGAAAGTCAGCAAGGCAAATAATCCCAGCCAGGCCTGTGCCTGCCACTGTATCGCCAGCAAAAATACACCTGCCAGCATGCCTGTGCTCAGCAAGAACTGTGGTGCAGAAAAGCCGAGCATATCAAACGCAGCAGATGCCGCATCGCCTTCAGACATGCTGGAACGGTTTTTTTCAGACGGCCTGACCCACAGCAGGCGCTTGCCTGCTGTAGCCAGGGTATTGAGTAAAACCAGATTCATAGACTGGGGGCAGTCGGCAAGGGTTTGACCGGTTTCATTTTATCTACCGGCACATCCTTGCTCACCACTTCCAGCTTCAAATCATCCAGCCAGACCTGCCCTTTACCTTCATCGATAACACCAAAAGCGATGGCTTTGGCATCCGCAGGCACGTCCAGCACCACGCTGCGCAATTGCCAGTCTGTCGTGCCCTTGATAGGTTTGTCTTCACTATTGTAGAAAGGACTATCGTCCCGTGAAGGCGTGTCCACGCGCATCCACAAACCCGCCCAGTTATCAACATCCTTGGTTTTTACCCTGGCCTGGAAACGCAGGCGTTTGTTGCGGTACTGCTCAGCACCTATCATCTGCATCAGGGTACCCCAGCTTTTTTCTTCGCCACTTTCATAGCGGATGAACTTGCTGCCTTTACCGCTGATGGTCTGGTTGCGGTCTATACCGATCTGGTAGGATTTTGGTGTCTCACCAGCCAATACCCATGGCTCTGCCAATTTTTCTACCGATTCTGCGGCCAGCGCATACAAAGATGTAGCGGCAAGTACAGATAAAAGAATAAATCCTGGTTTCATGTTTTCTCCTGTGCATGACGACATGTCATGTTGTCACTTTGCCAGAGAAAAATGCGCTCATGGCTTGCTTGCGACAAGCGCATGATTTTAGCGATAAACGCAGCCGCTGCAGGATAAAAGATGTGCCTTTCTTTACATTTCTGTAGCAAATCAGATTGCTGGATGAATTGAACGTTAGTTTTCGATTCACTCAGTCGTCTTCAACGTGCTGCTTCTGCCAGTTGATGAGCCAGATGATTATGTTTTTCCAGGACGCGCGGCAAATCTATCGTCGTGATCTGCCCCTCCCTGACCACAACACGACCATTGATGATGCTGTAAGCCACATCTGAAGGTGTGCAAAATACCAGGGCAGCAACCGGGTCATGCCAGGCACCGGCATAGCCTGTCTGCTTGAGGTTGAACATGACAATATCTGCCGACATGCCGGGCTTCAGTGCACCTATGTCGTCACGGTTGAGTACCTTGGCACCACCCAGGGTCGCGACTTCCAGCGCCTGCCTGGCTGTCATCGCATCAGGCCCAAAACCCACGCGTTGCAAGAGCATGGCTTGCCTGACTTCGCCCAGCATGTGGCCTGAATCATTTGAGGCGCAACCATCAACACCGAGGCCAACACTGACACCGGCATCCAGCATCTTGCGTATCGGTGCGATGCCAGACGCCAGGCGCATATTCGAGCAGGGGCAATGGGCAATGCCAGTGCCTGTGCGGGCGAACATATAGATGCCATCATCATCGAGTTGCACGCAGTGGGCATGCCAGACATCATGGCCAACCCAGCCGCAATCCTCGGCATATTCTGCCGGGGTCATATTGAACTTCTCGCGGCTGTAGGCAATGTCATTGGCATTTTCTGCCAGGTGAGTATGCAGTGAGACGCCATAGCTACGCGCCAGTTTTGCTGATTCACGCATGAGATCGCGTGAGACAGAAAATGGTGAGCAGGGTGCCACGACGATGCGTTGCATGGCGTGACGGCTGCTGTCGTGATAAGTCTCTATCAGACGCTGGGTATCGCGCAGTATGCTGGCTTCATCTTCTACCACACGGTCTGGTGGCAGGCCACCTTTTGACTGGCCCACACTCATGGAGCCACGAGCCGCATGAAAACGCATGCCTATCTCTTGCGCAGCCTGCAGGCTGTGATCCAGCTGGCAGCCGTTTGGATAAATGTAGAGATGATCGCTGCTGGTGGTGCAGCCAGACAAGATCAGCTCTGCCATGGCGGCCTGGGTGGAAACCTGCACCATTTTTGGTGTCAGGTTGGCCCAGATAGGGTAGAGATTGGTCAGCCAGTTGAACAGCTCCCCATTTTGCGCCGCAGGTATGACACGCGTCAGGCTTTGGTACATATGGTGATGGGTATTGATGAGGCCGGGTATGACAACATGGTCTGTCGCATCGATGACTTCATCGGCAGTTTGTGGCAAGTCTGCACTTGACCCCACCTGCGCAATGATATTGTCGATGATGTATACCGCACCATTGCTGATTTCACGGCGCGTGTCGTCCATGGTGACGACGACGCGGGCATTTTTGATAAGTAAGCTGGCCATAACAAATAAAATAACAGATAAATTAATGATCGGAACTGTGGGCCGCAGCCATGGCAAATGCCTTGGCTTCAGACTCTGCACCCTGGCCGTTGAAAAACAGATTGAGCGTCACTGCCGCAATGGTGGCCAGCAAGATGCCGCTATCGACTATCGTGCCCAGCCAGTGCGGCAAGTGCGAGAAAAATTGTGGCGCCACCAGAGGTATCATGCCTGCCCCTATGCTGACCGCAACGATGAACAGGTTGTGGCGCTGGTGATTGAGCCCGGCATTGCCGAGTATCTTGATACCGGTGGCTGCCACCATGCCAAACATGACTATGCCTGCGCCGCCGAGTACATATACAGGTATCGATGCCGCCACATGCGCCATTTTGGGGAACATACCAAACGCCACAAGTATCACACCTGCAGCCGCGCAGACATAACGGCTGCGCACGCCGGTGACACCGACCAGGCCTATGTTTTGTGAAAACGAGGTGTAAGGAAAAGTATTGAAGACACCACCGATGACCGTGCCCAGGCTGTCAGCCCGCAGACCATTCGCCAGTTCTTCATTGCTGATGCGCTTGCCGGTAAGCTCAGACAGCGCGAGGAACATGCCTGTAGACTCGACCATCGTGACGATCATGACCAGGCACATACCTATAATGGCACCGAGGTCAAAAGTCGGCATGCCATACTGGAAGGGCATGATGAAGGCAAACCAGCCTGCCTCACCCAGGCCGTCAAAACTGACCTTGCCCAAGAGCAGCGAAACCATAAAGCCCGCCACCATGCCCAGCAAGACCGAGATATTACCCAAAAAGCCGCGCAGATAACGTGTCATGAGCATGATGGAGACCAGCACAAAAAAGGCAATCGCCAGGTTTTCAGGCGCACCATAATTGGGATTGGCTTGCATGGATTTGCTGGCCGCATCAAAGATCATCGGCTGCCCGCCCGCTGCCCAGTTGATACCCACACGCATGAGGGTAATGCCGATGACGGTAATGATGGTGCCGGTAACCACAGGCGGGAAAAACCTGACGGCCCGGCTCATGAAGGGCGTAATGATGAGACCAAAAATACCGGAGGCGATGACCGCCCCATAAATGCTGAGTATGCCCAGGCTGGGGTTGCCCGCCATCGCCACCATGGGGCCTACTGCCGCAAAAGTGACACCCATCATGACAGGCATGCGTATGCCAAATTTCCAGATACCCAGCGCCTGTATCAGGGTCACCAGGCCGCAACAGAATAAATCGGCATTGATGAGGAAGGCTATCTGGTCTTTGGGTAAATGTAATGCACCGCCGATAATGAGAGGCACGGCTATCGCCCCGGCATACATCACCAGCACGTGCTGTATGCCCAGAGTGAATAATTTTGCTGCTGGTAGCTTTTCATCTACCGGGTGTATCGCTGTTTGCATCGTCTCTTCCTTGCTTGATGGTTTGGTTGTGACACATCACTGCTGGGTTCTCTGACGGAACTTGTTCTCAGTGATGGCTGGAAATGCTCATACTGAAATGCTAAAGACTAAAGCGACTGGTAATCGAAATGAGGGGGAAATGCATCATGTGCAAGACTCCTGGTTTGCCTTCCTGACGATGGTGTCGTCAGGAAAAGCGGCTACAAATACAGCCGAAACATAGTGTCCGACTGCGCTTTCTACTGCTGCCTGACGAAATGCATCCTCCACGAACTGGAAGAAGACATCTCGTCAGGATTGATCTGCGTCGTAAAAAAATGCCGGTGAAAGCATGTTCTTGCGTCGCCTCAAACCATGCAGCGGTAAGCACCGCAAACATGGCAGCAGGCTCAAGCTCAGCCCTTGTTCTGCATCAGATCTTCATTGCGAAGCTGAAGCAGGCAATACTGAAAGTGGCGCCAGAAATCCTGGTAAAACGGGTACAGAAAAACCTCTCAACACAGAGACACAGAGGGGGCACAGAGGTGCACGGAGGAAAAACAAAACAGAAAAAGGTTTTCTCATGCTTTTCTCTGTGTCTCAGTGTCTCTGTGGTGAGCTCTTTGGTCTTAGTCCCTACCTTTAAAATTCCTTAAAAAATCGAGCAAGATTTGTGCCGAGACTTCTGCATCGTCGGCGCTCATGGTTTCCAGCGGGTTGTGGCTGATGCCGCCGTTGCCGCAGCGGGTGAACAGCATGGCGACATCGGTCATTTTGGCTATCGCCATGGCATCATGGCCTGCACCTGACGGTAATTCAAAAGCTGGCAAACCTGCTCTTTGCGTAGCTGCTGCCAGTTGCTGCATCAGCCATGGGGCACACGGTGCTGCCGGGGCGGATACGGCTTTGACGATGTTCACTTCAATATTGCGCTGCTGGCAGATGACTTCTATCTTTGCCAGGATGTCATTTACCGCAGCATCGCGGGTGGCATCATCAGCGGCGCGGATATCCAGCGACAGATTGCAGGAGCCGGGTATGACATTGACCGAACCATGTGGCACCTGCAACTGGCCTACCGTGCCGACCAGGGACGTGCCATTGGCGCAGCGCTGTTCTACATACAAAATGATTTCTGCGGCGGCAGCGGCAGCATCCTTGCGCATACTCATGGGTGTGGTGCCAGCATGGCTGGCAACCCCTTTGAGTTGCACCTGATAACGGCAACTGCCTGCGATAGAAGTGACTATGCCCACTGGCAGGTCACGGCCCAGCAAGACCGGGCCTTGCTCTATATGCACTTCGACATAGCCCAGTATCTGTGCAGGGTCACGTGCGATGGCCAGGATTTGTTTGACATCATGCCCGGCAGCAGTCAGTGCCTCACGCATGCTGATGCCGTCAGCATCGGTCTTGTCCAGCAAGGTCAGGTCAAACTGGCCGATGATGGCGTTACTGCCCAGGAAGGTGCTTTTGAAGCGCACGCCTTCTTCTTCAGAAAAGCCGATTATTTCGAAATTGAAGGGCAGTTTTTCATTTCTGTCGTTCAGGTGCTTGACGATGGCGATGGGTAGCAGGATGCCTTCACGGCCATCGTATTTGCCGCCATTGCAGACGGTATCGTAGTGAGAGCCGGTCAGCAGGGTCTTGGCATCGGTGGCATCAGACAGGTAGCGGCCAACGACGTTGCCGACGGCATCGATATGCACATGCATGCCCGCTTCACGCATCCAGGCCGCCAGTTGCTCTGCGGTTTTTTGGTGCGCGGGCGTCATGTAGGCGCAGGTCAGGCCATCTTCATCATCGCTCCAGGCGGCCAGGGTTTCTGACCATTGCATGATGGTCTTGCCAAATTGCAGGGTGTGTTCGAGCAAATCATTCAGGCGCAGCTCAGCAATGCGACCTATCTGGCGCAGGCATTCTGCCAGCTCGTCTGCACGCTGGTTCTTGAAGCGGCGCTGGAAGGTGGCGATGATGGTTTCCCGCGTAAAGCCCTTGCCATCCGGCCCTTTGACGGCGAGGATGAAGGGGAAACCAAACTTGCTGTTGTAGTCGGCATTGAGTTTATGCAGTATCGCAAATTCTTCAGGACTGCAATTGGTCAGGCCTGCCTTGGCCTGTTCACCGGTTGATTCTGCCGTCAATTCTCCGGCGATGGCGGCCTTGCCTGCCAACTCGGGGTGGGCACGGATCAGGCCCAACTGTTCTGCTTCTGTCGCCTGGCTGACCACGGTTTGCAAGGCCAGCTTGAGTGCCGTGATGCTGGCAAAGGGGCGGCTGGCCGCTGCCCGTTCAGGTATCCAGGGTGAATGTTCATAGATACCATGCAGGATATGCACAAAGTCTTGCGGGCTACAGTGGTTCAGGTGGTCCAGAGTTGTCGTCATAATTGCTCAGGTGTTGTGCCTGTTATTTGTACGTATTCATTAATGTGACCGGTATTGTCCCGGCATGATGATGAAGCTTAAGCCCAATTCTGGCCTGCAATGTGCTGCTGTCTTCATGATCTGTATATCTTCGATAGTATATTGATAGACTGCTGGCAGTATAAGATTTGGCTGATAGCGCATTTCAAGTCATCAATATAGGAGATCAGTATGGGAAAGCTCAGTACACATGTGCTGGATATCACCGTTGGCAAGCCCGGCGTGGGTGTGCAGGTGGAGTTATATGCCGTCAATGCAGACGAAAAAACCCTGCTGAAGACAGAAACCACCAACCATGATGGCCGCTGCAATGCGCCCTTGTTGGAAGGTGACAGCCTGAAGCCAGGCCTGTATGAGCTGGTATTTGCGGCAGGTGATTATTTCGACAAGCAGGGCGTGGACCTGCCCAGCCCCAAGTTCATAGACCGCGTGACCCTGGCTTTTGGCGTGGCCGATGCCAGCCAGAATTACCATGTGCCGCTGGTGGTGTCGCCTTGGGCTTATTCCACCTATCGCGGCAGCTAAAAACTATTTGCTCATCAAAGATTTGGCTGCCTGGGCTATCTGCTCACGCAGCCATCTGTGTTCTGGTGAATGATGCACGCGTTCATGCCAGAGCTGGTAAAAGCGCAGTGGCGGGAATTTGATGGGAATGGAAAAAGTCTTTAATTGCAGGCTTTTTTCATAAAAGCTCAGGTATTGCTTGCCCGTCGTCAGCACCATGTCTGACTGCGTCAGCATATGCGGCATCAGGCCAAAGTAAGCTGACTCAACCACGACATTGCGGCGCAGGTGCTGGCGTTCCAGATGGGCATCAATGACGCCATGATAGCCGGACAGGAGTTGCGAAGGTGCGACATGCGGCAGGCTCAGGTAGTCTTCCAGAGTCATGTCGTCAGTACCCGTGCGCTTGGCATAGGGGCTGTCGGCACGCATGGCGCAGACGATGGGGTCTTCAAACAGCTTGGACAGGTGCAGGTGTTGTGGTGGTTCATCCCAGTTGGCAATGACGAGATCAAGGTCACCGTCAGACAGATGGCGCACATAATCAACTTCTGCCCCCAGGCCATGGATGACGATGCGGCTTTTGGGTGATTCACGGCGCAGGCGCTCTACCACGCTGGGCAGGAATTGCACATGCAGGGAATCTGGCGCAGCGATGTGAAAGGTCTTGCTTTCTTGCTGGGCGACGAAGGGGACCTTGCGTTCAAACAAGAGCTCGGTTTCATCGAGTATGCGCTTGGCAGGCTTGAGCAGGGTTTCACCATGGGGGGTAGGCACCATGCCACGGCCACCGCGCACCAGCAATTGATCGCCAGTCAGCTCGCGCAGTTTGCGTAGCGAGGCAGAAATCGAAGGCTGCGGCTGGTTAAGCTTTAAAGCCACGCGGGAGACGTTTTTCTCACTGAGCAAAAGATACAAAATACGTATCAGATGCAGATCGAGATGATTGGGTAGTTGTGCCATGTTGATGCCTGTCTTCAAACGTATATCGAAATCTGTATTTTTAATATACTTCGTTTTCAATGAAGTTTGTAGGGAAAAAGTTTATCGTTACCAGACTTCACCAAGTTTTTTGCTATTGGTCTTACCTGCCCTTGGTCTAACTGCGACAATAGGAGACATTTGCAGCAGATAGATACAGGTTGTGGTTTTTTAGCACTAAGATCGTGAATCATGGTAGCGTAAGCTGCCAGAAACACCTGGTCGCAGCGGAGCTTCGGTTCGCGACCATTTTGGGGTATTTTTCTATCCCTCTCGTCTGAAGAGCCCGCGGAGGCAGACGAGCTTCTAACATGAGAGAAAACATGGAAGCTTTTTTACTTGCGTATGGCACTGAGTGGCTGAACCTGATCGTCCGCTGGCTGCATTTGATTACAGGCATAGCCTGGATAGGTGCATCCTTCTACTTCGTCTGGCTGGACAATACTATCCGCCCGCCCAAACCGGGTTCTGAACTGGCCAACAAGGGTGTGTCCGGTGAATTGTGGGCCGTGCATGGCGGTGGCTTTTATAACCCACAAAAATACCTGATCGCCCCCAAGGAATTGCCAGAAGAACTGCACTGGTTCAAATGGGAAGCCTATGCTACCTGGCTGTCTGGCTTTGCGATGTTGTTCATCGTCTATTACTTCAATGCGTCCCCGATGATGATAGACAAATCAGTCGCTGACCTGACTAGCTGGCAAGCCATAGGCATAGGTCTGGGCACGCTGCTGGTGGGCTGGACCGTATATGACTTGCTGTGCCGCTCTCCACTGGGCAAGCGTGAAGGCCTGCTGGGCATCATCATGTTTGTGTTCATTGTGGCGGCAGCATTCGTGTTGTCGAAATTCCTCAGTGGCCGTGCTGCCTATATCCACGTTGGCGCGATGATAGGTACGATGATGGTGGGTAATGTGCTAATGCTCATCATCCCAGGCCAGCGCAAACTGGTCGAAGCCATGCAGCAGGGCAAATCACCTGACCCCGTCCACGGCCAGAAAGCCAAGCAACGCAGCGTGCACAATAATTACTTCACCCTGCCGGTGCTGTTCATCATGATCAGCAACCACTATGCAATGACTTACAACCATGAATACAACTGGCTGGTGCTGGCTGTCATCATGGCGGCGGGTGTCTTGATACGTCATTTCTTCAACCTGCGTCACAAGGGTATTACCAACTGGGCTTATCCTGCGGCGGGCGTGACTTTATTGCTGGCAGTAGCTATTGCGATTGCACCAAAACCACCTGCCAAAGTGGCAGCATCTGACCCTGCCCTGTCGGCGGCAGAAGCAGAGGCTGCACAGTTCACTAAAGTGCAGGGCATCATCCAGCAGCGTTGTGCATCCTGCCATGCGGCTGCGCCTACCCAGCCCGGCTTTGCCACTGCTCCTGCCGGTATCAAGCTCGATACGCCGGAACAGATCAAACAGAATGCGGTAAAGGTCAATATGCAGGCCGTGCAACTCAAGGCCATGCCTATAGGGAATATGACACAGATGACGGAAGAAGAACGTGCAATCGTCGGTGCCTGGTTCCAGGCCGGTGCCAAGTAAATCAATAACAATCCAGAAAGTACAAGACATGAATAATTACGAACAACTCGACGCCTGGGTAGACAGCCACTTTGACGAGCAGGTCAAGTTTCTGCAAGAATTGATACGCGTTCCTACCGACACACCACCCGGCAATAACACCCCGCATGCAGAGCGCACTGCTGATCTGCTGCAAGACATGGGTATCAACGCAGAAAAACATGTAGTGCCAGATAGCGAAGTCAAGGAGGCTGGCTTGCAAAGCATCACCAATCTGCTGGTGCGTCGCCAGTATGGCCCGGGTAAGACGGTGTTGCTGAATGCCCATGGCGATGTGGTGCCACCGGGTGAAGGCTGGACCAAGGACCCTTACGGTGGTGAAATAGAAAACGGCAATATCTATGGCCGCGCTACGGCTGTCAGCAAATGTGATTTCTCGACTTACACATTTGCCCTGCGTGCACTGGAAGCCGTTGCCAAACCCAAAGCAGGCACACTGGAATTGCTGTTCACTTATGATGAAGAGTTCGGTGGCGAAGTCGGCCCGGGCTGGATGCTCAAACATAATCTCATCAAGCCTGACCTGATGATTGCTGCTGGTTTTTCTTACCAGGTCATCACTGCGCATAACGGTTGTTTGCAGATGGAAGTGACCGTGCATGGCAAGATGGCCCATGCAGCAATCCCTGATTCTGGTGTCGATGCCTTGCAGGCGGCAGTCAAAATCCTGAATGCCCTGTATGCACAAAACACGCTGTACAAACAGGTTACCTCGAAAGTCGAAGGCATCACCCACCCTTACCTGAATGTGGGGACCATAGAAGGTGGCACCAATACCAATGTCATCCCTGGCCGTGTGACATTCAAGCTGGACCGCCGCATGATACCGGAAGAAAATCCGGCAGAAGTCGAAGCGACGTTGCGCAAAGTCATCAGCGATACCGCTGCAGATTTACCGGGCATCAGCGTCGACGTAAAACGCATCTTGCTGGCAAATTCCATGCGGCCGCTGCCGGGTAATACACCGTTGGTGGAGGCGATACAAAAGCATGGCGGTACAGTATTTGGTGAAGCAATTCCGGCACTGGGTACACCTTTGTATACCGATGTGCGTTTGTTCTCGGAAGCGGGCATACCTGGCGTCATCTATGGTGCAGGGCCGCGCACTGTACTGGAATCGCATGCGAAACGTGCGGATGAGCGTTTGAATCTGGAAGATTTACGCAAAGCGACTAAGGTGATTGCGCGTAGTCTGGCAGATTTGCTGGTGTGATGACGGCATGAGAGTATTTGCAGGTTCACTGCTTGTGATTGGTGAACCTGCAAGATGTCATGATACTTTTTGCGTAGGCTATCGAAGCCATCCCAGCCATCATGGCTATGAAATACTGAGATCATCAATCAAATCAATCAAATCAGTCAACAATTCGCATCCTGAATTGCCTGCCCTTGATATTGGTTCGGCTCAGCCTGTCCACGGTTTTTTCTGCGACTTGCCTGTCGATGGCGACGTAGGTGACAAATTCCGAGACATTGATTTTGCCTACCTGTTCTTTTTTCAAACCGAGGTCAGCAGTCAATGCACCCAGCAAATCGCCGGGGCGTAGTTTGTCTTTTTTACCGCCCATGATGCAGATGGTCATCATCGGGGCTTGCAAGTCTCTTTCCGGGCCGGCTTCGAGGGCGTGGATGTCGCCCCAGCTGGCTGGCTCACCCTGATATTCTTCTATCAGCTTTACCCACTTCTTTTCACCAGGCGTGGCCAGGCTCAGTGCCAGGCCTTTTTCACCGGCGCGGCCAGTGCGGCCTATGCGGTGGATGTGGACTTCGGTGTCTTTGGATACATCGACATTGATGACGGCACCCAGGGTTTGTATATCGAGACCGCGGGCAGCGACGTCGGTGGCGACGAGGACTGAGCAGCTCTGGTTGGCAAAGCGTATCAAGACTTCATCGCGGTCACGTTGTTCAAGGTCGCCATGCAGGGCCAGGGCGCTGATACCCTGGGCGTGCAATTCTTCTGTCAGTTCGCGGCAATGGATTTTGGTATTGCAAAAAGCGATCGTGGATGTCGGCTGGTAATGGTGTAGCAGGGTGGCGACAGCGGTATTGCGTCCTTCAGGTGTAACCAGGTAAAACAATTGCTCTATATGATTGGCAGCATGCTGGGATTCAACCTTGATCTCTACTGGGTCGCGCAGCAGTTGTTCGCTGGCCTGGCGTATATCATCCGGGTAGGTAGCCGAGAACAGCAGGGTTTGCCTGCGCGTGGGTGTGGCGGCGACGATGTCGTAGATGTCATCATAAAAGCCCATGTCGACCATGCGGTCAGCTTCGTCCAGCACCAGGGTTTGTACGGTTTTCAGGTTGATGGTGCCACGACTGATATGGTCGATCAGGCGGCCAGGTGTACCGACTACGATATGCGCTCCATATTCAAGCGAGGCTATCTGTGGTCGCATGGCCGTACCACCGCACAGGGTGACGATCTTGACGTTAGGCATGGTCCTGGCCAGACGGCGCAATTCATTGGCGACCTGGTCAGCCAGTTCACGCGTCGGGCATATCACCAGGCCCTGTACGGCAAAATAAGTGGGATTGAGCTTGGCCAGTATGCCCAGTCCAAAGGCGGCGGTCTTGCCGCTACCGGTCTTGGCCTGGGCAATCAGGTCTTGTTGTTGCAGGATGACGGGCAGGCTGGCTGCCTGTATGGCTGTCATTTCCTTGTAGCCCAGGCTGTCCAGATTGGCGAGCATGGGCGCGGATAGCGGCAGGGTATTGAAGGCTGTGGATTCTGACATGGGGTGTATTTCTGTATGAAGATGACGACAGCGGGCTGCTTAGTTTATAAGCAGCCTGGCGGATATGTCGTCATTGTAGGGTAAGCCGCCACAGGTGTGGCGTGCTTTGTGCCGGAACGATGAATTTCTTGGAGGTAAGGCCAGTTTATGCAGGCCAGAGCAGGTATTCAATACCGTTTTGTATGGAACCTATGACCAGGGCCTGATTTTCGGCACTCTCACAAAAGCTGGCAAGCGCACCGGCGGCAGTGATTTTCTTGGTATTCAACTGGTCCAGCCAATAATCAAAGCCTGCTTTATCTGGTGTTCTGTGCAAGACATTTTGATAAAAATTGGTAATCAGCGTGGTATTCGAGGGGCTGCTGCCATACAGTTTTTGAAATTCAGGTGACAACATGAAACCTGCAGCGACAGTAGTCAGGCTGGAACCCTTGTCCATATCCGCAATCCAGTAACCCAGGCCCTTCAAATCGGGTTTGCGGTCAAAGGCAGCCTGATACAGTCTGTAAGCCTGCCCGGCTATGCCATTGATATCCAGAGCGATGTTTTCATCGCTGAAGTGCAGACGCTCAATATTGAACAGGGTATCGCTGCCTTCAGTACCGCTGTTGGCCTTGACGAGGGCGACACTGCCGCTGGCGGTGATGGTGTAATTGCTATGTGCACTGGCGTAGTTGGCCAAATCCAGGCCCAGGCCACCGTCTATGGTGTCGTTGCCGCCATTGCCGGTGAAGGTATTATTGACTTTATTGCCTATCAGTTTGTCATTGCCCGCACCACCTATGGCATTTTCTATGTAAGCACCAAAGGCGATGCCAAGATTTTGCTTGCCATCGTAAGTTGGTACAGTGCCACCGGTGTAACCAGGTGGATTGGGAGCCGCTTCCATGCGTATATCAGAGTAATTGCCAGGGGTCAGGTCAATCACACAGCCCAGCGTGAAATTGGCGACAGAAATGGTGTCATTGCCACCGGCATCCCAGATGGTTTTCAAAAATGGGGTGTTGGTATCAAAGGTATAGGTATCGTTACCGGTTTTATAGTTATTGTTGACCCCATACAGGTATTGTATGGCAGCGATGTCGTACACCATGGGTGTTTCCGGAACCACATCCTGAAAGGCAAACACGGGTTTGTTGTTCGCACCATAAGTGATGGTTCTGAACAGATCATTTTGTATGTCGGTATAAGACATGATGGTGTATTGCCTGGTATCCGTAGCGGCTGGCAAGTTGGTGCTGCCATCAAATGGATGTTTCAGACCCAGCGCATGGCCTATTTCATGTATCAATGACATGAAGTTATAGGAGCCGGTACTCCAGTCCTTGCTGGTAGCGCCAGAGCTTTCTGTAGAAATCCAGATATCACCGCCGTCAGGATAGTATCCATTTGGCTGATAAGCCCAGCCCCAGGCTTTTTTACCCGTGACAGTCATGTCAATGGCTGAAGTCCAGCCTATGCGGATATCACCAGCACTGCTGACATTGTCTGCCACCGGGATGAAATTCAGGTTGGCAACATCTGCCCAGGCTTGGAAAGCCCTGGTTGCAGAAATTTGTTGTTCTGTAGTCAGGGCAAAGTGAGACGTGGCTTTTTGTTCTTCCAGTGAGGAATACTTGCTGCCAGAATTGATGCCGTAAAAATAAGATTCACCACTGGTCCACGGAAAACTATAACTAATGCTTGTGCCTGCAGATGAGCCGGTCCCCCATTTGATCGCGTGGATGATGGCATCGATAATCAACTGGCCAGATGCAGGCACGGTGATTGTGGTAGAGGCAGAGCTGGGTGTAGGCATGGTGATAGAGGTAAGAGTGATCCTCCGCTAGCGTTATCGCATGGCGGGCTTATATCGCATTTTAGCGGTAATACCAGTCAATGCAAAATTTCTCACTGAGCTAACTCTGGCAAATAAATGCTGTGCAACTGGTAATAATAAGCCTGCCGTATTAAGCTGTTGCTCTATCCCATGCATGTATAAAACAGGAGTCGTATCATGATATTAGCGGCCATCATTCTGCTTTTGCTGATTGCTTTCATACTGTTTGTTGCTACCCGGCCCGATGATTTTCGCATAGAGCGTTCATTGAGCATGCAAGCCAGACCGGAGCAAATTTTCCCATTGTTGAATGATTTCCATGAATGGGAAGCCTGGTCGCCCTGGGAAAAAGTGGACCCTGCCGTGCGACGTAGCTATAGTGGCCCGCAACATGGCCAGGCCGCAGTGTATGCGTGGGCTGGCAATAAGGAACTTGGGGAAGGCAGGATGGAAATTCTGGAAAGCCAGCCCTTTAATTATCTCCGTATACAAATCAATTTTTACAAACCCTTCGCCGCACAAAATACCATAGAGTTTCGCCTTGATGAACAGGGACCCACGACGCTAGTCAGTCAGGCCATGTTTGGGTCCTGCAATTTCATGTCCAAATTAATGGGCCTGTTTTTCAGCATGGATAATATGGTGGGAAAAAAATTCGATGAGGGTTTGCTGGATTTGAAAAACATCGTCGAAAAGTCTTGATTTTTACTATATGCGACAACTGAAGTACCTGGCTGAGTTCAGCCAAAGCAGGGATAATAATTTCAACCTGATACGTTTGCTGGCTGCGCTGGCAGTATTGTTTGGGCACAGCTATGCCTTGCTACGTCAGCCCGAGCCGCTGGGAGCCACTCTGGGCATGAGCATAGGCAGTATTGCTGTCGACCTGTTTTTTGTCACCAGCGGTTATCTGGTGACGGGCAGTCTCATGACGCGGCAGAATCTGCCTGACTATTTTCTGGCGCGTTTCCTGAGGATATTTCCCGGCTTGATCAGTATGGTCTTGCTGAGCGTGTTTGTGCTGGGGGCGATATTTACATCGCTGCCTGCAGGCGATTATTTTTCCAGTTCTGGTGTATATCAATATCTATACAAATGCGCGACCATAGTCAGCGGGATTGTATACACCCTGCCCGGCGTGTTTGAACACAACCCTTATCCCGCAGCAGTCAATGGATCACTCTGGACCCTGATCTATGAACTGGCCATGTATGTCTTGCTGGCAGGTTTCTGGGGCTTGTATGCCTGTCTCTGGAAGCGATACCGCAGCCCGGCAATGCGTATATTGACTATGATTCTTGCTGCAATCATGATCTACGCAGTACGCCATCATTATTTACTGAATATGGCAGAATTTGACCGCATGTTCTTCATGTTCTTTTCCGGTGCTGCGTATTTTATTTTTCGCAAACATATACGACTTAGTCATGCATGGGCAACTGTAGCCATGCTGGCTCTGATCTTCAGTCACTATTTCAGTCACTATCTCAGTCCGCAAGTGTTTATCCTGGCCTATTATCTGAGCCTGCCCTATCTTTTATTGTATCTGGCTTATATACCTGCAGGCAGGCTGCGCATGTATAACCGCGCTGGGGATTATTCCTATGGCGTGTATATCTATGCCTTTCCGATACAGCAAGCCCTGTTATCCCTTGCACCACAGATGTCAGTCGCGATACTGACAGTATTCGCGACAGCGTTTACCATGATTTTTTCCATCAGCTCATGGCATGTCATAGAAGAACCTGCAATGCGCGCCAGGCGATGGCTGACTGAGCGATGGAAGCCGCAACAGAGCAACCTGGATGTATTGTCGAAAGGATGAAAAATGGCAAAACAGCGAAAATTCTATGCCTGGCTATGCCAGCACAGCCTCGCCAGTTTTCTTTTGCTGACACTGAGTTTCATCGTGTTTGGCAAATTGTCTTTTGATATCGTTCACCTCTTCAGCGCGAATGCAGAATACTTGCTCGACAATGGCTGGGCAGGCATGATAGATGGCGGCTTGCAGCAATTGCTGGAACTGATAGTCGCCGCTCTTGCTGCCATGGCTGCCTATATGGTGTTCAAGCTTTGCGAACAGGCTTTGCTGGAACGCATGCGGCACAGGTCTGATTGAGGCTGACAGCCTGGCGAGATCAATACAGCAAGCTCAACACAGCAACAACTATCATGCGGCATGATGCAAGGCTGGCTATCCTGCAGTCTGTCAGGGAGAAATCATTGAGTGAATCGAATTACCAGATGCGCATGCTGCGGGTTTTGCAATACATAGATGCTCATCTGGATGAAGACTTGACGCTGGAGCGTTTAAGCGCAGTCGCGGCTTTCTCAAAATTTCATTTCCACCGGCAGTTTTCCGACTACTTTGGTCTGGCGGCATTTTCTTATGTGCAGCTATTGAGACTCAAGAAAGCCATGTATGAACTGGCATTTCGCAGCCATAAACAGGTCATCGCCATTGCCCTGGACAATGGCTATGAAAGCAGTGAAGCTTTTTCCCGCGCTTTTAAAAAGAGCCTGGGTCTGAGTCCGGCGCAATTCAGAAAACAGCCTCAGTGGGATACCTGGCAACACAGTCAACTGACCATAGACCAACTGAGAGAACAGCATATGCCAGCCACTTACCAGCTCACAGACGTGCGCATCACCGACTTCCCTGAAACCCGTATCGCCGTGCTTGAACACCGCGGCGCACCTGCCTTGCTGGGCAATAGCATCCAGCAATTCATCGCCTGGCGCAAGCTCAATAAATTGCCGCCCAGCGTCAGTGCCACGTTTAATCTCATCTATGATGATCCCGATCAGACACCGGCAGATGAATACCGTTTTGACCTGGGCGCAGCAGTGCCAGCCGCAGTGACAGATAATCAGCACGGTATCGTCAACAAGCTCATCCCGGCAGGTAAATGTGCCGTCTTGCGACATACTGGCACGGATGCTCAGCTGGGCAGTGCCGTACGGTTTTTATATAACAACTGGTTGCCACAAAGCCAGCGCAATTTGCGTGATTTCCCGCTGTTTTTCCAGCGCATCAGCTTTTTCCCTGATGTGCCTGAACACCTCATGGTGACCGACATTTTCTTGCCATTGCAAGAATAAATTTACAGATCAAGCACCAGTTCACCCTCCTGCGCCCGCGAGACACAGATGCAGATGCGGTCTTTTCGCTCTGCTTCTGTCAACACCGCATCCCTGTGCAGTGCTTGTCCACCCAGCAGTTTCACCGCGCAAGTGCCGCAATTGCCGGTTTCGCATTCCGCTTGCGCTACTACACCATGGGCACGCACGGCTTGCAAAATAGTCTGGTCAGCACGGACATGAATGACTTTTTTACTGCGTGCCAGCTCCACGCGTATCTCTTCGTCCTGGTTTGATTTTTGTACCGCAAATCTTTCAAAGCGCACTCTTTGCGGGTCTATACCCAAAGCTGCCGCTGCATTCAATGCAGCAGCGATCATGCTGGCCGGGCCGCAGATATAAAACAGGCTGTCCTGACCTGCTTCTTTCATGATGCTGTGTATATCCATGCGCTGCTGCTGATCTGCCGCATACAGATGCAATGAGGCACCCAGTTGCATTTGCAACTCAGTACGATAGGCCATTGTATTGAGTGTGTGGCCTGCATAGTGCAAAGTGTATGGCCGCCCCTGCGCTGACAATTGTGCAGCCATGGGTTTGATGGCGGTGATGCCTATACCCCCGGCGATCAGCACGGCGGGTGCTGCATGTTCTATATGCGCGTGTAATGCAAAGTCATTACGTGGAAAATCACAATGCAAGTGCATACCCAGCGCATAAAGATCGTGGACTGCCATGGAACCACCACGGCCCCCGGGTTCGGCCAGCACGGCAATTTCATAACAGTCAGTTTGCCCGCCAGCAGAACTGATGGAGTATGGACGCGTAGCCGCTTGCCCATCTGCCAGCAAGACGGGTACCCGCAAATGTGCACCCGCGCTCACCGCAGGCAAGTCCTTGCCTGCAGGATCACGCAATTCATAGGCGCGTATACGTGGGCTGAGTTGGCGCACACCTGTAATAATTAACTCCAGTGGGCCATTACCAAGGCTGGTGGGTTTTGCTGGTGCAGTCTTTTGTGTTAACTGCTCTTCCAGTTGGTGCTTTTCAGCCAGCAGCTTCGCCAGCAAGCCCTGCACTTCCGTTTCGCTAAATCTGGGCGTGATATGTTGCGGGCAATTCCACTCCACGGCTTCTACCGTGATGACAATGGCACGTTCGACACGGGCGCGGTAGCCAGGCATCTCCAGTCTGGCGATCAGGCGTACATCGTCCTCTTCATGAACGATTTTGGCATGGCCCCATATCTTCATGCGGCGGCGGCGGGCGTAGTCCATGAGTATCAAGGATACCCTGTCGCTGGCAAACAGATTGCCCACGCTCAGGTATTGCGCATTCCCAGAAAAATCTGCATAAGCGATGGTCTTGTTATCGAGGATTTTAAGAAAACCGGCTGGGCCGCCACGGTGCTGCACGTAGGGCCAGCCGTTTTCTGAAATCGTCGCCTGGTAAAAGCTGTCACGTGCAGCGATAAATTCCATGTCCTGCGCCAGCAGGGAATCGCGTTTTTCTTCTACCTGTTCAAAACCACGATTGGCTTCGCGGCTGCCATACAGGCTTTGCGCCGCTTTCACACTGGGGGTAAAACTGATATCGGCAAATGCGCGTGACATGATGGTTTCCTCGCTGTAATGGCTAAGATGACAGGATTTTTCAGGTTTTACAGGCTAACTTTAGGGAAGTCGATATCCAGGCGGCTGGCCTTGCCCAGAATATTCGTCAGGATATTCATGCCCACATGTGTAATGACTTCGACAATATCGGCATCGCTATAGCCGTTGTCGCGCATTTCCAGAATTTCTGCCGTGGTGACTTCACCAGCATGTTCAACCAGTGAACGGGCAAATTTCACGGCAATTGCTGCTTTGGCATCCTGGCTGCTGCCAGCACGATTGGCTACCATTTCTTCATTGTTCAAGCCAGTGCCGCGGCCTATGGCGGTATGGGCAGAGACGCAATATTCGCAGGAATTTTTTTGTGCCACCGCCAGTGCGATGCGCTCACGGGTTTGCGGGTCAAGGCTGCCTTCACCTGCAATGCCATGCAAGCCAAGAAAGGCGCGCAGGGCTGCAGGTGAATTGGCGAAAGCCTTCAAAAAATTGGGAACCATGCCCAGTTTTGTTTGTATTGCTTCGAGCAAGGCCAGTTGTTCAGCATTGGCAGTTTCTTTGGTGACGAGATTGATGCGGCTCATGATTTTTCCATTCAAGCTAAGTGTGATCGGTATTTAAAGCGCCCTATTGCGCAGTGCTTAGTTTGAGCCTTGCATTGAAATATAAGAATAGTCTTAATGTTGAATTTATTATTCCGATAAATGGAATAATAAATTCATACTTCTGGTTTTTATCAATCCCGGCAGGAACTAGCTGCCGGTATATTTGTCTGTAATATGGTTTATTTGTGCTGATTTCAGCTTAAATAATTAGTAAATGCGCACGATTCCTGCCTGAAACGCAGAAAAATCCCGTCTTCAGCCCTATCTGGCCTGGCGGTCGCAGCTATACTGCTGCCAGAGCTTATGCCTGTACTTTAAGAACACAATTTGGAGTGTATTTTGTTTAAAACTGTTGCTGTCCCGCTGGCCCTGATGGGCGTTTTTTCATTTGCTCACGCTGACGAAGGTCAGTGGCAGCCGTATCAATTGCCACAACTGAAGTCTGAGCTAAAACGCATAGGCATCAATATGCCGGCAGAAAAACTGGCAGACTTGAACAAGCACCCCATGTCGGCCATGGTGTCACTGGGTGGCTGCTCGGCAGCCTTTGTTTCCAGCACTGGCCTGGTGGTGACGAATCATCATTGTGCTTATGGCGCAATACAAAGAAATTCCACGGCAGAGAAAAACTATATTGCGAACGGCTTCCTGGCCAGGGGCATGGCTGAAGAATTACCTGCCGGCCCAGATGCGCGCATGTACATTACCGACAAGGTTGATAATGTCACTGAGCAGGTCATGAAGGGTATCAATGCCGGTATGTCTGGCAAGGCCAGAAATGAGCATGTGGAAAACCGCATCAAGCAACTCATCGCCGAATGCGAACAAGACAAGGCATACCGTTGTTCCGTCCCCAGCTTTCACCGCGGCCTGGAGTATTACCGCATACGTCAGTTGATGATACGTGACGTGCGCCTGGCATATGCACCATCGGACAAGATAGGTAATTTTGGTGGCGAAGTCGATAATTTTGAATGGCCACGCCATACCGGTGATTACGCTTTCCTGCGCGCTTATGTCGGCAAGGATGGCCGCCCTGCCGATCCTTCTTCTGAAAATGTGCCATATCAGTCGAAAGACTTTTTGGTGGTGTCTGCCCAGGGCTTGAAGAATGGCGACCCCATCTTGCTGGCAGGTTATCCTGGCCGTACCAGTCGTTACAAATTGCCAGCAGAAATACGCTTTGCCCGCGATGTCAGTTTCCCTGCCAAAGTGGCAGAATCCAGGGCAGACCTGGCTGTGATTGCTGCGGCAACTCAGGGCAATGCAGGTGCTGGCGTACGCTATGCGAGTGTGGTCAAGGGCATCAATAATGGTTTGAAAAAGACCGAAGGCTTGCTCGATGGTTTTGCCCGTAAAGACATCGCTGCCATCAAGGATGCGCAGGATGCCGAGTTCCGGCTGTGGTTTGCCCAGCATGGCAGCAACAAGAATTTGCTGAAAGAACTGGATGCCGTCATCGCTGCCGACATGGCCATGTCCGACGAAGAATTTGCCTGGAATGTTGCCAGTACCAGTGAATTGCTGAAGAGTGCGCGCACCTTGTATCGCTTGGCTGTAGAAAGTGAAAAGCCGGATGCCGAACGCCATACCGGCTACCAGCAAAGGGATATGACTATCATTGCTGGCAAACTCAATCGCCTGGAACAATCCTATCTGCCCAATGTGGATCAGGCCAGGTTTACTGCTGCCTTGCAAAGATATAATCAATTGCCGGTCAAGACTCATCCACAAGGCCTGGATGTATTGCTGCCGACACCGGAAAGTGTCGCTGGCCTGTATCAGCACAGCACGCTTGGTGAAACCGCCAAACGCCTGGCCTGGATGAGCAAGGACCGCAAGGCTTTTGAACAATCGGACGATGCATTCATTCGTCTGGCGGTGAAATTGCATGACGCTGGCATGTCGCTGGAAAACCGCCGCAAAGAACTTGATGGCAATCTGGAACGAGTGATTCCACAATATATGCAAGTCGTCATCGAGTGGAAAAAATCCCAGGGCAAGCCAGTCTATCCTGATGCCAATTCCACCCTGCGCGTGACATATGGCACGGTAGCGCCCTACTCACCACGAGACGGCATCAGCAAAGGCCCGTTCACAACGGTTGAAGGCATAGTCGAAAAGCATACAGGCAAGTCTCCCTTCAATATGCAGGATAGTTTGTTGACTGCAGTAAAGGAAAAACGCTATGGCGTGTTCAAGGATAGTGTCTTGCAAACCGTGCCTGTCAACTTCCTGTCCACTGCCGATACGACAGGTGGCAATTCCGGTTCTGCTGTCTTGAACAAGAATGGTGAACTGGTAGGTTTGAATTTTGATTCGACTTATGAATCCATTACCAAGGACTGGTATTTCGATACTGCCATCACACGCGCCATTCACGTCGATATCCGCTATATGTTATGGGTCATGAAAGAAGTTGATCATGCCGATAATTTGTTGAAGGAAATGACGGTCAAATATCCAGCTAAATAAAGCGCATCTGCATGAAAAAAAGCGTGTCCCTGCAAATGGGGCACGCTTTTTTTGTTTCAGGGTTTGCGCGGCGTCTGCTCAAAATGCCGGCTGCTGTCAGAAGTAGTCAGCCAGGATAATTTGTTCTCACAAAAAATATCCATGCGCGGTGCCAGGCTTTCATGTTGATCGACAGTACCCAGATACAGCATGCTCAGGCCTGCATAGGTTTCCTGATTGGAGTTATACAGGGGCGTGCCGCAGTCAGCACAAAAATGGCGCTGGGTACGGGATGTGACGGTATAGCTTTTCAGTAACTCCTGACCCCGTGTCAAGACCAGTTCAGCCTGCTTGACCACGACATACGATGACAAGGGGGCTCCCGTCATGCGACGGCACATGCTGCAATGACAGGCCACGACTTGCAGCGCAGGTGCTGGGTAGTGATAGCTTATTTTCCCGCAACTGCATTGTCCGCTGATGGTTTGCATGCTGTTTCCATGATGTTGTTAATATCCATGCCTGAGGCTCAGGCACCTTCCCATTCCAGGTCTTTGCCATGGCCCCAGATCTGGGGGGCGACATAACTGTCGGCCCATGCTTCAACTTGTCCGGCTGGCATGGGTCGGGCTATACCATAGCCTTGTGCCAGTTCACAGCCGAGCCGCAAGAGTGCGGCACCGTGTTCCGGGGTTTCCACACCTTCTGCAATCACGACACGATTAAAGGCACGTGCCAGGCCGATGACGGCGCTGATGACGGCCAGATCATCCTTGTCTTCCAGCATATCACGGACAAAGCTCTGGTCTATTTTCAGGGTGTCGGCAGGCAGGCGCTTCAGGTAAGACAGTGATGAATAGCCAGTGCCAAAATCGTCGAGGGCAAAGCTGACGCCGATTTGCTGGCAAGCCAGCATCACATCGCGCACGTGCTGGATATCCTGTATGGCGGCAGATTCCAAAATCTCTATCTCCAGCCTTTCAGGTGCGATATCAGGGTAAGCAGCGAGTATCGTGCGCAGGCGTTCTACGAAGTCCTTGCACTGGAAATGGCGGGCTGCGATATTCACGCTGATGACCCAGTCTGCATGCAGGCCGGTCCAGGCACGTAATTGCTCCATGGCCTGTTGCAAGACCCAGTCACCGACATCGATAATCAAATCAGTATGTTCTATCAGCGGCAGAAAATGCAGCGGCCCGACTATACCTTGCTCGGGATGTTGCCAGCGCAGCAGGGCTTCCATGCCTGTGATGCGGCCCTGACGCATATTCACCTTGGGCTGGAAGTACAGCCGCATTTCCCCCTGTTGCAAAGCCTGGCGTATGCGCGCCCGCTGATTGTGATGAGTGCGTAATTGCTGGTCTTGCTCGGCATCGAATAAATGAAATTGATTGCGGCCATTCAGCTTGGCCTGGTACATGGCCTGGTCAGCACAGCGCAGCAGGGTATCTGCATTGATATCGTCACGCGGATAAATCGCCACGCCTATACTGGCGGACAGGCTGATGCTTTGCTGTTCTATCTGATAAGACTGTGCCAGTTCTGCCAGCAGCAAGGCCAGGTTTAATTCCACGCCCGCGACATCTTGCTGGTTTTGCAGCAAGACCACAAATTCATCGCCTCCCAGACGCGCCACATGGTGCTCGCTACCGGCACTGCTTTCCAGGCGACGTGCAACCTGCTGCAATAATTTATTGGCGAATTCCTGACCATGGCTTTCATTGATGGCTTGAAAATGATCCAGATCCAGCAGGCATACTGCCAGCCAATTTTTATTGCTGCGCGCGGTTTGGATTGCTGTACTGAACCTTTCACTCAGTGCAGCGCGGTTTTCCAGACCCGTCAGCACATCATGGCCAGCTTGCCAGCGCAGTTGCTGCATGAGCTGATGCTTTTCACTGACATCACGAAACACCAGTACACAGCCCATGACCTTGCCATTTTTTTGCCGTATCGGAGCTGCCGTGTAGTCGACTTCAAAGCGCTGGCCTGCACGGGCGCTCAAGACCTGGTTATTCGCCTGCAGGATATCGGTACTCTGGCAAATCTGTTGCAGAAATTCTTGCAGCGTGTTGCGTTGCTGGTTATCTGTCAGGGAAAACACCTCTGCCAGTGCATGGGACTGTGCTTCCTTACGGCTCCAGCCACAGATCTGCTGCGCGGCCTTGTTGAGCATCAGTATGTGTCCATGTACGTCGGTACTGATGACAGCATCACCGATGGATGCCAGGGTAGTCTCAACTCTGACATTTTCTGCGGCCAGTGTGGCTTGCGCCTGGTTGCGTTCGCTGATGTCGATGAGGGCACCTATGCTGCCTATGGCGATGCCATCGACATTGGTGAAACTGGCCTGGTAGTAAATCACGTCCAGAATTTTTCCGGCGGCCTGTATCTGCATTTCCATGACCAGCTTGTCTTGCCCACTTTCCAGTGGTGGCCGCGTGCTGGCATGCAAGGCCAGCACAGGCATGGGGCGGCCAACCACATCGGCTGCACGCAAGCCAAATAACTCTTCCCAGGCGCGGTTGATGCGCTGGCAAATGCCATGCTGGTCCTGGAAGAAAATCGGTATAGGCAGGGCATGCAGCAATTGCCAGGTGAAGTGCAGTTGCTCGCTATTGGCGCGCTGGCTGCGCTGTAGTGTCAGCAGTAAAGCTTGTACTTCATCAGCCATGCTGTTGAAAGTCTGGGCCAGGGCGCGTGCCTCCGCCGTACCTGTGACTGCCATGCGTACGGCATGCTGGCCTGTCTTGAACTTGTTGGTCGCCTCGGCCAGTTTGTGCAGGCTGCGGGCATTCGAGCGTAGCAACAAGCCAAGCAGGAAATAAATTGTAAAAATGACGAGCAGGGAAATTTTTGCCTGCCCCATGACCTTTTGCCAGATGTGCAGGTTTTCACCAGCGATGCTGGTTTCCATCTGCAAGACAGCGATACTGCCATCCTGCAATCTGACTTCCCTGGCAGAATTCTCGGCTTGCCAGGACAGCAGTTTGATAAACCAAGCTGGTACGGCAGTGACAGGCATGCTGGCATCTTCAGCCTGGATTTGTTGCCGGCTGTATTGCCAGCTGATGCGCGACAGGGCCGGGCTGGCTTCCACTTCCTGCAGCAGCAATTTGTGTATGGCGGAGGTATTACCTTGTGCCGACAGGCTGCTGAGAGCCGGGATCAGGTAGTGTGCGGTATGGCGTAATTCTGAACTCAGCCTTTGCCTGGCATCGCTGACTTCTGCATTGATCATCAGGTAATAACGCAGGCCACCAACGATCGCGATTATTACAAAGATGGGGATGAATAAACGGGTATAAACTCCTCGCTGTTGCCATCGCTGTAAAAAATCTCTTGGTGTTTGCACAAATTCAACAAATTTCAGTGAAGTAAAACAGTGTGGCTCCCACAATGAGCGGGGCAGGAAATGTGAGTAATTGTAACCTGAAGATTAATCTTGCCGTATTGAAAAAAATGATATGCGGCAAATTGGCTTAAATGGCGTGGCTGGCCATCGAATATAATGCCTTGCAGGAGGCTATCTTGTCCGCAATGCAAAGCAAAGACATCAGCAAATGTAATAAGAAATAAGCTTGCCTGTGTATCATCAGCACTACATCAGACTAGAGCACTGTATGGTGAGTTTTCGCCAGATCAGAACTACCTGGCGAAAAAGATAATGAAAAATAAACACGAAAATTTCCCTACAGGGCTGGAAGCCTGTTTTTTGCTGGTCTTCCTGATGGGCATAGAATTTATGTTCGGTATTCTGGTGCACGATATCAGAAGCTGGACTGGCATAGGTCCGGATGAAATCGATGGTGTCATCATGGTCTTGTCGAATGCCGTGTTATTCACAGCCATGTTGCACTACAAGGGTTTGAGCTATACAGAATTGTTTCATTCTTCTGCCGGGGCTCCAGTTGGCAAAACGCTATTGTTGATCTTGCCCGTCCTGTTGCTGGTGCCTGGGCTGGAGATCGTGCTGGGTATTCTCGGCGGCTGGCTGGAGGCGTGGCAACCCGTGCCTGCTGGTCAGCAAAGAATATTTGATGAAATGATGGCCAATGGCGTGCATTCCATCATTACGGCTTGCCTGGTTGCGCCAGTGCTGGAAGAAATGCTGTTTCGCGGCATTATCTTGCGCAGCTTCCTGCATCAATATTCGCGCTGGGTAGCTATCCTCGCTTCAGCCTGCCTGTTTGGTCTGGCTCATATGAATATCTACCAGTTCCTTTGTGCCACGATAGTCGGCGTAATTTGCGCCTGGCTGTATGAAAAAACACGCTCGCTGTGGCCTTGCATAGCCCTGCATGCAGGATCAAATGGCGCAGCGATTTATGCCTATCGAATGTCTTTGGCAAAAGCGGGTCATATTGCCTGGCAGCCTACGGCTGGTGCATATGCAGCGGCGCTGGTATCTGCAGGTTTGGGAATTTACATCTTGCGGCGCTTGCTGATGGTGAATGAATAGCGGAAGCCCTGATGGCTTCCGTCTATGCTTTTCAAATCAGGTCAAATAAGACCAGATACTGCCAGATTAGTAGTAGAAACTGCCGATCAGGCCAAAGTGATTACCGCTGAACTTTTGTTTGCTGTAAGTGGTTTCAAACTCTTCCTTGACCACGCGTGCCTTGAGTGACCATTGTGGTGTGAACAGGTATTCAGCTTCCAGTATGGCGCCATTGGAATTGTTGAAGCTGCGATTGTACTGGGAACCTGCGCCACTGCCACTGAGCTTGACGTTTCTGTTGAAACGCGCACCAGCGCCAACACGCCATTGTTGATTGATATTGTAGTAACCCAGTAATTCAACAGGGATGCGTGAGAAAGTCGCATCGCCATTGCTGGCTTCTGGTGTGAAACGGGCGTGATAGCCAATATTGGCTTGTCCAGAGAAATACTGGTTAAAACGATAATCAACACCGGCAGACAATACCAGGCCGCTACCAGCGGAAACGTTGGAGCGTGTGCCATCGGTGTAGCTTACGGTCGTGATCGTGTCGCCACCAGCACTCAGACCCATGCTCAGGGCAAGGCGCAAGGGTTTGGTGTCGGCTTGAGCTTGTGCGTTGGCAATCAAAGGCAGGCTTACTGCACAGGCAATCAGAAATTTTTTCATATACATTAAATCAAGATAAGATAAAGATACCGTCAAACCCGGATACAGGTCTGAACGGGGGCGCAAGTATAGGGGCAATTGCGCATAAAGGACAAGGTTTTTAACAATCTTGCCGGAGTGTTATCTTTATGGGATGCCAGTATTTGATGCTGGATCTATGGGGCAGGTTTTGTGTGGCAGGCAGGGCAGGTTTTGTGAGTTTGAGCCCGGATACTGGTCAGCCAGATCCGGGCAATAAAACAGTGTGGCGACAACTTGGCCAGAACTTAGCCAGAACTTACGAAAGCTGCATTTCACGCTTCAGGCGGCGTGGCACTTCCCAGTCCAGTTCAGTTTCACGCTTTTTTTCCAGCGCATCGATATGCTTGAGTTTTTTGCCTTCGACAAACTGGCCAGACAAAAGCAGGCGTGGTTTGCTGGCAGCAGATACAAAACCATGTGTGGCCCAGCGTGAGCGTGGCAGGCTGGTGGCTGCCAGGATGCCGTAATCTGCACCGCAACTGATACCTTTTTCAGCAACGATGGATTCGCCCGACTTGATGTATTTGGCGGCATAGATGCTGCCCTTGGTCGCTATCCAGCGACCGCTGTGGATTTCACCACGCAGGCTGCTGATTTCGCCAGTCGCACGCAGATAACCCCAGTTACTGATATCGCCCTGGCTGTGGATACTGGCCACATCCAGGTTGCCCTGGCAAATCAGGTTGGCAGCAAACAGTGCGCCTTCTACCTGGATATCAGTTTCACTGAACAACTCCCCCTGGCAATTGCAATCACCGGCAACATGGATGGCTGCAGCTGACAAATGGCCGCCAACAAACTGGATTTCGCCAACTTCCAGCACATCATCCAATTGCACATTGCCGTGGCAATCCAGGTCGGCACAGGCGACATAACCCAGTGCCTGAATATCACCAAATCCACCAAAGGCATCTTGATGGTCATAACGTGCCAGAATGGCGGGATGCACCAGAATATCCATATAGCTGCTGCCATCGGCAGCCGGTTTGCGCTGGTCCAGTTCCAGCATGCGTGCCATCCAGTCGGCACTGCAACCGGTCTTGATGAGGTATTCCACATCGATATTGCCACCGGCATCGAGTGCATGGCCAACATACAGGGATTGCACGCGGATATCACCAGTAACGGTCAGCTTGCCCAGGCAAAACACTTCTTCAGCCTCTAAATCACCATCAATGAGGCAATCACCACCGACGATGAACTGGGTGGCAATCACAGCATCACCCTGAATATGCACATCGCCAGTGCTGGAAAATTGCTTGCGTTTCAAGCGTGTGGTTTGTACCGGGGCAGGTAAGTCCAGAGCAGCCAGAACAGGCTTCTTGGTAGCAGTAGTAGTGCGCTTGGTCATGGGAACCTTGGTGAGAGATGAGTCGGGATAATTCAGAATAATTCGTAATTACAGAGCCGCATTATCCCTGATATGCAGACGGCTCAGCAATCCATAAAATTTTGTCAGGATGGCAGTGCATCCAGTCGTCCGGCTTCTGCCAGTTCACGGATGATGCGTACGGTATCCACGTCGGCTTCCTGATAGGCAGATTTACGGTATTCGTTATACATTTTCGCTTCGGCATCTTCTGCTTCAGCGCCACCGCTGTCATAGGCGAAACGGACAAACAGGGCGTCTGGTTGTGGTTCTTCTATGCTCATGCGCAAGGAAGATTGCGGGATATCCTTTTGCGCGGCCACATCGTAATGCACATGTTCCAGATGCACGAGGCTGACGCGGTCGGTGATTTCCAGCTCACCATATTTCAGCGTGCGTGTCATGCTGGCTTCGGTACGATCCATGATGCTGGCGTCATCGAGGTAAGAGACAAACAGCCTTGGCATTTCTGCCCGCAAGACCAGGCCACGCCATAATTGTTCGCGGGTGATGACCTCGACTGCAGGATTGCCGAGGTCATTGATTTCAACTAAATGTTCAAATTTCATGGAGCACCTTTTTTCTGATGCTGCCAGTTTACTCCGCTTGCCGCTGATTGTCCTTGATTGCCCCGGTTTGCCCCTGTTTGGACAGGCTGTCAGTGTCAATTCAAGCCTTGAGTATGGATTCGACCAGTGACAGGAAGGCCTGATAGCGTATCGGTTTTGCCACATAGGCATCACAACCTGCGGTACGGAAACGCTCTTCATCACCATTCATGGCAAAGGCGGTCAGGGCAACAATCTTGATATGCCGGGTGGCCGGGTCGGTTTTCAACTGACGTGTCGCTGTGACACCATCTATGCCAGGTAATTGCATGTCCATCAGGACCAGTTCCGGCAATTCGTCACGGGCCACCTGCAAGCCAATTTCTGCATCCACGGCCTGCAACACTTCATAGCCAGCATTTTGCAAAAGAAATGCCGCCAGTTTCATGTTCACTGGATTGTCTTCTATGATCAGTACACGCGTCATTTCACTTACCCCTGCCTGTCATGGCTCGTCTGACTTCACCTATGAAGCGGCCATGATTGAAATCGGATTTCTCCATGACTTTTTTGACATCGCCATTCAGGCGCAGTCTGTCTTCTGGCGTAATTTGTTTCGCTGTCAGGACAATAATTGGAATACTTGCAGTGACTGTATCATTTTTCAAGGCTTCTACCACATCGAAGCCATTGATTTCAGGCATCATCAAATCCAGCACAATGAGGTCGGGCTTGTGTTGTCTTGCCATGTTGATACCATCCTGCCCACCCAATGCAGACAAGGTTTGATAGCCAAATGAATCGAGCTGGGTACTCACCAGTTTTACCGCCTTGGGGTCATCATCGACAATCAGGGCAGTTTTATTATCTGTTGCCGGGTCATTGCAAAAACCCAGTGCGCTCAGGGCGGCGGTCAGGTTTTCTCTGGCGATGGGTTTTTGCATGACATGTGCAGCGCCCAGTGACAGGCCTCGGCCACGGTCAGCGACGATGGAAATGATGACCACAGGGGTGGATGCAAACAGCGGATGTTGCTTGAAGCGCTCCAGAAACTCCCAGCCATCCATGCCAGGCAATAAAATATCCAGGGTAATCAGGTCGGGGTGGGCTTCCTCAGCCATGCCCAGTGCTGCTTCAGCGGTGGTGGCGCGCAGTATGCGGAAACCTTCACTTTCCAGTTGCACCCGCAAGACTTCGGCCGCCTGGTCATCATCTTCTATGACCAGGGCCAGCAATTCTCCGTTGCCCAGACTGCTGGCGGTACTTGTAACAGGCGCAGGCTGGGCCGCCGTAAATTTGCCCGGCAGATGAGCAGTACGCCAGGGCAGCAAAACGGTGAAGGTAGAACCCTTGCCGACGATGCTGCTCATGCTGACGCTGCCTTCGTGCAGTTCGGCGATGCGTTTTACCATGGCCAGGCCCAGGCCCGTGCCCTGATGCTTGCGCGACAGGCTATTGTCAATCTGGGTGAAGGGCTGGAACAATTCTGCCTGTGACTCCGGCGATATACCTATGCCGCTGTCGCTGACCATGATTTCCAGATAATGCTCAAAGCGACCGCCCGCGACCTGATAACCTTCAATACGGCGCGCTGACAAATGTACCCGGCCACCCTCAGGGGTGAATTTGACGGCATTCGACAACAGGTTATAGACGATTTGTTTGAGCTTGACTTCATCGAGCCAGACATTGCCCAGGTCTTCCGGGATTTTGGCAGATACCTGCAGATTTTGCAGGCTGGCCTGTTCACGGATGACTTGCAGGCTGGCTTGCAGCAGGCTGGCAATATCGGTAGATTCCAGATTGACCTGCATCTTGCCTGCTTCTATCTTGGACAGGTCAAGTATGTCATTGATCAAGGCCAGCAAGTGCTTGCCACTATGAAAGATATCGGCTGCCGCATCTTTTTGCTGGGGTAGTAAATTCCCCATCAGACCATCCTTGAGAATTTCTGAGAAACCAACGATGGCGTTTAACGGTGTGCGTAATTCATGCGACATGTTTGCCAGAAATTCTGACTTCATGCGGCTGGCCTGTTCCAGTTGCTGGTTCTTGGCGGCGATTTCATCGCTGCTGGTGCGCAATTGGTCGGCCAGCATTTTCAGATCATTGTATTGACGCAGATTGTGCAGGGCGACGGCAAGCTGGCCTGCCAGCCTTTCCAGAAAAGCCTGTTCACCGGCCACTACGGTATTGGTTGTCGCCAGCACCATGACGGCGAGGCGGTGTTCCTGATACACCACAGGTATCATGAACACATGCCTGGGACTGAAATCTGCCAGCCCGGTTTGCATGCTGAGGCGGCTGACGTCAAGGGAATTGCTTTTCCCGGTCAGGGCCGCCTGTCCCAGCAAGCCTTCACCGAGTTCAAATTCGCGAGGAATATCCCTTGCCAGGCCATGGCTGGCTTCACAGCGGAAACGTGCATACCATTCATCAAAACTATACAACGCCGACATCTGGTAGCCATGGCGCTCAGCCAGCAAGGACAAGAGGCTGGCGAAAATCTTGTTACGTTCAAAACTGGCGGTGAACAGGATCTGTGCCTTGGCCTGGGTATCATCATAATGGGCCGCCGCCCTGAGTTTGCGCTCTGTTGCGGTGAAATCGGTGACATCCACATTGACTGACAAGCCGCCGATAATATTGCCCTTATCATCGCGCAAAGGTGCGGTACTGTTGGCAATGGTTTTGCGGTTGCCATCAAAGCAGCGTATGTCTGCCAGTTCGGCCAGTATGGTTTCACCGGTTTTCATGGTACGTGCCAGTGCCCATTCATCCGAGGCTATGCGCTTGCCACTATCGGGCCACCAGCCTGCATATTCACCATACTGGTCCAGATTGACCTGGCGACTACCACCCCAGATCAGCTTGGCACCAGGATTGATCGTGGTCAGCGAGCCTTCACGATCACAAATCAGCACGCCGACCGGCAAGATATCCAGGATTTGTTTCAACAGGGATTCGCTGTCGCGTACAGCCGCTTCTGCCAGGCTACGCTGTATCACATCACGCCTGAACTGCCACCACAGCAAGGCACCGCCCGCCAGTGTGATGATGAGGACCAGTATGCCTATATTGCGTGCCTGGACGAAATTGTTCTCCACCTGGATCTTGCGTTGTTGCAGCAAGACCCTTTCTTCCTCTTCCATGTTGCTGATTTGCACCATCAGGGCTTCCATGATCAGGCGCGGTGTACCACTGATGAGGTGCTTGCGTGTGGCAGGGTAACCCTCAGTCTGGTAAATTTGTAACGTCCTGTCGAGTGCGTTCAACCTCTCGTTCAATTTCAGTTGCAGGTTTTTGTATATCAATTGCTGACGGGGATTGTCAGCCGTCAGCTCAGCGATCTTTTTTTCTGCCTGGCGAATTTGCGCTGATTTGCTGTCGCGCTGACCGGTGAAGACATCATCGCCAGTGATAAAGTACAGGCGTTGTATGCTTTCCAGTTCCAGTACGCCAGACTTGACTTCATATAACTGGTCCAGTACCTGATAGGTGTGCGCCACCCAGAGCGAATTTTCACGGTAGTCTTGCAGTGAGCGATACAGTTGCCAGCCTGCAGACAAGAGTAAGGCCAGCCCGAACATAAGCCCTGCGAGGAGTCTGAATTCGGTACTGAGTTTTTTCATAATGCATTCTTTCTGTGAATATCTGCAAATTGAAACAGCCCTGCCAGTAATTATGCCTGATCTGGCGGTCTGCCGAGTCTTGGCTCGGGAGCGAATGCAATCAGTGTGCCTATGCTCAGATCCAGCACAAAATAATCCAGTCTCTGTTGACCATTCAAGCGCAATTGCATGCGCTGCTTGCGTCTTGCGCCGTAGGCGGGCTTGAGTGCCGCCGGCAAATCCTCCACTGAAATACCGCTGGTAAGCGGTGTCTGGTCAAGTTCCCTGAGAAAACGATTGGCGCTGGCATTACACAGACTGACAACACCGTCGACCAGCAAACAGGCTCCCATGGGCAAATGCTGTATGGCATCTGTGGCGATGTCCTTGTGTATGGAATGCATCAGCGCATCAAGTGTACGAAAAGCATGGGCACCTTCTGCATTGTTGAGAATGCCGTTATATTCTTTTAACAGGCGTTCACGCTCGAGTTTCAATGTGTATTGCTCAAGGGCCTGCCTGACTGTCGTCAGCAAGTCTTCATTCAGCCAGGGTTTGGTCAGTAACTTGTATGGCTGGGACTGATTGACGGCATTGAACACATTGCTGACGATATTGAGGTCAGGTTCGCCAGTGATGATCAGGCGCACTGCATCAGGGTATTCTTCCCTGACCGCGATCAGGAAAGCTGCCAGTTGCTCATTGCGTGGCTCACAGATCAGCACAGCGATGCGTTGCGTCGCCATGATGGCATTTGCCTCGTCAGCATTGCTGGCACTGACGACTGGGTGTTGCAAAGGTTCGAGTAAGCGCTGCAATGCCTGTTGCAGATAATGGTCATCATCGACCAGCAAAATACCGGGACGTTGTTTATCAGGCATCGGCATGCTGATCGTAGATGGCGGCAAAGCGCCCGGCCTGAGCAACAAAACAAGACAATACCTCAGGGTCAAAGTGAGATGGCTGGGTACGGCCATCGCCTTCAATAATAATGCTCATGCTTTGCTCATGATCAATTGAAGGCTTATACGGACGACGGCTGCGCAAGGCATCATACACATCACAGATTTGCATGACCCGTGCAGCAAGTGGAATAGCTTCACCCTTGAGGCCATTTGGATAGCCTGTGCCATCCCAGCGTTCATGGTGGTTCAGCGCGATTTCTGCACCCATTTCGGTATACGGTGAAGTGCCGCTGGCAAGTATGCTGGCACCCAGCGCACAATGGGTGCGCATGATATTCCATTCGTCGTTATTGAAGCTGCCAGGTTTCAGCAAGACATGGTCGGGGATACCTATCTTGCCTATGTCATGCATGGGGCTGGCCTGGAAGATCGCATCATGGAAGTCGGCAGGTAAATCCATGGCTTCAGACAAAGCACGGCAGTAATAGCTGATGCGGCGTACATGATGGCCGGTTTCTTCATCCTTGTGCTCGGCTGCCCGCACCAGGGTAAACACCGTGTCGCGATAGGCATTTTCCAGTTGCGCTGTGCGCTCCACTACCTGGCTTTCCAGTATGCGGTTATGATCAGTGAGGAAGTCGCCATATTCCTTGAGTCGCAAGAGATTGCGCACCCGCACGCTGAGGTCGGCCCTGTCGATAGGTTTGGTCAGAAATTCTTCAGCACCAGCTTCGAGGGCGCGCAGTTTGGAATTGCGGTCATCCAGTGCAGTCAGCATGATGACAGGCACGGGCTGCGTCAGGGGATTGGCCTTGAGTTCGGCAACTGTGGCAAAACCATCCATGCCCGGCATCATGATGTCGAGCAGGATAAGATCAGGTTGTGCAAAGGCGGCAATTTTGAGCGCATCCAGCCCATTATTTGCACTCATAGTAGAATAGCCTTCAGCACGCAAGAGTACTTCCAGCAGACGTACATTTCTTTCCTCGTCGTCTACCAGCAGGATACGTGCAGATTTAAGGTCTTTCATACAAAGCCTCCTCCTGAGTAAGAGAATAGTCTCAGCTTGTCCAATTGTCTAGCCTTTATTTCTATCTTTTTGGCAACAAATTCCCCAATATCCACGGTCAAGGCTATCGCAGTGATATTGTTGCTGATCTGTTGTGGCCTATCTGTGTGTATGCTCACTTATGACCGGGCCTAATTGCTCAGTGTGAGCGTACTCTGTGACATACTCGATGGCGCACTCTGCAACGTACTCTGTCATCTACCCAGACCATTGCAGGCTACAATAGCGCTTGCAAGTTTTTGCGGATCAGCTCCGTCTCCCCCTTTATGTCACATGGCCTGAATACCCCCCAAAGTAATGCAGTCAACTATATGGATGGCCCCTGCCTGGTGCTGGCCGGGGCTGGCTCGGGCAAGACACGGGTGATTACCCAGAAAATCGTCAACCTGATAGAACTGCATGGCTATGACCCCAAGCATATCGCCGCCCTGACCTTTACCAACAAGGCTGCGCTGGAAATGCAGGAGCGCATAGGCAAACTGCTGGCCGAACCACGCCAGGCCAGGCAATTGACGGTGTCCACCTTCCACTCGCTGGGCGTGAAGATACTCAGGCAGGAGGCGCAAGCCCTGGGCCTGAAAGACCGCTTTTCCATCATGGACAGTGATGATTGTTTTTCACTGGTGCAGGATCTGGCAATCACCACCGACAAGCAATTGATACGGCGCATACAGACTGCCATGTCCTTATGGAAAAATGGCCTGGTTGACCCTGAAGTCGCCTTGCAACAGGCGAAGGATGAAGACGAGGCCATCGCCGCCAGGGTTTACCGCAGCTATGTCGCCACCCTGTCAGCCTATCAGGCAGTAGACTTTGATGACTTGATACGCTTGCCGGTAGAACTGTTTCGCAGCAATGAACAGGTGCGCGACAAATGGCAGCGCCGCCTGCGCTATTTGCTTGTCGATGAATACCAGGACACCAATACCTGCCAGTATGAACTGGTGAAATTACTGGTGAGTGGCATAGGCAAGAAACCCATGTTCACCGCCGTGGGTGATGATGACCAGGCTATCTATGCCTGGCGTGGTGCCACCATAGAAAACCTGAAGACCCTGCAGGTGGATTTCCCCAATCTGGAAATCATCAAGCTGGAGCAGAACTACCGTTCCAGTACCCGCATCCTGCAGGCAGCCAATTCTGTCATCGGCAATAATCCCAAGCTGTTTGAAAAATCGCTATGGTCTGAGCATGGCCTCGGTGATCCGGTCAAGGTATTGGGCATGCAGGATGACGAGCAAGAGGCAGAGCAAGTCGCCATCATGATCTCGGCCCACCGCTTCGAGCGCCAGGCCAAGTATTCTGATTATGCGATTTTGTATCGCGGCAATCACCAGGCACGCGTCATAGAACAGGCTTTACGGCGTGAACGTATTCCTTACACTATCTCCGGTGGTCAGAGTTTCTTTGACCGCGCCGAGATCAAGGACATCATTGCCTATCTGCGCCTGATCGCCAATGAGGATGATGACCCGGCTTTCATCCGTGCCATCACCACACCCAAGCGAGGTGTCGGCCTGGCTACGCTGGAAGTGCTGGGTGAATTTGCCGGGCAATGGCAATGCTCGCTGTTTGCTGCCGTCTTCAAAGGCGGCATAGAAGCCAAGCTGCCTGACAAGCAGTTACGGCCATTACGGAATTTCTGTACCTTCATCAATCAGGTTGAGGCCCATGCCCACAGGGAAAGTCATGCCAGCGAATTGCTGGATGACCTCATGAAAGAAATCAATTACGAAGGCTATCTCTACGACAGCTTTGAAGACCGTGCCGCACAAAACAAATGGCAGAACGTGCTCGACTTTACCCAGTGGCTGAAGACCAAGGGTAGTGGTGGCAAGGATGGCAATGACGATCACCGCAGCCTGCTCGACCTGACCCAGATGGTGGCCCTGATGACCATGATGGAAGGCAAGGATGAAGAGCCGGATGCAGTGCGCATGTCGACACTGCATGCCTCCAAGGGCCTGGAATATCCCCATGTATTCCTGGTTGGTGTTGAAGAAGGCATCTTGCCACACAAGGGTGACCCCGATGCGCCTGTTGAGACTTTTGCCGCCCGCATAGAAGAAGAGCGTCGCCTGATGTATGTAGGTATTACCCGCGCCCAGCGTAGCCTGCATATCACCTGGTGCAAGAAGCGCAAGCGTGCAGGCGTGCAGGTGCATTGCGATCCATCCCGCTTTATCAAGGAAATGAAGCTCGATGAAGGCGATGCCCTGCCAGCAGAAGGTGAAGTCATGACGCCAAAAGAAAGGCTGGCTGGCCTGAAAGCCTTATTGAGCAAACCCAGGGAATAAGCCGGGAATTTTTTGGGAGTGTTATTATCGCCCGCAGCATACCCTGTCTTACATATCATAGTGGTCAAACCAGTCAGCTATTCTTATGTCAAACCAAAACTCAACTCCTTCATCAGTTCACCTGATTACCAGCGCTGAACAGCTGGACAATTTATTTGATGCCGTCGGTGCAGCTTCCATCAAAAAGGAAGTGCCGTATATCCATGCGCATTATCGCGCCATGATAGAAGCCTCGCCCTTTGCGGTACTGGCTACCCGTGGGCCAGATGGTCTGGATGCTTCGCCCCGTGGTGATGCGCCGGGCTTTATCGTGGTTGAAGATGAAAAGACGCTGTTGCTGCCAGAACGGCGCGGCAATAACCGCATCGATAGCTTGCGCAATATTTTGTTTGATTCCCAGGTCGGACTGTTGTTCCTCATCCCCGGCATAGGCGAAACCTTGCGGGTCAATGGCAGTGCCAGCATTTCTGTTGAACCTGCTTTACTGGAGCGCTTTGCCGTGGATGGCAAAGCACCAAAATGCGTCTTGCGCATAGCAGTGGATACAGTCTATTTTCAGTGCGCCCGGGCCATCATACGCTCGCAATTATGGCAGCGTGCTGCTAGCGAAGCGCCGGTGCCGCTACCCAGCCCCGGCACTATCCTGGCCGCCCTCAGCAATGCCGAAGTTGGTGGTGACAAATACGATAGTGACCTGCCAGCAAGACAGCGGGCCACCCTGTATTAATATTTTTGCATAAGCGCCATAAGTACCCTAAGTACCATAGGCACTTTCTGGTATCCTGTGCCGCCTGAAGAGACATCAGGCAGGCTGACAGATTATATATTTACATGGAAATATCGATAATGAAATTCAAGACTTCGCTTTCTCAATTAACGCTCAAGTGTCTGGCAGTGCTGGGGTTGACCGTAGCTGCCAGCCATGCATTTGCCCAGGCAGAAACGCCAGCCAAAGGTGTCTTCTGGGAAGTTAAATCGGAAAAGAATACAGCATATCTGTTTGGCTCCATCCATCTGGCCAAGGCCAGCTTCTATCCACTGCCAGAAGCAGTCGACAAAGCCTATAAACAGGCCGATACCCTGGTCGTTGAAGTCGACACTACCGATACCAAGGCAGCTGAAAAAGCCATGCCTTTTTTCACCTACACAGCACCCGACAAGCTGGAAAACCACATCAAGAAAACCACCTGGGAAAGCCTGCAATCCCTGGTTGGCCCGGCTGCGGCACAATTCCAGAGCCTGAAACCCACCATCGTTGCGACGGCACTCAGCATAGGCGTCTTCAGGCAGCAAGGCTATGATGCTTCCAAGGGTGTGGACTTGCATTATGTCTTGCGAGCCAAGCAGGATAAAAAAGAGATCGTTGAACTGGAAAGCACGGCATTTCAAGCCAGTGTACTCGGTGGTTTGCCGGATGAAGATGCCGATGCCATGCTGGCACAAACCCTGGATGGTTTGAAAAGTGGCGACACCCTGCGTGAAACCGCAGGCATGATAGCTGCCTGGAAAAGTGGTGATGCAGAAGGCCTCGCAAAAATCCTGCAAGATGCAGCCAGCAAGGATGCCGGTTCCAAAAAACTCATGAAGTTATTGCTGGATGACCGTAACCAGGGCATGAGCAAGAAAATCCTGGACTTGCATGAGAAGGGTAAAAAACTCTTCATCGTCGTTGGTGCAGGGCATTTGACTGGCGCTAACAGCATTATCGAATTGCTGGAAAAACAGGGCCTGGAAGTAAAGCAAATCAAATAAGCCTGAGTTTGAACCTAGGCTGAAAAACAAAAAAACGCAGAGTGATTACACGCTGCGTTTTTTTATGCCCGATGAATAGACCCGTCCCTAGCCCAGCCATAGAGTATATTCTATGCCATTCTGTATGGACCCCAGCACTTGTGCCTTGTTTTCTGTGCTTTCACAAAAGCTGGCCAACACACTCGCAGGCGTACCAGCACCCGAACTGAGTTCCTTGTTCCAGTAATCAAAGCCTGCCTGGTCAGGTGCCCGGTGCAAGACATTCTGGTAAAGATTGGTGATCAGCGTCGTCGTTGTGGGATTGGTGCCATACAGCTTTTGAAATTCTGGCGATAGAAAGAAGCCCGCTGCCACGGTCAGCAGGCTGGAACCTTTATCCATGTCAGCGATCCAGTAACCCAGGCCTGCTGCATCGGGTTTGCGGTCAAATGCTGCCTGGTAGAGCCGGTACATTTGCCCGGCATTGCCTTCCAGGTCAAAGGCGACCATGCCGTCATTGAGTTGTACTCTTTCGACGTTGACGATGGACGTGATTTCGCTATTGCCCGTATTGCGGAACGTCACGTCAGTGGCATTTTTTTGTATGCTGAAAGCGGCGCGGTTTTCCTTGATGACAAGCAAATCAAAGCCCGCCCCGCCATCCACCGTATCGCCACCTCCATTGCTTTCAAAGCGGTTATTGACGCTATTGCCTATCATCACATCGCTATAGCGCGTGCCGACCACATTTTCAATCACCGTACCGAAAGCGATCGATAAATTATTCTGCGATACCGTATCACTGGCCAGCCTGCCGACTGAACTATTGGCACCCTGATTGAGGTTGATGGTGGCCGCGATTGTCAGGGCTGACAAATTGATGGTGTCGATGCCGCCCGTATCATTGATGATTTTAAGCAGGCGGCCATCAGTATCCTTGATGAGATAATTCGTGGAATCCGCATTATAGGCTTTGACGCCATACAGGTATTTCAACGCCAGGTAATCATACTTGCCAAAGAAATCCCTCTCCTGACCTTGCGGTGCCTTGACATACGACATAACGGTATTGATTTCGCTGTCTTCTGCCGCTGCCAGAAAATTATCTGCAGTCGTTGATGCCGGTTCACCCGCATTGTAATTTCCTGGATGCTTGAGTCCTATAGCATGCCCAATTTCATGTACCAGAGTAGCCCAGCTATTGGTGCCGGGGATGATGTTGCTCAGATTGTCACTGGCTTCGTTATTGATATAGACATCACCGCTGACTTTGGGGTCTGTCGTATCCGGATAAGTCGCATAGCCAGCGCTGGTCGCCCCCTGAGCGTTGTTGCCCAGGCGTATATAGCCATATGTGCTATCGGTGTCTGTTACTTCCTTGAACGTGATGCCAAATTGCTGGGAAATCAAATCAAAAATATTTCTGGTGGCAATTTTTTGTTCATCGGTGAATACACTAAAACCTTTCCTGTCCGAGTCTTGAGCATAATTGGGGGCGACACTCATGAAGCTATACGTGACCTCAACGGCAGTCCCCACTGCACTGCCATTATTCCAGCGTGCAGTTGCCGAGGGCAGGAGTACATCTATCCGGTAATCGCCGCTATAGGGATTGACGATGACGGTTTCTTTTTGAGTGGAGACAGTGGTGGTCATGATGTTATTCCCAGGTAAATTGAATAAAAAATCATTGTTGCTGTCATGCGTGATACCCGGATGCCGGGATGCCAGTGATTAATGAAAGACTGAAGCTCAGTTGTACCTATTTTTTGGAGGGCCAGTGTCGTTGAGCAGATGTGCAGGCCAATAAGCAGAATAGTTCACAAACGCTGGATTAACAGCAGGATTGATGTAAAAGAAGGTGATTTGTCGCGTTTTCCCACATGCGCAGATCAGCAGGGTGTGGCCTGAGCCTTGCTCGCCGCATTTGTGTCAAAATGCAGTCCCGGCATCCCATGACATGGTCTGTAGATGCAAAAGACAGTAAAGAAAGTAGCAAAGAAACAAAATGACGCAAAATCTGATGATGAATGACAGTGCGCAATCCGATACGCCTGTTTCTTTACAGGAGCATCCCTGGATATCCCTGGAAACCGCGCTCGATGTAGAAGCATGGATGGATTTGCAACATCGCGAATTACAGCAAGCCCTGGGTGACAAGCCCACCACGGGCCAGGGCATATGCCTGACCCTGTTACATGGGGGGGAGCTATACCTGCATACCAACTCGGATGGCGACGTCTTGCTGGACCTGACTGAAGACGCGCAGTGGGTAGCGCCTGTGCTGATGGCAGTCACCCGCAGCAGCCCACCCAAGGGGCAAGTCTGGGGTTTGCCCGGACATGTGCTGATACAGTTGATACTGGGTTTGAATACTCTGGTCGCCAGCAGCCGCCTGGTTTTGCGGCATCAATACAAGGGTGCCAGAGTCGCTTAGGTTTAGCCCACTTTATCTGGGTGAGTAAATCCGGGCAAGTTCACCATCCTGACGTGCCTGCAGGATGGCCTGATCTATTTTTTGCAGCAGAGCAGCTTCAGCAGGCCCGCCCCCCTGGCGTATGGCGATGTGGATATCCACGGCAGAAACCGGCCTGGGTAATATGCAAAACAATTTACTGTCTGCTGACTTACCCGCAATTTCGGTCACATATTGCTGATTGATATAAGTTTCCAGGCGGCTGGTATTGGCTACCGAGCTATACAGCAAGAAAGCATCCATGCGACGCATGAAGAGTTTCCTGAAGCGCCCCAGGTTATTGCTGGTGTCATCCTCGACCTTGAACAAGACATTGCTGAGACGGTCAAATTCTTCACCATAGCTGGTGCCGCGCACGATACCTATGGTCTTGCCCTTCAGATCACTGACGGTGTTGTAGTTGAATTTTGCACTGCATAAGGTGACCAGCAAGGCCTGATCGGTGAAGATGGGCTGGCTGAATTTTAACAGACGCTGGCGTTCACGGGTTTTTGAAATGCCAAAAATCAGGCCTTCACCATTGGCCGCATTTTCTACCGCCCGCTTCCAGGGATAGCGCCTGACCTCGAATATCAGTTTGCTGTGCTGTTCCAGATAGCGCAGCAAGTCCACGACTTCTTTGGACAGAGGGATGACTTTACCTTTGCCATCCAGTTCTTCACTCATCAGCAATACTGTACTTTGCCGGGTTTGCGCCTGCGCCATGCCAGCCCAGCAGACGCATACTAGCAGTAGGCAGGCAAGTAGGCGCATATTGCGTGGCATTGTTATTCCGGGATGATATCGGTCACTTTATCTTAGCGCAATTTATCTGCTTTGGCTGCTGGCCTGACCGCAGAGTCGGGTTTGCACACCACAATCTCTGTTAAATATGGCAAACCAAGCCTGGCCGGAATATGAAAAAAACAAAACAGGGTTCATACCGCAATGGCATGAACCCTGACATCGTTGTGAATTACTTTGCTATCTTGACTACAGCTTGTGTTTAATTCGCTACACCATTTCTGTCTATTTTGACTACGCGCGAGCCGCCTGCTTTCTTGACATTGACTTCAGCCTCCCCAGGGCCGGTGACCTTGATACTGGCACTATCAAGCAATAATTCATTGGCATCCAGGTCGCCGCTGCCAGTCAGCTTGGCATTCAAACTTTTCGCCCTGCCTTTTAACTGTGTCGCCCCTGGACCATTCATCATGATCTCCAGCGTCGCTTCGGCTTGCAGTTCTACATTGAAGTCACCAGAACCGGAATTTTCCAGTTTCAATGTACCCGATACGCCACGGTAACTCTGGTTGGAAGGGCCATTATTGACAATCTGCAAGTCCTTCACCTTCAGATGCTCTGCATTGACATCGCCAGAACCGCTACTGTTCATCGTCAGCGCAGTAATTTCACCACTCAGGGATAATTCACCCGGGCCACTGTTGCGTACAGTGACTTGTTCAGCCTTGATATCGTCGATCTGAATATCGCCAGAACCAGACATGTCCAGCTCCAGTGCCTTGATGCTGCCGGACAATTTCACATCGGCTGATCCATGCTGTACCAGTTTCACGCTGGCTGATTGCAAATTGTCGGCTCTTAACTCACCGCTGCCATGCAGGGTAGCATCGAGTGACTCGCTAATGGTATGCATATGGGTATCGCCAGAGCCATGGATTTCAGTCTCAGCCTTGGCGACTTGCAGTTGCTGCAAATCCAGGTCACCACTGCCATTCGCCGACAGCTTCAAGACATTGACCTTGCCACTGAGCTTCAGGTCGCCCGATCCATTCATGTTCAAGGCTATGCTGTCTGTCTGCAGATCGCGCACTTCCATGTCACCGCTGCCATTGCTATCGATGCGGTTCAGGCTCTTGGTGGTGATCCTGATGGTGCCTGGCCGGTTGTTCCAGGTAAAGCTATACGACTTGCGCTTGCTGCGTATGATCAATACCTTGTTTTCCACCACGGTTTCTATTTCCGGCACCAGATTGTCATCACCGCTGATTTCTACGCTGGCATTGGCACCATTGGTGACGACCACGTCAAAGAAGCCAGCGTTTTCTATTGCCGCAAATTCAGTCACGGCGCGCTGCTCGGTGATGAGCTTGCCGCTACCCTTGATGGCATCGCTATTGACCCTGACTTCACAACCGCCAAGCAGGACTGATAATAACGCCAGGTATCCGAATGATTTGAACATGATATCGTGTGGGAAAGATTAAACAGGTGCCCAGTGTAATATTGTTTTATACGGATTTCACTGCTCATCCAGACAGAATGTAATTTCCTAGTCATCAACTGCAAATTTGCCGGATAAAACGTAAGCCTTTGCAACAGCAAGCAATTGTTTTTCAGCAGGATGTACACTAAGCTGGTTTTTATCGTCAAATCAAGACCAAAGAATGATACCTACGCGCCGCCAGTTATTAAAAAGAGGGCTATTGCTTGGTGCCGCCGGCATGGCCGGTCCGCATGGCCTCCTGCAAGCAGCCAACACCAGCAATGAAAAACAAGCACAGCCTACCCCGCCACCAGATCTGTTTGACTCTCAGGCGCTGGACATAGAATTCTGGGTCAAGCCGCGTACCCTGGACCTGATACGCCCGGCCACAGGTGAGCGCAGCAAGCTCCTGTACTGGAAAGATGGCGAAGTGCTTGATTCGGCCTATCAGCAGCTATGCCACTTGCTGCGCGACGTCAATGGCAAAGAAACTGCTCCGATAGATCCCAAATTGCTGGAAACCCTGTGGGCCACCCAGGCCTATATCTCCCGTCTGGGCATGACCAAACCACTAGAAATCCTGTCTGGCTACCGCACTCAGGCTTCCAATACCCGCCTGATAGAGCAAGGTGTACCCGCTGCCCGTAAATCCCTGCACATGGAAGGTAAGGCAGCCGACATACGCATACCCCAGTTGCATGAAGAAATTCTGGGGGAGCTGATACAGAGTTTCCGCCAGGGTGGCGTCGGGTTTTATTATCGCCAGACCGCCAATGGGGGCTGGATACATACTGATACCGGCTTGCAGCGGAGCTGGAAAGGCTGAGTCTGCCTGGCTGGCAGACCCCAGACATGGCGCTTATTGTTTTTTGGCGATTTTACTGGCATCACCAGTCGTCACTATGCTCCAGCGTTCAGGTTGCAGATATTTTTTGACAGCCTGGTTTAGTTGTTCCAGGCTCAGGTTTTGCAGCGCAAGGTCCTGTCTGACTTGCCATGAGTAGTCCACCCCCTTGTGCATGAGGGCATTCCATTCGGTCGTCAGGTAGTCATCATTGTGCCTGGACTGTAGTTTTAAACGGCTTAAAGCAGATTTGGCAGCTTGTAGTTCATCGCGGGTAAAGCCATTTGCTACCACTAACTGCATTTCTTCCAGCACTGCCTGCTGGAGCTTGTCGATATTTGAGCTGGCAGCGCTTGCCGTGATTTCCCAACTACTGACAGCATCGCTGGAATAAGGAGACAGGCTTGAAGTCACGCCATAACTCCATCCTTCTTTGAGACGTACCCGCCTGCCCAGTCTTGATTCTACAGAATGACCACCCAGCAGATAGCTGGCCACGTTCAAGGCAATAAAATCTGCATCATTGACACCGACTGGCAAGTCCAGTTGCCCAAGGAAATACCCGTTTTCTTTGCCAGGCGTATCCAGAAATTTACGCAATGGTCCATGGTCAACAAATTTGAATGGAGCTGGCTGGTAAGCGGCTTTGCTTTCCCAGTCCTTGAATTCTTCTTCCAGCACGGTCTTGACTTCTTCTATATCAAAATCACCGACTATCGCCAGATGGCCATTGCTGGCACCATAAAACTGCTTGTGAAAATCAATCAGGTCAGTCGCCTTGATGGCATTTAATTCCGAAATGACTTGCTGTGAAGTTTCCAGCGCACGTATATCGCCCATGGGATAACTATTGAAATGCCTGGCCAATTCATCTTTTGCCATACGTTCCGGGGTATTAGCAGCTTTTTGCCAGGAATATCTTTCGTTCATGATCGCGGCGGTGGCCTGGGCGAGACTGGGTTCTTTCAGGTTTAACACCATCAGTTTCAGTGCTTGTTTCAGATGCGATTTGTCAGTGATGAATTTGGTGACGCCACCACGCATGCGTGCTTTCTCCCGTTCTGCATCCAGGGTTTCTTTCCCATAGCGGCTGGTACCATTGAGCAAGACTTGCCTGGTCAGACGGTCTATCCAGCGTTTATTGGCGAGTGATTTTTCATCGCCCCAGTGTAAAACCAGTTCAACCACGACTTCCTGGCCGCGTGTGGGCTTCACCAGCAAGGCTGTTTCTATATTTCCTATCTTGATCCTGCGTGTGCTTTGCTGGATATTTTCTGGCGATGTATTAAATTCGGCAACGGCAGCATATTCATCAACATGAGAGAAATCCTTCATGATGTCACTGACTTGAGGTACTGCAGGCATGCTGCTGTCGACATTTTTCTGTTCTGTCAGCAAGATACCTGTGGTGCGGTTTTCTCTGACGAAATAACGCTGGGCTGCTTGTTGTAACTGCTCAGTTTTCATGTTGGCGACACGGTCTTTTTCCAGAAACATCAAACGCCAGTCGCCCGCAGCGATGTATCTGGATATCCTCATGCTCAATGCATGTGGATTGTTCATGATGTAGGAAAAAATATTCACATACTTGCTTTTAAATAAATCCAGATCTTGCTCAGTCCATGCATGATTTCCAAAAGTTTCTATCGCTTTTGTTACTGCCTTGGGAGAGTTCTCATCGGGACTGCCAGCCAAAATGCTGTAGCCGAACAGGATCAAGCCATTGTCCGTTATGCCTTCAGTATGAAATCCCAGGCCTTCATTGACAGGAAGTAAGTCACCGGTCCGGCTACGCAGTTCTCTTCCTGAGGTCAGCATGGTGGCTGCGAATTGCAGGGCAGTATAGTCGGGATGTAATAAGGAAGGACTGTGATAGGCTAATATCACTGGATTGGAATTGCCTTTTTTCCTGAGGATGACCTGGCGTTCTCCTTGCTGTGCCGGTTCAATAGTAGGTATTTTGGGCAAGGCAGATTTTGGTGTGGGAATTGTGCCAAACTGGCGCGAGATTGTCTGCAAGGCTATGCTGGCATCAAATTTTCCTGCAACCATCAACACGGCATTATCCGGACGATAGTATTGGCGATACAGCTGCTGTAATTGTTCTATGCTGACATTCTCGATATCACTTTTTTCACCAATCACACTGTGACCATAACCATGCCAGTCAAAAGCCACGGCCTGCACGCGGCGCATCAGCGTGTCATAAGCATTATTCTCCCGGAGTTCAAGCTCATTGCGCACTACCGTCATTTCAGTATCAAGCTCAGACTTCAGGATGCGTGCATTTAGCATGCGGTCTGCTTCCATACTCAAGACCCAGTTGAGCTCACTCTCATTGGCCTCGAATGTGGCGAAATATTGCGTATAGTCAGGAAAAGTAAATGCATTCGAACGCATGCCTTTTTCAATCAATTGCCTGGAAATTTCCGGGTAATTTTTACTCCCCTTACACAGCATGTGCTCCAGCAAATGGGCATAACCAGTTTGCCCTGCACCTTCATTTCTTGAACCTGCCAGATAAGTCATATTGACCGTTGTCGTCGATTTGGAATTGTCTGGCATCAGCAAGACTTTCAAACCATTTGGCAAACGGTATTCACTGATACCTTCTACGGTACTGAGCTTTTCTACATTTGCTGGCAAGCTTGTTGCTGCCTGTGCGTGGCTTCTGGAAAACAGCAGGTGTACGGCAAGAGCAATCGCTACAACCGGAGTTTTGATGTGAAGCATGATGTCTGAAAAAATGGGTATAAAAAAACCGGAAATCTCAGATTTCCGGTTTCATGAAAAAAAGCTTATTTGCTTGTAGCGGCCTTGGCCTTGGCTTCATCTGCAGCAATAAAGACACTCATTTTGGCTGGGTCTATATAGCGGCGGAATGCATCGTTGACCTGTTCGACTGTCAGCGCCTGTATCTTGTCATCCATGGCTTGTGACCAGGCCCATGTGCGTTTCAGATACAGATTGCTGTTCCAGCCGCTGGCCACTGCACCATCGTTGCTGCGGCCCTGTACCCGCTGCTGCAACAGTCCGGATTTAGCCTTGGCCAGTTCGTCGGCTGTGAAGCCATCTTTGAGAGCACGTGTCAGCTCTTCCTTGACAGCGATTTCCAGTTTTTCCAGATTCTGTGGCGCTGCCGTTGCACTGATACTGAAGCTACCTGTAGGGTCGATTTCGCCTGCAGTCAGGCTGGAACCACCGCCATAAGACAGGCCATCTTTTTGGCGTATACGTTCCAGGACGCGCGAGTTCATGCCGGCGCCGCCACCAAAAATATAGTTGGCTACGCGCAGGGCAGCGAAGTCGGCATCATCTTCACGCAGGCTCAGATTCATGCGACTTGTGTAAATGCCGTTTTCCTTGTCTGGTGTATTAAATGTTTTACGCACTGCAGGAATTTCTTCGCGTTTGCTGACCAGACGGGTGTACGGGGATTTGCTGGTCCAGCCATCAAAGACTTTGGCGACAGTTTGCCTGGTGCTGTCCACATCAAAATCACCGACGATAGACAATTCACCTTTGGATACGCCATAAAAGTCTTTATGGAAGGCTTTGATATCTTCGAGCCTGGCATTGCGTATGGCTTCCAGTGTTTCATCCAGTGTCATGGAGGCACGCACATCGCCTTTAGGGTAAGTATTGAAATGCTGGGCCATCGCACGACTGGCAACTGCGGAAGGCTCATTGCGTGAAGCCTCGGTGTTGACCAGGGCTCTTTCTTTCAACTGCTTGAATTCGCTTTCCGGGAAGTTCGCTTCTTTCAGGACGTGTGCCACCAGTTCCAGTGCTGCTGGCAAATTCGCTTTGGTAGTCTGGAATGAATACAGGCCGCCACTCATTTTCAGCTTGGACATTTCATCTGCCAGTTGGGCACGGCTGTACTTGCTGGTACCTGTGGTCAGCAAACTACCGGTAAAGCCCATAACTGTGGATTTACCGTACAGGCTTTTTTCATCCCCCCAGTGCAAATTCAGCGACACGTTCACGGTTTCGCCACGGGTCTTTTTAGGCAATAAGGCTACTTGCAGATTACCTATATTGCTGATCTGCGTACGCTTGTCGATGTTTGCCGGTGAGGGATCAAACACTTCGCCTGTCAGTGTCGCAGCCTTGGGTTTGAAGTCTTTCATGACTTCTGCAATACTTGGTGCGGCAGGTATGTCTGCGCGTTGTGGGTCATCTTCAGGGATGAAAGTGCCTATGGTGCGGTTGTCGCGCACCAGGTATTTTTTCACAGCAGCAGCGACTTCCTCAGAGCTGACTTTATCTGCATCATCCCTGTCCTTGAACAAATAGCGCCAGTCACCCATGGCGATATATTCAGATATGCTGATGCCTATGGATTCATGGTTGTTCAGCAGTTTTTCATAGGCGTTGACATGTTCACGCTTCAGACGTCCCAGTTCTTCCCTGGTCGGCGGATTTTTCTTGAAGTCCTCTATGCCTGCCAGCAACGCATCTCTCGCTGCATCGACAGACTCACCTTTCTTGACAACGGCACCAACGATGGCGAGGCCGGGTTCAACATATCCCATACTGCTGGAAAATACTTGTACCAGTTTGCCACTTTCTACCAATTGTTTATGCAAGCGACCATGTGGTGCACTGGCCAGTATGCTGCCAGCAAAGTTCAAAGCATCACGGTCATGGTGCAAGCCTGCTGGCACTTTATAGGCAATGATCACCATTTGCACATCACCCTTGCGACGCACGACAAAGCTGCGTTCACCATCCTGGGTGGGTTCTGTGGTCCAGAACTGTGGCAGGCTGCGGGTTGGTTTGGCGATTTTGCCAAAGGAGGCATTAATCCATTGCAGGGCTTTTTCAACTTCAAACTTTCCGGCCACCAGCAGCACAGCGTTGTCTGGCTGGTAGTAGTTACGGTAAAAGGCCTGCAGGTTTTCTATCTTGACGTTTTCTATATCACTGCGATTACCTATGGTGGAATTGCCATAGTTATGCCAGTCAAAGGCCACGCTTTGCATGCGTTTCATGAGCACAGCGCCGGGTGAGTTTTCAGCGCGCTCATATTCGTTACGCACGACCGTCATCTCGGTGTCCAGATCTTTTTTTGCGATATAGGAATTGACCATACGGTCTGCTTCCATTTCCAAAGCCCATTTCAAATTATCTTCATTCGCCTGGAATGATTCATAATAATTGGTGCGGTCCAGGGAGGTAGTGCCATTGCTACGCATGCCACGTTTATTGAATTCTTCATCAATTTTTTCATGCTTGGCAGCACCCTTGAACATCAAATGCTCGAGCAAATGCGCCATGCCCGTTTCGCCATAGTTTTCATGACGCGAACCTACCAGATAAGTCACATTGACCGTGACCGTAGGTTTGGATGCATCCGGCATCAGCAATATGCGCAAGCCATTAGTCAGGCGGTATTCAGTAATGCCTTCAACACTGGTCACCTGGCTGACGCCTTTGGGCAGATTGTCGGCCAGCGCTGCAGGCGCAGTGAACAGGAATACACCGCCCAATACCAGGGCGCGTAAAACAGGTTTAAGCTGGAGTTGCATGGCTGCACGGAGTTGTTGCATAAAATCTTTCAGTCTTAATAATGAGGCAAAAGGGGGACATAAAATAAATCCGTCAGGCAAAATATGCCGACGGATATGATTGGTAGAAATAATGAAAGTTGCAGCTATTTTGTAATATGAATAGACGAAAATCGTCGTATCTGTGAATAAAACAGATTGTGACTATGTGTTAAATGTGCATATTTGTCAATCGAGGGCTGAGACTATTTCCAGTGTCTGACTGGCTCCCCAGCTTTCACCGGGTGCGAGGCTGAGGGGGCGCAATATCGTCGCAGCTTCCACGCACAGCATGTGTTGCTCACCACCGGCATGCATGTCATTGATCTTTGCTGCACCGGCGCCAGGGTTCCACACCACGGCATCGGCAAAACCATTATTGCGTATGATGGTGCGTTGATGTGGCTGATGCAGTTCCAGTTGCGCCGGGGCATAGCCGTAGATGCGGTCAGTCTCGCCGCTGATGCGCAGGAAAGGATCGGCTTCCAGGCAATGATCTGCACCGCTGACGGTATCGCGGTAATGCAGGCCTTGCAAACCATGCAGGCTGACATTGGCAATATCCTCAACGGCCAGATAGGTATGCAGGGCCGTGGTGAAGCTGAAATTGGTGTCGCCGGTATTTTCTACTTCCAGCGCCATCTGCAAGGCATTGCCTAGTATGCTGATACGCAACTGGGCACGAAAGACATGCGGCCATATCGTCAGGCGGGCAATGTTTTCCCTGAGTTCATAGACTGCGACTGCTGCCCCATGTTCTGCCAGGCCGGTCTGCAAGAGCTTCCATTCAGAAGTACGGGCGAATCCATGCTTGGGTAAGGTGCCCTGATTGGAAAACTGCGGGAACACCACCGGCACACCGCCACGTATGGCCACACCGTCCTGAAAAGCCGAGCTTTTGCTCATGAATAATTGTTCGCTTCCACCGGCAGGTATCCATGAACATACATGTGCACCCTGGCTGGCAATTTTTGCGCTGGCACCGTCTTGTGACAGGAGACTGAGAAAATTCATGCAGGCTTTCTTTCAGTAAATGTTGATATTGTTGGTACTTAGCAGTGTAATGGATAGTTAAGCAAACGGTATTGCTTTAACATCAATTTGACCAGACAAAAATCCAGGCTTTCGGTTAGTATTGCAGGCACAAAAATTTACCCGGATTGAAGTTCATCATGTCCATCAGCTATCTTGCCATCAAACACCTGCATCTGACTTGCGTAGGTTTAAGCGGCAGCTTGTTCCTGTTGCGCGGTATCTGGAAGATGCGTGACTCCGCCATGTTGCAGCAGCGCTGGGTAAAAATATTACCGCACGTCATAGATACTATCTTACTGGGAAGTGCTCTGACGCTGGCCTGCTGGAGCGGGCAATACCCATTTCAGCAAAACTGGCTGACCGCCAAATTGCTGGCATTGTTGCTCTACATCGCCCTGGGCACTCTGGCCCTCAAGCGTGGCAAGACCCCGGCCATACGCCTGGCGGCCTTTATTGCTGCCATCGCGACTTTTATCTATATCGTCAGCGTGGCCCTGAGCCGCCAGCCAATTCCATTTTGATTGAAGGAAAGCAAGCACATGAAATCACCTGCTCTCAGTCGCAGCACACTGGCTCTCATGTCTGCATTATCTTTGCTACAGGGGCCTGCCTGCGCCAGCGAAACCCTGCATGAACTGGCGCAAGATATGAAAGCGGGCAAGACCACAGCCAGCCAGATTTATGACTTGTATGATGCGCGCATTAATATGTATAACCCTGGCATACAGGCGGTCACCACGCGCAACCCCCATGCCAGACAGGATGCGCAGGCAGCAGATCAGCAAAAAAAACCACGTGGCAGCCTGGCAGGCTTGCCCCTGCTACTGAAAGATAATATTGCCGTACAGGGCATGGTTACCACGGCAGGTTCAGTGGCGCTGGCAGATAATCTGGCAGCACAGGATGCACCACTGGTTGCCCGTTTGCGGGCAGCCGGTGCAGTCATACTGGGCAAGGCCAATCTCAGCGAATGGGCCAATCTGCGTTCCAGCCAGTCCAGCAGCGGCTGGAGTAGTGCTGGTGGACAAACCCGTAATCCTTACGCGCCTGAACGCAGCCCTTGCGGTTCCAGCTCAGGTTCTGGCGCAGCCGTGGCGGCGCGTCTGATACCGGCAGCGATAGGCACAGAGACGGATGGCTCCATAGTCTGCCCCGCCTCAGTCAATGGCCTGGTTGGTTTGAAGCCCACCCTGGGCCTGGTCAGCCGCACAGGCATAGTGCCGCTCAGCCATAGCCAGGATACCGCCGGGCCCATGACCCTGAATGTACGTGATGCAGCCATGCTGCTGAATGCCATGGCAGGCAGTGATCCGCAAGATGCTGCCACCCGCCAGGCAGACCAGCGCCGCAGCAAGGACTATACGGCAGGCTTGCAAACCACGGCCTTGCAGGGCAAGCGCCTGGGTATAGTGCGCAAAATGGTGGATGGCTATGATGCCGATACCAGGGCCTTGTTCGACAAGAGCCTGGCTATTCTCATCGCCCAGGGCGCTACCGTGGTAGACCCGATAGACCTGCCTTATCTCGAAGAACTGGATAAGGATGAACTCACGGTCTTGCTCTACGAATTCAAGGCCGACCTGAATGCCTACCTCGCCAAAACCCCGGCTACAGTCAAAACCCGCAGCATGGCCGACGTGATTAGCTACAACCAGCAACATGCAGATACTGTCATGCCTTATTTTGCCCAGGAATTGATGGAGCAGGCCCAGGCCAAGGGCAAGCTCAGTGACGCTGCCTATCGTCAGGCCCATGCCCGCGTCAAATTGCGCGCTGGCAAACAGGGCATCGATGTCGTGTTGAAGAAATACAGGCTCGATGCCCTGATCGCACCAACCACAGGCACCGCCTGGCTGATCGACTATAAAGCGGGTGATGTCGTCGAAGGCAGTTCCAGCAGCCCCGCAGCGATCGCTGGTTATCCCCATCTGACCGTACCCATGGGCCAGGTCAGGGGCTTGCCAGTTGGTTTGTCACTGTTTGCCGGTGCCTGGTCAGAAGCAAAATTGCTGAATATGGGCTATGCCTTTGAGCAAGCCAGACCCGCCTTGCCTGCTCCCAGCCTGGCTACGACAGCAACCGCTGCGGCCAAATAAATTTGCGAGTGCTGCCCTATAAAACTACAGGGCAGCCCGGATCATATCTGCCGCTTTCTCCCCTATCATCATGGTAGGGGCATTGGTATTGCCACCTATCAGGGTAGGCATGATAGAGGCATCGACTATCCGCAAACCTGTCATGCCGTGCACCCGCAATTGCGGGTCGACCACGGCCATGGCATCCACGCCCATCTTGCAAGTACCTATCGGGTGATACACGGTGTCACTGGTCTGGCGCAAGACCGCGCGTATCTCATCATCGCTATGTACATTCGCTGTCTGGAAGTCACTGGTGCGGGCTGCTACCAGCGCCGGTGCATCCATGAGTTTGCGCGTCAGTTTGAAACCCTTGACCATGCTTTCTATATCATCCGGGTGCTCCAGGAAGCGCGGGTTGATAAGGGGAGCCGCCATGGGGTCTTTGCTGGCCAGCGTCACTTCACCTATGCTCTTCGGGCGCAGCAGGCACATATGGCAGGAATAACCATGGCCCAGATGCAGCTTGCGTGCATGGTCATCCAGCATGGCCAGTACAAAATGCAGTTGTATGTCAGGTGCTGTCAGGCCGGGATCAGTCTTCAGAAAGCCACCGCCTTCAGCACCGTTTGAGGTCAGCAAGCCGCGTCTTTGCTTTTGATAACGTCTGAATTCCCTCACCATGCGCAGGCTGCCACCAGCGGATACGCCCAGCAAGTCCAGGCTTTTGGCGCGGTATTTGAAAACAAAATCAGGATGATCCTGCAAATTCTGGCCCACGCCGGGTAAGTCATGTACTACTGGTATTCCCAGGGCTTGCAAAGCCTTGCCATCACCCACGCCAGACAGCATCAGCAATTGCGGTGTCTGGAAAGCACCTGCTGCCAATAAGACTTCCTTTCCAGCCTTCAAGGTCTTGAGCTGTCCGCCCTGACGGTATTCAACACCAATGGCGCGCTTGCCTTCAAACAGTATGCGCGTCACATGGCAACCGGTTTCCACTTGCAGATTATTGCGCTTGCCCATGTGCGGATGCAGGTAGCCGCGTGCCGCTGTCCAGCGTTCACCATTGTGCTGGGTGACCTGATAAATGCCCACTCCTTCTTGCTCTTCGCCATTGAAGTCAGTATTGATATTGAAGCCAGCCTGACGGGCTGCTTCCAGATAGATTTGCTGGTAGGGATTGTCACTACGCAATTCACTGACATGCAGAGGGCCAGACTGGCCATGATAATGGCCGCCATGGGTTTCGTTGTTTTCTGATTTTTTGAAGTAGGGCAAGACTTCATCAAAAGACCAGCCCGTGTTACCGAGTGCCGCCCACTGATCATAATCCTGTTTGTGGCCACGGATATACACCATGGCATTGATGCCCGATGAACCACCCAGCATCTTGCCGCGAGGTTGATAACCGCGCCTGCCATTCAGGCCAGGTTGCGGGACGGTTTCAAAAGCCCAGTTATTCAACTTGGTCGGCAACATCGCCACCACACCCGCCGGGGTATTGACCACCCAGCTGTCGCCGTTGCCACCGGATTCCAGGATGGTCACATGCAGGTTCGGGTCTTCCGTCAGGCGGCCAGCCACGGCACAAGCGCCGGAACCGCCACCGACGACGATGTAGTCAGGAGATGTAGTTGTCATATTGTCTCTTAATATTATTGGTTTTCACACTATATTGCCGAAATCTGAGTTCCGGTGTAGCTTAGGATATTAAATCTTCAGACTCCAGAAAGTAAGGACAAATCCTGCCAGCTTGCAGCGAATACGCAGATGAACAACAAAGTGCTCTCAGTACAGGATGCAGTATTTCCGGCTCACCCGTTTTCGGGTCTGCTCGCGATAGGTCGTGAGCGTGAATGGCGTTTGCAAGAGATATTCCCGGCGCTGAGTCTGGATGCAGAAGGACAGGTAGCTACAGACGTACGCATCAGCTATACGCAAGCGCGAGAGAGTTTGTTGCGGGCACGTCATCAAGGCGGGGCAGATCTGGGGATATTGTCGGGTGCGCGCAAATCCCTGCCTGCACTGGGAGCCATGGCGAGCGGCATGCTGGCCCAGGCCACATTGGCAGAGGCCATGCATTTCGGCCTGGAATACCAGTTGATTGCTGGTGCCATGGTGCAATTACAACTGGAGCAAGGCGAGCGCACATCGGTGCTGACAGCCCGCCCCCTGTTTGATGACAGCGAGTTACAGGACTTTCTCGATACCGATCATCTGGCAACAGCCATCAATGTCAGTCGCGCCCTGTGCGGCCCTGCCCTGAAAATCGAAGGTGTAGAGTTGCGCGGCAAGCAGCAAGCCAGTCGCTCTGTTGCTGAAGATTTTTTTGGCTGCACGGTAGTGTACGGCGCAGATACCAGCCGCATTGTCGTCAATAACAGCGCCCTTTCCACCCTCTTGATCAATCCTGATCCAGAACTTGCTGCAGACAGTAAAATGCGCTGCGACGCAGAACTGGCCGCAGTCGGTCTGACTGGCAGGCAAAGCCTTTTGCACAAGCTGGTGAGTTTGCAATGCGATTACCGCAGTGTGCCTGAACTGGCGAGTGCACTGGGCATCAGTGAACGCTCCCTGCACCGCTTGCTGGTACGTGAAGGCTGTTCTTACTTCCAGATCGCAGAAAGCCTGCGCATGGAAAAAGCCAAACATTATTTGCGCCATACCAGCGTCAGCCTCGACGATATCGCTGCACAATTACAATACTCAGACAGCCGCAGTTTTCGCCGCGCATTCAAGCGGGCAGTCAATTTGACACCTTCGGAATTCAGGTTGCAGTTTTGTGCTACTCAGCGATAGACATCAAATTCAAACCAGAAAGTGGAGCCCTCGCCGGGCGCGCTGCAAAAACCGATTTGCCCATGCATTTTTTCCAGCATGGCCTTGGTGATCGACAAGCCCAGGCCCGTGCCGCCTTTTTGCCGGGTATCGGTGCCATCGGCCTGGGTGAAAGGTTCAAACAAATGTTCCTGGAACTCTGGTGCTATGCCTGCGCCGCGGTCGCAGACTTCAACGCGGTAGCGTGATTCTGTATTGATGATGCGCAGGATGACCGCTTCACCTTCTTTGGAAAATTTCGCCGCATTCGAAATCAGGTTGGCCATGACTTGCATGAGCCTGTCATGGTCTGCCAGTATCCAGGCCTGCTTGGGATGATGTTCCAGTTGCAGGCCAACCTTGAGCGAGGCGGCATAGGCCATATTCGATTCCATTGAACCCTTGACCAGGGCTACCAGGTCTACGGCTTCTGATTTGAAAAGCATCTTGCCACTGGCCAGCTTGTCCATATCCAGAATATCGTTGACGAGAGTGATCAGGCGCTTGCTGTTATTGTGAGCGATGCGTATCAGGTGCTCTGCCTGCCTTGGCAATACGCCGCTGACACCAGACTCCAGCAGGCTCAGCGAGCCACGTATCGAAGTCAAAGGTGTGCGCAGTTCATGGCTGACGACAGAAATAAATTCTGTCTTCAGGCGGTTCATGCGTAGCCTGTCGCTGATGTCCATGGCAAAGGCAACCCAGTCACGTTCAGAATTTTCCAGATGACTCAAGCCCACCAGGATGGGCACACCAATATTTTCCCCCTGTTGCAGCATGATTTCAAAAGGGGCGGTGGTGCCGGTCTGTATCAATTCCTTGTAGGCTTGCTGGCAGATTTTTAAATCCTGATTCGACAGCAGGGTTTCCCAGGCAGTGTTCTGGGTCAGCAGATAATCACGGCTATAGCCGCTGAACTGGGTAAACACATCATTCACATCCAGTATCTGGCCGGATTCATTACCCTGGATAATACCGATCAGGCTGGAGTTCATCAGCCTTTGCAGACGTTGTTCGCTGGTGCGCAAGGCATCCAGGGTCATTCTTTGTTCGGTGACATCTTCTATCATCCAGACCGCACCACGGACATAGCTTTCTGTCGGCAAGGCACGTCCGGCTACGCGGCCAGTGAAGGGTTCGCCATTGAAACGGCGTAAATTCCATTCCAGTTCCACCAGTTCATCGGCCTGCAAACCGGGTACGACCTGGTCGCTAAAATTTTTGTAGTCTTCCGGCCCCTGATACAGGAAGGTGGTCTTTACGCCTATCATGGCCTGGGCATCGGGGAAGCGGCAGAGTTCTGCCAGCGCCTTGTTGGCCCTGACGATAATGCCATCGCTGACGAACATGATGCCCACCGGTGCATTGGTGATCAGGATCTCCAGTTCCCTGGCCAGCTCTTTATAGCGATTCTTGTTGGCTTCCAGCAGTTCCTGGTTATGTCTGAGCATTTCTTCGGTTTGCTTGCGTTCGGTGATATCGATATGCGTGCCTACCATGCGCAAAGGCTTGCCCTTGCTATCCCACTCGACAATACTGCCCAGCGACATGATCCAGCGCCACTCGCCTGCCTTGTTTTTTTGCCGGAATTCGGCATGGTAATCGGTATTGCCCTGGGTGGCGGCATGGCTTTTGTAGGCGAGTTTGAGATGAACGACATCATCAGGATGTACCGCCGTACCCCAGAAGTAATCCCAGAATTGCTGGGGTTGGGCAAAATCACCAGGTTCGCAACCCAGCATCTGCAAATATTCGGCACTGAAATTGCCTTCGCCAGTTTGCAGGTCTATGTCATACAAACCCTGGTTCGAGGCTTTCATGACAAGGCGGCGCTGGCGCTCGGCGGCCTGCAATCTTTGTTCAGTCAGTTTGCGTTCGGTATTGTCACTGAGGAAGCCGTGCCAGAGTACGCTGCCATCCGGCAAGGCTTCGGGCGTGGCATCACCAACGACCCAGCGGTCCGGGCTATTGGCAGAGACGATGCGGTATTCCTGGTGCCAGGGGCTGAGTTCGGCAAAGGATTTGCGTACTGTAGCCACCATGCGTGGCAGGTCTTCAGGATGGACCTTGGCAAACATGAAGCTGGCATCTTCACGCAATTGCTCTGCCTTGACGCCAAAGAAAGCTTCTACAGCATCGCTGGCATAGGGCAGGCAAAAGCGCCCATCAGGATAGCGCCGGAATTGATAAAACATACCGGGCAGGCAACGCGAAAAATTCGACAATAAGGCGTGACTGCGTTGCAATGCCTCCAGCTCGGTTTCTTCCGGCGTTAGCTTGGCTGACATTGCAGGATCTTCAGACATGCCAGTTCATCTTTGCTGATTAGCGGTACAGCGCCGTGATTTCGTCAAAAAAATCATAGACGCCTTGCTCACTCATCTTGCGCGCATTCGACAATTCGCCACCTTTGGAGGCATACAAGACAGTATTGTCAGGGCGTAGCAAGACGGCTGCCGGTATGCCTTTTTTGGTCGGGCTGCCATACAAATCGACGAGTTCCTTGTTTTTATCGAACTGGCCTACATTGACCTTGACGGTGATGAACTTGCTGGCCAGCAGGGCCTCATTCTTGCCATGCATGGATTTATCAAGTTCCAGACAATCCTTGCACCAGTTTGCGCCAAAGATCACCAGCACTTTTTTATCCGTTTTTTTGGCTTCTGCAAGCGCCTTGCTGACAGCCGCTTTGGCATCGGCAGCTTCATCATAAACCTGTGGTGGATTGGCGCTGGCCGGGTTGATAGCGCATATCAGGCTGAGTGTGAAAATCAGGGAAAGCAGTTTTTTCATCATCATTCCATCAGAAAATTCAAGGGTACAAAACAAGAGCTGCAGGATCAGTCTATCTTAGCTTAAACAGCATCTGGCTGTAATTCCTTGTTGTGCGTAAATTTTATTTTGCTGTATGTATATTCAGTTATTTTGTGGATTCAGGATAAAATAGTGTATTTCCGTGTGAACCTGCAGGACAGTTTTTGAAAAAGATGATCGACAGTAATAGCGACTGTTTCTGTGCCGCGATAAAAATACGCAGGGATGCTAAGGCGTGCAATAAAGCTGACAATAAAGCTGGCAAATCCGGTCAGCGCGGCATTATTGCGCCAATGACTTATTTCAAAGCGATGATTGATTGCTATGAATAATAAACAACGTCGGATTGCTCATCTGGACATGGATGCTTTTTATGCATCTGTTGAGTTATTGAAATATCCTGAGCTTAAAGGACAGGCGGTACTGATAGGTGGCGGTTCTTCACATCGACCGATTCCCAAAGGCGATGGCACGCACGAATTTTCACGCATCAAAGACTATGTTGGGCGTGGTGTTGCGACTACGTCGACCTATGCTGCGCGGGCACTGGGCATATTTTCTGCGATGGGCATCATGAAGGCAGCCAAGCTGGCTCCCGATGTTTTTTTACTGCCGACTGATTTTGATTCCTATCGCAACTACTCGCGGCTTTTCAAGGAAGCCGTCGGCAAGATAGCTCCCAAAATTGAAAACCGTGGGATAGATGAAATCTATCTTGACCTGACAGATCATCCCCAAGAAACACGCGCCCTGGCAAGCAGTTTGAAAAAAGCGGTGTATGAAGCGACTGGCCTGACCTGCTCGATTTGTGTAGCCCCCAACAAGCTGCTGGCAAAGATAGGCTCAGATCTGGATAAGCCTGATGGCCTGACCATCCTGGATATGGAAGACGTGCCAACCAGGATATGGCCGCTGCCGGTAAAAAAAGTGAATGGCATAGGGCCAAAATCAACCGAACGCCTGGCCAGCCTGGGCATTAATACGGTGGGGGATTTGGCCAGTGCAGACCTGGGTTTGCTGCAAACTACCTTTGGCAGCAATTATGCTGGCTGGCTGTATAACGCGGCGCGCGGTATTGATGACAGGGAGATATCAACTGAATCAGAACCCAAGGTCATCAGCCGGGAAACCACCTTTGACCGCGACTTGCATGCCGTGCATGACAGGGCAGTGTTAACCGGGATTTTCACTGATCTCTGCACCCGCCTTGCGAGGGATTTAACAAAAAAGGGTTACCGCTGCAAGACCGTGGGTATCAAGATCCGTTATACGGATTTTCGTATCTCTACCCGTGACATCACCATTCCTGTCGCCACTGCCGACCCTGCCGTCATACGCAGGACGGCTGGGGAATGTCTGCGCCGCGTGGCGCTGGAAAACCGCTTTCGCCTGTTGGGTGTCAGGGCCAGTGCCCTGGTGAGAGAAGCGGATGTCATCAATGAGCGCCAGGTCAGCCAGGGCATGCTGTTTGATGATGTCTGAAGCACAATGCGATGCGATAGTAGAATTAAGCTGGTTTTGTTGCAGCACCACGAGATAAACGCGGTACTAAGGTAAAGTCTGTGGCCCTGATGTTAAGAGCGGGTCATTAGCCTGCTGCGTTGTAATCTTGCACTGCCATCTGTAGCGATGGTCTCAAATACATCATCCAGGCTGGTGAATATATCCCAGTGATCGACTTGTTTTTGTATGGCGATGGCTTGGATGAGTTTGAGTTCCAGCTCTGCTTCACGTTTGCCCTTCCATAACTTGTCAGCTGCAGCGACAGTGAATTCTTCCAGGCTCAGGTCGCCATGCTGCCACTGTGCATGCGTGACGCAGCAGCGGGCTACAGCGGTTTGCACACCCTGTTCCAGCAGCATTTTTTCACCGGCAGGTTCATGCAGGGAACCCGGGCCATCCAGCTCATCTGGGTGCAATATCTTGCCTGCATCATGCACGGCAACACCCAGGCGTATCAGATTTGCATCGAACTGCAGGTCCAGTTCTTCAAAGCTTGAAATCAGTATTTCTGCTGCTTCACCAACCAGTTTGACATGGGTCAGCAGGCGCTCTGAAGCACCTAGACGTGACAGCAACTGATAGGCTTCGGTTTTATTGTTGAGCATGGAGGGCAATCAAAAGAAAAATAAAGCAACAATAAAAAAGGCTTGCACAACAGAGTGTGCAAGCCCCTTAGTGACAGCAAAGCTTATTTGAAATCGCCTGCAAACACGCGCAAGGTTTTTTCATATCCCAGATGTTTGGCCATGGCTTCTTTGACTTGCGCCAAAGTCAGTGCCTGTATCTTTTTCTCTATATCAGCCTGGAATTGCATATTGCGGCCAAGGTACAGATTGTTGACCAGGCTATTGGCCAGTGCAGCATCCTGGCTGCGTTCCAGTTGATATTGCTGGATCAGGCTCTTCTTGCCATCTTCCAGTTCTGCGGCTGTAAAGCCTTCTGTCTGTACGCGGGCGATTTCTTCGCGTATGCCGGTTTCCAGTTTGGCACGGTTTTGCGGTGCATAAATGGCGCCGGCATTGAAGGCCCCAACTTCTTCTACCGATGACCCATTAAAGCTGGAGCCACCACCATAACTGACGCCATCTTTTTGACGTATGCGGTTCAGTATGCGTGAATTGGCACTGCCACCTAACAGGTAGTTGCCCATTACCAGCGCCGGATAATCAGGATGTTTGGTGCCAACAGGTACCAGCATGGTCGCAAAGAAGAAGGCATTGGCCTTGTCAGGCGTGACGATTTGTTTGTTATCCGCCTTGGTTGCCAGGTAAGGCTTGCTGATGCGGGTGAATTTTTGCTGTGTGTTCCAGTCACCAAAAGCCTTTTGCAATTCTGCTTTCAAGCTGTTGGCGTCAAATTCACCGACGACAGCAATTTGTGCCTGTTTTGCATGATTGGCACCATAAAACTGTTTCCAGAATGCCTTGGCGTCAGCCAGTTTGGCTGTTTTCAGGTAAGCGATTTGCTCATCTATGCTGCGATAGTAGCGTGGGTCATCTGCGGGATAAGTATTTTGTGCTTTCCTGCCTGCATCGACGGCGACAGCTTGCGGTTCCTTGCGTGACTCTTCCAGTTGCGCGAGCTGGGAATTCAGCAATTGTGTGAACTCGGCTTCATTGAAGGCGGGCTGGCGCAGGGCATCACGCAATAATTCCAGTACCCGGGGCAAGTTGTCACGTATGGTTTCCACCTGCACGTTGGCAATACTAACCGAACCACTGATTTGCAACTTGGTCTTGAGCTTGTCCAGTTCTTCAGTGAATTGCTGGCGGCTGAGTTTTTCTGTACCACGGTTGAGCATGGCAGCAGCCAGCTCCGCAGCACCGGCCTTGCCTTTCAGGCTGTTTTCATCACCAAAATTCAGCATCATCGACAGCACAACGGTATTGCCGCGGGTAGTTTTCGGCAGCAAGGCATACTGCATGCCATTGCTGAGTGCGCCTGTGATGGTACGTTTGTCGATATTGTCAGCCGAGGCGACAAAGTTTTCTGCCTGGGCGATGGCCACACCAGGTTTGAATTGTTTGATTTGCTCATCCACTGCCACCTTGGCCGGAGCTGGTGTGCGGTCAGGTTTTTCAGTCGGGATAAAGCTGCCCGAGGTGCGGTTACTGGATTTCAGCCAGGTGGTGGCGACTCTTTGTACATCGTCGACTTTGAGCGCCTTGACGCGGTCACGGAACAGGAAGAATAAACGCCAGTCGCCTGAGGCTATGCTTTCAGAAAGGGCTACGGCAAATTTTTCCGGGTCATTGAAAATCTGGGCTATGTCTGAATCCAGCTTGGCCTTGGCACGTGTCAGTTCCGCTTCGGTAACGGGAGCCTTGTCAAAACCTTCTATGGTTTCCAGCAAGATTTTTTTGGCTTCCGGCAAGTTTTGTTCAGTGCGCAAGTTCGCGCCCAGCATCAAAAAGCCAGGCTCTTCCAGATTTGCCGCCCACGGGAAGACGTCGGCAGTTTTCTTGGTTTCGACCAGCGCCTTGTACAGACGACCATTAGGCGTGTCACCCAGGATCAGGGCCAGCGCCTCGGTCGCGGCATAATCAGGGTGGGCAGCAGGCACGGTATGGTACAGGGCCGCTACGGCTTGTGAATCACCGACGCGACGGACGATGACATCGCGCTCGCCATCTTGCACTGGGTCCAGGGTATAGGTGGTTTCCAGTGTGCGCTTGGGCTTGGGTATTTTGCCGAACTTCGTTGCGATCAATTGCAAAGCCTGTTTGGCATCAAAGGCACCTGCCACGATCAGGGTGGCATTGTCAGGCTGGTAATATTTGCGCCAGAAAGCCTGCAGGTGCGGGATATTGACGTTTTCCACGTCAGTACGTGCGCCTATGGTGTCCTTGCCATAGTTATGCCATTGATGGGCGGCTGACATGATGCGCTGCATGAGAATAGCGATGCCGGAATTCTCATTTTTTTCCATCTCATTGCGCACGACCGAGAATTCTGTCTTCAAGTCTTCGCCTGAGATGCGCGAATTGACCATGCGGTCTGCTTCCATGCTGATGGCCCAGTCCAGGGTCTCTGGCTTGGCGGCAAAGGTTTCATAGTAATTGGTACGGTCCAGCCAGGTCGTGCCATTGAATTGCACGCCACGTTGTGACATTTCTTCCCACAGGCGTGGATGGGCCTTGCTACCCTTGAACATCAGATGTTCCAGCAAATGCGCCATGCCTGTTTCGCCATAGTTTTCATGACGTGAACCTACGCGGTAAGTAATGTTAACCGTTGTCGTTGGCTTGCTGGCATCGCGTACCAGCAAAACGCGCATGCCATTCGCCAGTTGATACTCATCTATCCCTTCCACCTGACGCACAAACTGCACGCCTGCAGGCAGGGCGGTTTTGGCAGTCGCTACGTTTTCCGCTGCGATGGCAGGCGGGATATGGACCAGCGTGGTAAAAGCCAATGCCAGGGACAGACTCAGGCTGCTGAGTTGCATGCGCGATGATTTCATGTAGCGACCTTTATGTAGGTAATAAATACTAAGTAACTAAGTGGTGTGTAAGTAGTGTGTACAAGACAGGGAATGGCAGTGCGGCAGACAATTGCGAATGCAGCCATGCCTCAGACCAGCAAAGCACAGATCTGGTTCAAATGTAAAGCGGCCTAGCTTAGTACAAACACAATAAAGAAAGCAACTAGTGGAAATAAATATGCTAATGCAGAATAAGTCTGGGAGGATTGGGAGAGTCGGGGGAGGGGAAAGAACTTGGCGCGCCAGACACGAATCGAACGTGCGACCCCAGCCTTCGGAGGGCTGTACTCTATCCAACTGAGCTACTGGCGCGTGGCTTATGCAAGGATGTGCACAAGTGAGACATAAGTAATGCAAGGGCAACATTCTACCCCAATTTAAGGCTGGCCTTGCGCATCAAAGCGGGTAATTTGTCGCTAAAGCAGCGAGATTTTCCTGATTCTTGGGCAGCTTAGCTTGCTTTTCATTCCAAACACGGCGCTTTCGCTCTATAATCCCAAGCTTTGGCACTTGCCGTTAAAGTTGCCTGGCTGCCTGGACTGAAGATTCTGTACCTAATTTATTTGCATTGAGGAAACCATGAGCGACGCGCACGACGAACACGAATCAGCGATCAAGACCCCTAAGCAACTTATCGTTGCAGTTCTTGCCGGATTCCTGGTCCCTATTATCGCCATTGTCTTGCTGGTACAGTTTGTATCGAATGACAAAAAAGTGGGCGCGGGTTCTTCTGCGCTGACGCCAGAAGCAATTGCCAACCGCATCAGCCCGGTAGCTGACCAGGGTTTCAATTTCAAGGATGCCAACGGCCCCAAGACTTTGCAATCTGGCGAAACAGTCTATAAAACCATCTGTGCAGCCTGCCACGATAGCGGTGCTGCTGGTGCGCCAAAACTGGGTGATGCTGCTGCCTGGGGCCCACGTATTGCTCAAGGCTATGACAAGGTAGTTGCCAATGCCATCGGCGGTCTGCGTGCCATGCCAGCCAAAGGCGGCAACCCTGATCTGGATGATATTGAAGTAGCGCGTGCTGTTGTGCACCTGGCTAATGCCGGTGGTGCCAAGTTCAAGGAGCCTGAAGTCAAGGCACCAGCGGCAGCAGCTTCTGCTGAAGCATCTGCAAAATAACTGTGCCAGCAGGCTCAACAAAAAACCCCGGTTTTCCGGGGTTTTTTGTTTTTTATGGCCGGAATTAACTGCCTTGGGGCAACATTTCTCAGTGGCTTATTGAAGTCTTGCTTTGATATGCTTTATTCCCCGCTCTTTTTTGGTGCAATACTCTTAGTCTTAATCTTAGTATAGATATATGTAGAGCAAAAAATGGCGCAATACCAAATATTAATTTTGTGGAAAGTATTTGAAGCTTAAACCCCGCTCAAAAAATATTTGCCCCGATTTTGAAACTTCACTGGCAATTAATAGTCCAAGCCTCACGGCCCTCTGTGTATATATCGCATTGTCATAGGCAACTGTTGTTTTTCTGCCGCTTGCATTCTATCAATATTGACAATGGAAACGCTTAAATGTTCTCATGCTGAGGCAAATTTTTTGAAAGAAATTTCTCAAAATTTTCCTCACGTCGAAAAAAATTTCCATTTTTATTTGGCGGTTTTGCAAATCAACAAATTTTGTTAAGTTGTCACAAAAGTTGTTAGGAACACATATATAACGGAGCGCAATAATGATAAGAGAAAAAACGATATCCAGATCGGTACGATTGATCTGTTCTAGTGGTTTGCTGTTGAGCATGGGTATGCTGGCCCAGCCAGGCTTCGCGCAAGAAGCTGTACAAAAAGTTGAAATTACTGGTTCCAGTATTAAACGTACTGAAACTGAAGGTGTTGCAACGACCCAGATTCTGAGCCGTAAAGACATCGAGCAAACCGGCAAAACTTCCATCGCTGACGTAGTCCGCAGTATCTCTGCAGATAACAACGGCAGTATCAGTGGTTCTTTCACTAACGGCTTTGCCGGTAGTGCTTCCGGCGTTTCCCTGCGTGGCTTGAGCGTCAGCTCCACACTGGTGCTGATCAATGGTCGCCGCACTGCGCCTTATGGCTTTGGTGATGACGGTCAACGTAGCTTCGTCGATTTGAACTCCATCCCTCTGGATGCAGTTGATCGCATCGAAATTCTGAAAGACGGCGCTTCCGCCATTTATGGTTCCGACGCTATTGCAGGCGTGGTTAACGTTATCCTGCGCCAAAACTACATTGGCCAATCTGTATCCGCCAATATCGGTCAATCCTCCCGTGGCGATGGTCGTGTAATGAGCGCTTCCGCAGCTGTTGGTTTTGGTAATCTGCAACAAGACAAATACAATGTCTTCATGACGATTGATGCCAAGAAACAAGAAAGAATCTGGCAAAAAGACCGTAGCGACTATATCGGCCAGGCCGATGCACGCCCTTGGGGTGGTCGCGACCAACGTGCTGGTCAAATTACTTCTGGTAACGGTGGCGGCTCCAACTTCCTGGGCACAGTTCGTCCAGTGAATGCTGCTGGTGGCGCGATTGCTGGCGTTGCAGGGAATGTCAAACAGTTGCCAGGTACTTGCTCTGCTGCAAATCTGGATCCAGTTGGCGGCACATCACTCGACAACGCCCTGGGCGGTTGCTTGTGGGACCCAGTGCAGTACCAAACTATTCAGCCTGAAACAGAAAACCTGAATCTGTATGCGCGCGGTACTTTTGCCATCAATGACAAAACTACAGCATACACAGAATTGGGCTTGTTCAATAGCAAGGCAAAAACACAGACAACACCATCCGGTCTGACCGGCGCTGGCTTTGATCTGGTGAATGCCCGCGTTAACAACACCAATACTGGTCCTGACCAGTTGTTGTTGCCTATCGGCCATCCAGACAATCCTTTTGCTGACAATCGCGCACGTCCACGCTGGGTAGATGCAGCACGTCCACGTACTGCTGACCTGGAAACTACAGTTACCCGTTTCCTGGCTGGTGTAAAAGGCACAGTTGCTGAATGGGATTACGACGCAGGTTTCCTGTATGCTGAAAGCAAAACAGACAAGACACAAAACGGTTACTACCGTCAGTCTGCTCTGAAAGCAGCAGTAGCAAATGGTACTTTCCGTATTGGTCAAGGCCGTGTAAATACTCCTGCAGTATTGGCGCTGGTTTCTCCAACACTGCAAAACTCCGGCGTGACGAAGAGCACATCGGTAGACTTCAAAGCAACTCGTGAACTGGCGCAATTGCCAGGCGGCGCTTTGGGTATTGCGGTTGGTGCAGAATATCGCAAAGAAGAAACCAACAGCGATCCTACGCCATACACAAATATCAATGATATCGCTGGTCTGGGTTACTCCGCTTCCAAGGGTTCCCGCAATGTGACTGCGCTGTACACAGAGATGGCAATTCCTGTCTTGAAATCCCTGGAATTCCAGTTGGCTGCCCGTACAGATAAATACTCTGACTATGGTCGTTCCACAACACCAAAAGCAGGCTTCAAGTTCACTCCGACCAATACCGTCGCATTCCGTGGTACTTATGCTGAAGGTTTCCGTGCTCCTAGCGCGGCAGAGAATGGTGATAGTGCTGTAGCTGCATTTACCAACATTCCTAGTGATCCAGTACGTTGCGCAGTGACCAAACTGCCTATCGACTGCTCTTCACAACAAGTTGGTGCGATCACTGTTGGTAACAAAAACATCAAGCCAGAAACATCCAAGAGCTATAGCCTTGGCTTCGTTGTAGAACCAGTCAAGAACTTCAGTATCTCCCTGGACTGGTGGAAAATTGTCCGTGACGGCGAAATCGGTGGCTCTGATCCTAGCGCGATTGTTACCAATCCAGCTGGTTACCCAGACGCACAAATCGTTCGTGGCGAAGCAACTACCAACTTCCCTGGCCTGGCTGGTCCTATCCTGATGGTGAAAGCGCCTTACCTGAATGCTGGTAAGACACAAACATCCGGTCTGGATCTGGATATGCGCAGCAAGTTTGACCTGGGCGCTAACGGCAAGTTGAATGCAGGCCTGGTTGTCACTTACATGCATGAATTCAAGCGTACCGATGCTGATGGTACTACGCATGAATTTGCTGGCACTCACGGTGACATCAACCTGTCAGGTAACGGCGGTACACCACGCACTAAAGTCAGCTTCAGCCTGGGCTGGGACCGTGGTCCTTGGACAGTGTCTGGTAACGTGAACCACGTATCGAGCATCAGCGACACCAATGAAATCGGTGGCGACTGTATCGATACTGACGCAAACCACAACCCTTACCTGGGTTGCCGTATTGCTGCATTCACGACAGTTGATGTGTTCGGTAAATGGAAGTATTCCAAAAACCTGGAATTCACAGCATCCATCACTAACTTGTTCGACAAGATGGCACCGTTGGACGTCCAGACTTATGGCCGTATCAACTACAACCCATCCCTGCATCAGTCCGGCGCAGTTGGCCGTTACTGGAACATCGGTGCTCGTTACACATTCTAATGTTGTAGCAGCCTATGTTTAAGTAGTGCCGATGGCGGATTTGTAGTCCCGTTCATGGCACTGCCTGCAGTGCTGAATAAGAACCCCGCAAGCTTGCTTGCGGGGTTCTTTCATTTTCAGGACCATGGAAACCATACAGCGCAAGTTTTTGCGAGATGCTGGGAGTAAGGGGCTGGATAGCGCAGGCGGCTAAGCCCAGCAGATGTGACGCAGGTTTGCTGCCACACACTGGCTTCTGGCACTGCCACGTGAGTTTTCCCTGGAGCGGCAGAGATAGCCACGTGCTGCACCTGACGACAAGGTCTATGCTTAAAACACTGGCAGATATTGGACTTATCCTATATGGGGCACGGGCTTTGCCAAGTCAAATCTGGGCAGGAATTGCAGTTTTCTTGTGTGCCAGCAGCATCACAAAAAGTGTCATTAATGCAAATAATCAATGACTGCTGATATCCGGAATTGTTGTTCTTAAGAGACAGCTACAAAAGTTGTACATACCAATCTTTAGTGCTGCCGGGAAATGAAATTTGCCCATTATTTTTCTTGGTGAACTGCTAAGCACTTTATCCATGGTTCAGACATGGGAAAAAAGCTGGCAAGGCATCCCCAAAATTGTGCAAAGAAAAAAGTCATCCAATTTTTATACTGAAAATTAACTTTCGAGGACTTGATAATTCTGAGCGGAAAAAAATAGCTAAATTAAATATAAATGTTTTGGTGCGACGTAATTTAACAACACATCTTCTTGCCTTGTTTAACATTTCGAATCATTAAAGTTGATCCGCTTCTTCTTATGCCAAATGCAAGTCTAGAAATAAATTTGTGAAGCTTGACACCTAAGTTTTCAAATGGTTCCATAAATAAGGAGATTTTTTTACGGAATAAAAAAAGCAAAAAAGAAGTATCAAGTCGATCTACAAAAAAAGCACTGATACCTACTCTTTTTGCAGTTTCTGTAAAAAAAACCCAACAGAAAAATTTTGCTACCGAGGCAAATAGGGGGTTCTGATGAAATATCAGGATCTTGCCCAGGTAGCATCGCTCATCAGTTCCATTTTTGGGGGTTTAGTCATGGTAGAAAAAATGTTGGCCCGATCAGTACGCCTGATGTGTTTGGGTGGTTTTGCGGTCGGCGCAAGTTTGCTGGCACAGCCAGCGATGTCGCAAGACGCAGTGCAAAAAGTGGAAATTACCGGTTCCTCGATCAAACGGATAGCACAAGAAGGCGCATTGCCTGTGCAAACCCTGAGCCGTAAAGACATAGAACAAAGTGGCGTCAATAACGTGGCTGACCTGGTCGCTGCTTTACCAGCCATGCAAGGCTTCATTACCGCATCTGCGTCGGTCAACGGTGGTGGCGCTGGTCGCCAGTCTGCCTCTATCCACGCTATTGGTACTGACTACACCCTGGTGCTGTTAAATGGTCGCCGCATGGCACCATATGGCACAGGCAGTGCGGTGAATCTGGGCAGCATTCCTTTATCTGCAGTTGAACGCGTAGAGATTCTGACCGACGGTGCATCCACCCTGTATGGTTCAGACGCGATTGCCGGTGTTATCAACTTCATCCTGAAAAAAAATCAGACCGACCTGAACGTAGAAGCAACCCTGACCAGCCCGCAACAAAAAGGTGGTCGCAGCGGCAACTTCTCTATCTCCAAAGGTTTTGGTGATCCTGACAAAGATGGTTTCAATGTCTTGTTTGCCTATAGCCATGATGAGCAAAAAGCGCTGGAAGCAACGCAACGTGATTTTTCCAAATCTGGCGTAGCGAGATTCATGAAAGATGGCAAGCATTACGCTACCTGGCAAACCAGTATCAACTCGACACCAGCCAATGCCGACATCTATGATTCCCTGGGCAATAACGCGACTTTCTCTCCAGACCTGGTGAATACCAACAAATGTAATGGCCCTAATACGTTTGCGCGTGGTGGCGTCTGCCGCTATGACTATGCGTCTACCGTGCAATTGCTGCCAGAACTGAAACGCGACAGCTTCTTTGCTTCCGGCAATTTGAAACTGGGCAAGGACACCACATTGTTTGGTGAACTGGTCATGTCCAATTTCTCCAACAAGGCACGTTATGCTGCACCAGCCCAGCCTCTGACAACTTTCAGTACAGATCCTGTCACCGGCCAAAAAGTCATCAACCCGAATTACATCGGTGCCTACAACAAATCAGTAGTTCCGCTGCTGGCAGGACAAGGCATTAATCCTAATGATGTGACTGATGCATTCTTCTACTATCGTGCCAATGATGCAGGCGGCCGCGCTGATGATTATCAAACTGAAGCCCGTCATCTGGTGCTGGGTATAGACAGCAACTACCTCGGCTGGGATCTGGGTGCCAGCTATACGCATTCCGAAAACACTGAGAAAGATGATGCTGTTTCCGGTTACATGAGCGCCAACCGTTTCGATGCTTTGGTTAAGTCCGGTGCTTACAATCCTTATATCGTCAACCAGAATGCAGCTTCCATCCTGGCACCTGCGGTATTGAAAGAAAACCTCGGCATTACCAAATCCAAGATTGACGTACTGAGCGCGCATGCTTCCAAAGAATTGTTTGACATGAGTGGCGGCAAAGCGCAACTGGGCTTGGGTGCAGATATGACCAAGCAGTCTTTCAACGACGCGCCTAGCGAACTGTCACAAGGTCCTGGCCCTCAGCATCCAGCATGGACAGATGTCATCATCGGTGGTGGTACTGGTTCTCAGGGTCTGGTTGCTTCCCGCAAGAGCTGGGGTACTTTCGGCGAATTGCTGATGCCTGTCATCAAGAACCTGGATCTCACAGCAGCCGTTCGTTATGACAGCTATGACGCAGTCAAGAAAGACAATGTCAGCTATGACGTCAATGGCAATGCTTCTCAGCCTGGTACGCAAGGTATTTCCGTGTCCAAGGCAACTTATAAATTGTCTGCACGTTATCAGCCTTTGCAAAACCTGATGCTGCGCGGCTCTTATGGCACAGGCTTCAAGGCACCGACACTGAATGATATTTCTGATCCGTTGAAGAATGATGGTTCTTCCAACTTCTTCCCTTGCCCTATCACCAAGCCTACAGATCCACGTTTCGCATATTGCCGTGGCACTGCTGAATATGGCCTGCTGAAAAAAGGTAATCCAAGCACAGGTTCAGATGCACTGAAAGCAGAAGAATCCAAACAGGCAGCATTCGGCTTCCGTTTCGAGCCAGTCAGCAGCTTGTCCCTGGGTCTGGACTGGTGGGATGTCAAACTGAAAAACCAAATCCAGAAATTGTCTCAGGATCTGGTTTTCACAACACCAGCACTGGCTGAACAATACATCTCTCTGTACTATGATCCTATCCAGAAATCCAAAGTTCTGGTCGCCAATCGTAGCCCTGTGAATCTGGCCAGCTCACGTTACTCTGGTCTGGACTGGGATGCAACGTTCAAAACAGCTTTGCCTATCGGTAAGCTGAGTATGAACTGGTCGGGTACTTACATGCTGACTGCAGAAAAAGATGTACCCGGTGCCGCCAAGGAAAGCAGTATCGGTCGCTTCGACTCTTATGATGATGTGACTTTCCGCATTATTTCCAGGCTTGTGACTTCCTTGAAAGTATCCGATCAATATACTCATAGCCTGACTATGAACTATCGTTCCGGTTACCACGATAAAGTCGCTAAAGCAGATGATGGCTATGTCCGTGCCGTGAATGCTGATGGTTCTGTTGGTGGTCTGGTAGATATGACACGTGATGTCAGCAACTACATGACGTTTGATTATCAATTGCAAGCCAAACCTATCAAGAACCTGACAATTACTGGCGGTATCCGTAATCTGTTCAATGTAGATCCACCATTCACTATCCGTAATACTGGTGGTGGTAATCAAGTTGGTTACGATGGTCGTTACACCGATCCTCTGGGCCGTACTTTCTACGTCACAGCTGCCTATAAATATTGATCAATTTGTTCATACTTATATAAACAGACAAAAAAACCCGGACATGTCCGGGTTTTTTTCATTTTTTTTCAAATCACCAAACAATTTTGAAAATATTTTTTCTTGCCCCTCTCATAAGACCACTGGCTATTTTGGCAAGAGAGTCATTTGCCAATAAAACGATCTTGCCATGGGGAAATTGAGAAAAATGTGAACAAAATTTAGTCAGCTGCCAAGCTAGGCAAGTATAGTTTTCTGCGCAAAAAATAAGCAAATCTGCAGGCCTGCATAAATGCAAATAATTTCTTTCCCACCTCACTTTCAAGGGGCGGGCATACCAGTAAAAAGCCCTTGCTACTGAGAAAAATTCGAGTATATTTCTAACTTTATCGTTTGCTTTTCCCTTGATTGAGCAGCTTTTTTCCAATAAATGCCAGTTATTTTGCATTTGTAAAAAAAAGTGTCCTGGCGGCAATTATGTGTGTTGGAGCAAGCAATCAGAGTAGTATTTCTTAAGATATTAATTCTCACCTTCCTCAACCATTTTTCACACCAGTCAAGCAAATGAATTTATCAAAAATGACAGTAAGTAAACGTCTGGGGCTGGGCTTTGCTCTGGTTTTAACGTTTTTAATTGCGGTAACCGTTGTCGGTATATCGAGAATGGCGCAAATCCAGGGCAGGCTGGAAAAGATAGTTAATGTCAGCAATGCCGAGACGCGTCTGGCACTGGATATGCGTGCCATCGTGTATGACCGCATGGTGTCGCTGCGCAACCTGACTCTGTTGAATGATGCGGCAGACATGGAGCCAGAGCTGAAAAAAATCGCCGAGCAAAACAAGCAATATGCTGCTGCCGATGAAAAGCTGAGCAAGCTGGCGGCAGAAGAAGGTGCAAACAGCGGTGAGAAAAAAAGCTTGCTGGGTAAATTGAAGGAAGCTGAAACTGCAGCAGCATCCCTGCCAGCAAAAGCCCAGGAACTGGGCCTGGCCAATAATGCCGAAGCAGCCACGATCACCCTGATCAAGAAACTCCGCCCGGTACAGAAAAAATGGCTTGATACCCTGGATGAACTGGTTACGCTGGAAGACAAGCTCAATACCCAGACAGCAGAAGAAGCCAGCTCCGCTTTCAAGGCCGCGACTACCCTGATGCTGGCACTGGGTGGCCTGGCACTCGCGGCAGGTATATTTGCCGCTTTCGCGATCAGCCGCAGCCTGTTGAAGCAGCTTGGTGGTGAACCTGGCTATGCGGCACGCATTGCAGGACAAATCGCTGCAGGCGAACTGACGGCGCCTATCGATCTGACGCATGGTGACAATGACAGCTTGCTGTTTGAAATGAAAAACATGCGCGACAGCCTGGTGAACATCGTCGCGCAAGTACGCAATGGTACTGACACCATCGCCACCGCTTCCAGTGAAATCGCCTCAGGTAACCTGGACTTGTCTTCCCGCACTGAGCAACAAGCCAGCTCGCTGGAAAAAACCACATCGTCGATGAAAGAACTGACGACCACGGTCAAACAAAATGCTGACAATGCCCGCGAAGCCAACCAACTGGCAGCATCGGCATCTGAAGTCGCACGTCAGGGTGGCGTGGTAGTGGCCCAGGTGGTTGATACCATGGGTTCCATCAATGAGTCTTCCAAGAAAATTGTCGATATCATCAGCGTTATTGATGGCATTGCCTTCCAGACCAATATCCTGGCCCTGAATGCTGCGGTAGAAGCTGCCCGTGCCGGTGAACAGGGCCGTGGCTTTGCCGTGGTTGCGGCTGAAGTGCGCAACCTGGCACAACGTAGCGCTGCTGCCGCCAAAGAAATCAAAACCCTGATTGGTACTTCGGTAGAGAAAGTTGAAATTGGTACCAAGCTGGTTGGTCAGGCCGGTGTCACAATAGATCAGGTAGTATCAAGCGTCAAACATGTGACCGACATCATTGCAGAAATCAGTGCCGCCAGCCAGGAACAAAGCGTCGGTATTGAACATGTCAATCATGCCATCATAGAAATGGATAGCATGACCCAGCAAAATGCCGCCCTGGTGGAAGAGGCTGCTGCTGCTGCGCAAAGCTTACAAGACCAGGCTTCCGAGCTGGCGAAAGTGGTCAGCATTTTCAAATTGCATGCAGGCGAACGTGTGCAGCAAATGTCTGCACCAGCTCCACAAGTCTCAGCTCGCCGTGTCGAGCCAGTGGCCATCAAGCCTAAAGCCAGAAGCACGGTAAAATCCCTGCCCGCAGCAAAAGCCGCACCGAAAAAAGCTGCTGCTGTGAACAGTAAAGATGAGTGGGAAGAGTTCTGATCCAGGCAGTGAAATGCCAGCACTTCAATATTGATCTATGAAGTGAAGACAGACACTAAGACGCCAATTGTTGCGAATAGTGTCTGGCCTTGAAATCTGTTGGAAATTTTTTATACTGAATAAAAATGCATAAGAAAATCTCTATGAAACCTCAAATATCTATTCTCATTTCATCCCTGTTGCTGGCAGTCAGCGCCTCGGTCATGGCGGCGGAAACTCCACCTGTCATGGACAGTAAATCCTGTGAACCACCAAAGTATCCAAAAGCTGCCCTGATGAATGAAGAAACAGGCACAGTCTCCATGGGCTTTCTGGTTGGTGCAGATGGCAAGGTAGTTGATTCCAAAGTCGAGAAATCCAGCGGTTCCAAGAGTCTCGACAAGGCTGCGCTGACAGCCCTGAGCCAATGCAAATTCAAGCCAGGCACCAAGGATGGCAAGCCTGATCAATTATGGGCAAAAGTGGATTTTGTCTGGAAGCTTGAGTAACCGCAGCTGAGATATCAGGTACTAATGAAAACAGGGGACTTCATGTCCCCTGTTTTTTTGTCACTGCCAATTAGCAAACTGAACAGTGCAGCTCAGTTTGCTGAATTTGCTGATCAATCAGGCTTATTGCTTTTGCAAGCCACGTCGTATCAACAAAGGTTCTATCTTAGGCTCGCGTCCGCGGAAATTACGGAAAGATTCCAGCGGGTCCATGCTGCCACCCTTGGACAATAATTGCTGACGGAACCAGTCACCATTCTTGCGGTTCAGACCACCGTTTTCCTTGAACCATTCGACGCTCTCGGCATCCAGCACTTCACTCCACAGATAAGCGTAGTAACCGGCTGAATAGCCACCGCCAAAGATGTGAGAGAAATACGTGCTGCGGTAACGTGGCGGCACTGGCGCAAAGTCCACACCAGCCTGTTTCAAGGCGTCTGCCTCAAAGACCAGTGCATCTTTTGGTATTTGCGCAGGTGTCAGTTGATGCCAGCGCTGGTCCAACAGGGATGCAGCCAGGTATTCTGTCGTCGCAAAACCCTGATTGAATTTATTGGCGGCCGTGATCTTGTCGACCAGGCTTTGCGGTATCACTTCGCTATTCTGATAATGTCTGGCGTAGTTCTTCAACACCTCAGGCCAGGTCGCCCACATCTCGTTCACCTGCGATGGATATTCAACAAAGTCACGTGGGACATTGGTGCCAGAAAAACGTGGGTATTTCACATTCGAGAACAGGCCGTGCAGGGCATGGCCAAATTCATGGAAAGCCGTGCGCACTTCATCAAAAGTCAGCAAGGTAGGCTGGCCTGCTGGCGGTTGCGGGATATTGAGGTGGTTGGCAATTACAGGCTTGGTGCCAAACAGTGTGGACTGTTCTACATAAGCATTCATCCAGGCACCACCGCGCTTGGTATCGCGTGCATACATGTCAGCGATGAACAAGGCCATGCTCTTGCCATCGGCATCAAATATTTCATAGACCTTGACGCTGGGGTGGTAGACCGGCAAGTCAGTGCGTTCCTTGAAAGTGATGCCATACAGTTTGGTGGCAGCAAAAAAAACACCGTTTTCCAGCACATTCTTCAATTCAAAATAAGGGCGCAACTGGCTGTCGTCAAAGCTGTATTTTGCCTTGCGTAATTGCTCGGTATAAAACGCCCAGTCCCATGCTGCCAGCTTGAAATTGCCTTGCTGTGCATCAATGATTTTTTGCAGCTCTGCGCCTTCTGCTCTGGCGTTATTCACTGCTGCCGGTGCCAGCTCGCTCAGCATCTTGTTGACTGCGGTGGTGGTCTTGGCGGTTTCATCTTCCAGGCCATAGGCGGCATGGTTGGCATAACCCAGCAGGGTGGCGCGTTCAGCACGCAGGCGCGCCAGGTCGATGGCGACCTGGCGGTTATCAAATTCACCGCCGTGGCTGCCACGGTTGACCGATGCTTCATGCAGGCGCTGGCGCAGGGCGCGGTTAGCCAGACTGGCTTCAAAAGGCTGGCCTGTGGTATTCATGAGCGGTATCACGAATTTATCTTTCAGGCCACGCGTCTTGGCTGCTTCAGCCGCGCTGGCGATTTCTTCTTCAGACAAACCTTGCAGTTCTGCCTTGCTGTCGACGATGATGGCTGATGCATTGGTTTCTTTCAATACGTTCTGACTGAACTTGGTGGACAAGCTGGCCAGTTGCGCATTCAGGCTCTTGAGTTTTTGTTTGTCCTTGTCACCCAGCTTGGCACCGGCGCGCACAAAATCTGTGTAATAGCGTTCCAGCAAGCGTGTGGATTCTGCATCCAGCTTCAAGGCCTGACGTGCTTCATATAATTTGCTGATGCGCTGGAACAGGCTGGCATTCAAAAAAATCTGGTCCTGATGGGCTGCCAGCTTGGGGGCCAGGTCACGCGACAGGGCTTCCAGCGTGGGATTGGTATTTGCACCGGTCAGGCTGAAAAACACGGTAGAAACACGGTTCAGCATCTGGCCTGCACGTTCCATGGCAATCACGGTATTGTCAAACGTGGGCGTGGCGCTATTGTTGGCAATTAGTTTGATCTCGGCTGCGTGCTGGCGCATGCCTTCTGTGAAAGCTGGTGCGTAGTGCTCATTCTTGATCTGGTCAAAAGCCGGATAGTGGTAAGGCAGTTTGCTGATACTGGCAAAGGGATTGTCAGCCAGTTTGCTGGCCGATTTCTTTTGCGTGGCGGCCTTGCCAGCCTGGGCAGTTTCAGCAGCAGTGACATAGCTGCCAGGCGTGGCCAGCGCCGTGCCCAGCAAAATGAGCAGTAAATGTTTGTTCATGTAGTTTTACCAGTATCTGTGATCAAAAAAGGAACCCAGTGTAGCAGACCATCAATAGGAAAGATCGTTCACCCCAGGCAAAAAAATAGCGCCTGAAAAGGCGCTATTTCCAGATACCTTGATCTGAGTTTCCGCTCAGCACATCACAAAACGGTTCGCCAGATCAAGTATGAAAGCCGGGCGCAGATAGGCCAGGAAAACCAGGGCCAGCACCGTCACCATGATGGCGGCCCAGAGCAGGCGCAGCAGTTTTTTGGATGATGATCTCGACATGGCGTGCTCAGGCCGCTGCCGTGCGGGCAATGGGTTTTTCACTGATAGGCAAATTCACCAGCGCGGCAAAAATACCCAGGCCAAGGACTATGCCCCATACCATATTGTAGCTGCCGGTTTTGGTATAGATATAGCCGCCCAGCCAGACCCCGATGAAGCTGCCAACCTGGTGTGAGAAAAACACAAAACCCGACAGCATGGACAGATACTTGACGCCAAAAATCCCGGCAATCACGCCATTCGTCAGTGGCACGGTGGACAGCCACAGCACGCCCAGCGCTGCGGCAAACAGATAGACAGAATAAGGTGTCAGCGGTGCCAGCAAGAAAAGGCCAATGACGACGCTGCGCGCCAGGTAGATGGCAGACAGCAGATAGGGTTTCGGGAACATGCCACCCAGCTTGCCTGCATAGTAAGAGCCAAAGATATTGAACAGACCTATCAGCGCCAGCGCATACACAGCCACACTGGGGTCCATGACACCCTTGTCTTTCAGGTAGGCAGGCATATGCACGCCGATGAAAACCAGCTGGAAGCCACAGACAAAATACCCAGCCACCAGCAGCAGGAAAGGCTTATAGGCAAAGGCTTCGCGTATCGCCTCCATGATGCTTTGCTGTGGGCCTGTGGCTTGCTCCAGTGCTGGTTCACGCAGTTTCCAGGCCATGGGCAGCATCAATACAACTACCAGCGCGGCCAGTACATAGAAAGCATTTTGCCAGCCTGCATGGTCAATCAGTTGCTGTTCTATCGGCATCATGATGAACTGGCCAAAAGAACCTGCCGCAGAAGAAATGCCAAACGCCCAGGAGCGTTTTTCCAGTGGTGCTGTACGGCCTATGATGCCGCTGACTGCACCAAAGGAAGTACAGGCCAGCGCCGCGCCTATCAGTATGCCCGTGCCTATAATGAACAGGGCAGAGTTATCGACCAGGGCCATCCACAGCAAGCCAGCGGCGTACAGGAAGGCACCCAGCACCATCATCTTCATTGTGCCTACCTTGTCTATCACCATGCCAGCCAGCGGGCCAAACACCCCCCACATGAGGTTTTGCAAAGCCATGGCCATGGAAAAAGTTTCCCTGGTCCAGCCATGTTGCTGTGAGATAGGTTGCATCCAGAAGCCAAAGCCATGTCTGACACCCATGGACAAGGTGATAACGATACCGCTGGCCAGCAGCACGGTTTTCAGGTCGGGGGCGCGTTGAGTAGTCATGATAATCACTTATAAGCAAACTCAGTTAGTGTATGCCATTCCTGAAAACCATGTGGACTGCCCAAACCACCATGACGGTATGGTGTCTGGAAGCAGTCAGGATGGCCTGTCGCTACCCTCAGGGATTCAGCGGCAGGCTCAGGCAAAAGCGCGTGCCAAGTCCTGGTGTGCTGTCGACCGTAATACTGCCATGCATGATGGTCGTCACCAGATTGTGGACAATGCTGAGACCCAGGCCGCTACCGCCCTGGCCCAGCTTGGTGGTAAAGAAGGGATCAAAAATACGTCGCAAGTTCTGCGCTTCTACGCCCTTGCCATTATCAGAGAAAATCAGTTGTACCTGATTGTCTGGCGCTTTATAGGCGCGCAAAAGCATCTTGCCATTTTCACGATTGTCAAAGGCATGCAGCATGGCATTGTTGATGAAATTATTCAGTATCTGCCCATATGGTCCGGGGAAGCTGTTTAACTCTATATCGTCGGGGATATCAATTTCCAGGGTATGGCCACGCTTGTGTATCAGGTTGTGCAGCGTGCGTATGACTTCCAGTGAAGTTTTGCGCAAATTAAATGTGCGGCGCATCTGGCTGGTCTGGTCTACCGAGACTTGTTTGAAACTGCTAACCAGGTCGCTGGCGCTCATGAGATTGCGCAGCAATAAATCATTGGCATTATTGATGGTGGCCGAGAACTGGTTGAGGTCAGAACGCTTCAAACTGTTTTCCGTCAGCTTGCGCAAGAAGATGGCCGACTGTTCCTGCAAGGTAGTGGCCGTCAGCAGGCTATTCCCTATTGGGGTATTGAGCTCATGCGCAATGCCAGCCACCAGTGAACCCAGGGCCGCCAGCTTTTCTTGCGAGATCAGGATTTGCTGGGCTTTTAATAACTGCTGGTAGGTCTCGGCATTTTCTATGGCGATGGCGGTATAGGCCGCCAGCATCATGGCAATATCCAGATGCATGCGCTGGAAGGCATGGCTGTGAGTACTCTGGATGGCAATCAGGCCTATGGTGCGGCCCTTGATTGTCAGAGGCACATAAATATTTGAGACCGGGATGATCTTCTCCAGATCAGCAAAATAGGCACTGTCCACGGTCAGCTTGTTGAGACCCGCTACGCTGATGTAATTCTGGTATTCAGTATAAATATCGCTGATGAAGATAGGTTCCTGATGCGAGACACACCAGACCGACAGCAAGTCCTTGTCCTTGATATCGCGTATATACGGCAACATGCGATGGCCGCGCAGGATATTGCAGGGGAATTCTATGGTCTCCTGTTCTGGCCGGTAAATGCCGACTGCAAATACTTCTGCCCCCATCAACTCATGGACATGGCGGTAGACGATTTCCATGATGGTGTCACGGTCCAGGCTGGACGTGATTTCACGGCCTATTTCGCTGAGCTGGTAAATATGCTGTTGGGCTTGCTGCAATTGTTCTGTCTGCAGTTGCAAGGCGGCGGTACGCTCCATTACCCTGGCTTCCAGTTGCTTCTGGGTTTGCGAATGTTCAGCATGGCTGAGGACTTGTTGTATGAGGTTCGCCAGATGGCGGCCAAACAAGACATCTTCCCGCGACCAGTGCCTGATCGCACTGGTCTGGGCGAAACAGAGCAGTCCTACGCTCTTGCCATGCAGACGCAAGGGGATTTCCAGTACAGAGTGCAATTGCTGTTGCCCCAGCAAGGCTCGCATCTCGCCAGCCACCACATGCAGGCGCATGTCATTTGCCACCAGCGGCACTTCATCCTGCTGCAGTATATGCATCAGCAAGGGCAAGTTCTGGCATGGCATTTCTGCCCTGACCGCAGTACAGCTTGCACCGGCTCTGGCATGGCAGTGCAAGCCTATGCCATTGCCATCGAACAAGTGAACGCTCACCAGCTCGGCATGCAGGATGCCCAGCGCGGTATCACTGATCAATTGCAGCACTTCGCTTTGCTGCCCTTCTTCCAGTAAACGGTTGGACGACAGTTCCAGCAGGATTTCTACCGGCGATTTGCGCGACAGATCATAGGCGCGCAATTCGCGGAACTTGTCTACCGTGCCCAGTTCACTGAGTTCGTTCGTGGTTTGCTGGTGCAGGCGGGCAAAGTGCAGTGCCTCTTTCCAGTTCTCTTGTTGCTCATGTAATTCAGACAGTGCCGCCAGGCTGCGCACTTTCTGGCTGCGTGAACCAATTTTTTCGGCATAGCTCAGGGCAGTAGCATAGGCAGCCAGAGCATCTTCGGTTTGCCCGGCAGCGCGCAAAATGTCGGCCAGCGAATCCAGGGTTGCCGCTTCCAGCCAGACATAGTCGCAGGCATGGGCCAGTTGCAATGCTGTGCGTATATGAGTTTCGGCAAGCGCCAGTTGCGCATTGCGGCTGGCAGCCAGGCCCAGATACCAGTAAGTCTCTGCCAGGTATTCATGAATGGCATGTTCTTCAGCCAGTGCCTTTGCTTTTAGAAAACAGTTTTCCGCCGCCTGTAATTCACCGGTATTGAGTTCATTGACACCGAGGTTGATGATCTGCTTGCACAGCAGATAAGGCTCATTCAACTGTTCCAGCAAGATTCCGGCATCAGTATGAAAACGGGCTGCGGTCTTGCGGTCACCGAGAGCATCGTAAATCTGGCCCAGCCCAATATGGGCTTCGACCAGGGTGACCTGGTCACGGTTGAATTTACTGAGATCGACGCAACGTGTCCAATACAGGATGGCATCGCGGTAAGCACCTTCGGTATAGCTGATGCGGCCCAGTGCCAGCAACATCAAGCCAGCGGGGCGTGTCAGTTGCTGTTGTTCCGCGACTTGCAAGCCTTGCTCCAGCTCATTGTGCATGGAATGCGCCTGTCCCAGTCTTTCCAGTATCAGGTAGCGCTGGTAACAGGCGTCAAGTTGCAGGCCGGTTTGTCCGGCGGCCTGGGCTTGCAGGCTCAACTGGCTGAGTAAACAAGTCGCCAGCCGCGGATGTCTGCGCGCGGTCTTGACGATACGATGCAAATTGCGATTCAAATTCAGCGCCTGGCGCATGATTCCCGATTTGTTTGTCCGAAAATGGCTAGAAGTGTGATACGCAGTCGCGTATAACGATTCCTGAAGATAGTAATGCAGATTGTTACGCCGGTACATGATTTTAACTATCCCGGATTTAATTGAATATAAGAAAGTGGTAGCTATGGAACAGCAGATACAGACAGCAGACAAACAGCAGGCAGCAGTGCCGCCTGATGCTACCAGTCTGATGCTGACGCAAGATAGCGAGGGGTTGACGCAAAAACAGTGCTATTACCGCGCCCTGGCCGCCAAGGACAGCCGTTTTGATGGCGTGTTTTTTACAGGCGTGAAAACCACGGGCGTGTATTGCCGCCCAGTATGTGGTGTCAAGACCCCGCGTGAATCTTCCTGCGAATTCTATAGCAGCGCCGCCGCCGCAGAAGCGGCTGGCTTTCGCCCCTGCCTGCGTTGCCGCCCTGAACTGGCCCCTTATGCGATACAGCAAAATCTTGCCCACGCCATCTGGCAAAGAATCGCCGATGGTGCCTTGAATGAAACGGATATAGAAAGTTTCTCCCACCAGGTTGGCCTGTCTTCCCGCCAGTTGCGTCGCGTCATGCTGCAGGAATTTGGTGTGACACCGGTAGAACTGGCCCAGACCCAGCGCTTGCTGTTTGCAAAAAAGCTGTTGCAGGAAACTCAGCTGGGCATGGCAGAGATTGCCTTTGCTGCCGGTTTTGGCAGTGTCAGGCGTTTTAATGCCCTGTTCTCAGAACGCTATCAACTGGCCCCGGGCTCGATACGCCGTGCCGCCGACAGTGCTGGTGAAGGCGTCAGCCTGAAACTGGCTTACCGTCCTCCTTATGCCTGGGACGCAGTGATCACTTACCTTGCTGGCCGGGCCATGCCGGGTCTGGAGGCAGTCATTGATGAAAAAGGTGGCAAGGCCTATGTACGCAGCGTGCATATGGATGGACTGGAAGGCTGGCTCAAGGTTGCCCATTTGCCTGCCAAGCAACAACTCAGCCTGCAAGTCTCGCCCAGCCTGGCACCGGTACTCATGCCTCTGATGGCCAGGGTCAGGCAGCAATTTGACCTGGAAGCCAATCCTGCCGTCATACAAAGTCATTTGCAAAGCCATGCCTTGCTGGCCGCACAAATCCAGCGCACTCCCGGTATGCGTGTACCCGGTGCTTTTGACAGTTTCGAGCTGGCTATTCGCGCCGTGCTGGGCCAGCAAGTCAGCGTGGCGGGGGCTACCACGGTGGCGGGTCGTTTGGTGACGCGCTTTGGCCAGCCTGTTGTTACACCGTTTGCTGGTGTTACCCACCATTTCCCCAGCCCGCAAACAATTGTCGATCTGTCGATAGATCAACTGGCAGGCATAGGCATACCCGGCGCGCGCGCTGCCACTTTGCAAAACATCGCCAGGTTTGCACTCGATGGTGGCCTGCAAAGGCAGTTGGCTGCCAGCTCTGACGAGATGGTGGCCAGGCTAAAGACTGTCAAAGGCATAGGTGAATGGACGGCGCAATACATTGCCATGCGTGCCCTGCGTTTCTCGGATGCCTTCCCTGCAGGTGACCTGGGTTTGCAAAAAGCAGCCGCATTGCTGGCAACCCCGGCAACCCCGGCAAGTGAGCGCCTGACTGAAAAACAATTGCTGATAATTGCCCAGCCCTGGGCACCGTGGCGGGCCTATGCAGCTTTGTTGCTGTGGCAATCATTAAGTAAAGAGTAAATCAGGAATACGTAACGAATAAGTAAGGACTAAAGGACAGATCATGAAATACCTCAATTACCAAAGCACGGTTGGGCAATTGCTGTTAGCCGCCAGTGAACGTGGACTCAGTGGCGTGTATTTTGAAAACCATAAGCACTTCAAGGGTAGCGCGGGCTGGCAAGAAGACGAGTCTGACCCCATCCTGAACCAGGCACGCCAGCAATTGCAGGAATACTTCGCCGGTCAGCGCCAGGACTTTGACGTGCCACTGGATTTGTCGGCCGGGACAGAGTTCCAGCAAGAAGTATGGGCAGCCCTGCGCCGCATCCCCTTCGCCCAGACCAGCAGCTATCTGGCACTGGCGCAGGGTATAGAGCGTCCCAAGGCTGTACGTGCTGTGGGGGCGGCAAATGGTCGCAACCCCCTGTCCATCATTGTCCCCTGCCACAGGGTGATCGCCAGCAATGGCGCGTTGACTGGTTATGCAGGTGGTTTGCAGAATAAGGAAGCTTTATTGATGCTGGAAAGAAAATTTTCCAAATAACAATATTGCTGGGGATTCATGGATGGCCGGTGCTTAAAGTATGAGCAGCAGAGTGAGCAGCGCAGGTATTTTCACAAAAAGCAGATGGATATCTGAAAATATCATTTAGTTAATTTTGGTGCGACGCACAAAAAGTGCTTGACCTTTTAAATTCTGCGTGTAGAATCGTATTTGTTGCGGTGCACCATTCAATAATTCGTGGAAAGCGCTGCCGATCATTAACGCTGTTAAGCCACTTAATTCCATTTACCGGAGAATGCCATGACTACCAATACACCAGAACAATTTATCGCTACTACTAAAGCTAACCTGGAAGCCCAATTTGCTTCCCTGACTTCCCTGAACAAAAAAGCATTTGAAGGCCTGGAGCAGTTGTTTGCCCTGAACGTCAATGCTGCCAAGGCAAGTTTCGAAGAAGGCACTGCTGCTGCTAAACAACTGCTGAGCGCCAAAGACCCACAAGAATTTTTCACTTTGTCTGCAGCGCAAGCTCAGCCAAATGCTGAAAAAGCACTGGCTTATGGCCGTCACCTGGCAAGCATCACGACAGCAACTCAGCAAGAATTCACTAAAGCAGTTGAAGCGCACATCGCTGAAACAAACACTAAAGTGATTTCCCTGATCGACGAAGTCACAAAAAATGCACCAGCTGGTTCCGAACAAGCTGTTACAGCCTTGAAATCTGTCGTTGGCAACATCAACGCAGGCTACGAGCAACTGTCCAAAACAACTAAACAAGCTGTGCAAACACTGGAAGAAAACCTGAACAAGGCTACTCAACAGTTCACACAAGCTGCTGAAAAAGCAACTGCTAAAAAGAAGTAACTGAAACGAAGTAATTTAGCAATTGCAGATTCAGGCTCACTGTAGTGAGCCAAAGTAAAAGTAAAAAATTCCCGCATGTCAGCATGTGGGGATTTTTTTTTGCATTGATTGTCGCAATGTTTCGGTTTTTGCTGCGCATTCCCTTCCCGCCAGTCAGTTCTGATCGCTTATCTCAGCCTGGCACTTCGCTCTGCATCAGCAAACATGGCAAAAAACCATCTTTTTTTAAATGCCCGGACTCAGGCAAGCGCGAGCAGTGGTAAGCTAGAGGATGTATCCTAAAAGCAGCAAAACATTTGACCATCCCACACCCTCGCAAGGGTAAAACCAGGAGAATTTACATGCAAGACGTGGTAATCGTAGCTGCAGGTCGTACTGCAGTAGGCAAATTTGGTGGCTCTTTGGCAAAAACGGCGGCTTCCGACCTGGGCGCGCATGTCATCAAGGCCCTGCTGGCAAAAACCGGCCTCAGCGGTGATCTGATCAGTGAAGTCATCCTGGGCCAGGTATTGACCGCAGGCGTAGGCCAGAATGCGGCACGCCAGGCGGTCATCCGGGCTGGATTGCCAGACATGGTGCCAGCCTTCACCATCAACAAGGTATGCGGCAGTGGCCTGAAAGCGACTCACCTGGCGGCACAAGCCATCAAGGCAGGCGACGCAGATATCATCATCGCTGGTGGCCAGGAAAACATGAGTGCTTCACCACATGTATTGAATGGTTCCCGCGATGGCTTCCGCATGGGCGATGCCAAACTGGTTGATACCATGATCGTCGATGGCCTGTGGGATGTCTACAACCAATACCACATGGGCATCACCGCAGAAAACGTCGCCAAGAAATATGGCGTGACTCGTGAAGAGCAAGACTTGTTTGCCCTGGCATCACAAAACAAGGCAGAAGCCGCGCAAAAGGCTGGCAAGTTCAAGGATGAAATCATTCCTTTTGAACTGGTCAGCAAAAAAGGCACGACAGTATTTGATACTGATGAATTCATCAAGCATGGTACGACACTGGAATCCCTGGCCTCCCTGCGCCCTGCTTTCGACAAGAATGGTACCGTCACTGCCGGTAATGCTTCTGGTCTCAACGACGGCGCTGCTGCCGTCATCATGATGACAGCCCAAAGAGCCGAACAACTGGGTTTGCCAGTGCTGGCCCGCATCAAGGCTTACTCTTCTGCCGGTGTGGACCCAACCATCATGGGCATGGGCCCGGTACCTGCAGCCCAGCTCTGCCTGAAAAAAGCTGGCTGGACACATCAGGACCTCGACCTCATGGAAATCAATGAAGCCTTTGCCGCTCAGGCAATTGGTGTCAATAAAGAAATGGGCTGGGACACCAGCAAGATCAACGTCAATGGTGGCGCGATTGCAATTGGCCACCCCATCGGCGCATCTGGTGCCCGCATCCTGGTCAGCCTGATCCATGAAATGATACGTCGCGATGCCAAAAAAGGCTTGGCGAGTTTGTGTATCGGTGGCGGTATGGGTGTGGCATTGGCGATAGAGCGTTAAGTTACAGTATGTGTTAATCAAAAAAAACCGCCAGATTGATGAATCTGGCGGTTTTTTATTGTTAATGCGACTTCTTATTTCTTCAGGCACTTCTCCAGGAACTGATCCTGTTCCCACAGCAGATGCATGATGTTTTCCCTGGCCGCATAACTATGGCTTTCCTTGGGCAAGATCACCATGCGCACCGGTGCGCCCAGGCCCTTCAATGCCTGGAAATAACGCTCAGTTTGCAGGGTGAAGGTGCCGGGATTATTATCGGCTTCACCATGCACCAGCAAGAGTGGCGTCTTCATTTTATCGGCACTCATGAAGGGTGACATTTTGGTGTACACCTCAGGGGTTTCCCAATAATTGCGCTGTTCACTCTGGAAGCCAAAAGGTGTCAGCGTGCGGTTATAAGCACCACTGCGCGCAATACCGCAGGCAAACAGTTTCGAATGCGTCAGCAGGTTTGCAGTCATGAAAGCACCATAAGAATGGCCACCGACAGCAACCCGTTTGCGGTCTATATAACCCAGAGCATCGACGGCATCTATCGCTGCTTCTGCACTGTCCACCAGTTGCGGAATGAAATTATCGTTAGGCTCGGTCTTGCCTTCGCCTATGATGGGGAAGGCCGCATCATCAAGCACGGCATAGCCGCGTGCTACCCAGTAGATGAAGGATGCCGCGCCGGGGAAAGTAAACTGGTTTTCATTATGCTTGCTTTGTCCGGCAGAGTCCTTGTCCTTGAATTCTGCAGGGTAAGCCCAGATCAGCAAAGGAAGCTTTTCTTTCTTGATTTTGTCGTAATTGGCGGGCAGGTACAAGGTGCCTGACAATTCCACGCCATCCTTACGTTTGTATTTGATGACTTCTTTCGAGACATCCTTCAAGCCCATGAAAGGGTTCTTGAATTGTGTCACAGGAGTGAGCTGGCTGCCACCTTTGATATTGCGGAAGTAGTAGTTGGGATACTCAGTTTTCGATTGTATCTGCACCAGTACATCGCCTTTTTTGACATCTTCTATAGAGACGATATTTTCTATCTTGTCAGTGTAAGTTGACTGATACAGACGTGTCTTTTTCAGGCTGACCAAATCCAGTTCATCAATGAAGGGGAACTGACCTTTTTTGGTATGGCCCGCGCCCAGCAAATAAGCCTTGTTATCTTCTATGGCCAAAACCTTGCGGTGGTACTGGTTGAATTTTGTTTCAAAACGCCCAGGGTCAGAATAAATATCCTGCATATTGCGGTCAGAGATCACGCGTGGTGCTTCTGCTGGATTGGATGGATTGAACAGATAAGCCTTGGTATTGCGGGTGTCATACCAGGCATCGCTGACGACAGCCAGCTTATCATTACCCCAGTTGATACCAGCATAGCGCTGGGCAGTTTTTATCAGGGATATGGCAGCTTTGTCGAAAGGCGCATCCCAGGAAAATACTTCATCGCGGTAATCGACTTTATTGGCCGGATCACCGCCATCAAGTGCCTGCACATAAGTGAGGCTGGATGGTTTATCGGCACGCCATTCCATATGGCGCTTACCGACAGCCACTGCACTAAAGCCCTTGGGGATGACTTCATGCACGGGTGTTTCATTGACGACCTTAAGCTGCTTGCCACTGACATCGCTGACGATGGTTTTTAAAGGAAAACGCTGCAACGGGACGATGTAAGAGAAAGGTTTTTGCAGCGTGCTGGTCAGCACATATTTGCCATCAGGTGAAAAACTGACATCAGCAAACATCTCGGCTTTTTTGACCAAACTGCTCTTGCCTTGCAGGTTGACTTTATGCAGTTCAGAAGTCGTCAGGGTTTCAAAATTACGCTCATCATTCTGATTTTTTAACAAATCGGCATAAGTGCGGTTTTGCGATGCCGCGCCACTGGAAGTGGAAATGATGGGGCCACTGGGCAAATCCTTGCTGGCATCAAGCAGTGCGGGACGGTTTTTCGGCAAGACCTTGATGAGCAGGCTTTCGCTATCCCTGTACCAGTCGAAGGGTGTGCCCAGATTGGCATTCAGGTTGGCTTCAGTCAGTTTTTTTGCGGTAGCGGTTTCCACGTCTACTACCCACAGTTCCACACCTTTGGCTGCCGTATTATTAAAGGCAATTTTCTTTTCATTCGGTGACCAGACCAGGTGGCTGATCAGTGGGTTGTCTGGCAAGCCCTTGACCTGTACTTCATCGGTGGCATCAACTTTGCGCAGCTTGATATTATTGATATAGGTCAGCGTGCTGGAAATATTAGTGACAGGATTGATGCGCAAACCAGCCAGGCGCATTTCTGTCTGGTTCAAATCATTCAGTGATTTATAGGTATTGCGATAACTGAGCAGCAGTGTCTTCCTGTTGCTGTCCATGCTCACGACAGGGGCGCGCTGGAAGTCGGCCAGATCGAGTATGGCTTGCGGTGGTTTTTGATAGTTCAAATTTTCTTGTGAACCAGCATTGGCACTTAGCGCGGCGAGCAAGAGCAGACTCAGTTTGCTTTTCATGAATATCCTCAGTTGAACTTTGATGAACCCACCCCGGCAACAAGCCCGGGGAAAGCTTCATTCTAGCACCCCAATATATTCAAATTATGCTGTTTTCTTCAGCACTCATAACCAAATAGCTAAGTAACGTAGCTGGCAGAAGGCCACATGCAAGTTCTAGGAAATAAGGAGCATATTGAAAGCGCGCTCAATAAACCACACCAGGGCAATCAGGATAATCAGCCCTGAACCCACTTGCAAGATGGCACGCTGGTATAGCCAGTGGCGGCGCAACAGGTAAGCCAGGGGCAAAAAGCCTGCGACGATGATCAATTGTCCAATTTCTACACCCAGGTTAAAACCCAGCAATGCCAGCATCAATGCAGATTGTGGCAGACCAAGATCGGCCAGTACGCTGGCGAAACCAAAACCATGGATAAGGCCGAAAGCAAAAGCCACAATCCAGCGCCGTCCCTGGAAGAGTGGGAACAAATTGTTCAGCGCCGCCAGAATGACAGATGCTGCGATTGCCGACTCTATCAGCCGTGACGGCAAGGCCAGTACATTCAAGGCAGCCAGGCTCAGGGTAATTGAATGGGCAACAGTAAATGCCGTGACTATCTTCAGCACATCGATTGCTGCTGCTTTAAAACTGCTGGCAGCCTGCCATTTACCACCATTGAAAACCAGTACTGCCGGTAATAGTAGCGACAATAAAAACAGTATGTGATCAAAGCCTATCCAGATATGCCAGATACCGTGAAAAATATAATCGCTGAACTGCTGCCACTGATTCACCTCAGCCACGACAAACTCCTGGCTGGCCTGCTCAGGGCTGAAGATAGCGGTGATCGTCGCATCCTTATGATTCACCAGACGCAGCAAGCCCTTATGCTGGGTATCCAGGTCAAAAAATAATTGATATTGCACTTTGATTTTTTCAGCATTGCAGGTGCTGTCAAACATCAATACGGTATAGGCACCATCGCTGTGCTGGTCTATCAGTTGTTGCCTGACTGTCAATGGGCATGATTTGTCGCCCGCCGTGATCTTCAGCCTGGCCAGTGCATAGGCAGCGATGTCGGCATGCTTGTTGCGTACTTCATCCCAGGTCAGTTCACCATTGCCGTCTTCATCCAGGCCTATGGCAAAATCCAGGTCACGCAAGGCGATATCCCATTGTCCGTGAATGCCGTTCTGGTCTGCCCTCAGGCTAAGGTAACTGTCGCTGGGCTTGTGTGCATGAGCTGGCAGGCTGAATAAACTGAACATCAGTGCCAGAATAAAACTGCGTGTCAGCCAGTGCTTGATACCGGATATCATGAATGTGCTCCCAGTTTGGCGAGCACGGTCTTCAGCGTCAGGTCTTGCAGTTTATTTTGATTCAGCCACGTCAGCGCTGGCGCGGCAGCCTGTGGTTCATGTGCGGCGGCTGCTTCCAGCAAGATACGCAAGTCTGCGGTTTCTTTTTGTATGGCCCAGTTCAGTTGCGCCAGTTTCAGGGCGATGGCTGGATTGTTTTTCAAATGCAGTTCATAGCGGGCCTGCTCGCGCTGGTGCACAGTGTCACCACGCAACATGGCAGCTTCAAAACGTTGATCCAGCAAATTGATTTGTGCTGCCGCAAGCGATGATTTTTGCGCCTGCAAGGCCAGGGCATAGCGCAGCAATAATGCGTCTACCCTGGTTTTATCTTTCAATAGCTTGACGACTTCTGCAGGTCTTTGCTGATCCAGTAAAAAGTCAGCATAAGAAGCCAGCAGATAACTGTCTGGTGACGCCAGTGACAGCGCGGTTTGATACCAGGCTTCGGCCGCTTTGACATCGCCCAGTCTTGCCGCCATTTCTGCCAGTAGTGTCGTTACCCAGATTTTTGTCCCGACATCGCTGCCTGCATTTTTTTCATATTTTTTATATGCACCAGCAAGCGCCGCATAACTGTTTGCGGCATCACCATTGAGGCTACCGACATTGTGCAGGCAGGTCAGGGTGATCAGTTCAGGGGCAAGCGGATACAGGCGCATGCAACTGGCTTTGGCTTGGGCAAACTGGCCCTGTACCTGCAAGACCGTGGCGCGTGTCAGCCAGGCCTGAGCATTGTCCCTGTCCTGCTTTAATACAGTGTTCAGGTCCAGCAGCGCTTCAGGAAATTGGTGCGTGCTTTGCAGTATCGTGGCACGTAAAACCAGCACGCTGATGGGAGGATTTGGCAGGCTCCACCAGGGTTTCAATACTGCCTGTGCATAGCCCAGATAACGCGGGTCACCATCATTGCGGGCAGCGTTGATATAGGCTTGTGCCAGTTCGCTGGCAATTGCCGGGTTACCGGGTTCTTTGCCCAGACGCTTGCGCAACTGTGCAAATTCACGTTGCACTGGGTCATTACGTGCAGGCAGATATTCCAGGACCTGTTTGCCATTAGCGGGGATAAAAGGGGTGGCCTGCACATCCAGACTCAACATGAGTAACAAGAGCAGCAAAGCGAATAAGGGGCGTGTCAGTTGCATGATGCGTCTGAGTTCAGAAATGAGAAATTAAAAATTAAGAGTGAGTGCTACACGCAGCGCGCGCGGCTCTGCCGGGTGGCTATGTATATCATTGACAGCAGCAGCTTCGCCCGGTAGCCGCGATGCATAGTAATAATCCACATCGCTGACCTGACGGTTCAGGAGATTGAGCACTTCCGCAGTCAGCTTGACATTCTTGTTGATGGCATATGCCAGCTTGGCATTGACCAGGGTAGAAGCGGCAGAGCGTACGCTATTGTCTTCAATCAAGGGACGGCCACCAAAATAACGCAGACGCAAGCCGCCTGACCATTTGTCGTGATTCATGGTGATACCTATGGATGCAGTGCGCTCTATCGAACCCGGTACATACTGGCCTGCCACATCATGATCGCGAAAACGAGTACGCGAGATGGCAAAGTCCGCATCAATAATAAGGTCCTGAGACGCTGTGTAATAGTTCGCGATTTCTATGCCGGTGCGGCGGCTGGGGCGGCTGGCTTCTGTCGTACCAGCGTCTCCAGTGAACAAGAGTTCAGAGGCCAGGTCCAGCTGCCATAGCGACAGCGAAGTTTGCAGATTGTTGACCAGGCCGTTGAGGCGCACACCCAGTTCTTTACCAGTGGCCTTGACCAATGGGCTGGCCCTGGTCACGGGATTGCCATCTGCATCTGTTTTCAGGCCAGTTTTTGGGTCTGCCGTTTGCGTCGTGCCGCGCGCATCATTGCTATGGAAACCCTGGCCCCAGTTGGCATAGACTTCCGTATCCTTGTTCAGGCTGAAAATGAGCGACATTTTGGGGCTGAAAATATGGGCATTGAGCTTGCCGGAATTGGCCGCCAGATTGCTGTTGACATCAAAGCTATATCTGTCTGCACGCAGGCCAGCCACTGTACGCAACCAGGGCTGCCATACCGTGGTGTTGGAGATATACAGGGCGGCACTGGATTGTTTGACCTGATCTTCCCGCGTGGTCGACATTAACTGCTGCGCCCTGGTGCTATATAAGCCGACAGGCGACAGGCGGTCAGCCCTGAATTGCATACCTACACTGGTTTCAGAGTCAAAACCTGCCAGCTGATGTGTCCATTGACGTTCGCCATCCCAGCCAAATACCGTGCGTTGTTCAGTCTGGCGGAACTGGTCACCATTCTCTGTATCATCCAGTGCATAAGTGAAATTGCTGTGTAAATCGAGATGCGAGCGTATCAGGTAGGCATTTGCCTTGATGTTGCCACCGTCGAGCTGGCGCTTCCAGTTCATCGACAGGCTATAGCGGGCTGTCTTGCCGCCATCTGTAGGATCTATGCTGCCAAATCTATCCAGCAAACCAGCATTCAGGGCACGTTGCGGTATCTGGTCGGTGGAACGCCAGGACGCCTGCATGGCCATGGCTGCCAGGCGGAAATCATCTTTATTGCTGGTCCAGCTATACGACAGCAAGGCATTAATGCGCTTGAAATTTTCTGGCGTATTCCAGGGGCCGTCCTGGCCTGATACATCCAGCCCAGCCAGTAAAATGCCAGGGCCAGTGTTGATGGAGTTGGCCAGCAATGCACGGCGATAGCGGTTTTGTCCAAACTCCACACTGGCCAGGCCTTGTTTCAGGCTGCGCTTGTAATCAAATGCGGCGGCTCCGGCTGCCGAGAAATCACCTTCCTCAGCATAGTAAGTGCCTTTTTTGTAGCGTATGGTATGGATGAGTTCAGGGATTAAAAAATTCAGGTCGGAATAGCCTTGTCCATGTGCATGGCTGGGCATATTGACTGGCATGCCGAGTACGCTGGAACTGAAATCAGTGCCGTGATCCAGATTGAAACCACGCAAATAATATTGATTGGCTTTGCCATCGCCAGAATGCTGGGTAACGATCATGCCGGGTACGGCTTCCAGTAATTCTGCAGTACGCCCCAGCGGCCGGTTCTCCAGCTGGGCTGCGGTGATCATGCCCTGGTTTGCTGAATCTGCCAGACCTATCTGAGCGGTGGTATTGCCTGCGATGATGACAGTCGCCAGCGAGTCGCTGGTATTGCCTTGTACGCCACCTGCATGCGCCTGCATTCCTGCCAGGGGAGCCAAAGCAATGCAGATAAAACCTGATTTCAGTAGTGAGCGCATGTCATTTCCGGACAATAAATAAATGGCAAAATGTTTGGAACCAGCCCGGCAAAAACGCATGTATGCCGGGCCGGGGACTGCAAACTGCTAGTTGATAGTTACCGGTTCAGTACCTTCCGGCGCAGTCACTATCGCCGCATCAATGGCTTGCGGTTCTGCTGTATCTGCGCTGGTACTGAACAAGTTCAATACATATTGCGTGAATGTATCGATAGTGGAAGTGACGGGTATCGTGGTTCCCGTGCCTGTGCCCGTATTGCTCGCTGCAGGGCTGCTACTGCCCCCGCAAGCTGCCAGCATGAGCGTCAGCGTGGTGCCGGCGATCAGATAATAATGTCTTGCTTTCATGATGACTCCTTGAGTATGGTATGCACGATGATTCAGACGCTTAGCGTTTAAGCGCACCGGCCACAGGGGTTTTCAGGTAAGGAAAGGCATTGTCCGTAAAGCTGCTGTCGAGATAAGCACCGTCAGTGAAATCTATGCTGCCAGCGGGTGCATCGGCAGGTACGCAGCCTATGCTCAGTACGCACAAGCGGCCCATGACGACGCGCAAGGCAATGTCAACCACATCATCACCTGGACGGCGACCATTCGGGAAACCAGCACTGTCGCCAGCGATGACACCCAGGCGATTTTGCGTTGCACTGACCGGCGTTGTCGTGTTCAGACGCAGCATTTCAGATGGTGTGACCGTTGCTGGCTGATTGACACCCTTGATACCGGTCAGGAAAGTCGCGACCAGATCATTGCGCGGGAAGTTGGTAGGCGCTTTGACACCAGCACTGCCGAACAAGACTTCGACCAGGGCGGGCAGGGTAGGGTTAGTCACATAATTGATGAACTGTGCATCACCACTTGGTTTGCTGTGGTTGAACTGATCCTTGTCCTTGAGGCCAATCACAACTTCATTCACCAGTGGCATGCCCAGACGCGATACTTGTGTCCATGCGCCGCCTTCTTTGGATGCCGCACCTGTACTGCTTGGTGTCGGGTTAATTGCGCGACCCTGGCGCAGGCTGGCTGTGGTCCAGCCACCGATGACGGCTTCCTTGCCATTAGTCAGGCAGGTAGTAGGCACTTCCATTTCTATTGCCGTGACGTTTTTCATGGCGAGGTCATCATGACCTGCTTTTTCTGCATTTGGATCAAATGCCGTGGCAGGTGCCTTGATATTGATGAGATCAAAGGTTTCACCCAGGTTGACTACGAAGGGGTCTTTGCGCTGGCCCACAAAGACCTTGCCCGGTGTGGCGCAGCCGGGGATATTGACGGCAAACACATGCTTGGCAGCATAGCCCGCATAATCGGGGATGGATTTGTTACCGATGTAGTCAACCGGTTTGTCAAAAGTGGTGGAACCGGTAGTTGCATTGGTAACAGCCTGGCGTGTGCCGGTGCGGCGGTCACCAGTGACCATGGTGACGGTATAGGTTTCACGTACATTCAAACCAGCCGGGTTGACGCCATCAATTGCGCCGCCATTGATGACCAGCGGAATAGACACTTTCTTGCCGCCAACAGTAAACTGCGCATCATTATTGGTATTGCTGAAGCGAAACTGGAAAGTCAGATGCTCTTTGCCATCACCGACATTGTCGATGTGGATTTCATACAGGGCATCCGGGTCCATGGAAAAATAATTCGGTCCGCCGTAGGCATCTTGCAGCGGGGAGTAATTGGCGATCAGGGTAGTAAAGGCGCTGCGGTTTGCTTCATAGCTGCGGAACATATAAAAATCTGCTGCATCCACTTTTGGGTGGCGGGTAATAAACGGCGCTTCACGGTGACTGGAAGCCTGTGCTGGCAGGGATGCTATACCGCTGAGGCTTCCTGCGGTGACCACGGCGAGCAGAATTTTCTGAGAGAATCCTGATGTTACTTGTCTCATGACCAACTCCTTGATTTTAGGAAAATAAGTGTAGGAAAAATGCCTCTTGTAATTGAAAAAAGAGAAAAAAATCGCGAGGGGCATTCTTGATACGTGGGCTGGTGAAGTTTGGATGCATTTTTTTTAAAGAAATTACACAATTTGTTTTCACGGGATTTCTGGCCGGGCATATATTCACAAGTTCACACAAGGCATAAGCAAGAAATTTGCACATTCTGTAAATATCGCTATACTTAATGTTCTCCTCTTGGCGCTGCTGCTAGAGGTACAAATGCCCCCGAATCGCCGGAGGCGCACCTGTACTTCAAATTTTGGTAGCAGCCATGACTTCTATATCTCGTGTTTCTATACCTCGTGTTTCTATATCTCGTTTGCAATCTGCCCTGCAAAGACAGGGCATCCATGTTGAACATGCCAATGGCATATTCCAGCTTCATCATGAACATGCGCAGGCAACAGTCTTGTTGCCTGACAGTCTTCCTCTGGAAGAAAAAGCAGTAAAACAATTGATGGCTTTTGCTGCTGTCAAATCCGCCGACGGCCATCATGCCGTATGCAAGGCATGTGCCACGCCTGACTTTCATCCGGGCAGTATTGCGCCGGTAGGTTCCATCGTTGCCACTGATGCCGGTTTTGTGATTCCCGCAGCCATAGGCACGGACATCAATTGCGGCATGCGCTTGTTGACGACTGGTTTTAATTTGTCCCAGGTCAGTCAGCATAAACAGGCATTGATACGCCAGTTGCAAAAGGTCTTGCTGGAAAATGGCCGGGATGTGCCTGCCCATGCCAAAGCATTTGCCGCACTCAGCGATGCTGGTCCTTCTGCTTTTCTGGAGTGCCTGCCTGATAGCGGCATCTGGGCCACGGCAGACCGCGACCGCCTGCAACAAGAGCTTGCCGCCTGCATAGGATTGCAGGAATTTGCTGGTGCCCGCCGTTATGCGCCAGAGGCCTGGTTCAATCGCGATGGCATTGTGCGTGACCCCAGCCTCGGTACGCCTGGCGGTGGTAACCACTTTGTCGAGTTGCAGATCGTCGATGCCGTCTTCGACCGCCACCTGGCTTATCGTGCAGGCCTGGCCAGGGACGATATTGTCGTCATGATACATAGCGGCTCACGTGACGTTGGTTTCTATGTAGGTCAGCGCTGGATGGACAGGGCCAGGGCCGAATGGCCTGCCGGTCTCAAGCATCCTGACAGCGCCTTGTATGGGCTTAGTGGTGAACTGGCTGAAGAATACCTGCAGGCCATGGGCGTGGCAGCCCGCTATGCCTGGGCCAACCGCATGGTATTGGCAGAACTGGTCAGGCAGCAATTACAGGTGGTGCTGGGTGATGCCAGGTCATCCCTGATTGTGGATGTACCTCACAACGTCATCTTGCGTGAGCATGGCATGAACATCCACAGGAAAGGCGCAACTCCGGCGCGCGAGGGTGACCTGGCTCTGATACCCGGTTCCATGGGGGATGCCAGTTATCTGGTGCAAGGCCTGGGCAACCCTGACTGGCTATGGTCATGCAGCCATGGCGCAGGCCGTCGTGTACGCAGGCAGGATGTGCGACGCCTGCGTCATGGCAATACCGATGCCAGCTGGCAATGTGTGACCCTGCGCGAAGAGCGCAAGGTGGAAGAAGCACCACAAGCCTATAAACCCATAGGCCCGGTGATAGAAGCGCAAGAAACCGCAGGTCTGATCAAGGCCGCAGTCAGGCTGAAACCGTGGGTGACATTCAAAGCCTAAATGTAATCAGCCATAAAAAATCCCCGCGCAATCATCATTGGGCGGGGATTTTTTTATGCAGCGAACAGCTTAGTGGATGCCGTGCATTTTCTTTTTCATCCAGTTGTTCAGCAGCATCAGGACGATACCTGCACCTATCGGTATCAGGGTAAAGATCAGGAAGAAGACTGACAATGAATAAGTTTCAGAAATATGGTCGATATAACTACCGGTGTAACCAGCCAGTTTGTTGGCAATCGCAGTATTGAGGAACCAGACGCCAAACATCAGGCCCAGCAAACGTGCCGGTGCCAGTTTACTGATGTAAGACAAGCCTACCGGGGAGATACACAACTCGCCCATGGTATGGAAGAAGTAAGCGGCGATCAGGAAGACCATGCTGACACTCGCTGTTTTTGCACCAGCCGGGATGCTGGAAGCGCCATACGACAAAGCGGCAAAGCCCAGACCCAGCAAGACCAGGCCAACACCAAATTTAACCGGGCCGCTTGGATTCCAGTGTTTTTCCCACATTTTGGAAAACATCGGTGCCAGGATCACCAGGAAGAAGGAGTTCAATACACCAAACCAGGTAGCAGGCACGCTGGATTGATCAAGACCAAATTCACGTTGCAACATCCAGATGACCAGTACCCAGATCAAGCCTATGCAAACTACCAGTAAGGCATTCGATAAGAGATAGCGTTTTGCCGTACCAGCAAACAATTTGATGAGCAGCCAGGTCAGGATGATGGTCGGTATGACGGTCATCAGACTGTTGACAATCTTGAACAGCATGCCACTGGTACCGACCAGGTTGCGGTCAGTATAGTCGGCAGCGAAAATCGTCATGGAACCACCTGCCTGTTCAAACGCAAACCAGAAAAAGATGGTGAAGAAAGAGAAGACGCAAATTGCTTTCAGACGGTCTGCCACGATATGAGGGGCAGCTTCAGTTTCCACAACAGCAGTGCCAGTTTGTTGGGATTTGGCGAGACCAATATCGCCAAAGATACCCTGGCCAAAATAGAACTGGATCGCACCCAGTATCATGAAGGCGCCAGCCAGGCCAAAGCCCATAGGCCAGGAGATATTTTCACCGATGTAGCCGCATAACAGGATGCCGAAGAAAGCGCCTGAGTTTACGCCCATGTAGAACAGGGTATAACCACCATCACGACCGCCTTCATTTTCCTTGGTATACAACTGACCAACGATGGCAGAGATATTTGGTTTGAACAAACCAGTACCGGCAACCACCAGGCCCAGGCCGGTGTAAAAAGTTGCCGGGGTATCAAACAGCAAACAGGCATGTCCGGCAGCGATGATGAAGCCACCCAATACGACAGAACGGCGGCTGCCCAGTATCTTGTCGGCGATAAAACCACCGAGGATAGGGGTCAGGTAGACCAGGCCAGTGTACCAGCCATACAAGGCTGTCGCATCAGCACGGCTCCAGCCCCAGCCGCCTTTGGCTGCGGTAGTGACCAGAAACAATACCAGCAGCGCGCGCATGCCGTAGTAAGAAAACCGTTCCCACATCTCTGTAAAGAACAGGACGAACAAGCTATCCGGGTGTCCCAGAATAGTGTGTGCACCTGGCGTTTGAATTTTGTTCAAAGTGCTCTCCAATAATTATTTTGTATAAAAGTCGCAGCTGGCCGCAAAATTTTTTTCAATGCGTACCTGTAAATGATGTGAATTGAGTCAATTCGGCGCGTAGCTTACCACGACAAAAATCTCATATAAAAAGACATATGCTGCAATGCAGCAAAAATTCCCTTGCATACCCAGCTTGCATGCTTTATTCAGAAGACAACTAATTGTGCTGGGCTTTTGCCATTCTTACTTGCAAAATAAATATCAATAAGACAAAATTTCTGTGCGGATGCAATAGTTAAATAGTGTTAAGTGAAATATATTTGATGGTATTATTTTGTTCAATTAATAATTTCAAAAAGACATGTAGCCCATTCTCAAGGTGTACCCGATGTATTGAGACTTGGCAGGCAAGGCCGGTATTACTGCTTAAACCAGGTATTTGACTTGGGGGCAAATGCTCTGGTGTGGTCCTGTTCCCCCATCAATCAATAAGGAGACTTTAGATGTTCAAATCAACAACAAAAAAATTAATTGCACTGGCATTGGCAATTGGCTGCAGCGCTGCGTTTGCTTACCCTCCTCCATTTTATTTCTGCAATAAGATCTGCATCAAAGAAGGCCCACGTGGTTCTGAGGCCTGGGCTGCCTGCATGGAGGATTGCCTCAACGGTTATCCTGAATAATGATTTTTTGAAACCTGGCTGACACCAGGCCAACCAGCGAGCGGCTGGCCTGATGTGGCTGTTCCACGACAGTGACCAGCAACAGGCTGGTCACTGCTTGCATGACAAACTTGTTCATCACATTTTATTTATCTGGAAACCAGCATGAAAACAGCAAAGACGATACTGACCTATGCTCTCATCATTGCCGTGGGATTGTTGATAGGCTATGTCGCACCACGTCTGCCCATGTGGTTGAAGCCTGCTTATCAGGAAGCCGACTATTCTGCCCACTTCCAGAATACCAGCAGCAAGGTGCTGATGTATGGCACTGCCAGTTGCAGCTTCTGCAAAAAGACGCGGGCGTATTTTGATGAAAACAAAATCGAATTTACTGAGCTGGATGTAGAAAAATCTCCGGCTGCCGCAGCCAAACATGCAGAGCTTGGTGGTGAAGGTGTGCCTGTGATCATCATAGGCAAGCGTATGATACGCGGCTATCAGCCTGAAGTATTTGCCGGGGCTTTGCAAGTCATGAACATGGACAAAGTCAAAACTCAGACTGCGGCGAAATAAGTTTTAGCAAGCCGCGATTATAGACCGCATAAAAAGTAGACCGCATAAAAAATGGACATCAAACACAAAGTTCTGATGTCCATTTTTTTACTGCACGAACTGCCCGGGCTGTTCAGAAATTAACTGACCTTGAACACCAGCAGGGCCTGCCATAATTTCTGTGCTTCCTCTTTTAGCGAAGCTGCAGCAGCAGCAGATTCTTCCACCAGTGCGGCATTTTGCTGGGTAGTCTGGTCCATCAAACCTATCTCATTGGTAATCTGCGCAATGCCGTGACTTTGCTCGGTAGAGGCGCTGGAGATTTCATTCAGGATAGTCGACAAGCCTTCTACCGATGCCAGTATCTCGGTCATGGTTTTACCGGCATGACCTACCACTTCAGAACCTACATCCACTTTGGCTATCGAGGTTTCTATCAGTGACTTGATTTCTTTCGAGGCAATGGCGCTGCGTTGTGCGAGGTTGCGAACTTCAGATGCCACCACGGCAAAACCGCGGCCCTGTTCACCGGCACGTGCAGCTTCTACTGCGGCATTCAGGGCCAGGATATTGGTCTGGAAGGCGATACCTTCTATCGCTGCGATAATGTCGAACATCTTTTTGGATTCGCCAGAAATGTCCGCCATGGTGTTGACCACCTTGTCGACCTGGGTACTGCCACGCTGCGCTGTTTGGGCGGCAGAGACTGCCAGTTGTCTGGCCTGTTCGGCATTGCCAGCATTTTGCCTGACGGTCTGGTTCAGGCTTTCCACACTGTTTGCCGTTTCTGCCAGCGATGATGCCTGGTTCTCGGTTCTTTCTGAAAGGTCGATATTACCCATGGCAATTTCACCCGAAGCATTCGAGACAAACTCGCTGCTATCACGTATATGCGTGACCATGGTCTTGAGTTGCTGTTGCATGCCATGCAGGGCATACAGCATGCTGCTGTTGTCACCTGGCTTGAGTGTGACCACCGTAGTCAGGTCACCCTCGGCCACGCTTTTTGCTATGCCTACTGCCACATCAGGCTCACCACCCAGCGGGGCAATGACCAGCTTGTTGATGACAAAAGTCAGGATGGCCGACACTACCAGCACGCTGAAGATGCCAATGAAAATGGCGGTATTGCGCAGGTAATTGACGTCGGCCAGTATCTTGTCTTCCGGCACACTGATGACAAAAGACCATGGCGTTGTTGTTGCACCTATCTGTACAGGCACGTACATGCGCTTCACCCTGGTCTCCATGACGCTGTGCTGTATGGTGTCGCTGTAATTCTGGCCAGCCTTGATGGCGGCTTTGGCCGCTTTGGCTTCGGCACTGTCACCCATGCCCTGCCCTACATTTTTGGCATCGGCATCACCGATATAGATACCGTTGTTGGAAATCAGGCTGGCATAACCGGTTTCATAAGGATGTATCTTGCTGACATCTTCCTGGAAACCTGCCACCGGTAAATCTACCGTGACTGCACCAACAAACTGACCCTTTGCATTGACCGGGATGGTGACCGTGGTCATGAACACATCCTTGCCAGCGATCTTGTACATATACGGTTCCAGCAAGACTTCATTGCCGCTTTTCTTGGCCAGCAAATAATAATCTCCAGCACCTTCTTTTTCATAGTCGGTCAGGGCTTCGACCTGGGTCTTGCCGCTGCCACGGTTCCAGTAAGGCAGGTAGCGGCCAGTGGCATCATGCCCTTCCTTGCCTGCATATTCGCTGTCCTTGCCATCAAAGGCATTGGCTTCCCAGATCGTGCCTACACCGGTAAATTCCGGATGGCCTTCCAGCACGCTTTTCAATAACAGATCAGCCTGTGCACGGTCTGCCTTGCCGCTGGCTTGCATGGCAGCCAGCTCAAATGCCAGGCTGCGCGCCGCATGCAGGGCGAGGTTGATACGCTCAGCCACCTTGCCCGCATTATTGATGGCCAGTTGCCTGGCGTATTGCTGGGCAGATTCTTGCTGCATGTTGCTGGCCTGGCTGGTCAGCAGGCTGATGGTCACGGTAAAGCCTGCCAATACCATGGCAATAACGGCAAAAAGCATTTTGGCGCGCAAGCCAAAGCGCGTATTTTCTATTGTTGTTGTCATTGTAATGATGTGTGGATGTGAAGCCGTTTCATTTGCTGGTATGCATAGTATGCCGCCTAGTTTGCGTCAGAAACAGCATTCAATGAATTAGTTGTGAGAATTTGCAACGATTAGAATTCTTCACAAAAACCGAATGGTTTTCGTAGCGTCACATTGAAAAAATTACTTTGCCTTGAAAAGTCTCAATATACCGAGAAATTCATGCAATTGGCAAAAACAAGGATTTAAAGCCAGTGGCCGCATTAGCAAAGCGCTGGACAGCAATTTACTTATGAGACGCGCTATATGCTCCTATATTGCAGGTGCCTGCATACGCGCCACGAGAAAGTCTACCAAAGCCCTGAGTCTTAAGCTTTGGTGTCTGCATCGCATTATTATCTTTTTGATCAATATGGATGCTTTAATCGTATTTTATTTATGACATATAATCGCAAAATCTTATAAAAATCAACGTATATAAATGGAAAAATTGATGTTTTTGACGCGAAAATTGTCGTATTTCCCCCTGGTTTGTCTTTTAGTCGCTTGCGGCGGTGGGGGAAGTGGAAGTACGAGTACCGGTAGTACCATTAACAATGGCGGATCAGCGGCAATTGTTAGTAGTTTAAGTGAGGATCAGCGACAGTTCGAAAGTTTTTATTTGCAAAGCAATGGCGGTGCATATCAATTTCATTGGGGCATTGACCAGTTGTCGATAGACTTTGCAAATCTGCTTACTACACTTACATATGCTGAGGCAAAAGACTTAATTGAAGAAAACCGTTTCACGATAGCGCAATCACCTTTGAATTTTGGATCACAAGCAGAATCAAGAGAACATTATGTTTCTGGAGATACAAAGAAAATTGATACTCGATACTACAATGCATATCTGATTAATGGTGCAATTGTCTATTCCATAGTAGCCGAGTCAGATGAGAATCCATTTCGTTATTCCTATGTTGGTAATACAGTTCGTATGGATATTCTTGCATTAGACAATAAAACCATTATTTCAAGTTATCAACTTGAAAATCTGCGCAGCAGAGACCTGATTGGCGGTCTGATCAATACGCCCGCAGAAGCATTGGTTGCTTATGCTGACCTGGCTCAATACCTGGTATATAAAAAAAGCCAAGCTAGCTATTTGCCGGGTGCTAAATACTTACTAGCCTCAAAAAGAATATTGACCGACACATTCATGATAGATGATTGCGTACCAGTCCTGAGGAAAGTCACAAGCATAATTCCATGCTTTGAAAACAGTAATTTACAAGACGCTCTCTCCAAGGGAATCAAGGCATATGGCAAAACCTACTTCTTAAATGAAGGGACCGTTTCCAAGCCTGCAGGTACTTCTGTTTGGATCAGTAATTCCCCTAGGAAGGACATCTTTACTGGCAACGAAAAGCATTACCGTTTTTTTGCCGAGATAGGTGGGAAAATTTATCCTGGTGATCTTCAGTATGCTGGACAAATGTTACTTGGAGATCAAGTGTATGACAGAAAAGCAGATGCAGCCCCATACCTTGATTATTCAGTCTATCTAAATAAACCGGCCAGAGATAGCTTTGTCGCAGCGATTTTAAAGCGCTGATGCTACTCTGTTGATAGAGAAGGTCGGACCCGGGGTCATTTCAGCTTGATATGTCATATTAAGCCAGAGTCAGAGGTTGAAGGATAGGGACTGATCATTAAAAGCAAAAAACCCGTCATGTGTTCATGGCGGGTTTTTTTGTTTACGGTAGACGTGGAGAGTAGAAATGCAGACAAAAGGCATTACGCGATTTTTACCTGAATTATTCTTCTTGATTCTGCAATCCACTGTTCTGTTGATTAAAGACTGTCTACACCAGACGTTCAAGCGCATTCGATATGCTCATCTGGATTCGAATTGCAGGTGATTGCTGGAGTGGTTTAATTCAGATATGGTGTAAAAAACTAAAGTTTCTGTACTTTTTATATCAAATGCGCCAATGTGTTGTTCTGATGGCAAAGATGCATCTGATGCCATGAATAAAAATCTGAACTTGGAATTCTTTTTCAGATCATAGTTATTTTACAAAAAAGGGAGAGCAACAATGAAGTGGAAAACCCTGGTTGCCGCTGGCAGCCTGTTGGGCGCCTTAAGCATAAGCGGCGGTGCGGCGCAGGCAGTGACCCTGGAACAGGTAAAAACCTTTACCCTGCCCAATGGCATGAAATTCCTGGTACTGGAAAACAGCACCATACCAAATGCGAATATGTACACCTACTGGAAAGTCGGTTCGCGCAATGAAGTGCCTGGTATCACTGGCCTTTCGCATTTCTTTGAGCACATGATGTTCAATGGCTCGAAAAAATTCGGCCCCAAGCAATTTGACCGCACTATGGAAGCCAATGGTGGTGCCAATAATGCCTATACCAACAATGACCTGACGGTGTACCAGGACTGGTTCCCGGCAAACGCACTGCCTGTGATTTTTGATCTGGAAAGTGACCGCATTGCCAATCTCAGCATCGATCCCAAAATGGTTGAGAGCGAGCGTGGCGTGGTCTTATCCGAGCGCAGCACTGGTCTGGAAAACTCCAATCTGCGCGCCTTGTGGGGCGAAGTCTATGCGGCGGCCTTCCGCGCCCATCCTTATGCTATTCCTACGATAGGCCATGAATCCGATATCAAGGCCTGGACACAGGATGACTTGCAGCGCTATTTCAACGTCTATTATTCGCCAAACAATGCCGTGGCCGTCATCGTTGGTGATGTCAAGGCAGCAGAAGTCAAACGCCTGGCTGAGCAGTATTTTGCCAATGTCCCGCAACGCGCCCTGCCACCGGTAGTACGCACGGTAGAGCCCGAGCAAAAAGGCGAGCGCCGTGTGTTCGTGCGCAAGGAATCTGCCACTGCTGCCAATCTCATGCTGTCATACAAGATGCCGGCAACCAGCAATCCTGATTACTATGCCCTCAATGTCATCGCCAGCATACTCACAGACGGCAAGACTTCGCGCATGTACCAGGCCCTGGTAGACCAGCGCCTGGCAACGCAGGTGGGGGCGGATCATGGCAAGGCCTTTGACCCTGGTCTGTTTAACTTCTTTGCCGTGGCAGCCAACAAGGTGCCCGCTGCCAAAGTCGAAGCCGCCATGCTGACGGAAATAGACAAGCTCATCAAGGATGGCGTCACCGTTGAAGAACTGCAAAAAGTGAAGAACCAGAAATTGCTGAACTTTTACCGCACCCAGGAAACCATCAATGGCAAGGCGGCACAGCTTGGTGAATATGAAGTGTATTTTGGTGATTACAAAAAACTCTTCGATGCACCTGATGCCTATCGCAAACTGACGCCTGCCGATATCCAGAGCGTCGCTGCCAAATACTTCAAGAAATCACAAAGAACAGTAGGCGTGCTCGCCGCTGTGGAGGAATAAGAAGATGATCAGTAAAAATATAATCGGCCTCAGCCTGGCCAGCCTGAGCTTGCTGGCAGCGAATAGCCACGCTGCTGAATTTCGCCTGCCAGCCTTTGAAACCACCAAACTGCCCAATGGCCTGACCGTGTATCTGATGGAGCGTCATGACGTGCCCCTGATCGCCGTACGTGCTGTAGTCAAGGCTGGTGCCGTCAGTGATGCAGCCAATGCGGGTCTGGCCAATCTGACTGGCGACGCCTTGTTACTGGGCAGTAGCAAATACGATAAAAAGACCCTGGACCAGACTTTTGATTTTCGCGGTGGCCGTATTGGCAGTACCACGACCACAGAATCGACTTCCCTGAATGCTGATTTCGCCAGTGCCGATGTCGATGTACTCTTGCCCATCTTTGCTGACGCCATGTTGCGCCCGGTATTTGAAGCAGAAGAATTTGGCAAGCTGCGTTCACGTACTGTGGATGAACTGAAGCAAGCCAAGGAAAGCCCGCGCAATGTCGTGCAAGCTTATTACCGCAGTATGTTGTTTGGTAGCGGTGCTTATGCCAACCCAGTGTCAGGCACAGTCACCAGCGTGACGGCATTGCAGCCTCAGGATGCCAAAAAATTCCATCAAAGCTATTACCGCCCTGAAAATGCCGCTCTGGTGATTGTTGGGGATTTCAAACCCAGTACCATGCGCGCCCAGTTGACCAGCCTGTTCGGCGCATGGAAAGCCACAACTGCCGCACCTGCTATTGCTGCCAATGGCAAGGTAGAGGCAGACAAGGCCCGCGTCTGGCTGGTCAACAAATCAGATGCGGCGGAAACCACCTTTGTCTTTGGTGGCAAGGGCATCGCCCGCAATGACCCTGACTATGTTCCACTACAAGTCCTCAATACCATTCTTGGTGGGCGTTTTACTTCCTGGCTCAATGATGAGTTGCGCGTCAATTCTGGTCTGACTTATGGTGCTGGCAGTAGTTTTAGCCCATTGTCAGAAACCGGCAGCTTTGCTGTAACCAGTTTTACCGCCACTCCCAAGACCGAGGCGGCACTGGCATTGGCCACCAAGACTTACCAGCGCCTGTGGGACAAAGGGATTGATGCTGCAACCCTGGAATCGGCCAAGGCCTATGTCAAAGGGCAGTTTCCGCCGCGTTTTGAAACCAATCAGCAACTTGCTGGTTTGCTGGGCGACATGTTTGTTGCCAGGGTAGGACGTGAGCAAATTGATCACTTCATGCGTGATGTGGATGGCCTTAATGTAGACAAAGCCAAACAACTGGTGGACAAACATTTCCCACGCAATAAACTGCAAATGGTATTGATAGGCAAGGCCGAAAGCATACGCGGCATTGCTGCCAATTATGGTGAAGTCACTGAACTCGACATTACTGCCAGCGGTTTTGCACCGGGCGCAAAATGAGTGCTTCGCCATAGTAAGCCTTCAGTGATCGCCTAACTAAGCTGTAAAAAGCCTGTAAAGCGCTTACAATGCAATAAAAACTCCGCCCCAATATGGGGCGGTAGTTTTTTATAGGGCATAAAAAATTATCAAATTAGCCCTGAAATTATTGTCAAGCTGCGATTAAGCTCGTGCTTAAGCTCGTTGTTAAGTTGTAATCAGGATGCTCTGTTAATGATACGTATTAAACCCCTGTTCGTCGCCGCTACATTCGCTCTGTTAGCGTCGGCCAGTAGCCAGATCCAGGCTGGCCATGTACCGGAATCCGGCTACCAGTTGCCACCGGCAGAATTGCAGGCCGTGGTCGATGCTCCCAGAGGCCCACTGTTTCGCCTGGGGCCTCAGCGCAAGACGGCTTTGCTGTTGACCCTGCCTGGCCTGCCCGGCATTGCCGATGTTGCCCAGCCAGAATTGCGGCTGGCGGGTTTGCGTATCAATCCGCGCACCCGTGCCACCAGTCATTTTGATTTTGGCAATGGCATGAGTTTGCTCGATATCTCCACAGGCAAGGCACGTGAAGTCAAGGGCTTGCCAGCCAAACTCAAGATAGCAGAAACTGCCTGGTCGCCCGATGAGCAATGGCTGGCCTTCAGCTTGTGGGTAGATAACGGTGTAGAACTATGGTTGCTGGATATTAAGAAAGGTACTGTCCGTCGCCTGATGGCAGACAAGCTCAATGCCGTGACCGGCCCCGGTTTTTCCTGGATAGAAGGCTCAGAAAAACTGCTGGTCAGGTTGACGCCACTGCACCAGAAAGAATTGCCACCCCTGCCTGCAGTACCAGCAGGCCCGAATATGCAGGAAACCAAGGGCGGCAAAACCCTGCAAAACCGTATTTATCCCGACATGCTGAGAACAGCGCGGGATAGCGATACCCTGGACTGGTATCTGCAAACTCAGCTGGGCATCGTCAATCTGAATGGCGAGGTGCGCCGCATCACCCGTCCCATGACCCTGATCAAATCCCTGGCGTCACCTGACGGCAAGCTGATTTTGACCACGCAATTGCGTCGCCCCTATTCCACCATGTTGCCCGTGGACCGTTTTGCCCAGTTGATAGAACTCTGGGATAACCAGGGCAAAAAGATCAAGACCGTGGCCGAGCGCCCCCTGCGTGAACGCATACCCACAGGCAATGATGCAGTGCAAGCCGGGCCGCGTGACTTTGGCTGGCGTACCGACAAACCGGCTACCCTGTACTGGCTGGAAGCCCAGGCAGGTGGTGACCCGGAAGTGAATAGCAAAATCCATGACGCCTTGTTCCAGCAGGCCGCACCTTTTGATACACCTGCCCAAAAGCTGATGGATATACCCTGGCGTTTTGGCAATGTGCAATGGGGTAATGACTACCTTGCTGTGGTGACTGAAAACTGGCTCAAGACACGCGATACCCGCACCTGGCGCATACAGCCAGGCGTGCCGGACAGCAAGCCTGAGCTGATGTTTGCCCGCAAATCGGAAGACCAGTATACCAATCCCGGTAACCCGGTGATGACCCAGAATGCCCAGGGCCGCCTGGTCTTGCGCATCAGCCCGGATGGCCGCGCCATTTTCTTTACCGGCACAGGAGCCAGCCCTGAAGGCGACCGCCCTTTCCTCGATAAATTCGATCTGACCAATAAACAAACGACCCGTCTGTGGCGTTCGCAAGCACCGTATTATGAAGAAGTGCAGGCCTTGCTGAATGACAAGGGCAGCAGCTTCATCACCAGCCGTGAGTCTGTCGAAGAAAGGCCCAACTTTTATCTGCATGATTTGCTGGCGAACGTTGCACCGCGCGCATTGACACAATTCCCGCACCCCATGCCGCAGTTCAAGGGCATCAAAAAACAGCAAATTCGCTATGAGCGTGAAGACGGCGTAGACCTGACGGCGACGCTGTACCTGCCACCTGGCTATGATCCCAAACGCGATGGGCCACGCCCTTTGCTGATGTGGGCATACCCTCGTGAATTCAAATCGGCAGAAGCCGCCGGCCAGGTCATAGGCTCACAATACAAGTTCAATCGTATTTCCTATAACGGCCCGCTACCCATGCTGGCACGTGGCTATGTCGTGCTGGATGGGCCTACCATGCCCATCATCGGTGAAGGCAAGAAAGAACCTAACGATACCTATCTCGAACAATTGAAGATGGATGCTGAGGCGGCTGTCGATGAAGTGGTGCGCCTGGGTGTGGCAGATCGCAACCGTATCGCCATAGGTGGTCATAGCTACGGTGCTTTCATGACTGCCAACCTGCTGGCGCATACCCGCTTCTTCCGCGCCGGGATCGCCCGTTCGGGTGCCTATAACCGCAGCCTGACGCCTTTTGGCTTCCAGTCTGAGGACAGAAATTACTGGAAAGCCAACAAGGTCTACCAGGAAATGTCGCCCTTCAATTTTGCCCACCAGTTCAAGGACCCCATCCTGTTCATCCATGGTGAGCAAGACAATAATTCTGGCACCTTCCCCATGCAAAGCGAACGCATGTACCAGGCCATACAGGGCCTGGGCGGGGCCACCAGGCTGGCCATGCTGCCAAATGAAAGCCACAGCTACCGCGCCCGCGAATCCATCCTGCATATGCTGTGGGAGCAAGACCGCTGGCTGGAGATGTATGTCAAAAACGCCAAGCCTGACGGCAACAGGGATTAGCACGTGCGTCATTAATTGCAAGGGAGAGGCGGCAGATACGACATATCTGCCGCCTTTTTCACATGAACTTAAAGTTTTGCATTAATATGTAAATTGACTCTTTTTCTACACCTGACCATGCTAAAAGCCGTGATCCTGGATGCGAATGCTGTTGCCCGCAATTTGCTGGCCTCTGTTCTGGTGAACGGCGGGCATGAAGTAGTGGGGGATGCCAATCTCAGCCCAGCCAGCCTGGCACGTGTCATCAAGCTTAAACCCCAGGTGGTCTGTGTTGACATAGGGGAAACGGATGAAGAAGGCCTGGCCATGCTCGACAAGATCAAGGCTGAGCTGCCCAAGGCATTGTTATTTTTGGTGTCTTCAAAAATTGATGCGACCATATTGCAGACGGCCCAGCAGCGTGGTGTTCATGGCTTTATCGTCAAACCCTTCAATTCTGTGGCTGTGCTGACTTCGATACGCAATACCATCTTGCGCATTGCCAAACAGCAAAGAGCCGCTACTGCCGAAGCCACGCCTGAAGAAGGCGGGGAAGCCGCGGCTGAATAGTTCGTCTGCGCAAACAGGCATTTCATCCACCGGCGGCCAGTTTTATCGCATTCTTCCTACTCCAGCATCGCAATCCCTACACTGAATCAAACTTCATAAGGAATTGCCATGTCAGCCATCGATACCATGCGCTCAGCTTTACATCATTCAGAACAATTATTGCCATCCGAAGTGACGGCCAAGAGCGAAACCTGGCTGACTCGCGCCCGTAACTATCCGGTATTTTCGCGCACCTGGTATCGATACCGGGCGCAGGCATGGATAGGTGTGTTTGTCATCGTTGACGTGATAGCGTTCATCGTGGGTTTGCTGGCAGATACCGACATGCGCCGTATGGCTTCTGCCTTTATCCCTTTTACCCTGGGGGGAACAGCCCTGCATTTGCTGGGGCCGGCAATGGCCGTGTGGGTCAGGAACCGGGCCTATGCCGGGAAAAAAGAAGTCATCGCTCTCACCCTGGCTTTGTTGCTGGGGGCGGCATGCAGTTACGGCGTATTACTGGGCGTGAAATATGTCACCAAGTTGATCGCCTATGGCGATGCCAATGTAGAAATTTCGGTAGTTGGTACTTTGGGGGCGAGCAGTAAAGTCCCAGGAAGTGCATCAGCGTCTACCAGCGCCACCTCAGTGGAGGATGCTGGCGCATCCTCTGCAAATGGTCAGTCCAATAAGCAGTCGAATAATCAGTCGAATAATCAGTCGAATACCAGCGCGGACAGTAAAGACAATAAAGAAAGCAGTAAAATTGCGCAATCACCTACCCTGACACTGGTGATGCAGGTATTCTCATTTTTGCTGGTTACAAGCCTCATCACCTACACTGGGGGGGCAATTGATCTCTGGTATTTCTTCCGTCAGAAAAAGCGCCTGCAAGAAGTCTTGCGTCAGCATGAACTGACTGCGGCACAGGAAGCTCGCCGCGAAGCAGAATTGCGCCTGTCTGTATTGGCGGCACAGGTAGAACCACATTTTCTGTTCAATACTTTAGCGGGTGTGCGTTCGGCCATACTGACCGAACCTGAAAGGGCAACTGCCATCGTCGATCACCTGGTAGATTATCTGCGCGCCACCATCCCGCAAATGCGCAATGATGGTAGCTCTGCCCAGGCCAGGCTTAAGCAACAACTGGAAGCAGCCAGCGCCTATCTGGGCCTCATGCATGCCCGCATACCGCGCCTCAGTTATAGTGTGGACTCAGAAGTAACTGACGCCGCCTTGCCGCCACTGATGCTGATCTCGCTGGTAGAAAATGCCATCAAGCACGGGGTCGAACCCAAGATAGGCCCTGTCCATGTTGCTGTCCTCGCGAAACAATTACAGCAAGATGGCCAGGACATGCTGGAACTGACGGTTGCAGACAATGGCGTCGGTTTTGCCGGCAGCAGTTCAGGCTCTGGTATAGGTCTGGCAAATATCCATGAAAGACTGGCATCCATGTATGGCAAGCGTGCCAGCCTGGTATTGAAAGCCCTGCCTGAGGGCGGTGTGGCAGCAACCATACTGCTCCCTCTCGAACCATAATAGACAAAAAGAGACAATCACATGACCACAGCCATCATCGCCGATGACGAAGATTTACCCCGCAAGGAATTGCGCCGCATGCTCAATAAAGTCTGGCCAGAGCTGGAAATACTGGCCGAATGTGAACACGGTGCCGAAGCCCTGGAAGCCATCCATCAGGAAGAACCTGACATTGCCTTCCTCGACATACGCATGCCCGGCATGACTGGTCTTGATGTGGCACATGCAGTCAAAGGCCGCTGCCATGCCGTCTTTACCACGGCTTATGACAGCCATGCACTGGATGCCTTTGCAGCAGGTGCCATCGACTATTTGCTCAAACCCATTTCCGAAGCCAGATTGCAGGAAGCGATCGCCAGGTTAAAGGAACGTATCAGCAACAAGCAACCAGTGGCGGATGTCAGCCAGCTCATGTCTGAACTCGACAAGCGTCTGAAGAATACGACAGCAGAAAGAATACGCTGGATCAGTGCCAGCGTTGGTGACACCATCAAGATGTTCCCGGTAGAAAAAATCCTGTTCTTCAGTTCAGATGAAAAATACACGCGGGTAGTCTGTGCCGACGACGAAGCCCATGTACGCAAGCCATTGAAAGAAATCATGGATGGACTTGATCCGGATGTTTTCTGGCAAGTGCATCGTGGTGTGGTCGTGCGTGCTGATGCAATTACCCGTGCGCACAGGGATGAGCTGGGTAAATACACGGTGGAGTTGCGGGGTTTGCCAGAAAAGCTCAAGGTGAGTCAGGCATATGCATGGCGCTTCAAGCCCATGTAAGAACATGTTTCCGATCTTACTGCGCGAGTGTGATCGTAAACACGTTCTAAGTGCGGCCATTAAAAATCGAATCTGGCGTTGTTGCGCCGTCTTGCCGTGCTAAAGCACTGTCTGCGACGACGACGCCTAGCCGGGGGCGCCTAGCCAGTTTCGGTTTGTAATGGCCTCACGGTATGTCAAATCCCACAATCACGAAATGAAAAGCTTGATGTTTTTATTGAAGTCGCATTAAGATGGCGCTGACGTAAAAAAACAGCGTCATTTTTTAATAATAAGATTTGGATCTATCCAGACTATCCTTTGCAGTTTCTGCTTCTGTATACCCACAAAAATATCCTTGTGCGGCCGGTAGTCCAAATAATAAAAACAACAGGAAATTTATACCATGTTACAAAAACCTACACTGATAGATATCGGTGCGAATCTGAGCAACCGTCGTTTTCATGCTGACCTTGATGCCGTTATTTCACGTGCCAAAGAGGCAGGCGTGGAACATATCATCGTCACCGGCACTTCAGAGCGTGCCAGTCATGATGCGCATGCGCTGACGCAAACTTATCCAGGCTATCTGAGCAGCACGGCGGGTGTGCATCCGCATGAGGCCAAGAACTGGAATACCCAGTGTGCAAAAGCCATAGAAAAACTCGCTGACTATGATAGTGTAGTGGCCGTTGGTGAATGCGGTCTCGACTATAACCGCATGTTTTCAACGGAAACAGAACAACGTGCCTGCTTTGAAGCGCAGTTGCAATTGGCAGTGCGCGTGCAAAAACCAGTGTTCCTGCATGAGCGTGATGCGCATGAAGATTTCTTTGCCTTGCTCAGGCAATACCGGCCGCAATTAAAGGGCGCGGTGGTGCACTGTTTCACTGGCAATACAGACGAACTGCGCGCCTATCTGGATCTCGACTGCCACATCGGTATCACTGGCTGGATCTGTGATGAAAGGCGCGGCGATGATTTGCGCAAGGCTGTCAAATTTTTGCCCAAAGAAAAATTGATGATAGAAACCGATGCACCGTTTTTATTGCCGCGCAATTTAGCAGTGCGTCCTGATGATGGCCGCAATGAACCCATGTATTTGCCCGTGGTATTTCAGGCAGTTGCGAATATCTTGCGGGTATCGCCGGTAACGCTGGCACAGCAGATTAGAAAAAATACTGAACAGTTTTTTGCTCTGCCTGCGGCCCTATCGTAAGCTCCTGTTCAAGCTTGTTGATCGCTGGTTTCAACAGCAGTTGCAACAATTGATGATGGAACTGTAGCTGGCTTTTGCAAGCTGCGTGACCAGCGCAACAAACCAATTGCGTAACTGATGTAATAAGCGGCCAGCATGCCAAACAGGAACAGTGTAAGCGGGCTGCTGGAAAAATCGCCCGGGGGCGCAACAAAAGATTGCGTTGTGAAATACAGCGTAGCCATGCGCCAGGCAATCCGGCCTATCATCAGCAGTGACAAGGCAATGCCTAGGTGGGCATTCGGCGTATAGAATTTTCCGGCTGGACCATGATCAAATTTCGTCAGGCGCAAGCCATAGGCACCAAGGCCACTGCCAGCTATCAATCCCCCCATCATGAACAGCAGGTTGCCCTCATGTTTGAGCGCACCAAATGCCACCAGCCCTATCAGTACAGGAAAAATACAGACGGTCAGCAAGGCACGCACACCCGAGTATTTTTGCCTGCCTACCATACGTCGTACACGCGAGATGACACGCCAGACAATGAATGCACCAACAGCAGTACCTATCATCAGGGAAGTGGGGTTTGCAGTCGCCATGAAAAGCTTTCTGTATAGCGTGTAGAGAAGTTTTTAAAGTCTATCATCTGCAAAAAATCCGTCAGTACCGGAATGTATCAACTGCACCTGGTATTTTCCCATGTCCGAAAGCTGCCAGCAGCTTTTCCCGTAGTTTGTTAAGCTGCACCCCTGATCCTGATGGAGTGCATATGCGCAGCGTTGACTTGTTACGTTTGATTTCCCTGGCCGCTATCTGGGGCGCGTCCTTTCTGTTCATGCGGGTACTGGCGCCTGTGGTCGGTGTGTTGTGGAGTGCCGAGGTCAGGGTGGGGCTGGCGGGTATAGCCTTGCTGATCATGATGTATGTCACAGGCCGGGCGATGAATTTCCGTGATAACTGGAAGTCTTTTTTGATACTGGGCACGATTAACTCTGCCCTGCCATTTGCGTTGTATTCATATGCTGCACTCAGCATACCTGCTGGTTATTCGGCAATCGTGAATGCGACCAGCCCTTTGTGGGGGGCGGTCATGGGAGCCGCCTTCCTGGGTGAACGCTTGACTGTGCGCAAGATGGCGGGCATGGCGATAGGTGTACTCGGTGTCGCCTTCCTGGTGCGCCTGGGGCCGGTAGAATTCACCAGCAAGCTGGTACTGGCTGTGCTGGCCTGCGTAGGTGCGACCCTGTGTTATGCGATAGTCGGTATCTATACCAAGAAAAAACTCACAGGCATCACGCCCATGCAAATGGCGACGGGTTCGCAAGTGGGGGCGGCATTTGTCTTACTGCCCTTCCTGCCGCTGGCACCAGTGCAGGGCGAGATCACGGCGACGATAGCAATGGTTGGTATTGCATTGGCCTTGTTATGCAGTGCCGTGGCTTATCTGATTTATTTCCGTTTGATGGCAGACCTGGGGCCAACCAAGGCGCTGACCGTGACTTTCCTGATACCCCTGTTTGCCTTGCTCTGGGGTTATCTGTTCCTGAATGAACACATCACGGTGAACACGGCCATAGGCTGCGCTGGTGTGGTGCTGGCGACATGGCTGGTGGTGTTCCAGCCAGCTCAAAAACCAGCTTAAAGATTGACCTTAAAAAATGCCGCTGACTCTATATGGGGCAGCGGCATTTTTTTATTCATCCAGTGCTGGCAAAACTTTGACATGCAGGGCACTTGGTTGCTGGCTGCCGAAATACACTTTATGCGTCGCCTTGATGAAGTCACTATCCTTGGCTTCATAGATGTTAGGCACAAAGGATTGCGGGTTACGGTCTATGAAGGGGAACCAGCTGGACTGCACCTGCACCATGATGCGGTGGCCGCGCTGGAAAGTGTGCAGCACATCATTGATGGCAAACTTCACCTTGGTCACCTGGTTGGGCACCATGGGTTTGGCCGTCTCAAAACCATCACGGAAACGGGCGCGGAAAGGTTCGCCGCGCACCAGGGTTTGCTGGTTGCCACGGTTTGTTTGCGCATCTATTTCCAGGTTGGGTGGATTGACATCAATGAGTTTGACAACGAAGTCAGCATCGCTGCCTGTCACGCTGACAAACAAATCCGCGCTTAGCGGGCCAGCCAGGGTCACGTCTTTTTCCAGCACATCACTTTGCCAGGTCAGCACATCAGGACGGCTGCTGGCAAAGCGCTGGTCAGCCGCGACATATTGATTACTCCAGCGCGTGACTACTTCGGTGGTATAGGGTACAGGTTTGGCCGGGTCGCTGATGTATTCTGCAAACTGTGCATCCTGGTTGGCCGGTGCACTGAAACTCAGCTTGCCATTGGCATGGAAATACAGGGCTTTGTCCTTGCTCTCTTTCGGTGGCCAGGCATCAAAACCTCGCCAGCGATTGGCACCGGTTTCAAACATCCAGGCTTCGGCCAGTGCTGGCTTGTCGCCGGTTTTCAGATGATGCTTGAAGAAGGCTAATTCTACGGGCTGGTAAGTCTGTACGGTCTTGTAGCCAAAATGCGCATCACCGACTTTCTCGCCATCAGTACGGAACCAGCCACCATGTGTCCATGGTCCTATGACCAGGGTGTTTTGTATGCCGGGGTTTTGTTTTTCTATGGCCTTGTAGGTATTCAGCGGGCCATATAAATCTTCTGTGTCATACCAGCCACCGACGGTCAGGACCGCAGCCTTGATGTTTTTCAGGTGTGGCAGGATATTCCTGCTTTGCCAGAAATCATCATAGTTGGGGTGCGCGGTAATGTCGTTCCAGAAAGGGATGCCGTTCTTGAAATAGCGGGTGTTGGCATTCGCTACCGAACCCAGGTCCAGGAAGAACTGGTAACCATCAGGTGTGCCAAAATTAAAAGTTTTCCAGCCCTTGTTTTCTACAGGCTGGGGACGCGGCTGGCCAAAGCTATGGAAAAAACCAAAGGCCATTTGCAGATTGAAAGCGCCATTCCTGTGCATGTCATCGCCACGGAACCAGTCAGCAATCGGTGCCTGCGGCGAAACGGCTTTCAGAGCAGGGTGACCATCGATGGCACCCGCCGAGCTATAAAAGCCGGGGTAAGAATTGCCCCATAAACCAAACTTGCCATTATTGTTGGGCAAATGCTTGAGCATCCACTCTATGCTGTCGTAGGTATCACTGCTTTCATCGATATCGGTTTTTGATTTTTTCTGATCAATATGTGGACGCATATTGACGAATTCACCTTCCGACATATAGGTACCGCGTACATCCTGATAGACAAAGATAAAGCCATCTTTTTCATATTCCGCAGTTGGCCCCAGCTGGGTTTTGTACTGGTCACCGCCATACGGCATGACAGAATAGGGCGTGCGGTTCATGAGGACAGGGTAACGCTTGCTGGCACTCGCATCATTGGGCATATACACGGCAGTAAACAAGAGTTTGCCATCACGCATGGGGATGCGGTATTCAAACTTGGCATAGTTTTTACGGATGTACTCGGCACGCAGTTTGGCGGCGTCTGTCTTGTCATCAGCATTGCTGGCACTGACTATATTGCTGGCGGAAGCCAGTGCAGGTGTAGTCAGGCTGCTTAATATTGCGCCCAGCATGATGGAGAGCGCAGGCAGGGCCTGACGCAGTTGCGGTGTTCTCATGAATTCCCCGGATATTATTATGTTTGGATTAGTGTGCAAAGACGCCAACAAGTTCCATTAATCTTCTGCATTTGGGTCATAGTCCGGCAAAGGCGGCTCAATTTCCACGATCTGGTCTGCGCCCTGGCTGCGGGCAATCTGCAAGGCGCTGTTGACTCTTTTGAGCATATTGTCAGCAGTATCCTTGTGGGCATTGGTAGTCAGGCCGGTGGCAAAAGTCACCGTCAAACCGGGGGAGATGGCATTCCAGTCTACTTCGGCAATACGCAATTTAAGGCGGGCGATGGCCTTGCGGCTGGATTCCAGCCAGGTGGTTGGCATGACGATGGCAAATTCATTGGCGGCGACACGGCCAAAGGAATCGAGGGTGCGCAGCATGGTCAGAGCTTCTTTGGCAACTTGCTGCAAGACCTGGCGTGCTGCGGCCTGGCCATGTTGTTCGAGTATCTGTTCCAGGCCATCAACAGCGATGGCGGCCAGGGTAAAGGTATGGCCAGTGCGGAAAGAGCGCGCCAGTTCGCCGTCTAGCATGGCGACTAGCGCACGGCGGTTCAGAGCGCCAGTCAGGTGATCGGTCCTGGCCATGCTGTCGAGCTGGGTCAGCACCGTCTCCAGCGTGGGTACGAGGTTATCCTGATGGCCTTCGTTCTTGATTTGCTTGATCAACTGGTCTATTTGTTGTCTTGCATTTAACAAGGGCTGATTAAAATCTGTGGGCATGTACTCTCCGGCTATGCACTAGGTATAACTATAAGGCTGACGCCAGGCGCTACAATGGTACTTTACCATTGTCACCCGCCTTTCTGCCAAGCATGTTATTCACCAGCCCAAGTTCACCCTGTCAGCAAATCCACAGTCAGCTCTTCCCGGGTATGGATGTTTGGATGAAACGCGACGATATGCTGCATCCCCAGGTGTCTGGCAATAAGTTTCGCAAACTGAAATATCCCTTGCTGGGTTTGCAGGAACAACGCAGGCATGTGGTTTCCATGGGCGGGATCTGGTCCAATCATATTCATGCCCTGGCCCATGCCGCCCATGCCCTGGGTTTGCCTGCCACCGCGTTGATACGCGGTGCTGAGGGCATGCACAGCGCCATGCTGGATGATGTACGGGCTTTGGGCATGCAAGTCCGTTTCGTCAACCGTGAAGCTTACCGTCAGTTACGGCTGGATGACTCAGCCTGGCGCGGGCATCTGGAAGATTCAGGTGCAGATGCGCTCTGGTTGCCCGAGGGCGGCAGCGCACCACTGGCCTTGCGCGGTGTGGCCGAACTGATAGCTGAACTACCCTTTGTTCCGGATTATCTGGTGGTGGCTTGTGGCACAGGGGCAACGCTGGCGGGTTTGCTGGCTGGCCTGGAGGGGCGCTCGAAAGTGCTGGGTATTGCCGCCATCAGTGGCGGCGATTACCTGCGCAATGACATCAGCCGCCTGTTAAGCGAGGCGGGCTATCCTGATTATCAAAACTATGAATTGTTGACGGAGTTTCATCATGGTGGTTATGGCAAGGCACCTCCGGATTTGCTGGATTTTGCCCGCCAGTTCGCGCATGAAACGGCGATTCCTCTGGAGCCAGTTTACACTGCCAAAATGCTGTTTGCTTTGCGCCAGTTGTGGCATCATGGTCATCTGGCACAAAATGCCCGGGTCATTGCCATACATACCGGTGGTTTGCAGGGAGCACGTGGCTTTGCCCGTATGTAGTGATGTGGTAGTCATGCTGTAGTCTGGCGTTTATAGCCTTCGCTATCGGACAGGTGCAAATATGAAAAGACGGCGCGCAAGTTGGCTTACTGCTTTGAGCGGGATGGCAGCTCTGCTCTCATGCTGGGCCTGTACTTCAGGTGCACTGGCAGCGGAGCAGCCTTTGCGTGTGGCTATCTACGAAAACCTCGATTATCCCCTGAATATTTTTGACAAGAACCACCAGTTGCTAGGTGGCTTGCAAAAAGACTTCATAGACCAGCTCGCGAAAAAACTCTCTGCACAAGTCAGCTATACACCCTATTCCCGCAGGCGCATAGAAAGTGTCGTGATCCAGGGGGATGCAGATCTCATGTGCTATTCCAGCCCTGCCTGGTTTGACTTGCCCAAGGAAGTCGGCTGGACCGTGGCGACTTTCCCCCAGGTGGAAAGAGTGGTCGTGCTGGCAGACAAAGCCAGTATAGAAATCGTCCCGCAACAGATGGAAGGCAAGAAACTGGTGTTGCAACTCGGTTATCACTATCCGCAAATCGCCAGCCAATTGGCAGACGGTAAAATCAAGCGCATCGACCTGACTGATGTACCAGGTATGTTCCGTTTGCTGGCACTGGGCGGGGCAGATGCCATGGTCAGTTCGGATGGTGAGATCGAAGGTTATTTCAAGAATTTCCCGGAAAAACGCAGCCTGTACAAAATTTCCAAAACCCCGTTTTCTGTCGTACAGACGCAATGCGCCCTGTCGCATAAGTCTGCCTGGAAGCTGGAGCAAATCAATAGCGCGATACAGTTTTTGCAAGAGAACGGCGAGATGGACAGGATTATGCGTAAGTATGGTTTATCCATGCGCTAAATCCTGGTTGGACTTACGAAAAATCGCCCCAGCTGCGTTGCAGCTCCTAGCCGTACTAAAGTACTGTCTTCGTCGCTGACGCCTTGCTGGGACAATTTTTCGTAAGTCCTAATTAGTGTTAACTGTTATCCTGCTAGCTTTATTCTTCTTTTTTCTTCAGATGAAATCTTCCCTGACTGCTGTGCTGACGGCTTTGCTATGCAGCCTGAGCCTGCCTGCGATAGCGGCAGCTGACCCGAATAAAGTCTTGCATCTGTCTTTCGAAGCTGCCGACGATGGCTTTGATTCCATGCGCACCAATAGTACTTATTCCAACTGGGTGTCAGATGCGATTTTTGAAGGCCTGGTGACCTATGATTACCTGGCACGCCCCGCCAAACTGGTTCCCAATACCATAGAAAGCTTGCCGGAAATCACGGATGGCGGCAAGACCTTGACCTTTCGTCTCAAGAAAGGGATTTATTTCTCTCCGGACCCGGCATTCAAGGGCCAGCGCAGGGAATTGCATGCCAGCGATTATGCCTATACCTTCAAACGCTTGCTGGACCCAAACAACCGTTCTGTGCAGTCACGTGTACTTGATGGCAAGCTCATTGGTCTTGATGAACTGGTAGCAGCCGCCAAAAAGACTGGCAAGTTTGATTACGACAAACCCATCGCTGGTCTGGAAACACCAGACAATTACACCCTGATCATGCGCCTTAAAGTAGCTGATCCTGCCCTGATTTACTATCTGGCCAAACCACTGGGCGGTGCTGTCGCCCGTGAAGTGGTTGAGCACTATGGCGAAGCTGTGAATCAACATCCGGTGGGTACGGGTGCCTACATGCTCAAGCAATATGTGCCTCGCAGTAAAATCATCCTCGAAGCCAATCCAGAATACCGGGGTTTTGTCTGGGACTTCAAAGGCACGGGTTCAGAATGGGACAAGCAGATCATCAAGGACATGAAGGGCAAGCAAATGCCCCAGGTCGGAAGGGTTGAGATTGCCATCATAGAAGAAGAGCAGTCACGCTGGCTGGCCTTTGATTCTGGCCAGCTGGATTTTGAAATGCTGGTGCCTGCCGCCTCGGTCAAATTGCTGGACCAGGGCAAGCTCAAGCCTGAGTTTGCTGCCAAGGGTTTGCGCCTGTACCGTTTTGTGGAACCTGGTGTCACCCGCACCTACTTCAATTTCGAAGACCCTACCGTGGGAGGCTATACCAAGGACAAGATAGCCCTGCGCCGTGCGATTGCCCTGTCCTTCAATCACCAGGAAGAAATTGACCAGGTCTGGTTTGGCCAGGCCATCAAGGCGCAAGGCATGGTGCCACCGGATGTGGTCGGCCACGATGCCAGCTATCGCAACAGCAATGCCTATGATCCCAAACTGGCTAATAAATTGCTCGACAGGTTTGGCTACAAGCGCGGTGAAGACGGTTTCCGCAGCATGCCGGATGGCTCACCCCTGAAGCTGCGCATCCATTCTGCCCCCAAGACCAAGGACTATGCACGCATGGAAATCTGGAAGCGTTCGCTCGACAAGATAGGCATACGTGCAGAATTCCCGGTTGCCGGTTTTGCCGACAACCTCAAGTCTGCCTACCAGTGCAAGCTCATGATGTTTGGCATGGGCTATACCGCCGACATCCCTGACGGCATCGATTTCCTCGAAGCCTATGCAGGCAGCAATGCCTATCGCGGCAATTTTGGCTGTTACAAATCGGCCGCTTTTGATGAAGCCTATGAAAAAGCCCGCCTGATGCCAGAAGGACCAGAACGCCAGAAATTATTCAACACCATAGAGCGCGTCATGGAAGCTGATACCGTACACAGCCTGGAACTCTGGCGCTTGCGTAACTGGCTGATACAACCCTGGGTCAAGGGTTATAAAACCCACCCCATCATGCGCGGTGACTGGCGTTTCCTGGATGTAGAAAAGAGTAAATAATTTCTACGCTTGCTATGCAAAGACTGGCCGGAAAAAACTGCGCTCATAGCTGATGATGCATTTTGTTTCTTCCGCCAGTTTGAAAGCTGCCTGGCATTCTGCATCATCCAGCATTTGTATGCGGTATTGTTCATAAGCCGCCAGGCTGGGGAAACTGAACATGGCCAGCGCCACATTATTCGCGCCTTCAGATGGCAGGAAATAACCATGGTGCTGGCCACCAAACTTGTTCACCAGCGGTATCCAGAGTTTGCCGTAATGCTCAAACTCTTTCAGTTTGGCAGGGTCTATGATGTAGCGGAGATAGCAGGTAATCATGATATAGGCTGACAGGATAAAAAAACCTATCTTACCTGTTCTGCTCAAACCTGTATCAATCCCCCGTCGGCACACAATTCCACACCATTGACGTAGCTCGCAGCTTTCGATGCCAGGAATAAGACCGCAGCCGCAATCTCTTCCGGCTGGCCCATGCGCCCTGCTGGTGCGGCATCAGCCAGGTAGGCTGAAAAATTCGCGATATCTTCTTCTTTCATGCCCAGGCCATTTTCCATGATGGGCGTGCGGGTCACACCCGGGCTGATGGTATTGACGCGTATTTGCCTGTCCTTGAGGTCATTTGCCCAGCTGCGTGCAAACGAGCGCACCGCCGCTTTCGAGGCATTGTAGAGACTCAGATTGGGCATGCCCTTGCTGGCAGCGATAGAGGCATTCAGGACGATGGCAGAAGCCGGTTTCATCAAAGGCAGCAGGCTTTGCACTGTAAAGAACAGGCCTTTGACATTGGTGTCAAAAGTGGTGGCAAATTCGTTTGCTGTGGTGTTGCCAAACTGGTTGTGGATGGCGATGCCGGCATTGGCGAACAGGACATCTATTTTGTCCCCTTGTTGAGCTATCTTGTCATGCAGGGTTTGCAGGTCGCTGATACTGGCGACATCTGCCTTGATCGCGATGACTTTGTTGCCGAGGATTTCTCTGGCTTGATCCAACCTGACCTGTGAGCGGCCAGTGATGTAGACACGTTTGGCACCGGCATGGATAAAGGCCTGGGCGCTGGCGAGGCCTATGCCGGAGGAGCCACCAGTGATGAGTATGGTTTGTTCATTGAATGCGTTTGATGTTGCTGACATTTCGGTTCCTTGAAGAGGGAGGGGAAATGGCAGTATGGTGGATAGGGATTGGTGAAACAATCCATGTTTGGTTCATGATATTGGTGAGTGAATTTCAGTAATTGAGATCCAAAATTTTCGACGCATGAGTTCCGATCAGACGGATGGTGATGAACTATCGGTCATAGCCCTGTTCACCTGGCTAATTACTCGTCGTAAAATCGACGATTCTTATTAACGTCATTCCAGCGTGCTTTTAGCTGGAATCCAGTGGCGTTCGTTGTATACCGTGAAGTTGCATTAACTTCTGAATCTTACAGCTTTGGATGGCTAGATTTTCAAATGCCTGCACACGTGATTTCAGATTACCGGCCGGTGGTAGACCGGCGGCTACATACCTTTTTGCTTCGCCAAAAAGGTATGCCAAAAAGGCGACCCAGGCGTCGCTGCCCCCTGAAGGGGGTTCCCTTTGCTGCAAGTCAAAAAATGGGAAGGCTCGAAAACTCGCTACGCTCAAACATCGATCCTTCTTTTTCCATTTTCTGCCTTGCAGCAAAGGCATCGACACATGGGAACTGCGGTAAGTCAAAAGCAAAAGCAACGTCAACACGACCACCGATCAAATTTCTTTGACCTGGATAATCAAGAATTGCCGTTTGCCTGCTTACTCCTTCGCCGGACGATATTGTTTCGCCCAACTTGCAAAAGCACCTACGCTGCGTGTTTGTATCCACAGCTTGCCTTCGCCCTTGAAGCGGCAGACGAAACCTTCGCCGGAGAAGAACAGGGACTTGTAGCCGCCGACTTTGCTGATGCTGTATTCCAGACCTTCGGTGAAGGCGACGATGTTGCCGGTGTCGACGACGTAGCCGTCCTTGACGTCGATTTCTATGATGGCACCATAGCTGTTGAGCCACAGGTCACCTTCGCCGGATGCGCGGATCAGGAACAGGCTTTCGCCGGAGAAAAAGCCTTTGGTGAAACCCTGCCATTTGGTTTCTATGTTGATGCCGGGCGTGCTGGCGACAAAGGCGCCGCTTTGCAGGTACAGGGTTTCACCGCGCATGTAGCGGTGGATCAGGTCACCTGGAGTGGCGGGGGCGATGCCGATTTCGCCGGGGCCGTTTTCAGCAGTGAATTCATTGATGAACAGGTTTTCACCAGACAGCATGCGTGAGATGCCGCCTTTCATCTTGGTCTTCATGACCAGGTTGGTGTCCATCGTGGCCATGGCGCTGGCTTCCACTTTCAGCATCTGTCCGCGTGGTAAATCCACCGTGACAAAGCCAAAATCAGGGCTGCCATCTATCCTGAATTTCAAGCCGGCGAAGTCTGTCGCTGCGACTGGCAGCGCAGGGGCGATGCTGGTGCTGGCAGGTAGCTCTTGCTTGAAGCTGGCTGGCGGCGCTGCTTCCGCTACGGGTGCAACTACCACTGTAGCTGCAGGCAATGCTGCTTCAGGTGCCGCAACCGGCTTGCTGATGGCAGCATCGCTATCGCTTTTTAAAACCACTTTCAAGCCATTTTTTTCTATGGTCTGGCGGTATTTCTCAGCAGTCTCGCTATCAAGGCCACGCTTGATGACGCGCGGTGCGGTTTCCAGTAAATTTTTGGCTTGTTCAGTTGAGAGCTTGAACAATTTTTCTATGGTGCCACAGGCTTGCTCAAAACTGATGCCTTCAGCCAGTTCACCGGTGAGGACGATATCTATCGTAGTGTTATTCATGGCTGTCCTTATCGTTTGCTGCCAGCTTTGAGATTGGGGCCGAGCAGGCTGCCAAAGCTGCTTTCATTATGTGACTGACACCAGACCGTACCGCGGCCAGTGAATTTACAGACCATGCCCTCGCCACCGAGTATGGATTGCAACCAGCTCTTGCCTGCCTTGGTGATGGAGAATTGCAGGGTTTCGCTGAAGGCCACAATGTGGCCGGTATCGACGATGTAATCACCATCCACTTCTACGGGATAGATGGCTCCAAAGGAAGACAGCACGGCCGTGCCCTTGCCCTTGAGTTTGAGCCAGAAGATACTTTCGCCAGACAAGATGGATTTGAAACCCTGCCAGCCCAGGTCAACTTCTATGCCTTCATCGCAAGCCAGGAAAGAGCCACCCTGGACGATGAGGTTATCGTTATCCAGCGGCATCACCAGCATGTCGCCTGCCAGGTCAGTCCCCAGCCAGACTTCGCCGGGCGTATTCAGTGGTTCGAAATGATTCAGGAACAGCGATTCACCGCCGAGCAGACGCTTGGCCGCTTTTAACAGTGAGCCGCGCTGTTTTTTATGGGTGGTCGTGGTGATTTGCATATTGCTGCTCATGGCCAGCATGGCACCGGATTCTGCAGTGCAGACTTCACCAGGACGCAGGCTGACTTTGGCTGCGGTATTACCAGGCTGATTGACTAATTCTACTTGCATGATACGCCCTTACAGTTTTGGATTGAGCCAGCCAGCCAGGCTGGAAATGCTGCGTGTCTGGATGACGATCTTGCCCTGACCGCTGATACGTGTCACCAGGCCTTCGCCACCAAAGAAGCTGGAAAACAGGCCGCCAGCCAGTTGCAGATTCAGGCGCAGGGATGGGTCATAAGCCACCAGATGACTGGTGTCGACGATGTATTCACCGTTGACTTCTTTTTCCAGCAAGGCACCATAAGCACCAAACCAGACCTTGCCATGGCCGCTGACCTTGATGCGGAACAAGCCTTCACGGGCAATCCAGGACGCGAAACCAGCAAAGCCCAGGCCTATCTTGACGCCTTCTTCGCATGCCAGGAAAGCGCCGGGCACCAGAAAATATTCTTCATCGTTCAGTTCACGGCACAGGATTTCGCCTGGCGTGGGTTGCACGATGGTGATACGGCGTGGCGCAGAAGTGGCATTCTTGAAGCGGCTGATGAACAGGGATTCACCACCCAGATATTTGCGCAACAGGCCCTTGAGCAAGCCACCATTGAAATGCGCTGTCAAATCCAGGCTGGCATCCATACTGGACATGGCATCCGGTTCTGTCATGATGCTTTCGCCAGGTTCGAGTTCCACCTCGACGTAGGAGAAGGCATGGCCTCCTTTGATATTGGTTTTCACTACTAACTCCTTTGGTTTGGACTTTCACAGCATTGCTCCGACTATGCCGCTGCTGCCGGTGCTTGCTGCAATTTGCTATTGAGGTTTCAGGATTGCGTTGCTGGCGTTTGTTCAGGTGTTGCCGGTACGGGTTTCTTGGGTTGATTTGTAGAAGACTGAGCGACGAATTTTTTGACGGCCTCCTGCAAATCCTTGAACGCGGCTTCCTGATTGATATAAGGCCCCTGGGACTTTTCTATCAGCTTGCGCAAATGGGACATGCGTTTTTCGCTGGCAGGATGGGTACTCAGCAAGCCCATGGCCTGCTTGTAGGCTTCACGCGCCTGCTTGTTGTCGATTTTTTCCAGTGCAGCTTTTTCTTCCGCAATCATGCGTTCAAAGAAAACCGGCAAGCCCGCAGGGTTGACACGGGCGCGCATCAGCAGCAATACGCCTTTTTCATCTGCATCAGTTTCAAAGTGACGCGAATATTGCTGGCTCAGCAGCATGGGAGCCGCATTGCTGAAGACCGCCAGCAAACCGCTGACATCACCGAACACGGCGCTGGCAACCAGATAAATTCCGGCATTGCCTATGATGCTGCGCGTGCCATGGCGTTCTTCGACATGGCTGATTTCATGGGCCAGCACACCCAGCAATTCTTCGGCACTGCCAGCTTTTAATATCAGGCCAGAGTGGATGGCAACATAGCCACCAGGCAAGGCATAGGCGTTGGTAGTGCTATCGTTGACGATGTTGATGGAATAGCGATACGGTGAATTTGGCAGGGCCTGCAATAAAGGCGCAGTCAGCGGCTTTAAGACCGCATCGGCGTCGGCCTTGGGCATGCGCTTGTTCTTCAGGTCATCCTGGGCAGCAACACCAGCACCGAGTTTTTCTTCCCATTCCACCGGCACTTGTTTGGCAGCATAGGCAGACAGACTATCCATTTGCCAGATCAGGCCTACAGGCAGGGCCAGCAATAACAAGCTGAACCCTATCAGCACACCCCAGCCCAGCATGCGCTTGCGGCTCATGGCAGAAATCTGGCGCGAGCATTCGGGATGGGCCAGCAAGGCAGGATGTTTCAGGATGCGTCGATCACTGGTGTACAGTACCAGGTCAGGTTTATGGGCATGCTTGATGAAGATCAGGGTATTGTTGGAACCACCCAGAGTCAGCTCCATGTTGGAAAATGACATGGTGCCCAGCAAGGATGCCACCTGATAACTGAGTCCGGCTTGCGACAGGCTCAGTTCACCAACATCACGGCCACCGGGCAGGGATGCATGAAAAGCATGGCAAGGAAATTTACTGGAAGCTAAGTCCATGAAGGTCCTGAGGTGATTGAAAATGAGTTGCCAGCTGTGACAGACTGGAAATTTGTCAACAGGGGCGACAGAATTATAAATCAGTGATGCATATTTTTTGATTAAGTTTTCTGCAGTCCATGCCTTAGTATGCTTGTCGTATTAGAAAGATAAATATGCACCTGCGACAGAAAAACTTATATTCCCCTGTTGATACAATATTGTTCAACAATAAATGAGTAGCAATATGTCACCAGACTTGAATGATCTACTGGCTTTCGCCCGTGTCGCCGAATGCCGCAGTTTTCGCCAGGCAGCGCAGGAATTGCAAGTGACGGCTTCTGCACTCAGCCACACCATGACCAGGATGGAAAAAAAACTGGGCATGCGTCTGTTGCAGCGTACCACCCGCAGCGTCAGCCTGACCCCGGCAGGAGAACGCTTGCTGCAAAGCCTGCGGCCAGCATTGCAGGAAATCCAGGGGGCGCTGGAAAGCCTCAATGACTTACGCGATAAACCAGTCGGTCGTTTGCGCCTGAATGTGCCACGCCCTTCAGCGCAACTCACGCTGGCCCCGCTGCTGGCAGCCTGGCATGCAGCCTATCCAGAAGTGGAACTGGAAATTGTCAGCAGCGATGCCCTCATCGATATCGTTGAACAGGGGTTCGATGCTGGTTTGCGTTTTGGTGAAAGCCTGCAGCAAGACATGGTGGCCGTGCCCGTGGGGCCGGAAGTCGGTTTCGTCGTCTGTGCTTCACCCGGGTATTTGCAAAAGCACGGCATTCCTGCAACACCGCATGATCTGCTGCAACATCAATGCATACAATTTCGTTTTCCCAGCGGGCAAAGATATCGCTGGGAATTCCAGCGCGGCCAGGAAAAACTGGAAGTTGCCACCAACGGAGCACTGGTGCTGGATGATTTTTATGTCGCCACCCGCGCAGCCAGCGATGGCGCGGGTATCTGTTATACCTATCGCGGCTACGCTGAAGCGCTGGTACAGCAGGGGCAATTGCAATATGTGCTGGAAGACTGGTGGCCAGCGCCTGAGCGCACATATCTGTATTACCCCAGCCGCCGTCATCAACCGGCGGCTTTGCGGGCTTTCATTGATTTCATGAAATGAGTGAGATGCACTTATTTTGGTGTTGTCGCAACTTCCCAGGCAAAGCTGCCGCCTTTTGATTTGACAGCTTCATACAGGCTACTGACCTGCTTGTCTGCATTGTTATTTTGTGCTGCGACTTTGTTGCTGGTTTGTAGCTTCCATTTTTTTGTTGTGGCTTTATTGCTGGATGCAGAAAAGCTATAAATCAATTCGTAGCGCAGCCCCAGATCGTCGGCAGCCTTGCGAAAGGCATCTATGTTTGCCTGTTCTTCAGTCTCATACGAGATTTTTAGCAGGACATCGACCTGGGGATTTTTTGCGTATTGACGAATAGCATCAGAAGGCAGGTCAGCAGCACTGGCAGTGAGTGCGGTGCTTGCAAGACAGATAAAGGTGGATGCCAATAACAGGTATTTTTTCATGGGGTATGGGTTTCCTGAGTCTGGTTTTTCAGTTTTAGGCAGTTTATTTGGGTTTGTACATCGATAAAGTGCCAAAATGATATCTAATAATATCAAAAATATAATTTAAAAGTAAGTAAAAATAAATAAGATTTTTATTTTTTGTCAAGCGCCATTGGCAGGTATTTCCCCTGACTTAGCCACAGGAGAGTAAACTGTAGGGATAACCATCTTGTCGCATCCTGCGATACGAGCGAACGAGCGAGCATCGCCATGTCAGAAAACAAACCTCCGATTACTTTTGAAGACCTGCAACTGAGTGCGCCCATCATGCGCGCCTTGCAGGATGTAGGCTATGAAACACCGTCGCCAATACAGGCGGCCACCATACCGATTTTGCTGTCCAACCGTGATGTGCTGGGCCAGGCACAGACTGGTACAGGCAAAACTGCTGCTTTTGCCCTGCCCATCCTGTCACGTCTGGATGTGCGCCAGACTACGCCGCAGGCACTGGTGCTGGCACCAACGCGTGAGCTGGCAATACAGGTGGCAGAAGCCTTCCAGACGTATGCCCGTCATATTCCGGGCTTCCATGTCCTGCCTATCTACGGCGGCCAAAGCTATGGCCCGCAACTCTCGGCCCTGCGCCGTGGTGTGCATGTCGTGGTTGGTACTCCCGGTCGCGTAATCGACCATCTGGACAAGGGCACGCTGGATTTGTCCGCCCTGAAAACCCTGGTGCTGGATGAAGCCGATGAAATGCTGCGCATGGGCTTTATCGATGACGTAGAACGCATCCTGCAAGAAACACCGGAAGGCCGCCAGACTGCCTTGTTCTCGGCCACCATGCCTTCGGCCATCAAGCGCATTGCCCAGACTTATCTGAACAAACCGGCAGAAGTCACGGTTGCTGCCAAGACCGGCACTGCCGACAATATCCGCCAGCGTTACTGGCTGGTCAGCGGCATGCACAAGCTGGATGCCCTGACACGCATACTGGAAGCCGAAACTTTCGACGGCATGATCATTTTTGCCCGTACCAAACTCGGTACAGAAGAACTGGCAGCCAGGCTCGATGCAAGAGGCTTCTCGGTTGCTGCCATCAATGGCGACATCAACCAGCAACAGCGCGAGCGCACTATCCAGCAACTGAAAGACGGCAAGATCGATATCCTGGTCGCTACTGACGTTGCTGCCCGTGGTCTGGACGTAGAGCGTATCAGTCACGTCATCAACTATGATGTGCCGTATGACCCAGAAAGCTACACCCACCGCATAGGCCGTACTGGCCGTGCAGGTCGCAGTGGTGAAGCCATCCTGTTCATCACGCCACGTGAAAAGAATCTCTTGAAAGCGATAGAAAGAGCGACGCGTCAGCCAGTGTCACCACTGGAGCTGCCGACTATACAGACCGTTAACAACGTCCGTATCGCCCGTTTCAAGGACCAGATTTCCGCCACGCTGGCGCAAGGTGGTCTGGAAGAATTTACGTCCCTGATCGAAGATTTTGAGCGTGAGCAAAATATCCCGGCAGTGGAAATTGCTGCGGCGCTGGCAAAAATGGCGCGTGGCGATGAACCTTTGCTGCTGGATAAAAACCGTAAAGAAACGAAAAACGATGACAGCTGGCGCGATGAGCGTCCTGCCCGCGCTGAACGTGGCGACAGAGGCGACCGTGGTGACCGTGGTGACCGCGATCGTGGTGACAGGGGTGACAGATTCGAACGCGCACCGCGTGAAGACCGTGGCGCACGCCGTGAACACAGCCCGCGCACGCCAGAGCCTGGCATGCAGACTTTCCGTATCGCGGTGGGTCATGATCATGGCGTCAAGCCCGGCAATATCGTTGGCGCGATTGCTAATGAAGCCAATATAGAATCCAAGTTCATCGGTCGTATCGATATCTATGATGACTACACCATCCTCGATCTGCCAGACAATCTGCCTGGTGATATGATGGAACATCTGAGTTCAGTACGTGTGGCAGGCCAGGCCCTGCGCATCAGTGCAGAAAAAGGCCAGGGCAGCAGCAGTGCACCAGCATCCCGTCCTGCACCACGTGCAGCGCGTGAAGAAGCGCCTCGCGAACGCGCCCCACGTATCGCGGATGCCGCACCTGGCAGCAAGCTGAATCAGGTAGTAGACCGTGCCGCCCGTGCTCCTCTGGATGAAGAGCGCCCGGCCAAATCTAAGAAAGACAAGGCTGACGGCAAAGGCAAGGTCAGCATCCCCATGCTGACTTACCGTATTGAAGTCGGCAAGGCGGATGCAGTAACGCCTAGCAATATCGTTGGTGCAATTGCCAATGAAGCCGGTCTGGAAGCCAAGCACATAGGCCGTATCGATATTTTCGACGACTACAGCACGCTGGACCTGCCAGATGGCATGCCCAAGGAATTGCTGAAGCAGTTGAAAGGCGTCTGGGTCGCAGGCAAGCAAATCCAGATCAGCCCGGTTGGCGAAGACCATGTGCGCAAACCTCTGCCAGTTAACCAGCCATCACCTTTCGGCCCCAAGAAAGCCGGCGGTGATCGTCGTGTGACAGAAAAAGCCAAAGGCTATGGAGCAGGCAAGCCAGCCGCTGCCAAGCCACATCGCAAAGGCCCCAAATAAAGCCTGATTGAGATCTGACTGAGTTCTCATAGCGTTCTCAGTGAATTCTCATTGACTTCTCATTGACTTAATCCGCAAGCCAAACCCCGCCTTCAAGCGGGGTTTTTTATTGCTATTTTAAAACTGTGCAATGTAACTAAACTACATGTTTTTTTAAGGAGTTTGTCATTAATTATTAATTTTCATCCAGATTATCTTGAAGCCCTCTTTTTCTTGATGTATCTTAACTACATAAATCAATAAAGAGACATGAACATGAAAAAACTGACCACTCTGGCTTTGCTGAGCCTGCTATCCCTGCCTGTGCTTGCGCAAACCAGCAGCACCGTAAAGCATCCTGCATGGAGTAAAAATACAGCGATTTATGAAGCAAATATTCGCCAGCATTCACCAGAGGGTAGTTTCAAACGTTTTCAGGATTACCTGCCTGAGCTAAAAAAATGGGAGTAGGCATCATCTGGATCATGCCCATCAATCCCATAGGCGAAAAAAACCGCAAGGGCACTCTCGGCAGTTATTACGCCGTGCGCGATTACAAAGGCGTGAATCCTGAATTTGGTACGCCTGCTGATTTCAAGAATCTGGTTAATGCAGCCCATGCGCTAGGCATGAAGGTCATCATAGACTGGGTCGCCAATCACACAGCCTGGGACCACCCCTGGGTCAAAAGTCACCCCGAGTATTACCTGAAGAATGACAAAGGCGAGTTCGTCCCGCCTGTGCCAGACTGGCAGGATGTCATCAAGCTCAATTATGCCAATCAGCAGCTACGTGCAGAGATGATAGATGCCTTGAAATTCTGGCTGACAGAATATGGTATCGATGGCTATCGCTGCGACGTCGCCGAGATGGTACCAACCGACTTCTGGAACGAAGCGCGGGCAGCACTCGATAAGGTAAAACCTGTTTTCATGCTGGCAGAAGGCGAGGCGACAGACTTGCATGAAAAAGCCTTTGACATGACTTATGCCTGGCAACTCAAGGACTTGTTTGGCGAGATCGCCAAAGGCAAGAAAAACGCCAATGACCTGGCCGCCTATATGGCAGGGCCGGAAAAGAAATTCCATGCCAATGCCTACCGCATGCTGCATACCTCCAACCATGATCTCAATTCCTGGGAAGGCACAGAGTTTGAGCGACTGGGCGATGGCGCAGAAAATTTCCTGGTCTTGTCCAATCTCTTGAAAGGCATGCCCCTGCTATATTCTGGCCAGGAAGCTGGCAATACCAAGCGCCTGGAATTCTTTGAGCGCGACCCCATCAAGTGGCAAGACCATCCTTACAAGGCTATCTACACCACGCTGTTCCACCTGAAGAAAACCAATCAGGCTTTATGGAATGGCCAGGATGGCGCAGAACAAGTGCGCATGGCGACATCAAATGACGCCGCCATCTATGCATTCTCGCGCAGCAAGGCAGGTAATCAGGTAGTGGGTATTTTCAATCTGAGCGGGCAGACGCAAAGCTTCAGCTTTAACAAGCCCGTTGCCAAGGGGCTCAGCAATCTGTTTACAGGCAAGGAAGAAGCCATTCAAGCTGGCCAGAAAATTGATCTCAAACCCTGGGAATACAAGGTGTTGGTCAAATAAAAACCAATGCTGGTCGTAACAAAAAATGCTGAGACCAGCATCGTTCATTACTCAGGATACTGGCATATGTTTTTGCAAATCTTTTCTAATGAGGTCTTTAAACGTTCCAGTTCAGTTTCTTCTTCTTTAGCCAATTCAGAAATTCTGCCAGGATCTGTTTCAGTTTTTTTCTTTGCCTGAATTTTTCTGAGTTTAGTGATGAACGCTGCATTGAAATTTTCAGAATCATTAAAGTCTGGGGTCGTGCAAATGCGATAGCATACTGGTGGAGTGGTCGGGGTTTGCGCCAGGGCATGCAGGTTGCTGAAACAAGCAATGATCGTAGCGGCTTTTATCCAGGTTTTCATTTTCATATTTATCGTTTGAGTTTGTTCAATTTACTGCGCATCAATCTGCTGACTTAAATTTGTCTGGTATTTTCAATAATCCAGATTTTCCACAGGCACTTGCAAAGCATCTGCTGATTCCAGACCCAGGATACGCGCCAGGGTTTGCGAGATGACAGCCAGGTCGTTGTCAAAACTGCCGTGGGCAACTCTTATCAGTTCCTTGCCGTTATTGATATGGGTGTCGTTGATGATGTGCAGATTGGTTTTTTGCTCCGCTGTCAGTCCTTCGCCATTTTCGGCAAAATCACTGGGCAGGTCTGTGCCCCAGTAGAATTTATTCCAGCTCTTCAACGTAGCAATGGTGGCTTCATTCCAGTGTCCATCCTGGGTTTTCTTGCCGATGAAATAGGCGGCATCCAGACTGGCAGCCATGCCCAGCAAAGGTGTTTTGTGGCGGGTTTCAAAGGCGCGTGCGACCAGGTATAGCAAGGACTTGCGGTAGATGCCTGCGACATTGTCATCCCGCTCACGCGCATCTGACAGCAGATGGATATGGAAATTTTCGCGTGCCAGGATCTCATTTTCTATGGCTGGGCGATAGGTGCTTTCTGCAAATTCCAGACTGCATGCTGGTGCATACAGGCTGCAAGTGCTGACGCTCAGCTTGCGTGCCGCCAGCAGGTTCAGCAAGTGACCATGCACGATGGAACCTGCTGAATGACCTACCAGATGAATTTCCAGTTTGCCCTTGCCCAGTGCCTTGTTCAATTCCTTGAGGCGGTCGGCGATGGCCAGCAAGCCGCGTGGCGGGTCGTCATCTTCGATAGCCAGTTCAGCATTTTGCTTCATCTGCGTCCACTGCGCCTTGCCCCCCAGGCTGGCTGCCATGCTTTCTACCGTGCGGTCCATGACATCGACAGCGGCATTTTTGAGCTGCTGCCACCAGCCACCTGACAGTAAGGCTGCTGGCAAATAATCTTTCAGCTTGTCTTCCAGGATATCACCCAGGGTTTCACTGAGCCCGGTTTTCCAGGTGATGAAAACCGGGTAAATGCCATTTGCGAGAAAATAGGGGGCCATGGCGGCGATGCGCTTGAGCGAATCATCTTCACTGTTCAAGCCACCATGAGCATACAGGGCCAGTTTTAATACCTTGTCAGTGCCGTGTTGTTTGAACCATTCTTGCGGGGCCTGGAGCAAGACTTTTTCTACCGTGGCTGCCGCATTGGCGACTTCCAGCAGTCTTTGTATCAGGCCACCATCATTGCCCATGACCACGGTGAGGCTATAAGCCTGATCCATGTTCAATGCAGGCTGTCCAGGTTTGCCGGATGCGCTGGCGCCACTTGGTATCAGGGCTGAACCACTTGCCTTGAAGGCTGCGGCAGCCGGGATATTGGCGGGTGCTGCCAATTGTTTTTCAGCGCGGGTACGGTTAACTGCATCAACCTGGCGCACGGGTACACCCAGCGACACCGTCCAGGCATCGCTGCCATTCACCAGCCAGTCGTCATAGGTGAGTATGGCCAAACCTTGCAGGCCCCACTCCCTGCCCCAGGAATTTTGCACGACAAAGCCCTGGTCGGTATAACCCAGCAAAGCAAAAGCGTGGCCTCCGGCTTTGATCTCACTGAAGTTTACTACCGGTAATTGATCCAGCCTGCTCAGGTTGCTGGCCCTGGGCGGTGTTACCTCGCCCCAGCCCTGATGCAGCTTGCATGAGACGTAAATCGCACCAATCTCGACGATGGCAGCCTGCATGTCGGTAATCGATGCCTTGTCTATGCGGTAATACACACCTAAGGCACGACTCAGCGCATCTTTTTCCCAGCCGGGCTTGGGTGCTTCGAAATCTGGCACTTTGTCATGCTTGTCTACTGTATAGGGCCAGAGTTCACGGCTACAGACCCCATGTTTGTGCCAGCCCTTGAGCGCGCCACGACAACTCGACCCCACATAATCTTCCCCTGCCCACTCATCATACAGTTGCGCCAGATGGTAAATCATGCGCGGGCTGCTTTCCTTATTGCTGGAGTCACGTATCCAGAACAGGTAATTGATGACGGCAGCCAGACCAAAGCCAGTGCATGCACCATCTTTGCCCTGATTCAAGATCATATTGGCCTTGATGTATTTGGCCAGGCAGTTTTTGACGAAGTCAGCGTCGGGATAAGCGGTGGGCAAATTTCTTACCCTTGGGGTATATATGCGGTCGCGCAGATCGAGGCGGTCGGGCCGCGCATCCAGTGCCAGCTCACTGCCGTTGAAGGGGATGGTCTGGGTGGGCATGAGGGCTCCTGAGGTGGGCAAGCTCAGGCTGAGGTGCCTTGCTTATATTATTGATAATAATAGTGTCTCAGGATTTATATTACTTGGCAATAGTTCAATGATGTTGTGGTTTGAAATAAACGCGTGGTGTCAGTGGCAAGGGCCAGCGCCAGCGCTAAAAGGCCGGGTGCAAATTGATGACAAACAAAAAGGGCCGTCAAGCCAGGCTTGACGACCCTTTTTTCAGTCAGAATGAAGACTTATTTTTTTGCTGCATCAGCAGAAGCGGAGGCAGATGCAGACGCCGCCGGTACTACTGTTGGTGTCACCGTCAATGGTGCAGTTGCTGCCGGAGCAGAAGCTGCTGCTGGTGCTTCCTTGATTTCTATCTTGGCTTTTGCCTTCATGTCATCCAGCATCTTCTTCAGATTTTTTTGTTGCAATTGCTGAGTCAGGCCGGCCTTGACTTCTTCCAGTGGAGGAACGGCGACAGGACGGGAATCATCCAGTACGATGACGTGATAACCGTACTGGGATTTGACTGGCTCTTCAGTGAATTTGCCTTTTTCCAGTTTGGCAACTGCATTGCCAAATTCTGGCACCATGCCGCGTGGATTGAACCAGCCGAGGTCGCCGCCATTGACTTTGGAACCTGGGTCCAGGGATTTGGATTTTGCCAGACCTTCAAAAGCCTTGATGTCTTTTTTGATCTTGACGATGATGTCCTTGGCTTCGTCTTCTGTTTTTACCAGGATATGACGGGCCTTGAATTCATTGCCGCCATTCTTGGTTTTGAAGTCTTCGTATTCTGCTTTCAGGCCTTCATCCGTAACAGCGGCTGTCTTGATGTAATCCTTGACATAGGCATTGGCCAGGATGGATTGACGTGTCATTTCCAGTTGGTCAGCGATTTCAGGTGTTTTATCCAGGCCTTTTTTTGCTGCTTCTTTGGCAACCAGGATTTGCATGGCCAGGTTGTCGATGACCATTTTGCGTGTTTCAGGCGTATCAGGCATGCCTTGGGCAGCTTGCTGTTGCATGATCTGGTCGAGTTGCTTCTTGCTGATTGCTGTGCCGTCTACAGTGGCAGCGACTTCGCCGCTGGCAGTTGCGGAAGCGGAGGCAGTTGCCGGAGCGGATGCAGCTTTATCAGCATTTTTATCATTACAGGCGCTGAGTACCAACATGGCAAGCGCGCTACCCAGGACTACGCGGGATTTAATTGACATACACATTCCTTCAATATTGAGCTGACTTTGCAGCAGATATCATGCCTGTCGGCATACGACGATTTAAAAAATGACGCTGAATTCTACTCGCGATTATACCTGTCATGCTAGTTATTCACTTTTACTTACTAAAATTCAGTAAAAATGGCTGTATATGCCGCTCTGGAGCAGTCTCCGGAGCTTGCCGGAAACAGCCCCAGTCAGGCTTAGTCTGGGAAATATCAGAGACTGGCGAGATAAGCCTGCAATTGATCCAGCAAAGCAGCAAAACCCTGATCCATGCTGACAAAGGTCGCATGGAAGACCCTTCTTTCTTCATCCGTGGCGTTGTCGAGCAGGCTCCAGCGTATCGTCAGCAAAGTGCCATCGGCATGTTCATCAAAACTGAGCGTCGATAAAATCTCCAGCGGCCAGGTCGGGCTCATGGGATGGTGCGCCAGATTGCCAGCCTCGTCAGAAAAGCTATGGTGATATACCAGTTTTTCAGGGCGGATTATTTCCTTGTAAACAAATTTAGCCCACATCATGCTGTCATCCGGGCCACGCATGCCAAAGTGATAGCTGCCGCCAACGCGCAAATCCATGCTGGACTGGACCACGCTAAAGCCTGTCGGACCCCACCATTTTGCCAGGTGATCAGCTTGGCTGAAGGTGGCAAATACCAGTTCACGCGGTGCCTTGAGGACGCGGGTAATGACAAAATCTGGCTTGTTTTCATTCATGCTTGCTCTCCTGGTTTATGTTTGTTGCGGTTCTTGCAGGTTTTGCAGATAGATTTCCAGTTTGTCCAGGCTCTGTTCCCAGTGCTGGCGATACTGATCCACCCAACCTGATGCTTCTTTGAGTGGTGCTGCCTGTAACTGGCAAGGCCGCCACTGGGCACTACGGCTGCGCGTGACAAGGCCCGCCCGTTCCAGCACTTTCAAATGCTTGGTAATGGCGGGAAGGCTCATATCAAACGGCTGTGCCAGCTCACTGACCGAGGTTTCACCCGAGGCCAGCCTGGCCAGGATGGCCCGGCGGGTGGGGTCGGCCTGTGCCGAAAATGTCATGCTGAGGGCATCTTGTTGCATAGGATGGCTGAATTTCTTTATTTAACTATTTGGTAAAATAAGATAATTTTATTATTTGTCAAACGTGATTTCAGCAAAATTTTTCAGGTATTTCTGTTAAAAAGAAGGAATATTTCCTAAAAGCACAGAAGTCGAGGAACAATTCGTGACTTGTTTGCTCAAACCCCAGGCAGCAAGTCCGGTATAAGAATGATAATGAAGACCGTACCGGCATTTAAAAAAAAATCCCAACAGGAGACATTAATGCGCATGCTTCAGGTTTTATGCAGTACCGCCCTTATCGCCAGCAGTTTTTCCGGCCAGCTTGCTCTGGCAGCAGCAAATGAAGAAAAGATCGATCTCGACCTGATTACCAAATTGCGTGACGAGGCCATGAACCGTTCCAAGGCACAGGAAATACTTGGGGTACTGACAGATGAAATCGGCCCGCGCCTGACCGGTTCGCCCGCCCTGCGCCGTGCAGGTGACTGGACCCGCAGCAAATTCGGTGAGTGGGGCCTGCAAAACGTACATAGTGAAAGCTTCGCTCCCTTTGGCCGTGGCTGGACACTGGAAAAAACCACCCTGCGCATGGTTGCCCCCGCTCAAGTCGATTTGTATGCCATCCCCAAAGCCTGGACGCCAGGAACAAATGGCTTGCAGCGCGGCAAGCTGGTCATCGCAAAAATGGCTGCTGATGAAGACCTGGCCAAATGGAAAGGCAAGCTGGCTGGTGCTATCGTTTTACTGGATGAGCCTTTGCCCATCAAGCCCCATGTGAAGGCAGATGCACATCGTTATTCTCATGATGAGCTGGGTGAACTCAGCAAGATAGATTTTGATCCCGCGCCTTCCCGCCGTGGCGATATACAAACCTATGTGAAGCGCTTCATGTTCGCCAAAAAACTGCGGGCTTTTTTGACAGAAGAAAAAGTCCTGGCGGCCTTGAATGTCACCCGTGGCGAAGATGGCACCATCTTTGTACAGGAAGGCGGCTCCTACAAAAAAGATGAGCAAACCGGCCCGCCTAACCTGGTAGTCGCCACTGAAACCTATAACCGCCTGTATCGTCTGGTGGAAAAGAAAAAACCAGTGGAACTGGAAATTGACGTCAAGGCCACGTTCAGCGACGAAGACCCGGAAGCCGCCATCAATGTACTGGCAGAAATCCCCGGCACAGACAAAAAAGATGAAATCGTCATGCTGGGTGCGCATCTGGATTCATGGCATGGTGGTACAGGCGCTACGGACAATGCTGCTGGTGTTGCCATGGCCATGGAAGCAGTGCGCTTATTGAAAGCTAGCGGCTTCAAGCCACGCCGCACCATACGCATCGCCTTGTGGGGCGGTGAAGAGCAGGGTTTGCTGGGTTCTCGTGCCTATGTGAGTAAATGGATAGCGTCGCGGCCAGAACCCACAGACCCAAAGGAACTGGAATTACCCAGCTTTGCCCGCAAGACTACCGGCCCCTTGAGTATCAAACCCATGCACGGCAAGATTTCTGCCTACTTTAACCTCGACAATGGTGGCGGAAAAATCCGTGGTATCTATGCCGAGAATAATGCCGCCTTGAAACCCATTTTTGAAGCCTGGCTGGCTCCTTTCCATGATGTGGGTGCAACGACGACCACCCTGCGCAACACTGGCAGCACCGACCATGTCAGCTTTGACCGCGTAGGCGTGCCGGGTTTTCAATTCATCCAGGACGATATGGATTACTTTAGCCGTACCCATCATTCCAGCGTGGATGTGTATGACAAGGTACAAAAGAGTGATCTGACCCAAGCTTCCATGGTATTGGCCAGCTTTGTGGCGCATGCGGCCAACCGTAATGACATGTTGCCGCGCAAGCCCATGCCTAAGGAACCATCACCAGAAGAGAAAAAAGACGAAGCGAAATCAGCCGAAGAAACGACAAAGTAAATCCAGCCTGCGGCATTCTCAAAGGAAAGGACCATTTGTGCATACATAGGAATACAATGCACGAAGGTCCTTTTTGACAGAGATAGCAGATGAGTGAAGTAAGCATGACTGGTGCGGAAAGCGTGCCAGATAGTTTGGCAGAAATGTTGCCTGTTGGTATGATCGCTGGTGGCGGCATGGCAGCTGCAGCCATGGCTATCGTGGCAAACCGCAAGTTTTTGGCCGCCCAACCGCTTGAGCTGCAAAACAGTGACTGGCAAGCCTTCCATTACGAGCGTATTTCAGTGACAGAATTTGAAATCACCGGTGGCATTGCCGATGCCAGCTCCAGTGGCCGGAAATTTCATGGCAGCCATGATACGGTAGTCATCAGCGAAGCCGAGATACTGGCTGAAATGCGCTTGCTGCTGCCACAAACTCACCCTTTACCTGCAAAGCCAGTAAGTCACAGTACGGCGCAAGTCCCGACTAGCCATGGCGAGCCAGTTCCCGGCCCCGGCGTTCTCAAAGTGATATTCACGCTGCCGGATGATGAGGCGGGCCGACAAAGAATACTGCGCGCCTTTCAATTGCAAGCTGACTTTTTTGGCGCAAAAGTACAGGCTTGCTCTCTGCATGATGCCAGCTTGTTGCAGCTCGACTAATCTAGGCAAGTTAATCATCTTATGCTGCGTACCTTGTTGAAGTGGCTGGTCTTGTCCAGTTTTTGCCTCTTGCTGCTGGCCTTGTGGAAAGGCAAGGTTTTGCCGTCTGTGGCAGAGGTGGATAGTCTGCTGCTAAATGAACCACAGCAAACTCAAATCACGCAAGCCGCATTTGCGACCAGCAAGGGTGGGGTTGACTATAAAGTGCAGCCTCTCTACGACTATGACCTGGTTGGTCTGGTCGTCAGCAAACACGATGCCAAAACCTGGTGGGATTATTTGCATCGCGAATGGAATGACCACCTCAATATCATGGATATCTGTGTGGTCTGGGGTAATAATATAAGCAATGGTGTCTACCATGAGCTGACTTTTTCCAGCGGCCAGTTTACTTGCAATATCCGCGCAGATACCGCAGAGGCATTTGCTGCCTTTGACCAGACGGCAATTTCAAATAATCATTTGCTGACCGACCAGGCTGCACTGGCAAAAATCATACAAAAAGTTGATATCGGTGACCAGATACATCTGCGGGGCCGCCTGTCAGAATATTCGCATAATCATGGCTTTGCCTTCAAGCGCGGCACCAGCATAGTCCGCACGGATACTGGCAATGGTGCTTGTGAAACCATCTTTGTCGACAGCTTCGAGATCATCAAAAGTGGCAGCCAGCCCTGGCGACGCCTGGCCTGGCTGGCAGGCTTGATACTTGTTGCCAGTATCGTGGGATGGTTTATGCAACCCGTGCGGTTTAACGACTGAGATAGTAGAACTCATTTCATAAATAGGATGAGTGCGAACAAGGCGATTTGGGATGCAGTGCAAGGCATGACCCGCTGCTAAGGCTGGTGCCTTAGCGAGGGCGAGGTAACAAACTTCGCGCAGCAATGCGCCCAAATCGCCAGTTCCCGAAGGGTTTGCCTCATAACGCGGTCTGGACTGCCGTTGCACCGCTATTGACTGCCTCGCCCGCCTTGCCAGCCCACGTTATGAGGCAAACGCATCTCACCCTATTTATGAAATGAGTTCTAGTACAGGAAATTGCCTATTTTTTATCTACGGTACGGACAAATCGGATTACTCCAGCACTTTGGTACGGTTTTCCGTTCATGGAGGCAGGAGCAAATTGGCATCGTTCAAGGAGCTTGACGACATCATTGTCAACGGTAGAATCTTTGCTGCTATCTTCAATTTTGATGCCTGAGGTTTTTCCTTGTGCGTCAACAAGGAAGCGCAGTCTGACCAACCATTGTTTTGCACCAGGATTCACTACACTATATTTATCCGACCGGCAGCTGCTTTCTATCAATTCTGGCGTCGGGGCAGCAGGCCCTTCGACACCTAAGCTCCATACATATTGATAGCCTAGCCAGCTGGTAACAGATTTGTCGTTCAGACTTGCAGGGTCAAATTTGCAAAGCGACAAGGCGTTAAACGCAGCATCGTCCAGGACTTTCCATCCGCTGCTTTGTGAGATGTATTTGGCCGCAATACTCCCGGTTTCCGTAATCAGGAATCTAAACTGTACCCGACCTTGCAGCTCATACATTAATGCTTCGCGCGGATATTCTGGTTTTTTGCAACTGTCCTGTCTAAGGTTGGCATTCTTGAATTTGCCATCTGGTTTGACATTAGTGATAAAAGCGCTTGGTTTGATATTTGCAAATTTGGCGGCGGTTTCTTTTGCCAGGTCATCTCGCCCGGTCAGCCTGTAAATTTTTTCCAGGGTCCTCAAAATTGATTGCTCCCAATACACCTTATCATTACTTTGTTTTTCGTTCAGTGTGACGGCACGCTTGAGTGTAGTTTCTGCTTCTTCAAGGCGTCCTTGGGCCAGGAATATATCGCCAAGCAGTGCGAAATTTCCAATCAGGCCTGTATCTTCTTCGCCATACGCAGATTGAAGAATCTTTATCGCCTGCAATAAGGATATTTCTGCCGATTTATAGTCATTCCCGGAAAAATGCATGTTCCCCAGCCGGTTGAGTGTGCGTGCCCTTTCACGTCCGGCCAAGGCAGGTACTTTTTCTTGTATGGCTATAACGCGCAACAGCACAGCTTCTGCCTGCTTGAGTTGCTTCAGATTCTCGTAAAAGTTTGCCTGCTGGTTCAATACTTCTATTACTCTCTCTGGATAGGTGTCCTGTTCTTTTTCTGCTAAAAGTAATGCCTGTTTATTCAAGTCAAAGGCGAGTGGGTATTGTTGTTTTTGAACGAATGCAGTCAAAGCTTCGCTATTAAGTGCCCGAATCGTGTCAATTTCAGCAGCTTGAGCCACGCCAGTAATGCAAAAGCTCATGAGCGTGGCGAGAATGGTATTTTTCATTTTTCTATGCGTAATTTTTAAATTTTTCCGGATGGCCAGAGGGAAAACAGGCCTCCGGGTAAATGTCACATTAAAGATATGCAATTGTAGCCTGTGAACTTCAGAGAAAAATGCACAGCAGAAAGAATGTTATTACTTGCTTCTATCTTTGCCTATCTAGCCAGCTTCTTAAATCAATATTCATTCAATATGGTGATGAAATCATGCAGTGCATCACCCCAGTTTAAGCTCGCGCAATAAACTCATTTGTTTCCATCCGCATAATGGAGGATACTTGCACAATATGGTGCATCTGCCTTTGCATCTTTATCTCTCGTTATCTTCCAATAGAAGGAGAACGTATGACCTCTTCCCACTTCGCTGAGCTGATCGCTTATGCGCAAGCGCACACTGGCCCGGCATCTGAACGCCAGGGTTCTTTTATCACTACCTATTTTGAAAACACCGACCCGGATGAAATCATCAGCCGTGGCCCAGCTACCCTGTTCGCCCAGGCGAATGCCCACTGGCGTTTGCTGGACGCTCCGCGGGCGGCGAATACGCCCAAGATCAGGGTGTTCAATCCCACCCTGGCAGAAGACGGCTTTGTCAGCGACCATACTGTCGTGCAGATCGTTAATGACAATATGCCCTTCCTGGTGGATTCGGTGACGATGGCGATCAATCGTAGTGGCCGCACCGCACACTGGATAGTGCACCCGCTGATGAGCGTGGCACGTGATGCGAACGGTAGTGTGACTGCAGTCAGCACAGTGGCAGCGGCAAAGGCTGCTGGCAGCACTGATCCGGTTGAGTCCCTGATCCTGGTTGAGTGCGACCGCATCGTTGACCAGGCTGCACAGCAGGCGCTGGTGGAAGATCTGAAAAGTGTCTTGTCCGATGTACGTGGTGCCGTAGTTGACTGGCAACCCATGCTGGCGCGCGCCCGCGAAGTGCGCGCCGCTTGTGAAAAAGCCACGCAGTCGCCAGAAAAACGCGATGAAGCGATTGCCTTCCTGGCCTGGCTGGAAGACCGCCATTTCACCTTCCTCGGTGTACGCGACTATGATTTAAAGCGCGAAGGCGACAATGTCAGCCTGGTCGCTATCGCTGATTCTGGCCTGGGCATCTTGCGTGGTCCTGTCAAGACAGCAGAAACCCGTTTGCCACCAGAAGTCGTGGCCCTGATGGATTCCACAGAAATGGTCATGGTCACCAAGGCCATGACCCGTGCTACCGTGCACAGACCAGCCTGGCTGGACTATATCGCCGTCAAGCGTTTTGATGATGCCGGCAATGTCATCGGTGAATCACGCTTCCTCGGTCTGTACACTTCCACAGCTTATTCGGAACCGGTAGGCAATATCCCGCTGGTACGCCAGCGTGTAACGAATGTCATGAATACTTCTGGCGTCGTGCCTGAGAGCCATGCGGCCAAGTCGCTGCAAGCCATTCTGGATGATTATCCGCGTGATGAATTGTTCCAGATCGATGCTGCAACCCTGGCTGATCATGCTATCGGTATCCTGCGCCTGCAAGAACGCCAGCGCACCCGCTTGTTCTTGCGTCGAGACCCTTTTGGCCGCTTCACTTCAGCCCAGGTATTTGTACCGCGTGACCGCTATAACACTGAACTGCGCGTCAAGATAGGTAATGAATTGATGATGGCACTGAATGGCCAGTCCATAGAATTCACGCCCATGCTGACTGATAGTCCATTGGCACGCATACATTATCTGGTCAGGGCCAAGGATGTAGCACCACAAAACGTCAATCTGGCGATACTGGAAGCACGCATCGCCAAACTCGCACAACGCTGGGAAGATGATTGCACATCCGAGCTGTTGCGCTCGCATGGTGAAGGCAATGGCCTGAGCCTGGCAAACCGTTTTGCCAATGCCTTCCCGACTGCCTACCGTGAAGATTTTTCTGCCCTGGTGGGTGCAGAAGATGCCGACATGCTGGCCAGCCTGAACGCCGGTGCACCGATGATGGTCAAGCTCTATCGCCCTCTCGATGCAGGTCCAGGCAATTTGCGCTTCAAGATTTATAACACTGCCAAGGTGGCACTCTCCGATTCCCTGCCTGTGCTGGAACATATGGGTGCCAGGGTACTGGATGAACATCCCTATGCCATCGTCAGTGGTGCCGAAACTTTATGGATACATGATCTGGGCTTGCAATTACCAGCCAATACCGATTTGTCCGCGGTGAAAGTACGTTTTGAAAACCTGTTCTCGCAAGCCTGGGGTGGCGAGGTCGAAAGTGATGACCTCAATCGCCTGGTACTCAATACCACGCTGGATGCACGCTCAATTGCCGTCTTGCGTGCCTGCTCGCGCTATTTCAAACAACTGGGTTTTGCCTATAGCCAGAACTATATCGAAGCGGCACTCAACAAAAATGCACCTATCACGCAACTGATTGCCGAACTGTTTGGTGCGCGCTTCAAGCCTGATTATGTCGGCGACCGCGACCTCGCGCAAAAACATATACGCGAACAGCTGGAAGCACAGATGAGCAATGTAGCGAGTCTGGATGAAGACCGCATCCTGCGCCAGTTCATCGCGACTATTGTTGCGACCCTGCGTACCAATCTGTGGCAAACCACGGCCACTGGTGCATTCAAACCCTACATGAGCTTCAAGCTCAACCCGCGTGAAGTGCCGGGCGTGCCAGAACCTAAACCTCTGTTTGAAATCTGGGTCTATTCTCCACGAGTTGAAGGCGTGCATCTGCGCGGTGGCAAGGTCGCCCGTGGCGGCTTGCGCTGGTCTGACAGACGTGAAGACTTCCGTACCGAAATTCTCGGCCTGGTGAAAGCCCAGCAAGTCAAAAATACCGTCATCGTGCCGGTAGGTTCCAAAGGTGGTTTTGTCCTCAAGAATGCACCACCAGCGACAGACCGCGAAGCCTATCAGGCTGAAGGTGTGGCTTGCTACAAAATCTTCCTGTCCGGCCTGCTGGATGTGACTGACAATATCGTCAAAGGTGCTGTAGTACCACCACAAAAAGTCATACGTCATGATGTCGATGACCCTTATCTGGTGGTTGCGGCTGACAAGGGCACGGCCACTTTCTCGGATATCGCCAATGGCGTCTCGGCTGATTATGGCTTCTGGCTGGGTGATGCCTTTGCCTCTGGCGGCTCGGTCGGTTATGACCACAAGAAAATGGGTATCACTGCCCGCGGTGCATGGGAATCGGTCAAGCGCCATTTCCGCTCACAGGGTGTGAATACGCAAGATACGGCTTTCACCGTGGCTGGTATTGGTGACATGTCAGGCGACGTGTTTGGTAATGGCATGCTCTTGTCTGAGCATATCAAACTGGTGGCGGCATTTGATCACCGTCATATTTTCATCGACCCATCACCTGATGTGGCCATTTCATTTGCCGAGCGTCAGCGCCTGTTCAACCTGCCGCGTTCGAGCTGGGATGATTACGACAAGAGCCTGATCTCTGCCGGTGGTGGTGTTTATCCACGTGGTGCCAAGTCCATCAGCCTGAGCCCTGAGGCACGTGCTGTGCTGGGCATAGAAACGGCTGAACTGGCACCGGTAGAATTGCTGCGTGCCATTTTGCAAGCACCGGTAGATTTGCTCTACAACGGCGGCATAGGCACTTATGTCAAAGCCAAGTATGAAACCCATGCCCAGGTCGGTGACAAGGCTGGTGACGCTTTCCGTGTCAACGGTAATGATTTGCGCTGCAAGGTATTGGCCGAAGGTGGTAACCTTGGTTGCACACAAAATGGCCGTATAGAATTCGCACAAAAAGGTGGTCGTATCTATACCGATGCGATAGATAATTCTGCCGGTGTTGATTGCTCTGACCATGAAGTCAATATCAAGATTTTGCTGGGTAGCATCGTTGAAGCGGGTGACCTGACCCTCAAGCAGCGTAATGACTTGCTGGCGTCGATGACCGATGAAGTTGGTCACCTGGTCCTGACCGACAATTATTATCAAAGCCAGGCCCTGGATATTGCCGCGCACCGTCCATTATATGTACTCGATGGTCAGCAAAGACTGATGCAGTCACTGGAAAAACAGGGCCGCCTGAACCGTGCCATAGAATACCTGCCCAGCGATGATGAAATCTTTCACCGCAAGGCATTGAAGCAAGGGCTGACTGCACCAGAAGGTGCGGTTGTGCTGGCCTATGCCAAGATGTCAGTGTTTGATGAGCTGGTTGCCAGCAATTTGCCGGATGATCCTTTCTTCAGCCGCGCATTAAAAGCTTACTTCCCGCAAGTCTTGTCCGAACGTTTTGCTGAAGCGATTTCCAACCACCCGCTGAAGCGTGAAATCATCGCCACCTTCATCACCAATACCGTGGTCAATCGTGCCGGTGCTACCTTCGTCAACTTCATCGCTTCTGAAGCTGGGGCGACTGCGGCTGACGTGATACGTGCCTTTACGCTGGCCCGCGAGATATTTGATCTGGAAGTATTGTGGGATCAGATCGATGCACTGGATTACAAGGTTGATTCAAAACTGCAACTCGACCTCTTGTCCAAGCTGATCGCCATTGCCCAAAGAGCCTCGCGCTGGATGCTGCGCATACGTTCGCAAAGCACTGACTTGCCTACGCTGATACAACGCTACCAGCCAGCAGCGCGTGAGCTGCGCTGGCAGCTGGCAGACTGGCTGCCAGCCAATGCCCACGCCAACTGGCAAAAAGAAGCAGAGGCACTGACACAGGCCGGGGTTGAAGCCACGCTGGCACAAAACCTGACAGCACTGGAATACATCTTCCCGGCACTCGATCTGGTAGACCTGGCGCAAAGCACCAGCAGTGAACTGGAGCAGGTGGCCCGTGCCTACTTTGGTATTGATGATGAGCTGGGCCTGACAGGCTGGCGTAATCAAATCAATCGCCTGCCTACAGACACCCTGTGGCAGACCCAGGCCCGTGGCAGTGCGCGTGATGATGTGTATTCGATTGCCAGCCAGATTACCCGCGGCATCCTGTCACGTCAGGAAGACATTGCCAACTGGCGCGCCCAGCATGCACCAGCTATAGATAGGCTGACTGCCCTGCTCAACACCATCAGCGCACAGGGGCCTGATCTGGCACCTGTATCGGTGGCCTTGCGCGAATTGCGTCATCTTGCTTAATGTAGTTGAAACGAAGTAAATGAAGGAAGCAAAGCCGCCCACCATACAAGTGGGCGGCTTTGTTTTTTCTGTCTTGTTTATTGTGACTGAGGTACTGCAAATATGCACTGCAAATACGCACTGCAAATTAATCCTCATAAATTAATTCATCTGCCTCTTCTTCAAACATTTTTAGCGAAGCAACCAGCAAGTCATTGAAGGACGCAGCGACATATTCCATGCAATCAGGGTCATGGGTAAAGCAGATGATCTGCCCCGCCTTCCCTTGTGCCCTTGGTGACATGTCCAGTATCAGTAACAGAGTGCCGCCACCAAAGCTGGCGAAGGGTAGCCAGCCGGGCTCATACCAGTTTGGGCTTATCCGCGCATCGCGTGCTTCTTCCTGTTGATAGTCCAGATATTGCACGGCCCGGTTTTTCATGCTCATGCGTTCGTCCATGCAATCGCTGAGAGAAAGGAAGTCATAGCCCGTCAGATACCCAGGGCGGGCAAACAAGGCTTTGTAGTAGCCGCCACCATTGGCGGCCAGCCAGGCTTGTTTCAATTCTTCAGGCAAGGGGAAACCGAAATCTTGTTCCAGCGCAGTTATCTCAGCCAGTGTGGCGCTGGGCTGAAGCTCAGGTGCCACGTCGGCATCTGCATACAGGGTAAGGACTTTTTTCAGGTAGTCTGAGAATCGCATAAATTTATTTTCCGGGATGCAGGATGATTTTTACAAAAACTGCTATCAATATATACAATCTTGCCTGCAAATGTTGAACGTATGGCGAAGTTTTGAGTCAAATCGCATGTTGTCTCTGTCTATCCAGTACTGAATAATAATCATATGAAAAAAAATTCTGCACACTATTTATCTACCGCTCTACTAGGCTTTGCCCTGACAATTCCTGCATATGGTTTTGCACAGACAAGCCCTGCAAAAGTTGATGAAGTCGCTTTGCGCGCCCATCTCGCACTCTTGTCATCCGACCTGTTTGAGGGCCGTGGCACAGGCCAGCGTGGTGGTGACCTGACTGTCGCTTATCTCGAAACCCAGGCCGCGGTTGCTGGACTGTTGCCAGCCAATGGCAAAAGCTACAGACAGGCAGTCAGCATCAATGGCATCAAGTCTTTGCCACTGGAAAGCTCGGTCAATATACGTCTTGCGAGATCGCTTAACCTGACTTTTGGTGAAGACTGGATCTGGAGTGCGGGTGATGCCATAAGTAGCCATCAGTTCGATCATGAATTGCTGTTCGTCGGTTACGGTATCAATGCGCCTGAAGAGCAATGGGATGATTTCAAAGGTGTGGATTGCAAAGGGAAAATTCTGGTCGTCATGGTCAATGATCCGCAACCTACAGCAGAACAGCCGGACCGCTTTGGTGGTAAAGCCCTGACTTATTATGGTCGTCGCACTTACAAGACTGAAGAAGCCCTGCGCCGTGGTGCGGTTGGCGTTTTGTTGATACACACTGAAGCGTCTGCAAATATCGGCTGGGATGTCTTGAAAAACGGTGGCATGGGTGAGCAATTCCAGTTGGCGAACAAAGATACAAAAGGCCTGGCAATACAAGGCTGGATTACCGATGCTGCGGCAAATACCTTGTTTGCAGCGTCCGGTCTGGATTTGAATGCCCTGCGTCAGACTGCCGAAAACAAGGACTTCAAGCCAGTTGCCATCAAGGCGAGGCTAAAGGGTGAAGCAAAATCGCAAATACGCCAGCTGGAACAATTCAATATTGCCGGCATCGTACCTGGGACAGACCCACAACTTAACAATGAACTGGTGATCTACAGCGCACACTGGGATCACCTTGGCAAGCAAGATGGTACAGGCGACCAGATTTATAACGGTGCAGTCGATAATGGCTCAGGCACCGCAGCCTTGCTGGCCATGGCAAAAGCCGCGGTCGTACAACCTGCCAAACGCAGCCAGATGTTCTTATGGGTGGCGGCAGAAGAACAGGGTTTGCTGGGCAGCGCCTGGTATGCCAGCCATCCTTTATGGGCCCTGAATAAAACCGCGGCAGCACTGAATCTGGACACGCTTAATTTTGTTGGCCGCACCAAAGACATCAGTGCCTTTGGCGCAGACCGCAGTGATCTCATCGTGGCTGCCAATAAGGTGGCGCAGGGCATGAACATGACAGTTGCACCACCACGTGTCGATGTGGCCGGAGGATATTTCCGCAGCGACCATTTCAGTTTTGCCAAGGCAGGCGTACCAGCATTTTCCATAGGCAGTGGCCGCGACTATATCAATGACCCACAAGCCTCATTGGAAAAAGCGCGTGGCTACGGCAAACGTTATCATCAGGTCACCGATGAATATGATGCAAGCTGGGATTTATCCGGCATGACAGAACAGGCACAGTTCACATTGAACCTGGGGCAAGAAATTGCTAACACCAAATCCATGCCGGCGTGGAAAGAAAATGATGCGTTTTCCAAAATGCGTAAGTAAAAAAAATCAAAAAAATACTTGAACTTGTAGTAACAAGTCGCTTCAAAGCTGTGCCGCATGGATGTGGTGTGCTGGCCTATTTTATGGATGAAGAGAACTCTTTTCTTTGCGACATGGGAAAGTAATTAGTCATCATATCGATAGACATAAGCAGGGGCGGAAATAGAACAGTAAATAACAAAAAAAGAAAACCATGAAAGAAATAATGAACAAGACCAAGTTTGCATTAAAGCCAATTGCCAGCGTATGTTTACAAGTTATGCTTGCTTTGCCCTTCATGCACTGTAGTGCGATCGCTGCCGTGGACACTGCTGCTGTCGTTAAAAAAGAAGTTGGCATGGACACTTCAGTCTTACCGGGAGATGATTTTTATCGTTATGTGAATGGTGGCTGGTTAAAAAATGCAGTCATCCCCGATCACAAAACTATAATCGGAAATTTTGATAGCCTGATTGAAGAGTCTGATAACAAGGTCTTGAAGTTGATACAGCAGGCAGGCAAGGCCGAGCCTGGCAGTGCAGTGCGCAAGGTAGGTGATTTTTATGCGGCTCATTTGAATATTGATGCCATCAATCAACTTGGTCAGGCACCATTGCAAAATGAGATGCAAAGCATCACTTCTCTCCAGGATAAAATCAGTCTTGCAAATTATCTTGGCAAGCATCTGCGTGCCGATGTCGATCCCATCAATACTGCAAACATCTTCACCGAAAATTTGTTTGGCTTGTGGGTAGCCCAGGGTTTTCATGATCCTAAAAAGTATATGCCCTACCTTTTGCAAGGTGGTCTGGGTCTGGCAAATCGCGAATACTATTTGTCCAGCAACGCCAAGATGGTCGAGCTCAGGAAAAACTATGTGGCATACATAGCCGCAATGCTGAAACTGGCCGATGTCGCTGAACCAGAAGCAGCGGCAAAACGCGTATTTGACCTGGAAATGCAAATCGCCAAAGGTCATACGAACCGCGAAGCAACTTCAGACGTCATGCAAGCCGACAATACCTGGAGCATGGCTGATTTTGGCAAGAAGGCACCGGGCATGGACTGGGCGACTTATTTCAAGGCAGCTGGTCTGGATGAGCAGAAAAAATTCATTATCTGGCATCCTAGCGCTTTGAAAACCTCATCTGCACTGGTGGCGAATACAGCGCTGGCAAGCTGGCAAGACTATTTGCGTTTTCATGTTATTAACCAACGCGTCAATGTATTACCTCAGGCTTTCTTTGAGCAAAAGTTCAAATTTTATAGTGCCCTCAGTGGTGCCAAAGCGCCACAGCCGCGCTGGAAATATGTAGTGACAGCGACCAATGAGGCATTGGGTGAAGAAGTTGGAAAACTCTATGTAGCAGAGAATTTTTCACCCGAAGCCAAGCGTCGCGTCAATGATATGGTGACGAATTTGCTGACAGCTTTTGGTGAACGGGTACAGGCATTGAAATGGATGACGCCAGCCACCAAGCAGGAAGCCCTGGCAAAAATCAAGGCGACTTATGTTGGCGTTGGCTATCCAGATAAATGGCGTGATTATTCCGGCTTGAGAGTGGATGTGAATGATGCTTACGGCAATCGCGAAAGGGCGCAGGAATTTGAATATCGCCGTGCCCTGGCAAAATTCGGCCAACCCGTTGATCCCACAGAATGGTGTATGAATCCGCAGCTGGTGAACGCGGTTAACATGCCCATGCAAAATGCCATCAATTTTCCCGCTGCATATTTGCAGTCGCCAAATTTTGATTTGAATGCCAGTGATGCGACTAATTATGGTGCGCTAGGTTCCACCATCGGCCATGAAATCAGTCATGGCTTTGATAATTCTGGCTCCATGTTTGACGCAAAAGGGGAATTGCGCAACTGGTGGAGCAAGGCTGATCTGGCGCATTTCAAGGCATCCTCCAAAGCACTGATTGCGCAGTTTAACCAGTATCGTCCCTTCCCGGATCTGGCTGTCAATGGTGCCCAGACATTGGGTGAGAATATCGCTGACCTGGCTGGCCTGATGGCAGCGTATGACGCATATCATGCCTCAATGAAACAAAAAGGGCTGGCAATTACCAAAGAAGATGAGAAAGAATTCTTTTTGTCTTATGCGTATAGCTGGCGTCGTAAAATGCGCGACGAAACTTTGCGCACCATTATTATTACCAATGAACATGCTCCAGTTCAATATCGCATACTGACAGTGCGCAACCTGGATGCCTGGTACGATGCATTTGCAGTACAGCCAGGACAAAAACAATATCTTGCACCCAAGAATCGCGTCAAGATCTGGTAAGTCGATATTGATGCCAGCATTATGTGTATGCGGTCATTTTTGGTTTTAATAATGTAAGTTAATCGGCTTTGGCGCAGTCAATTATCAGATTTCATAAGAAAGAAAATAATGAAAAAGACTAAGTTCGTATTAAAACCGGTCGCCAGTGTTTGTCTGCAAGTCATGCTGAGCGTACCCTTGATGCACAGCATGGCACATGCTGCTGATGCACCTTCTGCGGCTGCTACCAGGCCAGCAAGCTCGGTAAAAAAAGAAACCGGCATGGATACCTCGGTTGCGCCCGGTGATGACTTTAATCGCTACGCCAACGGCGGCTGGGAAAAGACAGCTGTCATCCCTGACGACAAAGTAGCCGTCGGTATTTTTGATGTGCTGGTAGAAGAGTCCGATGCCAAGGTCTTGAAAATCATAGAGCAGGCCACCAGGGCAGAAGCGGGCAGTGCCACGCGCAAGATAGGCGATTTTTATGCGTCTTATCTGAATATCGATGCCATCAACCAGCGTGGCCTGGCACCTTTGCAAGCTGAGATGCAGAGCATTGCCGAGATCAAGGACAAGGCTGGACTAGCAGCATATCTGGGCAAGCATTTGCGTGCTGATGTAGACCCTATCAATGCCACCAATGTATTTACTGAAAACCTGTTTGGCCTGTGGGTGTCGCAAGGCTTTCATGACCATACCAAATACATGCCTTATCTCTTGCAAGGTGGTCTGGGCTTGCCTGACCGTGAATACTATCTGTCCAGCAGCCCCAGAATGGCAGAGATCAGGAAAAACTATCTGGCGCATATAACAGCGACGCTGAAACTGATCAATGTGCCTGATGCCGAGCAGGCCGCCAGGCGCGTATTCGATCTGGAAGTGCTGATTGCCAAAGGCCATGCCAATCGCGAAGCAACATCCGATGTGTTGAAAGCCGACAATACCTGGACCCTGGCTGATTTCAATAAAAAAGCCGCAGGACTGGATTGGACCGTCTATTTCAAGGCAGCCGGTCTGGACGGCCAAGGCAAATTCATTATCTGGCATCCTACTGCCTTGAAAGCCTCGTCTGCACTGGTGAAAAATACTGCGCTGGCGAGCTGGCAAGATTATTTGCGCTTCCATGCCATCAACCAGCGTTCCACCGTATTGCCGCAGGCTTTCTTTGATCAGCGCTTCAAGTTCTACAGCGCACTTAGCGGTGCCAAGGCACCGCAGCCGCGCTGGAAATATGCAGTGACAGCGACCAATAATGCGCTGGGTGAAGAAGTCGGAAAATTATATGTGGCCGAGAATTTTTCTGCTGAATCCAAGACCCGCATCAATGGCATGGTCAGCAATATCCTGGCTGCCTTTGGTGAGCGTGTACAGGCATTGAAATGGATGACTCCGGCCACCAAGCAAGAGGCACTGGCCAAGATCAAGGCGACTTATGTCGGTGTTGGTTATCCAGACAAATGGCGTGACTATTCCGGCCTGGTTGTCGATGCCAGTGATGCCTATGGCAATCGTGAACGTTCTCAGGAATTTGAATACCGCCGCGCACTGGCAAAATTTGGTCAGCCTGTCGATGTGACAGAATGGTGCATGAACCCGCAACTGGTGAATGCCGTTAATATGCCATTGCAAAACGCCATTAACTTCCCTGCTGCGTATTTGCAGTCCCCCAACTTTGATCTGGCCGCCAGCGATGCTACCAATTATGGTGCATTGGGTGCCACGATAGGTCATGAAATCAGCCACAGCTTTGATAATTCCGGTGCCATGTTTGACTCAAAAGGAGAGCTGCGCAACTGGTGGAGCAAGGCTGATCTGGCGCATTTCAAGACTTCTTCCAAAGCCCTGATCGCCCAGTTCAATCAATACAAGGCCTTCCCTGATCTCTCCATCAATGGTGCGCAGACCCTGGGTGAGAACATTGCTGACCTGGCCGGTTTGATGGCCGCCTATGATGCCTATCGCGTGTCAATGAAACAAAAAGGCCAGGCCATTACCAAGGAAGATGAACAGGAATTCTTCCTCGCTTATGCTCGTAGCTGGCGCGGCAAGATGCGTGATGAAACCCTGCGCACCGCCGTCATTACCAATGAACATGCGCCGGGACAATACCGTGTCCTGACCGTACGTAATCTGGATGCCTGGTACGATGCCTTTGCTGTGCAGCCTGGTCAAAAACTTTATCTGGCACCTAAGGACAGGGTCAAGGTCTGGTAAAAAACCTACTTACGATCTTAAGCGCGAGCGCGATTTTGTTTGATGTGGGGATCATGTGCTGCTCAAAATGCTCATGTACTAGAGTACATTCCGCTTTTTGCGCTGCGTTTTTGTCACCCTCGATCCCGCTGACGCACGCTCGCTACAGATCGTAAACAGGTTTTAAGAAAAAAGATGTCAGGCCGGTCGCAAGCCATCATGCATGCGCCGTCTGACTTCTGCAACATAGCGCTCGCTGACCGGGACTTTGTCCTGGTTGGCGAGCACCAGTTGATATACACCATCTCCCAGCACTTCAAGCTGGCTGAGCTGGTCACAGCGCACGATGGCACTGCGGTGTACGCGCAGGAAGCTGGCCGGATCGAGATGTTTTTCCAGTTGGCTCAGGGCAACCCTGTGCAATACTTGCCTCTGTCCCATATGCAACTGCATATAATTTCCAGCCGCTTCTATCCATAAAACATCTGCCAGTTGTATGCACTCTATGCGGCCTACCGAGCGTACGCTGATCTGTTGCCAATAAGCGGGTTGCTCTTTCTTCGCTTCATCTTCTGCCTTGACATATTGCCCCATGGCTTGCGCATAGCCAGCTTGCTGGCGCTGCTTGAGCATGGCGGTGGCGCGCTCCAGCGATAGTGCCAGACGCCGGTCGTCAAAAGGCTTGAGCAAGTAATCGAGGGCATGCAGGTCAAAGGCTTCTATCGCATGGGCGTTGAAGGCCGTGACAAAAATCACCAGCGGTGGCGCAGTCTGGGTGCTCAGTTCACGTGCCAGTGCCAGGCCGGTTTCGCGTGGCATTTGTATATCGAGAAAGATGACATCAACAGCATTGGCATCCATAGCTGCGCGCGCCGTGGCGACGCTGGCGCATTCGGCGACGATGCTCCAGCCGGGATGGTCCTGCAAGGCATAGCGCAAGTTGGCGCGGCCCGGCTCTTCATCATCGACGATCAGTGCATGTATTGTCATGATATTGCGTTCTCGGGCATGTGTAGCGGCATGCGGATTTGCACCTCAAAACGCTGCTGGCCATCTTCCTGTATGCGCCCGCTATGCATGCTGGCGCGCCCTGCATAAATCAAGTCCAGCCTGGCGCGGGTTTGTGGCAAGCCCAGACCCAGCCCGGGGTTGGCGCCAATGCCATCAGTGACGGTATTGCTGACACTGATGCTGAGTTCTTCATCATCCAGTTTGAATTGCATGCGGATATCGCTGCTGCCCTCGTGGCAATCCAGATCATGACGCAAGGCATTTTCCAGCAAGGGTTGCAGTAGCAAAGGCGGGCAGTCACCTGCCAGTACATTCGCGGTATCACCTGCGATGCTGATTTGCAGGCGTGCGCCGTAACGCAACCTTTGTAATTCCAGATAATCACGTATGAAAGTCATCTCGTCTTCCAGCCTCACCCAGTCCTTGCTGCTGGCCGTCAGTGCATAGCGCAGCAAATCACTGAGGCGGTTCAGGCCAGTCAGGGCAATGCGCTTGTCATCTGCCCTGACCAGGGCGCTGATGGCGTTGAGGCAATTGAAGATGAAGTGCGGCTCCAACTGCCCGCGCAAGGCATCCAGTCTTTGCTGTTCCAGGTCCAGCCGCAGATGCAGTACATCATTCATGGATTGCTGCAAGACTTGCTCACGCACACGTGCCTGCCGCCAGGTGCAGATCGCCAGCACGGCAATGAAGGTGCCGGTGGACCAGGCATATTCGAGGAAGATCGTAAAGTTACGCATATTGAAGGCCATGGTCACGATGTCCTGCAACCCAAAGCTGCGTTTTTCCTTGAGCAGGTCAAGGATAGCGATATATATTATTTCCAGTGGCAGAAAGCCCAGCAGCATGATCATATACGCCAGCGCTATGCCCTTCGCTTTGCTGAGAAATTTTTCGTGCCGCATGAAAATCAGGTAGAGGCAGGTGCTGAAGACCATCATCAGCAAATGGCTGCTGACCCAGAACCACAGTATCTCGCTAAAGCTACGCTGGGTAGTTCCGTACTTGATCAGGTCAGCATAATTGCCAAGAGCACCAATGGCACACAAACTGGTCCACACCAGGATATTGCTCAGCAAAAGTTTGAAGACGATGATTGCTGTGAGCTGTGGCACCTGGTTCAGGGCGGGAGTATCTGGGCGGGCATTTTCCATGGTAGCAGTATAGCAGTCTGCATGACCGTATTTGCCTGTGCAGAAAGGCAGTAGCGACAGGGTTTCGGGGTTTCGTCACAAGCTCAGCCATGGCACAGGCTATTGCCAGATAATCCATTGCAATCGATATACCAGCGTGGACGAGGGGGCAGGATGGATGTAAGTCTGAAAGTGAATGGGCAAGTGCGCAAGTGTCAGGCAGAGGGTGATACGCCGCTGCTATGGATATTGCGTGAAGACCTGGGCCTGACTGGCACCAAGTTTGGCTGTGGTGCTGGCCTGTGCGGTGCCTGTACCGTGCATCTGGATGGGCAGGCTTTACGCAGTTGCGTCATGCCGGTAGCAAGCCTGAACGGGCGCAATATCACGACGATAGAAGGTCTGTCGCCCGACCGCAGCCATGTCCTGCAACAAGCCTGGATAGAACATCAGGTGCCGCAATGTGGGTATTGCCAGTCAGGCATGCTGATGGCGGCTGCTGCCTTGCTGAAGACCACGCCGCATCCCAGCGACAAGCAGATTGATGCGGCAATGACCAATCTGTGCCGTTGCGGTACTTATCCGCGTGTCAGGGCTGCCATACATACGGCTGCCGCGAAACTCAGGCCATTAACGAAGAAGGGACAGAAGGCATGACTGAAGATATCACTACGGTGCGTTCGCCTGCGCGCAGGAATTTCCTTAAATCTTCGCTGGTGGCCGGTGCATGGGTACTGGGCAGCAGCACCATACCCATGCTGAATAGTCTGGCGGCGGATGAAGCGGGCAAGGCAGGGTCGACCTTTGCTTCGCCCTTTGATTTCTGGCTCAGCATCGATGGCACAGGTGTGGTGACTGCTTACACCACGGTCACCAATCTGGGGCAGGGCACCCATGCCGCGATTGCCCAGATCGTCGCCGAAGAACTGGAAATGTCCCTGGCAAATGTACGCATAGAACATGCACCCGTCATCAAACAATTCCACAGAGAATGGCCACCCGGCATCACGACTTTTGCCAGCGCAGGTTTTAATTCTGCACTGGAAACGATAGCACCAGCCTGTGCTGCGGCCAGGCAAATGTTGTTGCAGGCAGCAGCCCTGCAATGGCAAGTGGATGTCAAAAATTGCGTGGCTGTCAATGCACAAGTGACTCATGCTGCCACTGGCCGCAGCCTGCCCTACACCGCCTTGATCAAGGCAGCGGCAATACTTGCACCACCAGAAAAACCGGTGATCAAATCGCCGAAAGACTGGAAGGTGCTGGGGCAGTCAACACCACGCCCTGACATTCCGGCGCGGGTAGATGGTAGTGCAGTGTTTGGTATCGATGTGCAAAGACCAGGCATGCTGATGGCAGCAGTCCTGCATGCCCCGCGTTTTGGCAGCAGCTTGCAAAGTGTGGATGATGGTCCTGCGCTGGCTGTGAAAGGTGTACGCAAGGTCGTGCATCTGCCCAATGCCGTAGCGGTGGTGGCTGAGCGTTACTGGATAGCCCACAAGGCAGTGCAATTGCTCAAGCCAGTATGGCAGGATGGTGCACATGCCAGTATCAATACCGCAGAGATGCGCAGCAGCTTGCTGAGGGCAGTTGCTGCTGGCGATGGCAAGCTCTTCCCTAGGCCAAAAAAACAAAAAGAAGGTGCCGCAGAGACAGCAATGAAAGAGGCAAGCAGCATTATCGACACCAGCTTTGATGTGCCTTTCCTGGCCCATGCAACGATGGAACCCTTGAATGCCACCGTTGAAGTGACTGCTACAGGTGCACAAGTCTGGCTCTCCACCCAAAGCCAGACTGACACACAAAATGGCGTCGCCAAGGCACTGGGTTTTCAGCCTGAGCAAGTACAGATACATACCCAGCACGCAGGCGGCGGTTTTGGCCGCAGGCTGGAACATGATTTTGCTATCGAGGCTGCCTTGATCGCGAAGGCCGCCGGTGCCTGTGTAAAAACCATCTGGTCGCGTGAGAACGATATGCAGGCTGGCTATTACCGCCCCATCACCGCTGCCCGTGTGCAACTGGCGCTGGACAAAGATCATTTGCCCATGGTTTTGCGGCTCGATACTGCAGGACCTTCACTACTCGAATATACGCGGGTCACGAATAGCCCGGCCAGGAACGGTCTTGACTGGACCTATATCATGGGCTGGTTCGGTAGCAGCTATAAATTCCCTCTATTCGATACCCGTTGGACCAGAGTGGACTTTGGTGTGCCCTGTTCTTACTGGCGCTCGGTAGGCAATTCGCAAAATTGCTTTTTCCTTGAACATACACTGGAACAGGCCGCACGCAAGGCGGGCATGGATAGTCTGGAATACCGCCGCCGCCTGTTGCAACATAATCCCAAAGCCATCGCCTTTGTGAATGCGTTGGCAGAGCGCGCAGGCTGGAACACGCCCTTGCCCAAGGGCTATTACCGTGGTTTTGCAATGAATGGCAATAGCTTCCTGTTCAGTGCTCATATCGTTGAAATTGCAGTCAGCAAACCGGGGCAATTCCGTCTGGTAAAAATTACTGCTGGCATCAACCCGGGAGTCGTCGCCAACCCCAAAGCTGTCGAGGCGCAGATGATGGGCGGTACACTGTTTGGTTTGTCTGCGGCCCTGTTTGGTGAAATCAGTTTCAGGGATGGCCAGGTGGAACAGGGCAATTTTGATAGCTATCGCCTGGTCTCGCTGGCACAGACACCAGTACTGGACGTCATGGTCACGAGTACTGGTGACAGACCGGAAGGCGTGGGCGAAGAAGGCCCGCCATCGATAGGCCCGGCCATTGCCAATGCCTTGCTGGCAGCCAGTGGCAAGCCCGTCACGCGTCTGCCGCTGTCGCAGGCGGGGTGGAAACTGATGGCATAGCCACAGATTTTTCTGCGAATTTATTTTACTGCTGGTATTGTGATGTTGTAGAAGAACATAAATTCACATCAATCCGGGAGACAAAATGAATATAGCAAACTGGTGCGTGCTGGCGGCATGCCTGCTACCGACAATAACGGTGGGGCTGGCCAAGGCGCAGTCTGCAAAAATGCCGCGCGATGCAGGCAGGTATGACAATAATAATCCCAGGGAATGGGCGCAAAGTTTAAGCGGCTGGAAGCAACGTGCCAATGCTGCCCAGCAAAATGGTTTTGAAGCCCTGCCGCTATTCATCGCCGCTGTCGTTCTTGCCCAGCAAGCCCATGCAGACCAGACGCGCATAGATCAACTGGCAGTCTTGTTCATTGCCCTGCGTATTGTGTATACCATTGCCTATCTGATGAACCAGGGTACTCTGCGTACCCTTATCTGGAGCGGTGGCCTGGCGACCAGTATCGCGATCTTGTTGATGGCGGCTTAGCTATTTTTTGATCATGACCAGGATATGGGCGAGTATGTCTTCGCCCTTATCCTTACGGGCAATTTGCTGGCTGGCTTCAGCAATTGCAAAGCCATGCAATTGCGCCAGTCGTTGCAGATAAGCATAGCCATGCGCATAGCGTTGCGAAGGGCGCAAGAGATAATCAGCATCTTCGCTCGCTACTTCTACAGAAAATCCCAGCACTGCTTCGGGCTGCATGACGCGGCTGGCAGCAGCAAATACCGGTTCAAGATCGCCGATATACACAAACACATCAGCCGCAATGATGAGATCAAAATCCTGGTCTTGTAATTGCAACCAGTCGCCGATTTCTGCACAGTGCAGTTCATCATATAAGCCGGTACTTTTAGCCTTGGCCAACATTCTTTCTGACAAGTCTATGCCCGTCAGTTTACTGGCATTGGCACGCAGATACGGGGCGCATAAACCGGTGCCGCAACCCAGGTCAAGATAATTGCCAGGGTTTTTGCTGGCATATTTGTTGACTGCCGCGCTCAGTAGTGCTGGCACCTGATAATGCAAATCCTCCAGCAAGTGCTGGTCGAAATGCGGTGCATACTGATCAAACAAATCAGCCACATAGGCTGGTGGTGATGCGGAGGGCGTTGCAGTCGCGCCCAGGGCTGCCAGTGCATAAGTGATCTGTGCCAGTTCTGCCTCATCGCTGCAATAGCTGGCAGCAGTTTGATATGCCTTAATGGCGGCATCGTCCCGGCCCAGCAGGCGCAAGACATGGCCACTTTGCAGATGGGCCTTGCCATAGTCGGACTTGATTTTCAGTGCCTGTGCAAAGCTGTCCAGGGCGGTTTCGAATTCCTGAATTTTTTGCAGACAGATACCGCGATTGCACCAGGCTTGCAGATGTCCTGCCTGCAAATGCAGGACCTGTTCATAAGCTGCCACCGCTTCTGCATCAAGGCGCAAACATTGCAGGCTGTAGGCACGGGCAAAATGGATGGCAGCATCATTTGGATTCAGTTGCAAAGCCTCGTCAAAATCCTGCAGGGCTTGCTGGTGTTCATCCATGTCTTGCAGGCAGATGCCGCGGTTCAATAAGGCCCCGGCATAGCGCGGATTATATTCCAGTGCCTTGTCATAATGATGCAAGGCAGCGGCCAGCTTGCCCAGGCTGCGCAAGACATTGCCACGGTTATTCCAGACCATGGCGTAATCCGGCTTTATCTGCAAGGCGCGGTCATAACTGGCCAGGGCTTCTTCCGATAAACCCAGGTCTTGCAAGGCTGCACCAAGGTTGCCATGGGCAATGGCTTGTTGCGCATCGATGGCAATAGCCTGGCGCAATCTTGTGACTGCTAGCCTGGCATCACCGCGCTGTCTGGCGATCACGCCCAGCAATTGCAGGGCATCAAAATGCTCAGGCTCTGTTTGCAATACCTGTTGATAGATGGTTTCTGCTGCGTCGAACTGGCCTTGCTGATGCAGTGTTACTGCCTGCTGCAATATGTTGCTGATCTTGGTTGTGCTCATTTTCCTGTACTATCAGGGCTATTCTTAAAGGATGGATTTTATGGACCAGCAAGAACTCTTGGAATTATTGTGGAGCCTGCTACCCTCACCCGCCTACCTGATTGCCGCGTTTGCTTTTGGCTTGCTGGGTATGGCCGCGTTTTACTATGGCAGGAAAAAACCCAACAAGAGGGTCAAATGGCTGTCGGTGGGCTTGATGTTTTACCCTTACTTCATCGGTAGTGACATACGCATGCTGTATGGCACAGGTATCGCTTTTTGCATAGCCATCGCCGTCAGCATTTATTATCCCTCTGAAACCAGGTAGCCTTCATTCAGCCCAGGATTTTTTCCATCTCTTCAAACTGCAGATTGTCTACCAGCATTTGTTCCTTGCCATTGTCGGACGGGAATGGCTTGAAGCGGCCAGTGCGCACATAACCACGGCGCTCATAATAGGCGATGAGTTCTTTCCTGACGCTGATGACCGTCATCCAGATTTTTTGTATGCCCCATAGGTCTTGCGCATATTGTTCAGCCGTTTGCATGAAGTGTTTACCTATGCCATTACCCTGCAGCACAGGACGCACGACAAACATGCCCAGGTAGGCGGCGCCTTCCGTTTTTTCCAGATTGACGCAACCTATAATGTCATCACCCTGCAGGCATAGCAGGATGACGGAATCGGGGTTGGCGATCAATTCGCGCACTTCAGGCGGGAATATGCGTGAGCCTTGCAGCAAGTCTGCTTCGGTAGTCCAGCCCTGACGGCTGCTGTCGCCACGGTAGGCGCTATTTACCAGCGCTGCGATAAGGTCTGCATCAGCATCCACTGCTGGTCGAAAGCTGATATCTGTTGTCTTGCTTGAAATATTTTCTGTCATACGCGTCCATATAAGATGGGGTTTCTGTCTTGCCTGGCGCTGGAATAATAACATGCGCATTTCCTCTGCCAGAATCTGGCTTTGCCGACCTGAAAACCGCGTGTTAGCATGTCATGATTAAATGAATTTTTACCATCAGGGATTGTTGATTTTTTAATGAAAAACGCCGCGACCAGGGCAGTCCTGTTTGTCTGCATGGGCAATATCTGCCGTTCACCCAGTGCCGAAGGGGTATTCCGTACCTATGCTGAGGCCGCGCAACTGAACTTGCATATAGACTCGGCTGGAACCCATGCTTATCACATAGGCGAGGCGCCAGACCCACGCTCGCAGCAATTTGCCGCCCGTCGTGGCATAGACTTGTCGCAGCAAAGAGCGCGCAAGCTGGCCGCGGACGACTTTGAAAAATTTGATTTATTGCTGGCCATGGACAAAGAAAACCTGGCCAGGATGAAGGCTGCCTGCCCGCCTGCTTATCAGCACAAACTGAAACTCATGATGGACTATGCCAGCCATAGTGACAGCGACATCGTGCCCGACCCTTATTATGGCGGCCCTGATGGCTTTGACCTGGTACTGGATTATATTGAAGACGCCAGCGCTGGCTTGGTTCGCGCCATACAGAATGAGGGGAAAACCTGATGCAAGCCCGGGACCAGGAGTTTGTTATGAACTCCATACGCAGTTATTTGCAAGCCCGTCCTCAAAGTGCGGATACTGCCGAGGGCATACAGCATTTCTGGATACGGTGGCCAGGTGACGCACTGCCTTTATCTGTGATATCAGACATACTTGAGCATATGCGCAATGCAGGTGAACTTGAGAGCGTGAACGTGGGTGGCCGTACGATCTGGCGTGCAGCGTGTTGAATGGAGTTATGACCTGAGCATGTCTTTGAGCCGCCTTTTTTTTCTGATGCCAATAAGTTCCACGCTGTTTTTCAGCTGTGCCAGCCTGGCGCAGACTGGTGGCTATACGAGCGGCCAGACATCAAATGAGCAGGTCAACATAGAGACCATCAAGAAAGCCTATTCTCATGCCGTGCTGGCCAGCAATCATAGCCGCATGCCAGCGACAGTGACACTGCAACTCAGCAGCTACAGCAATTTGGCCTCCAGCCGGGTTTGGCCTATACAGGCACAACTGGCCAGCGGGCAAAGCCTGGAACTGGTTGAAGTCTCGGCTGCCAACCAGCAGTTTGGCTATACCTTTGATTACCATAAGCATTATGTCCAGGGTGACCCCGGGGCGCGACATGATGAAAATGTCAGTTATCGCATCCCCTTCATGGCCGACCAGCCATACCAGATATTGCAGTCTGCAGATGGCCCGCTGTTTTCGCACCAGACAGTTGCTACGCGCTATGCGGTGGATATCAATATGCCCATGGGGACGACAGTGATTGCGGCACGGGCAGGCATCGTTGCCGAAGTGGCCAGTGAGTTCAATGACAATGGCAGACCTGAACCTGAATTTTTTGACAAGGCCAATTATGTCCGCATCTTGCATGAGGACGGCAGCTGGGCAGATTACTTCCACCTCATGCAACATGCCATCCAGGTCCAGCCGGGCATGCGTGTGGATGCGGGACAAGTCCTTGGCCTGTCTGGTAATAGCGGTTATTCCACTACGCCACACCTGCATTTCCATGTACAGGTGAACCAGAACGGTACCATCATTTCCCTGCCTTTTCGCTTCAGCAATAAACATGATGGCGTGTTTACGCCACGCTACCAGAGCTGGCTCATCCCCGACCAGCAGACTATCAAGCTCAGCAATGCCAGCAAAAACAAGCCCAGGAAAACCCTGCGTGAATGCCTGCCAGCAGGCAAGACAGTGGATGATGCCGTGATACGTTGCCTGTCTAGTTCCTGAACCTTTCCCTGTTCCATAACTTATGTGATGAAAGTCATTTTTGCAGTGATGGAAATCCCGCAGGCAAAAATTTCCAGGCTGCGGCGCTGATATACTGCATTCATGGATACCGCCAGCACACACCCTACTGTCACTACTATCAAGCCACCTTCAGCGCCAGCTTCCTGGCAGGCGGCTATCAGGGTATTGCTGCTGAATGTATTCATCTGGACCACACTCAGCCTGATAGGTGCACTGACTTCCCTCAACGATGATTTGCGGGCAGGGGTCCAGGGAGATTTCTGGCTGATCTTTTTAAGCTGGGGTCGCTCGGCAATTGCCCTGGCCTTGCTCAGCTATATTCTCATGTATGTGCTGACGCGTTGGCCCTGGTTTTTCAGCCGCGTCAGTCATATTGCCCTTGGTTACGTCTTGCTCCTGCTCATCGTCTTGCCAGGGCAATTATTATATGTAGGCAAGTTGTTCACCCTGGATGGCCCGCATGATATCAACTGGGGGCAGATCGAGGCTGAGCTGCAAGTATTTGACAAGCTGGCCGCCCTGCTACGCCTTTCTTCCATCAGTGCCGTGTATTTTGCCGTGGTCGCCATCAAGATCTGGCAGCAAAGCCAGGAGCGTGGGCAGGCCTGGGCGCAGGAAAGGGCCGATGCTCTGGCCTTGCGTCTGGAACTGGAACAACAAAAATCCCTGGCCCTGCGCGCACAGCTTGAACCACATTTCATGTTCAATGCCCTCAATGCCATCAGCGCCCTGGTGATTTCAGACAGCAAGGATGTGGCTCTGGATGGCATACATGGCCTCAGTGAGTTATTGCGCTATGCCCTGGCGGCGGGAGACAAGAACTGGGTCAGGTTCTCTGAGGAACTGGCCTTTGTGCAGGATTATCTGGCGCTGCAGCGTCTGCGCTATGGCGAACGCCTGCATATTGCGATAGAGGGCGTGGATGAGCAGGTACTCGCCTGCGATTGCCCACCCCTGCTGTTACAGCCACTGATAGAAAACGCTCTGAGACATGATCTGGATTGCCATGAAGAAGCCAGCGACATCCTTTGCCATTTTGAGTGCCAGTCCCAGACTTTGCTGATACGCATCAGCAATCCCCTTCATGAGGAGGCTGCTGCCAATCCCGGTGTTGGACTGGGTTTGCGCAATACCCAGGCGCGCCTGCAACTGGCTTATGGCGATGCCGCCTCCTTGCAGACAGAAACCAGCGCTGGTCGCTTTCAGGTGAGGATCAGCATGCCGGTGGCAAGAAAAGCATGAGAGTCGCGGGATGACAGCCACTATCCGCAGCATCATCGTCGATGATGAAGAACATGCGCGCATCACCTTGCGCTATGCCTTGAGCAAATTTCCTGAATGGACAGTGCTGGCCGAGCTGAAAAATGCTGCCACTGCCCGTGAATACCTGGCGCAATATGCCGTTGATGTGGTGTTTCTTGATATACAAATGCCCAAAGAGTCAGGTCTGGAACTGGTGCAAAACCTGCTTGAACAAGGCAAGCCGCCACTCATCATCTTTGTCACCGCCTACAATGCCCATGCGATTGATGCCTTTGACTTGCATGCCCTGGATTACCTGCTCAAGCCCTTCAACGCAGAACGTTTTGCCAAAACCCTGGCAAGAGCCAGGGAAATGCTGGACCTGACCCGCCCTCCTGCATATGGCCAGGCCCTGGCAGCCTGCCTGGCCTCAGGCCTGCAAGCAACTTACCCGCGACAGGTGACGGTCAGGTCTATTGGCGAAATGGAAAGTATTTTGCTCTCTGAGGTCTACTGGATGGGGGCGGCGGGCAATTATGTAGAGTTACATCTGGACAGGCGCGTAGTCTTGCACAGGGTAGCTTTAAGCAAGCTGGAAGAATATCTCGACCCCAGGCAATTTGTGCGGGTACACAGAAGCGTCATCGTCAGGGCAGACCAGCCTGCTCATTTGCAGGTGCTGGGAAATGGCGGTTATCAATTAAGCCTGCGGAATGGTGCAGAGGTACCTGTCAGCAAGAATTATGTCGAGATTGTCCGTCAATTATTACTCAACCCGGTCTGAGCTTAATGGCAGCAGGCATACCAAATGTTAGCCTATGCAAACAATACGCAAACAATGGCGGTGCAAAAAATTTCAGCGTCTTCCTGAACTTAGCACCGCTATTTGGGTCTGAATTCCCGTAATACAAGCAAGTCTGTTTGCATTTCAATCCGCCAAATCAGCATTTCATCCATAAAAAAGTGCACTTCAAAACCTGGGTGATTGAACTGGACAAGACTATAGGGAATACTTCCTCATCCAATTTCCCCAAACCAATAGCGACAGGGACCATCATGTTACGTAAAACTCTACTTGTTCTTGCCATTGCTTCTGCCCTGGCAGCCTGCAGCAAAGACAAAGCCACAGAAAAAGCCAGTGCCAGCTCCAGTGCCAGCGCTACAGCAGACAAGGGTGATGCCAAAGACAAGAAAGACAAGGCTCCCGTCAAGCTGGTGATCGCGCCTGAAGACGTGTTGACAGTACAAAGCAATGCCCTGGCATCCGGCCCGGTAGTGACTGGCTCGATACAGCCAGAGCGCAAGGCAGACTTGCGCGCCGAAGTGGGGGCAGTGGTTTTACAAGTATTGAAAGAGAATGGTGATGTCGTCAAACGTGGCGATGTCCTCGTCAAGCTCGATGAAACCTCTATCCGTGACAATCTCAACTCTGCCGAAGACGCAGCCCGCAATGCTGCCCTGGCGCTGGACCAGTCTGACCGTGCACTGCAACGCCTGAAAACCTTGCGTGCCTCAGGCATGACTTCCCTGCAGGCCCTTGATGATGCTGAAGTACGCCGCAACAGCGCCCAGAGTGAATTGTCTGCTTCCAGAGCACGCGCCGTGGTGGCCCGCCAGCAATTGCAGCGTACCGTCGTGCGCGCCCCGTTTGATGGCGTTGTCAGTGAACGCAAGGTATCGGCTGGTGATACTGCTGCCATAGGCAAGGAACTGGTCAAGGTCATAGACCCGACCAGCATGCGCTTTGCTGGTCGTGTATCTACCGACAAGATCGCCCTGGTCAAGGTGGGCCAGCCTGTGGGTTTCCGTATCAATGGTTACGCTGGACAGGAATTCCGTGGCAAGGTCACCCGGGTAGACCCGGCCGCCAATGATGTTACCCGCCAGGTAGAAGTGCTGGTGGCCTTTGCCGACAGCAATCAGCCGCGTGTATCCGGCCTGTATGCAGAAGGCAATATAGAAGCAGCGATGGTCAGTGCCCTGATGCTGCCAGAAGCAGCGGTCATCAAATCTGGTGACAAGACTTATGCATGGAAAGTTGCAGGCAAGACCCTGAGCAAGGTTGACCTGCAAATCGGCAAACGCGACCAGCGTACAGGTAATTATGAAATCCGCAGTGGTCTGGCAGCAGGTGATGTCGTCATGCGCAGCCCCAGCTCCAGTTTCAAGGATGGTCAGAACATAGAACTGGCTGCTGCCAAAGTGGCAGTGGCTGATGCGACTCCAGCGCAAGGAAAATAAGCATGTTTTTATCTGACTTCAGTATCAAAAAGCCGACTGCGACCATCGTTCTGATCGTCGCCCTCATGGCTTTGGGTTTGCTGGCACTCAGCAAACTGCGCGTCAACCAGAACCCTGACGTCGAAGTGCCGGGCTTGTCGGTGATTATTACTTATCCTGGTGCTTCACCGGATACGGTAGAACGCGAAATCATCAATCGCCTGGAAAAATCATTGCAGGCAGTGGCTGGTGTGCAGGAAGTCTGGGCCACGGCATCAGAAAACAGTGGCCGCTTCGATATGCGTTTCAGCTTCAAGAAAAACATGATCGAGGCTTCGGATGAGGTCCGCAATGTCATCTCTGGCCTGCGCTATAAAATGCCGACAGAAATGCGCGAACCCATGATACGTCGCTGGGACCCGGGTTCACAGCCCATCGTCAACATGGCCCTGTCGTCCAACAAGCAGAGCCATGCCGAGATTTCACGCCTGGCAGAAGATACCCTGGCCGACAAATTGCGCAGCATCCCTGGCGTGGCGACGGTAGAGGTGACGGGTTCCTTGAAACGTGAATTGTCAGTACTGTTGCGTGCAGAAAAACTGCGTGAATTCAATGTCTCGGTTGGTGAAGTCGTCAGTGCCCTGCGCAACCAGAATACCAATGCCCCGGTAGGCAAGATACGCGGTACGCTGGATGAAGAGAGTATACGTCTGGTGGGCCGCATAGAATCTCCAGAAGAATTCCAGTCCATTGTTGTCAAGCGTACTGGCGACCGGATCGTTCGCCTGTCGCAAGTAGCGACCATAGAAGACAGTTTTGCAGATAAGGATGGTCTCAGCATACGTAGTGGCAAGCCGAATGTCGGTATCTTTGTCACCCGTGCCCGTGATGCCAGTACCGTCAGCGTCGCAAAAGCTGTCAATGATAAAGTGGAAGAGATCAATAAGGAACTTGAGAAAACACAGCCGGGCACCAAGCTGGAAGTCACCCGTGATGGCGGCAAGGATGCACAACGCAGCCTCAATAATGTGATTGAATCCCTGGTACTGGGCGCTGGCCTGACCATCTTCGTGGTATATGCCTTCTTGAATTCCTGGCGTTCCACCCTGATCACTGCTCTGAGTTTACCCACCTCGGTGATTGCGGCTTTCATTGCAGTTTGGCTGTGTGGTTTCACGCTTAACTTCATGACCCTGCTGGGCCTGTCGCTGGCGATTGGTGTGCTGATTGATGATGCGATCGTAGTGCGGGAAAACATCGTGCGCCATATGCAAAATGGCTCAGACCGTCGCACTGCTGCACTCGAAGGTACGGCAGAAATTGGTCTGGCTGTAGCCGCAACCACCTTCTCCATCATTGCAGTATTTATTCCTGTGGCCTTCATGCCTGGCATGCCGGGTGAATGGTTCCGTCCTTTTGCCTTGACCGTAGCTTGCTCGGTACTGGTCAGCCTGGGTATCTCGTTCACGCTTGACCCTATGCTGTCAGCATACTGGGGTGACCCACCAGATCATCATACTGCGCCCAAGAAAGGTATCAGCAAGGTACTGGCACGTTTCAATGACTGGTTTGATCATCAGTCTGACCGTTACGGCAATGTGATTGCCTGGGCTCTGCATCACCGTCGTTCCATGGGCGCGATTGCCATGGTGAGCCTGGTGGTAGCATTGGGTGTGCAAGTCAAATGGGGTGGCACCAGCTTCTTGCCGGCTTCAGACTCTGGCAACCTGATGATCACTGTGCGCACACCGGCTTCTTCTTCACTGGAATATGCACGCCTGAAAATGGAAAGGGCTGCAGAAATCGCCCGCACCCTGCCAGAAACCAAGGAAACCAATAGCAATATCACCCCTGCCGGTGGCCGTATTTATGTCGATATCGGCAAGCGTACAGAACGCAAGCGCGGTGCCAAGGAAATCGCAGCAGAATTGCGTGAAAAAGTTCGTGTACTGGTTGGTGCTGAATATGTGGTGCTGGATGACCTTAACAATGGCGCACAAAAACCGGTACAGATAGAATTCACCGGCCCGGATTCACGCAAGCTGCTGGAAATTACCAGTGCCTACATGGACAAATTACGCCAGGTGCCAGGTGCGGTCGACGTCGGTTTGTCTGAGCAAGATCCGAAAAAGGAACTGAAGATAGAACTCAATCGTGGCCTCGCCAATTCCATGGGTATTTCTTCCAATGATGCTGCACAGGCCTTGCGTGTTGCCTTTGCCGGTATCGAGGTGGGTGACTGGGTAGACCCGACTGGCGAGACCCGTGATGTGGCAGTGCGCCTGCATCCTGATGACCGCGTCAGCAAGGAAAACATAGAGCGTCTGCCTATCGCAGTCTCTGGTACCAGCCAGATGGTGCCTCTCGATCAGATCGCCACCATCACCATGGGCAAGGGGCCATCAGGTATTGAACATGCCAATGGCAAACGCACGATTACCGTATCTGCCAATGCTCAGGGACGTTCGAATGGTGAAGTGATTGATGATGCCATGAAGCTGGCCAAGTCTTTTGATTATCCGCCTGGCTATGGTTTGTCACTCGGTGGTTCCGGTCAGGATCAGCAAGAAGTATTTGGTGCCATGCTGATCGCACTTTTGTCCGGCATAGGTTTGATGTATCTGATACTTGTGATACAGTTCGGCTCCTTCACGGCTCCGCTGGCGGTCATGCTGTCCTTGCCGCTGTCATTGATAGGTGTCGTACTGTCCTTGCTGGTAACAGGTAGTACCCTGAACCTGATGAGCTTTATCGGCATCATCATGCTCATGGGCCTTGTTGCAAAGAATGCGATTCTCTTGCTTGATGCAGCTCGCAAGCAAGAGGCCGAAGGCTATGACCGTGAAGAGGCATTGATGCATGCAGGCCGTGTACGTCTGCGCCCTATCCTGATGACCACCTTTGCATTGATTGCAGGTATGTTGCCAGTGGCGCTGGGCCTGGGTGAGGGTGGTGAGTTCTATCGCCCTCTGGCGATTGCAATTATCGGTGGCACCATTACATCGACGATTCTGACCTTGCTGGTTGTGCCAACTTTCTATGACAGCATAGAAATATCACGTGACCGCATGATGGCAAAAATGCGCAGACGTATGGAAGTACGCAATCCTCTGATCGCATTTTGCATGACCATGCTGGAAGCCATATTTACCTTGCTGTGTGTGCGATTTATTTATCGCATGGTGATGAAACTTTTTGGCATCGTCACTGGTCGAAACCGTAGATCGCATGCAGCATTGAATATCAAGGCTGAAAATGCCTGAAGAATATGGCAGAGAAATCTGAACAAACATAGCTAAGAATAGTAAAGAATTGTAGTAGTAACGCTTCCCTCTTGCTGATAAGACCCATTGTTCTCTGGTCAGCAATTTTGACAGCCTGCGCAACGAGGTGTGCGCAGGCTTTTTTTTATGGGCAATCAGAACATTCAATAAAAAAGCCTGCAGATTTTGTCTGCAGGCTACAGGCTGCCAGCGCAAAGCAAGGACTTACTTGCGTTTGACCAGGTCGTTCTCCACAATTTTCTGGAAACTGCTGACAGACCATACCAGATCGGTCGCTACGATAGCTGGTTGGTAAACCTGACCAGCTAACCTTGGCCGGTTGACATACACCTTGTTGGGAATGACGGCGCTGGCCAGGCCCGATGACAGAGGGTTCATCCTGACTTCCATATAAGTAGAATCAGCTGCGCTGGGTGCACCTATCAGTGTGGTATTGTCAAAGCGTGTAAAGACATCCAATGCATCCAGGCAGGCGCTGGCACAATCTCCCGCCACGATGACATATACTGGCGTTTTCAGCTTTTGTGGATCAGTCGGCAGATCAGCAACAGGTTTGGCCAGCTTGTCTGTGGCACGCGCGGTTTGCTGCACATAGAAAAGTTCTTTTTTCTCCAGTGCAGCCTGCATATTTTCACCATGCTGTTTTGCCCAGGCAGCCATGTCATTGCGATTTTCCTGGCGAAATTTTTCTGCGATGTCCAGTATGAACCGGGTATTACCCTGTGAAGCGCGCCACCAGGTTTCTGTATTGGCAAAATAGGCATTCATTTGCCGGCTCACCCTGTCCTTGCCCCACAATGCTTCCGCAAATCTCCTGCTCCATGCAGATGAGCCACCCTGGTTATGCCGCAAGTCGATGACGATGGCGTCTGCATTCAAGGCCCGTTCACGGTGCTCCAGAATGTCTTGCGTCATGTCTTCATAGGTCTTTCTTTCTTCAGCATTGGGCTGGAAGGTGGGCATGGCAAACCACAATAAATTTTTTCTGGGTTCGCTGATACCAAGTGCTAATTTCTCCCCAGCGTAGGCTGATTTTGCCCAGTTAAAAAATACCTGGTTCTGGTCTTGCCATTGCAGGGCGTGCGTAGTGGTCTTCCCCTGATACGCAAATTGGCATGCCTTGGGCAAAGTGATGAAAGGATTGCTCTTGTCGACAAACAGCTCACCGCTATATACCCACCAGTGGCCAGCTTCTTCACTACGGCCCTTAAAAGAAAATACATTGTCTGCTATGAGCTGTTTGGCAGGCTTGCCATCACAACTGATGACTTCAGAACCTGCATCCGGTTTGCCAGCTTCGGCGGCATACACATACAAGCCCTTGTCACGCCAGACAGTGATGAAGCCAGGCCAGCGTGCAGCTGGAGCAGTTGATGCAGGGAAGGTCGTCCTGGCACCAGCATGACCATCATGTATGCTGACATTGAAGCGATTCAGGACAGCAGAATAAGTTGCGGCATCTTTGACCTGGTCGGCAAGTGCTAGCGCATTGTCGCGTGCCTGATCCAGGTGTTTTTTAAAGCCGGGATTTTGCCTGTCATAGGTACCCGGATGATTATCCAGTGTGACTTGATACGCTTCATTGATATCCTGCCTGCTGGCCTTGGCCCAGGCTGCTGCCGTATCTGGCAAATTCGGGCTGCTAGTCTGAGCAGGCGCACCACTGCAATATGCTGCAGTGGTGAGTGCTGTCATTAATACGCTGTATTTGAAGCGTAAAGAAGGTTTTTTCATTGTCTGCTATCTCCATTGATTTTGTATGAAGGTACAGACATATCCAAAGATTGATTGGTTCAGCTGACTAATTATTTTCCTGAAGATTTTTTTGAGGCAGAAGTGTTAAGATCGTTTTCCACTACCGCCAGAAAATTATTGATGGACCAGGCTACATCATTCACCGTGATGGCGGGTAAATAAATCTGGCCGGCAGCCCTGGTACGGTTGACGTATACCTTGTTGGGAATAGTCACCAGCGCCAGCCCCGATGGCACGGTCTTGCCTCTGACTTCCATATAGCTGGAATCTGCAGAGCTGGGCGCGCCTATGAGTTTGGTATTATCAAAGCGTGTGAAGATATCCAGCGCGTCCAGACAGGCGCTGGCGCATTGACCTGGGACGATGACATACACCGGCGTTGTCAGGCTGACCGGGTCTGCTGGCAAGCTGCCTGTGGTGGCAGTTGCTTTGGCTTCAGGCTTGAAGCCAGATGACTCAACATAAAAATATTCACCTTTGTCCAGCGCTGCCTGCATGCCTTTGGCATGTCGCTGCGCCCAGGCCGCACTGTCTTCCCGGTTCTCACTTTTAAATTGCTTTATCAGCTCTTGTACATAGCGGGTGTTATCTCTGGAGGCGCGCCACCAGACATCGGTATTGGGTGAGTAGGCCTGCATCAGGCGATTCACTCTTTCCTTGCCCCACAAGGCACTGGCAAATTTGCGGCTCCATTCTGAAGCGCCACCCTCGTTGTCGCGCAAATCAATGACGATGGCATCTGCATGCAAGGCACGTTCGCGATGCTCAGTAATTTCCTTAGTCATTTTATTGAGGGTATCGCGCTCTGCCTGATTGGGCTGAAAGCTGGGCATAGCGACCCACAGCAGGTTTTTTCTTGGCTCTGTCAAACCCGTGGGCAGCGTTTCCCCATTGTAGGAACGTAAGCGCCAGGTTTCGAAATTGTCATTGGCAGCTTGCCAGTTGAGCGTATGTGTCAGTGTCTTGCCTTGATGGCTGAACACGCATTGTGTGGGCACTTGTACAAAAGGATTGCCGTAATCGATCAGGGCCTGTCTGGCCAGATACCACCAGTGCCCTGCCTCATCACTGCGGCCCTTGAAGGAAAAAACATTTTCCATGATGAGTTCTTTGGCAGGCTTGCCATCACAACTGACTAGCCTGGCCCCGACAGCAGGCTGCGCTGTTTCAGAGGCATAGACATATAGCGCATCGCCACGCCAGACCGTGATAAACCCTGGCCAGCGTGCCGGTGGCGTCAGAGACGGAGGCAGCTTTGCCTGCGCACCTGCATGACCATCATGCAAGCTGACATTGAAGCGATTGAATGCAGCCTGATAGCCTGCGGCATCTTTTACCTTGTCCGCAAGGGCCAGTGCATTGCTGCGTGCCGTATCGAGGTTTTTGCGAAAATCCGGATTATGGGGATCATGTGTGCCCGGATGATTTTCCAGGGTTTCCTGATAAGCCAGCTGCAGATCTTTTTTAAATGTTTCTGACCAGGCTGCCGGTGTCGTTGGTAAATTACTTTGCGCACTGACTGTTGCAGCTGGAACAGCCAGGCCAGCAAGGCTAAATAATGTGACGACTGCGGTAAAAGAAAAACGATGCGCGAAATTTTTCATGTTCTTGTTTGTCCCCAAAACATAAGTGTATCTCAGGACAAACAAGAAACGGCAAAAGTTCTCTCAGATTACTTTTGCCGTTTTAAAAAATAATCAAATCATATTTTTTGGAGCCAGTTTAAGAGCGGCACCTGCCTGTGCCGCAATTTCATAAGAATGCAGGCGCGCAGCATGATTGTGGATTTGTGCCGTGATCATCAATTCATCAGCGCCGGTATATTCTATGAAGGCCTGCATTTTCTCCGTAACAGTATCCGGTGCACCGATGGCCGAGCATGATAAGACCTGCTCCAGCAAGGCATGCTCTTGCGGGCCGATATTCTGCAAGAAATTGGCGACTGGCAAAGGCAGCTTTGCCGGGCGGCCACTGCGCAAATTGATGAATGCCTGCTGGGCCGAGCTGGCCAGGTAATAGGCTTCATCATCCGTATCAGCCGCAAATACATTAAACCCAAGCATGACATAAGGTTTAGCCAATTGCGTCGATGGGCGGAAGGTGGCGCGGTAAATTTCTATCGCCTGCATCATTTGCTGGGGTGCGAAATGCGAGGCAAAGGCATATGGCAAGCCCATGGCTGCCGCCAGTTGTGCACCAAACAGGCTGGAACCCAAAATCCAGATCGGCACTTTCAAACCATGCCCGGGCACAGCACGCACTGCCTGCTGAGAGTCTTCGCTGAGGTAATCCATCAGTTCATTCACATCCTGTGGGAACTCATCTGCATCGCTGGAGAGATTGCGGCGCAGCGCACGCGCAGTGCGCTGGTCTGAGCCCGGTGCACGCCCCAGACCGAGGTCTATGCGGCCAGGATAGAGCGATTCCAGCGTGCCAAATTGTTCAGCGATGACGAGTGGCGAATGATTTGGCAACATGATGCCGCCAGCCCCTACGCGTATGCTTTTGGTGCCACCGGCAATATGGCCTATCAGGACAGCAGTGGCCGCACTGGCAATGCCTGGCATGCCGTGGTGTTCTGCCAGCCAGTAACGCTGATAGCCCCAGCCCTCGCCATGCTGGGCCAGGCTGAGGGAATTGCGGAAAGATTGCGCAGCATCACTGCCTTCGGCAATCGGTGACAGGTCGAGTATGGATAAAGGGTATGAAGAAGACATGAGCCTGCAATTTCAAATGTAGAGAAAACCATTATGGTTGAAATCGCAGATTTCTGTTTGCAGGCCCTGATTCCTTGCTTTTTAAGCAGGCTTTTTCATAACTGTATCAAACAGCAACCTGTCCAGTACCGAGAAATCCATGTCACCCGTGCTATTGGTTCTGACACTGTCGAGTCTCTGCAACTGGCTCTCGATAAAACGGTTGATGACAGGCATGGGCACCGATAATTCTGATTCCTTGGCACGGCGTTTGATGACCAGTAATTCGGTGATGGCTGCCAGCAATTCATGATCTTCTATAGTCGCATCCACCATGTCCTGAAAACGCATGGGCACAGGACCCAGGTCTTGTTCTATCCACAGACAAGCCAGCAGAGGGCGCAATACATACAGGTATTTTTTCAGCTTGACCATTTCACCCTGCAAGTGCTCGCGATAGTTTTTACTGGCCATGTGCAGGTAATGGTAGTAAGCCCTTTCCGGTCTGTGTACTTCGCGCGAGGCCGCTTGCAGGGCTTGCAAAAAGACAGTGTCTGCCGCATACACTACCGGTGAAGACAACCACTCTATCAGCGTCGCATTGCCATTGCGCAGCAAGCCCAGAGCCTTGCGCAAGTCCCAGCCGCTGACATCATAGATTTCATTGACAGGCAATTCGATGACATCACGGCCAGGGAAGACAGTCAGATACCAATCGAGCTTGTTGGCATAGATAAAGCGCACATCATAGTCACTGTCTGGTGATGCAAAGCCCCAGCCACGGCTGCCTGATTCGCAGGCAAACAAGACTTTGACGTCATGCATCTCTTCTATACGTTGCAGGGTCGCATTGATCTCTCCGCGTATCGCCGGGTCTATGGGATGCTCTTGTTCTTCCAGTGGCAGGGTAGTCGTGTTCATGGTGATCTTTGATAATGATTTTGCAAAAAATGATACATGTTTTCAGTCTGATAATTTGTAAGGAAATGCAATTCGTATTGTCGGCTCAGGATTTCAAGACTAGTCTGATTTCCCATGCTGTATGCCAAGAATAAAACCATGCCACCACATTCCCTGCCAAAACTGCCTGCCCTCGCATTGATACTGACCCTGGTTGCGTGTGGCGGTGGCGGCGGTTCTGCACCTGGCAACACAGGAACGATTGGCACAACGACGACAACTACCACAGGTAGTGGCAGCACCACAGGAACCACGAATGCAACAGCGCCAGTCATCAATAGCTTTAGCGCTAATCCTGCCAGCATTAATGCCGGGTCAAGTACGCAACTGAGCTGGACAGTCACCGGTGCCACCAGCCTGACGCTGAATGGTGCTGCTGTTACCGGCAACAGCCTTGCCGTCAATCCGGCTGCAACCACGACTTATACACTGACCGCCAGCAATTCTGCCTGCAGTACAGCCTGCAATACCAGTGCTACGGTCACAGTGACTGTAAACAGCGCAGGCACCGGTAGTACTGCAGGCAATGCAGTTTATGGCGACTTGCGCAAGGCTGACCTGGGTGCTGGTGCGAATTTGAATGGCAGCCTGCCTTTCCCTGCCAATAACGCCTGGAATACCGATATCTCGGCTGCGCCTGTCGATCCTGCGTCCGACGCACTGATCAGCAGCATAGGCCTGGGTACAGGCCTGCATCCGGATTTTGGTGCAGGCCTGTATGACGGCGCGCCGATAGGCATACCCTATGTGGTCGTCGCTGGCAGCCAGCCCAAAGTCAGTGTGCAATTTACCGACTATGGCGATGAAAGCGAACCCGGCCCTTACCCCCTGCCAGCCAATGCACCGATAGAAGGGCAAAAAGCCAATGGCAGCAGCTTTGATGGTGACCGTCATGTGCTGGTCATAGACCGCGATGCCAACCGCCTGTATGAAGTTGGTAATGCCTATCCACAAGCAGGCGGTAGCTGGAAGGTCAGTGGCGGTGCCATATTCGACCTGACTTCCAATACAGTCAGGCCCGGTGGCAAACCAGGCTGGACCAGTGCCGATGCCGCAGGCCTGCCCATCTTCCCTGGTCTGGTACGTTATGAAGAAGCTGCCAGCGGTGTCATACGCCATGCCTTGCGCTTTACCGTCAGCCGTACACGTCGTGCCTATGTGCCACCAGCGACACACTGGGCATCATCCAACACCAGCAATATCCTGCCCCCCATGGGCATGCGCGTGCGCCTGAAAGCCAGTTACCAGATACCGGCTAATTTTTCCAGCGAAACCAAGGCCATCCTGCAAGCCATGAAAACCTACGGCATGCTTGTGGCCGACAATGGCTCCAACTGGTACATCAGCGGCGCACCAGATGCACGCTGGAATAACGATAAACTGGTGTCAGAACTTGGCAGTGTCAAAGGCAGCAGCTTTGAAGTGGTGCGCATGGACGGGCTGGTTACACCTTAGTTGCAGGCAGCACTATTTGGGAAGTTCATGATGAGAGTGCTGCCGCTTCCTGCAAGAACCTGGCTTTGATTGCTTCAGCATCGGTATCAAGAAAGAAGTTTTCAAAGCTGGTTTCATCCGCGAATGAATTGCGTATCTGCGCCATCAATTCACCCAGCTCTTTACCAGACAAACCGGTAACTTCAGCAACCAGGGCGCCATTGAATTGCTGCTTCACCTGTTTTCTTCGGGCGTATTTTTCTAGCGCCTGCTCATGCGCCAATTTGAAATCCGGGAAACGGGCGAAAGCCATTTCCAGAAATGCCTGTTTTTGCTCTAGTCGTGCAGGCGTGCCACTTTCTGCCCATGCATAGGCTGGCAGTTGAATCACATCCTGTTCATCCAGCCACAACAAGAAAGCATTGTAAGTCGCCCGCTTGGCGTCGCGTATCCTGGCCTTGTGGTTACGGTTATCCAGCAGATAGATTTCACGGTTGACATAGGGTGAAGAAACAACATAGAGGAAGATATCTTCCAGGGCCTTGAACTGCCCTGTCGCCCGCATATCCTCATACAGCAGCGCATCGTAACCCAGCAAATCCAAGGCTGCACCAAAATCCCGTGTAATGCACAATTCGGCAATCAGATGATCTTTATTGTCCGGGTCGCGCATGGGATACAGCAAGCCCAGATGACCAAACTTGGCCCCAAATTTATGCGCGATACGGCCTATCAGATTACCAAAATCATTCAAGCCAAAATAGCGTGAAGCAAAATCAAATGAGTCGTATTCTGTCCTGATCAGATCAAGCTGGAATACACCTTCTGCTACCGCCAGGCCTATACTGGTGACATCACCATTGGCGACAACTTCTGTCGCCTGCAGTGCATCAGCAAATTGCCTTGAATTATAATCATTGTCAGCTTCGATCAGGATATCAAGATCACCAAAATCAGCCTTGTCAGCATAAGCCATGACCGCCTCTATCCGGCGTTGCGGGAAATGCTGTTGCAATATAGTCACCGCATGATGTTCCACCTCGCGATATCGTGCAGCTGGCAAACGAACTGATCCAGCTTTTAATGCATTTCCACCCATGATCTTTCTACCTGTCTCCGTGTTTCAGCAAATATGTGTTTGAAATAGCCTTGAACGACATGCTACCATCCAGACGCTTGAAGACCACACCTTCCCTGGCTGTTGCCGGGTTCAGTGAGCCACCCTCAGCATAATCAAGCACTTTACTTACATCGCCAGCAAAGCGTTCCAGTGTCATGTTTTCCAGCCAGGGCACTTCATGCACAGTAGCACCCAGGGCACGCAGTGCGGCCAATACTTCCTGACGCTCAGCTCTGCCCAGATATCTGCTGGCATCAATATCAAAAATATCGAACAGATAAAAATCCTGACCACGCATTTTCTCAGGGTTGCCCTGTATGCCCTCGCCGATGATCTCACCTTGCAGGGCCAGATTACGGCCAAAGGCAGTCAGTGCAGTCAGCATCTGATTTTGCTTTGCCACGCGCCACAGGCTATTGGCTTCAGATTCCCTGATCCACCAGTTCCTGCCGCATACACCAGAGACGCCTGCATTGTGAAAGACCGTCATGCTGGAACCATCAAGCTTGATGGTGACTTCAAATTCTTCCTGTGCCTGAGTGCTCAAGACTTCAGTCAGATTCTGGATACGCTCCTGATCCGTCTTGCGTATATATTCAGGAAAAGCGCCTTCCACTTCACCAGACAGTGAGGCTGGAATGGCTGGTTCCCATTTTTCTATACCCAGTACCTGGCTAAAATCTGCGTTGCCATCATCAGTAAGTTCAATCAATTCTGGAAACTGATTCAGCGGCAGTATCATGCCCTGTGAAATCTGGCCACGCAGTTTGATCGTGCGCAGCCTTATTCCGTTTTTTTCATTCCAGATGATTTTGTTTTTTTCAAGAAATGCAAAGCGTGCATCGCTCAAAGGCAAAAAGGAATCTATCTCAAAATAGACACAGGCATCGCCTACCTGGAATTCATTTTTCTTGACGACCACGGACCAGCCATCCACGCTGGCGCATTCTATGGCATCTGCATCAGGGATGGGTCTGATATTGCTGACGGTTCTGATAGTGACTAATTTTCTCATGGGGATTCCTTTTTATTTTTGTATGCGCATTTAAGACGACAGCAATTGTATTTGAATAGAGCGAAGGGAGATCGGGAAATGTAGGATAGTGGTCGAGATTGCTGGATTTGAACCAGCGACCGCTCGCATATGAAGCGAATGCTCTGCCAACTGAGCTAAATCTCGTATGGTCAAGGAATGGAGGAATGATCGCCACGAATCGGCAAGGCCGAGACGGGTCTGTGTGTGGCGATCAAAGATGGTGCTTCAGGCGGGATCAGTGGACTGTAATAGTGAAAGCGAAAGTGAAGGACATGCGCCCGGCGAACCAGGGCAAGGCGCAAAACACAGCGATAGCGGGGCTATCGCGAGTATTTGCAACGCCGCCATGGTCGGCGCGCGCATGGCAGGCACTTCGCTTTTCACTGTTACAGTCCACTATAACCTGCAACAGTCGGTGTAGAAGACCGGGGCTCTATCCTTTGAGCTACTGACACGTAATTATATGTGCCACCGGACAGATAAACTTTCGAAATGTCTGGTGGCCTGAAGTGCATCAGAATATTCCCTGAGGCATGAAGCGATATGAAGCGTAACCTATCTGGAGACTGCCCCATGAACATGAATCATGCGATGCTACTTACAAAATGGAGGAAGCGGTGAGATTCGAACTCACGGGCCCCATCGGGCCTACTGTTTTCAAGACAGTTGCAATAGACCACTCTGCCACGCTTCCATAGATGGCGCCCTATAGCGGAATCGAACCGCTGGCAACCCGCGTGTGGACTGTCACAGTGAAATCGAGAGTGAAGGACATGTGCCCGACGCGTCAGGGCAAGGCGCAAAGCGCAGCGATAGTGGTGCTATCGCGAGCATTTGCAACGCTGGCATGATCGTCGCGCACATGGCAGGCACTCCGATTTTACTGTGACAGTCCACAAGAGGCGGGGACTCTACCATTGAGTTAATAGGGCAAAACTGGTGCCGGCTGCAGGATTTGAACCCGCGACCCACTGATTACAAATCAGTTGCTCTACCAGACTGAGCTAAACCGGCAAAAATGGCGCCCCATAGCGGAATCGAACCGCTGGCAACCCACTAGACAGGCGGGCACTCTACCATTGAGTTAATGAGGCAAAAACTGGCGGAAGATGTGCGACTCGAACGCACACAGGCTCGTGAAAACCCTCCGGATTAGCAATCCGGTGCAATACCATTATGCGAATCTTCCTTCAAAAAATACCGCGCATGTGCGTCAGCACATCCCACTGGTGAGGTAGTGAGGATCACATGATCACACGGTAAAACTGGACCCGCCTGCAGGGGTCGAACCTGCGGCCTCAACATTCGTATTGTTGCGCTCTTCCAACTGAGCTAAGGCGAGAAAAAATGTTTGGCATCCCAGGCAGGACTTGAACCTGCAACCTTCGGTTTTGGAGACCGCGACTCTGCCAATTGAGCTACTGAGATAATGGCTATGCATTTCATGCTGATGAAATGCATATAAAAACTGGTACTTGCAGATGGAGTTGAACCACCAGCCTCTGCCTTATCAAGGCAACGCTCTGACCAATTGAGCTATGCAAGTAAAGATAATATGGTGCCCCTTGCTGGTTTTGAACCAGCGACCCACCGGTTATGAGCCGGTTGCTCTCCCACTGAGCTAAAGGGACATTATGGCTCCTCGACCTGGATTCGAACCAGGGACATGCGCATTAACAGTACGCCGCTCTGCCTGCTGAGCTATCGGGGAATTAAACTAAAATGCATCTCTCGCTGTTGAAGAAATGCGCTCAAAAAATATCGGTTAAAACGACTACGCTTTAATCGGTATTCTTGCTGGTCGGGATAGAGAGAATCGAACTCTCGCCGTTCGGTTAAAAGCCGAATGCTCTACCTTTGAGCTACATCCCGCGTGATGGTGAAGTGTGGCATCTGACGATGCCTGGTCTTTCGTTTCATGATTTACTCCTGTGTTGAGATAAGAAAATGGTGGAGGTGGACGGAATCGAACCGACGACATACTGCATGCAAAGCAGGCGCTCTCCCAACTGAGCTACACCCCCGTAATCTGTAAAGCAATTGCGCATGGCTTGAAATGACATGTTATTTACTGCGTATAAAATGGTGCGTCCCCGTGGTAGCTAGAACTCATCTCCTCAATGCGCCCAAATCGTCAGTTCCCGAAGGGTTTGTCTCATAACGCGTGCTGGACTGCGTTGGACTCGTTATCAATAGCACCGCTATTGACTGCCTCGTCCGCCTTGCCAGCCCACGTTATGATACAAACGCATCTCACTCCCGTTGAGGAGATGAGTTCTGTCCACGCTCTCCGATTCTTCAAAACGGCGCTTTCACCTGTTTAGCTTGAGACACAAAATGGTGGATGGTGATGGAATTGAACCACCTACGTCTAGCGTGCTTGCGGGTTACAGCCGCACCCCTTACCGTTCGGGCAACCATCCGTAAAACTGTTAATACTGGAGTCTTTGAGCGGAATCGAACCGCTATTAGCTGAACGAAAATCAGCTGTCCTACCATTAGACGACAAAGACATCATGAAAATAACCTCGGCAATAGTAAGTACTTATAAAGTCACTTTCATGATGGAGCGGGAGAAGGGAATTGAACCCTTATCTTAAGCTTGGAAGGCTTCAGCTCTACCTTTGAGCTACACCCGCATCTAGTATTAATTTTCAGCTTTACCCCAAAAGCAGATGTTCCTGCCCTTGGGATAAAACTGTTTGAACTTCCCAAATTGTTAAAGAGCTTCCATGATCCGGTGTTGTCCGGTCACGACCGCGTTGGCGGGTTTGACTGCGGTGGTTTGCATCAAGTGTTTTATGCAAACCAAAAAATCTAAAATAAAAAATCAAAACCAAAAAATCAAAAAGCCCAGAGCTTTTCAGGGCATCCGGGCTTTTCAGCGCTAGGGTCTTGGGTAGCTTTAACTGCCGCCTGTGACCTTCAGGGTTTCCCCTCGAATGCTTGTGTTACTAAACCATGTCGCCGCAAAATTAATTGGGCTGACATCATTGGACATTTGACTATCTGTATCTTTAGTTGTGCGTGTGGCTGTACTCATGCGATACGAGGCTTCATCCTTATTCCATGTGCCATTCGCTGCAGCTTCAACTTTGGCAACCGACGCCAAAGCCCGCGCTGTCTTGCGCAAGTTTTGTATCAGTTCTTGTATCAAAGTTGTTTTCACGATTTTTCCTAAATGTTTGTTGGTGTTGCTTTGTTGATGTACGTATCTTGCCACAGCTTTTTTATAAAAACAAGCATGGCATGACGAATTTATTCAATTAATTGATATTTTTGTGCAACAGGTGAAAACTATCTGATTTCCCATGCACTTGAAAAAGCCTGCCTTAAGCCCTGTTTACACTATGAAAAAAAGAACACTCACATCAGGTGTTGATGCAGGATGTGAGCGCCAAACTGGTTTCGTATTTGTACTTATTTATTTTTGCAAATGAGCGAAATGAATCGCAAATCTGTTTGTTTAAGCCTCAATGGCAAAGGCCTTGCCACTGATATTTTTTATTTTTGCAGAACGTCGATTTGCTTTTGCAAAGATTTATCGACGACAAAATTTGGATAAGTCGTGCGGAATTTTTTCCATTCTTCCAGTGCTTCCTGGTGTTGTTTTTCCTTGAGCAGCTTTTCTATTTTTGCCAGCCAGTCAGGAGCATCTGGCAGTGGGGCCGGTGGCAAAGGCGCCAGGGATTGAAGCGGGAGGGGAACAATAACGCGAGCCGGACTATTGCCTTGCACATCGAGTTTCTTGTCTGCCACCATGCTGTCCATTGTTGCTCTGGGAGCAGGGGCCGTAGCATAAACGGGAGCAGCAGCAGGGGCGGCAGCAGGAGCAGGAGCAGCAGGAGCTGCGGCACTCCTTGCCATCACAGGTGGGGTGGCAGTTTGCAGGCGGCCTTCCGCTTCCGCCACCTTGGCAAGGTGTCTTGGCGCTTCTTCCCTGGCAGCGACTTTAAACGAGTCTGTATTCCTTGCGCGCTCTGCTTCAGCGGCACGCACTACCTCAGGCATCTTCTCGTTGGCAATGACTGCGGCTGCTGCTTTTGGTGCTGGTGGCGGTGCTTCAGCAATCACTACAGGCGCAGGCGAGGCTACCACCGGCATTGGTGGTGCAGCGAGAACAGGCTTGGCAGCTGTATCCGCAACAATGACGGGAGCTGGTTTCATTTCTACGTCGGCCCTGCGCTCAGACTTCACACTGGATTCTGTTGCAACATCTTTCGCAGCAATTTTTCGCTCTGTGTCAGGCTGCCGCTGTGGCATAGGTGCTGCCTGCGCCATTTCGGCCACTGCCGGAACCGGGACTATTTCCTTATTCTTTACTTCCCGCGGGTAAAAGATTTTTTCCGGTGCCGGGCCAGTATTTGCAGCTTCAATTTCTGCTTCATGCTCTTGATGTGAAAAGAATAGCGGAACCGCAAGCATGACACTGGCGGCCAGACCAAGAGGCGTTTTCCAGCGCCACAAGAAAGAAGGGCGATGGCGCGATGCTTCAGGATTTTGTGCGTCATTGGCAGCAGCAAGCATGCTATCAGCCCTAGGCTCAATCACTGGTGCAATGACAGCATCAGTTACAGGCGCAACTGCAGGCTTGCTACTTGTAGCCGTCAGCGCCGCTGCAGCATCCGCCATGATGGCAGCGTCCAGTTCAGCTGATGGTGTGTCTTGTGGCAGGTCTTGCAGCAAGAGTGCGAGTTCATCCCCGCCTTGTAAAAAAGCGTCGAATTCGGCATCTGCCAAATCCATGTCGATGTTGCTATCCTTGATGTTTTTATCACTCATGCTGGCTCACCTTGCTTCGTCTGGCTATGCAATTGGGAGCGTAGTTTTTGCATCGCATAGCGTAATCTGCTTTTGACAGTCTCCACTGGCACTGCAGTCACCTGGGCAATTTCTTCCAGGCCGAGTCCATTGAACTGCTGCAAGACCAGTGCTTCTTTCTGGTCATTCGGTAAAGTGCGTATGGCAGCATGCAGTCTGTCGTTTTGCTGCTTCTTGTCCAGCGCTGCTTCCGGTGACAAACCATCATGGGCGATATTGGCAGTGCCATTTGATTCAGTGTCGTCATGATCCTGGACGAGCTGGCTTTCTTTTTGTCGCAATAAGTCAATCAGGCGGTTGCGGGCAATCTGGTATAGATAAGTGCGAAAACCGGACAAGGGTGTGTAGCTGGCCCTTGCCGTATGCAGGGCAGCCCAACTGTCCTGCACAATTTCATCCACCCATTCACGGCGCGGTGAACGCCAACTGATAAAGCGGTACAAACCATGACTATGCCGCTGATACAGTTCCTTGAAAGCGAGCAAGTCGCCTTCGCAGTAAAGCAGCATCAAAGCTTCATCGTTGTCAGGTTGGGGTAGCATGTCTCCTAGTTTACCGGAAATCTCTGCGGCCCCGGAAAAATTTCTGAGACCCCGTGCTGGTAGATACTTGCATACCCATGCCAGGTACAGCACTTTTCCTTCAGCGTATATCCTGTGGAAAAAATGCTGCACCTTACCCCTGCTATTACTCAGTATGCTCAGGGCGTGATGTTGATGTTCAGTGGACTGGTCCACGTTTTGTCCGTATCGTTGTAGTACAGGTAGGCCGATGATGCAGGGCCGCTATAAGTGCCTGGCACACTTGCCACCAGGTCTATGCCCAGTTTCTTGACTTCACCAGGCTTCATGTCGCGGAAGTACAGTATTACTTCACGGGCACGGGTTTCAAAGAAAGCGATCTGGCCTTTTTCACGCAATTCCTTGAGCTGCCAGTTCTGGAAAGTCAGTCCACCAGGCAAGCCCAGGCGAACCAGGCTCATGGGTTGACCAGTCTGGGTCTTATTGCTGATGACTGCATCCAGCCTGACGGTTTCACCCATTTTTAATTCCGACCTGGCTAAATGGGTTTGCAGATCAAGTACCGCAGTTTTTGAAGATGCCGGTTCGGTAGTTCGATATTCAACGGCAATCGAATAAGGCAGGGCATCGCTGTTTTGCGACTTCAGAGTGATGGTATGTTTGCCAGGTGCCAGTGCCTGATCAAAGTCTGTAAACAAGATCGCGTCACGACGACCTGCCTCATAACTTTTTTCGCTGACGACAAGGCCATCAACCAGTAAGCTGATCTTGCCAGATTTAGGCGCAACGCGGGTGGCATTGTCAAAGGCAATCATGGCTTTCAAGGCCAGCACGGTTGCCTGTGTTGCACCCCATTGACCAAAGCCACTGCGGTTATTTTGCAGCCAGTTGATACCCTTGCGCGCCTGCTCCATATGATCGCCCGATTTCAGCATGGCCAGTATCGCCAGTGAAGTGGTTTCTATATGTAGATTGCTGCCACCACTGCGGGTGATGGAATGATCGGCATTGGTCCATGCGCCGGATGCAGCTTGCATATTCGCCAGTTTTTCTACTGCAGTTTTACGAGTTTTTTCTGCAACGACTGTTTTGCCATTGCCTTCCAGCATGCTGCCAACTGCCAGTGCCATTTGATAAGCATCCTGGGTGTTCTCAGCCAGCGCCACAGATTTGGCAATCTCTTTATCCAGACCAGTCTCACCTGCACTCACCAGTGCCCAGGTGATATAGGCATCGGTTACTGCAGGATTGGCACGGCCAAAACTATCAAGTGCCTTGTCATCTTTTTTATAACCACCATTGCCATCGCGCCTGGACTTCAGCCATGCTGCAGTGCGCGTCATCATGGACGTATCGACGGCACCGTAGACAGGTTTCATGTCAGCAAATTCCAGCAGGCCATAGGCAGTCAGTGCCTCATGTCCCGGGTCGCCACCAAACCATTCATAGCCTTTTTTCGGTGATTCAAAACCAGCCAGTTTCTTGTAGCCACTATCCAGCAATTTGCCTGTACGCTCCAGCAAGGCAGTGTCTGCTACATCATGCTGTTTCAGGTATTGCATGATCATCACATTCGGGTAATTGGTAGACGAGGTTTGCTCGAAACAACCAGATGGTTCACGCAACATGCCTTCCAGGCCAGAGATCATGGTAGACAGTGAAGAAGTGTAGACCTTGATACTGGCCTGTACACTGCCTTTACTGGCTTTGCTCAAATCGACCTCATAACTGGCTTCGCCTTTAATTTGCCCTGACTTTTCTGCCAGTTGCGGAAAACCAGGTGCTACCACAGGTATGCTGCGCAAGACCTCATCCTTCAAGCCCGATGCCTTGGCTGACAACTGCACTTCAGATTGCCCACGCGTGCCCGTCACTTCCAGCGGGATGAACATGCTCTTGCGCTGACCTGCTGCCAGCTTGTCATTATTCCCCTTGCTATTTGTCGCTTTCAACAACTTGCCAAAATTGGCATCCAGCGTCACATCCAGGGCTTGTTCGCTATCATTGCTGAGTGTTACCGGGATCAGCGGCTTGTCACCTGCCGATATTTCCAGCGGCAGTTTGGCTGACAATGAAAATGGCAGTGAAGACTTGATGACAGTTTCATCCCGTCCCGCCAGGCCCGCACCCGTGGCACTGATACCCTCAGTAGAAACGCGGAAAGAAGTCACAGCATCAGACAAGGTGAACTTTACCCTTGCTTTACCCTGCTTGTCGGTCTGGACTTTAGGTGCCCACATGACAGTTTCGCGATAGTCGTCGCGTGGCCCGGCATAATCTGGTTTGAATGTAGGTACAGGAAAGACCCGTACAGCGGCCCAGGTCTGGCGCCGTCTGGCTTCAGGTTCTTCCACTTTGGCGGCAGCCCGGGCAAAGTCCTTGTCTACGGCGATTTCCTTCGTGGCTTGAGCGGGGAAGAATTTTTCTTCAGCGACCAGACCATTTACCATATCGGCCCTGACGACAGGCTTAGCGAGAATTTCTACTTTTGGTGCAGGCGGCATGACGGCATTTGCTGCAAGCACAGATTTCACTTCAGGTCTGGCATCAGGTGGTGGAGCGGCCATCTTGTTTAATTCAACTGGTGCCGGGGCCATTTGCATTGCCATCATTGGAACTGGCACCATCACTACAGGTGGTGCTGCCATCGGCTGTATAAACGCTATCTCCGGACGCATGCCAGCTTTGCGCTTTACTCTGCCGTCTATCACTGTGCCGACGGACATATCGGCATTCAGCACTGCTTGCCATTCAAAACGACGATAGCCACGCGTACCCATCAACATGTCCAGTGCCAGTGCGCTTTTTTCTTCTGTCAGGTCAGTATAGAAATTGGGTTCTTCTATCTTGCCTGGCAATTCTGTTTCCAGCATAAGGCGCGACAAGAGATGCGCGCTCTTGTCATCTGCAAAAGAGATCACAGTGTCATCCACCACAGCCAGCGTCAACTCGGCGGGCACGACTTTGCCATTGCTATCTCTGGTCGTGATATTCAAGGCGACCTGGCCGCGCGGCACATAGGATTTTTTATCCGGCTCCACCTTCACATTCAGGCGGTGACGACGATTGCGGAACACCAGGCGTTCTGCCAATGGGTTCAGATTCTGATCAAACAAGGTGACCCTGGCAATGCCTGCCGCATCTTGTATTGCCGCATCCTTGGCTTTTAAATAAATCACCGCAGGCTTGTCAGTGCCAGCCTCAATAGAGCCGACATCAAAAACGTTTTCGCGTACCGTGGCAGCCACTACGACCTTTTGTTTTTCCGTGCACTGCACAGCTATGCGCAAAGCTTTTTCCTGACCATCGAGATCATCATAATTACGCAAGACGCAGCCTTTTTCTTCTACCAGTGGCAGTGCATACGTTTCGGTGACGGTATCAGGCTTACTGATTTCTGCACGATAACTGCGGCCAGTAGCGGGTGTGAAATTGATACGGCCCAAACCATTTTTATAAGTAGAGAAACGGGCAACGGCATTGCCCAGATCATCGACCAGACGACCCTCTACATCTGCTGGTTTGCCTTGCTTGTTCTTTGCTTCAAAATACAAACGGCTGGGCAAACCTGCCACCATCTTGCCACCTTCAGGGAAGAAATCCAGCGAGAGTTTTTTCTGCAGGATGGGGATGGATTTGGAGATGGATTCTGTAATGCCACCATCCTCCACCAGAATGGTGAGCAAACCTTCATCTGATTCAATTTTTTTGGGCAAGTCGAACTTGACCAGAGCATCACCGCTGGCATTGGTCGTGGTTTTTATACGCGGCAGCTCAACACCATCCACCGTTGCAATCGCAATCAATTGCTTACCCGCCAGCACTTCTCCAGTAGGTAGTTTGACTTCGATAGTGGCACTGACCTGGTCTCCTGCGCCATAAGATTTTTTGACAAATTCCAGTTTCTTTTTCATGCGTGGTGCTTCATAGGCCGAGACGATGATACTGCGCTCCGCTCTTTGCCCTTCACCTGTGCTGGCGCGCAAAGTGTATTCACCTCCCTGTGCTTCTGGCGGGATGATGAAATCATTGGCTGCGCTACCAGCAGCCACTTCCAGTTGCTTGCTCAATACCACGCTACCCTTGGGTGAAATCAATTCTATGGTGATGGCGGCAGTGTCTGCGGGGGCCAAGGTTTTGGTCTTCAAATCCCAGGCTTTGAACCAGATGGTTTCACCTGGTTTGTACAAGGGCTTGTCTACCTGTATCAACATCTGCCGCCCGGCATTGCCTTCAAAGTGATTATTGATCAAGGCTGGCAAGTCTTTACCGCGCACAGTGTTGTCACGATTGGCAGCGGCAGGCGCGGGTTCTGCGGCGACGGGTGCCTGCACAGTCTTGCTTGCAGCCTTTGTCGCATCCTTGCTGTCTTTGGTCTCTGTGACATCACTATCTGCTTCCAGCGGCCCGGCTTGTCGCGCCAGTTCTGTCACTTGAGCGGGATCTTGTTCAGCGACATTGCTGATCTGGCAGGCACTGAGCATGAGCGTCAGTATTAAGCTGCTTGGTTTTTTTATCATGGTGGTCTCCGAAAATTGGATGCTGTAGGGCGTGTTTTTCCACACGCCAGGTAAAACCATGGCGCGTGTGGATATGGATGATGGAAATTTACTTAGAACCTGTTTACGATCTGTAGCGAGCGTGCGTCAGCGGGGTGAAGAGCTGCACAAAAAACGGAATGCACTTAAGTACATGAGCATTTTGAGCCGCGCATGAGCCCCGCATCGATACAAATTGCGCACGCGCAGTAAGATCGTAAATAGGTTCTTAGCGGTAGTGACCAGGGTCAGGCACAAAACCACCAGGGAAGGGATTGGGCTGTGCAGGATAGACATCGCGACCGCGCGGGATAATCCCACGCGCCACCAGGTTGGCATAACTGTCATAGCGTATGCTGATGATTTCATCTGCCTGTGAACTGGCGCGCTGGAAGTCGGTTGACCTTACTGCGCTGTTAATCCTTTCGCCATGGCCTGTGCCTATGCGGGTATCGGCTTTTTCAGCGCGACTCTCTGCGCTCTTGGACATGATGCCAGATGCTGCGGGAGCAGGCGCAATGGGGGCCGTGGGTGCCATGCGTTCATATTCTGGCTGGACCACAGGCGCAGGCACAACATATTCGCGGAACAAGGCCACGCCTATGACACCGACATTGTCGGGCCGCCCTGTGCGCGCCGCATAAGAATCAGACAATTGCGTGAAGTAGAAAGCGGCCACTTCATCCATATTCTTGCGCCAGCCCTTGATTTCCACTGGCTGCCAGGCACCCAGCACATAGCCGGATTGCGCCTGTGATGCCGTGCTGCCTGTCAATGCATTGACGCCATCGACGGATAATACTGACAAGATGCGCTCACCAGTCTTGTTCCTGACTTCTATCGCATAACGCTCACCCGGCTTGCCAGCGACATAATTATTACCCTGGTGCCGCCAGACAGGCAGGCGTTCGCCTGTGCTTTGATTGATGATGCTGACTGCCGCCAATTGCCCGGCACCAGCAATGCTGGTGATACTGGCTAATACCAGGCTGGCCAGTATGGGTATCCATTTTTTCATTTTCTTCTCCATAAACATGAGGGCGATGATCATTAAACGGAGCAGCAAAACAAAAGGGGTTAAGATTTTTAAAAATAATTGAAGAGATTGCTGCTTTCTTATCATCTGGTGTCACATTTTCAATTTTTAAGGATAATATGAAGCCATCGCGAGCTTGTACCGTTCGCAGCAATCATCTGAGGAAGACCTATGAACACAGAAAATACCAGCGAATCAGGCAGCACAGCAGCCACGCCAGCAGCAGATGCACAATTCCTCGACGCAGTTGAAGTGCGCGTACTGGGCGTGCTGGCAGAAAAAGAAGCCGCTACGCCCGACAATTACCCCTTGTCACTCAATACCCTGGTCAATGCCTGCAACCAGCTCACCAGCCGCGACCCCGTCATGTCCGTCACTGAGTCTGAGGTACTGGAAGCCATAGACAGGCTGGCCGCCAAAAAACTGGTGAATGCCATCCACCAGGCCGGTGCTCGTGTCGCCAAGTATGAACATCGCATGCGCATAAAATGGATGCTGGACCAGCCCAAGGTGGCCGTGCTGACCATACTCATGCTGCGCGGTTTCCAGACCGCAGGCGAAATCCGTGCCCGCGTTGGCCGCCTGCATGAATTTGCCAGCGTCGCAGATGTGGAAAAATGCCTCGACTACTTGATGGATAAATATCCGCCCCTGGTCGCCCGCCTGAACCTGACACCTGGCACCAAGGAACCGCGCTATGCGCACCTGCTGTCTTGCGATGAAGAGGGCCTGGACCAGGCAGAAGCCAGTAGCCCTGCCAGCGCTGGTGGCTCAAAAAATGACAGGGTCAGCCTGCTCGAAGCAGAAGTTGCTCAACTCAAACAGCAGGTGAGCGACTTGAGTGCACAGTTTGCAGAGTTCAAGAAGCAGTTTGAATAATTGACTGTAAGACCAAAAAGCTCACCACAGAGACACTGAGACATAGAGATATAGAGATATAGAGACATAGAGTAGACACCGAGAATTTTCTACTGAGTGTGTTTTCTCTGTGTCTTGTTGAGAAATATTGAGTTTGATTATTTGTGATTCAACATGATTTCAAAACAGTACGTCAGCCGCGTCAGTTTGCGCAGGGATATCGTTGAGTCTTTTGAGCGTTACCCGTTTTCATTACCGGCGATAAAAAACTTCGAGTATGTGGATCTGCATCCCAAGATCACCTATTTTGTTGGTGAAAATGGTTCAGGTAAATCTACCTTGCTTGAGGCGATTGCTGTTTCTCTGGGCTTTAATGCCGAGGGTGGCACCAAGAATTTCAGCTTTGGCACACGGCGTTCGCACTCTGTGCTGGATGAATATCTGCGCATAGCCAAGGGCGTGCGCAAGCCGCGTGATGGTTTCTTTTTACGTGCCGAGAGTTTCTTCAATGTGGCTACGGAAATTGAAAAGCTGGATGAAGAACCTAGTTGTGCCCCACCGATTATCAATTCCTATGGCGGCATCTCCCTGCATGAACAGTCGCATGGTGAATCTTTCCTGAAACTGATGACAGAACGCTTTGGCGGCCAGGGCCTGTATATACTTGATGAACCAGAAGCTGCGCTGTCACCACAAAGGCAGCTCGCGGTCTTGTCGCGCATCCATGACCTGGTCGAGGACAATTCCCAATTCATCATCGCCACCCATTCGCCCATACTTATGGCTTATCCCGATGCCTGCATCTACCAATGCGGCAAGGAAGGCATCGCAGAAATTGCATATGAAGACACCGAGCACTACAAAGTCACGCGGGATTTCCTGGCAAATCCAAAGCGTATGCTGGATGAATTGATGCAGCGTTGAGCCTTGAACGATTTATCCAGGTGCATGGATTTCACATAGCTTATCAATGAATAATAACACCTTCAGTGCGGGCATCATGGCCGCTGAAACCCTGGAAGATCTTGCGCAGTATCTGTCCGCTTTTGCTGTAAAAGAACTGCGTACCAGACTGTTTGATGAACTGAAACAGCATGTCGAATATGAGGATGCTGATCAATGGGCCGTCGCTGTCAGGTTGTGTGAATCTCTGGCGATAGTCGGTTGGGGCGAGCTGGAGCGTGTAGATGCTGTCAGTCATTTCAATGGCGATTGTTGGAATACCCGCTTCATCAATGGAAAAAATCAAAGCAGGTTCAGGGAAGGTAGCTGGAGTAAAAGAAAAGCAGGCTGGGTATTACGCAACCCGAGTTATCACCTCAGCCCGGATTTGCCAGATACACCGGGCCACGACTGGCAGCGATATGCCAGTGTGGATTTCCCGGCAGTTGCATGCGCGTCATTGCCATCACAGCGTAATTATCAAGCACAAATGCCTGTCATCATGGGTATGTACGGCAGTGATAACCCCAGCTGTCTGGCAATGAATGAAATCAGATTGGCTTTGATGGCGCAGCTATATGAAAGCATGCGGCCAGCGCAGTATGGTGAAAATCTTGAGTATTTCTATTTCACTCTGCATGGGCCTGCCATATCTGAAGAGTCGCCAGCACCTCATTTGAAGGTAGCAAATTACAATGCAAATCAGCGCAGCTTCAGTGCCGCGCTTTACTTTGATCAGACGCTGGCAAGCTGGTCACCCGGGCAACAGCGCAAGTTTTACTTTGATAGTTTATTGGCCGCTATTGATGCGCTGGAAGAGAAGTTGCGCAAGCGCGGTATTGAATATGATACGCAGGCATTTCGCGCAGATGTGACTGCAGCAATCCAGGCTAGCATGCGTGCGCAGGGCGAGTAGCTGTTACCCGCCCCGCTCATGCCAATCAAGAGGCTGTACTAATACTATTGTTTTTGCCCCAGCATAATCACCACACCCACCACTATCAGCCCCAGCAAGATGGCACCTGCAATCTTCCATGCAGAATACGGACGCTCACCCTGCACTTCGCCAGTCTGGCCATTCACCAGAAAGCGGTATACCTTGTCGCTGTATTTGTATGACGACAGCCAGATAGGCAGCAGGATGTGCTTGAAACTGATATTTGAATAGCGCGGCTGCATGGCGCTGATGCGCTGGTGGTCACCGCCGATATCACGGCAAATCGCATCGCGGATCACGCTTTCCATCTTGCCCTGGGCATCTACAAAGCCGGGCTCCAGGCCAACCTGATAAGCCTCGACCGTGAAGCCGGATACATAATCATCACGGTAACCCTGCAATTTTTCAAGCTTCCAGGGAGCCAGGTTTTCTGCATATGAAGTCGGCAGGGTTTTCGAGCCTATGACCAGTACATCATCAAAGGCCACCTGCACCGCACCCGAAACCGGATACCAGTTGGTTCTGGTGACCTGCCGGGTCTTGGTTTCGCCATTCTCGGTATAGGTCTCAGTCACTGTGTAATCAACACCGCGCTGGCCCTGGTAGGTGGTATAGCTGTCGGCATCATAAGTCCAGTAAGGGGTGTAGATGCCCTTGAGACCACGCTCGGCCCGGTAAGCCTGCTTCAGCGCATTCGGGGCAAACCACAAACCTTTGACCCAGTCGGCAAACTTGCCGCGGGCTTCAGACTCCTTGATATCAAACGGGGCAATCGCCTTGGGCCTGATCTTGCGCGCAGCATAGGCATTGGTCGCAATCAGCGGTACGGCGCAAAACGGGCAACGGTCAGAGACCAGATTGGCCGCCAGTTGCGATTCTGCACCGCAACCCGTGCACTTCACATTCTGGCTGGCGATGGTGGGTTCATTGCCTGCCTGGTTTGCCAGGTAAGCCTGATAGTCCAGTTCTTCTACGGCCGCAATGGTGGCTTCCTGGTCTTCAGGAATGTCATTCTTGGCACCGCAATAAGGGCATTGCAGGGCATGCTGACCAGGCGCGTATTCCAGCTTGGCACCACAAGATTTACAGGGATAGTTTTTTGTCGTCACAGATGATGATTCCAGAACAAAACACTGGGCGTCGCTACCCGCAGGTGCGACGCCATATCAGATGAAGGATGGATTGCGCAGGACTGCTATGGATTGTTATGGCAAAGGCGGCGGCATGGATGCAAACAAGCCAGCCAGGTCAGCCTGGTCACCCGCCTTGCCCCAGGCAGCCATGCCCTGACGCCACACCAGGCTGTCACGTGTCAGGCTGCCATTGCCTACATGCGATTGCAGCACATGCTGATCAAACGGCCCGGTCTGTGCACCATTTTGCGCGACAAAGTATTGCACTGCCGTTGGTAACGGTGGTGGCATGCCAGCACCAGCAGCCGGGCTGGCGGCTGGTTGCGGGTTATTGCCAAACAGCGTGCCCATGCTCTGGCTCAGCATGCCACCCACACCCACGCCCATCATGGTGCCTGCTGCGCCCGGGTTTTGCGCAGCATCACGCAAGGCTTGCGCACCCTGGTACTGGGCAAACTGGTTCATATTGCCTATCACCCGCATGGCACCTTGCTGGTCTATGGCTTTTTCCACTTCTTCCGGCAAGCCTATGTCCTGCACCTGCACTTCACACAGTTCCAGACCATATTGCACAAAGTCAGGCGCAATTTTTTCCTGTATGCGCCTGCCCACTTCGGTGACCTTGGCTTCCAGGTCGATGATGGGCACGCCTATCTCAGGCATGACTTCCTTGATGCGCGTGCCTATCTTGCCGCGCAGGTTTTCTTCTATATCGGCTGTCGTGAAATCAGCCTTGGTGCCCACCAGCTCCACCAGCATGGCCTTGGCATCGACTATGCGTATGCCATAAATACCAAAGGCAGTCACACGCACCACACCAAATTCAGGGTCGCGCATGGTCGCAGGGCCAGCCGTACCCCATTTCATATTGGTGAAACGAGTCGTCTTGAAGAAATACACTTCTGCCTTGAAAGGGCTGTTGAAGCCATACTTCCAGCCCTTGAGCGTACTCAGCAAAGGCATATTGGCGGTCGACAATTCATACATGCCGGGCGTGAACACATCCGCCACCTGGCCCTTGCCCATCTGGCCTTCATTGACCATCACCGCAATCTGCCCCTCGCGCACCGTCAGCTTGGCACCCATCTTGATTTCATTCTGATAGCGCTCAAAGCGATGCACCATGACATCGGGACTGTCATCCAGCCATTCGACAATATCGATAAATTCATTGCTGAGCTTATTCCACAGACCCATAGTGTTCTCCAAAAAACAAAATTCTTGCAGGATGCTGGCAGGCAATTCATTGATAGCGGCCAGCAGCTATTCGGCGAATAGGCGCAAGTGACTGAATTTCACCAGCACATTCGGCGTAGGCAGAGTATTGCTGAATTGGTACATTATCACAAGGGTGGGGAGGGGAATTATTGATATTGTTTCTGAAGGTAAATAAGCAAAACTGGTATTTTCAAAAACACATTAATTGCTTTAATTACTTTTTAATAGTACATGTCCTGTTTTAATATGGATTCCTATATTCTTCTTTAGTTTTGCAATTTATCTCCAATAGGAGTATTTATGCCCGTTTCCTGGAATGAACTGATTGCAAAGGCCATTGGACCTGAAGGCCTGAAAGCAGATGGGCAATTAACATTGCCTAGAAGTTACGGTGTGTACGAGATTAAGGGGGCGAAGCAAGACACCATTTACAGGCAAGGAAATTATCCTGGGCGTTTGCGTGAGATTCAAAAAGAATTTCCTGAGGCTGCATTGAAGTATTTATTTTCCTCAAAAGAAGATGCAGTTCAGGTAGCTGCCATACTAAATTCCAAAGATAAAAACACAGTTCCGGAGAGAATATCCAGGCGGACTAGTATTCCATCAAGTCCGAAGTCGACAATTTCTGGACAAAGTATCGTACATCCAAGCAAAATCCTGGTTGAACTTTTCGTGCATAAGCCATATCAAGGTGTTGCACCCGAACGATCGCGTTTTCTGTTTATCGGGCTTGATGCAAATTATGATGTCGATATAGAAAAGATATCTATTTTTCCAAAGGTGCTTGAGTATCATGAGGATGCCGAGAAATTTTGGCATGCTCACGAAGTCCATCATCCGTTTTTGCTAAGTGAATATCAAGGTGATGGAAAGCGCTATCACCAAAATTTTGAGCGTATAGGATTCGGAGCAGAACACGCCAATTTGATTTCTTTCGTTGAGTTATTTCATCTCCCGACTGTTGGTCGCAACAAGCTCTCTGTTGAAGATTTGGATGCCACTCATTTGAAGAGATTGAATCAAGCAATACTCGAAGGTGATGCCACGCACATCTTCATTACTCCTACGGTTGCCAGCTTGATGCGTTCCAGTGGTGCATTTAATTGGCTGCCCAGTAAATCAATAGATACGGCGGATGTATTGCCCGTCTTATTTAGAAATAGTAACAAAACCGTTTATTCTCTATTGCACTTTTCCAGCTATGGGAAGTATTACAGAAAATTGCATTTGCAAATAGAAGAAATCAGAAAACTTATTGCGCAGTTTCAAATTTAGATGTGTAGTTTTGATCTATTCGCCTCAATGACTTTGCCCACCGCCGTCAATGTCTTTTTCGAGATAGGTAAATCTCGCGCAGTATTCTTGAAATCAGAACCAGTAATTAACCCCAGCATCTCATCAATAATATTCTGCGCTTCTTTTTCTTTTATCCCACCGTCTTGCGCAACTTTCAGGATGTGTGTACGCGTTGGTGCTTTGCCTTCGCCAGCGATATCCATGAAATGCTCACCTCTACAGCCAGTGCAATAAGTCAGGTCATAAGGTGGGGCGAGTTCCCATTCATTATTTTTGTTAAGCAGGTAGGAAAGGTTTTTTGCATGGTCATCCCGATTGTTCATCAAGACGTTGAAGACACAACGCTGTAATGCTTTTTTTAGTTCTCTTGCATCCCGCGTCAGTCTGCGGGTTGCGCGCATGAAATCGCTATAGCCCAGGGCGGGTATCTGGAAATTGACATGCATCATGCCTGCCAGTGAATGAACGTGGACACGCTGCTCATTATTGCGGTCAAAACGCTTTGCACCGAATGCTGTCATGCCGTCTGGCAATTCAAAGAATTGTGTATCACCCATGCCCAGGCCGCATTTGCGTGCCAGTCGGGCATATAGTTCTTCCAGGGCACAGCTATCGCTGGCATCTTCTTTCGCTGGGAACTTGATGAGCCAGGCCTCTGCATCTGGCATGTATTCAGTGCTCATCTGACTCGTTGCAGGCTTGTAGTAAACCACGGCCTTGGGCCGTGCACCGCCGGGTGAACCGCCTGCCTTGGCCAGTTCATCGAGGACCTCGTGACTATCGTCTGCTTGTACTGCCCGCACTTCCTTTGCGAGTTCGATTAATGCAAGGTCTGTGATTGCCAAGTCGCTTTCGCTGGCGGGTTCATAGGTCAAAGCGCCCATGGTGTTTTCACCAAGGTAGGCGAGTCTGTCCAATACTGAGACAGTGTCAGTATTGATACCCTTCGCCTTCATGCGGCGGTTCATCAGGTGGAAACCCCAACTATCCGGCAAAGAGTCGTAGATTAATCCTGGCACACGGGTGATGGTCAGATAATCTGTTTGTTTGTCCGGGTAGGCAGATGGCCGTAGTGGCAGGCGTATAGGGGATAGTTCCAGCCCACGTGCGAGTGCTTCAGGCGAATACTGGAACAAGATGTCGCTGCCATCGTCGGCCAGTGTCCCCAGCCAAAGGGATTCACCATGTGCCTTGTAATTAACCTTGAGCTCTTTCATGACGGGCTCTTGGATTTACGGTAAGCCCGCTGCCTGGCTTGTACGGCAGACTTTGCCCGCATATCTTCTATGGAATTAGTTTGCGATGCCAGAACTGTCTGCAAATCTGGTGTGGCATTCAGTGACTCAAGTATGCGAACAAAGTTACTCAAGGTACATTTACCCGTACGTTCAAAGCTGCTGACAGTTTGCGCCGAGATACCTGTACGTTGCGCCAACTCTTCTACGCTGATGTTCAACATTAAGCGACGCTCACGCGTTCTTTCGCCGAGTGTCTGGCAAATTTCATCAGGTAAAAGCAGGGAGAAATCCATTGGTTTTATATAGATTAAGGTTAGATAATCTAACTTTCCAATAGAATTATACTGGTTATGGTATGAGACCAGGCCTATTTTTTAAGCAAATTCTTCTCAAATTGTTGCCTTATGATTAAGCCTCATCCTCGCTATTGCAAGGATGAGGCTATCGTAGCATGAGAATCAGGCGTTATCTCACCCTGCCTGATCCACCCTTTCCAGATGTCCTGCACCAGCCCTCCAGCTCCTCAACTTATGCCCCTTCACCGCATAAAAGAAAATCATCAGATAGCAGGGCAGCATGACCCAGTAGGCGGTTTGGGGGTTGCCTGTGTCGGAGAATTTTCCGTATAACATGGGTAGCAGTGCGCCGCCGGCGATGCCCATGATGAGCAGGGCGGAACCGGCTGCGGTGTATTTGCCCAGGCCTTGCAGGGCCAGTGGCCAGATGGAGGGCCAGACCAGGGCGTTGGCCAGGCCGAGCATGGCGAGGAAGAAAACCGTGTTGGGTACGACGGGCACGCCTGCCCAGCCGACCAGGGCCTGAGCAATGCCGGTATCGGTGGCTGAGCTGGTGGCGACGCCGATGGTGAACAGCAGGCCGCTGATGGCGGAGAACAGCAGGGCGGTTTTTTGTGTCATCAGTTTGGGGATGGTGGTGGCACCAAGCAGGTAACCCAGCACCATGAAACCCATGGTGTAGGACGTCAGCACGGCATAGTTGCTGACACCCAGGTTGCGGCCATACAGACCTATGGTGTCACCGGCGATGACTTCCACGCCTACGTAGGCGAACAGTGACAGTGCGCCCAGCACCAGTTGCGGGTATTGCAGCACGCCCCATCTGGTGACTTCTGGCTGGTTCTTTTCTTCTTCTGCCCGCAATTCTGGCAGCGAAGAAAAATGCACTATGCCCATCACCAGCAGCAAGCCGCCTGCCATGATGGCATAGGGGTAGACCAGGCGTGATGACAGTTCAGAGCGCAAGGCAAGGCGGCCAGCATGATCCAGTGCGGCCAGTGCCGTATCAGAATATTGCTCTATGCCGGACAGAATCAGGGCAGAAAACACCAGTGGCACGACGATGCCAGCACCCTTGTTGAACAGGCCCATGATACTGATGCGCATGGCGGCACTCTCGCGTGAACCTATGCAAACGATATAGGGGTTGATGGCGGTCTGCATCAGGGTCATGCCAGTGGCCAGCGTGAACAGGGCCAGCAGGAACAAGCCGTAATAGCTGGACTTTGCTGCGGGAATAAACAGCACGGCTCCCACGGCCATGATGCCCAGGCCCAGTGTCATGCCGTTCTTGTAACCGGTACGGCTGAGTATCGCTGCCGAGGGCAGGGCCATGACGGTGTAGGCAATGTAAAACGCAAACGTCACCCACAGCGCCTGGAAGTTATTGAGGTCGCAGACTATTTTGAGGAAAGGGATAAGCGAGCCATTGAGCCAGGTGGCAAAGCCCAGGATAAAAAACAGCAGGCTGATAAAGAACATGGCAATGACCACGTCCTTGCCTGATCCTGCAGGTTGATCATTGTTATTCATGAGGTATTCCAAAGATATGTAAGATGGTCATACTGGTGCAGAGGGACGATGAAGCCCCTGCTGACTGAGCAAAAAAGCCTCCCCTGCTGCTTGTATGGGGAGGCTCTTACAGCACTCTATACGATGATCCCTATGCTGCAGATCACCTTGGTACAGATCAGAACTTTGCTCTGACACCTACGCTGTAACGTGCACCGTTTTCATACACGCCGACGGGCAAACCGTCGGTAGTATTGGTGCGTATTACCGAGTTGGTCAGGTTGACGGCTGTGGCAAACAGGCTGATCTTTGGTGTGATATCCCAGTTGGCCGTGGCATCCCACTGTCCATAGGCGCTGGTGACATCCTGGCCACCTTCATCCAGGCCGCCATAAGACTTTGAACGGTAGTTATATGACAGGCGTACGCTGAAGCCATTTTTTTCATAATAGCCGCTGGCATTCAACTGGTTGCGTGAGTTGCCGATAACATTCAGTTTTTGACCACCAGCGATGGAGCCTGCCTTGGCATCAGTGAAAGTGTAGTTCACGATGGCACCGAAGCCATTACCAAATGCCTGTTGCCATTGCAGTTCCAGACCATTGATGACGGCACCGTTGTCGGCATTATGCGGACGTGTTACCGGACGCGTGACACCGCCTACATTTTCTTGCGCAGTCGAGGTGTAGATGAAGGTATCCAGGCGTTTGGTGAACAGCGTGGCAGACAACATCGAGGCATCAGCAAAATACCATTCTGCACCTATCTCTGCCTGATCAGCATGGTAGGGTTTCAGCAAAGGGTTACCGGCAGTTGCTGCATTGGTCGTGCCGCTGACTTCGGTACTGGCACTGAGGTCGCTGTAAGTGTTGCGTGCCATGACGCGGGCGATGGCGCCACGCAGTATCAGGTCTTTACGTAAGTCATACACCACGTTCAGGCTGGGCAATACATCGTTATAAGTACGTGTCGTGCTACTGATGACATAGTTGCCCTTGCCTGTCAGGTCTTGATAAGCTTCAGAAGTTTGCTCGGTCTTGACCAGACGCACACCAAAATCACCACGCCATTTGTCGATGGCATAGTCAGCCTTGATATAAGCTGCGGTAATCTTCTCTTGTATCTTGTAGTACTCGCCTTTGGCTTCGTTATAAACCATGCCCTTGTCATACATGGCAAAGCCCTTGCTGGCGGCCAGTGCATCATTCACCCAAGCATACTGGGTCAGGGAGCCGCCAGTTGCAGCGGCCTGGCTCAACAGTGGCGATGGACCAGTCGATAAATCAGCCAGGCTCAGGGATTCCCAGCCAGTGCTTCCCGGGCCTACCGTGCCTATGGTGCGGTGGTTTTGCACAGTGTTGTCGCGGTACTTCAGGCCTACTTTGATATCCTTGATGAAGGAGCCAGTCAGATCCCATGTCAGGTCGCCCTGTACATAGTTTTCTTTGCTTTCCATCTTGCGTACCCAGTCACGTGCATTTTGTAATGTGAGTTTGGTCGGGTCGAGCGGGTTCATGTCGAGGTAAGATACTTCATAAGTATCTGGTGCGATATTCACAGTCGCACGGGTATTGCCAGTGAACCAGAAATTGCGGTCATGCTTGCTGCCACCTTCGGCAGAAGTACTGCCAGCCTGGCCATGCAGCTTCCAGCCATCGCCTTCATAATTACCTTCCAGATCCAGTATCTTGGACTTGATATAGGCTTCGCGGTAGATAGGTTCAAAAGAGACGCCAGTCGTCGGGCCGACTGTGCCACCGACGACTGCCTTGGTGCCGTCAGAGGTCGTGATGAAACGTGGATTGGTGATATTGATGACATTTTGCTTGTTGGCCAGGCCGCCTATTTGCCACAGGTAGTTCTGGTTATTATTATCCATGTTCATGTCTGAATTGATGTAATTCAGAGAGATATCGCTGTCACGGTTAGGTTTGATTTGCAGCGTGACATTGCCAGTAGTGCGTTCACGGTCCTGGCGGAAAATCGCAGAACCACCGCCCCATGACGCATAGGCATTCGGCGTCGCCACATTGTTTTGATCGATGATGGTGTACTTGGTGGAGTCAGTGAAATTCTCCAGGCCATCACGACGCATGGTGCGCTTTTGTTTGCTCAGGGACAGCAAGAGACCCAGCGTGCCTTCATCATTTTTCCAGTTTACCAGGCCAGATACTTGCGGATCGGTTTTCTTGGGCAAGTCAGAGTAAGTTGCTTCCAGCGAGAATTGCGCAGTCAGAGGCGTTTTGAATTGCAGGGGTTTGCGTGTCTTGACGTTGACCAGGCCACCGATACTGCCTTCATCCAGATCTGCCGACGGGCTTTTGTAAACATCAAGACTGCCGACCAGTTCAGATGGCAGGATGTCATAGTTGAAGCCGCGACTTTGTGAATCGTTTTTCCACCAGTAGGCAGATGCTACAGACTGCCCATTCAATTGCGTCATGTTCAGGCTTTTGTCGGTGCCGCGTACGAAAATGTCACGACCTTCACCCCAGGTGCGGTCGACAGAAATACCAGGCACGCGTTGCAGGGAATCGGCGACGTTCTTATCCGGGAATTTACCCAGGTCTTCTGAGTTGACGCTGTCAACGATGTTTTGCGAATCGCGTTTGCCAGCCAGGTTTTTTTTCAGGGTATCGCGTATGCCGCGTACTTCTACGACTTGTGAGCCAGGTGCAGCTTCAGGTGCTTCATCGGCAGCATAAACAACATCAAACGCCGTGGTACTAAGAATGATGGCAATCAATTGCGGTAAGAGTTTTTTCTTGAATACAGGTGTGTTCATGTACGTCTCCTTCAGTTAGTTTTACTCATTGTTATCACATCTATTTTTTGTACTGCAATTTGACCTCGCCTTTAATTCCAGCCAGCGGGATAAAAATCATTCATGGCATCTTATTTTTATTCTTGTTTTTTATTGCGGCATACCGCAGAAAAAAAATGCCGACGCCGCGCTAAGCGTCGGCAAAATAGTCATACTTCTTGGGGGAGGTATGATCTTAGAACCTGTTTACGATCTTACTGCGCGAGCGTGATCGAGTCTCATGCGCTGCTCAAAATGCTCATGTACTTAGAGTACATTCCGCTTTTTGCGCTGCGTTTTTGTTACACTGAACCCGCTGACGCACGCTCGCTACAGATCGTAAACACGTTCTTAGCGCTTGAGCCTGTACACACTTGCAAAACTGTTCTGTATCTTTGTTGCTGCTTCCTTGCCTGTCACCGTGCCGTTCAAGAGATCGGCATTCACATTCCATAATTCCTGTTCCATGCTGGGCTGGCCGCGGTTTAGTATCTGTGCATTGACGCGTATGCTCGATTCACAAGCCGTGCGCCATTCCATCATCTGTTTTCCTATAGGGTCACGTACGGCAATCAAGTGATTCGACAATGAAAAAAATCCTGTGACGCGGTTGGTGTACAGGTCAGCAAACTCCTGTGAACCCAGCCATTCGAGAAACTTATAGGCATCTTCCTTGTTGCGTGATTTTTTATTGATGCCTATACCTATATCCATGTGATCGAGGATGTAGCACTTGTCACCAGCGGCGCGCACAGGCGGTGCAAATACCCCAAAATCCAGGCCCTGCACCTGATTGAAGTAAGAGATGTCCCAGGAACCAACTGGGTAGACCGCTGCTTTGCCAGCGGCGAACTGATGCTGGCTGTCGCTATAGGTTTGCGTGCTGGCTGTACTGGGCAGGTAGGAACCCAGCTTGGCGGCATAATCAAAAGCAGCCACATATTGTGCGTCGGTAAATTTTGCTTTGCCTGCAATGAGCGCCTTGCGGCCAGTTTCACCATGCCAGTAATTAGGCCCTATGCTGGTGAACAGGGTTTGTGTGGCTTCCCATTTTTCTGCTGTGCCCAGCGCCAGTGGAATGTAGGTGCCATTCTTCTTTACCGCATCCAGCACGGTCAAAAATTCAGCCTGGGTTTTTGGTGCCTGCAGATTGAGTTTCTTGAAGATTTTTTTGTTGTACAAAAAACCGTGGATAACAGAAGCCACCGGCATGCAAAAAGTCGTTTTCGCATCATCGGTCTGCCAGGCCAGCAGTGCAGTTGCTTCAAAATGCTCCATACCTGCTTTGCCATCCAGTTTTTCGAGATAGCCTTTGTTGTACAAGGATTGCGACACATCAAACGGACGGCACGCTACCAGGTCACCTGCAGTACCATTGGCAAAATGGGCTTGCAGGCTGGCGTCATATTCTGTCGGCGTGGTCGGTGCAAAGCGTATATCTATGCCGGGATGGCGTTTGGCAAATGCAGGTATCAGGACTGTTTCCCACAAGGCCTTGTCATCGACGCGCCAGCTTTCCAGGATGAGCGTGCCAGCATTGGCAGTGCTCATCATGGCGGTGATGCATAACATGGCGATTTTGGGGATGCGGTTCAAAAGAGATCCTGTCAAGAATATTTTCAAGCTCAACAAATCGGTATAAATAAATTACTTGAAACTGATACTAGCAATGCGATGAATGTAATGCCACTTGCATATCTGTTTAGTGCGTCTTTTTATAAGTGATTGATTTATTGAGGGTTTGTGCAAACTGGTCAGGTGAACAGCTTACAAATCCTTACCCGGTTCTGGCGCTGGTATTGCTGTTTGCTAGGGTGTGGATGATTTACAGATGTGCGAATTCCCAAGCTGACAAAACTTAACTTAAGAATTCCTTACAAAACTTTACAAAAGTCTGGATTCGGGTGTTGTGATTCGCGCAGAGGCTTGTCAGCTTGTGCGTGCGCGACAAGCTGAAACGAGAAAGCATAGACGTGGGAAATGCCCGTTCAGGCAGTGTTTTCCTTGGGCAGGTTGATGATGGCCTTCAAGCCGCCTTCAGCATGGTTTTCCAGTACCAGCTTGCCGCCGTGAGCTTCGATGACGCTGCGGGCTATGCCCAGGCCCAGACCCATACCGCTTTCATTCTGGCTGCGGCCATGTACCAAGCGCACATAGGGATCAAACAAACTTGGCAGGGCATCTTCCGGCACGCCAGGGCCGTGGTCGCGCACTTCTATGATGACGCTATCCGCAGCAGCGTGTACGCTGATTTCAGCACGTTCACCATAGTAGAGGGCATTGTCGAGCAGATTACCTATTGCACGTTTCAGTGCCAGTGGCTTGCCATGCACAGTCAGGCCTGAATCTGCGTATGCCACATTATGTTTGGCCAGATGGGCACTGCGTACCAGTCTGCGTATCAGCGGGTCCAGCCTGACTTCAGTAGGGTTTTCATGGATGTCGCTATCCTTCACGCATTGCAGAGCGCCCTTGACCATCATGTCAAGGTCATCCAGGTCTTCTTCAAATTCACCACGCAAGACATCATCGTCTAGTAGCTCTGAACGCAGCTTGAGACGCGTGATAGGCGTGCGCAGGTCGTGCGAGATAGAGATGAACAGGCGTTCACGGTCTTCGATATAGCTTTGTATGCGCTGGCGCATGGCACTGAAGGCGCGGGCGGTATTGATGAATTCCTTGCTGCCTGTCTCAGGCAAGTCTGGCACCTGCTCACCCTTGCCAAAGGCTGCAGCCGCATCTGACAAGGCCGCCAGTGGCCGCGTGATCCAGCGTACCACCATGATGGAGAGCAGCAATACCGCCGCCAGTGACAGACCCTGCAAGACCAGGCGGTCAAAGGACAGAGGATCATTGCCCTTCAAAAAATAAGGATTGGGCATCAGGGCAGCCAGGTATAACCAGTTGCCTGGTTCCAGCTCGGTCTGTATCACCAGCACTGGTGCGGGTTCAGGCTTGATCAGCAGGATATGCTGCACCCAGCTCTCGGGCAGGTCGGTGATGCGGGTGCCTTCGACAGAGGTTGTCAGTTGATCCGGCCACGCAAAGGCCAGCTTGAATTCAGGGTATTGCGGCAAGTCAGTCTTGAGGGTATTGCCAACCTTGCCCAGCACCGCATGCACCAGTGCTTGCGATTCTATTTCTGTGATGGGGACATAGGCATTGTTCGCCTGCACAAAAAAACGCGTTCCACCCATCTCACGGAATTGCTGTATCAACACGGTACGGTAATTAGGTGGCAGGCTGCGAAAGAATCGTATCGCGCTTGATGCACTGTGCGCCAGGTATTGTGCAGCCGTGGTGGCTTCTATCTCAGCCTTGGCGCGTTGCTGGGTGGTCCAGATGGCGCTGCCCACGAGTTGTGTCAGCAACACACCGCACACCATGACCAGCGACAAACGGCCCAGCAGCGATTGCGGCAACCAGCGCCTCAGCACGATGGCCGCTTCAGGCACTGACCACGCTCACATCAGCAGAAAACACATATCCAGCCCCACGCACAGTCTTGATCAGGGTGGGCTGTTTACTGTCATCCTTGAGCAGCAGGCGCAGGCGGCTGATCTGTACATCGAGAGAGCGGTCCAGCGGGCCGGCATCACGGCCACGGGTTTCTTCTGACAACACATTACGGTCGAGCACATCGCCCGGGTGCTCGACGAAATATTTCAGCAATTGATAATCCAGTCCCGTCAGTGCCACCAGTTCACCAGTGTTGTCGGTGACCTTGCGTTCTGTCAGGTCCAGCGTGAAACCCAGGAAACGGTAATAACGCGGCGCTGCTGCAACATCGGCAATTGCAGTACGGCGCAGTATCGCCTTGATACGCGCCAGCAGTTCACGCGGGTTATAAGGTTTGGCGATATAGTCATCGGCACCCAGTTCCAGCCCGACAATGCGGTCAGTGTCATCTGAACTGGCAGTCAGCATGATGATGGGTATATTGGATTTTTGCCGCACTACCTTGCACAGGGCAAAGCCGTCGGTGTCGGGCAACATCACATCCAGTATCACCAGCGACAACTGGTTCATCTGGCTATTGAATTCAGCCACAAAGCTCTCTCCATTGTGTGAGAGGATGACTTCATACTGATTTTTTTCCAGATAGGTTTTCAGTAACACCCGGGTTTTCTGGTCATCGTCGACTATCAGTATTTTGCGTGTCATCTTTGTCTGCCTCACATTTTATGGAGTTTGTTTTTTATTATTGCCAAATGTCTTATACATCGCCACCAGTCTGGCCTGGGTGTCGGAGGGGCTGACCGTGGCATCGATAAAGTATCTGTGTATTACGGCGATGATGGCGTCCTTGCTGGTTTCGTCGGTAGCCATGCGGTGCACCAGGCTGGGCGCTTGCGTGGTTGCGCCCTGGGCAAAGGCATTCCAGGAAGCACGGGCACAGCTATCCATGCGCGCCGGGTCAGCATCACGCCTTACCGAGACCGAACCCTTGACGGCATTGTAGTCAACCTGCACCGCAGGCGTGGCGACCAGGCGGGCCAGTTTTTCTTGGGCGGCGATGCGCGAATAATCGTTGGTGAACATCGAAAAAGTATCGACACTATACAAATGGTATTTGCCCGTACCCGGCATGGCCGTGCAGGAGAAAGCCTCGTCCGTGACAAAACCGCCATCATTGAGTTCACCCTTGACCCAGTCACCGGTGATCATCATGGCCGCTTCATTTTTTGAAAACTGACGTACCACTTCTGTCCACGGACGTTCATCAACAGGATTATTCATCCAGCTTTTCATCTGGCGCAAGCGTTCCAGCGCATGGCTGAAGCGTTTGTCCATCACGGCCTGGGCATTTTGTCTGACGAATAATTCGCGATGGTATTCTGGTCCGCCCTCGGCCAGTATCAGGTTTTCAAACAGGGTGGCTACTTGCCAGGGTTCGCTGCTTTGTGCCAGTGGTATCAGACCTGCGGCTTTCAGTTTGGCTGCAACCATGACCAGCTCATCCCAGTTTTCTGGTGGCGAAAGCTTTAGCGTGCTGAATATTTTCTTGTTATAAAACAGGGTGTTGATGCGATGTATGCCCAGCGGTGCAGCCACCACATGCTTGCGGTGCTGTATCAGGTTTTGTATGGTCGGGAAGAAACTGGTATTCCATTTATTGGCCGCTGCCACCTTGTCCAGCTCCAGCAAGAAACCCAGGTCTGCCCATTCACGTATGGAGACACCGATGATTTGCGTGACTTCGGGCGCATCATTGGCCAGTACGCGACTCTTCAATACTTTGCCCGCACCTATGCCTGCACCACCGGGTATGCCCGCATCGCGCCAGGTGATACCTTCATCTGCCATGCGTGCCGCCAGCAGGCTGGCCGCCTTGCGTTCGCTGGCCGAGGTCCACCAGTGCAAGACTTGCAGCGTGCTGTCAGACTGCGGTGTAGCTGCATGGATTTTAGCTGTGCAAAACGCCATGCACAAAACCCCAAGCGCCGCCGCCCTGGCAAAGCGCCAGACGGGTGGTGATGCAGCGACATGATGGGCGGGCGAAATCAAAAGAGCTTTTCCGGGCAGGTTATTGCAGCAGGGAAATCAGGTTTTCAGGATTGATCTGGAAAACCGAACCGGATGCATATTACCAAAGGGGGATGCTTTCTGGTAGGCATTGTTCTTTTGTGTACACAATAGGGCCTGGGATGTAATACCTTGCCCTGCTCACTTCGGATGTCGCATACGTACAAAGATAAAGTGGCTATACATGCTTGAAAATCGTAGGTTGGGCTACGCTTTACCAGCCCAACACTCGGCGTTTAGATGACGTATACGTTTCTTGAGGCCCAGTGTTGGGCTGATACCCCGTAGCCCAACCTACACGAGTCGTAGGCCTTCTATATTTCTTTAAGAGTGACCGGCACCGTATTTTGATCAATCCCTTTTCCTCACGACCGCCCTCTCCAACAAATCAAACCCCCACTGCGTCAGCAAAGCCAAAGCCGCAGCAGGCAAGGCACCTGCCAGCAACATCTGGTTGTCATTCAAGGCCAGGCCTATGGTGATGCGCTCGCCGTAACCACCGGCACCGATGAAGGCGGCGATGGTTGCTGTGCCTACACTCATGACAGCTGCCGTCTTCACACCCGCCAGTATCATGGGTAGGGCCAGAGGCAAGTCTATATTCAGCAAACGGTCACGGGCTGACAAACCCAGGGCCTGTGCTGCGAGGCGCAATCCGGCTGCTACCTGTACCAGACCTACACAGGTATTACGGACGATAGGCAGCAAGGCATACAGCGACAGGGTGATCAGCGCGGGGACAAAACCTATCCTGCCCAGCAGAGGGATCAGCATCGCCAGCAAGGCCAGTGAGGGGATAGTTTGCAAAATGCCGACAGTCGCCATGACAAGCTCACGCAAGCGTGGGGCAAAGGCAGCGATGATACCCAGTGGGATTCCTACCAGGCAGGCCAGCGCAACTGACAGCAATACCAGTGTCAGATGCTGCCAGGTCAGCTTCAAAAAATCTGCGCCAAATAATTTGGACATGAAACCTGCTCGTTCAACGCTTGCCGGTGACTTTGCCAAAAATTGCTGCGCTGCCTGGGCAAAGCTCTGCCCGTCAATTTCTACCGCTGCATTCATCGCTATCATTTGCGCATTATCTATCTTGCCCTCCAGTTTCTGTATTGCTGCCCAGGCTTGCGGGAAGCGCGCAGGCACATCCAGACGATAAAGCAAGACCGCGTCATAACGCGGGAAATAATTTGCATCATCCTGCAGCACGCGCAAGCCCAGTTGTTTGATCTTGGCATCGGTAGAGTAAATATCGATGACATCTACCTGTTTCGCAGTCAGGGCTTCGTAGGCGATGCCATGATCCAGTCCACTGGCTTGTTGCGGCAAGTGATAACGTTTGACCAGGCCTGGCCAGCCATCTGCGCGGCCTAAAAATTCATGGGAGAGACCAAAGCGTAATGCAGTTTTTTTTGCCAGATCAGTCAGTGATTTGATATCTCCGGCTTCTGGCCGCATTGCCAGCGCATAGGTATTATTAAAACCCAGAGGTACGGCAACACCCAGGCCCTGTTTAGCCAGTTCAGTCTGCATCTCCTGCATGCTGATTGCTTGCTCATGTTTCAGTATCTCGGTATTGATGGTGCCCATGTACTCGGGATAAACATCAATGCTGCCATTCTTGAGCGCGTTGAAGACGATGGCAGTGTTACCCAGCCCTTGCTGGTGCAATGCAGGACTATGGGCAGCAGCAGTCTGCGTCAGGATTTCTCCCAGCACATAGGATTCAGTAAAGCGTTTGGAACCGACTTTGAGCGTATCAGCGGCCTGTGCCTGTACTGCAAAACTGCTTAGCAATAACAGTTTCAAGACTAAAGACAAAAGATATTGCAGCCTGCACCAGATCAGCATGGGTTTGCGCTCCGCTAAATTGTGACCGAAACTGCGATGGGGTATTTACCTTGTATTCTACATGGCGTTTGCCAATGTCCAATTCCACCCTGATTCTGGCTGAACCGCCGCTACTCCTGTTTCTGACTCAGACTTACACTGCAAACTCCAGATAAATCAGGAGCTGCCATGCCAAGCGCAGGAACGACGCACATATCAATTGTAGTAAGCACATTTAGCACTAAACAGGACATGCGTGCCGATGACCCGCTCAGCGACTTCAGTGCTCGCGAGATCATGCTCAATGAAATCAGCAAGCGTGTCTATGTTACGGGCACAGGGCCAGCCGTCATTGTCATGACAGAGATGCCCGGCATCAGTCCGCATGTGGCGCGCTTTGCGCGCTGGGTGCGTGATGCGGGTTTTACGGTGTATATGCCTTCTTTGTTCGGACGCGATGGCGTGGTGGCATCGGCAGAAGAGGGCGCTGCGGTATTCCAGAAAGCCTGTGTCAGTGCAGAATTTCGTGCTTTTGCAGGCAAAGGATCCAGCCCCGTCACTTTGTGGCTGAGGGCGCTGGCAAGACTGGCGCATGAAGAATCTGGCGGACCAGGTGTAGGGGCTATAGGCATGTGCTTCACCGGTAATTTTGCCTTGTCGATGATGCTGGAGCCAGCGGTGCTTGCACCAGTGGTATCGCAACCATCCCTGCCCATGGATGACCCGGCAGGAACGGGGATGGATGCGGCCGATTTGCAAGCCGTACGCCAGCGTCTCGAGGCAGAAGACCTGACTGTCATGGCTTACCGTTTTGCTGGCGATGCATTTTGCCGCGCCCAGCGTTTTGCCGCATTTTCAGAAGCCTTGGGTGAACGCTTCGTCAGCAAGGTATTGCCAGACAGCGCCGCCAGTCAGGATACTGCCCCTTTCTTTACACGTTATGTGACTACACCGCATAGCGTAGTAACGGCGCACCTGATCGATGAGGCAGGGCAGCCAACTATCGCTGCAAGGGATGAGATACTGGATTTTTTTGCCAGCAGGCTTAAACCAATGTAAAAAAAATGCCTGGACCAGGATCCAGGCATTTGCATTCACTATCTTCAGATCATTACTTTTTGAATGCAGTCACGGCAGCACGGCCAACAGCTGGATCATCGGTAAAGAAACCATCTATGCCTGCTTTAAGATAGGCTGTGATTTCTGCAATGGAATCACCGCGCTGTGTCAATGAAGCAGCATCACCCAGACGCATACTAGGCGGCAGGAAAGGGTTTTCCGGGCGCAGTGTCCAGGTATGGACTTTCAAACCGGCAGCATGGGCATCAGTGACAAAGCTGGTGGCCGCACCCAGTTCATTCTTTGCGTCACGCGGAATGATGACTTCCTTGTACGGTGACACCGCATCTGCATATTGCGCGATTTCTTTCAGACCGGCAGGTTTGACGAGATCTGCATAAGTACGGCTGCTGCCCGCAGCAACGAAGTCATACGGCGCATTGCGTGGTACGCCATTGACAGGCGGGTTCAAGGGATTGTCTATCAATTGCACCAGACGCATTTCTGTCATGCCGCGTAACTCTTTCAGGTTGGCGACTTCAAAAGACTGAATGAAGACGGCTGCATTCTTACCCTTATAGCCATTCGCTACCAGTACATCGACCAGACGTTTTTCCAGAGGCAGGCCTATGGATTTGAAATAAGTCGGGTGCTTGGTTTCTGGATAGATACCGATGACGCGGTTTTTTTCTTTCGCCTGTTGTTTGACGAGATCAATCACTTCTTGCAGTGTTGGTACTTCAAACTGACCATCATAAGCCGTGTTGGCTGGGCGGTTAGCCGGGATGCGTTCCTTGGCGCGCAGGGTCTTCAATTCTGCCAGCGTGAAATCTTCCGTAAACCAGCCTGCGACAGGGATGCCATCTATGGTCTTGGTCGCTTTGCGGCCAGCAAATTGCGCCAGTGTGGAGACATTGGTGGTGCCAGAAATTTCATTTTCATGACGCGCTACCAGTACACCATCCTTGGTTGCGACCAGATCAGGTTCAACGATATCAGCGCCGTCATCTATGGCTTTTTGATATGAAGCCAGGGTATGTTCAGGGCGCAGGGCAGATGCACCACGGTGACCGGTGACTGTAGGCAGTGGTGGCCAGGATAAGCCAGGATTCTGGAAATCTACAGGCTCAGTGCTACTGCCACCGCAGGCACTCAGACTCATAGTGGCAAAGACTGCGCACAGTAAGCGCGCAGTATGTTTGGACAAGTGTTTCATCAAAGTCTTCCTCTATATGCATTGCAAGAAAATGGTGCCAAACTTATTGGCCAGAAATGCTTCGCAGCCATCAGTATGGCGATGGCAGGAATGTAATGCGAAAGAATGACTAGATGATGACTTGTGGAAATATTTATGCGCTCAGAGCTTGCTATGGAATGGCGAGTTTACATGCTGCTGTAAAACGGCTTATCAACGAAAACCAGTTTTTCGTTTGTCAGCACGTGGATTGCTTCTATGGCCAGGGCTTTTGCTGTTGGCGTATCCAAGGGAGCGATGCTGCTGTCCAGTACAGCTTCAATCTGTTTTTGGTCGCTAATTGACTTGGCAGAAAAGGCATCAACCATGAAGATGTATTGCTCGTGTCCATGCAATAAGAAATACCAGTAATAGCCCTCACGCATGGCATAAGTACTGCTTACCAACTGCACACAAAATAATTGACGCTCTTCGTCTATTACCCACTCTGCATTAATGTGTGGGCAGCGTTCAGACGAGACATGGCGTTGGAGTTCAATTTTTTGTAATTCAGTTTCTGTCAGTGGTCGTTTGATAAGAGTCATAAGCATCCCGATGTTGATAGGTCTTATTAAAGCATAAAAGCGGCATTGATTTTCAATGCCGCTTTAACTTTGGCTATATCGATAGCCATGACTCAAGATGAAACCAGTGAATTATGCAGCTTGCAGACTAGGATAATCCGTATAACCTTTTGCACCCGGTGTATAGAAAGTCGCTGCATCAGGTGCATTCAAAGCTGCGCCTTCCTTAATGCGTGCAGGCAGGTCAGGGTTAGCCAGGAAGCTGGTGCCAAATGCTACTGCATCCAGTGTGGAGTTGCTGATCGCTTGCGCAGCTTCGTCGGCGTTGTAACCCATATTGCCGATCAACACGCCTTTGTAGTTAGCACGGGCGATCGTCAATACATCGCCAGTTTGAGCCTGGAAAAAATCAGAGCGCATCACATGCAAATAGGCCAGGTTGAATTCATTCAGACGTGTCGTCAGATAAGAAATCAAAGCCAGCGGATCGCTGTCTTTCATGCTGTTATAGCTGTTGATGGGGGACAGGCGCAGGCCGACTTTATCAGAGCCAATTGCCGCACTGACGGCAGTCAATACTTCAAACAAAAAGCGTGCACGGTTTTCTATAGAGCCACCATAGCTGTCAGTGCGCTGGTTGGCACTGTCACGCAGAAATTCGTCGATCAGATAGCCATTGGCACCATGTACCTCCACGCCATCAAAGCCAGCAGCAATCGCATTTTTTGCGCCTTGTGCATAAGCCGCAACCAGAGCAGGGATTTCATCCAGACGCAATTCACGTGGCACTGCATTCGGGATTTTGCCGTTTGGCGTATGCACTTCGCTGTCAATCGCGATGGCGCTGGGGCCGACGTTTTCCACACCATTATTGAATGCAGGAACAGCGGCGCGGCCAGCGTGCCAGATTTGCATGAAGATCTTGCCGCCTTTGGCGTGCACTGCTTCAGTCACTTGTTTCCATGCCGTGACTTGTTCGGCATTGTAGATGCCAGGTTCTGCATAGAAGGCGGATGTATTTTCAGCCACCATGGTGCACTCAGTCACGATCAGGCCTGCGCTAGCGCGCTGGCTATAGTATTCGGCCATCAGAGCGTTCGGCATATGGCCAGCATCAGCACGCGCACGTGTCAAAGGGGCCATCAGGATGCGATTAGCGAGGGAAACAGAACCGGTTTGCAGAGGATTGAATAACATTTCTTAATTCCTTTATTGGGCGTGTTGGGCAGCAAAAAAACTTGTGAGCAAACTTATGGCAAAACTTGACTGGGTAAGCAAATCCAGAACTCTATGTGTAGCCAACCCAGGGTACTTCAAGATAAAAATTAGACTGGTCGTCTAGAAAAAACTGATAAGAATAAATGTTTTATAAAATGTTTACTAAAAGGGATGCACTTGATGTTTCAGGCTCAGAACTTTACAGCTTGAGCATCTTGCGGGTAGCCAGCATGGCACTTTCCAGCGCACTCATGTCACGCCGCATCTTGGTCAGCAAGGTGGCACCCAGCCACATCTGGTACAGGGTCAGTGCGCAATGGTCTGCGTCAAGGTCAGCCGGCAGCGAACCATCGATGATACCTTCGCGCATGCAATCTGCCAGCCTGGCAATAATGCTATCAGTCCCATGTTGCAAGGCCAGTCGCATGGCTTCAGACAAGTCTGAGACTTCACCCCCCAGCTTGGCTGCCAGACACTGGCATTGCACACCCTCACCCGGACGCTCAGGCAACCAGCCCTGCCAGTAACGCATCAGGCGCTTGGCTGCAGGTATGTCCTGATTTTTCAACACCACATCAACGGCTGCCAGATAACCGGCAAAGTAATCTTCCAGCAAGGCTTCGCCAAATAATTCCTTGGACTTGAAATAATGATAAAACGAGCCTTTGGGTACTGCCGCCGCCTTCAATACCTCGTTCAAGCCAACCACGGAAAAGCCCTTACCCAGGATAATGGGTTTGGCTGTATCGAGGATATGTTGCCTGACATCGGTGCGCGGAGTATTCATAGCTTGAATTCTAAAACAAATTAGACCAGTCGTCTAGTAAATTTTTGAAAGAGGAAAAATGAGAGTGGATAGAGACATGGGCTGGCGCTGACAAAGGCTTTTTATGAGGGAAATGAAACGCTAACCGCTTATATTAAGTATGTACATTCGTCAGTGACAAACGGCGCTGGGCTCCAGCCTGGCGGCGTTCGTTGATCACCATAGACATTTTTTTGCTGGCAAGGATCAAAAGCTAAAGTTATGGCAAAAAAATTGCGATTCCCTAATCCATCAACCCCCAAAAAACTCCGCATGTATAGCCTGCAAAGCCAGCTTCCTGTCTTCTTGCTGCACCAGCATATAAGCTGCCACTTCGCTGGCACCCGCAGCCGCCAGGCAGACATGTACGCCAGCCGCAATCGCCGCCGACAAGGCACGGCTGGCAATTGCACCGCCTACGTCAGATGCCTCCAGCACGCCATCACCCACCACGGCAACGATGGCGACATCGGCATTGCGTGACACTTCCACCACACCAGCCAGGTGATGCTCTACCAGTGCCGCATAGCCAGCATCCAGATGATCACGAGATACTAAAATATTGATGGCAGTCTGGGCTGTAAGTACGCTCTTGATATTGATGCCGCTGGCATCCAGGGTTTGGGTCACTTGCGCCAGTATGCCGGGTTTGAAACCCACGCCGGGGCCGTGCAGTTTCAGTATTGCCACGTCTTCTGTCGAAGTGACACTCTTCACCACGTCGCGTGTCACCTTGCGCTGGGCATTGATGACGGAATACGGTTGCAGGCCACGCTCGGGGCGGGTGATGTTCAGGATACGGATAGGGATATTCTGATCAAACAAAGGTTCCACCGTGCGCGGGTGCAAGATCTTGGCACCAAAGTAAGATAGCTCCGCTGCTTCCAGATAATTCAACTGGCTGATCGTATGGGGTTCGTTCACCGTGCCAGGGTCGGCGCTGAGAAAACCATCCACATCTTTCCATACATCCAGCGATTCTGCACCTATGCAACAGGCTATCGATGCTGCTGAATAGTCTGAGCCGCCACGACCAAACAGAGTAGCCTTGCCATCACGGTCCACGCCATAAAAGCCGGGCACGACGATGACTTCATCACCTTCCAGTGCTCGCGACACGGCGGGCGCACTGGCATCGAAATCACAGGCAGCATTGCCAAATACACCATCGGTGATCAGACCTATGTCTTCTGGCAGGGCTTCACGTGCCCGTATGCCATGGCTGAGCAAGACTTCAGTCAGCAACAGGCTGGACAGACGCTCGCCATAACTGAGGATGGCATCATTCACAAAAGTGGGTACGTCGCCTATGCAATGTATACCAGTCAGGTAACGGTCCAGCTGGTTCAGGCGCACCGACAATGCCTGTTCTATGCGCGCGCGATGGGTGGGGGCGCTGATATTGGCTTCCAGTATCTGCTTCTTCAGGGCACGCAGGTTTTGCGTGTAATCCTGGCTCTCGGCCAGTGCCGCTGCTGTACCCGCACCCTGCTTGGCCGCTTGCACACAGGCAATCAGGGCATTGGTAATGCCATAAAAGGCTGATACCACCAGCACCAGGGGTTGTTGATAGCTTTGCACCACACTCACAACGCGGCTGATATCTTCAGGCTGGCGCAGGTTGGAGCCGCCAAATTTCACGACGATTTTTTTCATTGAGTTTCCAGGGCAGGGGTAGCAGGTCAAAGACATTTCGCCAAAAAAAAGCGAAATGAACTATATCGTATCCGACAAGGTTAAAGCAGCGCCGCAGTCAGGTCAACGTCGCTGCCCTGACCTGGGGGAAAACAGAGGGCAAAACCCCGTCGTATTCCGGCATTTGATACTGAGGCTTTATCCGTATAGTCCTAACATCGCCCGTACTGTGACCTCGCTTCACCTTTTCACCATCACCATCGCCATGAAAAAATGCCAAGCTCCCGATCACCCGTACTGCACGCACTGGGTGGCAGAGGGTGAAGCCGTGTGTGCGGCAGGCCATGCGCAAAAATCTCTACAGGCCAGGTCTGATCCGCAAAGGCTGGAGTTGCTCAATGCATCTGCAGGTAGTCTCACCCAAAATCGCGAGGCTAGCGCACCGGTTAACTTGCATCTGCATTTCAGCGGCTACGACCCGCGTGCCGCTGGTGGCCGTTTAACCGTCAAGCTGGACTTGCGTGGCAAGCTGCCGCCGGAAGTCAGTGTCCTTGAAGTGCAATTGCGTTCCGAGCTTGTGCCTGCCGCTGTTTCCAGACAACGTTTGCAGCGTACCGTGTCCGGGCAATGGCAACCTTTGCTGATCAGTTTTTCATCCAAAAACAAAGAGCATGGACAATACCCGCTCGAAGTCATTTTGTCGCATGAGCAAGTGTCCAGAGCCAGGCGGAAATGGATATGCACCAGTGTCATCTTTGTCCCGCGTGCAGATGCTTCGCTGACAGAAATTCACAGCGTCTTTCTGGCTGCGCAAAAGAATGTCAGGGTGGTAGCAGAAGATGGTGCCATCGCCACCCTCAGTGGACTGGGGCAGTCCAGCGGCTATGCGCAAGGCAATATGAATATAGAAATCAATGCCAAAGACGCCTCCATCGCCAAACTGGACATGCTGCCGCCTACCGGAAAATATGAGATTGCCATGGGTACCATCGCCTGGGATGAAGAACTCATAGAAGTAGACGCCACGCCCGAAATTGCCAGTACTACCAGCAGCATCAGGCCTGCAAAGACTATCACTGCACCAGTCCAGCTGCTGGCAAAGCCGGCAGCAACTGCAAACATAATAAGTGCCAGCCTGATAGCAGAGCAGTCACGGCGCAATCAAACGATACGTTTGTTTGCCAGGGATGAATGGGTGCTTGGCCGCATGGAAGAAAAGCCAGGGGCAGATATCCTGTTAAGCCATAAAGCCGGTAATGCCGTAGAAAGCGCCAGGCTGACACGCCGCATCAGCGCCCGTCATGCCATCATCCGCAGGAAAGGCGAGGGCGCAGAAATCGTTGATGTATCGCGTTATGGTACTTTGCTGGATGGTATCAGCATGGAAAAAGACCAGGCATATGCTTTGCGCGCAGGCATGCAAATTGAATTCTGTGCCAGTGTCCGTGGCATAACGAGGTTGCAAGTCATGGCGATATTACCGCATCTGATCATTCTTGCTTCAGCAGATGGCGGGCCGGATACTGAATTGCTGTACCTGATAAAACCGGAAATTGAGCCTGTATCAGCGCCAGTATCCGCAGACACGACAGCCATGACTGCACTGCCTTTGCTATTCCATTTTCAAGGTAACTTTTGGCATAGGGATATGCTCTCTTCACAGGACAGCAAACTGGATGGGAATGCAGATTTGAGACTGTTTTCACATTTGCCACTGACTTGTCGTTATGCCAGCCTGCCATATGCAGATATCTATAGGCAGGGGGCAGCATAAAAGGCTTTGCCATTGAAAACTTTTGTTAATACTGGCTAATCAAAAAAAGCATTTCTCTGTGCTCTCCCGGTGTCACCGCAGCTCTGCGGTGACAGGCCTTGCCATTTAAATATAAATCACGATCTGGCCCCTAAACCCCCTTCTGTTCCAGTCTTTCAAATCCGCCCCCGGTGCTAAGATTTTGCTCAGGTGCAAAACTAGTCCCCGCACCGCGCCGCGATTGAAGGAGTCTCGCATGTTCAGCATCTTTGGCAGTTCCAAACTCAAATGTCCCCAGTGCGACCATCACAATATACAAGATGCCGTGTATTGCACGCATTGCGGCCTCATGCTGAGCAGCCCAAGGCATGAGACTGTCTTGCGCCAGAAACGCTGGTTGCCCAAAGAGAATGAAGTCGCCATGTATTTTGGTGTGCGCCCGCTCAGCAGTATTGCCAGGCAAGACCTGAATATCCCTGTTAATGCCCGCGCCTATGTCGTCCAGGAAGGGCATTTCGCAGAATTGCAGACAGGTGATTACATCAATCAGGATATTTCCGGCCAGCTACTGGGATTGCAAACCGATAAGGCTGCAGAAATCCTGCTGACACGTCTCAATCCATTTGCCCTGCTGTTTTCCTTTGATGATTTGCATACGGCAGAATTTCTGGCGATGGCGGCCAAGTTTGTCATCAGCATCAAGATTGCCGATGTGCCTGCATTTGCCAAACACTTCATGAACGCTCCTGGCATCATCACTTGCCAGCAGTTGCAACAATTGCTGGAGCCCATGGTGCGCCAGATAGCGGTAGAGTTTCTGGGTGCACAATCCTTGCGTGAGCTGCAAGACAATGTGCACCTGCGTCTGCAATTGGATGAACGCCTCTTGTCCACCTTGAACCAGGCCATAGTCCAGTACGGCTTTGTAGCAACCCAGGCCGTGACCCGCGAATTGCGCCACGACAAACTGACAGATCATCGTGAAAAACTCAGCGAAAAAATTGAAAGCCTGCATCTTGTCATCGACGGCCAGCGTGCCCAGCTTGAGCACAGCAAACTCGTCGATGCACTGTACACCAATACTGAATGGCAAAAAATCGCCAGGCAGGAAGAGCAAATCCGCCTGCGTTATCGCCATGAAGAAATGCGCCATCAATTTGGCAAAGACCTGAGCTGGTTATACATGCAAGGCCAGCTGGAAAATGCCAAAAAACGACTGAGCCGCGCCAAGCTGCGCCAGGACGAAGATGAACGCCTGCAAACCATACGCGCCCGTGAACTGGAACTGTATGGCCGCATTGTCGAAGCAGGCACCCGCAAGCAGGCGCTGGAACGTGGTGCAGGTGACACCATCAAGGAACTTGAACACAGTCTCAAGCAAAAGTCTGAACAACGCCAGAATGAAGCTGACCAATGGTTGCACATACGCACCATGGCACGCATCAAGATGCGCTCAGAATCTGAAATCACCCAGTTGCAAGCCAAGGAAGCCGCGCAACTGATGCAACAAAAAATCCAGCATCAACTGCAAAAATTTCAATTCGAGCATGAGACCGCACAAGCAGGCCTGATCGCCGACCAGGAACAGCAAAAAGTCCAGACAGAATTACTGCGTCAAAAGCAAAGCCAGCTGGCCCGCCGTGAACAGGAGCTGGAAGATGAAGAACAAAAAAACCGCCTGATACTCATCAGCATAGAAGCTGAAGCCAGGGCGCGTGAATTCCAGCGCATGCAAGCCTGGGAAGAAGAGTTGCAGCAGCAGCGCAAGCGTGGCATGCAACGTGAAGACAGTATCCAAGATGTAGAGACTGAATTCAAGCTCAGCCAGGTACAGGAAAAAATCCAGGCCATCAGGCGCAGTGATGAGCAGGCTGATGCGATGGTTCAGCATGAAAAATTGCTGGGCACCCTGAAAGCCCATGCCCTGTTCGAACAACAAAACCAGCAACAGCAACATCAGGCCACACTCGCCAGCGTAGAAGTAGAAACCCTGAGGCAGCAACTCAGACAGCAAGAAGATGAACGTCGCTGGAAAAAAGAATTACAACAGGCAGAAGCCGAACGCGCCGACAAGTTTGCCAGACTGAGCCTGGAGCGTGAACAACGCCAGGCAGAACAAGCCCATGATGCCCTGCTGGCCCGCATTGCCATAGAGCGCATGAATGCCATCGCCAACTTCAGCGAAACCGGCAAGATCGCCACCGCTGACCCAGCTAATGCACTGGCACTGGCCGAGATCGTCAAGGTACAGGCGCAAGCCAGCCTGACGACAGAACAGATACTCGCCATGCAGGCAGGCAGCTCCGAACATGCTGCCCATGCCATGAGCGCCATGGCCAGTGCGCAGCAAGGCATGACTTGGGAGCAGGCAGTCAAACTGCTGCAAGAACGCATACAGGATGAGCGCAGCCAAAGAGAAGCTGAGCAACAAAGACGCCATGAGATAGACCTCAGCATGGCGCAAAACATGCTCAGCCGTGTTGCACCAACGGCACAAGCAAGCAGGAAATAAGCAGGCAGCCAGATTAAAAAATGCAGCAAGAATTCAATTTTCATCATTTACGCAAGTTCGAGAAAATAAATCATCCTCATGCAAACGCCATTACAAAAAATTCGTGAATTGCGCGCATTGCTGGATGAAGGCTTGCTCAGCGAAGATGAATTCAGTCAACGCAAGAATGCCATACTCGATACCGAACTGGCACCCGTCATTGTCAGGCAGGACAAGCAAAACAAGCACGACAGGCAGGATAATGAGCAAGGTACAGACCTGGGTTTTCTGGCCGGGCAAGAAGTGGGCGGTCTGTCGAAACGCTATCGCCTTGAGCGCTTGTTAGGGCAAGGGGGGATGGGCCAGGTCTGGCAAGCCAGCGACCTGGCAACCCAGGCAGAACTGGGCCATAGCGAAATGGTGGCACTCAAGATCTTGCCGCCGCAACTGACACAAAGCGCCCTGCATGCCCGCTTGCTGGTAGAAGAAGCTTCGCTGGTGCGCAAGCTCGCGCATGAGCATATCGTCAGGGTCTATGACTGGGCACGCGACCCCGCCACCAACAGCTATTTCATCATCATGGAATATCTGGACGGACAAGACCTGGAAAACTATCTGACCAGGCACACCCGCTGCACACTCAAGCAAGTGCTGGACATGCTCAGCCCCGTGGCCGATGCGCTGGACTATGCCTGGGCCAGACATAAACTTGTGCATCGTGATCTGAAGCCCAGCAATCTCCTGCTGACCAATACTGGCGATATCAAGTTGCTGGACTTTGGCATTTCTGCCCGCTTGCGCAGCCATACCCAGGCTGGCCTGATCTCCACCAGCATGACGCCATCGCGCTCACCGTATGCAGGCACGGCAGGTTACCGTGCGCCAGAAGCCGGCAGCCACCAGCACAGCCCCGCGCTCGATGTGTACGCCGTAGCCGTCATGATTTACCAGATGCTGGAAGCTGGCATGCCCTTTGGTGAATACCGCCATCCTCAGCAACAACCCATACAACCCGCCGCGCTCAATGCCGCGCAATGGCAAGTCTTGCAAAGCGGGTTTGCCATCCAGCCAGACCAGCGGCCTGCCAGCGTACGCGCCCTGTTGCAGACCTTGCAGGCTGCTGGCAAGTCAGCGGCGATTACCACCGCAGCTAAAGCGACTGGCCACAGCAGGCAGCAGCCCGAGCCTGGTGCTGCGTCTGGCGTTTCACTGATAGAGGCTGCTGCCCGCCAGCGTGCAGAATTAAGACGGCAACGCAAGGAGCTGGAAAAGCAAAGGCGCGAACAAGCAAGTGCTGCCCTGCATGCCCTCATCGCCAGGCAAAACCGCCAGCGTGCCATAGAAGATGCCCAGCGTCGCCAGAAAGAAGAGCAGATCCGGCAATACAAAGAACAGCAAGAACAAAAACGCCTGCAAGAAGAAGCCATCGCCGCTATGGCACAGGCAGATACACCGGGCGATGTCACCATCACCTGGGAAGAAGCGCAACGCTACCTGGCCGCCATCAGCCGCACTAGCGGTCCAGAGAACGGGCAGATGCCCGCGGCAGTCTGAGGAAGAAGCCGTCTTGAAATAAATATTAATTTTAGCAATCATCTTGCTAAAATACTGACGACCTAATTGCTTTTCCAGGAGCAGGCTTTGTTAGCAAAAAGCTGCCAGACCAGCAAATTCCATCATCAGGCAATGCTGCCCTTGGAAACCCAGACGCCACCTACCTTGCGGGGCCAATATGAAACTGCCAGTCTTTTTGTCGAGCATGCTTGTTGCTGCCAATGCTTTTTCTGTCAGTAAAGACAGTCAAGTCAACACCTGGTTGGTAGAGCCGATAAGAACGATGACTACCGCCAGGGCAGTACATCAGGTCATCCCCATCAACACCAATGAGTTACTGGTAAGCGGTGGCTGCGGCGGCGAGGGGTGTAGCCCCGTTCATAAAAGCACAGAAATATTCAATATCGCTGACAAATCCTTCAAGCCAGCATCCAGCATGAATACGCCGCGCGTCAGTCATGGCGTGGCCGTTCTTGGAAACGGCGATGTCCTCATTGCTGGTGGCTGGACAGGCCAGGCATCTACCGCCAGTGCCGAGCTGTTCAATAGCAAGACCAGGTCATTTCAAAATTTGCCGTCGATGACAACACCCAGGATAGACCCTGTGGTACTGGCCCTGAATGATGGCCGTGTTCTGGTGGCAGGAGGTGCCACGGCGATAGGTGCGGCAGTATCCAGTGCTGAGATATTCAACCCGGCAAGTGCAAAATTTTCAGCCACCAGCGCCATGCAGCAGCCACGTACCCACCATGCTGCAGTCAAACTGGCAGATGGCCGCATACTCATCACTGGCGGCTTGCGCGCAAAAAATGCGCCCTTGGCGAGTGCCGAGATTTTTGATCCGCGAAGCAATACCTTTGTCAGCACTGCTTCCATGAGCGGCCCACGTTACAAGCATGCCGCAGTAGCTTTGGCAGATGGCCGCGTAATGGTGATAGGTGGCTCTGCCGGCCGTGACGAACATAATCGCCTGGCCAGCACAGAAATTTATGATCCTGCTGCCAATAGCTTCAAGCCTGGTCCCAACCTGATTTCACCACGTTTCAAGATCCCCGCTTCTGCCGCCGTCCTGCCCTCAGGCGCGGTGTTTATTGCTGGTGGTGCCGATGATGTCGAGGTATGGCAGCCCGGTGCTGCGTCTTTTAACAAGGTGAATGGCACACTCGGCACTGCAGTCGAATTCGCAAGCGCAACCGCACTTCCAAACGGGCACATACTGGTGCTAGGTGGCTATGATGAACAGATCAGGTCAACAGCCAGGGCATGGCTGGTAAAGCCTAAAATCTAAAAATCATGCGTAGTTCGCAAATCTCAAAGACATAAAGATACAGGCCGCGCCATTCATGAAAATGGCGCGGCCTGCGCATTTACTGACGGCTTAAGTCTTGCCAGGTTTATTGTTTAACCGCAGCCAGAATCGCTTCTGCAACTGCCTTGGGTTGTGACAGCATAGGTACATGGCTGGTCGGCAGGGTAGTGGTGACAGCATTGATTTTTTTCGCAAATGCAGCCTGCAAACCTGGATCTATCATGCGGTCTTTGCTGGCGATGATGTAATGATTTGGCTTGTTTTTCCATGCAGCGAATGTCACAGGTTCGCCAAATACCTTGGCAGGCAGCAAGCCTTGCGTAGTAGCCAGCACAGCAGTTTTTGCTTTAGGGACGTCTTGCGCAAAATTGGTCGCAAATGATACTGGTGACAATTCCATGTTGCCATTGGCATCCGGTTTCAGGGTCGCAATACCTGGAGGTACAGGATAATCTTTACCCAGACCACCCAGTGCCTCACCTTCAGACGGTGCAAAGGCGGCCACATACACCAGCGCCTTGATCTTGTCGCTGACACCAGCCTGCGTGATCACAGCGCCACCCCATGAGTGGCCTACCAGGACCACCTTGCCAGTCTGTGCATCTACTACGCGCTGTACTGCAGCCACATCATCTGCCAGCGAAGAAAGCGGGTTTTGCACGGCGACGACTTTCACGCCTTTTGCTTGCAGAAAGGGTGTGACCTGGTTCCAGCTTGAACCGTCAGCGAAAGCGCCGTGGACCAGGACTACGGTGGTGTCATTGCCAGAGGCAGCCAATGCATGGCCCGGCAAGGCAACAGCAGAGGAAAGGGCAGCAGACAAGATCAATGCGGTTTTGCTTATGTTTTTCATGATGAACTTTCAAAGAAAATTTAAAAACAGATAAATTAGTTAGCGCGCTAAGTATTTGAATGGCATTTCCTGTCTTTGCGCTTTGCCATGTTGCGAATAATAGCGCGCTAAAAATTAGCGTGCAAGTTAATTTTAAATATTTTTTATTGCGGCTTGCTTTAAGTTTAACTATCCAGATGGCTACTCAACTTGTTCAGGCCAGCCATGAGTTGCTTGAAGTCAGCCATCTGCAAATCGCAGGCGGCAGCAATTTGCTGGCTGATACGCACACCTGCGGCACGCAGTTTATTGCCTTCCTCCGTCAGCGTCAGTACGCGGTTGCGCTCATCTTTTGGGTCGCGGTTACGCAAGAGATAACCCTCTGCTTCCAGTCGTTTGACCACAGGTGTGATAGAGCCAGAGTCCTGCCCCAGACGGTTTGCCAGATCGCGTATGCCCAGGCCTTCCTCTTCCCACAGCACCACCATGACCAGGTATTGTGGGTAAGTCAGATTCAACTCAGCCAGCAGCGGCTTGTACAACTGCGTCATCTTCAAAGACGTGGAGTACAGGTTGAAACACAGATGGTCTGCGAGCAGGGGTGGTTTGCGGGTGGTCATTTGGTAAAAGCTTATTTGGAGGAGCTTAGCGTAACGCAATTTGGGATAGTCAGCAAATGTGAGTGGCGTTGGCACGGGCGTAGGTTGGGCCGGGCCTCGCTAGGCTACGGGGTATCAGCCCAACACTCGGCGTTTAAATAACGCATACGTTTATTGCGGCCCAGTGTTGGGCTGGTAAATCGTAGCCCAACCTACAATCCTTCAACCAAGTCCCGCATCTGCACATGCAATTCATCTTCCCAGTCCACATTCAACTGCTGCTTGGCCCGTAGATAATGATCCGTGAACACATCGAGATACATCTCCAGCGCCTGTGCAGTCGCAGCTTCGCCCGCCAGCCCCAGGCACAGAGCCGCAACTTCTGAAGTACACAAATGATCATCACGTCGTGAACGGCGCAGGCGGTAGCGTGAGAGCTGTTCCGGCAACAGGCTCAACACCGGGAACTGTGCCAGATAAGGGCTTTTCTTGAATATCTTGCGCGCCTCTGGCCAGGTGGCATCCAGCAATATGAATAGCGGACGCTTGTTGCCGTTCTGCTCGGCATCGACAGGCGGCAATCCTGTAATCACCCGCTCAGGTGCCACAAACTCACCCGGAAAGACCACGTAAGGCTGCCATTGCGGGTCAGCCAGCACGGCCAGCAAGACCGGGTCAACTTCAGTACGGGCCCAGCCAAAGGCCATGGTGTCAGGCACCACATCGGCAATCAGCCAGCCAGTGTTACTGGGTTTTAATGTTTCATGCTCGGCCATCAGCAGGCATACGCCAGCGCGAGTTGGCACGATGGGGCGCAATTCGCACAGGCAATGGCTGAGTATCAGCCGGCAGCCACCGCAACGCTCACCCTTGGGGCCGCCACGCGCCAGAAACGGCCTGGTACTGCGCTCCAGGCGCGACGAGCGCAAACGGGAAACAGCATGGGGCGGATGGGGCAAAGGTGATGGCTTCATCAGGGACATAAATCAGGGCAGACCAGCATGGCACTATGCCTGTTTGAAAGACAGACAGGCAATATTCCGGGATGCTTAAGAATGGCGCAAGGCGCGCAGACAACCAACAAGTTGGCCGAAAAGAAAGGGTGCAAGACCAGCGCTTGCACCATAATAAAAATCAGCGGTAAAACGCCTCAACCACGCCCTTGACCTTGATCATCAAAGGATTGCCCTTGCGGTCACGCGCCTTGCCAGCAGCAACACTGATCCAGCCTTCGCTGATGCAATATTCTTCAACATCGTTGCGCTCTTTGCCATTGAGCTTAATACCGACATCGTGTTCAAACACGGCGGCAACATGATAAGGGCTGCGCGGATCAACCGACAGGCGATCAGGCAATGGAGGGTATTGTGTAGTATCGTTCATGGACGTAATTATCCCTTAGAACGGAAGGGGATTCAATGAGAACAGCGTGTCGCTGACCATCGCAGTATTACCAGGCATGACCGGAATTGCATGTCTCGCATTGGTTAATAGTAAAAACAAATCGAATCAATAAATTAAATTAAGTATATCTATCAATCTTCCATCTCTATAATCGATCAGGTAGCCAGTGTGTCACTCAATCAAAGGAGATAATGATGTCAAACGAAGCAAAATGCCCGTTCTCAGGTAGCGCTCATTTAACTGCTGTAGCCAGCACCCCCGGCAACGCAGGCTGGTGGCCAAACCAGCTTAACCTCAAAATCCTCCACCAGCATTCCCCCTCGTCCAATCCCATGGAAAAGGACTTCAACTATGCCAAAGCCTTCAAGACCCTCGATCTCGACGCAGTGATACAGGACTTGCATGCACTGATGACAGACTCGCAAGACTGGTGGCCAGCAGACTATGGTCATTACGGCCCCTTCTTCATCCGCATGGCCTGGCATAGCGCAGGCACCTATCGCACTGCCGATGGTCGCGGTGGCGCAGGTGCGGGCGCACAACGTTTTGCACCACTCAATAGCTGGCCAGACAATGGCAACCTCGACAAGGCCCGCCGCCTGCTCTGGCCCATCAAGCAAAAATATGGCAACAAACTGTCATGGGCAGACTTGATGATACTGGCTGGTAACGTCGCGCTTGACTCCATGGGCTTCAAGACCTTCGGCTTTGCCGGCGGCCGCCCCGACGTATGGGAACCGCAAGACGATATCTACTGGGGATCAGAAGGCAAATGGCTGGATGACCAGCGTTACACTGGCGACCGCGAACTCGAAAACCCCCTCGCTGCCGTACAAATGGGCCTGATCTATGTTAATCCGGAAGGCCCGAATGGCAAGCCAGACCCGCTGGCATCTGCCCGCGATATCCGCGAAACCTTTGCCCGCATGGCCATGAACGATGAAGAAACCGTCGCCCTGGTCGCAGGCGGCCACACCTTCGGCAAAGCCCATGGCGCTGGCGACCCCAGCCTTGTCGGTGCAGAACCAGAAGGCGGCAGCATAGAAGAACAGGGCCTGGGCTGGACCAACAGCTTTGGCAGCGGCATAGGTGTGCACACCACCACCAGCGGTATAGAAGGCGCATGGACGCCCACGCCCACCAAATGGGACAATAGCTATTTCGAAACTTTGTTCGGCTACGAATGGCAACTTACCAAGAGCCCGGCCGGTGCCCATCAATGGACGCCGACTGACCCAGCCGCCAAGACCACCGTGCCAGATGCGCATGACCCATCCTTGCGTCACGCCCCCATGATGACCACTGCAGACCTGGCCCTGCGTGCAGACCCGGCTTACGAAAAAATCTCTCGCCGTTTCCTGCAAAACCCGCAAGAACTGGCTGACGCCTTCGCCCGTGCCTGGTTCAAACTGACGCACCGCGACATGGGTCCTGTCACCCGTTACCTCGGCCCGCTGGTACCAAAAGAAGTCCTGCTGTGGCAAGACCCTGTCCCGGCTGTAGATCATGCGCTGGTTGATGATAAAGATATCGCCAGCCTCAAAGCCAAACTGCTGGCATCTGGCCTGTCGATATCTCAACTCGTCAACACTGCATGGGCATCTGCTTCCACCTTCCGTGGCAGCGACAAACGCGGCGGTGCCAACGGCGCGCGCATACGCCTGTCACCACAAAAAGGCTGGGAAGCCAACCAGCCAGAAGAACTGGCCAGGGTACTGACAAAACTGGAAGCCATACAGGCAGAGTTCAATGCCGCGCAATCTGGTGGTAAAAAAATCTCACTGGCTGATTTGATTGTCTTAGGTGGCAGCGCCGCTATCGAAGCTGCAGCTAAAAAAGCCAGGCAAGACATCACCGTACCATTTACCCCGGGCCGCACCGATGCCAGCCAGGAGCAAACCGATGTTGAATCTTTCAGCGTACTTGAACCCCTGGCAGACGGTTTCCGCAATTACCTGCGCAAAGGTCTCGAAGAGTCAGCAGCAGCCCTGCTCATCGACAAGGCACAACTGCTGAACCTGAGCGCGCCAGAAATGACAGCACTGGTCGGCGGCCTGCGCGCACTTGATGGCAAATCTGTACTCAGCAAACATGCAGAGACACTCAACAACGATTTTTTCGTCAACCTGCTGGACATGAGAACCAAATGGCAAAAATCCGGGACTGACGGCCAGCTCGAAGGCCGCGACAGAAAAACCGGTGACTTGAAATGGACAGCAAGTGTAGTAGACCTCGTCTTCGGTTCCAACTCACAATTACGGGCACTGGCAGAAGTCTATGCCAGCAGCGATGCGCAGCAGGCTTTTGTACGCGATTTTGTGAGAGCCTGGGTCAAGGTCATGAATGCAGACAGGTTTGATTTGCTGTGAGTCCTAATTCTCAATATCCCTGTAGCATTGTTTGATGATAAGTATTCCCTCCCCTTCAAGGGGAGGGTTAGGGTGGGGATGGGGTTCAGTTGACCGACTACGTACATAATTTTCTGGAGTCGTAAATTGGGTCGGACCTAGCCAGGCCGCGCTTCGCCAGGCCCGTCCCCATCTACACTTTTGGACCCAGCTTCTCCGCCACACCTGTCAAAGACATGGCATCCTTGTCAAATCCCGCCAGCCGCTTATACCGCAAAGAAATCGCCTCAAGCTCAGCCTGCGCAATCACCTCATTCACATCTGCAAAACCTTGAGGCGCACGTTCTTCCGCCATCTGCATCACCTGCTCAGGCCCATTCATGCGGTTACGCAATACGATGCCCGTAGTACGCGGCAAACGCTCAGCCTCATACTCACGCAACGCGTACAAAATACTCGCTTCACCAACGAGACAGTCAGTCAGATAGCGCGCATCCAGTATCGCCTGCGCACTGCCGTTTGAACCTATAGGGTACATGGGGTGGGCAGCATCACCCAACAAAGTCACCCGCTCAAAAGTCCAGCGCGGCAAAGGGTCACGATCCACAAGTGGGAACTCATACACCACTTCTGATTTCTCGATCAGATCAGGAATATCTATCCAGCCCCAGTTCCAGCTGTCAAAGGGTTTGCTGAAAGTGGCTTTATCGACTTTACGATTCCAGTCCGACGCTGGCAATTCGCCACCCGGTACACGTAACTCCGCGATCCAGTTAATCAGCGAACGCCCTTGCGCCCGCAAAGGCTCAGAGATAGGGTAGCAAACAAATTTCTGATCCTGATGCCCCGCCATGAACATGCTGCGTCCATCCATATAAGGTGCAGCTTCTGTCACACCGCGCCACAACATGCGGCCAGAAAAACGCGGCTGGTCACCCTGTGGGTACAAGAAGCGCCGTACAGCAGAGTGTATGCCATCCGCACCGATGAGCAAATCAGACTCCACTTGCACAGCCGCTTTATCCGTTTGCCGGGTGAAAGTAGAAATTACCTTGTCGGCCACCTGCTCAAAAGACGTGAATGCATGGCCCTGGTGTATGCGCGCAGCACCCAGGCGATCTATGACATTTTGTAGTAAAGTCATCTGCAACTCACCACGGTGTATGGAATATTGCGGCCAGTCATACCCAGCAGCACGTCCCCGTGGCTCCTGCCAGATTTTTTGCCCAAACTTATTGAAATAAGACAGCGATGCAGTTTCGATGCCGCGCTCGGCCAGACAAGTTTCCAGGCCTAGCTGACACAATTGCTGGCTCGCATGTGGCAATAAATTGATACCCACACCCAGCGGCTTGATCTCCTTGACCGCTTCATAGACTTCAACATCTATCCCGTGCTCATGCAGCATCAGTGCGAGAGTGAGTCCACCTATGCCAGCACCGGCGATTACTACTTTCATGTCTTCCTCCAGCAAATTTATGATGTCGCACACGTATGTCGACTTTGATTTATTGTTCTACTGTATAACAATTATTCCAGGCGAGACAAGACTTATTGAAATTTATAACCGGCTGGTTTGAGCAAAGCTATCGCCAGATTCAATAGATGCTAATAATGTCGTATCAATAAGATTTTCTGTTTTGATATATACGCGCACATGTACAATAGTGCAAATAAAAACATCATCAATCTCAGCTCATTACATGCCCAAACAAAAAGAAACCGCCCCCAGCCAGGTTGTCGCTTTCAATGCACGCATAGAAGGCATCAACTACGACATCCTTGAAGAACTCACCGGCTATGCCGTGCGCCGCGCCCAGCTCTCCATCTATGCCGATTTCACTGCCAGCCTCGGTGTTTACGACATAACGCCACAGCGCTTTTCTTCACTGGTCATCGTTTGCAATAACCCCGGTATTTCTCAAACCCGCCTGGCAGAAGTCATGGGCATCGCCCGTTCAAACGTCGTCGCCATCATCGACAATTTTGAACAGGCAGGCCTGCTGGAACGTCAGGGCTCAGGCGACCGCAGATCCTATATGCTGCACCTGACCAAAGAAGGCCAGCGCCAACTGGAAAAATACAAACAGGCAGTCAAAGAACACGACGACAGGGTCAGCCAGCACCTGACGATGAAGGAAAGGCAGCAATTGCGTGCCCTGTTAGGGAAGTTGTGTATGGAGCCTAAGTGAGAGAGCGCTTGTTTGAGGGAAAGGCTGCAATGTTTGTACGTATTGTAGGTTGGGCTACGGGGTATCAGCCCAACACTTGGCCTTAGTAAACGTGTATGTTATTTAACCGCTGAGTGTTGGGCTGGTAAATCGTAGCCCAACCTACAATGCTAGCGAGGCCCGGACCAAGCTACGAGATACGAGCCCAAGTTTTCATGCAGCAATGCTTACATCACCGTCGTCAACGCGAAACCTGAAAAACCCGAATCCGTACTTGCATCCCATCCAAAATATTATTATATTAAATAACTGTTACACGATATAACAATATTGCGCCGCAATAAAAAATCATAAGCCCAGCCAGCAAACAAGGCCAAAACCGCATCCGCAATACCAACAATAATTCAGGAGACTGCAATGCAAATCAAACTCAGACCCACCCTGCTGGCCCTGCTGATCGCCACCACCACAGGCATGGCTCAGGCCGACATCACCATCGGTGTCAGCCTGCCCCTGACCGGCCCGGCATCTGGCCTCGGCATACCCACCAAGAACGGCATAGGCCTGTGGCCAGAAACCATAGGCGGTGAAAAAGTAAAGCTCATTATCCTTGACGACGCATCCGACACCACGCAGTCCAGCAAGAACGCTCGCAGGCTCATCACGGATGACAAGGTCGATATCATCGTCGGCTCCACTGCCACACCCGCCTCTGTTGCCCTGGCAGAAGTCGCGACTGAACTCAAGGTGCCACAAATCTCCACTTCACCGGTTGAGCTGGCAGCAGGCAAAGGCGCATGGACCTTCCGCGTTGCCCAGTCCACCCAGCTCATGGCCAATGCCGTGGCTGACCACATGAAAAAAGAAGGCGTCAAAACCTATGCCTACCTCGGTTATTCAGACGCCTATGGCGAAGCCTGGTTCAAAGCCATCAGCGCCGCCGCCAGCAAGGCAGGCTTGCAATCCGTCGCCACAGAACGCTTCAACCGTCCCGACACCACGGTCACTGCTCAAAGCCTCAAGATAGTCGCCACCAAGCCAGACGCCATCCTCATCGGTGCATCTGGCAGCGGCGCAGCCATGCCACACAAGGCCCTGATAGAACGCGGCTACAAAGGCAAAATCTACCAGACCCACGGCGCAGCATCGCGTGACCTGATACGCCTGGGCGGCAAAGACGTAGAAGGTGCTTTCGTCGTCGCAGGCCTCGCCATGCTGCCCGAACTGCTGCCAGAAAGCCACCCGTCAAAACATCTGGCAACCGACTTTACCAGCCGCTATGAAAAACAATACGGCGAAGGCACAAGAAACCAGTTCGCCGCCCACGGCTACGATGCCTACCTGTTACTGAACCGCGTCATCCCCCTGGCCCTGAAAAAGGCCAAACCCGGCACGCCAGAATTCCGCACAGCTTTGAAAGACGCGATGGAATCTGAAATCGATATCCCTATCACCCAGGGTGTTTTGCATTACACAGCGAATGACCATTTTGGCCTGGAAGAAAAGGCGAGGGTGATGCTGACGATACAGGGCGGGAACTGGAAGGCAGTTGGACCTTGATGAGTAAGAGCAAATGAACGGTACGTTTCATTTGCCTGGATCTGAGTTCTAAATAAATTTGATCTGGTAATGGCATATGCTACCAGATCAAATTTCTGATAAGTATTGAGACAAAAAAATTATGTCCGGGTACATTAAAAGAGCACAATATTTCCCGCGCTTTAAACCACGGCAGTGCTGAACGACCAGGGCTGCTGCGCAAGTAGGTGAGACAGCCTTTGCAGAGCCGCTCGCAAGCGTCCACGGTCCTTGATACTACCCAAAGAGATACGAATTGCATTCACCGACTCGCTACCAGTTGCAAATGCCTCCGCCGGCATGACTGTGACGCCCTCGCTCTCGGCGGCACGTACAAATTGTGCGGAGTCCCAATACGCTGGCAAGGCTAGCCATACATGCAGGCCGTCTCCGCTGCCGTTATACTTCCCCGCCAGAATATCTCTTGCCATGCTGTGACGCAGACGCGCCTCTTTGCGTACGACTTCCATCAATCCCTTGGCCGAACCATCGAGTATCCACTGCGTGGCTAATGCGGCAGTCAGAGGAGCGCCCATCAGCGCAAATGATCTTAGCGCGACCAGGAAGCGTTCACGCTCCTGCGGGTCGCGTATCAGCACGAAGGCCACACGCAAGCCGGGCGTCAGGCATTTAGACAGCGTTGAGATGTAGTACACCTGTTCCGGCGCAAACCTGGCAATAGGTGGTGGCGGGGCATCGGCAAGCAGCCAGTAGGGATCGTCTTCGATGATGCGTACATTGCAGCGCTGCGCGATGCTGGCAAGCTCCTTGCGCCGTTGTTCCGGCATGGTGATGGCGGTCGGGTTTTGCAATGTTGGATTGAGGTAGACCAGCCCAGGCTTGTGCTGGCGGCACGCTTGCTCAAGCATTTCTGGCAGCATGCCGTGCTGGTCCGTTTCCACCGCAATGATGCGCCTTCCGAACTGGGTCGCTGCGGCAAGCAAGCCGGGATAAGTCATCGCTTCTGCCAGGATGACATCGCCAGGTTCAGTAAGCGCAAGTATCAATGCCGCAATCGCTGCCTGCGCACCCGGACAGACAACAAGCTGTTGAGTATCCACATGCCCAAACATCGGTTCCAGCCACTTGGCCCCAGCCTTGCGATCAGATTCACCCCCTCCGGCCAGGTGGTAAGTCATCAGTTGTTCATTATCTGCACTCATCAGCACCTGAGACAAACCTTGCTTCAGCATGTCGTCAAAGTCCACACCATCCGGCGGCGGTGGGGTATTCATGCTCAGGTCTAGGATAGCGTTCAATGCGACTTTGGGCGCGGCGACATAAGTACCCCGGGCACCCCGACCCTCCAGCAAGTTGCGGCGTCTGGCTTCATCGTATGCACGCGTGACGGTCGTCAGGTCTACGGCCAGTTGCGCTGCCAGCTGCCGCTGGGTAGGCAGACGCTCACCCGGTTTCAACGATCCTGCTACCACCGCCGCCTGCAAGGCATCCGCAATCTGCAAGAAGCGCGGCCCGCCATGCATGGCCAGTCGCGGCAGCCAGACTGGCACATTTTCATCTTGTATGTTTTTCAACTGGGACATTTTGTCCTAATGTATGGAAATTGCTTTCGAGTAGTATGCATCAGGGCACACAGCAATACCATGCTTGCATGGTGGTTGCCGATGTTTCCTCATCTCGCGTCTGCATCCAGCAAATCACTACGTAGGATGCGAGAGGGGATGGTTAAACATAAAATGAAGCTGCTGAAGCAGCGATTTAAGTAGTACTCCAAACGATAAAATGAAGCTGCTGAAGCAGCGATTTAAGTAGTACTCCAAACGATAGTTAGTGTCATTATTAACCTGGAAATACTCAAAATGATGGATTGGATCCCTATAGTCCTGGTGACATTCAAGCTTCTCGTGCTCGCCATAGGCATGTTCTTCGCCATCAAGTGGCATTATGACCAAGGGAAGAAGTTGGCAACGAATGCGGTACTACGCGCGGGCGGCAAGGTGGCCGCAATCTTCATGCTATCGCTTCTGGGCCTGGGGCTTTTCACCCTCGTCCTTGCCAGGACGTTTGGTCTGGACTTGAGCTTTCCGTGATGACAAAGAATAGCCGACAGATATCCAGTGATGCGGCTGCAGTTTCCTGATGCGGCTATTGAGCAGCGTCGCAGAAATAAGGCAGTTCATGCGATATTGTTTGCTTTGTCATATTGAATCTTCAATTCCGGGATAATCTCAAGCAGGCTATCAATTTCCTTAATCCTCTTGGGGAAGACGGTTGAATAACTATCGTCCCGATAATTATAAGTGAAATCAAAATCCCCAGTCAGCGCACGTGCAATACAAACCATAACCCCTTTACTTCTTTCAAATTCGTCATAAGGAACCTTGTCACTGCCAGGAGTGTACTTGGGTGGAAGATTACGTAAAAAACTTTCTTCAGAATCAAGATGATAAAGTTTTTCTATAAGAGCAATGCCATCAGCCACCACTGCTCGCAAGATTGGTCGAGACTCGGTGATATCTATCATCGCTTTTTGAGCCCCTTCGGATGGTGGGGCTACATTCATCTGAAGATTTTTATCCGCCAGTATCCAACATATCCTGCGCAAATTTTCAGGCATATGCTTTAGCAAATGGGGAACACTTTGAAATCGTACTATAGAGGTGGGCTGATCATACCCGTTGAGTTTCTTGAATAAGGCCATTGATCTCTTGTGATAAATAAAGATTGCTGGCTGCAATGGAGTATTGTTCAACGCAAAACCAAATCCCAGATTGATTGCCAATGTCGAGTGTTTTAACGATTTATTTTTGAATTCACCGGACGAAAAATCCCAGCCGGGATATTCCGATGCGACATCACTGCAAATCTCGTATAGTTTGTTTTTTAAACTACCCATTTTTCCTCACTTACTGTTAACAAGAACTGGCGTTACTGGTAAAGAATTTTCCACATCTGCTTGAGCGGCATTTCCCTGGTTCCCGTGCTCTACCAGATAGTCCAATTGGAAATGTATTTTTTATGAAGCCGAAAATACAAATATTAAAACGAAATAAGTTTGAGTTGACAGTGCTTCATAAAAAGTTAAATGCAGTAATAAAGTTTTATTTATTTAAATGCATTTCAGAATGATGGCTTCTTTACCGCATTCGCCTAATCGAAGCCCGCGCCAACTCAATCAAAGTCGCTTTTACCGCAGAATGCCGTGCAGGCAGAACAGCCTCTACCCCCATTGCGATCTGCCTCGCTGTCTCAGCCCGCGTATCCTCCAGTGCCTCATTGGCGACCAGCCATGCACGGACCTCTACAGCATCAGCAAAACCATTCGCGGCCATGGCGGTGCATGCAAAGTTGAGGGCGAATGACAATAGACAAATAGAATTTTTTCCGCATTTTGGCAGGCATCAATTAAAGCCTGGTTATCTTCGATACGCAAGTCATTGCGAAACCAATAGATAATGGTGCCTTGCGTGCCGGGATTTTGTAGATCGATATTCATTGCATTTATGTTCCGATTTCACCAGTCTAATTCTAACTGTGTGCTAACTGGTTTTTCAGGCACAGAAGGCTGGCGCGATGTACTGGAACTTTTTCTACGCGAGCCATGCTTTTCTAAAATGATTAAATTCTCTGGTTGCATATGTGCTTGTTTGCGCAAATCAAATAGCCGAGTCTTGGCAACGCGGGTCGCCAGTTCCAGATCTACAACAGGTTCAGTAATATCAACACCAACTTTGACACTACAAGCTGCCTGAACTTCAGGTGGCATGCGCCAGGGCTCAAACAACCACGTGTCAGGGACGCGCCGCATCACAGGCAACCAGCGACGCACAAAATGCCCATGGGGATCATGATCACCCGCTTGCTTGATCGGGTTATAAATACGAGGTACATTCGTCCCTGTTGTGCCTGATTGCATCTGCATCTGGCTCCAGTGTATGCCAGGCTCATAATCCAAAAACTGGCGTGCAAGCCAATGCCCTACTCGTCGCCAGTCCAGCCACAAGGGATAGGCTGCGACAGAAACCAGCATGGCCCGCATTCTAAAATTAAGCCAGCCTGTTTGCCGTAACATGGTGACACACGCATCGACCAGCGGCCAGCCTGTGCGTGCAGAAACGAGTGCATCAAAATGCGCCTGATTCCATTCCTGCTCACGCAGCCCATCATAACCGCGATGCATATTGCGGTATTCTATTTCAGGCTCGCTCTCCAGTTTTTGAATAAAGTGGCAATGCCAGTACAAGCGGCTGATGAATGCATCCAGGCCCTTTTTTTGCCGATCAGCCGTTGCTGGTAACTCTGCAAGTTTCTGCCGTGTGGCGTGCACGACTTCTCGCAAGCTAAGGCAGCCAAATGCCAGATACGGCGACAAGCGCGAACATGCCGTAGGTGCTGACAAGGGTGATGAAATCCCGCCGCGGTACTGATAACTACGTTCGCGCAAAAAACTATCCAGTAGAATCAAACCATTCTGCCTGCCGCCATGCTGGCGCTCAGGCGGATCATAAGGGTCCAGATGTAATTCTTGCAGCGAAGGTGGTAAGCGCGGCAGCGTAAGTGCGGTTGTCAATTGAATAAATTTTTCTGCGCTTGATTTCGGCAGGGGCAGGCAAGGCAAGTCATTATGCGCATTCCACCTGGCTTGCCAGTCATCTCTATTTTGCAAACGTCGTACCACACCAAACTGCGCAAATTCATGCCATTCAATCTGCTGGGTGCGACACCAGCGGCCTAATGCTTTATCGCGTTGATAAGTGGCATCATTGCCAGTTTCTTCGTGTGAATAAATAGCCGAGAAAGGCTGATGTGCAAAAATGTGTGCAAAGACCTCGGTGACTTCGCCCGTCAGGATATGCAGTTGCCCACCATTTTTGCGGAGTGCTGTGTAAAGCTCACGCAAGCTTTCCAATAAAAACTGGTAATGCTGATTCGCCGCATCAGCTTGCGTCCATAAAGAAGGCTCGACCACATACAAGCACAACACCGGCCCACGACTGACCGCAGTGTAGAGTGCGAGATGATCATGCAAACGCAGATCGCGTTTGAACCAAACGATGCCATATGTCATGCAGGCATTATATCAATGCCTGCTTATTTTATCTGGCAAGCGCAATACCAGCAGGGAGAACCTGCTACTCCTGTTTAGTAAGTACCAGTTTGCTCACATCAAGACCTTGTATCACCAGTCGTGCAATAAGAGCATCGTACTTTTCCTTGTCAACTTTCTTCGTGCGCGACAATATCCACAAGAACTCACGATTGGCTTCGCTGACGGCAGCCAGTTGATAATCCTTGTCCAGATCGATAACCCAATAGTCGCCCCATACCATAGGCAGGAAAGACAAAAACGCCGGAGCAAAGCGCACTTTCAACTTTGGTGAACTTGAATTACCAACCTGACGTGCCTCGCCAATAGCTTCAATGATTTCTCCACTACTACCCTGGCAGCGGTTCACAACCTGCACCTTGTCATCAGGCAATGCAGAATACGTAGCAGACGTGAATCCCACGCATTTCTTTTGGAATTTATTTTCAAACTTTGCGATTTCATACCATGTTCCCATATAGCGCGGCACATCCAGGGCAGCGATGGTGACAACAGGTTTGGCTGCAGCCATTGGCGTATCAGCTGCATTCGCGTGCAGGCTTAATGCAAACAATATCGCAGTGGTGATTACTTTTTTCATTACATACTCCAAATCATTTCATATACTGTAGCGGCCGCATGACTGCGGAGTAGCGAAAAATGGTGACAAATAGAGAGAAGCATACATGCCACTGAGCCTGACAATATACAGTTACCTGGCTATCTCGCGCAAAGGCCAGGCGGCGCTCGATATTCGGCTGGCATGACCTTGCATATGCTGCACACTGTTCACCTAAAAGTCATGCGCCAGCGCAGTGATGCTGCTGCGCAAATAAGCCCAGCGTCGTACCCGAGCATCGCGCTGCACCATAGACAATTATGCGTAAAGCTAAACACTTTGTTTGTTGGGTATCAAACATAAGAAAGCTTGATTTTGTAAGCATTTTTAATATGCAACAGCCACTCTTCCAAGCTACACAAGGCAATAGAAAAGCGTGGCTACATAGGCAACTCTACCAAGCCCACGGCCACGAAACCTGGTTTTTGCTTACCGCAACCGTTTAGTAGAAGCCCGCGCCAACTCAATCAACGTCGCCTTCGCCGCAGAATGCCGCACAGGCAGCAAAGCCTCCACCCCCATTGCAATCTGCCTCGCAGCCTCAGCCCGCGTATCCTCCAGCGCTTCATTGGCGACCAGCCATGCACTGATTTCGGCAGCATCTGCAAAGCCATTGGCTGCCAGTGCATCAAAGCCCTGCGGGTCGCGCTGGCGGGCCAGCAGCAAGGGGTAGGTCAGCAGGCCGGTGCTGAGGTCGGTGTAGCGGGTTTTGCCTGTGTCGTTGGTATCCGGGGCGAGGTCGATGATGTCGTCGATGAGCTGGAAGGCCAGGCCCATGTGGCGGCCGAAATGGGCGGTGGCGGTAACAGTGGCGGCGTTGCAGCCGCCTACTGTGGCACCGGCGCGGCAGGACCAGGCGAACAGGCCGGCGGTTTTGCCGTCGATGATGCGCAGGTAATCCTGTTCGCAGGCTTCCAGGTTGCGGCGGCCTGATAGCTGGTCGGATTCGGCGGCGATCATGGATTCTATGACTTCAAACAAGTCGTCTGCCAGGCCGTTATAGCCTATGCGGTACAGTGAGCGCACGGCGCGTGATACCAGCAGGTTGCCTGCCAGCACACCGGCACCGACGCCATATTTTTTCCATGCAGTAGGGTGGCCGCGGCGCTGGTCGGCTTCATCGATGATGTCATCGTGCAGCAGGGTGGCGGCGTGTATGGATTCGGTGATGATGGCGACCTGTACCGCTTCTTCTGACAAGAAGCGTCGCATCAGCATGGAGCAGAGCAGGGCGCAGCTTGCCCGCAGGCGCTTGCCGGACTGGAATAGCGAATCTGCCAGCACGCCATCGATAAGATGGCGCTGGTGGCTTGCGCCGTATTCGCGAAAATGTTTATCGGTCTGATCAAGCGCGCTGATCAAACGTGCGCGCAATTTATCGAGGTCGTCTGCCAGTGCCTTGTCATTGATGGAGCCGACGACATCGTTGATGAGCGTATTTACGCCGGATGTATTGGCCTGTGCTTCTGCTGTGCCTGATTTCGAGTCAGGCGTAGTGCTGGCCCATTTGGATACCGGTGCCACGCCCCTGCTGAGGTTGTTGATAAAGCGCATGGCCTTCGATTCAAATTCAGGCAGGCGTTGGTCCCAGCCCAGTTGGCGCACGATGTCGCCCGCCTTGACAGAATACTCGGCAACGCGGCTGGTCATGCCACCCAGCCAGGCCATGGTTTCGCCAGAAAATACAGGCACCAGGTCCAGCAGATGCGGCAGGCCTGCTTCAAAGCGCAGCTTGTCTATGACTTTCAATGGCGTCAATGCTGTCGGTTCTTCCAGCGGGAATAACTGGCAGCGTGCGGCACTCGATGCAGTCAGGTCAAGTATGCGGTTAACGACAAGGCGTGCTGATTCATTCGCGCTTTCCATCGTCGCCACGTCAGTCGTTGTGCGCACAAAATCACCAGCGACAAACAGGTTGCTGATACCTATATCCACCTCAGGCCGCGCCGCCCATGACCCGGCGGTGTTGACGAACAGCGGTGCATCGTTTTCCATACCATGCTCTGTCCAGCGCAATGACGGGTCTATCGAGCAGGCGATCACGCCAGCAGCTTCCAGCTCTGCGCGGTCTGCCGGTGCCAGATGGGCCAGGATTTGCTGCCAGACTTCTTCCTGTATTTCTGCTGGCGTGCAATCCTTGGCAGGTTTGCGTATGTAGTCACCCGGCGCATCAAAATCAGAAATGCAAACGCTCAGTATGCCGCACACGGTGCCATCGCCATATTGCTTAAGCCCGCGTGGCCAGAAGCGTTGCTGGCACAACGAGGTCAATGCCCACGGCGCATCCAGAAATATCGTATGCCCGTGATTGAGTTCTATGTCCTGACCCAGATAGAACAGAATGCCATTCATCCACTCGGTCTTGAGTTCATCAAGCCTGGCGAGGCTGGGTGCTCTCACCAGCATGTCTTCATTGCTGATGGTCTGCAAGGCTTCCAGCGGTAGCGCCAAAATGAAATGGTCGGCTGTCAGTTCTGTCCCATCGCTGAGTTGCAGCGCCTTTGCAGCATCGCCATCCCACAGCACATTTTCTACAGACACACCCTGGATAAATTCCACGCCCAGATGTTGCAGATGCGTGACCCAGGGTGCTATCCACACTTCACTGGTCGGGCCATTCAGTACGCGGTCGGCGCAACTGCGGTAGATATCGCTAAGCAGTTGTATGCCCACCACCACATTCGAGCGCGCGCTCATGTCTGCCGCACGGCAAGCCACCAGGGTGCGCGTCACCGCATTGATGACATATTTCTGATAAGCCTCAGAGCGCGACGGTGCCTGGAAATAATCCCAGGCCGAGATATTTTCAAACTCGCCAAAGCGGCGCTCGTCTGAACTGGTCAGCATGGTGAACACGCAGCGCACATAATGCAGCATGTCTTCACGCGGCACATCGACACCACTGCCCACAAACAGATCATAGAGAAAAGACAGCAGCGATGCCGCATCACGTGATGATGAACGCAACTGGTTGGGCACTTCCCAGCGCCCCTTCTTTGACAAGGCCAGCGTGCGCGAAGTATGCGCCAGATTGTCTGCCACGCTGCCATAAGAGCCATCTGCCAGCACGCAGGGTATGCGCGCCATGGTGTCAGGGATATGCCGGTAAAAGCCGGGAAAGAAGCGAAAGCCATGCTCACCCGGCAGCTCTTGCTGACCAGCACCGGCTGATCCCTCAACCGGAATACTGCGCGACTTGCCACCCGGCGCAGCCAGTGCCTCTACCACCGTCACCAGATAACCACGCTCCGCCAGCTCATGCGCTGCCGTCAAACCTGCAATACCTGCGCCTGCAATCAATACTCTAGTTTGCTTCAACGAGCTGTCTCCCGGGATGAAATGGCGGAGATGAACTCAACCGCAACCAACGGATATTATGCTGGCAGTCTGTTGGTTGTGGGCAAGCTAAGTGCGGGTGGCATAGCATTTGTATAAAAAAACAGACATTCACCAGTAACCAGCTTAGGCCGGGCTTATCCGCGCTATCGTCAAACCTTTCTCTTTTTCAGAGCCGCCTTGATTTCCCCCGCAGCAGCACAGCTCCCATTGCCAGATAAGCTCCAACCAAAAATAAATACAAAAATCCATTTACACGCTGACACATGTCAGATATTGTTTACACATGAAAGAAACCAAAGAAAATGCTCTCACAGGTGAACAGTTGCTCGAAGTGCTGGCGGCACTGGCCAACCCGCACCGCCTGCGCATCATTGCCCTGCTTGAGACGCAAGGGCGCAACTACATCAGCCAGCTCGCCCGCGAGGTAGGCATCAGCCGCCCCTTGCTGCACCTGCATTTGCAAAAGCTGGAGGCTGCTGGCCTGGTCACCAGCCAGATGGAGCTGTCACATGATGGCAAAGCCCTCAATTATTTTGAAGTATCCAGTTTCGCCATCACGCTCTCACCACGCAGCATCGCTGCCGCTGCAGTTTCCCTGAACAACAATCCAGAATCATAGAGGTCACCATGTCCCAAAATGTCTTTTTTGCGGCGTTCTTCTTCCCCGCCGCTGCCGCAGTCATCATCTTCTTCATGAAATACGTATCCCATGTCTTGCAGGCGCGGGTACGCCTGGAACAGGACGAAGCCTACCGTGCGCTCGCAACCCAGGCAGCCGCAAGCCAGGCTGAGACAGTGGCAGCACTGGCCACGACAACTGCAGCCCTGGCTGAGATACAGGGCAGGCTCGTGACGGTAGAAAAGATATTGCGCGAAGTTGAATAGCCGGGTTTTGCATCATCAAACCAGCGCACAGTCTTCGTCATTTTTATCTGCGTCGCCAGTCGCCATCAGGAGTTAAACAATTGAACCACCAGTCATCGTTTCACCTGCATGCGCTGAGAGCACAATATCTGTCTATTGCTGCCGGGCTTCCATTCACGTGCCCAGGCACAGAAAGTGCAAGATGAAACGAGTACTACGCTGGTTTGCCTGGAGCCTGCTGGGCTTGCTTAGCCTTATCGCACTGTGCGGTGCATTGTTCGCCTACTTCATTTATTCCCCGGCACCCGTTCGCCCAGCCTTGTCTGGCGCTGTGCAAAAAGGCAGCATAGAGGCAGGTGGCATCAAGCGTACCTACGTCAGCTATGTTCCACGCGACCTGCCCAAAGGCGCACCCCTGATACTGGTCATGCACGGCTCAGGCCAAAGCGCAGAAGACATACGCGTAGAAACCGGCTACGGCTTCGAACGCCTCGCCGACCAGCACGGCTTCGCCATCGCCTACCCCGAATCCTACAGTTTTGACTGGAACGATTGCGGCAAGATCGGCGACTACCAGGTCAATGGCCGCGACATCGACGACGTCGGCTTCCTCAACGCCCTGACCGATAAACTCATCATAGACCTGGGCACAGACAAAAACCGCGTATTCGCCACCGGCGTATCCGCAGGCGGCTTCATGTCACTACGCCTGGCCCTCGAATCCCCAGCCCGCTTCCGCGCCGTAGCCGCAGTATCCGCCAGCGTGCAAGTCCCACAAAATTTCCGCTGCAAACCCGCAGGCACCGGCGGAACCTCAGTGATGATCATGAACGGCACCAAAGACCCGCTGGTGCCATACAACGGCGGCGAAGTGAACCTGCTAGGCCTGTTCTACAAATGCGGCGACGTACTCAATGCCCGCGCATCAGCACAATATTTCGCCGACCTGAACAAGATCACTACTGCCCCAGCGGAACAAACGACGGCAATATCAGGTGTCAATGTGGGGCAGGTAAGCTGGAAACGCGATGCCAGAACTGAAGTTGAACTCGTCACTATCCACGGCGGTGGACATGGCTTGCCACAACCCTATTATCGCCGCGCCCGTTTGCTAGGCCCATCGCCGATGGCACCGAATGGGGCGGAGATGATTTGGGAATTCTTTGAGCAGCAAGGGTGGTAAACTTCTTCTAGTTGACGTTAGGAAGCTATGCAATTTTTTGAGTCATGGCGACGTTGATTTTCTTTGCATAGCATAAATTGAATTTCATCTTTACTTCGAAATACTGCTTTGAAATTTAAAAATAGTTGTTTTCAATAACCTTCCATTTGAATAAATTCTGTCAGTTGATTTTTGACTTTCTCAATTTCTGAAGAAAATCTATCTCTAGCCCCTTCAACCAATTGAAGTGCAAAAAATGTTTCTGCGTAATCATCTGCAATTTCTTTTACTCTTGCAAAACCAATTTCCTGTACGTCGATTATTGATACACTTTTTCCTTCTGCAATGATCTGATCATGCACATTGCGAGCCCGATTTTCCAGCATCGCTTTTGAACAGTATCGCTTTACATAGCCAACCGTTACTCTATGAAACCACTCAGTTGCTGTGACGCAAAGAAATTCTCCTTCATGAAGCTCGGTTTCGTTAAGTGCAGAAAAAGCTTCGAGTACATCGAGTGTTTTGAATAATTCTCGGTAAAAATCTCTAAATCGCCCTAAAAGCTCTGGCCCATTAGTATAGCTACTAGGTCCAATTAACATTATGCAAGGTGCAGTCTGTCCCAATAGCAGCTCAGTAACAAAGTGCCCTCCAAAACACGCAGCAACACAAATAACCAAGTTCATTTTTGTTGCAACATTAAGTGGGCCAAGGAGTACCCTTAGTTCATTCCATCCTAGTTCTGAATTGTCTGAAAATACAATGCCTGACGCATCCTCATCGCCATGAGTTTCGATATGAAGTATGGGAATATCATTATTTTCTTGTGCGATAAGAATTAACTCTCCAATGAGTGTCCTAAATTCTTCTGCATTTGAAATTTGCACAAGTTCTACCGACGGAATACCAGTATTGTCTTCGTTCAGAGCTGTTAGATAGTTTTGGAGTTCCTCGCCTGATGCAAACTCCTCTTTCGGTAAAGACTCAATAATTATAATTCTTGAGAACTCAAACCCATACATACAAATTCTCCATTCAAATGCATAAAGGTTGTTATCTTTCAGGAGGAGCTTTTAAGTAAAGCAAACCTTATATATATTCTTTAAAAGGCAAATCACTGGTAAGAGCCTGGCCAGGGGTAGCCAACCACTGCCATAATTGTTCTTGATTTAATGCACCTTCACACAATCGAAGTAGCGCCTCACCAAGATCATGGCTTTCAACTACACTAAGGCGACCACAATTAACGATAACTAAGGGGACGCTAGGGTCTATTCCGGGATGGCATAAAGTTACACAAAACGTGCCTCCATGGCCATGTATTTCAGACGCGGACAATACCTCAACGGCTGTGTTGTAATCAACCAGTTTGTCACCTTCCTTGGTTTTAAGTTCTATTATCAATTGAGGTGAATTTTTCAACTTTAAGAGATAATCAGGAGCACCCGTTTTACTTTTATCGTCAAGTTTTTCGAAATCTATTTTTAAAAAATTTAACACCTCTTCAAAAGCGACTTCGAATTGCGTCCCTTTTGTTGCGTAGTACTGTTCAATTAAATTGAGCTGCTTGCATCGGTTAGCTCTCTTATATTGTCGCTCAGCACCACGTTGTCGCTGCTGAATTTTCCAATCACGGCAAGTATCTCTTAACCAGTTGGCCTTTTCAAATGGGGATGGTTTTATCTTACTAAATACTGCGGCACGAATAGAGTCAGCTTGAGATGAACCAAGCATTATCATTTCTGGAGAAAAATAGCCATTAGCTTTTAAATCCAGAATTTCATGTCGTTGTAATTTAAATTTTGATTTTGCGATATTCAAAGATGTCATCCACAAGACGTCATCTGGCAAGCCTACATTCAGTCGAAAACTTAATCTGCGCAAGATCCTGGGTAATTTGGCTAACGCTGACAGATTTACATTTGTATTTTGAAGAATTTTAGGTCGAAGGATTGGAGGAACTCGTTGATCAGATGCAGATGCAGCAAGTACAGACAGACCTTGTAGAGCCCAGCATAAATTTCTAAACATATCACGTAGCATACCCGCACTAAGATATGGTAGTGTTCCTTCCAATTTTCTAAGCTCGTTGCCATTCATCCAGTCACAACTGAGCTTCGCGCCATTTACTGGGGTTATATCTGCTTGCCAAACGGGTTCGGCCATGTCGGCCGCGTACTGACTGGGGTCAACTAAAATAGTTTTCTCTAAGGGGAAAGGCAAAAAGCGGGTCGGGTGTTGACCGTTCATTGAACGAAACTCTGGACTAGAGAGACAAGCATGAAAAAGCAAAAATGCAAGCTTGGGCATATCACCTTCTGAGGAGCTACTAGGCAAACATTGAACTAATGAATCTACTTTCGATACTAGATACTTTAAAAGATAAATGCATGTTGTTGGTAATAACCCGCTATATCCAATTGCTTTTCCAACAGGGGTGGCACTGAGCTTTCCTGCGCTAGTCAATACTAAAAGCCCCTCTTGCAATAGAATGGTGACTGCGTAAGAAAGCTTTTGTGGCCATAATGCAAAAGATTTTTGATTTCTTTCGGCTTCTCGAAGTGCGCTTAAAGTGGTGCACAAGAGGTTTTCTAAGTCTTGTTGAGATGACGCTAATCCAGAGGCAACAAGCTGTAGCGCCAATTGCTGGAATTTCTCTGGAGTAACGCGAGGCTCTAATGCGGGAAGCTCTCCTAGATTCAAATAACTGCGAGCTACACGAATGTCCATTTCCTTCTCCGCAAAGAAAATGATTTTTCCTTGCTCATGTTCAAAGCCCATCCTCCCAACTCGGCCAGCCATGTTATGAAACTCTGCTGCATCTATTGGTTCATGAATTTTTTTATCGCTATTCCAGCGCTTCCAGCTTGCGAACAAGGCTGCGCCTAAAGGAAAATTAACACCAGCAGCAAGAGTTGTTGTTGCAAATACCACATCCAATTGGCCACTAATCAAATGCTGTTCGACGATTTGTCTTTCCTCGTCGGTTAAATCGGCATTATGGGAAGCGACGCGGTACTCAAGTGTCTTAGCAAGAAAATCACTGGCTGCCGTCTCCGGGAAACCATCGAATGCTAATGAAAGTTGGTCTTGTTTGGGGTGCTTGATAGCCTGCAGGAACGTCGTTGCTAAGTCGTACGTATCTTGCTTTCTCATGCAAAAGACAATAATTGGAATTGGAGGTTTGGGGCACTTCAATAAGGAAAGCAGAATTGGAATAAGCTTAGGCTCAATGTTTTTTGGAAAAGGTAAGTTTTCTTTTATTTCCTCAGGGTGCTGTGAACTGCAAACTGCTATGTTTTTTTGTGTCCAACATTCATAACGTAAGTGTTTCTCTCTTGCGTTTTCAAGTACGAGTTTAACTCCCAACCAGTCTGCAAGACTGTCTGCGTCTTTCGCTTGAAGTACAGCAGATAATCCAATAAATTGCTTCCAGCCGGCATTTCTAAGCAAAGTTAAAAGAATTTCGACGCTTTGTCCTCGATTCTCGTCACCGATCAATTGGATTTCGTCACACACTATAACTGTGCTAGTCAGATCACTAGGTACACCGGAAGCAGATAGCATAGCTAAATATTTTTCATAGGTAGCAACTAAAAGAGGAGCGCCAAGGGGTTCTTTCGGTACTTCTCCATCAGAATCTTCGACGTAGTCCCCTGTAGCAATAACTAAGGCCGAGCTATCATTTGCTAGATAAGTAGGCAAAAGCAAGGTTTTAAAATCATTGAATTTTTGCGTAGCCAGTGCGCGATGAGTAACCAAATAGACAGTGTTACATCCTGCTTCCAAACTTCTTGCAATTCCCCAGAGTGCAATCTGTGTTTTTCCCGTAGACGTAGGCGAAACTACCAAAAGGCTCTCACCTTGACCAACGCCCGCATCTAAAGCTGCAAATTGTGCGTCGCTTAAGGCAGGTTTATCACCATCTTTGAAGACTAGATGCTGTATGGTTGTACTGGATAACCCGTGATTACTAGGTAGTTCAAATTTCATCGCTTTCTCCTGAGAGTATTGGGCAACCGTTGATTTCCAACCATACCTAGCAACTTTTTACGACCTAACTTTCATGGTTATTATGAACTTATATAGTTTTAATGATATTAAATATTGTTAAATGTTTAATATTGTTGTTTTATGATTTTCAGAAAAATATGATCGATTTGTCGAAGGCTATTTCATGCAAGCAAAAAATAATGGGCCAGCTATTTAATAGCTGGCCCATTATTTTGGCTGTTCAATATATGAATGTGATTTCAGTGAATTTGAGAAATCTTTTTCATTTTAGAGAAACAATTTTCACTAATTCTGAAACCTTCATCAAATCAGGCAACATCAAACGTCAATATTCCCCGCCCTCAACGCATTCGATTCAATAAACGCCCGGCGTGGTTCTACGTCGTCGCCCATCAGGGTCGTGAAGATCTGGTCGGCTGCAATCGCGTCTTCGATCTGTACTTTGAGCAGGCGGCGGACTGTGGGGTCCATGGTGGTTTCCCAGAGTTGGCTTGGGTTCATTTCGCCCAGACCTTTATAGCGTTGTTTGCTGACGCCGCGTTGTGTGGCCATAGCAGGACCTAGCATTATTCGTGCACAGCGATTTTTTTATTTTTTGACTACATATCCGATTAGCGCGTGGCGTTAAATCTGGCCGCGATCTCTTGCTTACTCTTCCGCAGCAAGACGATTTCTGATGGTGTTAACATCCTCGGTCCGCGTAAGGTACCTTGCTTCTGATTGAGTAAGGCAGTCGAAACCGTGACTGAACTTGTTTCGCCACCAGTCTTCAAAGTCTTTTCCATGTTTTGCCCTCAATTCTGCCAATTGCTCTTGTGTTGGTGTAAGTATAGCTGAATACGGTTTCCCGGTTAATACGGTTGCTCCGATGACTGTGCCGCCTGCTGTCTCTATGAATCCCTTCATATTTGCGAGTGTGCCACCTTGGCCTATGAAATCATCGACGAGCACATAATTTGCACCTTTAATAATAGCACCGTCAAAAATTGCTTGCCTGGCCATACGAGCGAAACCATTTGCGCCTGTATGTCCGACGACGTTAATTTGCACTACGTTGCCATCAGTCGGTATGTCTAATCTGCGTCCTAGTTCATCAGCAAATGCTTCTGGTATGGCATTGACGCCATCTTTTTCAAATGCGTGAGCTGAGACAAGGATGGCTTGGCGTCCATGAATCAATTCTTTGAGCTCTGCCACTGCTTGGTTAGAAGTGGTTTCTTTGACTAAGGTAAAAGCAGCATCTGCGTCACCCGCTTTAGCATCTTGGTAATGGGGGTGCTTTTTTACCCGTGATTCTTCTGCGTGCAGAATCGCGGGAGGGAAATTTTGCCACGGAGTACGGATTGGGATGTTCGCATTCATAGCATTAATGTAATTTACCTAATATGATAAGGAAAGCTGTTTAATGGATGAACACAAAAAAAGCCAATCAAGAATGATTGGCCTTTTCGTTTTACTGCATAGACATCAACTACCTCAAACGTCAATATTCCCCGCCCTCAACGCATTCGATTCAATAAATGCCCTGCGTGGTTCTACGTCGTCGCCCATCAGTGTTGTGAAGATCTGGTCGGCGGCGATCGCGTCTTCGATCTGTACTTTGAGCAGGCGGCGGACTGTGGGGTCCATGGTGGTTTCCCAGAGTTGGCTTGGGTTCATTTCGCCCAGACCTTTATAGCGTTGTTTGCTGACGCCGCGTTCGG
>NZ_QJKB01000002.1:528940-822127 GCF_003201815.1 Undibacterium pigrum
GCAGGCGGCGGACTGTGGGGTCCATGGTGGTTTCCCAGAGTTGGCTTGGGTTCATTTCGCCCAGACCTTTATAGCGTTGTTTGCTGACGCCGCGTTCGGCTTCGTCGCGTAGCCAGAGCATGGCCTGGTGGAAGTCGTGGACTGCGATTTCCTTGGCTTTTTCGCCTTCGCCGCGGCGGATGAATGCGCCTTCTGTGAGCAGGCCTTTGAAGGTGGTGGCGGCGTTTTCCAGCACTTTGTAGTCTGCGCCATCAACAAAGTCGGCGTCGATACTGCTGACCTTGATGTTGCCGTGGTACAGGCGTTCTATGCGCAGGCTGAAGGCGCCTGAGAGTTCGTCGCTGCGTACCACTGCTTTGACTGCATTGTCGCCAATGGCGGCAGTCAGGGCGATGGCGGATGCTTCTGCGTTTTCTGCGTTATCCAGTTTCAGCGTGACGCCGGTCATGATGGCGGTAAGGGCGGCGCGGTCGATGACGCGGGTCAGGCGCATCATGATGGCGTTAGCCAGGTTGTACTGGCGTACCAGTTCGCCCAGGGCTTCGCCAGTGATGGGGGCTGCGCCTGTGCCTGGCGTCAGGGATGCGCCAGTCAGGGCCACGGTCATCATGTAGGTGGCTTCTTCCGCATCATCTTTCAGATAGCGTTCATCGCGGCCTGCCTTGACTTTGTAGAGTGGTGGCTGGGCGATGTAGATGTGGCCGCGTTCTACCAGTTGTGGCATCTGGCGATAGAACAGGGTCAGCAGCAGGGTGCGGATGTGGGCGCCGTCGACGTCCGCATCGGTCATGATGATGATGCGGTGGTAGCGCAGTTTGTCGGCATTGAATTCGTCCGGGCCTATGCTGGTGCCCAGGGTGGCGATCAGGGTGGTGATCTGCTCACTGGACAGCATTTTTTCAAAGCGGGCTTTTTCTACGTTGAGGACCTTACCGCGCAGTGGCAAGATGGCCTGGAACTTACGGTCGCGGCCTTGCTTGGCTGATCCACCCGCAGAGTCACCTTCGACGATGTACAGTTCGCACAGGGCTGGGTCTTTTTCCTGGCAATCTGCCAGTTTGGAAGACAGGCCCAGACCGTCCATGACGCCTTTGCGTCGTGTCAGTTCGCGGGCTTTACGGGCTGCTTCACGGGCGCGTGCTGCTTCAACGATTTTGCCGCAAATGATCTTGGCGTCGTTGGGTTTTTCCATCAAGAAGTCGGTCAGGGTCTTGGCGACTATCTCTTCTACCGGGCCGCGTACTTCGCTCGATACCAGTTTGTCTTTGGTCTGGGAGCTGAACTTTGGTTCAGGCACTTTGACGGACAAGACGCAGGTCAGGCCTTCGCGCATGTCGTCGCCGCTGACTTCTACCTTGGCTTTTTTGGCGAACTCGTGTTCTTCAATATACTTGTTGATGACGCGTGTCATCGCGGCGCGCAGACCGGTCAGATGGGTGCCACCATCGCGCTGCGGGATGTTATTGGTGAAGCACAATACCTGTTCATTGTAGGCGTCGTTCCATTGCATGGAGACGTCGACAGTGATGGTGGTGTTCTGATCAGACTGGCGCTCGCCTGTGGCCTGGAATATCGTTGGGTTGAGTATGCTTTTGTTTTTGTTGATGTATTCAACAAAGCCGCGAGTACCGCCCTCGAAGGCAAACAATTCTTCTTTGCCGGTGCGGTGGTCGTTGAGCTTGATGCGCACGCCATTATTCAGGAAAGACAATTCGCGTATGCGCTTGGCCAGGATTTCGTAATGGAATTCTACGTGGGTGAAGATTTCTTCATCAGCCCAGAAGTGGACTTCGGTGCCGCGCTTGTCTGTGTCGCCGACGACCTTGATTGGTGAAGTGAGCACGCCATCAACGGTTTCGAGTTCGCGGTTTTGCACTACACCCTTGGCAAATTCCATGGTGTGCATTTTGCCATCGCGTCGGATAGTCAGCTTGAGCAATTTGGACAGACCATTCACGCAGGAGACACCCACGCCATGCAGACCGCCGGATACTTTGTATGAGTTTTGATCGAACTTGCCACCTGCATGCAGCTCAGTCATGACGATTTCTGCGGCGCTACGTTTTGGGTCGTGCTTGTCATCCCATTTGATGCCGGTAGGGATGCCGCGGCCATTGTCAGTGATGGAGATGGAGTTGTCGCTATGGATAGTGACATTGATCTCGGTACAGTGACCTGCGAGGGATTCATCAATGGAGTTATCCAGCACTTCAAAGACCAGGTGATGCAGACCGGTGCCGTCCGAGGTGTCACCGATGTACATGCCGGGGCGTTTCCGCACGGCTTCCAGGCCTTCCAGAATCTGGATTGAGGATGCGCCGTATTGACTTGGCTGCGCTGGAGTGTTGTCTTGGGTGTTATCGGACATGGCTACCTTCTAAAAAAACGAACTGTTTTGGACAACTTTGTAAATCGCCCAATGTGAAACATATTCAAGACTGCTTTGTCATTCTGGTACAGGTGGGATCCACTGTCTACGTTGTTGATGCATCAGAGCATAACGACTAACGACACTGGAGCACCAGCCCGGTGGATTCCCGCCTGCGCTGGAATGACGGTATTAAGATCGCCGTGGATATAGTGTCCACGGCATCTGTCGATATCTACAACTTATATCCGCATCGGCATGACGACATATTTAAAGTCGGTGTTGTCGGGGATAGTGATCAGTGCGGATGAATTGGAGTCGCCCAAAGAAACCGATATCTGGTCGCATTTGAGGTTATTCAATACATCAAGCAGATAGCTGACATTGAAGCCGATGTCGACGCTGTCGCCACCGTAGTCGATTTCGATTTCTTCTATCGCTTCTTCCTGGTCGGCATTGGTAGACAAAATCTGCATGAGGCCAGGGGTAATGACGCAACGCACGCCCTTGAACTTGTCCGACGTCATGATCGCGGCACGCTGCAAAGAACGCAGCAATTGCTCGCGGCCCAAAGTGAAGCTGTTTTTATAGCCTTTGGGGATGACGCGGTTAAAGTCAGGGAACTTGCCTTCAACCAGTTTGGAAATCAGTTCGATATCGGCAAAAGTCAGTTTGACCTGGTTGTTGGCGATGTCGATTTGTACCGGGTCTTCTTTATCTTCCAGCAGGCGCTGCATCTCTATGATGGTTTTGCGCGGGATGATGACTTCATGGCGCGGGAACTCTTGCTCTACTTCGACCTGGCAAAACGCCAGACGGTGACCATCAGTTGCCACGGCGATGACGTTCTTGCCATCGACAACCAGCAGCAAGCCATTCAGGTAATAACGAATGTCTTGTTGGGCCATCGAGAAATGCACCATGTTGAACAGGTGCTTCAGGGTTTTTTGCGGCAGGTTGACGCTGGCATTGAAATGCTCGGCCTGGGCAACGGTAGGGAATTCTTCTGCTGCCAGGGTTTGCAAAGAGAAGCGTGATTTGCCTGACTGCACGCTCATCTTTTTGTTTTCAAGCTTGAGGACCACATCATTGTCATCTGGCAGGGCGCGCAAAATATCCAGCAATTTGCGGGCTGCGACTGTCGTGGCTATGCTGTCGCCGCCAGAACCTATGGCTGCCTTGGTCGTGATCTGCACTTCTATGTCTGTCGACAGGAACGACACCTGTTCACCGTCTTTGCGAATGAGGATATTGGCCAGAATCGGCAATGTATGCCGACGCTCGACAATACCACTCACAATTTGCAAAGGCCGGAGCAGGGTGTCCCGGTGGGTTTTAACCAATTGCATTTGAATATCCTCACTAAATTATGGTGACAAGGAACTTAAGTATTTCTTGCTGCTTTTATAGATTGCTTCACATATTTACTGCGGTCATGCTTGTTACTTTGGTGCGCATGGCGCACTTTACAAATTTGTTCGTCGATCTGGGCAAACGGCTCTTGCGCAAATGGATCCCAGCCTTCGCTGGGATGACGTTAATAATGTTCGTGCTGCTTTACACTGCTAGCTGCTTCAATTCGGGTCGAGTTCTCAAAACCCTGCTCATCTGCATACTACAAATTACACTTCCAATTGCACATCCTACAACATCCTACCCATCAACCCTTGAGCGTTTGCTCTAATACATGCAGTTCATGGTTGCATTCTGGGTTTTTGGTGCGGTCTGCCGCGATCTTGCGTACTGCGTGCAAGACCGTGGTGTGGTCGCGGCCGCCAAAGAGTTCGCCGATTTCTGGCAGGCTCTTTTGCGTGAGTTCCTTGGCCAGGTACATCGCAATCTGGCGTGGTCTGGCGATATTGGCCGGACGTTTTTTTGAATACATGTCGGCGACCTTGATGTTGAAAAAGTCGGCGACTGTCTTCTGTATATTCTCTACGGATATCTGGCGGTTTTGTACCGACAGCAAATCCTTCAGGGCTTCCTTGACCACGTCGATGGTGATCTCTTTACCGTGGAAGCGTGAGTAAGCCAGAATCTTGCGCAAGGCACCTTCAAGTTCGCGCACGTTGGAACGTAAATGCTTGGCGACGAAGAAGGCGACGTCATCGGAAATATTCACGCCTTCTGAATAAGCTTTCTTGAGCAAGATCGCTACGCGCATTTCCAGCTCTGGCGGTTCAATCGCGACGGTCAGGCCAGAGTCAAAGCGGGAAATCAGGCGGTCATCCATGCCGGTGATTTCTTTGGGATAAGTATCACTGGTGATGATGATTTGCTTCTTGGCGGCGATCAGTGCTTCAAAGGCATAAAAGAATTCTTCTTGCGTGCGGCTCTTGCCACCAAAGAATTGGATATCATCGATCAGCAACAAATCCAGCGAATGATAATAACGCTTGAATTCATCAAAGCCCTTGCGCTGGTAAGCGGTCACTACGTCACGCACATATTGTTCAGCGTGGATGTAGCGTATCTTGGCGTTAGGGTTATCAACCAGGATCTGGTTACCGATGGCGTGGATCAAGTGAGTCTTGCCCAGGCCTACGCCGCCATACAGGAATAGTGGGTTATAGGAAACGCCAGGATTATTTGCTACCTGAATGGCAGCAGCGCGAGCCAGCTGGTTGGCCTTACCGGTAACGAAGCTGTCAAAAGTCAGGTCGGAATTAATACGGCTTTGCTCGCGGCGCGGTGATACTTCTGGCGCGGCGGGTTCAGACATCATTTCTGGCACGCTGCCCTGGGCATCGAGGTCGGCATTCAAACCCTGCGGGCGAGGTGCGGCCGCTGCTGCGGGAGCAGTTTTTCTGTTACCACGCGGATCAAGCACGAACTGTACTTCTACGTCTTCATCCCAGTACTGGTTAGCCAGGTCGGTGATGCGGCTGGCGAACTGGGCTTTTACCCAGTCCAGTTTGAAACGGTTAGGCGCAGCGATACGCAGCTTGCCGTTTTCAAAGTCAAGCGGTACTAGCGGTTTGATCCAGGCGCTATATTGCTGTGGTGGAAGCTCTTGCTCAAGTTGGGAAGAACAGGCCTGCCAGAAATTTTCCATGTATGACTTTAATTATTAAATGCAAATGCGCGGTGCCGAATTAAATTCTACCTTCCCGATATTTAGTAAGAATTACTAAGAGGCTTGTAGCCCTATCGCTTGGTAAGTTGTCTGAAAGACATAAAACGGTGCCGCGCTAATCCGCTATTTTAACCCCGCTTGACCGAGTTATCCACAGGTTTGGGTTTAAATTTATTCTTTGCATTGCACCAATGGATGTGCCCTGATTGATTAATTTTTGCGCTAAGTGATTGACACGCAAAGCAAAAATGGTGTCTAATTCAGGGTTCCCTACCCCTCTTTTATTGGTGCGGCTTTAATTATCGGTTTTTTGATGGATTGATGCGCAACACCATGAGCAGCGGTTTTGGGGCAGTAAAGGCGAAAGGCCTGACGAAAATGTGCAAGCCGAAGTCGCACCCAAGACAGCCTTTATCCGTAATTCCGATTTTTTTTATTGCTCAATTAGCGAGACCAACATGAAACGTACTTACCAACCTTCCGTCGTTCGCCGCAAGCGCACTCACGGTTTCCGCGCACGCATGGCAACCCGCGGTGGCCGCGCTGTTCTGAACGCACGTCGCGCCAAAGGCCGTAAACGCCTGGCAGCTTGATTATCAGTTTTGGTCTGCGCCAGCCTTGCTGAATTCGCATGATCAATCATATAACTGAGCGAGTTCAGGCAGGTGCAGGTGGCGTGGATTTTGCCCGCGTTCGACGCATCATTAAAACGGATGAGTTTTCATCCGTTTTTCGTTTGCGTCCCGTGCAAAAAACCGCGCATTTTGTGCTCTACACCAGAACCAATGATTTGCCGCATGCCCGTCTGGGTGTGGTGGCCGCTAAACGGTTTGCGCCACGTGCTGTGACGCGCAATACCATCAAGCGTGTCACCCGCGAGATTTTCCGTCATTCAGCATTGCTGAATGTGGATTGCATCGTGCGGCTGTCCCGTCCTGTTAACAGCAAGGCCGGGCCGGCAACGACTGCCCAGCTCAAGCGTGAGCTGAGGGCGGAAATCCTGCGCCTGTTTGCTGCACCAGCCTGTGCGCTGGCTGGCACACCGGCTCATCATAAGCCGCCTGCTGGCAGTACATAATGATAGGGCCTGTGCGATGAAAACCCTGCTGCTCCTGTTGCTGAGATTTTATAAACTGGCAATTAGTCCCATGCTGGGGCAGAACTGTCGTTTTTATCCCAGTTGCTCTGAGTATGCGGCAGAGGCCATCAAGATACATGGTGCCGCCAGGGGTAGCTTGCTGGCAGGCAAACGCCTGTGCAAATGTCACCCATGGCACCCTGGTGGTGTGGATAACGTGCCACCCGCTAGTGAAAAATCGCAAACTGCCCCCACATCTGCCCAGTGCTGCCATGATGGCAAGCACACTGGACATTCTTCTCCCCTTTCCTGACATACACAAATGGATATCAAACGTACCGTCCTGTGGGTAATTTTCTCTTTCTCGCTGCTCATGCTCTGGAATGGTTGGGGGCAATATAACGGCAAGCCGTCTATGTTTGCTCCACCACCACCTGCAAAAATAGCAAGTGCTTCGGCTTCTGCCAGCAATAGTGCTACTGCGGCAACCGCAACATCGGCTAGCGCCACCGCAGCTACTACTGCTGGCGATGCAACTGCAGCCCCGGTGATCAAGAGCGAAACTATTACCATCACTACTGATGTCATCAAGGCTGATATTGATACCATCGGTGGCGAGCTGAAGAAACTGGAATTGCTCAAGCATAAAAATGATACTGATCATACAAAAAATGTATTCTTGTTTGATCAGTCAGCCAAGCGCACTTATCTGGCGCAAACTGGCTTGCTGGGCGGCCCTTTCCCTAACCATAAATCCGGCTTCGTTGCCAAACCAGGTGTACGTACCCTGGAAGGCGGCAATCAGGTGCAACTGGTGCTGGAATCCGAGCAAGGCGGCGTCAAGCTGACCAAGACTTATACCTTCAAAAAAGGTGAGTACCTGATCGATGTGCGCCATGATGTGACCAATACTGGTACGGCAGCAATTACGCCATCCCTGTATCTGCAACTGTTGCATGACGGCACCAAGCCTGAAAGCGGCGGCATGTTCTCTGGCAGTGGTGAATTCTATGCACCTGCTGTGTATACAGAAGCAGAAAAATTCCAGAAACTGGATTTTGAAAAAATCGCCAAGGGTAGCGATAGTCATGCCAAAGCATCGGACAATGGCTGGATAGCAATGCTGCAGCATTTCTTTGTGTCCGCCTTCATTCCGCAAGAAAAAACCAAGCGTGAAATTTTCACGAAACAGGTTGATACCAATCTGTATGCAGTTGGTAATGTCTTGCCTATGGGTACCGTCGCACCAGGTGCAACTGTCACCATGAATGCACACCTGTATTCTGGCCCGCAAGAATCTGCCAAGCTGGAAGCGATTGCACCAGGCTTTGAACTGGTGAAAGACTATGGTGTCTTGACCATCATCGCCAAGCCGCTGTTCTGGGTCATGGAACAAATCCATAAAATGCTGGGTAACTGGGGCTGGACTATCGTGGTCTTCACGATCGCCATCAAACTGGCTTTGTTCCCTTTGTCGGCTGCCGGTTATCGCAGTATGGCAAAAATGAAGGTGGTAACACCGAAGATGCAGGCCGTGCGTGAGCGTTTCAAAAACGATCCGCAAAAAATGAATCAGGCCATGATGGAGTTGTACAAAACCGAGAAAATCAATCCTCTCGGCGGTTGCTTCCCTATCCTGATTCAGATGCCTATCTTCCTGGCGCTGTACTGGGTCTTGCAAGCCAGCGTGGAAATGCGCGGCGCACCATGGGTGGGCTGGATCACGGATCTGACCGCACCTGATCCATGGTATATCTTGCCAGTGATCTATGCGATTTCCATGTATATCACGACCAAGCTGAATCCGGCCCCGGCTGATCCTATGCAGGCAAAGATGATGATGTTCATGCCATTGGCATTCTCGGTCATGTTCTTCTTCTTCCCATCCGGCCTGGTATTGTATTGGGTAGTCAACAATATCTTGTCGATCGGGCAGCAATGGGTCATCAATAATAAGCTGATCCCGCCTGAGCATAAGGTCTGAGGATAGAGCTTAAAAATTGAGCAAATGAGAAAGCCCGCAAGTTTGCTTGCGGGCTTTTTTGTTTTTACAAATAGACGCTCCAACGTAGGTTAGTTAGTTCGTAGGTTGGGCTACGGGGTATCAGCCCAACACTGGGCCTCAACAAACGTATATGTTATTTAAGCGTCGAGTGTTGGGCTGGTAAACCGTAGCCTAGCGAGGCCCGGCCCAACCTACGAGAACAGGTATTCCCGATATACGCTCTGTCGCATTTCCGTCACAAACCAGCAGACTAATTTGCACTCATAGAGTGCAAGCACAGATAGAATTTCAATATGATCTACGAACCCATTCCCATCGCTGCCATTGCCACCGCCCCCGGACGTGGTGGCATAGGGGTAGTGCGCATTTCCGGCAAGGACCTTGCCCCTGTTGTCACTGCCTTGTTTGGCACTACCCAGTTCAAGCCGCGTCATGCCAGTTATCTGCCGTTTACCCAGGCAGATGGCACGGTCATTGATCAGGGCATCGCGATTTATTTCAAGGCACCGCATTCGTATACCGGTGAAGATGTGCTGGAACTGCAAGGCCATGGTGGCCCCGTCGTCATGCAAATGCTGCTGTCGCGCTGCCTCGAAGCGGGCAAGGATGCGGGTTTGCGGCTGGCAGAGCCAGGCGAATTCACCCAGCGCGCCTTTTTAAATGACAAGCTGGATCTGGCGCAGGCTGAAGCGGTATCCGATTTGATCGAGGCATCGACTGAGGCCGCTGCCAAATCGGCATCGCAATCGCTGTCCGGTGCTTTTTCCAAAGTCATTCATGCACTGGTAGAAAAAGTCGTGCACCTGCGCATGCTGGTGGAGGCAACCCTGGATTTCCCGGAAGAAGAAATCGACTTCCTCGAAAAATCCAACGCCCGCGGCCAGTTGGCGACCATACAGACTGCTCTGCAAAAAGTGTTTGAACAGGCGGCCCAGGGTGCCTTGTTACGCGCCGGTTTGAATGTGGTGCTAGCTGGCCAGCCTAACGTCGGCAAATCATCGTTGCTGAATGTACTGGCGGGTGATGATGTCGCCATCGTCACACCTATCGCTGGTACGACCCGTGACAAGGTGACCGAGACCATTCATATAGAAGGCATACCCCTCAACATCATCGACACTGCTGGCATACGTCACGATCATGATGAACCCGAAGAAGGCCAGGTCGCCAATGCGATAGATACAGTAGAGCGCATAGGCATAGAGCGCACTTGGGCAGAAGTGGACAAGGCCGACGTGATTTTGCATTTGCTCGACGCGAGTCGCGGCCCTACACGTGCCGATGAAGCCATCGTCGCCCGTTTCCCCGATGGTGTGCCGGTCATACGCATCTGGAACAAGATAGATTTATCCGGCCATCATGCCAGCGTCGATGAAATGTCAGATGCGACGCATATTTATTTGTCCGCGCATGAACATGTAGGCATAGATCTGCTGCGCAAGGAATTACTGCGCATTGCCGGTTGGGAGCAAACCGGTGAATCACTGTACCTGGCCCGTGAACGTCATTTGATCGCTCTCAAGCATGCGCATGAGCATCTGCAGAACGCTGCTGAATATGCAGCACAAAATGACCAGTCGCTGGATTTGTTTGCAGAAGAACTGCGCCTGACACAAGACCGCCTCAACAGCATCACGGGTGAATTTACATCTGATGATTTGCTGGGTGTGATTTTCTCGCGCTTTTGTATCGGCAAATAGCGGCATCAGACATGGCGCGACTCAAAACTTTGGCAGACACTGTCCCGCGCTTCTGGCGTGATGACAGGCTGCCATTTATCGAGGCGCGTTATCTGGCAGAAGGCCGTTCAGACAGTTATGACAAACATGCACACGAAACTTTTTGCATAGGTGCTATTACTGCTGGGGCCAGCAATTTTGTCATGGCGGGTAAGCAGCATCATGTACATGCAGGCGAGCTGGTGATCATCAATCCGGGGCAGGTGCATATCTGCAGTCCCGACGATGATTTACCATGGGCTTTTTGCATGCTGTACGTTGATGCCAGCTGGTTGGCAGCTTTGCAGACTGAACTGGGGCAACAAAAAAATCCAGAATTTCAGGCCTACACCAGCCCGGTGTCTGACAATGTTTTCCTGTATGAAGGTCTGCTAGCTTTATATCAAAGCCTGACAGATACAGAAACTGAACTGCTTAGCAAACAGGGTAGTGTGATCCAGTATTTTTCTGAAGTGCACAAGCACTTGCAATCTGCTCCGGCAGAACTGCATCTGGAAAATGCCAGGCTGAAACTGGCGGCTGATTTTATCCACGAGCACTGTACGCAAGATCTGAGTCTGGATGATATTTCTGCCCACGCAGGTTTGTCTGCTTCCTATTTATTTCGCGCCTTCAGGAAACAATATGATATGACGCCGCATGCTTATCTCATCAACCGCCGCGTGCAATATGCGCAAGAAAAATTGCGGCAAGGTGCCTCCATAGCCGACGCGGCACTGGAGGCAGGCTTTGCTGACCAGGCACATTTCCAGCGTGTATTCAAACGCCTGCTGGCAGCAACGCCGGGCCAGTATCAGGCATAAAAATCACACTATCAACTCAGCACCAGATACACCGCACTAATCAAAAGCATCACAGCCAGGCTGCGGTTAAAGGCACGCATCAGTGCAGGCTTCTTGAAGAGCTGGCGCAAGGCAGTTCCCGCATAAGCCCAGGCGGCTATCGATGCATAGCAAATGAAGAAATAGATAATGGTGAAATGCCAGACCATGCTGGTATCGCCATTTGCTGCATAGGCACCCATGCCTGCGATGGACGCCAGCCAGGCTTTGGGATTAAGCCATTGCATGAGTGCGCCATACCAGGCAGAAGGCCCCTTGCCATTTTCATCGACATCCAGTCGCCCATTGTCGATAGCCAGTTTATAAGCCAGAAACAACAAGAAAGCGACGCCTGCCCATTGTATGACTTGCGTCAGCGCGGGCATGATGATCAAGAGCTCATGCAGGCCTAGTCCAGTCAGGAATAACAAAACCGTAAACCCTATGGTCGCGCCACTGACATGGGCCAGGCTGGCGCGAAAACCATATTGCGTGCCTGAACGCAAAGCCACAATGTTAACCGGGCCGGGTGAAATGGATGCGGCCAGTGCGAAGGCGGCCATGGAGAGATAGAGATTGAGCATAAACGTGTCCCGTATAAGTGAGTCGGCAGACAGATTTATACGTGAGCACACTGGAGCTGTATTGAAGAAAACTACCCTTGCTATTTATATGGCCGTCAATGCGATTGCTGCTAGCAGGCGTGGCCGCAAATCATCTACCAGACGTTTGCGGCTGGAGCGTGTATATTCTGCTGGTGAAAACCACATCGCAGCTTCTGCAAAGGCATCGACTATTGGGAGTAATTCTTTTGCCTCGGCAGAAGTGAAGTTTTCCTTGCTGCCATTCTCAGTAAGATGGGAAAGTTTTTCCTGCAAAATCTCTTTGCGCACTATCGCTGAGACAGAGACAGGGTGGGCAACACAAAGACCAAAAGTACCCAGCAAAAAGTGTTGCCATGAAAATTCTGCACGTTGCATCAGGCCAGAAACTACAGTCTGGTTGTCGCCAGTAAAACAATCATCCAGACGCCATGTGCTGTGATGCATGTCCGTCAGCGCCGCAATAAAATCCCTGATGAAATTTTCTTTCAGGATAGCTGGTGCAGCATCCCTCCCATGCTGGTCGATAAGCTGTAATGCCAGCGTATGCCAGACGACATTGGCCGGATGAAAATAAGCACCAGCACTGGTATTGTCGGCGTCCATTTCACCAAAAACAGCAGACAGGATTTTTGCATTATCTGTGACTACGTAGGACGGTGCAGCCAGTAACTGTGCCTGTATCAGTCCATCAATATCTGCTTCTGTGCATAGGCAGGCCGCGGCAAACTGTGCTTTGTTGAGGTAGTGTTTTTTCAGGTAAAGATCAAGTGCTGACATTGTGAGTTCCTGGATGAGGTAATTAGCCATGCACCTGGCGGCTGTCTGCCGGTGCCTGTTCACGCTCCAGCAAACCATAGTCACGCACGACAGATGCGATGCGCAAACGATAGCCCGCAAAGACATGGCCGCGTCCCTGCGATTGCGCCGCCCTGTGCTCTTCGGTATTGCGCCAGTTGGCGACTGCAGCTTCATCACGCCAGAATGACAGGGACAAAATCTTCGCCGGATTAATCAGGCTTTGAAAACGTTCTATGGAAATAAAACCATCCATCTCCCTGAGCAAAGGCGCAAGCCCTGCTGCGATATCCAGGTATTCCTGCTTGTTTTCTGCATGGGGTATGACTTCAAAAATCACGGCTATCATGTGTTCTCCTTGTTTTGTCTATTGTGAGTAAATACCGGGATGCGGCCATTCAGCGAAGCTCTGTAAGTCCAGCGTAGTGCAGCAAAATCAAATGTGGGGGCGCTCAGCAGATGGGAAAGACAAGTGGCTGTGATGCGCTCTGCAATGTCCTGGCCAGGGCAGGCGTGCCGACCATGTCCAAAGGTGAACACTTTTCTGTCTGGCCTGTTCAGTTGCAGTATGTCCGGATCAACATTGGCCGCAGCATCACGATTGGCGGCCGCCAGCAGGACGACGATGACATCGCCAGCTTGCAGGGATTGACCAGCAATTTCGCAATGCTGGTTGACGAAGCGTCTGGTGTTTTGTACTGATGCATCATAGCGTGCTACTTCGGCTACGAACTGGCTTAATTTTTGTGGAAGGGCAGCAGTCTCTGCGCGTAAGTCTTGCAGCAAAGTGGAATGAGTTTGCAAGGCAACGAGGCTATTGCCTGCCAGGCCAGCAGTGGCTTCATAAGTTTGCGACAGCAAGCCTATGAGGTTGGACAAGATGCCATCAACATGCTGCCAGCCACATAGCTCAGCTTCGTTTTGCAAGCCTGCCAAAAATCCATGCGGTTTTGCCTGGCTGTCTTGCAGCAGTTGGCGGAAGCTATTTTGCAAAGCCTTGGCTGCCATATGTGCAGTAGCAATTTGTTCCGTTGTACTCAAGGGGGAAAGGCAGCGTACGAAATCTGCCATCCAGTTTGCCAGGGCGGGTAGAGCATCTTCTTCAAATCCCAATACACTGCCCATGACATGAACAGGCAGGGATAACAGATATTGTGTCAGCCCGTTGCCAGTGTTTACATCATATTTGCTCGCAAGTTGAGTGGCGTGCTGCTGTGTATATGCAGCGATGCCAGACAAGTCCGGCTTGCTTAGTGAACCTTGTATTACTTGCCTGGGCAGGGCGTGCTTCGGGCCTTCATTCATGCGTATCAGGTGTGAAAAAATTTCTCCCGCCGGGCCGCTCACAATATTGCGCGGTACTGGTTCTGCCACTGGCCTGACGGTGCAAGCGGGGGATTCCAGCACTTGTTCCACGACTGCGGCGCGGCTGGCTATCCAGCATTTGAGTTCGGCATCAAAAACCAGTGCTGGTCCTGCACGCAAGCTGGCGTAGTAAGGATAAGGGTGTGGATGGCAAGGGGCATTCAGGATAGAGATTTTCTGTGTCATGGCAGGCTTATGCTAAGTTTGGTGGCTAAGTAGTGAAATGCAGTATAGGACTTGTTTGCATTGAACAATTCGTCTACCATCAAACTATGAATGCAGAAAACTCCACCCATATAGAATACGCCGACACCCAGTTAGCCAAGCTGGCAGGTGCCATCGCCGAGCCAGCTCGCGCCCGCATGCTGTGCAGCCTGATGGACGGGCGCGCCCGCACCAGTACCGAGCTGGCTGTCGTGGCCGAGGTCAGCCCCTCCACTGCCAGCGTGCACTTGAGCAAACTGCTGGAGCAACATCTGGTAAATGTGGTGGCGCAGGGCAAGCACCGCTATTACCAACTCGCCAGCAATGAAGTCGCGATTGCGCTTGAATCCCTCTTGTTGATTGCCGGTTTACCCAAATCACGCTTTGTACCCAATACCCCAGACCGCCTGCGCAAGGCGCGTACCTGCTATGACCATATGGCCGGTGAAGTGGCAGTGGGTGTGCATGATTATCTTATGCAGCAAGCCTGGATCAGGCCTGTGGACGGTGAAGAAACAGCCTATGAATTGACAAGCGTCGGCAGCAAGGCATTGGAAGAACTGGGTCTGGATATTGCCACTACCCGCAAGGCCAGGCGGCGTTTTGCCTGCTCATGTCTGGACTGGAGTGAGCGCACACCGCATCTGGGTGGCGCTTTGGGGGCGGCTTTATTGAATTTGCTGATCAACCGTTCCTGGCTGGAGCGTGACCTTGATAGTCGGGCGCTGGCACTGACCGCCAAGGGCAAACGTGAGTTTCAAAAAGTGTTTGCCATCAAAGCCTGAAACGCTAAGCCTGAAACTCTGAGCCTGAGGCTTGAAACCTCAGGCCAAAGCCGGATTAATTCCGGAGTTATTCCGCATTTACTCTTTTACGCCTAGCTTGATCTTGGCAAGCCTGTCTATGATCGCTGGCTTTAATTTGCGGAAGTACACCAGGTCTATCGCAAACATGGAAACCAGGGCCAGGCCAGCAGTCAGCACACAACTGATCCATATCGAATCCGGTGCAGCGATGCGGTTGGACAGATAAACAGCTGCAAATATTGTCAGGCCAGACATAAATTCACGCCAGAAAGGCTTGCGTGTCTTGAATGTTTTCTGCGCTGCCAGCAACACCAGGTCAGGGTAGTGTTTGGGCGCAACATCTTTTAATTCAGGTACTGCCAGTAACAAGGCGTCAGTGCTGAAGCTTTGCATGATTATCCTTTATTCACCCGTAATCAGGTCTTGTGCGAAATATTATCTGCCTCAATACAGGCTTAGTCTACGGTCAAAATGTAAAACATTTACCACAGGCATGTTGTCAGACCTTTAATTCAGGCTCAGATTCCCACCATTGTCTCTGGAAAAGCCTTGGACCATTGCAAAATTTCTACGCTTTCGCGCATGCCGTGGACCCAGAAAGGGTCGGTTTGCCACAGGCTTTCCACTTCTTCCTTGGTTTCGGCTTCAATGATCCATAAAGCACCTATGGGGTGTTCACTGGCATCATGGCGCAGTGATCCCGCCACTTTGATCTGTGCCTGACGCGCTGCCAGCCAGGCTATGTGGGCAGCCATATATTCAGTGCGGACGTGGCGCATCGTTGTTTTGTCGGTAAATCTGACAGCAAATAACATAAGCAAACTAAAAAATCTTATAAAGATGGGAATAATAAGCGGGTTTGCCTATGTTAAGGTATGGTCAAACTGTTTTCACTATATGCATCATGTGTCAATTACTAGGAATGAACTGCAATACCCCAACTGATATAGTCTTCAGTTTTACCGGGTTTGCAACACGCGGCGGTTTGACGGACGAGCACAAGGACGGCTGGGGCATCGCTTTCTTTGAAGGCAGCGGCGTACGCCTGTTTGTTGATCACCAGTCGGCGGTTGATTCGCCAGTGGCTGAGCTCATCAAGCGCTATCCCATCAAATCCAGGAATGTCATTGCCCATATACGCAAGGCTACCCAGGGCCAGGTCAGCCTGGAAAACTGTCACCCCTTTGTGCGTGAATGCTGGGGCCGTTACTGGGTATTTGCCCATAACGGCGATTTGAAAGAATTTGCGCCCGTGCTGGATGGCAGTTTCCAGCCAGTTGGCAATACTGACAGTGAAAGAGCATTTTGCTATCTGCTGCAACGCATGCGCCGTCATTTTGGTGAGCAATTACCATCCGTACAACAACTGGCCCAGTTCATGCATGAAATTACGGCAGAAATCGCCAGCTATGGCACCTTCAATATGATGCTCTCGAATGGCGAAGCCTTGTTCACCCACTGCTCGACCAAGCTCTACTACATCGTGCGTCAGCATCCCTTCACTACCGCCGCCTTGACGGATGAAGACGTGGCCGTGGATTTTTCTCAATTGACCACGCCCGCCGACAAGGTTGCCATCATCGTCACTGAACCCCTGACCACCAATGAAAGCTGGACCCAGTGTGCATCTGGCCAGATGCTGGTATTTGTTGATGGTGATGTATTGCCTCTTTCATTGCCTGGGGCCACAGCATGAGCCAGCGTTTGATGGATCAACTCGACACCAATCTCTTGCGCGTGCTGCATACCCTGCTGACCGAGCGCAGCGTTACCCGCACCGCCATGAAGCTGGGGCAATCGCAACCCGCCATCAGCAATATGCTGAAACGCCTGCGTGAAATCACAGGGGACGCCATCCTGGTACGCGGTAAGAACGGCATGACAGCGACTGAGCGCGGTGAAGAATTATTATTGCTGGCACGCCAGGGATTGAATGTACTGGAAAGTATAGCCAGCCCGGCACCGGCTTTCATGCCTGCCTCAACCCAGCGCATTTTCCACCTCGGCGCACCGGATTACCTGAGCGCCCTGCTGATCCCACTCATCATAGAAAAACTGCGCGAGCAGGCACCCAATGCTGGCCTGACCGTACATGCCCTGAATGCTGGTTTTGATTATGCTGCTGGCCTGGAGAGTGGCGAACTGGATTGCGTCATCGGTAACTGGCCTGACCTGCCACCGCACCTGCATCTGGCACAATTGTTTGAAGATGAAGTAGTGTGCATGGTGAATCGCAAACACCCGGTAGTTAGCAAGGGCTTGTCGATCAAATACTATCTGGAAATGGCTCACCTGGCCCCCACGCCTTACATGATGGGTCACCGCAGCATCATCGACACCGCACTCGCAGAGCAGGGCCTGAAACGTAAAATACAGATGACTATCCCTTACTTTGGCATGGTCCCTTACGTACTCTCAAGAACCGACCTCATCTTCACCACCAGCCGCAGCTTCGCCGTGCAATGCGCCAGAGACTGGCCTATAGAAGTCTTGCCCATGCCGATTACCGTACCCAAGATGAAGTTCTTCATGCTCTGGCATGAAAGGGCGCATGCGGCGGCGGAAGTGCAGTGGTTACGAAGGATAGTGGCGGAGGCTTCGGCCAAGGTGATGGTGTAAGAACCTGTTGACGATCTTGCCGTGCATGCTCGCTACAGATGGTACGCAGGTTTCAAAACAAACCTGCGGATCTATTCGGCATTCATCAAGTTGTCCAGCAACAGGATGAGCTGGGGTCGCACGCGCTCCGGATCACCTTCTATGGGAGCAGTAAGTTCGCCCACTCTGACAGCTCCCATGGACAGGTAGAATTTCTCTGCGTAGGGATCAGCATCTATGGTCATTTTTCGCTGACCCAGGTCACTTGCGTTCTCCATAGCGTGTTGCAACAGACTACGGCCTATTCCTTGTCCCATTGCCTCTGGTAATACAAATAGATCAGCCAGATCGCACTGAGTGTCCGCAGAGCTTAGATGATAAAAACCTAAAATTGCCTGCTCATGTTCTGCAAGCCAGACCGAATTTTCCTCAATGTGTTCTGAGGTGATAGTTAATTGCGCCTCCCATGCCTGTAGCGCGGACGCAGGATATTTCCAATGAGCTTTGGATTGACGCGCTATCAGCGTCAATGCCTGAGCTTCTTGCGGGTGGGCGCGGCGGATAATCAACAATGGCAATGTCATAAAAATGTGCACTCTCTAATATCCCGAAAATACGACCCGGTTCAATCGGGCCGTATTCTCTGAAAGCACAGAATCTACAGCTTTTTTCTGATGTGTAGCAAGGAATTCGAGCGGCATGCCGCTCGCCTGCGTATGGCAGGTAGGTTTTCCTTGAATTAACCCGGCACTTTACCTTCTACGCCTTCCACATAAAACTTGATGTCATGCAGGAACTTGTCATCCGCCACGGCATCCTTGCCCAAAACTTCCTTGCCAGTATTGTCCTTGATAGGGCCTTTCCAGATTGGGCCTGTGCCGTCGATGACGCCCTGGCGTTTGTCGGCGATGAGTTTTTTGACTTCGTCTGACAGGCTGCTGTTGAAGGCTTTCAGGTCTATCATGTTTTCTTTCAGGCCCCACCAGGTGGTTTCTGATTTCCATGTTTTGTTGAGTACTTCATCGACGCGCTTGGTGTAGTACACGCCCCAGTCAATCACGGATGCAGCAAGATGGGCTTTGGCGCCGAACTTGCTCATGTCACTGTCCCAGCCAAAGGCGTAGACGCCTTTTTCTTCGGCGGTTTGCACGACAGCGGCAGAGTCAGTGTTTTGCATGAGCACGTCCACACCCTGGCCTATCAGGGTAGTGGCAGCTTCGCGTTCCTTGCCCGGGTCAAACCATTTATTGACCCAGACTACCTTCGTCGTCGCTTTCGGGTTCACAGAGCGCGCGCCCAGCGTGAAGGAGTTGATATTGCGCAGCACTTCAGGGATAGGGATGGAACCAACCACGCCCAGCTTGCCAGACTTGCTCAGCTTGCCTGCTGCTACGCCAGCGAGGTAAGCGCCTTCATAAGTGCGCACATCATATTGCGCCAGGTTGTCGGCAGTTTTGTAGCCTGTTGCATGTTCAAACTTCACATCAGGAAAATCCTTGGCGACTTTGAGCATGGCTTCCATGTAACCAAAGGTGGTGCCAAAGATGACTTTGTTACCCTGATTGGCGAGGTCGCGGATCACGCGTTCTGCATCTGCTGCACTTTCTGGTACGTTTTCGACAAAAGTAGTTTTTACCTTATCGCCAAACTTGGCTTCCACTGCCTTGCGGCCCGCATCGTGAGCATAAGTCCAGCCTGCATCACCTACCGGGCCTACATAGATGAAGCCGACTTTCAAAGGCTCGGCTGCGGCTGGCGCTGCAGCGCTGCTGGCTGGCGCAGGCGTTGCCGCACTGGCGCTGGCGGATTTGCTTTCTTCTTTCTGGCCACAGCCAGCAAGACCGACAATAGCCAGGGACAGCGCGGCTGCCAGGGTTTTTCTGCGAGAGATTTTCATGGATAGCTTCCTTGGTTTGATTTTCAGTTGTAATCAAAAAAACGCACAGCAAATGACATTGATAGATACTTAAGCAGACCCCGGGCGGAAAGGCTTGCCCAGTGAGGCTGGCATGTTCAGGCGTATCCAGTCAGGGTTACGCGAGATCAGTACCAGCACGATAATCGTCGCCAGATACGGCAGCATGGATAAAATTTCCGATGGAAGGGCTATGCCTATCGCCTGGAAATGGAACTGCAAAATCGTCACGCTGCCAAACAGTAAAGCACCCAGCAAGACCCGTGCCGGACGCCAGGTGGCAAAGGTCGTCAGCGCCAATGCGATCCAGCCACGCCCTGCAACCAGACCTTCCACCCACATCGGTGTGTACACGACAGACAGATAAGCGCCTGCGATACCGCAGCAGGCACCGCTAAACAGCAGCGCCATATAGCGTATCTTGCGTACAGGGTAACCAAGGGCATGGGCAGATTCTGGCGATTCACCCACTGATCTCAAGACCAGGCCAGCGCGGCTGCGGTACAGGAACCAGATGATGCCGCCGCATAGCAAGAGACCAAAATACACGGCCATATGCTGGTCAAACAAGGCTTTGCCAAGGAAGGGGATGTCTGATAAAAACGGGATGCCATGCCGCCCGGCAGGCAGGGACTGGCCCACGAACGACTGCCCTATGAAGGCCGACAGGCCAGCACCAAAGATGGACAAGGCCAGGCCAGTTGCCACCTGGTTGGTCACCAGCACCAGTGCCAGCCAGGCAAACAGGGTCGCCATCAACATGCCAGCAATTGCACCAGCGACAAAACCCAGCCAAGGCATGTGGGTCTGATGGGCCACGGCAAAACCAGTGATGGCAGCCACCAGCATCATGCCTTCGGCACCAAGATTGAGCACGCCTGCACGTTCATTGATCAGCAGGCCGAGCGCCGCGATCAGTAGCGGTGTGCCGGAATTGATGGAGGCGGCGATAAGTGCAGCAAAATTTTCCATGGTCGCTTATTTCTGCCAACGCAGGCGGTAATTGATCAGGGTGTCGCAAGCCAGCAGCAAAAACAGCAGCATGCCCTGGAACAGGCCAGTGATGGCAGAAGGCAGGCCCAGGCGCGATTGCGCCATCTCACCACCGAGATAAAACAGCGACAGCACCAGGCCACCAAAGATGGTGCCTATGGGATTCAGACGACCTATGAAGGCCACAATGATGGCAGCAAAACCATAACCCGGCGAGATGGACGGCAAGACCTGGCCTATCGGCCCGGCCACTTCGAATGCACCCGCCATGCCAGCGAAACCGCCAGATATCAGTAAGGATGTCCACAAGGCGCGGCGGCTGGAGAAGCCCGCATAACGCGCTGCCAGCGGTGCGAGCCCACCTACCGTCAGGCGGTAACCAGCAAAGCTGCGATACACATACACTGCCATCAAACCACTGGCAAGCAGCATGACGATAAAACCTATATGCAGGCGGCTGCCGGAGAACAGGTGTGGCAACAGATAATCACTGGAAAATACCTTGGACTGCGGGAAGTTCATGCCATGCGGGTCTTTCAGTGGGCCATTGACGGCATACATCAGCAGCAATTGCGCGATATAGGTCAGCATCAGCGATACCAGAATTTCATTGGCATTGAAGCGGTCACGCAATAAGGCGGTGATGGATGCCCACAAGCTGCCACCAACTACCCCAGCGCAAGTTGCCAGCAGCAAGACCATGCCGCCCGACAGGCCTGGCGTGCCAGTATCAAAAAATAGTATGGTGCTGCCAGCGGCCAGACCACCGGCGATCAACTGCCCCTCGGCACCGATGTTCCAGACATTGGCGCGGTAACAGACTGACAGCCCCAGCGCACACAAGACCAGCGGCGTGGTCTTCAATAGCAGTTCGGCGATGGCTGCCTTGTTGCGTATCGGTTCTATCAAAAATACCTGCAAGCCAGTCCAGGGGTTTTTGCCCAGTGCCATGAATAACAGGGCACCGAAAAAGATGGTCAGCAATAAAGCCAGTACAGGAGAAAGATAGGCCATGCTGCGCGAGCTGGCGGCACGCAATTCCAGCTTAAGCATGCTCACCCCGCTCGTTGCTGTATGGTTTCTTTTTGCGGCTACCGTTGCTACCGGTTTTACCGAGTGACACGGTTTCTGCCGTTGTCCATTCTTCCCACAAACCACTCATCCACAATCCTATCTTTTCTCTGGTCGCGCTGGCAGTTGCTATTGATGGCGACAAGCGGCCCTTGGCGATCACATGCATGCGGTCACATAATTCAAATAATTCATCCAGTTCTTCCGAGATAACCAGCACCGCACAACCAGCCTGCTTGAGCTTGCGTATCTCATCATGGATTTGCGCTGCCGCTCCCACATCCACGCCCCAGGTCGGCTGGGCGACGATGAAAACTTCCGGCAGGCGCGTGATTTCACGACCCACGATAAATTTTTGCAGATTGCCACCCGACAGGCTGCGCGCCAGTGCCGCAGGCCCGCCAGCCTTGACGCGGAAGCGGGCGATGATATCTGCTGCCGCCTGTATCGTATGACGAAAATTGATCATGCCCCTGTTGACGAAAGGCGCATGCTGATGCGACAACAGCATATTGGCAGTCAGGCTCATTTCTGGCACTGCGCCACGGCCCAGGCGCTCTTCCGGCACCAGGCTCTGGCCCAGCTTGCGCCTGCTCTCAGGGCCACGGTTGCCTACTGGCTTGCCTTTGAGCTCTATCATCTGCGGCGATGCACGCCTGTCTTCACCAGACAGGGCCGCCAGCAATTCTTGCTGGCCATTGCCGGATACACCAGCGATGCCAACAATTTCACCACCAAATAATTCCAGCTGTATGTCTTCGAGCGCCGTAGCAAAGGCATGGGCCTTGGGCAGACTCAATTGATGTATGCGCAAACGCGATTCACCCAGGGTCACTGGCTCGGTATGGGCAGATGGTGGCAAGTCTTCACCTATCATCATGCGCGACAGGCTGGCAGCAGTTTCCTGCGCCGGGTCACAATGCCCGGTGACTTTGCCCGCACGCATGACGGTGGCGCTGTGGCAGAGTTCACGTATTTCATCGAGTTTGTGGCTGATATACAGGATGCTGCAACCCTCAGCGGCAATCTTGCGCAGGGTGACAAACAGTTTTTGTACTGCTTGCGGCGTCAGTACCGAGGTTGGCTCATCAAGGATCAGCAATTGCGGTTTGGTCAGCAGGGCGCGCACGATTTCCACGCGCTGCCTTTCACCGACTGACAAGGTGTGCACATGGCGGTGTGGTTCCAGTTCCAGGCCATAGTTTTCACCAGTCTGGGCGATTTGCTCAGCCAGCTCCAGCATATTCACATTCTGGTCCAGACCCAGGGCAATATTCTCGGCCACGGTCAGGGTATCAAACAAAGAGAAATGCTGGAACACCATGGCGATGCCCAGTTTGCGTGCATCCTGTGGTGTCGCTACTCTGACTTCCTGGCCATTCCACCGCACCGTGCCTGAATCTGGCTTGACGGCACCAAAGATGATTTTCATCAGCGTTGATTTGCCCGCACCATTTTCACCCAGCACTGCATGGATTTCACCGGGCGCCACCTGCAGATTGACACCATCATTGGCGACCACCGCTGGATAGCGTTTGCAGATGTTGTTCAGTTCCAGCCTGGGTACTATGGGCGCATCAGCAGAAGTCACTTTGATTTTTCCATCCGGTATTCAAGATTCTAGAGTAGGGAGTAAGCCTGTTGCTGTACATCACGACAACAACATGGCGGACATACGCCTGACATTATAAGTGGCGGCAGCGCACAATTTCAAAATCTATCTGTCATTTAGTACAAGATGAAATTTGTTCGCCCGATATCAAATTGGAAGAAATCGTTTAAATTTTTCATGTGATGGCTATGCGTTGTTTTCCAGCATCAACAGCATTGCCTGCGCACAAAATTTTGTGGGTGCGCTATTTGGCACCTGCTTGTCAAGGCAAGTGATGCAAACTTAGCTTTAGAGGCTGGCCATATAGGCAGAAGGAAGAAGAGAAACATCCATGCTGATGTTTCTCTTCTGTGCGGCTAACGGGAATGTGTAGCAAACAGGGCGTAAATGCTTGATAGAAGCTGCACTCTGCTTTAAGCCTGCAAACCAGTTTTCGATGCAGTCAGAAGCCTGTTTTTGCTTTATTGCTTGACAAAAACGGGCTGGTCTACCAGGCCTACTCCAGGTGTAAATACAGATGCGGCTGTATTTATCCTCTTGGCAGGCGTGCTGCCATCTGCGCCGGTATTAGGGTTGGGTAAAGGCAATTTAAACTTGTTGCCCAGCAAAGCATAGCCCGTGTATTGAGTAGAACCACCGGAAGTGATATCCAGCGTTTTGTAGGATTCAGTACCAGAAGTCAAATAAATGTCGCCCGTTTTGAAAGTCCCCGTCATGCTGTCATTTTGAATGAAGCCTCCAGTGTTACCGGTAAGGATGGCGCAAGCTTCCTTCTTGCCTGTGATTGTGTTACCTGAGAAAGTAAAAGTTGTACGTGCCTCATACCCGCCACGAAGGTCTAAGCCGCAGGCAGTTCCAGTGGTATGGCTCCCTGTGGAGTAGACCCATGTTCCTTCAAGTTCGGAGACAACTGGAGTTGCCGCAGTGTTAGAAGAAGATGAACCTCCGCCACAGGCGCTAAGACAGGCAAGGAATAGAAGAGAGAATTTTTTCATAGGGCGGGTATAAATACGAAGTGGCAAATGTTAAATAAATTAGCATGCAAAATGTATCATATATCAGCAGAAATGGCGCTGATGCGCGTCAATATTCTTGCTTGGGTATAGAATAATCCTCAATAATCAAAGGATTTACCGTATTTTCTAGCACATGGACAAGCCAGCCACCTTCCGTGACGACGCCCATTTCTGGCGCAGCCCGCTGCTGCCAGACGCTGAGTTGCTGACGGCTGAATACTTTGCCCAAGAGTTTGCCCCGCACTGGCACGAAGGCTTTTCCATCCCCGTCATACAGTCTGGCGCGCAAACTTACCGATATCGCGGCAGCCGTTGCCTGGCCTCGGTTGGCTGCATCGCTGCCATTAATCCCGGCGAAGTGCATACGGGTGAAAGGGCAACCGAGCATGGCTGGGCCTATCGCGCCTTTTACCCCTCAGTAGACTGGATGCAGCAACTAGCCAGCGACATGGCAGGCAGCGCTGTCGGTATCCCCTGGTTACCTGATGGAGTAATCGAGGATGCCGAAGTCTCTGCACAACTAGCCTTTGCACATCGCCTGCTGGAAGCGGGCAGTGATCCGCTCGCTGCCGAAAACGCCCTGACCGCAGGCTTTGCCCTGATGCTGTCACGTTATGCCCGCAGCCGTCCGGCCATACAAAGTATCTTGCCTGATGCGGTCAGGGTAGAAATGATGAAATCGAGACTCAGTGCAGACCTCAGCGCCGCCATCAGCCTGACTGAACTGGCGCAAGAGGTAGGCCTGTCGAGCTTCTACGCTGCGCGTCTATTCTCCCGCACGACAGGTATGCCGCCACATGCATGGCGCAATCAACTGAGGCTGAACCGTGCCCAGAGTCTGCTGCGCCAGAATCTGTCTGTGACCGAGATTGCGACGATGACAGGCTTTGCGGACCAGAGTCATTTCACACGGCATTTTAAGAAGGCGTTTGGGGTGGCGCCGGGGAGATGGCGGGTTTGAATGGATTATCTTTAGATAAGCATTCTTGTAATCATGTGAATATGGGTTGTATTGACGTTGCTGTTGATTTTGACTTTTCGCAGTTCCCATGTGTAGCCGCCGTTTGTGCAGTACAGAAAATGGATTAAGAAGAGCCGCTGTCTGAGCCGCAGGCGAGTTTCGGATCTTCCCATTTTTTGTACTGCACAAACGGGAACCCCTTTAGGGGCGGCTATGCCTGGGTCGCCTTCTTTTGCTTCCTTTTCTTGGCGACGACAAGAAAAGGGAGTAGCCGCCGGGCTACCCCCGGCCTGCAATCTCAAATGACGTGTGCGGGTATTTGAAAATCTAATCCCTTAAGTCTACGATTTTGTATTTAATGGATTGCGCGGCATGCTAAGAACGCCTCTGGAGCGCCAGCCCGGTGGATTCCAGCCAAAATCACGCTGGAATGACGTAACCAGCATTTAGAATCATTTAATTTACTTTCAGCCAGGTGAGGCACGTAAGTAAATTTCTTTTTTTAAATAACGCCCCCAAACCGCAAGAACGTACAAGCCCATTCCCCAATTAACAGGCAAGATCCCATTCAATCGCCATCCGCAATATGGAATCATTCCCATGCCTAGCCCTACAAAACTAAGCCACTTCACCGCCGGCATTCGCGACACCGTCCCCATGTTGATCGGTGCAGCCCCTTTCGGCATGATCTTTGGCACACTGGTCGCCACCGCACAAATGCAAGCCTGGCAGGGGCAGTTGATGTCGCTGGCGGTGTTTGCCGGGTCCAGCCAGTTCATTGCGACTGGCCTCATTGCCAGCCATACTGGCATGCTGGTGATCTGGCTGGCGACTTTCATCGTTAATTTACGGCATATGCTGTATGCGGCTGCCCTGATGCCACATGTACGTCATTTACCAAGGCGCTGGCGCTGGGGGCTGGGGTTTTTGCTGACGGATGAAACCTTTGCCGTGGTAGACCGCTATTACCGCCAGCATCCTCAGGATGCATTGGGGCACTGGTATTTCCTGGGTTCCGGCTTATCCATGTATGTCAACTGGCAAGCCTGGACGCTGATAGGCCTGATGTTCGGGGCGATATTTCCGCAGTTGCAGACCCTGGGTCTGGACTTTGCCATGGTGGCAACCTTTATTGCGATAGTCGTACCGCAATTATTCAAGCGACCCCATTTGCTGGCTGCCATCGTCGCTGGCAGCACTGCCTATGCCTTGCAGCATCTGCCCTACAAGCTGGGTTTGCTGGTCGCGATTGCCTTTGGGGTAGCGACGGGCATGCTGGTGTCGCGCTTTAGTAGACAAGACAATAAAGAAGAACAAATCGTAGTGGAGCAGGCATGAATATCACTTTGACTATCCTGGGCATGGCCGTCATCACTTTTTTGGTCAAGGCCCTGATTTTTATCCTTGGTGACCGCGTGGCATTTTCCGGTAACCTCAAAAAGGCACTGGAGTTTGTGCCGGTGACGGTGCTGACTGCCATCATCGTCCCCATGATCTTGTCGCCGCATGGCAAGGAACTGGAACTGAGCTGGCGCAATCCACAACTGGTGGCAGCGACCGTGGCCGCCTTGCTGTGCGCGGTAACCAGGCATCAACTGACGACTATCATCGTCGGGCTGACGGTGTTCTTTAGCTGGCAATATATGTTGAGCTAAGTCCTTGCGCTAATATGTAGGCTTTGTTGCTTTCAACATTTAGCCAATGACTTACGATTTCAGCGCAGTTAACGCAGCGATGCAAAAATATGTGGACAGGCAAATCCTGTCCGGTGTCTCGACCGCCGTGCTGGTCGGGCGCGAACTGGTGCACCAGCACTGCACAGGCTGGGCCGACCGCGAAAGCCAGACGCCCATGCGTGATGACCACTTGTTCCGCGTGTTTTCGAATACCAAGCTGATCACTTCAGTAGCGGTACTGCTGCTGATGGAAGACGGCAAGCTGGAATTGGATCAGCCTGTCGAAGAATTCCTGCTGCAACTGGCGCACATGCAGGTGCTTAAACCTGGTGCGACGCGCATTGACGATACCGAGCCAGCACGCAGCAAGATCACCATCAGACATCTGCTCTGTCACACAGCCGGTCTCAGTTATGGCCTGCTCGATCATGGCACGGTGATGTACAAGGCCTACAATGAAAAGCGGGTCATGAATGCGTTTACTACCCTGGCCGAGATGATGGATGTGCTGGCCGAGTTGCCGCTGAGTTTTCATCCTGGTGAGGCCTGGGAATATTCTATCGCCACTGATGTACTGGCGCGGCTGGTCGAAGTGGTCAGTGGCATGAGCTTTGACCGCTTCCTGCAATTGCGCATACTCAATCCCCTGGCCATGCATGACACCAGCTTTGTCGTGCCTGAACATAAGCTGGACAGGCTGGCGTCTTACTATGCCGGTACAGACCCGCAAAATATCTTGCAGCGTGGCTTGCGCAAGCTCGACAAATCACCTTATCCCGGCGCTTTCACGACGCCAGTGGCACGCCTGTCCGGCGGTGGTGGCCTGGTATCAAGCATGCAGGACATGCTCTCACTGATGCGCAGTTTCATGCCTGATGGCGATACCTTGCTCAGGCCCGAGACGATCAAGCTGATGATGCAAAATCATTTGCCCGCTGGTACCGGCATTGCCTTCCCTGGTGTGGGTGATGTACCGGGCAAGGGCTTTGGACTAGGTGGTGCGGTGACACTCAAGCCTTCTTCGATAGACCCACCGGCATCGGTGGGTGAATTTGAATGGGGTGGTATTGCTGGCACGCACTGGTGGATATCACCACGCCACAATATCGCTGGCGTATTGATGACACAAAGATTGATGAGCTTCTGGCACCCGTTCTCTTTTGACTTCAAGAGACTGGCCTACGAAACATTGGGATTGAAATAAAGGATGGAGAACAATATGCACACACATAGCTTGCCAGGGCGACGACTGCTTGCTCTTGCTGCCATCAGCGGTCTGCTGGCAGCCTGTAGCAGCCTGCCTACGCAACACGATGCAAAAATTCAGGCTGCCTGGGTCGTGCTTGGGGAAAATGGCCAGGCCATAGCCCGCGCTGTGACGACAGACAATATCTGTCCTTCTCTTGTGCAGGATGGCAACCTGGTCGCAATGAACCACAGGGCAGGACCAAGTACCCTGCCTTTGCGCAAGACAGCCAGCAAACCGGAAGACAGCAAGCCTTCCGATTTTCCTGTGCTGACTTGTGAAGCGCCATTGCTGCCTGCGACCAGGACAGCCAGTGTAGGCGGACGGGATTTACCGATACCAAAACCTGTCGCACAAAAAATCATTGTCATTGGTGATACCGGTTGCCGTTTGAAAGTGGCAGACAATTATTTCCAGTCCTGTAATGACAGCGAGAAATGGGCTTTCCGTGAAATGGTGGAAACGGCAGCGCGCTTCAAGCCTGATCTGGTTGTGCATGTTGGTGATTATCACTATCGCGAAAATGCCTGTCCCGAAGGGAATAAGGAATGCGCAGGCAGCCCCTGGGGTTATGGCTGGGATACCTGGCAGGCAGATTTCTTTTCCCCTGCCACTGCTTTGCTGAAGGCCGCACCCTGGGTAGTCGTGCGCGGCAATCATGAAACCTGTGTACGCGCAGGACAGGGCTGGTGGCGTCTGATGGACCCGCGCCCTTTGAAGAGGGGACGTGACTGTGTCGATGAATCAGATGACCTGCGTGGCGACTATAGCGACCCTTATGCCGTACCGCTGGGGCGTGTAGGCAGCGAGCAGGCGCAACTGATTATCTTTGATTCAGCCAAAGTGCCTATCAAACCACTCGCAAAAACCGATGCTGCTTATCAGCTGTATATGGAGCAGTTCAAGGCCGTCAACAAGCTGGCAGAAAGTGCAGACTTTAATATCTTCATCGACCATCATCCTGTGCTGGCCTTTGCTGCTGAACGTAAAAAAGACGGGCCACTGAATATCTTCCCTGGCAATCTCGCCATGCAAGACATCATGCAAACCTTGAATACCACGCGATTGTTTCCGTCCAAAGTGCAGGCGACACTGGCAGGTCATGTGCATTTGTTCGAGACTTTGACTTTCAGCACAGATCATCCTGTGCAATTCGTTGCTGGCAATGGTGGTTCTTCGCTGGACACTCCTTTGCCGACGCCGCTGGCGGCAAATTCCACGCCCTACACAGAAGCTAAACTCGATTACTTCAGCAACTCCAATGAAGTCGGTTTCATGACCATGGAACGTGAACAGCAAAGCTGGAAAATCCAGGCCTGGAACAAGCAAGGAAAATTGATTACCGAATGTCGTACGCAAGGCAAAAAAACAGATTGCAAGAATATGTAAAGCCTGTTTTTTTATTGCAAACGAAATAGCAGAAAAAATGAAAAACCTGAGTATTTTTACTCAGGTTTTTTTTATTTCATTTAATGAATTTTGCAAAAAACCTGAACCAGCAAAGTGCGCACTGTTTTGGTTCATTCGTTCATTTGAGGTGCAGTTTTATTGTTTTGGTGTCACTGGAACTGTCTGCATTTCGCCACGAAATGTGCAAGAAATGGTGAAATGCCTTTTTGTAAGTCTGCCCATCAACTAATTTGAAAAGGCAGCCCAATATTTATGTTTCCATCAAGCATCTCCCAGTAGGCATTAAAAGAGTCGGTGTTTTATTGTTATCTGTTGAGTTGTCAGTATGTAATTTATAGAGTTGTTTCTCTAAAGAAATAGCTTAACTCTGCCCAAAAAATAAAACTTACAATGAGGAAACTTTCAAGGAGATAGCATGAAATTGAAGCCTTTTATCACACTGTTGGCTATGACATCCGCCGTATCGGCTGCCTGGGCCCAGGATACATCCAATATCACCATCAGCGGATTTGGTACTGCTGCACTTACGCGCAGCAATTCTTCTGACGCAGAATTTGCCCGCCCCAATCAATTGGCTGGCGTCACCAGTGGCGCAAAAACCGGGGTGGATTCCAACCTGGGTTTGCAGGTCACCGCAAAAATGAATGATTGGTTGTCTTTCACTGGTCAGGGTCTGGTGCGTAAAAATGTGACGGACAATTTTGGTGCAGAACTGGCCTGGGCCTTTGCCAAAGCCAAGGTATCTGACAACCTGAACATACGCGTGGGCCGCGTCGGTTTGCCTGTGTATATGATTTCTGATTACCGCAATGTTGGCTATGCCAACACCATGTTGCGCCCACCAGTAGAAATGTACACCCAGGTCACACTGGAAAGCCTGGACGGTGCCGACGTACTGTACCAGACCAATCTTGGTGATACTGCCGTGACTGCACAAGTTGCCTATGGTGTGACTGACTCGGATAACCGCGGTGGCTTTACAGCGAAATTCAAAAAGGTATCGAGTATCAATATCGTTGCTGAAAATGGCCCTTTCACTTTGCGTTTTGGCCGTGTCGATGCAAATGTCACTGTTGATAATTCCACTAACCTCAACACCCTGGTATCCGGCCTGACGAAGTTTGGTTTTGCCTCTGCTGCAAATGCCATCGCGGTGAACGACACCAAGGCATCTTTCACTTCAGTTGGTCTCGGTGTGGACTGGAAGAGCATGGTTGTGCAGGCAGAATATGGCAAACGTAAATCTGCCAGCCTGTCTATAGCTGACACGACATCCTGGTACACCATGTTTGGTTACCGCATGGGCGCCTTCCTGCCGTATTTTGTGCATGCTTCGGCAACACAGGATAGCCCACGCACTGTTGCTGGCTTGCCCAATGCGGGCCCATTGTTACCTTATACCCTGGGGGCAAATGGCCTGGCATCAGCTTCACCTATACAAACCAGCAATAGCATAGGTGTACGTTGGGACTTCCATAAATCAGCCGCATTAAAACTGCAACTCGACAGGATGTCACCAGAAAATGGACCAGGCGTATTTATTAATGCCAAGCCTGGTTTCAAAGGCCCGGTCACGGTGTTTGCGGCGGCAGTTGATTTTGTATTCTGATGGAGGCGCGCGATGAATAAGCATTTAACACACTTATTGCTGGCCGCAACTGTCATGACCAGCGCATCTATAGCCTCTGCTGCAGAGCTGGTTGTTGTCGTCAATACAGCCAACCCGGCAACAGCGATGACATCAGCCCAGGCATCCCAGTTTTTCCTTGGTAAATCGGCGATGTTCACTCCTGTGGATTTGCCTGAAAATTCACCGATTCGTGCAGAGTTCTACAAAAAAGTGGCTGACAAGGATTTATCTGAAGTCAAGACTATCTGGTCCAAACTGGTTTTTACGGGTAAGGGTACTGCACCGAAAGAAATGCATAACTATGCTGAAGTGAAAAAAGCAGTAGCTGCCAACCCTACTGGCATAGGCTATATAGAACGTTCGGCTGTCGACGCAACTGTCAAGGTAGTGACTGTTTTGCCTTGATCTTTTCTTGCTTCGTTGCTCCTGAGAAAGCTGCTCGTCAGCTTTCTTTTTTTTTGTGTGGCTTTTGCTGGATTACTACAAATTTCCAGTAAGAAGTTTGCAATCTGCAACAAATCCATCTAAAACTACATATATAGTCTAAATAAGCTTCTCATTTCCCGCCTCTGCAATTCTGTTGTTCTTTTCTATAAAGGACTTACCATGAAATTGTTCTATAACCTGAGGATTTCAGCCAAGTTGTTTGTGGGCTTTGTTTTGTTGCTGATATTGACAGCTTTTCTGGGTGGTTTTTCTGTCTTTCAATTATCCCGTGTGAATGGTACGGCACTCGAGCTGGGAACCAACTGGATGCCCAGCGTGAATGCGGCCATGGGTATCAAGGAAAGAATTTCGCGCCTGCGCACCCAGGAAATGCAGGTCGTCTTGTCGGCAGGCGATGAAGCCAATTTGAAGAAGTATGAAAAACGCTGGAATGACTATGTCGCAGAGCTCAAGAAATATGAGCAGGACTATTTCAAGCTCATCACCACAGAAGAAGAAAAAAAGATTTTTGCAGACTACAGCAAGGTATGGGAAGCGTATGTAGTCGAAGCAAAAAAACTGACTGCACAAGCCACTGCCGGCAATATGGAAGAAGCACGTACCACCTTGCGTGGCGAATCTTCAAAACTGAATGCCGACTTGCTGGCCCTGGCAGACAAGATGGTGAAGATCAACGCTGATGGCGGTGTTGCTGAATACCGTACTGGCGAACAGATTTACGCCAATTCCAGGACCCTGATACTCAGCCTGATTATCGTCACGATAGCACTTGGTCTGTTGCTGGCATACTGGATAGCCAAGGTAGTCGCTGGCCCCTTGCAAGAAGCTGTCAGGGTTGCCAAGACAGTGGCCTCAGGTGACCTGACCAGTAATATAGAAGTCAAAACCTCGGATGAAACCGGTGAACTCCTGCAAGCCCTGAAGGAGATGAATGCCAGTCTTTTGTCTGTCGTCAGCGAAGTCAGGACTGGTACTGATCTGATCGCTACGGCTTCGACAGAAATTGCCAATGGCAATATGGATTTGTCGGCACGCACCGAAAGCCAGGCAGGCTCTCTGGAAGAAACCGCTTCCTCGATGGAAGAACTGACTTCTACTGTCAAACACAATAGCGACAACGCACGCCAGGCGAATCAGTTATCGCATTCTGCATCTGCCGTGGCGCAAAAGGGAGGCAGCGTGGTGTCGCAAGTGGTTGATACCATGGGTTCCATCAGCGAATCGTCGAAAAAGATTGTCGATATCATTGCCGTTATTGATGGCATTGCTTTCCAGACCAATATTCTTGCCCTGAATGCGGCCGTTGAAGCGGCACGTGCAGGTGAACAGGGGCGCGGTTTTGCCGTGGTCGCCTCTGAAGTGCGTAATCTGGCACAGCGTTCAGCCAGTGCCGCCAAGGAGATCAAGACACTCATCAATGACTCGGTAGAAAAAGTGGATCTGGGTACACGCCTTGTTGATCAGGCTGGCGTCACCATGCAGGAAGTGGTTGATAGCGTAAGACGTGTCAGCGATATCATCAGTGAAATCACTGCCGCGGGTACCGAGCAAAGTTCAGGCATAGACCAGATCAATACTGCCATCATACAAATGGACCATGTCACGCAACAGAATGCTGCGCTGGTGGAAGAAGCCGCCGCTGCTGCCGGAGCCTTGCAGGAGCAGGCAGCCAATCTGAGCAAGGTGGTCAGTGTCTTCAAGCTGACTCATGCACATGTTGCCCCGGTTGCCCAAGCCAGGCCATCCAAGGCAGTTGCCCGGCAAGTCGGCAAACCTGCGGCAACAAGTGCCATACGCAAAGCCCCACAGATAAAGTCCGTTAGCAAAGAGAAGGAAACAGTCAAGGCTACTGATGACTGGGAAGAGTTTTAAATAGAGTTTATCTGGCCATTTTGGGGTAATTACCTGCATAGCTACCTGTGTCATTTATTTGCATATTGTCGGCCTTTTTTAAGGAGCCGTGATGAAGATGTTTTATAACTTAAAAATTTCAGCCAAGTTGTTTGTTGGATTTGGTCTGTTATTACTGCTGACGATTTTCCTGGGTGTGTTTTCCATTACCATGCTTGCCAAGGTCAATCAAAATGCCTATGAACTGGGAACCAACTGGATGCCCAGTGTGAATGCGGCCATGGGTATCAAGGAAAGAGTATCGCGCATCCGTTCTCAGGAGGCACAACTGGTCTCGGCAGAAAATCCTGAAGAGGTAGAAAAATATATAGGTCGTACCAAAGAGGCGATTTCCGGCCTCAAGGAAAATGAAACTGCTTATGCGCGTCTGATTTCTGACCCCGAAGAGAAAAAGCAGTTTGATGAATACAGTAAGTCCATGGCTGAGTATTTGCAAATCTCTGACAAAATAGCAGCACTGGCACGTGAGGGTAATAGCAAGGATGCCATGGCATTGATGCGTGGTGACTCATCCAAGCTCAATACCAAGGTCCGTACCCTGGTCGATAAAATGGTCGATACCAATGTCCAGGGTGGTATCCAGGCCTATCAGAAAGGGACGGAGTCTTATCAAACCTCACGCACTCTGATTGTTGCCGTCCTGGCCATCAGTATTTTCCTGGGTATGGTGCTTGCCTTTGTGATTGCCCGTATCGTTTCGCGGCCTTTGCAAGATGCCGTCAAAGTCGCGCAAACTGTGGCTGCAGGCGACCTGACCAGTAATATTCAATCAAATACCAGTGATGAAACTGGCTTGCTGTTGCAGGCACTGAAGGAAATGAACCAGAGCTTGCTGCAAGTGGTGACTGAGGTGCGTCAGGGGACCGATGAAATCGCTGCTGCGACCACACAAATTGCCGAAGGCAATATGGATTTGTCCAATCGTACCGAAAACCAGGCCAGCTCACTGGAAGAAACTGCATCGTCCATGGAAGAAATCACTTCCACCATCAAACACAATAGTGATAATGCACGCCAGGCCAATCAGTTATCGCATTCTGCTTCTGCGGTAGCGCAAAAGGGTGGAGATGTCGTGTCGCAAGTGGTGGATACCATGGGTTCCATCAATGAATCTTCCAAGAAAATCGTCGATATCATTGCTGTTATTGATGGTATTGCCTTCCAGACCAATATCCTGGCTTTGAATGCCGCGGTGGAGGCTGCGCGGGCTGGTGAGCAAGGGCGCGGCTTTGCCGTGGTGGCCTCGGAAGTGCGCAACCTGGCACAGCGTTCCGCAAGTGCCGCGAAGGAAATCAAGGAATTGATCAACGATTCTGTCGACAAGGTAGGGCAGGGTACGCGCCTGGTTGATCAGGCTGGTGAGACCATGAAAGAAGTGGTCGACAGTGTCAAGCGTGTCAGTGACATCATTAGTGAGATCACAGCAGCAGGAACTGAGCAAAGTGCAGGCATAGAACAAATCAATGTTGCCGTGACACAGATGGATCAAATGACGCAGCAAAATGCGGCTCTGGTGGAAGAGGCTGCCGCAGCGGCAGGGGCCTTGCAAGACCAGGCGCAAAATCTGAGCCGTATCGTCAGTGTCTTCAAACTTGACCAGACACAGGTAGTCAGCAGCAAACCAGCACCAGTGGCCAAGGCTGCACCACTAAAAAGCACGGCAGGCAAACCTGCTGTACGTAGCTTACCCAAGCCAGCAGCTAAAACCGTAAAGCCCGCTGCACCCAGGAAAGAGCCAGTAGCAGCGACAGATGACTGGGAAGAGTTTTAAGCTTGATCGATAACATTTGATCAAATCAGCGTATCAACAAAAATGCCACAGCTTGCTGTGGCATTTTTTCAGGCGAGAACTGAAGCCTTAAATAAAACTAAAACTAAAAAACGCTAGCTCAGGACAGTTCACTCTGGTTGATGATGATGCGTGACACCAGGCCATATTCTTTGGCTTCAGCAGCACTCATCCAAAAATCACGGTCTATATCGGCAGTCACTTTTTCCAATGTCTGGCCAGACTCTTTGGCGATCAGAGCAGCGATGCGTTCGCGTATCTTGACGATTTCACGGGCTTGGATAGCAATATCTGTCGCCTGGCCGCCAAAACCACCGCTAGGCTGGTGAATCAGAAAGCGGGTATTTGGCAGGCAGACACGGCGCTCTTTCGGTACCGACAGAAATACATTCACTGCTGCACTACCTACCCAGCCAGTGCCAACGATATTGACTGGCGCATCGATGAACCTGATGATGTCATGGATGACATCGCCAGATTCCACATGGCCGCCCGGGGAGGACACCAGGATAGTGATAGGTTCTTTGGACTCTGCCGACAGAGCGATCAGACGCTGAGAGATTTCCGATGCCAGTTTGTCGTTGATTGTGCCAAATACCAGCACAGTACGGGATTTAAAGGCCTTTTCTTCGAGGAAAGGGCTGCGTGCTTGTGATGCGTTATTCTCTTTTTCGTCGGCCATGAAAGTCTTCTTATCTGATCTGGTTGAAATTTGGTAATTTGTTTGGTCAATATGGGGAATGATTTTATGTCATTCCAGGCTACCTAGATGGCTGCTCAAGCAGTTTTTTTCAAGTAGGCCTCAGCCAGCCTGACCCAATAAGTTGCACCTATTGGTAGCAAATCATCATTAAAGTCATAGCTGGGGTTGTGCAAGTTGCAAGGCCCAAGACCATGACCCATGTCCCGGTGCCCACCATCGCCGTTACCCAAAAAGGCATAACAACCCGGTTTGGCTTGCAGCATGAACGAAAAATCTTCCGCCCCCATGGTCGGTTCTACCTGGTCATCGACCTTGTCTGCACCTACTACACTGCGCATCACCTCTGCGGCAAAAGCGGTTTCCCTGGCATGGTTGATCAGGGGCGGGTAATTGCGCTTGAAGCGGAAATCTACCTGGGCATCAAAAGCCGCCGCCGTGTGTTCGGCAATGGTGCGCATGCGTTTTTCTATGAGGTCTATCATTTCCGTACTGAAGGCACGCACCGTGCCTATCAGCGTCGCTTCATCCGGGATGACATTGGTAGCACTGCCGGAATGGATTTGGGTGACCGACAAAACGGCGGACTCCAGCGGGCTGGCATTGCGGCTGACGATGGTTTGCCAGCTCTGCGCCATTTGCACCGCGACCATGATAGGGTCTATGCCCTTGTGCGGTTGCGCCGCATGGGCGCCTTTGCCTCTGACGATGACTTCAAATTCATTCGACGAGGCCATCATGGGGCCTGGTGTGACACCAAAAGTGCCTACCGCTGCGCCTGGCCAGTTATGCATGCCAAAGACGGCATCCATGGGGTATTTGTCGAACATGCCGTCTTCTATCATGCGCCGCGCACCGCCACCGCCTTCTTCGGCGGGCTGGAAGATCAGATAGACCGTACCGTCAAACTCCTTGTATTTGGACAAATAATGTGCCGCCCCCAGCAGCATGGCGGTGTGGCCATCATGGCCGCAGGCATGCATTTTTCCATCGTGCTTGGAGGTATGGGCAAAGGTATTGATTTCCTGCATGGGTAGGGCGTCCATATCGGCACGCAAGCCTATGGCCCGTTCGCTAGTGCCATTCTTGAGTACGCCGACTATGCCTGTGCCTGCCAGGCCGCGAATGATGGGTATGCCCCAGGCTTCCAGCTTTTGCGCGACAACTTCAGAGGTGCGGTGTTCTTCAAAGCAAAGCTCAGGGTGGGCGTGGATATCACGCCGGATTTGCTGGATTTCTGCCTGGAATTGGACGATAGGGTCGATCAGATTCATTTTTTGTCTCCGGATTGCATCAATGCGCTGGCAATAAGCCAGTGGCAGATACGTGCAAGCTATTTTTTCAGGATGTTATCCTGTTGATAAGAAAAATGATAGTCAGCACAGTATATGTCTCAATACCTGCCAAGCACATGTTTCTTCAGTATGGAGAAAGATACCAGATTCCGGGCAAACTGGTAGTGGTCAAGCTCTCCCGGGATCGTATATCCATACTACAAAAACTGCTTTGACTAAATGCCCCGGCCAGCTTACCTTACCAGCGCATTCCAGAAATGGCACTCATGCCCGAGCCATAAATGGCCAGCACGCTCAGGATGAGACCTATGGGCCCGGACACCAGACTGCTCCACAGGCAGTTGATTGCCAGTGCCCTTTGCTCGCGCAACCAGGCAATGAGCGCCGCGGGCAGCGTGATCAAGCCCAACATGGCGGGCAATAGGAGCACGATCAGCGGAGTAGTACGGCCACTGGCGTCAAGCATGAAGAAAGTGATCGTCAGCATCGCGATCAGATGCAGCAATATCAGTCTGGCGCGGTCGCTGCGCAGGCGCGTTGTCAGGTAAGAAAAATAAGCAGGGTAACTGAGGCCTCCAAGCATGAGCATGCCAGGCACATTGCTGAGATCGGTGTGGCTGATATAGTCATACACCAAAGGTGGCAGTATCAGGACGAGCAGGATAAGGAAAAGATGCAGGGCAATATTCTTGAAGGTGGGCATGTAAGTTCGGTTTATGCGGCCAGATCCGCAGGCATGGCCCGCAACAGCTTCTTAGTGTAGCAGATAGCACAGCCCGCACGAGACCAGGGTAAAGCCTGTAAAATTCGGTAAATATCAGTAAAACCATACATATACGCAATGCAGATACTCATGAAACTTTCATGCCGGAAAACCAGCCATGGGCCAGCCCAGGCGGATTCCCTGTGTCTGCCGATAATCTCAAGGCAGGTCTGATACATGCCAGGATTCATCTTGCGCCGCCTGCTGCAAAGCCTGGCTGTTTTGCTGCTCATGTCACTGCTGGTATTTGCCGGTGTATATGCAATTGGTAATCCCATCGATATCCTGATCAGCCCTGAGGCCGACCAGGCAGAGCGCCTGCGCATCATCGCTGCCTTTGGCCTGGACCAGAGCCTGCCGCAGCAATACTGGCTATTCCTCAAAAATGCCCTGGCTGGTGACATGGGGCGCTCCTTTGCTTATGCGACACCCGCACTGGGCCTGATCCTGGAACGCATGCCAGCCACGCTGGAGCTGGCCGTATTTGCCATCTTGATTGCGATTTTGCTGGGCATACCGCTGGGTTTGCTGGCCGGTTTGCGACCTGACAGTATTGCTGCAAAAAGCATCATGGCAGTATCGATACTGGGCTTCTCCCTGCCTACCTTCTGGGTGGGGTTGATGCTGATCATGGTATTTGCCGTGCAACTGGGCTGGTTGCCTTCCAGCGGGCGTGGCGAGACTACGCTCTTGCTGGGTGTGCCCGTGAGTTTTTTGAGTATCGATGGCCTCAGGCATTTGCTCTTGCCTGCACTCAACCTTGCGCTTTTCAATATCGCCATGGTGATACGCCTGACGCGCTCTGGTGCGCAAGAAGCCCTGCTGCAAGACTATGTCCGTTTTGCCCGCGCCAAGGGTTTGCGCAATAGCCGCATCATAGGCGTGCATGTACTCAAGAATATCCTCATCCCTATCGTCACCGTGATTGCCCTGCAATTTGGTTCCATCATCGCTTTTGCGATTGTCACTGAATCCGTCTTTGCTTGGCCGGGCATGGGCAAGCTCATCATTGATTCCATACGCGTGCTGGACAGGCCGGTCATCGTTGCCTATCTGCTGTTGATCGTCAGCCTGTTCATTCTCATCAACCTGGTGGTGGATGTGCTGTATTCATTGCTGGACCCGCGTGTGCGTTTGTCAGAAAGCCGGGGCTGATGTTTATGACCGCGATGACTGAAACGATCACTCCAAAAATTGAAACGCCCCTGCAGCGTTTCTTGCGCGACTTCTTTGCCAGCCGCATCGCCAGCCTGGGCAGCCTGGTTTTATTGCTGCTGGTCTTGCTGGCGATATTTGCACCACTGATCTCGCCGCAAAATCCTTACGATCTGATGGCGCTGGATGTCATGGATTCACGCCTGGAACCTGGCAAACTGTCGTCCGATGGCAAGCAAACGTTTTTGCTCGGTACTGATGAGCAGGGGCGCGATATGCTGTCGGCCATCTTCTATGGTTTGCGTATCTCCCTCATCGTCGGTTTTTCCAGTACCGTGATTGCGCTGGCAATCGGCCTCAGTCTGGGCTTGCTGGCGGGTTATCTGGGGGGGCGTGTCGAAGCCATCATCATGCGTATTGCTGACATACAGTTATCTTTCCCGGCCATCCTGATCGCCATGATCTTGCTGGCGCTGACAGGGCAGGGCATAGGCAAGATCATCATCGCGCTGGTACTGGTGCAATGGGCTTACTATGCGCGCACGGCCCGCAGTGCAGCGCTGGTGGAAAGACAAAAGGAATATATAGAAGCGGCAGTCGGCCTGGGCTTGTCACCGGCACGCATTATCTGGCGTCACTTGCTGCCGAATTGTCTGCCGCCATTGATCGTTATCGCAGCCTTGCAGGTGGCGTCAGCGATTTCGCTGGAAGCGACGCTCTCATTCTTGGGACTGGGTTTGCCAGTGACTGAACCCTCACTGGGTTTGCTGATTGCCAATGGCTATCAATACCTGTTGTCCGGCAAATACTGGATCAGTTTTTATCCCGGCCTGGCCTTGTTGCTGACAGTGGTGTCCATCAACCTGGTGGCTGACCATTTGCGCGATGTGCTTAACCCGCGCTTGCAGACGCAATAGGTGGAACAGACATCATGACGATTGCGACTCTGGAAGTGCAAAACCTGCAGACTGAATTTGCCAGCCGTGCCGGTACTGTGCGCGCGGTAAATAATGTCAGCTTCAGCGTGCAGCCAGGCCAAATCATGGGCCTGGTCGGTGAATCCGGTTCTGGCAAATCGATGACGGCTTATTCCATCATGGGCCTGATAGAGCCACCCGGCAAAGTCGCAGCAGGCAAGGTCTTGTTCAGGGGACAGGATTTGCGCAGCCTGTCGGCAGAAGCCATGCGGCAAATCCGTGGCAACCGCATCGCCATGATATTCCAGGACCCGATGATGACCCTGAACCCGGTCTTGCGCATCGATACGCAAATGATGGAAACCATCTTTGCCCATCAGCAGGTCAGCCGTGAAAAAGCACGCGACATGGCACGCGCCGCCCTGGTCAAGGTTGGCATACCCTCACCAGATGAAAGGCTGCTGTCCTATCCGCACCAGTTTTCTGGCGGCATGCGGCAAAGGGTGGCAATCGCCATTGCACTTTTGAATGAGCCAGAGCTGATTATCTGCGATGAACCAACCACTGCGCTGGACGTGACCATGCAGGGCCAGATCCTGTATGAAATGCAAAAGCTTTGCCGCGAGTCTGGTACGGCACTGATCTGGATCACGCATGATTTGTCGGTGGTGGCTGGCCTGGCTGATACCGTCGCCGTCATGTATGCAGGTAAGATAGTCGAGAGCGGCAGTGTGCAACAAGTACTGGAACAGGCCAGGCATCCCTACACCCATGGCCTGATCGCTTCTTCACCATCTCGCAACCTGCATGGCCAAAGCCTGCGCCAGATACCGGGTTCAACACCGTCCTTGCTGAACTTGCCGCAAGGCTGTGCATTCCGCTTGCGCTGTGAACGTGCCAGTGCGGTTTGTGAACAGGAGCCGGTGACCGAAAATCTTCAGGGCCACAGTGTATTGTGCTTCCATCCCATGCACGCAGTGACAGAGGTGACGCATGACTGATATCCGCCAGCCAGCCTTGCTGGAACTGCGCCAGGTCAGCAAGCGCTTTGCCAAACCTGTAGCGCTGACTGACAAATTGACACAGCTATTTGGTGCTGACAGCAAACAGCAAATCGTCCACGCCGTTGATCAAGTCGATTTGAGTCTGCAAACGGGTGAAGTCGTCGGTCTGGTCGGTGAATCCGGTTGCGGCAAATCTACGCTGGGGCGCATGGCCGTGGGCTTGCACACTTTATCTGACGGTACCCGCTGGTGGCGTGGTGAAAACCTGGCAGACATGGATAATGCTAAACGCAGGCAAATGCAACTGGCCGTGCAAATGATATTCCAGGACCCGTATGCCTCGCTGAACCCGCGCCTGCGTGTGCAAGACATCGTCGGCGAAGCGCCGGTCGTGCATGGCATCATCAAGGCGGCAGAACAGCAGGAATACGTAGAACACCTGCTGCAAAAAGTGGGGTTGGACCCGGCTGTGCTGAAACGTTTTCCGCACCAGTTTTCTGGCGGTCAGCGTGCCCGCGTAGGCATCGCCAGAGCACTTGCCGTCAAGCCTGAAGTGCTGGTGTGCGATGAAGCGGTAGCGGCGCTGGATGTGTCTATACAGGCGCAAGTGTTGAACCTGTTCATCAAGCTGCGTGATGAACTGAAGCTGACTTATCTGTTCATCAGTCATGATCTCGGTGTCGTCAGGCATGTGTCTGACCGTGTACTCATCATGTACCTGGGACGCGTGGTTGAATCCGCCGCGACTACAGAAATTTTTGAACGGCCTACTCACCCTTACACGCAAGCCTTGCTGGCCTCTGCCCCCAGGCTGGAAGTGCGCAAGATGGAATACATCGCCATCAAGGGTGAAATTCCATCCCCGCTAAATCCGCCGACTGGCTGCCATTTCCATCCACGCTGTCCACATGCCACGTCCAGGTGTGCTGTAGAGCAGCCTGAGCTCAAAGAAGTTGCTCCTTTACATTTTTCAGCTTGCCATTTAAATACTTGATTGCTATCTTGCCATTCTTTGAGCCGTGAATGGAATGCAAGTGAAGCAACAAAGAATCCTGGGTTACGATCTGGCGCGTGCATTTGCCATCCTTGGCATGATCATCGTGAATTTCAAAGTCGTCATGCATGCGCAAGCTGTCAAAGAGGGGCATGAATCCTGGTGGATCAGCATCTTTGCCCATCTTGATGGCCGTGCCTCTGCATTGTTTGTGATACTGGCGGGTGTGGGTATCAGTCTCATGACAAATGCCGCCAGACTTGCAGGGGATACAACAGCTTTGCGTCAGCAGAGAATAAGTTTGTTGAAACGCGCTGCTTTTCTGTTTGGCTTAGGTTTACTGTATATCTGGATATGGCCTGCCGACATACTGCATTATTATGGGGTGTATATCGTATTGGCAGCGGCCTTACTGACAGTATCATCCCGTTTGCTATTGATACTGGCAGCAGCTTTTTGCCTGATCTTCACTGCCCTGTTTTTCAGTGTTGACTATAGCCAGAACTGGAATTGGGACTTGCTGCATTATTCGAGTTTCTGGACAGTCCCTGGCTTTCTGCTGAATCTGTTTTTCAATGGTTTCCATCCTTTCTTTCCCTGGGCTGGTTTCTTGCTGGTGGGCCTGGTGATAGGGCGGCTGGATATGCATGCGCCCGCCACGCGCAGACGGGTTTTGCTGGCTGGTGTGACAGCGATGATCGTCGCTCAGTTGTTAGCTTGGGTATTGTTTTATGCCCTGGGTAACTGGGAGCAGACCGCCAGTCTGCGCTACCTGTTCAGCAAAACTGATCCCATGCCGCCCTTGCCTGTGTATATGATCTCAGCCGCTGGCAGTGCCTGCATAGTCATCGTTTTGTGCATTTATCTGGCAGAAAAATTTGCGAAGGCCCTGGTCATGCGTGCTATGGTGCATACTGGGCAACTGGCACTTAGCCTCTATCTTGCGCATGTGTTGCCGGGCATGGTTGTGCTGGAAGAACTGGGTTATCTGGAAGGCCAGACCCTGGGCACTGCAGTAGCTGCTGCCTTCATCTTTTTCGCATGCGCTCTGGTATTTTCTCATCTGTGGAGACGCAAATTTTCACAAGGCCCACTGGAATGGCTGTTGCGCCGTCTCACGACTCATCAAAACTAAGCTTTCTATATCTGGCACTGAAGCTGTCAGTGTCAGATAAGGCAGATCAGACATAGATGAAAGCGTGTGTTTTTCAACAAGATATTGGATATGGTGATAACTGGTATACCAAAAATAAAGAAGCTTTATTTGCTGCGGTGCGATAAAGTAGTACCTGTCTCCTCCAACACCTCCTAAGGTTTGGATTTAACCCGCAACCGCAAGGTCGCGGGTTTTTTTTTGCCTTTTGACGGACTTAGCTATAAACGCGATGTTGATTTTATTAATTTCAATTCTGACAGGAAATATTTTGATCAAGATTGATATGCGATTTGTGAATGATCGATATGTGAAAATAGATCTTGGTGAATTTGTTGCGCTGCGATATAGTTACACCTGTCTCCTCCAACACCTCCTAAGGTTTGGATTTAAACCCGCAAATTTTGCGGGTTTTTTTTTGCCTGTTCAGGCTGGCAGATATCAACGCCATTGCCGGGGATTCCCCGGCACTTGTAAAAACATGCAGTGTGCGTAAGATCTGCTTTCCGTATCTGTTTCCCGTATCCGCTTATTTCCCCTGCATTTATGTTTTTGAAAACTGCATTTATTTATCGCGCCTTCCTCTTGTGCTTGCTGGCTTTAACTTGTTTGCAAGTGAATGCCATGGATAAGGCAAGCCATGCCGTAGCAGATAGCATTAGCCATAAACCGCGTATAGACAAAAATATGCGCCTGGCCTTGCAACAGTTTGTCAGCCAGTACGCATCGCATCCCAAAAACGCAGTGCAGCATATCCATATTGCCAGGGTAAAAACCGACACTGGTGAAACGGCCTTGTATGGTTACTGGAAAGAAGATCAATCCATCCTCATCGTGCATTTTTTTGCCCATCCCTCAGAAGAAACGGGTTTGTCATGGCTGCATCACAAAGCCAGGATAGATTTGAAAACTGACGTGGTAGCTACAGAGGAGGAAATGAGCGGCAGTAATTATCTGGTCACCCGCGCCTGGGCCGACCATATAGTCAATACCTGTGTGCAGCAAGGCCAGTTGCTGCTCCTGAAGCGCAAGCCTGCGCGCAAATAAGTCACCAGCACCCGGACCACATTCGCCAGTATAACAAGCTGAGTAATCCCTCTAGTAATGGTTAAATCATCACTGGTATTTATCTTCCAGCAGAGTCTCGCAGGAAGATAAATTGAGTGGTCTTACGCATTGATAAGATATTCAAAATATGTATACCTGATATATGCATAATAAAGCATACAGATATGCTGCAGCGCATTAAAGTAGTACCTGTCTCCTCCAACACCTCCTAAAGGTTTGGATTTAAGCCCGCGAATTTAGCGGGCTATTTTTTTGTCTGCTCACTTAGCAGACTCACTTACCAGAAAAAGTACGGGCTTATTCTGCGATATGGATATGTCGCTTGATGTGCTTTAGATGGGCGACGATGGTAAAAGTCATGATAACCAGCAAAGACCATGAACTCCATTTACCCAAGTGCACGGTAGACCAGGCTCCCAGCTGATTGGGATAACGCCAGATACCAAAGAAGGTTCCCATATTTTCAGCCAGCCAGATAAAGAAACCGATCAGGACGAAGGACAGTAGCAGAGGCATGCTGCGGTCACGGTCCAGCGGACGAAATACCACCGATGAACGCGCATACAAACCCAATGCGCAAGCCGCCAGATACCAGCGATAATCACCGATATAGTGGTGCGTAAAAAAATTCAGGTAAATCAGTATGCCTATCAGCGCAGCCATCCAGTAAGGTGGATGATGGCGTATCCGTAAATCAAACAAGCGCCAGGCCTGGATGATGTAACTGCCTATGCTGGCATACATGAAGCCGCTGAACAGTGGCACGCCCCATAACTTGGTATAGCCAAATTCTGGATAAGCCCAGCTCTGTATCTGGCCCGATACCTTGAACACTTCCAGCGCAAAACCTACCAAGTGGAACAGGGTCACGGCTTTCAATTCATCGACAGTTTCCAGCTTGCTCCAGACCATGCCACCCTGTATCAGCAACGCAATCACAAACAGCACATCGTAGCGCGGCAAGCCAAACAGTCCTGCCTTGGGCACGATCAGTATCGATGCAAAAAACAAACCGACAAACAGGCAGGCACGTATCTCCTTGATACCGAAGTACCAGAACTCCAGTAAAAAACGACGGAAACCTGCCAGGTTTTCAGGCTGGGGAGGCTGGATGAGGAATTGGTCTATGGATTGCAGGCGCATGGGCTGCATTGTAACAAGCCTGCCGCGCTTGTCGTCACGAAGATGAGATGCTTGCTTTTGTTACACGGCGCTTACACAGCATTTAATGACCAGGCTTGACCGCGATTCATTTGTTGCGAAAAATACTATGTTGTTTAATTGATGCGTAATAGAACATATACTAAAAGCAGTATATCTAAGCTTGAAAAATTGCTGACAATCGTAGACGAATTTGAAAAATGATTTAGTGCAAATGCAAAGATGGCACGTCACTTGCATTCCCATTCCTTAAATCAGTTTCAGCGAATCAGTTTCAACGCTAAACAAGAATAATGGGCATCCACTTGCCCGAGTATTATGCATACGGAGAATAAAAGTATGACGCAGTCCCCGCAATTTAGTGACTACCCTCGCGACCTCATAGGCTATGGCCGCCATGTCCCGCATGCGCAATGGCCGGGTCAGGCCAGGATAGCCCTGCAATTTGTCCTGAACTATGAAGAGGGTGGTGAAAACTGTGTACTGCATGGTGACCGTGCGTCCGAGCAGTTTTTATCCGAGATTGTTGGTGCAGCAGCGTATGAAGCGCGCCATATGTCGATGGAGTCTATTTACGAGTATGGTTCCCGCGCCGGTGTCTGGCGCATCTTGCGTGAATTTGAAAAACGCCAGTTGCCGCTGACCGTGTTTGGTGTTGCGATGGCCTTGCAGCGCCATCCTGAACTGACCCAGGCCTTTGGCGAGCTCGGTCATGAAATCGCCTGTCATGGTCTGCGCTGGATACATTATCAAGGCCTGGATGAAACCATAGAGCGTGAACATATGCAGCAAGCCGTGCAAATCATGCGCGAGCTGACTGGCAAAGCGCCGCTGGGCTGGTACACCGGACGTGATTCACCGAATACCCGCAAGCTGGTGGTGGAGCATGGCGGCTTTGCCTATGACGCTGATTACTATGGCGATGACCTGCCTTTCTGGACTCAGGTGACGACCAGCGATGGTCAGCAACACCCTCACCTAGTTGTGCCCTATACCCTGGACAGCAATGACATGCGTTTCGCTACACCCCAGGGTTTTAATACGGGTGAGCATTTCTATGATTACCTCAAAGACAGTTTCGACCTCCTGTATGCCGAAGGTGATCCTGAGGGCGACAATGCACCAAAAATGCTATCCATAGGCATGCATTGCCGCTTGCTGGGGCGGCCCGGGCGTTTCCGTGCCTTCCAGCGCTTTCTGGATTATGTACAGTCGCATGACAAGGTCTGGGTCTGCCGCCGCATCGATATCGCAGAACACTGGAAACAAGTACATCCCTATGTTGTTAAATAAATGCAGCGCCTGCTGACTGGCCGGATGCACCCAAGTCCTGCCTGCACTTGATTGAGCTGACAAAGTTTGATTTGCCACCACGCTGAAAAAAATCGTTGTTAAACCTGAGAGAAGGAAGAAAAGATGAAAATGCAGATGAAATTCATAGTTTTGGCGGTCGCTTCTTGTTTGTGTGCAGGCAGTGCGCTGGCGCAATCCAGTGTCACCGTGCAAGGCCTGGTGGATTTGTCGGTAGGCTCGGTCAAAATGAGTGGCGATAAGGCCAGCACGGCTGCTATCACACCCGGTGGCATGACCACGTCCTGGTTTGGTTTCAAAGGGGTAGAAGACCTCGGTGGTGGGCTCAAGGCAGAATTTGCACTGACAGCTTTCCTGCGCCCTGATACCGGTGAGTCTGGCCGTTTTGGTGGCGATACCCTGTTTTCTCGCGATGCCAATGTTGCCTTGTCTGGCAGCTTTGGACGAGTCTCGCTGGGGCGTGATCTGGCACCGAGCTTTTTGCCTGTGGTGATTTTCAATCCCTTTGGTGATTCCTTTGACGTTTCGCCTTTGGTGCTGCACTGGTATGTACCATCTGGTGGTTTTGCTTCACGTACCTGGGCCAACTCAGCCGCGGGTGACTCGGGCTGGAGCAATGAAATCATTTACAGCACACCCAATTTCTCAGGTTTCAGTGCCAATATGCACTATCAGTTCGGTGAAAAAGCCGGTGATACAGGCACGCGCAATATAGGCCTGAATGCTCTGTACTTCAATGGTCCGCTGGCCCTGAGCGCCTTCTACCAAAAGGTCCAGGTATCAAATCCCCTTGGTGGTTCGGCGATTGTGGATGCCACATCCGCACCTGTGAATTTTGCTTCCATCAATAACCAGACCGCTTACTTTGTCGGTGCCAGCTATGACCTGACAGCCGCTAAACTGTATGCGACTTATACCTCCAGCAAAAATGACAATGCCGCAGGCAAGCAGATGGATGACAAGATTTATAGCCTGGGTGCCAAGATCCCGGCAGGTGGTGGCGATATCTTGCTGGCTTATGCGAATACCAAACGCAATGGCACGCTGACCGCCAATACAGAATACAAGCGCGATACCCTGTCGGCTGGTTATGACTACAACCTGTCCAAACGTACCGACGTCTATGCAGTGCTGATGAGTGACAAGATCAGTACGGCGGACCGTGCTACCAGCGTCATTGCTGGCATACGCCATAGATTCTGACTTGTTTAAGTTGACGAAAAAACCGCATATTGAAAGATTTGCGGTTTTTTTCTATTTGCTGTCACAAACGCTAAGTCTGATTCGTCTTATCATCATGTACCTACTGGATGCCGCCATGATGAACCGCCTGCAAAGCTTTACTGACCATAGACCCCGCCTGTTTGGCATTGCCTACCGCATGCTGGCGTCCCGGGCCGAGGCAGAAGACCTGGTGCAAAACACTTATCTGCGCTGGCATGCGCTCAGCGATGAAGAGTTATTGCAGATTCGCGAACCCCAGGCCTGGCTGGTGACTGTCATCAGTCGTCTTTGTGTCGACAGGTTGCGGGTACTCAAGCGCGAGCGCGAAAACTACACTGGCCCCTGGTTGCCAGAGCCCGTGATAGAAGTCGATGAGCAGACGCCAGAACTGATGGCAGAGTTCAGCAGTGATGTCTCGCTGGCCTTCCTGACCATGCTCGAACGATTATCGGCAGAAGAACGTGCAGCATTTCTTTTGCACCAGGTATTCGATGTCGATTACCCGGAAGTCGCAGGCATGCTTAACAAGACGGCAGCCGCCTGCCGCCAATTGGTACACCGCGCAAAAGAAAGGGTGTTGCAAGAAAAACCGCGCTTCCAGGTCAGTCGCGATCACCACAGACAATTGCTGCAGCGTTTTAGTCTGGCAGCACAAAGCGGTAATTTAAAAGAACTCAGTGCCTTGTTTGCCGACGATGCACAAATGGTAGGGGATGGCGGCGGTAAGGTCGCCTCTGTCAATCGCATCCTGCATGGCGCAGCCCGCATCGCACGCCTCTACCATGTCGTCGCCAGAACTTACCCGCAGCGTATGCAGTTTGTCGAAGTCAGTATCAATGGCGAGCCAGGTTTGCTGCGCTTTATCGATGGCAAACTCGATGCGACTATCTCCATCGTCAGCGATGGTGAAAAAATCCTGGATCTGTACACCATACGCAATCCGGATAAATTGCAGGCATATCAGGGGATGAGTATCGCGCTTTTGTAGGAGCGGCTTCAGCCGCGAACAGCAGGCTGTGTCGCTTATCTTTCGTGTGCTGAGGGTTCGCGGCTAAAGCCGCTCCTACAGAATAGGCAAAGGGTAGCAGGATTTTTTTCAATCACCTGTCACAAACCAGTTTCCTCCAGCGTCTTATAGATGAAGAAAGCAATTTCGCTGACTCATTTTAAAACTGGAGAATTATCATGACACTCAAACTCAATTTCCCTGGCCTGGCACCTGCTGCTTATCAAGCCCTTGCGGGTGTCAACACGGTGCTGGATGCCAGCAGCCTAGGCAAATCCCTTATTGACCTGGTGTTCTTGCGGGTATCGCAAATCAATGGCTGCGCCTTTTGCGTAGACAAGCATGCGCATGACTTGCTCGAACATGGCGACACTTTCCAGCGTCTCAACAGCCTCGTATGCTGGCGCGAAGCACCTTGTTTCAGTGAGAAAGAAAGGGCTGCACTGGCCTGGAGTGAAGCCTTGACCAATATCGCAGGCAGGCATGTCGATGAAGCGCTGCAACAGGAATTGCCCAAACATTTCACAGAGAAAGAACTGGTAGACCTGGCATTTGTCATTGGTCTCATGAATGCCTGGAACAGGGTGGCGATAGCTTGTGGGAAAAGTTTCAGCGTGCGCTAATTCGTAGCAGTAGTCGTCAGTTAGGCTAGGACAAGTACAAGCCCAGGGATAAATATTGACATTTTTATAAAATTATTTATCCTTGGCGATCTTGTATGACCTGAACAATCGCCTGACAGGATTATTTCCCATGACTACAGTGCCTGAGTTGCCATTCCTCCAGATACTTCCCTATCTATTCTTGTATGCAGCTATCGCGGCAGCCTGGTTACCTGCAATAGTGTTGGCCGGGCCTGTCAAAAACCTGGTACCCGGTCACCTGCTTGCTGCACTGGCAGGAATACTGGCTTTGATCAGCGGTCTCATCTCACCCGTGGCAGCGCTGGTATTGCTGGTGTTGGCATTTTTGCTGTGGGCGAGCGTCAGGAATACTTTTCCGCTTGCCTTGCGCATAGTCGCTGGCGTGCTGGCACTACTGGTGGCGCTGCTACTGGCTATGCACAAAGTGCCCGGCTTTCACAATATCCTGCTGCTGGACAAAGTCAGGTTCAGCGATGATGCCATCCCTTTTACCCTGTATGCCAATTTTGATAAAGGCATGGCAGGCTATCTGTTGTTGAGTCTGTTTTGTTCGCATGCCGGTAGCTGGAAGCAATTCCTGGCAGATGGCAAGCGCATTGCCCTGCCAGCCTTGCTGACGATCGCCGTCCTCACAGGCCTGGGTCTGGCGACGCAATTTTTCCGCTTTCTTCCCAAGTTGCCAGAGGCGACTTTGCTCTTCTTTGCCGTGAACCTGGTGCTGACTTGTGTGGCAGAAGAGGCCTTTTTCCGTGGCCTGATCCAGGAATCCATCTACCGTCTGGGTAACAAGCCAGCCTATGGCTATCTGGCGATAGCCATGTCGGCAATCCTGTTTGGCCTGGCACATCTGGGCGGCGGTATGCAATATGCTGCGCTGGCCACGGTTGCCGGACTTGCTTACGCCATCATCTATCACCGTACTCGCAGACTGGAGTGGGTGATACTCACGCATGCGGCTTTTAATCTGTATCACTTCGTTTTATTCACCTATCCAAGGTTGGCCTGATGGTGGCCTGATATTTTTTTGCCAGCATGACGTGTCGGTACAAATTCGTCGTACTGGTACAAGTATGGATTAATTGTCATGACTAGACTGCTCCCTGTCATTAATGAAGGGAGTCATGATGGAAGAGCTGGAAGTCATTAGAGAAGACAATGTTTTGCTGACGCGTCTCGACGACGTCAGTAAACTGATACAAACCAATAGCCTCTGGTATCTGACCTTTGGCCTGGCCTGCTGTGCCGTGGAAATGATACAGGCAGCCGCCTCACGCTATGACATGGAGCGATTTGGCATGATACCGCGCGCCAGCCCCAGGCAGGCAGACCTGATGATTGTTGCCGGTACGCTGACCAATAAAATGGCACCCGCCCTGCGCCGCATCTATGACCAGATGGCAGAGCCGCGCTATGTCATTTCCATGGGTTCATGTGCAAATGGCGGTGGTTATTATCATTACTCATATTCGGTGGTGCGTGGTTGCGACCGTATCGTGCCGGTGGATGTGTATATCCCCGGTTGCCCACCAACCGCCGAAGCACTGATTTACGGGATCATACAATTACAGCGCAAGATACGTAGCAAGACCATGATAGAGCGCTAGCTGCTCGCCATTTCCTGCCTGAGCAAATACGGGGCATACGTCGCTTGCCCCTAATGTTCCTTATGTTCGTTATAGCGCATCAAAATGCACTTTCCTGCAGTTCCCCCACACAAATCCCCGCATCTATATTCCAGGCAAGCTGCATGGCGCGGTATGCGCTATGCGAGCTATCGCACATAAGATCCTGCATGGATTTACTACAATCTGTAATTTCTCATTGATTTCTGCTGAATGGGATTCTGATTGTAAAAACTATATAATCAAAAATTTAAGAATTTTGACATTCCCCCTGCTGTGCAAGAGTAGCCCGGCAGGGATACGGTGCTTGTTTGGTTACCGTAGCCAGGTATGCTGAATCAACACTGCGATCAGAACGAACCGGAAAACGTATGAGTATCCAAAGACCCCGTACTACGCCATATTCAGTCAACTTCTTCCCTATGCAAAGGCAGGAAAAAGCATGATGACGCCAGTCTCTCACACTGACCAGGACGATTTCAAGCGCATCCTTTTTCGCAATATTTCACTCCCGCTGGTGGTTGGTGTCATCAGTGCCGCCATCTTTGTCGGTATGATTTTCTATTTACTGTCTACGATGAAATGGGTGGAACATACTGTACAGGTGATCGCCAATATCAATGAAGCATCGCAATACTCGGTCAATTTACAAAGTGGCATGCGGGGTTATCTGGTGACTGGCGAAGAAAGTGTCCTGGCTACCTATGATGTCGACAAATCGCAAATGGCCAATCGCCTGCGCGGCCTGGCAGAGATGGTTAGTGATAATCCCGTGCAGGCTGAACGTTTCAAGCGCATACAAAGCCTGCAAACCGAGTGGGAAAAATACTCGCTGGGCATCATAGACATGAAGCGCAACAAGCAAGACTATCTGGCCGCCATTGGTGGTGGGCGTGGCCGGGCCTTGTTTACCATGATACGCAATGAGTTTGATGATGCCATTGCAATGGAGAGAAACCTGTTATTGGAGCGCAATAACGCATCCAAACAGACCGTAACGATGATTATTGGTATCTATCTGACGATTTCACTGATACTCGCAGGTTTGCTGGCCATGCTGGGCAGGCGTGATTTGCTGGGGCTGTCGACATCTTATGGCAATGCCCTCAAAAAACATGCAGATCATGCACTGGTATTGCAGCAACAGGCATGGCTGAGGTCTGGCCAGACTGAACTGACCGAGCAAGTCATAGGTCAACTGGCGACATCTGCTGTGGGGGACAGGGTACTTGAATTTCTGGCGAAATATTTGAATGTCAGTGTTGCTGCTTTTTATGTGCGTGAAGGTAGTAATGTATTGCAAAGAGTTGCGTCCTATGGCTTTGCCAATGACGAGAGTCTGGGGCGTTCATTTGTCGTCGGCGAAGGTCTGGTCGGGCAGGCTGCAAGGGAAAACAGATTGTTGAGCTTGCATGATGTTCCGGATAATTACCTGAAAGTAGCCTCCGGCCTGGGTAATAGCAAACCAAAAATGCTCGTGTTATTACCTTTCTCCAATGAAGGCAAAGTGAATGGTGTCGTGGAACTGGGTTTCATGGATGCAGTGCAGGAGCGTGATCTTGACTTGCTCAAGCTGCTTGCAGACAATATCGGCACCTCCATAGGTGCGGCACTGTACCGCCAGCAATTGCAGGACGTGCTGGCAGAAACCCAGCAATTGAACGAAGAGCTGCAGGTGCAGCAAGAAGAACTGCGTACTGCCAATGAAGAGCTGGAAGAACAGTCGCGCGTGCTGGAAGAGTCACAAGCGAATCTGGAAAATCAAAAAGCTGAGCTTGAGCAAATCAATGATCAGTTGACAGAACAGACGAGTGCACTTGACCGTAAAAATGCAGCCCTGAATACGGCGCAAGTCGAACTGGAAAAAAATGCCCAGGATTTGCAAAGAGCGAGCAAGTACAAATCAGAATTCCTGGCGAATATGTCGCATGAATTGCGCACCCCCCTGAATAGCTCACTGATACTGGCCAAGCTGCTGTCGGATAATAAAAAGGGTAATCTGGATGAAGAGCAAATCAAGTTTGCCCAGACCATTTATTCTGCTGGCAATGACTTGCTCAACCTGATCAATGACATTCTTGATATTTCCAAGGTAGAAGCTGGCAAGCTGGAACTGAGTCCGCAGCAGCTACTCTTGCGCAGAATGGCAGAAGAATTAAGCAGGACTTTCCAGCCTTTGGCCAACCAGAAAAAACTGGCTTTCACCGTTGAAATCGAACCTACAGCGCCAGAGCTGATCGTTTCTGACCCTGCACGGGTAGACCAGATATTAAAGAACCTGTTGTCAAATGCCATCAAGTTCACTGAAGCCGGGACCGTGACTTTGCGCATTGCTGCTGATCAGAATCACATGATCAGTTTTGCTGTTTCTGATTCTGGCATAGGCATAGCAGCAGAGCAGCATGAAACGATATTTGAGGCATTCCAGCAGGCTGACGGTACAATTAACCGCCGCTATGGCGGCACTGGCCTGGGCCTGTCGATTTCACGTGACCTCAGCAAATTGCTGGGTGGCAGTATCCGGGTTTGCAGTACCATAGGCAAGGGCAGTACATTTACATTGACACTGCCAGAGCAATGGCAGCCTCCCGTAGTGACAGACAATCCAACTGTGCAGCAGTCTGCTTCTGCTCCAATTTCTGCTCCATTACCGCTTGTCGCCACCCAGCCCTCGTCTTCAACGACAAGTGCATCTGAGCCTGCAACGGTCACTGTAGTTACGACTGTAGAATTCCCGGACGACAGGGCTAATCTGTCCACCCGCAACCGCACCATACTCGTCATCGAAGATGAACTGACATTTGCAGGCATCCTGTATGAGCTGGCGCATGAAATGCAGTTTAATTGCATGGTAGCGCAAAGTGCGCAGGAAGGCCTGGAACTGACGCGTCAGTTCTTGCCGGATGCTATCTTGCTGGATATCCGTCTGCCAGACCGCTCAGGCCTGACTGTTTTGCAGCAATTGAAAGAAGATTCGCTGACACGTCATATCCCTATCCATATGGTATCCGGTATGGAGCGTAGTGATGCTGCCATGCATCTGGGGGCCATAGGTTATGCCAACAAACCCGTGACACGCGAGCAGTTAAAAAATGTCTTCCAAAAACTGGAAGAGAAATTTACCCAGGAAATCAAGCGCATCCTGGTGGTCGAAGATGATGCGCGTCAAAGAGACAGCGTCATCCAGTTACTGGGTGACCTGAATGTGGAAATCACGGCAGTAGAACTGGGTGAGCAGGCTTTGCAGTTATTGCGCACCACAGTATTCGATTGCATGATTATCGATCTCAAATTGCCTGACATCCAGGGGCATGAATTATTACAGCGCATGACGCTGGAAAATATTCCATCCTTCCCGCCCGTGATTGTCTACACAGGCAGGAATCTGACGCAGGCAGAAGAAGCTGATCTGATGAAGTATTCACGCTCCATCATCCTGAAAGGCGCGCGCTCACCAGGACGCCTGCTCGACGAAGTGACGCTGTTCCTGCACAAGGTGGAGTCGCAATTGCCATCGCAGGCACAGACTATGTTGAAAGAGGTGCGCAGCCGTGACCGTATCTTTGAAGGCCGCAAGATTTTGCTGGTCGATGATGATGTCCGCAATATTTTCGCCCTGACCAGCGCACTGGAGCAAAAAGGCGTGAATGTGCAGATAGGCCGCAACGGTTTTGAAGCCATCTCCAAACTCGATGAAGTGCCGGATATTGACCTGGTCCTGATGGATGTGATGATGCCGGGCATGGATGGGTTGGAAGCAACCCGCCGCATACGGCAGGATGCGCGCTTCCAGAAACTACCTATCATCGCGGTGACAGCGAAAGCCATGAAAGACGATCAGGAACAATGCATGCAGGCTGGTGCGACTGACTACCTGGCCAAACCTATCGACCTTGACCGTCTGTATGCCTTGCTACGCATATGGATGCCACATCTGGAGCGCCATGCAGATTAGTATTAATGACATAGAGCTGCGCTTGCTGATGGAAGCTATCTATCTCAAGTACAGCTATGATTTTCGTGATTACGCTGGTTCTTCACAAAGGCGCAGGGTGTCGCACGCCATCCATCAACTGGGATGCGCGACCATTTCTGCATTGCAGGAAAAGGTCTTGCATGATCCCAAAGTGTTTTCGCAATTATTGCAATACCTGACGATACCGGTTTCATCCATGTTCCGCGATCCCACATATTTCTATGGGGTGCGTGAACAGATTTTCCCTTTCTTGAAAACCTATCCTTCTCTCAAAATCTGGATTGCCGGATGCAGCACAGGTGAAGAAGTGTATTCCATGGCCATCATGCTGCGTGAAGAAGGCTTGCTGGAACGCAGCTTGATTTATGCGACAGATATTAATCCGCAGTCACTGGAAACAGCCAAGAAGGGTATTTATCCGCTGGAAAAAATCGAGGCTTATGCCAGCAATTATATAAAATCTGGTGGCAAGCATAATCTGTCTGATTACTACACAGCCGCTTATGACACAGCCCTGTTTGACCGTAGCCTGACAGAGAATATTACTTTTGCCGATCATAGCCTGGCAACCGACAGTGTGTTTTCAGAAACGCATCTGGTGTGCTGCCGTAATGTCCTCATCTATTTTAATAAGGGCTTGCAAAACCGGGCGCTGGGTTTGTTTCATGAATCGCTTTGCCATAAAGGTTTCCTGACACTGGGTAGCAAAGAAAGCCTGGATTTTTCTGCCTATGCAGACAAGTTCACGGCATTGTCTAAGCAAGACCGCTTGTTTCGCAAGCTTTGAATCCGGCGACCATGGCCAGCACAGACAGAATAAAAGCCATCGTGATTGGTGCCTCGGCTGGGGGTATCAGTGCATTACAGGATATATTGACTGGCTTGCCTGCGGATTTTGGTTTACCGATCATTGTTTTGCTGCATTTGCCGGAAAACCGCGAAAGCAAGCTGGTTGAGCTGTTTGCGCATTTCATCAGGATGCCAGTCAGAGAAGCGCGGGATAAAGACCAGATAGTTGCCGGTACTTTGTATTTTGCTGGTTCCGGGTATCACTTGTCTGTCGAAGTGGATTATAGTTTTTCCCTTAGTTGTGAGGCGCCGGTATTTTTTTCGCGCCCATCGATTGATGTGTTGATGGAGTCTGCTGCCCATGTTTACGGTAAGGGCCTGCTGGGCATTTTGTTGACCGGTGCCAACCAGGATGGAGCAAATGGTTTAACGTGTATTGCAAATCATGGGGGATTAACGGTAGTCCAGGATCCTGGCGAGGCGCAGGTCGCCACCATGCCGAATGCCGCCATAGCGCAAATGCAGCCTGACTTGATACTGCCCTTGCATGAAATTCATCAGTTGTTATTAAGATTGAAAACCACAGTATGAACACGAACAACATAGCGAAACTTTTGATCGTTGATGACAAGCCAGAAAACCTGCAGGCGCTGGAGGCCATCATCCGTCATGAGGGGCGCCAGATTTTCCAGGCCAGCTCTGGCGACCAGGCGCTGGCATTATTGCTGGAGCATGAATTTGCCATGGCCATACTGGATGTGCAAATGCCGGACATGAATGGTTTTGAACTGGCGGAGATGATGCGCAGTACAGAAAAAACCCGGCATATTCCCATCGTTTTCGTCAGTGCAGCGGGCAAGGAACTCAATTATGCCTTCAAGGGTTATGAGACAGGTGCGGTAGATTTTTTGCATAAGCCTCTGGACATTCATGCAGTGCAAAGCAAGGTAAATGTCTTTGTCGCCCTCTACCAGCAACGCAATGAAAGCCGCAGGCAAGTGCTGGCACTGGAAATCAGCCGGGCACAGCAGGAAGCTTTATTGAAAGACTTGCATTTCGCGCAGGAAGAGTTGCAGCGCGCAGTGCGCATGCGCGATGATTTCATGTCCATGGTGGCGCATGAATTGCGCACACCCTTGAATACCCTGTTTCTGGAATCGCAATTACGCACTCTGCAACTGGACCGCAACAACACTGAGTTTTTTAATGAAGGCAATCTGCGCAAAATGGTGGAGCGTGACCGCCGCCAGATTGAAAGCATGGTACGCCTGATTGATGACATGCTGGATGTCTCGCGTATCAGAAGTGGCCAGCTCTCCATACGACGTCAACCTACCGAGCTGTCCAGTTTGTTGCAGCGTGTCGTGAATGACCTGAGTGCCCAGGCAGTATCTAGTGGCAGCACCATAGAGCTGGAAACCATAGAGCCTGTAACCGGCATGTGGGACCAGTTCCGCATAGAGCAAATGCTCATCAACCTGCTGACCAATGCATTGCGCTATGGCGCACAGAAGCCAGTTACCGTGTCTGGCGTGGTGCAGGCAGGCAGCGTGCATATCAGGGTGCAGGACCGGGGCATAGGTATCTCTGATGAAAACCTGCAGCGCATTTTTGCGCCCTTTGAGCGCGCCCTGAATTCTGATTCTTCTGGTGGACTGGGCCTGGGCTTGTACATCACCCGGCAACTGGCAGAATCACATGGGGGATTCGTCAGGGTGGAAAGCGTGGTCGACGAAGGTTCTACCTTCACTGTCGTATTGCCTTTGACAGAAACCTGAAGCCAATATTTATGGCATTGCAGTGAGCTGGAATTTTTGTATCAGAGGTAACAGGTAGTCGTAAGCAATGCCTGGTGTCACCAGCAATTGTGTTAAACGCTCATCCTGATAGTAGATGGTGATGGAACTGCCATCCAGGATTGATTCCCAGATCGACATGGCTGCGGTGAAATTCATGTAGTGCCATGTGCCACCGGCTTCCGATAATCCATCCCAGATCAACTGGGACAGCGTATCGGCTCCGGCAAAATCAGCCCAGCCTTGTATATTGATTGGGGGCTTGATCTCAAGTGTCGTCATCAGCCCCGGCTTTGATATACCACTTTATCGAGGCTGGCTTCACCAAAGGCATCGGCATTGCTGAGGTAATCATCAAAAGGACCTAGCTTGCTGATTTCTGCGCCATGGCGGAAAACCAGTTGCAAGCCGTTTTCTTCATCCCAGTCGCAATCACATTCAACAGAAACATACACTGTCTTGTCGCCATTCGGGCGCTGGCTGACCAGGGCTTCATAGCCATACTGTATGTGCTGCCATACATCTGCTGGCTGGACTATCTGCACGACATCCAGTTTTTCAGATTTGCGGTAGTTGGCTACATCCTGATAATAGGCAAAGATAGCGGCTTCTGCTTTTTTCAGGACGGCAGGATCAAGCTTGATGAAGTTGGCAATGGCAGTATGAAAGTCTGCCTTGCTGGCATCATCGGCTTCGTCATAGCCTTCCAGCAGGAATTCATATTCTTGCTCTTGCAAGGCGGGGATGAGTATGGGCTGGCTGATGTACCAGCCATTTTCTTCATCTTTTTCTACTTGCCCAAGTCCTGGGATATGCATGGTGGGTTTTCTTTAGTGAGTTGGGCAATATTTGCCATGACCACTATTGTCCCACACTCCTTGCCTGAGTTTGTGGTTCTGCTTCCGGATGTTGCTGTACCCCGGTTGTATCATATAGCTGGATTTCATTCAAATGATCCAGGCAGTGGATTTCATCCGGGCTGAGGCCTAGCCTGAGTTTTTTGTCGGCACTATTCAATTGCGCATGATTGACCAGCAAACGGGTCTTGGCAATCAGGTCTGCCGTATGCAGCAAGCGGCCCAGTGGGCTCCATTCTATGGCCTTGCTACCACCAGTCTGTTGTTGCAACGCCAGTATGACATGTGCAGGAAATTCCCAGCGCTGTGCTACGCGATAAGACAGGGTTGCCGCAACTGAGGCGAATATGGGCTGGAAGGCAGGCGAATACTTGAATTTGCCTTGCACGCAAACCTGGTCCAGCAGTCGGAAGGCGATGATAAGACCGACATTTTTCATCAAGCCAGTCAGGAATGCATGGAAGGGGTCCATATCGCGTGCCAGAGTATGACAGGCAACTGCACATTTTTCTGACTGTGCCCAGATATGCGGAGCCGCACGACGGGTGAACTTGCCTGCATTGAGGTTGATGATAGGCCTGAAAGCAACCTTGGAAATCACCAGGCGCAAGCCTTCTTCACCCAGTATCATGACCGCTTTTTCGAGGCTGTTGATGCGGTCAGCCGGGTTGTACAGGGCGCTATTGACGGTATTGATGACTTCACCGACCAGCACTACATCCTTGACGATCTGGCCCGACAATTCTCCGGTAGAGATAGTCTTGCTGCGCAGGCTGTTCAGCAACTGGGGTATGACGCTGGGTACTCGCGGCACGATGACGGCGTCGTTGAGGTCAGATGCCAGTAATTTATACAAGGCTTGCAAGGCATGTTGTTCATTGTCTATCAGGCTGCTGCCTTCGCCTGGGTAACCCATGATCCAGTCAAAGAACAGGCTGTCGACAGGGAGTGCCGGTTTCCATGCGATTAGTTTCTCTGGCGCGGCGGCGTTGGCTGCTGCCTCTGGCGTTGCCACTACGGCCGCTTGTGCCTGAGGTGTGACAACGGGCGCAGGTTGGGCAACGATGACTGGTTCTGGCGCTTTGGGGGCAGGTACGACTTCAGGGGGAGGTAAGGATACAGATCCAGGCTGGCTGCTGACAGGCGCGTCTTGCTCCGCACCGAACAGGCGGTTGAAGAATTTGCTCAGGGTATTCGCCACGGCTTCCCTTTCTGTTCAAACTACGCAAACTGCACAAACTGCGGTTGCGCCTTGAATGTGCTAAATGCGACCAGGCTTTCAGTTTGTATATTTGCCGTGGGCATGTCAATCCCATTCTGCGCGCTGATGAATTTGTGCCGCGTTTTTAACCTAAATTGTCATTCTCCGGCGGCAAGCTGGGCATTCAATATGGCAATTTCTGCCATGATTTCCGCGGGAAATTCTTCCCTGGCCCATTCCCTGTATTCACCACGCGCATAAGCCAAGCCATTCTTGTAATACATATAGGCATTCAGGCGGTTGCGCACATAATTGTTTTGCGTGCGTATGGCCTTGCCCGGCGTACCCATGACGATGGAATTGTCAGGAATGACAGTACCTTCTTTCAAAAAAGTATGTCCGGCAATAATGCAGTTATTGCCGATCACGCAGCCATCCATGATGGTGGAATTGATACCGATGAGGCAGTTGTCACCTATGGTGCAGCCATGGATGGTGCAGTGATGGGTAATGGAGCAATGGCTGCCTATGATGGTGGGCGTCTGGTCACCGATATGCAGCATGACAAAATCCTGGATATTGGTATAGGCACCGATGATGATTTCCTTGTGTTCTGACCGTGCCACCACATTCACCCAGATCGAGGCATTGGGACCTACGCTGATCTTGCCATACAGTTGCGCCGTGTCATGGATATACGCGGGCTTGTCGAGTTTGACGTCTGGACCTATGAATGCCATTTGCTCCCCCCAATAAACTGGATCAACCAATCAAAGATAACAGCATACTGGGTTACGGATGCATTTGCAGAAGTATTCTGATAACGATCATCCAGCACACCGCCATGCCAGACAGGTACAGTATGGCCCGCCAGGGTTGCAGGCCGCGCAGGTAGACGGCGGTATGCAGATAACGTATCAGCACATAGCTGCCAAACAGCCAGTTGGCGCTGGATTGTGTGCCACCGAGCAAGGTGTAAGTCAGTGCCAGGGCGAGAAAGAGTGGCAGGTTTTCTACATCATTGCGCCAGACTCTGGCGCAACGTTGGACCAGATCTGCCTCTGCTTCTACAGAGCGCAGGCCAAACATACCAGCGTCCTCTGGCAAAAGGTAGCGGCGGCTGCGTATGCGGCTGATGACCTGTACACCGCTCAACAGACTGGCTTTCAGGAATAGTGTAAGCAGCGCCAGGACAAAGCTGGACAGGGCAGGGTAGTTCATCATATTGTCACCTCAGTATTTTGTGTGCAGGATTTGGTATCTCTGGCTGTCGTAAATTGTGCGATTTGCTGGCTAGAGGGACGTAAGCCACTCATGGACCAGGCTTCTGCCTCGCTTTCCTGGATATTGATCCAGATGGATTTCTTGAATTCAGTATTGCCACCGCCTTCCACTTCCATCAGTACATCGGCAATTTTTTCCAGCAGGCGCTGTTTCTGTTCCGTGTTCAGCATTCCTTTAATCGTATTGATTTGCACGTAGGGCATGTCGTACTCCTTGTGTGATTGCTTGTAAGAGACTTCATTGTGCAGTCTGCGGAAAAGTACTACCATTGGCTGAATCGACAAAAAAAGGTGTTTAATGGACGGTGGGGGCAAATTGGACAGGATAGCCAAATGACAATGAAGACAACAAAAGATGGAATTATCCGTATAGGCGTACTGGTCTACCCAGGCTGCCTGCGCAGTGGGGCAGTCATGCCGCTGGATGTGTTCAACATTGCCAATACTCTGGCAGGCATACGTCCGGCGGGTAGCAAGCCTGTGCAATTCGAGGCATGTTGGGTCAGTGCTCGCGGCGATATCTTGCAGGAAGTCGATGGCCTGTATTTTCAGGCACATGATATTCATAAGCAGAAACTGGATGCCCTCATGGTGCCGGGCATAGATCACAGGGACAGCAGCCAGCTCGATGGCTTGCTGGATGCACTGGCACCGGAACAGGCGCTGATGGAGAGTTATCTGCGGGACGACGGTCTGCTGATTTCCAGCTGCTCCAGCACCAGCCTGCTGGCACGTACTGGCAAGCTTGATGGCCGCCGCGCTACAACGAGCTGGTGGCTAAGCGCTTATTTTCGCAAGAATTTCCCGCAGGTTTTGCTGGAAGCAGAAGAACTCATCGTGCAGGATGGCCAGCTGGTTTCTTCTGGTGGCGTGACTTCCTATATCGATTTGTCCTTATGGCTGGTAGGACATTTTGCGGGGGAAGAACTGCGCCAGATGACGGCCAAGATACTGGTGGTTGACGCCAATAGAAATAGCCAGGCACCCTATGTCGCCAAGGCCATCATGCAGGATCAGGGCCATGCCGTCATTGAACGTGCACGGCGCTGGCTGAACAAGCGACTGGATCAGCAATGGGCCATGGCTGACCTGGCCAGCTATTGCAATGTCAGCCAGCGTACTTTGCTCAGGCGCTTTCAGGAATCCATGAAACTCAGCCCCATCCACTATGTGCAACAATTAAGGGTGGAGCGCGCCAAGGCCTTGCTGGAAACCACGCGCCTGTCGCTGGAAGATATTACGACGCGCTGCGGTTATGAAGATGTTTCGAGTTTCAGTAAAATCTTCAAGCATTGGGCGCAGGTGACGCCCAAGGATTACCGACGCAGGTTTGGATTGAGATTCTAGAGTGCATAAGGATGACAATGGATAACAGACATATAGTGATCGTTGGTGGTGGTGTCATAGGCAGTGCAGTAGCTTATTTCCTGGCAGTGCATCCACGCTTCCAGGGCAGGATCACCGTGCTGGAACGTGACCCGACTTATACCCACGCCTCATCTGCGCTGTCTGCCAGTTCCATACGCCAGCAATTCAGCACGGCGCTGAATATACAGATGTCGCAATTTGGCATCGCCTTCCTGCGTGACCTGCATCATCACCTGTCGGTTGATGGGGAGTTGCCGGAACTGGGTCTCAGCGAACATGGTTACCTGTATTTGGCAACTGAAGCTGGTGCTGTCACTTTGCGTGAAAATCATGAGATACAAAGGGCCGAACAAGTAGATGTGGCTTTGCTGAATCAAGCCGTACTGAAGCAGAAATTCCCCTGGCTGAACGTTGATGACCTGGCTTTAGGTTCGCTGGGCCTCAGTGGAGAAGGCTGGTTTGATGGCTATGCCTTGCTGATGGCATTTCGCCGCAAGGCACGCAGTCTGGGTGTCAGTTATGTACAGGCAGATGCGCAAGATTTTGAACACGACAAGGGCAGGGTGACAGGTGTGCGCTTGCGGGATGGCAGAGTCATTAAATGTGATGTCGCCGTCAACGCAGCCGGTGCCTGGGCGCGGCCTTTACTGGCGGGCACGGGTTTTGATTTGCCCGTGGTTGGCCGCAAACGTACGGTGTTTGTGGTATCCAGCCCGGCGCAGACGCCGGCTTGCCCGCTCATCATCGATCCAACCGGTTTATGGTTGCGGCCAGAAGGCCAGCACTGGATATGTGGCTTGCCACCAGAAGATGATCCCGATGATGCACCGCTGGAAGCAGACTATGAGCAGTTCGACACGGTCTGGCAAATCATGGCGAATCGCGTTCCTGCTTTTGAAGCTTTGCGCATGCAAAGAGCCTGGGCTGGTTATTATGAATACCATGTGTTTGACCAGAATGCCGTCATCGGTGCACATCCGCAACTGGCTAACCTGATATTGGCGAATGGTTTTAGCGGACATGGCATGCAACATGCACCGGCCACCGGGCGCGGCATTGCTGAGCTAGTGGTTGACGGCGCTTACAGCAGCCTGGACCTGTCGCCACTTTCGGCGCAGCGCGTGCTGCTGAATCAGCCTTTAATGGAAAAGAATGTGATCTGAAGCTGCGCTTGCAAGGCAGCTTTAGCCTGCTGCCTTCATCACCTCTCTGGCGAAATGCGTGGGTGGCATACCAACATGGCGGCTGAAGGCGACGCTGAATGCACTGGCGGAGCCATAACCCACATGTTCTGCAATTTCTGTGATGCTGGCTTCTTGCTGTGCCAGCATTTTTTTGGCCTTAGCCATGCGCCAGGTTTGCAGGTATTCCATAGGCGCGATGCCTACTGTGCGGCTGAAGCGCTCGAAAAAAGTCGAACGTGAAAGTGCCGCTTGTCTGGCCAGTTGCGCCACTGTCCAGGGCTGCTGGATATTTTCATGCATGGAGCGCAGTGCGATCGCCAGTCTTTCATCTGCCAGCCCGCGTAGCAGGCTGGGCGATGCGTTACTCCCCGCAGTGGAACGCAGCGCTTCGATGAGCAAGACTTCCAGCAGATGTGCAAGTATGACTTCCCGCGCGGGCCGCTGCGCACGCGATTCTTCGCTGATCAGCTGTACCAGCGCGCTCAACCTCTGTTCACCGCGGACATGCAGCAATTGCGGCAGCAACGACACCAGCAAGGCAGCGTCTGGCGAAGCAAAACTGCAATGCCCTACCAGCAGTATTACTTCAGGCGCGCCATCTTGCCTGCCCAGCCTGAATTCACCATGCAACAAGGCCACTGGTTCGGTATCGGCATCTTCTTCAGCCAGTGCTTCCATGCTGGACATGCTAAAGCCCTGGGTGGCGGGGATGAGCGCAAAGTCACCCTGTTGCAGCAGGACTGGGGACTGCCCCATCACTGTCAAGCGGCTGCTGCCTTCAAGTATAAGGCAGTAGAAGGTCTGTCCTGATTCATGGCGACTCACCCGCCATAAACCCGCAGCCTTGACGACCTTTGCATGCCTGGCCTGAGGCTGGAGCAGGCTGACTACTTCGGCAAGAGGATCTGTGCTCATGAGATGTTCGGACGATTGCTAATAAAAGGTGGACTATTACTTATGGATAGTCCGGTTTCGACTGATTATAGTCTGATTTCCAAAAACTACTTTCGGATATCATCATGAAAACTGTACTCATCACCGGATGCTCATCCGGTTTCGGCCTGGTAACGGCACAATACTTTCTTGAGCGCGGCTGGAAAGTCATCGCCACCATGCGTACACCTCGCGAAGAGCTGTTGCCACGCTCAGAACACTTGCGTGTGCTGGCCCTGGATGTCAGCAATCCAGACAGCATACGCGCCGCAGTCGAGGCGGCAGGAGATATTGATGTGCTGGTCAATAATGCTGGCATAGGCATGCTGGGTGCGCTGGAGGGGACAGAGATGGCAACGGCGCGGGAAGTCTTTGAAACCAATACTCTGGGAACCATCGCCATGACACAGGCCATGCTGCCGCAGTTCAGGCTGCGCAAGCAGGGCGTCATCATCAATGTCACGTCCAGCGTGACCCTGAAAGCCTTGCCTCTGCTGGCTGTATATACCGCCAGCAAGGCGGCAGTGAATGCCTTTACTGAATCGCTGGCGCTGGAAATGCAGCAATTCAATGTGAGCGTAAAGCTGGTGCTGCCAGGGCGTGCACCAGAGACGCGCTTTGGTGACAATGCCAGGCCACGCATGCAGACAAGTATCCCACCTGCTTATGCTGAGCTGGCGCAGGGCGTGTTTGCTGGTTGGGCAGAATCACCAGCGCTGCTGACCCAGGCGAGTGATGTGGCAGAGGCTGTATGGTATGCCGCGACAGATGCATCCAGCCCCATGCGCATTGCGGCAGGGGCGGATGCCCAGGCATTGATGGATGTGGACTAAAGCGAGGTATATCAAGCGTTCCTGCTGCGGCTTCTGCCGTGGCAGGAATGTCCCAAGTTGATGGCGCTCAGTGTTGCTGCGCGTATGCTTCCAGCTCGTCCAGCCAGAGCTGTTTTTGCTCATCTGACACAAACGAAGCTTCAAAGGCATTGCGGGCCAGTTGTACCAATTCTTCTTTACCCAATTCCAGCGCATCGGCTGTGGCGATGTAATTCGCATTCATATAACCACCAAAATAAGCCGGATCATCTGAGTTGATGGTTACGCACAAACCTGTCCGCAGCATACGCGCCAGATTATGCTCACGCATATCCTTGACTACGCATAGTTTTAAATTCGACAGCGGGCATACCGTCAAAGGCATGCGGCTTTGTTGCAACCTGGCCATCAGCGCAGGGTCTTCTTCTGCACGCACACCGTGGTCTATGCGTTCAACTTGCAAGACATCGAGGGCGCTATGGATATAGGCTGGCGGGCCTTCTTCACCAGCATGCGCGACCAGACGAAAACCCATGGCTTGCGCTATTGTGAAGACATGGGCAAATTTTTCTGGCGGGTTGCCAACTTCGGCAGAATCCAGGCCCACGCCTGTCCACAGGTCGGCATATTCATCGCGCAGGGGCAGGGCTGCTTCCAGCGTGGCAATGGCATCTTCTTCACTGAGGTGGCGCAGGAAACACAAGATCATGGCACCAGAAAACCCGTTTTTGGCACGCGCTTCGCGCAAGGCGCGGGCGATGCCGGAAAATACCGTGGTGATGTGTATGCCGCGTGCAGTATGGGTTTGCGGGTCAAAGAACAATTCCACATGGCGCACATTGTCAGCCAGGGCACGTTCTATATAGGCATGTGTCAGGTCAAAAAAATCCTGCTCAGTTTGCAATACGGCAGCACCGGCATAATACAGGTCCAGGAAAGACTGCAAGTCTGCAAAGTCATAAGCTGCGCGTACTTCTTCTACGCTGGCGTAGGGTAATTGCACGCCGTTTTTTTGCGCGAGGGCAAACATCAGTTCAGGTTCCAGTGAACCTTCTATATGCAAATGCAATTCTGCCTTGGGCAGGCCACGGATAAAGTCGTGCAGTTGAGTACTCATGATCTTGAACCTGAAAGGGGTAATTCCGGATAATAGTATGGCAATGATACGCTGAAGATATCACTCCACCCTTTTCAGGATATCAAAACCAGATGATGTTCTGTATAGATGGCCACATATTGATACTGTGATACTGACCATTGCCTGATGCTGCGGGAATTGTGTTGCTGCCGGTATGTGAACAACGGGTTAACAGACGCGAAGCAGTACAGACGACAGCCATCGTCCCTATCTATCTTCGCGCCGTTTTCATAGTCTGTTGATGAAGCCGATACCTGTAGTGCAGATTAGTGCAATAAAACGCTTTGCCCCATATAGCCGTCAAACTGGCCGAGGAAGTCGTCGATTTCTTCTATGCTGGGTTCACTGGCGATGAGGTCAGTCACATCTTTACGGAAATTGATTGCCAGGGGGCCACCAATAAACCATTCACGACGTACTGCCTTGTCAGTGATTTCATAACCGCCAAAGCGCAGGGCTTCATGGTCGGTATCTGCGCCATATTCTATGACGCTGTATTGATCGCTGTTATAGATGATGTTCATTTTATGCATCCTTTCTGGCGGGAGGATAGTTCCTCTGGTTTTCCGTTCATGGTGCTTACATTGATGCAATGACAGCGAATTTCAAGCAATTGCCGCTGATGAAGCTAAACGCGACGCGATTTTGAGCCTGTGATGCTCGCCGTACCATTGTACGGCTGCGCTTCTCGGTTCAAACTAGCGCCGCTCGCTACGCTTCCTCAACGACACTTGCGATTGCGTTTCTGTGCTGTTATTAAGTATTACGGCATGGCAACGTCTGGACTTTAGCGACTTAACATTGGTTCACAAGCTAGTGTTGCTATTGATCTCAAGCAGTTGATTGTAGGTGGGATCCTGGAGTGTTAGCAGGAGTTTATCTAAATGGGCATCGCTGGCGATGCCTAGGTATATATTAGCTGGTTTTTGCCTGAGTGCGCGGTTCAGGGTGACGCGCAGGCTGAGGTTGCCTATACAACAAAAGCAGCCGGGGGCAATGCGGCTGACATGCAGCAGCTCGGTAGGATGCAGGATATCTTGCCCATCTGGCAAGCCTTCGAGTATGACGACATTCTTGTCGGCGTTATTGCCAGCACTGTTATTGCGTAAACGGGCAAGGGAGGCTGCGATTGCTGCCTCCCTCTGGGTATAACTCGCGCCATGTACCAGATGTAATTGCGCTTTTGCGGTATTCACACTGCTAGTGATACTTAAGGCTTACTCGCCACGCTTCGCATATTTCATGGACTCGACGCCCAATTGCTTGAGTTTGCGATACAGATGCGTGCGTTCCAGACCGGTTTTTTCTGCCACCCTTGTCATGCTGCCGCCTTCGCGGTTCAAGTGGTATTCAAAGTAGATACGCTCGAAAGCATCCCTGGCTTCGCGCAGGGGCAAGTCAAATGACAGGCTGGCGAATTGATTATTGGGTGCAGCGGCTACGGGCTGGGCAGCAGAAAAATGCCTGGCTTCATAGGCTGGTGCAGCACTGCCAAAGCTGCCTGAGATATTGGCGCTGGCAGGGCTGTCATTGCTGATCACGCGCAAGGCAGGGGCGGCAGGTTTTGCTGGTTCTGTGCTGCGGGTCAGGCCTTGCTGTACTGCTTTCAGCAATTTTTGCAGGGCGATGGGTTTTTCCAAGAAATTCAAGGCACCTATCCGGGTTGCTTCAACCGCAGTATCTATCGTGGCATGCCCGGACATCATGATCACAGGCATAGTCAGCAAGCCATCACGCTGCCATTCTTTTAACAGGGTAACGCCATCTGTGTCCGGCATCCAGATGTCAAGCAGGACCAAGTCCGGCCTGGCTTCTTGCCTGGCCTGACGCGCCTGCTGAGCATTTTCAGCAAGTTGAACCACATGACCTTCATCGCCGAGAATTTCAGACAACAATTCACGGATACCCATTTCATCATCTACGACCAATATGTTTGCCATAAATCTACCCTATTACCGCCTCTATGTTTTCTTGGGTGCTTCTTACCGTTAGATGTCCGGTTTTACATTCGCTACCGGATAAAAAATTTCAAAGTGCCCCTACTGCATTTTTTTCTGTATTCCTCTTTTGGGAATATCAGACGAATAGCCGTCAGCAAGTATGGCGAACTTATGCCGTATTTGCATCCGGTGCTAACTTTAACAGCAAAATCGCCACTTTTGCACCGTTTGTATCGCTGCGATTTTGAATATCGATCCTGCCACCATGTTCATCGATGATTTTCTTTACCATTGCCAGGCCCAGGCCAGTACCACGTGGCTTGGAAGTGGCATAGGGCTCAAATGCGCGTGCCAGGATTTTGCTGGAAAATCCCGGGCCGTTATCGATAATTGACAGGCGTACTGCAGAGTGAGCAATCTGGTCAGTACCGGTATAACGCACCACATCAGTAATGACATCAATGCGCGGCACGAAACCGGGAGTGGTATTGTCGGCCACCGCATCTTGTGCGTTTTGTAAAAGATTGTGAATTACCTGGCGCATCTGGGTGGCGTCACCCATGACCTTGGGTAAATCAGCCGCCAGTGTCAGCTTGATGGCATCGCGGCCATCACCGGCAATATACAAATGCAGCACTTCATCGATCAGGCCAGCCAGATTCAAGGGCATGAGAACTGCTGGTGGCGTACGTGCATAATCGCGGAAATCATCGACCATGCGCTTCATGGAAGTCACCTGGTTGACGATGGTGGTGGTGCTCTTGTTGAGTATCAGGACATCGGTTTCGCTGAGCTTGTCCTGCAATTTCATTTGCAGGCGCTCGGCGGATAATTGGATAGGTGTCAGCGGGTTCTTGATTTCATGTGCCAGGCGACGTGCTACTTCACCCCAGGCGATGGAGCGCTGGGCAGAAATGATATTGCTGATGTCATCGAACACAACGACATAGCCACTGCCTGAAGCCACCGGCAAATGCGAGCCACGCGCCAGCAGGGTAATGCTTTGTTCATCTTCCGCGACAACCGCCTCACCAGGCGCAGTTGATGTTCCTTGCGTTGCTGGCAATGTGGCTTTCTTGCCTTTATTGGGGCGGGGAACTTCGATTTGCTGTTGCCAGTGTTGTTCGCGTTCGTTTTCACCACCAGCGGCTGACTGTGCATGTTGTTCAGAAAAAGCCTTGGAAATGGCAAAGGCAAAAGCCTGCATGCCATCAATATCTGCCAGGGGTTTATTGATTTCGCTTTCCAGCCTGCGCTGCAATATGCGTTCTACCGATTCATTGCAGGTCACCAGATTGCCATTCTGATCCAGCACCATCACACCAGCCGACATGTTCGCCAACACTGATTCCAGATACGCCTTGGCGTTTTCCAGCTCGTTGCGGTTTTTTTCTACCGTGGCGCGGGCATCAAACAATTGCCTGGTCATGGTGTTGAAAGACTTGGTCAGGCTGCCCAGTTCGTCAGTACTGGTGACGATGGGACGGGGGGAGAAATTACCCTCGGTCACGGCCTTGGTGCCTTCTGCCAGCAGCAGCAATGGTCTGGCCAGCTCGCCTGAAATCAAAAAGGCGCTGGTGATGGCGGCGACAATTGCCAGCAATAATGTCAGCGTCAGGGTGATGATGTACATCTTTTTCAGATTCACCCGGCCTATGGAGCGCACCTGGTATTCACGCGAAGCATTGCTCAGGGCTTCGGCATGCATGGCCAGGTTGATGGGTACGGGTTGTATCAATTGCAGATACAGGGCTTCGTTTTGCAGGGAAATCCAGCCTGTGCTCATGCGCAAAGGTACGACCACGCGCGAACGCAGGATGCGGGCAGGTTCCGGGGCCAGAGCGGGACGGGTAGCTCCGCGGGTTTCAGTGATACCGCTGGCAGAGTTGGCGGCACTGTTGCTACTGGATGAGGCCGTAACCGGGTCGTCATCACTACCTGGGGTAGGAACGAGTTTTTCATCCCTGGCGGCATAAAAGCGCGACAACTTGACTTGCCTCAGCATCTCAGGTGTAGGCAGTTCAGGCAGCAGGCTGTTGACGTTTTCATTGGCAGAGGCAATCAGGCGGCCCTTGCTGTTGACGATGGTGGCTTCCTGTACCTGCATGCGTTCACGCAGGCGTGACAAGTGGATGGACATCGAACTTTCAGACGGGTCAGACAATTCCGAAGCCATGTCCTTGGCCTTGGATTGCAAGTCTGCCAGCAGGAAATCCAGTGCAGTCATACCCATGTTCTTGCCAGAATCGAGGGCAGATTCCACCTTGACGTCAAACCAGGATTCAATCGAGCGTGAAACGAATTGCACCGACACTACATAAATCACCGTGCCTGGCAAGATACCCACCAGGGCAAACAAGACCACCAGCCTGGTCATCAGCTTGGAACCAAACTCACGCGCCCGGAAACGGCGGAAGAGTCGTAATACCAGGGTCAGTACCAGGATCAGCAGGGCCAGCGCAACGACGGCATTGGCATCCAGCAGCCATTCATAATAGCGCTCGAAGCGCGAGGAATTCTCGGAAACGGTGGTCAGAAAGAACAGCAGGATGCTCATCAGAGCACCACCGATAATCAGCGCATACCGCAAAAATCTTGTCACTTGTCTTCAGCCTTGAAGGAAAAACGCTTCCACTCGGTTTTCTGACTCCAGTGACTGTCGTTGAAGCTGGGTATCTGCAAATGCATGGGGATCTTGCTCAGACCCATGCGCAATTGCACTGCTGCGTTGTAGTTGGCACCAGCAGACAGCAGGGATTTATCTGCGATCAGCCAGCGATTTGGCCGGGTGACCAGGTTCAGTGCGGTATCAAGCGAGGCAAAATTCTGTTGCAGGCCACCGTTGATAGTGACGTTGTATTGCTGCGTCCATTCATTATAGGCAATCCTGACCAGGTATTCGCTACGCACCACCTTTTCATCCACCCAGTACCAGCGTGAGCGGGTCAGTTCAACTTCGGTAGTAAATGAGACGGGGATGCCGTCGCGGATAGCCTTGCGCAGGCTGTCACTGAGTTCCAGGGAAAAAGTGGCCGCCAGCCGATAACCTTCGTCGCTGGCTTCTATTCTTGCCGTTTTGACTTCCACATCGGCGGCCTGGGCCGCAGGCGTCACTGCCATTGCCAGCAGCGCCAACATCAAAGTCAGCGATAACTGGCGCAGCAGGGAAGCGAAACGTCTGAACATGCAATCAATACGAAATCAAAAGTCTGCTAATGATAGCTTGAACTTGTTGGCATTCGTTAATTTTGCAGTGGTTTTTGAAACAATGCATAGAACAAACCGTCATGTTCGTTGTTGCTTTCGGACGTAGTTGCCATGCTTGGCAGTAATTGGCCAGGTGCATCCAGGCGCTCTGCGCCGTTGCGGGTAGCAAAAGCGGCGGCCTGGGCTTCGGATTCCAGCGGCCAGATTGAACAGGTGACCATCAGCATCTTGCCGCCCGGTTTCAGCATGCGCCACAGATTGTCGAGGATGCGGGCAGACAGTGCTGCCAGCTGGGCTGCATCAGTCTTGCGACGCAACCAGCGGCTGTCAGGGTGACGCCTGACCACGCCAGAAGCCGTGCAGGGCACGTCAGCCAGGATGCGGTCATAAGGCTGGCTGTCCCACCAGTTATTACGGGAAGCATCGCCTTCCTTGATGGTGGCAAACAGTTTCAGGCGCGCCAGGTTTTCATGGATGCGCTGGATACGGGCCGGGTCGGTGTCGACGGCAGTCAATTCTATGTCTGCCAGTTCCAGCAAGTGGCCAGTCTTGCCGCCTGGGGCTGCACAGGCATCCAGCACCCGCATGCCTGTTTGCACATCCAGCAAAGGCGCTGCCAACTGGGCGGCGGCGTCCTGTACTGATACGACACCAGCTTCAAAGCCAGGGATGTTCAGCACCGGCATGGGGCGGTCAAGGCGTACGGCAAACGGACCTATCTGGTTGGCACCGATTTGCAGGCTGGTCAGTAATTCCAGATACGCGGTTACTGTGCTGGCACGCTGATTGACCCGCAAAGTCAAAGGCGGGGCATGGTTGCCGCAGTTTAAGATGGCTTGCCAGTCTTGCGGATAAGCTGCCTTGCACTGGTCTACCCACCATTGCGGGTAATTCCAGGCTGCGGCTGGTTGCTTCATGACCAGCTTCAGTAATTCATCTTTTTCGCGCAGGTAACGGCGCAACACAGCATTCACCATGCCTTTGGCAAATACCATATGCGGGCTGGAAGTGGCAGCAGTGACTGCCTGATCCACCACCACAAATTCTTCATACGCCTTTTCCTCATCACCTTCATTGCCCACCAGCAAGGTCAGGGCGCAGCACAGCATGCTATATAACAAGGCCGGTTCTGGCGTCTTGTTGGTCATGATCTTCAACAAGGCATCAACCCTACCAACCTGGCGCATGGTGCGGTAGGCAATATCCTGTATTGCGCCACGGGCTTGCGGCAAGGGATTGGTTTGGGTGAAGACCCTGGTCAGTGCCTGCGGCAAGGCTGTACCTTCTAGCACATAGGCTACCGCCTGGGCTGCGCCAACCAGGCTGAAAGCCAGGGAATCAGTTTTGACTTCTATGGTTTCAAATTCCACCTGTGGCTTGCTGGGCACAGGGGAAGTGCTGCCTGTACTGGCACTGCGGGCAGGTTTGGCTGGTCGGCCCAGGGTTTTTCTTGGTTGATCTTGCATATGTCTGGATAGTTTTATTGCAATAAATTGCTTTAGTGGCAATTTAACATGGTCAGCCTGATAAGGCGAGAGGGCGCTAGTGTAACAGCCTTGTCGCCTGCATTCGCTTTCTGTGGTCCGCCAGCACGCCGGACCACGCTACCTGACTGTAGCCAACTTCTAAACCAACATCTGAAAATCCATCAGCTCAGGCTGCCTGTTGTATCTGTTCCAAAGGGGTAAATTGCTGCAGTTCCAGCCAGGTGCGCAAGTCATCGAATACCCTGGTGGCATCGAGCTCATTAAATATTTCGTGATAGAAGTCGGCATAAAAATGCGCGCTGAGCTGGTCATTGCTGAGCTTCTCCAGGAAACGGCGGCTGCCTGCCGGGTCAACCAGATGGTCGTCATCCGCCACCATCATCAGCAAGGGCATGCTTAATTCTGTTGCGTGTGCATGGCAGTAATCCATGGCTTGCAACATGCTGGTCAACAAGCGCGCACTGAGGCGATTATGTACCAGGGCATCATTTTCATAGGCCAGCACTACTTCACCATCGTGTGACAGATAGCGGGTTTGCAAACCATTCGGCAAGCCGACGCCGGGTATCAGGCTGGAAGCCACTTTCAGCAAACCATGCTGCAAGTTCGACATGCGTATCGCCAGCGCGGGGGAAGATAATATGAGTGCGCGTAGCGGTGTCAGTTGTTCGAGTGCATAGCGGGCAGCAAATAAGCCACCCATGCTATGCCCCAATAAGATGGGCGGCCCCGCCAGTTGCTGGCTAAAGTCGCTGATGACCATTTGGGCATCGCGCAAGAGGCACATGGAGTCTGGTACATCACCGCTGCCGCCGTCAGACTGACCATGGCCGCGGTGATCATAAGTGCGCACGACAAAACCCAGAGCATTGAAAAATCTGGCGACATGGGCATAGCGCCCGCAGTGTTCGCCCAGGCCATGCATGATGACCACCCCTTGCTGCGGCTGGGCCATGACGGCCTCTGCCAGTGGCCAGTCGCGCACAAAAATCGCCTTGCCATCGGCGGTCTGGAGTTCGAATTCCCTGGTATTTTCTACGTGGGAAGTCATGGCTTTATACGCCCCACATGACTTCGCGTTGCATCTTGTTGGCGGCGTGCAGCATTTCCAGCACAGGGAAGGCCCTGGTGGCAAAGCTCACCGGTTCTGGTGTTTCGTGTTCGTTGTCATCACCATTTTCATTATGGTGGGCATTCACATCGCGGCTGACTTCTTCGGAAATCGGGTGCGCCTTGCTTTCGGCGACTGCTGCTTCGATTTTTTGTATGGCTTGTGGCAGTTCCGGAGGTGTAATGATGCCGCGTTCTACATCCTTGTGCAGCAACTCAAGGATACGACGGGCATGTTCTTTGTACATGGTGATTTCTGTGGCAGCTTTGGATTTGAACGTGATCAGCATGGACACTTCCCCTTTTCTTTTAATCTTGTAAGTCTGATATAGGCAAAACGGGCAAGCCAACTCTGCGCTCGGGCACAGATGGCTGGCTAAGCTTACTCATATAATAATCCCAAAATGCCTGTTTGTTGTTTCAGATTGTTGATTCAGTGTGTTTTGAATGAGGTCATGAAGGTGTCTGTCACTTCCTGTTTCATGTCTTTTTCCTGGCCCAGCATGACGATTTGATAGACCCAGGGGCCGCGTATCAGGAAGCGGCCTACCATCATGATGGGCTGGCCATTGCGCAATTTGCCACGCACTTCCACGGTGTCCGGCGCTGTGGTTTTTGTGGTTTCAGGTGTTCCCTGGATATTATTGATCATGCCTTTTTTCATGGCTTCCATGATCTGGCCAGCCTTGCCTGCATCCTCAGCCCTGGTGCTGCCGACGGCAAAACTGATACCACCTGCTTCACCTGCCAGCATGCTCATCTTCAGGCTGATACCTTCAAGTTGCAAGTCCTTGCTATCGCTCAGAGGCTTGCCTGGCATCAGAATAGTGTACGGCGCGTCATTGCTGCGGGCGTCGCGCCAGTCAAATTTGGGGCTGCAGGCACTCAGCAATACCAGGCTAACAAACAATACGACACGATGGATGACAGATTTCATGAGGTGTACTTGAATAAGATTGCAAGAAGACATTCATGTTTATGGCTTTCTTGCCGTCAACAATAAGTCTGAACATAGCGCTACATGATAATTCCTTTAGACAGATTCCGGCTGTTTTTGCATGCAGATGGTGCGCCAGCCAGATAATTGGACGGTGATTCCATTGCTGTCCTCTGCAACAAGCCATTCTGTACAGGTATACACTGAGTTATCATAAACAGACCTGTTTGATTGTTTTACTTAATTTTTGGTGCTGTGATGTCATTTTCCAAGTTTTCCGGGATTTTTTTACTGATGCTGACATCGCTGGCTGGCTGCGACCGTCTGGGCTTGCCCGACCCTGCCAAGGATGCTGCCGCCCGTGAGTCGGATGCTCGTGCAACTGGCAGCGCCTGTCGCCATGCCGGTCGCGCCATTGAAGACTGTTATGCTCTCAACCCGGATGCTGCGAGGGCAGCCGTGTATGCGGGATGGAAGGAAATGAATGACTATATGCGTGAAAACAAGATCGATATAGTCAAGCCAGAGCTGGCAAAACCAGAAGCATCGGCTAGTGCTCAGGAAGGCAGTGCCAATGCCAAGGCCACCAAATAATTCTTTATGACCGTGTTGTTGCGCACTATGCAGGCAGATGATCTGGCTGCGGTTTATCAGATACAGACCCAGGCTTATGTGGCAGACATGGTGGAAGCACCTGCCTTGCTGGCAGCCCGCCTGGCCAGCGCGCCAGAATGTGCCTGGGTAGCAGTACAAAATGGCCAGGTACTTGCCTATCTGGCGGCTTATCCCTCAATACGTGGGAAAATTTCTGCTCTGGGGGAGGACTTTCAAATCGCCCAAGCTGCGAATGCGCTGTATTTACATGATATGGCGGTAGCTACTGAACATAAGGGCAAGGGCCTGGCACGCGCCATACTCGAATTTGCCCTCGCACATGCGAGGAAGCAGGGCTGGCAACATGCCTGCCTGGTGTCGGTACAAAGCACACGGTCTTACTGGCAAAGCCTGGGCTTTATGGAGCAGACTGAGCTGGATACTGAGCAAAAGGCCATACTGGCGACTTATACCGGCACTGCGCATTACATGCTGATGGATTTATAAGACAACAGTAAAAGCAAAACGGACCCGCCTGCTGCCTGCAGGCGAATCCGCTCTGGTTTTACTTTTTGCTGTGGCGTGATGTGGTGAGACAGCGGGCCTGATTACTCTTCAGTTTTACCACTGGCCTTTTCTTTTTTGTAAATAATCTTTTTCTTGCCGCCTTCGCAGCTGCCTACCACGCGGTGCTTGGTTTCTGTATCGCTGGAGACTACTTGCAGGCTGTAATTATTCACTCCCTTGCGTTCCAGTTTTGCTGCGACTTTGTCTTTAATGGTTTCACAAGAAGTGATTTCGGCCCACGCCGGGGCGCTGCTGAGCAACAAACTGATGACCAGACCCTGGCCTGAAATCAAAACGCTTTTTCTCATTTTGCCTGCTCCCTTTCTAATGGTTTGTTATAGCTTTATGGCAAGCTGGTCGTCACGTAGACGCTGGCTTGGCTGCATAAAACCGTAACATTTCCCCAGTGTTTTTGACAGGAAAAAATAGTTTCTTCTGTGAAAGCGTGGTAAATCGTCTGCAAATTTGCTGTAACAGATGTAATTTCTTGGGTTTCCCTTATATTCTTTCCTATGCTGCAGTTCGAGCTGGGCGATGGCTGGCTGCTGTCGGGGTAGAATGCGTTTTTTGCTTGCTTTGCTTTATCATTCTGGTAACTTGGTGATATCTGATAAGACAACTCTATATTCGGGCAACATGCAGGTTTCAGCAACTTGCCAGACTTGAGCACAAGGATGCGCTTTGAGCAAGACCGGACGACATGACATGAAGCCAGCAGGATTACCCACCAGCCGCTTAGCCATTGCGCTGGCGGCCAGTCTGGTGCTGGCTATCATCATCGGTGCGGCCACAGCCATCTGGATGTTGCGCATACAGGAAATCGGCAAATGGGAAAAACAGACCGAGACCTTCAGCATCGTGCTGGCAGAAACCGTCAGCCAGCAGATGGACTTTGCCTATACCGCCCTCGACAGTATTTCCGAGCGCATACAAGACCGCTGGAGCGTCAGTGCTGAATACCTGACAGTCAAATTATCTACCCATGATTTTCATCAGTTCCTGCGTGAAAAAGCGTCGCTCTCACCGGCAGTAGAAGTGATCTCCGTGCTTGATGTTAACGGCAATGTGATTAATACCTCGCGCACTTTTCCCGCGCCTACCTATAGCCTGGCGGACCGTGATTACTTCATTGCCCAGCGTGATAATCCTGTACAGGGGATATTCCTGAGTTCTTCAGTGCGCAGCAAGACCACTGGCAAATGGATGTTCTTCCTCAGTCACAGGCTGACGGGCAGCGACGGTGAATTCATCGGTGTCGTCATCCTCGGCATGTCGCCTTCTTTTTACTCGCAGTTTTATGAAAAACTCAGTGCCGACGGCCATGCCTCCATAGGCTTGCTGCGCAATGATTTCACCTACCTGGCACGCTGGCCTGAGCGCGGCGAAGTCATGGGCATGCGTAATCTGACTGGCAGCACGTATGAACTGGTGCATGGGCAAAATAAAAAGTCGGGTGTCATTATCGGCAATAATCCACGCATGGCCGAAGGTGGCAGGCAAATCACCCGCATGGCTGCCATACAGTCGCTGGAGAAATATCCGCTGATTATCAATTTTTCTGTCGATGAAGACTTGTACCTGGCTGACTGGCGCAAAATCAGTACCGGTATCGTCGTCATTGCCATGAGCGGCATCCTGGCTATCGTCGCCGCTTTCAGCGTGCTGGTGAATTTGCTGGAAAGACGGGAGCAGGATTTACTGGTCACCACAGAACTCAAGCAACAGGCTGAAGTCATCAACCGCAACCAGGCCCATTTGCTGAAAAACCTGACCGAGCAGCAAATCGCCTTGAAAGATTCTTCCGACAGGTTGCAGGCCATTTTCCAGAATGCGGCGGACGGTATCATCATGATCGATGACACTGGCAAGATAGAAGCACTGAACCCGGCTGCCGTGGCTATCTATGGGCATCCAGCCAATGAAGTAGTCGGCAAGAACGGCAAGTTCTTCTCGCCACCAGGCCAGCCTGATTTGCTGGGCCTGGCCATGAGCCGCAGGGAATTCCTGGAAACCGGTTGCCTGCGTACCGAGGCTGAACGCATGCGCAAGGATGGCAGCCTGTTCCCGGCAGAGCTGGCGATTACCGAGTATTACCATGCTGGCAGGCGCAAACTCATCGTCATCGTGCGCGATATTTCCGAGCGGCGCAGGATGGAACGCATGAAGAGTGAATTCATCTCCACTGTCAGCCATGAACTGCGCACACCTTTGACCGCAATCCGTGGTGCGCTTGGGCTGGTAGTGGGTGGTGCCATGGGCCTGGTGCCAGAAAAAATCGCTGCCTTGCTGGGCATGGCACACAAGAATAGCGAAAGCCTGACCCGGCTCATCAATGACTTGCTGGATATTCAAAAAATAGAAGCCGGCAAAATGGACTTTGTCTTTGAAAGTCTGAACCTGCAAAACCTCTTGCAGACGGCAGTGAATAATAATCAGGGTTTTGCGCAAAGTGTGGGTACGGAAATCGTCATCGGCAAGCTGGCAGATCAGGCGGCAATCATGGTCGATGCCGGGCGCTTTCAGCAAGTCATGGCCAATCTCTTGTCGAATGCCTGCAAATATTCTCCTGAAGGCGCAACCGTTACCGTGCTCAGCGTGGACAGGGGTGAAAATATGGTGCGCATAGAAGTCATCGACCAGGGTACGGGTATACCTGAAAGTTTCCGTGAACGCCTGTTCCAGAAATTCTCGCAGGCAGATTCTTCAGATACCCGTGCCAAAGGCGGCACCGGCCTGGGCCTGGCTATATCCCAGGCCATCATACGTCAGATGCATGGCGACATAGGTTATTACATGAGTGAAGACCCGGCACAGCCGGGCACACATTTCTATATAGACCTGCCTTTACACCAGGAAGGCCTGACTGGCCTCGAAGCGATTACAGCAAAGCCAGATCACGTGCTTTGACACCGGCGAACACCTGTTCTACCTGGCCAGCATTCAAACCATACAGACGGCTGAACAAACCACCAAGCACGGCACGGTATTCATTCAACACAGGGTAGTCACGGTTCTGGAATAATTTGCCTGCTTCAAGAGAAACTTGCTCACCAGCGATTTGCCCGCCCTTGATGCCACCACCCAGCACCCAGTACACCGTGCCATGACCATGGTCAGTACCGCGTTTGCCATTTTCGCGGAAAGTACGGCCAAATTCACTGATGACCACGACCGTGGTATTGCGCCAGGCGCTGCCCATTTCAGTACGATAAGCGGCCAGGCCGCGTCCCAGTTCCTCGAACTTGACGGCCAGCGTGCCAGTTGCTGCACCCTGGTTGACATGGGTATCCCAGCCACCGACATCAATAAAGCCCAGCGCATATTTGTCGCGCATGAGTTTGGCTATGCGTTGCGCTTCCAGCTCGAAACCCTTGGTCGAGATGGCATTGCGGTTGGCGCTGTTCATTTCTTCTGCCATTTCACGCGCCACTTCATCGCGCATGGCAAAACCATCCTTGACGGCTTGTGACAGGCTGGTATCGGCATACATCTGCATGATCAGTTCACGCTGGCGCTGATCCACATTCGCCTTGCTGACATTGCGCAGGGCGGTATTGGCGATATGTGCCTGCCCCTGCATGGCCAGTGGTAACTGATCGGTGAACGACATGGCACTGACCTTGCCGTTATTTCCCAATACTTTGGCCAGACGGTTCAAAAAGCCAGAATGGAAATCCCGGCTCGTATTCAGTGGCTGACCCATTTCTATACTGTCCTGGGTTTCAAAGTGGCTGCGCGATAAATCATCTGTACCGGCAAAGGGGATGAAGGCTGCTTCACCCTGCTGGAACATGGGGTAAATCGTGTCTCGCAGAGCCGGATGCAGACCCCAGTCGGCATTCAGTGCCAGTGCCGCATCCGGTATGGAGCCTGGCCTGGCGATGGCAATATTTGGCCTGGCTTCATAATAAAAATTACTGGAAGTAGGCACCAGCAAATTGCTGGCATCATAGCCGCCGCGCAAGAACACCAGCAGCAAACGGTTCTGGGTAGCGGGAGCAGCCATGACCTGGCTGCTCAAACCCAGCATGGCGGAGGATGGCAGCAGTGCCATCGCTTTCAATAAGTCTCTACGGTTCATGGTGGACCTTTCCGTAACAATTTAGCGACGCATCATTTCCGGCGATGCCAGGAACATGGTGTTCCATTCCTGCGCAGTGCGGGTTTGATTCAGGGCGGTTTGGGTAGCAGGGCTGAATTTTGTGCTCCAGCTCTTTACATAGGCAGATGCCGCCAGCGCCGGTTGCGGCGGTTTTTCCTGTGCGGCTGGTACTGTTGCTGGTCCAGCCTGAACTACCGATGCAGGTTGCATACCTTGCATGGCTGGTGCAGCTTGCACGGCCACTTGGTTTTCCACACGGAACAAGGCCGGGTTGCCGCCTGCAATTGATCTGGCAATATCAAAGCGCACCGTCATCTGTCCAGAACTGGCCCATGAACTTTCATTAAGTGCATAACCATCCGGCGTCTGGCGACCATTCAATTGCTGTCCCATCATGTTCAGCCAGTTCAGCATGGGGCCGGTATTGACGATGGTATTGCCGTCATAAGCCAGCCGCACGGAGGCCAGCATATAGTGCAGCGGGTCTTTGAATTTCTTGCCCAGTGAAGCGATAAATTCCTGGCTATTGAACATGGTGCGCAAAGTGGCTGCGATATCACCATCGGTTTGCAGGAAGCGTTGCGCCATTTTATCGATCAGGTCTTTCGATGGCGTGTCAGAGACAAAGAAGGTAGCCAGCTTTTGGCTGACAAAACTGGCAGTCGCCGGTTGTCGTGAAAGCAGCACCAGTACTTCATCAAGTTCAGCCATGCCGCGGCCCTTGATGGTTTTGCCTAATACCTGCTTCTCACCAAAATCATGACGTTGCGGGTTGAATTCAAACAAGCCCTGTTTGACATAGATTTTTTCCAGTTCAGGCTTCATGCGTGGCGCATCCTTGTTCAGATTGATACCCACACCTGTCAGCACCCTTGCCAGTTCCTGCACATCTTTCTGGCTATAACCACCATTCACACCCATGGTGTGCAATTCCATCAATTCACGGGCATAGTTTTCATTAATGCGGTTGGCAGCATTGTGTTCATTATCCAAATACCTGAGCATGGCCGGGTGCATCACCGTGGCCCGCAACAAATCGCGGAAATTACCCAGGGCATGTGGCCGTATTGCCTGTTCTTCAAAATCCCCCAGCATGGCACGCACATTGGCCTTGCCATTATGGATATTGAAATGATTCATCCAGAACCAGCTCATTTGTTCCTGCAACTGGTTGGGCGAGTAAACGTCACGCAAGAGTGCGCGGGTAGAGGCTTCCCTGGCCAGACGTGTCAATTCTTGCTGATATTCCTTGCGCAAGGTGTCGTCCGTTCCCTTTTGCTGTTCTGAGGCAAGACGACGTGCTTCCAGCTCGCGCATGAGATCCGGCAATGGCTGGCGCGAAATGCTCATCGCATCAATCTGGCTTTGTATCGCAGGCGGCAAGACGGCATTGCGAGCACGCAATTGCTGGTCCAGATAGCGATCAGGCCCGACCGCCTGCAAGGCTTGCAAACTGGAGGGGTTACTACCCCAGGTCAGGCGGTTCAATAACTGTTCTGGTGCAACTGCTGCCTGCGTCAGTGTCTTGCCCTGCCTGCCATTGTCATCAGCATGTTGCTGGGATTGGCTGCCACAGGCAGTCAGCAAGATCAGCAGGCTGGCGCTCAGCGCATGCTGCAGCTTGAATTGGATTTTCATGCTTGCCCCTCGATTGAGTATCTGTCTACAACGCGTCAGACAGCGAATTGTGATACCAAGTTTAGGCTTATTTTGCGAAATTTTCGTAACGTGCTGTAACAGTGGGAATGAAAGGCATCAAGAACAAGCATGAAAAACAGGCTATCCCCGAACGCAACAAGAGAATTTGCAGGCGGGCAATTTATGCACGTTATTAACGGAATTGGTATTAATAAAAATTAAATTAGTTGTTAAATTTGATAATGTTAATTATATTTAATGACCATTGAGCGCATACTTTTGCAACTTCTGTTTTTTAAATTTTAATGAAGGGCTTTGCGATGAAGACGCTGCTGGCAAGTTCATTGCTTGCCCTTGGATTGTTATCGTTTACTTCTCCCATCTGGGCTTTTAAATTAAAACCAGAAGGTTCTTTCATAGAAAGAAAGTTGGCGACACGTTCTCAAAGTGAATGGGAAAAACTGCTTGCAGCGGTGGCTTTTAGAGGGATACACAAGGTTGGAGAATCCGTACACGAAGAAATTACCAATCGCATACTGGGTTGTGAGGGTGATGCAGATATTTGCGGTGCACCTGATTACGAGCCGAAATTTGCTTATGTCCTGGCTGGTGTACGTTGGAATGATGATCCACCTTTTCGTTTTGAGCGCGGCCAAGGTGATTTCGGCGGTTGCCAGAATGGCGCTACGGTCAGACTGAATACTTTCCCACGCTGTTGGGCAAATGTTTTCAAGGATGGTGAAAAACGCTCAGTCAACGGTGTCTCGCTCAATGCTGATACCGCTCCTTTGCTGGTACGTTCGCATTTTGGTGACATGCAATTTTTGCATGCCATGGCATCGAAAGACAAAGAAGATGCCGACAAAGTCCTGAAGCGTATTCTGGTCTGGGCAGAATTCACATGGCGTACATCCCTTGGCGAATTTCCATTAAGTGCCACCGTCAAGGATGTAGCTGTTCCAGGAATCAGTGAGTTCTTTCAGACCAAGGGCTGGTCGGTTCAAGATTTGTTTGCGCTAGGCAATCCGCATGTACGCAAACCAGACAATATGGCTGAATTGGCATTTGGTAGTTTGCTGCACGTGGTGGAGGACTCTTTTGCTGGTGGGCATGTGGAGCGCGCCACGCCAGATGAACGTAATCAGTGCCCCAAAATGACTACAGCGGTTCCCATGCCTGGCAAAATTCTGGAATTTCATTCCTACATCAATCAGGATTCAAAAAAACATGGCGACGACGACGTGCGTAACGCGTTCTCCGCTGCTTGGTCAGGTGCCCGGCCGAATGTACTTGACGTGGGACGCACGCTCAATACCTATTTCGTTCGTCGTGCGACATGGGATGAAGTAAAACCTTACATCGAGTGCATATTTACCCTGCATGAAAATGTAAGGGCCGCCAGCGCTGGCGAAAAATACGCACGCGATTGAAGTCATTATTTTTAACAAAAAAACGGAGAACTCATGAGATATCCAGGACGCATCATTAAAATTGGTGAAAGCGACACAAAAGTGGTAATCGCTTTGAAGAAAGAATTAAACAAAATGCTGGTCATTTCGCGTCAACCCAGTTTAAAGCTTGACACCAGTCAGCCAGAATTTGATGCAGCTACCAAACAGGCTGTTATGCTATTTCAATCGCAAAAAGTCGATAGCAGTGGCGTCCCTTTAAAAACGGATGGGCAGGTTGGTTCACTAACCTGGGAAGCTTTATTTGGTGAGGAAAGTGTCGTCAGAAATGTCAATACTACTGAATTTTTAAGTCGGGTACTTGCTATAGCTGGCGACGCAGCAGATAAAAAAGTGGTCGAACAACCCCGTAATTCAAATAAGGGACCAGAGGTAGATGAGTATTTAAGAACAGCTGGGAAACCGTCCGGTCTGGCTTGGTGTGTAGCTTTTATTTACTATTGTTTTAATACAGCCGCGACTGCTCTGCAACGTAGTAATCCCATGGTCAAAACTGCTGGAGTTCTTGACCACTGGAACCGTTGTGTCAAAGAAAAGGGGGCGCGTCGTATCACTAGCGCACAAGCGATTGCAGATCCCAGTCTGATTCAACCCGGCATGATCTTCGTCATGGATCATGGTGGAGGACTTGGACATTCCGGCATGATAGAAAGTGTGGCTGGCGGCATTATTTTTACCATCGAAGGCAATACTGACGCGAGCAAAACCCGTGAAGGCGGAGGAGTCTACAGACTCAGCCGCAAGATTGCTGATATCAATAAAGGTTTCATTGACTACTCAGGACTCTAGATCCGGAATGTTGCCATTGCAGATACAGTTTTCGAACTTGCTTGCCTGATTGGAAAATTTACAGGATGGATAATTTATGTACCGCTATACATTTCAAATCGTGATCAGTATTTTATTATCCATTTTCCCAGTTCTTGTTATTGCTGGCACAGCGGCGACTGACGCGGAATTTGCCATACGATGGAATGTTGCGACTGGTGGACCAAAAACAGCAGATGATGTAATAAAATTACTTGGGTTGCCAGAGGTGGAAGCAGACAATTACGAAGTTTCGTATTTTAGCGTTGCAGTTCCTGCGGGCGTTCCCAAAGCTGACTCCATAATTGCCAGGCAAAGAATCAAGGGAGAGAAAACTCAGTTGATGATTAAGTACCGGAATAAGCTGCCGTTGCATGACAAATTCACTATCTCTAGATGGGAATGCCCTTTGGGACAGAAAGCGGAATCGAAATATGAAGCTGACATCACGCTGCTATTCAATAAAAAAAGCAAGGCGTTTTACAGCCAGCCAGCTTATTCACTCAGTTGCTCATTAAAAGCGAAAGAAAAAATCTCATTTCCCACCAAGCTAAATGCGAAACAACTTGGATATTCCAGGACAATGGTCAGGTATGAGTCAGAGGATATCAAAATTGAAGAGTGGACTTCCACTCAGTGTAAAGAAAAATTTATTGAAGTATCAAAATCTGCAAAAAACACAGATACTGATTATCAAGCATTTGTAGAGAAAGTTGGCGTCAAGCTGATTGATGCAGGAATAAAGCCAGAGGCCACGAGCAAATCCTCGAAAGGCGCGGGTTCGTGTACTGGCTAGGCTTCAAGTATCAGCATGTGATCATATTCACTGGTCTTTGAGCGCCCGCCGGTACTGTATCGCCTCCGCTACATGTGGCGTTGCTATCTGTGCAGAGCCAGCCAGATCGGCAATAGTGCGGGCGACTTTCAATACGCGATGGTAGGCACGTGCCGACCAGTTGAGTTTGTTCATGGCATTGCGCAAGAGCAGCCCGGCTTGTTCGTCCGGTTTGCAGTGCAGATCAATTTCAGTCGTGGACAAGAGATTGTTGGCCTTGCCCTGACGCTGCTGTTGTCTCTCAAACGCAGTTTCCACGCGTGCATGGATAGCGGCACTACGTTCACCATCGGCCTGCTTGAGCAAATCGCTATGCGGCAAGGCACCGACCTGTATTTGCATGTCTATGCGGTCCAGCAAAGGGCCGGATATCTTGCCCTGATACCGGGCAATAATGTCAGGTGTACAGCGGCATTTGCCATTGCTGTGCCCGAAGTAGCCACATGGACAGGGATTCATTGCCGCAATCAACTGGAAACGTGCCGGGAAATCCGCCTGCCTCGCCGCCCTGGAGATGCTAATGTGGCCTGATTCCAGCGGTTCACGTAATACTTCCAGCACTTTGCGGTCAAATTCTGGCAATTCATCAAGGAATAAAACACCCCTGTGTGCCAAAGAAATCTCGCCCGGCCTTGGTGTACCACCGCCACCTACCAGTGCCACGGCAGATGCTGTGTGATGAGGTGATCGGTAGGGACGTGCTTTCCACTTGTCTATCGAAAAGCCCGAGGTCAGAGATTGCACTGCTGCCGATTCCAGTGCTTCCTGATTGGTCATGGTGGGCAAAATACCCGGGAAGCGGGCTGCCAGCATGGATTTGCCAGTGCCTGGTGGACCAATCAAAATCACAGAATGGTTTCCTGCCGCAGCCACTTCCAGCGCTCGTTTGGCCTGGAGCTGGCCTTTGACTTCGGCAAAGTCAGGGTAATGCGGTCGCGCTGCCTGTGATGCAGGGCTATGGCGTTGCAGCTTTTGCTCTCCATCTACTCCAGCGAAGTGGGCGCATACTTGTAACAGTGAATCTGCCGGATAAATAGCTGCCTCACTGACCAGGGCTGCTTCGTCAGCATTCGCACGCGGCAAGATAAAGGCCGGTTCCTGTTGTGACTCTTGCTGGCTTTTGCAAATCGCAAACGTCATGGCAAGGGCGCCACGTATCGGGCGCAGTTCGCCGGATAAGGATAATTCACCAGCAAATTCATATTGTTCCAGCGCATCCGCTGGTATTTGCCCGGAAGCCGCCAAAATGCCCAGAGCTATGGGCAAATCAAAGCGGCCGGATTCCTTGGGTAAATCGGCCGGGGCCAGGTTAACCGTGATGCGCTTGGCCGGAAATTCAAAGCGGGCATTTTGCAATGCTGCCCTGACCCTGTCCTTGGATTCCTTGACTTCAGTCTCGGGAAGGCCAACGATAGTAAATGCAGGCAAACCATTTGCCAGATGCACTTCTACAGTCACCTGCGGCGCATCCATGCCATTCAGGGCGCGACTTTTGAGGACGGCTAAGGACATGCGTACTGCTTAAGCGTCTTTTTGCGGTGTTTCCAGTGCGGCTACCCTGGCTTCCAGTGCTTCCAGTTTGGCGCGGGTCTTGGCCAGGACTTGTGCCTGTATATCAAATTCTTCGCGTGTCACCAGGTCCAGCTTGGAAAACCCCTGGCTCATCATGGCTTTGACATTCTTTTCTATGTCCTTGGCTGGCGAATTTTCCAGCACCTGGCTGATCTTGGCCTGCATGTCATTAAAGAAATTTTGCTTATCCATTTTTATCCTCTATTTTGTAGTTGCACGATTATGGTGCAAATTCGGCTTTGCCATTTTTTTGTGCAAATCCACATGCTGCTCCATATTGGTGCGCAAACAGGTATTTTCGCTTGCAATTTTACCTATAGAGCAATGATAGCGCATCTTGCCCGGCCAGCCACTGGTATTGCGCTGCAATATTAATGTGGGGCTGTATGCAGATGAAGACAGGCACCTACGCTGCTGTATGCCAGATTAATTGAATAGATATTCATGGTTGGCACGACTCCTGCTAACAGGAAAGGGAAAGAAGAATTTAAGTGTCCTTCAGATGCAATGCACAAAGCCAGGTCTTCACAGATGTGCAAAAGGGATGCTGTCCCGGTTTCAATCCAATTAAATCAAATCTTTATTCAATAGGGGGAAGCGCAATGAAAAAATTAGTAATCGCCGCTGCTGTAGCCACATCATTCCTTGGTGGTTTTGCCCATGCAGAAGATGCCAAGCCAGAAGCCAAGCCAGACAATGAAGTGAGCTTCAACGTAGGCGTAGTCAGCGAATACCGCTATCGTGCAATTGCGCAATCACGTCTTGATCCTGCATTGCAGGGCGGTGCTGATTATGTCCACAACCCTAGCGGCTTTTATGCGGGTACCTGGTTGTCCACGATTAAATGGACCAAGGATGCAGGCGGTGGTGGCGATCTTGAATGGGATTTGTATGCCGGTAAAAAAGGCGAGATCGTCAAGGATATTTCATATGATGTTGGCGTATTGACGTATGTCTATCCATCCAACGGTTTGAACAAGGTTCCCGGTTTTGCTGATGCCAACACGACAGAAGTCTATGGTCAGGTAGGTATGGGTCCTTTCTATGTCAAGTATTCACACTCTGTTACCAATTTGTTCGGTTTTGTGGATAGTAAAAATAGTGGTTACCTGGATCTGGGCGCGAATGTGGAACTTCCAGAGGGTTATAACCTGGCAGTGCACGTAGGTCGTCAGAATATCAAGAATAACGGTGCCTACTCTTATGCCGACTGGAAAATTGGTTTGAATAAAGAGTTTTTTGGCGTGAATTTTGGTATCGCCGCACTGGGCACGAATGCAGAGAAAAAACTGTATGTCACTCCGGCTGGCAAGTTCACAGGCAAAACGACTTTGGTATTGTCTGCAGTTAAAACATTTTAATATTCGAGGCTAGCATGAAACTGATTACCGCAATTATCAAGCCTTTTAAGCTCGATGAAGTTCGCGAAGCACTGTCCACCATTGGTGTGCAAGGCATAACCGTGACTGAAGTCAAAGGCTTTGGCCGTCAGAAAGGTCATACCGAGTTATATCGTGGTGCTGAATACGTGGTCGATTTTTTGCCTAAAACAAAAATCGAAGCAGCGGTGGATGATGCCATCGTTGATCGCGCCATCGAAGCGATAGAAACTGCGGCCCGCACCGGCAAGATTGGTGACGGCAAGATTTTTGTCTATGACTTGCAACAAGTTGTGCGTATTCGTACCGGTGAAACCGGCAACGACGCACTCTGATAGCCTACCAGGAGTTCACATGAAAAAATTGTTGAAGAACATACTGGCAGGGACGGCCTTGCTGGTCACCGTCGGTTTCACCTCTGTGGCGTCAGCCCAGGATGCATCTGCCAAAGCTGAACCAGTAGCAGCTTCGGCTGCAGCGGCTGTTGCAACGACATCGGCATCGGCCAGTGCCTCGGCACCAGTTGCAGTTGCTCCGGCAGCTGCCGTGGTTGCGCCCGCTTCTGCCCCGGCAGCCGCGGCTGAACCAGCTGCCGCCAGTGCGGCAGCTCCTGCAGCACCTGCACCAACACCAAATAAGGGCGACACCGCCTGGATGATGGTTGCCACGCTGCTGGTTATCCTGATGACCATCCCTGGCCTGGCCTTGTTCTATGGTGGCCTGGTCCGCTCCAAAAACATGCTGTCCATCCTGATGCAGGTCTTCATGATCTTCGCGGTGATCGTTGTCCTGTGGTGCATCTACGGCTATTCGCTGGCCTTTACCGAAGGCAGCAGGTTCATCGGTTCGTTTGACCGCATGTTCCTCAATGGTATCTGGGACCCTGCCAAAGCCAGCTTCAGCACTGCGGCGACTTTCAGCAAAGGTGTCGTCATACCTGAATTTGCCTATGTCGCTTTCCAGGCAACATTCGCGGCCATCACTTGTGGCCTGATCATCGGTGCTTTTGCCGAACGTGCAAAATTCACGGCAGTTCTTTTGTTCGTGGTCTTGTGGTTCACTTTCAGCTACCTGCCTGTTGCTCATATGGTCTGGTTCTGGACTGGCCCTGATGCAATCAAGGATGCAGCTACCCTGGCGACTGAAACTGCCAAAGCTGGTTTCCTGTTCCAAAAAGGCGCGCTGGACTTCGCTGGTGGTACGGTTGTGCATATCAATGCAGCGGTGGCTGGCCTGGTTGGTGCTTACCTGATAGGCAAACGTGTGGGCTATGGTAAAGAATCCATGGCACCTCACTCCCTGACAATGACGATGATAGGTGCATCCCTGTTGTGGGTGGGCTGGTTTGGTTTCAATGCGGGTTCTGCTCTGGAAGCAGGCGATGTTGCGGCACTGGCCTTCATCAATACCTTGCTGGCAACGGCTGCAGCAACTGTGTCATGGGTGTTTGGTGAGTGGATGTCGAAAGGCAAGCCTTCCATGCTGGGTGGCGCATCCGGTGCGGTAGCTGGTCTGGTCGCGATTACACCAGCTTGCGGTTTTGTTGGCCCTATGGGCGCTCTGGTCATCGGTCTGCTGGCAGGTATTGTCTGCCTCTGGGGTGTGAATGGCCTGAAGCGTTTGCTGGGTGCTGATGATTCTCTCGACGTCTTTGGTGTACATGGCGTAGGCGGTATCCTGGGTGCCTTGCTGACCGGTGTGTTTGCTGCACCATCCCTCGGCGGTCAAGGCATATTTGATTATGTCACCAACAAAATGTCGGCTGATCCATATGACATCTTTGGCCAGGTCATGACGCAAGCAACAGCAGTAGGCACGACCATCATCTGGTCAGGTGTGGTTTCTTTCGTTGCTTACAAACTGGTTGATCTGGTCGTTGGTCTGCGCGTACCGGAAGATGAAGAGCGTGAAGGTCTGGACATCACCAGCCATGGTGAGTCTGCATACCATTCATAATTCACTGTAAATTTTGCCCGGGCCTCATCGAGGCCGGGTAGCAAGAGTATCCAAAGGAGTACCGTCAGTACCGTAATCAGAGCTTGCGGTCCTGAATTTGACAGGCTGTTTTGCATCATGCAAAACAGCCTTTTTTTATTCATGAGCCAAAAGTAGCCAGAAATAAAAAGCGCGGCATACCAAGTGGTATACCGCGCTAATTAATTACTTGTCCCGACTCAATAACTCAATAAGCCAGAACTGCTTCAATTACTTATTTGGCAGCAGGTGCAGCTTTACTGCCAGCAGGAGGAACCAGTAACCACAAGCGCGCCAGATCGGCAGCACCGTCTTTGCTTTGTATGGATTTGAGTATTTCTTTTGCCTTGTCACGATTGCCAGCCTGCAGGTAAGCCATGCCCAGATGCAGCTTGGCTTCATCAACAGATTTCAAACCACCTTTGGCCAGACCTTGTTCCATCAATGCCAGGCCTTTTTCATGCTGGCCATTGATGACATAGTTGTAGCCTATGTTCAGCAAGCCTACGCCAGTTTTTGCACTTTTTGCAGAGGCTTCACCTGCATCCAAGGTTTTGATATCGTCAGCAGCCTGTTTATTGACTTTGTCACGCAATTGCTTGTGCTTGGAAGCGTCTTTGCCTGTACCCAGCAGGTTGGCAGCATAGCCAGCATCAACGGTAGTCTTGGCTTCTGCAGGCAAACCAGCCAGCAAGGCCAGTTCTGTCATTTCCACAAACTGCGGACCTTCTTCCAGATTATTGGTTGCCAGCAGCAAGCGATACATGTCCAGACGCAAGCGGTCAGAGAAACCAGGGCGATTTTCTATCGTGTACAGAATGTCAGCCCAGTATTCTTTTTGCGGGTACAACTCGATCAGGCGTTCCAGTACGGTTGCGTAACCGTTTTTATCCTTGATTTGCTGATAAGAGCCACCCAGCAGTTTCAGGTTTTCCAGGGTAGGAGTGCGCTTGGCTTTGTCATCTTCTGCCAGTTGGGCATTCAATACCTTGATGGTATTGGCGTAATCATTTTCCAGATAGTAAGCGCGTGCCAGCAGATTATTCATGCCCTGATTGGCTGGGTCTTTCGCCAGATAACGGCTGGCCCATTCCCTGGCCAGCGGATATTTCTTTTCATTGAACCAGGTACCAGCCATGGCTTCCATCAAACGCAGTTTTTCTGGTTCTTTCAGAAATTCTGTGTTGATCATGTTGTCAAAGGAGCTTGCCAGCAGGGCTGAGTCATTGGTGCCGGACGCAACTACTGCACGCAGGCGGTGGATGGCAAACATTTCATATGGCGTTTTTTTGTCCAGGGCATCAAGAGCATTAATTTTTTCCAGTGCCTGAGGAAATTGCTTGGCGTTCAATAATTCTTGAATTTCATTCAGTGGCTTGCCCATTTCTGCACGCACGGTTTGCTTGGCAGGTTCGGCTGCCTCTTGCGCCTGAACAGCGTTCACAGTCACGGGGTAGAAGCCAGATCCAAGTGCTGCCAGCAACATGGCGGCGAACAGATAAGAAGTTTTTTTCATGAATGATCCAGATATAAAATGAAAATTGCCATTTAAGTAAAAATGACAACAAGTCAACAACAAATCAAAATGCGGAATCCGGCATTATAGCCGAGCTGGTCAAAGCATTACCATTTGCATCCAGTGTCTATAACGGTGCTTGCTACCAGAGGGATGACAGCCAGCACGCCTATGCCTGAAAATGCCTTGAGGCAATCTTTCTTTTCTGCCCTTTTGGTGCCTTCACCCAGGCGTTTTTCCAGGCTGTCAGCCTGACGGTGGCTAGCCTGCATTTGCTCGATTTCCGTTGGTTTGCGCTTGCGCTCCATCGCCAGGGCTGAGCTGCGTACGGTATCCAGATCCAGGCCGGGTGCGGTAATTCCGGGGCGTTCATCACTGCTGGCTTGCGGCGCAGGTGGCGTGTGCTTGTCTGTAACTTCAGCAACTGGTTCTGGGACTTGTCGTGCTGCCTGACTACGGCTTGCTGGCGCTGGCCTGTTGGTGGGCTTTTTCACCAGCACAGGTTTGACAGGCAGACTGGCTGTTTTTACCGGCTCTGTGACGACAGGTTTGGGGACTTGTAAAAACTCAAGGTAGTGAATATCCGTACTTTTGTGGGGATATAAAGAGCTGTTGGAACTTTGCAATAATTGCCAAAAAAGAATATGAGCCAGAATGACCAGGAAAATAGTCATCACGGGTAGCCCGGGTTTTTTGACAGGTTTGCCAGTTTCCGTCAGCACAAATTGCATTTTGTCCTTTCAAAGCCGATTTCCTGATTCAGACCCTGGCCACTTATTAAAAGTTCAAGCCTGTTTTTCGCGTTCCTGCACCAGTATCCAGGGCTTGACGACAACGGTCCAGTGCTGGGCATCCTGCTCCAGCCAGGCCTGGGCTTGTTCATCGCTGACTTTCGCCAGATAACCCTCTCCCAGCAAGGCGGCGATTTCATCGGCATGGTCTTGCGCCATCAACAGGGCTACTTCCACCAGGTCCAGGCCGGGCTTCACTACCAGTACCGTACCGCTGGCAAAGTGGCGCAATAATTCACTCCAGGGGTAAGCTGCGGTTTCCAGATTGATCTTGTTACGTAAAATATTGATATCGGTCATATAAAATTTATTAAAATACTTTGACGGGAATTGGTGCAAACCGCCTCACACCCTGTTTACAGTTGAAAGAGGCAAGCTGGATAAAGCCTGACACACAACTATAATTTTATGTAAATCTCGAAATAAAGCAGAAGAAATAAGTGGAAAATGCTATTTTCTTGTTAAAGTCACCATCTGGCCGTGGTTTATAAAAAATAACAGACTGAAACAGGGAATGAAAACACACAAAGAGACCATATGACGTTGAGACGCCAACTATTGCTCGCAATTTCCATCATCTTTTTTGCCGTGTTCCTTGGCTTGCAAACCTTGTCGGTGCTGACGACACGGGATTATTTGCAACAGCAACTGGCCTCACATGCACAGGATGCCGCCACGGCCTTGTCACGGCCGCTGGAAGAGGCACTGGTCAAAAACGACCAGACTTTGGCCAATATCCAGATTTCCACCCTGTTTGACCGCGGCTATTATAAGAAAATCGTGGTACTTGATCCAGCAGGCAAAGTCATCATCAATAAAGAACTGACGGGCAGCAAGGACAATGTACCTGCCTGGATGCCCTCGCTATTTGATTTGCAGACACCGGCAGGGGAAGCTTTCATTTCTTCCGGCTGGCGTCAACTCGGTAAAGTCATCGTCATCAGTCATCCTGCCTATGCCTATGAATACTTGTGGCGTTCGATGAAGGAAATGGCTTTATGGATGTTTGTCATGTATCTCATCGTGCTGGGCCTGACCACCGTTTTGCTCAGGATCATACTCGGCCCGCTGGAAAAAATAGAAGAAGTCGCCATCGCCATACAGGCCAAGCGTTTTCAGCGCATAGAGATCGTGCCGCAGACACGTGAGCTGCAGCGTGTAGTACTTGCCATGAATCATATGACGGAACGCATCTCCAGCATGCTGGATGCAGAAATCAGCCGGGCCGATGGTTTCAGGCGTGATGCCTTCATCGACAAAGTCACTGGTCTGGAAAACCGCCATGGCTTTGACTTGCGTTTCAATCATCTGCTGTCAGAAGACGGGCGCTTTGAAAGCGCGGTTATCTTCGTCTTTGAATTCGATGGCTTGAAAGAATACAACAACCACTATGGCTATCAACAGGGCGATACCTTGCTGGCCGACGTCGCGACAGTCTTGCAGGAAGTCGTCAGCAAATATAGCCATGTCCTTGGCCGCATAGGCGGCAGTTCCATGGCTGTAGTCTGTATTGATGTAGACCAGAAGGCCATGAACTTGCTGATTGATGCTCTGCATTACAGATTGAATCAAGTATTGCTGCGCGCATCGCGCCAGGTCAGGCTGGCGGCTGGTGCCGTGGTGTTTGGGCCAGCACAGCAGCGCGGCGATATTTTTTCTCATGCTGACCTCGCCATAGAAACCATGCGCCAGTCCGGCAACGGGCAAATCACCCTCACCGCGATGGAAGACAGCGAAGCGGTATTGGCCGGCTCACATGGCTGGCGCACCATGATCAGCGATGCCCTGGCAGAAAACCGCTGGGTCTTGTTTGCCCAGCCTGTCATGCGCCTGCAATTGCGCCAGCTGGTCCATCATGAAGTGTTTTCACGCCTGCTTGATACCCAGGGTAATCTGGTGCCAGCCAATCAATTCCTGCCCATGGCCCTGCGTCATCAATTGATGCCAGAGATAGACCAGGCTGTGATCACCCTGATTATGGACATGTTGCAAAAAAATCCCGGCAGCTACAAAAATATCGCCGTCAATGTCTCGCTGCAATCCATGGAAAGCAAGGAATTCCGCGACTGGCTGATCGCCCGTCTGAAATACTCGCCGGAGCTGGCAGCACGCCTGTCGGTAGAGATCAGTGAATCTGCCTGTGCCAGGGACCATGCCGTCACCAGGAGATTTGTCAGCGCCCTGCGTACTGCCGGTGTGCGCTTTGGTGTCGATCATTTTGGTCTCGACCCGCATGCCCTGAACTTTATCCGCGAAGTGCCACCAGATTACATCAAGCTCGATGGTGGCCTGGTGCAGGAAGTGTCCGAGAATGAAAACAGTCACGCGCATTTACGCGCCATCGTCAAATTTGCGCAATCCCTGGGTATTTCCCTGGTTGCGCAAAATGTAGAGACAGAAGCCAGCCTGCAATTATTGATCGCCGACCATATAGAATGCGGCCAGGGTTTCTATTTCGGCGCGCCAGAAAAGATTGTTGTGGCTGCAGCAGAGTGAGTAAGCACCTCACATGCGTTTTTCTTTGACCATCTTCTCTATCAGGTCTTTCCACAGGCGCACCGTCGATGCCCCACCTTTGCGGGTATTGCCGCTGGCCAGCCATAAATCATCATCATTGAAACTGTAGACAGGCACCAGGTCAGTACGGGCCGAGGCTGGCTGTATCTCATCTTCCAGATTGTCCAGTATCCAGGGTTCTGCCGCAGGGCTGGGATAATAAGCCAGTACCATATGGGTTTCACCTATGCGTGTCGCCCTGACATAGGTGATACGCAAACGCTCGGCTGGTATACCCAGGTCTTTCAGCGTCATGTATTTGGCCACTGCATAGTCTTCGCAATCACCACCCCATGAGGCAATCATTTCCACCGGTGTGGCCCAGTAATCATTGACGCCCCAGTGTTCCTGGTCGCTCAGATAGGGCACGCGATTATAAAAATCATTTACCTGCCGCAGGACCGGCATTTCATATAGTCCATCGGCAGAGCGCAAGACGTTTTTGGCAAAGTCCTTGCCGGCTGTGGCCTTGATCTTGTTGATGGCAACCTGCATTTGCGTCAGGCGACGTGGCCCCTCCACACCAAAGCGCTTGGCCACATAGTCAATCAGGCCCGGCGAAAAATCCACCAGACCAGATACCACCACCGGGCTGATAAAGCCCAGTAGCATAAACAGACAGGCAGCAAATAGGGCCGTGCGACTGCGCATGAGTGGTTGATCTGGTAAGCATGAACAAGAGCAACAGTGTAGCGTTTTCTGTTGCATGGATAGGCGCATTTTTGCTTTTAAAAATTGTCAGATGAAAATTGCTAGAATGCATGTATGCAAATAGCCAGTCTTACAAGGAAAACCATGTCAGAAAATCAAAGCAGCTGGATAGATCTGCGCAGTGATACTGTAACCCGCCCCAGCCCGGCCATGCGTGCCGCCATGCATGCTGCCGAGCTTGGTGATGATGTCTATGGCGACGACCCCAGCGTCAACCGCCTGCAAGACTATGCCGCAGACTTGTTTGGTTATGAGGCGGCCTTGTTTGCCCCCTCCGGCACGCAAAGCAATTTGCTGGCCTTGCTCAGCCATTGCGGGCGCGGTGATGAATACATCGCCGGGCAAGAGGCACATACCTATAAATATGAAGGTGGCGGCGCAGCCGTGCTGGGTAGCATACAGCCGCAACCTTTGCAAAACCAGGCCGATGGCACGATAGCCCTGGAAGATATCGCCGCAGCCATCAAACCAGATGACTTCCATTTTGCCCGCAGCCGTTTGCTGGCACTGGAAAACACCATAGGCGGCAAGGTATTGTCCCTTGAGTACACCGGGGCAGCCACCAGTCTGGCCCATGAGCGTGGCCTGGCCACTCATCTGGATGGCGCGCGTATCTGTAATGCCATCGTCAAACTGGGCATCAGCCCCAGAGAGGCAGTCAGGGGTTTTGACAGTGTTTCTGTGTGTCTGTCCAAAGGATTGGGCGCGCCGGTTGGGTCTGTACTCTGCGGTGACAAGGCTCTCATTGCGCAAGCGACGCGCTGGCGCAAGATGCTGGGTGGCGGTATGCGTCAGGCCGGTGGACTGGCTGCAGCAGCCCAGTATGCGCTGGGACATCAAATGGCACGGCTTGCTGAAGACCATGACAACGCAGAACGCCTGGCGCACGGCTTGCGCCAGATCGATGCCTTGAGCGTACAAACCCCACAAACCAATATCATTTACGCTGATTTGCCCGCAGCGGCCTGTGCTGGTCTTGACAGCCTGCTGCGCCAGCATGGCATCATTGCCAGGGTGACACCGCATATGCGCATGGTCACTCATCTGGATATCTCTGCTGCAGATATCGATAAAGTGCTCGCCGTATTCAAGACGTTTTTCAACAACTGGAAAACGGAGAGCAACATAAGCTGATTACTCCCCTACATGCATCATTGGGTTGTACAAGACGATGCGAGCGATATGCAAACTGGTCTGGTCATCACTGAGCCTGGCATTTTCCAGATAGGGCAGATGGTTCAGGTCTTGCCCCAGATTGCCCTGCGGGTAAGCGACTTTGGCGATGATATTGAACAGACTCAGGCACTGATATAAATCATCATTCCTGGTTAGCCCCTGGCGGGCTGGCAACAGTTTTTCCAGGCAAAAGCCCAGGGTGTTTTTTTCCTGGGCCTGCCCGGATTTTTGCGTCACTGATACCGGGAAAGACACACTGTTTTTATTACTGGTATTCGTGATGGTTTGCAGCCAGCTGCGGCTGGCTGCCTCATACACGATGCGGCAACTCAAGATATCGCCAGGGCTGACTGCCATGCAAGGTCCACCAAAGCAGGCTTGCACAGGGTGAGGTTTGCCACCAGCATGCACGTATTGCCCGCATACCCACCAGCCACCCTGGGCAAAGGGATGTGCAGCCATATCCGCACCGGCTTCTTGTGGCGGGCTATAACTGAGTACAGCCTGCAAGCCACCACCAAGCGATTCGCTACCATACCCCTGGCCTGGCAGCAGGCATGGCCATAGATAGGCATGCGCTTGCGTGCTGCTTAAAAAAGGTACCTGCATTTGTGCCTGTATGCTGACCCAGTTATTTCCGGGAGCCGCCGTGATGCTGAAACGGCTGCCTGTCGCTGCCGGTTTTTCAAAACTGTCAGCGCCGCTTTCTGCCACCAGCGTAGGCGTACCAGAAAAAAATACCACATCGCCCGCATGCAAGACCTGATGGCGGCACATGATGGCGTAATGTTTGACATAAAAGAAAAAAGTGATGCGGTCATCTGCGGCTGCAAAGGCCTTGGCTTCCGCCAGCGTCATGCAAGTCATGCGACAAATTTCCAGCGCCCAGTTGGCATCATTATGCACAGCCATGCCTGTGATTCTTTGCCATTGCAGACCAGGTTCCTCTGGCGCAAAATTGACGAGTGGGTCTAGTTCATCCTGGGCGAGCAATTTTTTTTCTGTCGTCATCTCTGATCCTGTTTTTTTTTTATGATTACTGGCTTGCCTGCTGCGCTTATGCGCTGCTATGTGTGCTGACGTGTGTTCATGTTGTGATCACATGAAGCTACATACTGTTATTGCTATCGTCGTTCTTGCGGCGCTGATAGTTTGCAGTTTTCGCCAGCCTGGCCGGGTCCAGCCGTCTGTCTGACTTGCGCCTGTCAAACCCATTTCTGGCTGCTCCATACAAAGCACGGAAGGTATCCAGTGCCGCCGCCTCTTCTGCCTCGGTGGGTATGCGTTCACCAAACAGATTGGCTTGCAGCCTCAGCATGGGTGGCAGGCATCCCTGGTACAGTTCAAAGTCACCAACCGGGTCTAGCTTCAATAACATGTCTGCAGTCGTGAATGGCTGTGCTGGCTTCATGGCTAACTCCTGAAATACGGTTGGCATTCTTCAGTGCTCCAGATTTTTAAAAGGCAACGCGCTGCATCATCCCCATCTCCAGCAAATCTGCGGCGGTCTTGCCGGGTGATTTGACGGGTTTGCGGGCGGGTTTTTCTTTGGCAACTTCGACGACAGGTTCAGCCACAGCCCCGGCCACCAGTGCTGGCTGTTTTTCCTGCTTCATGCTGACCGTGGTAGACCAGGGCGTATCTTTCGATGCCCAGGTGGTGGCCCATAAGGCATACGGTACTTCCAGCACTGACGGCGCCGCTTCTGGCAAAGGGCGCAGGCGCATGTGGGTAGATGTGTGGACTGCCGCAAACCAGGCCACTTGCGGGTCTTGCTTGCGGCTGGCAGGAATTTTGGCGATGCTGCTGATCCGGACGCGGCCGCAAGACAATTTGGCGCTCTCCATATTTTTTTGTATCAGCACGCCACGGGTTTCATGGTAATACACGTCGTCTGTCAGCAAACGCATGGCTATATTGCGGGCCAGCCTGGCTTTCAGCGCCATTTTGCTGAGCAGCATGAACAACAGCAGATTGAGTACAGCAAGCAAGATTTGAGTGGTTGGCATGATTCTCTCCTTCAGTTGGCAAGCAGGTTCACTTGCGCTATGCATGTCTATTTGCAAAGCCCGTGCCAGCATCGTTTCCCTGGGGAGAAGAGGTTTTTTCGACCACAATTGACATGTAAAGCATACAAATTTACATTGGCGCTTTACACTGTCGCTTACATTCAAGTACTAGCTAATTACCAGCTTCACCGCCAACACAATGACCGATACCGACTACACCCTGACCTCACCCCTGGCCAAACTGGCTGACAATGCCTCGGCCTTGCTGGGCCTCACCATCATCTGGCATCCAGACAGCCAGCGCATAGGTGAGCAGTTCATGGCCAGCAACCCTGATGGCAAGGTTGAGATCAATCGCTTCTTGCCGCTGTTCCGTCACCCCGGCAAAGACGGCCTGCCGCTGGGCTATGGCGGCATCTCGCGTGACCCCGTTCGCATCAGCCGCGATGGCTATGACAACATCCTCATCACGCCACCGGCCAGCCGCATGGTGGTCGAGGTCAATGGGGAAGAGATCAATGCACCTGTAGCATTCAGCCGCGAGCAGTTGGAAGCAGGCATCATCCTCGGCCTGGGTCGCGCCATCATCATCTGCCTGCACTGGATGCGCTGCCTGCCCAAGCATAATCCTGCTCTTGGCTTCATCGGTGTAGGCAGCGCCGCCATCGTCGCCCGCGACCAGATACGCCAGGTCGCCGGGACTGAGCTGCCCGTCTTGCTGCTGGGTGAAACTGGAACTGGCAAAGAAATCGCCGCCCGCGCCATCCATGCCTATAGCAAGCGAGCCAGTGCAGAACTGGTCAGTGTCAACATGGCCGCTTTGAATGAAGCCCTGGCGGCGGCTGATTTATTTGGTGCCGTCAAAGGTGCCTACACAGGCGCACAAAATGCCCGCAAAGGCCTGTTTGCCGAGGCAGAAGGCGCAACACTCTTCCTTGATGAGATAGGCAATACCCCGGGCAGCATACAACCCATGCTCTTGCGCGTACTGGAGAGTGGTGATTACCGCCCGCTCGGTGCCCAGCAAGACCAAAAATCCAGCGCCCGCCTGATCGCCGCGACGGACCAGGATTTATACAGCGAAGGCTTCAACCAGGCCCTCTTGCGTCGCCTCGAAAGCTTCATCATCCACCTGCCACCATTACGCGCTCGCCGTGAAGATATAGGCGTCTTGCTGCTGCACCTGCTCAGCACCAGCAAACTGTCGAACGAAATAGGCAACAGCCTGCCAGTGGCACTGGTTAGCGAATTTGCCAATTACGACTGGCCAGGCAATATCCGCCAGTTGTCCCACGTCCTGCGCCGCGCCCTGCTGGCCCTGCAACTGGGTGAAGTACCACAACTCGCCAGCCTGGTCAAAACCACGCACAAAGCTCCATCCAGCGTGGCACAAGCCAGCATGGTCACAGACAGCAAATTTCCGCAGCCAGCCAGCCCCCGCAAAAAACTGGCCGAGCTCAGTGACGACGATGTTTTACGCGCGATGGAAAACAACGACTGGTATATACAGGGCGCAGCGCAAGAGCTTGGTGTCTCACGCCCTTCGATGTACAAGCTGCTCGACAACCACAGCCAGATACGCCGCGCGGAACAGATACCCGTAGAAGAAATTCGCCAGTCACTGGAAACCAGTGCTGGCGATGTAGAGGCTTGTGCTGCTTTATTGAAAACGCCTAGTGAGGCTTTGAGGCGGTATTTGAAGGTGGTAGGGGTTTAATTAACTAGAATCTGGATTGCTCTGGTTTCAAAAACGTCACTGAATCTGAACCGATAAATGAGTATTCAAATTGGCAGTTCAGTATGGGTGCTGTGGAAGTTTGTTGGGAACGAAATGGCAAGTCCCCAACAAACCGCTGGTGTCGTTATGAATGAAGACGGCAGCCCCCAGAATTAATAGCCTCAAGTACCTGATTCAACATCGACTTCAGGACCGCCTGCCACGCTCAAAACTTCACAGTCGGTCAAAGTACGCATTTCGCGCTCTTGAGCAGGCTGCGGCTGTTTGATTTCAACTTCAGATTTTTTAGATTCAATGTTTTTCATGGTGATCCTTAAGTAGTTTTCTGATTGCCGTAAATTTGATGGATTTGGAAATGGCATCTTTTAAATACAGCGTCTATTTTTACCCGCCTGTTTCAACATCCACTTCAGGTCCACCAGCGACGTTCAAAATTTCATCATCTGACAACACGTGGATTTCGGCTAGCTGTGCAGTTTGAACATCCAGGCTGTCCGATGCTGTTTCAGGGATTATGGTGGCAGTTTCTTTCATACCTACTCCTTCCAGAAATATTCTTGTTTCATTAGCTTGATGGAGCTTGGTTATCTGAACTCTATCTGCAGTCGATTATTCAGCTTCAGCCTCAACCGCCTCCCACTTCGATATCTACTTCAGGTCCACCAGCGACGCTCAGAATTTCTTCATCTTTCAACACGCGGATTTCGGTTTGCGGTGTCGTTTGAACACCCAGGCTGCCTGATGCTGTTTCAGGGATTGTGATACCAGTTTTTTTCATATCAACACTTTCTATGAATATTCTTTTTCAATTCGCTTGATGGAGTTCGGTTAACTGAACTGCATTGCACAGTCGATTATTCAGCTACAACTTCAGCCTGCACCTGATTCAACATCCACTTCCGGTCCACCAGCCACGCTCAGGATTTCGTTTTCGCTCAGAACGCGCATATCTGACTCATAAGCGGGTTGTTGCTTAATTTCAATTTCAGATACATTCAATTCGATCTTTTCCATGGGTTTCCTTAACTGGTTGAATGATTACCAAAAATCTTTTGGATTAGACGGCGATGTGTTTTACTGGTCTGATTTGATTAACCGCCACTTCCAACGTCACATTCAGGGCCACCAGCAACACTCAAAACTTCATAGTCTGTCAAATCACGCATTTCGCACTCTTGAACAGGCTGTGATTGTTTGATTTCAACTTCAGTTGTTTTCTGTTCAGTGTTTTTCATGGGTTTTCTTAAATAGTTGATCGCTTATCAGAAATTTCATGGATTTAGATACAGGTTTTACATACAAATTATTTCAGCCTCCACCAGATTCGACGTCAACTTCGGGTCCGCCAGCCACGCTCAATACTTCGCTTTCGCTCAAAACGCGCATTTCATTTAGCGCATCTGATAGACGCGAATGATCTTGCACATCTGACAGGTTGGGTCCAGCCTGAGTGAGTTTGTTCAAGGTATTTTTCATATATTCTTTCGAGAAAACGTCTATTGATATGCGTTGATTGATGTTTGAAGCTCACTGTATAGCATTAATGGCGCTTGGTTGATTAACCGCCACCACCTGATTCAACATCCACTTCTGGCCCGCCAGCCACACTCAGCATTTCGCTTTCAGTCAACACACGCATTTCGCTTTGCTGATTTGATGAATCTTGATCAGTCTCTATAGTGGACTGCATCAATAGGGTATTTGTGTTTTTCACGTTTGTTCTTTCTATAGTCAATAATTGACAGGCATTATTGGGCTTGTAAATCAAAAGCTTTCGTTACCAGGACTTGAATGTCTAACCGCCACCTGTTTCGACATGTACTTCAGGCCCACCCGCTACACTCGATACTTCTTCATCAGACAGAGTACGCATGCCATCGATGATTTTTTTATCTGGTAGATTCGCAGAGATGAGGTTTGATTCGTCGCCATGCGAAAGCAATGTTTCGCCAGGGATATGATGCATACTTCCTCCAATATAGTGAGAGAATTCCGCTTGCAACCGCACATGTCGTGTTTGATGCACACGAAGGTTTGCCTGGATAAAGATATAGTCAAAGAATGTTAATTGCAAGTGCATGCACACATTTTTTATTTGATGATCTTTGCGGTATATTGTCAGACTTACTTTGTCGATACGGCGAGAGTGAGAGAAAAAATATGCTTGGCTACGATAACTAAATCCCGCAACTTAATGAAACCTTACGCATGAGCAAGCTGTTCCGCAAAGAAGCGCTCGATCATCAGTCACAGCGTTATCATGGCGCGATCTTGTTGACCCGTACCTGGTCTTATCCTGTGCTCAGTTTGTTCCTGTTCAGCCTGATTGTATTGATCGTTCTCTTTTCCCTGTTCTTTGGTTTCACCCGCAAAGAAACCGTCAGCGGCATGGTGGTGCCGGACCAGGGCTTGTACAGGCTGGCGACACCTCAGTCAGGTATCGTGTCCATCATTCATGTCAAAGAAGGGCAAGAGGTGCAGGCGGGGGACGCCTTGTTCACTCTCTCTGGTGAGCGCAATAATGGCAGCACAGATACCCAGGCTTCCATCAAGCAAAGCTTGCAGGCGCGCATTGCGCAATACCATCAAGAGCTGGATCAATTACAGCAGCAAACAAAAAACAGGCGGCTGGACATGGATGGTCGCCACGCCAAACTGCAAGCCAGTTTGCAACACCTGGAGAATGAACTGGTACTGCAACGCCGCCGTGTGCAGCTGGTACGTGAAAATGCGAATCGCCTGGCGGATTTGGGCAAGACAGGTAATGTCTCCAAAGCGGCAATCAATGAAAAAGCAGCCGACCTCATAGAACAAGAATCACGTCTGGCTAGCATAGAGCTTGAGCAACTGGCCTTGCAGCGTGAAGTTGCCACGCTGGCCGCCAGCAAGCTGGACCTGCCTTTACAGGCCGAGCGCGATGCCTCACAACTCAAGCGTAATATTGAAGAACTGCGGCAACAAGTGACAGAAAGCGAAGCCAGGCGGCAACTGGTGATACGTGCAGACCAGGCGGGCCGGGTTGCTGGCATCGTCGTCAACCGTGGCCAGTCTGTGTTCGCAGATCAGCGCCTGGCCAATCTCTTGCCTGCGGGCAGCAAGCTGGAAGTGGAATTGTACGCACCCACGCGCGCTGCCGGTTTTGTCCATCCAGGTACCGAGGTCATGCTGCGTTACGATGCTTTCCCTTACCAAAAATTTGGCCAGTTTCGCGGCGTCGTCAAAGAAGTTTCCGTTGCCACCATTGCTCTCGATGATGTACAGGTGGGTATCAATAATTCAGTCCGCCAGGTCGCTTCTGCAGGTGGCGGTGAACCTGTGTATCGCCTGCGTGTTGAACTCGACAGTGCGCAGGTCAAAGCCTTTGGCCGCAACTATCAACTCAAACCTGGTATGCAACTGGCGGCAACGCTGGTGCTGGAACACCGCACCCTGGCCCAATGGGTGCTCGAGCCTTTATATGGCATGGCCAGCCAGTGATGAAAACAGGGCTTCTGCAAAATTGCTCAGCAAAGAAAGTTTTTTGAATGGATAGACTAGGATTACGTCGCCAACTCCCCGTATTTTTGCAGACAGAGGCCACAGAATGCGGTCTCTGTAGCGTTGCCATGGTGGCCAATTATCACGGTTACCTGACTGACCTGGCCACGCTCAGGCTGCGTTTTTCTATCTCACGCAAGGGCGCAACCCTGCAAAGCCTGATCAGGATAGCCCGTGGCCTGAAGCTGGAAAGTCGCCCGCTCAAGCTGGAAATGAACCATCTGTTGCAACTGCAATTGCCGTGCATCCTGCATTGGGACATGGACCATTTTGTGGTGCTCAAATCCGTATCGGCAAAAGAAGTGGTGATCCATGATCCGGCCATAGGCTTGCGCCGCTTTAGCCTGGATGAATTTTCCAAACATTTTACCGGCGTGGCGCTGGAACTTAGCCCTGCCAGCGACTTCACACCTGCGACCAATAAACTGCAATTCACCCTGCGCAGCCTGATGGGGCGCATCACGGGTTTGAAGCGTGGCTTGAGTCAGATTTTCTTGCTGGCACTGGCGCTGGAATTTGTTTCTATCGCCCTGCCTTTTTATTTGCAGTGGGTAGTCGATCATGCCCTGGTTTCGATAGACCGTGATTTGTTAAGCACTCTGGCACTGGGTTTTGGTTTACTGGTATTGATACAGGCAGCAATCAGCGCTGTGCGCAGCTGGTTTGTGGTGGCGCTCAGTACCCGGCTCAATTTCCAGTGGATGAGCAATGTGTTTGCGCATCTTGTCAAACTGCCGCTGGAGTTTTTTGAAAAAAGACATATCGGCAATATCCTTTCGCGCTTTGGTTCTATCACCACCATACAAAAAACATTGACGACAGGTTTTGTGCAAGCCCTGGTCGATGGTGTCATGGTCATAGGCACTTTCAGCATGATGCTGTTTTACAGCCGCAGCTTGGCCTTGGTGGCGACGGTTGCAGTTGTGCTGTATGCCCTGATGCGCTGGAGCGTGTACACCGCCTTGCGCACAGCCACGGCCGAGCAGATTATCCATGCCGCCAAGCAGACCACACATTTTCTGGAGACCGCCAGCGGCATACAAAGCGTGCGCCTGTTTGGCAAAGGTGAACAAAGACGTGCTGGCTGGCTCAATATTCTGGCAGAACAATTCAATGCAGACCTGCGCATACAGCGCATACGTGTCAGTTACGAAACTGCACAAACCCTGTTGTTTGGTCTGGAGAGAGTCATCATCGTCTGGCTGGCGTCCCGTGCTGTCATGGATAATACTTTTACTGTGGGCATGTTGCTGGCCTTTATCGCCTACCGTGACCAGTTCTCTGCGCGTCTGGCTGCCCTGATAGACAAAGTCATTGAGTTCATGATGCTGAGCCTGCATGGTGAAAGAGTAGCCGACATCGTCATGGCAGAAACTGAACTGACAAGCCAGGATCATGATCATGAACTCGATATGAGCAAGGTCAAACCCAGCATACAACTACGCGATGTGTCTTTCCGCTATTCACCGACTGAACCCAATGTAATTGAAAACATCAATCTCAGCGTGGCGGCGGGTGAATGCATTGCCATTACCGGTGTTTCCGGTTGCGGCAAGACTACGCTGGTCAAGGTCATGCTGGGCTTGCTCACACCCACGCAAGGCGAGGTTTTGCTGGATGGCGTACCCATCAAACGCCTGGGCTTAAGCAATTACCGCGACATGATAGGCACCGTCATGCAGGAAGACCGCATGTTCTCTGGCTCTATCGCAGACAATATCTGTTTCTTTGACCCGCTGCCAGACTGGGAACGCATACACCACTGCGCCCAACTGGCAGCAGTACATGATGAAATCACCGCCATGCCCATGGGCTATTACACCATCACAGGCGACAGCGGCATAGGCATCAGCGGCGGGCAAAAGCAGAGAATACTACTGGCCCGCGCCCTCTACCGCCAGCCCCGCATACTTGTGCTGGACGAAGCCACCAGCCAGCTTGACGTCGCAAACGAACGTAGTGTGAATGCCACCGTGACTGAGCTGGGCCTGACCCGCATTATCGTCGCGCACAGGCCGGAGACAATAGCGATGGCGGACAGGGTGGTGGTGATTAAGGCGGGGAGGTTGGCGGATGAGTTCTTAAAAGACGGCTCTAATGATCAAATTAAATGACGGATGATACTCAAAGGTTTTTAAAGTAAAACATAGCCAAATTTGATTTAGCTATGTTTTTTAGTATTGCGTTGTGACACTGATAACTTAAAAGGCAGAGATGCTTATTTTGAAAATGGCACCTCTTCCTTTATGCGAATTTTCAGCCCCCACCTGTGCCTGTTTCAATATCAACCTCAGGACCACCTGCAACAGCAAAAATTTCTTCGCTTGTCAATGCACGCATATCTTGTTCGTTTTGTGCTTTGGGGTCAATTTTTTTTTGTGATGTCGTTGCATTTGATGTAATCGGATTTTTCATGTTATTTCCTTTAATGAAGAATTCTCAATATATGAATTTCGAACAATGCGGTAATATCTTTGATATTTTGCAGTTACAAAGATACGCACTGCCGATTTGATACTTGCGCGAAAAAATTAGCCGCCACCGCCACCTACTTCAACATCTACTTCAGGATCTGGCAGGTAGAAAAATTCAGAACTGACTATATCGCCTGCAGCATTTTTGAAATCGGCTGAAAATGAGATAGTAAAGCCCCAAAATCCAATACTGTCCGCAGTCATTGTCATTGTTACGCCATCAACTGGGCATGCCGTTACGGATGTACCAACTACGTTGGGCTGACCATTGGGTTGCGCACCTTTACAAATGGCGATAAAAGCGCTGGCAGTAACCGTTACGGTGTCTTGTGGGTTGGTTGGTGTACCCGAAAAAGCAAAAGTAACTGTATCGCCAACGCAGAGAAAGCGATGGCTTGTTGTGGTACTTATAGGTGGAGGCGGCGAGAATTTTCCTGTTGCTGAAACTGTAGCCCGACTTTGTGGGTTGCCTTGATTAAAGTAGGTCGTGAAGATGTAATTTACTGGTGGGGCTGGATCACTCATATTTAAACTCTCAATTGATTAAACTAAACAAATAAGCATGCATATTTATGCTTGCCGCCTCAATAATCATGTACTAAAGATTAAAGAACTCTAAAATCCGTAATTTGACCAGCAAAAATCGTTCCAGATTAATATTTGGATTCGCTAACCGCTTTCGTATACCGGGGGTCGCGCCTTAAGTTGAGCAAGTCCGGCTCAGTTTCTAAGGCTTTGATTGAATAGCCGTACTCAATCGCTTTGACTAATTCGACAATTGCATCATTCCTCTGACCAAGTAGTTCGTTAGCTAAGCCTGAGCGAAAATGAACATTAGCGTCTTTGGGACCTAACTTAAGGGCACGTTGCAAATATTCACTTGCATTCTCTTTGTCACCGACACGCGCCGAATATAGGCCATATCGCGACAGTAATGCCATATCATTTGGCGATTTTTGTATTCGTGGAAGAAGCAATTCACGTGCTTTTTCGTAAGCTTTTTTTGCCTCGGTTTCACGACCAGGTATCCAAAGTAAGGTATCACCTAAATTAGCCCAACCTAGATATTTTGCTGGATTTCCTTTGTCCGGTGAAACTGCTAATTCAAAAGCTTCTGCGGCAGTGACAAAATCCTTTTTCTTAAATAGAGCATTTCCTAAATTAGAATATAAAAGAGCACTTGGTCGAATTAGCAATCCTTGTTGAAGAACTTGCATTCCTTCATCATCACGGTTTTGTTTTACCAGTGCATTGTTTAGATTTGCATAAGCAAATACAGAGTCAGGTTGTATTTTTATGCTTAGTCTAAAGAATTGTTCAGCTTCTGCAAATTTACCTTGCTCAAAATAGTCAACACCTATTTCTTCAGCGAACAGCCTCTCTTGTGGAAATTTTTCGAGCCCTATGGACGCGTATTTGATCGCATCGCCAAAACGCTTCATTTTTCTGAGTACATTGACTCGGCCATAAATTGCAAAAATATTATCTGGGTCAAACGACAATGCTTTTTCGTAAGTATTTAGTGCCAATTCGTTTTTCCCCGCCTGTGTTTGCACACGAGCAATTGCGATATGGCTTAGTGCCAATTTATCATTTAGCTTTAGAGCTTGTTGGGCACTAGCTTCAGCTTTTTGTAACAAAACTTCGTCTTGTCTGTCACTGTCGTAACGATATGTGTAAATAATGGATAGACCTGCTACAGCTCCCGCATGTTCGGGATTCCGTTTCAATATTGCTTCAAAATTCGTTTCTGCCAAATCAAGACTACTAGGTCTGTCAAATTGTTTTAGAGCCTCCAACCCTTGCTTCATAGCCAATGATTCCGAAAACGGTTTCAACGACATCTTACCCAGTTCAAGGTAAGGCACAGCCTGCCAGGTACCGTAACCCAGTACGATTAAAACAGCCGAGATCAATATGGCGCGTGTGGGTGTGCTGAGTTTTTTCCAGCCTTTGCTTGAGTCTGTTGATTTGCTGGTCGTCACCACCGTTTTGACGGCCATCACACTAACCAAAGGCCGCAGTTCCTCATTCACTTCCTGCATACCTCCCAAACGCTTTTCAACCTGCTTCGCTGTCATCGCCAGCACCAGCTTGATCAGTTCTGGCTTGCATCCTGCCGGGAATTCCCAGGTGTCTGAATTCGATTGCATCAGGGCTGCGGCCAGGGCAAGGCCGCTGGCGTTGGCGAAGGGGCGTTGGCCGGTCAGGGTTTCGTAGAGGATGATGCCGAGCGCATAGATGTCGCTCTGGACACTGGCCGGGTTGCCCATCATGCGTTCCGGTGCCATATAGGCTATCGTGCCTTGCGGGTCGAGCTGGCTCATGGATGTGGTGGCCTGAGCATCGGTTTGTGATGCCAGGCCGAAGTCGAGTATGCGCACTTTGCCGTCGGGTTGCACCATCAGGTTCGATGGTTTCAGGTCGCCATGGATGAGGCCGCTGGCGTGGGCTTCCTGCATTGCTTCAGCGACCTGGCTGATGATGTTGATGGCTTGTTGTTCTGGCAGCGGCTGCTGGGGATGTTGTTGCAGCAATTGCTTGAGGGTCAGGCCGGGCACCAGTTCCATGACGATGGACTGGCTATTGTCTTCTTCTTCAATCGCAAATATCTTGACGAAGGCGGGGTGTTTCAATGATGCAGTCAGGCGGGCTTCCTTGAGCAGGCTGGTAGTCTGGATTGTGCTTCCCGGGCCCTCTGTGCCCGCTATGGCTTTGAGCTGTTTGATGGCGACAGGGCGGCAGAGTTTGCTGTCCCAGGCTTCATGGACTTGCCCAAAGCCACCTTCACCCAGACGTTTTTTGAATTCGTAATGTCTGAGGCTGACGCTTTCTTCATTCAAATCAGTAATGCCGCTGCTAGCCAGATTGGTATTTTGCATTTGTTTCTTGCATGGTTATTATTTTTGATGCCGCACTTACTACCTGCAGCTATCTATCCACGCGAGATAGCTGCCAGTCGTAACAAGATGTAACGGCAATAATACAGCGAACTTTATTACAAAACTATGTACTCAGAGTGACAAGTAGGCCTATTTTATATGTAAATGACATGTTAATTGACAGTAATTTACATGTAAAAAGCTGCTACGTCCAAATGGGCGTGAGAGCGGGAAGATGAAGGCTTTTAGTCAGGTTTGATGATGCTGACTTGTCCTTTTAGCATTTCTATCAATTCGGCTTCAAAGCTGCTGGCGATTTTTTGCTTGAGGCTGATGCTGATGGTGGCCGACTCGGTATAGGCCAGCTCGGTGACGCTGGCGGCAAACTTGTCGCACAGGCGGCGTACATGGGATTCATCGGCATAGGCGCAGACTATATCCCATTCAAACATATATTCAACTTCTGTCAGTTCTGCGACCTTGAATGCGTCCGAGATGGCCTGGCCATAGGCGCGTGTCAGGCCGCCTGCACCGAGCTTGGTGCCACCCCAGTAGCGCACGACCACGGCCAGCACATTGGTCACATCCTTGTGTACCAGCACGTTGTACATGGGTTTGGCGGCGGTGCCGGACGGTTCGCCATCATCATCCAGGCCAGAGTCGCCAGTGCAGATCAGCGCCCAGCAGACATGGACGGCATCCGGGTGCTGTGCCCGTATCTGTGCCAGTTGCTGGCGTGCTTCGGCGCGGCTGTTGAGCGGGTATAGCTGGCCCAGGAAACGGCTTTTCTTGATTTCTATTTCGGCAAAAGCAGGGGCAGCGAGCTGGAACATAAGGTACTGGATTGAGCAAAGTCGCTATTTTGGCGGCTAATTGGGCCGGGGTATACATAAACTGTATCGTCAATATGTGGCGCATGGCCCTGATGTCTGATGTATATCAAGCATGCGGTTCTGCAAGCGCCTTATCTTTTAGCTTTGGCAACCCCACGGAGCAAGCACATGTCTTCCACAACAGATACCGCCTTGATGCAGGCAGCCAGCCGCGCCTTGCGTCTGATGGATCTGACCAGCCTGAACGAGGATGACACCAGGGAGAAGATCACGGCCTTGTGCAATGCCGCCAGTAGTGCCCAGGGGCAGGTGGCGGCGGTGTGTATTTATCCGCGCTTTATCCCGCATGCAAAAAAGATGTTAATTGAATTTGGCACACCCAATATCAGGGTGGCAACCGTGGTCAATTTCCCGCACGGTGAGGCAGATGTGGCGATAGCCGTGGCTGAAACCCGTGCTGCGCTGGCCTATGGTGCCGACGAGGTGGACCTGGTGTTCCCCTATGTCGCACTGATGGCGGGAGACACCAGCACTGGGGCAGAAATGGTCAGGGCCTGCAAAACAGCCTGCGGTGACAAGCTGTTGAAGGTGATCATAGAAAGCGGTGAACTGAAGACCGCAGCCCTGATACGCACAGCCAGCCTGATTGCCATCGGGGCCGGGGCAGACTTTATCAAGACCTCGACAGGCAAGGTAGCCGTGAATGCCACGCTGGCAGCAGCGGAGGTCATGTTGACGGTGATAAAGGAAACCGGAGGCTATTGCGGTTTCAAGGCGGCTGGCGGGGTAAAAACGGTGGAAGAGGCTGCTGCCTATCTGGCGCTGGCGGATGGATTGCTGGGCAGTGACTGGCTCACGCCAGAACACTTTCGCTTTGGTGCCTCCAGCCTGTTGAGCAATTTGCAGGCTTGCCTTGGTGATGCTCATCAACACAATAAACAGAATCAGCAGATAGCGGCGGGATATTGAGATGCTGCTGGCACAAGAACTGATACGCAAGAAGCGTGCAGGCCAGGCGCTGGATCAGCAAGAGATCGCAGCCCTGGTCAGCGGCATGGTGGATGGCAGTATCACAGACGCGCAACTGGGGGCGTTTTGCATGGCAACCTGCTTCCAGGGCATGACAGCGGCAGAGGGCGCTGCTTTGACGCTGGCCATGCGCGATTCTGGCAAAGTCTTGTGCTGGGATGAGATGGATTTACTTGGCCCAGTAGTAGACAAGCATTCTACTGGCGGCGTTGGTGATCTGGTATCCCTGGTGCTGGCACCCATGGTGGCGGCTTGCGGTGGCATAGTGCCCATGATAAGCGGGCGCGGCCTGGGTCATACGGGTGGGACACAGGACAAGCTGGAAGCCATACCCGGTTATTGTACGACGCCTGATCTGGCGCATTTTCGTCGCGTGGTAAAAGAGTGCGGCATGGCCATCATAGGCCAGACTGCTGATCTGGCACCGGCTGACAAGCGTTTGTATGCGATACGCGATGTAACGGCGACAGTAGATAGTCTGCCTTTGATTACCGCATCCATCCTGTCCAAGAAATTTGCAGCAGGGCTGGACGCACTGGTCATGGATATCAAATGCGGCAATGGCGCGCAGACCCCGGAACTGGCGCAGGCACAGGCTTTGGCAAAGAATCTCATAGACACGGCCAATGCAGCGGGCCTGGCATGTTCTGCCCTGATGACCGATATGAGCCAGCCACTGGCACCCAGCGTTGGCAATGCTCTTGAAATACATGAAGCATTGCGCTACCTGCGCACGGATAGCTGCCCGCAGCGCCTGCACCGGACGGTACTGGCACTGGGAGCAGAGATGTTATTGCTGGCTGGCCTGGCAAACAATCCACTGCAAGCGCAGGTGTACCTGCTGGATGCCCTGCATAGTGGCAAGGCGGCGCTGGTGTTTGAGAAGTCTTGCGCAGCCCTTGGTGGCCCGGCAGATTTGCTGGATAAATTTGATCATTACCTGCCACGCGCCAGCTTGCGACAGGCCGTCTTTGCTCCTGCCGGTGTATACCTCAGCAAGATGGATACCCGGGCCTTAGGTTTGCTGGGCTTGCAACTGAGTAGCGGCCACAGAGGCAAGCCGGATGCCAGCACAGGCCTCAGCCAACTGGCAGAGCTGGGCCAGTTCATGGACAGCGATACTCCACTGGCCATCATCCATGCTAACGACGCTGATAGTCTGGCACTGGCCAGTAAAAACCTGCTGGCAGCATGCACATTTACCGAAACAGCCACGCCACGACCACCGCAATTATTGCAGAACATGCGCGGCAGTTTGCACCTGCCTGCATCAGCCTTTTCTATAGAAACAGTATGACTACTCCCCACATCAATGCCGCGCCAGGTGATTTTGCCGACATCGTCCTCATGCCCGGTGACCCCTTGCGGGCCAAGATGATTGCCGACCACTGGCTCAGTGATGCCTTATTGGTCAATACCGTGCGCAATATGCTGGGCTATACCGGCTGGTATCGCGACCAGAAAATCTCTGTGCTGGCTCATGGCATGGGCATACCTTCGATCAGCATTTATGCGACTGAATTGATATGCAATTACGGTGTGAAAAAACTTATCAGGCTGGGGTCCTGCGGCGCTGTGCGCGGCGACATGCAACTGGGGGATGTACTCATCGCCATGGGCGCAAGCACCGATAGCAAGGTCAACCGCATGCGTTTCATGGACCATGATTTTGCGGCGATTGCCGACTATCCCCTGCTGGCCAGGGCCGTGGAAACAGCCGCATATCTGCACAAGCCTGTCAGGGTGGGGAATGTGTTTTCCAGTGACTTGTTTTACAGCGTACAGCCACAGCTCTTCGATCTCATGGAAAAAATGCAGATACTGGCCGTGGAAATGGAACTGGCAGGCCTGTATTCAGTCGCTGCTGGACATGGCGTGCAAGCCCTGGGTTTGCTGACAGTGGCAGATAAGCTGCGCACAGGCGCAAGCATGACGTCAGAACAAAGGCAAAACAGCTTTAGCGATATGGTGGAAATTGCGCTGGAAAGCTGTTGTAATCAGAGCTGAAACAAATGGGTTTTACTGGATAACGAAGTTTTCAAAGAACACGTCTGTGACACCGTCGCGCTCTTTCAGGTCCAGCGTCTTGTTGACGCCATTCTTGATTTCTTCCATTAACTGATGCTTGCCATCCAGGCTCTGCAATTGGTCGCCATCCTTGCTGCTGAGTAGCAGGATCAGGGTATGCCTGACCTTGGGCATGAACATCTTTATCTTGTCGTTGACTTCTGCATTGGCAATTTGCAAGGCCATGCTGAGTTGCAGATAGCGCTCTGTGCTGGAAAGGTTGACTACAAAAGCTTCCAGTTTGGCTGTCGCTGCGCCTGCGCTGGCAGAGGAACTGGCTTCTTTGGAATTAGCCAGCACCAGACCGGATTGCAGACTCAGGGCCAGGCAAAGCAGGATAGGAGATAAATGTTTTTTCAGCATCATATTTTGTCTTTGCTCATGTTTGCTCAAGAAAAACCTATATTTTTCAGTAGCTTACCGCATTGCAACAAAACACACTGTTAAACAAACTAAACCAACTAAACCAATATGCCCAGTATGTTGTATTTTGCATATGCCTGTCGACCTATAACAGGCATATGCAATACTCATACCGGGCAGGCGGGGGTATTTACTTTGCCAAATTACACAGTCAAAGGCTTGTAACGGATACGTTTTGGTTTGGCACCTTCTTCACCCAGACGTTTTTTCTTGTCGGCTTCATATTCCTGATAGTTGCCATCAAAGAAGCTGACTTGGGAGTTGCCTTCGAACGCTAGGATATGGGTGGCGATACGATCGAGGAACCAGCGGTCATGGGAAATAACCATGACGCTGCCGGCAAATTCCAGCAAGGCATCTTCCAGCGCACGCAGGGTTTCCACGTCCAGATCATTTGAGGGTTCATCCAGCAGCAAGACATTGCCGCCTTGAAGCAGGGTTTTCGCCAGATGCAAACGGCCACGCTCACCACCAGACAGGTTGCCGACGATCTTTTGCTGGTCACCGCCCTTGAAGTTGAAGCGTCCCAGATAAGCGCGGGATGGCATTTCAAAACGGCCTACCGTCAGGATGTCGGCACCGTTTGCCACGTCTTCAAACACGGTCTTGGTATTGCCAAGGTCTTCACGTGACTGGTCAACCAGTGAGATTTTTGCTGTCTGGCCCAGTACAACTTCACCACTGTCCGGTGTTTCCAGGCCCTTGATCATCTTGAACAAAGTCGATTTACCAGCACCGTTAGGGCCGATGATACCGACGATGGCACCAGGAGGAATCTTGAAGCTCAGGTTGTCAATCAGCAGGCGGTCACCAAAGGCTTTGCTGACGTTCTTGAATTCGATGACTTCATTACCCAGGCGCTCGGCCACAGGGATAAAAATCTCCTGGGTTTCATTACGCTTCTGGTATTCATGCTCGCTCATTTCATTGAAACGGGCCAGACGCGCCTTGCTCTTGGCCTGACGCGCTTTCGGATTCTGGCGTGACCATTCCAGTTCTTTTTGCAGCGCTTTCTGGCGCGCAGATTCTGTCGCTTCTTCTTGCTTCAGGCGTGCTTGTTTCTGGTCCAGCCATGAAGAGTAATTGCCTTTCCAAGGGATACCATGGCCACGATCCAGTTCCAAAATCCACTCAGCCGCATTGTCGAGGAAGTAGCGGTCATGGGTAATCGCCACGACTGTGCCAGGGAAGCGCAACAGGAATTGCTCCAGCCAGTCGACCGATTCAGCATCCAGATGGTTGGTCGGTTCGTCAAGCAAGAGCATATCTGGTTTGGACAGCAACAACTTGCACAGGGCGACACGGCGTTTTTCACCACCGGACAAGACGCCTATCTTGGCATCCCATGGCGGCAGGCGCAGCGCATCGGCAGCCATTTCCAGTTGCAGTTCTACATTGTCGCCTGCGGAAGTAGAAATAATCGCTTCCAGACGCGCCTGCTCATTGGCCAGGGCATCAAAGTCAGCATTTTCTTCAGCATAGGCTGCATACACTTCTTCAAGTTTTGCCTTGGCTTCAAACACTTCACCCAAGGCAGATTCAACGGCCTGGCGCACGGTTTGTTCCGGGTCAAGTTGCGGTTCTTGCGGCAGGTAACCAATGTTCAGGTTAGGCATGGGCACGGCTTCGCCCTGTATGTCTTTGTCTATGCCTGCCATGATTTTGAGCAGGGAAGACTTGCCTGAACCATTCAGACCCAGCACGCCTATCTTGGCGCCAGGGAAGAAGGACAGGGAAATATCTTTCAGAATTTGACGCTTTGGCGGGACGATTTTGCCGACGCGATTCATGGTGTAGACGTAATTGGCCATTTTTCTTGATTTTTCATAGGGAATAAGAATGCCTGCAAGGATACCTCAAGCAGGCGTCTGCCGTCATATTTTGCCTGATTTTATATCTGCGCAGCATAGCTATGCTTGTCCCCCGGTTTGTTCTTGTACTGTCCGTGCAAGCTGGAATGGCATGCAGAAATCAGATTTTGTGCCCCGCAACAAGAGTTGAGCTAGCTCAAGTCCCTGTCGCTAGTGTGGATTTACACTTTCTTCATCCCTGTTGACTGTTAAGAAAAGGAAATAAAAATGAAAAAGCTTGTAATCGCACTCTCCCTGGCAGCTATTGGTTTCACTGCAACCCAGGCAATGGCTCAAGAACAGAGCCCATGGCAAGTGCGTGCCCGTGTCGTTAATATCAGCCCTGCAAACGGCTCTGACCCTGTGGGTGGCGTTGGCGCTGCCGACCGCATCACCGTCAGCAGCAAGGAAATCCCTGAGGTCGATATCACGTATTTCTTCACACCAAACTGGTCGGCTGAACTGATACTGACTTACCCGCAAAAGCATGATGTCATGCTCGATGGTGCCATCATCGGTACATTCAAGCATTTGCCACCGACACTGACAGCGCAATATCATTTCGCCCCTGGCTCACAGATCAGCCCTTATGTTGGCGCTGGTGTCAATTACACCCGCATTTCTGATGTGAACCTGCTCAAAGGTGCAGGCGGTCTGGAGAGCAATAGCTACGGTCTGGCGATACAGGCTGGCATAGATTTCAAACTCGATAAAAACTGGTCGCTGAACCTGGATGTCAAAAAAGTGCAGATACGCAGCGATGTGACGATCAGTGGTGCTAAAGTCAGTGCCGTGAAAGTTGATCCTTGGCTGGTAGGTGTCGGCGTCGGCTATCGCTTCTAATCGGACATACGAAAAACCGCCCCAACTGCGTTGTAGCTCCTAGCCGTGCTAAAGCACTGTCTGCGTCGCTACGGTGTAGTCGGGGTTTCGAACAGCATGCTGTTCGCCGACGAAACGAGCCTCCCTTGCAAGGGAGGCTTCTTAAAAGCGATAGCCTTGCTGGGACGGCTTTGCGTAAGTCCTGAGTCCTAAGCTTAAAAAGAATAAGCGTCTTATTTCCCCTTCCTGCCTGGAGGGGGATTTTTTATTTGGGCGAAAGATTTTCCTTAGCATCGCTGTGCTAATTCGCACACCAGCGTTCGACGACGAACGGATTACCCCTGCTTTTTATTTTAAATTCCTCTCTTTAAAATATATAAGTATTTGATTTTAAATAATTAAATATAATTCATAGACGTAGGCACGATGCTTGCAAACCTGATCTGGCAATTGACTCATTTCAGGTTATGCCATGGATCAGGCTCTCAGCCACGACACACTCAAGAAACGCAGGCGCAAGACTATCTTGCTGCTTGCCGTTGCCGCTATTTCTGTCACGGGTGCGGCGTGGGCTGTGAACCGGCTTGTCAGCCCCGGCGTCAGCCTGGGTGAGATACGTGTGGGGGAGGTCCGTGTTGGTGCCATCGACAATACCATCAATGCTTCCGGCGTCGTGGTCCCTGTCCATGAAGAGCAATTGTCCAGTCCCAATCAGTCGCGCATCAGCAAAGTCATCGCCAAAGCGGGCCAGACTGTGCGTGCAGGTGAACTGTTGATGGTGCTGGATGACCACACCATACGCTTGGCCATCGATAATTTGCGTGAACAGATTTCCCAGCAAGATATCAAGGGGCAGGTGCTGGCCATGGAAATGGACGCAAACCTGAAAAAAATTGCCAGTGAAATTGAATTGCTGGAACTGGATTTGCAGAGCAATAAAGTCAAGCTCGCACGTTATCAAAAACTGGGGCCGGTAGGCATTACTTCCGCAGTTGATTTGCAGGCAGCAGAGCTGGCTGTCAAACGCAATGAAGTGCAACTGCGCCAGCATAAAGAAACCCTAACCGATACCCGTCGCACCACACAAAGCAATATCGAGGCAGGACGACTGCAAAAATCCATCTTCCAGAAACAGATGGAATTGCAGCAAAGGCTGCTGGAACAAACCCAGGTCAAGGCACCTTTTGATGGTTTGCTGACCTGGATGCTGGCCGATGAAGGGGCCAGCCTGAACACAGGGCAACTGATTGCCAAGGTATCTGAACTGAATAACTTCAAGGTCGAAGCATCAGTGTCAGATTTTTACGCGCGCTACCTTAATCCCGGCCAGAAAGTGCGGGTTGAATGCAGTGGTCAAATCATGGCAGGTGAAGTGCAAACCGTCTTGCCCGAAATCCAGAATGGCACGGTGAAACTGATCGTCGTCCTGGATAAATCAAACCACCCTTCACTCAGGCACAAGCTCAGGGTGGAAGTGAATATCATCACCGAGCAAAAAGCACGCAGTCTTATCGTTGACAGCGGCCCTGCCATTAATGGCAAGGGACGGCAGGAAGTGTATGTGCTGGAAGATGGCAGGGCAATCAAGCGCAGTGTGGAAATAGGCCTGGGTGATAGCAAGGTGGTAGAAGTTTTGCAGGGCGTCAAGGCAGGTGACAGGCTGGTGATTTCAGATATCAGCCATCTTAAGCATTTAAGCAGTTTCAGGGTAACTCAGTAAGCCTTAAAAATAAAAATTGAATAAAAAGGGAAACATCATGATCAAGCTGGAAAACGTCAGCAAAACCTACCAGACAGATAAAGTCGAAACCCTGGCTTTGCGTGATATTAATTTGCATGTAAAAAAGGGAGAATTTGTTTCCATCATGGGCCCTAGTGGTTGTGGAAAAAGTACGCTGTTGAATTTGATCGGCCTGCTCGACAGACCGGGCAAGGGCAAGATCGCTGTTGATGGGAATGAATTGAAAGTCTGGCGCGACAAGGAGTTGGCCAGTTTGCGCAACCGCACTTTTGGTTTTATCTTTCAAAGCTTCCACCTGATCAATGACTTGCGCGTCATCGACAATGTCGAGCTGCCCCTGTTGTATCGCTCCTGTAGTGCCAAAGAACGTCGCCGCCTCGCTGAAGAAGCTCTGGCTAAAGTCGGACTCTCTGCGCGCATGGACCATTATCCCAATCAATTGTCAGGTGGTCAGCAGCAAAGGGTGGCGATTGCGCGTGCCATGGTGGGCCGCCCCAGTGTCTTGCTGGCCGATGAACCTACCGGCAATCTCGATAGCCAGATGGGCGCCGAAGTCATGGACATCCTGCTCAAGCTCAGTCATGAAGGCACGACTGTCGTCATGGTCACCCATGATGAGCGCCAGGCCAAACAGGGTGGCCGCATAGTGCGGGTATTTGACGGCCAACTGGTTGCTTAGGAGCAGGCGATGTTAAAGAATTATTTTCAGATCGCCTGCAAGGTGTATATGCGGCGCAAATTATTTACCGCTATTAACCTGCTGTGCATAGTGCTGACCATGGTGGTCTTGCTGGTGGTGACAGCGATCTTGCAAGCCACGTTTTATCCCACTGGTGTGGAAGGCAGGAGTGACAGGTTCTTGCAAATTGGCACCCTTACCATCACCAACAAAAACAGTGTCACGCGGACTCCACTGGGCTACAAGATCATAGATCAGTATTTGAGAAAAATGAAGACGGTAGAGAAAGTAGCGGGCGTGACCGGGCCAGAGTCTGTTTCTGTTTATCAAAAAGACAGTGTCAATGAAATCATGATGCGCCGCGCCGATGCAGAATATTGGCAGATACTCGATTTCAAAATTTTGTCGGGGCGCGTGCCCACTGATGAAGACGTCAAGCTAGGGCGCTTTGTTGCTGTGATCAATGAAAGTACTGCGAAAAAACTGTTTGGACCTGAAGCCGCCCTGGGGAAGAAAATTAACACCAGTGGACAGCAGTTTGAAATCATCGGTGTAGTAGACGATGTGCTGCATCTCAATGCCTATGCCGATATCTGGGTGCCAGTGACTACTTTCCCTTCTTCACAATATCGTGAGCAATTCTCAGGAAATTTTACTGCCATGCTGATGGGTAAGAGTCCAGCAGATTTAGCTTTGATCAAGGATGAGTTGCTACAGGTCGTGAAACAAATCAATGCTGACGATCCCAGGCACTGGGATCATACCTATATGTGGGCTGATGGCAAGCTGGATTTTTTTGCCAGAAATATCATGAGTCATGATGACCGCGCTGATTCAGGTGCCGCACAGTTGTTGGCTGGCATCGTTATGGCCATGCTGCTCTTCATGCTCTTACCTGCATTGAATCTGATCAACCTGAATTCTGGCCGCATCATGGAAAGAGCAGCCGAGATTGGGGTGCGCAAAGCCTTTGGTGCCAATAACAGCGAACTGGTCAGGCAATTTGTCATGGAAAATATCTTGCTGTGCCTGTTCGGTGGCGTACTGGGATTGATCTTCACCAAACTCACCCTGGTGTGGCTCAGCAATGCCAACCTGGTCCCTTACATGAAAGTGGATTTGAGCTTCATGGTATTTGCCTACGGCTTTGCCATCGCCGTCGTCTTTGGTGTTTTGTCCGGCGTTATCCCCGCATGGAAGATGTCGCGTCTTGACCCTGTGCTTGCCCTCAAAGGAGCTGCATAATGTTTTTCCATATACTCAAACCCATCTGGAAGCGCAAGTTCAAGAATCTGTTGCTGAGTCTGGAAATTCTTTTGGCTTTTTGTGTGCTATTCGGGCTGGCATTGATGAGTGCCCGTTATTTTCAGCTGTATCACATGCCCAGGGGATTTGAATACCAGGATGTATGGTCAGTCAGCATGTTAAGTGCAGGCGAAGAGGATAAAAAAAACAATCCTGCTGTGACTGAAAATTTCCAGCGCAGCCTGGCCGCTATGCCTGAAGTGGAGCAAGTGGGCTTCATCAATTTTTCACCTTACAGCAATGCAACCTGGCGTACGGATCTGTATTTGCCAGACAGTAAAACCAGTTATCCTGCCAATATGATAGACATGGCGGATGAGATTCCGGCTCTCTTGAAAATGAAATTGTTATATGGACGCTGGTTTTCGGCGGAGGATGAAGGCAAGTCAGAAAAACCCATACTCCTCAATAAAAGAATGGCCGAGACTATGTTTCCTGGCAAGAGTGCGGTGGGACAATTGATTGCTGATGATGAGCCCGGGGCTAAAACAAATCAGATGTTTCGTGTCACGGGTGTGTTTGAAGATTTTCGCAACAAAGGCGAATTCATGGCACCCACCAATTTCGCCATCATGCGTTTTTCCAGGCTAAGTGCAGAAAAACGTATGGACGTGGCATTGCTCAAAGTCAAGCCTGGCACCTCACGTGCTTTTGAAGAAAAACTGAACCAGCAATTGAAACTCATACGCAGCGACTGGGGCTACAGAATATCGCCACTGAAAGATATGCGGCAATCGAAGATGGCACAAGACACCATACCTTTGGTGATACTGGCGATCATCGCAGTCTTCCTGCTCATCATGGTTGGCTTTGGCCTGTTTGGCGTACTCTGGCAAAATACCACGCAACGCATACCGGAAATTGGCTTGCGCAGGGCTATCGGTGCGCATAGCGGCCATATCTACAAGCAAATCATCAGCGAGCAATTATTACTGAGTTCCATTGCCATGCTGGTGGGCATCGCCTTGCTGATACAACTGCCATTGACCGGTGTCATGGGCGAGGCTATCAACTGGACGGTATTTCTTACTGCCCTGGGGATTTCCATGTTTGCCATTTATGGCATGTCCATCCTGTGTTCGCTCTATCCGGCCTGGCGCGCCAGTCGTCTCAGCCCGACGGAAGCTTTGCACTATGAATAATGTTTTTAGCTAAAGAACAAAGCGTATAAGATAGCCAGAATTCATTTGCAATAGATAATAAATAGATAAACCCATGCCAGCAGTATTAGCAAACCAACGTATCCTGATCATAGATGACGACAGCTCGGTGCTGGTGTCGCTGGCTTTGTTACTGAAACAATCCGGTTATGCCAGTGTCAGTTGCGATGATCCGCAACAAGCCATGCAGATACTGGCAACACAAGAGATAGACCTGGTCTTGCAGGACATGAATTTTTCTCTGCAAACTTCGGGTGAAGAGGGGCTGGCTTTGCTGGCAAATATCAAGCGCCTGTATCCGGCCATGCCGGTCTTGTTGATGACGGCCTGGGGTTCAATCGCCCTGGCCGTACGCGGTGTCAAACTGGGGGCGGCAGATTTTTTTACCAAGCCCTGGAGTAATACCCAGTTACAGGAATTGATACGCACTACCCTTGACCTGGCGCAGGCAGCCGCGCCAGGCAGTGCTGACCGGCAGGCGCTGGACCAGCAATACGACTTTACAGACATCATAGGTGAACATCCTGAATTGCTGAAGGTGCTGGCAACCATAGGACGGGTTGCGAAGACCAATGCCCCTGTGCTTATCCTTGGGGAGAGTGGTACTGGCAAGGAATTGATTGCCGATGCTCTGCACCGTAATAGCCCGCGGACCAACAAGCCCATCGTCAAGGTGAACATGGGCGCTGTGACCAGCAGCCTGTTTGAAAGTGAAATGTTTGGTCATGTACGCGGCGCTTTTACCGACGCCAAAAGTGATCGCAAGGGCCATTTTGCCATGGCCAGCCAGGGCAGTTTATTCCTTGATGAAATTGGCGAACTGAACCGCAATGACCAGGTAAAGCTGTTGCGGGTATTGCAAAACCAGACTTATCAGGCAGTAGGTGCCAGCAAGTCTGAGCAGGCTGATGTGCGCATTATCTCGGCCACCAACCGCGAACTGGCCGAACTGGTTGCCAGCAATGAATTTCGCGAAGACCTGTATTACCGCCTGAACCTCATCACCATACGCTTGCCACCCTTGCGTGAACGCCGCAGTGATATCCCTCTGCTGGCGAATCGTCTTATGGCAAGCCTGGTCAATAGCTATGGCATGGAGGCCGTCAGCCTGGCACCATCAGCATTGCAATGGCTGGGCAGCCGTAGCTGGCCGGGCAACATACGTCAGCTCAGGCAATGTCTGGAGCGCACCCTGCTGTTGGTAGGCAAGCCTGTACTGGAGCAGCAAGATTTCCTGTTTGCCGAACAGCATGAAGAAGCGCAGGGCCAGGACATGAGTGCGAGTATGGCTGGCATGACCCTGGATCAGGTAGAAAAACTCATGATAGAAAAGGCCATGGAACAGCATCAGGGCAATATCACCCGCGTTGCCAAGCTACTGGGTCTAAGCAGGTTTTCTCTTTATCGTCGCCTCGAAAAACACCAGATCAGCACAAATGAAAATGATGCCGATACTGAGGACCAGCAATGAGCCTGAAGCGGCGTTTGCTGGCATATCTGTTCGGCATACATGGCATTTTTCTGGCACTGGCTTTCAGTTTTTATCTGGAGCGGCCCTTGCTCATCGTCTGTCTGGAACTGGGGCTGGCTTGCAGTCTGGGTTTGAGTCTTTACCTGGTCAATAAGGTTTTGCAGCCGCTGGACTTTGCCCAGCAATTCCATGACCTCCTGCAAGATGAAAATTACGCCAGCCGCATCAAGCCGGACCGCAATACTGAAATCAATGGACTGGTCATCTTGTTCAACCGCATGCTGGAAGCCCTGTACAAGGAAAGACTGGAACTTGGTGAACAGCGTGGCTTCCTCGATCGCCTGCTGGAAGCAACGCCGACAGCAGTCATCGTCTTTGATTTTGATGACAAGATCAGCTTGATGAATGCCAGCGCCCAGCACTTGCTGGAGGTAAAAGAAATTGCAGGGCTGAGCTTGCCGCAGTTATTGCAGGAAGAGAGCGGCGCGAGTAAGAATGATTTGCTGAGCAAGCTGCATCAACTGCTGCCGGGCGAGAGCGCAGTGTATAGCGATACTGAGGGAAGGCGTTATCGTTGCCAAAGAAATCAATTCACGGACCGCGGTTTCAAGCGAGACTTTCTGTTGATAGATGAAATCACTGCTGAACTCGCCAGCTCAGAAAAAGCCACTTATGAAAAGCTCATCCGCGTACTTGCACATGAAGTGAATAATACCGTGGCTGCAACTGGGTCCGTGCTGGAATCTCTGCTGTTTTACAGCGGCCAATTGCGCACTGAAGATAGCCAGGACTTCATGACTGCCATCGCTGCTGTCAGGAAGCGTAATGGCAATCTGGGTGAATTCATAGAAAGATTTACCCGCGTCGTCAAAATGCCAGAACCCGAGCTGAAACCCCACGACCTGGCCGCCATGCTGGATGGCATAGTCTATCTGTATCGCCAGCAATGTAGCGAACTGGGCATCAGTTTTAACTGGATAGTACGTGATGACCTGCCCTTGTTGATGCTTGACGCACCGCTGATGGAACAGGCGCTGTTGAATATCGTCAAGAATGCCATAGAGGCAGTCGAAGCTGCCATCAAAAGCGGCCAGCAAGAGGCTGGTTATGTGCATCTGTCTTTAAGACGCATTGAGGAAGACAGTCAAATACTGTTATCCGTGACCGACTCTGCCAGGCTTTTGTCAGATGTACCACACGGACAATTATTTACGCCCTTCTTTACCACCAAGAAAGGCGGCCAGGGCATAGGCCTGATGTTTGTACGTGAAGTCTTGAACAGGCATGGCTATGAGCACAAACTGAGGATCAATGGGGATGGAGAAACCAGTTTCGATATCTTGATAGATGGGTAAATCAAAAAAATTATAGCCTCATACGCAAATCTTCTATACACCCTATAATGCAGCTCCATTCGGCGCATTCTGCCAACTATTTAGGAGATTTCCATGTCCATTTCCATGTACGCTGCCTCTGTCCCCGTGTTCAACCAGATGCTCGATAGTCTGAGTGATGTTCTGAAAAAAGCTGAAGCACATGCCACAGCCAAGAACATCCCCGCAGAAAATTTCTTGCAAGCACGTTTGTTCCCTGACATGCTGGCATTGACACGTCAGGTGCAGATCGCTGCTGATTTCGCCAAAGGCGTAACTGGCCGTCTGGCACAAGCTGAATTGCCTGCCTACGAAGACAATGAGCAGACTTTTGCAGAACTGCAAGAGCGCATCGCCAAGACCAAGGCTTTCATTGCGACACTGGATGAATCCAAATTTGAAGGCAGCGAAACCCGCAACATCGTCTTGCGCCCAGGCACACCAAAAGAACAGACTTTCACTGGTCAGGCTTATTTGCTGAACTACGGTTTGCCACAATTCTTTTTCCATGTGACGACGGCGTATGCCTTGTTCCGTCATAACGGTGTGGAAATTGGTAAAAAAGATTTTATGGGTCTGCGTTGATTCAAACGATGTAAGCAATCTTGTAGGTTGGGCCGGGCCTCGCTAGGCTACGCCTCATCAGCCTAGCGAGGCCCGGCCCAACACTCGGTGTTACAATAACGTATTCGTTTATCAAAGGCCCAGTGTTGGGCTGATACCCCGTAGCCCAACCTACGAAGGCATAGCGTGCATGCGTAACTCAACGCATGCCTTTATACCGCCACCGCAAAACCCTGCACCGCCTTCTTCAGCCGTAAATTAAACACCAGCAGCGCAACAGAAGTAATCACTCCTATCCCGCCAAACAAACTCCACATCAACATCGGTTGATGCATTTGCCGCGCCAGCACGGTGTACGACCATCCCGACAAAAGCCCGGCAAACAGATTGCCAAGTGCCATCGACACGAAGTAATAACCCATGAACATCGCGGTTTTTCTTTTTGGTGCAATGGCTGCCACATATTCCTGACTCTTGGGCGAGGCGATCATTTCTCCAAGGGCAAATACAAACACAGCCATGCAGACGCTGACACCGCCAAACAACAGGGCATTTGACAGGCCAGCCATCCACAGACTGAGGCTCAGCACCAGCGTGCCCATGACCAGCACAGGCAGGGCTTTCCAGCGTTGTACATAGGTGCTGATGGCAATTTGCAAGAGCACGACTGCACCAAAATCCAGGTTGACGATGTATTCAGGGTTGACCTGACGGTAGGCCTGGCTCCAGTTCGCCGCCAGTTGTGCAGCACTGATCTGGCCCGCATGCAGGGCCTGCAAGCCAGACTGCAATTGCTCCAGAGGTGGCATGACCTTGTAGTTCACCAGTTCCAGCCGCAGTTGTTCCATGAGCTGGGTATCCGCATAAGGACCCAGCTTGGCAGCCAGGCCAGGCAAGACAGCAGTCAATTGCTCTGCATTGACCGCTGCCAAAAAGTCCAGTGCAGTGGGGCTGTATTTACCTATCAACAGCACCAGGTCAGTGGTATCGACAAAATCACGTATGTATAAGGGCAGGGTGATGAAGAGCTGGTTATAGATAGTCCAGAAACCTGTCATGATCAGCAGGTAAATGACGAATTGCGCATTGCCTATGCGAATGCCTTGCTGATACCAGTGTTGCTGATGGCCAGATTTGTTGAGTACACTCCAGAGAAAATTAAGACCCAGCCAGCCTGCCATTGCAATGAAATATTGGGTATAACTGATGCCGCCTTTTGCTGCGATCATGATACCGATGATGGCAGGCACGACAAGCAAGGCCAGCCTGCCATTGCCCAATACTTCCTGGGTTTCCAGCAAGACCTGATGCAGGCTGCGCTGATCGCTTCCACCTTCGTGATGCTCGGTGTCCTTGTACAGGAATATCGCCGGGATGAAGTTCAGAAAAATCCAGAACGAAGACATCAGGAATACCATATCCCAACTGATGGCCCTGACATAGCCAGCCACCAGCGGCCCCAGGAAGCCACCGACATTCACCATGGTATAAAACACACCAAATCCCAGGCCGCGATTGCTGTCATCGGTAGTGCGGCCGATAGTGCCAACCACCACGGGTTTGAAACAGGCAGCACCTACTGCCACCGCCAGAAAGACCGCGCAAAAACTCCAGAAGCCATGTACCTGGCCCAGCAGGAAATAAGCCGGGCACATGATGCAAAAGGCGATCAGGAACATGCGCCGGTAGCCGTAGCGGTCGGCCAGTGCGCCGGTGATTACCGGTAGCAGGTACAGTAGAAAGGGGATCATGCCCTGCAAGAAGCCGCGTTCCTGATCATTCAAACCCAGGCCACCTTGTGATACTGGGCTGGTCATGTACAGGGATGACAGGGTAAAGAAGCCATACCAGGCCAGACGCTCAAAAATTTCCATGCTGTTCGCCACATAGAAATTTTTATGAAAAGGGCTGCGGCTCGTTGCAGGTGTAATGGTGGACATAAGATAGGTTTAAATTGGCAGCTCAAAAACTTTGGGGGCATGGGTGATGAAGCTATAACCATCATCCAGGATGACAACATCATCTTCTATGCGCACACCGCCATAGCCGGGGATGTAAATGCCGGGTTCTATGGTGAGCACATAGCTGGCTTGCAGCCTGTCCTGGCAAACCGGGCTGATGAAAGGCTGTTCATGCAACTGTATGCCGACACCATGACCCAGACCTGTGCTGGTATAGGCAGCAAATTCCGAAGCTTGCAAAATTTCACTCGCTGCCGCACTGGTAGCGGTGGCGAGCTGGCCTGCGTGCAGGCTCTGTAATGCTGCCTGTTGCGCACTTTGTACTATGTCGAATATCTTTCTTTGCCGTGCATCTGCCCTGCCCGCAACAAAACTGCGTGTCATGTCTGAGCGATAGCCATTTATTACTGCACCAAAATCGATGACGACGAGATCACCTTCAGCCAGGGTCTTGCCTGAGGGTATGCAATGCGGCAGGGCAGAGCGCGGCCCAAAGCCGACTATGCTGGGGAAAGACAAGCCTTCAGACCCCAGCTTTTGCATGCGGTATTCAAGCTCCAGTGCAAAGTCACGTTCGCTGATGCCCGGGCGCAGCAAAGGCAGGCTGTCATGCAGGGCCTGGTCGGCAATAGCTGCCGCCTTGCGGATTTGCGCTATCTCCCATGCATCCTTCACTTTGCGCAATTCTTCAACCAGGCCTGAGCTGGAGGTGCAGGCAATGCCTGTCAGTTCTTGCGCTATGCCTGACCACATCTGTAAATTGATATGCCCGGCTTCAAACAGCAGCGTGCTGATATGGCTGGTATCCAGCACTACACGTATCGCCTGGCCCAGGCTTTGCTGGTCGCGGTTGCGGCAGATGATTTGGCATGCCAAGCATTCTTCTTTTGCCTGTTCGACAAAGCGATAATCAGTAATCAAAAATACCTGATCCATCGTGACGATGCCGTAGGCAGCTTCGCCAGAATAATTGCTGAGGTAACGCAGATTGTCTAATGAAAATACCAGCAGGGCTTGCTGCTCATCTGCCGCCATGCGCTGGCGCAGTGTGCTCAGTCTTTGCGTGAATTCGGGTTTCATCGGAATATGAATCCTTGTATCAAAGGGTCTTGCGGGTCCAGATAAAAAGTGCTGCGCCCTGTGATGTGGGCACTGCCTTCTACGCGGGGAATGATGGCGCTATGGTAGCCATAGCTATGCGGATGATAGGCTGTTACCTTGAACTGGCTGCCCAGTATGCTTTCTATGGTGATGCTTTCACCCAGGCGCAATTGCCCGCGCGCATACAGGATGGCGGCCTGGCCGGAGACGCCACTGCCAGTCGGGCTGCGGTCCAGCTCACCGTCGGCAAAGATGCAGACATTGCGGCTATGTACACCAGGTGTGGTCGATGGCGCAGAAAATATACAGCCATACAGGAAACCGAGCTCAGCATCATAGGGATGATGTATGGCGATCTGTGCCTGCACCGCAGCCTTGATGGCACGCCCCATGCTGATGATTTGCCGGTGATTATCTGCTGCCAGTGACAAACCCAGGCTGGAAGCATCGACATAGGCATAATAGGCGCCGCCATAAGCCAGTGTCACATTCACCGTGCCCAGTTTGGGTACGTCAACCATGACATCCATGGCCGCCACAAAGGATGGCACATTGTCGAAATAAGTGCGCGTGACCTTGCCATTGTCCATCTCGGCATAGGCGGTGATTTGTCCGGCTGGCACGTCTATCTTGATGGTCGTCATGGGGCCGTTGCTGGCAACCACGCCAGCTTCCAGCGCCACGCGGGTCAGGGCAATGATGGCATGGCCGCACATGGTGCTATAGCCCTCGTTGTGCAGGAACAGCGCACCAAAATCACTGTCTTCACGCTCTGCCGCGACGATGAGGCAGCCATACATATCGGCATGGCCACGCGGCTCAAACATCAGGGCAGTGCGCAGATGGTCATGGTGGGTCTGGCAATAGGCACGTTTTTCCAGTATGCGTTTGCCGGGCAGGACAGGGAAGCCACTGGTGATGATGCGCAGTGGTTCACCGCCAGTATGGCAATCTAGGCTGCTGATCTGCAAGACTTCGGACGATGGTGTCCAGCTGGAGAAAGCTCTGGCTGATGCTGCACTCTTTCCATTCTTTCCACTCTGCGCACTCTTGACACTCGTTGCACTTGGCATGTGCATGCTCCCGCTTCAAAAGCGCCAGCTTAAAGCGCACGGGGCTGGCTGTCTTGACGTTTTGCATCTGCTCTTTTGTGGAAATTGGCACAACAAAAAACTATTTGGATTTGCTTAAAAATTCCGCAAAAGTTTACGTATATTTAAAATATATTCATGATATATTAAAAAACGACATGGCAATTTTGTATCAAAAACAGCGTAGCGATGTCCATGAATTGGCATACACCAGCGCCTGATTGATCGCAGGCTGGTGATCGTGAAGAAAGCAGACAGCTTGTGATCCAGCCTGTCTGTCATTTGCATCAGATGATTCATACGATGAACAGAGCAAATACGGGGACTGGCAGTTTTTGCGTGCAGCCGTCTTCAACAAAAACAACCCGGGTTTTCCAGATCAGCAACAAGCAAACACCAATTCAGAAATTAATACGCGGGACCAATAAGCAAGACAGAAGCAAGACCATTGCAAGCAGCAAGAAAATCAAAAATATTTTCCAGATCCGGAGCAGACAAATGAAAGAAAAAGTATTATCCCATTCGTTGAGACTGATGTTCGCCAGCGGACTAGGCCTGAGTATGATGGCCGGTAGCGCACTGGCGCAAGACGCCAGCCCGGCCATGCAGCGCGTTGAAGTGACGGGTTCATCCATCAAGCGCATCAATCAGGAAACTGCATTGCCGGTGCAGACCCTGTCGCGTTCCGACATAGAAAAAAGTGGTGCGACCAATGTTGAAAGCCTGATCGCCGCACTCCCCAGCATGCAGGGTTTCAGCACAGCCAACCAGACCATCAATGGTGGTGGCGGTGGTTTGCAAACTGCATCCATCCACAACATAGGCGCAGCATATACCCTGGTTTTGTTGAATGGACACAGGCTGGCATCTTATGGCGCAGGCAGTACTGTCAACCTGGCCAGTATCCCCCTGTCTGCAGTTGAGCGGGTAGAGATTTTGACAGATGGTGCATCCACCCTGTATGGCTCTGATGCGATTGCCGGTGTCGTTAATTTTATCTTGCGTAAGAACCAGACAGAAGCAGCAGTTGATTTCAGTTATACCCAGCCACAGCAATCTGGTGGTAAATCATATCGTGTCGGTATTTCAAAAGGCTTTGGCGATCTGGAAAAAGATGGCTATAACGTGCTGGTGTCGTATAGCCATGATGAACAAAGCATGCTGAATTCTTCGCAGCGTTCATTTGCCGATACGGGTGTCAGAAGGTTCTCTGAAAACGGCAAGAATTATGCGACCTGGTTTTTGTCCGACAATTCCAGCCCATCCATCGCACAATTGAATTTCAAGAACGGTGCTGATCCCATCCTGTTTTCGCCAAATTTCTTGAAAGACAAGTCTTGCGGACCAAATACCTTTCAGGTAGAAAATCGCTGCCGCTATGACTATGCATCGACAGTGCAGTTGATCCCTGAATCCAAACGTGACAGTCTGTTTTCATCACTGAATTACAAACTCAATAGCGATACCAATATCTTTGCAGAAGCCGTGCTTTCCAAGTTTACGCAAACCGGCCGCTATGCACCTGCCGCCCAGCCTTTGAACCTGGGCCTGGATAGCCCGCTGTTTGCCAAATATGTGACGCCTTATCTGGGCGCACTGGGTGTCAATCCGGCAGACCTCGATTCAGCCAGGATGCGTCTGCGTATTTCTGATGCAGGTGGCCGTAACACTGCTTACACGACCGAAGCCCAGCATCTGGTATTGGGCACGGATGGCAATGCCTTTGGCTTTGACTATAACCTGTCCTACACGCATTCCATCTCCAAGCGCAAGCGTGATTTTGCTGGTGGTTTCCTCAGCAAGGATAAATTCTATGCCATCGTTGACAGCGGAAAATATGATCCTTTCGCACCAGCGGGTTCTTCTGCGGCAGTTCTGGCCCCCGCTGTATTGCATGAAAACTGGTCCAGCTCCAAGAGTACCCTGGATGTGTTGAGCCTGCGCGGCTCGCGTGAATTGTTCGCCATAGGCAGCGGCAAATCGCAACTGGGCCTGGGTGTGGATTTCAGCAAGCAACGCTATGACTACACCGCAACGCCAATAGGCATGGGTACCAATGCCTTGCAACCAAATTACACCGATGCGCCGCTGGGTGATTCGCCAGGTGATTTGCCGATTGCCGCCAGCCGTAAAAACTGGGGTACTTTTGCAGAACTCTTGCTACCTTTCAGCAAGCAATTCGATGTGACTGCTGCCTTGCGTTATGATGACTACAGTGCTGTCACCAACACGGCCAATTTTGATGAACAAGGCAAACCTATCGCAGCTGCGACTCAGGGTAACAAGGCTGACAAACTGACTTACAAACTGTCTGCTGCCTATCGTGCTTTCGATAATCTCTTGTTACGCGCCTCATATGGCACAGGTTTCAAGATGGCCAGCATGAGCGACATCACGTCGCCACTGACACATAGCGGTAACACCGGTGGCACTTATCCTTGCCCGGTCAAGTCACCCGATCCACGTGCAGTGAATTGCATGGGTTCTACCCAGTATGATGTGCTGACCGGTGGTAATCGTCTGACAGGTGAAAACGGTTTGAAGCCTGAAGAATCCAAACAAGCCACCATAGGTCTGCGTATAGAGCCGACTTCCAATCTGTCTCTGGGTCTGGATTTGTGGGACGTGAAAATGGAAAACCAGATTGCGCAACTGCCTGAAGCGATTGTTTTTGGTCATCCTGAGCGTTATCCCAACCTGTTCTCGACTTTCTATGAACCAGGCCAGGGCGGCAATATCCTGGTGGGCACACTGCCTTCCTACAATATCGCCAACGCACACTATCGCGGCATAGACTGGGACCATAGCTTCAAGACAGCAACTCCTCTGGGCAAGCTGAGCCTGAACTGGACCGGTACTTACATGCTGATGTCAGACTTTGATATTCCTGGCAGCCCGACAGTACGCAGTGTAGGCCGTTATGATGAAAACAATGCAGTGGCTTTCCGTGTCATCAGCAAACTGGTGGCAACACTGAAAACCTCAGACATCTTCACTCATGCCCTGACCATGAACTATCGCTCTGGTTATCACGATGCAGCAGCTTCCGTACGTGAAGTCAATGCCAATGGCAGCTTCGGTGATTTTGTAACGGTCAAACGCGATGTGTCGTCTTACACCACCTTTGACTGGCAGACCCGTGCGCAATTGCGCAAGAACCTGGCTTTCACTGTGGGCATACGCAATTTGTTTAACGTTAATCCACCGCTGTCTTTGAAAGAAGGTAATGGTGACCAGGTTGGCTATGATGGTCGTTACACTGATGCACTGGGCCGGACAGTCTACGTGACTGGTTCTTATAGCTTCTGATGCTTTTGATGGCACAAAGCCCTGCCTGTTCGTGAGAGCAGGCAGGGCTTGCAGGCACAGGCTTAATGCTGCAAGTTGAAATAAGCGTAAGCCAGTGCCGCAGCAATACACAGGCAGATCACTATGCCCAGAGGGAAAGCCTGATTTGCTGGCGGGTTGCCTGGGCGTTTGGTTGCACCTGACTGGGTGGCCTGTCGTTTTATCTTATCCGCATCGATCGCGATCAATGCCAGAATGGGGTCGGGGTCGAGTTTCACCAGCTTCGCATATGCGCGTGTGAAGCCTTTGACTATCGCTGCCTCCGGCAGGGTGGGGTAGTCGTCTTTTTCAAGTGCAATGATTTGCCGTGGTGCCAGCTTGAGCTGGGCAGCCACCTGTTCCACCGTCCAGCCCAGTGCTACGCGTCCTGCTGCCAGCTTGGCACCGGGAGACGCGGCCAGTCTTTGTGCTTCCGCTTCCAGCAAATCTGCAGCAATAGGCTGGCCCAGGCGCGACTCTATCAATTCCTGATAATGAAATGTGCCCGTAACTTCTGATGATGCGGGCTCATTGTGTTCAGACTTGCTCATTACCATTGCCTCATATATAACAAATATCCAGACTATATGCCGTTACGAAAACAGCGTCGACCTAAAAAACCTGAGATGCATTTCGCTAGATTGCGTTCAGTAATACTAAAATTCCATGACATATTTGGTAGCAAATGTCGTACTTTGTCTCAATGTTTGCTGCAAACCGAAAAACTTGACCCGGCTGAGTCGCCGATTTCATGATAATCGGGTAAGCTTCGAGTACGTGTTGACATGGCAAGTTATCAACTAGGGACTGAACGCAAAATGGCAGAACTGTTTTGCGCTAGTCCTTTGTTGTTCCTGCAAAAGTGTCAACATAAAAGCACTGTCGTAAGATTATCTCAAACGGCCTGTTCAGGATACTTATTTTACAGGCGATACAAAATGGTTTTGGAGTGCCACTAATGATTAAAATTGCCGTTGTTTCTTATAATAACGAAGCACCAGATACACCTGTTTTTGCAGTATTCGGACCAGAACCAGCAACGATAGGGCGTAATGTAGAGAATTTCCTGGCCTTGCCAGATCCAAAACACTTTGTTTCGCGTACCCAGGCCCATGTCTGGAGCACTGGTGGTCAGCATTTTATCAATAATCTCAGCCTGGCTAATCCTGTCAGCATCAATGGCAAGGAAATCAAGGCTGAGACAGCATTTGAAATTCATCCGGGCGACGAGATACAGATAGGTCTGTATGTATTGCGTGCTGAGGCCGCAGAGGCTGCCGCTGCCAGTGATGCAGCGCAGGCAGTTGTGGAAACTGCAGCTTCCGTACCTGCGGTGCCTGAATCTGCAACGGACAGCATTGAAGTGAAAGCTGTTGAGGAAGACAAGCCCCAGCCACAGGCTATTACACCAACTGCACCCACTACATCAGTTGCAAAAGAAGAAAGTACAGTGCAACCACCGCAATTCCTGTTGCGTCCTGAAGCTGTCAGCCAGCCAGTCGAGATAGTTGCCGGGCCCATCAGTAAACCTGTTCCTCAGGCTGAAGTTGCCGCAAATGATGGCCATGCCAACAAGGCAGAGACTGCCAAAGCTGTCGGCAATGCCAATGAACTCATCCAGGCCTTTTTGCAAGGCGCCGGTTTGCAGCAACTGAACCTGGCTTCTGGCCTGACGGTGGAATTGATGGAAACCCTGGGCAAGTTCATGGCGGCCTCTGTACAAGGGGCAATGGAAGAGCTTTCTCAACGTGCTCTGCTGAAACGTGAAGTGAAAGCAGAAGTAACCATGGTTGTGTTAAGGGAAAACAATCCCTTAAAATTTTTCCCGGACAGTAAAACCGTCCTGACCCAGATGCTGCGCAAGAAGATGCCTGGTTTCATGGCACCGGCAGAGGCGATGGAAGATGCTTTTTTTGACATACGTACCCATCAGATGGGGGTGGCAGCAGGCAATAAGGCGGTGACAGAAGCCATCCTGAAAAATTTGCAGCCTGCTCATGTAGAAGCACAGCTGGGTACGCCAGGCTTATTGGACCAGATTAACCCGGCAAGGCGCAAGGCGGCCATGTGGGACCAGTTCAGTGAGTTATTTGATACTATTTCATCTGGTAAAAAAGATGAGTTTCAAGCCCTGTTTGGTAAAGAGTTTTTGCTTGCCTATGAGAAAGAAGTAGAAAAAGCAGAGCAGAATCGCTAGTTTTCTGTGCAAAACCTTACACTTTCCCCAGTCATGCATCTGGATACAGCGCAATTCACCGCCATAGGCGGTAGAGATAATAATGAAGATGCGCTGGCCTGGGCTCATGAAGACGGCCTTGCCTGTTTTGTACTGGCAGATGGTACCGGTGGTCATGCTGGCGGCGAAATGGCAGCCAAGATAGCCATCGATGCCGTCATGGAAAAATTTGTCCAGGAAGCTTCATTCAGTTCCAGGGCTTTGCGTTCTTATCTGGACTGGGCCATTGTGAAGGTGGCGCAAAGCAAGCGTGATAATGCAGTTCAGCGGCATATGAGCACCACTATTGCCACGCTGCTGATAGACAAGAGTAATCGTTGTGCCCTGTGGGCACATATGGGGGATACCAGGATCTACCACTTTCGCAAGGGCAGGATCAAGATGGTGTCGAAAGACCATAGTCAGGCCCAGCGTATGGTGGATGCGGGGATGGCTGACTATCTGCGCATACGCCATCATCCTCAGCGGAATATGCTGTTTGCTGCGATAGGCGCAGAAGGTGACAGTAGCCCGGAAGTAACGGCAGATGCCATGGATTTACGCGAGGGCGATGCTTTTCTCATGTGTACCGACGGCTTTTGGGAATGGGTACATGAGCACGAAATGGAATTTTGTCTGGCAACAACAGGCAGTAGTGAGGCCTGGTTGAGTAAAATGAATGCCATTGCAGAAAAAAATATTAGTACGTCAAAAGCAATTAACAGGGATAATTTCTCGGCTTTTGCCATTTGTCTGCACGATAAATAAGATAACAGCTGAATTTATGCGTGAAGCAGTAGCCCGAGACGTGAATATCATGCCGCTGCTGCTTCAACCAAGAAACTACAATCCGAGTAAGCCTTGAACACAGAAAAAATACTCGCCACTGAAGCCTCAACTGCACCTGTAGCAGGTACCGAGAATTGTCTCGCTATCGGCACGCGGCTGAATGACTTTGAAATCACCGGAATTCTGGGTGAGGGTGGCTTTGGTATCGTGTATCTGGCCTTCGATCATTCATTGCAACGTACGGTCGCCATCAAGGAATACATGCCTGGTGCTCTGGCCGGACGTTCTGCCGATACCAGTGTCACCGTCAGATCTGAACGCCATAAAGCCACTTTTGAGGCTGGCCTGAAAAGCTTTATCAATGAAGCGCGCCTGCTGGCCCAGTTTGATCATCCTTCACTGGTCAAGGTGTATCGCTTCTGGGAAGAAAACAAGACTGCCTACATGGTCATGCGTCATTATGATGGCCATACCCTGAAGCAAATTGTCAACAAACGCCCCAAACTGGTGACCGAAGCCTGGCTCAGATTCATCTTCAAGCAGATACTCGAAGCCCTGGATACGCTTTACCGTTCCAAGATATTGCACAGGGATATATCACCCGACAATATCATCGTGCAAAAAAATGGCGTGGCTGTCTTGCTGGATTTTGGTTCTGCCCGTCAGATCATTGGCGACATGACTCAGGGCATGACGGTCATCCTCAAGCCCGGTTATGCGCCAATAGAGCAATATGCCGATGATGTGGAAATGCCCCAGGGCTCGTGGACAGACATCTATGCCCTGGCAGCTGTCATGTATTTCGCCATCATGAAATCGCCACCTCCTATATCGGTAGGCCGGGTAGTAAAAGACACCATGTTGCCCATGCAGGATGGTGAGCATGCAGGTTTTAGTACCAAGTTCCTCAAGGCCATAGACCTGGCGCTGGCTATCCAGCCGCAAGACCGCCCGCAGAGCATGGAAGAATTCCGCCAGCTTTTGGGAATCAGCTCTTTTGCTTCGGTGCGCAAGTCGCGTAAGGGCAGGGAAGAACACACTGCTGGCATACAGGCTGACGGGCCGGAAATGCTGAGCACAGCGCCGGGTAAAGACCCGACAGCCGTAAAAACCCACAGGCCAGAACCCAAGGCCCAGCAGGAGCAAGTGCAAGGTGGCGGGCTGGCAGCTAAAGTACGCGCTCGTCCTTTGCCATTTATCATGCTGGCGGCAGCAGCTGTCTTGCTGGCAGGCTATTTTGCAACACGTCCGGGTAGCAACAAAACAAGTGATGCTGCGCTTGCCCTGGCGCAGCAGTCAGTGCCCACTTCTGCCGCAGCTAGTGCGGAAACTGTGGCTGCACCGGTTGCTAAAACCGAGCCAGTTGCAGCCAGTAACGCCGCACCTGTGGCAGCCAGTGTGACGGAAGCGGAAGAAAAACCAGATCCGGAGAAACTGGCCTGGGACAAATTAAAAGACGATAATACAGTCACCCCTGAGACGCTCAGTGCATACTTGCAGCAATATCCACAGGGTAAATTTGCTGAAGCAGCGCAAGCGCGCCTGAAGGAAGTTAAAGCTGCCAAGGCTGCCGCCACCAAGCTCAATCTCAAGCTGGCGATCAAACCCTGGGGCACGGTTTTTGTAGATGGTGTGCAGCAAGGTGCCAGTCCGCCTTTGAAGCACATAAGTTTGACCGCAGGCAAGCACAAGATCAGGGTGACCAATCCTGGTTTTCCCGACTTCATTACTGAAATCGATGCTGGAAAAAACAGTGCGGCAACCATAGAACATGAATTTACAAATAAATAAAGCTGAACAAAAATGAAGAAATTAACCCAAGCGCTCTATGTGACGGGTCTGGTGATGGCATGCACCATCTTGCAGGGTTGCGAAACCGCACCCAAACAGGCACCGGCACCCAAGCCCGTAGTAAAGCCAAAAGAAACGCCGCCTCCACCGCCACCACCACCGGTAGAGCCAGCAGTTCCCGCGCTCAATGCAGATGTGCAGGCCTTGAAAGATGGTACTGCCCTGTATGATGCAGGTGACTACAACGGAGCCATCAAAAAACTCAATGCCGCGACTGAAATATGGAACGGGCATAATAAGGATGTACAACTCGGTGCCCTGAAGATTCTGGCATTCAGCTATTGCGTCACATCCCGTACGCAATTGTGCCGTCAACAATTCGACAAGGCTTTGAAGCTGGATCCAGCTTTCAATTTATCAGCCGCTGAAATTGGTCATCCGGTCTGGGGACCGGTATTCCTGAAATCCAAGAATGCGGTTAAAGCTCCTGTACCTGTGAAGAAAAAATAAATCTGGTACCAGATCACACCAGATCAGGTCTGGAAGTATAAAAAACCGGCAAAGCTATTTGCCGGTTTTTTTTGACCTGGTTTTTAGCCGCGGCCAAACGGCGCATCGACCGCATGGCTTTGACCAGTGAACCAGCGCGGCCCCTGTTCCGTCATATAGAAATGGTCTTCCAGGCGTATGCCAAATTCGCCCTCTATGCAGATCATGGGTTCATTGCTGAAGCACATGCCAGCCGCCAGCGGACGCTGATTGCCTTTGACCAGATAAGTCCATTCATGGATATCCAGGCCTATGCCGTGGCCGGTGCGATGGGGCAGGCCCGGTAACTGGTAGTCAGGACCAAAACCTGCTGCGGCCAATACCTTCCTGGCGGCGGCATCGACTTGTTCACACGGCACGCCGATTTGTGCCGCATCAAATGCGGCTGCCTGGGCAGCTTTTTCCAGCTCCCAGATATCTCGCTGGCGCTGGCTGGGTTTACCGAACACATAGCTGCGGGTAATGTCCGAGTTATAGCCATGCAGCTTGCAACCGGTATCGATGAGTACCATGTCACCTTCGCGCAGGAATTGCTCTGCATCCGGGCCATGCGGCATGGCAGTCGCTTCACCAAAGCTGACGATACAAAATGTTGATGCGCTGCCGCCATAGGCACGGTGTGCCTGGTCAATGAAGCGGGCTACTTCAAAAGAAGAGATGCCTTCATGCAGGATTTTTGCTGCTTTCTTTTGCACTTCCAGCGTCAGGTTCTTGACCTTTTGCATGATGGCCAGCTCGGCCACAGATTTATGCATACGGCATTCTGCCGTGATGCTGCTGGCATTGATGATTTGTGCCAGTGGCAAGACCTGGCGCAAGCCATCAAAGACAAAGAAAGGTGCGTTTTCATCGAGCGCGATGATAGCTGTTTTGTAGCCCGCATCCTGCAAAAAATTCTTGACCAGCAGACAGGGATCATTTTCTTCCTGCCATAAACGAATATCAGCATCTGCCCCCAGAGTTTCGCGCAGCTTGGAGTCTTCAAACTCAGGGCAGACATAAGTCAGCCTGGCATCTGGCGTCAGTATCGCAGCCGTCAGGCGTTCGCTGGGATACCAGCGCAAGCCAGTGAAATAATACAGGCTGCTGCCTGCGGGCAGTATCATCGCATCCACGCCTTTTTGCTGCATCAGTCTGGCTGCTTTTTCTACCCTGGCCTGGCGTTCTGCTGCGCTGATGGGGCTGACGTCGCTCAAGTCTGCCTGGATGCTGGCTAATTCTAGTTCTGCTGTGGAACCGCCTATGCCTGATGTCATGCTGGAACTCCGGTGTGGGTTTTTATGGATGCGGGGGAGGATAGTATAAGGCGGGGATTGGGTCTTGATGGTTTGTGTTGGTGGGGATGACGAAATCGGCATAGTGGCGTACGTTTGACGTTAGTATTTGCACGCTTGTCAATTGCGTTGCAGCGTAATGCACCGTGCGTATATTTACGTCACTCCAGCGTGGGGTTAGCTGGAATCCAGGGGTGTTTGTGACGTGCTGTCAGGTGCTTAACTTCACATACTTATTGTTTTACGTCTTTCCTTCTCAAATGCTTGCGCACGTATTTTTAGATTGCCGGCCGGTGGTAGACCGGCGGCTACCCACCTTTTTGTCTCGCCAAAAAAGGTGGGCCAAAAAGGCGACCCAGGCGTCGTCGCCCCCTAAAGGGGGTTCCCGTTTGTGCGGTACAAAAAATGGGAAGGCCCGAAACTCGCTTCGCTCAAACAGCGGTCCTTCTTAATCCATTTTCTGTACCGCACAAACGGCGTCGACACATGGGGAACTGCTAACGTCAAAAACAACCTCAACGTCAAAATCAACAGCAAAATCAAAGACAACCACAACGTCAAAACCGGTTGATTTATCGGTTTTGATTTGAATGTGATCGCCTTTGATCTTTTTAAATCACTGTCTTAAAACTTATGTTCCAGCGACAGTTTCAACACACGACCGCGCAAAGGCAAGGAGCTGCCTGGGCGCATTTGCATGACGGTGTCGCGGTTGAAGACGTTGAACAGGTTCATGGTCAGCAAGGTGTTTTTCCAGCCTTTGTAATTCAGCGAGAAATCCACAGTGGTATCAGCAGCGATCTTGCACTGGTCGGCAGCGACACCGCGGTCTATACAGCCTTGCTCGGTATTGGCGCTGTCGAGGTCACCCCAGCTCAGTGTTGTACCGCTGGTGTAGTAGATGCGTGTGCCTGCGTTCCAGTCACCTCTGGCCCAGCCCAGTTTGGCAATGGCGCGGATTTTTGGTACACCACGACGGCCTACATAGTTTTCACTATAGTCGTTCGTGAATGAACTCCAGCTACGATAGTCGGTCTGGTAATTCATTTCCAGGCCGGTATTGAGTTTGCCTGCTTCACCCAGATTCCATTTGCTGTTGACATCCACATCGACGCCGGCAACCTTGGTCTTGGTCAGGTTGGCATATTGCGCACCGATGGTGGCGATAGGGCCAATGGTAAAGCCCAGGGGTTTGCCTGCCAGTTCGGACGCGCGCTGGGCCAGGTCGATATCCTGGGTGGTCATGGCACCACGTTCAACCAGGCCAGCTTTCTTGTCTTCATTGGCCAGGGTTTCATCGACACCCAAAACAGAGATTTCATCGCGGCGCTTGATGTTGTAATAGTCGATGGTGATGCTGGTGTCCCTGGTCGCTTGCAAGACCAGGCCGAGGGTGAAGCTATTGGATTTCTCTGGTTTCAAATCCTTGTTGGGCAAGACACGGGCAGGGAAGCTGACTGAGCAACCAAGGTTGTAGGCAGTGCTGGCATTGGCCTGGTCGATGGCATTGCCCTTTTTCAAGGCGTCGGACATTTGTGTCGCCATGGCGCAGCGTTTGGGATCAAGATAACCATTATTGAACCAGGATGCGCCGCCATTGCCAGTCTCTGGCAAACTGGGCGCGCGGAAGCCTTCTGCTGCCGTACCGCGCAACATCAGGAAATCTGTGGCCTTGTAAGATAAGCCCAGTTTTGGTACGACCGCAACTTCAGTCGTGCCGGATTTATCTGCGCGCAGGGCAAAACTACCTTCCAGCTGTTTGGTGAAAGGCGCACTCAATTCGGCAAATGCTGCACCGACATTGCGTGAACCTTGTATAGACACGCCACTGAACTGGACGATTTGGGCATTCAATACATTGTCACTACTGGCTTGCTCGAAAGTTTCATGACGCAGGTCAAAACCAGTTGCCAATTGCAAAGGACCACCGCCCAGCGCCATCAGTTCACGCGAGGCCTTGAAGTCAAAAAAGGTTTGTGTGGATGTACCGTGCGACCCCATTTCAGGGAACATCTTGTCAAGCACGGCTTGCGAGTTGGTCCCGCCAAACTTGTATTCGCCCTTGACGATGGCATCGTAATAACCATAGCGGTCACGATACAGATGCTGTTTTTGTGTCGCAGTAGAACTCATCCTGCCGATGGCGCTATCCCATTCCCAGCCAAAGTGATTGCCTTCCAGGCCTGCTACTACACGGTATTGCCTGGCTTCACCGACATTCTTGAACATCTCTGGATTATCAGCGAAACGATAATTCAAACCTACCGGGAAAGAGTAAGGATTGAAAGCATGACCAACCGGCAGTTGCGGGTCGGTAAAGTACTGCATCTGACCCTTGATGGAGTCATACCAGGTCAGTGGTACGCCAGTGATATTACTGCGTGGGACAGAGGTGTAGTAAGTACTCTTGGTGTTGGAAAAATTGATTTCGGCAAAACCAGTCAGGTTGTCACCCAGTTTTTTCCTGCCCATGCTGAAGAAGGCGACGCGGTCTGCCGCAGGATTGGCATCACTGTCTTTCCAGTAGTCATAACGGCACAAGCCACCGATCAGCAATTCTGGTGCGCAACCTGGCGCAGCAGTAGTGAAGGATTTGCCAGCCAGGGTTTTATCTGCATAGTTGGCAGGGTAGCGGCCGGTATAGTTGCCAGGATACGCGCCGGTAGAGAGGGCGGCGCGGTCCGGATTCATTTTCAGGTACCACTCAGGCAGCATATTGAAAATGTCGCGATCTTTGTACGCGCCACGGTGATAGGCTTCCAGATGGCCAAAGATGTTATAGCCATCTTTTTCAAAGTCGCCAGTGCCGACGGTAATCGAAGCAGTCTGCGATTTGTTCAGCATGCTGTTGCGCAGCGATTGCTGGGCGCTGGCATTCAGGGTCACGCCCTTGAAGTCTTTGCGGGTAATGATGTTGATGACACCGGCGACGGCGTCGGAACCATAAATCGCAGATGCGCCATCTTTCAATATTTCGATGCGTTCAATCGCATTTGCCGGGATGGCATCAATATTGACGAAGGTCGCTTGCAAGCCATCAGCAAAACCATAGCTGGGCAGACGGCGGCCATTCAATAAAGTCAGAGTGGCAGTCAAACCGAGATTGCGCAGGGATACGCCAGACGCGCCGCTGGCCCAGGAGTTGGCACCACCCAGGTCACTGATGGCGCTGTGGTCATTATTGCTGAGATTGTCGAGGATGTCCTTGACGGTGTTGGCACCACTTTCCATGATTTCCTGACGTGTCAGGATTTGCACGGGAGAGGCTGTTTCGCTATCGACACGTTTGATATTGGAACCTGTAACGACCACTTTTTGTACAGGCGCTGTATCTTGTGCATAGGCGCTTTGCAATCCCATCAGCGCCAGGGAAATGGCCAATGCGGATTTTTTCATTGTTGGTAAGTTTTTCAAAGTATGCTCCATAATTTTGAGGTTGCCCTCAGTCTCACTATTCAATCCCTCGAATGAACAGCCACCTCCATTCCAGCAAATTAGCTAGGCTGAAATGGATATCTTCCGGGTCTGGCTCCTGCTTTTCTGGCGTCAGGCAAGGCCATCCTTCTCTTTATATTGGGCAAATCCATGTGCCGCTTTTCACGCTGCGTATGAGTGCAGTGGTGGTTTTCGCTGCTCGCATGTCATTGCTGGTCGCCGCCGGATTTGATACAGAAAAGATGAAATGCAAATTCCGGCGGGACTCAAATGTACCAATATAAATATATTTAAGGTATATTAATAAAATATTTGCGGCATATTTACAACGGGCTGATATCAAGATATAAAGCTTGTTATCAACAGAGAAATAGAAGCAGAAATAGAACCAGACGCAGAAGTAGACGCAGACAAATAGAAGCAAAAACAGAAAAAGGAGATGAATTGAAAATCAGAAATACCGGGCTAATAGCCCTGAGTCTGGGACTGGCTGCCTGCAGTACAAGTCCACAGCAAACACCAGGCCCGCGTGAGCTTGAGCGTGAACAGCAAATACAAAAAGTGCTTACGCATGTGCATGAGTGCAGCCCCACGCTGAGCCTGCGTTCACAGGCATTGACGCCGGAAGATGAACGCAAGTCCTGTCAGATGCTGGGTGCGCTTGAACAGCAATTCCACGATATGTTTGCGACCAAAGGCAAGCCAGTCAGGGATGACCACAACAGCAGCCTGAGGGCCAATATTTATCAGTCCAAGGAAGACTTCGTCAAATATGCTACCCAGCATTTTGATATGCCTACCAATAATGGCGGCATGTATCTGGAAGGCTATCCTGAAAGACCAGGTAACCAGGCTGAGTTTGTCGCCAACCAGAAAAAAGATGGCAGTGTGCTCAACCTCGGGCATGAGTATGTGCATTACCTTGATGGCCGTTTCAATCTATACGGAGACTTTTGCGCCAACCTGCATGACTCACATGCGCCACCAGAAAACTGCGCCAGGCCCGCACCGCTGACACCTTATCTGGTGTGGTGGACAGAAGGCATCGCCGAATATGTTTCCAGGGGCAAGGATAATCCTGCTGCCATCAAGGCTGCAGGAGAAAAGACTTATGCCTTGAGCCAGTTATTCGATACCGGCTATGAAAACAATAATGGCACGGCTCGCATCTATAGCTGGGGTTATCTGGCAGTGCGCTTCATGATGGAAAAACACAGGCCGGAGATAGAGCAGATGCTGGTGTTCACCCGCAGTGGTGATTATCCGCGTTATCAGGCCCTGGTCAGGTCCTGGGGCACAGGCATGGATAAAGAGTTTGCCGCATGGCTGGAGAGTTTGAGCAAAGCCTAGTTGATAGACAGCAGGTAGGATGAGGCCGGGCACTCGCGCCCGGCCTCATTTTTTAGCCCGGAGATTTTGACTTTCTTGGCACAGGTACAAAATCAAATTGCCACTTGACCGGTGCAGACTGATCATTGACTTTGATGCTCTGGCTCAGAGCAGGCTTGATACTGCCCAGGTTGGGATGCCAGGCTTTCAGCTCGTAATTCCCATCCGGCAGTTTATCCAGCATTGCCACACCATTCTGGTCAGTCTTGACAAAGTAAGGTGTATCCAGCACCAGCACATAGGCACGCATCCAGTTATGCAAGAGGCAGTAGACGATGACGATGCCAGGTTTGTCGAAGATCACTGGTGGTGGCACGACACCACGCTCATAGGTCTTGATTTCAAATTCCTTGACTGCCGAGAAGGACTTCACATGATGTTCCATCTTGTCGTAGTTAGGGAATTTGACTTGCGAGCCCGTGCGTATCGCCGTCACATACGGTGAAAACTGCATATCACTTTGCGCTATGGTTGCTTCTGTTTTTTCAGTCGCTGGTAAGGGCATGCCTGTTGGCGTTGCATACACCACGACATCAGGCATGGGATTGCCATTTTTATCGACCGCCAGGAAGTTCAGTTTGGCTGCATGCGCCAGCATGGGTGAGCTTGTTGCCAGTAGCATAGCCAGAACAAGCAAGAGACGATGTTTCAATAGACGATAATTTTGCAGAAATGGTTTCATCTTGATTCCAGTCAGTCTTTACGATTTCTTATTTGGTGACGATAGGGCGTTGCATGGGAGCGAGTTTGGCGATCAGCCTGTTTTGTACAGATGATGGTATGTCATGTTTCTCCATGGCGATTTGCAAGTCTTCTGCCAGGGCATTGAAATGGGCATTGGTGACTTGCATGTCCTTGTGCGATTCTGCCATGCTGCGGCCACTGTATTTGCAAGGGCCGCCGCTGAGTTCGCAGAATTGTTCGGTTAGCAGGCTGGCCAGTCTTTCAGTATCGGTCTCTTTGAAAGCCTTGTTGATGCGCGTATCTTCGAGCACGATGGCAACGAAGGAATTGACGAAAGTGCTGATGCCGGTCTTGCCGCCCAGGCTTTGGTACAGCGCGTCGCTGCTGCTTTGCGCATGGGCGGACAAGCTGCTCAGCAGGAAGAAGCCGACAGCGATTTTGCTGATACGGGAGAGTATGTTGTTCATGATGTGATCTTTCAAATGTGTCGCTATGAGTTGCCACGTGTTGCTATCAGTGAGGGTCTTAGAATCCGGCTTGCAGGGACAAGTACCAGCCGCGCTGGTTTTTGGGATTGAAGATGGTGATGTCGCCGAGCGTTGCATAGGCGGCAGTGACAGACACATTTTTGCTGGGGAACCAGGCAAGGAACACATCGTAATAATCTTTTTCATTATCCACGCCCAGATTGCGTGGTTTCATGCGGTACTCAGCACCGACTGCCAGTTTGCGGTTGAGCAGATAAGCAACCGAGGTTTCCAGCATGGGGCGATAGCTGTCTTTCTTGTCGCCGCCAAAACCCAGTATGCCCATCTGGTTGGCCTTGGTCATGCGCAAGGTGCCGTTCAGCAGCAGACTTTGTTCCAGCAGTATCTTGGTGGCGGACACATAGTAGTCAACACCGCTATCGTCTTTGGCACCCAGTTGCTTGACATTCGTTACGCCCAGTGCACCCAGGCCACCTATGCCCTTGTTACGCTTATACATGGCACCGACTGCGATCTGTGGCATCCAGCTATCTTGCTCATACACAGCGTCGCCTGCGAGCTTGACCTTGAGGCCAAAAATGTCTTGCTTGATATTCAAGGCATTCAGGGGTGCTAATGAACCGGTGAATTCCTGGCTGGCCAGTGACAGCTCGACGCGGTCAGCTATACCAACAGCGACGCCATAGGTTTTCAGGCTGTAATCCTGGGTATTGACTTGTGTGTAATGGGCATTTGCACCATAGCTGTCACGCGTGCCATAGCCAGTGATGAGTGCCCAGGGTGTCAAACCGCCACCACCCGCGCCTTCCAACTGGCTGACGCCACCAGTCGCGGTCAGCTTGCCCATATCGGGTTTCAACATGTCCTGTGCCAGGCTGGTTTGCATGCAGGCAGCACTGCTGCTTAGCAGGGCCAGGCTGATAATTTTTTTCCTTATTTGCATCATATCTCCTCTAGATCAAGCAGCAATACTGCACGACTACATCACACATCAGTCGCACATCTGTTCTATATACGAAGGCTACTGAAAATCAGATTCAGGGATGATGCAAAAAATAATCAAGTCCTGGGTTTTGGGAAAACGATGTCGCGCTTCATGGGCGCGAGTAAGGCCATCAGGCGATTTTGTGTGGCAGATGAAATACCCAGTTTATCCATGGCGATTTGCACATCTTCTGCCAGCGCATAAAACTGCGCAGCATTGATGCCCAGGCCCTGATGCACGACCTTCATGTCGTCGCCACTGTATTTGCAGGGACCGCCGCTGATGACGCAAAATTGTTCTTTCAATAATTGTGCAAGACGAGGAATATTGGTTTCCTTGAATGTGTCCTTGATACGTGCGTCCTGCAAGAAGATGATAATGCTTTCATCAACAATCTTGCTGATACCAGCTTCGTTGCCAAGGTCCTGGTACAAACTGGCTGCACCTGTTTGCGCGTGAACTGCCGTATTGAAGCTCAGTAAAATCGCCAGGATAAAGCTATATATTTTCATGAGGCCTTCCTTACTGAGCGATTTGCAGAGAGACATACCAGCCACGCTGGTTTTTAGGATTGAAGACTGTGATGTCGCCCAGATGCGCATAAGCCAGCGTCAGTGATATGTTCTTGTTTGGGAACCAGGCCAGGAAGGCATCGTAATACGCTTTTTCATTATCGACTGCCAGGTTCTGAGGCTTGCTGCGGTATTCCAGGCCAAGTACCAGCTTACGGTTGATCAGATAGCCCAGCGATACTTCAGGCAAGAGTTGATACTGCTTGCGCTTGTCACCCCCAAAACCCAGCAAGCCCATCTGGTTTGCTTTACTGAGGCGCAAAGTACCATTGATCAGCAGGCTGTGATCCAGCAGCAGCTTGGTGGCAGACAGATAGTAATCCACACCGCTGTCATTGATGGCACCAAGCTGTTTGACACTGGTGATACCCAATGCCTCCAGGCCCTTGATGACATGATTGCGTTTATACATGGCACCAATGGCTACCTGGGGTTGCCAGCTGTCCTGATCGGTGACCAGGTCACCGGCAATTTTGAGTTTGATGCCAAGGATGTCCTGCTGTAATTCCAGCTTGTCCAGCGGTGCCAGACTGCCAGTAAATTTTTGATTTGCCAGCGAGAGTTCCAGTCTGTCGGCGATGCCTATGGCGACACCGGCTGTGCGTAAACGGTAATCCTGCGTGCCAACCTGGGTGATATGCGCAGTCACACCATAGCTGTCTTCACTGCCATAGCCGGTGATGGTTGCCCACGGCGTCAGCCCGCCGCCGCCTGCTCCTTCCAGTTGCGTGACCCCGCCAGTGGCCAGCAGCCTGCCCTGGTCAGGCGAGGGCAAGACTTGAGCGACAGCCAGACTCGCATGCATCATGCAGAGCAGGGCCAGGCTGGAAATAAGTAGTTGAGATCTTGGCTGCATGTGAATTGTTGCGGCTGAAAAAATGAAGCAAAGCGAACGAAGCAGAGCTAAGCAGCATCTTGCCGGTGCGAAACTGTACAAGATTTATTTATACAAGCTTGGCGAAGCTTATACAAGCCGAATGCAAGCCGATACAAGCCGAATTAACGCTTTGCAACAAGTGCCGCAGTTTTGCTGGTAGTGGCTTCGCGTGTGGTGGTCTTGAGTTTGGCCTGGGCCCTGGCTTGTCCGTGGCTTGCTGTCTCTTGCAAGTCCGCCTGTTCCTGTGCGCCCGGCAGCATGCTGAGCTGGGTAAACAGATTCAGTGCAAGATGATAGTCACGGCGGTCCAGTGCCACATCGGCCAGCACGCTGATGGTGAGGGCATAATTGCGTGAATTGGTGAGTTTGGCCAATTGCTCCAGGGCTTCATGCAACATATGTTCAGCCGCATCAAGTGAGCCCATTCTGCGCAAAGTGTCGCCGATTTGCATCAGGCAATTTCCTATGCTGGGCGACCAGCCTGTGGGTTTAGCCAGCTTCAGGGCTTTTTGCAGCCATTCAAGTGCAGATTCAAAATCATTTGCATTGCTGTAGTTGTAACCAATATTGGCTGCCGTCAGAATACCGCGTCGTATCTGGCCAGATTCCAGGCACTGCTCATAAGCTTTTTTCAGGAAAACACCGGATTCATCGACTTGCCCGTTAAGGCCAGCATACAAACCCAGGAAATCATTCATCAGCGCAGCCAGTCCGGGATGGATTTCTCTGGGAGGGTTGCGGGATTCAAAATGGCGGTCAAAATAAGACTTTGCCAGCTTGTCATCGCGTAAGACGGCGACTCTGGCCAGTGCTGCAGCAGTGCTTTGCTTGCGCAGGATATCATCGGCCTTGCTGGCTTCGTCTATGGAGATGGCCATCTCTATGTCGCATTCGACATGCTTGCCCTGGTCTGAAAATATAAAACCCAGCATGCGGTGAGCATCGCTGAGACTGGCGCGGTCTAGATGGATGTCGGGGTGCCTGAGTATGGCCTGTACAATGGCAGCAGCACCATCAAGGTCGGCATGCAGCCATTTTTCTTCTGCCCGTATTAATTGCAGGCGAAGGTAGACCAATGCCTTGTCAGTGTCGCTACGGCTGGAGTTATTCAGTAAATTGCTGATCGTTTCACATAACAGCAAGGCGCGGGCGCTATTGCGCTGGCGCAAATGCCAGGCCAGCTTCAGCGCCTCATCCAGTTGTTCTTGCGTCACCGTACCGGTCAAACGCCGTTCTAACTGCGCAACTTCGCTATCGGTGACGTATAAGTCCATAATAAGTTGGTTGCCTCAGGGAAATTTCCTTGGGCTTAACCGGTTCAATTTATTAAAAATGGATGAAAAACCAGGCTGAACTTAGTATCTTGCTCAGTATCTTGTTTGGTATATTGACGTGATGCAAGCGTCCCTTTACCACAATACGCAAGATTTAATTTCTGTGTTGTGGCATAAGTTGGTTTTAACAATTTTTAACGGTATATACTTAAGCCCCCTGAATTTCCTTCTGGGAATAATTCTGAAAAACGCTGACACATGCAACATGTCGGGATTGGAAGGATGCAGGACAGAGCAAGCAAGAGAAAATTACCGATCGCTTTTTTTTGAGCCCAAGTATGAGTCGTTCGTCTTTGCGTAGAGAATTGGTGATACCGATTACCGTGCTGGTTATCGGTGTGTCTGCCGCCATAGGCTGGGTCTCCATGAAGGCCGGGACGGATGCCGTCTATACCCTGACCCAGCGCATTCTGGTGGACATGGTGAACCGTATCAATCATGCGACTGAAAAACACCTGGATGGTGCCCTGATCGCACTGGAATCAGTAGCGCCCAGCACCAGCAATTTGCCAAAGGAACAAAATTTTTCTTCCGACATGAAATCCCTGGAAGAGAAATTCTGGGCAGCCAGCGGCTTGTTCATGGATGTGAATAATTACGTCTACTTCGGTGGCAGTGACGGCCGCTTTGTCGGCGTCTACCGGATCTCTAAGGAGACCGTGCAACTGTTCTGGCGTGAGCCTGATGGCGACAAGCGCACGGTATTTCGGGTCAGCCATGTTGGCGACCGTTCAAATGTTCTGCGCAGCGATGACTTTGACCCGCGCCTGCGGCCCTGGTACAAGATAGCGCAAAATTCGGAAAAGCCGGTATGGTCAAAAATCTATAATAATTTTTCTTTCCATTACCCGACCATTACCCTGGCCAAGTCCGTCTATCAAAAGAACCATGAATTTGCTGGTGTCATGGCAACGGATTTGACCCTCAAGGAATTGTCAAATTTCTTGCGCAAGCTGGAAATCAGTAAAAACAGTGTTGCCTATATCGTCGATGCCGATGGCTATATCGTCGCGACTTCAGGGCAGGAACTGCCTGAGCGTACCGTCAATGGCACACCTGAGCGCATGCGTGCCATCGATATGAAAACCCCCTTGATCAGCGAAACCTTTCAAAAGGTGGGGAACTTGAAATTGCCTGCTACCCAGACCCAGTCCATAGAGCTGAGCAGTGGCACAATTGATGTGGCGATCTCACCGCTGGGTAACAAGCAGGGCTTGAACTGGCTGACCGTGGTCGCTGTGCCGCGCGCCGATTTCATGAGCAGTATCAATCAGGGTTTCATGCAAAGCATGGTGATAGCCGTGGCTTGTATCATCTTTGCGCTGACCATAGGCCTGACCATCGTTGAACGCGTCATACGTGATATCCGCAAGCTGACTTCAGCGGCAGAAAAATTTGGCAACGGCGAACCCATGCCCAGCCTGCAAATCCTGCGTACCGACGAGATAGGCATGCTGGCCCAGACTTTTGTCGAAATGGAAAACAAGCTGCGCTATGACAAGCTGACCCAGGTGGCAAATCGTGAATCCCTGTTCGCCCAGATCAATTATCTGCAAAAACAGGCACTCGAAAACCCCAGTGCCAGCGAAGGCTTCAGCCTCTTGTTCATCGACCTGGATCGCTTCAAGTACATCAATGATAATCATGGCCATGACGCCGGTGACAAGGCGCTGGTCATCATTGCTGCCCGCCTGCGTTCAGCCATACGCGATACCGATGAGGTAGCGCGCTATGGCGGTGATGAATTTGTCTTGCTGCTGAAAGATACCAAGAATTCCATAGACATCAATAACATGGTGGAGAAAATCTGCAATGTTGTCGAGCAACCCATTTCACTGGACGATATCGTCGTCAGTGTTGGCGTATCGATAGGCTGGGCCAGTTTCCCTGAAGACGGCAGCGACTATGTGCGCCTGATCAAGATTGCTGACAGCCGCATGTATAACCGCAAGCGTGACCGCAAGTCCAGCCAGTTTGTGCATCTGGCCTGAGCTGGTTTCAGCCTGGCTGTGAGTATGATTGTGATTACGATGGTGCTTGCGTCTGTTGTTCTTGCCATTTGCCAAGCCAGGCAGGCAAATCGGCTGAAGGCATGGGTTTGCTGATGTAATAACCCTGAGCCTGGTCGCAGCCCATTTCTTTAAGCAGATTCATGACGGCCAGGTTTTCCACTCCTTCGGCAACCACGCGCAAGCCCATGTTGTGACCCAGGTCTATAGTGGACTTGACGATCTTGGTATCGTCAATATCCTCTTCCATTTTCAGCACGAAAGATTTATCTATCTTCAATTCGTGGACTGGCAGGCGTTTCAGGTAAGCCAGGGACGAATAGCCAGTACCAAAATCATCTATCGATAATTCCAGTCCCATGGCATGCAGGCGATCCAGCGTCTGGAAAGCCCTGACCGGGTCATCCATGATGGCACTCTCGGTAATTTCCAGACAAAATGAAGCTGCTTCAACATGATTGGTCTGCAGTATCTGGGCAAATTTGCCAGGCAAGTCCTGGTCCAGCAAATCACGGGTAGAAATATTCACTGAGATTTTCAATTGTATGCCCTGTTCTTTCCAGACCTGGCATACCCGTGCTGCCTCATTCATGACCCAATGTGTGAGCTGGCGTATGAAACCGGTTTGCTCGGCAAAGGGGATGAACTGGTCAGGGAAGATAAAGCCGCGCTCAGGATGTATCCAGCGTACCAGTGCTTCAACTGCCACGACCTTGCCATGATCCAGCCCAACCTTGGGTTGCACATACAGGCGGAAGGCTTGCTGCTCCAGCGCAGCCCGCAGTTCACTGAGTAGTGACAGGCTTTGCTGGCTGGATTTATCAATGTCGGGTGAATAGATGATGGCACCGCTATTTCCCAGTTTTGCCGCATACATGGCGACTTCGACCCGGCTCAGCAAGCCTTGGGCATCACTGGCATGATCAGGGAAACCGGCGATGCCTATACCCGCACCCAGATCAACAGTCTGGTCTTCTATGGAAATCGGTTTTTCCAGCGAACGCAGGATGCGGTTGGCCAGGTCCTGCGCATTTTCCGTGGTGCTGTTTGGCAGCAGGATGGCAAATTCATCACCACCCAGACGTGCCGGTTTGGTACCACCCGGCCCCAGTTCGGCAGACAGGCGTATGGCAACCTGGTTCAACAGGATGTCACCAAAGCGGTGGCCCATGACGTCATTGACATGCTTGAAACGGTCAAGGTCCATCATCAGGACATAGCAGGACTTTTCGTGGGAGCGTGCGCTGGCGATGGCTTCTTCCAGCATGTCGGTGAACAGCGCACGGTTGGGTAAATTGGTCAGCGTATCCCAATAAGCCAGGCGGCTGATTTCTTTTTCACGCTGGGCGATGCCATCGCGCATGGTCATGAAGGTGCGCGCCAGATCGCCAATCTCATCCTTTTGTTTGACATTGATGGTGGCTGTGTAATCACCTGCACCCAGGCTGCGTGCTGTCTCGGCCAGTTGCCGCACCGGCCCGGTAATGCGGCGGGCCGTGATGGCACTGATGATGCTGGCAACGAGTGCACCGAACACCGTCAGTATCAGGATATTGCGTTGTAATTCCTTGTAGGGGGCAACTGCCTGGCTGATGGACAATTGCAATACGGCGATGGTGCTGAATTCTTCATTCTGTGCCAGTTTGAGTATGCGAGCGCTGTATTGGTCTTCATCGATTTGCAAGGCAGGCAGGTAACTGACCTGTTTTTCCGCACTTGGTAATTGTTGCGCCAGCCTGTTGGCATTGTCATCACTGAGGCTGGAGACATTGGCTGTCCAGCGCCCCTGTTTTTCAGACGTCAGCAAACTGATTTGCATGCGTGACAGTTCATGCATATCCGTCACCAGGGCTTTACCTATGGGGATGGCCATGACTACCCAGCTAATCGTGACGGGCGCCTCGATAGGCACGACCACCATTTGATAGGGTTTGCCATCAACTATGGCCGTGCTGGCAGCACTGCCGGATTTTTCTGCCGTATGTATCAATGCGGCAACCGATTGTTGCAGGCTGCTGCTCAATTCATCGTTCGCTGCGTTGTTACGGTTGCTTTTGCTGGTATTTGAATAGGCTGTGATTTTCCTGTCCAGGCCGACAAGCATGGTCAGGTCTGAGCCTATGCGCTTGCCGTGATTGGACAGAGTGGAAACGATGGTTTCAGTGTCATGCGTACCTATGGCTTCGCGAAAAGCATAATCCTTGGCGAGTACGATCGCGCCTTGTATGAGTTTTTGTGCGTTCTGATCCAGCAGGCGCAACAGGAATTTTTCATTGATTTTCAAATTCTCTTCAACTGCAGTGCGCGCGTTCCTGTCTATGGCATTGCCAATGGCAAAATAAGCTGCCAGTTGTACCGTCAATAGCAAGCCTATGAAGAGGGTAACGACACGGCTTTCCAAACTATGCAAACGCATGAACTTTCCTCAATATGTACATGGAAAAGTAATCTTAAATGGCCTTGTAATTCAGTTTGACCGCCACACCAGGGTTGCTATTGTCCATTTGCAGGCCTTGCTCCTGCACGCTGGCTGTTGTTGGCTGTTTCGGGTGCCAGGTCTTCAGGACATATTTACCGACTGGCATATTCGGTAGCCGGGCCGTGCCGGCAGCATCGGTCTTGGCGAAATAGGGTGTGTCGACTATATGGATATAGGCCACCATCTGGTCGTGGATATTGCAGCCGACCACTACCGTTCCTGCTTTGTCAAAGATGATGGGGGCAGCAGGTTTGCCTGAATACAGCTTTAATTCAAAGGGCTTGGCCGGTGAAAATGAATAGGCGTGATGCCTGACCGTGTCATTGTTGGGAAAAGAGATCGAGGTGCCAGTTTGTACCACCGTGACAAAGGGCATGAATTTTTTGTCTTTTTGCTGTATCTCGGCATTGGCCGTTTTGGCAAGCTGGGGGCCGCTGGCAAGTTCTGCGTAGACCACCGCATCCTGGACAGGCTGGCCACTGATGTCGGTGACCTGGACTACAGCGCCAGCATATGCGGCGCTGCTTGCCAACATGACAGACATCAAAATCGCCATCATGGCTGGGGAGGAGAACTTCACGGGTCGATTACGCATGGTTTCATCCTGCCAATAAAGTGGTTTAAATGCTCTCTTGTTATATTACTTTAGTTCTGCGCCGGACAGAAAGCTTGTCGTTATTTGCAAAAATTTTTGTCGGAATATTTAGTACTTTTTACCTAAAACATGTCCGCGCTGGAATTGTTTGCAGAATATCAGGTAAAGCCAGCCCTGTTTGTTATACTATTGTATAAGGGCAATTTGCGCACTGGTAAGCTACCATGCTGTTTATTGTCGGCGAGTTCGTACTGGTAATGATGCAGGGATCGGCTGGAATCGGCAGGAAGATGCAGGAATACAGGGCATGGAATCAATCATTAAACACCTGGTAGAAATTACCGGGCACCGCGATCATGACTTACTGAATATTTCAGTAATTACTGCGCTGCGTCAATTGACGCACGCAGAGTCGGCGCGGGTACTCGATGTTGTTTCTGTCGGTCAGCAAGTCTTTATCAAACCGCATATCAGTATCAAGGAGGGGGATGTCGCCATTGCCGACGAAACCCATACTGCGCCCTCATCCAGCGATTCCATAGAACTCTACCCTCAGTTGAAAGAGGGTATTGCACTGCAGCAGCAAGTCATAGAACATTCCATAGACGGTGGCAAGATCATCTGGCTGCCCATCTGGATCAATGAAAAGCTGCATACTTGTCTGGAAATCTACAAGCCCGCCAATTACACGACCACTACCATGGAAGTCGTCAGCGGCATGCTGATTGTCTATCGCAACTTCCAGAACCTGCTTGACTATAGCGAACGTGATTCATTGACTGGTTTGCTCAATCGCAAGACTTTTGATGACAATTTTTCCAAAGTCTTGCGCAGCAGTGCCTTGCAACAGCAGGCCAGCACGGAGGCAGAGCGTGAAGAAGAAGAGCGTCGCAGTCATGAGCCCGAGCGCCAGCACTGGCTGGCGGTACTGGACATTGACCACTTCAAACGTGTGAATGACCAGTTTGGGCATTTATATGGCGATGAAGTCCTGATCCTGATCGCCAATCTCTTGCGCAGTTCTTTCCGTCCTTCTGATCGGCTCTTCCGTTTTGGTGGGGAAGAATTTGTGATTTTGCTACGTTCGACTTCACAAGAAGATGCGCACAGCATTTTTGAGCGTTTCCGCCAGAATGTAGAGCAACATCATTTCCCGCAGGTGGGGACGGTGACCATCAGCATAGGCTATGCCCGCATAGACCCGTTCGAGCCCGCCGTAGCCATCGTTGGCCGGGCTGACCAGGCCCTGTATTTCGCCAAGAGCAGTGGCCGTAACCGTACCTGTTATTACGATGCCCTGGTCACCAGCGGTGATTTGCATACCGAAGTTTCCAACGATACGGCAGAATTCTTTTAAGGCTGGACAGGACAGCATGCCGCTCAGGCTTTGCTGTCGCTGGCTATATTCCAAATCAACTGGCAGTCTGTTCCTTGGGTTTTTGATGCGCACTGGTCAGCACAACCACGCTGCCCAGGATGATGCTCATGGCCAGCATTTCGCGCATGGACAGATGTTCACCACCAAATACCACACCCAGCGCAACCGCAATCACCGGGTTGACATAGGCATAACTGGCAGCCAGGCCAGCCGGTACTTTGGACAATAAATACATGTATGCAGTAAATGCCAGCAGCGAACCGGCGACTACCAGATAGGCCCAGGCTGCCACCGCGTTGACGGTGACTTCGCCAGTCAGTTGCTCACCCTTGAACAGGCTGATGATGAACAGGAACAAGCCACCTACCAGCATTTCACTGGCAAAGCCCATGCCGCCCGCCGCCATCTTGAGTTTCTTTTGCGACAAAATCGAACCCACGTCCCAGCACAGTATCGCCCCCAGCAAGAACAAGATGCCCAGAGGTTGTGCCGAGAATTGGCCATCAGATGCCAGCAACAGGGCACCAGCAAAGCCGCAGAGTATGCCAGTCCATTCACGACGCTTGGGCCAGTCACCAAACATGCCAGACAAGCCAGACAAAATCATGGGTGAGCAGGCAATGAAGACTGCAGTCAGGCCAGAAGATACATATTGCTGTGCCACTGCCGTCAAGCCAGTCCCACCCCCCAGCATCAAAATACCGACTATGCCGCCATCGCGCCATTCACGCAAAGTCGGGTTGGCTGCACCGCGCCATTTTTGCCAGGCATACAGAATGGCGCCTGCCACCAAAAAGCGCGTGCCTATCATCATGAAAGGCGGGAAAGCCTTTAGTGCCACCTGTATGGCAAAGTAAGTGGAGCCCCAGACTATATAGACGGTGAGCAGGGCGAATAAGACTTTACGTGGCAAATGGCGCATGGCAGTGGCAGCTTGGATTGATTTCAGTAGGATTTACGCAAAACCGCCCCAGCTGCGTTGCAGCTCCCGCATTTTGCAAGATTCGGTACTAAAGTACTGTCTTCGTCGCTGACGCCTTGCTGGGACAATTTTGCGTAAATCCTATTCGGATAAACAGTGTATGTTAGTGACATTGAATTTTGAATGGATAATCAAAGGTAAATCAGGTACATTTCTTTTAATCTCAACGAAAAAGCAGGTTTTTCCCATGAAAATAGAATTGGACCTGATGGATGGAAAAATCCTCGAGATTTTGCAGGCTGATGCCAGGGTCACGATGGCAGAGATAGGGCGGCGCATACATCTGAGCCAGCCTGCCGTGACTGAAAGGGTCAAGCGCATGGAGGCGGCCAATGTCATCACCGGCTACCATGCCAGGGTCAATCCAGAAGCACTGGGTTATGGCATCACCGCTTTTGTCCGCATTGCCAGCCGCGCAACTGATACGCCAGTTTTAAAAATTGCTGAACAAGTACCGGAAGTAGTTGAATGCCATGCTATTACCGGCGAAGATTGTGTGATTGTCAAAGTCGTTGCGCCTTCGGTACGTGAGCTGGAGCGGGTCATCACCAGCCTGGCGCGTTGCGGTGTGACGTCGACTTCCCTGATCCTGTCTTCATCGATAGAAAGACGGGCCATCAAGCCTGTGGAATAAAAAATGGAATTGCGCCAGCTACGTTATTTTGTCGCCATCGTTGACCACGGCTCGCTGTCGCGCGCCGCGCGCGTGCTGCATATCGTGCAACCAGCACTGACCCAGCAATTGCAGCAACTTGAAGAAGAACTGGGTGCGACCCTGTTGCACAGGTCAGCGCAAGGCATGCAAGCCACTGATGCCGGTAAAATATTCTATGAACATGCACTGGCGATTTTGAAGCAAGTCAGCGATGCCAGGTCAGCCGTCGCCCAATCGACAGACAAACCCAGCGGCACCGTGGCGCTCGGTATACCGCAAAGTGCTTCAGGCGCGCTGGCCTTTCCCTTGCTGAAAGCTGTACGTGCAGCTTACCCAGATATCGTCTTTCAACTGACAGAAGAATTGACGGGCAACCTGACCGAGCAATTACGCTCAGGCCGCCTGAACCTGGCCATCCTGTTCGATGATGGTCAACTGGGCGGCTTTGCCAGCAAGCCACTGGTAGAAGAAGAAATGATGTATATCACACGCACGGATTCGCAATTTGCCTGCAAGCGCAAATCGATTACCCTGGCCCAGGCTTTGCAGGCCACCCTGATTTTACCCAGCATACAACATGGCGTGCGGCCACGCATAGAGCAGGTCGTCAGGGAGCAGGGCAAGCACATAGAAAATGTCATCGACATCACTTCCATCGCAATTTTGAAGTCAGCACTGCTGGCTGACATGGGTGCTACCATCTTGCCCGTCTCACCCATGCTGGCAGAAATTGAACGTGGCGAAATGCGCGCCTGCCCCATTAGCGATGTACAACTGTCGCGCACCGTAACCCTGTGCGCATCCAAGAATATCCCTCTAACGAATGCTGCCATGGCTGTAGAAAAACTGGTGCTGGAACTGACGCGTGATTTGAGCACGAGTGGTAAATGGTTGGGTACCAGTATTCTCGTGGCGCAATGATGGACGGGCTGGCGTATTGGGACAAGATCAAAAAACCAGTGTTCACAGGCTGGTTTTTGTTCTGGATATTGATGGTGGCTGTGGCCGTGCAAGATCATCTCAAAGATGGCGGCAAGCATATCTGGGAACCCATATTCTGGGAAAGCTCATCTGCTCTCGTCGGCACACTGCTGCTCTTGCTGCAAAGACGCAAACTGACTGACAGGCATTTGTTGCAGACGCCAAGAAAATGGTTCTGGCAACAGATCAAGCCCTTGCCCCTATTCAGTAGTTTGTTTGTCGTGCTGGTGTACAGCCTGCGTCACGCAGTCTATGCCTTGCTGGGGCTGAGCTATCATCACGATGGCTGGATCACGGTTTATATCTACGAGTGCAGCAAGATCTTTATGTTCTTTGGCATGTTCTATGTCGTCATCTTTGGCCTGCAAGCCTATGCCTCTTTGCTGGAAGAAAAAGAAAACGCAGAAAAATCCCAGGCACTATTACGCGAAGCGCAATTGCACAGGCTGACACAGCAAATGCAGCCGCATTTTCTGTTCAATGTACTCAATACCATTTCATCGCTGATGTATACCGATGTCAAACTGGCCGACACTGCCCTGAGCCAGATTGCGACTTTACTACGTGCCAGCATGGAACTGGGGCAGCATAGCGAAACCACTCTTGCAGATGAGCTGAAACTCTTGCAAGCCTATGCAAAACTGATGAGCCTGCGTTTTGTCGACAGGGTGGAAATTAACTGGGATATTGCTGACGATGTGCTCAGCACTAAAGTGCCGGTCATGAGCCTGCAAACCATACTGGAAAACAGTTTCAAGCACACGGTGGAAAAACGTAGCCAGCTTACTCACATCAAAATCAGTGCATATAAAGAGGCTGGGCAAGTCCTCCTGCGTATTGAGGATGACGCAGGTCATTTGCAGGAGAGTGGGCAAGGCTCAGGCGTAGGCATCAGCAATTTGCGCCAGCGCTTGCAAGTCCTGTATCAGGATAAAGCCAGCATGGAATTGATTAATCTGAAGCCATCAGGTGTCATGACCGAATTACGCCTGCCCATTGATGCCGGAGGCATAGCGCCTTGAAAATTCTCATCGTCGATGACGAAGCCTATGCGAGAGACAAACTCAGACGCCTGGTGGCCGAACATGCGGCAGACGCCCTCGTATCAGAAGCCAGGGATGGCAGGGAAGCGCTGGAGTGCATACAAAAGCAGCAGCCCGATCTGGTTTTCCTCGATATACAAATGCCAGAGATGGATGGCATCACCGTCGCCAGTCAACTGAGCGCGCCTGTGCCACTGATTATTTTTGTCACTGCCTATGACCAGTTTGCCCTGCAGGCTTTTGATGCAAATGCGATCGACTATCTGCTCAAGCCCTATGATGAAGCAAGGTTCTTGCGCGCTCTGCAAAAAGTGCAAGAGCGCCGGGTCGGTACAAAGAAAGCCCAGGCAGAACAGCATTTGCTCTTGAATGAAAAAGGCCGTGTCACCGTCATCAGGCTGGCAGATATCCTCAGGCTGGAAGCCGCAGACAATTATGTGATGATCCATACTGCGCAGCAACAACATATGATGCGGCAAACTTTGTCGGGTTTGCAGGAAAGGCTGGGCCAGGGTTTTGTGCGTTGCCACCGCAGCCATATAGTCAGGCTGGATCAGATTGCCCAGATATTGCCTGCGCAAAAAGGTGATGCAGAACTGGTGCTGCTGAATGACACGAGATTGCCATGCAGCCGTCAGCACAGAGATGAAGTCGTGCAAGGCCTGTCCAGATAAGTTCGGATAGGTGGAGACAGTAGTGGATAGGCCCTGCTTTCCATTTCACCCCTGCTCACATCCAGTCTGCCACATTTTTCTGGTGTGAATTTGATCATGATTTTAGTATTGCGCCTGTGTTCATCAACAGCCAATCATTGGAATCATGTCAAATTCAAGCATAGCAGTGTCAGGTTTGCCATCCCAGCGTTTATATTTCCTCGACTGGGTCAGGATCATCGCCTTCTTCCTGCTCATCCTGTATCACGTAGGTATGTACTATGTGGAATGGGGCTGGCATGTCAAAAGTCCGCATGCCAATAGCGCGATACAGCCGCTGATGATGATGACCAATCCCTGGCGTCTGAGTTTGCTGTTTTTTATCTCTGGCGTGGCATCTGCCTTTATGCTGGAAAAAATCGCCACCGGCAAATTCCTGCGCAGCCGCAGCCTGCGTCTTTTGTTGCCGTTGATCTTTGGCATGTTCGTCGTGGTGCCGCCACAGGCGTATTTCGAAGTGGTAGAAAAGCTGGCCTATGCAGGCAGCTATAGCGAATTCATGCAGCTCTATCTGCATCACTACCGTGGCTTCAAGATAGAAGGCAAGGTACTGGACCTGCCTACCTGGAACCATCTGTGGTTCGTCACTTATTTGTGGGTATATAGCGTTTTGCTGTGGTTCTGGCTGGCTTACAACCCTGCATGGTTCCAGGCTGCCCGCAACTGGCTGCAAAAGCAGATGAGGGGCTGGCGCATCCTGGTTTTGCCTGTCGCTTATCTGGCACTGGTGCGCATGGGGCTGTTCAGTTCTTACCCACCGAATAATGGCCTGGTGGCTGACTGGTATAACCATGCCTGCTACCTGTTTATCTTTACATTCGGTGCACTGATCGCCAATTCCCAGGCATTCTGGCAAGAGCTTGCTACCATGCGCTGGCTGGCACTCAGAATAGCCGCATGTGGCTGGTTGTTCCTGATTATCTATTTCAGCTTTGAGTACGATGCAACGCCACAGTGGCTCATCATGTTCCAGCGCTGTATCTGGGTTTGCATGGCCTGGTCCTCAATTATTGCGGCCTGCGGTTATGCAAAGCAGTACCTGAACTTTGACAGTCCGGCAAGGCGCTATCTGACGCAGGCAGTGTTCCCTGTGTATATCCTGCATCAGACTTACATCGTCATCATGGCGCACAGCATGAAGCCGCTGGCCTTGCCGGCCCTGCCAGAAGGTATCTTGCTGGTTGCGCTGACCGGGGCAAGCTGTTTCCTTAGTTACGAGATCATACGCCGCGTGTTTTTCCTGCGACCCCTGTTCGGGCTGGATCTTGGTTTGACTTATAAACCAAGAGCACTCAGCCCGGGATGATCATCCGGCCTCCTGCCCTGGGGCCAGTGGAATAAACGCTGATCTGCGCTGATGCGCAGATCATTGATGCTGGCAAGCCTTCTGTGCATGAGGCCGTTGTCAGCAAATTCCCAGTTCTCATTGCCGTAAGAGCGCGTCCAGTTGCCTTCGTGATCGCAACTCTCATAGGCAAAGCGCACGGCAATGCGGTTCTCGCTAAATGCCCAGATTTCCTTAATGAGGCGGTATTCACGTTCAGCCGCCCACTTGCGCTGTAAAAATTCTCTTACCTGTTCACGCCCCTGAGGGAATTCATGGCGGTTGCGCCAGACCGTATCCACAGTATAGGCCAGCACCACCTTGTCCGGGTCACGGGTATTCCAGCCATCTTCAGCCATGCGCACTTTTTGTATTGCCGTTTCCAGCGTGAAGGGCGGCAAGGGTGGGCGCGCGATTTCCTGTGATTTATCCATGTTTATTCGTCCTTAAGTAAATTTTTGCTGAGTTATCGATACTCAAATTTACGCAATATCGTTTGTCTGAAGAATACCCATCCATTACAATTAATTATTGTAAATAATGGAATAATCGCCGGAGCGCCATGGATAAGCTGCACCTGATGACCGTATTTGTCGCTGTCGCCGAAGAAGAAGGCTTTGCCGCAGCCGCCCGCCGTCTGGCCATGTCGCCACCGGCAGTCACGCGTGCCATTGCTGCGCTGGAAGCCAGGCTCAGTGTCAAGCTGCTGAATCGTAGTACCCGTTTTGTCAGAGTCACAGAAGCAGGCCAGCGTTATCTGGAAGATGCACGCCGCATCATTGCCGATGTAGAAGCGGCTGACGAAGCCACTGCAGGTATCAATGCAGAACCGCGGGGCCATCTGGTCGTCACTGCACCCGTCATGTTTGGCAAGATATTTGTCATGCCCGGCATCGTTGAATATCTGCAACGCTATCCTGCCATGGATGTGTCAGCCTTATTTCTTGACCGTGTCGTGAACCTGCTGGAAGAGGGTATAGACGTTGGTGTGCGTATAGGTGAATTGCCAGACTCCAGTATGAAAGCCATACGGGTAGGGCAGATACGTCGCGTCCTGTGTGCTTCGCCTGCCTATCTGCAACAACATGGCACGCCTGTCAGCCCGGATGAATTGAGCAGACACAGCATTATTGCCGCTACCGGTGTCACGCCCATGGTGGAGTGGCGCTTTAGCCATGCCGGGCAGAACATGGCCGTCAAGGTCAAACCGCGCCTTACTGTCAGCAGCAATGATGCAGCGATAGAGGCGAGCCTGGCTGGCCTGGGCATCAGCCGCATGTTGTCTTACCAGGTGGATGGGTGTTTTGAGGATGGGCGATTATGCCGCCTCATGCAGGACTATGAAACAGCACCCTTGCCAGTGCATGTGGTGCACAGGGAGAGTCGCTATGCTTCTGGCAAGGTCAGGAGCTTTGTTGATCTCATTGTTGCGCAATTGCGTGAAAAGATGGTGAGACACTGACAGTAATGTTTGCACCCTGAATAATCTGTGCAACAAAAATTGCGATATGAATTTACTTATTTTGCTTCAAGATGACAATGTGTTGACACTAGAAAACCCTGGGTGGTATATTTTGCCAGGATTTATGGTAACGTTTCCAATTGTGTTAAATTGACACAAGCAAGAAACGTAAAACTGATAAGCCACCAGAAAAAAGCAGGCCATGAACTGCTGTCTGGATGCCGTCAACGCGGAGACAAAATGTGTACACTGAATAAACTGGCGCTGGCCATGTTGTTGGGCAGCCTCGCATCCATACATTTGCCTGCACAGTCTGCAGGACAAAAGACAGAAGTCATGCACTGGTGGACTTCCGGCGGTGAATCAGCCGCAGTCGCCAAGTTTGCTGACGCCTATCGCGCCGCGGGTGGCATCTGGGCAGACACTGCGATTGCAGGCGGTGACCAGGCCCGTTCTGTTGCCATCAACCGCATGGTCGGTGGCAATCCACCGACGGCTGCACAATTCAATATTTCCCGGCAATTCCAGGACGTGGTCGAGCAAGGCATGCTGAATAATGTCGATGATGTCGCCGCCAGAGAAAACTGGGACAAAACCCTGCCCGAACCCATACGCAATGTGCTCAAGATCAAGGGCCATTATTATGCCGTTCCAGTGAATATCCATATGCCGACCTGGATATGGTACTCAAAGGCTGCTTTCAAAAAGGCGGGCATAGACAAGGAACCAGTCACGCCGGATGAGATGTTTGCAGCCCTCGATAAACTCAAGGCAGCAGGTCTGGTACCGCTGGCACATGGTGGTCAGGCCTGGCAAGAGACTATCGTCTTTATGGCCATGCTGGCGAATGTTGGTGGCAGAGATCTGTACCTGAGTGTGCTGCGCGACCGCGATGCTGCCGCCATGAATTCTGAAGCCTTTCGCAAAGTGCTGCTGAGCTTCAAGCGCCTGCACTCCTATATCGATACTGCATCCCCGGGGCGCAACTGGAATGACACGACCGCCTTGCTCATCAATGGCAAGGCTGGCATGCAAATCATGGGTGACTGGGTCATGGGCGAATTTGTCGCCGCCAAACAAGTGGCGGGGCGAGAATATGGCTGCATGCCAGGCCTGGGACCAAAAGCGCCTTACCTGATACAGGGCGATGTTTTTGTCTTCCCCAAGACCAGCAATGCAGAAATCATCAAGTCACAAAAACTGCTGGCCAGCATCATGGTTGCCCCCGGCCCGCAACTGGAATTCAATAAACTCAAAGGCTCCATTCCAGTACGCAATGATGCTGATGCCACGCAAATGAATGTATGCGCGAGAGCAGGGATGGAAATCATGAAAGACAAAAGCCGTCATGTCGGGATAGGTGAAATTTACCTGACGCCTGATCAAAACGGTGCCCTGACTGATGTGCTGACCGCGTACTGGAATACCAATATGACGGTAGAAAAAGCACAAAAAAATATCATCGCTGCACTGAAAAATTAAGTACAAGTCATGCAAGCGAAATCCCGTGGCACCACATCAAAATCCAGGCTGCACTTAAAGCTCATACCTCATGCAGCCCTGCTGCCCATGAGCTTGACGGTGGTGTTTGGCTATCTGGCGACGGTGCTATGGACCTTGAAAATATCGCTGAGCAGTTCGCGTACCTTGCCTGTCGATAATTTCGTCGGGCTGACGCAATATGAACGCCTGTTTGATAATGAGCGCTGGTTGTTGTCACTGAATAACCTGGCATTGTATGGCGTGCTTTTTATTATCGCCTGCGTGGTCATTGGTTTTCTTCTGGCAGTTTTCATAGATCAGAATGTCACTGGCGAAGGTGTCTTGCGTACCATCTTTCTGTATCCCTATGCCATGTCCTTCGTTGCCACTGGCCTGGTGTGGCAATGGATGCTGACACCCGGCATAGGCATACAGCAAGGCATACGCCAGCTGGGTTTCAAGGATTTTCAGTTTGACTGGATCATAGACCAGGACATGGTCATCTACACCGTTGTCATTGCCACAGTCTGGCAGGCATCTGGCCTGGTCATGGCCATGTTGCTGGCAGGTTTGCGTGGCATAGATGAAGATATCTGGAAAGCTGCCCGCATGGATGGCATACCAGCCTGGCGGGTGTACCTGTCCATCATCATCCCCATGCTGGCACCCAGTTTTGCGACAGTCTTCCTGTTGCTGGCGACTGCTGTCGTCAAACTGTTTGATGCGGTCGAAGCCATGACTCAGGGTGGCCCCGGCACAGCCAGCGAAGTTCCGGCCAAGTTCATCATGGACCATTTATTTGGCCGCGCGAACCTGGCGCTGGCTTCTGCCGGTGCCATCATGATGTTGCTGCCGGTACTGGCTTTGCTGATACCCTACGCTTATGCGCGTGCCCGCAAGGGGAAATCATAATGCTGAAGGCAAGGCGCAAATGGACACCGGCACGCCTGGGCATTTATGCCTTCCTGCTGACTGCTGCGGCATTCTTTTTATTGCCACTGTATATCATGCTGGTGACTTCTTTCAAATCCATGGATGAAATCCGTCTGGGGAATATCTTTGCCTTGCCCCTGCACATCACCATGGAACCCTGGCGACAAGCCTGGAGTACCGCCTGTACAGGTGTGGCTTGTGAGGGTATCAGCGGTGGTTTCTGGAATTCAGTGGCGATTACCTTGCCCAGCACGGTGCTGGCGATTTTCTTCGGTGCGCTGAATGGCTATGCGCTGACTTTCTGGCGACCGCGTGGCGCGCAAATTTTGTTTGGTATCTTGCTGGCGGGCGCTTTTATTCCTGTGCAGGTCATGATGTTTCCTCTGGTGCGGGTGCTGGCTACTCTGAATATCTTCAGCACCCTGCCTGGCATCGTCATGGTGCACGTGATCTTTGGTATGCCCATCATGACTTTACTGTTCCGTAACTATTATCTGGGTATACCGCAGGAGCTGTTTCATGCCGCACGCATAGATGGCGGTGGATTTTTCCGTATCTTTGTACAACTGATGTTGCCCATGTCCCTGCCCATGATAGTCGTGGCAGCCATCATGCAGGTTACAGGGGTATGGAATGACTATATCCTGGGCCTGGTATTTGCTGGCCGTGAACATTTGCCCATGACGGCGCAACTCAATAATGTCATCAATACGACGACTGGCACCAGAATGTATAACGTCAACATGGCAGCGACTATATTGACTGCCCTGCTGCCACTCGCCATCTATTTCATATCAGGCCGCTGGTTCGTACGCGGCATCGCCGCTGGCGCGGTCAAGGGCTAGGGCTAAAGGGTGAGGCTAAAATGCGAGAACAAAGGGCAAAGGTGAATGCGTGGCATATGTAAGCCTTAACAATCTGGGTATAGAACTAGGTGGGCAAAAGATCATAGACCAGTTGAATCTGGACGTGGAAGAAGGCGAGTTTCTGGTCTTGCTGGGGCCGTCTGGCTGCGGCAAGTCTACCTTATTGCATAGCATCGCTGGCCTCATCGATATCGCAGCAGGCAGCATAGAAATTGCTGGCACCGATGTCAGCCATGCTGAACCTAGCGACAGGCAAATAGGCATGGTATTTCAATCCTATGCCCTGTATCCGACCATGACAGTGGAAAAGAATATGTCTTTTGGCTTGCGCATTAATGGCGTACCAAAAGCCGAGATACAAAAGCGTATAGCGCGGGTAGCAGAAATGCTGCAATTGCAAAGCCTGTTGCAGCGCAAACCAGCGCAATTATCTGGCGGGCAAAGACAAAGGGTAGCGATAGGCCGCGCCCTGGTCAGAGAGGCCAGAGTATTCCTGTTCGATGAGCCCCTCTCCAATCTGGATGCCAAGTTACGTACAGAACTGCGTCGTGAACTCAAGCTCCTGCATCAAAACCTGGGTTCCACGATGCTATACGTAACCCATGACCAGGTCGAAGCCATGACGCTGGCCACACGCATCGTCGTCATGCGGGCAGGCAAGATACAGCAACTGGGTACACCGACTGAAGTGTATGAAAGGCCAGCCAATCTGTTTGTGGCTGGCTTCCTGGGCGCGCCTGCGATGAACTTTATTCCAGGCAAACTGGACACCGCACAAAATTTTTCCAGCGAATATCTGAAACTGGACTTGCCAGCCTACGTCTGCGCAGCGCAAAGCGCACACTCAGACGATGTAGTCCTGGGTATCCGGCCCGAGCATCTGCAAATACAAGAGCATGGCAAGTACAGCGGTCAGCTTGCGTTGGTAGAACCTATGGGCAACCATCAGTTACTGTGGCTGACTATGGGCAAGCAGCAATTGTGCTTGCTCGATCACGATAATCGACACTTCGTTTTGGGAGACGCCGTGCATTTTGATATTGATGCTGCCAGGGCTTCGCTGTTTGACGCTGTATCCGGCTTGCGTCTTTAGTTAATGAATAGTTGCTGAGCAGTCGCTAAAAATTGTTAACAACAATCAGGGTAAATTTTTTATATACTGGCCTGATCTTCAATGAAAGAAAAGAATCAAGTGGCGACGATCAAGGATGTAGCCCGCCTGGCGGGTGTGGGATTAGGGACGGCTTCGCGCGTGGTCAGCGGCAAGGGTTCCGTGTCGGCAAAAACTGGGGAGCGCGTCAGGAAGGCAATAGCAGAACTGGATTTCCGCCCCTCCCATGCGGCACGCAGCCTGCTGTCCGGCAATTCGCAAATGATAGGCGTGTACATCCCTGTGCTCAAAGGCACGTTTTATATGCCTATCCTGCAATCCATCGATACTGAATTGCGTCTGGCGGGCCTGCATATGGTGGTTGCCTTTGGCGTAGGTATAGGGGATGAGCGGCGTCAAGGTATCGAGGGCATAGAATTTTTGATGGAGCGTGGTTGTGATGGTCTCATCGTCATGAGTAACGTGTTGACGGATGAAGATTTCTCCATCCTTGGCCCCAAGCGTGACCGCCTGGTAGTTCTGAATCACGAGTCAGAAACCATTGCTGACCAATGCTTTGCTGCTGACCATACCTATGGCGGCGTCCTGGCTGCGCGTGCCTTGCTGGAATATAAGCATAAGAAAATTGCGGTCATTGCCGGACCTGCTGCTTCACCCGACAACGTGGAACGTATCAATGGCTTCCTCGGTGAGTTGGGCCAGGCTGGCATCAAGACCGCAGATATGTGGATAGCCGAGAGTGATTTTTCTCCCGAAGGTGGCTGGAATTGTGCCAAGGAATTGCTGGAATCCGGCCATGCTTTCACCGCCCTGTTTTGCGCCAATGATGAAATGGCCCTGGGGGCCTTGTCTTACTTCCAGCAAGCCGGTATCTCGGTGCCGCATGATGTCTCCGTGATTGGCTACGATGACACCATCAGCGCAGCCTATGCCGCACCGCCGCTGACCTCTGTGCATATACCCTGGCGTGACGTAACGCTTAGTGCATTGAATGAATTATTGAACCGTTGCTATGATATGAAGCGACCGGTGGTGCGTGATTATCCTATCAAGCTGACCATGCGCGCTTCCCTGGCCAGGCCTGCGGCCCAGAAGCGTAAAGCAGGTTGATGTGTGATTTCGCTTAATTGGAAATTTGGAAATCGGTATTAGCCGGGAATCCCTGCATTTTGTAGGAGCGGCTTTAGCCGCGAACGATGTGCCGTGACGATCATTGCTACGTATCAAAATTCGCGGCTCAAGCCGCTCCTACAGAGGATAGATACGTCGTTGTGACTTCAAGCAGTGCTGATGGAATAAATAGATTTCCCGGCAGAATGTGTTGTGGAAATACTGCAAATAAATTTAAAAAGAATGAATGGAACTTCTTGACTGTCCATTTTTTTTATGAAAAAATGGAAACCTTTCCATTAAATATAAATGCAATTAATATAAATGCAATTAATATAAATGGAATGATTCACTGAGTATTGCAGTCGTGGTAAGTACAGAAGTCGGGAATTCAGCTCGCTGCTTTACCAGGTTTTGAAACACTGCGGGCAGTAATTTCGCAATCAAACAGCCTGAGCCTGTGGCGTGTGTATTTGCTTCTGGCAGAGTGGAATGGCAAGTGCTTGAACGAGTCGTTAAATACCTTGAAAACTATGTGGCTGCAGGCTGGCAAGAAACACTGGTAAAAGTTTGCATGAAAAGAAAAATGATGAGTAGCAGCTACTCAAAATTTTTTAATCGCAATTGGAAACGTTTCCAATTAATCTTACCTTCAATTATTGATTTGATTCACCTTTAGTGAGTACGCAAAATATGAGCAAAAGTCTTCTTCATCCTGGCGCGGCACTTGGTTTGCAGTTGCGGCGCACAGACTTCAATAGCGACTTCCTGTGGGGCACGGCAACTTCTGCATATCAGATAGAAGGAGCCGCAGCAGAAGGTGGCAGGGTAGCCTCTATCTGGGACAGTTTCTGTGAACAGCCAGGAACGATACGCGATGGCAGCAATGGCTCCATGGCTTGCGATCATTATCATCACTGGCCAGAAGACCTGGACATAGCACAAAACCTCGGCAGCAATGCCTATCGCTTTTCCATCTCCTGGCCACGCATATTTTCCAGTCCGGGCAGTGCCCCCAATCCCGAAGGGCTGGCATTTTATTCACGTCTGGTAGACGGCATGCTGGAACGCGGCCTGCAACCATGGGCCACGCTATACCACTGGGATTTGCCACAATACCTGCAAGACCAGGGCGGCTGGCTGCAACGTGATACGGCGCATGCCTTTGTTGAATTTGCTGATGTCATGAGTAAACATCTGGGTGACAGGGTCAAGCACTGGATTACCCATAATGAACCATGGTGTACCGCCATGCTGGGTCATGCCGATGGCATACATGCGCCCGGCATTAAAGACTTCAAGACTGCCATACAGGTATGCCACCACGTACTGTTGTCCCATGGTCTGGCGACACCTGTGATCCGTGCCAATGTCCCGGACGCCAGGGTAGGCCTGGCCCTGAATCTCCACCCCATCTCAGCGGCCAGCGACAAACCGGAAGATTTTGCCGCGGCACGCCTGCATGATGGCTTGCGCAACCGCTGGTATCTCGATCCCTTGTATGGACGTGGTTATCCGCAAGACGTATGGCAGGCGCTGGGAGCATATGCGCCCACCGTGCAGGATGGCGACATGCAGGCCATGGCTGTTTCCACGGACTTTCTGGGCGTGAATTTTTACTTCCCTGAAATCATAGAACATGCACCCGGCGCTTCACCATTGAATACGCGCCTGGTCGAAGCCGTTGGTGTAGAGCGCACCGCCTTTGGCTGGGAAATTGCACCGGAAGGCATGACCAGTTTGCTGAAACGCATACAGGACGATTACCAGCCACACGCCATGTACATCACAGAAAACGGCGCTACCTATGACGATCATATAGACGCCAATGGTGAGGTGAGGGATGAGTTGCGGCGTGATTACCTGATACGCCATCTGCTGGCCGTCAGGGAGGCAATACGCCTGGGCTGTCAGGTCAAAGGCTACTTCCTCTGGAGTTTGCTGGATAATTTTGAATGGGCAGAAGGTTGTTCGCGTCGCTTCGGCATCGTCTACGTCGATTTTGCCACGCAAGAACGCATACCTAAGCTGAGCGCATATTGGTACAGGGACTTTCTGTCACAGGCTGACATTTCAGCAGAGAGCCGTAGTTTGACAACACCACTCAGGGCATCCTCAGCAGCATGAGTTCGTCAGCAAAACTTCGTCTGCTGGCGCAGTGCAGGATGCATTTTCATTGACAAACAGAAACGGGGGTTGCACTATGTTTTTTCGATAAAATTGGAAACCTTCCCATAAAATGGGGCTAGCAAGACAGTGTTTTCAGCAGGACATGTGCATGGTGCGAAAGACACCAGCCAAAAATACCAGTAAAAAAATACCAGTAAACCCGCCATGCAAATTCATGTGCGGACCACGGCGACCGCCAGCGCGCGCCGATAACTGAAAATAATATGGGAGACATGATGTTTCATCAAATAACCAAGCGTACCCTGATCAGCCTGGCAGTCGCCAGCGCCTGCGCACAATTGACGACATACACCTGGGCACAAGATCAGGAAAACAGCAAAACAGTAGAAGTCGACAGCAAATCCAAAACAAAAAAAGCAGATGCAGATAAATCTGAAGTACAGGAAGTCACCGTTACTGCCACTCGTCGCGCCACATCTTTATTAAAAACACCATTGGCTGTCACCGCCTTCAGCCAGGAAAAACTGAGCAAGCAAGGTATCACCAATTTGTCTGGCATCTCTGGCGAATTGCCAAACGTGCAGATGGATGGCCAGGCCAATGACTCAGCCGTCAAGATCACCATACGCGGCATTACCGCCACCAATTTCACCGAGATTGGTGACCCGTCCGCAGGCTTGCATATCGATGGCTTGTACTCGCCACGCCCGCAAGGTGCGCAGGCACTGATGTTTGACCTGGATCAGGTCGAAGTCTTGCGTGGCCCGCAAGGTACTTTGTTTGGCCGTAATTCCACTGCAGGCAGTATCAATATCATCCCGGCCAAGCCAGAATTTGGTTCTACCTACGGTAGTGCTTCATTTGAAACCGGCAGCCTGAATCTGCGCAATCTCAATGTCATACAGAATATCGCAGTCGGTGACAATCTGGCCTTGCGCGCTACCCTGATGAAAGTGACGAGAGACAGTCCGTTCAACCAGATGCAGGATTTCTCTGAAGCGAATGTCCCGGCGCTGGGCTGGAAACCGGATGGAATACCTGACGTGACCCAGCGCTTTAATAGCAAAGTCTCCAAGGCTGATGGCTATAATAATCAGAACCAGTGGGCAGGCCGGCTGGCTGCCAGGCTGAAAGTCAATAATGACCTGGAATGGCAACTCGCTTATGAACACTTCCAGGATTCTGGTGCCGGTTACATAGGCATGCGTGATTGCGATCAGTCTGCTGGTACGCGCTGGGCTTGTGTACGCGGTCAATATGATGTGCTCATCAATGTGCCAGGCAAAGTGGATATGTCGATAGACACAGTACGTTCCAAGGCCATCTGGAACATGAACAAGAACACCACGCTGGAATATGGTTTTGTCTACGCGAACCAGAAACGCAGCCAGTTGCATGATGATGATGGCGGTGTTTCACCCTATGCGTTTGAGGTCACTGGTCGCAATCCTGTAGATGGCAACTGGTCAGTCTGGCCTATCTCGGATAACCTCACGCGTACGCTGGACTCCAAATACCTGTCCACCGTACACGAGCTGCAAATGAAGCAGAGTTTTGATAACTGGCAGTATGTAGCTGGCGCATTCTGGATGCATGAAAAGAACGCCATCAACTTTGGCCAGGAACAAATGCACTATGGTCCCAATAATATCCCTATCAGCCAGTTCTATGCTCAGCCTGACCGTCAGATAGATTCCAAGGCCCTGTTCGCGCAGGCAGACTGGAAATTCACACCGGTCTGGACCGCCACGGTGGGCGCACGCTACACACGTGATACCAAGACCGACGTAGGCGGCATGAACTACGGCGGCAATAGCTGGGGCGGCCAAAGCTACGGCTATTACAACGGCATGTTTGATTACGGCACACCAGGCACTGACAGTTACCGTACACCAAACGGCAATCAGATCACGCCACAGATGGGCACGCTGGGTGGAGCCGCCGCTTATGCAGGTTATGGCCCCGGCACCAATAATGACCATAGCGACAGCTGGAGCAAAGGCACTTACCGCCTGGGCCTGCAAGCGCAACTGACGCCAAGCGACATGGTGTATGCAGCCCTGGCTACCGGCTATAAATCTGGCGGCTTTGGTGACCGCACCAACAAGTGCGGCCAGACTACCTGCGTGTACGGTGACAACAAGAAAGAGCAGATTACCTATCTGACCTACAAGCCAGAGACAGTCACCAATTTTGAACTGGGTTACAAGGGCAAATTGCTGGATAACCGTCTGGCGCTGTCAGTCGTCCTGTTCGCCATGCAGTACAAGGACATGCAGCAAACCGGCAGCAACTTCCTGGCCAAAGTCACTACGCCCGACAATTTGCCATGCCCTTCATGGGCACCAACTTGTGATGTGGCAACTGCGTGGCAAACCGTCAACGTCGCCAAGGTCAACTTGTCAGGCATAGAGACTGAGTGGGACTATCGTCCATGGCCGGGTGCCAAACTGGGTGGCTTCTTCAGTTACCTGAAAAGCGTGATCCATGATTATGATTCTTATGATGATGGTTACGCCTGTGACCAGCGTGCAGAATTTGGTGCAATTCCCTGCCCGGCAGTTTATCTGGGTACTGATGACAGGTTGCGTGGCCGCCGTGCCTACAACCTCGAAGGCAATCAAATGCCGAATGCACCCAAGTTCACCTTTGGCATGAACTTCTCACAAGAGTTTGCGCTTGATAACGGCTACACTCTGACACCATGGATAGGCATGCGCTGGCAAGACAAGGTTTACTTTGACTTGCGCAATTTTGAAAATGCCCATATCGGTCTGACACAAAAAGCCTATGCCAAGGGCGATGTGTCACTCAAACTGGTGGCACCAAATGACAAATGGTTTATCGAAGCCTATGTACGTAACTTCACCGATGCCAAGGCCAAAACCAATGGCTGGAATGCAGGCGGTGGCAAGATGGGGGCCAGTTATATAGACCAGCGTTCTTTTGGTATCAAGGTCGGTGCCAGTTATTAAGCAAGTGATGGCCTGATGGAGGCAATCGCATCCATCAGGTTTCTTATCTTGAAAAGCAGACAGCATGAAAAAACAAATTTCCTTGCACGCATGTTTGACGTACTTGAGTTTGTTATTGCTCACCGCTTGTGGTGGCAGCAACAACCTTGTTCAAACGCAAGTCACACCCAGTTTGCAGCAAGGCTGGGAGCTGGTCTGGGCTGATGAATTTGCTGCCGATAAACTGGATTTGCAAAGCTGGCAGATAGAAACTGGCGGCCATGGCTGGGGTAACCATGAGCTTGAAAATTATACAGGCCGCCAGGAAAACCTCAGACTGGAAAATGGCATGCTGGTCATTGAAGCCAGGCAAGAAAAATTTGGTGGCAGTGACTATACCTCAGCACGCATCAAGACCGCTGGTTTGCGTGAATTTACTTATGGCCGTTTCGAGGCACGTATCAAGATACCGGCAGGCCAGGGTATCTGGCCTGCATTCTGGCTGCTGGGAGCAGAGTCTGCGACAGCTGGTTGGCCAGAGCGCGGCGAAATCGACATTATGGAAAACATAGGCAAGGAGCCCGCAACCAGCTATGCCACCCTGCATGGGCCAGGCTATTATGGCGCTACCGGTTTTGGCGGTTTGAAAAAAATCGCACAGGGCAAACTGGCTGATGATTTTCACATTTATTCCGTCGAGTGGGATGCGACGCAGATACGCTGGTATCTCGATGGTCAGTTGTATCATCAGGCCAGCCCTGCAACAGTACCTGGCAAGTGGGTATTCGATCACGGATTTTTCATTATCCTGAATCTTGCCATAGGCGGTGACTGGCCGGGCGCGCCGGATGCCAGCACCAGGTTCCCGCAACAGATGCTGGTGGATTATGTGCGCGTATATAAAAGAAAAACCTGAACGCAGGATAAAGAAGTAAAAGCTGGACATCATCAATAAAGAGACAAAAGCGGATCAACAGATTCCTTCCATAATAAAGAGCACACCATGATGAATTTGAAGCACAAGACCATACATCTCAGTTCTGCCATCTTGCTGGTCTGCGGAGCAGGCCATGTCGCTGCGGCAGATATCACAAACCAGTACGGACCGGGGAAGATGCCGGACAAAAATCTCGCTGCCTGGCCTGCTGTCCAGAGCGTCATCAGCAAAGACCCGGCTATCGAGGCAAAGGCCGCGGCCATCGTCGCAGGCATGACGCTGGAACAAAAAATAGGCCAGATGACGCAACCGGAAATCAAATCGATTACGCCGGATGATGTGCGCCGCTATTACCTGGGCTCAGTATTGAATGGTGGCGGCAGCTGGCCAGACCGCAATAACAAACATGGCACAGCGGCTGACTGGGTCGCGTTGGCTGACAAATATTATGAAGCGTCGATGGCAACTGACATGGCTGTCAAAGTGCCTGTGGTCTGGGGCATCGATGCGATACATGGCAATAGCAATGTCTATGGCGCGACTCTGTTCCCGCACAATATCGGTCTGGGCGCTGCCCATAACCCGCAACTGGCTGCACAGATAGGTCGTTCCATGGGCAAGTCTGTGCGTGCCACTGGCATCGCCTGGGTATTTGGCCCTACGCTGGCAGTGGTGCGTGACGACAGATGGGGCCGCACTTATGAAAGTTTTTCTGAAGACGGTGCACTGGTACGCCAGTATGCGGGCGAGTATGTCAAAGGCCTGCAAGGTGCTTTCATGGATGATGGCAATGTAATCGCCACCGCCAAGCATTTCATGGGTGATGGCGGTACGGATCAGGGCAAGGACAGGGGTGTGAATTTGTCCACCAATGCGCAGATGCTCAATACCCATGGGCAAGGCTATATGACTGCCCTTGCAGCAGGCGCACAAACCGTCATGGCATCCTACAATAGCTGGAATGATAAAGCCTCAGGTGCTGACTACGGCAAGATGCATGGCAGCAAGGCATTGCTGACTGATGTATTGAAAACAAAAATGGGCTTCGATGGTTTTGTGGTGACTGACTGGGATGGCATAGGCGAAGTGCCAGGTTGCCGCAATGATAGCTGTGCACAAGCGATCAATGCCGGTATAGACATGGTCATGGTGCCGGATGCCTGGAAGGCATTTATCAGCAACACCATAGCCCAGGTCAAGTCTGGCGAAATACCCATGAGCAGGATAGATGATGCAGTGACGCGCATCATACGTGTCAAATTGCGTGCGGGCCTGTTCGGTAAAAAACCTTCTGACAATGTCCATGCAGGCAAGCCCGAGGCCTTGCAAGACCGCGAGCTGGCCAGACAGGCCGTGCGCGAATCGCTGGTCTTGTTGAAGAATGATGGCGCGACACTGCCACTGGCACGCAATAAAAAAATCCTGGTGGTTGGCAAGACTGCTGACGATATCTCCAACCAGACCGGCGGCTGGTCATTGACCTGGCAGGGTACGGACAATAAAAATGCAGACTTTCCGAACGCTGATTCCATATTGACAGGCATCAAGGCAGCTGTAGGTGAGGCTAACGTGGAATTTAGCGCAGATGGCAAGGGAGTGGATGTCAGCCGCTTTGATGCCGTGATTGCCGTCATCGGCGAAACACCGTATGCAGAAATGTATGGCGATATAGGCCCGGCTGGGACATTGCGTCATACAGGCCGTTATCCAGAAGACCTGGCAGTCTTGCAGGCAGTATCCGGCAAGGGCAAGCCAGTAGTGACCTTGTTTGTTTCTGGTCGCCCGTTATACGTAAATGACCTGCTCAATTTATCTGACAGCTTTGTCGCTGCCTGGTTGCCGGGATCAGAAGGCAAGGGCGTGGCCGATGTTTTATTCCGCAGTGCCGATGGCAAGCTGGCACATGATTTCAAGGGCACACTGTCATTCTCCTGGCCCAAATCTGTTTGCCAGACCAGCTTGAATTTTGATGAGACTAACTACTCACCTCTTTTCAAACTCGGTTATGGCTTGAACTATTCCAGCAAGACAAAATTAGGAAAACTCGACAGCAAATATCCTTCCGGTGGCTGCGGCGTAACCAACGCTTATCCAGTCTTCAACCAGGCTGATCGTGCAACTTATCCGCTGTATGTTGTCAGTGGCAATGAACAGCAGGCAGTTGGTGCAGACCTGAACCGCGTATTGAATATGCCCGGTATCAGCGTGCAAACTTCGCAAGTGAATAGCCAGCAAGACGCCAAGCTTGTCACTTGGAGTGGCGCAGCGAGGGTGGAAGCGCGTGCTGCTCAAGCCAGGGCCATCCCCGCTTTTGCCAGCAAGGATGGGGCGCTGACTTTCGATACCATCGTTGCCACTGCTCCGGCTGCAGCCGTCACTCTTTCCATGCATTGCGGGAATAACTGTGCGGCTACTCTGGATGTGACAGAAGCCTTCAAGCGCCTGGCTGGGAAAAAAGAAAAACAGACAATCAAGATACCGCTGTCCTGCTTTGTTGCCAAAGGTGTGAAATTGCAGCATGTTGATATTCCATTCAGCATCACTACCACATCGACATTTAGTGCTGCCTTCACCAATATACAAATTACAGGTGGTGCAGCCAAAGACCCGGATGCTGTGCCTTGCGCAGAGTTGAAATGATGCTCAGTCAAAACACCAGGCCGACTTATCCACGCTTGCTGGCTGACATAGGCGGCACCAATGCCCGTTTCGCGCTGGAGACGGCAGAGCGCCAGTTTGCCGCAGTCAGGGTGCTGGCCTGTGCTGACTTCCCCAGCTTATCTGATGCCATGCAAAGCTATCTTGCCAGCCCTGAACTTCAACAGGCGTCGGACAAGGCTGAGCTGCACATCAGGCATGCAGCGATTGCCATCGCCAACCCTGTCGATGGCGACAGCATCAGCATGACCAATCATCACTGGAGCTTTTCTATTGCTGCCGTGCGCCAGCAACTGGACTTCAGCACCCTGCTGGTCATGAATGACTTTACTGCACTTGCCATGGCCCTGCCTTATCTCGATGCCAGCCAGCGCCAGCAAATAGGTGGGGGCGTGGAGCAGCCTGGCCGCACCATAGGTCTTATTGGTGCCGGTACTGGCCTGGGTGTATCAGGCATCATCCCGGCAGGCAACTCATGGGCGCCGCTGGCCAGTGAAGGCGGGCATGCCAGTTTTGCACCTGCCAATGATGAAGAAGTAAAGATATTGCAAAGCCTGTGGCAGCAGTATGAACATGTGTCGGCTGAGCGCCTCTTGTCCGGCAAGGGCCTGGAGCTGATTTGTAATGCCATTTCCGGCGAGACCCTGAATGCTGCCGAGATCACGCACAAGGCGCTGGATGGTAGTTGCAGCGCATGCCTGCGTACCGTAGAGCACTTCTGTGCCATGCTAGGCAGCATGGCAGGCAATGTCGCCCTGACTCTGGGTGCAACGGGCGGCATGTATATAGGTGGTGGCATAGTCCCCAGGCTGGGCCCCTTGTTTGCCGCATCTGCTTTCCGTGAACGCTTCGTTGCCAAAGGCAGACTGGGCAACTACCTTGCGCAAATACCGACTTATCTGATTACCGAAGAATATCCCGCCTTCCTGGGTGTTTCAGCCATGCTGGCCCGGCATCTTGAACAAGAAAAAGTAAACATATAACAGGAGACATTGATGGAAAATTCCTTACCCGTCACAGCCACAGCTACAACTACAACTTCACCTGGTCAGCAAGCCAGGAGTCAGACCAGTTCTCTCGTCATTGTGACCATACTGTTTTTCATGTGGGGCTTGCTGACTTCACTCAATGATGTCCTGATACCGCATCTGAAATCGATCTACACCCTCAGTTATCTGCAAGCGACGTTGGTGCAATTCTGTTTCTTTGGTGCTTATTTCATCGTCTCTTTACCGGCTGGCATGCTGATCAAAAAAATCGGTTATCAGAGCGGTGCTGTCACTGGCCTGGTCATTGCCGCGGGTGGTTGTGCCCTGTTTTATCCTGCTTCCATGGGCAGTTATGCCTTATTTCTGCTGGCGTTTTTTGTGCTGGCCTCCGGCATCACGATCTTGCAGGTGGCAGCCAATCCTTATGTGACCGTGCTGGGCGATGCAAGAACTGCATCCAGTCGCCTGACGCTGACACAGGCTTTCAATTCTTTGGGGACGACAGTAGCGCCGATTTTCGGCGGCATACTTATCTTGTCTGGCGCTGCTCTCACAGCCGTGGAAATCAATGCACTGCCAGCAGCAGAGCAAACTGCTTATCGCAGCAGTGCTGGTGCTGCTGTGCAAATGCCTTATCTGATGCTGGCGGCTGCTTTGCTCTTGCTGGCGATCTTATTTGCCTTTGCGCGTCTGCCCAAAATCAGCCACACAGAAGAAGCTGACACAGGTGTCAGCAGCGGCAAAGCATCGGTGCTATCGCATACGCATCTGGTGCTGGGTGCGATAGGTATTTTCCTGTACGTTGGAGGTGAGGTCAGCATAGGCAGCTTTCTCATTAGTTTCCTGGGTGAGTCACATATTGGTGGGTTGACGCCTGCCGTGGCTGCTCATTATGTGAGTTTTTATTGGGGTGGTGCGATGGTAGGTCGCTTCATAGGTTTTGCTGTCATGCGCAAGTTTAGCCCGGGCAAGACTCTGGCGTTTAATTCTGCTGCCGCCATAGCCCTGATTTTGACTGCCATCTACAGCCATGGTTCTCTGGCGATGTGGGCCATACTGGCAGTGGGCCTGTGTAATTCCATCATGTTCCCCACTATCTTCAGCATGGCATTGAACAAGCTCGGCAAATTTACTGGTCAGGGTTCGGGCATCTTGTGTATGGCGATAGTTGGTGGTGCGCTGGTGCCTTTCCTGCAGGGTTATCTGGCGGATACCCTCGGCCTGAATCTTTCCTTCTATGTGCCTGCAGCCTGCTATACCTTCATCCTGTATTTCGGCATACGTTATGCGGGTATGTACTCAAACAAAGCTGAATAGTTTTTTCCTTGCGCGGAAATTCGGGAGCTTCATGCTCCCATTTTTTTGCCTGTACTTTTTTCCTATGTTTTTTGCAAACACTGCCTGGATGAATAATAATGCACGCTCATTATTTGCATACTGGCGGCTGGGAAAATGACTGCTGTTAAAAAAGAAATCTGGGCGACACTGGCAGGCATCTCTGCCTTTCTTGGTGGCTTGTTGCATGTCATTGCCCTGATAGGCGGCGCAGACTGGATTTATTTTTTCCATGCGCCGCCCTCAGTGGTAGAGTCAGCGCGCCTGGGCACCTGGCTTGCCTCGGTGAGTACTTTATTCATAACAGCCCTGATGTGGCTGTGCAGCCTGTACGCATTTTCCGCCGCAGGATATCTGCGCCGCCTGCCATTGCTGCGCACAGGTTTGTTGGTGGTGGCCTTTATTTGCATAGTGCGCGGCCTGATCTTTTTTCCTTTGATCTTGATTAACTCAGCCTGGTTAAAGCGTCTGGATACTTTTGAGATAGTCGCTTCCGTGATCTGGCTTGCGATAGGTATATTTTTCGCGTTGGGCCTTCGTGCTGTTTGGAAAAAGTCTTGCTGAGCCTGTGAGCTACTTATTCATAGAACAAGTTGAACTTGAATTGCATGGCTATCATTTTTTGTGATACCCCTATTTTAATTCCATATTTTCCATCAACGCGTATTCCACCTACACTGTGAACACAGCAGATTTCAAAGGAAGTCGAAGAAGCGCTGCAGCGAAATTTCGAAAGCTTCTTTTGATGTCTCTTTGATTCGACCAGAGTGGTGTCAAGCATCGCGTAATCACCCCGTAGCATATCTGACGTTGGCAGATGTGATACAGATAGCGTCTTGATATCGAATTTTGTGTCGAATTCGAATAAAATGGTAGTTATCACTACCAACGCAACGAGAGCCTATCTCTGATACCTCGCTATAGGCTCCGAGCAAAATTGTGTCTTACCGGATACAACGCATGCTCTTTGCGATCTAAATCACAAATTTTGGAGCCACCTTATGTCATCCGACACCACCCTGGAGTCTGCTGGACTCTCGTCCCTGCCATCCCCGTCGTCTTCTGCCAAAGAAGTTCACACCGAGCCCGTCCAGGATGCGCTCGAAGCCAGCCAGATCACCAGCCCCCCGCAATTGAATGATGTGCAACTCGACGATAAATATACGTCGAACAGCGGCACGATCTTTTTGTCAGGCATACAAGCCCTGGTAAGGCTGCCCATGATGCAGCGCCAGCGTGACCTGGCTGCGGGCTTGAATACGGCGGGATTTATTTCCGGCTATCGTGGTTCCCCGCTGGGTGGCCTGGATGAAACATTGTGGAAAACCAAAAAGCTGCTGGAGCAAAACCATGTGCAGTTCGTGCCCGGTGTCAATGAAGACCTGGCAGCGACTGCAGTATGGGGCTCGCAAACAGTAGACCTGATAGGCCCTGCCAAATACGATGGTGTATTTGGCATGTGGTATGGCAAAGGCCCTGGCGTGGACCGTAGTGCTGACGTATTCAAGCACATGAACCATGCGGGCACATCGAAACACGGTGGCGTCCTGCTGGTGGCCGGTGATGACCATGGCGCTTATTCATCAACACTGCCGCATCAGTCTGACCATATTTTTTCGGCCTGCATGATACCCATGCTCTACCCCAGCAATGTGCAGGAATACCTGGACTTGGGCCTGCATGCCTGGGCCATGTCGCGCTTCTCTGGCTGCGCAGTGGGCTTCAAGGCGCTGGCGGATACGGTGGAATCCACTTCCTCGGTCGATGCCGACCCTTTCCGCCTGCAAATCAAGATACCGCAAGATTTTGTCATGCCTGAAGGTGGCCTGAATACGCGCCTGTCGCTTGATACCCTGGGCATACAGGCACGCAAGCAGGAAGCCCTGATGCAGGATTACAAAATCTATGCGGCCCTGGCCTATGCCCGTATCAACAAACTCAATCATGTCACCATAGACAGCCCGACTGCACGTCTGGGCATCGTCGCCTCTGGCAAGTCTTACCTCGATGTGCTGGAAGCGCTGGAAGAACTGGGCATCGATGAAAAATTCGCTGCCGAGATAGGCATACGCCTGTTCAAGGTATCCATGCCATGGCCGCTGGAACCGGATGGCGTGCGCGAATTCGCCCAGGGTCTCGATGAAATCCTGGTGGTTGAAGAAAAACGCCAAATGGTTGAGTACCAGCTCAAGGAACAACTATATAACTGGCGCGACGATGTGCGCCCGCGCGTCATCGGCAAGTTTGATGAAAAAGGCGAATGGGTACATCCTCGCGGTGAATGGCTGCTGACTTCCAAGGCTGATTTTTCAGTGGCACAAATTGCCCGCGTGATTTCTTCACGCATCGCACGCTTCCATACCAGCGATCTCATCAAGGCGCGCCTGGCATTTTTGGAAGCCAAGGATGTCGTGCTCAGCAAGCAGGTCAATACACCGGCACGCCCAGCTTATTATTGCTCAGGCTGCCCGCACAATACTTCGACCAAGGTGCCGGAAGGCAGCCTGGCGCTGGCAGGCATAGGTTGCCATGTCATGGCAACCGCGATTTATCCTGAATTCAATAAACTGACTACCCATATGGGCGGCGAAGGTGCGCCGTGGATAGGACAGGCCGCATTTTCGACCTTGCCGCATGTATTCCAGAATCTTGGTGATGGTACTTATTTCCATTCCGGTTATCTGGCAATACGCGCAGCAGTCGCTGCCAAGGTTAATATCACCTACAAGATTTTGTATAACGACGCGGTAGCGATGACGGGTGGGCAACCGGTCGATGGCATTATCAGCGTACCGATGATGGCGCAACAGATGGCCGCAGAAGGCGTCAAGCGCATCGCCCTGGTGACTGAGGATTTGTCGCGCTACACAGACCGTTCCAACCTGCCCAGCTTTTTAACTCTGCATGACCGCAAGGACATGGATGCCGTGCAACGTGAATTGCGCGATATCCCCGGTGCGACCGTACTCATTTACGACCAGACCTGTGCCGCCGAGAAACGCCGTCGTCGCAAAAAAGGCGAATTCCCTGACCCCAACCAGCGCATGTTCATCAATGAAGCAGTCTGCGAAGGTTGTGGCGACTGCGGTGTGCAATCCAACTGTACGTCCATCATGCCGGTGGAGACAGAATTTGGCCGCAAGCGCAGCATAGATCAATCGTCTTGCAACAAGGATTATTCCTGCGTCAAGGGCTTTTGCCCTAGCTTTGTGACCGTAGAAGGCGGCAAGCTGGTCAAGTCCAAAACCGGCACGGCAAAGACGGATGATTTTGGTGCTCTGCCAGAACCACAATTGCCAGCCTGTGAAAGCTCTTACAATATCCTGCTGAACGGCATAGGCGGTACGGGTGTCATCACCGTTGGTGCCCTGCTGGGCATGGCCGCACATCTTGAAGGCAAGGGCGCATCGGTACTCGACATGACAGGCATGTCGCAAAAAAATGGCTCGGTGACTTCGCACATACGCATCGTCAACCAGGCTGGCAAATTACGTGCACAGCGTATAGCGACGGGTGAAGCTGACCTGATCCTGGGCTGCGATATCCTGACTGCTGGCGCACATGACGCGATTTCCAAAATGCGTGCAGGCCGCACTCGTGCCGTCATCAATACCCATGAACAACCGACCGGTCCGTTTGCCAAAAATCCTGACTGGCAATTCCCGCTGGAGTCAGTTGAACACCTGATTTCTGAATCAGTCGGTGGCAATGTTGATTTCATCAATGCCACCAAACTGGCAACCGCCCTGATGGGCGACTCCATCGCCACCAATTTGTTCATGCTGGGTTTTGCCTACCAGAAGGGTGCGATACCCGTATCTGAAACGGCTTTGCTGCGAGCAATAGAACTGAATGGTGTGGCGATAGAGGCCAACAAGAAAGCCTTTCTCTGGGGCCGCCGTGCAGCGGTGGATTTTGCCCGCGTGGAAAAAATCGCCATCCCTGGCCAGCCTGTCGTCATCCAGATGCCGCAAAGCCTGGACGCCCTCGTCAAGCGCCGCATCGCGGTATTGACGGATTACCAGAACGCCGCCTATGCCCAGCAATATGCTGATCTCGTCGATAAAGTGCGCAAAGCGGAATCTGCATTGAATGCCGGTAACAAGTTCAGCATGGCAGTTGCCAAATACGCCTTCAAACTCATGGCCTACAAGGATGAATATGAAGTTGCACGTCTATATACCAATGGCGATTTCACCGCAAAACTGAAGCAACAGTTTGAAGGCGACTTCAGCCTGAAATTCAATCTGGCTCCGCCTATCTTCTCAAAAAAAGATGGACAGGGTCATCTGGTCAAGGCGCAATACGGCTCCTGGGTCTGGCAGGCATTCAAGCTGCTGGCCAAACTCAATGGCTTGCGTGGTACGGCACTGGATATCTTTGGCAAGACCGAAGAACGCAAGGCCGAGCGTGCGCTCGTTGTTGAATACACTGCGCTGATGGAAAAACTCGCTGCTGGTTTGAATGCGGATAATCTGGAGCAAGCCATTGCTCTCGCAAGCCTGCCTGAAAAGATACGCGGGTATGGTCATGTGAAGGAAAAGGCCATGCAGGCGTATCATGCAGAGAAAGCAGTTTTGCTGAAGCCTCAAAATACAACAGTGATCAAGGAAGTGTCGCGCGTAGCGTGAACGATGATCAGGCCAGGCTCACTTTCACAAAAGTGAGCCTGGCTGAATGTTGCAGAACAAGCTGACTAAAACTTTATCCTGTTCCGTATGTTCAAAAAACTCTTGTTGATATCAATAGCCGCATCTGGCCTGTGCATGGCAACTGCCGATGCTGCACCAGCCTCAATTTTGCGCCTCTACTTACCCCGGCTGGCGCTGGCTGGGGAAGATGGCGAACGGCTTACTGAATTCAAACTGACGCAAGCCTGCGGAGAATTCTGGGGCCTGACTGGCATCCCTAAAGACTGGAGTGTGGAAATTATCAGCCCGAGTTCTGGCACTGCGGTCTTGCATGCCAGTGCAGGTCATGGTGCTTCCAGTCTGTTTGATGTGCGCGCATGGAATGGGGTAGTACGCATAGCGGGTGCTCATGCTAGCTGCAAGGACTTGAGTGTGGTGCTTGTCACCGAAACAGGTGACAGACGCAAGGAATACCAATTGTCAGGGCGTGAATTGCAATTGCGCAAGTGAATGGTGCAATTAAGCAGAATATTCAAGCGGGATACTTAATGCAAGAATTGTCAATAAAATAATATGAGTGAATGCATGCAATTGAAGAATTGCATGAAAACTATGATTTCAATTTTTAATTGACGTTTACGTTAACGTCATATAACTTAGCCTAACCCAAACACAGTGATTATTGCCAAAAAGCAATAATCACTGTGATAAAACAAGACCGATGAGGAAGACATGACTGACCTGTCCGTTGCCCAGAACCTGACTGAATACAAACCTGCCAACAAAGTGCGCTTTGTTACCGCCGCTTCCCTGTTCGATGGCCATGATGCCTCGATCAATATCATGCGCCGCATTTTGATGGCAAATGGTGCTGAGGTGATCCATCTGGGCCATAACCGTTCGGTAGAAGAAATCGTCACTGCCGCCCTGCAGGAAGATGCCCAGGGCATCGCCATTTCCAGTTACCAGGGTGGTCATGTTGAATACTTCAAATACATGATAGACCTGCTCAAGCAACGCGGTGGTGCGCATATCAAGGTATTTGGCGGTGGCGGTGGTGTCATCGTGCCGGAAGAAATCGCCGATCTGCATGCCTATGGCGTGACCCGTATTTTCAGCCCTGAAGATGGCCAGCGCATGGGCCTGGTGGGCATGATTTTGTCGATGATACAGGCTTGCGACAGCGATCTGTCCGGCTACGCACCGACAACGCTGGCAGTATTGCAGCAAGGCGATATCGCCGACAAACACCGCCCGCTGGCACAATTGATTACCGCGCTGGAAAACGATAAGGTAGCGCCAGAATTGCGCACGCAATTGATGGATGCAGCAAAAGTCAGCAAGGCACCTACCCTGGGTATTACGGGTACTGGTGGTGCCGGTAAATCGTCACTGACAGATGAACTCATACGTCGTATACGCCTGGACCAGGATGATCACCTGAACATCGCCCTGATCTCCATCGATCCTTCACGCCGCAAATCTGGCGGTGCCTTGCTGGGTGACCGCATACGCATGAATGCCATCAACCCCTGGAAGGGCAAGCTCAAGGTTTTCATGCGTTCGCTGGCAACCCGTGAAGCGGGCTCAGAAATTTCACAAGCCTTGCCAGATGTGATTGCTGCCTGCAAGGTCGCCGGTTTTGACCTGGTCATCGTCGAGACTTCTGGCATAGGCCAGGGTGATGCGGCGATTGTGCCGCATGTTGATGTCTCGATGTATGTCATGACACCAGAATTTGGTGCTGCATCACAGCTGGAAAAAATCGACATGCTCGATTTTGCCGATTTTGTCGCCATCAATAAATTTGACCGCAAAGGTGCACAGGATGCCCTGCGCGATGTCGCCAAACAATACCAGCGAAATCGTGAATTGTGGACTCAGAAGCCAGATGAAATGCCAGTCTATGGCACGCAGGCTTCACGCTTCAATGATGATGGCGTGACTGCGCTGTACCAAGGCATTTTGCCAGCACTGGTGCAACGCGGTTTGCTGGCCAAGCCCAGCAAGCTGGCAGCCATCAGCGTCAAATATTCCAGCGCCAAAAACGTGATTGTGCCACCGGCACGCAGCCGTTACTTGGCTGAGATTGCTGATACGGTACGCGCCTATCACAAGAACACCGGCAAGCAGGTCTTGATTGCCCGTGAACGCCAGCAACTGCAAGAGACCAAGCGCATGCTGTCAGTGGCAGGCAAGTCTGCGGATTTTGATGACCTGATTACCGAGCGCGAAAACCGTTTGGATGGCGAATCCAAAAAACTCATCAGCATGTGGCCAGACATGCAGGCTGCCTATGCCGGTGATGAATATGTCGTCAAAATCCGAGACAAAGAGATACGCACCCGTCTGGTACAGCAATCCCTGTCTGGCACCAAGATACGCAAGGTGGCTTTACCGCGCTTTGTCGATCACGGTGAAATCCTGCGCTGGCTGATGCTGGAAAACGTTCCCGGTTCTTTCCCTTTCACTGCCGGTGTATTCGCCTTCAAACGCGAAGGTGAAGATCCTACCCGCATGTTTGCCGGTGAAGGTGATCCTTTCCGTACCAACCGCCGCTTCAAGCTGGTGTCGCAAGGCATGGATGCCAAGCGCCTGTCGACTGCCTTTGACTCGGTGACGCTGTATGGTGCAGACCCGGCCATACGTCCGGACATCTACGGCAAGGTCGGCAATTCCGGCGTTTCAGTCGCGACGCTGGAAGACATGAAGGTCTTGTATGATGGCTTTGATTTGTGTGATCCCGCCACATCGGTATCCATGACCATCAATGGCCCGGCACCGACGATACTGGCTTTCTTCATGAACACCGCAATCGATCAGCAGATGGAAAAATTCCGCGTCGATAACAAACGCGAACCGACTGCCGATGAATCCGCCAAGATACGCGCCTGGGTATTGCAAAATGTACGTGGCACGGTGCAGGCAGATATCCTGAAAGAAGATCAGGGGCAAAACACCTGCATCTTCTCGACAGAATTCTCGCTGAAGGTCATGGGCGATATACAGGAATATTTCGTCCATCATCAGGTGCGCAATTTCTATTCAGTTTCCATCTCTGGTTACCATATTGCTGAAGCAGGTGCGAACCCGATTTCTCAACTGGCCTTCACACTGTCAAATGGTTTCACATTTGTCGAAGCCTATCTGGCACGAGGCATGCACATTGATGATTTTGCGGCCAACCTGTCTTTCTTCTTCAGCAATGGCATGGACCCTGAATACACAGTACTGGGCCGCGTGGCCCGCCGTATCTGGGCAGTGGCGATGCGTGACAAATATGGTGCGAATGATCGCAGCCAGAAACTGAAATACCATATCCAGACCAGCGGCCGTTCCCTGCATGCGCAAGAGATCGATTTCAACGATATCCGCACCACGCTGCAAGCCCTGATTGCGATCTACGACAACTGCAACAGCCTGCACACCAATGCCTATGATGAGGCCATCACCACGCCTACTGATGAATCCGTACGCCGTGCTTTGGCTATCCAGCTCATCATCAACCGTGAATGGGGCCTGGCGAAAAACGAGAACCCTATCCAGGGCAGCTTCATCATCGAAGAATTGACCGACATGGTAGAAGAAGCCGTTATGCAAGAGTTTGAACGCATCGCTGAACGTGGTGGTGTACTGGGTGCCATGGAAACCGGCTATCAGCGCGGCAAGATACAGGAAGAATCCATGCACTATGAACACCTGAAACATGATGGCACTCTGCCCATCATCGGTGTGAATACCTTCCGCAATCCTAAAGCCAATGACACGCCGCAAAAGATAGAACTGGCGCGTTCTACTGAAGAAGAAAAGCAATCGCAGTTGCAACGCCTGGCGGATTTTCATGGCCGTCATGTGGACGTGGCACCGAAGGCGCTGGCAGCCTTGCAGCAGGCGGCGATCAATAATGAAAATGTGTTTGCCAGGTTGATGGATGCGGCGCGGGTTTGTTCGTTGGGGCAGATTACTACTGCGCTTTTTGAGGTAGGGGGACAATATCGACGCAACATGTGATGTCACGCTGATAAATCCATTAAGCGGGCGCATTACTGCGTTGCAAATGCTCGCAATACCGACGTATTGCTGTGCTTTGCGCCTTGTACTGCATCCCGCTGAATGAATTTCTCAGCGTGCCACGGATACGGTTTGTTGGCGGCGCTGCGCGCGCCTTTGTAAAACCCGTCAATTGCAGTTTTTTTTTAAATCCCGGACTTGTTCCGGGATTTTTGTTTTAAGCACGGCTAGACTTTTATCGGGAAAACATTGTGTATTGTTTGTTGATCTGATAATTTGTGCATTCTGCTTTGAAAGCATCAAATTATCAGTTGCAATATACTTATGCCAAGATTTTTTTCCCACGATTTCCCTCAATTTGAAATGCCGGATTTGAAAGAGCTTATTGAAAATCCTGGGCTCGACTTAATCGGAAGTACGTTGGGAGAACTTGTTATCGACCTTGAAAATAAAAAGGGAATTTACGTTATTCCGGACGATGCTCTCAAGTATTTCAAGTACTTCCAAAATCGACAATCTTCCGAATTTATGCTTGTCGATATTCATATCAGACGCAATGGTGAGGAAATTTGTCCCAAACAGGATTTAATGTTCCCTCTTTTCCCCGACGATACGGTAGAAGCAGGGATGCTTATTTGCTGAGCTTGAGTTTGTAATTGCTATTTACCAGGCCTTATTAGCCTGGCCACGAGATGGAGTCTTATCATGCCAATTAAATTGCGCAATATAGCGAAAGCCTTAGCAGGATTGTCTTGTCTGTTTGTTCTTAGCGCCTGCAACAAACCACCTGAGCCCAAGGTGGATGCCAGTGCTTCTGCTTCGGCTAATTTTCTTTCCGAGCAGAAAGCGCAGATGGATAAGGCGAAAGAGGCGGCGCAGTTGATGCAGCAAAAGGCGGATGAACAAAGGGCGATAGTTGAGGTCCAAACTGGTGGGGCTGCTGCCAAGCCTGCCAAGGGTGATGCTGGTAAGTAATCTTCAGCCTGGCAGGAGTGCTTAGCAGTATATTTTTTCCTATAGGAGCATACATGTTGATATCTTTTCGCCGTCTCGCCCTGGTGTCCTGCCTGGGCCTGCCCTTGCTTGCTCACGCGCAACTGCCTGTGCAAGCCAATCCTGATCATGAAGCCATGCTGGCCAGTACGGATGCGCGGCTGGCTGCCAACAAGCGGCTGGTATATGACTTTTGGCGTGAAGTGTTTGAAGGTGGGCATATGGAGAGGGCAGATAAATATCTGGCGGAATCCTATATGCAGCATAATCCCAATGTAGCGACCGGGCGTGCGGCTTTTACTGAGCTTTTCAGCAAATTCGTCAAACCAAAAGATATACAGGCAAAGGTCAAGGCACCGCTGGTGGCGATTACTGCTGAAGGTGATAAAGTGATCCTCAGTTTTGTCAGCACCGTGCCTGACCCGAAAGATGCGGGCAAGAAATACACGACAACCTGGTTTGACATGTTCCGTATAGAAAATGGGAAAATTGCAGAGCATTGGGACCCGGCTTTAAAAGACAATAATTGAGAGGTTTGCACTAGATGCTGCATAAGAATTTGATTTCCGAGGCTGCTGCTTTGCCAGTCGCCTGGCGTTCTACAGTACTGGGCAAGGCAGGCGGTGCGCAAGTCAAGGTCTTGCGCATGGATGAATGCGACTACCCCGATGAAACCCATGATTTTACTGAAGCGCTGCTGGTGCTGGACGGGCAAATGAATCTTGATATCCACGGTGAGATTGTCGCCGTCAAGGCGGGTGAGCTATATCTGGTGCCTGCCCATACACCGCATGCGGTCGCGGCTGGCAGCAGGGGTACTTTGATCATCATTGATCAATAATGCAGTAATGCAGAATTGAGTTTTGGCTGTAGCTTGTAAATCCTCTTGTATCTATATTTAAAATGGAGACGGCATCATGCAAAAAATTACCCCTACCCTCTGGTTTGATCACCAGGCTGAAGACGCAGTCAATTTTTACCTCGACATCTTCAAGGATGCAAAAATCCTGGATGTAGTGCGCTATGGCGAAGGTGCGCCCTTGCCCAAGGATACGGTACTGACCATCAAGTTCACCATGGCAGGGCAAGAATTCGTCGCCCTGAATGGTGGGCCTGTATATAGCTTCACTCCTGCCGTTTCTTTCGTCATCGATTGTGAAACGCAGGAAGAGGTGGATTATTACTGGGACAAATTGTTGGCTGGCGGTGGTCAGGAAAGCCAGTGTGCCTGGCTCACTGACAAATATGGTCTGTCCTGGCAAGTCGTACCGCAAGCATTGATCCGTTATCTCGGTGATGCCGACCCTGCCAAGGCGCGGAGAGTCATGATGGCCATGTTTCAGATGAAAAAAATCATTATTGCTGATCTCGAAAAGGCTTACGCGGGCTCCTGATTTGTAAAATGTGTAAGTGTTTTTACCCGCTGTAAACATCCCGCTTTATTTATGTAAAAGTACCAGACATGTCAGCTTCAGATGCATTTTCTGAGCCTGTTTTTTCTGGATTTTATACAACTCTCATGCATGCAAAGGTACATACAATTGAAATTCTTGAAATCATCAATAGCGGCGTTTTTCCTATTCGCCATCGCAGGGTTTAGCATGGCACAAACCGCCGTTGTTAACCCTTACGGAAAATTCCTCGAAGGCGAGGATGTAGAAATCGAAGTAGCGCATTTTGCGGCCAAAAACGCCAATGGCTTATATGATGTCTTGCTGAAGATGCGCGGCGCCGCTGCTTTCAATGCAGGCATAGATGGCAAGACTATTAAATACACGGCTGTGCCTGGCGGCTCTGGAGTTGATTATCAGTTCAACGGAAAAACCCGCATGACCATGCGCCAGAATAATGGCATTTCTCAATATCAGGTCTACCTTGATGGCAGAGGCATTGCTATCAGCGAAGTCAGAGTACGCTCCCAGGAAGTGCGGCCCCTGCATTTGCTGACGGCCTCAACAGAAGGCAAGTAAATAGTTTCCATCAAATGCCTGTTCAACTGACAGGCATTTTTTTCGTCTGCACTATTTCATGCCGCCAGTGCCCTGCAAAATTAAGCATTAGTAGCTAAAATGCATGTTGCTGATGTTATCTGTTCGTTTGTCTATGCAGACAAATGCAGGTCAGAAATAAATAAGTATTTTCAGAGACTATATGCATACCAAAAAACTTTTATTGAGCTTGTTTGAATACAAGGCCTGGGCCAATGCTGAGTTGTATCAGTTGATGACCAGTGTGTCTGGAGATACTTACGCACGTGAGTTGCATGATGCTATCCGCATTCTCAATCATATCTATGTCGTTGATCAGATCTTTGTAGCCAACCTGCAAGGGCAGCGCCATGCTTACACATCTTTGAATACCAAAGAGACTCCCGTGCTGGCAGATTTGCAGCAAGCTGTGCAGACAACAGACCTGTGGTACCAGACTTACATCGCTAGCCAGACAGAGGATAGCTTCGGCGAAGATATCCATTTCACTTTTGTCGATGGCAAGCCGGGCTGCATGTCACGCGGTGAAATGCTCTTGCATGTGGTTACGCACGGCAATTATCACCGCGGTGCCGTGGGCCGCATCCTGTTCCAGATCGGAACGCAACCACCTCGCGATACCCTGACAGTATTTTTGAGCCAGGCTGCGGCGCAGTCCTGATTTTTTTACTTTGACCATCATACGCAAAGCCTGTGAACAGGACGCTGATGCCTTGCAGGCTATCTACCGCGAATGCGTCATAACGGCCGCATGGCAGCAACGTGCAGCAGACACCATTCCTGATTTTGCTCAGGTCAGTCGCGGTGAGACGGTGTGGCTTGCCGTTGATGACAACGATAATGCCAGGGCTGTTCTGGCTGTACAGGAAGCCGGGGCGTATATCCACCACTTGTATGTAGCTCCTGATATGCAGGGGCGGGGACTGGGCAAGGCATTGTTACAGCACCTTCAAACCTGCATCCCTTTTCCCTGGCGTTTAAAATGCGTGGCGAAAAACCATGTGGCGCTCGGTTTTTATGAACATCTGGGCTGGCACCAGATCGAACAGGGACAGGGAGAAGACGGGATATATTATCTGCTCGAGCACACCGGACCAATCTAAACAAAAACAACACTGGGGAATATTGACGATGAGACCTGGCCATTTTTTTGCGTGCTGCCTTTTGACATTTGCTGGCATGACCAGGGCAGATGTCGATATCAACATCAGGCTGCTGCCATCAAAGGCTCTGGAAGTAAGTTATCAGGTGCCACTGACATGTAATGCTGTCACCTTCAAGAAAAATGGTAGCGATGTGGCAAAAATGCGCAGCACCTGGCTAGCACTTGATGATTGCGGCAAGGCAGATGGACAGCAATTGAGTCGGCAGCAGGCTGCATGTACACACTGGCGTTTTCAGGTGCCGGCATCAACGGATGGGATCTGGGGTTATCCGGCGGCTTTTCCAGTGGGTGATGCAATGTATGTCCACACCAGCAATTTTGCTGTCGATGACAGTTGCGGCAAGTCCAGTTACAGCTTCAGTGCACCAGGCATTGCCATGCATGCACAGGTGCTTGCAGAGCATGCTCAGCCTGCTGTGGAGAAAGCGGCAAATATGTCGGTTTTGTTGATGCCAAAGGTATTCAGGGCTGATGGCGACTTCATTGGCTATTTTGATCCTGCACTGGGGGAAGCCAATATCAGCAACATACGCAGGGTGGCCGGTGACAGCATCGCATTCCTGCGCCGGGCCATGCCGAAAGCGACTTTTGAGATGCCTGTTATCGCTGCTGCCAGGGTCAGCGGCCCAGGCGGCCCCAGACCAGACGGAGATGCCAGTGATGTCTTGCGCCTGGGACTATTCAACTGGCCAGCGCAGCCGGATGCAGGGACACAACGCATGATGACCTTGTTTGTGTCACATGAATTCAGCCACCGTTTCCAGATGCGGGACGCGGTTGATGCCTATGCTAATGCGCGCCTGATGCATGAAGGCGGGGCAGAATTCATGCGCTGGCTGATGGCGCTACAAAAGGGATGGTTGACGAAGGAGCAGGCGGCTGAAGACCTGGACATGGCCCTGAGTGAGTGTTTGCTAGGGGTGCGCAATGCTAGTTGGGGCAAGTTGAGCGCAAGGCAGATACGCAATGGCAGGCTAGAATACCATTGTGGTCTGGCAGCCTATGTTTATGGGCTTGCTGCGAGGAAGGGCAAGGCCAGTCCCTTTGAACGTCTGGATGGTTTTTATGAACAATTGCGGCTGGCAAAGACACAGTCACCGCCAGACTTTGCCTATGCCCTGGAATGCGGCCAGGAACAGGCATGTCAGGCTATATGGTTACCACGTCTGCTGGGCAAGGATGAAAGCATGCAGGCAGTCTGGGCAGACTTATTCGCACAAACCGGGTTTGCCAATGCCATTGCTGCCAGCCTGCAGCAAAAAAATGCCATGATCAACATGCTCATGCAGGGAGTGATGACAGAAGACTGTGGCAGCAGCAGTACCTACCCACAGACAGACAAACTGGGCATAGGCGAGGTCAAGGGTTGTAAACTGCTCAGGGATGGTATGAATATCATCAAGGCAGAAAACCTGCCTCTGTATAATCATCCCGATACCCTGGCGGCGGCTGTGGCTGCCTGCAAGCTGCGTTCACAGGTCAGGCTGAGTATGGAGTCGGGGCTGGAAATGGATTTGCCCTGCAAGCAGGTTTATCAGCCGGTTGGGCAATTTTACGCGGTGGACATGACAAAATTGCTGGCTGGCCTGAACCGCTGACAGTATTAATTTGTAGCAAGCATATTTGCCGCTTGTAGTCTGGACGGGTTTGAGGAATACTGGAAAAATCTGTTTCTGTACTGTTTCAACTTATTCAAGGCTATTCATGTCAGGCAAAGTTGAGGTATCCGGAGTTGCTCTATACCGCGCCATGGTAGACCAGGCTCTGGATGCCGTGCTGGTGCTGGAAGACGGTGCCGTCAGGGATAGTAATCTCGCTGCCACAACCATGTTTTGCTTGTCGGAAGAGCAAATACTTTCTAGCACATTCATGCAACTGTCTTCCGCAAGCCAGCGAGAAGCGCAGCATACATTTGAGATGCACATGGGGCTGGCCATGCAAGGCCAGCCCCAGCGCTTTGAATGGTCTTGCTGCCGCGCAGATGGTAGTTCGTTTGCCTCTGAAGTAAGCCTGGGCTTGCTTGAAGACGGTGCCAGAAAAATGTTGATTGTTACTGTACGCGATATCACAGCCTGTCAATATGCTGAGCGCTCGGCTTACCATAAGGGGGAAAAACTGCGCGTCCTGCTCGAAAATTTCCCCGGTGGCGTTTCCCTGATTGATGAAAACCTCAGGGTTGTTGCCTGGAATTCTGAACTCCTGCGTATGCTGGATTTACCCGCAGCCTTGTTTGATGGGCAGCCACCGCTTGCGCGAGAAGTGTTTGAAGCCAATATCAGACGTGGTGAATACGGTGAATTCAGCAACGCCAGCGATGAAGAAAAACTGGCCAAGCTCATGGCCATCATACAAAGTGACACACCTTATACTTACGAACGTTTGCGTTCTGATGGCAGCATCATAGAAGTGCGCGGGGTGCCGGTAGAGGGAGGCGGTTTTGTCACCACCTGCATGGATGTGACTGCCAAGCGCCGCATAGAAATCGAGTTTCGCAAACAATCCCTGTTCCTGAAAGCCGTGCTGGCCCACATGCCTCAGGGATTGAGCGTGTTCGATGAGCAGTTAAAGCTTTACCTGTGGAATCAGGGTTTTCTCGATGTACTTGATTACCATCCTGATACCATCTATCAGGGAGTGGCTTTTGAAGATTTATTGCGCATCATGGCCGAGCGCGGCGAATATGGCGAAGGTGATATAGAAGAACTCATCGCCACCCGCCTGCAACTGGCCAGGCAGTTCCAGGCGCATGAATTTGAACGAACGCGCCCGAATGCCCACACTCATCTGGTACAGGGCAAGCCCATCCATGAAAACGGCAAGTTGCAAGGATTTGTCACTACTTATACTGATATCACCGAGCTCAAGAAAGTGCAGACTGCCTTATCCAAGGCTAATGCCCTGCTAGAGCAGAATATCGCCGAACGTACCACTGAATTGCGCCATACCCAGGATGATCTGATGCGCAGCGAAAAACTGGCTGCCATGGGCGCACTGGTGGCCAGCGTCGCGCATGAACTCAATACACCTATCGGTAACAGCCTGCTGACTGCCAGCACCCTGCATGCGAGAACCCGGGAGTTCGCCCAGAAAATAAGTGATGGCAATATCCTCCGTTCGGATCTGGCAGCTTACCTGCAGGCAGCACAACATGCCAGTGAGCTCATAGAACATGGCTTGAACAATGCGGCTGACCTGGTGGCCAGTTTCAAGCAAGTGGCTGTAGATCAGGCCAGTTCCAAGCGCCGCCGTTTTCAGCTCAACAAGGTTTGCCATGATGTGATTGCCACCATGATGGCCAAGATACGTCAGGCAGGCTTGCAGATCAGCGTGGATATTCCTGAGCATATAGAGCTGGACAGCTTCCCAGGCCCACTGGACCAGGTGATCTGTAATCTGATTGACAATGCCATCCTGCACGCTTTTGAAGGCAAGCCTGATGGCCAGATATGGATCAGTGCCATCCTGCCAGGGCAGGACAGGGTAGAGCTGCGTTTTGACGATAATGGTATCGGCATACCTGCAGAAAATCTGGGCCGCGTATTTGATCCCTTCTTCACTACCAAACTGGGACAGGGCGGTACCGGGCTGGGCATGAATATCGTCTATAACATCATCACCAGCCTGCTGGGAGGTGATATACGCATAGAAAGTGAAGAGGGGGCAGGTGCCAGCTTCATCATGCAAATCCCACTGGTCGCAACTGTCAATGACACAGGGCCTGCTGACTAAGCTACTCGGGTATTGCCAGTTTCAGGCAGGTGGTCGGCTATACTGTCTTTCTTTTTGCATCAAGAAAGTCCAGCATGTCTCAATTCCCCGCCTGTCCCGTCTGTTCCATGGAAAATACTTATCCTGACGGTGACAATTACATCTGCGCTGATTGCGCCCATGAATGGCCCATGCAGGCAGTCAGCGCCGCTGATGATAATGATGAGCGCATCGTCAAGGATTCCAATGGCAATGTGCTGGCAGATGGTGATGCCGTGGTCATCATCAAGGACTTGAAAGTCAAGGGCTCTTCCACCACCCTGAAGATGGGCACCAAGGTCAAAAGCATACGCCTGGTCGGTGGGGACCATGAAGTCGATTGTAAAATGGATGCAGGCAATTTCATGCTGAAAGCCTGTTACCTGAAAAAAGTCTGAGCCAACTACAAACATAAGCTGGAGCCTAGCATGCGACACATACTGGTCTATGGTGATTCCCTGTCCTGGGGCCTGATCCCAACGACGCGCAAGCGCCTGAATTTTGAAGAACGCTGGCCGGGCGTGCTGGAGATAGGCCTCAATAGCGCCGATCATCATGTGCGTGTGGTGGAAGACTGCCTCAATGGTCGCCGCACTGTCTGGGAAGATCCGTTCAAACCCGGGCGTAATGGTAGCCAGGGCCTGGCGCAACGCATAGAAACCCTGACCCCGCTGTCACTGGTGATCGTCATGCTGGGCATCAATGATTTCCAGTCCATGCACCAGAATGACGCTTGGTTATCGGCCCAGGGTCTGGCTGTGATTATCAATACCATACGCCAGGCGCCTATAGAGCCGGGCATGCAGGTGCCGCCCATACTCATCGTCGTGCCACCTCCGCCCAGCATACCCAGAGGGGCGATCGCTCCCAAGTTCACAGGCTGCGAAGAAAGGTCTGCCGGTCTGGCCGATGCCTATAAGGAAGTTGCTGCCGCTGCAGGCTGTCACTTCTTTGATGCGGGCAGCGTAGTCACTTCCAGCGAATATGACGGTGTGCACCTTGATGCTGACCAGCATTTGATACTGGGCTGGGAGCTGGTCGGTGTGGTGACTGCCATCTTGAATTAGTACAGTTTGATATAGAGTTCAGGTAAAAAATAAGCCAGCTTCATGCTGGCTTATTCTTTTGTTGCATCAAGAATGTCGAGACTCAGACAAATTGTATTTGTCCATCTGTAATGCCGATCAGGGCGATGGCCGCTGCGGTATCTGTTGCCGTGACAGCTGAAGCTATCGCAATACCATTCGTAATCGAAGCTTCTGGCGTCAGGTAATTCAAGCCCCATTCAACGGCGAACTGGTTGGCGACCTTGATTTTATTATCAAGCAAATTGACGACCCAGCCCCAGGTAGCATCTCCTGTAAAGGCACGTGCGCCCGCCAGTATGGCACCAACCATGGAACCGCGGCTGTGTACACCAGATTCCAGCTCGTTGAGCCAGTATTTCAAACCCGCAGCGTCAGCACCGTCAGCCCTGCCCATGGCATTCTTGTAAATGATATTGATAAAATCAGTATTGCTTAGTCCGGCGCTATAGCCAGTTTGTGCAGGGAACTGCGCTGCCGCGATAAAGAAGGCATCACCGATCTGCTTGAAACTCATGCCTGCCTTGAACTGGTTGATCCAGTAATCGAGGCCGTCGGCATCCGGTACGCGGTTGAAATAAGCGACATACAATTCTTCCAGCGATTTCAATTCTGCCGTCTTGATGGTGCGGGCATTGTCGTACACCGTGGTGTTGACGATAAAGTCTGAGAATTGAATTCTTTCCACATTATGGGTAGCCCAGTAAGCCGCATGCTGATAACCCAGCAACATGGTGTTACCGCCGATTTCATTGACGAAATAAGTGCCACCACCAGGGCCCAGCCTGGCATTGATGACCAGCGTGTCGCTGCCGCTACCGCCATCAATATAGTCATAGCGCACGGTGTCAACCGCGCTCAGGCCAATGACATTATTACTGCCGTCAAACTGGTAGATGCTATTGCTGCTATTCATGCTGCCACTCTGGCCAGCGACATTGATGATGGTCTTGTCCAGCGTGGTGTTTTCAACTTGCTGGGTAGTACTCAGGTTCTTGCGTATATAGCCGGTGTTATCTACCGTCGTCAGGCTCAGGCTGGCACCGGATTTGTAGGCGCCTGAGGAATACGCATCAAAATAGACTTTGTCGGTAGTATTAACCGTAGTGCCATTGATTTTCCAGGTATAGGATAGCAAGTTGCTGTCAGGTACATCGGGCTGGTAAATGCCGGGTATGCTGGAATACAGGTTAAGGTAGTCACCAATGGCCGCATAATATTTCAAGGCAAAGGCTTCTTTTTCAGGTGCGCTGAATGCCACGCCCAGATGATTCATTTTGGAATCCTGGGTTGCGCGCCAGATGCCGGTATTGCGATAGTAGCCGCCCTGGTAAGTGCCAACCACGCCCAGGTCGCCATCCTGAAATCCCACCCAGGCAGACCATGGTATGCGGCTCAGCGAATCTGTCACATGCGGGCTGGCCAGAAAGCCGGGATCCGTCAGCGGGTAATTGCTGGAGATGGCGGTATCCACATATTCATCCTGCAGAGCAGCAAAGCTGTGGCCTATCTCATGCAGCACCACTTCAGCCGAAGAAATATTCCCGGCCGAGGCCCAGGCGATGGAACCACCGGCACCGCCATAGAGTGCGGTATTCACCAGTACGATGACCAGCTCATGTGCATTGCTGGCGACGGCATCATTGACGACCGTATTGACCTTGCTGAAATCACCATACAGCAAACGCCCGTCACTGCCATGCTGTGTCGCATCAAAATAAGTATTGACGCTGACGCCCTGGTTAGGCTGGTCAGTACCTGATTGTGCCGAAGCTACAAAAATGGCATTGGCATTGAACAGGTTTTTGTACGATGAAAACGGCGCATTCAGCTTGGCATTGGCATCACCCAGCATATTGTCCAGGAACTTTTGCGCGTCAGCCAAAAATTTGGCGCGCTCGGCAGCCGTATAACCTTCTGCGACAAAAACAATATCAACGCGATTTTTGCTACTGCCGGTATTCAGTATGGTGGTAACGTCTGCCATGATGGGTGGACCTTGTAAATAATAACGAACCAGAAATCAGGAATAAATCCCGTAAATATATTAACAAAACGGGAAACGCTATCGTACAACAATGTCTAAGTTAAAAGACACGTATTTCATGCAGGATTTTGCAACAAGTGTTGCAAAATTGAATTGTGCTGCTGGTGTTTTATTTTCTGGCATGGGCAAGCTGCGCTGGTAAGTGCCTGCAGTGGGATGCAACACAGAAAGCGAGGTATCTGCAACCGCATTGTGCCCCTGACTGGTTCGCAGAGCATATGCCTTCAATTCCGCTTGCTCTGTTACCGCCTATTCGCCCTTAGTAGACATCCCGCCTGTACAGCCCTGCTTCTGCCATGTTTTCCAGTGTATCCAGACCCAGCAGATTACTCAAGGTCTGGTGCACATCTTCTGCCATGCCTTGCAGGCTGCCGCAGATGAGTATGGCTGCGCCATGTTCCACCCATGACTGTATTTCTGCCGCTTGCTCTTGCAGGGCATGTTGTACATAGCGACGTTCGGCCTGGTCACGCGAGAAGCAGAGGTTGAGTTTGCTAATCGCACCCTGGGTTTGCCAGGCCAGAATTTCTTCGCGATGGAAAAAATCATGCGCCTCATTTCTCTCACCAAAAAACAACCAGTTGCGTAAATGACCACTTACTGCGCGGGCCTTGAGATGGGCACGCAAGCCTGCCAGGCCAGTGCCATTTCCTATCAATATCAGCGGGCAGTCATGCGCAGGGGTGTGAAAGTTGCGGTTCTCGCGTATGCGCAACTTGATGGTCTGCCCAATTTCTGCATAGGCAGTCAGCCAGCCCGACCCTATGCCCAGGCTGCCATCGGGCCTATGCATCTGGCGTACCAGCAATTCCAGTTTGCCATCAGCAGGCAAGGACGAGATGGAATATTCACGATGTGGCAGGGGCGGGCGCTCGACCATATTATTTGCTGGCTTATTTACCTGATCCTTATCCGGTGGATAATCAGGGCCAACTTCCGCGATGTCGCCCGCCTGCCAGGCATAGTCTGCGCCGTTGGCACTTTGTGCGGGAACACAGGCAATACGATAGGCAGGTCCACCCAGGCTACCCGGATTGAGTAATTCTCTCTCGGTCATTATCCAGTCCTGGTAACCAGGCTTGCTCCAGTCTGCCATTTCAGTGTGACCACTGAGCACACCCAGATAATGTTGCCAATGACGCAGTGCACCCTCATCGCCATTATCGACTTCTATCATGTCAAACAGGCAATGCGCCTGCTGGTGCTTGAGCCACAAATCTACCCTGTGAGCAAAGGCACAGAATTGCTGGTAATGCCGGTCACCCAGGGCCAGCACGGCAAAATGCAAATGGGATAAATCGACTTTCTGGCTCATCACCAGGCGGGTGAAGGCTGCTGCATTGTCGGGTGCATCTCCTTCACCCGTGGTGCTGAGTATGAACAGCATACGGCTGGTCTTGGCCAGGGTTTCAGGCTTGATGGCTGCCATGCTGCTGACGGCAACCGTCATACCTGCGTCCTGCAAATGCTGTGCAGTTTTCAGGGCGATCTGTTCTGCAAAACCTGTCTGGCTGGCATAGGCTATCAATATGCTTTGTGCATTGGCCTGCTCCAGCTCAGCGCTAAAGCCCTGATGTTGGGTGGCCAGTTCATCCTGATGCCTGCGCAGGGTTTGCAGGCAAAAACTCAGATAACTGATAATGACCAGCACCGTGCTCCATTGTCTTTGTGCAGGCAACGGGAGAAAAAAACTGGCCAGGCACAAGATTGTCAGGGCCAGGCAGATACGGTTCATCCAGCTTAGAGAAGGTAAAGAAGGCAGACGCATCGTGCTTAATCCAGCATGGCAATCAGGGCCTGGCTCATTTTTTCTTCAAAGCCAGATGCTGTTCTTTGCAGGAACAAGGCAGCGATCTGATGTTGATTGGCATATTCCAGTCCTGCGCTACAACCCAGCACGGTCAGTGCAGTTGCCAACGCATCAGCCACCATACATTCAGCATGCAATACCGTGACGGATGCCAGATCATTGTTTACCGGGTAACCAGTGCGCGGGTCCAGGGTATGCGCATAGCGATGGCCGTCCTGTTCAAAATACTGGCGATAATCGCCGGATGTGGCAATCGACAAGCCGTGCAGGGCGACCAGATATTCCTTGTCCGGCTTACCTGCATGATCGTTTTCTACCGGGCTTTCTATCCTGACCCACCAGGGTGACTGGTCTTTTTTCATGCCCAGCCCGCGCAATTCTCCACCCAGCTCTATCAGATAACTGCTGATTTTTTGTGCATCAAGGTAACGAGCGATCTGGTCCAGGGCAAAGCCCTTGGCAATCGATGATAAATCCAGAGCGATGCTGCCGGTGCCTGTCTGGCGCAAGCGCTGCTCCAGGTGGTCAAGCTCCAGTGATTTCCAGTTGCCCGCTTGCAGGGCGCTGTTGATCTCGGCCTCAGTAGGTTTGTTTGCGCGTTTGCCTGCAGGACCAAAGCCCCACAGGTCAACCAGCTTGCCTGCCGTGATATCGTAAGCCCCGCCTGTCTGCTGCGACAGGTAGAGGCTGTAGTCGACCAGCTTGAAAAACTCTGCTGGCAAAGATTGCCAGCTACGCGCCGGTGCGCGGTTGAACTCGCATAAATAAGAAGACGGGTCCCAGGTACTCATTTGCAGGATGACCTGGTTCAGTTCTGCCTCTATGCCAGCCTGTAGTTCATGTGCGTCGTGGGCTGGCAGGCAGAGTAGCTGCACAGTCCAGCTGGTGCCCATGCTATTGCCACCGAGTGTAAGGCTGATGGCATGGGCAGGCGGAATTTGTGGTTCCGCCACATCCAGCGGTATAAAAACACGACGCATATTACTCAGTATTGAAATTAAAAACTATTACTGCGGCAAGACTTCCAGTGTTGCTACATAGGTGGCAACTCTGGATTTGGCCGGGGCCTTGACTTGCTTGTCATCCTTGATTTCTGCTTCCATCCAGTAGAGGCCAGCATTTGTCCAGCTCACACTGAACTTGCCTTCGCTGTCTGTGACAAAAGTTTTTTCATCCAGCTTCTGGCGATAACGCAGGCCGCCAGGGATCAGAGTAATACTGACCTTTGCTGCCGGTTTGCCATCCAGGGTCAGGCGGAACTGTGCTGTTTCACCAGCCACCAGGTCATTAGGGTGAGTAGCACCACTCAATTCCAGGCCATTGCCTGTGATCTCTATGGCTTTGCCGCCGGGTTTGCCATTGGTGACAAAAGTTTCGATACGGCCGCTGCGTTGTGTGACTTGCAGTTCTTCTGCATTGGCTGGCACTTCCTTGGCAAATGTTTCTGCCGTACCGCGCCAGCGTTTGACCTTGCCATCTTCTTTATAGCTGGCAAACAAGCCTTCATTCAGGATGCCGATTTTATAGCTGCCGGTTTGACTGAGTTTGACATCAAAGGTGCTGCGGTATTTGCCGGTATTGGCGTTTTCTGGTTTCAGTGCCGTGCCATCAGGCGCAGTGATGAACAGGTTGTCCAGCTTCAGCGCATTGTGATCAAAAACAAAAACATCGGTAGCAGCCGCGGCGTCAACAGTCACCCAGGGGGCATTGCCAGCAACCACAGTGGAAGACGGCACCAGGAAGGCGCGGTGAGCCTGGGCAGAGAAAACAGCTCCAGCCAGGGCCGAGAAGAGGGCGATTTTTTTTAAAGTTTTCATGATTATCCTTGAGCCGGTTTTTATTTGATCGTCACAGCAATGGTTCCCAGCTCATGGCTGCCCTGGGCTTTGAGGTTTTGTTCGCCTTTGGCTTGCCACTGGAATGGCACTTTCACGACTTCACGACCACCGCCTTCACGCGCCGCTTCAACGATGAGCTGGTATTCACCGGCTGGCAATTTAGCCAGTACACCCTTGTCACCAGCAAAGCTCAGGGTTTGCTCACCTGTGGTGCGGGTTGCGCCACTGACACCTTCGACCGGCATCTGCAATTCACGACCACTACGACGCCACCATTGACGCATGTCCTTCAACCACTTTGTGCCTTCATTGTCCTTTTTCTTCATGTCATACCAGACAGCGAGGTTGCCAGCAAATGTCTGGTCTGGTTTTTCCAGCCAGATGGCAACATAGGGTTTGTGATATTCAGCCACATTCAGGCGCGGTACTTCGACTTTGAGGGTCAGATCAGCCGCGACAGCATTCATGGCCGGGACACCCAGCAAACTGGTGATGGCAAACGGGAGCAATTTACGCATGGATATACAACCTTTTTATGGACAAAGAGTGGACGGTTTAAATTTTTTAATTATTAATGGATGAACATGAGGGCGAGTATGAGTGGCAGCACCAAACCAAACACCACCACCGGCCAGGTGCTGGGGCGTTTGCCAGCATGCATTTTCAGCAGGAACAGGCCCGTCACACAAAAAATCAGGCAGACCACGGCAAAGACATCAATAAACCAGTTCCAGGCAGTGCCGGTGTTGCGGCCTTTATGCAAGTCATTGAAGTAGGCAATCCAGCCACGACTGGTCAGCTCATATTCAATCTCGCCATTCTCCAGTTCTATGCGCAGCCAGGCATCGCCACCGGGGCGCGGCAAACCCACATACACTTCTTCAGGCGACCATTCAGGTACCTGGTCATTCAGTTTGATATCCAGGTCTTTGGCCAGGAAGTCGCTGACGTCACGCGGTATCGCGGCATCATCCGTATTCTTCACTGCATTTAGTTGTGACAACAAGGCCAGCGGCAGTCTGCCTTCTTTCTTGCTCACCACTGGATGCGCTTCTATCTGTGCCGAGTGATTCAGGGTGATGCCGGTAGCGGCAAACAGGATCATGGCGATCAGACAAAGTGCTGAGCTGATCCAATGCCATTGATGTAAATGGCGCAACCAGAAAGCCCTGCTTTGTTGTTGCGATAAATTGTCCGTACCCGATTGCATGAATTATTTCTATTTATTCTAAATGATAATTATTCTCAATTGTACATGCAGTCTTACTCAAAAAGCGGGCCGAATTGTACATTTTTGTTTCGCAAATGCTGTGGAATAAGCAATTTGGCAAGTCTTTGGCAAAGTTTGCATTAAGCGCACGTGATAAACTTTTACGGATTTCAACTTATATTTACCCCACTATGAACGTCGTTATTCTTGCAGCAGGCATGGGCAAACGCATGCAATCTTCCTTGCCCAAGGTTTTGCATGCACTGGCTGGCAAACCTTTGCTGAACCATGTGATCGCTACGGCGCGCCAGCTCCAGGCCAGCAATATTTGCGTGATCTATGGACATGGTGGCGAGCAGGTACCAAGGACGGTCGCGGCAGAAGATCTGCGCTTTGCATTGCAAGAACCACAACTGGGAACGGGCCACGCAGTTGCCCAGGCTTTGCCGGTGCTGGATGTGAACCAGCCTACCCTGGTCCTGTACGGTGACGTGCCTTTGACGACGACAGCCAGCCTGGCACGCCTCATCGCGGCGGCTGGCAAGGACAAGCTGGGTGTCCTGACCGTTGATATGGCAGACCCCACAGGCCTGGGTCGCATCGTCAGGGAAGACGGCGTCATCAAACGCATTGTCGAACAAAAAGACGCCAATGAAACTGAGCGCCAGATCACCGAAACCAATACCGGCATCATGGCGATACCGACGGCGCATTTGCAAAAATGGCTGGGCAATTTATCCAACAAGAATGCCCAGGGCGAATATTATCTGACCGACATCGTCGCCCAGGCAGTGGCCGATGGCGTGGAAGTTGTCTCAGCCCAGCCAGATGCAGTCTGGGAAACCCTGGGCGTCAACAGCAAGGTACAACTGGCCGAGCTGGAGCGCACGCATCAAAAAAATATCGCTCTCAAATTGCTGGAGCAAGGCGTGGGCCTGTACGACCCGGCACGCATCGATGTACGTGGCAACCTGCAATGCGGGCGTGATGTCACTATCGATGTAGGCTGTGTTTTTATCGGTGAAGTCCATCTGGAAGATGGCGTGAGCATAGGCCCTAACTGCGTCATCAATAATGCGCGTATTGCAGCAGGCAGCAACATCAAGGCCTTCTGCCACATTGAAGATGCAGTAGTCGGTGCCAAATCACAGATAGGCCCTTATGCCCGCCTGCGCCCTGGTACAGAGCTGGCAGAAGACGTGCACATCGGAAATTTTGTCGAAGTAAAAAACAGCCAGATCGCCGCACACAGCAAGGCCAATCACCTGGCTTATATCGGTGACGCCACCATAGGCAGCCGCGTCAATATCGGTGCAGGCACGATTACCTGCAATTATGACGGCGTGAACAAATCCCGCACCATCATCGAGGATGATGCTTTCATCGGCAGTGATACGCAACTGGTGGCACCGGTACGGGTAGGCAAGGGCGCAACTCTGGGCGCAGGTACGACACTGACCAAGGATGCACCAGAAGGCAAGCTGACCGTCTCACGCGCAAAACAAATCACGATAGATGGCTGGCAGCGTCCAGTCAAAATCAAGAAGTAAATATTCATGGTGTAGCGGCCAGCCATTTCAATCATGTCAGTCATACCGGCTGGCCGCTACACAGTAATACACATCAAAAAATCAGGACAATGTTTGCAATAACTGCGCAGCTTTCTGGGCTTGCGGAGCATTGTTTTTGACTATTTCGTCCAGATATTTTTTCGCTTCATCTGCACGGTTTTTCTCTGCTGCCAAAGTCGCCGCACGCATCCACACCGCACCGCGGAAATTCACATCAGTCTGGGCAAACTGGCTGGCATCGATCACATCTTTCAGCAATTGTTCACCCTTGTCATGGCGGTTCATTACTTTTGGTACGGCCAGATAAGTGCTGGCTGCGACAAAGCGCACTTCCAGTGCCACAGGCACGCTGCCATGCATGGCTACGCTATTGCTCGCCAGTTGCAAAGCCTGTTCCACCATTGCCGTGCCATCTTCCAGTGCCGTGGTTTTTTCACCTTTCGCCAGTTTATCCAGTGAAGACTTGGCAGTCGCTGCACCGGCATAAGACATCAGCAAGGGATTGCCAGGTTCCTGTTGCAGCATGTTGTTAAAGGTGCTGGCAGTTTGCTGATTGGCAGTGCGGCTGACATCAATCTCAGCTTGTGCCAGTGAATTGACGTAGTCCTGGTTCAACCATGCATTGACGGCATTGGCGACATATTGCTCCTGGCTGATGCTTGGTGTGTTCACCAGTTGTTTGACTGCAGTTTTAAATTCAGTTTCAGAAAAAGCCATGGCATTGCTGGCGGCCAGGGTAGCGATACCTGCGGCAAGCAACATGGCTTTGATGGTTGTTGTAGTAAAAATGTTGTTCATGATGGACTCCAGTGTTAAGTAAGTAGTTTGTGTTGTTGGGGACAGCAATGACAGATTAAGACCTGGCTACGCAAGTCACTACCCGTATGAGATCAGTGGCAGGAATCTGGTGTGAAGCACAAAGAAACTGGCGTGAAAGGAAAAACTGGACGGCAGACAGGGAGGCAATTCCGCAACACTATATTGTCGATTTGATCAGTGAGGCTGGCTTAGAAAGGCAACTGAAAGCTTGCACTCCTTAGCATGTGAACTGACCACATGACACGCATGTTGTCTGCAAAACAAAAATTTCTAAAGGAGAACACCGATGAAGAAACTACTCGGCGCGGCCACGCTGGCATGCATGGCAACTGCGGCACAGGCGCAAACCAGTGTCACCATCTACGGCCTCATTGATGCCAATATCACGTACAACAACAATGCCGATGCCAACAAGGGCAGCCAGTTCAAACTCAATAGCGGTGGCATGAATACCTCGCGCTTTGGCTTGCGCGGCAGTGAAGACCTGGGCGGTGGCCTGAAAGCCATCATGCAACTCGAAGGCGGCGTCTTGCTCGACACGGGTGCTTCTGATGGTGACATCTTTGGCCGTCAGGCCAATGTTGGCCTGCAAGGTGATTTCGGTCGCATCATTGCTGGTCGTTCTTACAGCACCACTTATGATTTCATCCTGCCATTTGACCCCATGGGTTATGCGCCGCAATATTCCTGGGCAACTTCTGCCGGTGCCACTGGCAACCGTAAAGATGGCATGCTGACAGGCGTCTCCAATTTGCTCAAGTACCAATACGATGGCAAAGGCTATAAACTCGGCGCAACCTATGGCTTTGGTGAAGTCGCGGGCAATACTTCGGGCAATGCCAAATACATCGTCGCTGCCAGCGCATTCGATGGTCCCTGGGCTGCAGTCATCACCTACGAGCAAAACAATAGCGCACCGATAGCCAATGGTTCTTATGACCAGGCCAAGGTCTTGCATCTGGGCGGTTCGTATGATTTTGGTCCTGCCAAAGTGTTTGCCGGCTACCGCAACTTCAAGAAAACCCTGGCGACAGGTGCGGCAGACCAGCGCAGTGATACCTTGTGGCTGGGTGCGAATTACTCAGTCACACCTGCCTGGACATTGACTGGCGTCTACTACTATCAGGATATTAAGAATGTTGCAGCAGGCGCAGATGCTGATCCTGGCATGCTGGTACTGCGTGCCAAGTATGCGATGTCGAAACGCACGGATATCTATATCGCCACAGGCTATGCCAAGGCCAGCAATAACAAGCTGACAGGTGTGTCACGTGATGACGCAGGGTTTGCGTCGAACCAGACTTCGGCAACGGTAGGCATACAGCACCGCTTCTGATCTGGTGAGTTGATAAGATTGTGTAGGAGCGGCTTCAGCCGCGAACAGCATACTGTTACGGCAAAAAATGTTCGCGGCTAAAGCTGCTCCTACGAGGAAATTGATGCTTCAGCTTGCACAATTCAGTGCGGCCTGACTTCCTTCTTCAACGCCGCCATCGCCATTTTCTCTACCAGGCCAGGCGCGATCAGTTTCAGCCAGCGTCCCAGCTTGCCCTTGAAGCTCATGACCACTTCGCGGTCGCTGCGTTCATAGCCACGTATGATGAGTGATGCACATTCTTCCACTGACATGGCATCGTCCTCTTTCAAGCCACTCTTGCCTGCTGCTTCGCCCGCTGCGTTATAGCCGTGGTAGCGTATTCTGGTAGCGACTACGCCAGGGTAAGCCAGCGTGACCCTGACGCCAGCCTCTTTCAATTCTGAACGCAGGCATTCAAAGAAACCAGCCATGGCAAACTTGCTGGCACTATAGGCGGTGCGGCCTGGTACGCCTATCAGTCCTGCCAGTGAAGAGACGGCGACGATGGCACCGCGTGATTTTTTGAGGTGGGGCAGGGCAGCATGGGTACACCATACACTGCCCCAGAAATTGATACGCATCAGCTCCTGATACCAGCCCAGGTTATCCACTTCTTCCAGCAGCGCCTGGGCAGATTTGCCTGCGTTATTGATGAGTACATCGATACTGCCAAACTGCTCTACTGCGGCTTCTATCAGGTTGCGGCAATTGGCTTCCATGCCCACATCAGTTTTTACCACGAGTGATACGGCACCAAAGGTCTTGCATTCGGCAGCGACTTTCTTGAGTGCGTCTTCATTGCGCGCTGCCAGCACCAGTGCCAGGCTGGGGCCATATTTCCTGGCCAGTTGACGCGCAATCTCTGCTCCTATTCCATCTGAACTACCGGTAATGACAACGACCTTGTGCTTTGCCTTCATAGTTTGTAGCTTTCATCCGTTCGATCAAGTTTGCGTATCAGGGATGGCCAGACAAAGGCACCACCCAAACCACCAGTCTGCACGCGCATGGCTTCGGCCACTCCTTTGACGATGAGTGGATTCACATGTACCAGTTCACCGCCAGCCTGCGCTGCCAGTTGTATCTGGCAAGTCGCTTCAAAGGTGTACATGGACAGGAAGGCATCAGCAATTGATTTGCCCGCTGTCAATAAGCCATGATTGCGTAACATCAGGAAGTTAGCCTGTCCCATGTCAGCTTGCAAGCGCGGCTTTTCATCTTCCCTGAAAGCAACGCCCTCATAATCATGATAAGCCAGCGATGCCAGCACAAAAGTCGATTGCTGCGACAGCGGCAGCACGCCACATTTTTGTGCGCTGACAGCAACACCGGCACGTGTATGCGTATGCAAAACGCATTGCACATCTTCCCTTGCAGCATGCACTGCACTATGAATGACAAAGCCAGCCGGGTTCACCGGAAAGGGAGAATCAATCACCTTATTGCACTGCTGATCCACCTTTACCAGAGAGGAAGCCGTGATTTCATCAAACATCAGGCCATAAGGGTTAATCAGGAAATGATGCTCAGGCCCGGGGATGCGGGCGCTGATATGGGTAAATACCAGATCGCTCCAGCCATACAATGCGACGAGGCGATAACAGGCGGCCAGGTCGACACGTAATTGCCATTCTTCTGCGCTGACCTGATCTTTGACTGAGGGGATATGCATATTGTCTCCGGTGTTGTTTTTATGTGACGAGGGCTTACACAAAACTGCCCCAAAGCGTTGCAGCTCCCGCATCTGGCAATACTCTGTACTAAAGTACTGTCTTCGTCGCTACGGTGTTTTGGGGTTTCAGACAACATGTTGTCTGCCAACGTAACGAACCGCTCCTGCAAGAGCGGTTTCCCATAACGATAGCCTTGTTGGGACAATTTTGTGTAAGCCCTATTGATTATTATTTATCGTTATTGGCGCTGACAGCGGCTTTGTAAATGGTATTGCGCGGCTGGCTGAACAGTTTGGTCAGCATGGGTTCAAATTCCACCAGCGGGAAAGTTTCTGCATGCGCATCAAAAGAGGGGTTGTCATACAGTGCGCAAAATTCTGCCGTGCGTTCAAAATGCGGGTGCCCACGGAATTGCTCGCGCATGTCCCTGTCCATGCCTATGTGATGGAAGAAATAATTGCCCTGGAATATGCCATGGTGTTGAACCATCCACAGGTTTTCTTCGCTGACAAAGGGCTTGAGTATGGCTGCCGCAATATCCGGGTGATTGAATGAGCCCAGCGTGTCGCCTATGTCATGCAACAAGGCGCAGCAGACGTATTCATCATCACGGCCATCGCGCAAGGCGCGTGTGGCGGTTTGCAGTGAATGGGTAAAGCGGTCGACCGGGAAGCCGCCATAATCACCTTCCAGCAAACGCAGATGTTGCAAGACCCTGTCCGGCAAGGCCCTGGCAAATTCCCTGAATTCACCACCTATCAACTGCCAGTCTTCCTGGGTACTGTCCTCCATACGGACAAATTGCGCACGATGTTGCATTTGTATACTCCCTGATTAGATGGATAGACATAACAGCCATACCTTAAACGCAGTTTTTATCTCAAACTGTCAAATACTTTACAATTCAATTTATCTATTCATGCGGGTAACATATCTTTCATGGCATCACAGGCAAACTTGATGAGCATCTTGATGGCCGACCCCTGGTTCGCCAGCTTGCCTGTGGCAGACCGTAAGACCATGTTAGCCTCTTGTGAACATTTGCGCTTGCGGCCCGGTGAAATGTTGTTCCGGCAAGGTGATGCGCCTGATGGGCTGTATGCCCTGCTCAGCGGCAGCGTCAAGATGTCCACCCTCAGCGCAGAAGGGCGCGAAGCCATACTCATATTTCTGGAAGCAGCGACCTGGTTTGGTGAAATTTCTCTCATCGATGAGCAGCCGCGTACCCATGATGCCACTGCACTGACTGAGGTAGAACTGCTGGTGCTTGATCCAAAAGTGTTTCGCAGCCTCATGCAGCGCAATAGCTTTGCCACAGCCATCGCCCGTATGCTGGCAAGACGCATACGTTTGTTATATGGCATAGTTGAAGATGCAGGCCTGCGTTCAGTACGGGCCAGAGTTGCGCGACGATTGTTGTTGCTGGCCGAAGTGGCTCAGCGGCCACAAGACGGCCATGCCATCGTGCCAGTAACACAAGAAGCCCTGGCCATGATGCTGGGCATGACGCGCCAGACCTTGTCGAAAGAATTAAGATTTTTTAAGCAGCATGGTTTGATACGGCTGGCTTATGGCAAGATAGAAATCCTGTCGGAAAACAAACTATCCGCCTTATGTGACAAAGAGTGACTTTCTTGACCGCAATCTTGCTTGCAGCCAAGCATCATAATGATCTATCGTGTACTGGTTCATGTTCAAGGTGAATCTTGATGAATATGCTGACAAAGTGCCACGCCAGGCATGTCGTTCTGATGTTATTTCTTAGTCATTTCTCATTGCAGACTGAGGCTGCTTGTTCGCGTGTCATCAATGCGCCTGTGGCACCGCTGGGTTTCAGTGTGATAGTCAGTGGTGATAGTGTCAGTGGTATTTATCCTGATATTTTCCGCAGCCTCTCATCCCGAGAAACCTGTCGCTTTCATTTTTCAGCTGTTCCCCGTGCGCGTCTTGAACTGTTGTTTGAAAATGGCCAGGCTGATGTTTTGTTTCCCGCCATACGCACGACAAAAAGGGATGAGCATGGTTATTTCATTCCTCTGATTTATACGCGTGCAACATTGATTTCCCTGCAGTCTGCCCGGCCTGTCATCCAGAGTCAGCAAGAATTGCTGGAACAAAAAAACCTGAAGGTGGTTGTCGTGCGCGGCTATGACTATGGAGAAGCCTATCAGGCCATCACAACAGAATTACAAAAGCAGGGCAGGCTGGTGGTCGAGGCTGATGCCGTTTCCGCAGCACGCATTCTGAAAGCCGGAGGCGCAGCAATGTCCATCATGGCCCCCTATATTTTTGTCGGAGCTGCGCAAGGTGATACCAGGGTAGAAGACATCGCCGACAAGCTCAGGTTTGAAGTCTTGCCAGAATTAGGCTGGAGTGACAGCGGCATCTATCTGTCTAAAAAAAGCTTGAATCAGGATGACCGCAATGCGCTGCAAGAGATGATGGAACGTGCAGCCCGTTCAGGCCTGGTCTGGAAGGCATTTTCACGCTACTACAAACCAGAAGTGTTAAAAGAAGGTAATCGCCCGCGCTAGGATGAGCTTGCGCTCCAGGTGCTTACTTGAAATGGCTATAATCAAACCAAATAGTGTTGGGTTCTCAGATGCAGATTGCCGTATTACGCACGATATTGTTTGCTGCCCTGCTGGTATTTACCCAGCAGATTTTTGCCGCCTGTTCACGCATTATCAATGTGCCAGTCGCCGTCACTGGCCGTAGTGTCATCATCAATGGTGAGCAAATCGATGGCATCTACCCTGACATCCTGCGCAGTCTGATGGAAAAAGACACCTGCAAATTTGCCTTGTCCGCCGTACCCAGGGCCAGGATGGAACTGATGTTTGAAACCGGCAGGGCAGACTTGCTCATCCCCGCCAGCCGTACCCCAAAGCGCGATGAACATGGCATTTTCGTGCCCATGATCTACAACCGCGCCACCCTCATTTCCCTGGAAAGCAATCGCCCCGTCATCACCTCAATGCAGGAATTGCTCGATAAAAAAGACTTGAAGGTTGCCCTGGTGCGCGGTTTTGACTATGGACCGGCTTACCAGGAACTGATCAAGGAACTGACCAGGCAAAAGCGCCTGTACTTTGATACCGACCCCCTGTCAGTTGCACGCCTGCTCAAGGCCGGTATTGCCGATGTCACCATCATGGCACCCTCCATCCTGGCAGGCGTCATCATGGATGATGCACGCGTACAGGACATGCTGGAGAAATTGCGTTTCGAACCCATCCCCGAACTACCCTGGGGTGACAGCGGTGCCTATATATCCAAAAAATCTCTGGGTGTGGAAGATACGGTCGCACTCAAGGACATACTGGAACAGGTCGCCAAATCCGGCATGGTCTGGAAAGGCTTTCAGCGTTACTATCCGGCGAATGTATTGAAAGAAAGCATACGTCCACGCTGAACGGGCTTACCAAAAACCGCCCCAGCTGCGTTGCAGCTCCCGCATTCAACAAGACCTTGTACTAAAGTACTGTTTTCGTCGCTACGCCTTGCTGGGACGATTTTTGGTAAGCCCTGCTTACAGGGCGATAGCTGTTTCAAACTTGCTACGCAAGATAGAAAAAAAACTACGCACATTGCGCACATTCGCATGCGTCGCAAACAGCCTGTGCGCCAGTGCATGATAAGCCGCCATGTCTGCCACCTGTATCACCAGCACAAAATCCGGCCCCTGCGAGACGCGGTAACATTGCTGCACCGCCCCTTCCTGCGCCACCAGTTGCTCAAATTCCACCAGCTTCTCCGTCGCCTGATGGTCGAGTGTGATTTCAACGATGGCAGTCAAACCTGCCCCCAGCTTGCTGGCATCCAGCAGCGCCACCTGGCGGCTGATGATGCCTTCATCCGTCAGCCGCTTGACGCGACGCAGGCAGGTCGGTGCAGACGCATGCACCCGCAAGGCCAGCTCATGATTGGTCAGCGAGGCATCTTTTTGCAATTGCTGCAAAATGCGTTTATCCAGTTCATCCAGCTCATTGATAGTCAGCATATGATTGATAATTCCAAATTTTCTTATATATTGAAATAATAGTTCAAATAGAAAATCGATGTTCTATAAATTTCAATAATAGATTAATTTTGAAAGAAAATATCAAGTCATCTGCTTTAGCATGAACACATATTCATTCTTTATCAGAGGTCATTATGTGCGGTATCGTCGGCGCAGTTGCTCAACGCAATATCACCCCCGTCTTGCTCGAAGGCTTGAAGCGGCTTGAATACCGTGGCTATGACTCATGCGGCGTCGCCCTGCATGTAGATGGCCACTTGCAACGCTCTCGCAGCACCTCCCGCGTGGCCGATTTGCAGGCACAGATAGACCAGTCCGGCCTCGCTGGCTTTACCGGCATTGCCCACACCCGCTGGGCCACGCATGGGGCCCCATCTTCATCAAATGCCCACCCGCATTTCTCGCGCGAGCGCATTGCCCTGGTACACAACGGCATCATAGAAAATCATGAAGAACTGCGCGCAGAACTGACACAGGCTGGCTATGTCTTTGAAAGCCAGACCGACACCGAAGTCATCGCCCACCTCATAGACCACCTCTATAGCGGCGACCTGTTCGAAACCGTGCAAGTCGCCATCAAGCGTCTGACCGGTGCATTTGCGATTGCCGTCTTTTGCCGCGACGAACCACACCGCGTGGTTGGTGCACGCCAGGGTTCCCCATTGATCGTCGGCGTAGGCCAGGGTGAAAACTTCCTCGCATCCGACGCCATGGCACTCGCAGGCACCACCGACCAGATCATCTATCTCGAAGAAGGTGATGTCGTTGACCTGCAACTGCAAAAAGTATGGATAGTCGACAGCGAAGGCAAATCAGTCCAGCGCGAAGTAAAAACTGTACACGCTCACAGCGGCGCAGCAGAGCTAGGCCCTTACCGCCACTACATGCAAAAAGAAATCTTCGAGCAGCCACGCGCCATTGCGGACACGCTCGAAGGCGTCATCAGCATCATGCCCGAGCTGTTTGGCGACGGTGCCTACAAAGTCTTCAAGCAGATAGACTCGGTATTGATACTCGCCTGCGGCACCAGCTATTACGCTGGCCTGACGGCCAAATACTGGATAGAAGCAATCGCCAAAATCCCAGTCAATGTAGAAATCGCCAGCGAATACCGCTACCGCGAAAGCGTGCCCAACCCCAATTCACTGGTCGTCACGATATCGCAAAGTGGCGAGACCGCAGACACCCTGGCCGCACTGAAACATGCACGCAGCCTGGGCATGCTGCACACCCTCACTGTCTGCAATGTCGCCACCAGCGCCATGGTGCGTGAATGCGCTTTGTCATACATCACCCATGCCGGGGTAGAAGTCGGCGTCGCATCCACCAAGGCTTTCACCACGCAACTGGCAGCACTCTTCCTGCTGGCACTATCCCTTGCACAAAGCAAAGGCCGCCTCAGCGAGACTGACGAAGCAGAACACATACGCGCCCTGCGCCACCTGCCCGTCGCCATCAGCGCCGTGCTGGCACTGGAACCGCAAATCATTTCCTGGGCAGAAGAATTCGCCCGCAAAGAAAACGCACTCTTCCTCGGTCGCGGCCTGCATTACCCTATCGCCCTCGAAGGCGCATTAAAACTCAAAGAAATTTCCTACATCCACGCCGAAGCCTACCCCGCAGGTGAACTCAAACACGGCCCCCTGGCCCTGGTCACCAAGGAAATGCCGGTAGTGACCGTCGCCCCCAACGACACCCTGATAGAAAAACTCAAGTCCAACATGCAGGAAGTCCGCGCCCGCGGTGGCGAACTCTACGTCTTCGCCGACGCCGACTCCCGCATCACCTCCAGCGAAGGCGTACACGTGATACGCCTGCCAGAACACTATGGCCAGTTGTCACCGATACTGCACGTAGTGCCACTGCAATTGCTGGCCTACCACACGGCACTGGCAAGAGGGACGGACGTTGACAAGCCACGCAACCTGGCAAAAAGTGTGACTGTTGAATAAGGCAAGGCATTGAGTTACATTGCCATGATCACCAGCCCCCCATTCTTGGAGACGCAGATCATGGCAAAGTACCTCATTTCATTCCCCAGTGCTGCAATGAAAGTCCCCGACAGTGAGATGGAGACAGTAGGGCGAGACGCCCACGCCGTGATACAGGAGACCAAGGAAGCAGGCGTCTACGTTTTCGCAGGTGGCATTGATGAAACAGCAGCGCCCGTCCTGGTGTCTGCCAATGGAGTAGTCGCTGAGGGAGGTTACCCGTGGGCACCTCCACTCAATGGTGGATTCACTGTGCTTGAGCTTCCTTCAAGAGAGGAAGCCATCGCCTGGGCCGCACGTCTCGCGAAAGCCTGTCGTTGTGAGCAGGAACTTCGGGTGTTTTGGTTTGATCCTGAGTCGTGAGAACCTGCTACGATCTGTAGCAATCGTGTGTTGAGGGGGCACAAAAAAAATGCACTGCAGAAAAACGGAATGTACTTTGGTATATGAGCATTTTGAGCGGCACATAAGCACAGATCACGCACACGCAGTAAAATCGTAAGAAGGTTCTGAAAAGAGTTAGACTGCATGTTCGAGCAGTAAGATGGTCTGCTATAGAGCTTTTTTCAGCGCATCGATAACTCCCTTGTGAGGAAGATAGCCAATAACTCCATGGGAGTTGAAGGTATCGTTATCAACGGTGCCATCGTTATAAATGTTGCTTGCGAAATTTTCTTCGTTCAACGGCTTGCCAAGCGTGACGAAATCAGAAGGGTCATAAAAATTCATCCACTGCTCTACAAAAGCTGGTTTGCGCCGAGGCGCGCCAAGTTTTGCCTTGAACGCTTCCAGACCAAGCGGTGATCCCAAGGTTATGAGGAGTGGAATCTGAACGCCAGTTCTCGTTTTTTCCATTTCTCGCAGCAGCTTGAAGGCAATAACGGTTCCAAGTGAGTGAGTAATCAGCACTTGTGGACTTCTTTGCAAGAGTGGTCGCACGATGTCGTCGACAGCTTTTGCTGCCCCAGGTGACGTGAGGTAGGTATGTCCCTGTCTTATGACTCGAAGAAGAATAGCGCCCTTTGCCGGAGAAATCTTCTCTACCACGCGCATTAAACCGACGAGATGCCTTGCGATGAAGTTGTCCATTGGTATGGCATTGCCCCACACAGAGTCCATTGCAGATTCAATTTCAGCGTCGCCGATTCCGTGCGCGCTGACGAACTCCGCCATCACGGCACTGAGGAATTTCAATTCATCAGCATTATCCACATCAACTGCTGTCGACTCTGCGCCCATACCGACTGCAGTCTTTGTATTCCCGTTCGTCCAGTCGGCAAGCGTTGCTCCGTAATATGCCATTTCGACCGATTCCTGGTCAAGTAAGCCCGGCTGAATGGCTTGGAGAGAGCCTACCCATTTACTGAAAAGTTCATCTTTGGTTGAAGCCTCTTGACCAATCCCGTGAATCATCAAAACGTTCATATACTTCCCTTCAGGTGAAATTTGTTAATCAAAATTCGTGCGCCTTCTTCTTTAAACGAAGAGAACTGCGAGGGTAATAGGAAGTTGGTGACGTCACGCAATTCTTCTGCCGCCATTTCTTCTTGTGGCTCTGGATCTTCCATGAATTGCCATCCCTGGCGGAGCCAAGGCCACAAGCCTGCAACCTCTCCCGAACTTTTCATTGTCTCTTTTGTAACCCAATCTGGTAACTTATCGTTTGCTGGAGACTGTGGCCTCGCAGGAACCGATGGCACGTCCGCCACAGTGCGGCTTTGTCCGATGAATTTGATTGAGAGCAAGCCCATAAATGCCACGTCGAAAGGCATGGGTTGACCGTGGTAGCAGTAAAAGTATGCCATACGGCGTATGCTATCCATATCACCCGTGTAGTCATATAAATAGCTAGCGATGGCACCGAGGGTTGGATTGACGTGCTTAAATTCTCGAATGTGCGTTGCGATATCGTCCACTTGGTCAGCAGAAAGATTGCCGGTCTGAAGATTTTTGATAGCGCGGAAAGACTCACCCCAAAGTTCCTCAAATCCCGGAAATTCAGAAACACAAGACCAACTTATATCGCCACCCTTGTCTCGACTCATTAGTGTGGTGAGGCGCTCATAGACTACGGCTGACGCAAACACTGCATCGTCAAATTCGACAAGTATCTGAACTGCACCGCCCAGTGCGCAATCTACTAAATAGGCTCCTCCATCATTATCGCTTGATGTTTTTTTGATTTGAGCTGTACTCCAAATATTTTTGGGCACAGCACCGCTAATAACGAGATTGCAGGTTAGTGGATTGTCAAAATGCCGCCATATGTTTCCGAAGGAGCGACGAGAAACTGAAAATTTGACCTCATGAAGAGATGGCTGAAGGTCTTCGGGGGGCTTATCTTGTACTTGATTGCGGGCAGAAGGAGCGGGCCATTTGAGGGAGGGCTGGCCATTTGAATTACTACCACGCTTGAAATAAACCACATGATCCCTAGGGTTACCAGTAGCGCATTCGGGAGAACATTTCAGATCGTATGTTTCACCAATCTCCTTTAATCGCTTCTTTGAGAAAAACTCAAGCGACTCTGGAATCACCCAATCCGTTTGATACGTGTCAAATGCCTCTTCCTTGAGACCGCAAAGCCCTTCGAGCAAGACAGTCGAAAAAATGCAGCGAGAAGGGGCGGTGTCATCTCCTTGCAGCATGTAGGCTTGTTGACCATCTGCAACAGCATTGAAACGATCAATGACGGGAGGCACTGCATCATACGGACCTCTCGGGAGTACTGGATCACCGAAAATATCTGCAGCTTCAATATCGGAGGGAAGCGAGCGACAAGCATCGCTGAAAATCGACAAGTTCTTTATCCCATGTCTGTAGAGCTGCCTTTTCAACCCTTCCACTGATATAGCACGCATTTCCTCGAACCAGTCGCTAGGGAGCCAGACGTTTTGTTCTGCTCCAGATCGAAATCCATGTCCGGCGAAGTGCAAAATAAAAAAATCCACCTCGTCATTGGGTGGAAGCATTTCAAGCAACGTCTCACGGATTCGCACAATCGTGACGGGTGTTTTGTTTTCGTCTGTTATAACTTGTGTCTTGAATCCGGATTTCCGAGCCCAATCCCCCATTTCGTGAGCTACTGTAATCGCCCCCGGCAAAGAAGAAAGCTGTTGTGTTTTCGAAACCCCGATAGTCAGGCACAGCTTCATAATTTCTCCTCCGTCACCAAAATTACAGCGTACGTTTGGTAGTATGCTTTTTCTTGTATATGTTCAGCGCTATTACGCCAAACCCACGGCTTACATGTAACCCAGATCTTTGTACTCAAAGACGTTAAATAATGCACTGGCAGGACAACTATTAGTATCATCCAGACTCCAAGGATCAGGAATTTAAGGATGGGAGATGTATGAAATAAATTCGGTTCGACTACTTCGACTTTTGGGCCTGTTTGCGGTTGGCAGACATGTGATACGAAAGACAGTTTTGGGGCGGTATTTTTGCTCTCTTTTAAGTAACTGAACACAGCGTTTAGGTTGAACTATACAGTCGAGCAAATTTTTCGTTGACCGACGGAGTCATCGCAGCCACTTAGTCGCGAAGTTAAAAAGCCCGCTCATGTAACTCCAGGCAATTTTTAAATGTATTGTATATTGATTATTATAATTTGTGTAAGTATGTTGACTTATTAAACTTGGATCGCGACTTTGGAAATCAGCTAGCGAAGTGCGTGAATTAACAAGCGGCTCAACAAGCCTCCCTCCCCACCCCAGAAAAGACGGATAATACCGCCTACACGTTTTCGTACATTATTTTGGAACTCCCCCATGGAAATTAAGGTTAACTTTCTCGATAAGCTTCGTCTTGAAGCCAAGTTCGATGATTTTACGGTGGTGGCTGATCAGCCTATCCGTTATAAGGGGGATGGTTCTGCGCCTGGTCCTTTTGATTACTTTTTGGCTTCGTCGGCCTTGTGTGCAGCTTATTTTGTGAAGCTGTATTGCAATACGCGCAATATCCCTACTGAAAATATACGGCTGTCGCAAAATAATATTGTTGATCCTGAAAACCGTTACGCACAGATTTTCAAGATACAGGTGGAGTTGCCTGCGGATATTTCTGCCAAAGACCGTGAAGGTATCTTGCGTTCCATCGACCGTTGCACGGTTAAAAAAGTGGTGCAGGCGGGACCGGAGTTTGTGATTGAAGAGGTCGAGAACCTTGATGCGGATGCACAGGCTTTGCTGACCTTGAACCCTAATGCCGATGCGGCTACCTATATCCTGGGCAAGGATTTGCCGCTGGAGCAGACCATTGCGAATATGTCTGGCTTGCTGGCGGGGCTGGGGATCAAGATAGAGATTGCTTCATGGCGCAATATTATTCCCAATGTGTGGTCGCTGCATATACGCGATGCGCATTCGCCCATGTGTTTTACCAATGGCAAGGGCGCGACCAAAGAGAGCGCGCTGGCATCAGCCCTGGGTGAGTATATCGAGCGCCTGAGTTGCAACCATTTTTATGCGGGTTCGTTCTGGGGGGAAGACATCGCCAATGCGGCCTTTGTGCATTATCCGGAAGAGCGCTGGTTCAAGCCTGGCAAGAGGGATGCGCTGCCTAAAGAGATACTGGATGAGTATAGCCGGGAGATTTATGACCCTGAAGGTGAGCTGCGTGGCTCGCATCTGATCGATACCAATTCCGGCAATGCAGAGCGCGGCATCTGTTCGCTGCCATATGTGCGCCAGTCAGATGGCGAGGTCGTGTACTTCCCATCCAACCTCATTGAAAACCTGTTCGCCAGCAATGGCATGAGTGCCGGAAATACCCTGGCCGAAGCGCAGGTGCAATGTCTGTCTGAAATTTTTGAACGTGCTGTCAAGCGTGAAATTCTCGAAGGTGAAATCGCCTTGCCGGATGTACCGCAAGAAGTGCTGGCGAAATATCCTGGCATCTTGGCTGGCATACAGGGGCTGGAAGAGCAGGGCTTCCCTGTGCTGGTGAAGGATGCCTCGCTGGGTGGGCTATACCCTGTCATGTGCGTGACCCTGATGAACCCGCGCACAGGTGGTGTGTTTGCCTCTTTCGGCGCGCACCCCAGTCTGGAAGTGGCACTGGAACGCAGCCTGACAGAATTGCTGCAAGGCCGCAGTTTTGAAGGCCTCAATGATTTGCCACAGCCTACCTTTGTCAGCAATGCAGTGACTGAACCAAATAATTTTGTTGAGCACTTCATCGATTCCAGCGGCGTGGTGTCGTGGCGCTTCTTTAGTGCCAAGGCTGATTACGAATTTGTTGAGTGGGATTTTTCTGCTGAAGGCGAAAGTGCCAACGCGGATGAAGCCGCGACCTTGTTCGGCATACTCAAAGAGATGGGCAAAGAAGCCTACATGGCCGTGTATGATCACCTGGGCGCAACTGCCTGCCGTATACTGGTGCCAGGCTATTCTGAAGTGTATCCGGTAGAAGACCTGATCTGGGATAACACCAACAAGGCCCTCCTGTTCCGCGAAGATATCCTGAATCTGCATGCGCTGGATGATGAACAACTGGAAGACTTGCTGGAACGTCTGGAGAATAATGAGCTGGACGAGTACAGCGACATCGCTACCCTGATAGGCATAGAGTTTGACGAAAACACGATCTGGGGCCAGCTCACGGTTGTTGAATTGAAACTGCTGATCAACCTCGCCTTGCAGGACTTTGAAGAAGCCAAAGAACTGGTAGAAACCTTCCTGCAATACAACGACAACACGGTTGATCGCGGTCTGTTTTATCAGGCCCTGAACGTAGTGCTGGAAGTCACGCTGGATGATGATCTGGAGCTAGCTGACTACGTCATCAATTTCCGCCGCATGTTTGGCAATGAGCGTATGGATGCTGTACTGGGTTCAGTCGATGGCAGCGTGCGCTTCTATGGTTTGACACCAACCAGCATGAAACTGGAAGGGCTGGACAGACATGCACGCCTGATAGACAGCTACAAGAAGCTGCATGCGGCACGCAGCAAGGCTGCTGCATCGAACTAAGCTGCTCATGTATGACTGGTCTGCAATGATGTGTTCATTGCAGACCAGGCTGGTGCATATCCACTCGCATTTCCAACGTCGAGCTTCAGGCTAAAGCTTTTTCCCCGGCGCGCAGCGTCAAGACCTGTACGCCGGTTTTTGTGACGGCTACAGTATGCTCGAACTGGGCGGATAATTTCCCGTCTATGGTGACGACAGTCCAGCCATCATCTTCGGTCTCTACATCGTGGCGACCCTGGTTGATCATGGGTTCTATGGTGAACACCATGCCTTCCTTTAATATCAGGCCTGTGCGTGGCCGTCCCCAGTGCAGCACTTCGGGCGGCTCGTGCATTTCGCGGCCTATGCCGTGTCCGCAATATTCCCTGACGACCGAGTAACCATTTTTCCTGGCATGGCTTTCAATGGCATGGCCTATGTCACCCAGCCTGGCACCAGGCCGCACGGCTTTGATGCCTTTCCACAAGGCTTCATAGGTCACTTGCACCAGACGTTTGGCAGATGCTGTTACTTCACCGACCAGATAGGTTTTGCTGGAGTCAGCAATAAAGCCATTTTTCTCCAGGGTGATATCGAAATTGACGATATCACCGTCCTGCAAAATTTCTGTTGCAGATGGTACGCCATGGCACACCACGCTATTGCGCGATGAGTTCAATGCATAGGCATAGCCGTACTGGCCCTTGCTTGCGGGGCGGGCCTTGAGTTCATTGACGATGAAGCTGTCGACCAGGTCATTTACCTGCATGGTGGACATGCCGATCAGATTCAATTGATCAAGGTGGGTAAACACGCTCGCCAGCAGCTTACCTGATTCTGCCATCAGGGCGATTTCTTCTGGTTGCTTGGTCATGTTAACGCTCCCCTGAAAGCCAGGGGTTCCACACCTGCAGCTTTCAGTTCGTGTACCACGATCTCATTGAAAGACATGGTCGGGTTCATTTCGCACAGCATGCCTATCTTGATCCAGAAAGCAGCTTGCGCATTGATGGAGCGGCAAGCCACAGAGCTGGCTTTGCGCATCTGGTCGTGCAGATCATCGTCGATGTTGACTATGCCCATATGGCACCTTTATATATGAAACATATATGAATTGTATATTCATCTCATGTACTTGTGCAAGTGGCTTTTAAAGTGGCTTTTAAACCGGATTATCTGGAAGACAGGTTTGCGCTGGTCAAAATTGCTTGCTGCATATATAGTTTTTTTAATATCTTTGCCAAATTTCTGTCAGCTGCTGCAGCAATCAAAGAAAAGGAAAAGTACATGGGCCCGACCAAAATCATGATCATCCTCCATGCAGAAAAACCTGGCACATAGGGTGCAAACACTTTGAGCGGCGTGAATTTATTGGGTGGCAGTGATAGTCAGTCATTGGTTACCCTGGCTTGGGAAAGGGCAGGCGGGATTGCCAATTTGCTTGCTCCCACCAATGGGTAATTCCAGGGTGCAGAACTGGCCACGCCAAGTGTCATTTATGCGGCAAGTCCGGCACTGGATGCAAACAAGGAACCCAGCCAGAGGCTATACCAGACCATCTCGGCGCTGGCAGCCAAGTTGAATCTGACGCCAAATATGTCATTTGGCAAGGGGCAATACAAGCACGGCGATGGCATGGTGGCGGATGTGCTTGCGCAATCTGCGACCGTACTGATTTCATGGCAACACTAAGATATATGGCAGGGGCCAGGTCAGGATTCCATCGTCAATGAATTATTGAAGAAGACAGGCACAACTTCCTTGTCCAGGCTGCCTTCATACGACATGGTTTTTGTACTCGACAGACCAAGCGGCGCAGGTGTGTTTACAGCCTTCAACCAGGCGCCGCAGATGCCGCTGGCAGGTGAGAGCAGTGAGCCCTTTTGATTGATTGTGGAGATGATTTTCGGTCGAGGATCGCCTTCATCCCGGAAATCGTCGCCTGACCGACCAGGTCATCCATGCATGGTGACGACCTGGCTGTCCTGATCAATTCTGTATCAATGGCGAAGCTGGCATTACACGCGCTTCAAAAATCCATCTGGTGCAACGGTAATCAGAAGCTGGTTTTGTATTTCTTTGTCGATGACGAAATTCAATTGACCATTGTCCCTGGCTGGTACCGGATTAGCTTCCAGCTGTTTCAAATATTCCCACACGGCGGTTTTAGGATTATTGGATTTACCCCATGGTCTGGCGGGGCCGTGTCCTTCCGGGAAGTCTTCAATGATGGTATCAAACACGACGCAATAGCTGCCCTTGCTGACCAGTGGCGCATACAGCTTGAGTTCTTCCAGTACGTGATCATGGGTATGATTACTGTCCAGGCAAACCAGGATTTTTTTGTAGCCTGCCGCAAACTTGTGTACGGATGCAACAATGTCAGCAGCAATGCTGGAGCCTTGTATCATCTCTATCCTTTTGGACATTGGGTGTTCGATGATGGCCTGGCGATTGTGCTCACGTATATCGATGTCTATGCCCAGCACTTTGGCATCGGGATTGCCACCGCACAGTGCGATCAATTCCAGTATGCTGGCACTGAATATCAATGAACCACCGCGGGCTATACCAGTTTCTATGACGAGGTCTGGCTGTATATTCCACAGCAATTGCTGCAGGCCTATCATGTCCTGTGGATGCTGGATGATAGGGCGGCCCAGCCATTCAAAATGGTAAGAATATTTATGCTCAGCGGCCACAGTGATCCACTCATTGGTCAGCTTTTGCAATTCAGGGCTGGCACCTTGCTGGGCGATTTCAGCCTGGCATTCAGCTTTGAAATTTTCATGTTCAGTCATTTTATTTCCTTGTTATTGATACCCCAGAATGCCATAGGCTCGTAGTCAGGGTAGGGATAGTAGCCCAGGTTGAGGTGTATGGAGGCACCACGTTCTTTGATTCTTTCTTCGACCAGTCGCCTGATGGAAATAGCTTCGCCACTGCAGACATTGAAGGCACCAGCCTGCTTTGATTTTAATATGTCCAGCAGTTGTTGTGCCACAGCTTCTACCGGCAGGTAGTCGCGCAATTGTTCGCCGCCACTCATATTGAAGACGCTGTCGCCGTTGGCAATGGCAGTGTCAAGCTGTGCCAGTATGGACTTGGGGTTTTGACCTTTGCCATACATATAGAAAAGCCTTGCCCATTGCAGCCTGAAACTGAATTCTGCCTGCAAATACCCCAGGTACTGGCGCAGGTTATCCTTTGCCAGCGCATAGGGGTTGGCAGGCATGGGCGTAGCTGTCGCTGCTATGGGGCCATATTGAAAACCATATTCAAAGCAGGTGCCTGTCACCAGCACATTGCTGACACCAGCTTTGACCAGCTGTTTGATGAAGTCATAATTCTTTGGGAGATTTTCTTCCAGGTGAAACAAGGATTTATAGTTGGGCAAACCTTGCCAGGCCAGGTGTATCAGGCTTGCTCCTGGTTCAGGCTGGAAATCCAGTTTGTCCTGATGAAAATCCAGGCTGATGAACCTGAGCTTGTCATACCAGTCAAAAGCGCGGGCTTTTTGTTCATCCCTGGCGATTGCCACGACCTCGTAATTTTCCGCAAGCAGCAAGGGGATCAAGTGCTGACCAATAAAGCCAGTCGCGCCACTCACGATGAGCTGGCGGCAGCCGCTATTGTTTTCACGCACCTCGTTGAGTGTCATGTTGTGTTTTTGCGTATTTTTAAGATGAAAAGCATTTTACTTTGTCATAGCTGCTCTGTATATGCAGGAGGAAAAGGGTGGCTTTCTTTGTAGTCAATATTGCCACTATTGAAAATAAAGCAATCTTGATCGCCTCCGGATGCAAACTCCGTCCGGCAAACTGCACCTTGATTTTCTGCATGATCCGCAAGGACACTGGAAAACCTCTGTAAAATCAGTAAAATTTTTTTGGAATTCGCGCATGAAAAATCAAGGCAAGGCTCTGTTGCAAGTTCATGATCTCAGTTTTTCCTATCCCGGGCAGGTATTGTTCAGCGACTGGTCTGGCGAGATAGTCGCTGGCATCAATCTGGTGCGTGGTGGCGATGGCCGCGGCAAGACCAGTTTGCTGCAATTGCTGGCAGGCGAGGTACAGGCACAAAGCGGGCAATTGCAGATACAGGGTGTTTTCCTGCATGAGCAAGCTGCGCAGTATCGCAGTCAGGTATTCTGGGTAGACCCGCGCACAGATGCATTTGATCAGCTTGGCGTACAAGAATATTTTGCGGGTGTGCGTGGCAGTTACCCGCAATTTGATGATGGGCTGCTGGAAAATGCCATTGAAGGCCTGGGATTGACCCCACATCTGCACAAGCAGTTGTTCATGCTATCGACAGGCAGCAAGCGCAAGGTCTGGCTGGCGGCAGCTTTTGCTGCCGGTGCCAGGATAAATTTACTGGATGATCCCTTCGCCGCGCTGGACAAGGCATCGATAGAATTTATCGTGAAGACGCTGAATCAATTTGCGCAAGAACCTGAGCGGGCCTGGGTGCTGGCGATGTATGTCACACCGCAGGGTTTGCCTTTGTCTGGGCTGATAGAGTTAGGAGACTGAGTTGGGTGACTGAGTTGGGCGATAGATTCAGATAGCAGCGCCGCTGGATGGCGCTGCAATGCGCTTTATTCGCCGCGCTGCCATTCTGCCATGACGCTGGTCTGTATATTTTCTATCACTTTGTCTTTTTGCATTTTTTGCAAAACGGCGGTCAAGGCAGGCACCAGGGCCTCATGTTTTTTATTCACATAATGGAAGACCGGGAAGGTCGCCAGTGGCGGCATGAGTATGCCGATATCGGTTTGCTTTAATTCATTCAGGGCTGCCTGACCCGATATGCGATTGGCTACGACGACGTCAGAGCGACCCAGCAGCATTTTCTGGAAAGCCTGGCGCACGGTCGGTGCTGATTCCAGCTTCATGCCTAAGGTATTTTGCTCTATGATCTTGATGCCTTTGACAAAACCTATTGTGTAGGGGCGCAAACTTTCCCAGCCGGTGACGACGAAATTGGTGCCATAAGTGAAAATGACAATTTCATAAGTCATCAAGGGCACGGGCACGATAATCAGATTGGGATAATCCCTCTCCATGCCAAGTTTTCTGTACAGCTCGGCATCCATTTCGCCATTGTTGGAGCTGCGCAGCGAACGTTCACCGGGCAAGTAATGGACGTTGAAGTTGATGCCCAGCTTGCGATACGCAGTTTCCATGATTTTTTCTGCAATGCTGGTGGCAGGATCTTTTTCTATCAGGGTGGAGATTTGCAAGACCTTGTTTTGCTGGGCAAGTGCAGGCAGGCCTATCAGGCCAGACAAGCTGGCGAACTGCAATAGTGTGCGTCTTTGCATGATGCTCTCCTTGGCTCTCTTGGCTTTCTTGCCTCCACTATGGGGAGTTCCATACTCCAGCATAGACCTGCCAGGGATAAACAGCACTCATGTTTTGCCAAAAGTCACATTGTTAAACAAATTGATCAACATGCATGTTGTCAGACAGCCTGATCGAATACCCCGACCAGGAAGTCGATGAACAGGCGCGTGCGCAAAGGCAGGTGCTTGCGTGAAGGGTACATGACATGGATGGGTGTGCTGTCGCTGCTCCAGTCTGCCAGCACCTCTATCAGGCTGCCGTTTGCCAGCGCTGGTGCCACGTCCCAGATCGAGCGTCTTACCAGACCCAGGCCAGCGATGGCCCAGTCATGGGCTTGTTCGCCATTATTTGTCAGCCAGTTGCCATTGACACGTACAGTCTGCGCCTCCCCGGTTTTATTTGAATGCAAATGCCAGTCTGCATGCATGGCACTGCTTGGCTGCATAAGTATGCAGCTATGCTGGCTCAAATCAGCAGGCGTGTGCGGCTGGCCTTGCAGGGCGAGATAGGCCGGGGATGCACAGATGACACGGCGGTTATCTGCCAGCTTGCGTGCCACCAGGCGTGAGTCACTATTCGCCCCTATGCGCACGACACAATCAAAGCCGGATGCGATGACATCCACTACATCATCATTGAGCGAGAGTTGTACCTGCAAGGCAGTATGCTGGCTGGCGAATTTTGCCAGTGCCGGGCCTATGTAATGCCGGCCTAGCGCGACCGGGGAGGAAACCCGCAACAAGCCGCGTGCTTCTGCCTGGCCCTGCCCCAGTTCAGCTTCAGCATTGGCAATGTCCAGCAAGATGGCCTGGCAGCGCTCAAAATACAGTGCGCCTTCTTCGGTCAGGCTCAGGCGGCGTGAACTGCGCTGCAGCAGGCGCGTACCCAGGGCCGCTTCCAGGCGGCTCATGCGCTTGCTACCGACCGCTGGGGAAAAGCCCAGCTCGCGTCCTGCTGCTGACAGGCTGCCACTCAGCACTGCCTGCACAAACAGCTTCATATCAGCCAGTTCTATCATCTGCAATCCATGCATCTTTTCCATATTGGAATAGATACTTTAGTAAATAAGTCTATTTTCAATAAATTGGAATGGTAGCACAGTAGCGTTCAGGCGAATTTCGATCAGCGAGCCAAAATCCAAATTTAGTAAAGGACATACCATGCATACCAAACTTTTATCCAGCCTGGGCTTCATGTTGCTCAGTGCTCTGGCTGCCCACAATGCTCAAGCTGCGCAAGCCGAAGATAGCTTGCCGCAGCCTGTGAACACCATAGTCGACAAGTCGATTCCAGCAGCACAGCAGCAAAGCATGGCCCTGGCGGCACGACGCTACTATGCATTCTGGAATACCGGCGAGGCGCAGTATGCGCAAACTGCCCTGGCAGCCAACTTCATCGACAGGAACCTGCCTGCAGGCCGTCCACAAGGGCCAGAAGGTGCTTTGTTTGCTTCAAAAAACTTTCGCGCTGCGGTGCCTGATTTGAAACTGCAAGTGGAAGAGATGTTACTTGTGGGTGACCGTGTCATAGGTCGCTTGCATTTCACTGGTCATTACAGCGGCAGCTTCCATGGGCAGCAGGGAGATGGCCGCAAGGTGGATTTTATAGCGACAGACATTTATCGCATTGCCGATGGCCGCATCGCTGAAAACTGGCATCTGGAAGATAACCTGACGCTGTTGCAGCAAATGGGCGTGGTCAAAAACTGAGATCAAAATCTGAAGTCAACATTCAAGTCGAACAGGAGCAAGAAAATGTCAGAAAAAATCATCCTGCCAGCAGGCCAGTATTGGCCAGACGGCATACGCATGGTTGTCTCTGTTTCCATGCAGTTTGAAGCCGGTGCACAATCAGAGCATCAGAACGGTTCCCCTTTCCCCGCCATGGCAGACCAGAGCCTGCCAGATTTGCCAGCGCGCACCTGGTTTGAATATGGCGCGCGGGAAGGCATACCGCGTATGCTGGATTTGTGGGACAAGTTCAAAGTGCCAGTCACCTCGCACATGGTAGGTCAGGCAGTATTGCACAGGCCAGCACTGGCGCGCGAGATTGTCGAACGCGGTCATGAAGCGGCTGCCCACGGCCATAGCTGGACACCGCACTGGAGCATGACTGAGGCAGAAGAACGCGCCTCGTATGTAGCCAATAGCGATGCGATATTTGCAGCCACGGGTACACGTCCTACCGGTTTCAATGCCTTCTGGCTGCGTGGCACAGTGAATACCCTGAGCATCTTGCAGTCACTGGGCTTTACCTATCATATCGATGACCTTAGTGCCGATGAACCCATGCTCACCACCGTCAATCAACAACCCTTTGCCATCGTCCCCTATACCTTGCGCAATAATGATATTGCCCGCTTTGGCGCAGAAGGGCCGCTGACGGCGCAAGCTTTTGGGCAAGAGTTGCGCGATGAGTTTGATCAACTGTATATGGAGGCTGGCTACAAACGGCGCATGATGTCCGTGTCCCTGCATGACCGCATAGGCGGCACGCCAGCGCGTGTCAGGATGATGGGCGAGTTTCTGCAATATGCCTTGCAGCATCCCGGTGTCGTCTTTATGCGCAAGGACCAGATTGCGGCTCTTGCACTCAGCTTGCCAGATGTACCGCAGAAATGACAACGTACATGAGTTCATCTGCGTTTTCTGGATAAGCAAATTCCAAATCCATCCTTGTGATTTTTGTAAGTCATTTGTATGATCTGAGCAGCTCAAATCACATAAAAGGATGTCTGGAATGAAGTTGGAAACTATTGCCGTACATGGTGGCTATACACCCGACCCGACCACGCGCGCAGTTGCCGTGCCTATCTACCAGACCGTTGCCTATGCCTTTGATAATACCCAGCATGGTGCAGACCTGTTTGATTTGAAAGTACAGGGTAATATCTATTCACGCATCATGAACCCCACCAATGATGTGCTGGAAAAACGCGTGGCTGAACTGGAGGGTGGTATTGCCGGTCTGGCGCTGGCATCTGGCCAGGCGGCGATTACTTATGCAATACAGACGATAGCTGAGGCCGGTGACAATATCGTCTCTGCCTCTACCCTGTACGGTGGCACCTATAATCTGTTCGCTCACACTTTGCCGCAATTCGGCATAGAAACCCGTTTCGCTGATTATCGTGATCCTGAGTCCTTTGCAAAACTGATTGATGGCAAGACCAAGGCGGTGTTTGTTGAGTCTATCGGTAACCCGCTCGGCAATATTACGGACATCGAAGCGATTGCCAAGGTCGCCCACCGTCATGGCGTGCCACTGATTGTTGATAACACCGTGCCTTCGCCGTATCTGTTGCGTCCTATAGAATTTGGTGCTGATATCGTGGTGCATTCACTGACCAAATACCTCGGCGGACATGGTAATTCCATAGGCGGCATCATTGTTGATTCTGGCAAGTTCCCATGGGCTGAACATAAAGAAAGATTCAAACGCCTCAATGAACCTGACGTGTCTTATCATGGCGTGGTGTATACCGAAGCCTTGGGTGCTGCTGCCTATATAGGCCGTGCCCGCGTCGTGCCTTTGCGTAATACCGGCGCAGCCCTGTCACCCTTCAATGCCTTCCTGATCTTGCAGGGCATAGAAACCCTGGCCCTGCGCCTGGACAGGATCACGGATAACACCATCAAGATAGCTCATTACCTGGACAAGCACGCTAAAGTAAAATGGGTGAATTATGCTGGCCTGCCTGAGCACAAAGACCATGCGCTGGCGCAAAAATACCTGGGTGGCAAACCGTCCGGCATCCTGACCTTTGGCCTCGAAGGCGGGCGTGATGCCGGTGGCCGCTTCCAGGATGCCTTGCAGTTATTCACCCGTCTGGTGAATATCGGTGATGCCAAGTCCCTGGCCTGCCATCCGGCCAGCACCACACACAGGCAATTGAATCCAGATGAACTGGCAAAAGCCGGTGTCACTGAAGACACCGTACGTTTGTCAATAGGCATAGAACATGTAGACGACCTGATTGCTGATCTGGAACAGGCGCTGGCAGCAGCTTAATTCCCCTCAATAAGACTGGCAGAATTCAAGGTATTGGCTTCTGCCAGCGGCAATTCAAAAAAGAACTGGCTGCCTACATCCACCGTCGACGTAAAACCTATACTGCCATCCATTTTTTCCATGATGGTTTTACAGATATTCAGGCCCAGGCCGGTTCCACCTTTTTTGCGGGTGTTGGAACCATCGACCTGACTGAATTTCTGGAATATCTTGCTATGGAAATTAGTCGGTATGCCACAGCCATGGTCGGTGACCATGACTTTCACTCTTTGTTTTTCCAGGTTCAACTCCACTGTGACTTCAACTTCCCCGCCCTTATGGGAAAATTTGATGGCATTCGACAGCAAGTTGGCGAGTACCTGGGCCACCCGCTGGCGGTCCACATTCACCAGTAAATCTGCATACCTTTCCTGGTAAATCATGGTGACACCATATTGGTCTGCATAGGCCTTGTTGGTGTTGATTGCATCTTGTATCAAGGGGCCAATAGGGCTGAGCTGGAAGCTGAATTCCATTTTCCCTGAGGCGATTTTTTCCAGGTCAAGAATATCATTGATAAGGTGTAACAGACGGTCACCATTGCGCATCGCAACGGTAATCAGTTCTTGTGCCTTTTCTGGAATTTGACCAGCCACGCCTGCTGCAACCAGGCGTAGCGCACCATTGATCGATGTCAAAGGTGTGCGTAATTCATGGCTGACCATGGAGACGAATTCATTCATCATCATCTCTACGCGCTTGCGATCAGCAATATCAAAACTCATGGCATAGAAACCATCGACTTCACCAGTATCATTGTAGGCAGGCACATACACGGACTGATAATAATAGTCGCGTTTGTTCAAATTGCCTTCACCCTCAAAACTCACCCTTTCACCTGACAGCACTGCGCGCACATGCGGTGCATGGGCTTTATAGAAATCATCACCGACAACTTCGCGCATGGTCCTGCCCAGCAGGTGATGGGGTTTGACGCCAAATTCTGTCGTTACGAAGGCGTTCACGAATATGTAACGTTCCTGCCTGTCCATGAAGGTGATAATGCAGGGCAGGTTATCGGCAATTGCCTGCAGGCGGCTTTGTACGCTGCGCTGCTCTTGCAAGGCGTTTTCCAGTTGGCTGGCTTTCAGCTCAATTTCGCGCGTGCGTTCAACCACCGTTGCTTCCAGGTCCTGGTTGCTGCGCTCGATTTTTTTGAGATATTGCTCTTCTTTTTCCAGCATCCCGGCTATCGTGGTGGATAGCAAATAGGCTTCGTGGAAACTTTGAACCACAGGGAAGACTGGTGGAGCCGTCTGAGCACTGCGAGTCTGGGTACGCTGTTCCATGAAAGAGCTGAGTTTGGTCAGTGAAGATGACATGCGCCGTGCCATCAGCGATGCCAGCAGCGCCAGCACGACGCACAGTATCGCCCCAGAAATCATGATTTCGCGCTGCAGATTATACAGGCCAGCCATGGCGACATCCTTGGGCTGGCGTACCAGTATGCTCCATTGCAGGGCGGGATAATTGCGCGCCTGTCCGGTCATGGTATAGGCAGTCAGGTATTTCTGGCTGCCTTCCCATACTTCTTCCGTGACGCCACTTTTTCCTGAGCGTGACAGCTTCAGACTGTTCGCCGTTATTTTGGTTTCCTCCATCTTCAGCGGCCCCAGTAAGACGGTGCCATCTTCACGCGCCACCAGAACTTCTGCCGCATATTGCTTGTCGGCTGGTGCCAGTATGTTTTGTACCAGATTACGAGTCCAGTTCCAGCTCAGGTGTACACCCAGCACACCGCGCATTGTGCCGTCTGACCTGTAGACAGGAATCGACACATCCACAAAGCGCCAGGGATCTATGCTGTAAGGCAGCAGCTTCTGTAATAACAGGGCAGGGTGGTAATCGCCCGCATACAAGGCTTTCTTGCCCTCAATAAACCACGGGCGCTTGCTGACGTCCTGGCCCTCCAGCATGCCCTTGGTAGATGCCAGTACTTTACCGTCAGGGTCGGCCAACCCTATCCAGGCGTAGTCTGGAAAATTGTGTTGAAGGTGATCAAGGATGCGGCGTGCATCTGCCGGGTCTTTGCCGTCCTTTATCTCATTAAGTTGCGATAGTAGCTGCACATCGCTGACCGATTTTTGCATGACCTGATCCAGCGCATCGCGCATTTGCCATGCAACTTGCTGCAGTCTTTGCTCTGCTTCTTTTTGCGCATAATTCTTGGCAAAGTGATCGACCAGCAACAGGGCAGATAAAACCGTACACAGAACGACGGCACTGACGCCCAGCGTCAGCAGGGTCGTAAGTCTGGGGTAAGGAGTAGATTTAGCTGTAGCCATAGTAGCGATAAAGTTGGAGTGCTTTAAGCTTGCTAGAACTCATTTCATCAATAGGGGGAGTGCGCCCAAATCGTCAGTTCCTGAAGGCTTTGTATCATAACGTGGGCTGGACTGCAGCTGTTGACAATTCGACTCGTTATCAATAGCACCGCTATTGATTGCCTCGTCCGCCTTGGCAGCCCACGTTATGATACAAACGCATCTCATCCCTATTGATGAAATGAATTCTAATCATACGCCTAACAAGCAGCAATACGATATTTTGCGCACTGCAACAAATTCTATATTGTGGTGATAATCACAGCATATTTGAAATTTGGATAATTAACTTCATTTTTATTCGTTTTCTGTCTTAGGTAATTTCTGTACATTCAATCTCTGTGATGAAAACATAAATACAGAGAACGTGTATGACAGCTTCCCCCACTATCGAGACTACCATTGAATCACCTGTACTGGCTGCGGCTCGCCAGCGCGCCAAAGATGCTGGCCTGCCCTTTGCCGGTAGCATTTCTCCGACAGATGCCTGGGATTTGCAACAGCAAGGCCTGGCAGTGATTGTTGATGTGCGCAGTAATGAAGAACGCAAATTCGTCGGCCATTTACCAGACAGTGTACATGTAGCCTGGGCAACAGGCACGGCACTGACGCGCAACCCGCGCTTTGTCAAAGAACTGGAAGGCAAACTCAAGGATAAGCAGACTGTGGTCTTGCTGCTTTGTCGTAGCGGAAAACGCTCGGCACTGGCAGCCGAAGCCGCCAGCAAGGCGGGTTTGCCAAATGTCTTCAATATAGAACAGGGCTTTGAAGGTGACCTGGATGAAGCGCAGCAGCGTGGGTATAGTGGCGGCTGGCGTTTTCACAAGCTGCCCTGGGTGCAGGACTAAAGTAATAGAAGTAATTGAGGACTTAAGTACTTGAAAAGGCGGAGCATCATGGGACAAGCATTGCAACAGACTAAAGAGATACGCGCCTCGCTGTTCGGCATAGAGCAGGTTGTCAGCGAACTGGCAGTAGTGCGTCATGCCTGGCGGCGTCGCCAGCAAAGATCTGCGGAACCTGGCGGGCGTGAATTGCCATCGCGCGATGCACTGGCAAAAATCCTCAATGACTTACGTGGTGCCTTGTTCCCCATGCGCTTGGGGCCGCCTGAATTGCGGCAAGAGAGTGAAGATTTTTATGTAGGCCATACGCTCGATACTGTCCTGCATTCTCTGCTGAGTCAGGTCAGGCTGGAACTCAGCTATGCCTCGCGTTATCACGAAGAAGAAGGTCTGCATATCGATGACCGGGCTCTGACTATAGTACGTGAATTTTCCCGGGCTTTGCCTGGCATACGCTCATTGCTGGACAGTGATGTTATCTCAGCCTATCAGGGTGACCCGGCAGCGCGCACGGTAGATGAAGTCTTGCTGTGCTACCCCGGCATACTGGCGATGATACATCACCGTATTGCCCATCAACTGTATCAACTCGGTGTCCCGCTGCTGGCACGCATCGTCGCCGAGATTGCCCATGGCCAGACCGGTATCGACATCCACCCCGGTGCCAGCATAGGTGCAGGCTTTTTTATTGATCATGGTACTGGCGTGGTGATAGGTGAGACTGCCGTCATCGGCCAGCGTGTGCGTATTTATCAGGCCGTTACGCTGGGGGCAAAACGCTTCCCCAGCGATGATGACGGCAAGCTGCAAAAAGGTTTGCCACGTCATCCCATCGTTGAAGATGATGTGGTGGTCTATGCCGGTGCTACGGTATTGGGCCGCGTCACCATAGGCCGTGGTGCCATCGTTGGCGGCAATGTCTGGGTTACCAGCGATGTGGCGGCCGGCAGCCATGTCAGCCAGGCCAGCTTGCGGCACGAACAGCAAAATCCCGTTTCTTTGGTTTGAATAAGTGAGCTTCAAATAAACAGCCGTGAACTACATCACACGGCTGCTTATCCCCGCACGCCTGTTCATGTTTATTTTTCGATACACTGACTTTCATGGAGTAGAGTAATGACAGATGCAAGTAATGAAGTAACTGCAGGTAATTTCGCCCTCAGCGACAATGCCGCCAGACAGCTAGCGAACGCCACCAAGACCGTTCCGCAGTTATCCACCATCTCGCCACGCTGGCTGGTGCATCTGCTGCAATGGTTGCCGGTAGAGGCAGGTATCTACCGCCTCAACAAGGTAAAAAATCCCAAGGATGTGCGGGTAGCCTGCTCGCAGCGCGATGAATCTGAATTGCCGCAAACCTTTGTCGACTATGACGAACAACCACGCGAGTATTTCCTCAATGCAGTAGCGACCGTGCTGGACGTACATACCCGCATTTCTGATCTGTACAGCAGCCCGCATGACCAGATCAAGGAACAATTACGCCTGACCGTAGAAACCATCAAGGAACGTCAGGAAAGCGAACTGATCAATAATCCTGATTACGGCCTGCTGGCAAATGTGCATGATGATCAGCGCATCTCCACCTTGACAGGTGCACCTACACCGGATGACCTTGATGATTTGCTGACCAAAGTCTGGAAAGAACCTGGCTTCTTCCTCGCCCACCCATTGGCGATTGCTGCTTTTGGTCGTGAATGCACACGCCGTGGCGTGCCACCACCAACAGTCAGCCTGTTTGGTTCGCAATTCCTCACATGGCGCGGTGTACCATTGGTGCCGTCTGACAAATTGCCTATTGAAGATGGCAAGACAAAAATCATCCTGTTGCGCGTTGGTGAAAAACGCCAGGGTGTGGTTGGCTTGTTCCAGCCTGGCCTGGCGGGTGAACAAAGCCCTGGTTTGTCCGTGCGCTTCATGGGCATCAACCGCAATGCGATTGCCTCTTACCTCATTTCCCTGTACTGCTCGCTGGCAGTGCTGACAGATGATGCAGTGGCTGTTCTCGATGACGTAGAGATAGGTAAATATCATGACTATCCTGACACCTACAAATAATACTGGCGCGGCAAACTCTGGTTTGCCGGATGAAGCCGCACTGAATCGCATGGCATCAGAATTTTTTGCCCTGGTGCCTGGTGCGGCGCAAGCTGCTGCGCAATTCTTACCAGGGTTTAGCCAGGGCAATACGCCCGAAGCGCCGCCGTCAGCACGTACACCAGTGCACGACGGCAGCTCGGTGCAAAGCCAGCCTTCTGTCTCCGCCAGTGGCGTGCCACAAAATGGTGGTAGCAGCGTAGCGCCATCACGCCCGCAAGCGGGTGGTGCCAGTTCCAGTACGCCCTATTATTTTGTCGGGCAAGAGCATGGCTATCCTATTGCTGACAATAATCTTGACAATCTTGCTGCGCAGGGAACAGGCAAGCAATCCGGGGCCAGTGCTTTCAACGTGCCGGGGCAAGAGCAATTGCAACGCATACTGGGTGAACTGTATTCAACAACGCCAACAACGCCAACAACGCCGGCCTCTGCGCCCGCACCGCAAGCTGGCGGCAATGCGACACATCCTGCATATTATTTCCAGCAAGGCGAGCAAGGCTATTGGGATCAGGCACCTCGAGCCGCTAATCCATCCTTGGCAGCGCCCTTTGACATTAATGCCGTACGCAGGGATTTCCCTATCCTGGCTGAACGTGTCAATGGCAAGCAACTGGTGTGGTTTGATAATGCAGCGACGACGCACAAGCCTAAGTCAGTGATAGACCGCATCAGTTATTTCTATGAGCATGAGAATTCAAATATACATAGAGCGGCACATGAACTGGCTGCACGTGCCAGCGATGCTTATGAATCGGCACGTAAAAAGGTAGCCAGGTTTCTTGGTGCTGCCTCTGAACAGGAAATCATCTTCGTACGTGGCGCAACTGAAGGTATTAACCTGGTAGCGCAAACCTTTGGCAAGAAGTTTATCGGTGCAGGTGATGAGATCATCGTCTCTGAGCTTGAACATCATGCCAATATCGTGCCCTGGCAACAACTGGCGGCTGAAAAGGGCGCGGTCATACGCGTCATTCCTGTGGATGACAGTGGCCAGGTCTTGCTTGATGAGTACCGCAAACTCCTGAACAGCAAGACCCGTCTGGTGGCGGTAACCCAAGTGTCAAATGCCCTGGGTACTATCGCCCCTGTGCATGAGATCACTGCCCTGGCCCATGCTGCTGGTGCCCGCGTATTGATAGATGGTGCGCAAGCCGTTTCACATTTGCGCGTGAATGTGCAGGCGCTGGATGCTGACTTTTATGTCTTCTCTGGTCACAAGATATTTGGCCCGACCGGCATAGGCGTGGTATATGGCAAGAAGGCTTTGCTGGAGCAACTGCCACCCTGGCAGGGCGGCGGCAATATGATTGCAGATGTGACTTTCGAGCACACCCGTTATCAGCCAGCACCGGCACGCTTTGAGGCGGGTACTGGCAATATCGCCGATGCTGTCGGCCTTGGGGCAGCGCTGGATTATGTCGAGCGCATAGGCCTGGAAAATATCGCACTGTATGAACATGCCTTGCTGGAATACGCAACGCATGGACTGAAGAGCATACCCGGTGTGCGCCTGGTCGGTACTGCGCATCAAAAAGCCAGTGTCGCGTCTTTTGTGCTGGCAGGATATGAAACGGCAGAAGTCGGAAAGGCGCTCAATGAGGAAGGAATCGCAGTACGTTCCGGCCATCATTGCGCCCAACCCATCTTGCGTCGCTTTGGTCTGGAAGCAACGGTAAGGCCTTCGTTTGCTTTTTACAATACTTGTGAAGAGATAGACCGTTTGCTGGCTGTGGTACGCAGGCTGGCGAACAATCGTAAATAAACTTCTGAAGTGAATTAAAGAAGTTGATTTATCGCCTGCCCTTTTGAGAAAGGGCAGGCGTTTTTACTTCATCATTATTTCTGTACTGCCTTCAGTACAAAATCGCTGGTGTCACGCAATACCGCCTTAACGTTTGCTGGCTTGTCCATCATGCGCGACAACAGCAAGCCACCGATCAGCGAAGACAGGACTCCATGCGCGGTAGCTGCATCATCCTTAGCACCTGAACGCTGCAATTGTTTGCTGATGATGGCGAGTAACTCATCTACCCCTTGCGCCATCACTTCCTTGCTTGCCGCTTCGCCACGCGCGGCTTCTGCCCCCAGTGCTGCAATCGCGCAACCATGGCCTGGATGTTCGCTATGCGCCCGGCTCAGATAGCTATGCACCAGGCTGGCGATGGCTTCTTCGTCGCTGACCAGTTCTGTCTTGCGCAGCAGTTCTGTGCGCGTGCTTTCAAGCGCGGTACTACAGGCTTCGGCAATCAGGGCTTCCTTGGATTCGAAGTGCTTGTAAAAACCGCCGTGCGTGAGTCCGGCTTCTTTCATCAGGTCGGCCACGCCTATGCCATTGATGCCATGTTCACGATACAGGCGGGCAGCGGTTTCTACTATGCGCTCACGGGTTTGCGCGGCTTGTTCGCGGGTAGTTCTCATTGCTTTATTCCTCAAAAATCTGTCAGTCAAAGTTCTCTTTTTAGAAAGAAAGACTACTGTCTTTAATCATGTTTGACACGAATCTCTATTTTAGATGATAATCAACATCCATTGGATTATATTCGTCATCTAATTTCGGGGGCAGCATGAATACACCAGCCAGAGCAGCAAATAGTGCATTAAATGATGTAACAAGTAATGCAACAAATAAGCCCATCATGGACATGATCTTGCAGGCATTCACCAGGCCACAAAGACAGGCAGAAACTGAAGATGATAAAAAGGCACTGACGCATGCGCGGCCCGTCAGCATTCCATATGCCGGGCTGGAATTGCGTGCCTGGACCTGGGGACAGGGGCCGCAAGTCTTGCTGCTACATGGCTGGGAAAGCCGCGCCAGCCATATGGCAGGCTTTGTCGCCCCCTTGCTGCAAGCAGGTTTTAGTGTGACGGCGCTGGATGCACCGGCACACGGTGCATCGCAAGGCGAAACGACCAATGTGCTCGACTATGGCAAGGCCGTTGTCGCCGTGGCCAATCATCTGGGGCCACTGACTGCGACTATCGCCCATTCAGTAGGTTCAGCCGCCAGCCTGTATGCGTTTGCGCAAGGTGTGCAAGTCAGAGCCAGTGTGCATCTGTGTGGCCCGGCCTCACTGACACGCGTATTCCAGTATGCGGCCAGGGCAGGTGGCCTGGATGAAGCAAGCAGGCAGCAACTGGAAGACATGCTGGCAAGCCGCATAGGCTCACCACTGTCAGCCATGGATCTGTCGCAACTACAGCATGGCATGCGTCACCCCGCCCTGATCATGCATGATCCTGAAGACAAAGAAATGCCCTATTCAGAAAGCCAGGCCCTAGTCGATGCCTGGCCGCAAGCCAGTCTGGTGGCAAGCGCCGGAACCGGACACCGGCGTATCTTGCGCACGCCAGAGATTCATTCCGCAGCAGTGCGCTTTCTTATTGAAGGAGTCGCCGCCGCCCTGGTTGGCAAAATTGCAGAGTTTGAGAAGACAGGAGAAACATCATGAAAAACCTCAGCCCCTGGCCAACTTTCGCCCTGGCCAGCGTTGCCGTATTTCTGGTGTCACTGGATGCCACCATAGGCTTTGCTGTCTTCCCTGCCTTGCGCCATGCCTTTCCGGATGTCAGTCCCAGTGAGCTGTCCTGGGTGTTGAACGCCTATACCATTGTCTATGCTGCATTGCTCGTGCCGGCCGGTCGCCTGGCAGATTTATTGGGGCGCAAGCGTTTGTTCATCATTGGTGTGGGCGTATTCACCCTGGCATCGGGTTTATGCGGTGTGGCGAACAGCACGGGCATGCTGATCTTTTTCCGTGTCTTGCAAGCGGTTGGTGCGGCCTTGCTGACGCCAACTTCTCTGGCGCTGGTATTGCAGGCTTTTCCTATCGAGAAGCGTGCCATTGCCGTCAGCCTGTGGGGTGCGGTTGCTGCGCTGGCGGCGGCAGTCGGGCCCAGTGCAGGTGCGCTCATCATAGAGAGCATCAACTGGCAATGGGCATTTCTGATCAATGTTCCTATAGGTATTATTGCCATGATCAGGGCGGCGCTAAGCCTGTCAGAATCACGCAACCTGGAAACCGGCCATCGCTTTGACTGGCCAGGCGTGTTCTTGCTCATCGCAGGCAGCGGCTTGCTGATACTGGGCATAGTCCAGTCTGACAGCTGGGGCTGGCTGGCACCATCTACTCTAGCCACCATTAGTGCTGGCGTAGCGATACTTCTTGTCTTTATTTTTTGGGCTAAAGGCAAGCCACATGCGGCAGTTGATTTGAGTTTGTTCGAGGACAGGAATTACCGCTTTGTGAATGCCGCCACCCTGGTATTTGGTGCAGCTTTTACCGCCATGTTCCTGAGCTTCTTTTTATTCATGACGGCAATCTGGCATTATGGCCTGACCAAGGCTGGCTTTGGCATCACACCCGGCCCTCTCATGGTTATGCCAGTGGCAATTATCTCTGGTCGTTATGTTGCTCGCTTTGGGCACAAACCTTTGCTGGTCGCAGGTGGATTGATCTACGCTTTGAGCGGCTTATGGTTTTATCTGAACACCAGCCTGACGGCCGATTATCTGACTGTCTGGCCGCCCGGCATGCTGCTCAGTGGCATAGGTGTAGGCCTGGTGCTGCCATCGCTGTCAGGAGCAGCAGTGGCTCGCTTGCCTGCCAAGCGCTTTGGTGTGGGGAGTGCCGTAAACCAGGCTGTACGCCAGTTTGGTTCTGCCCTGGGTGTGGCTTTCACCGTGACCATACTGGGTGGACAGGTACAGAATCTCCAGCAATTCCGCTATGTTTATCTCTTCCTTATTGCCGGTGGCGTCTTGACTGCCTTGCTCAGCATGTTCATCAGGACGCAGCCTGTATCGATTCAGGAAGCTGGGGGCAAGGTGGCAACAGCAGCTTGATCTTAAGACTATACTGCAAGAAAATCCTTATTTAATTTACGACTGACATGCACCATGGGAATGTCATTACCACTTTCCAGACTGGCTTTCCTTGACCAGCTCAGGGGTTTTGTCGCAGTGGGCCGCCACATGAGTATCACGCTGGCGGCGGATGAACTGTGCCTGAGCCAGTCAGCAGTCAGCCGCCAGATACAGGCGCTGGAACAGCAGCTAGGCCTTAGCTTGCTGGTGCGTGGCTATCGCAGCATTGCGTTCACCGCCGAAGGTGAACGCCTGTTCCGCAGCGCTGACGCTGCCTTGCAACAGTTGCAGGATATTGCCGGTGATATTCTTGCACAATCGCAGGCCAAACCAGTCAGGCCAGTCACCATCAGCGCCAGCATAGGCTTGACGGGTTTGTGGCTATTGCCCAGGTTGAATGCCTTCCAAAAACTGTATCCATCCATAGATGTGCGCATTTCAGCCAATAATAAAATCATAGACCAGAACAAGGATGGCATAGACCTGGCGCTACGCTATACCAATGCCAGATCTGTGCCTGCAGATGCCATACGCCTGTTCGATGAAACCATCGTTCCTGTCGCTCATCCCTCGCTGGGCATGAAGTACAAAAAAAATGGCAAGCTGGCACTGCAATGGCCGCTGCTAGAATTTGAAGAATCAAAAAAAGACTGGCTATCCTGGCATGACTGGCTCAGCAAGGAAGATATGCAGGCGGCCAGAGCACGCGGCATCCTGCATTTCAATCAATATGATCAGTTGATACAGGCAGCAGTTGCTGGCCAGGGCATAGCACTGGGACGGCGTGAATTGATACAGGACTTTATCGCCGATGGCAGGTTGATGGCACTGGCACCCGGCAAGAGTCAGGGTGAACATGGCTTTGCTTACTGGCTGCTGGTTTCGGACGCAGGGCTCAGCGTGGACGCCCTGCAAGTCAAAGACTGGTTACTCAGCGAAGCCAGCAAAACAAAGGCTCAGGCATCAGGATGAATCAATAAGTCATTGCAAAAACGCAGGGCATCATCCAGTCTGTCATTCCCCCAGAACATCTGCTCGCCAACAAAGAAAGTTGGTGCGCCAAATATGCCCTTGTGCATGGCCAGTTCAGTTTGCTTGCGTAGCTTGAGTTTATTTTCATCACTGAGCGCCTGCGCAATGATTTCTGCTGCGGGCAAGCCCATATCATTTAATACCGCAGTCACCACTTCCCTGTTATCAATATCGCGGTCATGTGCAAAGTTCATTTGCATGATGCGGCGACAATATTCTGCCATCCAGCTTTGTTCTGCAGCCAGCACAGCCACTCTCAACGGCAAGATGGCAGAGCGCGGGAAATTGCCAGGCTTTTTCCATGGCAGGCCATACTTGCGGCATTGCCTTTCCATGTCCAGCCAGACGTAGTCACCCTTGGCTCTTTGCAATACGAAAGGTGAGGTGTTCCAGCCCAATGCCTGGAAGATGGGGCCAAGCAAGAACGGTTGCCAGCGCACCCTGACACCTGCCCTGGCCGCATCCTGCTCTATGCGCATGACGCTCAGGTAGCTGTAATTGCTACCAAACTCAAACCAGAAATCAATGACAGGCATGGTCGTAATGGGCGTATCCATCATGATCTCCTTTTCAAAATACTACCAGGCAACGCAGCTCTATGCTTTCTCTTGGCGGCGCATCAAGCGGTGCATGGGGGTGATCAAATGCAGCATGTGGTGTAAAGCGCGAGACGCCACTGAACTGGCTGTCATACTGCTTGAAGATCAGTGCCTCATGCGGCTGCATTTCAGAGAAGTAAGACCAGCGATGCCTGGGTGAGAATCTGGATAAATAAATTTCACCAGTGCGCTCAGGGTATTTGACATCGCAAGCCAGCAAGTGAGATTGCCTGACCGTGCGTGCATCACAAACTGCCAGCGGCGTATCCAGTACTGTATTGTAGGTAGGACGCCAGATATTGATGATGCAATAGCGCCGTATCTGTGCCATTACTTCCATGTTGCGAATGACCAGGGCCAGGCGCTTTTGCCCGGATTGTTCTGTATAGTCATTATGGATGCGGCCATTGGCTGCGGCCAGGCCACTCTCTGCGCGCTTGCCGAAAGACAAAGTGGCTTGTCTGGGTTCACGTCGCCGCACGAGGTGATCGAAGACATAAGCCTGCCTGCCACCCGTGACAGCCAGCGCCAGTTCACGCGCTTCCTGATAATAATCAGACCTGACTTCTTCATGATCCATGAAGTTCTTGACTGAGGTAGGCGCATCCCACAATTCAAAACCCTCACGTTCAAGCTGAGCTTCCTGTTGAGCCTGCCTTGCGTCATGTATCGCTACTTCACGTAAATCATAAGTGGCGTTTTCCCAGGGTATACCTGCGGGTGGTTCAAAGGTATAGCTGACGGGCCGCTGCTCGCCAGGCAAGACATAGCTCATGGGAGCCAGCACATAGTTGCTACCCTGCATGGCGATTGCCAGTGAAGATTCGTGTTGACGCTCAGTGATGATATCCATATTGCCTCCGGCCATAGTGCGACTAAGCCGCGCTCCCGGATGGTAAGTTCAGGGCTGTCGTCTATGGATATTTAAACGGATGCTGAGACGGTATTCAAACGACATTTTTGCGTAATTCGCATGCGTGGGATGCATGCGAATGTTTGCTTCAATTTTTGTTTTCTGCGAGCAGTCTGCGCCTGACTTCCATCAGCGCAAAGCCCAGTAAATTCAAGCCCGGCCATAGACGCGGACTATTGCAGTCTGGATGATCTTGCGCCAGACCCGTACCCCAGATTTGGTCGAGCGGGCTGGCTTCGACGATGATCTTGTCTGCGGTACTGAGCAGATATTGTGCCAGTTTCGGGTTTTGAGAAAATTTCGCATAATTGCCATCGACCACAATCTGCAAGCGATGTTCTGCCCATGTTGATTCATCATAATTTTTCACTTTCCTGCCCAGGCGCTTCACCATGTCAGGATTGCTGCTTGCCAGTATTTCCCTGAGCACGATCTCGTCACCAAACAGCCTGGCCTTGCCAGCCATCATATAATGTTCTGCCGTAGGGTAAGTGATGCCATTGACCTGAAACGGCGCAATAAACCATTGACTGAAGCAAGCCTTGTCTGGCTGTAAGCCAGCTTGCCTGTGTCCCCAGAAGTGCAGGTAGTTAAACTGCTTTCCTTCATCTATTTTCTTAAGCAATTCTTTCAGTGTTCTCATGTTTTTTCTCGTTTTCTACGGGCCAGGCCATTACCCAGGCATGCTGCTCTGAGGTTTGTGGCGTATCTGGCCAGTAGTTTTTCTTTTCCATCTGTTGCCATAGCTGCGCCAATTCTGCCAGGCCTGCTTTTGCATCCTGATGCTCTTCACTCAGATAACATCCTATGACAGTGCCAGTACGGCCTATGCCACCAAAGCAATGCACATACACGGTACGCTGTTTCGCCAGTGCTTCGCGTAAAGTGTGCAAGATATCCTGCATCAGCTTTGCTGAAGACGGGGTGTTGCGGTCTGGTATGGAAAAGCGGTGATGCTGTACTTGCACGCCGCGTTCTGCAGCCAGTTTCTTCAACAGTCTTGCATACGGATGCAATTCATTTTCTTCTGTCAGGTCGATGAAATAATCGACACCACAGTCAAGAAATTTCTCCAGTTTTATTGCTGCACTTGCCTCATCCAGGGCGCCGGGATATTCACCCGCCAGCAATTGTCCTGGCCTTACCCAGTAAGTATTGTTATGTGGTCGTTTACTTGTCATCTATCATCCTGATCAAATATTTTGATGGCACATTGTCACACAGCCATACACCGTTCGCCGATACCAAAAATTGGAAGCCATCGGCATGCATTTGTTGTGCCATGACCTGCAAGATAACTGGTGCGCCATGCCTTGCACCTACGGTGCGCGCAGTTGCTATGGTAGTCGACAAATGCACATGATGACGTGAGCCGGGACGCAAGCCTTCTTTCATGATGGGGGCGATGAAGCGGCTGGCCGTACCATGATACAAAACATCAGGCGGTACGCTTACAGGCAGGGCCAGATCGACCTTGACTGAATGCCCCTGGTTGGCACGGATACGCAAACCATCTTCACTGATGGCGAAACGCTGCTTGTCAGAAGAGCGTACGGCCTCGTGCAAGTCTTCCAGCCTGAAGCGCTTGCCATGCTTTGCGGCCTGACTCATTAAACTGCTTATTTCTGTCCAGCCTTGTTCATCCAGTTTGATACCTATGGAGTCAGGCTGGTGACGCAGCACATAGCTGAGGAATTTGCTGAAACTTTTATCTTTATTATTCATTTTATTTTTTTATTGGTTATTTGCATTATTTTTAAATCTTGTTTCGAAAGCCTGAAAGCTTCCGGTGTTTTTCTTGTCCAGTACGGCAAATGCTATGTTCTTGAACGCACCGTGGAAAACTGATCCGGGTGACAAGGCTTGCAAGAAGTAGTTAGCAACATCCCCGGGGTCATTGCCAAATACACCGCAGCCCCAGGCACCAAGTACCAGGTGTTGATGCCCATGCTGTAGCGCCAGCGCCAATACCAGATTGACCCTGTTCAGCATTACGCTGGCCACTTCATTGACGCGCTCAGGGTCATTCTTTTTCAATGCACCCAGGTTGACCGCGGGTGCCGTGATAAAGGATGCGTGGTAGAAATGATCCAGCAGGGCATAATCGTTATCCCTGAAGACAGGTACGCCTGGCGAATAAATCATGTCATCGCTATACAGACAGGATTGCAAGGCACGGTTCTTTTCATACATGGCCGTCATCTGCGCAATGCAGGGATACAGGCCTGAAGACTTCGCCAGGTTTTCTTCCTGCGCCTCTGAACCACCCAGAAAGCCACCACCAGGATTTTTTGGCGAAGCAAAATTCAGGCAAAGAGGGCGCGCACCATCTTCTGATGCCATGCGCCTGGCTACTGTCAGGCAGCCTTCATTGCTGACACTGATTGCGGTATCAAATCTTTCGCCAACTGAAAGCGCAAGCAAGATTTGCTGTAATTCTTCCGGCAAATAATGGACAGATGCATTTTTCGCTGTCGTCAAACTGTCCTGTATGCTGACTTCATCGCCATGCTGATTCATGTAGTTGCCACGTGCCAGTATTGCCAGAGTTTCCTGGGCAATATCAGCTCTTTGTTTTCTATTGATGACTGTAGTTTGCATTGTTTTTCTCTATCTTATTATTGTTAGCAAGCATAAGAGTATCTCGCATAAGCGAACTATAAACTATCTTAGTGAATTAAATCAACTAAGATAGTTTCATAAATTAACTAACATGTAGTGCTTGTTGTTTTCTTGCAAGGACAAACAGCAGTGATTAATGGTGAATATCAGACAAATAGTGCTGGAAAGCAAATTCAGAGTGTAATTTATTGCAGAGTCAGGTTTTACAGGCGCTGAATTTGCAAGACTTTGTAAGTATGACTATGGAAGAGCGGTGCAAGGGGATAAGGATTTTTTATGCTAAGTTATTGAAAGTAAATAGTTTATTCTGGGGTTTTAGCATTTTTTGCGTAGCGGCGCAGAATATATGACTACTTAGTTGCAAAAAATAACTAAGTATCCTAGAATAGAATCAGCTTCAAAAGAAAAGGAAATATCATGAAACGTAATTTGCAAGTCCTCATCATTGATCCGCAAAATGATTTCTGTGATTTGCCACCTGCTTATCTGGCACGAGATGTACATAATGCAGAAGCATTATCTCCAGCCCTGCCAGTGCCCGGTGCCCATGCTGATATGTTGCGTGTGGCTGAGCTGATCAATAAAGGCGCAGATGGCATCAGCGGCATCAGCATCACTCTGGATGCACACCATCGCTATGATATTGCTCACCCTACATTCTGGAAGACAGGGCAGGGTGAGGCAGTTATACCTTTCACGTCTATATCCGCGGCAGCAGTGCGCTCTGGCGAATACCAGCCACGTCAGGCTGAAGCTTTGCCGCGCGCCCTGGCCTACCTGGATGCACTGGAAGCAGAGGGTCGCTATCAACTCATGATATGGCCGGTACATTGCGAAATTGGTTCGTGGGGTCAGAATGTGCATGTCGATGTGCGTGCAGCCTATAATGCCTGGGAAGAAAAACAACTGGGTGTGGTCACCAAGATCAACAAGGGTTCCAACCCCTGGACTGAGCATTACTCTGCGGTCAAGGCAGAAGTGCCGGATGACAGCGACCCAGATACGCAACTGAACCAGCAATTGATCACAGAACTGAGCAAGGCTGACCGCGTGTATATTACTGGCGAAGCAGGCAGTCATTGCGTGAAAGCGACTACTGAACATCTGGTAGAAAATTTCGCCACAGCCGATTTGCACAAGCTGGTGCTGGTAACTGATTGCATGAGTGCAGTCACCGGCTTTGATGCACAGTTTGAAGGCTTTGTACGCGATATGGCTGCCAAGGGTGTGCAGATTGCGAAGATGGCAGATGTATTGCCTGAGTTGCTGGCGAATGCCTGATATCTTTCAGGCGATAATTGTAAGGTGAGATTCATCAGGTAATACTTGTCAGGTAATACTGGAAAAGAAAAATATGAAACCCGTAGTTCAAAGTTTGCTGGAAACTGATTTATACAAATTCACCATGTGGCAGGCCCTGCTGCATAGTCATCCAAATGCCCAGACTGAATATGCTTTTGTTTGCCGCAACTCCACTGCTTATCCACTGGCAGAACTGAAGACTGATGTTGAGCGTGAAATCGATCACTTGTGCGCGCTCAATTTTACCGAAGATGAACTCGACTATCTGCGCTCATTGCGTTTCATCAAAAGCGACTTCACTGATTTTTTGACAGTCTTTCATTTTCAGCGCAAATTCATCAAAATCAGTACCGATGGCGACAATTTGCAGATCGTGGCAACTGGCCCGCAAGTGCATGTCATGGGCTTTGAGATTTTTGTACTGCATATCGTCAATGAATTATATTTCCGCCGCTTGCAAACGGCAGACACGCTGCCTGAAGGCAGGCGCAGGCTGGCAGCCAAGATAGAGCAAGTCCGTGCATTTGGAAAAGAAGCGCCAAAAACCCATCCCTTTGAATTCTTTGATTTTGGCTTGCGCAGGCGTTTTTCAGGCGACTGGCATGATGAAGTCGTCGCCACACTGGCGCGTGAAGTGCCACAGTTTTTCAAGGGCACATCGAATGTCTATCTTGCCAGGAAATACAAGCTCGTGCCCATAGGCACCATGGCCCATGAATATCTGCAGTCTTATCAATCTTTTGGCGTGCGTTTGCGTGATTTCCAGAAAGCGGCACTGGAAGACTGGGTGCAGGAATACCGTGGTGACCTCGGCACTGCACTGACCGACGTGGTAGGCATGGATGCTTTCCTGGCTGACTTTGATCTTTACTTCGCCAAACTGTTTGATGGCTTGCGTCATGATTCTGGTGATCCGGTGGTCTGGGGCGAGAAAGCCCTGGGACATTATGCCAAACTGCGCATAGATGCCCATACCAAGCGCCTGGTGTTTTCAGATGGACTGAATCTTGAGACTGCCTTCAGCCTGTATCGCCATTTTGCTGACCGTACCATGACAGGTTTTGGCATAGGCACCAATCTGACAAATGACACTGGTATCAAGGCCCTCAATATTGTCATGAAACTCAAGTCCTGCAATGGCCAGCCTGTCGCCAAATTATCTGACTCTGCGGGCAAGACTTTGTGTACGGATGAAACCTTCCTCGCTTATATGCGCCAGGTTTTTAATCATCCTCTCATGTAGACCAAGCTCAACTCAGAACTTTCACTCAGGACTTTCATCATGTTGAAACTGGCAGTTGCACAATTAAATTATATGGTGGGTGATTTCGCTGGAAACTGCGCCGCTATCATCAGCCATATGCAAAAAGCTGCGGCGGCAAGCGCCGATGTCGCGGTATTCAGCGAACTCTGTATCTGTGGTTATTACCCTGGCGACTTGCTCGAAGACAGTGCTTTCCTGGCCAAGGCAGAACAGGCATTGGCGAATATCATGCAGGCTTCACGGGACTACCCCAGTCTCGTCAGCGTGATAGGTACAGTACGTTCAAATAAAGGACAAGGCAAGGCCCTGCATAATGCCTTGCTGGCGATACGCAATGGTGAGATCGTTGCCGAATACTATAAGCAATTACTTCCCACCTACGGCATCTTCGATGAGCGCCGTCATTTTGAGCCTGGCAAGGAAGTTGCCAGTACCCTCGATGTGGCAGGGCACAAACTGGGTTTCATGGTGTGTGAAGATGGCTGGAATGATGAAGAGCATGATTACCAGGTTAATCCCTTCAATGCCCTGACTGCGGCAAAAGTGGATTTGATCATCAGCATCAATGCCAGCCCATCGGACATAGGTAAGCGCCAGCAAAGACATGCGATGTTTGCCAGGGCAGCAGCCCATCATCAACTGCCCTTGCTATATGTGAACCAGGTTGGCGGACAAGACCAGCTGGTGTTTGACGGCGCTTCATTTGCGGTCACATCCGATCATGGCGTGACTTTTGAAGCCGCACGTTTTGAAGAAGATTTTCAATTGCTGGGATTTGCAGATAAACAGTTTACTGCGATAGATGGCACAGCATTGCTCAAGCCGGACAGCATAGGATTGTCCGTGCCAGAATTTACCCGTCGCCAGATCGTGCTGGGGCTGCAAGACTATGCGCGTCGTTGCGGTTTCAAACAGGTGGTGGTTGGTTCTTCGGGTGGGATTGATTCGGCATTGACGATAGCCCTGGCAGTGCAGGCGCTGGGTGCTGAAAATGTTATCGCCATCACCATGCCATCTGCGTATTCAAGCACAGGTTCAGTGTCTGACTCGGTCAAGTTATGCGACAACCTGCAAGTCAAGTTATATACACATCCGATACTGAGTCTGGTAGAGCAATATGCCAGGGGTTTTGAAGATGCATTTGCCTCACCCTTGCGAGGTCTGACGCAAGAGAATTTGCAGGCCCGCATACGCGGCACCATACTCATGGAATATTCCAATGCCTTCGGCGCACTTTTACTGACGACTGGTAACAAGAGTGAAATATCTGTCGGTTACTGTACCCTGTATGGTGACACCAATGGTGGCCTGGGCTTGATAGGTGACTTGTACAAGACAGAAGTCTATGCCTTGTCGCAACATGTCAATAGCGCAGCCGGGCGTGAAATTATTCCGCAAGATGTGCTGACCAAACCACCATCAGCAGAACTCGCGCCCGACCAGCTTGATACAGACAGCCTGCCACCGTATGATGAGCTTGATGAAATGCTGAAATGGCATATAGAGGGCAAGCGCCTGCCTGCCCATGAATTTGCAAAAGCCCAGGCCTTTGTTGAGCAATTGCAAAAGACAGAAGCTGGGCAGAAAAGCCTGAGCCGTATCATAGGCATGGTGGCGCGCAATGAATACAAGCGCCGCCAGGCACCGCCCATCATACGGGTACGCGCCCGTGCATTTGGTAGTGGACGCCAGATGCCGATTGCGGCAAAGTATTGAAATCCAGAAGATCAAGTTCAACCTTTACCATTATTTAGAAGTCATCCATGCAAATCGACGTTGCAGTACTGATAGGACGCTTTCAACCTTTTCATAACGGCCATGCCACGCTCTTGCAACTGGCACTGGAAACCGCAGAAGAAGTAGTCGTGGTATTGGGCTCATCTTTTCATGCGCGCAGTACCAAGAACCCTTTCACCTGGCAAGAACGGGCAGACATGATCAACGCCACCCTGTCACCCGCAGACCGGGACCGGGTGTCGTATATTGCCGTGCGCGATTACTATGATGATGCGCGCTGGTCAGCGGCCATACGCGGCAAGGTCGAAAGGCATTTTCCCTATGCAAAGCGGATAGCCCTGATAGGCCATTTCAAGGATGCTTCCAGCTATTACCTGAACCGTTTCCCGCAATGGCAGTTGGTCGCGGCTGAACAATTGCTGGCGATAGATGCCACTGTCATACGCCGTGTCTTGTTTGAAGCGGAAGACATGCGCGTCTCGCTTGATGTGATTTCTCATTACCTGCCACTGAGCATAAGACAATATTTGAAGGCCTGGAGTATCTTGCCGCACTATGCCGTTCTCGTAAAAGAGCATGCACAATTGCTGGCATACCATGAATCATGGAAGCCAGCCCCTTATGCACCTATGTTCGTCACTCTGGATGCCGTGGTCAAGGCCGCAGGCCATGTCTTGCTGGTACAGCGCGGCGGCTTTCCTGGCAAAGGCCTGTGGGCCTTGCCAGGTGGTTTCCTGGACCAGAATGAAAGACTGTTCCAGGGTGCAATACGCGAATTGTTTGAAGAAACCAATCTGGCTGTACTGGCATCGACCCTTGAGCATTCACTAGTTGATGTCAAAGTGTTCGATCACCCTGGCCGCAGCCTGCGTGGCCGCACGATTACCCATGCGCATTTCTTTGATTTGCAGACTGAACACTTGCCTGATATCCGCGCTGCCGATGATGCGGCACAGGCAGCCTGGGTCAGTATAGAGAAACTGGAAGGCATGGAAGAAATGTTCTTTGATGACCATTTTCATATCCTCGATCAATTCCTCAATTTGACTGAGGGCGAATAAAACCAGGAGGGCGGGCCTGAGCCTGCCCTTTCTGTTTTATTTGTACTGGGGACCAGTCAATAAAAACCCCCCACCCTGATAGATGGTCGTGATGTCATCCTTCTCTGGATACGCACTGCTATCGGGAAATAGATGAGTAAATGCCGTAGAGCTGTCTTTAGCTTGAAAGCCCAGATGCGCAGCCTTTTTATTATCCCACCATTTGCCTGGATTATCAGATACGCCAAAGCTGATGGTATGGCCTACCCGCGGCGCAAATACTGAGCAGCGCAATAATTCAAACAAGTCGTCATAGCTGAAGTAAGTCACCATCATGCGGCGCGTAGTCGGCACCGGGAAGGACGAGCCTATGCGTATGCATACGGTTTCTATACCAAAGCGGTCATAGTAATAACGTGACAGTGACTCACCAAAACATTTGCTGATGCCATACATGCCATCAGGGCGGGTGGGCATGTCGGCATCAATGTAATCGGTAGTGCGGTAATAGCCAACTGCATGATTCGAGCTGGCAAAGATGACGCGCTTTACATGATGCTTGTGCACGGCTTCATAGATATTATAAGTACCCTGGATGTTTGCATGCATGATGGCTTCAAAATTGGCTTCAGTAGAAATGCCGCCAAAGTGCAGCACGACATCCACGCCTTCCATCAGCGCCAGCACGGCAGCTTTATCAGCCAGATCACATTGCACGATTTCTTCGCCTACTCCTGCCGCGCCCAGATCGGCAATGTCACTGAGGCGAACGATATTGGCCCATGCCTTGATGCGTTCACGCAAGACCTTGCCCAGTCCACCGGCAGCACCGGTCAGCAAGATGCGGTTAAAAGGTTTTTCTATGCTAGTGGTAGTCATGGGATTCTTTCTCTTATATTGAATTCTTTATGTGTGGCTAAGACCTGGCTATCAGGTAATCGGTGCCGGGTTAAACAGGACAAGTGCATTATGCAGCTTCCAGTGCTCGGCCCAGGTTTCCTTGCCACTGGCAACATCCAGCAGCATCTGGAACAACTCCCATCCTACATCGGCTATCGTCGCTTCGCCGCTGGCAATCTTGCCGGCGTTGATATCCATGAGATCATGCCAGCGCCTGGCCAGGTCATTTCTGGTGGCGACCTTGATGACAGGGACTGCGGCCAGGCCATAGGGGGTGCCGCGTCCGGTGGTAAACACATGCAGGTTCATGCCTGCTGCCAGTTGCAAGGTGCCACAAACAAAATCACTGGCTGGAGTAGCAGCATAGATCAAGCCTTTTTGCGTAAGTTTGTCACCAGGTGACAACACACCGGAAATGGTAGAGCTGCCAGACTTGACGATGGAACCCATGGCCTTTTCAACGATATTCGACAGCCCGCCTTTTTTATTGCCAGGCGTGGTATTGGCGCTGCGGTCTACACCACCACGTTTCAGATAATCGTCATACCAGGCCATTTCCCTGATCATGGCTTCTGCCACTTCAGCATTGGCGGCGCGTGAGGTCAACTGGTCTATACCGTCGCGCACTTCGGTCACTTCAGAAAACATCACCGTGGCACCAGCGCGCACCAGCAGATCTGTCGCAAAGCCAACGGCCGGGTTGGCCGTCACACCTGAGAAAGCATCACTGCCACCGCATTGCACACCCACCACCAGTTCCGATGCAGGGCAGGGCACGCGGCGACGCTTGTCCAGTTCTGCCAGTTGTTTTTCTGCTGTCTTCATGATGGAGGCAATCATGGAATTGAAGCCTACATGTGCCTGATCCTGCAAGCACACCAGTGCAGGTTCGCCGCTGCCTTCATCGTCTTTCTTGATCGGGATACTACCCTTGGGGAACAGGCGCGTTGGTTGCAGTTTTTCACAACCCAGGCTGACAACCATGGCTTGTCCGCCAAAATTTGGATTCAGGCTGATATTGCGCAGCGTACGTATGGGGATATTTGCATTCGGTGCATCGATGGCAACACCGCAACCATAAGTATGTTCCAGGCCTACCACATCATCAACATGTGGAAACCTGGGCAAGAGTTCTTCTTTGATACGTTGTACCGCATGTTCAACCACGCCAGAGACGCATTGCACTGTCGTGGTGATTGCGAGGATATTGCGCGTACCCACACTGCCATCGGCATTCCTGTAGCCCATGAAAGTATAGCCTTCCAGGGGAGTCGTGTCGGGTGCAGATACCGTGGCGATGGGCAAGTCCAGCAACTCCCTGGCGGCTGGCATGCGTATCAGAGATTCTTCTACCCAGCTACCTTGCGGTATGGCGCGCACTGCATAGCCTATCGTGACGTTATAGCGGGTAATCGCTGCACCTTCGGCAAGGTCTTGCAATGCCAGCTTATGTCCTTGCGGGACGTGCTCCAGCAATGTTATCCCGCAGGGAAAGCGGGTCGCCGCAGGCAGGCCGCCATCATTGGCAACTATCGCCACATTGTCACTGGCATGCATGCGTATATAAAGCGGCAAGCTGGTGCTGGATATCGTCATTTTATTTTTCCCCTTCTCCGCTGCATGAGGCTGTTAGTGCAAAAAACAGACACATCAGTCCAATTATTTTTGTTGAAAAATCTGATTTTCATGAAATTGGTCTTACCAAAATAAAACTGGCATGAACATCTGCCATGAAAATGGACTTCAGGTGTGCACACTGTGCTTGTGCTGTATGAAAACCATTTTTCTCTATGAAAATCGCTTATTTCTACTGTCAGATTTCTCTTTTTTTACCAGTAGGGAAGGTAGAGTCCGCTATAATCCCTGAGGTAGTATTTGTGGCGAGTATGCCACCAAAAAAAATATCTGGCTAGTCCACATTGCATATTTGGTCTGACCACATTAGAATGGCCTGACCGAATTGCTTTTATTAAGCTTTTCTATAAGTTGCAAATCATGATGAAAAAAAATATTGCGCAGAATGAAGCTTTGCCGCATGAACCCAGGTTGTACCGGGTTGTGGCTGACAGGATCCAGGCGCTGATTGCAGAAGAAAATATTGCCGCTGGAGAGCGTCTGCCATCTGAGCGTGATCTGGCAACCAAGCTTAGTGTCAGCCGTGCTTCCTTGCGTGAAGCCCTGATCGCACTGGAGCTGGGTGGCGTGATTGAAGTGCGTGGTGGATCTGGCGTCTATGTCAGCGGCTTGCCGGAAGAGCAGGCCGATGTACCAGAAGCCGGGCCGGGGCCGTTTGAAGTCTTGTCTGCGCGGCGCTTGATTGAGTCGGAAGTGGCGGCGATTGCAGCCAGGGTAGCAACCGATTCAGCCATTGATGAAATTTTGAAAGCCGTGCTGGAAATGGAAAAGCATCATGCCAATTATTCCAGCAATGAAAACGCCGACAGGAATTTTCATTTATCCATCGCCAGGGCTACAGGTAATAGTGCACTGGTGGGTACGGTGGAATACTTGTGGAACCAGCGGGGCCGTTTGTGGCATAAATTGAAGGAGCATTTCCAGACTGAAGAATTACGCCAGCAAACACTGACGGATCACCGCAACATACTGGAAGCAATTGCTTCCCATGATCCGGCTGCAGCGAGAAAGGCCATGCGCGCTCATCTTGAAAGAGTGACCAGGACTTTTTCGCGCGGATAAGCGGATGAACGGATAAACGTATAAGCAGGCAAAGGATCAGTCAACAAGCAAAGAATACATTTGCGACTGTATCCCCGGGGCTGACAGCAGTCCCAAAATCGGATTTCTATCTTGACCGGCTGTGACCCCGGTGGGGCTTCTTGCGCCCATCTTCGTCGCAGTGGCACAGAGTACGCGAGGTGCTCCAACTAGTGACTTATGCAAAACAGCATAGGCACGAGAATTCCATGAAAAACAGGAGGAGACTGAATAATGAAAGACGATAAAAAATTCCCGAGGCCAGTGTTTGTATTGTCATCCATTGCGCTGGCAGTGCTAGCGGTAGTGAATCAGGCACAAGCGCAGGAAATACAAAGGGTAGAAGTCACTGGTTCATCCATCAAGCGCCTGGCGACGGAAGCATCTTTGCCAGTGACCATGGTCAGCGGTGAAGAACTGGAAAAACGTGGCATGACCACGCTGGCAGATCTGATGATGGCCTTGCCTGAATCAGCCTCGCTGGCACCATCGAATGCCGGGTCTGGTACCAATATCAATTTGCGTGGCCTGGGTGTGAACCGCACTCTGGTGCTGCTGAATGGCCGTCGCCTTGCCAATGAAGCGATTGCTGATGGTTATGCCAATCTGGATGTGATACCCATGAGTGCCATCGCCAGGGTAGAAATCCTGCGCGACGGTGCATCTTCCATCTATGGTTCTGATGCTATCGGTGGCGTAGTCAACTTCATCACCAAGCGCACCGTGGTTGGCAATTCTGTTTCTGCCCAATATGTCAAACCGCAAAAAACTGGCGGTGGTGATGAACAAAGGGTAAGCGCAACCGTAGGCGTAGGTGATCTGGAAAAAGATGGCTGGAATCTCTACGGCACGATCGATGCACATCGCCGTAGCCGTTTGCTGGCATCTGACCGGGCTGAACTGAGTACCACTGAAATGCTGACCAGCATAGGTCGTGCCCCGACTTTGGGTAGCGGCGGCTATGCCATGCCTGCCAACTTTACGACAGCCACCAACAAGACTGCTGCCAACCCTTACTATGCTAGCAACTGCCAGGGGCCGTACAGCATACAGGGCGCAAAAAATACCTGCATACTGAATGCGGCTTATTACGGCACTGCGCTATATGGCAATGAGCAAGTGACTTTCTATGCCAAGGCGACCAAGAAATTCAATGATGAGCATATCCTCAGCATTGATTACATGCGCGGCCAGGAACATATACTCGGCACTAAAAATCCTACGACCAGTCTGGCAGCAAACAATGTGAATGCCTTGTTGCCATCGACCAGTAAATGGTATCCCGGTGGTACAGGTGGAGTGCCTGCCGTGGCTGGTTTGAAAGGCGAGCCATTGACCGTGACCTGGAGTGTTGCTGACCTGGCTGAGGCTGTCACCAAGGATGTGCAAGTCAATCAGCGCATCGCCATCAATGATGAGGGGCGCTTTGGTAACTGGGATTACAAGGCTGGTTTTGTCTATGGCCACAGCCAGCGTGATAATTACTATGAGTCAGGTTATGTGGATGGCGCTGCCCTGCTGACTGGAATTGCCAACGGCACCTTGAATCCTTTTGGTTTGCAGGATGCAGCAGGCAAGGCTTACCTGGCAAGCATAGGTGTCGATGGTGCGCAAAATCGCCACTCTGTGAGTACCTTTACCGGCATTGATTTTACTGCCTCCACAGAACTCACCAAGCTTGCGGGCGGACCGCTGACGCTGGCATTGGGTGCAGACTTGCACAGAGATACTACTGAAGATACCAAGACCGCAATCACCTCGATAGTGACATATGCAGCTTCAGGTCCTTCACGTGGCCAGGGTGCACGTAATGTGGCTGCACTGTATGCGGAAATGGAAATCCCTGTCACCAAGGACTTGAATTTCAACGTGGCTGTGCGTGACGATCATTTCAGTGATTTTGGTAATACCATCAACCCCAAGGCCAGCTTCCGTTATCAACCGATGAAGTCTTTGATGTTCCGTGGTTCTGCCAACACCGGTTTCCGTGCACCTACCTTGTTTGATCGTTACGGCTACCGTGTCGCAGGTGCCAATGCCACGACAGCCGCGAAATGGGATGATCCTGTGCAATGTCCTGGCGGTACGCCAGGTGTGGCAGGTACGGGCAAGGCTTTGCCAGGCCTGGTGGCTTCGGCAGTATGTAATGTTTCCCTGCCGCGTCAGACTGGCAGCAACCCGGATCTGGTGCCAGAAACTTCACGCGGCTTCACACTGGGGATAGTGACGGAGCCTTTGCAAAACCTGACGGTGTCTGCAGATTACTGGCATATAGAAATGAAGGACATGCTGGCTAACCTGCCTGAGCAAGTCTACTTCCTGAACCCGACCAAATATGCCGATCTGTTCGTGCGCAATGCTGATGGTTCCCTGGCTTACATCAAAAATATCACGATGAATCTGGGTGGGCAAAAAGCTTCAGGTATTGATGTCTCGATGGCTTATGATATTCCCCGCACTTCCATAGGCAATTTCAAGTTCCAGCTGAATGGCACTTACCTGACGCAATTTGATAACCAACTGGAAAAAGACAGTGCTTATGTATCCAATGTAGGTCGCTTCGGTGTGGCCAGCAATGGTACGACCAGCAGCTTGCCCATCATTACCTTCCGCTGGAAACATACGCTGACCATGTCCTGGACCAAGGGTGACTGGAGTTCGCAACTGACGCAAAACTATAATACTGGTTACCACGATCAAAACCTGATCGCTGCCCAGTATTTCAGAGATATCGAGCCCTACCAGGTATGGAATTTGACAGCAAGTTACCGCGGCTTTAAAAACCTGACCCTGTCCGCCGGTATCACCAATCTGCTGGATGCCAAACCACCGATTACCAATCACAGTGGTTACACCTACGGTTACCTGAGTAGTGCTGCCAGCCCCATAGGCCGCGCTTTCAATGCACGTCTGTCTTACAACTTCTGAGGATAAATCCCCCATGCCTGCATGGGGGATGTGGAGCCATGATGCAAAACAGTAATCTGAAAAACGGTTTGAATTTAAGTATGAGCGTGAGTATGAAGCGCCGCAGTTTCCTGCAAGCGGCGTCTGCCGGTGGTTTATTGCTGGGTAGTGGCATGACAGCCAGTGCTATGGCTGCCGCTGCTGGCAAAAAAGATCCCTGGAAGCAGGCACAGGACATCATCAACCGTTTTGCCAAACCCATACAGTTCCGCAAGGAAGATTTCCTTATCACCAGTTTTGGTGCGGAAACCTGCCAGGTCGTGCCCACTGTGGCCTGGGTTTCCTTTGTTGAAAAAGCCAATCTGTCTACACCGGCCAAGGGTTCGAAAGACTGCTACCCCGCGATTGCTGACGCTATCGCGGCATGCCATAAGGCAGGTGGTGGTAGGGTTGTGATCCCGGCGGGTAACTGGTATTGCGCAGGGCCTATCGTATTGCTATCGAATGTCAATGTACATTTGCAGGCCGGTGCGCATGTCTACTTCAGCAATGACCCGGCTGACTACGCAAAATACGGTAAATTCAATTGCGGCAAGAATGGTAATTTATCGATGACGCGCTGGGAAGGTAATGACTGCCTGAACTTTTCGTCCATGGTCTATGCGTTTGGACAAAACAATATCGCCCTGACTGGCGAAGACTGGACTGCCATACTCGACGGCCAGGCTGGTGTCGATTTCCCGGATAACCCGTATTGCTGGTGGTCCTGGAAAGGCAGGGAAAAACCAAATACCAGCGGCGACATCGCCGCAGGCAATAGTGGCAACTATGTCAAACATGTCAAAGGCGAGACTGAAGTTTCTCTGAACCCGCTGAACCCGACTTCTTTGCAGGAAGTTGCACCACATCTGAGTGCACAAGAAGCCAGTTTCATCCAGGGTGAGGGCGACAAATGGCGTCGTGATTCCAATTACCTGCGTGCACTGGCAGAAGCCCGTGTACCTGCAGAAAAACGTGTTTTCGGTATGGGGCATTTCTTGCGGCCACATATGGTGCAATTCATCAGTTGCACGAATGTGCTGTTCCAGGGCTATCAGGTGACCAATACGCCATTCTGGCAACATAATCCTGTGAATTGCCGCAACGTGCATGTGAAGAATATCTATGCCAATAGCATAGGCCCGAACAGCGATGGTTTTGATCCTGAATCCTGCGACCATGTATTGATAGAAGACTCTACATTCGATACCGGTGACGATTGCATTGCAGTTGATTCTGGCAAGGGGCCGGACATACAGTATGGTCCTTCACAAAATATCGTGATCCAGAATTGTAAGATGCATAGCGGCCACGGTGCCATGACTTTTGGCAGCATCATGTCTGGCGGTATACAAAATGTGTTTGCGCAAAACCTGGTATTTGAAAACAGCCACTGGAAAACTGATCCGCTGAATATTGCGATCAGGCTGAAATCAAATATGAGCCGCGGCGGCTTCTTGCGCAATCTGCATATACGCAATATCACGGTGCCCAATGGCATACGCACCACGCCTGCGTTTTATTCGACCTTGCCAGGCTCGGCCATCCCTACCAAATCAGTGGCGACATCGGCTGGCGGCATCATCACCATTGATTGTGGTTATGACCCCATCAATGACAATGTACGTACACGTCCACCGGTGGTGTCCGATATCCATATCTCGAATGTCAAAGTGGCCAATGTCGATACCAAGGATGGCAAGTTCTCTTGCTATCAGGCGATAGTCATACTTGGGCCAGTGGCAAGCGACTATAACGGTACGGCTAAACCGGCACCACATATTGTTCCTGTCACTAATGTCACTATTACTGATTGCGATTTGGGTACGCCTGCCAATGCAGCCAATCCTCTGTATCTGTACAACGTCAAGGGCCTGACCCTGAAGAATGTCAGAATAGGTGACACTATCCATAACAAGACCTTGTCTGCCTAGACTTTAGGAAAATCACGGGGTCTGCTTGCAGGCCCCGTTTTTATAGTAAAGATCAAGAGTATTCCATGAAATCATTTCTCCGCTCTGTCGCCTTGACTGCGATCAGTGCCATGCTGGTTTGCGCTTGCAGCCAGCCCAGGCAAGCTGAATCCCAGTCTGGCAAGGCAGTCCGCATCATCCTGGTGGGTGACTCCACCATGGCCACAAAAAGCGGCTATGGTGATGCCCTGTGCCAGCGTTTCAAACCTGATGTGACTTGTCTGAATCTGGCCAAAGGCGGGCGCAGTTCTGGCAGTTATCGCGCAGAAGGTTCGTGGGAAGTGGTACAAAAACTCATGGCCAGCAATGCTCAGTTCAGCCAGACACTGGTGCTGATACAGTTTGGGCATAATGACCAGCCCGGCAAGCTCGGGCGCTCGACGGATCTGGCGACAGAATTCCCCGTCAATATGGCAGGCTATGTCGATGAATTGCAAGCTGCCGGTGCGCAGACAGTATTGCTGACACCCTTGACCAGGCGCAGTTTCAAAGGCACGCAACTGCAAAATGACTTGCGCCCCTGGGCAGATGCCAGCATCAAGGTGGCGACAGGCAAACATGTACCCTCCATCGATTTGAATGCCATCAGCTATAAGGCCGTGCAAGCCATGGGCGAGGCCGAGGCTGATACCCTGGCAATGGCACCACCACCTTCTGCACAGCCAGCTACAGCAACTGATCTGGCCAACATAGAAAAAGCAGGCGCTGCAAAATCTGCTTTTGACCGTACCCATCTGGGTAATAAGGGTGCGACATATTTCTCTGGCATGGTCTTGAAAGAATTACTGCTGGTTGCGCCTGCCTTGCAATCGCATGTGAGTGCAGAGAGCAAATGATGAGTCAGCACAAGTATCTCCCCGCAACTTGCGTTGCTGCTGTCATGACAGCTTTGTTATTTTCTGGCACTGCAAATGCGCAAGATAGTCGTCAGGTAAAAGAGCCACAGACGCCAGCTATTTGCATTGTCTTGGCCGCACAGATGGAGAGTGGCAAAGCGGGGGCTGAAAGCCGCGCACCAGATACCCAGCTTTTGCAGACCGCGATAGATGCCTGCCGACCCGGGCAGGCAGTACGCTTGCGCAGTCGCAATGGCAAGACTGCATTCGTATCCGGCGCTTTGCAATTGCGTAGCGGCGTTTCACTGTTGATTGATTCTGGTGTCACGCTGTATGCATCCACCCGTCCACTGGACTATGACCGTGGTGCTGGCACTTGTGGCACAAATGATGACAAGGGTAAAGGCTGCAAGCCCTTCATCACCATTGACCATGCCAAAGGCAGCGGTATTTATGGCGAAGGCGTGATTGACGGACAGGGGGGAGAGCGTATCAGTGGTAAAGAAGAAAGCTGGTGGCAAATTGCCCGTAGAGCGCAGAGAGAAAACAATCGTCAGAATGTGCCAAGGCTGATAGAAATCACACAGTCGAATGACATCACCCTGCACAATATCACTTTGCGTAACTCCCCTAATTTCCATGTCACCCTCAACCAGGTAGATGGCTTTACTGCCTGGGGTGTGCGCATAGACACGCCTGCCAATGCCAGAAATACTGATGGCATAGACCCGATCTCATCGCGCAATATCACGATTGCCAATAGTTATATCCGCACCGGTGATGATAATGTCGCCATCAAGGCGGGCAATAATGGGCCTACAGAAAATATCACCATACGCAATAATCATTTCTATTCCGGTCATGGTATGTCCATAGGCAGTGAAACCAATGGTGGTGTCAGCAATGTGCTGATAGAAAATCTCAGCATGGATGGCACGACTTCAGGCCTGCGCATCAAGAGTGATATCTCACGCGGTGGCCTGGTGCAAAACATCAGCTATCGCAATGTATGCATACGCAATGTAAAAGCACCTATCGATTTTGATACGCATTATGGAAAAACAGCGACTGGCGATCTGATACCTCAGTACCGCAATATCAAGCTGGAACATGTGCAGTCACTGACACCTGGCAAGATCATATTGCGTGGCTACGACGCTGCTCGCCCCATACAGTTCGCATTGCAAGACGTCAGTGTGGCAGATAAAAGTAGCAGCCAGTTTGAACATGTGCAATTGGCTGGAAGCGACAAAGTTATCTTTGATAGCCTTGCAGCCAACCCCCAGCAATGCACGCAGGCATTTGCCGCCTATCCTGAACTGCAAACTGTTAGCAAACGTCCTCAACTTGATGCGCAGACAGCCAGAGACTTTGCTTATGCCGAGGTATTGAAATACGCAGGCTTGCCAGGCAAGGAACAGATATCACCATGGGATCCCAGGTCTGAACCCATCGCTGCTGATCCGCAATTGACGCCTGACTACATCGTCGATGCTAATGCTGTACCAGATGGTGTCAGGATATTCAGGCAAGTGCAGGCCGCTGTCAATCAGGCGATTACCGATTTGGATAAAGGCAAGACCAGCAGGCAGCGTATCCATATCTTCATCAAACCAGGTACTTACCGTGAGCTGGTGTATGTGCCGGATACTACCGTTCCAATTACCCTGTATGGCAGCGACGCTGCAACTACCCGTATCACTGTCAATCTCGATGCTGCAACCACTGGTAGCAGCTACACTGCGCAATTTTCTGCACAGTTTTCTGGCACACATCAAAGCATCAAGGCCATGCATGAAGGTTTGAAAGACAGGCCCACACTCGGTACTTTTGGCACTGCCGTATTGTGGGTTAAAAGCCCCGGCTTCCAGGCAAAAAACCTGACTATAGAAAATGCCTACAACAAGGATAAGGGTAATGCGCGGGCAGATTGCCAGCCAGGTAATTGTCCCGATGAAAATAGCATCTATGCGCGCAGCCAGATGGTGCATCACCAGGCTCTGGCCGTCATGCTGGATGGCGCAGACAAGTCGCATTTCGACGGCGTGCGCATGCTGGGTTTCCAGGATACCTTGTATATGAAGTCAGGCAAGGATGGCCAGACTGCCAGGCAGTTTTTCCAGCGCTCTTACATAGAAGGCGATGTGGATTTTATTTTTGGTGATGCCACGGCCTATTTCTTTGAGACGGAAATCAAAACCCTGGGTGAGCGCAACTCATCCTATGTAGGTGCGCCCAGCACCAATGTGAAATCACGCTATGGTTTTGTCTTCGATCATTGCCGCTTTACTCACGATGGTAGCAGCCATGCCCTTGCAGGTAAATTCAGCCTGGCCCGCCAATGGTTTCATAATGAGCGCTGCACACCCTATGCACCCGTGCCTGTCCCTGGTTATGACTGCCAGATAGGTGAGGTGGATCAATTCAATTCACCCACTGGCACGATCAGGCGGCAGACGCTGGAATCGGTAGGCAAGATGGTGGTCATGAATTCTGTGATAGGCGCGCATATCAATAAAAAGCAGCCGTGGTCAGACTGGAACAAGAAAGGCACCTTGCCTTATCGCCCTGCGCAATTTTCCAGTGATGATTACTGGGCAAATTTGCTCGCTGCCAAAATCGACCCGATCAAGCAAATGGGCTATGCCGGACCGTTTTCGCCGGTACGCATATTTCTGGCTGAATTTAATAATACTGAAGAGTGAGTCCGTGACTGGTTTACACGCAGGCTCAGCAACAAGCACAAGAGAGACAATATGAAACAGGAAAAACAAAAGCCATCAAGCCAGACTGCACGCCGCAGTTTTATGAAGAAAATGTCGCTGACTGGATTGTCCGCCACTGCTGGCAGCGCATTGCCTATGGGCCAGGCGCTTGCTGCGACCATGATAGAAGATCCCTGGCAAAAAGCCCAGGATATCGTGGATCGTCTCTCCCGGCCTTTGAAGTTTCGCAAGGCCGACTATCGCATCACCGATTTTGGCGCAGTCACCTGTGAATTGAAAAGCGTCAAAGCCTGGATATCCTATGAAGAACAGGCCAGCGTGCAAACGCCAGTGGCAAATTCCAAAGATATTTATCCAGCCATTACTCAGGCCATCAAGACCTGCCATGATGCTGGCGGTGGTCGCGTACTGGTGCCTGCCGGGAACTGGTATTGCGCCGGGCCTATTGTCTTATTGTCGAACGTGAACGTGCATTTGCTCAAAGGCGCGCACATCTATTTCAGCAACGACCCTGAGCATTATGCAAAATATGGCAGCTTTGATTGCGGGCCAAATGGCAAACTGGTGATTTCGCGCTGGCAGAGTAATGACTGCCTGAATTTTTCACCCATGGTATATGCCTATGGCCAGGACAATATCGCCCTGACTGGCGATGACTGGACCAGCATACTTGATGGTCAGGGTGGTGTGCCCTTTGATCAAAATGGCGATTGCTGGTGGACCTGGAAGGGCAAGCAAAAAACCATCAATTCAGTCGGACAAAACACCAGTCCCAATTACAAGCATGGCAAGCGTTCTGAAAATACGGCGAATGACTTGAACGCCACCAGTCTGGAAAAAATTGCGCCACAAGTCGATGAAAAACACAGGCTGCGCATACAGGGTGACAATGACAAGTGGCGCGCCGATGCAAATTACCTGCCATCCCTGTCAGAAGCTGGCGTGCCTTTGGGTAAGCGCATCTTTGGCATGGGACATAATCTGCGTCCACCCATGATACAGTTCATCAGTTGCACGAATGTGCTGATGCAAGGCTACCAGGTCAACCACACGCCTTTCTGGCAGCACCATCCTGTGCATTGCCGCAATGTTGTGATACGCAATGTGCTGGCAAAAAGCCATGGCCCCAACAGCGATGGTTTTGACCCTGAAGCCTGTGACCATGTGCTGGTTGAATCCTGCACCTTTGATTCTGGTGATGATTGCATCGCCATCAAGGCAGGCAAGAATCTTGATACCCAGTATGGTCCATCACAAAATATCGTCATCCAGAATTGCACCATGCAAAGCGGCCACGGTGCGGTGACACTGGGTAGTGAAATGGCGGGTGGCATACAGAATGTCTATGCACAAAATCTCTTGTTCGAGAATATGCACTGGGCTACCAATCCCTTGAATACGGCGATACGTCTGAAGACGAATATGAACCGCGGTGGTTATCTGAAAAATTTCTATGTGCGCAATATCACGATACCGAATGGCGTACAGACCAGCCCGTCTTTTTATACCTCATTGCCTGGTTCACCGATACAGTCAAAGACGGTGGCTACAGCAGCCGGTGCGGTGATTACTTTTGATTGCGATTATGCGCCCGTCAGTGACAATGTCAGGACCAGGCCACCAGTCGTGACGAATGTACATATCTCGAATATCAAGGTGGGTAATGTCACGACAAAAAATGGCAAGTTCTCCTGCTTCCAGGCCATTGTCATTCTTGGGCCCGTCGCGTCTGACTATAATGGCGACGACAAGAATCCCATGATCTTCCCTGTCACCAACGTGAGCATCAGTGACTGCCAGTTTGGCACGCCAGTGAATGCTGCCAGCCCCCTGTATCTGTATAACGTGCAGGGTCTGGAATTGAAGAATGTACAGATAGATGACAAGCTGCACAATTCTGTATTGTCAGCGTAAAAAAATGCGCATAAGAGAAAATCTCTTATGCGCTCAAGTACCGCCGCGCTTTTCTACGAGACGAAAATTTAACTGGCAAATCTTGTTTCTGCCACCCCTGCCACTCCAGGCCTGACCAGCACCAGCGTGCCTGCCCACTGGTCATGTTCTACCTTGCCAGCACCGATGGAAGTGACCAGCAGTGTGCTCATATCCGGCCCGCCAAATGTGCACATGGCGGGTTTGTTCATGGGCAATGCAATGCTCCTGTCGAGTTTGCCTGCAGGTGTGAAGCGCAGCAGACAGGCGCCATCATTGCCGCATATCCAGTAACATCCATCGACATCCATGGCAGCACCATCAGGGCGGCCTGCCATGGGTTTCATGTCGGCAAAGACACGCTTATTATGTGGCAGGCCTTCTGCGACATCGTAGTCAAATGCCCAGATAGTCTGGCTGGCAGGATGCGAGTCAGACAGATACATGGTCTTGCCATCCGGTGACCAGGCCAGGCCATTTTGTGTCAACAGATTACTGACAACGGGGGCAGACAAACCCGACTCATGCGTATAGCGATATAGCTGACCTACGGCTTTTGCTGCAGCCATGTCCATGAACATGGTGCCGCTCCAGAAGCGCCCCTGACGATCACAGCGACCATCATTAAAACGCATGCCAGCACCCAGTTCTTCCGGCGCCGCCAGCCTGGTTTGTATGACATGAGAATCATTGCCCAGATGCAGGCTGAAAATACCGCTTTCCATGCCTGCAATAAAATTACCGTCCTCCTGCAAGGCGATGCAGGCCACCATTTCCGTGGTATGCCATGAGCGTAGCTGGCCGGAACGGGCATCAAGTTTCCAGATGGTTTTTGCTGGTATGTCTACCCAATACCAGGCTGCCTGTTCTGCATGCCACAAAGGGCTTTCACCGACGATGCAACTGACATCTGGTATTGAGACTATGTGAGAAGTTTGAGTCATGTAGTAAGTAATAAAATTCATTTAATTGTAACTTGCGCAAAATTGTCCCAGCAAGGCTATCGCCTTAGAAAACATCTCTTGCAAGAGATGTTCGTTTCGCTGGCAGACAACATGTTGTCTGAAACCCCAACTGCACCGTAGCGGCGAAGACAGTACTTTAGTACGACTAGGCGCTACAACGCAGCTGGGGCGGTTTTGCGCAAGTTACAGATCAGTAATTTCTTTGTGGGTAGGTACCAGTGTCTTCATCATGCCCCAGGCCAGCAAATAGGCTACAGCGCAGAATGCAAACATGATGGTGTAACCAGTCTGGATTTGACCAAGCTGACCGTAATAGTCAAACAGCCAGCCACCGGTCTTGGATACCAGCACACCACCCAGACCACCCGCCATGCCGCCTATGCCGACGATGGAAGCCACCGACTTTTTCGGGAACATGTCAGAGACCGTCGTGAACAGATTGGCTGACCAGGCCTGGTGCGCAGAAGTGCCTATGCCTATCAGCAATACTGGCACCCAAAAGCCGAGGTAGCCGAATGGTTGCGCCAGCAGAACCACCAGAGGAAACAAGGCGATCACCAGCATGGCTTTCATGCGGCCATTATAGGCACTGTCACCTTTGCGCATGAAATAACTGGGGAACCAGCCACCTCCTATACTGCCTATCATGGTCATGCTATACAAGACAGCCAGTGGCACCACGATATCCGTTTTTTGCATCTTGTATTGTGCTTCCAGATATTTGGGCAGCCAGAACAGGAAAAACCACCAGACTCCATCTGTCATGAATTTGCCGATGACAAAGGCCCAGGTTTGTTTGTAAGACAGCAGTTTGAACCAGGATATTTTTTGTGCTGGCTCGTTGCTATTAACTTCAATAACCTGGGTGTCGCCGCTATTGATGTAAGCGAGTTCTGCTGCAGACAGGTATTTTTGTTTTTCCGGTTTTTCATAAAACAACTGCCAGAATATCATCCATAAAAAACCTATCGCACCAATGATGATGAACGCCGCCTGCCAGCCCCATAACTCGGCAATCAGGGGTACGGTCAGTGGTGCCAGGATAGCCCCAATGTTGGCGCCGGAATTAAAAATGCCAGTGGCCAGAGAACGTTCATGCTTGGGGAAATATTCGGCAGTTGCCTTGATCGCTGCAGGAAAATTGCCTGCCTCACCAAATGCCAGCACAGCCCTGGATATCATGAAACCCGCGACTGATACCGGTATGACGGCCAGGCCCAGGGCAGTAAATACCGATGCCAGTCCTTCCCCCCAGAGTATGGAGTAGGCATGCATGATGGCACCGAGAGACCAGACCGCAATCGCCAGCAGATAAGCTTGCTTGGTGCCTATCTTGTCGATGAGTCTACCGGCAAACAGCATGGATATCGCATACACAAACTGAAAGGCTGCAGTGATATTGGCATAGTCGGTATTGGTCCAGCCAAATTCTTTGGACAGATCAGGTGCCAGCAGGCTGAGTACCTGTCTGTCGAGGTAGTTGACGGTAGTGGCGAAAAACAGCAGGGCGCAAATCGTCCACCGGTATTTTCCTATAGATTGTTGGCTCATGCGAGCGTCTCCATTTTTATAATTTGTTTTGTCATGCTACACATCTATGTGTGCTTTTTGCATGAGCTTGACTTGTACAGTAAGCAGTATGCTCAGGATGCCAGCGTCAATTTGCCATCCATCATACGTGCGACTTGCAGTGGATTGTTATCTTGCAGTGCTGCTGGCAACAAATCTGCCGGAAAACCCTGATAACAAACCGGACGCAGGAAACGCTCTATCGCTGCAGCGCCAACGGAAGTGCTGCGGCTATCGGAGGTTGCCGGGAAAGGGCCGCCGTGTACCATGGCATGGGCCACTTCCACGCCGGTAGGAAAGCCATTGAACAAGATGCGCCCGGCTTTCTTTTCCAGCACTGGCAAGAGCTTCCTGGCCTGTGCATGATCGTCGCTTATGGCATGTACCGTTGCTGTCAACTGGCCTTCGAGAGATGAAGCGACGGCGATGACTTCCTCAAAATCCTTGCATAAAATAGCAATGGAAGAAGGACCAAAGATTTCTTCCTGCAAGGCAGGCGTAGTCAGGAAAGTAGTACCCGAGCAAACCGACAATACGGCCTGTGCCGCACATACTGATTCTGCTTGCTGGCCTTTGGCGACCAGTTGCAATTGGCTTATCTCAGCAAGATGGCTGGTGCCTTTGAGATAGGCCTGATGTATGCCAGGCGTCAGCATGGTTGCCGCATGCTTGTCTTCCAGCGCCCTGGCAGCATCTTGCAGGAACTGGCGTGCCGCTGCGCTTTCTATGGCAATCACCAGTCCTGGATTGGTACAGAACTGGCCCGCACCCAGCGTCAGTGAATCGACAAAATTTTTCGCCAGTGTTGTGGTTTGTGATGCCAGTGCCTGATCGAGCAAGAATACCGGATTGATACTGCTCATCTCTGCATAGACCGGGATAGGCTCTTTCCTCTGACTGGCCGTTTTCACCAGGGCCAGACCGCCGGAACGGGAGCCCGTGAAACCCACGGCCTTGATGGCTGCATGGGCAACCAGTTGCTGACCAACCTGGCTGCCTGCGCCTATCAGCATGGAAAACACGCCTTCATGCAGTGCGCAATCTGCTACTGCTCTTTGTATCACGCGGCCTACCAGTTCCGAAGTGCCAAGGTGGGCATTATGCGCCTTGACGACGACCGGGCAGCCAGCAGCCAGGGCAGAAGCAGTATCGCCACCGGCGACTGAAAACGCCAGAGGGAAATTGCTGGCACCGAATACAGCAACCGGGCCAAGCGCAATCTTTTGCAGGCGCAGGTCAGGCCGTGGTGGAGCGCGTTCAGGCAGGGCGCTATCTATGGTTGCATCCAGCCAGTGACCGTCGCGTACTACCTTGGCAAACAGGCGTAATTGATTAACGGTACGGCCACGCTCGCCTTCGAGGCGAGCGACAGGCAAGCCGGTTTCCTGTGCTGCGCGTTCTATCAGTACCGGCCCCAGGTCCATGATGCCAGTGGCTATCGCTTCCAGAAAGCGCGCTCTTTGTTCCAGACTGGTGGTGCGATAACTATCGAAAGCCTGTTCTGCCAGCAGACAAGCCTGCTCAACTTCGTCTGTGATGGCAAAGCCAAAGACAGGCTCGATTTCCTGATTGATGGATGGGTCTATGGCTTTGGCATTGCCTGCCAGACCAAACACGACTTTTTTACCGATCAGCATTTGCCCGGTGATTTGCATACTGTACTCCCTTACTTCTGAATTTATTGTGGGCCTTGTGCCAGGATCAGTTTATGCAGCATCGCATCTTCTTCTTCCGTCAGGTCAGTCAGCGGTGCACGTACCGGGCCAGCGCTATGGCCCACCAGACGCGCACCCGCCTTGACGATACTGACAGCATAACCAGCCTTGCGATTGCGAATTTCCAGATATGGCAGGAAAAACTGGTCGAGCAGGCGATTCGATGTGGCATGGTCGTCAGCAGCGATGGCATGGTAAAAATCCATGGCCAGCTTGGGCATGAAGTTGAACACGGCAGAAGAATACACTGGCGTACCCAAAGCCTTGTAGGCAGCGGCATACACTTCTGCAGTAGGCAAGCCGCCAAGATAACTGAAGCGATCGCCCATGCGACGCCAGATCGATACCATCAATTCGATATCGCCTATGCCATCCTTGAAGCCGATGAGGTTGGGGCAGCGTGCGGCCAGCTTTTCCAGCGAGTCAGCAGTCAGGCGGCAATTGCCGCGGTTATATACAACCACGCCAAATTTTACTGATGCGCAGACTTCTTCTACGTGACGGATCAGGCCATCCTGACTGGCTTCAGTCAGATAATGTGGCAACAACAAGATGCCGTGCGCACCCAGACATTCTGCTTCCTGTGCATAGGCGATAGCCTGGCGGGTAGGGCCGCCAGCACCAGCCAGGATAGGTACTTTGCCACGGCAAGTATCTACCGCAGTCTTGATGATGTCTGAATATTCACCGCCAGTCAGCGAGAAAAATTCACCCGTGCCGCCAGCAGCAAACAGGGCACTGGCGCCATAGGGTGCCAGCCACTCCAGGCGTTCTGCATAAGTTCTGGCATTGAAATCGCCAGCCGCATCAAAGTCAGTCAAGGGAAAGGACAGCAAGCCAGAGGACAGGATTTGTTTCAGTTCTTGAGGATGCATGGTGGCTCCGGAAATGGCAACCTGGACAGCGTCTTGACCAGGTTTGATGGTTTTTAAAAAGTAAGTGTGTGCGTCATTGCTAAATTAAGTCATACGTCATCGTACAACTTAAAATGAGAGATCGCAAGAAAACTTTCCTAAACTTTCCCAAAATGTGAAAGTGCTGTGGTTTGACAGGGGTAGGTTGGCAATGACCAGGTCTGGTCCGGGCCTGACGTTGGTCCGCTATATGCAGACTTGAATCTGCATGAAATCATGCTTGCCACGCTTTCATGGACTGGACTGATCTCAGCCTCGGATAGTGTTGAAGCAGGTGGTTCAGTTTGAGATGGGGCAGAGGATGTACCCTGATATGGCCAGAATTATTCCGGCGTTGCCTCTATGCGCTGTTGCGCCTGACGCAATCTTTCTCGGCTATTGCTGAGATGGGTGCGCATCGCAGCCCTGGCAGCTTCCTGGTCTTTGCGCAAGATGGCAAGGTAGATATCTTCATGCTCGCGGTTGACTCTTTCCAGGTAATTATTGCTGGCATTGCTGCTGCCATCGAGGGCCAGCATGGCAGATTTCAGTCTGGCGCGCGGGATGATGGTAGTGCCAAGATTGCTGAGGATGTCAACAAAATAACGGTTGCCGGTAGACTGCGCGATCAGCAGATGAAAGCGTACATCGGCATTTACAGAGGCATTTTCTTCAGTCTTGTTGCTGAGGATATCTTCCAGCGCCTTGCCCAGCGCTAATGCCTGATCTTCGGTACGGCGTGCTGCCGCCAGCCAGGCAGCTTCAGTTTCCAGGCTGATCCTGAGTTCCAGTATATCCAGTACATCCCTGACGGTGACGATGGCTTCACGCAACATGCCATTGCTGGCCTGGCTGGGTTCGAGTATGAAAGTACCTATGCCATGGCGGGTTTGTACCAGCCCGGCTGCCTGCAGATGCGATATGGCTTCCCGCACCACGGTGCGACTGACATCATACAAGGCCATGATGGCTGATTCGGTAGGCAGCTTGTCACCTGGCTTCAGCGCACCACTCTTGATATTATTGCTGATACTTTCAACAACTCCCTGGGACAGGCTTTTATGCCGCCTTTTGGCAGGGAGGGTGCTGGTGTAGTCTGGAGTGTCCATGTTGTGGCTGCTTGCATGAGGTAGTAAAGGGATTTTAACTCAAAACAAGCAGAATAGATGTATGACAACCTATGACAGCTAAAGTATCCGTGGTCAGTAGCTACTTTATTGGGCAATCACATCAGCCACCAGCTCGCTCTTCAGGATCAGGCTGGATTGCCTGCCATTACCCAGCAAGAAGACACCACGGCCGTTGGAATAAATGATGCTGCCATCGGCGCGCATATCATAGGAGACTACATTGGTGGCCAATACGGTTTCATGGCCCTGGCGATTACGGCTCACCAGTTGCCAAGAGGCTGGCACCAGTGAGGGGACGCCATTGATCATATTTTCTTTTTGCAGAGCTTTTTCTGCATCGATGCGCTTACCCTTCAGGATGATTTCCTTGAGGTCGGCATTCAAGGCCGGGCCAGATGCACTGGTCAAGGGCTTGCGGCTATACATCATGGAGAAAAAATTCAGGTAGTGAAACAGTGCGCGCAATAAACGGAAAGGGAAAAGCAAAACATCCAGCAGGGCATTGCTGGTTTCATACCTCGGTACTTCATAAGGTCGGCGTATGAAATGCAGATTACCTTGCGGGCATACCCGCGGATGCAGGTAATCATAGGTCGGGTCATCGAGTACTGGCGAGACCGAGCCAGTCTTCATATCCAGCATCTGTATGCTGGCATTTCCAAAAGCCAGGGTGATGCCGCTTTGATTGCGGGCGATGCCAGTGGATTGATACAGTATCTGTTTCTCTGCATCGGGTATCCAGCAGGGGCTGGTATCGAGGGTATCACCACCGGTCAGTTCGCGGTAGTCATCGCCTTCGCGATTAAGCATGACCAGATTGGCAATGCCGCCCTTGTTCATGGACGATGCCAGCAATCTGCCACTGGCCTGGTCCAGGTTCATGTCTGTCAATGCCAGGTTTTGCCTGTGCAGTATGCGCCTCTCCACTCCGGTTTCCAGCTCATAAGAAAACAGGCCACCCATGCCTGAGTCCTGCAAGAAATACAGGATGCGGCCTTGTTCATCAAATTGCATGGCCGTCGCATTGATATGCGCACCCTCGCCATTAAACTGGCGCATGGCACCGGAGGCTGACACGCCGAAACTGGTATTTTGTTTCCAGGCATTTCTTTCCCTGTGTTTTTCCATTTTATCCAGCATTTCCTGGACGTAAGGGCTGTGCAATTGCCTGACCTGGCCATGAGCGGCGCGGTAAAACAATTTACCTTCCGAAATAAATGCCACTGCCGTGCCCGGCGCGGCATTATCCAGCCTGCTTTGCTGGGCTGCATCATGCGGAATATTTTGCAGAGCCGGGGCAGCATGGCCTGACTTGTCTTTCTGCATGGCCTGATTGACGACATAGGCCAGCGCCAGCAAGACGATGATGATAATGAGTATATGCACAGCCAGTATCTCCTGTATTGCCTGCATAGTATGTCAAGCAGGCGCAAATCAATCGCAAAGCAATATTATGCATGCAAGTGATATCCGGCATGTAAGTCACGCTGTTTCAAGGCGTAACAGTCCGTCTGTACATATATGACAATTGTCACCTGCAAGTCCTGACACTTTGCTCTGATCAAATGGGTGGCCTTCATGGATACTGGCTCTACTTAAACAAGGAGTGTCCTTCATGACTGATTTCAATACCGCCACATTGTCGTCTTATTCTGCCCGCGCCAAGGGGGCAATGTTCTTTGCCATTTTTGGTACCGCCTGGCTGGCGTTGTGGAATCAGCGTGCCATGCAGGGTAAAGGACTGGGCTATCTGCTCATCGCCGCATGCGGCCTGGCTTTGCTTGTTCTGGCCATGCTGCGCCAGCGTCAGTATCAGGCGTTCGCTCCTGAAGATAATCCTGCTTCAAGAAGGGTTGCGCGCGTGTTCCACCTGATCAATGCAGCGCAATGGGTCATCATACTGGTAGCAGGAAATGTGCTTGCCAATCTTGGTTATGCAGACTGGGTCGTGCCCGTGGCCATGCTGGTCATCGGTTTGCACTTCCTGCCTTTATCCAGGCTGTTCAATGCACCTGGTCATTTCTGGCTTGGCTTGCTCATGAGCCTGTTTGCCATTGCTTATCCCTTCCTGCTTTCTGGCGGGCCTGCTGATCCTTATGGTTGCATGGGTGCTGGTTTGCTGTTGTGGGGCTATGCATGCTTGAAATTGTTGGCGATTCCGGCGGCAGTTCCAACGACAACTGCAACGACAACTTCGCGCAAACTGAATGCGTTTTGAAATAGACGCTCTAGACAAATTGCGGCAGAATCGCTGGCATATAAAAAAGATGAAGACACCATGCCAGCCAATTTCCTGCCGCCTGCCCCTGCACTAGTACTCAGCCCTGAAGGGCAGCCCAGATTTGGCAAATATGCTGGTGCGCCTCATGCCATAGACTGGTCCGGCCTGGCTTTGCCTCACAGACGTGGCAAGCTGTGGCAGACCCTGCACCACAAGCACTGGCATTATGTGGCATTGGCAACGGAAGAAATATTTTGCGGCATTGCCATCGTCGATGTAGGCTGGACCAATACGGCCTTTGCCTATGTGTTTGACAGGCAGGAAGGCAAGCTCATCGCCAGTTATTCTCAGGATGGTTTGCCTGGGCTGACAGCAAAACTGAACCCGCACCCGGCTGCAGGTGCTGCCTCGCAATTCCAGTTATTTGGCAAGAAAATCCGTTTCCAGCATTTATCTGAAAGTGAACAAGCTCAGGCGCAATTTCAGTTGCAACTGCAATGCGGCTCTTTTGTCATTGATGCCCTGCTTGATGCCAGCCAGGCCGCGCCTTCATTATTGGCGATAGGCGAAGTGCAGGGTGGTACGGTACATGCCACCGTCAAATCGGCAGGCATGCCACTGACCGGGGAGGTCAAGGTCGGGAATCGTAGTTTCAGCCTGCAAACAGGTACCGGCAGCTATGACCATAGCAATGGTTTTCTGGCACGTGAAACCGGCTGGCGCTGGGCTTCAGCGCATGCGCAGCATGTGGGATTTAATTTGCAGGCAGGCTATTTTGGCAGCAATGAAAATGCCCTATGGCTGGATGGCAAACTCATTGCCCTCGGTGCTGCACAGTTTGACTTTGATGCCAGCCAGGCTATGGCCGACTGGCATATTCATACTGATGATGGCTTACTGGACTTGTATTTCCGGCCCGAGGGTTTTCGTGCAGAAAACAAAAATCTGTTGATCGCCAGCAGCCGTTATCTGCAGCCCATAGGCCAATTCAGTGGCTGGGTCAGGGCCAGTATCGATAGTCCAAAGCGGCAGATAGAAAAACTGGTCGGTGTGACTGAAGACCATTTTTCGAAATGGTAGGCAACATACTTATCGACGGTTGCATACCATGCGGTCGGCCTTGCCAGGATTGACCACCAGTTTGTTATCCGTAAATTCTTCAACGATGCCAGAAATTCTGGCGCCTATGCTGAGTGACATAGATTTGCCGTCGAAAAGATAATTGCCAGAAAATTTCTTGCCATTCATGGTGCCGCTCAAGCGGGAATCTCTTTCAAACAGCACATCCATGCTGTAGCCAGTCAGTACGCCATAACAGTTCCAGAGGCCAAGAATTTTTGTGGCGGCTTGCTGGGCTGTTGAGGCTTGTGAATTGCCATCCCGGTTACTGTCCCTATTGCCTTCCCTGTTCCCTTCCAGGCTGTTCATGGTTATTGCGCCCACACTTTGATTGCTTGCCCGGCGGGTTGACATGGTGTTGATCCAGTCTGCAGGAACGGCGAAGTTCAGGTTTTGTCCCAGCTTGTGCTGGAAAGTGTTGATGCCTACCAGTTTGCCATAAGCATCAAACAAGCCACCTCCGCTGGACCCAGGTGAAATTGGCGCGGTGGTTTGTATCACCTTGCCGGTAGACAGAGGGCGCAAAGCAGAAACGATGCCATCACTGATCGTCAGGTCCAGGCCCAGTGGCGCACCAATGGCAAATACTTTTTGGCCTATGCGCAAGTTATCTGTGCTGCCCAGGGCCACCACTGGCGCATTGGCACCAGGGACGCTGAGGCGACATAAATCATATTCTTCATCCGCCATGATGACCGTGGCTGCCAGTAATTGCTTGCCTATTCGGGCCTTATATTGCACGCCACTGCGCGTTACATGGCAATTCGTGATCAGGACTTCGGGTGCGATCATGACACCGCTGCCTATCGCCACCTGTGTACCTATTGGTGAAAACACCTGGATGAGGGCGATACTGGGAGCGCGCAACGCATAAATTTCTTCGGCGGTTTTACCTGCTTCTGCATTAATGTTATTGCTGGCAACTGGCTCGGCTATCTGGCTTGGTGGTGCAGGTACGACTGCACGCAATGGTGGCTCTACTGGCGATGCAGGAGTGACTTCGCTATACACGGGCAATTCTTGTTGCCTGTTGCGTTCTTCTTTTTGTTTCACTGACCACCAGGTTGCTGCGGCTGCCAGCAGCACTGCCATTAAGGCTATCACGCTGATCCAGTTTCTGGCCGGGGCCGGTGTTGGGGTGACGGGTGCTGTTGCTTGCTGCTCCCTTGCTATGCTGGCCTGTGACCGCAAACTTTCCTGTCTGGCCAGGCGTGCATCATAACTGCTACGTTTTTGAGGTGTGGAAAGTAATTCGTAAGCCTCGCGCAAGATGACCTTTTTATTGTGGTCGTGCTGCGCCGTGCTGTCCAGCTCGGACATGGCATGCTGATAGGCCGCGCGTATCTGTTCCACAGTCGCGTCCTGCGGGACTGAGAGTATGTCGTAAAGAGTTTGTTTCATTACATGTCCAGAATAAAGGGCCTGCTTTTATCCTTTGCAGGAACAAGCTTTTTTCTGGGAATTGTAACTGAAGATGTGACAGAGCCCCAATTTAGTCGCTATCAGCGTTCACCCATGTTCACCAAAGCAAGGTATAGCTTGCCTACTGTCCATGCAAACAAGTGCTTTGTGCCTAGCGCAAGCGGCCTATATAAGTCTGGTCCACCATGGCATTGTGATCCAGCACTGGCATGCCAGCCAGCGGGCTTGTTTCTACCCTGCTATTGACCAGCATACCGGATGTGGAACTGGATTTTTTAGTGACCAGTCTGCTCAGCAAGGGATCGGTTGGTGGTGGCAGGATGAACAGGCCAGCTTCACCAAAGTAAATATCTTCCAGCTTGTGACAGATGTCATGCAAAGCTTCGTTTGGTAATTCCATGGCCAGATCAAGTATGGCGCGGCAATAAGCGGGATTGATGCGCATGTATTCTATGTCGGTCACGCGACCATTTTGCCGCCGCAAAATCACATGCAGACGTGCCATGAGTGAAAATGCCAGATTATCCGACATCGCATTTTGGACTAAGCTGCTGGTGCTCATAAGATATGCTCCCCATGAAGTTCAAGATCCAGTCCTTCTCTTTCCTGTTCTTTCGTAACGCGCAAGCCCAGGGTGATTTTCAGCAGCCATAAGATGAGGGCAGTCACCAGGCCAGAATAAATCACCGTGACGACGACGCCAAAAGCCTGCGTCGCCAGGCTTCCATCCGCCCCGCCTATGCTCTTCATGGCGAATACGCCAGTCAGCAGTGCGCCGACTATGCCACCTATCGCATGTACGCCAAATACGTCCAGCGAATCATCATAGCCGCCCATGGACTTGAGTGAAGTCGCACCCCAGTAACATGCCACTCCAGCCACTGCACCTATGACCAGTGCGCCGGTCAGATCAACAAAGCCAGATGCGGGTGTGATCGCCACCAGGCCAGCAACCGCACCAGAGACTATGCCCAGCACCGAGGGTTTGCCACGGCGCAGCCATTCCACCAGCATCCAGGCCAGTGCAGACATCGCAGTAGCCACCTGTGTCACCAGCATCGCCAATCCGGCGCGGCCATCTGCAGCACCGGCAGAACCAGCATTGAAACCAAACCAGCCTACCCACAGCAAAGATGCACCGACGGCTGTCAGCAATAAATTATGTGGTGGCATGGCTTCCTTGCCAAAACCCAGGCGTGGCCCGATGATCAATGCCGCCACTAGGCCAGATACTCCGGCATTGATATGCACCACAGTGCCACCGGCAAAATCCAGCACGCCACGCGCTGCCAGCCAGCCTGCCGGTTCCCATACCCAGTGGGCGACTGGCACATACACCAGCAAAGACCACAGACTGATGAACAGCAGCAGGGCAGAAAATTTCATGCGCTCCGCAAAGGCGCCAGTGATCAGGGCCGGGGTGATAATCGCAAACGTCATCTGGAACATCAGGAACACGCTCTCCGGTATCGTCGGCGCCAGTTGATGTACGCTGAGTTGCCCGGCTTCTTTCAGGAAACTCACGCCGTGCAGCATGAACCTGTCCATGCTGCCCAGATAAGGTGAACCCGCAGTGAACACCAGGCTATAGCCCAGCACCACCCATAAAATAGTCACGATGCAAGTGGTGGCCAGGCTGTGCGCCATCGTGCCCAGGGCATTTTTCTTGCGCACCATGCCAGTGTAAAACAGGGCCAGGCCGGGTATGGTCATCAACAATACCAGTCCAGTCGATGTCATCATCCAGGCGGTGTCGCCAGCGCTGATCTTGTCTGCGGCGATCATGCCTGGCTTGGTCATGGCTGGTGGCGTGGCCGCAGCCACTACAGGTGTTGTTGTGACACTTGCTACAGAACTGGCAGGCGCGGTTTCTTGTGCATAGCAGATGCCCCCATACAGGAAAAGGCTGATGGAGAAGAAAAATGAGAGGAAAAGTGAAACAGAAAGCGGGAAGCTGGAGAGCACGCGTATTTTCATCAGGCTGGCCTTTTCAAAAACATCGTCAATGACACACAAGCATGTGCATTGCAGCATTTTTCATGCCAAGGCTGATACCAGTACATTTGGTCTTGCTCGCAACTAATCAGGGAAAGAAATTGCTTGTGATACCAGCGCGGGCGGATGACTGCACCAAAATGTAAGCAAATATTTCTGCATGGCATGAGTTTGCACACAGAGGGTGCCAAATCAAATTCGATGGCATTTATTCCATTTTAAGGAATAATGAATTCAATCTTATGGTTATTCTTTACTTTGATGAACTGAATTAAAGTGCCCGTCATTCGCTGCGCATGAGCAAGGTGAATCTCAAATCCGCTTTCAACCATTTAAAGGAGCACGCCATGTCACTCACATCCATATCACGCACTTCCAGCAGCCTGGTCAGCAAAATCAAATTCATCTTCTTGTTAGCCGTAGCCGCATTATCACTGGCAGCAGTGCCAGGCGTCAGCGCAGCTGATACGGTCGCCAATAGCGTCATAGGTGCACGGGGCTACGATCTCACGACTTTCTTCACCAGTGAAAAACCGGCGCATGGTACAGGCCACCATGTAGCGACTGTGGATGGTGTAGATTACCTGTTCACCAGTGAAGAAAACAAAAAGACTTTCCAGGCGAACCCAGAGAAATACCTGCCAGCCTTTGGTGGTTACTGTGCTTATGGCGCTTCCATAGGCAAGAAATTTGTTGCAGACCCGGATGTGTATGACATCGTTGATAACAAACTCTACTTCAATCTCGACACCAAGATTCGTGCGATCTGGGCAAAGGATATTGCAGGCAATATCGATCTTGCAAAAACCAACTGGAAAACCATCGCCAGCAAGAAGCCATCTGAACTCTGATTGCTTGTGTACATAAAATACGCCGCTTAGCGAGCAGCTTAAGCGGCGTTATTTTGTTCAGATCAATAAATCAGACTGGCAAGGCAATCTGGTGATCAACACTGAATTGATAATCGCGGAATACATGTTCTGCACTCAGCAATTCATAAGTGCCGTCAGCCAGTTTACGGGTAGTGTCTTTCAGGCGATAAGTCGTCTGGCCGCAAGTCCAGCAATTGAAGTTGCGCATATGGGTACACAGGCAAGTCTTGTCCATGACCGAGACTTTCTTGGCATCCGGATTTGCCGCCACTTCACGGTTATAGGAAGTGATGTAAGCGCAATTGCCATTACCATCGAGCAGGTAACCATAGGATTCACAACCAGGGCGTATGCCATCACCTATCGCAGGCGTGTTTTTCAGCATGCGCATGGGGTAACCGGTAGGCGAAATATTATTGACTTCGATGTCGCCTTCACTGGCCTTGAAGTATTCCTGCTTCACACTATTGGGCAAGCCGCATTCCTTAGTGACAGTAAAGCGGGTCGCGACCTGTACACCGGCAGCACCGTTTTCCATGAAAGAGACAGCATCGCTACCTGTGAATATGCCACCGGCGGCGATCAGCGGGATATCCAGGTTTTCAGCTTTCAGGAACTGGACAATTTCAGTGATGATGGTTTGCAAATCATATTCAGCCCAGTCCAGGCCAAAACCCAGATGGCCACCAGCCAGCGGGCCTTCGACGATGACATAATCCGGCAGGCGGTTCAGGCGGGAATTCTTGCGCAGGAATAACTGCAAGGCACGTACTGAAGAAACGATGATGCCCAGCTTGGCATCGCGAAAACGCGGGTGGTCAGCGATCAGGCCAAAAGAACCCAGATGCAGGCCAGCACTCATGGTGATACCGTCAATACCCGCATCGAGTGAAGATTCCAGGCGCACTTTCAGGGTTTCACGCGGACCATTCATGGTCAGCTTTTCCATGCAGTTGACGAAAATCATGCCGGAACCCTGCTTGGCTTCCATGGTCTTGCCTACGTGCAGGCGGGTAGCCTCGGCCAGTTGATCCAGGTTGAACTTGATGTCAGTCTTGTCGGAGTTGTTAATATTATATTTGTAGAATTTTGTTTTTTCTTTAACAAAGCTGGTGTCGAAACGACGGTCAGAGACATCCTGCACCATGGCATCAGAAATATGGCCAATACCACCGAGACGTGCAGCAACCAGAGCCAGTTCAGCAGTGGAAATATCGACGCCCATGCCACCGATCATGATAGGAACCAGCTCATCTTTGCCCAGCTTCAGGCGGAAATCATCTACACGTTTCATTGTTATCCTTGACACATTTTGCTCAAAAGTAAATCACGCGATGCTATGCAATACTGCCACTTAGTATTCTTACTCTACAGATACATATTGCTTATTCAGGTTCATTCCGGCTTGCAAACCGGAAGACGAACGAGATTGTAAGCCAGGGCTAGTCGCTATAGCTAAGATTATATTCTGTACGGCAGCCAAATACGCTGTTACAGCATTCATTTCTTGCCATTTGACCAACGTAATTTAGCCCAGGCAGCTTGTTGACTTGCATTTAAGAAAGTCCAGGCGACCAAGCGACTCTCTTTATTGCCCTGGCTCATAATAATTGTTTTCTGATCACATGCCTTGACCTGCTTCAATGCCGCTTGGATTGCTGGCAGGTTTGCCGACTTTGATACCAGTGTCGAAAACCATAAAATTTTTGTGGGTATGGCAGCGCTTTCCCTGAGCATTCTCTCTATAAAAGCCAGTTCGCCGCCTACACACCAGAGTTCTGCTGCCTGGCCACCAAAGTTCAGCAAAGGCTCAGTGCTTGCTTCCGGCTGGGATGATGTGCCGGTTTTGTTCAGGTTTTCCCATTTCCGTACACTGCCTGCACGCGCTTCTTCTGCCGAAGCATGGAATGGCGGATTGCAGAGGCTGACATCAAACCAGTCATCCTCTGCGACTATACCCTTGAACAAGAATTGCGGATTAGCCTGATGGCGCAACTGTATCTGCCTGGCCAGAGCAGGATTGCGCTCAAGTATGGCCTGGGCATTGGCCAGCGATGCAGGATTGATATCGCTGGCACAAAACGACCAGCCATAGTCGCTGGCACCGAGCAGGGGGTAGATACAACTGGCACCTGTACCCAGGTCCAGGGCCACTACCTGTTTGCCTTTGGGAATGCGCCCCTGATTGCTGCCAGCCAGCAAATCAGCCAGATAATGCAGGTAGTCTGCCCTGCCGGGTACAGGCGGGCATAAATTCTCAGACGGAATATCCCAGTCGCGCACAGCGTAGCTGCTGTGCAATAAAGCCTTGTTGAGCAATTTGACTGCGAGCGGATCGGCAAAATTGATCGTCGCCAGGCCCGCCGGATTATTGCTGACGAGACTAGCCAGTGCCGGTTCAACCCGTATCAGGGCGGCGAAATCATACAAGCCCTGATGACGGTTGCGTGGATGAAACGGGCTTTTTGAGTCAGGCGAGGAGCCTGGCCTGTCAGTTTTTTTTCTTTGCGTCATGGGGAGGAAATTCCCGTACAAAGAACGGGTGATTTGATATGGATGGCATAGTGATGGCATTGTCCCATACCAGAGCAATGCCAGAATTGAATTTTTCATTGCAATCGAGCTAATGCAAACCGATACCTAAGTATGGAAAGACCCTGAAATGCCTTTATTTTTCGTGCTGGAAGACGAATAAGATGTAAGATAAAGTAAGTAATTTGGCAAGCTTATATGGCGTTGATAAAATTCTGACTTTGAATGAATGATGATATTGATGCGCCCGGTTTTTCTGTTGCTTGCGTTTTTTTTCAGTACAAATAGTCTGGCTCAGGAAAACCAGCAAGAATTAAAAAAAACCGTGCGCCAACCCTGAGGTTCATGGGCAAACAGGTATCAATACATGCAAGAAATATACCTTTGATCAGACGGAAGCTGAGTTGAATGCCGTGTACAAGAAAATCATGCGCGTGTATGCCGAAGACAAGATTTTCCTGCGCCAGTTGAAAGTCTCACAAGCGCTTTGGCTCAAGCTTCGTGAGGCCGAGCTGAGCACAAAGTATCCGGATTACAGCGCTATCGGCAAGCTTGAAGGAAGTTCCTTGCCGGGCTGTGAATACAGCTATCGCAAACAAACACGCTTGAGCGCATTGCCCATCTCAAACGCTGGTTACAGGGAGAGCAAGATGGTGACTATTGCTCAGGATCAGTAGAGCTGACGAGTGTTCTTAAATCGAAAAATAAATAAAACTTGATCGCGTGTGAACATAAAAATGCTGTAAAAATGTTTTAATTTTGAGAGGTATTATTAAATGAAAAAAATCGCTTTAATCTCCAGCCTGTCTGCCGTAGCTGTCTTGTCAGCCTGCTCGACCGCGCCTGTAAAACAAGCTGGACCAGCTACGCCAGCATTGCAGACTGTAGGCGTGCCCGCCAGTCTGAAAGCCCCGGCTGGTGAAGTCCTGGCTTTCCAGATGGCAGCGACAGGCGTGCAGATTTATGATTGCAAGGTCAACAAGGAAGCCGCCAAGAAATTTGAATGGGTATTCCGCGCCCCTGAAGCTGAACTGTATGCCAGTCATGACAGCAGCAACGCCAAACTGGGTAAACATTATGCGGGTCCAAGCTGGGAAGCGAATGATGGCAGCAAGGTTTTAGCTGAAGTCGTCGCTAAAGCAGATAGCCCTGATACCAGTGCCATCCCATGGTTATTGTTGAAAACCAAATCCACTAGTGGTTCAGGTACTTTCTCCAAAGTTACCAGCATACAGCGCGTGGTCACGGTGGGTGGCAAGGCACCACTGAGCGGTTGCTCGGATTTCCAGATTGGCGCAGAAACACGTACACCTTATAAAGCAACGTATTATTTCTTTACGGCAAAATGATTGTCCCCTGATGTCAATATGAGTTCATAATAGACTTCCCTTTATGAACCCATATTGCGATGATACTGGACGGTTTTGATCTCGCCATCTTGCGCTATCTGCAAAAGAATATCCGCCATTCAGCCGAGCTGATAGGGGCTGATATAGGCTTGTCTGCCACTGCAGTGCAAAGACGTATACGCAAACTGCGAGACGAAGGCGTGATCAGGGCCGAGGTAGCAATCGTCTCTCCACAGGCGGTTGGTTATCCGCTGACAGTCATGGTCGAGGTCGCTTTCAAGAAGGGCCTGGGTGACATCATCGACAACTTCAAGCAGGATATGCAGGCGCTGACCGAGGTCCAGCAATGTTTCTACCTGGCAGGCGAGTTTGATTTCATGCTCATCGTGCAAACCACGGATATGGCAGCCTACGAGCGCTTTACCCGTGCGGTATTGTTTATCAATGAGAACATCCTCAAATTCCGTACCACAGTCGTCATGGATACTGTCAAGCAAAGTTATAGCCTGCCGATTTAAAAGTCGTAGGCAAACGCACTTTTTCTGCAAACTGGAGAATGATGGTGCCTGGATTTAAGCTATCCCAAGTGCTACAAGCCATATTGTTTGCCTGTGTCCTGACAGGCATATTGACAGGTGTACTGGTACAGCAAATGGGATTTGGTTTGCTGGTCTCACTGGTCAGCCTGGCACACGCGCTGGTGCTGGGTTTGCCTGCATTTTGGTTGTTCAGCAGGGCAAAGGCTGCCAATGTCTGGACGACAGTAAGCTGTGGTTTCCTGATAGGCCTGATACCCGTCAGTCTATTGAACTGGAATATCACATTTCTGTACCTGGTATTTGCCTGGATAGGCAGCGTCATTGCCTGGCTGTTCTGGGTCAGTCTGACGCTGCTTGCAGCGCGAAGCAAGTCCACCACCGACACTGAATCCAGACCCGCCAAGCCAGAATAAGCTACGTGCTGGCCTGCCTATAAATCAAAAGGGTCGCGGCAAAGCGCTTGCAAGTGCAGGTTATTGTCGTGAAATATCCTGTGATGATCGTGGCATATATTAATACACAGGTATTCATCATCCAGTTCCTTCATCGCCAGTGCATAAGCAGCAGACCTGATGTCGGGCTTGTCGAGATGGCGGGCCGCGGCGACAGCCTCATAAAACCGCATATAGGCTGCACGCGCCTCAGGCTGTGGTGCCTGTTTTTCATAGACGCCAAAGTACTGGTCGGCGTCATCATAATCTTGTATCCAGCCCCGGGCGACTATATCAAATTCTCCGCTGGCCACGTAGTCATAGACTTGCTCTGCATTTTTTGTACGTATCAATTCACAGTGAATGCCGCAAGCCTGTAACACTGAGTTGGCGCAATCAAGGGCGGCTGTCAAAGGCCCGCGCCCGATTGCATAAATGATGCGGACTGAAGTCGCAGAAAAGTGCGCCTGCCAGCGTTGTTGGAATTCAGCCAGGCTGAATTCATGCGCCGGTCTGGCAGGGACAGTCAATATATCCGCTGGAATAAAATCGGCATGGAAAACTGCCGCCAGTTTTTCTCTTGCCTGTTGTTGTACCAGTGTATGAAAATCCTTGCGCATCTCCGGCTTGTTGAATATCCCCGCAGCATTCAATATCAGCATGCCTGACCAGCGGTCACGCAGTGGTGTCGACCGCATTTTTGGCATGCTATCGAGCACAGCGTCAAGCTTCAGTTGATGCTTGCGCTCCAGCAGTGCTGCATTCGCCCTGCCTGTTTGCAAGGCCTGTAATACATCGTCAAAACGGTCATATAGCTGTATGCAGACATTCTCAGGCAGGTGCCGCGCCCCAGCATAGCCGGGATTGTGCTGAAATTGTATTTCAGTGTCAGTAGCCATCGATACCATCATGGGGCCAGAGCCTGTCAGCTCGCCAGTATCAGTTTGCAGACAAATACCCATGGCAGGATGAGCGATAATTTCCAGCAATGGACAGTAGGGCCGCTGCAATTGTATGAGCAGGCGATTCTGTTCATCATCTGCATACAGGCCTGCCGGTATTTCGCCTTCACTGCAAGTGCCTGCATCCGTATTTATGCCAGCCAGCAGTTCGCGCCAGGTGTTGGCAAAGATGGAAGTGGATGAAGGCCAGACATGGCGTGCAAAGCTGCGTGCCACATGGCTGGCCAATACAGGCTGGCCATTCTGAAAACAGGCAGGGGCAATCACAAACGACCATTTAGTAAAGTCGGCAGAATGCGTCCAGCTACTCGTCAGTTCTGCAAGGGGAGCATCACCTGAGTGATTAATGCGTAGCAAAGTCTGGTATAGCAGCGAGCTCAGCGGGTGACAGACGGCATCTGTCTTTAGCGGGTCTATATGAAAGAGATTATGTATGGTCGCGATATGCAGGGTCATGGGCGAACAGGATAACAGTCAAAACACTATTCTCCCTTTTCAGCCATGCAGGCAAGCGGCGTATTTCATCTTGAAAAGCCGCCATGCGGCAAATTTGGACAATAGTGTTGCAGATCAAAGTGGTAGTTCAAATCTGTAACCTACGCCATACACAGAATGCAGGCATTCATTGTCAGGTAGCTTGCTCTGTATTTTTTTACGGATATTTTTGATATGGGTGTCAACTGTCCTGTCATTGATATCACGCTGGTCTTCATGCGCAAAGTCCAGCAATTGCTGGCGTGAAAAAACCCGTTCGGGATGGCTGATGAATTCAGCCAGCAAACGGTATTCTACCGGCGTCAGGTTCAGGGGCTGGCTATCCAGCAGTATGCGCAGTTGCTGCTTGTCGATGGCAAAACGCGATGGAGTGGCAAGCGGTTGCTTGTCGCGAGCAGCCATGGTGCGGCGCAAATGCACCTTGACGCGCGCAACTACTTCACGCGGGCTGAAGGGTTTGCAGACATAGTCATCGGCTCCGGTTTCCAGGCCCAGCAATCTGTCGACCTCTTCCACCCTGGCAGTCAGCATGATGATGGGGAGCTGGCTGAACTTGCGCACTTCCCGGCAAATGCTGATACCGTCCAGTTCAGGCAGCATCAGGTCCAGCAAGATCAGATCAGGCTGTGATGATCTGATTTGCTCCAGCGCCAGCCTGCCATTGATTTCATGGCTGACCTGATAGCCAGCCGCCAGCAAATAATCTCTCAGCAGGGCAGCGATTTTCAGATCGTCTTCAACGACAAATATGTGAGCCTTGGTTTCCATGACAATCGCCTATGCTGTTTTGATGCAGGGTAATTGTATAAGTATTTTCACGCCACCCAGGTGTGATGGCATTGCGCTGATATGTCCGCCATGTGCTTCCACGATGACTTTGCAAATGGATAGTCCCAGGCCACTGCCACCATTGGCGCGGCTGCGTGCATAATCAGCGCGGTACAGGCGGTCAAACAGCAAGGCATGCTTGCCATCAGCGACGCCGGGTGCGCTATCTTCCAGGCTCAGTTCCAGCATTGCACCATTCCGTATCAGGCTGCAGACGATGACACCACCGCTGTCAGTATAGCGTATGCAGTTTTCCAGCAGATTGCCGAATACCTGGGTGAGACGGCCACCATCCGCCTTGATCCATGCAGGCATGTCACCCAACTGGCTTTCCAGCCGCAGGCCAGCTTGTTCCAGTCGCAAGGCAAAGCGTTGCAGCAAATCTGCCAGCAAGGGGCGCAGGTCCATGGACACAAATTGATAATGCAGGTCGCCGCTATCGGCCAGCGTCAACTGACGGATATCATCGACCAGCTTGTTCAGATGGCGCACCTCGGCATGCAGGGATTCCAGTGCAGCTGGCGTGATGTGGCGCACACCATCCATCAGGGCTTCTATCTCGCCTTGTATTACCGTCAGGGGAGTGCGCAATTCGTGGGAAATATCGGCCAGCAATTTGCTTCTTTGTGCCTCATTTCTTTCCAGGTTTTGTGCCATGCTATTGATATCACGTGCCAGGTCGCCAAGTTCGTCCTGGCTGATCATTTCTGCCCTGGCATCCAGCTGACCCTTGGAAATTTTTGCAGTGACCTGATGCAGGGACTTCAATGGCCGCAATAAATGCCTGGCCAGCCATAGCGAAAATGCCAGCGATATCAGTATCAGTACCAGGGCCAGCCATAAGGTATGGCGTATCTGCACACTGACAAAGTCCATCGCACTGGCATTTGAGATTTGCCGCAAGGGTGCCAGTCTCAGCATGCCTATTTTCTCATTGCCCAGCATGATGGGGACGATGTTGCCACCCGGTGCATCGCCGGGGCCTATCAAGGCAATGCCATGCTTGTCTATCAGTGACAGTCGTTGCCCGAAGCCCATGGGATCTATCGGTGGTCTTTGCTCCGGTGGTGCATCGCGTGGTGGCCTGTCCTGGCCGCGTGGCGGCGGTGGCGGGCGTCGTTCATCACGGTCTTCCGCTTCACCTTCACGCGGCCTTCTGCGTGGTGGCGGTGGCGGGGCATCTTCATTTTGCGGGCGCGGCTGGCTGCGTATCTGGTCCAGCAAATCGCGCATGGGGCGGCGGTTGGCCTGGAAACGGTCAAAATTGCCATTTTGACGATAATCTTCTGCCAGCAAATTGCTGAGCCTCACCAGGTCTTGTCTTTCCAGATCGCTGAGATAGGCAATAAAGCCACTTTTCAGGTTTTGACTGGTCACCCAGGCCAGTGTGCCTATGCTGATAATCACAATTGCCATAATGGCCAGAGCAAGCTTGCGGGCGATCGTCAGACGCATACTTCAGGGCTCCTGGATTGTATTGAATATTATTGACTTGCCATGGTGCCAGTCAATTATGGAGGAATCATGAAGTTATGACGATGATCTCTGAATAAATATTTCCCTGTGATTTTTTTGTACAACAGACGAAAAAAACCAGGGTCTCCATTTTTTCTTCACATTCAGCAGCCATCCTGTACTCAGTCTCAGATTTTGGGCATGGGTATGTCCGGTTTCTTGAGTAGGAAAAAATGACACTCTAAGGGAGACTCACCATGAATTCATCTGCACAATTACACTGGCAGCTCAGCAAACGCAGAGCGCAAATGTCCATTGCCATATTGACGCTGTTAAGCCTGGCAGCCTGTGGCGGAAGTAGCACGACGGCAGGATCGGCAGACAATGCAGCACAAGCCGTACCACCTGACACCATCTTGACAGGCCTGGTTACAACAGCGCCCGCTCCTGCTCTTGCTGCTCCACCGGCAGACCAGCCCAGCCTGATACCTTTCGCCAATGAAGAGGGCGCAGTATTGACGGTGTCAAGCACCGGCAGCATAGACAAGAATAATGCTTTCTTTAAAGCCTTTGGCAACGGCCGCAGTTGCGCCACCTGCCACCAGGAAAGCCAGGGCTGGAGTATCAGTCCTGATTCTCTGCAGGCGAGATTCGCACAAACAAATGGCGATGACCCGGTTTTCCGTCTGGTGGATGGAGCAAACTCACCCAATGCCCTGGTAGCGACCATAGATCAAAAACGTCTGGCCTATAGCATGCTGTTGACCAAGGGATTAATCCGTGTGGGTTTGCCAGTGCCTGCAGATGCTGAGTTTACCCTGATCAAGGTGGATGACCCCTATGGCTATGCCAGCACAAAAGAAGTGTCATTATTCCGCAGACCTATGCCGACTACCAATCTCAAGTTCTTGAGTACAGTCATGTGGGATGGCCGTGAAACTTTCACAGATGCACGGTCCAATATATGCATACGCAATACCCGTCCCCTGCAATGTTTTTCCAGCACCGATGTTGATTTGCTGCATCAATCCAATAGTGCAGTCACTGGTCATGCACAAGCAGCACAAGGTTTGACTGCGGCAGAGCAGCGCAGCATCGTCGATTTTGAGAAGACCTTATTTACTGCGCAAATCACCAGCCTGGTCGCAGGCAACCTGACAGATGCTGGCGCCAAAGGCGGCCCTGCTGAACTGGCAAAGAATAATTTTTATTTCGGCATCAATGACATTGAAGCCGGTGACTATCTCACGGGAGCCCCATTTGATCGCAACGTCATGAACATGTTCACAGCCTGGCGCGGCCTGGATAGGCCTGTGCCACCCAATCCACCGGTGCAAGGCCGACCACCACAGCCGCCTCAGCCACCAACGGCTATCAATCTTGCAAGGGGCTCCATTGCCAGGGGCGAACAGATATTCAATAACAAACCATTCAATATCACCCGCGTTGCCGGCTTCAATGATGAATTGCGAGTACCTTTGCAGCGTGCAACTTGTGCCAGCTGCCATAGCGTAGGAAACGTAGGTTCACATTCAGTACCGCGTCTGTTCAACACCGGCGTTTCAGATGCCAGCTTGCGCACACCTGATATGCCCTTGTATACGCTGAGGAATAAACTGACTGGTGAAACCGTGGAAACTACCGATCCCGGCAGTGCCATGGCGACTGGAAAATGGAAAGACATAGGCCGCTTCAAAGTACCCAGCCTGCGTGCCATCGAAGCCCGTTCGCCGTATTTCCATAATGGCGGCATGGTGGAAATAAGCGATGTTGTCAGGTTCTACGACAAGCGTTTCAATATAGGTTTGACGCCGCAGGAAGTGATTGATCTGAGCGAGTTTTTGAAGGTGCTTTGATTGCACTCAGAGTGAATTAAAAGAGCAGGCTTGATGGCCTGCTCTTTTCTTCAATTGGAATAAAAACAGCGGCCGCAAACATGCTGATAACGCTCATTCCCGCCTATATCAATTTGCTCGCCAGACTTCATGCGCCGGCCATTTTCATCAACACGAATATTCATCGTCGCCTTCTTGCCGCAGGTGCAAATATTTTTTAATTCTTCTATATCGTCAGCCAGTGCCAGCAGATAAGCAGAGCCGGTAAATGGTTCACCGAGGAAGTCACTGCGCAAACCATAACAAATCACAGGCACGCCGCGTACTTGCGCCAGCTGATGCAATTGCCGCACCTGATCTGCCGACAGAAATTGCGCTTCATCCACCAGCACACAACTGACCTTGGGTGTTTCTGCCAAAAAATCAAAATGGCTATCAAAGACTTCAGCCTGTCTTTGTGGACCCAGTCGCGAAGTCACTTTGCCTGCGCCGTAACGGTTGTCGATGGCTGCTGTATAGAGAAGAACTTTTTGTCCCTGCTCTTCATAATTGTGTGCCACTTGCAAAAGTGCCGTGGATTTCCCTGCGTTCATTGCTGAATATTATCCCCAATTTATTCAAAGATGATGTGAATGAGTGCCGGTTGCGGGGCCTAGAAGTCATTTTTCCAAGTTTTCGAAGAGATTCGATACGTACATCAATCTACATTGCTTCCGCCAGCAAAGAGTCTATGGCCACTCAAGATTTACTATACTTCCTTGCTCCTACAACGGGTCGAGCATGGTGGCTAGCGCAAGTTACTTTTGGCTCAGAAAATCGCCCACGCCTCCTGGCACAGTCCTCACCTTACCCAATAAATGCGGGCAAATATTTTAGCGCCAGCTCTACCAAGTGGTCCTCCACGTTGCTTGGGAGGACCGACCGAGCGCTACCCACTTTTCGAGTTCAGTGCCAAGCTAAGCGAATTATCGAACCCCAGCAGCAAAGTTGAAGTTGCCTATAAATAACGAGCCCATGTTACAATTTGCGTACTGATATTTACCTTGGGCTACTCAAATGCGATACACTACGATGGTTGTCACAGCGTCAATCGTTGCCCTGTCCACTGGCTGCGCAACCTCCGTGCAAAATGGGCCCAAGGTGCGAACTCTCAGCATAGCGGAAGCATCCGCGTACGAGCGCACCCTGCAAGCCAGAGCGACCCCAAGTCATATGCTGCCGGACCGAAAATATGTTCAACCGGTAAACAAGCGAGAACCGTGCAAATTACCGACCACTGTTGACCAGTTAGAGCGTAGCAATTTCCGCGCTTTTTGGGATGGCCAATGCAAAAATGGCTTCGCATTCGGACTCGGACGAGACATCGCCATTTCTGACACGCATCACCAAGAAGAGATAACCATTTACAGTGCCGACGGTGATAATTTCCGCGGACCTAGCGTAGCGTATGATTTTGTAAACAATATGATTCACTATGTGACACGCGGCGAGCAATATCCTGCGGCGACATGGTTCAGAGAGGCAATTTCTTCCGATGGCGAAAATTTCCAAATAGTTCAGTCATTCGGCGTGACGGACGAAGCCGGAAATAATCTATACACAGAATATTCACCATTAAGTCCTACTCGCTTTTTTTTAAATGATAGTCAGAATGTCGTTTTTAAGTTTACGGATAACTCCGCCATGCCTGTGGTGAATGCGTCCGTCGCCAACTTTGCTGCTGAAATTCTTGACCCAACGACTAAAACCTCGGGAGGTGTGGCAATTATTCGATACGGCACCGGTGAGGTGAGGCATGTAAAGCTAGGCGGACCATCACCAGAGATGGTTGCATTGCCCACCGAGTATTTTAACCATCTGAGTGGAAAGCTTAAGGCCGTACAGGTCGCACTTGCTGCTGGCCAAATCAAACTGGAACGTGCTAAACAGATAGAGCGCGAGTATCTACATATGGCATGCAATGGCAAACACACAATTGAAGGCTTAGATAAGGCGACTGTCACCAAAATTTGTGACTGGCGCAATAAATTTAAACCCGCTTATGACAAATCTCTCGCGAAATATACGAGTGAGATGGAGCAGCTACGAAAACGAGCGGAAGTTGCAGAGCAGCAGCGGTTAGCTCAACAACAAATCAATGTCCAGCAACGCCAATTGCAACAGCAACAATCGCAGCAGGAGTTGCAATCTTTTTCGAACACGCTCGTACAATTCGGACAGCAAATGCAAAACGCTGGACAGCAGTCCCTTAACAGTGTGAAGTTACCCTCTACTCAAGTTGATTTTGGTCCAGTTAAACCACTTGGCGGAGGCGTGGTGGTCACATGCATGAAGGTCACGGACTCGAGTGCATATTGCCGCGATTAACGACTTATCCACTTTTGAGGAGCCAGAATGAAGCTTGATGAGTTCTATTCCAACAAAAAGGACGGGGAAATCTCGGCCACGGAGGCGCAATCTCTTAATGAAGAGTTGGCAAAAATATCGCTTAATGATATTCCACTTGACTGTAGAGCGCTCGTTGCTGATTACTTGACTTTGGCTCTCAATATGCAGTCTGTAAGGAAGGAAATTAGTCCAGCATTGGATTCATTGCTCTCGGAAATACAAGCACAAGGGTAAGTATGGACAGACCTGTTGACGATACGTAGAACAACAAATCGGAGGCCACACCCTTCGCCGCGTTACGTCCAGACTTTCCCCCGGCCGGTCAACCTGTGTTGGTTTCAGGCGCTCTGCCCCAAACTCCAAATGACTCAATATAAAGGGAGGTTTTACGCAACAGGTTGCACCCCGCCCGAGATACAGGTGTGCTGGGATGTCTGTGAAGACCTCGCCCAATTTCCCAAACGTATGCGATATGTATTTCTTCGGCAGCAAGCAGGGGACAGGGGGCATTGCGGGTTTCTTCAGCTCTGGCGGTTGTATAAACGATTCGGCTCTCATCGGATGTGTGGTGCATAAGTTTGCGCAGGAACGCAACTACCGACACCACCATTTTTGAGCCTACGCCCATACACATGTCTATGACCGTGAGTGGGTGGTGCCCCCCCCTTTTCTATCGTTAGAGTAATTCGCCTGCACGCACAAGTATCGGCCTTATTAAACTGGGCTAGTGCCCACATATCCCCCATCGGCTCTTTGCTCAGGTTAATGAATTCAAAAGGATGAGTCCGAATTACTTGGGCCACCTCATGCAAATACTTTTGCCCGATGGTCAGTAACAATTCACCAAACTCGGGCTGAAACCAGTAGGCCTCTTTATAGTATTCTCAATCGTGGTTTCCGCCCTTCCAGTCGGCCGCCTAATTTTTGAGCAACTGATTTCGAGGTAGCAATCCAAAATGTTCTGCCAAATATGACGTCCTGTTCCTTCTACGTTCTCTGTCTTGTGCTTCACTCCACCCTAGTGGGGCAAAGCCTTGCGACGGGTGGTGAATACTGACCAGGGCGGACTTTGGATTAGGAGGGGCTGGAGCTACATATTCGATGTAGGGATGGAGCGGCTCCGACTTCCGAAATTCGGTCCCGTGACAGAGCGAGGTAGTCAGAGTTCCTCGATAGTCGTGATGCTTGCCGACTCTGAACTCTTGAGTAAGAAGGTCCATGAACCTGTCATCAGGTTCTACGACAAGCGTTTCAATATCGGTTTGACGCCGCAGGAAGTTATTGATCTGAGGGAGTTTCTGAAGGTGCTTTAATTGGAATAAAAACAACGGCCACAAACATGCTGATAACGCTCATTCCCGCCTATATCAATTTGCTCGCCAGACTTCATGCGCCTGCCATTTTCATCGACACGAATATTCATCGTCGCCTTCTTGCCGCAGGTGCAAATATTTTTTAATTCTTCTATATCGTCAGCCAATGCCAGCAGATAAGCAGAGCCGGTAAATGGTTCACCCAGGAAGTCACTGCGCAAGCCATAACAAATCACAGGCACGCCGCGTACTTGCGCCAGCTGATGCAATTGCCGCACCTGATCTGCCGACAGAAATTGCGCTTCATCCACCAGCACACAACTGACCTTGGGTGTTTCTGCCAAAAAATCAAAATGGCTATCAAAGACGT
>NZ_QJKB01000002.1:822223-872198 GCF_003201815.1 Undibacterium pigrum
GCCGCACCTGATCTGCCGACAGAAATTGCGCTTCATCCACCAGCACACAACTGACCTTGGGTGTTTCTGCCAAAAAATCAAAATGGCTATCAAAGACGTCAGCCTGTCTTTGTGGCCCCAGTCGCGAAGTCACTTTGCCTGCGCCGTAACGGTTGTCGATGGCAGCTGTGTAGAGAAGAACTTTTTGTCCCTGCTCTTCATAATTGTGTGCCACTTGTAAAAGCGCTGTGGATTTCCCTGCGTTCATTGCTGAATATCTGAAGTAAAGCTTGGCCATGCCTGTTTCCTGTTGGTTCCTGATGACTGTTGCCGACCTGGCATATGTTGCTGGTGAGAACAGTCGCTGTTATTAATTTTATTGAAGTAAAAAAAATTTTATTTTTGGGTCTTGAAACTCTTTGAGCCAGTACCATTTTCTACTCAGCAGATGCTCAAACGTGAGGTCTGCGAAAGAAGGTAAAAAGCAATAGTTTTAAAAAATAGTTTCTAAACATTTAATTTATATCGCTTCAATTTATAAGGATATTATCATGCGTAATTTTGACTTCGCTCCTCTGTACCGTTCCGCTATCGGTTTTGACCGTCTCGCACAATTGTTCGATGATGCACAACGTACAGAAAATGCACCCAGCTATCCCCCTTACAATATTGAGTTGATCGCCGAAGATAAATATGCGATCACCATGGCAGTTGCCGGTTTTGACCGCAGCGAAATCGACATCGAAACCGAACGCGATACACTGAAAATTGTAGGTCGCCGCCAAAAGGCTGAAGGCACACGCAATTTCCTGCACCGTGGTATTGCCTCACGTGATTTTGAACACCGTTTCCGTCTGGCAGATCATGTCAAAGTCGTCAGCGCCCGTCTCGATAACGGCTTGCTGAATATCGAACTGGTACGTGAAATTCCAGAAGCACACAAACCACGCCGCATCCTGATTGATGGCGATAATCTGCAACTGGTAGAGTCACAAAACCAGGCGCAAAATCAATTGCAACGTCAGGTCGCTTAAGCAATATCAAGCAGTATCAAGCAATAAGTTTTGCCCATGCGTACACATGGGCCAGTCATCCAAAAATGAAGTAAAAAAGCATGGGTTTGCCCATGCTTTTTTTATTGCCAAAAAACTGCTGGCTTGCAAAAGAGCTTTTCAATATTTATAAAATTTTTATGTGGCAAGTCTACTCTTTTTGGGTAAAATAGCGCCAAAAATCAGTGACTTAACTCATTTCAGCAGCAATAATCATTCACGAGTTTATTACTTGCTGATGACCCGCTGATGCCCTGAATAATTTTATAGAGCTGCCTATGAGAAAGACCCTGAAGTCTGGCATTTTCTCGATGGGACTGCTGCTATGTCTGAACTGTGCCATGCATATACCCGCTCATGCAGCGGAAGACGGCACCGACTTGAATCTGACTACCCTCACCGGCGACTGGAATGGCCAGCGCCAGGCCTGGCTGGACCAGGGTATCAGTCTGGATTTCACGCATCGTAGCGACATCGTACGCAATCAAGATGGTGGTATCGCCACCGGCACCAGATGGCTATCTTATACCGATGCCAGGATACGCCTCGACCTGAACAAGTTAGCGGGATGGGAAGGCTGGACTGCCTATACCCAATACCATAGCGAACTCGGCGGCAAACCAAACCTGCAAAAAACCGGCAGTTTAATCGGCGTTGATAATATTGAAGTCAGGACCAATACCGCTCAGTTTTCGGCATTATGGCTGGAAAAGAGCATGCTTGATGACAGGCTGGCTATGCTGGTCGGCCTGTACGCCATCGATTCAGAATTTTATGTGACCGACAGTTCTGGCGTATTTCTGCAACCTGCCATGGGCATGAATATTTCTGTTGGGCAGACTGGCAAGAATGGGCCGCCCATCTACCCCATGGCGTCTTTTGGTACGCGCCTGCGCTACAAATCGGCGGACAAAAATACTTATGTCCAAATGGCCTTGCTCGACGGTGTGCCGGGTGACCCGGCCAACCCACGTGGCAGCCATATCAAGTTTGATAAAGGTGATGGCGTCTTGCTCATGGCCGAGGCCGGGCATTATGGCGAAAAACCTGGTGGCGATGAAAAGGCCATCAACAAAACTGCCATAGGCATGTGGCGCTACAGCGCCAGCTTTGATGACCTCATCAGCCTGGATGCCAATGGCAAGCCAGTGCAACGCAAGAATTTTGGCTGGTATATCCTGACAGAACGTACGTTGCTGCCAAAAGCCGGGCATCCTGGCCAGGGCTTGCAAGGCTTCTTGCGTTTTGGTACGGCGCAGAAAGATATCAACCAGTCTGACTGGTCAGTGAACATGGGCTTGAATTATGTTGGGCTTTTCGATGGACGTGGCGAGGATCAACTGGCGCTGGGGATGACCTATGCCCATGCCAGTGAAAAATATCGCAAGCTCAACAAGGCCGATAATTTTGAATCTGTAGTCGAGGCGACTTATAAAATGCAAATACGCCCCTGGCTGGTGATACAGCCAGTGGTGCAATGCGTGTTCAATCCGAATATGGATACGAAGCTGAAAAAAAGCCTGGGTGCTAAGTTTGAGAACGGAAGTGGCGTTTTAAGAATTTAGGAAAATTTAGGGCAAGATGATGCTGGACTTGTTCACTTCACGTATATCCTTAGTCCCCGTCAAAGCCATGCTGACATCCAGTTCACTCTGTAAGATTTCCAGCATTTTAGTGACGCCTGCTTCACCCATGGCACCCAGGCTATACAAAAAGGCACGCCCTATCATGCTGCCCTTTGCACCCAGGGCAGTGGCCTTGAGTATGTCTTGTCCTGTGCGTATACCACCGTCAAACCAGACTTCGGTCTGGTGACCCACCGCATCGACGATTGCTGGCAAAGCCTGTATCGATGACATCGCACCATCAAGCTGGCGGCCACCGTGGTTGCTGACGACAATGGCGTCAGCACCGGCGGCCACCGCCAGCCTGGCATCCTCGACATCGAGTATGCCTTTGAGTATCAGCTTGCCGCCCCATTCTTTCTTGATCCAGGCGACATCGTCCCAGCTCAGCGTAGGGTCAAACTGGCTGGCCGTCCATTGACTCAGCGTGACTATGCCATCGCCACCTTTGACGTGGCCGACGAGATTGCCGAAAGTCTTGCGGCCAGTCAAAGCGCGCAGTGCCCAGGCTGGTTTGGTAGCGAGATCAATGACATTCGCCAGGGTCAGCTTGGGCGGCACCGACATGCCGTTTTTCAAGTCTTTATGGCGCTGCCCCAAAATTTGCAAATCCAGGGTGAGTACCAGGGCCGAGCATTTGGCATTCTTTGCCCTTTGTATAAGTTCTTTGACAAAGCCGCGGTCACGCATGACATATAGCTGGAACCAGAAAGGCTTGCTGGTGACGCTGGCCACATCTTCTATCGAACAGATGCTCATGGTCGATAAGGTAAAGGGGATGCCGAATTTTTCTGCCGCAATCGCCCCCAGCATTTCACCATTGGCCCATTGCATGCCAGTCAGGCCGGTAGGTGCTATCGCCACTGGCATGGCAACTTCCTGGCCTATCATGGTAGTGCGGGTAGTGCGGTGCTCTACATTGATGGCAACCCGCTGTCTCAGTTTGATGGATGCCAGGTCGTTAGTATTGGCCTTGTAAGTCGCTTCTGTGTAAGAGCCGCTGTCCGCATAATCATAAAATGCTTTTGGTACGCGTTTTTTCGCCAGCAGGCGCAAATCTTCTACACAGGTGATCACAGGCATGAGGGATTACTCCAGCTAGTTAAATAATATAGGTCTAGTGTAGGGGATAAGCACACTTGCATGGCAGAAAAGCTTTCAGACTTTGCATGAAGGATTTTCAGCAGTGCGGGATATTATTCAAGGAAGCGTGCAGAGATCAGACCACGCAGCCACTGATTACCGGCATCCTGGTTGTAGCGTCTGTGCCAGAACATATTGGTTTGCAGAGCAGGCAGGCGCAAAGGCGGTTTGACATAGCGCAAGCCAAAGGGCGCGGCGGCACGCTCGGCCAGCTTTTGCGGCACGGTCACCAGCAAATCATTGCAACTGACTATGTAGGGAACGGCAACAAAATGGGGGACGCGCAAATGGGCGGCTGCGATGATGCCCGCTTTTTCCAGGCTTTGGTTGACTTTCGCATAAGGGTTTTCATTTGAAGCAACAATCAAATGACGTGCCGCCAGAAAATCCTTCATCTCCAGTCTGTCTGCCGCCAGCGGGTGGCTTTGCCTGAACATACAGACATAGTTTTGCCGGAACAGGCGGCGCTGGTACCAGGCATCTGATAAATGATCAAACGCACCTATGGCCAGATCAACCCTGCCTGATTCCATTTCTGTTTTCAAATCAATATCACTGGCACGTACGGTCGATAATTGCACCTGTGGTGCCTGGGTATGCAGAAATTCTGCCAGTATGGGCATGAAATACACTTCCCCCACATCCGTCATGGCGATCGTGAAATGGCGCTTGCTGCTGGCGGGGTCAAAGTTTTCCTGACGGTTCAGGGCCTGAGTGATATGGGTCAGTGCCAGTGCCACAGGCTCGGCCAGTTGTTCTGCTAGCGCCGTGGGTTGCATGCCCGTTGCTGTACGTACAAATAATTCATCATCAAAACTGCGCCGCAAGCGCGCCAGAGCGTTGCTGACTGCTGGCTGAGACAAGCCCAGCTTGCGGGCGACAGAGGATATCTGGCGGTCTTGATACACTTCCTGGAAGACCACCAGCAGGTTTAAGTCTATGTCTTTGGGTTCCAGCATAATATTCCACCATTATTGATCTTATGAATGTAGTACATTTTTGTATTTATATCGTAAAACACAGCACTTTGCATTAAAGTTCAGGTCTGTTCAAACACGAATGGCAGGATCAGCGATGAGCAAGCATGACGCAAGAGAAGTTCAACTTCAGTACCAGACTGGTTTTGCGAATGAATTCGCGACCGAGGCATTGCCAGATGCCTTGCCCAAGAGCCAGAATTCCCCACAGAAATGCGCCTATGGCCTGTATGCCGAGCAAATCTCGGGCACGGCCTTTACCGCCCCGCGCCATGTGAACCGCCGTTCCTGGGTATATCGCATACGCCCGGCTGCCATGCACCAGCCTTTCCAGCAAGCCAGCAATGGCCGCATGACTAACGATTTTGGTGCAACACCAACAACACCAAATCAATTGCGCTGGGACCCCATGCCGATACCGGCAGAAGCAACTGATTTCATCGCTGGCTGGATGACCATGGCAGGCAATGGTTCTGCCGATGCCCAGACCGGCTGTGCCATCCATATCTACACCGCCAACCGTGACATGACGACGCGGTTTTATTACAACGCTGACGCTGAACTGCTCATCATTCCCCAGCAAGGTCGCCTGCATATCCGCACCGAAATGGGTTTGATTGATATAGAGCCGCAAGAAATCGCCGTGATACCGCGTGGTGTACGCTTCCAGGTGCACCTGCCAGATGGTGAAGCCCGTGGCTATGTCTGTGAAAACTTTGGTTCCATTTTGAAGTTGCCAGACCTTGGCGTCATCGGCTCTAACGGTCTGGCCAATCCGCGTGATTTCCAGACCCCGGTTGCCTGGTATGAAGACAAGGAAGGTGATTTTGAATTGCTGGCCAAGTTCAGCGGTAATCTGTGGTCGGCAAAGATAGGTCATTCACCTCTGGATGTGGTGGCATGGCATGGCAATTTCGCGCCTTACAAATATGATTTGCGCCACTTCAATACCATAGGCTCCATCAGCTATGACCATCCTGATCCGTCTATCTTCCTGGTCTTGCAGGCAGCCAGCGATACGCCAGGTGTGGATACCATAGACTTTGTGATTTTCCCGCCACGCTGGCTGGCGGCAGAAAACACTTTCCGCCCACCCTGGTTCCACCGCAATATCGCCAGTGAATTCATGGGCCTTATCCATGGTCAGTATGATGCCAAGTCAACCGGTTTTCGCCCTGGTGGTGCCAGCCTGCATAATTGCATGAGCGGTCATGGCCCCGATGCACCGACCTTTGACAAGGCATCTGCAGCAGATACCAGCAAGCCACATAAAGTCGATGATACGATGGCCTTCATGATAGAAACGCGCAATATCATCAAACCTACCCGCGCTGCCATGGAAGCCACGCAATTGCAGGCTGACTATTTCCAGTGCTGGCAGGGTATCAAGAAAAATTTCAATCCGGAGCAAAAATAAATGACGGTACAACTCAACGAAACCCATGATGCCAGCTTGCGCAGCTGGGTCACCACGGCTAATCAGGCAGGCACCGATTTCCCCCTGCAAAACCTGCCGTATGGCGTGTTCCGTCGCCAGGGCAGTAACCAGGCATTCCGTATCGGTGTTGCCATTGGCGACCAGGTGCTGGACCTGGCGGCAGCCCACGCAGCCCATGCTTTTGCCGGTTATACCGAATTGCAGGGCGGGCATTTCACCAGTGCCGTCAATGCCAGCAACCTGAATGCTCTGATGGGCCTGGGTACACCAGTCTGGTCAGCCCTGCGTCTGGCATTGTCACGCGTTTTGCGTGAAGGTGCGAGCCAGCAAGGTGCATTGCAAGCCTGCCTGCTGGCGCAAACGGTGGCAGAATTTGCCCTGCCTGCACATATTGGTGATTACACCGACTTTTATACTTCTGTTCATCATGCGACAGCGGTTGGCAAATTATTTCGCCCGGATAATCCTTTGCTGCCAAACTACAAATGGGTACCTATTGGCTACCATGGCCGCGCATCTTCGATAGGCGTATCCGGCCAGCAATTCCGCCGTCCGGTAGGTCAGACCAAACCGCCAACATCCGAGACCCCAGTTTTTGGTCCAGCCAAGCGCATGGATTATGAAATGGAAATCGGCATCTTCATCGGGCCCGGCAATGCGCTTGGCGATGTCATTAATATGGACAAGGCAGAATCCCATATCTTTGGTCTGTGCCTGTTGAATGACTGGTCAGCCCGTGATGTGCAGGCATGGGAATACCAGCCTCTGGGCCCTTTCCTGGCGAAGAATTTTGCTTCCACTATTTCCCCCTGGGTAGTGACACTGGAAGCCCTGGCACCTTACCGCCTCGCCTGGACACGCGATGCAGAAGACCCGCAACCCATGGCTTATCTGGATGCACCAGATTTGCGTGAAAGCGGTGCCTTCGATATACAACTGGAAGTCTTGTTGCAGACAGAAAAAATGCGCACTGAAGGTGCGCCGGCAGAACGTTTGTCGCTGTCCAACTTCCGCCATTCTTACTGGACGATAGCGCAACTGGTCACCCATCATACGGTCAATGGCTGCAATCTCAACCCGGGTGATTTGCTGGGCTCAGGTACGCAATCCGGCCCATTGGCAGAAGAGGCAGGTTCACTGCTGGAACTGACTGAGGGTGGCAAGAAGCCACTGACTTTCAGCAATGGCGAACAACGTGTTTTCATGGAAGATGGAGACGCCATCATCATGCGCGGCTGGACGCAAAAAGATGGTTGGGCACGTATCGGCTTTGGTGAGGTTGTGGGCACTTTGTTGCCAGCCAGGACTTGATGCTGGATTCCGCCGACAGGAATCGAAGCTGTATCTTATCAAACGGGACCGATGGTCCCGTTTTTTTTCGTCATATTTCCTCAAACCTGCTGTGATGGCTTTGTATGTTTTTTTACCGCATGATCCGGTCATGCTCAATTCAGTTTTTGAGATCATGCTGCTAAAAGCAAACGAAGAAAATCATCCTCCAAAGTCTGTAGCAATGATGCTGCCATTGCCCACCAGTTTTACCATGAAATCCCCGGCATCGACTGCACTCAAGTTAGTGCCTATGTTTTCAAAAGCATAGTTACCGGCGGCTGTGCCTGAATAAATCGTAATGTAAAGAGCCTGGCTTGCAGCGCTCAAGGGAATGCCAGCGCTGGCAGCCGCGTCAGCAATGAGGCCGGCTAATTGTGCGGTATCGGCTGTAGCGATAGCGATACTGTTCAGGCTGCCAGCCTTGACACCCGTCCAGAATCTATCGGCCCCAACGGCCTTGAAATTGAATATCGTATCTGGTGTGCCATCACCAAATAAGGAACCTTTGGCCATGATTGTTTCTACACCAGCCCCAACGGCAGAGAGTTTGATGGTATCTGCAGACGTGCTGCCCATAATGTTGACATGGCTGCTACCGGTCCCCAGCAGATTAAGGGTTTGTCCACCACTACCGAGCTGGATAACTCTCAAGCTGACATCCTTGTTGAAATTCAGCGTGATTCCGGCACCATCTGCATTGACAAACGAGTCACCACCACCGCCGTTGACGATGATGGTTTCAATATTGCGTACCTTGTTAAGGTTTCTGCTGCCAGTCAATACGCCCAGATCCAGTGTGTCCGCACCAGCGCCGCCATCGATTGTGGTGCTCATGGCATATTGTGCATCTGTAATGTGAAAGACATCGTCCCCTGGACCACCTGCCAGGCTGACATCGCCTTTGAAAAAATGTGTACCCTGAGCGAAATCCAGGCGCAGGACATTAATCAGGTCGCGTCCGTAGCCCCCTGGGACATTGGCTAAATCAGTCACGATGGAATGTGTATATCCACTCAATAAGCTGGCTGTTGCAGGGCTGCTTACCAGGCTCAGAAAATCTCTGCCTATACTTGAGCCGGATATTCCTGCGACATCGTGTTGGTAAACAACCAGTAGTTCAACTGTCGTCAGCTCAGCAGTAAATGACTCTGCCATGCTGTTTTTGCTGGCAAGCGTAATGGCATCAGCGCCGATTGCGCCATTGGCAATGGCCAGTGCGGCCTGACCCAGGCTGACTACGCCGCTACTGATCTTTCCGCTCCAGTAAGCCAGGCCAGCAGCATCGGCATCGTGTGAGAACAGGTTTTTATACATCAGCTTAAGCGTTTCTTCTATGGTGTGGCCTCCAAAATATCTTTGGTATTCAGCTTGCTGCGCAAAGCTATCAGCGATCTGTGTCAGCGAGAAATTTTGCTTCATCCAATAATCCAGACCGATAGGATCTGCTGGCCTGCCGAAGTAGGCAGTGTATATTTTTTGTATATCCGGAGCTGTGTTGGCCATGAATTTTCCTTTTGAAAAAATGCGGTGAGGAAGTCTGCAATAAATGCATAGTCATATCACTTCCAAATTCTGGCCGGATATTAGCACTTGAAATCATGCAGTGTTGTGATGCGTGTCACAACATTTTGATGAACATAAAAAGGAAAATAAATAGGGTGGAACTTCAGCTCAATAACAGCGCGGAAAGAAAATTTTTGGTGAAATATACATGCCATCAACGCTGGCCAAGCACTTGTTTGCCAGCATTAAACAGTGTGAATCTATATCGAAATATGAATGAAGAATTCATTGATTTCAACATGCAGTAATGCAGATTTTTTTGGTGAAAAAGTGGTGTTAGACCAGAACAGAAAATCTTTCGCATGCGCGGCATTTATTTCTGTTTCCACTGCTACAGTCTGTAGCAACATGCCCTGCTAACTCTCCGTTATCAGGGCATGTCATTTCAGATGTGGGATATGCTAAATTTGTACCCAGTTACCTTTGAATATAATCGGTCCGGATGGTTTTTCAGGATTACCCGATCCACCTTTTGGTTCCAGCGTCACTGCCAGCAAAGGTACGCTGTCTGCAGTCATGTCCTTGGGCATAGGCAAAGTGATGATACCTTTGTCGGCGACCAGACCCAGCGATTTGACTTTGCCATCTTTGCCCACTGCCCATAATTCCAGGCTCTTGTCAGCAGCGATGTTTTGCGCTGTCACCATACGTATCTGTAACTGGCCGCGTTTGCTGTCGCCAGTAATCACTGCGATAGCCTGTGCCTTGTCATCCGACAAAGTGGCGACATAATTGGTTTGTGGTGTCGCCTGTTGATCCGCCTGTTTGCTCAGCAAGACAGATACCAGTATCACGGCGGCGGTAGTTGAGAACATGCCCAGGCCACGCCAGAAAGCCAGGTCTTCGCGCAGCTTGCCCCAGTTGCGCCAGTAGGCCCATGGGTCTCTGGTGGTGCTCAGGTTCAGGCGTTTTTCCAGCGCTGGCCAGACTGTTGCCGGTGCTGTGACAGCTGGTGAAAATTCAGCCATCGGGACGAGATGTGCTTCCCATTGGCCTACCACCTGGCGCAAGGCTGCATCCTGTTTCAGCCACGCGTCAAAACGACGGCGTGCGCCACCGCGTAAGGTACCCAGCACATATTCAGAAGCCAGTTTTTCCTGCAAAGCCGGATTGCTTTTGATTTGGTGTAAGTTCATCATGCCTCCAGACGTGTGAGGCAGGTACGCAACTTGTCGAGTCCGCGCCTGATCCAGGTCTTGACCGTCCCTATCGGCAATTTCATGTGATCTGCTACCTCGCTATGTGAGAGATCATGGAAAAATGCCATCGCCATTGCCTGCCTGTGCAAACCTTCCAGGCGTGACATGCAGGAGGCCAGTGCTTTGGCATCCTCAGTCATTTCCAGCGCCCGTGCCGGTGTAGTTTCAGTGCTTTCCATGGCTTGCATGATTCCCATATCAAAATTGTCAGCATCGATTTCCACATCGTGATCCACACGACGCAAGAGATCAAAAGCGCGATTGCGTACGATAGTTGTCATCCAGGTCATGGGTGCTGCCAGACCGGCCTGATAACTGCCCGCGTTATTCCAGATGTTGACAAAACTCTCTTGTAAAACCTCTTCTGCCAACTCACGCTTAACTAATATACGCAGCGCGAAGCCAAACAGTTTCGCTGAAGTAGCGTCATACAGAAATTTAAATGCCTGAGCGTCTTTGCGGGCGACGGCGGCTAGCCAGTTTTGTAACTGGCTGGTATCCAGAGCGGCAGTGGGCAATTGCTTATCCAATCTTGGCTGGGTTATGGAGCTGAATTTGGCAGGGCAAGGCTGATTTTAGTCGATTTTGCATGTATCAATACTTATTGCTTTTCTGTATGCATGAACAGAGAAGGGTGTTGTTCGGCATATTCACGCAAGAGGTTCCAGACCACGCGCACCCTTTGCAGGCGGTACAGGTCGCTCGGTGCGGCCAGCCAGTAGGAACGCTCGGTAAAAAAGCTGTCTTGCAAAACAGGCACCAGGCTGCCGCTGGCCGGGATGGCATAGGGTGGAGCCATGATCAGGCCCATGCCAGCCGCTGCGGCCTCACACTGCGCCATCATGCCTGTACAGCACAAGCGCCGTTTCGGTGTGAAGCCCAGTTTGTCGAGAAAATTGAGTTCGCTGCTGGCCAGGCGGTCTTGTACATAATCGACAAATTCATGATTGGCCAGATCGGCTTCTGTTCGTATCGGCGGGTGGCGTGCCAGATAATCTGGCGACGCATACAGGTTAAGCCTGAAAGTCACCAGACGGGTGAATACATAGCGCCCGGTATTCGGTGGGTCCAGCATGACACCCAGGTCGGCCTCACGGGTTGCCAGATTGGCGAAGCGTGGCTGCACCAGCAAATCTACACTCAGATCGGGGTGGTCTTTTAACAGATGCACCAATAGTGGGGCAATCACCAGAGTGCCCAGCATTTCTGGTACACCCAGGCGCACCACGCCATGGGCTGAGACACTGGCAGCGCCCAGTTGATCGGTGGCTGTCAGGGCCGCGCTTTCCATGGCTTCTGCGTGCGGCAGCAGGGCATGGCCCATTTCGGTCAGCTCATAGCCTTCCCGGCTGCGGTCAAACAGGGTGGAGCCCAGTTGTGTCTCCAGCCGGTCTATGCGACGTGCCACAGTGGTATGTTCCACCGCCAGGCGGCGCGACGCACCAGACAGCGTGCCCGCACGGGCAAGCTCCAGGAAGTAACGCAGGTCAGTCCATTCAGGCATGCTATTCATGGGTCAATTGTGCGGTAAAGCACATATGCCAGCAAGATTTAATCCATTTCTTCTTTGCAAGAATGAAAGAATTGGGGGTTTTGCACAACAACTGAGCAGTTTTAAGCGGTTTCAATTACCACGCCTTCACTCTGATGTGCATTTATGCACAAAGGGTGGGCGTGCATGCGCTTTCTAGGTTTTTTCTTTCCGTGCACACTGCCTGCCATGCGACATACAACATGTAAGAACGTGTTTGCGATCTTACTGCGCAAGCGTGATCGGGGCTCATGCGCTGCTCAAAATGCTCATGTACTTAAGTACATTCCGCTTTTTGCGCTGCGTTTTTGTTACCCTCAACCCCGCTGACGCTGGCTCGCTATAGATCGTAAACGCGTTCTAAAAGGCGCACATAAAAAATACAGGAGACAGAAATGAACCAGAGCAAGAGAAGGCAGAAATTCTTACGTCGGTCCGCCGCAGCATTGCTGGTCGCATCAGGCACAGTGGCAGGCAGCGGCATGAGCCAGGCACAAACCACGGCACCGGCAACGAATGAAGCCGCTAATGCCGAACCGACTACGGTAGTCGTGACTGCCCGCCGCCGTGAAGAATCCCTGCAAGATGTGCCGGTCTCCGTCACTGCCTACTCTGCTGAGCAGCTCTCCAAAACCGCTGTGCCAGACATCATCGGTCTGGTACAGAGTTTACCCAATACCACCATGAAAGCCTCGCGTGCGACCAACTCCACGCTGACGGCCTTTATCCGCGGTGTTGGCCAGCAAGATCCGTTGGCTGGTTTTGAAGCCGGTGTCGGTATTTATCTCGATGATGTCTACATCGCACGCCCGCAAGGTGCCGTGGCTGATATCTACGATGTAGAACGCATAGAAGTCTTGCGTGGTCCGCAGGGCACCTTGTATGGCCGTAATACCATAGGTGGTGCGGTCAAATATGTGACACGCAAACTGCGGCCGGAAACCGATGTACGCCTGAAAGCGACTGTCGGTACTTATGGCCAGACCGATGCGGTACTGACCGCCAGCACACCAGTATCCGATACGGTCAGAGTCGGTGCCAGCCTGGCAAAATTCAAGCGCAATGGCTATGGCAAGAACCTGCTGACGGGTGCTGAGAACTATGACAAGGACGTTGCCGCCGCCCGCCTCAGTGCAGAATTTACGCCAACTTCCAGCCTGTTCATCCGCCTCTCTGCCGATACCAGCCAGGATGATTCCAGCCCCAAGAATGGTCACCGCCTGACCGTGGGTAATGCCAGCAAGGCACCGGTGCTCGACAATGTATTTGATACCCGCGCCAATCTGACGACGGCGCTGGGCCATTTGCAACAGGTGAAGCAGACAGGCGCTTCTGCCCTGGTGGAATGGCAGATCAACAATGAACTGACTTTGAAATCCATCACCGCCAGCCGTCGCGATACATCTTATGCACCTATCGACTTTGACTCTTTGCCTACCGTCGATCTGGAAGCACCAGCCGTTTACAAGAATCGCCAGTTCAGCCAGGAATTGCAACTCAGTTATAGCGGAAAAACCATACAGGGTGTGGCTGGTGTCTACTACATCGATGCCAATGCCTATAATAAATTCGATACGCTCCTGAATGGTGCCCTGCCTTTGTCGGTGTACACCATGGGTGATGTAGATACCAAGGCATGGGCCGTGTTTGCCGATGGCAGCATGAGCCTGACAGACACTGTCAGCGTTTCTGCCGGTGGTCGCTATACCTCGGACACGCGCCAGGCCGCAGTCTTGCGCCAGTTGTATCTGGGCACCAAGGGCTCGCCAGAACTGGGCAACCCTGGCGCGGTATTGTTCCGCACCGATACCAATCTGAGCAAGGCTGATCTTGACCGCACTGATACCAAGTTCACCCCGCGCCTGTCTTTGAACTGGAAAGCCAATGCCGATAACAATGTCTATGCATCCTGGTCGCAAGGTTTCAAGGGCGGTGGCTTTGATCCACGCATGAATGTGGTTGGCACCAAGATCAGTCTGGCCAAGGCAAAAAGTGGTTACGAGCCTGAAGAAATTGAAACCGTGGAACTGGGCCTGAAGTCACAATTCGACAAGGGCCGCATCATGACCAATGCCGCCCTGTTCTTCAGTAACTACAAGAACGTACAGATACCCGGCTCAGTCGCCGTCGATACGGATGGTGACGGCAAGGACGATAATTTCGCCGGTGTGACCACCAATGCAGGCAAGGCCCGCATCAGGGGTTTTGAGCTGGAAGCAACAGCGCGCATCACTGACGCCTTCCGCTTGTCTGGTATGTTCAGCTATATCGATGCCAAGTACACGCAATTCATTGTCGCCGGTGTCGATGTCGCCAGCCAGAAAGTATTCCAGAATACACCCAAGCAATCTGCCAACCTGACTGCCAGCTATGATTGGCCACTGAGCATGATAGGCAAGAACGGCACGCTGTCACTGATCTCCAGCTATTCCTATCGTGGCGCGACCAATCAGTTCGAGACACCAAATGCACTGCTGGATCAGGATGCCTATTCGCTGTGGGATGCCAGCCTGGTCTGGACCAGCACCGACAAGCGTCTGCGTGCTGGCCTGCATAGCAAGAACCTCAGCAATACCAGGTACAAGGTAGCTGGTTATTTGTTCCCGACCTTGGGCCTGGAAGGCAGCACGACAGCTTTCTATGGCAATCCAAGAACAGTCTCGGCTACGGTGGAATACCGTTTCTAGTCCGGTGACAGCGAGAGGATAATGCGTGACTACTTTCACTGACATCAGCTTTACCAGTACAGATGGCCTGCAATTGTATGCGCGGGATTATCCATCGCAAGGTGGGCAGGCCAAATGTGCAGTCATCTGCATCCACGGCCTGACCCGCAATTCTGGCGACTTTGAAGAGCTGGCACCGTGGATAGCAGAACAGGGCAGGCGCGTGATTGCGGTCGATGTCCGGGGGCGCGGACGTTCCCAGCATGACGCTGACCCCGAGCATTACAACACCGTCACTTATGCCAATGATGTCATCAAGCTGGCCCGTGACCTGGGTATAGGCCGGGCGGTATTCATAGGCACTTCCATGGGTGGCCTCATCACCATGACAGTGGCAGCACGCAAATTGAATCTGATTGCGGCTGCTGTCCTCAATGATGTAGGCCCGGCTTTGTCACCCAAGGGATTGGGCAGGATCGCTGGCTTTGCTGGCAAGGCTGTAGAAGTGAATGACTGGGAAGAGGCCACGCTCTACATACGCCAGGTCAACCTGTCTGCCTTCCCGCAAAACAGCATGGAAGAATGGGCCAAGTGGGCCAGGCGGGCTTTTGGTGAAACCATCAATGGCAAACTGGCGCTGCAATATGATCCTAACATTGCCCGCCCATTGCAAACCGGCCAATTGAAAAGCAAATCCTGGGTCGCCAATTTTGCCTTTCGCCGTCTCGCCAGAAACCGGCCCACATTGCTGATACGTGGTGATCTGTCAGACCTGGTTGAGCCTGAACAGCTCGCCTATATGCAAGACCTGGCACCCAATATGCAATATGCAGAGGTAAATGGCGTAGGCCATGCACCCATGCTGATGGAAGCGCAGGCACAAAAAGCCATCAGGGAATTTTTAGCCACAGTAGATTAAGCGAATTGCAGTATGCTTATGCACACAGTCAAAAAGAGCATGGGAAATGCCGCTGACAAAATGCATGCAGTTCCACAACGTAAAATTAGCAGGAGACAAAATGCAAGCAAGAAAAAATTTTAAACTCGTCTGTCTGGCCCTGGCAATGACAGGCGCATTCAGCTCTGCCAGCAGCTTCGCACAGGATCTGAAAATCGCCCTCATTGCAGGCAAGACCGGCGCACTCGAAGCCTACGCCAAGGAAACCGAAACCGGCTTCATGATGGGCCTGGAATACCTGACTGGCGGCAAGATGGAAATCAATGGCCGCAAGGTCAAGGTCATCGTCAAGGACGATCAGGGAAAGCCAGATCTTGGCCGCACCATGCTGGCAGAAGCCTTTGGTGATGACAAGGCAGATATCGCAGTTGGTACCACTTCTTCCGGCTCAGCGGTTGCCATGCTGCCCGTGGCAGAAGAATATAAAAAAGTACTCATCGTTGAGCCCGCAGTGGCAGATGCGATTACTGGCGAAAAATGGAACCGCTACATCTTCCGCACCAGTCGCAATTCTACCCAGGATGGCCTGGCTGGTGCCAGCACCATCAAGGCTGGCGGCAGTATTGCTTTCCTGGCGCAGGATTACGCTTTTGGCCGTGACGGGGTCAAGGCCGCCAAGGATGCACTGGGCACGGTTGGTGCCAAGGCCAAGGTAGTTCATGAGGAATATGCAGCGCAAAACACCACCGACTTTACAGCTGCTGCGCAACGCATTTTTGATGTGCTCAAAGACAAGCCAGAGCCGCGCATATTGCAAATCATCTGGTCTGGTGCCAGTCCCATGAACAAGCTGGCTGACATGAAGCCAGAACGTTTTGGCATTACCCTGGCACCTGGCGGCAATATCCTGCCCATCATGAAAAACTGGAAAACCTATGCAGGTACTCAGGGCGCTATTTATTACTACTACGATTTCCCAAAAAACAAGATAAATGACTGGTTTGTGGCTGAGCATAATAAACGCTACAAGGCACCGCCTGACTTCTTTACTGCCGGCGGCTTCGCTGCTGCCAGTGCCGTCTACACAGCCATCAGCAAAGCTAAATCCACAGATACTGAAAAGCTCATCACGGCCATGGAAGGCATGGAGTTTGATACGCCTAAAGGCAAGATGAATTTCCGCAAGGAAGATCACCAGGCCATGCAATCCATGTACCATTTCAAGATCAAGAAAGATCAAAAAAATGAATGGGATTTGCTGGAACTGGTCAGGGAAATACCGGCCAGTGATTTGCCAGTTCCACTCAAGAACAAGCGCTGATGATGGCAGGCGAAGCTATGAGTGCTGCACCCTCGCTATGTACCCGCGAGCTGAGTATCAGGTTTGGCGGCCATGTGGCCGTCAACCAGGTTACGGCAGACTTTTATCCCGGTACCCTGACTGTCATCGTTGGCCCTAATGGTGCAGGTAAAACTACTTACTTCAACTTGATATCTGGGCAACTGCCTGCCAGTGCGGGTAGCGTGCATTTGTTTGGTGTGGATATTACAGCCAAGGGTGCGGCTGAACGTACGCGCAGGGGCATAGGCCGGGCATTTCAGTTGACCAATCTCTTTCCGAATTTGTCCGTCATGGAAAATGTCAGGCTGGCAGTACAGAGCAGGGCAGGCCTGGGTTTGAATATTTTTTCTCTATGGTCATCCCATGCCAGCCTGTTAAAGCGGGCAGAACATTATCTCGATAAGGTTGCGCTGGCAGACCGTAGGTCAGACAAGGTATCTGCATTGTCACATGGTGACAAGCGTAAATTGGAAGTTGCGATCCTGCTGGCACTGGAACCAGAAATCATGATGTTCGATGAACCCACGGCAGGCATGAGTGTCGATGAAGTGCCGGTAGTGCTGGACCTGATTCATCAGGTCAAGGCAGAGCGCAAGAAAACCATCTTGCTGGTTGAGCACAAGATGGATGTCGTGCGTTCACTGGCTGATCGCATCATCGTCTTGCATAATGGTGCGCTGGTGGCTGATGGTGAACCGGTCAGCGTCATGGCATCAGCCATCGTGCAGGAAGCTTATCTGGGCGTTGCCCCGGAAACCAGGGAAGAGCAACATGTCTGACACCATACTGACATTGGCTGGTGTACACACCCATATCGGTGAATACCATATCCTGCAAGGTGTGGACATGCAGGTGCCACGCGGTGGCCTCTCGGTTTTGCTTGGCCGCAATGGTGCAGGCAAGACCACGACCCTGCGTACCATCATGGGCCTGTGGAAAGCCAGCAAGGGCAAGATACATTTCGATGGCCGCGATATCACTGCCATGGCAACGCCAGATATCGCCCAACTGGGCATTGCCTATGTACCAGAAAGCATGGCGATATTCTCAGACCTGACAGTCAAGGAAAACCTGCTGCTGGCTGCACGCAATGGCCCGCTTGATAATAGCCGCGTTGAATGGATATGCGGCTTTTTTCCGGCATTGAAAAAATTCTGGAACTACCCGGCAGGTAATTTGTCCGGTGGCCAAAAGCAAATGGTTGCGATTGCCCGCGCCATCGTCGAACCGCGCAAATTAATATTGGTGGATGAACCGACCAAGGGTCTGGCACCTGCCATCATCCTTAGCCTCATGGCTGCCTTCAATGAATTGAAAGCCAGCGACACCACCATCTTGCTGGTCGAGCAGAATTTCAATTTCGTGCGCAAGCTGGGCGATACGGTGGCCGTCATGGATGATGGCCGTGTCGTCCATACCGGTGGCATGCAGGCACTGGCCGAAGACAATGACCTGCAACAGCATTTGCTGGGCCTGTCACTGGCAGCGCATCAATAAAGCAAGAGGAAGAATAATGACAGATACTGTTCTGGATAATACCGCCAAGCCAGAAGTCGCCAGCCTGCCGACAGCGCCACGCGATATCTGGCCGCTGATACTCGTGCCAGCCCTGGCCTTGCTGATGCTGCCGCTGGTCGGCAGCTTTCCAACCTGGATCACCCTGACCGTCGCTGGCCTGGCCATGGGCATGATGATCTTTATCATGGCCAGTGGCCTGACCCTGATCTTTGGCTTGATGGATGTATTGAATTTTGGACACGGTGCTTTTGTGTCCGTTGGTGCCTTTGTCGCCACGCTGGTGTTATTACCCATGCATGGCTGGATGGAGGCGGATTCATTGCTCATGAACCTGGCAGCACTGGGCCTGGCTATCCTGCTGGCGATGCTGGCAACCGGCTTACTGGGCTGGGCTTTCGAGCGTGTCATCATCATGCCTGTATATGGCCAGCATCTGAAGCAAATCCTCATCACCATGGGCGGCATGATCGTTGCCGAACAAATGATCAATGTCATCTGGGGTGCAGAGCAAATCCCGCTGCCGCTGCCGACCAGCTTGCGCGGTTCCATCCTGCTCGGTGATGCCGCCATAGAAAAATACCGTCTGATCGCCGTCGTGGTTGGCTTACTGGTATTCATCGCGATGTTCCTGGTGCTGAACCGCAGCAAGCTGGGTTTGCTGATACGTGCCGGGGTAGAAAATGGCGAGATGGTGGAAGCACTCGGTTATCGCATACGCAGACTGTTCGTGCTGGTGTTTGCTGCCGGTTCGGCCCTGGCTGGCCTTGGCGGTGTCATGTGGGGCTTATACAAAGAGAGCCTGACTGCAGCCATGGGCGGTGACATCATGGTCATGGTGTTTATCGTCATCATCATCGGTGGCCTGGGTTCGGTAGGTGGCTGTTTTATCGGTGCCCTGCTGATGGCGCTGGTCGCCAATTACGCCGGTTTCCTGGTGCCAAAACTGGCGCTGGTGTCGAATATCCTGCTGATGATCGCCGTGCTGCTGTGGCGCCCGACGGGCTTGTACACTGTGGTAAGGCGTTAAGACATGAATGCAATGAAACAAATCCTGTCGGATGATTTTCCGCGTAACCGCTGGCTGGGGCTGATCCTGGTGGCGATATTTTTTGGGCTGGCTTTTGCCCCCTTCATCACCAGCGGCGCACGGCCTTTGAACACCGCTGCCACCATTTGTGTTTACATCGTTCTGGTAGCATCGTATGACCTGTTACTCGGTTATACCGGCATAGTCTCATTTGCCCACACCATGTTTTTTGGCATAGGTGCCTATGGTATAGGTCTGGCACTCGCCAGTGGCACGCCATCGTGGGGACTGGCTGCTGTGGGCATGCTGGCAGCATTATTGGTGACGCTGGTACTGGCCCTGATCGTCGGCCTGTTTGCCTTGCGTGTAAGGGCAATTTTCTATGCCATGATCACGCTGGCGGTGGCTTCATCCTTTGCTGTGCTGGCATCGCAATTATCAGATTTTACGGGTGGCGAAGACGGCAAGACTTTCAGCGTGCCTGCTTTGCTGTCACCTGCTTATCGCTTGTTTGAAGCCGAGATATTTGGCCGCGTTGTCGATGGCAAGGTGATTACCTATTACATTGTATTCATAAGCTGCGCCCTGTTATTCCTGTTCTTGCTGCGCGTCGTCAATTCGCCTTTTGGCCGTGTCTTGCAGGCGATACGCGAAAATGATTTTCGTGCCGAGGCCCTGGGTTACCGCACCGTGTATTACCGCATCCTGGCGAATTGCATTGCTGCGCTGGTTGCAGCAATGGCGGGCGCCTTGATGGCCTTGTGGCTGCGTTATGTCGGGCCCAAGACCATGCTGAGTTTTGAAGTCATGACAGACATTTTATTGATCGTCGTGATAGGTGGTATGGGGACCATGTATGGGGCAGTGGTGGGGGCGACCTTGTTCATACTGGCGCAGAATTATCTGAAGAGTTTGATGGCTGTGGCATCGTCGTCTCTGGCGGATGTGCCGTTGCTGGCGAGTGCCTTGCATCCGGATCGGTGGATGTTGTGGTTGGGGGTATTGTTTGTGGTGTCGATTTATTTTTTTCCGGTGGGGATAGTGGGGAAATTGAGAGGTAGTGGGAAGAGGGATTGATTAATCGCGTGGTATGTCGATAAGCGGTAATCAATATGCTGTCGCTCCAGCGCAGGCTGGAGCCTAGTGGCGTTCGTTGCATTGCCGTACTTTGATTCAAACGATTGCCCTTCGTAGAACCAGGCCGGGTCTCGGCCCGGCGGCCGAATCCCTTTCTTTGCTTCGCCAAAGAAAGGAATCAAAGAAAGGCGACCCAGGCGTAGCCGCCCCCTGAAGGGGGTTCCCGTTTGTGCAGTACAAAAAATGGGAAGGCCCGAAACTCGCTTCGCTCAAACAGCGGTCTTTCTTAATCCATTTTCTGTACAGCACAAACGGCGTCTACACATGGGAACTGCGAAAAGTCAAAAGCAACGTCAAACCCAACAGCAACGTCAAACCCAACAGCAACACCACCGCTCTACGTAATTTTATCCCTTAGCTTTTTGCAAGCGGCAGGCCATCTGCGTACTCCCCATACAAAGCCTGGCCTGCCGTCCTTGCAAATCAGCGGCTATCCTGTTTCGAACCAAACTCCCTGTCCAGCAAGGAATAGCATTTAAGATCAATATAGCGTCCATGCTTGTATTCGCACTCACGCAAGACACCTTCGAGCTGGAAACCCAGTTTTTCTATCAAACGCCAGCTTGCTATGTTTTCTGGCTCAACCATGGCTTGCAAGCGGTGCAGGCCGAGGTGTTTAAAGCAGTGATTAATGATGACATTCATGCATTCAGGTATCACAGCCTTGCCCCAGTGGTCGGGCGAAAGCCAGAAGCCGGTTTCGGCACAATGGTGTTCCTGTTCCCATTCATGCAGGCCGCAAGTGCCTATCAATTGTTCAGGTTTCTCTTTGCTGCAAATGCCCCACCACAGGCCTGTGCCGTCCAGCCACACCTGTTCATACCAGTCCATTTGCTCCTGGCTTGATGCCAGGGTGTCATAGCTGATGCCATAATATTCAGTGACGCGCGGGTCGGATAAACCACGAAAAACGGCGGGCATATCGGCAGCGACGATGCGGCGTAGTTGATAGTTTGCGGTCTCAAGCACAGGGAAGGGTTTGGTTTCAGACATATAAGCTTTGCAATAACAGGTAACAATCAGACATTCTAATGCTTGTAGAAGCATGGGGTTGCGCTGTTCTGCAACTCCTTAACTGAGCAAAATCTGGGATAATCCGTCTGCTCGCTATCAGCGAGTGAATTGATTAACAATATTGAAGAAATAATGAGCCCAGAGCAACGCAAAGAAGCTTCCGAACTGGAATTGCATAAACGTGGTATCCGCATCAATGTGCAATTGCATGTGATTGAGTCTGATGAAGAAGTGGAACTGCGCACGCCTGTGGAATTGATGCAGCGCATGCTGGTCTTGTGGGTGGTGACTGCAGTAGCTGCTGGTGGTGATGTTGCACACTATCGCTCGTATCTGGAGACGCATGGTCTGAAGGCCTGTTTGTCAGCGCAGGAGCAGGCATTTTTGTTTGCTGATGACATCACTGAAGAATTGCGTACACAATTTCTGCAAAGGCAGGAAGCACTGTATTTCCTCGCCTGGGCTGCGGGTTTAACCGACAAGCTGGCGGTTCCTACACAAGCAGCTAACCTCAAGCAAATCCTGAAATTATTTCCGCATGCAATGGAAGCACCCGAGCGTTTGCAGGCAGCCCTGAAGCCGCGTCGCAAAGGGCAAGTGCTGGACTGGTCGGATCTATTGTACCGTCTGCACTGGGCAGTTCGTCATGCGCATATTACTGGCCGCGATGCACCGGGTAATCTGAATGCAGATGCGGTGCGCGAATGGCATCAGGCAGCCAACTGGCTGTGTCAGTATGAAGAAGAAAATGACTGGGACAAGGTCAGTACCGAAACTTGAATCAGCTCAGTGAAAAAATAGTCAGAAAGACTTGATACTTATACGTCCAGTCTTGCAATCATTGACTTCTTCCAGCATCTTCTGGCAGCGCGGGCCTGAGAATTCAGCCTGCAGGGCGTCGAGAAAAACCCGTGTTCTGGCTGGCATCAGACGGCGTCCCGGGAATACTGCCCAGACAGTGACTTCAGGTAGTTTCCAGTCTTCCAGCAAGGGTACCAGTTCACCCTTGTGCACATGCTGACCGGCAAAGTGGTCCGCCAGCATGGTGATGCCTTTGCCGCGTACTGCCAGGCGCGTCAGCAATTCCGGTGAGTTGGCACTGGCCCGGCCAGGGGGTATGCCTTCCCAGACTGCGCCATCTTTTTCCATGCGCCAGACCGAGGCTTCGCCATTGCGGGTATTCAGTCGCAGGCAGTCGTGTTCCATCAAGGCTTCTGGCTCTGCTGGCGCACCATGCAGTTTCAGGTAGGCAGGTGACGCGTACAAACCCACACTGAAACGTACCAGCCCACGGGCCGCGAGTGAGGCATCGTCCGGCAAGTCGCCAACGCGTATGGCCACATCAAAATTCTCACCGATCAAATCCACCCGGCGCGGTGACAGATCCAGTTCCAGGTTCACCGCAGGGTATTTGCTGATAAAATCAGATAACAACTCACCCATCTGATGATTACCAAAATCGCCAGGCATGGATACTTTCAGCTTGCCATTCGGTTCCACCTGCCTGTGCTGGGTCAGGGCCAGCGTGGCATTCACTTCTTCCTGCACATGTTGGGCATGCAGCAAGACATTCTGACCCAGGTCAGTCACCGTCAGCTTGCGGGTAGTGCGCAAGATCAGGCGTTCGCCTAGCTGGGCTTCAAGGGCAGATATACGGCGTGACAAGGTCGATTTGGGTACGCCCAGCTTCTCTGCCGCCTTGCTGAAGCTGCCTTCTTCAACCACGCGGGCAAATAGCAAAAGGTCATTGGCTTCGAGGGTCATGATCCTGCCTCCATACTATTTTCCTATTTTTGGAACAATGATATCCATTTTAACGCCTTCCGGATTGTTTTTGGAACGATTAAAGTACGTCCATCAAACTTTATCTGAAAGGAACACAAAATGAACATCCTGCAAATCAACTCCAGCGCCCGTGCCCAAGCTTCTCATTCCACTCAACTGGCAAATAGCCTGGTTGAGGCTTTACTGGAAACATCTTCCGGTGCCACCGTGAATGTACGTGATCTGGGTAGCAATCCTCACCCCATACTTGATGAAACAGCACTGCAAGCCCTGTTCACCCCGGCAGACCAGCGCACGACAGAACAGCAAGCACGTGTTGCCCTGGATGATGCCCTGATTGCAGAAATCCAGTCCGCAGATGTAGTCGTACTCGGCGCACCGATGTACAACTTTGGTATCTCGGCCCAATTGAAAAACTGGATAGATGCGATTTCCCGCGCCCAGGTGACTTTCCGCTATACCGCCAATGGCCCTGAAGGCCTGTTGACTGGCAAGAAAGTGTATGTGGTACTGACACGTGGCGGCCTGTATCGCAATACGCCAAACGACACGCAAATGCCTTACCTGAAAACCTTCTTTGGCTTCCTGGGCATGACCGATGTAGAGTTTGTCTACGCAGAAGGTCTGGCCATGGGCCCGGATGCAGAAAAAGCATCTCTGGCTTCAGCACACCAGCAAATTAATGATTTACTGCCTGCTTAATCGACAACTAACCGACAACATTAACGGGCCAATTACGAGGACGACGGATCATGGAAACGACAGATGTAGTTGCAAGCAACACAGTTCAACAGGCTGAAAGCGTGAGCAAATCGCGCACGGTGGAACAACTGGTCGCCGGGCAACCTACTTCAGATGGTGCCGGTGTCAAGCTGACACGGGTATTGACGCAGCCACTGCAATACCGGCTGGACCCCTTCCTCATGCTGGATGCGTTCGGCAGTGATGAGGCAGGCGACTACATCGCCGGTTTCCCCAGCCATCCGCATCGTGGTTTTGAAACCATCACCTATATGCTGGCTGGACGTATGCGCCACCGTGACAGTGCCGGTAATGAAGGCTTGTTGCAAAACGGCGGTGTGCAATGGATGACAGCAGGTCGTGGCGTGATTCACTCCGAAATGCCTGAGCAGGAAGAAGGCCGCATGGCAGGCTTCCAGTTATGGCTGAACCTGCCAGCAAAAGACAAGATGATCGCGCCCTGGTACCGCGATATACAGAGCGACACCATCCCTGAATTGCTGACAACAACCGGTGTCAAAGTGCGCATCATCGCCGGTAGCAGCCATGGCGTGGCAGGTGCCGTGCAGCGTGAAGTGACCCAGCCCTTGTATCTGGATATACATATGCCAGCCGGTAGCAGTTTCAGCCACAGCCTGCCTGCCAGTTTCAATGCCTTTGTGTACGTCTATGAAGGTGAAGTACAGATAGGCGAACGTGAAGTGCCTGTGCAACGCATGGCGATATTGAAAAAATCAGCGGATGCAGATGGGGTGGCGATTGATGCCAAGGTGGATAGCCGCTTGTTGTTGATTGCCGGTCAGCCTTTGGGTGAAACGATAGTTCAGTATGGGCCGTTTGTGATGAATAGTCAGGCGGAAATTTTTAAAGCGATAAGTGATTTTCGCGAAGGCAAGTTGGTGAGCACTGATTGAGCTACTGCGCGGCGCGATTTTGAGCCTGCGATGCTCGTCGTACTAAGGTACGACTGCGCGTCCGAGTTTCAACTTCGTCAAACTAGCGCCGCTCGCTACGCTCATTCAGCACTCACGAAGCATTTGGTTTTCGAGAACAAAAAATCAGTTGTAGGTTGGGCTACGTCTTATCAGCCCAACACTGGGCCTCTGCAAACGTGTACGTCATTTAAACGCCGAGTGTTGGGCTGATGAAGCGTAGCCCAACCTACGAAGCCAGGCTCTCACTACAGATAATCAAAATCTACATGTAAGGAAAACAAAATGAAACAAACAGAAACCATAGGACCCGTCTTCGGCTCTTTCATCGCCCGCGTCCTGATCGCCCTGATCTTCGTGGCATCCGGTGCCAGCAAGATATCCGGGTTTGAACAAACCGTAGGTTATATCGCCAGCAAGGGCCTGCCTTTGCCAGCGCTGGGCGCAATTGCCGCCATCGTGGTTGAACTGGGTGGTGGCCTCATGGTCATCGTTGGCTGGCGTGCACGCTGGGCCGCGGCAGCAATGATCCTTTTCACATTGGCAGCAGCTTTCATCTTCCATAATTTCTGGGGTGTGCCAGCAGATGCAGCGCAAAACCAGATGATACATTTCATGAAAAATATCTCCATGGCAGGTGGCTTGCTGTATGTCCTGATACATGGCAGTGGTGGCTGGAGTCTGGATGGCCGCAAAGCTTAGCCTGATCAGGAATATCTTGCCCGGCTACAATAGATGAAAACAGCGGATTTGTCTGACGGCAAATCCGTTATTTTTTTGTGTGGGAATGTCGTCGTTTCATCGTCCTGTAATCTTGCCTTCATACGCCTGACATATTTTTGTCCAATACTCCCGTGGATTAGCTCAATTGTCCAGCCGGGGTAAATGCGATGAAGATAGAAATCAATGGTATTTCCAAAACCTTTAAAGGTGGCTATCAGGCGCTGGATAATATAGAGCTGACTTTCAAGCCAGGTGAAATGGTTGCGCTCATCGGTGCATCCGGTTCTGGCAAGTCAACTTTATTGCGCCATATCTCTGGCCTGATCACGGCCAATGCAGACAAGAATGATATCCGCCTTGGCGAGCAAGTCTTGCAGGCGAATGGCGTGGTTGGCAAACAGATACGTCACCTGCGTTCGCAAATTGGTTTTGTCTTCCAGCAATTCAACCTGGTCGGACGTTTGCCTGTACTGACCAATGTACTCACTGGTGGTATCGCCCGCATCCCGCTGTGGCGTAGTTGTTTCCGTATTTTTACCCAGGAAGAAAAAGCCCTGGGCCTGGCTGCACTGGCACGTGTGGGTATTGCTGAACATGCTTATAAACGTGCATCCGCTTTATCTGGCGGCCAGCAACAGCGCGCGGCAATTGCTCGCACCATCGTGCAACAAGCCAAGGTCATCCTGGCTGATGAACCGATAGCCTCGCTGGATCCTGAATCTGCCCGCCGCGTCATGCAGACCCTGGCTGATTTGAATCGTCAGGATGGTACGACGGTAGTGGTATCCCTGCACCAGGTCGACGTAGCTTTTCGTTTTTGCCCGCGCACTGTTGCACTCTCGCGTGGGCGTGTCGTCTATGACGGCCCTTCCAGCGAACTGACAGTCGCCATGTTGCGCGACCTGTATGGTGCAGAGGCAGAAGAATTGCTCAATCCCGCGCCAGTCAATACGGCAAATGCCACACCTGCTGCCGACACCCTCTCTTTACCCACTCTCGCGGCTGCCGCCTGAGTCTTTTTACCCTTCAGGAGTATTTCCATGTTTCGTCAATTCGCGCGCAGTCTGACCCTGGGCCTGGTGATGGCCGCAACTGCCACTGCTGTCATGGCAGAAGATGCAGTCAAGACTTTAAACTTTGGCATCATCTCTACCGAGTCTTCACAAAACCTGAAACAGGACTGGCAGCCAGTGCTGGATGACATGAGCAAAAAACTGGGCATCAAGATCACTGCCTTTTTCGCGCCTGACTACGCAGGTGTGATTGAAGGCATGCGCTTCAATAAAGTGCAGTTTGCCTGGGTGGGAAATAAATCAGCAATTGAAGCTGTAGACCGCGCCAACTCTGAAGTGTTTGCACAGATTGTCAATGCAGATAATACCCTTGGTTACTACAGCATGATCAGTGTACACAAAGACAGTCCTTACCAGACTGTAGAAGATGTCTTGAAAAATGCCAAGAACCTCAATTTCGGCATAGGTGACCCTAATTCCACTTCCGGCTTCCTGGTGCCTAGCTACTATGTGTTCGCACAAAACAATGTGAACCCGAAAACGGCGTTCAAGACTGTGCGTGGTGCCAACCATGAAACCAATATCCTGGCCGTTGCCAACAAACAGGTTGATGCAGCCGTGCATAGCTCTGATGTGCTTGACCGCGTCAAGGCACGTCAGCCAGAAACCGCCAGCCAGTTGCGTCAGGTATGGAAATCACCCCTGATCGCTTCTGATCCCCTGGTATGGCGTAAAGACTTGCCAGCTGATGTCAAAACCAAGATCAAGGATTTCTTTATCAGCTATGGCAAGACTGGCCCGGACGTGGCACGTGAAAAAGCACAGCTGAACAAGCTGACCTTGAGTGGCTTCCAGGATTCTACCAATGCACAGTTGAAACCAATACGCCAACTGGAATTGTTCAAGGAAAAAGTCAAGATAGAAGCAGACGTGGCCCTGAATGCCGATGAAAAGAAAATCAAGCTGGACGACATCAACCGCAAACTGAACGATATCGCCAAGTCTTGATAGCATGAACACTACACCAACAGCCCGCCCGCAAGTCGTCCTGAATTTGCCGGAAGCACCCAAGCGTGATACCGGCAAATTATTGGTCTGGGGCATAGTCCTCGCCATCCTTGCCATGTCATGGAAGGGGGCAGATATGCGCCCCCTGGAATTGCTGCGCGACAGTGGCAATATGCTGACTTATGCTGCCAGTTTTTTTCCGCCAGATTTTCATGAGTGGCGCATCTACTTGCAAGAGCTGTTGGTGACTTTACAGATCGCTGCCTGGGGCACTGCCCTGGCGGTAGTCTGCTCCATTCCCCTGGGCTTGCTGAGCTCGTCGAATATCGCACCCGCCTGGGTCAGCCAGCCTGTGCGTCGATTGATGGATGCTGCACGCGCCATCAATGAGATGGTGTTTGCCATGCTGTTTGTAGTAGCAGTTGGCCTTGGCCCTTTTGCCGGTGTGCTGGCCCTGTTTGTACATACGACCGGTATCTTGTCCAAGCTGTTTTCTGAAGCGGTGGAGGCGATAGACCCGCAACCGGTAGAAGGTATACGTGCCACTGGCGCGCATGCGCTGGAAGAAATAGTCTACGGTGTCCTGCCGCAAGTCATGCCGCTGTGGGTATCGTTCGCCCTGTACCGCTTTGAATCAAATGTGCGTTCTGCCACTGTCGTTGGCATGGTCGGTGCCGGTGGCATAGGAGTGATCCTGTGGGAAGTCATACGTGCCTTCCAGTATGCGCAAACCTGTGCCGTTTTATTGATGATCGTGCTGACAGTCAGCATGATAGATGTGATTTCTTCCCGTCTCAGAAAAGTTTTTATCTGATATGCAAACACAAAAACGTCAAGTTGTTCAAGGGATCAAGCTCCCGCAAGTTATAGACTGGTTGCAAAACCGTGCTGGCGGTCTGTATGGCGGCGAAGCCATCACCCAACTGGAGCATGCCCTGCAATGCGCCAGCCTGGCCATGGAAGAAGGCGCAAGCGATGCCCTGGTCATCGCTGCACTCTTGCATGACCTGGCGCATATGGCTGACGATGAAACGGATGAGACCTTCCCGCATGGCGAGTTGGCGGCACTCTTGTTGGCGGAGTTGTTTGACCGGGATGTGACTGAACCCATACGCATGCATGTCGATGCCAAACGCTATCTGTGTGCGGCAGACCCATTGTACTGGTCAGGCTTGTCCCATGCATCACAACGCAGCCTGATCTGGCAGGGTGGCCCGTTTTCAGTGACGCAAGCGACTGAATTCATAGATCAGGATTACGCTGAAGATGCAGTCAGATTGCGTCAGTGGGATGACGCGGCAAAAGTGGTTGGCGCAAAGACTGTGGACTTGCAAGTCTTTGTCGTGATGATGGAAAAACTGAGTCTGGAATTTGCCCAGGCAGTAACCGTGTAAAGCAAATATGTGCACCCATCTTGGCTGCACATGATGCTGTAACAACAGCATTCTTCTAATCTTTAGCAAATATCTTTAACAGTTTTTGCCCGGCAATGTGTATAGGCCCGCTATTGTCTATGCAGATAATATCCTGGTCCTCAGGCACGGTAAATTTCATACCCCGGTCAAGACGATTCAACAGTGCTGCACCAGACTCACGCTGGCGTTTTTCCATGCGCTGCCTGATTTGCTCCGGGTCAGCCATGATCCAGATGATGCGCGCATCGGGGAATAACTGGCGTAGTTGTGGCAGGTATTCACGCGAGCCATTGACGATGACATCCTGGCCACATTTGAGCTTGGCCTCGATATTCCTGCGTATGCCATAACACAGGCCATTGGCTTGCCACTGCATGCAAAAGTGGCCGGCAGCGGCAGCTTGCCAGTAAGCTTCCTGGTTCAGGACTTCATGCGCTTCACTGTCATGGGCGGGGCGGGTGATGGCCCGTTGCGCAAACTCCAGTGCCGCATTGGCGGGCAGGTTTTCTTTGACCCAATGCAGCAGGGTATCCTTGCCAGCGCCTGAAGGACCGACGACGAAATACAGGCGGCCAGTAGCGGGCAGGGATTTTTGTTGCACTCTGGCCTGGAAAGGGAAACGCATCCAGAAGTTAAAAGGCACACCGGGACGCTCTTCACGGAATATCGTCAGCGCATCTATATTGAGTGGTGTATTGTCCAGCAAGCGCGAGAATTGCTGTTCTGCTGCCTTGCGCAAGGCATACTGCGCATCGGCATCCACGTCCAGCAAATCGTCGCTGAGTGTCAGGTGGAAGCGATATTCTTCTTCTGTGTATGGGTAACCCCATTGCTGTAATAGCGCTTCCTGCCTGGCACTGAGGCCAGCATGACGGCGCTTGGCCAGATAAGTTGCATCAGGCGCGCGGCGCAATAAATCAAAATAACTGACGCAGCGCATGGCCAGGGCATTGATTTCGGCTTCATCACCCTGCGGGCGCAGTGCCAGGAAGTTACCCATCATGCGCACCTGCATTTCCCTGATGCTGATGACAGGCTGCACCTGGGCAAAGGCGCTGGCCATCTGTATCAGGTCTGCTTCCTGAAAACCTTCAAGCAAGTTGAACGGGGCTTTCAGCGTTGCATGAAAACCATAACGACGGGCTTCGCTGGTGAGCTGGCTGAGCAGGATATCTGGCACGCCAGTAATATGGGTTTGCGGTATTTTTCCTGTGTGCATGGGGTCGCGCCCCAGCCAGCTGGCACCGGCCTGCCACCATGGGCTGTCCGGTACTGGGGAAAAGTAGAGGGCATAGCGCATCAGGCTGCCAGTTCCAGGCTTTGCTGATATTGCAGGCGTTGCGGCTCGGCGCAAAATACCAGCTTGCCAGCGGCGATGGTGGCAATGAGGCGCGGGCTGCCATCAGCTTGCTTCTCTATCATGAGAATGTCGGCACGCTGGCCAGCAGCGATATTGCCCCTGTCATGCAAGCCCAGTACACGGGCAGGATTCAGCGACACCAGTTGCCAGGCCTGTGCCAGACTGCAAATATCTTCCTGCTCCAGACGGAAAGGTGCATGCAATAAGGCGGGGTAATAATAATCAGATGCCAGCGTGTCACACAGACCACGGCGCACTGCATCGCTGGCTGACAAACCGCCACAGTGGCTGCCACCGAGCAAGACATTTGGCGCACCCATGACGACATGGTTACCTAATGCCTTGGCTGCCTGCAAGGCTTCTTCCGTCTTGGGGAATTCACTGACATCGACGCCCAGTTCCTGGAAGCGTTCCCTGTCCATACGGGTTTCATCATCATGCGATGCCATGGCGATACCGCGCTGGCGGCACGCTGCAGCCAGCTGGCTGATCGCCTGTGCTACTTTGGGTGAGCGGGATTGCGCCTTATGCAGACGTTCCAGAAAACCGGCAACATCGCAACGTGCACGTTCAGCGTAGGCGACCAGCTTTTCTGGCGATGCACTTTTCTTCAGGATGGAGGGCAGGTGTTCGTTGAAGGCAAAGAAGGCAATCAGACCAGATTCTATCCAGTTCAGTGCATCATGCAAGCCATCGAGATGGTGGTTCTCAAAACGCAAATGTATCAGGTGATCGGCATGTACACGGGATTTTTGTGCCGCTACCTGCTCCAGTGTTGCCAGTGCTGCTTCACGTCCGCGCAAGCCACCTTCCCATGAAAAAGTCAGGCCATGACAGGCTGTAGTAATGCCATTGCTGATCAGTTGCCTGTCGGTATCGGCGAAGGCGATATCGTAGGCAAAACTGGTGGCCGGGCGCGGTTGCAACTGGCGCTCAAAGGCGTCACCATGGATATCAACCAGGCCAGGCAGTATCAGCAAACCTGTAGCATCAAAAAACTGTTGCTTGCCATTGTGCTGGAAGTGATTGCCGCCTGCGCTGGCGATGTGCAGGCCATGCAGATACAGGCTCTCTTCAGACCAGCCAGGATGACCGTTCTGGTCTTGTTGCAGATACTTGCCACCCTGTATTGCGATATGCGTTTCCATCCTGATCCCCTTGGTCGCGATGACAAATCATAAACCTGAAATGTGACTGGAAATTGACAAAAAAATTCTACAGTACATGTCATCAAGACTTCATTTTCGCCTGTTGTAATGTGAGGCTATGAATGCTGATCACACCCCCAACTCTGCCCAGCAAGAGCGTGTCCGCTGGATGTCCATACTGGCGAAAGCGCCTGCATCAGAACTGGCTGTCAGTGTGCGCCAGTTCGGTGAACTGCCTTCCTATTTATGGTTAAGAAAACCCGAGACAGGTCTTGCGATGGTGCGTGCCAGAACCGGTGGCAGTGGCAGCCAGTTCAACCTCGGTGAAATGTCCGTGACACGCTGTGCCTTGCGCCTGGCTACGGGTGAAACTGGCGTGGCCTATGTAGCTGGCCGCGACGAGCGTCATGCAGAATGGGCAGCGATTTTTGATGCGCTGATGCAAGGTGAGCACAGGTCAGTGGTCGAAGAAAATATCATCAGGCCATTGGAGTTGTTGTTGCAACAGAAGCGTGAACAATTACAGGCTGAAGCGCAAGCCACCAGGGTGGAATTCATGACCATGGTCAGAGGAGAAGATGCATGACATATTCACCGGATAATACAGCCGCATCCATGCAGCAACTTTTGCCCGCGTGGGAAGATACGGTACATGATGCGCAGACTGTCTTTCGTAGTTTGCTGAAAGCCTTGTCCGAACCTGGCACTATCCAGCGCATCAGGGTAAACCTGCAGGCACCTGCACCCTTGCATATGGCTACAGCCGCCGCCTGCCTGGCACTGATGGATTATGAAACCACAGCCTGGTTGGCAGATGAATTCGATAATGATGCCGTGCGCACATATCTGCGTTTCCATTGCGGCCTGCCGCTGGTGAGTGAAAAATCCTCTGCAAATTTTGCGGTACTGAGTAGCTCATTGCAGCAACTGGATTTGCAGGGCTTTGCTCAGGGCAGCATGACTTACCCTGACAAGTCTTCCACTTTGCTGATACAAGTCGATGATTTTTCTAGTGGCACTGAATATCAACTTACAGGCCCTGGCATCAAGGACAAGCGCAGCATATACATCAGTGGCTTGCCTGCGGATTTTGTCAGCAAGTGGCAAGTCAATCATACCGCTTTCCCGCAAGGTGTGGATGTGATTTTTTGCAGTGGCGACGCAGTACTCGGCTTACCGCGCACCAGCAAGATAGCAGAAGTGCAGTCTGAGGAGTTGCCATGTACGTAGCCGTCAAAGGTGGCGAGAAAGCCATTGCCCAGTCCTATGACGCGCTGGCAAAAATGCGCCGTGGTGATACTACCGTACCAGAACTCAGCATCGCCCAGATACGCGAGCAAATGTCGCTGGCCGTGGCCCGCGTCATGGGTGAAGCTTCGCTGTATGACAAAGACCTGGCGGCACTCGCCATCAAGCAAGCCAGTGGTGATTTGATAGAAGCTATCTTCCTGCTGCGCGCCTACCGCACCACCTTGCCGCGCCTGATGGCAACCGTGCCGGTAGATACCGCCAATATGCTGATACAAAGACGCATCTCGGCGACCTTCAAGGATGTACCGGGTGGCCAGGTATTGGGGGCGACTTATGATTATACTCAGCGCCTGCTGGATTTTTCACTGGCGGCAGAAGCCATGAGTAGTGGCGATACTGAACCAGTTGCCCATGGTAATACAGAAGCAGAAGCTTGCCCGCGCGTACTCGACTTTTTGAATGCAGAAGGCTTGATCGAGCCTGAACTGATACCTGAAGATGATCCCGAGCCTTTTGACCTGACACGTGAACCTCTGCAATTCCCTGCCAGCCGCGCCCTGCGTCTGCAAAGCCTGGCCCGTGGTGATGAAGGTTTCTTGCTGGCATTGGCCTATTCCACTCAGCGCGGTTATGCCCGCAACCATCCCTTTGCTGGTGAGATACGTTATGGCAGGGTCAGTGTGCAAGTCGTGCCTGAAGAACTTGGTTTTGCCATAGACATAGGCGAGATCGATATCACTGAATGCCAGATGGTGAACCAATTCGTCGGCTCACAAAATGAAGCACCGAAATTTACCCGTGGCTATGGCCTGGGTTTTGGTCATTGCGAGCGCAAGACCATGGCCATGGGTGTCGTGGATCGCGCCTTGCGTGCCAGTGAGTTGAAAGAAGAAATCACTGCACCAGCTCAGATGGAAGAATTCGTGCTCTACCATGCCGACAATGTAGAAGCATCTGGCTTTTTGCAGCATCTCAAGCTGCCTCACTATGTGGATTTCCAGGCTGAACTCAGCCTCTTGCGTGGCATACGTGCAAGCATTGATGCCAAGGCTGCTGAAGCTGGCAAGCTGGAAACAGCAGATGAACAAGCAGATGAAGCAGCCGCTGAAAAATCAGGCAAGAAGGCAGCATGATGATGGAGATGGACACCATGGAAACTCAGGAATATCAAGAGACCACTGCGCAAGCCGCGCCTGCCAGGACTGAGCCTGAAGCTGGCTATAATTTTGCCTATCTCGATGAGCAAACCAAGCGCATGATCAGGCGTGCCATTTTGAAAGCAGTTGCCATACCCGGTTACCAGGTGCCATTCGGTGGGCGCGAAATGCCCCTGCCTTATGGCTGGGGTACAGGTGGCATACAAGTCACTGCCGCCATCATAGGCCAGGATGATGTCCTCAAAGTCATTGATCAGGGATCTGACGATACCACCAATGCAGTCAATATACGTCGCTTCTTCCGTCGCACCACCGGTGTGGCAACAACGGAAAAAACCATTGCAGCGACCGTCATACAAACCCGCCACCGCATCCCGGAAACCCCCTTGGCTGAAGGGCAGATCATGGTGTATCAGGTGCCTATCCCTGAACCCCTGCGCTGGCTGGAACCCAGCGAAACAGAAACACGCAAATACCATGCGATGGCCGATTATGGCCTCATGAGCGTCAAGCTGTATGAAGATATCGCCAGGCTGGGCAAGATAGAAACTGCTTATGATTATCCCGTCATCGTCAATGAGCGCTATCTGATGCGCCCTTCACCGATACCCAAGTTTGATAACCCCAAGATGGATAAAAATCCCGCCCTGCAATTATTTGGTGCCGGACGTGAAAAACGCATCTATGCCGTGCCACCGTATACACCAGTGAAGAGCCTGGATTTTGAAGACTATCCTTTCGAAATAGAACACTGGGATCACCGCTGTGCCATGTGCGATGCGAACGACAGCTTCCTCGATGAAGTCATCGTCGATGACCAGGGTTCACGCATGTTTGTTTGCAGCGATACTGATTATTGCCGCACTCGCAGGGAAGAGCAGGTATGAGCAATAACAATGTCAACAATACTTTGCCTTTGCTACAGGCACGCAATGTCAGCAAGTTTTATGGTGGCAAGACGGCGTGCGAACAAGTCAACCTGAGCCTGTATCCAGGTGAGGTGCTGGGTATAGTCGGCGAATCCGGCTCTGGTAAATCTACTTTATTGAATTGCCTGGCAGGTCAGCTACAGCCAGAGCAGGGCGAAGTCCTGTTCAATACCCGGGATGAAGGCATGGTCGAGTTGTTCACCATCAGCGAGGCACGCCGCCGTTTGCTGGCACGCACGGACTGGGGCTTTGTCCACCAGAGTGCCAGGGATGGCTTGCGGGTAGAAGTCTCTGCCGGTGCCAATGTCGGCGAACGCCTCATGGCCGTTGGTGCCCGTCATTATGGCCAGATACGTGCCGAGGCGCAGGACTGGTTGCACAGGGTGGAAATTGATGCGGCGCGTATTGATGATTTGCCGCGCGATTTCTCTGGTGGCATGCAACAGCGTTTGCAGATTGCCCGTAACCTGGTGACCAAACCGCGCCTGATTTTCATGGATGAGCCTACCGCCAGCCTCGACGTTTCCGTCCAGGCCCGTCTGCTGGACTTATTGCGTCAACTGGTTTCGCAATTACAGGTAGCCGCCGTCATCGTCACCCACGACCTGGCGGTGGCGCGTTTGCTGGCTCACCGCCTCATGGTCATGCGTCAGGGGCAGGTAGTCGAAGAGGGTTTGACTGATCAGGTACTTGATGATCCGCAACATCCCTATACCCAGTTGCTGGTGTCATCTGTCTTGCAGGCTTGAGGAACACATGTTGAAACGTATCGTTGTTGAAGGCTTGTCCAAAGACTTTACCCTGCATCTGCAAGGTGGACAGGAAATGTCCATACTCTCCAAAATAGACATGCAGGTGGATGCTGGTGAATGCGTTGTCATCCATGCACCCTCAGGTGCAGGCAAGAGTACCCTGCTGCGCTGCCTTTATGCCAATTACCGTGCCAGCAGTGGCAGCGTAAATATCTGGCACAAGAGTGATGCAGATGACGGCGGCTGGGTCGATGTGCAATCTGCACCTGCACAGCAGGTGCTGGCAGTCAGGCATAGCACCCTGGGTTTCGTGACCCAGTTCCTGCGTGTGATACCACGTATCAGTACACTGGACCTGGTAGCAGAACCCTTGCTCATGCGCGGCGTGGAAAAGCAGGCAGCTTATGAACAGGCAGAAGAATTATTGTCACGCCTGCGCATACCCAAGCGCCTGTGGCAAATTCCGCCTGCGACTTTTTCTGGCGGTGAACAACAGCGCGTGAATATTGCCCGCACCATGATTTGCGATTACCCCATACTCTTGCTTGATGAGCCCACTGCCTCACTGGATGAAGCCAATCGCGCCACCGTCATCGACATGATCAATGCTGCGCGTGAGCGCGGTGCTGCTGTCGTTGGCATCTTCCATGATGAAGTGGTGCGCCAGGCGCTGGCGACCAGAATTTTTTCCATCCCCGCAGCAGTCTCTTTGGTGGCAGCATGATGAACAGAATCGAAAACGCACAAATTGTTTTGGCCGATGAAGTCATCAGCGGCTCCATGCTGGTAGAGCAGGGCAGGATAGCTGATTTGACAGAAGCCACGCGTGCTTCCAGTGTCACAGGTACAGATGACTGGCAGGGTGATTATCTTTTGCCCGGCATGGTAGAACTGCATACCGACAATCTGGAAAAACACTTGATGCCACGCCCCAAGGTAGTCTGGCCTACGTTACCTGCTATTTTGGCGCATGATGCCCAGATCGCTGCGTCCGGCATCACGACTGTGCTTGATGCAATTTCGGTCGGTGATATCGATTCTGACAGCCTGCGCAATGACAGCCTCGAATCATGCACCCAAGGTTTGCGCATGGCCGCAGACTCAGGCATCTTGCGGGCAGATCACTTCCTGCACATGCGCCTGGAACTGGCAGAAGAAGGCTTGCTGGACATGTTCGCCCCTTATCTGCATGACGAGCGCCTGAAGCTGGTTTCGCTGATGGACCATACGCCCGGCCAAAGACAGTGGACAGACCTGACGCATTACCGTGTCTATGTATCCGGCAAGCGCGGCTGGAGTGAAGAAAAAGTCGATTCCATGCTGGAGCGTTTGCTGCTCAGGCAAGTTGCCTATGCCGCCTCCAACCGCCGCGCCATTGTCGCCAGTTGCCGTGAACTGGATGTGCCAGTCCCACTGGCTACGCATGATGATACGACAGTAGAACATGTGGCTGAGGGTGTCGATGATGGAGTGACAATATCTGAATTCCCCACCACCGTTGCTGCTGCCAGGGCTGCCCGTGAACAGGGCCTGGGCATCATCATGGGTGCACCGAATATGGTGCGCGGTGGTTCACATTCCGGCAATGTCTCTGCAGCAGAACTGGCCAGACTGGATTTGCTGGATGTGCTGTCGTCAGACTATGTACCTGCCAGCCTTTTGCATGCGGCTTTCCTGTTGCAAAATGAAGGCTTTAACTTGCCCAAGGCAGTGGCGACCGTGACGCGTAATCCGGCGCACATGATAGGTCTGCATGACAGAGGTGAGATTGCCGTGGGATTACGGGCTGACTATATGCGCGTGCGCGTGGTCAGTGGTATCCCTGTGGTCATGGGAGTATGGAAAGCTGGTAACAGAATAGCTTGAGCTAGCCTTGGTTTTTGTAGGAGCGGCTTCAGCCGCGAAGACCCTGCCGTATCGATCATTCGCGGCTGAAGCCGCTCCTACAAGATATGCAATGAATTTTGATTCAATCCTGATCCAGATGCAAAGAAATCACACCCGCAGCAGGTGTTGCACAAGGTTCATCATCAAAAGCGATGTCACCATTCGGATTCGCCTCACCATCGATTTTCAAATCCGTGAAATTGAACAAATTCTTGTCCATCAGATGTGAAGGTGCGACGGTGGACAGGGATGCAAAAATATTGTCCACGCGGCCAGGGAATTTTTTGTCCCATTCACGCATCAGCCCCTTGATTTGCTTGCGCTGCAGATTCTCTTGCGAGCCGCATAAATCGCAGGGGATGATGGGGAAGTTTTTGACTTCGGCATAACGTTCAGTATCAGACTCTTTGACATAGGCCAGGGGGCGGATGACGATGTGTTTGCCATCGTCGGATTGCAGCTTGGCTGGCATGCCCTTGAGTTTTCCACCAAAGAACATATTCAGGAAAAAAGTTTCCAGGATATCGTCACGGTGATGGCCGAGCGCGATCTTGGTTGCGCCCAGTTCATCGGCCACACGATACAAAATACCACGGCGCAGGCGTGAACACAGTGAGCAAGTTGTCTTGCCCTCAGGGATCAGGCGCTTGACTATGCTATAGGTATCCTGGTTTTCTATATGGTAGGGTATGCCCAGTTTTTCCAGATAGGCTGGCAGGATATGGTCAGGGAAGTTTGGTTGCTTTTGATCGAGATTAACCGCGACAATATCGAAATTGATGGGCGCACGTTCACGCAGGGTCATCAGGATATCCAGGAGGGCATAGCTGTCCTTGCCACCAGACAGGCACACCATGACCTTGTCGCCTTCTTCTATCATATTGAAATCACCAATCGCCTGGCCAACCAGGCGGCATAAGCGCTTGTGCAGTTTATTGTTTTCGTAGGTGATTTTTTCTTGTGACTTGGCGGTAGTGGTGGCCGTGGCTTTTACTTCTGCCGGGGCATCCATCAATGTTTCAGTGAGTGTTTCATTAAGAGCGTGCATGATAATGTTTAGATGTCAGTTTTGATCTTGAATACTTCTACGCCTACGCCTTCGCAATCTGGATAGACATCCGGCTTCATGGTAGAGATGCGCACAGCGCGTACTTTTGGGTGTGCCAGCATGATAGTCGCGACATCATCACACAGGGTTTCCTGCAGGTGGACATGGCCTTTGGAAATACGGTCGGCTATCGTGCAGCGCATGAAATCATAATCGACGACTTCTTCCAGCTGATCATCTTTTGGTGTAGACAGGGCCAGCGGGATATACAGGTCCACATTGAAGAGCACGCGTTGCTCGCCCTTTTTCTCGAACTCATGCACGCCGATGTTGATGGAAATTTCATAATTGCGCAAGAACAGGCGGCGGCAGTCTGAGAGCTGGGGGTGGTGCAGGATGGATAACATGGTGGTCCCGGGATTAAGGTGAAATAGATTGGTTTGCAGTCGCCAGGAACATGACATCGCGCTGCAAGGGAATAAGGTGCTGGCCGCCATCAACGAGGATAGTAGTGCCGGTCATGGCAGGGCTGTCCGCCAGAAAACAGACTGTGCGGGCAATATCTTCAGGTGTGCTTGACCTGCCCAGCGGTGTGACCTGGTGCGCCTGCTGGAAATCTGCCGTGCTTTGATGGCCCGATTCCATGGTGATGCCGGGTGCAACGCCAACTACGCGCACTTTAGGGGCCAGTGCCTGCGCCAGTGTTGTCGTCGCACATTGCAGTGCTGCCTTGGACAGGGTGTAAGACAAAAAATCGGGGTTCAGGTTATACAGCTTCTGATCCAGCAGATTGATGACGCAGGTTTGTTCGCCATCTGCTGTTGCCGCATGCAGAGCTTGCGCCAGTATCACAGGGGCCGCCAGATTGGCATGCATATGCCTGACCAGGCTGGCGTGGCTGAAGCTGTGCACATCATCTTCTGCAAATAGCGAGGCATTATTGACGATGCAATCTATCTTGCCCATGGCGGCTATCGCTGCAGGCAGCAAGGCACGTGTTGCTGTTTCATTCGCGAGGTCGGCCTGTAAGGCAAGTGCACGACGCCCCATTGCCTGGATTTCTGTCACCAGGGTCTGTGCTTCTGCTGCTGAATTGCCATAATGGACAAGAATATCCCAACCCTGCCGCGCCATATGCAGGGCGATATGCCGCCCTATGCGTTTGGCGGCACCGGTGATCAGTGCTGTGCGGTTTGTGTGCTTATTGTTCATATCTTGATGCTGCTTATACGTCGCTCATGGAAATTCTTGACAAGGATTACTGTGTTTTCAATACAATGCGGCTATGCATAAATTATCTCTACCTGTGCCTGGCGATGATGCGCTGGCCGCTTCATCTGCCTTGCAACAACTGATTATCGACGACATCCATCAACATCAGGGCTGGATACCGTTTTCGCGCTACATGGAACTGGCGCTGTATGCGCCTGACCTAGGCTATTACAGCGGCGGTGCCACAAAATTAGGCAAAGACGGTGATTTTACAACCGCGCCGGAAATGTCGCCGCTATTTGGAGCCACCCTGGCCAGGCTGGCAAGTCAGTTATTCAGCCAAACTGCCGCCGAAGTCATGGAGTTCGGTGCAGGCACGGGCAAGCTCGCCCTGGATTTTTTGTCGGAATGTCAATTGTCTGGAATCGCGATAGAACGCTATTTTATCGTGGAATTGTCCGGCGAACTGCGTGCACGTCAGGAAGAATTGCTGAAAGGCTTTCCACAAGTGCAATGGTTGCAAAAAATGCCAGACTCTTTTTCTGGCATAGTACTGGGAAATGAGGTTCTGGATGCCATGCCGGTTGACCTGGTTATCAAGACGGCAGATGGCTGGCATGAGGTCGGCGTGGCGGTGGTCGATGAAGATAGTGCGCCCAGACTGATTTTCCGTGAACAGCCACAGGCATGCAGTTCAGACAAGATTGCGCAAATTCCTTATGCAGATGAATTGCCGGTCGGTTATCTGACGGAAGTCCATGCGATCGCCAGTGGTTTCATGCACAGCCTGGCATCCATGCTGCTCGCCAGCGGCAAGCCAGCAGCGGCGATACTGATAGATTATGGTTTCCCGGCGGCCGAGTATTATCATCCACAGCGCCAGCAAGGCAGCCTGATGTGCCATTACCGCCATCATGCCCACCCTGATCCCTTTTACTTGCCAGGTTTGCAGGACATCACCGCCCATGTTGACTTTACCGCCATGGCCAGGGCAGGTTTGTCGGCAGGGCTGGAGTTATTGAATTACACCAGCCAGGCCAGCTTTTTGACAGCGGCTGGCATAGCCGATGTGCTGGCGCGTACCTCACCAGAGCAAGTCATGGATTACCTGCCACAGGCTAATGCGCTGCAAAAGCTGGTGTCGCCAGCGGAAATGGGAGAGTTGTTCAAAGTGCTGGTCATGGGGCAGGGCGTGGAATTGCCCGAAAATTTATTACGCCTGGACCGCAGTCACCGCTTATGATGGCTGGGGATTTGATTTACATTGAAAAATTTCCTCGAGGTAACTTAAACGGGAGCAGGCTTTGTTACGCTGGGTATTAACCATCTTTATCGCCGTCGTGGTGTTTTCCAGCCTGCTGCCCTGGCTGGAAAAGCTGGGCATAGGCCGTTTACCGGGCGATGTGCGTTTTAAACTGTTTGGCCGCAATTTCTCCTTCCCTTTTGCCTCCACCATCCTGATTTCCCTGTTTGTCCTTTTGCTGGCGCGGATATTCAAATAAGAGGCTATTTCAACGCTAATATGACTTGGCGTCCCCGGCTAGGCGTCATCAACGCAGACAGTACTTTAGTACCCAGGTGAGGTTTGGGAGATGCAACGACGCCAGATTAGCGTTGAAACAGCATCGAATGCGTTAAATATGTTAAAGCCTTGCAACATTGTTGCCGCATAGGGGTAAAGTTTCCATATTAATGCGCCGTCACTTCAATATAATGAAATGATCATTTAAGCCAAATCAGGCTTAACGGGGTTTGCCGGCCGGGGATGACAGGTTGGCACGCACTACAGCGAGATCAACAATAAATTACGCCAAAGGTAGAAATGAGCGAACTCAGCGACATCAGGGCATTGCTCGTTGAACCGCATGCAGGCATGCGGGTCAGTTTGCACAATATGCTGAATCTGTGCGGCATTACCAAGATAGAACACGGGCTTTCTGCCGGTACGGCTGTGCGCACCATACAAGCCAAGGTGTTTGACCTGATCTTGTGCGAATACGACCTGGGTGTGGGCCAGGATGGTCAGCAACTGCTGGAAGACATGCGCCACCATAAGCTGGCTCCCTTGTCTACCATCTTCATCATGGTGACGGCTGAGCGTTCTTACGCCAAGGTAGTCAGTGCTGCCGAGCTGGCTCCTTCCGATTACCTGCTCAAACCCTTTACTGCCGACATGCTGCTGGAGCGCGTCATTCGTGCGCTGGAAAAGCGCAAAGCCTTTGTGGATGTTCATCAGCTCATGGAGCAGGGCCAGATCCCTGAAGCCATCATGGCTTGCCATCATGGTGAGCGTGATTACCCTAAATATGCCATTGACTTCATGCGTCTGCGTGCCGAGTTGCATGTGATACAGGGAGAGGCTGCCGAAGCTGAAGAATTATATAAATATTTATTTGAATTAAAAGCCGTCGCCTGGGCCCGCCTGGGTCTGGCGAAAACCCTGTTCATGCAGGGCAAATACCAGGAAGCGGAAGATATACTGAAAAACCTGGTGGCAGAAAACAATAAATACATGGATGCCTATGACTGGCTGGCCAAGACCCATGAAATGGTGGGTGAGTTGCCTGAGGCAAAAGAGGTGCTGGATGTTGCTGTCAGTGTCTCACCCCATGCAGTCAGGCGTTTGCGCAAGCTGGGCAAGATCGCACTGGAAACCGGTGATATAGAAACGGCAGAGAGCGTCTTGAAGAAAGTAGTCAGCAAGGCCAAGTTTTCAGAATTCCGCGACCCTGAAGATCATTTGAACCTGGTCGATGCCCTGGTCAAAAAAGGTGATATGGAACAAGCCAAGTCGGTAGTGCGTGACCTGGAAAAGAATATGTCCGGCCTCAAGAAAACTGCGGCAGTGCGTGCCATTTCTGCGGCCATGATCCATGCCAAGACTGGCGATGCCAGGCTGGGCGAGGAACTTGGTAATGCCGTGGCGGCTTCCCGCGAAGACATAGGCTTGTCTACCGATGCCAAGCTGGGCCTGGCGAAAAGTTGTCTTGAACATGATCAGGAAGATAATGCTTCCGAGATCATTCTCGATGTCATGAAAAATGCCAGTAACCAGCAAGTCATGAATAAGGCCATGGGCGTATTTGAGAGCGCCGGTAAAGGTCACCTGGGTAAAGAGCTGGCACAACGCAGTCAGAAAGAGGTCATGGACCTGGTTGCCATGGGGGTGCAAAAAGCCAAACAAGGCGATTTCCGTGGCTCGGTAGAATTGATGGCAGCAGCGGCACGCAAGTCACCTGACAATCCGCAAGTGGTCTTGAATGCGGCACTGGCTGCCTTGAAATGCCTGGAAAACATGGGCTGGGACCATGCTACGGGTGAACTGGCGCGCAGTCTGATTGAATCTGCCCGTCGTCTTGATCCTATGAATCCACGTCTGAAAGCAATACGCGGTTTGCATGATGAATTGCAGAAAAAATACGGTATCAATGCTGCCCGTGTGGCCAAGTAAAAATGAGGCAGCCTGACTTCAGAATGGCTTGTTAAGAAAATAAGTAGTTGCGGAGACCATGACTATCCAAGCTTCTGTACATCTGGACCAGCACGCACCAGAATTGCCGCGTGATCGCCTGATCAAGCAAATCAACGAAGAGAGCAGTCTGCCGACTTTGGGCGTCTCAATAAGCAAAGTTGTTGAAATTACTTCATCGAGTGAAGACCCGGTTGCCAAGCTAGCGCATTTTGTGCTGGCCGATGTCGCCCTGACACAAAAAATCCTCAGGTTATCCAATACCATCCACTACCGCACCAGTTCCGGCGCACCTGTCACCACCATCTCAAGGGCGATATTCTTGCTGGGTTTTAACAGCATCAAGACCAGTGCCATGGCGATGTTGCTGGTCGATTGCTTCAAGGATAAAAGCCATGCCAATAGTGTCAGGCGTGAACTGGTACAGGCCTTGTGCGCAAGTATCGTTGGTCGTGAAATGGCTGCGCGCGGGCGCTTTCAGGATGGCGAAGAAGCGGCGGTGGCGGCCTTGTTCAAAAATGTCGGCAAGATACTCGTGGCATCCTATGACCATCCCTTGTATAGCCGCATACAGGCTATGCTGCAGACAGGAAAAACCACATCCCAGGATGCCAGTTCCACGCTGCTGGGTTGCAGCTATGAGCGCTTTGGTGAAATGGCTTTGCAGGAATGGAAGATCCCCGACACCATCATACAATCGCTGATCCCCTTGCCTGGCGGCGAATTGAAAAAGGTGAATACTCGCGCCGAGTGGTTGCGTCAGGTGGCCAGTTTCAGTGATGCGCTGGCAACCACCATCATGAGTGCCGGTGTTGGCACCCTCAGTGAAAAAGCCAAGCCCTTGTTGCAAAAATATGGCAAGGCACTGGATTTTGACCAGGCCATACTCGATGATATGCTCATCAAGGTAGAGACTGAGACCAGGCAATTGGCCAAGAGCATGGATATTGCCATGGGCGATATTCATATCGGTGACGCCGATGACAACACCACCAATGGTGTGCCAAATGATCTCTTGTTGCAGAATTACGAAGCTGGAGAAATCCAGAATGATGAGCGGCATCCCAGCGGCAAGCCCAAGCACGCACGCGATCTTTTATTGGCCGGCGTGCAGGATGTGACGCAAATGCTGGCATCTGACAGCTTTAAACTGAATGACCTGATTTTGCTGGTGCTGGAAACCTTGTACAGCAGCATGGGCTTTCGCTTTGCCACGGTCTGTCTGCGCGACTTGCAAACCGTGCGCTACGTCGCACGCCTGGCGATAGGTGAAAATTACCAGGAAAGACAAAGAGGCTTTGCCTTCAGCGGCAAGCCTGACCAGAATTTATTTCATCTGGCGATGAGCAATAATGTCGATCTGATGATATCCGATGCCTCGGTTCCCAAGATACAAAACCTGCTACCGGACTGGCATAAGCAGCTATTGCCAGATGCCCGCAGCTTCATCATCCTGCCACTGGTCATACAGAAAAAGTCACTCGGCCTGTTTTATGCTGACAGGGATGTCAATGCTGATGAAGGTGTGCCGCCAGATGAAACCGCGCTCATAAAAACACTGAAGAGCCAGTTGCTGGCAGCCATGATGCGCGGCTAAATTCAGCATTGAGGATATAAGTGCTAGTACTGACTGCGAGGATGATGCCTTGGGGTTACAATGATCTGACCTTATCTTGGCGGGACGAATCTCATGCACTTTACTACCTGGCTTACTTTCTTCTTTGCTGCTTGTGTTATCGCCGTTTCACCCGGCTCCGGTGCTGTTTTGTCGATGTCCCATGGTCTCAACTATGGTGTCAAAAAAACCAGTGGCACTATCATGGGTTTGCAAGCTGGCCTCTTGTTGATACTGGCTATCGCTGGTGCCGGTGTAGGCTCCATCCTCATGGCTTCAGAATTTGCTTTTAGTGTGGTCAAAACTGTTGGTGCGCTTTACCTGATTTATCTGGGTATCAATCAATGGCGAGCCAGGGTAGACGTGGTGACTGACAACGATACGGCGAGCGTCAGCACGCAGGTACCCAGCATGTCCAGAAGGTTTTTGACCGGCTTTCTGACGAACGCCACTAACCCCAAGGGCATCATCTTCATGGTGGCTGTATTGCCGCAGTTTATTTCGCATGATGCACCTCTGTTACCTCAGTTATTGATACTGGGGGTGACCATGTGCCTGATTGACCTGGTAGTCATGCATGGCTATGCTTTTGCAGCATCGAGCATGCAGCGTTACTTCCGCGACCCCAAGTGGTTGAAGAGCCAGAACCGTTTTTTTGGTGGAGTATTGATGGCAATAGGCACGGCCTTATTCTTCGTCAAGCGCAGCCCATCCAGCTAAGTTATTAAGACATTAAAAAATCCCGCCGTGAATTCAATAAATTCACGGCGGGATTTTTTTGATCAGTCTTTTCAGGCCAGAGGAATTTGCTGTTTCTTGGCCAGTGCATCCATGTCTTGCCATATCGTCATTTGATTCAGCAAACGTGTTGCAGGGTCCAGCATGGGATTCAGGTTAAAGAAGCGTTCCAGGAAAGTTTCGTCAAAGCTGCTATGCTGGGAAAAATTAATGCGTCCATACTGTTTGCGGAAAGCATGCAATAAGTCTGCTGGCGTATCCTTGTGCCAGGATTGCATGAGTCCACCTACCATCAGTGCAGTGTCGGTCGTTTGTTCCAGTGAGCGCGGGCTGCGTGAGCTGGCGACATCGCGATAATCCAGCAGGCGCGGGAAATAAAATTTCTTGATCCATGTAGCTGGTATGCCGCCATCGCGTAACAAGCTACCGCTGCGCCACAGCTTCCAGCTTTTTTCTGCTTCATTGTCTGAGACAAAGTGGGTATCTGCCATCAATACACAGTCTTCTTCCAGTTCAATTTCCAGTATTACCGGCAAGCCTGCACCGACCGCAATATTTTCCAGTTCCGGCATCTGTGGCTTTTCACCGAGCTGGCTTTGCAGGGCATTCACAAATTCACCCAGCACTTGTTGATGCTCATGATGCAGTTTGCTGGTGGCCTTGCAAAATGCTGCACAGGCAGCAAAATAAGCCATGAGTTCGCCGACCATGATGCCATGAGCGGCTGGTTCTTCTTCCTGGAAATTCTGGCGTGGCATATTTGCTGCGAGGCCGTTGCGCAGGATGGGATACAACTGGGTGGAAATACAACCAAATTTGACGTGGCTGCCAGCGGCAAGTTTGAATTCTGACATGGCGGCTCAGGCTTTCTTGAAAAGAGAGAGGACGTGTTCCGGCGGACGTCCTATTGCCGCTTTATTCTGGTAAGTGACTATCGGCCTTTGCAATAAATGCGGGTGGGCAGCGATGGCAGACAGGGCGCTTGCCACATCTGCCTTTGCCAGTTCAAGGCTGGCATATTCTGGCTCGTTGTTGCGCAGCATGGCTTGCACATCGTCGGTGCCCAGGGCTGTCAGCAGGCTTTGCAATTCAGCAAAATTCAAAGGCGCTTTTTGATAGTCAATGACTTGCAAGGCCAACTGGTTTTCATCCGCATGTGCCTGCACCAGCGCCAGCGTTTCGCGCGACTTTGAACAACGCGGATTGTGGTAAATCGTAATCATGTCTGTATCATCATTCTATGGTCTTGCCATGTCAACATGGCTATTTACATTTGCATTCAAAACTTGAATTCCATACCCAGTAAAACCAGCAGGCCCAGTATGGCAAAAACTGCCGCAGCACACCAGCGCACGTATTTGAAGGGAAAGTTTGGTGCTGCTATCTTACCCAGAAATACTGCTGGTACGTCAGCAATCAACATGCCCAGGGTGGTGCCAGCGATGACCATGGTCAGGTCAGAATATTTTGCTGCCAGCGCAACTGTCGCCAACTGGGTCTTGTCGCCAATTTCAGCGATGAAGAAAGTCACGCAAGTCAGCAAGAAAACGCCGTACCGGCTTTCATTGATACCGCCATCGTCCATTTCATCCGGTTTCAGCGTCCAGGCAGCAATAGCCAGGAAAGACAGGCCCAGCAGATAGCGCATGACTGTGGCATCGATATGTGTAGCGACCAGTTGCCCTATCAGGCCAGCAAGAGTATGGTTGGCCAGTGTTGCGACCAGGATGCCCAGTACGATAGGGCCGGGCTTTTTATAGCGGGCAGCCAATAACAGGGCCAGCAATTGTGTTTTGTCACCAATTTCACCAACAGTGACAGCTAGTGCAGAGACGAGGAAAGCTTCCATGAGAATAGGCGGGATGGGGCAATTGTCCAATGACAGCTATATCCCGCCCCATCCCTGGTCAGCGGAAACATAACTATCAAAGGTCTTGCCAGATACAATCAGTGCGTTCATCTATTTGCCGCTGACTGAACCAAACGCACCATGACCGGATGGCCAAGTATGTTGATGCGTTTTCTCCGGATTTAACCGGAGCAGGCTACTCCCCAATGAAAGAGAATCCGGATTATAACGCATCCTGAGCCGCAAGTCAGTCTGCCCGAGTGTGAGTCGTTGCCAGATGGCGATCTGACATCAGTTTGATGCCGCATTTGACGATGTTTTACTGGTTCAGCCAGGCTTCGATTGCTACACTATCAACATACAATTTAGCCAATAAGGCGCACTTATGACCCAATCTTTTTCAAGCTATTTCATGAGCTTCTGGTCTGCGGCTGAATTGCATGCCAATGCGATCATCTTCCTGAATCTGACTGGTGCCATGCTGCTGGGCTTTGTAGTTGGCTATGAGCGTTCTTACCATGGCCGTGCTGCCGGCATGCGTACTTATGGCCTGGTGTGCATGGCTTCTGCTGCCCTGGTGGTGATTTCCGGCTACCCTGATTTCTGGTTTGGTTCGCGCGCACTTTATCCCGTCAATCTCGACCCTTCGCGCACCATACAGGGCATAGTCACCGGCATAGGTTTTCTTGGTGCAGGCGTCATCATGCGCGAAGGTTTTACCATTAGCGGTTTGACCACCGCCGCCTCCTTGTGGGCCTCTTCTGCCATAGGCGTGATGGTGGGGGTGGGCTTTTATGCGGCGGCAATTTTGCTGGCATTTTTATCCGCTGCCTGCATGATCTGGGTGTCCAGGCTGGAAGCCTGGTTGCCATCCAGGCCAGCAGTGGCGATCACTATGCAGTTTCGCCGGGGTTTTTTGCCGACAGAAGATGCCATGCGCAAAATGGCGCTGGCACGCGGTTATGAAATTGCTACCGGTACCCTGAACATCAGTTGCAAGGATGGCCGCACAGAATGGCGCTTTGTTGCCGTCGGTTTAAGCCGCAAACTGGCAACGAGGATCAGTGAGCTTTCAGTGGAACTGAATGCATTTGAAGGCGTGGAGTTTTACCAGATCGCCCATGCCAGGAATTAGCTATCGCATTTGATGACAGGCACACCCAGCATGCCCTGCATGAAAATTTGCGTGACCAATGTGGCGAAATCAGCGTAGGAAATTTTATCGGCGTCCTGTTGTGGTTTAAGCCAGGTGAAGGTCCAGTTGATCATGCCAAACAGCAGCATGGTGATGGCACTGCGGTTTTGCGCCGTAGTCCGTTCAGGAAAGCTGCGCTGTATGGCGGCGGCAAACAAGTCGACGATTTTTCTCTGGGCATCGAGTATCAACTGGCGCTGCGGTGCCTCCAGGAACTTCACGTCATTCAGCAAAGCGATATGACGGGTCTGGGAATGCTCATATTCTGCCAGGAAGGCGGCAATCAGGGCGGGCAAGTCCTGATGACTTTCTGCCAGGGTAATCAGGACTCTGGTGTAACGGTCCAGCAAATCGAACAGGATTGCCTCTTTGCTGGGATAGTAGTGGTACAGTCTGGCCTTGGAAGTACCGCAGGTCTGTGCCAGTACACTCATGGACGTGCCTGGGTAGCTGTGGTTGGCAAAAGCAGTTGCTGCCTTTTCCAGGATATCGTCGCGCTGCAGTTGGTGATCAGATGCGAGGGTGCGGGCCATGGCAAAAGTTTTCGATATGTTGCCTGCATCATAGCCTGATCTGATGAGCGGCGGCGGAGATGGTGGTGGTCATGACGAAAATTACAACAAAGTCCTGAGCGCAACGTGAATCGATTTCCACAAAGATGAAAATTTAAATGATATGCTTAAAACATATCGTTTTGTTAATTTCAAATAAAATCAACTACTTAGCCTGGTTTTTGGCGATTGCATCCTTTCCCGTGAGAAGGAATTTGCAAATAGGTGTTGACAGATGGGGAGAGTATCTCCATAATCCGGGGTTCCCTGCGGAGAGGTGGCCGAGTGGTTAAAGGCGACAGACTGTAAATCTGTTCTCTCTGAGTACGCTGGTTCGAATCCAGCCCTCTCCACCACAGGTAAAGAATTGAATTTAGAAATTAGCGGCTGAAGTGGTGGCCTTTGCGGGTGTAGCTCAATGGTAGAGCTGAAGCCTTCCAAGCTTATGACGAGGGTTCGATTCCCTTCACCCGCTCCAGTTTTACTTGCGCGGGGTTTTGCGCAGCAAGCTGCCCTTGTAGCTCAGTGGTAGAGCACTCCCTTGGTAAGGGAGAGGCCACGTGTTCAATCCACGTCAAGGGCACCAAGGTTAGTCTGGTGTTTTCAAGTCTGATTTGTCGGGCGCGTGCCTGAGCATTCTCATCAAAATCGTTAGGAGTCCAAAATGGCAAAAGGTAAGTTCGAGCGCACCAAGCCGCACGTAAACGTCGGTACAATTGGCCACGTTGATCACGGCAAAACCACACTGACAGCAGC
>NZ_QJKB01000003.1:0-586154 GCF_003201815.1 Undibacterium pigrum
GGCAGCATGAAGCCGCTGGGCGGCACGGATGCGTTGTTTGAAAAACTCAAGGTAGAAGCAGTCAAGGTCCCGCAACCGGAGTTGCATATCCGTGGTGACCAGAATACCCGTTATGAGTTTGTCGGCAAGAGCATTCTGACAGCACAACGTGCTGGCATCGCCAAGGTCGGTTTCGTCATCGAGCCGCCACCGCGAAACTAAGACAGTAGGGTGCGCCATGCGCACCGCAATGCAAGACCTCTCAACACAGAGGCACGGAGACACAGAGGAGCACTGAGAACTTCAAGAAAAAGAGTAAAGAGTATGCTAGTAACGCTATCTTTTCATACTTATTCTCTCTTGCCTTTCTCTGTGACTCGGAGTCTCTGTGGTGAAGATCTTTGGTTTTGCAGTAAGTAAATCATGAGGGAAGCATTATGGGTATGCAATTAGGTTCCGGTGGTGGCTCAGCCGATCCGGAAGTAATGATAGAAATGAACATGACGCCGCTGATCGACGTCATGCTGGTGTTGATCATCATGTTGATTATCACGATTCCTATTCAGAATCACGCTGTGAATCTGAACTTGCCAACAGGGCCGTCGAACCCACCGATCCATGAACCAGAGGTGGTGAATATCGATGTGGACTTTGATGGCACGGTGTCCTGGAATGGTGCAGCAGTCAACCCGGCTGAACTGGAGGCCAAGCTGGCAGCAGCTGCAGCAAAGCCGGAGCAGCCTGAGATACATCTGCGTCCGGTGGCAGTTGTACCTTACAAATCAGTAGCGGCAGTGATGGCGGCAGCACAGCGTCTCAATGTCACCAAGATTGGTATGGTTGGCAATGAGCAGTTCTTGAAGTAAGTAAGCGCATGTAAAAAAAGCCGGGGAATGAACTCCCCGGCTTTTTTTGTATCATGATCTGGCTATCTATCGCGGCGATGCCTCATACAATTCCAGAGGCAAATCATCAGGATCAGCAAAAAAGACAAAGCGTCGCCCTGTCAATTCATCCATCCTGACATCCTCAACTGCCAACCCCTGGGCTTCCAGCATGGCTTTGCAGACAGACACATCATCAACTTCAAATGCCAGATGACGCAAACCCTGCGCTTCAGGCCGCGATACCCTGGGTGGCGCATCAGGAAATGAAAACAATTCTATTTGCGAGCCATCGGGCAAGGCCAGATCGAGCTTGTATGAAGCTCTTTCTGCCCTATAGGTTTCAGCAATAATGCTTAGCCCCAGAATCCGGGTATAGAAATCCCTGGATACCTGATAATCAGAGCATATGATTGCTGCGTGATGTATGCGCTTGAGCATGAATCCAGAAGCTTATGAAGCTCAGGTATTTTGCATGAATTGCAAATACAAATCACGGGCGCGGGTCGCCACTTGGCCTATAGGCAATTCACGGCTTTCGTATCTGGTACAAGGCGTTACCTTGGCAAAATTACCGGTATTGAAAATCTCTTTGGCAACCAGCAATTCTTCCGGTTTCACCGTGCGCTCAGACACTTGCTTGCCATCGTCCTTGAGCAAACCAATCACGCGAGCGCGGGTAATACCAGACAAGAAACTGCCGTTTGCCACAGGGGTGACGATTTCATCATCTGCCGTCACAAAAAAGAGATTGGCAGTGGCAAATTCAGCCACGTTGCCATGCATATCACAGACCACGCCATTGTCAAAACCACGCTCCCTGGCTTCGCGCAATGCTCTGGTGGAATTTGGATACAGGCAGGAAGCCTTGGCATCAGTCGGTGCCATGGAAGGATCAGGACGACGCAGGCTGGACAGGCAGGCAGAGAAGCCGGTAAATGCTGGCATGGCCGCATCAAACAAAGTCAGTGTAAAGCCGGTAGTTGATGGTTCAGGGATCAGCAAACCATCAGTGCCAAACACCAGCGGGCGTATATACAGTTCAGCATCAGCCGGGAACAGGGCAATGCCTTCGCGGCACAGGGCTTCCAGCTCATCGACATTGTAGGGGCATTGCAAACCCAGGCGCTGGGCTGACTGTATGACGCGAGCCAGATGCAGGCGCAAATCCGGCGTCAGGCCGCGTATGGAACGTGCGCCATCAAACACTGAGGAACCTAGCCAGACTGCATTATCCATGGCGCCAAACAGTGGCGTATTGCCTTCACTCCATTGTCCCTTGAAGTAGCTACGGTACATAATATTCCTCACTCATTGATAATAAATTGGCGATGCATCGCAAATGATAATTTCAAATGTATCACATCCAGGATTCAAGCAAACACAGCCAGATCAAGGCTGAGCCTGATTAACGCTATGCTTGCTGGTTTTGATGACCACATATTGCTTGCGGAATTCCAGCCCGCGTTCAGGCCATTTTTCTGCATATAGTTTCAGGTGCTCAACTGCCGGTAAAAAATCTTCACCATTGACACGGCAATCAGCGGCCAGCTTGCCCTCATTATCACGTGAGGCAAACAGGCGTATGCCGATGAAATCACTGGTCTGCAACAGATCATGAAAAGCTGGCATGCTTTCTGTGAACAAACAGCATGGGCAAAATGGATGTTCTTCTTTTTTCTTTGGCGCAGGCAGGCTGGCCAGATGGGCGACCGGCCCCAGTATCACCTGACGGAAACTCTTTTCCTCTGCCGTCTCTGCACTGGTATTCATTTCTATGACCGTACAATTCAGCGGCTGCTCACGAATAGCATCCTGCAAAACCAGTAAATCCATTTTTACCCAGGTACGCAAACCCTCCAGTACAGCCTCGGATTCCGTCGCTCCCATGGCATGCTGGTACTCACTCAAACCCTGTGGGAAGTAACTGGCATGAATGGCATAAATACGTGTACAGGTGCGGAATTTATCTTCCGCAAGGGTGACTGTTTCCACGCGTTCAACTGCCAGCATCAAACCGTCTTCCAGGGCCAGGTAATTGTCTTGCCATGTCAGCTTGATGGCCTCAGCCGTCAATACCTCGGACAAGGCCAGTGTCAATCCGGCATCGATATTCAAATTGGCAAACACAGGCATCGTCACAGGCAAGGCTGTGCTGGAGGCAAATTTAGCTTTGAAGCTTTTGAAAGCACTGCCTAGGGAGGTGGTAACGGACATGGAAACTGAATGTGAAGATGAAAACAGACCTGCATTGTAGCAAGAAGACAGAGAGGACACGCTATTTGCAGGCTGGGCGAAAAAATCAGGCCTTGATGGCATTGATGAGTTCACGTGCATAAGTTGGCAATTCATCATATTGCCGCACGCAGATCAGCAAGTTCCTGACTGCCCAGGTGTCTGTCAGATATAGCCTGTGTATTTTCATCAACTGCTCATAACGCAAGGCGGCTGTCTCGGGGATGATGGCAATGCCAGCACCACTCTCCACCATGCGACAGATGCCATCAAAGCTGCGTAAACGCAGGCGGTAATGCAGGCGCTGCCCTAGCCGCAACGCATGCTCATTCAGGTATTGCTGCAGGGCGCTGTCACCAGCCAGGCCAACGAAGTCATAAGTCAGGGCATCGGCAAATGCCAGGCTGCCATTAAGTGCAGCCACGGTATGTAAAGGATGCTGGGCAGTTGTCACCAGCACCAGTTGATCCTGGCGAAAAGAAAAGGTTTGCAAGTCTGCACTGTCTACCGTATCGGCAATGATGCCTATGTCGGCCTGCTCGGCAATGATGGCTTGCACGATGTCATTGCTCAGCCTTTCTTCAACTTCAATATTGATGTGTGGATGCTCTTGCATGTATATGGCCAGAGCCTGTGGCAAGAACTCGGTCAGTGCCGAGGTGTTGCACAGCATGCGTATATGCCCCTTGAGACCTTTGGCATAATCCCCCAGGTCACCGCGCATTCTCTCCATTTGCTGCATCAGCATGCGTGCATGATGCAACAGGGTGCGTCCCGCATCAGTCACTTCCACGCCACGCCTTTGCCGCAACAGCAAGGGCACACCAAGCAAATCTTCCATGCCGCGCAGGCGCGCACTGGCCGAGGCAAGCGCCAGATGGGACCGCTCAGCTCCGGCAGTAATACTGCCCGCTTCCACTACGTGCACAAATAATTGAAGATCAACCAGATCAAAGCGCATGAAAATGAGTCAGATAATTTAAGGCTACGTGAAATACGAAGCCTGACTGAGTATATTCCACATTTTCAGTTCATGCTGGCAATGGCAAACTGTCTATATGGAAACGCTGACCACCCTATTTACCCCGCATGGCAACAGCACGCAGTGGCTGGCGATAGCGTTTATCTTTCTACTAGCGGGAATGGTAAAAGGTGTCATAGGCCTGGGCTTGCCTACCGTGGCGATTGCCTTGTTGAGTCTGTCCATGACGACGATGCAAGCCGCTGCCTTATTATTTTTACCTTCGCTTTTAACGAATATATGGCAACTTGGCAGCATCCCCGGGCTACTGCCCTTGTTGCGTCGCCTTAGCCCTATGCTAGTTGGCATTTGCCTCGGTACTTTTGTATCCGGGTTCTTGTTCAGCAAACTTGATACTGTGTGGTCAGGGGCAGGCCTGGGTATAGCCCTGCTGCTATATGGTGTCATGGGGCTGACATCGGTACATTGGCAGGTACCCAGCCGGGCGGAGCGCAAACTCGCCCCTGTCATAGGTATGGCAACAGGCATGGTTACTGCAGCTACTGGCGTCTTTGTATTACCGTCGGTCCCCTATCTGCAGGCACTAAGTCTGGACAAGGATAAGCTCATACAAGCCATGGGTTTGTCCTTCACAGTATCAACACTGGCACTGGGTATCAATCTATATGGCAGCGGCACTTTGCAATGGAATATTGCCGGTGATTCCATGCTGGCCTTGCTGCCCGCGCTGGCTGGCATGCAACTGGGACAAGTTTTGCGCAATCAAATGCAGCCCTTGCTGTTCAGGCGCTGCTTCTTCATCGGCCTGCTTGCTTTGGGCGCCTACTACTTATGGGGGGCAGTGAAATCATGACAGAGATCACTACTGGCGAAGCTGTGAAAGCGGCACTGCGCATCTGCAAGCAAGATGAGCAAACGAATTGCAGGCATGTCCTGCTATCGGCATTTCTGGATAAACAGCACGTGGGTGCGCTCGATTGCAGCATACTCGCCGGGCAGGTCTGTGTTCATGTTCTGTATGTCAAACCCAGCTATCGCGAACTTGGCATAGCCAAAGCCATGCTGGCGCAATTGCATGCTGAATACCCGGAACTGGAAGTTGTTTGCGACAAACAAGTTGCACATTAAAATGCCGATACGCATTTGCGTCAATGCAACAGGTGTTTTTCAAAAAAAACCGTAATTTTCTTGTCCACCTCGCCCATCTGCTTGCGGTCAAAACCAGGCGGGTCATTCAGCATATCACCCACCAGGCCAGTCAGATGTGGCGGCAAGGGAGATAACAAGGCACCATGCCCGGCTTCCGGCATATGCGCTACCAGTTCGCAAGTCTGGCAGGCAGCCACCACCCTGTCACTATGAAAACGCGGCACCAGCCAGCGGTCTTGCCCGGCAGTCACCAGACCCAGCGGCACTTTCGGACTTTGCAAGGATGACATATCAAAGTCTGCGGCGGCAGGTACCCCAGCCACGACTGCCGCCACACGCGGATCATGGTGTTCGCGCATGGCGGCATCGCCGAAACGGCTACGGATGATCGTCAAAGCCAGCCATTTCTTCAGGCCATCAAAGAAACCGCCAGTGAGCCTGGTATTCAGGCCCACGCATGATTGAAAATCATTGACCAGGTCTTCTTCACAATGCTGCTTGAAACCAGCTGGTGACCAGCGTCCACCCGCCATACTGAGTGCAGTGTGGCCACCTGCCGACATGCCGTACATACCCACCTTGTCCAAGCTCAACAGAGGTGCAAAGCGCGGGTCACGGCCAACGGCATCTATCGCGCGCGATACTTCAGCAGGCCGCAAACTCCAGCTGTCAGGTCCTGGATGACTTTCGTCCCTGTAGTTATCGGCATGGTGTGCGGGCATGGCGACAATAAAGCCTGCTTCGACCAGGCTGCGCGCCAGGTCTGCATGCACCCAGGGTGAACCACCTGAACCGTGGGAAATGATGATCAGATGGCCATTGCCACGGGCAGGCTCTGCGTGCTCAGCCAGATGGAATTGAAAAGGACCACGACGTATTTGCTGCTCTGGCGCATTGCTGGGGTAATACAAGGTGACGGTGCCGTCCGTGGCGGTCGCGGCAATTTCTGTCAAACCTACTGATGCTTTTGCCATAGTTGTTGTAAAAAACAGCAGGCTCAACAAAATGGAAACGGACCAGTTCAGCAATCGTTTCAAATCAGCACTACATATAGCTTTCATCATTCAGACCCTCGTCAGTTAATGCGGAGGCAACGCTCCGGATAAAGCTGACTATGCGCAAAAAGTCGAATGATGTCTTGCCGCAGACTGTAAATTACAGATTCCGGCTAGCCGGTTTCAGGAATCGGCCATATTTTCTTTGCGGTATTCGGTAGGTGTCAGGCCGGTGGCGGCCTTGAAGGCGCGATTGAATGGTCCTATCGACTGAAAGCCGGAAGTCAGCGCAATGGTCAGGACCGGCAAATCACGCCGAGCCGGATCAGTCAGGGCAGTGCGTGCTTCATCCAGGCGAAAGGAGTTGATGTAGGCATTGAAGTTGCGGTAGCCCATTTGCTGGTTGATGAGTTTGCGCAAACGGTATTCAGGTATTTGCATCTTCTCAGCCAGACTGGCCAGTGTCAGGTCTTCACTGCGGTACAGATGTTCATCCTGCATGAGCGTTTGCAAGGCCGTCAGCAATTTTGCTTCTGCTGCATTTACCCCGGAAGCTGGCAAAGGTTCAGCTTGTGGAACTGGCTGTTTTGGGGGTGTAGCTACAGGAAGTGGAAACAAATCCTGATGCGCTAGCGTCAACATCCTGAACGTCACGATAACGATGATCAGCAACAAAACCAGAACATCGGCCATGGCAGTAGCGCCTGCAAGTCTGCCCTGTGGCGAGCTTAAACGGGCAAGCAATAATAAAACGGTATAGATAATGCCGGCAATGACAATGAAGGCACGCAAGCGGCGGCGTTGCTCAACCAGATCTGTACGCCAGTTCTTCGCAGCTGCCAGCGCAGCCAGAATGGCAAAAACCAGAGGTATGGCACGTTGCATAGCCATCGTCACAGGAGCAAAGATCGAATCGCTGCCCGCCAGCACGGCGCAATTCAATGCACTCAGGGCAGCTACGGCAAACCAGGCCAGCACCTGCCAGGTTTGCAAGACATAATCATCATCGAAAAGCGCCTGCACAAATACCCAGAACAGCACGGCATTCGCCACCGAGATGGCAACCAGCGGCGCTTGCCACAAACGCGGCACCATGGCTTCAAACCAGGGGGTAGCACTGATGACTTGTACCGCCAGACCCAGGCAAAGCGCAATGCCAGCACGCACCAACAGCAATTGTGGGCGGTCACGGCCCAGTATGGCGGACAGCAGCAAGAGCAAAGCCAGCAGCGTGCCGCGCAAGCCTGCATCAAGCAAGATGAAGGAATCAACTGCCAACATGCCGGTCCATAAAGATGAAAGACAAAACAATAACTGAGCAGGACTGCTCAGGCAAGCAGTGCTGAGGCAATTAAGACGTAATCAGCTATCCAGGTGAGAAATCAGCAAATTACTGAAACGCGACAATTCCTTGCGTTTGATATCATCACCCTGCCCCACATCCTCAGGCGCATCAACTGACAAGCCTACCGCAATGATATCGATGAGCAATAATTGCAGTATGCGAGAAATCATGGACAGGAAGGTTGCATTGTCTTCGGTATGATTGACTGCCAGGCAAACCGTGGCCTTCTTCGCCAATGGTGACTGGTTGGGCGTAATCGCAATCACATCTGCTCCAGCCAGACGCGCTGCATCCACCGCCTTCAACAATTCTGGCAGCTTGCCGGAATTGGAGACGACGATAACCACATCACCAGGGTTCAGCAATTCTGCTGCCATGGAAAACAAATGCGCATCACCATAAGATGCGGTAGGAATACGGAAGCGGAAAAACTTATGCTGGCCATCCAGCGCCACGGCACGCGAATTGCCCATGGCATAAAACTCAACCTTGTTCGCCTTGCGTAACAGTGCGATTGCCTGGTCGAGCGAACGTACATCCAGCTGGTCACGGAAATTCAGGATCGCCGACACAGTATTGTCGATCACCTTGGCACTCAGGTCATGCGTGCTGTCACTCATGCGCACCTGGCTATGTCGTACAGGGATAGTGCCGGTCAGGCTGCTGGCAAACTTGAGTTTGAAGTCAGCCAAACCAAGGAAGCCCAGAGAACGGCAAAAACGAATGACAGTAGGCTGGCTGACATCAGCCAGGCGGGCGATCTCAGCAATGGCTTCATTCAATACTGTGCGCGGGTTTTCCAGCACCAGAGTAGCAACGCGGCGCTCTGCCGGTGTCAGCTCAGCCTGGATTTGTTGTATGCGGTCCATCAATGAACTGTCGCCGCTACGGCCACGCAAGTGCTCAGACAAAATTGCCGACACACCATAAAACGCCGGGTTGGGCGTCGTAATCACAAAGGTAGGGATTTGCGCCAGATAACTGGTGAAACGCCCCTTGGCTTCAAAGCGTGTGCGGAAGGCTGAAGTGGCGAAATAATCGCCCATCAACGGAACGATGCCACCGCCTATATAGATACCGCCAAAAGCACCCAGCGTCACTGCCAGGTTGGCACTGAAACTACCCAGCATGCCGCAAAAGCATTCCAGGGTTTCAAGACACAGCGCGTCAGCCTCAGCTTCAGTTTTCAGCGCGCCACGCATGATGTCTTGCGCTGGCAGAGCTTTGACTTTCTTGTTATTTCTATCCGCCAGGGCTCGGTAAATCAACTCCATACCAGGGCCGGAAATCAGGCGCTCCGTAGAGACATGTGGCCATTCTTTCCAGGCGAATTGCAGGATGGCATATTCACGTTCATCCACAGGCGCAAAATTGACGTGACCACCTTCACTGCCAAGAGTGACAAAGCCATCAGAGGTTGGAATAAGACCTGACACGCCCAGACCCGTACCCGGTCCCAATACACCGATAACGGATTTAGGCACTGGTGTACCACCACCCACCTGCATCAGGTCTTTGGCCTGCAAACCCGGCAAGGACATGGCCAGGGCAGTAAAGTCATTGACGATGAGCAGCGTGTAGAGACCAAATTCACGACGTACATCTTCGATGGAAAATGCCCAGTCGCGATTGGTCATCCTGACCCGATCACCGTCGATAGGATTGGCAAGTGCAAACGCCGCATGATGGACTTTGCTGGCAGGCACAGTAGACAGATAAGCGCGCAGCAGGGCGATGATGTCAGTGTATTCATCACACTTCAAGACCTTGACGGATTCAAACACACCCGGTGAAGACTCAAGTGTAAAACGCGCATGGGTTGCGCCTATATCCGCCAACAAGCGCGGGCCGCTGGAAAAGCCTGCCGCGTTACCATGTTCTACCAGTGCGTGTTCTGTCGTCATGCTGTCTTCATTTATACGGTTTGCTGCCTATTTTCTTAGAACCTGCTTACGATCTTACTGCGCGGGCGCAATAGTAATTAATGCGGGGCTCATGTGCTGCTCAAAATGCTCATGTACTTAAGTACATTCCGCTTTTTGCGCTGCGTTTTTGTTACCCTCGACCCCGCTGACACCCGCTCGCTACAGATCGTAAACAGGTTCCTACAGAGAATTCAATCCCGCAATTTACCACAAACAGCTTTGTATTCATGCCCCAAATCAGGGGCTGTCGTGGCAAAGCCTTGGGCCAGTATGTTGCGGGTATTCTCCAAAGCACAAGACAATATCATTTACCTAACTTTATTGATAGCTCTGCCTTGCTGTTTTTCAGCCAGTGCACATCAATATGCAGCTGCTTTTTGGCCTCATCCCAGTTAAAAGCGATTGCTTTCCCCTGCAGGCTTACTGATACTGGCTTGCTGGCAATATGATGAATATGCAGCGCGACATCCCTGTCCACCGTCTCAGCACTCTTGCCGGTTTCTGTTCGCAAACTGATTTTCAATGCAGTGGCATTTGTCTGGCTATTGAAATGCATGAGGGTATAAGCCCCCTTCTCATAGGCATTCGCAGTCTCGCCATCATCGTCATACAGCTTGCCCGCTGACTTCCTAACAGCAGCATCATGGTAGTAATGCAGTTCCAGTTTTTTTGCTGAATAGTCGCGGGTATTCTGGACCAGCGGGCTCGTGGGGACAAAAGCGCCTGCACGCACAAACACCGGGATATGGTCTTGCTCCACGTTTACTGTGTCAGTCGCACCACCCTGATGTTGCTGACCTGTATAAAAATCAAACCATGTACTGCCTGCCGGGAAGTATACGCTGGCTTCTTTTTCTCCTGCTTTCATGACGGGGTGAACCAGGAAGCTGTCACCCCACAGATAAGTGTCAGCCACCGTTTGCAGTTTCTGGTTCTGCGGTTCTGCATAAAACAGCGGGCGCATGAAAGGCAGGCCATGCTGGTTATTCTCAAACGCCAGGGTATAGTTATACGGCAGCATGCGGTAACGCAGTTCTATCGCTGCCTTGGCCAGAGCTTTGGTCTTGGCTTCACGCAAGACCGGCTCAGAAGCCACTTCCTCCTGCGCGTGCGGGCGGAACACTGGCTGGAACACCCCATACTGCAACCAGCGCGTGTATAACTCATCGTCAAGATTAGCACCGGCAAAACCACCGAGGTCAGAATGCATATAGGCCATGCCCTGCATGCCCATCTGCAAGGCGATCTCAGGTTGCGAGCGCAATCCGCCCCAGGTGCGATTGACATCACCCGACCACGGTATCATGCCCAGGCTTTGCGAACCTGAATAACCAGAGCGCATGAGGATGAAAGGTCGCTGATTGGGATAATCCTTCTTGTAGCCATCAGCAATCAGCCTGGCCCACTGATGTCCATAGACATTATGCAATTCATTGGCACTACCGGTCTTGTGTTGCAAGGCAGGTGGATGGACCTCCGGCTCCCCCAGATCACCCCACCAGCCAGCAACGCCCATATTCTTCAAGTCTTTATAAATAGCCCAGAACCAGTCTTGTGCAGGTGGGTTGAAGATATCGATGAGACCGGTATTACCAAAATAAAAATCATAGGTAAATGGCTTACCCTGCTTGTCAGTTGCCAGAATATTTTTATCAACAGCCTCTTGCCATTTTTTTGAAGTCGTCAAAATAAAAGGCTCGGTAATCAACACAGTCTTGATACCTTGCTGCGCAAAGTCAGCAATCATGCCCTTGGGATTGGGGAAGCTGTCTTTATCAAATTCCAGATTCCCCATGGTGCCCTTGATATCCTTGCCAAACCAGTAGAGGTCAAAGATGATGGCATCGACAGGAATTTTTTCAGCGCGGAATTTATTGAGTATGCTGCGTGCCTCTGCTTCATTGTGATAACCAAAGCGGCTGGCGAAATTACCGAAAGTCCAGCGCGGTGGCAAAGGCTGACGTCCGGTCAGGCTGGTGTAATTGCTGACGATGTCGGCCCAGCTGTCACCTGCGATGACCTGATAAGTCTTGCGCCCGCTAATGGTTTCATAGGCCAGCACATTGTGTCTCTTGCTGTCGAGATCAAGCTGGCCTATCGCGGCATTATCAAAATGCAGACCATACATCTTGGATGAAAATACCAGTGGCATGGCAAAGTTCATTTGCTCTGAACGCTCTTCATAGCCATAGTGAGCCTTGTTATACAAAGGCAGGCGATTGCCACGACGGTTCATACCCAGCGCGCGCGCACCACCACCATATAAAGCTTCATCGGCATCCAGATTAAAGTCCAGCACGTCTGCATCCCTGGTTTTGCTATAGCCATTTTTCTCTGACAGCAAAGGCTTGCCCTTGTAGGCATAGGCAATTTGAAACGGTGATTTGCTGATGTTGACACTGATGTCACCGGCAAGGTATTGAATATTGCTAGCCGTCTCTTTGAAACTGGTCTTGACGCGCGCAGGTGACAAGACGACAGCATGCGAAGCCGGGTTGAATTTTTCAGTCGCAGGAATAAAACTGGTTTCCATGATCTTGTCGCTATATGGCTTCAAGATATAGTGTCCATCATTGGTCTTGATTTCCAGATGATCGGCCTGCTTGCTGACTGACACGATAGTGCGCGCAGAATTTTGCGCCTGCACGGTAGTCGCCAGCGACAAGACTGCAGCAGCAAAGATATTCAGTTTGACTATGGATGTTTTTTTCATGTGTCTCTAATTATTTTTTGAGCGTACTAAGGCGCAATCAATATCGTGCTCAAGCCGCTATTGAATTGCACCTTGCCATTGACAACTGTGGCAGTCTTTCCAGAATAATAGTCACGCAGTTTTTGTCCGTCAGCAAATACGTCTGCGACGCTGATGGCAGGATTGCTGTTAGCCGGAATATCCAGTGCAATCACTACTTTATCGCTGATACCGTTCTTGTCATAAGTGCGTTTGAAGGTGTAGGGTTGATCCGCCAGTTTTTCATGCACACCTGCACCTATGGCAGGATGGGCGTGCCGGAACAAACCAAGACGACTCCAGTGCTGGCGAACTTCAGCAATGCGGTAGCCATCACGGCTGATATTTTTTGCGAGTTCATCCCAGTTCATGAACGAACGCAAGGTCGCATCGCCTTGTGCACCTGCTACATTCAGTGAGCGTGCAGTTTCATCGCCATAATAAATTTGCGCCGCACCAGGGCTCAGCAAAAGTTTATTGGCAGATTCAAACGGCTTCTGACGCAAGAGATCAAATGGCCCACCATCATCATGTGAGCTGATGTAATTGAGTACGGAGTAACCTGCCAAAGATCCATGCAAACGCGTGGCGTAATCACTGAACAAGGCTTCATAAGTCTTATTGGCGTCTGACTTGAAACCAAAATTGATGAGGCTGTCAAAACCATTCTGGTAAAAATTGACAGCCTGGCCGCCACCCATATCAAAGTCCTGACCATGGCCAATCGCATAGTTATACACTTCACCCGTCATGAAAAAAGCCTGATTGCCGAGCTTTTTTTTAGGGTTGGCCTGCTTCCAGTCTTCATAAGCTGCGCTGGCGAGACCATGCAATTCTTTCCAGATTTCGGGTTCAGTATGTTTGGCAGTATCAGCGCGGAAGCCATCGACACCGTATTTTTTTACCCAGTCTACATGCCATTTCATGAGGTAGTAACGTGGTGCGCGTGGCAGGCCTGTGCGTTGGAAAAAATCATCCAGCTCTTTGACTTCTTTGTCGTAACGCCCTTCTGTCTTCCACTTCTCTACCAGCACTGGCGGCAAGCTGACTGTGGTTTTGCTGTCTGTGCGTATGTCCGGCAGATTTTTGACCAGGGTACAACTAACCGTGGTTGCAGTATCTTTATATGTGCAGGTCGGCGAAGTTCTGACCCATTCATCGGGCCAGACAGCGTCTTGCTCTGTCACTGGCCCCAGATGGTTCATGACCACGTCGAGCAAGACACGCATGCCATGTGCATGGGCGGTATCGACAAACTCGCGCATGTCGGCTTCTGTACCCAGATTGGCATCGACACGTGTGAAGTCCCTGGCCCAGTATCCATGAAAGCCATAGGACATGCCTGTACCTTCGTCCGTACCCGCATGAATTTGCTCGACTGGCGGCGTCAGCCAGATGACATCGACACCAAGGTCTTTGAAATAACCAGACTTGATCTTCGCCGTAATACCAGCGAGGTCACCACCGGCATAACCGCGCAAAGGGGCCGCATCATTTTTACGGCCATAGGCCAGGTCGTTTTTAAGGTTGGTGTTATGAAAGCGGTCTGTCAGTAAAAAATAGACAGTGGCGTTTCCCCATAAAAACGGCTGGGTTGCTTTTAACTTGGGTGCAGCAAGTGACATGGAACTACAAGACGCGGCCAGCAGTACTGCCAGCCCCAGTCTGATTGCTTTTGCTTGCATGTGAAAACTCCGTCGAAATCGAGGATTAATTCGAGGACTAAACTGCGGCAGCATTTGCGGCGGTCTTGTCCATGCTTGATGTGGCCGATGCCTCCTCTGCGGCTTCATCCTTGACCAGCAAGGTCAACAAGCCAGCCAGTATCATGCAAGCCCCACCCAGCATCAACACCTTGACTGACTGGTTATCAAAGAAATGCTTCAGGATCGCACCGAGCACGACACCGGCAATGATCTGCGGTATCACCACGAAGAAGTTGAACAGGCCCATGTAATAACCCATGCGGTTCGCGGGCAATGCACCTGCCAGAATTGCATATGGCATGGTCAGCACACTGGCCCATGCTATGCCCACACCCACCATGGGTAAGAGCAGCATTTGCTTCGATGAGATCAGGAAGATACTCATGAGGCTGACACCACCTATCACCAGGCACAGCATGTGCACAAATTTGCGGCTGGTCATCTTCGCCAGCACGGGCAGCAAGAAAGCAGCAAGTGCCGACACTCCACCATACACGGCGAACATGATGCCCACCCAGTTACCACCTTCCTGGAAAGCAGCTGACTGCGCATCACTACTATGAAAAACAGTTTGCGCTATCGAGGGCGTGGTGTACACCCACATGGCAAACAAGGCGACCCAGGTAAAGAACTGCACCAGCGCCAGTTGCACCATGGTCTTGGGCATCCTGAGAAAGCCACCGAGGATTTCGCCGACAGCCTTGCCTATGCCCTGATTATTTTTGCGTTCCTGTTGGAATTTTTCCAGGTCTGCTGGAGGAATCTCCTTGCTGGTAAACACTGTCCACATGACAGACAAGGCAAATATCGCACCGCCAAAATAAAAGGAGTAGCGCACCGTGTCAGGGATCGCACCATTCACAGGCACATTGCTGACACCGAGGTAATCGGTAAAGATTGTTGGCAACAAAGAGGCAATCACACCACCACAACCGATGAAGAAGGTCTGCATGGCAAAGCCCGCGGTTTGTTGCGAGACATCGAGTTTGTCGCCGACAAAAGCGCGAAAAGGCTCCATGGAAATATTGATGGCGCTGTCCATCATCCACAATACCGCTATCGCCATCCACAAGACGCTGGAATTAGGCATAAGGAACATGGCAATCGATGCCAGCACCGCACCGATGAAAAAGAAAGGACGGCGACGTCCCCAGAAAGGGTGCCAGGTATTGTCGCTCAGGTAGCCAATGACGGGTTGCACCAGCAAACCCGTGATGGGTGCCGCCAGCCAGAACAGGGCCAGCTCATCAGGGTTAGCACCCAGGGTAGAAAAGATGCGGCTGGTATTGGTGTTTTGCAACGCAAAGCCAAACTGTATGCCAAAGAAACCGAAACTCATATTCCACAACTGCCAGAACGACAGACGCGGTTTGTATGCAGATACTTGCATGGTGTTTTGTCCCCAAATTTATTATGAACTACTTGTTGCGGTACTACTTATCGGTAGAAAACGACTTCCCAACGAAGTCACCATACTAAGAATGTCCGCATTTTGAAATACTACCACAGCAAAATGTAATCAAACTACATAAATTTTTTATGGCGACTACAGAAATTTAAAATCAAATTTTGAAATGAAATTTAAGAGAGGAAATCTACTTAAACAATAAATAACTGTAGCAATACTACCCTTGATTTCATAGGAATTTTAGCAATTATCCAGACCTTTTCACGCATACAAACCAAAAACAAAATGCCCGCCACTTTCCACAAAGTAGCGGGCATTCCAACCTTTAGACGCCAACACAAAAAATCTTATTTACTCCTGAAGATCAACTCCTTCATTTTTTGCAATTTCGGATACACCACAGGTACAGTCAGCATAGTGCTGGCAACGGCCATCAGCAACATCGCTGTAAAGGTTTCACTGGTGATGATGCTTTTATCCAGCAGGATATTGACGAAGATAATCATGATCAGGGCCTTGGTCTGCAATAGCCAGCCTATGATGGATGCCTCGCCTTTTTCCCATTTCAATATCTTGCCTGCCACTTGTATGCCTATGAGTTTGCCGGTCACGGAAGCAAACAACAGTATGGCAGCGACGACAAAGACTGCGACACCACCCATGGCCCAGTTGGTACGCAAACCCGTGCTCAGGAAAAACACGGGCATGATGGCCAGCAGAACATGATGGCGCATGAGATCCATTTTTTCCTGGTTGAACCAGTGTGCATCCATGACAGCGCCTGCCAGGAAAGCCCCTACCATATAATGCAGGCCCGCCCAGTCAGCCGCAAAAGCACAGGCTGCCAGCCAGATCAGGCTGACGTACCAGCGGTCGCGCTCTTCCAGCCAGACCATGAGTTTGCGGAATAACCAGGTCGTAACAGCAAACAGTAGCAGGAAACCAACTTGCCGCCCCACCCTGGTCCAGTCCAGCAAGATCACCGCCAGCACGCCCCAGATGGCAATATCGTCAAGACTGGCATAACGTAATATGCGCTGGCCTATGGGCTGACGCAGAATATCGAGTTTTTCCATCAACAGGATCAGGATGGGCAAGGCAGTGACGGCGCACGCCATGCCCACACCAAGCACAAATTGCCAGCTCAGAGCCTTGGCTCCCATCCAGCCATCCATACTGAGCAGACCCATACCAGCTACACAGCCAAACAGCAAAGGCATGCCTAAAGCCAGGCCAGCGGTGATGGTACTTTCGCGGCGATATTCCCAGGCCTTCTTCAAGTCCAGTTCTATTCCGGCAATCATGACAAAAATCATGACGGCCCACCAGGCTATGCCGTTCAACGACTGTATCACCTGGGGATTAAAGACAAACTTATAGTAGTCAGGATAAATCGCACCAAGAACACCAGGCCCCAGCAAAATGCCAGTGATAATTTGCACTACTACCAGTGGTGCATAATAGTCAGTTTTACCTACCCGCCAGATCAGGTAAGGCAGCGTAAAAATCACAAACATCGCGATCAGGAAAATCTCGGTAGTGCTCATACCAGTATGCATAATTTATATTTTTTTGAGTTTATTTTTTATGCGCCACTAATAGCTAAATCTAACAGTGGCACCTCTCCCCAACTCAGTATTGACTCAGCTTCTGGCCTTGCAATGCTGGGCAATGTAGGCAGCATGTCCTGGCATGATGGCCACGCATTTCTGCACTACCTCACGCACACTATCGAGATATTCCATGGTGTCCGCTCCGGTCTGCAAATTTACCAGAGGATGAAGACGTTCAGGAATTAAATTTTGCCCCTCAAAAACCTGCAACCAGGCCACCTCGGTAAACAATTCATTGTCGACGCGCAGCAAGCGGCCACTGGCGCGGAACAGGTCGATTTTATGTTGCAGGCTGTCTGGCACTGGCATGGCTGCACAGGCTTTCCAGAATTCAGAATCATCGCGCTGATTGAGCTTGTAATGCAGTATCACAAAGTCGCGAATGCGCTCATATTCAAAGCGTGACTGACGATTGTATTCTGCGATATCGACAGCATTGAAACTCTGGTCAGGGAAGAAATCAATCAGCCGTGCAATGGCCGATTGTATGAGGTGGATGCTGGTTGATTCCAGTGGCTCGAGAAAGCCGCTGGACAAGCCTATCGCCACCACATTCTTGTTCCATGTTTTATTCCGCATGCCAGTCTTGAACTTGATGACTCGTGGATCAGCCAGCGGCTTGCCATCGAGATTCGATAACAATACCGACGCCGCCTCATCATCACTGACATACTGGCTGCAATACACATGGCCATTACCTATGCGGTGTTGCAGAGGGATGCGCCATTGCCAGCCAGCGCGGTGGGCAGTGGCGCGAGTATAGGGCAGCAGTTCAGGCGCAGATTCACAAGGCACGGCTTGCGCCCGGTCGCAAGGCAGCCAGTGCGACCAGTCTTCATAACCGGTGTGCAAGGTCTGCTCTATCAGCAAACCACGAAAGCCCGAGCAATCAATGAATAGATCACCAGCGATGCGCTCACCATTTTCCAGAACGATGGCATCGACAAAACCATCTGCCTCACGCTGGCTGACTGAGACTATCTTGCCTTCGGTACGCATGGCACCGCGCGACTCTGCTATCTTGCGCAGGTAACGCGCATACAGGCTGGCATCAAAATGATAGGCGTGAGCAATTTGGTGCAAGGGTGAATTAGACATATCCTGCCGCGCTGGCATGAATTTATTGGCCTTGCCCATCATGCGGGTGATGGAATAGGCCGCCAGATTGTCAGCCTTGCCCAGCTTGCGCATGTGCTGCCAGTACTGGTCAAAGCGCAGGCTGCCAAAATCCTGGCCTATTGTGCCAAAGCCATGCATGTAGCGGTCACCCTGTCTGCCCCAGTTGACGAATTCTATCGCCAGCTTGAACGTCCCCTGGGTCTCGCGCAGGAATTCATTTTCATCGATACCGACGACCTGATTGAATCTTTGTATCATCGGTATCGTGGCCTCACCTACACCGACAATACCAATTTCATCTGACTCCACCACCCGTATCTGATACTGCCCTTCCAATACGGTAGCCAGTGCGGTTGCGGTCATCCAGCCTGCCGTACCACCACCGACGATGACGATGTTTTTTATAGTTGTATTCTGCATTTTGTCCCCTCCATAAAAAACCCCCTGCAGTTCAAAGAACGACAGGGGGTTTTTATGTTCTTACGTAAAACCTGTTTTTAGAACTTGTAGTTCACGCCGAACAGATAAGTCCTGCCATAAACGATCTTATCAGTAACGACGCTAGGATCGGTGTTGTATTGCTGGAATGGCGCATTATTCCAGTTATTCGCTTGCGCCAGTATCGATAAACCTTTCAGGTAACCCGTCTGGAATTCATACGACAATTGCAAATCAACGATGGTTTCACCCTTGATGAAAGTCAGTTGCTGATTGTCCTGGAAGTCGCTGATCTGACCAAGGAAGTCAGAACGCTTGCGACCTGCAATCGCCACCTGGAAGCCATTTTTCTCATAGTACAAACGCAGATTGCTGACGCGCTTGGACAAACCTGGCAAAGGTATGGTCTCTGCACTGACATTGGAAGTACCAAAGCCAAATGCAGGCAGGGTAATCTGGCTCGATGTATCCGAGTGATTGACCATGACACCAAAACCATCCAGCACAGGCGTGATCAGTGAGAATGGGATATTCAGGGCAACTTCAAAACCGTGGATATTGCCTCCATTACCATTTTGTGGCGTGGTCAGCAGGCCGACCGTAGAGCCTTTATATGGACCACTCAAAGGCAAGGGTGTATTCGCACTGACGAAAGGTTTAAAGTCGAAAGTGCGTGGTGCACGGTAGATGTAGGTATCGAGTTGCTTATAGAAACCGGCAACACTGAAATAGCCTTTCTTGCCGAAATATTTTTCATACGACAGATCAAATGCCTTGGCGCTGAAAGGTTTCAGTTCCGGGTTACCGCCGCTACCACCAAGGATAGGGAAAGGACCTGTGGTTTTGACACCAAATTCCTGGCTGGCACGCAGATCATCCATATTCGCACGTGACAAGACTTTTGCCATGCCAACGCGCAAGAACTGTTCTTTACCCAGATCAAAAGAGACATTCAGGCTAGGCAGGAAATCAGAATAAGACTTGCCGCCATTCGCCGTAGTAAATGGGCAGGTTTCTACGGTAATGCCCGTGCACTTGGCCAGGTCAACCTGGTTACCCGAAGAACGCTGGTTGGTATGGATGAACTGGCCGCCAAAGTTACCGCGATAATTCAAACCCATAAGCTGGCCATCAAGGTCACCCATGGCATAGGCAGTCGTGACTTTCTCACTGACAGTCCAGTCTTTGGCCAGCACGGAGGCATCTACCCAGCGCGCCAGCTCATAAATCGTTCCCAAAGAACCATCGGGGTCGAACGAAGCAACTGGCAAGCCTACTGTACCAGCAATTGCCGTGGCACTGCCAGGCATGGCTGCTGAGGCATAACCGCCGCCACCTTTGACCACCAGACGGCCTTCCTGGCCGGTACGTGCTTTGTCGCGGTCTGTATAGTTAAAGCCAAATTGCGCGGCGACTATAGGGCCAAAATTCACATCACGTTTGGCGCTCAGGCGTATGCTGCTGACTTTATCATTGATATCTGGCAAAGCCACATAACCTGCCTGTGGAGAATTAGGACCACCACCCCAGCCATCGACGTCAGTCAATCTGGCAACTGCGCGGTCAGCATAATTCAGACTGGTGGTGTATTTAACGTCAGAGAAATTACCGCCATTAAAACCGGTATAGGAAATGGAACCCAGCGAAGCTGCATCGCCAGGCTGGCCAGCCGTGGTTTCATAACGCTTGCTATGCTTGACGGCTTTCGAATAAGACAGGTCGGCAACCGCTGTCCACTCATCAAGTTTCAATTCATTATTCCAGCCCAGGGACGTCAGTTTGTCATCAGCACTTTCTTTATGATTACGTACTACGCCCTTGTAATTGCTGAAAGTACCGGATGTCGCCACACCATTGACGATGGTGGCGTTGGTCAGCACACCATTAGGATCATAGCCACCGGCAGAACCGGCAACTGCGCCTTCGAGACCGGTTTTCTTGAGACTGGTAGAACCGGCAGAATAGAATATATCAAGAGCCGATTTGAAATTTTTATTTGGCTTGTATTGCAAGGTCAGCGATGCGCCATCGCGGTTGTTTTTACTGGTTTCAGTATCCGCCTTGAAGCCACCTGGTGCTTTCACCGTAGTGCCGTTGTAGTCTACATCTGGCACCCAGCCGCCCCAGGAATCAAATTTTTGCTGACCGCCGCCGTCTTCCTTGAACTTGGTCAAGCCCAGGGAGATACCGATAGTGCGGTTGGCAAACTGATCTACATAAGAGAAAGACGCGCGGTCGCCTGTGCCCTCTTCGGAGCCTGATTGTACGCCTGTGCGTTGTTTGCGATAGCTGGCTGCCAGCACACGTTTGCCAAAGTCCAGCGGCTTGAGCGTATTCAAATCGATAGTCGCTGCCAGCCCCTGGCCGACCAGTGCTGCATCTGGTGTTTTATAGATCAGCACAGAACCCATGAGCTCAGCCGGGAAGAGATCAAACTCGGGGCTGCGGGCATTGCCAGTCGAAGCCTGTTCGCGACCATTCAGCAATGAACCATTGAAGCTGGGAGACAAACCACGCACGCTGACATCTGCAGCCTTGCCAGAAGAGCGGCTACGTTGCGCCGTCACGCCAGGCAAGCGGGCGATAGATTCTGCCACGCTGGCATCAGGCAATTTGCCTATGTCTTCTGCAGAAATAGCTTCGACGATGGAATTGGAATTTTTCTTGATCGAGATGGCTTCTTCTATGCCCTTGCGGATGCCTGTCACGACCACGGTATTGTTAGCAGCCTCTTGTGCAGTAGCGATGTCGGTCATGCCAAATATCAGCACAGCACAACCAGCCGCAACCGGGCTCAACTTAAAAGAAAAACGGTGCAGAGCTTCGCCCTGCCGACGCTTTTGCGTAGCTTGTTTCATGTAATGTCCCCTCACACTATTATTTGACCTGCACTTTTCGCGCTGCCAGACCATGCTCTCCAACACCAGCCTGACAATCAGAACCCAACGTTCCGAAATGAATTTTGTACTAAAACTAGATTCAATGTCAAACAGAGACTACAAAAAACTACAAAGAAAATACATGCACCATATAAGACCACTATAGGGCTCTCACGAGAGCGCACCAAAATGTGTTGCGAATGCCCCACAAGAGAACAATGAATTAATGTAGTTAGACTACTTTGTGTAATTGAACTACTTACAAAATGACGAGACAATATGATGAAAATAGCGCGCGAATATGCCCCACACCATGATTTTGCGAAGACTAACTGTCTGGCACAGGGAAATATTGGCAAGCTGCACATGCAAGAAAATCCCGTCAACGCAGTCTGGAAAATGTTCTCTCCGTCGGCCCATCGTCAGCGATCAAAGCAGAGTCAACAATTTAAAATATAGATTTGGATCTGATGGGGCTTGAAGGGCTTGGCAAGTATGCATTGCACATGAGAACGAGAGTGCAGCACCATACTCTGCAAAGCTGGAGCTCGCCCATGCATGAAGATCATGCTTGCAATGCCAAAAGAACACTCATTGATTAAACGTAAAGCTCGCCCTTGGCAACCATGCAAACCTGGCCTTGCACGAGTACGGTCTCATCATCCGCACTCAGGTACACATGCAATTCGCTGGGGCGATGTACGTAGGCACCCTGGGCAAAAATCTGGGTATCGCCAGCCTGAGCACGCTTATGCCTGACCAGATAGGCGGCTGCCGGGCCAACGGCACTGCCAGTGGCGATATCCTCGACTTTGCCTTCATTGTCCCAGGTGCGTCCTTCGCGGCGGTTGACGTCAAGTACGTAGACAAATTTTGCACCCACGCCTGCCAGCAAGGCTTCAAATTTTTCATGGGAGATACGCGCTTTGTCCAGGTGTTGCTGGACTGGCACGATCAGATAAGGCAAGCCGGTCGACACTACTTGCAAAGGCAGGTCCGCGACCTGATCATGCGCATGCAAATTCAAGGCTTTCAGGAAAACTTCAGCGCTGGCACTGGACAAGGGCTCGTTGAAACTGGCCTTGCCCTGATTCATTTCGGCAAAAAAATTGCCATGCTCTTGCCTGCTGCGGGCAATGACACTACGTTCGTTCAAAACAAATTCAAACTCGGCTTTCTCAGCTTCGGGATGGAAGCGTTGGTGCAGGCAAGCTGCGGCACCGATGATGGGATGACCGGCAAAGCCCAGCTCTTCTTCCATGGTGAAGATGTGCGTGCGCCATTTATCCTGAGTTTCCAGTTTTTGCAAAAAAATGCTTTCGAACTGGCGCATTTCCCTGGTCAGGGCCTGCATCATATAGCTAGACAGGGTTTGTTCGAGCACAAAAATACTCAGGCCATTGCCTGCCAGTGTTTGTTTGGCAAAGACATCCACCATGGAAAACGGGAAAATTTGTTTTTTCACTTGTTACTCCCTGTTTGACTGGTGTCATCAGTATAGGCAAGAAAATCGAGGATAAAGCGAAATCTCACTCTGGCTTTTTCTGCTGGCGACGCCAGTGCCTGCCATAGACATGCAAACCAGCCATGGGCAGCAAGAACCAGAATACGGCATTGGCGATCACGCTGGTGCGGGTAAAACTGAATTGATAGTGATAATTCGTAGCGTCAATATACACAGCCATGTAGGGGAAACCAGCAAACCAGCCCTCACCAGCAATATTGGGATAAGGCAGGAGCATCCAGAATGTGCCCAGCCAGGAAGCCAGGCCCAGCACCAGCCCGGCCAATAAACTCCATACAAGGAGCTTGTTCCAGTTTTTGGGGCGTTTATCAGAAGGAGAGAAAAACAGGCTATGGACAAGACTGTACATTCCCGCCAACATTAATAAACTCGCTGCCACAACGATGGTGATAAGCATCATTTCTCAAGCCATGAAAAAAAGACAAATGTGAATAGGGATGATAGCACTGACGATTTTCTTTTCAACGACATTTTACAGTCGTTGTAAATCCGTTTTGTTTCTGCAATTCCGCAGTGTCTTGCTTGATAGTCTGGCACGGCTGGATTAAGCTGAACACAGAATATGTATGCTCTTTTTGATAGAGCTTAACAAATATAAAAGCAATCCATGTCATTCCCTTTTCGTCTCTTGTTGATCCTGAGTTCTGCATTGTCCTTGCTAGGTAACACGGCCCTTGCTGCAGATGCCAATGAGGAAGATGAGCTGGCGCTGGTCTATGGCGATAAATCCATGATCAGTATTGCCACTGGCAAAACACAAAGCCTGCGCCGGGCACCGGCGGTAGCATCGGTGATTACTGCAGAAGACATACGGGCCCAGGGATTTACCGATATCGATCAGGTGCTGGAAACCATACCTGGCATGCACGTGAGCCATGCCGCCATACTATATTTTCCAGCTTATGTCATGCGCGGCATAGGTGGCGGAGGGGTGAGCAATCCTCACTTGCTGGTATTACAAAATGGCATACCCATGACCACGTCTTATACGGGTGACAAGGGTCAGATGCTGTGGCGTGGCATCTCAGTGGAAAATATATCCCGCATTGAAGTGATACGCGGGCCCGGTTCTGCTCTGTATGGGGCAGATGCTTTTTCCGGCGTGATCAATATCATCACGAAAACTGCGGATGAAATTCCTGGCACTTTTCTTGGTGCAGGCCTGGGCTCCTTCCGTACCGGTGATGCCTGGGTATTGCATGGCGGGCACTGGGGCCCATTCAAGCTTGCCGCATATTTACGGACTGGTACCACTGACGGCCAGAAAGAAGTGCTGACTGCCGATGCACAATCGAGGAACGACAAGCTGTTTGGCACCCATGCCAGCCTGGCACCAGGCAGCGTGCATACGGGTTTTGATACGGTAGATGGCAATCTGGACTTAAGCACGGGCAACTGGCGCTGGCGCTCAAGTCTGCTGAGGCGATCTGAAGTACAGACTGGTGCTGGAGTATCCTCTGCACTCGATTTTGGTGGTGGTGCCACGACAGAAAGAGTGACCAGTGACCTGTCCTGGATAGACACGACTTTTGCCAAAGACTGGATACTGGGAAGCACACTGAACTTCTTGCACTATACTGAAAAAAGCAGCCTGCAACTCTTGCCACCTGGGACCAGGCTGCCTACCGGTATTTTCCCGGACGGGATGATAGGTGGCCCTTCGCGCTGGGAAAGACAATTCCGCCTGTCGGCCTTTGCCAGCTACTCAGGCTGGACAGATCATCAATGGCGTGTGGGATTAGGGCATGACGATGTCAATCTCTACCGCACCCAGACCATCAAGAATTTCTTGCTCAGCCCTGCTGGTGTACCTATACCAACTGGCCCCGTCATGGACTATAGCCAGATACAGCCGCATATCTTGCCTACTCGCAGAAAAAATAATTATCTATACCTGCAGGATGAATGGAATCTGGCGAAAGACTGGACCATAACGGCAGGCATACGCCACGACCATTATTCTGATTTTAGCGGCACCACTAATCCTCGCCTGGCCCTGGTGTGGGATGCGCGGCATGATCTGACTGCCAAATTTTTATATGGCCGCGCCTTCCGTGCCCCGGCATTCAATGAATCCTATGGCCTCAACCCAGTTGCCAATGGCAATCCCAAACTGAAACCTGAGCGTATTGCCACTACCGAACTGGCCCTGTCATGGCAAGCAAGCCAGGATATCTTGCTGAACCTGAATGCATTCCGCTACAACATGCAAGATATTATTCGTGCAGTTGCCAACTCCATGCCGGGAACAGGCGCCACCTACTTCAATACGGGCAATCAAAATGGTCGCGGACTTGAGGCAGAGTTGCAATGGAGTGTCAGAAAAGATTTGAGAGTCCTCGCCAATTATTCCTACCAGCGTTCTGTTGATGAAAGCACACAGGCAGATGCTGGCTATGCACCTCACCATCATTTGTTTGCACGGGTGGACTGGCAAATCAATCCGGGCTGGTCTCTGAGCCCACAAGTAAACCGTGTGGCAGACCGTCGCCGCGCTGCCGGTGATACGCGCCCGGCTATCGCCGATTACACCAGCGTTGATGTGAGCCTGCGCTCGCAACGTGAACGCGGTAGATGGGAATGGACTGCAACGGTCAGGAATCTCTTCAACGCTGACATCCGCGAACCCAGTATCGCACCCGGTCTGGCCATCCCGAATGATTTGCCTATGGCTCCCAGGGCCATCTACCTGCAAGTCATGTATAAAATGTAATTTCACAAAAACCCGCGGAAAAAATGCGACATTCCCGCCACATTGCATGGCAGGGATTTGTTAAGCATGGCTACTTTCGCCATTAAGGCACAGAAACAAGTGACAGTGGCTCAAGGCAGATTTATGATGGCTGTGTTAAAGCCATGTCTGCCCCGGGAGTAAAGATGTATTTGCCGCCACACACAGCCATGCTGACTGCCATACTTTTGTCTTTGTCACTTACAGCGCATGCTGCCGCAGACATCGAAGAAGACGATGACCTGAAAGCCATCTATGGCGACAAACTGACTGTCAGCATTGCCACTGGCAGCCAGAAATCATTGCGGCTGGCACCAGCCGTCACCAGCGTCATCACAGCTGCAGACATCCGCGCCATGGGTGCAACTGACCTTGACCAGGTAATGGAAACCGTGGCTGGCATGCATGCAGAAAAAATTGGCGCCAACAATTTTGCGGCCTATGTATTGCGCGGCATTATCAATGAACTCAATTCGCAAATTCTGGTATTGCAAAACGGCGTGCCTATGACGGTGCTGCTGACCGGAAACAGGTCGCGCCTGTGGGGGAGCTACCCCTTGCAGCACATCTCCCGCATAGAAATCATACGCGGACCAGGCTCGGCTTTATATGGTGCAGATGCCTATAGTGGCGTCATCAATATCATCACCAAAACATCGGCAGAGATACGGGGCACAGAATTTGGTATCAGCGCAGGTTCGTTTTCAACGCGCGATGCCTGGATACAGCATGGTGGCAAGCTAGGCAGCGTGGATGTTGCTGCTTATTTCCGTGCTGGCAAAACCGCGGGCCATGCAGAGATCATCACTGCTGACGCACAGACCGGGCTGGACCGTGTCTTTGGCACACATGCCAGCCTGGCACCTGGCCCTGCGAATAATGGCCATGACGCTGTTGATGCCTTCCTTGATCTCAGTTATGAGAAATGGCGCTGGCGCAGCAATTTTATCCTGCGCGATAACATAGGTACCGGGACAGGTACTTCTTCGGCACTTGACCCCAGCGGTAAACTAAAAAGCCAGCGCCTCACATCAGATTTGTCCTGGAGCGATAATCATATCGGCCAAGACTGGTGTCTGGGTTTCAATATGAGTTATTCGCAATACCTGCAACGCTTGCCCTCACCTCTGGTTTTGTATCCTGCGGGGGTTACTTTCCCAACTGGTAATTTCCCGGATGGGATCATAGGCGCGCCCAATACTTCAGAGCGGCAATTACGGGCTTCTGCCTATGCCGTATATACAGGCTGGCGTGACCACCAGCTACGTGTCGGTATCGGGCATGATGACCTCAACATGTACGACACCTATGAATTCAAGAATTTTCTGATCACTCCGGCAGGCTTGCCACAACCAGCGGGTGCGGTACAAACTTACACGGGTGCGTTGGCATTTCTGGAGCCGCACCGCCGTAAGGTAGATTATGTGTATGCTCAGGATGAATGGCAATTCGCGCCCGACTGGAATCTGACTGCTGGTATCCGGCATGATAATTTTTCTGATGTCGGCAGCACCACCAACCCGCGTATAGCGCTGGTGTGGGAAGCGGCGTATAACCTGACTGCCAAGCTCCTGTATGGCCAGGCTTTCCGTGCGCCGTCTTTTAACGAGCTTTACAGTATCAATAATCCTGCACAACGCGGCAACCCGTCCATACAACCCGAAAGCATCAAGACCCTGGAAGCCGCCCTGATCTGGCAAGCACGCCATGACCTGCAGGCAAAATTCAATATTTTTCAGTTCAGGATGAAAAACCTGATACGTACCGTGCCCAATGCGATCAAAGGCACAGGCAGCTCCTATGCCAATACCAATAGCCAGGAAGGGCATGGCATGGAAACTGAATTGAACTGGCAGGCCAGCCGCCAGTTACGCCTGAGTGGCAACTACAGCTATCAGGTCAATACTGACCAGGTCACCAATCAGGATGCTGGATATGCGCCGCATCACCATGTATTTGCCCGCGCTGACTGGCAATTTGCGCAAGACTGGTTATTGAGCCCGCAATTCAACTGGGTGGCAGGACGCAAACGCACCTTCGGTGACCTGCGTCCACCAGTGGCAGATTACAAATTGATTGATCTCAGCCTGCGCACCAATGCCGGTGCCTGGGAAGTATCCGGCAGTATCCGCAACCTGATGAATGTCGACGCGCGTGAACCCAGCTTTGCGCCTGGCAGCATTACCAATGACATACCGCTGCCAAAACGCAATTTCTATATCCAGCTACTGTATAAAATGTAAATACTGTAGATGGGTTTGGTGCTGGCTGATGATATTTTTCAGCCAGCATTGGGTACAATAGTGCCGGGACGTTCGCCACTATCTAGTCAACACCAGCCCTATTTTGCAGACACCAATCAATTATCAGGTTTTCCCCTCTCATCCCAGGTTATCCCCATTGCTCATGTATGTCATGACAGTAGAGCTGGATGATTGCGAGGTATTTTTGCCTGCCACTTTATGCCCCTCCATCATGCTGTTCGCCAAAGGCGGTGCTACGGTGATACATGCTGACCAAAGCGAAATGGTCGCAGAGCGTTTCTTTTTACGCGGGCCTATGATGGAACCAGCGCATGTGCGTTACCAACCCGGCACACTTTCAGTCTCTGTCTGCTTTCGTCCTGGCATGTTGCAACAAGCCACAGGCATCAATGTTGCAGAGATTGCTGGCAATGCCTTGCCCTTTGACAAACTGGCCAGTGCTGAACGGCTACAGCAGTTTTTGCATGCTTTAGATGGACTGCATGACACGACAGCCATCGTCACCCTGTTCCAGGAATTTTTGCTGGATGTGCTCGATACCCGCCCCAGAAGCAGCATAGGTGCGGCGTTTCTGGCTGCGCACAAGAAAATTTTCTTCCCTTTGCTGCAATTGTCCGAGCACTTTGGCATAGGGCAAAGACAACTGGAGCGTCGTGTAAGGGAAAATTTTGGCGTCACCCTGCGCGATGTCAGGCGCATCGTCAGGTTTGGTTTTTCCCTGCCTGCCATCATCAATCCAGATGTCAGTTGGGGAGACCTGACCCAGATTGCTCAGGATACCGGTTACTACGACCAGGCGCATATGCACCGCGAATATGTAGAGCTGGCTGGTATTCCGCCTGCACATCTGCGGCAAAAAATCAGTGGCCGTGACCCGGCTTACTGGATTTATCTGATGCCGGAAGAAGATTTCAATAAACTTTTTTTATTGATAGATTGACGGGTCGGTACAAATTCGACGGCTTGATACAAGCAATATCCTGGTGCGATAAGTAGACTGTTTTCCATCACCACAATGGGAAATGCGATGACTACACCAGAAGAAAATGCCAGCCTGCGCCAGCCAATTACGGTACGCCAGTTAAAGATTGATTTGTCCAAAGGATTTTCACGTCACTGGCTGGGCGGTGATGCCTTTCGCACGCAATTATTCAATGCACAGTCTTTCAGCTTTCCTCTGGGTGAACAATATTTTATTGATAGTGTCAAGGCAGCCCTGCCTCTGCTCCATGATGAACAACTGAAACAAGACATCAAGGGTTTCATAGGCCAGGAGGCCAGTCACCGGCATATTCATGCACAATACAATCAGCATCTGAACACCCAGGGCCTGAGCTATTTTATTGAACCCTTTGTCAAATGGCGCATACGCAGTGCCGCCGGTCTGGGGATTAAAAGCAATCTCGCCATCACCATGGCGTATGAGCATATTACGGCGATTTTTTCCGATGGTGCCCTGAATGAACCTTGCTGGATAGGCGATGCAGAAGAGCCTCTGAAAACTTTATGGACCTGGCACTCCATAGAAGAGACCGAGCATAAATCCGTGGTCTACGACACCTATCATGCAATAGGTGGCGGCTATCTGCAACGCATTGCCTGGTTTGTGTATGTAATCATGCTATTCAATATCGACACGACGATACAAACCATGCATTGCCTGTATCGCGATGGCGAACTATTCAGACCCAGGACCTGGTGGCTGGCACTGAAATATTGTTTTCGCCCGCGCGGCCTGGTGTGGTTTTCATTGCCGCATTTGCTTGCGTATTTCAAACCCGGCTTTCAACCCTGGCAACGCGACAATCGCCATTTGACTGAGCAATGGCTCAATGAAAAAAACAGCAGTTACCGCGAAATTGGCAAACAGCTAGGAACTTGAATACCTAATTCATATAAATAATTTATTCAGTTTATTTTTGCATGCCAAATATTTTTGGTATCAACTGCAGTCCCCCAAAAACAAAAACTCGCCTTTAGCGAGTTTTTTGTTTTTGTTTTACATCTGAATACCAGTGAACAACTTAGTGCTGCAACAAGGCATTCACTTCTGCCAGATCTTCTTCCTTCAGTGTGCCCGCGGCTGATTTCAAACGCAGACCATTGAGGATAGTGTCATAACGCGCTTTCGCCAGTGTCTGACGCGTTGTGTATAACTGTTGTTGCGCATTCAGTACGTCAATATTGATACGTACACCAACCTGATAACCAAGCTTGTTGGATTCCAGAGCTGACTGGCTGGAGATTTCAGCCGCTTCATAGGCCTTGACCTGGGCCAGACCGGAAGTTACTCCAACAAAGGCCTGGCGCGCACCTTGAGCTGCTGCACGGCGGGTAGTTTCAAAATCATTGCGCGCTTTTTCTTGCAAGGCTATCGCTTCTTTCACACGGCTGTCGACAGCAAAACCTGAGAAAATAGGGATATTCCATTGCACGCCAATTTGCGTAGTCTTGTTAACACCAGGCGCGCTAGGATTTGTCGCACCTGCATTGGAAGTGCGTCCAGTACTGGCAACCAGATCAACAGTAGGGTAATGACCAGCGCGGTTTCTTTCAATTTCACGCTTGGCAACCTCGACATTGACCTGCGAAGCCACGACATTGAAATTTTGCTTTTCAGCAGAATTGACCCATTCATCCACTACTGCGGGTTGCGGAGCATTGAGTTTAACGCCAGCCCTTAGCTGTGCCAGTTCACCCGCTTCCTTGGCGATGATTTGCTGCAAAGCTGCGCGCTTGACCTGCAAATCACTTTGACCGGCATACTCCTGCGCAGTCACCAGATCGTAACGAGCCTGCGCTTCATGGGTATCGGTAATCGTCGATGTACCAACTTCAAAATTACGCTTGGCGGAAGCCAGTTGTTCAGAAATCGCGCTCTTTTGTGCGCGCAGGGTTTCCAGCGTATCTTGCGCAGCCAGTACATCAAAATATGCCTGTCCAACACGGATGATCAGATCCTGTTTAGCCTGCTCAAATTGCGCCTGGCTGATCAACAAAGATAATTTACTTTGTTCATAAACCTGCCAGTTGCCCCAGTTGAACAGGGGTTGCGACAATCCCAACGTCCAGGTATTCGTGACACCGGTAAAGGTACGGCTGCCACTGACTACATCATTCTCGGCTTCTGTACGCGCCTTGCCATCACTGCCTTTCAGAGCGATACCTGGTAACAGACCGGCGCGGCCTTGCACAGGTTTTTCCTGACCAGCAGTCAGGGCGGCGCGGGCACTTGCATACTGCGCATCATTTGCCAAAGCATCCTTGTATATTTGCAGCAAATCAGTCGCATTTGCATTCATCGTCAAGAAGGCTGAGGCCAGCAGTGTGGCAAGAATAGGATTACGCATGTAAGGCTCCGAAAAAAAGTAAATTAATAAGTGGGCATACCCGTATCGACTTGTTGTGCCCATGCATGCACACCACCAGTCAGATTAATTGTTTGGGTATAGCCCTGACGCTCTAAAAAATTTGCTACCTGCATACTGCGCCCGCCGTGATGGCAAATACAGACAATCACGTCATCCGGTTCCAGTTCATGAAAGCGAACTGGCACTGTCTGCATGGGCATCAATTGCACACCGGGGATATGACAAGTTTCATACTCCCAAGGTTCCCGCACATCGAGTAAAACCGGGGCTTTTTTACTACTATCGTTTAACCATTGTGCCAATTCAGTTGCAGTAATATTTTCCATGCCATGTCCTCTGTTTTCTTTTCAGGATTACAGGCTGAAATGTGAAACTGGTTTGGCACCTGCGGCAGCTTCCACCACGGTTTCAAACAAGTTTTGTTTACTTACTGCAGTTGCAGAAGTGCGCGTGAATAACTGTGCTGTCATCGCAGGTAACTGACCAACGAATGCCAGCAAACGGCCACCGACATTCAATTGCTGTTGCAGATGTTCAGGCAATTGTTCCAGCCCACCAGCGATGACGATGGCATCGTAGGCACCCGTGTTTTTATCGCTGAAAGCATCTGCCAGAACAACATCAACATTACTGACATGATTGCGGTGCAAATTATTGGTCGCCAGTTCATGCAAGACCTTGGAAGATTCCAGCACGGTTACGTGACGGCCACGGTAAGCCAGCAATGCCGCCAGATAACCTGTGCCTGCACCGATCAGCAAGACATTTTCCTGTTTCTTCAACACCAGTTCTTGCAGGATGCGTGCTTCCAGCTTCGGCGTCATGGCCTTGCTGCCATCAGGCAAAGGCAATTCTGTATCAAAGAAAGCCAGGCTTTTTTGTTCTGCCGGGAAATAATCTTCGCGTTTAACCACAATCAGCATATCCAGCACTTCCTGGTTCAGCACATTCCAGGGGCGGATTTGTTGCTCTATCATGTTGAAGCGTGCTTTTTCGATATTCATTTCTATACTCGATTGCAAAATTGATGGAAACGGCATTTTATCAAAGCGCTTGGACAGTTTGACGATTACCGCGCCATTTTTGCGTAATCCACAGCCCTAAATCATCCAGATAGGTATAAATCACAGGAACTACGACCAAAGTCAGCAATGACGAAGTGATAATCCCGCCTATCACAGCCTGCCCCATGGGTGCGCGCTGCTCAGAACCTTCAGACAGGGCAAATGCCAGTGGCACCATGCCAAACACCATCGCCAGCGTCGTCATCAGGATGGGGCGCAAGCGCACATGAGCAGCTTCCAGCAGGGCTTCCATGCGGTTCATGCCTTCTTTTCTTGCCTGATTAGCAAAATCTACCAGCAAAATAGCATTCTTGGTAACTAATCCCATCAACATGATGAAACCGATGATGGAAAACATGTTCAGCGTAGAGCGGAAGAACATCAAAGCCAGGAAAACACCAATCAAAGTCATGGGCAGGGCCGACATGATGGCTATCGGTTGCAGGAAGCTGGCGAATTGTGATGCCAAAATCATATAAATGAAAATCACTGCCAGGGCCAGGGCTGACAAGGCATACCCAAAAGACTCAGTCATGTTCTTGGTGGCACCACCCATCTTGTAGCGATAGCCCGGTTGCCATTGCATGCCATCCAGCACTTTTTTGACTTCGGCACTGACTTCACCGGCAGAACGGCCCACCACATTGGCAGACAGCTCCACTTCGCGGTTCAGGTCACGACGGTTGATCTGGTTGGCACCTGTCGATGGCTTGATGTCTGCTACCTGGCGCAAAGGCACCATTTTTGGTGAACCGTCTGCGTTGGTTTGCGTGCTGCTGAGCATCAGGCGCGACAAATCCTCAGGGTTATTTCTGTCATTTGGCGACAGGCGCACGGTGACATCATAGTTTTCATCATCCGGTGCACGCCAGGTCGTGGCAATTTCACCTGCCAGCAAAGGCCGCAAGGCACCACCTATCTGGGCCACTCCTACCCCCAGGTCAGCAGCGATATCACGGCGCGGTTGCACCGAGATGGTCGGCTTTTGTGCCTTGAGGCTGGAATCCAGATCGACCAGTCCAGGAATAGCGCGCAATTTGTCCTGCACCTGCTCGGACAATTTCGCCAGTTCACCGAGATCACTGCCCTGTAGACTGAAACGCAGGTTCTTGTTATCGCCACCAACGCCATCCAGTGCACCGATATGCGTGACCGTGATACCAGCTATCTGGCTCAGGCGGGTGCGCAGTGGTACTGACATCTGGCTGGTAGTCCTGGCCCTGTCCTTGCGAGGAACAAGACGGATAAAGGTGGTCACATAATTCTTACCCTGTGCCGAACCGGTATTGACCGTGCTATAGGTATCCAGCACTTCAGGGAATTCCTTCACGACCGCCTCTACCTGATGCACCTTGGTCTCAGTCAGCTCCAGCGATGAACCCACTGGCGTATAGTAATTGACACCTGTTTCAGAATAATCAGCCTGCGGTACAAATTCTGAACCTATCAAGCCTGTACCCGGAATTGCCAGTCCGAGGAAAAAAGTCAGTGCGGCAATCAGCAAGGTCTTGATGCGGTGCTTGAGCGACCAGCGCAACATCACCTGATAGCCGCGCGAAAACCATTGCACGCCACGCTCAAACTGCTCCAGCACTCGGCCTATGCTATTCGCATACCAGCCTTTGCGAATGGACTTGCCCTTTTCATCGACGGTCGGATGACCGTGAGCATCCGGGTCTGGCCAGATGGATGACAGCATAGGATCCAGCGTAAAAGACACAAACATGGAAATCAACACAGCGGCGGTAACGGTAATACCAAACTGATGGAAGAAGCGACCGATAATGCCGCCCATGAAACCCACGGGCAAGAACACCGCGACGATAGAAAAGGTCGTCGCTAAAACTGCCAAACCTATCTCCGCCGTACCCTCCAGCGCTGCCGTATGGTGATCCTTGAACTTGCCATTCACCTTCATGCCCGCATGACGGACGATGTTTTCACGCACGACGATGGCATCATCAATCAGCAAACCCACGCACAGCGACAAGGCCATCAGGGTGATCATATTGATGGTAAAGCCAAACATGTCCATGAACAGGAAGGTACCTATCAAGGCCACCGGCAAAGTCAGGCCAGTGATGACCGTTGAGCGCCACGAATTCAGGAACAGGAAGACGATCAGGATGGTCAGTGCTGCACCTTCGATAAGGGTGCGACGCACATTCTCTACACCTACGCGTATCTGGCGCGAACCATCCTTGATGACTTGTACTTTGACACCGGGATATTGCGCCTGCAATTGCGGTTCCAGCGCCTTCAATGCATCGGTCAGGCCATTCGCAACCTCAATCGTGTTCTGCCCCTGCGCCTTCAAAATATCCAGTGCCACGGTGCGCTGGCCGTTGTACAGAGCCAGGCTCTCTTGTTCTTCCTGTCCATCCACCACAGTGGCGACTTGCGACAGCATGACAGGCTGGCCGCCACGACGAGCAACGATGATGCGGGCAAAGTCTTGCGGGTTCTTGATACGGCCCTGTATCTGCACGACTTTTTCATTATCGAGTGCACGGATGGCACCGGTAGGCAATTCCTGGTTTTCATTACGCAAGGCATTGATGACCTGATCGACACCCAGACCCAGCGATTCCATTTCACCAGGCTTGAGATAAATCTTGATCTCACGTTTGACACCACCAACCAGGGTAACTGAACCCACACCACGTACATTTTCCAGACGCTTTTTCACCAACTGGTCACCGATAGTGGTCAGTTCACGGAAGTCACGCTTCTTGATCTTGTCGTCATTCGTGACCGAGACCGAGAAAATAGGCTTATCAGAAGGGTCATAACGCGTCACCCTTGGCTCTTTGACTTCCTTGCGAAAGCCTGCCTTGATCAGGGCGACTTTTTCACGCACGTCCTGCGCTGCCTGCGCAGGGTCGACCGTCAGGTCAAACTCCATGATGACGACAGAAGTACCTTCGTAAGAGCGCGAAGTCAAAGCACTGATACCGTTGATGGTATTGACAGTTTCTTCAACCTTGCGGGTAATGTCTGACTCTATGGTCTCAGGTGCGGCACCTGGATAATCAGTCTGGATCACCACGACCGGGAAAGTAATATCGGGGAACTGGTCAACCCGCAAACGCTTGTAAGAGAACAAACCCAACACCACAAAGGCCACCATCATCATGGTCGCCAGCACTGGATTGCCTATGCTGATACGTGTGAACCACATGATTACACCTTGCCTGTCGTGGTTGTCGTCGTTGTCGTGATAATCAGCTTCACGGCCACGCCTGCACGCAGGCGACCCAGATTGGCTTTGACTACCCTGGCTTGTGGTGCCAGGCCAGACAGCACCTCAACTACCGGCTTGCCCTGGCTTTCGCCACGCAGACCCAGCTTGACCGGTTTTTGTTGCAAGACATTATTTTCTATCGCATACACAAAAGCTTGTTCGCCTTCATACTGTATGGCTGTTTCTGGCACGCTCAGTACTTCTGATTTTTTATCGACCACCAGTTGCGCCTCGCCAAACATACCTGCACGCAAAATGGTATCGGGATTGGCGACCTGGACATAGGTCATGATGGAGCGTGAACCTGCCGTTGTGGCCGGATTGATGCGCACTACCTTGCCATCAACTGTCGCTGGCACGCCTTCTATTTTCAATTGTACAGTCTGGCCAATTTTGATGCTGGCAATATCCTGCGTTGGTACTGGCGCTTCCATTTCCAGCATGCGCAAATCGACTACATCGAGCAAGCGGTTATCCGGGGAAATTTTTTCGCCCGGTTGCACCATGCGGTTGCTTATCATGCCTGAGATGGGGGCACGTATGACGGTATCTGCCAGCGCTTTTTGCGCCACGGCCAGTGCGCCTTTGGCGCTGTCTACGTTGGCCAGGGCAATGGCATATTGATTATTGGTATTGTCATAGGCATTCTTGGAAATGAAGCTTTTCTCCAGCAAGGCCTTGTTATTATCGCGTGCGAGACGGGCTATTTCCATTTGCCCCTGGGCAGCGGCCAAAGCACCTTTGGCCTGCTCTTGCCGCGCCAGGTAATCACTGCTGTCCATCTTGATCAGTACCTGACCAGCCTGAACGGCTTCGCCTTCACGCACCAGCACTTCAGTAATATCGCCTGCCACTTTGGCTTTGACAGCAGCCTGGTTAACGGCACGCAAGGCACCGGACAAGGCCAGCAGTTTTCTGACTTCAGAATTGCCAACTTCGACGATATCAGCAGGCAAAAATTCCAGCACAGCCGGTGATGCTTGCGTGCTCACGGCAGCAACACTTGCCGAAGCGGGCACGACATTACCCTGAGATTTTTTCTTCATCAGCACCATGCCCGCCGCTACTAGCAGCACAACGGCAATGATCCAGAAAGTCTTGCGTTTTAACATGCTTGTTTTCCAAAAAGTAAAGGTTTCATGGCCTGGGCTAAGATGGTAAATAAACTATCCAGGTCGTAAAAAACCCTGACTTTAAAGCCTGACACTATGTGAGGGTCAAGCAACGCATGTAATTCAGTTGGTAAAACTCATTTCATCAACTATTTTTTAACAACAAACTATGTAAAGCCATGTCTATATAGTGCTCAATATAGGTGTCGAGTTTATCCGGCTCTATATTGCACACTCCTTGTGAATGCTTCCAGATCATCATCATGATCATGGGGGCTATCAATAACCTGGCATCTATCTCCACGTCCACATTGCGTATTTCGCCGCGTGCCAAGCCACGTTTGAGCATGGTCATGACCAGGTTTTCACCGCGGTTAATGACCTCTTCCTGGTAAAATCTCGCAAGCTCAGGGAAATTCCCCGCTTCTGCCATCATCAGCTTGGGTAAGCCTGACAATTTGGTATTACCTATGCTGTTCCACCAGGTACTCATGACCAGACGGAACAGTTCTTCACTGCTGCCTTCAAACTGGTCAATCACACCTTCCGCTTCGCCCAGCAAGGGGACGATGCTTTCCCTTACCACTGCCTTGAACAACTCTTCCTTACTGGAAAAGTACAGGTACAAGGTGCCTTTGGAGACGCCGGCAGCCCGTGCCACATCATCCAGACGTGTAGCGGCAAAGCCGCGCTCAACAAACAAATCGAGGGCAGCAGCGAGTAATTCTTGTGGACGAGCATCCTTGCGGCGCTCCCACTTGGGCTTCAAATGGCATAACATAATAATAACAACTCAATTAACTTACTTTTGAGTCAGTAATATAGTCCGCGCCCAGTTCAGCGTCAAGATAAACACTCTTGCCAGGTTCTAATAAACCCTTGAACGGATCAATAAAGTCTCGAACAGTCACCAGACCTCTCATGGAAGCAATAAGAGATGCATATTAAGCAAGTACAAATTGTACGCAATGGCAACTATCACGCACATTGAGCTAGCTTAGAAATAATTGCGATACCTAAGTTTCGAACTGATCTTCGGTTACTTTGCCAAGCAACTTCGGTTTGTGCAATTGCTATGCGACAGGATGCAAAATTTAGTAGATCAAACATAAGAATTACGGAACAGGCTGCAGATATATAACAGCCACTCTTTAGAAAATGCAAAGAAAGCCCTTCAATTTGCGTGAAATTTGACTAGCCAAGATTTCTTGAAGCAGTCAATTATTTCGAGAACTTATTTTGCATTAGCAGGCAGGACTATCCATATTTCGGATTTTCTTCCATGATTGGTCGCTTTATTAAATTCCTCTATAAGCTTGTCGCCATCGTTGATTTTTGCCTCAACTTCGACAGCTAATGCGGTACGTCATCAGAAGGACTCCGTAGAAATTAAATTACATATTCAAATTTACATCCGCCTGGTTTTGCAAGCAGACAGTTAAATTCTTTATAGTTCGGATACGCCCATTGCTGTGGTTTTTACGAAATTTTTAGGGCTACACTGATACGCTTGCTCTCTGAAAAAATGAAGGCCGAGTCAGCACAATGATATTGACCGAGCCAGACGTAATTTTGAATGAGTAAGCAACCATGAAACTTCAACACATCATTTGCCACATGTCTGCGATGGTGATTGCGTATGGCATCGTACTTGTACTGCCTATGTTATTTGATTATGCGTTTGATACTTGCACAGAGCTTGCAGTTATTGTCTGGCTCAATATAGGATTGCTTGTCATGCGGGTGAGAAAGATCCCCTTCCCCTCCCCAGACCTGCGCCATATCGACGTTAAAGGAGGTTTGAAGGTGCTATGGTGGGCTGTCTTTTGGCCAAACTACATGCGCTAGAGCAGCGGTGATATTGCTCCCAGAAAAGGAGCCAGAACGGCGTCGGACCTTGACTGACGCATGCTGATTCCATGTTATCGCAAGCAAATAAGCAACTTAAAAACTGGGAAGATCATCCCTGAGCAAAAAATGCAGTCAGCTGCGGCAAGCAACAAACACAGCAGTACAAAATCTCTGCTACGCATGGAAAAGATCACCGCAATCAGGTCGATACTGGCGCAATACTCCAGGATGCAAAATTCTCCAAAACAGATTCGATATCCTTGGCTGCGCAGAGCCGTTTTCTGGATGGTAAATCGCAGACAAAACCGGCAACATCGGCAAGTAATTGCAAATGTTCGTCCATCCTTTCTTTCGGAAAAAGCAGGACAAATAATTCTGTCACAAGTAATCCGTCAGGGCTGTCGAAATCAATGGGTGTGGCAAGGCTAGCATAGACCATCATTGGGTGATGCAGTGCGCTGATTTGGGCATGTGGTAGCGCGACGCCTTTGCCCAGTGCCGTCGATCCTAATTTTTCACGCGCACAAAGACTTCCCCAAATTAGCCCACGGTCAATTTGATGCTGCTTTTCCAATAGTGCTGCAATATGCACCAGCGCCTGAGTCTTGTCTTCCACGCACAAATTCAACAGGATGTTTTCAGGGTAGAGATATTTCGAAAATGAATTCATGTGCAAACAAAATCGACAGATAACAGACTGGGAATATCGGCAACGCCCCCAGCTCCACAACTCCCCCGAGTCAACTGGCATGCTGTATGCAAGTTTCTGCGGAGTCGAATTGTGGTGACGATACGCCATTTCACGTAAAAATTTCGTAAAAATTTTCTTTTTTTTGGGCGAAATTTCCGAGTTTTTGTCAATCTTTCAGTAACGTATTCAAGCGGGAAATTTCATCCGAAAAAAGGGATAAATAATTACTTGTTGTTGACGTGTACCACCAGGAAATTGACAGTTTTTTTGCTGGACCCGGTAGCATTGATCTTAACGAATTGTGCTTTCCCCGAGGTTATTCTTTAATAAACGTGATGCAAATTAGTTTATTTGGAAGTAGAGATAAGTTACTTCCATAAGTAGCAGTATCAAAAGACTGATTCCAAACACTGGCATGGCCACTCCCAAAGCCAGTGTGATCACCCACATCCACCAGGAAATAACACGCATATGCTTACTCTCCAGTTTCGGCGCAGAAAGCGACCCAGCTTTGCGGCGTTGCAACCACATGACATAGCCTGACACAACAGAAAAAATCACGTTTAAACCCACCAACACCAGTAGTGCCTGATTCCACAAGCCAAATTCACCACGATGAAATGGAATGCCAACAGCAGTAGCGCGGGACAGGACTGGCATCTGCTCCCAGCCAGACTGGAACAAGGTATTGCCGCTGTAAGCATCCAAAATCAACTGAAAGCGTTTGCCAGGCTGGCTGCGATCATAATTGTCTATCTTCCATACACCGCTTTCAGACTTTGGCGGTGTCAATTGCATCTGTACATCAGATGCCTGATTTTTTGCTTGTTGATATACCGCTTGTATGCTCAGTGCCGAGTTACCATTGATAGCAACAACGGACTTTAAGTCTTTCGGTGCTCTCGGTGTATTTTGTGCAGCCGCATTCTGCACTATGCGGAAGTTTTCCCCTGCATATTTAGCCCAGGTCAGGCCGGTTAGCAAAATAATCAGAGTGACTAAGCCCAAGACGATACTTAACATGCTATGCAGGTAGCGCCAGGTAACCCGGCGATTATTGCCACTGTATTGCAACACGCTGCGCCAGCTAGCTTTTCCACGTGGCCACCACAGATATATACCAGTGATCATCATCATGAGCATCCAGCTGGCTCCCAGTTCTATGATCCAGCGCCAGCCATCCCCTTGCAGCATATTGGAGTGCAGTTTGCGTGCCCAATTACGGAAGCGTCCTGATTCCAGAATACTTCCCTGTATTCTGGCAGTACCAGGATCCACATAAACAATCAGGTTTTCCGAACCGGCGCTATGCTCAATACCCTCGACCTTGGCAGCTTTTGAAGCTTCAGGCATCTGATGTCCCTGGTGTTCTTCATACCCATTCGGCTTACTATTCTCTGTATTGGCAGTTTTTTTTTCGCGCTGTCTTTGTTCGCCAAAGATCACTTGTGTGGTTTCGCCTTCAACATAAGCGGGGACGATGGATTTGATTTGCTTGCCCGGAAAGGCTGTCATTGCCGCATCAACTTGCTGATCAAGTGGCAAAGCAGCCCTGATTTGCGCAACTTTATCCAGCTCGGCATGTTTCCATGCTTCGATCTGCGGTGTAAAAATGTACAGGATGCCAGTCAGCGCCGCAAACAAGACGATAGGTGCAGTCAGCAAGCCGGACCAAAAGTGCAAGCGCCAAAAGACTCTGTGTAATAAAGCGCTTTTGTTGGCATGCTGGATATCCAGGTTACTCATTTTGTCACTCCAGAATTCTTAAGAAGAAGTAGGCGGACGCAACTGTTCCGCCTATCTGTTGATTGCTATTTAGTATTGGTAACGCACTTCTGCAAACAGATTACGTCCAGGCAAAGGGTGAGATTGATACGCCCGGTAATCCATTACATTGTCTATTCCTCCCGCCAACTCCAGACCTTTGACTGGCTTGAACAAGACACGCAGATCGAGCTGCTTGACACGCGACAAGCCTCCGTAGGTGTCTGGATTGGTATCCAGATTCAGCATGTCATTGTATTGACGCCCGGCATAACGGTAGCTACCCGCCACACTCCAGCTACTGCTTGGCGCGTAACTCAGTGTGACTGAACCACGGATACGAGGTATGCGTACCCAGGTCTTGCCCACTGAAGCCATGAAATTATCGTTCTCGATGATTTTAGAATCATTCAAGGCCAGATTTCCATCCAGATTCAGGCCGTTAATGAGCAGGTTGTCAATGTCGCCAGCCAGTTCAATACCACGTGTACGTACCAGCCCTACGTTTTGTACATTGGTGATGCTAGGGAAAACAGCCGTATTGGTCTGACTCCAGATGGTATCGCGTATGCTGTCCTGAAAAAGGGATACCCGCAGACTGGCATTGCGGTAGCGTTTTTCCAGCATCAATTCAATGGCATCGGATTTTTCTGGGCGCAAATCAGGATCATTCAACACAATGCTGCTGCCGGATTGCGTGCCCTGGAATAACTCGGCAACCGTGGCAAAGCGCGTACCTCGTCCAGCAGAAAGGCGGGCAGTAATATCATCTGCCGCTTCCCAGGTGACAGCCAGTTTGGGGGACAGTGCTGTGATACTGCGCTCCGGGTAAGCTTGAGATGCGCCCGGAATAAAACGCTGATTACCGTTGTAGGCCTTCCAAGATTCCCAGCGTGTACCTATGGTTGCCTTCCAGTCTTGAGCAAAGCGCCAAGCATCTTGCGCATATAAAGCAAACAGGCGCGTATCGCCACCTACAAACTGGTTTTCATCACCAGCGCCGCGACGCCAATCTGTTGTCAGAGCCCGTGTGCTTTGTGCCAGATGATAGTCATTGGCATGCAAGCCAAAAGTCAAGTAGTGTGCGCCACCAGTCCAGTCACCTTGTACTGGGCTATAGGTAGATTGCAGCTCGAAAGTCCGAAATCCGGTACCGTCACGTAAGGTAGACGTACCAGCGCCACCATTAGCGGCAACAGGGTCTGGATTATTTGCAGTGCGCTGCACGTCTTCAATAATGCGGTATTGACTCGCAACTACGGACATATTCCAGCCTGACTGATGACGTGTCTTGACAGTCAGTCCTGCCTGCACATGGCTCTCCTGACGATTGAAAGGGGCGAAGGCCGAGGCTGGTATATCAAAAGCATTGCCGTTATTGCTGACCCGACCCGACCAGATGGTTTGACCGTTAGCATCGCGCAAGAAACTATTATTGCGATTGTCGCTATCATTTTTCCACCAGGCAAGCATGCCCTCTGCACTCAGTGTGGGTGAGAAGTCATAGCCAAATGCGGCTTTTCCTGTGGTTTGTATGGTGTGATCAATAGCACCAGCGTTTGCCCCAAATATGGCCCGTTTTTGCCCTGTAGGGGCGATGTCATATTGAATCCCACTCACAATCGTCGTCGGCCTGGCTCCTGTTGGTGCTGTGAATATGCCTGCATTATTTGCATTCACCGTGTAGTACTGCATGGGATGACCAGTAGAATCCTGACGATTGAGCATAAGGCGATACCATGCTCCATTCGCGAGTTTGGCACCAATCTGGGCAGACGCCTGTGCGTTGGTGTACGTTTCACTCAAACCGTAGGCATCAAATTTTTCAGACTGCATCGCCAGGCGCGCAGCCCCCTCAAACTGTTTTGGCTTTCTGGTGCTGACAACCACAGTTGTTCCTATGGAGTTGCCCGGATAAATTGCCGAGTAAGGACCATACAACAAATCAACCCGTTCGATTTCTTCCGGTGCAATCATATTCCAGCGTGGTGCATCGAATCTTCCAAGGAAGTTTGAAATCAGATAGCCATCCATCAGCACCAAGCCACGTGGTGCCTGGGTGGTACCGAAGCTACGGCCACCAATGAGGGCATTGCGATCACCGCTGTAACGCTTGCGTATCGTGGTATTCGGCATATTGCGCAACACATCTTCCGGATTGAATATATTTTGCTGCTCGCGGAGTTCCGCCGCAGTCAGGCTGGCAGTTGTCGATGGCAAATTTGCTGCCAGTGGCAAACGGGTGCCGTCTACGGCAACCGTTTGCAATTGTTGTTCGGTAGCGACTCCCTGAGCAAAAACAACAGTAGAAAACGTACTGGCGATCAGTACGGACAGTGGTTTCAACAAGGGTGAAATGCGAAGGTTCGAAGTCATTTGAAATGAAATTACATCTTGAGATTTTTTGACTGCCAGGCTGATGTCTCCAAGAAATCCGGAATAAGTTGCTTTGACGTACACGGTCCTTTGACATGACATGATGACAAACGTCAATCGCTACACAATTGAATGTGACAGAAGCTTAAAACCGGACTAAGTGGAATTTCCCTGAGTGCAATCAGACATACCCAGAACCACATTGCGATGTGTTCAGGGGACTAGTTGATGATCAGGATTGCGCTGGCGGAGCTCGCGGCTGTGCGCTTGCCCATGAGAATAGTGTTTGTGGAGAGTGATAAAACAGCGAAGGGAAAGCTTCACTCAACGCCATGTCGGGAGAATCTGAAGCATGTGTTGGCAACAGAAACGGCTGATCTGCATGCGGCAGGCAATTGGCACAATGCGCTTTGGCATATTTTGACTGTTGTGGATCAGCATCTGGGCTGTCTTTGACAAACTTGCCTGTAGCGGTGTCGAATAATTTATTGCCGTCAACACTGCAAATTTCGATAAAGCCTGCTTTGACTTTCGTCGGTGCCATTGCGTTTGCTATAGACGGCACGATGCCATTGAACAGCAATGCAAAGCATGCCAGCCAAATGGTGAGGTGTCTGAGTCTAAGGGAAATACGCATGGAGCGGATTATAACCAAACTGACCGCTAATGAAAAACTTGTTTTGAAATTAGGCAGTCTCTGATTAAGGAACCTGATACGAAATTCGGTTCGCTTTTCGCAAGTTATTGATTTTCCGAGCATTAATTTTAAGGAATTGCCCTAAATCAGAGATGCCTTATGTTCGCTACCGAACATACGACTTGATGAAGCCCGCATATCCTTGCCCAAAGAAAACAAACACATCGAATGGTCAGCTTAACCACGCGATGTGCTACCTACCCGCATCTTGACAGTTAAAGTACTTATGTCCTCCAACCTCAAAAAAATAATATTACCTCTTTTCATAATTTCGCCTGCGTTATTTACCCAGGCAAAGGCTAGCGAGATGGAGCAACAGATGTTGCGTTGCTCCGTGCTTGGCGATGCGAGCGTCCGTCTCAGTTGCTTTGATGCCCTGGCCAAAGCATCTACCCCAGTGGAGGCTGACAAACCAATTGCCAAGGCAGAAGCTCTGCAAGACAAGAAAGAGACTGTGGCACCTGAAAAGCCACCAGAAACTGCCCCCGAAATGTCGCGCATGGTGCAACGCTGGGAACTCGATGAGGCATCCAAGCGCGGCAAATTCGTGTTTCGGCCTCATCATGATAATTATCTGCTGGTGGCAAATTACAGCAATGCATCAAACGACGAGCCGTTCAAGAAATTCACGCCTGCCGGCGTCAAATCCAAGCATGTGGAATTGACTTATCAACTGAGCATGAAAATGAAACTGGCTGAAGAAGTGGGTAACTCGCCTGTTGATGTGTGGGTGGCCTACACCCAGCAAAGTTTTTGGCAGGCGTATAACCGCAGTGCATCCAGCCCTTTCCGCGAGACCAATTACCAGCCAGAAGTCATGGCAATGATCCCCATCAATAAAAGCCTGGGTGACTTCAATATCCGCTACCTTAATTTTGGTCTGGTACATCAGTCTAATGGTCAGACCTCGACTTTGTCACGCAGCTGGAACCGCGTCTATGCTGAGCTGGGTGTTGAACACGGCAATTTCTCATTCGGCACCAGAGTCTGGCGTCGTCTGGATAACGCCAGGTCAGATAACGACAATATCGACATCATTGATTACATGGGACATGGCGATATACATGTCAACTATCGCGAAAAAGGCGGGCGCGAATTTTCCCTGACCGCACGCCGCAATTTCAATACCGGCCATGGTGCATTGCAAGCCAGCCTGGCCATGCCTATTACGACCAATCTAAAGGCTTATTTCCAAATGTTCTCGGGATATGGTCAAAGCCTGATTGATTATAATTATTCGCAAAAATCAATCGGTGCGGGATTCATGGTTGATTTCTGATTGCTGCGTGTTATCTCTACATGGCTGTGCATGATTTACAGATGAACAGCCATGCAGACATATCTTTTGCATGTTTTGCAGCCGTAAAGATATGTCCAGCGCGCCGTCCTTAACGCATCCGTCTGGTGGTTTCCCTGGCAATAAGTTCCAAGCCAGGCAAAGTCGTATCGACTTCATTACCCGCTATCAGACCCAGCAAGGTCTTGGTAGCGAGCAGCCCCATGTCGTACAGCGGCTGGTGTATGGTAGTCAGTGGTGGCGTTGTATACAGTGAGCTGGGCAAGTCATCGAAACCTATCAGGGAGATATCTTCCGGCACACGTATCCCCTTACGGTATAGTCCCAGTCTCACACCATAAGCAGAAAGATCGTTGGCGGCAAACACAGCACTGAATTGTTGCTGGGTTTCCAGCAAGCGGTTAATTGCCAGCAAGCCACTTGCCTCATGAAAATTACCCTCAGCCACCAGATTTTTTTCAAAGGGGATATTGGCTTCACGCAGGGCATTTTGATAGCCCTCTTGCCGCTCTGCAGCATCTGTATTATTGGCCGGCCCAGTGACAAAGGCGATGCGCCGGTGCCCCAACTCGATCAAATGCCGGGCTGCCAGATATGCGCCATGGACATTGTCGAGCTTGAAGCCGACCGCAGTCTTGCTATTGAGGCTGCGACCAGTCGCGACGATGGGTTTATCGAGGGCAAATTCCAGCACTTTCTTATCAGCGATACGGCCAGACAGCAAGATAATGCCGTCCACCTTGCGCGCCAGCAAAAGCTTGATGCGGGAAGCTTCTTCATCCGCATTCCAGTGTCCGCTGACGATTACCGATGCATAGCCTGTGCCCTTCAAGCCATCATCGACCCCATGCAGGGTTTCATCAAAAAAGGGGCTGGAAATATCCTGTACGACGATGCCTATGGTCATGGATCGACCACTCTTTAGCCCCTGCGCCAGCTGGTTGGGCTCGAACTTCATTTCTGCAATGGCAGTTTCGACAGCCTTGCGCTTGTCATCAGAGACCTTGGCGGTGCCATTCAGGATGCGAGATACCGTGCTGGGTGATACCCCAGCCTCACGCGCAACATCCAACAAGGTCACCGGTTCATTTTTACTTTTTATTCTGTCAACCACGCAATGCCTTCCCAAGCTGGGTAATTATTTATTTAGTATTTACAACACGTATTCACAATTCAGTGAAAAGCTTTTCACAATTAGCATAACATGGATTTTTGCGCGTGCGCAGTGGCTCTACCTGCTAAGTATCAGCTCTGTACTCAAACATACACAATCGCGATATTTTTGCGTTCGTTTGGCTCACTTTCAAGCCTGTCTTGCCAGCGCTGAAGGAAGCGGAGACGCCGCCCTGCACAAGTGCTCAACCAGTTTTCTATGGTCAGGCAAATCAGCCAGGGCGCGTTGCGCCATCTGGGCTATCATCTGAAATTCCTGTGTAGCCTCCTGATCTTGCGGATAGACAAATTTATTATTCGCCATATCGGTCTGGAACTCCATCCCATACAAAACAAACTGCCAGCTTGATGGCGGATACATTTCCAGGTCTGCGATAAAGTCCATGCGGTGCGGTGGTCGGCAACTCCACATCTTCAGCTTTTCCTGCAAACTCTCTGGTATGGAAGCCACATCCCTGTTATCACGCCAGAATGCAGAGTCTGTTCTTTGGCTCAGGCTGAAATGCATTTTGACAAAATCAACGACGCGCTCGTAGCGCGCTTTCATATGTTGATTGAATTGCGTCGCGACAGCATCAAACTCACCATTGAACGGGAACAGATAAGTCAGCAAATACGCTGCCGTTTCTATCAAGCCTATGCCAGAAGACTCCAGCGGTTCGATAAAACCACCCGACAAGCCTATGGCTACACAGTTCTTTATCCATTGGGTTTCGCGATAACCGACGTTGAGCTTCAACAACCTGGGTGTCATGCCATCTGCCGCAGGTCCTATATAGTTACGCAAGACCTGCTCTGCCCTTGCCTCGTCGGTATGGCGACTGGAAAACACATAACCTGTGCCGCGCCTTTCCTGCAAACCGATATCCCAAATCCAGCCTGCTTCCTGCGCACTGGAGATAGTATAAGAAGGTATAGGCGCGTCCGGCTTTGCATATGGCACTTGCAAAGCCAGGGCGCGGTCAACAAACAGCACATCATTCAAAGACTTGAATGGTGACCCCAGCGTCTTGCCTATCAGGCCTGCACTAAAACCTGTACAGTCAATGAACAAATCTGCCGCCAGCACCTGGCCATCTTGCGTGTGCACGGCTGCAATTGCACCTTGATCATCCAGTTGGACATGCTCTACTGTTCCCAATATCCGGTTCACTCCCAGTGATTGCCCGTGCTCAGACAATAATGCTGCCAGACGGCCAGCGTCGAAATGATAGGCATAATTCATTGGCCCCAGGAAATCTTTGTCGGCAAATCTCTTGGGCCCTCGTGAAGCATCTGCTATGCATTTTTGCATGGTCACTGCATCAGCAAAGGCTGGCTGTTGACCATCGCGCGCAGCCAGGCCTTTCAGCCAGTACGGCAATAATTCCGGCCCACGCTGGCTGGGATGACTGAAGGGATGAAAATAGTGATCAGCACCGGGGCTGCCTGCAGGCCTGACCCAATGATCGAAACGTATGCCCTGTTTGAAGGTGCCATGACATTCCTTGATAAAGCGTGCCTCGTCTACACCTATCGCTGCCAGGGTGCCACGTATCGAAGGAAAACTACCCTCCCCGACCCCGATGATGCCTATGTCTTTTGACTCAACCAGGCGTATCTGTATGCCCTCACGCTCTCTCGTTGACGACAGGTGTTTGGCCATAAAACATGCAGTCAGCCAGCCGGCTGTACCGCCACCTACGATCAATACATTTTTCACGGCTTTCATTTGAGCAAGCTCCTCAGGTTCAGCGAAGGTTCAGCGAAGGTTCAGCGTAAATAGCATGGTGTGCAATCGTATTTCAGTAGCAATTTCCGGTACGCATTATTCAGGCAATAGCAGTGGCGATGCCAGGTAAAACGCAATGAAAACATGCTGGTCAGTCAGTGATAATGTCTGGCCTATTGCCGACAAATCCAGGCAAGGGACGACCAACTGCGCTGCAGTTTTCACTTCAATCCGACTTATATTACAACATTTTGAAAACGTTATCATTTTATGTTTGACACAGAATTCAAGTTTTATGTATTATGAAAACGGTTTCAAAAGTAAATACAAGAAACACTAATAAGAAAACGTTTTCAAAAACGTCATGGTTTAATCAAATTAAAAAAACCAATCCAACCTGTAACAGGAGACATATGAAAATCCGTAATCTTGCGACCCGGAAGGTCGCTATCACACCTATACAACTGGCGATCTTTACCCTGATCACCAGTGTCGGCACAGCCCAGGCGCAAACCCAGACGCCAGCCTCAGCCCCCGCTACTTCGACCGCCAGCCAAACCAAAACTGACAAAGAAAGTTCGACCATCTCTGAAGTAATCGTCACGGGCACCAAACGTGCCACTTCATTGCAAAAAACACCAGTGGCGATCACAGCCATCAATGCAGCGGCACTCGAAGATGCGCATGTACAAAATGTGCAGGACGTCGTCAATCTGGTGCCAGGCTTTCAAGCGACTGGCCAGGGCGACCATGGAGTCATCACCATGACCATGCGCGGCATTGGTAACGACAGTGCAAAAACAGAATATGCAGATCCTGAAGTGGCGATCTTCATCGATGGCATCTATGCACCCCGCCCTGAGGGCGCAACTTCCCTGTTGTTTGACCTGGAAGGCATAGAAGTATTGCGCGGCCCGCAAGGTACTTTGTGGGGGCGTAATGCCACCGTTGGCGCAGTCAATATGCAGACTGCCAAACCAAAAATCGGCGAAAGCTCTGGCTCTGTAGAAGGCGGCCTGGGCAGTTATAAACGTTTTGGCAGTCGTGGTGCTTTCAATATTCCAGTCAGCAGTGAATTGGCTCTTCGCTTCGCATTCGCCCATGAAAAACATGATGGCTATGTGGACTATCAGGCCCCCAGCATGCTGTCACTGGATAGCCAGAAAGCAGCATTTGCCACTTACCTCAAAAATGGTGGAACGGTAGTTCCTTTCCAGCCGATCAACTATGCCTTGTTTGTACAGGATGGCCCAAAATACAGTGCGCAAGACCAGACTGCTGCACGTATCAGCATGCTGTGGAAACCAAACGCCGCTACCAAGATCGACCTGTCCTATGAGAAATTCATAGACCGTGGCACTCCATCGATGAACTTGTTGCAAACGCCACGTGCCGGACAAAATCACTGGTCAGCCCTGATCGATACAGCCCCCTACACAGAACGCGACAGCGATGCCATTCGTGGCCGCATAGAATATGCCATCAACAAGGATATGCAACTGACTTACATCGGCGGCTATTCCAAGTTCAGTGGTTCTTCGCGCTTTGATCAGGATGGCGGCGCCAATGCACCAACCAGCTTTACCTCTGGCGGCAGCATGCAGGCAAACAATACGGTTTCCTCGAACTATAAAAACTTCAGTCATGAGGTAGAACTGCAGTCCATGGGTACACGTGATATAGACTGGCAACTGGGCTTGTACTATGGCTCTGAAACCAATGATATCCGTTTTGATATTCCCATCCTGAATGGCACTTACCAGGGTACAGTGGGCTGGCAGGGTTCTTTTATCCAGCCCAAAGAAACTGTAGAAACCGCTGCTGCTTTTGGCCAGGCAACCTGGAATGCCAGCAATGATACGCATATCACCGGTGGCCTGCGTTACACCCAGGACAAGCGTACGAATGTCGATGGTCGCGGCTATGGCTTTTCCGGCAAGCCTGAGCTTAGCCAGGCGGCGATTACACCGAATGTCAATCCGGCTTTTGCCAACTCCAACTTTGCACCCTACTCTTTCAATGATGGCAGTTACAGTGGCAACAAGGTGACAGGCTTGTTACGCATCTCGCATGACCTCGACAAAGACAATATGGTGTACGGCAGCATCTCCACTGGCTATAAATCGGGTGGCTTGCAAGATGGCGGCAAAACCTATGGACCGGAGACCCTGACCAACTTTGAACTTGGTTCCAAGAGCACGCTGCTGGGTGGCGCTGTCCGATGGAATAATGCGCTTTACTATGGCAAGTTCAAGGACTTCCAGTTCAGTGCACCGGTCACCGCACCAGATGGCACCCGTGGTCTGCAGACATCGAATGCTGATGGCGCAACGGTATATGGTTTTGAATCGGAACTGGCAGCGAAACTCAGCAAGGATGACAAGTTGCAAGTCACCATTGCCATCGCCAAGGCCACCCTGGGCAACCTGGTAGGCGGCTCGAATGATTATGCCCTGCCTGCCTGTAAAATACCCGGCATCAGTAATTGCCTGGATGTGTCAGGCAACACCATGCCACATACGCCAAAATTTTCTGCCCAGGTCTTGTATCAGCACACTTTCCATTTGAATGAAGGCACACTGACACCACGCATCAGCCTGCACTACGAGACAGAAACCTGGTTGAGTGTCTTTAACTATGGTGAAGGTGACAAGCAGGAAGCCTATGCCCGTGCTGACCTGGGTCTGCGTTATCAATCCACAGGCAAATCCAGCTGGTATGCTGACTTCTTTGTGCGCAATGTCGGTGACAATAAAGTCAAAACCAGTGCCATGAATGCCAATGGCCCATGGCAGGCGCAGTATCTGCCACCACGCACTTTTGGTGTCAATGTTGGCATTGACTTCTAAATACCAATACTGGCCATAAGCAGTAAGAAGTAAGCGCCAGCATGTAAATCGCCCCGGTCCACGCAAGTGGCCGGGGGTTTTCTTTATCCATCTTGAAAACAGACGTTTTAGCATTGTTTAACACAAGTGCAAATTACAAACATTGCATTATGTAAATTCACCATTAGAATGAATACTAGCCTGACGATAACAGCGCTTCCACGTTTGCACAATTTCAATGACAGGAGATCAAGATGCGAAGATTATTCATCAAAGCTACACTTGCCACGCTGGGTTTCTCACTGATGACAGCCAGTCTGCCCACTGTCGCTTCAGAAAAAGGAAGTGCTGATGAAGCCGTTGCCCTGGTGAAAAGAGCCGCTGCCTACCTGAAAGAAAACGGCAAGGAAAAAGCCTATGCCGAATTCAACAATACCAGCGGGCAATTCGTTGTTAAAGATTTATATGTGTTTGTGTACAACACAAATGGCGATGGCATTAACCGCGCCCACGGTGCCAATCCCAAGATGGTGGGCAAAAACCTGCTGGACTTAAAAGATGTCGATGGCACGCCCATCGTGACGAAATTCCTCAATGTTGCCAATGGCAAAACTGGTCAGGGTTGGGTTGAGTACAAATGGCCCAATCCCACCACCAAGGTACTGGAACCAAAATCCACTTATATAGAACGTGTAGGAGATGTGTTGATAGGTTGTGGTATCTACAAGTAAGAGAATAAATGCAAGATATTCAGGCTGAGGCGCAAACTTGATTGTGCCTCAGCCTGATGTGCGTCAGGCACTTCAAGCCTTGCAGATTTCGCGTATCAATAGAAAGCTTGCTCCATTTCTATCCGGACTGCGATATACCCCCTTTGCATTGAGTACATGGGCTGCTGCTGCTGCCATGTCCCAACCATCTCCTTCTTCTGCTTCCCATTTCGCTGTAATCAGGCAAGGGTAATCGTGCGACTCACCAAAATCGCGGACGGCAATGATGCGAGTGCGTATATTTTCCAGCAAGTGAAAATTGGCCCAGGCCCATAGCCAGGTATCTGACCTCGATGAATATGAACCAATGAAATCTATCTTTGCAATGACAGCAGGCACACCGCCATTGGAAAACACCAATTCGGCTTTTTCCTGATCCCAGTCATAGCGTTGATGAGAACCCAGGTCAAACTCCTGGTTCAATTGGTCATTCTTGGTTTTAAGCTCTTCAAAACAGGTATCAAGGAAAGCATCCCAGGCATCGAAGACCGGGCCAGCCATACGCGCAAGGCTGGCCGAGCGAGCGCCTTCATAACAGACATGACACATCAATTTGATAGGCACCAGGTCTTCATTACGCTCATTCCATTCACCGCCTTGCGCCAGATAATGCACATTGCAAGCCGCACACCAGGCGTCAGGCCAGTGGTTTTCAGCATCAGGATAGTCTGAATGCCATTTTTGTACAGGATGGCTTATCAAGTGTTCACATACATAAGTGACATGCGCCTTGCCATGCTGTGCGCACTCCAGCGCATCTGATTCTTCCAGTTCTTCATCCATATGAAATTCAGGTTTTCTTTTTTTAAAAACCTGAAAATAGCAGGAAAAACCTGATCTGGCTATTTACTTTTCACAGTAAAAATACCCAAGATTTCATTTGCCCTGCAACTGAGCACTGACAAAATCGCGGTACCAATATGCGCTGTCTTTCAAAGTACGCTGCTGCGTTGCGTAATCCAGATACACCAGTCCAAAACGCCTGGCATAGCCGGAATTCCACTCAAAATTATCCAGCAGGCTCCAGTAAAAATAGGCTTGCACATCAACGCCAGCAGCTATTGCATCATGCATGGCCTGGAAGTGCAATTGCAGGTACTGGATGCGCTGCTCATCATGCACTTTGCCATCTTCCAGTTTGTCAGCAACTGCCATGCCATTTTCAGTGATGTAAATTGGTGGCAAGGCTGGATACTCGGCACGTAGTTTCAGCAATAAATCTGTCATGCCTGAAGGGTAAACTTCCCAGCCCATGTCGCTGAAACCATGCTTTCCCTCAGGCTGCCTGGGCGGTGTCTCGGTACTGACAAAAGCGCGGAAATAATAATTCACCCCGAGAAAATCCAGAGGCTGGCGAATGATCGCCATGTCTTCAGCTTGCACATGAAACTTGCTCATATCCATGCGGTCCAGCGCCTTTTGTGGATAAGTTCCTTTGAAGATGGGGTCCATGAACCATTGCACAGAGCGTGCATATTCCCATTCTGCCTGGGCTATATCAGCAGCTGAGTCGGTAGCCGGCGTCGCTGGCCATTGGTTCAGCACTATGCCCAGTTTGGCCGGGCAATTGATGGCACGCATGGCTTGCAAGGCCAGGCCATGCGACAGTAAAAGATGATGCGACACTTGAATTGCCAGCGCAGTATCTGCCACACCGGGAGCGAACTGGGCATTGCCATAACCAAGATTGGCTGTGCACCAGGGTTCATTATGGGTAGCGATGCTGGCGAGACGATGACCAAAGCGGCGCGCTATTTCTGCCGCATATTCGGCAAAGCGCAAACAGGTATCGCGATTGAGCCAGCCGCCCAGATCTTGCAAGCCCTGTGGCAAATCCCAGTGATACAAAGTCAGGTGGGCTTCGATACCATGTTCTTCCAGTTTGTCCAGCAAGTTGGAATAAAATTCAAAGCCTTTTTCATTCCAGTCACCATAACCCAGGGGCTGCACACGCGACCACGACACCGAGAATCGGTAAGCCTTGAGCCCAAGCCCTGCAATGATGCCAACATCCTCAGCATAGCGATGATAATGATCACAAGCCACATCACCGGTGCTGCCATCAATAATGGTACCAGCTGTATGGGTGAAGGTATCCCAGATGGAAGGACCGCGGCCATCAGTAGCTGCGGCCCCTTCTATTTGATAAGCACTGGTGGCAACGCCCCAGGTAAAAGCAGGGGAAAACTCGGGCATCGTTGATGAATTAGTCATGGTCTTTTTTTGGATAGATTCGCATTCTGCATGTAATGGCGTACGTAATTAAGCACGCCATTAAGCACACAATTAAGCATACATACTGTTTTTATAAATTCTCATACTGCATTCCCTAAGAATTGGCTAAGTCCCCCCCCTTTTATAGCTGGCAGAACTAAAACCATGCATAGCTGCAATACGCACAAAAATTGAAATCGTTTTCATATTTTGACGAATAATGATTTGCCGACATTTAATCAGAGGCCAGATCAATATCTCTGTTCAAACATCAAAATAATCGACAGCAAGATTAATTGCATCGCCAAATGAAAACGTTTTCACAAACTGGAATTTATCACCGGATATCTGAGCTGTCAACGACTCACTTTTTAAAACTACACTCTCTCTATGGGAAAATAATGTGTGCACTTTAAAAAACAAAATTCCCTGCGCAATATTCTGAATATTTTCAATATGAAATTTGAAATCAATTTCAATGAAACCGGCGCGTTCTCTGCTAACAATACAACATGATATCAATTCAAAGACCTGCGCCATCTTTCATTCGCTGAAGCCCCATGTGTGATTGCCTTAGAGCCAGCAAACACTTAAATCCGGGGTATTTTGTGCGCCTGCTTATAATTTTTTTGCGTATGCATTGCTCATCTTTAAAAAATCCATGCTATCCTGCGCTTGAAAAGGTTTTCATAACAATGATGACTGATTCCAATTAAAACTATTAACGAGACAGCCTGTCAGCTCTTTTGTCATTCATGACTGGTCATATCCTCAAAAAAGAGGGTTCTGTACCAGCAGATACATAAGTGAACACCATTTGAAGCATCGCTCTATGAAGGGCTATGCAAGAATGAAAGCCAGCAGGCATGCCGCCCACTTGTAAAGAAGCGTGCAGCCCATGATTACTGAGACAGAAGTCAATATCCCGCCAGCAAGCCCGGCCAGGAAATCACCCTTGTTCTGGGTGCCGACCACTTACTTTACGATGGCGCTGGCCTATATGATGCTGACCAACGTCAGCGCCATCATGTTCAAGAACATGGGCATGGACAATGGCAAGGCCGCTGAATATGCCAGTTATCTCATTCTCGCCTATACCATCAAGCCACTGTTCGCCTCTTTTGTGGAAATGTACAAAACCAAGAAATTTTTTGTCATTTGCACGCAGTTGATCATTGCCGTTGGTTTTGTCGGTGTTGCACTGGTCATGTCCTTGCCAAACTATATGCTGATACTGATGGGTCTGTTCTGCGTCATTTCATTCCTTGGTGCGACGATGGACATCGCTGCTGATGGCGTTTATGTGACCTCGCTCGATAGCAAGGCACAGTCCCTATATTGCGGCATTCAAAGCCTGAGCTGGAACATCGGCCCCATCGTGGCGGCAGGTGGCCTGGTCTATTTGAGTGGCAAACTGCATACCGATTTTTTCCATCATGACCCCAAGGTATTTGGTGCGGACTGGATGGATGCCTGGCGCGTGATTTTCCTGATAGTGGCAGGTATCATCGCCCTCATGACGGCCTGGCATTTACGCACCATGCCTGAAGGCGCGAAAGCGGAAAATACTCCTGCAAATGTCAAAGATGCCTTATTCATCTTGCGCGATTCTTTCATTACTTTCTTCCAGAAACATGATGTCTGGCTGATGATCGCTTTTGCCTTCCTGTTCCGTCTCAGCATAGGTTTCCTGGAAAAAATCGGTCCCTTCTTCATGGTTGACCCTGTCAGCAAAGGTGGCCTGGGTCTATCCAATGAAATGCTGGGCCTGACCTACGGCACGTATGGCCTGATTGCAGTTTTGCTCGGCTCTTTGCTAGGTGGCTGGTTCGTCGCCAAACGTGGCCTGCAACCGACGCTATTCATACTATGCTGTGCAGTGAATATCCCGAATGCCAGCTTTCTGGTGATGAGCATATTCCAGCCAGAAAGCCTGTGGCTGATCACCGCTGGCGTTGCCATCGAAAAATTCTTCTTTGGCTTTGGCTCCGTCGGCTTCATGATTTACCTGATGCAGCAACTCGCACCCGGCAAATACACAACGACACACTACGCCTTCGGCACCGGCCTCATGGGCCTGTGTATGATGGTCACCGGTGTCATCAGTGGCCACTTGCAGCAATTGCTGGGTTATACAAATTATTTCATCTTCGTCATGCTGGCTACTATCCCTTCATTTGCAGTATGCTGGTTTGCGCCCTTCCACCAAAAGGAGTGAGTAGCCTGAATACCTGAATACCTGAATATAATAAAATAAAAGCGGCTCGTCCCAACCGTTCACGCTTTAACGTAACAAGTCCCCCACTTTTAATGCCGCCTCGTGCGGCATTTGTATTTTTCAGATTGTCACTACCTTGACCCGCGCTTGCTACTATCATCCAACCGACACAATTGACTGATATTCAATCGCAAGGAGCGTGCTTTCGCCGGGCTGCCGTGACCAATCCGCCCCATGAAACAAGCCAGCGCCAATATGTCATCTCCTAGCATCGCTTGCAAATCCCCATGCAGCTTCTGTAGCAGTATTGCGATGTCTGGATTGCTGCTGGGATTCTGTGCTGCCTGCACATACCAGTTGAATATCAAGGGTGTCATTTCCGGCTGCATTTGTATGCCCAGGCTACTGGCAGTCAGCCACAAGCGCTGTAAAGCACGACCTGCGGCGACATAGTCTTCCAGTGTGCGCGGGGCCTTTCTGGCTACCAGAATGAAATGTGCTGCGCAGGCGATACCAGGCAAAAAATCCAGTTGCAGACGTGGTAACCACGTGCCTGCAAGGTAACGATTCATCCAGCTGATCCGCGCCCAGCTATGCATTGCCCAGCGCATCAGTTTGAGTCCCAGCTTATCCATGCCTATGGCCTGATCAGGTATGCGATCGTGACTGAAACGTGCATTCCACTGGATGACATTTTTGTGTACTTGAAAAGCCTCTGGCATGGTCAGGCGTATTTTTGCGTTGCGCCATAACAGGCTGGCCATGCGCAGGCGACTACCCCAGCCCTCCTGCCATTGCAGACTGAAGTCCTTGCCGACTGCTGAATTCAGCGCCTGCTTTTCTGCTTTCGTCAAAGGCCGCGTGGATAAGGGTCGCCGTTGAACAGTACGTCGCTCGATCCAGGTCGCTAGTCCATCTGGTGTATGGCACAGGTCTGCCAGCAACTCCACTTCATAGACGGGGAAACGTACATTTGGTAAATCATGTTCATCATCCATGCGCTTGAAGACAGCGTGCAATTTTTGTTCACTGGCTGCGATATATATGGTTTCCAGCAATGCCCCCAGGGCAATCTGACTGGGTCGCCCCTCAAAATCATAAACCACAGTCTCGCGGGTGTCATAAGCATAAATATGGAAGCGACGACTATCCTGGATTTCAAAACGCCAGTTTTGTACATTATCTCCACTCGGTGCCCAGCGCGCTTTTTCCAGCACTTTTTCGACTGCGGACAAATCCCTGGTCTCAGTCTGGCTACTGGCAGCCAGGCTGGCGCCCAGTATTTTTCTGGCGATGCTTAATTTTAGCTTTTGCAAGGGATTGCGATTTCCGCCAGGCAGCCAGGTTTTTTTCAATGCCTGTCTGTAAGCGTCATAATGCACGCCATGCGGCGCAGGTCTTACCTGACCACGCTTGAGCAAAATCTTGAGTGCTTCGGTCGCGGCAACACCTGCACATAACTGACAAGCCATGACGGTGGACGGGCCCTTCTTCAAATCCAGCCGTATCCTGCCGGGATCCACCAGGTAAGCCATATGCAGGCGAGCTGGTGCAAGCCCAAGCAAAAAGCGCAAGCCTTGCTCGAATTCATCCTGCCCTTGCATCTGGAAATAGTCTTCAAAACTCATCCTGCCCGGCAGAAAAGTCAGCACTGCCGTTCCCATGCCCAGAGGTGCGGCAGTCACCGCCGGTATGCCTTTGCGGTAACAGGCAGCAAACACCTGACGTCGTATATCGAAGGCAAAAAAATCCAGGCTATCGATATAGATATCCACACCATCAAGAAAGGCATCCATATTGCCCAGGTCTACCCCATCCGGAAAAGCCTGTATCTCCAGTTCAGGATTAATATCCGCCGCCATGACCTGCATGACGCTGACCTTGGGTAAGCCCATGCTGGATTGAGTCGCCCCCGCCTGACGGTTGGTATTGGCGGTATCAAAATGATCGAAGTCGGCAATATGAAAACTGCCTATGCCAAGTCTGGCCAGGGTCAGCAGATGTGCGCCGCCAACCCCACCCATGCCTGCGATTGCCACACGTTTGTGGCGCAACTGTTCTTGCTCAAGTTCGCTCAACCAGCCCAGATTGCGGGAAAAAGCCTCTTCATAATCAAAGTTCCTGACCTGGCTTGCTGCCTCGGGGCAAACTGAATTCATGCTGCCCCCTTCTTGTTACGCTGTATTCCTATCAGGCGCCGGAGCAGGATATCCTCATCTTCTTGAGAAAAGAAATACGGGTAAAAGGAGCGCTCGGTGCTTGCCAGATGTGGCTGACCACCAAACTTATGGACCAGGCTCACACAGTAGTCCAACTCTATGCTCATCAATACCGAAGGGGCCTTGATCTGCTCATTCTCGCGTACTCCGCTCATACGACAAAAGTTCAAGGCCTGCTGATAGAAGCGCACATGCCTTGGATTGACTTCTATGCAGATGTCCGTGCAGGAATGAACGCGTGCGGCATTGATCACGGCGACGTGGAACAGGCCTCCCAATACCCGTTTGGATTTGATATCGCTGTCAACGGCCAATCTGGTGAACTCACAAATGCGACGTCCTTCCTTGCGCATGTGATCAATTTCTTTCTTGAATAGCTGATCCAGTTTCAATCCCTTGGGTGAATCAAGATTAACGCTGATGGTACCCACAGTCTCTTCTCCAATGGCAGCCTGCAGGGTCAGCATATTGGAATCTTCTTCCATCTGTGGGGCGCCGTAGCCACGCCAGGAGTAACGGTCATTGATCAGCACACTGACTGATTCCTTGTGCTGGCAGCTATCCAGCAAACGTATCTTGCATTCGTTGTTGATCGCAGATGTTGCGCTCGCTGATACCGCGATATTGCTCCCGGCTGCTGCACTCTCTTCGGCATGCGCCACTATATCCAGCGGCATGCTGATGACAGTGTTGGAACCGAGCGTGGTTGAGGTTTCCATATTTACTTCCTTTAATGAAAGTACCTTGTGAAAGTACTGAGTCAAACTCCTACGCTGCAATATCGACAGAAACAGCGGGGCCTGCCAGGACAGGCATACTGGTTTTCATCGCAAATTGGCTTACAGCAGACGTGGTCAAGCCTGGCTGAATTACGCCTGCATTTATCGAAGCAGTTTGGGTTGTGGTTGGTAGAGCCAGGCCTGGCCAGCCCTTAAGCGACTCTTAGTTGAACTGTGTCGACATCATGATCTGGCATCGTCGTTTCAGTGTGGAGAGCCAGTCGCCAGGGCCGGTATCGAGCGAACTCAAACCCTCTATGAGCGTTACGAGATAGAGAGAGAAAAGGCATTGCGCCATGACGGCAGATTCTTCTTCATTAAGCTTCATATTGTCATACTCCGTGCGCCCTGCCAGTTCTCCTATAAAAGCCTGTTGTAGTGGCCGGAAAAAAGCAGGGTTATCAAACATCGTATCCTTCAGCAGTTCCATACTGAGCGAACGCTGATTCCCGTAATAGGCGTACATGGCTTCGGCATAATGCAGTAAAGCCGCCACCACTCCCGCCCGCTCCGGCATGCTTATTGATGTTGTGTGCAGAATATTCGTAATATCGTCCAGCAAAATTTCTCTCAGCAATTGCCGTTTGTCTGGAAAATGAACAAACACACTACCTATGCTGACGCCTGCCGATTCTGCAATCATGCGAGTGGTCGTCCCCTCGTAACCATGTTCCAGAAACAGTTTTTTTGAAGTCGCCAACAAGCTTATGCGTGTCTGGTCCTTCTGTAATTGTCGAGAATTCTTATTCATCCCTACACTTTACCCTGTGGCAAGACAAAATGAAGCAATTCTGATATTCACAGCAAGGATTACTTATTATTTTCAATAATCATGCTCAATGAGCATGATCAATTTAATTAAAAAGTTGGAATACGTCAATATTTTTTGCGATGCTGCAAAGGTGGAAGGATCGATTTCAGGTTTTAATCCAGAAAAGCCGCGATGAGAAATCGCCATAAAAAGGCAATAATAATCGTATCAAGAAGATAAATTATGATCCGGAAAAATTCTCAGATGATGGATCACCTTGCTTTTCTAAAAGACCAGAAACAACTTCTTCTTACTTTAGTGCAACTTTTGCGAATTACGCTTAAATTCCCCATTCCAGGCCAGCGATGCACTTACGACAAGAATATATCCAAGTTAAAACCTGATACTAGAAATCTCATTACAAATGCTTACACAATTTGCAATCACCATGTCGCAGCAGAAAAACTATAGCTAGCTTGTTTTTTGCTTATTTTTTTGTTTATTTATTAGCCACATAAGCAAATTACTTTATTCCAGGCCTATACTTAAATCCAGTGCCCTGCCAGCTATTTGGCTTGATTTAGCGATCCAGGGTGCATGGTTTGCAAGCTCACCTATGTTTATTTTTTGCATATCCATAGATGAAAAAATTACTTCCGGCTTATCCGCCGGTATCGCTAGCATGGCTGCCTCTTTAACAAAGGATGGACAAGCCATGTATTCATCATATGCAGGCTTGGAGAAAAAAATAATGACAAAACAAACTGATCCCGCAGTACTTGCGTTGATTGGCAATACCCCTATGGTCAAAGTCACCCGCTTTGATACGGGGCTGTGTGAATTATTCCTCAAACTGGAATCACAAAACCCTGGCGGCTCCATCAAGGACCGCATAGGCAGGTCGATGATAGAAACTGCAGAACGCGAAGGTCGCCTGCAGGCAGGCGGCACCGTAATCGAAGCCACGGCTGGTAATACAGGTCTGGGTCTGGCACTGGTAGCGCGTGCCAAGGGTTACCGCGTAGTACTGGTGGTACCGGACAAGATGTCCACAGAAAAAATCCTGCACCTGAAAGCCATGGGTGCAGAAGTCCACATCACGCGCTCTGATGTGGGCAAGGGGCACCCTGAGTATTATCAGGACTATGCAGCACGCCTGGCCAAAGAGATACCTGGCTCCTATTTTGCCGACCAGTTCAATAACACGACCAACCCGCTCGCACATGAAACCACGACGGGACCAGAAATCTGGGCGCAGACTGACCACAGAATCGACGCCATCGTCGTCGGCGTAGGTTCGGGCGGCACGCTGACTGGCCTGACACGTTATTTCAACAAGGTCCAGCCCGCGCTGGAATTTGTACTGGCTGATCCCAAAGGTTCGATACTGACTGAGTATGTAGAGACAGGCAATATCAATGAAGTCAGCGGTTCCTGGGCGGTAGAAGGCATAGGTGAAGATTTCATTCCTGGCATTGCCGACCTCAGCTCTGTCAAACATGCCTATACGATTGACGATGCCGAGAGCTTTGGCACCGCACGTGAACTGCTGCGCGCAGAAGGCATACTAGCCGGTTCTTCTACCGGCACCCTGCTGGCCGCAGCTCTGCGCTATTGCCGCGCCCAGACTACACCCAAGCGTGTTGTCACCTTTGTCTGTGACACTGGCACACGCTATCTGTCCAAGGTGTATAACGATAACTGGATGACAGACCAGGGCTTGCTCAAGCGTAAAAACTATAACGATCTGCGCGATATCATCAGCCGCCGTTACGATGAAGGCGGCGTCATCAGCGTCAATGCCAGCGACACCCTGATGGTGGCGTTCAACCGCATGCGCAGTGCCGATATCTCACAACTGCCTGTCATACGTGATGGCGCGATTATCGGTATCATTGATGAATCAGACCTGCTGTTAAAAGTATCAGCCGATGCCAGCCTGTTCCGCAGTGCCGTAGAAGACACCATGACCAGCCAGATAGAAACCCTGGCACCGGATGCGAGCATCGCTGCTTTACGCGCAACACTGGACCGCGGCCTGGTTGCCATCATTGCAGCCGAACAGCCGGAAAAACAGTTTTATGGCCTGATTACCCGCTTTGACCTCCTTAACCATATGCGCAGGACACTTTCATGAGCTATCCCGAATACAAGAAGCCTACCCATCCGCAAGCCTTTGGCACGCGTGTCATCCACGCCGGGCAGTTCCCTGACCCGGTCACGGGTGCCATCATGCCGCCTATCTATGCAACCTCCACCTTCGTGCAGGACAGCCCAGGTGTCCACAAGGGCCTGGACTATGGCCGCTCGCACAATCCTACCCGCTGGGCGCTGGAACGCGCCGTAGCTGACCTCGAAGGCGGCGCGCAGGCATTTGCCTTTGCCTCTGGTCTGGCAGCGATAGCCACTGTGCTGGAAATCGTCGACAGTGGCGCTCATATCATCGCCGGTGATGATATGTATGGCGGCAGCTACCGTCTGTTTGAACGCGTGCGCAAACGCAGTGCTGGCCTGCAGTTCACTTATGTGGACATGACCAAGCCAGAAGAAGTGCTGGCCGCGATACGCCCTGACACCAAAATGCTGTGGGTAGAAACACCGACCAACCCCATGCTGAAACTGGCTGATCTGCGCGCCATTGCCAAGATTTGCCGCGAGCACAATATCATCGCCGTGGCTGACAATACCTTTGCCAGCCCCAAGGTACAACGTCCACTGGAACTGGGTTTCGATATCGTCGTCCATTCCATGACCAAATACCTGAATGGTCACTCGGATATCATCGGCGGTGTTGCCATCGTTGGTGGCGAAGCACATCAGGCTGACTGGCGTGAGCGTCTGGGCTTTTTGCAAAATTCCGTTGGTGCGATCGCCAGCCCTTTCGACAGCTTCCTCGCCTTGCGCGGTATCAAAACGCTCAATATCCGCGTTGAACGCCATAACTCAAATGGCCTGGACCTCGCACGCTGGCTGGAAAAACAGCCCAAGGTCAAGAAGGTCTATTACCCGGGTCTGGCAAGCCACCCGCAACATGAGCTGGCCAAACAGCAGATGGATGGCTTTGGCGGCATCATTTCCATAGAACTCGATACCGACCTGGCAGGCGCACGCCGCTTCCTGGAACGTTGCGAAGTATTCGCCCTGGCCGAGAGCCTGGGTGGCGTAGAAAGCCTGATAGAACATCCGGCCATCATGACGCATGCAACGATTCCTGCAGAGCAAAGAGCCAGGCTGGGTATCACAGATTCATTCATACGCCTGTCAGTAGGTATAGAAGATGTGGAAGACTTGAGGCAGGATTTGCAGTCTGCTCTCGATGCTGTTTGATCAAACTTTGATTAAGCTATAATTGACAAGCCCGGCATAGACAACCGGGCTTGCCATGTTTTACTCGCGATACCAGTCAGGTAAAAAACTTCTACTACCGCTGACTCGCTGATATTTTCCTTTGGCTTCATCATAGTGAAATACCATGGTGGAACGAGGGGCACTAGGGATGACCTCATAGCTCGTGAAGTATTCGCCATTGGCATCGGGTAAGTCGTGACGTTCTATTTCGCGATACTCAAACATCTTTGCATTTGCACTCAATACGATTTCCCCGGGCAAGTCTTTGCCTGGCTTAAGCTCCAGCTTGACCTGTATGTCCAGGCAATTACCATCCCTCCCCTCCCTATCATTCAAACGCACACGTTCAGGCTTGCCTGGTGCTTTCTTCATACGCCTGGTGCAATCGGCATGATTGAATTCTTTCATGAGCAACATGAAATCCTGGTTTTCAGGCAAGAGAGTTGTGATCTGATGCTGTCTCAGCATATACAGTCTGGCGAGTACATCAGTTTCACCTCTTTGAGATTGACTATATTCAATCAATAATCCCTGCCTGGCTGGTGCCAGTTCGATGATTTTTACTGCTTTGATTTCCTGCACAGACCGCAAGCTGTCGATGTCATCCTGCCTGGCTTCGAGCAACCATTTTTCACCATCACGCTTGAACCAATAAGCTGCCAGTACATCCCTGCTGATTTTGCCAGTGTCCTCAGGAATCGCCCTGGTCAGCAGGACCGCCCTGTCGTCTGCTAGCTTCAATACTTTGACAGGTGCCAAGTACATGCCATTTTTGTTGAACCCATCGTCCTGGATTTTCAATATAGGTCGCTTGACTATGGAATCTGCCTGCCAGCCTTTGAAAACCAGTTTCATTAGCGCATCAGGCTCCAGAGTATCGGCATATTCTGTCTTGGAACAGGCAGTCACAAACAAGAGCATGGACAATAATATGCATCGCAAGAAATAATACACTGACAGCATCCCAGGCAAAGAAAGTGACAATTCTAGCCCAGGGGTTTTATTGCATACAGACGCTTCACGTCTGCTTACAATTTTGCAACCAGGAAATTCAGGCAGGCGTTAAAGAAGTATTACGGCGTTGCCAGAATGGCTGGTCCGCCCAGCGTTGCTCCTGCTGATACCAGACTCGCAGATGATGCAGATAAGCTGCCTGTATGGAATTCAGTTCCGCCACGTAAGCAGCTTGTGCCTCAGCATCATAATGAGACGCAGCTTCTGCTGCAGCGAGACCGGTGTACAAAGCATTAAAAATGCCCTGTGAAGATAGAGGATCAAAACTCAGCGCGGCATCGCCGATGGCCAGCCAATTGGAGCCGGCAAACTGCTCCAGCACCGCAGTGTGGGCAGCACAGTATCCATGCTGCTGCCGTGGCACAAAACCATATTCATCAAGACATGCCGACAATTGCGTATTCTGGCGCAGACGCTGCAATAGCCCTTGCTGATGATTGCAGGCCGTCGCTGCTGGTAAATCTGCATCGGTGTAGAACGCCACAATGCGGCCCTGACCTGGCAGGGATGAGCTATACCACCAGCCGCCAGCTTCGGCACTGATGTGACTGGAGCCTGCGCTATTGTCAGTGTCCCTGCCTATCAGCCAGCTGCACACCAGTTTGTCCGTGGCTTTGCGGGCTATGCCCAGTTGCCGTGTCATTAGTGATTTTCTGCCGCTGGCGTCGATCAGCATCCTGGTTTCTACCTGCACCGTCTTGCCTTGCACGGCGATGACAGCATCCCAATATTCTGGATTGCTTTTCGCAGGTGTAAAAGACAGCAACTTGCTCTGTCTCAGCAAAGCTGCACCACGCTCTTGCGCGACATTCTGCAACCAGCAATCAAAACGATGACGGTCCAAATACCAGCCATGTCCATCGAGATTGCGCATGGCATCTTGCTCTATCGCCAGATCACTGCCCCAGTGGCTGATATTCAAATGCGCAGGCTGATGGCCTTGCTGCAAAAATGCTTCATACAAACCCATGTCAGCCAGCAGCTTACCTGCTGCAGCTGGTAGGGATTCGCCTATGCGCATGGCTGCTGGAGGTGCGGCTTCCAGCATGACTACTTTTTGAAACGGTGCCAAGTTCAGGGCAAAGGCAGAGCCCGCAGGCCCTGCCCCCAGCACCAAGGCATCTATCTGCAACGTTCCCACGTCTAACGATGCAAACCACGCGGGAAGCGGCGTACTTTTTCTATCGTCATGATATCGACAGATTCAGCATTCGTCACTTCTGCGGCCCCTACCCTGGCATGCTCATCATGTGCGACATGCTGAGCATTTGGTGCAGGCATGTCGGCGATAGGTATATGCTGGTCTTCGACTTCAAACTCCGCCGGGAAGTGTGCATGATCAGATGGACCGGGATGCACTTCCACCACACCGAGATGATCAAAATGATGGATCATATTATTGATCTGGTCGGTATAACTGGTGCTGCCCAGCGGGTTGATCCACGAGGCACGGTTGGCGAATGCGGCCAGCCTTTCACCCAGCGGCTTTTTCTCATCCATGACGACGGCATAGTTTTGCTTGGTCAAAACCTGATTAGGTACGCGGGCTGGCCAGAAGCTTGGCACATAAGGGTCATACGACTTGTCGTAACCGGAACGGCAGCTTGCCGTATCTGTCTGCCAGGGTACTGCCATCCAGCGGGTGATGCCGCCAGCCTGCTGGCCGTACAAGGGGCCGTTTGGTATGGTGACGCCATCGCTGGTGAGTATTTCGCCCAGACCAGGTGCGATCCAGCCATCAAGTGCATGGGCAAAACGGAACGGCGCCATATACATGGTGCTGGCACGTACCGGCCAGGTCATTTCGCAACCTGGGTGAAAGGCATCAGCCAGGCAAAAGTCCAGCGCTGCCTGAGTCAGTGTGTCACCCTGCTGCTCCAGCGGCACCTGATCTATGCGTTCAGCATGTTTGCGTTCGGGGTCGTAGTCTTCGACAAAGTTGCCTTCTGCCCATTCCATCAGCATCGCCAATTGCGTTGCCGTCAGCGAAGCATTTTGCCTTGGTGTTTGCGCTGCTGGGATAGCCATGGCATCGCCATACAACCACGGCCAGGGTTTGGGTGACCATGCATCAACTTCATAATTGCGGAACTGGTTGGCGATGGTGCGGCGCAATTCTACATAGGCGGTGTTATTGCTGGCCAGACGCGACAAAGCATCTGCACTGGTGAGGTCAATCGCGCCCTTCCAGCCAAAGCCTGCATTGAAGCCAGCATTCACCCATTGCAAGCCATTCAGGCGCTCAAACAGGGGCAGGATGTCGAAAGTAAAGCTGGGACGTTTAGGCTTGGGCAAAGTACCGGCAGTAATGGCGACATCGCGCATCAAATCCCACATGGTGCGCACTGATTTTCTTTGTGGCGCATAGTTCGGTGGGGCGACGACGACCCAGGACGGCTCTACCATCAATTCCAGACCTTCATAGACGACTGTGGCGTTGATGGGGCCGTCAGAAGTATCATCATGCCAGCCTTCATTATTGGCGAAGGTGATGGCGCGGCTATTGTCGTAAGAGGCGGATACACCATGCCCACCCAATACAATCAAACGACCTTGTTCATCGGTAAAAGCCTCGCCCAGATATACAGGCTTGCCCATGAATTTGCCATCATCAAAACGCTGCGGTTTGGATTTTTTGCCGCTTACTTTTCTCTGTTTGGGCGTGATGGACAACATGGTCCTGTCGGGCACTGCCGCATTGCGCAAGGTGGTTTGCGGTGCCGAAGCAGCTTCTGGAATATCCAGCGCCAGCTGGAAGCCATACCAGGCGGACTTGGTATTGGCGAGTTGCACCTGCCATTCTACCTTGGCATTGTCGGCATTGAGTTCCTTGACGATCTCTCCCTTGGCATTCACGCCATAGACGCGGAACCTGGCACCCTGGCGCTTGAGTTTTTTATGGGCATCGCGGTAGTAGCCTGGTGCTTCTGGTTTTGGATAAGGCACTTCCGGCCCAAGGAACCATTCCTTCTCACTGGTGCCTACACGCGCCACACCTATGGACGGGTAAATCACGGCCTTGACGATGCAGGTGTCTTTGACGACAGTCTCTGCCTTTGCTTGGCCTATCGCGTGAAAGGGACAGCCCGCAGTCGGGGAGCGCGGTTCACGCGGGTCTTGCAGGCTTTGCCCGTTGGCTTCATGTCTGGCATCTGCGCCTGCTGCATACACGACTTTGCGCGCCTCGGCGATGGAACCCACTGGTGCCTGCTCTGGCGGCACGCGCCAGATATTGAAGGCCAGGCCCTGACCATATTCAGACTGTCCACGCACACTGATATCCTGCTGCGGCAAGATCAGAGTAGCGACATGGATGAAAGGACTTTCTGATTCCGGCCATTCCACCGTTGCCTCATCCAGCGGCATGGTTTTGGGATTGGTACGCAGTTGCACCATGAAGCGGAACTGGTATTCACGCTTGGCCAGGCGATTGCACATATCAACGGCCAGATAATCGCGCTCATCATTTGGTACGTTCTCTGGCGGAGTGACCGGCTCCAGGCGGTATTTGACGTATTCTTTTTTTCCAGCCTGGAAAGGCAGAATGGCCCAGTAAGTCGTGGTCAGGGTACTACCCTCGACCTTTTCCATCTGGTCCAGTATTTTTGCTGTCTTGGGATGTTTTTTCAGATAGCCGGGATAGTCCTGTGCGACCACACCGGCATAAGTGAACTCCACCATCTCCTTGGCATTATCAACAAAAAAGACTGGGAAGTTTTGCATGATGAAGTCAGCAGTGTCGCCATCATCACCCAGCGCCTTGGGGCCTGGCACACCAAACAGTTTGATACCTATGCCCAGGGTTGAATACAGGTCAGGCGAAGTTGGCGTGGTGTCGCTGGAAAACCTGACCCAGGCATCCAGGCTCTCATGCGCAAAAACACCGACCTTGAGTTTCGCCGGTATTTTCTTTTCCATGACCAGCCTGGCGCTGGCAACCCCATGTAACTTGCGGAACACCGCACGCTCCGCCGGACGCTGGCCCAGCCTGATGCGGTTCCCTTGCGCAATGCCGACGAACATCTCGGTCAGGCGCTCTGGTGCCTGGTTGGCCTGGTCAAAACATGGCGGAATGGGGTCTTGATCTTTGCTCATACACTGTCTCCCTTTTTGTACTGTATGCGGACTTTGGCTTTGGCTAGTACATACGTTGACACGGACATTTACCGGACACACATAGCAAGGCGTGTCCGGCAAACATGAAAATCAGGAATGCAGGATGATTATTTGATAATATTAAATTTTCGTCAAGTTCGGATGGCCGCGAATGTGCATTTTTGACAAAACTTGACGATGTTGGTCTGGGGTATGAATGCATGCCCCGGGCAAAGTCATTTAGCCCCGACTTCACCCGTCATGAGGCGGTTGAAATAGACCGTACCCTGCCCTTTGCGCAAGCCATACAATTGCGCAGGGCGATTGCTGCCCAGACGCCATTTTCCCGGCAACTCTTCCAGAAAGTCACCTTCCCGGATGCGCTTGCGAAATGCGCTCTTGTCCACCAGACGCCCCAGCAAGACCTGGTATACGCGCTGCAGCTCAGACAGGGTAAATTCTTCCGGCAATAGATGCGCTGGCAAAGAGGTGTATTCCACCTTGTTGCGCAGGCGCTGGACAGCAACATCGAGTATCTGCGCATGGTCAAAGGCCAGCTTGGGCAAGCCCTCGTCCGACTCAACCGGACACCAGCGCACGGCATCGGCATTGCCACCATGGCTGAGCGTGATGCGGTCAGAAGAGATCAGGGCAAAATAAGCAAAGGTAGTAGACCAGCCACGCGGATCACGGTTGCGGCTGCCAAAACCCTGCAATTGTTCAAGATAAGGCGCTTCCACACCTGTCTTTTCCTTGAGCTTGCGCAGGGCTGCGCCATCCAGGTCTATATCATTATGGATATCAATAAAGCCGCCAGGCAAACTCCATTGCCCCTTGCAAGGATGGTCACCTCGCTTGACCAGCAAGACTTGCAGAGTCTGGTCCCTGATCGTGAAAATCACCAGGTCTACACTCGTCAAGGGAACATCATAGTCATGGATATTGTAATTGAGCAGAAATTCTTTTTCGCCTTGTTTAGCAGTCGCCATGCTTTTTCCCCTGAGTATTCAATGCTGACATTGTAAGCGATAGCAGCATTTAGTACAAATCCGTCACTAAGTTCGTAAATATTTAAAACTAACTTAGTTGATATTTACAACAAAGTATCTTATATTACAGTCAGCACGAAATAAATCGAGAACGATATGGAACTCAATAACTACGGTGCAGGCGTATTTGGCATCAAAAATTTCATCACTGAAGAAGAATGCGAACGCATGATCTTTACCAGTGAACAAATGGGCTATGAAGAAGCCATGGTGCAAACTGGCACAGGCATGTGCATGTTCAAGGAAATACGCAACAATGACCGTATCATCTTTGATGACAAGGCACTGGCAGCAGCGATCTTTGAAAGAGCAAAACTATTCCTGCCTGCAGAATTGAAAGAATGGCGCTTGCTGGGTCTGAATGAACGCTTTCGTTTCTACCGCTACGAGCCTGGCCAATACTTCAAATGGCATAAGGATGGGAACTATGCCCGCACAGAAGATGAAGTCAGCTTTTTAACTCTGCTGATTTATCTCAATGGTGACTACACTGGCGGCAGCACATCCTTTCGCTGGGAAACGATACAGCCAGAAAAAGGCATGGCGCTGGTTTTCCCGCATATGATGTTGCATCAGGGTGCCCCTGTAGAGAGTGGTGTGAAATATGTCTTGCGTACAGATGTGATGTACAAGAATATAGCTAACTCCCAGTAAGAAAAATGATGCATGGCTTTGCATCAAGTAGAGATTACGGGGCATACTCTAATTTTTGCGTAAGGGCTTGCAAGGCATGCTTAGTCAATTCAGTCTCAGGTTGTTAGTCGCACTAACTTGCTTAGTCCATATCTGCGCTCATGCTGGCAGCACCGAAGCACCAGGCGCACATACAACAAGGCTGAAGCAACTCAAGGAAGCAGAGACAGGACTACTGGAAGCCCAGTCCAGGACTTATCCTGATGATAAAGCCAAACGTGCGGTGCTCAATTCTAAATATCTGTCTTTAGGATTGATGCGTTCCATGGTTGCCGATGGCGACGGTGCAGTTGCGGCGTTCAATCGCATGCCTGTCGAAGATGTTCCAGCAACAAAGAGTGAATTTGACAGCATCAATCATGCAATAGCTGAAGACGCTATTGCTGCCATCGTCCGTGAAGCAAAGAAAACACGGGTAGTCATTTTAAACGAAGCGCATCATGTGCCCATGCATAGAGCATTTGCGATGAAGCTGGCACGGGAATTAAAGAAGGCAGGTTATACCTACCTGGCCTGTGAGGCCTTCAGTATGTATGATGACTTCCCTTTGCAAAAACAATACGTCAGCGAAAAAGCGGGTATTTTAACTAAAGAATCCACATATGCCAATTTCTTGCGCGATGCCATGCAGGGTCAATGGAAGTTTGTCAGCTATGAACCAGTCAATGGGCCGCGTGAATCAGAAATGGCAAAAAAATCTGGTGCAAAAAATATTCAGGCAAGACCCCAAGGCAAAAGTCTTTATCTATGTCGGCTATGGCCATGCCTATGAATTCCCCATAGCTGAGACAGATGATGACAAATCCAAAATGGCAGCGCAATTAAAAAGACTGACGGGCATCAATCCATTGACGATAGACCAGACGGCCATGTATGAACATGTCGATTCAAAAAGGCAAAGCAATTTGTATAAAGCTGCCCTTGCCAAAATGAAACAGGAAAAACCGTTTGTGCTCAAGTCTGACAATCAACATTATTTAAAACTGGGCATCAATAATAAACTGGTCGACATGCAAGTCATCTACCCGGCCTATTCCAGCAGCCCTGCAACTGGCAGAGCCAGCTGGCTGGCTACACTGGCGGGATTTACGCCCAGGGACATTCCAAAAGAATTACTACCTGCTACAGGACGACGCCTTATCTATGCTTATCACAAACAAGAGCCGGCAGATGGCGTGCCAGCAGATGTAGTGATCGTGGAAGCAGGCAAAGCTGCACCTAAATTAATGCTACCACCAGGCGAGTTCCGCTTTGCTTTTGAAGACTGAACAAGCAGAACTCAGTCTGGCAACCTGCATTAATGTTTTTGCCGATAATCGCGAATCGCCTGCGTGTGTTCTCTCAGATCAAACTGATACAAGCCAAACAGTCCCTTGCGCACCTTGATGGTCAGGACTTCATCAGCAGTCTTGCTGCACCAGTAATCTCTGGTCATGTGAGTGTATTCAACAACAGGAAGACTGGTATCTTCTGGCAACAAATTCTCGCAGCCTGCATCACGATGGTATCTGGCTTCCAGCAAAGGGCCACCTACAAATTGATTGATACGAATACCGGCGACATAACTGGCCGTACCAAATGTGATCCCTCCCATCACGGCCAGGACACCGACGATGCCTGATGGTATGAAGTCACGACTACGCGCCTTTAACAAGCAATAAACCAGAATTAATGTGACTGACAAGCCTGAAATGATATGCGGCAAACAATATTCAAGATTAAAAAAAGCATAACCCTCATGTTGTGACATCACATCCACGAAACAGTAGACGACCAGGCAGCTCAATACCAATAACAGGTTTTTTGTCGCAGCATTTTTTGTCAAATCAAAAGAAGATGTCTCGCTCTGACTATTGCTGGGATATTTTTCGAAGATATCAAATTCACGAAGAACCTTGATCAAATCAGGCTCGGCATCATTTGCCTGGCTACCGTGAGTCGTAGTTTGCATCTGCCAATCGTTAAGCCTGATCGTCATATGTCCCATATGACGCCCGCTAAGCCTTGAGCGCAACTGTATGAGTTGCAATCTTTTCATATATTTCACGTCTTTCAGATCAGCCCAGAGAAGTTCTTTTTCAAGAAACCTCAAGATCGTCCAGCCGCTCTCAGGCAAAAGTTTTAGCCGCACTCCAGAACTGTCAATACATAGCCTGGCAGAACGATTAAATTTGAGGATGGCAAAATTCGATGCCAGAATGAGGAAGAAAAGAAAGAAATGAAACCAAGGAAATGAGGGGGAAGATGCCAGCTTTTTGATATCTGCCAACTTCAGCAAATCCCAATACACCAGCCAAAAAACCACTGCCAGCATGCTTAAGAAAAGCGTGGAAATTAACAGATACTCTATCCAGGAATATCGGCGTTTCTTCCATGTAAAAACATAAGTTGGAACTACGTTTTGCATAATATCCATCTACTGAAATCCGCATTCAAATTAGCAAAGAATGCATGATGTCATAGATGGATACTTGCTTCAATAACAAATCATTCTTGATAGCGTGAGCGCAACAACTGCAGCATCGCCACATTCAATTCCCATGCATCCGAAACGACTTGATTTGTATACGGCAGGCTTTGTGTATAAGGTGAGGGACCAAACTCAGGTGTCAGTGTGATTTGCTGTTTGCCAGAAGCGCGTTGCTGGCTGATGATGGCGTCCCACCAGGACAGATGTTGTTGCAAGGCGGCTGCATGTTCAGGCGCACGGAAATCATTGACTTGTGGCCCCTGACTGTGACCGACGCGGGCATGGATGTGGAGCACATGAGGGAATACTTTTTCCAGTATATGCGCCTGATCTTCCAGCAAGGATTCGCAGGCACAGCACCAGTGCGAGAGATCTGCATTCAATTGCAATTGTGGGCGCTGCTCAAGATAGGGCAGCAATAGCATGGGATGGCCACTGAAGCGGCTGCGGTGGATTTCATGAACGATGGCGACTCCAGTTTCACCCGCTATCTCGTCAGCCAAATCCAGCAGCTCATTGTTTTGTGCCTGGCTGTAAAAATCCTTGCCAGTATGGGTGTTCACGAACAAGGGTTTTGCTGCGCAGGCATTGCGAAGCAAATCTGCGAGTGCTTGCTTGTGTGCGGCAAAGTCACTGTGAAAGACCGTCTCCCATTGCTGGGCAATCAGTTTAAGTCCGGCATCGTCAATCGCGGTGGTCCAGGCATCTCGTTCAGCCACATCCATGGGCAGCGACATTTCTATGCCGTCAAAACCGGCTTCCAGCACTTTGTTAATGAAAGCTTCACGGCTCAGGTGAGCACTGCCCCAGTGTGGGGCGAAAATCAATACTTCAGAATTCATCATTAGCTACTCAAACAAAACCACGGACAGGGAAACTGGCATCACGCTGTATCCAGTTTTGTGGTGAGTAATTGGTCGTTCCATCCGTCACATGCAGGGTGTAGGCATGGCGGGAAACTGCCGAGCGATTCGGTGCGCTGTAATGCGGCAACAGGCCATGGAAGCACACCAGACTGCCTGCCTTGACCTCCAGCGGAATAGCCGCGCTGTCATCTGGCCAGGGCATGCTGTCGAGTTTTTCGACGCGGACCTGATCGCCTTCACGCACGAAGCGTTCGCGCATGGGTGTGCGGTGTCCTCCCGGCTCTGCCCACATGCAGCCATTTTCCAGTGTCGCATCTTCCAGTGCAAACCAGAAGGTGGTGACGCTGACAGGATCAGTCTCAAAATACGTCGCATCCTGATGCCAGCGCACTTCACCACCTATGCCTGGCTGCTTGAAGATATACATGGACTGGTAAATCTGTGGCTGTTGCAGGCCCAGTTGCTCAGCGACCTTTGCCAAAGCAGTACCACGCGAAAACGCGCTGAAGACCGGATCAAGATCATGTATCGCATGACCTATCTTGTTGATGGACAGTGATTTGGCTTGGCGCAGATTGCCTTGTTCATCGAAGGCTTCTTCTTCAAAAAAACAACTGATGTTGTTGGCTGAATTGAGGAAGTAATGATCGACCTTCTTTTCTTGCTCCTTGGTGGTGAAGATGGATTTGGAGGATGCAGGATCAAATTCATCAACGATTTTGGCTGCACGCTCACGAAGGGCAGCGATTTCATCAGCATTTTTGAAATTGGGGACGACGACGTAGCCGTCTTGCTGAAATTGAGCGATTTGTTCTTTGCTGAGCATGCTGACTCCTGGCTGTAAATGCGGGGGAAGCAAAAGACAATCATCTATCTTGGCGTCTTTGCTTGATCTGCATCAAGTGTAGCGAATTTCATTTGTTGCACACAATACCCACAATGATTGACAGATTGTCGCCAATTTGAAGACAATAGCCAGATGGACCAGTTAAAAGCGATGGAAATCTTTGTCGAAGTAGCAAGGCAGCGCAGTTTTAGCGCCGCCGGACGCCACCTGGGTATCAGCCGCGCAGTGGTCAGCAAACACATCATGCAACTTGAAGCTGAACTGGGCGCACGGCTGCTACACAGATCGACCCGTGAAGTCAGCCTGACCGAGTTGGGACAGGCCTACCTGGAGCCTTGCAGCGCCAGCGTTGAACATGCACGGCAGGCAAGGCTGGTGGTCAGCCAGGCAGGCAATGAGCTGGCGGGCGGAATACGCATACAGGCACCGAATAGCTTTGGCAGCGATTGGCTGGCCGATGCCCTGGCCCGTTTTACCTTGCTGCACCCAATGCTGCAGCCGACCCTGCATGTCGATGATAATCTGCTGGACCCGTTCAAACATGGCTTTGACCTCAGCATACGGGTAGGTGGCATACCCGACAGCCCCGGTTTGCATGCACGCAGGCTGGCCCCCTGTCGTGGCCTGTTGTGCGCCAGCCCGGCCTATCTGGCAGAGCATGGCATGCCCGCGCACCCTACAGAATTGAACCGGCACCGCTGTCTGCACTTCAGCCATCTTACCCAGGGCAATACCTGGCATTTTGAGCGCGATGGTGAAACCCTGGCGGTGGATATCACACCCGGCTTTGCTTCCAACAATGGCAAGGTCTTGCATCAGGCAGCCCTGCGCGGGCTGGGGATAGTCTATGACACGACTTTTCTGGCATGGCGTGATTTAATTGAAGGCAATCTGGTCACAGTTTTACCAGACTGGAACTTGCCTTTGAATGACTTCACCGCACTTTATCCCGCTACCCGCAAAGTCAGCCCCAAGGTGCGGGCGCTGATTGATTTTCTGGTGGAAGAATATCAGCCTGTACCGGAATGGGATAGGGCCTTGCTCGCAACCGGGCTCTTGTAAAATAGAGTATTGATCAATACAGACAGACCATATGGATTCAGCTTACTGGAAGCTCGCACACTGGAAGAGGATACCAGTTTATGCACATTGGACTATCCTGCTTTGGTTTCCATGGGCTTTGATACAGGGAATCAAGCTGGTCTGGCTGTTCCCGAGCTTTCTGGCATTCGTCACTATCCTGCTATTCCATGAATTTGGTCATGCGATTGCGGCAAGATATACAGACACCAAGGTTTATGCCATCAAACTATTCCTAATGCATGGTGAATGCTCGCATGAGACGCCGTACTATGAATCAGAGGATATTTTAATTGCCTGGGGCGGCGTGCTTGGGCAGTTGTTGCTCCTGGTATTGGCTGTTGTAGCGCAATATCTGCTGTTCTATTTCTCAACTATGTGGATGTATCAACTATCCCCGGTGTTCGACGTACTGACTAAAACCAATCTGATCATCATCGCCTTTAATTTAATCCCGGTAAAACCTTTGGATGGTGTCATTGCGTGGCGCATCATCCCTTTCGTTTTACTGAAAATCCGAACGAAAAAAGCGGGCATCTTGTCCAGATTTGCCAAGCGCCAGCAAACATCTGGGAGCAAAACTAAAGAGCAAACTGAAGAGAAAAATGCAGACAAGATAGCCCAGGAATTATTTGATCGACTTAAAAAATAAGCCGTATTTCATCTACATTTCAGAGATCAGTGTACCCAGGGTTTTGATACCCTGCTCCATCTCGCGCCCCCATGGCCGTCCTATATGCATGCGCAGATAATTTGCGTATTTACCAGAACCGGAAAACAGGCTGCCCGGCGTAAACGCTATACCCTTTGCTACTGCCTGACGCAGCAAAGCAAGACTATCTATATGCTCAGGCAATTCCAGCCATAACCACCAGCCACCTGCAGGGCTGATGACTTGTGTACCCAAGGGAAAATGACGGCTTATGGCAGCAGTCGCCAGCGGGATATTAGCCGCCAGGCGCTCACGCAATTTGCGCAAATGGGAAGGCAAGGCACCTGACTGTATAAACTCAGCCAATACTGCCTGCTCAAACAGGGGCGTGATCAGGGAAGCGCTGAGCTTCAATGAATTGATCCTGGCTTGATAACGCCCGCCAGCTATCCAGCCTATGCGAAATGCCGGGGCCAGGCTTTTGCTGCAAGAGCCGCAGTAGATGACCCTGCCCTGCTTGTCCCAGGCCTTGATGGCTTGTGGCCTTTCCTGCTGGTGCGAAAGGTCGCCAAAGACATCGTCTTCTATCAGGGCCAAATCATATTGTTCAACCAGGCGCAGCAGGCGCTTCTTGTTTTTGTCCGGCATGGCACAACCGAGGGGATTCTGGAAATTCGGCATGGCAACGATGGCGCGCACCGTGCCCTGATGCTCAAGCGCATATTCCAGCGCTTCCAGGCTTATGCCCTGGCCTGGCACGCAAGGAATTTCTATAGCCTTGATGCCGAGGTTCTCAAGCATTTGCAACAAGCCAAAATAGACTGGCGACTCAACAATGACGGCATCACCTGGCTGGGCAACCGCACGCAGGGCGACACTCAGTGCTTCTGTGCTGCCATTGGTGATGAGCAGATCATTGGCCTGCAAATCCATGCCTGCGTTTTTCAGCCATTGTATGAGGCTGGTTTTCAGTGCTGGCAAACCCGTACCGCCGGGATACACACCTATCAGCATGGGGTCTTGCCGCAGCAAACGCTGGGCGATCTTGGCCAGGGATTCACAGGGATACCATTCTGGCGCGGCGCTGGCCAGATGCAGGCCCAGGTGCAGGGGTTGTGCCGTCAGAGAATACAATTCCGTCATTCTGTGCTGCAGCGACATCAGTTTGTCGTACTCAACTGCCGGTGCAGCCTGGCTGTTTTTTTTCTGCGTCACTGTGCTTGTTGTTTGTCTGGATTTCCAGTCAGCAACATAGATGCCAGACTTACTGCGTGCCTCGACCAGACCCTGGCTTTCAAGGTAACGGTAGCAGCGTATCGCAGTAGAAACGCTGACGTGCTGCGTCTCTGCTATCAGGCGCACCGATGGCAGGCGTTCGCCTACCTGATAACGGCTGGCCCGGATGTCTGCACCGATGGCGTCTGCTAGTTGTCTGTAACTGTGCTGCATAACAGATACCTTGAATATGAATCTGTATAGCATAAGACAGACTGACACTGTAAGTAAATGCTCAGCAAGGCAGATTTACACTAAGGCTATGAATACACCACACTCTACCCCTCTCCTTGCCCCGGCAAATGCCATCAAGCCGGGTTTTGCCGCTACGGCGGCAGATTTTTTTCCTGCGGTGCTGGCTGGCCTGATTGCAGTCCTGATCTCTTATGCTGGCCCCATGCTGTTGATATTACGGGCAGCACAAAGCGCAAAACTGACGACGGCCCAAACCAGTTCATGGATATGGGCTATATCCATAGGCTCAGGCCTGGTGGGAGTATGGATGAGCTGGCGGCACAAGATACCAGTGATCTGTGCCTGGAATACACCGGGTGCAGCCTTGCTGGTAACTGGCCTGGCGACTGTGCCTTATCACCAGGCCATAGGCGCCTACCTGGTTGCGGCGGCGGCGATATGGCTGATAGGCATTACCGGCATCTTTGAAAAGCTGATGGCAAAAATACCTAAAAGCCTGTGCGCAGCCATGCTGGCGGGCATCCTGTTCCGCTTTGGTGTTGATGTATTTGCCAATGCACGTAGTGAGGTTGCTGGCGCGCCCTGGCTGGTGACTGCCATGTTTGCGGCTTACCTGATATTCAAACGCCGCAGCGCACGCTATGCCATCGTCCTGACTTTGCTGAGTGGCGTCGTGCTCTGGAGTGCTCTAGGCTGGGGCGACAGCAATCAGGGCCAGTCTATTGCCGTGCAACTGGGTTTGACCATGCCAGTCTGGACTACGCCTGAATTTTCTTTAAGCGCCATCATCAGCCTGGGCTTGCCGCTAGCGCTGTTATGCCTGACTGGCCAGCAAGTACCCGGTGTGGCTGTCATGCGCGCTGCAGGTTACGAACAGGCCCCCACCAGCAAGCTGGTCAGCGCTACCGGTTTTGTCAGCATCTTGCTGGCGCCATTTGGCTCACACGGCGTGAACCTGGCAGCGATTACTGCAGCGATTTGCACCGGGCCAGAAGCACACCAGCAAGCAGAAAAACGCTGGGTCGCCGGTGTTGCCTGCGGTGGATTTTATTTATTGATAGGTAGTTTTGCAGGCTCCCTGACTGCCCTCTTCCTGCACCTGCCACATGCACTGGTGACCACGGTGGCTGGCCTGGCACTGCTGGGTGCAATACAAAATGGTCTGGTGAATGCCATGCAGGAAACAACAGAACGTGAAGCTGCGCTGATCACTTTCATCGTCACGGCATCGAATATCAGCTTGCTGGGTCTGGGTTCTGCCTGCTGGGGCATCGTTCTTGGCGTGATCAGCTATTACCTGCTGCGGGTAAAAGCCAAATGAACCTTGCCATTCTTATTCACTGAACTTGCTGACAAAGGTCGCCACCCCATCCCAGTCAGCAGGTAATGGATTTTGCCGGTAGTGAGCTATACGTTCAAGAAAGACCTGGGAAGCCAGGTCTTCTGCACGGACTTGCAGATATGACAGGAAAGATTTTTCGGCAACATCCCACTGCTGCGCGCGGAAATCATCAAGCGCCTGATGCCAGAGTTCCAACAAGGCAGACTGGGCATCGTCTATGCTCGCAGCAATGGCAATAGGTTCAAAGATCGAGATGGGCCGGGTCTTGCCCTTGACCCTGACCCTGTCGAGTTCCCGGTAAGCGAATTCTGCTGCAGCAGTTTTTGTCGCCTCACCAACCACGACGCCGACACCATACACCTTGGTAATACCTTCCAGGCGTGAAGACAGGTTCACCGCATCACCCATGACGGTATAGGCTAGCCGAATCTTGGAACCCATGTCACCTACACGCACTTCGCCTGTGTTCAGACCTACTCCTATCTTCAGCGCAGGCCAGCCGCGTTTGACAAAGTCTGCACTCAGGCCTTGCGCGATGGACTGCATTTTCAGCGCACTGGCAACGGCTAGCCTGGCATGCTCTTCCAGACGCACTGGTGCACCCCAGAAAGCCATAACGCAGTCACCGATGTATTTATCGAGCGTGCCGCGATTACCGCGAATTTCTTCTGACATCGCGGTCAGGTAGATGTTGATATATTCTCGCAAGTCTGCTGCACTCAGGCTTTCGGAAATAGTCGTGAAACCGCGCACATCAGAGAACATCACAGTCAGCTCGCGAATTTCACCTTCCATGGTGTAGCTATCAGGTTCTTCTGCCATAACGGCAACCAGTTCAGGCGCTACATATTCACCAAAGCGCCTGACCACGCCGCGCAACTTCCTCGACTCAACCAGATAGCCCCAGGTGATGTTGAACACGAACAGAGCAGCGATCAATAACAGCACTGTTGCCAGCGGCTGGACGAGATTGAATGACTGATACATCCAGTAATTGAAGGCAATCACCAATACCAGCATGGCCGTGGTGCACATCACGGCTGCCAGCGCTTTGAAACGCGACAAGGCAAAGCTGAGCAATAAGCCGATCAGGCATACCTGTATAACTTCAAAACCACGCGTGCTGTCAGAGCGCTGCTTGACATCGCCGTCCAGTATCGAGGCAATCACATTCGCATGCATTTCCACGCCCGGGTAATCCAGTCCAAGCGGCGCTGTACGCAAGTCTTTGAGACCAGCCGCCGTTGTACCTATCAGAATGATTTTCTCTTTGAGCTTATCGACAGCCAGGCGCTTTTTGAGCACATCCGAAGCTGATACATAGGCAAACCCGCCACCATTTGGGCCACCCTTGCTTTTATAGTGGATCAGTGCAGTTAGCAATGGTTCTACCGGAATGCGCTTGTTGGGTGTGGAATTAAGCTTGATCGCTTCTATCGAGCCATAATTATTTAAAAAACTTTGAGAATTGATGCCATCAGCTTGCAAAAACACTGGTTTGACTTTGCTGGCATTCAGGGCGATACGTGCTGTTGCCAGTGACAGTGCTTCATAGTAGCCAGCACCATGCTTTGCCAGCAAGGGAATGCCCCGTATCACCCCATCAGCATCCGGTGAAGGATTGAAAAATCCACCAGTAATCGCCGCTTTTTGCAGCTCCGGCAAATTGGCGGTGTACTTGGTGTAAATGGCAGACTCAAAACTGCGTTCGCCGAGGTCGGCATCGACAAAGGCTGGCGTAGGCAGCAAGCCTTTTGAATTGTCATTCGGGGTATTTGAAAACACATAACCCAAAACCACAGGGCGCCCCGCTAAAGTCCTGGCGAGTTTGTCGTCAAAATCGAGTTCTTTTCTGAGTGCGGGCATTTGCGCTACAAAGCCAGCATTTTCCTTTAACTCTTTTTGCGCCAGGCCTTCAAGCACCTGTATGCCCGTACTATTGTCCGGTTCTGAAAATACGATATCCAGCCCTACTGCCCTGGCATGGTAATCGTCAGTCAATCTTTCTATCAGATCAGCGACGACTCCCCTGTTCCAGGGCCACTGCCCTACCTCCTGCAAACTCTTTTCATCGATATTGACGATGACAATGTCGGGATTAAAAGTGGTCGGCTCCCACCTCATACGCAGGTCATAGATAAAGTAATCGACTTTTTCTATGAGAGTGGTCGGCAAATTGCCATTTGCCTGCAAGGCAGCCATGACGATGAGCAGCACGCAGATGCCCCAGCGTGTCAGTTTGTTGATGTGCTTCTGCAAGCTTTCCTCCACAAACTCAGTTTCAGGTATTGCTTATGCCGGAAAATTTTTCTGCTACCCGATATCTTTCAACATGAGCAACAGCAAGTCTGGACATGAGACTCAAATACGGTAACCAGGTACCAAGCTCAGATCCACGTCATCTATCTGACTCTTGTCCATGAAGCGTTCTGCATACGTCAGATAAACTTTTTTCCTGACAAAGATATCGAACAAGTCAGGATCAATATGACCATTCAGGGCAAAGCTGCCAAGTATGCGCAGGGATTCGGTCAGGGTCTTGCCGTCTTTGTAGGGCCGGTCTTTGGCAGTCAGGGCTTCAAAGATGTCAGCTATCGCCATGATCTTGGCTTGTACCGACATTTGCTCACCACGCAAGCCGCGCGGGTAACCTTTGCCGTCCATGCGCTCATGATGACCACCTGCGTACTCCGGCACGTTTTGCAAATGCTTGGGCCAGGGCAAGGCTTCCAGCATCTTGATGGTGGTGGAGATATGGTTATTGATGATGGCACGCTCTTGCGTATTCAGCGTGCCAGCGCGCACAGACAGGTTTTCGACCTCATCTGCATTCAGGAAAGGCTGAGTGTTGCCGTGTACATCAGTCCATTGCCATGTGGCGATATCGGCCACACGTTGCAGGTCATCGGGACTGGTTCTTTCTGAACCTATATTGAGCTTGCGCAAAAAATTGCGGGCGTCTTCGATTTTAGCCAGCTCGGTTTGCAGGCCCTGTTCCAGCTCCGCAATGAGTTGCTCATTATTGACACTGGCCTGATACAGGGCGCATTTACTCTTCCATACCCTGATCTCGGCATCACGCTTCAAGACTTCAAAGCGGGTATCGAGCAAGTGCACGCGGTCAAATATGGTTTCCAGCTTGGTGGATTTTTCAACCACATGAACAGGAGTGGAAATCTTGCCGCAATCATGCAAGATGCCCGCCATCCATAATTCCTTGCGGTCTTTGTCTGTCATCGAGAATTGCGCCAGCGGCCCGTCCTGCGTTTCATGCACGGCATTGGCCAGCAGCATGGTCAGTTCGGGCACATGCTGACAATGTCTGCCTGTGTGTGGCGATTTTTCATCAATGCCGATATTGATCAGGTGGACCAGCGAGACAAACAGGTTTTCAAGTTGCGAAATCAATTGCTGGTTGGTCAGGGCGATGGCTGCCTGAGAGGCCAGGGCTTCAATAAAACGCTGATCGGTTTCAGTAAATGGACGCGGTTCGCCAGTCTCAGGATCAGTGGCATTGATGAGTTGCAAAACTCCTATCAACTCACCCTCGTGGTCATGCATGGGCACAGTCAGCAGAGACTTGGTCTTGTAGTGGAATTGCTGATCAAAATTACGGGTGCCAGAAAAATTGAAGACACCTACGGTATACACGTCCTGGATATTTACTGAAAGCTTGTAGTTGGCCGCATAGGCGGCAACAGCATTGAGGTTTTTGCTGCCATAGGCATCTATCAGAGGGATATTGGGAATATCTACTGTCTGGCCCTTGACCCCACCCTGATACATGTTCAGGGTGTCATTCAGGGAGATATTGAAGCACAGGCTTTGCTTGTCTTTACTCGTACGGTATAGCGTGCCGCCATCGGCATAAGTGATACTTTTAGCCGAACGCAGTATGTTTTCCAGCAATAAAGGTGTGTCGTGATTGCTGCTCAGTTCCAGACTAAGCTCGGTCAGCTTTTCCAGGCGTTGTGCAATTTCGCTACTGCTTAGTGCAGTCATAATCACCTTCTCCAGATCGTATCTAAATATAAGCTACACCGCATTGTGTATTCACTGCGCCAGTTTGCGCCCGCAACATGAACAGTGTATGAATCAGGTAAAAACAGATATTCATTTTTAAAATGTGAACTGCTCACCAGTCTTCAGTGCTTTAAAAATCCTGTCCTTGCTTAGTCCCAGTTCTGCCATGATTTGTGCTTCCTGCCCTGGTTTCAGATGATAGATGAAAAAATCGACTTTGGCAGGTACGGCTGCGATATCTTCCATCAGTGAAGATGGACAGAAATGCTTGGAAATCTGGGCCAGCTCTGCCTCGGCATTGGGAAATGAGCAATCAACGATAACCATGTCCAGGCCAGGCTGCCCGGCCAGGTCTTGCCACAATGCCGGCGTGCTGGCCATATCGCCGGTGAATAAAAAGCCTCTGCCTTGCGAGCGCACCCAATAGCCGACAGAGCCTTGGGTATGATTCACTGCATGAGAAGTAATTTGCCTGCTGCCCAGCGTCAGGCTGCTGCCTGCTGGCATTTCCTGGTATTGCATGGATGGCTGCTCTGCATTCGGCAAGCTGCTGAAGTCTGGCCAGATGCTCCAGTTGAATATATGGGTTTTCAGGGCATGCAAGACATCAGGCGTGGCATGTACGGTCACAGCTTTGCTGCGTTTGCCAAATACGGCATCCATGAGCAGGGCCAGGCCCGCTACATGGTCAAGATGACTGTGGCTGATAAACACATGGTCTATCGCCACCAGTTGCTCTATGTTGAGCTGCGACAAGCCCGTGCCCGCATCCAGCAAGATGTCATCATCAATTAACATGCTGGTTGTGTAAGGGCCGTTACCACCTATGCCGCCTGCACAACCAAGAATTTGTAAGTTCATAAATACAAAAATAGTGCGCCCCTGAAAAACCAGAGCTTTGTTATCTTTAGATTAACACCTTCCCGGCGAAAACCTCAGGGCTAGCTTAACACTTTCTCCAGGAACAAGAGAATTCTTCGCATGCATTCATCCCTGAAGATAGGCTAATTTCAAGCTTTGCGCTATAAAGAGTTGACTATCTGGTCAGACATTCAATTTCCGTGATACATTTTTGTAAAAATTCAATCTGGGAATTACTAATTTACAGTATCTTGCAATCACTCTCCTGCTTTAGTTGACAATAAGCTGATAATTACTGTGTGAGACACGCAACGGCTCAAGGAAAAAGAATCGTGGTAACTGCTCAAGTCGCAAATGCTTCCAAAGAAAGTCTCGATCATCGCCTGCAATTTTTTAAAAACCTGCAGACACTGACAAATAAAATCCATGGCGCAGATGCACTGGATCAGATCATGCTGGATGTGTCGCCAGATATTTGCAATCTGTTCGAGTGTGACCGCCTGACCATCTATGTAGTTGCCCAGGACAAGATCACCCTGATTTCCAAAATCAAGACCGGCCTGAACTCATTCAAGGATTTGCGCTTATCGATTTCTGACCAAAGCATTGCCGGCCATGTCGCCCTGACCAAAACCATGATCAGCCTGCGCGATGTGTATGACGATGAAGAGTTGCGCTCACATTCGCCCACCTTGAAATTCCAGCGTGCCGTTGATCAGCGCACCGGTTACCGCACCAAGCAAATGCTGGTGGCCCCGATTATTGACGCGCAAAGCAAGGAATTGCTGGGTGTCGTGCAATTCATCAATCACCGCCTGGGAGATGCTTTTACAGCCATCGCCGCCGAAGGTGTGCAAGCCCTGTGTGAAACTCTGGCTGTTGCATTTTCACAAAAGAGCAAGGTATTACCGACCAATACACCGCGCACGAAATTTGATTTCCTGGTATCGGAAGCCATACTCTCCGCCCCTGAACTGGAGCTGGCTGTGCGCTCGGCACGGCGTAATCTGCTGGACCTGGAAGATGTGCTGATTGATGAATTCAAGGTACAGCGCAGTATATTGGGCCAGGCCTTGTCCAAGTATTTCAATGTGCCTTATGAAGAATTCAAGCCTGAGCGCATCATCCCGGTTGATCTGGTCAAGAGACTCAAGCGCCAGTATGTAGAACAGAACTCCTGGCTACCCATCATGGAAGACCAGAATGGCCTGACAGTATTGGCAATAGATCCTGAACATACCAATACCACGCATGTGGTCAACCACGTGTTTGCTACGTCAAAAATCAATTACCGGGTCACTACCAAGAAAGAATTTCGCCAGACCATAGACCAGTTCTTTGGTGGTGTCAGCGATGGTGGTTCTGTCGATGAATTATTATCAGGCATGGAAGATGAGGATGATGAGCATGCTGGCCAGGCAGTCGTCGAAGTATCTGCGGCAGTTGAAAATGAACTGGTCAAGCTCATCAATAAAGTCATCATCGATGCCTATCAGCAGGGTGCGTCAGACATCCATATCGAACCCCGCCCAGGCAAGGAAAAAACCCTGATACGCTTTCGCAAGGATGGCACGCTGTCACCCTATATCGAAATACCTGCCAGTTATCGGAGTGCCTTGCTGGCACGTATCAAGATCATGTGTGACCTGGATATTTCAGAGCGCCGCAAACCCCAGGATGGCAAGATCAAGTTCAAGAAATACGGCCCCTTTGACATAGAGTTGCGGGTCGCCACCATCCCGTCGTCTGGCGGCATGGAAGATGTGGTCATGCGTATCCTGGCTGCGGGTGAGCCTATTCCTATCGATAAGCTGGGTGTCTTGCCGTATAACCTGGAACGTCTGAAAAACGTGGTCAGCAAACCCTATGGCCTGTTCTTTGTCTGCGGCCCTACTGGTTCAGGCAAGACGACCACGCTGCATTCAGTCCTCAGCCATCTGAACACGCCAGAAACCAAGATCTGGACGGCCGAAGACCCGGTAGAAATCACCCAGAAAGGTTTGCGCCAGGTGCAGGTCAACCGCAAGGCGGGCATGGACTTTGCCACTGTCATGCGGGCATTCTTGCGCGCCGACCCTGACATCATCATGGTCGGTGAGATGCGCGACAAGGAAACCGTCTCGATAGGCCTGGAAGCCTCACTGACTGGCCATCTGGTGTTTGCTACCCTGCATACCAATAGCGCGCCAGAATCCATCGTCCGCTTGCTGGACATGGGTATGGACCCCTTCAATTTTGCCGATGCCCTGCTGGGCATTCTGGCGCAACGCCTGACCAAGCGCCTGTGTGGCAAATGCAAACTGGCTTACCATCCAGAAAAAGAAGAAATGATGGCTTTACTGGATGAGTATTGCCAGGAGCTGCTGAATACTGAAGTGTTTTTGAAAAACCCGCTTGAAGCCAAGAAAAAGGTGTTCACTACCTGGCAAAGCCAGTACGCCGACAAGACTGGCAAATTTACCCTGTACAAAGCCGTGGGGTGTGAGCATTGCTCGAATGGCTACAAAGGCCGGGTAGGTTTGCATGAACTGATGGTGGCCAATGACACCGTCAAGAAACTCATCCAGGACCATGCCCGTGTTTCTGAACTGCTGACAGCGGCGCTGGCAGATGGCATGCTGACCCTGAAAATGGATGGCATAGAAAAGGTCTTGTCGGGGATTACGGATATGAAGCAAGTCCGTATAGTCTGCATCAAATAGACTTCTGCAAAATCAGCTAGAATCTTTGCCTGAACCTCGCAAGCCATCCGGCGAAAGCTGGCGGCCAGCCAACATTTGAAAAGGCAAGCATGAAATATCTGCACACCATGGTGCGTGTCACCGATCTTGAAGCATCCCTGCGTTTTTATCGCGATGCACTTGGGCTGGAACTGGTACACCAGAAAGAATACCCAAAAGGCCGCTTTACCCTGGTTTATCTGGCAGCCCCTGGCGACCATGATGCCCAGGTTGAACTGACCTATAACTGGGACCCTGAAGAATATACCGGTGGCCGCAACTTTGGCCATCTGGCTTACCGCGTCGATGATATCTACCAGTCATGCCAGCGCCTGATGGATCACGGTGTCATCATCAACCGCCCTCCACGTGATGGACACATGGCCTTCGTGCGCTCACCCGATAATATCTCCATAGAATTGCTGCAGGCGGGCGAACCACTGGCCCCTGCCGAACCCTGGGCATCCATGCCGAATACGAGTGCCTGGTAAGGCAGGCACCGTTTGCTCAGGCAGATCAAAAAAAGCAGACCAGTGTCTGCTTTTTTTATTGATGATAATCAGTACGACGGGCTTCCTTGTTCATAGCACGTATCAGGATAACGACAGCAACAAAAAATGCGATACCGATGAAGGTGAAAATGCCAGTCCACATAAAGAAATCCAAACTCGTATGAATGATATTTCTTTATATCAAGCTTAAATATATTAAGTCAATATCAAGTCTGGCTTTTTGACTTTCTTTATCAATTGACAAGCAAATTCAGACCCTCCGCTTAACGCTCAAAACCTGTTTGCGATCTGTAGCGAGCTGGCGTCAGCGGGTTCAGTGCAACATAAGAGCAGTGCAAAAAGCGGAATGTACTCTAGTACATGAGCATTTTGAGCAGCACATGAGGCCCTGCATTAAATCCAATTGCATTCATGCTTTAAGATCGGAAGCAGGTTTTCAGACATGTCCATGTCGGCGGAAGTAAGCAATCAGGCCGCTGGTCGATGTGTCCAGATGGGAATCATAATCCTGGTTACCCAGGATAGCTGGCAAGAGCCGGTTTGCCAGCTGCTTGCCCAATTCCACACCCCATTGATCGAAGGAGTTGATGCCCCAGATCACGCCTTGCACAAACACCTTGTGCTCGTATAACGCCAGCAGCATGCCTAACTGGAAGGGATCAAGACTGGGCATGAGTATGGTGGTCGATGGCTGGTTACCGGCAAACACCTTGTGTGGCAAGAGCCTGGCAATATTGGCGTCACTGAGGCCTGCCTGCGACAACTCTTCACGTGCCTGCGCCTCGGTCTTGCCAAAGGCCAGTGCCGCGCTCTGGGCCAGACAGTTTGCCAGCAAGGGTGCCTGGTGACCTGGCAATGGGTAATCACTGGAAGCTGCCACCACAAAATCACAGGGGATGAGCCAGCCGCCCTGATGCAGGAGCTGGAAGAAAGCATGCTGGCCATTCACGCCTATCTCGCCCCAGACTATGGGGTTGGCACGGCAAGTCAGGGCTTCGCCATCACGGCCTACGGCCTTGCCATTCGACTCCATCTCCAGTTGTTGCAGGAAGGCTGGCAGATGGCGTATGGATTCGTTATACGGCAGGATGGCCGTTGTCTCTGCCCCAAGGAAGTTGGTGTTCCAGATAGAGATCAGGGCCAGTAATACCGGCAGGTTCTTTTCCAGCGGCGCATTGCAGAAATGCTTGTCCATGGTTTCAGCACCTGCCAGCAGGCGCTCAAAACCATTCATGCCTATCGCCAGGGCGACTGACAGGCCGACAGCTGACCACAGCGAATAACGCCCACCTACCCAGTCCCAGATTTCCAGGATATTTGCATCAGGGATACCGAATTCATGCGCCTTGCCCGGGCTGGAAGTGACTGCAATGAAATGCTTGCTGACGGCCCACTCTTCCATCGCAGCTGCCATCAGCCAGGTACGGGCAGTCTGGGCATTGATGCTGGTTTCCTGTGTTGTAAAAGTCTTGGAAGCGACGATGAACAGGGTCGTGCGCGGGTCCAGTTTTTCCAGTAGCGGGGCCAGGTGGGCACTGTCGAGGTTGGAGACATAATAGAAATCCAGGCCGGGATGCTGGTAGGCAGACAAGGCACGCGTCGCCAGCTTGGGCCCCAGGTCAGAGCCGCCTATGCCTATGTTGACAATAGTCTGTATCGCATCCCCCTTGAAGCCGCGCCACAAGCCACTACGCACCCTTTCAACGATGTCACGCATCTGTTTGCGCACTGCCCTGACCTTGGGCATGACATCTTCTGCTTCATTCGGGAAGGGCGTGAAATCGGTATGTCGCAATGCTGTATGCAGGACGGCGCGGTCTTCACTGATATTGATTTTTTCACCAGCAAACATGCGGTCCCGCCAGCCTTCCACTTTGGACAGACGCGCCAGGGACATCAGGCTATCCAGCGTTGGCTGGTCTATGCGCTGCTTGGAATAATCTACCAGCAAACCATCCAGCTCCACCGAAAAATGGGCGAACCTGTCACTATCTGCCGCAAACAACTCGCGCAGATGTTGTTGCTCCAGCCTTTGTTGATGCGCCAGCAGGGCTTGCCATTCGGGGGTATGGGTAATGTTCATAGTCTTCCTGAAAGATAAATCTCTTGCCTCAGATTATAGGTCAGGCAATTATGCATGCTGCAAGCTTATTTATTGCTAAAATAAACATTAATTAACTAATTCAAATAGTTGCAGACAAAAACCTGATCTGGAATTATCGTAAACGAAAATTAATGCAATGTGGATTTGCAGGGGAAACAGATGAACATGTTAGACAGAAGGGACATAGGCATCTTTATCGTGGACGATAACGATATCAGTCGCTCCATGCTGCGACACATCCTGAACAGCGAGGCCTTTAATGTCATCGGTGAAGCTTCCAGCGGCGTGGCTGCACTGGACTGGCTGGAAAAAACCATACCGGAAATAGTTTGCCTGGATGTGATGATGCCGGATATCAGCGGACTGGAAATACTTGAGCACATCAAGAAAGTCTCCCCTGACACCGTGGTGCTGATGGTCACTGGCAGCAACAGTAAAGAAACGGTGGTCAAGGCCATCAAGGCTGGGGCGAATGGCTTTATCGTCAAGCCCTTCAATCCCGCTACCCTGCTGCAATCCATCAATTATTCCGTGACAAAATCACACAAGCAGCTACGCACCCTTATAGACCGCAGAAAAGCCTGGAAGCAAACCGGACTCTTGTAGTTATATAAACTGAGTTGTATAGAAATCAGTTGTAAAAAACTCAGACCTGACGGCTGCTCAGCAAATTGGCCATGGCAACATAGGCTTCCAGAGCGATGGTCTCTGGCCGCAATTGAGGATCAACTCCGCAAGCAATCAAATCTGCTTCCGACAATAAACCGGCGACGCAATTGCGCACAACCTTGCGTCGTTGCGAAAATGCCTTGGTGACGACTTCTTCCAGTTTTTTGATATCGCAAGGCAGGGCACCCGGCTTGGGTATCATGCGCACGATGGCAGACTCTACGCGTGGTGGCGGATCAAATGCCTCTGGCGGCACGATGAACATCAATTCCATGTGATAGCGTACCTGCAGCATGACCGACAGACGGCCATAAGTCTTGCTGCCTGGCTCAGCAACCATGCGCTCGACCACTTCTTTTTGCAGCATAAAATGCTGGTCTTCTACCAACGGTGCTATCTCAGCCAGATGAAATAGCAAGGGGCTGGAGATGTTGTAAGGCAGGTTACCCACCACGCGCAGCTTCTGGCCTTCAGGCACAGGGATGGAGGCAAAATCAAATTGCAGGGCATCACCCTCGTGGATGACGAGTTTTTCTGGCGAGAAGTTTTTCTTGAGGCGAGCCACCAGGTCTCTGTCCAGCTCGACCACATGCAATTGCGTCAAACCATCAAGCAACTGGCGTGTCATAGCGGCCAGACCCGGGCCTATCTCGACCATGGTTTGTCCAGGGCGCGGGTTGATGACGCGCGTGATATTGCTCAAGACCAGTTCATCGGTCAGGAAATTCTGGCCAAAACGTTTACGAGGGATATGTTTCATATTTTTCTTACTTATTTTTTCTTGCTTATTTTTCTTGCTTGTTGACCATGTCAGCAGCAACACGCATCGCCACCAGCATACTGCTGACATCCGCGTAACCAGTGCCTTTGGCAGCCAGATCCAGGGCCGTGCCATGATCAACCGAAGTACGTATCAGTGGCAAACCCAAAGTGATATTCACACCCAGTCCAAAACTCGCATGCTTGAGGACCGGCAAACCCTGGTCATGGTACATGGCCAGTATGCAGTCAGCCTGCTCCAGGTATTTTTGCTGGAACAAGGTGTCCGCAGGATAAGGGCCACTGACCTGCATACCAGCTTCTTGCGCTTTTTTGATGACGGGCGTGATGACTTCAATTTCTTCCATGCCCAGATAACCGTTTTCACCTGCATGCGGGTTCAGGCCAGCTACCAGGATACGTGGGTTCTCTATGCCAAATTTGCTGCGCAAGTCGGTATGGATGATTTCCAGTGTCTTCCACAGGTCATCAAACTGTATGGCATCAGCAACTTGACGAAGTGGCAAATGCGTGGTCGCCAGCGCCACTCGCAGTGCTTGCGGCAAATGATCATTGGCTTCACTGGCCAGCATCATGACGACGCGACCGGTATAGGTTTTCTCTGCGAAATATTCAGTATGGCCGCTGAAAGCGACACCGGCATCATTGATGGTGCTTTTTTGCAGTGGCGCCGTAACAACAGCTTCACACCATTTGCGCTGGACGCTTTCGATGGCGACATCCAGGGTCTGCAAAACAGCACGACCATTGCGCGGGTCCAGCTGACCGGCAATCACAAAAGCATTCAGGGGACAATCGATGATGGTCAGGCGTTCATTGCCCGAGGCCGGCAAGCCCTGATGACGCAAGGCTTGCAGGGACACTCCCATCATGCTGATGGCAGGATCAATCTCGGCTGCCAGCATGGACAGATAGGCGGTGTCGCCTATCAGCACCGACCTGACTTCATGCCTTAACTGCCAGGCAGCCCGTATCGCAATTTCAGGCCCTATGCCAGCCGGTTCGCCTACGGTTACCGCGATGACCGGCAAACTGGGCTGTGGCATTATTTATCTTCCAGACGATAATCAACGTAGGCGCGGTCACGCACTTCGCGCAACCAGTCTTGCAAGGCTTCATCTGATTTGCGATCACGTACAGCCTGGCGCGCTGCTATACGTTGACGGTCTTTAGACAATTCATCAGTCTTGCGCTCCAGTACCTGGATCAGGTGTACACCAAATTGTGTGACAACTGGTTCACTGATCTGGTTGATTGCCAGCTTGTCCATGGCTTGCTCAAACTCAGGCAAAGTAGAACCTGGGAACAACCAGCCCAGATCGCCACCCTTGGATGCCGAGCCATCAATTGAATGCGCCTTGGCCAGGTCTTCAAACGTTGCTTCCTTGGCTTCTATTTTTTTCTTGAAATCCAGCAATTTCTGACGGGCTTCTTCTACCGTAACGATCTGGCTGACTTTCAGCAAAATATGACGCACGCGGCTTTGTTGCTCTGCAGCGGCTGCCTTGGTGTCATTGGCTGCACGCTTGCCATTGACTTTGATGATATGAAAACCATTCGGGCTGCGCACTATCTCGGAGAATTCACCTACCTTGACTTTGCTGATGGCATCGACAAACAAAGGCGGCAAGCGGTCTTGCTCACGCCAGCCTATGTCGCCACCTTTCAGGGCTTCAGAACTGTCGGAATAAGTCACGGCAGTCTTGGCAAAGTCTGCGCCACCACGCAGTTTTTGCAAAGCTTCTTCAGCACGCTGGCGACGCGCCGCGATTTGTTCGGCAGAAGCTTTTTCAGGGATACTGACCAGGATGTGGGCCAGATTCAATTCCTGCTTGGCAGATTTGTTGTTGGCTTCTGCTGCAAGGTAATTGTCGATTTCTGTTTCAGACACTTGTATCTTGCTGTCTACTTCGCGCTCACGGATGCGCTGCTTGAGAATGTCATCGCGAATTTCTTCGCGGAATTTTGCGTAGGATGTACCTTCACGCTCGATCTGGTTACGGAACTCTTGCAAGGACATTTTGTTTTGTTCAGCCAGACGCAACATGGTGCGATCCAGCATGACATCGTCTACGCGCATGCCATTTTCTTTGGCCAGTTGCATTTGTGCACGGTCAATAATCATGCGTTCCAGCAATTGCTTTTGCAAGGCAGCACGGTCAGGCAAAGGCGTGCCCTGCTTTTTCAGGCTCATTTCTACTGCCAGGATTTGCTCATTCAACTCTTGACGGGTAATGACCTCATCGTTCACGACCACGACGATGCTATTCACCGTTTGAGCCTTGCTTTGTACAACTTTAGCTGGCGCAATAGGGGTAAGTTTGACTTGTGACCAGGCTGTCGTGCTGGCGAGCAAACCTGCAGAAACTGCCAGTGCAGTGAACAAGTTAGTAAGTAAGTTAGTGCGCAAGTTACTTTGTTTCATTTGCAATAAAGGTCGCATATTGGTCCAAAATCCTGTTAAGCCATTCCCGTTATAGAGGCACAAAACGGGCAAAAGTTGCAATATACACGTTCGTTCCGGTTTCACAAACTACGGGCGAAGCAATATATATTGTTAGTAAAGCAAATTATTCATCCACAGCAACATACTAGCGTTCACTACCAGACTGATAACCAGAAATATTTTTCCTCAGTGCATCAATAGGGTTGGCACCAAACCCCAGTCTGGCCAGACCGTTCAGTTCCAGCTGTATTGAGAAGCCTGAAGTATTGCTGATGCTGGTTGTCGCAAAGCGTTGCGCCAGGAAACGCAAAGACCAGCAATCTGCCTTGTATTCAAAACCAAGCAAACCATCCACCATCTTTTTATCCATCATGGAGTAATTGCTCCTGCCCACCATATACCAGCGGTCGGCCATAGGCCATTGCGCTGAAACATCGATTTGTTCCAGGCTATTGCGCTGGTAGCGATATTCAAGATTCAAGACTTTTTTCGGTGCTGGCTGCCAGTGTATGCCATAGTTGGCACGCACAGACTGCCTGTCCGTCTGGCTAAGTTGCAAGGCCATCTCGCCACTCAGGGTAGAGGACAGTTTGCCGGTAGCAGCCAGCAACAGGTCAGAACGGCTATTGCTGACAGTATTATCCAGCGTTACTTTTTGCGTATTGAAATAGAAACGCTGACCGATAGCCAGCTTCAGGCTTTCATCGCCATTGCCTTCGATGAAGCGTGAAATAAGGGCGGCGGTAATCTGATTGGAATCCCCTATCCTGTCCTGGCCAGTAAAGCGGTTTTCACTGAAAATCTGGGCAAAGTTAAAGTCAGCTACCGCACTATCAAAATTCGGCATGCGTGACTGGTCACGATACGGTGTGTTCACGTAGAACAAACGCGGCTCCAGGGTTTGCGTCAATTCCTTGTCGAACATCGTGGTCTTGCGTTCAAACACCAGGCCACTATCAACAGAGAACGTAGGAACGACACGATGGAAATCAGTTTCCTTGCCTGGCTCCGGGTTTATCAGATGATAATTGGTCGCATGGAAAGACACTTTGGGAATAACGAAAGCCCCAGCCTGCACCAGAGGCAGGGAAATCTGGGGATTGAAGACCATGCGGTCACCACGCACCAGGGTAGGATGCCAGAAGCGTGTCAATATGCTGTCGACTGACCAGTCTATCCCGGCCACGTCATGCTGCTCTGCATGCAATTGCAATTGCGGCAAGCGATCATAAGGGCGGGCAATAGGTGCTGCCAGATCTTGCAAAACCTGGTAATTCGACGTCCTCAGACCGAGGTTCCAGAATGAACCATAGTAAGTCAGGTTAGCTTCACGTAATAACAGGCGTTGCGCAGTCTTGGTAATGGTGCGCGAAAAATCTGCAGGATAATCATCATCAGAAGCTGAGTTGATATTCCAGGACAAGACCAGTTGCGGCAATAATTGTTGCTGGTGTATCGATGCCACCGCGTAGCGATTGGTCTTCGTCACTCTGTCGTTCCACAGGCCCTCTACACTGGTTTCGCCTGAATAAGTCTCGCCTAGATAACGCCCTTCCAGACCCAGTTGCAGACCGCGCCTGGCGATCATCTTGGGGTAAACCGTCAAATCACGGTTGGGGGCAATATTGAAGTAATACGGGAGAGTCAGTTCCGGCCCGCCCTTGGAAGATGCACCCAGAATAGGCGGCAACAAACCTGAATGACGCGCACCTGACAGCGGGAAAGTCAGTGATGGTGTTGCCAGTATGGCCACACCCTTGAAATACAAGACAGACTTACCTGCAATACCGCGGTCCAGACCTGTATCCAGGTTCAGCGTGTCGGATTCCAGATACCAGTCCGGGTTCAGACCTTCACAGGTACTGTAAGTACCGCGCGTGATAATGGAGCGCTCTTCATCCTGGAAATCAATGCGGGCAGCATGGCCCTGGGCATTATTGCGCAAGAGTTTATAGACGGGATTGCTGACATAACCGGCGCTGGCATCAAGCTGCATGCGCAAGGCGTCACCGGTATAGCAATCACCATAGCGATTCATGCGTATCTTGCCACTGGCTTCGACTTCATCTTCAAGATTACGGTAAGTGGCTTCATCGGCATTGATGCGGGTGCCACCTTTGACGACCTCAACATTATGCTCAAACTTGAGATAGCGTTCTGGCCGGCCTGTGAATTTTTCAGCAGTAACGACCACAGGTGCGTTCTTGTCTTCCTGCTTTTGCTTTTCGCTCAGCTTTTCTGATTGTTTCAGGCCGGGGAGCGACTCTTTGGACGTCTTGTCACCAGATGGCAATGAGACAGGCGTCGTCAGAGGCGGTTGCATGGGTGTTGGTGCCTGAACTTCTTCCGGCTTGGCGGTAATCACGTTCTGAGCCATCGCCTGAGAAAAATAGGCAGGCACCAAAACCGACACCAGAATTGCCGGGATAGTAGGAAACAACAGCGGTGAGTGAGATAATACGGGTTTCCTGCGCATGAATTCAGTGGTCAATAAGCGTTTTGCCAACAATGCTGGACGATGTCATACAGACAATATGCCAGAAATCAGTCGCCTATTATAGGTTAAATGCTGGCAAAACCACTTGAAGTATGCAGACAAACTAACTTCCATTAAATTTTATACATGTCCTCCACAGCAATCCCAGCGAATTCTGCAACATCTGCAGCGATCTCCATCGAAAAAGAACAACGCAAGCAGGCGCTGCAAACCTGGCTTGCGGGCATCAACGGTCATGCCATGAAGCTTGATAGCATGCGTGCAGCATCTGCCGATGCCAGTTTTCGCCAATATTATAGAATTGATACTGAAGACGGCAGCAGTCTGATCGCAGTTGATGCACCACCCGCAACAGAGAATACCGCAGCCTTTATCAAGATGGCGAATCTCTTGAAAAGTATCAACCTGACTGTGCCTGAAGTACTGGCACACGACCTTGAGCAGGGTTTTATGCTGGTAACGGATATGGGTATGCATACCTATGGCCAGATCTTGAACAGCGACAATGCCCACAAACTATATCTGGATGCGATAGACAGCCTGATCCTGTTCCAGGCGCAAAGCCAGGCCGATGTCTTGCCTGAATATGACCGCCCCTTCCTGCTGCGTGAATTGAATATTTTCAAGGAATGGTATGTAGGCAAGCATCTGGGTGTCACCCTGACTGATGCGCAAACTGCCACGCTGGATAAAGTATTTGATCATTTGCTGGCCAGTGCACTGGCGCAGCCGCAAGTGTATGTGCATCGCGACTATCACTCACGCAACCTGATGTGGATGGACAAGGGTAATCCCGGCATCATCGATTTCCAGGATGCAGTATATGGCCCCATCACTTATGATCTGGTGTCGCTGTTGCGCGACGCCTATGTACAGTGGGATGAAGAAATCGTGCTCGACTGGGCCATACGCTACTGGGAAAAAGCCCGCCGTGCAGGCTTGCCAGTGGCACCGGACATCGACAGCTTCTATCGTGATTTTGAATGGATGGGCTTGCAGCGTCATCTGAAAATCCTCGGCATTTTCGCCCGTCTGTCACACCGAGATGGCAAGCACCATTACATCGCTGATATCCCGACTGTCATGGAATATGTGCGCAAGACTTCGCATCGCTACAAGGAACTGATCCCTCTGTTGCGTCTGCTGGATGAACTGCAAGACAATGCGCCGCAAGTTGGCTACACCTTCTAAGGCGGAGCAATAAAAATCATGAAAGCCATGTTACTTGCCGCCGGGCGCGGCGAACGTATGCGCCCATTGACTGATGCCTGTCCCAAACCCTTGCTGAAAGTGCGCGGCAGGCCGCTGATCGTCTGGCATATCCTCAACCTGGTCAAAGCTGGCATCACCGAAATGGTCATCAATCATGCCCACCTGGGCCATATGATAGAGGATGCTCTCGGTGATGGTTCGCGCTTTGGTGCAAAGATACAATACTCAGCCGAAGAACAGCCGCTGGAAACTGCGGGTGGCATTGCCAAGGCTTTGCACTTGCTGGGTGATGATCCCTTTATCGTGGTCTCTGGAGATATCTACATCCCCCACTTCAATTTTGCTGAATGCCTCAATACCCTGGAAGAAAATGACCCCTGGGGTAATCCGCATCCGGCAGACAAACGCGATATAGCTTGGCTATATATGGTGAAGAATCCCAGCTTCCACCCGACGGGTGACTTTGCCCTGACACTGATGGGTTTATCGAATGAAGGCACGCCCCGCCATACCTTTGGCAACATCGGCGTGTATCGCCCGGAAATGTTTGCATCGATACGACCTGGTGACCACGCCAAGCTAGGCCCCCTGCTGCGCGAATACATAGATGCAGGCCGCATAGGTGGCGAGCTGTACCGCGGTGAATGGCATAATCTGGGCACACCGGATCAACTTGAAGCGCTGAACGCGCCATTGAATTTCAAAGGATAAGCATGAGCATCAACACCACTAACTATTCTGCACGTCGCCAGCAACTGATGTCACAAATGCAGGCGCAAGGTGGTGGTGTAGCAGTCATACCAACTGCACGCGAATGGATACGCAATAGCGACAATCACTTCCCTTTTCGCCACGATAGTCATTTTTATTATTTGTCCGGCTTCACCGAGCCGGAAGCGGTGGTCGTGCTGGTCGCCACTGCCGACAAACAGCAGTCGATTTTGTTTTGCCGCGAAAAAAATCCTGAACGTGAAATCTGGGATGGTTTTCGATTTGGGCCAGAGGCAGCGGCTAAGGAATTTGCTTTCGATGCAGCCTACCCCATCGCCAGCCTGACAGACAAACTGCCAGAATTGCTCAGTGATGCTCGCGCTGTGTTTTACAACACAGCGCAAGAACCGCATATCGACAGCCAGATACAACAAAGCCTGCAAGCCGTGCGCGACAAGGGTCGTAGCGGCATCAAGGTCCCGTCCATTACGGTGGATGTACGAGAACTGATCGATGAAATGCGCCTGTTCAAGGATGCGTCAGAAATCGCCCTGATGCAGCGTGCTGCCAGCATTTCTGCCGATGCCCATGCGCGTGCCATGCGCAGCACCAAACCCGGCAAATTTGAATATGAACTGGAAGCGGAATTATTGTATGAATTCCGCCGCAATGGTGCGCAGGCACCGGCCTATGGCTCCATCGTCGCCACGGGTGCCAATGCCTGCATCCTGCATTACCAGAGCAATCAGGCACAAATCAAGGATGGTGATCTGGTATTGATTGATGCAGGTTGTGAATTCGATAGCTATGCATCTGACATTACCCGTACCTTCCCTGCCAATGGCAAGTTCAGCCCAGCGCAAAAACGTCTATATGAAATCGTACTGGCGTCACAGCAGGCAGCACTGGAATGTGCACGACCAGGTTCTGTGTATATGGATGGCCACAACGCAGCAGTACGCGTGCTGACTCAGGGCATGCTGGATACTGGCCTGCTGGATAAAAACAAGGTCGGCAGTCTTGATGATGCAATAGCCAGCGCAGCCTTCCGCCAGTTCTATATGCATGGCACAGGGCACTGGCTGGGCCTGGATGTACATGATGTTGGTGACTACAGAGCTGCCGAAAAAACCGGGGATACAAGGGCTTACCGCCAGTTGCAGCCCGGTATGGTCATCACTATAGAACCCGGCATTTATGTGCGCCCTGCCGAAGGCGTGCCGCAGGAATACTGGAACATAGGCATACGCATAGAAGACGATATCCTGATCACGCCAGATGGTCATATCAACCTCAGCCGCGACACACCAAAAACCGTAGCAGAGATAGAAGCAGAGATGGCGAAAGCTTAAGGTTCACAAATGACTCACACCATCAATGATGTTGATATTGCGATATGTGGCGCTGGCCCTGTCGGCCAGGCACTGGCTTTATTACTGCAACAGCAGGGTTATGCAGCTGAGCGCATTGCGCTGTACGACGCCAAGACTGCAGAGCAGGCAGAACAGGATGCGCGCTCCATCGCTATTTCCTATGGCAGCAGGCAAATCCTGCAGGCCGCTGGTGCATGGCCAGTCAGGGCCACCGCCATACAGGAAATTCATGTTTCACGCCGAGGGCATTTTGGCCGCAGCCTGATGCGGGCGGCTGACTATGCAGTGCCAGACCTGGGCTATGTAGCCCGCTATGGCGACATCATACGGCCATTGCAAACAGCCATCAGCAATAAGGGCATACGCATACAGCGGCCAGTAAGTGTCAGCAATATAGAAGAAGCTGCAGACCATGTGCGCCTGACACTAAGCCATGCAGACACAGGGGAAACCAGCCATGTCAGCGCCAGCATCGTCATACAGGCAGAAGGCGGTACTTTTGGTGACCAGGAACAACGTAGCCAGCGTCATGATTACCAGCAAACCGCCATCATCGCTCACGTCAATACCGATGCCCAGATAGCCGGGCGCGCCTTTGAACGCTTCACCGAACAAGGCCCGCTGGCCTTGTTGCCGCAAGAAGATGGCTATGCCCTGGTCTGGTGTGTACGGCCTGAGCAGGCAGAGCATTTGCTGGCACTGGATGAGCAGGGTTTCAAACAAGCCCTGCAAACTGCTTTTGGCTATCGCCTTGGCAACTTTATCAAGACTTCAGCACGCTTGTCCTACCCGCTGGGCCTGAATGCGCAGGCGCATGCCACGGCCCGCACAGTTGCCATTGGTAATGCCGCACAAACCCTGCACCCGGTTGCGGGGCAAGGCCTGAACCTGGGCCTGCGCGACAGCATGGTACTGGCACGTGCACTGACACGGCACTTGCATGATACTGCCAGCAGCGATCGCGCGGCCGCCTTGCAAGCCTATCTGGCAGAACGCCAGGCCGACAGGAAGCTGACCATACGCATTACCGACAGCATGGCCCGTGTATTTGCCAGCAGCCCTGATGGCTCATTCAGCCAGACCTTGCTCGGCCTGGGGCTGGGTGCACTGGATATGGTGAAGCCAGCAAAGCGTATGCTGGCAGAACAAATGATGTTTGGCTGGCGCTGAGCGCACACAACGGTGCGCTCAATTCACCAACTCACCAACTAGTTTCTGATCTCCAAAGCACGGTTCAAGCTCAGCGCAGCTATTGAACAAGCTGCGCCAGACAACAGGTAGAGACTGACATATTCCAGCCCGAAATGTGCTGACAAGCCCAGTGCCACCAGTGGGGCGAAACCGGCACCGACCAGCCATGCCAGATCAGATGTCAGGGCAGCGCCGGTATAACGGTATTTGGGAGCAAAATTGGAAGTCACCGCACCCGATGCCTGTCCGTAGGACAATCCAAGTACGCCAAAGCCCAGCAGAATAAAGATATCCTGCCCCAGCTCACCGCCATCCAGCAAGGCGGGTACGAAGCCACTCAGCACAGCAATCATCAGTGCCAGTGCGAACAACATTTTGCGGCGACCAATACGGTCAGCGATGAGGCCAGAAATAATAATGCCCACGATCATGAAGACTGCGCCAAACATTTGTATTTCCAGGAACTCGGTTAGAGAACGTTTGGAATAAATCGTGATCCACGACAAGGGAAATACCGTCACCAGATGAAACAGCGCGTAGCTGGCCAATGCGGCCAGCGCACCGATGAGCAGGTTACGCCCCTGTGAACGGGTCATTTCGATAATACTGGTTGGCTCCAGTTCGCGCTCATCGAGTAAATGCTTATATTCATTGGTAGAAACCAGGCGCAAACGGGCAAACAAGGCAACTACGTTGATCGCGAAAGCGACATAGAAGGGGTAGCGCCATCCCCATTCCAGGAAATCTTCCGTCGACAGGTTGGCGAGCATGTAGGCAAAGAGACCAGCAGCAATCATGAAGCCGACAGGTGCACCAAGCTGACCCAGCATGGCATACCAGCCGCGCTTGTTTTCTGGTGCATTCAAGGCCAGCAAGGACGGCAGACCATCCCAGGAACCGCCCAGTGCAAAGCCCTGCCCTATACGCAGCAAGGACAAAAAGATAATGGAAGTGACACCCAGATGCGAATAGGTTGGCAGGAATGCAATGCCAGCGGTAGAAGCACCCAATAACACCAGGGCGATGGTGAGCTTGGCTTCACGTCCCAGGTGTTTCTGGATTTCCATGAAGGCTACTGTTCCAAACGGCCGTGCCAGAAATGCAAATGAAAAGATGACGAAAGCATACAGTGTGCCTTCCAGCCTTTGTTCAAATGGAAAGAAAACCTGGGGGAAAACCAGCACAGAGGCCAGCGCATAAACAAAGAAGTCAAAATATTCCGAGGCCCTGCCGATGACGACGCCAATGGCGATTTCGCCTGGAGCAATAGAGGAATGGTCGGAATGATGGTCTTTCATATGACCGCTTCCAGCAGTTGTCATATGGATGGGAGGCAGTTCATTCTCATTGGTGCTGATGCTGGCCATAATGGTCCCTCAATTTGTCTCTAAAAATTATAGTCTGGCTCCTGTGCGATCTTCAGTTTTGATGCTTATTTGAAAACTAGGACAAAACGTCCAATCGCCAAGGCCTTTTTGTAGAGTTACATTAGCACAAATTTCTATAATCATTGACCTATCTCAATATGATTCCCTTATTTGCACGACGCGGATTTGCTGTTTTTTCTGCAATTTTGTTGGCGGGTTGCAACACGGTGGTAATGAATCCATCAGGCGACATTGCCTCTCAACAAAGCCATTTGATATGGGTATCCACGCTGTTGATGTTGCTGATCATTGTACCAGTGATCTTTTTGACCATTCTTTTTGCCTGGCGTTACCGGAAAAATAACACTTCAGCAAAATATGAACCAGACTGGGACCATTCTACCCAGCTTGAACTCGTGATCTGGGGTGCACCGCTGCTGATCATCATCGCCCTGGGCCTGATCACCTGGATCAGCACACATACGCTGGACCCTTATCGCAAGCTGTCACGCCTGGATGAAAACCGCCCTCTTCCTGCTGACGCGAAGGTCTTGAATGTCGAAGTTGTGGCGCTGGACTGGAAATGGCTGTTCATTTACCCGGACCTTGGTATCGCTACAGTCAATGAACTGGCTGCCCCCATTGACGTGCCTGTGCGCTTCAAGATTACGGCATCCAATGTCATGAACTCTTTCTTTATCCCTGCACTGGCTGGTCAAATTTATGCGATGCCAGGCATGCAGACTACGCTGAATGCCGTCATCAACAAGCCAGGGCAGTTCGATGGCTTTTCAGCCAACTATAGCGGCGCAGGTTTCTCTGACATGCGCTTCAAGTTCCATGGCATGAGCGCGCAGAATTTTGAACAGTGGGTGCAGGCGACCAAAGGCAAGCAACAAACGCTGGACCGTGCAACTTATCTGAAACTGGAAAAACCTAGTGAGCGTGAGCCAGTACGTCATTACGCCAGCGTCGATGCAAGTTTGTTTCACGCCATCCTGAACCGTTGCGTCAGTGCTGGTGAAGTCTGCATGGACAAAATGATGATGAGTGATGCAAAGGCAAATGCCAGAGCCTATGCTGCATCTGACGCAAAAATGGATTTCACCAGGCTGTTCACGCAAAGCCTGGAAAAAGATAACGCCGCACGCACAGCACGCTTGCTGGCCTATCTGGACGCTGACATTTGTAAAGCATCCCCAGAAGCGTCCTCCAAAGCGTTCCCGGAAGCGTTCCCTGAAGTGCTCCCTATTATCACCGGAAATAAATGATGCAAGACCAACTCGATTTGACGAAGCTCATCTTCGGCCGTCTCTCATGGGACGTGATTCCCTTTCATGAACCCATCCTGCTGGCGACCTTTATCGCTGTCGCTCTTGGTGGCATAGGCCTTCTTGGCGCACTGACGTATTTCCGCGTATGGGGCACTTTGTGGCGAGACTGGTTTACCAGTATCGATCACAAAAAGATAGGTATCATGTATGTGATTTTTGCCATTGTCATGCTGCTGCGCGGCTTTGCTGACGCCCTCATGATGCGCTTGCAACAGGCGATCGCCTTTGGTGATACAGCAGGTTTCCTGCCACCGCATCACTACGACCAGATCTTTACCGCGCATGGCGTGATCATGATTTTCTTCGTGGCCATGCCTTTGGTCACCGGTTTGATGAACTATGTCGTACCACTGCAAATCGGTGCGCGCGACGTGGCGTTTCCCTTCCTGAATAATTTCAGTTTCTGGATGACTGCCTTTGGTGGCGGCCTGGTGATGGTGTCGCTGTTCGTGGGCGAATTTGCGCGTACTGGCTGGCTGGCATATCCACCGCTGTCTGGCATTATGGCCAGCCCGGATGTGGGGGTTGATTACTATATCTGGTCATTGCAGATTGCCGGTGTAGGTACTTTGCTGTCGGGCATCAACCTGATCGCCACCATCATTAAAATGCGCGCCCCTGGCATGACGATGATGAAGATGCCAGTATTTACCTGGACTGCGCTGTGTACCAACATTTTGATCGTTGCAGCCTTCCCGGTATTGACTGCGGTATTGGGCATGCTGTCACTCGACCGTATGTTTGGCACCAATTTCTTCACCAATGATCTTGGTGGCAACTCCATGATGTATGTGAACCTGATCTGGATCTGGGGCCACCCTGAGGTGTATATCCTGGTCTTGCCTGCGTTCGGTGTTTTCTCTGAAATCGTCTCGACATTCTGTAGCAAACGCTTGTTTGGCTATACCTCCATGGTGTATGCAACCGTGGTGATCACTATTCTGTCTTACCTGGTATGGCTGCATCACTTCTTTACGATGGGGTCTGGCGCGAGTGTCAATTCCTTCTTCGGTATCACGACCATGATTATCTCGATTCCTACCGGAGCGAAGATATTCAACTGGCTGTTCACGATGTACCGTGGCCGTATCCGTTTTGAATTGCCTATGCTGTGGACCATGGGTTTCATGATCACTTTCGTTATTGGCGGCATGACAGGCGTCTTGCTGGCAGTACCACCTGCTGATTTCGTTTTGCACAACAGCCTGTTCCTGATTGCCCACTTCCATAACGTCATTATCGGTGGCGTGCTGTTCGGCATGTTCGCTGGCATCAACTACTGGTTCCCTAAAGCTTTTGGCTACAAACTCGATGACTTCTGGGGCAAATGCTGCTTCTGGTTCTGGACTATCGGTTTCTACTTTGCTTTCATGCCTTTGTATGTACTGGGCCTGATGGGTGTGACAAGACGCTTGAGCCATTTTGAAGATCCATCCCTGCAAATCTGGTTCCAGATCGCGGCTTTCGGTGCTGTCCTGATTGCCATTGGTATCGCTTCCTTCATCATCCAGTTATATGTCAGCTTCAAGCGTCGTGCATCCCTGCGTGATGTTACTGGTGACCCATGGGGTGGCCGTACGCTGGAATGGTCAACATCTTCGCCACCGGCAGCCTACAACTTCGCCTTCACACCAAAAGTGTATGACAACGATGCATGGGCTGATATGAAGAGCAAGCAATACGTCAGGCCAACAGACGGTTTCGTGCCTATCCATATGCCCAAGAATACCGGTGCTGGCTTCATCATCGCCTTGTTGAGCGCGGTGTGTGGCTTCGCCCTGATCTGGCAAATGTGGTTGCTGGCAGTCCTGGGTTTTGTGGCGATGATGGTTGCCATTATTGTCCATACCTTCAACTACAAGCGCGACTACTATATCCCTGTTGCCGATGTCATCCGTACTGAAGATGAACGTACCCGCTTATCAGGTGCCAGCTATGTCTAATACCGCAACTTTTCCAAACGAAGGCGCTAACTTGAATACCAGTGCAACTTCTCAGCCTGGCAAATTTGTCAGCAGCGATTTTTATGTCAAGGAACATCATCCGGAAAACGGCACCCTGCTGGGCTTCTGGCTTTACCTGATGAGCGATTGCCTGATCTTCGCCTGTCTGTTTGCGACCTATGCTGTACTTGGCCGTAACTATGCAGGCGGCCCTACAGGCGCAGAATTGTTCGACCTGCCACTGGTTGCCGTCAATACATCTTTACTGCTGTTGTCTTCCATCACGTATGGTTTCTCCATGCTGGAAATGCAGCGCAAGCGTGTTAAAGCCACCCTGATCTGGCTGGCCATTACCGGCTTGCTGGGTGCAGGCTTTATCAGTCTTGAACTGTATGAATTTGCTCACCTGATACATGAAGGTGCAGGCCCACAACGCAGCGGCTTTTTGACTTCCTTCTTTGCCCTGGTTGGTACGCACGGCCTGCACGTGAGTTTCGGTATTATTTGGCTGATTACCCTGATGTTCCAGATAGGCCGTCATGGCCTGACGCCAGAAAATGGCCGGAGGCTGATGTGCCTGTCCATGTTCTGGCATTTCCTTGACGTGATCTGGATCGGCGTATTTACCTTTGTTTATTTGATGGGAGTCTTGCCATGAGCGCACACCAAGAACACACAGCGCATGGTCACGATGGCCACGGTAGTCATCATGATGACCATCACGGACATACGCATGCCAACCATGGCAGCCTGAAAGAATACGCTACCGGATTCATGCTGGCCGTGATCCTGACCGCCATCCCTTTCTGGCTGGTCATGGGCAAGGTCATGAACAAGTCTAGTACCACAGGCATAGTCCTGCTGGTATTTGCAGCGATACAGATCGTGGTGCACATGGTGTATTTCCTGCACATGAATAGTAAATCCGAAGGTGGCTGGACCATGCTTGCGCTGGTGTTCACTGGCATGCTGGTATTTATCATGATGAGCGGATCGCTGTGGGTCATGTATCACCTGAATCACAATATGATGCCTGGCATGATGCATGAAACAGAAACAAAGCCGGAATCGATTAAAGGCGAGCTTATGCCCATGTCAAAACCAGAGGCACAATCAATGCCAGCAGCGGCATCCAGTCCGGTAGCTGACAACACGAAGCCTGCACCGTCCATGCAATGAACGAGCCTGAAGCAGGAATGACAGGTAAAGGAGCTGATCTGGCGTCCAAGTCAGATCAGCCCAGGTATCTCGCCCGGCACTCCAGTTTATTCAAAATAGGCTTTACCGCCTGCATGACAGCTATTTTTGCAGGCTTCATTTCCCTGGGCACCTGGCAAGTCATACGGCTTCAATGGAAGCTCGACCTCATCGCAAAAGTTGAACAGCGTGTGCACGCAGCTCCAGTAGCTGCTCCAGTTCTGTCGCAATGGCCACGAATCAATGCAAGTGCAGATGAGTACCGCCATGTGCAAATTAGCGGTGTTTTCCTGCATGAGAAAACGGTGCTGGTACAAGCCACTACCGAACTGGGTGGCGGTTTTTGGGTAATGACGCCCATGGCGATTGCAGACCAGGCTACAGTACTGGTCAACCGTGGTTTTATCCCGGAAAAAATGGCTACGTCTTACCGCACAACTAGCACAACATCAACAAAAGATCGGCCTGCCTCGCATGAAACTGTGACGACTAATATCATAGGTCTATTGCGCATGACAGAACCGGGAGGCGGATATTTGAGAAAAAATGATACGGCGGGCAATCGCTGGTATTCACGCGATGTGCAGGCGATTGCGGCTGCAACTGGCTTGAACAAGCCTGCGCCCTTTTTTATCGATGCTGATGCAAGTCAGACCAACAACAAGCTCGCTGCGCAACAAAATGAGAGCACGGCCAGCTATCCCGTCGCAGGTTTAACGGTGATCCATTTCCACAACAATCATTTGATTTATGCCCTGGTCTGGTTCTCGCTGGCAGCCATGACGGCTGCAGCCTGGGCTTATGTCCTCCGGGATAGAAAAAACAGTAAGCCCCCCGGCACAGGAAACCCGGCATAAGCCAGGCTTACTTGCAAATTTAATATAACGCCCATGATCTGGTAGCATGCACTGACCAGCAGCTTAAACAGCGCAATCGGACATGGCGAATATGACAAAAAAAATAGTTCCATACAGTATTGGGCAAGGAATAATGGCAAAAACTGCAACCAAAACACCGGCAAAACAGTCTGCCATCGCTATCGAGTACGAAAATTCGGCAGGCCACAAGAATATGCTGCAGCTTATTCAGTTGCGCTGGCTTGCCGTGTTTGGTCAGTTATCGACCATCCTGATCGTCATGTTTGGCTTTGGCATACACTTGCCACTGTTCAAAATGCTGGTTGTGCTGATCTGCCTGATAGGCTTTAACATTGCCAGCCATCTGCGCTGGCACGAGCGCGTGTATGTGACCAATGGCGAACTTGTTTTTGCCTTGCTGATCGACGTATTCAGCCTGACGGCACAGCTGTATTTTGGCGGTGGCACATCGAATCCCTTTGCTTTCCTGTATCTCTTGCAAGTGATTTTAAGTGCGGTCTTGCTGGAAGCCTGGTCTACCTGGATCATCGTCGCCATCACCAGTGTCTGCCTGGCCGGGCTATCACTGTTTTCTGAGCCTTTGCCATTGCCGCCAAATGAAACTGGTGGCCTGTCGCACCTGTATGTAGCCGGTTTCATTATTTGCTTCATCCTCAATGCTGCGCTGCTGGTGTTCTTTATCACCCGTATAGGCCGCAACCTGCATGCGCGCGATGCCCAACTGGCTGATCTGCATCAGCGTGCGGTTGAAGAAGATCACATCGTACGCATGGGCCTGCTGGCTTCTGGTGCGGCCCATGAACTGGGGACGCCGCTGGCGACGCTCTCAGTCATCCTGGGTGACTGGCGACGCATGCCGGAGTTCAAAAAAAACCCGGAGCTGCTGGAAGAAATCAGTGAAATGGAAACCCAGTTGCAACGCTGCAAAAGCATAGTCAGCGGCATTCTGTTGTCAGCTGGCGAAGCGCGTGGCGAGTCTGCGGTCAAAACAACGATCAATACTTTCTTAAATGATCTCACCAAAGAATTTACATCGACGCGGACAATAGTTTCATTTGGTTTCGATAATCAGATTCAGGAAGATATCCCCATTGTCTTTGATACTGCACTCAAGCAAATGGTCTGCAATGTGCTCGACAATGCCCTGGAAGCCTCACCTGATTGGCTGCGCATGGAGGTCAGGCGTCAGGAAGATTCATTGATCTTTACCGTAGTAGATAGCGGGCATGGTTTTGATCCCGTCATTCTGTCACGCATAGGTGAACCGTATCAATCCACCAAAGGCCGGCCCGGCAGCGGCCTGGGACTTTTCTTTGTCGTCAACGTAGCCCGCAAACTGGGTGGGCAGGTCATGGCATCCAACCGCGAAGAAGGCGGTGCCATCGTACAATTGAGTCTGCCACTTTCGGCGATCATGCTTTAGGAAGCTCTGATTAAGTTAATGCGCCGCTTAATCAGGGATGCCTTGCGCAGATTTCTCCCTGAAGAAAATCAGCAAAGACTTTACAATGTCGCAAGGGTTGCAATAGCTTGAATAGCAGCTCTGCTCCGCCTCATCGAAATACTGTTTTAACTTCAGGAATTGTTTCACTATGTCAGAGAGTCGTCTGCTACTCATTATCGAAGACGATACTGCTTTTGCCCGTACACTGGGCCGTTCGTTTGAGCGGCGCGGTTACACGGTCTTGCATGCAACCAGCAAGGAAGATGCTGAAAAATTATTATCAGACCATAAACCGGCTTACGCTGTTGTTGATCTGAAGCTCAATGGTCATTCATCCGGCCTGGCCTGCGTACAGCTTTTACATCAGCATAATCCAGACATGCTGATCGTTGTACTGACAGGGTTTGCCAGCATTGCGACTGCGGTGGAAGCGGTCAAACTGGGCGCATGCCAATACCTGTCCAAACCTTCCAACACCGATGATATCGAAGCCGCCTTTGGTCATATTGCTGGCACAGCAGAGGTAGAAATTACCAATCGCTCAACGTCCATCAAAAACCTGGAATGGGAAAGAATTCATGAAGTCCTGGCCGAAACGGATTTTAATATTTCTGAAACAGCCCGCAGACTAGGCATGCATAGGCGCACGCTGGCGCGTAAGCTGGAGAAACAAAGAATCAAGTAGTTTACTCATTTGCTATTTTTTGACCTGAAAAACAGCAAATACCAGCCGGAAGTAAATACCAAGCTCAAAAGGATTACTCTATAATCCGCCCTTCAACTGAAAGGAAACACCATGAAAATGCGCATCAAAAGACGCCATCTGAATTTTGGACGTATGTACAACCACCAACTGGCTGCCGTTCTCGAAGCTGCATTTGAAGAATTCAAAAGCAATTTCAGCGAGCAAGGCGCTTCCATCACTGATTCCATAGATTCTTTGCAAGACCTGGGTGCCAGCTACCGTCATTTCAAGAAATTTGCCCTGCGTTTCGCCAAGGCACATTAATTTTTGCAGCCCCTGTAGGAGCGGCTTCAGCCGCGAACAGCCGTTGTAATAACATCTCAACAATGTTCGCGGCTAAAGCCGCTCCTACCGCTCCTCCCCCATCCTTTCCCTGCCTGTTGCGCAAAAATCTGTATCTTTTATACGGCATTTTCCAGGAGTAGAATTTCCTTTCCCTGTTTAAACAGTCACTCTACAGAGTCACGCCATGAAACTGTATCCATTATTCCTGCTGATGGCGGCTGCCACCGTGTTCAGTCCTGGTCCTGGCGTAGTCATGACGCTGACGAATGCCTTGCGTTACGGCATGCGTGGTACTTTTGGCGGCATCCTTGGTATTGCTTTTGGTGCACTGATTGTTGCGGCAATTTCTGCGACCAGCGTGGGTGTCATCCTGGCGGCATCTGCTACTGCGTTTACCGCACTTAAACTGCTGGGTGCAGCTTACCTGATCTTCCTCGGCATCAAACTCTGGCGCGCACCGGCATTTCGTTTCACGGAAGGCAATACTCAGGAAGTGAGTTTCAAGAAACGCTTCCTGGAAGGTTTGTCGTTGCAAATGACCAACCCCAAGGCGATTTTTTTCTTCCTGTCAATTTTCCCGCAATTCATTGACCCAGCCATGAGCTATGGCTTGCAGTTTGCCGTGCTGGTCATGACTTACAGTAGCCTGATTGTCATCATCCACAGCAGCTATGCGATTTTTGCCAATCGTGCCAAGAGCTGGCTCACGTCAGAAAAAGGCGGCTCTTACATGAACAAAATTGGTGCCGCCACTTTTGTATTCTTTGGCTGCGCTCTGGCTGGTGCCAAACGCGCGGTATAAGCGCCTTCCTCACGATATTGCTGTGCAGTGCACAAGTGCGGCACAGCAACAGAAACCCCATTCTTGACATTTGATAACAAGTGCTACTAATGATTTCTGCTAGCATCAAGAACAGGCATTGCGTAGCCAGAAATGGGATGCCTCCCAGATAAGCCCTACCCTGTGGTAGCGAGGCTGCTGGCAAAAACAGTGTGCTTGATTCTCCCGCTTCACTCACCTGCAGAGGTAGGCATGTCAACCAGACGCATAGGGATGTCTGACATAGTCATAGGGCAAGCCTTGCCCTGGGATGTGTACGGCAGTGACGGCAGTCTCTTATTGCGCAAGGGCTTTATAGTCACAGGTCCGCATCAGGTATTGGCACTGGTGGAACGTGGTTTGTTTGCAGATACCGGCAAATCTGAAGCTGGTTTGCGCGATGGTAAAACCGCAGAAAAACCCAGCGAAGCCCCCTCTGTTGTTCGCACGATCAATACCGTGCGTACAGAATTGCGCAGGCTGGTCTATAACCTGGCGACAGAAGCAGATGTAGCAGCCCAATTGATTTCCCTGACCAAGAAAATGGGCGCGGCAGTCTTCATGGCACCTGACGTTGCGCTGGGTTGCATATTGCTGAACCAGGATGATAATTACGGCCCGCGACATTCTGTCGATACCGCAGTCGTATCCTTACTGATTGCCCGCACACTCAAGAAGCCTGCCGATGAAATGCTCTTGCTGGGCGCAGCAGCAATGACCATGAATGTGGCCATGCTGAGGCAGCAAGAAAAGCTGCAGGAAAAAAGCGAGACCCTGAGTGCATCAGAACAGCAATTAATTTCTGAACATCCGGAAACAGGCGTCAGGATGCTGCGCGCAGCAGGTATTGATAATGAAGACTGGCTGTCCTGGGTCTTGCATCATCATGAAAATGAAGATGGCAGCGGCTACCCGGCAAAAAAAACCAGTGCCGATATCCCGCAAAATGCCAAGATTATTTCGCTGGCCGACCGTTATTGTGCACGTGTCTGCGCCCGCAGCTATCGTAAATCCATGTTGCCGAATGCGGCATTGCGCGACATTCTGGTAGAAGGTAAATCCAAGATAGACCCCATGCTGGTGACGGTATTTATCAAGGAACTGGGCACCTATCCAATAGGAACTTTCGTCAAGCTGGAAAGCGGTGAAACTGCGGTAGTGACAGGCAAAGGCACGACGACCACAACGCCTTTTGTACACGCCCTGCTGGGCCCCCGTGGCACGCCACTGTCCATGCCACTCAGGCGCGATACACAAAAACCGCTGATGGGCATACGCGAAGTCTTGCACCGCGACCAGGTGCCAGTCAAATTCACCATGCGCCATTTGTGGGGCGAGATTGCCAGGCTATGAGCTACCTCTCTCTACCATCCCCATGAGTCATTCACCAGGACCTCACTATATTATGGACAACGATTTCCCAGAGTTGCCAGAAGTCAGCGATGACGAAAACTTTGAAGAGAGTTTTGAACATATGAATGAATCAGACTATCGCAGTCTGGTGTATTTATATTTTCCTGACGATGAAACCGCCCGGCAATTGGCAGCGACACTGGCTATGCATCATCACGAAGTAGTCTGCTTTGATGCGGCCGATGAATTGCAGTCTGCCATCGTGGTCAGAGCACCGCAAGCCCTGGTCATGGATATCGATAGCCCGGCAGGACAAATTGCCAGAAAAAAAATGGGCAACCGGGTCATCAGTAATTTTCCCATTATTTATATTTCAGCCATCGATGATTTCATGCAAAGGCTGGCGGCAGTGCGTGAAGGGGCGGAAGGTTATTTTCTCAAACCGCTGGATGCAGATGCGCTAAGCGCCAGGATAGATGAAAAAATCGCCAGGAATGAAGTCATGGCTTACCGCGTTCTGGTGGTTGATGATGATGAAATGCTGGCAAGTTATTATGAAGCCATACTCAGCAGCGCCGGCATGCATGTGAAAGCCATCAATGACCCGGTTGAGGTGCTGGATGCCTTGAAAAAATTCAAGCCTGAACTGGTTCTGACGGATTTGAATATGCCTGTCTGCAATGGCCTGGAAATGGCGCAGATCATAAGGCAAAACAATCGTTACCTTGATATTCCCATCGTCTTCCTGTCCAGCGATACACAAAAGGAAATGCTGGCCATAGAAACCGGGGCTGACGACTTTCTCAGCAAACCCATAGACCCGGAAAAACTGATATCGACCATCGCCAGCAGGGCAGAACGTTACCGTAATCTGCGCAAACAGAGATAAATCAATCTATAGGCAAACCACTGACAGGCTTGATTTCTTCCATGCATATCATGGAACGCAAAGAGGCAACACCAGGCACCTGCATCAGGGTATCCGTCAGGAATTGCGACAGGCTTTTCAAATCGCTGGCAACGACCTTGAGTATGTAATCGAAGTCGCCAGAGATGGTATGGCATTCTATGATTTCAGGGAAAGCCTTCAATTGCCGCTCTACCTCGCGCACATTGCGAAACTGTTCCCGGTCCAGCGACAAGTTGACGAATGCCATCACGCCCAGCCCCAGCGCCTCCGGTGCAACCTGGGCCACGTAGGCGCGTATCACGCCTTTTTCTTCCAGTGTCCTGACTCTGCGCAGGGTCTGTGGCGCAGACAGATGTATGCGCTCTGCAAGGTTCAAATTACTCATGCGCCCATCTTGTTGCAAATGACGCAAGATACTGCGGTCATAAACGTCCATATTTATCTCCCAGCTTAAGCCTGATTTTCAGGATATTTTGTCATTAACGTTAAATAAGAAATTAAAACACATTAATTTCCTATATATGAAACTTAATTTCTATTTACATGAAATTTACATCTCATTTAGCAATCTAATTCTTTGCCCGGCTGGCTACAATGGTTAACAGAATACATAGCACAGCAGGTGCGCAAGAGCCTGATGCGAAATGGGTCTGGTGGATTTTCAGTACATCACTTTTCCTGGAGTAATAGCCTGGAAGCAACAAAGAGTGAATGGAAGTCTCGCAACATCAGGAAAACCAGGGTGATTTCGCAATAGCCTCTGAAATGTGTTCCCGCAAGTCCTTATATATACAAATACGGTAAACACGGAGAACAACATGGTGACCTTTATCGGCACAAAAGAACTGCAAAACCACTTGAAGAAGACCAGGCTGGAAGATGCCATCGCGCGTCTGGCTGGCATGATCAAGGAGGATTATTTGCGCTGGCAGTCATTCGACAAGTCTGCACGGGTAGCTAACCATTCAGACGTAGGCGTCATAGAACTGATGCCTATCTCTGACGGTAGCCAATATTCGTTCAAATACGTCAATGGTCACCCAAAAAACACCCAGGCTGGTTTGCTGACGGTAACTGCCTTTGGCGTACTGGCCGATGTGAATACCGGTTACCCTCGCCTGCTGTCAGAACTGACACTGACAACCGCGATACGTACTGCTGCCACCTCGGCGCTGGCGGCGACTTACATGGCCAGGCCAGACAGCCGCGTCATGGCCCTGATAGGCAATGGTGCGCAAAGTGAATTCCAGGCAGTGGCTTTTCATGCCATGCTGGGCATCAAAGAGTTGCGTGTATATGACATAGACCCTGCAGCAACCGACAAATTAATTCATAATTTGCGTATGTATCCAGAATTACGCGTGATACGCGCCAGTTCCACTGCCGAGGCAGTCAAGGGCGCAGACATCGTGACCACGGTGACAGCAGACAAAACCAATGCCATCATACTGACACCGGAAATGATAGAACCCGGTATGCACATCAATGGCGTAGGAGGCGATTGCCCTGGCAAGACAGAATTGCATGCGGATATTTTGAATAATGCCCATGTGGTAGTGGAATATGAACCGCAATCACGTATAGAAGGTGAATTGCAGCAAATGCCGGCAGACTTCAAGGTGACTGAGTTATGGACTATCCTGGCAGGTAATGCCACTGGCCGCAGCCATGCCGGGCAAGTCACGGTATTTGATTCTGTAGGATTTGCGCTGGAAGATTTTTCTGCCATGCGTTACCTGGAAAAATATGTCATGCAGGCCAATTCGCCGGTACTGGACCTGATACCTGAAATGATGAACCCGAAAGACCTGTTTGGTATGGGAATGGCAGCAACAAGCAGCAATGTTGCCAGCCCTGCCCGTAGCAATACAGATTGTGCAGTACCAATAAACGCCTGAAGTCTATCCTGACAGGGCATTACACTAGAAACGAATGAAAACCATTTCCTTAATTGGAGCGCCTACCGATGTAGGCGCAAGCGTCAGAGGCGCGGGCATGGGGCCCGACGCATTACGTGTGGCAGGCCTGAACGAGGCTTTAACAGCACGCGGCCTGAAAGTCATTGACCATGGCAATTTGCATGGTCCGGCCAATCCCTGGGAACAGCCAGTGAATGGCCTGCGCCACCTGAAAGAGGCGATAGACTGGAATCAGGCCGTATATGATGCCGTCGACAAGGCCTTGCAGGATGGCCATATGCCCATGATGCTAGGTGGTGATCATTGCCTGGCGATAGGTTCCATCAGCGCGGTGGCGGCACATTGCCGACGCGTTGGCAAGAAATTGCGCGTTTTATGGTTTGATGCGCATGCCGACAGTAATCTGTCCACCATCAGCCCTACCGGCAATATCCACGGCATGCCTGTCGCCTGCCTCATGGGTCATGGTCCTAAAGAGCTGATCAACTATAGCGGCCAGACGCCTGCCATACAACCAACTGACATACGCCTGATAGGCATACGCAGCGTTGATGACGGTGAGCGCAAGTTCATTCATGAAATGGGCATGCAGGTATTCGACATGCGCTATATCGATGAATACGGCATGCGCAATGTCATGTCTTCAGTGCTGGCCAACCTCGACAGCAATACTCATTTGCACGTGAGCTTTGACCTTGACTGCCTGGACCCCGGCATCGCCCCCGGCGTAGGCACGGCAGTGCTCGGCGGCCCAAGTTACCGTGAAGCACAATTGTGTATGGAGATGGTGGCTGATACCGGCCTGATGGCTTCACTGGACGTGGTTGAACTCAATCCAGCCCTGGATGTACGCAATCAGACTGCCGTGCTGGCAGTAGACCTGATAGAAAGCCTGTTTGGCAAATCCACGCTGGTCAGGATGTAAGTTTTATAGCCATCAGCAAATACGGTTTACTGATGGCTTGCTGCACTGTCACTTTGGCGCATCTGATTAAACGCTGGCATCGAATAAAACACCCGGCTTAATCGTAGGAGCGGCTTCAGCCGCGAACGATTTGCCGTGTCGGTCATTTCTACTCTCCAGCATTCGCTGCTGAAGCCGCTCCTACAGGTAGTGCGCTATAAAAACACGCCACCCCGATTATTCATGATAATTTAATGCCTGATGCTTCACATCGTAAATGCATCAAACAAAAGCCCCGCTGCAATCTCAATCGCAGCGGGGCTTTTTTTGTACAGCTAGCTACAAATCAATACAGCGGCAGCAAATTACTCAACTGCCTTGACCATATCTTCAATGACTTTCTTGGCGTCGCCAAACACCATCATGGTTTTATCCATATAGAACAGTTCATTGTCCAGACCTGCATAGCCAGAAGCCATGGAGCGTTTGTTGACGATGACGGTCTTGGCTTTATAGGCTTCCAGGATAGGCATGCCAGCAATCGGTGACTTAGGATCTTTTGCCGCAGGATTAACCACGTCATTCGCACCCAGTACCAGCACCACGTCAGCCTGACCAAATTCGCTGTTGATGTCTTCCATCTCGAATACCTGGTCATAAGGCACTTCAGCTTCTGCCAGCAAGACGTTCATATGACCAGGCATACGCCCTGCCACAGGGTGAATTGCGTACTTCACTGTAATACCTTTGTGCGTCAGTTTTTCTGTCAGTTCTTTCAGGGCATGCTGGGCACGGGCAACCGCCAGGCCATAGCCAGGAACAATGACGACAGTCTCGGCATTACCGAGCAGGAAAGCCACGTCATCAGCAGAACCGGATTTGACGGTGCGCTGTGCCTGGTCGCCACTGGCAGCAGTTGCAGCTTCGCCACCAAAACCACCCAAGATCACATTGAAGAATGAACGGTTCATCGCCTTGCACATGATGTAAGACAGGATAGCACCGGACGAACCCACCAGCGAACCGGCAATGATCAGCATGGAGTTATTCAGCGAAAAGCCGATACCCGCAGCAGCCCAGCCAGAATAGCTATTCAGCATAGACACTACCACCGGCATATCAGCACCACCGATAGGGATGATGATAAGCACACCCAGCACAAAAGCCAGGGCAGTCATGATGATGAACGGTGTCCAGCTTTGTGTGACGCAGAAGGCTATACCGCAGCCCAGCATCGCAATTGCCAATACCAGGTTCAACTGATGCTGGCCACTGAAGCTGACCGGTGCACCCTGGAACAAACGGAATTTGTACTTGCCAGACAATTTACCGAAAGCGATGACAGAGCCAGAGAAGGTAATCGCACCGACAAAAGTACCGATAAACAATTCCAGACGGTTACCAAAAGGAATAGGCTGGTCTCTGGCGACGATATTGAATACCCAGGGTTCAGACACAACAGCTACGGCAATACACACCGCTGCCAGACCGATCAGTGAGTGCATCGCTGCGACCAGTTCCGGCATCTTGGTCATCTCTACACGTTTGGCCAGCGTTGCACCTATGCCGCCACCAACGATGACGCCAATGGCAACCAGGCCATAGCCCAGACCTGCACCGGCACTTTCGTTTTTGAGCTTGACGATGAGGGCTATGGTAGTTGCAACAGCAACCGCCATGCCTATCATGCCAAAGGCATTACCACGACGTGCAGTGGAAGGATGGGACAAGCCTTTTAACGCCTGGATGAAGCAGACCGATGCGATCAGATAAAGCATCGTCACGAGATTCATGCTCATTATTTGCCCTCCTTGTCAGCATGGGCAATGGCCTTGGGCTCTTTTTTCTTGAACATTTCCAGCATCCTCTGGGTGACCAGAAAACCGCCGAATACATTCACGGCCGCCAATGCTACGGCTGCAGTACCCATGACCTGGGCCAGTACACCTTCAGTCAGACCGGCGGCCAGCATGGCACCGACGATGATGATGGCAGAAATGGCATTGGTCACCGCCATCAAAGGCGTGTGCAGGGCTGGTGTTACTGTCCACACCACGTGGTAACCGACATAAATTGCCAGCACGAAGATGATGAGGTTGGTAAGGGTATGACTAACTTCCATGATGTCCTCTCTTTAATTGGATTGAGACATGCAAATCGAGACATGGGCAAGCAAGACTTCAGATACTGCCTGCCCCGGCTACGTTATTTATACTCTTTGATACTGGTGATCTGATTCTTGCCATTCACGAAAACAACGTTCGGTTTATACGCTTTTGCTTCTTCTTCTGTCATAGGCGCATAGGTACAGATAATCATGAGATCGCCCAGTTGTACGCGGCGGGCTGCAGCGCCATTGAGTGAAATTTCACCACTGCCACGTTTGCCCTTGATGGCATAAGTGGAGAAGCGTTCACCGTTGTTGACGTTATACAGCTCTATCTGTTCGTTTTCGATGATGTTGGCAGCGTCGAGCAGATCTTCATCTATACCGCACGATCCTTCGTAGTGCAGGTCACACTGGGTTACAGTTGCGCGATGAATTTTGGCGCGGAGCATATTTCTTTGCATGGTCTTTCTACTTTCTGGTACTTAAAAAAATCTTAAAACTTAAATCTTGAATCTATTTCTTTATTTCTTCAGGACTTCGCCAGCCGAGCACACCAGGGTGGCAGCAACGATTTCATCTTCACGATTAATCGCCAGTGCAGCATCCTTGTCGATGATGAGCTTGAGGAAGTCCAGCACATTGCGTGCATACAGTGCCGATGCATCAGCCGCCACCAGGGTTGCCAGGTTAGGCTCGCCTATGATGTGTACGCCGTATTTGGTGACTGTCTTGTTGAGTTCAGACAAAGGGCAATTGCCACCTTGCTCTACCGCCATGTCGACGATGACTGAGCCTGGCTTCATGGCTTTTACTGTTTCTTCCGAAATCAGTATCGGTGCTTTGCGACCAGGGATCAGGGCTGTCGTGATAATGATGTCTGCCTGTTTGGCACGTTCATGCACGAGAGCTGCCTGTCTTTCCATCCACGCTGCTGGCATGGGGCGGGCATAACCACCTACGCCTTTGGCGATTTCGCGTTCTTCATCGGTTTCATAAGGCACGTCGATGAATTTTGCTCCCAGGGATTCAACCTGTTCCTTGACGGGTGGGCGTACATCCGATGCTTCAATTACTGCGCCGAGGCGCTTGGCCGTGGCAATAGCTTGCAGACCAGCGACACCCACACCCATGATCAGCACGCGTGCAGCCTTGACCGTACCTGCCGCCGTCATCAGCATGGGCATGAAGCGTTGATAAGTATTGGCAGCCAGCATGACAGCCTTGTAACCAGCGATATTGGCTTGCGAAGACAAGACGTCGAGCGACTGCGCACGGGTAATGCGCGGTGCAGCTTCGAGTGCAAATGCGGACAGGCCGTGTGTGGCCATTGCCGCAATATTGTCTGCGTCAAAAGGGTTGAGCATGCCAACCAGCACCGTGCCTGATTTCATCAGGGCACGTTCCTCTGCATTGGGGGCACGTACTTTCAAGACCAGCTCAGCGCCCAGTGCATCAGCGGCTGTGCCGATTTGCGCACCGGCAGCCTGGTAGGCCTCGTCAGTAATACTGGAAGCCACGCCTGCACCAGACTGCACGATCACCTGGTGTTTGGCTGCGACATATTTTTTTATCGTTTCTGGGGTTGCCGCAACACGCGTCTCCCCCGGCCGTGACTCGGCGGGTATGCCGATTTTCATAGATTTGCTCCCTCTTTAGTGTGAATACTGGTGTAACAATTTCGTGCTGTCGCGGTCAAGGGTAAGCTCTGGCCGCGCCATTATTTTTTGCTGATACAGGTAAATCACTTTCTTACCCGAATCTTACATTTGATATTCGACAACGATATTACACGCAAAATGTTTTTTAGCACAACCGTTCACTTTTTTGTGTTTTCTACAAATTATGTGAGGGCAACTGGCTTTTTATATCTATTACCGTCTTAAGAAAACAGATTATTCCCTTTAAAAACAGTGACTTGAAACATAAGCCTACGCTTGCGCCAGTTTGGTGCAAAAAGAAAATAGCAGGAATCCTCGAAAATAAGCAGGTATAGATAAATTACGCATTAGCTAATTCGCTCTCAAATTTGCTGGTTTGCCACACAAAATTTGACGGCAAAGTAAAATGTCGGACTTACTGAGAGAAGCCATGTCTGCCATTTGGAAACCATCCGTCACTGTAGCCGCAATCATAGAGCGCGACCAACAGTTTTTCATGATTGAAGAAGAAACACCTGATGGTGTACGCATCAACCAGCCCGCCGGTCATCTGGACCCGGATGAAAGCCTGATACAGGCCGTCGTCCGCGAAACCCTGGAAGAAACTGCCCACGACTTCACACCGACCGCATTGACAGGCACTTACCTGTCACGCTTCATTTCACCCAAGACGGGTGAAGAAGTCACCTATCTGCGCTTTGCCTTTACCGGCGAGCTGGGTCAGGCACACGACCGCGCCCTGGATACTGGCATCTTGCGCACCGTATGGATGAGCTATGACGAACTCGTGGCAAGCCAGGACAGGCATCGCAGCCCTCTGGTCATGCAATGCATAGACGATTATTTGCAGGGCAGGCGCGCGCCGCTATCCCTGTTGTTTACCCATCCAAGCGCACTTGGAAACTTGGAACCGCAAAAATGAGCAAGAAAAAAGTAGTGATAGGCATGTCTGGTGGAGTTGATTCTTCCGTCTCGGCATGGCTGCTGAAAGAACAGGGTTATGAAGTCATCGGCCTGTTCATGAAAAACTGGGAAGATGACGACGATTCAGAATACTGCTCTACCCGTGAAGACTGGATAGATGCAGTCAGCGTGGCCGACGTCGTTGGCGTCGATATCGAAGCTGTCAATTTTGCCAGCGAATACAAGGACCGCGTCTTTGCCGAGTTCCTGCGTGAATACCAGGCTGGCCGCACACCGAACCCGGATGTGCTGTGCAATGCCGAAATCAAGTTCAAGGCCTTTCTTGACCACGCCATGAAGCTGGGTGCCGATTACATCGCCACTGGCCACTATGCCCGCGTGCGTGAAATGAATGGTCAGTTCCAGTTGATGAAGGCTATCGACGCCAGCAAGGACCAGAGTTATTTCCTGCACAGGCTGAACCAGAAACAACTGGCAAATACCCTGTTTCCGCTTGGCGAAATTCAGAAGACGGAAGTACGCAAGATAGCCGAGCAACTGCAACTCCCGAATGCGAAGAAAAAAGATTCGACTGGCATTTGCTTCATAGGCGAGCGCCCTTTCCGCGAATTTTTGAATCGTTACCTGTCATACAAGCCAGGCAATATCCAGACACCCGAAGGTGAAATCATAGGCCAGCACGTAGGCCTGAGTTTTTATACCCTGGGCCAGCGCAAAGGCATAGGCATAGGTGGTATCAAGTCGCACCAGAATGCTGATGGTAGCAGTGATGCCTGGTATGTCGCGAAAAAAGATGTAGAAGCCAATACCCTGTATGCCGTGCAGGGGCATGATCATCCCTGGCTATTGTCTGCTGGCCTGGAAGCCGGGCAAGTCAGCTGGGTGGCGGGCGAAGCGCCACAAGCTGGTGAGCTGTCTGCCAAGACCCGCTATCGCCAGCCTGACGTGGCTTGCCATTTCAGCGGCGACAGCGAGCGTTTTCAACTGGACTTTCCGCAGGCACAATGGGCAGTCACACCTGGCCAGTCTGCCGTCTTGTACGATGGTGATGTTTGCCTGGGTGGCGGCATTATTGATATCGCCAGTCGTAAGGCTGATCGTAAGACTGATTAAGCGTGGTCTGCAGAGATTCGCCGCATCAGAATTTCTGTCAGTTCAATCAATGCCCACAAGTCTGTGGGCATTTTCATTTTTACAAGCAGGCATGATAGGGCTGGGTTTGCCATCCGGCTATTCCCTGTCCGACCGTCTTTCTCCTGACACAATCATTAGCAAGCGTAAATCCGGGTAAATTCAAAACAAAATTTGATGTATTTTGTTTATCCTGACAAATCTCCTAAATAGACCAAATTATCCAAAATATGTACGGAGAGAGACATTCATCGATTTGACACGATTCATTTCTTTACAATTTAAATCGATGAAATTATATTTACATTTCTATTTCATCGGAAAAGCCAGTCGATATGAATCGTCCTGATACGCAATCCCTGGGTGGTACTGTCAATGCGCGCATAGGCAAGGTCTATATGAACTTGTCAAAAGCGCACAGAAAAGCAGCAGACTATGTCTTGTCTAATGTTTTTCGCTCAGCCACCATGTCTATCGATGAGCTGGCGAATGCCGTCGGCATTTCCGTTGCCACCGCCAATCGCTTTGCCCGCGCACTGGGCTTTGAAGGTTATCCGCAATTTCGTGCTGAACTGGTATATGGCTTTGAAGCCATGCTGGCACCGATAGATAATTTACGCAGTGAAATCCAGCGCCCTGCCACCAGCACTGAAATCATTTCCAGCTCGCTCAATGAAGACATGGCCAATCTGGAAGCCACACGTCGCGGGCTCTCTCCTGACTTGTGCAACCAGGCCGTGCGCCAGATCCTGAATGCGGAAAGAATTTATATAGTCGGCTATGGTGCCAGCGCCTTTCTGGCAGGCCTGATGGCACATAGCCTGGACCCGTTTTGCAATACCGTGCAATCAACACTGGGCTCAGGCGGGCCATCCAATGTTGCCCGTCAGTTGTTCAAGTACACAGAACGTGATCTGGTCATCGGCATTTCTTTTCCGCGGTATGCTGAAGATGTCGTCACCATCCTGCAACAATTGCGAGACAAGGAAGTGCCCATACTGGCACTGACAGATGCGCCCAGCTCACCGCTGGCATCGCTGGCCAACATCACCCTGTATGCGCAAACCCGTCGCAATTTTTCACCCAACTCTGAAGGCGCAGCCTTGTGTCTGATAGAAGCCATCTGCAGCGCCGTTGCCCACCAGGCCAAAGCGCCAGTGCATGCGGCATCTGAGATGACCAAGTTCATGCTGCCATGGCTGTATCAGGAACCGAATGCCACCTCCCGCAAGCATCAGGCGGCAGCTTCAAGCAAAATCATCGACATGGACAGACCCGCCTGACATGGGCGCACGTGCCGCTATAGCCATACACGGTGGTGCTGGCACCATCTTGCGCAGCAGCCTGACTGCAGAGCAGGAAGCACGGTATCTGGATGCCTTGCAATCCATCGTCAGCGCCGGCAGTGAGGTATTGGCACAAGGTGGCAGCGCACTGGATGCCGTGAGCCTGGCTGTCAGTCTGCTGGAAGACTGCCCCCTGTTCAATGCTGGCAAAGGCTCGGTCTTCACCAATGCCGGCACCATAGAAATGGATGCCGCCATCATGGATGGCAAGACCCGCCGTGCCGGTGCCGTGGCTGGTGTACAGCATGTACGCAACCCAGTACAGGCGGCCAGAACTGTCATGGAGCACAGCCCGCATGTACTGATGATGGGCAAAGGTGCAGAAGAATTCCTGCGCCAGCACGGCTTGCCATTTGAAGAACCTGCCTACTTTTACACCGAAGAGCGCCACGCGCAATTGCAACGCGCCCGGCAAGAATCTGGCGTACTGCTAGATCACGATGCAGCGAATTTACTTGGCGCTGCAGCAGAACCAACGACAGACCCAGCGCCACTTGATCCCGATAAAAAATTTGGTACGGTAGGTGCCGTTGCACTCGACTTGCAAGGCAATCTGGCGGCTGCCACTTCCACCGGCGGCATGACCAATAAATTACCTGGCCGTGTTGGCGACACGCCCATGCTGGGTGCTGGTTGTTATGCAGACAACCAGACTGCCGCACTGTCAGCCACAGGCACTGGCGAAGCTTTCATGCGCAGCCTGGCCCTGCATGATATTGCGGCACAAATGCAGTACCTGGGATACAGCCTTGAGAAAGCTGCCCATATCGTCGTCATGGATAAGCTGCCGCTGTATGAAGGCCAGGGTGGCATCATAGGCATAGACAAGCTGGGCAACATCGTCCTGCCCTTCAATACCGAAGGCATGTACCGCGCCTGGCAGCGCTCTGGTGAAGGCCCGTTTGCAGCAATTTACTCATCCACTTATTCCTCCAATTATTCCTCCCATAAATAAGCGGTAGTTTCTCCCACCGATTACCGGATGTGCTTGCTCAAATAACACTTATACTGCGAGTGTTTTCATTTCACCTGAGATTAAACATCATGAAAAACCTGCTCAAAATTGCTGTAGGCATTCTTGCCCTGCTGTTCCTGCTTGCCTTGAGTCCCTTCGCCACCATCCCGGCGGGCCATCGTGGTGTGCTGACCACCTTTGGCAAACCGTCAGATGAAGTCTATAGCGAAGGCATACACTGGGTCTGGCCTATCGCCCAGAAAATGCATAAGGTCTCGGTCGCCATACAAAAAGGTGAAGGTGACGGTGATGCCGCATCCAAGGATTTGCAAACCGTACATACCAAGATCGCCATCAACTACCACGTGAGGCCAGATGCAGTGGTATCGGTCTATCGCGACCTGGGCAATGAGCCAGGTGAGCGCATCATCATCCCCAGCGTGCAGGAAGCCGTCAAAGCTGTGACTGCCCGCTTCACTGCAGAAGAATTGATTTCACGCCGTTCACAAGTACGCGATGAAATCATCCTGGCCCTGAAAGAGCGCATGGCAAGGCATGGCCTTGTAGTTGATGAATTTTCCATCGTCAATTTCAACTTCAGCAAGACCTTCAACGAAGCCATTGAAGCCAAGACCACGGCCGATCAATTGAAAATGAAGGCTGAGCGCGACCTGCAAAGAATAGAAGTCGAAGCCAAGCAAAAAATAGCGCGTGCCCGCGCTGAAGCAGAAGCACTGTCCCTGCAAAGACAGCAAGTCACACCAGAACTGCTGCGCCTGCGTGAAACCGAGAACCAGGCCAAGGCCATCGATAAATGGGATGGCCGCCTGCCAACGACCGTGGGTGGTGTTGTGCCTTTTATCAATGTGAATAAATAATCGGCACCAAGCCAGGAACCAGTCAGTAACTAGCCAGGAATCAGCCACCATGTCCGAACAAAAGTCATCCGCCCGCTTCACCGCATTTTGCATACTGTTGCTAGTCATCTGGTATGTCATGGACAGCCCCATTGATTTAAATCTGGACTGGAGCCCGGATGACTTTGATATTTTCTCTGACAATGGCTTTACCATAGGCGGCATCGCAGTAGCACTCATCGCCATCGTCTTCGCCATGGTCATGGCGGGACTGGTGATTGCCGGAGTATCGTTCTTGCTGGTAGGGTTTGCGGTACTGATAGGCGGCTTGTTACTGATGATCTTTTCGCCGTTTTTATTACCAGTGTTATTGCTGCTTGTAGTGCTGGGGATTTTTAAGAGGAAGTCGCGGTAAGGGGTTTGTAGTAATTTGAAGAGCGGGCAAACTGGTTAGTGTTGCTGCTGAATTTGGGGTTGCTGTTGAATATGGGGTTGCTGTTGTTTTTGACTTTCCGCAGTTCCCATGTGTCGACGCCGTTTGTGCTGTACAGAAAATGGATTAAGAAGGACCGCTGTGTGAGCGAAGCGAGTTTCGGGCCTTCCCATTTTTTGTACTGCACAAACGGGAACCCCCTTTAGGGGGCGGCGATGCCTGGGTCGCCTTTCTTTGAATTCTTTCTTTGGCGACGCAAAGAAAGAATTTCGGCCGCCGGGCCGAGACCCGGCCTGGTTCTACGGAGGGCAATCGCGTTAATCAAAGTACGGCAATGCAACGAACGCCGCTAGGCTCCAGCCTTCGCTGGAGCGACGTCAATACGATTGCCGTTTGTCGACAGAAGCCCATCCTCATCCCAACCTGTCCCCACCGCGCCGCTTGCAAACGGCTTAGAGATTCGTGGCACAAAGCTGCGCTTTGTGAATTCCCACGAATCTCCTTGAAGGAGAAGGAGCCAAAAAACCGCAGCAGTCACCTGCACGCGACTTGAAAACTTTACACAGTCTCTGCAGAAATAACCTGCGCAGCAGCATTCACAACCGCCGCAATACGCCCCACATCGCGCAATTGCGTGGCTGACATGCCTTCTTTCTTCAGCAATTCATAATGCGATTTCACGCAGAAATGACATTTGCCGATGATAGAAGCCGACAGAGCGTACATCTCGAAACGGCGTTTATCAACACCGCCATTGGTGGCATAGGCATTCATGCGCAACTGGGCTGCCTGGGTTTTCAGGTCAGCGTCATCAGCCATTTCCACATACGGATACCAGACATTATTCATGCCCATCAAAGCCGCTGCTGTCAGCGCGGCATTGATTTCTTCTGGCGTGATTGCGCCACTGGATTTGATGGCTTCAATGATTACTGTGCTTTTTGCTGCAAAGGCAGCTGCCAGTGCCACGCCCACCGCGTCATTGCCTTCCAGGCTGGAGCGGGCGATGGTGCCATCAATGTTCAGACGGATATCCTTGGCGTAATCAGGGATACGACTTTTAATTAAATTCAAGAATTCCATAGTATTTACCTATCAAAAAGTGATTTTAAAACCCGCCGTAGCGGGTTTATTCTACATCTACAGCATGTGCTCTCTGAATTACAGAGTTGCGCCGCCTACTGTGCGGTTGCATGGGCACAGTTCGTCTGTTTGCAGACCATCCAGAATACGCAGGATTTCTGTAGGGTTGCGGCCAACATTGAGGTTGTTGACAGAAACGTGCTGGATGACATTGTCAGGATCAACGATGAAGGTCGCGCGCAGTGCAACACCGGCGTTAACATCACGTACACCCAGCATGTCTACCAAAGAACCTGTTGCATCACCGAACGCGTAGTGGTTCAGTTTGTCCAGGTCTTTGTGCTCACGACGCCATGCCAGTTTGCAGAATTCGTTATCGGTAGAGCCACCCAGCAAGATTGCATCGCGGTCTGCGAAGTCGTTAGTCAGTTTGGCAAATTCAACGATTTCAGTCGGGCAGACGAAAGTGAAATCTTTTGGGTAGAAGTAAATGATTTTCCATTTGCCTGGGAAAGAAGCTTCGGTGATGTCCTCGAATGCGGATACGCCGTTTTCTTCATGATGATTGAAGCCTGGCTTTGCTGCTGGAACTTTGAATGCGTCGAGTTTTTGACCTACAGTTTTCATTAAATTCTCCTGATGACGTGACAAGGTGAACAATATGTCCACAACGACAAGAAGCATATCACTATGAATTTTAAATATCCAATAGATTTTAACTACTATTCAATTAGCTAAAACCTTGTCCGGAATATACTTCAAAAGCGCTGCCGTTTATAGAAAATGCGTCGTAAAGCCGGAATATCAAGCCTATCTGTCGTGGCGACGATGAGCGCAGGCCAGCAGGGTAAACCAGAATATGCTGCCCTTGCCTTCCTCGGTTTCAAAACCAATTTCGCCACCCATTTTTTCAACAAAGGTCTTGGTGATGTTCAAGCCCAGACCAGTACCACCCTGTTGCCGGGTATTGGTGCCGTCTGCCTGGGCAAATTTTTTGAAAACCTGGTCTCTGAAGGCGATGGGTATGCCCTGACCATGGTCTTCCACTTCAATTTTGTAGATGCCTGAGATATCGCTGATCCTGATTTGCACTTCAGCGCCAGTCGGCGAAAACTTCGCGGCATTTGAGAGCAGATTGGCAAATACCTGCATGACACGTACATTGTCACCCATGGCCCAGGCATTTTCAGGGTGATCGGTGATGCGGTAACGCACGTTCAGGGCCTGGGCATAACTGGCATTGGCTTCCATTGCCTGCCTGGTCACGGCAACCAGGTCAAAGCGTTCTATATTGATGACCATTTTGCCTGAGGCCAGTTTTTCCATATCAAGGATGTCGTTCACCAGTATGCCCAGACGCTGGCAGTTCCTGTGTGCGACCTTGATGAGTTGCATGGTCTTGGCTGTCAGCTCACCGGCCACACCGCTTTCCAGCAAGCCCAACGCACCGCGTATGGAAGTCAGGGGCGTGCGCAGTTCGTGGCTGACGACAGAGATGAATTCAGACTTGATGCGGTCTGCCTTGCGCTGCTCGGTCAGGTCCAGCACAAAACCCACCCACTCTTCCAGCGAACCTTCCAGTTGCGCCAGGCCTATCATGACGGGAATGCTCACGCCATCCTCACGTATCAGCTCGCCTTCAAACGGTTTGGCCTGGCCGTAAAGACGTATTTCTGTCATGGCATTGTGATGTGCCGCATGGCTTTCTTCGCTGGTCCTGTCCAGCCAGCTCATGCCGGATTGCTCAAACTCCAGCCTTTGCACACCTGCCAGTTGCAACAGAACATCATTGGCTTCAGTCAGCCTGCCATTAAGATTGCCTTGCATGATGCCAATCAGGCTGGAATTGACGAGGCGGCGCAAGCGCGACTCACTGACCAGCAGCGCTTCGAGCATGCGTGATTTTTCCTTGCTGGCTTTTTCTGCGGCATCCCTGGCGGCCACGAGGCTGCATTCTGCCTCTTTCATCTGAGTAATATCACGCACGCTGAAAACCCGCCCTACCCTCCTGTCGCGCATAAATTCTGGTTTGGAAACACAGATAAAATAGCGTCCGTCTTTCAGCGCAATCAAATCTTCTGTTTCCAGATTTGGATCATGCTGAATCTTTTCCAGGCTGGCAAAGAAACTGTCTGCATCCTGCGAGGCATTTTTGAGATGCGCAAACATGAGCGCCTCATCCCTGGCTGCCAGCAATTCATCATTGAGCTGCCACATGCGGGTGAAACGCTGATTGATGTTAACCACATTACCGTTCAAATCTATCGACAGTATGCCTTCTGCAGTGGCATCCAGTGAACTTTGCAATTGCGCCACCAGATGCACCTGGCCTTCGACCAGCTCACGTCTATGGGTAATGTCTTCTGCATGAATCACAAAAAACTCGCTACCCTGATCAGCAAAGGTGGATACCCGCTTTTCTACCGGGAATGAAACGCCGTGACTGCTGATCCATTCGCTTTCTGCAATGGCACGGCCATCAGCCTGCGAGTCGGCGCGCAAGGCTTCCCAAAAAAATACATCCTGCAGGGAACACTCTATATTTGCCAGGGGCAAACCGATCAAGTCGCTCCTGGTATAGGCCAGCATCAGACAGGCGAGCTGATTGGCGTCAACCAATACCATCTGCTGCATATCCACGACCAGTATCGCCTCGCGGCTATGGTCCATGATATGACGCAGTAATCCATTATTTAACATGGAGATGGACTGTGACATGCCAGTGTCGGTCATTTCTGCTAGCTCTGGCCGGGTAAAGGGCCGCCCTGTGTTTTCTTCGATTGTGAGTCAAAATAATAATTGACCCGTTTACGCGGATTCAGATAATTAAAAATGGCCCTGGGCAATAAACCTGGCCGTATGCTGGCGCTGATGGATAATTCCTTGTTTTCTTCCGCCAGGTCCAGAATGATGGCATCTTCCTTGGGAATTTCAGCGTCATACACCAATACCCGTGGGCGCAAAGGCTTGCCCACGTTCACATTCATGACCAGGCCAATAGCCTCGTTCGACAGCCTGACCAAGGTGCCTGGTGGATAAACACCCAGGCTTTTGACCAGGGTCGCCATGATGGACGCGTCAAACTGTGAGCGCCTGTGCGCATACATGGTCGATAAGGCTTCATGCGGCGTCAATGATAGTTTGGGATCATTGTGATTGCATAAATTATCGTACACATTGGCGATGGTCACAATACGTGTGGGCATGCTGATGGCATCGCCTTTGAGTTTGTGAGGGTAACCTGTGCCATCCATGAATTCATGATGCTGGGCAATCACCGCCAGCACCACGGGCGACAGACCAGCCTTTGTCCCCACAGCCACGCCATATTCTGGATGCATTTCATAAAAATGCTGTTCGGGCTTGGTGAGTGGCTCAGTCTTGTTGAGTATATGTTCAGGCACCTCCACCTTGCCAAGGTCATGAAACAGGGCTGCGATGCCTATCTCCTTGATCTGCGCATCGCTGCATTTCATTTCGTGGGCCAGCATCATGGCCAGTACCGAGACATTCAGGGTATGGAAATACAGTTCCTCACTACCCGCTGTCTGTTGTATCAGGTGCATGACTGTGTCACTGCCGCTGAGGAAGACTTCGGCCATACTCTCAACCAGCTTGCCTGCTTCTATGATGGTTTCTTTGGGCTTGGAGAAAATAAGCCTGTTTATACTTTTGACCACAACGGCAGCCTGCACGAATTTTTCTTCACAGCGGGCAATTTCATCACGCTGTTTTTGCAATTTTTCAAAACGTGCCCGTTTTGCATCAATGATGCTGGAATACACCTGTTTCGCTGGCACTGAGGTGTTAGCGGCTATTGTCACTGATGCCACAATGGGCTTACTGGCTGGCTTGGCAGCTACCGGGTCAGATTTCGACGGGATATAGCGTACGTGCTTGAGCTTGAGGGCCACCAGGTCATCAATTTGCTGCTGGTTGGTGATCTTGAACGAGTTCATCGGGAAAGAATGCTCGAACCAGCTCAGGTCGAGTTTGATGAACATCCCGATCTGGATCTGATCAATCACTATTAACTGGCTATCATCAGACATGAGGGTGATGTAATAAATATATATTCTGACGATAGCATACGGCCTCTGCATTTGCAAAATCTTAGCCCGTGAGAAAGTCTTTCTGGCGACATGCAGACGCACAATGCAGAAAATCCTGTCTTTGCCCCTGTCGACGTTATAATCCCTGTCCTGTCCATTTTGAAGGTTGCCTACCGTGTCTGATCGCCTTGCAGTCCTGCCTCAATACTTACTGCCTAAACAGGCACTGACCATATTCGCTGGGAAAATAGCCAATGCCAGGGCAGGCAAGCTCACTACTCGCCTGATCAACTGGTTTGTCGGCCAGTACAATGTCAACATGCAGGAGGCGCTCAATCCTGATATCAGCAGCTACGCCAGCTTCAATGAATTTTTTACCCGCCCTCTTCGCCCGGATGCGCGCCCGCTGGCAAATAGTGATTTGCTGAGCCCTGTCGATGGTGCCATCAGCCAGTTCGGGCCTATTGCCAAAGACCAGATTTTCCAGGCCAAGGGGCATCAGTACAGTACGACAGCTCTGGTAGGTGGTGACAGCCAGCTCGCATCATTGTTCGAAGATGGCAGCTTTGCCACCCTCTACCTCAGCCCACGCGATTATCACCGCATACATATGCCTTGCGATGGCCGCCTGACACGCATGATCTATGTGCCCGGGGCATTATTCTCGGTCAATCCCACTACTGCCCGTGGCGTGCCAGGCCTGTTCGCACGCAATGAACGCGTGGTTTGCGTATTTGAATCTGCCTCAGGTCCCTTTGTACTGACACTGGTGGGTGCGACTATTGTAGGCAGCATGGCAACTACCTGGCATGGCGTAGTCAATCCGCCACGCAGTGCCGAGGTACGTGAATGGCGTTACGATAATCAGCAAATCATCCTGAAAAAGGGTGAGGAAATGGGGCGTTTCCTGCTGGGTTCCACGGTTGTCATGCTCTTCCCCAAGGGTACGGTAGACTTCAACCCTGCCTGGGCACCGGAAAAAGCCATCTGCATGGGTGAAGCCATGGCGAACCATCCAGCTAAATAATATAAGCACTTACCGCACTCTGCTGCACATCCCCACTCTAGCACTTGATCAGGAATTCCCATCGCGGGAAATCTCCTGACAAGCGCCGCCCACGGCAACACTCACTATCACTCCCTCATATAAAAGCAACAAGCTTTTCCCAAAAGCATTGCTTTCAAGTCATTTTCCCGGCGTATTTAGTTTGCCACTTTAATGAGCAAGGCAGTAGTAAACCTTGAACTGAAGAATATCCATAAAAAACACTTGCCAAACAAGTTCGAATATTCAATAATCTAAATAAGAATTGTTATCGTTTAGATTTGCGAGGTTAAATATGACTATGTATGACGCTATTCACCAGCACGCTGATCTGGCTAACGCAGGTATTTCAACTGCCACAACTCAGGCACCAAAAGAGATTCCCCGTATTAAAAGCGGCGATTTGATGCAGCAAAAGCGTGAACTGGAAATTGATCACGCTGGCCGGATTTACCGGCTGCGCATCACGCAATTGAACAAGTTGATATTGACAGCCTGATACGCTGAACATTCTTGGAGACTGGACATGCCAGGTGAAACGCTGATGAACGAAGAATTATCGGGTTTGACTGCCACATCCAAGCAGCCGGAGTTGCTGGTTTCTGCGGTCTTGCACCTGATGTCGCATTACACAGTCAACAGCACGAATAGTGCAACGCATGAAGAGGCTGAGCAGGCAAGCACCAAGCTGGCCTCAGTCATAGAAAGACATTTGAATGTACTGGCGAATTTGCCAGATTTGGCACCTGTGCTGAAAGCCACCTGCCAGCAATTATCCGGGCAGTGGGCTGGTCTGGTAGAAAAGAAATCCGCGCAAAAAACCAAACTGCGCAAACTGGGCTGGCTGTTAGCCTTCACTGGAAAAAAATCTGCATTAATGGAGTAGCTTCATGATTGTATGTGTTTGCAATAATGTGTCGGAAAAGAAAATTCATCAGGCTGTTGCCATGGGCGTCAGCACGATGGCCGAACTGCGCGAGCAACTCGATGTTGGCACTTGCTGCGGCAAATGCGCGGGTTGTGCACGCAAAGTCATGCGCGAATGCATGGCCGGGCAAGACAAGAATGCCTCCGGTTTCCAGAATTTCATACAGCAACTACACTTTCAGCCCAGCGCGGTGACTGCCTGAGGTTCATCATGTCCACACTTACATTACATCAAGCCCCCCCAGAATTCACCGCACCCAAATCCAGGTTTTTCTCATTTGCCGCCATCGTGCTGGCACATCTGGCCCTGTTTTATGCGTTGCAGCACGGTTTGCTGACTCATGCAGTGCAAATCCTGCCAAAAGAAGTACTGATGACCTTTGTAGAGCCGCCGCAGGTCAAGCCAGAACCACCACCCAAACCTGTTCCCACAAAAAAACTGACCAGCCTGCAAACACCAGTGGTGCCGCATATCAAACCTGTAGTAGAAATCCCGGCGGATACGCATCAAATTACCACCCAGGCAGCACCGCCTGAACCTCAGCAGATCCCTATGGTTGCCAAAGCAGAGCAAGTAAGCAATACGCCCGTAGTACCTGCACCACCAAAACAGATCAGTGCCGTTGAATATGTGCGCCCACCACAGGCCGACTACCCGTCCATGTCCAAGCGCATGGGTGAAGAGGGCAAGGTAACCCTGCGGGTACTCGTCAATGAAAAAGGCGTGGCAGAAAAAGTGGACATACAAAAATCCTCAGGCTCGAACCGTCTGGATGAAGCAGCCAAACTGGCAATCTTACGTGCCCTTTTTAAACCTTATCTGGAAGATGGCAAAGCCCTGACTGTCATCGCGACCGCGACTATCAGCTTCTCATTAAGCAGCTAACACCATTACCCTCCCCAAGGGAAAAGCCTGATTGCAGCAACTGCGCAATCAGGCTTTTTTTATTCTTGCGCCGTTTTACTCACTGATAGCAAGAGCGGCTCAGCTACCGCCATGAACGACATCAACAACCAGCATGGAGACACAGTTGTGCTGCACCTTTGCCATGCTTTCCCCCTGAAAGGAAATCTGCAAATGAATATTATCGCGTGAAAAATTCCAGAAAACGAGTCGATTATGTTCACCATAATAAGGTTCTGATTGAAAGCCAAGTTCGGTCAGCCTTTTTGAATAAGCATCAAAGTCGACCTGGCAGACCGGGGTCATATCGGCGGCACTGTGGGTTTGGTCATCGAAGGAAAATATCAGGCGACCACGCTTGCTGTCGTCCTTGTTCAGGATCACGCTTATATTAAAGAACCAGGTATCGGTAATTTTTGCACCGACCCCATATTTCCTGGGATTTTTATCATCCAAGTAAACCTTGAGGCCCATCGCAGCCTCCAGATTTTTAGCAGAAAAACCCTCGGCAGTTTTGATATTGCCAAGCAGATCCAGCATGCGCCTGCTGGCTTCCTCTGCCGTCATTTGCGGTATGACAGGCGCGGCGTTTGGATGAGTATTTTCCATAGACTTGTTGGTGACGACAGAAGTGGCGGGAGAGGAAGTATTCGAAGGTTTTTTTTCATGCGTCAATGAATCAAAAGCTTGCGAACTAGAAGCGGCAAGAAAAGTAAGTAGCGCCGTAGAAAAAAACTTGCGGACAATCTTGATACGACTACGCTTCACCTGTGCCGCACCGGGAACGGGTAAAGATGATGAAGCAATGACTTTGGATTGCATAAGCAGGCTCTTTCAAACTTTCAACAAGTAGAGAATACGGGCACCGGATTCAAGAGCACACAATATCTTCAGGCAGATTCCGCACCTGCAGAAAACTTGTGGGCATGATCGTCAAATTTGATGTAAATGCCAAACCACATTATGGAGCAAATACATCTCATTCCTATTTATGAAATGAGTTCTGATCACACTAAAATATTTTGCCTCTTTTTCGATCCACAGAAAACTAAATGAGAATAATTGCGTTTCAATCACACCGTCAATTTTAAGCATATTGTCTCTCTAAAGCATGGAATTCGGTGATGTTAATCATCTTCATTTTGCAACTTCCATTGAATGCTCTATGATGTGATAAAAGCCTGCATGCAAAACTGCATCAGCAATCACATCACCAACAGTATCAATAGAAACCGGAAGGAAAGCCATGAAAGGCGACGCGAAAGTCATCAAACTGCTTAACGCACAACTCACCAATGAACTGAGTGCGATTAATCAGTATTTTTTGCATGCACGCATGTACAAGCATTGGGGATTTGAAAAAATAGCCAAGAAAGAATACGAAGAATCCATCGGTGAAATGAAGCATGCGGATAAACTGATAGACCGTATTCTGATGCTGGGCGGCCTGCCTAATTTGCAAGCTCTGCACAAACTGATGATAGGTGAAGATACGGTAGAAATGCTGGGCTGCGACCTGAAGCTGGAAGTTGCCGCGCAAAAAACAGTCAAGGAAGGCGTCGCCACTTGTGAAGCTGTTGGTGATTATGTCTCTCGTGATTTATTCCAGGTCATTCTGGAAGACACTGAAGAACATATAGACTGGCTGGAAACCCAGCTGGAATTGATAGAGAAAGTCGGTATCCAGAATTATTTGCAATCGCAAATGGCTACTGAAGAGTAATCATCACAGACTGATCTTCAGCGATCAAACAAAAAGGGATGCAGCTTACGCTGCATCCCTTTCTTATTTTTGGTTTGGCTTAAGCTACTTAAAAACGCTTCACCAGGCTGCTTACTGTGGAACTGTGTCCTTGAAAGAAGCACGTTCAGACAATTTATCAAATAGTTTAACCAGATTCGGATAATCGCCGCGCCAGTCTATTTCAGGGAAGCGGAAGCTGAGCCAGCCCAAAGCACAACCCACGCTGATATCAGCCAGGGTCAGATGCGTGCCAGTGCAAAATGCGGTATCGCCCAGGCCGCTGGACATGGATTTCAAGCCTGCATGTACTTTGCTCATTTGTCTGTCTATCCACTCCTGGCTTTGCTGCTCGGCAGGACGCAAGGTTTTTTCCAGGCGCACGAGTATTGCCGCATCCATGATGCCGTCTGCCAGGGCTTCCCAGCATTTGACTTCAACCCGCTCACGGCCCTGGGCCGGGATCAGCTTGCCGACCGGCGTCAGGGTATCGATATATTCTACGATGACGCGTGAATCAAACATGGCACCGCCATCTTCCATCAGAAGACAAGGTACTTTTGCCAGGGGGTTTGATTGCTGTATCGTGGTGTCTGGTGCCCACACATTCTCTTGCAAAAAAACATAGTCAAGTTTCTTCTCCGCCATGACAACGCGGACTTTTCTGACAAAAGGACTAGTGGTGGAGCCAATAAGTTTCATAGGAATCTGGTAGTAAGTTTAGGCCGGATTATAGCATCGCCCGCCTGTAAATCTGCGCTGTCAGGGCTGGCGTGTACAGCAGCAACATCATCACGATTCTGTAGTTTGAACGCATTCAAATGGTAAAATCGCATATTCAGTGCAAAAAAACTGTCTTCACACAACAATTGTGAATTTTTGCTAAATATAAACTATTTGCAAAATCTACACTTCTGTTGTTTTTTGCGCAAGGCTTTCTGTCTTTATATCTCTATAGTCCATCATGTCCCTATCCTCACTTTCTGCTCTCTCCCCACTTGACGGTCGCTATGCCAGCAAGGTCGACGCTTTGCGCGCCACTTTGTCTGAAGCAGGCTTCATGCATCATCGCGTCAAAGTTGAAGTGTCCTGGTTGCAAGCTTTGTCACAAGCCGGTTTCGATGAAATCAAGGCGTTTTCCCCGGCGGCAAATGCTTTGCTCGACAAGCTCGTTGCCGAGTTTTCTGAAGCAGATGCACAGCGTATCAAGGAAATCGAAGCAGTCACCAACCATGACGTCAAAGCCGTTGAATACTGGCTTAAAGAACAAGTCAAGGATGTGCCTGAACTGGTTGCCGCCAGCGAATTCATCCACTTTGCCTGCACTTCTGAAGATATCAACAACACCTCACACGGCATGATGCTGAAGACAGCGCGCAATGATGTGATGCTGCCATCACTGCAAAAGCTGATAAGCAAGCTGACAGAAATCGCGCATGCAAATGCTGAAGTGCCCATGCTGTCCCGCACCCATGGCCAGACTGCCAGCCCGACTACGCTGGGCAAGGAAATGGCCAACGTCGTTGCGCGTCTGCAGCGCGCCATCAAGCGTATAGAACAGGTAGAAATTCTGGGCAAGATGAACGGCGCAGTAGGCAACTATAATGCCCACCTGTCTGCCTATCCACAGCATGACTGGGAGACCTTCTCCAAAAACGTTGTCGAACAACGTCTTGGCCTGACATACAACCCCTACACGATACAAATCGAGCCGCATGACTATATGGCTGAAATGTTTGATGCTTTCGCACGCGCCAACACTATCCTGCTGGACTTGAACCGCGACATCTGGGGTTATATTTCTGTTGGTTATTTCAAGCAAAAAACCAAGGCGGGTGAAATCGGCTCGTCCACCATGCCGCATAAAGTCAATCCTATCGACTTTGAAAATTCTGAAGGCAATCTGGGTCTGGCCAATTCGCTGTTGCGTCATCTCTCAGAAAAATTGCCAGTGTCCCGCTGGCAGCGTGACCTGACGGACTCTACCGTCTTGCGTAATATCGGCGTGGCATTTGGTTATACCCTGCTGGCCTACGACAGTTGCCTGCGCGGCTTGAACAAGCTGGAAACCAATCCAGAACGCCTGGCGGCAGATCTTGATGCAACCTGGGAAGTATTGGCAGAACCCGTACAAACCGTGATGCGTCGCTATGCAATTGAAAACGCTTATGAGCAATTGAAAGAACTGACACGTGGCAAAGGCATCACCAAAGCAGCCTTGCAAGAGTTTGTTGAAGGCCTGGCTATCCCGCGCGAAGCCAAGGATTTGCTTCTGGCAATGACACCAGCGAACTACACCGGTATTGCAGCGAAACTGGCAAAAGCGATTTAAGGCTTAAAGACCAAAAGGCTCACCACAGAGGCACAGAGGAAGGAAAGACTGCTTGCAAGCAGTCTTCGTTTCGCAGGCGTGCGGTGTACCGCACGCATTCCCTGCTGCGCCACAGAGAAAGGCAAGAGAAAACCATGCAAGTTAGCCTTGATATTTTTGGGGCTCTCTTCGATTTTCTCTGTGCTACCTCTGTATCTCGGTGCCTCTGCGGTTAATGGTCTTGATTCACACAACTTATTTCTGCGAACGGAACGGGAACATCAGCTGTTTCACAAAGCCGTCCGGCATATAGTCACCCTGCACACCATATTTCTCAGGAAAACCCTTTTGTCCCTTGATCGCTGTGCCGAACAGATGGTCGAGGAAGGCATAGTGGGCAGCATAATTTTTATCGATGGCCACATCATCAGATGAATGGTGCCAGTGATGAAAATCTGGCGTGACGATCACATACTTCACAGGTCCCCAGGGTAAATGCACATTGGCATGATTAAACACTGCCTGGAAGCCGACCACGATGATGTAAACATCCATGACAGTCTTGTCAAAGCCCAGCACATACAGCGCACCCAGCACACCAACGCGTGTGCAAATCAGTTCAAGGATATGTTGACGCGAACCAGCCAGCCAGTCCATGGTTTTGGCTGAATGATGGACTGCGTGGAAGCGCCACAGAAATGGAATCTCGTGATAGGCGCGATGCGTCCAGTACTGCACCAGATCGGCAGTCAGTATGCACAGCAATAATTGCGGGAAGAACCAGATAGACTGCACAAAGTCGCGCACGCTGTCATGCGCCATCCAGCCAAACAAACGGTGGATGGCAAAGTTGACAGTCAGCAGGGCCAGGCCGACGATGAAGTGATTGACGGCAAAATGCACCATGTCAGTCTGCCATTCGCGGCGGAAAATCAACTGCCCCTTATACAGCGGGAAGACTTTTTCTATGACGACAAAAATGATGGTTGACCCCAGCAAATCGAGGATGAACCAGTCCAGGCCTATATATGGCGTGTGATCAGGAAAATCCGCAACGGGCACATGTGATCCGCCATAGGCAACAGAGGCAATAACCAGGGCTGCGGCTACCGCATTCAAGCCGCGACGGCGATTGAACAATATATTCAATAAACTGATCACACCAGACAGTACCAACGCTGCAAACAGAATATGGCGTATGACGTCGGGTGAATAGTTTTTGCGCAATTCAGGCGTGGTCAGATACTGTGGAAAGTGGAAAGCGATCACACCCAGCAAACACAGAAATGCCAGCGTCAATGCCAGCACACCGCTGGCCAGGCCTGTACCTGGCTTCAAGGGGCCGCTTTGGTCGAGCAAACCTGTCGTTTCACTAACGGCACCGGCAACATTGCCAAGTACGGTCTTGGCCGGATCGACTAATATTTTTCCTAAGGATTTTTCTGGAATTTCTGGTTTCATTATGAATATGGTGAAATTAGCATTAAGCCAATGATAAATGAATGCCTTAATGGCAGGGGAAAAACCTTGTTAGGGCAGATTGCGCGGAGATTGCGGCCTAAAGTATAGCTGCAAGACAGGGATGCAAAAACATGATGTAGCAGCTGCTTACATAATTTCTGCTTAAAAATCTGGCGCTTCTCAGCAGACTTTCTTTTTTTTTGCTAATATTAGTTCTAATTCGAACTAATTATCTCTTTCATCAGAGGAGCCAGCATGGCAGCCACTCAAAGATATTCCAATGTCAGTATAGCCTTGCACTGGCTGATTGCTGTACTCATCATCGCTGCCTTTATTCTGGGCAATATCATGGTGGACATGCGTATCAGCCCTACCAAGCTGAAATATTTCTCCTACCATAAATGGCTGGGTGTGACGGTACTTGCTTTTGTTGCTGTGCGTCTCATCTCGCGCCTGATGAGCAAGGCACCACCTTATCCTGACAATATGGGCAAGGCGCAGACCTATCTTGCCAACGGCACTCATATCCTGCTGTATGTACTGATGTTTGCCGTACCTTTGTCCGGTTACTTTTACACACTGGCAGCAGGCTATCCGGTAGTCTATCTGGGATTGTTCGAATTACCAGTATTAATAGCTCCCAACCCGGAAATCAAGGATTCTTTGAAAGAATTGCATGAAATTTTAAACAAAGTCATGTTCGTTCTGGTCTTACTGCATATTGCTGCTGCACTCAAGCATCATTTCTATGATAAAGACGGGCTTTTGAATCGCATGCGTCCACGTATTTAATATTTTCTTAATCTCTTGGTCAAAATTTCTCAAACAGGTATAAACATGTCTACATATTCCATGAAAAAAATCGCTGCCTATGCAGCCGCCGCCCTGCTGATAGCCAGCCCGGCCATTGCCGCCATTGTCAAAGTAGACAATGCCAAAAGCGCGGTCAATATTGTCTTCAAGCAAATGAATGTGCCAGTTGAGGCCAAGTTCAAAAAATTCAGTGCCAGCATTGACTATGACGCAGCCAAACCAGAAGCATCCAAGGCAACGGTAGACATCGACGTTGCCAGCTTTGACCTGGGTGATGCCGAGTACAACAAGGAAGTCTTGAAGAAAGAATGGTTTAACGCTGCCGCCTTCCCTAAAGCCAGTTTTGTCTCCACCTCCATGAAAGCTGGCGCGGCAGGCAAACTGGATGTGACAGGCAAGCTCAGCATCAAGGGCAAGACTGTGGATGTCAGCTTCCCATTAAGCATCAAGAAAGAAGGCAATAGCCAGGTTTTTGACGGCAGCCTGCCTATCAAACGTCTCACTTTCAATATCGGTGAAGGTGAATGGAAAGATACCGGCATGGTCGCCGATGAAGTACAGATCAAGTTTCACGTAGTAACAAACCCGTAATACCGAGTACCCCCAAGCCCTTTTTAAGCAAACAAAATTTTCGCCATTCAGGAGTCATACATGAAATTAGCTAAACTTATCGCCGCTGCCCTGTTGATCAGCACTGCACCTGCATTTGCCCAGACCTACAACATCGAATCCAACCACACGTATCCAAGCTTTGAAGCTGACCATATGGGTATCTCTGTATGGCGTGGCAAATTCAATAAAACTTCAGGCAAAATCGTGCTGGACCGCGCTGCGAAAACCGGTACTGTTGACATCACTATCGATGCCAGCTCTCTGGACTTTGGCCATGAAAAAATGAATGAACATGCAAAAGGAAAAGACATGTTCAATGTGGCGCAATTCCCTACAGCGACTTACAAAGGTACATCCATCAAATTTAATGGCGACACACCAGTTGCTGTTATCGGTGAATTGACTATGCTGGGCGTGACCAAACCAGTCACACTGACCATCAATAAATTCAAATGTATCGAACATCCTATGTTCAAGAAAGAAGCTTGCGGCGCGGATGCCACAGCAGAATTCAAACGTACAGATTTCGGTCTGAACTATGGCACACCACGTTTTGCACCAGAAGTAAAACTGGCTATCCAGGTGGAAGCAATCAAGGCTGATTAATTGATGAACTAGTATTGAACCAGTATTAAATTAGTTGCAGTCCCTGGTGTGATGCGCCCTGCGTATCACACCATAATCCTCAAAAACTATCTTATGGGTGAACGCTACCTGCGCAGCATACGATTACTGTCGGAATGCATGCAATTATTTGAACAGGCTTCTGCCAGGAATGTGCGCAAGCTGGGCTTTACCCATTCGCAATTCGATATCATCGCCACCCTGGGCAATACGCCTGGCATGACCTGCAAGGAACTTGGCGAAAAAACCCTGATCACCAAGGGCACATTGACAGGCGTGCTCGACAGGCTGGAACAAAAAGGCTTGATACAGCGTGACCGCGGCAACGATGACCGGCGTCAGCTATTCGTCAAACTGACACCTGTGGGCGAAACTACTTTTGATGATATTTTTCCCAAGATCGTACAGTCTGGCAAACAGCGCTTCAAGACATATACCGAAGATGACTACCTGAGCCTGGAAAGCAGCTTGCTCAAACTCAGGCAACATTTGCAGGATGACGACTGCACTTGATTGAACATCGCATTCTCTCAAGCAGCCTGCAAACAATCCGCGAATACTGATTGCGGCTTATTTGCAGACTGTATTTGCAGACTGTATTTGCAGAATAAGAACTGTCTCTATTTCACTTCCAGCTTGTCACCAACGATAGGCCCACTACCGCTGAAACGGTCAAGCGCCAGGTAAATCACAGGCGTGATGAACAGGGTAATCGCTTGCGAGAAAATCAAGCCACCCACTACTGCCAGGCCCAGAGGCTGGCGTAATTCAGCGCCTGCACCCAGTCCCATGGCAATCGGCAAAGCCCCCACCAGAGCTGCCAGCGTCGTCATCATGATAGGGCGGAAGCGTTGTATGCAGGCTTCGCGTATGGCTTCTGGCGGCGTCATGTTGTGATGCCTTTGCGCATCGAGCGCAAAGTCTATCATCATGATGGCGTTCTTCTTGACGATACCAATCAGCAGCAAAATACCGATGGTGGCAATCAGGGTCAGGTCTTCTCCAAACATCTGCAAGGTCAGCAAGGCTCCCACGGCAGCAGAAGGCAAACCTGCCAGGATGGTGATAGGGTGGATATAGCTTTCATACAGCACACCCAGCAAGACATAGATCACCAGCAAAGCTGCAACGATGAGGATAATCTGGCCTGACTGCGAATCCTTGAACACCGCCGCATCACCGCCATAAGTAGTGATGATGGAAGCCGGTAATTTGATTTCGTCGCGGTATTTTTCTATGCGGTTAGTCGCCTCACCCAAGGCTGTGCCGGGTGCCAGATTGAAGGACACCGTCACTGCCTGTAATTGCCCCACGTGATTGATGGCTGTTGGGCCTACTGTGCGTTTAACGGTAGCAATACTGGAGAGTGGCACCAGCGTACCTGTGTTACCGCGTACATAAATACCGTTGATGGCGCTTTCATCTTTCTTGGCGCTGGGTGCCACTTCCATGATGACCTGGTAGCTATCGACATTGGTGTACATGGTCGATATCTGACGCTCACCAAAGGCGCTGTACAGCGCAGAACGTATGCTGTCCATGGTCACGCCCAGGGCATTGGCACGGTCACGGTCGATATCGACACTGGCCTGCAAGCCCTTCAGTTGTGAATCGGTGGTGACATCCTTGAAACCTGGATCCGTACGCAGTTTTTCCTGCAGCTTGATGGCCCAGTCACTGAGGGAACCTGCTTCCACACTTTGCAGGATGTATTGATATTGGCTCTTGCTGGGACGTCCACCCAGTTGCAAGTTTTGGGTAGGGCGCAGGAAGACAGAAATACCCGGCACTTCGCTGAGCTTCTTGCGCAAACCATCGACCACATCTTTCATGGGCTTGCGTTCACCGCGCGGCTTCAGGTTGACGAACATGCGGCCAGTATTTTGTGAACCGCTACCGCCGTTAAAGGAAGTCGCTGTCGCCACGTTGGGATCATCACGTATGATTTTGGCGACCCTGTCCTGCAAGATCACCATGGCAGGGAAAGAAGTTTCCTCGGCAGCCTCGGTAGAGACGTTGATCTGACCTATGTCTTCCTGGGGGAAAAAACCTTTGGGGATGACATTGAACAGATAAGCGGTGGCAGCAAAGGTCGCCAGGGCAATCAGCAGCACCAGCTTGCGATGACGCAATGCAAGGTCCAGGCCGCGAGTATAAGAACGCAGAGAGGCATTAAAGCTGCTTTCAAATACATGCAACATGGCAGCCACTGCTTTTGGCGGTTCTTTCAACTCATGTTCGCTCTTCAGAAAACGGCTGGCCAGCATGGGCACCAGCGTCAGAGAAACGAAGGCGGAAGCCAGAATCGCCAGGCTGACGATAACGGCAAATTCATGGAACAACTGACCGATAACACCAGGCATGAAGAAGATGGGAATAAACACCGCCACCAGCGAAGTGGAAATCGAGATAATCGTGAAACCCACTTCTCGCGAACCCTGCAATGCTGCCTTGAAAGGCGGTTCACCATTTTCTACGTGGCGCATGATGTTTTCCAGCATCACGATGGCATCATCAACCACCAGACCGACGGCCAGCGTCAAACCCAGTAGCGACACATTATCCAGCGTATAACCAAAGCCCCACAGCAGGGCAATGGCACCAATCAGGGACACCGGCAATGACAAGGTCGGGATGATGGTTGCCACCATACGACGCAGGAACAGGAAGATGACAATAACCACCAGGAATATCGTCAGCAGCAGCGTCAGATTCACATCATGCAAGGCATCACGAATCGAGAGAGAGCGGTCATTCACCAGGTTCATTTTGACTGAAGCTGGCAATTGCGCCTTGAAGCCCGGCAAGGCAGCCCTGATGGAATCAACTACCTTGACGGTATTGGCATCGGTCTGTCTTTGTATCGCCAGAGTAATTGAGCTTTCGCCATTAAAATTGGCGGCTGTCTTGACTTGCTCATAGCTGTCTTCAACTGTGGCAACTTCACGCAGGCGCACGACTTGTCCACCCTTGTTGCTGACCACCAGATTGGCAAATTCTGCCGCGCTCTGCATTTGCTTGTTGGCCAGCAGGGTCAATGTCTGCTTGTCACCTTCCAGTGTACCTACCGGCGTATTGGCATTCGAGGTGCGGATGGATGCAGACAATTCATCCAGCGTCAGATTGCGTGCCTGCAAGGCATCTGGCATGACGCGTATGCGTACCGCATAACGCTTGATACCAAAAATATTTACCTGCGCCACGCCTTCCAGCGTAGACAGACTGGGCGAGATCAAATGCTCGGCATAACTGGTCAGCTCGGACAAACTCAGGGATGGCGATGTCAAAGCAATGAAGAGTACCGGTGCATCTGCAGGGTTGACCTTGCGATACGATGGCGGCGATGTCATATCGACAGGCAGGGAACGTGTCGCCCGCAACAAGGCAGCCTGCACATCCACAGCGGCGGCATCGATATTGCGGTTCTGATCAAATTCCAGCGTCAGCGAAGTGGAACCCAGGGTATTGCTGGAGCTGATGATGGACAAGCCAGGTATGGTGGCAAACTGTTTTTCCAGCGGCAAGGCCACTGAGGTTGCCATGGTTTCAGGACTGGCACCAGGCAAGTTGGCATTTACGCTGATAACCGGCGTGTTATAGCTGGGCAAGGCCGCGATAGGGATATAACGATAAGCCAGAATACCTGCAACAACGATGGACAGGTTCAGCAATACCGTCATCACTGGACGGCGTATGAATAATTCAGACAAATTCATGATGCACTCGCTGCGGAAGCTGCAGAGCTCGTTGCTGGTGCCGGTGCTGCAGATGCTGCCGGCGCAGCACCGGCAGTTGCGGATGAGCTGCCAGAGGCATCTGTCTTGCCATTCCCTTTGCCAGACTTATCACCCTTGCCCTTGCCTTCCTTACCCTCTTTGCCGTCGCCATTGCGTTCCTTGACGCTGGCACCAGGACGCAGGTTTTGCTTGCCATCCAAAACAACTTTGGCACCTGCCTCTATGCCGGTAACGACGGCATCATTACCAAAACTATTGGTAACGACCACTGGTTTCATAATGGCCTTGGCTTCGGCATCGACGATATACACCGAGCTGCCGCGTGGGCCTACGATAACGGCATCCTGGGGAACTACGACCACATCTTTCAAGGTCTGTACACTGAGTTCCAGGTTGGCATAGGCACCAGGCCAGAGTTTTAATTCCTTGTTGTCAAACACCGCCTTGACCTTGATGGTGCCGGATGCAGCATCGACAGCATTATCGACAAACTGCAATTTACCCTTGAACTTGACGGTAGTGTCTGGCAAATTGGCCATGACATAACTGTCGCTGCGCTTCATGCTTTCCAGCGCGTCTGGCAAATTACGCTGTGGCAGCGGGAAGGTGATCGCAACCGGGTCCATCTGGGTGATGCTGACCAGTGGCACGGCTGTGGCATTAGGTTGCACCAGTGAACCGGGGAACACACTGATAATACCAGTGCGGCCTGCTGAAGGCGCCACAATACGGTTATAGCTGAGCGCGACACGGGCTGCATTGACTGCGGCCTTGTCTGCGGCTATCACAGCTTGTTGCGTATCAACCTGGGTCTGGCTGGTGTCAGCCGCACTTTGCGCGACGAACTTCTTGCTGACCAAATCTTTGCTGCGTGAAAGTTGGCGTTGATAATCTGCAAGAGTTGCCAGATCCTTATCAAGTTGTGCCTGGGCTTTTGCCAGGTTGACTTCATCCGGGCGGCTATCCAGTGAGAACAAGACATCACCTGCTTTAACGAACTGGCCTTCCTTGATATGGACTTTGGCGATAGTGCTGGTCACCTGGGGCCGGATATCTACCGTATTCAATGCCGAGACCACGCCATTGGCAGAAATCCTGACATCATAATCACGCTTTTGGGCAATGATGGTGGAAACACTGACGGGACGGTTTTGCGCTGCTCCTGCAGCATTACCGCCCTTTGCAGCGCCCTCACCTGCGGCTTTATCAGATGATTTGAAGTAAGTGTAAGCGCCGCCAGAAACAGCCGCCAGTGCCGCAACGATGATCAGGGTTTTGAATTTGCTCATATTATTTTTATCCAGTGCAGAAATGCGCCAACAGACATTTGCATAATGTGACCAGCACCATGTGCTGGCTAGATTGCGAGCGACTTTGTCGCTCCGTTTTGCAATCGCCTCTGAGACTCAATACAACATCAAAAAGTTCAGACTGGAATGCTAACAAAGAAAAAGCCAGCACACAGGCTGGCTTTCATTTTAGATACCTTCCGTTACATGGAAGAGACACAATTGCAAATTTTAAACAATGCTCTCAACAAAGCTGTTCAAGCATTGTTGGCTACACTTTTATACAACTGCGCCGTCTGTATCATCCTTCTCCTTGACTGGCTTGATCAAGTCTTCACGCTTGACACCCAGCCACATGGCAATCGCTGCTGCCACGAAGACTGAAGAGTAAATACCAAAGCAAATACCTATCGTCAGAGCAACTGCAAAATAATGTAAAGTCGGGCCACCGATCAACAGCATTGACAAGACCATCAACTGTGTACAGCCGTGAGTGATGATGGTACGTGAGATGGTGCTGGTAATCGCATTGTCGATGACTTCAGTGACAGACATCTTGCGCTGTTTGCGGAAGTTTTCGCGGATACGGTCAAAAATAACCACGGACTCATTCACCGAGTAACCCAGCACGGCCAATACCGCGGCCAATACCGACAGGTTGAATTCCCATCCAAAGAACGCAAAGAAACCCAGGATGATGATGACGTCATGCAAGTTAGCGACAATTGCCGCTACCGCAAACTTCCATTCAAAACGTATTGCCAGATACAGCATCACGCCCAATACCACGAACAGCAAGGCCATCAGGCCGTCGTGTGTCAGCTCGTCACCGACCTGTGCACCAACCAGTTCAACACGCTGCAATTTGACCAGCTCTTTTTTGTCTGCATCCAGGCAAACCTGCTTTTCAGCTGTGGTGCCACTGTCTGCACTGGGAGCAATTTTTGTCAAGCTGCCATTCTCAACTTTACACAAGCCTTCGAACACGGCATCAGCTGGACTGATCTTGGCATCTTTCTTGGTCTCAGGCAGACGTATGACGACGTCCTGAGCCTTGCCAAAAGGCTGCACTGGTGAGTCGGTGAAGCCCAGTTGCTCTACTGTATGGCGTATCGCATCAACATTGGCGGCCTTGTTGTACGTCACTTCCATGACTGTACCGCCGGTAAACTCGACTGAGAGATGCAGGCCTTTGTGCAGCAGGAAAAACACAGCTGCAACAAAAGTCAGAGCAGAAATGACATTGAAAATCAGCGCGTGGCGCATGAAAGGTATGTCTTTTTTAATGCGGAATAATTCCATAATGAATCCCTGTATTCTTGTTTGGCTGGACGCTTACTTCAAGGCGTTTTCTGTTGGTTTCCAGATTTGGCCAATAGAGATGGAAGAGAGTTTTTTCTTTCTTCCATACCAGAGATTGACCACACCGCGCGAGACAAACACAGAAGAAAAAATCGATGTCACGATACCCAGACAGTGAACCACGGCGAAGCCACGTATCGCACCAGAACCAAATACCAGCAAGGCCAGACCAACGATGAGGGTAGTCACATTGGAATCCAGAATTGTTGCCCAGGCATGATCAAAACCTTCTTCTATGGCTTTTTGCGGCGCCTTACCGGCACGCAGTTCTTCGCGTATACGTTCATTGATAAGTACGTTGGCATCAATCGCCATACCCAGTGCCAGCGCAATCGCGGCAATACCAGGCAGGGTCAGCGTTGCCTGCATCAGCGACAGGATCGCCACCAGTAACAACACATTGAATGACAAAGCCAGCACGCTGAAGAAGCCAAACATCAGGTAGTAAGCCATCATGAAAACAGCAATCGCAGCAAAACCGTAGATGGTGGAATTGCGACCCTGCTTGATGTTTTCTACACCCAGTTGCGGGCCTATCGTGCGCTCTTCTATGATTTCCATAGGTGCAGCCAAAGAACCAGCGCGCAACAGCAAAGCCAGATCACCAGCAGCGGAAGAGGAACCCATACCCGTGATGATAAAGCGGTTACGCAATTCATCATTGATGGTAGGTGCAATCAGGACTTCGCCCTTGCCTTTTTCAAACAGGACGATCGCCATACGCTTGCCTATACGTGGCGCTGTGGCATTACCCATTTTTTTGCCACCATCGCCATTCAGGTCAACACTGACCGCTGGTTGCTGATGCTGGTCAAAACTGGAAGTGGCATTGGTGATGTCATCACCGGTAATGACAGGCTCTTTTGTGAGTATCAGATACTCACCACGGTTGGAAATGAATTTTTCTGAACCGTAAGGAACAGCCGTATTTACATCCACTGCACCGATGACACTTTCGTCCAGCAAACGCACTTCCAGTGTAGCCAGACGGTTGATGATGCTCTTGGCACGGGCAACGTCTTGCACACCAGGCAATTGCACAACGATACGGTCTGCACCTTGTTGCTGGATGATGGGTTCAGCTACGCCCAGCTCATTGACACGCTTGGACAGGGCAGTGATATTTTGTTTGATACCTTCAGAAATTACTTCTTTCAGTGCTTTGGGTTTCAAGTTGACTTGCAAACCAAAATCAGCGCCATCACTACCAGCAGTATCGAGCACGTCAACGTCAGGCATTTGTGACAACAAAACATTCTTGGCCTTGGTACGCTCACCTGCATCACGGAATTTGACTTTGATCTGATCGCCTTCGCGACTCAGGCCTGCATGACGTACTTCTTTTTCACGCAAATTCGCACGCACGCTGGACAACAGACCCTGCATGCGTTTGTTCATGACTGCCTTGGTATCGACTTGCATGAGGAAATGCACACCACCACGCAAATCCAGCCCCAGGTACATGGGCAAGGCATGCAAACTCTGCAACCACTTGGGTGTATTCGGTAAAAGATTGAAAGCCAGGGTATAAGCAGGATCAGCCGGATCAGCATTCAGTGCTTTTTCCAGAGCAGCCTTGGCTTTGAACTGGCTATCCACATCTTCAAAACGGGCACGTACGGTGCCTTGTGTGCCATTGTATTCGTAGAAGATGTCTTTGCTTTTCAAGCCTGCCTGTTCCAGCGCTTTTTCAACGCGGCTGGTCATATCAGCTTCAATTTTGACGGTGGCTTTACCGCTACTGACTTGCACTGCAGGTGATTCGCCAAAGAAATTGGGCACGGTATAAATGGCACCGAACACCAGGGCGATCAGAATCAGTATGTACTTCCAGAGTGGATAGCGATTCATAATGGGGAAAATAATTGGAAGCTAAAAAAGCACAACGCAGCCCAGATCATTGTGGACTGCGTTGCCGTTGTTTGCTGATTAAATCGCTTTAATCGTGCCCTTGGGCAGCATCATCGTGATGGACATTTTTTGTACGACAACTTCTGTACCATTCGCGACTTCTATGGTGACATAGGCGTCGCTGACCTTGACTACTTTACCCAGAATACCACCAGCAGTAACGACTTCATCGTTTTTTGCCAGCGCATCCATCATTGCCCTTTGCTCTTTCTGACGTTTCATTTGTGGACGTATCATCAGGAAATACATCACTGCTACCATCAGGAGCAAAGGCCACATACTCATCAGATTACTCTGGAGATCGCCGCCAGCGGCTGCTTGTGCATAAGCATTGGAAATAAACACGTTCAGACTCCTGTCATTTTAATAATGGATCACCAGCTTCTTGGCATGAAACTGGATACAAATTGTTGCAATTATTGCTCAATTCTTTGTATATAGCACCAAATGCCGATTTTTCAATCAGCAAAGCTCCCTATTTTAGCATCGCCCATGCAAATTTCTGGAAATTGTCAGGATATCTGAAAAGAAAGCTGCCGCGAAAATGAAAACAGACAATCACCGCCGTTGGGCGGTTGATTGTCTGCATACTTACTGCGAGAAATTTATTATATCTATGGCAATACTTAACGACTGAATGGCTTACCATTCACAGTCAGCGCGCCTTGTTTCCATTCAAGCTTGGAACTCAGAAGCTTGCCATTTTTATTAATATAACCACGCTCTACAAAGGCCGATACCTGCTGGTTAATGGCATCTGCTGCGGCTTTCTGCATTTCCGGATCTTTTTGTGATGCGCCACCAAGTTTTGCGACCAGTGCTTCTGTCAGTGTCACATCCAGATTGCTTTGGATTTTTGAAATCATCAGCATGGGGTTATTGAAATCTGCAGCAGTCGCGCCCGCCAGTTTGGCAGAACCTGTCAACTTGGCTTCACCATCTGCAGTCATGACGCTCAGACGTTCCAGGAAAAACTCTGGATCTTTTTGCAATACTACTGGAGCGACTTCATCCCAGATTGCTTTCAAGGCAGCCATTTTTTCCGGGTCACCAGCTGCTTTTGAGTAAGCAGTAGACAATTTCGCCAGCGACTGTGCATGCAAGCGCCTGACACCGTAGTCATAGTGAAAGTCAGTAAATTCCTGCTGTTCAAATACAAATTTGCCAACACCAAATTTGGCAACGGCATCAAACAGATCATCCTTCATGGTAGCGTCTGTGGTCAGCTTCAATTGCTCAAGGGTGAAACTTTTCTTATCTTTAGAGGTGTCAGTGAAGTTGACACTGGCGATAGACGAATCAGTTTTACCCAGGTACAAGTTAGTGCCAGGATAAGCCAGGTTCATATCAGCCTTGACACTGATGGCACCAAGCTTGAATGATTTGCCATCCTGACTATCTACTGCCAGGCCAGGGGCACTCAAATAAAGATTGATATCTTTATAGTCTTTACTGAAACCGACTTCCATCGTCAAACCCTGCCAGGCGACTTTGTCGTTCTCTTTTTCCATGACAGTATTAAACGCGGGGCTGGAAATAGACACACGGCCACCACCAGCATATGTCAGGCGGGAAGTAATCTCCAGAGGCGTGGCATTGCCAAAGACTTTAGCAAGTTGAGCCTTGGTTTCTGCGTCCAGCACCAGTTCAGTCTTGATGGAAGCAGCACCAAAACCTTTGAAACCTGGCAAAGGGCCATGCTGGATATAATTAATGAAGTGTATCTGCACTGGTTTGGCTGGTTTTTCTTCCTCTATAGCCACTGCGACATCTGCTGGCGGCGTACCGTCAGCAGGTGCTTCTGCAGCCTCAGGAACAGGCATTTCAGGCTTTTTCACACCTGGGAAATTTGCCAGCGTCAGCTCCAGCGTTGTTTCTTGCACAGAAGAAAATACACCACGCTTATAGTCTTGCTTGACTACTTTCACGTAGGGAGAAGACTTGGACTGATCATTGGACTCTGTCAGTTTGGCTTCAACTTGTTTTCCGGTGAACCAGGATGCTGCCGGATAGGATGCCGCCAGAGCCACTACCACCGCGATCAGTTTCGTACTTTTATTCACAACTTTCTCCGTTTTAAACTACCCATATGCCATGTTGGCATCTGACCAATGCGGCCAGCATGGAGTGTAACAAGCTTCTTTTAGATTGTCATTATTGCATTCGACACTCAATACTTTGGTATGTGGCAGGCTTTCAAGAATTTCCGGACATAGGAAATTAAAAAAGGCAGCAAGCCTGAGCTTGCTGCCTTTGTTCTGCTTAGTTCTGCTTAGTTCTGCTTAGTTCTGATTACCTAGCTTATTTACTTAGTTGGTACGCTTAGTTGGTACGTATGGTTGCCAATGCCAGCTCAGAGGTATTCAAAGCCCCCTCAACAAAGCCCTGGTAATCGGAATATGCTTCACCAACAATGTGTATATTCTTGGCACCGCTGCCAAAGTCGAAAGCCTTGAACACATCCATGACTTTCCATGAACGCACACCTGGCTGCCAGCCATGATTGGCCGCGCCATAAGGAGCTCTGGCCCAGTCGCGTATACCGTAGGTAACGATGGAATTCTTGATAAAGTCGCGGGTATCTTCCAGTGATTTCTCTTCAAACATGTGCTGGGCCTGGTCAGTCAGTTTCAGGCCCGAACGTTTGATATCGACGAGACGCTTCACATCACGCGCAACGAACAAGGAAAAAGCGTCAACGATCTTGACGTTCTGGTCTATCTCGGCGCGGTCATGCTTGTCGGCTTCCATGACATAGTGTTTCCAGAATTCTGTCGATGGGCGGTCCATGTACAGCAAGACCATGCCGTGTCCATCCTTGTCCTGGCCTTGCGGGCGGCGGAAATAATGAATTTCACGGGTAGGCAGGCAACTCGCATATTGTTGCGGGCGCTGTGAATAATCCCACCAGGGTGAATCTGTGACGAAGAACAGTTTCAACATGGGGAAACCATTCACTGCATCAAGCTGTGAAGAGACGTGTTCAGGCAGGCAGGATGCCAGTTTCACCAGCGGCATCCTGGGCAAGGCCAGGATCAGCCTGTCGGTCTGCAACTGTATATTGCCATTTTTGGTATGTACATCCAGTTCCAGCCTGGGCTGGCCCATGGCGATTTGCTTGAAACTGGTCAGCATATGACCACCAGCCAGCGTCACATTGCTGAGGCCACGCAATTTGGCCATCAGGCTCTCTGTCAGTTTTGCCGTGCCACCATCCACGCTGGCCAGCTGCTGGCCTACGGTTTTCAGGGCGCGCAGCCACCAGATGATCCACTCTATCGCATTCAGGTTTTCCGGGATCATGTGATAGAAAGTGCCAGTATCGCGCAGCTTGGTCAATGCCAGATGGCTGAGCGCGCCTTCCGCCGACATGGCGTTCCAGAAACCCATGCTCCACAGCGGCTGACCATTGAGTTGCGCATGTTTGCGCATGCGCTGGTAATCGGCTTCAGTCTGCGCATCTATCCAGGCCTGGTCCTCTGGATCTTGTCCCAGGATAAGCATGATGCCTCGCTTGAGCAATTGCAGGGAATTGAGACCCATTTCCTCGGCAGGCAAATCATAGGTAGGTGCGTTGACTTCTTCCCCTTCTGGCCCGCTGAACTCGGTCAGCTTGACGCCCAGGTCACGGCACAATTTATCGAAGCGCGGTTGCAGGGTAGGCTCGAAACGCATGGGGCCCCATTCAGCAATAAAGCCGTCAAGGTCTTCAGTTTCTATGCGACCACCCCAGCGGTCAGATGAAGCTTCCAGCACCACGACTTTTTGCCCGGACAAGGCCAGGCGCCAGGCACAATACAGACCAGAAATGCCGCCGCCGGCAATAATGACGGGATGATAATTCATATCAGACCTCTAGTATTCATTTGTCCACTCGGACGAGAGCGCCATTTTGCCTGCAAGCGCCCTGAATATAATTCGTATTACTGATCAGTCCGTCATTATTTACCGTATTTAATCAGACAACTACTTCAAACGCCGCGCGCGCGGTCAGCGTGGAACTGCTGTACGAACTCAGGGAAGCGTTCGTCGTCCAATGCTTTACGGATGTTTTTCATCAAATCCAGGTAGTAATGCAGATTGTGGATGGTGTTCAAACGTGCGCCCAGGATTTCGCCAGTGCGGTGCAAATGGTGCAGGTAGGCGCGCGAAAAATTCTTGCAGGCATAGCATTCACAGGTCGCATCCAGCGGTTCCTTGTCTTCCTTGTAACGCGCATTCTTGATCTTGATATCACCAAAGCGGGTGAAGATCCAGCCATTGCGCGCATTGCGGGTAGGCATGACGCAATCGAACATGTCTATGCCATTGGCTACACCTGCCACCAGGTCTTCTGGTGTGCCTACGCCCATGAGGTAATGCGGTTTGTTTTCTGGCAGTTTGGGGCCGACGTGCGCGAGTACGCGCATCATGTCTTCTTTAGGCTCGCCTACAGACAGGCCGCCGATGGCGATGCCGTGGAAATTCAGCTCATTCAATCCAGCCAGGGATTCATCGCGCAGGTGTTCAAACATGCCGCCCTGTACGATGCCGAACAGGGCATTCGGGTTTTCACCCTGGTTGAATTCATCAATGGAACGCTTGGCCCAGCGCAATGACATGCGCATGGATTTGCCGGCTTCTTCTGTCGTCGCTGGCCTGCCATCGATTTCGTAAGGCGTGCATTCATCGAACTGCATGACGATATCCGAATTCAGTGCGCGCTGGATTTGCATGGAGATTTCTGGCGACAGGAACAGGCGCTCACCACTGATAGGCGAAGAAAACTTGACGCCCTCTTCCGTGATCTTGCGCATCGCACCCAGCGAAAATACCTGGAAGCCGCCTGAGTCAGTCAGGATAGGTTTATCCCAGCCCATGAAACCATGCAGGCCACCAAATTTGTTGAGTACATCCGTGCCCGGGCGCAGCCACAGGTGGAAGGTATTGCCGAGAATGATATGCGCATCGATCTCTTTCAATTCCAGCGGCGACATGGCCTTGACCGAACCATAAGTACCGACTGGCATGAAGATAGGCGTTTCGATTTCACCATGGTTGACTTTGACACGGCCACGACGTGCAGCAGTAGTTTTATCTTTTTTAATGAGTGTAAATTCAAGCATGGTCTTCCCCGGAGGAATTGGTCAGCAGCATGGCATCGCCATAGCTGAAAAAACGATATTGTTGAGCGATAGCGTGAGCATAAGCAGCGCGGACGCGATCATACCCGGCAAATGCCGATACCAGCATCATCAAAGTGGATTTTGGTAAGTGGAAATTAGTGATAAGCCTGTCCACGGTCTTGAATACATAACCGGGCGTGATGAACAGACGGGTGTCATCACTGCCTGTCTGCAAGCTGCCTGTTTGTGAAGCAGATTCGAGCGCACGCATGCTGGTGGTGCCGACAGCCACCACTTTGCCACCGGCGGCTTTGGTGGCCTGCACTGCTGCGACGGTTTCATCAGGCACGGTATACCATTCGCTGTGCATCTGGTGATCTGCCAGGTTTTCGGTACGCACAGGCTGGAAAGTACCAGCACCCACATGCAGGGTTACATAGGCGAGTTTGATGCCCTTATCCTGGCAACGCTGCAACAGCGCCTCGTCAAAATGCAGGCCAGCCGTTGGCGCGGCTACCGCACCTGGCACGCGGTTATAGACGGTCTGGTAACGCTGCTCGTCAAAGTCGTCGGCATCATGTTCTATATACGGCGGCAAAGGCAGGCGGCCATAGGTTTCCAGCAGCGTGAAGATATCTGACGGGAAATACAGGGTAAAGAATTCACCAACACGCTCACCAACGATGACATCAAAACTGTCTGCCAGGCGGATTTTGCTACCCGGCAGTGGCGACTTGGAAGCGCGCATCTGGGCCAGCACGCTGCGCTCCTTGTCATTGTTCGACAGTACACGCTCGACCAGCATCTGTATCTTGCCGCCGCTTTCCTTGACACCAAAGAAGCGTGCCTTGAGTACACGGGTATCATTAAATACCAGCAAATCACCGGCATTGAGCTGGTTGATGATGTCAGCAAAATGCCTGTCAACCAGCGTATCACCGTCGACATGCAAGAGGCGTGAAGCGGTACGGTCGGGCAAAGGTGTTTGCGCGATCAGGGCTTCAGGCAGTTCAAAATCAAAATCACTTAGGGAGTAAGACATGCAAAAATTCTACAAAAATCGGAGGTAAAACAGGAAAAACAGACATAAAGCTACTTTACACTGTATAAAATACCAGTAGAATGCACACTATCGTAGCAAACCCGGGTAAGATCACAGACAAACAGCCTGAAACCAAGGTTTTGTGAATTTCCTGAAAAAAGTAAGCTAACAGCAAAACCCACCATTTTACACCCCATGGCCGCTGAAGACCAAAGTGCAAGTGCAGAGTTAAATAATACACAAGCTGATCCAGCTATCGCTGGCATTACTGCCTTGCCTGACTCCAGCTCCAAAAAACCTGCAAAAAAGGCCAAAACCCCCGCTAACACCGCAGCCAAGGCCAGTGAAAAACTTGCTAAGTTAGGCTTGCGCAAGGACATGGATTTTGTCTTGCATTTACCTATGCGCTATGAAGATGAAACTGAAATCGTCAGCATGCGCGATGCCTCTTTCCGTGGTGGCAGCAGTGTGCAGGTTGAGGGCGTGGTCACAGAATGTGATATCCAGTACCGCCCGCGCCGTCAACTGGTCGTGACTATTGCCGACGATAGTGGCCAGGTCGTGCTGCGCTTCCTGAATTTTTATGGCAACCAGACCAAGCAAATGGCAGTTGGCGTGCGGGTACGCGCGCGTGGTGAATTACGTCATGGTTTCTTTGGTGCAGAGATGGTGCATCCTCACTACAAGATCGTCAATGAAGGCGCACCTTTGCCGACTGCGCTGACACCTGTTTATCCGTCCGGCGAAGGCGTGCCACAAGCCTTATTACGCAAGGCCATTGCCAATGCAATGACACGCGTCAACTGGCATGACACCTTGTCGCCTGCGCGCCTGGCTGCTCTGCATTTGCAGGATTTTGAAAGCAGCATACGCATACTGCACAATCCGCCGCCGGATGTCGATCAGCATAGCCTGATAGAACGCGAACACCCGGCCTGGGAACGCATGAAATTCGATGAGCTGCTGGCCCAGCAATTATCATTGAAGCGCGCACAAATTACCCGCCGCAGCAAAGGCGCAAATGCCCTGCCACTGGTGGGTGAACTCAGCAATTCCTTTTTGCTGAACCTGCCGTTTTCTCTGACCAAGGCGCAAGAAAAAGTGCTGGCCGAGATACGCGATGATTTGCGTGAAGCCTTCCCCATGCAACGCCTGTTGCAGGGTGACGTAGGCAGCGGCAAAACCATCGTTGCAGCACTGGCAGCAGCGCAGGCGATAGACAATGGTTTTCAGGCAGCGCTGATGGCACCAACAGAAATTCTGGCCGAACAGCATTTCAGGAAAATTGCTGCCTGGCTGGAACCCTTGGGTGTTAAAACCGCCTGGCTGACTGGCAGCCTGAAGAAAAAAGAAAAAGATGCCGCCAATGCACTCATCACTTCTGGTGAGGCCCAACTGGTGATAGGTACTCACGCCCTGATACAGGACAGTGTGCAATTCAAGAAACTGGGCCTGGTCATCGTCGATGAACAACACCGCTTTGGCGTCAGCCAGCGCCTGAACCTGGCCAACAAGACCGAGGCGGGCAAGGTGCCGCATCAATTGATGATGTCGGCAACGCCTATCCCGCGCACCTTGGCGATGACTTACTATGCTGACCTGGAAGTATCCATCATTGATGAACTGCCGCCAGGCCGCACACCTATCGTCACCCGGGTCATCGACCAGAACCGCCGTGACGAAGTCATTGCCCGCGTGCAAGCTGCGGGACAGGAAGGCAAACAAGTCTATTGGGTATGTCCCCTCATAGAAGAATCAGAAACCCTGCAACTGCAAACCGCAACTGACACGCACACCATGCTTGCTGAAGCCCTGCCAGAACTGAAGGTGGGTCTGGTCCATGGCCGCCTGAAACCGGCAGAAAAACAGGCGACGATGGAAGCCTTCATCCGCAATGACAGCCAGGTGCTGGTGGCTACCACGGTGATTGAAGTTGGCGTCGATGTACCGAATGCCAGCCTGATGGTGATAGAACATGCTGAACGTTTTGGCCTGTCGCAATTGCATCAGCTACGTGGCCGCGTAGGCCGTGGTGCCGCAGCCAGTGTCTGCCTGTTGCTGTACCAAGGCCCGCTGGGTGGCACGGCCAAGCAAAGGCTGGCCACCATGCGCGAGAGTAATGATGGTTTTGAAATTGCGCGCAAGGACCTGGAATTGCGCGGCCCCGGTGAATTCCTCGGCGCACGCCAGTCCGGTGAAGCCATGTTACGCTTTGCCAACCTGGAAACCGATCAATGGCTGGTGGATAAGGCACGCAATCTGGCCGATGAACTATTAAAAAATGACCCCATCACCGTTGCTGCTCATTTGGAGCGCTGGCTGGGATATAAAGAAGAATTTTTACGAGTATAAAAACCTATGTTGAATATCGTTAATGTTGATGTCAATAACCCACAGCATGCCAAAGACCTGGTCAACATGCTCAATATGTATGCGCTGGATGCCATGGGTGGTGGTGAGGCACTATCTGATTATGCGCAAGCCAATCTCATTAGCGAGCTCAAAAAACGCAATACCGTGCGCGCAATTCTCGCTTATGTGAATGATCAGGCTGCTGGTTTTGCGATTTGCATAGAAGGCTTTTCCACCTTTGCCTGCAAGTCTTTATTGAATATCCACGATTTTGCCGTACACCCTGATTTTCGTGGCCAGGGCATAGGCAATAAAATGATGCAGCATCTGACTGCTCTCTCTGAACAACAGGGTTATTGCAAGATGACGCTGGAAGTGCTGGAGGGAAATACCCGTGCGCAAAATCTGTATCGCGCAGAAGGTTTTGCCCCGTATGAACTGAACCCGGAATTTGGTGGTGCAATCATCATGCAAAAGAAAATTGGCAAAGCCTGATTTCATCACATTGCCCGATTAAGATCACAAGATCAGCCAAACTTCTCCACCATGAAATCCACAAAACTGCGCAGCTTGGGCGTGCGGTATCTGTCCTGCAGATAAACCACACTCAGCGCACGACTGGGTAATTCATAATCGGGAAATAGCTGTACCAAAAGCCCGGCCTTCACATCTGCCTGCAACAGTATTGCTGGCTGCAAGACGATGCCCAGACCATGCAAGGCAGCAACCCGCAAAGCCTGGCCATGATTGACTTGTAGCCTGCCGGTAACGGGGATGCGATAAATATCATCCTGATCCTGCAAGCGCCAGTTGGTAATAGCCGCCGGGCTGAAAGACAGGCATTCATGATTCGTCAAATCTTCAGGCTTTCCTGGCGTGCCATTACGCGCCAGATAATCAGGTGAGGCGCAGATCATCAGGCGATATGGGCGCAATGATTTAGCGATGAGTGCAGAATCAGGCAATTCACCTATGCGTATCGCCACTTCAAAACCTTCTTCCAGCATATCCATGACACGGTCAGACAAACTGACATCGACGCTGACTTCAGGGTAGCGCGCCAGATATTCTGACAATGCAGGCATCAGCGCCTCAGTACCAAAACTGACTGGCGCCGTAATGCGCAATTTACCTGCAGGAGCCAGTTGCAGGTTTTGCGCCTGCTTGTCGGTTTCATCGACCAGCCTCAAGATTTCCTTGCAGCGCGTGTAGTAATCCTCGCCAAAGGTTGTCAGGTGCTGACGCCGGGTAGTCCTTTGCAGTAATTGCATGCCCAGGCGTTTTTCCAGCATACGCAAATGATTGCCCGCCATGGTTGCAGAAATCCCGCAAGCCGTGGCAGCTCCACTCAGACTGCCTTTTTCCACGGCAAGAACATAGACCTTCATGCTATCCAATAAATCCATTCAACACTCCTGATTGCAGATGTATCAATCATAGACTCGTTTATCTCATTTTAGTTTCAAATAAGAATACAGCCTTGTTTGCAGCCTTTGCTGGCAAACAAACAGCGATTCCCGCACAATTTTTGGAGCTACACCATGACTATCACCACACTTGCATCCCGTTTTGCCAATCGTACTGTCCTCATCACAGGTGGAGGAACTGGCATGGGCAAGGCCGCCGCCCAGCGCTTTGGTCGCGAAGGAGCCAACGTCGTCATCGCTGGCCGCCGTCCGGCAGAAATAAATCTGGTTGCCGATGAAATCAAGGCAGCGGGCGGCATCGCCCTTGCCATTGCTGCCGATGTCTCAGATGCGGAACAAGTCCAGGCACTGGTACAAAAAACCGTGTCCACCTTTGGCGGCTTGCACATGGCCTGGAATAACGCTGGCATCCTGGGTGGCTTCCAGCCCTTCCAGGAAACCAGTCTGGCTGACTTCGATGCTGTTATGGCGACCAACCTGCGCGGCGTCTTCGCCTGCCTGAAACACGAAATAGCCGCCATGCAGGCAGCCGGTGTCGGTGGTGCCATCGTCAACACCTCCTCCTGGACTGCCCACGGTGCCATGCCCGGCCTGTCAGCCTATGCCGCTGGAAAAGCCGCACTTGATGCATTAACACGCACGGTCGCCGTCGAAGTCGGCCCCCTGCAAATCCGCATCAACAACGTCAGCCCCGGTATCATCGCCACCCCCATGGCCAGCGGCGTACTGGCATCCAGAACATCTGCACTGCCATTTGAAAAGCAAACCCCATTACAACGCATAGGCCAGCCGGAAGATGTGGCCGATGCCGTACTATGGCTATTGTCCGAAGATGCGCGCTTTGTGACCGGGCAAAGTTTGCTGGTCGATGGCGGCTTTACCATAGGCGGCTTGCGCCCATGGTTTAATGGGTTTGTGGCGGAGCATGTTTGAGGGCGAGCACCTTTGTTGTACATTTGAGTTTTTATAAAAACGTCTATCCTTCGTAGATACAAGCCGGGTCTCGGCCCGGCAGCCGAAATACGTTCTTTGCTTCGCCAAAGAACGTATTCAAAGAAAGGCGACCGCAGACTCGCCCTGTGGGTGCTTACGCTACGCTCCAGCATAATTTGTGCATCACAAAAAATGGGAAAGCTTCGAAACTCGCTATCCTTGCAGGGCGCACAATCGCTTGCAAGCGATTGCCGTTACGCTGGCGAGATGCATGCATCTCGAAATCCCAGCTACACCTCAGACACCGAAGCTTTCTAATCCATTTTCTGTGACACACAAATTACATCGTCCCAAGCGGGTGCAGATCAAAAACAACTACAACGTCAATGCAACCGTTATGCATATATCGTTGAGCATCGTTGATCAATCTTGGTTTTGCTGTTGATTTTGACTTTCTGCAGTTCCCATGTGTCGACGCCGTTTGTGCGGTACAGAAAATGGAAAAAGAAGGACCGCTGTCTGAGCGTAGCGAGTTTCGGGCCTTCCCATTTTTTGTACTGCACAAACGGGAACCCCCTTTAGGGGGCGACGACGCCTGGGTCGCCTTTTTGGCCCACCTTTTTTGGCGAGACAAAAAGGTGGGTAGTTGCCGGTCTACCACCGGCCGGCAATCTTAAAATATGTGTACAGGCATTTGAGAAGCAGAGACGTAAAACAATAAGGATCTGAAGTTTAATCACACCACGATATACCAAGAACGCCACTGGATTCCAGCTAACCCCACGCTGGAATGACGTATTTAGGAGTTGGGTAAAATGCAAAGGAATGGCTTCTGCAAAAACTATTTGAGAAAACCTGCATCAATTTGCTGAGAGTGCAAATCCTCATTGGCAAATCATCTCCCCCACTCCATAGTCAAAATCACAACTACCGCCCCCACCTCATGTCAAGGTAAAATCCCCCAGAACCTAAAGACGACCAACGCATAAATGCCAAACGCACTGGCTATGTGCAAACACAATATAAGGATCAGCAATGACTATAGATTTCAAAGGCCGTGTCGCCATCGTGACCGGTGCAGGTGGTGGTTTGGGACGTGAACATGCGCTGGCGCTGGCGGCGCGTGGTGCGAAAGTGGTGGTGAATGATCTGGGTGGTGCACGCGATGGCTCTGGTGGTTCATCCGCTGCTGCGCTGGCAGTCGTCGAAGAAATCCGTGCGGCTGGTGGTGAGGCGATAGCCAACGGTGCATCGGTCACCGACTTTGAAGCAGTGCAGTCTATGGTGGCAGATACCATGGCGCAATGGGGGCGGATTGATATCCTGGTCAATAATGCCGGTATCTTGCGCGACAAGAGTTTTGCCAAGATGGATATCGCTGACTTTAAACTGGTGCTGGATGTGCATCTGATGGGTGCTGTGCATTGCTGCAAGGCAGTCTGGGCCATCATGACAGAACAAAAATATGGTCGCATCGTGATGACCACTTCCTCTTCAGGTTTGTATGGCAATTTCGGCCAGTCGAATTATGGTGCGGCCAAGATGGCCCTGGTTGGGTTGATGCAAACGCTGGCGCTGGAAGGGGCCAAGTATGATATCCGCGTCAATAGCCTGGCACCAACGGCGGCAACCCGCATGACTGAGAGCCTGTTCCCGGCCGAATTCCTGGCGGCCCTGCAGCCGTCCGATGTAGTACCAGCCATGCTGGTACTGGCATCCGAGCAGGCACCTAGCCGTGCCATCCTGTGTGCGGGTGCGGGTAGCTTTGAGGCCGCGAATATTACCCTGACACAAGGTGTCTGGGTAGGTCGTGGTGAAGATGCACCTGAGCAACTGGCGGCACGTCTGGCTGAAGTCCGTCAGCGTGATGGTGAAGCGGTACCAGAAAGCGGCGCAGCGCAAGGGCATCTGGAGTTGACCAAAGCCATGAGTCAATCTAAAGGCTAATGCTGAATCTCTGCTCAAATGTAGTAAGCGCTTCTATCATTCTGTAGGAGCGACTTTAGTCGCGAACGCTTGACCGTATCGGGCATTTTGCTTGTATCAGGCATTCGCGGCTGAAGCCGCTCCTACAGAGCCTGCGCTTATCTATGCTTTCCTGATCAATAATCCAGCAAACAGCATGCAACTGATTTGAAATTTAGTTTTTGACAGAGTATGCGCCAAAACAAGGATATATCGTATATACAGTATGATTATCCAAAAATACTCCCCCTGTCATTGTTAAATTCAGGAAAAAATTTACGCTCTGTACAAAGCTCTTGCTGACGCTGCACTCAGTCTGTGCCAAACTAACGGCATGACACTCACAGAATTAAAATATATTGTTGCCGTAGCCCGGCAAAAACATTTTGGCCATGCGGCAGAAGCCTGTTTTGTCGCTCAGCCTACGCTGTCTGTCGCCATCAAAAAACTCGAAGATGAACTGGGCGTCACTATTTTTGAACGTGGCGGCACCGAGGTTTCGACTACCCCGCTGGGGGCGCAGATTGTTGCCCAGGCTGAGCGTGTGCTGGAACAGACCGCCGCCATCAAGGAAATCGCCAAACAAAACAAAGACCCGCTGGCTGGACCTTTCCGCCTCGGCGTTATTTATACGATAGGCCCCTACCTGCTGCCTACCCTGGTCAAAACCATGATACAGCAGGTGCCGCAAATGCCTCTGGTACTGCAAGAGAACTTCACCGTCAAACTGATGGAATTATTGCGCCAGGGTGAACTCGATGCTGCTATCATGGCCCTGCCCCTGCCGGACCAGGGCATGATGATACAGCCGCTGTACGACGAACCCTTTGTGGTTGCCATGCCGCGTGATCATGCCTGGGCAGAACGCAAGGAAGTCTCGGCCGAAGAATTGAAATCAGAAACCATGCTCTTGCTGGGCAATGGTCATTGTTTCCGCGATCAAGTGCTGGAAGTGTGTCCGGAAATGTCGCGTTACTCGACTGCTGGTGACGGCATTGCCCGCACTTTTGAAGGCTCTTCACTCGAAACCATACGGCACATGGTCGCGTCTGGCATAGGCATCACCGTGTTACCAATGGCCTCAGTGCCAGACCTCGATGCCAAGGATGGCATGCTGCGTTACCTGCCATTTACTGCACCGGCACCAGACCGTCGTGTCGTGATTGCCTGGCGCAAGAGTTTCACCCGTCAGGCGGCGATTGAAGCCATACGCAAGGCGGTGCTGGCTTGCGATTTGCCTGGTGTCACCATGCTGGACGAAGCGCCCAGCACTCAATAATTTTTACCTCCCCCGTACCATGAACAAAGATGTGATAGCAACTGCACGCCTGCAATTGCGGGTATTGATGCCTGAGCATGCCGCCATGCTGCAAGAATATCTGCTGACCAACCGCAGCCACCTGGCCCCCTGGGAACCGGTGCGTGACGAAGAGTTTTTCTCCCTGGAAAAATGCGAAGAAAGACTGCTTGCCAGCTCACGCCTGATAGACGCAGGCCTGGCGGTGCATTTTGCGGTGTGCATGGATGAAAAGATGATAGGCATTTGTAATTTCAGCAATATCGTCCGTGGAGTTTTTCATGCCTGCCACCTGGGTTATGCGATCGCCGAAAAGCAGCAAGGCCAGGGTTATATGCAGGAGGCCGTGAGGGCTGGAATTGGCCATATGTTCCAGCAGCAGGGCCTGCATCGCGTCATGGCCAATTATGTGCCTGAAAACCTGCGCAGCGCCGCCTTGCTGGAACGCCTGGGTTTTGAGAAGGAAGGTTATGCCAAGTCTTACCTCAAAATTAATGGTGTCTGGCGTGACCATATTTTGACTGCACTGGTGAATGTTGATAACTGAGTCTGAGAACGGAGCTTAACAACTGAGCCAGAAACTAAGTCATATAAGTAAGCTGGATAACTGGAACCAGCTTCACGAATTAGCAAACTGCTCATCATAGTGCAAGGCGATATATACTGCGGTCTTTCGCGAAACACGCTGGCAAGTGAGGTCTGTAACAACAGGCCCGCTCACCACATTTCTACAGAAAGCTTCAGTTCATGTCATTGTCCCGAGTCCTGCTGCTCATTGCCTGCATGGCAGCCAGCATCCTTACCTTTGACAGCCAGGCGCAAACCCCTGGCGATGCTCCCAATTCCAGTGCTACTGCCAATGGCCAGGTCAGCCGTCCCAAAGTGGCCCTGGTTTTGTCAGGCGGCGGTGCGCGTGGTTTTGCCCATATCGGCGTCTTGCGCGCCCTGCGCAAAATGCGCATACCTGTGGATATGGTGGTTGGCACCAGCATAGGTGCTGTCGTTGGCGGTGCTTATGCTGCCGGGCGCTCTGCCGATGAACTGGAACAAATCGTCAAGGAAACTGACTGGGACAGCGTGCTGGCTGACCGTCCTGCCCGCTACGACCTGGATTTCCGCCGCAAGGAAGAAGACTTGATGCTGCCTTCACGCATAGAGTTTGCGGTGACCAAGTCTGGCGTATTTTTACCCCCTGCAGCAGCCGGTAATGCCGCCCTGGAAAACGCCCTGACCCGCCTGATGCCTGAAGGTATGCGCGACCAGCCGGTCAATCAACTGGCCCTGCCCTTCCTGTCTGTTGCCTCTGACCTGCTGACTGGCGAGATGGTGGAGTTGAATGACACACCTTTGCTGATGACGATGCGCGCCTCACTGGCCTTGCCCGGTGTTTTTGCACCTGTACGTATCAAGCAAAAGCTGGTCGTCGATGGCGGCCTGGTCAGCAATTTGCCAGTGGAGCTGGCACGCAGCATGGGAGCGGATATCATCATCGCTGTCAATGTCGGCACACCACTGGCGAAGGAGCATGAACTCAATAGCGCCATTGACGTCACCAAACAGATGCTGCAAATCCTGACCGAACAAAACGTGCAACGATCAATCAAGGACTTGCGCAAATCCGATGTACTGATCGCACCAGAATTATCAGGCACCAGTTTTCTCGATTTTGGCTTGTATCAGCAAACCATCAAGGCCGGCGAAGCTGCCGCCAACAAAATGGCAGTGCAACTGAGTGCCTTGCGGGTACCGGATGAGCAATATGCCATGTTTGAATACCAGCGCTCTAACGCCGGGCAGGTTGCAAAAAATACTGCCGATAAATTACCACTGGCAAAAATAACAGTCGAAGGCCCGCGCTATATCAATCCCCAGGCCTTGATAGCACAGACAGGTTTGAAGCCTGGCCAGGTCCTTTCCCAGGAACAGATCAGGCAAGCCTCGGGCAAGCTGTATGGGCGTGGCGATATCGACAATATAGAAACCGTCATCAGCGATGAAGATGGCAAACGCAATGTGCTAATCAAACCATTCGAGTCAAACTCCAGCCGCAACCGCTTGCGGGTGGGTCTGGAACTGACCAGTGATTTTGCCGATGAAAACCGTTTTGGCCTGAGTGTCATGCACATCGCATCTTCCCTCAATAACTATGGCGCTGAATTACGCAGCTATGCCCGCATAGGCAGTCAGCGTCTGGCTGGGACGCAATTCTGGCAACCACTGGGCTCGGGCTCACCCTGGTATGTCGCCCCGTCCATTGAATACAATGGCAGCAGCCTGAACCTGTATGAAGAAGGGCGCAAGAAATTGCGCGTGGGTTTGCGCGGCACACAAGCCAGCCTGACCTTTGGGCGCCAGCTTGATAACTGGGGCACCATAGAAGCCGGTGCCAGCCGCAGTTTTGGTAAAGTAGATTTTCTGTTACCCGCCAATACAGAGCAGGACAGCTTGCGCTATTACAATACGACGCACTTCTTGCGTTTTCGCCTGGACACCCTCGATTCGCTGGCCAACCCCAGCCGCGGCTATCTGATTTCCTCAAGCTGGGAACATTCTCCGGCACAAGGTCCCGGTCAACGTTCGCTGGCACAATCCCAAATTGATGCCTTGTCTGCCTTCCAGCTCGGTGACTGGGCTGGTCATCTGTACGGTGAATGGAGCCGTTCTGGACGCGGCAACGCGCCAAATCCGTTGGGTGGCTTCTTGCGCCTGTCAGGCACGGCCAACAACTCGCTGGAAGGCAATGCTACCGCTTTTGGCCGCCTGGTCCTGGCTCGCAAGATAGGTTCTCTGCCAACGACCATCGGTGGTGCGATACGCACGGGGTTCTCGCTGGAACTGGGTGATACTTATGGTGATGGCAAAGCGCTGCGCCTGGGTTCCCTGAAACAGGCAGCCAGTGCCTTTGTCTCTATGGATACCCGTTTTGGGCCGCTGTTCTTTGGTGCCGGTGCCACCCGTGGCAACGGCTCTTCGCTTTATCTTTTCCTGGGGCCTATCTGGTGAGTCAGGCCTTTGACTGGCGCTGCTGCCTCCGGGCGACGCAGCGCCGTAAAGGCCGAGAATTCCCAGGAGCGGAAACCGACGAGCAAGGTAAAGCCATCACGCTCTTCCGGCCGCAGACGGCGGTCATCCTGATGCAAGCGCGCCAGCTCAGCCGCCAGTTGCTGTATTTTCTGCACCATCTCCATGGCGCTATGCGATGACACCCTGGCTGGCACAAAGAGCAGGGTTTCACCCTGCCCATCAAAGCTGCCGGTAAAGTAATCGCTGACGACCACATCCCTGAAATACTGCTGCACCGGGCCATCAGGACGCCAGTGAAACGCAGGTGAAACCTTGAGGCGGTAACGGTTCAGGGGGCGCAGTTCTATGACTTCCAGCTTGTCGAGTGCAATCAGGTGCAAGACACATTCAGCTTCTGACAAGTGATAGGTTTCTATGATTTGCTCCAGCGTCCAGTGCCCCAGGCAGCATATCGCCACCAGCAATAATTTGGGGTCAGCCATCAGCGACTGCTCTTGCATAAGGCTCAGGTTATCTGCATGCGGGGTAACATCTGCCGCCTGGCGCAGTACATCTTCCATGGCAATACCAGAAGCCTTGCAGATTTCTGCCAGGCGCGACAGGCTCATGTCTTTTTGCCCAAACATGCGCTTCATGCTGGACTCACTCATGCCTATGCGCTCGGCCAGCATTTTATAAGTCACGCCTGCGGCACGCAATTCTGAACGCAAGACTTTCAAGACCAATTCGGGTGAACTCATGGAGTGCTTTCTGGCTAAATGTGAAATTTTGCAAATAGTATCGCATATCAATACCAAACATACTGAATAACAATTCCTTCAGCAATTTTCTGGTACGTTTTTTAATTAATTGCGACACTTCGACCTGCAAAAGCTGCGTGAAGTTCAATAGCAGGACATATCAGAATTGAAATGCGCTGCTTGTGAAAATATTAAGTACCTTCAGCGCAGTAATTCAGTCCAGAGGAAACAGATATGGAAGCAGGAAGCAACATGAATGAAAACAGTGACACGATACGCAGATATGTCACTGCTGTACTTTTAACTCTGACCGTATTTGGTCTCGGTTATATGTGTGGCCAACATACAGAGAAACATGGTCCTGCATTTGACAAGGCGAATGGATTGAGCAGCCCACCCAGCCGTGCCAGTGCCCGTACTGAGCTCATGAGACAGTACAGGCCACAGCGCAAGGCGGCATTGATAGTCTGAAAGACTGCCCTGCTCCTTCTTGCCTAAATACGTTGCTTGCTGACAGGGTCAAACCAGTGCACGACATCAGCCGCAAAGCCTGCTGTAATACGTTGTCCAGCTTCTACTTCGGTACCTGCCGGTGTACGGATGACGATGGATTCACTTCCACATAAACCATGCACCAGCAAATCTGCCCCAAGCGACTCTACCAGTTGTACTTCAAATGGCAGGCCTGGCATGCCTATGAACAAATGTTCTGGGCGCACACCCAGTATCAATTCACGGTTGGCGACGCGCTCTGCTTCGCTCTGCACCAGCGGCAATGACAGCGTCGCATGACCTATCTGCATCTGCCTGCCATTTTCTGAGACTTTGCCACGCAAGAGATTCATGGGAGGTGAACCGATGAAACTGGCGACAAAGGTAGTGGCTGGGGTCGCATACACTTCTGCCGGTGTACCTATCTGCTCTGCCACGCCACCGTTCATGACTATCATGCGCTGACCCAGGGTCATGGCTTCGACCTGATCATGCGTGACATACAGGCTGGTAGTACCCAGTGCCTTGTGCAGGCGCTGGATTTCCAGGCGCATTTGCACCCGCAATTTAGCATCCAGATTCGACAGCGGTTCATCAAATAAAAATACTGCTGGTTCCCGGACGATGGCACGCCCCATGGCAACGCGCTGACGCTGGCCGCCAGAAAGTTGGCGCGGGGTTCTGTCCAGCAGTGCACCGAGCTCCAGTATCTGCGCCGCTTTTTGCACCCGGGTTTCAATATCGGCTTTGGAAAAACCACGTATCTTCAAACCATAAGCCATGTTCTGATAGACGCTCATGTGCGGGTACAGCGCATAGTTCTGGAACACCATGGCGATATCCCTGTCCTTGGGTTCCAGATTATTGACGACTCTGTCGCCAATGACGATATCGCCAGAAGTGATTTCTTCCAGCCCTGCAACCATACGCAAGAGCGTCGATTTACCGCAGCCAGAAGGGCCAACCATGACAATGAATTCACCATGATTGATATCCATGGAAACGCCATGGATGACAGCAACAGCCTTGTCGCCCTTGCCGTAAGTTTTGGTGACGTTTTTAAAATGTAGTTGTGCCATGCTATTTTTCTGAATCTACCAAACCTTTAACAAACCATTTTTGCATGATGACCACCACCAGCCCGGGTGGCAACATCGCCAGCAACAGGGTCGCCATCACCATATTCCATTCGACTGCGGCATCACCACCAGCAATCATGCGCTTGATACCCACACCTATCGGGTACATATTCTGTTCCGTCGATACCAGCAAGGGCCAGAGGTATTGGTTCCAGCCATAGATGAACATGATGACAAACAGCGCAATCACATTGGTGCGCGACAGCGGCCACAGTATGTCCTTGAAGAAGCGCAAGGGGCCTGCACCATCGATGCGCGCGGCTTCTGCCAGTTCATCGGGTACGGTTAAAAAGAATTGCCTGAACAAGAAGGTTGCTGTCGCCGAGGCAATCAGCGGCACCGTCAACCCGGCGTAGCTGTTGAGCATGGACAGGTCAGACACCACTTTATAAGTCGGGCTGATACGTACTTCGACAGGCAACATCAGGGTGACAAAAATCATCCAGAAAAACAGCGTGCGGCCAGGGAAGCGAAAATACACCAGCGCAAAGGCAGACAACATGGAAATTGAAATCTTGCCTATGGCAATCATCAGCGCAGATATCAGGCTGACCCACATCATGCGTCCGACCGGACTGCTGGCGACATTGCCTGAAGTACCTGTGCCCAGCACTGCCTGCAGATTGACCCAGAGCTGGTCACCCGGTATCAAAGACATGGGGGCCAGGGCAGATTGTTCTGCGGTCTGGGTAGCGGCGACAAATGCGACATAGATGGGAAAAGCCACCAGGCTGACACCAAGTATCAGGATAAAGTGGCTGAACATACCCAGAAAAGGCCGGCGTTCTATCATGCTTAATACTGCACTTTCTTTTCTATGTATTTGAACTGCAGCACAGTCAGTACGATGACGATGCTCATCAATATGACGGACTGCGCGGCGGCACTGCCAAGATCACCGCCCTTGAAACCATCATTGAAAACCTTGAACACCAGGATCTCGGTATCCTTGCCAGGGCCGCCCTGTGTTGTCGCCTCAACGATCGCGAAGGTATCAAAAAACGCATAGACGATATTCACGACCAGCAAGAAGAAGGTCGTCGGTGTCAGCAGAGGAAAGACGATGGTGAAGAAGCGCTTCCACGGCCCGGCACCATCGATCGCCGCCGCTTCTATCAGCGACTTGGGTATGGACTGCAAACCCGCGAGGAAGAATAAAAAGTTGTAGCTGATCTGCTTCCAGACTGCGGCCAGGACGATGAGTATCATCGCATGGCGACCATTCAAGAGATTATTCCACTCAATACCAAAGTGTCGCAAGCCATGGGCAACAATACCCAGCGTGGGGTTGAGCAAGAACATCCACAGCACGCCGACGACAACCGGCGACACTGCATATGGCCAGATCAGCATGGTCTTGTAGATCGAGCTGCCCCTGACTACCCTGTCTGCAAAAACCGCCAGCAGTAAGGACAGACTCAGCCCCAGCACAGCCACCAGACTGGAAAACATGGCCGTGGTCTTGAAGGCGGCCAGATAAGTTTCATCGGCAAACAGGGACTTGAAATTATCAAACCAGACAAATTGCGTGGACATGCCAAAGGCATCCTGCAACAAGACGGATTGATACAGGGCCTGCACTGCAGGCCAGAAAAAAAACAGCACTGTCACCAGTAACTGCGGCAAGAGCAGCAGATAAGGCAACCAGGCTGAACGAAACCGTGCACGCTTTTCCAAAAAAACCTCTATTGTTTAGGGAAGACCAAAAAGCTCACCACAGAGACACCGAGGGGGCACAGAGGGGCACAGAGAAAAACAAAAGCATTATTTGAGCTTTTGATTGTTTTGTTTTTCTCTTGCTTTTCTCGGTGTCTCTGTGTTGAGAGGTCTTAAGACTTTACTTATTCGCTTTTTCGAAACGATCCAGCAACTCATTGCCACGCAAAACAGCATTGTCCAGTGCGGCCTTGGCTGATTTTTTGCCGCTCCATACGGCTTCCAGTTCTTCATCCATGATGGTGCGTATCTGCACAAAACTGCCCAGGCGTATACCGCGGGATTTGTCTGTAGTCTTGACTATCATTTGCTGGACGGCGACACCAGGGCCTGGCGTTTTTTCATAAAAGCCAGATTTCTTGGTCATCTCATAGGCAGCATTGGTGATGGGCAGGTAGCCGGTTTCCTGATGCCATTTGGCCTGCACTTCTGGCTGGGAGAGGAATTTATAAAACTTGGCGACGCCCTTGTATTCTTCAGGCTTCTTGCCATTCATGCTCCACAGTGAAGCGCCACCAATGATGGTGTTTTGCGGTGCGCCCTTGACGTCAGAATAGTAAGGCAACGGTGCAACGGCAAATTTGAACTTGGCATTCTTGGCAACATTACCATAGGCAGAACTGGACGAAGTCAGCATGCCGCATTCACCAGAATAGAATTTTGCTTCTGGCTCATTCTTGCGACCGGCATAAGTGAAGTAACCTTGCTTGGCCCAGTTTTCCAGGTTTTCTATATGCCGTACATGGAGTGGGCTATTGAATGTCAGTCGTGCATCAAGGCCGCCAAAGCCATTGCCCTTGGAGGCAAACTCTACATTGTGCCAGGCTGAAAAACTTTCCAGGTGTACCCAGGTTTGCCAGCCTGTGGTGTAAGCGCATTTTTCGCCGCTGGCTTTGAGACGGGCAGCAGCAGCGACCACTTCTTGCCAGGTTGATGGTGCCTTGTTGGCGTCCATGCCAGCTTTGGCAAACATATCCTTGTTATAGTAAAACACGGTGGTTGAACTATTGAAAGGAAAGGACAGCATTTCACCTTTAGGTGAAGTGTAATAACCCGCCACTGCGGCGACATAGCCAGAGGCATCAAATTTTTCACCCGCGACCTTCATGACTTCAGATACTGGCTTGACCGCACCCTTGGCATACATCATGGTCGCAGTACCGACTTCAAATACTTGCAGAATATGCGGCGCATTACCGGCGCGGAAAGCTGCGATACCAGCGGCCAGGGCTTCGTCATAACTGCCTTTATAGACGGCGGTTACCTTGTATTCATTCTGGCTTTTATTGAACTGGTCTGCCAGTGCTGTCACGCGGTCGCCCAGCGCGCCCGTCATCGAATGCCACCAGCTTATTTCCGTCACTGCATGGGCAGAGCCAGCCAGGCTCATCAATACAGCAGCACTGGCCCAGGCCAGTTTGGTTTGCAGTTTCATAGTAATCCCGGAAAACTTCTAATAATTATGTAATATTGTTGCAACATCATGACGCCGAATTGACATGAGTAACATGGGTGACCCGGAAGACATGAGGTTTTCAGGCTTTCAGGCAAGCACTGAGTGTAGCAATTCATTAAGATATCACCCTGCACCACTCTATGTATAGATAGCACTTATAATTCTGCCATGCGCAACAACAAAGCTGAATCATGAATTTCTTGCTGACTCGCCTGGGCTGGTATATCAAACTGGTCAGGCTGCACAAGCCCATAGGCATACTTTTATTGCTCTGGCCCACGCTGGCGGCGCTATGGATAGCCTCGAACGGCCAGCCAGACTGGCACCTGTTATTGATTTTCAGTCTGGGCACAGCCCTGATGCGTTCTGCCGGTTGCGCCATCAATGATTATGCAGATCGTGACTTTGACCGTCATGTGAAACGCACGGCAGACCGGCCACTGACCAGTGGCAAGATATCCGGCAAGGAAGCCGTCGGCGTTGCCGTGGTACTGGCGCTGATTTCTTTTTGCCTGATCCTGCCTTTGAACAGTCTGACCAAGATGCTATCGGTGGTGGCTGTTGTAGTGGCGGGCAGCTACCCGTATTTCAAGCGTTTCTTTGCCATCCCCCAGGCCTATCTGGGCATCGCCTTTGGCTTTGGCATACCCATGGCCTTTGCAGCCGTGCAAAATACCGTGCCGCTGGCAGCATGGGTACTGCTGTTGGCGAATGTATTCTGGGCAGTTGCCTATGACACTGAGTACGCGATGGTGGACAGGGACGACGACTTGAAGATAGGTATCAAGACTTCTGCCATCACCTTTGGCAGCTATGATGTGCTGGCTGTCATGCTGTGTTATGCCATCAGCTTTGCCCTGATCTTGCTGACGGGCTGGCAATTGGGCTTGCGTACCTGGTTCTTTGCCGGTATGGGCGTTGCGACAGGCTTCGCTATCTATCATTACACCCTGATACGCGAACGTGAACGCATGGCCTGTTTTGCGGCTTTCATCAATAACAATTGGCTGGGTGCAGCAATCTTTGCTGGCATTGCCATTGACTATGCAGTAAAGTAATCCAATAGATTGTTAATTTCTCAATGCAGTATTGGTGTCTAATTTTGTGCTTGCGCAAACGACAGGCACCCATTTTGAGTAAACTGAAATTCACTTCCACACCTGAAAGGACGAATCATGAGTACAGTAGATGAACATAGAGAGCAACTGATGAACGACTTGCATCTCGTCATCCGTGATGCTGAAGAGCTGTTGAAGAATACTGAACAGCAAGGCAGTGAAGGTTTTAAATCTGCCAAAGCCCGCTTTGAAAAAACCTTGAAAAATGCCAAGGCAGAAGTTGAGCGCATAGAAGATCTAGTCGTCACCCGCACCAAAGAAGCCGCCAAAGCGACTGATGTGTATGTCAAAGAAAATCCATGGCAGTCTGCCGGCATTGCTGCTGGCGTAGGCCTGCTGGTGGGCTTGCTAATTGGCCGTAGCAGATAAGCAATGGCCATCAGCGACTCGCTGAGGCAAGTTGCCAGCACCCTGAGCAATCTTGTCCACACCCGCCTGGAACTGGCTGCAGTAGAACTGGAAGAAGAGCTCGCACATTTTTCTTCCAGCCTGCTGTGGTCGCTGGCGGCTCTGTTTTTTGCCGGCATCGCCGTCCTGCTGGCAGTACTGACTGTGGTTGCTGCATTTTGGGATACTTATCGCTATACCGTTCTGCTCAGTTTGCTGGCACTGTTTAGCTTCTTGTCTCTGGGGATATTCATGTGGCTACGTAGCAAGTTCAGCAAAAAATCCAGTTTCTTGTCACACAGCCTGGCAGAATTGAAAAAAGATGCCGCCAGCCTGCGTGGTGTCGACACCAGCAAAAAGGAACAGGTTTAAGGCATGGGAAATCATCAGCAAAAACTGGCCTTGCGACGTCAGACATTATTGCTCAAGATACAGGCAGAGCGCAGCCTGATGACGATACATTGCAATGAACTTAAGCAATCCCTGGGCATGGCCGATGTTGCTGTGGGCTTGCTTGGCAAAGCCGGGCAAATTGCCAGGCAACGTCCCTTACTGGGTGGCCTGGCAGTAGCTGCCGTGCTGGTGCTCAAACCCAGAAGAATATTTTCTTTTGCCAAGTCTGCACTGCTGGGCTGGGAAACCTGGCGCAGCGTCGCAACGATAGTGCAACGCATGCGCGCAGATACGAATAGTTGAGTTCAGCCGAACTCGGCTGCACTCTGTTCAAGCAGTTCTACACAAGCTGAAGCCAGTAACAATTCAATTATTGCTGGCTGTCCTTGCCAAATTCATCACCCAGTTCTTTTCCTCGCGCGGCGGCTGCCTTGACAGCATTGACGATGGCTAGTTTGACGCCAGCGTTTTCCATGCTGGTCAATGCCGCATAGGTCGTGCCGCCTTTGGAGGTAACGCGTTCACGCAACACACTCACGGGTTCTGTCGCTTGCAAAGCCAGTTGGGCTGCGCCGTTAAAGGTCGTCATCGCCAGTTGCAGACCCTGCTCAGGACTCAGACCCAGCTCTGTGGCAGCCTGTTGCATGGCTTCGATGAAATAAAATACATAGGCCGGGCCACTGCCTGATACTGCGGTCACTGCATCCAGCAAACTTTCATCGTCCAGCCAGGTAGTTGCACCAACAGCTTGCATGATGTGCTCAGCCATTTGTTTTTGCTCTGCACTAACCGCAGCCAGGGCAAACAGGCCTGTCATGCCCTGGCCGATGAGTGCAGGGGTATTGGGCATGGTACGCACAATTTTTTCATAGCCCCCCAGCCAGCGCGCCATATCCGTTGCACGTATGCCAGCGGCGATGGAGATCAATAATTGTTCATTGAGGTAAGGGCTCAGCCCCTGCACGACTTCACGCAATTGCTGCGGTTTGACAGCCAGAATAATCGCATCCATCTGCGCCAGCCTGGCATCGGCGGCAAGCGCCGTGCTGACACCAAAGTCGCTACTCAATTTATCGAGAGAAGACTGATTGAGATCAATGACATGGATATGTTCAGCGGTCGTCAAATTCTTAAGCAAACCACCTATCAGGGCATTTGCCATATTGCCACCGCCTATGAAGGCGATTTTCATCTTATTTTGCATAATTCCGGTTTCCAAAAATAGCTGTTCCTATCCTGACCATGGTGCTGCCTTCTGCAATTGCTGCATGCATGTCACTACTCATGCCCATGGACAGGGTATCAAGGGAGATACCTGCAGCTTGTATGTCATCGCTCAACAGTTTCAACTGGCGAAATGCCTGCCTTTGCACTTGTTCATCATCACTGGCTTCCGGCACTGCCATCAGGCCACGTAACTGCAAGCCAGGTAGCACCGCAATTTTTTGCGCCAATGCCACAGCTTCTTCAGGCAAGACACCGCTCTTGCTTGCCTCGCCGCTAATATTAACTTGCAGACAAATATTCAAAACTGGCATGCCTGCTGGTCTCTGTTCCGACAGGCGCTGGGCGATTTTTTCCCTGTCGACGGAATGTACCCAGGCGAAATGCTCGGAAATGGGACGGGTCTTATTGCTCTGTATGGGGCCGATAAAATGCCATTCGAGCTGAAGTTGCGGCTTTTTTGCCTGTACTTCCTGCATCTTCTCCAAAGCTTCTTGTAGATAATTTTCACCAAAACAGTGCTGGCCCGCCTCTGCTGCTTCTATGACAGCATCTGCCGGAAACGTCTTGGACACAGCCAGCAGACGTAGTTGTTGCGGATCGCGCCCGCTAGCAAGGGCGGCAGTACGGATATCCGCACTTACGGCTTGCAAGTTGTCAGAAATTGAGGACATAATCAGTAACCAAAAATCTATCTAATTCGTTGTGGACTTATGGTAAAACTCTCATCCACAGCTTAATATTGCTTTTATCTTGCTTTAGAACCTGTTTACGATCTGTAGCGAGCGAGCGTCAGCGGGATGAAGAGCAGCGCAAAAAACGGAATGTACTTAAGTACATGAGCATTTTGAGCAGCGCATGAGTCCCGATCACGCTCGCGCAGCAAGATCGTATAAGGTTCTTTGAGCAGTTTACCCACAATCAGCAACGACTTCATTACCGGAATTATAAATGGACATTTCAGAACTGCTGGCGTTCTCCGTCAAGAACAATGCCTCCGACTTACACTTATCTTCCGGCTTGCCGCCCATGATACGGGTACATGGTGACGTCAGACGTATTAATTTGCCACCACTGGAACATAAAGATGTTCATGAGTTGATCTATGACATCATGAATGACTCTCAGCGTAAAGCTTATGAAGACACGCTGGAGTGCGATTTCTCTTTCTCCATCCCTGGCCTGGCCCGCTTCCGTGTGAATGCCTTCAACCAGGAACGTGGTGCCGCTGCCGTTATGCGTACCATTCCATCCAAGATTTTGTCGCTGGAACAGTTGAATACGCCCAAGATTTTCGCTGAACTGGCCTTGAAGCCACGCGGTCTGGTACTGGTGACGGGGCCTACCGGTTCAGGTAAATCAACTACCCTGGCTGCCATGGTGAACCACCTCAACGAACACGAATATGGCCATATCCTGACAGTCGAAGACCCGATAGAATTTGTGCATGAATCCAAAAAATGCCTGATCAACCAGCGTGAAGTCGGCCCGCACACCATGTCTTTCAACAACGCGCTGCGCTCTGCCCTGCGTGAAGATCCTGATGCCATCCTGGTTGGTGAGTTGCGTGATCTGGAAACCATACGCCTGGCATTGACTGCTGCTGAAACCGGTCACTTGGTATTCGGCACCCTGCATACATCCTCTGCTGCAAAAACCATCGATCGTATTGTCGACGTTTTCCCGGCGGAAGAAAAAGAGATGGTGCGTTCGATGTTGTCTGAGTCACTGCAGGCAGTTATCTCGCAAACCCTGCTGAAAACCAAGGATGGTTCTGGCCGCGTGGCGGCGCATGAAATCATGCTGGGTACACCAGCGATACGTAATCTTATCCGTGAAGCCAAGATTGCCCAGATGTATTCATCGATACAAACGGGTAGTAATCTGGGCATGCAAACCCTGGATCAAAATCTGACCGACCTGGTACGCCGCAATGTCATCTCGGTGGCAACTGCACGTGGTGCGGCCAAACAGCCAGACAATTTCCCAGGCTAAGAGATCAAAAGGACAAAAACATGGAACGCGATCAGGCCACCAAATTCATGAATGATTTGCTGAGACTTATGCTCAGCAAAAACGGTTCAGACTTGTTTATTACTGCAGACTTCCCTCCCGCCTTCAAGATAGACGGACGGGTAACGCCAGTCTCAAACCAGCCGCTCTCCCCAGCCCATACTGTTGATCTTGCCCGTTCCATCATGAACGACAAGCAGTCTTCAGAATTTGAATCAACCAAGGAATGTAATTTCGCGATCAGCCCGGCTGGGCTGGGACGTTTCCGCGTCTCGGCCTTCATGCAGCAAGGCCGCGTAGGCCTGGTATTGCGGACGATTACGACTGCCATTCCCAAGCTGGAAGACCTGGGCTTGCCCGAGAATCTCAAAGAAATCGCCATGACCAAGCGCGGTCTGGTCATCATGGTGGGTGCAACCGGCTCAGGTAAATCCACCTCGCTGGCCGCCATGCTGGGTTACAGGAATGCGAATAGCTACGGTCACATCATCACGATCGAAGACCCGATAGAATATGTGCATCCGCATATGAATTGCATCATCACCCAGCGTGAAATCGGTATTGATACCGATGACTGGGGTGCGGCCTTGAAAAATTCCCTGCGTCAGGCACCGGATGTTATCCAGATCGGTGAGATCCGCGACCGCGAAACCATGGACTTTGCTGTTGCCTTTGCAGAAACCGGCCATCTTTGCCTGGCTACTTTGCATGCGAATAGCTCCAACCAGGCGCTGGACCGTATCATCAACTTCTTCCCCGAAGAACGTCGCGCCCAGTTGCTGATGGATTTGTCGCTGAACCTGAAAGCGGTTATCTCCCAGCGCCTGGTGCCACTGAAAGGCCGCAAGGGTCGTGCAGCCGCAGTAGAAATCATGCTCAATACACCGCTGGTGTCTGACCTGATCTTTAAAGGTGCGGTGCATGAGATCAAAGAGATCATGAAAAAATCGCGTGAACTGGGCATGCAAACCTTTGATCAGTCGCTGTTTGATTTGCATGAAGCTGATGAAATCACTTATGAAGATGCGTTGCGTAATGCCGACTCTGTCAATGAGCTGCGTCTGGCCATCATGCTGAAAGGCAAAGACGCCAAGGACAGGGACTTGACCGCTGGCACCAAACACCTGGGCATAGTATGAACGCGCTCGCTTTTCAGGCTAATAACCTGCAGGGTGAACCTGTCGATCTCAAGCAATATGCAGGCAAGGTATTGCTGATCGTGAACACGGCCAGCAATTGCGGTTTTACCCCGCAATACAAAGGCCTCGAAGCAATCTATCAGCAATTCAAGGACAAGGGTGTGGAAGTGCTGGGCTTTCCCTGCAACCAGTTTGGCCATCAGGAACCTGGTTCAGCTGGTGAGATCGGTGCTTTCTGCGAAAAAAATTATGGCGTGACTTTTCCCTTGTTCGACAAAATCGATGTCAATGGCGACAAGGCCCACCCCTTGTTCCAGCACCTGAAAAGCCAGGCTCCTGGCTTATTGGGCAGCCAATCCATCAAATGGAACTTCACCAAGTTCCTGGTCAAGAAAGATGGTACGGTATTCAAACGCTATGCGCCACAAACTGCGCCTAAAGACTTGCTGGATGACATAGAAAAACTGCTGGAAGCGTAAGGCAGAGCCATCGTATCGTTTTCAATGAAATCATTGATGCGATATGATGGTACTTCAAATGCATTTTTTAAAAACCCCAGGTGTCACAGCACACAAAAAAAAATCAGCCCCGTTGCTTAATTAAAGCAAATGAATTAAGTACATGTCCCTTTTCAAGCCTCTTTTTAATGTAACTATTCGACTTCTTGCTAATGGTATCGCGGGTTTTTTTATTGGAGTTTTCAGTGCAGCGGGTGCAGGAAACAGCAATAACGTTGACTACTTTTATTCTTTTTTGCTTCCTGCATGGGTAAGCATTTTTATCTTAATAGCGATATCTTCCTATCTGATTGCGATAAAAGGTCGTCAAAGCATTGCAATGTTCATTCCACTGTTGACTATCCCCTTGATGTTTGCGGTTTTATTTGGGGTTTAGCCCCTTAGTGACTTGCAGATATTGAAAAATTGCTGACTGATTGATGACAAGTGTCTTTGGATAACTTCTCAAATCATTTCGGCTTATAAGCGCCCCGCCAGTATTGCCTGACGTATCAGCAGTTTTAAGCCCCAGCGATGGAAAGGGCGTATCAGTTGCATATACGCTCGTCCAAACCAGTTGTGCGTGATGCAGACTGTTGATATGACAATAGCGGTGGTCTGCTTTTCTTCTACACGCACTATCGAAAGACGGAAATCCAGATGGCTGTTGTCGCGCCCGGCAACCAGCTCTTCTGAACTCAAATAAAAAATAGGCCATGCGCCAATTTTTTCACCCACTTTATAATCTGATCTCATGCGTGGATGCATGATTTCTGCCTTGTCTGGTACGGCAATGCCAAACAGGGACATCAGGTAATTACGGCTCAGCATGATGAGCTTCATCCATGTTGGCCTGTGCATGAAAATCGCATGAAATGCATCGCTGACTGTCAATTCGCGATGACCAGGCTCAGTCCTGTACGAATCGCGATAATAGGCTGCGTTAACTACCTCGGGCATCAGCACACTTTGTTGTGGATGCCCGCATTCGCTAAGGAGTGTGCACTGGCCGGACATGTTTTATTCAGTGTTACTCAGTTTTATTCACAACAATTGGTGCGCTGCCCGCTTCAGGCAAATCCTGACTTATCACAGAGTCCTGCAAGGCCCGGTCTATAAGTTCTATCCAGTGCTGTACCGGCAGTTCTGTGCCTGATTGTAAATGTGTCAGGCAACCTATATTCGCCGACAAGATCATCTCTGCATCTGTCGCCTCCAGATTGCGTAGCTTATTATCCCGCAACTGGTAAGAGAGCTTGGGTTGCAGGACAGAATAAGTACCGGCTGAGCCGCAACATAAATGACTGTCGGCACATAGCCTCACATCGACACCTATGGCTGTCAACAGACCTTCGACCTTGCCGCGTATTTGTTGACCATGCTGCAAGGTGCAAGGCGGGTGCCAGGCGATGCGCTTGCTCAGTTTGCCTTGCAGGCGCTGTACCAGTTGCGGCTGGAATTCTGGCAGGATTTCACTGAGGTCACGGGTAAGCATGGATATTTTTCCAGCCTTGCCTGCATAGGCTTCATCATGCGCCAGCAGATGACCATACTCTTTTACCGTAGCACCACAGCCGGAGGCGGTCATGACGATGGCTTCTGCACCGGCCTCTACATAGGGCCACCACGCATCGATATTCTGGCGCATATCATTGAGACCATCTTCATGCTCATTCAAATGATAGCGTATGGCACCGCAACAACCTGCCTTGGGAGCGATCTGCAATTGCACTCCCATAGCATCTAAAACCCTGGCCGTAGCGGCATTGATATTCGGTGACATGGCGGGTTGCACGCAACCATCGAGCAAGAGCATCTTGCGGGCATGTTCAGTTTGCGGCCATAGACCTGCATCTTGCGCTACCGGTACTTTATTTTGCAAGGCCTTGGGCAAGACTGCGCGCAGGCTTTGCCCCAGCTTCATCGCGGGATTGAATATCCATTTGCGTGGCAGCACGGCTTTAAGAGCTGCGCGGTTGATCTTTTGGAACAGCGGGCGGCCTACCTGTTTTTCGACTACCTGACGGCCTATATCCACCAGGCGGCCATATTGCACACCGGATGGGCAGGTGGTTTCACAATTGCGGCAAGTCAGGCAGCGATCCAGATGTTGCTGGGTTTTGGCTGTAGCAGGCTTGCCTTCCAGGACCTGCTTGATGAGGTAGATGCGGCCACGCGGCCCATCAAGCTCATCACCAAGTAATTGATAAGTCGGGCAAGTAGCTGTACAAAATCCGCAATGCACACACTTGCGCAAGATATCTTCAGCCTCTTTGCCTTCGCGTGTGTCTTTGATGAAATCAGCGAGATTGGTTTGCATTATCTTTACCAGCCTTTATACATGCGACCGGGGTTGAATATACCGGCAGGGTCAAAAGTATTCTTCAGGCGTTTGTGTATTTTTTCTACCGGTGCCGACAAGGGGGCGAATACACCTATGCTCTTGTCACCGCCGCGGAACAAACTTGCATGGCCACCGGCAGCCAGTGCAGTCAGGCGTATCAGCTCAGGTTTTTCTGTGCTGTAAAGCCAGCGCTGCGCCCCGCCCCATTCGATCATGGTTTTGCCAGTCAGCTTCAAGGCCAGGCTGGTGGATGGTAGCGATAAACGCCATAAGCCGTGTTCTTCTTCCTGCTGGAAAAAATCCAGGGTCTGTTCGCGTAAAGCCGTCCAGAAGTCGGTGGCATCGTACATTTCTTCACCGCCCAGCCTGGCCCTGGCAGCACGCACTGCGGCCTCTGCGCCAGACAGTCGCAACATCAATCGGCCTACATGCCAGCAACTGGCAGAGATGGGTAAGGCCTGGCCTGCCCACTGATTCAAACGCGTCAGTGCATCTGCTTCTGACAGAGCAAATACCAGGGTGGTTTCTGCAAAGGGACGAGGCAAAACCTTGACGGAAATATCCAGCAGCAAACCCAGGCAGCCCATGGAACCAGTGAGCAAGCGAGAGACATCATAGCCAGCGACATTCTTCATGACCTGACCACCAAATTCCAGTATTTGCCCTTGCCCATTCATGAGGCTGACACCGAGCACAAAATCACGCACGGCGCCGACGGCAGGCCGCCTTGGGCCAGACAAGCCTGCAGCCACGACACCGCCTATGGTGGCACCAGTACCCCAGTGTGGCGGCTCGAATGCCAGCATCTGGTTTTGTGCTGCCAGAGCGGTTTCTATTTCTGTCAGTGACGTACCGCTGCGGGCTGTCAGTACCAGCTCAGTCGGGTCATATGCCAGGATGCCGCTGTAAGCACGGGTATCCAGTACCTCTCCCTGCACTTCCTGCCCATACCAGTGCTTGCTGCCACCACCCTGTATCTGCAGGGCGGTGCCACTGGCACTTGCTGCCAATATGCGTTCACGAAAATTGTCTAGCGTTGTTTGCATGCCATCGTCCAATTAAGTCTAGCCTCTGTCTTTAAAAACGCGGCAAATCAGGGAACTTCAAACTGCCTCTTTTCACATGCATGCGGCCATATTCCGCACAGCGATGCAAGGTAGGTATGGCTTTATCCGGATTCAGCAAGGCGTCAGGATCAAAAGCCCGTTTCAAGTCGAGGAAGGCAGTAATCTCTTCACTGGAAAACTGCACACACATGGAATTGATTTTTTCTATACCCACACCATGTTCACCAGTGATGGTGCCACCGACCTTGACGCATAACTCCAGTATCTCGGCACCAAATTCCTCGGCCCGGTGAAACTCACCTTCTTTGTTTGCATCAAATAAAATCAGTGGGTGCAAATTGCCATCGCCCGCATGAAAGACGTTGGCGCAACGCAGGCCGTATTTTTCTTCCATGGCAGTGATACCGATCAGGACTTGTGCCATATGCTTGCGCGGTATCGTGCCATCCATGCAGTAGTAATCGGGGGAGATGCGACCCGCAGCGGGGAAAGCATTCTTGCGGCCAGACCAGAAACGCAGGCGCTCTGCCTCGCTATTGGAGACTGCCAGTGCGGTCGCACCTGCCTGCTCCAATACGGCGCTCATGCGGGCAATTTCTTCTTCGACTTCTTCTATGGTGCCGTCTGATTCACAGAGCAAAATGGCTTCGGCATCGGTGTCATAACCTGCCTGCACAAAGGGCTCGACCATGCGCGAAGATGTCTTGTCCATCATCTCCAGCCCGGCAGGGATGATGCCTGCGGCAATCACGCTGGCGACCGCATTGCCGCCTTTTACTACATCATCAAACGACGCCATAATCACGCGTGCTGTTTGCGGCTTGGGTATCAGTTTAACGGTCACTTCTGTGACGACACCGAGCATGCCTTCAGAACCGATGAACACGGCCAGCAAATCCAGGCCAGGTGCATCGAGTGCGCCACCGCCCAGCTCTATGACCTCACCCTCCATGGTGATGGCGCGTACCGCCATGACATTGTGGACCGTCAAGCCATATTTAAGGCAATGCACGCCACCAGAATTTTCTGCCACATTGCCGCCTATGGTGCAGGCGATTTGTGAAGATGGGTCAGGCGCGTAATACAAACCGTGGGCAGATACTGCTTCAGAGATCGCCAGGTTACGCACACCAGGTTGCACGACCGCAGTGCGAGCATAGGCATCGATCTTGATGATTTTATTGAGCTTGGCTGTTGATAGCACCAGGCCGTCTGCAATCGGCATGGCACCGCCAGACAAACCCGTACCAGCACCGCGCGGCACGATGGCCACCTGCTTTTCACGGCAGATATTGATGATGCTGATGACCTGGCTTTCATTTTCTGGCAGGGTCACCACCATGGGTAACTGGCGGTAAGCTGCCAGGCCGTCACATTCATAGGGGCGGGTATCTTCTTCATCATACAAAATGCAATGCGCAGGCAATTGCTGGCGCAGTGCGCGCACAAGGTCTTGCTGGCGTGAAGATATGGCGAGTGATGCTTCCATGCTGGCTCCTGTTGATTCAAGGAGTGTAATCAGCTTTCCATGTCTTGTGATGAATTGTTCTCAGAAATTGCCGCAAATACTTTTCATTACTTCAGGGGGAGCGACTTATGCAACAGTGCCCTTATCTGGCTCCAGCCTTCACCAGTACATCTATCATTGTCTTGTTTGACTTTGCTGCATATTTTGCCATGGACAAAGGCGTATCACCATTAGGTGCAGTGGCATTCACGTCGGCTTTTTTGCTGATTAATAATTGAACTGTCTCCAGCTTGTCCATCAGCACGGCACATAGCAGGGGTGTATATCCGTCACCGTTAGTCGATTCTATATCTGCCCCCACCTTGAGCAAGGCCAGGATGATGTCATTGTTACCCTTCAAAGCTGCCTGCGTCATGAAGGTGGGGGCAGCCCGGCTGTCTTCTTGCAAATCAAGCCTGATTTTATCCTTGATGAATTTTTCAACTGCCGCGGCATTATTTTCGTTGATGGCTTTCAGCATGGCAGTGTACTGGCTACGCTCTGCCTTGCTCAAACCACCTGCATTGGCCGGCAGTGTTATCGCGAACAGGATGGACATCAGAATAGACGTCAAGCTAGGTATGTATTTGTTTTTCATGTCTGAACGCCTTTACTAAACCAAAGGGCGGCATCTTACAGTAATTGCCATGGCAAACCATTGATCAAGACGCAATAAACTGTAACAGGCGATAAAATGACATGAACCCACAAAAAACAAAAGGACGCCTAAGCGTCCTTTTTCAGGCAAATCAACGAGGATTATGCTGAGAATGAAGAACCACAACCACAAGTGGTCGTTGCATTCGGGTTCTTGATGACGAACTGTGCGCCTTCGAGGTCATCCTTGTAATCGATTTCTGCGCCAACCAAGTATTGGTAGCTCATGGAGTCGATCAGCAAATGGACGCCATTCTTGGTCATGGTCGTATCATCTTCATTGGTGATTTCATCAAATGTGAAACCATACTGGAAACCTGAGCAACCGCCGCCTTGTACGAAGACGCGCAGTTTCAGGTCAGGATTACCCTCTTCTTCAATCAGCTGGGCTACTTTGGCAGCGGCGCTTTCAGTGAAAACAATGGGTGCGGGCATTTCGGCAACAGCGTTCATAATTACTCCTTCAGACTATTTACCATCATTATAGACCCGCACGGAAATCTATGCATTGTTCGCTGCGAGTTTCAAGACAGGTTCTTGAGCCTGGTCATGACTAAGCTTGCCAGAAACGACAGCACCGCTCAGCATTTCCAGTGTTTTGTAGTGCACATCACCAAATATTTGTGCTTTTGGCTGTAATTCAAGCAGTTCTGAAGAAAATACCGGGCCATTGATGACACCATTGACAACAATGTGGGCCGCGCGGACTTCGCCATCAATTTTTGCCTGTTCAGAGATCACCAGCATGCTGGATGCTTCCAGATCAGCGACGACATTGCCGCGGATGTGACCATCGATGCGCAAACCGCCTTTAAAGTGCAAGTCACCCTGTATGACCGTAGTCGCGCCTATCAGACTATCTATCGTATTCTTGGTTTTTCGATTAAACATTCGTGCTCCCTTTTGAGGAAATGAGCCAGAACCCGCGGCATATGAGAAATGCTATTTTTAGCAATTGCTGCAGTTTCTTTGCGTGGTTTATAAATTCACAGTTTTATAAATTGACCATTTGCTGAGCCCGGATCTGGCCATTGGATAACACTTTGGCCTGTACACCTTTAACCGTAGCTCCCTCTGGCAAGGTGATCGTACCTTCCAGCCTTTGATAATGCCGGAATGATAATTTTAACTTCCCGGCATCGCCCGACTTAGGGTCGGGAAACAGCATCGTAGCAGGTTTACCAACTTGTACCAAGTTCAAGCTGAATTGCATTTCCCCAGTGAAATCCCGGCCATTCTTGCCACCCTGCATGACCAGTGCCCTATAGCGTAGCTGGCCCGGGCTCAACATTTCCACCTTGAAATTTTGCAGGGAAATACCTTCAGCGCCAACTGCTGAGGGTGTCAGGCTTTCAAAAAATGCCAGGTCATCCTTGAGCTTGAGGTTTTCTGTCGTCAAAGCCTTGACCTGGTCGGTCAACTGCTTTTGGGTAGACTTGTCGATATTGACCGTGCTCTCTATGGTATTGGCAGCCAGCGAGAGCTTGTCACGCTCGGCGGTCAACTCCGTTATTTTCTCTTTCAGCCCTTCTACTTCATCGGCGCTGATTTTGGAGCCGAAAGCGAAACTTTTGCCCAGATCATAAGTCCACCAAGCGACGCCAGCAGCAATAGCTATGACGACGCCAGCCATGGCCACTTTGAATGTCCACGGCTTTTCATGCGTAATCGTCATTTTTGGCGCCAGGAAGCGCTTGGGAGTCAGACGTGACTTTGCCATAACCGTGCGATTAAGGCAGGACTGGCACGTGCATCAGCCCGGTGCCTTCTTCCAGGCCAAACATTAAATTCATACACTGCACGGCCTGGCCAGATGCGCCCTTGACCAGATTGTCCTGCACTACCAATATGACAACAGTATTGCCATTGTTTGGCCTGTGCAAAGCCAGACGCAACATGTTGGAAGCGCGAGTGGAACGCGTCTCAGGATGCGAACCAAATGGCAGTACATCGACAAAGACTTCATCCTTGTAGGCATTTTCAAACAGGGCTTGCAAGTCTTCGTTGCTGATTTCTGTATTCAGGCGTGCATACAGGGTGGAATGCATGCCACGTATCATCGGCACTAAGTGCGGCGTGAACAACAAGCCTACCGGGTCTTTGCTGATGCGCTGCAATTGTTCTATGGTTTCAGGAGTATGCCTGTGGCCGGATACGCCATAGGCCTTGAAGGTGTCACTGGTTTCAGAGAACAAAAGGCCCAGTTCCGCCTTGCGGCCTGCGCCGGATACGCCAGATTTGCAGTCGGCGATCAGATTGCCTGCATCAATGATGCCTGCCTTCAGCAATGGGGAAAAACCGAGCTGCATGGTCGTTGGGTAGCAACCTGGGTTGCCCACCACTCTGGCGGTCTTGATGGCGGCACGGTTCAGTTCTGGCAAGCCATACACGGCTTCATCCAAAACTTCGGTACAGGTGTGCGGTATGCCATACCATTTTTCAAATTCTGCCACATTCTTCATGCGGAAGTCAGCTGCCAGGTCGATGACCTTGACGCCTGCAGCAAGCAATTCAGGTGCCTGTGCCATGGCTACGCCATGCGGGGTGGCAAAGAAGACGACGTCGCATTCCTTGAGATTGGCTTTATCTGGCGCAGAAAAAGCGATATCCACGCGACCACGCAGGGAAGGATACATTTCAGAAACTGGCAAGCCATCTTCCTTGCGGGAAGTGATCGCCGTAATTTGCGCCTGAGGATGGGTGGCCAATATGCGCAATAATTCTACCCCGGTATATCCAGTGCCACCTACGATGCCAATTTTGATCATATGCTTTCCTTGCAAGAAATTTTGACGCTATTCTAGCAGCATAAGAGTCTATGCCGCTGTGACTGAAAAAACTCGTTACATGCTCCAAAGCAAAAAAGCCGCCCTTGCAGGCGGCTCTCTTGTAGCAATTCGTACAGCGATAAAAAATTAACGCTTGGAGAATTGTTTTGCGCGACGTGCTTTGCGCAGACCAACTTTTTTACGTTCAACTTCGCGAGCATCACGAGTAACGAAGCCAGCTTTTGACAATTCAGGTTTCAAAGCTGCATCGTAGTCGATCAGGGCACGAGTGATACCGTGACGAACAGCACCGGATTGGCCGGATTCGCCGCCGCCGTGAACGTTAACCATAATGTCGAATGTTTCGAGATTATTAGTCAGTTCCAGAGGTTGACGGATGACCATCAGGCCAGTTTCACGAGAGAAATACTCGTTAGCTGGTTTGCCGTTGACAACGATCTTGCCGCTGCCGGATTTCAGGAATACGCGAGCAACTGCGCTCTTGCGACGGCCAGTTCCGTAGTTGTAATTACCGATCATGGCTAATCCTTAGATGTCGAGTACTTGTGGTTGCTGAGCTGCGTGCGGATGTGTTGCATCTGCATAGACTTTCAGCTTCTTGATCATTGCATAGCCGAGTGGGCCTTTAGGCAACATGCCTTTAACAGCTTTCTCGAGTGCACGACCTGGAAAACGCTCTTGCATTTTCTGGAAATTTGTTTCATAGATACCGCCTGGATAACCAGTATGACGGTAGTATGTTTTGTTCAGAGCTTTAGTACCAGTCACGCGCAGTTTGCCTGCGTTAACAACAACGATAAAATCGCCTGTGTCTACGTGTGGTGTAAATTCTGGTTTATGTTTGCCGCGTAAACGGAGTGCCACTTCGCTGGCAACACGTCCGAGTACTTTATCTGTCGCGTCAATCACGAACCAGTCGCGCTGAACCTCATGGCCCTTAGCGGAAAAGGTTTTCATGTTGAATCCTAATAAAAGTTAAAAACGCCCTCAAATATTCTGTGTTTTTGGTGGTTCTGCCATTAATTTCAGCAGACTCGTCCTTATCACTTCTCCCTTGGGCGATCAGGGAGTCGGAAATTATAGTATTTTCAAAGACTTAGTGCAAGAACTGTTTAATTTTTGTGCAGACTTTGTTGGAACTATGCAGAATCAGGGGCAAAAAAAACCCGAAGACTGGCTTCGGGTTGAATCCACCAAAGGAGTAGGTGGAGGAGACAATTGCGAGGCTAGTTGACAGACTTGCTATTAACTAACCGATGAGTCAATAATAGGATAAGAAATTGTGCAGTGCAAGGTAATTTACAGTTTATTGCGTGAAATTTTACGATTCTGCGCAATAGGCTACAATTTGACGCTGGTATTTTATTTATTAACGAGAGGGTGGAAGTATGGAAGCTACAGTGCGCTGGACAGGTTCATCCGGCATGTCTTTTCTGGCAGAGACCGGTTCTGGTCATGCGGTTTTAATGGATGGCGCGCCCGATGGCGGTGGCCGCAATCTGGCACCGCGCCCCATGGAAATGGTATTACTGGGAACAGGCGGCTGTTCTGCCTATGATGTCGTGCTGATTTTACGCAAGGGCAAACAGGATATCCGTGGCTGCGATGTCAAGCTGACAGCAGAACGTGCAGACACTGAGCCCAAGGTCTTCACGAAAATCAATTTCCACTTTGTCGTGCGCGGCCGTCAACTGAAGCCCAATCTGGTTGAGCGTGCGATCAAGTTGTCACATGAAAAATACTGCTCGGCATCCATCATGCTGGCCAAGACTGCAGAGATGACACATAGCTTCGAAATTATCGAAGACCTTGACCTGCCCTCAGAACATCAGGCTGCAGGCTGATTTTCTTCGTCCGGCTTACCAAAAACATCTGTGTAAGTCGGGTAGAAGGAACAATACATGACCGTGCTCAAGACTATGGATACGGGCATCATCGCCAGCATCACGGCAAAAGCCTTGCCAATAATAACGGCAATCAGCACGCTGATTAAAGTCGGCAACAGTACGCCTATTGCTATCCAGCCAAGACCATACATAGTAAACGCTGCATAGGCGCGCTGGACTGCGAAAAAGCTATAAAAAACAGCTTTAGCAACAGGCATTTTTTGCCAGACTATCAGGGGCGAGGCATACCAGAAAGCCATCAAGGCAGGTATATACACCAGGCCTGATACCAGCATGCCAGTAAACAATCCCGTCTCAGGCAAGGTTTTGGGGTCGATTGGCTTTTGACTGGTCACAAAATCCCAGAAAGCACCTCCATCAACCTGGCTAGACGCAAGTATGGACAAGGTCGCAGCAATAATATACAGCACGCCCAATACCAGCAAACGTGGCAACGCAGGAGAGCGAAATCCAGTCAAAAGCACACCTGGATACACTCTTTGCCCCAGTTCAATCTGACGACATGCCTGCATAAAACCAATGGCAAATACTGGCAGTAGCATCAAAGGCAAAAATTGACCAAGGACAGGAATAAAGCCCATAGTCATATTCAGGAACATATAAGCAAAAAACAGGGTCAGCATCTCTGCAGGTTGCTTACGAAAGAGTGCAAAGCCCTGTTTCACCCATGTCCAGCCGGACTGTGCATTGACAGTATTCATTTAATTGATTGGCAGGGCCGGTACACGACCTGATTCACGCAAGCGCAAAATGCGCTCAAAATGGGTGGGGTCATGCGGGGTCAGCATTTCGGCATCCCTGGGCTGATAAAAGTCATACAGACGTGACAGCCAGAAACGCAGGGCCGCAGCGCGCAACATGGGTTGCCAGGCTATACCCTCTTCTTTGGTGAAGGGGCGCACGGCATGGTAAGCATTCAACAGTGCCAGCGCGCGCTCTTCATCCAGCACTCCGGTGGCAACGTCAATGCACCAGTCATTGACGGTAACTGCCACATCAAAAATCCAGGTATCACAACCGGCGAAATAAAAATCAAAGAATCCTGTCAGGCGCTCGCCATCAAACATGACATTGTTGCGAAACAGGTCTGCATGAACCGGACCATTTGGTAAGGCACGATAAATAGGGGTGCTGTCAAAGGCATCCTGAAAATGCACTTCGGCACGCAACAAATGTTGCAAGTCGTCAGACAAAAACGGCAAGACCTTGGGTGTAGTCAGATGCCACCAGTCCAGAGATCGCAAATTGGGCTGTCTGATGCTGAAGTCCTGCGCCGCCAGATGCATGCGCGCCAGCATGTTGCCGACTGCAGCGCAATGCACAGCCTGTGGCTCCATCTGCGACTTGCCTTCCAGCTTACTGACAATGGCGGCCGGCTTGCCATGCAAAGCGACCACTAACTCACCCTGGTCATTGGCGATAGGCGCTGGCACCAACACCCCATGGTCAGCCAGGTGACGCATGAGCTTCAGGTAAAACGGCAATTGCTCAAAACTGAGATTTTCAAAAATCGTCAATACAAATTCGCCTGCTTCAGTATTGATAAAAAAATTGCTATTTTCTATGCCTGAAGCGATGCCCTTGATGCCAAGAGCTTTACCCAGAGGGAATTGCTGCATCCAGGGGCCAAGATCTTCCAGACTTACTGGTGTAAAAACTGCCATGTCAATTAAAAATGAGAGCTATAGTGAATACTTACTTTGATGCTGCAGAGCTGGCTGCCGCAGATGATTTTGCTGGTGCAGGTGCCAGTACATCAGGGGGATTGCCCTCTTTCACTTCTTTCTTGCCACCAAATTCCAGTATGGTCCATTGGGCTGCACGGTTGGCGTCGCCCTGTACTGTACCTTTGGGAGCATTCCCGACTTCGGGGTCGGCTTTGACTGTGTAATTGCTTTTGCCAGACTTGACCTGGACTTCTGTCACTTTGCCACCATTGCTGCGTTTTTCCATCATCTTGTTTTTTGGCTCAGGCTTGCTGACAGAAACCCCTTTAGGATCAGAAACTTCTTCCAGTTTCTCCAGTTTTGGAGGTGGCGGCACATCAGCCTTGGAAGGAGCTTGCGCAAAAACTACTGGTGTCGCAGCGCAGGCCAGCATAAACAGCAGAGCCGCAGATTTTTTCGTGATTTTCATGTTGAAGCCCAGAAACGAGTGATAAAGCCATTGTAACAAAGCCCAGACTGTACTGTCAGGAATATCCGGCTTGTTGTGTGCATTCGCATTGATATCCCATCCCTAATTTAACAGCCAGGCACCAGGGTCTTTATATTCGCGTTACTGGAGTTTCACCGTTTTTGCTTGGTTTGTTTTTTCTCAGTATTTACATTAGCTCGAAATGGGTGGCAGAAACGGATATCGGTCATTTGTCTATCGAATAGAAATAAGAAAATCGACCAGGAGAGGGTCTCAGGCAGAGCAAATGTGATGTTATTATTTTAACCTTAATAACCACTACGCTTCAACGACAGCATTTTTTTCAAGCGAATAATTTACTAACTTTACATTCCCGGAATCTCAACAAAAATAGCATGCCAAATACACCCCGCAAAAACCGCATCTTTCTAGAAACCTATATTTTTTGGGCATTGCTATCATTATTTAATTTTGATTTTCTTTGTCCTCTCGCGCTTCCGTTTCTTATTCTTATGTATGTGCAGTTTTTGCCGTTTCTATTCCCGCCCATTATTTTTTCTTTAATATGCACCGGGTTAATCACTATTCTTGGCAGGCGCTATTTGCCCCTCAAAATTCATAGGGTGTTACCGCTCCTTGCTAACTTTGTTTTTCTTATGGCGCTCATCCCTGGCGCAAACACATACAAGAACATCCTGATTAACCAGCAACTTACTGGGCATACCCCGGATTGTGTGGACTACGGTTCTTTCTGGCGCTCAAGTTTTTATAGTGATCGTAATTTTTTTGGCAACGCCATTTATGAAGAGAAAGGGAAAGTTTATTTATGGAGTTACAGAGAACGAAAATTTTTTGAGGCTCAACCGGATCTGGCCCGGAATTTCACTTGCAGGAAGTAGAGTCTGGCAACGTCATTCAAATAGCGATATTCTCAGGCGAATGCGATATGCCACACCAGCCTGTCGAGATTGGTAAACAGGCGCTGGAATTACATTGTGCGATCATTTCAAAAAAAAAAGAGTGTCCAATACAGGACACTCTTTTTATAAACGCATGAAGGGACTAGCCCTTCATGGAATTAGAACTGGTGACGAACGCCAGCTGTCAATTCTTTTACAGAAGTACCACTAACAGCAGTAGCTGCCAGTTGTTCTCTGGAAGTTGCATCTTGTGTCAAACGAGCGAATGCTGTGTACAGATCAGTACGTTTGGACAGGGCATAGTTGAAAGCGATTGCGAATTGTTTTGCATCGCCAACTTTACCTGTACCAAATGGAGTGTCATTTTTCACTTGAGTGAAACCAGCAAATACTTTAGCGTTTGTATCAACTGGAACTGTCACTGCCAATGTGTAGGCTTTCTTTTCCAGAGTCAGGTCATCTGTCGTTTTTTGATAGATGAATACTGGCTTCGCTACGCCCAGATCGTAAGATGCTGCAACAGAAATACCTTTTTTGGCATTTGTGAACAGTTTTGCATCTTGTGCATTGTCTTTCAGGTAGTTGAAGCCAACTTCCAGAGCGTCAACTTTGTAACCCAGAGTCAGACCCAGGGAACGGCCAGCGGAGTTGTCGCCAGCTGCTTCGCCGAAACCGTATTGTGCAGCAGCAGAGAAACCACTCAGGTTACCTGGTGTGTAGTAGAAAACGGAATTGCTTACGCGGCCTGTTGTGTTGGCATTTACGCCAGCAACAGTAGCAGAGCCACCAACGAAGTACAGAGCGCGAACGCCTGTGCCGTTGTTGATCAGAGCGGAACCGAACGGATCAAAATTGTCGAAGTATTTCAGAGTTGGAGACTTGTCACGACCGAAATCAACTGCACCGAAATCGCCAGACAGACCAACTGTGGAACGACGACCGAATGTACGGCCTTGGTCGGATTCACCAGTGTCAACCAGAACGCCTTGTTCCAGAACGAAGTTTGCTTTCAAACCGCCGCCCAGATCTTCAACGCCTTTGAAGCCGATACGGGAACCTGCTTCTTGACCGCTTTGAATCCTGTTGAAACGACCAGCTGGAGTACCGTTGTCCAGACTTTGGAAGCCAACGTCTACAACACCGTAGATAGTTACTGTAGATTGTGCGAAAGCCGCGCCAGAGAAAGCACTCAGCACTGCGAGTGCGAAAATTGATTTTTTCATTATCATGTATCCAAAAATGAATGTTAAGTTTTTACCAACATCATCAAGCACGGTAAAAACAGAAGCACAGGTGTTTTACAGCCTTGAATCAGCAAGAGATCCAATGACAAGCGGCACGATACCTGTGAAAAGTGACAACTTGATGAATTCAATGTGTTTAGAAAGCTACACTTTAAATAAGTTCGCAAAATAAAGACACGATGGATATCTTATTTGCATATGCGGAACGAATAGTACACAAAATCCAGAAAACCTGCTGACACAGCTTGATTTTGCGCCATTGCTGCAAAGCATCAATTATATAAGGTTGGCAAAACGTATTTCAAGTAACTGACTTGAAATTTATTTATTTATCTTATTTCTCCAGGAAAACAAGAAAATTTAGTTGACTATTCTGCCAGAAGTTACTCTATAGTTTCCCAGGCATTTTGTTTCTGGGCAGTCAGTGCGCGCCAGTAAGCACGGCCGGTGTACCACATGACTGCGCCTATGCCGGCACAGGCAAACTGGCCCAGGGCCAGCGTCAGTACAGAATGGTCCAGTGCTGGTGCGACGACACCGGCAATCACCGCCCCCAGCAGGGTTACCGTCGCAGACTGGCAAGACGCAACTATGCCACGAATGTTCGGGAACAAATCCAGCACCAGCAAGGTTGCACCGGGCGCCACCAGAGACATGCCAAAGGTATAAAAAAACAGGGGCGTCACCGACCACAGGAGTATAGGTGGAGAAAAATAGTGGAAGATGACATTAAACAAGGATGCGCCAATCAGGAAGCAAAAACCTATGCTGACCTGCTTCCAGACCGTCATTTTGCCTGCCAGACGGTTGGCAGCCAGTGCGCCAAAGAAGATGCCCCCTACCGAGGGCACGAATTGCCAGCCAAACTGATCCGGTCCCAGATGCAAATGCTGGGTAATAAAAGCCGGTGCCGCTGAAACGTAAAGAAAAAGCCCGGCAAAATTAAAGGCTATCGTGCCCGCCTTCAAATGAAATAAAGGTGATTTGAATACATTTTTATAACTGGTCCATAAAAATTCAGCGCTAAAAGGCTGGCGCTTATCCATAGGCAGGGATTCGGGCAAATACTTGTAACTGGCCCACCACAAGACCACGGTATAGCCAAACAGCAAAAGGAATATCGCTCTCCAGCTTAAAAAGCTGACCACCCAGCCACCCAGGATAGGGGCAATCGCCGGTGCGATAGAGAAGATCATGGTCACCAGTGACAGCAAACGCTCTGCCGGCGCCCCAGCATACAGGTCACGTATAATGGCGCGGCCAACCACCATGCCCGCCCCTGCCGATACACCTTGCAGGATGCGGAAGCCCCACAAATAATGAATACTATGAACAGAAGCACAACCAAAGCTGGCCACGGCAAACACCGCCAGCGCCGCCAGGATTACATTGCGCCGCCCAAATGCATCTGACAGTGCACCATGCCATAAGGTCATGACGGCAAAGGACAGCATATAGGCCGTCAGGGTCTGCTGCACTTCCAGCGGGCTGGCATGCAGGGTAGCCTGGATATTGGGAAATGCCGGGAGGTAAGTATCGATGGAAAACGGACCAAGCATGGCCAAAGCAGCCAATAAGGTCGCCAGGCCAGCATTACTGATCTTGGATGCAGAGGACATGAGCAAATTCGGTAAGCCTGCCAGCTCAAGCAAAGACGCAACTGACAGGCATGGGACTACAAATTGGAAGGATTAAAGGCCAGGGCGCGAAGTGAGTACTTAGTTAAGCACTCAGCATCAGATGCCAGCCTTCAAATACCCCCCATACAAAGGTACTTCATTTCCAGATATTCATCCATGCCATAGACAGAGCCTTCGCGCCCCAGGCCGGATTGTTTGACGCCGCCAAACGGTGCTACTTCATTCGAGATCAGGCCGGTGTTGATGCCTACCATGCCGTATTCCAGTTTTTCAGCAACCCGCCAGACGCGGCCTATGTCACGTGAATAAAAGTATGACGCCAGGCCAAAGTCAGTGTTATTCGCGGCGGCAATGACTTCTTCTTCGGTCTTGAACTTGACGACTGCGGCCACCGGCCCAAAGGTCTCTTCATTCATGATCAACATGCCAGATGTGACATTCGACAGCACGGTTGGTTCATAAAAAAGTTTGCCAGCTTCCAGCAATTTACCACCCGCCTGCAAGCTTGCGCCTTGTTTCAGGGCATCGGCAACATGTTCTTCTACCTTGGCAACTGCTTGCGCATCGATCATCGGCCCCTGGTTGATGCCAGCACCAAAGCCATCACCTACCTTGATCTTTTTAGCACCGGCTGAGAGTTTTTCAACAAAGGCATCATAAATCGATTCATGGGCATAAAAGCGGTTGGTACAAACGCAGGTCTGGCCAGAATTGCGGAATTTCGATTGCAGCGCACCTTCAACGGCAGCATCCAGGTCAGCATCTTCAAACACGATGAAGGGGGCATGTCCCCCCAGTTCCAGTGCCAGTTTTTTTACCGTCTGCGCAGATTGACGCATGAGGATGCGGCCTACTGGCGTTGAACCGGTAAACGACAAATGCCTGACCACAGGGCTGTCGCATAAGACCTTGCCGACAGCAATGGATTGCTCAGAGTCAGCAGTGACGATATTGATGATGCCTGCCGGTATGCCAGCCCTGTGTGCCAGTTCTGCCATGGCCAGGGCAGACAAAGGCGTCTGCTCGGCAGGTTTGATGACAATGGAGCAACCAGCGGCTACCGCAGGTGCCACTTTGCGCGTGATCATGGCGATAGGGAAGTTCCATGGCGTGATGGAAGCGCAAACGCCGATAGGCTGCTTCAAGACCACCATGCGCTTGTCGCTCCAGGTTGAGGCCATGACATCGCCAGATACGCGCTTGGCTTCTTCAGCAAACCATTCTATGAAGCTGGCACCGTAGATAACTTCTCCCTTGGCTTCGGCCAGTGGCTTGCCCTGCTCTGCCGTCATGATGGCAGCCAGGTCGTCGGCATTCTCTATCATGAGGTCAAACCATTTGCGCATGAGCGTCGCACGCTCTTTGCCGGTTTTTGCGGCCCAGAGCGGGAAGGCAACTTGCGCTGCCTTGATTGCAGCTTCGGTATGGCTGGCGTCCAGATTGGGTACTGTGCCCAAGATTGCCAGCGTGGAAGGATTATTCACTTCAAAACTGGCCGTGCCTGTGAGCCACTCACCATTGATATAGGCCTGGTCACGTAATAAGGATGGGTCTTTTAAATTCAGTTGTTTTGCTGTTGCTTCTTTTGACATAAGAAGTTTCTCCATTATTTTTTTAAAACTACAGGAATACCTGCAAGCCTAAAGCAAAACGGCCAGGTCTGCTGAGACCTGGCCGTTTTTTCAGTAGCTTATTGCCACAGCATGAAAATTATTCAGCGATATCTTTGGGTTTGGCTTCTTCCCTGCGGTTAAAGCCTGCGACCATATCAAAGCGGAACAAACGGCATTCCAGCGCGCCATTGAAGAATGGTGTCTTGCGTGATTCTTTCAAACGCAACATCTTGGGCAGGCCCAGATCAGCAGTGAACAAGAACACACTCCAGCCAGCAAAGCGCTGCTTGAGTGTGGTACTGAAGGCGCTGAAGAAGTCTTTGGCCATATCATCTTCTTCCATTGTGCTGTCACCGCGCACGCCGATACGTTCACCGTAAGGCGGGTTGGTCAGCAAGATGCCTGGCTCTGTCGTTGGTGCCTTGATTTCCTGCGCTTCTATCTGCTTCAGTGGCACGTCAAAGCGTATGCCCGCCTTGTTCAGGTTATTGCGCGTCATGACGATCATGTCGCCAGAAATGTCACTGCCAAAAATCGTTGGCTCAGCAGGCAGAGGATGTGGCTTGGCGCTGGCTTTGATCTGTGCCCATGCATCTTCATCAAACTGATGCATTTTTTCGAAAGCGAATTCACGCTTCAGGCCCGGTGGTATGCCTGCCAGGACTTGTGCAGCTTCGATGAGGATGGTGCCAGAACCGCACATGGGATCAAACAAAGGTGTACCCGGCTTCCAGCCTGCGGTGCGCAGCAAGCCTGCTGCCAGGTTTTCACGCAGAGGCGCGTCGCCAGTTTCCAGACGCCAGCCGCGCTTGAACAAAGGCTCGCCAGAGATATCCAGATACACCGTGAAATTGCGCGCATCCATGAAACCGACGATGCGCATGTCAGGGTTCTTGGTATTGACTGAAGGACGCTGGGTAAACTGGTCGCGGAAACGGTCGCAGATCGCATCCTTGATTTTTAGCGTGGCAAAGTCCAGGCTTTTCAAAGGTGATTTGACTGCCGTGACATCAACACGGATGGTATGGTGATAACCAAACCAGTCTTCCCAGGGCTGAGCCAGCACCAGGTCGTAAATATCATTTTCATTGGTATAGCCAGAATGCGCCATACGCATCAGCACGCGGGATGCTATGCGTGAATGCAGGTTGATACGCCAGCCATCATGCAGGCTGCCTGAGCAGTGCACACCACCTGGCACCTGATTGTGTACAGTCATGGTTTTATCCAGGGCTGCAATTTCACCTAGCTCTTCAGCCAGGGCTATTTCCAGGCCACGTGGACATGGACAAAAATAAGAATAACGCGTCATAGGTGTACCCTTTATCCGTTAAAAAAAACGATGGTGAATATTCACCGCCAATTGCTGGCCTGAAGTTCAGTACTCCAAGTCAGCATATTTTCAAAACCCGTCAAAGCCGGACGAGTCTAATTTTGTGTAGGAGCGGCTTCAGGCGCGAAAGCTTTGCCGTATCCATCATTTCGGCTTGCACAGGCTGTTCGCGGCTGAAGCCGCTCCTACGAAATCAAACCTGTCAGAAGTGCGTCCTAAAAAGGCTTGACCACTACCAAAATCAATATCGCCAGCAATAAAATCACCGGCACTTCATTAAACCAGCGGAACCAGACATGGCTGCGCTTGTTAACACCCTTCTCAAATTTCTTCAGCAAGCTGCCGCAGGCGTGGTGATAACCTATCAGCAAGATCACCAAAGTCAGCTTGGCATGCAGCCAGCCATTACCCGGCCCCTTACCTATGCCATAGCCTTGCCATAACCACAGGCCAAATATCAAGGCAAGCACCGCCAATATCGTCATGAAACGATACAGCTTGCGCGCCATCAGCAACAGGCGTTCTGTCGTCGGCGGATGATTTTCCATCGCCAGATTAACCAGAATACGCGGCATATAAAACAGGCCAGCGAACCAGGACGTGACGAACAGGATGTGGAAAACTTTAACCCAGAGCATGGCTTACTTTCTTTATCAGACCTTCTTTAATAAATATTCAATTAGGACTTACGCAATATTGTCCCAACAAGGTTATCACCAAGGAAGCTTCCCTCGGAAGGGAGGCTCGTTTCGTCGGCAGACAATGTATTGTCTGAAACCCCGACTACACCGTAGCGACGAAGACAGTACTTTAGTACGCGGCTCCCAGGAGATGAGCTGCAACGCAGCTGGGACGGTTTTGCGTAAGTCCTAGCAATATCACTGACGTACTTCACCGTGACCGAAGACCACATACTTCATCGACGTCAGCCCTTCCAGCCCTACCGGGCCGCGTGCATGCAGCTTGTCATTTGAGATACCGATCTCTGCACCCAGACCATATTCAAAACCGTCAGCAAAACGGGTGGAAGCATTCACCATCACCGAGGCGGAATCGACTTCGCGCAAGAAACGCAGGGCGCGGCTATAGTCTTCTGTGATGATGGATTCTGTATGTTTGGATGAATAATCATTGATGTGCGTGATGGCTTCATCCAGATCAGCCACTACTTTTACTGCCAGGACTGGGGCCAGGTATTCTGTGCTCCAGTCTTCTTCTGTTGCTTTAACCAGATGCGGGTAACCAGCCAGTATTGCAGCGGCAGCATCGTCACAGCGCAATTCCACCTGCTTGCCTGCATACTGTTCAGCCAGCGCGGGCAAGACCTGGGGCGCTATGCCTTGCGCGACCAGCAAGGTTTCCATGGTGTTGCAAGTACCATAGCGGTGGCACTTGGCATTGAAAGCCACATCCACTGCTTTTTTGAGGTCAGCCTTGTCATCAATATACACATGGCAGATACCATCGAGATGCTTGATCATGGGCACAGTGGCCTCTTGCATCAGACGCGCAATCAGGCCCTTGCCGCCACGCGGGACGATGACATCGACATATTGCGGCATGGTGATCAGTTCACCAACGGCAGCGCGGTCTGTAGTCTCGACGATTTGTACTGCGTCGGCAGGCAAACCGGCACCGGCCAGGCCTTCCTTGACCAGCATCGCCAGCGCCTGATTGCAATGGATGGCTTCTGAACCGCCGCGCAATATCGTCGCATTGCCGCTCTTGATGCACAGGCCGGCGGCATCCACTGTCACATTCGGGCGTGCTTCATAAATAATGCCAATGACGCCCAGTGGCACGCGCATTTGCCCTACCTGTATGCCGGTGGGGCGGTATTTCATGTTCGAGATTTCACCAATAGGGTCAGCCAGACTGACGATCTGCTCCAGACCCTCTGCCATGGTGGCTATCGCCTTGTCGGACAAGGTCAGCCTGTCGAGCATGGCGGCTTCCATGCCTGCTGCTTTTGCTGCGGCAAGGTCAAGCTCATTGGCGGCGCGCAAGGCAGCGGCTTCGCGCCTGATGGCGGCAGCGATCAGGGACAGGGCCTTGTTCTTGGCGGCGGTGTCGGCTTTGGCCATGGCGCGCGATGCTGCGCGGGCACGGACGCCGAGGTCATTCATGTAGTGCTTGATATCCATATCGTCATTCAGAGACCTACTGGTCTCATATTCGTTGATCAGCCACCAGCAAGGTGGCGAGGGAATTCAATTTCCGGTTTGATAAACCGCTCAATCAGGTGCTGGCACAATGGCGATTAAGCCGCTTTTGCCACTCTCAAACCCAATTGCAACAAGGCATCCCAGGGGTCTCCTGCAAATGCCTTCGCCCGTAAACCTTTTACCATCTTATCGACTTGCGATGCCTCTTGCAGTGCAGCCCGTAAATTTGCCAGGCTGACGCGGCGCAAGGCAGGGTCCATGAGTTTTTCCCGCGGGCCCCAGATGCGATATTCTTTCAGCAAGGCTGACAAGGGTCTGCCCTGTGCCATGCCAGATTTCAGTTTCAGCAAGGTACGTATCTCTTCTGCCATGGCCCACAAAACCAGCGGCAGGGCTTCGCCCTCACCTTTCAAGCCATTCAACATGCGCACCAGTCTGGCGACATCACCGGCCAGCATGGCTTCATTGAGTTTGAAGACATCATAGCGCGCGACATTCAGCACGGCATCATGGATTTGTTCAAAACTCAGTTTGCCTGCCGGGTGCAGCAAGGCCAGCTTCTGGATTTCCTGATGGGCTGCCAGCAAATTACCCTCTACCCTGTCGGCAATGAAATCCAGGCTTTGCCGGTCTGCACTTTGCTGTTGCAAGGACAGGCGCATGCTGATCCAGCCTGGCAGTTGATTGCGCTCTACCAGCGGGATATCGATATACACCGCGTTTTGCTGCAAGCTGCCTACCCAGGCAGCTTTTTGCGTAGCCCAGTCCAGCTTGGGCAGGGTGATCAGTGTGAGGTTATCAGGCGACAGATTTGCCACATAATCCTGCAGGGCCTGGCCACCATCCTTGCCGGGTTTACCTGTAGGGATACGCAAGTCGATGAGTTTTTTATCACCAAACAAGGATTGCGACTGATTCGCGGCCAGTAAGGCACCCCATTTGAAACTGCGCTCTACCGTCAATATCTCGCGCTCGTAAAATCCCTGCGCCTTTGCGGCACGACGTATCTTGTCTGCGGCTTCCAGCGCCAGCAAATGCTCATCACTGGTGATCACATACAGTGGCGCCAGTGTTTTCGCCAGATGGCCATCAAGGGCATCGAAGCGTAATTGCATATCAGTCGTCCATCTTTATAACAGCCAGGCGACGCATGATTTGCTGCACCAGATCACTTTGCATATCGCGGTACAGCAAGACTTCTTCGGCTTCTTTCGCCAACACCTGAGTCTCATTAAAGCTGATATTACGCTTGAGCTGTATGTCTACCGGCTCCAGAAATTCCTTGCCCACATTATTGCGGACACGGAAGCGGAAGTTGTAGATCAAATTGTACTCACGCACACGGCCCTGGCTATTCAGGGACAGGATTTGCTTGTCTCTGGTTTCTGCCAGCACTTCCAGCATTACCTGCGCATCCTTGGCATCCGACATGATCTGTGTCTGACCATTGGCGCGAATATGACGGCGCAATTCTCCCCCCAGGGAAGAGGCTTCAGGCAAACCTATATAAATGCTCTTGAATGGCAGGGCCACCGGGCCGCGCAGGGCAAAACCACAAGCTGACAACAACATGATGGACATGATGGCTGCCAGCCATTGCAGGTGCTTTATATACTTTGCTTGCATGCGGTTTTTCCCCGTTACTGGTATATCTATTAAACAATCAGGCGACGATATTCACCAACTTGCCAGGCACGATGATGATTTTCTTGGCTGCGCCTTCCATGAACTTTTGCACGCTTTCATTGGCCAGTGCAGTCGCTTCTATAGTGGCCTTGTCGGCATCCTTGGCGACCTTGATGCTGCCGCGCAGTTTGCCGTTGACTTGTACCATGAGTTCGATTTCATCCTGTACCAATGCAGCCTCATCCACCAGCGGCCATGGTGCATCAATGATTTCACCAAGTTCTGTCGCCAGGCCCAGTTCCTGCCACAAGGCATGAGTGATGTGCGGGCATACCGGATACAGGCCACGCAGCAAGATGCTGAACGCTTCGCGCAAAGCTGCAGCACTGCCTTCGGCTTCAGACTTGAAGGACTCTATGGTATTGAGCAACTTCATCGCGCCAGAGACAACGGTGTTGTATTGCAGTCTATCGTAATCAGCATCGATCTGCTTCAGCGTCAGATGTACTTCACGGCGCAAGGCTTTGACGTCATTGGCATAGTTGGCTGGTGCAGCTGTACCGTTAGCAATCGTGCCGGACAATTTCAATGCAGAAGCCCACAAACGACGCAGGTAACGTGATGCACCTTCTACACCACTGTTACTCCATGCCGCACTTTGATCTGGAGGACCGGCAAACATGGTGAACAGGCGTGCCGTATCAGCACCGAACTGCTCGATAATGTCTTTCGGTTCAACCACATTGTTCTTGGACTTGGACATCTTTTCTATGCCGCCCATTTGCACAGGCTGGCCATCGCTTTTCAGCGATGCAGAAACTGGACGTCCCTTGTCATCATGCTGGACTTCGATTTCATTCGGATAGAACCAGATTTTCTTGCCGCTGGCATCTTCACGATAGTAAGACTCATTGAGCAGCATGCCCTGGGTGAACAGGTTCTTGAAAGGTTCGTCTATCTTGACCAGGCCCAGGTCACGCATGGCCTTGGTCCAGAAACGTGCATACAACAAATGCAACACCGCATGTTCGACGCCACCGATGTACTGGTCCATCGCCATCCAGTAATCATTGCGCTCGTCAACCATGGTAGTCGCATCTGGGCAGGTATAACGCATGAAATACCAGCTGGAATCAACGAAGGTATCCATGGTGTCAGTTTCACGGTGTGCCGGGCTGCCGCATTTAGGGCAAGGCACATTCAGGAAATCTTCACGGTGCTTCAATGGGTTACCAGAACCGTCAGGGATGCAGTCGGTAGGCAATACGACTGGCAAGTCTTCATACGGCACAGGCACGTCACCACAGCTGTCGCAGTGGATGATAGGGATAGGTGTACCCCAGTAACGCTGACGGGAGATACCCCAGTCACGCAAGCGCCAGGTGGTTTTCTTTTCGCCCAGGCCTTTGGCTACCAGGTCATTTGCCACGGCATCAACCGTGGCCTTGAAAGTCAGACCATCATATTTGCCAGAGTTAACAGTAAGGCCACGCTGCTTGTCGCCATAGGATTCTGCCCATGCATCCGTCGTGAAGCTTTCGCCTTCAATCGCCACGACCTGCTTGATAGCAATATTGTATTTTTTCGCGAACGCGAAATCGCGTTCATCATGCGCAGGCACGCCCATGACGGCGCCATCGCCATACGTCATGAGTACATAATTACCAACCCAGACTTCTACCTGCTCGCCAGTCAGAGGATGAGTAACGAACAAGCCAGTAGGCATGCCCTCTTTTTCCTTGGTGGCCATTTCGGCTTCTGTGGTGCCACCTGCTTTACAGACTTCGATGAAGGCTGCCAGTGTGGCATTATTCTTTGCAGCCAGCGTGGCGATAGGGTGCTCTGCCGCTACTGCGCAGAAAGTCACACCCATGATGGTGTCAGGACGGGTAGTGAACACATACATCTTGCCGTCTTGTACCAGTGTGCCGGTTTCATCTTTGATCTCGTGCGGGAAAGCAAAGCGCACGCCTTCGCTCTTGCCTATCCAGTTACGTTGCATGGTACGTACTTGCTCAGGCCAGCCATCCAGATCATCGATGCTGTTCAGCAACTCGTCTGCATATTGGGTGATGCCAAAGTAGTAGCCAGGGATTTCGCGTTTTTCTACCAGGGCGCCAGAGCGCCAGCCACGGCCATCGATGACCTGCTCATTCGCCAGCACGGTTTGATCGATAGGGTCCCAGTTCACGACCTGGGTTTTTTTGTAGGCGACGCCTTTTTCCAGCATCTTCAGGAACAGCCACTGGTTCCAGCGATAGTAGTCAGGATCACAAGTTGCAACTTCACGGGTCCAGTCAAATGCCAGGCCCAGGGGCTGCATTTGCGACTTCATGTCTTCGATGTTGGCGTAAGTCCATTCTGCTGGCGACTTTTTATAGGCAATCGCCGCATTTTCTGCAGGCAGGCCAAAGGCATCCCAACCCATGGGCATGAGGACGTTATAGCCCTTCATGCGCAGCTGGCGTGCCAGCATGTCGTTGATCGTGTAATTGCGCACGTGGCCCATGTGCAGCTTGCCGGAAGGATAAGGCAGCATGGAGCAAGCGTAGTACTTGCCTTTAGGGAAACGTGGATTATTTTCTACTGCCGTATAGGCATCGATCTTTTTCCAATGGGATTGCGCCGATTGTTCGACGTCAGAGGGCGTGTATTTTTCTTGCATGGCGTAAGCAGAAGTGGAAGCGAAAATGACTCAGAACCTTTGATTATAACTGGTTCAGCCACATTATTGAGGAAAGCCTTGCTGGCCAAGGCTGTCAGGACGAATTATGGGAAGCTTGCCGACTTTTAAAACAGGCAGGCCATCAAGGTTTTTTAGCTTGCTTGCTGTCAGTGACGAAAGAAATCTTTGCCAGCCCCTGGGATTGGGCCGCCGCCATGACCTTGGCGATAATTTCATAGCGGGTAGCCTTGTCGGCGCGCAACTGTATTTCGGCCTGCTTGTTCTTTTTTGCCTGTACAGCCAGTTTAGCCTCCAGCTCCGTCATGGCGAGAACCTGGTTATTCCAGTAAAGGATGCCATCGGCGTCAAATGAGATACTTACAGTATCTGCTTGTTCTGGCGCGGCTTCAGATTGCGCCTGTGGCAAGTCCAGCTTGACCGCATGGGTCATGAAAGGTGCTGCGATGATGAAGATAACCAGCAAGACCAGCATGACATCCACCATGGGTGTGACATTGATGTCCGCCATGGAAGTCAAAGGGCGGGATGAAGATTCGCGCGGCGCATGAAATTGACCGAATGTCATCTCGAATGTTATCTATTAATATTAATGTCAGGACTTGCTCATATGAGCATGCAAGTCAAAGGCAAATCCATCAAGTTCAGCGAGGGTAATGCGGTTGATGCGGTTGAAACCGTTATAAGCCAGCACCGCAGGTATCGCTACCAGCAAACCCAGGGCCGTCATGATCAAGGCTTCACCCACAGGCCCGGCCAGTTGGTCAATTTGTACGACGCCATTCGAAGAAATAGCCGTCAAAGCGCGGTAAATGCCCCATACCGTACCCAGCAAACCTACAAAAGGTGCAGTTGCACCAACTGAGGCTAGAAAGCTAAGGCCGGTTTCCAGCTTGACCGTCAAACCCTGCAATTCCTGGCGCAGACTGCGCGTCAGGATTTCGCTAAGACCTGCATTGGCAGACAAGGTGGCACTGCGCTGTGCCGTATCGCTGGCTGCGTGTGCTGCATCTGCCAATGAAATAAATACTTTGGACTGATCTGCCTGGCGCAGGGACGACAAGGCATCTGCCAGACTGGGAGCGCGCCAGAAATTGCGCAAGGCAGGAGCAGCTTTACGGATGCGCCAGAAACTCCAGGCCTTCATCAAAATCAGCGTCCAGCTAAGTACGGACATCAGCAATAATAGCCAGCCGACCAGATGCCCCATGGCATCGGCCTGTTCCCAGTAATGTGCAATTGCAGAATTCATGTATGTGCCAAGTAGATATTATGCAGATGAAACAGGCAGATTAACGCAAGCCCAGCACATCATACATATCAAACAAGCCCACAGACTTGCCTTCGAGGAAACGTGCGGCACGCAGGCTGCCATGGGCATAAGTCACACGGCTGGATGATTTATGGCTGATTTCTACGCGTTCGCCAATACCGGCAAACAAGACCGTATGGTCGCCAACAATATCGCCGCCACGGATAGTGGCAAAACCGATGGAAGACGGGTCGCGCTCGCCTGTCACGCCTTCACGGGCAAACACACCGACTTCATTAAGGTCACGACCCAGGGCATCGGCGATGACTTCACCCATTTTCAGGGCTGTACCAGAAGGAGCATCCACCTTGAAACGGTGATGGGCCTCGACGATCTCGATGTCATAACCCTCGGCGAAGCTTTTTGCTGCCATTTCCAGCAACTTCAAGGTGACATTCACACCTACGCTCATATTCGGCGCAAATACGATGGCAGTTTTTTCAGCCGCTGCTGCAATTGCTGCCTTGCCTGCCTCATCAAAACCTGTCGTGCCTATGATCATCTTGATGCCATGGGCAGCACAATATTCCAGGTGCTTGAGCGTGCCTTCAGGGCGCGTGAAATCAATGAGATAACTGGCGTTCGCCAGACCTGTCGCCAGATCAGCAGTAATACTGACACCAGCTGGCTTACCCAGACTGGCAGCAGCATCTGTACCCAAGGCAGGCGAAGCTGGCACGTCAAGCGCGCCCACCAGCACCATATCATCGGCATTGCTGATGGCTTCGACCAGCATTTTACCCATACGGCCAGAAGCGCCGGCCACGGCAATTTTCAGTGCAGTCATGATGATTTATTTCTATTTTTTCTTGGGAGCGTCGGTTTCCACTATCGATTGCACTCGGTTCAAGCCCAGGGCAGATTCGGTAATGCGTGCCAGGTATTCTTTTTCTGTTGGTAAATTACCACCTTCAAACTTGGCAACTGTACCGTTTTTAAAATACACAGAAACCCGGCTGGTAATGCGCTCACCATTTGGCTTGGTCAGACGGAAAGGGTAATCCCAGCGGTCTTCATGAAACATATCGGTCAGCAAGGCCGTACCCAGTACGAATCGCACTTGCTCACGTGTCATGCCTTCTTTTAATTGCGCAATCATTTCCTGGGAAACGAAGTTACCTTGCTGTATGGAGACGCGATAAGGTGAAACAAACGCCAATACCTTGGCAAAACCTGTAGGCTGTACCACCTGGGCACCATCTGTACCACTCGGCGTGCCTGAAGTTGCATATACTGAGGTCTTGTCAGCAGATGACAGGATACCCAGTGGAGACGTACATGCTGCAGTCAGAGACGTCAGCAAAGCCAGGCCCGCTACGCGGCTCATCTTCTTCCGTGTTACTTTTGAAAACAACAGTTGCATAGATAACCTCTTAATTGAGCAACAAGCCCTAAAACCCGATATCATAAAGCAGATAGCAATTTTTTGATCGAAAACATGACAAACAGCACCCCCAACCTCAAGGCCAGCGGTCTGAAAGCCACTCTGCCCCGTCTGAAAATCCTGGAAATCTTCCAGAACAGCAAGGTTCGTCATCTGACAGCAGAAGACGTGTATAAGATCCTGCTCAATGAAAATATGGATGTCGGCCTGGCAACAGTGTACCGCGTGCTGACCCAGTTTGAGCAAGCCGGCTTGCTACACCGCAATCATTTCGAGACTGGCAAGGCCATTTTTGAACTGAATGAAGGCTCACACCATGACCATCTGGTTTGCCTGGACTGTGGCCGGGTGGAAGAATTCTTTGATGAAGAGATAGAACAACGCCAGCAAACTGTGGCCCTGGATCGCGGCTTCAAGATTGCCGAGCATGCGCTGGCCATTTATGGCAATTGCACCAAGCCTAATTGTGAGCATAAAAACAGCTAATTCCTCAATCCCTCCGGCAAAACAACAGCGCCAGCTGGAGGGGGTTAGGGCTTGGCATGTATGTCGATAAATGTCTGTATATCTTGAGCAATGCGTCCCAGCCCAGTAAATACAACATTTCTTGGTGAAAAAGGCAGGCCTGGAAAACTGAGGTAATCCAAAAATTGCAAATCAGACATAATACTCTTGCGTTCATCGCGGGGTATTATGCCCACATGGGGCATGGCACCAAGTCCGGACTCGAAAGCGACGGTATGCAAAGTCAATGGTTCAAGCTCCTCTCGGCTTGGATTATCCTCACCTTGCCAGCATAATGCTGAAAATACCGGGTCTGTACTTTTTTCAAGCTCAAGGAAACCCACCAGCACGAGTGCAGCCTTATTGCCGTTTGGCAATGCGATCAAAAAAACAGATCCGACTTCTGCAGTCGTTCGTATTTTCCTGGGCTTTACTGGAACAAATTTAACCAGCTTCCGTTCTGGCTGTGGCGTAAGCAACTTTTCTTCGAGAGCCTGCTGGACTTTTTTGCGCGCCTTGGCTCCAGCACCCCAAGATGAGCAATCCTCTAATTGTTTCAACAACGCCAAGGCTATGCTACGCAACTCTTCATTCAGACGCCCGTATTTCCAGGTAGTCTCTGCGAGTGGAAAATACACCATGTAAGAAAACTCAGGGTCATCCAAAACAAAGGAATGTCTTTGCAGTATGTATCTATAAGCCTCGTCATCCGGCATGCCTGACTTCAAAGCTTGCACATAATCATCTCTGACATCACAACACGTATCGTCGGCATACAGGCCGGTACCCCAGGTTCCCATTATTATTTCAGCATCTACTTATTGATCTTGGCTACCACAGCTTCCACGGTACCTATGATCTTTTGCGCATTGAATGGCTTGAGGATATAGCCATGTATGCCATTCTTGACTACCTCGGTGATGGTTTCCTGATCTTTATTGGCAGTGACCATCAGCACCCTGGCATCTGGCAACAACTCCCTGATGCGCGGTAAAATTTCAGTGCCACTGATCTTGGGCATGACGATATCCAGCAAGATCAGATCGGGCTTGAGTTTTAATGCCAGTTCCAGACCAGTACCGCCATCAGTGGCTTCGCCAACGACGTTATAACCCTCGTTGCGCAGTATGACCCTGAGCACCTCGCGGGTCACATCATTGTCATCAACCAATAAAATCTTTACGTTTTTCTTGTCCATGGCAACCCTGTATTAGCGTCAATATTTGATTAGCTGTTTCTCTGGTTTACACTCTACTCTACTGGCTTAATGCATTAGATAATAATTTTGCAGTGATGTCCACGATGGGTATCACTCTTTCATAGGCCATGCGGGTTGGGCCTATGACGCCCAGGGTGCCCACGATCTTGCCGTTTACCTCATAAGGTGCTGTGACTATGCTCATTTCTTCCATGGGCACCAGTTGCGACTCCCCGCCTATGAAGATTTGCACGCCGGTCGCCTTGCTGGAGACATCCAGCAATTGCATGAGGCTGTTTTTTTGCTCGAACATATCAAACAATTTGCGCAATGATCCCATATTGGATGACAAATCCTGCACGTTCAGCAAATTGCGCTCGCCTGAAATAACTACCTCATCATTGTCCTCATCCATGGCATTGCTGCCAGCCTCGACGGCGGCTTGCATAAGCCTGGTCATGTCATTTTGCAATTGCCGCAATTCGCCATTGATACGCGAACGTGCATCAGTAAAGCTCAGACCACCAAAATTCTGGTTCAAATAATTGGCGGCCTGCACCAGTTGTGCGGGTGTGTAATCAACATCCGTCAGTAACAGACGATTATGGACCTCGCCGCCAGGCGCCACGACAACCAGCAGAATGCGCTTTTCTGACAGACGCAAGAACTCCACCTGCTGGAAAATCGACTCAGTACGCGGCGTGACGACAACTCCGGCAAATTGTGACAGGGACGACAAAATTTGCGCCGCATTGGTAATCAGTTTTTGCGGAGATTGCGCATTCATATTGGACTGCAGGCTGGAGTGCAGACGTGTATCCATTTCGCTGCCATTTATATCTTGCACCGTCAGCAATTTATCGACGAAAACGCGATAACCTCTGGGCGTGGGAATACGGCCAGCAGAAGTATGCGGGCTGGCGACAAAGCCCATTTCTTCGAGGTCAGCCATGACATTGCGTATCGTCGCAGGCGATAATTCCAGGCCGGATATTTTTGACAAGGCACGGGAACCCACAGGCTGGCCGTCAGCGATATAACGCTCGACCAGGGCTTTTAATAAAGTTTGTGCGCGGATATCTAGTTGCATGGTTTCATTTTATGCGTTCATGACTGACATGGACATAGAAAAATTCATAGCCATAGAGCCAAATCATGCAGATTGGCAAATTCGGCGTCCGGCTTGATATGCAAATGGCGTTCATCTTCAATTTTTAAACCCTGGCGGTTCATCCAGGCACCTTTCAGACCCGCCTGTTGCGCACCTTGCACATCCAGCAATAAGTCGTCCCCTACATACAAGACATCTTGCGGTGCGAGACCGAGTTCCTGACAGGCCGCCAGGAAGATCCTGGGATCAGGCTTGCCGCAACCAAAGCGAAATGCCGCGATAGACACCTTGAAATGGTGGGCCAGGCCGATTGCCTGCAAATCGGCAAAACCATTCGAGACTGTACCCAGAGTCAGTTTATCCTGCAAAACCTGCAAAGCTGGTTTGACATCGGCATACAAATCCACTTTGTTTCTGGCATCAGCAAACACAGCCATGGCCTGATCGGCTTTTTCGGCTGCAACGCCATGCTCATCAAACACCTGGCTCAGTAAAGTATGGCGCAAAGACCATAAGTCGTATTGAAAACGCGGGTCACTGGACACCAGCACATTCCTGCGTTCACGCAATTTTTCTGGATTGTAATTTTGCGCCACGACAGGCGCATGTTCATGCATCCATTGTTGCAATACTGATTCAGCGTGGCGAATTACCGGTGCAACCGGCCACAAAGTATCATCCAGATCCAGCAAAACTGCTTTAATTGCCATAAAGAGCACTCATTCCATTCATAGATGCCCTAATTATGTTCTAATCTTAGCCATCATGTCACCCTACCCTTGTTTATGACAGTACAGGCAAAAACCATTGCACTTGTTGGAAAATCTAATGCGGCTGGCATTGCCGACTCGATTAACGAACTGGCCAATTTTCTTGCTACCGCAGGACATCGTGTCGTCATCGAGGCAGAGACAGCCCAATACCTGCAACTAAGCGAATTCAGCAGCATGCCCGTGCCTGAGATAGGCAAGCTGGCTGATGTTGCCATTGTGGTCGGTGGCGACGGCACCATGTTGGGCATAGCCCGGCAACTGGCACCCTACAATATCCCGCTGATAGGTATCAATCAGGGCAGGCTGGGCTTTATCACCGATATTGCGCTTGACCGCATGATCCCTGTCATTACGGAAATGCTGGACGGCAATTATGTGTCCGAGCGCCGCAGCTTGCTACAGGCCATCGTTACCCGTGATGGCAACCAGATTTTCAGTGGTGTGGCATTCAATGACATCGTGGTATCGCGTGGCGCAGGCTCAGGCATGGTGGAATTGCGCGTCGAGGTAGATGGGCATTTCATGTACAACCAGCGCTCTGACGGTCTTATCGTTTCTACGCCTACCGGTTCTACGGCCTATGCGCTTTCTGCTGGCGGTCCCCTGCTACACCCCAGTCTGTCAGGTATTGCAATGGTGCCAATTGCCCCGCATGCCTTGTCGAACCGCCCTATCGTTTTGCCAGACAGTAGCGAAATCGTCATCACCATCGTCGCCGGACGCGATATCAGCCTGAATTTTGATATGCAAAATTTTGCCAGCCTGCAGCATCAGGACAGGATTATCGTCAACCGTTCTGCCCATACGGTGACTTTCCTGCATCCTCCGGGCTGGAATTATTACAACACCTTGCGCGAGAAACTGCACTGGAATGAATATCCTTCCGTAGAGGGTGCGCTGAATTAAGTTTAGCCTGTCCACTCTTACGAACACAGAAGTCACAGGCTGTTGCTAGAATAGCGATTTTAGCTATGCCAGCTCACTCTGGCTAGCCCTGTTTTCTTAACAAATTCCTTCATGTCTGCCCATTATGTTGCGCACGCTTGCCATACGAGATTTTGTCATTGTTGATACGCTGGAACTTGAATTTTCTTCCGGCTTCAGTGTGCTGACCGGAGAAACCGGTGCCGGCAAGTCCATCCTGATTGATGCCCTGACACTGGCCCTGGGTGGTCGTGGCGACGCCAGCATGGTGCGCGAATCCGCCAGCAAAACTGATATCAGTGCAGAATTCGCCGTGAATGACAGCCTCTCTGCCTGGTTGCAGGAACATGAATTCTTTGACCAGGATCAGCCATTGATCTTGCGCCGTACCATCGATAATGCCGGACGTTCCAAGGCCTGGATCAACGGCATCACCGCAACCGCCGGACAATTGCGCGAAATTGGTGACATGCTGGTGGATATCCACGGCCAGCATGCACATCAGTCTCTATTGAAAACCGAAGCGCAGCGCGATTTGCTGGACATGCAGGGTGGCTTGCAAGAGCAAGTTACTGAAGTAGGCTTGCGCTACCGCGCCTGGCGCAATATCAGCAAGCAACGCGAAGAATTTGAAACCAATGCCAAGAGCGTTTTGCAAGAGCGTGAGCGCCTGGAATGGCAAGTGGGTGAACTCGACAAACTGCAAATCAAACCTGGTGAATGGGAAAGCATCAGTCAGGAACATACCCGCCTGGCCCATGCAGCCAGTCTTTTGGAAGCTGGGCAGGAAGCGGCGGCCCTGATTTCGGAATCCGAGCATCCAGTCTTGTCGCAACTGACGACCATCCAGCAAAAACTCTTGAAGCTGCTTGATTATGATGCGGCGCTGAAACCTGTCACTGACGCGCTGGAATCTGCCTGCATCAATTTGCAGGAAACCACTTATGCACTCAATGTTTACCTGAGCCGTACCGAGCTTGATCCAACCCGCCTTCGCGTAGTGGAAAACCGTGTAGAAGCGATACACACCACAGCGCGACGTTTTCATGTCGCACCAGAAAAACTGCATGAAGAATTTGCCACCCTGTCAGCCCAGTTGGCGCAACTATCCAATGCCACCGACATGGATGCCCTGAAAGCACAGGAAGAAAAAGCCAGGTTGGCTTACCTGCAAACCGCAGAAAAGCTCAGCAAGGCCAGACAAAAAATTGCCAGGGACCTGGGCGCAGCAGTCACCACAGCAATGCAAGACCTGAGCATGGGTGGCGGTAGTTTCTCGGTCACCTTGAATCCGGTAGAGCCAGCAGCCTATGGCCTGGAGCAAGTAGAGTTTCTGGTCGCAGGTCATGCAGGTGTGCAGGCAAGGCCGCTGGCCAAAGTTGCATCTGGTGGTGAACTCGCACGTATCTCGCTGGCGATTTCTGTCATCACCTCTTGCGCTACTGCCACCCCTACCCTTATCTTTGATGAAGTAGATAGCGGCATAGGTGGTGGTGTGGCCGAAGTGGTTGGACGCTTGCTGAAACGACTTGGGCAAGACAGGCAAGTCTTGTGCGTGACGCATTTACCACAAGTGGCCAGCCAGGCCAACCAGCACTTCCAGGTCAGCAAGGCCAGCCAGAATGGCAAGACCGTGTCACAGATAGAAGCACTTGATAATAAACAAAGAGTGGAAGAAATCGCCCGCATGCTGGGTGGCATAGAAATTACGGCGACTACACGCAAACATGCCAGAGAACTGCTGGCTTCTTAAGAAAAAATAAAATGCGCTTCCTCAAAGAACCTGAATACTCCCACGGCAAGATCGCCAAGACTGCCGTCGTGCTGATCAACCTGGGCACACCCGATGCGCCCACTACATCAGCAGTACGCCGCTATCTCAAGCAATTTTTATGGGACAGGCGCGTGGTCGAAGTCCCGCGCCCGATCTGGTGGCTGATTTTGCATGGTGTTATTTTGCCTTTTCGTTCTGGCCAGTCGGCAAAAAAATACGCTTCCGTCTGGACCAAGGATGGCTCGCCATTGAAGATACACACGCAGAAACAGGCATCCTTGCTGAAGGGTTATCTGGGTGAGCGCGGCCATGAGGTACAGGTTGCCTATGCCATGCGCTACGGCTCACCATCCATCCCCGACGTCTTGCAAAAGCTCAAGCAGGATGGTTGTGAGCGCATATTGATCTTGCCTGCCTATCCGCAATATTCTGCGACGACTACCGCCTCCAATTTTGATGCGATAGCCCAGCATTATCAGCAAGTCAGAAACATGCCTGAACTACGCTTCGTCAAGAATTATCATGACAATGATGGCTATATACAGGCCTTGAAATTATCCATCATGAATCACTGGCAAACCCATGGCAGGCCAGAAAAACTGGTGATGAGTTTTCATGGCCTGCCTAAAGCTTTCTTGCTACGCGGCGACGCCTATCACTGCGAATGCTATAAAACAGCCCGACTGCTGGCAGACAGGCTGGGCTTGGGCAAAGATGATTATGTCGTGTCCTTCCAGTCGCGCCTGGGCCGTGCTGAGTGGCTGCAGCCTTACACTGCACCAACCGTCATCAAGCTGGCCAAAGAAGGTGTGAAGCGTCTGGATGTTGTCTGCCCTGGCTTTATCGCTGATTGCCTCGAAACCCTGGAAGAAATCTCCATGGAAGTAAGAGCTGATTTTCTCAAGGCAGGGGGCAAGGAATTCAATTACATCCCCTGTCTGAATGAATCACCGGCATGGATGCGCGCTCTTGCTGAAATCGCAGAACAGCATCTGATAGGCTGGCCTACCATGATCACGGCCAGTGTACGCGAAGAGCAAAAGCAACACGCCCTGATCAGCCGTGCAGAAGCCAAACGCCTGGGCGGCGAAGCCTGAGACGGCAATGGCAAAAACTTATTTCATCGGTGATATACAGGGCTGTGCGGAACAATTACAAAGCCTGCTCGACAAGATAGAGCAGACCGAACCAGATGCACAATATTTGTTTGCTGGCGACCTCGTCAATCGTGGCCCCCTGTCGCTGGCGAGCCTGCGTCTGATACGTGATTTGCAAATCGCTGGCAGGGCAGAATCCGTGCTTGGCAACCATGACCTGCATTTGCTGGCCGTTGCCTATGGCATACGCAAAGCAAGTCGCAGCGATACCCTCGACGATATCCTGCAAGCACCAGACCGCGACGAATTGCTGGACTGGTTGCGGCACAGACCCATGGCGATTTTGCAGCATCAGCATTTGCTGGTGCATGCTGGCATATTCCCGCAATGGTCAGCAAAGCAAACCATCAAGCTGGCGCATGAAGTAGAGACACAGCTGCGCAGTGAAGACTGGCTAGATTTATTGCGTCACATGTATGGCAACACCCCGGCACAATGGCGTGATGACTTGCAAGGCTATGACAGATCACGCTGCATCATCAATGCGCTGACACGCATGCGTTTTTGCAGCGCAGATGGTGTCATGGACTTTGACAGCAAGGATGGACTGAGCAACGCGCCAGAAGGCTTTGCACCCTGGTTTGATCTGTCACGTGCCAGTGAAAAAACCACTGTCGTATTTGGTCACTGGTCAACCCTGGGTCTGATCTTGCGCAACAATCTGATCAGCCTTGATACCGGCTGCGTCTGGGGTGGCAAGCTGACTACCGTCGCGCTTGAAGATAGAGAAATCGTGCAGATAGATTGCCCGCAACAGCAAAAACCGGGGTAACAATTTCCAGATGTTTGACTGGGAAATTTTTAATCAATCCTGTTTAGCAACAAGCCTATTGAAAGACAATCGTGTTTGCCAAAAATTGGGCAAGTCAAATAACGAATTACTTTCCCATATCAACAATTGTTCATACTGACTAAAAGGTTTAAATTTCTCATCTGCGCAATACTGAAACTCTTCTCCTGTATTTTCGGTCACAAGTAAATTGACAATAACTATTATTTTTTTATCTTTATGTGTGACCGAAAAAACGACCCTATCTTGTCCAACATAATTATCTTCTGAAAGATAACCCCAAACTTGCCTGATAACCAGTATTGGGTATAAATTGCCATGCTTCGGTTTTTCTAATATAGCGACTTCAATCAAGTCACCTTTTTTTGCTCCAAGTAATTTGATAACGTCTGAAGTTGAAGGCGAGAAAAAATTGGTGGCAGAAATACTTTCTACTTCCTTTTCATTTTGTGGCTCTCCAATCGGGTGATTATACATATCACGACAAAATGTAAATATTGTAGTTTTTTTTCTCGTCGATTTAGTCACTTCAAAAATATTACCTCTACCACCAACATTGTCGACAGAGTTATTTTGCTGCGCCAAAATCAGTGGTGCATCGTTAGCAAAAATAAGGGGTATATCTATACTAAACACAATTTTTTCCTTTATTAAAGTACTTGACTGTGGAGTCGGGTCTATAGACTACCATTCCTGGTAAGCACTTTACCAGGAATGAATACCATGCAAGTATCAGCACTTATCATAGAAGATCACCCTATCTACCGGGACGCGCTGTCAAATTTCATGCAGACGACTTTTAAAAAAGAGCAGATACTGGCGACAGCCTCAATAGAAGAAGTCAGCAATTGGACAGCCCGGATAGAACAATTGAAAATAATTTTAATTGATCTGAATTTGCCGGGATTGAAAGGGGTAGATGCCGTCAGATGCGTCCGGAAGTATTGGCCAGAAACGCCTGTGATCGTCATTTCAGCCTGCCAGGACAGGCAAGTGATCACCGCCGCCTTGCGTGCGGGTGTCAGGCTGGTTATTTCAAAAAGTGTTTCCGGCACGACCATCGCTGGTCTGATCGACAAAATTTTAAGTAATGCCCCATGCCCTGCAGAATGGATTACTTGTGATGCCAGACCTGAAGCAAGCTCACATGCGCTTATTTCTTTTACCACCAGGCAAAGCGAAATCATGAGATTTCTTGGTCAGGGATTATCCAATAAGGAAATGTGCCTGCGCATGGGACTGGCCGAAACCACGGTGAAAATGCATATATCCCTGATCTTCCGGACTCTGAAAGTAAAAAACCGAATTCAGGCTCTGGTCACTGCGCGCCAGCTTGGGATTGCTGCCTGAAAAACCAGGCGAGTCTTGCGCACTGACTTACAGACTTTGCCCAGCATGTCTAGAATGTGCCATATGCTGGATCAAAGAGTAACGCTAACTAAATCCCCAACTCTTTCACGATAGACTCACGCGCCAGCTTCGCCACGTCTCTTCTATGCGCACCTTCGGTAGGAATGGCAGGCAGGCGTACCAGTTCTGCCGTCATGCGTGGTGCCAGCAAGATGATGCGCATGCTCTCTGCGAAAGTCATGTCACCGATAAAATCAGCCGCTGCATGGAACTGCCCCTGCGCATCAAGGTAGCGCACAACAAAGGGTTGCACGGGTACATGTGCTTCTATTGCCGCTTCAAACAGGTTGGCGTGAAAAGCCAGCAGATTACCTTGTGCTGCTGTCGTACCCTCAGGGAAAAACGCAATGCGCTTGCCTGCTTCTATCTGATGTACCAGGCCTTCATAAATACGGCGCACATCGCGCTGCCTCCCACGCACCAGGAAAATCGTGCCCGCCTTTTCACATAACCAGCCCAGTAAAGGCCAGTTGCGGATATCTGACTTGGCAACAAAATGACAGGGGTGCAGGGTATTAATGACAAAAATATCCAGCCATGACACATGGTTGGAGACTATCATCGCCGACGCATTTACCGCCCCTCCGCTTTTATCCTTGAAAGTCACATCCACAGTACAGATGGCCAGCAACTTGACCGACCAGCGGCGAACCAGTTCGTCACGCCTGGCATCGGAAGAAAACGGAAAGATCACGGCGCAAGTCAGCAGACCTGCCGTGAGATGGAGAAATATCCGGAAAAAATGCCAAACGATCATGCCCAAACACCCATACCCACAAAGGCTAAGATAAAAATTTCAAATCGCAATAAAACAAACGGGAGTACGGTGACCCATACTCCCAGCAAACCATTTTATTACCCAATAATGCTTTAAATCATTTTCAAGAATTCAGTCAGGTCAGACTGGATTCAATGCAAGGTATCAAACGCAATATGCCCCGACACTATCGTCGCCCTGACCACGCCCGGCAATTCATAACCCAGGAAAGGTGTGTGTTTGCCCTGGCTGGCGAGGGCTTTGGCTTCTACCTTCCAGCGTGTGGCAGGATCAAAGATGCAGATATCGGCTGCCTGGCCAACCGCGATTTGCCCGGCTGGCAGGCCTGCCACTTTGGCGGCATGCTGGCTGATCCTGGACAGGGCCAAACTCAGGCTGACATCACCACGGCTGTCTTCTGCCCATTTCAGTGCCAGTGACAATAGCAATTCCAGGCCGGTGGCGCCAGGTGATGCCTCAGCAAAGGGCAGCAATTTTTCGTCGTCATCGACCGGGGTATGGTCTGAGCATATCGCATCGATGGTGCCGTCTTTCAGTGCCGCAGAGATGGCATCACGGTCACGCTGGCTGCGCAGAGGTGGAGTCAGGCGGGCATTGGAATCGAAGTAACCAATGTCGGCATCAGTCAGATGCACATGATGAGCACCGACGTCGCAGGTCAGCGGCAAGCCTTCTTTCTTGGCTTTGCGTATCAAATCCAGTCCAGCGGCAGAAGAGATGCGGCACAGATGTACTTTGGCACCGGTGGCGCGCATGAGTTCAAACAGGGTATGCAGGGCTATTGTCTCAGCCATGACAGGAACGCCAGACAAGCCCAGGCGCGAAGCCAATGGGCCACTATGGGCAACACCACCCTTGCCTATGTAGGCATCTTGAGGACGCAGCCAGACGGTGAAACCAAAGGTGGCTGCGTAATCCAGCGCCCTTTGCAGGGTGTTGGTATTGGCGATGGTCTCTTCAGCCTGAGAGAAACCTATGCAGCCAGCCTCTGTCAGCTCGGCCATCTCAGTCAGGGACTCGCCCTTCAGACCGACTGTCAATGCACCCAGCGGATAAACGTGGGCCTTGTTTTGCATGCGAGCTCTTTGCTTGAGCATTTCTACCAGGCCTGATTCATCCAGCACAGGGTCAGTATCTGGCGGGCACACCAGGCTGGTAACGCCGCCGCGCATGGCGGCCTGCAATTCAGATTCCAGCGTGGCCTTGTATTCAAAGCCAGGCTCACGCAGGCGGGCGCTGAGGTCCACCAGGCCAGCGGTGACGATCAGGCCTGTGGCATCAACAGTTTTATTGGCGACAAAGTCGGCTGGTGCCTGGCCCAGGGCGACGATCTTGCCGGCAGCGATAAACACGTCCTGCACTGCGTCGGTAGCACTTGCCGGATCGATCACGCGGCCATTTTTAATATGTATCTTCATATTCTCCTCATACCCCGCCGCTGTTGCCTGCAACGATGCTCATGACAGCCATGCGCACGGCGATACCGAAAGTCACTTGCGGCAGTATCACTGCCTGCGGACCATCGGCCACGGCAGAATCAATTTCCACACCACGGTTCATGGGGCCGGGGTGCATGACGATGGCGTCTGGTTTTGCCAGCGCCAGACGTTCTGGTGTCAGACCATAGCTCTTGAAATATTCTTGTGCAGAAGGTAGCAAGGCACCGCTCATGCGTTCATTTTGCAAGCGCAGCATGATGATGACGTCGACACCCTTGAGGCCTTCATTCATATTATTGAATACCCTTACACCCATTTGCTCCAGGCCTCCTGGCAGCAGAGTACGTGGGCCTATCACGCGTACTTCCGGCACACCCAGCATGGTCAATGCATGGATATCGGAACGGGCGACGCGACTGTGCAAAACGTCACCGACAATGGCGACTGTCAGGTTGGTGAAGTCTTTTTTGTAGTGGCGTATGGTGTACATGTCCAGCAAACCCTGGGTGGGGTGAGCATGGCGGCCATCACCGGCATTTACCACGTGTACATGGTGCTGTTTGGTGTCGTTCAGATGCTTGGCAATCAGGAAAGGTGCACCTGAAGTGGCATGACGCACGACAAACATGTCGGCATGCATGGCTGCCAGATTATCGATGGTGTCGAGCAGGGATTCACCCTTGCTGGTACTGGACGCGGCGATATTGAGATTGATGACATCTGCCGACAAACGCTTGGAGGCGATCTCGAACGTCGTGCGCGTGCGGGTAGAGTTTTCAAAGAACAGATTGAAGACGCTTTTGCCACGCATCAGTGGCACTTTTTTGACTTCCCTGTCGCTGACGCTGACGAAGGAAGATGCGGTATCGAGAATATGGTTGACGATGGCTTTCGGCAAGCCGTCTATCGTCAGCAAATGCTGGAGTTCGCCGTGTTTATTGAGCTGGGGATTATGCATGGTCGACAGAGATGCTGAAAGTGCCGTCATCTGCACGTTGCAGATTGACAGAGACGGCGGGTTCAAATGAGGCGGTATGGGCTACAAAATCAGCAGCCACCGGCAATTCGCGGCCACCACGGTCTACCAGGGTAGCCAGCATGATGCGGGCCGGACGGCCATAATCAAATAATTCATTGATGGCGGCGCGAGTGGTGCGGCCTGTATATAACACATCATCTACCAGGATGATTTGTGCACCATCGACATCGAAAGGAATTTGCGTAGGTTTGACTTCGGCATGCAGGCCCTTGGCGGCATAGTCGTCCCGGTAAAAGGACACATCGATGCGGCCGGCTTTACTTGGCAAGCCCAGGTCTTGCACCAGGCGCTCAGCTATCCAGGCACCGCCTGAGTAAATGCCAACGATGGCCAGTTTGTCTTGTGCCAGCGCATGTGGCCTGATTTGCTCCAGTAGCTGCTGATACAATGCTTCTGCATCAAGCTGGGCAGCATTAGTGGTTGTGGTAGTCATGGCGTTTCATCAAAATATTGTTGCAGAATGAGGGCAGCCGCATCGTCATCGATGAACTCGCCACGCGAGCTTGAGAGTACGGCAGAAGAATAGCGTTCATCAACCAGCACGGCAGGCAGATTGAAACGACCATTGAGCTGGTTGGCAAAGCGCTTGCAGCGCTGTGTCATTTCATTGTCGGCACCATCGGGGTGCATGGGCAAACCCACCACGCAGAGCACAGGCTGCCATTTTTCTATGAGCTTGGTGATGTCGGCAAATTTGCCGTCATTGGTAGGAGCGTGGATGATGCTGAGTGCTTCAGCCTGGCGTAAAAAAGTATTGCCAACGGCAACGCCTATGCGCTTTAAACCAAAATCAAAGGCGAGTACCGTACCTTCGCTTGCAGCCATCAGGCATGCCCCGCTTCGGCTGCCAGCATCAATGGGTCTATACCCAGCAATTTGATGGCGGCGGCAAAACGTTCTTCCAGCGGCAAATCGAACAGGATGCGTGCATCAGCAGCGACTGTCAGCCAGCCATTGGCCAGTATCTCCTGTTCCAGTTGACCTGCACCCCAGCCTGCATAACCGACACTGATCAGGACTTGTTCGGGCCCGTCACCGGCTGCCACGGCTTCCAGCACATCGCGTGAAGTGGTGAAGGCGATTTCATCAGTCACTTTTAATGAAGATGAATACGCGCCGACAGGTGTATGCAAGACAAAGCCACGGTCATCCTGCACCGGACCGCCAAAGATGACGGGGCGTTTGCCTATGGGATGAGAGTCAGGAATGATTTCCAGCTTCAGGTCTATGCGGTCAAACAGGCCAGCCACTGTCAGCTCTATGGGGCGATTGATGACCATGCCCATGGCGCCGCGCGGGCTGTGTTCGCATAGATAAATCACCGTGCCGCCAAAGACGGGGTCCATCATGGATGGCATTGCAATCAGGAAATGATTGGTTAAATTCAATTCCAAATTGTTATCGTCTTCGCTTTTCACCTGAAATTTATGTCTGGAAGTCATGGGGGCCGACTGTGTTGCATCGTCGTGCAGATTGGTATGTAGTGATTTTGTTTGCTTCGCCATGGTCACATTTTAGCATTTTTAGCGTGTATTTTCGATGTGTGCTAAGGTGCCACAAGCGTTTTGACCACACTATCAGACAGATCATGCAAGAAAATAAAGCCCATAAAGCCCATTACCCTCGTTCGCTGGTCTGGTTCCGCCGCGACCTGCGTAATTTTGACCACGCCGCCCTGTATCATGCACTGCGGCAAAGTGATGAAGTCTGCTGTGCTTTTATATTCGATAAAACAATATTAGACAATTTGCCAGAAAATGACAGGCGCGTTGCCTTTATTCACGAAAGTATTATTGAACTGGATCAAGAGTTACAGCAAATGGGCGGTAGCTTGCTGGTGCGTTATGACCATGCAGAAACAGCCATACCGCAACTGGTGGCCGAGCTTGGTGTGGATGCTGTGTTCACCAATCATGATTACGAACCACAGGCGGCGACCCGTGACGAATCCGTCAGGCAAGAATTATCAAAACGAAATTGTGCATTTCTGAGTTTTAAAGACCAGGTCATTTTTGAAAAGGCTGAAGTATTGTCGCTGGCGAACGCTCCCTTCTCTGTTTTCACGCCCTACAAAAATGCCTGGCTGAAAAAATTCCATGCAGAAGGAAGCGACTTTTATTCGCGCTCTTACCCTATAGAAAAATATGCGCACAAACTAAGCAGTATCTCAGCGCAAACCATACCGACGCTGGTCGAAATGGGTTTTGCGCAGGCCGCTGAACGCCGCATGCCTGTCGCTGCTGGCATGTCGGGCGCACAGGCTTTGCTGGAAGACTTTGTTGGCCGCATGAAGTTGTACGACCAGTCGCGTGATTTCCCGGCAATCAAGGGGCCATCTTATCTGTCAGTCCATTTGCGCTTTGGTACGATATCGATACGTCAACTGGTACAGGAAGCTGTGCGGCAAATGCGTATCTCTGCGAATCGCGGTGCAGAAATCTGGTTATCCGAACTGGTCTGGCGCGACTTTTATTTCATGATCCTGCATCACCACCCGCATGTGGCAAGCCGCTCCTTCAAGCCAGATTACGATGCCATACAGTGGGAAACAGGCCCGCAAGCTGACGCCCATTTCGCCGCCTGGTGCGAAGGCCGCACCGGCTACCCCCTGGTCGATGCCGCCATGCTGCAACTGAACCAGACCGGCTACATGCACAACCGCCTGCGCATGGTCACCGCCTGCTTCCTCATCAAAGACCTGGGCATAGACTGGCGTCGCGGCGAAGGCTATTTCGCAGAACACCTGAACGACTTCGACCTCTCCGCCAACAACGGCGGCTGGCAATGGGCATCGTCCTCCGGCTGCGACGCCCAGCCTTACTTCCGCATCTTCAACCCCATCACCCAGTCAGAAAAATTCGACGCCGAAGGCAAGTTCATCAAACGCTACCTGCCGCAACTGGCGAAACTGGACAAGCGCAGTATTCATGCGCCGTGGAAGGCTGCACCGTTGTTACTGGAACAGGCTGGGGTCAAGATAGGTAAAGATTATCCATTTCCGCTCGTCGAACATGATGTGGCGCGCAAGCAGACTTTGACGCGGTATGCCGTGGTGAAGAAGGTGGCTGCGCATGATGAGGATGAGTGACGCTGGAAGGTTTGATGAACCGGTGCTGATAGCAATGTGTTGATGCGGTTTTGACCTTGGTTTTGACCTTGGTTTTGACGTTGCTGTTGATTTTGAAGTTGCTTTTGACTTTTGCACTTCCCATGTGTAGACGCCATTTGTGCGGTACAGAAAATGGAAAGAGAAGAGCCGCTGTTTGAGCCGCAGGCGAGTTTCGGATCTTCCCATTTTTTGTACTGCACAAATGGTAACCCCGAAGGGGCGGCTACGCCTGGGTCGCCTTTTTGGCTTACCTTTTTGGCGAAGCAAAAAGGTAAGTAGCCGCCGGTCTACCACCGGCCTGCAATCGTAATCAACGAGTACAGGTATTCAAAATGTACACCAGTAAATCAATGTCCGACATGCTGCAAACGCCACTGGAGCGCCAGCCCGGTGGATTCCAGCTAAAAGCACGCTGGAATGACGACTTTTAGTTCACGGCAATTCTGCATGCATGGCATTCATTTGGGATCAATCAAAGGCTAATCGTTAAAACAAAAAAGCAGAGATCACTCTCTGCTTTTTTGACTACCTAAATCTACAGCTTACTTACACTATCACCGCCGCATCTTTACCCACAAACCCCATAATCGCCCCCAACAAATCATCCTCACGATAAGGCTTACCAAAGTACTCATTGACGCCGAGTTCTTTCGCATAGTTCCTATGCTTATCCGCGGTACGCGAAGTAATCATGATGATAGGAATATGGCTGGTACGTGAATCGCTGCGTACGTTGCGGGTCAGATCGAAGCCATCCATGCGTGGCATTTCGATATCGACCAGCATCACGTCTGGTGTTACTGACTGTAATTGTTCCAGCGCATCAATACCGTCTTTTGCCAAAATGACCTGGAAGCCTTCACGTGTCAGCAAACGCTGGGTTACACGACGAACCGTCAATGAGTCATCCACAACCATGACTGTATGCTGAGTACGCAGTCCCTGTACTGGCTGGGTCTTGGTTTCAGCGACTTCTGTTGAACTTTGCAGGTTGGCGACAGCGCCCATATCAGGCGTTGCCTCTGCACCCAGTTGCTGCAGGCGTGCATGTTCATGTTCCATACGTTGTGCCAGTGGCACAGGATTCAGAATCAGAACGATTTCACCGGAACCGAGTACGGTCGCGCCAGCGATACCTGTCATACGTGCCAGTTGCGGGCCGATGTTTTTAACAACCACCTCGCGGTTACCCAGAACGTCATCGACGTGAATTGCAACACGCTCGCCACCACTCTTCATGATCAGCAGCGGGCTGTATTGTTGTGTCATCGGCGTGGCGTCGTCCTGACCCAGCATGGAGGACAGGTAGTACAAAGTCACGCGCTGACCTTGCCACATGACTGCGCCATCATTGTAGGCATTGGCCAGGGCATTGGATTTCAGTTGCTGTACTTGCTCTACCAGAACGGAAGGTACGGCATAAGTACGGCCACCAGAGCTCAGCAATACTACCTGCGTCACAGCCAGTGTCAACGGCAGGCGAATCGTGAATTCAGCGCCCTTGCCTTCGCTGGTCGTTACTTCAACACGGCCACCCAGGGACGCAGCTTCGGAACGGACCACGTCCATACCGACGCCACGACCGGCAAGTTCGGTGATTTCTGTCGCTGTCGAGAAGCCAGGTTCGAAAATCATGTTGGCTGTTTCCAGCTCACCAGGATTATCTTCATTGGTGATCAGGCCGACAGAAAGGGCTTTTTCGCGGATGCGGGTCAGGTTCAGGCCCTGGCCGTCATCGCTGAAGCGGATCACAACTTCATTACCTTCCTGGCGGATTTCAATCAGCAATTCACCGGTTTCTTCTTTACCGTTGTTACGCCTTTGTGCACGGCTTTCGATACCGTGGACAATTGCGTTACGCAGCAAATGTTCGAAAGGACCGGCCATTTTTTCCAGAACGCCCCTATCCATCTCTACCGTTGCACCACGAATATCCAGATTCACGCGCTTGTCGACTTCTTTGGAAGTCTGACGGGTCACGCGATACAGACGCTCGGAAATGCTGGCGAAAGGAATCATACGTACGCGCATCAAATCCTGTTGCAGGTCACGTGTCAAACGCGCTTGTACCAGCAAGTCATTCGATGCACCGTCGATAGTACGGGTCAGGTTGGTTTGCACGGTGGCCACGTCGCTGACGCTTTCGGCCATCATGCGCGTCAATTCTTGCAGACGGGTGAAGCGGTCAAACTCAAGCGGATCAAATTCACGGTCGCCAGAATGCGCCATACGTGAGGTGATCTGGGTTTCTGCCTGGATCTCAACTTCACGCAACTGATCGCGCAGACGGTTAACGTTTTCTGTCAACTCGCTGAGAGACGAGCGCAAGGTGCTGACTTCATTTTCCAGACGTGAACGCGAGATGGAAACTTCACCGGCCTGGTTAACCAGACGGTCAAGAATATCGGCACGCACACGCACCAGTGGAACCGGCGTATTTGCAGCAACAGGTGTGTTAACTGGCGCAGCCACGGCAGTCGATGGAGTTGCACGTGTCATCAGTGGCACGACAGGCGTCAGGTTCACCAATTCATTGATGACAACTGGCGCATCTGTATTGCTGGCTGCCATTTGCTCCTGGAACTGATCCAGCTCTTGCGCTGTGGTCAGTGGTGCATCTACTTGTACAGGCGCTGCATAGGCTTCAGGATGCAGCAAGCGGTCAAACATGTGCATACTGTGATCGTGACGTGCCAGCAAGTCGTCAAGCAGGGAGGCGCGCACCGCGCTACCACCATGCATCAGACTTTCGATACGCGATTCCATGTCATGGATGTGCTGACCCAGGCCCATGGCACCGGCCATACGCGCACTACCTTTGATGGTGTGCATGATACGGGCAATGGCTTGCGGTGCGGCCATGTCGTCCGGCTTGTCCTGCCATGTACGCAGCAACTGACCAACCATAGGCAGCAAGTCATTGCCTTCTTCTATGAAGACAGGCAACAAGTCCATATCCAGATCATCGCGGATCTGCACAGTACCATCACTTGCTGGTGCCACGTATTCAGCTGCAGCTGGCTGAGTTGCCGCAACCACGACTTCTGGTTCTGGCTCAACAAACTCCAGCACTACAGGTTCTGGTTCGGATACGGGTGCAACATCGGCTACAGGCTCAGGCTCAGATACCAGCTCAACTTCTGGCTCAGGCAATGCTGCAGGTTCTGCAGCAAGTTCTGCAGCAGGGTCCGCAACAACTGCGTCCAGCGGCACGATATCATCCAATGCATCCGTCATGATGCTACTCATGCGGTCAGCAATGGTTTCAACCGGGGCTTCTGGTTCTGGTAAGGCTTCTGCGTGTATCGTCGTCAGCGTGGCGAGTTCAGGCAAGATTTCTGCACTGACGGTATCCACTGGTAAATCGGCGACCAGTTCCTCTTCGACAACAGGCAAGGCTTCCAGCACTTCTGCATGGTCCAGATTGAATTCTGGTTCAGGCGCCACTTCAGCCAGTACTGGCAAGTCTTCAAGTGGCAGTGCGGCAATTGCATCTATACCTGCATCCGCTGCCATAACAGGTTCGCTGTCTTCAATAACAGGCAAACTTGCTGGCAAATCTGCGGCCAGTGTTTCTTCTGCCAGTGCATCGATATGCAGCAGGTCTTCAGACAAGGCAACAGGATCGAGCTTTTCATTGGTGGAAGTGATGAACTCTTCATCAGCACCGGCATTGGAGCGCTCTATGACGACTTGCAACAAGTGTTCAAGCTGGCGAATTTCTTCTGGTGCAGGCGCTGCCATTTCTGACAAGGCAAATTTTTGCAACATGCGCTTGGCCGAATCCAGCGAACGGTCGAGTACATCGAATTCTGTTTCCAACAAGCCAACAGGATGACGCTCCAGTCTTTGCAAGACAAATTCCAGGCTATGCGCAAGTTCTTGCAGTGGCTTGAGACCAACTGTGGCAGAACTACCCGCCAGGGAATGGCTGGCGTGGATGGCATGGGTAGAAACATGGCGATCTGGCTCGTGTCTCCATTCCGCAAAATCCTGTACCAGGAAACGGACGATTTCATCTGTCTCTGCCATGTAGATGGAGTACAGAGGCAGGCTGATTTCTATATCACCAATGCGCTTGATATTGTCATCCACGCTAGGCGATGGAGTAGACAGATCAGGGAAGTCGATAATTTTTGCAGTGCTTGTCTCTGCGACCTCGTGTACTTTGGCAATCTCAAGCGGCAAGACGGCTTCAGGCTCTTCACTGATGGTCACAGGATTTTCAGCAGCAAGCTCAACGACGTCGGCAGTTTCTGCTGGCAATTCAGCCAGGATCAATTCTTCAGTTTGTTCAACAGGCAAGTCCAGCACCAGCTCAGGCTCCGCAACTGCCGCTACTGCGTCTGTCACTGCATCTGGCAGAGTTTCACTGATTGTTTCTGCTACTGCTGGCGCATCTTCCACTACCAGCGGTACTTCATGCACCAGCACTTCAGCTTCCTGGACAGGCATATCTTCCGCAGCCACGGCCACTTCAAGCGCACGCTCTGTGAGTTCTTCTGCCTCAAGAGGTGTATCCAGTGAGAACTCGGGCAAGCTTACCGCCGCATCTGCAATAACTTCCAGCTCAGGTGCAGGGATATCTTCGACTACAGGTGCGACTGTCGCCGCTTCTGGCTCAGCCACCAGTTCTACTGGTGTAAAGTCAAACGCTTCGAATTCAACAGCAGCATGTTCAATAAGCGGTGCAGCTTCTTCAACAGCAGGAATAGCCAGCGCTTCGATTTCAACTTCGTCCGGCAAGGCTGCTGCCTGAATTTCTTCAGTTGCAGGAGCAAGCTCTACTTCTGGCTCTGCGACTATTGTTGCGGGCGTATCTGGCAGTACTGCAATCTCAGCAGCTTCGGCAATCTCGGCAACTTCAGCAACCGCTGCGACCTCGACAACTTCAGGAATATCCTGATAATCGTGGCCAGCCTTGACACGCTCTGCAGCAGCAATAATGGCTTTACCAGTACGTGGTGAGACACCGCTTTGTTTTAATTCTTCTACCCACTCAACCATTTCGCGTGCGGTACGGTCCAGCAGGGCATACAGGTTTTCATCACCGCTACGGGAGTCGGACAGCCACAGGTTCATGACCTGCTCTATGCTCCAGGCAGCTTCGCCGAACACCATCAGGCCAACCATGCGACCACTACCTTTAAGGGTATGGAAGGAACGACGCAAGCTGGTCAGGTATTCCTGGTTATTGGTGTCTTTCCTGGAGAGTGGCAAAGTAGTCTGGACATAGGCCAGCACTTCGTCCGCTTCCATGAGGAAGATTTCCAGCAGTTCCGCATCAATGGCATCATCACCTTCAGGAATATCTTGCGCCTGAGCTGGTGCTGCAACTGGTTCGGCGGCGGCTGTAACGATATCCTGCAAGGCTTCGGAAGTACCTGACTGATCGGTTTTACCGAGCATATCTATGGCAGATTTGGCGCGATCTGAGGCTGCGGTGTCATCCAGCAAGATAGCCACTGAACGCTCAGATTCCAGAGAACTCTTCAGTTGTGCCTGCAAGCCGATATCATGCGGCGCTTCAGCCAGAGAAGCGGCCAGACGGGCAGATTCTTGCTGTTGCTGTGCCAGTTCCTGCTCGGCAGTCTTCAGGACGGCGACCTTGGTTTCCTGGCCGTGTGCTTCGTCACCAGGCAAGAGGATGTCTGCACTAGGTAACAATTCCTTGCTTGCCTGTGCTTCCAGCAAGTTGGAACGGAACAGACCGGCTTCCTGATCAAAGCTGAATTTCTTTTTCGCTGTTTCAGGCTGAGATTGCAAAGTCTCGATGAAGAAAGACAGAGCACCGATGTTTTGCGCGACATTTTCATGCGCAGCAGTCTGAGCTGACGGGTCAGCAGCATCTTCGGCAGAAAACTTGCCTATCATCTGGCGGGTATGCTCAACTGCCAGCACGGCGTCATCCTGATCCAGCATGGACAATGCGCCACCGATCTGATGCAAATTGCCATCGATAGGCTTCAGGGTTTCTTTGTCAGCAGGAGTGCGGAAATATTCATCCAGCACTTTTTCTATATGACGCAAACTCGATTGCATTTCGCCTACCAGTACACCCATGGTCTGACGTTGCTGTGCTTCGCGGGAGATCTCACCCATCCAGCTTGCCTGGGTTTGTGGTGTTTCACCGGAAACGACCGACAATAAACGCGTGGTAATTTCCTCTGCGCGCTCAGCAAAATTGCCGGGCAGACGTGTCACATGGTCAAGCGCATGCTCAACAAATAACAGGCTGGTCGCCAGTTCTATACCCAGTTTGCTACCGTCCGGCGAATGGGCGACATGACGGGCGATGCCGTTCAGTTCGCGCAACAATTTTGCCAGTGCTGGCGCATTCAGACCTGCGCCGGTATCGGCCAGGTCGGTCATTTTTTGCGAAAACTTTTCTGCCAGACCAGTTTCGCCATTGGCGATTCTGCCCCATAAATTCTTCACTGCAGATAATTGTTCTTTGGCAGCAGTCAGCGCACCGGCTGTAATCTGGCCATAATTCTTTTTGTCGTAATCAACAGGCACCTTGTCATCAAGCTGATAAGCCTTGCGCACCCGTGTGACGAATGGAGAAGGCGATTCAACCTGGGCCAGGAAAAACAGGGCATCGCGCAACAGACGCTCAGGGATGGTGCTGACACCCTCTACCAGACGACGAATTTGCAGATTGATGCGGCCAAAAATTTGTTTGACATATTGCTGGTTGTCGATGGCACCATGGCCTACCGCTTCGACAAAAGCGCGCATGACTACCCAGAAAGCCTTGGCCTGGGAATTGGTCTGACCGTTTTCTATTTCAGCGATCAGGTCATGCATGGACTGGGTAGCCAGTTTTTGCTGATCTTTGTCCTTGCTGGTCAATACTGTCAGCAAGAGTTTTTCAAAACGTTGACGCAAACCGGTATAGCTGACAGCCACAGCTTTGCTGCTGACAGCCAGTTCAGGTATTTGCTCCTTGGCTGACAAGGAAGGGAAAAACAAATCTGCTGGATGGATACGTTCTGCACCCTTGAGTTCCAGCAAAGCACGGTAATACGGGAACAGGCGTACTGGCTGATGCGGCGAGCCGGACAGCAAGTCTTCCAGATAGCGCAAGACTGCATGGAAGGCATCGACGATGACTTCCACATTGGCTTGCGTCATTTCAAGCTGGTTGCTTTGCAGACGTTCAAGTAATTCTTCTATGGTTTCTGTGACGATGGATACACCATCGATATCAACGATCTGCAAGGCACCATGAGCCTGGTGCAGATAGCTTTTTGCATGCAATAAAGTGGTGGGACGGGTTTCAGTGTCTTGGGCAAGTGCGTCAGTCAGCATTTTGCCGGCGTTCGTGATTGCTTCCCGCACTTCTCCCATCACCCAGGATAGCGGCCCGATGTCGAACTGCTCCTGTGGAAGATCTGGCGATTTTGAAAAATCGGATGTCATGCGTACTCCGCAAACTCAAGGGCAATGGACCGCAGCCCATTGCCGTGCAAATATGATAGGGTTGCAGCTAGTGGACTGTAACAGTGAAAACGTGAGTCAATGACATTTGCCCGGCGAACCAGGGCAAGGCCAGACTTCCAACTATACTCAGCGATAGCCAGGCTATCGCGAGTATGTGCAACACCTGCCTGGTCGGCGCGCACATGGCAGACACTTCGTTTTTCACTTTTAAGGTCCACTCTCACAACCGGGGCGTGAAAATCAGGCGGCAACCCGGAACCGTGACACAGAGTTCTTGAGTTCTTCCGCAAGCATGGACAATTCTTTAATGGAAACCGCAGTTTGCTGCGTACCATGCTGCGTTTGCTCGGTGATGGTCAAAATGTGCTGAATATTTTGTGCAACGCCGTTAGCTGAGGTAGCTTGTTGTTCCGTCGCCAGCGAGATACCTTGAATCAGTTCCGCGAGACGGTTGGAAACGCTACGGATTTCAGACAGCGCCGTACCGGCCGCATCTGACAGTTTTGCTCCCTCAACCACACCCTGAGTGGATTTTTCCATCGCGGCAACCGCGTCATGGGTATCCGTTTGAATCGTACGAACCAGCGCACCAATCTGCTTGGTCGCTTCAGCTGAACGTTCCGCCAGACGCTGAACCTCTTCCGCAACCACCGAGAAACCTCGACCTGCTTCACCCGCAGACGCCGCCTGAATCGCCGCATTCAGCGCCAGTACGTTGGTTTGTTCGGTAATGTCGGAAATCAGTTCAGTGATCTCACCAATCTCTTGTGAAGACTCACCCAGACGTTTAATACGTTTGGAGGTTTCCTGGATTTGTTCGCGAATCTCGTTCATACCCTTGATGGCGTTTTCCACCGCATGGGCACCTTGCTCCGCCGCAGCAACCGACTGACGCGCAACCTCGGCTGATTCATTCGCAGAACGGGAAACGTCAGTAATTTCAGCCGCCATCGTCAGAACCACCTGACCAGCATCAGAAATCTCGCGGGACTGTTGCTCAGACGCCGTCAACAAGTCACTGGAAATATTCTGCGCTTGTGTAGACGCTGAAGTAACCTGTTCTGCAGTTGCAGTAACACGACCTACCAGACCACGCAACTCTTCCACCGTGTAGTTAACCGAGTCGGCAATCGCGCCCGTGATATCTTCAGAAACCGTTGCTTGCACTGTCAAGTCACCGTCAGCAACCTCTTGCAATTCATTCATCAGTCGCAAAATCGCAGCCTGATTCTGATCATTAGCGGCTTTCGCTTCTTCTTCCTGTTTCTGCGCTTGCATCATTTGTGCCGCAGCTTCAAGACGACGATCATTCGCTTCCCTGGCGCGGTTACGGCTTTCCTGCAACTGGACGAAACCGATACCAACCGCAGCAAGCAGAGCGAAGAAGGCGGAACCCAACATCAACAGGAAGTAGATACTGGTACCATCCTGTTCTGTCGTATATGTTTTCTGCAATTTGGACAGTTTGATTTTGAGATCTTCGTTCTCATTAAACACCAGCTGTTCGGATTGTTTTGCAGCAATAAAGTTTTGCAAGTTACCCAGAATGCTGGAAACCCATACCTGATATTCAGAGAAGGTTTTTTGCAGTTCAGTGAGTTTGTCGCGCGTATCTGCATCCTTGGTGGCAGTCAGACGCAATACGTCACTACCTTTCAGGAAGCCATCAACCAGATCACGGAAAGTATTGGTATCTTTACCCAGCAAGAATGCCGTTTCAGGATTAACACCCTCGGAAGTCAGGAATTCATTCGCACTACGACCCAGACGCTGGGTCAACATGACCAGCTGACCGGCAGCATTAATTTCGCGTGCAGATCCGCCGCCCTGTACTTTCAGGGTAGAAATCTGTTCCGTCAATTCCAGCAGAATTGGGGACAGGGCATTCATTTTTTGCAGCGTCTGACCGAAACCTGTCAATTCTTTCTGACGGTTCAAAATCGTTTCAGCGGCCTTGTTCGAGTTACTCCAGGCTTTTTGCGCCTCTTTGACAGCAGGCTCAAGTGCAGAATCAGCACGTTTGACTGAACGTCCTTGATAGTTACCGCCATTCAACAGCAAATTCAAGTCAGTGTTCATTTCAGAACGGCTGTCCTTGAGCTGTTTAAACGCTTCAACGTTACCCTGAATCGCATTTGGAGCAGCTTTACCGATACGCTGCGAGTGCATCAGCGCCTCACCGGCGATCTGTGCCTGTGTAGACAGCAGTGTCGAATGTTCGGAATTCAGATACACCGAAGCACCACCCAGCAGCAGGAAGAATGCCATCGTGCCGAGCAAGAAGTTGGTTTGACGACGAACCGACATGCCACCAATGATGGGCAGGCGCATGCCTGTACCCTTCTCCAGTGCATCACCAATAAAGGTGGCATCACCGTAAGCATCAAGCTTGGGCACAGCAGATTCTGCCGCGACAGGCGTGCTGACTACTTCCTGCGCTGCAGGTGTAACCATTTTTACATTGTTTGCTTCTTCAATTTCAATCGAATCAGCATTCCCGAACGACCTTGCCGCAACTTCTGCTCCGTCAATTTCCGGATCTTCTTTATCTTTGGACAAGAACGGTAGATTAAATGCCATTACTAAGTCTCCTAAACGATTGAAAAGCTGTCAGTTTTGCTAGTATGCACATACTGACTTAAATACCTATTTGCAAAAAATCCTGGTCCTGCACCAGCGTGGCCAGACTAAGTTCAAACCAGATGTTGCCATCTTTATCCCTGTACTTCTTCTTCAACCAGGGCTTGTTTTCAAGCTGATTGTCGTCAAAGGGGATTTCTTCCATTTCTGAAACCGTACGCAAACCCAGAACCTGGGATACCAGCAAGCCACTGTTGAATGCCATGCCGGGTGCGAAAGCAACAATCCGGCATTGTGTATCTTGCTTGGTGCTATCCAAACCCTGGAAGCGCGGCAAATCGACGACACCCGTCAAATTGCCGCGAATATTGGACAAGCCTATGTACCAGTCGCGCGTCAAAGGCACTCTGGTCAGGGTGCCCGCAGTGACGATTTCTCCGGATTCACGCAAATCCAGGAGATAACGTCCCTGTCCTATCATAATGCCGAGCTGGCTAAGTTTCGTATAGCCACCACGCTGGGCAGCCTGCATGCGCTCAACCAGCTGCGCCTGAAATTCACGCAAACGGGTACGACGCACACCCTTTTCAGGTTTGACAACTTCCAGATTTGCTGCAGCAGTTTCACGCACAGTCTGATTCATGAGGCAATCCGCAGATATCTTATTATTGATACAAGAATGAAAACTTGTCTGGATGGATTAACCAAGAGCAGAAATTTTCGCCAGCAACTCTGCCGGATCTATCGGCTTGACCAGATAATCACGGGCACCCTGACGCAAACCCCAGATACGATCAGTTTCCTGATTTTTGCTGGTGCAGATAATCACTGGCACGTCCTGGGTATCCGGATCCCTGGCAATTGCGCGAGTGATCTGAAAACCATTTTGCCCTGGCATAACCACGTCCATCAAAATTAATTGTGGTTTGTCAGCCTTGATTTTTGTCAGTGCTTCCTCACCGTTTTCAGCTGTTGATACTGAAAAACCATTTTTCACCAATACATCGGTCAGGAAATAGCGTTCTGTTGGAGAATCGTCTACTACCAGAATTTTTTGAATGGCCATCTTGTTTTACCTCACATTAACTAACTTAACTATATAAACCTAGGTCGCCGAAGTGTAATTTTTTACAGTTTTCAGCAGACTATCCTTTGTAAAAGGTTTGGTCAGATACTCATCAGAGCCGACCATTGCACCACGGGCGCGGTCAAATAAACCGTCCTTAGAAGACAACATGATTACCGGTGTATCCCGGAATTTCGCGCTTTTCTTGATCAGAGCGCAAGTCTGATATCCATCCAGTCTGGGCATGAGGATATCGCAAAAAATCAGGTCTGGATGAGAATCGTTAATCTTGGCAAGCGCATCAAAGCCATCTTCTGCCAATACTATCTTGTATCCGGCCTGACCAAGAAAAATCTCGGCAGAACGGCGTATGGTGCTGCTATCGTCAATCACCATGATTTTCAAGTTCTCGTTGCCTGTCAACGTTGACATAAAATCATCTCTTCCCGGCAGTATTAAGGTTACATATCACTGTAACAAAAAATCGCACATTTGCGCTTTTTTTCCTTGAATAAACATATTAAGCAACATCAAAATCGACAAATCGATCAGATTGCCACCATTTCGAAGTCTTCTTTACGGGCACCGCACTCAGGGCAGGTCCAGTTCATGGGGACATCTTCCCATTTGGTGCCGGCCGGAATGCCATCTTCAGGTGAACCTTGCTCTTCATCATATACCCAACCGCAAATCAAGCACATCCACGCCTTGAAAACTACCTTCTCCGTTACCGTATCAGTCACGACTAAAACCCTTCAATCAAGTAAAATATTGAAACTGCTGCAAATATTCTGTTTGCATTGTGTTACCAATGGCATTTGCGCGAGTAATTTAAGTCCTCACGAAGTCAGCTATATTAATCTACCCAACGTGCAAAACCAAATTTCTCCACTAATACTTAGCTTTGGCGCATCAGATCCTGTTGCTGCCACTGGCATCCATGCCGATCTGGCATCGTTTGCTGCCATGGGCTGTTACGGCCTGCCCGTCATCACCGCCATTTTAACTGGTGATACGTCGCAAATCGATGATTTACACCCACTTGATGGCGATTTAGTTGATGAACAGGCTCGTACAGTGCTCGAAGACATGCCGGTACTGGCCTTTAAAGTCGGCCAGACAGGCAGCGTCGAAAACGTCACCGTCATCGCCGAAATCGTCTCAGACTATCCTGAGCTGCCACTGGTACTCGATCCTTTCAACGCGGCACTGGCGGAACAAGGGCCAGAAGCAGAAGATCTGGCGCTGGCAATCCGTGAACTGCTGATACCTCAGGCCAGCCTGCTGATGATCTCGGCAGTGGAGCTGTCACGTCTGGCAGAAACCTGGAAAGAAAGCAGTGACGCCGAATCTGAATCTGATGCCGAAAACAGTGCCGGAACTGGTACTGAAGCAGAAGATCTGGCTGCTGACACCATGACGCTGATCGAATCCGGCTGCGAGTATATATTAGTCACGGGCACTGCGGGTGAAACTGGTGAAGTGGTTAACACTTTATATAATGAATCCGGCATCGTCAGGCGAGATATCTGGCAAAGATTGCCAGGCTCGCACGCAGGCGCCGGCTCCACATTGTCTGCCGCAATTGCCGCCCTGCTGGCAAACGGCCTGGAAATTCCCGAAGCCGTACTCGAAGCCCAGGAGTTTACTCATGCCGCCTTAAGCCACGCGCAAAGGCTGGGAATGGGCAGACTGATCCCGGACCGTTATTTCTGGGCCAAGGAAGCCGAGCATACTCAACTCTGAGCCGTCCGTCCATTCGCACTATTACTTACTGAATAAAGCTCCATCATGACTGATAAAAACGACATCCTCTTTGCCCGCGCCCAAAAGACTACTCCTGGTGGTGTGAACTCTCCCGTACGTGCCTTCCGCTCTGTCGGCGGCACGCCACGCTTCATCACGCGCGCAGCCGGTCCTTATTTTTGGGATGCAGAAGACAAGCGTTATATCGATTACATAGGCTCATGGGGCCCGGCCATCGTTGGCCACGCCCACCCTGAAGTTATCAGCGCAGTACAGGAAGCCGCAGCCCGCGGCCTGAGCTTTGGCGCGCCGACTGAAGGTGAAATCGAGATGGCAGAAGAAATCTGCAAACTCGTGCCCAGCATAGAACAAGTACGCCTGGTATCGAGCGGCACAGAAGCCACCATGAGCGCCCTGCGTCTGGCACGCGGCGCTACCAAACGTGACAAGATCATCAAGTTTGAAGGTTGCTACCACGGTCATGCCGATTCTTTACTGGTCAAGGCTGGCAGTGGCTTGCTGACGTTTGGCAACCCGACTTCTGCCGGTGTGCCGGAAGACTTCAGCAAGCACACCCTGGTGCTTGACTATAATAATTGCGAGCAACTGGAAGAAGTGTTCAAGTCCATCGGCGACCAGATCGCCTGCGTGATTGTTGAGCCAGTCGCCGGCAATATGAACCTGATACGCGCCACGCAAGAATTCATCAACACCATGCGCAAGCTGTGTACAGCGCATGGCAGCGTCCTGATTTTTGATGAAGTAATGTGCGGCTTCCGCGTGGGTCTGCATGGTGCGCAGGCATTGTATGGCGTGCAGGCTGACCTGACTTGCCTGGGCAAGGTCATCGGTGGTGGCTTGCCGGTCGCCGCCTTTGGTGGCCGCGCTAAATTGATGGGCCACATGGCACCTTTGGGTGGCGTGTACCAGGCGGGCACCTTGTCAGGCAACCCGGTGGCCGTGGCAGCTGGCATGACGACCCTGAAAATTATCCAGCAGGCAGGCTTCTATGAAAACCTGACAGCACAAACCCGCAAGCTGGTGGATGGATTGACTGCTGCAGCCAAAGCTGCCGGCATCACATTCTGCGCAGATGCAGTAGGTGGCATGTTTGGCCTGTATTTTGCAAATGAAGTACCGGGCTCTTATGCCGCCATGATGGCCAGCGACAAGGAAAGATTCAACCGCTTCTTCCACCTCATGCTGGACCAGGGCGTCTACCTGGCGCCATCTGCTTTTGAAGCTGGCTTCGTTTCCGCCCAACATGATGATGCCATCATTGCTGATACGATTGCCGCTGCTGAAAAGGCTTTTGCACAACTCTGATCGCAGACCAGCTAAAACCATAAGGGAGCTTGCTGATGCTGGCTCTCTTCCAGCTCCCCCTTATATATTAGTAGCTTCAGTTTTTTGATCTGAAGTCCACCTGCCCCGGCCGTCCTGGCAAATTCAAATTCGCATGCGGCACCGGCGTCTGGCTGATGACTTTGCCGCGGCGCAGCACGTGAGTGCGGGTGGCGCGCAAACGTATTGCTTCCACCGGGTCGCTGGCATCGAGTATCACCAGGTCGGCATTGCAACCCACTTCCAGTCCATATCCCTCCAGCCCTAATATGCGCGCTGGTGTAGCCGTCACTGCCTGGAAGCACTGACGCATGGCATCCTGCCCAGTCATCTGCGCCACATGGAGACCCATTTGTGCGACTTCCAGCATGTCACCAGACCCCAGGCTATACCAGGGGTCCATCACGCAGTCATGCCCGAAGGCGACTTCTATGCCTGCAGCCAGCATCTCGGGCACGCGTGTCATGCCACGGCGTTTGGGGTAAGTATCGTGGCGGCCTTGCAGGGTAATATTGATGAGTGGATTGGCGATGGCAGCCACGCCAGCTTCACGTATCAGCGGCAATAATTTACTGACATAGTAATTGTCCATGGAATGCATGGAGGTCAGATGTGAACCAGCCACCCTGCCCTGCATGCCCAGTCTGTGGGTGTGATAAGCCAGAGTTTCTATATGGCGCGACAAGGGGTCGTCCGATTCATCGCAATGCATATCGACCCGCAGACCTTTGTCGGCAGCGAACTCGCACAACAGACGTACTGATTCTGCGCCATCGGCCATGGTGCGTTCAAAATGCGGTATGCCGCCGACCACATCCACACCCATGGCGATGGAACGCTTGAGATTATCCATGGCGGTGGCGCTGCGCAAGATACCATCTTGCGGAAATGCCACCAGTTGCAAATCCAGATAAGGGGCAACGCGGCGCTTCACTTCCAGCAAGGCTTCCACCGCCAGCAAACGGTCATCACAGATATCGACGTGTGAACGTATCGCCAGCAAGCCACGCCCCACCGCCCAGTCGCAATAACGCATGGCCCGCTCGACCAGCGCTTCTTGTGTCAGCATGGGTTTCAGTTCGCCCCATAAAGCTATGCCTTCGAGCAAAGTGCCTGACTGGTTTACCCGTGGCAAGCCATAGCTGAGCACGGCATCCATATGGAAGTGGGCATCAACAAACGGTGGCGTTACCAGGTTACCGCTGGCATTGATTTCCTCTGCCCCACTGACAGGCAAAGCGACATCGACAGCGCTGATGCGACCATCCTGGATAGCGATATCGATACCCTTGCGACCATCTGGCAAACTGGCATTGCGTATGACAAGATCGTTCATTGGAAATCTCTCCATATTATTAGTCCACAATGAGTACACAATAGTTATTACAGAAAATATACGCCATGAGCCTCATCCTGCGTCATAATCTTGGCACAGAAAGGCAGGACTCTTATGGCAACAATGAAGCAAGTCGCGGAGAAAGCCCGGGTTTCAACGACCACGGTTTCTCACGTCATCAATAATACCCGTGTCGTCAGTGAAGATGCACGTGAACGTGTGCTGGCTGTCATCCAGGAATTGCGCTACATCCCCAGCGCGGTTGCGCGCAGCCTCAAGAATGACCGCACCCACACCCTGGGTATGATGATACCGAATAATTCCAATCCCTATTTTGCCGAAATCATACAGGGGATAGAGGATGCTTCATTCAAGCTGGGCTATAACATTATCCTGTGCAATTCCTATGATGACCCAAAGAAGCAGGCGGCCTATATCCGCGTGCTGATGGAGAAACGCATTGATGGCCTGATCCTGGTGTCCTCCGGTTCAGATGAAGAGTTGACGCAATTGCTGGCCGACGAAGGCATACCCAAGGTATTGGTGGATAGGGAAGTATCAGGTGTGGTGGCCGATTTTATTGAAGCCGACCATGAACAGGGTGGCTATGAAGCGACCCGTTACCTGATAGGTCTTGGTCACAAGCATATTGCCTGCGTTGCTGGTCCCGACATTTTGCTACCAAGTGGTGACCGCGTCACCGGCTACCGCCGCGCCTTGCAGGAAGCAGGGTTGGAATTCAAGAGTGAATATCTGATCCATGCCGACTTCACCAGCCAGGGTGGCTTTAACGCTTTCCAGCAACTGCTGGCGCTACAGCAACGGCCTACGGCAATTTTCGCCAGTAATGATTTGATGGCGATAGGCGGCATCAGGGCAGCCAATGAGGCTGGCATCAGGATACCGGAAGCCTTGTCCGTCATTGGTTACGATGATATTGCCCTGGCCTCGTTCAGCACCCCGCCATTGACGACGATAGCACAGCCCAAACAAGCCATAGGTAATCTGACAGCCCAGATACTGGTCAACCGCATCGTTGACCCGGAAGCGCCATTAAGGCGGGAGATGCTGAAATCCAGCCTGGTAATACGCCAGTCAACCAGCAAGCCTGAGGCTTAAAATAAAGGTAAGTTTGCAAATGCCTTGATCAACACCATATTTAATATCTGCAATATGATCAAAGCGACCAAAGGTGAAAAGTCCAGCCCGCCCAATGGTGAAATCAATTTGCGCAAAGGCGACAAGACCGGCTCGTTCAAGGCACGGATAAAAGGTGCGAAGGGTGCATGTGGGTTAACCCAGCTAAACACGGCTTCCAGCACCAGCAATGCCATCAGGCCATAGAGTATCCATTGAAGTACACGGAAAATCGTCAGCCACAGAATTGCAAGCAGGGAAAACTGGCCCAGCAGCCATACCTTGACCATCATCGCCAGCATGGCGACTACTAAAACAGCAATCAGCGTTGCCCAGTCATATCCACGAAAACCCGGGACTATCCTGCGTATAGGGTGAACGAGCCAATCTGTCAGTTGAAAAATTGCTTGCGCAAGACCTGCTGGTGGACGGACTCTTTGCACTTGCATCCAGAAACGCAGCAGCAAAAATCCAGCAAACAAACCGGTCACTGTATCAATGACAAAAGTGAAAATTTCAGATAACACGATACACCCTTAAAAAAAACCCACTGCATGACGAATCAGACAGTGGGTATTGTGCCTGAATAAAACCAGGCCACCAAGCATATCAAAGATTATGCCGGGCGATTACCAGTTGGGAAAGGCCACGCTGCATTTGGACTAACAACGGTTTTTGCATCAGGTGTCGCTGGTTTTGCTGGAGCGGCCTTTTTTGCGGCTGGCTTAGCCGCGGCTTTTTTTGCTGCGGCTGGCTTAGCGGCTGCTGCTGGCTTGGCTGCTTTGGCTGCTGCTGGTTTAGCCGCTGGCTTTGCTGCTGCTGGCTTGGCTGCTTTAGCAGGCTTTGCAGCAGCTTTAGCTGCTGGTTTAGCGGCTGCCTTAGTTGCTTTAGCTGCTGGCTTGGCTGCTGCTTTAGCTTTTGCTGCTGGTTTAGCTGCTGCTTTTTTCGCTACTGGCTTAGCTGCTGCCTTTGTCGCTTTAGCTGCTGGTTTAGCGGCTGCTTTAGCTTTAGCTGCTGGCTTGGCTGCTGCTTTAGCTTTTGCCGCTGGTTTAGCTGCTGCTTTCGCTTTAGCTGCTGGCTTGGCTGCTGCCTTAGTCGCTTTAGCTGCTGGCTTGGCTGCTGGTTTAGCTGCTGCTTTAGCTTTTGCTGCTGGCTTGGCCGCTGCTTTTTTCGCTACTGGCTTAGCTGCCTTGGCTGCTGGTTTAGCTGCTGCCTTGGTTGCTTTAGCTGCTGGCTTGGCTGCTGCTTTTTTAGCTGCTGCTGGTTTAGCTGCTGCCTTGGTTGCTTTAGCTGCTGGCTTGGCCGCTGCTTTTTTAGCTGCTGCTGGTTTAGCTGCTGCCTTGGTAGCTTTAGCTGCTGGCTTAGCTGCAGCTTTTGCTGCTGGCTTGGCCGCTGCTTTTTTAGCTGCTGCTGGTTTAGCCGTTGCCTTGGTAGCTTTAGCTGCTGGTTTAGCTGCAGCTTTTGCTGCTGGCTTGGCCGCTACTTTTTTCGCTGCTGCTGGTTTAGCTGTCTTAGCTGCTGCTTTTTTTGCAGCAGGTTTCTTCGCTGCTACTGGTTCGTCCGGGGACGGTTGTGGTGCTGTTGCCATTTTGTTTCTCCTTCGATTGATGGAAAAAATCAGATAAAAATTAAATCCGCTCGATCCATTCAAGCGGATTATTCATCGGCACAAACATGATCGCTGTTTGCGCTAATGAATTCTGCACCGGCCGAACTGCTCCATCCCCTCTATTGATGGGGCACTTCAGCCATCCTGGTTTGCTTAATGTTGCTTAATGCCGGCTCCTGGCCTGGCGGCAAACCCAAAAACGCCTGCATTAATTGCAGACGCCGGTATCCTGTTGCGAAATACAAAGACCAATAGCCACAATACCCAGTGTAGCCAGGTATTGCGGCACTAACAGTTCAAAACAATGTTGTCTATGACTGTCCATTCAGTTTGGTGAGGCCTCTCGCGTTTTACATCTTGTGCAAATCATGAGCAATCCCGGGGGACACTGACAGCTTGCGGCGTTTCCTGATTTGATGATTGCTTGTGTCTGTCTTTTCTATCTGGGGTCTTGCAAACCCAAATTCAACATCACATTCAAAACTTCAATCAACCTGCTCGCACTACTTGATCAGAAATCCCTGATCCGGATTTTGGCGTTCGCTGTTTTCAGCGCTTATTCCCAGTTGAGGGCTCCGCCAGTTTGATACTCAATCACACGTGTCTCAAAAAAGTTGCGCTCTTTTTTCAGGTCTATCATTTCACTCATCCAAGGGAAAGGATTTTCTTCCTGAGGGAACAGCGTTTCAAGACCGATTTGTTGTGCGCGGCGATTTGCAATGAACCGTAAATAACCTTTGAACATTGGCGCATTCAAACCGAGCACTCCACGCGGCATTGTATCCTCTGCGTAACGATATTCCAACTCCACAGCACGCAAAAACAACGATTTAATTTCATCGCGAAATGCTGGCGTCCACAAATGCGGATTTTCCATCTTAATTGTATTGATTAAATCGATCCCGAAATTGCAGTGCATCGATTCATCGCGCAAGATGTATTGATATTGTTCAGCCGCGCCCATCATTTTATTTTGGCGGCCAAGCGCCAGAATTTGTGTGAAGCCGACATAGAAAAACAGACCTTCCATCAGGCAGGCAAACACGATGACAGACTTCAGTAAAGTCTGATCTGCCTCGGTGGTGCCAGTCTTGAATTCAGGGTTGGTCAGCACGTCGATAAAAGGAATCAGGAACTGATCTTTGTCGCGGATGGATTCAACTTCATTGTAGGCATTGAAGATTTCTGCTTCATCCAGACCCAGCGATTCAACGATGTATTGATAAGCGTGCGTATGGATAGCTTCTTCAAAAGCCTGGCGCAGCAAATACTGACGGCATTCCGGTGCCGTGATATGGCGGTAGGTGCCGAGCACAATATTATTGGCAGCCAGAGAATCAGCGGTAACAAAGAAACCGAGATTACGTTTCACCAGGCGGCGCTCATCTTCAGTCAGACCATTCGGGTCTTTCCAGAGTTCAATATCACGCTGCATATTGATCTCTTGTGGCATCCAGTGATTGGCGCAACCTGCCAGATATTTATCCCAGGCCCATTTGTATTTGAAGGGAACCAGCTGGTTCACATCCGTGGTGCCGTTGATGATGCGCTTGTCAGCAGCATTCACGCGGCGGGCGACATCACCGGTTGCAGTGGCAGCGTGAGCAGTTGCAGCTACTGGCTTGCTGACCAGGGCTGGGTTGAGGGCAACTTCTTGTGTTTGCAAACGTGCTTGCAAGTCCATGCCGCTTACTGGAGCAGCCGACGGGGCACTGACTGGACGCGGTGCTGGCGCTGCTGGACTGGCCGGTTGTACTTCATCATCCCAAGATAACATTATCAATTCCTTACTTTTTGTAACAGCTTATTTTTGGTGAGAAGAGACTTGGCCTCTTCTCACAACGCTCAGGTCATCAGGTGTGACCTGGCTTACCCAATGTCATGACACCTGGTGTCGATTATTGGCAAGCTTCGCACTCTTCAAAACCAGCATCGCCTGGACGCAACATGCAGGCCGGGCCATCCGTTTCCTGGGGAGCCGCGGCGATACCAGTTGAGGCTGCACCATAACCACCACCATTACCATCCACCGCCACCGCATTCAATGCACCAGTTTTGCTGGTGGATTTTTCAGTGTGCGTTGCACCTATGGTACGCAGGTAGTAAGTGGTTTTCAAACCACGCAACCATGCCAGTTTATAAGTCTCGTCCAGTTTCTTGCCGGATGCGCCTGCCATATAGATGTTCAGGGACTGCGCCTGATCTATCCATTTTTGACGACGCGCAGCCGCCTCGACCAGCCAGGATGGGCTGATTTCAAATGCTGTCGCATACAGAGCGCGCAGATCTTCCGGGATGCGGTCGATGCGGGCCAGGCTGCCGTCAAAGTATTTCAGGTCAGAGATCATGACTTCATCCCACATGCCACGCTCTTTCAGATCGCGCACCAGGTGTTCATTGATCTCGGTAAATTCACCGGACAGATTCGACTTCACATACAGGTTCTGGTAAGTCGGTTCGATACAGGCGGCCACACCAATAATGTTAGAAATTGTTGCAGTCGGGGCAATCGCAACGCAATTGGAATTGCGCATGCCAAATTTCTTGATGCGGTCACGCAATGGGTACCAGTCCATGGTTTCTGAAAAATCTGCTTCCAGATAACCGCCGCGTTCTTCAGCCAGCATCTTCAGGGAGTCTTGCGGCAGAATGCCACGGTCCCACAAAGAGCCAGTGTAAGAACTGTAACGGCCACGTTCTTCAGCCAGTTCAGTTGATGCCCAATAAGCGTAATAGCAGACGGCTTCCATGGAGGTATCAGCGAACTGTACGGCATCCATCGATGCATAAGGGATGCGCATCATGTGCAGGCAATCCTGGAAACCCATGATACCCATACCGACAGGACGGTGACGCAAATTGGAATCGCGTGCTTTCTTCACTGCATAGTAGTTGATGTCGATGACGTTATCCAGCATACGCATCGCTGTACGCACAGTTTTTTGTAATTTAATGTGATCCAGCTTGCCGTCTTTCATGTGGGCAGGCAGGTTGACCGAACCCAGATTACATACCGCGATCTCACTGTCGTTGGTGTTCAGGGTAATTTCTGTACACAGGTTGGAGCTATGGACTACGCCTACGTGCTGCTGTGGTGAACGGATATTGCAAGGATCTTTGAAGGTGATCCATGGGTGGCCAGTTTCAAACAGCATCGACAGCATCTTGCGCCACAAGTCCAGTGCCGGGATTTTTTTGGACAAAGTCAGTTCGCCATTGGCTGCTTTTGCTTCATAAGCGACATATGCCTGCTCGAAAGCCTTACCAAATTTATCATGCAAGTCTGGTACATCGGATGGAGAGAACAAAGTCCAGTCGCCTTTTTCCATGACGCGCTTCATGAACAGGTCAGGAATCCAGTTCGAGGTATTCATGTCATGGGTACGGCGGCGATCATCGCCTGTGTTCTTGCGCAGATCGAGGAACTCTTCGATATCCATGTGCCAGGTTTCCAGGTAGGCGCATACCGCACCTTTACGCTTACCACCCTGGTTAACAGCAACTGCCGTGTCGTTGACGACTTTCAGGAAAGGAACAACACCCTGGGATTTACCATTCGTGCCCTTGATATGCGCGCCGAGCGAGCGTACTGGCGTCCAGTCATTACCCAGACCACCGGCATATTTAGCCAGCAGTGCGTTTTCCTTGATGGCTTCGTAGATACCGTCGAGATCATCGGCAACCGTAGTCAGGTAGCAGGAAGACAGTTGTGAACGTTGTGTACCGGAATTGAACAGGGTCGGTGTCGAGCTCATGAAATCAAAACTGGACAGCAAATTGTAAAATTCTATGGCACGGGTTTCGCGATCGATTTCATTCAGGGACAAGCCCATCGCTACACGCATGTAGAAAGCCTGAGGCATTTCTATACGGGTACCACGTACGTGCAGGAAGTAACGGTCATACAGAGTTTGCAGGCCGATGTAACCAAATTGCAGATCACGGTCAGCAACCAGGGCATTCGCCAGTTTTTTCAAATCAAACTGACCCAGTTTGGCATCGAGCAAATCGGCTTCGATACCTTTCTTGATGAATTTTGGGAAGTATTCAAGATATTCTGCAGCCGCATCCTGTTGCGCCACTTCTTTACCAAACACTTCTTTACGGACTGTATGCAAGAGCAAACGTGCAGTAACCTGGCTGTAAGCAGGTTCTTTTTCCATCAGCGCGCGGGCAGCCAGGATGGCGGATTTATACAGCTCTTCTACCGGTACGCCGTCGTACAGGTTTTTCAGTGTCTCGGCCAGGATAGCATCAGGATCAGCCAGTTTGTCGAGGCCCAGGCAGGCAGCAGCAATCATCTTGCGTACTTCTGCCACGTCCAGCGGTTGAGGTTGACCGTCAACGATGACATGTAATTGCGGCGCAGCAGCTTCCACATGGCCAGGCGCATCATTGACACGACGGCGCTCTTCCATGCGCTTGGCACGGTACAAGACATAAGAACGGGCAACATCATGTTCGCCAGAACGCATCAAGGCCAGCTCAACCTGGTCTTGCACATCTTCTATATGAAAGGTGCCGCCGGCAGGCTGGCGACGCAACAAGGCTGCGACTACGCTGGCCGTCAGTTGCTCTACCAGTTCACGTACGCGGGCAGACTCAGCACCATGCCCACCATTTACCGCCAGAAATGCCTTGGTCATGGCGATGGCGATTTTGGACGGTTCGAAACCAACTACAGAACCATTACGGCGAATGATGCGGTATTCGCTATAACTATTCAGGCTATTGGTGGCGGGTGTTGCCGCCATATTCAAAACCGATCCAAGTTCTGGTTTGGACGTAGTAGATATTTCAATAGAAGAGTGCATTGATCCTCCGGATGCGGTGTTATTTTTTGCCAGCAAAGTTAAAGAAAAACGAACTTGCTGGCATTGGGGGTTAAACAGTTAGGTAATTAAGGCGCAGTACGGCTCACAGCCGGATGCGGCGAAGATCGCCAAATCCGGTTTATTTTGTTTACATCAGACACAAATTCAATTGCAAAACATGAGGGAAATTGAAGCAAGGCAAGAAAACAAACAAATTCTGAAAACCACTACATCTAGTGCGCTACTTTTTATTTGCCCTAATTCTAGTGCTGCATCCACCTATATGCAACCGCTTTTTATTTAATTAATTGAATTATTTTTTCTGTAAATATGTGTATGGGGTGTTGACTTTCGCAAAGCACAGAAATGCGTAAGTGCGGCCGCGAGTAGTCACTAACGTTAAAAGACGTGCCAGGCGCAGGGTCTTTCAATTGGCCAATTAAAAATTGCTGATGAGATCACAACAGGCCAGCGCTACCGCGTGGTAGCAGGGATAGTTTTTACCACCAAGGCGTACCAGGTCAGATCTGCCCTGGTTGCGATGCTGCAGAGTGCGCTGTTGTCCGGATAGTCGCCTGGTCAACGCAGGCACAGCTAAATGATTTACTCCTGAATCTTCAGCTTCTGTATCTGGTAACGCAGTTGACGGAAGCTGACGCCCAGCAATTCTGCTGCCTGGGTGCGGTTGTTGCGAGTTTGATGCAAAGCGCGGCGTATCATTTCACGCTCTACGTTTTCAAGATAGTCAGGAAGCGAACAAGGCAAACCCGGTGCAGCGAATATATCCTGGACCGCAAGCACATCAGGGACAGAAACCGGGGTCTGATCAGCACCCGGCGCACTGTGGTTGCTATTCGTAATGACCTCGGTGGGAACTGGCTGCACCATGGGCAAGTCAGGTATTTTCCTGGTTCCCCGCAAGGCCAGGTCGGTGACTTCAATACAGTCATCATTGGCAAATGCTACCGCACGCTCCAGTATATTTTCCAGCTCACGCACATTGCCAGGAAAATCATAGCTGATCAGGGCGTCGATGGCATCGACTGACATATTAATATCATTACCTGTCAATTTCTTCAGAATACCGCTGGATAATTCGACGATATCTTCGAGCCGCTCGCGCAAAGGTGGCAGATGTAATTCAATGACGTTCAGACGGTAATACAGATCCTGGCGAAAGCGTCCTTCTTCTACACAGATCGCCAGATTCTGGTGTGTCGCACTGATAATACGCACATCGACTGCCTCTTCCACGGTAGCGCCTACTTTGCGTACCCTTCTTTCCTGTATGGCACGCAATAACTTGACTTGCATGGGCAAAGGCAGATCTGCCACTTCATCCAGCATCAGCGTACCACCATTGGCGGCCTGAAAAAAACCGTCCCTGTCATCAGCAGCGCCGGTAAACGCACCTTTTCTATAGCCAAAAAATTCGGCTTCCATCAGGGTTTCAGGAATCGCACCACAGTTAACGGCAATGAAAGGCTTATCTGACCTGGCACTGCTGGTATGAATTTCCCTCGCAGCCAACTCTTTACCGCTACCGGACTCACCTGTAATGATGACCGGCGCCATGCTGCGGGCCAGGCGACTGATCTGCGCTCTGACCTCCTGCATGCCTTGCGACTGTCCTATCATGAAAGAGTTTGCAGGAACGGCCTGTTTTTCTGGTGTTGATTGTTGCTCTTTCTGAACTTCGTTGGTTTGCAAGGCGGATCTGACCAGTTTGCGTAACTGATCCAGTGCAACAGGCTTGGATACATAATCGAAAGCGCCAGCCTTGAGGGCAACCACGGCATTGTCGGCGCTGCCAAACGCGGTGATCACGGCAATTGGGGTGTTCTTGTAGTTGCTATTAACTTCCTGCACCAGTTCCATACCCGAACCATCCGGCAGACGCATGTCAGTCAATACCAGTGCATAACTATGCCTGGCAAGATGGCTGCGCGCCAACGCCAGGGTTTCTGCACTGTCTACATCCAGGCCCATCTTGATGAGGGTAATCTCCAGCAGTTCGCGCAGATGTGCCTCATCATCGACGACCAGGATACGGGGACAGGTCGCAACTTCATTCATACTCATGCACTAAATCCAGAGAAATTAATTACAAAACGCCCACTGGGCTCTGCCTTGCCTTGGTCGGTTTCTTCAACCCTGTACTCATAATCAAGCAAGGCATGGTTATTCAAACACAATTCTCTGGCCATGTACAAGCCAAGACCCGTTCCCATGCGCGAAGTTGTGTAAAAAGGCTCAAATAAATGTGAACGTACATCATAGGGGATGGCCGGACCATCATCTTGTATATGCAACTCCTGACGACCACTGGCATTAACATGGGCAAACAATCTGATACTGCCAGCTTGTCCACTGGCATAACGTATGGCATTCGACAACAGATTCAAGACCACTTCCCGTAAGTGACTGGGGTCAAAGTCGACCATGAAATTCTTGTCTGGCACAACCAGGATCAAATCATCGGCCAGTTCCCGGGTTTCTACAAAATCCCTTACCATTTCTGTCACCATATCCATGACATAGTAGGCGGTCACATCTGACTGAGCCTTGCGCGAGAGTTTCAGGATATCTTCGATCAGCTGATTCAGCCGTGTCACATTGTCATCAACGATTTTAAGCAAGCGGATTGCCTGCTTCCTGTCTGGCCCCAAACTGTCCAGATCTTCATTGAGCAGTGAGGCCGCATAGGAAATCGAGGACAACGGATTGCGTACCTCATGCGCTATACTGGCTGTCAGTCGCCCCATCGAGGCCAGCTTCAGTTGCTGCGCCTGATTTTCAATATCAGATACATCCTGCATGAAGACGATAGTATAAGACCCGCTACGATCTTTCTTGGCACCGGCATTGACACCCTTGATGGCAACCACACGCAGTTTCAGGTGAGTGACGAAATGCGGGCGTTCGCGCTCATTGCGCTCCCCGGTTGCGGTATCGGCTGCCAGTTCCCCCAGTTCAGGGCGAACATCTTCGAGATAGCAGCGTATGGATACGAAAGAAATTTCTTCTTCCTTACGGCGATCTGGCAGATTGGGACGCCCTTGCATGCTGCTCAACACTTCGACGATGGGGCGCAAGGAGGAGATATCGGCCAATTCAACTCCTATCATTTCCTTGGTGAGATTCCCGCCCAGCATACGTACTGCTGCTGGATTGATCTCAAACAGGCATGCATCCTGATTTAACACCAGGATGCCATCGCCCATATCTGAAATAACCAGTTGATTAATCGCCTGCTGTATGGCCAATGCATTGCCACGCTGTGCTGCCAGTCTCTCCTGGTTAATGAGATTATTTGCCAGGCGATTTACCACAGACACCACCGCAAAATAAGCAGCACCAAACAAGCCCGCCTGCGACAAGGGTGCGCCATCTTCCGCCCGTATGTAGTGATACATGCTTTCGCCCAACAAAAACAGGACGACGATGGACGTAAAAAAGAAGGACCAGATCAGGGGACTAAGTATGGCTGCACCTGCCAGCGGAAACAGATACAAAATGCCCAAACCACCTTTATTGCCACCACTGGCCAGATACATGATGGAAATAATGATGATGTCGACCAGTATCTGCGATGTCAGTTGCCGCATGAAGCGACGCGGATACAATTGCTTGAGCACCAGGAAACCGATGGCGACCGCCAAATAGATCAAGCCTATGTCACGGCCAAACAAATACTCATTGGCCCAGACATCCTTGTCAGTGCGCAGGCTAAGCAAGATCAGCAAACTGGCGGCAACGACTACCCGCGAAGCATTCAGCGTTTGTAACGAACGCCAGAATGATTGGGAAGGTTCACCAATGGCAGAGTGGTGTTCAGACATCAATATCCCGCCTGTAGTACCGCATCATGCGAGATCAGCATGTTCTTTACTGCAGTACATTTGCTCACCACGTTGCACCGCTTCCGATGCTGGCAGATAAATCTGGCAATGTGCACAACAGACCATGGTCTCCGCCGACGAGGCGCTGTGTGGATGAGTATCTGTGCTTGTGCTCGTAGCCACCGGTCTTTTTGGCGGCTGCATTTTCTTTTTCAAAGCCAGGATGATCAATACCAGCAGACCTAACCAGAACAACATTCTCATGACAGGCTCCTGTGCAACAAGACTTCGAGCACAAAGCGGCTACCCACATAAGCCAGCAACAAGGTGACGAAACCTGACAACGTGAAAGTCAGTACAGTTTTACCACGCCAGCCACGCCAGAAACGACCGGTCAGCAAAATGGCGAACAAAAGCCAGGACAACAGTGACAGCAAAGTCTTGTGATCCCACTTGAAAGCAACACCCAATACCTGCTCTGAAAATATGACGCCTGACAAGACAGTCAATGTCAATAAAACAAAACCAAGCAAAACAAAACGAAACAGGATTTTTTCCATGGTCAGCAAGGCAGGCAATCTGTCGATCAGCTTATTGAGCCAGTCTGCCTGATGCGAGCCACGCAACTGGTGCAAATGTTTATCCTGCACCGTCATGACTACCGCATGAAAAGCAGCAATGGTCAGCGTGCTGTACGCCAGCATGGCAATTACCACATGCCAGGGGAACATGGCGGTTTTACCTGCCAGAGCGATCAGGCTACCCGGGAAGAAGCTGGGCAATATTGCCATCACGGCAGCATTTGGCATTAATAACAGACGCAAACCATCCAGCGCAGCATTGCGGTTTTCCAGCCAGCACACAAACACTGACACCCATAAGGCCGCCGACAGCATAACGGCAAAACCCACTCTGAGCGCATGATCAGGGAAAATGGTCAGCCACAATGCCATGCCATGTGTCAGCCAGGCAAGGACGCTGACGGCATTGACCAGTGTCAGCAAGCGTCCGGGCAATACTACACTTAGTATATATAAGCCTGCGGCAAGAAATGATAGATAGATTTGCATGGGCCAAGTTTACACCATGTCGCATAAAATTTGGATTATGCACATTCTGCGGCGTCAACTTGCTATCGCTAGCCAGTCACGGCATTGATCGAAGACAAAGATTTTTGATATTTTTTGATTTTGTCATACAAAGTTTTTTTGGGGATGCCCAGCAGTTCGGCGGCGGCAGCAACATTATTGCCACTCTTTTCCAATGCAGACTGTATCAAACTGGCTTCATACGCATCCAGTTTCTCAGGCAGATTGACGCTGGTGATTGGCGATTTCTGCTCGCCAGCCAATGCAGGCAGGTCGGCAAATTCAGCCACGCCCAGCACCAGTTGATCGGCAAAATTGCGTAACTCGCGTACATTGCCCTGCCAGTCAGCCTGCATCCACTGTTGCATTTGCGCTGCTGACCAGAGTGGCACATCCTTTTGATAACGAAGTGCTGCCCTTTGCACGAAATACGACAGCAACAAGGGAATATCTTCACGCCGCTCATTGAGTCTGGGCAAATGCATGGTGATGACGCTGAGGCGGTAATACAGGTCTTCGCGGAACTGCCCTTGCGCACTAAGTTTCAGCAAGTCTGTTTTTGTCGCTGCAATGATGCGACAATCCAGCGCAACGGATTGATTGCCGCCCAGTCTTTCCAGACTGCGTTCCTGCAAAACCCTGAGCAATTTGATTTGCAGGTTCAGCGGCATACTTTCAATTTCATCAAGAAATACCGTGCCACCCTGCGCATATTCCAGCTTGCCTATGCGGCGTTTCTGGGCGCTGGTGAAAGCCCCTGCTTCATGACCGAAAATCTCGCTTTCGAAAACAGACTCTGGCAAAGCACCGCAATTAATAGCAACAAACTCGCCTTTGCAGCCGCTGGCCAGATGCAATTGCCGCGCCACCACTTCCTTGCCGGAACCGGTCGCACCATTGATCAATACATCCACTTGCGTAGGACCTATGCTTTGTATGAATTTCCTGACTTTTTCTATTTGCGGGCTTTGGCCTATCAAGTCCGGTGTGGTCGCATGGTTCAGCCAGGATAATTTGAGCTTACGGTTTTCCATGACCAGGCGTCGCTTTTCCTGCGCGCGCAGGCAAGCGTCGAGCAGGCGTTCAGCCGCAAAAGGTTTTTCCAGGAAATCATAAGCGCCATGACGCATGGCCTCCACTGCCATGCTGACATCGCCGTGGCCAGTGATAATGATGACAGGCAGTTCTGCGTCTATGCTTCTTACTTTTTCCAGTACGTCCAGGCCAGACTTGCCGGGCAAGCGCACATCGGTGACGATAATGCCAGCATAATCTGCCTTGATATGGGTATCAGCCAGTTCGGCACTGGCACAAGCCAGTACCTCGAAACCACCCAGCTCCAGCGTCTGGGTGGTAGCCAGGCGCACTGCCTGCTCATCCTCTATTAATATAGCCAGCATTTCTGTCATTCCTTGTCCTTACTATATATACGTCGTACGCGCTCAGACTTGTTCAGTCTTGCTCAGTCCTGATTTGACGGATCAGCCGCCAGCGGGATGCAAACGGTGAATTCAGCGCCGCCATCCGGGCGGTTATTTGCCACCAGGCTGCCATTCATGGCTTGCACGATGGACGAAGAAATCGCCAGGCCCAGACCCAGTCCATGCCCAATCTCCTTGGTGGTGAAAAAGGGTTCAAACAAATGCCCGGCCACATGCTCGGGTATGCCAGTGCCAGTGTCTGTGATACTGATTTTCGCCATTCCCTCTACATTACTAAGCTGGACTTCAACTTCCTTGACGGGACTATTTTCCACCGCATCCAGGGCATTGCGTATCAGGTTGATCAGGACTTGCTCTATCCTGACTGTGTCGCCCAGCACTTTGACGGGTTCGGCCACGCGCACATGCAAGTTAACTCCACGCCTGTCAGTTTCGCTACGCAATAAGCTGACAGCAGACTGGATGGCCATCTGCACATCGACCTCGGCAATCGCATTCGGGCTTTTCCTGGCAAAGCCTTTGAGTTGGGCAATGATGCTACCCATACGTTCGCTGGCATGGCTGATATGTTCCAGGTTAGCCAAAGCCTGCTCTGCCTTGCCGCGGTTCATGAAAGTGATGGCGTTGTCGGCAAAGGCGCGTATTGCTGTCAGTGGCTGGTTCAATTCATGGGTGATGCCGGTCGCCATCTGGCCCAGCATGGCCAGTTTGCCAGCCTGCACCATTTCATTTTGGGTAGAGCGCAACAGGGTTTCCGTATGCTTGAGTGTCAGATAACGGTTTTCAAGTTCTGCGTTTGCCTGCGTCAATTGCTGGGTGCGCTCGGCAATATGCAGCTCCAGTTCATCCGCTGCTTTCTTCAAGGCATGTTGTGCCAGCCGCCCCTCCTCCAGCCTGCGGCGACGCTGATCAAGCACGGCTGCAAAGGCCAGCGCGATTCCCAATATTAAAGCCACTACCAGGGCTGATTGCAAACCCGCCCGCGTGACTTTGCCCTGATCGGGAAATAACATTAACTGCCAGTTTAGTCGCCCTATCGGCCTTTGCAAATATTCATCAAAGCCTTTTTTTTCTGCCAAAGGCAACTCGGAGATTGCTTCTATATTTTTTCCACCATATTGCAAAGTCGTCTTCAAATCTTGCTGCACTGCTGGCGACAGGCTTTGCAAGCTATGGTATTTCCAGGAACCGCGATTACTCAGGAAGACGACGCCATGTCTGTCACTGAGTGCAATGGGTTCTTCGCTACTGCCCCAGGCTTGCTCAAATTCGTTGAGAATGATTTTGACGGCAATCACCCCTATCGGTGCCTGCGTCCCCCGTTTGCTACCAGGTGGATAGACAGGCTGGGAAATAAAATAGCCTGGGATATTCGTGGTATTGCCTATCGCATAAAAATGACCGGGCCTGAGCTGCTTCAGTGCTTCAGAAAAATAAGGTCTGAAGGCAAAATTCTGTCCCAGATAAGTTTGTGCAGTATTCCAGTTACTGGCGGCGATAGTATTGCCCTGCACGTCCATGAGATAAATCGCCGCTACCTTGGCTTGCTCAGCCAGCTCTTGCAAACTCAGGTTCAGGGCTTGTATCTGACTGGCATCGTTCTTATGCAGCAAAGCCTCTGCCGTCAGTGGCAGATAAGAAATGGCAAAAGGCAGGGTTTCATAACGCTCCAGTACTGACTCAATATCAAGAGCGATGATCTGCAATTGCCGGTCTCCAGCCTGGCGGTTATTTTCCCTGGCGATGCTGGCAGCGACAAAATAGCTGGCCAGCACCAGCGCAATGCTCACCACAGCCACGCAGATAAAAATCAGGCGTCGTTGAAGGACACTGTCAGTACGCGGCGCCGTCACAAGTACTTACTTATAGATACCGCAGTTGATAACAATGTCTTCATACTTTTCAAAGTACATGGATTTTTGCTCTATTTGTTTAGACACAGGATTAACGAATTTATAGTCTTGCCAGCCTTTACCCTTGGTCTTGGCAAGCTCCATGCGCTCACGCACAAACAGCTTGCCATCGGCATCTTTCAAATCCATCAAGTCTTTACCCTGCATCTTGGCATTGGCACCGTGAGCCAGGTTCTTGCCATTCATGTCATTGATGGTGACATACAGGTCACGATCGCGGAAAGGCCCCTGCAGATTATTCACGTCAGCAAAAGTCTTGTCTCTGCCATTCGCCTTGATACTGGCGATCACTTTTTGCACCATGGCGACTGCCTCGGTTGCCGTGCCATGAGCACTTTGCGCGTGACTGGACGCGCCCAGCAAGAAAACCAATCCCGCTACTACAATTCGTACGAATTTCAGCATGATGTCTCTCCTTATGATTTTTATGGGCGCGTCCGTGTTTCTACTTCTTACTCCTTACTTCCTGCCTCCAACTTACTGCTCAATCTACTGCCGCCATCTTCAATTCATCATTGTGATGTCTTTGCTGCTCTTCCATGACCAACTGTCCCAGCTCACGTTTCAAGGCATTGAAGCCGGTTGAGGAAGGATCACGTGAACGTGGCAATTCAACGATCAAATCCTTTTTCACCGTACCTGGCCGGTAAGTCATGACGATGATACGATCAGCCAGATAGATTGCTTCTTCTATACTATGTGTCACAAAGATGATGGTTTTCTTCAGTTCTGACCAGATGCGCAACAACTCGTCCTGCAAGTTACTGCGTGTCAGGGCATCCAGTGCACCGAAGGGCTCATCCATTAACATAATAGGCGAATCCAGCGCCAATACACGGGCAATTGCAACGCGCTGACGCATACCACCGGACAAGTCCTTGGGAAAGCGTGCCTTGAAATCACTCAGACCCAGCATGGCCAGCAGGCTGGCGACTCGCTGCTGGATTTCTGCCTTGCCCATGCCCTTGATTTCCAGACCAAAGGCAATATTCTGCTCGACTGTCATCCAGGGGAAAAGTGCATATTCCTGGAACACCATGCCACGGTCAGGGCCGGGAGCATTGACCTTTTGACCATTGGCAATAATATGGCCGGAGGTCGGCAAGGAAAAGCCAGCAATAGCATTCAGCAAAGTCGACTTGCCGCAGCCCGATGGTCCAAGCAGGCAAACGAACTGGCCTTCCGGTATCTCCAAATTGATATCGCGCAAGGCCACGACTTCTTTGTCAGCGGTCTTGAAGATCTTGTTCACGCCTACGATGTCAATATGGGTAGGGTTCGTTTCAATATGAGTAGAGTTCATTTCAATTCTCCAGTCCACGGTGCCAGCGCAGCAAATAATTATTCAGTTTATTCATGGCCAGATCAATTGCCAGACCCAGCAAGCCTATGCTCATCATGCCCGCGATAATCTTGTCAGACCAAAAATACTCGCGCGCTTCCAGTATGCGGAAGCCCAGGCCGTTATTCACGGCGATCATTTCGGAGACGATGACCACGATAAAAGCGGTCCCGATACCAATGCGTACACCAGACAAGATATAAGGTACAGCTGCTGGCAGCATCACGCGTACAAACATGGTGGTCTGGCTGGCACCCAGATTACGGGCAGCCCTGATATAGATACCATCCACATGGCGGACACCGGCGATGGTGTTCATCAATACCGGGAAGAATGCGCCTATCGCGATCAGGAAAATGGCAGGCGGATTACCCAGGCCGAACCAGAGTATCGACAAAGGGATATAGGCAATCGGCGGTATCGGACGCAAAACCTGGATCAGGGGATTCATCCAGGCATACATTCTTTGACTGGAACCCATGGCCAGACCCAGCGGCAAGGCCAGACCTGCACCGACCAGAAATCCCACCACCACGCGGTACATACTGCCCATGGTGTCGCGTATCAATTCTCCTGAAAAAGCCCAGGCCAGCCAGCTGGTTGTTGCTGCATCCCTGGCTTCATAAGGTGAGGCATACTCTATCCATTTTTTTACCACGGCCAGTGGTGTCGGCAAGACCTGGGCATTGACCAACCCCATCGTGGTCACCGTATGCCAGATTGCGATCAGAATAACGGGCACGATCAGCCCCGCGCCAATTTCACGCCATTTGAATTTCATGATTTTTCCTTCAAGAATTGAAGAGCCGGGTGAGCAGAATTTGCTCAGAAAAGCGGGCTCACCCTTTACTCAAGCTAAAGACTTACTAATGCTTACTTGATGCTTATTTTATGTTGAGGCTTTTCTTGGCTTGTTCCAGAAGATCGGTTTTTACCCAATCCTTGGCGACGGGTGGCTTGGCCATTTTGCCTACGCCATATTTTTGCATCAGATCAGTGGTGATCTGTATGTGCTCTGCCGTCACGTCATAGGTATATGGCGAGTTTTCTATGGCATTGACGAAGTCTTCATGGCTGACCTGACCCTTGAACATGTTTTCACGCACATATTTCTCGGCCAGTTCTTTATTGTCGATAAAGGTCTTGGTGGCCTCAACAAAACAGCGCATGAATTTTTCTGCGACCGGGCGACGCTCTTTGTAGAACTTCTCGGTCATGACCATGGTACGCACAGGCTCACCTATGGGAGTGTCATAAGGCTTGATGATTTCATTGCCAAAGCCCTTGTTGATGGCCTGGGAAGAATAAGGTTCGGATTGCATGATGGCATCGATGTTCTTGCCCAGCAAAGCCTGATTCAGATCAGGGAAACCAAGGTAAATGATTTGCACATCCTTGCCTGGCTGGTCAGAATATGTCAGGCCGTTTTGTGCCAGTTCAGCGGCCAGCAAGATATCCTGAATACCGCCACGGGTAACACCAACTTTTTTGCCTTTCAAATCTTTGACAGTTTTCATGCCCAGATCGGCACGGCCAACCAGGCGTGCGCCACCTTTGGCAAAACCGGCAACCAGATAAATTGGTGTGCCGCTGGCACGGGCAGAAATCACCGCTTCAGAGGACACAGCGCCAACATCAAGCTCACCGGCGATAACGGCTTGCATGGCATCAAGACCTTTGGCGAACACGCGCTCTTCTACCTTGATACCGCATTTGGGTGCGATTTCCTTGATATAGGATACCGCGCCATAGTGGGCAAATTTCAGATTACCGAGGCGCACGACTTCCTGTGCCTGGGCTACGCTGGCAAACAAGCCTGAACTAATAACACTGGCAAGCAAAATCTTTTTAAACATTGTTGTCTCCTGAATGTGATTTGATTTTTTCCTACGCGTACTGATTAGCAGGTATTGTGCCAGCATCAGAATTTAAGTAAACAACTGATTTTATTCAGGTTTCTATGCAGAATGTAGCTGGCTTGATGCGAAAACCCGGATTAACTGCGCTGCGCATTCCGTGTTTTCGCACTTACAGTCTGCGCTGACCGAACCCGGATGTCAGCGTAGAAACTTGCCGTCCTTGCCTATCATCGTCAAATCCACAAACTCACTGCCACTGTGGTCACGCTCACTATAAGTAACGGTGATACCACCCAGATCGACCTTGTGCATGGATTCCAGTGCGCGTATCAATCCATCCCGCGTCAGGCCCTTACCCGCACGCTTCAAACCTTCGACCAGCAATTTGGCAGAGACAAATCCTTCCATCGCAGCATACGAAGGTGCCACGCCATTATCCTTGGCAATGGTTTTGAATTCCTGCCCCAGGATACTCGAGACCAGGTGCGGTGCGGGCATGATTTGCGAAACCATAATACCTGTCGCCACCGGCCCCAGCGAATCGATAAAGGATTGCGACGCATTATTCGACAGCGTCATGATTTGTATGGTACTGCCTTTGGCACGCAGGCCACGGATAATGTCAGTGACCGTGGCTGCAGAACCAACGACGATAAGTGCCTTGGCCGGGGATTTGACAACATCTTCAATCACTTTTGGCACATCTGGTTTTGCCCTGTCATATTTACTGAGCAGGGAAGGCTTCAATTTGAAGCTATCCATCGCGGTGGTAAAACCAGCAAAACCGTCGCCACCAAAAGTATCATCAACATGGACGATGGCAATGTCTTTCAAGCCTATGGTAGAAAACTGTTCGACGGCTTTTTTTACTTCATCCTGGTATTTGGCCCTGACGTTAAATATATAGCGGTTGACCGGACTATGAAATACCGCGGCCCCTGTGCTGGGAGCAATCAGCGGCACTTTGCTACTGGCAAGGATAGGCAGAATGGCCTGGGTATGCGGCGTGCCACGACACTGAAACAGGGCAAAGACATGGTCTTTCTTGATCAGCGCCTCGGCATTGCTGGCGGCGATGGCAGGATCAAACTTGTCATCGACGATATGCATCTCTATCTTGCGACCATGCACGCCACCGTTTTTGTTGATGTGATTAAAATAAGCCGCAGCGCCAGCATTCATTTCCTTGACTGGCCCGGCAATTTGTCCGGTCAGGCCTACAGTTTGTCCTATCAGTATGCTATTGTCAGTGACGCCCTCTTCTGCCTGGCTATAGCCAGAAAAAGCAAGCAGGGTGCACAGGCTAAGTATGCGTGGCAAGCGCCAGGCACGATGAAGTCGACTCATGATTGTCTCCAGATTATTGAGCGTCTATTTTTAGAATCTGCGACAAAACTCAGCTGTCATGGCGATGTGTCCATGTCATCTTGATTTTGTGGCAAGCTCTGGGATAGCACTCTTATTAGCAGACTTCATACCAAGCATGAATGAAGGCTGGTAGACTCGTTTTAGCCTATTTTGTAAGCAAAATATATCCGTAATATCCCTCACGCGTCTGGAAATTCGCACAAGCATTCACAATAATTCTGAAATTCCAGAATTTCAAGTGTAAATTTAAGATGATCCTCCTGCCAGAATGTGTGAAATGCCTGAGTCTGCAAGCAGTTCAGGTAAAATGCCTGCTACTGAGCTACTACTGCTGCCTGTGACAGACAGCAGTGAGCGCCGCCCTATTGATTTTTTCTTAAGAATTCCTAAGCAAACATGCTCGATAACCTTACCCAGCGCCTCGCCAAAGTCGTCAAGACCATGCGCGGCGAAGCTCGTCTGACTGAATCAAATACCGCTGACATGTTGCGTGAAGTGCGTATGGCCTTGCTGGAGGCCGACGTTGCCTTGCCAGCCGTACGTGAACTGATCGCCCGTGTCAAAGAAAAAGCCATGGGTGAAGAAGTCATTTCTTCCCTGACTCCAGGTCAGGCTTTGGTTGGCGTGGTGCAAAAAGAACTTGCTGCCCTGATGGGTGCCGACCTGGGTGAAGAAGCATCCCAACTGAGTTTCAACTGCCAGCCACCAGCCATTATTCTGATGGCCGGTTTGCAGGGTGCGGGTAAAACCACGACCGTCGGTAAGCTGGCCAAGTATCTGAAAGAGCAAAAAAAGAAAAAAGTATTAACCGTTTCCGCCGACGTTTATCGTCCTGCCGCGATAGGTCAGTTACAGACCGTGACAGCACAGGTTGGTGCCGACTTTTTTCCATCCCTGCCAACTGACAAACCGGTAGATATCGCATTGGCTGCGCTGGATTACGCAAAAAAACATTACCACGATGTGTTGATTGTTGATACTGCTGGTCGCCTGGGTATAGATGAAGCGATGATGCAGGAGATTGCTGCTGTTCACGCCGCCATCAAACCGATAGAAACCCTGTTCGTGGTCGATGCCATGCTGGGTCAGGATGCCGTCAATACCGCCAAGGCATTTAATGATGCCCTGCCTTTGACCGGTGTGGTGTTGACCAAACTGGATGGTGACGCACGCGGTGGTGCGGCCCTGTCGGTACGTCATATCACCGGCAAACCGATCAAATTTGTCGGTGTAGCTGAAAAACTTGATGGCCTGGAATCCTTTGATGCCACTCGCATGGCCAACCGTATCCTGGGTATGGGCGACATCCTGGCGCTGGTGGAATCAGCGCAAAAAGGCATGGACGTGGCTGCGGCACAGGATCTGGCGCACAAGATCAAGGATGGCGGCAAATTCGACATGAATGACTTCAAGATGCAAATTTCGCAGATGAAGAATATGGGTGGGTTGTCGAGCCTGATGGATAAGCTGCCAGCACAGATGCAACAAGCCGCCAGCGGTGCGAATATGGATCAGGCTGAAAAACAGGTGCGCCGTATGGAAGGCATGATCAATTCCATGACGCCACAAGAGAGATCCAAGCCAGAATTGATCAAGGCTTCGCGCAAACGCCGCATAGCAGCAGGTGCTGGTGTACAGATACAGGAAGTCAACCGCATGCTGGCCCAGTTTGACCAGATGCAGTCCATGATGAAGAAATTGCGAGGTGGCGGCATGATGAAGATGCTGCGCAGCATGAAGGGAATGATGCCGGGCAAGCGTTGAGTTTTGCCAGATTCAGCTAAAATTTTCGCAGTATTTCTGTTCGCATTTCTCTCTATGAAAAAATGCCGGATAGCAGCCAAAATGGCGCTAATCCGGCATTTTTTTAGACTTAAATCCAACGACAGGCAAATTCCTGCACTTTTTCATGAAATTCCAGCAAAAAACACTTGCATCCCTGTAAAAACCGCACCACTATTAGCGATGCGTGAAGTGACGCAATGCAGGAGCTTTTCAAAACGATCAAAGCTCCGTCCACGAAATTTGTGAAGGAGGCTATTTATGGCAACAGCACCAAAAAAACCAGCAGCAAAACCGGCAGCCAAACCAGCGGCTAAACCAGCAGCAAAAGCAGCAGCTCCAAAAGCTGCAGCAGCGAAACCTGCAGCAAAAGCAGCAGCGCCTAAAAAAGCCGCAGCCGCCAAACCAGCAGCAGCACGCAAGCCAAATGCAGCGTTCATGAAACCTATGACTATCTCCCCAGTTCTGGCAGCAGTCATCGGTTCCGCAGCAATTCCTCGTACTGAAGTCACTAAAAAAGTATGGGAATACATCAAGAAACACAAACTGCAAGATGAAGCAAACAAACGCAACATCAACGCGGATGACAAGTTGAAAGCCGTTTTCGATGGCAAAAAACAAGTGTCCATGTTTGAAATGACTAAACTCATTTCCGGTCATCTGTCCTGATTTTTTCAGGAAGAGATTCCCGAAGTTGCTTTGGGAAACTTAAGGGAAGCAGTTAGTCCCATCCCAAACAAAAATGCCCGCATCGCGCGGGCATTTTTGTTTTTAAACCCAGAAATTCAAGGGCAGGCAATTAATGGCTTCGAAGCCGAGCAAGCTTAAAATAAGCTGGGCAAGCCTGTGGTCAGCATACAGATTAATTGATAAAATATTCAATCCCTGCGATGCTTCCTGCGAATAAATCAGATAGCGCCCGACCTTGAGGTTACAGTTACGTCCCTGGTGCTAGCGTAGCTGCTTGCTATATTCTTTACCTCATCCGCATGTTGCGTCAATAAATACCCAACAAAAATGGAACCCGCTTTATGCTACGTTGCATCCTCCTCCTGGCTGTTACTCTTATTCTGTCCGCTTGCGCCAGCGGTCACACGAAATTCTACAAATCATATGCAGATGCGAAGACACTGACAGATGTGCAAACACTGTCGCCGAATGACAAACCCCAAATTTTTGCGTCAGACAATCTGGCAAGAGATATCAAGATAGCCCGCTCAAAAGGCTATTTAGTTATTGGTGAGTCTTCCTTCAACGGAGAAAAAGAATCAGACCGCGGCATCATTCAACAGTCCCAGCAAAATGGCGCAGTCATGGTCATCTTCTCTTCCAAGTTTGCAGAAACAAGAACTATTACGACACCTCTTTTCTTGCCCAACAATAAAACTACTTATTCATCAGGAACGGTCAATGGCACCGGGGGCAGCGCCAATTATTCTGGTTCAAGCACCACTTATGGAACTACGGTAGTCCCCATCACGACTGAACAGCAACGGTATAACCAGGCAGCCATTTACTTCGTCAAGTCGACAAAAAAACCACGCGTGGGCTTGTTCGTCGTCGATCTGACACCTGAGATCAGAAAAAATCTGGAACGCAACACCGGGGTTATCGTTGATATTGTGTCAGAAGAGTCGCCCGCTTTTATAGCGAATATTTTGCCTGGTGACATCATTATCGAAATCAATGGAGCCACGGTAATCAATACCAAACATGCCCTTGAACTATTAAGAGCAACTACCCCGCCTGGCGGAAAGTATACTTTGAAGATCATAAGAAACGGTACTGAACGTCTCTTTGATATCAATCTGCCTGCTGGCTAAATCCTTGCGAGTACGCTTCAAAAATTGAAAACCTGCCTCAGATGTGCGTTTACATCCCAGGCAGGTTTTTTCATCGAAACAGGCGAATTTTCCTGACGCGCAATGTAACAGGAATGTTGAGTGTAGGCACAGGCATTTTTTCTGCTTTTGAATTCGCATTAAAATTTGACACAAGCGCCAGGCACAGCGGGCAGCTCATTGCCCAGAATTTCACCCGGTTTGCGATGTGCTATGCAATAGGTGCCATAGGGCGTCGTGACTTCCGACACTGGCCTGCCATCACCAAGAATCTGCACTTCATGTTTATAGCTGTCACGCATAATGGCAGATGCTGATTTGACCGCTGCACCAAATTTCCCCATCGCTGAGGGTGCTGCTTTAACACTGACCTGGTCGCGGTACTGAAAGTCTTTTCTCAGTCCATTGAAAATCTCCCGCGTGTCACGGGTAATGGCAATTTCAGTTGAGGGACTTGTCAGCTCTTTTTCGGCTGAATGAGTCGATGCTTGCTGGCTACTGACAACCACCTGGTCAGCGGCACTGATAGCTGAACTGTGTCGTGGCGCTGGCATGGTTTTGCTCTGACGGGATGGCTCAGTCAAATCCTGCGTAGCTGGTGAACGTGGTGCCAGTTTCTCTTGTCCAGGCTGTTTCAAAAAAATCAGGTTGGTATCGCTGCCATTGCTGTCACTAATTGCCTGCGTCAATTCATCCCTGTGCATCGCTTTCAAGCGCGGCCACAGCATATACAAGGCGGCGTGAAACAAGAGGACTCCAAACAATATACGCCATTCATTGCCTTGAGCAAGCGGGCGATAAGACACTGCCAGCATGAATCTGCCCTCGCCTCAATAACTGCCACAACTGACAGTCTGTATGCCAGGCGCCTTGGTGATATCCGCACCGGGTTTTGCACCTATCACACAATAAGAACCTGCCGGCGTCGTGACCTTGGTCATGGCTGTGCCATCTGACATGATGATGTTCTTATAGCTGGTGCCACGGGGACGTGCAGCGGCGGCAACGTTAATACCAAATTGCACCATGGATGATTTCTCTGGCTTGATATCGGTCAGGATGCGGTTGGGCATTTCGCGTTCTACCTGCTTGATGACTTTGCTGATGTCACGCTGGATGGCAACAGGCGACTCACCAGTTAATACAGGCGTGCTTGCTTCAGTATTCGTGACCGGGATGGGGCTTACTGTAGTGCCAGGACCTGTATCACTGGTAACCGGTATGTTGGGAGTATCCGGCACGAGCGGTGTACGGGGTTTAAGTAGCGTCGGCATCTGACTGGGTGGCGTCGCTGGTTTTGTCACAGGTACAGGCTGTTCCGGCTTGGCTTGCACCGGAGCTTCCAGCATGCGAACTGCAAAAGCCAGTGGCGCGCTGATCTCATGTTTATGCCTGACGAGGCTTGGCCAGAGCATGATCAGCAAGACATGGGCAAACAATACTGTCAGCAGCAATTGCCAGCGTGAGCGCAATAGCTTGCGCCAGTCTTTGCTGCCAAATTCTTCTTGATAAAAGAGAGCCTGCATGTCGGGTCTTGGTGTATTTCTGAATATGATCGAGCATTCTGGAATGCCCGATCATACTTGACCCGTGATTTATGCAAAGGCCTATTCTACAAGCCCAGGAGTAGCGTCAATTGCTACCTGAAGAGTGATACAGATTTTACTCAGTAAATGAATCAGCTGTTGAATTCCCAATTCTTCCAGTTGGACAGTACTGCCTTGGGATATTCAGGACGGCCACGGCTACCGTTATAACGGCCCAGAGCAAGATAAAGATCGCCCTTTTCCATATCGATATACAGACGCAAAATAGAGCAGCCATAACGCAGGTTTGTCTGCATCTGGAACAGCTTTTTCGCATCGCCGTCACCAATCACGCGCGACCAGAATGGCATGACCTGCATATAGCCACGCGCACCGACGACAGAAGTCGCATATTTGCGGAAAGCCGACTCTACCTGTATCAAACCCATGACCATGGCGACATCCAGACCAGCGCGCTTGGATTCATACCAGATGGCGTCCAGCAATTCCTTGCGGGTCTGCAAATCAGGTATGCGGCGCTTGAGGCGGGTCGCCATTTCTCCCTGCCAGGTCAGGTATTTGATACGTTCTTCTATGCTGGCAAACGTAGGTTTGGGTGGCGTGGAATCAGAAACGGCTTTAGCCAGCGCAAGACGCACAGAGTCTGCCATGGCTTCTTCTTTTTGATTACCGGCTTGCGCAGGTAAAGCAGAAAAAACCAACAGGCAGATCGTCGCATGAAGGATGGATTTTTTCCATCCTTCACATATAACTCGTGTGACTTGCATGGCTTGCAAATCAAACTTGCTGCTACCGCTCAATCTTCCTTTGCACCAGACGCAAAAGCGCAAGAAAAAATACTTCATCCTGCTGCTTATTTAGCTGCCATCTTGGCCTGGATGAAGGCCAGCATTTCGGCCACAGGCACATTGCTGGCTTCGGTATCGCGACGGCCCAGATATTCAAGCTTGCCTTCTTTGAGGCCACGGTCGCCAATGACGATGCGGTGTGGCACGCCTATCAGTTCCCAGTCGGCAAACATGGCACCAGGACGTTCGCCACGGTCATCCAGTATGACGTCGATGCCAGAAGCCAGCAAGGCGTGGTACAGGGATTCCGCCTCAGTCTTGACGGCTTCACTGCGGTCCATGCCCATAGGACAGATGACGACTTCAAACGGTGCAATCGCCGTTGGCCAGATGATGCCTTTGTCATCGAAGTTCTGTTCTATCGCTGCGCCCAGAATGCGGGTGACTCCTATGCCGTAACAACCCATTTGCAGCAATTGCGGCTTGCCATTTTCATCAAGGAAAGTGGCTTTCATATCGTCGGAATAGCGGGTGCCGAGCTGGAATACGTGACCCACTTCGATGCCGCGCTGAATTGCCAGTACGCCCTTGCCATCTGGAGATGGATCACCAGCGACTACATTGCGCAAATCAGCAACCACAGGCTCAGGCAGATCGCGACCCCAGTTGGCACCGGTGAAGTGGAAATCAGCTTCATTCGCGCCACAGACAAAGTCGGTCATGTTGGCGACGGTTCTGTCAGCCACGATATTGACTGGTTTTATTGTACCTATAGGGCCGAGGTAACCTGGCTTGGTGCCAAAATGCTCGACAATTTCAGCCTCGGTAGCAAAGCGGTAGTTGGCCATGCCTGCGATCTTGCCTGCCTTGACTTCATTGAGTTCATGATCGCCGCGCAACAGCAAGAGCCAGATTTGCGCCGCTTTGCCGCTGTCTTTTTCAGCATCAACTGCAAGCACGATGGACTTGACCGTGGTTTCCAGTGGAATATTGAGCAATTGCGCGACATCTTCACACTTGGCTTTGCCAGGCGTGGCAGTCTTGGTCAGCGCAGCGGTAGCGGCTGGGCGACTGGTTTGCGTAGGCAATGCTTCTGCCGCTTCCATATTGGCAGCGTAATCAGAAGTCGGGCAATACACCAGCGCGTCTTCACCGGTGTCGGCAATGACGTGGAATTCATGTGAGCCAGAACCACCAATCGCGCCGTTATCGGCAGCTACCGCACGGAATTCCAGGCCAAAGCGCTGGAAGATGCGTGTATAGGCGTCGTACATGATTTCATAGGACTTTTGCATGCCTTCGACATTACGGTCAAAGGAATAAGCATCTTTCATGGTGAATTCACGACCACGCATGAGGCCAAAACGTGGACGGCGTTCGTCACGGAACTTGGTCTGGATGTGATAAAAATTCACCGGCAACTGGCGGTAAGAGCGAATTTCTGTGCGTATGACGTCAGTAATCGCTTCTTCAGAAGTGGGCTGGATGATGTAATCACGGCCATGGCGATCTTTGACGCGCATGAGTTCTGGCCCCATCTTGTCCCAGCGGCCAGTTTCTTGCCAGAGTTCTGCTGGTTGCACGACGGGCATCAACATCTCGATCGCGCCAGCGCGATTCATTTCCTCACGAACAATATTCTCTACTTTGCGGATGATGCGCAAGCCCATGGGCATGTAGTTATAGATACCGGAACCGAGGCGTTTAATCATGCCTGCACGCATCATCAGTTTATGGCTGACGATCTCGGCATCGGCAGGAGCTTCTTTCAGTGTGGAAATAAAAAATCGTGTAGCACGCATGACAGTGATTCTTTTTAAATGGAGGGTTATAATCAACTCAATTTTAAAGGATTAGCTGGCTAATGCGCCCACTCTTTGCACATTTGATGAAGGAAACTGCGATTTGTTCGCCTCCCAGGGGGCTGTCCGTCGAAAAACGCGGTATTTTGCGACGAAACAAACGCTCTCTACGCTATCTATTGCAGGAGCAAGCCGTTTAGCCACAGAAAGTTTTGAGGTTGAACATGCTGGATCGTGAAGGCTTCCGCCCTAACGTTGGCATAATTTTGCTAAACGCCAACAATGAAGTCTGGTGGGGAAAGCGGGTGCGCGAGCATTCCTGGCAATTCCCCCAGGGGGGCATTAAATATGGTGAGTCACCTGAACAGGCGATGTTCCGGGAACTCGAAGAAGAAACCGGCTTACTGCCTGAGCATGTCAAAGTCATAGGGCGTACCCGTGACTGGCTGCGCTATGAAGTGCCGGATCATTTTATCAAGCGTGAAATCCGCGGGCATTATCGCGGGCAAAAACAGATCTGGTTTTTGTTGCGCATGATAGGCCGTGATTGCGATGTCAATTTGCGGGCCAGCACGCATCCTGAATTTGATGCCTGGCGCTGGCACGACTATTGGGTGCCTCTGGATGTGGTGATTGAATTCAAGCGCGGTGTGTATCAATTGGCTCTGCAGGAATTGTCACGCTATGTACACCGCAACGAGCACCCCAACTCCAGTCGCAACCGCTATTTGCGTAACCAGCAGCAGTCACAACAATCGCAGCAGTCGCAAAAAAGTCAGGATTGCAAGAAAACCGAGCCGGAAGAATCGAAATAATTTATGTTGAATAAAAAACTAGCTCATATCATCATTTCCCTGGCACTGCTGCCTGCCAGCTTTGCCCATGCGGCAGAGCCTGATCTGGAAGAAGATGACAAGGAATGGCGCGAAGTTGCCCTGCAATTGCCAGAGGCACCAAAGGCTGAAAACCTGTTAAATTTTTACAAGAGCCCTACCCAGTCTTTTGCGATTGACACTACTTCTCTCATCGTAGCGGCAGACGGCACTATCCGTTATAGCCTGGTTGCGACCAGCTCTGGCGGTGCCAAAAATATCAGCTATGAAGGTCTGCGCTGCCAGACATATCAGGTCAAGCTGTATGCCTTTGGCAGACCTGATGGCACATGGTCACGCTCGCGCCGCAACCAGTGGGATAGCATCACAAATACCGGTGCCAACAAACAGCATGCGGCCTTGTTCTCTGACTACTTCTGTGAAGGCAAAACGATAGCTGGCAAAGCCAGTGTCCTGGTGGATAAGCTGCGCGGAAAGAAAATGACGTATTATTGATTTTACGCTACGCACATGAAAACAGGCACTCAAGAGTAAATTGAGTGCCTGTTTTTTTGTCCAGATTTACAGTAAAACCAGATTGTCGCGGTGTATCAGTTCAGGCTCTTCTACAAAACCAAGTATGGCCTCAATCTCGGTTGAAGCATGGCGCTTGATACGGCGTGCATCTGCACTTGAATAATTGCTGAGACCACGGGCTACCGGTGTACCCGCTTCATCACAGCAGGTGACCACAGCACCACGACTGAATTCACCTCGCACATCAAGTACACCTATGGGTAACAGAGACTTGCCCTCACCGGTCAGTTTTTGTACTGCGCCGGCATCCAGTACAACCTGGCCAAGAGTCTGCAGATGATCCATCATCCATTGCTTGCGGGCCGCTACCGGTGCCATTTGCGAAATCAATTGCGTGCCTATGGCCTCGCCCTGAGCCAGACGCAGCAAGACGTTCTCTTCACGTCCCCAGGCAATAACAGTATGTGCACCAGAACGGGCACCACGCTTTGCCGCCAGTATCTTGGTCAGCATGCCGCCACTACCAAGGCTGGAACCTGCACCACCAGCCATGGCCTCCAATGCGAGGTCACCCGCCCTGGCTTCATGGACGAAGCTAGCATTCGGGTCTTTGCGCGGGTCAGCGGTGTACAAGCCCTTTTGGTCAGTCAGGATGATCAAAGCATCACCTTCGATCAAATTGGCGACCAGGGCACCCAGGGTGTCATTATCACCAAATTTGATTTCATCAGTGACCACCGTATCATTTTCATTGATGATGGGGACTATGCCCAGGCGTAATAAAGTAAGCAAGGTGGAACGTGCATTCAGATAGCGTTCACGGTCGGCCAGGTCAGCATGCGTCAATAAGATTTGCGCCGTGCCTAGCTGGTGCTCGCGAAAACTGCTTTCATAAATTTGTGCCAGGCCCATCTGGCCTACGGCGGCACAGGCCTGTAATTCATGAATGGCTGTCGGCCGCTTGTCAAAACCCAGGCGTTGCCGACCTTCGGCGATAGCGCCAGAACTGACCAGCACTACTTCCTTGCCCATGGCACGCAAGCCAGCAATCTGGGCAGCCCATTTGGCAATGGCTTGCTTATCCAGACCCTTACCGTCATTGGTGACCAGGGATGAACCCACTTTGATAATCAGACGTTTTGCTTGCTGAATGACAGATTGCATAAATAAGTGAAAATGTGATTTGGTGATATTGCTGCGTAAAGCGGCAAACAAATCAAAATTATACTTTATATGGATACTATCATTGCAATCTAAATTTAATTCATATTTAAAAGCCATATTCTACTTTTTATGAGATTTTTATTATTAAAAAGAAATTATTTTGATATAAAAAATAAACATTGATAGTCAATTCTTCGCAAGTACCAAGCAGTTGATGGGTTGTTGATGAACAGGAGATAGCAGACGAAAAAAAACCTGGCTTTCACCAGGTTTTTTTAATCTTCTTTAGTCTTCTATTACTTTAAAACGCGGATCATCCGGATCAATGGACAAAATGCCCTGCGCTTCTTCTTTCATCGTGGTTTCTTGCGAACGCTGTTCATGCGTACGCTTTTCTTCCAGATATTTATAGATCTCAGTCACCAGCTCTTCACAACCTTCGCGATTCAGGGCGGAGATTTCAAAGACCGGGCCTTTCCAGGCAAAACGCTTGATGAAGTCTTTAACCTTTTTCTTGCGCTCATCTTCGGTCAGCACGTCGAGCTTGTTGAGTACCAGCCAGCGTGGCTTCTCATACAGGCTTTCATCGTATTTACGCAATTCCTTGATCAAGGCCTTGGCTTCTTTGACGGGATCAACAGCTTCATCAAACGGTGCCAGATCAACAATGTGCAAGAGCAAGCCTGTACGTTGCAAATGCTTCAGGAACTGTATGCCCAGGCCAGCGCCATCAGCAGCGCCTTCAATCAGACCAGGAATGTCGGCGATAACAAAGCTTTTTTCATGACTGACACGGACCATACCCAGGTTAGGATGCAGGGTCGTGAAAGGATAATCAGCGATTTTCGGGCGCGCATTCGATACCGCAGTAATGAAAGTCGATTTACCAGCATTTGGCAAACCCAGCAAACCTACGTCAGCCAGTACCTTCAATTCCAGGCGCAATTCGCGACGTTCGCCTTCTTTACCATCAGAGCGCTGACGAGGCGCACGGTTGGTGGAAGTTTTAAAGTGGATATTACCCCAGCCACCCTCGCCGCCTTTAACCAGTTCAACTTCCTGGCCATGTTCAGTCAGATCAGCGATGACTTCATCGGTATTTCTGTCGCAAATCTGGGTGCCAACCGGCATGCGCAGACGGATATCATCAGCGCCTTTGCCATAACAGTCTGCACCACGGCCATTTTCACCATCTTTGGCTTTGTGCAATTTGGAATAGCGATAATCAACCAGGGTGTTGATATTACGGTCAGCAACTGCCCAGATACTGCCACCACGACCACCATCGCCACCGTCAGGGCCGCCAAATGGGCGGAATTTTTCACGGCAAAAGGATGCCACACCATTGCCACCATCGCCGGCGATTACTTCGATACGGGCTTCATCAATAAATTTCATTTTTACCACCTAAAAAAGCTTGTATAAATTTTTGTAACCTGATGGAACAATAAATTTATACAGGATTTCTTCAAATTAAAAGGGCCAATACCAAACTGCCCATGCAGAGTGTTGCTTACGGAGAGGTGAGCTTGCGGTAAAGGATTGCCGCAATGAACTGGAACGGAGACTGATCCAACTAAAAAGGCCCTACCGATGGCAGAGCCTTTTTATCATACTGGCTTGCGCCCTGCTTTGAATTACTTCAGAGCATTACGCTGCTGTATCTGCAACAACAATTGCGAACTGGTGACGTGCTGCACCTTTAGTTGCGAATTGTACTTTGCCGTTAACCAGAGCGAACAAAGTGTGATCTTTGCCCATACCTACGTTTTCACCAGCGTGTACGCGTGTGCCGCGTTGACGAATGATGATGCCGCCAGCATTGATAGTTTGGCCGCCGTAAACTTTAACGCCAAGGCGTTTTGATTCTGAGTCACGACCGTTGCGCGTGGTGCCGCCGCCTTTTTTGTGTGCCATTTTTAATTAGCTCCTTAAATACAGGTAGATTGATTGCTGATCTACAGATTAGCCGTTGATAGAAACGATTTGCAGTTCAGTGTAGTTTTGGCGATGGCCTTGACGTTTCTGATAGTGCTTACGACGACGCATTTTGAAAATGCGCACTTTGTCGTGACGACCGTGATCTATAACCTTAGCCAGCACCGTAGCACCTGCGACCAATGGAGCACCAAACTTAATGGTCTCACCAGCGCCCAAAGCGAGCACTTGATCAATGGTGATTTCGGAGCCAATGTCTGCAGGTATCTGTTCTACTTTAAGTTTTTCACCAGCGACAACTTTATATTGTTTGCCACCGGTTTTTATGACCGCGTACATGTGAAACCTCATCAAATAAAAATTAGGGATTTTCTCCCCGCCAGACAAAAATACACCTGGGAAGTCGGGAAAACCCCAAATTGTACATAATCCTGCCTGACGCGTCAAAGACTATTTGCATATTTTTTCAGCAAAGCCATGGTAAACGGGCAATTTGCCAGCAGGAAATAGATGAGGCGCAAGAGAACCGGTGCAATTCAAGCAAATACCAGCACTGCATCGTATAATCGCGGTCATCCCGGATTTTTAAGCAGGTTCCCCCTTGTCTGCCACAAACAACCAAAACCCCATCACAGAACTGATTTCCTCCGACATGAACGAGGTAAATCAAGTCATTCGCAACAAACTGCACTCTGAAGTTGCCCTGGTCAACCAGATAGCCGAATACATTATCAACGCCGGTGGCAAGCGTATACGCCCGGTACTGGTCTTGCTGGTGGCAAATGCCTTTCAATATCAAGGCAAACACCATCATGAACTGGCCGCCATCGTTGAATTCATCCATACCGCCACGTTGCTACATGACGATGTAGTAGATGAATCATCCATGCGCCGTGGTCGCAAGACCGCCAATGCCCTGTTTGGTAATGCTGCCTCAGTCCTGGTGGGCGACTTTTTGTATTCGCGCGCTTTTCAGATGATGGTGTCCATCAATAGCATGCAAATCATGCAAATCCTGGCGGATGCTACAAATGTGATAGCAGAAGGCGAAGTCTTGCAGTTACTCAATATGCATGACCCTGATGTCACTGAAGAACGTTATCTCCAGGTAATACGTTCAAAAACTGCCAAGCTGTTTGAGGCTGCCGCCGAAATTGGTGCCCTCATAGCTGGCGCTGACCAGGCAGAGATTGAAGCAGCTGGAGAATATGGCCGCTCGCTCGGCACGGCATTCCAATTGATAGATGATGTACTCGATTACTCTGGCAATGCCGATGACATAGGCAAGAATGTAGGCGACGACTTGCGCGAGGGCAAACCTACGCTGCCACTGATCTATTTAATGAAAAACGGAACTGCCGAAGAAAGAGAACTGGTACGCGCCTGCATAGAAAATGGTGATGAATCCAAGTTCGATGCCATACTGGCTGCGATTACACAATCTGGAGCTCTGGCCTATACTCAAAATGAGGCTGTCAAAGCAGCGGACCGGGCAGCAACTGCCATCTCAGGCTGGCAGGATAATCAGTATAAACAGGCAATGGTCAAGCTGTGTGCCTTTGCCGTTGGCAGAAATCACTAAGACTTGGATTTCTCCTGGATTTTCGCTGATCTAACAGATTGTTACAAAATCGGGCAGTCTGATATTGCTGCCCAAAATCTGTACTAACAGACGCAAAAAAAACCTGAAAAATTTGGCATGGCTATTTAGTTGAAAACAATCTATACAGAGTAAAGAAGTAATGAATCAGAGCCGAAAATGGCGAAAATGATTCATTGCCTGATGGCGTTGTAGCCACAATGCAATTTTTGTCTGATCCAGTGTGGCTGCACTATGGAACGACTTTACAAATAACAGGCTTGGTTGCATTATCATAAGGCAACTGAATGTATTGGCAAATTTACTCAAAAGATCCTATGTCCGCAGTCCTACCAAATTCAGCGCCCCAAATGGCAACGCCAGGCTTGGCAAGAGCCTTGATGCAGGCTAATTTATTGACGCAGGCTCAAGTTGAAACCGTCAGTAAAAAAGCACAAGCAGAAAAAATAGGCTTTATTGATGCCCTGACACAAAGTGGCACAGTCAGTGCACGTGATCTGGCAACATTTTGCTCTGATGCATTTGGCTACCCTCTACTGGATTTATCTGTCATCAATGAGTCCCTGATCCCGGATAAGCTGGTGGATCAAAAACTCATGCAGGCACAACGACTGCTTGCGGTGGCAAAAAAAGGCAATAAGGTTTCCCTGGCGATTTCTGATCCGACCAATAATTCTGCACTGGACCAAGTCAAATTTCAAACTGGCCTGGGGATAGACATTATCGTCGTACAACACGATGCTCTGGTTAAATTGCTGGATAAACTGGGCAAGTCCTCGGAACAAAGCCTCAATGAAATTGGCGGCGATGAGTTTGATCTGGAATTCAAGGAAGATGACCTGGGTGCTGGCGCTGCTGCCGAAGCACAGGCAACCGAGATTGATGATGCTCCGGTTGTCAAGTTCCTGCAAAAGATGCTGGTTGATGCCATCAATATGGGGGCTTCAGATTTGCATTTTGAACCCTTTGAAAAGTTCTACCGGATACGTTTCCGGGTTGACGGCGAACTCAGGGAAATAGCGCAGCCACCACTGGCGATCAAAGATAAACTGTCTTCACGTATCAAGGTTATCTCCAAACTTGATATCTCGGAAAAACGTATTCCGCAAGATGGCCGCATGAAATTGCAACTGTCGGCCAGCAAATCCATCGACTTTCGTGTGAGCACTTTGCCCACTCTGTTTGGCGAAAAGATCGTTATGCGTATTCTGGATGGCTCCCAGGCGCAAATGGGTATTGATGCCCTGGGCTATGACCCTGATCATAAGGCAATTTTGCTTGACGCCATCCAGCGTCCTTATGGCATGGTTCTGGTTACCGGGCCTACGGGTTCAGGTAAAACGGTTTCCCTGTACACCTGCCTTAATGTCATTAACAAGCCAGGTATCAATATCTCCACCGCTGAAGATCCGGCTGAGATCAACTTACCTGGTGTGAACCAGGTCAACGTCAACGATAAAGCTGGCCTGACCTTTGCTGCCGCGCTGAAATCTTTCTTGCGTCAAGATCCTGATGTAATCATGGTCGGTGAGATTCGCGACCTAGAAACTGCCGACATCGCCATCAAGGCTGCGCAAACTGGTCACATGGTGTTCTCGACCCTGCATACAAATGATGCGCCAGCTACCCTGACTCGTCTGATGAACATGGGTGTGGCACCTTTCAATATTGCCTCATCCGTTATTTTGATCACGGCACAAAGGCTGACGCGTCGCCTGTGTACCTGCAAAAAACCGGTGGAAATTCTCGATGAAGTATTGCTGGCAGCCGGCTTCAAGGATGAAGACCTGGATGGTACCTGGAAACCTTATGGTCCAGTAGGCTGTGATCGTTGCAACGGTGGCGGCTATAAGGGCCGGGTAGGTATCTACCAATTGATGCCTATATCTGAAGCTCTGGAACGCCTGATTTTGGCAAGTGCCAGTGCTCTGGACCTGGAAGAGCAGGCACAAAGAGAAGGTATCAGAAATTTACGGCAATCCGGATTACTAAAAGTCAAACAGGGGCTGACCAGCCTCGAGGAAGTCCTCGGATGTACCAACGAATAATAAGAGAATAATGATATGGCAACTAATCTGGCGAAATCCGCAAAATCCGCAAAATCAGGACAAATCAAAGAGCATCTGTATGCCTGGGAAGGCAAAGACAAATATGGCAAGGTAGTCAGGGGGGAAACACGCGCTGGGGGCGAAGCTATCGTCAATGCCACATTGCGCAGACAAGGTATTCTGGTTACTAAGTTAAAGAAGAAAAGCTATACTTCTGGCCAAAAAATTACGGACAAGGATATCACCTTGTTTACCCGTCAATTGGCAACAATGATGAAGGCTGGCGTGCCTTTGTTGCAGTCCTTTGATATTGTGTCCAAAGGCCATAGCAATCCATCTGTCTCCAAATTATTGCAGGATATTCGTGGTGACGTGGAAACCGGCACCAGCCTGAACGCTGCTTTCCGTAAGTTTCCACTATATTTCGACCCGTTATTTTGCAACTTGGTGGGCGCTGGTGAGCAAGCAGGTATTTTGGAAGACTTGCTGACTCGACTTGCCATTTACAAGGAAAAAACGCTGGCGATCAAGGCCAAGATCAAGTCGGCATTGACTTATCCTATTGCCATTTTGTCCATCGCTTTTCTTGTTACCGCAGTTATCATGATTTGGGTGGTTCCTGCTTTTAAACAGGCTTTCAGCAGTTTCGGTGCAGAATTGCCAGCACCTACCCTTTTTGTCATGTCTATATCAGACTTTTTTGTCCAGTATTGGTATCTGATTTTTGGTATCACGTTTGGCAGTATATATTTCTTCTTCCAGACATGGAGACGCTCTTTACAGATGCAGCGAACCATGGACAGACTGTTGCTGCAGGCGCCAATTTTTGGAGCAGTAATCAGAAAGGCAACGATTGCCCGCTGGACACGCACACTGGCCACCATGTTTTCAGCGGGTGTGCCACTGGTCGAGTCCCTGGATTCTGTGGGCGGCGCATCAGGCAATGCGGTCTACCTGGATGCCACGATCAAGATACAAACTGAAGTCAGCACAGGTACCAGCCTGACCGTTGCCATGCAAAACTCGAATGTATTTCCATCCATGGTTACGCAAATGGTGGCGATTGGTGAGGAATCTGGTGCGCTGGACTCCATGTTGGGTAAGGTGGCCGACTTTTATGAAGAAGAGGTCGATGAAGCCGTGGCTGCCATGTCCAGCCTGATGGAACCTATCATTATGGTGATTCTGGGTGTGGTCATTGGTGGCCTGGTGGTTGCCATGTACTTGCCTATCTTCAAAATGGGTTCGGTTGCGGGATAATGGAAGTACTACTATTTGCAACACCGCATGATTATTTGTCCACAATAGCCTTCGGGCTATTGGGATTGCTCATAGGTAGTTTTTTGAATGTAGTGATTTATCGTTTACCCAAAATCTATTTGCGTGAGGTGGATAATTTTGTCGCTGAGCAACGCAAAGAAGCATTGCCGCATCAGGATAAATTCAACCTCATGCTACCCAGATCTGCTTGTCCGCATTGCGGCCATCAGATTACAGCCATGGAAAATATACCCGTCATCAGTTACCTGGTGATTGGTGGCAAGTGCACGGGCTGCAAGGCAAAAATATCCATACGCTATCCCCTTATCGAGGCATTGACCGCCCTGCTTTCTGCGGCCATGATCTGGCATTTTGGCAGTGGTGTGGCAGGCGTGGGGGCAGTCGTGTTTGTATGGTTCCTGATCGCCATGACTTTTATAGATATTGACCATAAGTTATTGCTTGATGACCTGACCCTGAGTTTGATGTGGATAGGTTTGCTGGTGAACTTCAATGGCAATTTTGTCCCTCTCAAGGATGCAGTTTTAGGCGCTTGCGCTGGCTACCTGTCGCTATGGTCGGTTTATTGGGCTTATAAACTGTTGACAGGTAAAGAAGGCTTTGGCTACGGTGATTTCAAATTACTCGCAGCCTTAGGGGCATGGATGGGCTGGACAGTGTTACCTGTCATCATTTTGCTGTCTTGCTGTGTTGGTGCCGCAATAGGCATTACACAAATCTTGATTTCCAGAATGGGCTGGGGCAAAGAGACCGGCTGGAGCACAGAAATGTCTTTTGGCCCTTATTTGACAGGTGCCGGCTTGATTGCACTGATTTGGGGCAAGGACATCGTGAATATCTATTTAAGCAGCAATCAATGGCTGGCAATTTCTCACTAGGCCTGACAGGCGGCATAGGCAGTGGAAAAACCACTATTGCCAATATGTTCGCTGAACTGGGTGCGGCACTCATTGATACTGATCTGATTGCCCATGAGTTGACCATGCCAGGTGGACTGGCTATTCCCGCTATACGTGAGCAATTTGGTAGTGAATTTATCGCGGCAGATGGTGCCATGGACAGGGCTGCCATACGCCAGCTGGTGTTTGGCAGTCTGGAACAAAAACATAAGCTGGAAGCCATACTCCATCCTTTGATCCGTTCAGAAACCGAACGCCTGGCAGCAGAAGCCAGGGGGGACTACCGTATTTTCGTGGTCCCGCTGCTGGTCGAATCTGGCAACTGGAAACAGCGCGTGGATCGTATTCTGGTGGTTGATTGTAATGAAGAGACGCAGATCAGGCGCGTCATGTCGCGTAATCAGTTAAGCAGGGCACAGGTAGAAGCCATCATGCGCAATCAGGCCCGGCGACAGGACAGATTGAATGCGGCAGACGATGTCATCGTCAATGATGGTGATCTGAAAAATATACGCGAAGAAGTTTTACGTCTGCATCAACAGTATCTGCAGCTTGCAGATATCAGCAAGTAAGTATTTGCGTGCCAAAAGCAACAATATCCTACAAAAAAAATAATAGAAATCTGCACGCGGTGTTTGTAATTTCACACAGTATGGTTCAGAATCATGTGCAGCTTTGATTGGCACCAAATTTTGACAGGGAAACTATTTTGATTGTTTACGAATACCCTTTTAACGAGCGTATTCGCACGTTATTGCGGCTGGAAGACTTATACGAAAAATTCACGTTTTTCCTGCATCAGTCTGACCCCATGCAGCATCACGTTGCCCTTGCCACCATTTTTGAAATGTTGGAAGTCGCTGGTCGCGCCGACCTCAAATCCGATCTCTTGCAAGAACTCGAAAGACAAAGACACACACTCATCAGTTTCAAATCCAATCCCAATGTACAGGCAGAAATGCTGGATAAAGTGTTGGACGATGTTGACCGCGCCAGCAGTGCCCTGGTTGCCAGCACAGGCAAGACCGGCCAGAACGTGCGTGACAATGAATGGTTGATGAGCATACGTGGCCGCACCATCATCCCCGGCGGCGCCTGTGAATTTGACTTGCCCAGCTACCATGCCTGGCAAAAAAATTCGGCTGAAAAACGCTTTGCCGATATCAGCGCCTGGTTTGCCCCTATCGCCCCGCTGTTTGATGCCATCAATGTAGTCTTGCGCCTGCTGCGCGAATCTGGCTCGACTTCCAAAGTCATCGCCCAGGCTGGCAGTTACCAGCAGATGCTGCAAGGCAAGGTTTATCAGTTATTGCGCGTCAATGTCCTGCAGGAACTGGGGGCCATACCTGAAATCTCTGCGAATAAATATATGTTGTGGATACGTTTTATGTCACAGGATGGCGACATGAAGCCCAAAGCCTACGAAAACGATATCCCGTTTGACCTGACTCTCTGTAATTTCTGAACATGGCTACTTTTGTTGATTGTCCCACCTGCAAAACCAGGGTGGAGTGGAAAGAAGAAAACCGCTGGCGTCCTTTTTGCTCTGAACGCTGCAAACAAATCGACTTGGGTGCCTGGGCAGAAGAGAAATACACGATACCTGCAGTCAATTTACCTGAAGACCCGGAGGAACTGGCTGAATAAACTGCTTATTGAGCTGCATATTCAGCCGCTAATTAAGCCACTCATTAAGCCACTCATGCAAAAAGCCTAACGTTTTTGCGGGATACCGTATTTACGCAGCTTGGTGGCAATCATGGAATGCGAAGTTGCCAGACGTGTCGCCAGCTTGCGGCTGGACGGATATTGTGGATACAGGTTTTCCAGCAAACTGCGCTCAAAGGCATTCACCGATAATTCCCAGCTTTCAGTAGTATCGCTCTTCACCACTTCTGCCGTGATACTGCCTTCGGCCCAATCAAGGTCGGCCGCTTCCAGCACGCGCTGATCTGACATGGTAATCGCACGAAACACCACATTCTGCAATTGCCTGACATTACCTGGCCAATGATTGGATACCAGGGCTGCACAGGCCGATGAATTCAAACGGCACACCGGTTTTTGCGCCTGGGTGCAGGCGCGCTCTATGAAATGCCTGGCCAGTGGCAGGATATCGTCAGGTCGTTCACGCAGGGCTGGCATTTCCAGATGCAATACATTCAGGCGGTAAAACAGGTCTTCACGGAAACTGCCTTCCTGCACCATCTTGCGCAAGTTCCTGTGGGTGGCGCTGATGATGCGCACATTCACCTTGACCTCTTTATCGCTGCCTATGCGGCGGAACTTGCCGTCATTCAGGAAGCGCAGGAGCTTGGCTTGCAGGTATAGCGACATCTCGCCTATCTCATCGAGAAAGACCGTGCCGCCATCTGCCATTTCAAACAGGCCAGGCTTGCCGCCGCGCTGGGCACCGGTGAAAGCGCCGGACATATAGCCAAATAATTCGCTCTCGGCCAGGCTTTCTGGCAAGGCTGCGCAATTCAGTTCCAGGAAAGCCGCATTGCTGCGGCCACTGACACCGTGGCAAGCCTGGGCCAGCAATTCCTTGCCGGTACCGGTCTCGCCTGTGATCAGCAAAGGCGCATCAACCACGGCCACGCGCGCGGCCTTGGTTTTCAGGCTACGTATCTGTTCTGATTCACCGATGATGAAATGAAAGCCGCTGCCTTCTGAGTGCTGCAGGGCATGCAGGCGGCCACCTATGCGGGTGGGTGCGTGAAAGGTCAACACGGCACCTACCGAGCGGCCATGGGTAATATCGACGCCCTGGGGCTCTGATACTGGCGTCACGTCCATGAAATAAGGTTCGCCATTGAGGCTGACTTCACGGCTGGGCAGGCGGAAACCGCAATTGACCAGCTCTTCCTGTATGCCAGCATCGTCAAGCACCTGGTTCAGGCTGCGCTGGCACAGGCTGGACTCGCTCATGCGGGTTGCCGTGGCTGCAGCGACATTGGCAATCACAATATGGCCGCTGGCATCTATCGCCAAGACCGGGTCCTCCATGACGGCCATCATGGTGTCGAGATTGAGACGGCGACGTATGCCGGGCAAAACATCCAGCACCTTGATTTCACCTACCCCGCGTACAGACTGGCAGTCAGCCTGCAATGAGGGGAGCATGAATTCCAGCAGTTCAGGGCTGTCGATATAGATATTGGGTGGATCAACTTCAACCGCCACCACATTGAGCCCACGACGCGCCAATACCGCCAGTATTTCGTGGGCAATACCTACTCTGTCCTTGAACTGGATATTGATGCGCATGCGTTGCTTTGTAATGAAACGATGAAAGTCTGATCAAGTATGATTAATGTACGGATTAATACGGTTCCGGGATATAACCACGTGGGCGGGCATGCTGGCGGCGGAAGGAGCTATTCGATGCCAGGCCACGCAAGCGCCCCAGGTCAAATTGTTCCAGTTGCTGCAAGACTGCGCGATTGAGCGTCATTTTAACTTGCATCATCAACAAGTCTACACTTTGCTGGCTGGAAGTACGGGTATTGCGTCTTTCCTGAGGCACTTCCGCCTCTTCGTCTTGCGCAGCTTTTTCAATTGCCTTGGCAGCGGCACGCTCTTCGGCATTGACGAAGCTGCGATACACATCAGCCAGGGTGATGATGCCGTTGCAATCACGACAGTGCCAGGCATCTTTCTCCTTACTGTCGCGGCTGACCAGGGCATCCTTGCTCAACACTGCCAGTATAGAGCGTATCAGGCGCGGGGTCTTGCCTGTTGCCTGTGCCAGCGCGGTGATATTCGCAGTACGCGGCATTACCATCATGATTTGTGCCAGTAACTCGATGGCGGTAAAAAACCGCGCATTCAGGTTGGCATCAGAAAAGACCTGGGTTGATGACAGTAATTCTTCAATTGCATTCATGCCAACTCCTTGTGTATAAAAATTGGACTGTTGACGCTGCCGTAACGGTCCATGAATAAACCTTCAGTAGAAATAGCCGGGCGCTTGCCAGAAACCACATCAGCAATGAACTGGCCAGAACCGCAAGCCATGGTCCAACCCAGCGTGCCATGACCGGTGTTCAGGTACAGATTGCGATAAGGCGTAGGGCCAATGACAGGGGTACCATCCGGCGTCATTGGACGCAGGCCAGTCCAGAATTCGGCTTTGCTGACGTCGCCACCACCAGGGAACAAATCAGTCACTGAATGCTCCAGGGTGGCACGGCGGTCTGCACGCAGGTCGAGGTTATAGCCAGTGATTTCGGCAGTACCACCGACACGTATGCGGTCGCCCAGGCGGGTAATTGCGACTTTATAGGTCTCATCCATGACCGTCGACTCCGGCGCTTTTTGTGCGTCGGTAATAGGGACGGTAATTGAATAGCCCTTGATAGGGTAAACAGGAATCTTGATGCCCAATTCTTTCAAGAGAATCGGGGAGTAACTGCCAAGTGCCAATACGAAACAGTCTGCCTTGATCTCACCTTCCGAGGTGATGACAGAAGTGATGGTATCGCCGCTCTTGACCAGTCTTTGTATGGTGACGCCGTACTTGAACTGGGCACCCAGTTCTTGCGCGAATGTGGACAGGCTCTGGGTGAACTTGAAGCAGTCGCCGGTTTCATCGCCCGGCAAACGCAGGGCACCGACAAATTTATCCTGCACATTGACCAGTGCGGGTTCCACTTTCAGGCAACCGGCCTTGTCCAGTTTTTCATAGGGCACATCGTAACGTTTGAGGATGGCGATATCGGCCTCTGCACCATCCAGTTGTTGCTGGTTGCGGAACAGTTGCAGCGTACCCTGGGTACGTTCGTCATAGCTAATGCCGGTATCGCTGCGCAGTTGTTGCAAAACATCGCGGCTGTATTCAGCCATGCGCAACATGCGGCCTTTATTGATTTCATAGCGTTTGCTGGTGCAGTTCATCAGCATTTGCGTGACCCAGCGCCACATGGTCGGGTCAAAGCTCGGACGTATTGCCAGTGGACTATGCTGCATCATCAGCCATTTGATGGCTTTCAGGGGCACGCCAGGGCCCGCCCATGGCGCTGAATAACCTGGAGAGACTTCGCCTGCATTGGCATAACTGGTTTCCAGGCCTGCGGCTGGCTGACGTTCGATAACGGTGACTTCATGGCCTGCCTTGGCAAGGTAATACGCTGACGCTGTACCGATAACACCTGCACCCAATATAACTATTTTCATTTTATTTCTCCCGGCTCACTGCTGGATTAATTTACTTGTCTGTTGTGTTCTTTGTTTGTTCTGGCTGCTTGCTCAGGCAAGCGGCCAGACATATGAAGGCTTAATTGCTATAAGTACGCTCATAGCGGCCTCCCAGACTGGTCAGGATTTCATAGCCTATGGTGTTGGCACGTGCTGCTACCTGATCTACCGTGTTGTCTGCAGAAATCAGTTCTACCAGTGCGCCGGGTTGCAGATGTTCTGCAGCGACTGCAGTCACATCCAGAGTGATGGTGTCCATCGATACATTGCCGACCATGGGTACTGCCTGGCCAGCAATATGGGCAATGCCACGATTGCTGAGGCTGCGCATCCAGCCATCTGCATAACCTACACCAACGGTGGCTATGCGGGTGGTCTGGCTGCTGCGCCAGGTCGAGCCATAACCGACACCGGTGTCAGCCGGAATTTCACGGGTTTGTATGATGCGGCCTTGCAGGTGGGCAACGGCACGCAGGGGATTAGCCTGGCCAGCGACAGGGGCAACCCCATACAAGGCAGCGCCAGGACGGGCCATGTCGAAATGAAAGTCTTTACCCAGGAAGATGCCGGAAGAATTGGCCAGACTGGCTGGCAAGCCCTGGCAAGCCGGGATTTGTGTGCGCAAGGTATTAAAGGCTTGTAACTGCCGCTGATTGACCGGGTTAGCCTGGTCTTCTGCACTGACCAGATGGCTCATGATGTACTGCAGGTCTATGCCCTCGCTGAGGCTGGCATCAGCCTGCCATTGCTGTACCTCGACGGCAGACAAACCCATTCTGGCCATGCCGGTATCAACTTGCACAATGGCTGGCAAGCGGCGCTGTTCCTTTTGCGCCAATGCACGCCAGGCCAGCATTTGTGGCAGGCTATTCAATACCGGTGTGCAGCTATGTTCCAATAGTTCCGCCTCATGCCCAACAGGTGAGCCATGCATGACATAGATGGCAGCATCTGCAGGCAAATGCTCACGAATAATGATCGCCTCTTGCAAATGCGCGACAAAAAAATCGCGGCAATCTTCTGCATACAAGGCTTGCACTACCGGTACAGCGCCGAGGCCATAGGCATCTGCCTTTACTGCAGCACCACATTTCGCAGCACCCAGTAAGCCGCGCAGCAGACGATAGTTATAACGTATTGCCTGTAAGTCAATACGAAGTACTGCACCTGCCATTCCAGCAACTTGCTTCATATCTCACCACTCCATCGCATCAAAGAAATGCGATTAGTTATGCAATCGTCGTGCCACAAAATTTTATTGAAGAAATTCAATGACTTATAGAATTTATGTCGGAAGCCATTAAATTTCCGTATCGAATTCAATACAGTCTTTGATTTTCTGCGACATTTCAAACTAGAGTCAGCTCTCTACTGCGTACTAAAAACAGCACAGCGTATTCATTTTAATACAGTGTATTGTTTTAAATACACACGCATAATAAAATAAAGCACAGATAATCTCAGCCTGAATAGCTGCCGACAATAAGTGATACTACGGATTGTTTGTCATAAAAAGACAGTTTGATGACAGCACTCAGGAGTCGCATGACATGAAGTATAGACGTGGGGAAATAAAGTGAAAGTCAAAAAGGGTCAGAGCCGACAAGACATATCAGCTCTGACAGTCATTGACCATCATTGATCATGATGAAAGAAGGTGGGGACTAATAGCCAGAAAACTGGCAGGTAAAACTAAGCTGCTGAGCTGACCTCATCCTCGCGCAGCAAATCCAGCCATTCCAGCAGGGGTATGGTGGCTGGCAATAAAGGTGTGAGACCTACACTGCCCTGCCAGGCAAAAGCTTGCCCTTCCAGGCTTTGCGGCTCGCCCTGCCATTCACGGCTGATATAGAAATGCAGCCTGACATGAGCATGTGGATAGATGTGCTCCACGCCGCACCAGGGTTCAGCAGTTAACACCTGTATGCCCAGCTCTTCGACAAATTCGCGCTTGAGGGCGTCGAGTATGGATTCATCCGGCTCAACCTTACCACCCGGGAATTCCCAATAACCCTCATACGGCTTGCCTGCAGGGCGCTGCCCCAGCAAGACATCGCCATTGGCTTTCATCAGGATGCCAACGGCGACATCCACAGGTTTTGCGCTCATCTCAAGACTCCGCCAGCTTGCCAGCATAGTCGCGGGCAAATTGCCAGGCCACGCGGCCAGAACGCGAACCGCGTTGCAAAGCCCAGCGCAGGGCATCACCACGTGCTTCTTCTACCTGCGCAGCAGTACAACCCATGCTGCCCAGCCAGTAGGCGACGATATCGAGGTAATCATCCTGTTTGAAAGGATAGAAAGAAACCCAGAGGCCAAAGCGTTCAGACAAGGAGATTTTTTCCTCTACCGTTTCACCCGGATGCAGGTCACCATCATCGCTATATTTATAGCTGGCATTGTCTGACATTTTCTCAGGCAAGAGATGGCGACGGTTTGAAGTGGCATAGATCAGTACATTATCGGACTGGGCAGAAATACTGCCATCCAGCGCCACTTTCAAGGCCTTGTAACCCGCCTCACCTTCTTCAAAGGACAGGTCATCACAAAAGACGATGAAACGTTCAGGGCGCTCGGCGATCAGATCAACGATGTCCGGCAAGTCAGCCAGATCGGCCTTATCAACTTCGATCAGGCGCAAACCCTGGTCAGAAAACTGGTTCAGGCAAGCCTTGATCAGCGATGATTTGCCTGTGCCACGTGCACCGGTCAGCAAGACATTATTGGCTGGTTTGCCGTGGACGAATTGCCTGGTGTTTTGTTCTATCTGGGCTTTTTGAGCAGCAACATTGCGCAAGTCATCCAGCGCTATGGTCGAGGCATGACGCACGACTTGCAAATAGCCCTGGCCACCACGTTTGCGCCAACGATAGGCAAAGCCCAGGTTCCAGTCGGGTGCTGGTGTACTGGCAGGCAATATGTTTTCCAGCCTGCTCAGCAAATGCTCGGCACGCAAGAGAAATTGATCAAGCTGCGTCATTGTCTGTCCAGATCAGGAACGGTAGTCGGCATTGATGGAGACATAGTCATGCGACAAATCGCAAGTCCAGACTGTCGCTGCCGCATCACCACGTGCCAGTTTGACGCGTATGGTGATTTCGCTCTGCTTCATGATGCGCTGGCCATCTTCTTCACGGTACTCAGGATTACGACCACCATTCTTGGCGACCCAGACATCATCCAGGTAGAGGTTCAGTTTGCCTACATCCAGGTCATTCACACCAGCGTAGCCTATGGCAGCCAGGATACGGCCCAGGTTAGGATCGGAAGCAAAGAAAGCGGTTTTCACCAGAGGGGAATGGGCGATCGAGTAGGCGATCTTGCGACATTCTTCTACATCACGGCCTTCTTCCACAGCAATCGTCATGAACTTGGTCGCACCTTCGCCATCACGGATAATCATGTGGGCGAGTTTTTGCGACAGCGCAGTCACGGCTTCTGCCAGTGCTACATATTCTGGTGTCTCGACATCATTGACTTCAACTTCACCTGCGCCAGTGGCGATAAGCATGAAGGAATCATTGGTGGAAGTGTCGCCATCAATGGTGATGCAATTGAAAGACTTGTCGGCCGCCTGCTTGACCATGTGGTCCAGCACGTTTTGCGCAACCTTGGCATCTATCGCCAGGTAACCCAGCATGGTCGCCATATTTGGCTTGATCATGCCCGCACCTTTGCTGATGCCTGTCATGGTCACGGTTTTGCCGTTGATTTCCACCGTTGCCGACGCCGCCTTGGGCTGGGTATCGGTAGTCATGATGGCGGTCGCGGCATTGAACCAGTTGTCGGCTGTCAGGTTGGCTATGGCTGCTGGCAAACCGGCGACCAGCCTGTCGACTGGCAATTGTTCGAGGATCACGCCAGTAGAAAATGGCAGGATTTGCGAAGCTTCACAACCCAGCAATTCTGCCAGTGCAGCGCAAGTTGCATTTGCAGCCGCCAGGCCAGCATCACCGGTGCCAGCATTGGCATTGCCAGTATTCACCACCAGCGCGCGGATAGGGCTAGATGCCATGTGCAGGCCTTCCAGGTGGGCCTTACAGACTTGCACGGGGGCTGCGCAAAAGCGATTGGTCGTAAATACCCCGGAGACGGTTGCCGTAGGGGCCAGTTCCATGACCAGTACGTCTTTGCGATTGGGCTTGCGTATGCCAGCCTCGGCATAACCGAGGCGTATGCCGGCTACCGGTTTCAAATCTGCAGCCACAGGGATGGGGGAATTAACGGCCATGGTTTTTCCTTGCGTTGAAATCAAGCCGACATTGTAGGGCATTTTGTTGCACTGCGAAGCATGTTTGCGCTGAGGAAATTTCACGCGCAACAGCAAAGTCTCTTACAGCCCCATGATCATTTGAGCAATGATATTTTTTTGTATTTCATTTGAGCCACCATAGATGGATAGCTTGCGCATGTTCAGGTAATTGATGGCGAGTGGACTGGCCAGTTCGCTGGTATCCTGACGATCACGCAAGGGCAAGGCCTGCTCCCCTACTGCCTGCACCAGCAATTCGGTAATAGCCTGTTGTATTTCCGTACCCTTGATCTTTAATATCGATGCTTCCGGCCCGGGTGCATGGCTCTGCTCTTCTGCAGACAGGACGCGTAGATTGGTCATTTCCAGCGCCATCAAGTCTATCTCTACCTGTGCCATGCGTGTGGCGAAAGCGGCGTCTTCTATGAGCGGTTTGCCATTCTTGAATTCACGTGCTGCCACTCTTTTCAGTCTGGCCAGCTCGCGCTTGGCTATGCCTATGCCCGCGATATTGGTGCGCTCATGCCCCAGCAAGAACTTGGCATAAGTCCAACCCTTGTTTTCTTCACCCACCAGGTTAGCGGCTGGCACTTTGACGTCATCAAACCAGACTTCATTGACTTCATGTGCACCATCCATGGTGATGATGGGCCTGACCGTGACGCCGGGAGATTTCATGTCGATGAGCAGGAATGAAATACCGCGCTGGGCCTTGGCTTCGCGGTCTGTACGGACCAGGCAAAATATCCAGTCGGCATAATGTGCCAGTGTGGTCCAGGTCTTTTGGCCATTCACCACATAGTATTCGCCTTCGTTGTCACGCCTGCGATCAGCCGTAGCCTTGACGGAAGCGAGGTCTGAGCCGGAGCCAGGCTCTGAATAGCCCTGGCACCACCATTCATCGGCTGAGAGTATGCTCGGTAAAAATCGCTGTTGTTGCTCATGCGAGCCAAATTCCATGATGACGGGTGCCACCATCTTTATGCCAAAAGGCGGCAGGCGTGGCGCACCAGCAGCGGCGCATTCTTCTTCGAATATATAACGCTGCACGGCTGACCAGCCAGTGCCACCATGAACAGCAGGCCAGGAGGAAGCACCCCAGCCCTGGGCATGAAGTATCTTTTGCCACTGCTGGTAATCACTTTTTTCCAGTGCTATACCATGGTGCACTTTATGGCTGATGGCCTGAGGTAATGAAGTTTGCAGAAAATGACGGACCAGTTGACGGAAACCCAGCTCTGCATCGTTAAAGTTCAAGTCCATAAGCCCCCTCAGGTCTGGTCATCACAGCTTGCGATTCCAGAATATAGAACGAATGCTCAAATAAGCACGCCCGTTCACTTTAACTCTGAGCCTTACTTGCGTCAAGTGAGGGCATAAGGAATCACTAAACTGGTGCTGGATGATGAAAAACAAAAGGCGACCAATGGTCGCCTTTTGTTTCTTTACTACTCAATAATCAGGCAAGCTTGCCATGACATTGCTTGAACTTTTTGCCGCTACCGCAAGGGCAAGGATCATTACGGCCTACCTTCAGGGCGTAATTGATTTCTGGCTGATCCGTACCAAAATCGGCAACCGGTGCCAGCATTTCTTCAGGCGTTGCATCTGCATCAAAATCAGCGTGCTGGTAATGCACGTTTTCAATCTGTGACTGTGCCAGTCTTTCTTCTGCCGCATCAATCTCTTCACGGGATTGTATGCGCACAGTAACCACGGTCCTGACCACTTCGTTCTTGATGGCTTCCAGCATCTGGCCAAACAGTTCAAACGCTTCGCGCTTGTATTCCTGTTTAGGATTTTTCTGAGCATAACCGCGCAGATGTATACCCTGACGCAAATGATCCAGCGCAGACAGATGCTCACGCCAGTGCGTATCTATGCTTTGCAGCATGACATTGCGTTCGAAACCGGCAAAAGATTCCTTACCGACGATGGCAATCTTGGCTTCATAAACATCATTGGCCGCTTTTTGCACACGCTCCAGAATATCTTCATCGGTGATATTGGCATCGTCTTTAAGCATTTGCGTCAGCGGCAAATCCAGTGCCCATTCATTACTCAAGACAGCTTCCAAAGCCGGGATATTCCATTGCTCTTCGACGGATTCTGCAGGCACATATTCACGCACGATATCTTCAAACATGCCATGACGCAGGGAAGAAATCAGCTCAGCCATGTCTTGCGCTTCCAGCAATTCATTACGCTGCTGGTAAATCACTTTACGCTGGTCATTGGCAACGTCATCGTATTCCAGCAATTGCTTGCGAATATCAAAGTTGCGTGCCTCTACCTTGCGTTGCGCGGATTCTATGGAGCGGGAAACGATGCCTGCTTCGATAGGTTCGCCTTCAGGCATCTTCAGCCTGTCCATGATGGCGCGGACGCGGTCACCGGCAAAAATACGCAACAGGGTATCGTCGAGCGACAGATAGAAACGGGAAGAACCAGGATCACCCTGACGGCCTGAACGACCGCGCAATTGATTATCCACGCGACGGGATTCGTGACGCTCAGTACCAACGATGTGCAAGCCGCCAGCATTAACAACCGTCTCGTGCAGGGACTTCCATTCATCACGCAGCTTTTGTGATTGTGCCGCCTTGTCTGCATCAGACAGGGCCGCATTGGCTTCTATCATTTGCACTTGTTTGGCGACGTTACCACCCAGCACGATATCCGTACCACGACCCGCCATATTGGTAGCGATGGTAATGGCTTTTGGACGACCTGCCTGGGCAATGATTTCCGCTTCACGGGCATGCTGCTTGGCGTTCAATACATTGTGTGGCAAACCTGCCTTGTCCAGTATGCCGGACAAGAGTTCAGAATTCTCAATCGAGGTCGTACCCACCAGCACTGGCTGACCGCGCTCGTAGCAATCCTTGATATCAACCAGCATGGCATTGTATTTCTCTTGCGCTGATTTATAGACCTGGTCTTGCCTGTCCTTACGCTGGGAAGGACGATTCGGTGGAATGACCACGGTTTCGAGGCCGTAGATTTCCTGGAATTCATAGGCCTCTGTATCTGCCGTACCTGTCATGCCTGACAGTTTGGTGTACATGCGGAAGTAGTTCTGGAAAGTGATCGATGCCAGTGTCTGGTTTTCATTCTGGATGCGCACACCTTCTTTGGCTTCAACAGCCTGGTGCAAGCCATCCGACCAGCGACGGCCTGTCATCATACGGCCAGTGAATTCATCGACGATGACGATTTCATCGTCTTGCACTACATAGTGCTGATCTTTGAAATACAGGGCGTGAGCGCGCAAGGCAGCATACAAATGATGGATCAGGGTGATATTGGCGGCATCATATACAGATGCGCCTTCAGGCAACAAACCCATTTGCATCAGGATGCGTTCTACCTTGTCATGACCAGCTTCAGTCAGCAAAACCTGATGGGCTTTTTCATCCTTGGTGTAATCACCTGGTACTTCTATCTTGCCTTTGCCATCGGGTGTTTCTTCACCGATTTGCAGGGTCAGCAGTTTTGGTACTTCATTGATTTTGTAATACAGCTCAGTATGATTTTCAGCCTGGCCGGAAATGATCAAAGGAGTACGGGCTTCATCGATAAGAATCGAGTCAACTTCATCGACAACAGCAAAATTCAGGCTGCGCTGTACACGGTCTTTGGCTTCATAGACCATGTTATCGCGCAGATAATCGAAACCGTATTCGTTATTTGTGCCGTAAGTAATGTCAGAACCATACGCTGCCTGTTTGGCATCGTGATCAAGTTGAGACAGGTTGATACCGGTAGTCAGGCCCAGCCAGCCATACAATTGCCCCATCCATTCAGCATCGCGCTGCGCCAGGTAATCATTGACGGTCACCACGTGCACGCCCTTGCCTGACAGGGCATTCAGGTAAATTGGCAGGGTCGCCATCAGGGTTTTACCCTCGCCCGTGCCCATTTCAGCAATTTTGCCATAATGCAAAACCATGCCGCCTATCATCTGTACGTCAAAGTGACGCATCTTCAGGACGCGTTTGCTGGCCTCGCGGCAAACTGCGAAAGCTTCGGGGAGGATGGCATCAAGTGTCTCTCCGTTCGCAACACGTGCTTTGAACTCCGCAGTCTTGGCTTGCAAAGCCTCGTCTGACAAGGCTTCCAGCTTGGGTTCCAATGCGTTGATCTCACGCACCGTCTTTTGGTATTGCTTCAAAAGCCGCTGATTGCGGCTGCCGAATATCTTGGTCAGGAATGACATGCTATGAACGGAAAGTTAAATTCTTAAAAAAGTAGCTGAAAAATGGTTAATTTGACAGCAACAATAGGCTAACCTGTGATTTTACCATGTGACACTCAATTAACCAGTAATTGCGCATTTTTGCCTGCCATTTAAGCAAGACAGGCAAAGACTGATCAAAATCAGGCAAACAAATCGCAGATACAGACTCGCAATTGGTGTCTGAATCCGCAAACTCAAGTTATTTTTGATTCAATGTCGCAAGATTGGCCTGATTGGCGCCAGCAGACAAGAATTTGTGTGGGTTTTGTGGCACACCTTTGACATGTACTTCAAAATGTAAATGTGCACCAGTGGAGCGGCCTGTGGAACCGATGTCAGCAATATGCTGGCCACGCTTCACTATATCGCCCAGCTTGACGTGGATTTTGGAAGAATGCGCATAGCGGGTCATGATTTCACCGCCATGATCAATTTCCACCATATTGCCAAATTGTGGATGATATTCTGCCGCCACCACCACACCACCAGCAGCAGCAACGATAGGGGTGCCGCTAGGGCCAGAGAAATCTATACCCTCATGATAGGCACTACGGCCAGAGAACGGGTCCAGTCGCCAGCCAAAGCCAGATGCATTGTAAGCAACATTAACCGGTTGTATCGTAGGCAAAAGCTTGGACTGCACCTTGAAGCCCATGAGCTTGGTTTCCACCACATTCATGTAATCTGAGCGGTGTTCTATATCCACTGACATGGCAGCCAGTGCTGCCTGGAACTCGGCCAGGTTCAATTCCTGGGCTGGTTGGGTTGATACTTCAGGGCCACCGCGACCTGGCAGCTCCTTGAAATTGAATTCTTCCGGCTTGACGCCTGCCAGACCCTGCACCCGTTCACCAAGCGCATCGAGGCGTATCAGTTGCGCTTGCATCTCCCCCAGCTTGGCAGCCATGGCAGCGAGGTTTTCTTTCATGAACTTGTCTTTATTGCCAGCATCACTGGTCGCTGCCACTGGTACCAGATCGCGCAAGACTGGCAAGTCGGCGCTGGCCAGCTTGAGTGTCAGGGCAGCCATCAAAGCAGCACAAAAGGTGGTAACAAGCAGGAATGCAAATAAGGCAAGAATTACATGGCGGGAAGACAAAGTCACTGACTTTGCCTGGGTAAAGCGGGAGTGCATCAAAATGATTTGCATCAATATGCTCCTCTGAAAACGAGGGACGACCTATAGCTCCTTGTGAGAGCTGGCCTGTCCTGTTTGTGGTAAGGTATTGCGCATGTCAACATTCTCACGCCCTACCTATCCGATTAACATTAAACGCGGTCGCAAAGTGCCTGGAGCCAGCGAAGCCGGTGACTTTTTGCGCAGTAACGAGAGAATCTCCCAACTGCTACCCACAGTGCAGCGCAATCTGAAGCTGCAAAAAGACTGTGGACTCATACTGCCGCCGATATTTGCCTCTTGTGAGGTTATGCAAGTAACGGAGGGGCAGTTGACGCTTTCTGCGCCGAATGCCGCACTGGCGACCAAATTGAAACAGCAATGTCCGAAACTGCAAGCATTTTTGCAAGAACGGGGATGGCAGATTAACGCAATCCGGATTAAAGTACAAGTCAGGCGCGTCGTCGAGAAACCTGTTGCTGTTAAGCAAATAGCATTTTCAGGCAAGGCCTTGCAGGCTTTTGGACAGCTGGAACATGCACTGGAAGACACCCCGCAGAATGCAGATTTGCGCGCAGCATTGGCGCGTTTGATAGAACGTCACCGCTCTGGCAGCTGATTTCATCAGGCATCAGCCTGCACCTCAAGCGAGTGCCCACTCCCTGTCTACTTGCGTGGCATAAGTCGGTGGTGCCGTGCCCAGATCATCAAAGCTGACAATTTCATATGCATCTGGCTGTGCCAGCAAGGCGCGCAATAGCTGGTTATTCAGGCCATGACCAGATTTGTGGGCGGTATAACTGGCGAGGAAGGGATGGCCGATCAGGTATAAATCGCCAATCGCATCCAGTATCTTGTGACGGACAAACTCATCATCAAAGCGCAGGCCATCTGAATTCAGGATACGGTATTCATCCATGACAATCGCATTTTCCATGGAGCCGCCACGGGCCAGGCCTATGCCTCTGAGCATTTCCACATCCTGCATGAAACCGAAAGTGCGCGCCCTGGCAACATCCTGCACAAAGGTGGAACTGGCAAAATCAACGACGGCTGTTTGCACCGTGCCATCAACTGCCGGATGATTGAATTCAATAAAGAAATGCAGCTTGAAACCATTGAAAGGCTCCAGCCTGGCCCATTTCTCGGACTTGCCTGTGCCTTCGCGGATTTCTACTGGCTTTAATACGCGGATAAATTTCTTGGCCGCGTCTTGTTCCTGCATGCCAGCCTGCTGCAATAAATAGACGAAAGATGAAGCCGAACCATCCATGATGGGGATTTCTTCGGCGCTGACATCGATGTACAGATTATCAATACCCAGGCCTGCGCAGGCAGACAGCAAATGTTCCACCGTTGACACCTTGCCATGCTCATTCGACAAGGTCGAAGCCATGCGAGTATCGCCCACTGCCAAAGCCTGTGCGGGTAATACCACGGGTGGATTCAAATCTGTGCGTGTGAAAATAATGCCGGTATCGACTGGTGCCGGGCGCATGACGAGTTCAACCTTGGTACCGGAATGCAGACCGACACCAACGGTTTTCACGACTTGTTTGATGGTTCTTTGCTTTAACATCGCGCTATTATAGCGTTTCAGGCAATTTCTCATGCAGGCAGAAGGAAAATTAGCCGTTTCACATTTTAAAAATGAATACAAAAACAACAATTCAAATCCGCCGTGCTGTCATCACCGATCTGGATGCCATGTGTGATCTCAGCGATCAGATCAATGCCCAGCACCACGCCGCAGCCCCCAAGATTTTCGTACAAAAAACAAATCGCGAACTTGACCGCCAGTTCTGGCACGGCACTTTTGAAAACCCTGCTGCTTGTGCCTTACTGGCCTGCGATGGAGAGCAGGTTCTGGGTTTCATCACCATGAGCTGGAATGAAAACACGACTATCCCCTTCTTGTACCGACGTCGCATCTGCCGCATAGGCACGATCGTGGTATCTGATGCACATCAAAAGCGGGGAATAGGGAAATTATTGATGGATGGTGCCACGAACTGGGCGCGCGAGCATGACGCAGTGGAGATCAGGCTGGAGGTTTTTGACTTCAACCGCAATGCCATGGATTTTTATACTGCCCAGGGTTATGGCGTGCAGTCGCACATCATGAGCAAGTCGCTTGAATAAAAATATCGCATAGTTAAAAAAATGGCGCTCAGTTAAAAAACTGTGCGCCATTTTTTATGCCAGTCAGAAAACCTGATTAGCCCAATTGTGCTAGCAGAGTTTCTGCGTTAGACACTTCAAACTTGCCGCCTTCTTCAATATTCAGTTGCTTGACGACACCGTCAACAGCCAACAGAGAATAACGCTGCGAGCGTGTGCCCATGCCAAATTTGCTGAAATCTGCATCCAGGCCCAGCGCCTTGCTGAAATCTGCATTGCCGTCTGCCATCATGCGGACGATGCCCGTGGATTTTTGATCACGGCCCCATGCGCCCATGACGAATGCGTCATTGACGGAGATACACCAGATTTCATCAACGCCCTTGGCTTTCAAATCTGCTGCCAGTGCAACATAGCCAGGCACATGTTTGGCTGAGCAAGTTGGCGTGTACGCGCCAGGCAAGCCAAAAATCGCAATGGTTTTACCTTTGGTCAGGTCTGCGACTTTGAAAGTATTTGGTCCGAGTGAACATCCTTCTGATTCCACTTCAATAAATTCTGCCAGGCTGCCTTCAGGCAGGGTATCGCCAATCTTGATTGTCATTTTATGTACTCCCTAGATAAGTATTCGGATATTCATTGCCTTGCTGTATGCCGCCTCCGCCAAAAGCAGGAAGTTTGAGCCATATCAACACCGACAGTGAAGGACGCAAGTATGCCTGAGCTAGAATTTTCTTGCAGAAGTTAAAAGGTAAAAGCTTAAGACCATTAACCACAGAGGCACAGAGACACCGAGAAAGGCAAGAGAACCCCAAAGCTTTTTCTCTCTTGTTTTTCCTCTGTGGTGTAGCAGGGAATTCGTGCGGCATGCCGCGCGCCTGCGGAACGAAGTCTGCTTGCAAGCAGACTTTCCACCCTCCGTGTCTCTGTGGTGAGCCTTTCGGTCTATTATTTCGATCTACCAAATAAAAAACGCCAGCCTCTTCCGAAGCTGGCGTTCTGCTGAAAAACCAGATAAATCAGTCAGCCTGTTTGCGCAGGAAAGCTGGGATATCGTAAGTTTCCATGCCATTTTTTTCCAGGGCACGTACTGTTTCTGATGCAGATTCACGGCGCCATACTGCAGGTTTGCTCAGGCCATCAAAACCTGCGGAACCTGTTGCAGAACCGGTGCTGATGGTGGCAGATGTCATGACCGGGCTGGCCATCACGGTCTCATTGTGAGTACCAGTACGCAGCATAGGTGTTTGCACCAGCTGGATATTTTTCTTGCCACGGCCCAGGCCAGTTGCAACTACCGTTACACGGATATCGTCACCCATGTTGTCGTCGTAAGCAATACCCTGTGCGATCGATGCATCCGGTGCAGCAAAGGCGCGCACTGTAGACATGACTTCCTTGATCTCTTTACCTTTGAGACCGCGGCTCGCTGTGACATTCACCAGCACGCCGCGTGCACCAGACAAATCGATACCATCCAGCAGTGGAGATGCAACTGCCTGCTCAGCAGCGATGCGTGCGCGGTCAACACCAGAAGCTGTCGCCGTACCCATCATGGCCTTGCCTTGTTCGCCCATGATGGTTTTCACGTCATTGAAGTCGACGTTGATATGGCCAGGCACATTGATGATCTCGGCAATACCGGCGACGGCATTGTTCAGGACATCATCTGCATGTTGCAGCCATTCGATCATGCTGTCGTCTTCATAAATCTCTTCGAGTTTTTCGTTGAGAATGATGATGAGGGAATCGACGTGCTGAGACAAGGCTTCCAGGCCTTCGTCGGCGATGTCCATGCATTTCTGACCTTCGTAGGAAAATGGTTTGGAAACCACGGCCACGGTCAGCGCGCCCAATTCCTTGGCGACTTGCGCAACTACAGGAGCCGCACCAGTACCTGTACCACCGCCCATACCGGCAGCGATGAAGACCATGTGCGCACCGCGCAATGCGTCTTCGATGCGGGCACGGGAATCTTCCGCCAGCTTGCGGCCGACTTCCGGTTTCATGCCAGCGCCCAGACCAGTTTCGCCGATCTGTATCACATTATTTGCTTTAGACTGCAACAGTGCTTGTGCATCTGTGTTTGCTGCTATGAACTCAACGCCGGACACGCCTTTGTTGATCATGTGCTGAACCGCATTGCCGCCTGCGCCACCTACGCCGACAACCTTGATTACGGTGCCTTGTGTGGCGTTATCAACCATATCGAACTCCATCATGACTCCTCCAGGTAGGCAGTTATCAGTCGCTAGGCATCACCGGGATGTGACGACTAGCGACTAATAACTGTATATCGAACTATTATAAAATGACTACACTAAATTAGATACAAAATACAAGCTAAAAATTCCCTAAAAACCACTCTTTCATGCGTTGCCAGACCGCTTTGGCCGAACCTTCTTGCCTAGTGACCAGATGACCGCGCAAATACTGCTTCTTCGCTTCCAACAACAACCCCAAAACTGTGGCATAACGCAGGCTGCGCACGACATCTGCCAACTGCCCGCTATACGCCGGCATACCTAATCTGGTCGGCTTCAAAAAGATGTCTTCGGCCATCTCGACCATGCCCGGCATGGCAGCAGAACCACCTGTCAAAACAATGCCGGATGAGAGCACATCTTCATAACCGGATTCGCGCACCACCTGGTGCACGAGCGCAAACAATTCCTCTACACGCGGTTCTATCACTGCCGCCAAAGCCTGGCGCGACAAGGAGCGCGGGCCACGGTCACCCAGGCCAGGCACTTCCAGCGTATCGGACGGGTCAGCCAATACCTGCTTGGCGACACCAAACCGCACCTTGATTTCTTCTGCTTCTGAAGTCGGTGTGCGCAAGGCCATGGCGATATCATTAGTGATCTGGTCACCGGCAATCGGTATTACTGCGGTATGACGTATCGCACCTTCGCTGAATACCGCCACGTCAGTGGTGCCGCCGCCGATATCAATGAGTACCACGCCCAGTTCTTTTTCGTCCTTGGTCAGCACTGCTTCAGCCGACGCCATCGGTTGCAGGATCAAGTCAGATACTTCAAGGCCGCAACGGCGTACACATTTGACGATGTTCTGTACTGCAGACACGGCACCGGTAACGATATGCACCTTGACTTCGAGGCGTATGCCACTCATGCCTATAGGTTCGCGCACATCGTCCTGGCTATCGACAATAAATTCCTGCGGCAAGGTATGCAGTAATTGCTGGTCAGTTGGGATGTTGACGGCCTTGGCAGTTTCTATCACGCGCGAAACGTCAGCTGCGGTGACTTCTTTATCCTTGATCGCCACCATGCCGCTGGAATTAAAGCTGCGGATATGACTACCGGCTATGCCTGTGTACACATTGCGTATCTTGCAGTCGGCCATCAACTCGGCTTCTTCCAAGGCGCGCTGTATGGATTCGACGGTCGCCTCGATATTGACGACGACACCTTTTTTCAAGCCCTTGGATTCGTGCTGGCCCAGGCCTATGACTTCATGCCTGCCGTCAGGCATGACTTCCGCCACGACCGCCACTATTTTTGAGGTGCCGATATCGAGACCAACGATCAGATTTTTAGCGTCTTTTGTCATGTCTTTCCACTTGCTTTTGTTTGCTTTTTCGATCCGATATTACTGTGACTCGATTTGAGCGCCAGGCCATTCGGATAACGCATGTCCACACTTTCAATACTGTCTTGCAAACTGGCCAGCAGTTGCGGGTAAACTGTCATCAATTTATCTACCCTGCTCTTGAGCGTTGTTGCATCCTGCACCCTGCCCAATTGCACCTGCATGCCGTTATTCAACTTCAGACTCCAGGCATAGCGGCTGGAATAATTCACTGAATCCGGTGCCAGGTTAATTTTGGCAAACCAGTTTTTAAATTCCAGATACTGCGCCAGTACTTCTTTCTCACTACCCTCTGGACCACTCAGTGCCACCAGGTCTGTATCATCTTCAGCTTCTGCCAGGTTGGCGGTAAATACATCGCCCTTGGCAGAAATCAATTGCCCATCTTCGCCCCAGGTCCCCAGCGCCACATGCTCTTCCAAAGTGACGATGAGTTTGTTGGGCCATTCTCTTTGCACCCTGGCTTTGCGCACCCAGGGTACGGTTTCAAACGCGGCGCGCACACTGTCCAGATTTGCGGTAAAAAAATTACCCCTGATCTTGGGTAGTGCCGTGTTCCTGATCGTGAGCGGATTGACATGCTGCAAGCCCGCACTATTACTTGCATTGCTGGCTTCCACCCGTATTACCTTCAGGGTAAAAAACGGCCTCTGTATTACCCACCACACACCGGACAACACCAGAATGAACAACACCAGCCCAAACAGGGCATTCGCGGTATTGTTCATCAGCTTGCTGTCATGCCACATTTTTTATCCTGCTTATTTCTTTGCTTGCGATTTGATTTTCAAACTCGCCATTTTCAAAATTTCCACGCACAAATCTTCATAACTGATACCGACTGCCTTGGCAGCCATCGGCACCAGTGAATGCCCTGTCATGCCCGGCGAAGTATTAATTTCAATTAAAAACGGTTTGTTATCTGACTTGCGCAACAAGACATCAACCCTGGCCCAGCCTTCGCAATCCAGTGCACGGTAGGCATCAACTGCCATCTTCCGGATGGTGTCGGTCAAATCCTGGTCCAGCACTGCAGGGCAAATGTACTTGGTATCGTCAGTAAAATACTTATTCTGGTAATCGTAATTGCCATCGGGTGCGACGATCTCAGTAATCGGCAAGGCATACGCCTGCTCACCTTTGCCCAGTATCGCCACCGTCAGTTCACGACCTTCAACAAATTCTTCTGCCAGCACGACTTCATCAAACTGGGCAGCCAAAGCATAAGCTTCCTGCATATCGGAATAACCGACGACCTTGGTAATACCTATTGTAGAACCCTCATGTGGCGGCTTGATGATGAGTGGCAAACCCAGTTCATCCGGCACGCGGCGCAACTCAGTCTGGCCTGTCAATACAGCATAGGCCGGTGTACTCAGGCCATAGGTTTGCCAGATGCGCTTGGTAAAAATCTTGTCCATGGCGATTGCCGACGCCATGACACCGCTGCCGGTATAAGGAATATTCAATTGTTCCAGCACACCTTGCAAGCTGCCATCTTCACCATAACGGCCATGCAGGGCGATAAAGACGCGGTCAAATTTTTCTGCTGCCAGTTCGGCGACACTGCGTTCTGCCGTGTCAAAGCCATGGGCATCTATTCCCTTGCTCAACAAAGCTTGCAAGACACCCTTGCCGGACATCAGGGAAACTTCGCGTTCAGCCGAACGCCCGCCAAACAGCACGCCTACTTTGCCCAGAGATTTCAAATTCAATTCGCTCATGATGATCTGATCACTTGTTTTCTACATTTACACTGACTGCGCCAGTTTTGCCGGCACAGCATTGATGGAACCTGCGCCCATGACGATGACCACATCGCCGTCTTTCAATATTCGCACTATGCTATCCGGCATTTCCAGAATATCTTCTACAAATACTGGCTCTACCTTGCCCATGACGCGCAAGGCGCGGGACAGGGAGCGACCATCTGCTGCAAGTATCGGTGCTTCACCTGCTGCGTAGACTTCTGCCAGCACTACTGCATCTGCATCAGAAATCACTCGCACGAAATCTTCAAACAGATCGCGGGTACGGGTATAGCGATGCGGCTGAAAAGCCAGCACCAGCCTGCGGCCTGGATAAGCACCACGCGCTGCTGCCAAAGTCGCGGCCATTTCCACAGGATGATGGCCATAGTCATCAACCAGGGCAAAAGTACCACCGCTTGCCAGAGCGATTTCACCATAACGGGTAAAGCGACGGCCTACACCGTTGAATTCGCTCAGGGCTTTTTGCGTTGCCTCATCGCTGACGCCAACTTCACGTGCAATAGCTATCGCGGCGCAGGCATTTTGTACATTGTGCATGCCAGGCTGGTTCAGGCTGACCTGCATATTCTCATAGCCATCTTGCACTACCGTGAAATGCATCTTGCCATTGGCTGCTGTGGCATCAACTGCGCGTACATCGGCATCTGCATGAAAACCATATGTGACGATGGGCTTGGACACGAAAGGCATGATTTCACGCACATTTGCATCATCCAGGCACAAAACGGCAACACCATAGAATGGCAGGCGCTGGGTAAATTCGATGAAAGCCTGTTTCAGGCGGGCGAAGTCATGGCCATAGGTTTCCATATGGTCAGCATCGATATTGGTAATGACTTCGATGACAGGCAAGAGATTGAGGAAAGAAGCATCAGATTCATCAGCTTCTGCCACGATGAAATCGCCACTGCCCAGCTTGGCATTGGCACCGGCACTATTTAGCAAACCGCCAATAACGAACGTCGGGTCGAGACCACCTTGCGCCAATACACTGGCAACCAGGCTGGTGGTTGTAGTCTTGCCATGGGTACCGGCAATCGCGATACCGCTTTTCAGACGCATGAGTTCTGCCAGCATCATTGCGCGTGGCACGATAGGAATATGTTTGGCGCGTGCGGCGATGACTTCAGGGTTATCGCCCTTGACTGCGGTCGATGTCACGACGGCATCTGCGCCATCAATATTTTCCGCCGCATGGCCTTGCACGACATTGGCACCCAATTGCGCCAGGCGTTTTGAAGCAGCATTGCTGCCGAGGTCAGAACCGGAAATGGTGTAACCCAGGTTCAACAAGACTTCGGCGATGCCGCTCATGCCTGATCCGCCTATGCCGACAAAATGGATGTGTTTGACTTTGTGTTTCATGCTAATGCTTCCAGAATATGGGCGATGTTGGCACTGGCTTCGCGCTGCCCGAGGGCGTAGGCTGTTTCAGCCATCGCCAGGCATTGCGCTCTGTCCAGTACTTTTAATTTCTCTGCCAGCAAGGCTGGGCTTAATTCAGTTTGTGGCAAATGGATGGCGGCTTTTTGTCCTGCCATCCAGATGGCGTTTTCTTTTTGGTGTGAAGTACTCGACGCCATGAAAGGCACGAGTATGCTGGCCACACCGGCAGCAGTCAGTTCAGACACGGTAATCGCACCGGCACGGCAAATCACCAGATCAGCCTCGGCATAACGGCGCGGCATGTCGTCAATAAAATCCAGCACTTCTGCCTGCACACCAGCCTGCGCATAGCTCTGGCGCAAGGCTTCTATATGTTGTTTGCCCGACTGATGCGTAATCACAGGACGCTGTACTTCCGGCAGCAAGGCCACCGCCTGCGGTACTGCATCATTCAATACCTTGGCACCCAGGCTGCCGCCAACTACCAGTATGCGCAAAGGGCCAGTGCGGTTTGCATAACGTGTTGCTGGTGCTGGCAATTCGCATATTTCTTTGCGTATAGGATTGCCGATGACTTCTGTTTTTTTATCCGCATTCACCGTTGCCGATGGCAGGCCAAACAATAATTTGCTGGCGAAAGGACGCAAAGCCTTGTTCGACAACAGCAAGGCAGCATCGGCATTCATCAGCACAACCGGCTTGCCACGCAAGACTGCCATGATGCCACCAGGCACGGTCACATAACCGCCCATGCCCAATACCACGTCTGGCTGACGACGACCGATGATGCTAAAGCAGCTAAAGAAACTCTTGAGCAACTTGAAAGCACCGCTGACCGTATGCGACAAACCCTTGCCACGCAAGCCAGAGAAATCAATATTGTCCATGACGATATTGTGTTTGGGGACAATCTGTCCTTCCATGCCAATTTGCGTGCCCAGCCAGCTGACTTGCCAGCCGCGTTCGCGCATGATGTCGGCTATCGCCAGGCCAGGGAAAATATGTCCACCTGTGCCCGCTGCCATGATCAGCAATTTTTTTGGCATTTTTTGTATGGCCTGGCTCATGCGCGGCCTCCACGCATCAAAACGCGGTTTTCATAATCAACACGTAACAAAATCGCCAAACCCACACAATTAATCATGACACCAGAACCACCGTAACTCATCAAAGGCAGGGTCAAACCCTTGGTAGGCAACAAGCCCAGGTTAACCCCCATATTAATAAACGCCTGCACACCTATCCAGATACCTATGCCCTTGGCCAGCAAACCGGCAAAGGTTTGATCCAGTGCTATCGCTTGCCTGCCAATTTCAAAAGCGCGTTTCAGCAACCAGTAAAATAAAAGCACCACCGCCATGACACCAACGAATCCCAGCTCTTCTCCGATGACAGCCAGCAAAAAATCTGTGTGCGCTTCTGGCAAATAATGCAGTTTTTGTACGCTGGCACCCAGACCCACACCAAACAATTCACCACGGCCAAAGGCAATCAATGAGTGGGTCAACTGATATGCCTTGCCCAAAGCATGGTCTTCTTCAAATGGGCTGAGGTAGGCAAAAATACGCTCACGCCTCCAGGGCGACGCCAGAATAACCGCAGTAAAGATGCCAACCAGGGTTGCTGCAATCCCGCCAAACCAGACGCCGTTAATGCCACCCAAAAACAAAATACCCATGGCAATACAAACAATAACGCCAAAAGCACCCAGGTCGGGCTCCAGCAAAAGCAACAAACCAACGATACCAACTGCTGCCAGCATGGGTACGAAACCCTTGGTCAGTTTGTGCATGTATTCCTGTTTGCGCACGGTATAGTCAGCGGCATACAAAACCATGAACAACTTCATCAACTCTGATGGCTGCAAATTCAATACCTTGAAGGACAGCCAGCGTTTGGCACCGTTCACGCCTTTACCCAGGCCAGGTATCAATACAGCCACCAGCAACACCAGGGTCGCCACAAATAAATAAGGCGCATATTTTTGCCAGGTCGCAATCGGAATACGAAACACCAGCGCGCCAGCAATCAGGGATACGCCGACAAACATGGCCTGACGTATGAGGAAATGCGAATTCTTGTAATTGGCATACTTGGGTGAATCCGGCAAAGAAATGGAAGCGGAATACACCATGACCATGCCAAACAACATCAGTATCACCGTCACCCATACCAGAGGCTGGTCATAGTCCATCATCTTGGACCTGCTGACCAGATTGGTATCCACAGGCGGCTTGCCAAATGGAGACCATCTCTGCAATGGGAGCAGCAGCTGACGCATCAGCAAATCTCCCCTCTTGCCAGTGCAACTTCGCGCACGGCATCAACAAACACTTCAGCGCGGTGCGCATAATTGCGGAACATGTCGAGGCTGGCGCAAGCCGGTGACAGCAAAACGATGTCGCCATCAGCAGCCATTTCAGCTGCAGCCTGTACCGCCATTTCCAGTGTCGCGACATCGTGCAGCGGCACACCGGTAATGGTCAGTGCCTGCTGCAATTCTTCTTTGGCTTTGCCTATCAGAACGACGGCCTTGGTATAACGTTCTACCGGATCAGCCAGAGGAGAAAAATCCTGGCCTTTGCCTTCGCCACCGGCAATCAGAATAATTCGTTTGTGCAATGCGTCTGACTGTTGACCCAGACCCTTCAAAGCAGCGACAGTTGCACCAACATTCGTACCCTTGCTGTCGTCGATATAATCAACGCCGGCTATATTGGCAACCTGCTCTACTCTGTGCGGCTCACCTTTGTAATCACGCAAGCCATGCAGCAAGGGCGCAAATGACAAACCTATGCCACGACACAAAGCCAGGGCTGCCAGGGCATTTGCCGCATTATGCTGGCCACGGATTTGCAAGGCATCAGTAGGCATCAGGCGGCTGACGATGACCGGCATTTCTTCCACTTCTTTTTTCTTGCGGCGGCTGCTCGTCACGACAGGTGCATCTTCTGCAGGATTTGCCACTGCCAGCCAGCCCATGCCGTGCTCATTCAGCAAACCCAGATCAGCCAGATGTTTTGGTGCATCCACACCAAAGCTGACAGCATTGCCAAGCGGCTTAGCCATGGACATGACGAGTGCATCATCACGGTTCAGGACTTGCAAAGTCTGTTCGCCAAAAATCTTTGCCTTGTCAGCACAATAAGCTTGCAGGCTGCCATGCCAGTCGAGGTGATCCTGGGTGATATTCAAGACTGTTGCCACATCAGCTTGCAGGCTATGCGTGGTATGCAACTGGAAGCTGGACAACTCCAGCACCCAGACTTGCGGCAGGCTGTCCTGCTCCAGACATTCACGCAATACGTCAAGTACAGCCGGGCTGATATTGCCTGCGACCTTGACTGCCAAGCCGGCACGTTCTACCAGCAAACCAACCAGGCTGGTGACCGTGGTCTTGCCATTGGTGCCAGTGATGGCGATGACTTTGGGCTGGTATTCGCGCTCAGCTTTCAATACCTGCAGTGCCTGGGCAAACAACTCTATCTCGCCCCAGACCGGGATATTTTTTTCAGCCGCAACAGGTAAGAGTTCCTGCAACTCGCGCAGAGGTGACAAGCCAGGGCTGACTGCCACCAACTCAACATCGTCCAGCAAGGCTGGGTTAAAAGCACCGCTGACAAATTCCACCTGATCTGACAATGCCTGCAATTGCGGCAACCTGTCCAGTGCTTCACGTGTATCGGCAACACGCAGGCGTGCACCGGCGCGCAATAGCCATTGGGCCATCGCCAGTCCGGTTTCACCCAGACCAAGAACCAGTACATGTTTACCTGAAAAATCCATAAACTCTATATCTATCTTTTTAACGTAACTTATTTAACGTAACTTCAGTGAAGACAAACCTATCAGCACAAGCAACATGGTGATGATCCAGAAACGCACGACAACCTGGGTTTCTTTCCAGCCTTTTTTCTCAAAGTGATGATGCAAAGGTGCCATCAACAACAAGCGACGGCCTTCGCCATATTTTCTCTTGGTATATTTGAAGTAACTGACTTGCAGCATGACGGACACGGTCTCTGCCACAAAAATCCCGCCCATGATGAACAAGACAATTTCTTGTCTGACGATGACGGCTATCGTGCCCAGTGCACCGCCAAGTGCCAATGCGCCCACATCACCCATGAAGACCTGTGCGGGGTGGGCATTAAACCAGAGGAAGGCCAGACCGGCTCCTGCCATCGCACCACAGAAAATCAGTAATTCACCAGCACCTGGTATATGCGGTATCAACAGATATTTGGAGTAACCAACATTACCCGTCAGGTAAGCAAACAGACCCAGGGCAGAACCGACCATGATGGTAGGCATGATGGCCAGACCATCGAGACCATCCGTAAAATTCACGGCATTGCTGGTACCGACGATGACGCAATAAGTCAAAGCGATAAATCCCCAGACGCCGAGGGGATAGCTAATACTTTTAAAGAAGGGCACGATCAGATCTGCCTTGGGTGGCAAATCCATATTGAAGCCGGACTGCACCCAGGCGATAAACAATTCCAGCACTTTGGAGTTGCTTGGTGCTGAGACTGAAAACGCCAGGTAAAAAGCAGCGATCAGACCGATCAGCGATTGCCAGAAATATTTTTCCCTGGAACGCATGCCTTCAGGGTCTTTATAAACTACCTTGCGATAATCATCGACCCAACCGACTGCACCGAACCCCAGGGTGACTATCATCACGACCCAGATGAAACGATTACTCAAATCACCCCACAACAAAGTGGAAATACCGATGGAGATCAAAACCAGCACACCACCCATGGTAGGCGTGCCAGATTTGACCAAATGTGTTTCCATGCCATAGCTGCGCACAGCCTGGCCAACCTTGAGTCTGGTCAGCATGCGGATAACCGCTGGACCTGCAAAAATACCGATGGAGATGGCCGTCATCGTGGCAAAAACTGCGCGGAAGGTAATAAACCCGAATACGCGCAGCCAGCCTATATCCTGCTTTAACAATTCAGCCAACCAGAGCAACATACTAGTGATTCCCTATTATTTTTTGTTGTAATGTGTTTTTGTTTATATCGTCCGCTGCCAGAAGATGGGCGACGACTCTTTCCATTTTCATGAAACGTGAACCTTTGACCAGCACTATCGTGTCAGCCGCAGTTTGCGCGTCGAGGTTCTGGCACAGGTTTTCTACGCTGGCGAAATGCTGCGCACCTGCGCCATAGCCTTGTGCCGCATGGGCCACAAGTCCACCCAGCAAGAACAATTTTTTGATGCCACGCTGCTGGGCATACTCACCAATCTCATGATGGAATTGCGCGCCGTTTTCACCGACTTCGCCCATGTCCCCCAGCACCAGCGTGGTGTCACCACCGATTTGTGCCAGCACATCTATCGCAGCACGTACTGAATCAGGGTTGGCGTTATAGCTGTCATCAATCACCGTCGCGCCACTATGTGCTTGCTTGCGTTGCAGGCGGCCATTCACGGGTGCAAAATTTTCCAGACCAGCGACGATGGCTTCTTTACTGACGCCTGTCGCATGGCAGCAAGCTGCAGCGGCGAGTGCATTCAAGACATTGTGCTGACCTGCCGCATTCAGACGTACTGACAAGACCTGTCCATTCAGGTTGATCTGCAGGTCGCTGCCAAACACGCTGGGCAGGTAAGTCGCATACACATCAGCATCAGGCGTCAGGCCAAAAGTAAGGGTTTTACGCTGGCCGCGTTCAGACGCAAAGGATTGCCATAAGTCTGAGTAAACATCATTAGCAGGGAATACAGCCACGCCATCATCTGGCAGGCACTGTATCGCCACGCCGTTTTCACGCGCAACTGCTTCCACGCTTTGCATGAATTCCTGGTGTTCGCGCTGGGCATTATTCACCAGGGCCACAGTGGGCATGGCGGCAGATGCCAGCAAGGCGATTTCGCCAGGATGGTTCATGCCCATTTCTATGACCGCTGCCTTGTGCCCCGCATGCAATTGCATGATGGTCAGCGGTACGCCGATTTCATTGTTCAAATTGCCAGCGGTCGCCAAACGGCCATCTGCGCCAAAGGCTGCTGCCAATATCGAAGAAATCATTTCCTTGACGGTGGTCTTGCCATTGCTGCCTGTCACACCAATGACGGGCAGTTTAAATTGTTGACGCCAGAAGCGCCCCACCTGCGCAAGTGCGAGTTTGCTGTCTGCTACCTGCAAAGCGGGCAGACTGAAATCTGCTGGCAGGTGTTCGGCAATCACCGCTGCTGCACCAGCGGCCGCTACTTGCGGCAGGAAATCATGGGCATCAAAATTCTCGCCGCGCAGGGCGACAAACAGATCTCCAGCGCCAACTTTGCGGCTGTCCGTAGTCAGACCTGTTATACGGGTAATGACACCGGCATCACCTGTCAGTTGCGCCGCAGGCAGGGCAGCCTGCAATTCCTGAAGAGTAAATTCCATCAGCTACTCCTCTTCATATTACCGCTGGTTGCCACGGTAGCGAGTGAGAGTGCGGCATGCTCTTCATCAGAAAATGGCCATTTCTTGCCATTGATATCCTGATAGGTTTCATGTCCTTTACCCGCCAGCAAAACCACATCATGATGATCAGCATGCTTGATTGCATACAAAATTGCATTGGCACGGTCTTCAATAACTTGCGGCGTGCCCGTCATGCCTTTAAGAATATCTTCTATGATTTTCGATGGATTTTCACTGCGCGGATTATCACTGGTGACAACAACATGTTGCGCCAGTTCAGCAATTTTGCCCATTTGTGGACGCTTGCCAGGGTCACGATCACCGCCACAACCAAACACGCACCACAAAGCCCCGGCTCTTTCTTGCGCGACTTGCTGCAAGGCGTCCAGGGTTTTTTCCAGTGCATCTGGTGTGTGCGCATAATCAATGACGACCATGACATGGCCAGCAGTGCCCAGCAATTGCATGCGGCCAGGAACAGGTGCCAGTTTTTCTATGATACCCACTGCCTTGTTCAGTGCTATGCCCTTACTCAGCAACACGGCGAGTACCGCCAGGATATTGCTGACATTGAACTTGCCGATGAGCTGGGTCTTGACCTGGGCCGCGCCAAACGGAGATTCAAGATGGAAACTGGTGCCCGCATGGCTGGTTTTCAGATTGCTGGCGACCAGGGCATCTATGCCTGGCGCGAGTTCTTTTTCCAGGCTATAGCCCAGCAGTTTGGTATCTGGCTGACTGGCTTGCAAATGCCTGACCAGCTCCAGACCATAGGCATCATCCAGATTGATGACTGCCGTACCCAGGCCCTGCCAGTCAAACAGCTTTGTTTTTGCGGCAGCATAGGCTTGCATATCACCATGATAATCAAGATGATCACGCGTCAGATTGGTCAGCACGGCCACATCAAAATGCAAGCCATTCAAGCGGCCCTGGTGCAGACCTATGGAAGACGCTTCTATCGCGAGTGCCTGCGCGCCATCGCGCTGCAGGTCTGCCAGTTTTTGCTGCAAGCCTATGGCGTCAGGTGTGGTGTAACCAGTCTCTGCCAGTTGACCCAGCATGCCATTGCGGTACTGGCCTATGCCCAGCGTGCCGATAACGGCAGCAGGTGTGCCACTCAGTGACAAGGCCCTGGCTATCCATTGTGTGCAGGAAGTCTTGCCATTGGTACCGGTAACTGCGACATTGAACCAGCCATCATCAGGCTGGCCATACCAGGCATGGGCTACATGACCAGCCAGGTCCTGCAGGTTTTCTACCGGCAGATGCGGGATGTTAAGAGCATCATCCCACTTAAACTCATTTGCTTCATACACGACTGCAGCTGCGCCATTGGCAACTGCATGGGCGATGTGCGCGCGGCCATCAGTGATATGGGTGCGCAAGGCGAAGAAGACATCCCCTGTTTGTATGGAGCGGGAATCTGAACGCAATTGCGCATTCTGCGCATGCTGCTTCAGCCAGTCCAGTATTGCTATTGTCATTGTATTTTTCTGTGTCATTACATGCTTTCCTGTACACCTTCTTCAGGAATAATGCTGGTGACGGAAGAGTCAGGCGGCACATTCAGTGAACGCAAGACATTCGCCATAATTGCTGCAAACACCGGAGCGGCGATAGGGCCTGCAAAGTGTCCGCCAGCAGTTGGTTCATCTACCATTACCGCAACAATCACACGCGGATTAGAAACGGGAGCAAAACCAATGAAATCAAGCAGATATTTATTCACGTAACGGCCACCCTCATTCTTGTGGGCAGTACCTGTTTTGCCTGCAACGCGGTAACCAGCAATACGCGCTTGTGGCGCAGTACCACCAGGCTCGGTTACTGTTTCCATCATCAGGCGCACTTGTTTTGAAGTCTTTTCTGAAATGACACGTGAACCATGCGGCAATTCATCCGACTTTTGAAAAGTCAGCGGTATCATGTCACCATTCCTGGCGAAAATCATATAGGCACGCGCCATCTGTATCAGCGATACCGAGATACCATGGCCATAGCTCATGGTCGCTTGCTCGATAGGACGCCAGTTTTTGTAATTGCGCAAACGCCCGGCAACTGCGCCAGGGAAACCGAATTTGGGTTGCTGACCAAAACCCAGGGTAGTGAACATTTCCCACATTTCTTGCGGCTGCATCTGCATTGCCATTTTCACTGTGCCGATATTCGAGGATTTTTGTATGACTTGCGCGACAGTCAAAGATCCCTGTTTATGGGCATCATGTATCAGGGCCGGACCTATGGACATGACGCCAGGCGCAGTCTGGAAGACGGTATCAGGTGTGACGCGGCCAGTTTCCAGAGCCAGGGCTACTGTTACTGGTTTCATGGTGGAACCAGGCTCAAAGGTATCGGTCATGACACGGTTGCGCAATTGCGCACCAGTCAGCACCGACCTGTCGTTCGGGTTATAGGTAGGCAAGTTCACCAGCGCCAGCACTTCACCGGTTTGTACATCCAGCACCACCGCACCACCGGCCTTGGCCTTGTGTTTTTCCAGTGCTTCTTTCAAATGCGTAAAGGCAATGTACTGAATCTTGCTGTCTATCGACAGGGTCAAATCCTTGCCATCATGCGGTGGACGCACTGCTTGCAGGTCTTCGACGATATGGCCCAGCCTATCCTTGATGACACGGCGACTCCCGGTCTTACCCGCCAGGTTTTTTTCCGATGCCAGCTCTATACCTTCTTGTCCTACGTCTTCCACATTGGTGAAGCCGACCACATGGGCCATGACTTCACCTTCTGGATAATAGCGTTTGTATTCTTTGCGGGTTTCTATGCCAGGTATGCCCAGGGCGACAATCTTGTCTGAGATGGCAGGCTCGACCTGGCGTTTCAGATAAACAAACTGACGGTCAGAATCGAGCTTCTTGCGCAATTCTGCTTCCGTCATGTCGAGCAATTTAGCCAGTTGCTGTATTTTTTCCTTGGGGGCTTCCAGTACATCATCTGGAATGGCCCAGATGGCTTTTACAGGTACGGACGACGCCAATACCTGGCCATTGCGATCAGTGATCTTGCCACGGGTGGCTGGCAACTCCAGAGTACGCGCGTAGCGATTGGCACCTTGCTGCTTCAGGAAATCCTTGGTAAACCCTTGCAGATACAGGGCTTTGGCAACCAGCGCGATAAAAGCAGCGAACAACAGGAACAGCACGAAACGCGAGCGCCAGGCAGGAAGCTTCACATCCAGTACAGGGCTGGAAGAAAAGGCGACGCCGCGTGCAGCGGCGGTACGGGATGTACTGGCTGATCTGCTCATTTTGTCTCCACCGCTTTGAGGTACTGCGTACGATCAGGTGTGACTGCCACCATATTCAGCTCACGTGCCGCCGTTGTTTCTATGCGGGAGTGCTTGCCAAAAGTGGACTGATCGAGTTTCAGTTGCGTCCATTGCAATTCATACTGCTTGCTTAAACTTTGCTCACGCTCCAGCTCTATAAACAGGCGCCGTGCCTGGTACTGAGAATTAATCAGCGACAAGGCGCAGGCTATCAGGGCGGCGGCCAGAATAATATTGAAGCGGGTGCTCATGCATCCCCCTCAGGCAGGCGCTCTGCCACCCGCAAAATTGCTGAACGCGAACGCGGATTGGCGCTGACCTCAGCTTCGGATGGCTTGATACGGTTCAGCAAGCGCATTTTTGGTTGCGGCAAATCAAGATGGCGTATCGGCAAGCGGCGATCAGGCTGCTCTACCTTGACCTTGGAAGCAAAAAACTGCTTCACGATACGGTCTTCGAGGGAATGAAAGCTGATAACCGACATACGGCCGTACGGGGCCAGTGACTCATACGCTGCTGCCAGGCCTATTTCGAGATCTTCAAGCTCCTTATTGATGAAAATCCGTATAGCCTGAAAGGTGCGAGTTGCCGGGTCTTTACCCTTCTCGCGAGTTTTGACGGCGTGTGCGACGATTTCTGCGAGCTGTCGTGTTCCACGAATGGCGTCTGTCTTCCTGCGAGCAACAATCGCCTTTGCAATCTGAAAAGCAAACCGTTCTTCCCCATAATTTTTTATAACCTCCGTAATTTGTTGCTCTTCGGCAGTCGCCAGCCATTCGGCTGCGGAAATGCCACGCGTAGTATCCATGCGCATGTCTAGCGGACCATCTGACCTGAAGCTGAAACCCCGGCTGGCGTCATCCACTTGCGGTGATGAAATGCCCAGATCCATCAAAATGCCATCGACCTTGCCGACACCAAGTTCAGGCAGTGCTTCAGCAATCGCTGCAAAACTGTCATGTACGATATGGAAACGCGGGTCCAGAATTTCTTTTGCACTGGCGATAGCCTGAGTGTCCTTGTCAAAGGCAATCAGGCGGCCATTGCTACCCAGTTGCGACAAGAGCAGGCGACTATGCCCACCACGGCCAAAGGTGCCGTCTACATAAATCCCGCTAGTACGCTGATCTGTGATGCCGAGGGCGTCTACAGCCTCATGCAACAGCACAGTCTGGTGCGTAAAATCTGCCGCTTGCTGAATACTCATTGCCCGCGATCAGAAAGAAAAATTGTTTAATACATCAGGAGCGCCGCCAGCTATGGCTTTCGCTTCGTTTTCTGCCAGCTTGGCAGCATCCCAAATCTCAAAATGGCTGCCCATGCCCAGCAGCATGACATCGCGCTGCATGCCTACTGCACTGCGCAACTCTGGCGCGACCAGGATACGGCCGGCGCTATCCATGTCCACATCAAAGGCATTGCCAAGAAAAATACGTTTCCAGTCGCGTGCCTGTATGGGCCATGCAGCGATTTGTTCACGATGAGATTCCCAGGTAGGGCGTGGGAAAAGCAGCAGACAGCCATCAGGATGACGGGTCAGGGTAATCCGGCCTTCGCACTGCACATTGAGCGCGTCACGATGCCGGGCAGGGATGGACATCCTGCCTTTTGCATCGAGATTGAGTGAGGACGCCCCCTGAAACACGCTATCTACCTTCTTCCTGAAAATCTGTATGTCTGGCCCAGCATGGAATGTAAGCGAAATAAGGTATTCTGTTCCACAAAATTACACTTTTTCACACTATTGCCCACTTTAGAGGATGACTTGAGTGTGGTCAAGCGTATTTGCTCAGTAAATTTGGAAAATTTCTAATGAAGTCAATGACTTAGCGCGAACACTTGAGGTGGCGCGCAGACACCCTTCAACAATTTATCCTGATAAATTAGGTACTTACGCTGCACAGTGAAAGTAGCGCCTTACATATAACCATGTGTTTATCCCGGATGTTGCGTTTTGGGATGGGAAACTCAGGAGAAATGCCTGCAGGAAAGAGGAGTTGACCGCTTTTTAGCCGCTGAAGTGACAATTAATAAACTTTGCTATACCGGAGGAGATGAATCAGGGGGCAGATTATCGCTGAAATTCTGGCTTCAGGGGCAGTTTTTCAGCACAATTTGTGCGCTGCAACTCGCTCGCGACACGCTCACGATATGAAGATATCAAGAAGCCCGGTTCTGACGCTGCAATAATTGCAAAAACTCTTTATCAGCTACAGCCTTGCTGAAGTAAAAACCCTGGAATTCGTCGCACTTGCAGTCACGCAGGGTTTCCAGCTGTATAGCAGAATCCACGCCCTCGGCAATCACCTTGATACCGAGAGTATGCGCCATGGCAACAATGGCCAGGACTATGGCCGTGTCATTTGGGTCATCAGGTATGTCCTTGATGAAGGATCGGTCCACCTTGACACTATCCACCGGGAAGCGCTTCAGATAGGCCAGTGATGAATAACCTGTACCAAAATCATCGATGGACAGGGTAAAGCCAGCCTCCTTGAGGCCATCCATGAGCAAAATGGCTTGCTCGCGGTTATGCATGACCATGCTTTCAGTGATCTCAAACTCGATGGAATTGGATGGCACGCGCCAGAAATCCACCACACTTTTCACCTCTTCCAGCATATGCACATCATTGAACTGGGCACCCGACAAATTGATGGCTACCCGGCCAAAATTTTTATCAACGTTGCGGAAACTCAGGATATCGCGACAGGCGATATCCAGCACCAGCATGCCCAGGCGGGCGATCAGGCCAGCTTCTTCTGCCAGGCCAATGAATTCGACGGGTGACAATATCCCACGCTCAGGATGGTTCCAGCGCACCAGGGCTTCGGCACCAACGATGCGCTCGGTCATCACATCCAGCTTGGGCTGGTAGTGCACGACAAATTCTCGCCTTTCCAGCGCCCTGCGCAATCTGGCTTCAAAAGCCAGCCTTTCCACGGTATGGGTATTCATTTCCGAGGCGTAGAACTGGTAATTGTCCTTGCCCTTGTTTTTTGCCTTGTACATGGCAATGTCTGCGTTTTTTAGCAGGGTCTGGGCATCGCGGCCATCGGTGGGAAAGGTGGCTATGCCTATGCTGGCACTGAGCTGGCATTCCTGCCCGTCTATCTCGAAAGGCTGGGCAGCAGCATATAAGAGCTTGTCGGCCACGTCTCCAAGATCACGCGCCTCACTGAACTGGTCAATCAGCAGGATGAACTCATCCCCACCTATCCTGGCGATAATGTCGGATTCACGCAGACACTGGCGGAAGCTGCGTGCCACGGTACGCAAGACATGGTCGCCCTCGTCATGACCAAAGGTGTCGTTGATGTTCTTGAAGCGGTCCAAATCCAGGAAAAGCACGGCAAGCTGGCTGCGGTTACGCTCGGCAATGGCAAGTGAACGAGCCAGATGCTGGTTATACAAAAATCGGTTGGGCAAACCAGTCAGCTCATCATAATGAGCGAGCTGCATGATTTTCTTTTCAGAACGACGGCCCTCGATGGCAATCCCGGCAATATCCACGGTGATACGGATCAGGCCCAGGTCTTTTTCACTAAGCGGCTCGCGGCTATACGAAAACAGACTGAAACTGCCCAGCAACTGCCCATTCTTGCCTATGATGGGCCAGGCGGCACAGGAAGCAAATTCTGTCAGGGTCTCTACCCCATTGACGAATTGCATGGCAGGCGCACGCAAGAATTCATTGAGCCAGACTTGCTGCATGCCCAGCACGGCCTCGGACCAAATACCACTGCCATGTGTCACCGTCATGCCCGGGATCTGTGCCAGCAAGACTTCAGGAAAATGGCTGCCCGTGGCCTGGGCAAAACTGCGCTTGTCATCGGCCAGCAGTTGTATGCCACAACGCCAGTGTGGGCATAAATTTTCTACAAATTTGCTGACCGCCTCCAGTATTGTTGATAAATCATCATCGCCACCTATGAGTTTCAACAGGCGATTTTGTCCGGCAATCAGCAATTCGCTATATTTACGCGCATTGATATCGCGCTCTACGCAAAACAAAAGCATTTCACCATCGACTTCCACCCGGCTCAGCGAAATTTCACTATGCTGTATCTGGTCATTACGTGTAGTAACCCATTCAAAACGCTGTGGCATCCCCTTGAAAGCCTGGTCTATCAGGGTAGCCACCAGCACATCCTTGTCCTGGGTTGCGTAACCGGCAACGCTCTGAACACTGGGTGAAAAACTGCCAACCTTGCGGCCTATGACTTCTTCCTGGCTACTGACACCAAAAAAGGCCACCGCTGCCGGATTGCAGTCGACATAGATATAGTCACGGCTAATGAGGAGGATGGCATCCTGCGCGCCCTGATACAAGAGGCGATAACGGCTCTCGCTGGCCTCCAGCCGGTTTTTGGAGTCGCGCAAATGACGGATTTGCCAAAGCAGCAATAATGCCAGGATAAAAATAAAGCCTGCAGTCAAAGCTGTGACAATGATTTTTTGTGCGACCCGGGTGTTCCAGTCGGCCAGGATAACATTGGTTTCCCTGGCATATACCAGCGTCAGCGGCAAGCCACTGATGCGACGATAGCTGATCAGCCAGCCTTTGCCGTCCGTGCCTTCGTCGCGTAAGGCCCCCTCTTCCCATTTATTACGCAAAATCCGGTCAACCACAGGCTGTGCGTATTCACGCTCTTTGCTCAGTGCACCGGCCTGTGCCCCAGCCAGTTTCTTGCCAGCTTCATCATATACGGCAATATTGGCCCCACTACCCAGGGCGATACGCTCATAAAAATCATACAGATAGCGCAGTTGCATATCAGCCTGTATCAGGCCAGCGCGTTTGCCGTCTTTATCAAAAAAATTTCTTATCACTGGCAAAATCCACTGCCCGGTATTAGCCAGTTGATAAGCCTGGCCCAGTACGACCTTGTTATCGTCAGGGCGGTCAAGCAGGAATTTAATATGTTGCTGATCCTGAGTTTGGCCGAATCCACCGGACTGGCTCGATGCCAGCCATTCCCCCCTGAGATTGAACAGGGAAAGCGAATATATAAATTCAGAGTCCTGCCTTTGTGTGGCCAGAATTTGTTGTAGCTGCTTTTCTTCGCCCGGTGTCAGCCTGGTTTCGGCAAGCACTTCTTCAGCGGCTACACTCATAACTTGCAAGGAGCCGCGCACTACTTCGCTGACATGTTCTTCGAGTATGCGTACCGCCAGAAAATTATGCTCTTGCGCAGCATTGATGGTCAGCGCCTTGTCTTGGGCTATAGACCACCAGCTCTGCCCTATGATTGCGGCAGCAATCAGGCAGATGCAAAATGCGAGGGCCATCAAAGGCACATCGCGCTCTTTTTTCAGACCGCCAGTCTCCATGCGTTTGCAATGTTGTAGATACAGCGTCAGTAGAACCTATTGCACCAGTGTACCACTGGTATTTTCAGAACAAGGACTTGCTTTCAAGGAATGATGCTTGGCGGCGACAATCTTGTACAGACTGCGGCATATTATGAAGTGGAGAGCTGGCAAGATACCTGCCCGTTGGAAAATACAAGATAAACAATAAATTGAAGCAGGCCGATAGGCCGGATTTTGTTACGGCATAGACATTGCTGCCGTCTGCTATGACAATCATTCCTCTAGGCGACGGATTGCTCCGCCGCTCAAGCTTTCTACCCGCACGCTCCGCGAGCAACATCAACGCGTGCCTATTTGAAATTGCTCCGGGTGGAGGTTACCGCGTTTCACCGTAACTTAATACGCTCGTCTCTGTGGCCCTATTCCTCGTCTTATACCAAAACTTGCGCCCTGGCTTTCAACGTACGGCCGTTAGCCGTCACCCTGCTCTATGGAGTCCGGACCTTCCTCCCGTCACCTTGATTGCTCAAGGCAACCAGCGATTGTCTGGCCTGCTTCGGGCGCTATTCTACCCTATCTGCCCCCGCTCAATGATAATTCCGTGCAGAAGCCTCAAATACGATGCAAATTAAGCAGGCTTTCTGGTAGCGTACTGCTTTTACTTTTTTATCATTGTCTATCATGCTGAAATCACGTTCTGGCGGCCAGTTGATTGTGGATGCCCTGCAAGTCCACGGTGTCGATACCATCTTTGGTGTACCTGGCGAGAGTTATTTGCCAGTGCTGGACGCCCTGCATGACAGCCCCATACGCTTCATCATCAACCGCCAGGAAGGCGGCGCAGCCTTCATGGCAGATGCTTATGGCAAGATGACAGGCAAACCCGGCATTTGTTTCGTCACGCGTGGGCCGGGTGCCACCAATGCCTCTATCGGCGTGCATACCGCTTATCAGGATTCAACACCGATGATCCTGTTCATAGGTCAGGTAGGCAATGATTTTGTCGAGCGTGAAGCCTTTCAGGAGATAGATTACCGCCGCATGTTTGGCCAGATGGCAAAATGGGTAGCCCAGATAGACCGCGCTGACCGCGTGCCTGAATATATCGCCCGCGCCTTTCAGGTCGCCACCAGTGGCCGCCCCGGTCCGGTCGTGCTGGCATTGCCAGAAGACATGCTGGCCCAGGTGGCAGAAGTCGCCGATACCCGCCATTACACACCAGTGCAGGCGTCGGCCTCGCCACAGCAACTGGCGCAACTACGCAATATGCTGACCGTGTCACAACGCCCTGTGCTGTTACTGGGTGGCAGCGGCTGGGACCAGGCGGCATGTCAGCACATCAGTGAATTCGCCACCAGCAATAACCTGCCCGTGGCTTGTGCCTTCCGTTTCCAGGACTTGATGGACAATGCCCATCCCAACTACATAGGTGATGTAGGTATAGGCATCAACCCCAAGCTGGCGCAAAGACTGAAAGACGCAGACCTCATCATCGCCATAGGCCCGCGCCTGGGTGAAATGACTACCAGCGGCTATAGCGTGCTGGAAGCCCCAGTGCCTAAGCAGAAACTGGTGCACATCCACAGTGACGCACTGGAACTGGGCCGCGTCTATCAGGCTGACCTGATGATCAACAGCGGCATGAAAGAAATTGCCGAAGCCCTGGCTGAAATGGCAGGCCTGGATGCAGCCACCAAGTGGAAGCCAACAGTCAGCGAAGCACGCGCTGACTTGCTGGCATGGCAAACCGAACCGGCAATTTTTGCCAAAGAAAATGCCCCCCTGAACCTGTGGCAAGTGGTGCAGGACATCAAACGCCTGGCACCCAAAGACACCATCATCACCAATGGCGCAGGCAATTACGCCACCTGGGCACACCGCTACTTCCCTTATGGCGGCATGCGCACGCAACTGGCCCCGACCTCTGGTGCCATGGGTTATAGCGTACCTTCAGGCGTTGCCGCCAAGATCATAGACCCGCAACGCACCGTCATCACCTTCGCTGGCGATGGTGAATACCTGATGAATGGCCAGGAACTGGCAACTGCCGTGCAGTACAAGGCAGGCGTGGTCATCATCGTCTTCAATAACGGCATGTATGGCACCATACGCATGCATCAGGAAAAAGAATTCCCGGCACGCGTCTCTGGTACAGAATTGCACAATCCTGACTTTGCCGCACTGGCTCGCGCCTTTGGCGGTAGTGGAGAAGTTGTCAACACCACGGCAGAATTTGCCCCTGCACTGGAACGTGCGCTTGAGCATAGTCGCCAGCATAATCTGCCTGCATTGATAGAACTGCGTTACGACGGTAACCTGATCACGCCAGGTGCAACGCTGGAAACCCTGCGCAAAGCAGCTCAGGATGCAGGCAAATAAGGTCTGAGCCTCCTTAAACCGGCTTCGGTTTTCCCGAAGCCGGTTTGCGCTGCAACAAGCAAGATGGCATTCCCACCATCCACAAATTAAGGCACACTCCCATTATTACCTCTACGGGAAGCTGCCTACATGAGCAAACCTCCACTGCCTAAAAGTATCTGGGTACTCGGCTTTGTCAGCATGCTCATGGACATTTCTTCAGAGATGATACATAGCCTGCTGCCCATGTTCATGGTAGGCACGCTGGGCATCAGCGTATTTGCCGTTGGCCTGATCGATGGCATCGCCGAATCAACCACTCTTATCGTCAAGGTGTTTTCAGGTGCACTGAGTGACCGCATGGGTAAGCGCAAGGCCCTGGCCGTGTTTGGCTATGGTATGAGTGCCTTTACCAAACCCCTGTTTGCCATTGCCCAGGGCATGGGCATGCTGTTGACAGCCCGCATGATGGACAGGATAGGTAAAGGCATACGCGGCGCACCACGTGACGCCCTGATCACCGACATCACTCCGGCAGAAATACGTGGTGCTGCTTTCGGTTTGCGACAATCGCTCGATACCATAGGTGCCGTAGTCGGCCCCTTGCTGGCGACCGCACTGATGCTGCTATGGATGAATGACTACCGGCGCATATTCTGGCTGGCCGTCATTCCCGGTCTGGCTGCAATGGCCTTGCTTTTCGTCGGCGTAAAAGAGCCGGACAACAAAATTGCACAGAGGCCAGGCAACCCCGTCAGCATGCACAATCTACGCCGTATGGGCACCGCTTACTGGTGGGTGGTGGCACTGGGCAGCATATTTACCCTGGCCCGCTTCAGCGAAGCGTTTTTGATACTGCGCGCCCAGCAAATGCAGATACCCGTGGCTTATGTACCCCTCATCATGGTTGCCATGAACCTGGTGTATGCGGCAACAGCCTATCCTTTTGGCAAACTGTCTGACCGGGTGTCTCACCCTCAGTTGCTGGCCTGGGGTTTGCTGGTGCTGGTGGCGTCGGATGTAGTACTCGGCTATAGCCAGCAATGGTATGGGCTGGCAACTGGTATCGCCTTATGGGGCATACACATGGGTATGACCCAGGGCTTATTGTCCAGCATGGTTGCCGCCAGTGCCCCGGCTGATTTGCGTGGCACGGCTTTTGGTTTTTTCAATCTCGCCAGTGGTGTCAGCCTGCTACTGGCCAGTGTTGTCGCAGGCTTGCTGTGGCAGGAATTTGGATCAGCTTTTACTTTTTATGCTGGTGCCATTTTTGCTAGCGTCAGCTTGCTGGGACTTATACTGCATCCATCGACCAGAAAACAAAAAGTATTGTCTTAGGCCTTGCCTGATGTAGACGCTGCTTGCGGCCTGCGCGCCAGCCACAGTTTGGTTAGCCCCCACATTACAGCCAGGGCAAACAACCACGCCAGGTAACAAACCAGGAGCGAAGCCTCATACTCTGGTGTCAACTCAGGTTTGCGAAAATCCACTATCTGCCCATAACGCAACTGCATATAAATCCAGCCCAACGCATGGATGAGCGCGATATGCACCAGATAAAAGAACATCGGCGTCTTGCCAAACAACATCATCAATGGCAAAGGCTTTTTCACATACTTGTCCATCAAGGCCAGCGTACCCAGGCCTATGCTGAGCGTGATGCACAGATACAGCAATGAAGGCGGATATTTATGCACCTTCACAAAAGACATGAAGTCATACAACCAGCCCTTGCCTTGTGCCGACCAGAAATCAGGGTCGCCATAATAATTACCGCTGCGCAAAATCACAAAACTGACAAACAGGATAGCCGCTGCCGCGAAGAGGAAACGCTGTCGCCTGCCTGCCTCCCACAACATCACTGGCCCAAGCGCATAACCGGCAGCCATCAAACCTATCCATGGCATGAGCGGGTAGGCAAAAACAATACCGAGTTGGTCAGTCAGGGGATAAAAGCCGCCCTGATGCCAGGCCATGAACAAGACATGGCTACCTTTGGCATGCATGCCATCGAGCAGATTGTGCGGCAGTATCAGGGCAGCAGCAACCAGGGCAATCGCCCAGTGTGGCAACCAGATCAACAAACCCAGCGCCATCATCGCCATGCCTATGGCCCAGATCACTTGCAGAATGAACACATTAAAACCGAATTGCCAGCTGAAGCTGACCCAGGTGCATTCCAGTAAAACCAGCAAGGCTCCCCGGCTTAACAAGTAGCGTGTCATATCTTTTTTATCACGCTGCTGCGCCCGCAAGAAGGCCGACATACCCGCCAGGGTCACGAAGATGGGTGCGCATAAATGGGTAATCCAGCGCGTCCAGAACCAACCAGGCGAGCCTTGTTGCAAATCCAGCGGGTCGAATGGGGTGACTGCAAAAAAATCGCGGGTATGATCAAGTGCCATCAGCACGATGACCAGACCGCGCAAGAGGTCTATGGCTGGTAGCCGGTTTTGCCGCATCATGGTGTATCCCCCACCTGCGACCAGGCGCAGTTTTTATTTTAATGCAGCAATTCTATCCAGCACACGTGGCTTGCAGCAAAGCATTTCAAGCGAGGCAAATAAAAAAGCGCCCATTTGTTGCCAAATGAGCGCCCTGGTTAAAATAAGTTAACACGAGCTGCGCGCTTACTCTTCATCCTTCAGCCGCCCGCCTTTGAGTTGTTGCAAACGCTGCTTCTCTTGCCTGCGCTCAGTACGCTTGGGATTGACTGCACCATGGACACCGGCATTGCGTTGTTTTGCCACTACAGCCAGTGGATTGCGTGGCTTGGGCAATTTGATTGTGAGCTTCATCTCTTATCCTTTCACGCAAACGACCTGGCGCAAGGTATGCACAACTTCAACCAGATCATGCTGATGTGCCATGACTGCATCAATATCCTTATACGCTGCCGGAATCTCATCCACGACGCCCTTATCCTTGCGACATTCTATACCCTGAGTCTGGGCTGCCAGGTCATCAGCATCATACGTCTCCCTGGCCTCACCCCGGCTCATTCTGCGCCCTGCCCCATGAGAGCAGGAACAGAATGATTCAGGATTACCCTTGCCCCTGACGATATAACTACGCGCACCCATGCTGCCAGGAATAATCCCCATTTCACCCATGCGGGCAGAAATTGCTCCCTTGCGGGTAATAAAGAGATTTTCATTATTATGGGTTTCTTGCGACACATAATTGTGATGGCAATTAATAGCTTCACCATCCAGCTTGAAGCTGGTCACTTCTTTTTCCAGTACAGCCAGTGCCCTGCGCATCATTTCACTGCGGTTAGCCAGCGCATAGTCCTGCGCCCACTGCACTGCTTCTACATAGTCATCAAACAATTCCGAGCCTTCAGTAAAGTAAGACAAGTCCTTGTCTGGCAAATGTATCTGGTGCCGCCACATTTCTTTCCGTGCAGCCCAGATAAAGTGCTTTCCTATGACACTGCCCACACCACGTGAGCCGGAATGCAGCATGATCCAGACGCGTTGCTCTTCATCGATACACACTTCAATGAAATGATTGCCACCACCCAGCGTACCCAACTGGCATATCCAGGTCTGGTAAAACTTCGGCAGCATGCGCATGATGCTTTTGTGCTTGGCAACGATCTTGTCCAGCCTGTCATTCAAGGGCTTACCCACCCTGACCAGGGCAGACCCGCGCATCCGGTTCCAAGCATGCTGGCGAAAGCCAACAGGTATCTCGGCTTCCAGGGCACTGCGCAGTTTCGCCAGATTATCTGGCAGCTGGCTGGCAGTCAAAGTCGTGCGCACGGCATTCATGCCACAACCGATATCGACACCCACAGCACCCGGGATGATGGCGGCACGGGTAGGTATCACACTGCCTACCGTTGCCCCCACACCCGCATGCACATCAGGCATGGCAGCAACGTGGGGCTGAACGATGTTTAAACTGGCGATATTGAGCAACTGCTGTATCGCAGTGTGATCAACATCGTCGGTAAATATATGCACAGGCACTCTGGCCTTGTGCAAACTCTTAGCTATAGGCATACAATTTTCCTTCTTGTAATGCCGGTGTTTTTCAGCGAGTCGTTTCTGCCGCTGCAGCAAATCTTGCTGCTGGCCTGAGAAATATCTGGCTGCTTTTCTTCGTCAATAGCGCTCTGCATTTTTTTGGCGAACACCATCCCTGCCTGCACGACCCAAGGCTATGCAGGTTCTGGCGTTCCAACAAAAAATCAGCGTTTTGAAAAGTAAAAAACCCCGACGAGTTTCCTCACCGGGGTTTTCAAAAAAAAGACCGGCTCGGGTTGGCGATTTGCCTTAACCCCGAGCGTCGTGCACGGGGCTAAAAGTATTGATTGTTCTTGCTAGCCGTATTCCGTGGCATGGCCGTTCCTTTCTTGAATTTGGTGTTGATGAAAAAAATCGGAAAAAATCGAATTGCGGTAAATTTCAAAATTGCTGCATATCGAAGAGACTCGATTCTGCATCAAAAGAAAATGACGTGTCAATCATATTTTTCTTATTTTCAAATCCGACTAAAGATAAAAATAGAGTAGATACTTATGCGCTTTTTAAACGCAAGAAATGTTTAATAAAAGAACTCGTTAGTTCAAATACAAATTCCACTTCTGCAGTAACAACAGCATCGTCATGTTTGACATAAGTATTTTGATATTTCGTATAGTAGTCCACCAGTTTTTCAAACATGTTTGCAAGTTGTGGTGAGCCACCTTTCTCTTTGACAAAATTCCCTATAGCAGACATTTGATTTTCAAGTGATTTTTGATTTGAAAATAGCTGACGAATCAATATTTCCAATCCTAATCGTAAATCATCAAGCGTATTTCTTTGAAACACTCCATGGGCGTGCTTCTGAAGCGCTTCATCGAATAATTTTTTTGTTTCTGGATACTCAGACAACCAATGACGCGCTTCAATTATCAACGTGCTGTGTATTGCATCCTCATTATCCAGATCTGCGAAGTCCCTATATTCATTAAATAATTTCACTTTCAGAGCTACTAGTGCTGCAACATTTCCATCAGGGTTGAGTCTGTCGCACATTTCTCTAATGATTTGATACTGCTGTTTAGGTGAAAAACAGAGTAAATTATCGAGCAACGCGGTTCGTTTGTTTGGAGAGTCAAACGGATAACGAGCATGCGGTATATCAATAGAATAATCGACAGCATATGAAGAAGTAATCTCAACAAGTTTTGGCCCGGTAAGGCCGTTATTTGTCATTTCTGTCGCGGCATACGAAACAAATGATGTTGGAATTTTCAAGCGAGAATTTGAATTCATTTGAATGTCCTAAATAATTCGAGATAAATTATAGTATCGTGCTTCTTATAATTTAGACCGCACAAGCAAAGTTTCCCAAAAAACTACTTAAATCGTTGCATTCGAATTAACGTATCGAAAAATACCATCTTTAAGAACATGCGTCATTTCAAAGTGCAAAAAAATCGCTTACCTTCTGAATGAAATTTTGTCTGTACGGGTAAGAATCGTGCAATCACATCTGCATTGGTCTTTGCATGTTGCGACACGACACTGCACGTAAAACTACCTCCACCCGCCAGTGCAAATGGCAACATGACCTGGTCCGCCAGATGCTCGCCCAAGGCGGCGCCCGACGCGACATATTCACGTAATTCCTGCACAGTACGTTTGGCGACATTTTCTGCCTTGACGGCTTTTTCACCAAAGCCGCAAAACACTTCGGTGACCTGTTCGTGTTCCAGCGTGATCAGCAGCACATTGCCCGGCCCCTGGTCATTGCTGAGGCCGCGTACCAGCAATTGGTCAGCAGTCCAGCCCATGCCTGCGCCTACGCATTCAAGCTCACGCTTGGCGACATCGACAGGTACACCGGCGACAAAGCTCTCGGCGTAGCCTTTGGTTCTTTCGCCGCGTTCCAGCAAGTCGATTTTCTTCAACTGCTTGCATGGCTGTACCTGGGCGATGATCTCACCACCACCAGCAGGCACGAAACCATAGCGTTTCAATTCAAAGCTGACATCTGCACCCATCTGCTGCAATACCCGGCCATAAGCCTTTTGCAAGAACTGTGCAGGTGGTGCCATGTCATTGTGCGTGCCGCCAGTGATTTTGATGGTCGATGGTTTATCGGCATACAGCAAAGCTGGTATCAGTGTTTGCAACACCAGGGTACAACTACCTGCACTGCCAATAGCGAACTGGTAAGTGCCGCCATAGATCCCCGAAGGAATAAATTCCAGCGTGGTCGAACCCAGTTCTGCACCAGTCACCTGCGCACCGCTGACAGCCGCAGCAGATTGCACTGCCACCAGATGCTGACGCAACAAACCCGGCTTGGCGCGGCCAGCACGGATATTGATGATACGAAACGGCTGACCGGTAATCATGGACAGGCTCAAAGAGGTACGCAATATCTGCCCCCCACCCTCACCCAAAGCGCCATCGAGCTCTATCATTTTCTTATTCATTATTTTTATTTTCAATTCAAATCAAGTTCAAGACCATTAACCACAGAGACACAGAGCCACAGAGAAAAGCAAAAGAAGATCAACTTATTTTCTTCCTGCAGACAGTTTTCAGGAAAAGATTCTCTCTTGAATTTCTCTGTGTCTCGGTGCCTCTGTGTTGAGAGGTCTTGAATCTAAAATCAACCCTTAACGCACACTACCTGCTTCAATACATGCACCACATCCACCAGAGCAGTCTGGGCCAGCATCACAGCGTCGATGTCTTTATATGCCATAGGGATTTCATCAATCACGTTGGCATCTTTACGGCATTCCACACCTTCGGTTGCAGCGATCTGATCGGCAACGGTATATAGCTTCTTGGCTGCGGTACGGCTCATGGTACGGCCAGCACCATGGCTGCAGCTATGGAAACTTTCTTCATTTCCTTTACCACGCACGATGAAGCTTTTCGCTCCCATTGAACCAGGGATAATCCCCAACTCACCGGCACGCGCAGATACTGCGCCTTTACGGGTTACCAATACATCTTTACCGAAGTGATGTTCTTTCTGTACATAGTTATGGTGGCAGTTCACCGCTTCAATATGCGTTTCAAACGGTTTGCTGATCACGGTACGCACAGCAGCAATCAAGTTCAGCATCATCACTTCACGGTTCATACGCGCAAATTTCTGCGCCCAACCTACTGCTTCAATGTAATCCTTGTAATGCTGGGTACCTTCTGGCAAATAAGCCAGGTCCTGATCAGGCAAGTTAATGAAATGGGTACGCATATCCTGCTTGGCCAGTTCAATAAAATGGCTACCAATCGCATTACCTACACCACGTGAACCAGAATGCAACATGAACCATACGGCATTGGCTTCATCCAGGCACACTTCAACGAAGTGGTTACCACTACCCAAAGTCCCCAGGTGACGATAATTATTGGTGTTTTTCAAACGCGGAGTTTTCAAACAGATTTCATCGAAACCATCTTTCAATTCTGCCCAGGCATTATCCACAGCACTAGGTGGCGATTCCCATGAACCCTTATCACGGCCTTTAAAGCTACGGGTCTTAGGCGACATACCATGTGGTATGGCTTTTTCTATCGCGGTACGCAAAGGGCCCAGGTTATCTGGCAAATCATGGGCGAACAAGGTGGTCTTGGCGGCCATCATTCCGCAACCGATATCCACACCAACTGCAGCAGGTATCACCGCACCCAGGGTAGGTATCACGCTACCGATAGTTGACCCTTTACCCAGATGCACGTCCGGCATCACGGCAATATGTTTGTAGATGAAAGGCAATCGGGAGGTATTCGCCAATTGTTGCTTGGCTTCTTCCTCAACAGGAACACCTTTGGTCCACATTTTGATAGGACGACCATCTTTGTACTGCACTACATCATAATCTTCGTGTTTCATATTTTTCTCTTTATTATTAAATTCTTTGGTGGCGACAAGGGTTGATGAAACGTCTGTGGTTGTTCACAAGCGCTCTCCCACTGAGCTACACGGTGCCGGATGACACCATGGTGGGGATCGAACCCACGACCTCTTCGTTCGTAGCGATGTAGTTTCATCAGCATTCGCCTAAACTTTTTTACAGCAATACTGATTTACTGCTGTGCTTCTATCTTGATTCAAAATTTATCTTATTCTTAAAGGATGGCAATATAAGTTACCGTTGAATTACTTGCACGAAATTTGGGACTTTATGCAAACGCGAAGACAAGTTTTCAATGATTTTTCGGTTAATGTAATTCTCAATTACTCTTCATGGTTAACTATGAATTGTGAGATACGTTCTAGCCGCGCAATGTCTTTAGCTAACTTGGTAGATTCATATATGCTTAGCTTGGCTATCATTAATGAATATTCAAGGGCATCTTTTATTTCTTCATCCGAGAAATTCGGTCCTATATCGATATCAGTTAGCCGCCTACTTATCTGAAACATTCCTGAATGCGTATAGCTATTCATCATGGCCCAGTGTTTTTTATGAATGTCAGAAAATACCCCAACGCTAAACTCTTCAATTTTTTCTATTTCATCAACCATTTCACGCATTTTTAAATCAAATTTATCGTTTAAAAATGCCTCTATTTGATTATCTGATGCGCAATAAACCAACCAAAGCCCTCGAAGGTATGTTTCATGAATTACCCTTATTAGGGCAGACGCAGAAGAAGGCATTCCATGGTCAATCAAAGTTACAATAGCTCTAAAATGCTCGTACGCCAGATCAAAAAGTAGTGTTGCAAGACGTGGTCGATCTTGCCCTCCGAAATTAAACTCCATCTCATTACGAATATCGTCCAGTTTCTTAAGCGTGCCAATAATCACTAACAGCGATGACTTGTTCATATCCACTCCAATTTCAAAAAATATTCAGTTGCACTTAGATATGCCAACAACTGAATTACATAGCACCAAGATATTTTCCTAGCACTTGACCTCTTCACCCTTAGCGATATAGTTTCATCAGCATGCGTCTAAAATTTTCAACTGCAAAACTAATTTACTGCTTTATTTTTATTCAAGTTAAAGACTCTTTTTTATAAGGTGGCGACAATATTCGGTGAAATGTATGTGGTTACCCACAGGTGCTCTACCAACTGAGCTACACGAAACCGAGATTTCGTGACGGGCTTCGAACCCGCGACAGCCTCATTAAAAGTGATGTAATTTCACCAGCATTCGCCTAAACTCTTACTTACTGCCTCACCACACAAACTCTTTCATTTTCCATTACTTGCGGCGACAAGGGATGGTGAAACGGCACGGCCAGGAGTCTCTGCGAAGAGACAGTACCCAGGTTACACGAGACCGTTAATGCATCTCTTTCGCCGCTTAGGACCGTTGAATGTTCACCAGCATTCGCCTGAAAACTCTATTGTTTGTGTTTTTCTGCCAGGCCACTCAAATGTATGTCCCTGGCTTGCTTCTTTCTTTGTTGCTCTGTCTTGCGACAAGGTCGACATCGTACAGCGACGCTATTGATGTTTCCCTGCATAATCTCGTACCACCACTTCTGTTGCTTGGCCGTCCATATTTGCGCTGCCCCACAATCCCGGCAGTTGAAGGCGTAGTCCACGTAAAACAAGGGCAACAAGCCATAAGTGTTATTGTGTCTTAGTGCCTCGCGATCCGTTGGAATCGCACCAGTCGGTATTGGCAAGGCATAAAAATCAAAACTTTCTTTCACGGGTATACGGGCACGCCGCTTTTCCATGATTTCTGTCCGTCTTTGTTTTCCGCTTTTCATCACGTTTCTACTTTTAAAATAAAACCCCGACAAGTGTTACCAGGACTTGCTGACCCATCCTTACGGCGTGGACCAGACTGGAGTCGAACCAATGTAACCGATGTAATCCTGATGGCATTCGGGTAAAACCTGATTGAGCAGCAGCAAGACAAGATTTTGCTGTGACCTCGTCACTTTTGCAAAAAATGTAGTCACAGCTACATTCTTGTACTTCCCAAAACCTTGACCAAATTTTGAACCACCACATGACAAGTGATTGATGTGAACACCCCATGTAGTCACACGAGCATTCATATGGTATTCAAAAAAAATAAGCTCTATGATATTTATTGAATACAGCATGACAAGAATAGAGGGTGATATTACGTTTCAAATGTAATCACATCAGCATTCATGCCATATTCAAAACCTGTACTGCGACATCTGATTGCGGTATTGAGAAATACTGTACGACAAGGATTGCTTGCGATTATTTTTTCGGATGTAATCGCCAGCGCATTCGTACTGCATTTCAAACTCAAGACCACCTTCACATGGTCTTTGAAGCACTGCATGACAAGGTTTAAAGGTGATTTTACAGTTAGAGGTGTAATCACATTTGCATTCATGCTGCGTTCAAAAACTTTTACTACCTGGACTGGCGAGGCACATACTGCATTTGCCCCGCCAGCGGTTCTTTAAATATCAATTGCTTTTACTTCACCTACCCAGTGCTCTGCACTCAACTGACCTGCAGCAAAGGCTGCGATAATTTTAAATACGGCGTCAGAAAAACCACCTACATTCAAAATATCATCTCTTTCTGCTGCCTGTGTCGTGCCATAAGGCGCGATATCTATGCACACCAGCTTCGCTTGTGGATTGCGTTGTTTGAACACATTCCATTCAGCCATGGTGGCAGTAGAACGGCCACGGCTTGCCTCCATCCATGATTCATTGTCAGAGACAAAGATCACCAGGTCAGCTTGCGCTTTCTGTTTGTTCAACTGCACCAGTGGTGCACTGCAATTGGTGCCACCGCCACCTATCGCTGCCAGCTTTTGCGCATTGGTCATCACGCTGTCACGTGGGTTCAACTCACATTTCACGACCTTTTCTTCAAACGGCAAGACCAGAGTCGATGGATTCTTACGCAGCATGGCAGCCGCTACCAGGGCAGCGATGTCTATGCAACGTACTGCTGTCGTTGCAGAGCCACGGTAACCTGTGACTGCAGATGACATGGAGCCTGACACGTCAGCACATACCACGACCTTGCCAAATATCTCTGGCACATTGCTCAAGGCAATCTCCATCGCATCCTGCAAGGCATTCTTGATAGGCAACGGCACTTCTTCATTCGCTGCCTTGTAAGCCGCCATCAACTGATAAGGAAACACCTTGGCTTTGGCAATTGCCTCTGCATTACTCAGTTTAGCGGCAATCAAGTCCACCATGCCTGGCAAGGCATACACACCATGACGACCAAAGGTGTTCAAGTTCATACGCAACATCTGCCAGCCAGCCTGACGGGCGATCTGTGCCCAGTCTTCTGTCGTTAAGTCCATCGCTGTCAGCATCTGGAATGGCACGTCCGGCAAAGCCAGGCTGCGGTCTTTCTTGAAAGCCTCAAACGCTGCAACGACTGGTGGCAAAGCTTCTGCCTTGTATGGCTTGCCTATCAACCAGGCGAAGAAGGCTTCACGCCATGCTTCGACAGGTTTTGGATGCACCATTTTTACAACGTCTGCCAGTGATGGCGTAGTACCCACCGCTGCTGCCAGCAATTCTTTTTCGCTGGCAGTATTCAACCATGCCTGTACCAGTTTTTTAGGGCGGCTACCCAGAGACTTACGACCTATCGCACCTGAACGCAGTATCTGCACAAAGTTACGCAACATCTTGCCGTTATTCATTACACGCTTGAAAGTACGTGGCAACTCGACTGCATTACGCATGGTCAGTGCTGCTACCAGCAAGGCTGGCATGTCTTTCATATAGCCACGTTCACGGCAGTAAATCGCTGTTTGCGCTACAAACAATGGCGTTACCTCTTTGGTCAAATCCAGCACGGTTGCCAGTTGCGCTTCTGCACTGGCGTAGTAAGTCGCGTTCAGGCAACCAGTAGCTGCATATTGCGCCAGCTTGTGTTCAGCAGTGAACTTGTAGGCTGCAACGCCGGAAAAATTTGTTGTATTTGTTTCATCAGTTACTGGCAAAAATTTATTTGTCAGTGAGTTTTTTAAACTTTGGAACAATTGTGTATTAACCATTTCATTTCCTTTTTTGGACTTGCACAAAACCGCCCCAGCTGCGTTGCAGCTCCTAGCCGTACTATTCGTACTGTCGTCGTCGCTGACGCCTTGCTGGGACAATTTTGTGCAAGTCCTGTTTTTTCATTGGTGGACACGACGGGATTCGAACCCGCACAATGCAACAACCAGAGCATTACTTCTGGCCACTGCCATGATTGGAAACGCGCGCCAGTTGACACCCTTACGGGGAGCGGCAACCTGCATCTGCAACCTTGCTCATGACAATACTTAGACTGCATCTGGTTTTATCCAGCCCACCCAGGACTCAATCGTTTTCGGTGGTGGCACTCCCTTCATGCCTGCATGCCCTACACTCCATCTATTGCAATGGGCGTGCCAGGTCTGTGCCATAGCTCCAAATTTCTTCTTAAGTTATTGATTTAAATAGACATATAAAGAAATAAGTGAAAACTCACAAGACCAATCCACAAAGCAAATTTCCTATATAATTATCTAAATAGATAAATATTTATCCAAAATGATTAAGAAGAAAAAAGTCGTCATCGGTTTTATAGGCACGCAACTCGATAGTGGCCGTGGCAGTGGTCGCTGGGAAAAATGGCGGCCTACGGTTGCGCTGACCCAGCATGAAGATATTGTCATTGACCGCATTGATTTGCTGTACAGCGGCCAGCATGAGCCCTTGCTCGCGCAACTGGAAAAGGACATCGCTGATACTTCGCCAGAGACCAAGCTACGTTCACATCAGCTGGAAATAAAAGATCCCTGGGATTTTGAAGATGTGTATGGCTGCCTGTTTGACTTTGCCAGGTCTTACCCCTTCGATACTGACAAAGAAGAATACTGGGTGCACATCACCACAGGCACCCACGTGGCACAGATTTGCCTGTTCCTGATGACAGAGGCCAGCTACCTGCCCGGCAAGCTCTTGCAGACTTCGCCACCACGGCGGCAGACCAAGGCCAATTTTGGTGAGATGACCATCATTGATCTGGACCTGTCACGCTATGACCAGATCGCCCAGCGCTTTAGCCGCGAACAGGAAGAAGGTGTGGCCTTCCTGAAATCTGGCATTGCCACCCGCAATGCGCGCTTTAACACCATGATAGATGAGATAGAACGTGTTGCCATCAAGTCCAAGGCTGCCATCCTGCTGATGGGGCCGACTGGTGCCGGCAAGTCCTTTCTGGCGCGGCGTATATTTGAATTGAAAAAAGCCAGGCACAGGCTGGAGGGCAAGTTTGTCGAAGTCAACTGCGCCACCCTGCGTGGTGACGGTGCGGGCTCAACCTTGTTCGGCCATATCAAGGGTTCGTTCACCGGTGCCATGTCTGACCGTCCCGGTTTGCTAAGAACAGCACACAAGGGCTTGCTGTTTCTTGATGAAATTGGTGAGCTGGGCCTGGATGAACAAGCTATGCTGCTCAAGGCGGTGGAAGAAAAACGTTTCTTCCCCGTGGGTGGTGACCATGAAGTGCAAAGTGATTTCCAACTGGTTGCAGGTACCAACCGTGATCTGGGCAAGGAAGTGGCGGCAGGCCGTTTCCGTGAAGACTTGTATGCACGTATCAATCTGTGGTCGTATGAATTACCTGGTCTGAGTGGCCGGGTAGAAGATATCGCACCGAATATCGATTACCTGCTGTCGCAGTACAGTGCTGAGAATGGACAGATGGTGCGCTTCAATAAAGAAGCGAAAGACAGCTATATGGAATTTGCCACTTCCGCACAGGCGGTGTGGGCTGGTAACTTCCGCGATTTGTCAGCCTCCGTCACGCGCATGGCCACACTGGCTGACGCCGGGCGCATCAATGACCAGAATGTAGGTGAAGAAATCAAACGTCTGCAACGCCTGTGGTCACATGCGCATGAAGGCGATGGTGGAAACCATGAGCTGGATTTGCATGACTATCTGGATGCAGAACAAGTGGCGCAACTGGATTTATTCGATGCTGTGCAATTACAGGCGGTGCTGGCAGTTTGCCTGCGTTCTAAAAACATGTCGGAAGCTGGCCGTAAATTGTTTGCTGTTTCGCGCAGTGCTAAAGCCAACCCCAACGATGCAGACAGGCTTAAAAAGTATCTCAACAAGTTTGGTTTGCAATGGGATGCGCTACACAGGGACTAAAGCCTGGGATAGTTTCAATTATGCCGTTCTATGATGACATACTCGTTTTCCGTCGTGGAAAACAAACTGAAACCGCGGCGGCTGAGCATCTTCATCATATTAGAGCCTGATTTGCAGGCAGCGAACAGACGGCGATTTTTAAAATGCATGCAAAAGAAATCGGTCATGGCAGCGCCTATGCCCAGGCCGCGGTATTCATCTGCCACCACCATGGCATGCAGTTCGCGCTCTGATCCTTGCTGATTATCGACGCCATACAACATGAAAAATCCGGCCATACGGCCATTGATGATGGACACCCAGAATTCAACCGGCACTTTTTGCTGACCACCTGCCCATGTGTGCCTGACTGTCTGCCCCTCGACTATGCCTTGCCTGAAAGCTGTCACCAGTGTGCGTTGCAAGACCGCATTTGAAATGTCTTCTGACAAATCTCCGCTTTGTGCACCATTCACGGCCAGGCGCACTATGCCATCAGCATCCTCAGGTAAAGCCCTACGTATGCTGGCCCTGTTGCGTCTTTGCTGGCGAAGAAGTCTGATATTCGCACGCAAGTATTGAGCATACCTCAACAGACGCTGGTTCATTCTGGTTACGCTTGTCACCAATACTGCAATCAAACCATATAGCAAAATACTCTGGACAATATCAAATACCAGCAACATCAGACTACCCGACTGAAACACCTGACTGAAGACCTGTGCCCTCGCCAGACTGGACAATACCACCAGAAAAACCGTCATGCGCCGCGACAGCAAGGCAGCACTCATCGCTACAGGAAAAATATAAAACGGCGCATAAAAACTATACGGCCCTGTGAACTCATCCAGGCAATACAGCAGTGACTCAAGCAATAGCAAGCCAGAAAAAATCCAGCGGGCATCAAGCTTGAGCAGTTTATTTCTGGTAGTCGCAAATAATACAGAAGGCAACATCGGGCTATATCCATTTTTCAAACAGCGCGATAGTCAGTCAGGCGGGTCAAATAAGCAAGTATTTTATTGTCAAAGTAGTCTCAATTTGTTACCGGGTGTGCCTACTCAAATACAAGTATTTATCTTCCCGCAAGATACCCTGCGGGAAATCATATAGAATCCAGCCCTTTTGCATAATGCTGTACTTACATGCAGTATTTTTCCGCACTCGTTATCTGGACCCAGAGCGTTCAAGCAATTGATTTCCCCGCACTGTGACAGCCCGCACCAGGCATCAGCTTACCTATACATGTTAAAAAAACTCGCCAAACTCAGTCCTCTGCTTTTTTTTGCCCTGATCAGCCTTTCCTTTGTTGATCTTTCACGCTTTGAAATCCCTTTTCTTGAGCTTCCAGTCCCTGGCACAGGAGAATTTGCCGGCTGTCGCCAGTTTTTTACAAAAGGGCAAATACCTGCACTTAAGCAGGCCAGCGAGATGCGTCCGCGGGCACTGTGTTTTTCGGCCTTTGCCGTCATGCATTCTGGCAAAAGCCATACGCCTATCTATGTCGCTGAAAAGCTGAACCGACAGATCCTATTGAGAGCCAGGGACAATGAACGCAGCAATCAGTTCTATGCCGATGCCAGGCTGCCAAGTGCAGAACGCGCTGAGCTTGATGATTACAAAGGTTCAGGTTATGACCGTGGCCATATGGCACCAGCCGCGGATATGGTCGACAGCACCGCCATGGCGCAAAGTTTTTCACTGGCCAATATGGTGCCGCAAGCCCCCGTCAATAACCGCAAGACCTGGGCCTCGATAGAAAAAGCTACGCGCCAGTACATCTTGCGTGCGCAAGGCGATGTGTACGTCATTACGGGGCCGGTATATGGCCAGCATCCTGCAACCATAGGCAATAACAAGGTCTGGGTACCTAAATACTTGTACAAACTGATTTATGATCCCAATACTGGCCGAGCCTGGGCGCATTGGGTAGAAAATACTGACGATGCCCAGGCTGGCAAGCCTATCAGTTATCAGGAACTGGTACAAAAGACTGGCATACAGTTCCTGCCTGCCTTGAAGCAAGGTGACATATAACTGTCATGGAAAATGAATTGTTTCTCTTCACTTCATTGATGTTGTTTGACGTTACCGGCTCGCGTGAATAAATCACATGAAAATCACTGTTTTTTGCCTGACTTGCAAGAAACTGTAATAAACTTTGTCACTTATCCAAAAGTCAAGTAGCCTGTTTTTCGCATTAATTCTGTTTTATTGCAGCTTTCTAGTTTTCCCCAGCATTTATCCATGTCTTGCCTATTAACTGAAGGAAAAAGTCCATGAATCTCATTGAACGTGCGAAAAATATTACTCTGACGCCAAAAACAGAATGGCCAGTCATCGCAGGGGAAAGTACCAACACGGTAGACTTGTTTAAAAACTATGTTGCGCCACTGGCAGCCATCCCTGCCGTTGCCAGCTTCATCGGCATGAGCATCATTGGTTTCAGCGTGCCCCTGGTAGGACATATACGCCTGCCCATCATTACTGGCATCACTGCCATGGTGATGAGCTTTGTATTTGCGCTGATAGGCGTATATCTGATCTCGCTGGTGATTGATGCTCTGGCACCACAATTTGGTGCGACAAAAAATCCGGAGCAAGCTTTGAAAGTCGCGGCCTATTCATTTACACCGGGCTGGCTTGCTGGCGTATTTTCTCTTTTACCTTCGTTAAGCATGCTTGGAGTAGTGGCAGGTTTGTATGGCATCTATCTGCTTTACCTGGGTCTGCCTGTACTCATGAAAGCACCTCAGGAAAAAGCTACAGCCTATACCGCAGTGTCTGTAATTTGCTCTATTGTGATCATGATCGTTTTCAGCGTGGTGATCGGTGCTGTAGGTGGCAGTTCCATGTCTGGCTTGGCCAGTCATGTCACAACCCGCACCGCTGAAACCAGTGGTGCTTTAGGGGAACTTGAAAAAATGGGCAAGCGGATGGAAGAGGCCAACAAGAAAATGGATGAGGCCAAAAAATCCGGTGACCAGCAAGCTGAAATGAAAGCGGCTACCGAAGCCCTGGGCGCAGTCCTGGGCGGTGGTAGCCAGGCCGAAGTTGTTGACAAGGACAAACTCAAAGCCTTGCTGCCAGAAACTATCGGGGGTTTGAAACGCGCCAGCATCGAAGGTGAAAAAACTGCCATGGGTGAATTCAAAATTGCCAAGGCAGAAGCGCGCTATGCCGATGAAAATAATCATCAGGTCAGAGTCACCATCACCGATACAGGTGGCAGCAAAATGTTTGGCACCATGTTTGCCTGGGGCATGATGGAGCAAGACAAGGAAACTGATAATGGCTACGAGAAAATGGGCAAGGTCAATGGCCGTCCTACTCATGAAAGATTTCAAAAGGATGGCTCAACCGGTGAATACAGCCTTTTGGTCGGTGGCCGCTTTATCGTAGAAACTCATGGCGACAATGTCGACATGGCCACCATCAAGACAGCATCTGCATCAGTCGGTTACGACAAGCTGGAAGCGATGAAGAACGAAGGTGTAAAGCAGTAAGCAGCAATTTCAGACACAGTCATCAGCATCAGCATCAAGTGTTACAGAAGATCGCACTTGTAGTAGCAAACCGCATCACTCCAATGTAGAACCCGACAAACATCCTGTCCACACTGGTACTAGCCACATGCGCTTGCCAGTCGGATAGAACTGCTCTCATTGAGCTGCCCGCCTCACCCTCACTGGATGCTCTTCCAGCGACAAAAGTCTCCCCAAAAAAGCAAGCTTGCTGATAAAGCTGTTGGATATTTCCAGCATTCAAAACGCATAAATCCCTCACCCGCTTCCATCTTGAGCATGTCTGAGCAAGGCAAAGCTTGCCTGGTACTGTCTCAAAAACACACCATTGTGCGCTAACGCACCGATGAAAAATCACGCTCCTTTTACTCTGTGCAACAGGAGTTACATCCTTGATATTCCGGCTCCGGCTTTTGCACTACTTCTACCTTGTATATTAAAACTTAGAAAGAATACCTATGAATAAATTACGTGCCATACCCGCTGCTCTACTCTTTCTTTTTTCTGCTGGCACTGCAATGGCAGAAGACTACAATCCATCCTGGTATATAGGCGGCAGCATCCATGCTGCAGAAACCGATGAAACTTTCGGCGCGGGCAACCGTGGCTATGGTGTCGGTTTGCGCGTAGGTAAGCCCCTGTCAGAAAACTGGGATGCGCAAATCAATACCAGCTACACGCGCGCATCAGACAATGGCAGACGTTACCAGCAAAATTCCCTGGGGGTTGATGTACTGTATCTGTTTTCCCGCAGTACAGTACGCCCTTACCTGGTCATGGGTGTGGCAGCAAACCGCGACAGAAGCAATGGTGGCATCAAGTCCGGTGACAGCACAGCTCCCGCAGCCAGCGCAGGTGTAGGCGTACAATTTGCACTCAATGATCAATGGTCGGCACAGGCTGAATGGCGCAAGGTCCATGGTTATTTGCATGGCAATGACTTTGGTTTCAGCCAGGCCAGCAATTCCCAGCTGTCCTTTGGCCTCAACTATGCGTTTGACAAACCCAAGGCAACAGTCAAGGTAGCCAGCTATACACCACCACCTCCTCCAGAGCCAGTGGTCGTGCAGGCACCTCCTCCACCTGCACCAGTGCCACCGCCAGCACCGGTCTATCAAAAAATCACTTTGTCAGCGACCGAGCTGTTTGCCTTTGACAGTGCAGTGCTGAATGCCCCACAGCCAAAACTGGATGATATTGCGGCAGCGCTCAATGCCAACACGCAAATCAATCAGGTTGTCATCACTGGTTATGCGGACCGCATAGGTTCAGAAAAATACAATTTGAATTTATCTGAAAAACGCGCAAATTCAGTTAAAACCTATCTGAACAACAAAGGTGTGGATGGCCAAAGGCTGAATGCTGTCGGCAAGGGTGAAAGCAACCCAGTTGTCGTTTGCAATAATAAAAAACGTGCTGACCTGATCGCCTGCCTGGAACCTAACCGCCGTGTAGAGATAGAGCAATTTACTATCGAGCAACGCATTAAGTAAAAAATAAAAAATAAAAATCATGAACGGGAGCCGTAACGGCTCCCATTTTTTAAACTTCACTCAAATAAAAAAGGGCTGTCAATTTTCATTGACAGCCCTTTCTACATGCAGGACAGGCTTTATTTCAAGCGCATATCATTTTTGACAGAACGTACACCTTTAACATTGCGGGCAATGGTAACTGCCTTCTCAATATTGGCGCTGGAAGTCACAAAGCCGCTGAGCTGCACGGTGCCTTTGAATGTTTCGACATTGATTTCCATCGACTTCAGGCTAGGCTCATTAAAAATTTCTGCCTTGACCTTGGTCGTGATGACTGAATCATCGACATATTCACCCGTGCCTTCACGTGTGGATGTGGAAGCACAGCCAGTAATTACCAGCAGAGAAGCGGTAAATACCAGGGTCATCATGCGTTGAGTGATTTTCATTTTTTTCTTTCGGGAGAGTGAGGTACAACAACTAAATTTACATATGCACAAACTGCAAGCAACAAAGAATGTGGCGGCAGCTTGTGCCTGACACTGAAAAACTTATTTACCAAATTTCGACTTTGCTGCAGCGAAACAGTTATCTTTACCCTGGCCAGCTAAAGCATCACACTTTTCCAGCTCAAGCTTGTACTCGGCTTTGACTTTGTCATCTTTCGCATCGACTCGGGCTTCTACCACTTTTTTGTCTGCCTTGGCATCTGCCAGAGCAGCGACTTTATTGGCACTGGCTTGTTTGATGCAGACATCTTTATCGTTGCCATTCATGCTGCCGCATTTGGTCTTTTCAAGGTCATAGTCCACATTGGCAATATCTTTCCTGGCGCTGGTACGAGCCGCCAGGGTGTTTTTGTAGGTCGCCTTTGCATTTGCTTCTGTATGTACACGTGTGGCCTTTGCTTCAGCTATACAAACATCTTTTGGATTGCCGGTAATCGCGTCGCATTTACTTTTCGCCAGCTTGAAATCTGTACTTGCGGTTTCTTTCGCTGCCGTGTACGCAATAGACTTTTCATCGGCAGCCGCCCAAACGGTAGTGCTCAGTGTGGCTGTGCAAACCAGCATCATGGCTAATTTTTTATTCATATCTTTCCTCTTTCAGGTGTTGATGTTGAGCACAACTGATATCCGCCTCAACGCTTGCTACGTCGGAAAATTCCGATGCCCGAGTGTGCTGTTTGCCCAAGGGCCTATCTGTGCGGTATCGAACATTGATCAATATATATTTATCAAGCCAGGATGCTTTTCTTAACAAGACTTTTTCCAGCGTGTGCCAGCGCACAGATGTCGGACGCGGAAAAGCATACATTTGTCATACAGCATCAGAAAGACGCAACTTATGTGAACAAAGCAGATTTTGTGCTGCATTTTTCCTCAAATATTTCAGGAAATGACAGTTTCAAAATGACAAATGAAAGCGATGAGCGGTGGATGAACTGAGTGAGAAAAATTACAAACAAGAAATACCTTGGTAAATCATCAAGAATATCGATAGCCAGCCATATAAGCCATATCATGTTTTTTTAGGGAGCCAGATATCATGCGCAACAATGACACTGTGCCAGCGAGCATGTCGACCACACGTATGCAAGGCACGCTCAGCCCTTACCCACGTCCTTCTACGCGACGTGGTGATTTTAAAAAACAGGTACAGGGTAATGATGCTGTACATGGTCAACACTGGAACGTGGTATTCAGCTCCGAAATCACGACAGGCACGGCCATAGGCATGGTGGTAGGTGGCGTTCTTGGCATGGTCAATGCCACGCTCGCCGTGACGATTTCTCCCTACGTTATTCCAGGCCTGGATCTGCTGGTTGCCACTCCTCTGCAAGCCGTTTTCATAGGTGCGAGCCTCGGCACTGGCATGGGTGCCATAGTTGGCTCTTTGCTGGGCTGGGGAATTTCCAGTCAAAAACCGGCAGAAAAGCTGGACGTAGATCTCGAATCCAATGCCAGCTTCTGTCCCTTATCAGAATCAACCGACGATGCTGCGCATAGTTTAGAAACCTGGAAAAGCCAGCATGGTGACTACACCAATATCCAGGTCTGAACTCTTATAAGTCGCAAACGCCATGAATAAGCCAGACAATAAAAATTTTTCACCACACTGATAGGCAAAAAAATGAGCACTATATTACTCGTCATACTCGTTCTGGTCCTGATTGGCATTTTCCCGACCTGGCCACACAGCCGTTCCTGGGGTTACGGTCCTAGCGGCGTAACCGGCCTGGTCGTGATTATCCTTCTGATACTGTTACTTACCGGCCGCTTGTAAATATCAAGCTTATTCATTAAAGGAGTCATCATGAAAACAACAAAACAACAGCTGATAAAAGGCATGCTGTGTACCCTGCTCGGTGCTGCCATGTTAAGCCCGGCCTTTGCCGCTGATACAGATCCAACTGCTATTTCCCAGCGAGGTGATCCTGAACGCTGGTATCAGGAAGAAATGACGCCTATGGCTTATTTCAAGACCCTAAAAAAAGAAGCAGAAGCTGTCTACCAGTTGTCATCAATGGAATGCAAGCGGGCGGAACGCAGTCAACAAAGTGCTTGTCTGCGTGAGGCCAAGGCAACCATGCAGCAAGATATCGCGGAAGCCTATAGAAAATCGGGCATACGTCCGCGTTGACAGGAAAACGCATTTCTTCCCCAGAGTTGAAGTGCGCATCAATAAGAAAGAAGCCATGTCCACCATGAAAGCAGCAGTGTATCTGCGCCCAGGCAAGATCGCGATAGAAGAAAAACCCGTCCCAGTTCCAGGGCCGGGCGAAGCACTCATCAAAATTACCACGACGACTATCTGCGGCACTGATATCCACATACTGAAAGGTGAATATCCAGTTAAACCTGGCTTGACCATAGGGCATGAACCGGTAGGTGTGATCGCCGCACTAGGTGCAGGTGTCACTGGATACGAGCTTGGTCAACGTGTCGTCGTTGGTGCCATATCACCATGTGGGCAATGCTACTCCTGTCTGGACGGACAGCAATCGCAATGCGGTGGCAAACCTGCAGGCGGCTGGCGTTTTGGCAATACTATTGATGGCTGCCAGGCAGAATACCTGTTGGTGCCATATGCCATGAGTAACCTGGAAGTGATACCGGAAGGCCTTACAGATGAGCAAGTACTGATGTGCCCGGACATCATGAGCACAGGGTTTGGCGGTGCTGAAAGCGGTGATATCAAGATAGGTGATACTGTCGTCATTTTTGCTCAGGGGCCAATAGGCCTGTGCGCGACTGCCGGTGCCAAACTACGCGGAGCCAGCCTGATTATTGCAGTCGATGGAGTAAGCAGCCGCCTGGAAATGGCAAAGACATTGGGAGCGGATATCACCATAGACTATACCAAAACTGATCCCTTAACAGAAATCATGCGCCTCACCCAAGGCCGAGGGGTAGACGTTGCAATTGAGGCTTTGGGTACACAAGCAACTTTCGAGAGTTGTCTGCGCGCATTAAAACCTGGCGGCAGATTATCCAGCCTTGGCGTATATTCAGGCAAGTTAAGCCTGCCACTGGACGCCTTTGCTGCGGGTCTGGGTGATCACAAGATTATTACTACCTTATGCCCAGGTGGCAAGGATCGTATGCGACGCCTGATGAATGTCGTCAAATCAGGGAGAGTTAAGCTTGATGCCATGGTCACACATCGCTTTAAGCTCGATGATATAGAGCAAGCTTACGATTTATTTGCCAATCAGCGCGACGGCGTACTGAAAGTCGCTATTACAACCTGACTATAAAAAGGACCAGACATGGCTGTTCATCATAGACTACCGCCTCATTTGCTGATGAGTTCTGTGGGCATAGCCGTCTTGATCATGCTCAATGCCTGCAGCTCACTGCCAGAAATAAATTATCTCGAACCTGGACTAGACCAGCAGCAGAAAACTGCTTTGAACACTCCAACAGTGAACAATGCCAAAGGTGAATTAAGCACGTCCAAAGCACAGGCCTTAATGCGTCAGCGCTGGAAAAATTCCAGCATTGGCCTGGCCAATATTCAAGCCCTGGCTGCTGCTGAAGAATCAGTCACAGGTAGCCCGCTCATCGCTGGCAATCAGGTCACCCTGCTTTTCGATGGCCCGCAAACCATGGCTGCAATGATGAATGCCATCAGGAACGCAAAAGATCATATACACCTGGAAACCTATATCTTCGATCAGGATGAACTGGGTCTGGAATTTGCCAAATTGTTGATAGAAAAACAGCAAGCTGGGGTGGAAGTCAGTATCATCTACGACAGCGTAGGCACCATAGGCACGCCGCAAAGTTTCTTCGATAATATGAAAGCGGCAGGCATACAATTGCTACCGTTTAATCCTGTCAATCCAACCAAATTGCAAGGCCCGTGGTCACCAAACAGGCGCGATCACAGGAAAATTTTAATCGTCGACGGTGAGATTGCATTTACTGGCGGTGTCAATATCAGCGCCAGTTATGCCAACAGCTCATTGTTTCGCTCGAAATCAAAAAACCCGGATAAAGTAGGTTGGCGTGATACCCACTTGCAAATTACAGGCCCGGCTGTTGCGGCGTTTCAGTGGATTTTCCTCGATACCTGGCTCAATGCGGGCGATAAGCAGCCGGCAGACAAATTGTATTTCCCTAACTTGAAAAACCAGGGAAACAAGATGGTGCGCGTGCTGGCCAGTGAACCGGAAAGCAATCCTGCCATTTATAAAGCCTATCTGCTGGCGATACAGGAAGCCAAAGAAAGCATACATATCACTTCAGCTTATTTTGTGCCTGATGCACAGATATTAAAAGCCTTGATTGCTGCAGCCAAACGCGGTGTTGAGGTCAAGATCATCATGCCAGGCGTGACAGATAGCGGCCTGGTATTTCATGCCGGCCAGTCCTTTTACAAAGAGATGCTGGAAGGCGGGATCAAGGTTTTTCAGTTGAACGTAGCAGTGCTGCATGCGAAGACCGCGGTGATAGACCAGGTCTGGTCTACTGTGGGGTCCACCAATATTGATACGCGCAGTTTTTTGCACAATAAGGAAGTCAACGTCGTTGTCATCGACACTGAATTTGCTGCAGCAATGGAAAATGCTTTCAAGGAAGACTTGCGTTCGTCCACCGAGGTGACGCTGGAGAACTGGGAGCAACGTCCGAAAATCAACAAGCTCAAAGAATGGCTGGCCAGGCGGTTTGAATACTGGTTATAGGTGGTTATAAGCGGGTATAAGAAAAAATCAAACCGCCGCATTTTTCTCGCACCCTTTTCTCGCACCTTAGCTCACTGGGTAGTGCATGGAATAAAAAAATAATCCACCCTCATCGCTGGATTATTTTTTTACACTTTTTGTGGGATAACCGGACTAATAACAGGGTCACGAACTGGTGCTCGTTCATCCGGTATCGGGTCCAGATCACCATCTTTCTTTTCAATCACTTTGTCCTTGTCTTCTGGCACAGGTGTAATCGGAGTAGGCTGTTCTTGTAAACTGTTTTTCATGATGTGCAGGAATATTTATTCGATTAAAAGATAAAACTCCCTCACATCATGCGATAACGTGAGGGAGGCTGACATGCAACATGTTACTTATTTTTTTACCTTGAGGTTATTGATGACGTTTTGAACGCCTGAAACGCGTTTGGCAACTTCTGCCGCATGCGTTGCCTGCAAATCACTGTCAACAAAGCCGCTCAGTTGTACTTCACCTTTGCGGGTGACGACCGCTATATCCATGCTTTTCATCTGTACATCGTCCAGCATGGCTGTCTTGACACCGGCTGTAATGACACTGTCATCAATCTTGTTGCCAACGGTTTGTTTACCTTCTTTCAGCACCAATTTATTGTCGACTTTTTTGACACCTTCCACACCCAGTGCGACTGCAGAACTGCGGTCAATCTGCACCTGATTGTCAGCAAAGCCGGAAATCAATACCTCACCCTTACGGGTTTCTACCTTCACATCCACACTCTTGATCAAATCATCGCCCATCATCGCGGATTTGACCTTGGTGGTAATAACAGAATCATCAATCTCCGTGCCTATGGTGGTGGCAGCATTTGGTCCATTGGTGTCTACCCCTTTATTACAGGCAGCCAAGGGCAGTAGCAGGGAAACCGAGAGCAATGGAATAATGACTTTTTTACGAAGCAAGTAGTTCATGATCTTTCCTTTCTCTTTTCAGAACGAGATGATTAGCGAGGTGTGATCTTGCCATTGACATCAGACAGGATGATCTCTACACGACGGTTCAACTGGCGGTTTTGTGCATTATTATTTTCTGCTACCGGGAAGGCTTCGCCGTATCCCTTGATCTCAACGCGATCACGTGACACGCCCATCAGAACCAGAGCACTACGCACAGCAGCGGCACGACGTTCTGACAAATCCTGGTTATGCGCCTGGCTGCCGGTATTATCGGTATGCCCTTCAATCAACACGGTTCTTTGCATATTGCTTTGCAAGACAGTTGCCAGTTTTTGTACTGTGCGCATACCATCCGGATTCAATTTGGCCTGATCTACACCAAACAAGACGTCGCCCAGAGTGATGACAATGCCGCGTACGGTAGTCTTGGCTTGCAGGTCAGCCAGTTGTGCTTCGAGGGCAGCATTGCGGTTTTGCATTTCCAGCGCCTTGGCCTGCTCTTCTTGCGCTTTTCTTTGTGCTTCGCTGGCTTCACCTTGTGCTATCTGTGCGGCCAGTCTGGCTTGATCCGCTTGTGCTTTAGCCTGATCGGCCTGCATTTTTGCCTTGTCGGCTTCATTGGTGCGTTGTTCCAGACGAATCTGGTCGCGGGCTTTTGCTGCATCGGCTATGGCTGCTTCAGCCTGTTTTTGCTTTGCCAGCTCTTGCGCTACGCCGATTTTCTGTTTGGCGATATAGGCCAGGCGATCAATTTTTTCTGAACTTTCATTGTCTTTGGCCGCCTTGTTGGCATCGTTCATCGCCACGTCAGCCTGGCGCATTTCAAGGGGAGCCAGAGTCTGCACATTGGGATTATTTTGTGCGGCCTGATAATCCATACGTGTCTGATCCAGCAGGCTGGTGGTTTTTGGTGCCGTGCTGCAGGCGGAAAGCAGCATGGCTGTCATCAGTACGACCGGGGCAAAAATTTTCTTGTTCATGATATGTCCTTAAGAAGGTGGCAGCAAACTCTTCCTGAGTTTGCAAAAATTATTTATTTTTAATTGACTTATTGTTTGCTATTGGCGCGTTGCAGCTCATCACGCAAGACGCGGATATCGTCTTGCAGTGCATTAGCAGCTTTTTCTGCTTTTGCAGAATTGGCCTTGGCTTGCGCCAGCTTGGCATCCGCCTGAGCCTGTGTGGCCAGGTCACTGGCCAGTTTATAGTCCTTGTCTTGCATGGCCTTGTTTGCCAGTACCAGTTTTTGGCGGGCAGAATTCATTTCTACCGGTGCAAACTCAGTGCCGCCAGCCACTGCGGCGTTATCAACAGCTTCTTTAGAAACAGCCACTTCTGCCGTCGCCGGGGTTTTCATGCTGCTGGCGCAGCCCATCATGACTACCATGCTTGCAGTGCATACTGCCAAAAGACCAGTTTTCAAGTTCTTATTCATTTTTTTCTCCAGTAGATAAAAATCCATACCCGCGTTTGAGCCACATTTTTGTGATCTTCGCCGTCTTTATACCGCCCGCCGCAAACCCGGGTCTGTTCGCTGCCGCACACTCTCTTAAGTACGCAAAAATTAGAACAAAAAAACCGGGCTGGGATGTATGTACGCTAGCGAACTTACATAGTAAGGACGATGTTTTACTATCAAGACACCGTCACCCTTCTCTTCTTGCCTGTACTTTTTACGTGAAGTTACTCACGCAGAAAAATTGACTGGAGGTGTGACAACGGATGGCCAATTACTACGGTCACTGACAAATCCCGATAAAAGAAAGAAGTGTGCGATTTGAAATCAGCCAAAGACATACTGTCGTCCAGCATCCATCAGATAAAAAACGTCTGGAAAAATGGACAGTTACGTTTGCAAACCTTCGTCTCGCAGACTGGCGCGGAGCTGCCCCTGCGTGCGGACTTGTACAGTGCCCTGCAGATGGAGCAGCATGGTCGTATCCTGGCAAACAGCCATAAGCTAAGCAACATATTTGGACAGGATCAACTCCTGTCGCGTCTGGCTGACAACCAGGAAGTGATCATGAATGCCTGCACCTTGCTGACAGAAGCCATCAAGGAAGGCAGGCCAGTTACGCCAGCTGCGGCATGGCTGCTCGATAACTACTACCTGATAGAAGAGCAGATACGCACAGCCAAGCGCCATTTACCCAACAACTACAGCAAGGAATTGCCGCGCCTGCTGCGTGGCAATTCGGCCGGCCGCCCCCGCGTTTACGACATTGCACTGGAAACCATTTCACATGGTGATGGCAGGGTAGACCCTGAAAACCTGAGCCGCTTCATCAGCGCCTACCAGCTGGTATCGGTATTAAAGCTTGGTGAGTTGTGGGCCATCCCCATCATGCTGCGGCTGGCCTTGATAGAAAATTTGCGCCGTGTTGCTACCAATCTGACGACTACCCACAACAACCGCAATCTCGCTGCCAAATGGGCAGAAGAAATGGCAGAAACTGCCGAAAAAGACCCCAGCAATCTGATCTTGCTGGTGGCAGATATGTCGCGCTCAAAACCTCCGCTGGACAGCTCCTTCGTCGCAGAAATGATGCGTCGCCTGCAGGGCCAGGGGCCTGCCCTTGCCCTGCCCCTGAACTGGCTTTCGCAACGCCTGGCAGAAACTGGCGATACTATAGAACATCTAGTGCATCTGGATTCACAACACCAGGCTGCAGACCAGATTTCCATCAGCAATAGCATAGGTAGCCTACGCTTGCTGACATCAATGGACTGGCGCGAGTTCGTGGAAAATATGAGTGTGGTTGACCGCTGCCTGCGCGAAGACCCGGCTGCCATTTACACACACATGGACTTTGCCACACGCGACCTGTACCGCCATGCGGTAGAAAAAATCGCCAAAGGCAGTGGCTTTTCAGAAGCCGATGTCGCCCACAATGCCTTGCGTTTCGCGCGTGAAGCAGCCAATAAACATGGTCAGAGCTCACGCAATGCCCATATAGGTTATTTCCTGATCGGCAAAGGCCGCGTCGAGCTTGAACGCTCCACTGCCATGCAACATGCCCTGCCTGAATCCATCAAGCATTCAATACGCAATTCTGCCTTGAGTATTTATCTGGGCAGTATCATCATCATCAGCCTGGCGACTACCGGCTTGCTGCTGAACCAGGTCAGCTTTACCACGGTCAACCCCTACTTGCTGGCTGGATTTATTGTAGCCAGCCTGATTGCCAGCAGCCAGTTTGCGCTGTCCATGGTCAACTGGCTGGCCACCTTTGTGGCCCTGCCACGTCCATTGCCGCGCATGGACTTCTCACGCGGCATACCGCTGGAATCAAGCACCCTGGTTGTGGTGCCGACCATGTTGTTCAACGTGCAGAATATCGATGCCCTGTGCGAAGCCATGGAAGTTCGCTTCCTCGCCAACAACGATGCTAATTTGCGTTTTTGTCTCTTGACTGATTTTGCCGATGCAAATACCGAGACACTGGAAACAGATGAAAAACTGCTGGACCATATCAGCAATGTGACCGAAGAACTTAACAAGAAATATCCACGCCCTGATGGCGACCATTTCCTGGTCATGCACAGGCCACGGGTCTGGAATGCACAAGAAAAAACCTGGATGGCATATGAGCGCAAGCGCGGCAAGCTGGCTGCTCTGAATAATTATCTGTGCGGTACCGGGGCGGATGCCTTCGTGCGCATCATCGGTAATACCGCTGGCCTGGAGAACATGAAATATGTGATCACCCTGGACACCGACACAGAATTGCCGCGCGATGCCGCGCGCAAATTTGTGGCGACCATGGCACATCCCCTGAACCGCGCCTATTATGATGAAAAACTGCACAGGGTCACAGATGGCTATGGCATTTTACAGCCACGTGTCGCTGTCAGCCTGCCCGCCAGCGATGCCTCTTACTATGAATTGCTATGCGGCGGTGAAGCTGGCATAGACCCTTATACCCGTAGCGTCTCGGATGTCTATCAGGATGTTTTTGATGAGGGCTCATTCATAGGCAAAGGCATTTACGATATCGATGTATTTGAACATGCCTTGAAAAACCGCATGCCGGAGAATCGCATCCTCAGCCATGACTTGCTGGAAGGCTGCTATGCCCGTGCGGGGCTCTTGAGCGATGTGCAATTGTATGAGGAATACCCTTCAAGCTACCTGGCTGATATACGTCGCCGCCATCGCTGGATACGGGGTGACTGGCAGATCGCTTCCTGGTTATTACCGAGGGTGCCTGGCCCCAAAGATGAAGCCACTGGCAAACCTGCGAAGCTCGCCAACTCTTTATCCCTGTTGTCACGCTGGAAATTGCTTGATAACCTGCGGCGCAGCATGGTACCGCTGGCATTGGTCACTTTTCTGGTTATTGCCTGGAGCAGCCTGCCTCAAGCCTGGCTATGGTCGGCGGCGGCGATCGGCTTTTTGCTGATACCTGCTGCCAGTGCATTTTTACTGAGTCTGACTCAAAAAGCCGACGATGTTTTCTTTCGTCAGCACTTGCTTTCATTGCTGCGATCAAGTACCCAGCATTTCATCCATGCCTCATTGAGCCTGGTGTTTCTGCCCTATGAAGCCTGGATCAATCTGGATGCCATTTTGCGTACACAATGGCGGGTATTGATTTCTCACAGGCGCCTGTTGGAATGGAACCCATCCACTATCAGCAATCATCAATTCAAGAATACTGTATGGAATAATTTTCGCAGTATGTGGATAGCGCCGGTGTTTTCTGCTGCGGTATTCTTTTTCCTTGATTTCATCAATCCGTTCGCCTTACAGGCAGCGGCACCAATTTTGTTGCTCTGGTTTATTTCTCCTTTCATCGCATATCAGATGAGCCGGGAAAAACAGCAGCGTGTTTCCCAGTTAAGTGAGAAACAAACAGAATTTTTGCAGTCAAGTGCCCGCAAGACCTGGCTGTTTTTTGAAACCTATGTAGGAGCAGAAGATAACTGGCTGCCACCGGACAATGTGCAGTTCCAGCCTGTCAGTGTGATTGCGCACCGGACCTCACCTACCAACATTGGCCTGTCTTTGCTGGCCAATCTGGTGGCCTATGACTTTGGCTATTTACCGGTTGGCCAGCTATTGCAACGCACGCAGGATACTTTTGCCAGCCTGAGCAAGATGGAACGTCACCAGGATCATTTTTATAACTGGTACGATACCAAGACACTGCAGCCCTTGCAGCCTCTGTATATTTCAACGGTTGATAGCGGCAACCTGGCTGGTCATTTGCTGACCCTGCGCCCTGGCTTGGCAGGCTTGATAGATACTCCAATTTGCCAGCCGCGCCTGTTTTGCGGCTTGCATGATACTTACCTGATATTGCGCAGTACCGTCTCTGAGCATCTCGCTGGCAGACTGACAGAATTTAAAACTGACCTTGATGTCCTGTGCCTGAGCACGCCAACTTCACTGATGGTGATCTACGATTGCCTCAAACGTTTGACGCATCATGCAGATAGTTACCTGTCCAGCCAGACCATGAATGCGGACAGTCTGACTCATATATGGGCAAGCGCCCTGAGCAGGCAAACCCGTGCGCAACTGGATGAGCTGGTTTATCTGGCACCATGGTTGAGCTTGCCAGAACCGGGGAACTGGCTGCAAGCGTATCCACTGCTTGATACCATTCCAACATTGAAAGGACTGGCGCAACTGGGATACGCCCATGAACCCCCTAAAGACGACATTTTGTCGCTGGACCAGCCACAAAAAAATGGTGGCCACCCTTCCACTCTGGCAGCAATGCTAATGACGGCCAGCAGACGTGCCACAGACCGCATACTGCAAATCGGCCAACTGGTACAACAGACCAGTGAATTTGCCAGGATGGAATATGACTTCCTGTACGATGCCAACACCCACCTGCTGACCATAGGCTATAACGTCAATGAGCGCAGGCGCGATGCTGCCTGCTATGATTTGCTGGCATCAGAAGCCCGGCTGGCTACCTTTGTCGCTATCGCCCAGGGCCAGATCCCGCAAGAGAGCTGGTTTGCGCTGGGCCGCCAACTGACCATAGCAGGCGGCGAGCCTATCTTGCTGTCCTGGAGTGGCTCGATGTTTGAGTACCTGATGCCCTTGCTGGTCATGCCTAACTTCCAGAATACTTTGCTGGAACAGACTTACCGCTCGGTAGTGCAGCGCCAGATAGAATATGGCGAACAACGTAATGTACCCTGGGGTATTTCTGAATCTGGCTATAACACTTTTGATGCCCATCTGAATTATCAGTACCGCGCTTTTGGCGTGCCTGGTCTGGGCTTCAAGCGTGGCCTGGGTGATGATCTGGTGATTGCACCTTATGCATCAATGATGGCATTGATGGTAGAACCAGAGAAGGCCTGCAGCAATCTGGAACAACTGGCGGCCCTGGGGTTTGAAGGTGTCTATGGTTTCTTTGAAGCGATAGACTATACGCCTTCGCGCCTTCCACGCGGGCAAACCCATGCCTTGATACGTTCCTTCATGGTACATCATCAGGGTATGGGTTTCCTGTCACTGGCCTATCTCTTGCTCGACAAGCCTTTGCAAAAACGTTTTGAATCTGACCCTCTGCTGCAGGCAACCATGTCGCTGTTACATGAGCGTGTGCCAAAAGCGACGGCTGTTTACTCCAACACAACTGAACTGGCTGATATACGCAGTGCAAGCGCTGGTCAGGAGACGCCCTTGCGTGTACTTCATCATGTGAATACCCGCACGCCGGAAGTACAGTTGCTGTCGAATGGCCGTTATCACGTCATGATCAGCAGTGTGGGAGGTAGTTATAGTCGCTGGAATGATCTCGCCATCACCCGCTGGAATGAAGACAGTACCCGCGACAACTGGGGTACTTTCTGCTACGTGCGCGACACCAGCAATGGCAAATACTGGTCAACTGCATTCCAGCCTTGCCTGGTGACCTCCCCCACCTATGAAGTTATTTTTTCTGAAGGCAGGGCAGAATTCCGTCGCAGCGATAATCATCTCGACATGCACACCGAAATCGTGGTTTCGCCAGAAGATGATATAGAACTGCGCCGCACCCGCATCACCAACCGCTCACGCCATCGCCGCACCATAGATTTCACCAGCTATGCTGAAGTCGTGCTGGCATCCGCAGCGGCTGACGCGATGCATCCTGCATTCAGCAAACTGTTTGTACAGACTGAAATCCTGCATGACCAGCATGCCATCGTTTGCACCCGTCGTCCGCGCTCGGTTGAAGAGAAAATACCGAGCATGTTCCACCTGATCTCACTGCATGGCGCTAATGCAGACAATGTCTCTTACGAAACTGACAGGGCACAGTTCATAGGCCGTGGCAATACGCTGGAAGCACCTGCTGCCATGCGTGTAGAACGTTTGTCAGACAGCCAGGGATCGGTACTGGACCCGGTAGTCGCGATACGTTATCAAATTACGCTGGAACCAGAACAGATTGCCACTTTTGACGTCGTCACCGGCGTGGCAGAAAACCGTGACCAGTGCCTGGCCCTGATCGACAAATATCAGGATCAACATCTGGCAGACCGCGTCATAGGATTATCGTGGACACATAGCCAGATAGTCTTGCGTCAGTTGAATATCACTGAAGCCGACGCGCAGTTATACGGCCGCATGGCAAATTCTGTCATCTACATGAACCCCTTGTTGCGGGCCGATGCCAGCGTGCTGAGCCGTAACCACCGTGGTCAGTCTGGCCTGTGGGGTTATGCGATTTCTGGCGATCTGCCTATCGTCCTTTTGCAGATCAATCAGCAGGAACATATAGAACTGGTGCGGCAACTGGTACAGGCACATGCCTATTGGCGCTCCAAAGGGCTGGCGGTGGATCTGGTGATCTGGAATGAAGACCATGCGACTTACCGCCAAGCCTTGCAGGAACAGATCATGGGCATGATTTCTTCCGTCATAGGCACACATGCCATAGAAAGACCGGGTGGTATCTTTGTCCGCATGGCAGAGCAGATTTCAGTCGAAGACAAAATCCTGTTCCAGGCTGTTGCCAGGGTCATCCTGAATGACCATCGTGGCAGTCTCATGGACCAATTGAACCGGCGGGATATGCTGGAATTGCGCGTGCCCAAGTTGCTGCCGTCGCGCCAAGCGCATCAACTGTCTGGATACCAGGCGCTTGCCAGCAAGTCCACTGAGATTCAAGTGGAAAAACTGCAAAGCTTTAACGGCCTGGGTGGTTTTTCTGAAGATGGTCGTGAATATGTCATCACCACGCGAGAAGGCCAGGTCACGCCTGCGCCATGGGTCAATGTACTCGCCAACCCTCAGTTTGGTACGGTAATTTCTGAAAGTGGCCAGGCTTATACCTGGGGTGAAAATGCCCATGAATTCCGCCTGACACCCTGGAATAACGACCCGGTCTGCGACAGCAGCGGCGAGGCTTTCTATATACGTGATGAAGATACGGGTGCCTACTGGTCACCAACTGCCCTGCCCTGCCGCGGCCGTGGTGACTATGTCACTCGCCATGGTTTTGGTTATAGTGTATTCACCCATGTGGAACAAGGCATACGGACTGAGCTGACAGTCTTTGTCTGCATAGACACGGCGGTCAAATATTCCATACTGCGTGTTGTGAATCTGACTGAAGAACAAAGAAAACTCTCGGCAACCGGGTATGTTGAATGGGTATTGGGTGATTTACGGCCAAAATCCCTGATGCATATCGCTACTGAGATTGATACGGTCAGCGGTTGCCTGCTGGCGCGTAACCCTTACAATACAGAATTCCCGGGGCGCAAGGCATTTTTTGATCTGGATGGTGGTAACCGCACTGTCACTGGTGACCGCAATGAATTCATAGGCCGCAATGGCAGCCTGCAAAAACCGGCCGCCATGGAAAGACAAAGACTGTCTGGCAAAACCGGACCTGGTCTTGATCCCTGTGCAGCAATCCAGCAGGAATTTGAATTAAGCCCCGGGCAGGAAAGACGTCTGGTCTTTGTGCTGGGTGCAATCATGACCGATCACACCAATGCCACGCAATTCATACAACAGCACCGCGGCATTGCGGCGGCTGAACAGGCGCTCAATAAAGTGCATGATTACTGGCGCGACACCCTGGGTGTGGTACAGGTGAATACTCCAGACCAGGATTTGAATCTACTGGCAAATGGCTGGTTGCTGTATCAAACCATCGCCTGTCGTTTATGGGCACGTAGCGGTTATTATCAATCTGGCGGTGCGTTTGGCTTCCGCGACCAGTTACAGGACAGCATGGCACTGGTGCACACCAGGCAAACACTGGCGCGCGAACAATTGCTATTATCTGCTTCACACCAATTCATCGAGGGTGATGTGCAGCACTGGTGGCACCCGCCCATAGGCCGCGGTGTACGCACCCATTGTTCTGATGATTATCTGTGGCTGCCTCTGGCGGTGGCGCGCTATATCAATAGCAGCGGTGACCTTGGTATTCTGGATGAAGAGCTGCATTACCTGGAAGGACGTCTCGTCAACCAGGAAGAAGATTCCTATTACGACCTGCCCGGCAGATCACCGCAGACTGGCAGTCTGTACCAGCATTGCGTCAAGGCGATTGAGCATGGCTTGCGCTTTGGTAGTCACGGCCTGCCGCTGATAGGTTCTTGCGACTGGAATGACGGCATGGACAAAGTCGGCCATCTGGGCAAGGGGGAAAGCGTCTGGCTGGCTTTCTTCCTGCATCAGGTGCTGACAAAATTCTCGGCCATTGCGCTGGCCCGTCAGGACAATGAGTTTTCAAAACGTTGCCTGGAACAAGCCAGCCTGTTATCGAAAAACATTGATGACAATGCCTGGGATGGGGCATGGTACAGACGTGCCTATTTTGATGATGGCGGCGCTCTGGGTTCAGCCCAAAATGCTGAGTGCCAGATAGACTCTATCTCGCAAAGCTGGGCCATCTTGTCTGGAGCGACTGACCCGCAAAGAGCTGTCCAGGCCATGCAGTCACTGGATAAACGCCTGATGCGACGTGACAAGCAAATCATACAGTTGCTGGACCCTGCCTTTGATTGCTCGGGACAAAACCCCGGCTATATCCGCGGCTATGTACCAGGTGTGCGTGAAAATGGCGGGCAATATACCCATGCAGCAATCTGGACAGGCATGGCATTTGCAAAAATGGGGGATGCAGCACGAGCCTGGGAAGCATTTGACATGATCAACCCCATCCATCATGGCAACACACCAGAAACCATCGCCCGCTATAAAGTTGAACCCTATGTCATCTGCGCTGATGTGTATGCCGTAGCGCCCCATACAGGCCGCGGTGGCTGGAGCTGGTACACAGGTTCAGCAGGCTGGATGTACACCTTCATGATGGAATCTCTATTGGGATTAAAACGTGAAGGCAAGTATCTGAGCCTGACACCATGCGTGCCTGCAGGATGGACCAGTTATAGCCTGCGCTATCAACATCTGAGCAGTACTTACCTGATCACTGTCAAACTCAGGGATGTGGCTTATGGACAAAGCCTGTTGTTCATTGATGATATCGCCATGGGGAATTTGTTGATCCCCCTGATGGATGATCAGCGTGAACATACTGTGGAACTTAACTATGTGCAGCCAGGTTAGAAATGATATGGGAGGGATTTGAAGACAGTTAGCTTGCAGCCCCATCAGACTGCTTTATTTACAGATGTTCATGAACTGAAAACCACCACCATCCTTAGCAGGGTTGTGGCGGTTTTTTTATATCGGTGCAAGTAGTGAGGAAAACACATTCACTCTATTGATTATTGTGTTGCAGTCTTTGATAGGCCATGTCTTGTTGCAGCCCGGGATATTAGATTGAACATGGTAAGACGCTATGGAAGTTTATGAGTGCCCATAAGGAAAAGGCCAGATGCTTGCGCATCTGGCCTTCTCAATTCAAACTACTGATATCTTGCTTACTGCCTTGGTTCACCATTGCGGTTGACTGCTATGGTAGAGCCTGGTGGAGAACTCATCTGTACATGATGTTCAGTACCACGGTAGATATAGGTCACGTCCCAGTATTGCGGTGTCGTATTGGCAGTAGTCTGGCAACGGCGTACATCGCGCTCATAAGTACCACCGTTATTACGCCCTGCATTGGCGCCGATTGCACCGCCAGCAACAGCGCCGCCCGCAGTTGCCAGGTCACGTCCAGTGCCGCCACCGACCTGATGACCCAGGATACCACCGATCAGCGCACCTGCAATTGCGCCGCCTACATTGGGTTCACTACGCTCACTCTGGACTTGCTGGCGTTCTACCCAGCAGCGTTCATTAGGTGGGCCAACCACTGCGCGCACAGAAGTCACAGGCGCTTCAAACACACCTTCGTTAGGGCGACGACGATAGTCATAATTAGGCTGGCTCAACGGTGCTTCGATTTCATTGTCGTAACGACGCCTGTTACTGATAGGACGAACAGAAGAAATACGGTTATTCATACCCATGCCGGAGAGGGTATCGTAACTACCCCTGCTCAATATCATGCAACGGCCACCAAAATTGGCATCATCACAGACTTCCCAGCGACCACTGGAGACCACCACGGAAGAGGCCAGATCATTAAAGCCACTATTGCGGAAGTTATTTTGTGGCGTATTGGTACTAAAGGCGCGTCCGCGAAAGCCTTCGCCTTCATAGAATACAATTTGCGCACTTGCATGAGCGGCCAACAGCAGACTGGATACCCCAAGGATCATTTTTAATTGTTGTTTCATTTGTTTCTCCAAGTTTGAAATCTGAACAAAGCCATGGCAGCTAATATGCCCCCAGACTTAAATCAGACCTAAGCAAGAGAGCCAGCATGAACCATATATTCATACCAAGGCACCATGTAGAACAGCATCTATGTTTTCAGAAATATGGTCTGTACGCTGCCACACATAGAAAATCATGCCTCATGGCACTATTCACCCTGGTAATTTCCATACTCGTTTCATGTACGTCAGCGCACATTCATTTTAGGCAATACCACGTATAAATAAAGTCTCGCCTATATTTACATCAGGAGAATCGACATGAAACTCAAACCTCTCAACGAGAAAATGGAACAATGTCTGGCCAACTGCCTGGAATGTCACCGCATTTGCACTGCAACCGCCGCCCACGTCATGCATGGCGACAGTCATCACAGTGAAGTTTTGCATCTGGTCAGCCTGCTTGATTGCGCACAAATTTGCCTGGTCCACGCCGACTTCATGGCGCGTCGCTCGCCTCACCATAGCCATCTGGCCAGAGAATGTGCCGAGATTTGCATTTCTTGCGCCACCTTCTGCGAAGCTCATAGCGATGCCGATGGCATGATGACTGAATGTGCCAAGGCATGTCGGGCATGTGCAGACAGTTGCACTGACATGTGATGTCAGCTTCTATTTGGCAATACTAGCCATACACAATTCCAGCATTAAAAGTATCAACTTGTTTGTCATAGCGCAAACCAGGTATCTGCACGCCTGCCAAGATGGTATGACAGCAATTAAAAGTATCGAACAATCACCATATGAAAGCATCCATGACTAGCAATAAAAAAGCATATTTGATAGGCGGCGGCATAGGCTCACTGGCAGCCGCCGCATTTATGATACGCGACGGAAAAATCAAGGGCGACAATATCACCATCCTGGAGGCGACTTCATTATTGGGTGGCAGTCTGGATGGCGCAGGTAATCCTGAACAGGGTTATTCCTTGCGCGGTGGCCGCATGCTGACTACCGACAATTATGAATGTACATGGGCCTTATTCAAATCCATCCCTTCCCTGCACAACCCTGGCAGGTCGGTATTTGAAGAAACGGTAGAATTCAATGAGCATCACAAATCCAACTCCAAGGCCAGACTAGTAGACAAACGTCGGGCCAAAGTGCCGGTTTCTTCCATGGGGTTTTCCATGCAGGATCGTCTGGAGTTGCTAAAACTCAGCCAGGCAGATGAAGCAGAAATGGGGAATAGCACGATTACCGACTGGCTCTCGCCTGCTTTCTTTGAAACTGAATTCTGGTATATGTGGGCAACCACTTTCGCCTTCCAGCACTGGCATAGTGCAGTCGAATTCAAACGCTACCTGCACAGATTCATGATGGAGTTCTCGCGCATAGAAACCCTGGCAGGCGTGAAACGCACGATCTACAACCAATATGATTCTCTGGTCTTGCCTTTGCAAACCTGGCTGAAACAGAACGGCGTACATTTCGTCATCGATTGCCAGGTACAAAAAATCACGCATGCTTTGGACAATGGGCAATTCGTGGTGACTGGCCTGCAATGCTTGCGTGGCGGCGTGGAAGAAAGCATCAGCATCGCTGACGGTGATCTGGTGTTCCTGCAAAATGGTTCAATGACCGATGCATCCAGCCTTGGCTCCATGACTAGCGCGCCGGAAAAACGCAACAAGCTTGACAGTGGCGGCTGGAATTTATGGGAGCAACTGGCTACCGAGCGGCCAGGTATGGGCATGGGCAATCCGGCAGTATTCAATAGCTGCATCGCGCAGTCATACTGGGCATCGTTCACGGTCACCTTGAAAGACCCGCGTTTCTTTGACCTCATGCAGCGATTCAGCGGCAATGAGGCCGGGACTGGTGGCCTGGTCACCTTCAAGGACTCCAACTGGCTGATGTCCATCGTGCTGGCGCATCAGCCACACTTTATCAACCAGCCTGCAGGTGTCCAGGTCTTCTGGGGCTATGCCTTATTCCCCGAACGCATAGGTGATTATGTCGCCAAACCCATGAGTGAATGCAGCGGTGCAGAAATCCTGCAAGAATTGCTGGGTCATCTGCGCTTTGATGCAGAGGTCTTTGACAATGCCAATTGCATACCCTGCAGAATGCCTTATATCACCAGCATGTTTATGCCGCGCTCGGTTGGGGACCGGCCTTTACCGGTACCACCGGGTACCAAAAACTTTGCTTTCATCAGCCAGTTTGTCGAAGTGCCGGATGACGTGGTCTTCACGGTGGAATATTCAGTCCGCGCTGCCCAGATGGCTGTGTACCAGTTGCTGGGTGTCGACAAGGAAGTACCGCCTGTGACCGCCCATGACAAAACCCTGGGCACAAAACTGGAAGCCATTATCAAGTCCTTTAAATAACTATTTTGCGATACTGCTGCCAGCGCCAGCATAGCTGGCAGCATCCGGGACTTCTATTGCACGGTCAAACCAAATGGCATGCTTTCTTCTGTATGAAGTCTTGGGTCTATCTCAAAACCAATCAAACCATGATGCTTCAAATGGGTACGCAAAATATTCCTTGAGATACCAAGCAGCTTTGCCGTCTGCACCTGATTTTGTGCGCAAAATTTAAATGCCGTGTGTATCAGGGTTTGTTCAAAAAATTCAAAAATACCCGCATCGCCGGTTTCTATACTTTCTACCACCAGGGCTTGCAATCTGTCTTTCAGGCTGGTTTCCGGTATAGCCACATTTGTTGCCACACTTGCGTTACCGAGTGCGTGGTTCTGAGGGGCAGGCAGGAAATTCTGCGTCGCCGCCGCAATTGCGTCTGTTGTGCAACGTCTTCTGGCAACACCAGCCAGTTTCAAGTCTTCTGCCCTGATCAATTTATCGCGGCACACGATCAAGGAAAAATGAATGACGTTTTCCAGCTCACGTATATTGCCTGGCCATTCATACTGCAGCAAGGCAGTCTCGGCTTCTGGCGACAGGCGCACATTATCGAGTTTCATTTTCTCGCCATACAGGGCAATAAAATGATGCGCCAGCGGCAGTATGTCGCCAGTGCGTTCAAACAACGGCGGCAGGTTAATGGTCGCCACACTCAGACGGTAATATAAATCCGAGCGAAAATGCTCAGCCTCTATGGCCTTGTGCAAATCCACGTTGGTAGCAGCCACCAGCCTGACATCGAGTGGTATAGGTTTGCGTGAACCCAGCCTGACGACCTGCCGTTCCTGCAATACCCGCAGCAGTTTCACTTGCAATGCGAGTGACAGGTCACCAATTTCATCAAGAAATAAAGTGCCGCCATTGGCTGCCTCAAACCAGCCTGAACGTGACTGCGTTGCACCGGTAAATGCACCGCTTTCATGGCCAAATAATTCGGCATCGATCAGGGTTTCGCTGAAGGCACCGCAATTCACGGCAATGAACGGCCCTTTACGGCCACTATGATTATGGATATGGCGTGCGACCAGTTCCTTGCCCGTTCCGGTTTCGCCTATGATCAATGCTGTTGCCTCGCTGCGGGCTATGCGTTCGACTTGCTGCAATAGTGCAGCAGAGCGAGGATCATTAAACATCATGGCCTTGGCCCGGATGGACAAGATCATGTTTTGATTATCAGGAAAGGTCAGTAATTTGTTCACGACGCGCTTTCTGGCTAAATCTGCTGAAAGTAAAATGGATGCATTGCAGAGGTGGAGTTTCTCCCCTGATCTGCATACGACGACACCAGACTAACGTGCGAGTTCCTGAAGTAGAACGAATTTTTCCAAACTTTCTTATCCATTTTTTTTAGAATATTTCTGTTAGAAAATTAAATTCAAGACCAGTAGGGAATACAGCGGAAGGAAACCAGAGAGGAGGCATCTGTTGCGTCGCATACCAGACTGCAAAAAATGTCCCCTTCGCTTGCCACCTTCACTTGTTGCATACTGGCGACAAGCTCCTCATTCAACAATTAATTGGATACTTTAAAATCGTCATGACAAGCCTTGCAGGTGCGTGTCAATTTTCCATATTGCTCTTTGACTGCAGCAGGGTCACCTGCCAGTGCAAGCTTGGCCAGCTCATTCGCTTCCTTGCTGAAGTTCGCTGCCAGTTCACCGACACGTTTGCCATCCTTGAACAACTCAGGTTTGACTGCGGTGTCATGCCAGCCCTTGCCCTGTTCAGTACCAGCCGGGAACAAGGCCCCCAGGCCTGCATTTGACAACACCGCGATGGTATTGGCAGCCTTGATGACTTCCTCTTTATTGTATTGCCCTTCCAGCGAGGACTTGATGCGGCCTGAATTCCAGCCTATGACCTGATACGCCGATTGCCGCCATTTGATCAGCGTTTCTGGCTTGGGTGTCTGTTGCGCCAACACGGATGTTGACGCAATCAGTACCGTGGCTGCGCTTAAGCCAAGTAAAACCTTTGATGTAGTTTTCTTCATGGATATTCCCGGACTATGGTGGTTAAAAAGCCTTGATTCAATTCTTAGGCTCGCAAATTGGTTTTGAAAAACTCTACAGTGCGCTGCCATGCCAGTGTGGCAGCGGCTGCATCGTAACGTGGCGTCGTATCATTATTAAAACCATGCTGGGCACCGGCATAGACAAAGGCCTGGTATTTGACACCCGCCTTGTTCAGAGCTGCCTCATACTTGGGCCAGCCAGCATTGATGCGCTCATCAACTCCGGCATAATGAATCAGTAGCGGTGCCTTGATTTTTGCTGCATCTTCTTCTGTAGGCTGACCGCCATAGAAAGGCACCGCACCCGCCAGGTCTGGGACTCTGGTTGCGAGAAAGTTGGAAATGCCACCGCCATAACAGAAGCCAACGACACCGACCTTGCCATTACCTTCCGGCAGTTTTTTCAATATCGCTGCGGCTTCCAGGAAGTCAGCGCGGGTCTTGGTCTGGTCAAGTTTGGGGAAAAGTTCGCGGGCTTTTTCTTCATCGCCGGGATAACCACCCAGTGGCGCCAGCGCATCTGGCGCAAAGGCGATAAAACCATCGAGAGCCAGGCGACGGGCGATATCTTCTATATGCGGGTTCAGGCCACGGTTTTCATGTACGACCAGCACGGTAGGCAATTTGCCTTTTATTTCTGCTGGTGTGACCAGATAGCCACGCAAAGTGCCATACCCTTGTGGTGATGGATACTCAACATAGCGCGCCTGTATGCGTACATCAGTTTTTGGCACCTGTTGTGCCTGCGCGAAATTGGGGCTTAGCTGTTGCAGCAAGACCTCTGCCGTCACTGCACCAACAGCAAATTTACTGGCGGAATGCAAGAAGCCACGCCTGTTGATCTGACCATGAACATACTGGTCAAAGAGTTGCAATACTTCTGGCTTGAAATCATCTGCTGTCTGACGTGTCATGCTGGTTCTCCTGTTTCTTGAATTTATTTAATTTATTTAATTTATTTAAAGGGACGATAATTGTCGTGACATGCACTACAGGCCCTGGCGATACTGACAGCCGCCAGGACCCCTTTATCATAGTCCTGATTTCGTACAGATGCACTAATGATGGCAGCAGCCTCCTTACCCTCCCGGGACATCTGTACAGCTTCTTCGGGATGCTTGATCTGAATGAAATAGTTTTCCATCTTCAAATACAGATCCTCGATTTCCTCGGCACTTTGTATGGCTGCCTCATCATCTTTTTGCGCTATGCGTTTTTGCACGTCCACTATCTTTTTATCTATCTTGCGCATCCAGATATCAAAATCAAGCATGCTGGCCGCGGATGATGTACCCACTGCTAATGCCAACAAAGCCATCAAAGCCAACAGCAATGCATATTTCCTTACAACAGTGCCTGACTTCATGACCTGGCAGCTTTGCTACCAGCAAGTTTCTGCACTGTCTCCAGCGCCCTGGCCACATTCTGTTCTGGTGTCAGGCCACCTATCGCTGCATAGACCTTGCCATTCGCCGTAACGATAAAAGTGCTGCGTTCTGCACGCCCATGATCTATCTCATTACCACGCGTGTCCTTGCGCCCTGCTGGCGTCCCTGCTACGGCAAGATCGTAGCTTTTGGCAATCTTGCCGTCAGCATCAGAGGCAACCGGGAACTTGCCAGCACAATAGTCAGGGTCGGCAGAGAAATCATTGAGGCGGCTGATACTGTCCAGGGAAACGCCGACGACACTGGCACCGGCTTCCTGGAATTTTTCATGATGTACGGCAAAGCCATGCGCCTGTATATTGCAGCCGCCAGTAAAAGCCGACGGATAAAAATACACGACCACCGGTCCCTTCTTCAACGCATCTTTTAGTGAATACGCAAAACTCTTGCCCGCCAGCGAGGCCTGTACCTTGAAATCAGGCGCAGTATCGCCTTCCTTCAAAGCGGCAGCAGCGACTGAAGTCATTGCTGCCAATGCGGTCAGCAGGCTGATGTTGATGATGCTCTTTTTCATATTATCTCTATCTGCAAATAAACCCATTACTCAACTTTTCTTGTAAACCTGGTGACAGGTCTTGCAAGACTTGGCCAAAGAACTGACCGTGGCAGAGGCACTGTCAAAATCTTTTTCGCTGACTTGCCTTATCAGTTCAGTGGCGAAATTCTTGCTCTTCCTGGCGTACTCAATAGCGTCAGCGGCATCGCCTTTGTGTTTGTAATACAGCTCGACTTTACTAAACATTTCTTCTATTTCACGAGCGTCTGCCAGTGCTGCCTTGCCATCTTTTAAAGAGATATTCGAATCCACGTTTTTTGTGGATTCTTCTATTCTTTGCATCAAGTCCATATCAACTTCCGTGACCGCTACTGCCACACTTGCCACACCTACAAGCAAGCTCAGCAGCAGTACCGTGCTCTTTATCAATTTCTTTTTCATTGCTGCATCCTGTTACTTCCAGATCAGGCGATAAGTTCCTTGACGACCTCGCCAAACACGGTCGTGGCGCGTTCTGAACGCCCCTGGTGGGTATAAGTGAGGTTGCGGTAATTCAAGCCCAGCAGGTGCAATACCGTTGCCTGCAAATCATAGGTGTCGACCAGGCCGGTTTCAGCACGCAGGCCTATGGCATCGGTAGAACCATGGGTATAGCCGCCCTTGGAACCGCCACCTGCTATCCATGTGGTATAACCCCAGGGGTTATGATCGCGGCCATCTCCAGTCTGGCCATAAGGTGTGCGGCCAAATTCAGATGTCCATACCACCAGGGTGCTATCAAGCAAGCCACGGGCCTTCAAATCAGCCAGCAAGGCACCGATTGGCTTGTCGACAGACTTGGCCATGACAGCGTGGTTTTTTTCAATATTGTTGTGGGCATCCCAGCTGCCATAGGTTTTATCATTGGAGCCTGAAATCACATGGATAAAACGCACACCACGCTCAACCAGGCGACGCGCGCGCAAGAGATTGGTGCCATAGTCTTTTGTCGCGTCATCATCGAGGCCATAGGCCGCCTTGGTCTCTTTGCTCTCCTTGTTCAGATCAACTGCTTCAGGCGCAGATGACTCCATGCGGTAAGCCAGATCATAGGAACGGTTACGTGCCTCCAGTTCACTGTCAGATGGGTAGCGTGAGGCATGCTGGGTATTGAGCTTGCGTATCAGGTCCAGGGTATTTTTTTGCTCGGCAGATGACACCACAGATGGCCTGTCCAGATGAAGGATGGGTGAATCACCCTGACGGAAAGCCGTACCCTGGTAGGTCGCTGGCAAGAAACCAGAACTCCAGATCGTCTGGCCACGACCACCACCGCTATTGTCATAGCCAGTAGGCAAGACCACGAAGCTAGGCAAGTCAGGGTTGGCACTACCCAGGCCATAGGTGATCCAGGCCCCCAATGCCGGGCGGCCAGGTGTCAGGGCGCTGGTATGCAATTTCAGTGAAGAGATGACGTGAGTACTGCCTTCAGTCTTACTGCCTTTGATGAAGCAGATATCATCCGCCTGCTTGGCGATGTTTGGCACCAGGTCAGAAAACCAGGCACCGCTTTCGCCATGCTGCTTCCAGGTACGCTTGGTCGCATACAGGGCACCGACACCACCATCAGTCGCGGTCTTGAGATTTTTAGAGAACGAATCCGGCATGGGCTGGCCCGCCAGTTTGATGAGGTCAGGTTTGTAGTCAAACAAGTCCAGCGTGCTTGGCGCACCGGCCATGTGCAGCCAGATGACAGACTTGGCTTTTGCTGCATGATGGGCGACTTTCAAGGCCAGCGGATCATCAAACGTTGCTGCCTGTGCACTCGACAGCAAGCCTCCGCCCAGTAAGCCACCAGCAGTTAAGCCACTTAAACCCAGGCCCCCAAGACCCAGTCCAGCATGTGACAAAAAATCGCGGCGTGATTTATTGGTCATGATATTTCCCTTTTCATTCTGATTAATTTTCGTATCTTCGTATTGTTAAGCTGATGACCTGGCATCAGAAGCGGTAACTGAATTCATTGGAATTGGCCGCAGCATGTACCAGGCTGAGGAAGGCAGCAGCCCTGGCCTTGTTGAGCTTCTGGCTGTCGTCCTTGGCAGTTGACGTATTTCCGGCATCAGCATCATCGTCCTGGGCTGATTTCGGTTTAGCCTGTTTTTGCTTTTCCAAAAACTCCAGGAAAGCGATTTTCTCGAAGCGATCGGCAGAGCGGCCATAGGCAGTTTTATATAGCTTGTCGATGTTATTCCTGAGTTCAGGTGATTCACCAAAGCCTTCAGGTACACCAACTTTCTTGCCCTCAGCAATCTGCTTTTTGGTGATTTTTTCTTGGTTGTCCAGGAAGCCCAGCAAAGTTGCTTTCTCGGTTTTATCTGGCAGACGGGCATACAGTATCTGATACAAACGGTCTATCTGTGCTGACTCATTATTGCCTGCCTCACGCAATACCCTGCCTGCCAGTGCCTGTGACCACTGGAACACCAGGTCACTATTGATCAACGCAAGTGCCTGCGGTGCAGTTGTCGTCACATCGCGTTTGCTATGTACCAGTTGCGGGTTCGCCATATCAAAGGTTTCCAGCAGCGGGTAAGGAATATTCCTGCGGGTGAAAACATAGACACTGCGGCGATGATAATCATGCGGGTCGGTCGATGTGACCCAGGCATTACCTGCATTGAAGTTGCTCGGCACTGGTGGCAATACCGATGGGCCACCGAGCTTTTCTTCCAGCAAGCCGGAAGCCAGCAACAATGAATCACGTATCTGTTCTGCATCCAGGCGCTGCCTTGGGAAAGATGCCAGCAACTTGTTGGTCGGGTCAGCTACTTTGGTATCTTCACGTTCGGCAGATGACTGGCGATAGACATTCGACAGCAAGATCTGACGATTCAGTTTCTTGACGCTCCAGCCTTCCTTGATGAAATTGCTGGCCAGGTAATCCAGCAATTCTGGATGGCTGGGCTTGGTGCCCATCTTGCCAAAATCACTGACAGACTCAACAATGCCACGACCAAAATATTGTGCCCAGACGCGATTGACGAAGACACGAGCCGGTAGAGGATTACTCGCGCTGGTGAGCCAGTTAGCCAGCGCAGTGCGGCGGCCAGATGAAGTCGTGGTCGGTACGATATTGGGTTTTTCACTGGTCAGCAAAGACAGGAAGCCAGGCTGCACTTCTTCCAGATGTCTGTCATATATACCATTCGCCAGTACATAGGTAGGCGGTGCTTCTGCGTGACCAAGTTCTGTCATGGCCGAGATATAGCCAGGATGCTTGGGTTTGATATTGTCAAACTTCTTCAGCTCAGCTTCCAGCTTCTGGTATTTTTCGTAGCCTTCCTTGTCCTTGGTTTTTAACTGGTTGACGGCATTGCGGGTACGGCCCTGCATGGTCCACAGATTACGGTGGTAAATCCAGCGATCATAGGCAGTGCGTTCATTCTCCGGCTTGGTGATGGATTCGCGTGTAGCGGGTACGAAGCCCAGCAAACGGTCAGCCTCTGCCTTGTCGATGATGGGGCGTATCAAGACTTCCTGTTTGTCACGGATGTCCTTGGTGGCAGCTTCCCATTTTGCCTGCTTGAGTTCATATTCTTCTTTTTGCTTGCCGGTTGCGGCGAGTATGTCATCGCTGGCGCTGGCATTCACAAAGAAGGATTGCAACTGGTAATACTCTTTTTGCGAAATCTTGTCGAACTTGTGATTGTGGCAGGCAGCGCAACCTACTGTGGTGGCGAGGAAGACCGAGCCGACTGTATCCGTCAGGTCAGTCGCAATTTCGACCTGCTTGAGATTGAGGTCGCGGGCATTGACTTCGTCAGGGTAGTTACGCAAGAAGCCGGTGGCGATCAAAGCCTCCTGATTGCCAGGAAAGAGTTCATCACCAGCCAGTTGTTCCTGCACGAAACGATTGTAGGGCTTGTCTTCATTAAAGGCCTTGATGACGTAGTCGCGATAACGCCATACATTCGGGCGTGTTCCATCGGCATTGAATCCATCGCTATCAGCATAGCGGGTCAGGTCCAGCCAGCGACGGCCCCAGCGCTCACCATAGCGGGTTGAAGCCAGCAGCCTGTCTACCAGCTTTTCATAGGCCTTGGGAGATTTGTCGGTGACGAAAGCCTGCACCTCTTCAGGCGTAGGGATCACGCCCCAGGTATCCAGCGTGGCGCGGCGTATGAAGCTGGCCCTGTCAGTATCTGGCGAGGGTTTGATGTTCTTCGCCTCAAGCTGTGCCAGGATGAAATTATCAACTGGCGTATGCACCCAGTTTTTTTGTTTGACAGCTGGCAGCTCAGGATTTTTCAGAGGCTGGTAAGCCCAGCCCTGTGTGACTGCGGCCTGTGTTTTTGCGACAGCTTTATTTTCTTCTGCGGCACTCAGGCTGATGGCAGTGCCTGACAGCGCCAGGATGATGGCGAGTGCAAGTGGCTTATAGAGTGCCTTATACATGAAGCGCTCCTTGCTGATGCTGGGTCTTAATCATGAAATACTCCCTGTTAATAATTGGTGAACTAGACTTTCCACTATCAATAGCAACTATCGCGCCACCATAGCAACTGCCTGAAGACAAAACATAAGTCATTGATAAATAAAGGTTTTTAATTAAAATACTGTTACTCTGACTTTTCTCTGAGTGCTTATTTTTCAAACACTTGAAAACTGCCCTGCTGATTTAAAAACAAGCCTTATTGCGGCCTGCTTCATGCACAACAGAAAGTATCGTTTTGTAACGCAGGAATAAAAAACCCAGGCATAAGCCTGGGTTGGTTTTTTGCTTGTTTCGTCTGGTTTTATCCTGCCTGATTACAGTTTCCCGCTCAAAGTGATACCTACCCAGCGCGGTACTGCCGGGGTAAAACTATTCCAGGTCTTGAGCAAGGGTGTATTGTCATTGAAGGCATTCTTGACGACGAGGCTAAGGTCATAGGACTGATTGCGGCTGCCTATGCCTATCGCTATGTCGGTGATACTTTTTGAAGGTATCCAGCCATAATCAGACAAGGCATTGTCCGAGTTATATTTGCTGCTATACAGGGTGTTTGTACTGGCATGGAATTCCCGGTTACCCAGCACTGGTATCCGGTAATCTATACCCACATTCAAGCTGTATTTTGCTGCACCCGGCAAAGCCTGGCCAGAGACATCACGATATGGCGCAGCGCCGGTATAGCCATTTTCTGCAGGCTGGGCAGAGTTGCTAAAGCTCTTGTAACGCGCGTCATTATAGGCACCGGAGAAACGCACCAGGGTATTGGGCAAGCCGCTATAGACACCATCAATTTCCAGACCCTGCGCCCTGACCTTGGGTACATTGCCAGTGGCTGAAGTGTAATAGTTGGTGCCATCATTGTTCAGGCCAGTGGTGTAGACATCCAGCACGCGTACGGCTTGCTGGTAATCCTTGATATCCATGACGAACAGGGCGGCGTTCAAGATCAGCTTATTGTCGAGCAAGGCAGATTTCAAGCCAAACTCAAAAGCACTGGTTTTTTCTGCCTTGACCAGATTGGAGACACCATTGGTAACCTGGGATATGCCTGCCTTCTCACCATACTGCCAGGAGGCATAGCCAGTGACATTGTCATTGATTTTGTATGATGGGCTGATAACCAGCGCTGGCAAGCCACCTTTGAAGGCTTCCGCCTGTACAGGATTGAACAGCACCCCTATCTGTGACTGGCGCAAGGCCTTTGCTGCAGCTACCTGGGCTTTTTGCGCTGCTGTCAGGATGTTATAAGCAGAACCAGCGGCACCTGTGATGGTCGTGCCAAAATACTTGCTGGCTGTCAGGTCAGCCAGGGCCAGCTGGCTGTCGGTATTACCGGCATTCAGCAAGCCTGTACCATTCGATGAGAAACCACCCAGTTGCACGCCATTGATGGCAACAGGGTTCAGCTCAGGCGCATTACCATATTCCTTCAATAAAGTGCTGGCAGTATTCTTGCGGTTTTCATAGGTATAGCGTAAGCCTGTGGTCAGCGTAAAGTCATCGCTGAGATGCCAGTCGGCCTGGGCAAAGGCGGCAGCACTCTTGTTCCTGATTTTTTGCAAACCGGCCGGGCTGTTAAAGGACATGTTCAAACCATCCAGCGAGTTTTGCAGCAGATAGCGACCGGCGCCATCCTTGTCCAGTGTGCTGTACTGGCTGGCATTGGCAAACCAGGCACCGGCATCGTTCGCCCATTGACGGCGGTAGTCTGCACTATTGGTCACGTCCAGAAAGAACAGACCAGTCTGGTAATCGACTTTGCCACCGGGCTGAGAAGTCAGGCGCAGTTCCTGGCTGGACTGGCGGTAATCATTCCAGAAGCCGCCAGAGTTGCGGTAGATATCAAATGGCGTACCCTCGTCATTGACGGCATTGAAGTGATAGTCTTTGTAGGCCGTAATTGAAGTCAGGGTATGCGTACCCAGGTTCCAGTTCAATTCAGCAGATGCCCCATTACTACCTGTCACCAAGGGGCGCTGGTAATCATTGTTGACGGCATTCTGACCACCACCATTCAGGTAATCCCTGAGATAGGTGTAATTCGATTGCTGGGTAAACCAGCGACGCCCAAGACGGACGCTGGCATCTGTACTCAGGGTATTGGCGCTGCCGTTGGCATAGGTCGTCGGTGTTGCCGTATTGATGGTACGGCCATTGGTGGTTTCGCCACCGCGTGGCTGGGCATCAAAGGCAAAGCGGGCGCTGAAGTCTTTGGTCGGTGTCAGCAAAAACTGTACGCGGCCAGAAACCCGGTCTTTATTGGTGTAAGTAATATTTTTGTTATAGAGGTTGGTGATATCGCCTGCGCCTTTGCTGACACTCAAAGTACCGCGCCAGGCCAGCAAATCATCAATAATGGGGCCGCCTGCTGAAAACCTGCCTTGCACAGTATCGTTTTGTCCGAAGCTCAGGGAATAACTGGCGTCAGGTGTAAATGATGGGCGACGCGTCGTTACATTGATAACGCCCACACTGGTATTCTTGCCCAGCAGCGTGCCTTGTGGGCCACGTGTGACTTCAATTGCATCGACATCGGTAAAGTCATAACTGGATGACAGGGCATTGTAGGCATAGTTGACGCCATCAACGATGAGACCAACGCTGGGGTCCTGTGCCTCTGTCTGCCCCTGCTTGCCTATACCACGTATCGAAAGACTGCTGGTGCGCTGATTACCCTGGTTCCAGGATACATTGGAGACGCGCTGGGCGATCGCACCTATGTCGGTAGCCTGCAATCTGTCCAGCTCTTTGCCTGTGACGACAGAAACCGAGAGCGGCACATCCTGCAGGCGTTCTATGCGGTTACGGCTGCGTATGGTCACGGCACCCAGGGTATCGACTTCTTCTGGTGCGGCAGTCTTACCTGCCTGGGCGGCTGTGGGATTGGCGCTTGAACCAGCTTGCCCTGCGGCGACGGGTGTTGTTGGTGCTGCTGGTGTCGTTGGCGCATTGCTGATAGCCTGCTTCGCGATGATTTCCTTGAGACGGGTTATTTCAGCTTGCAGTTCGGCGACACTGGGGCCATCTGCCGCATGCAGGCTGCCGGATGCCAGCAAGGCGGCACCCGCCAGGACACTGGCAATAGGTGAGCGGCGAAAAGGAACCAGGCCGCGACGGAGAGAAAAGAGAGATGGCGTTCGTACAGTTTGATGATGGTGACTCATGCGTTTTTGCTCCAGTAGCATTTGAAGGAAGTGTTTCCTGCTGCTATCGCAAAGAGCGTGCCATTCATACTGATCAGGGAAGATCAAAGAGAAATGAGATAAAAAATTCCTTATCCATTTCAGGTATGTTGAATACCAGTCATTTTGAATAACATCAGACATGGTCTGCTGCGGACACAGCAAAGTTTTTGCTGCATATCAGCCATGCCATGACATATGCATATTCCAGATGCTGCTGATACATGGACAGCATCAAAACATGCGGCTGCTGCTTACTCATCAGCCGGTGTTGGCTATGCAACTCAAGATCTGGCTTCGGTATTGCGCTACAAGAGTATGTAAATCTTTCAAGGGCTTGGCACGGTAGTTGCACTCATGCCCAGGACCAAGCATCTCAAAAATCCTGTGTCTCAACCATTGAAAGCCCAATATGATCAAACGTAAAAATTTTATCGCCCTCTTCCTCACAGTCGCCGCTGCCAGCGCCATGGCTCAACAAGCAGCAACACCTGCTGCTGGCGCTAACGGTGCTGCTGCCGAGCAGGCATGGAAATACAAAACCAAACGCCTGGAGCGCAATGAAGTCGATGCCTTGCTGGCCAAGCCTGAAAAACTGGTGGTCATAGACGTACGCCGTCCGGATGAACTGACGGCCAAGGGTAGCTTTCCTGTGTACCTGAATATCCAGAACAAGGAACTGGAAAAAAGCCTGGCTTATATACCAAAAGACCGCGTCATATTGACAGTGTCGAATCATGCTGTACGTGCTGGCGCAGCTGGCGATTTGCTCGCAGCCAAAGGCTTCACCGTCGCAGGAGCAACCGGCTCTGAAGATTATGAAGCACAAGGCGGCACCATCACTAAAATAGCTGCGCCACCACCACGCAATGCAGCTGCCACGCCAACAACGACACCAGCAGTAACTACCGCCGCTACAGTAGTAAAAAAAGACTGGTAATTGATATCGCAAGAATAGAGTGTATCCAGCATGACTTCATCCATTATGTCCAACGCCAGTGAACCTGCGATCAATACAGTAGTCAGCCATCAAAAACGTATTTTATTGTGGGATCTACCCCTGCGCCTGTTTCACTGGTTGCTGACAATCGCCATCACGATTGCAACTGTCACAGGTTTTATCGGTGGCAACTGGATGGCATTACATGGCAAGGCGGGTCTGGCTATCCTGGGCCTGCTAAGCTTCCGGCTGGCCTGGGGATTTGTTGGCAGCACCTATGCGCGTTTCAACAGTTTTTTTCCATCACCATCAAAGATAAGCCTGTTCTTGCGAGGGAAGTGGTCAGCACCTGGCCATAATCCCCTGGGGGCTATTTCAGTCCTGGCATTGCTGCTGGCTGCTGCTGCGCAGGCAGGCAGTGGCCTGTTCAGCAATAATGATATTGATTTCACCGGCCCGCTGTTTAATCTCGTCCCGGAAAAAACTGCTGCTGTGCTGACCTCATTCCACAAGCTGAGTATTTATGCCTTGCTGGCATTGATTGCCCTGCACATATTCGCCATTTTCTGGTACCTGAAAATTAAAAAACAAAACCTTGTCACACCCATGCTCACAGGCTGGAAAGAAGTTGATGACGATGTCAGGCCTGTCGCCAGCAAACCTCGCTGGCTGGCGCTGATATTGTCCCTGGCTTTTGCTGCAGCCACGATTTACTTTGCCAGCGGCGCTTATTTTCCTCAAACCAAAGTACCCGAAGTAGTGCAGGAAAAACCAGCCTGGTAGGCATTCATCCTCATATTTCGATCTCACAAAAAAGCTGCCTTGAAGGCAGTTTTTTTATTTGAAAAATGCATTTGCATAGCAGGGATATTTCAGCATGTATCAACTTCATCAGGCTGTTGAAATTGCAGCAGGTGAGCAGAAACATATAGCTGAAATCCAGACATGAAAATGGCAAATACTTGCTGTTTTCCCGCAATTTGATTGGCACGCTTCCTGCAATAGTCCATACAAGTCCAGTAGCAAATTTTCCTGCGACCTTCATCAATAAATTTTGAATATCACAAGAAAATTTTCATACATAGAAAGGGAAAAACATGAGCACCATGACATTTGAAAGCAGTGACTTTTTCTTGCGCAAAGCTGCAGTAAGAAGATCGAACCGCGTAGTACCCAAAGCGAAAGCGGCGCAGGAATTGCCACCAGTAAAAGTGGCCACAGTTTTACCTGCGCAAGAAAAACATGGCAAGCTTAACTGGAGTCTGAATACCTTGATAGTGGCAGTAGCCGGTGTGCATGTCGCACTGGTATATGATCTGCATCAACCCATCAACGTCAGCCCTGTGGAAAAAGCCAGGGTCGTGCCGCTCAGCATAGAAATTGCGCCACCGCCCGTGAAGGAGTTACCACCGCCTCCTCCACCTGAAATTAAACCCAAATTGCAACCACAGATCAAGCCTGTCGCTGCGCCAACCAGAGCAGCCACACCAGACAATCTGCCCGTCGTCAATACTGCGCCGGTTGACACTGTGCCCAGTGCCAATACAGTAGCTGTTGCCGTGGCAGCACCGCCCGCACCACCGGCCCCGGCCGTAGCGACACTGGCGCCACCAGCACCACCAGAGCCAGTGACCGAGCCCAAGGGCTATGCAGGTTACTTGCAAAACCCTGCGCCCAATTATCCCCCCGCTGCACAAAGGCGCGGGCTGGAAGGCCAGGTCACGCTGAAAGTCCATGTGCTGGCCAGCGGTCATCCAGCCAATATCCAGATCGCCAAATCCAGCAGCCATCCCATCCTTGATGAAGCGGCTATCAAGGCCGTGACTTCCTGGGTTTTCCAGCCTGCCAAACGCGGGCAGACGGCTATCGATGGCTGGGTCCATGTTCCCCTTATTTTTAAACTGTAAAGAGATCACATCATGAATGATTACTACCTGAACCTTATCGTCCAAGCCTCGCTGTATGCCTTGCTGGTGTTTTCTGTCGTCACCTGGATACTGATCTTCGCCAAGGCGGTACAACACTGGCGTTTATCCAAGCAGGACAAACTGTTTGCCAAGAAATTCTGGAGTGCCACCAGCCTGGATGCAGCGACGGCCATTGCCAGTGATGCCAGCCCCAAGTCGCGTCTGGCAAAAGTAGGATTTGGTGCCCTGTACGTCAATGAAAAAAATGGCGAAGGCCACGACCTCGAACATAGCTGGGACAGACAAGAATTGCTGGAGCGTCACTTGCGCCAGCAAATCCAGAAAGAATACCAGTCGCTGGAAAGCGGTCTGGCTGTACTGGCATCGATAGGCAGCACCGCACCCTTCGTTGGTTTGTTTGGTACGGTATTCGGCATTATCCATGCCCTAAGTGCCATAGGTAAAAATGCCTCGGCCAGTATCGATGTCGTCGCTGGCCCTATAGGCGAAGCACTGGTCGCAACTGGCGTAGGTATTGCCGTTGCCGTACCAGCAGTACTGGCCTATAACTTTTATATCCGTCGCTTGAAGGTCACGGCTGCCGAGCTGGATAACTATGCCACTGACTTTGTCAACCTGGCGCAAAAGAATGCCTTCCGCGTCAGCAAGCCTGTCACTAAAACTGCCGAGGCCAGCAAAGCTGCGCCTGGTCATGATATCCCTGTCACAGGAGTGCTCGCATAATGGCATTCTCAACTGGAAATGACCGCGGTGATGTGGTCAGCGAAATCAATATCACGCCGCTGGTAGATGTCATGCTGGTCTTGCTGGTGACCTTCATCATCACTGCCCCCCTGCTCAATAACGCAGTGCGTATCAACCTGCCGAAAACAGCGGCAACATCGACGCCTAACACGACCAAATCAGTCACTGTCAGTATAGATGCAGCCAACAAGGTATTTATTGACAAGCGCGAAATCGCCCAGGAGGCGCTGGAAGCTGAACTCAAATCCCAGGTCAGTGCCAGTCCTGACCTGGCGCTCAGCCTGCAGGCCGATGAAGGTGTGCCTTACCGCTCTGTCGCCAAGGTCATGGCGACGATACAAAAATCAGGCGTCAGCAAACTCTCGGTACTTACTGCCCCTACCGGTGGTTGACACTCTCTGGCGTATTTCTCTCACTCATCTATCTCATTCATCTTTATAGCTACTATTGAAAGGACTACCATGTTGTTAAAAAAACTGGCGATCTCTGGCCTGATATTGGGTACGCTGACACAGGCGGCCATTGCGGCAGATATCAATATACTCAATGTCTCATATGATCCTACCCGTGAGTTGTATCAGGATATCAACCAGGCTTTCGCCAAACAGTGGAAAGCCAAGAGTGGTGACAACCTGAACTTCAAGCAATCGCATGGCGGTTCAGGCAAACAGGCCAGGACCGTGATCGATGGCCTGGATGCAGACGTGGTAACCCTGGCCCTGGCCTATGATACTGATGCCATTGCAGAAGCCGGTTTGCTGGATAAGGGCTGGCAAAAACGTTTGCCGCATAATGCCTCTCCTTACACTTCCACCATCGTCTTCCTGGTACGCAAGGGTAATCCAAAAGGCATCAAGGATTGGGCAGATGTAGCCAAACCCGGTGTGTCCGTCATCACGGCAAACCCTAAAACCTCGGGCGGTGCACGCTGGGCTTACCTGGCAGCCTGGGGTTATGCACTGAAACAACCAGGTGGTAATGAAGCCCTGGCTAAAGACTATGTGCAAAGAGTCTACAAGAATGTGCCTGTGCTCGATTCTGGCGCACGTGGATCAACAGTCACTTTTGCTGAACGTGGCATAGGCGATGTCTTGCTGTCCTGGGAAAACGAAGCGCATCTGGCCTTGAAGGAATTTGGCGCAGACAAGTTCGAGATCATCACTCCTTCCATCAGCGTGCTGGCAGAACCACCGGTAGCCATCGTTGACAAGGTGGTAGACAAGCATGGCACACGCAAGGTCGCCGAAGCTTACCTGAACTACCTGTACACCGATGAAGCCCAGGACATCATAGGCAAGAACTACTACCGTCCAACGACAGAGAAAGCCCTGAAAAAATATGCGAACACCTTTGCCAAGGTCAAACTGTTTGGCATAGATGACACTTTTGGCGGCTGGACCAAGACCCAGAAAACCCATTTTGCAGACGGTGGCGTATTTGACCAGATCTACCAGCCAGCAAAAGTCAGTCAAAACTAAAACCAGCAGACAAAATAATAGGGAAACATAATGAAGATTTCAAAAATCAGAGCGCAGCATGTGCTGCCATTTGCTCTGCTTCCATTTGCCCTGCTGGCTGGGCAATCACAGGCGGCCAGCCTGCAGGCAGCGGCAGATGCATTGAATGCAGCCAACACACAATCGGTCAGTGTCAGCGGGACTGGCAAGTGGTTCCAGTTTGGCCAGGCGCCTGCACCAACTCTGGCCTGGCCAGAATTTGATGTGAGCAGCTACAAGACAGCCATCGACTATGACAAGGTAGCGGCGCGGGTACAGATTACGCGCTTGCAAACTGTTGACCCTAAACGCGCCCGCCCCACGGCCGTTGAACAAAAGCCAGATCAATACATCAGTGGCGCTTTGGCCTGGAATGCAACGACTGCCGCCAATGGGACCAGCAATTACAATCCGCAAAGGGCAGCTCTGGAAGAACGCCGCGCTGAAATCTGGTCAACTCCCCATGGTTTCATCCGCGCAGCGCTGGCCAACAACGCGACATCCAAAGCCTCAAAAGGCGGTGTAGAAGTCAGCTTCAATGCAGATGGCAAGTATCGCTATGTTGGTTTCATCAACAAGAACAACCAGCTGGAACAGGTGAAAACCTGGATAGATAATCCAGTGCTGGGTGATACAGAATTGCTGACCAGGTTCACCCAGTACAAAGACTTTGGCGGGCAACAGTACCCAGCCCGCATAGTGCGCAGCCTGGGTGGCCACCCCGTGCTGGACCTGCAAGTCGCTGAACTGCAAATCAATGCACCGGTAGACATCAGCGCACCGCCAGAAGTCGTGAATGCGACCGCACCTGTCATCACCGTAACCTCGACCAAGCTGGCCGAGGGTGTATATCACCTGACGGGTGGCACACATCACAGCGTGGCGATAGAACAGGCTGATCACATCGTCATCGTGGAAGCACCCTTAAGCGAAGAAAGATCACTGGCCGTGATTGCCAGGGCCAAGGAAATCATCCCCGGCAAGCCTATCAAATACCTGATCAATACCCATGCCCACTTTGATCATTCCGGTGGCCTGCGTCCCTATGTCGATGAAGGAGCCATCATCGTCACCCATCAGGAAAACCGCGGCTACTACCAAAAAATCTGGGCAAACCAGCACAGTCTGAATCCTGACCGCCTGGCAGCGTCCAAGACCAGGGCGCGTTTTGAAACCTTCAAGGCCAAGCATGTCTTGAATGATGGCAAACGTGCGATAGAAATTTATCCTATCGCAGGCAATACCCACAATGATGCTTTTGCCCTGGTCTATCTGCCAGCCGAGAAAATCCTGGTCGAGGCGGATGCCTACAATCCACCAGCAGCCAATGCCCCGGCACTGGTGCCTGCCAATCCTTACTCCGTCAATCTGTATGACAATCTCAGGAAGTTAAAGCTGGATGTCGACCAGATCGCTGGCTTGCATGGCCAGAAAGCCGTCAAGCTGGCTGATTTGCAAAGCTACATCGGTGTCAACTGAGAGGAGTCAACTAAGCAGAGTCAACTGAGTGTTATAAATTAAGCTGAGTACTCTGTATGCGAAGCCGGAGATGCAGAAATGCATACCCGGCTTTTTTATATGCAAGCCCCAAACTGCATGTGCTTATGCAAATATATTCTTGTCTTTGAATGTCATAGTCAGCACCATCAAATTTACAATGTCAGCATTCTTCATTCGAGATACACATGAGCCATTTCAATAAAAAACGCCGGCAAATGCTGGGCAGCCTTTCTGCACTGTCACTCAGTTCCCTGATCAGCGAAACCAGCAATGCGGCTGACCATGCAGTAGCTGCAAAAAAGCCAAACATCATTTTCATCCTGGCCGATGACCTGGGTTATGCCGATCTCGGCGTCTACGGGCAAACTGATTTCCAGACACCGCAACTGGATCAACTGGCAAAACAGGGCTTGCGCTTTACCCAGGCCTATGCAAACTCTGCCGTCTGCTCCGCCACCCGCTTTGGGCTGATTACCGGACGCTATCAATATCGTTTACGTGGCGGGCTGGAAGAGCCTATTGCTGGTGCATCGGATACCATAGGTTTGCCACCTGAACACCCTACCCTGCCTTCATTATTGAAAAAACAGTCGTATAAAACAGCCTTGTTTGGCAAATGGCATCTGGGTTCCTTGCCCAAATTCAGCCCTTTGAAGAGTGGCTACGATGTGTTCTTTGGTAATTATGGCGGCGCCATAGATTATTTCACCCACAAAACTGGCGTAGGGCCAGATGCAAAAGATGGCTTGTTTGAAGGTGAAGTGCCTGTCAACAAAGTGGGTTATTACACTGACCTGATAGCTGACCGGGCTGTAGCTTATGTCAAACAGCAAAGCGCAGCCCAGCCTTTCTTCCTGTCCCTGCATTTCACGGCCCCACACTGGCCGTGGGAAACACAGGATGATGAAGCCGTATCTCGTGAGATCAAATCCCTGTTTCACCTTGACGGTGGCAGCCTGGAAACTTATGGAAAAATGGTGGTGTCCCTGGATACGGCCATAGGCCGGGTATTAAAGAGCCTCGATGAACAATGCCTGGCAGACAATACCATTGTGATCTTTACCAGTGATAATGGTGGCGAGCGTTTTTCCAAAACCTGGCCACTGAGTGGACAAAAGACAGAATTGCTGGAAGGTGGCATACGTGTACCGGCTATCGTACGCTGGCCAGCAAAGATTAAACCCGGCCAAGTCAGCAGCCAGGTTGCCATCAGCATGGACTGGTTACCCAGCTTGCTGGCCGCAGCCGGTGGCGCACCTGACCCTGCCTACCCCAGTGATGGACAAAATCTTTTGCCTGTCATACTTGGCACACAGGCGGCGCAGCCCCGTAGCCTGTACTGGCGCTACAAGGCCAACAAACAAAAAGCGGTGCGTTCTGGCGACTGGAAGTATCTGAAGATAGCTGACAATGAATTCCTGTTTGACGTTGCACGCGACCCGCGTGAACGCGCCAACCTGGCGCAAAAACACCCACAGATATTTACAAAACTAAAGCAGGATTGGGAAACCTGGAATGCGCAAATGCTGCCTATCACGAAAGATGTGAAGACACATGCGGTGGATGGCAAAGCCCAGGCTGACCGCTATCGCGCATTGCAGGATGAGTAATTTACGTCTCCCCTGATGCTCAATGAGTATCAGGGGTTTTATTTCTTTTGTGCCGCCAGTTTTTCTGCCTTGCTGATACTGGCATTAATGGACACTGCCATCTCATCATCTGCAGGCAATTGCGCCACTATCTTTTTCCAGGCCAGGACAGCTGCCTGGTAATCCTGTCTTTCATAGGCAGCACTGCCCAGTAAAGCCAGCGCCTGTATGTGGCCGGGTTTAATGCTCAGTGCCTTTTTCAGTAATTGCTCAGGCTCGCCAGACAGGTTTTGTTGCCTGCTGACAGCCAGGCTCACGGCATAATCTGTCAGCACATCGGCATCGTCGGGGCGCAGGCGCAGCAATTGTTGATAGGCATTCACAGCAAGATCGAAGCGCCGCAAGGTCTCGTAAGACCTTGCCAGGCGTCGCCAGCCTTCTGCATCATCGGGCTGTTTTTTCAGGCGTGCAGCCAGTCCTTCAACCATGGCCAGTATCTGCTTTTCCCCTATGCCTACTTTCTGCTGTCTAGCTTTCAAGTCCTTGTCGGACCGGGCCTGGGTAATGGCTGGGATATTACCCAGATATGTATACAGGAAGCCAGCCGAACATAGCAATACGATAAAGAATCCGGCAGCCTGGCGCAAGCGCCATTGTTTGGGATGGTTTGCGTCGCCATCGGCAGTACCAGGCCGGTTGGCCAACAACACCCGCAAAGGGTAGGCACTGGCCAACACCAGCAATAACAAACAAAGTATGTAGAAGTTAGTCATGATCTGAACTGGATTTGGATTCAAATTTGGACTCAAAGCAAGGGATCAGAAAAATGTCGCCTGTTTATTGCTGACTCTGCTGCTCCTGCGGAATCTTCCGTACCAGGAATAATTTTTACCCTGGTAAACAAGAAGATCAGCGCGCCAAGCAGCAACAAATACGGGCCAGTCCATAGCAAGGCAGTCTGATAATTGAATGGTGGACGGTAATGCACAAAGTCACCATAGCGAGCTACCAGGAAGTCTGTTATTTCCTTTTCATTTTGCCCTTGCTGGAATTTTTCGCGGATTTGCTGTTTCAAATTCACCGCCAGTTCAGCGTGTGAATCAGCCAGGGTCTGGTTCTGGCAGACCAGGCAGCGCAATTCTTCTGACAGCTTTTGTACGCGTTGATCGATACTGGGTTCTGCAGCCTGGCTGAATGCAGCACCAAGTGCCAGAGTCATGCTCAATGCCCATCGCACGCATTTTTTTAAATAGGGGTTCATCTCATTGCTCACGCTGTAGTTGATCAATCATGGGTTGTAATTTGCCAAATACGATTTGTTCAGTCAGCGGGCCTACATGCTTGTAGCGCACCAGGCCGCGGCTATCAATGACAAAGGTTTCTGGCACACCCACCACACCGTAGTCGGTGGCGGCACGGCCATCCACATCCTGTACGGATAGTTGATATGGGTTACCAAAGTCAATGAGCCAGCGCCTGGCATCTGCCGCCTTGTCCATATAATCCAGCCCTATGACAGGCGCGGAAAGCTGGCCAGCAAATTTGACCAGTACCGGGTGCTCGTGTCGGCAAGATTCACACCATGAAGCCCAGACATTCAGCAACCACACCTTGCCCTTGAGGCTGGAAGACTGAAAGTGTGCTGCCTGCTCCACTTGTGGCAATGAAAAAACGGGGGCTGGCTTGCCGATCAGGGCAGACGGTAAATCATTCGTCTTGATGAGCAAACCCGTCCCCAGGAAAGCCAGCAAGATCACAAAAGCAAGCAAGGGCAGTAAAAAACGCTTCATGCTGGCTCCGCTGTCTGGAAAGTTTCAGCAAGAACAGGGTTGTGCTGGCTTGCCTTCACAGTGCCGGGTTTATAACGGCGCTCCAGCGCGGCCAGCAAACCACCCAGGGCTATCGCCAGGCAGCCTGCCCATATCCAGCTCATGAAAGGCTTGATCTGCACCCTGACCATCCAGCCATGGTCTTTACTGGCTTCCCCCAAAGAGATATACACATCCCTGAGCCAGCCACGATTGATGGCTGCCTCGGTCATGGGCATATTTTGCGCGGTATAGATGCGGCGCTCTGGTTGCAGATGCAAAGTCGTCTCTGCCTCGCTGACAATAAATTCTCCCCTGGCGGCGATGTAATTCGGGCCATCGATTTTTTCCAGTGATTTGAAAACTACCTGATAGCCAGCGAGTTGCATCTGATCGCCAGGACGCAAATGATAATCTTCACTGGTTTCCAGGCTCTTGACTGCACTGACACCAATGGTAAAGATGGCGACACCAGCATGGGCGATGAGCATGCCCCAGAAACCCAGGGATGGTGCATGCAAACTACCCCAAGCGTTTGGCTCGGTGCCTGGTCGGTATACCCGCTTCCTGAGCTGCCCTGCGGTAGCCAATAATATCCACACACCGAGGCCAGCTCCCAGCCCAAACATGAAGCTGTAGCGGTAAGTCAGAAAGGCCACGACAGACAATGCCAGCAACAGGGCGATCAGCAAAAACCTGTCCAGGTTTTTCAACTTCGCCTGTTTCCAGGCCAGGTAAGGTGCCAGTGCCATCAGGAACAGCACCGGCAAAATCAAAGGTACAAAGGTGGCTTCAAAATACGGGGGGCCTACCGAAATTTTACCGAGTTGCAAGGCATCCAGAAACAAGGGATACAGTGTGCCCAGCAATACCGTAGCAGCCACCACCAGCAACAAGACATTATTCAATAACAGCGTCGTCTCTTTTGAGACAGCGGTAAATGCTGCACTTGAACGTATCTGCGGCGCGCGCCAGGCATACAGGCCCAAGGCACCGCCACTGACCAGGGCCAGGAAGATCAGGATAAACACGCCGCGTTTGGGGTCAGAAGCAAAGGCATGTACCGAGGTCAGCACGCCCGAGCGCACCAGGAAAGTACCCAGCAGTGAAAGCGAGAAAGCCAAAATCGCCAGCAGGATGGTCCAGCTCTTGAAGCCATCACGTTTTTCATTGACGATCAGGGTATGCAACAAAGCCGTACCTACCAGCCAGGGCATGAAGGAGGCGTTTTCTACTGCATCCCAAAACCACCAGCCACCCCAGCCCAGTTCATAGTAAGCCCAGAAGCTACCCATGAAGATGCCCAGGGTCAGGAAGGTCCATGCAGCCAGGGTCCAGGGGCGCAGCTGGCGCGCCCAGTCACGCTCAACTTTTCCATCTATGAGCGCTGCCAGGGCAAAAGCAAAGGCCACGGAGAAACCAACATAGCCCATATATAGCAGAGGCGGATGGATGATCATGCCAGGGTCTTGAAGCAAGGGATTCAGGTCACGCCCTTCTGCCACAGCAGGAAAGCTGCGGGTAAATGGGTTGGAAGTGAACAGGATAAAGCTCAAAAATCCAAAGCTGAGTGCCCCCATGATTGCCATTACCCTGGCCAGAAAAATTTCCGTCAGTGCACGCGCCCGCCATGCAACTGCCAAGCCCCAGCCTGCCAGTATCAAGACCCAGAGCAAGAGCGAACCTTCATGCCCACCCCAACTGCCAGCGATTTTATAAAACACTGGCAAGCGCGTATTTGAATGTGCAGCAACATAGGCAACAGAAAAATCATCGGCGACAAAGCCAGTAATCAAAATCGCGAAAGACAATAAGATCAGCAGGAATTGCGATACTGCCAGCGGTCGCGCCAGTGCTGTCCATGCTGGCTGCTTCCTGGCTATGCCAAGACTTGGGATGGTGGCTTGCAAGACTGAGAAAACCAGTGCCAGTATCAGGGCGAAATGTCCAAACTCGATAATCATGGCAGGACCGCCTCAGGGAGCGTTTTTGCTTTCGTCTTTGCTTGATCAATCGCATATTTGGCATCTGGCGGCATATAGTTTTCATCATGCTTGGCCAGCACCTGCTCGGCAATGAAGACGCCAGCCTGTGCCAGCTTGCCCTGAGCAACTACGCCTTTTCCTTCCTTGAACAAATCTGGCAAGATGCCGCGGTATTGCACTGCCAGACTATTGCGTGTGTCGGTCACCAAAAAACGCACAGTGATGCCATCTTCCAGTGTCTTCAGACTGCCGTTCTCCACCATGCCGCCAACGCGAAAGCTATGTTGCAAAGGGGCTTCACCCGCACTGATTTGCGTAGGCGTAAAAAAGAATACCAGATTCTTTTGAAAGGCATTCAGGATAAAAAACGTTGCCAGCCCCAGCAGAGACAGGCTGACTGTCACCAGCAGCAGGCGTTTTTTCCGCGCTTTCATACTGTGTCACCATTGCTGATGCTGCGAATGCCACCAATATCGCCGCCGCGAGCCAGCTGTTCTAGCTGGAGTTCACGCAAGAGAGATTTCCTGGCCTGGCTGACACTGAATAACTCCAGCGCAAGCGCCGCAAAAAATACCAGCACAGCTCCCCATACATACAGGGCATAACCGCCCATGGCGATAAAGTCTGACCAGCTTTGCCAGATCATGATGCCACTCCAGTCGTGGCCTGCACCCACGCGCTATGTCTTTCCCTGTCCAGTATCAGCAGGCGCACGCGCCACAATACGATGGCGATGGCATATGCCCATAAAGCCAGGCTCATGACCAGCATGCCGCTGAGCATGATGCTGGCCATCCTGGGTGCTGCAGTCAGGCTGACCGAAGCTCCCTGATGCAGGGTGTTCCACCATTTGACAGAGAAATAAATAATCGGGATATTCACGACGCCCACCAGTGCCAGCACGGCAGTTGCGCGGTCAGCGCGGCGGGCTTCATCGATCGCCGCCTGCAAGGCGATCAGGCCCAGGTACAGGAATAGCAAAATCAATTCTGAAGTCAGGCGCGCATCCCATACCCACCAGGCACCCCAGGTAGGCCTGCCCCAGAACGCACCTGTCCACAAGGCCAGGAAAGTAAAGATGGCCCCGGTGGGAGCAAGCGCACGCGCCAGCAAGGCAGCGACACGGGAATTGAATACCAGGCTGACCGCCGACCAGAAGCTCAGGGCCAGATAGATCAGCATGGACAGCCAGGCGGCAGGCACATGGATGAAGATGATGCGGTAAGCCTCACCTTGTTGCTGATCAGTTGGTGCGATCAGGAAACCCAGTACCAGGCCAGCTATCGTCAGCACAGCGGCAAGCGCAAACAGCCAGGGTATGCATTTTCCTGCCACGCGGTAAAAAACCGGCGGCGACGCCAGCGCAAACCAGCTACTGGTTTTGGCGGTACTTGAAAATTGATCCAGACTCAGAGTGTTCATGCGTTCGCTTGACGAGTATGTAGAATAATTGAGTGACAGGTACAGGAAGAAAATTCTGAAAAAAATGCTCGCTGTGAAGCGAGCACAAGTGAACCCTAGAGATGTAAGACGAGACAAATATACCTTGCAGGTTTAAAAAAGTATGCGAATTAATTCAGATATGAATATGTAGCTGCATGTTGCGAATACAGCAGATAAAAACGGGCGATGTTGAGAATTGAACTGTGGCGCTCAGTCGAGCATGATGCGCAAGCTGTAGCTGCTGGCAACAGGAGCCAGCACGGCCAGAGCTGCCAGCATGCCTGCCAGCACATACCAGTAAGCAGTGGTATCCAGACCAGCACTGTGCGCAAGGAAAACACCACTGCCAAAAATCAGTACAGGTATGGTCAAAGGCAAAACCAGCAAGGACAACAAGACGGCACTGCCACGCACACCCAGTGTCAATGCCGCCCCTATTGCACCTGTGAGGCTGAGTGCAGGTGTACCCAGCAAGAGGCTGAGCACCAGTATCGCTATCGCATCCAGCGGCAAATCAAATTGCAATGCCAGCAAGGGGGATATGCATACCAGTGGCAGGCCGGAGATCAAAAAATGTGCCAGTATTTTTGCGCTGACAATGACCACCAGAGGTTCAGCGGACAAGAGCATTTGTTCCAGTGTGCCATCAGCATAATCACCGGCAAACAGACGCGGAGCAGCCAGCATGGACGATAGCAGTGCCGCCACCCAGATGATGCCTGGTGCGATGGTTTGCAGCAGGGCTTTGTCAGCCCCTATGCCCAAAGGGAACAGGCTGACAATCAATACAAAGAAAACCATGGTGTTGACGATATCTGAACGGCGACGCCAGGCCAGTTGCAGATCACGCTCTGCTACAGCAAAAAACAAGCTCAGCATGAAGCTACACCCAGCCATAACTCCTGATGCGCTGGTGCCTGCAATACTATGTCCTGATGCGTGGTGTAGATCAGCATACCGCCTTGCTGTAAATGCGCATCCAGTATGACTGTCAATGCTGTAGTCGCTTTTTGATCCAGTGCGCTGAAGGCTTCATCCAGTATCAACAGGCGCGGTAAATCTGGTAAATACAATCTGCCCAATGCCAGGCGCTTGCGCTGGCCTTGTGACAACTGTCCTGCGGGTAATAATGCTATTTGCAGCAAACCCATCGCCTTCAGGGCGGCACAAGCTGTCGCATAAGTGCAATGTTGTCCCGCCAGCCTGGCATTGAAGGCGATATTTTCCCAGGCCAGCAAATCATCCTTGATGCCATTAGCATGACCAAGGAAGAGCAGATGCTGATGAAAGTCTTCCCTTATTTTTTGTACCGGCGTCCCTTGCCAGAACACTGCCCCTCTCGCCGGACTGGCCAAACCGCACAGTATGCGCAGCAGGCTGGATTTGCCACTGCCATTGCTGCCCCTGACATACAGGGCATGACCAGCATGTAATTGAATATGGATATTTGAAAACAGATAGCGACGTCCCTTGAGGCAAGCCACCTGCCTGGCCTCAAATTCTGCATGCATGCCAGCATTCACCACGGCTTGCGTTTGCTGACTATCAATCCGGTATTGCTGATGCATGCGATTTTTTTCCCTGCTGACCATTGTAATTGCTTGCATTCTAACTGCCGCTCTGGCGACGGCGAAGTTGCATTTCCTTTCATGCTTATTACAAGTCCTTCTAAGCGCCATGGTTTGAATAGCATAAAATAATGACAACAACAGCGGATATGTTTTGCTCAATTCATGAGCATCTTTGCATCAGATACTTGCTCTGCGGAATTTTTTCTTATTTTTATAAGTACTTGATTACAAAACAAATTTTGTAAACGCGGCCCCTGTTTTTTTAAAAAACATTGTCAGAAAAAGTTGCTCGTTTGCCAAATTGCATTACAATGCACGCATTTCTTAACTGCATTTAACATTTTTTATAGGTTTCCCCATGTTTTCCCTACGCGCTTTTATTTTTATTTTTCTTACACTTTTTGTCCAGGTGTGCAGTGCGCAGGAGTGGATACTTGCCGTGAATGAAGGTGTGACTTACCAGGACGGCAGCCCTGTCACCGAGCGCTACAAACCGCTAGTGGATTTGCTGGAAAAAGAACTCAAGCACCCTGTCAAAGTACAAGCAGTAGACAGGTATAGCAATTTTGAAGCGGGCCTGGATGCAGAACGCTTTGATCTGGTCTTCATCCATCCAGCGCACATAGGCTTGCGCGCAGCCAAGAGCGGCAAATATGTAGGTCTTGCCAGCGCCAAGGATTTTACTGAATACCGCGCCCGTGTATTCGTCAAAAAAGATTCTGCCATCAAAACCCTGGCTGATTTGCGCGACAAGAAGATTGGCGTGCCATCGCTGGAATCGATTACCACTGTCATGTTTGCAGCCAACCTGAACGAACTTGGTTTTCGTGATCCAGCATCACGCTTCAGTGCTACCCGCTTTCAGGATGCTGTTCCCTTCATGGTGGAAAATGGTTTTGTTGAAGCTGGTGTGACTGGTTCTGGCACTATAGCCAAGGACTGGGTAGCCAAAGGTGGCCGTGTAATCGCAGAAACCAAGCCTGTGCCTATCAAGCAATTCCTGGTTTCCCGCAAGCTGACTCCTGAGCAGCGCGACAAAGTACAAAATCTTCTGGTCAAACTCAGTGAAAACGATGCAGGAAAAAATGCGCTGAAAGGCATCAACATGAAAGGCTTCGTGGCCTGGGATAATGCTGTCATGACGGATGCGACCAAAAGGCTGGGACTGTAACTGTATCAATAAAATACTTCAAATATAAAAAGGGGCGCAGATAAAATCAGCGCCCCTTTTTATATTACTACTCTTCTGAAAATTACTATAAACCCAGCTTGGCGGCCAGGCCTATGCGCTGCAATTTTCCGGTCGCACCCTTGGGGATTTCTTCCAGAAACAAGATCTTGCGCGGTATCTTGAAATCGGCCAGGCGTATGGCGGCGAATTCGCGCAACTCTTTTTCTGTCGCCGTCACGCCTTCGCGCAATACCACGGCAGCACCGACTTCTTCCCCTAGCTTTTCATGGGGTATGCCAAAGGTGACGACTTGTTGCACCGCAGGGTGATCCATGAGAATTTCATCGACTTCACGCGGGGAAATCTTCTCGCCACCACGGCTGATGATTTCCTTGAGACGGCCAGTAATGCTGAGATAACCATCCGCGTCCATCACCCCCTGGTCACCGGTACGGAACCAGCCCTTGGTATAGGCTTCTGCATTGGCCTTGGGATTGCTTTCATAGCCAGCAGTCACATTAGGGCCACGGATAACGATTTCACCAGTCAGACCACGTTCCAGCAAATTGCCGTCGACGTCCATGATCGCAACTTCAGGGCCAGCAGCAATACCTACCGAGCCAGGTATGCGTCTGGCTGGTGGCAAGGGGTTGCTGGCCATCTGATGAGCGGCTTCCGTCATGCCATAGGCTTCGATCAGAGGGGTGTTGAATGCGGCTTCCAGTTCACTGATGACTTGTGGTGGCATGGAAGAGGATGAGGAGCGTATGAAGCGCAATGGGTTAGCAGCAATTACTTCATGATTTTGCGCAGCGCGTGCGACGATGGTCTGGTGCATGGTAGGCACTGCGGTGTACCAGGTAGGTTTGGCTTCTGACATCCAGCCAAAGAATTTCAGGGCATTAAAGCCTGGTGTGCAAAAGATGGAGCTACCCGCAGACAAAGGTGCCAGCAAGCCCGCGATGAGGCCATGAATATGGAAGAGCGGCATGATATTGAGGCCACGGTCGCCCGCAGTCAATTGCAGATTGTCGCGCACATTACAGGCCGAGGCACAGATATTGATATTCGACAGTGGCACGATCTTGGGACGTGAAGTGGTGCCGGATGTATGCAAGATCAGGCCTATATCTCCTGGCGCAGCTGGCCCAGGGATAAACGTCGTGCTGGCAGCTTGCGGATTGACCTGCGCCAGCGTGAATGCACCTGCGCCTTTTTCAGCAGGTATCAGTTCCAGTACCTGTATCCTGAGTTTTTCAGCAATCGCCAGTGCAGCTGAAGTACTGCCTTTTTCCACCACCAGGGCTTTTGCATGCAGGTCTGACAGATAAAATTCAAATTCATCAGCACGATAAGCCGGGTTGAGTGGTGCTGCCGTGGCAGCAGCGCCAATACAGACAAAGGCAGAAGCCATGTCAGGGCCATTGGGCAAGACAATGGCGACCCTGTCCTGGCGACCTATGCCAAAACTGTTCAGGCTCTTGATGGTTTCCTGCTGGTTGGCGCGCAGATCACGATAAGTCAGCGGTGTCGCACCGGGGGCTTCAAATGCGATGGCATCGTCAGCGCCTGCAGCAAGTAATTCGACGAGTGTGGAAAATCTTTGCATGATCGCTTTCTATGTTAAAAATAAATCCCTTGGAGCACAGACTCAGCTCAGGTTAAGCACAAGCCTGGCACAGCGCAGTCCTGATTACTGTATGCGCAGCTTGCCGTTTTGTTCTTGTACCGTGCGTGCCAGCAGCGCAGTCAGCGCATACACTGCTTCTATATTCGGCGTAGGCGTATCTGTGATCTTGCCCATTTCTATGACGGTGCCAACCAGGGCCTCAAGTTCTATGGGGCGACCGGCTTCTATATCCTGCAGCATGGAAGTCTTGTGCTTGCCAACGGCGGCGGCCCCGGCAATGCGCTTGTCTATCGTAACCTTGAAATTCACACCCAGTTTTTCGCCTATGGCCTGCCCTTCCCGCATCATGCGGGCAACCAGTTCACGTACAGGTGCAAATTCGCAGATATCAACCAGGGTGGCGTGAGTCAGTGCGCTGATGGGATTGAAGCTCAGGTTACCCCACAGCTTGAGCCAGATTTCTGAGCGTATATCGGAAGAGATGGGAGCCTTGAAACCAGCCTCACGCAAGGAATCAGCCAGTGCGCGTATGCGCGGCGTATCACTGCCATCAATCTCGCCCAGAGAAAAGCGATTACCTTCTATATGCTTGATAACGCCAGGCGCAATGATCTCGCAGGCAGGATAGATGATGCAGCCTATGACGCGTGCAACATCGATATTGGCTGATACCACTCCACCCGGGTCTACTGCTTCTACACGCCGGCCTTCATACTCACCGCCGTGTTTGTGGAAATACCACCAGGGTACGCCGTTTTGTGCCGTCACCACGATGGAGTCAGGCCCCAGCAAACCCGGTATGTCAGCAGCTACTGCTGCTACCTGATGGGCTTTCATGCCGAGGATGACAACGTCCTGTACCGGCAGATCGGCAATACGGTCGGTGGCGAAAATTTTTGCCACGTGCTCACTACCATCATCCATGATCAGTTTCATGCCGTTTTCGCGCACAGCCTGCAAGTTGGCACCACGTATGACGACGCTGACTTCATGTCCCATGCCTGCAAGTTTTACTGCCAGAAATCCACCAATTGCACCCGCACCCACTACCGCTATTTTCATATCGTTTTTTCCTCAAAGACGCACTATCAGTGACAAAATTTTTTTTCAACTTTTCGCCAACTGCCCGGCAAAAGATCATATCTCAGCCGCCATGAATTTAATTGGCCTGTCATTCTAAAAATCTGCTTGCCGTCATATCCCTGACACAGGCCTGACCGACAATGCTGGCGATATGAATTTCATGTGCGGATTCTATGCCTTAAGTCTGTCCGCGTTCAAAGTAGATTCAGAACTTATTTACATAAGCAAATAAGAAAAATCACGGGGGATTTATCTCAAAGTGAATAAACAAATGCTGAAGTCAAAATTGTTAAATTGCTTTAAATGAATTATTATAAGCCTAGTCAATTTGACTAGCAAATTTGACCAAACCCAAAGGCAGATGATCGCATATCTTTAGTGATTATTACCAAGCATTGTTTCCATTCACCCCTCAGATTTTATTAAAAGGACAGGCGCATGACTGCGGAAATATCCCTCGAGCAAAAACTTCCTATTGTGGAAACAGCCTCTTCGTATCGCTGGCTGCAATTATTGCTTGGTGTCGTTTGTATGGCGATGATCGCCAATCTTCAATATGGCTGGACCTTGTTTGTTGATCCTCTTGACCAGAAATACCATTGGGGCCGCAAGGCCATCCAGGTGGCATTTTTTATCTTTGTCTTTACCGAAACCTGGCTGGTGCCTGTAGAAGGATATTTGGTTGACCGTTTTGGCCCCAGGCCAGTCGTGCTGGTAGGTGGCTTGCTGATAGGCCTGGCCTGGTTCATGAATGCACATGCTGATTCACTGACCATGCTCTACATCGCTGCTGCAGTTGGTGGTATCGGTGCTGGTGCTGTGTATGGCACCTGCGTTGGCAATGCGCTCAAGTGGTTTCCGGACAGGCGCGGATTTGCGGCAGGCCTGACGGCAGCCGGATTTGGCATGGGGTCGGCGCTGACCATCATTCCAATTTCTGCGATGATCAAGAATAGCGGCTATGAAGCAGCCTTCCTGTATTTTGGTATTGGCCAGGGCCTGGTGGTATTTTTACTGTCCTTCCTGCTCAGCTCACCTAAAGATAGCAAGGCTGCACCACAGGCTCAGGTACGCCAGACCAAGGTGGATTTCACCTGGCAGCAAATGATCAAGACACCGGTCTTCTGGGTCATGTATCTGATGTTCGTGATGATGGCAGCGGGTGGCCTGGTCGCAACGGCACAACTGGCACCTATCGCCAAAGACTTCAAGATAGCTGACATTCCAGTCTCACTGGTCGGCTTTACATTGCCAGCCCTGACGTTTGCGCTGTCACTGGACCGCATATTCAATGGCATTACCCGCCCCTTCTTTGGCTGGGTGTCTGACAATATCGGTCGTGAAAATACCATGTTCATTGCTTTTGCACTGGAGGCAGTAGGCATATTGGCGCTCAGTGTCTTTGGTAAAGACCCTGTGTACTTTGTATTGCTGACGGCACTGGTATTCTTTGGCTGGGGTGAAATCTATAGCCTCTTCCCATCCACTTGCGGCGACACTTTCGGCAGCAAATTTGCAACGACCAATGCTGGCTTGCTATATACAGCCAAAGGTACGGCATCCCTGCTGGTGCCACTGTCTGTCTACGTAGTCGAAGCCTATAAAGGCTGGCATGAAGTGTTTTACATCGCAGCAGGTATGAATGCACTGGCCGCTATCATGGCCATCCTGGTACTGAAACCCATGCGCGCGCGCATGCGTAATTTGCAGTAAGGGCTGGCAGGATTAGTTAAATTCACTGAATTAACTCAGTGAGGAGTACAGCCGTAATAAATTGTGGAACATCCACTTTTTATTACGGCTTTTTATCATATGCCACAGCAACCACGGAGTACCTTTCGCTACCAGTGCGTTTGCAGCAGTTAACAGTGCTGCAGTTCCAGCCACAACACATTTGCGAACTGACAAAGGCAGCACAATCTCATCACAGCAAGGCATTGAGCCTGGCGATGTCCAGCGGCTTGACGAAATGCTCGTCAAAACCATGCTCGGCCGCACGGCGGCGGTCTTCGCTCTGGCCATAGCCAGTTACGGCAAACAGGCGCAAGCCGTCACCACCTGGCAGTTGGCGCAAGCGCTGTGCCAGTTCATAACCATCCATGCCAGGCAGGCCAATATCGAGCAGGCAGACTTGCGGTTTAAATGCCGGTGCGAGTTGCAGTGCGGCGGGTCCATTGAGAACTACCTTTACTCTATGTCCCTGTATTTCCAGCATGTCTTGCAAGACATGAGCGGCATCTTCGTTGTCATCGACTATCAGTATGTTCAGGCCCTGATGCATGGCAATATCGGCTTCCACGCCAGGAACCGATACAGCTTCAGCAGTAGTCGACTCCATTTGCGCATAAGCAGGCAAACGTAGTGTGAATGTACTGCCCAAGCCAAGGCCATCGCTATGCGCCTCGACACTCCCGCCATGCAAGGCCATCATGCTGCGCGCAATTGCCAGGCCCAGTCCCAGGCCACCTTGCGAACGGCTCAGGGCCTGGCGCTCTTGCACAAACAAATCGAAGATGGTCGGCAAGGTAGTGGCGCTGATGCCTATGCCATTATCACTGACGGTCAGTATTACTTCTTCACCCTGACGCCATGCAGAGATGCCCAGTTGCCCGCCCTGCTCTGTATATTTCGCAGCATTGCTCAGCAAGTTGGCGACTACCTGTCTCAAACGCACAGGGTCTGCCTGCACAGGCAAGCCGCTGGCTGCCACATCAACAGACAGATGATGCAGCTTGCCCTCGATCAGTGGGCTGATCGTTTCAATCGCATTGGCGACCACTTCGCCAAGCTCAATGACTTTCTTGCGCAGCTCTATCTTGCCCTGGGTTACCCGCGAAACATCGAGCAAGTCATCCACCAGCGCCACCAGATGCTGGACTTGCCGCTCTATCACCGCCCGCTCTTTCTTGGCAGTATCAACGCCACGTAAGCGCATCAGCTGCAAGGCCGTGACTATTGGTGCCAGGGGGTTGCGCAATTCGTGACCAAGCATGGCCAGGAATTCATCCTTGGCAAGGCTGGCTGCTTCAGCCGCCCGTTTTGCACTCGCCAGTTCAGTCACTTCAAACACCACCACAGCGATCCCTTCGATATTGCCATGGTCATCGCAAAGCGGCTGATAGACACAATCAAAGTAGCATTCAACTGGTCGCGCAGGATTGCCGCGCATAATGTCAACCCGCACTGAGCGCCCCAAATAAGGTATGCCAGTCTCATAAACAGCATCGAGCAGTTCAAATATCTGCTGGCCTTCTATCTCGGGCAATGCTTGCCGTATGGTCAGACCTATCAAGGTACTACGGTCAACCAGTTCCTGATAGCGTTCATTGGCCAGCTCGAATACATGCTCTGGCCCGCGCAGGATGGCGATCCCCACAGGTGCCTGGCTAAAGATGGCTTGCATACGCCGCGTTGCACTGGTTTCTATGGTGCGCACGCGCTGGCGCAACAGTAATGCGTCGATACGAGCCACCAGTTCGCGACCAGAAAATGGTTTGACCAGGTAATCATTGGCACCTGCCTGCAAACCTTCGAGCCGCGCTTCTTCACCTGCACGGGCTGAGAGCAGCAGCACGGGCAGTTCATGCGTCGCAGCATCGGCACGCAAGGCAGCCAGCAGGCCAAAGCCATCAAGTTGCGGCATCATGACGTCAGAGACGATCAAGTCCGGGCGCTGCAGTTTTATTGCCGCCAGTGCCTCCACGCCATTGCCAACAAGCTCGATATGCCAGTGCGGTTTCAACAAACGGTGCAGATAGTCGCGCATGTCGGCATTGTCGTCGACGATCAGTACGCGCCCTGACAGTCTTGATGTTGCTGGTGCCAGTGGCACTTCAGGCTCAGGCAGGGTTGGCGACAGTGGCACGCCCAGCCAGCCAGCAGCCTCGGCTACATAGGCTTTACTGGTAGCATGATTGGATGTCACTTGCGAAGGCCGCAGTTGGGCAGGATCAAGGTGAGCCGTACCCAGGCGCAAAGTGATATGGAAACGCGTGCCATGACCTGGTTCACTGTCAACCTTGATTACACCACTCTGCAAGGCCACCAGGTCATGCACCAGCGCCAGGCCTATGCCTGTTCCTTCATGTGTGCGGGAACGTGCACTCTCTATCCTGTGAAAACGTTCAAACAGGCGTGGCAACTGATCGGCAGCAATGCCTATCCCGCTGTCGGCAATCGTCACCGTGACAGTTCCCTGCGATGGTGCTTCGCGCATGCTCACTGTAATCGCACCTTCAAAAGTAAACTTGAAGGCATTTGAAAGCAAGTTGAGGATGATTTTTTCCCACATGCTGACATCGATATAGACTGGTGCGGATAATGGCGCGCAATCAACGATCAATTGCATGCCTGTACTTTCTACCGTGGAGCGAAAGCTGCTGGCCAGGTCGGAAGTCAGCGCTGCCAGGTCGGTGGGTTCAAATGCTGCCTGGGCACGGCCTGCCTGCACCCGTGAAAATTCAAGCAGGGTATTCACCAGCTTTTGCAGGCGCACTGCGTTGCGCTGCATCAGCTCCAGGCGTTGCCGTTGGGCGGGTGGCAGGCTGGTGGCATCTTCGAGTGCCTCTTCCAGTGGTGCCAGCATCAGTGTCAGTGGCGTGCGGAATTCATGACTGACATTACTGAAAAACTGGGTCTTGGCTCTATCGATTTCTGCCAGCATATCCAGCCGCAGACGTTCTTCTTCGCTGGCACGGGCATTCTGTATGGCATTGCCGCACTGGGTTGCCACCAGATCAAAAAAACTGCGGTAATCATGATCCAGTTTGCGCACCGGGCTGACACCCAGTACCACAGCGCCAACGATATTGGACGATGCCATCAGTGGCAGTACCAGCGCCTGACGTACTGGCAAATTGGCCAACCCGACCGGCAAGCTTCCTGCCGATGGCAGGTCTGTCACACCAGGCTGGCCTGTACGCAAGCTGGCAGCCAGAGCATCTTCCAGCACCTTCGGGAAACTGGCTCCGTTAGTCGTAACAGGAGATGCAGTTTCTTCAGATAGTGTGACAAAGTCCGGAACAATATCGGCGGCTACTCCGGTTGCCTGCCAGAGTTTCAATCCCGTAGCATTTGGCTGTCCCGCTTGTGCCTGGTTCAGATATAGCAATGCAAATGGTATATCGTCTGGATTACTGGCCAGCGTCGAGATCACACTGTCGGCCGCAGCATCAACAGTTTTTTCCAACAATGAACGGGTGGCTATTTCTGACAGTGTGCGCAAGCGGCGCGCATTCAGGTGTTTGGCTGTGACATCCAGGTTAGGGCAAAACAAGCCCGCAACATTACCTGATTCGTCGCGGATAGGACTATAGGAAAAAGAGAAAAAATTCTCTTCCAGAAAATCGCCACGGTTCATGAACAAGCGCACATCGTCTGCATTGGTCGCTTCACCGTAAGCAAATACACGATCGGCCAGCGGGCCACAGATGTCCCATATCTCGGACCAGATCTCAGCCGCAGGCAAACCCAGTGCCCGCGGGTGCTTGGCCAGGCTCAGCACATCAATATAGGCATCATTGTAGAGAAACACGATGTCTGCGCCCCAGCCTATCCACATGGGCTGGCGCGAACTGAGCATCAGGCTCACCGCAGTCTTCAGACTTTGCGGCCAGCCAGAAATCGGGCCCAGCGATGTTGTCGACCAGTCACGGGCAGCAATCAGGCCACCCAACTGACCTGGCGCGCTGAGAAATTTATGGTCATGAATGGTATTGGCAATGTGATCGCTAGGCATGGCGACAGGCTGAGTTGAAGGCAATTTGTACAGCATAGCATTTTTTATATAAGGCGGAACGGCATGCACAAAGAAGTATCCAGCCATTGCGCTATGTTAGCTCGCGCACAGTCTCGCAATGCCAACTCGTGCAAGCTGCTTCCACCTTATAATTAACGTCCATCAATTAGCCACCATCTCCACAACTCATTTCAGGTCATTGTCAACTCAATCAACATAGGAATTGTCATGCAAGTTGAAACCATCCTGGCCTTTGGCGGTCATAGCGAAGCAGCCATCCAGTTTTATACCACCGCGTTAGGTGCAGAAGTGATCATCATGCTGCGCTGGAAAGACAGTCCCGACCCGGCCATGCGCACGGTATCCGCCGATCCCGATAAAATCATGCATGCCTCCTTTCGCATAGGCAATACCATACTCATGACTACCGACGGCATTGAAAACCTGGACCAGCCAGATTTCAAGGGTTTCACTCTCAATCTTGAAGCCAGGGATGATGCCGATGCCCAACGCTTGTTTGCCGCCCTCAGCGACGGTGGAAAAGTGCAAATGCCTCTGGCAAAAACCTTCTGGACTTCGCTGTCCGGCATGGTGACCGATCGCTTTGGGGTACCCTGGATGGTGAATGTCGCCGCAGAAGAAAAGTAAGCATCAATGTAATGCAGTCCCATCATTCCTCACGCCATGCTTGCTGGATGAACAGGAGACCAGCATGAGCATGCAGCAACTCAAATCAGGAGATGAATAATGAAATTTCTGATCATGGTCAAAGCAACTAAAGATTCTGAAGCTGGCGTTATGCCCAGCGAAGAAATGCTGGCAGAGATGGGCAAGTTCAACGAAGAACTCGCCAATGCTGGTGTCCTTCTGAGTGGAGAAGGCTTGCATCCCTCATCCAAGGGGGTAAGGGTAGGATTTTCCGGAAGCAAACGCAGCGTAATCAAGGGCCCGTTTTCGACCACCAGCGAGCTGGTTGCAGGCTTCTGGATCTGGCAACTGCCTTCTATTGAACAAGCTATAGAATGGGTAAAACGCTGCCCCAACCCCATGCCGGGAGATTCTGAGATCGAGATCAGACAATTATTCGACAGCGAAGATTTCGGTGAAGCTTACACGCCGGAACTGCGCGAGCAAGAAGCCAGAGTGCGCAAGATTGTGGAAGACAAGAACTGAAGCAGATCAGGAAAAATTAGATTTCCTGAAGCACTTTTCCTGAAAATTTTTTAGCTGCAAGCTAAAACGAAGTTATTTGCTTTTCATATCGCTACGGAAGAATTTGAAATTATTACTCCCTTCAATCTTAGCACAGTACATGGCAGTATCTGCGCTACTGATCAGTGTTTCTGCATTCTGACCATCATTGGGATAGAGGCTTATGCCTATGCTGGCTTTTGCATATAAATCTCTTTCTTCATGCTGAAATGGGCGAAGCAGTGCTACTCTGATTTTTTCTGCGATGAGAGCAGCATCCTCTGCATATTTTCCACCTACCAGCAGAATAATAAATTCATCACCGCCATAGCGGCTGACAGTATCTGAGCCACGGACGCAATCTGACAGGCGCAGTGCAACAGATTTCAACAAGGCATCGCCGCTAGCATGGCCAAGCGAGTCATTTGTATGCTTGAAATTATCGAGGTCCAAAAACAGTAATGCCAGTCGTGTACCATTCCTTTTGGCGAGATTAATTGCCTGTGCAATACGATCGTTTAACAGCGTCCTGTTGGGCAAATTAGTGAGTGCATCATGCTGCGCCAGATGCGTCATTTTGACAGTCACTGCTTGGGCAATGCTGACATCATGAAACACAATCACTGCACCAGCGAGCTGGCCATCGTAATCATGAATGGGTGAAGCTGAATCTTCGATGTGAACTTCGCTGCCGTCTTTGCGGATCAAAAGTGTATTTGCAGGCAAATCTACTATTTCATTTTTTTTCAAAACCAGCTCTACCGTGTTAACGTCAGCTTGCCTGCTTACACCGTTGATTGTTTTAAAGATTTTCTCTATCTGCTGTCCGCATGCATCTGTCTTCGACCAACCAGTCAGTTCCTCGGCTGCGGCGTTCAGGTAATCAATTTCTCCATTGATATCTGTACATACTATCGCGTCGCCGATTGATTTCAATACGATTTCAGCACGTGCCTGCTCCTTGTAGAGCTGTTTTTCTACATTCTTGCGCAAAATGATATTGCGCAATGACTGAGGCACCAGACTACTGACGAAATAGCCTTTGGACAGATAACCCTGTGCACCAAGTTTTACCGCTTCAATAGCGGCAGCCTCTTCTTCCTCGGCACTCAGGGTCATGATTGGTATCTTGGGAAAAGCTGCAAACAAGTCATTAAATGTAGCAATTCCCTGACTATCAGAAAGTGATAAGTCTACTAAAATCAAATCGATGCCACCTGTATGCAAACGTGATAAGCCAGCATCAAGCCTGTCGAGACATTCCGTCAGGAAGGGGCCATCCCTGGAATGAAGAAGTGCCTCCTGCAATATCTTTGCATCATCAGAATTACTTGTAAGGATAAGAATGCGGTGTACCATAATGCCTACTTTTCTAACAAAGAAATTGAATAGCGTTAAAAGGCATGCGAGATAAACTTAGGTCTTTATCACCCTTGCCATACTCTGAACAAAGAACCTGCTTCCAGTCAGCGATGCACTCTATTGCAGTACTCGGCGAGGCAGGTTTATGGTGAACACGCAGCCTTCACCCAGCTTGCTTTCCACAGTCAACAAGCCATCATTTGCTTCGACACTGCGTCGGGCTATGGAGAGTCCAAGTCCCAAGCCACTTTTGTTGGTGCCGCTTTGTGTGAACGGTAGAAATATATCGCGCGCAGCGTCCGCGCTCAGACCTGGCCCGCTGTCTTTAACATTGATGCGTATACGCTCTGCTCTTGCTTCAACACTGAGTGTCACGACACCATCCGTACCACTAAATTTGAAAGCGTTCTGCAAGAGATTTCCTAAAGCTGAAAAGAGCAGGTCCTTATCGGCATCTATCATCAGCAGAGAAGGAGTTTGCTCAACGTGAAAACTGCAATTGAGCATTTCAGCTTCGAGGGAAGCCGAATATTTCACCTCGCCGATAAAATTTGCCAGGCTGAACACAGAACGGCGCAAAGCCATTCCCGGCCCTGTCCGCACTTCTGCGAGAGAACGATCAATGAGGCGCTGAAGTCCTACCAGGCTGCGGTCCAGGACACCCCCTGTAGAGCCCGTCAAGCCCACATTGCCCGACTTGATGGCCGCTAGCGCAAGCATTGCCGTATTCAAATGATTACGCAGCTCATGTGCAAAAAAAACCAAACGCTCATTTCTTTCCAGAGCTTGCTCATCTGCGATCACAAAATCACGCTGAGCACTAAACGCGGTTACCGCATCCGCGATTCCATTGTCCAGACAACGATTGAGAGTGCGAAACTCGCTGATCTCAAATTTCTGATTGAGATCAATTGACAAATCCGATACTGCCTGACAAAGATCACCATAATTATGCACAACCTCATTGATAGAGTAGCCCAGGGTCAAAAGATCAGCGCCGTGAATTGCCGCTGTTACACCCAGTTCGGCATGGTAGCCGGATTCACCCGACGGGGGACCGGACACAGCCAGCGCCTCAGCCATTCTCCCTTTATATTCTGCTTGCAAGGTGCGTATGAGTTGGTCGAGAAACAAAGGGATACCTTGTTCCAGTTGCTGTTTGTTGGGTGGCGACCTGTTTGGCCGGGCAGACACTTTTTCGCGACATCGCCGCTCCAGCTCAGCCCGGTTGGCGATCAGTAAATCGTACATCATGGCGAGCCTTTTAAGGTATCCCATGCCTGTCGGTTGAAGGTTTACACGGCTTGGCCGCTTTGGGGATTTACGCCAGGAAAGCTGGACGCATAAGTTGATAATAGGCCATGCTTCTGAGTGCGTCTGTGCGCTATCGCGCTTTCATGTCATGGTAAAAACAGGAGATCATCTTACAAGTATTGCAATTATCAAATGCAGATTGCTTATTATTTGCACATTGATTAATCAATCGCTTGCAGCACTATGTTTTCGAATAATGCTGTTTGGTGATTGGGTAAGCGTTAAATTGACAGCCGCAAAACAAATCTGATCAAAAAAAGAAAGTTGCTCGCGAGTTACACGCTTCGGTTAACTGGCAGCACCTTAAAATGACACTAGTTCATTATGCTGCTTCAGCCTGAAACGAAGGCTGTGCTTTATCATCTCTCACATCGCCAACATCGACCAATGCCGCGTCAAACTGGAAATCCCTCGCCTCATGCAACTTCCATGCTCCATCCCCGAGCAAGTGCAGAACATGGGTATGATGCTTTAACACGGCAGGCCGGTGGGCGATACTGATCAGTGTCACGCCACTCTCACGCAGGCGTGCATATAGAGCAGACTCATTGCCACTGTCAAGTGCGCTGGTTGCTTCGTCGAGAATGACAATGTCAGGCGCATGCACCAAAATGCGGGCGAATGCCATGCGTTGTTGCTCGCCGACGGAGAGTAGCTTCTCCCAGTCCTGCACCGCAGACAGCCCGCCGACACGCTCGGCCAGCTGCGGCAGATATACCTGATCCAGAATCTCCAGCAACTGTTCGTCGCTGAGTTCTGAGTCGGCGCCAGGATAGATCAGCTGGCTGCGCAGCGAACCCATCTGCAAATAAGGTTGCTGCGGCAGGAAGAAGAAATCCTCTAGCGGCGGATGATGGATGAGGCCGCTGCCGGTGTGCCACAAGCCGGCAATCGCCCGCAATAGCGAGCTTTTACCACAACCGCTGTCGCCAGTAATGAGCAGTGCCTCACCTGGCTGTAATGCAAGACTCAGTTCCTTGATCAACACACGTTGCGATTGCGGCGGATGCAGTGTGACTGATTCCAGCGCGAGCCGGGTGCCTTGGCGTAGCTGGATACGCACAGGCTCGACTTCCACTGCCGGTTCAGGTTTCGCCTTGGGCAAAACCAGGTCGGACAATGTCTGTAACCGGCCTACGCCCGCCACAAAGCGGCTGAGACTTTCAAAGTTTTCCACGATCACGCCCACTGCGCCGAGTACGGCAGCAAATGCCCCGACCGCCTGCGTCGCACGCCCTACCTCCAGCTCGCCTGATAAGACTTGCTGGGCAAGTATAGCCACCGGCAACACCAAAGTGAGCTGGCTAAACGTGCGCTGATACAGATTAAGAGAACGCTGCTTCTTGATCAGCTTGTCGTAATTCTGGATGACGCGGTGAAGCTTGCTATCTATGTGCGCGCGCTCCTGCGCTTCGCCGCGATAGAAGGCAATCGATTCAGCATTTTCGCGTACACGCATCAGGCTGTAACGGAAGTCAGCCTCGCGTCGTAGTTGCCAGAAATTCAGGTGTATCAAGGGGTTGCCGAATGCGTACAGCGCGGCACCGGTGCCGATAAGGGCATACACCACCAATATGCCAACCAGCAAATGCGATATCGACCATAGCACAGCACTGAACGCCACCAGTTGCATGGCTGACCCCAGGAAAATGAGCAGGAAGTTGATGGACCTGCCTGTAAAGGTATTAATGTCTTCGCTGATGCGCTGGTCCGGGTTGTCGAGTTCACTATTGGCACCCAGTGCATAGTATTTACGATCTTTAAGATAGCCGTCAAGAAAGCGCCCGCTGAGCCAGCGTCTCCACTGGTTGGCGAACAGATCACGCATGTAATAGTAGAAAGCGTAAGTCGGCACGGCAAAAGCCAGCACCATCAGGCAGGTTCGCACGGATGTCCAAAAACGATCGCCTTCCTTTGCTGCCAGTGCCGAAGTCATTTCTCCAGCCTGATCGTTGAGCATGACTGCGAACTTTGTTTCAAACAGCATTAACACGATCAGCAGCACCAGGAGTATCCAGGCTCTCTTCCATTCATCACCCAGCCAGTAAGGTTTGGCGACCTCAAGGAATTGTCGCCATGCAGAAAGTGAGAGGAACGCAGTACGGCGCCTCCTGGGTGGTGGTGGCACACCATCGGTTTCTTCATTGGGGCGCGTTTCGCTCAAGATAGTCATGGTCAGCTTCTGTAAATAGGTTTTTCTACAGTATGGGATCTGACACGATATCGTTCTGTGCGGAAACAGACACAATCCTGCATGGCAGGAAAAAAAACGAGCACTTTTACCACACCTTGCAAATTCTTCTTGCCTTGAGTGCGCACCATATCCATAATAAATAAAAATGAACGTTCATTCATTATGGAGACAATGATGCATAAAAATGCAACTCGTAAGAACTCTTTCCGCCGCGGCCGCCCCCTCTATCTCGCAATTCTCGCTGTACTAGGCAGCCCGCATCCCGGTGCCTTGGCGCAAGACCCGCGTCCACGTCCCGTGGTGTCTACTGAGCCCGTTGAAACCGTTGTCGTTACGGCCCAGCGTCGCCGCGAGCCCGCACGTGAAGTTCCTCTCTCAGCCGACGTCGTCCGTGGTGAATATCTGGAGCGTTCCGGTTATCAATCACTGGCTGATCTGGCGGCTTTGCTGCCAGGCGTCAATTACAATGAAACTGGTAGTGGGTCCGGGCAAAGCCAGGTGACGATGCGCGGCATTTCTACCGGGGCACAAGTTGGCGCAACGGTCAGCATGTATATAGACGATGTGCCTTTCGGTTCCAGTTCCGGTTATGCGGGTGGCGGTTCCAGCGCACTCGATCTTGGTTTGTTTGACCTGGCCGCGGCCGAAGTATTGCGTGGCCCGCAAGGTACTTTATATGGTGCCGGTGCCATGGGGGGGCTGATTAAATATGTCGCCGCCGAGCCCGATCCTGCTGAACGCCTGGCCAATATCACGACAGAATTGTCAGGCAGCAGGAATGGCAAGTTGAGCCATGTAGCGCGCGCGGTATTGAATTTGCCGCTGCAAGATGGCAAGGCAGCGCTGCGCGCCACGCTGTATCAGCGTGAGGAAGGTGGTTTGGTACGCGATAATAATCACGGCAACCGTATCGTCGATGGCGCAAAGATTGATGGTGCCCGGGTGGCCTTGCTGCTGACACCAGCAAAGAATCTGTCGCTGCGGCTGACCGCGCTGTCTCAAAAACAACAGCGCGACGGTTCATCGACGGAAGATGTCAGCCTGGCCAGCGGTGAGCCCATAGATGGCCGCGCAACGAAGCGCCTGTTCTTGAGCGAGCCTGTCAAAATAAACAATGAGCTGGTGTCGCTGGCCGTCAAGGCAGACCTGAACTGGGCAAGCCTGGATGCGATCAGCGGCTGGCAGCGTTCCCGCAATGATGGGCGGGCTGATCCTTCCGCGCTGTATCTGCCTTACCTGGCACCATTGGGGATCAATGCGGCTGGCTACGGGCTGGACTACAGCTTTTTGACTCGAAAATTCACGCAGGAATTGCGGCTGACCTCGCCGCGCAGCCGCTCGCTGGAATGGCTGGTGGGTGCTTTCTATACGAAAGAAGAGGGTTACAAGTCACAGTATTTGCAAGCCTACAACCAGCAGTTGCAAGCTGTTCCACCGCTATTGGCGGATGCGCGGTTTCCTTCCAGCTTCCGTGAGCTTGCTGCCTTTGGTACTGCCACTTATTTTATCAATGAGCATACTGACATGACGCTGGGCGTGCGCCGCAGCCGTAATAACCAGCAACTGGAGCAGCGCTTTGATGGCTTGTTCGCACCTGCCCCGCAACCGGCAGCCGATTCGACCGAAGACGTGACGACGTGGATGGCGACGGCACGCTGGCGTCCAGCCGCAGGCCAGGCCCTCTATCTTCGGGCAGCTAGCGGATATCGCCCTGGCGGTCCGCTGCCTGTTGTGCGCAATCCGATTAATGGCGAGCCACTCAACCAGTCTTCCTATGCATCGGACTCTTTGTGGAGTTATGAGGCTGGCTGGAAAGGCGATCTACTGCCGGGCAAGGTGTCGGCAGAACTGGCGCTATACCAGATCAACTGGAAAGACATGCAGGTGTTTACAGCTTATGCCGGTTTTTCTGGTATTGGCAATGCCGGGCGGGCGCGCTCGCGTGGTATTGAGGCCACCCTGCGTGCCAGACCGATAGAAGGCGTCAGGATTGCTGCGGCACTCAGCCTGATCAATGCCGAACTGCAGGACGATAACCCCAGCCTGGGTGGTAAAGCCGGTGAACGTCTGCCTGACACGGCCAGGGTGGCAGGGGCGTTGCAAGTGGAGCGCGATTTTTCTATTGATGGCAAACATGGCTATCTGGGCGCCTCTTTACGCTATACGGGCGAGCGCTGGAATAGCTTCCAGCAGTCACGCTCCATGCTGCCGTACCGCTTGCCGGCCTATACGGTGCTGGATTTGCGCGGTGGACTGGAGTTTGGCAGCAGCAATCTTGGTTTTTTCTTACGCAATGTGTTCGACCAGCGTGGCCAGACATCGGCTGACACCAGCCTGAGCACGCTGGGTGCGCCTGCCCGCGTCAACCTGGTGCCTCCACGTACGCTGGGTGTGCAAGTGTCTTATGCCTTCTATTGAGCGGAGTATCCCTATGTTGATCTCTACTTTCACAGAGCAGGTTGCCTTGCGCCAGCCTTTATCGATTGCTGGCCGCACGCTGGCTGGCCAGCAGGTGTTGCGGGTCTCGGCCCGTTATCGCGGCTGGGCTGCAGAAGCCGAAGCAGCCGGGGTGTTTTATCGCGGTGAATCCGGAGCGACCATGCAAAAGCAAATACTGGCCAGCCTGCCAGACATGCCATGCGACCTGGCTGGCATGTGGCAAAGTGTGCAGCAGATGCCGGTGGGCGGTGCCCGCAATGCGCTGGACTGGATACTCTGGCAACTTGAGGCTGGGCTGCGCGGTATGCCGGTATACCGGCTGGCACACCAGCCCGCACCACGGGCCAGAGTCACCATGGTCACCCTGGGTGCTGACACCCCTGCGGCAATGGCTGCAATGGCAATAAGCTATCCGGCTGCCCGTGCCTTGAAGCTCAAGCTCGACGGCAGTAGCGACGATGCGGTACGGGTAGCCGCGGTGCGCAAGGCGCGGCCCGATGTCAGCCTGTCGGTGGATGCCAACGAAGGCTGGACGATGGCCCATCTCGACGGCATCATGGGCAAGCTGCTCGAACATCGTGTAGAACTCATCGAGCAGCCTTTGCCTGCAAAACAGGATGCAGCACTGGATCACTACCGTTCGCCTATCCCCCTGGCAGCAGATGAATCGCTACAGACACAAGACGAACTCGAGCAGGTCGCGCAGCGCTATCAGGTCGTCAATATCAAGCTGGATAAATGCGGCGGACTGACTGCCGCACTGCCGCTGGCGTCAGCGGCAAGGCGGCTGGGCATGCGTGTCATGGTCGGCTGCATGGGAGGGCGCTCAATGGCGCTACTGCCAGCCTTCATTGTTGCGCAAGAGGCCGATCTGGTTGACCTTGATGCACCCTTGCTGATGGCCACCGATAACCAGCCCTCAGCCCGCTACCTTGATGGCTGTATTGATTTTGATGCCGGGGCTTATACCTTGGCCGCCCCGGCCGCCTCAGCAACATCAGCCACATCAGCCAAATCAGCAACACCGGCGCTGTTGACTACTTACCCGCAGGCTCAGCATGCAAGCGCGTAATCAACATGTGCGCCGCCGCGATTTTTGCCTCGATGACCAGCGGTACACCAATCAGCATCTGGGCCTGGGCAGAAATGAGGATAGACAACAGGCTCTCAGCGATGGCATTCACCTCGTCGCGCTGGCACAGACCGGCCTGGTTCCCCAGGCGCAGCACCGCATCGTACAGGGCAGCACGCGATTGTTCAAAGTTCCTGATCACCACGGCCTGCACTTCCGGGCTGCGACGGGCAATCGCGGCGACTTCCAGCGAGGTGCGCGCTGCCTGCCCCGCCGTGTCGGGAATTTCTTGCTGCCGCAGGATGGCAATGACAAAGGCCAGCAAGTCTGCGGTGCTATTGCAGGCGGCCAGCGGTGCGCTATGCACCTCCGCCGACTCTATCAGTGCAAGCAGGATCGCCTCTTTGGAGCGGAAATGGACATACAGCGAACCTACCGACAAACCGGCTTCCTTGCTGACGTCACTTACCGATGCTTCATACAGTCCCTTGCGTTCGAAAACCGCGCGTGCGGCGGTGAGGATTTGCTGGCGTACAGCGGCCATATGGCTGGGATCACGCTTAGGCATAAGTAAAAAAAATGATTGTTTATTTATTTTATAATGAAAGAGACCGACATGACCAATAATGAAACACAAAAACTTGAAGCCGTGATGTCCAGCTTTGCCACCAATGCCAGCCCTGGCGTGGTTGTCAGCGTGCAGCGCAACGGCACGACGCTGCTGCGGCGCGGCTATGGTCTGGCCAGTCTGGACTCAGGACTGGTAAACACCCCCACCACCAAAATGCGGATAGGGTCGACGACCAAACATTTCTGCTGCGCGCTGGCGCTGATGTTGCGTGATGAAGGTAAACTGTCCATAGATGATCCCGTTGCCCGCTGGTTGCCAGAGCTGCCGGAATCACAGGGTAGCCGTACCATACGGCAGTTGATGACCCATACAGGCGGCATGCGCGACTATCTGGATTTGTCGCTGTTGTCGAACGGCCTGACGGTGGTGCCAGCCGAGGCTGCCTTTGATTATCAGTGCCGCCAGCAGGAGGAAAACTTCGAGCCAAACGCGCAATTCATCTACAACAACGGCGGCTATCGCTTGTTGTCCATGGTGATAGAGCGCGTACTTGACATGCCACTGGCACAGGCCATGCATGACTATCTGTTCCAGCCGCTGTCCCTGTATGACACCAGCCTGTGGGCCACAGACCTGGACCCCTTGTCCGGCAGCGCCACGACGCATCTTGCCCATCCCGCTGGCAACTTCACGAAAAGTCAGTTCCCCTCCGTCATCCTGGGAGAGGGTGGCATCGCTTCAACGCTTGATGACATGCAGCGCTGGCTGCATCACCTGGTTTCACCGAGCCTGTGGTCGCGTGCCGTGTCCGACGAAATGTTGATGCCAACCCGCTTGTCGAATGGCTACGTCAACCCTTACGGTTATGGCTTGATACAGGAAAGCTGGCGCGGCATTCCGGTGCTGCACCATGCCGGTGGTGTGGTTGGTGGCTCTTGCCAGATGCTGGCTGCGCCGGAGCACGGCATCGGAGTCATCGTGATGACCAACCGCAGTGACCTCGGCGCGCCCGATATTGCGCAAAAACTGCTGTTCAGCTTGCTGGAAGATGAATTGACGGCCGATGCCCTGCCCGCTGATCCGCAACTGGTGGAAAGCCTGGGGGGTGATTATTACTGTGCCAGCAGCGGCCGCTACTTTGCCATAGAAAGACGCGATGACAGCCTGTTTCTGATCAACTTTGGCATGCCGCTGCCGTTGCTGCAGGCTGAGCACAACAAGCTGCGCGTCAACCTGTTGTCTATCCTTGTGCTGGAGATCGAGGCAAGTCTGGATGCCAGCGGCAGTGTCACCGGCATCAAGGTCATCGAACAGGGGACGACCCATCTTTGCGAACGCGTCGCCGCGCCGGTCAAGGCTGCCAGCATCATCACCCCGTTTTCCGGCAACTGGCGCTGTGACGAAATGGGGGCTGATGTTGTGGTGGAAAAGGTGGTAGAAAATGCGGCCAAAGACAGTGAGCAAGGCTTGCTGCGCATCGCCGGGCTGTATGGCCGCAATGTGTTTAACCTGCAGCCTTTGCGCGAAGATGTTTGTCTGTTGATCAGCCGTGATCCACACCTGCCCATGTTTGGCACGCTGCGACTGGGGAAAGGTGCAGCAGGCCAGCGCGAACTGGTGCTGGACACTTCGCGCACCCGCCAGTTGCGTCTGCAGGAGTGCCCTGTACATGGCTGACACGTCCTTGCCAACACGTTCGCTGACGGCCGCCTTTGGCGCAGGGACATTTGGTTCTACGCTGAGTTCTGGCGTTGTACCTCTCATGTTCCTGTTTTATCTGACGGAATTCGCCCATGTGCCCCCTGCACTGGCAGGCGTGCTGCTGGCCATCCCCAAAGTAAGTGACGTGCTACTCGATCCGTGGATAGGGCGGCGCACAGATAGCTGGGCACACCGGCTTGGTAGCCGTGGCGCACTTCTGGCCTTCACAACCTTGCTATTGCCAGTGTTGCTGATACTGCTGTTTATCCCGTTTGATAGTCTGGCATTGTCATTGCGGGCTTTCCTGATCGGCGTGCTGCTGGTGGCGCAATCATTGCTGCTGACGGTTTTTTCGGTGGCGCATACCGCATTGGCCGGAGACATTACCGACACCATGGCCGGTCGCAGCACACTGATGGCGGCACGTGCACTGGGACAGACATTTGCCGGCCTGCTGGTTTCCATACTTGCCCCGCAACTAGTGGCCGCCATGGGGGCTGGCAGCACCGGCTACCTGGGCATGGCGGCCATACTTGCCTGTGCGGCTCTTCTGGCACTGGGACTGTGCTGGCTGGCGGTGCGCCGCATTCCCCTGCGTACCGGCATGGAAGCCAAAGCTACCGTACCATTGCGGCTGGCTTTGCAGCATACCCTGCGCAACCGCAGGTTCTACTGCGTCGTGCTTATCCTGATCACACTGGGAGCTGGTTCTACTGCCTTGTTTGCCGCTCTGCCTTATGCCAACCAGCACCTGCTCAAAGCCGGGCCGCAAAACCTGTCGGCACTGCTAACGCCGATTTTTGTCGCGCTGCTGGCTGGTGTATCGGTCGCACCGACGCTGGCACGCCGCTTTCGTCCCAACACCGTCCTGACCGTGGCGCTGCTGCTGGCTTTCGTAGGTAGCATCTGGTTTGCCGCCGGGCCACGTGAGAATGGCGCGATGATCGCTGGTGGCTTGTTGTTTGGCTTTTCCTTTGGTGTACTGACGGTGCTGATTTCAACACTGGCCATCGAAGCGGCGACCAGTTCATCAAGCCAGGGTGAGAGTCTGGGATTGTATCTGGGCATCCTGTTTTCTGCCGAAAAACTGGGCCAGTCCCTGGGTGGTATCGCGGTGGGTTTTGGCCTTGAATGGGTGGGGTCGCTGCAAGGCACACCGGCACCTGCTGCGCTGCAAAGGCTGGCTACCTTATTTGTCGGGGTGCCTGCCGCGGCCCTGCTGGCTGCGCTATTGGCGTTGCTGGCATTGATGCTGCTGGCAGTGCGCAAGGGTACTCAATCAAACAAGGAATACCAAGCATGAACATCTTTACATCTGCCCTGTTCACAGAAACCAATACCTTTTCCGCTTTTCCCACCACGCTACAGTCCTTTGAGGAACTGGGGATCGTACGCGGCCCGGTCGCCGACGATGCGCTTGGGTCCGTCGGCCCCGTGCTGCAGCAATGGCGTCGGCTGGCAAACGAGAACGGCGACACTGTGCATGAAGGACTTTACGCCATAGCACAGCCTGCCGGTATTGTAGAAGCAGAAGCGTATCAGAAATTACGCAGCGACATCCTGGCTGCACTCGAACTTGCCATGCCTGTCGACATGGTGCTGCTGTTACTGCACGGTGCCATGGTGGCCGACGGCGTCGACGATTGTGAAGGTGACCTGATCGCAGCGGTACGTGCCCGCACCGGCCCTGATTGCATTATCGGCGTTAAGCTTGATCCCCATTGTCACATGACCCCTGCCATGACCAATGAAGCCGATATCATTATTCTGATGCGCGAATATCCGCATACTGATTATAGAGAGCGTGCAGTCGAACTTTTCGAGCTATGCCGGGCAGCAGCAACAGGTGCGACAAGCCCAGTCATGGAAGTCGTTGACTGTGCCATGGTCGGTTTTTATCCCACCACGGCACAGCCTATGCGCAGCCTGGTTGATGCCCTGGCTGATGCCGAACGCCAACCAGGCATACTGTCTGCAAGTTATGTCCACGGATTTCCCTGGGGCGATGTGCCGGATGCTGGCACCAAGGTGCTGGTGGTGGCAGATCGCGACCGCATTGCTGCTGCATACACTGCGCAGGAACTGGCACGAGCCTTGTACCAGGCTCGCCATGAACTGTTGCCACACCTGGAAAGCGCTGCGCAAGTGCTTGATCCCTCACCTGCCGGTCCGTTCCCGGTAATTCTGGCTGATGCCGGCGACAACCCGGGCGGTGGTGCGCCCTGCGACCATACCGGCCTGCTCTCCGAATTATTGCTCCGGCCAACACTGCGCTGTGCTTTTGGCATGCTATGGGACCCGGCTGCCGTTGATGCCTGTCATCAGGCAGGCGTAGGCGCTGTCATTGAGCTGGCCATAGGTGGCAAGGTCAGCCCTGCCTCTGGCACCCCACTGCAGCTTACGCTGACCGTACGCGGCCTCAGCTTGCAACATAGCCAGCAAATTGGCACCTTGACCGACCCGCTTGGACGGGCCGCCTGGGTGCGCTGCGGTGCAGTGGATATCGTGCTCATCAGTCGGCGACAACAAACCCTGTCACCCACAGCCTTCACTGGCCTGGGGGTGCCATTGCACGAAGCCAGCGTGATTGCCGTCAAATCCAGCCACCACTACTACACTGAGTTTTCGAGATTATCCACCAATTGTCATGTGATAGAGACAGGAGCAGCTTTGTCGATGGACTTCGCCCATCTGCCCTACCGCCGACGTGGCAAAACATACTTTCCGGCACTTGCCAATCCTGCCCCGGAATTGACTTGAATGCCGGCATGGCCTGCATGATCTGGTGCTAGCCTGACCCAGATTGCTTAAAATTGCAGTCAAAGGGTGTCGCTGCTCTGAATTAAGAAAAGGGCAGACACAGTAACAGATACTATTACAACAATACTGGACATTAATTAGTGTACAAGGAAGACATGAACACCAATCAACTGCCCTTCTCCAAATGCCGTCGTAGCGGCCATCTTGTCTTTTTGTCCGGTGAGCTTCCGCTGGATACAGACGGCAGTATTCCCCCTGGTATCGAAGCCCAGACACACCTGACAATGGAACGTATTGGCAGGACATTGTCCAGCGTTGATCTCGGCGTGCAGGATATTATCCAGGTCACCGCCTACCTGACTGATGCTGACGACTTCGCCGTCTTTAATGCCACTTACCAGAAGCACTTCGCCGCCCCTTATCCTGTCCGCACTACCGTGGTCGCGCCTCTGGTGCTGCCTGGAGCCCGGGTAGAAATTACCGTAGTTGCCGAAGACAAGGCGTATTTGGGCACGACACGATGACGAAACGCGAGATTCTGGTAATAGGCGCAGGTATGGTGGGCACCTGCACGGCGTTCGAACTGGCCTTGCGTGGGCATACCGTGAGTTTGCTGGACCGTCGCATGCCAGGCGAAGAAACCTCCTACGGCAACGCAGGCGTGATCCAGCGCGAAGCAGTGGAACCTTATTCCATGCCGCGCAAGCTAGGGTTTCTGTTGGCTGCGGCACTTGGCCGCGACCCCAGCGTCAGCTATCACCCAACTGCCGTGCTGGCCATGCTGCCGCGCCTGTGGCAATACTGGCGTGCCTCAGCACCTGGTCGCCATGCATTCATCAGCCGCGATTACGCGGCACTTATCGCACATGCTACCAGCGAGCATGCCCGCCTGGTGACAATGGCTGATGCGGACACGCTGGTGCAGCGCGAAGGTTTGCGCATCGCATTCCGCAGCAGCATGCCATTTTCTGCAGCACTACAGGATGCCGCCCGCCTTGAACGCCAGTATGGCATAGCTTATCGTGCACTTGACAGTACTGAACTTGCACGCGCAGAACCGGCTTTTCGCACTTCGCTTGCAGGTGCAGTACACTGGCTGGACTCATGGAGCGTGTCTGACCCTGGCAAGCTGGTGGAACGCTATGCCAACCTGTTCAGACAACAGGGCGGGCGTTTCATACAAGGCGATGGCCTGACATTGCGCCAGCATGGCGCTGGCTGGCAAGTCGACAGTAACGAAGGCAGTATTCATGCCGAGCATGCGGTAGTGGCGCTAGGCCCTTGGGCAGAAACCCTTACCCGGCGCCTTGGCTATCGCCTGCCATTGTTCGTCAAGCGTGGCTACCATCGCCACTACACAGGTGGGGGCCAGGTCATGGTCCCCACCCTGGACGCGGAACGGGGCTATGTCATGTCATCGCAAGTCCGTGGACTACGCGTTACAACAGGCGCAGAAATCGCCCGCATTGATGCACGTCCAACGCCACGCCAATTGACACTGGCAGAGCAATCAGCCCGCCAGTTGCTGGACCTTGGCGCACCTGTTGAGTCCACGCCGTGGATGGGAAGTCGCCCCTGTGTCGCCGACATGCTGCCCATCATCGGTGACGCTGGCCAGCACGCCAATCTGTGGTTCAACTTCGGGCATGGCCATCAAGGCTTTACCCTCGGCCCAGCCAGCGCGCGCCTACTGGCGGACCTGATCGACGGAGTACCTCCCTATATCAATGCGCAAGCGTACTCGGCACGGCGCTTCCTGGTGAATTAAGGACGCGTAAAGTGCCACAGACAGAGTTCGACCGCTGCCGACCAGTAGTCGCGTCGAATCCGCCGCGAACTCCAATGGCCCTAGAATGTCTTCCGTCGTGCGGAACGCGATTCTCGTGTGGCCGCTCATAACATCCCAGACGCGGACGTTTCCGCCACAGGCCGATTCCGTCGGAGCTGACGTATGTGATTCGACCATCCTCGGATTGCGCCAAATGTCGCACATAGGAGCCCGCTGCGGACAAAACGGCAAGCGGCTTCTGATCGCTCGTTCGATAGACTATGGCCCGCGATTCCTGAGTGATCACTATGCGGTCACCGCTTGCCGAGAAGCGAATGGATTGTACTGGACCGGGAAGGGTTGAAAGGCGTTTCATACTGCTAAAACCCGGGCCCGATACGAGTTCCACGGTGTGTGAGTTGCGGACGTCTAGCACGTAGTAGGCAATGGCCTCGCCGTCAGGGGAGACGGCCAGCTCCCCCAGTCGGTCGGTCGCGTCGCGAATTGGGATAGTTCGTTTGGGCCGCCGTCCGATAGCTGCGGTCAGCGTCTCGAAGCTGTCCTGAAATACACTATTCTGGCCGTCTGCTGACGTCGCTGCAGCACTTCCATCGCGGACTGCGGAGGTATGCAACAGGCGGCCATTGCTAGCGTCCCAAACCTTTGTCACGCCGTCCCAGCCGTATGTCCGGATGGGCTGCCCATGAGGTCCGATCGAAATGGCGCGGACACCACCTTCCCGATGGCCAGTGTTGACCGACCATCGCAATCGTCCTGCGGGATGCTCGAATGCTTTGAGCTGCCCGGCTCCGTCGGCGGCAACCACTAGCCTACCTGAGGATGAGATTTCGATCACGTCTATAGAATCCTCGGAGACTCGACGTGGCGATGTGCACATGGGTGCGCTAACGGTCGTTATGCAGACATACCCTTCCACGTCGCCGGTCGCAACGACGTCAGAGTGTGGCGTTGTGCCGAGTGCTCTTATTTTGAACCGATGCATTGCAACTGCGCGGATCTCGCGCATCGAGATGGCGTCTCAGAGCACAGCTTTTCCGTCTCTACCGGCCGAAATCAGGTAGCGATCAGTGTCTACAAACCGAGCGTCCTCCATCGCACTGCCACCGTGACCACTCTGCAAGAAAATCTCGGCGTGGTGGTTCGCATCAACAGCGTGCACCAGCCCCGAGAAACCACCCAAAAGCGCGCCGATCATCCATCTCCACTGAAACAACTGCGCCTTCAAGGCAACAGGACTTGCGAGGTTTTTCTTCATAATGAACTTGACGCTTTTTTTCAATGCATAGATGATTGCTTGCATCTTTACCATGAAGTCGACTTGGTGGATACCTAGGCTCGGGTTGTGCAGGAACTTTTGTACTTTGCCAAGAAACCAAGCATCGTAAGCCTCGGCCTCTTCGACCTTAGCAAACTCGGAAGCAATGGGTGATGGAGGAGTGGTCATAAGCTATAAGTCGCACGGGTCTTAGTGTGATGATTTGTATAGCGCTAGTCAACTTGCCACTCTGATGCAAAAAACGCGAGAATCGCCAATGCCAGCGCACCATGACCGCGCTAAACGATCTCGCATGCTGCCCGAGCTACTCTACAACCTGGGCGAGGGATGATGGCACTACGGCGGACAGCATCAGGTAGTTCCCTGCCAAGTGCCAACCACGTTAAGACTAGAAATCGTGATAGTACAATCAGGCTGATCGGTGGGGCAGGTATTCAGTACAAAGAAATAGCCTGTTTCAGAGCCGGTGGGCCCTGCCAATGTCGCCGTGCCTATGTTAGTGTTGACGCTGTTGGAGACGCTGACCGCAATCGTGCCATCGGAATTGGTGGAAAAGTTTGCGGTGATGGAACCTGTCCAAGGTTCAGTTGCACTGCCAGGATAGATGACGACCTGATCGCCTTGCCCAGCAAAATTGCTATTCAACCCATCGCCAGGTCCCCACCGGCTTTCAATGAAATCGACTTCCTGGGTATTCTGCCAATCCTTGCAATATATCCAGAATGCAAGCCAAATGGCGTTGCCGTCCGACATGGTGTAGTTGACCACCTCGAAGTCGAAGGTGATCTGGGTAACTCCACCGGTTCCCAGGAGGAAGTTGCATAAATTATTGGTGCAGATGGTGCGGCAGTCGTCGCCCGCGTTGATGGCGATGCTATTGGCGGTAGTCGTGGTATATTGCAACCAGTCGGGGTTGCATGTGCCACCTGGCTTTCCGTCTGGAGTATTTTGCGTACACCCGACGGTACCCTCATCGCCGCACACACTGCCAGTGAACAGTGTCGGCCAATTTGAGGGCCATTGACTTTGCACGCTGTCACACGGACAGGCGTTGTTGCCCCACGATACATTGGTCTGGATGAAGAGGCCGGCCACCACATTTTCCGCGGCAACATCGCAAACATTGTAGTAATTCGGAGCGCCCTGAATAGAAATCGCAACACCTGGCGTAACATTGACAGTGCCAATGGTTGGGATAATGGAAGACTGCGCAGCGGATACAGTACCCATTACGGTATTGTTCTGCGTAATTTGAATTACGCCAAATGAACTGTAATTTGCGACAGAAATAGAAACAAGATTGTTTGCCATAAATTGCTCCGAAGTGGTTTGCTGGAGGCTGCTGTCTATGATCATAAAGGTATTAGGGTTGACAGATTGATTCTCTTATTCAATTTCTTGGAAGCTTAGGCCGATGCATCCGGCTAGATTGGCAGAGATGATTGAACAACTGTCGTTCCCTCGATGGTATATTTCAAGGCAATAGTCTGACCAAGTTGTGCCGAAATACTGAGTAATGTTCCAATCTGCAAAGCGTTGACGTTGACGCCTGGACAGTGCGACTACTTTTTTAGCATCGATTAAAAATTGACAACTTATTATTATTTAAGTTAGCTATTATTGCAAGTGGCAAAAGGTTAATTTTTTAGTGCCGTTTGATCAGTGACAATTCGCTTCATTCCATGTATCGGAACCAAATTCTAAAAACTCACAGAATATCCAAGTCAGCGAAGACTGCCACCCAGTCATACTCCTGTTCAAATCCCAGTTCTTTCAGATCCAGATGAAGCTGTTTCAAGCTGCGTCGTTGTTTCCGATTTTTACCTGCGTCAGTTTTAAGCCAACTTGAAAGCTGTAATGCATATTTGTCGATCGCACTGGTTGTTTGTCGTTCCGCATAGGTTGGCTCTGTGGCTTCAGAGCGCAAATAGCGCCGGACAGTGTTGCGGAAGATACCCAGTCGTCTGGCGATCTTTCGTAATGGGATCTGGTCACGAATGTGCCAGCGTCGAATAATACCTGGAAATGCCACGTCAATCACTCCTGCTCCCTACTCATCAAGATAAGTAAGATTGTGTGCTAAACGTGGGTCACAATAGATGCAAATTATCCAGTAAAGTGGTGCCATTTTCAGTGCGAATCAACATAGGAGGTTCATCTGTCCAGTAGCCTCCAGCAGTGGTGATCGATCGACTTTGCATGATATCTATGATTTTTTAAATATGCCCCAACTCATAACAAAGCGCAAAAATACTTAGGCATGAAGACAAAAAAATGCCTGCATAGCATGCAGGCACTTCGAAGAACCATAAAAATATAAGTAAAATTAATTAAACTGACTAAAGTCCGGTTTGCGCTTCTGGAAGAAAGCCATGAACGCTTCCTTGGCTTCAGGTGCATTCAGCATGGCAGAGAAGTACTTGTTTTCTTCTGCCATCTTGGTGCTGATGGCGGCTGGCTGGTTGCCTTTCATCAGACGCTTGGTGGCACGTATTGATGCAGCTGGCAATGCCGCGAGTTTGGCGGCTTGTTGCTGGGCGTAAGGCAGCAGTTCTTCGAGCGGCAAGACTTTATTGACGAAGCCCATTTCAAAGGCTTCGGCAGCGCTGAAGGCTTCGCCCAGCATGAGTTTTTCTGCGGCGCGCTGGTAGCCGACGATTTGCTGGAATATCATGCTGGAAGCAAATTCAGGGCACAAGCCTAGCTGGGTAAATGGCATGGAGAGTTTGGCATTCTCGGCAAGGTAAATCATGTCGCAATGCATCAGCAGCGTGGTGCCTATGCCGACTGCAGCGCCGGAGACGGCGGCTATTACAGGCTTGCCTGATTCATTCAACGCCTGCATGAATTGATAGACAGGTGGCACGGCTTCTGGCTCGGCCAGGCTGCGGGCATTTTTCATGAAGTCTTCAAGATCATTACCGGCGGTGAAAATTTCTGGCTTGCCGGTGATGAGAATGGCGCGTACTGTCACGTCTGTTTCTGCATCACGCAGTGCATCTGCCATGGCCTGGTACATGGCCTGGGTGATGGCGTTTTTCTTTTCTGGACGATTGAAGTTAATCGTCAAAATTCCGTTTTCTTTGTGGGTCAGGATATCCATTGTGTAGTCTCTTTTTTATTGATCAAGTAGATTGTGGTGCAGTGTTCAGCCATTGTAAGGCTTGCTGCCAAAGTGTGTTGCGGAACTGTGGACGAAAGAAGCCGAAATGGCCTATGCGTCTGGCATCGACATCTTTAGGATTGATATAACGGCGCTCGACCCTGGCATTGCTGTAATAGTCATGCATGCTGTCTATGCTGCGGCGGCTCATCATTTCATCGTCGGTAAAGCTCATGCAGAGTATGGGCTTGTGGATTTTATGGTGACCGGTTTGCATGGGGCTGCCGTCTTTCTCCACAAAATATTCAGGGCTACGGCACCAGCGTGACCATTGATAAATCACACCCTTGGGCAAATCACCGACCTTGCGCATTTTTTTACCGGGGAAGTAACCCCAGATGCGGGTATACAAAGGTACAAGGAAATACCACATGAGCCAGACAAAGCGTTTCAGCTGAGGTGAATTATCACGCCAGTAGCCACTGCCGCAACCGACTGTCAGCATGCCGTCAATGAGATGATTGTCAGGTACCAGGCCAGGCAATTGTCCGCCGAGGGAGTGTCCGACGATGAGCAGGGGTACATCAGGCTGCCATTCCTTGGCAGTTTTCAGGGCAGCATTGTAGTCACGCTCTGCCCAGATCAGGATGTCGGCATCGAAGCCACGTAATGAATGACGGAATTGTGCAGGGACGGATTCTCCCATGCCGCGGTAATCAAAACTCAGGACGGCAATACCATTCTCTGCCAGAAATTCGGCAAAGGGCTCATAAAAATTCTGCTTCACGCCCATGGCCGCGGGCATGACGACGACTGATTTTATTGTGCTTGCGGGGGTGAATTTTTTTGCTGTCAGCGCCGTGCCGTCAGCAGTGATAATTTGTACCGTCTCCATCATGGCTCCTTCAGACTCGGCCGCTTAAAAAAAACCGCGCAGAAAATACAGTCTGCGCGGTTGTTTTTTGCTCAGGCAAGCAGCTTACATGCGTTCAAAAATACCGGCAGCGCCCATACCTGTACCTACGCACATGGTGACCATGCCGTATTTGAGGTTGTTGCGATGCAGGGCATGGATAGTCGTTGCAGAACGGATCGCACCAGTTGCACCCAGTGGATGGCCCAGGGCAATCGCGCCGCCCATAGGGTTGACCTTGGATGGGTCCAGACCCAGGTCTTGTACCACGGCCAGGGATTGTGCAGCAAAGGCTTCATTCAATTCAAACCAGTCGATCTGGTCTTGCGTGATGCCAGCGGCACGGCATGCTGCGGGGATGGCTTCTTTAGGACCGATACCCATGATTTCTGGTGGTACGCCGCGTACTGCAAAAGAAGCGAAACGTGCCAGTGGCGTCAGGTTGAATTCTTTCAGGATTTTTTCGCTGACCAGGATCAGGGCACCAGCACCGTCGGAAGTTTGCGAGCTGTTACCAGCAGTAACGCTGCCTTTGGCGGCGAATACAGGTTTCAATTTTGCCAGGCCTTCGATGGAAGTATCTGGACGTGCGCCTTCGTCACGGCTGACGGTACGGGTTTTCAGTTCGATTTCGCCAGTTGCCAGGTTAGGCACACGGTCAATGATATCGACAGAAGTTGTCTCAGCATCAAAGTAACCAGCGTTTTGCGCAGCGATGGCACGTTGGTGCGATTGCAGGGCAAATGCATCCTGTGCTTCACGGGATACTTTCCATTGCTGGGCCACTTTCTCTGCTGTCAGACCCATGCCGTAGGCCATGCCTACGTTTTCGTCTTTCAGGATAGCCATGTTCATCGATGGATTGCTGCCCATCATAGGCACCATGGACATGGATTCAACACCGCCAGCAATCATCACGTCAGCCTGGCCAACGCGGATGCGGTCTGCGGCCATCGCAACGGCAGTGATGCCGGATGCGCAATAACGGTTGATGGTAACGCCACCGATAGTGTTAGGCAAACCGGCCAGCAAGATACCCATACGTGCCAGGTTCAGGCCTTGAGCGCCTTCAGGGAAAGAGCAACCGATGATCGCATCTTCAGCCAGCTTGGGATCAAGATTAGGTACTTGTGCAAAAGCGGATTGCAGTACACGCACCAGCAAGTCATCAGGGCGGGTGTTACGGAACATGCCACGACCAGATTTGCCGATCGGGGTACGGGTAGCAGAGACGATGTAGGCGTCTTGGAGTTGTTTAGTCATTTTTGATTACCTCAATTCGTTAAGGTCAGCTCAGGCTTACTCTTCAAAAACCCCTCACCACAGAGGCACAGAGACACAGAGGAAAAACGGAGAAATTCAAAACAACAGGGTGTTCTCTGTGCCATCTCTGTGTCTCCGTGTCTCGGTGTCCAAGGGTTTTTGGTCTGTAAACTTTTCTATTTAGTTACGGACTGGCTTGCCAGTTTGCATCATGCCCATAATGCGCTCTTGTGTTTTTGGATGATTCAGCAATTCCATAAACGCCTTGCGCTCCATGTCCAGCAGCCATTGCTCGCTGACCAGGCTGCCATTATCGATGTCACCACCGCAAACCACTTCAGCAATCATTTTGCCCAGTTTGAAGTCATGTGCAGAGATGAAGCCACCATCACGCATATTGATCAGTTGTGCAGCGATCGTGGCGATGCCATGACGGCCAGTAACTGGTACCAGTTTGCGCATAGGGGCGCGATAACCGGCATCAAACATGGCGCGTGCTTCTACCTTGGCAACGTGCAGCAATTCGTAAGGATTGAAGACGATGACGTCATCTGTAGACAAATAGCCCATCTTCTGTGCTTCCAGCGCAGATTTGGAAACGGCGGCTGTCGCTGCATTGGTGAAGTAGTTTTTCAGGAATTGCAGCAAATCTGTGCCTTTGGCATCTGCCGCTGCACGTACTGCTGCTTCTTTCAAACCACCACCGCCAGGAACCAGGCCTACGCCCACTTCTACCAGACCAATGTAAGACTCGATGGATGCCACGCGTTTTGCTGCGTGCATCATCAATTCGCAACCACCACCCAGTGCCAGGCCAGATACGGCAGCAACTACAGGAATGTTCGCGTATTTCAAAGCCTGATGTGCATCTTGCAGGCGGGAGATTGCTGGCTCGATTGCTTTCACGCCACCGGACATGAACAAAGGCAGCATGGCTTGCAAGTCAGCACCGGCAGAGAAGGCACCGCCATCAGCCGCATCTGCACTCCAGATGACCAGACCCTTGAAGTTTTTCTCGGCTTCAGCGATGGCTTTTTCCATACCTTCGATGACGCCTGGGCCTATCACATGCATCTTGGTTTTCAGTGACAGGACCAGTACGTCGTCATTCTGATGCCAGATACGGACGGAATCATCTTCAAAGAAAGTCGTGCCAGCGTTTGCGCCGGTTGCCACGCCTGTACCCAGTACCGGCGCACGGAAAGCTTGACGATCGTACACAGCCAGATTGGAGCGTGGCACATAAGTGCTGCTCGCTGGCGACCATGAGCCTTCAGCAGTATGCACGCCTGTGCGGCCATCCAGTACCCAGGCTGGCAGCGGTGCATTGCACAGTGCCTTGCCTGCGTCGATATCTTCCTTGACCCAGCCAGCCACTTCTTGCCAGCCAGATGCTTGCCATGTTTCGAACGGGCCTACATTCCAGCCAAAGCCCCAGCGCATCGCAAAGTCTATGTCGCGTGCATTGTCGGCTATCGTTGCGCCATGCACGGCGATGTAATGGAAGGCATCACGGAAAATCGCCCACAGGAACTGTGCCTGTACATTGGTCGATTCACGCAGGGTCTTCATTTTCTTGACCGGGTCTTTTTCTTTCAGCATGCGGGCGACAACGTCGTCAGCCTTGGCGCCGCCAGTCACATATTGTGCTGTCGCGAAGTCCAGACGCTGGATATCCTTGCCAACTTTTTTGTAGAAACCGGCACCGGATTTTTGACCGAGCGCACCTGCAGCGACCAGTTTGGCCAGCACTTCAGGTGTTTTGTAGACAGCAAAGAAAGGATCATCAGACAGATTGTCTTGCATGGTCTTGATGACATGGCCCATGGTATCGAGACCAACCACGTCAGCAGTACGGAAAGTACCGGAAGAAGCACGGCCCAGTTTTTTGCCTGTCAGGTCATCGACAACATCGACAGTCAGACCAAATTTTTCTGCTTCATAAATCGTTGCCAGCATGCCGAAAATACCGACGCGGTTGGCGATGAAATTAGGTGTGTCCTTGGCACGTACTACGCCTTTACCCAGGGACGTCGTCAGGAAGCCTTCGAGCTGGTCGATAATTTCTGGACGGGTAGCGACGGTAGGGATCAATTCCACCAGGTGCATATAGCGCGGTGGGTTGAAGAAATGCACACCGCAGAAACGGGCTTTCAGTTCTGCATCAAAGCCGTCAGACAGGGCAGTGATGGACAGACCAGAAGTGTTGGATGCGAAAATCGCATTTGGTGCAATGTGCGGAGACACTTTTTTGTACAGATCATGTTTCCAGTCCATGCGTTCTGCAATGGCTTCAATGATCAGATCGCAACCGGCCAGCACGTCGAGATTGTCTTCGTAATTGGCGACTTCGATCAAAGCTGCGTCATCCTTGTTGCCCAGCGGCGCAGGATTCAACTTTTTCAGGTTTTCGATAGCGCGCAGGACGATGCCGTTTTTTGGGCCTTCCTTGGCTGGCAAATCAAACAGGACTACAGGTATCTTTGCATTGATACAGTGAGCAGCAATTTGCGCACCCATCACGCCAGCGCCCAGAACGGCGACTTTTTTAACGATGAAATTGGTCATTTTTAACCTCAGGTAGGACGCCCCAGCCCATTTACATGGGAAGGGGCGCATGTTTGATTAGAACAAATCAGCTTCGAGTGCCAGCAAATTGGCAGAACCAGAACGTGCCTGGCGGATCAGCATCGCTGTTTCCGGATACAGGCGGGCAAAGTAGAAACGCACTGTTGCCAGTTTGGAGACATAGAACTTGTCGCCAGAATCTTGTTTTTCAAGAGCGATTTTTGCCATTTGTGCAAAGAAATAACTGTAGACCAGATGACCGACTACGCGCAGGTAAGGCACAGCAGCAGCGCCGACTTCATCCGGATTCTGGAAGGCTTTCATGCCGATTTCCATAGTCAGCTTGGTGACTTTGTCGCCCAGCTCAGCCAGTGGAGTAACAAATTCTGCCAATGCTTCGTTAGTGCCATTGGCTTCAACGAAAGCTTGTACCTTGGCACCGAATTTGCGCAGTTTTGCACCATTGTCCATCAGGATTTTACGGCCCAGCAAGTCCAGGGACTGTACTGTATTTGTGCCTTCATAAATCATGTTGATGCGGGCATCGCGTACATATTGCTCCATACCCCATTCAGCGATGAAACCGTGGCCACCGTAGACTTGCAGACATTCAGAAGTCGCAGTCCATGCATTGTCAGTGATGAAGGCTTTGATGACTGGTGTCAGCAGAGCGACTTCGTCAGCGCAATCTTTACGGACTTGTTCGTCAGGGTGGTTCAGTTCTTTATCCAGTTGCAGAGCAACGTAGGAACAGAATGCGCGTGCGCCTTCTGCATAGGCTTTTGCTGTGAACAGCATGCGGCGTACGTCAGCGTGGACGATGATAGGGTCAGCTGGTTTGTCCGGTGCTTTAGGGCCAGAGAGGCTGCGCATCTGGATACGGTCTTTTGCATAGACCAGGGCATTCTGGTAAGCCACTTCTGTCAGACCCAGGCCTTGCATACCGACGCCCAGGCGTGCGGCATTCATGAACACGAACATCGCATTCAAACCCTTGTTAGGGCCACCGATGAGCCAGCCAGTTGCGCCGTCCAGGTTCATCTGGCAAGTGGAATTGCCGTGGATACCCATTTTTTCTTCGATCGCGCCACAGAAAATAGGATTGCGTTCGCCATTGCTGCCATCTGCATTTGGCAGATATTTAGGAACGATGAACAGGGAAATACCTTTCGAACCTTCTGGTGCACCTGGCAGACGTGCCAGTACCAGATGGACGATGTTTTCTGACATGTCGTGTTCACCGGCAGAGATGAAAATCTTTGCGCCTGTGATTTTGTAGCTGCCGTCAGCCTGTGGTTCTGCTTTGGAACGCAGCATGCCGAGATCAGTACCGCAATGTGGCTCGGTCAGGCACATGGTGCCAGTCCAGTCGCCAGAGATCAGTTTAGGCAGGTACAGGGATTTTTGTTCTGGTGTGCCATGCTCATGGATACATTCATAGGCACCATGGGACAAGCCTGGGTACATGGACCAGGCCTGGTTCGATGAGTTCAACATTTCATAGAAAGAATTGTTGACTACCAGTGGCAAGCCCTGGCCGCCGAATTCCGGGTCGCAAGACAATGCAGGCCAGCCAGCTTCCACATATTGTTTGTAAGCTTCTTTAAAGCCTTTTGGTGTGGTAACAGTGTGATTGGTCTTGTCGTGGTGGCAGCCTTCGCGGTCGCCGGAGTGGTTCAACGGGAACAATACATTGGCAGTAAATTTGCCGCCTTCTTCCAAAATCTGGTTGATGATGTCGCCATCAACATCAGCGTGCTTGGGCAGCTGTTTCAATTCTTCTTCTACATTCAACAGCTCATGCAACACGAACTGCATATCACGCAATGGAGCGATATATTGACCCATGATTTTCTCCTGACGGCAAAGTTAAAACGGTAAATGTGGATACTAAATTTTTGCGGCGGTAACTGATCAGGCTGTGACCTGCACCGGCGCGTAATACTCGATCATTCGTTCAAATCCTATCTCGGCACGGCCTACGCTGCCCGGCTTGCGCAAGAAACGCGCATCATGGTGCAGGGCTAATATCAGGCCATACATTTCATACACAATCTGTTCAGGTTCGACATCATCACGCAAATGGCCCAGTTGTATCGCCTGTGCTGCGGCGCGGTGCAAGGCACCCTGCCACGCGTGGACCATACCAACCAGTTCATCCCTGATAGGCCCTGCCCTGTCATCGTATTCAGCCGCACCGCTGATATAGATACAGCCAGATGCAATCTCTACCGTGACGCGCTTGACCCATAAGGCAAACATGGACTGCAAACGCGGCAAGCCACGTTCTTCTTTCATGCTTGGATAAAACACCTCTTGCTCGAAATGATGGTGGTACAGCTTCAGCACTTCGATCTGTAAATCTTCACGCGAACCGAAATGGGCAAACACGCCAGACTTGCTCATGTTCATCTTATCGGCCAGCAAACCTATGGTCAGCCCCTCGATGCCATCACGGCTGGCAGCGTCCAGAGCTACATCCAGAATGGCGGCGCGGGTCAGTTCCCCCTTGCGCATGAATTTTGATGTCATATTCATATTACATTGATTGTGTTGAAAAGATTCATGTCTGCCCGTTGTGACCATTAAGTGAAGCAAAAAGTGATGCAAACAAATGAATTTATCGAACGCTCGTACTATTATGCACAGCGCATGAAAAGTCAAACCAGATTCTGTCTTTAGAGGAGAGTATCTATTATAAGGACCTACGCAAAACTGCCCCTGCTGCGTTGCAGTGCCAGCATTTAGTAAATTCGGTACTAAAGTACTGTCTTCGTTACTGCTCCTTGCTGGGACAATTTTGCGTAAGTCCTAATTGTTTTGCCTCCTGCCATCTCGTTTTTTGTTTTCTGCTTAGTCCTGACTATGCGTCTGGTCCAGCTGTCGCCTGTCGCGCTTGGTGGGTCTGCCTGTCATGGTGGCAGTCGGTTCCCGGAAATACTTTCTGTCTTCTGCTGCCTTGGCGCGTTTTGCTGCGCTCTCTGCGGTTTCTTCATACATGGTCTGGGCGATGGTGGCCGAGCCCCGGGTTTCCAGTATGCGCAAGACCCTGACCTGCCACACCTGCTCAGCCTGCTGTACCTCGATCAGGTCACCGACTTTGACATTATGCGCAGGCTTGACGCGCTGCTCGTTTTGCAGAGCGCGGCCCAGCTCTATGGCATTGGTGGCCAGGCTGCGAGTTTTAAAGAATCTGGCTGCCCATAGCCATTTATCGATACGGGTGGTTTCACTCATGAAGTTTGTCGCTTTTTATTCAGGATAAACAAGCTTTATAAAGCAAGTATGACGTTAAAAAATACGTCCATACTATTTTGATGCAATTTATGGCAGCTGTCAGTCAAATCCTGGGCATTTTCGCCCAATGTTTGTGCATACAACAAAGCAACACCCTGAGTGACGCTATGTTGCAGTGCGCATAGACAATAAACTGAACGACCGTACAATTTGGCAAAGTTTGTATTTTTGCATACTTGCCAATTTGGTCGGATCAGCTCATGAGCTCTGTTGAAGAACTAAGTGGAAAAAAACGCGCCATTCTCATTGCCGCAGAGAAATGCTTTGCAGCGCAAAGTTATGAAGGCGTGTCGATACGCGACATTGCCCACGAGGCTGGTGTACCCATCGCCCTGATAGGCTATTACTTTGGCGCAAAGAATGAGTTGTATCACGCCATCTATGAACATCACAGCGGTTATATCGCTGAACGCCTGAACGGCTTGCGCCATGCACGCACACATAGCGCGCCTGGCACGACCCTGGAAGCCATCATCGCTGCCTTTGTACTGCCAGTATTAAAACTCAATGAAAAAGCCGAGGGCGCAAACTTTTCCCGCATGGTCATGCGCGGTGTCATTGACCAGCACGAAGCCAGCGAACGCATCACCCGCGAATTCTACGACCCCATGGCACGCGAATTCATCGCCGCCCTGCACGATGCCCTGCCCCACGCCCCCGCTGATAGCGTCTACTGGAGCTATCAGTTCGCCCTTGGTGCCCTGCTGCATCATGTCGTTGATACCCGCATAGAACGCCTGTCTGATGGTTTGTGCCCGGCCCGCCAGGCTGACCTGGCGGCACCTTATCTGCTGCGCTTTATCACTGACGGCATCAAGGCAGCCACGCGGGTGGGCTGAGGCGCTGGCCTGTGTCACAATGCAGGCCAAACAGACTCGCATGCACACAAATGGAAGCCATCATCTTCATAGGACTACAGGCCAGCGGTAAATCTTCTTTTTACAAAGAACACTTTTTCAATAGCCATCTGCGTATCAGTAATGATTTGCTGAAAACCAAAAACCGCCAGGAACGCCTGCTGGATTTCTGCTTCGACACCAGCATGCCCTTTGTCATTGACAACACGAATCCAACAAAAGAAATCCGGGCAAACTATCTGAAACAGATCAAGGCCAGGCAATGGCTGGTGACTGCGTATTACTTCAAGACTGATCTGGAAAGAGCGCTGGCATGGAATAGCCAGCGGCAAGGCAAGGACCTGGTGCCCAAGGTTGGCATACTTGATACGCACAGAAGATTGGAAGTCCCCGATTATGATGAGGGTTTTGATCGCTTGTATTATGTCGATTTGATAGATGGCAAATTAACTGCCACTGATTGGAAAAAATGAAGTTTGATGAACTGGAAAAAGTCATGCGCGGCTATGAAACTGCGCACGATGATTACGTCCCCGTCAGCAAGTATATGATTGCACGCATTGATGGCCGCGGCTTTACCCGTCTGACCAAAGAAACCTGTGCTTTTGAAGCGCCATTTGATATCAGGTTTCGTGACCTGATGGTAGAAACTTGCAAGCATCTGATGAATTGCGGCTTCAAGGTCATCTATGCCTATAACCAGAGCGATGAGATTTCTTTATTGTTTGACCTGAATATCAATGCCTTTGGCCGCAAATTAAGAAAATACAATTCCTTGCTGGCAGGAGAAGCCTCGGCCAAATTCAGCCTCATGCTGGGTCAGGTAGCCGCATTTGATTGTCGCATCTGCCAGTTACCCACTCAGAACCTGGTCGTCGATTATTTTCGCTGGCGCAATGAAGATGCCAACAGGAATGCCCTGAATGCGCATTGCTACTGGCAGCTCAGGAAAGAAGGAAAATCACAAAACGAAACCACCAGCTTCATAGAAGGCAAGTCACTGGCGGAGAAAGAAGCTTTGCTGCAAAGCAGGGATATCAATTTCAAGGCCCTGCCACTATGGCAAAAACGCGGTACCGGCCTGTACATGCTTGAAGAAGAGAAAATCGGCTTTAATCCAAAAGAAAACAGAGAAGTTGTCGGTACAAGAAAAGTCTTGAAGACTGACTATGAATTGCCGCAAGGAGACGCATATAGTGAATTCTTATGGCAATTATTAAAAAACGATGCCGACACTCAAGGACAATAGCGCCTGCCAGCAAATTCCCTTTCAGGCTTATGTGCTGGCTCCAATGTTTGCACCGTTGACCTGGTTGCTTGCGGCTGTGGCGACAAATCTTTATGGGCGGGGTTTGAGCCTGGCTGCATTTGGCATGAAGTTTTCGTTCATGCTGCTATTGCTGCTGGGTTCTTATGTCTTGTCTATACCCTTGCTGCATATCTGGGCGGGCCTGGTAGGCAAGCCACAAAAAAGCAGCTACGCTGGATTTATATTTGCAGCAATCACTGCGCTGGCATTGGGTGTGATCTATGCGCAACCCGGGTTTCAGGATGCCCGCCATACAACGCAAAACCTGGTCTACCTGGCTTTCATGCTGCTGACCAGTCTTGGCATGTTCATGAGCCTGAAAAATCTGTTCGCGCCAGCAAATCACTACCCTTACGGTCTGGCATGGTTGAGCAGACAGACTACGGTCTGGAGCATATTTTCCCTCATCAAAGCTGTGCTGGCACTGATCATCATTTGCTCAGTCACTTATGTAAACTCCCTGCCTCGGGACTTTAACTTTGCACGTTTTTTTGCCAAGATGATTAAGCAGGGAGACTTTGTCGAAGAAGTATTTGCAGCTTCAATCTTTGACATTACCCCAGGGCATTTCATGGACTGGTGTTTGTACAGCGCTATCGTGCTGGCGTTAGCAGCCATGGCATCTGCACTACAGGCGAAAATCAGAGATGAAGATTCTTTGTACCGTGCAACAGGCTGTACCGTCGGCGCACTTGCCCTGGCGGTTTTTGATCCTAAACTGGCTGTCTATGCAGGCCTTGCTTATGGTCTTGCTTCGTATGCTTTGGAATTGAAAACCAAGAAGTAAGGCCAACTAAAATAGCACCAGTTTTTAGTATTCTTTTTTACTGAGTAAATAAAATCGATATCAGGTAAATTATGCATTCTGGAATTGCCAGGAAGCAGTCATATCAACACCGACATACTTAGGATGCTCTTTAACACGCCTTCTCAGTGCAGCAGCCTTTTGCAACAAGAGTTTGGCTTTTTCATCAAATTGCGAACTGCGCAGCAGTAAGTCGTAGGCGTGCTGCTCGTAGTCATCTGCATTAAAGGAAGCCATAGTATGAAGTTTTTCATAAAGGTAATCAACAAAATCTGCGGGTAAACGACGACCTAAATCGCACTCCAGAGTGCAGACGATATCAATGAAATTATTGGCAGCACGCCCTGCTATCCAGAGCCAGCGCAGATCGCCGTTCTCAGCATTTAAATATTTTTTAGCGTAGCGACGTAGTAAATCATCCCTTGCCACTTTGGGTTCATCCTGACAAAATAATTGCTCATTTCTTGCATTCAGATCTGCTATCTTCTGAATTGGCACTGTCATTCCAAGTCTTGCATAAATTTGATTCTCAGTTTGAAAAGTATCTCGTATTTCATTCCATTTTCTTAAGGCATTTAATTCGCCGTTGAACCGACGAATGGCGATCAATCGCATTACCCCTGCTGCATGATGTTTTTGAGAGACTGTAATACTGAGGAATTCGGATAATTTAGCTTTTAAATCACCAGGGCCTGCGATATTAAATCCCGCCCATATTATTTGAGAAATCTCTAATATTCGCGTCAATTTTCTCAAGACCCGCGCTCGAAGGCGATCATCCAATTCACACGAAATAGATTTACTGTATTGAGTCCCGTGTATTTTATCGATATGCTCCAGACATACTATGGCGCATGCTTTTTTCTCTTTTGCGTTTTCAATATTATTGAGTCCTGCAGTAGAGTCACAATCGTATGCGCTCCGATACAAAGTGTGCAAATCTGGATCTTCAAACAGGAGCCCTGCCGCGCAAGCAATATCAAACTGCCCGCCCAAAAGTTCCTCACCATTAATTATTTCGTCAATACGTAAGAGAAATTTTCTATTTTTTTGTAGACCGGCAATCCATACCCCTACTCGCAGAGAACAATATGAATCCGGGCCGTTCAGGAAATCCAGTTCTTCCAATCTGAAAAGATCATCCAGATGACTATCTGAAATAACCGACAACAAATAGCGAGCGCGAGTAACGAATACATCGAAATCAATATAGTGAGCGACATACGATTTAGGACCAAATATCTCGCGCCGGTCAAATACACTTGTGTACTCACGAATCAGGTCAAAGGGATTATGTTGGAGCATAGGTAGGTTATCGGTCTATTTACTTATTTACGGCATCACATTTCGGAAAAACTATAACTACAAAAATTTCCTGTGTTCTGTACCTGAAGTTCAAGCCCCAACTATCCAGCCTTCCAGCGTATCAAATTCTGGCAAGCCATAGTTATGGTCCCGTCGCTGCCAGGCCCAGGCTGCCAGCAGCATGCATAGCACGGCGTCAAGCAGATCGGCACTGCCATCTGCTATGAGTTCTGTTTTATAGATGCCAAAGTCCATCCTGATTTTCCAAGGCGTAGCCCCAGCTTCAAGGGCAGCGACAATCAACTTGCGCGCTTGCTGGCGTTCAGGTGTTTGCTTGCTCTTGTCATCGCTTTTATACGAGGCTTTGGTGATGCTGCGTGCCACCATGCCTGGGTAAGCTTCGAGGGCGATGCGTTGCGGGTCGCTCTCATGCATACCGGGGATGCTGACACCGGCATCCAGCAAGCGCGGGGCGCCTGCGTGCAACATGTAGGCGACGGGCGGGTTCACCCATTTCATCGAAGGTGAAGAGCCAGCGGGGATGTCGGTTGCCCTGTGGGCGAATTTATTACCGCTTGCGCGGGCATCGCAGAAGGCCTTGAATTGCAGACGTAATTCAGCCCGTGTCTGTGCTTGCAGATGGCGCATCAAATCTGGCCAATTAGCTGGCCAGTGCAGATGTTCCACCAGCTCACGTGGCAGGGAAAATGGCAAATCAAAACCGGCCAGCCAGGGGCCAGGTTGCAGGAGCCAGTTGTCAAAAGCGGTGAAGTCGCTGAGTGTTTGCAGAGACTCCAGGTACAGTACATCGTCTTGCATCTGGCCGCTGGCTATCGTGATGCCTTTGCGGCGCGATGGTGCCGAAGTGAAATCCACACCGTGCACTTTCATCCGTAATGTCCGAAGGTGACGATGCGCATGAGGCCGCGGTAAATTAGATATGCCGTGCCATACCAGGCGCGCTTGTACCAGGCTTTCTTGTGTACATCTTCGGCAAAAATTTCTGTCCCATCGGCGATACCCATTTCCAGCTCATGGGCCAGGCTGGCAGCAAAAGTTTTGTCGCGAATCACGATATTGGCTTCATGATTGACGAACAGGCTGAGGCCATCAAAATTACTGGAACCTACCGTCGCCCAGTCTTCATCAATGACACCGACTTTGGCATGCAGTTGCGTCTTGCCGTATTCAACGATGCGCACGCCGGCTGCCAATAATTTGGGGTAGAAGGATTGCGACACTGCATCCTGCAAGGCGAACTGGCCCACGCCGAGCAAGAGCACCACATCAACACCACGGGTGGCAGCAGATACCAGGGCGCGACGGAATTTTCTGCCGGGCGCAAAATAAGGTGTTACCAGGATGGCGCGTGATCTTGCCATACCCAGCGCCTGCAAATAGGCGCGTTGTATGGTGGCGCGGTTACGTAAATTGTCGCGTACCACAAGCGCGGCTGCAGTGATCTGCTTGCCTGCGACCTTGGCGTCAGCGCGCAAATGCTTCATCAATGCCAGACGGGTACGCAAACCCAGTTTGCCCAGTTTGCGCCATTGTGATTCCACTTCGAGATGGACATGAGCCACCAGCGGGCCTGTGACAGTAACGGCAAAATCCCATCGCGGAAAAGGCAGGGCTATGCCAGAACCATCATCGGCAATGCAGTCATCGATGATATTCAAGCCGCCGACGATGGCAATTTGTCTGTCAACCACGCAGATTTTTCTGTGCGTACGCGCCAGGCCGCGCTTGAACCAGGGATTGAAGCAACGGCAAATCACACCCTGCTCAATAAAGCGATTGGTCAGCGCTATCGCCACGCTGCGGTCACTGCCTATCCAGTCTATGACTACCCTGACCTGCACGCCACGCGCTGCTGCCTGCACCAGTGCTGCCTGCACGGACTGTGCAGTCTCGTCATTGGCGAAAATATAGGACTCAAGATAAACCTCATGCTGCGCCTGGTTGATCGCTGAAATCAGGGCAGGAAAAAACTGTGCACCATTTTGCAAGAGTTCTACATCATTGCCCTCAATGAAATGCAGCTTTCTCATGCGTTTCCAGCCTGGTCCTGCAATTCAAGGATGGCGGTAATCGGCACATGATCGGACAAGGTAGTCCAGGGCGCACCTTTCATGACGCGTGCTTCGTTCACCTTGAATCCGCGCAGGTAGACGCGGTCCAGGCATAACCAGGGCAGGCCAGCGGGAAAGGTGCGGGCATGACCACTGGTGTTCTTGCTCAATATCTTGCGCATGCCCTTCAGCGAAAATCGTGATGCCGGTCCCTGGGCCTCAACATCAAAGGCTTCGATGACGCCCAGTTCCTGATACAGGGTCTGGCTCAGGCGCTGGCTCCAGTCATTGAAATCACCGGCTATCACCAGCGGTGCATTGGCTGGCAAATCTTGTTTGATGGTATTGATTAGTGCCTGTATCTGGCGGCGACGGCTGCCAGCAAACAAGCCCAGATGGATGACGAAACAATGTACCTGCACCTGCTCTATCTGCACGATGGCATGCAGGATGCCGCGCTGCTCATAGGCATGGTCAGATACATCATGATTGGTGAAGGAGGCTATCGGATAACGGCTCAGCAAGGCATTGCCGTGGTGGCCGTGCTCATACACAGCATTCATGCCATAGGCGGCATGATGGGATTGTCCTGCCAGGAAAGCATGCTGGCTTTCTTGCGGCCACAGTGTGTGGTTTTCTGCATGCAGATCATGTTGTCCCTGCACTTCCTGTAAAAATACCAGGTCGGCGTCGAGCAAATCTATCGCTTCCTTGATGCCATGGATGCGGGCCTTGCGGCCAAATGCACTGACGCCCTTGTGGATATTGTAGGTGGCAATGCGCAGCTTCATGGTGGCTCCCTTTAGCTTGTTAAACCTCGATCAGCTTCGGTAGTTGCAGTATGGCTTCGGCATTCGATGCGGAGAAACATTTATCCGCTGCCTCTTGCCAGGGCAACCACACATATTGCAGATGTTCACGCGGTGCCAGTCTGATTGCGACATCGGGACTGACACACAGGCCAAACACATGCTCGGTATTTTTCGTCACACCCGGCGCATAGCGGTGACGCCAGACCGGATAGATTTCATATATATTGGTCAAACCCCAATCTTGCAAGTCATATTGCAAGGCATCGATACCGGTTTCTTCTGCTACTTCACGGATAGCGGTCTCAGCCAGGGCTTCATCTTCAGTATCCTTGGAACCCGTCACTGACTGCCAGAAACCAGCCTTGTCGGCCCTCTCCAGTAATAGTACATCAAGCGCAGGCGTATAAATAACGACGAGTACGGATACCGGGATTTTATGCAGTGACATAGTGGGCAAGACAAAACTGTAGCTGGTTTTCAGATTGCTATTTTAACGCCTTTAGCTACTCTTGCTTTTTTGTATCTGAGCTATCTGGTATTTAAGCGTCCAAAAACAAAAAGAGCCTGTCAAAAACAGGCTCTTTTCTTGAAATTTCCATGAAGATTACTTACTTCTTCACCGGTACTGCGGGCGGCAATTCTTTTTCCTGCAAATGTCGCACTTGCGGAACCAGCTTGTTATGCGCATCCAGGAAGGCCGCAACGATGACCTTGGCTTCATTGGTATTGCTCCAGCCTGCGCCAAAGCCACCACCATTGGCACCAAAAGCCAGCCCACCCAGGCCCAGGTCAGTAGACTTGGCCGAACCTGTCGAGGCAGCTACCTGCTCGGTGGTTTCATTATCAGTCAGCAGCAAGGCTACCTGCGCCTCTTTGAAACTGACTTTCTCAGCGTAACCTACAAAATTTCTGAGGAAAGGAATCATGCCCATGATGGCACCGATGCCGCCACCTGCCTTGCTTTCAGAAAAAGTCAGGCTGGGTGTCATGGTGTATTGCGCTTCGTAACCCTTACCTTTGGAAACGGTAGAGTTCTTGCGTATGATGCCCTGGTCTTTCAGTTCCTGCTCGTTGATGACGGCTTTCAGGCCAGACGCGCGGTCTACCACGCGGAAGCAGCCGCTTTGCTGGGCCAGCAGGCGTATCAGTGGTACAGGTGAAGACGGCAGATTGTACTGGCTGATCTGGGTATAACCATTGGGGTTTTCCACCAGTGCCAGTGTCGCCACTGGTGCATCACACTTGATCAGGGTCTTGCTGGCACCCTTGGCACCAGCAGGACCGGCTGCCCCTGTTACTTCAGAGGCCCCTTCACCAAGCTCGGTTTTCTTTTGCCCGCAAGCGACGAGAAACAAACTGCTGCTCAACAATAAAAATAAGGCTGTCTTGTTATTCACTTGCATACTCTTTTCATTGTTGTCAGTTTCATTAATACGTCCTTGCAGATGAAGAATTAAGCGAGTTTTGGTTCTGCTGCACGCAAGCGGATATGCAGCTCACGCAATTGCTTTTCGTCGACTTCAGACGGTGCTTGTGTCAACAGACACTGGGCACGCTGAGTTTTCGGGAAAGCGATCACGTCACGGATGGATTCTGCACCTGTCATCATGGTGACGATACGATCCAGACCGAAAGCCAGGCCACCATGTGGAGGCGCGCCGTATTGCAGGGCATCCAGCAGGAAACCAAATTTCAATTGTGCTTCTGCATCATCGATCTTCAATGCACGGAACACTTTGCTTTGTACTTCAGCACGGTGGATACGGACAGAGCCGCCGCCCAGTTCCCAGCCGTTCAGGACCATGTCGTATGCCTTGGCGATACACTTGCCTGGATCTGTTTCCATCAAGTCTTCATGGCCATCTTTTGGTGCAGTGAACGGATGGTGAGTTGCTGTCCAGCGGTCGTTTTCTTCATCATGTTCAAACATAGGGAAGTCAACTACCCACAATGGTTTCCATACGTCTTCAAACAAGCCATTGGCTTTGCCGAATTCGCTATGACCAATTTTCACGCGCAATGCGCCGATGGCATCGTTCACAACTTTAGCTTTATCTGCACCGAAGAAAATCAGGTCGCCATCTTGTGCGCCTGTACGTTCCAGGATTTGTGTCAATGCTGCGTCATGGATGTTCTTGACGATAGGCGATTGCAAGCCATCACGGCCTTGTGCCTTGTCATTGACCTTGATGTAAGCCAGACCTTTGGCACCGTAGATACCAACGAATTGTGTGTATGCATCAATTTCAGAACGTGGCATGTTTGCGCCACCTTGTACGCGCAAGCCGACCACACGGCCATTGGCCATATTGGCAGCACCGGCGAATACTTTGAAGTCAACATCCTTCATCACGTCTGTCAATTCTGTGAATTGCAGTTTGACGCGCATGTCTGGCTTGTCTGAACCATACAGGCCCATGGCTTCAGCAAATTCCATGACAGGGAAAGGATTTGGCAGGTCGATATCCAGCGTGTTCTTGAATACCAGACGTATCATGCCTTCAAACATGTCACGAATCTCTTGCTCATTCATGAAAGAAGTTTCGCAATCGATCTGGGTAAATTCTGGCTGACGGTCAGCACGCAAGTCTTCATCGCGGAAGCACTTGGTGATCTGGTAGTAACGGTCAAAGTTGGCGACCATCAGCAATTGTTTGAACAATTGTGGGGATTGTGGCAGCGCAAAGAAGTTACCAGCATTAACGCGGGATGGCACCAGATAGTCACGTGCACCTTCTGGTGTGGACTTGGTCAGCATCGGTGTTTCGATATCGATGAAGCCGTTTGCATCGAGGAACTTGCGCACTTCCATCGCGACCTTGTAACGCAGGCGCAGGTTGTTTTGCATTTGCGGACGACGCAAATCCAGCACGCGGTGAGTCAGGCGTGTAGTTTCAGACAGGTTGTCATCATCCAGTTGGAACGGTGGCGTGACGGAAGGATTCAAGACTTCCACTTCATGCGCCAGCACTTCGATCTTGCCGGATTTCAAATTGCTGTTGCCAGTGCCTTCTGGACGGTTGCGTACCAGGCCAGTAATGCGCAGGCAGAATTCATTACGTACGGATTCTGCAGCCTTGAACACATCAGCACGGTCAGGATCACAAACTACCTGCACCAGACCTTCGCGGTCACGCAAGTCAATGAAGATCACGCCGCCGTGATCGCGACGACGGTGCACCCAGCCGCACAGGCTGACGGTTTGGCCGAGTAATTCCTCAGTAGTGAGGCCGCAGTATTGGGTACGCATGGACATATTTCTTACCTGTCTGTATTCAAAATTAAAAATGATTTGATGCAGTGGATAACCACATCATTTATTTGGTGGGGAGATGCTCGGGAGCCACCACGCCCATGGAAACAATATACTTGAGTGCGGCATCGACACTCATGTCCAGCTCTATGGCTTCATCCTTGGGTAACATCAGGAAAAAGCCGGAAGTCGGGTTTGGCGTAGTCGGCACATACACGCTGACAAAATCGCCTTTGAGATGATTAACCACGTCACCACCAGGTACACCGGTCAGAAAGCCTATGGTCCAGCAATCACGACGCGGATATTCAATCAGCACGGCTTTGCGGAAAGCATTGCCGGACGATGAAAACAGGGTATCGGATACCTGTTTCACGCTGGAATAGATGGAACTGACGATAGGAATGCGTTGCAGCAGGCTTTCCCAGGCTTTGATGACGTAATTGCCAATAAAGTTCTGTGCCAGCAAACCAGTCACAAAGACGATGAGCAAGGTCAGGATAGTGCCTATGCCCAACACCTTGAAACCTACCAGTTTTTCCGGACGCCATTCAACTGGCAATAATAGCAGGGACTGGTCCATGGTACTGATAATGGCATGCAGTACCCACAGCGTAATCGCCAGGGGCACCAGAATCAGCAAGCCAGTAATAAAGTATTTACGCATGGTAATGGTTAGCTTTGTGAATTAAACGGCAATAATAAGGGATAAAGAGCAAATCAGGCTGCTTTGCCAGCGTCACTGGCTGCTGCAGGTGCACTGGTTTCAGCCGCTGGCGTCGCTGCGGGTGCTGGCGTTGCCGCTGTTGCTGATGAGCCGCCTTCAGCCGCTGGTGCAGCTGCGGTGCCACCTGAGCCACCACGGAAGTCAGTCACATACCAGCCCGAACCCTTGAGCTGGAAGCCGGCAGCAGTCACTTGCTTGCGGAAAGAAGACTTGCCGCAGGTAGGACAAACACTGAGCGGCTCTTCAGACATCTTTTGCAGTACATCCTTGGCAAACCCGCATTCTTCACAGCGGTAAGCATAAATCGGCATGGCGTAGCCCTAAAAAACTGATAAAACCCTGAATTATAAAGGTTTTTGATCAGAATTTGCGCATTGCGTCATGCCGCAGTTCAGTTCAGAATCAAACTGCCAACTTCTTATGGACAAATTGCGGCAGCAAAGAACCGGCTATCATGCCTGTCACACTCATGAGTACACCCACCAGTTGTGGCGGCCACAAGCCATCGGCGGCAAACACTTCCATGCTGACCCAGGAAACAATGCCGAGGATGATGGAAGCCAGGCCACCCTGAGTAGTTGCCCTTTTCCAGTACAGACCAAATGACAGCGGTACAAAAGCAGCGACCAGGGTCACTTTATAGGCATTCTCCACCATTTTATAAATACTGGATTCAGTATTCATGGCAAAAACAGTAATAATTGCCGTAAATACCAGCACCACCGCACGCATCATGAACAGGAATTGCTTGTCACTTTGCTTGGGGAAGAATGGTTTCAGGATGTTTTCAGAGAAAGTCACGGATGGTGCCAGCAAGGTAGCACTGGCACAGCTCTTGATCGCCGACAGCAAGGCACCAAAGAACATCACTTGGGCCAGCATGGGCACCTTGGTCATGATCAGGGTAGGCAAGATCAGTTGCGAGTCTTTGTCTATCAGGCTTTCCACCATCTTGGGGTCGATCAGCGTGGCTGAATACGCCAGGAACATGGGGATGAAGGCAAAGCAGAAATACAATACGCCGCCCAATACAGATGCATTACCGGCAATTTTTTCATTCTTGGATGAAGCTACACGCTGGAACACGTCCTGTTGCGGGATAGAACCCAGCATCATGGTAATCCAGGCGGCAAAGAACCAGAGTGACTCCTTGGCAGTAGGATTAGGCCAGAATTCCAGCTTGCCCGCATTGGCTGCGTGGGAAATCACCACACCGGCACCACCCACCATGCCAGATACTTCCCAGCCTATGTACAACATGCCAACCACGATGATGATCATTTGCAGGAAGTCAGTAATCGCTACCGACCACATGCCGCCCATCAGTGTATAGATCAGCACGCTACCAGCACCGATGATCATGCCCCACTCGTTGGATATATAACCACCAGATACCACGCTGAACACCAGACCCAGGGCCTTGATTTGCGCGGCGACCCAGCCGAGATATGAGACCACGATACACAGGGTCACCAGTACTTCGGCGGTACGGCCAAATTTATTGCGGTAGTAATCACCTATGGTCAGCAGGTTCATGCGATACAAGGGGCGCGCAAAGAACAGGCCGACAAAGATCAGGCACAGGGAAGAGCCAAAGGGATCGGCAACCACACCTCTCAAACCTTCCTTGACGAAGGTAGAGGAAATGCCCAGCACGGTTTCCGAGCCAAACCAGGTGGCAAATACCGTCGCCGTTACCACATACATGGGCAAGGAACGGCCTGCTACCGCATAGTCTTTGGAGTTATTGACATAACGGGCGGCATATAAACCTATGCCAACAGAAATGACCCAATACAGGATGACAAACCAGATAAGAGTATTCATGGAAGACGTGCAATGATGTCAATAAAAAAACCCGCATTTTTTTGCTGCGGGCATTATAGACGTAAGTTACACGAAGTTTGCAGAGGCCAAAGGCAATTTCTGCCAAGTATCAGGCATATTTGTGTAAAAAACACGCTATCTGGGCCTATGTAGCAAAATGTACCAATTTTTGTTGGCTACCTCTAAAAAATAAGCATCATTTCCTTTCCCGGAAGAAATGCGGATGGAAATTATATTCTTATTATATAAGCAATAACTTGCAACACTTTGAAACATGCGTGTCCATGCCTGGATCGATTCATATAAAATCCATTCCAACTTGCATTTATTGCAGGTTTGTTTATTAAGTTTATTAATCTAAGCTGCAAGCCTGCTCCTGGCTTATGCGGCACATCTACGATAGGAACATCCATGGAACTGGCAAGCACCCAGCAAGGTTACGGTCCAGCGCGTGAGCGTTTTATCAGCAAGACCTTTAATCATCTCGGTGGCGCAATTCTGGCGTTCACTGCAATAGAAGTAATTTTTTTCAAGACCGGCATCGCTGAAGTTATGGCACAAGCCATGCGCCATCTGCCATGGTTTCTGATCCTTGGCGCATTCATGCTGATAGGCTGGCTGGCATCGCGCGCTGCGCATACGGTAGAAAGCCTGCCGTTGCAATATGCCGCTTTGGGCGCCTACATCGTGGCAGAAGCCATTATCTTCATCCCCATCCTGTACATTGCCAATCAGGTAGCGCCTGGTGCGATTGCCACCGCCGGTCTGGTGACTGTGCTGGCAACGGTTGGCCTGGTAGGTATTGCCTATGTATCCAGAAAAGATTTTTCTTTCCTGGGCAGCGTATTGAAATGGGGTGGCCTGGTAGCTCTGGTATTGATTGGCTGTGGCATGATTTTTGGCTTCCAGCTTGGCTTGTTCTTTTGCGTAGCCATGGTGGCATTTGCTGGCGCGTCCATCCTGTATGACGCTTCCAACATCATCCATCACTATCCAGAAGACCGCTATGTAGGCGCATCGCTGCAATTATTTGCTTCTGTTGCCCTGATGTTCTGGTATGTACTGCGCATCGTTATGAAACTGCGTGACTAAGCAAGTAACTCAGCGTATTAAAAACTAATCAGAGTAGTACCTGCATCTCCCAGCCTGCTAAATGAATTACATGCAGGCTGGAGTTTCCCCTCCCCCGTTTTACATGCTCCCTTACCGGCTTCCCTTGCCGCCCTCTTTTGATACTGCAGCTTGCCCGTCTTTACTCTTGACTCTGAAGTCAGTGCTCAGCATGGCCTGGTCCAGTAAATAGCTGGCCCTGGTCAGCAAATCCACAGCTCCCAGATAAAAGCGCGGATTGATTTTCTCTACCGTATCGCCAGGCTTATGGTAGTCAGGATGGTCTTCTACCCCAAAATAGATATGTGGTACACCTGCCAGGAAAAAGGGCAAGTGGTCTGACTGTTTGGTCCAGTCATCCTGCCCCTGCTCTGGCCTGTCATGACCGAATTTCAGTTTCACGCCCTGATTGCCGTCCAGGCTCAGCAGTAAATCCTTTAATGCTGGGGTATGGTATGCGCCACTGGCATACAGTTCACCTTTGTCACCACGGGCTATCATGTCAAAGTTAATGTTGATGCCTATGCGTGCCAGGTCGACCACAGGCTTGGCTGCAAACGCCCGCGAGCCGCTGAGCCCCAGCTCCTCGGCATCAAACAGGATATACATGACATCATGCTGCGGCGGCTTCTTTTGCATGGCTTCAGCAATGGCCAATACCGCAGCAACGCCCGATGCATTGTCATCAGCACCATAAAAAATGATGCCAGCACGTTCACCAAGGTGATCATAGTGGGCAGTAATGGCCATCATGGGCGCAGTAGCATGCCCGCTCATGCTGCCGGAGCTGCAAGCCAGGATATTTTTGCCTTTGCGCAAGGCACCCTGGCGGGTTTTGAATTCAAATTCATGGACGAATTCGTCCTTGCAGGGTGTCAGCCCGATTTGCTGCAGGCGGCTGATGATGTAATCACGCGCCAGGGCGTTGCCCTTGCTTTCTGTCGCACGACCTTCCATTTCTGCACTGGCAAGCTTACTGACATCGAGCATGGGCTGCGCTGTTTCCACAATTTCAGCAGCCTGCAAAGGCAAGTGCGCAAGACTAATGGCTAACACAGGGAACAGACTGCATATGGTTTTGGCAAGTTTAAGCATGAACATCCAATTGTGTAAATAAAAGATAAGCATCAGACCAGAGAAAACTACTTTAAGTTCTTCTTGCAGAAAAAGCCATGAGGCACAGCACATTAATGCTCTAATACCAGGCTGCAGACTTAAGCAAGCTTGCAATTACTGGCATTACATGGCATAAACCCCAACCTGAGATTATGCGACAAGGTTTTTAACAATTAAACCGCACTTCTTGTTTACCTGTGATTACGCACCACCAGATTTATCCATTGATGTCGAATTTGAAAAAACTTGTTGTTGATACAGATGCGGGGTTTGAAGCCCTGGCGGCTTCATGGCGTCTGCTGGAAACACAAGTGCCACAGCTCTTGCCCTTCCAGACCTATGACTGGAACCGCGCATGGTGGAAAGTATTCTCCGACTCATCCTGGTATCACAAGGATGAACTGGCGATCTGTACCCTGCATGATGGAGGGCAACTGGTTGCCGTCATGCCGCTGACAAATACCCACGTAGGCTTGCATAGCCTGTTCGTCTATCGCTATGTACGGCCTTTTGGTGCCGACCCCAACCTGACTGAAATCCGCGTACCGCTGGCCTTGCCTGCCTATGATGAAACCATCCTGCAGCAATGGGAAGATTTGTCCAGACAGGAAACCTTTGGGCTGACTGAATTCCAGGTCATCCATACCAGGCAGCATGCTGCGCATTTTCTGGCCAACAATGCGGCGGTTCATCCACTGGAAGCGAGGGATGTGCCCAACTTTATCCTGCATCTGGATGGCAACTGGCCCAGCTTTAAAAGTGGGCTCAAGCGAAATATCAAGGAATCGTTGCGGCGCTGCTATAACTCACTGGCGCGCGATAATCTGCAATTGCGGCTGCAAGTCTGGAAAGGCGCTGAGGCCATCAAGCCGCGCCTGCATGAGTTTTATACCCTGCATGCAGCCCGTGCCAGTGCCACTGATACGGTAGAACACCCCGATTATTTTGCTGATCCAAGGCATTGTGCCTTCATGGCTGCCCTGCTGGACAGCGATTTTGCCAAGCGCATGCATTTGTTCAGCCTGGAACTGGATGGCCACGTGGTCGCCATGCGCCTGGGCTTTGCCATGGGCGAGGAACTGTATCTCTACTATTCAGGCTATGACCTGCAATTTGCCCGCTACAGTGTCATGACTACCTTGCTGGCCGAGATCATACAATGGTCTTACCCGCAAAATTTCAAGCGCATTAATTTATCCGTTGGTGAAGACGTCTCCAAAACCCGCTGGGGACCTAGCGTCACGCACTATGTGGAACATCAATGCGTGAAAAACAATGCCTGGCGCAGAAACCTCGGCAACGGCATTTTGAAGATGCGCAAATTACGCAGGAACTGGTCAGGGAAAAAGACAGACTAAGTGCTGCGCTAAACACGACACATTCTCGCCCCCGCTTCAAGTTTCATCCCCATGTAAAAACGGTTACACTTGCCCTGCTTAACATCCACACAAGCATAGGCTAAGGACTTCACTTGCGCTTCATCCACACTTCAGACTGGCACCTTGGCCAAACCCTGCACAGCATAGAACGCGGGCTTGAGCACCAGCATTTTCTTGACTGGCTGATTGAGACCCTGACACAGCAGCAAGCCGATGCCTTGCTTATCGCGGGCGATATCTTCGACAATGCCAATCCATCTGCTGCCTCACAAAAACAGTTCTACCGGTTTTTGCAGCAAGCCAAGATGCGCCTGCCCAGCCTGAATATCGTCATCATCGCTGGCAACCATGACTCACCCGGCAGGCTGGAAGCACCTGGCCCTCTGCTTGATGGCATGGATATCAGTGTCATCGGCATGGTGCCGCGCCTGGCGGATGGCAGCATCAATGTGGCTGCGATGGTGCTGCCATTGCGACAGAATTCTGAAGTTGTGGCCTGGTGTCTGGCTGTTCCCTTCTTGCGACCCGGCGATGTGCCCCGCGTTGAAAATGCCAGCGATCCTTACATGGCAGGCATCGCCCAGTTGTACAAAGACGTCAGCGACCATGCTTTGAGCTTGCGCCAGCCTGGCCAGGCCATCATCGCCATGGGACATTGCCATATGATAGGCGGCGAAATATCCGAAGACTCTGAGCGCCGTATCGTTATCGGCGGTACTGAAGCCCTGTCTGCCAGCATGTTCGATAGTCACATTACTTATGCTGCGCTGGGGCATTTGCATCTGGCGCAAAGAGTCGGCAAGCAAGAGCATCTGCGTTATTGCGGCAGCCCCCTGCCCCTGTCTTTTTCTGAAGTCGATTACCAGCATCAGGTCTTGTGTGTGGATGTAGCTGCAGACAAGCTCACGCAAGTAAAACCCTTGCCTGTACCACGCGCTGTCCAGCTCCTGCGCATCCCCAAACAGGCAGCCCCCTTGCCTGCTGTACTGGATGCGCTGGACAGTATTGACCTGGCAAATATCGTAGCTAGTGACAAAGGCGCGCAATATGACCCCTATCTTGAAGTCAGGGTGAAACTGGATGCGCCAGAACCTGGCCTGCGTGCCCGCATAGAAAGCTATATCGCTGGCAAACCCTTGCGCCTGCTGAAGATAGACCCGCATTACCCTGGCAAGTCGCAGGATGATGATGCGGATAAAGAAGCCATACAGGACACGCTGGACCGCCTGCACCCTGAAGATATCTTCCGCCGCCTGTACAAGGGCAAATACCAGCAAGAAGCACCGGGCGACATGTTGCAGGCTTTTGGTGAACTCTTGCATGGTGAGGATGGTGCATGAAGATACTTGCCATACGCGGTAAAAACCTGGCTTCGCTGGCCGGTGAATTTGCTGTCGATTTCACGCAGGAACCCTTGCAATCTGCCGGTCTGTTCGCCATCAGCGGCCCCACCGGTGCGGGCAAGAGCACGCTGCTGGATGCCTTGTGCATGGCCTTGTATGAAAACACGCCACGCCTGATCAAGGCAGGCACAACAAAATTGCCGGATGGCGCTGATGCAGTCACCCAGCAAGATACCGGCAACCTGCTCAGACGCGGCACCGGTGAAGGATATGCCGAAGTGGATTTTGTCGGCACTGATGGCAATGCCTATCGTGCGCGCTGGAGTGTGCGTCGCTCGCGCAATAAAGCCACTGGCATCTTGCAGCCCACTGCCATGTCGCTGCACCAGTTACCGCAATTGCAGCCCATAGGTGGCAAGAAGACCGAAGTCAAGGAAGAAATCATCAAGCGTCTTGGCCTCAAGTTTGAGCAATTCACCCGCGCAGTTTTGCTGGCGCAAAATGAGTTTTCCAGTTTTTTGAAAGCCGATGACAATGACCGCGGCGAACTGCTGGAAACCCTGACTGGCAGTGACATTTATGGCCAGATTTCACAGCGCGCCTTTGCCCGCGCCAAACTGGAGCGTGAAGCTCTGGAGCGCTTTCATGTGCGCCTTGCAGATAACAAGCCACTGAGCGCAGAAGAACGCACGCAACTTGACAGTGAGCTCGCCATCAGCAAAAACCGGCTGGAACAACTGGATACACAACTCGCAGAATTACAGCTACACCTGCGCTGGCACGCCGACAATCACAAGCTGATGCAAGCTGAGCAGCAAGCTCAACAGCAATTACAGGTATATGCGCACGAACAGTCTGCGGCAGCACAGCGGGCAGGTTTTCTGCAACAAGTGGAAAGCATACAGGCTGCACGCCCACTGGTGGCTGACATAGAACGCCTGCAGCAGGCAATCCAGAAAGGGCAGGAAGAAATCACCACTGCCCACAACAACATACAGACAGGAACACTGGAAGCACAGGAAAAGCAGCTAGTACTGGAACTGGCACAGCAACAATTGCAGCAGGCAGAACATGCCTTGCAGGAAGCAACACCATTACTGGATGCAGCAAAGGCACTCGACAGTAGCCTTAATGTCTTGCGCAGTAACTGGCTGGCAGCACAACACGCAAAAATACAGGCAGAGCAGGCGCTGGACCATGCGCAGCTACAGCACAAAAACAAGCAAGCCGACCTGGCACAACTGCAGAGGAAACAGCAAGAGCTACAAGCATGGCTAACCCACCATGCAGGCTTGCAAAGTCTGGCCGACAACTGGTCAACCTGGGAACTATTACTGAAGCAGGCAGCCACAGCCAAAAAAGATGCCAGCTACCAGCAACAGAATATGCTGGATTTGCAAAAGCAAAAAGAAAAACAAGAACAGTTGCTGGCCGAGCGTGCCTTGCAAAAACAAGCCAGCGAACAAAACTGGAAACAGGCAGATCATTTGCGTGAAGAGGCCCACAGCAAGCTCGCGAAGTTTGACTTGCCTGGTTTGCAAATGCAAAGACTGGCGCTTGAGCAAAGAAGAGAATTCCTGGCCAGTGCCACAGTCTTACATAAACAGAGACAGGAAGAACTTCAACGTAGCCAGGCTTTACAAGCCCGACAGCAAGCCTGCCTGTCAGCCATACAAACAGTGGATAAATCCATCCACCAGCTTCAGACGCAATTACCGAGCCTGACTGCGGCAAAGGAGCAGGCGCAGAAAAGCCTGCAACTGGCCCAAACTGCCTGCAATGCCAATGTAGAAAGCCTGCGCGATGCCCTGCAGGATGAACAAGCCTGCCCGGTGTGCGGTGCCACTGAACACCCCTACAAAACTGCCAACCCACAATTGCATACCTTGCTGGTACAGTTGGAAAATGAACTCAGGCATTGCCAGCAAACCGAACAAGAAAGTCGCCAGTTACTGGCAACTGCCATGGCTGAAAGCAAGCAGTATCAACAGCAGCAACAGCAATTGCAGCAAGACTTGAATAGCTTGCAGGAACAGCAGCAAGCCACGGAAAAAGCATGGCAGGCACATGGCATTGCAGTGGAACTCACGGCTGAATTGCAGAAAAAAAATATAGCTGGCGAAGAAGTCAGCAACTACTTCACACAACAGCAAACGGATTTGCAAGTGCAACTCCAGCAATTGCAGCAGACCGAGCATGCCTACCAACTGGCAGCACAAGCCAGGGATGCCGCATTTGCCAGCAGCGAAAAAGCAGCTCGTGCCTTGCAAGAGCACAAGGATGCCCATACCTCGCTTGGCCATGCGGTCGATAAATTCACGATTGCACTGACACAAAGCACAGAAAAAGCACAGGAAGCCAGCCAGAAACTTGATGACGCACTTGCCCAGCTAGCGCCTGCATTTGCCGCACAATCAGACGATGGCAGCAGCTGGCAAGATAACTGGCATGCAGCACCTCTGGAATTTCAAAACCAGTGCGCAAGCCATGTACAGCAATGGCAAAGCCATCAACTCAGCTATAGCCAGGGTGGAGAACAACTGGCAAAGCTGCAGTCCGATGTAGAAAAACTGCAGTTACAGTCACAACAATTGGCAGAGCAATTTAACAGCGACAGCAAGCGATATCTGGCAGCAGATACAGAACTCAAACAGCAACAGGCAAAACGCCAGGAATTATTCCAGGGCCGCGCCGTTGGCGAAGCAGAGGCGCACTTCCAACGGACTGTCAGCCAGGCCAGATCATTGCAGCAAACCCGGCAACAAGCTTATGACGATCTGCGCCAGCAAATGGCCCGCCTGTATGAAGCACAGGAACAAATCAGCAAACGCATCACGCAAAACCAGCAGGAACTACAACTCGCCCATGAAAAACTGCATGCCTGGATAGCGCAGCAACAAGCTGTCATGAGCAATCTGGATGAAGCACTACTGCGTGAACTGCTGGCCCATGCCCATGACTGGATCAATGCAGAGCGCCAGGCCATGCAAGCCATTAACAATGCAGTTCAGCAGGCTGCGACTATACTGCACGAACGCAGCCAGCAAAGACAAACACATCTGCAAGAACGCCCGGCTGCACTCAGCTTTACGCTTGCAGTAGCAACGGATGAAGAGGCTGAACAGGAAGAAGTAGCTGAAGTGGCTGCAGCGACTGAAACAAGCGAGGCGGCACATCTGCAATCCCTGCTCAAAGACCTGAGCGAAAGCCGTCAGCATATCCAGCAGGAATACAGCCGTCACCAGCTTGCCCATGCCCAGGATGAAGCCCGCCACCAGCAAGCCAAAGACCTTATCGCCGACATGCAAGGACAGGAAGCGCAAACCCGCTTATGGGCGCAAATGAATGAATTGATAGGTGCTGCTGACGGCAAGAAATTCCGTAACTATGCCCAGCAAATCACACTGGATGTCTTGCTTGCCTACGCCAACCAGCACCTGCACCAGCTCTCACGCCGCTATCGCCTGCAACGCGTGGCAGATACGCTGGCACTGATGGTCATCGACCAGGACATGGGCGATGAACAACGCTCTGTGCATTCATTGTCAGGTGGGGAATCTTTCCTGGTCTCGTTGGCTCTGGCGCTGGGCCTGGCATCGCTGTCGAGCAACCGCATCAAGGTTGAATCCCTGTTCATCGACGAAGGCTTTGGCAGCCTGGACGCCGACACCCTGCGCATCGCCATGGATGCCCTTGACAGCCTGCAAGCCCAGGGCCGCAAAGTGGGCGTGATTTCGCATGTGCAGGAAATGACAGAGAGAATCGCGACCAGGGTGGTCGTGCAGCGGGTGTCCGGGGGAAGTAGTTCGGTGGGCGTGGGATAAAAATCTTCAAGAAGCTTGCTCCTGTAGAGCAACTGCTTATTCTGCATCCTCGTCCGCGGCATAATTGTAAAGATCAAAATCTACTGACAAGTCCAGCTGAGCAACACGCTTTATTAATTCAGCGGACAAGTGCAGACCAGGATTAGAGCCATGATAATAGCCTACGCAGTTAATGCCAGCCTCATACTTCTGGACCAGCGTTTTTATTGCACTCTCGCGAGTTTCAAGAATATCCAGCAACTGGCTTAAATAGTCTTGCAGGAAATTATCTCCCCTTGCAAGCGGACTATCCAATTGCCATAAGCTATGATTTCTCACTTTGCCATTTTGAGATACGTCTCCACGCTCCCGGACTTCGGTAGGTGAAATTTGCATCATGGAACTGATTTCTTCTGAAGAGCAATCATATTTCTGTACCCAGAAATACGCGTAAACATCGCTTCGTACCTTCATATGATTCCAATAAAATAAATACTGAAAATTTGTCCAACGAAACCATAAGTACATGGTCGCGGCTTTACCTTAGCGGTAGTTTTCAAATGCCCACTATTTAAATAGTATCATCAGGCAATTGACAATACCGGCCCGTCATTGCCCAACGCACGAGAGGAAACGAGCATTTCGCTTGCAATTCTATAGCGCATGTAATACCTTCCGGCACAATACAGACTAATGAAAATATCATGATAGACGCACTCATAGCCGGACGCATTTACGGCCAGGTCGAAGAACGCGCAGGGCAAAATGGTTCTGTCTATGTCACTTGCAAAGTAAGAGCATCTACCGATGATGGTGACTTCATTATCTGCAATGTCATCGCCTTCAATGACAAAGTGCGCGAGACCTTGCTGGCCCTGGGTGATGGCGACAGCCTTTCCCTGTCAGGTGCATTGACGCCCAAGGTATGGACGGACAAACAGGGCAAGTCCAGGCCAGCTCTGGATTTGATTGCGCATACAGCAATTACTGCTCACCTGAATACCCAGGACCAGACGACGGGCTGATTTGGCAGCCAGAGGCTGGCATGTTGAATCGCACCAATGTACCGTGCATTTGGATGGCCCCAGTCTGACTTTAATGTAATAACAGTCGACAGCGGCAACGTGCTGGAAGCACCTTGATCTGCAAGCAATGTCGCTGTGTAAAATTAATATAAATTCATGTAATTTATACAAAAATAAAGTAAAAAATAGTTTCCTGACCAGGAAAAAAGCCACAAGAGCATTTGCCAGCTTCAGGCACGGGCGTACTATTCAGCATACGTCCGTGCTCAGGCTTACTGCATCCAAGGGAAAATATGCCAGCTCCAGCCCGCTTATCTCTGTACCGCCAGCAGATATTCATGCGGCTTGTGCAAATGCCTGTACTGATGCTGATGCTGGCATGCCTCTTAAGCCTGTCGAGTGCCACGGTGCAGGCACAAAAGCTGAGCATCTATACCGAAGACTGGCCACCAATGAACTTCAAGACCAAAACCGGTATTGATGGCATGGCGGTCGACATGGTCAGGGCCTTGCAGATGCTGACTGGCAGCAAAGAAAACATACAACTGGTGCCCTGGGCGCGCGGCTACAAGGCCGTGCTGGAAGATGAGAGCGTCATGCTGTTCAGTCTTGGCCGCTCACCTGAGCGTGAAAAACTCATGCATATGCTGGGACCCATCGCCATTTCCAAGACTGCTGTCTACACCCGCAAAGGCGAGGCCGCACGCCTGAAGGCACTTGATAACGACATCTATAAATTGCCGGTGGGCGCTTACCGCGGCAGCATCTTTGCTGATGCGGCAAAAAAGAAAGGTTTCATCAATCTGGCCCAGGCGGACTCGCCCTTGAATTCATCCAAGATGCTGTTTGCCCATCGCTTTGATCTGTGGGTAGAAGGCAGCCTTGCTGTCAATTCCATCTTGCAGGAAAGTGGCCGCACTGCGGCTGACGTGGAAGAAGTCATGGTACTCGACAGCCTGGAATTGTATCTGGCATTTTCCCTGAAGACCCCGGCGACCACGATCACTTCATGGGAAAACGCCTTGCGACAAATGAAGAAGGATGGCAGCTTCCAGAAGATTCATCAAAAGTGGTTGCCGGGTGAAGCACCACCATTGGAGGTGGTCAGGGTTGAGGGTGGCGATAAGCATTAGCCTCCCTCCACTATGCCCAACAATCACCTGCTATTCTCATTGATAGTGCGCAAACCTTGGGGCGAAGCTTTCCAGCTCTACTCTGGCTGCATTGGTGATGAAAGAAACCGTGTGATAACTACCCGTCAGGCTGATGATTTCAAGCATCTGGGCGGCGCTATAGTATTGCGTCAATGCTATCCATAAAGCATCGCTGATGCCTGAGCTATCGTGCAGTTCATCCACTGCCTTCAGCAGTAAAATTTCTTTGGCCAATAGCGATCCAAGGTCAGGATCAGGATTAAGCGTGACAGCGATATCAGCCTTGCTCAGACTGGCCTTTTCTGCAAACAGGGCGACATGTACTCCCCATTCATATTCAGAACCGCAGCGGGCGCAAGTGCGCAGGATGATCAATTCACGCTCTCTTAATTCTATTGATCCCTTATCCAGTAAATTACCGGCGAACATACGTTGTAATACCCTTTTGTTATGTGCCTGGGTGCGAAATAATTTCAACGGTGCCATACCGGGTGGCATGATGCGCTGGAAGGCTTCAGCGACTTCAGCTTCATAAGGCGGCTCTAATGGAGCAATTCTGGTCATTGACATCTGGTTCTCCCAAAAAGAAAAAAACATGTTCACGCACGCAGACATATGCCTGCCTTGCCTTGATAAGAGTCACGCAGTGGTACAATCCAACACCGCTACGTTATTAGTAGCATACCGCTACATTTAATGTAGCGCAAGGAGAAATATGACAACACCAAAACCCCGGCAGCCCGTCAGGGGCTCGCAGAGTGGCCGTCCCATCATGGCTTTGCTGGATTTGCTGGGCAGGCGCTGGGCGCTGCGCATGATCTGGGAATTACGTGGCGATCCCCTGAGTTTCAGGGAATTGCGCGAGCGCTGCGATGACATGTCGCCGACAGTGCTGAACCAGCGCCTGCGCGAATTGCGCGACACCCGCATCATAGAAATGGCGACAAGCGGGGGCTATTGCCTTAGCCGCTCAGGGCAAAGTCTGGTGCATGCCATGTTGCCCTTGCTGGCCTGGTCAGAAGAATGGCAGCAGATGCTGGATCTGCATGCTGAAGAAAAAGAAAAAGAAAAAGAAATAGAAAAAGAATAAGCGCAATAACAAGCCTGTTTGCGAGGCCTACTTCATGCTCTGCAAAATGCCCTCCACCCAGGCCATCAATTTACTGTCATCGGCCATATTGCCAGTGTAGGGAATGCCGGGAACAAAGGGCTCCCTGGCCGCCTCGGCCACCAGGTAATAGGCTGCGGGGATGTATATATAACCGCGCTCACTGGGTAACTTGAAACGGTCAATTTCACCATAGGGTGAATAGCCCAGCGTGCTTTCGCCGAGGATGGCATTGCCTGGGATAGCCTTGATTTGTTGCAGGAAGTTCATGCATGAGCTAAAGCAGTTTCGATCTATGACGGCGGCAATGCGTGGACCAGCTGGTTTGGAGCCAAGTGCTGCCAGCAGTGTCTGCGGGTTTTGCCTGTCATCGCCACTGACGAGAGCGGTATGCTTGCCAGCCGCCAGCGCTGCCTCCAGCTTGGGGATCATTTTCTCGAATACAGTCTTGCTGGCTGCAAAATTAGGGTCGGCTGCGTAATTTTTTGCCCAGGCGATACTCTCCTTGCTGGCGACCATGAACTTGGCATAGCCACCCATGCTGCTCAGTTGATCGCTGTAACTTTCGCCAAACAAGGCAGCCAGTGCACGTGTGCCCCAGCTTGAATCACCACCGCCATTACCACGCAGGTCAAAGATAATCCATTTGTCCTGCTTTAATTTCTCCAGGCTGGCATACACTTTTTCATAGGCCTTGCCGCCGTCCTTGACACCAAAGCTGGGCATGCCTACCCAGTGCATGCTCTTGCCAAGCGGGTACACACCGACATCCCTGGCAAGCGCGACATAGTTTTTGCGTACTTCAAGAATATGCTTTTCACTGATGCTGCCACTGTCCTGCAGTGCCTGCATGGGCAGGGCAAACTCCTGCACGCGACCATCTGCCAGTTTGAATACACAACGCTGCGGCGCCAGCCCAAGGCCGCGTTCAAACATCATGTTGCGCGCAGCTTCGCTGACACTGCTGGCATATTCTGGCGCATGACTCTGATAAGGCATGACTTTGGTCTGCAAGTAAGTGCCAAGCCAGACACCATCGCAGCTTTGTACAGTCGCACCTTGGGCAGGCAGAGGATAGGGCCAGTTTTTCTCTGACCAGATCACCTTGAACTGGCCGTCGACGCGGTCTATCACCAGGCCAGTCCAGCCTGTGCGTTTCAATTGCAGATTGATACCGGTATGCGGGTCACCAAAACCGTAAATGAAACGGCTGATAGTGCGTAAATAATCTTGCTCATCGCGCGCTGCCGCAGCTTCGGCCAACGCCACTGGCAAACCATTTTTCAGTGCTTCCGCAACATGCAAATGCCCGGCCACAGCACCTATATGTTTGCTGGCCAAGGTATGCGCAGCAAACTCCACGTCTTGCCGGGTAATGACTGGCCATTCCGGTGGCGCGGCCTGGGCTGTACTGAGCATCAGGATAGATGTGGCTAAAATCCCTGCCATGCCTGGCTGTTTTTTATTCATGACCTGGTGTCCCTGTTTTTATAATGGGCTTGTGCAAAATCAGGACGTGCACCTCTGAGTATGCGACAACACACCAGTGTAGCCCAAGATGATTTACACTAGCAGCTCTGACAGCCGACGAAGAAAAATATATGTTTTTCGTTTTTGCAAGCACCTTCTTATTTCCCTCATGCTGAAATCCATACTCTGCGCCACATTATTCTCTACTCAGATACTGGCCGCTCATGCTGCTGTCACGCCAGCCGCGCCAGCCAAGCCAGATGTGGCGGCAATTGCCTTCAAGGAAGGTAATTTCGCACTGGCTTTCCAGGACTGGAGTCTGCGTGCAGAAGGCGGCGAAGCCGCGGCTCAGCACAATCTGGGCAACCTTTATCTGAGCGGCAAAGGCCCGGACAAGGACGAAGCCAAGGCCATGGAGTGGTTTCGCAAAGCTGCCGATGCCGGTTATGCGCGCGCGCAATTCAATCTGGCAGAAGGTTACCGCCTGGGTGTAGGCATAGAAAAAGATATTGCCCAGGCAATATCCTGGTATAAAAAAGCGGCAGACCAGGGCCTGGCAAGCGCCCAGGTAACGCTGGGCATCTGTCATGAACTGGGTCTGGGCATGCCCAAGGACATCGCCGCAGCCAGCAAGTTGTACAGGGCCGCAGCAGACCAGCATGATGCCGAAGCAGAATTCCGTCTGGCCCGTATTTTTGCTTTAGGCCTGGGGACTGAAGTTGATCAACGTGTTGCCAATATCTATGCAAGCCAGGCGGCTGAGCAGGGTCATGCACAGGCGCAAACTTATCTCGCTACCCAATACCTGTCTGGCAATGGTGTGCCGCGCGATGTCAACCTGGCGATACACTTGCTGGCGCAAGCAGCCCGCCAGGGCCATGCACGAGCATTTGCCTGGCTGGGCAATATCTATAGCGAAGGCAATGGCATCAGTGCTGACCTGCCACGCGCCTACCTGTATTTCAGTATCGCCGACAAGCTCGATACTGAAAAAGAAATGCAGGACATGCCCAACAAACAAAAACTGGGCCTGGCATTTCGCCTGAAAACCGAGGACATACAGCAAGCTGTCACCCTGGCTGGTGAATGGCAACCCGGCACATGGCCACCCAAGCTGGTCTTGCCCGCCCTCAGCAACAACAAAGCCAAACCTGAGGTTTACCAGGGCGAAGTCTATTATTTAAAGAATTGACAACAGTCAGCATGCATATCTGATCAGGCGCTGCCTGTCGTACAAAGCAGCGCGCCTGCCCAGCCAGGAACTTGCCCGCCTTGTCATAAGCTGCGGGTATATTCATGCAGCTGACTTTTTGCAATGACTACGTAAAGAATACATCTCATGCACGGCACAAACTCAACACTAACTCGTTTCCAGGCCAGCAATCTGATGCTGCGCACCCGCAGCAGACTGCTGGTCCTGCTACTGGCAACTGCCATGCAAGCCTGTGCACAGACGCAGGACACAGCACCGGTCTCTGGCATCAATGATGGCCCTTATGCTGTCTACCAGTCTCCTGCCAGCCCCGATACAGCCGGGCTGGACGTCAGCTGGGTCTGCGATGACAAACTACAAAAGCAAAGCTTTACCAGTTCTGGCAACATCAGCCTGCCTGCCCCTTGTGGCTACCCGCAGAAACTAAGTATACGTCCGGCAGAAACCAGCTTCCCTGCAAGTATCAAATTCAAGGCAGACAAAGTTGCTGCCATCAGCGATATCCATGGTCAGTTTGAGCTCATGCTCAAACTCTTGCAGGGCAATGGAATCATCAACCAGGACTGGCAATGGACATTTGGTACAGGTCATCTTGTCATCGCTGGCGATGTGCTGGACCGCGGCCCCAAAGTCACTGAAGCACTGTGGCTATTGTATGCGCTCGAAGCCCAGGCAAAAGCCGCGGGTGGTGCAGTACATCTGCTATTGGGCAATCACGAGGCTATTAGCATGGCTGGCGACGTGCGCTATCTCAACAAGAAATATGTCACCGTCGCCCAGCACCTGAATACCAGTTATCAGCAAATGCTGGACAACAGCAGCGTACTGGGGCGCTGGCTGCGCAGCAAACCTGTCATTGTCCAGGTCAACGACACGCTCTTCATGCACGGTGGCCTGCATCCTGACCACCAGAATCTTAATATGAGCCTGGAACAAGTGAATGAAAAATACCGCCAGACCCTGGGCCTGAGCAAGGCACAAGTGAAAGCGGATTCCGCGCTCGACTGGCTGTATGGCAGCATGGGCCCGCTGTGGTATCGCGGCTATTTCAATGCGCCGAAACTGTCAGGTGAGGATCTTAACAAGGTCTTGCAACAACTCAAGGTAGAACGCATCATTGTTGGTCACACCACCATGAATGGCGTGTATTCCCACTACCAGGGTAAAGTCATTTCCATAGACTCCGGCATCAAGGGCGGCGTCAAAGGTGAAATGCTGTTCTGGGATAAAGGCCAGCTCAGCAAGGCTGGCGCAGATGGGCAAAAAGTGGCGGTGCCGGATGCACCGGAAAAGCGCAAGGATGCGAGTGATTAAATCGTAATTCAGACCGGTGTAAACTTTTGGTATAGGGCCATTGCATTGCGCGGCATGTTTGCGTGATCAACTGATCGTACTCTTTTCACGGTATCATCCGGCGTATTACGATACGCCCTACGATATACAAATTGCAGACTTAAGCGGTTGATCTTATTTTGAGGGTTTGCATTCAAGCCCCCAGTAATCCATTTGTTCTAATTTTTCTTCTACAGGAAGTGCTTGCAGCTCCAAACAAGCACCGTAATTCCCGTAGATTTTCCGGCTAACCGGATCTTGATAACTCCAATCGAGGATATCTTTTTTCTTAACCGATATAGTCTGTCCAAGTTTCGCATTCCTAATTTGAACAGGAATTGTTGTCAAACTCCCGACATAAAAATCTCCAGCCTTACGAACGTCACCAAGCCAAAAAATCTCTTTCCTCTTACCATCCCGGACTATGACTAAGAGACGCGGATATATTCCGTAAGACTTATTGGCCAGCGCCGCATCAAAATACACCAACGTCGTCTTCACGTCATTGTCCATTGAAGGAGGAGCTGCAAAACTTGTGAGCGCCACAAAGAAAATCGAGCAAGTGGCGATCACTTTTCTGAACAAAGGTACGGCTAACATAGATTTTCCCGGTTAGTTACCCAATTCTTGTGACGATCACCCCAGCAACACCCTCTTCACCACCCCACAAATCTCATCCACATCCCCTACCGTCAACCCCACATGCAAAGGCAGCGTGACCGTCTCGCGGGCGATGCGTTCGGCGTTCGGGAACATGCCTTCGGCATAGCCAAAACCCTTGCCTACTGTCGTCAAATGGCAGGCTTCATAAGAGACGCCTGTGCCTATGCCAGCCTCATGCAGGGCTGCGCGGAAGCTGTTGCGGGTATGACCGAAATTTTCATAGGGGATGAGCACGCAAAACATATTCCAGGTTTGCCCTGGTTGGCCTTGTGGCGGCAATACGATGCCAGGGATGACTGGGAAGCTGGTGAAATAACGTTCAGCCAATACCTGACGCTGCGCCATGAAGTCGTCGAACTGAGTAAGCTGATGCAGGCCGATGACGGCGGATACATCTGACATATTGAACTTGCCGCTGGCTTCAACCACATCACGGGTCTGGTCTGGCAATTTGGCAATGCCGTGGAAGCGCAAGACATCTACCCGTTGCGCTTCTGCTTCATCATTGACGACGATGGCCCCACCTTCTATCGTAGTCATGTTTTTATTGGGATGAAAGCTGAACGTAGCGATATCACCAAAAGAACCCACGGACTTGCCCTGCCATTGTGAACCCTGCACCAGGGCGGCATCTTCAATCACCCGCAACTGATATTTTTTGGCCAGTGCATACAAGACATCCATGTCGCCCAGTGCACCAGGGAAATGGGTGGGCATGATGGCCCTGGTCTTGGGTGTAATGGCAGCTTCGACCTGGGCCAGGTCGATGGCGCGGCTCTGCAGATCACAATCGACAAACACTGGCTTGGCACCGCACTTGACGATCATGTTCATGGCCGAGAAAAAGCTTTGTGCTGAAGTGATGACTTCATCGCCCTCGCCTATATCGCACAGGGCCAGTGCGACTTCCATGGCGCCCGTGGCCGAGGTCAGCAACCTGGTGGGCCGGTTGCCAAAGGTGCGCGACAAGGCCTGTTCCAGCTCTGTCACTTTGGGGCCGGTAGCAATCCAGTTGGAGCGCAACACATCGGCTACAGCCTGTATACTGGCTTCTGATAATTGTGGCTGGGCGAACTTGTAGTAGGTGGGTGAGGTCATGGCGGAATTGAAAGCTGAAAATCGAAGGGCTATTGTAGCTGAAGATTTTTTGTACAGTTTTACTTTGAGGACGACGCCAGTCAAACCGTCTGTCCGGAAAACAGCCTGAGCCTGGCGCAAGCCGCGACCAGCAACATGGCAATACCCAGGCCTGCAAATGCCATATTCAAACTGAAAGCATGGGCAACAAAGCCTATCAGCGCCGGGCCTGCCAGCACGCCTGCATAGCCTATGGTGGTGATGGCACCGATGGCCAGGCTGGCGGGCATGGCATGTTGCTTGCCAGCGGCACTAAACAGGATGGGAACGATGTTCGATGCACCTATACCTATCAAGATGAAACCCAGGACGGCAATGACGGGAGATGCCGCCAGCACGGCCGCAAAAAAACCGGCAGCAGCGCAAATACCACCAGCCAGCATGACCAGTTTGCCACCAAAGCGTTGCACCACACGATCGCCCGTCAGGCGTCCCAGTGTCATGGCGACCGAGAATGCGGCATAGCCTATGCCACCCTGCCCGGCATCCATACCCCGGCCTGCAGTCAGCAATAGTGCGCCCCAGTCCAGCAAGGCACCTTCTGCCAGAAAGACGATGAAACACAAGACGCCGATGAAGATAACTGCGCCATGCGGCATGACGAATTGCGGGCCATCACGCTCAGATGCTTCCAGCTCGTGCAGCAAGTGGGGGCTGGCAAGGGCAAGCATGCTGGCGACCAGCAAGCTGAGGCAAATACTGGCAGCCAGCGTATTCATGCCCAGCCATAACAGCAGGGCCATGGTGCCAGCACCGAGAAAACCACCGGCACTAAACATGCCATGAAAACCAGACATCAGTGCAGCACCGTTATTTCTTTCGACGATGACTGCCTGTATGTTCATGGCGACATCCAGTGTGCCCACGGCAGCACCAAACATGAATAGCGTCAGGCCAAACAGCAGCGGGCTACTGACTATCGCCAGGCAAGGCAGGATAAGGCAAGTCAGCGCACCTGTCATCAAGATCACCAGTCGGCAGCCAAAACGCGCCGACAGCATGCCCGTCATGGGCATGGCGCATAAAGAGCCAGCACCCAGGCACAGCAAAAGCAAACCCAGTGCCGCCTCATCCAGGGCCAGCCTGTCCTTGGCAAACGGCACCAGTGGTGCCCAGGCAGAAACTACGAGGCCAGCCGCCAGAAAAGTCAGCCGGGTGGAGAGAGCTTGTCGGGGTTGAACTTGATGATGGGGATAGTTGATTGTTTTACCTGGTATCTCAGACATGGAATGCTTTGCGGTTTACTGTAATCTGTATTTTGACATTCATGGCTCTGGCCTGGCCCATTTTTTTTCTATGGTCGCATACACGCCATTGGCCTTGATCTGGCGCAAACCCTGGTCAAGGGCATTGGCATAACGTGCAGATTCAGGACGACGTTTGGAGAATGAGACATACAGATTATCTTCCACCAGAATACCCACTTGCTGGACAGCTCCCTTGAATTCTTCAGGATGGGTGCTGGTCAGATAATCTGCCACACGTGTATAAATCAGCGAATAGTCTGAACGCGCCAGTATCAGCTTGCGCAGATTGGACAAGTCATTGGGGGCAGATTCACGCACGATGCGTGTGTCTTTTTCAAATGCCGTGCCATAAGTATAACCATGGGTGATGCCAATGATGTACTTGTGCAATTCCAGCACATTGATTTTGCTGACCCTGCTTTGTGGGCTGTCAGTCCTGGCATAGATGCCGACACTGGCCTTGAAGATGGGTTCTTTATGGAAGATGAAATCAGGTTCCAGCTTGGCATCCTTGAGGCTGTCAAAGCAGCCCAGCTCCTGCCCGCTTTGTACCAGCATCAGACAGCGTGAATAAGGTGTGGCGATGAACTTGACATCAATATTCACAGCAGCATAGGCTGCCCTGATGACATCCACGGCAAAGCCGCGGTTTTGTCCATCCTTGATGGCAGAATACGGATACCAGCTATCTTCACCAACCAGAGTGATAGTCTCGGCATGGCTGACAATACAGCACAGGCTTGCCAGGCAATACAGCAAGGCCATGGTAAATCTGAGCCAGATATTTTTTATGCTTGCTGCGCGCATTCTGATTTGAAGGATGACGAGACCACTTGCAAGAGTGTGCCATACATTTCCTGTGGAAATGTAAATTTAGGTCGCAGCAGGAATTGTAATACCAGTCAAGCTATGCATGTTGATATACGGATATATTCGTGTTCATATAAATATATTCTTGATATTTTCCGGTCTTCGTTCATTCATGAGAAGACCTATGCAGCATATAAACTACCCCGGTAAGCCCGCACTTAAGCCCACACTCAAGCCCGTACTTAAGCCCCTGACAGCTTGCCTTTTGGCGATTTTTTATAGTCAGTCCTATAGCAGTAATGCCTTTGCCCAGACCACAGAACCCAAGGCGGATGCCAAGCCCGATTCCGTCGTCATCACTGGTTCCCGCATACCACGCGCCAGCCTGGAAGGCCCTGCTGCAGTCACCATCATCACCGCCGAAGAGATCACCAAGCAAGGCTACAAGAATGTCTTTGATGCGCTCAATAATGCAGTACAAAACTCTGGTTTTACCCAGGGCGAGGACTTTGGCAATACCTTTACTCCCTCAGCAAATACCATCAGCCTGCGCGGCCTTGGCCCCAATCATACCCTGATCTTGCTGGATGGCAGGCGCATGGCCGATTTCCCTATTGCGTATACGGGTACGATCAATTTTACCAACCTGGCGAACATCCCCTCGAATATCGTTGAGCGCATAGAGATACTCAATGGTGGTGCCTCTGCAATCTATGGCTCTGATGCAATTGCCGGTGTGGTCAACATCATTCTCAAAAAACAAAGCCAGGGTTATAACCTGAATGTCAAAGTGGGTGATACTGACCGTGGTGGTGGCAGTAACAAGCGTGTACAGTTTTCTGGCACAGCCAATACAGAGCAACTGCGCAGCCTGTTCAGCCTGGAATACAGTGAACGCGAACCGCTACGCGCAACCCAGCGCGACTTCATGGCGACACGCGCAACTCCAAGCGCCACGCTTTACCGCAAGGATGTCAAGAGTGGCCGCTATCTGGACCTCGGTGATACCTGTAGCCAGCAAAGTGATTTCTTTGAAGACTCACAAATCAACTACAAAACCAGCAAGGGCAATTATTGCGCCAGCCCTCGCCTGAGCCCTATGCACTGGACTGTGCAAACCAAGAACCAGAGCCTGAATTTATTCAACAGTACCAACCTGGACCTGAATGCCGACACCACCTTGTTCGCCGATATTTTGTTTGGCAAGAACAAGACAGAAAACGATACCCGTTCACCAAGCTGGGTTTCTTCTTCCACCAATCAAAGCTATTTCTGGAACAAGAATACCAATGCCTATGAAGCCTGGAGCAAAGTCTTTGCACCAGAAGAAATCAATGGCGTTAACCGCTTTAACCGCCTGTGGGATGACCAGTCAGTTGGCATCAATCTTGGGATAAAAGGTGTGATACCGGGAACGCAATGGAATTATGAAGCTGCCTATAGCGCATCAGCCTATCGCAGTGAAAACGTCGCCCCACGTACACTGGCAAATATAGATCAGTTTTTCCTGGGCCCAAAACTGGGCCTGGACAAGGCTGGCATAGCCATCTACGCACCAGACCAGCAACGTCTGACGCAAAGGCTGACACCGGCAGAATTTGACCAGATCACAAGTGCATCGCGCAGCTCTGACAGTTCACGCACGCAAACCCTGAGCCTGGCGGTGAATACTGAACTCTGGCAATTGCCTGCAGGCGCGGTTAAAACTGCCGGTATCGCCGAGATCGGTCGCCAGAGTTTTGATAACGTGGTTGATCCAAGGGTGAATCAGGGCTACTTCAATACAGTCACCAAATCCGATGACGTACATGGCTCACGCCAGCGCTATGCCCTTGGTGCAGAAGTCTATGTACCCTTGCTGAAAGAAGTCACGGCCAGCCTGGCGGGACGCTATGATGATTATCATTTTGCCGGGCGCAAGGATGGCAAGCTGACCTATAACGGCGGTCTGGAAGTTCGCCCCACGAAAGAGCTGCTGTTGCGTGGCAATTATGCGACCAGCTTCCGTGCGCCTGATATGAACTATATCTTCAAGGCACGCGGTACCGGCTATTACTCCAGCACCACCGATTATTACCGCTGCAAGGCAGAGGGCAAGGAACTCAAGGATTGTGATTATGCGGGCTACTCGCCAGGTGCCAACTACGTGCAGTTTGGCAGCCCTGACCTGAAATCAGAAAAAGGCAAGTCCTTTGGCCTGGGCGTGGTCTGGTCACCCAGCAACCAGTTTGATGTCTCTCTTGATTACTGGAATATCAAGATCAGCGACATGGTCGTCAACCTGAGTTCTGACCAGTTATTGCGTGACGAAGCTGATTGCCGCACGGGCAAGCGTGATATCAATTCCAGCCTGTGCGCTGACACCATCAACCGCATCAAGCGTTATCCAAAAGATGCGCTGAGCCGTGCTGGCGAGATACAGGAAATCTGGGTCAACCCTATCAATGCAGCATATCAGGCGACCAGCGGTATCGATATCAGCGGCAGGTATCAGTTAAAAACCAGCGGCTACGGTGACTTCATTCTCAAGGCTAACTACAGCAAAGTGCTGAGCAAGAAATCCAAGCAATTTGAAAATGACGAGCTATATGATGACCTGGCCGATCTTGGCAATAGCGACTGGCGCGACAAACTCATCACCAGCCTCAACTGGAACAAGGGTGACTGGTCAAATACCCTGACGGTGACACGTTATGGCAAGATACCAAATGGTTCTGGCAAGTATTATCTGTCACCAACTGGCGTAGCCAACTGGAGCACGGTGTATCAGGCAAACAAAAACCTCAGTGTCTCAGTCATCGTCAACAATGTCTTCAACAAGATCAAGTATGACTACAGTGGCGGCTGGCCTTATTACCCGGTTGGTTCACTCACACCATTTGGCCGTCAGGGCTGGGTAGAAGTGAATTACAAGTTTGGTGCCTGATGTTGCAAGCTGGCTCTCTCAATGAGGGAGAGCCAGCCCCCAGACTGCGCGCACCGGTTCTTTCGATTTTTATGAAAGTCTGGTGCGCAAAGCAGGCCCACAAAAATCACCCCGCATCAATCCAGAAAATTCACCCTCGCAAACTTGGCCGTGAAATCTTCTGGCATTTCCACTACACGCCCTGCACGATAATCAAAAAACACAAAACCTGATTTAGCCATGGCGATCAGGGTCTGGTCAGCCGGGCGGGTGATACGGAAAGTGATATCGCCGCCGTACTTATTAAAGTCCATGACACCCACTTCAAACAATAACTGGTCACGGGCATGGGCTTCTGCCTTGTAGGTGGTGGCCAGGTCGGTGACGATGATGCCACTGCCACCTGCTGCAGTTTCGCGTATGCCAAAGTCATACAGGAAACGTGCCCTGGCTTCAGAAATCATGGAGATCATGGAATCATTGCCCAGATGATTGGCACCATTGATATCGGTCACACGCACCGTCAACTGGGTAGAAAAATAGTATTGATCCTCAGGGAAATGCAGTTGCAGACGTGCCATGATAATGAAAGAAATTAAGAGATAGATGCGACATTTTACCGTGTTTACCGCCATCTTCTGTTTGATGAAGCACAGCTCACAAGCACATATCAATTACATTTAGAAACAAGCCCATGTCTCTGGCCATACCTTCGTATAGTGAACAAGGGCATTCGTGCATGTTAACTTTACATCACCGCAGACCAGACAAGGTTTTGACGGTATTACCGGATTATCTGGCGCTATAGCGCTGTACAAATGTATTGATAAGGAAGACAAAGTGAGTGACAAACCAAAAATGAATCTGGCAGAACGCCGTGCCGTAGCCGATTACAAAGAAAGCACTTTCAGCAAAAAACTGGAAGACTTGCATACTGCTGCCAGCTTCCCGGTAGAGGTTGAGGTGGACTGGGAAAGCATCGCTGTATCGGGCCAACAAGAATTTTATGCTCATGATGACTATTGGACCAATATTTTCTTCAACCCCACGGCAAAGGCCCTGGGTGAAGTCACTGCCGATGCCATGGGCAAGGAAGCCCTGACTGCCGAACTGAAATCCATCAAGTTCCACTATGATGAAGCAACTGCACCATCAATGGCATTTGAAAACGGCGTGAAATTTGAAGATGGCGTGCTGACCATTAATTTCAAACCTTTCAGCAACGCTGACTATGTCGATGACCGCGCCAAGGCGATCAGGACTACGCTGGAAGCTGCACTGTAATTCAGCTTAGTTTCGGCAGTCCCAGAAAAAATGCCCGCAATATGTTGCAGGCATTTTTTTCGACTCAATCGAGTATCTTCGCACCCAGCGCCACCGAAGCACTTTGTATCAGGCCGTCTTTGATCTCATAGATGGCAATCATTTCCATACGGCCCGTGCCTTCAGGAAAAGTGCGTGTCACTTCTTCATGGTCTATGACAATATGCCCTATCACTTCCCGGCGCAATAATCTGGCATGCAAATTGGGCTCAGCAAAACGTGCAGCCATGCGCGGGCGGATTTCTGTATGGCCGCTGGCCAGCAGCTTGCCCGGGAATTCAAACTGTTGCGCATCAAGGGCATAGGTCTTGAGTATGGCCTCAACATCGCGGGCATTATAGGCATCGAGCTGGGCTTGCACCACGGCTTCAGGGTCAGGATGAATATTCGTTGTCATGATCTTCAATAAAAAATAAATCAGGAATGTGCCAGGCTGGCAGGTGTAGCATCTGTACTCAAATCACCATCCGGTAAATGCGCCATGACGGCTTCGACTGTAGGCTGATTCAGCAACACTGCCAGCACGGTTGAATGTGGCTCTGCCCAGATACCCTTGAAGTCTTGCTCACCAGCGGTGTTAATGGCAAAGGCCAGTTGTTCTTGCGGCGGACAAAATTCTGCCTGCACGCCAGGCTTGTTGCCACGAGCATCTATCCTGTACCAGCCATGTTCTGGCAGATAAACTGCATTCAGGCCATGCAGGCAAAACGGTGGTTCATTGCCTATGGTCAGGCGCTGGTAACATAAGCCTGCAGGAACACCATTGGCACGTAACAGGGCCGCCAGCAAATGGCTCTTGGCATAGCAATAACCTGTGCCATGCGCCAGCACATCAGAAGCCTTGCAGGTGACCGGGTTTTGGCGGTAATCCCAGCTATGCCTGATCTGGTCACGCACAAAATGAAAACAGCGTCTTGCTATCTCTGCCTGGTCTTCAGTGCCTGCGGCCAGTTCTTGTGCCTGCGCCATCACGGCCGGATGTTGCCAGTCTATATAAGTGCTGTTTGCCAGAAATTCTTCCATGCGTCTTTTCATCCTTGTGCTGAATTGCTTAAGACTTAATTTATTTCAAACTTAACTTGTTTAAACTTTATAGGCCATCCCTACCGAAGCAGGTGCCGTGTGCTTGAAACCAAATTGTGCATACAGGTCTTGTGCCGGGCCATCAGCAATCAGGCTGACATTGGCAGATGGCGGCGCATGCTGCTGTAAGTACTGCATGATCTCACGCATGATCATCTTGCCCAGGCCCTTGCCCTGGTGCTCAGGCAGCACTGCAATATCCACCACCTGATATGCAGTGCCACCATCCCCTATGACACGTCCCATGCCGACGACCTGATTATCCAGCGTGATTTGCACGGCAAACAGGCTGGCTGGCAAGCCGCGTGCGGCTGCCTCCGCAGTCTTGGCACTTAAGCCTGCGGCCTGGCGCAAGTGGCAATAAGTTGCAACATCCGGTATGGCGGCAATGGCCTGATAGTGATGAGCAGTATGTTCAGTAGTCATTTTTTTCAGCTTGAAAACGAGTACAGGAATTTATCACAGATGTGCAAACGAGGTGCAAAACAGCAGACAGGGTAACAGCCTGTTTTAGTCATGAAAACACAGGTTTTACTCCAGGTTTTTTGGCTTTGGTCGGAATCTGGCTGCGCACTGGCAATGGTTTATCTATAGTCATCCTACTCACATCCGGTAAAAAATCGACGCCATAACTTATCCATACCGGCTTGATTTCCATCAGTCCAATTTGAAAGCGCATATGAAAAATATGAACAAACCCATCCCGCGTCCCTGTCTGCCTCGCGTTTTCTCCCCCATATTATTGCTGGCTTTTAGCTGCCTTTCCCTGCCAGCATTTGCCGCGCCACCACTGACAGACGCTGAAATCCTGGCATTGATGAAACAGCGCATCAATGTTGATAAGAAAGGGGTGGGCATGGTGGTTGGCGTCATAGACGAGCGAGGCAGCAGGGTCATCAGCCATGGCTATACCGATCTGAGCAGGAAGCGTGCTGTCGATGGCGACAGTCTGTTTGAAATTGGTTCCATCACCAAGGTGTTTACGGGATTGTTGCTGGTAGATATGGCAGAAAAATCTGAAGTCAGTCTGCAAGACCCAGTCGCAAAATACTTGCCCGCCACTGTACGCATGCCCGCAAAAGGCGACAGACAGATCACCCTGGCTGACTTGTCGGTGCATCGCTCGGGCTTGCCCAGAGTACCGCCTGATATGGTGCGCAATGGCCTGGCCAGCCCATATGCCTCCTTCACGACAGAACGGCTATATGACTTTCTCTCTGGCTATCAGTTACCGCGCGAGCCAGGAGCCAGGAGTGAGTATTCCAATCTCGGTGTGGGCTTGCTTGCTCACACGCTGAGCCTGCGTATTGGCAGCAGCTATGAAGAGCTCGTCAGACAGCGCATCACTATCCCTCTTGGCATGTATGGCACAGGCATCCGTATGGATGAAAAAATGCGGCAACACCTGGCCACGGGCCATGCCATCAAGGCTGAAATCATGCCCGCGCCGGAATGGTATCTGGGTTCGCTGGAGGGAGCCGGGGCTTTGCGTTCCTCCGTCAATGACATGCTTAAATTTCTGGCAGCCAATATGGGCAAGACTGATACGCCTTTAAAGCACATCATGGAAAAAATGCAGCTGCCCTTTGAAGCAGGCAAACCTGTTTTGCTGGCCTGGGGGAGGCACAACAAAATGCATGGCAGCATGATACTCACGCATGGCGGCAAGACTGCTGGCTACAATAGCTATATGGGTTTTGACAAACAGACGGGTGTAGGTACGGTGGTGTTGACGAATGCCGATATCAGTACTGCCGATATTGGCAACAAGATCATCAATAGCGCCTTCCCTCTGGTCCTGCATGCACCACCTTCCAGTCTGGTACAAATACTGGAACAGCAAGGCTATGCGCAATTGCTGCCTGAGTATCAAAAACTGAACGCTGCGGATGCGGCTTTCAGCCTGTCTGAAGGTGTTCTGAATAACTGGGGTTATAGCCTGCTTGAGCAAAGCCGTACAAGCGCGGCAATCGAAGTCTTCAAGCTGGCCGTGCATTTGTATCCAGACAGCGCAAATACTTATGACAGCCTGGCCGAGGCATATGAAAAATCGGGAGATACCGCACTGGCGATCAAAAATTATCAGTTGTCGCTCAAGCGCAATCCCGATAACCAGCAGGCCAGCAAGCGTTTGCTGGCATTAGGTGCTCAGTAACTCTCAATAACTAAGCTTCAACAAAATTGAGCTCTATGCCATTGCCTTCAGGGTCACTGAAAAATACCTGGTGCTGGGTGGCAAAACCGTCGGACGCTTCTACCGTGGCATGGCGATAAGGGATATTACCGGCTTTCAACGTCGCCAGCATGGCTGGCAAATCCAGGCAACTGAAGGCAACATGGTCAAAGCCGGTTTTTAATTCTGTCTGGCGTGTTTCACCGGGACGGTTTTCTGACAAATGCAAGACATCGCGACCACCGGCGTATAACCAGAAACCAAAGCTTTTCAGCGGACGCGGCCCTACTGCCAGACCTACATAGTGGATATAAAAATCCCTGAGTTTTTCCAGCGTAGCGCGGTCACCGCGTAAATTGTAATGGCCGAGGGCGATTGCAGGCATGAATATTACTTTCTACTAAGCGCTTTTTACTTCAGCCAGCCGCGGCGGCGGAAGTACCAGAACGGGGTTATAGCAGAACCCAGCATCAGGGCCAGCGCAAACGGGTAGCCGAGTTGCCAGTCCAGTTCGGGGAACCAGCCCTTGAAGTTCATGCCATAGATACTGGCGATCAGGGTCGGTGGCAAGAAGGCCACACTGGCGACCGAGAATATCTTGATGATTTTATTCTGATTAATGTTGATGAAACCGACGGTGGCATCCATCAAAAAGTTAATCTTGTCGAACAAAAATGAAGTATGGCCATCGAGTGATTCTATATCACGCAAAATCTGGCGTGCTTCTTCAAACTGGTCAGCATTCAGTAATCTGCCGCGCATCAAAAAGCTGACCGCTCGGCGGGTGTCCATCATATTGCGGCGTATGCGGCCATTCAAATCTTCTTCTACTGCAATCGAGTTCAGCGCGGCGGCAGCGTCCTGATCGCTGAAGTTTTTTTGCAGCACACTACGGCTGACATCTTCCAGGTTTTGATAAATGCCTTCGAGCGCATCGGCTGAGTATTCAGCATCGGTTGCATACAGGTCCAGCAAGACATCCTTGTAATCAGCAATCGAACCGGGGCGCGAACGGGCACGCATGCGCACCAGGCGGAACACCGGCAAATCGATGGTATGGACAGAGAACAAAATGTCGCGCGCCAGGATGAAAGCCACGGTCACCGTACGGGCCGGTTCATCATCATCGTCGATCAGAAAGTCGGTGCGCAGGTGCAGGTCACCATTGTCGGCTTCGTAATAACGCGCCGATGCCTCAATATCCTTGACCTCGTCTTCCCCCGGCAAGGTCACGCCATAGATGCTCTTTACCCATTCACGCTCTTCTTCATTGGGGTCAGTCAGGTCGACCCAGATAGGCAGGGTATTTTCAAGATCAGCGCGGTTTTCCACGTTGATCTGGCTCAGGCGGCCATTGTGCAAGACGAAGACATTAATCATAGGCAAATTCCGGAAAAGCAAAGTCTTTGGTTTGGCTGGATTGTAAACCTGTTTTACGCCTGTGGGCGGGGTGGACAGGTATTTTATTTAGGGTTTTTGTAGCAACATACATATCTATTGGCTATTACTTTTCATGAACTACCGTGAACTACTGCAGTGCATGGCCTGCAAAAAATGTCCGAAAAGCCTAAGATACAAAATTATCATCTTAAAACCGTAGACATCATGTTCAAGATACGTGAAATTGATCATCTGGTTCTCAGGGTAAGCAAGCTGGACAGCATGCTGCATTTTTATTGCGAGGTCTTGCCTTGCACAATAGAGCGCAGGCAAGACGAGATAGGCCTGGTACAGCTGCGTGCAGGCAGGTCATTGATAGACCTGGTGCCTGTCAGCGGCAAGCTGGGCCGCATGGGTGGTGCAGCGCCAGGTAAGGAAGGCCGCAACCTGGACCATCTGTGCCTGCGGGTAGAACCCTTTGATGCTGACGGCATACGCAAGCACCTTCAAGCCCATGGCGTAGCAGCCGGTGCTGTTGAACAGCGCTATGGGGCCGAGGGGGAAGGTCCATCCATCTACATCAGCGACCCGGAAGGCAATGTGGTTGAATTAAAAGGGCCGCCCAATGTTGCCACAGGCAGCCCTCTTTTATAGACTAGCCTGGCAAGCCGGGGCACGCTGCCCCAGCCAGCCTGACTGTATTGTCACTGACTGGTCACTAGCGTTTCAAAGTCGCTGACAATTCCACCAGACGCAAGAATTCTGCACGGTGGCCATAGCGGTCATTGCCGCGAGCTTCGCGGGCTATGGCCACGGCATCATTGGCGCTGAAGTTGTCTATCATGCTGCTGCCGCGCAGCCATTGTGCCCAGCCAGCAACGGCTGTAGCAAAGCGAAAATCACTATCTGCTTTATCCAGTGCTGGCAAACGAGCAGGCTGTTTGACGGCAAAGGCAATCAGCTTGCTGGTACTGCTGCCAGGATCTTTATAGCGCACCTTGATCCAGGCCAGTTCACCAGCATTGGCCACATTGCCAGCAGGTGTGACAGCTGGCTTCTCCTTGTTTTGATAACGCAGGGCATCGACCTTTCCTGCCACACCTTTGGGTATGACTTCATACAAGGCGGTAACAGTATGACCGGCACCGACATCACCAGCATCCACTTTATCGTCATTGAATTGCTCACGGGTTAGTGCGCGTAATTCATAGCCGATGAGACGGTATTCATTGACATTGGCTGGATTGAATTCCACCTGCAGTTTCAAATCCTGGGCAATCACTGCCAGTGTGGAGGTGAATTCATTGACCAGCACTTTGTGCGCTTCTTGCAGGGTATCGAGATAGTGATAGCTGCCATCGCCGATATCGGCCAGTTGCTTCATCAGGGCTTCATTATAATTGCTGTCACCTACACCCAGGGTACTGAAGCCGGTACCAGATTTTCGCTCTGCTTCCACCAGGGTCTTCAGTTGCTTGGGATCAGTCACGCCAACATTCAAATCACCATCAGTAGCCAGCAAGACGCGGTTGATACCACCCTTGATATGGGCTTCACGTGCCTGGGCATAAGCCAGGCGTATGCCAGCCTCACCCGCGGTGCTGCCAGATGCCACCAGCCTGTCTATGGCATTATTGATTTTTTCTTTTTCACTGCCCGCGGTGGCAGGCAAGACAACACTGGTGCCACTGGCATAGGTAACCAGGCTGACGCGGTCTATTGGCCGCATCTGAGCGACCAGCAATTTCAATGCAGACTTCACCAGCGGTAAACGGTCTTCAGGCGACATGGAACCAGATACATCCACCAGGAAAACCAGGTTGGCAGCAGGTAAGCTCTCCTTGGCAACATCTTTGCCCTTGATGGCGATGCGCAGCAAACCATGCTCATGCTTCCAGGGTGCGGCTGCCAGTTGTGCATGGATGCTGAAAGGTTGGGTATCACCAGCCTTGGGGCCAGCATAGTCATAGCCAAAATAATTCACCATCTCTTCAGCACGCACAGCATCACGCGGTGGCAACTGACCGCGGTTGATGAAGCGGCGCACATTCGCATAGCTGCCAGTATCTACGTCTGCACTGAAAGTGGATAAGGGCTCTTCAGCTACCCGCTTCCAGGGGTTGTCGGCAAATTCCTGGTATTTGGCGGTATTGGCTGGCTGCGATGGAGTATAGGCCGACGACTCATAAGACAGCCCCTTTATGCGCGACGAACCGTCTACAGCCAACCTTGGTGCCATTGGTGCGATTTGTGCCATTGATGGCATTGGTGGCGGTACTGCGACTACAACTGGTGCAGGTGCCATTCTTTCTGCTACGCTGGATTGCTCAGGAGCATGTGTGCAAGCCAGCAATGCAACAGATGCAAGCAGGACTGCCAGTGAAGACAGCAGCGGAGCAAATACAGGAGGGGAATACGGCTGCAAGCAGTCCGGCACAGGCGTTATCAATTGATCTTCCTTTCAGTTCATGTCTGGCATCCTCGCTTAACGGCCAGAGTGGTCGCGAGGTTGACATCAATGCAATAAAATTACGCAAAAACTGAACCAGCACTAAGCCAAAGCTGAGATTCGCTCAAAAGGAAGAAACAAGTAAGTATTAGTCGCCAATATCAGGAGCAGTTATTAATCGGCCCACATGGATTCGACAAGAGTTTCCACTTCCACTGTGCGCCCCAGTTTTTCAGCTGCAATTTTCCATTCTGGCGGGGAGGGGCTGAGTTCGATAGGCTGGCTACCGCCATTGATGCCTATTTTAAGTGCAAACAACACCAGTCCTTTATAGTCAGGCGCTTTGACTGTTGTTACTGCATTTTTTAAAATGCTTTGCGTGCGGGGAGAAATACCCGATTTAAAATCCAGCCAGACAGCCGATTTACTACCGGGCTTGATACCAACAACCACAAAACCACCTGCCACTTCCATCCTTGGCACAGGCTCTATGCTGGCAGCCAGGGCTTGTTCCAATTCTTTGATATAGCTGGCCAATGTTCCCACATCCGGCACTCTTTTTGTCAATACTGCTTCTGGCTGTAAAAGCACGACATTGAAGGTACGGAAATTAGCTTTGGCGAAAACACTTTGGCTAAGAAATGCCAATAAAGCTGTGAGCAGAATTTTTGTTATTAAGGCAGTGGATCTCATTACGGAATACATTAAGGTGACAAGAAGTCTCAGCATAGCATAAGACCATGCCGATACCAGGATCGGGCCTGCCTGGCAAACATGTGCCATAGCAGATCATGCTATTCTCCTGACCCATTCTTAAGCAGCAAGATGTAAAGAAGATATATTCGACCAACGGGAGCAATGAATAGTGCAATACCAGGTACAAAACAAGACCATAGGATTAATTGGTGGAATAGGCTGGGCTTCCAGCGCCGAATACTACCGTCTCATTAATGAACTGGTGCTTAAGCGCACAGGTATCAGCCACAGTGCGCGCGTGGTTCTGCTCAGTCTGGATCAACATGATTTCACTTCGCGCGCTGCCGAGGCTGATCCACAAGCCATTCACGACTTCCTGGTGATGCAGGCAAATAAACTTCAGGCTGCAGGTGCTGATTTTTTTACATTCTGCGCAAATGGTGCCCACCGTTTTGTGCCAGGAATTTTGCCACGCCTGCCCCTGCCCTTTATCAGCATCGTCGATGCAACAGTCAGCCGGGTGCAGGCATCGGGCATACAAAAAGTTGGCTTGCTCGGCGTCAGGCAAACCATGTCCGGCAATTTTTATCATGAAAAACTGAGTGCAGCAGGCATCACCACATTGACACCGGATGCTGCCACACAAGATAGCATTCACGACATTATTTATAGTGAGTTGATACATAATCGACTGACAGAGAAAAGCCACGCACTATTTCTCGATTACATACAGGCATTGGCAGATCAGGGCGCAGAGGGCATTATCCTGGGCTGCACGGAAATCCCTTTGCTTATCAGCCAGGAAGATATTTCCATGCCGGTCTTTAACACGACATCCATACATTGTCAGGCAGTTGTCGAGTTTGCCTTTGCCTGATGATTGCTCAAGCGGGGGCGTAGCAAAGCAAATGTTTATTTACAGTGACAGAGAATGAGTCTGTATTACTCAATCAGACCATCACTGTAAAAATATCCGTTCCACTCACTTACTCACTCACTTATTTCGCGCTTCCCTTCTGTGGCAAACTCTGGATGATCTTGCCATTGTCATCCAAGAAATTCAGCATAGGTTCTCCTTCCGGGGTGACCAGCATCATGATGCGTGCCTTGCCCTTGGCATCGGCCAGAATGACAGCAGATGACTTGCCCCGGGTTTTACCGACAAACAGGCGATTGGTTTGCTGACCACCGGCATCTTTCCATTTTTTTAGCAAGGCGTCTTTCTCTGCCCCCGCTGGCGCTTTTTCATAGGCGTCATACAAACCATCGTAGTCTTTTTGCAGGCCACGGTCATATATTTTCAAGCCTGACTCCATCGTGCCACCGCTTTCGAAATGGCCCAGCGAGAGTTGCTGATCACCGCCAAACCTGTCCATGGAAAAATGCATGCCAGCGTCAGGCTTGCCTTTGTCATCCAGCTTGCCATCAAAGATGAAACCGCCATTTTCATCGCCAGTTGAATTATAGAAAATCATGCCAGGTCTTTGTGGCCCCATGCGGCTGACTTGCTTGCCATCGACAATGGGGCCAGGCAGACGCAGATGATTGGCGATGACCATTTGATTCTTGCCCTCAGGGCTGACGATGTTGATGCGCTCCACATCTATTTCAGAAAATTTACCGCGATTTTCTGTTGATGCTGCAGCCGTCAGCAATATGACAGTCAGGCCTGTTGCACTGACGGCCAATACCTGCTTGAGCAAACGATTTTGACGACTTAATTGTGTGATGAGTTCTTGCTGGTCCATGCGGTCTCCATACCTGGGTACTTGCTATTGAGGTGTTTCTGCAAGCTGTGATTGTTGCAGCACCAATATGCTAAGACATGGGAAATAGGTAATTCCAGACCACTGCGACTAACAGTAAAATGCATGGATTGAATGGCAACTGTGTGAGACTAACGGGGGAAGGAAAATAGTGTGAACCAAAATCCATCATTTCAATTTTTTTTGCACATGTCCTGATGAAAAAATTTATAGCGCAAGGAATGCATTTCAAATATTTAAGCTGATGCAGACTCGCTCACACGCTTGAAGCACTACAATGATGGCACAATCTTTTTTGGCCTTGCATCATGCTCTTTCACTTGAGCAGCATTCCATCAGAACATCTGCAGGTGATGGCAAATGCTGCCCAGCCTGCAACGCCTGGCTATACCCAGGCCGTTAATGCGCTGCCACCAGCCTTTGTTGCGGCAAGAGCGCTGGAGCAAATGATGGCAGGTGATTCTGCCTATTGGTGCAGTACGTTTTACATCGTCGCCACAGAAGAACAGCATATCGTCGGCAGTTGCGGCTTCAAGCATGCGCCACGAAATGGCATGGTAGAAATTGGCTACGGTATTTCTCCCGAATGCAGAAGGAAAGGTGCAGCCAGCTCAGCTGTGCAAGCCTTGTTAAAACTGGCATTTGATGGCGGTGTATCACAGGTATTGGCCCAGGTGAATCCAGACAATCTGGCATCAACGCGGGTGGTGCAAAAGCTGGGGTTTATTGAGGCAGGCAGTTATGTGGATGATGAACAGGAGAACCTGGTGCGCTGGTGCTTCCGGCAACCCAACAAAGATACAGAGCTGCATGAAGCAGTGAGGCAAAAATCATGATACGCATACTGTTATTATTGATCACTGTAACAGGCAGCCTGTTGTTCGCTTCAGCATTTGTGCTGTCGTATACCAACCCGGTCATGGTAGAAAACATGGCGCGTGAAGTGGTGCGCCTGGAAGTAGAAAAGCGCGTAAAGCAAAACCTGCATACGCTGGAAGAAAGCAAAATAACAGCCTTTGCAAGCCGCCTTGCCGGGCAACAAGCCGCAGAGATAGAAAAAATCAGACAGCAGTTGGCTGCTGGCCTGCCAGCAAAAATTGCAGGTATCATGGCTGAGATGGGCAAGCTTGACTGCCCATGTCGCCAGAAGATAGAGAAAACCATAACAACAGGCTTGGAAGAACGCAGCCTTAAACTTGCGAATCTGAATAACAAACTGAATAATTTAATTCGTAGCAAATATATGGATGTGGCAGAGGCACTGACCAGGGAGTTTCGTATCTTTACTTCTGCCAACGCCCTGGTGTTCATCCTGCTGGCAGCCAGCGTCATTTTCCGCCCTCGCGCCAGCGTGCAATTATTATTACCTGCAGGAGTATTGCTTGGTGCAGCTGCTGTCACTGGTTTTTTTTATCTGTTCAGGCAAGACTGGCTGCACACCATTGTTTTTGCCGACTATCTGGGTCTGGCTTATTTTTCCTATCTGGGATTGGCAATAGCCAGCCTGGCGGATATCGCCTTTAACAAAGCCAGGGTATGTAGTGCAGCGATCAATGGCATAGCGCACGTTATAGGAGCGCCATTTCATGTATTGCCTTGTTAAGCCAGGTTCAGCTCGCCTCATCGAATAATCGTAAAGCCAGCAAACCATGGCCAACCGCTGCCCCTGCACGCAGTGCAGCGGTAATGAAAACGACTTCGGCAATTTCTTCTCGTGTCGCTCCTGCCATGAGCGCGTTCTTGCTATGCGCATCTATGCAATAGGCACACTGGGTAGTCAGGGCAACAGCAATGGAAATCAGCTCGCGGTATTTTTCGGGGATGATGCCATCTGTTCTTTCGGCTACTGTCTTCAGTGCCAGAAAAGCTTGCGCTTCTTTGGGGGCGAGACTGATAAGGTCTTTGGCTTTGGCCAGGTCTTGCGGGTTTTGGTAAGTGCTCATGCTTACTCCAGTTGGAAGGGTTAAGATCTGCCTACCATGACCAGAGTGTGCAAACAGCCAAATGGATTCATCCAAGACGAAATTTTTAATCTCTATGAATCTGGACTGAAGCTATAATTATTAATAGCTTACAACATGTATTGATAAGCTTGGAAATTCTTCAAGGACCTTTCATCTACCTCCCTGATCAGCACACCCATGATAGTCAGCCAGTTCCCGCAAATTACATCCCAGCTATCAAGTAATGAACGTCTGCTCTGGTCAGGCCAACCACGTCAGGGCATCATGCTCCAGGTAACAGATTTGTTCATGATACCTTTCAGCCTGATATGGGGCGGGTTTGCCCTGTTCTGGGAATACACGGTCATCACTTCGGATGCCCCGCTGCTCTTTTGGATATGGGGTATTCCCTTTGTGCTGATCGGTTTGCACATGATTATTGGCCGTTTTTTTCTTGAAGCAAAGCAGCGTGCCAACACTTATTACGCAATAACGGATGAACGTATTCTCATCGTGTCTGGCGTCTTCAATTCAAGTATCAAGTCACTCAAACTCAGCAGTCTGGGAGAACTCAGTCTTACGGAAAGCAAGGATGGCAAAGGAAGTATCGTATTTGGCCCTAACCCGTACGCAAATCTGTTTGGAGGATTTTCCGGTTTGCCTGGAATGACGAATTCCAAATTGACGCAGTTTCAATCAATAGCAGATGCGAAGCAAATATTTGATTTGATACATCAAACCAAGAGGATGACTTGAAGTTAAGGTAACTGCGCCATGTGTGTGGGACAGCATGCGCAGCATTGTTGACCTGGCTTGTGCGACGAAGGAGCGCGGCACAAGCTGCCAATCACCGCAAGTATGAATAATGTAAGCCAGCCCTGAAAAATTACTTCGTCGCCTTATCAATCGCCCGGTTCATGGCTTTCAGGCGCAGATCATCGTCAGCAGCACTGGAAGCTGGAACACTTTTCCCCAGCGCCTGCTCCATGACTTTTTTCTTCATTTCTTCATTTGACGTGGCAGCTGAATTGCCACTGTCTGCGGCTTTGCCTGCCTCATCCTTGGCCATGGCAGTTTTTGGTGGCTCCATGCCTTTGGAGTCATTGAGCCTGATTTTTTTTGTGGTGGGATTGGTGTCCAGGCACAGGGTGTCTGAATAAATGGTTTTACCATCGATGGTGCAACGGCGTACACCTTCAGTTGTAGTGGCTGCCTGGCGCATGCCAGGTCCCTCGCTACTGCCAGTTGGCAAGCCTGTACTGTCTTTGACATCATTACCGATGATAGCTGCTGCCTTGCCCAAACGTGCCCACAAGTCTTGCATGGGCAGATGACCAGTGCGCATGTAATACAGGAAAGTCATGCCCAGCGCGGCCACCAGCATGGAAATGACGGACACCATGACAAGGCTGATTCCAGTTTGTTTATTGAGATTCATGGCAATTCTGAATTATTCATGCGTTGCAGGATCACTTCGCTACGTCTTTGCAAATATCCTGATCCGGGGTTTTTATAGAAATAGCGTGGCTTGGGTAGCATCACCGCCAACCTGGCAGCTTGCGAAGGACCAAGATTGGCAGCGCTGGTGCGGTAATAATGTTGTGCTGCGGCTTCGGCACCAAACACGCCCACACCCCATTCTACGACATTCAGGTAAATTTCCAAGATACGTTGCTTGTCCATGCATTTTTCCAGCATATAGGTGATGATGAGTTCTTCACCCTTGCGGAAGTAACTGCGGTCTGGCGACAGAAACAGGTTTTTGGCTAGCTGCTGAGTAATGGTAGAGCCACCAGAAACAACCTTGCCCTTTTTCTGGTTTTTTTCATACGCAGCCTGCATGGCTTCCCAGTCCACCCCCTCGTGATCAACAAAACCATCATCTTCTGAGGCAATGACGGCGCGCTTGAGGTTATTCGAGATGCGGTTATAGGGTACCCATTTATGCTTGAGCTGGAAGTCAGGTTTCTTTTCTTGCAAGACATCCAGCTGCTGCCGCATGAAACTGGTGGAAGTGGGGTTGTGATCTATCCACCACCAGACATGCGCCAGATAATAGGCTTGCAAAAGCGTGAATAAAAGCAGGGGTACGAGGACCAGCCAGAACAGGATACGGCCAAATAATCTCATGCCTGGCTCGCCATTAATGCAGCACGCATCTCGGCCAGTACCTGTCCTGATGGTGGACGTACACCACGCCACAGGGCAAAGGCTTCTGCCGCCTGTTCCACCAGCATACCCAGGCCATCACGACATTGCGCGCCATGGCTGGCAGCAAGTCGCAAAAATGCAGTCGGTGCTGCGGCATACATCATGTCATAGGCCAGCGTATTTTTATTGAACACTGCCGCAGCCAGAGGTGGCACATCATCATTGATGCTGGCCGACGTGGCATTGATGATGACATCAAAAGACTGTTGCAGGTCTTCAAACCTGCAAGCCAGCAACTCACAATTGTCGCTGAGGCTTTTTGCCTGTTCCTGCAAATCCTGTGCTTTGGCGAGGGTACGATTGGCGATGGTCAGAACAGCAGGCTGTTCTTGCAGCAGCGGCAGCAAGGCACCGCGGGCTGCCCCGCCAGCGCCCAGCAACAGCAGGCGCTTGCCGCGCAGGCTGACACCGGCATTACGTACAATATCAGCCACCAGGCCTATGCCGTCAGTGTTGTCGCCATAGATACTACCGTGTTCAAACTTGAGGGTGTTAACGGCACCGGCAATTTTGGCGCGTTCACTCAATTCAGTGGAGAGCGCAAAAGCTTCCAGCTTGAAAGGCAGGGTTACATTGGCCCCCTTGCCTCCAGCCGCAATGAAGTCATGGACTGCACCGGCAAACCCATCCAGCGGTGCCAGCAGGCGCTGGTAATCCAGTTGCTGGCCTGTCAGTTCAGCAAAGCGGGCATGGATAGCTGGCGACTTGCTATGCGCAATGGGATTGCCTATGACGACATACTGATCTGACTTCAATTTGGGCCCTTGCGTAATTCTGTTTCAAGCTGTTGTTCGCGGGTGAATTTAAAGCGGGCGAACATGATGAAGACTTCATTGCTGTTCGGCCCCAGGCTGGCTTTTGGATAATGTCCAAAAGGCCCGGAACGACGGACGATACGCAGTGCAGCCGCATCCAGTGCCTTGTCGCCGGAAGAGACTTCTATGCGTGGGCCGCCTTCTTTTTCATAGATAGTGCCATCCTGGAAAATAGGAATGGAGATAAACATTTCTCCGTACAGCTTTTTGCCATCTTTTTGCGGGAAGTTCAGCGTGCCGGTATCTTCTATGCGCTTTTGTACGGCCTTGTAATAGATAGCGTGATCAAGACGTTTGGTGCTTGGCGTAATATAGGTTTTGCGCGGACGCTTGTTCTGGTCTTCTATGGTCTGCGAAATTTCTGCAGCCATGCGCGCCAGAGCCTTGGTGGTATCTACACTATCCTCACCTGTCGATGGTCTGGGTTTTTCGTCGGTATTTTTCTTTTCCTGCTTTTGCTGGCGGAAGTCATCCTTGAGTTTGGCCTGGTCTATCAATTGCTTTTGCTGCTCTTCCAGCTCGGCAATTTTACGGGTATTGGTTTGCAGCGCATCACCATCTTCACTGCGCTTCATATCAGGCAAGGGAGACTTGCTGCGACCACTGTCATGTGCACCACCGCCATCCAGGTCGGCCTGTGCCAGCGCCTCAGCGTTCACAGGGCGCTTGGCATGTTTGGAATTGACAAGAATAATTTCAAGATCAGCATCACGCGGTTTGTTTTCCACCGTTTTTGGCATGACAAAATGCACCAGCAAAGCCAGCGCGTGCAAGACCAGTGAAGCTGTGATGGCAACAGTGAAAATCAGCTTTTCATAATTGGCTCTTTCTGTTCGCACTTCAATAGATGTCAGTTTACCGGTACTATTTTTAGCGCTACTACTCATTGCCGTCACTGCAGCAGGTATCGCTGTGGTGACGGATGTAGTAGACGCAGGGGATGCAGCATCACCTGCCTTGGCGGGCTGGCCTTGCTCGCCTGGCAGTTTTTCTTGTTTAACCTGTTTCTCAGGCTTGATTTTTTTATTCTGACTTTTCATTACTAGGCTTGTGGCTGTTCTTCATCTGGAGTGCTGGCAGCATTGTTTGCAATATCGTCTGCTGTCTCCGCTTCTATTACTGTCTCTGCTGCTGTTTCTGTTACCTCTGCAGGCGTAGCCTCTTCTGCACTAAAATCTTCGGCGACTTCTGTACTGGTTTCATCGTCCATTTCTTCTTCATCAAGCTCAGTGACGGTGGACAGCAATTCCAGCAAGCGCGCTTCCACTTCAAGATCAACTTCATCCCAGCGCAAGATATCCAGACGCACCTGAGCGCCACGTGCAGTTTGTGGCATGCCCGGCAAACGGATGATGAGCGGAATATCCACCAGGCGCAAGACTTCATCTTTCAAAACAACAGCTTCGACCTGACGTTTTTCTTCCTGCCCCAGCCAGCGCAGGCACCAGTAACGTTCCATATTGTTCTGGAAATCAGCATAGGCGGCATAGGCTGCATCAAAGCCGGAAACGATGGCGAACAGGTCAGCATCCTTGGGTTTGAAGGTGGCTACCAAAGGTGCCGTAATGCCGTGTTGCACGCATGCGATGATCTGCCATTGATTGACCAGGTCGGTGTAACGGCGCAGCGGTGATGTGCTCCAGGCATATTGATCCACGCCCAGGCCCTGATGCGGTGCTGCATGGGTCAGCATGCGTACCTGCATGCGGGCTGTCCAGCCACCCGGGCCACGACCACCGGCCACGCCCTGGGCACGGTAGATACCGGGAATGCCATGGTCAGCCATGAGCTTGCCCCACGTACTGTTGGCAAAGATCATCAGTTCGGCGACGATCTTGTCCAGCGGCGCGCCACGCTTGCGGCGCACGATGGAAACAACATCATCTTCTACATAGAAATTGAAATCGACGCGGTTATTTTGCTCAGGCTTCATGCCAAAGCTTTCGCGCTTGGCCATGCGGCCCTGTTCCAGCACCAGTGCCCACTTCCACAATTGCGCGATGTCGGCCTTGTGCGGATATTCACCGGCGTCATTGGCCAGGTTATCTTCAGTCACCAGTGCATCGAGGTCATTGTGACGCAGGTTGCTGACCATGGGCACGGCTTCTACCCTGGTCTCAGTGCTGATGACAGACCAGTCCTCAGTATTCAAAGTCGCATACAAAGATACCGCCGGGCGGGTCTGGCCGGCACCCAGGGTATAGGTATTGACAAGTTCATCCGGCAGCATGGTGATCTTGTCGCCAGGCATGTACACGGTGGACATGCGGCCACGTGCCATCTGGTCTATCGCATCACCGCGCTGTATACCCAGGGCTGGTGCGGCAATATGTATGCCGACGCGCAACTGGCCATTGCCGAGGTCGACGACAGAGAAAGCATCATCAATCTCAGTGGTTGTCACATCATCGATGGAGAATGCCTCAACATCAGCCACGGGCAAATCAGTAGGCAAGGCCGGGATAGTAATCGCCGGGAAACCCACACCTTTGGGGAAATGCTCATAATGGAATTTGGCCAGGTGCAAATGCTTGGGGCTGGCAATGCCACCCGCAGCCAGCATCAGGCGTTGCGGCGACATTTGCATGGCGTCGCAGGCTTCTGCCAGGGCTTTGTATTCTATGCTGTTCTTGTCTGGCTTGAACAAGAGTTGCAGGGCCAGCGATTTCATTGTCTCTGGCAGGCGGTTTTGCTTGAGTTCTTCTACATAGCCAGCCTGTATCAGGGCTTGCTGTTTTTTCTTTTCTATACCGGCCAGGGCGGCTTTCAGGGATGCTTCAGGCGCAGCCTTGTAGCGGCCGCGGCCTTTTTTGTAGAAATAGATAGGGGCATTATGCAGGGCATAGATCAGGCCTGCCGCTTCTACCGGTTGCGGCGCATGACCAAAATATTCAGTACCCAGTTCGGCAAAACCAAACTCTTCCTGTCCGGCGACTTCCCACAGAAATTCCAGGTCTATCTCAGCTGCAGCAGCCTTGGCCTGCTCAATCAGACTGGCGGGATCGGGCGAAGCAAATTGCAGCAGCACATCCTTGGCCTTGACCTTGGTGCGCTTGCCACTGGCCATCTCGACCTGATATGCCTCACCAGCATGCGTCATGATGCTGCCTGCCTTGAAATCACCGGATTCTTCGAAAAATAAATTCATTCAATACTTCTTTATGTTTTAAGACCAAAAAGCTCAACACAGAGGCACGGAGACACAGAGAAAGACAGGAGAAAATCCTGGATTTTTGCTACCTCTTTTTTTATTCTCTGTGTCTCTTGGTTGAGATGTTTGTTGTTCTATATTTACTTTGCTTCTATCAGCAAAGTGGAAAATTATTCATATGCCTATTTCATTTCCCTCCCCTTGAAGGGGAAGGGGTTTACACATTGCAGCTTGCGTTTTGGCTGCATCAGTTTGCCACGAACGCCACTGGTGTCACCAGCCCGGTGGATTCCTGCCTTCGCAGGAAAGACGGCTTTGAGAGCGCGGCTTAATTAACACGATACGGCCTCGTTTCTCTCTACGCCCTTTTTGTATTTCTCTGTGCACCTCTGTGTCTCGGTGTCTCTGTGTTGAGAGGTCTTAAGGTCTTAAGGCTTTTCAACAATCCTCAAACCCTCAACCCCAGGCAAAAACACTTCCGTCACCTGCAAACACCCGCCCTTGCGCCAAAACAAAGACCGCCTTGCCAGCATGCTATGCACGCCTGCCAGCTCTGGCTGCCTTACCACGATACGGCGTATCAGCGGGTGACTCTGTCTTAGCCTGGAGTAATGCAACTCGCCACGGCGCACCAGCGGGTCATTGAACAAGGTGCTGCCCAAAGACTTTTCACCCAGCGCATGAAACAGTGGCCATTCATTTGCCGTGGCACTCAGCGGCACTATCGTATGACCATACACCATGGCCTCGCCATCGCATCGCAAAAACACTTCGCGCTCATGCACCTTCATGGCACGCGGTAAACCTATGGCAGCATATTCATCCTGCAGGCACACTGCCTTGTGCTGCGACAAACGCTGTACGCGAAACTGCTGGCACCTGGCCACCAGCCTGGCCGTCAGCGAATCGCGGTTCGTCAGCCAGTCTTCCATGACTGCACTGGTGTGCACGGCATTGACATGCGCATACCATTGCGCGGCCAGCGGACGCTGCATCTGTTTTTTTTCATGCAAAATCGCTGCTTCCAAATCAGGCCCTGCCATCTGCAAAGGCCATCACCTGATCCAGGTAATCAGCAAATTCTGCTATGCCATGATCACTGCCTTCAATCACAACTTGCTTGGCGCGCGGATAGTGGGCCACCATTTCGCGCCAGTCCAGTACTTCATCACCGGTAGCGGCAATCAAAAAATAACGTTCAGGCTGGCTAATCTTTTCTACGGCCAGTGCGCGCAGTTCAGCCATGTATTCTGCCTTGAATTCAAAGACGCGGTCGCTATGGTAATAAGTCGTTACACCTACATAGCTTTCCAGATCACGCGGCGGCTTGACGGCGGGGTTCAGCAAGATCGCTTTGCAGCCATATTTTTCTGCCAGCCAGGTCGCATAATAGCCACCCAGGGATGAACCTATGATGCAGATATCTTCTGCCTTGTGTCCCGCCAGCAAAGCCTCGGCCTGCTGTATTGCCAGCGCTGGCGATGGCGACAGGTCGGGGCAGGCTATTTCATCGCTGCGACCCAGCTTCGCCATATGCACCAGCATGCAGCGTGCCTTGTAGGAGTCTGGCGATGAACGAAAGCCGTGCAGGTAGAGGATCATGCTGCAATCGCCTGTTTGTCTGTTTGCGGGGCACGGCCTTGCAAAGCATCCAGCAATTTTTGGTGGACACCTCCAAAACCGCCATTACTCATGATGAGTACATGGTCACCTGCCCGGGCTTTGCTGACGATGTCCTGCACCAGTTCATCGATCTTGTGATGACAGACAACTTTGTCACCTAAGGGTGCCAGAGCTTCAGCCAGATCCCAGCCCAGCGCGGACTTGCCTTCGGTTTCACCAAAGGCAAAGACCAGGTCAGCATGCTCCAGACTTCCGGGCAAGGCTTGTTTCATGGTGCCCAGTTTCATGGTATTCGAGCGAGGTTCCAGCACAGCGAGGATGCGCGCATCGCCCACCTTGCGGCGCAAACCTGCAACCGTGGTGGCAACAGCAGTAGGATGATGGGCAAAATCGTCAATGACGGTGACACCACCGGTAACGCCACGCACTTCCATACGGCGTTTGACGCTGACAAACTGGGCCAGCGCTTCAATCGCGATTTCTGGGGTGACGCCAACATGGCGGGCAGCGGCAATCGCGGCCAGGGCATTCTGACGATTATGCTCACCATTCAAATTCCACTGCACCTTGCCTTGCAACTGGTCATTGAAATACACATCAAAATCTTCGCCGTCTTGCATGACCAGACGCCAGGCCTGATCATTACCAAAGAATTCTTTTTCGCTCCAGCAGCCACGCTTGAGCACACGTTCCAGCGAGGCATTGTTGCCATTCACAATCAAACGGCCTACGCCAGGCACGGTACGCACCAGATGGTGGAACTGGGTTTCGATTGCGGCCACATCAGGAAAGATGTCGGCATGGTCATATTCAAGATTGTTCAGCACGGCAGTCTTGGCATGGTAATGCAAGAACTTGCTGCGCTTGTCGAAGAAAGCGGTATCGTATTCGTCTGCCTCGATGACAAAGAAGTCAGAAGAATGGCTGCCCCATAAACGGGCAGAGATGCCAAAGTTCAGCGGTACGCCACCGATCAGGAAACCAGGTGCATAGCCTGCATATTCCAGAATCCAGGCCAGCATGGCCGATGTAGTGGTCTTGCCATGCGTGCCAGCGACAGCGAGTACCCACTTGTCACGCAAGATATGCTCACCCATCCATTGCGGGCCAGATACATACGGCAAGCCACGGTTGAGGATTTCTTCCATCAGGGGGTTACCACGGGTGACAACATTGCCAATAACATATAAATCCGGTTCCAGCGCTATCTGCTCGGCCCCATAGCCCGGAGTCAGGCTGATGCCCTGGGATTCGAGCTGGGTGCTCATGGGCGGATAGACATTGGCATCACAGCCCGTCACGGTATGACCTGCTTCTTTTGCCAACACGGCGAGGCCACCCATGAAAGTGCCGCAGATACCTAATATATGAATATGCATAATTGAACCAAATTCCAGAATCCCGCAATTCTACCTGAGAGAAGCCATGTTCTTGTCACCACTCGTAACAGAAGCTGAAAACCTATGAATACCTAGGCAAAAAACCTGCATTTCCCTATGTTAAGAGGTCTTGTTTTTGGATTTACCCAAGGTTTCAGTTATGATTACCCCATGATGATCCATACACCTAATGAAGCAGAGAGCCTGCGGGCTGAGATTGCTGCGCTGGCGGCGCGTATGATAGCCGAGGATGGGGCTGACTATGCCTCGGCCAAGCGCAAGGCGGCCAAGCAGTTGCTGGGCAACCATAAAGTCAAGGGTGATGTCTTGCCTGACAATGCGCAAATCGAGCAGGAAGTGCGCGAATACAATGAATTATTCTTTGGCGATACCCAGCCACAGCGTTTATTACACTTGCGACAACTCGCACTCGAAATCATGGACGAGCTGGAGCGCTACAGCCCCTACATCGTAGGCGCCGTGCTCAATGGCACGGCAGGCAATCATTCTGATATTCACCTGCATTTATTTGCCGACAATACCAAGGATGTTGCTATTTACTTATTAAACAAGGATGTGCAGTTTGAAGTCTCGGAAAGTTTCAATAACCGCAATGAAAGTATAGAAACCCTGAGTTTCATGTACAAGAACGAAGGCGTGCATCTGGTTTTGCAAGATCAGGATGCCATACGCAGCGGCCATGGCAAGAGTACAGAGCGCGCCAATGCAGCAGGCTTGCGAGCGATACTGGCAGAAGCTGACACTGAGTAAAAGCTTGCCTGGCCATCCAAATGCCAGGCGTGATCACCTGAGCAGGGCGACTATAGAAAAAGTCGGCAATGTTGTCGTTGCCTGCGGCATTTTTCGTAAATAGCGACCTGATCTTGCCATCACCCTACTCAATTTATCTCTCTACTTCTGCGCCACCGCTGCCGCTACCAGCCTGAATCGGGCGATACGCTCATCGGTAGCCGGATGACTGGACGCGTAAGCATAGACGTTACGCAACCATTTTGGCGTCGCCTCGACTCCGGAGCGTTTGCGACTATTGCTCATGCTTTCCAGCACATTGGCCAGATGCTTGGGCGAAATACCATTTTGCATAAGGGCAGTAATAGCGTAAGTGTCGGCCTCAACTTCCATATTCCGGCTATATTCCTGCCCTATCAGACCTACCGGTGCAAGTGCTACGACTGAGTTGAAATCGCCAAACATACTGCCGAGGGCAACTGTCAACAAGCCTTTATGCACCAGGCGGCGCATGGCATGGTGGTTTTGTATATGCCCGATTTCATGTGCCAATACACCTGATAATTCGTCTGCCAGCGCATTTGTCAGCTCATTGCCACTATTGCCGACGATGAGTGTCACCAACTGATCTGTAATGACGACGGTTCCACCTGGCAGGGCAAAGGCATTTGCGCCTATACCTGGCGCATTGCGCACTTCGAGATGAATAGGCACGTATGAATCCTTGGGCTGCAGGCGGCGAAATAATTGCTCGGCCTGCGCGATTGTACGGTCATCAAGCTCGCTCGGTTTCAGCATGACCTGATCGAGAAAATTGATGATTTCACTACCAAGGGCACGCTCATAACTGACAGGAATAAGCGTGGCGATCTTGTCTGCCAATACCGGTACACCCCATTTATACCCGGAGAAAAAGATACCGGCCATGACGATAATGGCCAGCAAGGCTGCCTGCCATTTGTGCTGCCAGCGCTCTATGGTGGATGGCGTATAGCCAAGATGAGCCAGCAGGCTTTGCTTGTCGGCCTGGGCATGAATTTCACAATGGCTGCCATCTGCGAAATTCAAGATGCAGGGCGCATCCTGGAAAGGTTCTTCCAGTTGCAACTGGTTTTTATCTATCTGACGCTCTATGCCCTCACCTGCCAGACTGATACCACCAGCCTGGAAATGCAGAATGACCTTGTGCAGCAAAGCCTGGCGATGATCAAAATAATGTGCTTGTATCATAAATGCTTTCTACCAGGACAAATCAAAACCAAACAAGTCTGCACTACTGTCACCACTGGCCTGGCCAAACTGCCCTGACTTTCCTGCCTGCGTAGTTTGTGCATGCTGGGTTGCCAGCAGTTGCTCAAGGCTGGCAGCTTTCACGCTGACATGCTGCAAACGGAAACGGTAGACATTCACCACGGCAAAGGGCCGGTATAAGCCCACAGTCAGCAGCGTCAGGAACAGGTTTTTCATTTGCAAAAAATAATAGGCTTTGTACGGCAGATGCGACTCTATCTCTATGCCGGGAAACCGGGTGGCATTCCAGGACTTGTTCCAGATTTTGACCTGCAATAGTGTGCTGCCGCTGAGGAAGATGGCATACGCCAGCAAAACGACCAGAAACCCCACAGGCACCAGTAGCCAGCCATAAGTTTCGATAAAAACCTTATAGTTTTCAAGCGCATGATGTTTGAATGAGGCAAAGAAAATTGCACCGCCCATACCAATCACCATGACAAAGATCAGCAGGCTCAGGCCTATGATGAAGTAAGACAGGAAAAAAGATCCGCTGGTGAGACTGCAACTACTACTCAATTGTGCAAATGCCAGCCCTTTATGTTGGTACATACGCATACGCGCATGCAACCAGGGCCAGCTTAAATAAGGGATAAATGCGAAAGCCAGAATGCCAGGTTTATGGGGCATCAGGACACCAAGCAAACCTGGCAATAACACTACCAGGCCAAGCGGCAAGTAGGTCGCATAAGCACCAGCAAGCGAGCCATGAAATTGACAGCGCAGGCCCATATAACTGGTATTGCGCAAACGAAAACGCAGAGCACTGCGCATCATCCAGGGCACACCCAGCATGAAAATGACAAACAGGCTGAGGGCCAGCGTTTTTGAAAACGTGAACAGGTAGTGATAGCAAAACAGGAGTATGACTGCGATCACCCTGCCACGGAAGATGATATTGGGATCGCCATGAAAATTGAAGCTTGCTGCATTCAACTGGGTATTGCGGTCAAAATACTTGAGCCGCCGCACTTTGGCCCAGGCAGTATAAATACCCAGGGTCGCCAGACTCAGACAGAGATTGACGATCCAGATACGAAAGTACTCCTTGCCAGTGCCTGTAAATGAGGGCTGATATTGAGTCAGTTGCTCCTGCGCAGGCGCAGCATTTGAATCTGCACTTGTTACTGCGACTTCCCGATCTGGAATAGTACTTACTGGCAAAGTGTCTGCCCCATCTGGCCACGCATCCGCCGCCCCTGTTTGTATTTGCATGCCTGAAATCTTTATGGTCTTTTATCTGAAGGTCTTTTTAACTGTTGAGCTCTGCACCAGGCAGCGACAAGGAAAATAACATAAGACCAATAAGTTTGTAAAATTTTGTTACAAACTTGAGGGCGGGCTGTTGTTTTAACAAGGACAGCATGCCATCTTCATCTGGCACACTACTAAATAGCAGCCAGGCCTGGCTGGCTTTGTGATTTTGGATTGCAGGGAAAAAAGGAAAGACTATCTTCCATTGATAATAGTCAATTCAGACGAATCAAAGCCGCAAATGATTTACTGCGGTTCTAATCAGGCAAAAGCCGGATAATTCAAGCAGTACAAGTCAGGGATAAAACACGCCAACATGAAAACCTGCCGCTTTGAGTGCAGGCAATTCAAAATACAGTTTGATGTTTTGTTCGCCACCTGCGGCGAAGCCTTTTTCCAGCTTGTCCTTTTCGGTCAGATAATCAGCGGGAGTGAAGGCGCGTTGCAACAGAGGCTTGTCTTTGATGTCGTTCAAGACCAGCTCGATATTGGGCCAGGTCTGTGGCACATCGCTCTGGTTTTGTATTTGCATGACCAGCATGAAGACATTGCGCTCTGGTGCCAGATTTTGCAATTCATTGGAATCGACGACAATCTTTTCTATCTGTGCCGGTAAAGTCACCTGGCATTTCAGATAGGTACACGCCTCCAGCAACCAGGGCTTGGTTTGCGGCAGTCTGACTGCCAGCTGGTTACGCAGGATATAGGCAGACTGGCCCAGCAATAAAGGTATCAGCAAGATGATCATCAGCGCCAGCATGATATTGGCCATGCGTTTGCGACCACGCTGTTTTTCTGCCTGAATGACAAAATTGGGTTTTTCCTGTTCTGCTTCCGGATCGCTGCTGGAATCTTCACTGATGGCAGCCTGTCTGGCCAGAGCAGCTTCGGCATCTCCCAGATACGGCTCCTTGCCTGTATCTTCTTCTACTGCATCATTGAGTGAGACTGCGTCACCAGGTTCAGCAAGATCGCCATGGTCTTTGTGACGCCAGACTTTGTTGATGCTGTTGGGCGACAGCATTTCAGTGGCAGCAAACTCATTTGGCTTGTCATTTGTGCTGGCGACTTTTTCGCTCTGCTCTTCTGGCACTTCACTCACTGACCAGTCGGCAGTTGGCGGGTCCATCAGGGCGGCACGGGTTTCCAGCTCCATGCGGGCAATATCAGTGTCATGCACTTCTTCCACTGGCAACAAGAAGCCACCGTCACCCAGATCAAAATCGAGTGCCGATGACGTACTCAGCGTGGGTTCTTGTCTGGGAACGGCATCAGCTTTGTTGACTACGGGCTTGGCTACGGCAGATGGTTCTGCCATTGCTGTTACCGGCTTCACCAATTGTGGAGCTGCAATTGTACTGGCAACGGGCACAGGTGCTGCCGGTATTGGCTGAGGTGCCTGGGCTGCTGCCTTGACATCCCTGGGCATGTCAAAAGTTTCTGCCTCAAATTCCAGTTCTGCCTTGCTGATGGCGGCCAGCACTTCAGTAGCCGGCCTGGCAGTAGCACTGAATGGCTTGCCGACTGGTGCAGGCCTCTCTGGTGGTACCAGACTGTCTGGCAAGCTCGCGTCGTCTTCCGGCAGCGCTTCTGGCGGAAAAAAGCGGCCAGCCGGGGCAACAGGAGATGGCGGGACAATACGCGTCTGCTCGAAATCAGGTTCTGGTTCTATTAAGGACGCCAGGTATTCTTCTGGTACTGCTTTGGCTTCCGCTTTATTTTCTGCTGCAACAACGCTGGCAGTTTCAGGGACGACAGGTTTTGCTGCTGGCGTTGGCACTGCTGCACTGACTTGCGGCTTGGCTGGTGTGACAGGTTTAACACTGGCCGCAGCATTCAGGGCAGCGGCGGCAGGTGATGCAGCCGTCGCGTTAGTGGCTACTGAGGTGGCCACTGAGGTGGCTGCTGAAGTTGCCGCTGCAGCAGTTACGGCATTCGTGGCATTCGTGGCAGTTGGCGCACTTGCTGGCCTGGCAGGCGCAGTGGCAGATACTGGCGCAGGTGCAGGCTTCTGCCCCTCGCCTGGCAACAGGTTTTCTACAGCATTAAAGGTTTGCTGACATGAGCCACAACGCACCAGGCCCGCATGCAGCTTCAACTGATCATTGGCTACCTTGAAGGCAGTCTGACAGTGGGGGCAGCGGGTCGCCAGTGCCATAGTCGCCTCAGTTACTCAAAGAGCCTGACAACGCGACCCAGCCTTCATGCTCAGCCCAGACGGTGAGCTTGATGAAAGGCGCATACGCTTCTGCCACTTCTTCAGCCTGCCTTGCCAGCACGCCTGAAAGTATCAGCGAACCACCAGGGGCCACACGGCCTGCCAGCATTGGTGCCATCAACTTTAATGGACTGGACAGGATATTTGCCACGACCACATCAAATTTCTGGGTGGCTGGATGGGCAGCACCAAAGCCTTCCGGCAGCGCATATTCAATCTGGCAGTTATTGCGCTCAGCATTGAAATTGGCAGACTCAATTGCTTGCGGGTCGATATCCACACCAATGACACTGGCCGCACCGAGTTTGCTGGCGACCATGGCCAGGATGCCGGAACCACAACCATAATCCAGAACGGACAAGTCTTTGGGCGCATGTGCCTCCAGCCATTCCATGCACAGCTTGGTGGTCGGATGGCTACCAGTACCAAAGGCCAGACCAGGATCAAGCTCCAGGATCAGGGCATCAGGATCAGGCGCATCATGCCAGCTAGGCACGACCCAGATATTCTTGCCTATATGGATAGGGGCAAACTGCGATTGCGTCAGGCGCACCCAGTCTTGCTCTTCCACATTGCGGGTGATATAGGCTGGCACGACAGTCAGGCCGATGGCGGTGGCAGCTTCGGCCACCAGCTCAGCATGATCGGCGTCGATATCGGCAAGCGCAACGACGCGGCTGCGGTCCCAGGCGGCTTCATCAGGCTCCATGCCTGGCTCACCAAACAGCGGGCGCTCAGCATCCGTACCTTCATCGGCATCTTCCACAGACACCGACAAGGCACCCACATCCATCAAAGCGTCCGACAAAGCCTCAGCCTGCTCACGCGCTACTTCTATGACTATTTCTATCCAGCCCATATTGCTACTTTCTTACGTTCTATATACAGCGTTATTACTTCCAGAAACTTCAAGACCCAAAGACTCACCACCGAGTAAGCACAGCGGAAATCAAGATAGGCTACTCAACATTGACGTCAACAGTACAACTCGACAACGCATCTTTGCGGCATTTCACTTATTTAATGCATTAAAACTTTTCAATAGCAAAAAGCTTACCACAGAGGCTCCATAACAAAACCAAAAGCACAGGGAAAAACTTATGTTTTCTCTGTGCTTCTTTTTCAACTTCGTAGGTTGGGCTACGGTTTACCAGCCCAACACTGTGCCTTCGATTAAGGTTTACACAGAATCGGATGCTGATTGTTGGGCTGGTGATGCGTAGCCCAACCTACATTGTAGAGAGGACTCCAAGGTTTTCCTCTGTGTCTCTGAGTCTCTGTGTTGAGAGGTCTTAAGGTCTTCAGCTCTTACTTACTTTTCTTCGACAACTCCGGCATATCCGCTAACTTGTGTTCCAAATAATGAATATTCGTACCACCTTCAATAAACCGTGCATCTATCATCAGCTCGCGGTGCAGCGGGATGTTGGTTTGTATGCCTTCGACCACCATCTCTGACAAGGCGATCTGCATGCGGCGGATAGCCTGTTCACGGGTTTCACCATAGGCGATAACCTTGCCTATCATGGAGTCATAATTCGGCGGCACGAAATAACCGGCATAAGCATGCGAATCTACACGTATGCCTGGGCCACCCGGTGTATGCCAAGATGTGATGCGACCTGGCGAAGGAGTGAACTTGAACGGGTCTTCCGCATTGATACGGCACTCAATGGCATGGCCCTTGAGCATGATATCGGTTTGCTTGAAACGCAGTTTTTCATTGAAAGCGATGCGTATCTGTTCCTGCACGATATCCACACCAGTGATCATTTCGGTCACCGGATGTTCAACTTGCACGCGGGTATTCATTTCGATGAAATAGAATTCACCGTTTTCGTACAAGAATTCAAAGGTACCTGCACCACGATAGCCTATCTTGCGGCAGGCGGCGGCACAACGGTCACCAATTTTTTCTATGGTCTTGCGCGGGATACCAGGTGCAGGTGCTTCTTCAACAACTTTCTGATGGCGGCGCTGCATGGAGCAATCGCGTTCGCCCAGCCAGATGGCATTGCCGTGCTGGTCAGCCAGGATCTGGATTTCCACGTGACGCGGGTTTTCCAGAAACTTTTCCATATACACTTCAGGATTACCAAAGGCGGCACCGGCTTCTGACTTGGTCATGGTGACCGCATTCAGCAGGGCAGCTTCAGTATGCACTACACGCATACCGCGACCACCACCACCGCCAGCGGCCTTGATGATGACAGGGTAACCAACCTTGCGGGCAGTTTGCACGATGACTTTAGGGTCGTCTGGCAATGCACCTTCAGAGCCTGGCACGCATGGCACACCAGCTTTGATCATGGCATGCTTGGCCGAAACCTTGTCACCCATCATGCGGATGGATTCAGCACGCGGGCCGATGAAGACAAAACCGGATTGTTCTACACGTTCGGCAAAATCGGCATTTTCAGACAAAAAACCGTAGCCTGGATGGATAGCCTGGGCATCAGTCACTTCAGCGGCGCTGATGATGGCTGGCATGCTCAGGTAACTTAAATTCGATGGTGCCGGGCCTATGCAAACAGATTCGTCAGCCAGCTTGACATATTTTGCTTCGCGGTCGGCTTCAGAATGCACGACCACGGTTTTGATACCCATCTCGCGGCAGGCGCGCTGTATTCGTAGCGCGATTTCACCACGATTGGCGATAAGAATTTTTTCAAACATGATTTAACTTTGCGGTGGCAATGGTTGCAATTGCGTGAGCAGAAAACCCTGTCCGGTATGATTGCCCTCAACACGGGCAAAGCGGCAGTCAGTTCGCGCACGCGCGCCTGGATCAGCCAATCACGAACAGCGGCTGGCCGTATTCTACAGGCTGACCATTTTCAACCAGAATCTGTTTGATGGTACCGCTGAAATCGCTTTCGATTTCATTCAGCAATTTCATTGCTTCAATAATGCAGAGGGTGTCGCCAGCATTGACGCTCTTGCCGATATCAGCAAAAGGAGCAGCACCAGGGGATGAGGAGCGGTAGAAAGTACCAACCATAGGGGACTTAACAATATGACCATCTGGCACGACAGGGGCTGCTGCCACTGGTGCGGCTGCGGCGACTGGTGCTGCAGCAGGCATCATTTGCTGATGCTGGGGTTGTTGCATCATGACTACCTGGTTTTGCGGCATCGCAGAAGATTTGACGATGCGAACTTTGCCTTCACCTTCAGTTACTTCAAGTTCAGCGATATCTGATTCTGCTACAAGGTCAATCAGGGTCTTGAGTTTTCTTAAATCCATGTGGAATCCCCTTGAAAAAAGTGGTTCTGAATTAATTGGGACGCGCAATACTGAGCAGGACAACAGCCCGGGAATCGCCGCCGAAGTTTGGATTATATACGAAATAAACTGAAATTATCAGCAAATTACGCGAAGATAAGAGAATTTAAATATTTTTTAATGAAAAGTCAATCGCCAGGCGGTAACCTTCAGTGCCGAGGCCGCAAATAACCCCTTTGGCAATGGCAGACAAGTATGAATGATGTCTGAACGCTTCTCTTTGATGTACATTCGATATATGTACTTCAATAAACGGAATTGCCACCCCAGCCAGGGCATCCCGCAAAGCAACGCTGGTATGTGTCAGGCCACCAGGGTTGATGATAATAGCATCGACTTGCTCATTACGGGCAGCATGGATGCGGTCTATCAATGCACCTTCATGATTACTTTGAAAAAATGACAATTCTGCGCCAGCAGCTTTTGCCTGTTCCTGCGCTGCACTTTCGATCTCAGCCAGAGTCGTAGCACCATAAGTAGCGGGCTCACGCGTACCTAACAAGTTCAGATTGGGGCCATTCAGCAGCAACAGTTTGCGCGCCATAGTCACATTCAATTTCACGAAGATGGCCGCATTTTGCCGCTAATCGAAGCAGATTGGCAAGGAAAAACGAAGCGACTTCTACTTTTCCAAAGAAAATTTGGTGATATCGGCGCGTAATTCTTCCATCTTCAGGCGACCAAGGTAAGATTTCAACACCCTGCCGTCAGGGCTGATCAAAATAGTAAATGGCAAACCACCACCAGCATTTCCTAACTGCCGCGATAATTCAGAACCTTCCATGCCGGCGGCAAACAATGGATAACTGATTTGATATTTTTTTGCAAATTCAGCAATATTGGCCGGACTGTCAATACCTGGCCCTAAAATTTGCACAGACTTGCCCTTGAACTCTTGTTGCAATGCAGATAACTCTGGCATTTCCTGCACGCAAGGCGCACACCATGTTGCCCAAAAATTAACTACCAGCAACTTGCCCTGCCATTGCGCCAGCGTCTGGCTCTTGCCCTCGCTATCCTTGAACTGCTGGGCCATCAACTGTGCCACAGCCTTGTCTGCAGGCGGCTTGGGCGTCATCTGGCGGTTACCTACATAGATACCCAAACCGGCAAACGCCACGCCCAGCACCAGCGCCAGGGCAATAAACTTCTTGTTCATAGAATATGACTCACATAAAACCGCCATCACGGCCCAAGGCGAGGATATTAGCCTAGCTGGGGGATTTATGCTGAAATGCCTGCGCGTGATGCTGGATTTCAGGTATGTCATTGGTATTTTGGTATTATTCTCCGCTTTCACCTGCTGACCAATGTGAACCAATGCAACTATGGCCAGCAAGATATGCCGCAACCACCCTCTGGATAGCTTTAAATGAATACAATTTGCCGTGACGCCATTGCCTGCATCAACTTGCCCGCTAGCGGTGAAGCCAGTGCCGTAAGTAATATTTCAGAGGATCAGCAGGTTTATCACCATGCTTCCGGTGCCGGACTGGGCCTGGACATCGTTTATGTCCATATAAAAGACGGCCAAGAAGGCGGCCACTTCACCCATGTCAAAAAGCAGGATGTGCAACAGGCAGGCTATACAGCAAAAGATCTCTATCTTTCCGGCCTGCAGAATTTATGGAAAAAATCTGTTGCTCATTTAAAGATGCACAAGCACGGCCCCTTGCGCACCATCACCACGGATGGTTATTTTGAAGCCAGCCTGCTGCTGATCAGTGAATTGTGGGACAAGCGGTTGGCCTCGCTGGCCGAGAATGGCTTCATGGTCGCCATCCCCAGCCGCAATACACTGGCATTTTGCGACAGCAAGTCTGAAGAAGGGATACAGGCTCTCAAAGATCTGATCAGGCACACTCATGAGAGTGCAGAGCATTTGCTGACTACCTCACTCTATCAGCGTCAGGAAGGTAAATGGACAGAGATCAAGACGGACATCAGTGACACCAGAGCCGAAACCCTGGAACAAGCCCATGCCCGCTTGCATGAAGGCATGCTGGCCAATGCAGAAGTATTGCGCAATATCGCCAGAGAGCATTTCCAGATAGAGATAGACTATGACATCGGCGGTGTACGCTGGGTCAATCAGTTTCTGGAAAACACCTACAAAAACGGTTCCACGCAAGACCACAAGAATATCATCCTCTTCGCTGGCGCCTTTGTTGGCCAGTGCATAGTGCGCAGCATAGGCGGCAAATGGGACTGGCATGGTGATGACTACGTGATTCGCACCGCGGATGACAAACTCTTCTCTCCCTGCAGCAAAGTAGCAAAACAACTGGCATGTGGCCAGGATGGTGAAGATTCAGTGCTGGGCCTGTATAAAGTCATCAAGGACATGTATCCACCCAGCCTCAGCAAGGCACAGCGATTATTGCAGACACTTTACAAACGACATGCCGATTATCAGTTTTATATAGCAAGTGTGCTCGACCAGCGCTTGCAATGGCTACGCGTCACTAAAATGGATGGCAATCTGGTGCATGTCCAGCGCCCGACTGAAGGAAAGGAAGAGAACGACGCGGCTACGCCAGCTACCACCTGTTTTTACCTGCACCAGATGCACAGTTATTATGTGCTGTCGCCTACTGGCACTCTCATGCTTGCCGAAGGCATCAGCGAATCACTTGCCAGTCTGCTGCCCGACGATGTCAGGAAAAACATTGCAGCAAACAAAATCATCAGGACCACATACCGCGATGCCGAGCTGCGGCAAGAGCAATCTATTGCGACTATCCGCTTGCAAAAATATCAGGGTGACAGTGACGCTGACGATGTCTATGTGATCAGTCTGAAGAATATCGCTAGCGAAAAAATCAGGATACAGCAATTCGCCCATTTTCATTTTGAAGATGATTACTGGCTGCTCAGTACGCCATTGCAAACCTATTATCCATACACTGAATTTATGGACTGGTTTGAGCTGAACTCGACATGGATAAAGCCAGGGCAGGAAGTCACAGCCCTGGGCAGGCTGGGCCCAGCACATAAGCTGTGGGCCTTCATGGGCGAAACAGAAAGTGCCGTGCCGTTTACTACCAGCCTGGTCGTGCCTGAAGTAACTGTATCTACCAATAAACGGCAATCGGATGCAAAACGCCGTAGCAGTCAGTATTACACTGCTGGCAGACCAGCGGATACAGAAATGAGCCGCATACTCGCCGAATTACAGCTCAACTTCAGTCGCAACCGCAGTGGCATGGACGCGGAAATCCTCGACAGGATTGCGGCAGGCAGACCAGACTGGATGGACAATAATGAACCCTTGCTGGAAATCATACGCCAGCAAAGGCGCCTGATGACAGAAGGCCGCATTGTCTGGGCTGCACTGGTGCAGGCGAATAACCTCTTGTTTGAAGAGGGAGAACATGATCATCCAGCCATGCTGGTATTTAGCGAAGACGCCTATTTCGAGAGCCGCCCTCATGAGTTGCGCGCGATCGCCGACAAAATCTATCAATTGAAAAGCACCGAGCCCGAAGACCCGGAAGAAAAACTGGTAGCAGCCAGCGTGACGAATGAAATGAACCGTAACATGGGCTGGAAACTGCCGGATCTGCTCACTGACAAAAATGTCAGAGCAGCCGCTTTTATGGTGTTTCGCAAGCATATTCCGAATGGCATCCTGAACGCTGCCGTGTTCCCTGTTCTTGTTCACCCGGCTACCGATGCAGTCATGATAGTCCCGGTCGCATTCTGGCCAGTGTCACTGACGACGATGTGGAGGCAGGGCAAACTGATCTATTAAAAGCCTGCTTCAATTAACGGGCAGAATCCGCTTGATGCAAACCACGGAAACGGCTTCTGCCCCCTGATTTACTTCTTAGGCTTCCATGTCCATGAGGAAGATGGCAGCACTCCAGTTCCCTGCATCCATGCCTTGCAGTGCTTTGCGTAACTGCCCCTCAAGCATAGTACTGGCTGCGGGGTCAGCCGATGCATCCCGTAATTGCTGAACTGACATGCGCTCTGCCTGGCTTTCTTGCAAGAACTTGCTTGACTCTGCAGACGGCAAGAGGGTTTCCAGCATCTCTTGCTCAGCCATGATACCCAGAAAGAGCCTGACCACTTCCCTGCTGCTCAACTTGTCCTTGCAATCTTCCCAGATTGCCAGCTCCAGCCATTCAATGACGGCCTGCCCCAATTGAATTATCTTGAGTCCTGCCAGACTGGCAGGCCACAATTTCTCGTCAAAGTATCTGAGCAATAATGTCAGGCCCAGAGGTGTCAGCCCCTGGTAGTGCATGTCCTGACGATAGATCCTGGCAGCATCGAACGCATTTGCATAGTCAAAAAATTCTTGCATGGCCTGTGCATCGAGAGTCACACGCGCTGCACTTGGCTCAGACAAATAACTGGCATCCATGGAAGACAGACTCAGTTCATCCAATGCCGCGGGTGCAGCACGCTTGGACAATTTCCCAGGCATCGACCTTGTACGGAACATATCAGGCGCAGAGATACTTGGCATCGCCAGTGCTGGTACTGGTGCGCATGGAGGGCACGCAGCCGCCGCAACAGTCACCGCGCCTCCAGCAGCCACTGCCCCCATGCCACCCCAGCCTGCAGGCAACATATGCGCCACTTCCATCAATGCAGGCATATCCAGCGGCTTGTCTGCTTCTGCCCGTTCTTCCACGATAAGGAAGCTGGTTTCTTTGGAAATCAATTGATATTGCACTGCCAGTTCCTGCACGACTGCTGCTTGCTCAGGCACTGCCTGCATGCTGGACAAATAAGTCGCCGCAGCCACACGTGACAGGCTGGTTTCTGACTGCATGGTCTGACTCAATTCCAGGTGGCCTATCTCGGTTTCTTCAGGCTGATCCGGCATGCGCGCAAACAACTTCATCGTTCCAGAAGGTTTTGATGGCAAGAGATAAAACATGTTCAGGGTTTCACCTTTGAACACACTTGCAGGCAAAGCTGTGGACCACAGCGGCGGGCTGGCAAAGCCAGTATCGATGCGGATATCCTGCCAGACTGGCGAACGCAATTTCATGAACATGCGCAAGATGGCAGGCACCACATCCTCACCCGGGGCCACATATTCACAAGAGCCGCCGCTGGCCCTGGCCAGGCGCTCCAGATGCACTTCTGCCGGACTGGAGCCTATGCCTACGATAAACACCCTTTGCCCGGCAGCGCGTGCGCTGTCTATCAAGCTATCAACGCTATCGATTTCACCGTCAGTAATCATCAGCACGTCACTGCGCCCGCTACTCTGTATGGCAAAGGTGGATTCCAGCGCCAGTGCCATTTCTGTACCACCGAGGCTGGCATCGAGTTCCTCTATCCAGCGCAAGGCCGCGGCCTTGCTGGGTTTGGCAAATTTCCACATCGCCGGTGAACGATGCTGGACTTCGCTGCCAAAGCGAGACAGGGAGATATGGTCGCCTGTATTCAATTGCTCAACAATTTCTTTCAGTGCAGTACGTGCCGCCTTGATACTGTCGCCATTCATGGAGCCAGAACAATCAACCAGCAATTTCACCGCCAGCTCACTCATGTTTTCAGCCGCAATTTGCGGGCAAAAACTGGCCAGCAAAGCGACATGTTCAGGCTGATGAAAATCAGGCCCCAGCACGCTGAATGCCTGCTGCTTGAACTGGTCTATGCACAGTAAAAAATCACGATCCAGATTGCCCTTGCGCGACAAACTGACGATCACGCTGCCATCTCTGGGCATGACGCTGATGGCATGGCTGGGCGAGGCGATACGCGCGCCCACCAGCTCCCCTGCCATTTTCAGTGTGATATCGAAGGGATACTCGACTCTCACATCATGCTTGGGTGCAGTCAGGCGCTCAAACAGATTTTGCTTCCTGCTCGTAATCGCCTCCGTCATTTCATAGCGCGGCGCAATCACGGTAGGCACACAGATGCGCAGAGCGTTCAAGCCCTCCATCTCGGAAAAACGCAGACTTTGTGCATAACTCATCGTCAGCGTACAAGCTTCACCAGGGGCCAGATTACCTATACTGAGGCTAAAACTTCGGTCGCCATTTTCTTGCAACATGAAAGCCGTATTGCCTTCAGAGATGGCTTCTTCATAATCGACTTCTGCCTTTTTCCTCGGCACGACAGCACCGGATAATTTCTTGCCATCCAGCTCGACTTCTATATCCAGCAAGACTGCATCAATAGGCAGGGGAAAGGTGTACAAGACCTCGGCATGTTCTTTGTCCGAGGGATTGATAAAGCTTTGTGTGAGCTGCATTTCCAGCAGCATGCCCTGAATGACACCCGTCGCACTTACTTTGGTCAAGGCCATTGCCTGACCCAGACTGGATTGTATTGTTGCTGTGTTTTGATCGAACATAGTTATCCTCCTCCATTGAACCAGCTGCGCTCATGCGTCCTGGCTGGTTTTCATACGCTCTGCCAATTCGATTGCCTGCCTGACGAATTCCCTGAGCTGCTTCGGGGTCCAGCCTGCTTTACCAGCATCTATCACCAGCTCTACCCCCTGCGCTACTGTCAAATGCGTGCAAACAGAAATTGACCCGATTTGCTGTTGTTTCATCTCTACCGGGGCAGGTGCGCCGTGCAGCAATTCACGTATGCGCTCCAGTGAGACCCCCGCTGAGCTCCACTTCTTGATCAGCAACAATTGTTCGAGATGCTGCGCTCCATAACGCGCCGCCCGCGTCCCGCCTTCAGGCTTGCTGACCAGACCTATCTGCATGTAGTAACGCACAGTGCGTACCGACATCTCTGCCATCAAACAGAGTTCAGGGAGCAGATAGCTGCTGTCTTTTTTATCAGAAGTAGTATTCATACAGTACTTTATAACAGTTAAACTGTCATTATTCAAGTTTACTTTTTTAGCAAATGCTTCCAGGCTAATCAGCACAGGGGTTGAATCAGTATAAAATCAGCAACCATGGAAGAAATACTCAAGCAAAACACAGAGCCCAACTTGCCGCTTGCATCCCCAAGCGCGAGCGAGCCTCGAAAAAAGGCCTTACCGCTGTCCTTATTGCTAGGCGTATTTTCTGCACTCATTTGTTATATTTTTTTGCTGCTACTACTGACTTTCATGTCAGGCACCAGCAACATCAGCAGGCAACTGGTGGTGATTGCCAATTCCCCTCAAGTTTCAGCAACTTTGAATTTGTCACCCAATTGCAATGTGTGGACTTTGCAAGCATTAAGACTTGAATGTGGTGAAGTTCAAGTGGCAGAAGAATATGTCAACAAGGGACGACTCCCTCAATTGATAGCTACACTGACAAAGCCTTGTGCAAGCATGCAGGGTCTGACAGCAGCAGACCAGGACGAAGCACGCCGCTACTTTCAGTGCGATGGAAATCCTATTTCCTACAAGGCAACGGTCAGCATCGTCAAAATCACTACCACGCACCCTGAACCAGGAACAAGCATCGACAAGAAAGAAAAAATTGGTGAAATTGTGATCAACAAGTTTTAGCCACATCAATGCAATCAAACCCAAGGCGAAGCTGCATGAATTTATGCAAATCGCTCAACTTGACATAAATTCGTTTATAAACGAAACTGGATTATGTACAATATCAAACACTATTTAAGCTCGGACAATAAAGATATTTACTTTGACTGGGTTCGCAAGCTGCACGATGTGAGGGCAAGAATTGCCATAGATCGTCGTATCAACCGAATTGAGCTTGGCAACTTTGGTGATCACAAATTTTGTCGGAATGGTGTTTGGGAGTTACGCATAGACGTTGGCGCAGGATATCGAGTTTATTATGCAATTTCGGGTAAGGAAATTGTTTTGCTCTTATGTGGCGGCGACAAAGATACGCAAGACAAGGATATAGTCAAAGCCTGCGATTATTGGCGAGATTGGCAAAGGAGAATGGGTGATGAAGGATAGAAACCATGATGAGGCAATGGCCGAACTATTTCAAAATGACCCGGCATATGCGGTGCAATTACTCAATAGCATACTTGAGGATGGTGATCAGGGCGAACTGCTTATCACCTTGAGGCAAATGACCAAAGCTTTTGGCGGTATACCAGCAGTGGCGGAAACAGCACATTTGAGTACAACCCAGCTTTATCGTACTTTATCGCCGGATGGAAACCCTGTACTAAGCAGCTTGTCTGCCATACTTAGGGCGATGGGATTAAGGCTTGCAGTAGAAACGATAGATTCCAGCCGAGCAATACCTGAATTACCCTGATATACCTTCCTAGCTGAACTGTGACAGGCATCATAAAGAAAAAGGCTTGCAGGTTTTTACCCGCAAGCCTTTTTTGCAATCTCAACACCGAGTCTAATGCGCTCCACCCGCATCCACAGGTACAGCCGATTTCTTCGGCTTGGTCAGCCACACCAGACCTATCAGACCGATGAACATATAAGCTGACAGCCAGAAGATATCCGTCGCTGCCATGGTGCTGGCCTGTACGCTGATGGCACGGTCTATGATGGCGTAAGCACCCTGCTCTGGTATGCCTTGCTGCATCAACCCCTGTACGGTTTGTACAAAGTTGGGGAAGCTGCTGCCGGTGTTTTCTGCAATCTGGGCATGATGCAGAGTGCTGCGGCTGTCCCAGATGGTAGTCATGATGGAGGCCCCCATACCACCGCACATGATACGTACGAAGTTAGACAAGCCTGATGCAGCCGGGATTTTATCCGGTGGCTGGCCTGACAAAATAATCGACGTCAACGGAATAAAGAACATCGACATGGCCGCGCCCTGTATCAGCGTGGGGATCAGCAGGGTATAAGTATCCACCTCGGTATTGAAACGCGAACGCAGGAAAAACACCACGGCAAAGCCCATGAAGGCAGCAGAAGCGACTTTTCTGGCATCCACCTTGGGCAATATCTTGCCTATGATGGGTGACAATAAAATCGCAAAGATGCCAACCGGTGCCATGACCTTGCCCGCCTCTGTCGCTGTGTAGGCCAGTTGCGTCTGCAGCCACAAGGGCATGATGACGAGGCTGCCAAAGAACAGGCCATAGCCTATGGAGATAGCAATCACACCGGCACTGAAATTGCGCCCCTTGAACAGGGACAGGTCAACCACAGGATGATCCTGACCCAGCTCCCAGACGACGAAGTAAACCAGGCCAATGATGGCAATCACCGTCAGCAAAATAATCTCGCCAGAATTGAACCAGTCCAGCTCCTTGCCCTTGTCGAGCATGATCTGCAAAGCACCTACCCAGATCACCAGCAGGAACAGACCAACCTTGTCGATAGGCAGACTCTTGATGGCAGACTCACGCTTGCGGTAGATGGACCATGTAGCCCAGGCAGTAAATAAACCTACCGGGATATTGATATAAAAAATCCAGGGCCAGGAATAATTATCCGATATCCAGCCGCCCAGCAGCGGCCCCATGATGGGTGCAACCAGGGTCGTCATCCCCCATAGTGCCAGCGCCATGGAACTCTTGGCGGGCGGGTAACTGCCCAGCAATAAAGCCTGTGACAAAGGGATCATGGGGCCAGCAACTGCACCCTGCAAAATACGTGCTGCAATCAATATCTCGATATTGGGTGCCATACCGCACAACCAGGAGGAAATGACAAACAGCAGGATGGAAGACAGGAACAGCCTGACCTGGCCAAAACGGGTCGTCAGCCAGCCCGTCAGCGGCACGGAAATCGCATTCGCCACCGCAAACGAGGTGATGACCCAGGTGCCTTGCTGCGGCGAGACACCGAGGTTGCCTGAGATTGCTGGTATCGACACATTGGCGATGGATGAATCCAGCACATTCATGAAAACCGCCAGCGACAGGGCCAGCGTGCCCATTGCCAGCTGCCCACCTTTCAGAGGCGGATGCGGTGCCTGTGGACGTGGCGCACTCATTACATGCCCTTGGTTTTGGAAGTAACTGCAGCAGCCGTGGCAGCAGCTTTGTTATCTTTACTAGCTGGCAAATTCGCAGCGATGATTTCAGCAATACGCTGGTCAGCATCTTTGCCATTTTGCTCAAACACTGCAGTCTGGTAGGCAGGAACAGTGCGTGCGGCAGCAGTCACCGGTGCGCCCTGCTGTTGCGAGATATTGACCTTCACCTGCATGGAGACACCGATGCGCAATGGATGGGCTTCCAGCTCCTTAGGGTCGAGACTGATACGCACAGGCACGCGTTGCACGACCTTGATCCAGTTGCCGCTGGCATTTTGCGCGGGCAGCAAGGCAAAGGCAGAACCGGTACCAGCCGACATGCCAAGCACTTTGCCGTGATAAGTCACATCGCTACCAAACAAGTCAGAATGCAATTCTACATCCTGGCCGGTACGCATATGGGCAAGCTGCACCTCCTTGAAGTTGGCATCTACCCACAAGGTATTCAAAGGTACGATGGACAGCAAGGGCGCACCAGGAGCGATGCGCTGGCCAACCTGCACGGCACGCTTGGCGACAAAGCCATTCATCGGCGCTGGCAAACTCGTGCGGCTCAGGGCCAGCAGAGTTTCGCGTACACGGGCAGCGGCACGCAAGACATTTGGATGCTGGGTGACCGTAGTGTTTTCTGTCAGGGTGCGGTTGGATGTCAGTTGCTCACTGGCAGCTTGCAAGGCAGCTTCTGCACTCTTGACGGCATTGCGCGCATGCTCCAGTTCTTCGGCAGAGACTGCGCCTGTGCTCAGTAACTGGGTACGGCGTGCCAGATCAGATTTGGCTCTTTCAACTTCACTGCTGCGCAGGCTGACATTCGCCTGCAGGCTGCCATTATTGGCAAACAGTACGCGCACTTCGCGCACGGTTTGCGCCAGCTGGGCTTCGGCCTGATCAACGGCCACCCTGGCATCGGTCTTGTCGAGTTCTACCAGAGGCTTGCCAGCCTGCACCACATCAGTATCATCAGCATGAATTGCCACTACCGTGCCAGCAACTTGCGAAGTCACTTGCACGACATTACCGGCAGCATAGGCATCTTCTGTATGCTCAAAATTGCGGCCTACGGTATACCACCAGAAAGCATAGACAGCAATTGAGGCCAGCACGATGAGGGTGATAATGATCAGCAATACGCGGCGCTTGCCGTTTTTTTCTGGTGCATATTCAGCCTGAGCAGGAACGTTGACAGGTTTGTTTTGATCTGGGGCGTTCATAACGCGGCCTCCGCTGTGTTTTTAACTTGAGATTGAATGATGTTTTTATTACTGCTGGCAGCAGTGGAAGTAGTCGCAGGCAAGGCCTTGCTCTCATAACCACCACCGAGTGCCTTGATGAGATTGATGCGCGCTTCTGTATGGCGCACGGCCAGTTCCAGCGAGAGTTTTTGCTGGGACAAGACAACGCTCTCCGCAGCCAGCACGGGCAGCTTGTTGGCGGTGCCGGCTTTTTGTCTTTGCTGCGCCAGTTGCAAACCCACACGGGCCGCTTGTTCGGCAGCATGCTGCTCCATCAATTGCGACTGGCTGGCTTGCAGTATCTGCACCTGGTCTGCCACTTCATGCAGGGCATCGGTCAGGCTCTGGTTATAGGTCGCCACGGCCACGTCGTAAGCAGCGACTTTGCCCTTCAATTGTGCACGCAGGCGGCCACCTTCAAATATAGGCAGGCGTATCGCCGGGCCTACACCTATGATGCTGCTGCCGCTATTGAGCAAATTACTCAGACCCAGACTGGACAAACCGGCAAAGCCAACGATATTGATGTTGGGATAAAACTGGGTCTTGGCGACATCGACATCACTCTGCCCGGCTTCTACACGCCAGCGCGCTGAGACGATATCAGGGCGGCGACCCAGCAACTCCAGTGGCAGGTTGCCCGGCAATGCCGAGTCTGCCACGGGCTGGAATTTGGGTGTGGCGATCAGCTTGCCTTCTTCTGGCCCCAGACCTTGCAAGGCAGCGATCTGGTTGCGCGTCAGGGCCATGGCTTCCTGCCATTGGGCAATCTCGTTTTTAAGGCCGGACAACTGCACCAGATTTTGCTGCACTTCTACTTTGGTATCAAGACCTGCGCTGACACGTTGTTGCGTCAGGCGGTCAAACTGTTCACGCACTGCCAGTTGCTGCCTGCTGAGTTCCAGTTGTGCATTTTGACGCGCCAGTTGCAGCCAGGCGCGGGCGATGGCATTGCTCAGCATCAGGCGCACGCTTTGTGTTTCGGCCTCGGCCACTTTTTCCTGTGACAGGGCACTGCGCATTTCTGCACTGTGCTTGCCCCAGAAATCCAGTTCATAAGAGGCATTGAAACTGATCTGGTTATTTGTATTGTAAGTACCTGCCAGCGGCGGTGGCACCAGGCCATGCTCGGTGAAACGCTGGTAAGTGCTGTCCACACCAAGATTAACTGATGGCAGTTTACTTGCACCCACAGCAGCAGTGCTTGCCTGGGCCGCTTGCAAACGTGCGGCGGCGGCTTGAAGGCTGGGATGATTTTCCAGCGCACGGTCTATCAGTGCCTGCAATTCTGCACCACCTATGCCTGTCGCCCATTGCAGGTCTGGCCAGGCTGCATTACCGCCCTGATCAGGAAAAGCCCCTGCTTGCGCGCTGAGAGTCTTAAGCTTCGCATGGCTTTCAATGCCCTGATAACTGACACAGGCCGACAGCAGGCACAGCGCAGACGCACTGAGCAGCAGGCGCAGGCTGGCTGCGGCGCTGACTGACTGGAAAAGAGATTTTTTCATATAGACGATATCAAAAAACGATGTCAAAAATTAATGACTAAAATTGGCGAATGAATTGATTGCCCAAACAACTAATTATTTCTTGCCATCCATGCTTCAAGCGTAGGCTTGTTGGCCAACAGTTTGCGCAAGAGATACTTGAGGAAATTGAGTTCTTCGGGAGCAAAACCGGTAAAACCCACATCCAGCACCTCTGAATACACGGCTGGCAATTGCGCCGCCAGGGCCTTGCCACTCGCGGTAAGAGCCAGCTTGAACAGACGCTTGTCATTCTCGTCGACAATGCGCTGCACATAGCCCTTGCTTTCCAGCTTGTCCAGCGTGCGTTTCATGGCGGCAGAGTCGATAAACAACTCACGCGCCAGATCAGCCGCCGTGTGGCAACTGCCCATGGACAGCATCATGAAGACGCTCCCCTGAGCGTGAGTGATGTCAAGGCGACGCAATGACTCATCAATCGCCCGCGACAACATGGTGCGCGAACGCGCCAGCAGATAGCCGACACTTTCTTCTACCTGATGGGCAAAAAATTCTGAATTCTGGTTTTCCTGGTTCATGGCAGCAAAGAATATTCATTGACTAGTCAACAGTTTATACCAGTTTAAAAATTTTTGCAGGGCAGCATGAAATTAGCTACGAGGGATAAATTTTCAATGCAAAAAAGCTAATTAGAAGATCGCCGCCAGATATGTTTTAAGGCAAGCGCGCGCCAGATCTTTGGCAATCACTAACGCTCATGACATTCATGCCAGAAAAAAACAAAAGGGAAACGAGGGAAATCAAGGACAGATATCCCGGCAAGAAAAATGCGGCTTATTCAGCAACAGAGATGCAGGAAAAGATACCGGGGGAGAGACTGAAGAAGATACTGAAAAAAGAGCGGAAGAAGCAGAGGAAGTGAAATTTCAAGCAAGACCTGCCTTGTTGGCAGGTCTTTCAAACTCAGGAGTACCTGATACTGTTTTACTACCTGCTATCAGCGGGCAATATAAGATTTCAGTTCTGGCGACTCGGTCAGACTGCGTTGCAACTTCAAGAGTACATCTTCAGAAGCGCGGCGTCCTGTCAGATTGAAGTCTTTCTTGAATTCATCAAATTCTGCAGCGCCGTTACCAGAAACTTTAGTTTCAAATATCAGTTGACCATTCTTGTCTGTGACTTTGCAAGTCAACTCTGTTGTGAACCTGGTTGGTGGCCAGGTCAAAGCACTTGGAGAAGAAGAGTCAGTCTTGATCGTTGGTGTAATGATCATGGAGATATTGTTCTTCGCCATGGTTTCAGTATCAGTGGCAGATTTTAAGCGTGTCACCTTGGTGAAAACATTGCTCAGTACACGGTAAAAACCTGTTTCGATATCACGATAAGGTTGATAAGTTACTTTATCACCGCCACCGCCTGGTGTCGTTACCGCCAGACTAGTTTGCTCAGGCGTGATGATGTAAGCCACACTTGCATTGATTTGCTGGCCCTGAATAGGAGGACCAAGTTTATCTGCACTTGGAGAAACAGAATATGGATGGGCGCAAGCGCTGAGAATAACAGCAGCAAATGCGATAGAAAAGAGTTTAGAAAAGCGCATAGGTAGGTGAATGTAAAGAGTGAAAAAAATTATTTGATTGCGTCAGCAAAAGCCTTGTCTTCGTAAACCAGACCAAGCAGCTTTTGCACGGCAACGTTATATTCCTGAACAGCTTTAGGAATCGCCACTGCACCGGCGAAAGAAGAAGGGAATTCCTGTTTAACAGACTTCACTTTGTCATACGTCGTAGCACCATTACGTTTGACGACAAAACGCGCCTCGACTGTCACATAACCTACGCTGAAACCAGCCGCATCGATATCGTTCTTCAGCAGCACACCTGATACTTCCAGATTGCCGGTCGGCGTATACCTGTTTGCCAAAGTCAATTCCTGCTGTATGGCTGCAGCCAAAAATGCACCATAGGAATTACCATAAGGAGAATTCATCGAAGCAGCACGAATCGTGATTGGCGAAGTATTTCCAGGACCAGGTGTAAAAGCAAACTGCCCCACACTGACCTGTGTCTCACCGCTATTTTTCAAGGTTTGTACATTTTCGATCGAAGCCGAGTACTGGGGTGCCATCATGGAGCAACCCGTGCTCAGTGCAGCAATCGCCACACAAGAGGCAAGTTTCTTTATATGCATGTTTATTCCAGGATTGATTTAATACAGATTTTGTTGATAGCCCACTATCTGGCATATCGCTTGAGGTTGCGCTCTCTTCCGACAATTTTGCCGTATTTACTCAATGTCAATGACACTAAGCAAGAAGCCAAGATAATCACTAATAGATACAAAGATAGAACTGTTAAAAACTGTGGCACGATACCTTATTGGCGTATATCTATCAACATAAGTTGGCCGCTTTTTCTGATTTTGATACGGAAATGATTTTCTTTTGCCGCACATACTGATTATTTATTTTTTTATACACTCAAAAACACAACAATTAGTTTTTCTCATCTTGCTCACATAGTTTCCCTGTAGCATCAATGCAGAGACTGAGCACGTACGTCGTGCGACAGAAACACCCGCCTCATCCATTGTTGTTAAATGCGAACATATCCCGTATCGTTGCGGCATTACTTCACATTAAAAACAACATGACGCTTTCACGCCTTGCCGCAATACTCAGCCTTTGCCTGCTCTCCAGCTCCACCCTGGCGGCAGATCTGGCTTTCAAAAAATTATCGGCCTATGAGTTTGAACTGGTGCTCACCAGTGACATCAGCCTGACCGTGGACCAGGCCCAGGTCATGATGTCGGACCCAGCTTCTACCCTGTGTGCCGGGAAGATACCGCAATATGGCAAGTATAAATTTGTCGACTCAAAAGTTTTGCCTGGGCAAAAATCTTTGTCGCCAGTTTTTCACATGGTACAAATGCTGAGCTGCGTCGCTGATTTGCCAGCACGTCCCAAGCCTGCGCCCGCTACCAAACTGGACAGTGACCAGGAATTCAAACTCAAGATAGAAGGTAAAAAACTGAGCACTGCCTATTTTTCAGCCATCGACAATGCCTACTACGAAACTGCCTACAACATGCTGGGCTCAGGCATGAAAGCCATCAGTAGTCCGGAAGACTGGCAAGCCCGCGTCACTGCCTATCAGGCCCAGATAGGCACGCTGGTGTCACGCGATCTGTGGCGTGTCACTGTGTATGACAACCCTGCCAATTCACAACAGCCTGGCACCTACATCGCTGTAGACTATGAAACAAAAAATAGCATTGCGCCAGTTACTTGCGGCTATGTCATCTGGTTCCTGCCGCCCGGCAGTAAAAACCACTTCAGCCTCATGCGCGAAGAATATGGCCACATTTCTGAAGACATCATCAAATCCACCTCTGCCAGTGACATGATTAAATTGCGTAAGCAGATGGGGTGCAAGCCATAGATCTAAACCTATGTGCGTTGGCGAATGCAAGTTTCAGGGAAAACAGTGAATGCCACTGATATAGCGGATAAAAAATGACAGATCATCATAGCTTGCGTGCACGCCTGTTCCATATCCTGCACAAGCCATCGCGCTCGAATGCACTGACGCGTCATGTCAATTACTTCCTTGCTGCCGTCATCCTCATCAACTGCATTGCCGTCGCCCTGGAAACCGTACCGGCGATTGCAGTACCAAACAAGCTCTTGTTTCACGTTATAGAAGTTGTTTCGACCAGCCTCTTCATTGTGGAATACCTGCTGCGCCTGTGGGTGAGTGTAGAACAGGGGCGCTTTAATTCACCCATAGCTGGGCGGCTCAGATATGCACTGGAACCCTTGTCCCTGCTTGATTTGCTGGTCATCCTGACTTTCTGGGCACCGTGGGATTTGCGCTTTTTGCGCATCTTCCGCCTGACCAGGCTATTGCGCGTGCTGAACCTGGAAGAGCTCGACCACTCATTCAAAGCCATCAGCAATGCCCTGGCCAGGAGAAAACACCTGCTCATCGTCGCCATCCTGCTCATGGTGATTACTGCCTATTGCTTTGCCGCCCTGCTCTACCTTATAGAGCACCAGGTACAGCCAGACAAGTTCAGCAGCATCCCCGAAACCCTGTGGTGGGCCATCGTCACCCTGACCACCATAGGCTATGGCGACATGACCCCCATCACCCCGATAGGCAAGCTGCTCTCAGGTGCCATCGTGCTGGTCGGCATAGGCATCTTCGCCCTGCCCACCGCCATCATGACTGCAGCGATACTGGATGCGGGGACAGATCGTCATCAAAAGAATTGTCCCCATTGCGGCGGTGATGTGAATCAGAGTTAATGAACATGTGCAGATACAGCTTATGAGGTATGAATAAGTTCGTCAGCTACGATCTGGTAATCACGAACAATGCACCATCCATATGAATAATTGTGTCTTCCAGAACGCTCGGCAGACCACTAGAACTCATTTCATAAATAGGGTGAGTGCGAACAAGGCGATTTGGGATGCAGTGCAAGGCGTGGCCCGCTGCTAAGGCTGGTGCCTTAGCGAGGGCGAGGTAACAAACTTCGCGCTGCAATGCGCCCAAATCGTCAGTTCCCGGAGGGTTTGCCTCATAACGCGTGCTGGACTGCGTTGGACTCGTTGTCAATAGGCAAAGCTATTGACTGCCTCATCCGCCTTGCCAGCCCACGTTATGAGGCAAACGCATTTCACCCTATTTATGAAATGAGTTCTAGTATTCCCATAGCTGGTCACCCAATTCCATGGCATGCACTATTCTCTTGAATTGTTGCTTAAGCCGCTTACCCCTGACCTTCAATAGATAGTCGTCGACATTATCAATACGCTTGGTGATATAGGGTAATAGAGAAAAATCGTCCAAAGAAAACCACCTCATCAATTAATACTCAGACTGGCTGAAGCCAGATCAATACATCAACGCCGACAACCCAACTTCGCCAGTTCCACCCGACGGTTGCGCGCCCGGCCTGAATCAGTAGCATTATCAGCCACAGGGCGGGACTTGCCATACCCTTTGGAAGTGAGACGTGCAGCATCTATACCATGCTGCACCAGCCAGTTGCGCACACTGGCGGCACGGGCGTCAGACAGCTTAAGGTTATAGTCATCTCCACCCACATTATCGGTATGCCCCTCGACCTCTGCCTTGATGCTGGCATCTGTTTTCAGCAGTGCAGCAACCTTGCCCAGCACACTATCTGACTCTGGCTTGAGCGTGGCCTTGTTGAAATCAAATAACACACCATACAGCGGCACATGGCAATCCTTGGCGAATGCACTACCCAGATCAGTCTTGCCTGCATCGGTTGTACTGATAGTAAGCGAAGCAGTAAATTCGTAAGTCAGACGCGCCCAGATATCACGTCCATCCTGCGTGTAGTGCGCCACCAGCATGCCATAGTCACGTACCGCAGCAGCGCTGGCAGGGAAAATCACCGTCCAGCCATTTTTTATCAAAGCCTCGCGATACTCGCCAATGAACTGCAGCTTGGACAAAGTGCCTGGCCCCTGATAATTGCGTATCTCCACCGCCTGCCCCACCAGTTGCGGCTCCTGGCTCTTGCCTGGTTCAGCCACATCCAGAGGCTCATTACCATGCCCCTCACCTGTGCGCTTGGAACCGGGCCAGGGCGGCAGATAAGGGATATCATCCTTGGCGCTGAATTTCTCAGGCTGCTTGCCAGGTTTGGGGATGCTGAAAGCCGCACCCGCATCGGCAGACTCAATCAACTCCACCCACACCTGCGCTTGCGGCGCATCCATCTTCACCTCAGCCCAGGCCTGCTTGCCACCCGCCTGATAACGCATGGTCCAGCGCGCCTTGTTGTCATCTGCACGCACAGTCTGCCAGCCGCTCTTGCCCAATGTCGCCTGCATGGCGTTATAAATGCGCGCCTCACTGCCATTGTAATAACCCAGCGCAGGCTCACCCGCAGCAGGCTTGTAAGTCATCCAGCGCGCAAAGCGCTTGCCCTTGAACAGCTTGCTCGTGCCAGCAGCATCCACCAAAAACTCAGCCTCAGCCACATTCTCCGCCTGCAAGGCCTGATCAGGGTTCACAATAATTTGCGGCGGCAGTTTCAAATAATCAGGAAAACCAAGATCAGCCCAGGCTGGTGATGCTTGCAGGCAGGCAATGACTAACAACAGGATGGGGAACTTGAAAAACTTTGGCATAAGATTTCCAGGTAATTGAGGGGTGATGACTGATTTATATTAACCTGATGATGGAGTCTTTATCAAGGTGCATACTTAACTCGCTGTGCGCAGACAGAACACACTACTATGCGATGTCAGCTCTGGATAAATCGTCGCAAAAGATCTGTCAGCAAAGATGTTGTAAAAAAATAGGGAACAATTTTGACAGGCCTTGAGAATATTGATAAGTTAATCATGCATGAGCTACGTTGCTATTACCACGCAAATCTGCTGGTATGGAGCAAAGCGGCATTTTCTTCCTTGATAGAAGACTCAGTATCTCGCTTGCATTTTTATACGAATAAAGATGTGGATGTATTGATCCTATTCCTGGAAGAAGTGTGCAAGGATAAGCAACATCCATTTTTAGATATGATGCATGACGAAACCTGGATAGACTGGCGCGAAGATCAATATTGGAGCTGCTTTCAAGCTCACTTGAATGGAATAATCTTCCAACTGAAAGACATGAGTCAAAGCAATGCAGGTTGAACTTGGCATCTAGTTCAAGCTATCGCCATAAACGTATGTCCTGTTACTCCTTAACCATTTTTATAAATGAAGCGCCATTACCATTACGTTGGCCCAACTGAAATCGCTGAAGCTGTCGCAAGCATCCCTGAAGGAACTGCGATCTTAAAGGTGCAAGATGTATTGAACTGGATCAAAGAAACGAAGCAGTACATCGATCGATATAACAGCATCATTGCAACATTTATCATAGATCAATCCGGTGTACTTTATCTCGCTGACAGACATAGTGAGCATGTCGCCTGTGCCAGAGGAAAACCAGTACTATCCGCAGGGGAAATAAGCCTCCTGATAGAAAGGAACGACATCATCGTCGACTCTGTGACAAATCAATCAACGGGATATTGCCCAGAACCTTCATCGTGGCTTGAAGTTGCAAATGCCTTAGGTAACGCTGGCATTGCAGCACCAGAAAATTTCAGCATCAGCTATGAATTTCGTCGTTGTAAGAACTGTCATTCAATCAATCTCGTGAAAGACAATGTGTTTCAATGCGTGTTATGTGAAACAGATTTGCCAGCATTTTGGAATTTTGCGCATTGAAATTGTCACTTATAACCATGCAAGGCCATGCGTACGATTACGCTTCGCACTTGAAAGTTAACTATTTCCTCTGCCTTGCCGCCACATAAGCCTGACTTTTATCACGCTTACCTACTGCCAGCACCAACACGGTAATGGTATTGTCGTTGACTTCATATACCAGTCTGTAGCCGCTGTCGCGTAATTTGATTTTGTAGGCATTTTTCATGTCAGCTCCGCTGAGCCGGGCAGCGGAAACATGAGGATTTTGCAGGCGTTTGACTAGATGTTTTTTAAATTGCGCCTGTATGGTGTGGTCAAGCTTTTTCCATTCTTTGAGCGCGGCCTCGTTAAATACAAGTTCATAAGTCATCCAAGGATACTTTCACGGTTTTGCCGTGCCTGCGCTTTCTTACCAGTTCTGCCAAGTCTATATCTTCCAGCTTTTCCATCATGACTTCAAAGGCATCTGCAGGAACCAGATAAGCGGTTGCACGGTTGTGGTTAAGAATGGCCACCGGCTCAAGACCTGCTTCTTCTATCACCGCCCCAGGGTTGCGGCGAAGCTCGGTAATGCTCACGGTAGCATTCGCATAGATTGCATTGGTCATAGTCATATAAGTGTATGGTTTGATTTAGGTTGGCTTCAATAACAGTGTCAGCTTCATTGGTATCTGAACAAGTATTGTCTTTGTGCGTTTTGGGCTTAACTCAAATGACACTTAATTATACACATTTTAATACACCAAATATCGTGCATTTTATCCACATGCTTATCAACTTGACAGTAATATCAATCTTTCGACCATCTTCTTTGAGTGACCAGCATAGCCGCAGGCTAGCTGGTCCACGAAAATAGCAACATCTGCGGTGAAGCACTTTGAACAATCAAGACTTAACCAAACTCACTTTCCCACCCTATCCCCCGCAAACCCTATTACCGACGCATTCGCCCAGTTCGCGCAAACCCCGGCTTTGCTATTCGCTTTAACGCCAGTGGTTTTCAACACCAGCTTGCTGATGCCGCGTATGTCCAGTTCTGGCTTGACTACTGCCGGTGCTGCGATGAGGCCGCTGTCGAACAGGAGTTTGCTGTCGCCCCAGACCTGGAATTGCAGGCCGCCGTTGTTGCGGCAGCTATCGTCTATGCCTACGTCGGCGCGGAAGGTTTGCCAGTCGCCTGCGAGTTTGTATTCGACTTCGCTATTACCTGCCACACCCAGGCCTTTGCGGAAGCGCAGGCCGTTCATTTGCATGCCAGCATCGCCCTTGACTGGCTGGATTTTGTAGGCGAGGTCTTTGGCGTAGCTTGCCTTGTTGCTGGCAAGAGCATCAGACAAAAACACTTGCGCCTTGGGTTTGTCAGGCATGGGGTGTTCAAGGATGCTGAACTCTGAAATGGTGATGGGCGTGACGACCACAGGGTTGAAGGCATTGTATGCCCTGGCAGCGCTGGTCGCACCTGTGCTGGTCAGCACCATTGGGTCTTGTGCTTCGCCATCATCGTTCTGGTCATGGGTGCTGAGTACGCGGAAGCGGAACAGGCGGCCTGCCCTGGCGGCAAATTCCACTTTTTGTTTTTCCTGCTGTTTTTTCAAACGGCCTGTGTAGACTGGTTTACCCCATTCACCATTGGTATCGGCCAGATAGATTTCAAAGTCTTTGACCTGGCCGTATTGCCAGTCCTTGTCATTGCGCGGGGCGATTTCAAAACCGCTGACCATGCGGCGTTCTCCCAGCGCCAGGCTGAATTCATGGGCACCGGTTTTTTGTGACTGGTCACGCAGGGTGCGGAACCAGGTGCCAGGCTTGCCATCGAACGCGTTTTCCAGTGGGTGACCAGGTTCTTCTGCCGGGCGGTTCAGGACGATGAGGCTGTCTGCGGCGATGGTATTGCCCAGGTCAGGCGCAGCCGGGTAATCAGCGGTCGTTGCCAGTTGCTTGCTGGCGGCAATTGCCAGGCGGAAGCTGTAGGCTTTATCGACTGGCAGCTTGATAGTCTTCACATGCACGGTGCCATATTTTTCTGTGGCGTCGTAGAACCAGCCTGCGCTGCTTTTCTGGAATTCTTCACGGGTCTTGAAGGCGGGCAAGGTCTGCTCACCAAAAGTGATGGCATCTGGCTCTACCCGGCTGTGCACTTGCAATTGCAGGACGCGTTGCGCTTCCATGCCTGCGTAGCTGCCTTTGACTGCGCCTATATCGACGCGGATATCGCCTGCCTTGTTCTCAGGCGCATCAACTGTGAAGACTTGCTGGCTGGATTTGCCAGCCTGGTACTGGCGGCTTTCACCGTCGTCTTCATACAGGCTGAAGCTGGATTTGCCATGCGGGTAGATATCCAGGGTCAGCACGTCCTTGGGCACCTGTCCATCAAACAGGGCGACCGGGTACATGGGCAGGATGGCACCGGCGCGTACCATGACGGGCAGCTTCTCCAGCGTGACTTGCTGGTCGATGACTTTGCCTTTGGCATCGGCCTGTACGACGCGGCCATCCCAGTAATCTATCCACTGGCCTTGTGGCAAATAGATGCCCTTGCGCCAGCCTCTGCTGGCAACCTGGCTGCGATACACCGGAGCTACCAGAAAGTCTCTACCAAGCATGAACTGGTATTTGTAGTTTTCGTTATTGGCATTAGGGTCTTGCGAATAATCCCACATCAGGCCGCGCACGATGGGCGCACCTGTCAGCTCCGTCTCATACGCATAGGTGTACATGTACGGTATCAGGCGCATCTTGAGTTTGAGATAATCGCGGTTGATGCTGCGGTAGGGTTCATCAAACCACCAGGGATGTTTGCGCCCGGACTTGGACCAGCCTGACATGCCCATCAGCACGGGGGTGAAAGTCTTCCATTGCAAATCACGGGTAAAGGTTTCCGGGCTGCCACCAAAGATGCCATCAACGTCACCAGTGGCATAAGCCTGGCCAGACAGGCCCGAGCCTATCAGGGTGGGGATATGCCAGCGTATATAGTCCCAGCTACCAGACTGGTCACCAGTCCAAGTCACAGCATAGCGTTGCGTACCTGCCCAGCCCATGACGGTCCAGACAAAGGGGCGTGCGTCAGAATTGTCGAGTATGCCCTTGGCTGCTGCCATATTGGCATCAAGCGAGAACTGATAGCCCTTGCCTGTCCAGGCCACGTCCAGCTTTTGCGCGCGCGTGCCTGCAGTGCCGACTTCCCATGCGATTTTATCGACGCCGTTTTCTGTCCACAGGCCGGTGCGGAAGCCATGTTTCTTCAGCCCGGCAACGACTTCAGGCAAATTGGTGTAGCCGCAGCCATAACCATCATTGGGCAAAATCCAGCCGCCGGGCATATCGTGTTCGCGGTATTTGGCGGCGACGGAATTGACCACGTCAGGTGTTTTACCTGTCGGGCCGTCGCTCCAGTTGCCAGGCACGGTGCCGGGCTTTTTGCTGTTGTCGCCATCGTTATAACAATCAGCATCACCATATTCATATGCCCAGCGCGGCAAGAGTCTGGCGCGGCCTGTCAGTTCAGTATATGAGGCCAGCACGTCCTTGATGGAATTGCCGACGAAGTAATAGGCATCGAAGCGCTTTTCCTGGTGGCTGGTGCTCAGGTATTCATTCGAGCGAAAATCATAGCTGCCATTGCTCCAGGTATTGCGCAAGACACCATAGCCTTTGCTGCTCATGTAGAAAGGTGCTGGGCTGGGTCTGTCGCCTTCTTCCCAGCCGCCGGAATAAGAGACTTCCAGCTGCTTGCCTTTGAAGGCATAAGCACCGTTTTGCTGGCCACCACCAAAAAAGACTTCATCTGCACTGCTGGACAGAGTCTGGAAGCTGGCTTTGTCACCCAGTTCCAGCGGCTGGGTTTCTTGCCAGACAGGGGTTTTATTATCAGGTTTGTACAAGGCCAGGCGTAGTGGTGCGCGGTAGATGCGCAAGGCCATGGCTGAGGTTTGTACCAACTGGTAGTCGGCTTGCGCCGTCAACTGATAAGGCACTTTGTCATAGTCCTGTTTCAGCACAATGGGCGCGGCCTTGTCACCGGCGTCGAGCAATTGCCCTTTTGTGCCCGCCCATACGCGAAACAGGTCAGGCTTGAGCAGGCTGATACGCACGATGCCGCCATCTGAAGTGACCAGTTCTATCTGGTTGCCGTCTGCCGCTATTTTTTGCATATTGCCCAGCGGTGCTGCCAGGCTGGTGCTATTAAATGCATGGAAGATCAGGCTGGCGATGACAGTCTTGCGTATGACGGCGTGCAAAGTTTGCATTTGGGTATTCATCCTATCTTTGAATTTGGGGTGCCAGGTTCAGGCACACGGCAAGCGACAATAATGTGCATGCAGCAATGTAACTGCGCATGCTCATTTGCAACAGTGAGATTTATTTTTTGCCTTCGTCAAGAAAATTTGAACGACATGTGAACCAGTTTGGAGCATCGTGCAAGCGTATCAAAAAGTATGGCGCAGGCGTGATAAATAATGATTGACGACACGGCGGCAGGCATCGCTGGCCCTGTGCCTTACCAGCGTAATCTTGCGGCCATGGCCAGACAGCAACATGGCCTGTTCCAACATGAACTTGCCTTCAACTATCAGCACCAGTTCACGCACGCGGGGCAAGACTTGCTGGATGGGATGGTGATGCTGGTCATGCAAGACTTCGGCTATCGCCAGTATCATCAACTGGCAAGGGATGTCGCCATGACGGCAATGCAGGCTGAGCTGCCTGGTCGTGATCTGTATGTTGCTTTGCCTGTCGAGGCCATCGCTGATGACATTGATCTTGCGGGCGGACAGGTGCTGGAAGCCGGTAAATAGTTCTGCCGTCCTGGCTGGACTGAGTATCAAAATATCGAGAATATCGGCAGGCGAACGCATGAAGGCTTTGCAGCGGCATTAAAATAGAAAGGCGACATTGTAGCAATGCTGCCATTTGTCTTGCTCAATGTGCTTTCGCCTCACTGATCAGCCATTGATGAAAAGCCTGGAAAGCCAGGTTCTCTTTCATGTCTGCCGCATAGATGAGGTAATAATCGAGGCGCAGCGGGGTTTCCACATTCAGTGGCCGCACCAGACGGCCTGCGGCAATATCGTATTCCACCAGCAAGGCCTGGCCAAGTGCAATACCCTGTCCATCAATGGCAGCCTGCAAGGCCATCAGGGCCAGCGTAAATAACGGCCCCTGACGGGATTCCTGGTTGGGCAAGCCCAGGGTGGCAAACCAGGCTTGCCAGCTGGGGTAATCGGGATCATTCATGGCGCTGACTTCATGCAGCAAGGTTTGCTTTGCCAGGTCGACTGGCGTCTGCAATTGCGCTGCGATAGCCGGACTACAAACCGGGAATACCTCAGTCGCAATAAAAGGCTCTATACGGAAGTCGGCAAACTGGGTACGCCGGAAATCGATGGAAATATCGCAATCACGGTAAGTGCGGTCGACTTCAGAAACGATTTCCACACGTATATGCGGATGGCGGTTCAGGAAACGATAAAGGCGCGGCACCAGCCATTTGGAACCGAACGACGGCGGCACGCCTACGCGCAACAGGGCATTGTTATCATTGAGCAAAGCATCTGTCGCCTGCTGGAAAATCTTGAAACCCTCGCGTATGCGCGGCAGGTACAACTCCCCGGCTTCTGTTAGCTTCAAGACATTATTGCTGCGTTGAAACAAATCTATACCCAGATGATCTTCCAGCAACTTGATCTGGTGGCTGACGGCAGCATTGGTCACATGCAGCTCTTCCGCCGCCCGCGTAAAATTCAGCCGCCTGGCGGCAACTTCAAAAACACGCAGCGAATTCAAGGGCGGAAGACGTTTAGACATAGGTATCCATCAAAAAACAATACGGTAACAGATGTTCATTAAATTTAATTTAATGAAAGATTGAAATATTTTGAGGCGATGAGAATTTGGTTTTCTGGCAGTATGGGTGGGAAAGCTGGAAGAATAAGAACAAAACCTCTCACCACAGAGACACGGAGGAAGGAAAGACTGCTTGCAAGCAGTCTTCGTTACGCAGGCGAGCGGCATGCCGCTCGAATTCCCTGCTACACCACAGAGAAATGTAGGAAGAAGCTTATAAAAAGCGTGTGACGGCTTGTCCGTAGGTTGGGCTAGGCCTCATCAGCCCAACACTGGGCCTTCAAAAGACGTATACCTTATTTAACCGCCTAGTGTTGGGCTAGTAAACCGTAGCCGAACCTATGCAATGACAATGTCTCGCTCAATATGAGGCCTTTATAAACTCAATCTTCACGCACCACCCTGACATTAAATTAATCTAAACGCAGTCTCAAAAATTAATCGCTGGCAAGACCAGGCATGCATGGTTAAGCTTCTGCCACTTTCCAGCTCTTTATACAGATTCTTATTGCAATGACCCACATACTGACGATAGATACCGGCACCACCAATACCAGGGTGACCCTTTGGCGCGATGGCGTCGTGATTGCGCATCAGGCGCATGAAGTGGGTGTGCGGGATACTGCAATAAGCGGTAGCCGCGAAAAACTGAAAAAAGGGGTGCGCGCTACCCTGCTGAAAACCCTGGAAGAAGCTGGGCTGACTGAGAACGATATCAGCCTGGTACTGGGTTCTGGCATGATCAGTTCCAACGTCGGCCTGTTTGAACTGCCGCATGTGCTGGCACCGGCAGGCTTGCAGCAACTGGCGCGGGGCATGGTGTCGGTGACTATTCCCGAAGTATTTTCCAAGCCCTTGTGGTTTGTACCAGGTGTTCGCAATGTGGTGGAAAACATAGGCCTGCATAATTGCGAATCCATGGACATGATGCGTGGCGAAGAAGTCGAAGTCATCGGCGTCATTGACCAGATGGGCATCACCGGCCCGGCCATGATGGTAATGCCGGGTTCGCACTCCAAGTTTGTCTGCATCGATGACAAGAACCGCATCACCGGTTGCGTGACCACGCTGGCAGGTGAGCTGATGTATGTCATCACCCACAACACCATACTGGCGCAATCACTGGAATCTTCATTTGCCACTACCATCAGCCCTGAGATGTTATTGGCAGGTGCCAAATCAGCGCAAACCATAGGCCTGGGCCGCACCTGCTTCAATGTGCGCATACTTGACCAGTTCACTATCTATGAGCGCAATGACAGGGCCAATTTCCTGCTGGGTGCCATCCTCGGTGCTGACCTGCTGACGCTGAAAAACAGCACTGCCATCAAGATGTTGCCAGGTACACCCGTCATCATTTGCGGCAAGCCCATCATGAAAGAAGCCCTGGCCCTGTTGATACAGAACGATGATTATTTCTCAGGCAAGGTGACGGTGGTCAGCGATGAAGTGCAAGCGCACCTGGCTGGGCTGGGTGCCATCAAAGTTGCCACTGCACGCGGATTAATAAAATAAAAAAAATAAGCGCCCGCCTGAAAAAATCTGGAGACATGCATGACCCGCCTTAGTAGTATTACCAGCATTCACACAAAAATTTTGCTCAGTCTGGGTGCCGCCCTGCTGGGCATGAACACCGCAAATGCAGAAACCGTGCGCATAGCCGTGGCCCACTACAGTGACCAGACCCTGCCCTATTTTGAAAAAATGGCGAAGGAGTTCAGCAAGGCCAACCCAGGCATTACCATCAAGGTAGAAGAAGTCAACTGGGACAGCCTGCAACAAAAGCTGCAAACCGATATCGTCGGTGGCACCAACCCTGACCTTTCCATCGTCGCCACGCGCTGGCTGCTTGATCTGGTCAGGGATGATGTGATCGAACCACTGGATGCACGCATGACGCCTGCCTTCAAGGACAAGTTCATCGGTGCCTTCATCAACTCTGGCAAGGTGGCCAGCAAGACCTATGGCCTGCCCATCTCAGCCTCAGCCCGTGGCCTCTACTATAACAAGGCCATGTTGGAAAAGGCTGGCTATCCCAACGGCCCCAAAACCTGGGATGAAGTCATCGCAGCTTCAAAAAAGATCAAGGCTACAGGTGCCTATGGCTTTGGCATACAGGGCAAGGAAATTGAAACCGAGATTTACTGGTTTTACTCGCTATGGACCAATGGTGGTGAAGTTGTCGACACCAATGGCAAGGCAGTGTTTGACAGTGCTGCAGGCATCAAGGCGGCCAATATCTACAAGAGCCTGATAGATCAGGGCCTGACACAGCCAGGCGTCACCAGCAACAGCCGTGAAGATGTGCAAAACCTGTTCAAGCAGGGTCGCCTGGGCATGGTGATTACTGCGCCCTTCCTCGCCAGGCAGATACAAAAAGAAAAACCTGGCCTGCAATATGGCGTGACTGCCATTCCACAGGGCAGCAATGCAGCGACCTTTGCCACGACAGATTCATTGATACTGTTTAAAAATTCCAAGGTCAAGACCGCGGCCTGGCAGTTCTCTGAGTTTTTGTTCAGCAAGGCAGCCCGTGTCGCTTTCACCAGCGGTGAAGGTTTCTTGCCAACGACAAAAGAAGAAGCGGCTGACCCGGCTTTCAATGACGCGGTAACGCAAAGCTTTATCAGCTACCTGCCAACGGCAAAGTTTGCCCCTGTGATTGCAGGCTGGGAAGACCTTTCAAAAATCGTCGCCAATGCCATGCAAGCCGTGTATCTGGGCAAGAGCAAGCCGGAAGATGCCTTGAAAACCGCTGCCCTGCAAGCCAACAAGATGCTGAAGAAATAAAACATGAGCAAGCGCCCCCTGGCACCGTGGCTGCTGATCTTGCCCAGCTTTGCGCTGGCGCTGTTCATCGTCAGCTATCCGTTTTTTAATATCGTATGGCAGTCTGTACACGAGGTATCGCGCTTTGGCCAGGTGCGTGACTTTTCTGGCTTAGCCAACTTTGCTACGATCTTTGCTGACCCGGTGTTTATGACAACGCTGTGGCGCACACTGGTGTGGACAGTCTGTGTCGTCGGTGGCACGGTACTGGTGGCAGTGCCCGCTTCGCTGATCCTGGTGCAGGATTTTTATGGTCGCGGCCTGGCACGCACGATTACCATGCTGCCCTGGTCGATCTCGCTGACCATGACAGCCATCATCTGGCGCTGGGCTTTCAATGATGAATTTGGTCTCATCAACCTGGGCTTGCAGCAAGTGGGTATCATCAATCAACCCCTGCACTGGCTGGCTGATCCGGTGCTGGCTTTCCCGGTTGAGATCATGATAGGCATACTAGTGTCTGTACCGTTCACGGTCACGATTTTTCTGGGTGGTTTGTCGTCTGTCCCCACCGACATTTATGAAGCAGCGCGTATGGAAGGCGCGAATGCCTGGCAACAGTTCCGCAAACTGACACTGCCCTTGCTGCGGCCTTTCATTAATATCGCCATTGTGCTGAATGTGATTTATGTCTTCAATTCTTTCCCCATTATCTGGGTCATGACCCAGGGCGGGCCGGACAATGGCACGCATATCCTGGTCACTTATCTGTATGAACTGGCTTTCCGCCTAGGCAGGCCGGGTGAAGCGGCGGCGGTATCGCTGGTGATGTTAGTAATGCTGCTGGCTTTTACCGGCATCTATATGCGCATGCAAGGGGGCGAGCATGCCGAGCAATAAGAACAAGCTTAAGCGCAGCCTGCTTTGCTGGCTGGCCTTGTCGCCCCTGGTCACCGTGATATTGCTGCCATTTGCTGTCATGCTGCTGACAGCCATCAAACCAGCAGATGAAGTCTTGTCTTACCCGCCACGCTGGCTACCCACGCGCATAGCATGGGAAAATTTTGTCCTGATGTGGGAAGAAACCCAGTTTGGCACGGCGCTAAAAAACAGTATCATCATCAGTACCTTGTCGACCCTGCTGGCGGTGGGCATCAGCATACCTGCGGCCTATGCGATGGCGCGTTTTCGCTTTGACGGGCAGGCAGGCTATAGACGTTTCTTGCTGGTCACACAAATGCTGTCACCTATCCTATTGGTGCTGGGCCTGTTCCGCCTGGCTGCGGCTATACCTTACGGCGATGGCAATCTCGTCGATACCCACATAGGCGTCATCGCTACTTACACCGCCTTGAATACTGCCTTTGCCGTATGGATGCTGCAATCTTATTTCGCCACAATACCGCGCGACATGGAAGAAGCCGCCTGGCTCGAAGGTTGCAGCAAACCCCGCGCCGTGCTCAAGGTGTTTCTGCCTCTGGCCATGCCTGCGCTGGTGGTCACCGGCATTTTCACCTTCATCAATGCCTGGAATGAATTTGCTGTGATCTATACCCTGATACGCTCTGCAGAAAACAAGACCGTGACCGTGCAAATCGTCGACCTGGTGGCAGGCAGATACACCGTCAACTGGCATCACGTCATGGCAGCAGCCTTGCTGGCGACATTGCCGGTCGCGGTATTGTTTTCATGGTTGCAGAAGTATTTGGTAAAAGGATTATCGTTGGGCGCGGTTAAGTGAATTTTTAGACCAAAAGGCTCACCACAGAGACACAGAGACACAGAGAAAATCATGAGAAAACCTCTAGTGATAAATGTGCTCTATGTTTCTCTTCCTTTGATTTTCTCTGTGTCCCCTCTGTGTCTCGGTGTCTCGGTGGTTAATGGTTTTGAATTAATACAGGAAATTTTATGACTAAAGAAATTACACGTTACGGCAATATTCCTCAAGGTGCTGGTGGGCAGAGGTTGCCGTTTTCGCCTGCGGTGCGGGCTGGGGATTTTGTGTTTTGTTCTGGCCAGGTGGCCATGAAAGAAAACGGCGAAGTTGAAGACGGTGGCATAGAAGCACAAACGCGGCGTACCATGGAGAATGTCAAAAAGGTGCTGGCAATGGCTGACTGCACACTGGCCGATGTCGTCAAGGTGACGGTATGGCTGGATGACACGCGCGATTTCTGGACTTTCAACCGCATCTATCTTGACTACTTTGGCGAGCACCCACCGGCACGTTCTTGCGTGCGTTCAGAAATGATGGTTGACTGCAAGATAGAGATAGAAGTCACGGCTTACAAACCTCTTTAAATTTGTTTCATAACACTATGCACATGCAAATTGATACCGCCTACCGTTCCATCTATGTATATGCCTGGGATGTATTGGATATGGGCGTAACAGCCTTTGTCGATGCTGCACTGGCCATGGGTGTCACCGATGTCAGCCTGGCTTGCAGCTACCACGCAGGTAAATTCTTGCGCCCACATGCACGCAAGGGGCCCAGGGTGATTTTCCCTGAAGATGGTGTGCTTTATTTTGAGCCACGGCAAGAACGATATGGCGAAATCAAACCACAGGCGCATAGTGATGCAGCCATCCGTCATGTGCTGGCAGATTTATTGGCCGACGGCCGCCTGCGTGTGCATGCCTGGACAGTCTTGCTGCATAACACCCGTCTGGGTACAGCTTACCCGCATCTGACGACGCAAAATGTGTTTGGTGACCGCTATGTGTATAGCCTGTGCCCCATGCAGCCAGCCGTGCTGGAATATGCGCGTGCAGTTTGCCGTGACCTGGCGCAGCAATATGAGCCAAGCAGCCTGATACTCGAAAGCCCGGGCTGGCAACCCTATGCCCACGGCTATCACCATGAATTTGCCCAGATGCCCTCGAATGCCTGGCTGGATGTCATGCTGGGCATGTGCTTTTGCGATGCCTGCCAGCGTGCTGCCACTGAGCAAGGCATACAGATCAAGGCTGTGCAGCAACGCATTGCAGGCAATATCAACGACTATTTGAGCAACCCCGTGCCCGTTACTGCCCATCAGGCACAAGACTGGATACAGGCAGACTTGCTCAGGGACCAGGAGCTGCGTGCCTTCATCACTTTGCGACAGCACCGCGTCACCACGCTGGTAAGCCATATCGCTGCAGATTTACGCAAGACCACGCAACTGGCCGTCATCCCCACGGTACAAAGGCCGACTGCCTATTGCTGGCAGGAAGGCAGCGACCTGGCTGCGCTGGCCGATGCGGCAGATTATCTGGAAGTGCCGTTTTACGAACCCAGCGCAGCCCGTGCCATCAATGATGCGCGCCATACCTTGCATGCCGTCGGCGACCGGCCAGAAAAGATACGTGCGATATTGCGACCCGGTTACCCTGATCTCAACACTGGGGCAGAACTAGATGCCGCTATCACGGGCCTGCGTGAACTGGGCATCAGTGATTTTGCATTTTACAACTATGGCTTGCTGCCACAAAAACAACTGGCTCATCTGGCGGCGACACTCAACAGCCAGTTTGGAAAGGACACAGCATGAAACGCCATGTACTCATCACCGGAGCATGCGGCGGCATAGGCAGCGTGCTGTGCCAGCGCTTTATCGCCAACGGCGACCAGGTCTATGCCCAGGATTTGCCTGATACAGCACTCGACGCCCTGGTAGCAAAACTGGGGGCACAAGACTGCGTTGCCGTTGCCGCTGACCTGACTGATGCTGCCGCCTTGCAAACCTCACTGGCAACAGCCCTGCAAGGTAATGGCATTGATGTACTGGTCGCCAATGCCGGTGCAGCACAAAGCCTGAACCTGGCCAGCACCACAGCAAGCAGCTGGAAGCAGGACCTGGACCTGAACCTGAACGGCACTTTCCACAGTGTTGAAGCCGTACGCGACGGCATGCAGGCCAAACGCAAGGGCAATATCGTCCTCATCGGTTCAGTCAATGGCATGACATCGCTGGGCCACCCCGCCTACAGCGTCGCCAAGGCTGGCCTCATCAGCTATACCAAGGCGCTGGCAATGGAGCTGGGCAAACATGGCATACGCGCCAACATTGTCTGCCCCGGCACGGTAAAAACCCAGGCATGGCAAGCCCGCGCCGCGAAAAACCCGCAAGTGTTTGAAGACCTGAAGAAATGGTATCCGCTGCAAGACTTTGCGACGCCTGACGATATCGCCGATGCTGTGCTGTTCCTGGCATCCGATGCAGCACGCGTCATCACCGGCGTCGCCCTGCCAGTAGACGGCGGCCTGATGGCAGGCAACCGCATGATGGCCATGGAATTGACGCAAGAGGAAATTTAAATTGTTGTTGAAGACCTCTCAACACAGAGGCACAGAGGGGGCACAGAGGTCACAGAGAACTGCAAAATCAATTTAAGGTCGTCTTGGTATTTTGCATTTCTTGTTCTTTTTGTTTTTCTCTGTACCCCTCTGTACCCCTCTGTGCAAACTCTGTGTCTCTGTGTTGAAAGGTCTTGATCTTCGGTAACAAGCAGAAAGAATGTAATGGCAGCCGTACAGTTAAAAAACATCGTCAAGCACTATGAGCAAACCCCGGTTGTGCATGGCATAGATCTGGACATTGCTGATGGTGAATTCGTGGTGCTGGTCGGGCCTTCGGGTTGTGGCAAAAGTACGCTCATGCGCATGGTGGCGGGGCTGGAAGAAATTACTGCTGGTGATTTTTATATAGGCGGCCAGCGGGCAAATGATTTGCCTGCGCAGCAGCGCAATATTGCCATGGTGTTCCAGAGTTATGCACTCTACCCGCACCTGACTGTGTATGAAAACATCGCCTTCGGCCCCAAACTGCGCAGGGAGCCAGAAACCAGCTACAGGCCGCGCATAGAAGCAGCGGCGAAGATGCTCAATCTCGTGCCTTACCTCGACCGCTTACCCAAGGCCTTGTCGGGTGGACAGCGTCAGCGCGTCGCCATGGGGCGTGCAGTGGTGCGCGAACCTGCACTATTTTTGTTCGATGAACCCTTATCAAATCTCGATGCCAAATTGCGCGTGCAAATGCGGGCCGAGATCAAGTCCCTGCACCAGCGGCTGAAGAATACCGTCATGTATGTTACCCATGACCAGATTGAAGCCATGACCATGGGCGACCGCATCGTCGTCATGAATGCCGGGCGCATAGAGCAGGTCGGCAAGCCACTGGATTTGTATGACAGGCCAGCCAATCTGTTTGTCGCCAGCTTCATCGGTTCACCCGGCATGAATTTGATAGCAGGCATACTGAGCATGGAAGAAGGGCAGCCATGCCTGCGCACAGCCAATAATTTGCGCATACCTGTGCCTGTATCGTCTGCCCGGCAAGGCCAGGCGATTACACTGGGCATACGACCTGAGCACGTGGTGGCCAGGCCGTCCGGCATCGCTTCCATAAGCACAGACGTGAGCACGAGCGTCAGCATGAGCATAGACAGCATAGAACCAACCGGTGCTGAAACTTACTTTTATGGCAACCTCGATGGCATACTTAATGAGCACACCTGCTGCCTGGCATCCCGTGAACGCCTGTCAGTAAGGACAGGTGAAAAATTGCCCCTGCATTTCCCGATTGAACTTTGTCACCTGTTTGATAGCCAAACAGGTTTGCGCTTGAATTAAGAGAACACCATGCTGAACCTGACATCCCTGACTGAACAAAGCCTCTTGCCTGGCACCAAGGGCCTGGCCCTGACTGCCCCGCTGCTGCAAAAAGACCTGGGTGCACAAGCCTGGAATATATTGAATGCTGACACCAGCTTCCCTGTCGCCATATTGAAAGACAGCGCCCTGCAACATAATTTGCTATGGATGAAGGCCTTCTGCGCCAGCCGCAATATCGTTCTGGCCCCACATGGCAAGACCACCATGAGCCCGCAACTGTTTGACATGCAATTGCGTAATGGTGCCTGGGGCATGACCCTGGCCAATGTCAACCAGATGCGCGTGGCCCAGCGTTTTGGTGTCAAGCGCGTCATCATCGCCAACCAGCTCATCAGCAAAAGCGATATCCATTCTGCCCTGGCCTTGCTGGCTGAAGACGCGGAATTCACTTTCTATGCAATTTGTGATTCCATCGCAGGCGTCAACATGCTGGCTGATGCCGTGCATGAAGCGGGCTTGCAAAGACCCTTGCCCCTGTTGGTAGAACTGGGCTTCGCCGGGGGCCGCACGGGTTGCCGCAGCAGGCAGCAGGCTCTGGAACTGGCACGCCATATCCACCGCAGCCCTTACCTGCAACTGGCAGGTGTAGAAGGCTATGAAGGCTTGCTGGTTGGTAAAAACCGCGAGCAAGACCTGATGCAGGTTAAAAGCTTTTTGCAAGACATGACAACGGTATGCCAGCAAGCTGATCGCGAACAATTATTCGACCTGCCCGAGATAGTAATCTCTGCCGGTGGCTCTGCTTATTTTGATCTTGTGGGTGAGGAATTTGCCAGCGAACTAAAGCTCTCACGCCCCTTGCTGCCCATCTTGCGCAGCGGTTGCTATGTCACGCATGACCATGGTTTTTATCATGGCCTGGTGGAAGAAATGCATGGCCGCGTTGCTGACTTGCCAGCAGGCGGCTTGCGGCCTGCACTGGAAGTCTGGAGCATGGTGCAATCGCGTCCTGAAAACGACCTGGCCATACTGACCATGGGCAAGCGCGATGCGTCTTACGATATCGACCTGCCCTTGCCTTTCGCAACTCACAGGCCAGGCCATGCCAGTGCACCATTTGCCCTGCCTGCCGGTTGCAAGATAGAAAAGATGAATGACCAGCACGCCTATTTGCGCCTGCCCAAAGACAGCGGCCTGTGCCAGACCCTGGCGGTAGGTGACCTCATCGCCTGCGGTATTTCCCACCCTTGCACGACCTTTGACAAATGGCCACTGATGCTGGTAGTCGATGATGCCTATCGCGTGCAGTCTGCCATCAACACAATATTCTGATCATGCGAGACGCTACATATGATGTGGTGATATGCAATGCCCTGGTCTATGACGGCAGCGGCTGCGCGCCCTACCCTGCCGACATAGGAATACGCGAGCAAAAGATCGCTGCCATCGCCACCCCTGCCAGCCTTGGCGGGCAGCACATCATAGATGCCAGGGGCATGGCCGTGGCACCCGGCTTTATCGATGTACATACTCATGATGACAGAGTAGTCTTGCAACAACCCGCCATGCAGCCCAAGCTCACGCAAGGCGTGACGACAGTCATCACCGGCAATTGCGGCATCAGCCTTGCACCTTTGAAGGCCATTGCTGCCGTGCCTGCTCCCCTGTCACTGATAGGCACACAAAAAGACTACCAGTTTGCCAGCGTTGCCGACTATGCCGCAGCCGTCACAATTGCTGAGCCTGCAGTCAATGTCGGCATGCTGATAGGCCACTCCACCCTGCGTGTGAATGCCATGGCAGACTGGACAGGCCCAGCCAGCACCACAGAAATCAGCAAGATGCAAACCCTGCTGGCAGAGGGCATGCAGGCTGGGGCACTGGGTTTCAGTTCTGGCCTGTTCTACCAGACCAGCAAGGCGGCAGACAATGCCGAAGTCATCGCCCTGGCCACGATCGCTGCTCAGGCTGGTGGGGTCTACACCTCGCATATACGTGATGAATACAATGGCGTCATGGATGCCCTGGCAGAAGCCTGCGATGCCGGGCAAGCAGCGCAATTGCCAGTCATACTCTCTCATCACAAATGCGCAGGCCCGGCCAACTGGGGGCGCACGAGCGAAACACTGGCGTATATCAGCGAACGTCGCCGCACCCAGGCTGTGGGGCTGGATGCCTACCCCTATGCCGCCGGTTCCACCGTGCTTGACCCAGACTACGTCGATGGTGTCATACGCATCATGGTGACGTTTTCTGAACCTTACCCGGCCATGTCGGGACGCGATCTGTCCGATATTGCTGCTGAATGGCAGGTCGGTCAAAAAGAAGCCGCGCGCCGCCTGCATCCTGCCGGTGCCGTGTATTTCCAGATGCGGGAAGATGATGTACAACGCGTGCTCAGCTATCCGCATACCATGATAGGCTCTGATGGCCTGCCACATGATGAGCATCCACATCCACGCCTGTGGGGCGCTTTCCCGCGGGTACTTGGCCACTACGTGCGCGAAGAAAAACTCTTCAGTCTGGCTGAAGCGATACGCCGCATGACGAGCTTGTCCGCTGATCATTTTGGTCTACAACAACGTGGCCGCATCGCCTGCGGCTGCTGGGCCGACCTGGTGATTTTTGATCCAGACACAATAAGTGACGCCGCCACTTTTGCACAGCCCAAACAGGCGGCCAAAGGTGTGCTGTGGGTACTGGTGAATGGCGCAATCGCTATGGCAGACGGTAAGCTGACCGGCAAACGTGCTGGCAAGGTTTTACGCAGGCAGGATGAACGTTACAACCGTAACGACTAAATTTATGATGGGTTTCGTATTGGGCAGGATGCGCATGGCGCACCCTGCATGTCATTTATTTTTTTTTGAAAAAAACCAAAAATCTCACAGATGAAGATTATTTTTCCACCTTGAGTTTCCATACACGTATGTTGTCAAGCGCATTTGATCGCTGCTGGGTGGTGAGTTGTTTTTCAATTGAATCTATTACTTTAAGCTGCCCCTCATTCTTGATATCTGCAAGTTTCATCCAGAAATAAGCCTCTTCATAATCTCTGTGCGTTCCCCTGCCAAGCGCATGCAAAGTCCCTAGATTGTACATACCGTCAGGGTATCCTTGTTCTGCACTCTTCTTTAGCCAATAAAAAGCTTGCTTGTCATCTTGCACGGTACCCTGTCCCTTAAAATGCATCATGCCCAGACTATGCTGTGCTGCTAAATGACCCAAATTGGCAGCCTTACTGAACAAGGAAAAGGCTTTCTTTTCATCTTTGGGCACACCTATGCCCTGCAGATACATCACCCCCAGGTTCTGCATTGCCTCTTTTGAATTCTGTTCAACAGCCTTGTTATACCAGTACAAGGCTTTTTGATGATCTCTGGTGAAATTTTTTCCATTCCCATACAGATAAGCCAGATTAACCTGTGCCGCCACATCGCCCTGTGTAGCTGCTTTAAGGTACCAGGATGCTGCCAGTGCTTCATTCTTTGCAATGCCGATGCCGTGAGCGTATATATCACCAACGATACTCTGTGCCACGACATCACCCTGCTCCGCCGCCTTGGTATACCAGTACAATGATCGTTGCTCATCTTTGGCGACACCTTCACCACGGGCATACATCTCTCCCATAAGAAACTGTGCATCAAGTTCGCCTTGCTCCGCAGCCTTCAGATACAAGACCGCAGCCCGCTTTTTATCTTGCGCCACACCACGGCCATGGTCATACATCCATCCCAGTTTTAATTGGCCGCTGGCAAAACCCTGGTCTGAAGCTTTTTTGTACCAGGCAATCGCCTGCTGGTCACTGGCAACAACACCTAAACCATTTTGGTACAACCAACCCAGATTGGATTGGGCATTGGCATTGCCTTTTTCAGCCAGTTTTTTAAAACCAGTAAACGCACCCGCGTAATCCTTACGACCAAAGGCATCAAAGGATTCTTGAAATGTCTGCGCATAAACCCCCATGCCAGCAAGCATGGCACATGAAACGATCAATATCTTGAAAAAAATCTTCATCTATGCCAGCCCCGGTTTCCTTGCCGTATGCACCGCCACTATTCCCAGCGACAGTCGTTCAAACTGGATGTCGCTAAAGCCCATTTCCCGCATTTCTGCGGCGAGTTGTTCTGCGCCAGGAAATTCGCGTACACCGTGCAACAAGTATTTATAGGCCGATGCGTCACCGCCCGTGGCTATCCAGCCTATGGCCGGGGTGCAGATGGCCATATACATCAGGTAGGCACGGTGTAGCCATGCCGGGCGTATATTCGAGGCCTCAAGGATGATAAGGCGGCCACCAGGGCGCAAAACCCGCAAGGCTTCTTGCAGGGCCAGATGACGCTGGCAGATTTTTAGCCCCAGTGAAATCGAATAGGCATCCACGCTGCCGCTCGCAATGTCAGGCATGCTGTGCATGTCGAGCTGACTGAGGCGGACTTGTTCACCATGCTGGCCCAGCTTGCTTTGCGCAATCGCCAGCATTTGCGGGCTGATGTCGGAGGCAATGATACGGCGGCTGGCTGGTATCTGTTTTTTCAGCACACGCAACATGATGTCACCTGTACCCGTTGCACCATCCAGCAGAGTTTGCCATTCTTCCTGCGCGATAATGTCGGCGACCCTTCGCTTCCACATCCTGTGTATGCCAAAGCTGAACAGGTCGCACAGCCTGTCATAACGGCTGGCAATGCGGCCAAAGACGTCGTCGCTTTGGGCTACGAATTCTGCAGCATTGCCGGATGGTCGTGCAGGCATTTGTTCGGGCATGATGGCAATAAGAATAGAAATAAATCCTGAGTGTAGCGCATCAGGAATGACAAGTCTCATTTTTGGCGACACCACACTATCAATTCATTTATGCTAAGCTCAATGCCCTCCTTGATGCGTGCTGCAAAGGAAAGATAAGTCATATACAAATAATGAGTAAAGCCGTCAGATGAACTATCCGCAATTTTACTGTCACTGGATGCAGACAATCGGACTGGATATCTCAGCCATGCCGGATGCTGCGCAAAGATTAAGTCCCGGCACACCCAGCTTGCCGCTTGCACTGCTGACCTACTACCAGTGCGCAGGCAATAGCGCGATCAATACTGCATACAATCAACTCCTGTCACCTGAGGATATCTATCAGGAACAGGGCTACCTGATTTTCATGCATGAAAACCAGGGTGTGGTGGACTGGGGTATACGCCTGCAAGACCTGGAACAAGCCAACCCCATAGTCTGGCAAAGAAATAATGATGAGCAGGCCTGGTATGCAGAGGATTATCAACTCAGCAGTTTCTTGATGGCCAACTGGTATTGGGCAGAGTTTGGCGAAGAAAAGCCTGAAGAATTTTTCAGGCTGTAGACTGGCAAAAAAACAAATAAACTTTGTGAACCATCACCACGGAATAAGACCAAAAATCTCACTGCAGAGGCACTGAGGCACAGAGATGGCACAGAGGCCTGAAATTCTTCAAGCAAACAATTCTTCCGCTTCCGCAAACCCGTAAAAACTACGTTCCATGTTTTGCCAGCTACCTGTCTTCCTGGCTTCTTCTGCAATATCACGCACTGTACCCATCACTGCCAGCATGGGGCAGACACCGAGGCTGACGCGACTGGCACCGGCCTGGAACAAATCCTGTGCTACCGGTGCACCCGGCATGGCCATGATATTGATGGGTCCCTTTATAGCTTGCGCCAGAAGCGCAATAATAGTCAGATCAGCCAGGGCCGGTATAAAGACCATGTCAGCACCGGCTGCCAGATAGGCTCTACCACGCTGTATGCTCATCGCTATGCGTGTCTCGATACCCTCACCCAGGCCAAGCAGGAAAGTATCCGTGCGGGCATTGATCCACAAAGGCAGGCCAGCCTGGTCTGCTGCCTGTCTTGCTGCCGCGATGCGTGCGCATTGGGCATCCACAGCAAACAAAGGCTCGCTGGAAGAACCATGGCTATTGTCTTCAAGATTGACGCCGACTGCACCGGCAGCGATGACTTGCCTGATGGTTTCTGCTACCGCTTCTGGCGCAGCACCATAGCCTGCCTCGATATCAGCATTGACAGGCATATCGACTGACCTGGCGATGGCGGCTATCTGCGTCATCATGCTATCGCGTCCTATCAACTCGGCATCGCAAAAGCCTTGCGCATATGCGATGCCGCCGCTGGTCGTACCGAGAGCAGGAAAACCTGCTTTGGCAAAAATGCGGGCGCTGGCGATGTCCCAGGCATTGGCCAGCATGAACTGGCCCTGCTGGTTCAATCGACGAAATTGCAGGGCCAGTTTGATTTGGTGTTGCATGGAGGGCTCCTTTGCTGTGCTTGAAAGTTGCGCATTGTTCCATGACATGGTGCGCCAGACTGGCAGCTTTCGGCCCTTGTAATTTTCACACTATCCCAGGTTTACCCCCATTACATGGCGGGTATAAGGATGCGATACTATGCCTTCTTTCACCTGACTTCACCCAATGAAAAAGATAATACCCAAAGTACTGGCACTCGACCTTGAAGGAACACTGATTTCAAACGCCATGAGCCAGATTCCACGCCCTGGCCTGTTTGAATTTCTGGAACGTTGCGCTGTACTTTTCCCCAGACTGGTAATGTTCACGACAGTCAATGAAGACAAGTTCCGGCACATCGCCCGGCTGCTGGTGGAAGAAGGCAAGGCACCTGCATGGTTTGCCCATATTGAATACGTGAACTTGCAAGGCGACACCAAGAATCTCGAATTTATACCGGATGCCATAGTGGAAGAAAGCATCCTGGTCGATGATTTTGAAATCTATGTCCATCCCGGCCAGGCTGCGCAATGGATGCAGATAGAATTTTTTGATTATCCCTATTCTGAAGAAGACCAGGGATTGTTTAACATGCTGGCAAAGCTCGAAGCCGTATTTAAAAATCCTGGCAGCAAGTAACTAGCCAGAAAAGTGTAGGAGCGGCTTTAGCCGCGAAGATTTTTCCCAGGAAGCATATGCCATGTGTGCTTAGTAAACCCGGTTCGCGGCTGAAGCCGCTCCTGCAAAGGAAGGCCGCATATTTGTCCGAATCAATCTCAGACGAAATGACGTAGCCTCTGCTATTTTTTAGAATTGATTTTTCGAATCTGGACTTGAACAAAGATTTCTTTTATTTTTTTGCTTCACATGAATTTTCAGTTTCATCAAGCAGCTTATATTTCACATAAAAGAAACTCTCATACAGCAATGCCTGGCTTTTTGAACGCCAGCTGACATAGCGGCTTGTCGGTGTAGCCGCAGAGATGGCATTGATATGCAAATCATTTGCCATCGTCATTGCCCGCTTCATGTGCAAGGGGTCACTGACTATCAGCACTTTTTGCAGTTTGTTTTCCTGCATGAGCTGACAAGCCTGCACCAGGTTTTGCCAGGTATTGGTCGAGGCTTCTTCTATCAAAATTTGCGTTGCAGGAACACCTTCAGCAATCGCGTACTGACGGGCAGCGGCTGATTCTGACAGACTATCACCTTCACTCAAGCCGCCTGTAAAAATCAGGTAAGAGACATGGCCAGTTTTATATAGCTGTATACCGTGCTTGATACGCTCAGCAAATACTGGCGAAGGCTTATCTTTCCAGACCGATGCTCCCAGTACTATCGCTGCATCCGCTTTGATATTTTCAGGCTCTGCAAATTGCTGGCTCAGCAGTGCGGGGTAACTAGCGATATTCAGCACGACCAGAATAAAACCGGCCAGCAGCAGAAAAACCATCCACAAGATGAGGCGCATTATGCTGATTGTGCTGAAGTAGCGACGCAGCCCTGGCAAACGAGATATCACTGGCTTCCGATCTACTGCTTGCTGAGCACGCGCCAGGGCTTGCTGGTTTTGGGGTCGACAGGCAGGCGCTTTTCATTGCTCGCATAATCATCTTCAAACACCACCCATGCATTCCCCCGCTGGACCAGATACCAGAATGGCAGCTTGCGGCCTTCTACCCGCAGGGGTGTACCATACAAATCCAGTTCAGATAAATCCAGTGACAAACTTGCCCTGGCTGGCTTGCCATTGATGCTGAGTTTGCCATCCTGAAAACACCATTGCTCTTTTTCCTCGCTGACAAAACAACCTTGTATGATGCGCGCCAGATATAAATCAGCTTCTTTTTGAGCCAGGCTACCCAGGCGTTGATATGGGCCCTGTTCTGCCCTGTGTTTGCCGTCACCAAGTAACCAGATTTTGTCGCCTTGCAGGCGCAGGCAATATTCTGTTTCATCACCTTCATGCCAGGCCAGGTTTTGCCTGATGCGGCCATCGCTGATGGTGAGGGCATTTTTTTGGCTGTCAGTGGCTGTCATGGCGGCAGTCCAGTTGCCATGTTTTTTCAGCAAATCAAGGAAAGGGCTGCTACTCCAGTAGCCTTCCAGTTTTTTCAAACCGGCATCGCCAGTGCAAAGCTTGTCAGAAGCAGCCATGGCAGTTGATGCACAGAACAGCATCAGCGCGATGCTGACTTTTTTGATGATGGAAGCCATGTTTGATTTTTTCATCTTGAAGCTCTTATTCCATCGTGTGCAAGTAGTCAATCCAGAGTTGAAAGTAATGTTTCAATTCTGCTTTGCGTATATGGGTATCGGCATGATGGATTAAAAAATCGGCCTGGTTTTGTATTTTGTCCGCCAGCAGCATCTTCCTGACTTCTGGCAATATCCATCCCACATGCAAGTGCAGATCGTCTATACACCAGTCATCAGTATGTGGCTTGCACAAATAGGCATTGGCGGCACGGCGGTATTCCATGACCAGCAATATCACCTCTGGCGCAAAAGTCGATGCCAACGGTGCGTATGTGACCAGGTCCTGATCTGCCTGAAACAGCGGGTGCAGGCAAAAAGCCTTTAAGGCATTTAGGCTGGCATCCAGGTTTATCATGACAGCCAGGCCATCATCGATATGCTTCATCAGCAATTCCTGGCTGCGCCCGGCACGACGTTCGCCATAGACTTTGCTGACTTCCTGGTATTCCCTGGTTTCTGTGATTATGTGTTGTAACACTATGCTTGCCTGAAATTTTCCATGTTTATTTTTTCCACCTGTGTGAATTTATGTAATAGATTTTAACAGAACAGCAAGGTCAAATCGCCTGACTCTGAGCTTGCTGTCAGATTAAGGACTGTTTAGTTGGTCTTCTTTGCCAGACTGACCGTCATCTTGATATCAAAGTCCAGTTGCTTATCAGGCGTTTCTTTTTGCAATGTGGCTGTTTGATTCAAGCCTGAGATGAGTTTTGGCTGTGCTACAAGTGCCCCATCTTTCTCAACTTTCATGTCGATGATGACGGCATCTTTGTACTGGCCTTCAGGCGCTGGCACCAGGGTAAAGCTGATATCCCATTTGGCTTGCTGGCTTTTTGATGTCAGACCTATCCTGGCTTGCTTGCCCTGTTCAACGATGACGGTAGGAGTAAGTGTTTCGCCGCCCACACTGATATTGGTATTGACGAGATAGCTATCGGTGCCAGCTTTGATGGCCTCCTGTTTTTGCGCGGCTGGAGTAAGCACCACATTGGCTGGCGTAACGGCCCAGGCGCTGTAGGCGCTGGCAGCGCACAGACCGCTCAGCATGATATAGGCAACACTACGCTTAAACAGACCAGGTTTTGACTGTTGCAATTGCATGATTCTTTCCTTCAAAGGATGGTGGGAAGGCCAATGACAGGCCAGGGCGCTGGGGGTAATACTGAGCTGGGTTTTGAGCATGGCTTCGGCATAGGTACGCCTGGCTTGCGGCTCTTGTGCTATCACGAGTGCATCACAGGCCAGTTCCTGATCAAGACGAAAACTTCTGGCCGCGATATGCATCAGGGGATTGAACCAGAAAAGGCATTGCAGCAATGCGCACAAGCTATTGGCAATGACATCACCGCGCCGTTTATGCATCAGTTCATGACGGATGATGAGCGCCTGTTCTGCCACACTATAACGTTCAAAAAAATCTGCTGGCACGATGATTTTTGGTTTGAAGCAACCTGCAAGCGCAGGGCCAATATCATTATCACTGGCAAGATAAACACCCTCGCATTGAGTCAAAGTTCCCAAGCGACGCAAGAAACGCTGGTGCTGCATTCCAAACAGCAGCAACATACCAATACCACCTATCATCCAGGCGCTGACAAGCATGCTTGGCCAGATACTGGCTGGTGCTATGGTTAGCAGAGGCACGCTGGCAATGATCTGGCTTGCCGGCGTGTCAGGCATCGCTGCCATATCCAGATATTGGCGATGCGGGAAAAGCATGGCAATCAAACTCAGAGGCAAAATGCCCCATAGCTGATAGGCGATACTGGCACCCGCCAGCTTACGCAAGCTTTGCCGCACTAACAGAATGAAGACAATCAGGACGCTGGTGACCAGGCAGGCCAGCATGGCAGGCTGCAATAAATTATTCATCATCATCCAGCTCCCCTATCAGGCGTTTGAGTTCAGCGATGTCCTGTTTGGATAATTTTTTTTGCTCGCTGAAATGCGCAACCAGAGGTGCAATGCGGCCATTGAACATGCGGTCAAGAAAGCCCTTGCTCTCGCACATCAGCCATTGCTCACGCTTCAGGAAGGGTGAATACAGGAAACGTCTGCCGTCTTTTTCTGCCTTGATCGCGCCCTTCTTCAGCAAACGATTCAATAGTGTCTTGACGGTGGCTTCCTGCCAGTCTTGCTGTTGCACAAGGATGGCGCTGACCTCTTCAGCCGCCATGGGATGGCGTTGCCACAGAGTTTCCATGACCAGCGATTCTGCTTCGCTGATGGCGATGTTTTTCATTATTGTCTCCCGCATTATTAATCATTTACAGATGTAATCGACAATTAATGATTACACGCGTAATCATTCAAGTCAACAAATAAATACACAACAGTAAAAAACTTCACTTGCGTGGACAGAACAAGACTTGCATAATTGGTCTTACCAATTTTAAACTGGTCAACCAAAATAAAAGAGGATGTATGCAGAGTTGTATTTGGAGGCCATTGCCAGTCATGACTTGCATGATGGCTGGTCTTACGGCTTGCCTTAACGGGTGTCTTACCGGGAGCCTTAGCTGGCTCCTTCAAGCATGTCTATTAATCGCCAGCCTGACAACGCCCGGCTTTGCCGCTGAAATTGATACAGTTAAAACAAGCTATCAAAACCCCATCATCCATGCCGATTATTCTGACCCCGATGTAATACGTGTGGCCGATCGCTATTACATGACATCATCGAGCTTCAATAGCGCACCTGGCCTGCCTTTGCTGGAATCGGCAGATATGGTGCACTGGCAGTTGGTTGGCCATGCCCTGCCCCAGCAACTGCCGCTGGCAGATTTTGCCAGACCGCAGCATGGCAATGGCGTGTGGGCACCTTGCCTGCGCTATCACAATCATCGTTTCTGGATTTTTTACCCTGACCCTGACCAGGGCATCTATGTGATGACGGCAGAAAAATTCAGCGGCCCCTGGAGCACTCCTCATCTGCTGCTGGCAGGCAAAGGCATTATTGACCCCACACCTTTATGGGATGACGATGGCCAGGCTTATCTCGTACATGCCTGGGCCAGGAGCCGTGCTGGCTTTAACAATGTACTGAGCCTGCGCCGCATGAATAATGAAGCGACCAGGATACTCGATACAGCAGGCCAGATCATCATTGATGGTAACAGGCTGCCCCATTACAAAACCCTGGAAGGCCCCAAGCTATATAAACATCAAGGCTATTACTATATATTTGCTCCGGCTGGTGGTGTTGAAGAAGGTTGGCAATCGGTCTTTCGCTCACGCCATATCGCAGGTCCATATGAAGACAGGATAGTCATGGCGCAAGGCACCTCGCCCACCAATGGCCCACACCAGGGTGCCTGGGTGCAAACGCCGCAAGGTACTGACTGGTTTTATCATTTCCAGGACAAACGCGCCTATGGCCGCATCGTCCATCTGCAACCCATGCAGTGGAAAGATGGCTGGCCTGTCATAGGTGCAGACATCAACAATACAGGCAGGGGTGAACCTGTACTCAGCCACGCCATGCCGCTGAAGGGAAATTTTTCATTCGCAGAACCAGCCACCGCAGATGAATTCGACAAGCAGGAACTAGGTCTGCAATGGCAATGGAACGCCAACTGGAAAGCCGCATGGTTTTCCCTGGCAGCCAGGTCAGATCATTTGCGTCTGTACACGCAATACGACGCCAGCTTTGCTGCCGAAAAAAGTCTGACCAATGCACCCGCATTATTGCTACAAAAACTGCCATCAGAACAATTTACGGTAGATGTGAAACTGGATATCAGTCAACTCAAGAATGGTGGCAGCAGCGGCCTCATTCTGTATGGCCTCAACTATGCATGGCTGGGAGTGCGCCAGCAAGAACAGGGGAGTGAATTATTGTTGTCCATATGCAGCAAGACCGCAGCGTCTGCGTCTGCATCCCCATGCACAGAAACTGTCCGGGCCAGCCTGCCCTGGAGTAACAACATCGCCTACTTGCGCATGCAGGTACAGGCTGGCGGCAAGACCCGCTTCTACTACAGTACGGACCAGCAGCAATTTATAGAAATTGGCAGCGGTTTTACTGCCAGCATGGGACGCTGGGTAGGTGCGCAAATGGGCTTGTTCAGCATCAGCAGCGATAGCCCTGCATCAGCGAATAATTTTGTAGACATTGATTACTTCAGGGTCACAAGAAATTAATCCCTGTCAGCCAGCGCAGTAATAAAACCGCTAGCCGCCTGCATGACTTGCTGCACCGACCATCCGGGTTGGTACAAGCTGGCCCCCAATCCAAAACCATTCGCCCCTGCCTGCAGATACGTCTGCATGCCTGCCGGCTTGACGCCGCCCACTGGCAGACACAGGCAATCCGCAGGCAAGACTGTACGCCAGGCTTTCAAGACCGTAGGCGGCACCGACTCTGCCGGAAACAACTTGAGCCCATCCGCCCCTGCATGCAGGGCAGAAAAGGCTTCGCTGATCGTCGCCACACCCGGCAAACTGCACATACCACGCTGCCTGGCCGCAGCAATCAGGCTCACATCAGTATGCGGCATGACAATCAAACCCCCACCCGCATCCTGCAACTGCCCCACCTGCTCCAGCCGCAGCACTGTCCCCGCCCCCAGCAAACAATCCTCAGGCAAAGCCCTCGCCAGCAGACCTATACTGCGCAAGGCATCTGGCGAATTCAAGGGAATCTCTATACAGCGAAAACCTTGCTGATACAGACCGAGCGCAATCTCCTCGCATTCATGGGTCTGGATGCCACGCAAGATGGCGACCAGGGGGATGGGATTGAGATAGGTGGAAAAATTAGTGGATGGGGGCATGGTGTTGTTCGTTCTTGTCTTGATAAGATGGATGATGCTATTTGATGAATATATTACTCTTGAACGTAAAGTAACCCGGGTTTTGAATTTGGTGTTGCTGTTGCTGTTGCTGTTGCTTTTGACCTTGCTTTTGACTTTCCGAATTTCCCATGTGTAGACGCCGTTTGTGCAGTACAGAAAATGGATTGAGAAATGCCCGTGTTTGAGCGCAGCGAGTTTCGGGCGTTTCCCATTTTTTGTACTGCACAAACGGGAACCCCGCAGGGGCGGCTACGCCTGGGTCGCCTTTTTGGCCCACCTTTTTTGGCGAGACAAAAAGGTGGGTAGCCGCCGGTCTACCACCGGCCTGCATTCTTAAATAACGCATGCAGGCAATTAAAAACGAACTCAGAAATATCGCTTCGTTTTTAAGAATACGTTGACCGGAGGTCGAGTGTTGGGCTGGTGAAACATAGCCCAACCTAAGAACTAGCGAGGCCCAGCCAAACCTACGAACTCGACCTCGTCCTTAATCCATACCCTCATTTAAACTGATAATTAAACGACAGCTTCACTATCCTCCCCAAAAAATTATCATAATTATTAACCCCATAATTCCCACGCGGATCATATTCCGGCCTGTGATTAAACAGATTCTGAATATTCAAATCCAGCTTCATATCCTTCCTCAACCGCCATGAAATATTACTGGTCCAGGTCGTGATGGAAGCTATACCCTTGCTGCACAAAGATTTTGGTGTATCCAGCCGCGTTTCACATGACTCCTGATCGTAGGATGGATCATACCAGCCGCCCACGCCTTGCAGCCTTTGTGGTCCGGTGTAGTTGGCGGCGAGAGCCAGGTCCCACTGACCGTAATTCCACAAGGCCGAGAAACGGCCCGTGATGCGTGGGCTGTTATAGGCACCGACAGAGTTCTCTTGCCATTCACCATCAGCACCCTTGACGATAAAACGACGGGCAATGGTAGTTTGCAGGCCGAGGTTGAGGCGGCCATATTCACCCAGGCCAAAACGAGCATTGGCATTCACATCAAAGCCATCAACCAAGGTTTGTGACTGGTTGATATAACTGCCTATCATGCCGCCCACCTGGCCAACAGTATAGACAGGCAGCTTGCTGCACAAGCCAGGGTTGGCGGCACACACAGCAGCAGCCTGCCCCTGGTTGGCCTTGTCTTGCGGCGAGACTGGTGTGCGCAGCATGACACCGGGCACGTCAGCTATGTCAGGGCCAAATTTGGCGATGGCGCGTTCCAGCAACTGATTATAATTTTCCGGGTTGATTTCATTTTTGCGATTGATAAAATAATAATCAGCAGAAATATCAAAGTCTTTTGTGGGCTGGAAGACAAAGCCGACTGTGGATATCCTGGCTTTTTCTGGCATCAGTTTTGAATTGGGGCTGGTGACGCCGCCTATGTTATAGGCACTGCATTCTGAGTTCAGCAAGTTTTTGCCGGTTGTGACATCACTGGCATTGGCTGACTTCATGAGTACATCGGCAATCGCATTGGTTTGCGCGCAGCGTATGGGATCTTGTACCTGGCTCACGGCATAGATGCCACCCGTGCCTGACTCTGCCAGGCTGGGCGCGCGGAAGCCTTCTGAGTAGGTGCCGCGTACCAGCAGGGTATTCAGGGCTTGCACTTTGAGACCGACCTTGGGCACGATGTTATTGTCAAAGCCGGGGTATTTATCATCACGGATGGCAAAGTCAGCTTCTATGCTCCTGGTGATGGGTGCCAGAAATTCAGCAAACAAGGCCTGGCTGGTGCGCTGGCCCTTGAACCAGGAACCGCCCTGCCACCAGATATCGCCATTCGCTGCTGCCGTGTCGCCAGGGCTGGAATAGTTTTCATAATTGAGGTTGAAGCCAGCGGCCATCATCAAGTCACCTGCGGGCAGGGTGGCGATCTTGCCTGAAATTTTTCCATCGAGATTGGCGACCTTGTCCCAGGAGGGGTATTGCACATTCGGGTACATTTTTTCCAGCAGAGCACGGTTGCTGGCATTGTCGACACCGAATTTATACGCCGGGTTATCACTCATGATGGTGTAACCGGTTTTGGGGTCAGTAGTATATGGACCAAACGCTGCCAGCAAACCACTGACACTGGGGTTACTGCCGCGCTGGTTCATGACGCTATGCGTCTCTGCCAGGGTCAGGGCAGTTTCCCAGTCCCAGCGGCCGGTATTACCTTTCAAGCCAGCAACGAGGCGGAATTCATCATCCACCGTGCTTTGTTTGGCCAGGCCCGCCGCATCAAGAAAGCGGTAAGAAATACCGGCAACGCCACCCATATTGCCCTGCAATTTTGCAGGCAAAGTGTTGTAAGGATTTTTGGCTGACAGATAAGGAAAGGTCAGAGTATTGAGTTTGACACCCGTATTACGCGCATACCAGGAAGGATAATCACCACTGCTGAAATTTGGCGGCCCCACTGCGGTAGTGAGGTCTATATGGGTGACAGCCAGCTCGGCAAAGGCTTGCACATTGTCATTGATATCAAAGTGGGCGCTGATGAAGCCATTGGTGCGTTTGGATGAAGGCACCCAGAATTTACCGAGGTTCAGGGTATTCAAGGCGCAGGTAGTATTGCTGCCATCTGCCTTCAGTGACAGGGGGGTGGGGCAACCCTGGGCCGGTGCGCGGTTGGTACCGACACTACTGAAGGCGAACAGGGTGCCGGGGTTAAGCACACCGGGGCCGCTGCCTTCGGTAATACGCATATTCGTTAAAAAACTGGGATGATATTTGTAGTAGTCGTCAGGTATGGACGACAATATCTCGGGCAGATAAACCGCATCACGCTGGTAATAACTGAGTGTGCCAAAGATATTGAACTTGTCTTTGGCGAGGTCACCAAAGCCATAAGTAAAGGCGGCACCATATTCGCCATTGCTATTGGTCTGCATGGATTTTTGCGCATTCACGCGCACATCCAGGCCACGATAACTGGTCTTGGTGATGACATTGATAACACCGGCTATCGCATCAGAACCATAGATTGCCGACGCACCATCAGCCAGTATTTCTACCCTCTCTATCGCATCGACAGGGATGGAATCTATATTCACGAACTGGTACTGGAAACCATAGGTTGCGCCATAGCTGGACAGGCGGCGGCCATTCAGCAAGACCAGGGTTGCCTGCGTGCCCAGGCCGCGCAAGTTGGCAGAAGATGCGCCGTCCATGCCAGTAAACAGGCTTTGCGAATCTTTCAGGTCAGGTACATTGGCACTGATATTTGCCAGCACTTGTTGCAGGGTACTGGCCCCCATTTGTTCTATCTGTTCACGCTTGACGATCTGTATCGGTGATGCCTGCTCCTTGTCTATGCGCTTGATGCTGCTGCCGGTAATTTCTACCCTTTGCGTATTCTTCTCGGCTTCTGGCGTATTGTCCTGTGCCTGCACGGCAACAGGCAGCATCATGCTGCCAAAGGCCAGGCAAAGTGCGCGTGTCATTACTGTCTCACGTATTTTCATTTTTCTGTTTTTCATGTTCCTGGTCTCTGTTTGGCTGAGGTTTCCGGGTGACAGACGTGAGCGGTCCCTGCATGCCGCTCTCGCGTATGCTTGCGCTTTTGTCTGTTTACAAATCGGGAATCTGAATATGTTTTGCTAGTCAACATCATTGAGGTGTCTGGCAAACTCTTGTGGAGCTTGGCACACCTGATTCGACATGAAAAAGTCTAAGTCGTATATGAATGTCACGCCATCGACATATTTTTAACTTCACGTTTAGCTAAATTTGATGGTGGTGAACTAGTTGATTTGTAACGGAGTGAATAAAGCAGCCCCTCGCACATGGATTGATTTTTGAACTACGGTAAAATCCTGCGCTCTGATGCTCAAGCCGTCGCCAAGCAGCTCTCTCAAATAAAACCATGACACCTTATAAAAAAAGCAAGCCGGCGATGGCTTTGGCAGCAACATCTACACATCATAAGCAGCGCCTGTGTGTCCTCTTGCTGGGCACACTTTTTACTGAAACCATCTGGGTAAATCCAGTATTGGCGCAGACCGTTGCCAATCCGGCAAAACCTGCGGTCAGCACGACAAGCAATGCAGAAAAACCGGCTGCGGCCAAGCCTGCGCCTGTTACTCCAATTACTCCAGCAAAGTCAGAGAACAAGCCAGAAAATAAATCTGAGGATAAGTCAAACAGCAAGCCGGATGCCAAACCAGCATCGCCGCCAGAAGCTGAAGCACCAACAGTTACCGTCACAGCCGAACGCCCCAGTAATCGTATCGACCGTCAGGTCTACGATGTCAAATCCGATGTCAGCAGCACCAATGGCTCAGCCGCTGATGCCCTGAACAATGTGCCCTCGGTCAATGTAGACCCGGATGGCACGGTCAGCCTGCGTGGCAGCACCAAGGTGCAAATCCTTATCGATGGCAAGCCATCTGCGATGCTGCAGGGTGACAACCGCGCAGCCACGCTGGCGGCCATGCCTGCGAATGATATTGAATCGGTCGAAGTCATCAATAATCCAGGTGCGCAATTTGGCAATGAGGCAGGTGGCGGCCCCATCATCAACCTGGTCATGCGGCGCACGCGTCAGCCGGGTGGTTTTGGCGTCATCAATGCCAATGGCGGTTCTGCCGGTCGCTACAACACGGCACTCTCTGGCAGTTATCATGAAGGCGCATGGGGCATACAGGGTGGTGTCAACTTCCGCCATGATGGCCGTAATTCTGTGGGTGAAGCCGTGCGTGACCGTCTCGACGGTTTCAGCACGACACCGCATAACACCCAGACTTCCAGCGCAAAAGGCTTGAACAACTCCTCTGGCCTGAACGCTGCGCTGACGTATAACCTGGGTGCAAAAGATACCCTGGGTGCCAATTTTGCCTACAATGCGCGCAACAATGACCAGCAGTCGGAAGACCACTACCAGTCTTACAATGTGGACCGTAGCCTGTTCAGTGATTATGTACGTACCAGCCAGCGTAAAGGCGACAGCACCAGCTATAGCTGGGGTGCACGCCTTGATCACAAGGGTGACATCAGCGGCGAAAATCTGAAACTGGATTTGCGGGTGTCTTCCTCCGAGAATGAAAGTGTCAGCAATTATGCGAATGTATATGCAGTCAAGCCCGCCTTTATCTCTGACAGGTATAACCTGCAAGACAGTAACAGTAATGTAAGACTGGTCGATTTTACTGGTGACTATGAGCGCCCGCATGATGATGGCCTCATCAAGCTGGGTTATAAAATCGCTGATAATAAAAGTGAATTTGATACCGCTTATTTCGATATCAACCCTGTCACCAATAGCCAGACCGTAAATGCCAGCAGGACCAATCGCTACAGCCTGGATGAAGGCAATCTGGCCCTATATGGTTCTTACCAGATGCGCATCAATGAGCAATGGGGTGTGCTGGCAGGCTTGCGCACAGAATACACGCATATCGATATACGACAACTGAGCGCCAATGTCGGTGCGAAAAACCATTACCTCAGCTATATACCCAGCTTTTTTGCGAGCTACAAACTTTCCGACGATACCACCCTGCGCCTGAGTTATGCCCACCGCATACGCCGCGCAGGTGCTGCTGAACTCAACCCTTTCATCAGCTATCGTGATGACCTGAATGCGTCCAGCGGCAATCCCAAACTGAAACCCACCCAGACCGATTCTCTGGAGCTGGGCTATGAAACCCGCGTTGCCAAGCTGGATGTGAATGTCAGGGCCTACTACCGTCAGGAGAGTGATTCCATCGTGTATCGCCGCTCTTTCATCAAGAATGGCGTAGTACAAACCGTGTCAGACAATTGCAACATCGTGCAGACCACGCCAGACTGCGGCATCTTGCTGACCACGCCAGAGAATGGCGGCAGCAGCCATACCAGCGGGCTGGAATTCACCCTCAGTGGCAAGGTAACGCCCAAGTTTTCTATCAACACCAGTGGCAATCTCTTGTTTGGTGAGCAAACCTATATCAACACAGCCGGGCAAGAAGTACACAGGCCTTCAACTTCCCTGAGCGTGCGCGGCAGGTTCAATTATCAGCTCAGTGATGATGATCACCTGCAACTGAGCCTCAATAGCCAGGGCCGCACCGTATCCGGCGAGGGTTATCGCCAGCCCAATTCCACGGCCAATTTCAGCTATCGCCACAACATCACCAAGAGCCTGAACCTGGTAGTGAATGTGACGGATATCTTCAATTCCAACAAGACAGAAACCCAGGTCGATACTGATATCCTGAAAGAAAGAAGCATACGCCGCTATGATGGCCGCCTGATCTACGTCGGCTTTTCTTACCGCTTTGGTGGTGTGACACCGGGTGGCGGCAATCCCCGCCCACCGCGTGGGTGAGACGAATATTGCAGGGAATGTGACAAATAAAGTCACAGCTTTAGTTTTTCCCTGCGTCTTCTCGCAAGCAAAGCCCGGTTTTGGGGTAAAGTGATGCCAGTGCTGTACCTGCCTTCAGGCAGAGTCGGCAAGAATTTGACATAGATCAAGTAAATGTTTGCCTGATGGCGGCATCTTAAGCTGGCTGGTAGCGCATCTGTTTCTGTAGTGACAATGTCGCATGGGCAGCCTTTGATGCCGTTCAGGTCATTGCCATTACAACGAGACAAACCATCATCATGCGTATTTTGCTAGCAGAAGACGATAGCGTCCTGGCTGACGGCCTCACCCGTTCGCTGCGGCAATCCGGTTATGCCACGGATTGCGTCAACGACGGCGAGGCAGCCGATACCGCCCTGACTACCCAGGACTTTGATTTACTGATACTCGACCTCGGCTTGCCCAAGCTCAGCGGCCCGGAAGTCTTGCGTCGCCTGCGCGCGCGCAATTCACGCCTGCCGGTGCTGATACTGACGGCGGCAGATTCGGTAGAGCAAAGAGTCAAGGGGCTGGACCTGGGGGCGGATGATTACATGGCCAAACCCTTTGCCCTGTCTGAACTGGAGGCGCGTGTGCGTGCCCTGACGCGCCGTGGTGCCGGTGGCGGGCCTACTGTCATCAAGCACGGGCCGCTGACCTATGACCAGGTCGGGCGCATTGCCTATATCCATGAACAGATGCTGGATTTGTCGGCGCGTGAACTGGGCTTGCTGGAAGTGCTGCTGCAACGCACCGGGCGGCTGGTGTCCAAGGAACAATTGGTCGACCACCTCTGCGAATGGGGTGAAGAAGTCAGCAATAATGCCATCGAAGTCTATGTACACCGCCTGCGCAAGAAAATAGAAATTGATGGGGTACGCATCGCCACCGTGCGCGGCCTGGGTTATTGCCTGGAAAAATTCTTTGTTCCTGCGTCTCCGTCCGGCGCTGTCCCGACAGTAACAACTGAACAAAAATGAGTGTCCCGCCAGGCAGTGCCGACAGCGACGCAGTAGCGCCTGACAGCACGGCAGGCAAGCAGCCGGAAGAAAAAATCCAGCGTTCATTGTTTGGCGAAATCCTTGACTGGATGCTGGCCCCGCTGCTGTTGTTATGGCCCATGAGTATCGCCATCACTTATCTGGTGGCAAAGTCCATCGCCAACCAGCCCTTTGACCGGGCGCTGGAAGACAATGTGCTGGTGCTGTCACAGCAAGTCAAGGAAATTGACGGGCAGACCATTACCCAGCTCAGCAATCCGGCGCGCGATATTTTACGTGCCGATGATCTCGACAATATCTATTTCCAGATCAAGGGCCTCAAAGGCGAAGTGGTCGATGGTGACCGCGATTTGCCCGCCCCGGCAGAAGAAGACAAACCACCCGCAGGCAGCGTGCAATTCAGGAATGCTGTCTTGCGCGGCATAGACATACGCATAGCCTATAGTTATATCGACCTCAACAAGACGGGCAAGCGCGGTCCTGGTATAGACACACGCAAAGACCCCCACCTGGCACTGGTGCAAGTGGCAGAAACCCTGGAAAAACGCAGCCTGCTGGCCAATGAAATCATCAAGGGCGTGATACTGCCGCAATTCATCATCCTGCCGATTGCCCTGGCCCTGGTTTGGTTTGCACTGAGCCGTGGCTTGTCGCCGCTGGCAGAATTGCAGCAAAGGATAAGAGCGCGCAGGCCGGATGATCTCAGCCCCATAGACTCGCGCCATGTGCCGGAAGAAATCACGCCGCTGGTCAAATCACTCAATGAAATGCTGGAGCGGCTGGCGCAAACCATCGCCATCCAGAAACGCTTTATTGCCGATGCCGCCCACCAGATGAAGACGCCGCTGGCGGGCATGCGCATGCAATCTGAGCTGGCCCTGCGCCAGACTGACCAGCATGAGATACATCAATCCCTGACACAGCTGGCCACCAGCTCCGAGGCTGCCACCCGACTGGTGAATCAGTTACTGACACTGGCGCGCGCAGAAAACCTGGCCCCCACCAACCAGCCACGCGAGCAAATCGATCTCAATATCCTGGCACGCAACGTCGTCCAGGACTGGATACAGGCTTCGTTTGCAAAAAAGATAGACCTGGGTTTTGAGCAGGACAGAAATGCGGTACTCATCTTTGGTAGCCCGCTGATGCTGCGTGAAATGCTCAGTAACCTCATCGACAATGCCTTGCGCTACACCCCGCAAGAACATAGCGTGACCGTGCGTGTACGCATAGACCATGATGAGGCACTGGCGATACTGGAAGTTGAAGATAACGGCCCCGGCATACCGCAGACTGAAAGAGAACGCGTGTTTGAACGCTTTTACCGCATCCTGGGCAGCAATGTGCAAGGCAGTGGCCTGGGCCTGGCTATCGTACGCGAAATCGCCAGCCAGCATGATGCGCGCATACAGATACTGGATAATCCGCAGCCACAAGACCCTGCTTATCCCGGCTGCCTGTTCCGTATTTCTTTCCAGCTGAATCCCTATGATGAAGTAGCCATGGAAGGCTTGTCATGAGCAATAAAGCAGACAATACGGCTGGCGTCAGCAAGCACTACTGGCGTCATACCAGAAGGCTGACCACGGCCTTGCTGGCGTGCTGGGGCGCATTATGCTTTGGCGTATTATTTTTTGCGCGTGAATTATCGGCACTGACTTTCTTTGGCTGGCCTTTTTCCTTTTACATGGCAGCACAGGGCTTGACGCTGAGTTTTGTCATGATACTGGCTATCTATTCCCTGGCTATGCACTGGATAGGCCGCAAGCAAACAGGACATTGATCACATGCCACAAAAACGCTTCACCCAGAAACTGACGCTGTACTATTTGTGGTACACCCTGCTGTTTTTTATTTTCCTGATCAGCCTTGCGATACTGGAAAAAGAAGGCGTGCCGCGTGCCTGGATAGGTTATCTCTTCATGTTCGCCACCATCGTGCTGTATGCAGGCATAGGCGTGGTCAGCCGCACATCCGACATCAGTGAATATTATGTCGCCGGGCGACGTGTGCCTGCCGTCTTCAATGGCATGGCCACCGCTGCCGACTGGATGTCCGCCGCCAGCTTTTTAAGCCTGGCTGGTGGCCTGTATCTGCAGGGGTTTGATGGCCTGGCCTACATCATAGGATGGACTGGCGGCTTTTGCCTGGTGGCGATGCTGATAGCGCCCTATCTGCGCAAGTTTGGGCAATACACCATTCCTGATTTTCTTGGTGCGCGCTTTGCTGGCACACCTGAAAATAATATGGTCAGGATCATCGCCGTGTTTGCTACCGTCTTCATCTCCTTCATTTACGTGGTGGCACAAATCTATGGTGTGGGCCTGATCACTTCGCGCTTTACCGGCGTGGATTTTTCGGTTGGTATTTTCCTGGGCCTGGCCAGCATCCTGGTGTGTTCTTTCCTTGGCGGCATGCGCGCCGTTACCTGGACCCAGGTGGCGCAATACATCATCATCATCATCGCGTTTTTGATACCTGTGGCCTGGCTGTCGGTCAAGCATACCAATAACCCGGTTGCCCCATTGTCATATGGTGCCGTGCTGCCTGAACTGGTCAACAAGGAAAAGAGCTTCCAGGCAGACCCAAGGGAACAGGAAGTGCGCGCCATCTACCGCCAGCGCGCTGATGAGCTACAAAAGAAAATACAGCAACTGCCGCTTTCATGGGAAGAAGGCCGGCTGGAATTGCAGCACAAGCTTGATGAATTAAAGTCTGGCAATGCCTCGCTGCTGGAAATCAAGGCTGCCGGACGGGTGCTGGCCAACTATCCCAAGTCACCCCAGGAAGCGCAAAACCGCTGGGGTGATATCCGCAATAATTATCTGAACAAGGCGCAACCCGGCTTTTCCAAATACACGCCTTATGCCGCAAAAGACAAGAATGAGTCCGACAACAAGCGCAATAACTTCATGGCGCTGGTGCTATGCCTGATGATGGGCACAGCCGCCCTGCCCCATGTGCTGGTGCGCTACTACACCACACCCACCGTCAAGGAAAGCCGCGACTCGGTATTCTGGTCGCTGTTCTTTATCATGCTGTTGTACATCACCATCCCGGCGCTGGCCATCCTGGTCAAATACGATATCTACAATTCCCTGGTGGGCACTGAATTTGCAAAACTGCCCGCCTGGGTCACTTACTGGGCCAATATAGACCGCATCAACCCGCTGGTGAACATTACCGACATCAACCATGACGGCATAGTACAACTGGCCGAGATCGTGCTTGATGGCGACATCGTCGTGCTGGCCACGCCAGAGATTGCCGGGCTGCCCTATGTTGTATCTGCCCTGGTCGCCGCCGGTGGCCTGGCCGCCGCCCTGTCCACCGCAGATGGCTTGCTGCTGACCATATCGAACTCACTGTCGCACGACATCTATTACAAAATCATAGACCCGCAAGCATCTACCCAAAAGCGCGTGACCATTTCCAAACTGCTCTTGCTGGTGGTGGCCCTCGTTGCCGCCTATGTGGCCTCGCTCAAACCTGCAGATATCCTGTCACTGGTGGGCGCGGCCTTTTCGGTCGCAGCATCTGCCCTGTTCCCTGCGCTGGTGCTGGGCATATTCTGGAAACGCGCCAACCGCCAGGGTGCCATCTGCGGCATGATCGCAGGCTTTATCATGTGCGTGTTCTACATGCTCTACACCCACCCCCTGTTCGGTGGCAATCCCGCCAACCAGTGGTTCAACATCGCCCCTATATCCGCAGGCGTGTTTGGCGTACCGGCAGGTTTCATCACCATGCTAATAGTCAGTTTTTTTACCCCAAAACCGGATCAAAAAACGCTGGAGCTGGTGGATTTTATACGGCAACCCTAAAGAGTTATTGTAAGATCAAGCGCGATTCAATCCAGCATTTGCAAGCTGCTGACCATGATGACAGGATCGCGGTCATCGACATTCGTGTAGGCATATGCATAGACATGGACGATGGCTTTTTTCTCGTAGGCGTATCGGGCGACTTTTTTGTAAAAGCCGTCCCATAAGCTTTTTTGAGCATGCACGCGATAAAAAGTCACAGGCGTTTTCTGCCATAGCGGGATTTTCTTTTCTTCATGCTCATCGGGGGCGAATATCAGAGTATTGCCAAACTCTTCTGATACTTCGGTGTGTATCTTACCCTTGATAGTTACCCGACCAGAGAACAGATAAGTATGCTCAGGAACGTCACCAGGCTTGCTACAAAAATTGCTCAGCCTGAATGGCTTACCCAAAGTAAAAGATGCACTATCTTCCGGCGTGGGACAGCGACACAGGCTCTGGTCTTCTGCAGCGATCAATGGGGCAGTTTTTGTCCCTGTATTGTCACGCGTTTTAAATGCCAGCTCGGACGTAAATACTGCAGGTATTACGCAAGATGAGGCAGCCTGACTATTTACCGCAAAGAGTGAAAAACCCAATAAAACTGAGAAATATTTAAGATTCATGGGAGACATTACTGGTTATGTGTGCAGAGTCATTTTCAACAAAATTGTTGTGGTCCCGGTCCTGATAAAATTCTGAGCCTAACCAGGTTATTGCAATGCAGCCAGGCTAACTCTCCTTCAGTTGCTTGCCCTATTTGCCGCGACCTGGCTCATATCCGTCGTATCGCGGCAAATCCGCATCCAGATCATCCCAGCTTGCTCTTGACGAGACAAAGTTATGCGAAACTGGCCTTTCTGTGATCTCTGTATCCAGGATACCCAATCTCAGGCGTAACCTGTCCGGTGCCTGTTCATTGCTGCTGAAAATGGGAGACGCGCATACTTTGCAAAAATGCCGCTTTTTACCTGGAGCAGTTTCGTAATGATGAATGGATTCTTGCCCGGTTTTTATCAGCATGTCTTTGCTATTCACAAATCCATTCGTCGCGTATGCAGTGCCGCTACTCTTTCTGCACTTTGAGCAGTGACAATGAATGATCGCGTCTATCGTGCCAAGCACTTTCAATGTTACTGCGCCACAAAGGCAACTGCCCTGGTACATATATTTCCTTCTTTATTGCTGAAGATTTATTGATGAAACAGCCTGATATTTAAACCGGTGCTGATTTTACTCTTGCTTTCAGGAGAATCGATCGTCAAATGCACTGTCAGGTTCCGACACCTGGTCCTCAGAATTGACCACCTTGACCGGAACGACTTTGGTTATGACAGGCGATCCTTCCATCAGGGTAGGCAATATCTTAGACATGACCCAGCCATGCGTCCGCAAATAAGTCTTGCCGTGAACGTTCATGCACCAAGGCAGAGCCTGATCACCCGTAGGTGTAAAAAAGCGAACCAGCTTGCCGCCGCGATACTGTTCAATGATGCAGTCGGTATTTTTCATTTAGCTTCTGTATATGGGCCATGTCAGGACTCGACCACGGAAGCTTTATTGCTGCGGCCGTGGCGCTGCACAAGAAAATACACTAAAACGGCTATCAGTACGAAGGCAATTTGAGTAACCGCTGTCACCAAACCGTGAGTTCTACGCTCAAGAAACGCTTCAACAGGCCAGAGCAATAACAGGGAGAAAAATGCCGAAACTTCGCTGAGAGATCTGGTTTCAGTTCAGGAAGCGCCTTTTTCGCCAGAGCCATTTGGTGCAACGCATCGCAAGGATGGCTATCGCAATAATGATGAAGGACGCGATAGTATCCCGTATTGGCGATGTGCCATAGCCGAGCATAATGATTGGCATGGCAAAGAAAAAGACCATAAGGAAAGCCGAGATCAGGGACAAAGTGCGCACGACAAAAGTCATGGAAGGGTCTAAATTGCTATCGAAAGACAGGCTTGCAGCATACCATCTCTGCCTGCTTCGACAATAATCCGGGAACCAGTCTTTGTGTTTGCAAAAGCATGATATTTGTACCAAAATGAGATTATGCGTACACTTTTTGGGGCCGCACTGCCAAGGATGGCACACTACTTATCAGAGGTTTTAAAGCATGCACAAGACATTACAACAAAGGTTCACGGCACGGATGCAGCAAGTGCAGGCAGGTTCAGTGACAGGGCCGGGCGAGCTGGTCACACCAGCACAGCCAGACGCCGGGAAACTGGCGGCAATATTGGCGAAGCTTACTCCAGAGCAGTTCCAGAATTTTCTGGCGATGTCAGACGATGAGCAGAAAGCATTCGTGGTATCCCAGAAAGAACAGCAAGCGACGCCCAAAAAGTAATACATCGGTCGGCAGCGACGCTGCACAAAGTACCGGTACAACGGATGCACTGGCATCCCTCTTCTTACTCCTGCTGCAAAAGATCAACTGGCCTAGGGCCACGCATATGGGGTCAGTCTCAAAAGACGACAATTCTAAAATAAGAGACTATTGCAAAATTAATCTGGCGTTGTTGCGCCTCCTTGTCGTACTAAAGTACCGCCAGCGTCGGCGACGCATTGCCATCTTAACTTTGCAACAGTCTCTAAGAAATGTATTAATGTAAGACCTGACTCAAGCTTTGCCGCATCTTTCATTATACGGCAGCCGTGAGGGTTTTTCAGGATGCTTGCAGGCAGTAAAATACCGCCATGTCCAGGAGGTGCATAAAGCACTTGGCTACTGCTGCACTTCCCCATTTTTACTGATACCTGTCTTACTGGCTTTAAGGTAAATTACCATGCGCTCATCCAATTTTGAAACCAGGCTTAGCTCCCCCCATGCCAGCGTTCTTGTTATTTTTCTTGATGTGCTGTATACCCAGCCTTGTTACGGCGGATGACTGGAGAGGACTTCTGGGGCTTCTTATCGTACTGTTCTCCCTCCCGGTGACAGCCATCAGCATGGTGGTGAGTCTGGTGCTTATCAGCAAGTGCAAGTTCAGAACATCTGGTTTTTTCTCAAAGTATGCTGCCAGTTTTATTGCTGTTACAGCCGTACTCGTCATGTTCAGCTATATGTGGAATTATAAAAAATCACTGCTTTATCCGCTACAGGAAGAATCGATACTGCTGGTCATCATTCTGCTACCGGGATTCATACAATATGTGCGGCGGCACCGACATGATCAAGAAATTCCGCAAGACTGAAGTCCATTTGTAATAACTGACAGGGAGAAAAACCATGACAAAACTTTCGTCCAACGCTCAACTTGTTTCGACCATCTTCGATGAAGTCGCCAAAGGGAATGGTGTCCCTTTCTGGGAGGCCTGTCATGAGGATCTCGTCTGGAGAACCATAGGGGATAGCTCATGGAGTGGCGAATTCGTCGGCAAACGTGTCATCATTGATGAAATCTTCCGCCCCCTTGGTCGAGTTCTCATTGAACGTGCCACGATTCCCAGTCAACTGATAGATGGTGGCGACATCATCGTATTGCAGGCCAAAGGCAAAAACCTCACCACTGACGGCCAGCGATATGACAACGATTATGTCTTCGTGATCCATTTCAGAGATGGCAAGATCGCCCGATACGAAGAATATTGCGACACTGAGTTAATCACTCGAATTTTGCCTGACCGCATCGCTGCCAAGGTCATGCTCAAGTCCAGGCCCACTTAAGCCGGACATCAAAGATTGCCTGCGCCAGCAGCGTAGTGGCACAACACGGGTTCGCAAATATCGGGCAGGTCATACATTCACTGATCATCACAGAGTGACGGCGCTATAGTTTGTCATGTTTCGCTTCTTCATGGAATTCGCCATCCGATAATTTCCAGATATAGCTCTCAGTCCCAGCTTCATGATCTGCATGGAATATTCCTGTCAGATATCCCCGCTTCATTCACAGATTTGTATTTACAATCAGGGCACTTTAGCATTAATGCTGTAAGTGTTTGATGCGCCAAGAATATGTGCAGCATCAGTTTAAAAATCAGCGTAGTTTTTTAAACTGATGCTGACCTCATTTGTTCATTTTTTTGACCCCATTTTTTTGAATCTAATCGGAGCTACGCGGGCTAGCTTTTTCGACCAATTCGATAGCATCAGTGTCAACAGCAATTGCATGAATTTCCGTCTCTCCATCTTGCCTTTTCCAAATCAGACTTACCCAAACCAGACCATCTTCATAGACATCAAATACAGGTAAGACTTGCCCAAGCATTGACGAAACATCTGCATGCTCATCTCCAGCCAATCGCTTTAGGATAGAAGGGCGAATACGTAATAAACGAACTAAATCATCATTTTCAACAATGTTGCCCAACCTATCTGATCCAAGGTATTTTTTCATTTTTTCCAATTTAATTATGAATTAAATCACCTCCGGCAAAGCCGGAGGTTTATTGCTGGGGTGCCTTGAAGGTGCTGGTAACCCTTGATCCGCCTAAAGGTGGCTACACGTAAAATAGGGGCAGGTCTGACATTAAGACAATTTCAAACTATGGAAATGCATGAATGAAAGGCCTGATACCGGCTTTGAAATGTTTGTCATAGTCTGCTGTCAATGACTTGATCCACCTAAGGATCAAAACCAGATTAGCATAAAAGCAAATCACTTACTCTACACAGAGCTGGGGCACCAGGCTTAGTAGAGACACCAATACAATTCCAGCCAGCTCTCACCATCACCCGGAGAGAGACATATCGATAGCGTAGCGTTATATCCGCCATCGTGATACCAAAACTCCAGTGCCGTTGACACCATCTCGTCTGTCAGCAATTGAACGAGTTTTTCTGCCAATTCTATCCGTGGCACTGCGTTAGACTGCGAAGGTGTTCCCAGGACTTGGTTAAGAAAGATGGAGATACCTCTGATATCAACCTTGACAAAAGAACCAGCTGAACGATCGGTGTCGCGGCCTACATAAGTAACTTCAAGATTATTCCTGTCAAAACTCGCCGGAAAAGTTATCGCTAGCCCACCCTGAGGGTATTGCCCGTGAGAAATCGCAGCCAGGCTTTCGAAAAAACCTTTGAGACGAGGTGGAAGCACGTCGACATCGTCGGCACTGAAGGTCTGCCGTGCAATGCCATCTTCCAAGGCTTGCTCGCTTGACAGAGCTGGACGCCCCTTCATGATCCATTCACTTACTGCCAGGGCAGTGTCGGGCTGGGATTGAAACTCCCGAATACATCTATTGTCAAAAGCTGATGGATTTCGAGCAACCTCAGATGCAAATCGGGAAATAAACTCCCGCTCCTCAATTGCATAAGAAGACGCCTCGTCAGGAGTCAGGCGAATACTTACATCAAACAAGCCCACAGATCCGCAAGTGACGACAACAATAAATCCTGTGCCGTCGGAGAAGAGCATCCAGGACCAGGGCTCTGCAGCTATTACATTCATAATGGGTAGCCAATCGACAAAATCTTTAGCAGAGCAAGCACATAACATCTTGTGCATTATCTATAGGCTACTTGACTACCAGGGGCTAATGGGTGAGCCCATATTTTCTGTGTAATGGGTGACCACAGTTATTTTTCGAGAACGCCTCTCAATTATTCAAACATAACTTCCAACAGCGGTCATTCGTAATTGATGGTTTAAGCTTGTCCCCAGCTAATAAACCATGCTGTACACTTCCAGACATGGTCAGTGTAAAAATAATGGCAACCAACAAACCCATTGGGAAAGAGTCAATAAGCTCATCAAATGTTTTTTTGCTTAGGATAGTTTTCGAAAAAAGAAATACAAGCACAAAATGTGAAATTTGCCCTATAGAACCTAGAATTACTAAATACCAATTTATTTCTGGTGAATTTTCCGTCCTGCTTTTAAACCAACATAAGTCCCATGACAGAAAGTTACCCAAAAAAACTATTACATATGCAATAGTAGCTACAATCACAAAGAATCGAATAAAATTTCTCATTTTTCACAGCACTCTTCAACAGTGACTTTTTTCACTCTCGCCGTTCCGTTCATAATTGAAGCTGACCAAACATCTGTATCCGCACCCAAACCTTTGGTATCAGAGCAAGCTCCACCCATCGCCATTTCACCATATGGAGACAATTGAGTTCCGATACCGGTACTCGCTGAAATATTTGAAAACGCACCATTAAAAACATATGCATTAATATAAACTAAGCCATCATCCATACTTAAATTTGTACCACTTGCTGAAGTGAAACTGCTTGGTCTACCGCCAGCAGAAATAGTTGGGCCTGATACGTCGCCCTCAACTCCTCCTAATGCAACTAACCTGAATGTGGCTGGCACCGTGAAATCGTAGGCCTGTTGCTGAAATATGATGATGCGCATACTTGAGGTTTCGCTTTACTAAACCAGATTTTAGAGCTACGCCGACTTACTTTTCTTTAGTTTCTTTACTTTCATCAGTATTTGGGTGACCAAAAAAATGAGCCCGGGCTCGTTTAAAAGAATTAACAACATTAATTCCAGACAAAACAAAAACGACAATAAAAAAAACAAAACACAACGCGTTTATAAGCGTCTGATTCAAGCCTGCACTTTTACCGAAAGAGATAGTCAAGAAAAAAATCCCAAGACAAATCAATATTGCAGGCATATGCCATTTGAAAATTTTTTTCTGTTTCTTGTCCATTATTCTTTCTCCTGGTTTCGGCAAAATAGGGGCTTACATTACGACAATTTCAAACTAAGAAAATGTATGAATATAAGACCTGATCCCATCTTCCCGCGAATGCGAAGCTAGAACTCATAAATTACTACCGTCAAGTTTGAGTCCGCAATTTAAACATTTTCTTGAAAAGCTGTTATAGACATGGGGCGAAAAAAAGTCTGTGCCATAGCGCTTCAAGTGAAATTTCTCACCACACCTAGGACAAAGGTATGAGTGAAGAAAAAAACTGAGAAAGAATCCGACAAATGCCCAGAAAAAAAATAGTTGGTAAATCGGCAGAACCGCATGCTTGAAGCTCGATGGAAGCACCAAAAAACTAGCAGCAAATAGAATCGTCACTAGCCATGGAAAATGGCAAACAAACCTAAGCATGCGTAAAGAACTTAGTTTCTCTTGGATTTCCAAAGGGGTTTTTGGTGTGTGCGACATATTGAGTTCTAGCATTTGAATTGTGGGGCGGCGTAGCCGTACCACACGAATGATAAGTTATACATCGTCATCTGGCTTATCCATGAAGTCCTGCCATTCATTTCGGTGGTACACCTCGGAATTTTGCGAACATGGGGTCTGGAAATTATGGTGGATTTTCAAACTGATGCCAACCCCTTCTACTATGAAAAATCATCTTTACCAATCAAATCATCATTAGTTTTTTTCACATCCTTTGGACGTACTTTTTCTGGCGTAGAAAACAGACACACTAAAACCGCTATCCCTATGACAAATAAATCTACCCAAAATGGAGTCCAAGGCAATAGTAATTTATACGCCCCAACAAGGATCGCGCCAATACACAAAAGTGAAATTTTTACGTGAGGATTCATAATTTTTACATTCAAAATCAAAATGGGGTCAGGTCCTACAGTACGACAATTTCAAACTAAGACAACGTATGAATGTAAGCCCTGACCCCATCTTTGAAAGTGGGCAATTTCACAGCCCATGCTTTCAGTTGAGCCTTGACGAAAATGCGTATTGTACTATTGTCAGTTCGGCTACCTTGAACAGCTTGGCGACAAAAAAACCACGTTAGGGTTAGCCACAATGTTATCTGGCACGTTTCTTGATATGCTGTATTGGAACCGTAACCACGAGACGAGAACATGGCCAAGTTTTTCAATGAAATGCATGCCTATGATGCCGCTGCAACGGATGGCGCGGGCGGAGAATTGACGCGGGAACATTACCGAGAGTTTTGTGACTGGCTGGCGCAGCAACCTGCCGAGAGGCTGAAACGCAAGCGGGCTGAGGCTGATCTGAGCTTTCGCCGGGTGGGTATTACCTTTGCCGTGTATGGTGACGATGCTGGTACGGAGAGGCTGATTCCGTTTGACATCATCCCGCGCATTATCCATGCGGGTGAATGGGCTCAATTGCAAAAGGGCCTGGCGCAGCGGGTACAGGCGCTGAACATGTTTATCCATGATATTTATCACGACCAGAATATCATCAGGGCGGGCATCATCCCGGCAGAGCAAATCTATAAAAATGCTCAATATCGACCTGAAATGCAGGGTATTTCAGTCGCTTCTGACATTTATGCCCATATTGCGGGTGTGGATATTGTGCGTGCTGGCGAGGGTGAATTCTACGTACTGGAAGACAATTTGCGGGTGCCCTCTGGCGTGTCTTACATGCTGGAAGACCGCAAGATGATGATGCGGCTTTTTCCTGAACTGTTTGCGCGTAACAAGATTGCGCCGGTTGATCATTACCCTGACATGCTGCTGGATAACCTGCGCTCTGTCGCGCCTATGGGGGTGGATAACCCGACTGTAGTGGTAATGACACCGGGCATGTATAACTCGGCGTATTTTGAGCATGCCTTCCTGGCCCAGCAAATGGGCGTGGAACTGGTCGAGGGCCAGGATTTGTTTGTGAATGACAATGCTGTCTTCATGCGCACCACGCGTGGCCCCAAACGGGTGGATGTGATTTACCGCCGCATTGATGATGATTTCCTTGACCCGCTGGCTTTCCGCCCTGATTCTTCTCTGGGTGTACCAGGCTTGCTGTCGGTGTATCGCGCTGGTCGTGTGACACTGGCGAATGCGATAGGCACGGGCGTTGCGGATGATAAATCGATCTATCCTTTCGTGCCGGACATGATCAAGTTTTATCTGACAGAAGAACCGATATTAAATAACGTGCCAACTTACCAATGCCGCAAACCCGAAGACCTGTCTTATACGCTGGCGAATCTGGGGGACCTGGTCGTCAAGGAAGTGCATGGTGCTGGCGGTTACGGCATGCTGGTGGGCCCGGCTTCGACCAAGGCGCAGATAGAAGATTTTCGCCAGCGTCTGCTGGCCAAGCCTGATGGTTATATTGCCCAGCCTACCCTGGCATTGTCTGCCTGCCCTACCTTTGTTGAAAACGGTATCGCTCCGCGCCATATCGATTTGCGCCCCTTTGTCTTGTCTGGAAAAACCATCTCCATGGTGCCGGGCGGGCTGACGCGGGTGGCCTTGCAGGAGGGTTCACTGGTGGTCAACTCATCGCAAGGCGGTGGGACGAAAGATACCTGGATACTGGAAAACTGAGTCAGGAGAAAAATATGCTGAGCCGCACCGCTGATCATTTGTTCTGGATGGCGCGCTATACCGAGCGCGCAGAAAATACTGCCCGCATGCTGGATGTGAATATCCAGACTTCGATGTTGCCACAGTCTGCCGAAGATGCTGAACGTGGCTGGCGTGCCATGCTGGGTATCTCTGAATTGCAGTCTGCCTTTGACCATCAATATGGCTTGCTGACGAAGAAGGATGTGCTGGACTTCATGGTCAGGGACCCGATGAACCCCTCTTCCATCGCCTCATGCCTGAAGGAAGCACGCGAGAATGCCCGTGCGGTACGCGGCACGCTGACGACCGAGGTATGGGAAACCCAGAATGCTACCTGGCTGGACATGCAGGACAGGTTGTCAGACACGGTACTGGAAAACGACCCCAGCCAGTTTTTTGAATGGGTCAAGTATCGCTCTCACCTGTCGCGTGGTGTGACCCTGGGTACCATGCTCAAGGATGAGGCTGTACACTTTATTCGCCTGGGTACCTTCATAGAACGTGCCGACAATACTGCACGCATTTTGGACGTGAAGTTCCATGGTGCCAAGGACAACGGGCGCGGCAGTGACAGCCTGCAAAGGGATTTTTACTATTGGGCGGCTTTGCTGCGCTCAGTCTCCGGCTTTGAGATTTACCGCAAGGTCTACCGTGATGTGATCACCCCTGAGCGGGTGGCAGAATTGCTGATGCTGCGTGGTGACATGCCACGCTCTTTGCTGGCATGCATGGATGAAGTCGTCGCCAACCTGAAAGAAGTACGCAATGATGTATCGGCAGACACTGAGCGTTTTGCTGGTAAGCTGCATGCAGAATTGCAATTTGCCCGTATTGAAGAAATATTGGCAGAAGGTTTGCATGACAACCTGACGCGTTTCCTGGAAAACATTTTTGACCTGGGTAATCGTGTCAGCCGCGACTTCCTGGTCCCACTGGCGGCTTGAGAAAACCATATCATGCAACTCTTCATACGTCACCAGACTATCTATAAGTATTCAGCACCGCTGACTTACACCATACAACAATTGCGCCTGACACCACGCGCAGAACAGCACCAGCATGCGATTTCATGGCAGATCAAGACTGCAGGACAGCGCCATGCCTATATCGACGCCTATGGCAATCCCTCGCATACCCTGACCATCACGGGCCAGCATCATGAGGTTGCCATCATTGCCGAGGGTGTGGTTGAGCTGACCACGCCTTATCAGGGACGCATCACCGACCCGGATACTTTTTCGCCCCTGGTGTTTACCGTACCAACACGCTTGACAGAGCCAGTACCGGCGATAGTTGACTTTGCAGCCAGCCATTTACCAGGTGAAGGCAAAACCACGACGGCCGCACTATTAAATCTGGCGACGCACATCCGTGGTGCGGTGGAGTACCAGTCTGGTGCAACCATCGTCACGACCAGTGCCAGCGATGCCCTGCAACTGGGCCGCGGTGTCTGTCAGGACCATGCCCATATCATGCTGGCTTGTTGCCATGCCCGCGGCATACCGGCACGTTATGTTTCTGGCTATATTGATCCAGAATCCACCGGCCATGCCGATAGCCACGCCTGGGTCGATGCCTGGGTAGAAGACAACGACTATAGCGGCTGGGTCAGTATCGATGCCACCCATGCTGCCCTGATGACGGATGCCTATTGCCGTCTGGCTATTGGCCGTGACTATGATTCTGCCGCACCTGTGCGTGGTGTGCGCCGTGGCGGTGGACTGGAAACCTTGAGTGTGACGGTGCAAGTGACGCCTCGTTGAGCCTGGTTGCGGTATTGCCCTACAGGCAATCCAATATGACAAGCGTATTTCAGCGCCCCGCTTTCAGGTAGAATTAGCGTTTCGATAGATCAAGAATCCGTACTATATGACTTACTGTGTTGGCATGCGCCTGGACGCCGGGCTGGTGTTTCTTTCTGATTCACGCACCAATGCAGGCGTCGATCATGTGGGTACTTTCCGCAAGATGTCGGTATTTGAAAACCCTGGCGACCGCACCATGGTGCTGATGACGGCGGGTAACTTATCTATTTCACAATCCATACGCCAGTTGGTGTCTGACCATGTCGATGCCAGCGGCAATAGCATCTGGACCGCACCAAATATGTACGAAGCAGCCCGCATCCTGGGTGAAGCCGTACGCACAGTGCATCATCGCGATGCCAAGTCGCTGCAGGAATTTGGCATCGATTTTAATGTCAGCCTGATTTTTGGTGGCCAGATAAAGGGTGAACGTTGTCGTTTATTCCAGATTTATTCTGCCGGTAACTTCATTGAGTCGCACAATGAAAATACTTATTTCCAGATAGGCGAAGCCAAGTATGGCAAGCCCATACTTGACCGTGTCGTTACCCCTGCCACACCGCTGGATGAAGCGGCCAAGTGCGCGCTGATATCGATGGACTCTACCCTGCGCTCCAACGTATCAGTTGGCTTGCCGCTGGACTTGCTGGTATATGAGGACAATAAACTGGCGATCACCCATTTCGTCACCATCGATGAAAAAAACCAGTACTTCCAGATGATACGCAACACCTGGGGCCAGCAATTGAAATCGGTATTTGAAAGCATAGACGCGCCGGTCTGGAACGCCAGCCCTGAAGTGCAGGGCAATGTCTTGTCAGCCACCAATATGCACAGCAAACCTGTGCGCGTGGCAGTGCCGCAAGAATTGCTGAATACGGCGCTGACGCCATCCCCCTTGCAGTCTCTGGCACAAGGAAATGACGACCATACGCAGGCGTAAAATTTTTACCGTTTGACGAAAGATTGCCCTGTGCCTGCACAGCGATTGACGCGTTAAGCAAATAATTTGTATCGCAATATTTGCAACTTGCTGATGATTTCTTCTTTCTTGGCCAGTATGGGATTTTCTACATAGTGCCAGGAAAGAATGGCGAGCAGCGCAGTCATCAGCACGGACGAGATAATCATCGCGACGACAGAAACTCCAGGTACAAGAGCGATAATCATTTGCTGTATGGGAAAAGCATAGATGTAAGCGCCATATGAATAGTCTCCCAGCACATTAAATTTCCGGATAAACCCTGCTGGAACGTAGGCAAGGTAAAACAGCAGGTAAGCGATCGTCATGCAATAGATGGCAAAGAAAATTTCTTTACCTGCGTACAATGCGCACAATTCCAGACCGGCAAAAAGCAGAAAATACCGTGGCCTTAGCCGGATTTTTTCTCTCCAGATATAAAACGACACGCCTGTAAAAAACATAAAAATGAAGCGGATTAAATGGCTCTCGTTTTTTCCTGAAAAATTTTTCATGACCAGCAATACGCCAGAAGAAAGCGCCAGCACGGTAATCAAAAATTCCAGAGAGATAATTTTTGACGCATGTATTTTTAATTTTGCGATAGATTTAAAAATTGCCCAGAATATCAGCAACAGCAAGTACATCTTCAATTCATAAATAATGGTCCATAGCGAACCATTCATCGCCGTAAACTTATGGTTTTCAAACACGCCCGGCAAGCTCATTGAAATCCCGGCTAATACCGTCATGCCCTTAAAAAGAAATTTATAGGTTTCTGGATTTGTAAAATAAGAAGAGTAAGCCAGGCTGGTAAACACAGGGCCAATAAGAAAAACACTAAAGACCGTGAGAATAATCAAGGCGGGAAAAATTCTTAAAAATCTTGACGTGAGATAGTCCATCGCGCTGGCTCTTACCAGCAAACTCTTGCCGACCAAAAAACCACTGCTGATAAAGAAAACGTCAACAGCCAGGGTTCCAACAGACATCCCTAAAAAACCTGACAACGGCTCCTGATAACCAAGCAAAGAAAAACTGTGCCCAATCAAAACTGCGATTGCGGCAATGATACGTATCAGGTTGAAATTATTGTCGCGACCAACAGCATACTTCGATAAAGCCATATTTTAATATTCAACAGTGACTGGATGTCTGCAAGTGCTACACAGACATATTGTTTGACGACATGCGGGAAGTAGCCTGCTATCCATTTTTTAAAAGTGGCAATCTGAGCAAAAGACAGAATGCCCTTTTGCGGATGGTCAGGAAGATTTGATAATTGCGTGCCTGCGCTGAACAAATTTATTCCATAAGTGCAAAACAAAAGTGCAGTCGCTTGCTCAGGGAGATGCACGATCTTCTCCGAATCTCCGATGTGGACGTGCAAATACCTGACGATGACAGTTCATGTCATTCGCTAAAGCGTATTCATCAAGACGAGTTGGGTTTTATGTTTCAGGCGCGGCTTACTTCAACGCAGGTCTATGCACTCATCCAAAAAGTGCATGGAACTTCAAGCAAAGCCTGCCCTGAGAAGACTGTTTCAACTTGATTCAAAAATCTCCTGAAAACGATGATGCAATTAAGTAATATCTTGATACTACAGAAATATTAACCAATAATCAATTGATTTTTTCAGAACACTTTTGAATAAGTAATTACATGATTTGAACGGAGCTTGCACTTATCCCAGTTGCTGGAATACCGTGAAATAAACCCCAATTTACCGGCATAGATTGCGTAGATCAGTCTAACGGCAATACGTGCTCTTATCACGTTCGGCAATAGCCCTGTCATTGGCGTCTGTCCTGGCACCATTTCCATGCACTGCCTTGCCGCTCAGTATGTCTTTGGCGAGATTGCAGCGGGTAGTATCGTCGTCCTTGCGATAATCTACCCTAGGCGAAGGCTTGGCTGCGTTTGCCTTGGCTGCCTTGTCATCCTCTTCCTGCTTTTGCACTTGACGCTTGCGGAATTCAATTTCCTTGTCTTGCCAGCTTTGCGCTGGTGCCGCATTTGCTGAATCTGCTGAGGGTCTTATTTTTACCTCCTCTACCTTGGCTCTTCCTGCGTCATCCTTTTTTTCGGAATAATGCGTTTTCCCATTGGCATCAACCCATTTATAGATTTCTGCCTGGCTGGCAGCAGTGGCAAATAACAATGTCAGGCAAGCCGCCTGCAGGCTTTGTTGGAGAGTAGATTGCTTCATTTTTCAGGAATTTCGCTAAAGGTGTCGAACAATATCAGAGCTGGGGCGAGGAAACAAATAACTAAAGTCATACATGATGGTCATGAACAAGGCAGTTTTCCCGGCCTCTTATCGTAGTTTCATATTAATCGAGGCCGCATTGCCATATTTCACTTCTTGCCCTTGGTTTTGCGCCATGCGCAATCACTTGCATGATCATTCACCATGCCTATGGCTTGCATATAGGCGTAGATGATGGTCGAACCTACAAACTTGAAACCGCGCTTTAACAAGTCTTTGGAAATGCGGTCAGACAATTCTGTGGTGATAATACGCTCACCATCATTGATGATGGGCTTGCCATCGACGTAAGCCCACAAATAGGCATCGAGACTGCCTTTTTCTTCACACAGGCGCAAGTAGGCTTTGGCATTGGTGATGGCCGCAGCCACCTTGAGACGGTTTCTGACTATGCCTGCGTTGGCCAGCAGAGTGGCAACTTTGGCATCATCATAAGCGGCTATTTTTTTGGCATCCCAGCCATCAAAGGCTAATCTATAGTTTTCACGCTTGTTGAGTATGGTTTCCCATGAAAGACCAGCTTGCGCACCTTCCAGATTGAGCATTTCAAACAGTTGTACTTCATCATGGCAGGGCACACCCCATTCATGGTCGTGATAATGCAGGTAAAGTGGATTAGAGGGATTGGCCCAACTGCAACGTGTCTTCATATGTAAAAAGCCATGTGGAATGAGATATGATATGCAAAAAAGCGATTTTTAACAAAAATTTTCAATTCAAATTGACATTCTACTTATTTATCATAGAATCGTCGTTCGTCATCAGATAGTGGAATCATCATGTTGAGTTTCAAGCCAAGCAGTAAAAATCTGTTCGCCTTATCCGCAGTAAGCCTGATCCTGACCGCCTGTGGCGGCAACAGCAATCAGGATGTCAAGCAAGCAGCAGTTTCGCCAGCGCCCGCAATGCAGGCTGCACCTGCCAGCTCGGAAATCATGAGTTTTGCCAACAAGCGTCAAAACTATATCATCACACGCCTGGGCTCCACTTATGCTGTGGTTGATATGTCAGGTGCCACGGCGCCAGTGAGTGTCTCTGCCAGTATCAAGGTGCTGCAATTTGCTGATTTTCGCGTCAATCTGACGATAGGTGACAAGGCCAAACAGCTTTCCACCACCAGCCTGAATAACTTGATTGACCTCTACGTGGCATTCTTTAACCGCGTACCTGATGCCGACGGCCTGTCTTACTGGATAGACCAGGTCAAGGCTGGCATGACAGAAGCACAGATAGCCGAGAGTTTTTATCTGGTGGCTCTGCAGTCACCGGCACTGACTGGTTATACCAGCACAATGAGCAATGACGATTTTATCCGCATCATTTATAAAAACGTGCTGGGCCGTACCGGTAGCACTGCACCCAATGCGGCGGAAATCGACTATTGGTCCAGCCAGCTCAAGAACGGTGTTCCCAAAGGCAGTATGGTCAGAGCCATCCTGGTTTCTGCACGTGAATATGCCAATGATGCGACCTGGGGCTGGGTCACCAACCTGTTGAATAACAAGCTGGATGTGGCGAATTATTTCGCCGTACAACAGGGCCTGAGTTATCTGACACTGAATGACAACATCACCAACACAGTAGCGATAGCATCTGCAGTCACCAGCACCTCGACTTCAGCAGCACTGGACCTGATCGGTGTCAGCGGCAATATCCTCAACCAGAGCACTTCCAGCAACAGCAATAACGGCTACGGTACACCTGCCAGCCTGGCCAATATTTGTACGCCAACGGGTGAAAAGGACTGGGTGCGCGCGCATCTGGATGATGTGTATTTGTGGTACCGCGACATTATCAATGTCCCTAAACAAAACTACACCAATTCGCGGGATTATTTCCAGGCACTGATCGTCAAATCCAAGGACAGGTTCAGCTTCACTGATACGCAGGGCAGCATAGATGACTACTTCCAGACTGGTGCCGATGTTGGCTTTGGTTTTAGCCTGATGCGCGACAGCGGTGGCATACGAGTGCGTTATGTGCAGCCAGGCTCGCCTGCTGATCTGGCACAAATCAAGCGTGGTGCGACTTTGGTCGGAGTTGATAACTCGATCGTCACCTCTTTCCTGAACGATACACAGTATGACGCTGTCTATCCAAGCAAGGCAGAAACCCATAGCTTCCAGATCAAGGACAATGGCTCTTTCAGCAGCCGCTCAGTGAACATGACCGCAACCACGGTCACGACTGCGCCAGTCTTGCAAAACCAGGTGCTCAACGTAAATGGCAAAAAGATAGGCTACATGGTCTTTACTGATCATATACGTACAGCAGAAGCTCCACTGGTCAAAACCATGACTGAATTCAAGCAGGCCGGTGTCAGCGAACTGGTGCTGGACTTGCGTTATAACGGCGGTGGTTACCTGTATATTGCCAATGAATTGTCAGCCATGATTGCTGGCAGCAAGGTCACCGACAAAGTCTTTGAGAAACTGCAATTCAACGATAAACATAAAGACCTGACGGCAGACAATATCTCGTATTTCTATGATACGGATTCCAACAACCGGCTCTTGCCACAATTGAACCTGTCACGTGTATTCATCCTGACTGGTAGCAATACCTGCTCAGCCAGTGAATCCATCATCAATGGTCTGAAACCTTTCATGCAAGTGATTTTGATCGGCGACACGACTTGCGGCAAACCATATGGCTTCATCCAGACGAATAACTGCAAGACAGCTTACTTCGCCATCCAGTTTGCCGGTGTGAATGCACTGGACCAGGGCGATTTCACCAATGGTTTCACGCCAACTTGCCAGGTATCTGACAGCTTGAATTACCAGTTGGGTGACCAAAGCGAACCGCGACTGTCAGCAGCGCTGAAATATGTCAACACCGGTTCATGCCCGGCAGCAGGATTCAACCCTGCGCCACCACCGGCAGCATTTGATCCGGTCAAGGACAGGGAGCCACGTCCATGGCGCAACAACAAAATCTTGAAGGTCAATGCTGAATTCAGATGATGACAGCAGTAACAAAAAACGCACCCCAGGGTGCGTTTTTTATTGAGTACGACATTATTTTTTAATGCTTGCTCAAACGCTGGCATAGCGTTGAAAATATGAAGCTATAAGCAAACAGCAAATATCTACAAACCAGCAAGCCCCTGCCTGGCCCTGTCGATTTCGCTCTGGTATTGCGGGAACTTTGTCAGCAAACCTGACAATATATTAATCGCTTCTTCCAGCACCGTCTTTGCTGACTGCGTCTGGTTTTGCTGACGGTAGACGAATCCCAGATTAATGAGAGTATGGGCAATCGATGGCTGAAATGCGGAAGGATTTTTTTGTGCCGCACGGCGCAAGAAAGCGACAGCCTTCTCATAGGCCTGCTGTGCTTCATTCCAGCGATTTTCGCGGTGATACAATATACCCAGACTCATCAATGACCTGCCAAGGTCAACAGTTGATGACCCTGGGGAGATTTGCTCACGCTTGCGGTAAAGTCCGACCACCTCCTCATAAGCAATGCGGGCATCCTGATAACGCTGCTGGCTGTCATATTGCGAGGCCAAAAACTCTATCATCGCTGGTGCCAGATACATGTATATATCCGGCATCTTATCGGCGAGAGGACGGAAAATCTGCATCGCCTCTTCAAAGACGAGTTGCGCTTCTTTGGGCTGGTTTTGCTGGCGATGTAAAAAACCCAGACCGTGCAGTGTTCTTACCAGTTCAAATGAATAGCGGGCAGCGTCGGCTTTCATCAATTTCCGATACATCCCTGCCGCCTCTTCATAAGCAGCCCGTGCCTCTGCAGGCTTATTGGCCTGGCTATACACCATGGCCAGACCTGTCAGTTTCTGTGCTACCAGCGCTGTATGCTGAGCGGGATTGGTTTTTTCCAGCTTGCGGTGTATGGCGAGTGCTTCTTCACTGGCTGCAATCGCTTCCTTGTAAAGCTTTTGTTCCGCATATCGATTGCTTAGATTGCTCAATGCAATGGCAATTTTGGGCTGATAGGTTTCAGGGTCGCCAACAGCCAGTTGGCGATACAAGAGCAGCGCTTCTTCATAACTGGCTTGCGCCTCCTGTTGCCGCTGTTCAGATTCGTATGGAATACCAATATCAATGAGTGCACCGGCAAGTTCTGCCATGTATCTTGCGGGGGCTTCTTTTGACAATTGACGGTAGATATTAAGTGCTTCCTCATAAGGAAGGCGAGCTTCTTTGACGCGATTGCTTCTGGTATAAATCCTTCCTTGCGCGCTAAGCATCTTTGCCAGTTGCGGCAAGTATTGCCCGGGATCTTTTTCTGCCAGTTGGCGATAGCGCGCCAGGTTTTCTGCGCTAGCACTTTCACTCGCAGGACTACTAGCAGACGTTGCGTCTGCTGCAAGGCAGGATTGATGATTGAGGTTGGCAGCAGTCAGAAAGAAAGCCAGGCAGAAATAATAGCTAGTCTTGTTCACAATGTTTTTATCCCAAAAGATTCTTGCCTGATATGGCAAATTTACCAGGCACACCCAGATATCTTATTCATTGAATGCAGGCACAAATGAAGGCGCTCATTCATGATACTGAAAATGAGCGCCTGCCGTCATCGCTGAATACCAACACCCATACCCGCACTCAATGCATCACCACCCTGCGCATTTTTTGCGAGATATAAGCAAGGCTGGCGAGACTCATCAAAGCGCAGACCAAAAATGCAATGCCAACTGAGGCGGTGCTCAGGGTTTCACCTTTTAATACCTGGTTCATCATCTGGTTTTGCGACAGTACCGGCACCCACTGGAACCAGGCAGGTTCGCGGCCAGGAAAGAGTATGGGGACCAGTGATACAAAGGGGATGAACATGGTCACCATCTGATTGCGTACCTGGGCTTCCTTGTAGCTTTTGCAGTCCAGTGAAATGGCGATCTGTATCGCTGCCACGCTTGCGGCCAGAGGCAACAAGACCAGCAAAAATCCCATGGCATCCTTGAAGTTGAACTGGAACTCGGCGCGCAGGGTTTCATTATGGATCAGCCATTGCGAAGGAAAGAAGCTGAAGATGGTCAGCACCACCACGCCCATGCCAACGATGGCGACTGCGCCCCATTTTCCTATGGTCAGTTGCCAGCCTGTGACCGGGTTCATCATCAGTGGCTCCAGCGAGCCGCGTTCACGCTCACCTGCCGTGGTATCGATGGCGGCATACATGCCACCGAGGACGATGGCCATCAAGACCATCATGGGCAGCATGGTGGTGATAGTGGCTTTGCGTTCTTCCGGTTTTTTCAGATGGCGTTCACGCACTTCTATGCGTTGCAATAACTCTATGGAGACACCACGCATGGACAGCCCCAGGGAGGCGACTTCCTGAGAGTAACCATCCAGCAAACGACGCAAGGGGCGTACGCCGAATTCTGCCTGGCGGTTGGAGGTATCAAAGGCGATTTCCAGTGTGCCCTTTTCGCCGGTCGCCAGTTTTTCATCAAAGTTGTCAGGGATTAGCAGGACAGGCTGATCCAACTCCTTGCTTTGTGATTTGGCGGCGTAGTCTTCAGGTGCAGTCTTGATCTGGTAACCCTGACGCTGGATATAATTTTCCAGGCCGCGGGCATGTTCTATGCCCTTGACCATGACGGTGCGTTTTTCTTCTTGCGATTCGACTTGTGTCAGGACCACAGAAAAAATCAGCAACATCAAAGGCACGCCCAGCAAAGAACTGATCAATGCCACCAGCAGGGTACGGCGGTCACGCAGGGCATCGCGCAATTCCTTGCGCAAGATAGCTAAAGTTGCTTTCATCAATTAACTCCTGTCAGGGATTTTTGTGGATGCAAAAATGCCAGCTTGACGAATGCATCTTCGAAATTGTTTTCGCCGGATTGCTGTAGCAATTCATCGACCGTGCCATGGGCCACGTCCTTGCCATCGGCAACGATGACAACCTGGTCGCACAGGCGCTCAACTTCCTGCATGATGTGGGTAGAGAAAATGATGCACTTGCCACCACCTTCTGGCGAACGCAGGAAGCGCAGGAACTCTCGCAAGGCACGGGTAGCAACTACGTCGAGGCCATTGGTAGGTTCATCAAGGATGATGTTCCTGGGGTCATGGACGAGCGCCCTTGCCAGCGCAGTTTTCATGCGCTCACCCTGGCTGAAACCATCGGTACGGCGGTCAAGCAGTTTGTCCATATCCAGCCATTGCGACAATTGCTTTGTACGTTGCTCTGCATGTTCACTATCCATGCCATGCAGCACACCATAATACTGAATATTTTCTCTGGCGGTCAGGCGTGGATACAAGCCCCGGGCATCCGACAGCACGCCCATATGGGACTGAGTGGATGAAGTACCCGCCTTAACAGCAGTACCATCCACCGTGATCTCGCCTTTGTCTGCTTCCAGCAAGGCAGCAATCATGCGCAGCGAGGTGGTCTTGCCTGCGCCATTGGCACCCAGCAAACCAGTGATGCAGGCATCCTGCGCACTGAAGCTGACGCCATTGACTGCCTTGACGACCTCACTGTTTTTTTTCATCAGGCCCAGAGTGCGGGCAGTCTGGACCAGGGCATTGCCTGAAGATTTACCCTGGCGCACAAATTCTTTATGCAAGTCATTGACGATGATCATGGCTTGGCCTCCTTGCCAGTTTTATTGGCAGAGGGCGCAACAGGTGCCTGCCATGCCAGTGCACGTGGTATCTGGCGCACACAGGCGGTATCAAGCTTGATGGCCTCGCTGTCTTCCTTGGCGTTCAGGAAACGGTGTACGACATCGCGCACGCAACCTTGTGCCAGCAAGCCATGGCCAGTGTTTTCTATTTGTACATGCAGTGCCTTAGGCCCCAGTGCCTTGGCGACTTCTGTACCATGCCTGGTTGGTGTCACCGGGTCGAGGCCACCACTGAGCAGCAAAGCGGGGGATGCGCTTTGAGGAATAGTGAAGAAGGCGGCGGGTATCTCGGCACGCGGCCAATTTTTGCAAGTCTGGGTATACATTTCTGCCATGAGTTTTTCAAAATCATCATTGGCGGGCAAAGTCGCAGACTGGGCAAAGGCTTCACCGCACCAGACCGAGAAATGCATGCCGTAAGAAATACCACCTGGGCCAGGCAAGGCAGTAGCACCGCTCATGGTGATCAGCGGCGCATAGTTGCCCTGCTCTGCCTGTGTCAGTGCATATGGCAGGGCAGCCAGTGAATTGGGGTTATACAAGGTTTTATGTACCAGACCCAGCAAGCCGTCACGTGTCATGTCCATCTTCATGGGCGTACCCATGCGCGGATGTAGCATGCTGATTTTTTGTGGCTGGCTGGCCAGCAATTTTTTCCAGCGATTTGCCAGATCAGGATAACTGGTATTGCAGGCTGGTTCTTTGACGCAATCCGTGAACAAGGCATCGAGTGCCTTTTGCGCATCGGAACTGGCCAGGCGCATGCTGGGTGGCACCACGCCATCGAGCACAATGCGGCGCACTGATTGCGGATACTGGCGCAAGTATTCCAGTCCGGCACGGGTGCCATACGAAGCCCCGACCAGATTGATGCGGCCATAGCCTTGATGCAAGCGCACGGCTTCCAGGTCTTGCATGGCGATGCTGGTGCTGAAGTATTGCAACTCACCATAAGGCAAGGTTTGCAACTGGCGCATGCAGTCATCAGTCATTTTGACTTTTTGTTCTGGCGACAAGACCTCATCGGCTTTTTCCAGCGCCGGGCATTCCAGCGGTGCGCTGCGCCCTGTACCACGCTGGTCAACAAATACCAGGTCACGGCGGCGATTGAGACGCGACATCAGGGCCGTACCCCAATTCGACACACTGATGGCACTTTGCCCTGGCCCGCCAGCCAGCAGGAAAACCGCATCCGGCAGCTTGTTGCGATCTTGCGATGGCACGACGACATAATGGATATCGATCTGCTTGCCTTGCGGCTGCGCCGGGTTCAGCGGCCTCTGAATCTGGCCGCATTGCACTTCCTGGGGGAAGTCTGGCAAGCGGCAAGGCTTGGTGGTGGTAGTGGCTGCAGCAGCGTGTGCATAGCCCGCCACCGCACCGCATAGTGCCAGCCCGGACATGAGTCTGAGCATGAATCTTTTTTTCAAAGTGGTCTCCTGAAGTGCAATTATTTTAGAACTCATTTCATCAATAGGGATGAGATGCGTTTGCCTCATAACGTGGGCTGGCAAGGCGGACGAGGCAGTCAATAGCGGTGCTATTGATAACGAGTCCAACGCAGTCCAGCGCGCGTTATGAGGCAAACCCTCCGGGAACTGACGATTTGGGCGGATTGCAGCGCGTAGTGTGTCACCCTCCCTCGCTAAGGCACCAAGCCTTAGCAGCGCAGGGTAAACACATGAGGCCTTGCACTGCATCCCAAATCGTCTTGTTCGCACTCATCCCTATTGATGAAATGAGTTCTATTAGCAAGCTCAGGAGTCTAAGCGCAAATACTCAATCAGTAAATGGTAGCTGCGATTGCGTACCGAGATTCGTCAACAATGTCTTGATGGGTGCAGGCAAACCCAGTTGTGCGGCATCATCAAGTGCATGCCAGCCATGCTCGCCTTCTGCGACTTCCAGATGGCGTTTTTTGAGTTGCACATGCACGGGCAGTATATGCAATTTGAAGTGGGTGAATACATGGGCAAACACCGGCAAGACCCGGATGCTGGCAATATCACCAAAGCGGCTGGCACGCGCACGCACAGTCGCCATTTGCGCATCGACAGAGAAGGCATCATCCTCGCCGCTATATTCCTGCATGCCTGCCAGTTCTGGCAGCGACAGCAAGCCACCCCAGATACCGGTTGGCGGCCGTCTTTCCAGCAAAACCTTTGCACCATCCTGCACCAGCAGCATGATGGCCTGTTTTTCTTTTTGTGCTTTTTTTGGTTTGCGTACAGGCAGCTCTGCCGTCCTGCCCTGAGCATAAGCCACGCAACGTGGCTGGAAGGGGCATAGCGTGCATTTTGGGCTGCTGCGCGTGCAAACAGTAGCACCCAGATCCATCAGGCCCTGGGTATAAGCGCCTATGTCTTGCGCGGGCAATAAAGCCTGGGCGCGCAACCACATATTGTCTTCAACTGGTTTGGTGCCGGGATAACCGTCTATGCCAAACACACGGGCAAACACACGCTTGACGTTGCCATCCAGAATGGCTGCCACTGTGCCATAAGAAAATGCCGTGATCGCAGCAGCGGTTGAGCGACCTATGCCGGGCAATTCTTGCAGCAGGGCCGGGTCAGCCGGGAACTTGCCCTGGTATTTCTCCACTACCTGTTTGGAGCACTGATGCAGGTTGCGGGCGCGGGTGTAATAACCCAGGCCACTCCAGTGTTCCATCACTTGCTCAACTGGCGCTGCAGCCAGGTCAAACACGGTAGGAAAAGTCTCAAGGAAACGCTGATAGTAAGGGATGACTGCCGTCACCTGGGTCTGCTGCAACATGATTTCAGACAGCCAGACGCGATAGGCTTCACGGCTTTTTTGCCAGGGTAAACCATGGCGGCCATGCTGTTTTTGCCAGGCGATGAGCGCTGCAGAAAAACTGGGATCTACGTATGGGGCGACGTTTGGAGATATAGCAGACTGAGATTCAGACTTAACCCGAGGCTCAACCCGAGGCTGACCCGCCGGGTCAGCCTTGCTGCGTGATGCTGTGGACTTCATTACTTCAGGCAGCCACCCTGAGTGCAGCCAGCTCTGCCGTCAATGCTGATTTCAAGCCATCTTCCAGATCAGTCAGCGCTTTTTTCTGCGCATCGATATCTGCCTGCAAGCTCTCGAACGAGGATATCTTGTCTTCCAGGCTGTCGGTCGCCACATGGATACGCTGTATCGACTGCATGCGGTTTTTCAACTGGCCCTTGTGTTCACGTATCTGTGCTTCCAGCGGTGCCATAACGACTTTTTGCCAGGCTTCGACATCGCGGTTGGCTTGCAGGAAGCTTTGCTTGACGCGGGCAGCAACAGAATCAAAGAACTTGTGCATCAACACGACTTGTGGTGTCGTCAGCAGAGTAGCGGTACTGAACTGCTTTTGGTACACGCCTTCAATCGCTTCAACTTCCTTGATGTATTTGTCGAGCGAGAATGACATCGGTGCCGACAAGGCCAGACCATGCTCGGTCGAAAACTTGCGGTACATGACGGTCATCATTTCCGAAATTTCATCAGTCTTTCTATTCGATGTCTGCAGGTTCAACTTCACCTGGGCAAAGAATTGTTTGACCGATTCACGCAGGCCGATAGAGAATTTGCTCTTCTCCATGGCATCACGTGATTTACGGATTTCTTCACGCAGGATATCCATGCCAAGGCTGGTGTAGACCTCGGTAGACAAACGGGTGAAGACCGAACGTGTGCCCTGCATGCGCAAGAGGCTGGCGTCGAATTCTTTTTTCTCGGCATCGATACGCTTCATCATGTGTTCGATGACGTTCATATTCTTGCCACGCAAGCTCTTCAATTCCATCATCTGCTCAACCATGCTGCGGCTACGGGCAGAAATAACTGATTGTTGCGCGTGGATGATTTCATTGATTTCTGAAGTCAGCTGGGCACGGATGATATTTTGCTTGGCTGGTATCAATTCCTTGGACAGGGCATATTCCAGCGTGGGCAGGCGGCTCTTGGCCAGCAGGGGTGCATCTTTATTGATCTTGGCAACCAGGCCTTTTTGCGCAGAGATAGGGAAAATCTGCTTTTCTTCCAAACCCAGTGTATGTGCAACTGTACTCACCTGGCGGACAATCTGCGCTTCGATTTCTTCCGGCGTGCGCAATTCATCCCACATGCTGTCTATCTTGTTCAAGACCACCATGCGGCCAGGTCCGTTGCCTATATTATTGCGCCAGACATCGATATCGCTCTTGGTCACGCCAGTGTCAGCAGCCAGGATGAACAATACGGCATGCGCATTCGGGATCAGGTTCAGTGTCAGTTCCGGCTCGGTACCGATGGCATTCAGGCCAGGGGTATCGACGATGATCAGACCTTCTTTCAACAAAGGATGCGGGAAATTGATAATGGCATGACGCCATTGAGAAATCTCTACCAGGCCATCTTCATCGATTTCCAGCGGTGCATCCGGGTCTTCTTCATCGAACAGGCCATACTGCTTGGCCACTTCTATGCTGACTTTCTTGGTCAGGCTGACTTGCTTGAAGGCTTCCAGCATGCCGTCGCCAGAGCTGATATTCAGCGGCAAAACCGTCCAGACATGGCTTTGGCCCTTGTATTCACTGGTCGATTGCGCTTCTGCCCGGGTTTCTATGGGCAGCAGGCGTATGCAAGGCGGTATGGTGTCGTCGTACAAAAGCTCGGTCGGGCACATGGTGGTGCGGCCAGCAGATGACGGTAAGATGCGCTGACCGTAGTCAGCAAAGAATATGGCATTGATGAGTTCGGACTTGCCGCGTGAAAATTCAGCAACAAAGGCGATGGACAGTTTGTCGTCAACCAGACGCTCCATCAGGCGTGCAATACGCTGATCACTGGCGGCATCGGCCATATCCGATCCATGTATCCATGACCGGTACTGCTCCAGCGCTTTGACCACTCCTTTGCGCCAGTCGCTGTACTCCTGGAATTTCTGAACCAGATTGCTCATGTTCCCCTCAGTTAACTTTTTTGATATTCCAAGTATATATGGAAGCGTTAAAAAAATACGCGTAAATCGAATTTTGCTTACATTTCAGCCAGATTTGTGGGTTTATTTCTGACATTTTGCACAATAAAAGCTGCTACGTTGTCCTTGTTTTATCTGTTTGACAGGCTCGCCGCAAACGCGGCAGGGCTCTCCCGTGCGGTCATACACAAAATAAGATTGCTGAAAATAGCCACTTTGACCATCCACTCCCATGAAATCCTTGAGGGTGCTGCCGCCCTGCTGTATGGCTGCTGCCAGGGTGGCGCGTATGGCCTCTTCCAGTAAAGTATAGCGCTTAAGGCTGATGCGTCCAACCTGAGTTTTAGGGTTAATGCCTGCTCTGAACAGGCTTTCAGATGCATAAATATTACCAACCCCAACCACGATGTCCCCGGCCAGCAAGACTTGCTTGATGGGGGCGCTACGGTTTCTGGTTAATTTATACAATAATTCTGCACTAAAACCGGCTTCCAGTGGCTCTACGCCCAGTTGGCGTATCAGCAAATGCTCTTCGAGCTCACCATCGGCGGCATCATGCCAGAGCACGGCACCAAAGCGGCGTGGGTCTGTCATGCGCAAGGCAAAATCACCGACGACAATATCAATATGATCATGCTTTGCTGCCTGTACGTCCTTATCCAGCACACGCAGATGCCCCGACATGCCCAGGTGGATGAGCACAGTGCCATGCTGGAAATGCAATAAAAGATATTTGCCCCGACGCCCGGTCGCCATGATGCGCTGCCCATTCAACAAGGCGGGCAGATTTTCAGGGAAAGGCCAGCGCAAGCCGGCACGGCGCATGATCACATTGGTGACTTGCTTGCCAGTCAGATGCGGCTCTACGCCGCGACGGGTCACTTCTACTTCAGGTAATTCTGGCATGGGAGGGAACTTTTACCATTACAATTTGACACAGTGTATAAGCGCTAGCGCACGCACAGTTGTGCAGCTTCAGCGTAAAATCAGTTATCAACGTCAAATCGGATTCGTTTTGAAAACATTGCCTACATTATTATTCAAGCCTATTGTATCTGCTATCAGGGCTGCTTCGCTATGGCAGCCCGCCACGCTACTCTTGAGTGTGGCACTGATCAGTGGATGCGCAACGGTGGGCAAGCAAGGCAGCGTAGCTGCCGAAGACACTCATCATGTCAGCGACGCCGCCCAGGCAGCCCTGTCTGCTGAACAAACCCTGCACGGGGTCACCAGCCTGCCCGCCTATGAAGACAAATTGCCTGAAGTGGCTCTTTCAGAAGAATTATTCTACAAGATCATTACTGCTGAAATCGCTTATCAGCGCGGCAGCTGGCAAGGCGCATATGTGACCCTGTATTCGGTCGCCCAGCAAACCCGCGATCCGCGTCTTGCCAGACGCGCAGCTGAAATTGCCCTGTCTGCCAAACAATCCGGTGAAGCCTTGCAGGCTGTACGGCTGTGGCGTGAACTGGCCCCCAATTCCAATGAAGCCACTCAATACTATATGGGCTTCATGGTGATGAACAATAACCTGGCTGAAATCCAGAGCGTATACACAGAAAAACTGAAATCATCCGACCCCAAACAACTGGGGGTGACGATGTTGCAGGCCCAGCGTTTATTGTCGCGCGGCCGGGATAAAAATGCCGCATTTAACGCACTGGAAACCCTGCTGGAACCATATAAAAACAATACCGACGCCCATATGGCACTGGCACAGGGCGCCTACACCAAGGGTGATAACAAACGTGCGGTAGCCGAAGCACAAGCGGTCTTGAAGGCAAAACCGGATTCACAACTGGCAGTGCTGACCATCGCCCAGGCTTCGCCGCAGGCAGATGCGGCCAAGGCTTTATCGGCTTTCCTGGTAAAGAACCCCAGTGCCCGTGATGTGCGCCTGGCCTATGCCAGCATACTGATAGACTTGAAGCAACTGGATCAGGCAACCCATGAGTTTGAAACCCTGGCACGCGACAAGCCTGACGATGCCAGCGCCATCTACACGCTGGGCGTGCTGGCGATGGAACGCAATCAGTCGCAAAAGGCAGAAACTTATTTCCTGCAATACCTGAAAACACTGGAAGGTAAAACCGGCGAAGAACGCGACCCGACGACGACTCTGGTCAATCTCTCACGCATCGCCGCTGAACGCAAGGACTACAAGGCTGCGCAAGAGTGGCTGGCACAAGTGGAGTCTTATGATGGCCGCAACCCGGCCTGGTTCAATGTACAGATACGCCGCACTTTCTTGCTGGTCAAAGAAGGCAAATTGCTGGAAGCACGCGCCTTCATACAGCAAATCAAGGCCAGCAATGAAGCCGAGCAAATCCAGTTGATACAGTCTGAAGCACAATTATTGCGTGATGCCGGTTTGCCGGATCAGGCCAAGGCGGTACTCACTGAGGGAATCAAGCAGGCCCCCAATAACCCTGATCTGCTGTATGACTTTGCCATGCTGGCAGAGTCACAAAAAGATATTCCCAGTATGGAAGCCTCATTGCGTAAAGTCATAGAACTGGCCCCTACCAGCCAGCATGCCTACAATGCCCTGGGCTACTCTTTTGCTGACCGTAATGTGCAGCTTGATGAAGCTAATACCCTGATAGAAAAAGCCAACCAGCTGGCACCGGATGACCCTTTCATTCTGGATAGCCTGGGCTGGGTCAAGTTCAGGTTATCAAAGTTTGATGAAGCAGAACAAGCCTTGCGCCGCGCCTATCAAATGCGGCCTGATGCCGAGATTGCCGTGCATCTGGGCGAGGTATTGTGGACCATGGGCCAGAAAGATGATGCGAAAAAAATCTGGCGCGATGCCCAGAAAAAAGACCCGGATAATGCCACCCTGAAATCCACGCTGGAAAGACTGAAAGTCAAACCCTGATGCTGTAGCAGGGCTCAGTAGCTCCTGAGTTTATTCCGCATTTTATGCATTCAGCGACAGCAGGCGGACAAGCTATGTCCGCCTTTTTATTTAAGCGAATCACTTTATAAGCATGACAAACATGTTAACAACAACCCGACTCAGCTTGCTTGCTCCGCTTGCTTTTTGTGCCCTGTTCAATACTGGCTGTGCCAGCCTGAACAGCCAGACGCAAGCACCCATAGCTGCGCCTGCGACCAGCGCTAATGCAGGCAATGCCGCTGCCAGCAGCAGGCAATACCGGCAACAGATACAAATCAGCGGCAAGATATTGCTTCAATACCAGCAAGGCGACAAAAGACGTGTCGAAAATATTGGTTTTGAATGGGAACAGGATGCTCAGGGCATACGCATCAATTTACTGTCACCGCTGGACCAGACAATTGCACGCATCACCCAGAATGCACAAGGCGCAACACTGGAACTCAATGGCAAAGCACCGCGCACAGCCAGCAACCTGGACCAGCTCTTGCAAGATGCTCTGGGCTGGCCTTTGCCCGTTGCAGGTTTGCGTGACTGGTTGCAAGGCTTTGTCGCCATCGATGGCAAGCCGCTGACAGCATTGAAGGCAGAAGAACAGACCGTCAATACCCAGGGCTGGAAACTGCACTATGTCACCTGGCATGAACAGCCTGCCTTCCCCAAGCGCCTGGACTTGCAAAGATATACCGAGCAGGCTGGCGATGTTTCCATCCGTATCGTGGTGAATGAATGGAAATGAGACGACTCGATAATTGCCCGGCCCCGGCCAAACTGAATCTCTTCCTGCATGTGACTGGCCGCCGGGCCGATGGATATCACTTGCTGCAAACAGCCTTTCAGCTGATAGACCGTTGTGATTACCTGGATGTGGAAGTGCGTGAAGATGGCCAGATATGCCGCACCAATGATATAGAAGGCGTGCCTGCCGACAGCGACCTCATCGTCCGTGCAGCCAGGCTATTGCAAACGCATACCGGCTGCCAGCTTGGTGCCAATCTGACACTGCGCAAGCATCTGCCCATGGGCGGAGGTGTGGGTGGCGGCTCATCCGATGCGGCAACCACCTTGCTGGCCCTGAATCATTTGTGGGAAACCGGCTTGCAGCGTGAAGAATTGATGCGCCTGGCCCTGCAACTGGGGGCAGATGTGCCCTTTTTCCTGTTTGGTGAAAATGCTTTTGCCGAGGGCGTGGGCGAAGAATTGCAGGCTTTGACTACGCCAGACGTCTGGTTTGTGGTGCTGGAACCGGGCGTGCAAGTCCCCACGCCTGCAATTTTTTCGGCAAAGGAGTTGACAAGAGACACAAAGCCCGTCAGAATAGCGGACTTTCCTGGTGATGCAAAGCAAACTTGGAAAAACGATCTGCAAACAGTTGCCTGCGCATTGTTTCCGCAAGTTGATGCAGCCATTCAGTGGCTCTCACAATACGGCGATGCAAAGATGACAGGATCAGGGTCTTGCGTTTTTTGTGCTTTTGTTGAAGAATCAGCAGCTGAACAAGTGTTAAAGCAAGTACCGGATCGCTGGGTATCATGGAAAGCAAAAGCACTGAGTCGCCACCCGATGGCGCAGAAATTGGGATCGAAAAATATTTGGCTTGAAGCCGGTTTAACGCTAAAATAGCGGCGAACTTGGAAACAGGCAAAACGGTTGTGTAGGGGAGTCGCCAAGCTGGTTAAGGCACCGGATTTTGATTCCGGCATGCGAAGGTTCGAATCCTTCTTCCCCTGCCATTAAATTAAAGCCGCCGCATAGATTGTGCGGCGGCTTTTTCAGTTTTATCAGCGGCTTCTTTTGTGTAAAACCCATGCAAAATAAGCCAGACCCACAAAATTCTCAGCCGATAGGTCCCAGCCATGGCAAATGCGCGCGCAAATGACAACATGATGGTTTTCACTGGCAACGCCAATCCTGCACTGGCTGCCGGTGTCGCCAAACAACTCGGCATCCCTCTGGGCAAGGCAGACGTTTCCAAATTCTCTGACGGTGAAGTGATGGTCGAGATCAATGAAAACGTCCGCGGTAAAGATGTCTTCGTTCTGCAATCCACTTGCGCTCCTACCAACGACAACCTGATGGAAATCATGTTGATGGTTGATGCACTGAAACGCGCATCTGCCGGTCGTATCACTGCAGCTATCCCTTATTTTGGTTATGCCCGTCAGGACCGTCGTCCACGCTCTGCGCGTGTGGCGATTTCTGCCAAGGTGGTTGCCAATATGCTGGAAGAAGCCGGTGTTGGTCGCGTCCTGATCATGGACTTGCATGCTGACCAAATCCAGGGTTTCTTTGATATCCCTGTCGACAATATTTATGCTTCACCAATTTTGCTGGGTGACCTGGTTGCCAAGAATTACGACGACCTGCTGGTTGTTTCCCCTGACGTAGGCGGCGTGGTACGTGCCCGCGCGCTGGCAAAACGCTTGGGTTGCGATCTGGCCATCATCGACAAACGCCGTCCAAAAGCGAATGTCTCTGAAGTCATGAACATCATTGGTGAAGTTGAAGGCCGTAACTGCGTCATCATGGATGACATGGTAGACACTGCCGGTACACTGACCAAAGCAGCAGAAGTATTGAAAGAACGCGGCGCCAAGAAGGTATTGGCGTATTGTACTCACCCTGTTTTGTCCGGCCCTGCGATACAACGTATTTCGCAATCGCCACTCGATGAACTGGTCGTGACTGATACCATCCCGCTGTCTGAAGCAGCGCGCGCCTGCCCCAAGATTCGTCAATTGTCTTGTGACAGCCTGCTGGCTGAGACTTTCCGCCGCATCACCAAGGGCGAATCTGTCATCTCCCTGTTCACGGACTAATTTTTTTCCGGCCCTGCCATCTCCTTGATGGCAAGGCTATTTTCTGGGCCCCTGGTCGCGGGGGTTCAATACCGCAAAACAAATCAATGTTTTGCATTTTTTGGAGTAACACCATGAAAGTTATCGCATTTGCACGCAATGTACAGGGGACCGGAGCGAGCCGCCGCCTGCGCCTTGCTGGCCAAACACCTGGCATCATCTACGGCGGCACAGAAGCACCAGTCGCCATCACGCTGGATCACAATGCGTTGTACCACGCATTGAAAAAAGAAGCATTCCACTCTTCCATTCTGGACCTGGAAGTTGATGGCAAATCAGAAAAAGTATTGTTGCGCGACTTCCAGGTCCACGCATACAAACAACTGGTTTTGCACGCTGATTTCCAACGCGTAGATCCTAACCAAAAAATCCACGTTAAAGTGCCTCTGCACTTCATCAACGCTGACGTATCCCCAGCTGTAAAACTGTCTTCCGCAGTGATCAGCCACGTTGCTGTTGAACTGGACGTTTCCTGCTTGCCAGCAGACTTGCCAGAATTCGTTGAAGTTGACCTGTCCAAACTGGAAGCTGGTCAATCCATCCACGTATCTCAACTGACACTGCCAAAAGGCGTGACAGCTGTTGTACACGGTGGTGACGCTACTGTTGCTATCGCAGTTGTGCCAGCTGGCGCAACTTCTGCAGAAGCTGAAGCAAAATAATTCGCATTTATGCGAATTGAATAAAAGCCGCCTTCGGGCGGCTTTTTTACTAGGACTTACGAAAAACCGCCCCAGCTGCGTTGCAGCTCCTAGCCGTACTAAAGTACTGTCTTCGTCGCTACGCCTTGCTGGAACGATTTTTCGTAAGTCCTAATTATTTAGCCCAATACTGAGGTGGTCGATTAACGAAAACAACACTCGCCTAACGACTCCTTAACAATCGCCCTTAGAAGCCTGATTTATTTTTTTAAATGCAGGAAAGTTTGCATATGCGCCATGCGAGAATAGATATTACTATTTCGACTATCGCTGATTTCCGGAGTTATTCGCATGCCCTCTCCCTCCCTGTTTCGTCGCAAGCTCTGCCTCAGTCTGCTCATCCCCCTGTGTGCTAGCCTTGTCACTCCAGCCAGTCAGGCACAACTTGCTGCTGGCATCAAATACGACACCAGCTACCCCATCATCAGCCCGGTCTATGCAAAACAGGGCATGGTGGCAACCGAGCAGGCACTGGCTACCCAAGTGGGCCTCGATATACTCAAGCGCGGTGGCAATGCGGTAGATGCGGCGGTAGCAGTTGGCTTTGCCCTGGCAGTAGTACTGCCAAATGCAGGCAATATCGGTGGCGGTGGTTTCATGGTGATTCACGACAGCAAGTCAGGCAAGGATATCGCCCTGGATTTCCGTGAGCTGGCGCCGGAAAAAGCCACGAGAGACATGTACCTCGATGCTGATGGCAAAGTCATTTCAGGCAAATCCCTGTACAGCCATCTGGCAGTTGGCGTGCCTGGCACGGTGGCAGGCATGGACCTGGCCTTGCGCAAATACGGCAGCATGAAGTGGAAAGATGTCATCGCCCCCGCGATTCGTCTGGCGGAACAAGGCTTTGAGATCAGCCCGCATCTGGCAGAACTGATAGATTCTGGCAAAAACCAGTTGGGTAAATGGCCAGCCAGCCGGGCGATTTTTTTCAAGGATGGCAAACCCATGCTGGCTGGTGAGCGCCTGCTGCAAAAAGACCTGGCGCAATCACTACGCCTGATTGCCGAGCAAGGCCCTTCCGCATTTTATGAAGGTGCCATTGCAAAAAAAATCGTCGCCGAGATGCAACAGCACCAGGGTTTGATCTCTGCCAGCGACCTGAAGAATTACAAGGCTGTGGAACGCATCCCCGTACGCGGCAATTATCGCGGCTATGAAGTAGTCTCCATGCCACCACCCAGCTCTGGCGGCGTACATATTATCCAGATGCTCAATATGCTGGAACACTATCCGCTGAAAGAACAGGGCGCCAATAGCGCGCAAACCCTGCACCAGCTCAGCGAAGTCATGAAGCTGGCCTATGCTGACCGTTCTGAATTTCTGGGTGACCCTGATTATTACAAGGTGCCGCTCAAGGGTCTGACTTCACGCGCCTATGCAGATGAACTGGTCAAAAAAATACAGCCAGACCGCGCCACCCCTTCTGCCGAAATCAAACCCGGCAAACCCCTGCCTTATGAAAGCGACCAGACTACGCATTACAGTGTGGCCGACAAATTCGGCAACATCGTCGCCACGACTTATACCCTGAACCTGAACTTTGGCAGCGGCATCGTTGCCACCGGCACAGGTATCGTACTAAATAATGAAATGGATGATTTTTCGGTCAAGGCCGGCGTACCAAATGCTTTTGGCTTGCTGGGGGGCGATGCCAATGCCGTACAGGGCTGGAAGCGGCCTTTAAGCTCGATGTCACCCACGATAGTGCTCAAGGGTGGCAAACCCTTCCTGGTGACCGGCAGCCCCGGTGGCAGCCGCATCATCACGACGACCCTGCAAACCATCCTGAATGTCATTGATCATGGCATGAACGTGGCTGAGGCTACTATCTCGCCGCGCATACACCAGCAGTGGATGCCAGACCAATTACGCTTTGAAAAAGGTATCAGCATCGATACCCTGCGCCTGCTGGAGCAAAAAGGCCAGGTACTGCGCCCTGCTGCCACCCTGGGCAAAACCCAGACCATACAGGTGCTGGAGCAAGGCTTTGCAGGCTATTCTGACCCGCGCAACCCGGATGGTGCTGCGCTGGGCTTTTAAGTTTTCACTCAACGCTTTTCTCTTCAGCCTGATCAGGTTTTATCCTGTTCAGGCTGCTTCATTGCTCAGCATCGCACCACTTTTCCCACATGGCACGATATGCACCCTCGACTTCGTGGGTAAAACCAGTTTCATCCATCAGGGCGCTGTTTTGCATTTGCTGGCGCAAGCCAGACCTGATCTCCGCCAGGCGAGGAATATCCTCTGCCAGAACCACTACCTTGTCTACATATTCCTCTTCAGTATTCGCTATCCATTCGGGATGTCCAACCCCTGTCAGGATACTGCTTCCAAGACGACCCACACTAGGACGCCCCGCCAGAGTCACATAGGGCACGCCCATATATAGCGTTTCAAAAAGCGTCGTACCAGAATTATGCGGAAAACAATCCAGCCCTATATCTAGCGACCTCAAGGTATCCCAGGGTGGGCTGTGAAAACCAATATCGAGTTGGGATGGCTCTATACCGTGTGCCGCAAATTTATTGATCAAGGTTTGACGTAACTCTGCATCCTGATAATTCGCGCTGTCGACAACGAGTACTGCATTATCAACACGTTTCAATATCGCAGCCCATGCCCTGATGGTTTTATAGTTAATGCGGATTGATCTGGTCAGGGTACCTATTCTGATATTTCCACTGGTCAGTGCAGGCAAGGCACTGACCTCCCCCATGCCCTCAGCAGGCCGGTAAACATTGACTGGCGTATTGAGTCGCCACACTTGCTCGGCAAATAAATGCTCGCTACCAGGTGGCGCACTTACATAGTCTGAAAAATAATAATCAATGGCAGTCAGGCCTGTTGTGTAGCCATAGCCCAGCCAGGATACTTGCACTGGTGCCGGTTTGCGTGCCAGCACAGGCAGCCTGTTATTGGCAGTGTGACCAGCAAGATCAATCAAGATATCTATACCATCGCTGCGGATGCGCTCAGCAAGCTTTTCGTCATTCAGGCCAGTTGTTTCTATCCAGTGATCCGCATATGTTTTATATCTTTCAGTCACCTTGTCTTCCACACTTAATTGAGCATAGGCATACACTTCAAACAAATTCTTGTTGTGATGGCTAATCAGGGGCTCAAAAAAATATTGAACAGGGTGGCGACAATAATCTGGTGATACATAGCCAATTTTTAGTCGTCGTTGACGATTTTTGTCATTATTAAAGGGCAAGTAACTGTCTTTAAAATGAAGTGCGTATCTTCGTTCATACTCCTGATATGCAGTAAAAATGTCTTCAGCATTACGATCAGGATCGTAGTTGAACATGAAAAGCAAATTACTATACGCTTGAGAATAACCAGCATCCAGATTCACAGCACTTCGATAACTCTTTTCAGCATCTTCCAATTTACCTTGCACGGCAAATAATCCTGCCAGATTTGAATAAGTTTCCGTCGTACCATCACCAAGTTGCAAGGCTTTTGCATAGCTTGCTTCTGCATCAGAAAAACGATTGATCATGCTAAAAGTATTACCAAGATTATTGTAGAGCATAACCGAGTGGATATCATTGGCAATACCTTGCTGATAAATGGCAATTGCTTCTCCATAGCGCCTGCTCTCATGCAGAGTAACGCCCAGATTGCAATACGCTCCTGCCAGGCCTGGCTCAATGGCAATGGCCTGGCGATATGTAGCTTCAGCTTCGCTTAACAGGTTTTGCAATTTATAGGCGTCGCCCAGGCTGACCATGGCCTCGGCAAATCGCGGATTCAAACCCAGGGCGTGTTTCAAATAACTTTGCGCCACCTCCCCTTGATGGAGCCTGAGGGCTATCAGGCCGAGACTATGAAGAGACTCCACATGTTGCGGATGGATACTCAAGGATTGCAAAAACCTCTCACGCGCGAGTTCAAGTTGCCCATTTTGGAGGTATAGGTTTCCGAGATTGCAACAAGCCGTAAAATTCCCGGAATCACCAGACAAAGTTTTCAAATAATGTGCTTCTGCTTCAGCTCCCATTCCCTGTTGCTGAAACAAAATCGCCAGATTGTAATGTGCATGGCTAAAGCCTGGCTTTATTTCCAATACTTTAAAGTAAGCCGTTTTCGCATCATTAACGTGTCCCAGCGATGTTAATGTGACACCGAGATTGAAGTAGGCAAAATAATTGTCTGGCTGTGCCTGGATAAGCTGCTCATAGCAAGAGCATGCGTCTTGAAAGCGTCCCAGCGCATCCAGGGCCAACCCCAGATTCATTTTCGCCTCCAGGTAACTGGCATCAAGCTCGAGCGCCAGGCGATATTGAACTTCAGCCCGGGTAAAATCTTGCTGTTCATAAAAAACATCACCCAGCTTATTAAAGAGAATGGCCCTGCCGGGTTCTGCTGAAATAGCCAGTTGAAAATGCTGGGAGGCAGCCACCAGATCACCGCTTTTGAAACTGATATCTCCCAACTGTTCCGGGCCAGTCTGATGAGCATCATTTACTTCTATGGCAGCAATATCATTTCCCTGCTTATATTCTTTGTTGCCGAGTGTTTTTTGATGCGTGGGAAAAAAATACTTCTTGAACCAGTTCAGCATTCATGAACTCCTCATTTTTAAAATATCTAAGTTCACAAAATGGCGAACTGTGCGTCCACTTTTTGGACAGGAAACAGTTTACTCTGTCAGTTAACATTTTTTGAATAAAAACGCATTTGCTCCTACAGCCTGTGCTGACATATTTTTTAATGCGCAATTGGATGGAAAACCTGGCCTGGTAACAGGCCGCATGTTTTGCAGGTATCAGTGAACGATTTGCAGGCATATCGCTCCGCAACGCTCCCATCACGACGCTCTATGTGACAATAAATGACAGCTCCTGACTACGCAAGTTTCGACACAGGCAGATGCCGACAGGCCGAAGAAGTTTGACAACATCGTCGGAAATGCCAGATGCTCCCCAAGCTGAAGAAAAACCACAATCAGCATTGCACAATCAGAAGGACGGGAGCTTGTCAGTCGTCATTGCAAAATGACAAACTTCGGGATAAAAAGCCTGAGATTGAGAATCAAGCATTAGCAGCCCCATGCTTGCTCCCGTGCAGTTAAGTACACAAATCGATTTTTGCCTGAAGAATGATTGTTTCAGGCGGACACAACTAGCATATGAAAGATTAGCAAGCACTGTGGAATACCGTTCAAGGACAACCACCAGCCCCTGGCTTCAATCCGCGCTGAGCATTGCAAATAGTATCGCCTGCTGCGAAAGACCACGTTATATTGGCCTGATTGCTTACCGTCGATGCAGTCAGGGTCCCAGTTAACTGCGTAGCAGTACCACTTTCGGTCGCAGTACTGGTATGTGCAATAGTTCCAGCCCCCAAGACGGGTTGAGCAGCAACAAACTTTGATGTTGTAACCACGGGGATAGCATTCACTCCCGCCGTTGTACAGTTAGCCCAGTTCGAACTATTATCCCAGTAACAAAAGGTCATCGCAGTCACCAGGCTGCCCAATTCAGCCCTGCTACCTGAAGCACGTGTACGTGACACATAATCTGAATACTGCGGAATTGCAATCGCAGCCAGAATACCGATGATCGCAACAACAATCATCAACTCTATCAGGGTGAAGCCACGTTGCATTTGTTTATAGAAAATTTTCATTTAATACTCCTGGAAAAATTACTGCAGACCCAGTGCTCAAATAGATCGTTTCCCTGAGAAACATCATCTTCAATAATAATTTACAAGTTAATTTATTTGAGCTTCAAATCAATAGAAAAATACTTGCAAGCTTGCCTTCATGGTTGTGTCATTGCACACACCCTGAAAACCGCTTCAACATATACAAACCTCTTGTTCAAGATGCCATCATTTTTCAGTAAACTATTGTCTGCAGGCATAACAAGCATCAATTGAAAGAGTATTTCTACCGCGATAGTATTGCCGGACAAATGCGCGTCGATCTTACTCAGATGGTGTTTTTATCATCATCAGCAACATTCATTTCAGCTAAAAGAGGCATACATTTCTTTCCATTGCAAAGAAAGTTCCAGGTCTTGTACGTACTGAATTGGCTATGTAAAACCCCATTCTCACATCGTCTGAGCAATTTTTATACCAGACATGTTGATCAATACTTTTCTTTCTTTAGCCCATAAAAAAAGCCCCTCATATACGAGGGGCTTTTTAGTTTGAAACAAACCAAATTATTGGCAACCGCCTTGGCCTGGTTTCAAACCACGCTGAGCGTTACAAACTGTACCAGTCATTGTCCAGACCATGTTAGCTTGATTGGATACTGTGGATGGCACCAATGTACCAGTCAACACAGCACCAGCAGTAGTTGTTGCAGCGGAAGTCATGACAACTTGACCTGCTGTTGGAACTGGGATGTTAGGCAAGAATTTGGAAGTTGCAACAACAGGGATACCATTCTGACCAGTAGTAAAGCAGTCTGTACCACCAGCTTGAGTCCATGTACCGTTATTATCTTGATAGCAAGCAGACATGGAAGTCACCAGGCTATTCAATTCAGTACGGCTACCAGAAGCACGTGTGCGGGATGTGTAATCAGAATATTGAGGAATAGCGATCGCTGCCAAAATACCGATAATTGCCACAACAATCATCAATTCAATCAAAGTAAAGCCGCGTTGCAGCTGTTTGGACGTGGTTTTCATAGGAATATACTCCAATAAAGTTAAATTTGGGAACTACACTATCCACAAAGCAATAGCTGTGCCAACAGCAAATAGCGCCTTCAAATTACTTCATAACTATATGCATGTACTGAAGAGGCAACGAAAATGACAAATTCCGTCAGAATTAAAATAATTTCAACTTCCAAAAATTGTCACTTCCATTTTGGCGCTGCAAATAATTGTCTCAATGTCTGAATCTACATTTTTATCAAAAGCAAAAAAAAGCCCTTCATACATGAAGGGCTTTTTAGTTTGGAACAAACTAAATTATTGGCAACCGCCTTGGCCTGGTTTCAAACCACGCTGAGCGCTACAAACTGTACCAGTCATTGTCCAGACCATGTTAGCTTGATTGGATACTGTGGATGGCACCAATGTACCAGTCAACACAGCACCAGCAGTAGTTGTTGCAGCGGAAGTCATGACAACTTGACCTGCTGTTGGAACTGGGATGTTAGGCAAGAAC
>NZ_QJKB01000003.1:586253-613728 GCF_003201815.1 Undibacterium pigrum
ACCAATGTACCAGTCAACACAGCACCAGCAGTAGTTGTTGCAGCGGAAGTCATGACAACTTGACCTGCTGTTGGAACTGGGATGTTAGGCAAGAACTTGGAAGTTGCAACAACAGGGATACCATTCTGACCAGTAGTAAAGCAGTCTGTACCACCAGCTTGAGTCCATGTACCATTGTTATCTTGATAGCAAGAAGACATAGAAGTAACCAGGCTATTCAATTCAGTACGGCTACCAGCAGCACGTGTACGGGATGTGTAGTCAGAATATTGAGGAATAGCGATCGCTGCCAAAATACCGATAATTGCCACAACAATCATCAATTCAATCAAAGTAAAGCCGCGTTGCATCTGTTTGGACATGGTTTTCATTGGAATACTCCATTAAAGTTAAGTTCGGGAAATACACTATCCACTAAGCAATGCGCGTGCCATCCATGGATTGTTTCGCAAAACTACTTTTTACTGTGCACATGTCCTGTTCAAGACGTTTAACCACCGGAAATGACGATTTTTGTCAAAATTTAAATGTTTTTCGCGTCCAAAAATTGTCAACCCAATGTCAGTTCGCAAACAAGACCGACAAGTCTGTCAGTCTTGTAATTAATTGTTTTAATGCTTGATATAAATTTTAAAAAAAATTCACTTTTTCACATTTGGCGCCAGGACTATGATCAAAAAATGAAGATTACGGATTAAATGCCCGGCAAATTGCTGTATGCCATCCAAATAGAAGAGCGTGCTCAGAAAAGCGGCCATCAGAATAAGTGCGATGTATATTCACCACGGATAAGATAGCCCCGGGATGAGTGGGATTTGCTGGTTGTCACTCATCATCCGTCAACGTACCTGAGCGGCAGCAAACGGCTATTGATCGCGTCCATCAAATAGAAGTAAGGCTGGCAGCCATTTATCCCTGGATTATTGATACAAACACCAGCGAATTCGATAGGGTGGCGTCACTGACAATGAATTGCAATAACAACGACCTGCCCTTGAAAACCCCGACACTCTCACTGAATGCAAACAGACCGAAATTTCCATGCGCTGGATTTAATAAAAAATCACCGCCATTTTTGTTCCTGACATTTCTATCATGTCAGCGTGTTTGAGGGTATGTGGCTTATCTTTGATGGACACCGTGTTCACTGTCGCTGCAGCATCGCCTTCAACCTGTGCAATGACAAAGTCTTTCCCCTGCTGGGTAATAGCTATCACCTGGGTGCCAGGACTGCCTATGGTGGTAACCGCTTTAACAAGGTTGAGTTCTTTTCCAGCATTACCACCAGTCATAACCTTGATCTTGGCCCTGAGTTTCTCGGCAGTCGCTGATTGGACCTGGCCCGCAGGGGGCACAAATGTCTGCTTACCAGACTGCTCAACCTGATATCTTAATTTGTATTTACCAATATCGATGACGTCATCATCTTGCAGCAAATGCTTTTTGACGGGCTGGCCATTGACCATGGTGCCGTTGGTGCTGCCCAGGTCAAGCACGAAAGAGCCATTGGACGAGGTATCGATGGCGGCGTGCTGACCGCTCACCGTCAAGTGATCGATGACGATGTCATTGCTGGGGCGTCGCCCTATCGTCAGGCGTGATTTACTGATAGTGATTTCTTGCTGAACCAGACCATTAAAGGTGACGATAATTTTCGCCATAAATCTCTCATCAATTCATAATCCCCGAACTACCGGGTAAATGTTCTTTGCAACCAGGACTTGTTTTTCTCGCCAACCAGGCGGAACAGCACGACGGAAATATTATCCAGCCCACCCCTGTCCTTGGCTCTTTCTATCAAGGCCTCGGCACAGCGGTCAAGATCGGTTTCATACATCCGTATCAGGCTCTGGATTTCATCATGCTCCAGCATATCGGTCAATCCATCTGAGCACATAAGATACAAATCTTCTTCGTCAGTATGGTGAGTATGCAACTCAGTATGCACTTCGTCCAGTGTGCCTACGGCTCTGGTGATGAGATTCTTGATAGAAGAGAAACGCGCATCTTCTTCTGAAATCAGACCGGCATTGATTTGCTCTTGCAGTACTGAATGATCCTGGGTCAGGCGGGTCAGAATGCCATCACGAAAGCGGTAAGCGCGCGAGTCACCGACATGGGCGAGCAACAACTTGTCTTGCAAACAGCATGCCACGACGACCGTAGTGCCCATGCCTGCGCATTCAGGATTGGTTTGCGCTGTATGCAAGACACTGCGGTTGGCCAGTTCTATGGCTTCATTAATCCAGTGTGTCATTGCCAATGGACGCGGCCCCATGGACGGGAACCAGATGGCATCCATCTTGCTACATAAATATTCTGCAATGATTTGTGCCGTCATGGCGCTGGCGACTTCACCAGCGTTATATCCCCCCATGCCATCAGCCAGGATCGCGCAGCCATAATCGGCACAAACGATGATGGCATCTTCGTTGTGCGACCTGACCAGGCCCGTATCAGAAAGGGCGGCAAATTGTAGAACACGCTGGTATGACATCAATAAACGCTGAGAATGATACTGAGTGTATAAATTTATATTGTTTTCAGATGATGCTGCGCATGCTTATCGGCTTATTATCAAATTAGCTTTAACTTGCTATTGGCTTGTCCCTGACTTGCTATCAGCTCTTCCTGAGGCTACCTTTGATTAGCTTCTTGTTTTTATTTTCAATTGCACATCATTCACAGGCAATTCAATTGTGAATTCTTAATGACACTTAAGCTTAACATTAAGGAAATCTATTTGCACGGATATCCACGATAAACTCTGGCATAAATGAAAAAGAGTCGCAAATTTTGCGACTCTTTTTCTTGCTAAGTAGCTTTACAGTACCTGGCTTACAGCATGGCTTTCAACAAACGCGCCATTTCTGACGGGTTTTTCGTGGCCTTGATGCCGCATTCTTCCATGATGTCGAGCTTGGCTTGTGCAGTATCAGCACCACCAGAGATCAGCGCGCCAGCATGGCCCATGCGTTTGCCCGGAGGCGCAGTCACACCGGCGATGAAGCCAACAACTGGCTTCTTCATGTTGTCGCGTACCCAGTAAGAAGCATTCGCTTCATCCGGACCGCCGATTTCACCGATCATGATAACAGCATCAGTATCTGGATCATCATTGAACATCTTCATGATGTCGATGTGTTTCAGACCATTGATAGGATCACCACCGATACCAACAGCAGAAGACTGACCCAGACCCAGTGCAGTCAATTGACCCACTGCTTCATATGTCAGTGTACCGGAACGGGAAACCACGCCGATACGACCTTTACGGTGGATATGACCTGGCATGATGCCGATCTTGATTTCATCTGGCGTGATCAGACCCGGGCAGTTAGGGCCGAGCAATTTTGTTTTGCTGCCGGCTTTAGCCATGCGGTCTTTCAACATCATCATGTCACGGACAGGGATACCTTCAGTGATGCAAATTGCCAGATCCAGGTCAGCTTCTACGGCTTCCCAGATGGCAGCTGCTGCGCCTGCTGGTGGAACGTAAATGACAGAAACTGTCGCGCCAGTAGCTGCTTTAGCTTCGGATACGTTAGCAAAAATCGGGATGCCTTCGAAATCTTCGCCAGCTTTTTTCGGGTTCACGCCAGCGACGAAACAGTTTTTACCGTTTGCGTAATCGCGGCACATGCGAGTATGGAACTGGCCAGTTTTGCCAGTGATACCTTGGGTGATGACTTTAGTGTCTTTATTGATCAGGATGGACATATCTGTTCCTTGCGATTATTAAGCTTGAGCTGCAGCAGCTGCAACAACCTTCTGTGCTGCTTCTTCCATCGTGTCAGCCGCGATGATAGGCAGGCCAGAGTCAGCCAGCATCTTCTTGCCGATGTCTTCGTTAGTACCCTTCATACGCACAACCAGTGGTACTTGCAGGGAAACTGCCTTGGATGCAGTGATCACGCCTTCAGCGATCACGTCACAACGCATGATGCCGCCGAAAATGTTGACCAGGATGGCTTTCAGGCCTGGGTTTTTCAACATGATCTTGAAGGCTTCAGTTACTTTTTCTGCTGTCGCACCACCACCTACGTCGAGGAAGTTGGCTGGTTCGCCGCCGAACAGTTTGATGGTATCCATCGTTGCCATCGCCAGACCAGCACCGTTGACCAGGCAGCCGATATTGCCGTCGAGTGAGATGTAAGCCAGGTCAAATTTGGACGCTTCGATTTCAGCTGGATCTTCTTCATCCAGATCGCGGTAAGCCACGATTTCTGGTTGACGGAACAGAGCATTCGCGTCGAAGTTGAATTTTGCATCCAGTGCGATGACTTTGCCGGAGCCAGTCAGGATCAAAGGATTGATCTCAGCCAGGGAGCAGTCAGTTTCCATGAAGGCTTTGTACAAACCTTGCAACTGTACGCGCGCATCAGCGATAGAGCCTTCAGGCACACCGATTTTACGGGAGATGTCGTCCGCTTCAGCATCTTGCAAGCCAGCAGTCGGATCGATTGCCAGGTTGTGGATCAGTTCTGGATGTTTTTCTGCCACTTCTTCAATATCCATACCGCCTTCGCTGGAGGCCATCAAGACCACGCGCTGGCTGATACGGTCAGTGACCATACTCACATACAGTTCTTTTTTGATATCTGCGCCTTCTTCGATCAACAGGCGACGAACCTTTTGACCTTCAGCACTGGTCTGATGCGTGACCAGTTGCATGCCCAGAATCGCGTCAGCGTATTCACGCACTTGTTCCAGGGATTTAGCGACTTTCACGCCACCACCCTTGCCACGGCCACCGGCGTGTATCTGTGCTTTAACAACCCAGACTGGTCCGCCCAGCGTTTCAGCCGCTTTGACAGCTTCGTCAACAGACAGGCATGGAATACCGCGTGGTACTGTCACTCCGAATTTGCGGAGGATTTCTTTACCCTGATACTCATGAATTTTCATACGACTTCCCTTCAGACACTGAGGTATAAATAATTAAACAAACAAACTAGCTGGGTGATTTCGCGTCAGGCGATACTTTTGCCCAACGCGGGTAATATTGAACAACCGCCGGCCCGTCTATACGAAGGGCGTGACAGCGATCAAGTTGAAAAGGTTGCTGCGTCTGCTGGCCGCGATCTGTCGCTCCATCACGGGTATCGATCACATCCCCGGCAAAAGCCTGGACGGCAGCAGTCGGCAGAATTTGCGCCATTTCCGTCAGATGGGTGCAACCCTGCACACCAGCCATGCGCTCTTTCACGCCCTGGCGGAACTGTCTTAACAAATTCAAACCGATGAGTTTTTTATAATCTGGAGTAATGACTTCGCAATAACCCGGATAAGGGACCGCATCTGACGACGCCTCCACATCAACGATGGTTAATTGCAAGTCTATAGTAATGCGCAGGCTGAGATCATGCAGCGCGCTGCCATTCGGGCGCACGCCGGATGCGAGGGTGATATCGCGAGGCTTATAGTCAGTGATACGGGCGTCAAGATCCCACAATCCATCATCGCGCGCGAACGCTTCGATCTGGATAGTACGCGTGTGCTTCAGGGCGCGTCTGTTGATTGACGAAGATAAGGGCATCATGCCTGCTGGCGGCTAAACCGGAATTACTGAATAAATAGCCACAATTGCGTGTCGTTACCGCAGCTTCTACGATAACAGCCGCTCCTGCGGCCCTGCAAAAAAACCAGCAGAGTTTAGCACAGACCAGCCGCGAACTCATCATATGACTACAATTTAAGCAGTTTTCTGAGCATGCTTATGCAAAAATCTAAGCAGAAAATTAAGTTTTTTGTGGTTTGGCAGAAGAAAACCGGGCGATTATCAGGTAAATGTCTTTCCTTACAATATTGGTACGTACTTGAAAGACGTGCATATTCATGTCGCAAGCTGATGCCTGTTTCAAAGTTCGGGCCGAAGTTTTTGCTTTGCAGGCAAGTACTGGATTCACCAGACTGCGGATTATCAGCCCAAATCCCGGCTTCAATAATAAGAATATCCTCCACTTCGTCATTCCTGCGCAGGCAGGAATCCATCGTATTAAGCCCTTAGAGCCAAATCGGCCGGGATCTTACCCAGGATTTTTGAGTGCATGCAAATAATTGATCCACAACCAAGATGAACAAACACCGCAAGGCCCGAACCTGCGCCGTGGCGACATTGCTAAATGCATGCGGTTACTCCACATCCTCATCCCGCGACACACGCATCGCTGCCTGCGTCGCCCTGCTGGAAAACCCCCTCTGCTGCAAAAACGCCGCCTGCTTCATTTTTTCCTGATGATCTTGCGGCGCGTGCCGGAATTTCCTGTGCAAGACCTGAACCGCCCTCTCCACTTCAGACTCTTTCAGCTCTTCCTTGACGTTTTCTATATCCTGCGCATCCAGACCATGGCTTTGCAGCTCCGCCAAAATGCGGTTATTGCCAAACCTCGCCTGCCGCCGGTTAACCAAAGATTCAGAAAACCGCTCACCAGACAAATACTTGGCCGCTTCCAGAAAATCCAGCACGGCAGCTACGTCATCCCCCTCTTCCGCATAGCGTGCCAGCTTGCGTTCCAGCTCCATGCGGCTATGTTCACGCATGGATAAATAACGCAATGCGCGGGCTTTCAGGCTGATAGTAGGTTTTTTCATACTTTTAAAGCAAAAATGCCGGTTGGCAGCTACCAACCGGCATGATACAAAACTACGGTGCTGACAGTACTGCAGCTTAACGCTAAAACTTAGCGCTTCAACTCAGTACCTCAACTTACTCAGCCGTCGCTATCGCTGACAACAAAGGCACACCCAGATGTTCACGCACTTTGTTTTCAATTTCAAATGACAGCTCAGGACGCTCTTTCAGATAAGTACGTGCATTGTCCTTACCCTGACCGATACGTTCGCCGTTATAACTATACCAGGCACCCGCTTTTTCTATGATCTTGGCATCGGCTGCCAGATCCAGGATCTCGCCTTCGCGTGAAGTACCTTCGCCATACATAATGTCAAAGTGCGCTTCTTTAAATGGTGGTGCCACCTTGTTCTTGACTACCTTGACCTTGGTTTCATTACCCACTACTTCATCACCCGACTTGATAGAACCAGTGCGGCGGATATCCAGACGTACGGAAGCATAAAACTTCAACGCATTACCGCCTGTCGTGGTTTCAGGGCTACCGAACATGACGCCAATCTTCATACGAATCTGGTTAATAAAGATCACCAGGGTATTGGTACGTTTGATACTGCCTGTCAGCTTACGCAAAGCCTGAGACATCAGACGCGCTTGCAAACCAGGCAAAGAATCACCCATGTCGCCTTCAATCTCGGCACGTGGCGTCAAGGCCGCCACTGAGTCAATAACCACCAGGTCAACACTGCCAGAACGCACCAGGGCATCGGTAATTTCCAGTGCTTGCTCACCTGTATCAGGCTGGGAAATCAGCAAATCAGACAGATTCACACCCAGTTTTTGAGCGTAACCAACGTCCAAAGCATGTTCAGCATCGATAAATGCACAAGTACCGCCCAGCTTTTGCATTTCAGCAATCGCCTGCAGCGTCAATGTGGTTTTACCAGAAGATTCAGGACCATAAATCTCAACCACGCGGCCACGTGGCAAGCCACCGACGCCCAGCGCAATATCCAGCCCCAGAGAGCCAGTAGAAACAACCTGCACCTCTTCCACCACTTCACCGTCGGCCATACGCATGACCGAACCTTTACCAAACTGCTTTTCTATCTGTGCCAGCGCTGCTGCAAGTGCCTTTGCTTTTTCTGAGGCATTTTCTGGTTTCTTATCGTCCATACATTCTTTCATTCAATAAGCGGCGGGTGGAAAAAGGAATACAGGCTTAATTTCCTGCGATTTGCAGCACTGTATAAAAAAACAGTGATTTATGCAAGCGACTTTTTGCATTGATTGCTGAGAACGGGATTTTACAGCCAAGTGCTCACAATCCTGTCGAAATCCACTTAACTCTGAACTTTGTGTCGATTTTCATTTAACTTTGAATTTTTTTCATTTAAGTTTGAATTCGTGCACGACCAAAACTACCGTAACTGAAGGCGCCTCACAAATATTGCATAATTATTAACAATGAAAAATCATAAAAATTCACTCATGTATTTCAAAATGAGAACCTTTATTAAATTCAATTAATTAAGTATATTTACTTGGAGCAATCAATCCAAAGTTAGTAACTACGATAAAGAATATCCAGTCACGTCTTTTGTTGTAGATCGCGAACTAAGATTTGTCGTTTTTTGAGGGGTTCAATGCCCATCGAGCCCCTTAATGTTGTGGCATTTACGTATAGAGATTTGCTGTCAATGTGTACCACTCGTCAACAAAGCTAATGTTGGCAGACGTCGGCATCTTCATTGATAAAGACGTAAGTCGTAAATTAATGTTCCCACACATGGTAATTCTTTTAAATTATAGGTAGGATGTCAACAAAATTTGAAACGAACAATTACTAGAGGTGTTGGCTCCATGGACCGTACAAATACAGAGCAACTGGAAAATGACGTGGGAGGAAGTGCACCTCAGCAAAGCGACCAAGAATATTGGTCTTTTCAAGGTCGCTCGAAACGTGAATTCTCTCACGCCTACCTTCAATATCCCGCCATGATGGTCCCGCAAATGCAGGGGGAGATTATTGATCACATTTGCGCCGCATTTCCAACAACAAGACATGTCTGGGATCCATTCGTAGGTTCAGGAACTAGTCTTGGAGAATGTATGTTGCGAGGGTTAGATTTTTCCGGAAATGATATTAATCCACTTGCTGTTCTCGTTTCAAAAACAAAGCGTGGTCCATTACATGTACAGGCAATTGCAGAAAAAGCGACGTATTTATTTGAGAGAATCGGAGCTGACAAATCAGCTCAGATTGCTGTAAATTTTCCAGGACGCGAAAAATGGTTCTCTAATGACGCATCCATTCAACTGTCTAGGATTCGCCGAGGAGTCTGTAGTGAGCCATCATTATGGGCACGGAGGTTCTTTTGGGTAGCCTTAGCCGAAACTATTCGGTTAACTAGCAATTCAAGGACATCAACGTTCAAATTACACATTAGAAATGCGGATGACCTTCAGAAGGAGAGGAAAGATCCGCTAAGCGTATTTGAAAACACGCTGGCAGACAACATTAGTCACCTAAGCGATTTCAAAGATCGGTTAACTGAAAATGGGCTTGTAAACAAAGGTATGTATGTTGGCACTACTGATATCCAGCTATCCAATACTACAAAATTACCTTCCAAATTTCTGAGAGAGAATAAGGCGGATCTGATAATCACTTCTCCGCCTTACGGAGACAATCAAACCACGATCCCGTATGGGCAATACTCATACCTTCCTTTGAACTGGATACCGTTGGAAGATATCGACGCAAATGCGACAAATCAATTTCTCGAAAGTACCTGTGCAATAGATTCGATGAGCTTAGGAGGCTCGAAGAAGGGAGCGCACGAAAAGGCGGCCTCTATCCGCGAAATGTCCCCAACGTTCTGCACTCTTTATGATGAATTAGGTAAAAAATCTGATGATGCACAAAAGAAGGTTGCATCATTCTTTTACGACTTGGATACTTGTATTGAACCATTACTGTCGCGCTTAAAAGAAGGTGGGCATATGGTTTGGACACTGGGCAACAGGACGGTAGCAAACATGACTGTTCCACTAGATAATATCTTGCTCGAATTATTCGCGGCTAGAGGTGCATTCATGCCATCGCAATTTGAGCGAACAATTCATTCAAAACGAATGGCCAGAAGAAATAATGTTTCAAAAACGATGACTAAAGAAACCATCATCATTATGCAAAAACCTCTTGCTCATGTCCAAAAATAAAATTCCTGAACAAGAATCAACGCCGACCACGGTTCAATTAGAACCAGCGCATCTTACAATCGACGCGCATGTCGTAGTGCAACTTGGTGCTGAGCTTATTACTGATCCAGAGCAAGCACTCCTAGAGCTTCTAAAAAATTCTTATGATGCCGATGCTAGCTGGTGCAACGTTATCATTGATACGGTATTTGAAGAATCTGAAGATCCAGAGAACGGTAATGGTAAGTCACTTCCGACTCTTAAAGGGATCATCAGTATTGAGGACAACGGTCATGGCATGGCCGCAGAACAAATAAGGCAAGGTTGGTTGAGCATCAGTTTGTCACTCAAACGAGAAGCTAAAAGACAAGGTACTGTTACTCCAAAGTACAAAAGATTTCCCATGGGTGACAAGGGGCTAGGTCGCGTCAGTTCTATGCGTCTCGGGGACCTTTTGCGGGTTACAACACATTCGTCCGAGAACGAGCCAGGGACCCAAGTTTGGTTTAAGTGGAGTGATTGCAAATCTGGCCTTCCTTTGGACAAGGTTCCCGTTGGTGAGCGAAAAGTGGATCCAATTGGACGAACTGGCACCAAAGTCGAAATTATTGGCCTCCATGACTTCGCTCATTGGCAGCACGAGGAAGCTCGCGAAAAATTGCAGGCGAAGATGTCATGCATGGTTTCGCCATTCAATCAATTTGAAAATTTTCTCCCTGCCATTGAAGTTGATGGTGCTCCTATCGACCTCGTTGATCTTAACTCACAAGTATTAAGCGTTGCGATCTCACATTTCAAATGCGATTGGAAGGAAAAAAAGATTGATCCCCTAAATGCCGAGAGGATAAGTGGCGCCATCACAATGAATGCCCAAGTAAGGCTCGATTTTTTTAAGGGAAAAGATACCGAGGCATTTGAAACGCATGTTATTTCCGATAGTGGAGAAAAGTTACTAGCATTTCTTGAAAAGGAAGGATTTGTATCTCAATATGATTCCTTGAAACGGGGAAAAGATGGTTGGTTCATTGACTTTGAAATGAACGTGGATGACGTTGATATTCCTTGGGGAGGGACGGCGAAGAGAGGCCGGCGCGCGCAAAAAACTGGAGAAAATAAACAATCGACACTCTTTGCCTCCAAAGCAGAATATCCCGGCCCATTTAATAGTGAGCTGTATGGATATAGCTATGATGATCAAGTGTTTCAAAACATTTTAGCGGGTAGCACCGTCAGTAAACAATTTGTGCAAGAACTTTCAGGAGTCGCAATTTTTCGAGACCGTTTTAGGGTGAGAACTGGCAATGATTGGCTGAGACTTGCCGACAGTTTTACATCAGGATCCAGTTACTATGGGTTGCGCCCAAAAAATGTATTAGGGTTTGTCGCGATAACTACAGAGAATAACTCTCAGCTAAAAGAAACTTCAAATCGCGAAAATTTTGTGGACAACAATGAATGGAAAACTTTCTACACGCTAATGCTATATTTTCGCGATTTCGCGAACCAAACACTGGAAAATTTGCGCAGAGCATATTCTCGCTTCTTGACGAAACAAGCTGAAGCGGATGGGGTGATAGTTACGCCCTCAACAGAACAAGCCTTGAACCACATTGTCGACCTTGAACGTGCTACCGTAACACAAAAAATTAAGCGAGAAGAACATCGCGACGCTGCTATGGCGACATTTGATGCAACCAAGCAGGCACTAGCAAAGATAAGCAGCGAAATAGCGAATCCAAAGACAGCTGCATTAGCGCTGGAACTTCAAGATCACCTTACCCAGCTTAAGAATCATATAGAAGTTGGGCTTAGCGAGCCACCTCAGCTTGTAGAACAACAAACAAATGCGAGTTCGGCGGCCGAAGTTATTAAAGAAAGATTCTCTCAGGTAGAAGGGCAAATTGAAGAGGTTTACGAGCATGTTGCTACTGGACTTGTCGCGCAAGGCGTCGTTCACGACGTACATGGATTAATCGAGGAAATTTTAAGTCGATTGACTCGGATAGAGAATATCAAACCAGATGCACATCCAACTAATCGTGCGCTCGCCCGTGAACTTTCTGCCACCAAAACGCTGGTTCGCCTAATTGGAAAGCAGCTAGGTACTTTGAACCCAATGTTACGACAGTATCGAGAAAAGAAAGAATCAATTTCTATCGTCGAATTTATTAGCGAATTTTTTGAACTGCGTAGTGCTCGCTATAAAGAATTGGGGATACAAGTTTTTCCGCCTGAAAAACAATCCAATTTTTCAGCAACAATCAATAGAGGTAGGTTGACACAGGTATTTGACAACCTAGCTAGAAACAGCGAGTACTGGCTAATGGATAACCTTGGACGTGATTTTAAAGTTACTCCAGAAGTTCATGTGGAGCTGTCCGGTACGGTAATCTCTTTTTGGGACTCAGGGCGCGGCGTAAGGCCTGCTATGGAAAAAACGTTATTTGATTTGTTTGTGACAGATAAACCACGAGAACAGGGTCAAGGACTTGGTCTATTTATCGTACGAGAACTCCTGAAATTCGAAAATTGCAGTATCTCACTTGGTCGTGAGCGTAATAGTTACGGGCGTCGTTTTAAATTCTATGTGGATCTTTGCGGGGTAGCTGATGGCAACAAATGACAAGGTAAAAAATCTACTGGAGCAGCTTGGCATTGAGAAAATTGTTTGGATCGACGACAGATTTTCAGAGGTCGAAGATGACGCTTACTTGCGCCACGTAAACTCATTGGTTGAGGAAGTTCTGGATCATAAGGACGGTCCCCGAAAATTGGAGACCGTCATTGGTGGTTCGTTAGATAAGATGCCACCGCAGGTAAAGTCTCGGGTAGTAGACGAATATATTAGGAAAAATACTGGTAAATTAAAAACGTTTGAAACACAGCTCGACTCTCTGAAGGCTGAACTTGGTTTAGGTGTTAAGCATGATCTTGCACAAGATACGTTTGTTAAAATGATAGATTCCTTGGGATCGAATGTAACTAAGCATTGTCTTAAGAAATGGCAAGAAATCACCAAAGAAGAAAAATCCGCATATTCCAAATGCTTGTTTTTAGTTGATCGTCAATTTACACGAGAAAGTGCTGGTGAAAATGCTGGCGATGAGATTATTCACGAAATCGCTGGGTTAGCGTGTGTAGATTATTTTTGCATAATGTTTACGTATACAACAGACCCTCAAGGTGAAGATGCTGCACGTAAAGAGATTCTTTCTGAGCTATTCAAGCGCCTAAATGTTACCCCAACTCGCAACATTCCCCCCATCCGTAGCTCATTTCATGTTCTCGCAAAATCAAGAGTTACTGAAAATGACGATCCTGAATCAAGTTTTGCTGAAGCTCTAAAGCACGCACTTTTACGATCGCTACATACTCGCTTGGTTGACTTGACTCACGGAGCAATGGAAGTGGGCATGAACAACACTGCTGACGAGTTAACGAATCTCTCAATCTATGATATCGATAGGTCTGTTTTTCTGAACTCTCTGAATGAGGGAGCCTCCGAAGTTGATGTAATTTTTAGATTACTTGGCCTTGGACAGCGGCGCAAAATAGAAGACATCTTGATAGAAAACAATCAAGAGCTTTTGTCGACGTTGGATAAGCTACGTAAACTTCAAATTTCAGTTGGCGACAAAGTTGCGCCGGTTTTAACCGCAGATAGCCCGATTAAGAAGTGGCGACAAGAGGAGATGTTGGTTCGAGGAGATATCATTAACAAGACACATACGCCTCTTGCATGTGGCGACATCTTTATTAAGGATGTTCAGGGAGGTGGTAAGCCAACAAGATATATTCTGCTTTGTCAGCCGTGTGATCTTATGGTGCGCTCTGACGGGTCGTCAAAAGGCAAAGAAGGATTTTTCGTTGAGGTCATTGAGGTTGACGGAACGAACGAAAAATATAAAGCGCCATTCTACTACTCCCTAGATTTTCCTGGTGGCGCATTAGTTTGCGATTTTCGAAATTGGGGCAGCGTTTCTTTGGAGGTCGTCAGACTTGCCGTGTTTAATACCCAAGGGAAGATAAGTTTTACACATGGAACTCAACTTCCTTCGGGGATCCATCTACTAGGTTGGAAAAAATTGTTCAGTGACGCCAAGAATCGATTCGGTGCAGCGCCGCAAGGTAGTGGAAAGAATGAAATTCACGAGACTTATGTTTGCCTTTCTCTGAACGAAAGAATAAAAGGTCGAGCGGGCAAAGGAAATAAAAGCAATGTATCTTTTCCGTACACGAGAGAACGACGCATTAGAACCCCATATGCGGAGGCTATTCTCAGTTCATTTTTAAATTACAATGCTCGTGCCGCTTTTGACCATGATTTCGCAGCAACAGGGCAGGCTTCTACTGACTCAGAAGAAAAAGTCACATTGCCAGAAGATACAGCAGCAAAAGCACTTATGGTATCGCAGGTGAATGGATCTGAAGAAGGTGTCCCGGATCAGAAAATTGAAACTGAAAAAACCATTTAAAGTAATGGAAGGCAGCAACGTAAGATCAGTGGCCAGGCGCTTGCCCTCCTGCCCCATCAAGGCCAATGCAAACTGGGGGCAGTCATACTACCAAATTCATATCAGCAGCGCTTTTGGCCGGCAACCATGCTGGAGGAACACTCTTCGGTCATAGCATCGTAATCATCCACATGAACCATCGAGGCAGTCGGTTGCACACTGACCTTGTTTGAAATATGGCAAAGAATATAGATGCCTTCCAAAATCATTTCTAAATACTTGATCCCCCTTAATTTTCCCCACATAGCGACATCAAACATGCGGGTATCTGTAGCCACCCGCATGACAGTATTTACCCATGGGTTGACAATATTGCGTATGATGGAGATAATATAATCAATCACATTGATTTCGTCCCGTATCCGGTCTACAGAGTCGGCTCTTACCGTGGAATCAATGTGACTTTGTCGTTTCTGATGACTGCTATGGAAAAAAACTAATGCTCCCTTTAGTGGTCTAATCCAGCTTGTATTTCTCAAAAGTCTCTAACGCTTCATAAATACGCCAAGCCAATTCCAGGCGAGTCTCATCGGTAAGCACCTCCTTATTGGCCTGAGCTTGTCGCCCGACCTCTTCAAATGCCATGCGAAAACGATCCCGCATCGCTCTATTGCCCGTGCAATAAACACCAACTAAGACATAGCGAATATCAACTCCACTACGATCCAGGGCAATTAGTGCTTCAGCACTTGGCAAGGTACCGCCAGATTCGTATTTTGCAATACTTACCCTTGAAAGACCTGCAAGCTCAGCTAACGCTCCCTGTGTTAACTCGAGTCGTGTTCGCTCCTCCAGTAGCCTTTGCGCCACACTTACATTCGCCTCATCTGTAGTCATATCACCAACTCTCCCCACTTTCAATTCTTGATTTAAACATAAAAATAAACCTATAGATACAAATAATCATACAACACTTATACACTTATAACACATAATTCGTACATTAATCATACACACATATACCAGATATCAGTATTTAACTTGCATTTAATTACCTATTAAAATTTCCCAAGTGTAAAAATCAAATAAAATGAATTTGTAGTGAATTATTGACGAAATTATTCATTTACAATAATCTGATAAAAATTTAAATATTTCTTTCAAAACCAAATGTAATCTCATTTAAATTTAAATAAATCTAGATCATGAACCTTTCGCAGGCAGCTATAGACGCAGTCAAGCAACGCTTTTTTGAGCAAGGTATCTGTATTGGGGATTGGGCACGCGCCCATGAATTTGACGCATTTCTGGTATATGCAGTGCTTTCTGGCAGGGCCAAGGCAAAACGTGGTGAAAGTCACCGCATAGCCGTCGCACTTGGATTAAAACCACCACCTGAGCTTTCAAACACGAAAGCTCTTCAAGAAGCCCTCTTTCTTGAATCCGATTCCTAATCAAGAAAATCAATCCCAGACACAATGGAGGAACAATCATGAGCACATGACTAAATCCAAGTAAATGAACCACGTTCTTAGAACGTGGTTTTGCTTTTTGCTCCCCAGAGGGGAACACACGTGCGAGCCCTCTGAGAAGGCTCGCTATCTATTTCTTAAAGTTGTAGTTGCTGCTGTCGTGCTTCTTCCTGCTCCTGGAATTTGACGTACTTTCGGATCATTTCAACATCCAGCCCTACCGTGTCTACGCAATATCCTTTTGCCCAGAAATGATTCCCCCAATAGGGCTTCTTTCTCATTTGAGGAAATACGTTAAATAACCTTATTGCCGTACGCCCTTTCAGGACACCCATCAATTCCGATATCGATAACTTTGGCGGCACTTTCACCAATAGATGCACATGATCAACTTGCACGTTCAGTTCCACTATCTCACAACCTAATTGCTGACTATATGTCATCAATCAAACATTTCTGCACTTCTCGTCCAATTGGACCACTTAATATTCGGTATCGATATTTGGGCACCCATACCAAATGGTATTGACAATGCCATATTACGTGCGATGCTCTTTTAAACCTGCTCCTTTTCGTTTCCTTTCTTGATTGTTGTGGGGACAAACATCACGAAAGATACTTCTTTGAGCAGGCTCCTTTCGCTCTAACAGGCAAAGCCAGTTAGGCGATGACCACGTCCATAGGACGTGGTTTTTAAAGTGTTAATAAATTCCATGGCTTACGGCCTCTAAAAATAAAGATCCAATTTCGATAAGAAAAAAGCCATGCAGGGCCTTACCATACTATTTTTAGCTCTGACTCAACGATGGATCTTCTACTTCAACGAGCGACGCTCCAAAACTACAATTGTTCAGTAACTCTTCAATGTCATTTGGAGAAGGAAACTCCATGTTCCACCTGCGGTATATTCCAGCCTGATCAGGCTCGTCATATCCCTTTATATACATGTCAGTATAAGTAAGGGAAGAAGCATAAAATTCAGCCTTGGGTGATTTTTTCAACGCATTCAGAATTGAATCTGCGACAGACTCACCGGCCCTTGGTTTTATCTCGGCTTTCAGTGTAAATTCCTGCGAATCGCGCAGCACGCCAAAAAGCATTCCACCATAACTGATAATATTTAGCAGTGTGTCCCAGTGGCATTGGGTAATATCCCCAGAATAGTTGCCATCACGCAAATACGAATTCGTTACTACCAACCCAACTACTTTAGTTACTTTACGAATTGGGAAGCGGTCGTCTTGCCATTCATCAATTTGAGTCAAGTCTTGCCGAAGGATAGCGCATTTTTTTGTACATTGACCTGCCTTTTGATCGAGCCGTTTTTCGGTGTCGTGAACTTCATAAGCTTCTGCCGGAGATGGAATCGCTGCAGTTTCAATCACGAAAGCAGTGTCTCCAACAAGAATCAGAAAATCAATTTCCTCGTCCGATTTCAGTCTAGGATCAAGGCTTGATCCTACATATCTGATGTGTTCTCGATAAGGTCCTCTCTCAATAGCAGCGAGTAACTCTTCTTTCATCATTATTTCATTCAGCGCCCCCTTCGATTCAAACGACTCGCTAAGCGATTTATGCATCCTTGCCCAAGCCGACAAAGTCCGAGCGTGGTGTACGCCAAGCAAAGGCCACCAAAAGAGACATATGTCGTCCCCCGCAGGAAGAATAGGATGCCCCCACAGAGTCGCCTCCCTGGTAGGTTGGAAGCATAGAAAATCTATACATTCAGCAACTCTTTCACGAGAAAGAACCACGCAGCTCTTGATCACGGCCACTATGTCAGTCAGCCGAAACCGACTATTGAGTACCGTCGTAAGCGTTACTTTTTCTTTTTCAGAATCACGCGATTGCGCTAGCGAGTAAAGCTGTTGCGCTATCAAAGCAAGCTCGCCCCAAATAAGAAGTATTTCAGAAATTTTTAACTTAACCGTAGGATGCTCGGTTTCGACGAAATCGAGAAGTATTCCTTCTTGCAATAATCCGTTGGCATGACGAGCCTTAATCAATGCGTCACGTTCTTCCTTAGGCATATTGAAAGCAGGAACTGCGCGCACAGTCAAATGGCCATCTTCGAGCATGACTTGCGGTATTAGTACATCACTCGAATTAGGGATCGATTCCAACAATTCAAATCTTTTAAAGCTCCTTGCCATGTAGATCGGGCGGCGTGAAAGATCGATTGCAAAACGCCGTGCCAAGTCGCTTTTTGTTTCGTCGATCATATATTCTCCCGACTGGGGATCGACTTGAACTTGTGTGTGCAGCCAAACTGCCGAATCCCACATGCGTTGCAATGACAAGTCGTACTGGGCTAAATTCAACAAGTTACGTAGTGAATCCTCAATATCGAGATAATTGATTTCATTGGAATTTAAGTCCCCAAATCCGTCACTTCTTTTCAGCGTTTTTATCGCATTTGCGATGGCATCAACAACAGCTTCCATCGGTACCTGTACTGAGTTTGAATTACCCGCAGAATCGATGAAACACATCATTTCTCGTATTTGTTCTTGCGAAATAACATCGGCATCTTCCATCGCACGAGCATGACTTTCCATGGCAATTCTCATGACATCATTTGCTCGCTGAGAAAACAGTGGCGCAAGCTCTGGCAATCCATGAGATTTTGTTCTGGAAGATATATGTTTAACGCTGTTTGCAACCTTTTGAGATTTCTGACCAAATACCAGTCCTAAATTGAATAGATTTACGTCTTCCGGGTTACCGTCGTTAAGCGCTTCAAAAGCTTCACACCAGACCTCTGGGGCAAAACCATATCTTGTTGGAATCGGAAGGCGCTTAGGTTGCTCTCTGAGCGTCGTTGAAAAGTTTTCTCTTTTTATCATAAGGCTCGCTTATAAAATTAATCAACTCGCATGTCATGCGAAGCTTTGTTCGATGTGTGGGGGTGGTGAACGTCTTAGTTGGTGCAAAGAGGTGAAATATTTCTTGCGATCTGATCGAAGTGAACAAACCAAACCTGATTTAATGTAGATTAGCTTTAGATTCGATTCGCAGCTAACTAGCTTAAAGCTAGATGTCGGCGCTCCCTTCAATGACCTAGAGAGGCACACTTTTGGCTTGCGTATTAGAGGCGTGCCGGAATTTTTTCGGGTGTCGCATTTTTTTGTATTGAGGTCGTTTATGTCCTCAACGCATTGCGACGAGAAAATTGTAAAGTTAGATAAGCGGCGTGCTAAAGATGTGCAATAACGCTTATTTTGTACGCATAGATAGTGACGGAACCCGACAATTCCTATTGCCTGGTTAAATGCGTCTACATGCTGAGTGTTTTGTTTTGGCTTGAAGTTTTTTGGCTTAAGACTTAATGCTGATCAGTGTCATTGAACGTAAAGGCCGAATATGATGGCACTTTCATAGACCAATGAATGTCATCTATCTATCGGTTATTAAATCCAAATAGCAGCTGCTCTTGGATGGGTGCAGCTCGTGGAGATGCCTATTTGTATATTATGTCACGCCTTAGTTTTAATTTGCAACACCCTTAAAATACCATTTCAAACCAAGAGATTTTGCAATGCTACCCGCTCTTAACGCATAAGGGTAAAAGCCTCCGCGAACGGAGGCTTTTACTTGATACAGTCCGATCTCTTACCTAGACCTAGCTAGACCAAAAGTTACGTTTTGGCGGGTGGTTCCTTGCATCGGCTGTGGAACCTTCGCATGACTTTAGAGCCTAAATATAGTACCTATAGGTGATATCGTCAATACGTACGGCAGTAGTCTCATAGAAATTTTTCAACACAACCTGCGGCCAGCCATTTCAACTTGATATCCCATTGCCCGGTATCCACGTTGACGCTTCTCCCACATCCTCGCAAGCTGTGGATGACCTAGTTCTGCATAGTCGTATATTAAAATATTTGTTTTTTTAGCGTGATCCCGATGCAGTCGCCCGGCATATTGACGCAAGCTGCCTTCCCAGGAAATTGGCAAAGTCAAGATCATGGTGTCCAAAGGAGCATGATCAAAGCCTTCGCCAATCAATTGAGCGCTTGCAAGCAAAATATGCGGGGTATCTTCCTGTAATTCATTTAGCGACGCAATTACTGCTAGCCTGTCCTTTGACTTCATCCGTCCATGCAATAAGAAACATGGAAAGTCCGAGTTCTTCAATTGTCCGTGCAGCAAATCAAGGTGTTCTGTCCGCTTCGAGAGCAGCAGCACTTTCCTGCCTTGTTTTAGCGCTGTGACCGCATCGCTAACAATGCAAGCATTACGCACATCGTCTTCCGCCAAGAGTCGGATTACGTCCTGAATGCTTGCTTGCGCTGGCATTGCAGGAACTGGCAAATGCTGCACTTGGACAAGCAATTGTTCTGGAACGTGACTAGGCTGCTTGGCAATATGAAGGACAGGACCGCACTGCATGAACATGATGGGGTGGTGTCCGTTGCTACGAACTGGGGTCGCACTTAAGCCGAGGACATAACGTGCCGTGGCCTGATGGAGTACCAACTCGAATGTGACAGCGGATAAGTGATGCGCCTCGTCAATAATAATCTGGCCATATTGGCTGAGAAAATCGGGTAAATCATCTCGACGAGCCAGGCTCTGGATGACGGCAATATCCAATAGTCCGTTTTGTTTGCTTTTTCCAGCACCAATCAAACCTATTTTTTGCGTCCCTAGGTCCAAGAAACTCCCTAGCCTCTCTTGCCATTGCCGCATCAAATCTGCCCGGTGAACCAGAATCAACGTGCTGCATTTTCGATGCCCAATGATTGCTGCGGCGGTGACTGTCTTGCCAAAGGCAGTAGGAGCAACTAGCACACCGCAATCTTTGCGTAGCACCGCGTTCATTGCTTCCTGTTGATCTTCGCGCAAGGCACCAGAGAATCTAACATTGAGCGCGGCACCTATTGTGCGTGCATCGGTCAGCCGGAGTTCAATCTTGTTAGCCTTTAAGAGCGAACTAGCATCCGGCAAACATCCGCGCGGTAAGGCAATGTGCTTAGGGTGATTTTCGGCACGACCTATGATGCGTGGCTTGTCCCAAGTGGACATACGCATCGCCTGTGCCTTATAGAAATCTGGATTTTGAAACGCAGCCAGGCGAATCAATCGATTCATCAATGCTTGCGGCAACCCTGCTTTCTCGATGTATAGCTGGTAGCCAATCGTAGCGACCACTGCTTTTGGCATCGTGCCGGTAAGCTTGATATCCGGTTTTGCCGCCTTGATCCAGGGTGTGTCCGCATTTTCATCTGGTACTTCGGCGTAGGCAATGTCCAGAGGATGCCGATCACCGACCAATTTTGTTAAAGTTGGCTCCAGCAAAGCCACAGGCATTGGTTGAATACTGCCTAGATAAGCCCATTGATCTGCCAGCGGTTGGAGATTCTCGTCGACGAACACGCTACGCCCCAATTCTCTCGGGAGTTTCTGTAAAGGAAGTGCGATAAGATTACCAAATCCCCCCTTAGGCATCATATCCTGATTAGGAAATAAACGATCATATGAACTCAGCTTCAATTGCCTGGTCCGGGCACAAGTGGCGCTGATTAACGCGGTGCCAAGACGACGCGCATCGCGCGCAAGGACTGCCCCATTAAAAAACAACCATAGATGCGCCCCTTCCCCAGAACGAGAAATTTCGAGTGCAGCAGGAAGGCCATTAGCAATACAAGTCTGTAACACAGCCTTGGCGTCTTCGCGCCAATCGGCGTCGTCAAAATCGATAGCCAGGAAATGGCACCTGTCTTCGACTAACAGAGGATAGATGCCAGCGGTTATTTCGCCCTTCAAATGATTGAAAATGACCTGGTCCGTCATTGGCACATACAAACTGTGCTGACAATCACTGCACTTGATACGCGGTTTCTCGCAAACGCCTCGACGCCATTCATTGGCGCAGACCGGGGAGTATCCCGCCTTACCAGTCTGGGTACTCGTCCAACGCACTGGGTACACATCTTCCCGGCCACGAAATAATTTGCGGAACAATTTAACCTTCGCCTCTGGCGAAAGCGTTCCCATAATCGTCACTTCGGAATGCAAATACCCTGTTTGATTAACATCTGCAACAGCACCTGGAATGGCGATGCGATGTGTAGCCAGCAAGCGCTTGAGCATGTCGTTTTCAGCACGTAACTGAGCGAGTTCCGATTCAAGTTTTGACATGTGTGTGCTTTTGACCAACCGATAAGCGTAATTCGGTTGCCGTGGGGCTAAAATTTTCTATTCTAGTTGATGATTCTTATATAGGCATCCCCGCCAGCACAAATTAGTTGCTGCCAAACGAATCATCGCTCAAGGCCATTTTGAATTTAAGATTTATTTCTTTTGATACTTAATAAATGTTATATTTTACACCACTTGCTAAGTACATTCATTCTACTCACCTCCTATGAGCTTACAGTAATTCTTCCATTCTTTTGAAATACGAATTCAAGGTAGTCCGACAGTACAAGTAACTCTTGGATCAAACTTCATATAACAGCAGGAGATATGTTTGAGCTCTGATTTGGATATACAAAACACGATGGATGCAGGTAAGCGCAACCTTGATACAAAGGAACTGATTCAGAATTGGTGCGGCCATGCGAGAGTGGAAAAATACGGTGGTATAGGTTTGATCGAGATTGAAACTGGTCTACCTATTGGACATCATTCAATGGCGTGCGACCATGCGTCGGCTAACGGGATGGCTACCTGGCTCCTTGAGGATTCAGCAATTCATTTTCACGACACTCATTGCGTTGGTTGCTCGCAGCGCCTACCTATACGTCTGCCGAATATTTCCAAACTAATCGCTCGGCGTGACAACGAAGTCGAAAATGCTCGAATACACGATGAGGCACTAAAAAAACAACAACAGATCTCGTACGATTCACGATGCTCTGTCAGAGCTGCGTTACGTGCAGTATCATCTGTCACGGTTGCAACATTTGTGGATGATCTGCAAGCTTTTGATGAGATTAGGGATAATGCTACAGCTCTTCGATTGATTGAGAGCGTACGTCTGGCACCTGAGTTATTAACGTTGGAGGTGGCGGAACATTTATTCTCCCTTATTGAGAGTGATGAGCATTGGTTTGACGAAGTTGGTCTCACTATTCTTGGAACATCTAAACTGTATCTAGCACGCTTGGCTCGTTGTACAATGCGATGCTTAATTGAAGGCCGGGTCCCTGATCTAGCGGCCGAAATTGCTACTAGTAACGTATCATATGTAGAAGCTATTGACGTATGCGGCTCAGTACTGAGCTTGGCGCTTATAGCCTCCCCACCCCGTTCTTCTTTCAATTCTGACGACCAGAAAAATGAGAATCCATATCCGCTTCGCTGCATCTTTGAACGATTCCCCTTAGAAGTTTCTGAAGGTATAGAGGAACTGCTTTCTGCGTCACATCCTTTTCACGTGAGTATGGGAGCGCTTGCCATTATTTCCCTCGCTCCGAATCACCCGGATTTGCTTGCAAGCATGCGTCGCTCCCTCATCACGCGACTAACAAGAGCTGACATTCTGATCGACGTTCGTCGCGACTCTGAACTTAGGAACGTTGTTCATGATCTTTCGCAAGCACAAGTTCACGTATTCATATCTGCCCCAGATTCAACGGATATTGAGCTTATGCGTTATTTTGAGGGAGCCTCAAAAGAAGGAGAATCACGTCTCAGTGGTGTCTATGAAAAGGTTATTTCTCAGGCAAAAAGAAGACGAGGGGATAAAGAAGGGACCAAGACCATACCTCTTAATGCCTGTAGTGTAGCATTGCGGAGACTCGTAGCTCTGGCTGGAACATCCGATAACGAAGACGTTATCCAAGTCATACTCGGGACTTTGCGGCATGAATCAGATTACCTTGCCCCGCTTGCTTGCGAACAAATGGATACTCTACTAGGAGCAGCTGCTTTGGCCGACTCCAAGTTGGAAACCTTTAACGAGCGATCATCTATTATTTTTTCTCAAAATTTATTAACTGCGCTTGAAAAAGATAGTCGTCGAAGGAGCTTTTGGTACCTTCGTGCATCCTTCGTAAGGTGGGCAATAAATGGAGCAGCCTCCGGTGCTAGTGGTCTTGCTTCATTTACAGATTTTCTTAGCAAATCTGACTCGCTAAGTGAGGGGTTTAGAGCCGCAATCATTGAGGAACTTCCTCCTCTGATGAAGACGGGTGCAGGGCTGAGTGCAGTGCTTCCATTCTTCTATGCTGCGATGGTCGGCAAATCTAATTTGATCAGAGCAGCTTCCGCCAGGGCGATCAAGGAAATAGGATCTGACCGTTTTAAAGAGTTACCAGATTTAGTTACCGAAGCTTTCTTATTAATGCTTTTTGACCCATATGTGATCGTACATAAGTCTGCTGCGCGCGCTCTTCAATATGTGAGTCTCCCTGAACACGCACGATCACAAGCCCTAAATGCGCTTGACAATTTGATTGTCGTATATCGCCGTGATCAGGATGAAGAGTTTCTGCTTACATGTATAGACGTATATGCGTCATTGAAAAGTAAGGACAAGCAATTCAAGAATAGTTCAGGGAAAATTCTCGTCGCGATATTGAAAGAGATAAAACCTGAATTACTTTTAACGCATAGTCACTCTTGGTTACTGAAATCTTTTTCAGAAGTAGAAGGATACGCAGAACTTGTTTTCGGATTATTTGAGCACTGCGACAGCGACTAAGGATTGGAACATGTGCTCGACTTGGTGTGCAATATTCCTGAGGATATGGTGGGAAAATACATTGGAGAAATCAGAAAGGTTGTCGCAAACCATCCATCAGAGCCAATGGTAATCGGCACTTTTTTGGAAACTCTTACTCATAATGGCGAATGGGGTTTAGCCTTTGAGATTGCGCAGACACATCTAGAGATGGTGCCAACCACTACCCGAATGCGAACAACATGGCTCTTTTCGCAACAGCAATGCTGCCAGGCAGAATTCGAATTTTTGATTGCACAAGGAAAGGTTGATGAAGCCCTGTCTGTTGCAAAAACCTGGGACGCTGCATTAGCTGAAATCAATCAAATCCGCGAGTAAAATGAAAAGACGAATTCTTTTTGAGCAGTTTCCCCAGCGTCGTGAAGTCGTTGAAGCACTTTGGGCAATTTCTAAAGGAGAAATTGCCCCTCACGACTTAAACAAAGTTGCACTCGACTTGGATTCACTGTCCCTCGACTTCGCTAATACTTCAGTTGCCAATGCGTATGCCGCACTTGCTGGACTGGTTCGCATTATCGATACCTTGGTACATTGGCGTAAGGCGGTTTTAGAAGCTGGGCCAGATGCTGATCGTTTCCTCAGGAGTGCACATGAGCGGTATATACTGTGGGAGACCGAGTATCGCGAGAAATCAGCAGCATCAGACCTAATTGCAGCAGCAGCATCCATCCCAAGCCTTACTACCATTTCGGAAATCGCATTAATTGCAAAGTTAGTAGCTATAGTGCCACTCCCTTTAGGTATTTTTGAAGCAGAAAAGCTGCCTAGTTGGGCCGCAGAAAGGTTTGGGCCAGAGCGTCCATCGGAAGAACCTGTTGATTTGACTGTAGCTTTCCTTAAGTTTCAAATCGATGGTAGAGCCGCGATTGAGCTGCAGCATTTAGCTCCTGGAGAGGTCCATGACTTTGAGATCGAAGTGCGCGTCTCTCGCTGGCCTGCGGAGCAGGAGGAATTGTGCTTGACACCAATATCGGTTGAACCTAAAAGTACTTATGATTTCCCTACATTCAGTTTTGTCAAACCAAGTGGCAAACCACCCTACACCATGCATCAGCGTGGAAGAGCTATTGTTCTTCTGCCGCAAGGAATGCATGCCCGACCATTCGAGTTCAAGTACACAGCTGAATTCTTACCTGTGCGAGGAGAACAACCAGTTGCAATTGTTGGTCATCGTACTCTGTTAATCGAAGGCACAGATATTTCAAAGTTTCAAGTGTGTGGATATCCAATCTTGGACAAAAAACTATTCAAAATACGTGATGCACTTCGCCGCAGAGGGGGTATTGCCCAGAATGAGACTGCAGACACTCTCTTGTTATTGGCACCGCTATGCAATCTTGCCGGTAGATCTGTGCAAGATGCAGATTTCTCCGGAACATGGACAGAGGCAGATTTCCAAATTCATGTGCGTTCAGAAATGCGCCGCAACGTCCTAATTGGCTCAGACCTTGATGAACATGCATATGCTGCTGGTGGCATTACCGATCTCTCGTTCCGAGGAATCCCAATTGAACTCAAGGTACAAAAGAGCTTAATAACTAATGTCGATGAGTGTGAAAAATTTTTTGCGCAAACGGCAAGCTACGCTGTGGCCAAAGGAAAACGAACTGCAATCTTATGTGTCTTGGACACAGGTAAAAAAAGTACTTCACCTCGCTCACTCGATAGCTTGTTGGACGTTCGAATGCATACCGACAGCGGAGTTACTATATGTGTACTAGTAATCCAAGGTAATCTAGCGAAACCCAGTTCTCTATCGCGCTAACAGCTAAATTATTTATTAATAAATTAACATTTCAACAAAAATCAATAAGCTACGACACAAGGCGACAATTTGCCGGATACTAGATAGCGCGTCAGATCATATGAAAAAATGCACGCAGGGTTCAGAAAATTTGCGGCTAGTGTGCAAGCAAAGAAACTGAGGAAGAAACGCTGTTGTAGCCTTCATTTACTACTTCTTAAGCTACAAAATCGCACCAAACAATTACAATATCACCAACGACTTTGCCATAAATGGCGGCAGGTTCCTGCAAACATTTCCTAATACCTTGTCAAGCCGCAGCATATATTTGTGGCACGTCTGACAATACAAATTCAAGCCTAGAAATTTTGTAAAGCAATTATTTACCAACACTTCACAAATGATCTGCGAGTTCAGCTTTTTCGATGTTTTTAAACATTCCTCAAAGTTCAAACTTAAATGAAAAAAACCCTTACGAATTCAGAGTTAAATGAAGAAATGGTTCAGACTTAAATTGCCTGCTGTTTTGTAAGTCCTTGATTTAGCAGTTTCGGCAGTTCAAAGTTAAATGAACATCGACACTTTGTTCACTTAACTCTGAACTTTATTGCTCTGTATAGCGCATATGTCCAAGACAGTGCTAATGGCAATGTTTCACATTGGAATAAATAAGGTCAACGGCAACCATGGCGATAGGTCACTCGAACTGGGTACAGGTAGACTGAATCCGGGGCCATAGGTTTTACGGACGGCGACGGGGTACTTAGCCCGCTTTGCGTATCACAGTGCATCACCTTCAAAATTGCATACATTGCACCAAAGAGTTTTGTCCCTTCGATTTGGCGCGAAAAGTGGCACGAATTAATTTGCGCGCCATCTTTTTTGGCGCGATCATCGCATTGCCAAAGTAAAGCAGCGAACAAAATGTCGCATCCAAGCTTAACTTAAAAGCAAGACTAACTTGTGATTTGATTTCCTTGCACCACGAGCGGCATTGGAATTTACGCTCACTTACAATCTACAATTGATCAAATGCCCCCTGCCGAGCAGACTGCCAAGCTGTTGGAGCAAGGCTGCATTCTTTTTAGCGGAGTGAGTCGTGCAATACGCTACGCATTTACTGGTCGCGCCATGACAATCAAGTCTAGCTCTTAGAACCTGTTCGAGATCTTTTTTGATCACCCCCGGCGCAAGAGCAAAGTGAGGAAGGCCAAATTCACGAATTGCAAGCTGGTATTCGATTGCCGCTCACAGTTTTTCCAAAGGCGATGGCATTTCTCCAGCCAAGCAAAAGAGCGTTCCACCACCCACCGCTGAGGCATGACACTAAAGGTG
>NZ_QJKB01000004.1 GCF_003201815.1 Undibacterium pigrum
CCAGGGCATATACCACCAGTACGTGAAATGCGATTACCAGCCCTATGCCTATAAACTTCTTCCCCGGCTCTTGCTGGCGATTTGAAAAATCCATTCCGGCTGTCTCCTCGATCTTAGAATATGAAGGCGGTAATAATAACCGCTGTTGGTGAAAAATTTGCGTTTCTCGGTCGAAAACTTTTCATATTTTTTGTAGCAAGCATATGTGAGCCCTATCCAGATAAATTCCCATGCTTAGTTTGTAAGCACGCATTGCCCAAATGGATCAAGTTTTTTGATTGGATGATCAAAAATATTTGCATGGATAAGCAATATTTGAACCATGTTTTTGCGCTGGTTTGCGCGAAAATAAACGAATGCCAAAACAAATTTCTACACTATGTCCCTGCATGTATGTCTGCATGGGCACAGGTGTGCACCAAAATCATCAAATCATGGCAAGCATTTGCCCCAAAACAGGCTGGTATTGCCCGGTTTGCTTTACTCTGCCTCTATAAAAACCACGGCGCTCAACGCAGGGATGGTAAACCTGCCCTGGCTTGTATCGTATTTTGCTTCTAGCGCGACGCGCTGGTCCGCTGCTTCTGCCGCTCTGTGGACCGGGTGTAATACATAAGCTGCCTGGTTTCCCCTGGGTACATCAAGCGTCTGGCTTTGCTGACTGACATTGATGAAATACACGATGGATGCAAAGTTTGCGCCAGGCATTTGCCTGCCATTCAAATGTGCAGCAATCAACAAGGGATTTTGTGTGGAGCCAGTATTATAAAAATGCAGGCGCTGTTCGATATCGGTCATATTGGACATTCTGAACAGGCTGGAGCTGGACCTGATTTTCAATAAATCACGGAACTGGTCCCGGCTAAACAAAATATCTTTTCTGGATGGTTTGATGTCCGGGTTGTTCAGCAGGACTTTGATGTAGGGGTAAAACTGGGCATTATCTTTTTCTGGTGGCAAGCCAGTGCCAAAGTAGTTGTCGTTGTAGGTCCAGTCCAGGCGATTGAACCAGTCGCCAGAATTGAAGCTATTGCCATCCATGGATTTGGAGCGCAGGATATCAACACCGGCATGGTAATAGGCCACACCCTGGCTGAAGGCGGTTGTTGCCAGTGCCAGGGTTTGTATGCGGGCGCGGTCAGCGCTGCTGGTTGTGACGGGAAGGCGATAGACATTGATATCAAACAGGGTCTGGTTATCGTGGTTTTCTACATAGTTGACCACTTCGCCTGGCTGGCTGACGTAACCGGCGGGCTGTCCGGCGTAGTCGATTTCCTGTAATTGCCTGCTTTGGTCGTCAAAGCCTTGCATGCGAAATTGTCGCAGGGAGCCTGCCAGTCCCAGCCTTATCATGTCTGCTGCACGTAACAGCGCTTGCCTGGAATCGGCCCTGTTTGCCAGGCCATTGATGTAACCCTGGTTTTTGACTATGCCTTCACCAGCATCGCCATGGCCGCCGCCACGTATGGCATCGCGGGCGCGGTCACTGAAGCTGCCTATGCCGCTGCCATTGAGTGACAACTGAGATGCCTGAACAAAGCGTTTGCCGTCAGCAATTTCACCAAAATTCCAGCCTTCACCGATGAATTGTATCTGCCTGCCAGTTTCTTTAAGTAAGCGGGCCTGCATGTCTTCCATGATTTGCCGGGGCTGGTGGCCCATGAGGTCAAAGCGGAAAGAGTCTATTTTGTAATGCCTGGCCCACAGCAGGACAGAGTCACTCATCAGCTTGGCCATCATGAGATTTTCAGTGGCGGTGTTGTCGCAGCAAGTGGAGCGTTCGATCTGGCCCAACTGGTTCAGGCGCTGATAATAGCCAGGAACGATGCGGTCCAGAACAGAGTAGGTGGTTTGACCGGCACCAGCGGTATGGTTGTAGACCACGTCCATGCCTGCGCGCAGACCTGTTGCATGCAGGGCCATGACCATTTTCCTGAATTCCACAATGCGCTTTGCACCATCGCTGGCATCCGTGGCATAACTGCCTTCGGGCGCACTGTAGTGGTAGGGTTCATAGCCCCAGTTATAGCAATCCTGATCGGCATATTGTGTCGCCAGTTTTTGAGGTTCTTCGCTGGCTGCCCTGCCTTTGATGGCCGGGGTTTTGCAATTGGCTTCAGATACAGTGGCAAAATCAAAGACAGGCAATAGATGAATGTCCGTCATGCCAGCTGCACTCAGGGCTTGCAAATGCTTTATGCCGTTAGCATGTGCTTCAGTAAAGGCAAGGTACTTGCCGCGCCATTCCGGCTTTACCGTATTGTCATTGATGGAAAAATCACGTACGTGCAATTCATAAACTTGCATGTCGGTCTGGTTTTTAACTTTATCACTCAGTTTTTGCTCATCCCAGCCCCTGGGTTTTAATTTGCTGGAAGACAGGTCTGCAATATAACTGCGCTGCGAATCTGTAGTCAGGCTGACAGAATAGGGGTCTGTGACACGATTGCGTACCAGGCCCTGTCCGGGTACAAGTACATCGACCAGGTAGGTGTAATAGCTGCCGGATAAGTCAGTCTTATTTGCGACGTGCCAGCTACCTGTATCGCTATCGAATTGCATGCTTAGCTGGGCATTGGACTTGCTATTGCCATCTGGGTACAGGCAAACCGAGACTTGCTGAGCCGTAGGTGCCCAGAGATTGAATTGTGTCTGGTTGCCTGGGCGAGTTGTTGGTTTGCTGATGCTTGCGCCGTAATCATTCCGGGCGCTGGCTGCCTGGTACAAATCATCCAGTGCACCAGCAATTTGCAGGCTGGTGTAATCTAGTATCCTGCCTTCACTATCTTCTGTTGCGATGATTGCCTGGGTTTGCTGCAATGACTTTAACTGTTTTAAGTCAGCATCTGCAAGCTCATACTCCTGGCCTGGCCCAGTGAAGTTGTAGCGTTTCGCTACATTGCTGTCCAGTGCTGTACTTGGCTCGCTCAGTGTAAATATCTTGTCAAAACCCTGTGGCTTGCTGCCCTTGCTGAGTTTGAGTTGTCCTTTTGCAGATACGTAAAGCCTGACTTTGCTTCCTGAGGTCATGCCCGGCCAGCGTATCAGTTTGCTGGAAAGCCAATAGGCGCGGGCTTCTTTTTCTGCCATTGCGGATGGCAGCAGGGTGCTTGCGAACGGTTTTGCATTACATGCGGCCATCATGCTGCCCGTCTTATTGTAAGCACTTGCCTGTGCGGAATAAGCTGTCAGGAGGCAGGCCAGTAAAAAGCTGTTGCGGCTTTTTGTATGCGTAGTAACTTGTTCAAAAAGCAAAGTAGTCTCCTGAGAAAACGGCTATGCAAATATCGATTTGGAATGCGTCATAAACTAAAAAGTAGTGTGACTACATAATAAAAATCGAGTTTACAGCCAGTTTTACCGGTTTAATTGTGGCTTAAGCCAACATTTTTTCAAATTTTAACCCAATAATCGCAAATTTGTTAGACATGGATTGTTGATATATGTAGTATTGCTACATAAAATCTGCTTGTGGCTGGTTTCTTATGCCTGCAGATTCAGGTGCAAAAAAATATGAATGGTGAGATGTTGAGCAATAATCAGAAAAAATCAGACAGTATCGCCCCGCGCTTGCTGGCAGATATAGGTGGCACCAATGCACGTTTCGCACTGGAACTGCATAGCCAGGAATTTACCGCTATTGCGGTATTGCCCTGCAATGCCTATCCTGACCTGCAATCTGCCATTGCGGCTTATTTGTCCAGCCCTGAAGTCGTTGCGGTTTGCTCTTCGGCTGTCAAAAATGCCGCCATCGCCATCGCTAATCCTGTCGATGGCGATATGGTGCGCATGACCAATCATCACTGGACTTTTTCCATAGAAGCTTTGCGGCTGGCTGCCGGGTTTGACAATCTGGTGGTAGTGAATGATTTCACTGCGCTGGCCATGGCCCTGCCGCATCTGGCTGCGCATGAGCGTGTGCAAATTGGCGGTGGCAAACCGCAAGCCAGCCGTGCCATAGGTCTGATTGGTCCTGGCACTGGCCTGGGTGTATCCGGCATCATTCCATCTGGTGCGCATTGGGTGCCTTTATCGAGTGAAGGCGGGCATGTCAGTTTTTCTCCCAGCAATGAAATCGAAATAGAAATCCTGCGCCAGGTCTGGAAAGAATATCCGCATGCTTCCGCAGAGCGATTGATCTCTGGCATGGGGCTGGAATTGATGTACCGTATTCTGGTGCAAATGGATGAGCAGACTGATGTTGAAGAGATGAGTGCCGCCGACATTACCCGCCGCGCCCTGGATGGCAGTTGTGATATTTGTATACGCACGGTAGATTATTTTTGCGCCATGTTGGGCACCATTGCAGGTAACCTGGCCGTTACGCTGGGGGCGACTGGCGGCGTATATATAGGCGGTGGAATAGTCCCACGTCTGGGAGAGTTTTTTACCCGCTCAGCATTTCGCCAGCGCTTTGAAGCCAAGGGGCGTTTTACCGATTACCTGGCACAAATACCGACTTACCTGATTACGGCAGAGTATCCTGCATTTCTGGGTGTCTCTGCGATATTGAATGAACGACTGTCCTTGACTGTTCATACTGATGCTTGAATGAAAGACCATTTATCACATAGGCGCACAGAGGCACAGAGGAGGCACTGAGGGGAAAAATTGATCTGGTAAGTAAAATTCTCCTTCATGTTTTCTCTTTGCTTTTCTCTGTGTCTCCGTGTCTCTGTGTTGAGAGGTCTGGCTTTTCAGATTAATAATCAAACTCCATATCCATGAATAACTCTAACAAAGAGCAAACAAATGACTGGTGGCGTGATGCCGTGATCTACCAGGTTTATCCACGCAGTTTTTCAGACAGCAATGGTGATGGCATAGGTGATTTGCCCGGCATTACTGCAAAGCTGGATTACATCGCCAGCCTGGGTGTGGATATAGTCTGGATTTCGCCTTTCTTCACTTCGCCCATGAAAGACTTTGGTTACGACGTGGCAGATTATTGCGATGTCGATCCCATCTTTGGCACGCTGGCTGACTTTGATGTCTTGCTCAGCCGTGCGCATGAGTTGGGTTTGAAGATCATGATAGACCAGGTCTTGTCGCATTGTTCTGAACAACACCCCTGGTTTGTTGAAAGCCGCAAGAGTCGTGATAATCCCAAGGCTGACTGGTATGTCTGGGCTAATCCCAAGGCAGATGGCTCGCCACCGAATAACTGGTTGTCAGTATTTGGTGGCCCGGCCTGGCAATGGGATGCACGGCGTCGCCAATACTATATGCATAATTTCCTGGTCAGCCAGCCTGATCTGAACTTCCATCACCCAGAAGTACAGCAGGCGCATCTGGATAATATGCGTTTCTGGCTGGAACGTGGTGTGGATGGCTTCCGTCTTGATGCCTGTAATTTTCATTTCCATGACCAGGCTTTGCGCGACAATCCGCCTAGCCAGGTGCGCGATAACAAGACGGTGCAGGACAATAATCCCTATGGCATGCAGGCACACGTCCACGACAAGACTCAGCCTGAAAATTTGGCTTTCCTGGAAAAAATCCGTAGCCTCTTGAATGAGTATGGCGCAATCGCCATTGGTGAAGTTGGGGCAGATGATTCGCTGGCGGTGATGGCGGATTACACGGCCGATGGCAATAAACTGCATATGGCCTATAGCTTCAACTTGCTGACGGCGACGTATTCTGCTGCCTATATACGCCAGCAAGTGGAAGAGTATGAGGCGCGTGTCAAAGGTGGCTGGGTATCCTGGTCAGTGGGCAATCACGATTCGGTACGTGTCATGACGCGCTGGGGTGGGGCAGAGGCGACACCAGCATTTGCCAGGATGTTGCTGGCCATGCAGATGGCCCTGAAAGGCACGCCTTGTCTGTATCAAGGGGATGAGCTGGCACTGACAGAAGCCGACATTGCCTATGAAGATATACAAGACCCCTACGGTATTACCTTCTGGCCAGAATTCAAGGGCCGTGACGGTTGCCGCACGCCCATGCCATGGCAGGCAGATCAGCCACATGCAGGGTTCACTACTGGCAAACCCTGGTTGCCAGTTCCCGCTGAGCATGCAGAAAATGCTGTGTCGGTACAAGATGCTCAACAAGATTCGGTCTTGAATTATGCGCGTCATATCCTGGCATGGCGCAAGAAATACACGCAACTTAGCCGCGGTGAAATCAGTTTCTTTGATGCCCCTGAACCGGTATTGGCAATACGCCGCGATCTTGCAGGCAGCACGAGCTTGCTGGCTGCATTCAATCTGGGAAATCAGCCTGTCAGTTTTGTGTGGCCAGATGCGCAGGGCGCAAATACATTGTCAAAGTCAGGTATGGCCGGACAAAGTCATGGCAAAACTGTCGAATTACCAGCTTACGGCGGCTGGTTTGCAGAAATCATTTAATCATGAATAATTTGTAGTTGGCAGATTGCATTGCGCTTGACAGGGCTGTACGAGTTTCGTGCAGCCCTTTTTTTTTCTGGTGCCATGTGAACAAAAAAATCAATCCAAAGGGAGGCAGTCAGCGATTTGCCGGAACACTTCCAGGGCTGGATTGTCTGGCGAATAATGGCTGAGCGGTTGCTGGAAGGCGAAGGCCAGGCTGATTTCATCATCACGCGGTATGCCATAGGGAAGCATGCGCTCACCATAGGAGTTTGCCAGGGCCTTGGCAATATCTGTATTGAGTTTATTGCCAGGTTCAAGCTGGTTCAGTACCAGGACGCAATTGTCCAGTGTCGCATGGGTTTCCATATTGCTCAGCCAGGATTCCATGGCCGGAATGGTGGCATAGGAACTGGCATCGGCCAGTGCAACCATGACGACCACGTCAGCACAGGCAAGTGCCTGGCGCAAATACAGGGAAGGGCCAGGAGGAGTGTCGATGAGCAGGATGCCGTCTTCTGGCAAACCCAGTTGCCGTATGCGTGTTTCTATCCAGTCTGGATAAGTGCCCAGGCAAGCCTCAAAGGCTTTGCGCTGTCTTTCGCTGACTTCACCATAGGGCAGGTTGATGACATTATAGGGGGTAGGGAAGGCCAGTTCACTCCAGTCGCCCTCTGCATCTGTCTGGCATGCGACACCTTCTTCCAGCGCAATGCCAAGACCGAAATGCATGTGCAGGCTATTTTGTGGGTCGAGGTTCAGTACGGCTATGTCATTGGCTTCGGCATCTTCGGCCAGTACAGCGGCCAAATTCGCGGTCACGCTGGTTTTACCCACGCCACCTTTCATTGAAACAACTGCAATAATTTTCATTTTTTATTGTTATTTGCTATTTTTATTCATTAGCTACTTGCCCTGTCAGTCTGCTCTCGCCAGTTTGTGCTGAGGGCTTTTGTTCGCCTTGTGCCAGGCGCTGGAAAAGGGCGTGGACAGAGCCACCTGCCGCTGCCTGGGCACTGGTGCTGCTATTATTCATAGAGGGTGCTGAAGGTGTTGATACTGCCAGGTGACGTAACTGGCTGGCAATCTGATGTGCTTTTTGGGTAGCAATGCTGGGTGCTGCGGGCCATGTCTGCAAATTGTTTATTGGCTGGGGCTGGAATTGCCATCGCGCCTCTTTTTCCGCGGCCGACAAGAGCGCAGGGCGCTCCGCCTGCCTGGCGGCGATCGATTGCAAAATAGGCCAGTTTTCTTGCTGCTCACTGGCATCGTTCCGGTGTTTCATTATTGGTTTCTGCTTCCTTTGATAAGCTGGGCACTTACTGCCAGTGTGTCAATCCAATTTATTTTATCAATCATTGAAGTCGCAAGATAGAAATAATTGAAACGCTGTTGTCAGAAGTTTACTTGCTCATATGTGCAGGCAAGCGGCAAAGTTTCACATCACTGATCGTCAAACCTGCAGTTTCACCCGGCCATATCTTCAAAGCCGTGTAGGCCTTGCCTCCGGCTGGCAGGGCGATTTTCAGGGTGTGTGCTGCACCATCTGCATTGATAGTGATATTCCATTTTTTTGCACTGGCATCGCCTTTCATGACCTCGAGGCCCAGATTTTGAGCGGCATTGTTGTTGCTGGCACTGATGCTGGCGAGCAGATAATCCTGTGCATCAACTGCCTGACTGAATTGCAGGCTGGCGTAATCAGACGCCGATGTCCTGGCAAATTGCGCACGTTGAGCTTCTCGGGCACCCGGGCCCGTGAATTTTGCGCTGGCTGCAGCAGGGCGGCACTGCATTTGCACCATGGTACTTACGCGTTGCAGCCATTCCTGGTTATCGCTGCGATAACGTGCCTCGCGATATAAAAAGGCGGGTGGTGCACGCATATCTCTTTCCGGCATCTCCCAGATCAGAAATTTAGGTGGCGTATTTTGGAAAGCATCATCGCGCAGATAAGTTTCCATACCTACCCAGGAACCCTGGTCAGCGCCGACAGCAATCGCCAGCACATCTTTTTGCAAGGCAAATTTCAAAAAATCAGGGAAGCGTGTCCATGGTTTTGAATAACTGCTGCCTACCAGGCTAATCATGGGCGTGCTGGCGTCACCCAGCAAATTACTTCCAGAGCTCGCTTTGGTGATCTCGGCATCCAGTACATATTCAGGCGCATAAGCAGGTGCACCCTTGGGAAGTTGTGTGACCAGATCGCGTGAAACGGTGGCGATGGCTTGTTCAGACCAGCGCATGTTGTATTTTTCTGCGGGTATCTGGCGTAGCTGGTTTTTCATGGCAGCATCGGCGTCAATGCTGCTGGCCACGGTTTCTGCTGCCAGCAAGGCGCCTGTCGGTGTCCAGTGGCTATCGAGGCGGAAGTAGAGATGTTTATCCGGACGATTTTTTGCGCTTTGCAAAAAGCTGGTATTCAGATCAACGACTTTCACGCCTGCCGAACTAAGGGCCTGTGCCATACGCTGATAATTTCCCGCCATATAGGGATTAAGCTTGTTCTGTTCAGGCACATAGGCTTGATAGATACGCGCTTTCAGCGGCACCATTGCGACCACCAGTGTGATGCCATTCTCCTGCAATGCCTGGCTAAAGGATTTGATCAGATCCACCGAGGTGTTGGTGGCAGCCATGTCTGCACTATTCGCCCATTCATGGCGGTAGAACAGCCAGTCGTTTTTCCCGATGATGCCGACGGCTTCTTCTGCATGTACTGGGGCGGCACTCATGCAAACAGCCGAAGTTGCCAGTAATGTCAAGGTCAGCGAGGCCATGTGAGACAGGCGTAAAGATGTGCGCAGTATGATAATGCTCCTTGTTAGTGCGGGATGAATGCTCAATGTGTCGGTGTTTCAAATGCGCTTCAGATGCGCATCATCATTTGCCCACACGCGTTTCCAAAGTATTTTTTGAGACGCGTGCCTGCAGTGCAGAATTGGCATCCGTGGACAGTAGCAAACTATAATTGTCTCCACGTTCAAGCACAAGTGCAGCCTTTGCCTGTTGCGTATCAGGGCTGCTGCAATCACCCGCGCCACTGGGCTGGCTGGCCGCAGGGCAGGCAAGCAGTTCAACCTTGATGGGATTGACGGCCAGGGTCTGGCTGCCTGATGGCGCGAGTGCGCGAAATACGCTGGTCTTGCCATCAGCTGTACTGATGTTGACCGGCCCCAGTTTGTCAGCCAGGTGATAAACAGTAAGATTGGCCTTCATGCGGTTCTGGCCGGTTTTGTCTTCGAATATCTGCGGCGCCAATGAGGTCTGCAGGTTTCCAAATCCCAGCGTCAGCACTTGGGCAGCGCGTATATCCAGGCGGGTGGCCGTGATTTTTTTTGATGACAGGCGTGAACGTAATTGCAGCTCGTGCTGACCAGCGTGCAATATCATATAGTCGCCAAACTGCCCCTGTTGCAAGCCTGACTGACGCAGTTTCCCATCTACCAGCACATCAACTTGCTCGTGTGGGCTGAGGTGGACTATGCGTACATAAGCGGCATTTGCAGGTGGTTCTGGTTCGTATAAAACCCCGGTAGATTGTGCCAGGCTGCTGCCATGCATGGCCAGGCCCAGACTAATCCCAAACGTGTGCGCAATGAGCAGTCTGATAGCTGACAAGCGCGTAATTCGACTTTTGGCCAGCAGACCTGTAAAAGTAAGCAAATAAGTGAGCGAATAAGTAAGCAAATAAGTGAGCAAATAAGTGAGCAAACGCACTATGAAATTTTCCTTGGTATAGGCATCACGGTGACGCCAGGTTTTGTGGCTTGACTAGCGCACGACTAAATACTCAAATCTCATTCGATAATAAAAAATTAACAAATGTTCATGGATATCAAGCCTTGCCCGAAAATTTCACATGATAAAATCATGGAATAGTGACAATTCATGAAATTCGTCATGAATGTAGCGATGACCATGTAGTCACAAAGATCAATTAATTCCGGGTAAAAATGTTTTGCCATTTAAACAAAGGCGTCCGCCATTATGCATGAGACCCCCGTCCTTGCCAACGCCAGACTAAGTATCCCTGGCCTCCCCAGCCTGACAGATCAGATGCTGAGCGGCGGCCTGTATGCGCTGATTGCAGAAATGCCACCAGCCCGCATTCCTGTACTGGCCAGCAGTTTGCAATATGCCTGGAGCAAGCAGCAAAATTGTACTGTCATCCTGCCTTCACATCCCGAGGCATTTCTTGAACGCATTGATGCACTTGGCGTCTACGATACCAGCAGGGCACTGGAAAGTGGCAAGCTGCAGATCTTTTTGCGCCAGGACAATTTCGCAAAAAACATGTTCCGCTTCGGCGCTGAACGCTTTGCCAAAGAACTCGATTATTTTGGCATCCCGGATGACAGTTACCTGATCTTTGACCAGGCCGACGAATTATTCAGCCTGCATGATTTGTCGCTGGCGATGGAGCAGGTAGAAGCCTTGCGTCTGTGGTTTGGCAAGCACAGGGTGACTGCCTTGCTGGTGTTTTCACGCCTGAGCGGCAATAGTGCCGAGACCTTGCAAGCCATGATGGACCAATTGTCCGGCATCGTCAGGATGAGTAGTGGCCGCCCTGGGCTGGAGTTGACTTTCGATTACTGGCAGTCACCCGAAGGCACGATTGCAGCAAGACAGTACCCCTTGCTGACGCTTGATAATGGCATGTACAAAGTGGGCGCGCGGGCTGCTGAAGAAATGGCTGAGCAAATCGATGAAGTGCAGCAGCATGGCCCGGCCAAATTTTTTTACATGGATGAAGATCTGGCCAGCCTGGCCAATGAATTGCCAGGTAACTGGCAACGGGTGAGCAGCCTGATTGGCATGTTGCATGCCACCCGTGGTTTGCAGGCAGCGACCGTGGTACTCAGTTTCCAGCGTCACACGGGCTTGCGTGAACTCGCTGAGACCGTGCACACACTGCGCATGAGCCTGGGCAAAAAAGCCCATATCGTCATACGCGAAAAGCAGGCTTCATTACGCTATCAGAACGAAGCACTCTTGCTGCGCCTGGGTGTTAACCTGGTCATTCATCGCGACATACCGGAAAACCGTTTGCCCCTGTTGCTGGAGTCACTCAAAGGGCAAAGTTTTGACCGCAATGTAGATATTGATTTTGAAGTTGCCCTGGCCAGTGTCATACCTTCTGGCTTGCGCGGCTATTTGCTACCACCACGTTTTGCCCGGGAAGCTGGCATCATCATGGAGCGCGGCACTGCCCTGAATATACCCTGTGTGCTGGTGATAGGAGAACTGGTCGAAGGCACCAGCTTTCCTGATATCCTGGCCCGCATCAGTATTTCCCGCCCTGGCGATCTTTTATCCAGTGATGGCAAGGCATGCTATCTGTTTTTTAATGCCTGCCCTGAATCAGCCTTGCAATTGACGCTGGAACGCATACTCGGTGCTGCGGCAGGCACGGCCTTTCACGAAGTGAGTTATCTGATAGACCGGCGGGAGATTGCCCTGGCCTTGAGTAATCTGGTACATGCTGCCAGGGATGTGGAACTGACTGATTATTCCAGCCGCGTTTCTGAACGGACTTCTGAACGAACGCCTGAACGGGTGGCAATGGAAATGCCGACAGTGCCACTGTTCTATCAGTCTGCTGAAAAAGTTGATGGGCAGCTTGAAGCACAGCTAGACGAACAGCTTGATACGCGAGTTGAAATATCAGTCTCTGCACCAATTGCTGTACAGGCCGACAGGCACTTTGTGCATGAGCCAGATGAAGCGCTTGAGCAGGATATCGATATAGTCACGGCCATCGCAGATGAAGAGCCGGAATTATCCAGTGACGATGACGAGAAATTCAAATTCAACCCGGTAGCTGATGATAGCGCCATGCGGGCTGCCAACCAGGTATTTGGCAAGCAGCCTGCACCAAGAGCGACCCGGGCGGCTTACAAGAAACAAGCAGGCTGATACTTTATCAGCCTGGTATCCAATCAAAAAATTTATGCGTATTTATCCATTGAGCAAGAAAGCATTGCCACCCCTGTCAGCAGCATTACTCATCTCCGTGTTGAACTATAGCTCGCCAGCACTGGCGGCTGAGGAACCTGTCATTGTATTGAGCCCGGCCCAGCAACAGGTTTTGGACTTGAGTGTAGCGCAGGACTATCAGGCAGCGGGTACCAAAGGCCTGGAATTGCTGGAAAAAGAAAAAGCCGATCCTGGCCTGCGTCTGGTCATTGCCAATAGCCTGGCCTGGTCAGGGCGCATGCGCAAGGCTGAGATGCAATACAAGGCGCTGTCCAATAGCAAAGTCCGTAAAGAAGCCCGCACTGGCCTGGCCAATCTGTATCGCTGGAAAGGGCGTGATGATGAAGCCTTACCGCTTTATCAATCGGTATTGGCAGAAGACCCTCGGCATGCAGGTGCCAATGAAGGCCTGATGTATGCCAAACGTGAATTGAATCCGCGCACCTTTGTCAGTGCCGGGGCAGCACAGGACTCAGGCGACGCCAAACGCCGTGAACTGAATATCAGCCAGCGCTGGCGTGATGATACTGGCCGTCATATTTTTGAAGTCAGCAGCAGTGGTACCCGCGATGAATTACCCGTCACCACGGCAACGCAGGGTGAGGTGGGCTTTGCCTATCAAAACCTGAACCTGCCGCTGGAACCGCGTCTGGCACTGGAGGCGCAGGCAAAACCCAAGGGCGATTTATTCGGTAGCCTCAAATTGAAAATCGATGAAGGCCGTTTCCTGGTTGATATAGGTCGCACCAACTGGGGCAAGTCTGCCTTCAATGCACGTGCGCTGGAAGATGGTTTGAATGCGGCCCATATAGGGCTGGATGCCAACCTGCATTTCGACAGCGGCCAGTTTACCGAGCACATCGATATTTTCCGCGTCTCTGACAGCAACGTCATACTCACCAGTCGCAGTAATTTCATCCCTTCATGGCGGCCATTTGGCCACCGTCTGAAACCCTTTGTCGGTATCGAGACGCGTGATGTACGCTTTTACTCGAATAAATACTGGTCGCCTGTCGATGGCTTCGGCACTGCTTACCTAGGTTTGCAGGGAGAACTGGCGAATGAAAACTGGAGCCTGTATGGCAGTGGCCAGGTCGGTACGCGCTTGTATGGCGAAGCGGGCAGTAACTGGAGCCTGGGCATGGGTGGCAAGCTCTGGCTTGATAAAAATCTGGCAGTAGGTGTCAATCTCTGGTCCATGGCCAGCCGCCGTGACAATGCCCGCTATCGCGCAAAATCGTTTTCCGTGAATCTGGAGAAGCTTTGGGATTGAGGCAAATCTACCGCTATCTGATGGCTGCTGCTTCCATTGCGGGGGTGGTCTATCTTTTCGTCATCAGCTTTGGCGGTATCCGGCAATTTGACCTGGGCAAGTTCAGCATCCTGTTTGAAAACCTGTTTCTCAGCGTAGTCTCGGCTTATCTATTGTTTTTCCTGGCGCTGCTAGTGCTCAGGTACGCCATGCTTATCCTGTATTCATTCATGGAGCATCTGGAATACATGATGAAGCGTCGCCAGGAGCCGGAAAACAATTTTCATGATGAAGCTTCGCTGCCCATGATCACCCTGGTGGTGCCTGCTTATAATGAAGGGCCGGTGATACAGCCTGCCTTGCGCTCCTTGTTGTTGCTGGATTATCCCAATTATGAAATCCTCGTCATTGATGATGGTTCCAGCGATGATACCTATGAAAAAGCCCTGGCCGTGGCGCGGGAAGATCACCAGGTGACCATACGCGTCATTACCAAGAAAAATGGTGGCAAGGCCGATGCCCTGAATACCGGCATGAGTGCCGCTCGCGGTGAATTTATCCTGAACATGGATGGTGATACCAAGCTCTCACGCAATACCCTCCGGGTTTGCATACGCCATTTTGATGATCCCAGAGTGGGCGCGGTGGCTGGCAATGTCAAGGTACTCAACCGCGAAAACCTCCTGACCAGGGTGCAGGCACTGGAATATGTTGAGGGCCTGGCGATGGCACGCAAGGCGCAGAGCTTCATGCGCGCAGTCAATATCATACCTGGGCCGCTGGGCATGTTCAGGAAGAGTGTCCTGCAGCAGGCTGGTGGTTATGACCATGACACCTTTGCCGAAGACTGCGACCTGACCCTGAAGCTGCTCATGCGCGGCTGGCATATTGCCTATGAACCCACGGCCGTCGCCTGGGTGGAAACTCCCAGCCGCCTGCTGGATTTGCTGAAGCAGCGCTATCGCTGGACCCGCGGCATCCTGCAGGCAACTCGCAAGCACAGCTCTGCCCTGTGGAACCCGCGCCGTGCCGGTATCAATTTTTTCATTTTATGGTACATGCTGTTTGAAGGCATCATGTGGCCATTTTCCACTGTATTGGGCAATCTGTTTTTTGTCTATGTAGGCTTGCAATACGGCGTGGTGATTTTTCTGTTTTACTGGTGGTTGCAACTGACGATACTTGATATCGTTGCAGCCACTTATTGTGTCATCGTGGAAGAAGAAGATCCTTCCTTGATTTTTTATGCCGTCGTGTTCAGGCTGTTCTACATTACGATTATTGATATTTCCAAGGTATTTGCCACCATAGAAGAATGGCGTGGCACGGCAATGACCTGGGGCAAGCTGCAAAGAGAAGGCAAGCTTTGATATGGACCTGATTTCTATACTGGCAACCGTGATACTGATCACTACCATAGGCACGCTGGTGGTTGGCGTTGCCGCCTATATTGCTTTCAAACTGCGCGACAAACGCAAGCCAAAACGCAAAGACCCGACGGCAGAAGAGCATGGCGAGATGCAGGCAATTTTTCTGAAGCGCTATGTTCCCGTCAAACAGGCAAATGCCGCATCGACAGATAAGCCAGCTTGACTAGCTGTGCAGTTATGGTAGTTTTCATTCGTTACACTGGTTCAAATTTTCATGCAAACAGAAGACCCCGGCGGTTTTGAAAACCGGCCTGCTTACCGCCGCATAGGCACTTATCTTTTGGCGCTGATTGTGCTGGGTATGGCCATATCTGTATTTGCCTACCTCTCATCCATGCAGGTACTGGGCTGGCAAATGCCGGAATTTAATCTGCAAACAGCTTTCAAGTCTGCTGGCGCGCCAAATTCCACGCCTGCATCCAGAAGTTTGTATTTATATGCTTCCCCAAATACACGCAGTTATTTTGCTTCCATAGGCGGTAATTATGACCGCTTGTTATCACCCTGGCGCGCCTATGCCAAACAACGCCAGCTCAGTTTCAAGGAAATCTCCGACCCGCAAGAGCTAAGCAGTATCAAGGATGGCGTACTGGTGCTGGCATCGGCTGTGGCACTCAGCGAGCAAGAACGCAGCAGCTTGCAGGATTATCGCGCCCGTGGCGGTGCCATCCTGGCGACTTGGGCTAGTGGCACCCGAAATGAAAAAGGTGAATGGGCAGGCTGGCAATTCCTCGAAGCCATGGGCGCTGCGTCCAAGGGCGAAATCGCGCTTGAATCCAAAGCCAGATACCTGATACTGAATGGTGAGACGCCGCTGACACATAGCCAGGCCGCTGGTCAGCGCATCTGGCTGGGAAATGCCTCGGAAAGTCTTTTACGTTTCAGCGGACAGGGCGCAGCCAGCATCATGGACTGGGCAAGGGTGCAAGATCCGGAAAGAAAAAATGAAGCTGCCGTGTTATACGCAGAAACGGCAGCCGATGCCGGACGCAGTGCCGTGTTTGCCTTTGCCGAATCAGCCTGGGAATCGCAACCTTATCCCATTTACAGCCTGGTTGATGACACCCTGAGCTGGTTGCAGAGAAGACCGGCATTGTTGCGCGCCACCTGGCCAGAAGGTAAGTATGCAGCGCAAATCATAGAAATGGATACGGAAGAAGGCTTTGCCAATGCCTTGCGTTTTGCATCCTTGATACGCAGCATCAACTATCGCGGCAGTTTTTATGTACTGACTTCAGTGGCCAAACAATTTCCTGCTGAAATGAAACAGCTGGCGCGTGAGTATGATATCGGTTATCACGGCGATACCCATATCAGCTTTAAAGAACAGGGCTTGAATGAGCAGGAAAAACGCATCAATACCATGCGTGAAGACTTGAAATCCATACTGCCAGAGCTGCCTGCCATCACTGGCTTTCGCGCACCACTGGAAGGTTATGACCAGACCACGCAATCGCTATTGCAAAAAAATGGTTTCCTGCACCATGTGACTGACCCCAATAGTAGCGAAGGCCGCTTGCCGACCTTTGTCAAAATCGATGGCGTTAGTGATGACAAGGCCATGGTCTTGCTGCCGCGTACCCAGCGCGACGATTTTAATTTAAGCAAGGAACAACTCGACCTTGAGCAAACCAGGCAGGCGCTCATCAGCGATGCAGAAACCAGCAAGCAAATGGGCGCATTGGGTTTGCTCAGCGTGCATAGCCAGAGCTTTGAAGAAAACAGTTTGCTGACACAGGCTTTTCCGGCTTATCTGGCGTATTTGAAGGCAAATAGAAATAGCGTCTGGCTGGCATCGTCCTCACAGGTGACTGACTGGTGGCATGAGCGTGACAGGTTGAAGTTATCGTCCAGCATTGCAGGCAAGCGTATCGAATTTGATTTGACTGTCACCGGTAAAAAGCCGCTGGCAAATGCCAGCCTGATTTTGATGCTGCCACAAAAATCCCAGCTGCCAAATGTATTGGGATTGAAGATAGGCATGCCCAAGGCCACAGTCCGGCGCATTGATGATTTCCGTGCAGCGATTGTCTTTGAAGCGCTGGAGCCTGGCAATTATGCTTATCAGGCGGTATTCAATTAGAACTCATTTCATAAATAGGGTGAGATGCGTTTGCCTCATAACGTGGGCTGGCAAGGCGGACGAGGCAGTCAATAGCTTCGCCTATTGACAACGAGTCCAACGCTGTCCAGCACGCGTTATGAGGCAAACCCTTCGGGAACTGACGATTTGGGCGCATTGCAGCGTTGTGCCGCTTGCAAAGGCAAGAGCCTTAGCTGCACAGGGTAAACACCTGAGGCCTTGCACTGCATCCCAAATCGTCTTGTTCGCACTCATCCTATTTATGAAATGAGTTCTAGACGTCAGTTCCGGCTTGCCAGCCAGTCTGCCAGATGCTGGATATCGCGGCTGGCTTGTGCATCAGGGTCGTATTGCAAGACTGATCTTTCATACGCCAGTGCTTCAGGCACCAGTGCATCCCTGTGGATGACCATGGGGGCCATCTTGCTGCCATAGCTATCCATCATGGCTGCCCTGACTTGCTGCGCCAGTTCACTGTCTTCCCGCATCTGATTCAGCAATATGTGGGTCATTGCCACTTTATTGGCAGGGTCTTTTTTGTATTCTGCCAGTAATTTTAAAATCTTCCTGAGGCTGGAATACGAGGCGGCATCTGTCAACACCACGATCAGCGCCCTGGCAGCAGCGTTCAAGGCTTGCGGCAGATAGACAGTGGCACCAGGTGGCGTATCCAGCAAGACGTAATCATAGTCAAGGCTGTGCAGACCCTGCAGGGCGGTTGCCACCCACGTGGGCCGTGCTTCCAGCCCGGCTTCAAATTCCAGCAATTCTTCTTCAGTGACGCGGCCGAAAGGAATGAAGTCAACGCCAAAGGGGCTTTCAAAAATCACTTCCGGGAAAATGCCTTCGCGCACTAGACCAGCATCATCATTGGGGTCCATACCCAGGTGGTGACGCACCGCATTTTGCGGATCAAGATCAATCACCAATACCCGCTTGCTGCGCTGGCTGAGTGCAATGGCAAGATTGCTGGTCAGCGTGGTTTTGCCGACGCCGCCCTTGCCGGAAATGAGGGTGATTACTTGCATGATTCTTTTTAACTGACAGGCGGGTTTTGTTTTTTGTTGGGAAAAGGGATGTGAGGGCTATAGATAATTATGTAGTCTCCACGAGCGCGACAGGCAGTTTACCTGCATTTGCCTGCTTTGGTAAGCACAAACCTGGTCTACCGTCTGATCAGGGATGAATGGCACCAGCATCAGAAAATTGCTTGCGATAATTGCCGGGACTGTTTGCCACGATACGGCGGAAATGGCGGCGCAGCGATTCTTCCGAACCAAAGCCCGCCAGCTCGGCAACTTGCGGCAGGCTGGTACTGGGGGATTCAAGCAATTCCTTGGCAATGGCAACCCGTTCACGTATTAGCCATTCACCAGGTGCCAGACCTGTACTGTCTTTGAAATGACGCTGCAGGGTACGAGTACTCATTGCCGCTTTTTCTGCCATGGATGCCAGATTATGCGGCAGGGCAGGGTGAGCCCTTACCCAGTCCATCAACTTTGCCAGACGTGCATGCTCATCGCTGGGCATGGGGCGCGGGACAAATTGCGCCTGGCCACCTTCGCGATGTGGCGGCACAACCAGACGCTGGGCCACCAGGTTGGCCACTTTGGCACCTTGGTCCTTGCGGACCAGATGCAGCAGCATATCCAGACCAGCAGCAGACCCGGCTGAAGTCATGATCTGCCCCTGATCTACATACAGGGCATTGGTTTGCACCTGTATATGCGGATAGCGTTTGAGCAATTTTTCTGCATAACGCCAGTGCGTGGTAACGGTTTTGCCATCCAGTATGCCTGCTGCCGCCAAAATGAATACGCCAGAGCAGATGCTGCAAATGCGTGTACCGCGGGCGTGGGCGGCGCGGATTTTATCGAGTAAGGCTGGTGGTGGTATTTCATCCGCATCGCGCCAGCCTGGCATGATGATGGTATCTGCCTTATCCAGCATCTCCAGACCATGCTGTACTTCTACTGTGATACCCCCTGCGGCCCGCAATTTGCCGGTGTCGGCAGCGCAAACGGCAAAGTCATACCAGTCCACGCCCAGTTCTGGGCGCTGCAGGGCGAACAATTCTACTGTGCAGCCAAATTCAAAGGTACACAGCTGGTCATAGGCAAGGGCGACAACGAGATGGGATTTCATGGCGAGATATTACCGTAAACACGCATTACGACATGCAATGTTTATTCGCGCATCCAGTCACGCAACTCATAATACCAATAAGCGCACTGCGCAGCCATCAAGCCCAGCTTGCCAAAATTGGGTGGCAAACCAAACTGATCCAGCCCGCCTGGCAAGGGCTGGTGCCTGGCAATTGCCTGCGCCACCACTTCTCCTGCCAGGGTAGTTGGTGCAACACCGTGGCCACCAAATCCCATGGCATACCATACTCCGTTTGGCAGGCAACCAATTTGTGGCATCTTGTGCTGGGCATAGCTCATCAAACCGCTCCAGGCGTATTCCACTTTGCTGACTGCCAGTTGCGGATAGACTTTCAGCATGTCTTTGTATAATAAAGAGGCGACCTCGGCTGGCTGTCTTTCGCGTATGGAGATGCGGCCACCCCATAGCAGACGGCTGTCAGCCAGTGGCCGGTAATAATCAAAGGCAAAGCGGGTGTCATACACGGCGGCTGCCGTTTGCATGGCGGTAGCTAATTTGTCGCCCAGTTTTTCTGTTGCCATGACATAGGTGGCAATAGGCAGCACCGAGTGTGCCAGCTGGGGATACAGGCTTTCTATGTAACCACCACAACACACTACGACATGCCTGGCTTTTATCGTGCCAATGCGGGTGCGCACCAGCTTTTCGGCAGTGCGAGTTTCTATGGCGCTGACACGGCTTTGTTCAAATACACGTACAGACTGTGAACTCAGCACCCTCGCCAGCGCCTGCGCATATTTAAGTGGATGAAAATGGAAGGCATTTTTTTCATGCAGGGCACCAAAATATCTTTCACTATGCAAGGCAGCACGGGTTTGTTCGCGCGACCAGGGCGTCCAGTCAACATCAAATTCACGCAGCATGAATTCTCTCTGATCCTGCAATTTTCTGGCGTCATCAAACCAGTTGGCCAGCACCACGCCGCTTTCGTTGATGTCGCAATCCATGTCATATTGTTTGATACGCTGGCGTATCAGGGCGACTGCATCCAGCGTCAGCTGATACAGACGGCGGGCAGGTTCGCTACCTACTTGTTTGATGAGGTCGGCATTGTCGAGGCTAAAGCCGCCAAATACGAAGCCACCATTACGGCCCGATGCGCCATGCCCAATTTGTTCTGCTTCCAGCAAAACGATATTGCTGACGCCACGTTCCAGCAAGCCCAATGCTGTAGCCAGCCCGGCAAAGCCGCCACCGATGATGCAGACTTCACACTCCAGATTTTCTTGCAACTGCGGATAGCGAGCAGATGAAGGTGCTGTCGCCTGATAAAAAGTGTGCTGCAGATTTTCTTGAGGAATCATGATCTTGATGCAACGACGGAAAGCCGCCAAGTTACACGCAAGGGCATAGGGCTGGCAAGCCTGTATGTCGGTATGGGCAGGCATGCGCATGTGAGTTTACTTTGACTTTGCTGCCAATTACACTGTGTCAGCAGTCTTTCCTTAGCCTCGAAACTTAGTCATCAACCCTGCTTGCGGGATATTGATGGCATTAAAATAAACCCGGATTTATCCCATGCGCAAATTGCCCGCACGTTTTGCCGGATTGGTCATGCCTTTCCTCTTGTCGATATTGATGACCTTTATCGTGTCACTTATCAGTACCTTGCGCAGTGTAGGCATGGTCGATCATTTCACCTCTGTCTGGATGGGTTCCTGGGCCTTGTCCTGGCTGGTGGCATTTCCTACCTTGCTGGTGGTGTTGCCCCTGGTCAGGCGCTTGACTGGCATGCTGGTTGAGGCTCCTCGCTGACTTTATCTGGTTGATGATGAAATGAAGTGTGAAACATCTGCTTACAAGTATTTACGATTTAACACCCACATAGGATTGTGAATTTTATATTATTGCTTCTTGTAAACAGTCTCACCTGTAGTGCCTGGCTTTGGCCATGCACTATCTTCACCAGCAATAATGAACACCGCATTTCTTCAAGTAGTAAAAGACCGCCAGCTCGCTCACCAACTGAGACAAATCGCCGATGATTTTGAAATCATCGATTTCTTCCAGCAATATGGCAGCTGCTGTTTTGCCATGTCAGCCATGCTGGCAAAATTGCTGACCGACAAAGGTTACAGCGCCAGAGTCCAGGGCTGTTATGCAGAAATCAAACATGACCATAGTATTTTCTACGTAGGCTACAAAGGCTACGTAAAGGACAAACAAAGGGAAGGTCATGCAGTCTGCATCGTTGATGAGCAATACATCATCGATTTTGGCCTGGGCACTTTAAGAAAATTCTACGACAAGGATTTTAGCCATGCGCTGGCCTGTGAAATTTCAGGCAGTAAGCCCGTCCTGGGTGAGCTGGATCTGGACAGCGGAGCCAGAATTTCTTGGCGCACAGACTGGATCTCACCCATGGTGGCGCTGGAATTGCAGGCCCAGGTGGCAGCGGTAGAGCGCATCCTGAATGTGTATGAGGATTTCCAGAAAAACCGTATGGCTTATCTGATCCGGAAATTATTTGTAAGTAAAAATGACGCGCCGCCAGATGAAGCGCTGGCGATATACACGACATTGCAGACAAGCGAAACCCGAAGCGGGCAAATTTTAGAGCCGGTTGAAGAGATGGCTATTTAGTTTCCAGTTTTTTCTGCGTAGCCAAAGCCTTGCTTTCTTTTTTCAGGGCTTTGGATACCGGGCACACTGCCTGCATGAACGAGGCCAGGGTGTTGGCCAGGTTATCTCCCTGCAAACGATAGAAAACGAATTGCCCGCGCTTGTCGCTGGCGATCAGTCCTGCCGATTCCAGTATCCGCAAATGCTTGGACAGAGAAGGCTTGGTCATCTCGAAACGCGCAGCAATATCACCGGCAGACAATTCTGTCTCCGATAAATAAGCCAGAATCTTCCGGCGTGGCGTTGATGCCAAAGCTTCAAAAACTTTTTCCATGATCGCAAATGCTTGGTAAATGGCCAGCTAATAGCAGCCCTTAAGTCATCTTAGCATTTTTCTGGAAGCTGGTGAAGTTAATTAGATAATTAGACATTTAGCTAAATATAGTCTATGCTTGTTTCATGAGTCATGAAAACGAGGGCAAGCATCATGAAAACTGAGAAAAGCAGAACAACAGAGGCTGCGGGTGCTATTACCACGGTTTATTACAACAGCGCCTGTCCAGTCTGTGATGCAGGCATACGCGACCAGCGTCAGCGCATGCAGGCATGCAATATCAACTGGGTTGATGTTCATACACAGCCAGACGCAGTCAGCGACTTCAACGGTGAGCTGGAAGCCGTGCGTGAGCGCCTGCACGTCAGGGATGGCAGTGGCAAGGTACTGACAGGCGAGCAGGCACTGGCGGCTCTCTGGTCACAAACCAGAGGCAGGCGCTGGCTGGCCTGGCTGACACTGCGTTTGGGCTTTCTGACCCATCCTCTGTACAACTTGATCGCCAGGCAGTTGTACCGCTGGAATCGCAGGCGTGGCCACTGGTAATTCAAACAAAATCATTTCAATTGGAGAGCAGCATGAGCACTATCGACATCACCGCAGGCAATGCAGATCCCGCCGAACTGGCACGCTTCAATCAACTGGCAAGTCGCTGGTGGGATGAGAGTTCAGAATTCAAACCCCTGCACAGGATAAACCCGCACAGACTGGAATGGATAAACAGCCTGGTCCAGCTTCCTGGCAAGCAGGTGCTGGATATAGGTTGCGGCGGTGGTATCCTGGCTGAATCCATGGCAAGGAAGGGCGCGCAAGTCACAGGTATAGATCTGGCCGACAAGCCGCTGCAAATAGCGCAATGGCATGCGCAAGATCAGGATGTGGACGTGCACTATGCCAATAGCAGTGCCGAAACATGGGCGCAACAGCACGCAGGGCAGTATGATGTCATTACCTGCATGGAAATGCTGGAGCATGTGCCTTCTCCGGCCGCGGTCATCCAGGCCAGTGCTGATATGGTCAAACCAGGTGGCTGGGTGTTCTTTTCCACGATTAACCGCAATTTCCTCAGTTATATGCTGGCGATCGTGGCATTTGAATACATCATGCGCATACTGCCACGCGGCACCCACCGGCATGCACGCTTCATCAAACCGGCAGAATTGCTGTCCATGGCGAATACTGCCGGACTGGTCTTACGCGAGCAGCGTGGCCTGGGTTATAACCCTTTGACGCAAACTTTCCGCCTGCATGGCTTCATGGGCGTAGGTTATTTACTGGCTATGCAAAAGCCTTTGCAGGCTGAAGGTCAGGCAGGCCTGAATAACTGAGCAGAAAGCAGCATTTCTTGCCCAGGATGCATGCATTTCCAATTTTCACTGATTTTCTTGCACTGTAAATTGAGGTTTGCCCTGTCAAAAACCGATGTTCTGCTTCTTTTTTGCCCACTCTGGCATTAAAATCCCGCACCAAACACACATTTTGCCAGCGCACTCAGGCGCCGGGCAAGCAGGCGCTGCGACAAGAAAGTACAAAACATGGTTTTTAGTACGGTTACCTTTTTATTTTATTTTTTACCGATATTCATCGTCTTGTATTTCGCCTTGCCGTTTCGCCAGTTGCGCAATATGGTCTTGCTGGTTGCCAGCCTGATCTTTTATGCCTGGGGCGAGCCCAAGAACTTGCCATTATTGCTGATTTCCATCCTGATCAATTATATGTGTGGCCTGGGTGTGGGCAAGGCTCAGGAAAAAGGCGGAACAGGCAAAGCCATCTTCATCGCGGGCATCGTTTTTAATCTGGCACTGCTGGCTTACTTCAAATACTTTAACTTTGCCCTGGGCAGTGTGGTCGCTGTGCTGGGCAAGCTGGATATCGCCATGCCAGCAGTAGACGCGGTTACCCTGCCTCTGGGGATATCCTTCTTTTCTTTTCATGCGATCTCCTATCTGGTGGACGTCTATCGCAAAAAGACCCGGCATGAGAAAAACCTGTTTGCGCTGGCCATGTATATCACCATGTTCCCGCAACTGATAGCCGGGCCTATCATACGGTTTTCTACCATCGCCCGGCAATTGCACCAGCGCCACCATACTTTGCGCAGGGTGGAGCTGGGTAGCAAGATTTTTATTCTGGGTCTGGCGCAAAAAGTATTGATTGCCAATAGCGTGGCCTTGCCCGCAGATCAGATATTTTCACTGGCACCAGAAGCCCTGGGCATGGCCAGTGCCTGGCTGGGCATCACTTGCTATAGCTTGCAAATCTATTTTGATTTTTTTGGTTATTCGAATATGGCAATAGGTTTGGGCCTGGTCACTGGCTTTACTTTTCCGCGTAATTTCAATTACCCTTATATCGCGCAATCGATCACTGAATTCTGGCAGCGCTGGCATCTGAGTCTGTCGCGCTGGTTCCGCGATTATCTGTATATACCACTGGGTGGCAACCGCGGCTCAGCTCTGGCTACTTATCGCAATCTGTTCATCGTGTTTTTCCTTTGCGGTTTATGGCATGGAGCGAGCTGGACTTTTGTCGTCTGGGGCCTGTATCACGGCAGTTTCCTGGTGCTGGAGCGCATAGGCCTGCAAAAGCTGCTGACAGGTTTGCCCAGACCGTTCAGGCACTTCTACACCATCGTGATCGTGATGGTGGGCTGGGTATTCTTCCGCTGCGACAGCTTTGCACAGGCCCTGCATTATCTGGCAGCCATGGCTGGCAGCATGCCAGCAGATAATGTCGTTGCCCCTGTCATGAGCTTCATGAATGGCACGGTCATTACGGCACTGCTTGCAGGTGTGCTGGTGTCGACACCCGTCTTGCAAATACTGAACAAACCACAGGCGCCAGCCCGGGTATTGGCACCCGTCGTCAGCCTGATGTTGTTTCTGTTGTCAGCCACCAGTCTGGCGACCGGAGCTTATAACCCTTTCATTTACTTCCGTTTCTGAGGCCGGGTTTTGCACCATGAATAATTCCAGCACACCCAGCTTAAAGTCGCGCGTACAAACGCACTTTTACGGGCGCATCATTTTTATCATCACTTTCTTTGGTATCTTGCTGACACCAGCTCTTGTCCATGTCAGTGCTAAATTCCAGGGCCCTGGCATAGAAAACCGCGAACTCGCCGCCAAACCGGCAGTGCCAACGACATTTGCACAAAGCCTGAAATTCCCGGCCGCAGTTGATGCCTATCTCAATGATAATTTTGGTCTCAGGAATAATCTGGTCGCATGGAATAATCAACTGCGCTATCACTTGCTTGGCGATATTAATGCCGTGCAACTGACAGCCGGTAAAGATGCTTACATCTTCTTTAACTCGCACGCGGCCAATACCCCGCTGGCCATGATAGATTTTCTGTGCGGGAAAAACGTTTCAGAAAAAGACCGGGCGGAGATAGTCAGGACCGCATCTGACTTCATGCGCATGGCAGTGCAGGTGAAAGCAGAGAGTTATCTTTTGCTGGTGCCTACCAAGCCAGTGGTGTATGCCGACAAATTACCAGACTGGCTGCAACAACAATGTGCGCAATACACGCCGAGCTTGCCAGGCATCGTAGAGACATTGAAGGCCTTGCCCGGACTCAAAGATAAAATCATTTATCCGCTGGCGGAAATGCAGGCACTCAAGAAAAACATGGCTGTATTTCCCAAGAATACTTTTCACTGGACAGGTAATGGCCCGCAACCGGTGGCGCAACTGGTCGCAGAAAATTATATGCACCGCAAAAGGCTGCTGACACTGACGAGCAATCTGCATGATGTGCCATCTGACATACAGCATTTCCTGCCAGGGGTGGCACTGACCGTACCTACTTATGATCCTGACTATGCCAAAGCGGGCATTACCGCCTGTCTGGGTGTAGCCTGCTTCCCTGAGTTTACAGGCACAGCGGACAAGATAGGCGATGTTTCACGCTATCGCCATGCTACGGTGCCAGGTCCTAAACTGCTGCTGATTACAGATTCATTTGGTCAGGGTATTGCTGGTTTTTTTTCAGAATATTATGGCGAAGTCTGGCACGTCTCTTTGAACAGCATCAACCAGCTCAATGCTAAAGAGCAAGCCAGGTTCAGACAGATTTTGCTTACTGAATATGCACCTGACCAGATCCTGTATGTCTTCCATGATGCAGCAGTGTCCTATTTCGATCGATATGGCGGGACACTGCTCAAAGCGGGTCAATAATTTTCACATACTGCAAAGTCTTATGCTGGCACTGCAGTATGTTTGAACAAGATATCTATATGGTCTACGCCCATGTCTTTGTAGTAGTCCATGACCTTGGCAACATCATTGCCTGCTTCAAACAATTCGCCATTCTTTTGGATGATGGCAGCGGTATAGCCCAGGTCGAATAAAAACCGCAGATAGGTAGGACCATCATTGCCGCCAGTCAGTGGCATGAAGTCCGGGCTGAATTCACTGACGATAACCGGACGCCATTTTTCCACCAGCCGTCTGGCTCCCAGCAGAGCGCGGTATTCAAAACCTTCGATGTCAATTTTGATGAAATCAATTTTTCTGTCCGCAGGAATAAGATTATCCAGTGGCATGCAGGCGACGACCGTGCTTTTCATCAATGTCTGCTGATCTTCCGACAAATGGGCTGTCGTGCCATTGCTGTAGGAACTGTTCAGGCTCAGTATGTCAAAATCTTCGCCAGCCGCGCTATTGATGATCTTGATATTCTTGAAGCCATTTTCCCTTTTGCTGAGTTCTATGAATTTGACATTGTTGGTATTCGGCTCAACCGCATAAACCACGCCCGTTTCACCCGCCAGGGATGCGGCTATCATGCTGAAGTAACCAATATTGGCACCTATGTCGAGCACGCCCATGCCAGCCTGAACATGGTCCTTGAAGACTTTTGTCACATGCGGCTCGTACTCGCCATGTATCAGCGGCATTCCCAGGTCCAGGTCTTCCGGATCGACAAACATGCTCAAGCCACCGATGCTGACTAGCTGAATCCCACCAGCATCACGCTTGATCGCCAGTTTTTCCTGCCTTTGGGCGAATTCCAGCGAATTCAGATAAGAAGCGACGACGGCATCAAGGGGTTTGCCAGCCTGAGCGCCATGGCCTGGCCATTCTTCAGGATTAGGTGAGCGGCCCAGAATCAGGCGAAAGCAATGGAAAATGTCTTCAGTCGTGGTGTGCTCACTGTAGGCCCAGTCGCCAAATTTTGTAATGGGGTTGGCTCCAACATGCATTGCAGGTGCTACTTGTTGAACTGGCGCAGCTGCGGCTGGGGCGGGTTTGGAGAATAGTTTCCTGAGCATTGTCTGATCTTTGTACTGTTAAGTGAGGGCTGGCAAGCTTCGATTATAAACTGAGTCTTCAGTCCATTCCCAAGTGCTTATTGGTTGGTGTTACTTGACTTCGGTTTGCTCGGGCACCGTGATTGCCCAGAGCAAAGCTAAGGTCTTCGCTCTCAGTAAAAGCTGAACTGCTACTAACAGCCCGCCCTTTTCATTTCTGTTTGTCCTACAAATCCGCGGTCCGGTGTCCTATATCTGAGGTCCGGGGGCGCTGCTACGATACTTACATGCCTCTGAATTAGTGTTTCAAATACAAAAAAGGCTAATCAGTTCATTTACTTACATAAGGGAAATATCATGAAAAAAGCATTCACTATCTTAATGATTTCTGCCGGTCTGATCGCCAATTCCAGTTTTGCTGCAGACGTGGCAAAAGCAAATTTCAAAGCAACAGAAGAACGTGCAGAAGCTGATTACAAAGTTTCCAAAGCCAAATGTGATGCCTTGAAAGACAATGCAAAAGACATTTGCGTAGAAGAAGCCAAGGTTGTCCGTACACGTGCCAAGGCTCAGGCGCTGGTATCCTACGAGAACACTGCCAAGAACCATGTCAAGGCAGCCACCGATGTTGCTGATGCTGAGTATGCACTGGCCGCTGAAAAATGTGACGACAAGTCCGGCAATGACAAAGATGTGTGCAAAAAAGAAGCCAAGGCCGCACAAAAAATAGCGATTGCCGATGCTAAAGCTGGCAAGAAAATTTTTGATGCCAAAGTCGACGCAGCGACTACTGCCAATGATGCCAACTACAAAGTAGCGGTAGAGAAATGTGATCCTATGTCTGGGGCAGCCAAAGACGCTTGCATTACTGCTGCAAAAAATCAGTATAAATAATGCTGAAATAAATACTCTGGCTTTATCCTCGGTATTCGCAGTATCCGCAGGCTGGTTTCGCGCCGCTGTTACCAGCTTGCTGTTTCATGTTGTTCTTGTACTCAAGCTGGCACCCCTAAAAACCAAAGCAAGTTCCTCGTCTGGAATATAACCAGATGAAACCCTCACCAAGGAGTTTTAAAATGAATAGCTTCATAAAAAAAATCACGGGCATTTTTCTGGCAGGTATGATGATGATCATGGTTGGTTGTGCTTCAACTGCCAAACAAGAGAGTGCTGGCGAGTATATTGATGACACCGTCATCACCACCAAAGTAAAAGCCGCTATCGTCAATGAGCCTACATTGAAGGCAACTGAAATCAATGTTGAAACCTACAAAGGCGTCGTTCAACTGAGTGGTTTTGTTGCTGATCCTGCCTCTTCTAGCAAAGCAGTGAGTGTAACCAGTGGCATTAAAGGCGTGAAATCTGTTAAAAACGATATCCGCGTCAAGTAATGCACTTGCGGCATGAGCAGACTCTGATTCTGCTCATGCCAGCTCATGTCAGCTCATGTCAGTTTATGCTAATTCATAGCATCTCGCGCCGCGATAAAATCGGCAGTCCAAAGACCAAACTTGTCTTTTCCACGTCGTGTTAAGACAAGCCTCCCAGGAGTAGTTTATGCAATCGAATACTATCGCTACCAAAACAAATTCTGCGCTGGAAGCGGCCAATAATTTAGCAAGCCATGTCGGCAGTTCAGTCGGCAATGTCATCGGTGTCACCAAAGAGGCTGGTAAACAAATCAGCTCTGCAGCTCAGGATGAAATACAAAATCTCAAAGCTGACCTGGATGAACTGGTTGCACGTATCCCGTCCTTGTCCGACGTTGATCTTAATGCAGCCAAAGCGGCGTTGCTGGAAAAATTTGTCAATGCCAGAGATGCTGCGCTGGATGCAACAGCCGACGTACGTACCCAAATCAATGATGGTGTCGATACAGTAGGCAATTATGTAAAAGAACGACCCCTGCAGTCCGTGGCAGCAGTAGCTGGAGTGGGTATTTTGATCGGTTACCTGCTCGCAAAAAAATAGCCTTGCGTCAGTCGCAAAGCACATGAGCTGTTGAATGCGACCTTGCGGGTGCCGGCGTAAGCGCCGGCACTTTGCATTTCACCTTCCGGAAATTTCCTCTCTTTGGAGAATCTTGTGTTCGAAACCATCGATAAAGCCAGGCAGATTGCCGTCATTGGCCTAGACCGCATCGTTGATTACCTGGAATTGCTACGCATAGAAATTGATATCCAGCGTCATGATGTCAGTGTTCGCTTGTTAAGCCTGGCTGCAAGTCTGTTTTTTGTGCTGATGGCCGGATTTTTCCTTGGACTGGCAATTATCGTGACTTACTGGGACAGCAGTTACCGCATCGTGGCCGCATGGTCAGTAGCTGGCGTATATATATTGCTGGCGCTGTTTGCATTCTGGAGAGCTCGTCAACACCTCGCTGCTCCGCCCATGTTTGCCACGCTCAAACAAGAAATGCAGGATGACATCAAGATGCTCAAGGACTTGTTATGAACGCTTCTTTGCAGGAACTCGAAAAAGAAAAACAGGCTGTGCTCGACCGCTTGCGTCATAGCCGCAAAAAAATGCGCATGCAGTTTCCATCAGCATCAGATGAGGGCAGGGAAGATGGCGCTGCTGGCAATGAAGGGCGTGTAGGCGGTTTTCCGCATAGTCACTTGATGCAATTGATTACCGCGCATCCAGGCTGGGTACTGGCAGGCACCGCCATCTTGCTGGCGATAGGACCGCGCAAAGTGATCAAGGCTGGTTTTGACACTGGCGTTACGCTGTTGACTACAGTAATAGCCAGTAAAGAAGTCAGACATATATTCAGCCAGATGGTGCCGCAATTATTGCCATATCTAATGCAATTCTTTAGTTCCTCGCAATCACGCGACAGCCAGACGTGATTGCCTTGCGCTCCACAGTCAGTAAATCATGCTGATTGTGGAGTTTTTTTTCCTTAGGTTCGCTAGCGTACCGAATTAATTTCACTTTTTACTTAAACTGGTCTCACTTCAAAGGAATACATGTCCAACTTGAAGTAGCAATATGAATTAGCAACATCAAGTAACAACGTGAAGTAAACCATGCAATACCAACTTTCTACGCAAGTAGACTTTCATAAAGGAGTTTCACCATGAATTCAGATCAAGTCAAAGGCGCAGCGAAAAAAGTCGCAGGTAAAGTCCAGGAAGAAGCTGGCAAGCTGGTCGGCAGCAAAGAGCAGCAAATCAAAGGCGCTGCAAAGCAAGTTGAAGGTAGTGTGCTAAAAGGCTTTGGTAATTTGAAAGAAGCACTCAAAGACAATCAAAAGCACTAATTGTCTGCTACTTTCCGGACTGTTGCGCCATCCTGGGTGGCGCAAAAGTCCGGAAATTCATTTGATGTCAGCTTCGCTTCTCAAGGATGAGATGTGATCACAAATGACAATTACCAATGAGTTTTACCGCGCATTACCGCATTTTCATATCTCGACATAAACAAGTGCAGTCAAAATAATTAAGACAGGTAGGGAAAAGCGATGGACATGCCTATATCAGATGATCGCATTGCAGACGATGCAAAAACCGTGACAAAAAATGAGTCTGTTGTGGAGTATCCTGATGCTGTTGAGATTGACCCCGCCTCCGCAACTGAAGCACAAACCGATGCGCAGCCATTATTATTCCCAAGGGTTCATGTTGATGCACGAGGGGTAGCCCTGACTGTCCTGGCGACAATCGCTTTCATTTTTGCCCTGCGTGCAGCACAACGTTTTTTTATTCCGCTGACCTTCGGCATTTTTATTGCCTACACCCTGTCTCCCCTGGTAGATGCACTGCAACGCTGGCGCATGCCGCGTGCGCTTGCCACTACTATCGTCATGATCAGCATGCTGACCATATTCGTGACGCAGATCAGTTCATTACATACAGAATTTGATGCCATTCTCGATCAGTTGCCAGTAGCCACCCGTAAGTTTTCCAATGAAATGAGCAAGCTGCAATATGGCCAGGGCGGCTTGATGCAAAAAATGCAGACGGCGGCGACAGAGATAGAAAAAGCAACCAGTCAGGCGACAACCGGTGTGCCACAGAATGTGAAAAAGACTGTGGTCAATGAAACCCCGGTTCTTAAATTGCGCGAATTATTATTGGCTGGCTCACTCGGTATCATGGATTTGCTGGGGCAGACAGTCATGATGCTGTTTCTGATTTTCTTCCTGCTACTCTCCGGCGATAAATTCAAACGCAAGCTGGTCAAGATTACCGGGCCTTCACTGACACAAAAGCGTGTGACAGTGCAAATACTGAGCAAGATCAATACTTCGGTGCAGCAATACATGTTCATGCTCCTGGTTACCAACGGCTTGCTGGCCTTGCTGACCTGGATAGCTTTTCATCTTATAGGACTGGAAAACGCCGGGGCCTGGGCGGTTACCGCTGGCTTGCTGCATATCATTCCTTATTTTGGTTCCATTCTGATGGCATTAGCGGCCTTCCTGATCGCCTATGTGCAGTTTGGTACTATCTCCATGGCTTTGCTGGTGGCAGGTGTTTCCATGGCGATTGCAACGATGGTGGGGATGCTGGTCACGACATGGATGACGGGCCGCATTACCCGCATGAATGCAGCAGCGGTGTTTATTTCCCTGCTGTTCTGGGGCTGGTTATGGGGTGCCTGGGGCTTGTTGCTGGGTGTGCCTATTATCGTGATTGTGAAAGTGGTTTCTGAGCATGTCGATGGCATGCAAGCTGTTGCAGAGTTATTGAGTGAGTAAGCGAATAAGTTAAATATTTATAAGAATTCGGCACAGTATTTTGTGCCCTGCATAATAAAAAAGTCGTTCCATCAAAGGAACGACTTTTTTTGTCAGTATAAGAGTATTGAGTTTAGCTGCCAAATTTTAATTACGATAAACGTGATTGTCACTCACATACACACGATTACCTACACGCAGGTCCACGATATTGTCCTGCACTATGCTCTGATATACGCCATTGTCCAGACGTACGCTGATTTGATATGCTTCGCGCACTTGCTGGTTGCGATTATTTTTTTCAATATTGTTACCTACAATAGCGCCGCCAACCACGCCGGCTGCGGTTGCTGCTGCATTACCCAGGCCGCCACCTACCTGGTTACCCAGGATACCGCCTACGACAGCACCCACTACAGCGCCAGCGCCTGGGCCACGGCTTTCATTTGATACCTGTACTACCTGGATTGATTCAATCACGCCATAGCTGTTTCGCGTCATTTGCGAGGCAGGGTAACCCGTTGTCACTGAGGGGGAACTGCTGCCGCAACCAGCCAACGCGACAGAGGCGGCAATACTTACAGCGATGGCAGTCTGCTTATAGATATTCATGATGATTCTCCACTGTTGGTGATATGGGAATCCTAGGCTTTGTGCTGAGGCAGGTCGGTGCGATGACGCACTTTAATCGCCCTGAAACGCAAGACATATGTAACAAAATTATTCTCTTGTAGGAACAGTCCCACAAACCACAGCGCACTCAGCGTACAACTCGTCGCCAGACTCTCCGATGCCGCCATCACGAATAAAAAACTAAAGTGTAATCAGTTCGACGGATATCAATTAATGCGGAAAACGCCAGATGTCCAAAGAGAAAAAGCACGGTACAACATTCAATATTTTTGATAAGAGGCAAAAAAATGAACAGCACTCAGACCCACATTTCCATGACTGCACATCCATCCTTGTCCTCTGGCGGCAGCTTGCATCGCCGGTACTCAGTCAGCTACACACCTGCTGCAACATTGCCGATGAATCTTGGTTTGCTTGATGAGCCTATTCAGAATGATATCCTGGCTGCCCTGCCTGAAGATGAACTGGCATTTTTGATGCCGCACCTGGAACTCGTTCATCTGCCTTTCGATAAAGAACTGTATGAGTACGGTGCCAAACTCTCCCATGTATATTTTCCTACAACGGCTATCGTAGCGCTGTTGTATGTGCTGGCAGATGGCGACATTACTGAAATTGGTGTGACTGGACATGAAGGTTTGCTCGGTATTTCTGCCCTGATGAGCGAGCGCGCCACAGGTACGGCCATGGTGCAATGTGCTGGTGAAGCTTATAAACTCAAAGCCTCAGTCTTGAAAGAAGCCAATGCCAGAGGTGGCAAGCTGCAGCAATTGCTGATGCGCTACACCCAGGCTTTGTTTGCACAAATGGCACAAAATTCTGTCTGTGGCCGTCACTATTCGATTGATCAGCAACTGTCTCGCTGGTTGCTTGACCGCCTTGACCGCCTGCAAGGCAATGAATTAAAAGTGACTCAGGAAATGATCGCCAACATGCTGGGGGTACGTCGCGAAACCGTGACAGAAGCAGCTGGGAAATTGCAGCAGGAAGGCTTGATACAGTACAAACGCGGCAACATCACCATGCTTGATCGTGAAGGCCTGGAAATGCATGCTGGCGAATGCTATCGCGTGTCCAAGCAAGAGTTTGAGCAGATACTTTCAGGCATGGTGCGTTGATCACAAAGTTGATACATCTGCAAAACTTTTAGCACAAACATAAAAAAACTCCCGGGGCTGGATATCAGCCTTGGGAGTTTTTTCATGATGGCGAAGTATCATTCCTTGAAGGGGATAAAAGCCTCCACCGCAGTTCCCTTATTTTTTTCACCTGGCTTGACAGAAAAGCTGCCACCCAGGAGCAGGGCGCGCTCACGCATACCCAGTATGCCATGCGTCTTTGGCTTGGCGACTGCATCCTTTTGTATGCCTATGCCATCATCAAGTATTTGCAGCCACAAACCCTTATCCATGCGTTTCAGACTGATCTTGACCTCGGTAGCCTGCGCATATTTGATGACGTTATTTAAAGACTCCTGGGTAATGCGGAACAGAGCGATAGCCCAGGCCGGGTCTATGGTGTCGAAGTCTTCCGTAATATCGGTCACATAACCCAGGCCAGCCATCGCTGTCGCTTCTTCGCAATAGTGTTGTATGGATGCAGACAAGCCCAGATTATCCAGCATGCTCGGCCGCAAGTCTTCTATGATACGGCGCTTCATATCCACAGTATCGAGCAAGGCACGCTTTGTCCTTTGCAATTGCTTGGCCAGATCCGGCTCTTTGTTTTTAAGTTTTTCTGTCACCACCGATATATCCATGCTGATCGCTGTCAGGTTGGAGCCCATCTCATCATGCAGCTCACGCGCCAGCTTGGCCTTTTCTTTTTCCGAGACATTCAGCAAGTGGTGTGACAAGACCGATAATTGCTCGGTACGCTTTAGCACTGTACTTTCCAGATTGTCGTTGGCGATCTTCAATGCATTTTCTATCCCGCGCTGCTTGTAAAAACTGCGATAGATAAGACGATAGAACAAGATCAATACCAGCAGGGCAATGGCGTTGGTCGCCGTACCGAAAAACAGCGCATCCTTGTATTCCTTGTAAAAGCGTTCGCGTCTGCTGACCAGTGCCTCGTTTTCTTCTTTTTCCATGATGATATCAAGCAGCCGGATTTCATCCATGACTTCTCGACCATCTCCTACCTTGGACAATTCTATGATGCCTGTCAGGCCAAATTCCTTATATCTTGAAATGCCCAGTTCAAAGATCTTGGCTTTACTGTCATACAGTTTGCGCAATTCTGTCAGGTTCTTCACTTGCGCCGGGCTGTCGCCCAATAGTCGCTCAAGCTCCTTGAAATCACTTTCCAGCTTGTTTTTGGCGATATGCCAGGGGCGCAGATAGATTTCATTCCCGGACATAAAGTAGCCACGCAGGCTGCTCTCAGAGTCCATGATGAGCAGATTGATATTCTTGAGTTTGTCTTTGACACTCCAGGTATGCTCAACCCAGTCATTGTTGCTCTTCAATTTTTCCAGATTCTGGTACGCAGAATAGGCATTGGCAATCAGGATGACGAGGCAAGTCACAAATAAAACCGTGATATACAAGGGTATGGAAGTCGATGTGGTTTTTTTCATGAAAGCTACCTTAATAAATACCTTAAATTACAATGTGTATGCAGGAAAAGAATACTAAAAAATGCCTGAGCATTTTCATTGAAATCCCTCTCTTCAAGATGGGAATTTTTGTTTTTCTTCTATGAAAAACAATATCTTGATTGATAAATTATGTGTCATAAAATTTGATATATCTACTCTAGCCCCACGGCCATCATGGAGGTAGTCTTCCTCCTACAAGTGATTCCGCCAAAGCGTATTGCTAATCGCTTGCAGTGTCCTTAAAATAAAAATGTAATAAACAGGAATATAATGCTTATCAAAGGTTTTACGCTGGCATTCACGCAAGTCTGGGTTCGTCAGGGTTTGGAATAAAATGGACAACAAGAAGAAATTAAAAGTGTTTTTGATCGAGGATGCGCAAAGAATCCGCTCAGTGCTGATAGAGGTATTGCAGCAAGCGGATAATGTAGAAGTCATCGGTTTCGCTGAAAGTGAAAAAGAGGCTTTGAGTCAATTACGCTCTATCGAATGGGACGTTGCGATCGTAGACATAGGTTTGCGTGAAGGTAGCGGCCTGGCTGTGTTGTCCGGTTTGAAGGATGATGGCTGTCCTTACGGCTCGCGCCTGGTGTTTACCAGCAATCCCAGCAATGCGCTGAAAACCCGCACCATGTCATTGGGAGCGGAAGGTTTCTTCGACAAATCCCGTGAAATGGACAGCCTGGTCAGCCATATTCAAGCTATGGCGCATTGATCCAGTTCAGCAGTTCAGCCCCTATCTATTCCCCTTCATTTCTTTAGTTTGCCGCTGCATTAATCAACTGGCGGCTTCCTTATTCCAGCAAATTATTTTTCATGGCGTAATAAGTCAGATCGCAATTGGATTGCAGGTTCATTTTTTCCATGACGCGCGTCCGGTAAGTGCTGATGGTCTTGACGCTGAGTGACAAGGTAATCGCAATATCAGAAACCGACTCACCCTTGGCCAGTCTCAAAAATACCTGGAATTCACGGTCAGACAGTTCTGTATGCAAGGCTGTTTCTGCATCATGGTCAAAGCCCTGGGCCAAAATCTCACCCACATCTGCGCTGACATAACGGCGCCCGGTAGACACGGTACGGATAGCCTTGATCAGCTCATCTGCATCGCATTCCTTGTTCAGATAACCGTTGGCGCCCATTTTCAAGAGATTGACGGCGTATTGCTGTGCCGGATAGCCACTTAAAATCAAAATAGGCAAATTGGGCTGGCCTTGCTTGATCGTGCGCAAGGTGTCTATGCCACTCTGGTCAGGCATACTGATATCAAGCAGCATGACGTCACAAGCTTCCTTCCTGGCGATTTCCAGCGCTTCACGACCAGTCGTGGCCTCAGCCACTACCTGGAAATCGCTGACTTCCGAAAATATTTGCCTGAAGCCAGCCCGCACAATTTGATGGTCGTCACAGACTGCTATTCGTATCATTTTTTTCCTTCAGTTTTCAATACACAAAATCACGACAATTTGTTTCGACATGGCATCATCCGGTTATCAATAACAGAATGCTGGCTAGTATTCAACTTTCCCGCGCCCGAGTCTGTTGTATAGCTATATCGCACAGTGCAAGCAATATACATTACCCATAGCATAGCACTTGGACAAAATATGGGTGAACAGTCGTTAAAAAGCGGTTCACAGCATAACAAAACCTGCAATGATAAAAAACAGCAAGAGCACTCCTGCTGTTCCTGAAATGCGGCTATTACTGGCTTGCAAAGGCTTGCAAAGGCCTGCACAGGGCTGCCAGGTAAATGCCGCCTGCACCTCTCCTGCACCTCCGTTACGGCCTGCACGATTTACTAGCGTGTCTGACGATGGAACAAAACACCCAGAGCCACAACGGTCGCGACTGTCACACCGAGGATGGTCATGGGCTGTTTCCTGACTTTCACGCGGCAGGTATCAAGCAATTTTGCCTGGGACAGATACAGCTTTTCGCTATGATCACACAGTTTCGTGATGGCCTGATTAGTGCCGGTATTTAATTTGCTGGCTGCCTGTTCTTTCAATGCAGTGATCTTCTCTGCTACTGGTTTTACTGCTTCTGCAGTTTTTTCCTGAACTTGCTCAACCAGTGATGGTGGTTTATCACTGGTGGGGAAGGGGATAGATGGATGATTAATATCTGCAGCAGTCTCATTGGCTGCCGGAGTGGCATTTGTTGTATTGGTAGGCATGATGTGTCCTTTTACTGTAATCAAGGCCCTTGGATAATAAAGTCAGGGCGCTGTTATAGTGGCGATGCAATTCATTGAGTTGCGGCAGCGTCTGCAGCAGGGCGGTTGACTCTTGGTGGCAGGTTGCCACCTTCACCTTCCCAGGTACTCAATTCGGTTTTGTGCAATTTCTTGGCAGCATGTTTTTCGTGATAGCGTTTTTTGCCAAAAGCGGTCATCAAAGCCCAACTGGCAAGACCGGCGACGATGAAGAGGTGTTTAGTGTTTATCATATATTTCTCCAAAAAGTATGGTGGTGCGTGAATGAATCGCTACATCTGGTAAATACTAAGAAGTGAGGCTATTTTGCTGGCGTTTGATGCATTGCCTGATCACCCTTTGTGCATCGCCAATGGCAACCTGGCATCTGGCATTGGTGAGCATCTGATAGCCACTGGCACGCAATTGATGCTTGCCAAGCAAATGACCCATGCCTACACGCAGTGAACCATAGACAAAAAATACGCCGCTTTTAACCAAACATGTATTCATTTCGATTTCTCCAGAAAATTGGTGAATCCTGATGAGCTGTAAGCCTGTATTCGCCAGCTTTGTTAGTCTCGCCAGCTTGTCACTGGAACTGCGCCCGACTTGCAATGCATACTAGCATCGGCATTTGTAGGCCCATATAGGACACGAACGTCCACATTTGTAGGAATAGATGAAGTAAACCAGACCTTGCAGGCATTTCTCTTTGTCGCAAATATTGGCAACGGGTCTTCAGCGCGGCTATCTCCATCCCCATTATTTGTCCGGTTCGGCGAGGAGGGCGCTGACCGTCCCAAACTCCTACATGTCGGCAAGCCCATGTCCGATACTGCCAAATAAGCAAGAGCATTAGCATGTATCCATGTCAGCGAGTTATGTCTCTTTGACGAAATCTCTGCCATGTCGGCTTGTATTGAGACAGGCAGAATTACCGGCAAGCTGTTCCGTCAGCCATCGCCAGACGATCATGAGCAGCTTTAATGCCGTTCTTATTCACTATCAATAAAGGAAACATCATGGACAACGACGACATCATCTCTACCCTGAACGATCTGATTGAAACCAGCAAAGATGGCGAAGAAGGATTTAAAGTTTGCTCGGAAGATGCGAGCGGCCGTCATCCACAACTGAAAGCCATGCTGGCAGAACGTGGCCGCGAATGCGCAGCAGCGGCAGCCGAATTGCAGGAACTGGTACGCAACCAGGGTGGTGACCCTGAAACCAGCAGCAGTGTTTCTGGTGCTTTGCACCGTGCCTGGACCAATATCCGCACAGCCATCACTGGCAATGACGACGAAACCGTCCTCAATGAGTGCGAACGCGGCGAAGACGTGGCCGTGAAGGTCTATCGCAAAGCCCTGGAAAAAGACTTGCCTACCCATATACGCCTGGTAGTTGAACGCCAGTATCAAGGCGTATTGCGCAATCATGACACCATCAAAGTCTTGCGTGACCAGGTCAGGGCACATGCCTGATAAGTTGGCCTGATCATCTTTCAGGCGACTTGCCGTAAAGGCGTAAAAAAACCAGTCATCTTTCATGACTGGTTTTTTTTGTTTTATTGATTTCAGCTAGCTATGCGGTCTGGTTTGCCACCTGCCAGCAAGGCAGGTAACTCCAGCATGTCACCAAAAATAATATGCGCCCCTGCATCCCGCAGGCGCTGGGCTGGTGTCAGTGCAGCGTAGGCCAGTACGGTCATGCCCGCTGCCAGTGCCGCACGCACACCAGTAGGTGTATCTTCCACCACTACACAATCTGCCGGAGCAAAACCCATTGTGGCTGCTGCATGCAAAAATACATCTGGTGCAGGCTTTGGTGCGTTGACATCGGTCACACTGAAAATACGTCCTTCAAACTTTGACCATAAGCCAGTCACACCCAGGGTAGTGCGCATTTTTTCATGATCACCGCTGGATGCCACGCAGTAAGGTAAAGTCAGTTGTGCCAGCACCTCAGGTATGCCTACTACGACTACCAGTTCATTTTCCAGCGCTGCTTTGGTGCGCAGGCGATAATCAGCTAAAAATTCTGCTGGCGGCTCCTGGCCCAGCATGGCAGTAATCTTGCTCATGCACTGTTCCATGGAATGGCCGACAAATTGCTCAAACATGTCTTCCAGCTTGAGTGGCAAGCCCAGCTCATTGAGCATTTTAACGAAGACGGTATTGGTGATACGTTCACTGTCGACGAGTACGCCGTCGCAGTCAAAGATAATGAGTTGGTAGGGTAAAGGCATCTGGCGGTAGTCGGCTAGTGGGTAGGGGTTATATGCGCGCTGGTTTCGACCGCACGCCCTGATTCGAGTTCCCCCGGCTCAGGCAACTCGCTTGCCAGCAAAATAAGCCAGTGTACCAGCGATGCACGACACCGCTATGCCCCAGCCTATATCCATCAACGCCAGCATGGGTGACCATACGGTCAGTGTCGCCTGATTAGTCAGGTCATACGTCCCGTAAGCCACCAGGCCCAACAAACCACACAGACACGTAGCTTGCCGCCAGCTTTGTGCACGCAGTGCTGGCACTATGCCAAACACCAGCAAACCTGCTGAATACAAGAGATAAAACAGCGCTGCCGGTATCAGTCTGGGCTGGGCCAGCATCAGGTCGCCCAGGTAATGCCGGTAAGTTGGCCCCATCAATAAGCCCAGCCATACGAGATCCAGTGCCAGCACTGCAAGCAGGGTGACCACATAGGCAAGCAGTATTTGTCGCATGGAGGGTGATTTGGCAGCGGAGAGAGTGAACATGGCTTGCACCTTTCAGGTATTGATAGCGGGACTGCTGTTTGTTTAGTCATTATCTGCGAAAGGACTGAACTCTTATGTGCGGTAGACAATGTAAGGGGTTCTGCGCCTTTTACGGGGCTTCCCTATTAAAATACGCCTTATATGTGTGTAATCCAAAAAAAAGCAGTTATTGGTCTTTCTCAACCTGAAAAAATGCGCGTCTATCCCATGGCCTCTATTCGTGAGCACAGCTCTAAAACTGTATTGATAAGTTTCCGCAATGGGACATATTGGGAGGAATGGCAACTTCGTTTTAATTGTGGGAAAAAGCAGAACAAGCCAGTCAAATTTTTTTCCACTAGAACCTGGCGTTCAGATGTGCTTATAACGATTTGCCCATACGCCAGTTTTAATTTTGATAGCGATTCTATGATAGCTGCAGAGGCAAATTTTATTGCCACTATGCGTGAAAATGAAGGGGAAGTCTTTCAAAGTTCGATCAAGATTGTAAAAGACCTGGAATCAAGATTTGGATATGAACCGGTCTCTGCAACCAGAAAAGGATGGGTCTGATATCAATCCTGCGCCAGCATTGCTTTGCATCTTATTCCACAACTAAGTAAGAGGATGCCAGTACAAGACGGCGAAAGAGGCACTCTTGTTTAGAGGACTAAGGGCTGGCCCGGAAATGTCTTTGCATATTATTAATTTGGCCGATAGAATACAAAGAGCTACTGTGAATTTTTTATTAACACGGCAGAATGTTGTAAGTCATGATTAGTGTTCATTTGTGCTGACTAAGAGGGAAATACGATGACGAAAGATGCTATGGCAATCACCACCCTGGTCGCTGGCAAATTGACGGTTTGCACTTACGGCGGATTCGCGCCAGTCTGCTACAAAGACGAGAGCGGCAAACTCACTGGCCTCGACGTCATCTTCCTGAAAAAATTCGCGGATAGCCTGGGGCTGGATATCGCCCTGATCGAGCATGACTTCGACGGCATCTGGACCATGCCTGACGAGAATATATGTGATGTCGCCGCTGCTGGCGTACAGGAACGTGAAAAGCGCTATGTCGGGCCTGGTGGCGCATGGAGCGATGCCTATTTCCAGGTCCAGAGATCACTGCTGGTACGCACTGCCGACCAGACCGCATTTGATCACCCTGAAACCCTGGCCGGAAAAATCATCGTCGTCACCCGTGGCTCTACTGCTGATATAGACGCACAAACACGTTACCGCACTTGCACCATACAGTATGTAGACGAACTTGCCGAAGGGCAGGCTGATGCCCAGGGCTATATCGTCAAGACCCTCATCGCCAACCATAAAGCCGACGCCTTTGCCGAAGGTGATGTCAGCAACCATTACCTGCGCAGTGCATATGAAAAAGATGTGGCAGGCGGCCTGGCTCTGGCAGATATCCATCATATCGCCGGTACGACCGGTGAGACCTTCAATTTCATTACGCGCAATGCCAGTAAAGGCTTGCTGGCGCAATTGAATATCTTCATCAAAGAAAATAAAGACAGTTACGCACCCAAGGCATAGTTGCTGGCCGATATCCCTGCAATCCGAAATTATCGAGGTAAGGCAGAATGGTTGTCACTAGCACTTCGCAAGACATGCTTGCATCCGGTCTTGCAAGCTGTTTGCTAACGTGAGACGCTTAATTAATATTTGGCATGGGAGTGATGGCGGCGACTGATGCAATAAACGCAGGCCAGTATGATGCAATCGATGCGCCATACGCTGCCTCGAAACTTTCATGGAAATCCTTGCCAATGACAATGTCATGCAATGCCTTGTCAAACGCAGCCGGATTATTGGCCTTGAGGAAATCGACAAACATCAGGGCCTCACGATAGAACATAGGCGTGGTCAGCTTGTAGGCGGTGGCAGTCCGGTTGGCAAATATGCTGCCAATTTCTGCCGGATCGAAATGTTTGCCATCCAGCAGCATACGAGCCGCCTCAGGCATAGTGACAAACTCTGAAGCACCTGCCCCTTGCGAAATCTGCAAAGCGACGCCTTCACGGAACCAGGCTGGCACACGCCCATAGGCCATCGTCCCTCCCACCTGATATAGCAAGAGATGCGTCAGCTCATGTGTGAGTATATATTCCAGCTGCAACGCGCCGCGCGCCTCCCTTTTTAGCAGCGCGTCGATATTCAAAAAAATACTGTCACCAAACTGCGCTGCCGGTTCATTGACAGTAACGGGCACATAGCGGGTAAAGCAATCTGCATGGCATATGTACACTTGAGGTGCATGAGCAAACTTTGCACCATGCGCTTTCTCAACCACCTCACGCGAATGCTGGATAGCTGCTGCAACCCGGTTCGCCACCTGTTCTGCAATCTCAGGCGAGGCTCCAGCCAGATACCGCACATCGGGATTGGTTTTGCTGGCTACAAATACCTCGCGTGTATGCATCAAGGCCACGCCGGTTTTAATCAGTGTACAGCCGGATAATAGGCACAAAATAAGTAGCAGCGTTGCTGCCCTGGTTATGCCAGAAATGGATTGTTTCATTGGGATATTTCTTGATAGTGATACGCATAATGATAGGACAGACCAGATCAGATTGGCTGATTTGGGAAAGTATTTTCTGTCAGAATTGCTTCAAGCTCATAGGTGAAACTTTGCTCCATCATGGCGTGATATTCAATTTTTCATGAGTACACATAGCGTGCATGCGATGATTTTTGCCGCAGGCCATGGGCTAATTTCCCCAATCGGTTTTTATGTTGTAACGCTTGAATGCGTAATTCCCTAATGCTGCCTGCTGGATTGTTAGTTTCCGCTGGATTATGGCCCGACGTTTACATCAAATTTTGTCCCACTAGTTTTAATGTCTGTAAGGGCTAAGTTGGGGTTAGTCTGGTCTTTTTTCTTTAAGTGTTTGTTTGCTAGCTGGATTGACCCGAGCAGTTTCACCCACCTCTCCCAAAAGCGCCTGCTTCAGTCTATGTGGATCGACCAGCGGACCACATGAACGATTGCACAATCCATCAATAGCCTGTAAAACAGATTCACGTTCGGCACCACTGCTCAGCAAAAATTCTTCAACAACGATTTCTCTGGGGATGCCTATCAGTAGCAATGTGGCAGCAACGACGACACCAGTACGATCCCGCCCCGAAGTGCAATGAATGTAGACCGGCCATTGAGTCGCAGGATCAACAAAGACTTCCAGAACCGTAGCAATCCAACGACGCACCTTTGAATGACTGGTGTCGTAATTCTCAACTGAATCAGTAGCTGGGAGGTGTATCAGTTTTGCACCAAGATGTTGTGGGTCGGGCCCTTGACGCAAATTGATAATTGTCTTGGGAAAACCCAAATCTGCCAGTGTGGACATGGCGTCAAATTTACCGCCACGAATTAATCGACCAAGTGGAAAAGGCACCTCATCAAGCCAAAGCCCCAAGGCATCGCTGACATCGCGAAAATTCACAGGGTGTTGGTGGTGCATAGTAAGTTAAGCATTACTTTTAAAGTAGTTGATTCAAGCATTTCTCGGAAAGTGTTAGCAGGCTCCAAAATTCACTCGGTTGCAGAGCAAGATTAAAAGTATTTGACATTATCTTCATCTAAATCACTTCCCAAATCTACATTTTTTGCTAGTGGGTGAGTTTGGAGATTTCTTCTAATGCTGCGAATGGACAAATAACAACTCTCCATAATCTCCTTTTGACGGCCAATAAATGCCACATCGTAAATGTTTTCATATACTTTATGAGCAGGTGTTTGTCTCTCTCTTCTCACTTTTTTTAGAGGTGCCATTATCTGTGCAGGAATGGTTTTATCAGAGTAGTTAAAATCACTGGTAATCCATTCTTCCAACAAACGTAACGTGCCTTTTTGTTTACGTTCAAAAGTGGAGTCATCTAAGGGCGTTAGTTCTTCTAATGTTATCTTGCCTTCAAAAAATGATCTATTTATGTTTTCTGAAAGATATTTATCTAGCAGGTTAATGAATTCGTAGTAATTTTTTGACGTTGGGGAGAAGAAAAATGTGAAATTTCTTGCTGGCTCTTCTTTTTGCAATTCTTTACTGAAAATAGATATCCCAAAGATTGATTGTGTTAACGCGTAAATTGCGTTTAGTTCTTCAATCAAAGCAGAAAATACTGACCTAGCAGCGATCCAATCCCCTTCAATGATATTGTCATAATAATCTTTTAACACTTTGCAATTTTCCGGAGGAATTTCTTTAGTACTCCAAAAAACCTGATGCTCGAATGATAATTTGCTTAAATCACACAACAAGACAGCAATAACTCTATTTGCAGCAGCATCAAATCCAAGTCCGAATGATTTCAAAAATATTTGATCTTCTTCCCTCATTGCGGCGTTGCCGACTTCATCATATTTGCAAGAAATACTTCCACTAAAATCTTGGAACTGAAAATCGAATCGAGGCTCACCTGAATATCGCTCCAAAACATCTGTTTCAAAAAATCTGAAACTCAATTGAGGTTCGGCTAGTGCCAAAGCCACTTTGTACTTTGCGTACCCAAAATCTGTTACGTCTCGGTGCATCTTTAGGTACTCTTTGCTCGGATAAACGCATATTGGATACTCAGTTTGTTCCGAAACCAATTTAAAACTTCCAATTAAAGTCTTAGATTCCTTTATGTGCTTTGCATTCTCTAAAACATCCTGCTGGAGTTCTTTGGCATGGTGCCTGAACCCAATAATATTAGGATTTGTACTGGATTGGATCGATACCGTTCCATCGATCACAAGTTGCTTTATCAGATCAATTGAATGAACGTAGTCTATGTTCAGCTCTTTAGAGATGCGCCGCAGTCCGATGCCATTAAAATCAGAAGATTGGCAGAAAAAGCTAAAAACTAAATCTTCGACTCGTTTGAGGTCACCCGCTGAAAATTTCACTTTTACGTCCTTGGTAGTTTATTACTTGGCTGACTGAAGTGTTATCAGTAAATGAAAGAAGGCAGCTGGTCAAGAAAATTAATCGGATTCTACGGTCAGTGCTTTCTTCAGTCTCACAGGTGGTGAGCTTTCTTGCACCGGCATGGGTTCTGGGGGGATGGGGGCAGATGCAGAATTCAAGAAACAATACAGGAAGATAACTACATACTTTTAATATAATGCTAAAGCGTTAAAAGCCATATCAAGGTACAAGATGCATTGATATATGTCGAGATCCAATCTGCAAATAATGCAGGAGTCACAATGAATATAATAACGACTATCAAAAAGCAGGTGCCAATCCTATTGTCACTACTGAAGGAATTTTGGTTGCCCGTAACTCTCACATTCCTTGCCTGGTTGTATTCTTCATATCAAAAAAATCCTAAAAATACCGCAGAAATTATTGGCATATTCTCAATGTGCGGATTTTGGGTTGCACAGTGGAATCGAATCAGCAGACAGTTAAAGGTTGATAAGAATTTAAATGGAATAGAGGCAAAAGCAGAAAAGTTGTTAGAAAAATTAGATGAGAAAACTTTGAATTTGGTAAACCACATCACCGGCGGCGATGGTTTCTGCTATGCCACTCCGGTTGTATTGATCGGCGAAGCAATGACCTGGACATTCACATGTGTTGGCGGCCATCCGATTCATGATGTAAGCGTTCGGCTTATTAACGTTGAAAACCTCGGTGGCACATCACATGACTTTCATGACATTGGCACGCTCTTTCCAGAATTTGGCGCTGTCTATGCTAAGACGGTAGGCAAATGGGAATCTAGTCTGCCAATAGGTAACTTTTTAGTGTTTTTCAATGCGCGTAATGGACGATGGATTCAAGAATTAAAGTGGATCGTTGAAGAAGGTAAGGTGATCTCAGCAAGTAGAATAATCAGGGGTACCTCCGACTTTGCAGCTCAGGATCCCATTTATTTTGAAGTTGACCCAGAATATCCGTGGGAAGCTAAGAACAGAGAGCCCTGGCAAACCCCATCGTTAGCGAAGCCTTGGAAAGAGCCTGCATAATAGTTTTCGATTTGAATTACTAATGGGATTTGTGCAAAATCAAGTGCAAAGTAGTTCAAAGTTTTGCGCCGACTTACAGTTAAAGAAAAAACAAACTATGGGAGAGGGCTTTGTCTTTGTATTGAAGAGATATAAAAAGAAAAAAGCCGTAACCCATTTGCATAGGTTACGGCTCGAATTCTCTGGTGGTGATAGGTGGACTTGAACCACCGACCCCAGCATTATGAGTGCTGTGCTCTAACCAACTGAGCTATATCACCAAGAAGCCTGCGATTATGTCAGTTTGGCCTTGGGCTGTCAATATGCAAAACCAGATTTTGATGGAAACTGCGGCTATTTTTGCTTAAAAAGCAAAGCATTTCTGGTTTTGTGTCTGAATTAGGTTGCGTACTGTTAAAAATGAGGCTTGCACTGAGAGCTATACCGAGCTTCGCACGGGCATTGGCGTAAGCTTTATGCCGAGCTGTTCAATGCCTGCCTGACACTCTCCATGATCTGTGCCTGGGCATCGGCTGCGAGGCAGTCGATGATGATGCGGTTGGGCATGGATCTTAGCCAGGTGACCTGGCGTTTGGCTAGCTGGCGGGTGGCGATGATGCCTAGTTCGCGCATTTCTGGCAGGGTGGTTAGTCCATCGAGATAATCCCAGGCCTGACGGTAGCCTACGCAGCGTATGGATGGCAGGTTGGCGTGCAGGTCTGGTCTTTGTTTTAAGGCTTTGACTTCGTCGATAAAGCCTTGCTGGAGCATGGTGTCAAAGCGCAGGGCGATGCGTTGGTGCAGTACGCTGCGCTCTGATGGTTCCAGCGAGATGGCGTGCATATCAAAGGGTGGGGCGGCGCGTTCCTGTTTGGCCAGCAGGGCGGACATGGGCTGACCGGTGATGGCGATGATTTCCAGGGCGCGTTGTATGCGCTGGCTGTCTTGCGGCTTCAACCTTGCTGCGGTTTCGGGGTCCAGCGTTGCCAGTCTGGCGTGCAGGCCGGGTACGCCTATACGGGCGGCTTCTGCATCGAGTTCTGCGCGTATGGCGGGGTCTGCGCCGGGCAGGTCGTCGAGGCCATCCATCAGGGCTTTGAAATACATCATGGTGCCGCCTACCAGCAGGGGAAGCTTGCCCCTGGCTTGTATCTCGCTGACCAGTCTTTGGGTGTCTTTGCGAAACTGCGCAACTGAGTAGGATTCTGCCGGGTCGATGATGTCAATGAGGTGGTGGGGTACGGCGGCCAGTTCTGCTGCATTGGGTTTGGCAGTGCCTATGTTCATGTCGCGATAGACCAGGGCAGAATCGACGGAGATGATTTCTGCCGGGTAATGGCGCGCAATTTCCAGCGCGGCGGCGGTTTTGCCTGAGGCGGTAGGCCCCATGATGGCGATGACTTTGTTTACTGACATATTCATACAGGTTGTTCTGCCGGGATCAACGCAGGGAGGACACGGGCGGCGATAAAAATGAGGCTGCCCATGCTGCAGGCGATGATGGCGAGTGGGTAGACAGTGCCATTGTGCGTGGCACCGACGATGCTGCCGACGATAAAGGCGACCAGCATATATAGCGCGCCCATGAGGCCAGCGGCAGTGCCCGCCTGTTGCGGGAAGGGCGAGACAGAATTGGATTGCGAAATAGGGAAGTTGATACCATGCGCGCCCATGGTCATGAACATGATGGGCGGTATCATGGTCCAGTGCTGCACGCCCGCCAGTGTCATTGCCAGAAAAGTAGCACCAGCAGCGAGAGACAAACTGCTGCCTATGCGCATGGTGATTTTGGTGCCAAAGCGTGCATGCAGGCGGCGACAGACCACGGTGCCGCTGAGGTAGCCAGATACACCAAAGGCAAAACAATAACCAAACCAGGCTGTAGGCAAAAGCAGCACCTTGATCAGTACAAAGGATGCGCCTGAGATAAAGACAAAGATGGAACCATATGACAAGGCACCCGGCAAGGCATACACCCAGAACACTGGCGCACCCAGCACAATGCGGTAATTGTGCAGCAAGCCGCTAAGATTGGTGGCTTTGGCGTCTTTATACAGATTGGTTTCTGGCAGGCGCACGATGACCATGATGAGCAAGGCTGCTGCCAGCAGGGCATGCACAAAAAATGCGGCACGCCAGCCGAGATTGACTTGCAGGAATGAACCCAGTATAGGCCCGAGCAAAGGCGCGGCAGATACCCAACTGCTGGCCTTGGAAATCACTTTGATACTGTCTTGCGGGTCATAAGCATCGCGCACTATCGCGCGCGCAATGATGACGGCAGAGCAGCAGCCCAGGGCCTGCAAAAAGCGCGCAATGATGAGCATGCCCATGCTTTGCGATGCGCCACACAATAGGCTGGCGAGCAGGTAGAGGCTGAGCCCGGCGATGACGACGGGGCGGCGGCCAAAGCGGTCAGATAATGGGCCTATGACCAGTTGTGCGCCACCAAAGCCAGCCACAAAGATGGACAGCGTCAGTTGCACTGTGGAGGCAGGCACATCAAACACTGCCGCCAGGCTGGGCAGGGATGCCAGGTACAGGTCAGTCGATAGCGGTTGCAGCATCAGGAATGCGGCAATCAAAAAGAACAGCGGCGCTGTCGAGAACTGGGCGATGGCCTGGGCTGGCTGGTTCATGGCTGCTTCTGAAGTCTGCACTTTATCAACCACGTTATTGACCACGCAAGAACATTTTGTCGAGATCATTCAAACCCAGTTGCACCCAGGTCGGGCGGCCATGGTTGCACTGGTCTGAGCGTTCTGTATGTTCCATCTGGCGTAGCAGGGCATTCATTTCTGGCACGGTCAGGCTGCGATTGGCGCGCACGGCGGTGTGGCAGGCCAGGGTGCCCAGTAATTCATTACGCCTGTCTATCAGCACGCGCGAGCCACCAAATTCACGCACTTCACGCAAGACATCGCGTGCCAGTGACTGTGCATCGGCATTCTTCAGCAGCGCTGGTACGGCACGCACGGCCAGCGTGGTTGGCGAGATGGCGGCCATGTCAAAGCCCAGTGCTTTCAAGGTGTCCTGATGTTCTTCTACCGTACCAACCTCTACGCCATCGGCAAAGAAGGTGACGGGGATCAGCATGGGTTGCACCGGCATGCTGTTTTCATCGAGGGCGTTTTTTAATTGTTCGTAGAGTATGCGTTCATGGGCTGCATGCATGTCTACCAGTACCAGACCCTTGCTGTTTTGCGCCAGCACATAGACGCCGTGCAATTGGGCGAGGGCGAATCCCAAGGGGTAATCGTCATCTGGCAGGCTGTTGGCGACCTGGTTGGCGGGTGCGTAGCTGGCACCTGCTTCATTGACGCCACTATTTATGCCTGGGCTAAAGAAAGCACCATAGTTTTCCATGCTTTGGGTGACGCCGCCATTTGGCTGTGGGCGGTAAGGGTTTTGGTAGGCATTGCCGTAGCCGCCACTATTACTTCCGCCACCACCTCCAGCATAGGGGGATGGATTGGCAAACTGCGCGGCAAAAGTGGTTTGCTCACCGGATATCCATGGCGTACCTCCACCATTTGGAGTAGCGATGCCAGAGCCAGCAGACATGGGGCCGGGGACTGTACCAAATGCAGTCGCCGATGTTTGCGCCAAGGCGCGGCTGACTGCATGGAATACAAACTGATGCACAGAGCGGCTATCGCGGAAGCGCACTTCTATCTTCGATGGGTGCACGTTCACATCGACCAGTGCCGGGTCCAGGTCCAGCCCCAACACGTAGGATGGATAACGGTCACCATGTAAAACATCCTGATAGGCAGCGCGCACAGCATGCGTCAGCAGTTTGTCGCGCACGAAGCGACCATTGACGTAGAAAAACTGGGCGTCGGCGCGGGCCTTGGATGCGGTGGGCAGGCCGACAAAGCCGTGTATGCGCAAGGGGCCTGCGCTTTCATCAAGGGACAGGCGGGCATTCGAGAATGCTTCACCCAAAATCTGCGCACTGCGTTTGTCGATGGCGCTGACATTCCAGTGGTCCACTGCCTTACCATTGTGGCTTAGTGAAAACGAGACATCGGGTCTGGCCAGGGCAATGCGGCGCACGATCTCGGCGCAATGGCCAAATTCTGTCTGCTCAGACTTTAAAAACTTGCGTCTGGCCGGGGTGTTGTAATACAGGTCTTGCACATCTACCGTCGTGCCTTGTGCGCCGGATGCGGGTGAGACCTTGCCGTTTTCTATCTGCCAGGCATGGGGGGCATCTGCGGTGCGGGTGGTCAGCGTCAGCAGCGATACCGAGGCGATGGAGGCTAAAGCCTCGCCACGAAAGCCCAGGGTAGCGACATGTTCGAGTTCATCCAGGCTGGCAATCTTGGAGGTGGCATGGCGGGCCACAGCCAGCGTCAACTGGTCTGGCGGTATGCCGCGGCCATTGTCGGTGATGGCAATGCGCTTGACGCCACCTTCTTCCAGACGGATGACGACATTGCTGGCACCGGCATCGAGGGCGTTTTCCAGCACTTCCTTGACGACGGCAGAGGGCCTTTCCACGACTTCGCCAGCGGCGATCTGGGAAATCAGGTTGTCGGGCAGGGCCAGGATGGGGCGATGGGTAGCAGGGTTCGAATTCATGCCATGATTATACCTGTCAGGCGTCGCAGACATTGCCGTCTAGTGTATGATTGCGGCGGCTTTATCTACAGACTATCTAGACCCTGGGACAATAATGGATTTTATGCAACTCTTCGACATGATTCTACATGTCGATAAAATGCTGGGCAGTTTTGTTACGCAGTATGGCACGCTGGTTTATGTCATTTTGTTCGCCATTGTATTTTGTGAAACAGCTTTCGTGGTTTTCCCTTTCTTGCCTGGGGATTCGCTGTTATTCATTGCCGGTGCCCTGTGCGCCAATGCCAATTCGCCCCTGAATGTCTGGGTGTTGATTGCCTTGCTGGTGATCGCTTCCATCACTGGTAACTCTATTAATTACTGGATAGGCAGCCTCATAGGCCACAAGGTCATAGAAAAAGATTATCGCTGGATAGACCGCAATGCCTTGATGAAGACGCATATGTTTTATGAAAAGCATGGCGGCAAGACGGTCGTGCTGGCGCGCTTTATACCCCTGGTGCGTACCTTTGCCCCTTTCGTGGCAGGCTTTTCCGAGATGACGCACAAGACTTTCCAGCTCTACAATGTACTCGGCGCTTTTTTATGGGTATTCAGCGTGGTATTGGCAGGTTATTATTTTGGTAATATTCCTATCCTGCGCGATCATTTGAATACGGTAGTACTGATAGGCGTTGCTGCTGCTGTCGTGCCTGTCGTGCTTGGCGGCTTGTGGAGACTCTTCCGGGGAAGTAAAAAGTCATCCTGAAACATCTGAAGGTATTGTGAAAGCAGAGCCAACTTCATCCCATATTATCTGGCTGCATGCCAGTGCACCAAAGAAGCCTGCTCTGGGGCAGGCTTGCAATGGTTGTGGCGTTTGTTGCGCTGCTGAACCCTGCCCGGTGTCCAGGGTGTTTTTATGGCAGTTTCGCGGCAGTTGCCACGCGCTGGAATGGCATGACGATGTGCAGCAATATCGCTGCGGGATGTTGTTGCAGGCAGGCCTTTATGTGCGCTGGCTGCCGTTTGCCTGGCAGGGCTGGTTTGGCAGGCGTGTGAGGCGCTGGATTGCGGCGGGGACAGCTTGTGATTCTGATGCGAGCGTGGGGGAGTAGTTTTTAGAAGGGCCTTTTGCAAAAGCCCCTGTTTCTTTAATGCTTGGTGATACGCTGCGATTGGTTGCAATTTCGTAGCTTGGGCTACGATTTACCAGCCCAACACTGGGCCTATATACACGTATACATTATTTAAACGCCTAGCGTTGGGCTGATACCCCTTAGCCTGGCGAAGCCCGGCCCAAACTATGCAATTAATGCCTCTTCCAGTTGCTACTACCTGAATATCATCGGCAATATACTGGCGCAGACCAAAGCCACGGCGACATTGCCAGCCACCAGTTTGCCTGGTGCGCTTAAATCTGGTTTCAGATCATTGGCATTCAATTTTTCTTCCAGTGTCTTGGCGATCTTGTCTGCAGTTTCTTCACGGTTTTCTGAACCAGCGGCTGGATTGTTTTCAATAGCCCGGCTTACTACAGAAATAAAATCAAACTTTTGCAGTAATGTATCAACGATCAGCTTGTTGAGGGCGGATTGTTCACTCATTTTATTTAGCTGCGCAGTGATCTTTTCATGGATGGCGGCACCTGTGTTGCCAGCGCTGTGCGCCTTGTCCAGCAGTTGCGGGTAATTCTCGGTCAGTTTGCTAACGACAAACTGGCTCAGGTCTGAGCCATGCCTTTCTGCCAGAAACTGCAAGGCAGTGGCGATGCCCTGTTTTTTGCCCATGAGGAAATACAAAACGGGTGCCAGCAAACTTGCCAGTCCTAGCAATAGCATGGGCACGCCGCTTTGGCCTCTGCCAGCCCAACTGGCAAAAAACAGGAATAACACCAGGTTCAGGAAAAGTCCGAATACCGTATAGCCTATGATGCGGGAAGTGATTTTAACGCCAGCCAGGGCGCTTACGTTCAGGATGGTTTTGATTGCCATAGGTTGGATATTTCCTGTGAAGGGGTAAATTGTGTGCTGTGGTTCGACTATGTCCGTAAATCATAGCATACAGATAACAGCCCCCCCTGAAACGCAAAGCCGCTAGCGCGCCATGAGCAGCAAGCGCAGGGCCAATAAAGACAATACTGCTGCCAGTACGCCTGCCTGCAGCCTGGCTGCCTTCTTGTGCCGCATCAGGGCATGGCGTATGAGGTGACCAAAGCTGCCGAGCAAGGTATGAAAGACCGTGCTGATGATAGTCAGTGTCGCGCCCAATAACAATAATTGGCTGGTAACAGCACCTGCCTGCTCATCAACAAATTGCGGCAAGAACACCATGAAAAATAATAAGGCCTTGGGATTGAGCAGACTGTTCAGGCAGGAACGGGCAAACACGGTGCGCAAGGGCACAGTCTGGCTGGCAGCAGGTGTCGCAGGCGCGGATTTCAGCAAGGCTTTGTAAGCCATCCACAGCAGATACACTGCACCTGCGTAACGTATCAGGTCAAATGAAGGTGGCCAGGCAATGATGATGGCGCTGATGCCGCAGGCTGTCAGTATCGTCAGCAGGATATCGGCAAGCCCTATGCCCAGGGCTGCGGCGATACTGCCACGCACACCATATTGCATGCCGCAAGTCATGACGAAAGCCATGTTTGGGCCGGGTGAGCACAGCAACAGCAGGACAGCAATGCTGAAGGTGGCGAGAGTAGTCAGGCTGATCATGTTAGCGGCCCTGGTGGTTGCTGAAAAGATGGGGGCAGTGTAGTCTTTTGATCTGATACAGTAAAAAAATTGTTCTAGATACTCTCTTGTCACTGACTTATGGCTCTGGCCCGCTACAAATCCATCGTTGATGATTATGCTGCCCGCATTCGCAGCGGAAAATTGCGTCCCGGTGCGCAGCTACCTACCCTGCGCAAGCTCATGCAGGAGCATGGCATTGCGCTGGCGACAGCTTCACGTGTGTATACCGAGCTGGAGGGGCATGGCCTGGTTGCCTGCGAGATGGGACGGGGCACTTTTGTGCGGGATACCAGCTTGCCGCGCGGCCTGGGGCTGGAGCAGCAGACCTTGCAAACCGGTGCGGTAGATCTGATTTTCAATTACCCTTGTTTGCCAGGTCAGGACGAGATGCTGCGCGAAGGCTTGCGTTCAATCGCCAGTTCAGGTGACCTGGATGCCTTGCTGCATGCGGCCCCCCAGGGTGGCCGCCCGCATGAACGGCAGATCATCGCCCGGCATCTGCGCAATCGCGGTTTGCGTCTGCCTGCGGAGCAAGTACTTATCGTCAATGGTGCACAGCAGGCGCTGGCGGTGACGGTGCAGGCCTTGTTGGCGCCGGGCGATATCCTGGTCATGGATGCGCTGACTTTCCCTGGCATGAAAACCCTGGCGCAATCAGCACGGCTGGATGTAGAAGCCTTGCCGCTGGCAGAAGGCAAATTGAACTTGCCAGCCCTGGCTGCGCTATGCAAACGACGGCCAGTGCGTGCCGTGTACGTCATGCCCACCATGCATAATCCCATGGGCACGGTGATGACAGATGCAGAGCGCCAGCAGCTTGCGCAACTCGCGCTAAAGCATCAATTTTTGATTATAGAAGATGGGGCATATGCCTTCCTGGCAGAGCCTGCACCCAAGCCAGTGTTTACTTATGCGCCTGAGCAGACTGTGTATATTTCTGGCCTGTCAAAAAGCGTGGCATCGGGTTTGCGCATAGGCATGCTGGCTGCGCCGCCAGCATTGATACCCTCGCTGGAAACAGCCATTCGTGTCACATCAGGTAATACGCCCTCATTAATGATAGCCCTGGCTTGCTTGTGGATAGAGGATGGCTTAGTCGATGAGCTGGAATTGCGAAAGCGCAAGGATGCGCGACAAAGGCAGAGAATTGCGCGGGCAGCTCTGCAAGACTGTGTGCTGACGGCGCATTCAGTCTCTTATTATGTGTGGCTGAGTTTGCCAGAAGACTTTCGTGCAGAACAAGTTGCAGCGAGTCTTGCGTTGCAAGGCATCATGGTGGCAACTGCCGATGCTTTTAACGCCGGAATAACTGCGCCACAGGCCTTGCGATTGGCGATAGGTTCAGTTCCGCTGGATATTCTTGAACAAGCCCTGACAAAGATAAACGCGGCTTGCTGGCTCTGAAGAGCCTTAAGCGCGATTGCTATTTGAGATTCAACGCGCAGGGAATTTTTTCATCTCGCTAATTTTTACCTGCATGCCAAGTCCCGCTGGTAAGCCAGTCAGACATTGCGCGACCGTGACATGTTTTTGACTGGCTCTGATTTCACCACAGGATATGCTTTCAGTTATTTCGAAAACCTGTGTCTTGCCAAGATAGTAGGCATTGCAAAAGTCGATATCATGCCCGGGTGACATGAATTGGCGCACAACGACCTTGTTCAGGGTTTTTATCCGTCCTTTGTAAGTGTCGATACCATGATCATAGTAGGATCGTATGTATTCCACTTCCTGTAGGGGCTGGGCAGTGAACAGACTGAAATACCTGGCTGAGATACGGGTTTCTTCCAGTTCTTTTGCGGAATAACCCTCGCCTTTTATTTTTTGCTCTATCAAGGGCAGGGCGGAGGAGCAACTGAGAACTTTCATTTCCACATAGACTGGGATACCGGCTTTATCTTCGGCCCGACCAGGAGCCGCAAGTGTCAAAGTCAGCAGAGCCAGCATAGGCAGAATCAGAGATTTCAATTGTTACCGTCCATTGACATACTCAAGTCATGCGGTTTTTAGCCAGAGGCGGGTTCTTGGAAAAATATTTCTTGATACCCTTCATGACTGCATCTGCCAGTTGGTCCTGATAGGCATTGTCGGTCAGCTTGGCTTCTTCTTCCGGGTTGGAGATAAAGGCGGTTTCTATCAAGATGCTGGGGATGTCAGGGGCTTTCAATACCGCAAAGCCAGCCTGTTCAACTGAACCCTTGTGCAGCCTGTTGATACCGCTGATTTCACTGAGCACGACCTTGCCCAGCTTCAGGCTGTCACTGATTTGTGCTGTCGTTGATAAGTCCAGCAAGACGCTGGCAAGCTGCTTGTCGTGGGTCTTGATGTTGACACCACCGATCAGATCGGCCGCGTTTTCTTTATCGGCCAGCCAGCGGGCGGCAGTCGAGCTTGCGCCTTTTTCTGACAAGACAAATACCGATGAACCGCGTGCGCTGGAATTGACAAAGGCATCTGCATGCACGGACATGAACAAGTCTGCCTGCACGGCGCGGGCTTTCTGTACCCTGACGTTCAGTGGCACAAAGTAATCAGAGTCACGGGTCAGCATGACGCGCATATTGGGATGCTGTTCTATCTTGGCCTTGAGTCGCTTCGCAATTGCCAGCACCACGTCTTTTTCACGGCTGCCGCCGCGGCCTATGGCACCGGGGTCTTCACCGCCATGACCGGGGTCGATGGCGATGGTGATCATGCGGGTCAGGTGTACCGGTTTTTCCTGTTTTTCTATGGCCGGCGCACCGGGCTTGACTTCTGGCTGGGGATCAAGCTTGACTTCGGGCTTGGGCTCTGGCTTGGGTTCATTCTTGCCCGCCAATATATCTGCCGGGTTGGCGGTTGCCACCGGTGCCTGGGTGATGGCACCTGGCTCCTTGTTCCATTCCCCTTTTTCTATCAATGCCGCCAGCGGGTCAGTGGGGTTGGACGGGTAAAGGTCGAATACCAGTCTGTGTTTGTAATTGCCTACCGGTGGCAGGGTAAATACCTGCGGGCTGACTTCTTCTTTGAGATCGAACACCAGGCGCACGACGTTGGGGCGGTTCTGGCCCACGCGCACCTGCTTGATGTAAGGGTCATTCGACTTGATCTTGGCGACCAGCTCCTTGAGCTTGGCATTCAGTTCCAGGCCTTCGATATCGACAAACAGGCGATATGGGTCTTTCAGCACGAAGTGATTGGTCTTTAGCTCGCTGTCATTTTCCAGCGTGACGCGGGTATAGTCTTCTGCTGGCCAGACACGCACGGCCAGTATCTGCGCCGCATTGGCAGTAGGTGCCAGGACAGAGAGCAGCAGGGTACCGCCTGCCTTGAGCAGGACGCGGCGTTTTTGGGAGCGCGCTGTATCAGTACCAGACGTACTTTCAGGCTTTCCAGCGTTTACAGATTCGGGGCGAACTTGAGTGATGCGAGACATGCGATACCTTTAGCAGACAACGCGTGCAATTCTACCTCACGACCGTCACCAGCGACGCGCAAAAATACATTCAAATCGGGTTCTGGCAGCACGCCATCGGCTTTCTCTGGCCATTCTACGACGCAGATATTGCTGTCATTAAACTCTTCCCTGAAGCCCGCCTCGGCAAATTCATCCGCACTGATCATGCGATACAGGTCAAAATGCATGATGGTGACAGCCTGGCCCTTGAGCATGACTTGGTAGGGTTCGGCCAGGGTATAGGTAGGGCTTTTGACGTTGCCGCTATGGCCTGCGGCATGGATCATGGCGCGGGTCAGGGCGGTCTTGCCCGCACCAAGGTCGCCATGCAAAAAGATACTCATGCCCGGTGTCAGCGCATGCGCCAGGCATTTACCCAGTGCCTGGGTTGCTGCTTCATCGGCGAGTGTGGTCTTATAATGTGACATTTCCTGCAAAGTTCCTGTTCATGAATCTGCCTAACATAGCACAACACCCTCAATCTGTGTACTACAGAGGGGCGGGCGCGTGAGTCTGGATAGTACAGCCCTGGCCGACCTGGCGGTACAAATACGCCTGTGGGGCAAGGAGCTGGGTTTTGCCGAGCTGCGCATAGGTGATGTCGATCTGTCGCATATAGAAGGCAGCTTCCAGGCTTGGCTGGATGCCGGTTACCACGGCGAAATGGCTTATATGGCCAGCCACGGCAGCAAGCGCACCCGCCCGGCAGAGCTGGTGCCGGGCACGGTCAGGGTGATTTCTGCGCGCATGAACTATTTGCCCAAGACTGAAAGCTGGCGAGCTGAAGAGCAGGGGCAGGCGGCAGACAAGGCCGTGATCTCCCTGTATGCCCGTGGCCGCGACTACCACAAAGTCTTGCGCACCCGCCTGCAGCAACTGGCTGAACGCATAGAAAAAGCCATAGGCCCCTTCGGTTACCGGGTCTTTACCGATTCCGCCCCTGTCATGGAAGTGGCGCTGGCAGCCAAGGCTGGCCTGGGCTGGCGTGGAAAACATAGTCTCTTACTCAGTCGCGAAGCTGGTTCGATGTTCTTTCTGGGGGAAATCCTGATTGACATCCCTTTGCCTGTCGATGAACCAGTCGGCCAGCATTGCGGCCAGTGCAGCGCCTGCATGGATGTCTGCCCGACCAAGGCCATCGTTGCGCCATACACTGTCGATGCGCGTTTGTGCGTGTCTTACCTGACCATAGAATTGCACGGCAGCATACCGGTGGAATTGCGCCCCCTGATCGGTAACCGGGTATATGGCTGTGATGATTGCCAGCTGGTCTGTCCCTGGAATAAGTTTGCCCAGGCTGCGGCTGTTGACGATTTCTCTGTTCGCAATGGCCTCGACAATGCCCGCATGGTGCATTTGTTTGCCTGGACGGAAGAACAATTCCTGCGCATGCTGGAGGGGAGCCCGATACGGCGCATAGGGCATGAGCGGTGGTTGCGGAATATTGCGGTTGGGCTGGGGAATGCGGCAACTGCTATGCGTGGCGATGCTGAAATCGTGGCGGCATTGCAGTCTCGCTTAGCACATCCTTCTGAGATGGTGAGGGAGCATGTGGTTTGGGCTCTTGGGCAGCACGGAGTTGCAGTGTGATGAAATTAAAATTAATTCCCATTCTTTGCTTGGCGTTGTTAGCAACTACCTGCGGCTATTCAGAGCCAGCTTATAACAAACCTGGGTATACACCAGTTAACAGAATGGTGGCAATTCCATCTGAAGTGATGAAGACCCTTGTCGATTTATGTCAACAGTGCTCTTTCGCGGATATTGGCGAAGATTACGAACAAACGGATTTTAGAAGAGATGCAACGCTGCCCTTGCGTGGGATTAGTTGGGCAGGATATTCTGGTTCAAAATGGACGATACGGTATGGTCATGGTGGTCGTGGATTTCATCATCACGAACTGACTTTTGAGACACTACCTTCGGTCCGAATTGTGGCGATTGAGGATAATGAGTGTAACTTATCTGACTTGAAGGATTGTTGTTTTTAATTACCGCACCAAACTCAACCACACCGGTAAAGTCAGCACCGACAACACCGTACTGGCAGAAATCAGAAATGCTACAAAAGGCCCGTTACCACCCATGCGCGCTGCCAGCACATAGGCACTGGAAGCAGTAGGCAGGGCACAGAAGACGACGGCGATCTGCAATTGCAGGGGCGGCAATTCCAGCCAGCGACCGAGAAATAATGCAATCACTGGCAGGGCCAGCAGCTTTACCGATAAAAAGTAGGTGGCAATGCCCTTGGCTTCGCGCAGGCCGGACAGGCGCATGCCCGCACCTACTGCCAGCAAGCCCAGTGCGATGGATGCATTACCTAATCGCGACAGGGTGGCGGCAATGCCTTCTGGCATGGGTATTTCAAGTACGCTGAACACGACACCACTGGCAGTACCGACGACCAGCGGGTTGCTGGCGATTTCTTTCATGAGTCTGCCGCTATTATGAGCCAGGGCATACACTGCACCCATATTGCAAAGCGGGACGAGAAAACCTATCAGCAAGGCCATCAAGGCCGTGCCTTCTTCGCCAGCCAGGCGCGAAGCTATCGCCAATGCAATATAGGAATTAAAGCGAAATGCGGTTTGCACGCCGGATTCAAATATCCTTGGCGCGGTCTTGAACATGAACTTCGCCAGCCAGCCCAGCAGCATGCCGCAGGCAGTGGTGATGACGGCGACTTGCAGCAAATGCCCAGTCGCATGGAAGTCAAAACGGGTGCGTGAAGTAGTGTAAAACAGTAGTGCCGGGAACATGATGAAGTAGACGATTTTCTCGACACCTGCCCAGAAATGCCCGCCCCAGTGCGCATGACGCGCCAGCAGAAAACCCAGGAGTATCAGGCTGAAGTCGGGGAAGAGCAGGGTGAAAATCGACATCGTTTTTTTCGACTTATTTCAACTTATTTCAACAGTCCCGCCAGTTCTACCGCAGTCTTGACCTGCATCTTGTCAAAGATATGGGCGCGATGTACTTCCACCGTACGCATGCTGATACCCAACTGGTCGGCAATGACCTTGTTCATCTTGCCCAGCAGGATCAGGTCCAGCACTTCTCTTTCGCGGGCAGACAGACTGGCCAAGCGATCATGCACCAGTGCCGCAGAACCAGCCTGACGCGATACGGCCAGGGCTTCCTGCACCCTGTCCATGAGTTTGTTGTCATTGAAGGGCTTTTCAAAAAAGTCAAAGGCACCCCGCTTGAGGGTATCCACCGCCATAGGCACATCACCATGGCCAGTCAGGAATATCACTGGCAAACGCTTGGTCAGTTGTCGTGCTGCCAGCATTTCAAACAGGTTGATGCCAGTCAGGCCGGGCATACGCACGTCCAGCAAGATGCAATCGCCCTGGCTGTCAAACATCAGGGGTTTGTCGAGGGCGACCAGGAATTTTTCTGCGCTTTCATAGCTATGTGCTGCAATCTGCCTGGACCTGGCCAGCCAGGATAAAGAGTCGCGTATGACTTCTTCATCATCAATAATATGTAACATGTAATCTCCCGTATTTTGTGTGGCGCATTATGTGGCTTACTTAGCTTGCTGCGCTCGGATAGTCTTGTATAGGTAAAGCGAATTGGAAAATAGTACCACCGGCAGGATTTTCATGATGTGAGAGCTTGCCGCCGTGGAATTCTATGGCAGTACGGCAGATATTCAAACCCATGCCCATGCCCGCAGATTTGGTGGTGAAAAAAGGTGAGAACAGCTTCTCGGCGACTTCTGCCGGTATGCCATGGCCCCTGTCCTTCACGCTGACGATGATATGCTGGTTGTCGTCGTCCAGCACTGCCTCTACCCGCAGTATGCGTTTTTCTGGCGTGGTGGTTTGCATGGCTTCTATGCCATTCCTGGTCAGGTTCAGCAATACTTGTTCCAGCAGGACGCGGTCTGCCAGTACCAGTGGCAGTTTCGGTCTGATCTTCCATTGCAGGGCGACATGGCTGGCCTGAGCCTGCAATTCCACCAGAGGCATGGCGCTTTGTATGAGGTCAGCAATCTGCAGTGGCTCGCGGGCGGCTTCGCGTTTTTTCACGAATTCATGCACGCTGCGTATGATCTGGCCAGCGCGCTGGGCCTGGGCATTGACTTTTTCCAGGGCGCTCTGGAACAGGCTGCGGTCTATCACGCCCGCCTGCAAAAGATTGACTGCGCCCGTGGTATAGCTGGAAATGGCTGCCAGTGGCTGGTTCAGTTCATGTGCCAGCATGGAGGCAATTTCACCCATGGTGGCCAGCTTGGCGCTGGTATGCAGTTTTTCTTCCTGTTGCCGCGTCAGTTCCTGCGCGCGCCTGAGTTCTGAGATATCAAGGATGGAGCTCATCCAGCCAGTTTGCTTGCCTTGTTCATCTATCAGGGCTGATTCATAAATCAGTACAGGGATGCGCTCGCCGCTGGCATGCTGGTAGATCGTTTCAAAGCCTTCGGATGGCACCGAGCCTGCCAGCAACTGGGTAAAGCGTTGCTGGTATTCTTCTATGGCCTCGGGTGCCCAGTAAGGCATGGGAGGGATACGCCCTATGATTTGCTCTGCCGGGAAGCCCACCATGCGGCAAAATGCCGGGTTGACATAGGTCAGGCGGCCCGTCATGTCACGTGCCCGCAAACCTGTCACCAGAGAGTTTTCCATCGCGGTGCGGAAAGTGACCTGCTGGCGCAAGGCACCTTCTGCTGCCAGCCGGCGGTTGATGTCGCGCCACAGGGCCAGCAAGCTCCAGATCAAGCCTATCGACAACAGGATGACAGACAATACCAGCAAGTTGGACAGCAGCTTGGGCTCAGTCTTGATGCTATTGGTACGCAATACCAGGGTCAGGCTGGGTAGTTCCAGGGCGCGGTTATGGGTGTAGACGTTTTTGCCGCTACCACCGGCACTGCGCTCGGCCAGGATACGGTCATCGATATCGGTGATGGTGATTTGATTATCCTGGGCAAACCACCAGGGCACCAGCTCTTCCAGCAGGGCGTTCATGCGGTAGCTGACCATCATGCTACCTATCCTGCGTTCATCCCTGATCAGGGGGATCTGGCAATGCATCAGGTAGGCATTCTTGGCATTAATCTCCAGCACCGGCTTCAGACATACCGTCTCTTCGCTGACATCGAGTGCCCCAAATTCAAAATGGGGCAGAGGCAGGCGCTCAGCGCTGGCTTGCAGCGATTCACGGGTGTCGACCAGGACCTTGTTGCTGGCGTCATACCAGGCGATGCGCTGGATTTCACGGTTATTCTTGAGGATAGTGCTGAAGCGCTCAAGCACGGCTTCTTTTTTGAGCTTGGCAGATTTGATTTCACTGCCTATCTGGCGCAAGACTTCGTCGTTGCGGTTGAGCTGGAATTGTATGGCTTGCTCTACCCACAGTGAATCGGCGATCAGTTGTTCCTGGCGCTCATTGGCTTCCATGCGCTGCGCCTGCCACGGTAACCAGATCAGCGTGGACAAGAATAATAACAGCAGCAGGATGGGAATAATCCAGCGCCATTTTTGATTAGGCCAGGATTGGGAGCGGTGCGAGCTTTTCATCTCCCTAGTTTACTTCAGCATGAGATTTATCGACAGATTTACGACAAAACAATTAAGTCTTGTGGTTTTCCACAGTTGCAAGATAATGCTTTGGTTGAAATAATCTGTGTAATAACCCTTATAACGACTGGAGACAAAGATGAAACTGAAATCCCTGCTGTTTTCCCTGGTAGCTGCTTCTTTGGTGAGTGGTGCTGCATTTGCGCAGGCACCTATTGTCATCAAATTCAGTCATGTGGTGGCAAACGATACGCCAAAAGGCAAGGCTGCCGAACGTTTCAAAGAATTGGCCGAGAAAGCCACCAAGGGACGTGTCAAGGTGGAGCTTTACCCCAACAGCACTTTGTACAAGGACAAGGAAGAGCTGGAAGCCCTGCAACTGGGGGCCGTGCAGATGCTGGCACCATCCCTGGCAAAGTTTGGCCCGCTAGGTGTTAAAGAGTTTGAAGTCTTCGATTTGCCTTACATTTTTCCATCCAAAGACGTGTTGTACGCAGTGACCGAAGGCCCAATCGGCAAGGATTTGATGAAAAAGCTGGAGTCCAAGGGTATTACTGGTCTGGCGTTCTGGGATAATGGCTTCAAGGTCATGTCTTCCAACAAGCCCATGCACTTGCCAGCAGACATGAAAGGGCAAAAGCTGCGCATACAATCATCCAAAGTGCTGGATGCGCAAATGCGTGCCTTGAGCGCCAATCCTCAGGTACTGGCATTCTCCGAGGTGTATCAGGCATTGCAAACCGGCGTTGTTGATGGCACAGAGAACCCGCCATCCAATTTGTACACTCAAAAGATGCATGAAGTACAAAAACACGTGACAGTTACCAACCACGGTTATCTGGGATATGCAGTGATCGTCAACAAAAAATTCTGGGATGGCTTGCCAGCAGATGTTCGTGCTCAACTGGATGAAGCGATGAAGTCGTCAACCAAATACGCCAACGCCATCGCCCAGCAAGAGAATGATAATTCTCTTGAAGCAGTCAAGAAATCAGGTAAAACCACGGTTTACAACCTGACCGACAAGGAAAAAGCCGAATGGCGCAAGGCCTTGTTGCCAGTGCAAAAAGATATGGAAGGGCGCATAGGCAAGGACTTGATTGCCAATGTAAATAAAGAAGCCGTCAAACTCGGCTTCAAATAATATCCTGCCTGCCACCATGACCTGGTCGTGGTGGCATTCTCTACAGTCTGCGCGTTCGCGCATGGTTCCGGGTTGGCGTTCTGCTACTCAGTTCAGGAGCTTATATGAAATTTCTCGATCACCTTGAAGAATGGCTGATCGCCACCCTGATGGGGGCGGCCACACTAGTCATTTTTATTGCGGTAGTACATCGGTACTTGTCTGGTTTTGCCATACCGGTTGTGCAAGATTATTTGCTGACACTTAACACCAGTTGGGCGCAGGAACTGACCATCTACATGTTTGTCTGGATGGCCAAGTTTGGCGCAGCTTATGGCGTGCGTACTGGCATCCACGTTGGTGTGGACGTGTTGATCAACAAAATGAACCCGCAATGGCGCAATAAATTTGTTGTGCTGGGCTTGCTGTCTGGTGCTTTGTTTACGGGCATCGTTGGTACTCTGGGGGCAAGTTTTGTCTGGGAGATGGCACATACGGACCAAACTTCGGCCGATATGGAAATCCCTATGTGGTGGGTTTATTTGGCGATACCTTTGGGTTCTTACCTGATGTGTTTCAGGTTCCTGCAAGTTGCTTGGACATTCGTTAAAACAGGTGAATTACCCAAGCATGACCATGCTCATGTTGAAGGCCTGGAAGAAGAGGTGAAAGCATGAATGCCGCGATAATTTTTATATTGCTGTTAGCTTTGATGCTGACAGGCATGCCGATTTCAATATCGCTGGGCCTGACGGTGCTAACCTTCTTGTTCACCATGACCGAGGTGCCGATAGAGTCGGTCGCCTTGAAGTTGTTCACGGGGATAGAGAAGTTTGAAATCATGGCGATTCCTTTCTTCATCCTGGCAGGTAATTTCCTGACCCATGGCGGGGTGGCGCGGCGCATGATCAATTTTGCCGCTTCCATGGTTGGACACTGGCATGGTGGACTGGCACTTGCTGGTGTCATGGCTTGTGCATTGTTTGCTGCAGTATCTGGTTCTTCACCAGCAACGGTGGTGGCGATTGGCTCCATCATTTTGCCGGCGATGGTGAAGCAGGGTTATCCAAAAGGCTTTGGTGCTGGCGTGATTACGACGTCTGGTGCTTTGGGTATCCTGATTCCGCCATCCATTGTGATGGTTATGTATTCAGTATCCACCAATACATCCGTGGGGCAGTTATTCATGGCGGGTGTGATACCAGGCTTGCTACTGGCTTTCTTCCTGGGTCTGACAACATGGTTTTTGGCGAAGAAACATAACTATCCACGCATGCCGAAGGCAAGCTGGGCCGAGCGCTGGGCTGCTTTCCGCAAAAGTGCCTGGGGCTTGTTGTTGATCGTCATTGTTATGGGCGGAATTTATTCTGGCATGTTTACGCCGACTGAAGCTGCGGCAGTATCAGCCGTGTACGCCTTTGTCGTCGCGGTATTTGTGTACAAAGACATGACCCTCAAGAAAGTACCCAAGGTCTTGCTGGATTCTGCAGCCATGTCCGCGATGCTGTTGTACATCATCACGAATGCTGTGTTGTTCTCTTTCCTGATGACCAGTGAAAATATCCCGCAAGCCATGGCTGGCTGGATCATGGATAAGGGTTTTGGCGTGATCACTTTCCTGCTGGTGGTAAATATCCTGTTGCTGCTGGCCGGTAATGTCATGGAGCCATCATCCATCGTTCTGATCATGGCCCCTATCCTGTTCCCGGTTGCCATGAAGCTCGGCATTGACCCTGTGCACTTTGGTATCATCATGGTGGTGAACATGGAAGTAGGTATGTGTCATCCCCCAGTCGGGCTGAATTTATATGTCGCTTCTGGAATCACCAAAATGGGGATTACAGAGTTAACCGTTGCTGTTTTGCCATGGTTAATGACAATGATAGGCTTCCTGGTATTGATTACCTACGTCCCGCAGATCACGATGTGGTTGCCAAATTTGATTTATAAATGAGTTAAACAAAGTAAACTAGCGAAAGTTTAAAAGAAAATGCCGTATTTCCCACAAGGAAATACGGCATTTCTTATTTTGGCAGAATTTAAATTGGTCTTGCCTAGCACATTTTTTAGGATTATGATCAATTTTCACATATCTGCAACAGTGCACTGTTTTGTGTCATTTTTATTTTGAAAGCCAAAACTTGTCATGCTATATTCACGGCAGTTCAGATTTCTGCAAGACAAAAACAATAATAAAAAAGCACACAGGTTTAAAAGGCGGTAGTGCAAAATAACGGTAACAATACCGTACACACTGAGGAGACGCGCGTTTTTACTACAAGCTGAGTGGATGTGAAGATTTAAAAAATCGCATACACTAAACAGCCGAAAACGCGAAAGACGTTTTAAAGGCGCATCGGATGATGCGCCTTTTTTCTTTTGTCAAAAAGGAACCCATCTTGAACAAAGAACAGAAAGAATCCAGGGAAACAGGCTTTTTCTCTGCCATTGTCGAAGCGCCCTTTGGTGCCGTAGGAATACGTTGTGAAGACCAGCTGGTCAGTGAGCTGGTGTATTTACCACCGCGCTTCCAGGAAAAAGCACCCGTTGACAAAGTGGCTGAAAAAGCAGCCAGGCAGGTAGCAAGCTATTTGCTAGACCCTGACTTTCAATTCAAGCTGCCTCTGAAAGAGGCTGGTACGGCATTTCAAACCAGGGTATGGCAAGCGATTTCCTCGATACCGCGTGGCCAGGTACTGACTTATGGGCAGATTGCCAAGCACATACGCTCCGCCCCTCGTGCAGTTGGTCAGGCTTGTGGTGCCAACTGGTATCCACTGGTTATCCCATGTCACAGGGTCACTGCCGCTGGCGGGCTGGGTGGGTTTGCCCATCATGACGATGAGACCGGCTTTCATCTCGGTGTAAAACGCTGGCTGTTGACGCATGAAAGTGTCGCCGGCTTCACCCAGGAAGCATTGTGGAAGTAAAGCCGCTACCCGTCATTTTGCCCGAACAGTTGACGGGACAAATTGACCAGTTTTGTGACGCTCTTTGGCTGGAAGATGGTCTGGCAAAAAATACCATAGAAGCGTATCGCCGCGACATGCGCCTGTTTGCCGAATATCTGCACAAAGAGCAGGGCAAGCATTTGTACCAGGTTAGCCAGGCGGATATCAGCAATTATATTGCGGCAAAACACGAGACTTCCAAAGCTAGCTCAGCCAACCGGCGCATGAGTGTGCTCAAGCGTTTTTACCTGCTGGCATTTCGCCAGAACCTGGTCAGCCAGAATCCCTGCAGCAAATTGCGCTCAGCCAGGCAGGGGCAGCGTTTGCCCAAGACCCTCAGTGAATCGCAAGTAGTGGCCCTGTTGCAGGCACCTGATGAGACCAATCCCCATGGCTTGCGTGACAAGACCATGCTGGAATTATTGTATGCATGTGGTTTGCGTGTCAGCGAGCTGGTTGGCTTGCGTTCTATAGAAGTAGGCTTGAACGAAGGCGTCTTGCGCATTACCGGCAAGGGCGACAAAACCAGGCTGGTGCCCTTTGGTGAAGTGGCACGGGTCTGGTTGGAACGCTATCTGCGCGAGGGCAGACCAGCTATCCTGAACGGCCAGATCGATGATGCCTTGTTTGTCACTGCACGTGGCGGCGCTATGACCCGGCAAATGTTCTGGATACTCATCAAGAAATATGCATTGCAGGCAAATATTGCCACGCATTTATCGCCACATACCCTGCGCCATGCGTTTGCCACCCATCTATTAAATCACGGTGCTGATTTGCGGGTAGTGCAATTGTTGCTGGGCCATGCTGATATTTCAACGACACAAATTTATACGCATGTGGCGCGTGAACGCTTGAAGAAACTGCATGCAGAACATCATCCGCGTGGCTGAATTGTCTTTGCCGTAGTCAAAAAAAATCCACGCAAAAGCGTGGATTTTTCATTGCAGCATCAGCATTTATTTAACAGCGGTATTCTCATCCAGGAATTTTTCTACCCTGGTCCAGAAGTCGACGTTGTTTCTCAGCAGACGCCAGCCATGGCCTTCTTCCTTGTAAGTGATCCATTCAATTTTGGCATTTGCAGGCGCTGCCTTTTTGAATTTTTCACCATGTATCAGAGGCACGCGTCTGTCAGCAATACCATAGGCAAGTATCAAAGGCTTGGTCAGTCTGTGTGCTTGCTCAACAGGGGAAGTTGCTTTCAATTGTGCCGCATCTTTCTGCTGATCACCGATCAGGATAGGCATGCCATAACGTTGCCATGCGCTTCCGTCCTGGTCGCTCCAGGTAACGTCATACAGTAAATTAATATCAGATACACCTACCCAGCTAATACCGCAACGATATAGATCAGGGTCTTTGATCAAACCCATTAATACTGCGTAACCACCATAACTGGCACCAGCGATACAAACACGGTTGGCATCAGCATAGCCTTTTTCAATCGCCCATTTTGTGGCATCAGTAATGTCATCCTGCATGGCCAGGCCCCATTGCTTCCAGCCTGACTTGAAGAGGTTCTTGCCATAACCTTCGCTACCACGGAAGTCTGGCTCCAGAACTGCATAGCCACGTGAAGCCAGGAATTGTGTTTGTGGATTCCAGCCCCAATTGCCGCCACGTACATAAGGTCCACCGTGAACCATGACTACCATAGGCAGGTTTTTACCCGTACTATTGCGTGGCAATGTGAGGTAAACCGGGATTTCCAAACCGTCACGTGCCTTGATACGGAAAAAATCCTTATAGGACATTTTCTTTGAATCTACTTCCGGCAAGCTGTCACCAATTGGGGTGAATTGCTCAGCCTTGGTGTCATACAAGAATATTGATCCAGGATGAATGTCTGAGAAAGAAGTAACCAATACGACGCTACTGTCTTCGCCTTCAGCGATGGTCAGCGAATTGGACGTGTTTGGCAATTTTTCGTCGATTTTCTTTTGTATTGCCTTATATTTTTCATCAAACCACATCACGCCAGGCGCGTCAGTGTCATAGCGTATGCCTAACAGCTTGTTCTGTTTTCTATTGAAGATGAAGCGACCAGAAAAATCAAATCCCTTGGCTGAAATGACGGGTGTTGGATCTATGTTATTTTTTTCAAGATCATAACGATAGACGGACTTGGTATCTTGTCCCTGATTGGCCGTGACATAAAGCTGACCATCAGGTGCTATAAATGAAGGGAAAAAACCATCTTCTGTTCTATTGTTATACTCAATGAGCTTGCGCCATTGCTTGGTGTTCGGGTCTTTGTATTGTACGCCGCTGACATCATCCAGATTGGTCATGGCGATGCGCACTTCACCATTGATATCGCCCAGGAAGCCAGTAGAGTTAGGTGGCGTTTGTACGATTTCGTTATAGCCAGTCAGTGTATTGAGTTTGATAATGCTTATTGTCGGGTTTTGTCTTGTGCCGCTACCGTGGGCCACGAATACATCATCCGAATTCTCTACACCTGTTGTACTGAGAAAATAATGACGGGGTCCCAGGACGCGAAACTTTCCTGAATGTCCTGCAGTTTCTATCAATTGACGAAATTCCGAGCCATCTTTATTGACAGCAAACAATCCACTACCTTTATAGACCTCGCCTGCGCCCAGTTTTCTGTCGCCAATGCCAAATACCAGCCTGTTATTGTTAACCCAGGAAAAGAAGGTGACATCGCTTTTTTCATATTGCGCCACGATCTTGGGGGTACGGCTAGTCAGATCCATGATAGCCAGGTTCAATCTTTCATTCGAGCCTGCGGTGATCATCGCCAAATATTTACCATCCGGAGAAAAACGGATTTCATTGATTTGCGGATTCTTGAAAAACTTTTCTACCGGGATGCGCTCTGGTGTGTTTTGCGCATGTGCTGGCAATGTAAGACCGCTTGCAATAATTGCGCCGACTGAGATGCATCGGAACAGGGAAGTGAGCATTTGATTCATTGATGTTCCCATGAAATTAAAATGAAAATAAGAAGCACTAAAAATAAACGCCCCGAGTACGAGGCGTTTATTCATGTCATTATATTACCAGATCAACGGAAAACGTATTTTGCCGACAATGTGAAGTAACGACCAGTGTTGTTATGCAAGGAAGTGTCATAACCTTGCTGAACAGTTGTGCTGGTATTTGATCCTGCAGCATATGGTGCTTTGGAATCAAAAATGTTTTTCACGTTGATGCCCAGAGTCAAATCCTTGAAGCCAGTGTAGTTGTAGCCCAGGTCAACAGTAGTCCAGCTGGCCATTTGGCAATCTGGGAAGTACTTGTTGTAGTTAGGCTGCAACTGGATCGAGGTTGCAGTTGCTGGCTGACCAGAACCAAAGTGGCAGTACGGTGTGGCGTATGTCGTTGTATTGTCATAACGGCGATACAGAGACACGCTGTCTGTGAATCTGACGCTGCCGTAGACAGTATGTGGACCTTTTTCCCATGAAGTGCTAAAACTTGCACGCAGACGTGGGATATTGCCAACTGAAGTTGCCCAGTCATTCAAGCCACCTTGTGTACCAACTGCATTTCTTTCGAGGTCGCCAATAACTTCAGCACGACGATAAGAGAACAGGTAAGTACCACGCAGGGAAGATGTCAGCTTGCCATTTTCACCGAGGTTATTACGCATTTTCAGCTCAAGATCTGCACCACTGGTTTCTGTTGCACCCTGGTTGATCCATGGTGTTTTAACAGCCAGCAATGGGCCAGTACCTGGGATAGGATTACCGTTGGCATCTTTCAACTGATTGAGCGGATTGGTATCGCGCAAAATATAGTCAGCAGGGAAGTTGGCAGGGTGTTCCAGCAGGAATGTAGAGCTACTCAGGACAACAGAGCCTTCCTGACGCAATTTGTAAATATCCAAAACCACGTCGAAATTGCTGGTAGGTGAGTAGATCATGCCCAGAGAGTAGCTCTTGGATTTTTCTGGCTTCAGATCAGGATTTGCACCACCAACACCGGAAACGCTCTTGGAGCAATCAACCTGTTCTGCACCAGCAACAGGATTTGCACCATTAGGGCAGCGGATAGGATCAACTGTGCCGTTCAGGAAGAACTGTGCACCACCAGCAGCGGTTTGTGACAGGCCAGGAGCACGGAAGGCTTCAGCATAAGTACCACGGAATGCCAGACCATCTGTAACTGTCCATTTTGCACCGACTTTAGGTACGAAATTGCCTTTGATTTTTTCGTATTTGTCGTAACGGCCAGCAAAATCCATCTCAAAGTTTTTAAAGAATGGAGTGCGGAACTCGACAAATGCAGAAGAAACATTACGCTTGGAATTGATCGCTGTCGTTGTCAGGCCCAGAATGTCACCACGGGCATTGATAGGATCAGGATCGATAGCCAGTTTTTCCTGACGCAATTCGAAACCAGCCGCAAAGCCGATAGCGCCACCACCGAGGGAACCAAATTCCGTCGATGCTTTACCATCCCATTGTGTGATTTCAGAGGTACCGATATTGGTCAGGTCAGGGCTGATAGTAGGATCAGCAGCGATCGAGGCCAGAGTACGGTTATCAGTAATCAGCTTGCGCAGTGTAGGCAAGTAGAGGAAACCATGCGCCACTTCATTACGCTTGGAACGGTTCCACAAAACAGCACTTTCCCAATCCCAGCTTGCGACACTGCCTCTCAGGCCTGCCAGCAAACGTGCACCCTTGTTGTCCAGGTCTGTACCGGTCAGCAGATTTTCAAAACGGTAAGAAACGGCAGAACGGGCATCCTTATTAGGATTGTCAGGGTGACCAATAGGCAAAATAGCCTGGAACGGTGCAGCCAGACCACCTACCAGGAAGTTGGTTGTTGGTGATGTACCGCTGATAGTACGGGCACCAGCACGGTAGGTACGTTTGGTTTCAGAGTATGCAAATTCTGCAAAGGCTGACAATTTGTCGTTAATTTTCAGATTACCGACGGACATGAAATTGATGTCATCACCTTTGCTTTGTACATCAGTAAATGCATCTGCATTGTAGTTACAGAAAGTACGGCCAAACAACACGCTGGACGACGCGATATTGTGTTGTGCACCACCAACCAGCAAGCGGGATGGATCGCAATTTGTCTGATTGATGACAGTGGCGCCAGTCGTGAAGAAGGACAGTGCGCCAGGAGTACGTTCTTTGTAGAAGAATGCCTGGTTAGAGATGCTGCTGCTATATGGATTCAGACGATAGTTAATATCTGAATACAGCTTGGCTTCGATATCATTGGAACCATTTTGTACCGTGGTCGCATTTTGTTTTTTATAGTCGACTGCGAACAACACGTTATAGCCCTGGCTGGCGAAGTCACCAAAACCTATCGTGCCATTAACATTTTGACGGCCGAATTCACGGTCATCGTTGGCACTGATATTGGCACTGACTTCAGCGCCTTGATAATCACGTTTTGTAATGAAGTTGATAACGCCAGCAACCGCATCGGAACCATAAATAGCTGACGCGCCATCTTTGAAGATTTCAATTTTTTCGATAGCGGACAGAGGGATGGCATTCAGATCATACAGCGTTGATTGACCATTGTTTGGATTTGCATAGGCAGATGGTGCCATGCGACGGCCATTCAACAGTATCAGTGTAGATGTAGAACCCAGACCACGCAGGGATGCTGTAGCAACACCGCGGGAGAAACCATTTTGATCGGGCGTATCGTTATAACCGCCTGTACCCATGGACGGTACTTGTTTCAACAACTCCAGCACCGTAGTTGCACCACTTTGCTTGATTTCTTTAGCGGTGATGGTTTGTATCGGTGATGTACCTTCTTTATCAGCGCGTTTGATGTTCGAGCCGGTAATTTCAATACGTTGTGGTGCTTCAGTCTGAGCGTGGGCATAACCCCCGATCAGCATGGAGCCAGCAAATACGCTGAGCGCCAGGCGCACTGACTGCACGCCTATTTTTTCTTTAAATATCATTATTGTTCCCTCTTTGTTGATAGACCAGATGCAATCGGGTGCCGGATCCGTTTTGGCAGTCAGGGTAAAGTTGCAAAAATTTTGTGAATTTTCAAACTTTTCTGTGCTGCTGTCCGATGAGTTTTTACCAAATCTTTCTTCTCTTTATTTGCGTGGAAGAAATGAAAGGCAATGAATCAAACAGAACTTTATTATGTAAATAAAATACCCTCCGGGGAAAGCGTTTGTTACCAATTTCTGCTGTGCTGTTGTTTGATGGAGACAAGAAATGAAAATTTAATTTCTAAATTTTCATGAAATTGAGATTGTGTGATCGTTTTGCAAATCTATTTAATTCCATATAATTTATATGGATAAGCTTATAAAATTCAGAGAAAATGAACTATATGAACAGAAATTCCCTCAAATTCCGGGAGTTTGCTTATTTGTTGGTGGACAAAAAAATGCGAAAAAATTTTCAAATTTTGAGATTTCTGTAAAAATCGAGGCCACCAATAAGTTCCTGCAACTTGTAAGAACTTGTAACGGGAAAATCTGTCTACGACCTTAGTGAGTGCACGCCCAAATGAAAGCGGCATGTTTAACTATGTATATAATTAACCAGGAAAAATATATGAAATTGCCAAAAGAAGTACATTTCAAGAAAAAGACCCTACTCCTTTTGTTGTGTGCCTTGAGTGAAGTCGCACTGGCGCAGACACCTCCTGCTGCAACGCCAGTTGCAACTAACGGTGCTACACCGGCGACACCTGCCGTTGCGCCAGTTGCAGCAGCTCCTGCGCCAGCTCCTGGACTGCGTCCATTCAAAGATATCATCAAGGATGCGAAAGAGCTTAAGGGCTTTTTTAATCTGTATCAGAAAGACGACAAAGTCTGGATGGAAATCCGTCCTGAGCAATTTGATAAGCCTTTCCTGTTTACTTATAATATTCCCAACAGCATAGGCGAGCGTGGTTTGTATGGCAGCCAGATGGGACGCGGTTATCAGGCGGTGTTCAAGAAAATTGGTAATCAGGTGCAATTGCTGGCCATGAATACAGAATTCTATGCCAAGCCAGGTACACCTCAGGCGCTGGCAGTAGCCCAGGCTTTTTCAGACAGTTTGCTGGCGAGCGCGCCGGTACTGAGTTCTCCCAATAGTGAATCCAAAGGTATCCTGGTAGATGCCAGCACTTTGCTGTTCAATGATATTCCTGCTTACTCCACCAGGCTGGAATATGCTTACCGCACCATGTACGTGCTGGACCGGGCAAATTCCAGCTTTGGCAAATTGAGTACAGATGAGTCCCTGTCCGGATTTTTTGTGAATGCTCACTTTGCCACGCCACGTATTGCTGCTGCGCCGCTGGTGCCACCACCAGTTGCTCTTCCTACTCCGCCACAGACAACCCCTGATCCACGTAGTTTCTTTGTTGGCTTTTATTTCAATTTCTCTGCATTGCCAACTGAAGTCATGCGTCCGCGTCTGGCTGACGACAGGCTGGGACATTTCGTCACGACCAGTTACGATTTCACAGAAGACGTCAAACCCAAGACTTCACGCCATTTCGTCAACCGCTGGCGTCTGGAAAAACAAGACCCGACCGCGGCCTTGTCAGAACCCAAACAGCCTATCGTTTACTGGCTGGATAAAAACGTTCCAGAAAAATATCGCAAGTCCATTACTGAGGGTGTCCTGGAGTGGAATAAGGCATTTGAAAAGATAGGTTTTAAAAACGCCGTCGTCGCCAAACAGCAAACTGAAAAAGATAATTTCGACACCATGGATGCACGTCATGCATCGATACGCTGGTTCGTTGGCGCTGACGTAGGCTTTGCGATTGGCCCTTCACGCGTCGATGAGCGCAGTGGTGAAATTCTGGATGCCGATATCGGTATGTCGGACGTCTTCGCCCGTGGCGCACGCCGCATGATCGGCGAGGATGCGCAAACAAATGCCATGTCCGGCCATGCTCATGGTGATTGTGATTTTGCCCATGAAGCTTCCATGGAAATGGGTTTTGCCATGGACTTGCTGGATGCCCGTGGTGAAGTTGATATGGATAGTCCTAAAGCTGAAGCACTTGCACAAGCCTATGTTAAAGACGTCATCATGCATGAAGTCGGCCATACTCTGGGTTTGCGTCACAACTTCCGCTCTTCCACCATTTACACCTTGAAGCAATTGCAAGATCCGGCGTTTACCAAGGTCAATGGCCTGGCCGGTTCCATCATGGATTACGTGCCTTTCAATCTGGCAACCAAGGGTGAGCCTCAGGGCGAATATGTCATGTCTTCTCTTGGCCCGTATGACTATTGGGCAATTGAATACGCCTACAAACCTGTCGATGCAGACAAGGAAAAAGAAGAGCTGGCCCGCATAGCCTCACGTTCTACCGAGCCTTTGCTGGCCTATGGTACCGACGAAGATTCCATGGGTACCCTGGTGTCAGATCCTGATGTCAACGTGTTTGACCTGGGTTCAGATCCACTGGCCTATATCCAGAAACGCCTGACGATTTCACGCGAATTGTGGGATAGATTGCAAACACGTCAGTTGAAAGCTGGTGACAGCTATGAGGGTCTGCGCCGTAGTTTTGAATATGGCTTCGGTCAGTTTGCCCGTACCGTGCCGCTGGCAACCAAGTTTGTTGGTGGTACTACATTCTTGCGTGACCATGCTGGTACTGGACGTGCAACTTACACACCTATCGCCGCTGAGCGTCAGCGCCAGGCTTTGAAGCTGGTGTCCGATAGCTTGTTTACTGCCAAGAGCTTTGTCTTCTCGCCTGAACTGTTAAGCCGTATGGGTGTGGATCACTTCCAGCGTGGCAATCGTAACGACATTTCCATTTCTGCCCGTTTGCTGGGTTTGCAAACAGCAGCACTGGATCAATTGATGTCAGATGTTGTGGCACAGCGTATGCTCAATACAGCAGAAAAACTGCGCGATCCTAAGAAAGTATTGTCCCTGCATGAGCTGTATGGCAATTTGCAATCGACTATCTGGAGTGAATTGTCCAGTGGGGCCGATATTGTTTCTGCGCGTCGCAACTTGCAACGCGAGCATCTGAAACGTTTATCCAATGCCTTGTTGAAGCCATCCGCGACAGCGCCGGCAGATGCCCGTAGTTTGCAAAGAGAGCAGGCAAACCAACTGTTGGTGGCAATTCGTGGCGCAGTAGGCAAGCCTATGAGCGCAGAGTCGCGCGCACATTTGTCAGAAAGCATGGCGACCTTGAACGAAGTACTCAAGGCCTCACTGGTCAGGGCAGGGGTCTGATTGCCATAATGATGCTTATTATGTAAATTATTTGTTATTTAAAAAATAAGCTGACTTGCAAAAACCCGTGCATCGCACGGGTTTTTGCTTTTTGGGTGCAGATGTTACAAATGCTTTCAGACGTAGTCGCGAGTTCCTTGTTCGGCCAAAAGTTCCCGCTTTGATACAAAAAAACAACAACATTAAATATATTTCGATACTTGTTTTCTATGCAATTTTTAAAAACATAATTCTGGCTATGAAGAAAATTCCATAAAAAACATGTATTTTCCGGACTAAACGAAAACAATATTCCCAATTTTCAAAAATGGCAGGTGTAGTGTCTGGGACTCATTAAGAAAAACTAAACAAGTTACATAATGTCACAGTTCATAATCATTGTTCTTTCAAAGAACCTTATGTTTTTGTAAGCAAATTTATCTGGTGAAGCAAGGGAGACCATCGGTTTTTTCGGATAAAACTGATTACCGTGCCAAATAAAATTTGCGTAAAAATGTTGCACTACTGTTCCTGGAAGTTCGCGCTTGCATTGAAAAATTAAAATAGAAAGGTAATTCATGAAGCTGAGTCGTCTCGCATTTGCATTGTCCAGCATAGGTTTGTTCTCCATCGCCACTGGCGTATTGGCACAAGTGACCACCCCAGAGGATGAAAAGAAATCAGAAAAAATCCAGAAGGTGGAAGTGACTGGTTCAAAAATTAAGCGTATCAACTACGAAACTGCATCCCCGGTACAAGTCATTGGCCGTGATGAAATCGCTCGTGGTGGTGCTACTTCCCTGACAGAAGTATTAAAAACTATTTCTTCCAACCTCGGCGGGGTTGATGAAAACCGTACCAATGGTTTTACCGCTGGTGCATCCGGCCTGAACCTGCGTGGTATCGGTAGCCAGGCAACACTGGTGCTGATCAACGGTCGTCGCCTTGCTGCTTATGCGCAACCAGAATATCAAACGACTTTCGTTGATTTGAACTCTGTACCGGTTGGTGCAGTTGATCGCATCGAAATCCTGAAAGATGGCGCGTCGGCGATTTACGGTTCTGAAGCGATGGCCGGTGTTGTTAACATCATCTTGCGTGACAGTTTTGTGGGGGCAGAAATCAGCGGATCCTATGCGCAATCACAAAAAAATGACGGCGAACAAATCCGTACCAGCCTGAGCTATGGTTTTGGTAGCCTGGTTGAAGATCACTTTAACGTCTATGCAACTCTGGATATTCGTCAGCGCAAACCGATGTTTATCAGCAAGCGCGATAGTTACCTGAGCACAGAAGATCTGCGTCCTTATGGCTACAAAGACAATCGCTCACTGTACACATTCCCAGGCAATATTTACTGGACTGATAAGGCCACAGGCAAATTTGTTTCACAAACACTGGACAAAAATTGCGCACCGCAGAACCTGGTTCCAGCCGAGCCTTTCTTTGGTGCCGGCACAGTGGGTAACGTCTGCGTATTCGATGATTTGAAAGATGCCTCCGTCAACTCTGGCGGTAAAACTGACCGTGTTGGCCTGACCAGCCGCGGTACATGGCAAATCAATGCAGACACCAGCGCATTTGCAGAAATCATGTACAACCAGAACAAGGCGACTGTAACAGGCGTACCACACTGGCTTGCAGGTCAGACTGGCCAGCCAACAGGACCCTTGCCAATCACCCACCCACAATACCCTAAAGAGTTGATCGATCCAGTGACTGGCAAGACGCTGGCAGGCGGTAACGGCACTGTACGTGTCCGCGCTTCCCTGAAAGATTTCCCAGGCCAGGGTCTGGAAAATACGACAGATTTCGGTCGTTATCTGGCAGGCTTGAAAGGTACGTATTCAAACTGGGATTGGGAATCTGCGCTGATGTTCAACACCAGCAAAGTTGAGTCCAAAGCAACAGCCGGTATTTTGTCCAAGCCTTTTATCGAAGCCTACAATAACGGTACTTTCCTGTTTGGTAGCTCGGCACAAAATGCTGAACTGTACAAGAAAATCGTGACTGGCTCTTCCGATAACTTTAAATCCGGCATGTATATGTGGGATGCCAAGGTATCTGGCGAAGTGATGCAGTTGCCTGCTGGCCCTATGTCTGTCGCGATTGGTGCAGAAGTCCGCCGTGAAACTCTGGAAGTGAATCCATCTCAGTTGTCTATCGATGGTGAGTTGTATCACCGTGCGCAAGCTCAGCCAGGCTATAAACGCGGTCGTAATATTGCGTCTACCTATGCTGAATTGTCTGTACCTATCTTCAAAACACTGGAAGGTCAGATCGCAGCACGTTATGACCGTTATTCCGACTATGGTAATTCAACAACACCAAAAGTCGGCATTAAATGGAATGCAGATCCAACTTTGCTGGTACGCGGTACTTATGCAACTGGTTTCCGTGCACCGACACTGGTAGAAAACTCTTCTCAGATCTTGAAAGCTTTCTTGTCTTATCGTGATCCAGAGCGTTGCAACGATAAATTCAAGAATGGTTGCCAATGGAGCAGTGCTTACGAAAGTGGTTCCAATCCTAACCTGAAACCAGAAACTGCAGACAGTTTCACTATGGGTGTGGTCTGGGAGCCAACATCCTGGCTGAATGCCAGCCTGGACTTCTGGCAAATCAAGCGTAAGGATGAAATCTCTACATTTGATCTGACTACTGTTCTGGCAAATCCTGGTCGCTATGCGGGCAACTCTGCAGTAGTGATTACTCGTGACGCTTTGAGTGCGGCTGATAAAACAGCAGGTGCGACTGCTGGTGAAATCACCAATCTCAGATTGTTGCTGACTAACGTGGCGACAACACAAGTTCGCGGCGTTGATCTCGACATCAATACCAAGTTCAATCTGGGTGAATATGGTCGTATCTCACCAAATCTGAAAGTGACTTATAACCACTCTTATAAATCAGCTCCTTCACCAGAAGCAGAAGCAATTGAATACGCAGGTTCGCGTAATCAACCGCGCGTCACTGCGACTGCAGGCATAGGCTGGGAAAAAGCAGCATGGAGAGCATCTCTGGACGCAGTACATGTCGGCCATATGTCTTCCAATGGTGACTTTACACAACCATGCGTATTCGAAACTCAGGGTTATGCGAACTTGTGTAAGGATATCCCATCCTTCACGACCTTCAACCTGGGTGGCAGCTACACTGGTTTGGTGAAAGACTTGAAACTGAGCTTCGCGATCAGGAACGTATTTGATCGTATGCCTCCGTTTGCTCCAAGTGCTACATCAACACAAGCTGTTGCAGCATTGACTGGCTTGCATGATGTGATTGGTCGTTACTTCCAGATCACTGTAGATTACAAATTCAAGTAATCTCGTGAACTGATAAGTGCCGGAATTTTCTATTCCGGCACTTATTTTTTTATCTGCTCGCTTTCTACACGATGGCGATATAAAAATTATAGTGATAAAAACAGATACTTCAGAGGGACATATTGTGAAAAAACACATATTCAAGACAGTACTTGCCGGCATGTTATGTGCCGCAAGTGCAGTGAGTTTGCCTGCTTATGCAGACAAATCTATTCCGGTCGCAGATTTTTTTAAAAAAGCACAATTCAGTGGACGGCCAGTTTTATCCCCTGATGGCCAGAGCATGGCTGTACTGACTCCGCGCAATGGTCGTTTTGTCCTGGCGATCATCCGCCTTGATTCACGCAAGCCCAGAGTCATTGCTTCAGATCCGGACTATGACATCGTTGCTCCTCAATGGATCAACGACAATCGCCTGGTATTTAGTTTAAGTCGTGGCAGTGATGTCGTGATGGAAGACAATGATGGCGGTGGTTTGTTTGCGGTTAATAGCGATGGCTCGGCCTTTCGCAAACTGGTGCCAACCAGAAAAGAAGCACGCGGCGGCAATATCGCTTACAAACCGTTTTCAGTATTGTCCCGCACTTTTGATGGCACGAACGACCTGATCGTGGTCAACAATCAGCGTGGCAGAGATACCAAATTAGGGGCATCTGATGTATTGCGCCTTGATACGGTTTCTGGCAGAACCAAGCTCCTGACTTTTGATAACCCTGGCAAGATAGGTGATTGGGTACTTGATCAGAATAATGTTATTCGTGTTGGCGTATCAGCCAGTGTAGATCCGGATAATAAGCGTATCAAGCAGACTGTGTATTACCGCGACGCTGAAGGTGCGCCGTGGAAAGTCATTCATCAGGCTTACATGGATGAGGGCAAGGAAATGCATCCACTGGGCTTTGACTTCGACAACAAGACTATGCTGGTAGCGGGCCGCTTCAACGGGCGTGACAAGATGGCCGTGCATATCTGGGATTTTGATAAGCAAGCCGCAGGTGAGATCATCGCAGATCATCCTGATGTTGATGTGGCAAGCTTTTCGACAGACCGTTCACGCAAAAAATTGCTTGGTTCAGTTGTTGACGCAATGAAGCCAGAAATCATATTTTTTGATGACGACTATGCCAAGATGCAGGCAACTCTGAAGGCAAGTTTCCCAGGACAGGAAGTTTCTTTCCAGTGGAGCGGGAAAAATGTCGTTGTCTTCGTGCGTGGTGATAATCATGTTGGCGCTGTCTATTTTTATGACACTGACAAAAAAGTCATGGAACCAGTGTATGTCGTCAAGCCAGAACTGGAAGGCAAGAAATTATCTGCACAAACAGTCATCAAATACAAGGCACGCGATGGCCTGGATATTCCCGCTTACCTGACTTTGCCTGAGGGTACTCCAGCGAAAAACCTGCCTCTGGTAGCGTACATTCATGGTGGGCCACATGCACGCGACCAGCATGGCTATGATCCTATGACGCAAATGCTCGCATCGCGTGGTTATGCCGTCTTGCAGCCGCAATTCCGCATGTCTACCGGTTTTGGCTGGAAACATCATACGGCTGGCTGGAAGCAATGGGGTCTTGCCATGCAGGATGACATTACCGACGGCATAGAAAATCTGGTCAAGCAAGGTATCGTTGACAAGAATCGTGTGTGCATTATTGGTGCCAGTTATGGCGGTTATGCCACTATGTACGGTTTGGTCAAAGATCCTGATCTGTATAAATGCGGCGTTAACTGGGTGGGTGTAACAGACGTTAAGATGTTGTTCACGGTGAACTGGTCAGATATGTCTGGTCCTGTCATGGACAACATCGGCGCAAAAATGCATGGTGATCCTAAAACCGATGATGCCTATTTCCAGAAAGTGTCGGCAATAGAAAACGCCAGCAAGATCAAGGCACCTGTGCTGATGGCTTATGGTAGTGAGGATATACGTGTACCCCTGATCCATGGTGAAAAAATGCGCGACAAATTGAAAGCGCAAGGCAACACGGTGGAGTGGATGGTGTTTCCTGGTGAGGGACATGGCTGGGCGAAAGAAAGTAATAACATCTTGTGGGGTGAATCTGTCCTGCGCTTCATCGATAAATATATTGGTGATAGCTCTCCTGCAGCAAAAAAATAATAGTCATGAGCTAAAGTGATTTAGCATTAAATTGAAAACCGACAAGTTCGCTTGTCGGTTTTTTTATGGCGAGTGCTCAAATTATGCAAGTTCGTCCCCTGAGGCTATAATTTACAGAGGCTTTACAGCCGCAGTTTTCGCAAATCCCGTTTTTGAGAGTGTAATTTGGCCAAGAAAGAACATGTATCGGTCACCCAGGCGACCCAGTTGCTGCGCAAGCACAAGGCAGAGTTTACTGAACATCCCTATGCATATGAAGAACACGGTGGCACCTCAGTGTCTGCGCGTGAGCTGGGAGTGGATGAGCATCACGTCGTCAAGACCCTGGTGATGCAGGATGAAGCTGCCAAACCCATGATCGTGCTTATGCATGGCGACAAAAAAGTATCGACCAAAAATCTGGCCAGGCAAATCGGTTGTAAATCTGTAGAACCCTGCAAACCAGAAAATGCGCAAAAGCATTCTGGATATCTGGTTGGTGGTACCTCACCCTTTGGCACTAAAAAGGCCATGCCTGTCTATGTGGAGCGCAGCATACTGGCGCTGCCAAAAATTTATATCAACGGCGGCCAGCGTGGCTATCTGATCGGCATTGCTCCTGCCTTACTGGAAAGCCTGTTGCAGGCACGCCCGGTTGATTGCGCGCTGGATGAATAGCTGGAAAAATAGCTCTAGCTTCGATGCCATTAATTTCGCGTAGGTAGTCATTCAGGCCACTGGCCTGGCTTATACTTGCGAAGCATTTATGAATGAAGGAATAAGATGAATACAATTCTGGCTGTAGTTGCAGCTTATCTGATCGGCTCTTTATCATTTGCGGTGGTCGTCAGCAAATTATTTGGTCTGGCTGATCCGCGTACTTATGGCTCAAAAAATCCCGGTGCCACCAATGTTCTACGCAGCGGGAATAAGGCCGCGGCTGTGCTGACTCTGCTGGGTGATGCATTCAAAGGCTGGTTGGCAGTATGGCTGGCAATCAGGTTTCAGGACCAGTTCCAGTTTGATGACAGCAGTATCGCCCTGGTGGCGCTGGCCGTGTTTATTGGCCATTTGTGGCCAGTGTTTTTCAAGTTTGTCGGTGGTAAAGGGGTGGCCACTGCTGCCGGCGTCCTGATAGGCATAGATATCTGGCTTGGTGTAGCGACTCTGGCGACCTGGATGATCGTTGCGTTTGCTTTCCGTTACTCCTCACTTGCCGCCTTGATCGCATCGATTTTTGCACCTTTCTACTATGGTTTGTTATTTGGCCCCGACGTAAAAATGCTGGCCGTAGCCATCATGAGTGGCTTGCTGGTGTATCGTCATAGCCAGAACATTGCCAATCTGATCGCTGGCAAGGAAAGTCGCCTGGGTAGTAAAAAGGCCGAGGCAAAAGAAGAAAAGAAGAAATAAATCTAGATTATTTTGCAACCCCCAATTATGATTAAAAAATAGCATGCTTTTTTAATCATGATTGGGGGTTTGCTTATGTTGGCTCAAATTTCGGCTCAATTCCTGGCTCGATTTGTGAAATTGTGGATGCTCAGTGTCTTGTCTATGGCATTGCTGAGTTTTTCAGCCATGGCCGCAGAGCGTGGCAGCGCCAATGAAGCAAAGGCCATGGTGCAAAAAGCCATCGATGCGATGAAAAAGCATGGCATTGATGCAACCATCAATGAAATCAACAAGCGTGATGGTCAGTATCAGGACCGTGACCTGTACGTGGTCGTGTATGACATGAACGGTAAAAACCTGGCCCACCTGAATCCCAAGATGGTGGGTAAAGAAATGATGGATCTGACCGATGTCGATGGTAAATTCTTCATCCGCGAGCGTATCGATTTAGTGAAAGCCAAGGGCAAGGCCTGGCAGGATTACAAGTTCGTCAATCCCACTACCAAACAGATAGAACCCAAGTCCATGTACATAGAAAAATTCGAGAATGTCATTGTTGGCTGCGGTATCTATAAATAGACAGGCAGCATCGCAAGAATCCTGATCATGCCGCAACAAGTTCTTGCAAGGGCCAGCGCGGCCTGACATTGAAACCATAATCCCGCGTCGCCAGGCCGGGATTGTTTTTCAGGCGCATGGCTCCCGCAAAGGCAATCATCGCGCCATTATCGGTACAGAATTCCAGCTCAGGGTAATACACCTGAAAGCGCTTCTTGGCCGCCGCTGCATTGAGCGATGCACGCAATTGCAGGTTGGCGCCGACACCACCGGCAATCACCAGACGCTTCAAGCCACTTTCCTTCATCGCCGTTACGCACTTGGCTGTCAGCACTGCAACGATGGCATCGACAAAGCCACGGGCGATATTGGCCTTATCCTGCTCACAGATATTGGCTGGATGATTTTTGACGACGGTCAGTACTGCTGTCTTCAAGCCAGAAAAACTGAAATTCAGGTCTTTGGAATGCAGCATAGGGCGCGGGAATTGATAGGCCGCCGGGTCACCAAATTCTGCCATGCGTGAAATCGCTGGGCCGCCAGGATAAGACAGTCCCAGCAATTTGGCTGACTTGTCAAAAGCTTCACCAGCCGCATCGTCCAGGGTTTCTCCCAGCAATTGATAGCGACCCACGCCATCCACCCGCATCAATTGTGTATGACCGCCAGATACCAGCAGGGCGATAAAAGGAAATTCTGGCGGCTTGCTGGCCAGCAGAGGTGATAGCAAATGCCCTTCAAGGTGATGGACACCCAGCACAGGCTTGTCCAGCGCCATGCCAAGGCCGCAGGCAACCGATGCCCCCACCAGCAAGGCACCGGCCAGGCCTGGTCCCTGGGTATAGGCGATGGCATCTATGGCTTGTTTGTCTACATCAGACTTAGTTAATACTTCGGTCAGCAAGGGCAGGGCGCGGCGTATGTGATCACGCGAAGCCAGCTCCGGCACGACGCCACCATATTCCTGATGCATGGCAATTTGTGAGTGTAAGGCATGCGCAAGCAGACCGCGCTCTGTGTCATACAGGGCCAGACCGGTTTCGTCACAGGAGGATTCAACGCCGAGAACTATCATGTTTGCTTCTAAATGGGAGGGAGTGTAAGCCATTGCACCTGCGGGCAGGAACGCCATACGGGGCATTTTTCATTTCAGGCCCGGAGATTGGAGCGATTCTTGCTATGACTCGTATAACGTAATTATATCTGGCATGGGCCATCAATGCGCAGCAAAGCAAATAATGACGATGCGATAACATCAGCTGGCCTCAGTCTGCGGATCGTGGTCGTGAATACCGTTATCCAGAGCGAGGATGAATTGCATGAGGACTCTCAGGCGCAACTGGCGCGTTCACGTGCCTTGCGCATAGGCTTGCTGCAAGCGGGTTATAACATCATCGCTGTCATCCCCGGTGACATCTATATGAGTGAGCGCATCACCCAGTTACAGCCGGACATGATCATCATCGATGCAGAATCTGATTCGCGCGATGTGCTTGAACACATGGTTATGCTGACACGTGATGCACCACGCCCCATCGTCTTGTTCACTGAAGATGGTAGCCAAACCAATATGGCGGCAGCCATGGAAGCCGGTGTTTCTGCCTACGTAGTTGCCGGTTTGCAGTCAGAGCGCATCAAGCCTGTGCTGGATGTTGCCATGGCACGCTTCAATGCCGATCAAAAGCTGCGCAGTGAATTGTCTGATACCAAGGCCAAGCTGCAAGAGCGCAAGACCATAGAGCGTGCCAAGGGCTTGTTGATGGAGCGACATCATTTGTCAGAAAACGAGGCCTATCAAAAAATGCGTAAGCAAGCCATGGAAAAAAACCTCAAGCTGGTTGATCTGGCCCAGCGCATGCTGGACGTGGCGGATTTGCTGGGCGGCTGAGTCCAGACTTGTGCATACAAATGGTGCAATGCGTCATTTGAGTGCGAAGTTTTAATTGGATTGCAGTTGCCTGGCTGGTTTAGCCATACAAATCCTGATGTTCGGCCTGGCACGGCAATTGCTGTATCAAAAACAAAGTGCCAACGCTGGCACTTTAAAAGTGAGCCTGACTAACGGCGGTCACCTCACCAGACAAAGGTGTCTTTCCACACGGTTGATCCGTGGCGGGATGGCACCTTTTTTCGTTATATAAACTATTAAAGCTGGAGTGCAGACATGTTGAATCAGGAAGCTTCTCACAATCTCATCAAGACGCAGGAAGAAAATGAACCTAATTTCAAACGTCGCAGTTTCTTGCAAACTGCTGCACTGGCAAGCGGGGCGGGCATCATGGGTTTGAGCACAGGTGGGGTATGGGCTGCAGGATCAGACAAGCCAGAAAAGGAAGAAGTCAACATAGGCTTCATCCCGCTGACGGATTGCGCATCCGTAGTCATGGCGTCTGTACTGGGTTTCGACAAAAAATACGGTATCAAGATCATACCCAGCAAAGAATCTTCCTGGGCCAGTGTGCGCGACAAACTGGTCAATGGCGAACTGGATGCTGCCCATGTGCTGTATGGCCTGATTTATGGTGTGCAACTGGGCATAGGTGGCAATAAAAAAGACATGGCCGTGTTGATGACACTGAACAATAATGGTCAGGCAATCACCCTGTCTAAAAAGCTGGCAGAGAAGGGCGCAGTTGACGGCGCTGGCCTGGCCAGGCTCATGCAAACTGATAAGCGTGAATACACTTTTGCCCAGACTTTCCCCACGGGCACACATGCCATGTGGTTGTATTACTGGCTGGCAGCAAATGGCATCAATCCCCTGAAAGATGCCAAGGTCATCACCGTGCCGCCACCGCAAATGGTGGCCAACATGCGGGTAGGCAATATGGATGGTTATTGTGTAGGTGAACCCTGGAATCACCGGGCGATTGCCGATGGCATAGGTATCACCGCAGCAACGACACAGGATATCTGGAAAGACCATCCAGAAAAAGTATTGGGGACCACATCTGAATTCGCACAGAAGTATCCGAATACGGCACGCGCTGTTGTTGCAGCCATCCTCGATGCCAGCCGCTGGATAGATGCATCCCTGTCCAACAAGACCAAGATGGCAGAAACCATCGCCGATAAATCCTATGTGAATACCTCGGTTGATGTCATCAATCAGCGCATTTTGGGGCGATATCAAAATGGTCTGGGCAAGACCTGGGATGACCCCAACTACATGAAGTTCTTTAATGATGGAGCGGTGAATTTCCCTTATCTCTCAGATGGTATGTGGTTCCTGACCCAGCATAAGCGCTGGGGTTTGCTGAAGACAGATCCAGATTATCTGGCGGTGGCAAAAGCCGTCAACCGCATTGACATTTATAAGGATGCGGCGACGCTGGCTAAAGTGTCGGTGCCCAAAGACCCCATACGCAGCAGCAAGTTGATGGATGGTACGGTGTGGGATGGCAAGAATCCGGCTGCCTATGCAGCTTCTTTCAAAATCAAGGCTTAAGGAGTGGTGATGAATACCTTGGTACATGGTGCAATGCCCGCGGCTGACGATACCTCCGCCGCAGCAGCAACAGTGACGGAAATAAAATTGGCAAAGCAAATCAAACCCAAAGCAGAAAAGAAAGTTCGATCTTTCCGGCCTTTTTTTCTGCGCGTGTTGCCGCCTTTATTTGGCATAGGCATGCTGATACTGATATGGGAAATTATCGCCCTGAAGAACACTAGCTTTCCTTCGCCATGGGTGACTTTGCAGGAAGCCATCAAGGTTTTTTCTGATCCCTTTTATCAAAAGGGACCTAATGACCAAGGCATAGGCTGGAATATTTATGCCTCGCTGAAACGTGTGGCGGTCGGCTTTGGCCTGGCCGCAGCGGTGGGTATACCGCTGGGCTTTTTAATAGGCCGTTTCAAGTTTTTATCTGGCATGTTCAATCCCATCATCAGCCTCTTGAAACCAGTGTCTCCACTGGCCTGGTTGCCTATAGGTTTGCTGGTATTCAAATCGGCCCACCCGGCGGCGATCTGGTCTATTTTTATTTGCTCTATCTGGCCCATGATCATTAATACTGCAATCGGTGTGCAGCGCGTCCCGCAAGATTATATGAATGTCGCTCGCGTACTGAATTTGTCTGAATGGAAAATCATTACCCGCATTCTTTTGCCTTCGGTTTTACCCTATATGTTGACCGGCGTCAGACTGGCGATAGGCACAGCCTGGCTGGTCATTGTCGCGGCAGAAATGCTGACCGGTGGTGTAGGCATAGGTTTCTGGGTATGGGATGAATGGAATAATCTGAACGTGCCGCACATCATCATCGCCATCGTTGTCATAGGCCTGGTGGGCCTGATACTGGAACAAATTCTGGTGGCGATAGCGCGCGCCTTTACTTACGAAGATGTGGGGACATGATCATGAAAGAAGTCGATAGCAAGTACATAGAAATCAATCAGGTAGAAATGGTTTTCAATACCAAAAAGGGCAGTTTCCATGCGCTGCGCGATATCAATCTGAATGTCAAAAAAGGCGAGTTCATTACTCTGATCGGTCATTCCGGTTGCGGCAAATCTACCTTGCTGAATTTGCTTGCTGGCTTGACCACTGCCAGTGCTGGCACCCTGTTGTGCGCAAACAGAGAAATTTCTGGTCCGTCCCCAGAGCGTGGCGTGGTATTCCAGAATCATTCTTTACTGCCCTGGCTGACTTGTTATGAAAATGTTTTCCTGGCAGTCGAGCGTGTATTTGGCGCGACCGAGAATGGCACGAAACTGCAAAAACGTACCATGCAGGCCTTGTCACTGGTGGGGCTGACACACGCAGAAAAAAAACGACCTAACGAAATTTCTGGCGGCATGAAGCAGCGCGTGGGCATTGCCCGCGCGCTGGCAATAGAGCCCAAAGTCTTGCTCATGGATGAGCCTTTTGGCGCACTTGATGCGCTGACGCGTGCGCACCTGCAAGATGAATTGCTGAAGATAGTCGCCAAGACACAATCTACCGTAGTCATGGTCACTCATGACGTGGATGAGGCAGTATTGTTGTCAGACCGTATCGTCATGCTGACCAATGGCCCGGCAGCGACCATAGGTGAGATTTTGCAAGTAGATCTGGACAGACCGCGCGACCGAGTTGCCTTAGCGCAAAATCCACAATATGCGAAATACCGTACCGAAGTGCTGGAATTTTTATATCATCGTCAGTCGCATCCTGTACATGATGCGGCTTGAATTTTCGCCTGGATGTGATAAAAAAATCCACCTGAAATTGCAATGAAGAAACCTTGCTCTTTTCAAGAGTAAGGTTTGGTTTTTTCCTGCGCCTGCAGTGGAAAGAGAATGTTTCCGCAGGTAAATGCGCGAAGAGATTGCTATTTACGCAAAATTTACAATATGAAATATAAATATCTAATCATTTCTCCAAATGAAAATTAGTTTTCATTTTTAATGCTGCCAAAGGCGACAATATGTGCGGAAAAGCCGTGAATCTATGAGAGAATGCATAATCCTTTTGGAAACATTTTTTCACAGATTCACAAGAGTTTGTTGATGTAAAATTGGCAAGATAATACCTGAAATCAGTTTTATTGCTTTTGCTTAAGAAAATTGCATAATAGTTCATGTATTCACCCGATTTGTAGCAACAGGTTCAGCTTATTTTTTTGATTACATGACATGTTTCGCTGGCTTTTTCTTAATGAAAGTGCATTAACGCCTGCCGAGCACGCTGCATGGAAATTAAGTGCACTACGTATCATTTTGATGTCTGGCTTTGTGCTGGAAGCGGCAGTAGCGATTCACAGTTCTCTGGATGCAATCGCAGTTGGTGCCTATCAGGTGTTGTGGGTAGTTGGCTTTTTTTATGTTGTGCTGGCATTGGGTTTGTATTATTCATCCCGTCATTTGCGTGCTGGTGCCGCCATCCTCATAGCGACGGTGTATGCGTCCGCGTTTGCCATTGTCAGCCTCATCAATCAATACGAGATTGCCAAGTTTGGCTATATCTTCATCTATACAACGCCTGTCATTGCCCGCCTGTTTTTTGGTACGCGGCTGGCCATAGGCCTGATGGTTTTTAACATCCTGCCTTTTCTTTTACTGCTGCTGAACCGGCCTTTGCTGAACATACCCGGCTTTGATATCACGCTGCCTGCCAGTAATACCTATGTGCAATCGCTACTGTTCCTGTTCTTCAATGCCTGTGTTCCTCTGGCTGTGTTCAGGGTCTTGCACGAACTGGACGTGTCAGCATTACGGTATCGCCAGGCCAGTGTTGCCCTGGCTGTCAGCCATGCCCAATATGAAGAAGTTTTCCAGAATGCCGGATCTGCCTTATTGCTGACGGATGCCAGCGGGCAAATTTTGCAGGCGAACCAGCTGGCCAATAATTTGCTGGGACGTCATCCGGATGACAAGGATGAATCTGCCTTGTTTGCCTGGTTGTCGCTGGATAATAGTGTGCGCCTGAAAAGCCCCAACAGCGATGAGTCAGAAAACATGCGCATGTCAGCTTATCGCACACGTGATGGCAAGCTGGTGGCACTGGAAAATATTTCCCAGACCTCGACTGACCATTACATCGTTGCCCTGCGTGATGTCTCTGGCCTGCATTCCATGCATCATGCATTGCAACTCAGCTTGCAGCGTGAAGATTATCTGAGCCGTCATGATGCCCTGACCAATTTGCCCAACCGGGACATGTTGCGCAGCCACTTGCAAGACGTGCTGGCAAAAAATGACGATACCAAGGTAACAGCCCTGGTTTCTTTTCGCTTGAATAGTATACGCCACGCCAATCAGCAATTTGGTGCACACACTGGCGATATCCTTTTGCGCCGCTTCGCTGAAGAATTATCGCGGGCCTTACCAAAAAATTGTTTTTGTGCGCGTTTGCGCAGCATCGTATTTTCCTTTGTCGTCGAGAATTCGCGTACCCCCGGTGAAATCATCAAACTGGTAGAAAAAGTCAGGAATAATTTGCCCAAGGAAATGGACGTCAATGGTGAAAATCTGTTGATACAATTCTCTGCTGGTATTGCCCTGGTCAGGCCGGAAGATCAGGAGCCTGATGACCTGATACGCCGCAGTGAAGTGGCGCTGGATACCGCGCGCCGTTCCAGTGATCAAAGCGTGACTTTGTTTGATGAAGAAGATGCCCTGCAAATACGCCGCAGCGTGGAGATTGAAGTTGGTATCGTCAATGGACTCAAACAAAATGAATTCCGTCTGGTGTATCAACCCAAAGTTGATCGCGAAGGCAAGATAGCAGGCCTGGAAGCCTTATTGCGCTGGGAGTCTCCCAGCCTGGGCAATGTCGCACCGGCAGAATTTATCCCTATTGCTGAACGTGCTGGCCTGATACGCCTGATCAGCAACTATGTCATGAACCAGGTATGCTGTCAGGTCAGGGACTGGTTGAACCGCTATGCCGATTGCCCTGTCATTGCCCTGAATTTGTCAGCAACCGATATTGCCCGCAATGACTTGTTGCAGCTCATCGACAGTTGCTGCAATCGTTATGATATTGCGCCGTCTTATATAGAATTTGAAATTACCGAGACTGGCCTGATCGCCAATGAAGCCCTGACCATACATCACCTCGATGAACTCAAGGCGCGGGGTTTCAATATCGCGATTGATGACTTTGGTACTGGTTACTCGTCCCTGTCCAAGCTCAGCCACTTCCCGGCGCAGAGTGTCAAAATTGATCGTTCTTTCGTGGCGCAGATAGGCTACAACAAGAAAAGTGAAATGATCATCAAAGCCATTATCTCGCTGGCTAACATCCTGTCTTGTCATACTGTTGCAGAAGGTGTGGAAAACGAAGCCCAGGAAAGCTTTCTCAAAGAGATAGGCTGCGATTATTTCCAGGGATATTATTATTACAGACCGCTGGAGGTTTCAGCGCTGGAATTGTTACTCACTGAAATGCCCGCCAAAGAAGCACTGCCTCCCTACCAGTTCAAACTAGCCTGAATACCTGCTCGTCATCATTCCTGAATATGTATAAATGAATTGTGATGAGCTGCACAAAAAAATTTGTGCAAAGCGGTATCTCAGCAATTCTCACATCACAGAAATTAACAATCACTGTCAACGCCTTCCACGCAATCGCGTTGGATAGTGTAGATTGCTTCTTTATGTGTTGTTGGGTTTGACTTAATTGTTTGGTTTAATTTTCTGACTTAATGCGTTCGCCTTTAATCGGTTTTCTTATTTGGTTTTGCTTAATTCCAACATTTTGCACAGAGTAACAATTTCGTCTGCACGTTTTGATAATTTCAACTACACTAAAGTTGTAGTGTGCTGGCGGGCAATTAATCTTTTTGATTTGTATGCGTTCGGATTGATTTGATATTGCTGCCAGCCCGGTTCGGTATTTGCAAGTTCACTGCTTATCCATGGAGGTCGGGATGAATATCTTTGACAACTACACCGCACGGTATGAACGGACTCGTGAAGAAGAGTATTCCATGCAGGAATACCTCGATCTTTGCAAAAAAGACCGCCTTGTCTACGCCAGCGCATCTGAACGCATGCTGGCTGCCATCGGTGAGCCTGAGCTGGTCGATACCCGGCACGACTCGCGGCTATCACGTATCTTCTCCAATAAAGTCATCAAGATCTATCCTGCCTTCCGCGAATTCTATGGCATGGAAGAAGTCATAGAACAAGTTGTTTCCTACTTCCGCCATGCGGCGCAAGGTCTGGAAGAACGCAAACAAATTCTATATCTGTTAGGGCCTGTCGGCGGTGGTAAATCCTCTATTGCTGAAAGATTGAAATCCCTGATGGAAAAAATCCCCTTCTATTGCATCAAGGGGTCTCCCATCAATGAGTCACCTCTGGGTCTGTTCAACGAAGATGAAGATGGCCTCTTGCTGGAAGAAGATTTTGGCATACCACGCCGCTACCTGAAAAATATACCCAGCCCCTGGGCTGTCAAACGACTGCATGAATTTAATGGCGACATCAATCAATTCCGTGTGGTCAGGCGCTACCCCTCGGTACTGAAACAGATTGCTGTGTCCAAAACTGAACCAGGGGACGAAAACAATCAGGATATTTCTTCGCTGGTAGGTAAGGTTGATATCCGCAAACTCGAAGAGTATGCGCAGGATGATCCTGATGCCTATAGTTATTCAGGTGGTTTGTGCCTGGCGAATCAGGGGTTGATGGAATTCGTCGAGATGTTCAAGGCACCGATCAAAGTCTTGCATCCATTATTGACTGCGACCCAGGAAGGCAATTTTAAAGGTACAGAAGGCTTTGGTGCCATACCATTTGAGGGCATCATACTGGCTCACTCAAATGAGTCAGAATGGAAAACCTTCAAGAACAATAAAAACAATGAAGCCTTCCTTGATCGTATTTATATCGTCAAGGTACCTTACTGCCTGCGCGTTAATGATGAGATAAAAATTTACGACAAACTAGTACGTACGTCTTCACTGGCAGCAGCACCATGTGCGCCAGGTACACTGAAAATGATGGCGCAATTTGCCGTGCTGTCACGTCTGAAAGAGCCAGAAAATTCCAGCATCTTCAGCAAGATGCAGGTGTACGATGGTGAAAACCTCAAGGATACCGACCCCAAGGCCAAATCACGTCAGGAATATGCTGATTATGCCGGTGTCGATGAAGGCATGAATGGCTTGTCTACGCGCTTTGCCTTCAAGATATTGTCCAAGGTCTTCAACTTTGATAATACCGAGGTGGCAGCCAACCCCGTGCATTTGCTGTATGTACTCGAACAGCAGATAGAACGTGAGCAGTTTGCGCCCGAGGTCGAACAGAAATATGTGTCCTATATCAAAGAATACCTGGCGCAACGCTATGCCGAATTCATAGGCAAGGAAATCCAGACGGCTTACCTGGAAAGCTATTCAGAATATGGTCAGAATATTTTCGACCGCTATGTGACTTTTGCTGACTTCTGGATACAGGACCAGGAATTCCGAGACCCTGATACAGGCGAGAGTTTTGACCGCGATGCGCTCAATAACGAACTGGAAAAAATCGAAAAACCGGCAGGCATATCCAACCCCAAAGACTTCCGCAACGAGATCGTCAATTTCGTACTGAGGGCAAGGGCGCAGAATGCCGGCAAAAATCCAGCCTGGACCAGTTATGAAAAACTGCGCACCGTCATCGAGAAAAAAATGTTCTCGAATACGGAAGAATTATTGCCTGTCATTTCTTTCAATGCCAAAGCCAGTGCAGATGACTCCAACAAGCATCAGGAATTTGTCGAGCGCATGGTCGCCAAAGGTTACACGGCCAAGCAGGTACGCCTGCTATGCGAATGGTATTTGCGTGTCAGGAAATCTTCTTAATTGATGCGTGACTTTAAGCGTAACTGATTTGCAGGGAAATTTCAGGGCAAACGGGAGAGCATTTTGGTTCATCTGATTGACCGGCGTGTCCAGGGTAAAAATAAATCTGCCCCAAATCGCGAACGGTTTTTACGTCGCTATAAGGGGCAGATCAAAGATGCTGTTGCCAGAGCAGTCAAAGGTCGTTCCATCACCGATATAGAAAGTGGTGAACGCATTTCCATTCCAGTCAAGGATGTCAGCGAACCTACTTTTGGCCATGCCCACGGTGGTGTGTGGGAAGGTGTGCAACCTGGTAACGAGCAATACCAGCGCGGTGACCAGGTTGCCAGACCCAAGGGTGGCGGTGGAGGTGGTTCAGGTAAAGGGCAGGGTGGTAATAGCGAAGACCCCAGCGAAGATGATTTTGTGTTCCAGTTGTCACGCGAAGAATTCATGAATTATTTCTTCGAAGATCTGGAATTGCCCAATATGGTCAAGACGCAACTGACTTCGACGACAGACTTCAAGAGCCAGCGTGCTGGCTACAAAACATCGGGCACGGCTTCCAGCCTGCATGTACTGCGTTCTCTACGCGGCGCGATGGGGCGGAGGATAGCAGTCGGTGGCAAATCGGCCCGCAGATTGAAAGACGCAGAACAGGAAATGACAGTCTTGCTGGAAGTAGGTGTGGATCCTAAAGAACCTCACTTCGTCGCATTGAAACAGGAAATACATCATCTGCGTACCCGTTTGCTGGCCATCCCCTTTCTTGATCCATTTGATCTGCGTTACAGTAACCGCGTCAAAGTGCCCAAACCAGCTAGTCAGTGCGTCATGTTTTGTCTGCTGGATGTGTCCGGTTCCATGGATGAGCAAAAAAAAGATACGGCAAAACGTTTCTTCATCTTGTTGTATCTGTTCCTGACACGCGCTTATGAAAAGATAGAAGTGGTCTTCATCCGCCATCACACAACGGCACTGGAAGTCGATGAAGAGGCGTTTTTCCATTCGCGTGAGTCTGGCGGCACCATCGTTTCTTCTGCCCTGAATTTGCTTGGACAAATTGTACGCGATCGTTATGCCGCATCCGACTGGAATGTGTATGTGGCCCAGGCCTCCGATGGTGATAACTGGGACAATGATTCTGCAACTTGCAAGCAATTGCTCGTCAATACCATCATGCCCCTGGTGCAGTATTATGCCTATGTGGAAATTACTGATGGCCAGCCGCAAAACCTGTGGCTGGAATATGAAAAAGTCGCCGAGCAAAGTGCGCACTTTGCGATGCAAAAAATAGAAACGCCGGCGGATATTTATCCGGTCTTTCGGGAACTGTTCAAGAAACAGCCAAAATGAGGTAATCCATGGAAAACGACCATGTCAGCCCCAGAAAAAAACATGCACGCGCCTTGCCAGAACAATCGGAATGGACGTTTGAGCTCATCGAACAGGCTCACGAGGAAATACGCCGTGTTGCCGAGCAATTCGGCCTTGATACCTATCCCAATCAACTGGAGATCATTACTGCTGAACAGATGATGGATGCCTATGCCTCGGTAGGCATGCCGGTGTCATATAACCACTGGTCTTTTGGCAAGCATTTCCTGTCGACTGAAAAAAGTTATAAACGCGGGCAAATGGGCCTGGCTTACGAGATCGTCATCAATTCCAATCCCTGTATTTCTTACCTCATGGAAGAAAACAGCCTGACCATGCAGGCCCTGGTGATAGCACATGCCGCCTATGGACATAATTCCTTCTTCAAAGGTAATTATCTGTTCCGTACCTGGACCGATGCCGATGCCATCATCGACTATATGCTGTTCGCCAAAAACTATATTGCCGATTGCGAGCAGCGTTATGGCATGGAGGCAGTGGAATTGATCATCGATTCCTGTCATGCCTTGCAAAACTATGGCGTGGACAGATATAAACGCCCAGCCCGTATCTCCCTGGCCGAAGAAAGAGAGCGGCAGGAAGAGCGGGAAAAATACATACAATCCCAGGTCAATGACTTGTGGCGCACCATACCGCGTCGCAATGAAGCGCCGGGAAGCCTGGTCAAACAACGTTTTCCACCGGAACCACAGGAAAACCTCTTGTACTTCATAGAAAAGTATTCACCCCTGCTGGAACCCTGGCAGCGTGAAGTGGTGCGCATCATACGCAAGGTGTCGCAGTATTTCTATCCACAACGCCAGACCCAGGTCATGAATGAAGGCTGGGCTACTTTCTGGCACTACACCATCCTGCATCAGCTTTATGAAGAAGGCGTAGTTGGCGATGGTTTCATGATGGAATTCTTGCAAAGCCATACCAATGTCGTCTATCAGCCGCCAGTAGGCAGCCGCTATTTCAGTGGTATCAATCCCTATGCCCTGGGTTTTGCCATGATGCGTGACATACGCCGGATTTGTGAAAACCCTACGGCAGAAGACCGTGAGTGGTTTCCTGATTTTGCTGGTGCCGACTGGAAAAAAACTTTGCAGTTTGCCATGCGCAATTTCAAGGATGAGAGTTTCATTGCGCAGTATCTGTCACCCAAACTGATGCGCGACTTTCATTTTTTCTCGATACTGGATGATGACAGCAAGGATAAGCTGCTGATTTCAGCCATCCACGATGAACATGGCTATCGTTATCTGCGTGAGCAACTGGCAGGGCAATACAATCTTGGTAACCGTGAGCCAAATATACAGGTGTGGTCGGTAGACATGCAGGGTGACCGCGCTCTGACTCTGCGCCATACCCAGTACCGGCGTCGCCCCCTCAATCCACAAACCGGGGAAATGCTGAAGCATGTGGCCAGATTATGGGGGTTTGATGTTTATCTGGAAACGGTTGATCCTGAATCCAAAGTGCTGGCGCGGCAAGAGTGCAAATGGGAAAAACGCAACAGAGCCTGAGTTTTTCTTGCTGGCAGCGCAAAGCCTCTAAATCCAGATAGCGACAGCCCTGTCTATCGGTTAGAATGAAAAACACCCATCAGAAGACGGAGACGCACCATGTATCTGGACCACCCAAAAATTTCTGCCACCAATAGCGAAACCGAACCGGACCGCATAGAACGTCTGAGCCGCGTCTATGGTTATGCAATGGGATTGGCAGATATTGATGGCAATACAGAATGCATCACCAAACTGGCCAAGATACATGACCACAAGGGCACGCTGATGGTGATCTGGTATGAGGCGCCGACCCAGGCTGAAAAAAATTATTTCGTGCGTGCCTGGAATAGTCGCATCGGTGATGAGACAGAAATCGTCGAGCATGCGCTGATGCTCAATGAACCCATTTCCAACGCCGAGTAAATTCTTGCCTGCAGGGGAGGGAAGTTGCTTCACTCCCCTAACTCTTCTATATAGATAGATTATGGCCATGTTTACCAGACTATTTTTTGCTATTCAATAAGCGCAAGCCATTCAATACCACGAGTACACTGGTGCCAGCGTCAGCAAATACTGCCATCCACAGGCTGGCATGCCCAGTCAGTGCAAGGCCAAAAAACACGAATTTGACGAGCAAGGCAAAGCTGATATTTTGCGTCAGTATGCTTGCAGTACGCTGCGAGATTCTGATCATTTCTGGCAGCTTGCGTAAATCATCCTGCATGAAAGCCACATCTGCTGTTTCCAGGGCAGTATCACTGCCTGCTGCCATGGCAAAACCGATGTCGGCGCGCGCCAGGGCCGGGGTATCATTGATGCCATCGCCACACATGGCTGTTAAACCTTTTTCGCCATATTTCTGTATCGCGCTCAGCTTTTCCGTGGGCAGCATCTGGCTCTGGAATTCGCTGATACCGGCCTGTGCGGCGACGGCCGCAGCAGTTTTAGCATTGTCACCGGTCAGCATCACGGTTTTGATACCCATGTCTTGCAGCTCAGCCAGTGCCGCACGGCTATGTTCACGTATTTGATCTGCCAGTGCCAGCAAGCCCAACAACTGATTCCCCTGACACAGGAATAGCACGGTATTTGCGGCAGCTTCCAGTCTGCTTAACTCTTGCTCCAGTGCGGCAGGCTGTTTGCCTGGTGCATCCATAGTTTGCAGGGCCTGCCACATGGCTTGATTGCCGAGATGATAGTCAAGTCCATTCATCTCTCCACTGACACCACGACCGCGACCTTCTTCAAACAGCTTGATATTCGTCGCTGTCAGCAGCGGGTTCTTGCAGGCATTCAGCAAGGCGATGGCAAGCGGATGGCTGGAATGCGCATCCAGGCTGGCAGCCAGTGTCAGTATGTCTTCAGCACTTTTCTCGCCTAGGCTGACGGTTTCTATTAATTGTGGCTTGCCAGCTGTCAGGGTGCCGGTTTTGTCAAAAGCAATGGTTTTCAAATGCCTGGCCTGTTCCAGATACACGCCGCCCTTGATGACGATGCCACGTCTGGCCGCCAGTGCCAGGCCACTGACGACGGTCACCGGGGTGGAGATGACCAGGGCACAAGGGCAGGCAATCACTAGCAATACCAGGGCGCGATACAGGCTGTCATGCCAGCCATGTTGCAATAGCAATGGTGGCAATACCGCAAGCAATATGGCAATCACAAACACCACTGGAGTATAAATTGCTGCAAAACGGTCAACAAAACGCTGGGTCGGGGCGCGCTGGCCCTGTGCTTCTTGCACTGATTGCGCAATCCTGGCCAGCATGGTGGATGCCTGCACTGCTGTCACCCTGACTTGCAGCAAGCCGCTTTGGTTGAGGCTGCCCGCATAGACCAGGTCGCCAGTCTTTTTCTCTACCGGCATGCTTTCGCCGGTAATAGCTGCTTCATTGATGCTTGACTGGCCATTTTCTATGATGCCATCCAGTGGCACTCTGTCACCTGGGCGTATCTGTATGCTTTTTCCCAGTTCGACACTCCCGGTTGGGACACTAAGCCAGCTTCCATCCGCTTGTTGCAGCAAAGTGGTTTCCGGCGCTTGTGAATGCAGGCCCTGGATAATATTGCGTGCGCGGCTCAGGCTGGCGGCTTCTATCAGTTCGGCAATGGCAAACAGCCAGATCACCATGGCAGCTTCTGGCCATTGACCGATGGCAGTTGCACCCAGCACGGCTGCTGTCATCAGTAAATGGATATTCAGGCTGAAGTGACGCAAGGCTATCCAGCCTTTTTTTAGTGTAGGGATACCACAACTGAGTATGGTGCAGAGTGCCAGCAGGGCAATGACGAGTGAATTTTCATCACCGCTATACCATCCCAGCAATTCTGCTGCAATGGCTGCCAGGCCGCCCAGGGCGACTGGCCAGTAGTGCAGCCAGCTGCGTGCAGACACGTTTGCAGCTTGTTCTTTTATAGTTTGTTCGCCGGTGAGTTCTATACCTTGCATGCCTGTACCAGCCAGACGTTGCTGAATGGCTGCCATATCCGCTGCTTCATGATGTACCGTCAGCACACGGTTGATGAGGTCAAATTCCAGCGCCAGCACACCGGGCAATGAAGACAAGGCCTTGCGTATCAGGGCTTCTTCAGTCGGGCAATCCATTTGTTCGATCTTCAGCCTGAACTTGCTGGCGCTGGATGGCAAATTGGGCAAGTCTGGTAAGCCAGGTGTCACTATGTCCACCTTGACAGGCGATTTCTCATGATGATGTTGATGGCTGCAGCAGGTATTTTTTTCAGACATTTGCATCTCTCAGCGATAGTTTACAATGAGTGTAAACTGTGGAGTCACTACAGGGTCAAGGACAAATTTCCTGTCATAATTCAGTTGAATATTGTCTGCTTTATCACTCATTTTAAACGGAGTACCCATGCGCATCAGTGAACTGGCGAACGCTACCGGCGTTGAGATAGAGACCATACGTTTTTATGAAAAACAGGATTTGCTGCCAGAGCCAGCACGTGAAGAGAACGGCTATCGCAGCTATACGCCAGCGCATCTGGAGCGCCTGTCTTTCATACGCCATTGCCGCGCTCTGGATATTCCCCTGGCAGACATCCGGCGGCTGGTTTCTTTCATTGCCAGCCCGCTGGAAGATTGTGGGGATATCAATGAGCTTATCGACCAGCAAATCAGCCGCGTCAAGGCCAGGTTGAAAAGTATGCGGGCTTTAGAGAAACAATTGACACAACTGCGGGCGCGTTGTGATGAGCAGCATCAGGGCCAGGAATGCGGCATTCTGCATGAACTGGTGGCTGCAGCGCATGGCGAAGCTTGTGCCTGCCATGCGCCGGGTAAATGAATTAATGTGAAGCCGGATTAGCGGATTTTTAAATCACCCAGCAAATCGGAAACACCGGCCCAGCCAATTTCTATGCCTATGCATAGCAGAATAAAGGCAGACAGGCGCAACAATACGATGGCACCGACATCACCCAGCATTCTTTCCATATTGCGTGCAAAGCGATAACAGAGATAAATCACCAGACTGGTCAGCAAGACGCCCACCAGAGAGGCAACGCCGGTAATGATCCAGTCCACAGGCTTGTGTGGCATCTGCGTGCCCAGCGTGACTGAAGCAGCGATGGTGCCAGGCCCCACTGTCAAGGGGAAACTGAAGGGGTAAAAACTGCGCTTGCGCAATTCCTCCCTGCTCCAGCTACCGACATGTGAAGCGGCGACAGAGTTGCGCAAATTATCCTGGCCCTGGTCATTCAATAATTTCCAGCCAGCCATGGCAACCACGATGCCACCGGCAACCCTGACGATAGGCAGGGAGATGCCAAAAAAATCCAGCACATACGAGCCGACGAAGATGGCGCCTATTAACAGGAAGAAGCAATTCAGGGCAATACGCTTTGCCAGGCGGTTAGCCAGTGGTGGTTCTATAGGCCCTGTCATGGACAAGAAAATAGGGGCAATAGCGATAGGGTTCAAAATAGGTAGCAAGGTGACCGGTACTACGATCAGGGCCTTGAAAAAAATGATCATCGTGATGCTCATGCCTGCTCCATAAAAATTTGTTTCGATTATGCATGAGAAATGCGGGAACTGCGACTCTGGCGCTACGTAGCGATACAAATAATTGCAGTTTGGCAGATGTCGCCGTATTGTACAATTGTAGCCTTGCCGGACTACAGGCAGTGAGAGGCTTGCATGATATTCAGGATAAAAAATCTCGTCGTTGTTACTGGCATGATACTACTTGGGGCATGTCAGACTGCACCCTTGTCTTTTTTGAGCGGACGCCCTGACCGTCCTTTGCTGAACCATCAATATCCTGTCCGTATTGTATCGGTAGATCAGTCCCTGTATTTCCGCGGAGAAGTTCAACTTGCACCCGGCAAGCATATGCTGGTGGTAGAACTGGCTCACTCCGGGTCGCATATCCCTACTCAGAAAACCATGTTGCTGGATGTGCAGGCATGCACCCGGTATTACATCGTGGCAAAAAAAGAATCCATCATGGAAAGCAAGTGGGAACCTGTCATATTTGACAGTGAACAGGTAGGTGGCTGCAATCCGGAAGATGAATGGAAAAAGGCAAGTGCCAGCGCGCTTGTCAAATCGTCTCAATAATAAGCACCGCGCTATCGCACGATAGCCGAGCCGCCAGGGCAACACTGTCCGGTTAATGTACTTCCGTACTCCCGTTTTGCGTATTTGATGCAGCACCAAGCGCCAGTGCCGATATTTGCTTAGAATATGCGTATTGCCCTACACTTTTTAGTGCCTAAATGAGTTTACGCTTTTCGCCTTTGCTTCCACAGCATCAGGATTTACTCTGGAATTTCTTGCATATCGCCTTGTGGGACCCCTCACCGGCTGGCTTGCGTCCACTGGAAACCCTGCAATTGCCGCCAGTTCGTATTTATGCCGAGAACTGGGGGCGCGACAGTGATCTTGGCGTGATTGCCATCCTGGAAGGTGAAGCAGACCCCATAGGCGCGTGCTGGATGCGTCTGGTGCCAGATGGCATGGGTCTGGCCTTTATCGATGAACAGACGCCGCAACTGGGGATCGCCCTCTTGCCTGCATATCAGCACAAGGGTTATGGCAAGTCCATGATGCTGGCGGCGCTGGATGTGGCGCGTCAACACGGTATCAAACAAGTTTCCCTGACTGTGCATCCTCAAAACCCGGCAGCGGGCATGTATGCCTCTTGCGGTTTTGTGCAAACCGGCGTCAGAAATTCCTATCTGCTGATGCAGGTCACATTATAAAAATTAACAAAACAAGAAAGAAGTCCATGCCTCACTTTACTCTGGAGTATTCCAGCAATCTGCCAATTCAAGCCAGAGATTTACTGCTGAAAATTAATGCCTCTCTGGTTGAAAGTCAGCACTTTCAGGAAATTGATATCAAGAGCAGGGCGATACGTCTGGAAGATGTAGTGATAGGCACTACGCCAGATGAGCGTGCTTTCCTGCATGCCAAACTGGCGATATTGACAGGGCGCAGCGCCGAAGTAAGACGACAGTTATCAGAGCGTGTATTGGTAGTGATACAGACTGCACAAACCTGGCCGCAAGGGCTGGATGTGCAGTTGTGCGTTGAGGTACTGGAAATCGATAAGGAAACTTACGCGAAGGCGCATCTGGCAAACTGAAAAAAACAGAACACGCCTTCATGATCAGAGCAGCTTAAAAATCAAATTTCAATTCACCGACGACAGTGCGTTGCGAGTAGGGGTGAAAGGCCCAGTATTTTTTATTGTTCAGATTGTCTATACCTACAGACGCTGTCCATTGTCTGGCCAGTTGATAACGCACACGCACGTCAGCAACCACAAAACTTGAAAAACCCTGGTAGGTAAAGGCATTGCTGTCGCTGTTATCAAGTGAACCGTATTGCTTGCCGCTATAACGCAAGCCCAGGGTGGTACTGAGCTTTTCATCAGGGCGATAGCTGATGACAAAATTGGCGCGCCAGGCTGGTACGCGTGGTTGCCATTTGCCTACACTGACTGGGAATTTGTCATTCCGGGTAATTTCGGAATTGGCATAAGTCAGGCTGGCTGCCAGATCCAGGCCACGGGTGTAAACATCACTTGCCTGATAAGCGAGTTCCAGCCCTGTGGTGTGGATTTCATCGACATTCTGGATATTCGTTACATTCGGTGTGACCAGGGTATTCACTTGTGAGTACAGGGCATCCCTGGTTCTCTCGTGGAACAGGGTAGTGCGTAAAAAGCCCTTGCCTTCATTCAGCACCCGTTCGGCTGTCCATTCTGTAGTCCAGGATTTTTCTGGTTTCAGGTTGGGGTCATTATTGACGATGGCTGTGGTGGAAATACTGCCCTGATACAGTTCAGACACGGTAGGCATACGCACAGCACGACCTGCTGATGCTTTCAACGTCCAGTCTTCATTGGCCTTGAGGGCGATTGCTGCTTTTGGAGAGAAATAATTCTCCTTGCGTCCGGCGAAGAGCAGGGTGGAACTGGCATTTGAAATAGCACCGCGATCTGCCTGCCATTGTTCAAAGCGGCCACCGATAATGGCTTTCCATGCCGGATTGATGCGCCATGCATCTTGCGCATACAGGCTCTGTAACTGGGTATTGCCCTGGAAAGCAGAGAAACGCTTGACTGCACCACCATTGATCCAGTCATCGGTATCAGATACCTGGGTGCGCATTTGATAGGCTTCACGCTGATAGCCAAATTCTGCAGTATGTTCTGGATGTGGGCGCCAGATGCCTTTCAGGGCCAGGGTATTCCAGCCTGTGCCTGCACCATCGGTGATGCGTCCGGCACCACCTGCATCTGCCCGGGGGATGGCAACTACAGGTGCGCGGGCGATATCCTTGCGGTAGTCGTACAGGCTGGCCGCTACTTCCCAGTCAAATACGCCTTTGGTATTGCTCTTCAAATTCAGACCGTGGGTGATGTGTTCCAGCTGGTTTTTGCTGTTGGACATATCAGTCGGGGCCAGGGTATATTTTTTACCGGCGATATTGATGTCGCCGCTATACACTGCATTGCCCGTTGCATCACGCAGATAGCTTTCGACCCCGCTATTCATATTGTTGCGCCAATAGCCGAAGGTATAGCTGGCACGTAAAGTCGGGCTAAGCTCATAGGCCAGCTTGATCTTCGCATGGTCTTGCGTCGTATGGTATTGACCGGTCGCGCCCAGAACCCACCAGTCCAGGCCTTGTGGGTTTTTGTCGGCAATCGCACCCGTCACAGCTTTTCCTTCTGTACTGCTGACACCCGTAGATGCCAGTTTGTTGGCGAAGACGATAGGGTGGCCATCGCTATCTAGCTGGTTCACATTCAGCCACCATGAGAAAGCCCCTTGCTTGTTGCCCAGGCTGGCGCTGAGCTGCTTGCCACTATAGTTTTTGTCCGTACCATATTGCTGGAAATTCTCGGTGAATCCCACCAGCTTGGCATGGGCTTCAAACTGTCTGGGCATACGCGTCACGTAATCGACTACTGCACCGACAGAATTGCCTGCATAGGCGGCTGAGAACGGTCCATACAATACATCTACCCTGTCAATTTCTTCGGGCGTCACCAGACCCCAGCGCGGTGTAAAACTTGCGCCATTACCCAGCAGGTTGGACAGCAGGATGCCATCGGCATACACCATGGAGCGTGCGCTATTGCCCGTGCCAGAGGCGCGTGTCGCCAGCACTGCATGGTTGTAGTCACCGATATAGCGTTTGCGTACCAGCAGGCTGGGCAGGTATTTCAAAGCATCTTCTGCATCGATGGCATTGATGGTCTGCTCCATAGTCCTGGCATTGATGCCTTCTATGGTCGTCGGTATTTCCTTGGGAAGGGAAGACGGGCGGTCGCCATTGATGATGACGCGTTCAGCCGTGCTGGTGTTTTCTGTGGTTTCACTGGCCTGCACGTCTGCAGGCAGGAAGGGGAAGGCGGCTGCCATGGCAACCACTAGTGCGCGCAAACGCACTGTGCGTAAAGAATTCGACATAAGGATACTCTAAAAAATTGGAGCGCATGCGAATGCGCAATGCATGCCAGGCAGCACAGGACAGGAACATGTCACAGGCATGGCAAGCTTGAATAAGACCGGATTTTTTAGAGGGAAGGAGGCCCGCGTGCGGGCATGGGTGCTGCAACAATGCTCGCCAGGCGTGCCGCCGGGATGGAGCGCGTTGCATACGACAAGGCATGTGGCGCAGCGCAAACGGAAGTCTGCGGGAAATCAGCAGGCAAGCTGGCGGCCAGACACATGGAGCAATCCAGCAAGTGCGTCATGCTCTTGCCAGTTTCCTTGACTCCATCGCCATCCGCTTTGACAAACTTGTAACCAGTGCTGGTACATATCAGGTTCATGCCCTGTTCGCCAGATTTCACCACAGATGATGCCATGGCAACACCCAGCGTCAGTACATACATAAGCAGTACTGCACGCACCAGGTGGCGAAAACACGACAGGGAAATGCGGCGGGCGGACATGGGGCGGCATTGTATCACCCTTCTGTGCGACGACAAATTTGCTGTTGGAACTCAGGAAAAATAAGCAAGCTGACATCAAATCAGGCAAATTTGGGGATATCATGGCGATTTTCGGGGCAAGTCTGCGCTATGCCGCAGAATGGCAGGCAGCAAAATCTGGCTATCTTGATATCATCGTCTGGATTATTTCAGCTTTGTCAGATAGCAGTGCGTTATTTCCCCAATTTACAAACTATTAGATCAACAAGCCCCAGACGGGCATCAGCAGAAGGATAGATCTTGAGACAAGTCAGCCTGGGTCAGCAAATGACCCGCACCAAGCCCATAGACCATAGCGAACAAGTGACCGATGATCAGGGACATAGCTTGCACCGTTCCCTGGGATTGTTTTCACTGACCATGATAGGTGTAGGTTCTACCATCGGTACGGGTATTTTCTTTACCATGGTTGAAGCAGTGCCCAAGGCCGGTCCATCGGTCATCCTGTCTTTCATCATCGCCGCAATTACTGCTGGTCTGACAGCCTTGTGCTATTCAGAATTGTCTTCCCGCATCCCGGCGTCCGGTTCTTCTTATTCTTATGCCTATGCCACCGTGGGCGAGTTTGGTGCCTTCATTGTTGCTGCCTGTTTATTGCTTGAATATGGCCTGGCAGCCAGTGCCACTGCGATAGGCTGGTCGGCATATCTGAATAACTTCCTGACCAATGCCCTGGGCTGGCAAATACCGGAAATGCTGCGCTCGCCGATGATAGTGGCCGGCGCCAATGGCGTGGAATTTCATGCTGGACAATTCAACCTGCCACCCATGGTCCTGGTTGCCATATGTTGCATATTGCTGTTGCGTGGTGCTAAGGAATCTGCCACTGTGAACGCAGTCATGGTCATCATCAAGCTGGTGATTTTGACTTTCTTTGCCGTCGTGGCATTTTCCGGCTTTAATGCCGAGCATTTCACACCCTTCTTTAATACGGACAACAGCAAGGGTCTGGCTGGCATGGCTGGTGTGACTGCTGCTGCCGGAACGGTATTCTTTTCTTTCATCGGTCTGGATACCGTGGCAACGGCGGGGGCAGAAGTCAAAGACCCCAAGCGCAATGTGCCTCTGGGTATCATGGCGGCATTGATCGTCGTTACCGTGTTTTATTTGCTGGTTGCTGTGGCGGCAGTTGGTGCCCAGCCTGCCAAAATGTTTGAAGGCCAGGAAGCCGGTCTGGCAGTGATATTGCAAAATGTGACAGGCAAAGCCTGGCCTGCTCTGATCTTGTCTGCCGGCGCTGTTATCTCGGTATTCAGTGTGACGCTGGTGACGATTTATGGCCAAAGCCGGATCTTGTTTGCGATCAGTAAAGATGGTCTCATCCCCAGCTCTTTCCAGCGCGTACATGCCCGTACCCGTACACCTGTCAGCAACACCATCATGGTTTGCCTGCTGGTGGGTATAGTTGCTGGTCTGGTTGATTCCACTTTCTTGTGGGATATGGTCAGCATGGGTACCCTGGTTGCCTTCATGGTGGTATCGGTTGCTGTTCCTGTTATACGCAAACAAAAACTGGGCGAGGGCGCTGGAGGTTTCCGCGTGCCTTTTGGCCCTTACCTGATACCGGGCTTGAGCATACTGGCTTGCTTGTATATCCTGAAGGACTTGTCGGCCACGACTTACCATGTATTCTTTATCTGGATGGCAGTCGCTATCGCGATTTATTTCTTGTATAGCAAAGCCCATTCACACTTGAATAAACAGCAATAAGCCTGATATTCCTGATGCGCCCAATCCGGGGCGCTTTCAGGAGAAGAGCGAGATTATGAAACTGTTATCACTGAATTTTGCCGCCATCGCTGCACTCAGCATATTTTCAACATGCAGCCTCACTGCACATGCAGAAAATATCGGTAGTGTGGATACTGTCTTCAAGCTCATAGGCCCAGACCATAAGGTCGTGGTGGAAGCCTATGATGACCCTAAAGTGAATGGCGTTACCTGCTATATATCAAGGGCAAAAACCGGTGGTATTTCTGGTGGCCTGGGCCTGGCCGAGGACAAGTCTGATGCTTCAATAGCTTGCCGCCAGGTTGGTCCCATCAGTTTCACCGGCCCCCTGAAACAGCAAGATGAAGTATTCAATCAAAGCTTGTCCATCCTGTTCAAAAAGTTGCGGATAGTGCGCATGGTGGATCAAAAACGCAACGCCCTGATCTATTTAACATACTCTGACAAATTGATAGAAGGTTCACCAAAGAATAGTGTGACCGCTGTAGCAGTTGATCGCACCACCCCCATACCCATCAAATAAATTGCTGTGCTGATATGGGAAAGATAAGCAGGTTTTTCTATGCGGCAACCAATTACGCTTACAATGTAGTTTGTAAGCGTAATTTCCCCTAGCGTACTAATATGACAAGCTCCGCCGCAGCTCCCAAGCTGACCACTGAACAATCCGTTGATGCGCTTATCAAGACGATACGCATCCCGCCCCGTCCCAGCCTCTTGGCGGACGTCCAGGCTGAGTTGGCGGCAAATGACCCGGATCCCCGCAGACTGACCAATATCATTGCCAATGATGTGGCCATGTCGGCATCTTTATTGAAACTTGCCAATTCCTCTTTCTTTGGTCTGCGCCTGAAAGCCAAATCGGTAGAGCATGCTGTCAATTTATTGGGGATTACTCAGTGTGGTAATTTAATGACAGGGATTATTGCCCGGCAAAGCATACAGGTTGAGAAAGTTTCCCTGGTCAAGTTCTGGGACTTTTCTACCAAGCGTGCCCAGGCCATGACACAACTGGCAAGACGCATGCGCGTATGTCCGCCTGACCAGGCCCATACCTTTGGCCTGTTTTGCGATATCGGCATACCGCTGTTGCTGGAACGTTTTCCTGATTATGCAGAAACCCTGGAACTGGCTAATCAGGAAGCGCAGGATACTTTTACTGCAATAGAAGACGGGCGTCATGCCACTTCACATACTGCCATAGGTTCTTTGATGGCACGTACCTGGGGTTTGCCAGAGAGTGTGTCCCTGGCGATACTCCTGCATCACGACTATAGCGTCCTCAATGATCCCAATACAGAAGATTCAGTAAAAAGCCTGATTGCTCTGGCATTGCTGGCTGAATACGGCATACAAAAATACCATGGACAGGAATCATCCTGCGAATGGGAAAAAGGTGGCGACGCTGCTTGCGAGTTTCTCGGTTTATCTGCTGATGAGGTCGAAGACAGGTTTGAAGAATTGCATGAATTATTCAATCATGCGCATTAAGCTTATTTTTTGTAGTTGAGTTTGCAAGCAGTTAAGGTTTTCTGAAGAGCCGCCCAGATTCAGGGGCGGCTTTTTAACAGGTTGGCTGGCAGCATGAAGATAGCCCGCAATAATTCAAACACGCCGTTCACTGCAATGCCAAGTACACGGAAAGGCAGCAACAATAGCCATACCAGTGGATACAACACCAGGGCCAGTATGGCTAAAGGCCAGCAGAGTACAAACAAAATGATCCAGATCAGGAAGCCTAGCATCATTTTTCCTTAAGCGATGATGACGCGCAACAAGCTGCTAATGATAACCAAGGCGATAGTAGCAATGACAACGCCGTCCATGTTTGCTGAGATGTTCATGATATTTCCTTTCAATTCGGGTGGGAGTGATTGCAATGTAGATCGCAGCCAGAAATGCCGCCAGCAGCAAGCGACGAAGTGCAATTTTCTAGTATCGGAATGCGTTTGCAGCGGATGAATTGAGGGAGGTGATTTGTGGTGATGCGGACGTTTCTTGACAGCAGGCCAACGGCCTGATTACAGCTGTTTTCTTCAGCAATTTCTTCTATCTACTTATTCTAAGTACGTCCTCTGTTTACCGGACTTGTTCAATCACAACAAAGTCCTGTCGGACATCCACCAACTTCCTTGCATAAGAGTCTGTCGCAAACAAGAGCAGGGCGATAAACAAGAGCTTGCGTATCCATAGATTGTGCAAAGACATGCTGTTCTCCCATCAGGGCTATATCTATCAGCATAGTACAAAAACAATATTTAATTTGAATGTTTTATCGACAAAGATGAAGCCTGAGTTTTGATGCGGCAGAATTCTTTTTCGAGGGTATGGCAAGCAAATAAGCTGGCAAATAAGTTCTTGACAGGGTCATGAAAAGCTCGCAAACTTCGATTATTAGTCAAGTGCATAATAATTGTTGAAGAAAGCAAAAATGGCCCGTCCTTCCCAGCAACTAGATGAAGTTTTACTGCAAAGTGGCCGTGCCTTGTTTGCCCAGCATGGTTGCGGTGGTTTGTCCTTGCGCATGCTGGCTGAGCATGCGCAAGTCAATGTGGGCATGTTCCATTACCACTTTAAAAACAAAGACAATTTCCTGACGCAGTTGCTGCAAACCATGTACGACGAAGTTTTTGCCCAGCTGCAGGCAGAGGTTAATCACGATGGCTCGGCTTTGCAGCGCTTGCGCGAGGCACTGTGTTTGCTGGGGCGTTTGTTGCGTGAACATGGCAGCTGGATAGGCCGGGTCTGGGCTGATGCTGCCCAGGGTGAAAAAGTCGCCAGACAGTTTCTCGAAAAAAATGGCGCACGCCATGTCTTGCTGATCACCGGTTTGCTGATGCAAGCCATGCAGGCTGGCGAGTTGGCCATGGCACCACCTACCCAGGCGCTGGCGTTTTTGATGGGCAGTATCGCAGCCCCCATGGTCATCGTGCCACGTGCACTGGAGATGGGCTTTGTGCCTCCCATGTTGCAAGAACCCCTGAGCCAGGTATTAAGCGACGCGGCAATTACCGACCGCGTCAACCGCGCCCTGTATGCCCTGGCTGCCAGCAATGAGGAGTTACACCGTGTATAAAAAATTCAAATTGCCTACCACAATGAGCCTGACTCTCGTCATGTTTGTCATGCTGACTGCCTGCAATGAAAAACCATCCGCCAACTGGTCAGGTTATGCAGAAGGGGAGTACGTCTATATTTCTGCGCCTCTGGGTGGCAAGCTCGACAGCATCAAGGTGCAGGCAGGCCAGCAAGTGGTCAGGGATAGCCTGTTGTTTGCCCTTGATGCCGAAGCTGAAAATGCCGCCCATGACGAAGCCAATGCCCGCCTCACAAGCGCAAAGGCACAAGTCAGCAATACTGAAAAAGGCAGGCGCACAGAAGAGATTGCCGTCACCCAGGCACAACTGAGCAGTGCACAGGCACAGGCAGCACTGGCGAGGCAGGAGCTGGTACGTCAGCAGCAATTGGTAGGGCAGGGCTTTGTGTCCAAATCCCGTATCGACGATGCACAAACCAATGTCAAACTCAGTGAAGCCCGTGTGGCAGAGTTGACTGCGGCGCTGAGTGTCGCAAAGCTGCCCGCCCGCGTAGATGAACGCGCTGCTGCGCAGGCCAGTGCTGATGCGGCAAAAGAAGCCTTGCGTCAGACTACCTGGCGCTCAGGACAAAAATCGCAAAACGCGCCTGCAAATGCGCTGGTGGCTGAAGTGTTTTTCCGCCAGGGTGAATATGTGCAAGCTGGTCAGCCTGTTTTGTCTTTGCTTCCGCCAGAAAACCGCAAAGCCAGGTTTTTTGTACCTGAAGGCGAGCTCGGCAAAATCGCTGTTGGCCAGGCAGTCAGCCTGCATTGCGATGGCTGCCCGGCAGCTATCCCTGCACATATTTCCCGCATCGCCAGCCAGGCTGAATATACGCCACCTGTGATTTATTCAAATGCGCAAAGAGCCAAGCTGGTGTTCATGGTTGAGGCCAAACCAGATCAGCCCGGCAAGCTCTTGCTGCATCCCGGCCAACCCTTGGATGTATCTTTACTGGCTATGGCAACTACAGGAAAAGCACAGTGAATGCCGCAATGAATACCAGCGCTGATACCGGAAATCTCGCCATCAATGTCCATGGCCTGAGCAAATCCTATGGCGGTCGTGCAGTGGTTGACAAGGTCCAACTGCAAGTTGCCAAGGGCCGCATCTGCGGCTTCCTTGGCCCTAACGGCAGCGGCAAGACCACCACCATACGCATGCTGTGTGGCTTGCTGACACCCGATGCTGGCACTGGTTCTTGCCTGGGCCTGGACATCATCAAACAGGCAGAACAGATCAAGCGCCAGGTAGGTTATATGACGCAAAAGTTTGGCCTGTATGACGACTTGTCGATACGCCAGAACCTTGATTTCGTGGCGCGCCTGTTTGAACTGCCAAGCAGAAAAAATGCGGTTGACCAGTCGCTGGAAAGACTGGGCCTGACAGCGCGCCAGCATCAACTGGCAGGATCATTGTCAGGCGGCTGGAAGCAAAGGCTGGCACTGGCTGCCTGCCTCATCCATGAGCCACGCCTGCTCTTGCTGGATGAGCCAACGGCTGGCGTGGACCCCAAGGCGCGCCGCGACTTTTGGGACCAGATCCATTTGCTGGCTGACCAGGGTATCACGGTGCTGGTATCCACTCATTACATGGACGAAGCAGAGCGTTGTCATGAACTCTGCTACATCGCTTACGGCAAAATACTGGCACGTGGTACCGAGGCAGAAATCATACGTGATTCCAAACTCAAGGTCTGGACACTGCAAGGTGAGCAACTGGGTGCCTTGCTGGAACCACTGAAATCAGCGCCAGGTGTATTGAGTGTCGCTGCATTCGGCAACGCCGTTCACGTGGCCGGACTGGATGAAACACTGATCCAGCAGGCACTGGACACCATCAGGCATCAGGCCAATATACAAATCACGCCCAGTGCGGCGAATCTGGAAGATGTTTTCATCAGCCTCATCGCCAGTGCACCTGATAATTTTTCCAAAGACGATGTTCAGCAAGTACAGAAAATACGGCAAAAGGTGACAGCATGAAGCGCTTTTCTGTGGCGCGCATGTTTGCCATCTTCATCAAGGAATTCCAGCAAATGATGCGCGACCGCCTGACCTTTGCCATGGCGGTAGGTATTCCCATCTTGCAGCTTATCTTGTTTGGCTATGCCATCAATACCGACCCCAAGGGTTTGCCAACTGCCGTAGTCAGTACCGACAACAGCCCCATGGCGCGCAGCTTTGTAGTTGCCATGCAAAACACCGGTTACTTCCGTATCGACTCGGTAGGCCAAAGTGAGCAAGAGGCAGAACGCCTGCTGGAAAACGGCAAAATACAATTCATGCTGGTGATACCACCACAGTTCACCCAGCAAATGGTACGTGGTGAAAAACCGGCTTTGCTGATATCTGTCGATGCTACTGATCCATCTGCGTCGGGCAATGCGATTGCTGCATTGAATGCCATCGCCACCCAGGCCCTGCATCATGACTTGAAAGGCCCTTTGCAATATCTGCAAACCGCTGCACCCGCTTATGAAGTGCGTGTACACCGTCGCTATAACCCTGAAGGTCTTTCACGCTATAACATTGTCCCTGGCCTGATAGGCACCATACTCACCATGACCATGGTCATGCTGACTTCACTGGCCATGACCAGAGAGCGTGAGCGCGGCACCATGGAAAACCTGCTGGCAACACCGGTACGCCCGGCAGAAGTCATGGTAGGTAAAATCCTGCCCTATGTGCTGATGGGTTATATACAACTGGGCGTCATCATCAGCGCTGCTTTCCTGTTGTTTGAGGTGCCTATGATGGGCAGCTTCAGCCTGCTGATGAGCATGATAGGTGTCTTCATCCTGGCCAACCTGGCAGTCGGCTTCACGTTTTCGACGATAGCAAAAAACCAGTTGCAAGCCATGCAGATGACCTTCTTTTTCTTCTTGCCATCCATGCTCTTGTCCGGCTTCATGTTCCCCTTCCGCGCAATGCCAGAATGGGCGCAAGTCATAGGGGAGGCTTTGCCCCTGACACATTTCCTGCGCATCGTGCGGGGTATTTTATTGAAAGGGAATACGACGGGACAACTCTTGCCCGAGCTATGGCCCATGCTGGTATTTTTAATGCTGGCGGGGTTTGTGGCTTTGAAGAGGTACAGGCAGACGCTGGATTAATATAAGCAAAAGCTAACTGCTAGGAGGTGAGGGGATTTGTGCCAGCAGTCTCTGCCATAATTGCAGAGACTGTATTCCCACATAGCCAGATTCTTGTGCATCGTTGCATTCTATGATGATCCAGTGACCATCAGCTGTTTTTGCAAAGTCGATGACTAAAAATGGAACAGCCAGTCTTGCTGCAGCCTCGGCTGCAATGGCAAGTCCAATATCGGTATCCGGGCAATCATATGGCTGCACCTGATACCAATAGCGCCCCCAGCCAACGCAGACACCATGCCACCAGAATGAACGATATTCAATCGATACCTGCACTTTACCCGGAACGGTCGCATCTACTTTTGCCAGAGGAATAAATTCACGGATGACGGGTTTTTGCCAATGCAATATGGCGTCGTTTTGATACAGCTGAACTGCTCTTTCATAGTGAGCGCGGTTTTTTATGACGGCGAGATCGGGATTGTGTTTGCTGGTTTGCCTGGAGCCCTTCAAAAAAACCGGCCAGTCAAAGCTGGATTCAATTTCCTGCGCTGTCGGTAAGGTTTCATAAACGACGGTGCGTGGTGTTAACTCACTTATTAATGGATACCAGGCTTCCAGCTCGCTTGCCAATACATGCTGGTCTGGTGAGTTGATGAGTTGTAAACCTATCTCCATTTTCTCTTCATACTCTTGCACATAATTGGCGATGGCACCTGTCCGCATGATGCAGGGGCGTTGCCCTTCAATCAGATAGGGATGCGCGCATTGGAAATGCAAATCAAAATCGAAGTCATAGACGGCAAGGCCCAGCTGTTCGCTGACGACGAATAATTTATCTTCAATAAGGGCAAGGTTCATTATCGGCCAATGATTTTATTCTGGCTAAAAACACCAATGCCAGGGCTCATACTGAAACCCGCTGCTATTTCCTGGCGGGTAAGACATATGAAAACCAAAGCGCCAGGCGTTATTTTGCAGCCAGGCAAAGGCTGTCGTGGTGTCGAAAGAGATTTCCAGTTCCGGGTCTTCTGGTGTGGCTATGTCAATGGCGCGGCCAGTGTGGTGTTCGCTATAACCGGGCGGGGCGCAAACCAGCAAGATATCTTCCAGGGTTTTACCTTCTGCCAGTTTGTTGCTGATGATCTCGTTTTGCCTGGCGATGCTGCGGAATGCAGAGATCATCAGTAAGGCTATACCATCCTGGCTGGCAGCTTGCTTCATCGCCTGCCAGGCCAGATTGGCTGCTGGTGTCAGCAGGTATTGCCAGCCATCTTCGCCGGTTTCGGCCAGCACCAGTTCGGTGGCTTCTTGCTGGATCAGCAGTTTGCGCTGTTCCAGCAATTGCGTCGGGATGATGAAGTTTGGCGGCGTAGCACCTGCCATGCTTATTTCGCTTTCAGACTGGCAAGCAGGCTTTCGAGCATGGCGGCAGTTTCCGCATCTGGCATGCCATCAAATTTTGCAGGCCTGTACTTGGTCTGGAAAGCCACCAGCACGCTGCGGGTGGTTTCATCAAGCAAGCCGGTTTGCGGGATGCTATAGCCATATTGCGCAAGTTTTTGCTGGAACCATTTGATTTCAGGTAATTGAAATTCATAGACTGCGATGCGTTGCGCAACTTCTTCTGCTTTTGGCCAGGGGATAAGGCCGGCATCGGCCAGTTGCTTCCATGGGAATAGCGGGCCAGGGTCGGATTTGCGCATGGGGGCGATGTCAGAATGGCCGAGTATGTATTCCGGGCGTATCTGGTAACGCAGGGAGATATCCTTGACGAGTGCAATCACGCGGTCTATCTGGGCTTGCGGGAAGGGGAAATAAATCCTGCCCTCCGGCGTATCCTTGAAACCCAGATTGACGATTTCTATGCCTATGGAACTGGCATTCAGGCGGCTATAGCCTTTCCATTCACTGAGACCAGCGTGATATGCCAGGCGATTCTCAGGCACCAGTTGCCAGACCTTGATCGGTGCTTCATCACCGACCAGATAATTGGCACTGACCGCCTGCTGGCTGAGCACCCGCAATGAAGTAGGCTGATCCAGCGCAGTGTAATGCAGTATGATGAATTGCACGCGTTCTTCCTGGCTCTTGGCCGAGATACTGGTATCGAGTTTGCCCATGGGGCCAACGGTGGCACAGCCGCTGATGAAGATGCTGATGGCGGCAAATAAGCTATAGAGTGAGATTTTTTTCATGATTGCTTTTTGAGATGGCGGGCTGCAAGTCGTGCTGCAGAAAAATGGGCTTCGCAAGTACTTTGGCGCAGACTGATTTCTGGCGGCAAATGCAGGCGCAGGGATTCTATTATGGCTGGGTGAAGTTCTTGTACCCTGCCACTGAGTGCGATGGGCTTATTGCCAAAGCGTGTGCACATGGCCGTACCCAGGCGTGCCAGTTCCTTGCCGGCGTTCTTGAGTATGGACATGGCTACCGGGTCACTATTGGCAGATGCCGCCACAGCCAGCGCAAGCTTGCCTATATCACCGCGGCTGCGGTGGTAAATAAAATCCCGGGAAATATTCCAGTCATTGCCGCCGATGAGCTTGAACAGGCGCTTGGCCATTTCCGACTCTTTCCAGTGGTCGGGGTGTTCATCTTCAGCACGCCAGAGCTGGCGCATGGCTTCACGGGCTATCCAGAAACCGCCACCTGCATCATCCAGCAAATAACCACGACCACCAGCACGATGAAACTCACCATTGCCATCGATATAGGCAGCTATCGAGCCAGTACCTGCATAGATCAGATAACCGGTTCCCGGTTTGAAAATATCGAGATAGGCAATTTCTATGTCATTGCTGACGGAGACGTGGGCATGTTGCAGGCCAAAACAATCGGCCAGCATATGCGGCAGGGTGTGGGCATCGCCACCAAAACCAGTGATGCCAGCACGTATGCTGCCCACCTGGCCATGGCTGCTGGTCGCAGCAGCCAGTCCGGCAAATACCTGTTCCAGGGCTTGTATGCCTTCGTGCGTGTCGGTTTGCAGTGCGGTCAGTCCGGCGGCTGTGCCGCTGGCGAGTATTTGCTCATCCCGGCTTGCCAGCGCCCAGCGGGTTTGTGTGCCGCCCGCATCTATCCCTAGCGCAATGGCCGTGCTTTGCTGAGCGGATATTTGCTGGTCAGATGGCATGAATGGGTTTGTATGCGGGTCTATATACAAGTTTATGTGCAGGTTTCTGGAGAAAATGATGCGGCATCGTGGAGCTGAATTGCAATAACCGGCAGTTGTTCGTTTATCATAGGGCGCTTCTGTTACTGGCAACGAATGAAAAGATGCGCCCGGCTTATAACTTTTTGCTATGAAGCAGCGGCAAAATTTCAATCGCAATCCCGGTATTTTACTGGGAAGATGCTTTACTACTTAAGAAAAAGATCAAGATGACAAGCGAGACAGCTGCTGCAGTCAAAAAATCGGAGGTTCCGGCGGGTGGAGTATGGCGCTGGATACCTTCATTGTATTTCAGTCAGGGGATTCCTTACGTCGTGGTAATGACACTATCCGTCATTATGTACAAAAACCTGGATATTTCCAATTCGGACATTGCATTATATACAAGCTGGTTATACCTGCCCTTCGTGATCAAACCGTTCTGGTCACCTTTCGTAGATATGTTCAAGACCAAGCGTTTTTGGATCATCACGCTGGAACTGGTGATAGGTGCGCTGTTTGGCCTGGTAGCCTTAACCATTCCCATGCCGGGTTTTTTCCAGGCGACGCTGTTGGTCTTTTGGCTATTGGCATTCAGTGCTGCTACCCATGACATCAGTTCTGACGGTTTTTACATGCTGGCGCTGGAACAGCATCAACAGGCGGCTTTTGTTGGTTTTCGCAGTATGTTTTTTCGCATGGCCATGCTGTACGGGCAGGGGGCTCTGGTGTATCTGGCAGGTTCACTGCGTGATTTTACGGGGGATGTGAGGTTTGCCTGGATAGTGGTTTTTGGCGTGCTGGCGATAAAATTCATCAGTCTGTCCGCTTACCATAAATGGGCTTTGCCACGGCCTGCCAGCGATACGGCGCATGGAGACCCGAATCAGGTGGTGGCGACTTTCTTCACGATATTTGGCAAGTTCATCATGAAGAAAAACATCTTGCTGACGATTGCCTTCCTCTTGCTGTACCGCTTTGGTGAAGCGCAACTGGTCAAGATGGCTCCCCCGTTTTTGCTTGATAGTCTGGACAAGGGCGGGCTGGGTCTGTCTACCCAGGCTGTTGGTATCGTGTATGGCACCATGGGTATGATTGCCCTTACTGTTGGCGGCCTGGCAGGTGGTGCATTGATTTCGCGTTTTGGCCTGAAGCGCATGCTCTGGCCCATGGCGCTGGCTATCAATGTACCGCATCTGGTGTATGTCTATCTGGCCTTTGTACAACCACAGAATATCTATCTGATTGGTGCTGCGGTCGCCATAGAACAAATGGGTTATGGCTTTGGTTTTACGGCCTATGTCCTGTACATGATCATGATAGCCGATGGTGAACACAAGACAGCCCACTATGCAATTTGCACAGGCTTCATGGCACTCAGCATGATGTTGCCCGGCATGATCAGTGGCCGCTTGCAGGAATACCTGGGGTATGCCCACTTCTTTGTCTGGATATGCATTGCTGCCGTGCCTACTTTCGTTGTCACTGCCCTCATTAAAGTGGACCCGGCCTTTGGAAAAAAAGCTGAATAGAGGCTCAACAAAGCATGAATACAAATATCTATCCCTATCATTTTCAAAGCACCAGCTATAGTTCACCTCAGCCAGGCTCCAGTGTCATCATCACTGGTGCTGTGCATGGCAATGAAACCTGCGGCACACAGGCAATACGCCGTGTCATTGCTGAACTGGAAGAGGGTAGCCTGCAATTGCTGGCAGGACGTTTGACACTGGTGCCAGTGTGCAATCCCCTGGCTTATCAGCTGGGACAAAGGGAAGGCGAGCGCAACCTGAATCGCCGACTGATACCAACCACGGATGTGCAGGAATTTGAAGACCATGTGGCAAACTGGCTATGCCCCCTGCTGGCGCAGCATGATGTCTTGCTGGACCTGCATTCTTTCCGTAGCGAGGGTGAAGCTTTTGTGCTGATAGGGCCAGAGAATAACCGTGGCCCCATAGAATCATTCAGCCATGAAAAGCATGAACTGGCGATGGCCATGCGGCTTGGTGTACACAGGCTGGTGGATGGCTGGCTCAGTACCTATGCACGAGGCGTACAGCGCCGCCAGCAGCGTCTTGCCCATGATGCAGATGCCAAGACTATCGCTAATGCCAATACCCAGTTTGGCGTGGGCACGACAGAATACATGCGCTCAACCGGCGGCTATGCCATGACGCTGGAATGCGGCCAGCATCAGGACCCGCAAGCGCCGCAAGTTGCTTATACTGCCATCGTCAACAGCCTGCGCCATCTTGGTGTGATTGCCGGTACAGCACCAGAGCCAGTCACGCAAATGGAAGCCCTGCGCATTTATGATGTCATCGATAAATTGCATGATGATGATAGTTTTGTGCGCGCATGGCGCAGTTTTGATGAATTGAAACAGGGCGAACTGATAGGCATACGTGCCGACGGCAGTGAGGTCAGGGCAGACCAGGCTGGCCGTATCATTTTCCCGGATATGGGTGCCAAGGCTGGCGAAGAATGGTTTTACCTGACCATGGCCAACCCGCGTCTTGGTGAACACGCTGGAGTGAAAGCATGAGTTTGCGAGTTTTGTTTGCAGTATCGCTGGGTTTGAGTAGCTTGATGCAGGTGTTGCCAGTACAGGCGGCAGGCAGTGCGGAAAAAGTCTTGCGGGTACTGGTGAGCACGCCAGAAAGCAGCCTGGACCCGGCTGTGGCGTCGGATGTACCCTCAGTCAGTATCAATGAAAATATTTTCGAACCCATGCTGCGCTATGACTATCTGGCGCGCCCGGTGAAACTCAAACCAAATACCCTGACCAGCATGCCGGAAATCCTGGACCAGGGTAAGACCTATGTCTTGCGCCTGCAACCAGGCATCATGTTCACACCCGACCCGGCATTCAAGGGCAAGCCCAGGGAGTTGACGGCAGAAGATTATATCTACAGCATCAAGCGTATTTATGATCCGACAGTCAAATCACCCTGGCTGTTCATGTTTGAAGGCAAGCTGCTTGGTGATGAAAAACTACGCCCCGGCACGGCCAAAGATGGCAAAGCGCAAGAATTCAATGTGCAAACCAGTATCCCCGGTTTGCAGGCTGTCGATAAATATACCTTGCGCATACGCCTGAATGCGCCTGACAGCAATTTCCTGTTCATCCTGGCAACCACGGCAACTGGTGCCATGGCAAAAGAAGTGGTGGATGCCTATGCTGGTCAGGTAGGTAATCATCCCATAGGAACCGGCCCTTTTATCCTGGGACAATGGCAACGCAGTTTTCGCATAGAACTGCTGGCCAATCCACAGTACCGCAAGCAGGTATTCAATGACCAGGGTACGGATGAAGCTACAAAAAAAATCGCTGCCAGCCTGGCCGGGCAAACTTTGCCACGTGTCAGCAAGGTGGAAATCAAGATCATGGAAGAGCAGCAATCACGCGTGCTGGGTTTCCTGAATAATGAATTTGATTATCTGGAACAGGTGCCGCCGCCACTGTCGAATATGGTGCTTGATGATGGTAAATTAAAACCGGCCTTGCAGCAGCGCGGCATACGCCTGTCCCTGTTCACGCCCCTGCAAACCTATTACATGTGGATGAATATGGAAGACCCGGTGATAGGTGGTTATACCCCGGAGAAAATCGCGCTGCGTCGTGCCATTGCCCTCAGCTATGACAGCAAGGAAGACATCGCCCTGATGGAAAAAGGTTTGGCGATACAGGCGCAATCACCTTTGCCGCCCAATGTGCTGGGCTATGATGCCAACTACAAAACACCGGTGCAATACAATGTGAAGCTGGCAAATGCCTTGCTCGACAAGTTTGGCTATAAACGCGCAGCAGATGGCTATCGTAATTTGCCTGATGGCCAGCCCCTGCACCTGCAAATGCATAGCCTGGCCAGCACGACCGGGCGCTTGCGTGATGAAGTCTGGCGCAAGAACCTGGATGCGATCGGCGTCCATGTCAGCTTCAAGACCGATAAGCATTCTGAAGTCTTGCGGGCAGCCCGCCTGGGCAAGGTACAGATGACAGAAGCCAACTGGATAGCTGATTTCCCCGATGCCGAGAATTTTTACCAGCTGCTATATGGGCCAAATGCGGGTCGTGCCAATTACTCGCGCTTCAACCTGCCAGCCTTCAATACACTCTATGAACAGGCTATGCGGCTCAGCGACAGCCCCGAAAGAACGGCCATATACCGGCAGATGGCGCAGCTCATGCACGGTTATACCCCCTGGGTGCCACGCATACATCCTGTGACTGCAGATATTTTGCAGCCATGGCTGCAAAATTATTACCGCCATCCTGTGGATTTTACGAGCTGGCGTTATCTTGATATTGATGTGGCGGCGCGTAATAAAGCATTAAAATAAATCCCGGTGATTGATGCAGGAAAAGACAAGCGGACCTATGGTTTGAGCATTCCCTGCGGTTATATGTCATCGGTAAGTATTCATTGGCAGGCACAGGTGACTCACCCTATGCTGCCGATATGAAAAACTCAGTTGTGTGGAGCCTTTGTGCGTTGTGAATTGATTGCTGATCATCCTGATTTTTGCCGGCTGGACACCGTCAGCGGCATTGTTATCGATTTACGTTATGTAGGGGCCGACAATTTTGTCGGCAGGGAATTGTATGGTGAGCTTGACTGTAGCTGGTTGCATAGGGAAGCCGTAGAGGCCCTGCAAGCAGCCGTCAACTGGCTGCATGAACATCATCCCGGCCTGCGCATCCTGGTGCTGGATGCTTTGCGCCCGCACAGGGTGCAGGAAATGCTGTGGCAGCATCTGGACGGCACGCCCTTGCGCATGTATGTCGCTGACCCGGCACGTGGTTCCATCCATTCCTTTGGCATGGCGGTAGACGTTACCCTGATTGATGCTGAAGGCAAGGAACTGGACATGGGTAGCGGTTTCGATGCCCTTGAAGAAAAATCCCACCCTGCGCTTGAACAAAGAATGCTGGCTGAAGGCCAGTTGACCCAGCACCAGCTAGACCAGCGCGGCATATTGCGGGCAGCAATGGCACATGGTGGTTTCAGGGGTATCAATAGCGAATGGTGGCATTTCAACTGTGGCGACCCCACTGTCGTGCGGGAAACCTATTTGCGTATTGATTAGGGATGAAGTGCTTGCCTGCCCGCTGCCTGCTGATACTCATGTCCTTGATGCTAAGCCCGGCTATGGCGCAAGTCGATACCGTAAATGAACAGCAGGTGAGTCTGCAGTTGACTAATCAACTGGCTGCTATTGTTGCGCAGCCTAATAAAGCGCTTGCCAGTCTGTCCGTATTGGCAATCAAGTCTGGCAAGGTGGTCTACCAGCAGCAGTTTGGACAGCGCTATATCGATCAGCAAAATCCCGCCAACAGCCTGCCTGCGGATCAGCAAACCCTGTTCCGCGTTGCCTCGGTTTCCAAGATGGTCGCTGCAACAGGTGCCATGTGTCTGGTAGAGCAGGGCAAGCTGGACCTGGATGCCGATATCAGCAACTACCTCGGTTTCCAGCTCAGGAACCCGCATTATCCAGACAAAGTCATTACGACACGCATGTTGCTCAGCCATACATCATCCCTGCGGGATGACGGTGGCTATAACTTCCCGGCTGAGGTCAGTATGCAGAGTTTTTTGCAGACCGGTGGCAAACATTATGCACAGGGTTTGCAATGGGCTGATCCGGCAAAAGCCAAACCGGGTGAAAACTTTGCTCCCGGCTTTTATTTCCATTATGTGAATCTGAACTGGGGCGTGCTTGGCAGCGTCATGGAAGCTGTCAGCGGCCAGCGTTTCGATGTGCTCATGCACAAGCTGGTATTGCAATCCTTGCAAATAGAAGGCGCATATCATCCTGAACTCTTGGCTACAGATACCTTGTCGCGTCTGGCTGTCTTGTACCGCAAGCAGGCTAATGAAGTCTGGAATGCACAAGGCCCATGGGTGGCGCAGACAGATGATTTTCGCAATAAGCCTCTGATAAAGCGGCAAATCAAAAATTACCAGCCTGGTACGAACGCGACATTGTCCAGCCCGCAAGGTGGCTTGCGCATCAGTGTGCAAGGTTTAAGCCGCATCATGCTGATGCTCATGAACGAGGGTGAACTTGATGGTGTGCGCCTGCTAAAGCCTGACAGTGTCAGGGCTTTGACTGCTGAGCAATGGAGCTATGACGCAGCTACTCGCAATGGTGATGATTACCGTGGATTGTTTCTATCCTGGGGGTTGGGTTTCCAGAGCTTCACTGATACCAGTGCCGGGCATTATGGTGACAGGCTGGTAAAAGCCAGACCCGCCTTCAAGCCCGTCGGTCATCTGGGTTTTGCCTATGGCTTGCAATCGGCTTTCCTGTTTGACCCGGCAACACGCAATGGCATTATCTATGTCATAGGAGGTGTTGCCGCTGACCCTGATAAAAATCCAGGAGACTATTCCAGCCTGAGTATCTGGGAAGAGCAGATACTCACTGCAACATATCAATTATTTTAGCTGGTACGGCCGATGAATTCTGCTCCGGCTTCCCTGATGCATTCGACAAAAGCACGGGCTGAGCGTGACAGTGGCGTTGATTTCACTGTCAGCAAATACAAGTCTACAGGCACATTGGGTGACAGCGGGCGGCATTGTACTTTGCTCTGGTCTGAGGTAGCGGCAGTGAATGGGTCTATGACTGCTGCACCTGCACCCAGTTCCACCAGCGTTCTCGCCAGCAGATAAGTCTGCACCACAGTGTACGAGATAAAACTCAGGCCTTGTTCTTCACAGGCATCCATGACGCGGCTGACAAGGTGGTCATCGAGGTCCAGGGCAATCAAATTTTTGGGCAAGTCAGCAATCGGCAGGGCAGTATTATCCAGTGATTTAGCCCAGCTACCGAGCGGCGCAATAGCGGTCATGCTGCCGCGTATCAAAGGTTCGGACGCAATGTTTGGGTGACAAGGGTCATACAGCGACAGCGCAAAATCAACATCGCCCAGTAGCAGGGCATTGACGATTTCACTGGTGTGATGAGTCGCCAGCGTGCAATGCACATTGGCAAATTTCTTGCGCCAGGCGGCCAGTGCGGTTGGCACTACCGTAATCGATAAAGTGGGTGTCGATGCCAGCCGGACAGCCTCGTCAGGATGATTTTTCAGATTGCTGGCCAGCCTGCGTACGGATTGCAAATCACGGTTGAGCTTGTCAACTTCAGCAAACAGTTTGTGCGCTTCCGGTGTGGGATGAAGTTTGCCCTTGATGCGTTCAAACAGTTTCAGGCCCAGCTGTATTTCGCAATGCTGCAATACCTTGGTCGCGGCTGGTTGGGAAATATTCAGCAATTGCGCAGCACCACTGATCGTGCCTGCCTGCATGATGGCATGAAAAACTTCTATATGACGCAAACGCATGATGAAATACCTTCAGCAAATAATGGACTTGATTGTAACGCCTGCAAGGCTTTATTGCTTTTGAAGGTCACGTACTGGTTTTATGCAGGGCCAGGCGCAAATCACCGCCACAAGCCTGCAGCTTTTCACTTGCACTGCTTGTGCTGATGTTATTGACGATGGCAAGTATCGCGATCTTGACGTGGAAATCGCATTCTTCCAGTATGCGGCGGCAATAGGCTTCATCGCGGCCAGTCGCATGCATGGTGAGGCTGACGGTACGCCTGAGCAGTTTGACGTTGGTGGGTTTGACATCCACCATGAGGTTGCCATACACCTTGTGCAGGCGCACCATCAGGGCGCTGGAAAAACTGTTCAGGGCAACCTTTTGCGAAGTGCCTGCCTTCAGGCGGGTACTGCCAGAAATCACTTCACTACCCGTATCAAGCGTGATGCCTATCTCTGCCTGTAAAGTCACTGGCGCGCCCGGGTTGTTGGCAAAACCTATGGTCAAAGCTTCTGTTGCACGGGCAGCCTGCAAGGCCCCCAGCACATAGGGGGTGGCACCAGATGCGGCGATCAGTATCACCACATCATTGGCTGTCAGAGCCAGTTGCATGATTTCTTTGGCACCTTGTGCGGCATCATCTTCAGCACCTTCGACGGCAACAAACATGGCTTGCTTGCCGCCAGCCAGCAAGGACAGGGCGCGTTCATTTGGCCATGAAAATGTCGGCAATAATTCCACCCCATCCAGCACACCCAGGCGACCAGACGTGCCCGCGCCCACATACACCAGGCGGCCACCAGCCAGTATGCGCGGTGTTGCCGCATCGACGGCGGCAGCGATCTGCGCGGCAGCCAGGCTGACTGCGCGTATGGCATTCAACTGATCATCAATGAGCACGTCAACCAGTTGCGTGGTCGGGTATAAATCGAGCTCGGTGTGGCTGATGCTTGGTGCTTCGGTATTCAACATGGCGCTATCCTTTTATTGCATAACTTAAGCTCTGTGCAGGCAGAGCACAAATGAAAGCTGATACCCGGCCCATAACTTCAGGTAATGCATGCGGCTGCAGGAATTATTTTGCAGATGCCTATAGATCAGCTTATGCTGGCTGCTCATTAAAACCCAGGTAAACAATGCAAATTTTCCGTCGCCAAGGCTACATCACTCGTGGGCTGCTGATACTGGCTGCCAGCCTGTTGCTGTCTGCCTGTCAGTGGGGCTGGTTGCAGGGAGGCGACACCCGCCACAGGCTGATTATTTCCGTGCCTGACCAAAAGATGTTGTTGCTGGAAGATGGTCAAGTTGTTGCGGCGTATGTGATTTCCACTGCCAAACGTGGCATAGGGGATATGCCTGACAGTTATATGACACCTGGTGGCCGTATGCAGGTTGCCGAGAAAATCGGTGCGGGTGCACCGTTAGGAGCAGTTTTCAAAGACAGGCTGGCAACCGGTGAGGTAGTCGCTGCAGATGCGCCAGGACGTGACCCGGTCGTCACCCGCATACTCTGGTTGCGTGGGACAGAACTACGCAACCGCAATGCCTATCCTCGTTTCATCTATATCCACGGTACGCCGCAAGAAAGTTTGCTGGGCACACCCGCCAGCTACGGTTGCATACGCATGCGTTCTGTTGATATTGCCGAGTTGTTTGAGCGTATAGAGGTTGGTACTGTGGTCGACGTGCTTGAAAAGCCCGATAGACCAGCTGATGCCCAGCCATCGGCAAGCTGAAATCTTTCAGAATTTACAATTTCATGACAATTTGAGTACATTTTTGAGCTGATTCCGGCAGGTGCCTGGCTTATCATCGCCTTGTGTCCCTATATCCCTATATTGGAAGCTCAAAATGCGCTCTGGATTATTATGTTCATGTTTGTCGCTTGCTCTGCTTGCTGCCTGTGGCGGTGCGGGCAGCTCAGTTACTGCCACGGCAGCCGATGCAGCTAAGCCGCAAGCACTTGGCGTTGCCAAGTCCTCGCTGGTACGCAATACTGCACCTCAGGCCAGCGATGCCGATCTGGCAGCGGCAGTAGCCGGGAATACCGAATTTGCCTTGAAAATCCTGCCATTGCTGGATGCGCAAGGCGACAGCAACCTGGTGTATTCACCATATAGCCTGACACTGGCTCTGGAAATGGCAGCCGCCGGTGCCAAAGGTGACACGCTGACTGGCATGGAAAAAGCACTGTCTTTCCAATTACAGCAAAGCCGTTTGCAGGCAGCATTGAATCGCCTGGATTTGTCACTGACAGATAAAACCTCGACTGCTGCCAAACCCAATGCCCAGTTACCCAATCTGAATATCGCCAATGCCCTGTGGGCGCAGCAAGGCTACAACTTGCAAGGCACTTATCTGGATGCGCTCAGCGTGAATTTTGGTGCTGCTGTGAACTTGCAGGATTTTGTCAACGCGGCGGAGCCTTCGCGCCTGACGATCAATAACTGGGTGGCAGATCAGACCCAGCAAAAAATCAAGGACCTGATACCGGCTGGCGGCGTGTCATCAATGACCCGCGTGGTGCTGACAAATGCCATCTGGTTCAAGTCAGACTGGGCACATCAATTTACCAAGGAAAACACCCGCAATCAGGACTTCACAAATCGCATGGGCACAGTAAGCAGCCTCCCTTTCATGAACCAGACTGTGAACCTTCCTTATCTGCAAGGCAAAGGCTACCAGGCTGTGGAATTGCCGTATATCGACAATAAACTGGCGATGCTGGTCGTGCTGCCGGATGCAGGTAAATTCGACAGTGTTGCGCAAGGCTTGAGCAGCGCCACCCTCAATGAGATTACGGCTGGCTTGAAAGATCAATACATGGCCTTGAGCATGCCCAAGTTTAATTTCAGTTCCAGTCCGGCCATGAATGCCAGCCTGAGCAGTCTGGGCATGGGTGCTGCATTCGATGCAGGCAAGGCAGATTTTTCCGGGATAAGCGGTAACCGCGAGTTATCGATTTCTGGCGTGGTACACAAGGCCTTTATCAATGTCGATGAAAAGGGAACCGAGGCAGCCGCCGCGACCGGGGTGCTGATAGGTGTTACCAGCATCAATGTGAATCAACCGCTGAAGCTGACGCTGGATAGGCCTTTCCTGTTCATGATCAGGGACAGGCAGACTGGCCTCATCATCTTCATGGGCAAGTTGATGAATCCCGCTGCAAGTTAAGCTGGTTTTGTTTCAGTCCAAAAAAATCCCCCGGTTTTAAAGCCGGGGGATTTTTTGTATTGCAGTGGATTTTTACTTGAACTTGTAATTCGCCAGCAAAGTAAATGAACGTCCGCGCGGATCAGCTACCCTTGGTTCCCAGGAACTACCTGCACCAGTGTTGCTGTCATAAGTGATGGCAAAGGGCGGGTCGGTATTGAAAATGTTTTTCAGGCCAGCCGTCAGCGTCAGGTTTTTGATACCACTATAGCTCACACTCATATTGTAGATGGTATAGGCTTTAACAGTAGGGTTGTAGTTGGATGGCACGATCAGGCCATTTTGTACGCCAGGCAAAACCTGGTCCTTGTAGCCATCACGATAGATCTGGGTGAATGTACCAGTCCAGTCACCCCGGGTATAGGTGACATAGGCAGTGTGCTTCCACTTCAGGCCCAGGTCGCCGGTAAAGGTGAATCGGCCGACTTCGCTTTCGCCGTAAGGAGCGTTCGCCATAGGGCGGGATTTTTTCTCCAGCAGGTAAGAACCATCCAGGCCAGCTGTCCATTTGCCACTGAGGATTTCGCCATTCGCCTTGGCACCAATCTCCACACCACGCGTGATGGCAGAACCGGCATTGACCCAGCGCTGGTCAACAAAAATCATGGCACCTGTACTGTCGCGCAAGAACTGTGCTTTGAACAGTTCATAGTTGGCCAGCATGGTAGGCAGGTCTATGGTGGTGATGGAGTTTTCCTTGCGGATTTCCCATATGTCAGCATTTGCACTGAAATTACTGCTCGGTGCCCAGACCACACCTACCGTACCTTGTTTGGCTTTTTCCGGGCCTAAGGTAGTCTTGCCACCAGTCAGGATGTTTGGCGTAATGGATGAGCAACCAGGCTTGCTGCTATCGACTTTCAAGGTTGGACAGGTAGCAGGATCGGCCAGGTCTTTACCGGCATACGGTGAATCGGTAATGCCATTAAACAACTGGTTGAATGAGGGCGCGCGGAAACCGGTGTTATACGAGCCACGGAACAGCAGCGTCTCTGTCGGTGTATAACGGAAACTCAGTTTTGGGTTGAAGGTATTGCCAAAGCCAGAATAATGGTCCTGACGGCCTGCAACAGTGACTTCCAGTGATTTGAATACAGGCACCAGTACCTCGGCATACACGGCACGTATATCGCGGCTGACTTTGGGCAAGGCATTGCCATCATCGAAAGGGGCATTCAAAATGGCTGGTCGGACGCTGGCTGCTCTTGCATCGCCGTTGAAAGTATATTCTTCCTTGCGTATATCCATGCCAACAGCGGCCATGACGGCACCGGCAGGCAATTGCCAGATTTCACCAGACAGGGCAGCGTCTGCCTGTGTCAGCGTGGTCTTGCCACCATACAAGGTGACGCCTGCGGCTGAAGTGCTGTTGATCAGGTCCAGTGCAGCTTGCGACTGTTTCTCACCAGGTTTGAGGAAAGGGTTGATGACACCAGTACCCAGCGCATTCGCCAAAGCCACGGTGTAGTTATAGCCTGAGCCCAGCCTGGATTCAGACTCGCTATAGGCGCGTGAGAGGCCGACGCGATAATCCCATTTGCCTATCTGGCCATCGGCACCGAGTTGCAGGCGGCCTGCCTCAGTCTTGGTGGTGATTTCACGGTTACCACATTCCATACAGCGCCAGCGGTAAGCGATAGGCGCACCACGATTGGCTTCTATGCTGGGGAACACCGCGACGATGGCATTGAATACATTGTTATAAGCAGAACCAGTGCTGGGATAAAACGAAGAAGCAGGAAAGTTGGTGCCAGGAGAAACCTGGTTAGGTGAAAAACGCTTGGACACCTCAACCTGTGAGCCAACAACTTCGGCAAACAACTGATGTGTGCCTATCTTGAAGGTGGCACGGCCGACAAAGTTATCGTTCTTGACCGGTTGCTGCAATACTGCTGCACGACCTGTGTCCCAGGCGCAGGCATATTTGGAAGATGCCACATCCCACAGCTTGGCATCATAGGCCGCCATGCCATCGATGGCGCCACATCCGGCACCACCAGGCAGAGCCAGCACATTGATCGCATTCATGACCTGGGTAGTGCCAGGAAAGACCGGGCCATTATTGCTCTTGTTACTGAGTATGGTATTTGCCAGTGAAGTCGCAAATACCGTGGCATTGGGTGTGCCGCGCGTATCAACAGATAAGCCACGGTTGGGCTGGAAGGTATTCACAAAATCACGTTGATCACCGCGTAGCGCATCGTTCTCGCTGTGGGTGGCAGTCAGCAGGACATTGTAGTTATCCTGCTCCAGATCACCAAAACCACCCACCACCGAGACGCGCTTGATATTGCCGCCGTCTTGCTGGGAGATATCGGTGAAGGCCTGGGCTTCCAGGCCATTGTAATTCTTGCGCAGGATAAAGTTAATGACACCGCCTATGGCATCAGTACCATAAATGGCTGATGCGCCATCCTTCAGCACTTCTATTCTTTCCACTGCCGCCATGGGGATGGAATTCAAATCAACTGCAGAACCCTTCATGCCATGGGTGGCAATACGGCGGCCATTTAACAACACCAGAGTATTGTCAGCGCCCTGGCCACGCAGGTTGGCGGAGGATGCGCCATTATTGCCGCGTTGCGCGCCGGAAGTGACATCGGCATTGCTGGCGAGGTTGTCAGAACCATTGCCATTGATATTCAGGTTGGCAATGAATTGCTCTGCAGTGACTATGCCCGAGGCTTCCAGTTGTTTGCGGGTAATGATTTCAATAGGCAAGGCACCTTCGCTGGCAATGCGCTTGATGCTGCTGCCGGTAATTTCTACCCTTTGCGGCGCTGGAGCAGGTTTGTCCTGCGCCAGTACCCATCCACTACTACTGGCAGAAATGCCCATCAGGGCGATGCACCTGGCTATGGTCTTTAACTTCACTGGTCTCTCCTGGAGTCTGACAATTCGAAGGTCAATTAAAATTGATATAAATCTTATGCATGTTCCAGACTAGAGTCAGGCCTTCTCAGCTGACAAATGAAAATATCAAGACGGCCGATAACTAAAAGATATGGGGTTTTCTTGAAATAGTGGATTTGCCAGTGGCAGTGCCGGTTTCGGCAGTCTGGTAAAGCGTTTTCCCATAAAAAATACCTGAGAGCAGGCCACTCTCAGGTATTTAAAAACCACACTATTGGGCTTTTACAGCCCGCCAGTATCAGGGCAGGTTATAGCTGGCACGCACGCTTTCTACGCCAGTACGGCTGATAGCCGAGACAGTAATTTGCCTGACGGATCCATATTGCGGGTCATCAGCTAAGTCGATGTTCATATTTTGTGCAGGCACCACAGAAAACAGCCATTGTTGCTCAGTACGCTTCCAGATGGCCAGCAAGCGTGTGTTGTCGGCGCTGCCCAGTTGCAGGCGTAGCGATTTCTTGTCTGTACTGGCTTCCAGCAAAGGGCTGGCAGGCAAACTATTGTCCAACCAGGGGCTGGCCGGGATCAGGGCTTGCGAAGTGTACTTCTCTGTCGCCAGACGCTGGCGTATGCCCTTGCGGTTCTGGTTTAACGCCACCATGCTGAAATGCAGGTGACCATTGCCGCCTTTTTCGCGCATGGCTTCGACCTGGTTCAGTATCTCATCGGCAGACCAGGATTTGTCGCTACTGTCTATCCGGCTGGTGTAAAGACCAGGCCAGATATGCTTGCCGGTGGTGTTTTGAGCAAGCCAGTAGTCATGCAAGACCTTGAAGGCTTGTGGCCCCTGGTTGATAGGCCAGTACAATTGCGGGGCCAGATAGTCCATCCAGCCCTTGCTTAGCCACAGTTCTACATCAGCATACAGCTTGTCATACTGACTGAACCCGGCAATGCCTGGCGGCAGGCGGTCTGGCCTGCCTATGCCAAAGGGGCTGATGCCAAATTTTATCCACGGTTTTTCCAGATGCACACGCTGGTTGATTGCTTCCACCAGGCGGTTTACATTATCCCTGCGCCAGTCGAAACGGGCCAGTTTGCCGCCTGACTGCAAATAAGTAATCCAGGCAGGGTCGTCCGGAAAGTCTACTTCACTGCCATTGCCAGCCTTGACAGGGTAGGGGTAAAAATAATCATCCATGTGTATGCCATCGACATCATAGCGGCGTGCTACGTCGCTGATGACATTCAGGGTTTGCTGCATGGCGACAGGCTCACCCGGGTCCATCCATTGCAGGTCACCATAGGTCTTGACCACTTGCGGTGCCAGCTTGCTGATATGGTTGGCAGCGACTACTGTTTTGGATTGCGCAGTACGGGCACGGAAGGGATTGAACCAGGCATGCAATTCCAGACCACGCGCATGCGCCTGATCTATCCAGAATTGCAGGGGATCATAATACGGCGAAGGCGGGCGGCCCTGTTCACCTGTCAGGAACTCTGACCAGGGTTCAATCGCAGAAGGGTAAATAGCATCAGCAGCCGGGCGTACCTGCAAAACAATGGCGTTCAGTTTCAGCTGGACTGCATTGTCGAGAATGGCGATGACTTCATTCTTTTGTTTTTCTGTACTCAAGTCCCGACGCGATGGCCAGTCTATATTGGCGACCGTGGAAACCCAGGCGGCTCTGAATTCGCGCGGCAAGGGCGGTGCTTCGCGTACCTGGGGCGGATAATTGACAGGTGCGTTTTGTGGCACGATGGTCAGATTGGTTTTGCCAGGCTTGTTAATGGCAGTTTGCTTTTCCGGCGGCGTTGAACAGGCCAGCAACATGGCGCAAGCGGCAACTGCCAGCGCAGGCAATTTATACGGAAGCAGGTAAGTTTTCAAAGTAAAAACGAAACGTGACGATGATAAAAACGAAGACATGCGTAAGCTGAGACTGATAAAAAGGCGAAAGACCTGAGATGCTACTGCATTACACTTTGACTAACCAGCGTTTCTTCCATATTCATCAGGCGAGCAACAAGCAAGCTCTTGGTTGGCAAGGCTGTATGAGGCAGATGCCACAACAAAAAAAGGGCGCTTGCGCGCCCTTGGAGGTCTCTATCATCTTGGGGGAGTCCTGAGAGTAATCCCTCAAACTTTGAAGGATTGCTTATATGATAGGCAGTAATACCAGTTTACTGCGATTGACTTTTTATTCATCAGATATAAGTCTGGGTTATTGTCTTTTTCAGAGTGAAGGTTCCCTTTCTGTAAATCAACATTTCCCAGAAGAGTAAAGAGATTAAAATACGCATGCTTATTTGCAATTATTTGCAACTTTCAAGAAGTAATATTTTTTACGACTATTTTAAAAAACGGATTGATGAATACCACTGAGACAAACAATCATGACCGGCGTGAATTTAAGCGCCAGGCGGCTTTGAAGCTGCTGGAAAAAACCGGCATTATGCGCAGCAATTATGCTCCTCCCTATCTGCGGCTATTATGGCGTATGGGTTTCGATGTTGCTCCACCGCATTTTTCTCCGTTCTGGCAAAATGCCTTGTTTACTGGTTTGTTTTACTCGGTAGGCTGGGGTTTGCTGATGTATTTCTTTGTCTGGTCAAAAGTGGTCATTCCGCCACTTCTCATGCTGAATTCTTCCCTCATCGCGGGTTTCCTGTTTGGACTGACCCTGGCTTGCTACTATGCCTATGGCAAGCGCAAGCATGGATTGCCATCGTGGCAGGATTTTCACCCCGTGTCTGAATAGACAAGTAGATACTCATCAGCAGGTCGTATGAAGTTTTTATTGAATTTGTTGCTGTGTGGTTTGATTTTGACTGTTTTCAAGCCGGCAGTCGCGGCGTCTTCACGTACGGCAACACCAGCACAACAGGCAGCCATGAAGGCTGAACTGGCCAGGTTGATCACGCAGTTTGGTGATGGTATCGCCGAAACTTACAGCGGTAATCCATCTGTCATCAAATATGGGCAATTATTTGATGACAATAAAAATGATGCCGTCGTCCTGTTTAATCTGGAAGGTTTTGGTGGTAGCAATCATCAGGCAGAATTTATCGCCTTCTTCCAAGAGCAGGCGCCTGCCGACATCGCCGGAAAACACAGCCGGCCTTATCGCCTGGTTGCTGTCACTAAACTGGGACAGCGCGGCTGGCGTGCATTTGACTTTGCCAGTGCAAGTATCAGACAGCATGCAGTTACCCTGAAAGGTGTGGAAACAGGGGCTGGCGATGCCCTATGCTGTCCTTCTGTGGAGATTACCCGTACGTTTCATATCGATGAATATGGTCACATCGTTGAAACAAAAGCAGGTGCTGACAAGCGCCGTGCAGACAAGCAGTAACTAGCACAAAAAATTCCCAAAAAACAAATTCTGACAGCCATGTCTGAATTAACAACATAGTGCTTGTAGTCGGAATTGGATTGCAGGATACTTCTACTACGCATCTCAGACGCAATTTTCTTTTGCGTCTATCTTCAGCAAAGATTCGATATAAAAATTCGATATGCATTATCGACACGATCAGTAGAGCCTGGCAAGGCCCTGCACACAGAAGAACTTGGTATAGCACGACTCAGTAACTGGGAAATCTTAGTATGAGACCGTTGAAGAACAAGCAAGTCCAATCTCGTTTCAGCCTCAGCCTGATTTTTGCCCTGGCAATCGGGTTCAGCCAGCCATTGGCAGCGCAGGATACAGATAGTGTCATTGGGCGTTTTGACATCAGTCGCTATGAGGTCAAGGGAAATGATTTACTGACAGCCGCCGCCCTTGAAAGCCTGCTGGCACCCTATACGGGCAAAAGCCGCAGTTTTGCCGATGTGCAAAAAGCCCTGGAGGCGCTGGAAAAAGCCTATCACCAGAAAGGCTATAGCCTGGTGCAGGTAGTCTTGCCTGAGCAGGAATTGAATCAGGGTGTGGTGAAATTTGTCGTCGTGCAAGCCCGTATTGCCAGTGTCAGCGTCAAGGGTAACCGTCATTTTGATAACGACAATGTCAGGCGCAGCCTGCCGCAATTGCGCGAAGGCGATACGCCAAATATCAAGAAGCTGTCTGATAGCCTGAAAACAGCCAATGAAAACCCTGCCAAGAAAACCAATCTGCAGTTTGAGACTACCACCAAAGAAGGCGAAGTCAATGCTGTCCTGAATGTCAATGACAACAAGCCCTGGACAGTGGGTGCCAATCTCGACAATGCGGGGGATAGTAATACCGGTAAATCCCATCTGGGGTTATTGTTCCAGCATGCCAATATCAGTGGGCGTGATGATGTCCTCAGCCTGCAATACACAACCACGCTGCAAAAGCCCAGTAAATACGCAGTGTTTGGCGTTGGCTATCATTTACCCCTGTATCAGCTAGGCGATAGCGTGGATTTATATGCCAGCTATTCAAATGTAGATTCCGGTTCGATTGCGGCAGGTATTTTTGACTTGAATGTCAGTGGCCGTGGTTCTGTCATTGGTGGCCGCTATAACTACAATCTCGGGCGTACAGAGGATTTTGATTCACGCCTTATCCTAGGATGGGATTACAAGGCTTTCAAGAATAATGTAGCCCTGCAGGGCATACAACTGGGCAATGATGTCACGGTGCATCCGCTCAGCCTTAGTTATGCCGCTACCATGAGTTCTGCATCAGGTGAGGCAAATGCTTATCTGACGGCTGTGCACAATCTGCCGGGCGGCGAAAAGGGCAAGACTGAAGATTTCCTGAAAGTACGCAGCGGTGCTACTGCGGGATATAGCATATTGCGCTATGGCCTCGGATATAGCCGTGTCTTGCCAGCAGCCTGGCAATTGAAACTCATGCTCAGCGGCCAGTACACCAGGGACAGCCTGGTGCCCGGTGAGCAATTTGGTGCTGGCGGTGCCAGCAGCGTGCGCGGCTTTACCGAAAGGGCGCTGGCAAACGACTACGGCACCCTGGTCAGCGCAGAAATTTATACCCCCAACTTATGTACAGGCTTCACCGCCAGTTTTACCCAATGCCAGTTACTGGGTTTTTATGATGCTGCCCATGTGTCACGCAACAAGGCACTACCGGGCGAGCAAAGCTCAGGCTCGATTGCCAGTGTCGGTATCGGTATCAGGCTGGCGATTTCACGCATGATGTCCTTGCAGATGGATTATGGCAAGTCACTACGTGCACCGGATGAATTGGGCAAGGATGACAAGCGCTTGCATGTCAGGCTGGGCGTCAACTATTAATGATGGATGAGGAAGAGCATGAGAAAAGAAATTGTTATGTTCACTCAATCTGAATCTGTATTGAGGTCGAACCTGAGAAAGGGCCTGTCAGGCAGGTTGCTCCCCAGGCTTATGCCAGTGTTGCTGGCTGCCTGCTTTGGGTCAGGATTTGTTGCCAGCGTGGCTAACGCCAATCCTGTCGGTCCACAGATCGTCAATGGCAAGGTCATCTTCAACCAGGATGGCAAGATTTTCACGATCACCAATACACCCGGCGCAATCATTAACTGGCAGGATTTTTTCATCAATGCCGGTGAGACCGCCCGCTTCGTACAGGAAAGTGCCAATAGCACGGTATTAAACCGTGTGACAGGCCAAAACCCCAGCCAGATTCTGGGGACTTTGCAGTCAAACGGGCGGGTATTTCTGATCAACCCGAATGGCGTGCTGTTTGGCAAAGGGGCGCAAGTCGATGTCAATGGTTTGACAGTCTCCAGCCTTGGCATGTCGGACGCAGATTTCAAGGCCGGCAAGCTGAATTTTAGCGCAGGCACATCGGCTGGCAAGGTCAGTAACCAGGGCGCGATCACCACGCCATCAGGCGGCCATGTCTATCTGATTGCACCTGATGTAGAAAACAGCGGCATCATTACATCACCCCAGGGTGAAATCCTGCTGGCGGCAGGGCGCTCAGTCAAGCTGGTGGATTCTGCCAATCCTGATGTGCATGTCGTCGTCAGTGCTGATAATAACCAGGCGCTCAATCTCGGACAGGTCGTTGCCCAGGGTGGCAAGGTCGGTATCTATGGCGGCTTGATCAGCCAGCGTGGCCTGGTCAGTGCCAATAGCGCTGTCGTCGGTGAAAACGGCAAAATCTATTTCAAGGCCAGCCAGGATACGATACTTGATACAGGCAGTACTACCACGGCCACAGGTAAAGGCAGGGGCGGTGATATACAAATACTGGGGCAACGCGTGGCGCTGGCTGGCAATGCCCAGGTGGATGCCAGCGGTAACACCGGTGGTGGCGAGGTATTGCTTGGTGGCGACTATCATGGCGATAATCCTGCCGTCATGAATGCCAAACGCGCCTTTGTTGGCAGCGAAGCAAAAATTAGCGCTGATGCCTTGAAAACGGGTGACGGCGGCAAAGTTATCGTCTGGTCAGATGAAGTCACCAGGGTCAACGGCAGTATTTCTGCGCAGGGCGGCGCACTGGGTGGCAATGGCGGTTTTGTAGAGACATCGGGCAAGCAAAACCTGGATTTCCATGCAAAAGTCAATGTCGGCGCCGCGCGTGGTAAGGCTGGTACTTTATTGCTTGACCCATCTTCAATTACCATCGCTGGTGGTAATGGCGATGGTGCATCTGATGGTACGGGGACATTTCAAGGTTCGGCAATAGGAACCATCAATTTTGCTGATGGCAGCCCGACAACGGTCTATCAGTCGGAACTTCAAGGGCTGACACCTGGCACAAACATCGTGCTGGAAGCGACAAATTATATTAATACCAGCGGCACTTTTTTTGGTAGTTCGATATCCCTGCCAAGCAATTCCAGCATCACCTTGAGAACCCGTAATGCTTCTACTGATGTCAGCGCCACCCGCGGCATTAACCTGACAGCGGCAGACCCCAATCTGGAAATCAAGACCAATGGCACAGGTACGATTACCCTGCAAACTGGTACGGGAGCATCGCCACAGAGTGCCGATATCGTAGTCGCCAGGCTGTCCACCAATAGTAGCCAGATCAGTACCAGTGCCAGCGGCAATACTGTCTCCAAGAGCATGACGACAACACCGGCTACGGTGGGTGTGGGCGGCGATATCCTGCTCAATGGCACGGGGTATATCAATGTAGGTTCTGGTGGCCTTGATGCCCGTGGCAATTCATCGGCAGCTGGTAATGTTACGCTGACTTCAGGCGCATATATTACGCAGCAAAACGGCACTACCATATATGCCAAAGACCTGAAGCTGAGTGCAGTCAGCGGTCTGTATGGCAATACACCAACTGACAGTATGGGTGTGCTGGCGGCAAAATTGAATGCCATTAATACCGGCAGCGGTGATATCCGTATCGCCAGCCTTGGTGCCAATCTGATTATCAATGATGTAGGTGGAACTGGCTACGGTATCAAGCAGCAGACTTCTGGCGGAGCAATACATCTGAGTTCCCCTACTGGCTTTACAACAGAAATCAATTCGCCAGTCATCACCAATAATGGTTTGTTAAGCATCAATGGCCAGGGCGGCATTAACCTGAATGCGGGCGGCACCATCAATAGCGCCGGTGGCAGCATTAATTTGCTGGCAACGGACGCTGATGCACTGACCAGTACTGCATCTGGCACACAAATAAATAGTTCTGGCGCGGCTATATCCATCAAGTCTGACAAGATGAATTTGCAGGGTAACGTGAATGCAGGTAGTGGTGCAGTGACGCTGGATTCCAATGCGGCTGGTACTATTCACCTTGCCACAGGAGCGACCAATGCGCTGGCTGGCACGCTGGAGTTGTCTGCAGCTGAATTGAATAATGTCAGCGCTGCACGGCTTAAAGTTGGCAATATGAGTGGCGGCAGCATTGATATCAAAGGGGCCATGGGTTCGGGTGCTGGTGGAGCTTTGCAAAACATCTCTACCTCACTGACCCTGAATTCTGGCAACACGATTTCACAACAATCAGGTGCCACTATCAATGGTGCCAGTTCTGTACAGGCACGCGGTTACAGCGTCACCCTGACTGAAGCAAATGCTACAGGTGTGATATCCGGCTCTGCCAGTACCGGCAGTTTCTTTTATAACTCGACCAATGCCATCAATGTGGCGACGGTAGATGGCTATAGCGGTATTAATGCTCCATCGAGCGTCAAGCTGAGTTCGGACACAGGTATCACTCAGGCGGCAGGTAGCAATATCACGACTGGTGGTCTTGCCTTGCAGACCAAGGGTTCAGCCAATCTGACCAATACCGGCAATAGTTTCAGTTCCTTTGCGGCAGACCTCAATCCCGGTGGCATGGGGAGTGGCAGCCTGAATGTATATAATTCAGGCAATCTGACCATCAGCAATCTGGCAGCTATCACGGGTATTACGACCAATAATCAGGCTGTTACCGTGACTGCGGGTGCGGGTTCGCTGACAGTTTCTGATAACGTCAATGCTGGTACTGGCAAAGTTGGCTTTATTGCTGACCAACTGACTCTTGGTGGACCTGGTGGCATCACAGCCGGCGACTTTGGTATTCGTACATCCACGGCAGGGCGCGCCATTACAGTTGGTTCTGGTACCTGCACTTCAGCCCCATGTCTGAGCATCACCAATCTGTATAAAGTTACCGCTCCCAATATTGCGATAGGCAGCAGCGACCCTGGCATTGCCTCAGGGTCCATCTCTGTTGTTGGTATCACTGACACCAACACCAGCGCTATCACCGATATCAAGCATCTGACGACTACGCGCATAGGCTTGTTGACTGGTAGCGATATTACCCAGGTCAATCCTATCACTGTTCAGGATCTCGGCCTGGTCGCTGGTAACAGCATCATACTGAATGGCACGAATGTGATCACCAACCTGGCAGCGAAAAGCAACACCAGCATGAGTCTGGTGAATACCCAGGGCATCAATGTCACCACCTTAAGTGGTGGCAATGGTTCAAGCACCTACAGCCTGAGTGGCATCAATACAACCGGCAATTTATACCTGACTGCCAGCTCGGGCAATATCGCGCTGGGGGCAAATGTCAATACTGGCACTGCGACTGCCACGCTGGCCGCAAGCAATGGTGCTATTACCCAGGTGGCTGGCAATATAGTCAGCGGCGGAGCACTGGATGCAACTGCCAATGGTGGTATAGGGCATAGTACCGGTTTGAAAACCAGTGTGCCCATCCTGCTGGCAAATAATACGGGTGCAAACACCGATATTAATATCAAGAATACCGGTGCCCTGAATGTCCGCAATGTGCAGCAAAGCGCGGTTGGCAGTACCGGCAGTGTGCTCATCGATAATATAGGTGCAATCACCCTGGATAGCGCAGATGCGGTGCGCACCAAGGCCGGTAATATCAGTCTGGTGGCACATAGCCCCTTGACGGTGAATGGTACAGTTGCCAGTGCAAATGGCGGCAATATCACCCTGGAAGCCGGGGCCAGCGGCAGCACTGCTGACAAGCTGACCGTAGGCAGCACAGGCTCGGTTACGACCAGTGGCAATATTTTGCTCAAGGCGGGCGATGCTATTTTGATTTCTGGCAATGTCAGTGGCGGTACGGTGACACAGCAAGCTTTCCAGAATGCGCCTTTGCCTACCCTGGAGCAATGTGTCGCCAGCCCGACTACGCCCGGTTGCAGCTCGGTCTTGCCTAGTCTCAGCGCCTGTATCAGCAACCCCAGTCTGGCCGGTTGCAGCGTAGTCTTGCCCAGTGTGGCTGCCTGTCAGGCCAACCCTACACTGGCTGGTTGCAGTGTGGTGTTGCCTAGCCTTAGTTCCTGCATTGCCAACCCTTCGCAGTTTGGTTGCTCGAATGTCTTGCCTAGCCTGAGTAGCTGCCTGGCTAATCCGAATATCGCCGGTTGCAGCGCAGTCTTGCCCAGCTTGTCGGCTTGCCTGGCGAATCCTTCCATCAGCGGTTGCAGTTCGATTTTACCTAGCCTGACTTCATGCATCAGCAATCCTGCCCAGACTGGCTGTAGTGCTGTACTGCCATCTTTGGCAACTTGCACTTCCAGCCCGGGCACGCCAGGTTGCAGCGTGGTCTTGCCAGCTTTGGCAGCTTGCCTGGTGTCGCCAAATATTGCTGGTTGCTCAGCCGTCCTGCCATCTGTTGCGGCCTGTACGGCGAACCCCAGCTTGCCAGGATGTAGCTCTGTGCTGCCTACCTTGAGCGCCTGTATCAGTAATAGCAGCCTGGCTGGTTGCAGTGCTGTCTTGCCTACTTTGGCGGCTTGTCTGGCCAGTCCCAGTGTGCCGGGTTGTAGTGCTGTGTTACCTAGCTTGAGTGCCTGTGTCAGCAATAGCAGTTTGCCAGGTTGCAGTGCAGTCTTGCCGACGCTGGCTACCTGTACAGCCAGCCCCAGTGTGCCTGGTTGCAGCGCAGTGCTGCCTAGCCTGAGTGCCTGTATCAGCAATAACAGCCTGCCTGGCTGCGCTGCTGTTTTGCCTACCCTGGCCGCTTGTACCGCCAGCCCCAGCTTGCCTGGTTGTAGTGCCGTCTTGCCTAGTTTGACTGCGTGCATCGCAACACCGACGCTGTCTGGCTGTAATAATGTCTTGCCGACCTTGAGCGCTTGCCTGGCTAATCCTTCGCAGGCTGGTTGCAGCGTAGTCTTGCCTACTCTCGCTGCCTGCACTGCCAATCCGGCATTGTCTGGCTGCTCGTCAGTCTTGCCTACGCTGGCTGCGTGCACTATCAGTCCAAGCCTGGCCGGTTGCTCTGCAGTGTTGCCGGCATTGAGTGCCTGTGTCGCCAATCCTGCCCTGTCTGGTTGTTCGGCTGTCCTGCCTACACTCGCAGCTTGCAGCGCCAACCCTGCTTTGCCTGGTTGCAGCGCAGTTCTGCCTACGCTTACAGCTTGTATAGCGGCACCTACGTTGGCGGGTTGTTCCAGTGTCTTGCCTGGTCTGGCCAGCTGTACAGCTAACCCGGCATTGCCAGGATGCAGTGCGGTGTTGCCTAGTTTGGCTAGTTGCGTTGCCAACCCTGGCCTGGCAGGTTGTAATGCTGTATTACCTGGCCTGGCTACTTGTACTGCTGCGCCAACTACAGCAGGCTGCTCTGCAGTCTTGCCTAGCCTGGCTGCCTGTACCGCCAATCCTGCCCTGGCTGGTTGTAGCGCGGTTTTACCCAGCCTGGCGGCTTGCACGGCCAATCCGTCCATTACTGGTTGCAGCGCGGTCTTGCCCAGTTTGGCAAGTTGCGTCGCCAATCCTGGTTTGCCTGGCTGCAACCTGATCTTGCCTACACTGGCAACCTGTATCGCCACACCGTTTGCATCTGGCTGTAGCGTAGTCTTGCCCAGTCTGGCGACTTGCGTTGCCAATCCAGCTACTGCCGGTTGTAGCGCAGTCTTGCCAGCCCTGGCGAGTTGTGCTGCCAATCCGGCTTTGAATGGTTGTTCGGTTGTCTTGCCTAGTCAGGCGCAATGTGCGGCCAATCCTGGCTTGCTGGGTTGTACGCTGGTCTTGCCTATAGGTGATCTCAGGACTGGCAATATCCTCAACAACACGATTAATTTTGCCTTGAACAGTTTTATCAGTTCTACTTTGGCGATGTCGAATGCGATTTCCAATTCTTCCAATTTCTTTGACAGTGGTAGTAGTGATTCTGGCCGTGAAACCAGATTCGAGCAAAGAAGCAGTTTTGCCGGTACCAGGGACAACGGAGTATTAAAAAATGCTACAGATAAAAAACTCTACTGCAATTAAGTTTTTCTTTCTTGCAGCACTGTACCTGAGCTGCGCGCTGAGTTTTGCTGCGCAGGTCGCTGGCACCGTGACGCATTTGAGCGGGCCTTTGATCGCCAAAAAAGCCGATGGTGCGGTCAAGGTCTTGTCCCTGCAATCTGCCATAGAGCAGGGCGATACCCTGATTGCCGAGAAAGATACTTATGCGCGTATCAAGTTTGCCGACAATAGTGAAATCGTTTTGCGCCCGAATTCCCAGCTCAAGATAGATCAGTTTTCTTTTGAAGAAGACAAACCCAATAATGATGGTTTCACCATGACCCTCATCAAAGGTGGCTTGCGTGCAGTCACTGGCTTATTGGGCAAGCGTAATAAAGAAAGGTTTGGCCTGAACACACCTACCGCATCCATAGGTATACGCGGCACGACTTTTATTGCTGAATACGTTGCGCCTGATAGCAGCGTCGCAGCTTACAACATGGCAACAACAGCAGCGTTGCAGACAACAGGAGCAGATGGCAGGACTAGCCGCAGTGATGCTGATGCGCCTGTTGCCGCCATCCAGCCTTTGCAACTTGCCGCTAACGAAACGCCCGCTTCAGGCTCGGGGCGCGTGCCAGGACTGTACGTGCAGGTATTGGATGGCACTATCTTCCTGCGCAACAGCGCCGGCATCCTCGATGTGACAACAGGGCAGTTTGGCTTTGCCATCAGCTTCAACAGGCCACCTGTTATTTTGCCAAACAACCCTGGCATGCAATTCACGCTACCAGGCAGTTTCCCGGCCAATCTGACTCAGGACAATGTCAGTAATGAAAGCAAGTCAGGTAGCCTGATATGTGAGGTGAGATGAGGTGAGGTGAGGTCAGATGATGTGAGCTAATTGAATTTGGAGCGCTGGATGTGCCAGGCAGGTAAATCCAGCGTCGGCTTGCTTCAGAATACCGGCAGGTCAGCACTGGCATGCTGACGCAGGTTATTACGTGCAATTTCAAAGTCAGGGAAAACGGATTGCACTGTTGCCCAAAAACGTGGGCTGTGGTTCATCTCACGCAAATGCGCAAGTTCATGCGCAATCACATAGTCAATAATCATGGGCGAGAAATGGATAAGTCGCCAGTTCAGCCTGATCTTGCCCTGTGAGGTGCAAGAACCCCAGCGCGTTGCCGCTGCCGACAAAGCCATGCTCTGGTAGCGCACATTCAGTTTTTCTGCGAATACTGGCAAGCGTTCATTGAATATGCGTTTTGCTTCCTGCTGCAACCAGGCTTGTACACGGTCTTTCAATTGCTGTTCACCAGCATCAGGTGGCAGGTTGATGATCAACTCGGCCTGCTCACTCAGGAAATGTGTGCCGCTGACAGAAGCAGGAGCTATCCGCAAAGTGATTTCACCACCCAGATAAGGTAGTTTTGCCCCATCTTGCCATTGCATTTTGGGTTCCAGTTTGCGCTGGGTACGTTCGCGCCTCTCGGTCAGTTTGCGCAAAATCCAGGCTTGCTTTTCCTGTATCGCTGTTTCTATATCGGCAATCGTGACCCAGCGTGGCGCGGTAATACGCAAGCCATCTTCATTGATCAAAAAACCTATGCTGCGTCGTTTCGAGCGTTGCAAATCATATTCGAGCAAATAATCCTGTATCAGGATGCGGCGCTTGTTACTGGTGTTGACAAAGGTAGACGGTGGTGGCGCAGCAGGCCGCTGCTGCAGCTCATCACGCTGAGCGATATCTTTGAGCGGGCTTGGTGCCGGCACCGGAGTCTTGACTGGCGCAGGACGCAGTTTGTCCGGCACCAGAAAATCACTGAATAAATCCAGTTGCAAAGCCATTTGTATGGCCTTGCCTATCGAGGAAATACGGGGCTTCATTTATGCTTGGGGAATCCTGATTCAATAGCTAATGAGATTTGTGCTCGGTTTGTATCAACAAATCCTTGCATGGAAGGGCGTTTTACAAACTGCAATCCCACTAGTTTGACCTATTTTTTGCAGTTCGTGTTTTTGTCTCCAAAAACTGGTTTTTTCGATATCACCATTTCTTGCCATCCTTTTTATTCATCGTTGTTCACTTGAATTTTCTGCAACTAGCTCAACTTGCCTGAACAAGCGATAGCACATATCGCCCCCTACTCAACAGGACCTGATGAAGAAGCTGACATTGCTGCAAAATCACTGGAATAGCATTGCTGGAAAAATCCGATTTTACTTGAATGTCCCTGATAAAAATCCTGTCGATTTTCCATTCGCCCGTAGCGATATCGCCATGTTTTATCGTCTTACCAAAGACGAAACGGTGAAGCTCATTGATGAGCATACGGCCAGCGATATGCTGCTTGATGTCTATGCAGATCAACTGACAGCAGGTAGCAGTATTTTCGCTCAGCAGATCGTGCATAAACGACTGCGTGAAGGTGCTCAGGATGAACAAGGCAAGCAACGCTTGCAAAAGCTGATGGCTGATACTGCATTGCTTGATGCGTTGCGGCAGCACTGTTTGCCATTACGCGGCGTGGAAACAGAAGTCAGTGAACAGCTTTTTACAGACACAATCCCGGTTCCGCCAGCCTGGTATAAATTCATGGGGCTGCTGCCTGTCAGTATGAGCCTGTTATTCATCGTTGCCATGACATCATTGGCCTCTGCCTGGATAGCCGTGTTGGTGATATGGCTGATCTTGCTGGGAGTACAGACGCATTTTCATGAAGCGGTGACGCAATGGACAAAGAAAGTGCAGGCATTGCAAGCCCTGCTCTGGAGCTTTGATCTGCTCTCTGAGCATCATCCAGGCGATGTGCAAACATCTGTTGAAGAGCGTCACATGACGAAAACAATGCTTGCCGAATTGAGCGGGCGTAAACTGGTGACTCTGCCCGGCATGCGCGAATATGCTGACTGGTTCTTGCTGGATAATGTCAGGCATTTTTTCAAGACCAGTATTCTTGCCCGTAAAAATCAGGATTTTTTGCGCAGAGTGTACATGTACGTGGCAAATCTGGAGGCTGATCTGGCACTGGCCAGGCACTTGCAATCGCTTCCTCAATATTGCTGGTCCTCAGCAGCAGACAGGAAGCAACTGCACATGCAGCAAGTCGTTCATCCCTTGTTGCCACAAGCTACTGGCTTGGACGTAAGACTGGAAGGTAAGGGCGCTTTTATTTCAGGGCAAAATGGCATAGGCAAGAGCACCTTGTTGCGTACCCTGGGTCTGAATCTCATCGTCGCCCGCGCTTTTGGTTTTTGTTATGCTGCTACTGCCAGCGTTCCAGTGACAGCAGTGTTTTCCAGCATGCAGAGTGAAGACTCTCTGATCGCAAATGAAAGCCTGTATCAGGCAGAACTCAGGCGTGCCAAAGAATTATTGGATATCGCAAAAAGCGATACGCAGGCTGTGTTCATCATTGATGAAATTTTCCGTGGCACTAACCATCAGGAATCCATCTCGGCTGCCGCCGCAGTTTTGCAAAGCTTGGCCAATGCAAACATGGTCATCGTTTCATCCCACAATCTGGTACTCGCACCTATATTGGCAGCCTATCTGACACCATTATGCGTCACAGCAGAGCTTGGTGAGCTATCGAGATTGCAAGTGAATGAGGGCGTTCTGGCTGACCCGAATGGTATACGCTTGCTTGGTACTTACGGTTTTGGTGATGATATAAAAAACAAAGCCAGTCGGGTTTTCGACTGGCTTGGTGACTACCTTAAACATCCCGACAAGTGCGAGCAAATACTGGAAAATCGCAGCGAGTCTTAATTGCAGCTGGTCTTAATTTCAGCTTATAAGGTCTATTTGGATTCAGACTGATACACCTGCGGTGAAATCACGCGCATTTCAGCTTCTATCCATTTCTCGACTTCCTGCATCAGTTCAACCGCATTCATGCCATCTGGAGCAATCGGTTTACCTACCGAGACTGTGACTGTACCTGGCAATTTGGTAAAAGAGTTTTTTGGCCAGCATTCACCAGAATTCAGTGCGATAGGCACGACTGGGGTATTGGTTTCTACCGCCAGGCGAGCGCCACCGCCTTTGTACTGGCCTTTTTTGCCAACAGCGATACGTGTACCTTCGGGGAACATGATGATCCATTGCCCATCAGCCAAACGCTTGCGGCCTTGCGTGACAACGTGAGCAAACGCATCCTTGCCCTTGCTGCGGTCAATAGGAATCATGCGCAGCATGGAGATGGCCCAGCCAAAGAAGGGGATATAGGTAATTTCTTTTTTGAAGACGAAGACCAGCGGGCGTGGTGTTGCCATCAACAGGAAAATGGTTTCCCATGCCGATTGATGCTTGGACAGCAGGATGGCCGGGCCATCCGGAAAATTTTCAAAGCCCTTGGTCTGGTAACGTATGCCGCAGATTACTTTTGCTGCCCAGATAATGGTGACATTCCAGCGGGCAGTAATGTAATAGCGCTGGTTGTACGGCAAAAACGCAAACAACATGCTGATAGGGGCCCAGACGATGGTGACGATTGCCATCACCAGCAAGAAAATCAGCGAACGAACAAAACGGGTAAAGCTAAGCATGTAGTCTCCATTGTAGCGATGCTGGTTTGAATCTTTTTAATGACTCAGATCGCGATATTAAATTCAGATGGCGAGTTTTCCACCAGTTTGTCGACCATGGCGGCGAGGTCCGCAAAGACTTGTGTGCCTGGCGGCAAGCCACCTTTTTCCTGGGTCTTGCTGCCTTTGCCAGTCAGCACCAGATGCGGCTTGCAACCGAGAACAAAGCCAGCCTGCAAGTCACGCAGGGAATCGCCCACGCAATGCACACCTTTCAGATTGGTGTCATAGCGGCGGGCTATTTCTTGCAGCATGCCAGGCTTGGGTTTGCGGCAATCGCAATTGTCATCTGCCATATGCGGGCAAAAGAAAATCGCATCTATCGTGGCACCGACTTGCTGGGCACTGGTATGCATTTTTTGATGGATGGCATTCAGTGTTGCCATATCAAACAGCTTGCGGCCTATGCCAGACTGGTTGGTTGCGACCACCACCGTATAGCCCGCCTGGTTAAGGCGGGCGATGGCTTGCAGTGAGCCCGGTATCGGCTTCCATTCTTCGGGCGACTTGATAAAGTCGTCCGAGTCCTGGTTGATAACGCCATCGCGGTCAAGGATGATGAGTTTCATCTGCAATCCTGGTTAGTGGTGCACTCTTGGTTAACTTGCCTCAAGCTGCCAGCTTGGAAATGTCGGCAACCTGGTTCATCATGCCATGCAGGCTTGCCAGCAAGGCCAGGCGGTTGTTACGCAAGGCCAAATCTTCAGCATTCACCATGACATCATTGAAGAAGCTGTCCACCGCGGCACGCAGGGCTGCCAGGGTTTTCAAGGCACTGGTGAAGTCACCTTTGGCAAATGCCGCGTCTACTTCTGGTTTGACGTCGGCCATGGCCTTGGCCAGTGCCTGCTCTGCAGCTTCCTGTAACAATGCTGGCTGGACTGCACCTGGCGTACCCTCAGCTTTTTTGAGGATATTGGTAATACGCTTGTTGGCAGCAGCCAGTGCTTCTGATTCTGGCAGGGCAGCAAAGGCTTGTACAGCTTGCAGGCGTTCAACGATGTTATCCAGCGTGTCTGGTTGCTGGGCAACCACAGCTTCAACTTCATTTTGTGAAAAGCCTTTGTCGCGCAACTGGCCGCGCAGACGGTCAAACAGGAAGTTCAATACATCGGCTGTTGGGTCTGTGAAATTGGCATTGCCGGCAAACAGTGCTACTGCTTGCGCCAGCAAGGTATTCAAGGACAGCGGCAAGCGTTTTTCTACCAGCATGCGCAAGATGCCCAGGGCATGGCGACGCAGCGCAAACGGGTCACGGTCGCCAGTAGGTTGCAAGCCTATGCCCCAGATACCGACCAGAGTTTCCAGCTTGTCAGCCAGTGCTACGGCAGTACCTGTCAGTGTCGCAGGCAATGCATCACCAGCGAAACGTGGCTGATAATGTTCAGACGCGGCAGCGGCTACATCAGCGTGCTCGCCATCATGCTGGGCATAGTAAGTACCCATGATGCCTTGCAGCTCAGGGAATTCGCCTACCATGTCGGTCAGCAAGTCTGTTTTGGCCAACAGGGCAGCGCGTTCGGTCAGGGCAACATCACCATTCAGGCTGGCAGCAATCTGGCCTGCCAGGGTTTTAACGCGTTGCGTACGTTCTGCCTGGCTACCCAGTTTATTGTGATAAACCACATTCGCCAGCAGTGGCAGGCGTGATTCCAGGGTCTTTTTCTTGTCTTGCTCAAAGAAGAATTTAGCGTCCGACAGGCGTGGACGCACGACGCGCTCATTACCCTGGATGATGTATTGCGGATCGCTGGTTTCGAGGTTGGAGACGATCAAAAAGCGTGAACGCAATTTGCCAGAAGCATCTGTCAGGGCAAAATATTTCTGATTCGTTTGCATGGTCAAAATCAGGCATTCTTGCGGCACAGCCAAAAATTCCTGCTCGAAATTGCATTCATACACCACTGGCCATTCGACCAGGGCTGTCACTTCATCCAGCAGGGATTCAGGCATCAGCACCTTGTCTGCTCCCGCTTTGCCCAGCAAGGCGGCACGTATCTGTTCTTTACGCTCATTGAAGCTGGCAATGACCTTGCCTTCGGTTTTCAGGCTGGTGGCATAGTCTTCAGCTTTGGCAATGCTGACTTCACCGGCGGACAGGAAACGGTGGCCTTTGGTAATGCGGTCACTGTTCAAACCCAGCAGGGACAGTGGCACGATGTCAGCACCGTGCAGGGCAATGATCTTGTGCACAGGGCGCACGAAATGCACAGTCTCGCCATCAGGACGCTGGTAGCTCATGACTTTAGGAATAGGCAGCTTGCCTATGGTTTCTTCCAGCGAAGTTTGCACTGCCGGTGCCAGGGCAGTACCTGCCGCTGTATAGCTGTAAAAGAAGCTCTCGGCCTTGCCATCGACAGCACGTTCCAGGTCACTGACCTGCAAGTGAGGGAAGCCCAGTGCTGCCAGCTTCTTGCCCAGCGGTGCCGTCGCATTGCCAGCCGCATCCAGTGCCACCGATACCGGCAATACTTTTTCGCGCATCAGCTTGTCCGGGGAAGTGGCGCGTACACCAGTGATGCTGACAGCCAGGCGGCGTGGTGAGGCATAGCTGGTCGCTACAGACTCAGCTTCCAGAAAATCGCGTGACTTCAAACCAGCGACGATACCGGCGCTAAATGCTTCACCCAGTTTGGCCAGTGCCTTGGGTGGCAGCTCTTCGGTAAATAATTCTACTAACAGTGTTTGGCTCATGTTTCTTATCCTACGTTCCGGCGCTGTGCCAGAATCTGTTTAATGATGTTCTTGTGGGCTATGCATTACTTAGGCTGCAGTAACAGCAGCAGGAGCAGGCTTATGCTTGTCATCAGCAGCGCACATGGGGAAGCCCAGTGCTTCACGCGATGCATAGTAAGCCGCAGCTACGGCACGCGAGAGATTGCGTATGCGGCCTATGTAGGCAGCGCGCTCGGTCACAGAGATGGCACCACGTGCATCCAGCAGGTTGAAAGTATGTGCAGCCTTCAAGATCATTTCATAAGCTGGCAGGGCCAGGGATTTTTCTGTCACTTCCAGCAGGCGCTTCGCTTCTGCTTCGTAGTTTGTGAACAGAGAGAACAGGAAATCGGTGTTCGAATATTCAAAACTGAAAGTCGATTGCTCAACTTCATTTTGATGGAATACATCACCATACGACAGGCGCAGGGTCTTGCCGTTTTCTTCACGCTCAGTCCAGACCAGGTCATAGATATTATCTACACCTTGCAAATACATGGCCAGACGTTCCAGGCCATAGGTGATTTCACCGAGGATAGGTTTGCAATCCAGGCCACCGACTTGCTGGAAGTAAGTGAATTGCGTGACTTCCATACCATTCAGCCAGACTTCCCAGCCCAGCCCCCAGGCGCCCAGGGTAGGGTTTTCCCAGTCATCTTCAACAAAACGTATGTCGTTTTGTTGCAAATCCAGACCCAGGGCTTTCAGAGAGCCCAGGTAGAGGTCCAGGATATTTTCCGGTGCTGGCTTCAACACCACCTGATATTGGTAATAATGTTGCAGACGGTTAGGGTTTTCACCATAACGGCCATCCTTGGGGCGGCGTGACGGTTGTACATAAGCCGCACGCCATGGTTCTGGCCCGATGGCGCGCAAGAAAGTGCCGGTATGCGAAGTACCCGCGCCCACTTCCATATCGTAAGGTTGCAGCAGGGCGCAGCCTTGCTTGTCCCAGTAATCTTGTAATGTCAGGATAATTTGTTGAAATGTGAGCATCGTGCTATCTGCCTTTGTCACTTCATTAAGAAGCGATGAATAAAGTTTGCCAAACCTTAGATTTTAACGGCTTTTGCGTAGGATAGGAGAATTTGCTTGATGTTGTTTTATTAATTTTGAGCCTTGAATTTGATTATTTTGAAAGACCTCTCAACACAGAGGCACCGAGACACAGAGAAATTCAGGAGAAAACCTGAGGCAATAGAAGCTTGCGCTAGCTTTTTAATTCATTGAAATTAATAAAAATACTATAAATTTAAAATTTGTTTGAACGCAATTGCAGCATAAATAGGCAGCTTGCCTCTGGCGGTTTTTGTTGCAATTCGTGTGGCTACGCGGTATAAAAATCCACCTGCCAAAAAAAATAGCGAGTTTAACCGGAGACCGCGGAGCAATGGCTATAGTTGATCCTGATTTGACTTTGGATGCCGAGACACAGCGGCTGGAAGAGTGGTATCTCTTGTTGGGGGAGCTTTCCCACTGTTTGTGGTACACGGCTGAATTGCCTGAGATGTTGCGTGGCTTCTGTCGTATCCTGGTGCAGCGTGCTGGTTATCTGTGTGCGGAGGTGGAACTGGACTTGGGTGACAAGTCGGAAATTTACCGCTTTCGCGCCGACAGGCAGGCTGGAAAAGAGACAAAATACCTGATTCTGCCCTTGCAGCGTTATGGCTATGCGCTGGCGCAATTGCGTGTAGGTGCTGATTTTGATCTCAGTGAAACTGGTGATGCATACAACATATTGAGTCGTTTTGCCAATGAACTTGCGCAGGCTATCCATTCCCTCAGCAGCACCCATGAACACCATGATCTGCAAGACAATATGGAAATGCTGGCACTCTCGGTGCAGCAAAGTCCGTTTGCAGTAGTCATTACCAATGCCGATGGTGAACTGGAATATGGCAATGACAGCTTTTGTCGTATTTCTGGCTATGCATTGAACGAAGTGCTGGGCAAGCATGTGTTCTGGAATTCTGGTGACCCTGCTGATGAAAAAGTCATGCGCATCATCAAGGCGCTCAAGGTTGGAGAACACTGGCAAGGTGATGTACTCAGCCATCGCAAGGATGGTACAGCCTACTGGGAAAGGCAGATGCTCAGCCCTTTGTGTAATGCAGATGGACAAATCACACATCTCATCGCGGTCAAACAGGATATAACGGATAGCAAATTCCAGTTAAAAGAAGTCGAGCAAGCCCTGCTTTTACGTGAGCAGGCGCTGGTATCGAGCAGTAATGGCATCATGATCACCCGCAGCGATGAAACAGACCATTCCATTGTCTATGTGAACCCGGCTTTTGAGCGTATCACCGGCTATACGGCGCAGGAAGTCATAGGTCGTGAAGGACGTTTCCTTGTCAGGGAAGATCTGGCGCAACCTGATCTGGAAGAAATCCGCAGTGCCTTGCGTGAAAAAAGATCAGGCTGCGCGCTGCTGCGCAATTACCGTAAGGACGGCACGCAATTCTGGAATGAATTACATATCTCGCCCGTCAAGGATGCGGCAGGTGCGGCTACCACACATTTTGTCAGTGTCATCAATGATGTGAGTGAGCGCGTCAATTACCAGAAAGAGCTGGAATACCAGGCCACCCATGACAGCCTGACTGGTCTGGCGAACCGCAATTTGCTGAATGATAGAATCACCCAGGCCATCGCCTGGGCCAAGCGCCAGGATTTGTCGGTGGGCTTGATGTTGCTCGACCTTGATCATTTCAAGCTCATCAATGATGCCTCCGGCCACGGTGCGGGGGATGAAATGTTGAAGCAGGTGGCAAACAGGCTCAGCCATTGTGTGCGTGAGACCGATACAGTGGCGCGTTTGGGCGGCGATGAATTCGTCATCATTCTGACTGATTTGCCTGAGACTGGTGATGTTGATATCGTAGCTGAAAAAATCCTGACAGCATTGGCGCGACCGTTTGAAATCAATGGACATGATGTATTTGTCACGGCCAGCATAGGTATTTCGCTCTACCCGCGTGATGGTGACCATGGCGAGATTTTGCTGCGCTATGCCGACATTGCCATGTACCGCGTCAAGGAGCATGGCCGCAATAGCGTGCGCCAGTTTATTCCCGAGATGGGCGTCACTGCCATCAGTCGCCTGAATATGGAAGGCGCATTGCGCCGTGCGCTGGAAAGGCATGAACTCACTCTGCACTACCAGCCCAAGATAGAACTTGCTACGGGTCATATAGTCGGTGCAGAAGCACTGGTGCGCTGGCATCATCCGCAGATAGGTTTGATACATCCAATCGAGTTCATCCCGCTAGCAGAGGAAACCGGGCTGATATTGCCGTTAGGCGAGTGGGTGCTGGCTGAGGCTTGCCGTCAGCAAGTCAGCTGGAAAAAATCTGGGATGGCTGATTTGAAGATAGCTGTCAATATGTCCCCACGCCAGTTCAGACAAGAGGATTTGTCCGAGCGCGTTGCCGCTATTTTTACCGAGACGGGTGCCGACCCATCGAATGTCACGCTGGAGCTGACCGAGAGCATGGTCATGCAGGATGTCAACAGTACCCTGGTCGCATTGCGCGCCTTGAAAAACCTGGGTTTGTCGATATCGCTCGATGATTTTGGTACGGGTTATTCCAGTCTTTCTTACTTGCGACGTTTCCCCATTGATGAACTGAAAATAGATAAGTCCTTCATCAATGATATCCATGAAAACCCTGATGATGCAGCGATCGCGAGCGCCATCATTGCCATGGCCTTGAGCCTGAGTCTGAGTGTGGTTGCAGAGGGAGTGGAAAAGAAAGAGCAGGCTGAACTTTTGCGCAAAATGGGATGCAGCCAGGTGCAGGGCTATTATTTTGGCCGTCCCATGGATGCCGCCGGTTTTGCCACCCGCTATCGCGAGCACATCAATGAATAAGATGATGAGTCAAACCATGAACAAGCTCATCTGGCGCACCGGCAAGGTCAGCGAAATTCCGGAATTACTGATGGCAGCAACGCTGGAAAAATCAGCCGCCGTCGGCGCGGTGACTGTCTATCATTTCAAACATGATGGGCAGGAAAAACTGGCGATTTCCCTGCCCGATGGTCAGGCAATCATCATAGAGCCGCTGCCCAGTGGCAGACCACGCCGTCGCCGGGTTGACCCATTGAAAGCTGAGCCGCCAGGTCAGCTTGCAGATGTCATCGATAAGAGCTGAATGGTTCAATAGTTTAGTGGCTTGGCACATGCTCACTATCGAGCATAGCCATGGCATGATCATTGTAGCGATTACCCGCTACTGCATCGCTGGGAACCGCAGCAGCTATTGCTTGTAAATCTGCCGCATCCAGCTTCACATCAAGAGCACCAAGTGCCTCTGTCAAACGGTCACGACGGCGTGCGCCTATCAGGGGAACGATATCCTCATCTTGCGCCAGTACCCAGGCAATTGCCGCCTGCGCCACGCTGATACCCTTGCTGTTGGCGCTGCCACGCAAGGCTTCCACCAGAGCCAGGTTACGTTCCAGATTGCCATCCTGGAAGCGTGGGCTGATGCTGCGGAAATCCCTGGTGCCAGTAGTACGTTCCGGACTCCAGTGACCACTGAGCAAGCCACGTGACAATACGCCGTAGGCAGTGATGCCTATGCCCAGCTCGCGGCAGACTGGCAAAATCTCGGCTTCTATGCCGCGTGAAAACAGCGAATACTCTATCTGCAAATCACTGATGGCATGCACTGCAGCCGCGCGGCGCAGGCTGGCAGCACCAGCTTCTGACATACCGATGTGGCGTACATAACCGGCTTTCACCATGTCGGCAATCGCACCTATGGTGTCTTCCACAGGCACTTGTGGGTCTATGCGTGCCAGACGGTAAACGTCGATGTGATCAGTGCCCAGGCGTTTCAGGCTATAAGCCAGGGCGTTCTTGACGGCGGCTGGCCTGCCATCCATACCTATCCAGTTGCCTGCCGGGTCGCGCAGTGCGCCAAATTTGACGCTGATCTTTACTTGTTCACGTGGCAGGTTTTGCAGGGCTTCCTGTATCAGCAATTCATTATGGCCCATGCCATAAAAATCACCTGTGTCGAGCAAGTCTATGCCCGCATCCAGTGCCGCATGGATAGTGGCGATGCTTTCGCCGCGATCAGCCGGGCCATATAAGTCCGACATACCCATACAACCCAAACCCAGTGCTGAGACTGCCGGACCTTGTTTGCCCAATTGACGTGTTGCCATGTTGTTCTGTGCCATGCTGAAACTCCTTTGTCATTGTTGCCTCAGCGAGGTTGCTGAAGATGTAGCCATTGTAGTTAGACTGAATTTTTAGATAAATACGTTAAAATTGCCTTTACTATGCAAAAAATCTAAACAATTAGGGTTGGGACGATTATGGACAAATTCCAGGCTATGCAAGTCTTTACCGCCGTGGTCGAGCAAAGCAGCTTCACCCGAGCTGCCGAGCAATTGCAAATGCCCAGGGCCAGCGTGACCCTGAGCATTAAGCAGTTAGAATCTCATCTGGGTACACGCCTCTTGCAAAGAACCACGCGCCAGGTGAATACCACGGCAGATGGCGATGCCTATTACCAGCGTTGCGTGCGCTTGCTGGCTGACCTGGAAGAAACTGAATCTGCATTTAGCCATAGCCTGCTCAATCCGCGTGGCAAGCTCAGGATTAATTTACAAGGCTCGCTGGGTAAATCTTTCGTGGTTCCGGCCCTGCCAGGCTTCAGTGCCAAATACCCATTGATAGAACTGGAAGTCGGCATGAGTGACCGCCTGGTTGACCTGGTGCGCGAAGGTGTGGATTGCGTCTTGCGTGGCGGTGAGTTGCGTGATTCCAGCATGATCGCCAAACGGGTGGCACTGATGACGCAAATTACCTGTGCCAGCAGCGCCTATCTGCAAAAGCATGGCGTGCCCGGGACGCTGGATGATCTCTATGCCCATCTGGCAGTAAATTATTTCTCATCACAGACTGGCCGGAATATGGATTTTGAATTTGTCGTCAATGGCAAAACACAGGCACTGCCTTTGAAAGGGCAACTGGCAGTCAATGATGTCGATGCCTATGTTGCAGGTGCAGAAGCGGGTTATGGTCTGATACAGTTGCCGCGCTTTCACGTTGCTGCCCAACTGGCTGCTGGCAGCATGCAGGAAGTCTTATCGGAGATGCGGCCACCACCCATGCCGGTATCGATACTCTACCCGCACCACCGGCAGTTATCGCCCAGAGTCAGAGTATTTGTCGAATGGCTGACGGCATTAATGGAAGCGCATGCAGACAAATTCAGGGCTTAAAATAATATAAAAAATACATTTTTTCAGGAGGCGCACGCTGTTTTTGTCCTTATTTGCCTTAATTTGTTCTTACATAGGCCACGACAGCAAGCCAGCACCTGACATATTCCACATATTTCCCTTATCATGCTGTCATGACAGAAGATCAGGAAGTTCTCCTCCCCCCTTATCCTGGTATCCAGGAAAAAGACATACTGCTGGTACAGACGCCAGCAGACGCAGAGCAAGCCTATGCAGAGATGCTGGCAGCCGATATTTTGGGTTTTGATACTGAATCCAAGCCAGTATTCTTCAAGGGCCAGCAATCTGATGGACCGCATCTGATACAACTCGCGACCGACAGCAAGGCCTACCTTTTCCCCACAGTCAAAGTGCAAAATACCGACGCCGTAAAAGCCTTGCTGGAATCCAAAGACATACTCAAGGTTGGCTTCGGGCTCAGCGATGACATGAAACGCCTGAAAATCAAGCTCGGTATCACGCCGCAGCATGTACTTGATCTCGCGCGCGCCATGCGTGAAAGCAAGCAGCGAGACATGGGGGCAAAAGCGGCGGTTGCCAAATTCTTTGGCATGCAACTGCAAAAATCCAAGAAGACCTCTACCTCGAACTGGGCCGCCCCAGCCTTGAATGACAGGCAAATCATGTATGCCGCCAATGATGCGCAAGTGGCATTGCTGGTCTATAGAAAGTGGCTGGCACTGAAGCAAGGCTGAACTTTAAGACCTCTCAGCGGTCAGATGGCTCACGATAGCGATATTGACAGGGGACGTATGCTGGCCAAAAAGAAAATGCTTTTACTGCTTGCGGGCATGTGTTTCAGTTTGCTTAGTTTGTTTACTCAGTCGGCACAGGCAGATGGTCTGGCAGATTTAAAAGCCGCACTAGCTCGCTTGCCAGGGCAAACACCAGTGAAAGCTGTCGTTGAAGCCAAAACCTGGGGTCGCCAGGGTGAAGCTAAAGACGCTGATGAACAACATGGCCAGGCCAGTATCAGCCTTGATGATAGCCCGCGCGGCTTGCAAATTTTGTACAGCAAAGATTTATTGACACGCCTCGAAACCGAAGAGCGCGCCAAGGAAAAAGACTCCAAAGCCAAAACCCCCACCATTGCTGCTATCAAGGAAGTCAATTCATCCGAATTGCGCCCCATGGTATCTGCCGTTGGTAATCTTTCGCGGATGCTTGAGAAAGCCATATTTAAAAGTGAAAAAGCCGATGCTAGCTACAATGGCAAGCCCGCACGCTTGCTGAGTTTCGAGATACCTGTTGAAAAGCTCAGCGAGAAAGACCGCAAGTATGTCAAGAAATTCGAAGGCAGCCTGGAAGTCTGGATAGGCCAGGATGGCGTCCCGCTTGCCAGCCGCATGCATCAGGCTATCTCAGGGCGTGCCTTCGTTGTGATCAGCTTTGAAACAAAAAATGAAGAAGAGCTGGTGTATGGCGTCAGCGGTGACAGGCTCGTCGTGACTAAAAAAGAAAGCAAAAACAGTGGTTCAGGTGCAGGCGAAAAAGGGGAGATGCGCGTCATCAAAACCTTGCAAGTGCAATCCTGATATGCCTGTTGTTGCTGCAATGCAATATCGATAAATCATAATTGTTTTGTCGATTAAAAAAGGTTTGACATTACAATGTGGTGATGTAAAGCCGAATGTATTCCAGAAAGGTCTTCCCAGTGTTTAATAAGCATTATTCCTCTCACGCTTCACTTTCCGCCTCCCGTAGCTCCAAATTTCGCAGACTAAGCACTACCGCCTTACTGGTGTGTCTGGCGTATGGCGCATATGTTCCCGCCATACATGCTGCTCCTGTCCCCGCAGATGGTGCTGCAGCCGCAGTCATTCCGGTGAGTGCCAAGAAAGTGATCAGCCATGATGTTTATGCAAACTGGCGCAGCATACAGGGCAATGTCCTGAGCCGCGACGGTAACTGGGCCGCCTATGCCCTGGTAGGACAAGAGTCGGATGGCGAAGTTGTCGTCAGAAATTTGAAAGATGGCCGCGAATTTCGTGCACCCCGTGGCACGATGCCAGCTTTCAGTGCAGATGGTCGTTACCTGGCTTTTGCAATTGCACCAACCAGGATAGAGCTGGACAAGGCCAAAAAAGAAAAGAAGAAGGGCGATGACTTGCCCAAGTCTGGCCTGGGTATCATGAATCTGGCGACTGGCAAAATCGAAAACCTGGACCGGGTAAAACGTTTTGCCTGGCCAGAAGAGGGTGGCAATTTCCTGGCAGTCTTATTCGACGCGCCCAAGGAAGCAAAGAAAGATACCAAGAAAGATGCCGAGCCTGCCGCCAAGGATGATGAAGATCAGCAAGCTGCTGCCGCCTCAGCCGCAGCAAAGAAAAAAGACACGGGCACAGAATTCTTGTTGATTGATGTTGCCAATGCCAAACGCAGCAGTTTCAAGGATGTCGCTGATTTTACCTGGGCAAAAAATGGTGAATTGCTGGCCTTTAGCGTCATCACCAAAGATGCACAAAAAGACGGTGCGCGTGAAGGTGTTTACCTGATCAGTCCGCAAGACCTGACTCCACGTGCAATCATGGCAGGTGCAGGCAGTTACAAGCACATGAATTTTGATGAAGCTGGCCGTCAACTTGCCTTCGTCAGCAATCGTGATGACCTGGCAAAGAAACACGCCGAAGCAGATAAGTCTGGCAAGAAAAATGCTGACTCAGACAAGACTGACAAGGCTGAAAAAGAAATTACAGCTTTCAACCTGTATTACTGGCGCGCCGGTGATAGCGAAGCCAAAGCCATTGTCACAGCTGATACGGCAGGTTTGCCAGCAGGCTGGCTGCCAAGTGAACACGCCAGTCTGAGTTTTAGCAAGGACGGCCAGCGCCTGTTCTTCGGTACCGCAGAGCTGGCCAAGGCCGATCCCAAGGATGCACCAGAACCTTTCAAGGTAGACCTCTGGCACTGGAAAGATCCTGAGCTGCAATCCATGCAAAAGGTCAGAGCAGAGAAAGAAAAACAACGCAGTTATAAAGCGGTTTTCCATATCGCTGAGCAACGCTTTGTTCAGCTTGCCAACAAGAATATTCCAAATGTGCTGATCAATGATAATCCGCGTTTTGCCATGGGTGCCAGCGATGTGCCATACAAAATGCAGCAGTCTTGGGATGCCCTGTATCACGATGCTTATGCAGTAGATTTGCAGACTGGTCAGGCACGTTTGCTGGCGCAAAAACTGCGCTATGTGCCCAGCCTGTCGCCAGGTGGCAAATACGTCATGGCCTTCGATGCCAATACCAGTATCTGGTATTGCTGGTCAACGGCAGATGGCAGCAAGATCAACCTGACAGGAAAAATCAAGGTGCGTTTTGAAGATGCCAAGCGCGATACGCCAGAAGTCAAGGATGCCTATGGTTTTGCAGGCTGGACTGAGGGTGATGCCAGCGTGGTTTTGTATGATCAGTTCGACTTGTGGGAAGTCAATCCTCAGACTCAAACCAGCCGTAATGTGACTGCTGGCTATGGCCGCAAGCATAATCTGGAACTGCGTTATGTTCCTGTCGATATGGAGAAAAAGCCGCCTGCTGACGAACCCTCACCAGTGGCTGAAGCCAAGGCTTTGCCTGCAGATTCATGGATACTGGCCGCCACCAATGAGGGCAATCGCTCCACCGGTTATTACCAGCAAAATCCAAAATCTGGCGAGCCAGTCAAGCTCATACACGGCGATAAACTGTATGCAGGCCTGATCAAGGCCAAGAAGGCTGATACGGTGGTATTCACACAGCAAAGCTTTACAGAATTCCCGGATGTGTGGACCAGTAACCTGGCTTTGCAAAATCCGCAAAAAATCAGTAATGCCAATCCCCAGCAAGCCCAATACAACTGGGGCAAGCAGGAAATGATTGAATACACCAGCCTGGATGGTAAGAAGCTCAAAGCCTTGCTGGCCAAGCCTGAGAATTTTGATCCGGCAAAAAAATATCCGATGATGGTCTACATCTATGAAAACATGTCGGATGGCTTGCATAAATATGTCCCACCTGCACCCAGCCAGAACATCAATGTCACCCGCTACCTGAGTAATGGCTATATTGTGCTGCGCCCGGACATCGTCTATAAAACCGGTCATCCAGGCAAGAGCGCCTATAACGCAGTTGTGCCAGCAGTACAAAAAGTGCTGGCGCAAGGCTATGTCGATCCCAAGCGCGTAGGCATACAAGGCCATAGCTGGGGTGCTTACCAGATCAATTACCTGATCACACAAACCAATATGTTCCGTGCGGTTGAGGCTGGTGCATCGATGGCCAACATGATCAGCGGTTATGGCGGCATACGCTGGGGCACAGGCATGAGCCGCGCCTTCCAGTATGAAAAACAGCAAAGCCGTATTGGTGGCGCACCCTGGAACAAAACGGCAGAATACATAGAAAATTCACCGATATTCCATATCGATAAAGTGCAGACGCCTTACCTGACCATCCATAACGATGATGATGATGCAGTGCCATGGTATCAGGCGATAGAATTTTTCACCGCCTTGCGTCAGCTGGGTAAGGAAGCCTACTGGTTCAATTTCAATGGCGAAAAACATGGCCTCAAAGAACGTGACAACATGAAATTTTATACTGTGCATATGGCAGAATTCTTTGATCATTATTTGCTGGGTAGCCCGCGTCCTGAATGGATGGACAAGCCTGTGCCTTATCTGGAGCGCGGTAAGAGGGATGTGATGGGGCAGTTTAAGCCTGTGGGGGTGAAGGCTGAGTGATTTCAGGGAGTCGTTCGCGGCTCTTGGTTATCAGGCATCGTTGCAATTGCTGGATTGTCTTGATCTCTTCCCTTCAGTATAAGATGGACATGAGATATGCTTGATATGCAGCATTCATGTCAATGTCGCTCCTGCGCAGACAGGAGCCCAGCGGCGTTCGCTGTACATTTGGGGCGTTATTAAAGCGATTGCCCTCTGTAGAACCAGGCCGGGTCTCGGCCCGGCGGCCGAAATTCTTTCTTTGCGTCGCCAAAGAAAGAATTCAAAGAAAGGCGACCCAGGCGTCGTCGCCCCCTGAAGGGGGTTCCCGTTTGTGCAGTACAAAAAATGGGAAGGCCCGAAACTCGCCTGCGGCTCAAACAGCGGTCCTTCTTTTTCCATTTTCTGTACAGCACAAACGGCGTCGACACATGGGAACTGCCGAACGTCAAAAACAACTACCACCCCAACGTCAAACGCAACAGCAACAGCACCCCCCCGGCAGCAATCCATATGATCTGAGCAAATTGCCAACAATGGCCAGGCAAATCAAACACTGGCCCTCATAAAACTTCAAAAATGTCGTAAACGTCCAATACATCCACCACGTAAGCAGGTAGCATCCACTACATGCACAAGACTTACATTACCCCTAAAGCGCAAACGCATATCTGGCCAGCCAGTGGCCAGGCGGCAGAGCATGTGCTGATGTATATTGCGCGCGACACTCGTGGCTGTCATCTGGATGGGGCGGACCAACTGAACCGCTACCCAGCTACGCCATTCTGTTGCATCACCTGGATGCTGGAGGGTGAGGTGAGTTTGCTGCAACAGGGGGAAACCAAGCTTGAGCAGCACTTGCCGCAGATCTTTGTGGCTGGTTGCCAGAGCCAGTATGGAGTGACCATAAACCTGGGGGACAGACACAGTTTCATGGCGGTGTTTTACTCGGATGCCTTTCATACCTTGTTTGAACTGGATCTGACGACACTGCAGGACAGGTTTGTCGATGCCAGGGAGGTGCTGAATCCCTCAGGACTGGCATTGCTTCAGGCAGTTGCTCTGGCTGATACTCATACTGACAGGCGCTCGCTGATTGAAAGCTATATCGCACATAACAGCAGCTTCCTGCTCTCCAGCCCCTGGTCACGTTTGCGCAAGATGGGGCAGAACCTGAGTCTGCGCCTGAGTTGCAGCCTGCTTGGTGTAGGCGCGCGCCAGTTACAACGACGGGTCCGGAAGGAAGCAGGCCTGCCTTTGCTGGGTTTGTCGCGTTTATGGCGCGCCAAGCGCAGCCACAGCCAGGTCTTGAGTGACCTGGCGCTGGGGCAAACTCCAAATTGGGTGGAGCATGCGGATGCCCTGGGTTATGCAGATCAATCCCACTTGATACGTGACTGCAAGGAAGTATCAGGGCGCAGCCCGCAGCAATTGCTCAACGATGCAAGGAAAAATGAAAGTGACTGGATTTACCGCCTTTAAGCAAGATGCCAGCCGGAGCAGTCCCACACCAAGCTTGAATATACCCTATGAATTCTGATCAGCGCCTGCATTCCCTCGATAATCTCCGGGCCGTCATGATGTGGCTAGGCATTGTGGTTCATGTATCTGTCAATTACATGGTCAATCCTTCGCCTACGCCGTGGCGTGATGTTCAGACCAGTATCGTGGCAGATTTGTTGATTATTTTTATTCATGCTTTTCGCATGCCAGTGTTTTTCATCCTGGCGGGCTTTTTCGTTGCGATGCTGGTTGAGAAAAGGGGAGTCGCTGCCATGCTGACGCAACGTGTCAGTAAACTGGTTTGGCCATTTCTGTTGTTCTGGCCACTCTTGTATATCTTCATGGGCTTGCTGGTAGCGGTCTATGCGTATTTGAATGCATTTAACAGCCTGGGAATCGACTTTGCACTTGTGCCACGCATACCTGGACGGCCGACAATAGCATTGCTGCATTTGTGGTTCATCTACTACCTGTTCTTGTATTGCCTGGTGTATGCCCTGTTGTTGCATTGCTCAATTTATATTCCGGCTCAATGGAATGAGGCATTTGCCAAAGTCTGGAAGACCCTGTGCAAAAACTGGTGGGGCGTGTTCATGCTGGCCCTGCCTCTGGCAATTGCAGGAGGGTTTTATCGCAATGGGGTAGTGACGCCACTAGGTTCGTTTTTGCCTGACGCTGCAGAGTTTGTTCATAGTGGTATATTTTTTACATGTGGAATTTTCATTCACCATTACCAGGGAGATTTGCTGGATATCTATGCTCGTAAATGCTGGTATTTTCTGATGGCTGGCTTTCCTTTGCTTATTCTGTTTCTGGGTTTGAGTAAACAATATGGCAGCCAGCCATCTGCCAGTTTTTTCATTCAGGCAGTAATGGCGTATTTATACAATTGCGTAAGCTGGTTCTGGAGTTTTGCTTTGATAGGTCTGTTCCTGCGCTACCTGTCGAAACAGAACCGTGTATTGGCTTATATGGCAGACAGTTCTTACTGGGTTTATCTGGTGCATATGCTGGGTACTTTGGGATTTGGTATTTTGCTGTATCACAGCCCATTTGATGCGTTGGGACGTATGGTATGCAATATTCTCCTGACGAGCTTATCTTGTTTACTCACTTATCATTTTTTTGTGAGGCACAGTTTTATAGAAGTTTTTTTGAATGGCGGAAATGAAAAACTGAAACCGATAACACCAAGCGCAGAAGGATAAAAAATACCAGATCACATGCATTTGAATTCCGTTTTATGTGCTCATAAATTATTAGGTGTTTCATTGTTTTTTGCTTGACCAGTAAGGGTGATTTTCTGGAACAAAGTGCGTTAAAAAGTGTCATAGTTCGCAATGTGTATAAGCCAATTTTCTGCAGGTGGAAGGAAAATAATTACTTTTGCAGATGACACATAAACGGCCTTGTTGACAATCCTGAATCTCAAGAGTAACGATATGAAGACACCCAATTTTTTGGTACTTGCTGGCTTTTTTCTGTTGCCAGCTTTAAGCAATGCGACAAGCAACAACACTCCAAAATCCACAGCAATTTCCTGGTCTCAGGCTGCACTGGCTGATCTGCAAGGTGTACGCGATACGCTGGAAGCAAATCACCCAGGGCCAGTCGATGTACAAAACCCTGGTTTTAAATTGTGGCTGAAACAAGGGTTTGAAAAAGCCAGGACGCGGGCTCGAAATGCTCAAAGTTTTGAAGATTACAGACGGGTCTTGCAGTTTTACACAAACGGATTTCGTGATGGTCATATTTCGGTCAGTTATGATCTGGAATCCACCTCGCTACGCTGGCCACAATTTCTGGTAGGTGGAAACCCGGCAAGAGTGACCGTTGCTGACGACAGCCAGCGTGCACTGAAAGATGCTCAATTGCTTGATTGCGATGGCAAGAATGTGGACCAACTGCTGCAGGAATTTGTTGATCCTTATTATTGGAACCGGGACATCCCGCATCAGCGTCATATGCATTTGCCGCAACTGATGTTGTGGGCGGGGCGGGCGCAAGCACCTATCACATCCTGTCGCTTTGAGTCTGCTGATAAATCTGTGCGGAATGTAAGTTTGAAATGGACAAACCTGGATACAAGCAGGCGCGGTGAATTGTTGAAGCAGGCTGCCGGAGATGTGCTTCCCGAGATGGGTATTCGGCGTGTGCAGGATACCTGGTTCGTCTCTATTCCAAGTTTTGACGATAGCGGTGCAGCGGCATTGGCACGACTGCAATCGATGGTGGCTGCACTCAAGGCGCATCGGGAAGAACTGCATAAAGCGCCGCTTGTAGTGATAGATGTACGTGGCAATCACGGTGGCAATAGTAGCTGGGCAGAGCAAATGCTGGCCATCCTGTTTAGCCAGGAAGCTGTCGATCATATAGGCTCGTATTTTGATGAAACTACCGACTGGCGCGTGTCAGCCGGAAATTTGCAGGCACTGCAAAAAGAAGCTGCACGCATGCGCGCTGCTGGCTTGACTGAGGCCGCACAATATCGCCAGGCCGTGGCAGATGATATGAAGACTGCCCTGCACAATAAACAGCTTTTACTGCATACAGCTTTTCCGCCGACTCCTGCCAATGGCACTCTGGCTGCCTCGCCTTTCCTGGGCAAAGTGTATTTCCTGACAGACCAGCATTGTTTCAGCGCCTGTCTGGATTTTGCAGACCTGGCGCGTCGCCTGCCAGGTGTTAAACATATAGGCTTGCCCACGGCGGCTGATGCCGTGTATATCGATAATACCGGTAGCATGTTGCCGACTGGTATAGCGCGTCTTTCTTATTCACTCAAAGTCTATCGCAAGCGTGTACGCGGGAACAACGAATGGTATGATCCATCCTTGCGCTGGCCCGGCGGTGTAATGAGTGATGATGCCATAGTCAATTGGATACATGGCATGTGAAGCAGGTAACTGACTTGCCCTTTGCTTCATGGTTTTCATCATGCGGCCCCAGCATTTGATTATTCGGTATTTGAATAAAGAGTTGGAGATCATGCATGCAAAACTTGGATAACAAGGGCAGTATTGCAGCCCTGCCCAGCGGGCATGGCGCACGCTGGTGGAAATCATTCGGCCCACAGATTGTCATCGGCCTTGTGGCTGGTGTAGTGGTGGGTTTGATCGCCAGGCAAATGGGTACGCAGGGGTCGGAGGCAAACTGGCTGCAAGTTGCCTTGAGTGCTATCGGCAATGCCTATGTCAGCTTGTTGAAGTTGATGATCCCGCCTCTGATACTGACTGCGGTAGTCAGCAGCATCGCCAATCTGCGACGCTTGCAAAATGCGGCGCAACTGGCAACGCAGACCTTGATCTGGTTTGCCATTACCGCATTCATTGCTGTTGCCATCGGCCTGACTATCGGTTTGCTGGCTAACCCGGGTGCTGGTGCTTTAGTCGATGCTGCCAAGGCAGGTGCGCCATCCCGAACTGGGTCCTGGTGGGCTTTTTTGAATCAACTGATACCGGGCAATATCCTCGGCATGACAGCCAGCAGTTCTGTAAAGCAGGTAGGTGAGCGCACAGTCGCCAGTACCCAGCTGGGTTTTAATGTCTTGCAATTGCTGGTGATAGCCATCGCGGTTGGCATTGCTGCACTCAAGGTGGGTGAACGTGCCGAACCACTGCTGCGCTTTACTGATGCGGTTGGTGCCGTGGTACAAAAAATCCTGTGGTGGATCATACGCCTGGCGCCTATAGGTACTCTGGCTTTGCTGGGTGACGCGGTGGCAAGTTATGGTTGGGATGCCCTGGGTTCGCTGGCGAGTTTCAGTGCATCTATTTATGTGGGTTTGTTGCTGGTGCTGTTTGTGGTGTATCCACTGCTCGTCAAAATGCATGGGCTGTCTGTGCGCCAGTATTTCAGTGGCGTCTGGCCAGCGGTGCAACTGGGTTTCGTCTCGCGCTCATCCATGGGCACCATGCCATTGACTGAGCGTGTTACCGAGCGTTATCTGGGTGTGCCGCGTGAATATGCAGCATTTGCCGTGCCTCTGGGGGCAACGACCAAGATGGATGGTTGTGCTTCGATTTACCCGGCAATCGCGGCGATTTTTATTGCGCAATTCTATGGCTTGCATCTGGATGTTACGCAACTGGGTTTGATTGCCCTGGTTTCTGTGCTTGGCTCTACTGCAACCGCGGGCACTACCGGTGCCACGGTCATGCTGACACTGACCTTGTCTACCGTAGGTTTGCCGCTGGAAGGCGTGGGCCTGTTGCTGGCAGTTGAGCCCATTATCGATATGGGGCGTACTGCAGTCAATGTCGCAGGACAGGCACTGGTGCCAACCATTGTTGCCAAGCGTCTGGGTTTGTTGAATCTGGAACTCTATAATGCAAAACGTACTGCAGAGGCGCTGGAAGCAGAGTTGCCAGCGCATTGAGCATTGCTGACGAGATGAGAAAAATTCCGGTAACGCATATGGAATATGATTGTGTTACCTGAAAATGATGGATTTGATATGTCAGAGCCATAAGATTTTTGACAGAAATTAACAAGCTGCATCTGTGCCGCAACACTCTCCCAAGTCTCGCTTGTAAGTCCTTGATTATTGTTGAATACTGAGATGGCGCTGCTTGCGCAATCGCTGTTCTTTGTATTCGCATGCACCGCTTATTTCTCAGATGATTTTCCAGATCATTAGCCAGACTCAACCAGAAAGCTGTGTTTGTGCGCGCATGTTTTTTACTGCTACTGTTTTGTATTTGCGCTGTTGGGCATACTCGCGAGCAGGTATTGCACCAGGAAACATTGCGTTTTACATCCTCTCTTAGTGATGCCAGCGAAGTCTTTGCTGACAGCAAGGCATTGCTGGACAAGCTATGTCAAAAAAATGGCTTGATATGCAAGCTGACAGCTTATCCACCCGGGCGTGCATTGCGCATGTTGCAAGAGAGTGAAAGCGTGGGTGAAATGCCGCGTTTTGAAGAATTCCAGCAAATGGCACCGACAGCAATACGGGTGCCAACACCTTTGGGACAATTGAGTTTCAGCGTACTTAGCCATGACAAGAATCTCACCGTAAAGTCCATGAGTGATCTGAGCAAGCACAAAGTATTTTATGTGCGTGGCAATGCTGTTATCGCTGCACACAAGGAAATGGAACACCTGATACCAGTTGCCTCCGAAGCTGATTGCGCTTTTATGGTCTTGAGAAAACATGGCGATGCTTGCATCATGACCAAATCCCTGGCGCTGAAGATTATGGAAAATAGCAAGCTGGCACCGGACAGTTATCTCTTGCAAGACCTGTTTTTCAAGCCCATCTACCTCTATCTGTCACCCCGCTACAAATTCTTGCTTGAACAGTTTGATCAAAGCATCAGGCAACTGCGGGCAGAAGAAAAAATCGCACAGTAAATTAAATTTCCACATAAAAGTGTTTATCTACATTTACGCTTGCGATATATTTGCCAGCATGTCTGCTGGCCCTGATCTATGTAAGCAGCATTTTGTTGATGACGTAGCCTGGTATGCTTTAAAGACATACATATTCTAAATTGTTGGTATCAGCGAACTGGTTGAAAAACGCTCGTTTCGCCAATGTGCACTGGCGACCACAAATAAAATCAAGGAGACTCTGGATGTCTGAAGTAAATACAGAAGTAACTACGGAAGTAACAACGGAAGAAAACAAATTCGATCTGGTGCTTGAACGTACAGTCGATATCCCGCCTTCATTGGTGTGGGCTGCCTGGACTACGCCCGCACATTTGCTGGAATGGTTTACGCCTGCGCCATGGAAAACCGTCGATTGCGAAATTGACTTGCGACCGGGTGGTATCTTCCGTAGCGTCATGCGCTCACCTGAGGGTGTGGATCATGATAATACGGGTTGCTTCCTAGAAGTCGTGCAGGGCAAAAAACTGGTGTTCACCGATGCCCTGGGACCAGATTTTCGTCCCACGGGCAACTCTTTCATGACTGCCACTGTTACATTTGAGGCGCACGAAGTTGGGACAAAATACAAGGCTGTGGTCATGCATAAAAATGCTGAAGACATGCAAAAGCATAAGGACATGGGATTCCATCAGGGCTGGGGGGCGGCGCTGGATCAACTGGTTGCCCATATGAAGAAACTCAATTAAATCGCAGGCCCCTATGCTGCACGAACTTGCTTTCCTGCATACATCTGCAGTACACATTCCTACTTTTGAGGCCCTGGTGCAAGAACTGGCACCGGGTCTCAAAATGCATCATCATGTTGATGCATCCTTGCTTGCGGCTGCCCAGCAGCTTGGGGTTGCTGATGCGGGTGTGATAAACGATATACAGGCAGCCATGCAAGCTGCTGCAGCTAGTGGCGCACGTATTGTGGTCTGTACCTGTTCCAGTATTGGCGGTGTGGCTGAGCGCATGTCTGGAATGGCAGGCTGGCAAGCTGTGAGGATAGATCGCGCCATGGCTGATCGTGCAGTGACGCTGGGGCCACGTATCTTGCTGGTGGCGGCACTAGAAACTACCTTGCTGCCTACGACTGAACTATTACAGGAATCTGCAACAGCATTGAACAAACCAGTGGCAATCAGCAATCTGTGGGTTGAAGATGCCTGGGGGTTTTTCCAGCAAGGTGATAGCGAAGCTTACCGGCAGAGCATAGCAAGTGCAGTCAGGCGGGAGTTGCAGAATAATACCGCCATTGATGTCGTCGTATTGGCGCAGGCATCAATGGCAGCTGTAGCATTGGAACTGCAGGACCTGGACAAGGAGGTCTTGTCCAGTCCCAGACTGGGCGTGGCGCATGCGATCAGACTCTTGCAGCGTATGTAATCGCAACATCTGCTGAACCCTGTCGTCTGCCTTTAAGCTTGCTGATATATCGCAAATACTGCACCTTGTGGGTCAGCCAGCACGGCGAAACGACCCGTGTTGGGGATGTCGGTAGGGGCGACGTAGACGGCAGCGCCTAGTGACCGTGCTTTGGCAGCACTGGCATTGCAGTCTTCTACACTGAAATAAGCCAGCCAGTGCGAAGGGGCCATGGCACCTGGTGGCAAGTCCATCATGCCACCTATGGGCGTGCCATTGAGCTGCCATTCTGTGTAAGTCATGCCACCGTCACTGCCTGTATTGGCTCCCCAGCCAAACAGGGCTTTGTAATAGGCTTCAGCCTTTGCCGTATCACTGCAATTGAGCTGGCCCCAGCAAAATGATCCCGGCTCGTTTTGTACGCCTACACCAGTATTTTTCCCGGGTTGCCAGATGTTATGGAAAGCACCGGTAGGGTCTTTTAATACTGCCATACGCCCCAGGTCATACACGTCAAATGCGGGCATGACAATTTCACCCCCCAGTTCAGCACTGCGCTTTGCTGTTGCTTCGGCATTATCGGTAGACACATAAATTGTCCAGTGGGGCGGCACGCCCGCTTGTTGCTGGGCATCCAGGGTATATGCTGCTGCGGCATCATTTCCCTCGAGCTGGAAGATGGTATAAAAACTTCCCGGGCCCATCTCATTATCCTGTGCGGTCCAGCTGAACAGTTCGCCATAAAACGCCTTGGCGGCATTTTGATCACTGGTGCCAAGTTCTACCCAGCAAAACGCGCCGGGTTCGTGCGAGCTAACGATACTCATGCTGATATCTCCTTCAATTTTTTGTGGAAAGTGTGATCAAACAAGTTCAGAAATAGCGGTGCAGCTTTGGAATTATAAGTCGTCGTTGAGGAATTGAAATGAGAATCTATGTGTATTCATGCAAGTTCTGCGCTTGATAAAACTTAATGTTATGCTATCGCCTATTATTTGTTGCCTTTTGGTAATTCACTGGCATTCAGACGCCACCGACACTGTTCATTCATGCCTTATAAAAAAGCACTGCTTACTCTATTCATTCTGATGACTTTTACTGCCTGCCACTCGGGCGACAAATCTGTCACCAGTCAGTCAACCCAGCAAGACTTTACCCCCGCATTGAACAAGACCAATCTGAGTGAAATTGAGAACTACAGCATGCTCAGCATGCAAGATGACTGGAAGCTTGTGACCTGGTCCAGCAAGCCATCAGGCGAACCGGGTAATAAAAACAAGGCATGGATTTTCAGCACTGTCAGCATTCTTAAAAAAGAAAATCAGGCCTGGCGAGTCGTATCACAAAAGCAGTTTGACGATAGCTATAATCCACGCCTGCAATTGCATACTGAATTTACCATTGCAGGCAAACCGGTATTCATAGCCAGGATACAGCGAGGCGCAGCTTATGAAGAAATGCAAGTGTATGGCATGCAACAAAATGAATACAAGCTCCTGCAGACCCTGGTGGCCGGGGCATTTGAGTGGACTTACGATGCCGTGAAAAATAAAAAAGCACTGCTGGCCTTGTCTGCAAATCCTGGAGAGCAAGCCGGTCTTTATCAATGGAATGGCCAGCAATTCATGCTGATTGAAGCCGCCGACACCACAGATACTGCGGATGCCGCTAAAAAATCTGCCGACTATGTCGTGGATTAAACCTTACCCAGAAAACGAAAAAATTGAACCTCTTTTGTCATTTAACTCGCGCAGCGAGCACTGTATTTTTATCTGCTTTCATATCACTGGCGGCCAATGTCAGCGCTCAGACGGTAGCCATCACCATTGACGATGGTCCCGATCTGGAACAAACACCAAGATTGAGCCCGGCGCAACGCAATCAGGCCATGTTGAATGCGCTCGCTAAACATGGTGTGTCGGCAGCACTGTTTGTGACCGCGGACTATGCCGCAAAAGAACCTGCTGGTTATGCGCTGGCAAAGGCATGGGGTGACGCCGGTCATGCGATTGGCAACCACAGCATGAGTCATCCTGATTTGCATAGCGATAAAGTCAGCCTGGCGCAATATCAGCAAGAAATTCTGGATTGCGACGCTATCATCAGCACTTTGCCGGGTTACCAGAAATGGTATCGCTATACTTATCTGCGCGAAGGTAATACACCGGAAAAACGCGATGGCATGCGCGATTTTTTAAAACAAAAAAGTTATCGTAATGCCTATGTCAGTCTCGATACCAGCGACTGGCGTCTGAATGAGAAATTGATAGCCGTCCTCAAGAAAAATCCTGAGGCTGATGTAACACCTGTCAAGCTGGCTTACCTGGCTCATATACGCCAGCGTGCCGAAGCCTATCGTGCCTTGTCATGGCAATTGCAGGGACGTGATATTCCCCAAGTCTTGCTCATGCATCACAATCTGATCAATGCCCTGTGGCTTGATGACGTGCTGGCCCAGTTCAAGATCATGGGCTGGAAGTTTGTGACGCCAGCAGCAGCTTTCAATGATCCTGTGTATCAGTTGGCACCTGAGCGTGAAGCGGCTGGGCAGAGTTTGTTGTTATCCATGAGCAGGACGCTGGGTCTGGGCAAGTTTACCGGTTGGGAGCGCCTGGTGGATGATGGTGATTTTGAGATTGAGGCTTTGAAAAAGCAGGGTTTGTGAAGTCATCAGGATAAGGCGCAGCAATATGGCTATCAACATCCATTATCAGGACGATACTGGCGACCATGAGCGCGACTACGAGCAATGGCGCGGATTATTGCTGAATGTCAGCAATGCATCCAAGCCAGCTTTGCGTTTGCGTACCGCGGCGGGCAAGCGCATGCGGCTGGATGCAGGCGATTTGCCTTTATTGTGGGCCGAAATTGATGAGGGCTATTCTGGCGTAAGCGTCTATCGAAATTTGCCGCAGCATCAGGAATGGTTGCCAGCCATCAGCTCGGCAGAGGTCCAGCACATTGCATCTGCCGCTTCCGGGTCACAACAAAGATTATGGCTGAAGCATTTTGCAAAGGCATTGCGTAATGTAGATATCAGTTGCTTGTCCGACGGTCTGTGGTCGCTTGAATATTGTGATGGCAGCCAGGTATATCATCCTCATTGGCGTGGCAAATACCGTCTGCGTGACTGGCATCTTGGTGGTGGAGAAGAAGACGTCCAGTTATTGCATGCTCCTGTCGTTTATCTGGACTGGTGCATGTCGGGCAATGGACAGGTATTGAACGTATTTGCTGCTCAGCACAAGGATAGCGGTCGTGTCAAATGGTGGCGCAAGCTGGCACGTGCCGGGCAATTGCCACCCATCCTGGTCTGGTATATCCATGGCTTGAATGCTTATCTAATACTCGATGGGCATGACAGATTACAAGCCAGCTTGCTGGAAGGCGTGCGCCCCGGCTTTGCTGTGCTTACTTCATTTTATGAAGTTGCTGTGCAAGGAGACCCCAGGCGGGAACAGGCTATCCTGCGTCAGGTGAATCTGGTTGCTGAGCGCATTGCTCAGGGTATACATATCAATCCGGACAGTTTTGCTGGTATGCAAAAACTGTTGGCCCAGGCTTTTGACCATAGGCCCATGCGTCGTTTCATTACCCGCAGTACAGCGAATTTGCAGCCACAAGTGTGGCAAGACGAGGTTTCTGCATTCATGCACGGGAAAGGGAAGCCGGAAGCTTTTTATGTGGAAGGATTATGATCAGTTAATCCATGCTGTTTGTTGTAAAACCCACTAAGATGAAAAAATCTCGCTCATATTCAGGCACAGCCGCTTTAGTATATGATGATCTATAGCGAGAAAATGAGTTCTGGCATGTGCAAGCGGCTTCCCTGCGGGGATATTGGGCAGATATGAGTTCTGATACTTTGCATAAAAGTAATGATGAAGCTCGATATCTATTGAGCTTGTATAAGCTATGTATGAGTGCTATCGCGGACAATACTGCACTCGAGATCAGCCTGCGTCAAATTATCAACAGCCTGGAGACGCATTATCCTCATTTGCAGGTGGTAGTGGTGGCTAACAGCCTTGTTACTGGTGCTGATAGTTTGCTGAGCGCTTCTGATTTGCTGACCCCTGTTCTGGAAAATACGCTCCATATTCCTTTGGTGGCAGAAGACTTCCAAGTGCCAGAGGCTGAAGCTGCCTGGCAGGATGCCCTGCAAAACCATGGCCTGAGCATGATGGCAAGCATCCCGCTCTGCAACGCCGGACAGCCATTGCTTGGCGCGCTCTTCCTGATAACCCCGCCTGAGTCTTCATCCACACCGCCCAGTGAGCAAATGCGACAAGAGCTGGCCAGCCTGCTTGCCGATCTGCTGCAACATACGTTACACCAACAGCAAAACCGGCAGGCACAGGCACTGGCCGAGCAAAGCCAGGCCAGCATGTTGCGCATGGCACTGGCAATAGAAGGCAGTGCCACTGGCATTTGGGACAGGGATATACCGGCTGGCCGCATTCATTATTCCCCCGGCTGGAAAGCCATACTGGGTTATGCTGATTCAGAAATAACGGGACGCATAGAAGACAGCTATGCCAGGTTGCATCCAGATGACTTGCCCTATGTACAGGCCACCATCAAGGCGCATTTTGAAGGCCAGACTGAGCAATATGTGGTTGAACACAGGGTACGCTGCAAGGATGGTAGCTATAAATGGATATCCAGTCGTGGCAAAGTCGTCAGCCGGGCAGAAGATGGCAGCCCGCTGCGCATGATAGGCACTACCACTGACATCACTGCCATGCGCGCCTTGTCACAACGTCTGCAGGAAAGTGCCGATCTGGTCACTTGCCTGACCAATGAAGTGCCCGGTCTGGCCTACCAATACTGCATGCAGGCCAATGGCGATGAAAGCTTTGGCTATGTCAGCGAGGGCATACGCGATATCTATGAGTTAAGTCCGTCACAAATACATGACAGCGTGGCACTGGTGCATGCGCGTATCCACCCTGATGATTTTCCGGCTTACCGCAATGCGGTTTTAAAGTCAGCCAGCAGGCTGGAGCACCTGCACCTGGAATACCGCGTCAATTTGCCACAACAAGGCATACGCTGGCGCCAGATGGACGCCAGGCCACGTCGCCTGCCAGATGGGGCTACCTTGTGGCATGGTTTTATTACCGATGTCACCGAACACAAGCGCATAGAGCAGGAATTGCAGGAACTGGCGACCATCGATTTCTTAACGCAAATCCCCAATCGGCGTAGTTTCATGGGGCGCATCGAAGAAGAACTGGCACGCATACAGCGCGGTGCCAGCAAGACTGCTGCAGTACTGATGTGTGATCTGGATAATTTCAAACTCATCAATGACACTTATGGGCATGCGGTAGGTGATTTGGTGCTCAGGCATTTTGCCCATATCCTGCACGATGAATTGCGCAAGAGTGATTATGCTGGCCGGGTAGGCGGTGAAGAGTTTGCTGTGGTATTGGCAGGCACCAGCATCACTGATGCCACTGTTTTTGCGCAGCGCGTGCAAAAGCAATTGCTCGACACTCCAGTCAATGCGCACACCCATATCATCCCTGTTACTGTCAGTATAGGTATAGCCATGATGCAGGCCAGCGACCTGGATGCCGATGTGTCACTCTCATCCAGCGACATGGCCTTGTATCGCGCAAAAGAGAGTGGTCGCAACTGTATTGTCGTTGCGGCAGATTGAGCTTCTTTCTTCGTTATTTTTGCTTATTTCCTATTGGCCAGCCATTCAGCCTTATCCATGGAATACACAGCCGTATCCATGTCATACCAGCGTTCTATGCCGCGATATTGCATGCCCAGTTTTTTCATGACATTCGATGATGCTTGATTATCCTGGTGACAGACTGCACACAGAGATTCTGTCTTGAGATTTTCAAATGCAAATGCCACCATGGCTTGCGCGGCTTCTGATGCATAACCCTTGTTCCAGCTTTCCTTGCGCAGACGCCAGCCAGTCTCCAGAGGATTGGCTGGGTCGCGCCCCAGGTATTGTATGCAGCCTGCACCGATGATTTCATTGCTCTCGAGTTCTATGAAACTCCACCATGAAAAACCATACTCTATCCAGCGTGCCTTGACACGATCTATCATGGACTGCGTATCCTCAGGCGTATCTGGTTTGCCGGTAATGTATTGCATCACTTCTGGCTGGCTGTTCATACGGAACAGGCCGTCAAAGTGGCTGTCGTTCATTGGTTCCAGGCGCAGGCGTGCAGTAGTGAGTATGGTCATGATCTTCGGGGGCGCTATAGATAGTGATGAGTGTAAGCTTGAAAGCAATACGTTTCAAGCACGCACTTCATTGACCCTGGATTCACATAAAAGTTTCATGCTCTGAGCACGTCCCTGACGAATACCGTCAGGTCGGTTGATTGTGGCATGACCTTGGCCTGGTACATCATGTCGCCGACAAAGCCGCGATGATAGGTGGCATGATTGACGACGTGTAGCAGCATTTCCTGGCAACTCATGATGCCCTCACCACCGCCAATGAAATTGAAATGGATGACGCGCTCCAGATCATCTTTATTCAAGTCTTGCGTGAAATCCCGGTACCACTGATTCATTTGTCGAGATGCATTCCAGAGATCATTCAGTGCTGGCGTAGTTTCAGTATTGCGGTCCTGATACTCATGCAACTGTCCTTGCAAATGGGCGCGAAAAATATCGTCGATGACATATACGTGGTTCAGAGTATGCAGCATATTGCCAAATCGGGTCAGGCGAGGGCGCAATACCTCTTCCTCTGGCAAGGCACTTAACATGGAAAACATCTTGTCGTCTGCCCAGGCTTTATAGTGGGTCAGCATGCGTATATTCGATAACATCGTCATTCGTATTCTCCGGTTGGATAAGAAAACCTGCCTTCCAGATAGAATATGCCTGTTGATATTGCGCCTGTAGATACAGATGTTTGCGATTACGGTAGATACAATGCGAAAAACAAAAAAAGCCACCAGAACATCAGTCTGGTGGCTTTTGAGCCTGCGTCAGCGAGGAATTTATTTCTTGAATTTCGCTTCAGCAATACGGTCAGCGATAACGCTGGTCGGCAAGCCTTCTGCATCAGCGCGGGCAAATACTTCTGCAAGGGTTTCACCGATACGGCGAACATGGGCAACCATGCCGTCTTCTGGTGTGTTCAGGTATTCATAGCAAACCTTGATGATGCCACCGGCATTGATGACAAAGTCTGGTGCATACAGGATACCTTTTTGACGGCAGATTTCCCCCATCTCTGGTGTTGCCAGCTGGTTGTTGGCACCACCAGCAACGATCTTTGCTTTCAGACGTGACAATGTGTCCGGGTTCAGTGTTGCACCGAGGGCGCATGGTGCATAGATATCGGCTTGTACATCATAGATGGCGTCGATGGCGACGACTTCTGCACCCAGTTCTTCTTGCGCACGTTTCAGTGCAGCCTGGTCGATATCGGTGACGATGAGTTTGGCACCGGCTTCTTTCAACTGGCGTGCATAGTCATAACCTACATGACCCAGACCTTGCAGGGCCACGGTCAGACCATCAAAGCTGTCGCGTTTGAAATGGTGTTTCACCGCAGCCTGGGCACCGACGAAGCAGCCCAGTGCTGTGTATGGGGATGGGTCGCCACGGTCACCCAGACCAGCTACGTATTTGGTTTTGCTGGCAACATTAGCCATGTCTGCCGGGCTGGTGCCTACGTCTTCTGCTGTGACATAACGGCCGCCGAGGCGCTCCAGGGCTTCACCCAGGGCTTCAAACAGGGCAGGGGTCTTGTCAGTTTTTGGGTTGCCGATGATGACGCTTTTGCCGCCGCCGATAGGCAGGCCAGCAACTGCGTTCTTGTAGGTCATGCCGCGCGACAGGCGCAATACATCACGTACAGCTTCGGCTTCATCTGCATAATTCCACATGCGGCAGCCACCCATGGCCGGGCCGAGATTGGTGTTATGGACTGCGATGATGGCTTTCAAGCCAGATTTGGCTTCAGATGCGAACACGACTTGTTCGTGGTCGTCGAAATTGATTTCATTAAATACAAAGGCGGTCATGCTTATGGCTCCGCGCGGATCAACCAGACGAGCTGCCAGATCAGGCAGATGCACTGGTGCCGCAAAAAAGTTATTAAATAAGTGGTGGTGTTGTCATGCAAGTAAAACAGTCCCTGATCACTGGTTGGTGTAATCAAAAACACAAGGCGGTGATTGTGTCACGCGTGCGAAGTATAGGGTAAGAGGGGGCGAAACTCAATCTTGCCTGCTGGCTATGCGCATGTTAGAGACTCAGGCTGCGACACTGATTTGTGTCATATCAAGTAGTTCTTTCATAAAGCGTTCCTGGGTTTTCAGGCAAAAACCGGCTGAATAGGGGTTCATAAAACCATGTTTGCTGCCTTTGACTAGCTCAGCATCATGGTTGCGCTGCCTTAAATCGGCCACCAGTTCTGCTGGTTCGAATGCGGCTTCCTGCTCCGCAAATATCAGGCGCGTAGGGCAAGCAGGCTGTACATCGCGATAATCGCGTATGCGTGAACCGTAAAACAATATGGTTTGTTGCAGACTCGCCATGGCTGGATTGGTACTGTTAAGCCACAGGGCACTGGCACCCGCACTAAAACCTATGGCGTAACGCAGGCTGGACTGATTTGCTTCTATCAATTGGGCAAGGTGTTCTGCATAGGCACCCACCCCGCCTTCAGCAATAAAAGCATGATAGGCCAGGGTTTCTGCCGGATATTGTGTTTTCTCACCGCTAAAAGGTGATGCAATCAGACAGGGCACAGGAAATTGTCGTGCAAAGCTGGCAATCGCAGGTGTGTTGCCAAAAACATCAGTGACGATCAATAAAACAGGTGGTGAAGCAGGGGTGAACACAGTAACAGACACAATAAGCAGCTTGGTAGATACGCAGGAGGCGGGAGCCTACCGGACTTATGCTGACATTGCAAGAAACTCGCTTATATTTAGCTAATGTTGCAAGCAGGTAATGCATGATTGACACTTACATACATGCTCATGGATACTTGGCAAGAATTAGAACTTTTTGTTACAAATCAGCTTCTTAGACAAACATTTATTATAAATATACGGAGATTCACCATGTTGCGACCCAGTCTGATTTTTCTATCCCTTGCCCTGGCATTGACGGCATGCAGTAAGGGAGGAAAAGATGGCAAGGATTCGGATCAGACCAAGGCAAGTGCAGGTTCAGCGAGCGCCAAGTCTGGTGCTGCCAAAATACCAGACCAGCCCTTGCTGGTGACGCAAGAAGATTTGCAAGTCATACAAAACAGCGCACTGTCCTCCGGACCTGTGATTACTGGTTCCATACAACCAGAACGCAAGGCTGACTTGCGCTCGGAATTGTCTACGGTGGTCTTGCAAGTATTGAAAGAAAATGGCGAGACGGTTAAGCGTGGTGATTTACTGGTGCGCCTGGACGACACATCAATTCGTGACAGCCGCAATTCGGCGGAAGAAGCGGCCAGGGCATCTGCCCAGTCGCTGGAGCAGGCCGAGAGACAATTCCAGCGCCTGAAGACTTTGCGCGCATCCGGCATGACATCGACCCAGCAACTGGAAGATGCAGAAATCCGCCGCAATAATGCCCAGAGTGATCTGGTGGCTGCCAAGGCACGTTCAGCGCAGGCACGCCAGCAAATGCAGCGTACAGAAGTGCGTGCCCCCTTTGATGGCGTCGTCAGCGAACGCAAGGTTTCTGCTGGTGACACAGCCCAGATAGGCAAGGAGCTGGTCAAGGTCATCGACCCGACCAGCATGCGTTTTGAAGGCTTGCTGTCGGCGGACAAGGTCAATAATGTCAAGATAGGCCAGACTGTCAGTTTCCGTGTCAATGGTTATGGTGACCAGGTTTTTGCAGGCAAGGTGAAACGTGTGGATATGGCAGCAAATGCCACCACCAGGCAGGTCGAAGTGCTGGTAGCCTTTGCTGATGCCACGCCACCACGGGTGTCCGGCCTGTATGCAGAGGGACGCATAGAAACAGGTTCTACCCAGACCCTGATGATCAAGAGCTCAGCCTTGCTGCGTGATGGCGATAAGGCCTATGCCTGGCGCATCAAGGATGGCATCCTCAACAAAATCAGTATTGTGGTTGGTGAACGTGACCCACGTCGCGGTGATTTTGAAATTCGTAGCGGTCTGGTCGACGGCGACAAAGTCATACGTAACCCGGTTTCCACTTTGGTGGATGGACAAAAAGTGAAGATGGTGGCGACGGCTGGTGCCGAGCTGCCAGCAACGGCGGCAACTGCGGCAAGTCCAACAACGGCGGCAACGCCAGCATCAGCAAGCTCGGTGAGTTCTGCTTCCAGCACGGCAACTGCCAATCCACAAGGGAAATAAATCATGTTCCTTTCTGATTTCAGTATTAAGCGTCCGGTCGCGATGATCGTGATCATCATCGCCCTTATGTGCATGGGTTTGCTGGCGCTGAAAAAACTCAAGGTCAACCAGATTCCCGATGTGGAAGAGCCAGTGCTGGTGGTCAGTATTCCTTATCCAGGTGCATCACCAGAAACGGTGGAGCGCGAGATCATCAATCGTCTGGAAAAATCTCTGCAAAGCATTACCGGTGTCTATCAGGTACGCTCAACGGCATTTGAAGGCCGTGCGCAAGTCGTGATTGTTTTTAATTTCAATAAAAACCTGATCGAAGCCTCAGACGAAGTGCGTAATGCCATTGCCTCGGTACGCTATAAATTACCGATAGAAATGCGCGAGCCCATACTCCAGCGCAGTGATCCCTCGGCACAGCCCATCATGCAGATGGCCTTGTCTTCCAGTACGCTCAGCCATGCCGAGATTTCACGCCTGGCAGAAGATGAATTGTCCGACAAGTTTCGTGGCATAGACGGCGTTGCTACTGTCAGCGTGAATGGTTCCCTGCGTCGTGAGTTGACTGTGTTATTGCATGCGCAAAAATTGCGTGAATACAATGTCTCGGTTGGCGAAGTGGTCACCGCATTGCGCAATCAAAATACCACTGCACCTGTGGGTAAGGTGAGTGGCAAGCTGGATGAGCAAAGCATACGCCTGATAGGCCGCATAGAATCACCGGCAGAATTCCAGAATATCGTCATCAAGCGCCGTGGCACTGACCTGGTCAGGCTGGCGCAAGTCGCTGAAATTGCCGACAGCTTTGCCGAGATAGGCGGCTTCAGTGTACGCAATGGCAATCCCAATGTCGGTATTTCAGTGACTCGCTCGCGTGATGCCAGTACCGTGACGGTAGCCAATAAAGTGCGCGACCTGATCGATGAAATCAACAAGAACCTGCCAAAAGGCAGCAAGCTGGAAGTCACACAGGATGGCGGCAAGGACGCACAATCCAGCCTGAATAACGTCATCGAGTCCCTGATGTTTGGTGCAGTGTTGACGATTTTTGTGGTGTATGTCTTCCTGAATTCCTGGCGCTCCACCCTGATTACAGCCATGAGCTTGCCAACCTCCGTAATTGCAGCTTTCATCGCCGTCTGGCTATGCGGCTTTACCCTGAACTTCATGACCTTACTGGGCTTGTCGCTGGCAATTGGTGTGCTGATTGATGATGCGATTGTGGTGCGCGAAAACATCGTGCGTCATATGGAAATGGGTTCAGATCGCCGCACTGCTGCCAGTAATGGCACCAAGGAAATTGGCCTGGCAGTTGCCGCAACCACGTTCTCTATCATTGCCGTGTTTATTCCTGTGGCTTTCATGCCTGGTGTTTCTGGTGAATGGTTCAGGCCGTTTGCGCTGACAGTTGCGAGCTCTGTCCTGGTCAGTCTGTTTATCTCTTTCACGCTTGATCCCATGTTGTCTGCCTACTGGGGCGACCCTATAGGCCATCATCTGGAACCCAAGCGCGGCATCAGTCTGGTACTGGCCAAGTTCAATACCTGGTTTGATCATCAGGCTGACCGCTACGGCAATGTGATCGCCTGGGCCTTGCATCACCGTATCTGGATGGCCCTGATCGCTGCACTCAGTTTTGCTGGCGCCATTGCCTTGCATGCGGCCAAGGGCGGCACCAGTTTCCTGCCAGTCTCGGACAATGGCACGCTGGTGATAGACGTGCGCACACCATCCAGTTCCAGCCTCGAATATGGCCGCATGAAAGTCGAGAAAGCCGCTGAGCTGGCACGTACCCTGAAAGAAACCAAGGCCACCAATAGTGTCATTAACAGTGGTGGTGGACGTGTTTATGTGGATATCGGCAAGAGTACTGAGCGTAAGCGCTCAGCAACCGAGGTGGGTGTCGAGCTGCGCAAGCTGGTCGCCAATATCATCGGTGCTGAGTATGTGGTCCAGGATGATCTCAGTAATGGTGCCAGAAAGCCTGTGCAAATCAGGTTCTCCGGCCCGGACTCAAGAAAACTGACTGAGATTGCGACAGATTTCATGGGGCAACTCAGCAAAGTACCAGGCGCGGTGGATGTAGGTTTGTCTGAGCAAGATCCCAAAGACGAATTGCAGATAGAGCTGGATCGTGGGCTGGCAAACTCTCTTGGTATTTCGGTCAATGATGCAGCCCAGGCCTTGCGTGTGGCGTTTGCCGGTGTCGAGATTGGTGACTGGGTTGACCCTACCGGTGAAGCGCGTGACGTGGCAGTGCGCCTGCATCCGGATGACAGGATCAGTGCAGAAAACATAGAACGTCTGCCTATTGCCGTGGCTGGTAGCGACAAGATGGTGCCTCTGGAGCAAATCGCCAAGATCACTATGGGCAAGGGACCAGCCAAGATCCAGCATACCGATGGCAAACGCATGATAGAAGTATCGGCCAATGCACAAGGGAAATCTTCGGGTGAAATCACGACTGAAGCAATGAAGCTTGCCAAAGCCATGAACTTCCCGGCCGGTTTCGGCATAGAGCTGAGTGGTGCGGCACGTTCGCAAAAAGAATTGTTTACCGAAATGACTATCGCCCTGGTATCTGGCATAGGCCTGATGTACCTGATCCTGGTCATGCAGTTTGGTTCTTTCACGGCGCCTATTGCTGTTATGCTGTCCCTGCCTTTGAGCCTGATAGGCGTGGTAGTCGCTCTGCTGTTAACCAAGGGTACACTGAACCTGATGAGTTTCATCGGCATCATCATGCTCATGGGACTGGTCGCCAAGAATGCGATTCTCTTGCTCGATTGTGCCAGGAAGCGCGAAGAAGAAGGCTATGATCGCGAAGAGTCACTCATGTATGCTGGCCGCAAGCGCCTGCGCCCTATTTTGATGACGACCTTTGCGCTGATTGCCGGTATGCTGCCTGTGGCCATAGGCCTGGGTGAGGGCGGCGAGTTCTATCGTCCACTGGCGATTGCGATTATTGGCGGCACCATCACTTCCACTTTCCTGACCTTGCTGGTAGTGCCAACTTTCTATGACAGTATAGAAATCAGCCGTGACCGCATGCTGGCCAAGTTCCGCAGCCGTGAATCGCGCTGGAATACTTTCTTTGCCTTCATCGCGACCTTTGTTGAAGCCTTGCTGACACTGATCATGTTGCGCTTTATCTACCGTCTGCCGTTTAAGGCATGGCGTAAAATCAGCGGCAAACCTGCCGCAGGCTGATGCAAGAAATGCCCACTTCTGAAGTGGGCATTTTCATTTTGAGGGCGAAATTTATTGTGTTGGATAAAAAAATAATTTGCTGAAATTGTATTCATAACCGTATCAATAAGCATCCATAAGTTTTTTATTTCCGCACTGCACAAAGCCAGCATCCACGAGGCTTGCAGCCTGACTGGCAATTTGCATAAGTCTTCATTTTGATGGCTGTTTGGCATTATTTTAAAATCCTGCAACAGATGGGTTTCCGTGCACTGCTTTTCTCTGGCAATCAGGCATGTTTTCAGGCTTGACTACCCCCTCACAAATCTGGATACTTCGCCCACTGTTTTTCCAGATATATCCAATTTATACCTAGGAAAATGCAGAGAAATACAAGAAACACCTATCCATAATTCCAATAAGCAAATGCACCTTCAAAAGAGATGTTTGCTGACGCTGTGAAAAACAATTGACAGGAGAGACGAATGACTCAATCCGTGGCTGTGGATGGCGCTGAAAAAGCGCGGATGCCAAAGCAAATACCCTATATCATCGCCAATGAGGGCTGTGAGCGCTTCAGCTTTTATGGCATGCGCAATATCCTCACGCCTTTCCTGATTACCAGCCTGCTGTTATCCATGCCGGAAGAACTGCGCAAGGGTATGGCAAAAGAGGTATTCCATACTTTCGTCATCGGCGTATATTTCTTCCCCTTGCTGGGTGGCTGGCTCGCCGACCGCTTCTTTGGTAAATACAATACCGTTTTCTGGTTGAGCCTGGTGTATTGCTGTGGCCATGCCTGCCTGGCTATCTTTGAGAATAACCGCAATGGATTTTATACCGGGCTATTCCTGATCGCCCTGGGGTCAGGGGGGATCAAACCGCTGGTAACTTCCTTTGTTGGTGACCAGTTTGATCAATCGAATCGCTCCCTGGCGCAAAAAGTATTTGATGGTTTTTACTGGATTATCAACTTTGGTTCTTTCTTTGCCTCTTTGCTGATGCCTATCTTCCTCAAGGAATTCGGAGCCAGTATCGCTTTTGGTATCCCGGGTTTGCTGATGTTGATCGCGACCATTATTTTCTGGTCTGGCCGTACCAAATACGTTCACGTAGCACCAGCACCACGTGATCCGCATTCTTTCCTGAACGTGGTACGTACTGCATTGACTACCGATGTGCCTGGTCAGGCAAAAAGCGGTTATTTCATGGCAGTGGCCGGCGCCTTGCTGGCAGTAGGTTCTTTGTTTTTGATCCCTAAAGTCGGCATAGTTGCGGCACTGTGTCTGGCGCTGGTGCTGGTCCTGGGCTTTGGTGGCATGGGTGCCTGGATGCAACTGGAACGCGCTCGCGGTATTCATCCTGATGTGGCAGTTGATGGCGTACGTTCGGTCTTGCGCATACTGGTGGTGTTTGCCCTGGTGACACCATTCTGGTCCTTGTTTGATCAAAAGGCATCGACCTGGGTCTTGCAGGCAGATCAGATGACCAAGCCTTCATGGTTCCAGTCTGCGCAAATGCAGGCTTTGAACCCATTGCTGGTGATGTTGCTCATCCCTTTCAATAACCTGGTCTTGTATCCTTTATTGAAACGTAGTGGCGTTGAATTGACTGCCTTGCGTCGCATGGGCGCCGGTATCGCTTTTGCTGGTCTGGCCTGGATAGTAGTTGGCTTCATGCAGTTGGCCATTGATGGCGGCAATGCTCTGGAAATTACCTGGCAAATTCTGCCATATGCCTTGCTGACCTTTGGCGAAGTGCTGGTATCCACTACAGGTCTGGAATTTGCCTATAGTCAGGCACCGCTGGCGATGAAGGGTGTGATCATGAGTTTCTGGAACCTGTCAGTCACCATAGGTAACTTGTGGGTCTTGCTGGCCAACTCCAGTGTCAAGAGTGAAGCAGTGACCGAGCAAATCAAGTCTACTGGTATGAGCGTCACGGCTTTCCAGATGTTCTTCTTTGCCGGTTTTGCCTTGCTGGCGGCTTTCCTGTTTTCTCTGTATGCGAGAAGTTATCCTATGTTGAATAATTATCGTAAGGCTGATTAACATCAGCGCCACGAAGCAGAAAAAAACCGCATGACTTTCATGCGGTTTTTTTTCGTTCAATTACCTGGTATGAAGTGATTGTTCAGCGCAATATCTCAGTCAGTACACGTCCTTCAGAACCAGAAGGTGGGCGCAAGCGCAACAAATGCGCCAGTGTTGGTGCAATATCCATGACTTCAGCATACTGGCCATAGGCACCGGCTTTGAAGGGTTTGCCCATCAACATCAGCGGTACATTGGTGTCGTAGATATACGGTGAGCCATGCGAAGTGCCATGTGCTTCGCTGCCAAAATACCAATAAGGCTTGGTGACAACCATGACATCGCCAGAACGTTGCCTGTGCCATGCACGTTGTACCAGCGTACCCATGCGTGTGCGTGGCAAACTACCATTTTCAAACTGGGTACGGGTAAAGCTGTTGGCAACGCCGGGCAGGTCCAGCAAAAATCTTGCAGCGGCGTTTTCCACATCATCACGCCTCAGGTTTTTTTGCTCTATCAGCTTATAGTCAAGCAAAAAGTTGGGAGCGGACCATTTGCGAACCAGGTCTTTTTGCCCAAACTTATCCGTCAGATGCTGGTTCAGGTCGGCCAGCATCTTCTTGCTGTCCAGACGTTGTGCATCGCGTTTGATGGATTGTGAAAACTCTGGCACATTCGGGAAACCATGATCTGCCGTCAGTATCACGATGGTATTGTCCATGCCTACACGCTTGTCGAGGTAGGTGAAGAAATTTGCCAGCATTCTATCCAGTCTTTGCAAATGGTCATGCGACATGCGGCTCTCAGGGCCAAAGCTGTGATTGACATAGTCATGGCTGGACAGGCTGACACCCAGCACATCAGGTACACCAGCAGGGTTTTGTCCCAGTTTTTCACCTTCTATCGCTGCGCGGGCAAAATCCAGGGTCATTTCGTCGACATAGGGACCAGTGTACAGGTCCTTGTAGTAATCAGCATCGGGTTTGCCAGACTTGCTGGTGTAGACAAAGGGGAAGCGTTTTTCTTTTTCCTTTTGATTGATGACCAGTTCATCGTCTGCGTCACCAGAGTAAGCCGCGTCAGGCAGCAAAGGTCGCCATTCCTTGCCATAAAAGCGGTCTTGCGGTTTGCCTGCGTGGTATTGCTGCACCCATTGTGGATGAGACTTCATGTAATAGGTGGAACTGGCAAAATTGCCAGTCTTGCTCATGTACATATACGCCGTGCCAGTTTTACCGGCCAGCAGGATCGCACCCCTGTCCTTGCCGGATACTGTCACTACTTTGCTGCGTTCACCATTCGAGTAGCGTAATTCATCACCCAGCGTGCTGACACGCAGATTGGCAGGGGAGGTTCCATCGCTGCCCTTGGTTTCCTCGCCTATATACGTGTGATTTTTGTCTTCTGTGCAATATACCGATGCCAGCGTCACCGGGTCTATCCAGTTATTGCCAACGATGCCGTGCTGATAGGGATACGCACCCGTCAATACGGCAGAATGGCCGACTGCAGTGACGGTAATGCCATGCGCCTGATGCCCGTCGGAGAACCAGGCTCCCTGATCAAGCAGACGGCGAAAGCCACCCTGAGCAAATTGATCGCGATAACGCACTACTTGCTCTTGTGGCAAGCCGTCAACAACCAAAACCACGACCAGCTTGGCTTGTGCAGTTTTTTCAACTGCAAAGGCAGGCAGGGCAGGCAGGGCGGTGGTCGCTGCAAGGCAAGTCAGTAAAAACAGTCTACGCATGGGGGCTGGGATGGTGGGCATTCGTTTTTTCATGGTTAGTCCTGGATGATTCAATAAAAAGCCTGTCAGGGTCTTGACCGGCGATAAAGGCTTAATTGCTATGCTGGTTGCTGTCTCAGTTGCTATCTCGGTTGCTATGTCAGGTACGATGTTAAGTGCGATTTATGTACGCTAAGTGACGTATCGAAAGGCAGTGAAATGATAGGGTAAAAAATGTGTACTTGCTGGCATATGTTTTTATTCATCAATGTGTCAATTACAGTCAACATGCAAAAAACTTCTGCAAGTATTGCATTTTATTACTTTACTCCCCTATGCTCAGCAGTAAAATATAGCGATGGGTCTGTACTTCTGGACTCTGGCAAAGCAGCGATAGGAACACTCTTGAGCAAAGAAAATCAATATGCTTACCTGTTTGATATCTTGCCGGTTGCAGTCGCAATCGTGGTTGATGGCAAATTGGCAAAGCTCAATCCCGCTGCACTTCAATTACTGGAAGCCAGCGATGAACAGCTCTTGCTTGGCAGGTCTGTCGACGAATATGTCCATCCCCTGGACCAGCCACGCTCGCAAGGCCGCTTGAAAAAGCAGGGCGATAACTGGGCCAATGCCAATAGTAAATTCCGTGTACGTACCAGCAAAGGCAATTTTCGCATGTTGCTGGTGATTAGCCGCGGCATCCAGTTTGAAGGCAGGGATGCCGTCATGATCAGTGGCATGGATATGACGCAACACAATGAAATGGACGAACAATTACGCCTCAGCGAATTCAATTTCCGGCGTTTGTTTGAGAACATGCAAGACGTGTATTACCGTACCGATGTCCATGGGGTCGTGCAAAAAGTCAGCCCGGCTGTCAGCAAGATTTTGGGATATGCACCTGAAGAAATAGAAGGCAAGCCTGCTGAAGCACTGTATCCCAGCGCTTCAGACCGGGACGCCTTCAAAAAAGAAATCATGATGCATGGCATGGTGAATGATTTCCCTGGCCAGATGGTCAGCAAGGATGGCCGCGTCATCGATATCTCGGTCAATAGCCAGGCCTTGTTTGATGATGATGGTAAATTTGCAGGCGTAGAAGGTATATGCCGCGATGTGACCCAGCGCAAGATGCTGGAAAGGGAGTTGCAAAGATTGGCAACTACTGATTCACTGACGGGCATAGCCAACCGCAGGGCTTTTCTTGAGCATGCCGAGCACATATTCAAAAGCTGCCAGCGCTATCAGACCCAGATGACCCTGATGATGCTGGATCTGGACTTCTTCAAAAACATCAATGATGAATACGGCCATCAGTGCGGTGACCAGGCATTAATACATTTTGCTGAAACCGTCAAAGTCGAACTGCGCGAATCTGACTTGTTTGGCCGTCTTGGCGGTGAAGAATTTTGCGTGCTGTTGCAGCAGGCCGACCGCCCTGAAGCCATGCTGGTGGCTGAACGCATACGCGACCATATTCAATCCATGCCTCTGAGTTCTGCCTCTGGCGAGACTTTTTCTCTGACGGTCAGCATAGGGATTGCCATCTACAGAGCAGAAGATGACAGGCTGGGCCGCTTGCTTGAGCGGGCCGACAAGGCTCTGTATCAGGCCAAGAGCCATGGCCGCAATCAGGTGATCTGGGAAACCTGCTGAAGCAGCAGGCATTTCCGGTCACATGATAATCAGGCGCTGAGCACGACGATCAGCAATAAATAAATGAGTAATGAACATGCTGCGATCAGGAGCAGGGCAAAGGTGCGCCACAAACTGGCGAAAATACCAAGCTCATAAGCACTGCGCAATTGCCGGAATATATGGACAGGCGGTACAAAAATAACCAGCAGCAATGCCGTCATCGAAAAGCTGAAAGTGTTCAATATCGCTGCCACTATTAAGAGCAAAGCCATGAAAGACAGTGAGTAAAGCGAAAACACGGCATGGTCGAACATGCCATATCGACGCTTGAAGATGAACATCAGCCATAAGAAAGGCAATGAGATTGGCATCAGCAGGAAGGACAGTTTTGAGGCATTGCTCTTTATCTTGTATAAGGTCAGTTCAGGTGTTTTGAGAGCATGCCTGACCTTTTTCTCTACCTGGGGGGATGAGAAGCTCACATTTTTCCCATCCAGTTTCTTGTCTATTGTTTGCGCAATTTCAGCCAGGCGATTGCTTTCGGGCTCTGATTTTTCACTTTCTTTTTTTGTGTCTGGCGTTGTCAGCAAATTCAGAGAGCTTTGCAAACCAGTGATTTCCAGTTCAAGTTCAGTAATGTCTTCTTTCAGGTCTTCCAGTTTGGCATCTCCTGCGGGAAGTTTTGCTCGCTGATCTTGCAGTGATACCAGCTTTACCTTGTTTTCCTGCAAGACCTTGCTGATGCCTTCCCTGGTATGAGGCTGGTCAGAAATGCTGTTAAGCGGGTTATTGCTGGTGAACGAAAACACAAAGAACATCAGAAAGATCAAAAACAAGAATAAAGCCAGCGGCGAGACATAGCGTGTACGCTGGCCTGCGATGTAATTGCGGGTCAATTTTCCTGGCGAGAAGATCAATGCCGGAACAGTTCTCCAGGCCTTGGTCTCGAAGTGAAGCAGACCATGCAGGAGTTCTTCGATCAAATGCAGTAGCGAGCGATGGATATGGGCAGCCTGGCCGCAGGCATGGCAAAAGCTGCCTTGCAGGCTGGTGTTGCAATTGGCGCAGGTATGGCCGTGGTTTTCTGCACCCGTTGCATGATGGCTGGCTTTTTCTGCTTCTTTGACCAGTATTATTTCTGACGCCACTTCTGCGGCAGTCCCTAAGTCCGGGCTCATAAATGCGCTCTCTTTTTTAATGATGGTGTCTGATCGCTGCGCTATCTCCCATGCAAAGAAAATAGTGTCAACAAAGTGTGGATTTTATAATATAAAGCTGGATATGAGCCGGGCTATTTATGAAATGAGTTCTAACTATTTGAACCGGTATTCGAATTATCTGACCAGAGTGATGATGACATGCGCGTATTGCAATCTCTTTTATTTTTACCCCTGATCATGTTGAGTGCAGGCGCACAGGCCCAGCGTGCGGCTTCTGGCGAAGACTGCTTCTCGCTTGGCGGGCAGGCAGACGCGCGGGAATGTCTGGAAAAGCGCGTCGCGCAAAGCAATATCACGCTCAGGCAGGCGGAAGCTGAAACTCTGATATCTGTGGGCCTATGGGACGATACTGCTACCAACCGTGCGCGTGTGAAGGGTAAATTGCTATCTTCAAGCAAGCAATATTTGCTTTACCGTGCAGAGCAATGTGAGTTGCAGGCAAACCTGGCAGCAGGGGGGACGGGTACATCCCACAGACGTTTCTTATGCCTGCTGGAATTGAATGAGCAACGCATCGCCCACCTGCAAAGTGTCAGGGAAATAACCAATCGCTAGTATTATCAAGCCCGGGTAGAAACAAGCCTGGTTTTCATATTTGCTTATGCCATTTTCATGCTTGGTGCTATGCTGTCCATCTGATCTGCCAGCTCAACATCCGCCTTGATCAGTGTCGCGCTTTATCTGTTGCAATTGAAATCGTTTAATTCTTGATGACAAAGGTGCAAATAATGAACAGTACACGCCTATTTCTGATAAAAATTGCTGGCTTCATGATGCTACTGTCTGGTGCAATGACAGCCAGCAGTGCAGAACCCTATAAGCTGGGCGTCAATGCCCCGCGCTCCACGCAGGAAACACTCAACCAATGGCAAGATCTGGGTAAATATCTGAGCAAGACCACGGGCAAGGAAGTAGAAATTGTCCCCATGGAAGTGTCCAAGGTATTTGGTGATGCCAGTGCCAAAAAAGTTGATTTCATACTCGCCAATCCCAACCAGACTCTGATGCTGAAAGTAAAGCTGGGCGCAACTTTGCTGGCATCCTTGAATGGCAAGCAGGGTTCGGTATTTGGTGGTGTTGTCGTGGTTAAAAAAGGCGGCAGTATCAGCAAGATAGAAGACCTGAAGGGCAAGCCCATCAGTGCCCTGGGCATACAATCAGCGGGTGGGTATCTGTTCCAGGTCTATCATTTTTCCCAAAAGGGCATGCAACCCAGACGCGACTATGGTCTTTTCACAACGACCAGCCAGGACGACTCCATTCTCGCTGTACAGTCAGGAAAATCCAGTGCTGCCTTTGTCCGTACCGGCATACTGGAAAACATGGCCAAGGAAGGTAAAATCAAGCTCGATGATTTCACTATCCTGGATGAACGCAAGGATAGCAAATTCCCGTTTTTACTGACGACAGAACTGTATCCTGAATATTTCGTCATTGCCCTGCCACATGCGAATAAGGATGTGGCGGCAGAGATCAAAACAGCATTGCTCAAAATGCCTGCAAGTGATCCAGCCGCGCAGACAGCAGGTATCAAGGGCTTTATTGAGCCTTTAAGCACTGCGACGCTGGAGAATGCCATGCGTGCAGTGAAAGCACCGCCATTTGAATAACATCAACTGTGCAGGCATCGCCATGGAAAATGGCGATGCTCCTGAAGCTGCATCTTGCTACAACCATCCGCTCTTGCGGAAGCGGTAGTATAAATAAGCGCAGGCAGAGAACATGATGCTTATTGCCATGGGATAGCCATAAGCCCATTCCAGTTCTGGCATAGCCTTGAAGTTCATTCCCCAGATACCGGCAAAAGCGGTGGGTACTGCAAAAATTGCAGCACCGGCGGCCAGGCGTTTATTGACTTCACTCTCATCTATGGCAACCATGGATAAATTCACCTGTATCGCCGTGCTGATGGTGTCACGTATGGTTTCTATCGAGGTATTGATACGGTACAGGTGATCATATACATCGCGGAAATATTCCTGGGTATTTACACACAGTGCTGGTACGCGGCCACCGAATAATTTACCGCATGCTTCCATTAAAGGAGTGACCGCATGTTTGACCACCATGATCTTGCGCTTGAGCTGGTACAGGCGCTGGATGTTTGCCCGTTCACTGCCCTTGGTAAAAATCTGTTCTTCGATGAGCTCAAGTTCTTCTTCCAGTGCCTCTATAACGGGGAAGTAACGGTCAACCACAGCATCAATCAGCGCATAAAACACAAATGAGGAACCATGCTTGAGCAGATGTGGTTCACGTTCGCAACGCTGGCGTACACCGAGGAAATTTTGCTGGCAACGGTTACGCACAGACAGCACATAATTTTCACCGACAAAGAGGTTGAGTTCACCTATATTCAACTCACCTTCCAGCATTTCAACGGTATGGATGACGGCAAATAGCGAGTCGCCATACTCTTCAATTTTCGGCCTTTGATAGCCGTGGCGGGCATCTTCTACGGCCAGTTCATGCAAATCAAATTCCACCTGCATTTCCTGTAATTCTTCATCCGAGGCATCACGCAAGGCGACCCAGACAAACTGCTCCTTATGTTGTACATAGTCGCTGATGGCCGCTACCGAAATATCGGATAGTTTGCGGCCTTCTTGATAAGTAACGCAGTTGATTAACATGATTCAGTTTTCCATTTCTTTGTCAGGACAAAATGCTTGCAAGCTCAGTCTGCTTTAATACATCCGCCATGTAAACTGGCGCAGGATAAATCATTTAGCCTCATAAGAGGTAGTGTCGCTGGCACGCCACCAGCGCTTGTCTGTACGGAAATTGAAGCGACGCCGGAATTGCAGCGGGCTTAACTTGGTTTCCCTCTTGAACAGGCGGCAAAACGAGCTATTGTCGCGGTAGCCGCATTGCTCAACAATGGCGCTGATATCAAGCATGCTGATTTCCAGTAATTGCTTGGCTCTTTGTATGCGCAGTTTTTGCAGATAGGATAAGGGCGACATGCCCAGTACTTCATTGAAATAGCGGTTGATCGTGCGCGGGCTGACGGCAGCAGCTTGCGCAACGTCTTGCAAATTATAGACGCGCCTGAGATCGGCTTCCAGCCATGCGCGCGCCTTGAAGACGATGCCGTCACGGGCTTTAGTAGATAAGACCTGGTTCATGTCGGCACTGATCTTGTAGCGCTCTTCCTGATAATAGGTGGCATCTATCGCACTATTGCTCAGCGCATCGCCATAATACTGGCGCATGACTTCATAAATCAGGCGGTAATTGCTGGCTGGTGCACCAGTGGTATAGATATTGCCATCGACCACTACTTCATGTCGCAAATTCAATAAAACATGTGGGTAGTTATCTGCCAGCCAGCCGCTCATCATCCAGCTCATGGCAGCTTGCTTGTGATCAAGCAAGCCTGCTTCTGCCAGAAAGGCCGTGGCGTTATAGCTGGCGGCAATGACGCCGCCGGACTGATAGCGTGCCTGCAGCAATGCTTTTTCTGCGCTGCCGGTTTTGACGCGTTTTTCCAGGTCATAAATGCTGGCCATTTGCAGGCCAGGTACAACCAGCACTGTTTGCCGGGCAGGCAGGTATTCATCCGTATCATCAAAGCCCGGCGCCATCAGATTTGCCAGCCATGGCAATTGCAGAGGCTTGCCTTGGACGTCAATGACGCGCCAGCGAAATGGCAGAGCGCGAGCACCCATACTGCTGAGTTTTTCTGGATGCCGCAAGCTCCAGAAGGTATTGCCAGCAGTCACGGCATCAATGCTGGTCAGTGCAGCACCTGGCAGGCAGCCTTCCAGATATAAGAGATCAAAACGAACTGGTAACATTTGATTACATAAATTTGCTTACAAGTTATGGCTGGATTGGCACATCGCTTGTCTATTTTAGCTTATTAATTTTATCTGAGCATGAATATACTTACCGGGCAGAAACGATACTTCTGCTTCCAAAAGTGGGTGCGCACGCCACAGGAAAGCTTTCTTTTCTCCTACAACCGCTTAATATCCTGGATAAGATCATGCACTCACTTGCACAGACAAATACCATTATCGGTAGGCCGCTTGATGCTCCCCGCAAAGATAAGGACGGTGCTTTCACGCGGCAGCCACCGGTATATCCCTGGCCAGACAGGCAAAATTCCGGCTTCAAGGTCAAGCTGGTGAATTCCAGTAATGACCATGAATCCATCAGCATGCTGGTGAACCAGCGTTTCTCTTCACGGGGCTATGGCAAACCTGTCAGCCATGAGTTGCGTAAGCCCATGAACATCCTGAGCCTGCAGGCTACGATAGAAAACCGCATAGTCGGCACGCTCAGTGTGCAATTTGACTCTGAAGAGGGCTTGCCGCTTGATAGCCTGTATCAGTTCGAGCTCGACAGTTTGCGTCGCAAGGGGGCGAAGATATGCCAGTTCACCAAGCTGGCGATAGAAAAGGAAGTCAAATCCAAGAGTGTGCTGGCATCTCTGTTCCATATCGCCGAAATCTGGGCTTTCAAAGTGCGTCATTACAACTACATCTGCATAGAGGTGAACCCCAGGCATGTGGCGTTTTATGAGCGCATGCTCAATTTCACCGTTTTGAGTGAGGTTCGTGACAATCAGCAAATCCAGGCACCGTCGGTCTTGCTGGGTATAGACTTGAATTATGTTGACATGCTGGTGCAGCAGTTTGGTGGCAAGCCAGAGCTGGCTGAGAAGGAACGCTCCTTCTATCCCTATCTGTTTTCACCTCAGGAAGAATTCAGCCTGGCATGCCGTTTGCGTAGCATGAGTGAGTAAAAACATGGAACAGCAACTCAACATGCTGGTCAGCAATGGACAGGACAGTAATGCATCTGCTTTCGATTATGACCAGGCTTTTTCCCGCAACCTGGGCTGGTTTACAGAGACAGAGCAAGCGCAGCTGCGTGGCAAGAGGGCGGCAATTGCCGGTATGGGTGGCGTTGGCGGCGCCCATTTGCTGACGCTGGCCAGGCTGGGTATTGGTGCTTTTCATATCGCCGACTTCGATCAGTTTGATTTGCCCAATATGAATCGGCAGGCCGGTGCCATGCAGTCCACACTGGGGAAAGACAAGGCGCAAGTCATGCAAGCCATGGCCAAAGATATCAATCCTGACTTGCAGATCGAAGTATTTCCGCAAGGAGTGGGCGCGGGCAATATGGATGCCTTTCTGGACGGTGTTGATATTTATATTGATAGCCTGGATTTTTTTGCCTTTGATACCCGCCGTGCGGTGTTCGCAGCCTGCTATCGTAAAGGCATACCCGCAGTCACAGCCGCCCCTCTGGGTATGGGCACCGCGGTACTGTCTTTCATGCCTGGCAAGATGAGCTTTGATGATTATTTCCAGATGCAGGGTCAGTCAGAATTTGAGCAAGGCATACGCTTCTTGCTGGGCCTGGCACCGGCCCGCCTGCATGGCACTTATCTGGTTGACCCCAGCCGCGTCAGGCTGGATCTGAAGAAGGGCCCATCTACGGTAATGGCATGCCAGTTGTGTGCGGGTGTGGCTGCGACAGAGGCAGCAAAAATTCTTTTAGGCCGCGGCAAAGTTGTTTGTGCACCACGTGGTATACACTATGACGCATACAGGCAAGAGTTAAAGAAAACCTGGCTGCCTGGTGGCAACCGCAATCCTCTGCAAAAAATAAAGCTGGCCATCGCCAGACGCATGCTGGGCCAGAAACTGGTGACAGCAGAAAGGCAGCATGAGCCCGCTTGAATACGTACTCGACAAGGCACGCTGGGCACCCAGTGGCGACAATGTGCAAAGCTGGCGTTTTGAAATTATTTCAGAAGAAGTCTTCATCATCCATGCCTTTGATACCAGGGACACGGTTGTCTATGATATCGATGGCCGCCCCAGCCAGATCGCCCTGGGGGCATTGCTGGAAAACATCAGCCTGGCTGCCAGCCATCAGCAGCGGCAGGCAGAATTCTTGCGCATAGACAGCGACAGCCAGCAAGACAATAGCAGGGCAATCAGCTATCAGGTCACGCTCTTACCTGTGGATGCCAGTATTCCTCATCCTCTGGTGGCAGAGATAGAAAAAAGAAGCGTGCAAAGGCGGGCGCTCTCTACGCGGGCTTTGCAGGCAGAGCATCAACTGGCTCTGGAGCAGGCTGTCGGGGATAATTTCACCATATGCTGGTTTGGTGGCTGGAAGCAGCGCTGGAAGATGGCGAAATTATTATGGAGTAATGCAAAAATTCGCCTGACCATGCCGGAAGCTTTTCCGACACATAAGAAAGTCATAGACTGGGGCAAACAATTCAGTGACGACCGCATACCCGACCAGGCCATAGGCATGGACAAGCTGGGGCTATTACTGATGCGATGGGCCATGCATAGCTGGCAGCGGGTCAACTGGATGAACCGTTATATGGCGGGCACCTGGCTGCCACGTCTGCAACTTGATCTGATTCCCGCACTGTTTTGCGCGACACATTTCATGATCGTGGCAAAGAAAGAACCGCAAACAGTAGAAGATTTTGTTGCTGCCGGTCGCAGCCTGCAAAGCTTCTGGCTGACGGCAACGCAACTGGGCATACAACTGCAGCCAGAAATGACACCCTTGATTTTCAACTGGTACGTCAAGGCAGGGCGCACTTGTAGCAGCACCGTTGGCATACAGGAGCAAATGCAGGATTTACAGCAAAACCTGGCTGCATTTTGCCATCCCTCCATATTGAAAAACTGCTGTTTCATGGGACGGGTGGGTTATGGCAAAGCTGCACAGTCACGTTCCCTGCGATTGAAATTGCATGATTTATGTCTGCCATTCGCAGCCAGGCACAAGGATGCGGCCTAGCTGCTTTTGCCGTTCTTAAAGACTCATGCCAGCGACTATCATTGTGTAAATCATCAGTGATGAGGCGGCAATGCATATCAAGGCTGCCGTGCGCCACAGGCTGGCAAAAAATCCCAGTTCATAGGCATCGCGCAATTGCACAAACATATGCACAGGCGGGACAAAGGCAAATAGCAAACCGGCGATGGTTGTAAGATTAAGTTTGCCCAGTATCGCAATGCACATGAATAATATACTCATGAAAGACAATGAGTACAGCGAGAATACCGCATGATCAAACAAGTTATAACGCCGTTTGAATACAAATAATAGCCAAAGAAACGGCAGGGAAATCGGCATCAGCAGGAAAGCCAGTTTGGCCGCATTGGCCTTCATTTTGTAGAAAGTCAGGGCCTGATTCTTTTCGGCACGGTCCAGGACTTTTTTTATCCATTTCACCTGTGTGATGTCATATCCACTACTGTTTTTTTTATCTTCCGCCGCTGCTTCCAATTGCTCTTTTTCTTCTTTTGCAAGAAGCCGGTTTTGTTCTGCCAGCGCGGCCTCAAGCTTGCTCAGTTTTTTCTGGATGCTGTCCGGATTTTCGTCTGGCAGTGATGCGGCCGGTTTTTCTTGCGGCAATGTGAGTTTGTTCAGAGTTTCTTTTGTTTCGTAGATTTCCACTACCAGTTCATCCCTGGATTTGTAATTACCTTTCAGCCCGGTTAACGGATCTTTCATTGTCAATGAAAAGACAAAGAACATGGCAACGATCAGGAACAACAACAGCGCCAGCGGTGACACGTAGCTATGGCGCTTGCCAGCAATATATTCACGGGTAAGTTTGCCTGGCCTGAGTATCAGCGCAGGCAGGGTGCGCCAGAGTTTGTGATCGAAATGAAATATGCCATGCAAGACTTCTTCAAACATATGCGTCATGGAACGGTGCACATGGGCAGGCTGGCCGCAAGACTGGCAATAATTGCCGGTCAGCGTTGCGCCGCAGTTTTTGCAGCTGGCAGAATGGCTTTGCGCAGTTGCGGGTTTTAGAATAGGGGAGTGAGTGTTATTTTCTGAAGGCTTGCTGTGGACTTGCTTTGTCGCTTTGCTTTTTTTCTTGTTGCGCATGCTTGTTCCTGTTGGTCTCGATAGTGGTGTCGATTTTATGGTGACTCTTTACTATACAGCATGCAAATCTGTCTGGTAAGTGTAGCAAATACTCGACGCACATGTTCTGGCATGTGCATTTCTTGAACAGGCAGCAGTAAATAGTTGATTAAGAATTGTATACCTCGTGGCTGACCCGATTATCGCCATCCTTGTATTGCACAGGTTCGCAGAGGTTCTTTTGCGGGCTGAGTTTGTATGATTTGCAGATGAAGCCGGTTTTGGGACATGCAGATTCCAGTTTGACAAAGAAGGCACGGATTTCACCGGGTGAATTTTCATGATTGAAATGCTCGCGCACCATGGCAGTGCATTGCGTGAGTTTTTCAGGTGTGATGCCGGCAGGTGCACCTTTTTCATAAGCCTTGTCTTTTGCATAGATATTGCCAGACTGGATTTGCGGCTTGATTGGTAAAGCGCCCAGGGTTTTATCATTTCCAGTTTTATCTGCATCAGCAGTTGATGCAGGACTATCACTTGCTTTGGCGCTATTGAGAATTATCTTGCTATCCTTGGGGGCATTTTGCTGATCACCAAAATGTAGGCGGCCATCCTTATCACGCCATTGATGAATTTCCCCGGCATGGCTGATAGACAGGATAAAAAATGTAGCTGCCAACATGAGTGACTGAATAATATTCATGAAGCTTTGCTCGCCTTGTTTTTCTCGGTTTTTCTTTGCAAGACAAAAATAGGCTGGGCCCATTCCGTATCTTTTTTCTTCTTGCTGGTGATCAGCGTCAGTTCTGATGGATCGTAGACGTCAGTGTTATGCGTCAGCGGCGTCGTCATCAGGTACTGGGCATCGGTATTTTTCAGGAACTCACCCACCAGCTGGATATTGCGTATATCCAGATGGGCGAAAGGTTCATCGATGAAGACAAAGCCGCCTGAGCCATCGTCAGATTTCAACAGGCCTATCAGCAGGATCAGTGACTTCATGACTTGCTGGCCGCCTGATGCTTCGCCGTCGTTCATGCCTATCGGGCCCTTGCCATCAAACTTGAAGCGTACATGCAAGCCAGCCTGGGCCAGTTGTATGTCGTCATTTTCCAGCTTGACCGGGTCGGTATGTACTTCTATACCAGCCAGCTCACCGAGTTGCTTGATGTTCTTGCTATACGACTTGATCGTGAAGCGCAGCCTGTCCATATAGGCGGCGCGGGCATTCACGGTAGCTTCTATCGCACGATTATTCTGATAGCGACGTTCATCAGTCTCAGCCTGGCGGCCTTGCAGCAGGGCGTTCAGGCGGGTGTACTGATCGACCACGGTAGAGTCGGTTTCCCAGTCATCACGCGCCAGATTATTCGTCAGGCTGCGTATGCGCAATTCTATCTGGTGGACGTTTTCATGCTCGGCCACCAGTTCCTTGCGGTGGGAGGAACGTTTCCAGTTATGTGGCAGGGTATGCCAGGTATCGCGCATGGCGCGCAGGGTCTCAAACTGGTCTTTGCGTTCATCGGCGTGGCGTTTTTCTGATGTGCGCAATTGGGCTTCGGCATCGGCAATCGCCGCTTTTGCCTGCTCCCATTTCAAATGAGCGACCGAGCGTTGTTCGGTAGCTGCTTTCAGCAAAGGTGCAATTTCACCGAGGCGACCGCCGACTTCCATGCGCTGCTGTTTCAGTGGCTGGGTATTGCGACTGGCTTCTTCAAATTCGGCATGGCGGGCACTCAGTTCTTTCGCCGCATCGACACCTGCCAGGCGCGCCTTGTAGGCGCTGATGTCACCTGCGAGTTTGCTGATCTGCATGGTCAGCACATCTTCTTGCGACTGCAGGCGTGGCAAAGACTTCAGCAGGGCTTCCAGGCGCTGCGTGCGGCCCGCATTACCAAAGCGATAGCGCGATACTTCGACGAATAAGGAGCGACCACCACGGCGTTCGAAATGATAGGCATCAGGCGTAATCCATTCCTGATTCTTAGGCAACTTCATGCCCAGTTCAATGGAGCCTACGGTATCGATGCGCTGCAACTGTTCTATCAGCCAGCCAGGTGCCTGGCCAGTGAAGTTGACGACAGACAGCAGGCTCTGGTCCTTGACCACGGGTGCACTGATACGGTCAGGCACAATGAAGTGGCTGTAGCGCTGCTTTTCACCAATGCGGTAAGCGGCGGCGGCATCAGTTGCCTTGTCCAGCAAGATGACTGAGGTATAGCCGCGCAACACACCTTCCACTGCGGCCTGCCATTTGGGATCGGTAACTTCGACGATCTCAGGCAACATGCAGTGCGGGATATTCGCATCCGTCAGTGCACGGCGCATTTGGCGCACATTCTCAGGATCAGGCAGGGCAGACTTGCCTTGCAGGGCGGCGATGGTTTCCATTTCGCCAGCGATACGCTGGGTCAGGGCATCGCGTTCCAGCTTTTGGCGTGACAGTTCGGCTTCTTTTTTCTCCAGGTCATCTGCAATATTGGCGACATCGGCATCTGCTTCAGCAGCCAGTTTTTGCAAACGGGCTTTTTGTTCCAGCAGGCTTTCTTGTGGCTTCAGTTTGCTGTTGATCTGCCCCAGCTTTTCACGCAAGGATGATTCTTCCGCTTCCAGTGCGGCTTCTGCCTGTTTGGCATCGGACACTTGCTGCGCCTGTTGCGCCAGGTGCTGGCGACGGTCAGACAGGGCATGGTCTTGCGTCTTTAAAAAACGTTTGCTGGCACGCAGGGCCTGGCTGGTCGTACCCGCTTTTTCCAATGCTTCATGGTATTGCAGGGTAGGCAGTATTTCTTCCTGCAGATCGCGCTTTTCCTTGTTGAGGCTTTCGTACTGGTGGTAATTGGCGACGCGCAGGCGCAAGCCTTCCAGATTGGTTTTTGCACCTTCCAGCTCGGTTTCAAAACGCTGCAATTCAGTTTCGGTATCGCGTTGATGGCGCTTGGCGTCATCATAGGCATCCAGGACTTCCTTGTCGCCAAACACCTGGAACACCAGGTCCAGTAACTGGCGCGGTGCGTATTCACACAGCTTGTCAGTCTCACCCTGTTCCAGTGCCAGCACCTTGCCCATGGCATTCGACAAGCCCGCATGTGACAGGCGCTTGCGATAACTTTCCACACCCAGCCAGTCATTGGCTTCCTGTATTTCTTCTATCTCGGTCTTGCCGCTGCGCATGAGGTACTGACGCTTCCAGTCACCGCCATTTTTTTCTATTTTGCAAAACAGCGTGACCTCATCTTCATACAGGCCGGACATGCGGAAAGGGCGGTTGGAAATCTGTGGCCCAACTGCGCTGTTATCGACTACCGCACGTATCCAGGCTGTTTGCTGGCCAGAATGGCGGGCGTAATGTTTGTATGATCGCCCCATCGAACATTCCAGGCCAAACAGGGTGCGCAAGGCGTCCAGCAGTGTGGTTTTACCCGATCCATTTTGCCCGGCGATGGTAATGATCTTGGCATCCAGAGGGATGTTCTTGATGCGTTGCCAATAATCCCAATGGACAAGTTCCAGCGATTTGATATGAAACATGGTGCTTATTCTTTTTCGGTATTGGTGTCGGTATTTGCGCCAGGACCGGCTACTGTGTCTGCGCTGGTATCGGTAGCAGCAACGGGAGTTTCCACGCTTGCTTCATTTGTTTCAGCAGATATTTCGGCTTCAACTTCAGGCGCAACTTCAGGTGCAACAGCAGGGACGATGATGGCTGGTGTACGTGGTACCGGGATCTGGAAAATATCTGACAGCGCACCATTGATGATGCGGTCTTTCAGGGTATCGGTATCCATCAGCAAATCCAGCAGTGGTCCTTCTAAAATCAGGTCTGCCTTGCGCTCAATAAAACCTACGCGTGCCAACTGGCCCAGGTTCATGTCCATGCGGGTTTTCTTGCCCAGCTTTTCACCAAAGTCAGCCAGCAGGGCACGGTAAGAAATACCTATCGAGGTGTCTTCCGCGCGCGGCATGGGCTTGTCCTTGCCGAACATATCGTTCTGGTCTTCTTCTGCCAGTTGATGGGCTTCCTGGCGTTCACGCTTGGGCAAAATAATCAGCGACCACAACACCACCAGCAGGGCCACACCGTCGCGGGCCAGGCCGAAATTATTGTTTTGCCAGGTTTCTTTGGTGCCGAATACCTTGGATTCGCTATCGCGTGTCAGTGCCAGGGTGACATAGTCGGCATACACGTTATCAACAAACTTCATGCCGCAGGCTTTCAGGCGTGTGTCTATCTCGGTACGGAACAATTCATCCGACAAGGCGCGCTTAACCAGCTTGTCTTCACGGCGCAGGGTCTGGTGCGCCAGCAAGCGGGCGATCAGGATTTGTGCATCTTCGATCATGGTGTTTCTCTTGTCTCTACAGGTGGTGCAGATGGTTCAGATGGTTCAGCAGATGCAGTTGGCTTCGCTTTGCGTGCAGGCTGGACCGCATTGGCAGCATCGGAGGCGCTCAGGCTGGCAATCGACATGGCCGCGACATGCTCATCATGCACCTTGTGCATTTTGTCTTTGGAGTTAAAGACCAGCGGCAGGCGTGCCAGTATTCCGGTTGCCCCTTGCAAGGCAGATTCGTTGGGGTCGCCCAGCAAAGGCAGCATGGAGGCACGGTAAGAAGCAATCGAAAAATTCGAAGGTAATAAAAGATCTTGCAGAGAGATGGGTTTTTCTGATGCATCGGCCTCAGTCAGCAAGGCCAGCCAGTGATCAAGCTCATGCAGGGCATCGCTATCATCATTGGCAATCGAGGGTGCATTTTCACCGGCAGGCAGGGCACCGGCAAGCGCAGACACGCGGTGGCTCAGCAGTTCACTCTCGGCCACGTCTATCATTTCTGAAGGCGTGATAAACATCGGCGTCACCGGTTTTGCCAGTGCATCGTCAGCCAGTGCTGCCAGATCGTCTTTTTGCAGCAGCCAGGTTTTGATATCGGTGGTCGATAAACCAGACTGACCCAGATGCACACGCTGGCGCTCAATCTGGTTCAGCGCGCGTGAGAACATGCCCTGCATATTCAGCAAGGCACTCTGGGCACGGCCTATGGCCTGCGCCGCCCTGTGGGTTGCTGCATCAGCCCGACTGTCATTCGTGATGGCATGGATGATCTCTGAACCTTTTTCTACCCAGTCACAGGCGGTATGCCATTTTTGCTGGGCAGTGCGTAACTGGAACTCTGAACCGGAGGCGATCGCATCCGAGAATTCTTCGGTCAGCTCTATCAGCCGACCCAGCAAGTGATGCAATTGTTCTACCGAGACGCCACCCACGGCCTGGGCACCTGCGACCTGGGTGAGCATATAACTCATCTCAGCCTGGTCATTGTTTTCTTCAACTTGCAGCAAGGACTCTATCGCTGCCAGTACATTGCGCGCAGTTGGCGCAATGCGATAGACAGACTGGCTGGCATCCCAGATCAGCAAGCCGGTAGAGCGCAGGCGCGACAATACCGTCTCCAAGGCATCTGCTTCGAGATAACCGAGTTTTGCATTGATATCGGCCCGGCTTAGCGAAGGTGTTTCCACATCCGCTGCCAACTCCCGCAAAACCAGCAGGCGCAACAATACGCCGTTGAAACCACCATGAAACAAAGCCGTAAAAGCCTGTAATACAGGCTGGGCGCGCTTCAGGGGGAATACAGCGGAAACGTCTTCGGGAGTAATACCAGGCTTGAAATAGGTCTGCAGAGCGAGATCGTCTTCGTTCTGAACCTCAGCGTCTTGACTTATATTTTGCATGTCGGCATTTTAACCGCTTGCAGCCTGCTTGAGTATTGTCAGGATTTTAATTTTTGATGATGCTAGCCAAGAAAATGAATATTATGTGCTTGCCAAAAATTCATTTTCTTAAAGGCTTTACAAGATGACTTTGCTATAAACTACAAGGTCTCTTGCCGTGAGGGCAATATGCTTTGCTTGAATCAATGCAGGCGTGACCTGTCATAGCGGTGTTGCAGGATTTGCAAAAGCAAAACTTCACGCTCAACTTCATCGGCATGCAAGAGGCGGGTAACCGCTTTGCGCGGTATTTTGAAATAGCGGCGGCGGTTGGAGCGCATGTCCAGCGTGCGCCAGCCTTTCCCGGTTAGCCAGTCCCATTGTTCATAATCAATAGGTACGATTAATTGCATCTTCAGGCGTTTGTAGACGACGGTACTGCCAAACGCTGGTTTTGGGCCAGGTGGTGGCAGTTCGCGTTCATGGCGCATTCTGAAGATAGTTCTGAAGCCGTTTTTGATAACGTCAATTAACATGGTGTTCTTATTGAAAAGCGAGGCGGTAGTATTTATTAGTTAAATCCCGTTATCCATTAGCTATATCCTGGATATCCGCGGGCATTAACTGACTGTCTTACGGACAACATTTAGTTTGTTGCCAGTAGTAAATTCGAGACGAATATTTTAGTCGTATATCAATTATTTACTGCACTTCTCTTGTGTAAGTTTGTGTAATCTTTCGGCTGCAAAGTTACAGTTTTTCACGTTTGCGCAGTTTTATTCTAAATTTGCGAGCAGCTTGCCAAAATGATCAGCAAGCTGTCGTGGTCCTTGATGTGGGGGGTAATTATTTGCAGTGTCTTGCTTATTGAAGGTAGGGAACATAAGCGATGCCATATTGTGTGGCTGTTGCGGTTTTGGCCTTGTTTTCCTGGCTTTCGGTAAAGCTTGCCAGGACGCCAGCCAGATTGATGCGGTTGGCTTGTACCTCGGCTTTCCAGTAATCAAAGCCCGCCTGATCGGGTTGACGACCCAGGATGTTTCTGTATAGGGTTGTCAGGAAACTGTCGGTAGATGGGTTGGCTCCATATAGACTCTTGAACTCAGCAGACTGCATGAAACTTGCCGCGACATTGAGCAGGTTGGTGCCTTTGTCCATTTCCTTGATCCAGTAGCCCAGTCCTGCAAGATCAGGCACGCGACCAAATGCTGCCTGGTAAATACGATATGCCTGTCCCGGTTTTCCTTCTATATCAAAGGCGACAGTCACATCTTTGAAGGCTATCCGTGCAGACGCGGGGACAGTCTGGCTTGCGCCATTGCCAGACTTGTCGGTAATGGTAAAACCAGCGTTCGTTCTGGTGATGGTATAGCTCGCCAGATTGCCATCAAAGCCCGTGGAGCTGACGGTAAAGAAATAAGGTTTGCCCCAGTCAGAAAAGAAACGACCCTGATATTGGCTGCGGGCTATGGCGAGATAATCACCAGCCTTGGTAAATACCAGGCTGGTACTGCCTTGATTGCCGTTAATGAAGCCGGTTTGCTCATCAATCAATTGCGCCACATTAGTAAATTTGATATTGCTGAACTGCCATCCAGAGATGCCAGGTGTCGTATAGACAGAGGAGCCAGAATCCATCGTCACTGCAAAACGGAAGTTGAGCGTGCTACCCACATACTTGCCCAGGTCCAGCTTGATATGGCTAAGCGCTTGCGGACTGGAAGTTCCTTTTTCTGAATATACGTCAGCCCAGCTGGCACCCTCATTGGTCGATACTTGCACCCGCAAATATTCTCCGGGCGTGGCATAGCCCATGGTCTTGTCAAATTCTACCTGGCCACCTTCAGTCACCAGCAGCTTGTTATTGTAGCCCAGGGTTTGCAGCCCAAAATCACCATGGAAGAGGATGAAATTATTGCTGCCAAATGCAGAATAATTGGGGGCCGTCGCAGCAGTCCAGCTACCTACGGCGTTCTTGACTGTCCAGGTGTCTGTCAGAGCAGCTCTGCGATATGTCTTCAAGCCATAGGCTGATGCATCTGCTACCGGCTTGACCTGGAAAAGCAGCGGTGCATTTACATTGGCGCTGGCGTTTGCAGAAACTTGCGCAGTCTCGGCACCAGGTGTCACAGTCTCGGGATCAAAGACAATGACCTTATAGTTGAATGTCTGGGCCACACCTGAGACGCGCACATCAGCGACCGTCACTGAATAAGTATCGTCTGCTGCTGGCCGGCTAGCCTTGCTGCTGTCTGTTGTACCTTGCAATAACCAGACTATCGTGTTCTCGCCATATCCCTTGGCCTGAGCTTCCATAGTCACAGGGATGTTGACTCCGGCTTTACTGATGCTGACCTTGGCACTGGAAAAATCTGCATCTTTATACGAGAAAGACCAGCGACCATATACCACAGGGTAGGGCACATAGCCTTTGGGTGGCCAGGCGATGAAATCGTCGCGCACCTGAGGCCGCTGAGCAGACGCATTTTTATCAAACACCCAGAGTGAGTTGGCGGAGTAAAGAGAGTTATTGCCAGCAGTGCCCGGGACGCTGCCTGAACCCATGTTCTGGGTTTGTGGATGCAACAACCACCGGCGGTGACCAACGGCAGTATTATTGCTGCCGCTATCTCCCAGGTAGCCAGAAGAAATGGCATCAGCACCCGCATTGCCCAGGGCCAGGTTGGAGTTGCCTGCTGCTTCGGCACCATCGGCGGTATAGAATTTCCAGCTTGAAGGCGGGCTATGGGAAAGTTGGCTATTGGCACTCATCATGAACGCAGCCTGCTGGCTCTTGGCAGAATATGCCGGGTCGAAAACCACGCTCGCCGGCACGCCCGCCAGGGCGCGGATCAGGTTGATGCGCAACAGGGTGGCATCCTGGTATTGCGTGCTGACAGTGCCCGCTTTTCCACTAGCGTAGTCACCGGTCCAGCCCATCGCTACATTTTCTGACTGTGCGTACAGGGTATTGTAGGCATTCCTCACCATTTCCCGGCTTTGCGTATCCAGCACCAGAGCGGGCAGGGCAGAAGCTGGTGCCGGTGCGGGCTGCAACAGGATAGTGCTGTTTTTACTGAGTGCCTGGTATTGCTTGAAATATTGCTCGAAAGTCAGGGCGTCACCAAGCTGCATGACTGGCTGGCTCGCAGTGCTGACTGGCGGCGGCCCTGCCATGGCTGTCTTGCCTGACTGTGTGACTGATGAGTTGTCACCACCACAGGCGGCCAGGAGCAAAGTCAGCAAAAGCGGCAAGGCAGATGAATAGGCCGGGAGTTTGCTTGCGCCCGGTTTTCCTGGCGCTGCTATCGACCGACCTGATGGTGAGATGTGATGAGTGGAGAGGCTTGTTCGTTTCATGATATCTGCGTGAGTGGCTGGGCCATCTTCAAATGCCCGTGACAGGGAAAAGATAACATGAAATTATTTTTGACCTGCATTTTCGCGATTCACCAGGCAAATACCAGTAATTGACATTTGCCTTCTGTACTGTTCCTGGGGGCAAAAAATCAGTCGTGTATTGCCTGGCCCATATTCAGGAATTGTGTCAGTGCCTCAATGGCTGCCCTGACTTTTTGTGGCTGCAAACCACGCTTAAGGGTAACGGCGAAAATACCCGCCCCGGGGAGTTGCCAGTCTTCCAGCACCGCCACCAGTCTTCCCGAGCGCAAATCATTGCTGACTGCATAGCTGGGCAGGCGTGCCAGGCCCATGCCTTCGGCCGCCATATGTGTCAGCAGGCGCACGCTATCTGTCATCGCTGACGGTGCCAGGCTGACTTTGACCGTTACGCCCTCGGCATTCTTCAAGCTCAGTATGGTCGGGTCACTAAGGCGTGTCATTGCAATGATTTGATAGCGATTCAAATCTTCCGGGGTTTGTGGCATCCCTGATTTTTTCAGATAAGCAGGTGAGGCGACCAGTACCTCATGCAAGTCGGATAACTTGCGAGCCACCAGGGATGAGTCGCGCATCCAGCCAGAACGTATCGATAAATCAATTTGCTGGCTTGCCATATCCACGATATTGTCTGCCACCTGTATGTCCAGCAATAATTTGGGATGGGCTTTGGTCAGTGGATGCAGTGCAGGCAAGAGGATGTTTTCTGCAACATCTGAGGACGCCGAAATGCGCAGGCGGCCAGCTATTTCGCCCGAGCTTTCGGCAATCAGGTCTTGCGCAGTTTCTGCTGCCGCCATCATGGCCAGGCATTGCTGGTAATAATCCTGGCCAACCTCGGTCAGCGACAGGCGGCGTGTGGTTCTGTGCAACAGTCGCACGCCCAGTTCATTCTCCAGTTGCGAGACGGCGGCGCTCAATACCGAGGTAGCCAGGTCCAGCGCCCGGCTGGCAGCAGAGAAAGAGCCATAGCGTACTACCTGTGCAAACAAAGCCATGCGGCGTAATTGATCAAAATGCATGGTCGAAAAATATCAATGAGATTGTTCTGTTTTACCGAAAGATGCTTTCCATCATACGCGCTTTTTCTGTTGTTGCCACTTGCTTAGAATAGCGGTAGATATCCAAAACAGGAGTAAGGCATGAGCATCAGACTACATATGATTTTTGACCCCTTATGTGGCTGGTGTTATGCCGTCAGCCCTTTGCTGAAACAGCTTGAGGCCCATTTCGATGGCAAACTGCCTCTGGTCTTCCACCCGGGTTTGCTGTTTGCCCAACCAAATGCCATCCCACCCAGCTATCGTGAACATATTATTGCTGCTGACCAGCACATCGCTACTTTGTCTGGCATGGCTTTTGGAGATGCCTACCTGGACAGAGTCAGGACGATAGATGAGCTGGTTTATTACTCCGTGCCTTCAGCAACTGCTGTGATGAGCCAGGCTGATGCATCAGGGTATGCCGCCTGGCAGATGCTGGAGAAAGTCCAGCACGCCCATTATGTAGATGCGGCTGATATCAGTGACATGCAGGTTTTACAGCGACTCGCAACAGAACTGGGACTGAGCGCCAGCGCATTCAATGCAGCTTATGCCAAAGCACATGCAGATTTGCCAGCACAAGTGCAGACTGCACACCAGTTGCTGCGCCAGGTTGGTGCCCAGGGCTTCCCCAGTTTTATACTGGAAAGCGAGGGGAAGTTCCAGCGCCTGAATCATAGTGTCGCTTATCAGGACAGCACGCGTTTTCTGCTTGAAATAGAGCGTGTATGGGAGAAGGATGAAATTCAAAAGGATGAGCTTCTCGTCGGCACTTGAAGCTGATTGACAGAAAATTTGTCAGCTTGTTGGCAAAAATTTCATAAATGTAAGAAAATGATCTCCATACAGACTAAGTCTGTATACACAAGGAGAACATCATGAGCACGACAAGAACTGAATTTGCCACTCTGGGAGGCGGCTGTTTTTGGTGTACTGAAGCCGTATTCCAGCAAATTCGCGGAGTATTGAAAGTAGAGTCCGGCTATTCCGGTGGCGCGGTGCATCAACCTACGTACGAGCAAATCTGTACCGGCAAGACTGGCCATGCAGAAGTAGTACGCCTGACTTTTGATCCTGCCATCGTCAGCTACCGTGATTTGCTGGAAATATTCTTCACCATTCATGACCCCACGACTTTGAATCGCCAGGGCAATGATGCGGGCACGCAGTATCGCTCTGTCATTTTCTACCACGATGCGCAACAGCAGGCATTGGCTGAACAAGTCGTCAAGGAAATGGCCATGGTCTGGGATGATGCCATCGTCACCGAAGTCAGCCAGGCGCCTATGTTTTATATCGCCGAGGATTATCATCAGAATTATTTCCGCCAGAATCCACAGCAGGGTTATTGCTCTTTCGTGGTGGCTCCCAAAGTTGCCAAGGCGAGAAAGATGTTTGCCAGCAAACTGATAGGCTAAGGCAGACCGGAGTATGCCTACCATATTTGAGAGACTCATCTCCGGCGAACTACCCTGCGCCAAAGTGTATGAAGATGCCCTGGTCTTTGCTTTCATGGATGCAGGGCAAGTCAATCCTGGCCACGTGCTGGTGGCCAGCAAGCTGCCCTATGTCACCCTGATGGATGCGGATGCTGCCACCGCCATGGCAATGATGCGTGCCGCCCACGCAATTGCCAGAGCGGTGCAAGAGGAATTCCAGCCGGACGGCATGACCATCTTGCAGGCCAATCGCGAAGCTGGCTGGCAAACCGTGCCCCATCTGCATTTGCACGTCCTGCCCCGTTTTGCCAATGATGGTGTGGAGCTGGGCTGGCCGCGCAAGGAACCAGGGCTTGAGGCTTTGCAATCTTATGCCGCGCGTCTGATGTTGAACCAAGAAATTCGTAGTCTGGCTTAAACGTTTCACGGCGCTCTTTCTTGGTGTTGTTCTTGCCAGAAAATTAAACTATTGAGTTTATTTTTTGCTATTATTCCCCTCTGAAGATTGAATAAAATCGAAATGGGGGAAAGCAGATGCCTGATTTTTTTAAGAAATTGCTATGCAGTGTATTGTTGATGTTTGCGGCGACTGTGCAGGCCAATGTCAATAATAGCGCCAGTAACAGTGCCAGTAATAACGTCAATACGACAGTCAGCAAGACAGACGAACCTGTCCCTCTGCATTTGAATCAATCATTTCAAATCGCCATCCCCGGTGTTTGCAGCACTGTCCTCAAAGACCAGTTCAATATGGTGGAACTGCGTATCGGTGGCGTGCTGACGCAATTGAAGCCTCTGGATTGCAATCCAGACCCCGGCATGAATAAGCTAAGTTTTTTCCTGCCCCAGCAAGACGGCAATAATAGCGAGGTGCAACGCGAGGCAATGATGGGCTCACCCTGGCGTGAACTCAAGAATAATTTCCGTCGCGATTTACCATTCAGCGTCAGCTTTAATAATGGCGCGGGTAATACTGTGCTGGCGACAGGCACTTTTCGTTACCAGATTTTGCAACCAGCCAATATCATGATCGGCTTTGTTTTTATTATTGCCGTGGCTTTTGCTTTGCTGCGACTTGGCCGTGATTCTGGCATGTTGCGGGATACTGGTACTTTGCCCGTTATCAAGCGTTCTTATAGCCTGTCCAGGGTGCAGATGGCATGGTGGTTTTTCATCGTGTTTGCTTCTTATGTCTGGCTATGGATAGTGCAGGAAGGTATTCCCGATATCTCTGCCCAGGCATTGGGCCTGATGGGGATAGGCAGCGCGACTTATCTGACTGCGGCAGGTGTGGATTCCAGCAAGGAGAGTGAATTTGGTGAGAGCGGTGGTTTTTTTGACGATATCATCACTGATGCGCAAGGCATCGCGCTTTATCGTTTTCAGTTATTGGTCTTTAATGTCCTGTTTGGTGTACTGTTTTTTGTCTATGTGATACAGCATGTCAGCATGCCTGATTTCGATGGCAGTATCCTTACCTTGCTGGGCATGAGCTCAGGTACTTATGCGGGCTTTAAAATCCCGGAGAAAGTGCCAAAGCCATCTGGTGATGACGCAGCTAAGGCGAGCACCATTATTACCGACCCGGTCATTGTGTCTGGCAACAATGCTGCCAATGCCAATGTCAACGCCAGTCCCGGCACGGCAACTTGAACTTACCTGATCAAAAAAACAGGGGGAGTCATAGACTCCCGCTGTTTTTTTAGCGTAGCTTGTTTCTCAGCGCATCCATCATTTTAGGGATGCTGTCCTTGCTCATGCTGTCAACGATCCAGCCCAGGCCCATGGGTACAGGACCGGGGTCAGTAAATACCTGGTATCTGACGACGGTCTTGCCAGGGTTGCTGGTGAGTGCAGACAGCTCCCAATAACCAGATGTATCGGCAATGGTTTCCTCTTGTTTCAATCCTTCCCAGGGCTGTAATTTCCAGCTCAGATGGCAAGTGACAGGGCTGACTTTTGGCGTCATTTTCAGCCGGTATTTTTTGACTTTGCCCAGCGGCAGATTCAGGGTGAAATCCACCAGTGCAGATTCGTCTGGCTGGCGCGTGACTTTGGCCTTGGCTGTATTGGGCATGAAACTGGGGTAGTCTTCATATGCCTGTATCGTCGCACAGACTTTGGCAAGCGGGGCATTCAGGATAGTGCCTGCTGCAAAAGTCTTGCCGTTGCTGTCAGGTTTGCTCTGGTCTATCAACTGCACTTCGGTTTCATTGAATTTGCTGGCATCGAGCTGTGCTGCATGGGCGGCAGTGGCCAGCAGCAGGCCGGAAGTGATGCCAATTAAGACAGCTTTATGCTTCATGGTTTATTCACGCCTTCACGTATTTTTTCTATATTCACTTTTTTCAGGTATTCAGGGATATTCTTCCACATGCTGTGGTAGCCATAACCACCTTTCATCAGCTCTTCCAGTGCTTTTTCCTTGGTCCAGGCCTGATACAGGATGCGGTACATGGCTGTCACCAGTCCGGTGCGGTCAGCACCGTGCATGCAATGCAGGAGTACCGGCCCGTCTTTTTCAGCGGCCTTGATCGCTCGCAGGGCAGAGACGACATTCTGGTCATTGATGCTCCAGGTATTGATGCCTATGCGCTGCAGCTTGATGCTGGAATCCTTGAATACCTTGTCGTCTGAATGAAAAGAGCGCAGGCTGACCACGGTTTTAATACCCAGTGACTGTAACAGGGCGACATCTTTACTGCTGAGCTGGGCGCTGCGGTAAAAGTCCTGGTTCACACGATAAAGGTTTTGCGCTTCTGCCACAGGAGTAGCCCAGTCTGCTGGACGGCTGTCCTGCGCACTGGCGATATTCATCGTCAATAACAGTGCAGCGCAAGACAGAACCGCCAGAGTACTGCTGCTACGCTTATTTGGCATTTTGCCGGACTTGTTGAACATGTTGTTTATACGAATAAAGATAGAGAAAAGTCGCGCCTATAAATCCTACCCAATAGTCGGTGGGGACACCCAGCAACCAGTGGATATGCCAGGGCACATCATGGGCATTGAAACGCGCAATACCATAAGCCGGATTCAGGACGAACCATAAAAAATCCTCAGCCACCCAAAACGTCATGATACTGGCAATGGCGCGGCATTCAAGTTTTACCGACCATTGCTGCAGCATGACAAAGGGAAAATGGAAAAACAGGCTGATGAAAGGGAAGACCCAGGCATGGTAGCCCGTCATGGCCCTGCCACCCCAGAAGATGTCCAGCAGCCAGTGCTTTTCTATACGCCAGGTAGGCAAATTGGCAGCCCAGCCGCCGCTACCTTCTATCTGGATTTCTACCTGTGCAAAGAATAGCGCCAGCACGCATACAAAAATAAAGCAGGCCAGGAATGCTTTGAATGCGTTATTAGCAGAGTTCGTAGCTGAGTTGTTAGCAGATTTCATCATCAACCCTGCTCTCAGACTGGTGTATCCAGTATGGTTTGCAAGACCTGTATGGCTGCCTGTGGACGACCCAGAGCCTGCGCCTTCACATGCATGTCGCTCAATTTATCCGGGTGCTGCAACAGATAATTCAGGCGATAAGCAAGGCTTACGTCGTCATAGGCTTTCAGTGCAACACCTTGTTCCAGCAAAAAGTCGGCATTGCGTTCTTCTTGTCCGGGGATCGGCGAGTTGACGATCATGGGCAGGCCCATGGCCAGGCATTCAGATGTGGTCAGGCCACCGGGCTTGGTAATCACCAGATCGGCGCAAGCCATCAGGCGCTCTACCTGGTCAGTGAAACCCTGGGGTAATAAGCGCCCTGGATAACGCAAGGCCAGCTTTTGCAAGGCCTGCAGGGCAGGGGCGTTTTTACCGGCCAATACGATAAGCTGGAAATTACCAGGCAGGGACAACAGGCGTTCAGCAACCTCGTCCAGACCACCAAGGCCAGCACCACCGCCCATCAGCATGAAGGTTTGCAGTGCCGGATCAAGCTTGAATTCTGCCGCGCAGGTTTTCCTGTCCAGCACTTGGGTAAAGGCTGGCATGATGGGGATGCCCGTGACATGGATGCGTTCAGCCGGTATGCCATTGATGCGCATGCGGTCTGCCACTTCTTCGCTGGCCGCAAAATAGCCTGCCATGTGCTCGTGCACCCACATCCTGTGTAAATCAAAGTCGGTGACCTGTACCCAGACCGGGCAATGCAGCCTCTCCTTGCGCAAAAGACGTGACAACATCTCTGCCGGCAGGAAATGGGTGCAGACGATAACATCAGGTGCAAAATCAGCAATAGCCTGCAGCAAAGGGCGGGCATTCAGGCGTTCTATGCCACGCCTGAGTTTTTCCATGGTGCTGTCAGACTGCGCTTCATTGGAGGCATGGTAAAGATAGCCCCATAAGGTCGGCGCCTTATTGACCAGCTTGATATAAAAGTCGGTATAGATTTTACGAAACCCGGCAGTGACAAAATCCATCACGTCCAGATGCAGGACTTCAGTGTCGGCAGCGTGTTGCAGCGCAGTAGCCTGTATGGCCTGGGCAGCACGCTTGTGGCCTGCGCCAGCAGAAACGCTCAATAACAAGATCTTTTTCTTGGGCATGGACTTCAGTGTCGGTAAAAAACACTGAGCATAACATGGTCTGTAAACCATCATGCCAAATTGTCTTTCTGACTATCTCTTCTCGGGAGATAGTCAGAGGTGCTAAATAACATCAAATAAGTTCAATTAAGCTCAGGGCTGCAGGCGGGATATCTTCCATGTGCCATTGTCATCACGGGTATAGATGATGCGGTCATGCAGACGCGAACTGCGGCCTTGCCAGAATTCTACGCGTTCTGGCAACAGGCGATATCCACCCCAATGGGCAGGGCGTGGTGGATGTTCGCCAAATTCTGCCACCACGGCAGTCAGTTTTTGTTCAAGGGCTTCGCGGTCAGCGATAGGCTGGCTTTGTTGAGAAGCCAGCGCGCTTTGACGGCTGCCCAGCGGGCGGCTATTGAAGTAAGTATCATTTTCAGCATCACTGAGTTTTTCTATACGGCCTTCTATACGTACCTGGCGCTCAAGCGCAGTCCAGAAAAACAGCAGGGCTGCATGGGGATTACTGTCCAGGTCCTGGCCTTTGGCACTATCGTAATTGGTGAACCAGGAAAAACCACGTTGATCAAATTCCTTGATGAGAACAATACGTGAGCTGGGTTTGCCTTCTGCATTTACGGTGGACAGGGACATGGCATTTGGTTCTGCTACATCGGCTTTCAAAGCCTGGTCAAACCAGTTGGCAAACTGGCTGAACGGGTCGGATGTTACATCTGCTTCAGCCAGGCTGGCTTTTTTATAGTCGGTGCGGATATCTGCTACGGACATGGTTTTCCTTCATCAATTATTCAGAAATTGTTAACGATGTTTTATGCGGCGATGCCTCGCCTTGCCTGCATTGCTGTACCCAGTGCTGCCATTTGTGCTGCAGAAAACAGGCGCTTCGCCATGGGGGCGATCTGGGTTTCTTCGGTTTGCATGTGTTCGGTATATAAGTCATTGAACAGTTGCACTGCAGCTGCCGACAGGCTGGCAGGTGCTCCATCATCTGCGCGCACAATCGCATTTAACTGTTTTTCCAGCTCTTGCCATTGCGCAGCCATTTCTTCATGCTGGCTCAGTATTTTTGGCAACAGGCTTGCCAGCAAGGCAGCATCTTCATCCTTTGCAGTCACTTGCAGCTCTGGCAATAAATTGATTTCTTCATCCTCATGATGAAAGGGCGCTGCCTTAGTGAAATAATTCAAGATGGCTTGCGCCGCCTGACGGGCATCCTGGTCTGCACCGTGGCTGGGCAAATGTTCCAGTAATTTGCTCATGGTCGCCAGTTGTTTGCGTATGCGGTCATGGCAATGCTTGAGTACGGCCAGCGGCTGGTCAAAGCCCGGGGCACTGTCGAATAAAGTAGTCATGTTCACTTCAGCTATGTTGATATGCTTATTATGCAATAGACAGGCTGGCCATGCTTGCGTCATATCAAATTCATGCCCACACTTTCTGCCAGGCAAATATATTCCCCGGCAATGGGCTGGTTCTGTCTGGCCAACTGACTAGCCACCTGAGTTGCTGCTGAGCTTGCTTTCAAATCTTGCAGATGAAAGCCAATTGGCTGCAAAAATGTGCCAAGCTGGTCCTGCGCCATACCGGACAAAAAGGGTTCGTTTTTTTTCCTGAGAAAAAAGTCAATGATTTTGCTGGCAGGCCGGAAGTTGGGTCGGCCATCTGCCTGGATTTCCATCCAGGTGAAAATCACTGAAACATCTTGAGCCGCTATTTTCATTTGCTGCAATAGCCGGGCAATGTCGCTGGTCTTCAGATACATGAACAAGCCTTCTGCAATAAACAGGGTCTTCAGGCTGGCATCAAAGTGCGGACAAGAGTTCAGCACTTTTGTCATGGATTGTGTGCCCAGTTCGGCAGCAATATAGTAGATGCGATTTGTGCCTGTGGTCGCAGAAGCCGCGCGTTTGACAGCCTGGGTTGCCGGGTGGTCGATTTCTATCAGCCTTAAACCTTCATGCTGCTCAGCCAGTTCCATGCATAGTGTGTCGTAACCCGCACCGGTCAAAATGATCTGCTGCGTGCCATTGGCGACAGCTTGCGCGACATAATCCCGGATGACTCTTTTACGCAAGACATAATGCAGCAAGATGCCTGGCAGTGTCATTTTTTCTGCTGCATAAGCCAGGGTACGAAACCAGTGGCGCGCAATCAGATTAGCCAGACGTGGGTGGCTGGCCCGCATGAGTCGTTGACCATTTGTCGCCATCGTATTTGGCACAAGGCCGCGATACCCAGGATCACGCGCCAGCATCTGCACGCCGGCCGCAACGATGAGCGCAGTGTTACTCGCCTGATCCGCCTTCATGCTGCCTGCTCCAGGCTAGTGACAAACCTTGCAAACATCGCGGCATGATGCTGGAACCAGGTACTCTGGAACAGCAGCTCAGGGTCCAATCGACGCTTATAAGCTAGGAAGTTCACAAAATTCGGATAGCAGTGGCGGATCTGTTCCGCTGTGGCAAAGCGCCCATAGGTTAGATAAAAACTGCCATTGCGCTTGATCGCCAGGTCTATCAGGCGGCGGAAGGCTGAGGCAGTTGCCGTGACACCGCTTTCTGTATGTTCAGTATGCAGATTGAAGATGACGCAGGCATAGTCTTGTCTGGCCCAGGGTAAAAAGCTTTCTGTGTCCGCTTCTATCAAACGCACGGTGCCATAGATAAGGTCAACACCATGTTGACGAAAATCCTGCGCTGCATCGCGCATGAAGGCGGGCAGTTCAGCCCTGGGTACATACAATTCGCCTATCATTTCTGAACCATGATGACCGAGCAGAGCATCTATCTTGTCGTGGTATCCATCCAGATAAGTAGTCTGTTGCAGCCTGTCACACCAGTAAATCTGACCTGAACTGGCCATATAGTGCTGGGCATAGCAATCAAAGGCGCGGCTCTTGTCGACATGGGCGAGTGTCAGCAATTGCTGCCATTGTTCATCGCTGAGTGCATGCTCCTCCCGTATGCTGCTGGAGTCCGCGACCGGGCAATAGCAGGAAAATACGCCACGTTGCAGAAAATCAGGGCTGGCTGGGTCTATGGCGAACTGGAAGTCCCCATAGACGTAGCCTGCATCCATGCGTTCCTCAAACGCAGGCATCAAGTCATCCAGCGAAATGATGCTGACATCACGGCGCATTTTTTGTCGGGCCGACAAGCGCAAGCTGACTTTGGTGATGACACCAAACATGCCATACCCGCCTATGACCAGTCTGAACAAATGGCTATTGCTATCGCGACTGCAATGCTGCAAATTGCCTTGCGCATCAAGCAGGCTAAAGCTTTCTACATCGCCGATAAAGGGGCGCATCTGCAGGCCACGCCCATGTACATTGGCTGACAGGCAGCCACCTATGCTGAGGTCGTCGGCACCAGTTTGTTTTTGTCGTATGCTCCATTGCTGCTGGCTGTCTTTTTGTGCGACTTCCAGGTAGTCAATCAGGGCTGGCCATTGTATGCCAGCCTCTACCGTGACTATGCCCTGCTCACGGTCAAAGGCCAGCACTTTATTCATGCCACGCATGTCCAGCAAGACTGCATCCTCAGCAAACTGTTGACCACCCATGGCATGACGGGCGGCGCTGATGGCAATTTTTTTGCCATTATTTCTTGCTTCAGCCAAAGTTGCGGCAAGCTGCGGCAGGCTGCTGATTTCGACGATGCGATGAACAGCTGTGAGGTTGAGTGCGGAATGTACGTCGTTGACACTCAGCGAATTGGACGGGATAGCTTCGAGCATAGTGGTTCTCCTGATGTTGAAGATATTATTTTGCGATTTAAGGTATTGATATACAATCTAATAAAAAATAGTATTAAATATCGATACTTGACGTAAGCTATCTTTCACAGAGAGAACGGGAATGCCATGAACCTGACTCAACAAATCACGATTGCCCTGAAAAAGCACCTCAAGCAAAAAGGCCTGACCTACGCACAATTGGCCGCGCATCTGGACATCAGCGAAGCCAGTGTGAAGCGCCTGTTTTCAGAATCGACATTTACGGTGCGCAGGCTGGAAGCGATATGCCAGTTGCTGGAGCTGGATTTTCTTGAGCTGGCAAGGCTGGCACGTGGCCAGCAAGAGTTGAAGGGCGAACTATCCGATGCACAGGAACAGACGCTGGCTGATGAACCCAGGTTGCTGGGCGTGTTTTACCTCTTGCTGAACCAGTGGCAAGTCAGGGAAATTGCCAGGCAATTCGATATCGCAGAAACTGAGCTATTGCAGTTACTGATGAAGCTCGAGCGTCTTGAGCTGATTGAATTGCATCCGCATAACCGCATCAAGTTATTAACCCATACCACTCTGCAATGGCGTGAGAACGGGCCTATACGCAGAAAATACCAGTCCAAGGTCATGGAAGAATTCTTGCAGAACGATTTTCATAATGAACAGGCAATTTTGCGTTTTGAAACCCGCGAACTCAGCGCAGCTTCGATTGCTGTTTTACAAAGAAAAATGGCACGATTGTTAACTGAATTTAACGAGTTGGCAGATATCGATGCCAGCCTGTCATCGGAACAAAGGCAGGGCATGGCCTTGTTGATGGCGACCCGGCCATGGGTATTTTCGCTATTCTCTGATTTGAAGCGCAAAGCCGGACGCTAAAGCGCGGCCTTTCACTGCATCAAGTAAAATAGCGCCTGCTTACAATGTCCAGCCTTTCGGCGCAATTTTCTTATGCAAGATGTAATAGATATCGATTTTGAACGCCGCTTCGGTGGTATTGCCCGTTTATATGGAGCTGCAGGTCTTGAGCGTTTCAAGCAGGCGCATGTTTGCGTCATTGGCGTGGGTGGAGTTGGTTCCTGGGTAGTAGAGGCATTGGCGCGCAGTGCCATAGGCCGTATCACCATGATAGACCTGGACAATGTGGCTGAATCGAATATCAACCGTCAGATACAGGCCAATACCGACACTGTAGGCAAAGCCAAGGTCACCGCACTGGCTGAGCGCATCGCCCTGATCAATCCCTATTGCAAGGTGAATGAAGTCGAAGACTTTGTCACGCCAGACAATCTTGATGCCATGCTGGGCCAGCCGGGTTTTGATTATGTGATTGACGCAATAGACAATGTCAAAGCCAAGACCGCCCTGATTGCCTATTGCCGTCTGCATGCGATACCGCTGATTACCATAGGCGCCGCAGGTGGCCAGACTGATCCCGGCAAGATAGAAATACGTGATCTCTCGCGCACTGAGCAAGAACCTCTGCTGGCACTGGTGCGCAAGCGCCTGCGTCAAAACCACGGTTTCCCGCGTGGTGCAAAAAGCAAATTTGGTATTGATGCAGTGTTTTCCATGGAAGCACTCAGCGTTCCTGAGACGGCAGAGGCCTGTGCAGTCGGCGCTGATGCTGGTACTAATGCCAGCGGCGGTGTTACTGGCTTGAATTGCGCCGGTTTTGGCTCATCCATTGTTGTCACTGCTTCTTTCGGTCTGATGGCAGCTGCCCAGGTCTTACGCAAGCTGGCAGCCGACGATATAGATAATCAGGCAAAATAATTTCCACATTTCTCAATTTTCATACAGATATTTTTGTATGGAAACAATTTTTCATACTTTGTGGGGAAAATAGCTCAGCATTGTTGAATTACTTGTCATGCCTTGAGTTATTGCCTTTTAGCATTTAAAGTCAAATCACGCATCAGGCCAGCCCTGATGCGCTTGTCCCCGTTTGCCCTGCACTTACATTAGCTTGCCAGGCAGGCCATACGTTTTAATCATGTTTCATCATCATCCGCCCGACGTTACGGAGGCCAGTATGTTCCAGGATATTCGCATCAGGACCAAGCTCATTTTCAGTTTTATCCTATTGTCAGTGCTCGTTCTGGCGATAGGTTCTGCCGGATTTCTGAGCCTGAATGCCAGCAACAATTCCATCAAAACCGTGTATGACGACAGGCTGGTCGCCCTGGGGCAACTTGATGCCGTCATGCGAACCATCATGCGAAACCAGGTCATCATTGCCAAAGCCATGACCGATGAGCAAGATAAAATCGAGTCCCACATTGCGACGGTTGAAAAAGGTAAGGTCGAGGCCAGCAAGGTCTGGTCAGAGTACATGGCCACTTATCTGACACCAGAAGAAAAAATCTTGGCTGATCAGTTTGCAGCCAAACGCAAACAATTCCTGGAAGAGGGTTTGAATCCAGCCCTGGCAGCATTGAAGAGCAAGGATATCGATGGTGCTTCCAAATTATTCCATAGCAAGGTCGACCCCTTGTTTTTGGGGATGAAGGAATCCATGGATGCACTCATACAATTGCAACTGAATGTAGGCAAGAAAGAGTATGAGTCTTCACAAAGCTTCTTCCAGAGTTTCCAGGTCTTTGCCGCCATCTTCATTGCTTTGTCCGTGCTGTTTGCGTCTGCCATGGGTATCTGGCTGGTACGCAGCATTTCGCGGCCATTGAATTATGCCGTTGAAATTGCGAATAATATTGCAGCGGGTGACTTGCGCCAAAGTATCCAGATCACATCCAGGGATGAAGCTGGTGAATTGCTGCAGGCCTTGTTCAATATGAACCAGAGTCTGATCAATATCGTCAGCCAGGTGAGGACCAGTACCGACACTATCTTTACCGCTTCGAATGAAATTGCGGTGGGCAACCTGGATTTGTCAGAACGGACAGAAAGCCAGGCCAGTTCACTCGAAGAAACAGCGTCGTCCATGGAGGAACTGACTTCTACCGTACAACATAATGCAGCCAGCGCATCGCAGGCCAATCAACTGGTCATGTCTTCCTCAGACTTTGCCAGCAAGGGCGGGGATGTGGTTGGGCAAATGGTCAGCACCATGGGAGCCATCAAGGATAGCTCACGCAAAATCGTTGACATCATAGGCGTCATTGATGGTATCGCCTTCCAGACCAATATCCTGGCGCTGAACGCGGCAGTCGAAGCTGCCAGGGCTGGTGAGCAGGGGCGTGGTTTTGCTGTGGTTGCATCGGAAGTGCGCAATCTTGCACAAAGGTCGGCCAGTGCTGCCAAAGAAATCAAGCAATTGATCGGTGACTCGGTTTCCAAAGTCGATGCAGGTACGGCACTGGTGGATGAAACAGGTGTCACTATGGACCAGATCGTCACCTCGGTGAAACAGGTGGCCGAGATCATGAGTGAAATCGCAGCGGCAGGCGGCGAACAAAGCCGCGGCATAGAACAAGTGAATGTGGCGATTACCCAGATGGATCAGGTAACCCAGCATAATGCCGCCCTGGTCGAAGAGGCTGCAGCAGCAGCCCAAAGCTTGCTGGAGCAGGCGGATAATTTAAATCAGGTCGTGGGTGTTTTCAAGGTCAATGGCATGACAGACGGCAGCAAGGTCCACAAGACCAGCAAATTCAACAAAACGGAAGCCGCCAATCAGGGCCAGCGCCAGGCTTTGCGTTTGGGCTGAGTTGCTCATGTTTTTAAATAAGCATTAAATAAGTATTAAAAAAGCCAGCCTGACGAAAATCAGACTGGCTTTTTTTGAATGCTGAATTTTTAAAGAATTTTCAAGGAATTTTTAATTATCCAGCTTGAAATTAAATTCCAGCAAGGTAGTCAGTGGCTTGGATATAGGCGCATATTTCCACTGTGATGCTGCGGCTATCACTTCCTTGTCAAAATGCTTGGGTGGATTGGCCTTGACGATATCGACGTGAGATACCTTGCCATCCGTATCAATATGCACGCGGGCACTCACCACACCAGAAGTCACGCCAGCGCGTACAGCCGTGTTGGGATATTTAGGTTGCACACTGGAGACGACTTTCAGTGTCAGGTTTTCTACCGGGGCAGGAGCTGGTGCTGGCTTGGGAGCGGCAGCAACCACAGGTGGCGGCGTCTCAACTGGTTTTGGTGCAGGCGTTGGTACTGGGGCAGGAGCTACCGCCGTGGCTGAAGCAACCTTGGGAGCATCCTTGGCCTTGGCAGCCAGTGCTTTGGCTTCTGCGGCCAGTTTTGCTTCCTTGGCATCTTTGGCTTCTTTAGCCTCTTTCGCTTCCTTGGCTTCTTTTGCCAGTTTTTCTTCTTTGGCTATTTGTGCCGCACTTTTGTTGGATGCCATATCCATCCACTTGGTGACGTCGGCAGTATCACCGTGTTTGACGGGATTTTTTACCAGGCCAGTGGGCATGGCGCTGGAAGTGGGTGCTTCATGTGCACTGGCAGCGGGGGATGGTTCTGGCGTTTTTTGGCAAGCCGAAATCAGCAGCGCACTGGATGCCAGACTAAAAGTAAGAAATGTCAACTTCCCTGTTTTTTTAATGACTACCGTTTTCATATCACCCCAGGCAAAAAACCGTGTTAAAGCTAAAGTTAAACGAAGCAACGTACTGGCACAGCGAATTGCACCATGTGCCACAAAGTAGTGCAAGCCAGATTGGGTTGCATTATTTTGGTGCACCATTGATTTATCCGCTGCTGTGAAAATTTTCACGAATGCGAACGGCTATCCTGCCATGGATATACCGGCATAGCAATATTCAAATCACATAACTGAATGAAATCATGAAAATTCACGTATCAAAAATACTTTCTTCGTATATGGGTATGCAGGAACTGTGCCAAATCCACATCACATGATCTAAATTCCTAAAAAGATAATAAAAAAGCCAGCTTCTGTTGAAGCTGGCTTTGAATACTGAAGCTAAACTACATTTCCTGAAATGAAATTCAGGATTTGCCAAACACTTCGTTGAGTTGCTGTGTAACGCGGATGAAGGTCGTGCGCTTGGTCAGTTCCTTCAGTTTGTGCGCACCGACATAGGTGCAAGCTGAGCGCACACCACCCAGTATGTCCTGCAAAGTGTTTTCTACTGCACCACGATAGGGAATCAGCACTTCCTTACCTTCAGAGGCTCGGTATTTGGCGACACCACCGGCATATTTATCCATGGCAGCGCGGCTGCTCATGCCATAGAAACGCTTGAATTGCTGCCCATCGCGCTCTACCAGGTCACCGGCGCATTCATCATGGCCAGCCAGCATGCCACCCAGCATGATGAAGTCGGCACCGGCACCAAAGGCCTTTGCCAGATCACCAGGCACGACGCAGCCACCATCGGCGCAAATCTGGCCACCCAGGCCATGCGCAGCGTCAGCGCATTCTATGACGGCGGATAATTGTGGGTAACCTACGCCCGTCATCTTGCGCGTCGTACAGACTGAACCAGGGCCTATGCCCACCTTGACGATATCAGCACCGGCCAGTATTAGTTCTTCCGTAATATCGCCAGTCACCACATTGCCTGCCATGATGGTCAGATGCGGGTAAGTAGTGCGTACTTTTTTGACGAAGTTGATAAAGCCTTCGGTATAGCCATTAGCCACGTCTATACAAACATACTCTATGGCATTTTGCGCGCGCGCCATGACAGCCGAGAATTTCTCGAAATCAGACTGGGTAATGCCCATGGAGTAAAAGGCTGTCGATTTCTTTTGCAGGGCAGAAAAATACTCGACCAGCGCGTCTTCATCATAATGCTTGTGCAGGGCAACCGACAATTGATGCGGGTCCAGTGCGGCGGCCATCTCCATGGTGCCAGTGGAATCCATATTGGCAGCAATAATGGGAATGCCGTGATAAGTCTTGCGGGAATGATGGAAAACGAATTCACGTTCCAGGTTGACTTGAGAGCGGGAGGTGAGGGTAGAACGCTTGGGGCGTATCAAAACGTCCTTGAAATCCAGCCTGAGGGTTTCTTCTATATGCATGACGACTCCAGTATGCGCCTGGCGGACGCGGGAAATCACGACTTGACGCAGCAATGCCATCAAGTCGTTGGGCCGTACTTGAGTATAGTGCAAAAAAATCCGGAATCATTATTTGAATTTCATATGGGCGATATCATCCATTTCATATTCCGGATACGCTTGATATTGTCAGGCTGATATGTTGACAGAGGCTAGGGAGAGCGTATCAAAGCGCCCATGGCGGCACAAAAGCCTGGCCGTTTTCCAGTATTGCCTCTGCACCCACAGGCAAGATCGCAACGGCCCGAAAATTCTCTTCGCTCGTCTTGCTGAGAGAGAATCGCGTATGCGCTGGTACGATCAGGCAGGCCCCGGCACTCAGACTGATATGCTCATCTCTCATGCTCACTTTGGCAGTACCAGCAAGACAGATAAATATCTCTTCCCTCGTAAGTTCATGGGTTGCACCGGGTTTGTTGGAACTCAATTCAACAATCCAGGCTGAATTTTCGTGAGAGCCCCGGCTGGGTGAGGCAAGGCCGGTAAATATGGCTTCATGCATGGTAAAAACTTTGGCGGACGACGCTTCGATCAGGTTCATGATTTTCTCTTGTGATATAATTCACCAAAGATTATAAACTAAGGTGAATTAAATTACCATGCAAGAAAATACTGATCTGGGTGTGCTGCTGAATCTGGCATTTGGCAGTTTCAAGGAACAATTGCACCAGCACCTGGCAGAACAGGGATACGCTGATATAGGAAGTTCTTTTGGCTATGTTTTTCGTTTGCTGAAGAATAATCCACAAAACCTGAAGCAAGTCGCAGACAGCCTGGCAATGACGCCGCAGGGTGCCTTGAAGATCATCAATGACATGGTGCAGAAAGCCTATGTTCAGCGTGAAGATGATGTGAACGATGCACGGGTGCGTCTGCTGCACCTGACACCGCGCGCGCTGGCACTGATGGAAGTGGCTCAGGCATTCCACCGGGAATTTGAACACCGGCTGAGCGAACGTTTGGGTGCAAGCAAGGTCAAAGCTATGCGCGCCGTGCTGGAGCAGATAGTTGCAGATGGAGAGGCATCAGCAGATGGCGTACCTAAGTTGCGTCCCCTGTAGGTAGCTTGGTGGGATGGGGTGAGCATGGCGGTGATGGCCTTTAAAATCAACATAGTTGATATGTTGTACGCTTGGCATTTTTGTATTTTTGCGTTTTAGCTGATGGCAACAATGATAGTCGACGTCCTTTATCCCCAAACTTATCTACGTATGCACCCGGCAGATGACGATGTATTTGCCGACCCTGTGCAAAAACACAGACGGCATTTGATGCCGCTGGTTTCAGTCGATTTATCGGTAGTCAACCCGGCATGGCAGGGCTGGGTACATGTGGTCAATCCTTATGAGCCGGAAGACGGCATCGTCGGACAAAGTACCGGGCAATATCATGCCGGTTTTGTGCAGGCCAACTGGCTGGCTTTTCACCTTGATGCTGATAACCGCTATCACTGGCTGGGCGACTGGCGCTACTTTCAACTTGAACTGGATGAAGGTGTTCAAGACGAAGCAGAGCGCGCTGTCATAGAAAAACACTATCGGGTAACTGAACAGGCCTACCAGGCAAAAAAAGCTGAATTTCTGGCGCATGGATGCCTGCCCTGTCCCTGGGATGAAACAGAACCATTTAATCTCTTGAATCAGATTGGTGGCAGCGCCGCCTTTGACAACTGGGCCAGCAGCGGCACATCCGGTGCTGTGCCTTTGAATATCGATAATGCCGAAGATGTTTACCCCAGCATGCCTGATGGCCGTCGCTTTTATTTTGTCTGCGAACTTGATGCTGACGTTTATGGCGATTACGGCCCGGGCATCATCGTATTCTTTGAACCAGAGAGTCGTACAGTAGTCATGACGTTTAACTGGTCTTGAATGAGGTCAGTGGCAGGCTGCCTTGCCCTTGTCGCTAAAGCTTTGCCCGGGCACGGGCAAAAATTCCCATTCATAAGATTTGTCATGCAGGCTAAGCTTTAATACGCCATAGGTAGAATTATCGCGGACCTCGCTGGCACTTTTGGGCAGGAACATCGGTGTCAGTTTGGCACCGCCGGTACCAACGACAAAGCTGCGTATGCCGTTCTTGTCATCCCTGTCGCCATTGGCATCCAGCGGCACGAAGCGTTCGTAGTCATGGTCGTGTGACGTCAGCACGATGTCAGCCTTTGCCGCCACCAGCATGGCCCAGGCTTCCTGCATGTTTTTATTATTGCCGTGGCCGCCTGAGCTGTAAACGGGGTGATGCCAGAAGGCCAGCGTGCAGCTTAGCTTGTTGCTGGCCAGTTCTGCCTTCAACCATTCCAATTGAACCTGCATCTGGGTTTTATCGAGATTGCTATTGAGTGAAAGAATCAGCCACTTGCCCAATTGCGTCGCATAGTAGCCCCGTCTGTCTGGCCCCGCCAGATCTCCAAAATAATTGTAATAACCCAGTGCCTTGGGCATGCCGTAATCATGGTTGCCAGGCGAGGGCAGGGTTTTATCCTTGAAGCGCCCCCAGGTCGGTTCATAACACTTGTTGAACTCTTCGGGTTTGCCGACCGGATAAGTATTGTCACCCAGCGTTATTGCTCTAGCTGTGCTGTCTTTGGCCAAACCAGCAGCAATTAATTCTGCCGTTCTGGCCGCCATGCTTTCCAGAGGAGGTTTTCTCTTGCAATCGGCGATATCACCAGCAGCATAGACGGTAACGCTGACAGGTTTTTCTACAGTTTTTTTGTTAGCCGGTTTGGCTTTGTCGGCAGCATGGACAGGCAGAACAGGTAAAATAAGCAGGGTGGCGATAACAACAGCCAGTGTGGAAATACGCATGAATTTTTCTTGATTACTAAAGCAATGCCAGGTGCTGGCAGGAACAGGCGCGTATTTTACCTGTTCCTGACGAGTCAATACTATAGTTTGGCGTGCCGCAGGCGCAGCGCATTGCTGATGACTGATACCGAACTCAGGCTCATGGCCGCACTGGCTATCATGGGGCTGAGTAAAATTCCAAACCAGGGATACAAAAGCCCGGCAGCGACAGGCACGCCTATAAAATTATAGGCAAAGGCAAAGAATAGGTTTTGCCGTATGTTTTTCATGGCATGCTGGCTCAATGATCTTGCCTTGACAATGCCGCGCAAGTCACCTTTCACCAGCACGACATGGGCGCTATGCATGGCGATATCAGTGCCACTCCCCATTGCTATGCCTACGTCGGCCTGCGCCAGTGCCGGTGCATCATTGATGCCGTCGCCTGCCATGGCAACTACGCGGCCCTGCGCCTGCAATTCCTGCACGATGCGGAATTTGTCTGCGGGCAGCAAATCAGCCCGTACATCATCCAGTCCCAATTGCCTTGCCACCGCTTGTGCAGTGATCGCATTGTCTCCGGTCAGGACGATGACCTGCATGCCCTGCTGCTGCAATTGCACTATGGCTTCCTTGCTGCTGCTCTTGATCTTGTCTGCCACGCTCAGCAAGGCCACTGCTTTTTGATCCACTGCCATCAACATCACGGTATGGCCCAGCGTCTGCAAATCCGTGACTTGTTGTGCAAAGCCTGTGATGTCTATTGCCTGTCCTTTCAATAGCGCAGGATTACCCAGCAAGACTGTCTTGCCATCAAATATTGCACTGACACCCTTGCCGGTAATGGAGGTGAAATTGCTGATGTCTGCTGTCTTGCTGCCTCTGGATTCTGCATAGCTGACGATGGCATGGGCAACCGGATGCTCACTGCGTTGTTCCAGCGCCATGGCCAGTGCCAGTAAATCAGTTTCTGACTCGCCAGTGGCAACGCTAAAACTTTGCAAGCTTGGCTTGCCTTCAGTCAGCGTACCGGTTTTGTCTATCAGCAGGGTATCGATTTTTTCCAGTCTTTCCAGTGCTTCAGCATCCTTGATCAATACCCCGTCACGAGCACCGCGGCCTATACCTACCGTTACCGATATCGGTGTTGCCAGGCCCAGTGCACAAGGGCAGGCGATGATCAATACTGAGACTGCTGCCATCAAGCCATTTGCCATCCCCGGTGCTGGCCCCCAGACTGCCCATGCGACAAAGGCCAGCACGGCTGCGGCAATCACGCCCGGCACAAACCAGCCAGATACCTGGTCAGCCAGCTTTTGTATCGGTGCGCGTGAACGTCCTGCCTGATTCACCAGATTGATAATGCTGGCCAGCAAAGTGTCCTTGCCTATACGCTCGGCTCGCATGCTGAAACTGCCTTGCTGGTTGATTGTGCCGGCGCTGACTTTATCGCCAGCCTGTTTGCTGACAGGTAGTGCTTCACCTGTCAGCATGGCTTCATCGACATTGCTATGCCCATCCAGCACCACACCATCAACTGGTATGTGCGCGCCGGGCTTGACGCGCAAACTGTCGCCCGTTTGTACCGCATCCAGGGCAATTTCAGCCTCACTGCCGTCGGCAGCAATGCGTATTGCAGTCGCTGGCGTCAGGCCCAGCAGGGCCTTGATTGCCGCATTGGTTTGTGAGCGTGCACGCAATTCCAGGACCTGCCCCAACAAGACCAGGCAAATGATGACCGCAGCCGCTTCAAAATACAGCGGTGCCATGCCATCCATCTTGAAGGCGACGGGCAATACACCCGGCAGCAAGAGCGCCACCAGGCTGAACAGATAAGCGGCTGCCGTGCCCACTCCTATCAGGCTGAACATATTCAGATGCCTGGTTTTGAAAGAGGCCAGTGCACGCTCAAAAAATGGCAAGCCAGCCCATAGCACGACTGGCGTCGCCAGGATGAATTGCAGCCAGTTGAAGGCTGTCATGCCCAAGATGCTGTGAAATGACACGCCAGGCAACATATCGCCCATGGTCATGATGAGTAGCGGCAGGCTGAGAGCCAGGCTGAACTTGAAGCGCCGCCACATATCATCCAGCTCACTGGTATCTTCTTCTGCCGAGGCTTCTTTCGGTTCCAGCGCCATGCCACACAGCGGGCATGTGCCGGGGCCAACTTGCTCTATCTCCAGGTGCATGGGGCAGGTGAAAATCGCATCTTTGGCTACCGGTTTAGGGGCGGGGCGCTTGGCTGGGTCCAGCCAGGCAACAGGGTCTTTGCTGAATTTGTCCAGACAAGCCTTGCAACAAAAATAATAGCTTTGCCCTGCATGAATAAACTGGTGCGGGCTTTGCCCATTAACACGCATGCCGCAGACCGGGTCTTTGTGTTCACCGTCCGCATCGCTTTGCATGACATTGTTGTTAACTTTACCCAGGCCTATGACTTTCTTTGCCTTGACATAGTTTTCTGGTGCAGCAGTGAATTTGCTGACGCAGGATGTGCTGCAAAAATAATAGGCAACACCTTGAAAGCGGGCAGTTTTTTCAGTGTTCTTGCTAACTTGCATGCCGCAGACGGGGTCAGTGTATTTTTTTTCCTCAATCGTGGTCGCCTGCGCCTCATGCTTATGCCCGCAGCAACTGCCGCCATGCTGGTGGGTGGTGTGATCCTGGGTCATGGATGATGCTCCCGTACAGATAAAATGATATTGCCTTATCATAGACTCCGTACCCAAGAACAGAGTCAAGGACTTTTTAACGATGCTTGATGTGGATCAATATACGATAGGCCAACTGGCCAAGGCCGCAGGAGTGGGCGTAGAAACCATACGCTATTACCAGCGCCGCAATTTGCTGCCTGTGCCCGAGGTTGCCAGCGGCTTCAGAACCTACCCAGCCAGCCTGGCAGAGCGCATACGCTTTATCAAAAGGGCGCAGGAACTGGGTTTCAGTCTTGATGAAATCGCCAACCTGCTCATGCTGGAAGATGGTAACGACAGACAAGCCATACGCGACGTCGCGCATGAACGCCTGCTGCAGGTACAGGCCAAACTGGCGGATTTGCACAGGATGGAAGAGATGCTGACGCAGTTGATACAGCAATGTGCCTCCTCGACGCAGCAGGCGCAGTGCCCTATCATTCAGGCGCTGGCCAGTGATGCACCAAAGTCTGTGAAGAACTGCCACAACTGATTGATCTCAATGCTCGCCGCCTGCAATCCAGTCCGGGTTTTCTGTCTGTATGAAGTGCAGCAGTGCATCGACTACCAGAGGGTCAAACTGTGTGCCGCTTCTGGCTTTGATGTAGGCAATGGTGTCTGCCAGTGTCCAGGGTTCCTTGTAGGGGCGGCGGTGTAACAAGGCATCAAATACATCAACCACGGCGACTATGCGCGCTGAAAGCGGGATTTCTTCGCCTTTCAACTGGCGTGGATAGCCTTGTCCATCAAAATGCTCATGATGGCTGCCTGCGATCTGCGAGCCATAAGTCAGGTAGCTGACGCCTTCAACCATGGTGGCTGCGCGTGCCAGTACAGTCTCGCCTGCCAGCGCATGGTATTCCATGATGATGCGCTCGCTCTTGTCATGGCCGCCAGCTTTCAGCAATACAGCATCTGGTGTCGCCACCTTGCCCACGTCGTGCAGGATACTGGCGATGCCCACCATTTCCATGAATTGTGGGGTCAGATCAGTCTCGAAATTATTGCGTTTCTTCAGCTCACTGGCTATCGCATTGGTCAGCCTGCATACACGTTGCACATGACCGCCAGTATCGGCATCGCGTGATTCTGCCAGGTCCGTCAGTGCAACGACCGAGGCTTCCTGGGCTTTTTGCAATTGTTCATTGAGGTAACGATTGTCAAAGGCTGCGGCAATGCGGTCACAGAATAATTCCAGCAAATCACGTTGCATTTGCCCCAGCGGCCAGGGTGGCGTCACCAGGATGGCAAATTCATGCCCCTGCCGGGTGTGGATGAACAAGACATCAGCCGGATGCTGGAACTGGCTTTTCTTTTCCGTAAACGCTTTTTCGACGATGGCTGTCCATTCACAATCAGCAGGCAGGCTGTTCAAACCAGAAAAATCGCTGTAAGTACCAGTCGCTGCAATGATGCTGGTTTGCAGCCGGTCACCAGAGCGCAGCCCGGCATTGCGCGACAGGCATAAAACCCCATCCGCACCCACATCGAGTATGGCACCGATCTGATTCAGCACGCCAGAGGCAAATTCCTTCAGGGACTTCAGCTCATACAAATTTGCCGATGCCTGCAAGATGCGTGTCAGACCTATGCGGCTGCGCTCTATCGACAGCAGGCCTTCATAGGCGCGCAAAGAGGCAATCACCGTGGTAAACAGGCGCTGGGTAGTCAGTTCTGTCTTGGTTTTGTAGTCGTTGATGTCATAGTCAACGATGACGCTTTTCTCGGGGGCCTGGCCCGGCTGGCCTGTGCGCAGTACGATGCGCACCAGTTGATTCTTGAGTTCTTCGCGTATGCGTTTGACCAGTCGCAAACCGGCGTCATCGGTTTCCATGACCACGTCCAGCAAGATCAGGTTGATGTCGTTTTCTTTGCTGAGGATATCGAAGGCTTCAGAGGCGCTGTGGGCTGAGAGTATTTCCAGAGGTCTGCCCTTGAATACAATATTGCTCAAGGCCAGGCGGGTGACGGCATGAATATCTTCTTCATCGTCAACGATGAGCAAGCGCCAGGGATGTGATTCAAATGAGGTATCAAGCTGTTGCTGTGATTGATCATCCTTTTCATCTTCGATGATCCAGTCTTCTTCTGATCCCTGTTCGTGATTCATACACTCCCCCGATCAATTGCACCGCTTTGCAGGTACTGTATCACCAAGCTGTATCACCAGGCTACCTGAGTGATTGTAATCGAAATTAATAGAGAAGAATTATTCCAGCATCTTCTCGGCCTCTGTCTTGCTGACGTATTTTTTCAAGAGTCGCAACATGGTGCCATCCTTGATCATGGCTAGCAGTAATTGATTCCATTTCTGGGCTTCTGTTTCTGAGAAATTCTTCCTGGTGAGTACCAGATGCGCATATCCTTTCAGATGTTCCGGGCTCCAGTCTATGGCTTTGTATTTGCTTTCCATTTGCGCCCTGTCCAGGTAAGCGTTATAGATCAGTGGCAAGCCTATGACAGCGTCAAAGCGTCGTGCTTCCAGCATAGCATACAGGCGCTCGCTGTCATTGACATCGACTACCCGGTTTAGCTTGCGCAATTGCTGGATGAAAGCTTCGTTATAACCATGATTGAAACTGCGCACAGCGCCCATGAACAAGTTATCCTGTTTCAGGAAATCTTCCTGGGATTTGACTGTGGCCGCCTTATCCTTGTGAATGACGACTTGCAGGCGCGACTGCAGATAGGGGAAGAGCCAGAATTTTTCGGCACGCTCACTCGTTTTCAATGCCGACAAGGCCATATCAACCCGGCCAGCCTCTATCTCATGCCAGGTGCGGGTCCGTGGTAATACCGGTGTCTCGAATTTACAACCGCTGCGCACGGCAAATTCATCGGCCATATCCTTGTCCAGGCCCACGCCTGCGCGATAAAACTGCCCCAGTTCCTGCAAGGCCAGGACGACAGGGCGGGAAGGGCATTGCGGTAAATTTTGCGCTTGCAGCAAAGCGCTGAAACTCAATAAATATAAGCATGAAATACAGCGCAGCATCAGCATCTTTTGTGCAGTCATGCCAGACATAGTGCCTCCAGTAAAAAAGACTAACTTTGTGCACTCAGCAATAAAGTCAGCTCACTCCTGACTGGTAATTTAACAGATAGCCCAGCGATGCACCACTCTGGCGCAATAACAATTGTTAAGGACTGCAACTCGCGCTCATTGGCGCTCACTGTCCTTCGCTGTCATTAACAAACCCGGCTTAGTACCATCTCGACGATCATGGTTTCTGCTTCTGTAAAATCATTTTCATCCAGAGGGCTATGCCCCAATACCAGACTCATCTGAGAGGCAAAGTCAGCATAGGATTGCGTCATGGCCCAGATGGCAAATAATAAATGAGTGGTATTGACGGCGGCAATTTTCCCTGCCGCCATCCAGGCTTCAAAAACGGCTATATCCTTTTGCAATAAGGGTAGTATCTTATTGCGCATGGTCTCGGCATAAACAGGCGCACCGCTGATGACTTCCATCGCATACACGCGTGAGGCTTGTGGCTGCTCACGTGAAAAACGAAGTTTGGCACGTATGTAATTGCGTAACAGTGTCGCCGGATCTTGCTCGGGGTCTGCCAGTATATTCATGCGGTCCAGCCACTGATCGAGCACCTGGTCCAGCACCTTTTCATACAGGATTTGCTTGGTCGGGAAGTAATACAGTAAATTCTGCTTCGACAAGCCAGCCCGTTCGGCTATAGATGCCAGCGCCGTGCCTGCATAACCGGACTCGGCAAATACCTCGACTGCCGCCTGCATGATGCGTGCTTGCAGCGCATCGCGTGAACGCGTGAGTTTGTCTGGCGCTCTATCCATGACGCTGCTTCATCAAAAAGTTTTTCAATGCTTCATCGCCGCTATAAGCGATATTGAAACGGAACCAGGGGTGGTCGCTGGCGCGCAGGCTAAAGAATTCGTCCGGTGCCAGCAAAATACCTTCCTGCAAAGCCTGGCGTGAAATCTCACTGGCACTGGCCTTGCTGTCTTTCCAGCCCGCACTGATGAACATGCCGCCGCGTGGTTCTGCCAGTGGTGTGAGACCTGCTGCCAATAATAAATCCATGCTGGCATTGCGCGAGGTTTCCAACTGCCGTTTAAGCTTTTCCAGCATGCGCCGGTACAGGCGCGAACTGATCGCATGCAGCACGGCGCGTTCATTGATTTCTGATGTCGTCAAACCTGCCAGCATCTTCACCCTCAGCAATTCACCGATCAGCGAATGTGATGCGCAGACCGAGCCTACACGCAGGGTAGGGGACAGCGTCTTGGAAAAACTGCCCACCCGTATCACGCGGCGCAAACCATCCATTGCCGCCAGTGAAGGTTCGGGGCGCGGGCATAGTTCGCGGTAGATATCATCTTCCACCAGCCAGAAATCAAATTGTTCTGCCAGAGCCAGCAGGCGGTGCGCCTGTGCCTGGCTCAGGCTGGTGCCCAGCGGGTTTTGCAAGACCGTATTCACAAACATCAGCTTGGGCTGATGCAGCAGTGCCTTTTCCATCAGGCTGTCGAGGTTCAGGCCTTTTTCATCGCGGGCTATGCCTATAGGTATGCAGCCGTGATGACGTATCAGGGATAGCAGATTGCTATAACCCGGGTCTTCAACCAGTACAGTATCGCCAGGCTTGCACAGCGTGCGCAGGATGAGGTCAAAGCCATGGGTAGCGCCATGGGTCAGCAATATCTGTTCAGAATCAACGCTGAACAGTTCCTGCGAAAGGCTGCTGGCCAGGTGCTGGCGCAAGCTGGGGAAACCCAGAGGGTTGCCATAGCCACGCAGGCGCTGGGTAGGGATGCGCATCGATTGCTTCAAGGCATCCAGCAAAATATCATCGCCATACCATTCTGGCGGTAGCCAGCCAGAACCTACCGGCAGGGCACTGGACACGCCAGAATACAGATCGGGGCTAAGCGCATCCAGCGCGCTGGGTATGACGGCTTGCGCCATGGGCTGCGGTGTACAGGCCGGTTTGGTGACAAAATAACCAGAGCCACGGCGTGAACTCAGCAAGCCCAGGGTGATCAGCCGCTCGTAAGATTCCACAACTGTAAAGGTACTGACCGCATTGCATTTGGCAAACTGTCGCACAGACGGCATCTTGCTGCCCTGCGCCAGGTCGTTCTGACGCACCAGCCTTGTTACCTCCTGCACGATCTGGTCGACCAGGCTGGCCTGGCGGCTGCGCTCCAGTGACAGTTGCGGCCAGATGGGACTTTGCTCTACTACCTGCTGTTCTTTTACGGCGTCCATGCTTGCTCCTCGCTGAACATGCCCAAGTCTAGTTGGACTGTCACAAAATTGTCCCAGCAAGGCACAGCGACGAAGACAGTACTTTAGTACGGCTAGGAGCTGTAACGCCGCTGGGGCGGTTTTGTGACAGTCCAACACAACTGTGTTGTTCTGGCTACCAATACGGTTGGATGAAATTAAACTGGCTGTATATGTCATTACTGCATATGCTTATTTAGCATTTCAGCATATTTTTACCACTTGGTAAATTGTTTTCAGTGTCAAGGAGAAGCCCATGCTCAGCAAACAACAACTCAATTCCTACTGGATGCCTTTCACGGCCAACCGTGACTATAAAGAGGCCCCGCGTCTGGTGGCTTCTGCCTCTGGCATGTACTACCGCGACCAGAATGGCCGCGAGATACTCGACGGTACGGCAGGCCTGTGGTGCGTGCCGCTGGGCCATTCCCACCCAACTGTGGTGAAAGCGGTACAAGATGCCGTGGCGACCCTAGATTACGCACCCGCCTTCCAGATCGGTCATCCGCAAGCCTTTGAGCTGGCAGAGCAGTTGATAGACTATAGCGGCCACAAATTTGGCCAGGTGTTTTATACCAATTCCGGCTCGGAAGCAGTCGATACCGCCATGAAAATGGTACTGGCCTACCACCGCAGCCGTGGCGAAGCCCAGCGCACCCGCTTCATCAGCCGCGAACGCGCATATCACGGCGTAGGCTTTGGCGGCATGTCACTCGGCGGCCTGCCAGCCAACCGCAAACAGTTTGGCACCTTGCTGGCCGGTGTTGATTACCTGCCACATACGCACAACCTCGAAAAAAATGCCTTCACCCGTGGCTTGCCAGAATACGGCACACATCTGGCAGATGAACTAGAACGCCTGATTGCCCTGCACGACATTTCCACCATCGCTGCCGTCATCGTCGAACCGCTGGCTGGTTCTGCCGGCGTCATCCTGCCGTCAAAAGGTTATCTGAAACGCCTGCGCGAACTGTGCGACAAGCATGGCATCCTGCTGATATTTGATGAAGTCATCACCGGCTTTGGCCGCATGGGTACACCGTTTGCATCTGACTTTTTTGGCGTCACGCCTGATTTCATGACGACGGCCAAGGGTCTGACCAATGGTGTCGTTCCTATGGGCGCAGTGTTCAGCCATCAAAAAATATACGATGCCTTAATGGAAGGCCCTGCAGGCATAGAACTGTTCCACGGTTATACCTATTCCGGTCACCCGCTGGCAGTTGCTGCCAGCCTTGCTTCCCTTAAAGTATTCAAGGAAGAAAAAGTGCTGGAACATGCACAAAGCATGACAGCCTATTGGGAAGACGGCCTGCATTCACTGAAAGGCTTGCCACACGTCATCGACTTGCGCAATGTCGGCCTCATCGGTGCGATAGAACTGGAATCCATGCCAGGCAAGGTTGGCGCACGCGCCATGGCAGCCTACAAGAAAGCCTTTGCCGAAGGTGTACTGGTACGCACGACAGGCGACATCATCGCCATGTCACCTCCATTGATTTTGGAGAAAAAACACGTAGACCAGTTGTTCGGCAAACTGCACGATATTTTGAAACACCTCGATTAATCCGGCGAACATCATGACCACATATCAAGTCAATCATTACATCAACGGCGAACTGCAGCAAAGCATGCAGCCACGCTTTGCCGATATCTATAATCCTGCACTCGGTTCCGTGCAAGGCCAGGTAGCACTGGGCAGCGAGCAGGACGTTAACCTGGCAGTTGCCGCCGCTGCAAAAGCTTTTCCTGCCTGGTCAAACACGCCAGCCCTGTCACGTGCCCGCGTGCTCATGGCTTACCTGAACCTGCTGCAACAGCACACCGATGAATTCGCCAATCTGCTGACCAAGGAACATGGCAAGACCCTGGCCGATGCCAAGGGCGAAGTCGCACGCGGCATAGAAGTGGTGGAGTTTGCGATAGGCATACCACAGTTGTTGAAGGGTGAATATTCCGAACAGATCGCCCGTGGCATAGACGCTTGCAGCATGCGCCAGCCGCTGGGTGTCGTGGCTGGTATCACGCCTTTCAACTTCCCCGTCATGGTGCCGATGTGGATGTTCCCTATCGCTATTGCTTGCGGCAATACCTTTATCTTGAAACCGTCCGAGCGTGATCCATCTGCATCCTTGTTGCATGCAAAACTGCTCAAGCAGGCGGGTTTGCCGGATGGTGTTTTCAACGTCGTACAGGGTGATAAAACTGTCGTTGATGCCTTGCTTGATCATCCTGAAATCCAGGCCATCAGCTTCGTTGGCTCCACCCCGATTGCGCAGGCAATCTATGCGCGTGGTTGCGCGAATGGAAAACGCGTGCAGGCATTGGGCGGTGCAAAAAATCATATGGTCGTCATGCCTGATGCTGATCTCGAAATGGCAGTCGATGCACTGATGGGTGCAGCCTATGGTTCTGCCGGTGAACGTTGCATGGCCATCTCGGTGGCCGTCGCCGTTGGTTCTGCTGCCGATGCCCTGGTTGACGCCATGGCAGCACGTGTTAAATCCCTCAAGATCAATAACGGTCTGGTGCCGGATGCAGAAATGGGCCCGGTTATTACCCATGCTGCCAAGGAACGTATAGAAAGCCTGATCGGTGAAGGCGTGTCAGAAGGTGCAAAACTTGTTGTCGATGGCCGCAACTTTAAAGTGCCGGGACATGAACAAGGCTTCTTCTGCGGCGGCAGCCTGTTCGATCATGTGACACCAGAAATGACAGTCTATAAACAAGAAATTTTTGGCCCGGTATTGTGCGTAGTGCGCGTACCAGACATGGAAGCAGCAGCAGACCTCATCAACAAACATGAATACGGCAATGGCGTGGCAGTATTCACACGCGATGGCGGCACAGCACGTGAATTCGTGCGCATGATACAAGTCGGCATGGTCGGCGTGAATGTGCCACTGCCTGTGCCCATGGCCTTCCATAGTTTTGGTGGCTGGAAACGCAGCCTGTTTGGCGACCATCATATCTATGGCCCCGAGGGCGTGCGCTTCTATACCCGTGTGAAAGCAGTCATGCAGCGCTGGCCTGACAGTATTAGTAAGGGGGCAGAATTCTCCTTCCCTCAAAATAAATAAACGCCGGACATACGAGAAAATCGCCCCAGCGGCGTTGCAGCTCCTAGCCGTACTAAAGTACTGTCTTCGTCGTTGCGCCTTGCTGGGACAATTTTTCGTAAGTCCTGAAATAGTAAATTAGCTGTCACGAAAATTGCTTGTAAAAAGAATTCTCAAGATCGATTGGAGCCACCATGTTGGAAGCCCTTAAGCATTTACCCCAGGCAGAAGAAAGTCAGGAAACGCTGCGTTCGCATTTCACTGATTTGAATCCGGCACTGAACAAGCGCCAGGCAGCGATAGAAAGTGATCGTTGCCTCTATTGTTACGACGCTCCCTGCACACGCATCTGCCCGTCAGAAATTGATGTGCCCAGCTTTATCCAGAATATTGCTGTCGGCAATATCAATGGCGCAGCCAAGGTCATTCTCGATCAAAACATACTCGGCGCAAGCTGCTCACGCGTTTGCCCGACCGAGATTTTGTGCGAGCATGCCTGCGTGCGCAATCATGATGCAGAAGGCGCACCAGTCAAGATCGGTCTGCTGCAACGCTTTGCACTCGACAATGCCAAGTTTGAGCAGCATCCTTTCCAGCGCGATGCCAGTACTGGTAAAAAGATCGCCATCGTTGGTGGTGGGCCAGCAGGTTTATCCTGTGCGCACAGGCTCGCTACCTTGGGCCATGATGTAGTGATTTTTGAAGCAAAGAAAAAATCTGGTGGCCTCAATGAATACGGTATCGCAAAATACAAACTGACAGAAGACAGCGCCCAGCGCGAGGTGGAATTCCTGCTGCAAATTGGCGGCATCACCGTCAAGCATGAGCAGGTACTTGGCAAGAACCTGCAACTGGCAGATTTGCGCCGTGATTATGATGCAGTCTTCCTTGGCCTCGGCCTCGGTGCAAGTCGCCAGTTAGGCCTGACAGGTGAAGATGCGCCCGGTCTGATGGCGGCGGTAGATTACATCGCCGAGTTGCGCCAGGCAGAAGACCTGACTAAGTTACCCGTGCCCAAGCAATGCGTGGTTATCGGTGCTGGTAATACCGCCATCGACATGGCAGTGCAAATCGCCCGCCTTGGTGCAGAGCAGGTTACCCTCGTGTACCGCCGTGGTGCAGAGCATATGTCTGCCACCCACCATGAACAAGACATCGCCAAAGCCAATCAGGTGCGTATCGTCACCTGGGCGCAACCGCAAGAAGTCTTGCGTGATGCAGAAGGCAAGGTCAGCGGCATGCGCTTTGCCCGTACCAAAGAAGTGGGCGGCAAATTGCAAACCAGCGGCGCCACTATCGACATCCCCGCACAGGCCGTTTTCAAAGCTATCGGTCAATGCATGGACAACAGCAGCCTTTCAGATGCACTGGCAAAAGACCTGCAAAAGCAGAATGACAAAATCCATGTGGATGCGCAGTACCGCACCAGCGTATCCGGCATTTATGCCGGTGGCGATTGTATCGCCGACGGGCAGGACCTGACCGTACAGGCAGTCCAACATGGCAAGCTGGCAGCGCTGGCGATTGATAATGATTTGAAAGCGAAGGTGTAATATGGCTGACCTCTCGATTAATTTTGCTGGTATCAAGGCACCCAATCCTTTCTGGCTGGCTTCTGCACCACCGACCGACAAGGCCTATAACGTTATCCGCGCTTTTGAAGCAGGCTGGGGCGGCGTGGTCTGGAAAACCCTGGGTGAAGATCCGCCACCGGTCAATGTCTCTTCACGTTATTCCGCCCACTTTGGCAAGAACCGCGAAGTCATCGGCTTCAACAACATAGAACTGATCACCGACCGCAGCCTGGAAATCAACCTGCGCGAAATCACCCAGGTCAAAAAAGACTGGCCAGACCGCGCCATGATCGTGTCGCTGATGTACCCCTGCGAAGAAGAAAGCTGGGCACGCATCCTGCCATTGGTAGAAGCGACGGGCGCAGACGGCATAGAACTCAATTTCGGCTGCCCGCACGGCATGCCAGAACGCGGCATGGGCGCAGCCGTAGGGCAGGTACCAGAATATGTGGAGATGATCACACGCTGGTGCAAAAAATATTGCTCGTTGCCTGTCATCGTCAAGCTCACACCCAACATCACCGATGTGCGCGTACCAGCCCGCGCTGCCTTCAATGGCGGTGCCGATGCAGTATCTCTGATCAATACCATCAACTCCATCACGTCGATAGACCTTGACCAGATGATCGCCCGCCCCATCGTCGGTACGCAAAGCACGCATGGTGGTTATTGCGGCAGCGCAGTCAAGCCTATCGCTTTGAACATGGTGGCAGAGATCGCCCGTGACCCGGCCACCAAGGGCCTGCCCATCTCAGGCATAGGCGGCATCGGCAACTGGCGTGATGCAGCAGAGTTCCTGGCGCTGGGTGCAGGCTCGGTGCAGGTATGTACCGCTGCCATGTTGCACGGTTTCCGCATCGTCAAGGAAATGACAGACGGCCTGTCACGCTGGATGGACGAAAAAGGCTATGAACGCATCAGTGACTTTGCCGGTAAAGCCGTCGCCAATACGACAGACTGGAAATACCTGGACATGAATTATGCCGTCATTGCCGAGATCGACCAGGACAAATGCATACAATGCGGCCGCTGCTACATCGCCTGTGAAGACACTTCGCACCAGTCGATTGCGCAGTTGATTGCAGACAACGGCACCCGCAAATACGAAGTCATCAAGGAAGAATGCGTAGGCTGCAACCTTTGCCAGATCACCTGCCCGGTAGAACAGTGCATCACCATGGTGCCCCAGGCAACTGGCAAGCCATATATGAACTGGACGCAAGACCCACGCAACCCGCGTGCGGTGTTGAAATAGGTTTAAAACCACTCACCACAGAGGCACAGAGACACAGAGAAAGCACTGAGAAATGCAAGAGAATTCAAGACAGCATTGGGCGCTTGGCTCTTATTGAATTTCTAAGTGTTGTTAGATGTTGATGTTGGAACGAAGTTTGCTATAAATCTGCTATAAAGTAGATATATAAAGATCATTCAGTATCTGAGTATTGATACACAGAGAGGTGCAAGAGAATTACATGGTTTTCTTCATGTTCTTCTCTGTGAACCCTCTGTGTCTCTGTGCCTCTGTGTTGAGAGGTCTTGAATGTATCGCTAATTCACTTGCTGACACCTAATGGAGAGTATATGCAGACACAAAGCGGGCAACTTTGGAATGAAGATTTAGCACCTACTTCAGAAGCACAGCGCACTTGGCGCTGGTATCACTTTGCCGCTTTGTGGGTCGGCATGGTCATGTGTATCCCGGCCTATACTCTGGCGGCAAGCCTGATCGAAGGTGGCATGTCGGGTTATCAGGCGGTGGTGACCGTGTTTATTGCCAATGCCATTGTGCTTGTCCCCATGTTGCTGATAGGCCATGCCGGTGCCAAATATGGTATTCCTTATGCGGTGCTGGCACGCACTTCCTTTGGTGTGCGCGGTGCACGTTTGCCTGCCCTCATGCGTGCCATCGTCGCCTGCGGCTGGTATGGCATACAAACTTGGTTTGGTGGGCAAATGATTTATACCCTGGGTGGGGTCATGATCGGCCATCCTCTGGGTGGCGACAATATCGCTGGCCTGGGCATCAATGCCGCGCAGTTGATTTGTTTCCTGATTTTCTGGGCCATACAATTCTGGTATATCTTCCACGGCATGGAATCCATACGCAAGCTGGAAACCTATACCGCTCCTTTGAAGATTGTCATCTGCTTCGTCTTGCTGGGCTGGGTCTATAACAAGGCGGGCGGCTTTGGCCCTTTACTTGATCAACCTTCCCAATTTGTTGAGGGAGGTAAAAAAGCCGGGCAGTTCTGGAGCACCTTCTGGCCTTCACTGACAGCCATGGTCGGCTTCTGGGCTACCCTGGCCTTGAACATCCCTGACTTTACCCGTTTCGCCAAATCACAAAAAGACCAGATACTCGGCCAGACCATAGGCTTGCCTGCACCCATGGGCTTGCTGGCGCTGCTGGCCGTGATCGTCACTTCTGCAACCGTGGTTTTGTACGGCAAAGCCCTGTGGGACCCAGTAGACCTCGCCAGCCGCATGACGGGCATTGCCGTATTGATCGCCTTGCTGATCTTGCTGATAGACACGGTATCCGTCAACCTGGCCGCCAACCTTGTTGGCCCGGCATATGATTTCTCAGCCCTGAACCCCAAGCTGATCTCGTATAAGACCGGTGGCTATATCACCGCATCCATCGCCCTCATCATGATGCCGTGGAAGATTTTGGAATCCACTCAGGGCTATATCTTTACCTGGCTGATCGGCTATTCCGCCTTGCTTGGCCCCATCGCCGGTATTTTGATCATTGATTATTACTTCATCCGCAAGACAGAAATTGATGTCGCAGCCCTGTACCAGGATGAAGGCAAGTACAGCTATAAAAATGGTTGGAACATGGCAGCCGTGATCGCTTTTGTGATCGGCGTCTTGCCGAATATCCCGGGTTTTTTGAATGCGGCTTTCCCTGCCAGTTTCCCGGCTATTCCAGAAGTATTAAAAACCATCTACACCTACGCCTGGTTCGTCGGCCTCGCCTTGTCCGGTGTCGTGTATATGGGTTTGATGAGTGGTAAGAAGGTTTGAATTTTGAATGTGCGAAATCACGGAGTAGGTGTTGACGATGTAGGTTGGGCTACGCTTCACCAGCCCAACACTGGGCCTGAAATAACGTATACGTTTTTGAAAGCCGAGTGTTGGGCAGATAAAGCGATGCCCAACCTGCGAGAAACGACCCCTGTGATTTACACACCCAATGAATTAACGAAGGAACTGCCATGACCATCCTGATACGCGGCGGCACTGTCGTCAACGCAGACCGCGAATTTAAAGCCGATGTCCTTTGCGACAATGGCAAGATCATCGCCGTAGGCGACAACCTCGAAGCACCTGCCGGTGCAGAAATCATAGACGCTGGCGGCCTCTACGTCATGCCCGGCGGCATAGATCCGCACACCCATATGCAATTGCCATTCATGGGCACGGTCACGCAAGATGATTTCTTTACGGGTACAGCCGCTGGCCTGGCGGGCGGCACGACCAGCATCATCGACTTCGTTATCCCCAACCCGCAACAAAGCCTGATGGAAGCTTTCAACATCTGGCGTAGCTGGGCAGAAAAATCTGCTGGCGATTATTCCTTCCACGTCGCCGTTACCTGGTGGGATGACAGCGTTCACGCCGACATGGGCAAGCTCGTCAATGAGCATGGCGTCAACAGCTTCAAGCATTTCATGGCCTACAAGAACGCCATCATGGCCGATGATGAAATCCTCGTAAAAAGCTTTTCCCGCGCGCTGGAACTCGGTGCCATACCCACCGTGCATGCAGAAAATGGTGAACTCGTTTACGTCCTGCAGCAAGAACTCATGAAGAAGGGCATGACAGGCCCACAGTCCCACCCCCTGTCACGCCCACCCATGGTAGAAGGCGAAGCCGCACAGCGCGCCATCGCCATTGCCAATGTGCTTAACACGCCGCTCTACATCGTCCATGTATCCTGCCAGGAATCGCTGGACGCCATCACCCGTGCCCGTGCCCACGGCCAGCGCGTGTTTGGCGAAGTGCTGGCAGGCCACCTCGTAGTCGATGACAGCGTCTACAAGAACCCGGACTTTGCCCAGTCCGCAGGCCACGTCATGAGCCCACCTTTCCGCAGCAGCCATCATCAAGAGGCTTTGTGGCAAGGCCTGCAAGGCGGCAACCTGCATACCACGGCGACTGACCACTGCACCTTCTGTGCCGCCCAAAAAGCCGCAGGCAAGGATGACTTCACCAAAATACCCAATGGCTGCGGCGGCGTAGAAGAGCGCATGATGGTCTTGTGGGATGCGGGCGTCAACACTGGCCGCCTGACACCCTCAGAATTCGTCAAGGTCACTTCCGCCAATTGCGCGCAGATTTTCAATATTTACCCACGCAAAGGCGTTATTACCGAAGGCGCAGATGCCGACATCGTGCTGTGGGATGTCAATGGCACCAAGACACTGTCAGCCAAGACTCAATTCTCCAAAGGCGACTTCAATGTCTTTGAAGGACGCACCGTCAAAGGCATACCAACGCACACCATCAGCGGTGGCAAGCTGGTATTTAAAGAAGGTGATTTAAGGGCCGAGATGGGGGCAGGGCGCTATATCAAACGCCCATCTTTCTCACCCATGTTTCATGCGCTCAACAGAATGCGCGCATAAGAGATTATCAAGAAGGATTTATCATGACTACCGCAAATCTACGCATCAATGGCAATCGCCTCTGGGCCTCATTGATGGAACTCGCACAAATCGGTGCCACCCCCAAAGGCGGAGTCAAACGCCTGGCCCTGACTGATCTTGACAAACAGGGCCGTGACCTCGTGGTCTCCTGGGCCAAACAGGCTGGCCTCACCGTCACCATAGACCAGATAGGCAATGTCTTCATGCGCAGGGCAGGCAAGAACCCGGCACTGCCACCCATCATGTCCGGCAGCCATATCGACACCCAGCCCACAGGCGGCAAGTTCGACGGCAACTACGGCGTGCTGGCCGCACTCGAAGTCGTGCGCACCCTGAATGACCACAACATAGAAACCGAAGCACCAATCGAAGTCGCCTTCTGGACCAATGAAGAAGGCTCACGCTTCGTCCCCGTCATGATGGGTTCAGGCGTATTCTGCGGCGCATTCACACTTGAACACGCCTATGCAGCCAAAGACACCGAAGGCAAAACCGTAGGCGATGAACTGGAACGCATAGGCTACAAAGGTACAGAAGTACCAGGGCAGCACCCCATCGGTGCCTACTTCGAAACCCACATAGAACAAGGCCCGGTGCTGGAAGATGCCGACAAGGTCATCGGCGTCGTCCCCGGTGTGCTTGGCCTCTCATGGTACGACTGCGTCGTCACCGGCATGGAAGCCCACGCCGGCCCCACACCCATGGCCCTGCGCAAAGACGCCCTGCAAATCTCTACCAAAATCATGCAGGAAGTCGTTAACATCGGCAACCGCTACCCACCCTATGGTCGTGGCACGGTAGGCATGGTGCAGGTTTTCCCTAACAGTCGCAACGTCATCCCCGGCGAAGTCAAATTCAGCATAGACCTGCGCAATGTATCGTCCGAATTGCTCGACACCATGCACAATGAAATCCTCGCCTTCGTCGATAAAACCAGCAAGGACAGCGGCCTGAACATCAGCGTAGAACGCGTCTCCTACTACCCCCCATGCCCCTTCCACCCAGACTGCGTCAACGCCGTACGCGAAGCCACCGCCACCCTGGGCTACAGCACCATGGACGTAGTCTCCGGCGCAGGCCACGATGCCATCTACACCGCCAGACTGGCCCCCTCCGGCATGATCTTCGTGCCCTGCAAGGATGGCATCAGCCACAATGAAATTGAAGATGCGAAATCAGAACACCTGGAGGCGGGGTGTAATGTGTTGTTGCATGCGATGCTGGGGAGGGCTGGGGTGGTGGGGTAATTTATTTTACTTAAACAGATTTTGCTAAATTCCTGATTTATCAAAAGTGTCTGCTGCATTTTTTTTGATCGAGGAATTCGTATGAATTTAACATTATTTTTGAATTCCTCTCTTGTGATGATCTTTATTTCACGGTATTAATAAATAAATATTTATTTTTGATACGGCTTGATCTTCAGAATATGAATATATTTTGTGTAGTATGGGTAACTATTTCAATTCTGGATGATTAGTGAGTATGAAGACTAAATTACTGTTAGTAGCAATGCTTCTCTGTCTTGGCGCCTGCGATAGCACAACTTTTGATACTGCCATGCGAAGGGCAGTTCGTGAAAAACTCAAAGACCCCGATTCGGCGAAATGGGGAGAATCATATGTCTACAAAAATCGCGCCTGCCTTGAAGTCAACTCCAAAAATTCCTTTGGCGGTTATGCAGGGAAGCAGGTTGCCTGGTTAAGAACATTTGATTCTGGAACAAGCTGGTATGTCAATAAAATTGAGGAAGCCGAGTGCTTCGAAGCACCAGTAAAGAAACTTGCTGAGAATGATGAGGCTGAAAAAGTGGCTGAGGAAAAGGTGCTGGAAATACTTAAATCAAAAGCTTATAAAATCACCGCTCAAGAACTATCAATGCTGGACAAAAATAGCCCATCAACCGATAAATGTCTGTTACAAGCACAAGACGCACTGACTTCAAAGAGGCTGGCTATTCAGGCAAACGAAGTAGAAAGGTTTGCATGGGAAATGGAATATGAAAATAAGATAAAGCTTGTCATTTCTGGTGATTGTAAAAGTTAATGATAGTGCAGGCAGAACTTGCTTGAATGTTTAACCAAGTACAGATCGTTCATCATTGCTGAGTATGCAAAGTTGGGGGACGGCTGTAGTGGTGAAGTATTACATCTGAAGTGATTTATGCAGGATTTGAAACTATGCTCGCTACAAAACTGGAAGATCTTAGATCTGAACCAGTTTTACAGCGAGCATTATTTTTGTGAGTTGCAATGGCGAAAAGTGGAAATTTTTTGCTATTTAAAGCTCACGCAAAAAATCAATAATCGCTTTATTGACGACCTCAGGTTTTTCTTGTGGCACCCAATGACCACACTCAGGTATCCTTATACAGTCGCGTAACATAGGTGCCAGTGCAGGCATGTTTGCGATGACCTCTTCCATGCCTGGCATGTTCAAATCCGCATCTGCTTCACCTGCTACATATAGTGCAGGTACATTCACCTGCATTCCCGCCAGTGCAGATTGTAATTCCCAGTTTCTATCCAGATTCCTGTAGAAATTCAAGCCGCCGCGAAAGCCACTGATGGCATACGCTTTAACATATTCATCCAGATCAGCTTGTGAAAGCCATGTCGGTAAATCCAGAGGTAAAGGCAGTGATGCAAGCAAGCCTTTGGCACGCGACACCATGCTGAAGGGATTAGCTGCGGCCTGGCCTTGCTCATCACTTCCTGCTGTAGCGGATGCTGCGCAGAGTATTTTGCGTAAGGTGCTTGCGATGTCTTTTTCAAATTCCTTCTCTGCCACACCTTCATCCTGAAAGTACAGGGTATAAAATAGTTCCCCGGTCGTTTGCGGGAATAATTTTGTAGGTGGCATGGGTGGCTGCCCCATCAGCGGCACGCCGATTCCAACCACGCCGCGAAAACGGTCGGGTCGCATCAGTGCTGCCTGCCATGCCAGTGTCGCTCCCCAGTCATTTCCAACGATCACGGCGTCTTTAGCACCAAGAGTATCGAGAAGCCCGACCATATCGCCCACCAGATGCATCAAGGTATATTGATCCACCCTGGCTGGCCTGTCTGATCCACCATAGCCACGCAAGTCAGGCGCGACAGCATGATATCCGGCAGCCGCCAGTGCCGGAATCTGGTGCCTCCAGGCATAAGAAGTCTCCGGAAAACCGTGGCACAGCAAAACAAGCGGCCCCTCACCCTGTTCTGCAACATTCATAGTGATGCCGTTCGCTTGCAACTGGCGATATGTCAAGTTAGTCATAAGCACTTCATAGATGGTACGCACTGCATTCCCATTCGCGAGGGGAAGCGGTGCAGTAATTTTCTTATATTGCAATGTTTAAAGTTACGATATCATGTAAAAAAATATACTGCAACTCTATATGTTACGATATCGCATCAAGTTACTGGCAATGGACATAAAGATGAGACTCGATTACCGACTGGCGCGCATGCTACATGTGCTGATACATATCTATGGCCGCCAGGGGGCTGCTACCTCAGAAGACATTGCGAGAATGCTCAAAACCAATCCCGTCGTCGTAAGACGCACCATGTCGGGTTTGAGAAATGCCGGCTATGTACGCTCCACACAGGGGAGAGGCGGTGGCTGGGAAGTCATTGCGGATCTGAAAAAGCTCAGTGTGCTTGACATCTATCTGGCCCTTGACCGCCCTGCGATCTACGCCATGGGTGCAGCAGATGATCACCCTGATTGTCCGGTAGAACAGACAGTTACCAGTGTACTTGACCGTACTTTTATGAATGCCGAAAAAGCCTTGCTTGAAGAATTTGGCAAGCTCATGCTGTCTGATTTTATTCCGGTCAGCAAGACTTAAAAAGCCAACTGCGTTCACATGACTCCATTATTGTTGCTCGACGCCTGAACAGACGCCGTATGTGAGTTCAGTATGGCCTCCAGTCCTTCGGTGGCTGATAACTGTATAGTCTCCACCGCAGACACCTCAAACATGCGCCTCCTATGTGAAACGGAGGGGCATGTCTAAGGGGCATGATCAACAGGCCTGATTTATTCAATAGTGATGGCGGCCTGGGCTTGGTTTTAGCCCGTTGCTGCTTGCCCAGATGTATCCAGTCGACATTATCTACACAGTCAGACTCGCCGCATCCGCACGATCTTCGTGCCCTGCAAGGATGGTATCAGTCATAATGAAATTGAAAATGTGAAATCAGAACACCTGGATGCGGGGTGCAATGTGCTGTTGCATGCGATGTTAGGGAGGACTGAGGTGGTTCATTTCGGTAGCGTTAAATTTTTCATTTTATCCCAATTAATTTTCATATTTCTCAAAAATTAATTTCGTCAAATCTCTGGAAATTTATTGCGGCATTTAGAAACGAAGTTATTAAATAAAATCATTTTGAGTCCTGTCTCCGTTTCCAGTTTTTGGGTATTAGGGCTAATCCTGATGCACGTGTCCAGCGTGCTTTAGTTGCTTGAACATAGCGAGGATCGTCTTTAAAGTAAGCATGCTCTATTAAAAGAACCTGAAGACCACTTCGTGCCGCGACCTCGCTGAACAAAAAATCAATATGGTTTTTCATTGCATAAAAGTCTTCGTCATCTGAATTGATTTGAATTACGTCGCTGCCTGTCGAGTTACTTGTCGTATTTGGATCCGATTTTTCTAAATCGTCATTTTCATCAATCTCTTCATCGCTTGATCTATCATGATTAGGGAAGTATGGACGGCTAAGCTGGTCTAAGACTATTAGTCCAGGAACTGGCGAACGAGCTTTTTCGAAGTATCTTTGCAATCCGAATGCTAAGGCGATGTGGACCGCTAAATAGTTTTGATCCGAGCCGATGTCTGCCATATTAAGAATTGCTCCTTTTGGATCAGGCTCTATTAAGTTTATTTTGGGCTCACGAGATGAGAACTGTAGTTCGGCACCTAGACATGGTTCTTCTTTAGGAAGTTTTTCAAAAATTTCGGTTGCATTTCGTGAAATAACTGATTCAGCTCTTTTTAATCGTATTCGGTGACTGTCGTTGTTAATTATCGATTCTAGCTCTGAAATTTCATTGCTCAAGTCGCTCAAATCTTTGCCTGGCGTCAGTAATTTATCATCTATAGTGTTGAGAAAATAACTAACTTTTCCTCGAAAATATGCATGTACTTGCGCGAGGTCCATTAATTGTTTCGAGTCTTGAAGACTCGCCAACATTGATGCAATCCCAGCGTCTAACTTTCTTAATTCGATGCTTAAGTATTGAATTTTTTCACTTGTGGCATTTAATTGTTCATCAAGTTGGGGGCGGATTCGCTCGACTGAACTATTTTCGGAGCGGATGGTTTCAAGCGTGGCTTTTAATGCTTGTGCCGTTACAATTCCTATTTCAGTATGGGCATGACATACTGGGCACTCAGTAGGGATATCCGATAAATTTAGATGCTCAGCTATACGTAATTTTTCAAGTTGCCGACTCACTGCATTCTGATAGCCTTGTGACTCGTTAGATGCAATAGTTGTTGATTGAAAAATCCTCTTTTTTTGATTGAGCTCTGTTAATACTAAGCGGCGTTTTTCATACAATGCTTTTAAGTCACCATCAGCTGGGTATTGCAATTGTTTTGATTGATTTCCAACAGTTTCTTGAAGTAGATTTACAAGCTCCTTTTCATCAGCGTCATCAGGTATTTCAGAAATGAGTCCGATATCACGTGCTTCTGCAAGCAATATTTGAGTTCTTTGCTTTAAAAGACTTTGATTTGATCTGCGAGCTTTTTCTCTAGAGTTTTCAGTTTCAAACGCTTTGCGAAGTTGACGTAGTCGCGCCTCCGCTGCGGTAATTGAACTGTTATTTACGCCTAGAAAGAATGGGAGGGTAGCAATAATCGCTTTTGATTTTTTTGGGTCGTTTAAACCGTGTAATAAAACTGTTTCGCTATCTATTACCTCTTTGGTTACGAATAGGTACGGAGTGACATGGCGTATAGTTGCTCGCCCCAATAATTCTGAACCTTGCGGTGATTGTTTATCAGTGTCATCAATGCCAAATGCTCGCTCAAGAATCCCTTTTGCCGCTTCGACAGTTGTACGTCCTTCAAACTGTTCGATGATTTTCGGTAAAGGAAGATTTTTTCCCGAGCTTACGTACATGTGATCACTTGTGTTTTGACCAATCGGTGGAATTTTACGACAGACTATTATTTCATCTGAATTGCGAACCCATTTCATACCAACCGCTAAGCAATGACGACGGACATATATAGGAAGCACACATTTGGACGAGCCTAGGCAATAGTCAAGAGCTTTAATTACAGCCGATTTCCCTGTCCCAGACGCACCAGTAATGATATTGACTTGTCCCACATCAAGAGGGATTTCACTAAACTGGTCTTCAATTCCGAGGAAAAAAATTGTTTTTACGTTCCAACGCGTCATATCGACACTCCTAAAGCTTCCATAACCGCACGAGCGGAGCCGATGCCTGCAAACCAACTACCAATTAATCGAGCTTTCTTTAAATTTGATTCGATGGAGCTCTGTATTGCGGCTTTTGGGATGCTCTTATTCGTTGAAGAAATTGATCCATCATTATTTACCTTAAGTAATTGAATAAGACATCCGAATTGAATCGCATCAGTCGTCAAAGGCAACGTTGCATTTACCCGCTTCGCAATTCCAATTAGAATTTGAGGATTGCGATGTATCCACTCCAGCATGCCTGTACTTTTATTGGTTCCTGCAAATGTGTCAGTAAGATCGTTTGACATGACAATGGGAAGAACCGGATAGGCCAAGAGTAAAGTCGGTGCTTGATCATTGAGACTTTGGTATGATTTACAAAATGCGGCTAAAACGACAGCGCAAAATGCAGGGTTAGTCTCTGCGAACATATCATGTGCCAAAATCATGAATTTTTACCTAACAAATTTTTAAAATTTGGATGCCATCCTACCTTTAAATTAATGGCGAGAACTTGATAACTTCCTCGAATGTAGTATGGGGAGTTCCAGTTGTTCGCGAATGGCTGTACTTCTTTGTTAGCATGCTCATGTACCCAACGTAATAGCTCCAACCCGAGGCGACGTTTTTCATTTTCGTCACTGTTTTCGCAATCCTCAATCATTCGAATATGTTTATCCGACCAAGTTTCTTCTAAAATCTGATCATATTTTTGTATTCGCATTCCCATATCCAATCGTTCATTCAACCACTTATGTCGTTGGGAGCGTGCACGCCATTCTTCTCTTATTGCATATTGAAGGTCACTTTTTTTTCCATTAACTAATTCAACTTGTTTAGCCAGCATAGAGTCTGACTGATATTCGTTTGGTGGTATGGCCGTTTCGAAATCAGGTAGCAGTTCATCCCTTTCAATTTCGCCCGCGATTTCAGCTATTTTTGTTTGAACCTCTATTTTATTAATGAATTTCTCGCGCTTCCCACATAAGCTAAATATCATTTGCAAATCCCACCACTCAAGCAATTTACGTGCAATTTGCTCACGCATTTCTGGAGGAAAGTTTATGAGTAATGCCGATATTTGATTTTCTATCTCACTAATTTTTTGTGTGCCGGCACGAATACTTGTTCGTTTTAGAATTAGTTTCCGTTGATTTTCAGGTAAATTGAGGAACGTTTGACATTCTTGGAATCTATCTGCGTGCGGCAAAGGCCCTTTCTTACCAGATGACTCTGCATTTTTACGATCTGTGATAACTCTATTCGCCTCGTTAACAAGTGCGTCGTGTAGAGAGGTTCTATCTAGATTTTCATCAATCAATGCAGAAAGTAAAGAATCTTTGCCAAGTGGCGCAACAGAAACAAGTTGGAATTTCGTTTCTGTTATGACTAATCTTGGAAGAACGTCAATCCATACTTTTAATGTTTTCCAGAGTGCTTTGGATTTTATTGTTACTGGATTCGGGGCCGTTGATATAGAGTGTTTTAATTGAGTGAGTAGAGACTGGCCATTTGTACGCACTTCTACATCATCCAATTGCTCTATGCACACCGCAGCATCATCATGGGGTTGTTCTAGAAGGGCACGTAGTGCATAAAACGTTTGAAAGTAAAACCTAATGCAGCAGCTTCCGCGGAATGGTTCTGTGCGTTCGAATTCTTCATTTTTCTCCTAGGATGTGCTCTATAAGTGAATAAAGGTTTTTAAAATAAGTGCTACGTGCATTGTATTTTCTTATTATTAGTAAAAACTATCCTATCGCAGCATTCACTTTGAGGACACTCTGAATAATTCGTGCTTTAAAAAATTATCGCCAGTAGTCATGTCGAGCACGGAGAAGGAGTGCGCGCGCATTCAAAGATTTCTTGAATATATTCCCTCCGCGGGATCACATTATCCATCCTGCCTTGAGTGTGATTATATTGTCAAGTTTGTTCTGTGGTGATTTGACAAATATTAACTTCTAGCTATCCTCTACGCACTATTTTTGATCCCCGAAGGAATATAAGGAGGGCGAGGCCATATCGTCGATAACCTTTGATAAGCTTAGAGTTTTTCTTGTTTGCCGCTTAACCGTTCTTTTTCCACGTAAAACACCCAACAATCGCATCAGCAACAGCCCTGACCCGCGCAGTGCGCGCAAGGTCACCATGCATCACCAGCCATACATCGTAGCTATCCTCCCTCTCTGGCCAAAGACGGGTGAGTAGTGGATCGTTCTCTGCAAGGTGGACAGCCAGTTCTGCTATGCCCATGCCTGCACGCGTGGCTTCCAGCATCATCATGGCGCTGCTGACTTCCATGGTGACGCGGGCGTTGGCGATGGGTAGGCCGCAGATTTTTTCTGCGTGGCGGGGGACTATGCGGTGTTGGTAGGTGATGATGTCGTGGCCGTCGAGGCCCTTGCTGTCTGCTGTTACTTCGTGTTTTTCCAGGTAGGATTTTGCTGCGAACAGGCCCAGCTTGCGTTTGGTCAGGTGGCGGGCTATGAGGTCGGGGTCGGTGGGCCTGACGAGGCGCACGGCTATGTCGGCTTCGCGCCGGGTGAGGTTGCTCAGTTGTGTTGCGGTGCTCAGCACGATGCGGATATCGGGGTGGGCGGCGTGCAGCTTTTTCATGGCGGGGATGACGAAGTGGCTGGCCATGGTGTCTGACGTGGCTACGCGCACCACGCCTGAGAGGCGGTTATCTATCCCGGCGATTTCGCGTTGCAGTTTGTCGGAGGCTTTTTCCATCATCTCGGCGGCGGCCAGTGCATGCTCGCCTGCCGGTGTTGCCACATAGCCTGAAGGCGTGCGCAAGAACAGACGCGCATTCAAAGCCTGTTCCAGCGCAGCCAGCCGCCTGCCTGCGGTGGCCTGGTCGATATTGAGTGCCGCCGCTGCACTGCGCAGGGTGCCTGCTCTGTAAATCGCCAGAAAAATTCTTGTGTCGTCCCAATCCATGATTTATGAAGCCACTCCAGTGTTCACATTTGGTCAGGACTTACGCAAAATTGTCCCAGCAAGGCGCCAGCAACGACGACAGTACTTTAGTACGGCTAGGCGCTGCAACGCAGCTGGGGCGGTTTTGCGTAAGTCCTGTAGTGATGCATTTTTGCATCAGACTGCTTATCTTATGCGTATTTACTGCATCACACAAGGCAACTACCATGTTCCCAGGTTTATCGAAAAGGGATTCTCATGAGCAGGCTAAGTGGTGGGCAGGGTGGTATCAATCTGGTGCATGAATGCAAGACATTGGAGGGGGCCGTAGCAGTGACAGGCAGCCCGCGCCTGGGCAGGCTGGATGAGGCCTTGATCTTGCTGACACTGGCGCTGGGTTTCATGATGGCGATGGTGGATGTGACTTCGGTCAATATCGCATTGCCTGCGATTGCCAGCAATTTTTCTTTGCCACTGAGTCGCCTGGTGTGGGTAGTGGATGCTTATACCCTGAGTTTTGCTTCGCTCTTGCTTATTGGTGGTGCCCTGGCCGAGAGATGGGGCGCAAAGACGACTTACCAGGCTGGTTTGCTGATCTTTATCATGGCTTCGCTGTTGTGCGGCATGGCTGACAGCGGTACTTTGCTGATCATTGCGCGGTTATTGCAGGGCCTCGGGGCTGCCTTGTTCATGCCTGCCTCATTGAGCCTCATGAGCCATGTTTTCCAGGAGCAGAAGCAGCGTACAAAAATGCTGAGCATATGGTCGGCCCTGGTTGGTGTTGCCAGCGGCAGTGGCCCGTTGATAGGTGGCATGCTGGTGCAGCAGTTTGGCTGGCGCAGTATCTTCATGGTGAATATCCCGCTGGGGATATTGGGCGTGTTGATGGTAAAGAAACTGATACCCAAAGCACCTGCACACCCGAGACCGCTGTCCCTGTTCAGCCATGCATTGCTGGTCTTTGCGCTGGTTAGCCTGACTTTCATCCTGATCGAAGGCCCTGCTTATGGTTGGCAATCTGCACTCGTCCTGTGGCTGCTGGCTTGCATGTTCATCAGTGCGCTGGCGCTAATAGTGCAAGAACTGCGTGGCACTCATCCCTTGCTACCACGTGCGCTGTTTGCCAGTGCGACCTTTTCGGCTGCGAGCGGTATAGGTTTCCTGATCAGTTTTTCTACCTTTGCACAAATTTTTTTGCTGGGGATTTTCTTTCAGGATGCATTGCACATCACGGCCAGCCAGACTGGTTTGCAAATGCTGCCTATGATGTTTTCTTTCATGGTGGGTAATCTCTTGTCGGGCCAGGTTTCTGCACGGGTGGGCACGCGTTACCCGTTGTTGTTTGGCACTGCCATCGCAGCCCTGATGGCTTTGTGCATATTGCTCACTACACTGAGCTGCGATATGGCATCTGCCTTGATGATGCAGTTGCTTACCCTGTGTGTCATTGTCATGAATGTCTCGGTGGGTGTGGCTTTGCCCGCAATGACTGCCACCGTGTTGCAAGTATGTGGAGCACGCTACGCTGGCAGCGCGTCTGCCGCTGTCAATGCCAGCCGCCAGATTGGCGCACTGGTTGGCGTGGCCATCATGGGCGGGATTTTTCATGCGACAGCAGACTGGTCATGGCGCATGCCTGCGGCTTTTGCGGTGCTGTTGGGAAGTTATACTGTCGCCAGCGTGCTTGCTTATCTTTACATACCCAGGAAAGTTGTTGCAAGTGCGGGCCATAATCACGCAGGAGAATAGTAAAATCTGCTGGTTTAGAATAATAGAGAGGATGCCCAGATCGTGCAATCACGACGGGATAATTACTGTGAGTACCTGCTTATGAAAATTAAAGATTTTTTAGGGGTGGCGTTTTGTTCCACGGGCATAATTATTGGCGTCATTGGCTATCGCTTATTGGGCTTGCAATGGTACTTTGGTGCTTGTGCTTTGATTGTGACAGGCACTCTATTCATCTATAGCGCTGAACGAGACCGTAAATTGCGAAAAGCATTGGAAGATGTGCCTGGTGACTGGGGCGACAGACATTATATCTCTGGAGCCAGTTCTGCCAGTGATGCTCTGGATAGTCTGGACTTTGACGATTGAGGCGCATAGCTAACAAAGCTATTTGTGTCCGGATAAAATTTGCACCTTGTGACTAAGTCAGCGTTGTGAATTAAAAAATCAGATGTTACCCCCCCCAGTAATAGCGGCTGCAGCCGCGAATCGTCGCTATGAGTATGTAGGCAATTGTTCGCGGCTAATGTCGGCCTTACAGCAAAAGATAGTTTGCGCTTCTAATTATTCGGCAAGTCCTTAAACTTTTCATCCAGCATATCAATCAAACTGCGCACCGCTGGTCTTATCCATCGCCTTGATGGAAACACCAGGTGGACGATGCCGTGTTTCAGTGTCCAGTAGGGGATGAGCTGTACCAGACGGCCATCCTTTAATTCTTCTTCCATCATCATCACAGGCAGCGTCACGACGCCTGCGCCAGCGATGGCAGCCTGGCGTAGTGCGGTCATGTCGTCGCTGATCATGCGTGGGGTGTGGCGCATGGTCAGTAGTTCGCCTTGTTCGCCTACCAGTTGCCAAAGGTATTCTTCACGGGCGGGGCCTAGGTCCAGGCTGGGGTAGTTGGCCAGGTCTGCGGGTTGTTGTGGCGTGCCCAGCTTCTCCAGCAGGGCGGGGCTGGCGGCCAGGCACCAGCAGCGGGTGCCTAATACCTTGACGACCAGTTCGCTGTCTTCCAGCGGTGGCGGGCGCACGCGTATGGCGAGATCAAAACCTTCTGCAATGACATCGACGCGACGGTTACTGGCTTCGAGTTGCAGGGTCACGCGTGGGTGGCTGACCATGTACTCGGCCAGGATAGTGCCAACCTGGGCGTGCAGCATGGCGATGGGGCAGCTCAGGCGTATGACCCCTTGCGGTTCTGCCTTGTCCTGGTCTATGGCTTCTTGCGCTGCGCTGGCTTCGGCCAGCATGGCCTTGCAATGGCTGTAGTAAGTCTGGCCTATCTCGGTCACAGAAAAGCTGCGGGATGAACGCTGTATCAGGCGCACGCCCAGGCGTTCTTCCAGCTCTGCGATGCGGCGGCTGAGCTTGGACTTGGGTATGCCTATGGCACGCCCGGCGGGGGCGAAGCCGCGATGGTCTACCACCTGGGCAAAGTAGTAGAGGTCATTCAAGTCTGGTGGCGTGGACATCTTTCTTCCTGGTTATTATGCATAACATCGTTCTAAAAATAGAACGTTGCATCATATTTTCACCTACTACCGCCATTCTTCGCAAGAAATTAAACTTCTTTCCATCGACACCAAGCGTGTCCAACCAGCAAGGACAAGATCATGAAACAAGTTTTAGGTATCTACGGTACTAGCGGCCAACACTGGGTTGGTGATGGTTTTCCGGTGCGGACTTTGTTTTCCAATGCCAGTCTGGGGCAGCACATCAGCCCGTTTTTGATGCTGGATTACGCTGGTCCTGCACAATTCGCTCCGATGACGGGCGAACGTCAGCGCGGTGTTGGCAGCCACCCTCACCGTGGTTTTGAGACAGTGACCATTGTTTATCAGGGTGAAGTCGAGCACCGCGATTCAAGCGGGGCAGGCGGCACCATAGGCCCAGGTGATGTGCAGTGGATGACGGCAGGCGCAGGAATCTTGCATGACGAGTTTCATTCAGAAGCATTCAGCCGCACAGGCGGCACGCTGGAGATGGTGCAACTGTGGGTCAACCTGCCAGCACGCGACAAGATGACTACGCCAGGTTATCAGGGCATTTTGAACAGGGATATCCCTGTAGTGGACTTGCCAGGCGATGCAGGGTGCCTGCGGGTGATTGCCGGTAGCTATGCCGCTAATAATGGGCCTGCACATACGCACACGCCTATGGATGTTTGGGATATGCGGCTGAACCAGGGCAGGGCCACGCCCCTGAATTTGCAGGCGGGTCGCACAGCCATGCTGGTGGTCTTGCAAGGCACAGTCAGGGTGAATGGTCAGCAGGTGGCCGGGCCTGCGCAGATGGTCTTGCTGGACAAGGGTGGTGAACATGTGCTGTTACAGCCTGAATCAGATGCGCATGTGCTGCTCTTGAGTGGTGAGCCTATTGATGAACCAGTAGTGGCGCATGGCCCATTTGTGATGAATACAACTGCCGAGATAGACCAGGCTTTTACGGATTTCAGAAGCGGCCAGTTCGGCAGGATTGCGCAATAAAAAATTTTTGTACTTGGGCAGACCTGCCCACTTTTTTGAGGAAGATGAAATGAGTAAAGAAATTAGAAGCGATCTCTACAAACGTTTGAATAAAGATGATGCAGTGGTGCTGCTGGTGGATCACCAGACTGGTTTACTGTCGCTGGTGCGCGATATCCAGCCTGACCAGTTCAAGAACAATGTGCTGGCGCTGGCCGATGTGGCGAAGTATTTTAATTTGCCGACGATATTGACCACGAGTTTTGAAGATGGCCCGAATGGCCCGCTGGTGCCAGAACTGCGTGAGATTTTCCCGGACGCGCCTTTCATCGCCCGTCCAGGGCAGATCAATGCCTGGGACAATGAAGAGTTTGTGGCCGCTGTCAAGGCAACAGGCCGCAAACAGATCATCATCGCCGGTGTCGTGACGGAGGTGTGTGTGGCTTTCCCTGCCTTGTCGGCCCTGGGTGAGGGTTACGAAGTGTTTGTGGTGACGGATGCCTCAGGTACTTTCAACGATATCACCCGCAACTCTGCCCTGCAACGCATGCAGGCAGCAGGTGCGCAGTTGACGAGCTGGTTTGCGGTTGCCGGTGAATTGCACCGTGACTGGAGGAATGATGTGATCGGTCTGGGTACACTGTTCTCGAATCATATTCCTGATTACCGGAATCTGATCAATAGTTATATCAGGGCGAGTGCCAGCAAATAAGGTTTTGAAACATTAAATCTGCTTGCATGAACATCAAGGGCTTCCGCAGGGAGGCCCTTGATCAAAGAAAATGCATGCGAAACCTAAAATCACACATAGGCATGGATATCAAATTCATCGATCTGATCCGGATTCATAAACTGTCTGCCGTATTCCAGATAGGCACCTGATTTCAAAAACAGCCCGAATAATTCTGCGTCTATATGCTGGTCTTTTTTCATGAAGCTCATGATCTTGATGGCTTCTGACAGGGTCTTGCCTTTCTTGTAGGGGCGGTCGGCGGCGGTCAGGGCTTCGAAGATATCGGCGATCGCCATCATGCGGGCAGGGATACTCATTTGTTCGGCGTTCAGGCGTTTTGGGTAGCCTGTGCCATCCATTTTTTCATGATGGCCACCAGCGATTTCCGGCACTTTGGCGAGGTGACGCGGGAAGGGCAGTTTTTCCAGCATCATGATGGTTTGTATCATGTGCTCATTGATCTTGTAGCGTTCTTCTTCTGACAGGGTGCCACGTGCCACGGTGAGGTTATACACTTCGCCACGGTTGTACAGGTTTTCTGGCACCTTGACCTTGAAGCCCCAGGGGTTGTCTGGTGCGATGGTATCGCGTGGCGACCTTGTGAAGATGTGTTCAACTTTGTCGCTCAACAGTTGCTCTTGCACTGGCAGCGTGGGTTCTGTTGTGCGGTTTTTGCGCTCTTTTTCATCGTGGGAAATGCCTATGCGGTCAGACAGTGTTCTTAGCCAGTGGCGGCCGGCGATATCCTGTATGCGGGCGATCTTGTCGGGTGCCATGAATTCGCCGCCTTCATTGCATTCGGCGATGAAGGCGAAATCACTGTCGAGCTGGGCGATGGTGTCGTCGAGTTTTTTCTTGAGTTCTGCGGCATCATTGCCAGCATCATCCTTAGCCACGGCTTGCCAGTAATCGATTTGCGCATCGCGTTTCAAGACCTCGAAACGCATGCGTATTTCATGGATGCGGTCATACAGGGTTTCGAGTTTTGTCGCTTTGTCGACGATGTATTCTGGCGTAGTGACTTTGCCGCAGTCATGCAGCCAGGCGGCGATGTGCAGTTCTTCCCATTCTTCATCGCTGAGCTGGAAGCTGGCAAACGGGCCTTCGGTTTCCTTGCAGGCAGCCTGTGCCAGTAATTTTGTCAGTAGCGGTACGCGCTGACAATGGCCGCCGGTGTAGGGGCTTTTGGCATCGATGGCGCTGGCGATCAGTTGTATGAAGGCTTCCAGCAGGGCCTTTTGCTCCTGTATCAGGCGCTGGTTTTCTATGGCGACTGCGGCCGCGCCAGACACTGCCTCGGCCATGGCTTGCCTGCCTGGGTCTATGTTTGCATCGTCGATGACCAGGGCGATAGCACCGACCAGGGTGTTGTTCCTGTCTTTTAAAGGGATGGCGATCAGGGTGGTGGTGTGGTCGGTGGCAGGCAGTGCGCTGAAGTAGAGCGCCAAGTCTGTTGCCTGCAACTGGCAAATACTGCTGCGTGATTTGCAGGCTTGTATGACGGGATGGTTTTCATCTGCCATGCTGATGCTTTGCTTGCTGGTTTCCAGCACCTCGTGATCGACATAGGCTTGCACCACTTGCATGGCTTTGTCTTTTGGCTGGTAGAGGTAGAGGATGCCGGATTTTGCCTCGGTGATTTCTGACATTTCTTTCAATACCCGCGCCAGCAATTTATCGTAATTGGTTTCTGATGCAAGGCTGCTGGCGATATCAAGGAAGGAGCGTATGGTGGCCTTCATGCCGCGCATGGAGTTACTGAGGTCGGCAATTTCCTTGATGCGTGACTGGATATTGATGGGGCTCTTGAAATCGAAGCGGGCGATCTTGCTGGCTTCGTCATTCAATTGTTTCAGCGGCTTGGATGCAAGGCGAGAGAAATAGACAGTCAGGGCCAGGCCTATGACCAGCAAGAGGGCAAACAGGGCTATGCTTTGCCTGCGCATCTTGATGACACCTGCGAGCAGCTCATCATGAGGGCTGGCAATCAGTATGCGCAGGTCCTGGCCACCGGGGATTTGTATATTGCCCTGATAAGTTGCCCAGGTCTTGCCTATCATGTCCAGAGCCTGGCTACTCTGGCCACCAGCATCAGCCAAGTCGTTTATTTTATTGAGTACCGGTGCATCTTGCTCTTTCAAGGTAGGCATGCTTTGCGTGCCATCCAGGCGCGTGGCAATTTGTGGTTTGTAGATAGTCTGTTTGCCATTTTGCCAGGCCAGTAACTGGCCCTTGCGGTCTATCAGCGCCATTCTGGTGGATGGGGTGATGCTGCTGTTCCTGATGGTTTCATGAATGGTTGGCAATTCTATGTCTATGCCTACGACTGCATCAGCATCAACGATTTTTTGTGCATAGGTGACGCCTATCTGGCCGGTGGTGAAAAAGTAATAGGGTTCGGATACATGGGCCTGGCTGGGTGTTTTCATGGCGGTTTCATACCAGCCGCGCACGCGGGGGTCATAGTTACGCAGGGGAACAGGCTGGCGTTCGATTTCATTGAGCCTGTCATCCAGATAGACTACATGCTCCTGCAATTTACCTGCATCCAGGCTGGTGCTTTGCACTATCCAGGCTGTTTTTTCTGGTGCCTTGAAAATGCCCTTGCTGCCATTGGACTTGGCATACTGACGCAAAAGAAAAAATTCTCCATTGGCAAAACCGACATAGGCAGAGGTAGCAGATTTGACGCTGATGATGGCCTTGGCCAGATAATTGACATGGGTCAGGCGTTCGTTCAGGTTCTTGCCTGAGATGGGGTGTGACTGCGCCAGAATTTCAGTCTGGTTACGGACTGGCTCATAGATGTCTTTGACATTGCTGGCAACTTCATTGCCTATCAGGGCATAGCTGGTGTTGGCCTGGGCCAGGATGATTTTACTCATGCGCATGAACAACACTGTGCCCATGGCAATGGCAAAGATGAGTATCAGGCCTGTGAAAAAATAAGAGATGTAAATGTGAAAATGAACATTTTTCCTGATGCGCATGAATGACCCGCCTGAGTTTATCTGCTGCAAGATGAGAGTGCATTTTTGAAATGCCTTTAAGGCAATCCCATGGTAGAGCTTTCTTTACAATAGCGCAATTGAAAACCTTACATGTGCGTTTTGCGACACTGGCGGGCGGTCTAGGTTTATAGGCGTCTTGCCAGAGCCACTGTCTTGTCTATCCATTTCTGCCTTTGCGCTGGCTGCGAATTGATGACCGGCCCAAGGCTCAGTGTGCTCACAGGTTTGATACCGCAGAACTCAAGGACAGTACGCTTCATTTGATGTATGCCCGGCGCACGGTAATACAGGCCAAAAAACCAGGGTGGTGTATCCATGGTGATCAGCAAATGGGCTGAGCGGCCTTTCAACAAGCCTTCAGGAAAGCTTTTGCCGGGATGGTATTTAAACGCAAAGCCTGGCAGCAAGACACGATCCAGAAATCCCTTCAATAGTGCAGGCACGCCTCCCCACCAGATGGGAAAGACAAAGCAAAGGTGCTCGGCCCATAGCAGGGACTCCTGTGCCATTTGCAGATCGGCCTCCAGAGGCTGTATGACTTTATAGGCTTGATGCAAGATGGGATCAAACACCAACTGATCCAGCCTTAATATCTGCACATCATGTCCTGCTGTGCGGGCTGCCTGCACGTAGATGTCGGCGAGATCAGAACCAAAACTATTGCCGCTGGGATGGCTGGCAATGACTAACACACGTTTTTTTTGCATACTGTATCCAAATTGATGAACCTGGCTACAGTGTGCACCTTGCCCCTAGGGGCAGAGTCAAGCTATATCAATCTACATGTTGATTGACAGGGAAACTGGTGCAGGCAGCTTGTTGTGCTGTAAGTTGCGCCTGCAGGCAGTCGTGGATTTCTGCCTGCATTTGCAGCAGGCAGGCATCAAGCGCATGAAGTTTTTTAATTTCAGTTTTCACGACTGCACGCTTTTCGTGCAAATGCTGGGCTATCAATGCCCAGTCTGGTTCTCCATGCGCTGCATGAAGCATGGGTGCCAGTTCTGACAGGCGAAAGCCCAGGCTTTGCGCTTGCCTTATCAACTGCACCTGCAAGACATTTCTCTCTGTATAAATCCGGTATTTCCCCAGACGTTGCACCTGACCAAGCAAGCCCAGGTTTTCATACAGGCGTATGGCTTTTGCCGAGGCGTTTGCCAGGCGCGCGAGTTCTCCTATATACATCCGTGCTCCTGTCTTATATGGGGATTCAGGTATTGATGGGTAAATCGATGTAAAACCTGGTTGCTTGCCCTGGCATGGATTCAAAACCTATATCACCGCCCATTCTTTCTACCAGCTCACGGGTGATGGCCAGACCTAGCCCGGTGCCACCATTCTGGCGGGTGTCGGAAGAATCAGCCTGGGCAAATTTCTGGAATATCCTGTCGCGGAATTCATGCGGGATGCCAACACCATGGTCGATGACACTGATGCGTACTTTCTTGCCCCTTTGTCCTGCTTCTATCTGGACCACATCATTTTCAGGAGAATATTTGATGGCATTTGACAACAAGTTAGACAAGACTTGCATGAAGCGCTGGGTATCGACGGTGATGTTCAGTGCCGGGACAGGTTTTGATAAGCGCAGGGATACGCCGCGTGCAGTACCAAAGGTCTGGTTAGACTCCACTGCCTGATGCAGCAGCTCGCTGAGTTTGCTTGTCTCCAGGCGAAACACCATTTTCCCGGCGCTGAGTTTTTCCATATCCAGCAAATCATTGATGAGGAAAGTCAAGCGCTGGCAATTTTTATTGGCGACATCAATCATCTGCTTCATGCGGTCTGAATAACTGCCAAATACACCGCCAGAAATCAAGCCCAGTGCACCGGAAATCGAAGTCAATGGCGTGCGCAATTCATGGCTGACCGTGGAAATGAATTCATTCTTGATTTTTTCTGTGCGCTTGCGTTCAGTGATGTCACGCATGAGTGCAATGAACAGGGGTTTGCCCTGACGGCTGAGCGTGGAGACTGACAAATCCAGCGGGAACTTGCTGCCATCCTTACGGCTTGCCTCGACTTCAAGGCTGGTGCCTATGATGCTCTGTATGACGGATATATCCTGCTGCTGGGTATCGTGATCTCCATCTTCAGTCGTATTGGGAATGAGCAGGCGCATATTCTTGCCGGGCAATTCATCCGCATCATAATCAAAAATATGGACGGCGGCATTGTTCGCACTGAGGATATGATAGTCTTCATCAAAGGTGATAATGCCGTCGAGCACATTGTCCAGTATGGCGCTGGTATGCGCAGCCTGGTCGCGCAGCTTTTCTTCTGCGGCTCTTCTTTCGCTGATATCCTGGAAAGTACCATACACACGTACGCAGACACCGTCTTCAAATTGCGGGAAGCCAACGACGTGTACCCAGCGTTCATGTCCAAGTGCACTGAGGATGCGGAACTCAGTATCAAAGGAAGCACCTTCACGCACCGCCCTGATGAACAAGTCGCGAATTCTTTGCTGGCTTTCTTCACCCTTGTAAAAGGCGATGGCGCTATCGACAGTGCAGTCATAATCGTCATCTACATCATGGATTTGCCGGGTCACTTTACTCCAGTGCAGTCTGCGTGACTTGACTTCAAAATCCCAGGTGCCTATGCGGGCAGCGGCATTGGACTTTTCCAGCAATTCATAAGTATGTGCGAGCTCCGCCTCGGCTGCTTTTTGCTTGGTGATGTCGGCGTGGCTGCCTGACATGATCAGTGGCTCGCCATTTGGCCCCCAGCTGACGACACAGCCGCGGTCATGTATCCAGATCCAGTGGCCATCCTTGTGGCGCATGCGGCTCTTGAGATCAAAGTATTCGATTTCACCCCTGAAATGCTGCTCTATCATGCCGCTGGTGATTTTCAGATCTTCCGGATGGCATAGATTGAGCCAGGTATCAACCGTGGTGGGTTCCAGTTCTGCCAGGGTATAGCCCAGCATCTCTGCCCAGCGTTCGTTATAGATGGTTTCGCCAGTGAGAATATTGCATTCCCAGGTACCGATATTGGTGCCCTTGATGACATTGGCCAACTGGCGCTCGGTTTCGCGCCTTTGCTTTTGCACGCGTGCAGCACTGATCAACTGGCCCAGGGTGCTGAACAAGGGGTTTAAAAATTCGCGGATGTGCTGATCATATCCCTCGCTTCTGTTGGCGATGCCAACCAGGGCGATCAGTTCACCATCATATTGCACGGGGATGCACAGGAAACTGTGCAATGCCTCGAAATGTGCAGGGAAAACCTGGTCCAGTGCATCTGCAGGCAGGGCATTGTCGATGACTGAGCGGGCCGCCTGGAGCGCACTGCCATATCTGGATTTCAGTTGCAGGCAGGCGGCATCTCTCGCTTCTGTTTCCAGGCTGATGCTGCTGATGTGTTCTGTTGCGGTGTTCCAGGCCAGCATCATGCTTTTCAGGGCAGGGTTGCTGGCACTTTTGTTTTTGACTTCGCAAATAAAGCCATAGGCACTATTCGTCAGTTTCAGGATTGCGGCCAGCAGCGATACAAAGCCTTTTTCCTGGTCGGTTTCGCGTATGAATAAAGCCTGGGCCATGGCAATGGCATCACTGAGGGCGCGTTGTCTTTGCAACTGCCGGTCCAGTTCCTGTCTTTTCATGACGCCGCTGACCCAGTCTGCCAGCAGGCGTACAAATTCTGTTTCCACGTCAGAAAACGGGAATAGTCTGGGCTGGGTATGCCAGATACTCAGCGCGGCATCTTCCTTGTCATTGATATGCAGGCGCAAGCCTATGAAACTTTGCACGCCATATTCTGCGAAGCAGTCTTGCTGGCGGTATACACTTTCTGCCAGATTGGCGGCATGGATGAGGCCCTGGCTTGCGGCTGTGGGCAGGTGAACTGGCCTGGCTTGCATACTCCCGGGCATGGGTGTTCCAGATTGATATAGCAGTGCTTCTTTCCCGTTATTTTGCAAGCGGCTTATCTGCCCATGTGTCATGCCCAGATAGTCGCAGGCCATGGTCAGGGTTTGTTGCAAAGCGGTGTCCGGGTCCTGGTAGGACAGGGAGGTGATGGTGGTCAGGGCCAGCAAGGCATGATGCTGCCTTTGTTGTTCTTCGCGGAAAAATTCACGTTCCACACAATCGGCAAGATCGCGCAAGGCATGTAAATCCTGCTTGCTCAGTGTTCTGGGTTCACTGCCGACGATGCACAGGGTACCAAGTCGCTGGCCATTGCGCGCATGCAAAGGCGCACCCGCATAAAAACGTACATGCGGCTCCTGGCACACCATGGGGTTGTCGGCAAAACGCGGGTCTTTGCTGGCATCTGCCACATGCAGGATGTCCGGGCTGAGTATGGCGTGGCCGCAAAAAGAGATATTCCGCGGGGTTTCAATGGCATCCAGACCCTGTTTGGATTTGAACCATTGACGGTCAGCATCAATCAGGGAAATCAGTGCCATGTCGGCCTGGAACATATGGCGGGCCAGCCGGGTCAGGCGGTCAAAGCGTTCTTCGGCAGGTGTGTCAAGGATGGCGCAGGCATGCAGGGTTTGCAGGCGTAGTGCTTCATCAACAGGAAACGCAGGTGCTTGCATAGGCCTAATGAGTCGACAGGCTGGCCAGCCATTTTTGCAAGGGTTCACCATACAGGGGCTTGCTGGCAAAATAGCCTTGCATGGAATCACAGCCAAGCTGGCGCAGGCTTTCCCGTTCGGCGGCGGTTTCTATGCCTTCGGCAATCACGCTCAAGCCCAGGCCATGGCCCATTTCTATAATGGCTTTTACCAGCCCCTGAGTAGCAGGCAGTTTGTCGATGTCAGTGACAAAGCTGCGGTCTATCTTCAGTTCACTGACGGGCAGGCGTTGCAAGTAAGAGAGGGAAGAATAACCAGTACCAAAATCATCGATGGACAAATCCAGGCCTATGGCACGCAGGCGGTTCAGCAACTCTATGGTGCTGCCGGGGTCTTCCATGATGCCGCTCTCGGTAATTTCGAGCTTCAACAGTTTGGGGTTGAGATCATACTGGCGCAATAGTGCCGCTATCTGGTCAGGGAAACTGGTGTCGCGTAAATCATGGGTGCTGACATTGACAGCAATGGTCTGGCCGGGATATTTGTCTTGCCAGTTCTTGAGGGTGACGATGGCTTGCTCCAGCATCCACATCGTCAGCATGCCGATATAACCGGTACGTTCGGCAAAGGGCACGAACTCTGCGGGGGAAATAAACCCACGTACAGGATGTTGCCAGCGTACCAGTGCCTCAAAACCGTAGGCTTTGCCTGTTGTCAGGGATAGTTTGGGTTGCAGCCACATCTGCAATTCTGATTCCCTGACTGCAGAACGCAAATCAGACAAGAGGCTGAGGTGGGTCAGGCGCGATGCTTCCTGTGCATCGGTATACCAGGCAGATGCATTGGCGCTGCGTTTGGCTGCATACAGGGCGACTTCGGCGTTTCTGGCCAGGGTCATCAGGGGCAGGGGAGTGCCAGCGGTGATGGCAAAGCCATATACCAGGCTGACATCGACTGAATGGCTGCCGCATTTGACGGGAGCGGCCATGGCGGCATCGATGCGCTGATGCAAGTCTTCAATACTGGCTTTGGAACTGTCAGCACAAAGTATCGCAAATGCACCACCAGCCAGCCTGGCCAGCCAGGGCTTGCCTGTATTACTACCGTTATCGATCACTTTCCTGAGGCGTAAAGCTATATCCGAGATGACCGTATCACCCGTATCAAAACCCAGGGTCTCATTGATGACTTTCAGGCGTGCCAGGTCCATGAGGATGAAACCCTGATGCGGCAAGCCCTGGCCTTCATGCGTTTTCAGTAGCAGGGTGCGGTTGGGCAAACCAGTCAGGCTATCGTAATACGCCAGCCGCTCCACGGTTTGTTCGCGTATGCCTATGGCCTCGGCCATGGTGTTGAGTGCCTCACCCACTCTTGCCACTTCTTCTGTTTTACTGGGGATGAAGCGGGTCTGGTAATCGCCCCTGGCAATCTGCCGGGCACTGGCTTCCAGCCGCGCCAGTGGTTTGACGACACTGCGGGTAGTCAGCCAGGCCAGTATGGCTGCCATGATAACGCCCAGGACGGACAGGATTGCGACCAGCATGCCGGTTCTTTCCAGTTCCTGCTGTGCTTGTGCCTGCTGGGCCAGGATCAGCTCTTGCTCGCGCTTGAGGAAACTTTTTGATTGATCCAGCAAGGCATCGAGTGCTGGTTTTACCTGTTTGATGAAACTGGCTTTGGCTGCTTCCTGGCCTTCTTCTTCCAACTGGTTGACGGTATCCAGGTAATATTTATTATAAACACTGCGTTTTTCCTTGAGGAGCTTCAGGCTTTTTAACTGTTCATCATCGCTGAGCAAGGCTTCCAGGGACGCGATCAGGCGATCAATCTGGCGGTTTTTTTCATCAACGATGGTGTATTCAGGCACACGTTGCTCATAAGGAACAGTGAGAAATTGCAACAAGGCCCGGCCTACATTTTCTGTGGAGATACTCAGTTCTTGTACATACAAGAGACTTTGCACTTCTTTGCGGACAAATTTGTCATTGCGCGCAGTCATGTTGCGAATTTGTGAAATTGGCAACAATAAAACGATGCTGAATAAAATCAACAGCAAACCATAGCTGATGGCCAGCCGCACACCGATACGGCGCAAGCGCAGGAACTTGGTCAGGCGGTCGAGGCTGTCAGGCATATTCAGGTTTCAAGTTTGCAAAAAGAGCCAAGTTTGAGTGATGATGAAAAAGTAAAGCACAGGCGAGGTGGCAAGCCTTATGTTAATGCACTATTAACAGCGAGGGCAATACCATTCTGGAGAGGCTTGGTAAACAAGAAAGCAAAAAAAACGCAAAAAAACGCCCGGCGAACCGGGCGTGTAAAGTTTTGCAGTGACATACAGCTTATGCTGAAGCAGTATGGCTGCAAGGGCGCAAAGAGAAAATGAAAAAAACGCTGATCAGAACTTATAGTTGTATTCGGCCCCCAGACGCACACTGCGTGGTGCAGTCAGACTCAGAACTTGCCCGTAGGTATTAAGCAGGACATTGCGGTTATTCCAGCGCTCTTCTATCTTTTGCACGGTTTGCGCATTAAAGACATTGAATATATCCATCTTGAAGACCAGGCCTTTGACCTGTTGAGGTTTATAGGTCAGATTCAGGTCCAGACGTCTGTCCCATTCAAGATTGCCTGCTGTGCCTCGTGGGGATGCCACATTGTCTTTAGGCGTCGCTCCATAGCAATAAAAATGTGCCGAGTTATAGTTGACGCCATAAGCGACGGCACGCGGGTCCGCGCTCGGCAGGGTGCCTTTGCAATTCCTTGGACGGCCAGCGGCGATCAGCAAGTTGCCACCTATCGTCAGTTCCTGGCTCAGGTCATAATAACCAAAGGCTTTTATCTGATGAGTGCGGTCATTTGGTAATTTGCCATTGGCGTTGTACATCAACTCCTTGTAATCCCAGGTTTGCGTAGTTGCCACGTCCGCCTGGCCGGTTACTGTATCTGACAGGGTCTGGCCTTCAGTATTACCTTCACTGCGTGCCCAGGTGTAGTTGAGCTTGCCATACCAGCCATTGCGGTAAGGATGTTCTGCAAACAGATCCAGCGCCTTGTAAACACGCTTGACTTTGGGCATGCCTATTTCTGCTGCAGTCAGGTGTACTTGCGAATAGCCTTTGCCGCTCTTGAAGTCAATCAGGAAATCATTATCTTCACCCGGATTGAATGCGGCGCCAGAGAAATTCCAGGTGTCACCAATAGGGACATGATTACGGATTGCCCAGTCTTCAAATACACGTGGATCACTGAAGTCATCAATGGTAGAACGCAAGCTGCGATACGTGACCTTTGCACCAAAGTTCAAATCTTGCGAGTAAGCTTTTTCAAAACCCAGCGTCAACTCATCCTGGAACATGGGTTTGAGATTGGTTGCCGCTATTGTTTTGGGATCTTTCGCCTGACCATATTCGCTATTGCCGGACAGTGCGCCGGTAATTGGGACCAGACCCGTGGGTAAACCATTCGAGTCAGTACCTGTATAGGTAAAATACTGGTTGGTATTGAGTGAGCCATTTGACTGGCGCAGTGCAACGACCGAAGGCATTTGTACGGCATAGCGACCGGCGCTGCCAAATACCTTGAAAGAAGAATCGCCATTGACATCCCATGCTGCGCTAAAGCGTGGCGCAAGCTGGTTTTTCATGTCGACGAACTTGACCTTGTCCTGATTCAAATTAGCGAATTGTTCATTGCGCAGACCAAAGGTCAGCAAGACATCTTTGCTTATCTGGTATTTGTCTTCTATGTATTGGGCGGATTGTTCGGTATAGGCATTGGAGACAGTAGAGTACAAACCCTTCTGCACATAATAGCCTTGTGCAGCCAGTCCGCCATATTGTGCGAGCGCAGGGACGACACCACCAGTGACATCAATTGCCGTATTGGGTGTCGTGGTACGCAGGTAAGTCCAGGCACCGCCGCCTGCGCTATACACGCCTGCGTTGACGGAGTCGGCTGCATTGTTGTCTATGCCTGCACGTATCAAATGCTTGCCCAGCTTGTATTCCAGATCAAGGCGCATGGACTTGAGGCTATCCGTAGAACCGTCAAAATTTAGAGTGCCGCTATACCCCTGGGAAGAATTGTAGTTCAGGCCCGGAACCCGGTTATTGGCATCGGCAGTGATGGAAAACAGGGATGCATTGTATCCAACCGGCTGATAGACATGCTTGGCCTTGCTTTGCCCGTACATGGCGGTGATGGTCAAGTTATCAGTGATATTGCCAACATAACGCAGGCTCAGTACATCAGCACCGTTGTCACCTGTATTTGCATCAGGATCAAGTTCAATATGCTCAGAAGATTTGACGACACTGCCGCGCGCACGACTGGCGTAGTCATAGGAATAGTAGGAGTTGTCATGCTTGGTCTTGTCACCGATGGCGGTCAATTCAAGACGGTGGTCATCATTGATATTCCAGTCCAGTTTGCCATAGTAGCGATTGATCTCATTCTTTTGCTCTCTCCAGCCATTTTCATTGAGGGTGACAGCAGTTCTTTCCTTATTGACCTGGCCATTGTCAGAACGAGTGCCTTCAGCGGCAATGAACATGAAGAGTTTATCCTTGATGACAGGGCCGCCTATATAGGCGCCAACTTGTTGTTCATTAAAAGTATTGTCCTCACGACGCAAACGCAAGCTGCCATCAGTCGCCTTGGTATTGCTGGCACCGATGACAGGGTAGTAGTAGTCAAGCCGCCTGGACCGCAATGAATTAGGCGTGATGTTGGCAGAGACACCTGCCTCCCAGTTATTGGTGCCGCCTCTGGTCGTGATATTGACGATACCGCCAACCGATCGTCCAAATTCTGCACCAAAGCCGCCAACCAATATCTGCGCCTGTGAAATTGCACCAAATGGTAATTCTGACGCGCCCAGTTGCGTCAAGGGATTAGTGACCACCATGCCATTGATGTAGTAGGCGTTTTCTGAGGCGCCGCCGCCAGCGAAGGCGGCGCCCCCTGCGTAGGTTGGGTCACTGCGGGTGGTATTGGGCGCCAGTTGTATGATGGAGTTGACGTTTTTGGCAATCGGTAATTTATCCAGTTCCTTCGCGGTAAAAGTCGCACCATTGCTGGCATTGCTCACGTCAATACGTTTGCGGGTAGCAGCGACTGTGACTGACTGTATGCCGTTGGTTTCTTCATTAAATGCCGCTTCCACACCCTGGCCGGCAAGTACATCCAGTTCCATTGTCGAGACAATGAGGCTGTCTTTCATCAGGCTGACGCGATAATGACCGATGGGTAGCGCAGTTGCCTGAAATTTTCCATTCGCATCTATTGCCACATTGCGGGTCAGATTGGTTTCCGTATTTTTTAATACCACCGTGGTGGCCGAGCCAGCGTTGACCTTGCCATATACCGTGCCGGCAGCATTTGATTGCGCATGCACGGCAGGTGAGAAGGCGATGCTCAGTATGCCGGCACCAAAGGCCAGCGTCAGTGCGTGAGCGACCAGTTTCTTTTTAAATACATGGTTTCGTTTTTGCATGTAATTTCCTAATGGGTTTCATTGAACGCGAAATGGGCTATCCCGATGATGCTGACTACCATCCCGTTCACTGCAGACAGTAATTGGGGACGTACGCAAGCGCATGCCTGTATTGGAAAGATCAAAAAAATTCAAAGGCAAGTCGGTGTGAAAGAGACTTTGCCACGAAAGAAATGCATCAACTATCGACTAGGGATGAAACGGAATTGCCAGGTGATGGGGGAAAAATGGGTGTGATGAAACTGGATGCAGCAGGGATGAGGGCTGGATATGCGTTGTTTTTTTGCAGATCTGTTCAGGTGGCAGTAAACAATTTTTTCAGGTTTTTCAAATAGCTTTCACTGACTCTGACTTCATCACCATTGCTCAGTTGCACATGATGGCCGCCGTCAGCATTGACTTTCAGGTTGAGGATAGCATCACAGCGCACGATGGCTGTCCTGTGCAGTCGTATGAATTGATTTTCTGGTAGACGCGTCTCCATGGCGGTGATGGTGGCACGGTGCAGGACAACGCGGTTACGCAAATGGACTTCGACATAATTGGCGGCAGTACTGAGCCAGATCACTTCATCGATATTGACGCGCTCTGTACTGCCTATGGATTTGATGATGAGCTGCTGTAATTGTGGGCTGCGCTTTCCTTCGTCAAATGCAGTGCGGTCTTGCAGATAATCCTGTATCGCTGTTGCATTCATTGCCTTTTGTTTTAACTCCAGTAATTGCAAGGCTCTTTGCAACATGAGGTTGAATCTTTCATCATCAAAGGGCTTGAGCAGGTAATCAAGTGCAAATACATCAAATGCACTGACTGCATGCTGATCATAGGCAGTGATGAAGACAATAAGAGGTGCATCAGGCCGAGCACAAATTTCCCTGGCAAAATCCAGACCGTTTTGCTCTGGCATTTCTATATCAAGCAAGATCAGGTCTACTGGCGTTTTTTGCATGAACTCCCTGGCCAGTGCGGTGGAATAACAACTCCCCACCAGTTGCCAGTCAGGGTTGCCGGACAAGACAAACTGCATATTGACGAGAGCCGGTAATTCATCGTCAACCAGCAAGATTTTTTTAAGGCTAGTATTGTTCATGATAAGTATGGCAGATGATGAGTTTCATGCATGCTTCAAATGCATTGCGGGAAATTCGAGTATGGCTGTATAAGAATCCGTTGTGACATCGGTACGCAGTGCTGCCTGTTGACCATACAGGATGGCCAACCTGTCGCGGCTTGCAGATATGCCCAGGCCGTGCCCCTTCTTGCTGCTTGTCTGCTTGAACAGCGGGTTGGTGATGCGAAACTCCAGCAAATCGCCTTTTTTTGCCAGGCCAATTTGCAAATGACAAATTTCATGATTTTGTTCCACGCCATGGTGAATGGCATTTTCCACCAGTGGCTGGAATAATAAAGGCGGGCAGGCAAGGTCTTGCCATGCTTCATCCGGCATATTCCAGCTGATACTGGTTCGCTCACCATAGCGCAGCATTTGCATATCAAGGTAAGCTTTGGTGAATGCGATTTCGTCAGCAACACTCAGCCATTCATGTTTTCCTGAATGAACAACATAACGTAGCAGGGCACTCAGTTTTTCCAGCGCGCTGGATGCCAGTTCCCTGTCCGCTGTTCTGACGAGTGCGCTGATGCTGTTGAGGGCATTGAAAAGAAAGTGCGGCTTTAACTGGCCCTGCAAAAGGCGTAGTCTTAAAGCAAGGCTTTCATTGCTTTGTTGTGCATAGGCCAGGTTTTCTGCCTGGCCTTTTAAGCCAAACGCATAGGCGACTTGCATCAGATAGGCAAACAACAATAGTACTGCATCGGTAAAAAAAGCAAAACCGGAACGCTGGTCAAAGCCTGCTTTCATGCTCATCGCATCAGGATGGCTAAAGGTAGTTTCCATGAATAGCACCAGGCCGGTCAGTACAGGAAGCCCCAGTATGACGATCATGCAGGTTGACATCAGAATATTCCTGGTCTTGAGCATGCTTTCGGTTTTTCGTGAAAAAGCAATGTAGAAGCCATAGCTGATTATGGCCAGCAGCGCATAACCTGGCAGTATGGCTATATAGTCAAAGGATGCCTTTGCATTTGCGCTGTTACGCAGTGTGTTTCGCAGTGCATCTTTATAAGAAGCCAGTGCATGCAGACTGGCAATCAGTAACCAGATCAACAGAGTAAATAGCAAATTAAGATATGCTGCCCGCTTGCCAGAATGACTGCCCGGGCTTGCTGCGGTGGAATGCGTAGTGATTTCCATGTTATGTCTAAGTATCCTGGAATTCGGTTACGGGGATAAGCATGGTGATACAGATGCGCTCCTTATCTTGCAGCAGGTCAAGGCTGGCTGCCCCAGCATAGAGTATTGCCAGTCTTTCCCTTACAGAGTCGATTTGTGTCATGTCCGGCGATGCTATGGCAGCCTCCAGTGCGACAGTAATGCAACACTGGACCATGCTGGCCCTCTGCTCCAGGCTCAACAGTAAGTTGTGATTTTCCTGCTTTGACGTGACTGAACAATGCAGGGCCTGTTCTATGAGGGAATGCAGTAGCAGGGGAGGGCAGGATACAGCGCACCATTCATTATCTGATAATGTCCATTTGACTTGCAGGTGTTGGCCATAGCGTAACTCCTGCAAGCTCAGATAGGCTTTTGCAAAACCTATCTCGTCAGTCATGGAAGGAGTTTCATTGTCAGTCGAGCGCAATACATAGCGCAATAAATCACTCAGGCGTGCCAATGCTGTGGTAGCCAGACTGCGGTCAGCTACCCTTATCAGATTGCCTATGCCATCAAGTGAGCTCAGCAGGAAATAAGGCTCAAGCTGACACTGCATCAGTGATAATCGCAACATCAGGTTTTTCTGGCGCAAGTCCTGAGTACGTAAAGCCTGTTCGCGCCCGCGCTGCCAGAGTGTAATAGCCACCTGCATAAAGTAGGCAACACTGGCCTGAAATCCCAATAACCACCAGGCCATGGCTGACGTGTCTGTCAACATGAGCAAAACTGGGGGCGGGCTTTTCTTCTTGATCAAAAGATAGACTGTACTTACTTCATAGCAAATCTCCAGTGGCAAGAAGAGCAATATCACCAGCGCATACAGTATGAGCAGGTATTTCGCAGTCAGCCAGCGCTCAGGCAAGTTCTCGAAGATGATTGCCAGGAGCGCGCTCAGCAGGATATAGCTTAAGAATGAGATTGCACTCATTGCCAGTACGAACGCAAATGTTTTTGGCTTTCCTATTTTTATTAAATCTGCATAATCTGCGAGGCTGAAGAAGAGTATCACCAGCATCCATGTCGCGAGTATGGACAGGAAGCAAGGCCAGCCAGGGAGTTTGCAGACTTTGTTTGCAGGCATCATTAAGTAAGCAATAGGAAATGCAGTTGATGCATGGTCATTCAGGATATCGTGTTTATTTTGCGTGAAGTTATTTGCCAAAGGCAAGCGTGCTGAGCTTATCCCCCGGTAATTTAAATGACTATGTCATTTATGTGCATATTATTCCAGCATGCAGGGATCAGTCCGGTGAAAACAGGGATGAACTGCATGCACCAGTATCAGGATATTAACGCGCAATTATTAGATATAACATGAGTACATTGGCGACAATGGATAAGACTGCCAGCATGCGCCAGGTTGCCAGCGGATCGCGCTGGGCGAGGGGCTTGATTTGCGGGGGCGGCAAGGGATGGGCGGCACCACGTTCCAATGCCAGCAAAAACTCTTCTGCAGTTTCAAAACGATCAGCTTCATCACGTGCCACAGCTTTGAGCAAGACATTTTCCAGCCAGTGCGGCAAGTCAGGGCGATAACGGCCTGGTGATGTCGCTTCACCAAACCTGGGACGCTGGAAAGGCTCGACTTCGCCATAGGGAAAGTGACGTGTCAGTAAGTAGTAGAGCGTGACGCCGGTGGCATACAGATCCGTAGACCTTGAAGGTGCAGCACCCTGGAATTGCTCCGGTGCCAGAAATGAGGGCGTACCTGCCATGCTGTGGCTGGCATTGCCCTGACCATCCTGGCTGTCAAAACCGGATTGGGCTACGCCCAGGTCAAGGATGCGGATCTCATCATCATCACCAAGATGGACATTGGCAGGTTTGATATCCCGGTGCAAAATGCTGCGCCTGTGCAGCGCACCGATGGCGCGTACCAGTTTGCCGCCGTAGGCAACGGCTTCAGGTATGGTGAAGTGCTGACCGGCTTCCAGCCTTTGCTGCAGGGATGCACCGGCATGCCAGGTCGAGAGATAGTAAAGGTAGTTTCTCTGATCAGGAGTGATAACCTGAGGGAAGAAGCGAGCCACGACGCGCTTGGCCAGCCATGCTTCATGCGCGAAGGCCGAGCGTTCCTGTACATCATTGGCCTTGTCCGGATGCAGGGTTTTTAACACCAGTTGCCGGTGATGGAATGGTTCACTGACACGGTACAGTACCGTCGTCTGTGAAGTGTGCATGACTTCTTCTATGGCATAGCCATCCAGGGTCTGGCCGGGCTTCAGGCGTGGCGGTACGGGCAGGGCATGCAGTTCGCTGATGGCATCGCGCAGCTCGCCTTCCGGTAAGCTGTCTATACGTGCTATCACGGCACTGCAGTTGTCTTGTGAACCTGCTTTCAATGCCGCTGTACATAAAGCTTCGCAGGCAGCTTCACTGCCCAGCTTGCCTGTGCTGACCTGCTTCAAATAATCTGTCAGATCATATTCTGTGAGGCTGGCCCAGATACCATCACAGACCAGCAAAAAGACATCGTTGACACGCAGCTCGCCCATGCCATGATCGATGACGAGGTGGCTGTCTAGGCCGATGGCGCGGGTCAGCACATGCTGCATCTCTGGCCTGTCCCAGACATGGTCCTGGGTCAGTTTTTGCAATTCATCGTCACGCAAAAGGTAACAGCGGGTGTCGCCCACGTGGGCGCTGTAATACATGCGACCGCGTAAGACCAGAGAAGTCATGGTGGTGGCCATGCCTGCCAGCTCACGGCGTACTGAGCCTTGCTGCTGCACCCAGCTATTCATGGCGACCAGTACCTTGTCCAGTGCAGTCGTTACTTCCCAGGTATCGGGCGTGGCATAGTAATCGGTGAGCAACCCACGTACCACATATTCAGCCGCCTCGCGCCCGCCTTCATTGCCAGAGACGCCGTCAGCCACGGCCAGCACCATGCCCTTGCAGGACAGCTCAGGTTCGCCTGGCGTGACCATGCCGACAAAGTCCTCATTACGCGGGCGCAAGCCAGCGACGCTGTGATGTCCTGTGCTGACTGTCAGTGGCATGTTTGTGTATTTTGTGTATTCAGATTTTTGCAGTAGTCATGGCGGCAGAGCCCCAGGTCGTGCGCCAGCGTTTCTTGACCAATGATAAACCCAGCAAGGCGATGATGGCGAGGCTGGCGAAAAGCGACAAGCCTATTTGATAACTGCCGGTGATCTGGCGTGAATAACCCATGCTGGCCGCCAGATAAAAACCGCCTATGCCACCTGCCATGCCCACCAGGCCAGTCATGACACCCATCTCTTTACGGAAACGCTGCGGCACCAGCTGGAACACCGCACCATTGCCCGTACCCAAAGCCAGCATGGCAATCACGAATACACATACCGCTGCAGTCGCAGATTGCAAACCGATGGAGGCAATGAACAAGAAGGCAGAGGCGATGGTATACATGACAGACAGGGTTTTGATGCCGCCTATGCGATCGGCAATACGGCCACCCATGGGGCGTACGAGTGAACCTGCAAAGACGCAGGCAGCAGTGAAGTAACCGGCTGTCACTGGCGTTAAACCATATTGCGTATTGAAATAAATCGTCAGAGAAGATGCCAGACCAGAAAAACCACCAAAGGTCACGCTGTAAAAGAACATGAACCACCAGGCGTCTTTGTCCTTCAAGACTGCCAGATATTCAGTCAGGGATTTGCTAGGCGCATCGCCAGGTGCATCTTTGGCAAAGATCAGATAAACCGCCAGTGCTATAAATAAGGGGATCAGCGCCAGGCCAAACACATTTTGCCAGCCAAAGGCGATTGCCAGTGCGGGTGCAAACAGTGCGGCAAAAGCGGTGCCAGAATTACCTGCACCCGCTATCCCCAGCGCAGTGCCCTGATGCTCAGGCGGATACCAGCGCGATGCCAGCGGCAATGCCACTGCAAAGGCCGAACCTGCCACACCCAAAATCACACCGAGGAATAGCAATTGCTCATAAGTGTGCAAATTACCCAGCCATGCCCAGCATAAGCCTGCCAGCACGACGATCTGCCCTATCAAACCGGCTTTCTTGGGCTTTAAATGATCGACCAGCACACCCATGACGATACGCAACAGCGCACCTGCTAATAATGGTGTAGCAACGATCAAGCCCTTTTGTGCAGCCGTCAGGCCCAGGTCCTTGGAAATCTGGATGGCGAGTGGCCCCAACAATACCCAGACCATGAAACTCAGGTCGAAATAAAAGAAGGATGCCAATAAGGTGGGCGTGTGCCCGGCTTTCCAGAAAGATGTTTTTTGCATGATCGCTCCAATAGTGAACATGCATGCCACTTGCAAGGGACGTGCCATCAAAATGGGCATGTCCCGGCCTTGCTTTGTGATTAAAAACAAAACTTACTGCGCGAAAACTGTGCGTCATCTGAATTAAATGGTGCAATGCACCAGAATGGCTGTATTTTGTGTGAGTCCGGTGAGGGGCGTGCAGACTTGCTTCAAAAAGTGGCATTGGCATTGTCACCAACTGGGGATTTGTCAGTTTTCTGCAGTGAAAACCATATTAATGCGTAGTCAAAATGGTGCAGGCTTATAAAAGCAGCCTGGTCTTCCCTCTGAAAAAAATGAACTGGCATTGCTCTTGCTTAGAGCCTGGGGAGACAAGCAAAGGAGCAGCCATGAAGAAACTTAAGCTAGTGATGGTAGGGAATGGTATGGCAGGTGTGCGTACCCTGGAAGAATTAATCAAGATCGCCCCCGACCTGTATGACATTACCGTATTTGGTGCAGAACCTTATGCCAATTACAACCGTATCCTGCTATCACCTGTATTGGCTGGTGAGCAAACCATCAAGGACATCATGCTCAATGATGTTGACTGGTATGAAGAAAATAATATCACGCTGCATCTCGGTAAAAAAATCGTCAAGATAGACAGGGCTCGTCGCCTGGTGATCGCCGAAGATGGCACACAGACTGAATATGACCGTCTGTTGCTGGCAACTGGCTCGACTCCCTTCATGCTGCCTGTGCCTGGCAAGGATCTCAAAGGCGTGATTGCCTACCGCGATATCTACGACACCAATACCATGATAGAGGCGGCAGAAAAGCATACGCATGCTGTCGTCATCGGTGGCGGACTGCTGGGTCTGGAAGCCGCCAATGGCTTGAAAATGCGCGGCATGAGTGTCTCTGTCGTGCATTTGCCTGGCTGGTTGATGGAGCGTCAGCTTGACCCTGTTGCTGGCAAAATGCTGCAAAAATCGCTGGAAGATCGTGGCCTGAACTTCCTGCTGGAAAAAAATACCGAAGCCATCATTGGTGACGATGTTGGTCATGTCAAAGCCATACGTTTTACTGATGGTCTGGAAATCCCCGCACAACTGATCGTCATGGCAGTTGGCATACGCCCCAATACGGCGCTGGCAGAATCTGCAGGCTTGTACTGCAATCGCGGTATTATCGTCAATGACACCATGCAGACTTATGACCCGCGCATTTACTCTGTCGGTGAATGCGTTAATCATCGTGGCACGGTATATGGCCTGGTTGCGCCTTTGTTTGAAATGGCCAAGGTCTGCGCCAATCACCTGGCCAATTTTGGCATAGGCCGCTACCAGGGTTCAGTCACATCCACAAAACTGAAAGTGACAGGCATAGATCTGTTTTCTGCCGGCGAATTCATGGGGGGCAAAGACACTGAAGAAATCATTCTATCTGACCCCATAGGTGGTGTTTACAAGAAGCTTGTCGTTAAGGATGACAAGCTGATTGGTGCCTGCCTGTATGGTGATACCGTCGATGGCAGTTGGTATTTTAAACTGCTGCGCGAAGGCAAGAATATTTCTGAAATCCGCGATTCCCTGATGTTTGGTGAATCAAATACCGGCGACGTTGGTCATGAAGGCCACACCAAGGCTGCTGCCATGCCGGACGAGGCCGAGGTCTGTGGCTGTAACGGTGTTTGCAAAGGCACTATCGTCAAGGCCATCAAGGAAAAAGGTCTGTTCACGCTGGATGATGTGCGCAAACATACCAAGGCATCGGCATCCTGCGGCTCCTGCACTGGTCTGGTAGAGCAGATCATCATGTTCACTGCTGGTGGCGACTATTCGACTGCGTCTAAAGTCAAACCCATGTGCGCATGTACTGATCATAGCCATCAGCAAGTGCGTGATGCCATCAAGGCCAACAAGCTCTTGACGGTCTCTGGTGTGCAGGAATTCATGGAATGGCGCACACCTAATGGTTGCTCCAGCTGCCGCCCCGCCATCAATTACTACCTGATTTCTACCTGGCCACGTGAAGCCAAGGATGATCCGCAATCACGCTTCATCAATGAGCGTTCGCATGCAAATATCCAGAAGGATGGTACTTATTCCGTTATCCCGCGTATGTGGGGCGGTGAAACCAATGCCAGCGAATTGCGCCGGATTGCTGACGTCGTTGATAAATTCAAGATACCAACAGTCAAGGTCACCGGTGGCCAGCGTATTGACTTGCTGGGTGTGAAGAAAGAAGATTTGCGCGCCGTATGGCAAGACCTGGGCATGCCATCTGGCCTGGCTTATGCGAAGGGTCTGCGTACCGTAAAAACTTGTGTGGGCAGCGAATGGTGCCGTTTCGGTACGCAAAACTCCACCCTCATGGGGCAGCAACTGGAACGCGAACTGGCACGCATGTATTCGCCACACAAGGTCAAGCTGGCTGTGTCAGGTTGCCCGCGTAATTGCGCCGAGGCAGGTATCAAGGACGTCGGTGTGATTGGTGTCGATTCCGGTTGGGAAATTTACGTAGGTGGCAATGGCGGTATCAAAACCGAAGTCGCGCAATTCCTGGTCAAGCTGAAAACCCATGAAGAAGTCATGGAATATACCGGTGCTTTCTTGCAGTTATACCGTGAAGAAGGATGGTACCTTGAGCGCACCGTGCATTACCTCGCACGTGTCGGCCTTGATTATGTGAAGAAAATCATATTGGAAGACCATGAGCGCCGCAAAGACTTGTATCAACGTTTGCTGTTTGCACTGGAAGGTGAGTCTGATCCATGGCATGAACCAGAAAAAGCCCAGGTCGATACGCGCCAATTCGAACGCCTGCCAGCATAACGCCATTTTTTGAGAGGAAAAAACATGAGTCAGGAATGGCAAGTTATTTGTCGTGTAGAAGATATTCCCGTATTGGGTGCACGCGTGGTTGCACGTGCCGCCAAGCCGGATGTCGCCATCTTCAGGAATACAGAAAACAAGGTCTTTGCCCTGCTGGATAAATGCCCGCACAAAGGTGGCCCTTTGTCACAAGGCATAGTCTTTGGCGAAAGAGTAGCCTGCCCCTTACATAACTGGAACATAGAATTGCCCACAGGTTGTGCGATTTCTCCAGATGAGGGCTGTACCCAGAAGTTCAGTCTGAAGGTGGATGCAGATCAGGTATATCTGGATGCAAATGAGTTACGTACACTCGCAATAGAGGCATAGAAAAAATGCGCTGCATCACATACTATGCATAGTATGTGATGCAGCGTGCACTTAAAGGCATGTATGACTGAAACCAAATCTACCTGTTGTTATTGCGGCGTTGGTTGCGGTGTAGTGATAGAAAGCGATGGCGGGCAGATAACTGGCGTGCGCGGTGATACTGATCATCCCGCCAATTTTGGCCGCCTGTGCAGCAAGGGCAGCACTTTGCATCTTTCTGCAGATGCAAAAATACAGCAACAGGTCAGGGCGCTGTATCCTGAAATGCGCGATCCCACCATGCGTGGAGAGTTGCGACTGCGCAGCGACTGGGATAGCGTCATTGCCAGCATGGCGGGCAAGTTTGCGAACACCATCAAGACGCATGGCCCTGACAGTGTGGCATTTTATATTTCTGGTCAGTTGCTGACGGAAGACTATTACGTCTTCAACAAACTCGCCAAGGGCTTGATAGGCACCAATAATATAGACAGCAACTCGCGCCTGTGCATGTCAAGCGCGGTTGCCGGTTACAAGCAGACCCTGGGTGCGGATGCACCGCCTGCCTGTTATGAAGATATAGATCTCGCAGAAGTTATTTTCATCGTGGGCTCGAATACAGCGTATGCCCATCCCATCTTGTATCGCCGCCTGGAACAGGCCAGGGAAAAAAATCCAAACCTGAAAGTGATTGTTGCCGACCCGCGCCGTACCGATACCGCGCGTGAAGCGGATTTATTCCTGCCTATATTGCCAGGCACCGATGTTGCCTTGTTCAACGGCATGCTGCATCTGTGCCTGTGGGAAGATTTAATTGATCTGGCCTATATCCAGGAGCATACCGAGGGTTTTACCGAACTCAAGCAAACTGTGCGTGATTACACACCAGCAGCCGTCGCCAAGACCTGCGGCATCAAGGAAGCTGATCTGGTGCAGGCGGCACGCTGGTTTGGGCAATCCAAAGCCAGCCTGTCGCTGTATTGCCAGGGTCTCAATCAATCATCCGCGGGTACTGCGAAAAATGCGGCACTGATTAATTTGCATCTGGCTACCCATCAAATTGGCAAGCCGGGAGCCGGTCCGTTTTCTTTGACCGGACAACCAAACGCCATGGGCGGACGTGAAGTTGGTGGCATGGCCAATCTGATGTCGGGTCATCGCGACCTTGCCAATGCTGAGCACAGGGCAGAAATTTCTGCCTACTGGGGTGTTGATGATGTGCCTTCTGCACCAGGTAAAACTGCTGTGGAAATGTTTGAAGCAGTCAGACAGGGCGATATCAAAATCATCTGGATAGTCTGTACCAATCCCGCGCAATCCATGCCTGAGCAAAACCTGATACGTGAAGCCTTGCAAAAAGCCGAGCTGGTCATCGTGCAGGAAGCGTATGCCAGCACGGCCACCGTGCCCTACGCAGATATCTTGCTGCCGGCCAGTACCTGGGCCGAGAAGACTGGCACAGTCACCAATTCAGAGCGCCGCATATCCCGTGTGCGCCCCGTTATACCCGCACCCGGTGAAGCAAAACACGATTGGCAAATCGCCAGCCAGTTTGCGCAAGCACTTGCCCCTTTGCTGGGCAAGTCACCAGCAAACTTCAAGTACGATAGCGACGAACAAGTCTGGAATGAACACCGCGATAGCACCCGTGGTCGTGACCTGGATATCACCGGTTTGTCATACGCCATACTGGAACAGCAGGGGCCGCAGCAATGGCCTTATCCGACTGGTGCCAGCACCGGTAAACAACGTTTGTATGAAGACGGTATTTTCCCCACAGCCAATGGGCGCGCACGTTTTATCAATACTGTGTATCAGCCTGTCAAGGATGGTGTTGATGCCCGCTATCCATTTTCATTGAACACGGGACGCCTGCGTGACCAGTGGCATGGCATGAGCCGTAGTGGCACGGTTGCGCAGTTGTTTGCACATGTCTCTGAACCTGGCATTTGCATGGAAGCCAGCGACATGCAAAGGCGATTTTTGAAATCTGGTGATCTGGTGCATGTCAGCAGTCGTCGTGGCACTGTTATCTTGCCGGTAGTGGAAAGTGATGAGCAGCGCGCAGGGCAAGTCTTTATCGCCATGCACTGGGGTGAAGAATATGTATCAGGCCGTGGCCATGCCCACAATGCCAGCTATGGCGTGAATGCACTGACTTCGCCGGCGATAGATCCCAGCTCAAAACAACCAGAACTGAAAGCCGCCGCCGTCAAGATTTTGAAGGCAGAGTTACCATGGCGTTTTGTGGTATTCGCCTGGCTGGATAGTGAAGAAGCGTATGCCGTCCAAACTGCCTTGCGCCCTTATATGCGCGAGTTTGCCTATGCATCCTGCACACCATTTGGTCGCGATAAAGTGGGCGTGATCTTCCGTGCTGCCAATGAAGAAGCGGTAGCAATTGAAGTTCTGGAAAAAATCGAGCAGTTGTTTGGCATACAGGGTGCTGAGATCTTGCGCTATGACGACAAGCGCCGCAGTGTTTCGCGCCATATTCTGGTAAAAGAAGGTGGTCTGGCTGCTGTGGCGCTGGCGGGAGATGTGTCTGCTGAAAGCTGGCTCAAGGACTTCCTGCAAGCGCAGGAGCCAGTTGCCAGACTGGGGCGCCTGTTGCTTATGCCAAGCACTACTGCACCACAAGGCTTTGCCGCCCGCGGCAAAGTTGTTTGCAGTTGTTTGAACGTGACAGATACAGAAATCAAGGCAAGTCTCAAGGACATGGAAGGCTTGCCTGCCGACATTCTGACAGGCTTGCAGGGCAAACTCAAATGCGGAACGAATTGCGGTTCTTGTGTGCCAGAACTCAAGAAAATGATCAGTTTCAACATGCAGGAAAGTGTCACATAAAAGAACATGAAGATAGAGAGAATAGATCCAGCTTCAGAAGCTGCGGGTAGTTTGCTGAGTATGTCTGACATTTACATGGCTGGATTGTATCCAGCCGAGAGCAATCACATGTTAAGTGTGGACGCACTGGCGCAAGATAATGTGATTTTTCTGGGTTGTCATATAGATGGACAACTGGCTGCCTGTGGCGCTGTGACTATCCTGTTTGATGACGATGAGCAGCTAAACTATGGGGAAATCAAGCGCGTGTTTGTGCCTGATGAATTTCGCGGCAGAGGCTTGTCCAAGCACATCATGCGTGCACTCGAAGAGGAATTGCTGGAACGGGATATACGCATAGCCCGTCTGGAAACCGGGATCAGGCAGCCCGAGGCACTGGGTTTATATTTTCGCCTCGGTTATGCTGAACGGGCTGCTTTTGGGACATATGATGAAGACCCCTTGAGCGTCTTCATGGAAAAAGATTTAATGGCCTGAAGCTTGCTGCCTCAGGCGGTTTGTCTGCGCAAGCTCAGCAACATCGCGCCAAAGGAAATAAAGGCTGCACCCACTACCCGGTTAATCCATTTCACAAAGCGTGGCTTGACCAGTACATGCATGGCTCGTGCTGCCAGTTGTGCATACATCAGGTGCGTCAGATAAGACATCGCCATGAAGATACTCATGAGGATGAAAAACTGCGGCGCCAGTGCCTCATTTGGATTAATGAAATGCGGGAACAGTGCCGTGAAAAACATCAATGCCTTGGGATTGGTTGAGGCCGTCAAAAAAGCTTCACCAAATAATTTCTTTCTAGTGGGTTTTTCGCTCAGTGTCGCGTGCGACGTTTCTTGCGCCAGCACGCTACCCTTTCCTAGCAATTGTTTTACGCCTATGTAAAACAAATACAGCGCACCGATGATCTTGACTGCCGCAAACAGGAAGGCAGAAGAATTCAGCAAAGCCCCCAGGCCCAGAAAGGCTGTCGTTGACAGGCAAAATATGCCACTGACATTCCCCAGGGCAGACCACATCACGGAGCGGGTACCATAGCTGGCACCATTTTTCAGAGACAACAAGATGGCTGGGCCGGGACTGAGTATGGATAATCCGGCAATCGTCGTGAAAGCAAGCAGGGTCTGGGTTTGCATGATTTGAATAGAGAGAAGTATAAAAAATTGCTGCCAGCTTAAAGCATGTTTGCACCAGTTGCCTGGCGTACCGGGATACCGGCAGGATCAAAATTCTCCAGGCAATATACATTGATGCCAAAGTTGTCTGGCGTCACGCGCTTGCGATGAAAAGGATAGATGCCGCAGGTTTTGCAAAAATAATGGTGGGCAGTGTGGCTATGGAACTGGTATTCGCTCAGCGATTCTGTACCAGTCAGCAGCTTGAACTGGCTTTCATGCACTTTCACCATCAAGGCATTCTTGCGGCGACAAATAGAACAGTCGCACATGGTCAGTTCGGGGAAGTCTGTGGCAATTTCAAATCGTATTGCGCCACAGTGACAACTGCCTTGATAAGTTTGCATGGAGCGAGTGCCGGATGTTTGCATTTGTCTACCTGTTTTGAATGATGTGTCAGGCTTATCTTAAAGCACTGTTGCGCAGGTGTACCGGTACAATTTCCTGCCGGGAACTGCGCTGCCATGGTCATTTCACCATGACAATTTTGCCCCTGTCCATTCCCACTTGCCATAAAGCCTTGTCTGCCTGTTTCAGATGTGTCCAAATGTAAGCCATACCTTGGTATCGTTGTAATGAAATAGCAATGGACTTATCATGCCGGGTCATTGCGTATTTTGTTTCAGTATTTCCTTGTATTTTGGTTTGCAGCAGACTTGCCCATCTCTTTTTTATCCATTCCCATGCGCTTTATTTGTCAGGCTATGTCCGCAGATGACCATACCAGTAATGGTGGCCGTTCATCATGTTAATTTCTTGTTATCATGCAAAACGACTTTGCCTCGTATTGCGCCCGGGTTTGATGGCTGCAGGCGTGGCTCTGGCTTGCACGCAGGCTGGTGTGGCTTTGGCACAGGAGGCAAAGGCAGCATCCACGTTCAATTTGCCAGCGGTACAGGCAAAAAGCAGGGATGTTCTGGTGACTGAATTTCAATTCACTGGCAATGCCATGATCAGCACTGCTGAATTGCAGCAAATGGTGCAGGCTTACGTCGGCAAGCGCGTCAGCTATGCTGAACTGGAAGAATTGCGTACCCGTATCTCGCGCCTGTATGTAGAACGCGGTTATCTGAACTCTGGCGCAACGCTGCAGGTAGCAGAAGGAGTGGAGCCATTTCCTGCCGGGGTAGTACCAGTTCGTCTGATAGAAGGACGGATCAGTGAAGTCAGGATCAGGGGCGAAGGCAATTTACGGCCAGCCTATTTACAGCAAAGATTGCTCAGGCAAGACGAGGCTTTCAATATGCCAGTCTTGCAGCAACGCTTTCAATTATTGCTGACGGACCCGCTGTTCGAAAAAATCAATAGCCGCATTATTCCCGGTGAACAGCCAGGCATGGCAATACTGGATATGGAAGTCTTACGTGCCAAGGCTTATGGCATGAATCTGTATACCAATAATTATCGGGCACCCTCAATAGGTTCGCAAGTGCTGGGTGTGAGTGGCTGGATGCGCAATCTGAGTGGCTATGGCGATTATCTGGAAGCCAGTGTGGCGCATAGTGAGGGCGCTGACCCTGTGCATCTGGGCTGGACCATGCCGCTCAATAGTGCAGGTACCAGCCTGAAGCTGAACATAGATCAGGGCAGTTCTTCAGTCGTCGGTGCATCCCTGGCCGCAGTGGATATCAAAAGCCGTAGTTCTGGTTACGAACTGGGCCTTAGCCAGACTCTGGTGAACCGCTTGCAAAGAAAAGTCGAGCTGGGCCTGGTATATAGCCTGCGTGACAGCCAGACCAGTTTGCTGGGTGAGGCATTTTCCTTCACGCCAGGTGAGCCTGATGGTTATTCAAAAACCAGGGTACTGCGCTTTTCTCAGGAATGGACAGAACGCTGGGAAACCCAGGCACTGGCCCTGCGCAGCTTATTTGCCTTTGGTCGCAATAATATAGACAGCAGTGAGACTGGCCCACAGATTCCGGCACAACACTATCGTATCTGGACCGGGCAACTGCAATATGTAAAAAACCTGAGTCAGGCGGGGCAGCAAATAGTCTTGCGGGCATCGGCTCAGCAAACACCGGATCGTTTGTTACCGCTGGAGCGATTTTCTCTGGGTGGCGTCGCCAGCGTGCGTGGCTACCGTGAAAATGCAGTCGTACGTGACCGTGCCTGGCTAGTGAATATGGAATACCATTACCCTCTGCCTGCCTGGCAAGATGTCGGGCAGTTCAAACTCATTGCATACACTGATATGGCAAGCGCCAGCAACAAGGATGAGTCTGCCCAAAGACTGGCATCCATAGGGGCAGGTGTGAACTGGCATAGACAAAAGTGGAGTGCAGACCTGTTCCTGGCAAAAAAACTCATCAGCCTACCTGGAGAAAATAGCGGCAATTTGCAAGACCACGGCCTGCATTTTCAATTAACTTACCATCTATTTTGAGAGTGCGGCATATGACAACGAATTTTGCCCCAGCTTTCAAGCACATGTTGAAGCTTGGCCTGTTTGCCCTGTGTTGCGTCAACCCCGTTGCTTTTGCCAGCGAACGTTCGCTAGAGCAGGGTTTGCGTGACTGTGCCAGTGGTAATTACAACCAGGCACTGATTAGCTTGCAAACAGCTTATGCCCAGGCAGGAACCGACAGCGATAAAGTCAGGGCTGCATCTGCCCTGGCTCAAAGCTACAGGCAAACGCACCAGGCTGCCAGAGCTGAGCCTTATTTGCGTTTCGCTTTTGAAAAAGCAGACAATAAAATCGATAAAGCTGCTTATGCGATAGACTTTGGAAACTGGCAGCAGCAACAGGGCCATATAGAACAGGCAGCTTATTATTACGATAATGCATTGAAGCTGGCTGGAAATGATGCGGCAATCGCCATCAGCGCAGAACTCAATCAGCATAAGCTGTATGCAAAAAAACAGCCTGCTGCTGAGCAGTTAAAGAAGCTGCAAACATTGTGGCTGCGTTTGCAGCAAGCTGGAAATAGCACGCAAGCAGCACGCTATAGTTTGAATCTGGGTGCACAAGCCAAAGCGCTGGGCGCAGCCGGGCAGGCATTGGCGTTCCAGGCTTTTGAGCATGCGCGTGTTGTGGCTGCCAAACAAAACCAGACCCGATTGCAGCTGGAGGCTATCGATCAACTGGTTCAGTTGTACGAAGATGCGCGCCGCTTTGATGATACTTTGCTGCTGACAGATCAAGCCCTGCTGGTAGCGCAAGGTCTGGAAGCACATGACTTGCTCATCAATATTGAGTGGCGTCATGGCCGCGTGTTGCGACAACTGGCCAAAGCTGACGAGGCCATTGCTGCCTATCAGCGAGCGGTTGAGCATATAGAAGCGATACGTGCCGACATACCGGTGGAATACCAGGATGGCCGCTCTTCTTTCCGAGAAACGCTGGAGCCGGTTTATCTGGGTCTGGCAGATTTGTTATTGCAGACTTCTGACAAGCTCGATGTCTCACAAAAAAATACACAATTGCGCCGCGCCCGCGATGTGCTGGAGTTGCTGAAACAAACCGAGTTGCAGGATTATCTCGGCGACCGTTGTGCGGTCGATACCGCCAGGGCAAATCGCAAAAGCACCATCATAGCCAGCGACACCGCAATACTGTATCCGATTATTTTGCCGGACCGGCTGGAACTTTTGCTGGAAACCGGCAAGGGCATGTATCGCCACAGTTTGCCCATGTCAGCAACCAAGCTGCGTGCGGATGTCATTGATTTTGGTAACACCCTGAAAGATAATTTGTCGTTCCAGCCCCAGGCAAAACGGCTGTATCAAGCCCTGCTGACACCAGTCGATGCCGAGCTGGCGCAACAAGACATACGCACCCTGGTCATCGTGCCCGATGGCGCTTTGCGCTTATTACCCTTTGCCGCCTTGCATGACGGGCAGCGTTTTGCCATAGAAAAATATGCCATTGCGGTCGTGCCCGCTTTGAGCCTGACCAATACCGATGCCCGCAGTCATCAAACCAGTGGTTTCAAGACTTTATTGGCGGGCATGAGTGAACCTGGCGCGGTGGTAGATAAACTGCCGACGGCCATGGTCGAGCAATTGTTGAGTGCCAGCCAGCAGACCGGCGTCATCAATGAGCGACAAGTAGCGAGAGCCGTTCTGACCCGCAGCTTGCGCAATATACCCAAATCTGCAGATGCAGTTATTACCGGGAAGTTAGCGCAATCTGCTACCAGCAAACCAGGCCAGCATCAGCAATTGCAGCAAATGCTGGCGCTGGCCGGTGTTGATGAAGAAATCCGTACACTGGAAAAACTCACCAGCAGCCAGACTCTCCTCAACGCAGGCTTTACCGTTGCTGCCTTTAGCCAGAAAGTAAAAACTGGCGATTACCAGATCGTGCATATTGCGTCACATGGGGTTTTTGGTGGGACTGCCGATACCACTTTTGTCATGGCGCATGATGATGTCATCACCATGGATAATCTGCAGTTATTCCTGAGAGCAGGCAGTCTGAAAAGCCGGGAACTGGAATTGCTAACCCTGTCCGCCTGTGAAACCGCCGAGGGCGATGACAGGGCACCATTGGGTCTGAGCGGTGCTGCACTGAAAGCCAGGGCTAGGAGCGCCCTCGGTTCACTCTGGCCAGTATCTGATGATGCTGCTACTCTGTTAATGGGACAGTTTTATCGCAACCTGGCAGAGCCAGCAACGAGCAAGTCGCAGGCATTGCAAAAGGCCCAGTTGATGTTGATGAAGAATAATAATTTCAATCACCCTTTTTATTGGGCTCCATTCATCATGGTAGGGAGCTGGTTATGATCACATCACGATCACATTCTGTCGGCGTGCTTAAATTAAGTATTTTGCTGGCCTTTGGAAACATGTCTGCAGTCGCATGGGCGGGTGCTGTCACTGACGGTACTGTCGGCCCCGTGCAAAATCTCAATGGTAATTTTGTCGTCCCGCAAAATCTGGGAACAACAAAAGGCGGCAATTTATTTCACAGCTTCAAGAACTTCAGTATAGAGAGTGGCGAGTCAGCCACTTTTACCACCACGACTGCCTTGCAAAATGTGATTGCCCGCGTCACTGGCGGCAGTGCCTCGAATATCAACGGATTGCTGAAGTTGAATGTAGCTTCAGGCAGCCAGCCACATTTTTATTTCATCAACCCCGCTGGTGTGATTTTTGGTGTGGGCGCAGCAGTTGATGTGCCTGCTGGTTTGCATATCAGCACGGCTGACTATGTTAAATTTTCCGATGGTAATTTCTATGTTGATACTGCAAAAGCTAGTACCTTGTCCGCTGCGGCACCAGAGGCTTTCGGTTTTCTGGGGAATAACTCGACATCTCTTGAATTCAGGGATGGCGCAAGCCTGAGCCTGCGTGCTCAACAGTCATTGACGCTTGCCGCTGGTGATATCAGCATCAATGACGCCACTATCCTGGCCCCTGGTGCCGCAGTGCGCGTGATCGCTACCGGAAAAAACAAGGTCGAGGCTGGTTTCAATGGTGATTTGCCAAAAGCAGATGGCAGCCTGAGTATCCTCAATGGTGGCAGTATCAATACCACTGTCAGTGATAATGTGGATGGCAATCTGTTACGTGTGCAGGCAGGCCAGATATTGATCGATGCTCAGGACAGCCGTCAGCTCACAGGCATTTTCAGCAATGCCAAAGAAGGTAATGGCAAATCTGGCGACATGCTGATTACCGCCAGCCAGCAACTCAGCATACAAAATGGCGGGCGCATTTCTTCTTCCACCTTCACAGCAGGCAATGCAGGTGCGATCAAAATTGATGCAGGCGCGATCAGCATGGATGGCCAGGGCAGGCTCAGCGGAATATTCAGCCAGAGTAATGAAGATACTGGCCATGCCGGGAATGTTGATATCAATGTAGCTGGCAAGCTCGCTATCCTGAATGGTGCGCTGGTTTCATCATCAACTTACACAGCAGGTAATGGCGGCAATGTGCGCGTCACTGCCAATGAAATTGTATTGGATGGTGCAGAGGCTAACGGGCCATCGACTGGTTTCTTGAGCACCACTAATAATGGGACCGGCAATGCCGGTAATATTGAAGTCACTGCCAAGGGTAAGTTGAGTGTCCTGAATAGCGCACAGATATCGACCGCAACTTACTCCGCAGGGCAGGGTGCCGACATCAAGATCAATGCTGCAGAATTGCTGATTAACGGTAATGCAGTTTCTACTGGCATTAACAGTGTTTCTGGTGGTGCTGGCAATGCAGGTAACCTGAATGTGAATATCAGTGGTGCCACCAGCATTCTGTCTGAGGGTGGCATTTCGACATCGGCATTTGATGTTGGTCAGGCTGGTAAGATCAAATTTGTTGGCAATAGCCTGCATATAGATGGGCAGGGAGTGGAAGCGGGTATCTATAGCGATGCTGGTGATTTCCGTACCTCTGCCAGTTTCCGTGGCGGTAACGGTGGGGATATCGACGTCAGCGTGGCTGATAAATTGTCACTGACTGGTGGCGGACGTATTTCATCGACCACCTATACTCGCGGCAATAGCGGTGCCATTACTGTTGCTGCCAATACCCTGAGCCTGGATGGTGACCGCAGCGGCATCATGGCAGAAACCATAGGCGTGGGTAATGCTGGCAGTATCGCAGTCAAAGCGAATCAGTCCATACTAGTGCAAGGCGGTGCCAGAATTTCTTCTGCCACCCGCTTTGTCGGCAATGGCGGCAGTGTCACGATTGATGCGGCCAGCCTGGACATTGATGGCAAGGGGCTTGTCACCGGCATTTATAGCGATGCTGGCACACAGGCGCAAGGCAATGCCGGCAATGTCGGTGTCAATATTACAGGTGATTTATCCCTTAAAGATGGTGGGCAGATATCTTCTTCTACCATCAGTTACACCACAGCCTCGGCCGGTGCAGTCAAAGTAAATGCTGCCAATATCAAGCTCGATGGCAAGATCAGCAATCCTGTCAATGAAGATGATGGCAATGTGAAAACCTTGAACACCGGCATATTCAGCAGTGCCAATGCCGGTGATGAATACACCAGCAGGTCCGTGGGAAATGCTGGTACGGTCAATGTCACGGCCAGGCAACTGCAAATGAGCAATGCGGCGCAAATCTCATCCAGTGCCTACGCCAGAGGCAAGGCCGGTGAGGTGAATGTGAATGCCGATAAAATCAAGCTGACCAGCAATGCCATCATCAGCTCTGAAGCTGGCGCTGATTCCAGCGGTTATACAGGTAATATCAATATCAAAGCGAATGAAAACCTGGATATAGAACAAGGCTTGCTGTCTATACGTAATGCCGCCCAGGTCAGCAAGGATAAACTGCCGACGAAAACTTTGCTGAGCGTTGATGCGCCTGACATCAAATTGCAACAGGCACAGATCACGGCTTCGGCCAGTGCCAATGTCGCAGCCAGCGATATACAGATCAGTTATACCAACCGCCTGTTAATGAAAGGCAGTGCCGTCAACACCAGTGCCTTCGAGGGTAATGGTGGTGCCATCAGTATCAAAGGCAATGGCGCCCTGGTGCTTGAACGCTCGCAAATCACGACTTCAGTCACCGGCACGCAAGTTGACCAGGGTGGTAATGGCGGTGATATCAGCATTGCTGCACCAGCCATGGTATTGCGCAGTGGCTTTGTGCAGGCCAATACAGCCGCCAAAGCTGCCAGCGGCGGTAATGTGAATATACAGGTGAATACCACCATCGCCAGTGGCAACCAATTGGTACTTGGCGGCCCGCCACAGAAATTTGATGGCAGCGGCAAGAACCTGATACAGGCAGCGGCACCTGACGGAGTTAACGGCGTCGTCAGGCTGAGTAGCCCGCAAGTTGATTTTTCTGCCAGCCTGTTGAGTTTGACAGCGCAGCCCAATGACCTGGGCGATTTGCTGACTGATTTATGCCGGGTTGGTGGTGGCAGCTCACTGAGTACTGCCGGGCGTGGTGGTTTATTGCCGAGTGCCACCGGTTTATTAAGACCCTGATTGCTGCTAAGCTAGACCGACATGACCAAGACCAGATCCCTGCAAAAATTCTTCACGCCGCGCTTGTTGCAAGCGCTGGGCTTGTTGATATTGCTGGCATTGGCCATGCTCCTCTTGCACCTGCCCGCTGTCCATTTGGTCGACAATAAGGTACTGGATCTGCAATTCAGCTTGTCGCGTGCATATTTCCCTCAGCATGTAGATATAGACCCTGTTGTGGTCGGTCTGGATGAAGCCTTTCTCGATGAAGTGGATGAGCCACTGAGTCTGAATCACATCCATCTCGCCAACTTCTTGAGAGCCATGAATCAGGCTGGGGTCAAAGTAGTCGGCATGGATTTAAGCCTGCCAGAAAAGCGTTTCGATACCCTGGTCTCGACCCGCAAGGATGCCCAGGATTTTCATAAGACCTTGCTGGCTGGGCTGCTGGAAACCATACAGACTACTCCTGTCGTGGTAGCCAAGGTCTGGGATATGAAGCATGCGCATTATCGCGATATCCAGCTTGATTATGCGGGCATACTGGGTATGCAGGGTGAGCAATTCCAGGCTGTCGCTTCGGCTGAATTTTGCCGTGACAGCGACCAGCGCATACGCCGTTTTCCTGGGGCTGATTGTCAGCCAGATCGCATTGCCCGCGGCCTGGCGACAGAAATCGCTGCAGCAGCAGGCATGCGCAGGGAATGGAGCGGTCTTATTAATTATCGCCTGGGCGCACCCTTCAAATATGTGCCACTGCAGGAAGTGTTGAAACTCGCACAGCAGGGCAAAGTGACAGAATTACAGCAGCGTTTTGGTGGCAAAGTTGTCTTGCTGGGGGCAACCATGGATGCTGTCGATCTGGTGGATTTGCCAGTTTCTCTGGCAGGATGGCTGCCTGCAAATGATCCCAATCCTGGTGTGCTGGCCCATGCCCAGTTATTGCGCAGCCTCTTGAATCAACGCTTGTTGCAGCAGGCCAGCACAGCCAGTTTGTTTGCCTTGTCAGCCTTGTTCGCACTGTTCTGGCTGGGGCGCAGCATACGCATCAAATTGATCGTCTTCTTAATGGCTAGCCTTGGCTTGCTTGCCGCCAGCGGTATCGCCATGCAATATGATGTATGGTTGCCGCCAACGGCTATCTTCCTGACGGGTTTGCTGGCTTTGGCGGGTAGCGCTGCCTGGCAAGCATGGCAGCATTATGTCGACAAGCAGCGCCTGAGCAAGGCTTTTTCTGGCCGTGTCAGCCCTGCAGTCATGCAGGAAATTGTTGAAGGGCGCATAGATCAGACTTCGCAAAGCCGCCGTTTGCCTGTCTGTGTCTTGTTTTCTGATATACGTGGCTTCACGACCCTGTGTGAACACGCTCAGGCAGAAGATGTGGTCAGTCTCCTGAATCGCTACTTCGCCGTCATGAGCAAAATCGTCCACGACCATGGCGGTACCATAGACAAATTCATTGGTGATGGATTAATGGCGTTTTTTGGTGCCCCTCAAAAACTGGATAATCCCTCGCAGAATGCCTTCAATGCTTCGCGTGAGATGCTGGCCGCACTCAGCATCTTGAATCAGGAATTACAGGCGGAAGGCAAAGCGGTTTTGCAGATAGGCATAGGCTTGCATGCGGGTGATGCGGTCATAGGTCAGGTCGGCTCAGCCGAGCGGCATGAGTACACTGCCATCGGCGATACAGTCAATACGGCAGCGAGAATCGAGGGCTTGTGCAAGGATGTGGGTTATCCTGTCGTTTGTTCGGCAACAGTAGTTGCCAGGCTGGCAGAGGCTGATGCCCTGATTGCTCTGGGTGATAAAAATCTCAAGGGGCGTTCTGCCATTGCGGTCTATGGCTGGCACCCCGTGCAGGCATAATATTTTGGAAGGTAATGAAGATGAATACGATAATGCGCAGTTGCTTGCTGATAGCCATGACGGTGCTTGCACTTCTTAGCGGGCAGGCGCGTGCACAAGCCGCTTTGGGCATGGTCCTGGATGTGCAGGGCAATGGCAAGATGGAAGTTAACGGGGTAAGTTCAAAACTGCAATTGCTGGCTTATCTGCAGCCTAAAATGCAAATCACCCTGGAGGCAGGTGCAAGGGCCTCATTGTCACTCTATGCGACACGTGCGGTATATCAACTGACCGGGCCTGCGACCGTCACGGTAGAAAAAGATAGCATCGTCAGTGTGCAAGGGCAAAAAGCCGTAGTTAAACCCATGGCAGAAAAACTGGTGCGCGCCACAGAAACAAGTAATGTAATTGCCGGTGCGGTACGCATGCGTCAGCTGCCGCCGCGTATTCTGGCTGTGACGCCGGAAAACAATTCTTTATTGCTGGGTAGCCGCCCGGTATTCAACTGGATATCGGCAGAAGCGGCAGAATTTGATATCAGCATTCACGACATGGATGAAAAGCTGATTTTCAGTGATAAAACCAAAGAAAACACCTGGCAACTGCCAGAAAAAGTGAAACTGGAGGAAGGCGCAACTTACCGCTGGCAAGTCAGATATGTTTCAGCCAAGGATGGCAAGACCAGTACCGCCAAGGCAGAATTCAAACTGGCTGGCAAGACTGAAGCAGCCAGCCTTAATGATCTGAAGCCATCAGAAACTGCCGCAGTAGAAGAGTGGGTCATGTATGCTGCCATGTTGCAGGGCAAGCGTGCCTTTACCGAGGCCCGGCAAGTCTGGCAATTGATAGCGAAGCAGCGCCCTGACTTGCAAAAAATGTCTGAAGTCGCTCCCTGATCTTGCTCCCTTGCTCAACAAGACCTTACCCACCAAGAAAAAACGCCACTCGAAAGTGGCGTTTTTTTATGCTGCTGTATTCATCCCGGTATCGAGGAAATCAACATGGAAATCCACGATCACCTGACCAGCGATGCGTTGCACAGAACCATCCTTGTGCATGCGGCTGACAGTTTTATCTTCGCGTGAACGTACGTCAATCTGGAATTCCGGGTGGCTTTTGGCAAAAGCCTCCTGTATGGTTTCCGTAACTTGCGCCAGCAAAGCTTTTTCTGCTGCAGACACTGTATCAATCGCATCCTGGGCATTTTGTTCAGTGATTGCCGTTACATTCTCAGCATCACCAAAGAACTGATCTACCGTTTGCCTGAACTCTTTTTGTGTCGTCACACAATACTGGATTTTCGCGATAGGGAAGAGACTATGTACTATGCGTGAAGCCATGACGCGCTCAGGGTCGGTCGTCATGACAATCAGGCTGTCTGCATTTTCTTCAAGGATGAGCCAGTGATGGTCTTCTACATAGGCACGCTTGAAGTTCTTCAGTGCTTCAGGACGTTGGCGGTCTGCCTTGTATGGTTGATAATCGCACTCAAAGAAAGTCGCCAGCGAATTACCGATATCTGCCGGGCTGACTTCAAATTCATCGATGAGGATTTCTTCGACGTCCACTCCTTTACGACGCGCAGCACGTGCAGCCAGACCCAGTTCGGGTATCGACAGTATCGATGATTTGATCAGCGAATCAAACTTGGTATGGATGACCTGAGGCGACATCAGGCGCTGTGCGAAAGCAACCGCCAGGGTGTTACGCAGGTATTTGAAGCCTTCCTCCAGCAAGGGCGGGAACTGGCAGTCATTACGGTTATTAATCAGTTGCAGTACACCCAGCAATTCATTGCTTTGCTCATGGATCAGCGGGCCGACCAGCATATGCTTGGTGCGAAAGCCAGTGCGCTGATCAACACGGCGCAAAAACTCAAGCTTGGGGGAAAACTTTTTAAGTTCCGCCTCATCGTAGACATTGCTGATATTGACGGATTGCTTGCTCATCGCCACAAAGCCTGCAATGCTTTTTTCAGAAATTGGCAGGGCAAAATCCTTGAACGAAGTCAGGCCAGTCTTGACCTTGGATTCTATGGCATTTTTCTTGTAATTAACCGAGTACAGCGTCAGGCGCTCGCAATCAAACAGTTCACAAATGCTTTGTGATAAATCAAGCATGATTTGCTCGATATTGCTGGTTGAATGGATGGCATTCGTGATGGTTTGCAGATTCTTGAAGAAATGTAAGCGAGCATGCACGTCCTCTTTATCGTAGACATCATACTTATCTTGTTGGATACGGCGTACAAAACTCATAAATTAGCTTTCATCAATGGAATTTCAATCCCGGCTATTTTGCCACAGCCTGACTATGTCGTCATTGCGACACTGATAAGCTTGGCCCTGGTTTTTAAAAAATACTTGGGTTTAACAATTTTAAGCAGGGAATGCTTGGCATTTTATGTATATACATTGCAAATGATACCATCAGACCCTATTAATTTTGCTTAAAAGACATGTATTTTTGATGGGCCAGGGTACTCAACCTGGCCCAGCCCAATTGCGTTTTTTTACTAGAACGCATCTCATCCTATTTATGAAATGAGTTCTAATTATTTTCCAAAACAGTGTCAGATCAGTGCCAAATTATTTGACAAGAGTACTTACCAGATTGTGATACGTTTTTCTGGTGCGACATACATCTTGTCGCCTTCCTTGATGCCAAAGGCAGAGTAAAACTCTGGCAAATTCGTCAAAGGGCCATTGCCACGGAACATGGAAGGGGAGTGCGGGTCAGTATTCACTCTCAGTATGGTTTCGCCATCGCGCGACTTGCCACGCCAGACTTGTGCCCAGCCCATGAAAACGCGCTGATTGCCCGTGTAGCCATCAATCAACGGCGCTGGCTTGCCACCCAGGGAAATCTGGTAAGCCTTGTAGGCGATGGATAAGCCAGAATTGTCAGCAATATTTTCACCCAGAGTCAGCGCACCGTTGACCTTGTATCCCGGCAGCGGGCTATAGGCACTGTACTGGGCAATCATGGCGGCTGTCAGTTTGCCGAAATTGGCCTTGTCATCCTTGGTCCACCAGTCACGCAAATTACCATCCCCATCTGACTGGCTACCAGAATCATCAAAGCCATGGCTGATCTCATGTCCTATGACGGCACCGATGCCGCCATAGTTGACGGCATCGTCGGCTGCGGCATTAAAGAACGGTGGCTGCAATATTGCGGCCGGGAAGACAATTTCATTCTGGCGTGAGTTGTAATAAGCATTCACGGTTTGCGGGCTCATGCCCCAGTCAGTGCGGCTGACTGGCTTGCCCAGTTTCGCCAACTGGCGCTGGTATTCATGCTCACGTCCACGTATGACATTACCGACCAGATCATCCTTGGCAATTTCCAGCTTGCTATAGTCGCGCCATACTTCTGGATAGCCTATCTTGGGGTTGAACTTGGCAAGTTTCGCCAATGCTTCTTTCTTGGTTTCCGGACTCATCCAGCTCAGGGTTTCTATGCTTTGCTTATAAGCCAGCAGCAAATTGTTGACCATGGTTTGCATGCGCGCCTTGTTCTCTGGCGGGAAATATTTTTCCACATACAACTGCCCCAGGGCTTCTGACATGGCTTCTTCTACCCGCCCTACACCACGCTTCCAGCGTACCTGATTGGCAGGCACGCTACGCAGGGTTTTGCTGGAAAATTCAAAATCCTGGTCGACGAAGCGCTGGCTGAGGAAAGGCGCATAGGCATTCAGGGTTTGCCATTTCAGGTAAGTTTTCCAGGTATCCAGAGGCGTGGCAGCAATGATTTTGCCGAGGCCGCTAAAAAATTCTGGCTGGCGCACAATGACGTAATCCATTTTGCCTGCCATGCCTATGGCGCTGAAATAAGCTGACCAGTCAAAGCCTGGCAACAATTGCTCAAGTTGCTTCAAGTCTGTCTTGTTATAAGTTTTGACCGGGTTACGGTTTTCCACCTTGGTCCACTGTACCTTGGCAATCTCGGTTTCCAGCGCCATGATGGCGGCAGCGCCTTGCTCTGGCTTGGTCTGTCCACTCATGCCCAGCATTTTTTCCAGATGCTTGAGATAGGCTTCTCGGAAACCCTGCAACTTGGCATCATCCTGTTTCAGATAATAATCGCGGTCTGGCATGGTCAGGCCATTCTGGCTCAAATACACAGCATAACGGCTGGAGTCACGTGCATCCTGGTTAATGCCCGTCGCAACAGGCATGTTCACACCCAGTTTGCTGAGTTCTGCCATCAAGGCAGGCAATTTTGCCTTGTCGCTAAGTGTATCGATGCGGGCAAACTGGCTTTGCAATGGCTTGATATCAAGCGCATTGGCGCGTGCTTCATCCATGAAGCTATTGAACAGATCAGCAATTTTTTTCTGGTTTGAACCTGCGGCGAGTTGTTTGTTCGCTGCCAGGGTCTGGATGATGTCATAAGACCTTTGCTCGGACAAATCACGCAACTGGTCAAATGAACCAAAGCGGCCACGGTCAGCCGGTATTTCTGCCGTTGCCAGCCATTTGCCTGACATGTGCTGATAAAAATCGTCCTGCGGTCTGACAGTTTTATCTATCCACTGTAAATCTATGCCGGATTGCAGTTTATGCGCGACGATAGTGCCGGTGCTGCCAGAACTGCCAGCATTTGCATTTTGTGCAAAGGCTGGTGTTGCCATCATATTTGTAAACAGACTGGCAAGAGCGAGAGAAATCAGGGTACGTGACATGGTATGTCCTGGTTATGAAGGGTGTTATGTGGAAAGGTCTATAGATGCGCTACTTTAGCTAAAGTTCAGGAATTTTGGAGAAACTTATGCTGCAGAACGGCAAATGTGAGGCCGAAAACAAGATCAGGACAAGTGGCTTAATTGAATAGCCATGCACGTCGCGCTGACAGTCAATACCGCAAATGGCTTGATGATGGGAATAGGGAAACGAGGGTGTTCAGGCAGAGATGGCGCTACCACCATCCACAATGCATCTGGCAAATGCCTGTGCTGCATCAGGTCAACACGCCATGGAACCTGATATTTGTGTGATTGATGCCAGTACTCAAGCTCGGCATGCAGCCAGCCAGTGGCACAGCCATCGTCATCGCCAGTGATCTCTTGTCTGGTACTCAAGACGCGCACTTGCACTTTAGGCCACAAGGCTATTTGTAATAGCCTTGCACCATAAATCAGACCAAGTACGCAGACAAGCAAAAAAAGCAGGTTCATTAAAAGAGCCGGGGGGTATCGATCGCTTGTATATTGCCGACTCGAGCCGCTCTTGTAAATAAATGGATTTTTTATTTATAGTGCCAGGCTTTTTCTATACACAATAAACCCTGACCGGTCTGCTACCTGGCGATACAATTTTTGTGCAGTCTCGTTAGTCTCATGGGTTTGCCAATATACGACAGTAGAGCCTGCCAATTTTGCCTGTTCATACACTGCCTCTATCAAGGCACGTCCCACACCCTGGCCACGTACATCTGGACTGGTGAACAAGTCATTCAGATAGCAACTGGCTTCAATACGGCTTGTGGTCCTGTGGTACAGATAATGCGCCAGTCCTACCAGCTGCCCATCCTGCTCAGCGACCAGAGCGTGTATTGGTTCATAGCCGTCGAAAAACCTCTCCCAGGTCCTGAGCGTCACTGCTTCTGGCAAGGCATTTGGGCCAGTGCGTTCATAGAACTGGTTATAACCCTCCCAAAGCACAGACCACTTGGCGAAATCTTCTTTGCTGGCGGCACGGACTACTACTTTACTCATTTCTTTTCCTTATCGTTTTGTTTTATTCGGTTTCAAACAATTGTTGTTCCATGGCGTTTGCAAGTGCGTGCGATGCAGGGTCATGTTGTTCGCGTAATCCATCCACCATATTCACCCTGTCCTGCGTGCTTTTGTTCTGGCTGGTTTTCCATTTGCCGCTGATGCGACGGATGGGGATTTCTATGCCGACTATCATGTCCATCATGCGGTCTATATATTCTGCAGGCGCATCGCTGACTTTCCATGGCTGGTCGAATTTGCGTTCAAAATTATCGCTAAGATTGCTGAGCAGGCGCAAAAATTCCTGTCGGTCTTCGACGACGCGCATCGGCCCGTGTGCATGCACAACCGCATAGTTATAGGTGGGTACGACAGAACCGCTGCGCTGTTTTTCTTCATACCAGCGTGGACTGATATAGGCTTGTGCGCCCTGGAAAATCAACAACGCATCCTGAGCTGAAGCTGCACTTTGCCAGACCGGGTTATTGCGGGCGACATGGCCACGCAAGACACCATACGGTGCATCTGCCGTTGGTGCTGAGATGAGAAATGGGATGTGATTCGCTTCAAGTTCACCTGCTTGCAAGCTGACCAGTGCAGCCAGTGGATGCGCCTGTATCAAGGCATGCAAGACTTCAATACGTTCTTCAAAAAAATGACTGGGCATGTACATGGGCTATTCGATTTCTATGATGACTTCGGCATGAATGGAGTTGGCGATATAACAGTGCTCATGTGCCATATGATGCAGTTCTTCGCGCTCCTGCAAATTGGGTTGCTTGTCTCCACTATAGTTTTCTTGCGGACGTAGGTGGATGCGAGTGATGGCTGTCTTGCCACCGGCATTTTTATCCATGACGCCTACCGCCAGGTCACGGTATTGATCCACCACATAGCCACGCTTGGCGACAAAGGATAAATAGAACAGCATGTGGCAAGAAGCCAGAGCCGCGACCAGTGCCTCTTCCGGGTCGACATTTTTTTCTTCCGACATCGGTACTGGAACAGACAGAGGGGATGAGGACGCTGGTACAACCAGACCGCCGTCAAACTCCCATGCATGCGCTCGGCTGTAGCGGTTGTCGCTGAATGCCTGCTCGCCACGTTCCCATAAGATTTTTGCCTGGTATTGATGCATTTGTTTACTCCGCTGTCATGAATATGCGTTAATCTTATGCTTGGTATTGGCTATTTAAAAGTACCAATTTTATAAAAAATAAGAATGCCAATTTAGGCGAGAGCATGCATATTTCTCAAATGATTGCCGGGATAACCCTGGACAGACAAGACCGCCAGCCCTTGTACAGACAGTTGTACGCCGAAATAAGAAAAAGTATATTGGCGGGCCAGATGCTGCCTGGCATGCAGTTGCCACCCAGCCGCGAGTTTTGTCAGGCGCTGCAAATTTCCCGGCAGACGGTGTTGAATGCCTACGATCAATTGCTGGCAGAAGGGTATTTGCGCGGCTCGGTAGGGCAGGGAACTTTTGTGAATGAAGATTTACCTGCAATTGCAGAGCGTGGCAAAACAAAGGTCAGCGATATATCCGCGACAAAGCTGCTGGACAGAATTTCCAGGCGCGGACTGCAGCATATGGACCCACGCGGCAGCACGCGTTTTCATCAGGGTAGCGTAAGGGCATTCAGGGTGAGTATGCCTGACCTGGATTTATTCCCGTTTGATATATGGGCGCGGCTGGAAGCGCGGCATTGCCGCCATCCCAAAGGGCAACTGGGTTATGGCGATCCTGCCGGTCATCTGGCTTTGCGTGAATTGCTGGCAGTATATTTGAAGGCGGTGCGCGGTGTGAATTGCTCGCCAGAACAAATCCTTATTACATCGGGTTCGCAGCAGGCGCTGTATCTGCTGAGTACCATGCTGCTTGATCCGGGTGAAAAGGCCGTCGTGGAATATCCATGCTACCGCGGCACCACAGCCGCCCTGCACGCGTCGCAGGCTGATATCTGCGCGGTACCCGTCGATGATGAAGGCATGGATGTCGAATACGCAGCCAGACATTATCCGGATGCGAGAGTCGCCTTTGTCACACCGTCTCACCAGATGCCCCTGGGTATGACCATGAGCCTGCAAAGGCGCATGGCCTTGCTGGAGTGGGCTCAGGCAAATGCAGTGTGGATAGTCGAAGATGATTATGACAGTGAATACCGTTTTGGCAGTTCACCATTGGCATCCCTGCAAAGTCTGGATACACATCAGAGCGTCATCTATGTAGGCACTCTCTCCAAGGTGCTGTTCCCTGGCCTGCGCTTGGGCTATCTGGTGTTGCCAGAAAAATTACTGGAGCCCATGATACAAGCCAAAGCTGTCATCGATAAACATACCAGCATCATGCCGCAAATGACGCTGGCAGACTTTATTGCAGAAGGCCATTTTGGCAGGCATATCAAGCGCACCAGAAAAGTCTATGCAGAACGCCAGGCATGTCTGGTGAACTGTCTGGAAAAGCAATTGGTACATGAACTTGTCTGTGGAGCGCAAGACGGCGGGCTTGATCTGGCTGTGTATTTCAAACAGGCTTATGATGAAGAGCAGATCATAGAAGCCGGGCAAAAAATCGGCCTGGAATTGCGCGGCCTCGGTCACTATGCCGATGTGCCGGGAAAAACAAACAGGCCGACAGAAAGTTCTGGCGGCCTGCTACTGGGTTTTGCTTCACTGACCTGCGCAGAGATAGAGCGCAGCGTCAGCAAGCTGGCTACGCTCTTCAAAGCTGCTCATTAGCGATCCGGCAGCAATCCGGCGGCGATCAGGCCGCAATCATTTCCAATGCTGTGTCTGAGTTTGCATGACGGTTAATCACACTGATGATGGCACGCATGCTGGCCGTTGCCGCATCGTCAGCTATGCCTGCACCATGCTGGCTACTGCCATCATTGACGCGCGCCTCGATGATGCTGATGTACTGTGAATGGCCCTGTTGCGTTACTTGCTGTTCTTGCTTGTCGATGATCCTGACTTGGTATCCAAGCGATTGGCAGACATTGATCTGTGCTTCAACAATACCATGACCTGTACCCTGGATAGCTTGTGGCTGTCCATGGTGCAGCAGATCGACATGCAAGGATACTTGTGCCGGATCTGATGGTGATGTCCTGTGATGCAGGACCGGGTTTGCATGATGAGCTTGATAACTGATAGGTGTTGCCGGCGCGAGATAGCTGTCGCTGAAAATCTGGTGTATCTGTTGTGCCGTCATTTCTTTGCCGCTGTCATCGGCAGCGGTTTGCACAACACGGCTGAATTCAATTTGCATGCGCCTTGGCATGCTGATGCCATATTCCTGTTCCAGCAAAAAGGCCATGCCGCCTTTGCCAGACTGGCTGTTGACGCGTATCACGGCGTCATAATTGCGGCCAAGGTCTGCCGGGTCTATCGGCAAGTAAGGCACTTCCCATATCGCGTCTTTTTGTTGCTGGGCAAAGCCTTTTTTGATCGCATCCTGATGTGAGCCAGAAAATGCCGTAAAGACGAGGTCGCCGACATAAGGGTGGCGCGGATGCACAGGCAATTGATTGCATTCTTCCACACACTGCCTGACGCTATCGATATCAGAAAAATCCAGGCCGGGATCAACACCCTGGGTGTACAAATTCAAGGCAAGCGTGACGAGGTCGACATTGCCGGTGCGTTCACCATTGCCAAACAAGCAGCCTTCAACCCTGTCTGCACCGGCCATGACAGCAAGCTCTGCTGCGGCGACTGCCGTGCCCCTGTCATTATGAGGGTGCACGCTGAGGATAATGGCGTCGCGTTGCGCGAGGTTCCTGTCCATCCATTCAATCTGGTCGGCATACACATTGGGTGTCGCGCATTCGACGGTGGTTGGCAGGTTGATGATCATCTTGCGTTCAACGGTAGGTTGCCAGATGGAGGCAACGGCGTCACACACTTCCTTCGAAAAATCCAGTTCAGCCATGCTGAAGGTTTCTGGTGAGTATTCAAATACCCATTCAGTCTCAGGCATGGCGTCCGTGAGCTGCTTGATGAGGCGGGTACCATCAGTGGCAATCTGTTTGACTTCTTCACGCGATTTGCCAAATACAATGCGGCGGAAAGCGGGCGCTATCGGGTTATACAAATGCACGATGGCGCGCTTGGCACCACGCACGGATTCTATCGTGCGGCGTATCAGGTCTTCGCGTGATTGCGTCAATACTTCTATCGTCACGTCATCTGGTATGCGTTGTTCTTCTATGAGTTTGCGAACGAAGGCGAAGTCTGTTTCTGACGCAGATGGGAAGGCTACTTCAATTTCTTTCAAACCTATCTTGACCAGCATTTCAAAGAACCTGAGTTTTTTCTTTGCGTCCATAGGTTCTATCAGCGCCTGGTTACCATCACGCAAATCCGTACTCATCCATATCGGTGCTTTGTTGATGCTGCGGCTGGGCCATTGCCTGTCGTGTAAAGCGATAGTCGGGAAGGCCTTATATTTTTTAGCGGGATTACTCATCATGATGTTTTTTCCTTGGGCTGGCACAGTGCCTCAGCAAGGCGCTGATATTTTCAATTTGTTGAATTCGTGGGGATGTGGCGACGCTAAGCTAACCGGCTGCCACAGAGATACGCGAGGCCGGTTAACCGATCGATAGTCGTAGCAGTAGCAGATTGCGACTAAGTGACAGCGCAGACTGTGGACGGGCAAAGCGAGGCATGACGCTGATAGCGCCTGCTGAATTCTTTGCTGATGTGCCTGATGATGTCATGCTATTTTTCCTGATGTCAGGAAGGCTGTGCTGGGTACTACTGGGATATAAAGGTAATTTTTGATACTGGTGTTTCAGGCTGGCTGGTATGCCGCTTAAAACTGGACAAGACGCAACTTATAGTAGCGAGCTTGCTAGAGATGGTAGTAGAACTAGTGTAGAAGCAGACACAGACGACAGCGCTGCCTGCAGCTTGGCGCTGTCAGCAGTTTTTCTTGCAGATGTCGATGTCAAAAAAGAGTTCATACAAAGACTGTAAGAGAAATTAGCTGTCTTCGTCAAGCAAAATTTTCTTCATCATCAAGAATATTCAAAACTCAGCAATAATATTATCGATAGGCACTGATCAGTTTTTGCCAGATAGGGTCATTGGCAGCATTCCTCAAAATGACATTGATCTGCTGCTGAACCTTGGGCATGTTCAAAGGAACCAGTATCTGTCTGTCATACTGGTCATGCGGTTTTTTTGAGATATAAAACTGCCCGTTCAAATCAGGATGATTCTTCATTTCATAATCGTAGTTGGAGCGACTGATGATGGCTGCATCGATACGACCTGCCAGCAGCTTGCGAAAACTATGCTCTTCACTGCTGGCATCGTCGCGCTGAATTTTTCCTTCTGCGATGAGTTCATTGACACCGTAATAGTAATAACCCAGCACCAGGCCTATGCGCATCCCTGTCATCGACTTTGCACCTGCGAATTCGAAAGCTTGATTTTTGGATGAGACGACATCGTCGATATCGTTCATGAGTGGCAGGGTCCACAGGAATTTTTGTTCTTCCCTGTCGTTAAACCAGACTGGACTGACCCCGATTACCAGACCGTCCAGATTGCCAGAATTGATTAATAAATCGAGACGGCGGCGAGGCAAATAAATGAGTTCAAAGCGATATGCTGTGTTCTCTTTATTCAGATAACTCAGCATATCGTTGTACAAGCCCCGGCCTGTGACTTGATCGAGTATCAGCGGTGGCTTCAAGTGATAGCTATACACTTTCACCATCTCTACAGCACCAGAATTTTGCCAGCACAGGCAAAGCAGTAATATCAATGCTGAACAAATTTTATGCATAGTCGCGGTCTTGCTTCTGTAGACGGATGTGCGAAAAATACGATCTGGCGTTTATCTCCCTATGCTTTGAAGTCTATATCAATTCGATAAAGAAAATAGTTAAATTTAACTGAGGCTATTTTTTATTAAATTTATAAGAAATCGTCAATAAGATGAGGCCCGCGATGATCATGGGGAAGGACAGCATTTGCCCTGCCGAGATCGTCATCCCCAACATGCTGACTTCATAGTCAGGTGTGCGGAAATATTCCGTGAAGAAGCGAGTGCAGCCGTACAGCGTTACATACAAGGCACCAACAGCCAGCCTTGGCCTGGCCTTGGACGCATACAGCCAGAGTATGATGAAGACCAGCAAGCCATCGACCAAGGCTTGGTAAATAGGGGAGGGGTGAACCGGATAATTAATGCCCGGCCAGATCATTGCCCAGGGCAGCTCGGCTGAGGCCATACGTCCCGGCAATTCATGATTGATGAAGTTACCCAGACGTCCAGCAGCATAACCCAGGGGAACCAGCGGGGCGATGAAGTCATACACATCAGCCAGGTTGATCCTGGCTTTGCGCGCCCACAGAAACATGGCAATCAGAACGCCAATAAAACCGCCATGAAAGGACATGCCACCTTTCCATACGGCAAATATTTCCAGCGGATTGGCCATGTAATAAGAAAAGCCGTAGAAAAATACTTCACCCAGGCGGCCTCCTATGATTACTCCGAGCACACCAAAAAACAGCATGTCGTCTATATGCTCGCGTGTCCAGCCCTTGGCTGCGATATGCGGCTGTTTGATCCTGACACGTCCAAGTGCAATGAACTGGGCAAAGGCGAGCAGGTACATGATGCCATACCAGTGCACAGAGACTGGACCAAGGTGAAATGCAACGGGATCAGGATTGGGATGAGTCAGCATGAGTGTTTGATTATGTAAACAAGTGGGCAAATGCGGCCAGTACGGCTGAGTGATTGTCCTTGCGCCATGCCAGTCCAATTTCTACGGTGGCACTTGCTTCAGGTAAATCAAAATACAGTACGCCAGGGCGCTTTAAATTCGAGACGGATTGTGGCACAAGTGCGATGCCCATGCCAGCCGACACAAGGCCAACGATAGTTTGCATTTGTATGGCTTCCTGACCGATGGCAGGTGTCAGCCCCACGGCATGGAAGCAACCGAGGATAGCATCGTGCAAGGCGGGGGCAATTTTACGCGGAAAGAGTATGAGTGGCAGGTCTGCACAATCATGCAAACTCAGTTGCCTGCGTCCTTTGACCTGGTTTTCCGGGATTGCCAGGATCAGGGGTTCTGACAAAACTTTTTGATAGTTGAGCAAGCCTTGCATTTTTTCCGGTATAGGCGGGATGACAAAACCTGCGTCTATTTCAGCATTTTCCAGCGCCAGTAACTGTACATCGCTGGTCGCTTCACGCAATTCTATTTGCACATCTGCATGATGGAGACGAAACTCCCTGAGAGCCGGGGGCAGGATGCTGTAGTCGGCGATGGAAACAAAGGCAAGAGACAAATGCCCACAAGCACCATTGGCTGCTCTTTGTGCCAGCTCTGGCAATCCCTGGGCTTGCAGCAACAGACGCCTGACTTCCGGCAAGAGTGCCAGGCCAGCGGATGATAATGAGATATTGCGTGTGTTACGGATAAACAGCTCGGCACCCAGTATTGCTTCCAGAGCCTGTATGGCTTGTGAAAGGGGGGGCTGGGTCATGTGCAGACGGGCAGCAGCTCTGCCAAAATGCATCTCTTCCGCTACCGCAAGGAAATAGCGCAATTGGCGCAGTTCTAAATTTCTTATTTCAGGTAGTGACATCTGGTATTGCAGCCCAGGTAAGGCAATTCAGGTAAATTTTACCTTTATGCTGGTCAGCGGCGCTTGTTGTTTTTGTCAAAAGTGCGCTTTACCCTTTCTTTCTGGATTTTTTCAAAATGCGCATGGTCTTTACGTTTGTCCAGGCCAAGCATACGTTCCAGTATTTCAAACCAGACAAATGCTGCAAACGCTGCGCCTATGATCCACCACCAGGACATGTTGGCAAATATCCAGATATCTCCTATTTTTAAGAGCAGCACAATAAATAAGGGCACGATGATAAACATAGGATACTTTCTTTTCGGTGAGAACAGATGCTTGCTAATTTTACTGCAGGTCAACCCTGGCAGGTGGATAAACGTTAAAATTGGCAAAAGGCAGTAAAATGAATGCAGTTTTTAACCTGGAGAAAGCAATGAAATATTCTTTGTTGGTAGGTTCTGTGTTGGCAATCATGGTTTCAGGCCCGGCAATGGCGAATGCAGACTTGGCTAAAGCCAAGAACTGCATGGGCTGCCATGCTGTAGATAACAAGGTCGTAGGACCGTCTTATAAAGACGTGGCAAAGAAATACGCAAGCGATAAAACGGCAGAAGCCAAGCTTGCACAAAAAGTGATCAAGGGCGGCACAGGTGTCTGGGGCGCAATCCCCATGCCTGCGAATGCCCAGGTATCAGAAGCTGAGGCGAAAACCTTGGTGAAATGGATTTTGAGCTTGAAATGAGTGCCAGATGCAGATCTTTTGATCTGCATCAAACAATAAAAAAACCTGACGCTTGTCAGGTTTTTTCGCTAGTAAGGGCTGTTAAGTGAATTGCCAGCCGGGCTGGCAATTCACTTGCATTAGCTATTACTTAACAACTTGCAGCAGTTCGCGTTTGCCGCCTTTGTATGTGTACAAAGTCAGAGTACCGTCTTTGATGTCGCCTTTGTCATCAAATGAGATATCGCCTGTCACACCTTTGTATTTGATTTTTTTCAGTTCTGGCAGGTATTTTGCTGGTTCTGCAGATTTCGCTGCTTTCATCGCTTCAACCATGACCATGACGGAATCATAAACATATGGTGCATAAATCTGGACTTCTACGCCAAATTTTTTCTTGAATGCAGCTTTCCAGTCATCATTGATTTTTTTCTGTGCGTCCAGAACACCGCCTGCTTCAGCACAAACTACCTGGCCTTCGCCAATGCCGTTGTCAGCCAGTTTAACCAAGTCAGCTGTACAGATACCGTCGCCGCCCATGAACTTGGCTGTAATGCCCAGTGCTTTCATCTGACGCAGCATAGGACCAGCAACTGCATCCATACCGCCGAAGAAAATCACGTCTGGGTTTTTAGCTTTGATTGTGGTCAGGATGGCGCTGAAATCTGTAGATTTGTCAGTTGTATGTTCTTGAACAACAACTTCTGCACCCTTGCCTTTGGCGCCTTTGATAAACTCAGCAGCAACACCTTCACCGTAGGCTGTTTTGTCATCAATAACAGCGACTTTTTTCGCTTTGTTGATTTGAACAGCGAAACGACCCAGTGTGCCACCCAGTTGACCGTCATTGGCCACTACACGGAACGCGCCTTTGAAGCCTTGTTGTGTGTATTTAGGGTTAGTTGCAGATGGGGAGATTTGAACGATGCCAGCATCGTTGTAGATTTTGGATGCTGGAATAGTTGTACCGGAGTTCAAGTGACCGATAACGCCGTTTACTTTCGCGTCAACCAGTTTTTGTGCTACGGTTGTGCCTTGTTTTGGATCGGCACCGTCATCTTCAGCCAGCAATTCGAATTTGGCTTTTTTGCCGCCGATCATCACGCCTTTGGCGTTCAGTTCTTCGATCGCCATTTTGGCGCCGTTTTCATTGTCTTTACCCAAGTGGGCGATCGCGCCGGAGATAGGGCCAACGTGACCAATTTTTACAACCAGATCTTGAGCTGCCGCAGCACCAGCGAAAGCGAAAGCAATTGCGCCAGCCAGTGGAATCATTTTAGTTTTGAACGACATGAACATACTCCTAAGGGATTAAAAAGTAGGATAACAATACTGCATCTCTGACTTATTCAGATAACTGAACAGCAAGAAGGTACAACAGAAAAAATATTTCGCAAAGCTATTTTGTGTGGTTTTTTCTTAAAACAGACGTTTTTTATATGCCCCAATATCGCACTCTTGATAAGCTTGATCGCAAGCTTTTGAACCTCCTTCAAAAAGACAATCAAACCCCGACCAGGGTACTGGCGGACAAACTGCATATCTCTCAGCCCACTTGCCTGCGCCGCATACGTGAATTGCGTGAAGCGGGTGTGATCAGCGCCGAAGTGGCCATGGTAGACAGCTTTGCCCTCGGCCATGGCATGCTGGCTTTTCTGGAGGTCTCGCTGATTAATCAGTCGGATGAATTCATGCGTGAATTTGAAGCCCGCATGAACAAGGAAGCCGAGGTCATGCAGTGCTATTTTGTGTCCGGGGAGTATGACTATTTTCTGGTTGTCCATATCATTGACATGGATGCCTATTACCAATTTGTGCGGCGCGCCATATCCGGCTCTGGCAATGTAAGACATTTCCATTCCCGTTTCCCCATGAAGCGTGCCAAATTTACGACACGAATTGCCTTTGATGAAAAAGCCGAAGAGTTACCTGTACGTATTAAAGGCAAATGATCTGGCCTGTTTATCCATCAACGCAGTGTCGGGGCAAACGGATGACAAAAAGAACGCAAGTTGTTGCAGATAGAAATTCCATCTGGCAACTTGCGTGAGGGGAAACTGGTTTTTAACCCTTGGAGCACAAGGGGTTTTATTTAGAGGAGGCGACAGCTTTTGCTTCTGATCCGCTAAAGTTTGTTCTGGATGGGGTTGCCGCTTCAGGCTGGTAATAGCAGGCTGGTACCAGCTTTTCGTTCTAAGCCGGTAAATGCAAAATCCACATCGGGCTGTAAACCGGAGACGATGTCTGCAATCGCACGGCCAGATCCCGCACCCATGGTCCAGCCCAGAGTGCCGTGCCCGGTATTCAGATAAAGATTGCTGATACGGGACTTGCCTATATACGGGACATTTGACGGAGTGAGTGGACGCAAACCTGTCCAGTACACGGGATTGTCGTAATCACAGGCGTTGGGGAACAGTTCCCGTGTACGTCTGGTGATGGCTTCACAGCGAGCCGTGTTCAACTCCCTGCCATAGCCATTGATCTCGCAAGTGCCGGCGACGCGCAAGCGGTTGCCCAGGCGGGATACCACCAGTTTGTAGCCATCATCGGTCAGGGAAATGACAGGTGCCTGATCGGGGTTGGTGATTTGATAAGTTGCTGAGTAACCCTTGCCCGGATAAATCATCAGCGAGATACCCAAGGGTTTTAACAGGGTTTGCGAGTGGCTGCCCATGGCCACTACAAAAGCATCGGCGTGCAGGGTTTTGTGTCGACCGGCTGCATCAATAATTTCTACGCCTGTAATTTTGGCGCTGGCACCGGTGCCTTCAGATAACAGGCGGGTCACCGTGGTGTTGAACTGGAATTGCACGCCAGCAGCGGCAGCCTTATCGGCCAGGCCTGTAGTGAATTGGTAGACATCACCAGACTCATCCGTTTCAGTATAGTCACCGCCGACGATTTTATCGCGTATGCCTGCCAGGGCAGGTTCTCTGCGTACGACTTCATCGGCATCAATGGAATCGCGTGGGCAACCCAGATCGCGCATGAGTTTTGCCGCAGGCAGGGAAATGTCGAATTCTTTTTGATCGGTGTAAAAATGCAGTATGCCTTTGCTCAGGCAATCATACTGTATACCGGTTTCTTCCCGCAGGCTACGCAGGGTCAGACGGCTGTATTCAGAGATGGCAACGATCTGGCGGATGTTTTCTGCGGTACGGCCCGGCGTACATTCACGCAGGAAATTCAAACCCCATAACCATTGCAACCATTCTGCGCGTGGGCGAAACAGTAAGGGCGCGTCTTCTTTGCCCAGCCATTTCAAGACTTTCATCGGGGCCGATGGATTGGCCCAGGGTTCAGCATGGGATACAGAAATCTGGCCGCCATTGGCAAAGCTGGTTTCCTGGGCAGCACCGGGCTGGCGATCAATGACTATCACTTCATGGCCCTGTTTTTTCAGGAACCATGCAGAGGAAGTGCCGACGATGCCGGAACCGAGAACGATGACTTTCATGGGGCAAATCTCCTGTGTTTCATCTGAGTTGCATGTTGTATGCGATGAAGGAGATTGTAGAAATACTTTGCTTTCTCAGGTAATCAGAAATGCATGTCAGATTTTTATTTTTAAACGTGACTTTGATTTTTATGTTTAAAAATAAAAATATTATTAATTATTTTGATTATTTGGAAGACTTTGCCTTGGAGATTTCCTGCGTTACTGCACGGGTGATGACTTCTTCCAAAGTGTTGTGCAAGCCTGAGCGTATTTCAGTTGATAAATTTGCCACGGCAATTTGCAAAACATCGGCGAGATTGTCACGAATTCTGTGCTCAAGCACAAAGTCAATGCGAGTTAACACTTGTCGCAAAACGTTTTCGCGCAGGCTTTGCTCAAGGGCTTGCCAGTCTTCTTCTGTTTTTCCCGGGTAGTTATTGTTGGCAGTTTCATTGCCAATTGCTGACGCATCATTTGTTGTCGCTGGCTCAATGGCTGATACTGCCGGGGGTTTGGCAGGAGCCAACAATTCTTCCGGTTTGATGACTTCGGTCAACACAGGAATGCTGGCATCTATTTGATTATTCATTTTATTTCGCCACGGAGTGGGTAAGGGTATAGCCTTGTTGCTGATATTGACGGTAGCGTTCCCGTCCTGCCAGTTTGTCAGCATCATCGGCAGAAATGATTTCTATCATGCGCTGAAATTGGGGGAAGTTGGCGGGCATTGTTGCCGTCAGATTGATCAGTAATTCATAGTGCGGGCAGGTGGCGTTCTCATCATGGCTGAGGACGATAGGGGTCATGGCTGCCAGCGGGTCCGCCAGCATGACGTGCGGTAGAAAATCAGCCTCAGTCAATGTCCACAGGTTGTCATTGAGTCTTTGCAGATACGCGCGATCATGGTGATACACCACCACCTTGCAATTGGCGGTATGGGCTTTGCGTATGAGGCGGCAAGTGTAATTGAGCTTGTCCGCCACATTACTGTGAAAATCGATGCGTGTCATGCTGACTTAAAATTGAAAACCAGTATCTGGTTTCTTTGGTGTTACCGGAACAGGCCTGGCTGGTTCTGCCTTTGGTGCTGGAGGCGGAGGTGGTGGAGACGCTGGTTCTGCTGCTGGATAACGGTAGTCTTTGGGGAGTTTGTTACTGGCAGGATAGCCAGCCTTGGCTATTGCATCTTTCCATTCATCGGCGCTGTAACCACGAATCTTTACATTGGCAATGACCAGCAAAGGCATTTGCGTATCGCCGCTGACTTGCTTGAGTTTTTCCTGATCTGCCGCTGTATTCACCGTTTTTTCGGAAAATGGAACACCAGCAGCTTTCAATAAATTACGTCCGTCATTACATGGCGAACAACCGGTCGCCGTATAGAGTGTCACAGGATTTTTTGCGACGACGATAGCAAGCTCAGGCGGGAAATTATTACTTTCTGCAACGCCGGGCAAATTTTTCTTTTCTACCTGCTTTTGGTTTGCAGGTGGCTGGTCGCTATAAGTGACTTTGCCGTCTGGTCCGACGGATTTATACATTTGTGCCTGTGCCGCTGTTGCCAGCAAGAGGCTGCAAAACAGGATCTTATTATTGAATTTCATATTTTTCTCCTAAAGACTCAGGCACTCATGCCATTGTGACGCAACAAGGCATCGATGTTAGGCTCGCGACCACGGAATGCCTTGAATGAAGCCAGGGCAGGGCGGGAACCGCCAGCTTCCAGGACTTCAGTTTGAAATTTTTCACCTACTGCACGTGACAAGGTGCTACCTGATTCACTTGCATGTTCTTCAAAAGCGGCATAGGCGTCGGCAGACAAGACTTCTGCCCACTTATAACTATAATAGCCCGCTGCATAGCCACCAGAAAAGATATGGCTGAAAGAGTGCGCAAAGCGATTGAACTCTGGCGGCTGCATGACTGCAACCTGGGTGCGCACTTCCTTGAGGATGTCCTGCACGCTTTGCGTACCATTTGGTTCAAATGCATCATGCAGGCGCATGTCAAATATAGAAAATTCCACCTGACGCAGCATTTGCAGTCCCGACTGGAAATTCTTTGCAGCGATCATCTTATCGTAGAGTGTACGTGGCAGAGCTGCACCAGTATCTACATGGGAAGTCATGTGTTGTAACACATCCCATTCCCAGCAAAAATTTTCCATGAATTGCGAAGGCAATTCAACTGCGTCCCATTCAACACCGGAAAGGCCGGATACAGACAGGTCATCCACCTTGGTCAGCAAGTGGTGAAGTCCGTGACCAAATTCATGGAACAGAGTAATTACCTCGTCATGGCTGAACAAGGCGGGCTTTTCTACGCCATTCATGGTGACGGGGGCACTGAAATTGCAGATCAGGTAGGCAACAGGCGTTTGCACACCTTGCTGTGTCAATCTGCGACCGCGAGCATCATTCATCCAGGCGCCACCGCTTTTGCCATTGCGCGCATACAGGTCGAGATAAAACTGACCGACCAGTGCGCCATTTTTCTCAATCCGGTAAAACTTTACATCCTTGTGCCATGTGCCTGCCTGATCTGGTTTGATGTTAACAGCAAACAAGGTCTGGATGACACGGAACAGGCCATCAATGACTTTGTGTTCCGGGAAATATTCTTTCACTTCCTGTTCAGAAAAAGCATAGCGTTGCTGGCGCAGTTTTTCGGATGCAAAAGCAGTATCCCAGGCTTGCATGTCGCTGATACCCAGTTCATCGGCTGCAAAGGCGCGCAATTCTGCCAGGTCTTTTTCTGCATAAGGACGGGCGCGTTTTGCCAGGTCTTCGAGGAATTGATTGACCTGCGCAGGCGATTCAGCCATCTTGCTGACCAGGGATACTTCAGCAAAATTCTGGTAGCCCAGCAATGATGCTTCTTCTTTGCGCAGGCGCAGCAGTTCTGCCATGATGTTGCTATTGTCCCATTCCGGCTTGACGCCAAGTTCGGATGCCTTGGTAACGTAGGCCCGATAAATCGTTTCGCGATTCTGACGATTTTCGGAATATTGCAGCAAAGGGACATAAGATGGCAGGTGGAGTGTGAATTTAAAGCCAGGTTTGCTATCTGCTTCTGCTGCATTTTTTGCTGCTTGTATTACATCTTCAGGCAAGCCTTTTAAGTCCGCGGCGTTTTCGATGAACAGGCTATAAGCTTTTGTTGTATCCAGCAGGTTTTCCGAAAATTTGGTCGACAGAGCAGCATGTTTTTCTTGAATTTCTGCAAAGCGTAGTTTCTTGTCTTCTGACAATTCAGCGCCACTGAGTTGGAAACCGCGTATCTCGTTCTGAATAATGGTTTTTCTGGCTTGAGGCAGATTGGTAAAATCAGGAGACTGCTGCAAAGACTTATAACCAGCAAACAAATTCAGATTTTGCCCTACCTCGGTCGAGAATTCGGTAACGGCTGGCTGATTTTCATTGTAGGTCGCACGCATTTCTGGTGTGTCGGCAACGGAGTTCAAATGGCTCACGATACCCCAGGCACGGTTTAATTTTTCGTTGGCGTTTTCCAGCGGCTCTACAAACTGGTCCCAGGTCACCGGGCCAGTGTTTTTTTCAAGGCCGGCAATCACTGCCCGATTTTCCTCCAGCAGGGCAGCAATGGCAGGGCCAACATGTTCAGCACGGATGTCGGCAAAACGTGGCAAATCACTAAAGTCGAGCAGAGGATTATCTTGGGTCATATTAAATTCTTTCAGCAGCTTCTATGGTGTTGACCAGTAGCATGGTGATGGTCATGGGACCAACACCGCCTGGTACAGGCGTAATATAACCCGCAACTTCTTTACTTGGCAGATAATCAACGTCACCACACAGCTTGCCTTCATCATCGCGGTTCATGCCTACGTCAATAACAACAGCACCAGGCTTGATCATGTCTGCCGTAACAATATTGCGCTTGCCGGTAGCAACCACCAGTATGTCGGCATTGCGCGTGTGTGCAGCCAGGTCACGGGTCTTGGAATTACAAATGGTGACAGTAGCGCCCGCTTGCAAGAGCAACATGGCTTGTGGTTTGCCGACGATATTCGACGCACCAACCACCACGGCATTGGCACCACGTACCGGGTAGTCTATCGATTCCAGCATCTTCATGACGCCATAAGGCGTACAGGGGCGGAACAGCGGTTGACCAGTCATCAGCAGACCGGCATTGCTGATATGGAAGCCGTCGACATCCTTTTCTGCCGCAATGGCTTCAATGACCTTGTTGGCATTGATGTGGGCAGGGAGCGGGAGTTGCACCAGGATGCCGTTGATCTTTGGATCATTGTTGAGGCGGGCAATGTGCTCAAGCAGGGCTTCTTCGGTCAAATTTGCATCATATTTTTCCAAAACTGAGTAAAAACCGCAGTCTTCACAGGCTTTTACCTTGTTGCGCACATACACCTGTGAGGCTGGATTTTCGCCAACCAGGATGACTGCCAGGCCAGGTTGTTTGCCTGCAGCGGTCAGTTTGGCGGCGCGTTGCGTCACATCGGCACGAATTTGTTGGGAAAGCTGGGTTCCACTGATGATTTGGGCAGTCATATTAGGCTTCGTTGGTGATAGGTAAAACAAGATTATAAGGGATGGCGACGCAGCTCACATATATGCTGGCCATGCTCGTGTCTTTGCTTGCGTCTCACTGTGATTTAACATTGTTTTTCATAGAGAAAAAATTATTTAAATAATAATTAATTTCCGGCTTGGAATTACCTTTATGTAAGTCTTTTATTTCATTTGGTTATGGAAATGTATCGCTTTGTTGTTTTCTGTCCGCATTCTCTGTGTATTCATTGACTTCAAAATTCAAGAATGGCTTCATACCAGTTGTGAAAATTAATTTTCAAAATGTTTTTCATGGTGGCTTGAGAGCTGCAGGGCAGTAGCAGAGATAATCCAAAGGAGAGAGATAAATGTTGAAAGAGAAAGTAATTTCAAGGTCGCTGCGCATCATGTTTTCTGGTGGCCTGATGGTGACTGCAGGTATGCTCGCGCAACCTGCATTTGCACAGGACGAAGCCAAGATACAGCGCGTAGAAGTAACAGGTACCAGTATTAAACGCGCCGAAGCTGAAACTGCATCGCCAATACAAATCATCAGCCGCGCTGATATCGACAAGGCTGGCAAAACAACAGTTGCTGAATACCTGCAAACGCTGACATCTGATGGCGCAGGCTCATTGCCAACCAGCTTCGGTAATGGTTTTGCTGCTGGTTCTACGGCAATTTCTCTGCGTGGCCTCGGTGCAACATCCACTCTGGTATTGCTGAATGGTCGTCGCATGGCGCAGTTTGGCCGTGCTGATGACGGTCAAAAAGCTTTCACGGATATTTCCACCATTCCTATGGAAGTGGTTGAGCGTATTGAAATCCTGAAAGATGGCGCGTCTTCCATCTACGGTGCCGACGCGATTGCCGGTGTCGTCAATATCATCCTGAAAAAGAATTATGAAGGCGTGACAGTCAGCGCCAGTGCTGGCACATCTGGTTCCCGCGATGCGAACCAGGTTAAAGGCTCCATCACTGCCGGTTTTGGTAATCTTGAAAAAGACAAATACAACATTATCGTCAATGCCGAGGCTTATAAGTCCAACGAATTGATGAACAGCCAACGCTCTGATCGTGACTGGATCGGTACAGGCGACTGGCGTCGCTGGGGTTACCCTATGGTGACCGTAGGCTCGTTCACTTCTGGCTATATCGCTGGCAATAACAGCGCCCAGCCAAATCCAGCTGGTTCATTGCGCGATCCAAAAACACTGAACTATGTTTCCTTGCCAGGCTGCTCGACTTTGTCGACAACCAAGGTACAGGATCCAGGTGGTGGCTGTCTCTGGTATGCTGATCAGTTCCGTACCATGTTGCCGCAAATTGATGGCGTGAACCTGTTCACCCGCGGTACCTTCCAGATCAATGATGATCTGCAAGCCTATGCTGAATTCGGCTATTCCCAGCGTAAGGCAGCGTTCACCGTAACGCCTCCTTCAACTTCTGCCAACGTATTCTTCCCTTCAAATCCTACCAATTTGAACGGTAACATCAACTACGGCAACACTGTCCTGATGTCGGCTTCGCATCCGCAAAATCCGTATGGTGCTGATGTGCGTTTGCGTTACTCCATGTTTGACGTAGGTGCCAACCGCCGTATCGCCGATAACTCATTCTATCGCGCAGTTGTTGGTTTGAAAGGTACGATGGCTGGCTGGGATTTTGATACTGCGATCCTGCATTCTGAATCCAAGCTGCATCTGGACTACACCAACATGATCAATATGAACGTGTTGAAGTCTGCTCTGGGCGATCCTAAGAGCCCATATTTCCCGTACTACATCGGTACTCAGGCCAGCAAAAACAATCCGGCTCTGTATGCAGCCATGGTCAAGACAGCGACTATCGATGCGCCTACCAAAATGGACATCATTGACTTCAAGGCTTCCCGCGAGTTGATGGCTTTGCCAGGCGGTATGATGGGTCTGGCGGTTGGTGCGGAATATCGCAGAGAATCCTATAACATGCCGTCACTCGACGGTAGCAAAGATGGTTCTATCAATTCAAGCTATGTTGCTGCCAAAGGTGACGAAACAGTGTCAGCCGTGTATGCAGAATTGCTGGCACCAGTCATCAAAACAGTAGAATTGTCCGGTGCTCTGCGTTACGACAAATATTCGCACTTCAATTCCGTGACACCAAAAGTTGGTGCCAAATGGTCTCCAGTGAAAACATTTGCCCTGCGCGGTACTTACTCTGAAGGTTTCCGTGCACCTAGTGCACCAGAATCCGGTACAGAAAGCTTCAGCGCTGGTACAGCTTCGGTCAGGGATCCAGTACGTTGCCCGAACGGTACACCGCTGCCAGGCGCACAATCTTCTGATTGCGCAGCCACATTCACAGGCTTCAAGGTTGGCAATCCTAACCTGCAACCAGAAACATCCAAAGGCTACACTCTAGGTATGGTATGGGATCCACTGCCAAACAGCAGCATCGCCGTTGACGCATGGAAGATTCGTCGCAATAACGAAATCAACTCCATGTCCTTCCAGACAGCAGCTGGTTTGCCAGGCGTATTGCGTCAGGATAATAACCTGACCATCAATGGTGTATTAACACCAGGCACAGGTACTATCATCGGTGGTGCAGCGCCTTATGCCAACTCCAGCTACACTGAAGTCAAGGGTGTGGATCTGAACGCCAAACAGCGTATCAATCTGGGTGAATACGGCAAACTGACTGCTGACGTCAACTGGACTCACGTTATCTCCTGGTTGCGTGTTGACGGTGCTGTTCAGCATCAATATGCTGGCACGCACGGTAACTGCGATACATCCAACTGCGCAGGTACACCTAAAGACAAAGTCAACTTTGTACTGGGCTGGGATAAAGGCGACTGGAATGTGACTGGCGTTGTCAGCTATCGCGGTTCCATGAAAAACATCAATGAAGAAGGCCAACCATGTGCTAACAAATTTGCTGACGGCACTGATGCGCCAGCAGGTTGCACACTGGCTTCCTTCACGACTATGGATGTGTCATTCCGCTACAAGGCAATGAAAAACCTGGAAATCTTCGGTTCCATTACCAATCTGTTTGACAAGGTTGCACCACTGGATCCTCTGACTTACGGTTCCATGGGTTACAACCCTATGGACGGTACTGGCGCAATTGGCCGTTATTTCAAAGTTGGTCTGAAATATCAATTCAAATAATAAGTAGCTGTAATAAGTTTTACGCTGATCAAGGCGATTGAGAGGGCGATGATTTATTCATCGCCCTTTTTTATTTGGCTTCAAAACAAGAAAATACTGCACATATTTGTGGTGCTATTTGTCAAACAAGTAAGAGTAGCAAGCAATAACCATGCTAGTTTGGTTTTGTGTAAATTTTGCACTGCACACCGGGCATTGTCGCGTGCTTACACCAGAAGACTTATTGAGAAGATAAAGAAGTTTTTTGCTTAAATTGTTGCGTTGCGGCGTAAATTTCACATTATGAAATCATTTATCGCTATTTGAAAAATTAAAAAGTCCTGCTAAAATACTTGCGAGAACAAAAAACTAGCCGTAATTTGTCGATTCGCCCCGCGCGTTTCACCCTAACGCGCACCAACAGGAGACCCCTTCTATGTCACCCCAGATAGACCAGGTGCTGGCCCAGGCCGTAAATGATCCCGATGTAGTTGAAACAAATGAGTGGCTGGATGCACTTGAATCCGTCATAGAGGCCGAAGGCCCTGAACGTGCGCATTATCTGATGGAGCGCATGGTAGATCTGGCGCGCCGTCGTGGTGCCCATATTCCGTTTTCCAGCAATACTGCCTACGTGAATACCATTCCGGCTGACCAGGGTGAGCATTGCCCGGGTAACCTGGAAATTGAAGAGCGTCTGCGCTCTTATATGCGCTGGAATGCCATGGCCATGGTGGTCAAGGCGAATCGCGTTGATGGCGACCTTGGTGGTCACCTGTCCAGCTTTGCTTCGCTGGCGAATATGCTGGGTATAGGCTTCAACCATTTCTGGCATGCGCCGACTGAAGATCACGGTGGCGATCTGTTGTACATCCAGGGCCATTCTTCTCCTGGTATCTATGCACGCGCCTTTCTTGAAGGCCGCCTGACTGAAGACCAGTTGTTGCATTTCCGTCGTGAAGTCGATGGCAAGGGCTTGTCTTCTTACCCGCATCCAAAACTGATGCCAGACTTCTGGCAATTCCCTACGGTATCGATGGGTCTTGGCCCCTTGATGGCGATTTATCAGGCACGTTTCCTGAAGTATTTGCATGCACGTGGTATTGCAGACACAGCGAAGCGCAAGGTCTGGGCATTCTGCGGTGATGGTGAGATGGACGAACCAGAATCCATGGGCGCGATCGGCATGGCTGGCCGCGAACAGCTGGACAACCTGGTGATGGTCGTCAACTGTAACCTGCAACGTCTGGATGGTCCGGTACGTGGCAATGGCAAGATCATTCAGGAACTGGAATCAGATTTCCGCGGTGCTGGCTGGAATGTCGTCAAAGTCATCTGGGGTAGCGGCTGGGATGAATTGCTGGCGAAAGACAAGGACGGCATCCTGCAAAAAGTGATGATGGAAACCGTTGATGGTGAATACCAGAACTACAAAGCCAAGGATGGTGCCTATGTACGCGCCAACTTCTTTGGCAAGCATCCAAAATTGCTGGAAATGGTCAGCAAAATGTCGGATGACGATATCTGGCGTTTGACCCGTGGTGGCCATGACCCACACAAGATTTATGCTGCATTCAAAGTTGCACAGGAAAACAAGGGCCAGCCTACCGTCATTCTGGCGAAGAGTATCAAGGGCTTTGGCTTTGGCAAATCCGGCGAAGCACGCAACACTGCACACAATACCAAGAAGCTTGACGACGAAGCCATCAAGGCAATGCGTGACCGCTTCCAGTTGCCGATTGCGGATTCTGAGTTGCCAGCAATCCCATTCTTCAAACCCGCTGACGACACGCCAGAAATGCAATACCTGCATGCGCGCCGTAAAGAACTGGGTGGCTACCTGCCACAACGCCGTCAAAAAGCCGACGAAGCCTTGGTCGTGCCAGAACTGACAGCTTTCCAGGCCATGCTGGAACCAACGGCAGAAGGCCGTGAAATTTCCACGACAGCCGCTTATGTCCGTATTTTGACAGCCTTGCTGCGCGATGCCAGCCTGGGTCAGCGCGTGGTGCCTATCATGGTCGATGAATCCCGTACCTTTGGTATGGAAGGTCTGTTCCGCCAGATCGGTATTTTCAGCCAGGTCGGTCAGTTGTATGAGCCTGTCGATAAAGACCAGGTCATGTACTACCGTGAAGACAAGGCTGGTCAAATTTTGCAAGAAGGTATCAATGAAGCCGGTGGTATGAGCTCATGGATCGCTGCGGCGACTTCCTACTCGACCAATAACCGCGTCATGATCCCGTTCTATACCTATTACTCAATGTTCGGCCTGCAACGTATTGGTGATCTGGCCTGGGCTGCTGGCGACATGCGCGCACGCGGCTTCCTGCTCGGCGGTACTGCCGGTCGCACGACACTGAATGGTGAAGGTTTGCAGCATGAAGATGGTCACAGCCATGTATTGGCATCGACCATCCCTAACTGTATTCCTTACGACCCTACCTTCGCGCATGAAGTGGCAGTCATCATGCATGATGGCTTGCGCCGCATGGTGACCGATCAGGAAGATGTGTTCTATTACATCACCCTGATGAATGAAAACTATAGCCATCCAGGTCTGAAAGCCGGTCAGGAAGAGGGCATCATCAAGGGCCTGTACCTGTTGCAAAAATCCGAACAAACCACCAAGCATCGCGTGCAACTGATGGGCTCAGGCACTATCTTGCGTGAAGTGATTGCTGGTGCTGAACTGCTGCAAAACGACTGGGGTATCGCTGCTGACGTCTGGTCTGCACCATCCTTCACTTTGCTGGCCCGTGATGGACAGGATGCTGAACGCTGGAACATGCTGCACCCGACTGCTGAACCACGCGTGCCTTATATCGCTCAATGCCTGAAAGACACGGCTGGCCCTATCGTTGTCGCAACCGATTACATGCGCACCTTTGCTGAACAGGTACGTGCCTTCATCCCGAAAAACCGCAGCTATAAAGTTCTGGGTACAGATGGTTTTGGCCGTTCTGATTCTCGCGCCAAACTGCGTGAGTTCTTTGAAGTCAACCGTTACTTCGTGGTCATCGCTGCGTTGAAGACCTTGGCTGATGAAGGTGCATTGTCTGCTTCCGTCGTGGCGCAGGCAATTGCCAAATACGGTATCAATGCAGATAAACCTAATCCGGTTACTGTGTAATTTTACGTCTGACACCCACTAACATTTCCTGTCTCTCTCATTTTCAGGGAGAGACAGGATGAGCGTGAAGCGAGGGTAAAACCTGGCTTCACCCCAACCGCTCTGTGACAGCGCAGGGCGACAATGGAGAAAACTATGAGTAGCGTAGAAGTCAAAGTACCGGATATTGGTGATTTCAAGGAAGTTGAAGTCATTGAGCTGATGGTCAAAGTCGGCGACACCATCAAGGTCGATCAGTCACTGATCACCGTAGAATCAGATAAAGCCAGCATGGAAATTCCATCCAGCCATGCTGGTGTGGTCACAGAAATTAAAGTCAAGGTCGGCGACAAGGTTGCTGAAGGTTCCTTGCTGGTCGTGGTTGATGCTGCGGCAAGTGCAGCGGCGGCACCTACGGCACCTGCGCCTGCGGCTGCTCCAGCAGCAGCTCCCGCGCCAGTAGCGGCAACGCCTGCACCAGCGGCTCCCGCAGCAGCACCGGCCCCAGTCGCAGCAGCACCGGCTGCACCTGTAGCAACAGCCAGCGCAGGCAAAGCCCATGCTTCACCATCCATACGCAAGTTTGCGCGTGAACTCGGTGTGGACCTGAGTCGTGTTGCTGGTTCCGGCCAAAAAGGCCGCATCACACAAGAAGACGTACAAAACTTCGTCAAGGGCATCATGGCAGGCAGCACAGCCGTTGCTGCGGTTTCTGCTCCGGCAAAAAATGGCAGTGGCGTTGGCCTCGATGTATTGCCATGGCCATCGCTGGACTTCAGCAAGTTTGGTGCGACTACGACGTCGCCTTTATCACGCATCAAAAAACTCAGCGGCCCCAATTTGCACCGCAACTGGGTCATGATCCCGCATGTCACGCAATTTGATGAAGCCGATATCAGCGACCTCGAAGAATTCCGTAAATCTTCGAACGAAGCCCTGGTTAAATCCGGTGTCAAACTGACGATGCTGGCTTTTGTCATCAAGGCCAGTGTTGCAGCGCTCAAAAAATTCCCGGCATTTAATTCTTCGCTTGATGCGACAGGTGAAAACCTGATCCTGAAGCAGTATTACAACGTTGGCTTTGCAGCAGATACGCCTAATGGACTGGTCGTACCTGTCGTTAAAAACGCAGACCAGAAAACTCTGTCGCAAATTGCCGTTGAAATGGGTGAGTTGTCGGCACAGGCACGCGATGGCAAGTTGAAACCTGCTGACATGCAGGGCGCGACTTTCACGATCTCTTCACTCGGCGGTATCGGTGGCACGGCATTCACGCCTATCATCAATGCGCCTGAAGTGGCGATCCTGGGCTTGTCCAAATCCAGCATCAAACCAGTCTGGGATGGCAAGCAATTCCAGCCGCGCCTGATGTTGCCACTGTCACTGTCGTATGACCACCGCGTTATTGACGGTGCCATGGCTGCCAAGTTCACCGCTTATCTGGCTGATGTACTGGCTGATTTGCGTAAAACCTTGCTGTGAACGGAGACCAGACTATGAGCACTATCGAAGTCAAAGTACCCGATATTGGTGATTTCAAAGAAGTTGAAGTCATAGAATTGCTGGTCAAGGTGGGTGACACCATCAAGGTCGATCAATCGCTGGTGACAGTGGAGTCCGACAAAGCCAGCATGGAAATCCCCTCCAGCCACGCCGGTGTCATCAAGGAATTGAAAGTCAAGCTCGGTGACAAGATTGCCGAAGGCAGTCTGTTGCTGGTCATTGAAGCTGAGGGGACTGCGGCAAGTGCAGCGCCTGTGGCCCAGGTCGCTCCCGCCGTTGCGGCTGCTCCAGCACCAGCTCCTGCCGTCGCTCCTGTGGCACCCGTTGCAGCCGCACCTGCCGGGCCAGTCGGCATCGTCGAAGTCAAAGTCCCTGATATTGGTGATTTCAAAGAAGTTGAAGTCATCGAAATCATGGTCAAGATTGGCGACAGCATCAAGGTAGACCAGTCGCTGATTACCGTCGAATCTGACAAGGCCAGTATGGAGATCCCGTCCAGCCATGCCGGTACGGTAAAAGAAATCAAGGTCAAGGTCGGTGACAAGGTTGCTGAAGGCAGCTTGCTGTTACTGGTTGAAGCTGCAGGCCAGGTCGCGTCTGTTCCTGCTGTTGCCGCTCCAGCAGCACCTGCTGCTGCTCCAGCCGTCCCTGCACCAATCGCTTCCGGCTACACCGGCAAGGTCGATGTTGAATGCGACATGATGGTATTGGGCGCGGGTCCTGGCGGTTATTCTGCTGCCTTCCGTTCTGCCGATCTGGGCATGAATACTGTGCTGGTCGAGCGTTATTCCACGCTCGGTGGTGTCTGCCTGAACGTAGGCTGTATCCCATCCAAGGCACTGCTGCACGTGGCTGCTGTGATTGATGAGACTGCATCCATGGCTGCACATGGCGTGACATTCGCGAAGCCGGAAATCGACATCGACAAACTGCGCGGTTACAAGGAAAGCGTCATCAAGAAAATGACGACTGGCCTGAATGGCATGGCAAAAGCCCGCAAGGTCAATGTCGTGCAGGGCGTTGGTCAGTTCCTGAGTCCTAACCATATCGAAGTTACTGCAGCCGATGGCAGCAAAAAAACCGTACAGTTCAAGCAGGCGATTATTGCCGCTGGCTCTTCTGTAGTGAACCTGCCTTTCGTACCGGCTGACCCACGCATTGTTGATAGTACAGGCGCGCTGGAATTGCGTCAGATACCAAAACGCATGCTGGTCATCGGTGGTGGCATTATCGGTCTGGAGATGGCGACCGTGTATTCCACCCTGGGTTCACGCATTGATGTCGTAGAAATGCTGGATGGCCTGATGCAGGGCGCAGACCGTGACATGGTCAAGGTCTGGCAAAAATTCAATGAAAAACGTTTTGACAACATCATGTTGAAAACCAAGACGGTTGCTGTTGAAGCCCTGCCTGAAGGCATCAAGGTCACGTTCGAAGCCGCAGAAGCGGGTGGAACTGCACCAGCACCACAAGTCTATGACCTGGTACTGGTGGCAGTAGGCCGCAGCCCCAACGGCAAGAAGATTGCTGCCGACAAGGCAGGCGTGGCAGTGACTGACCGTGGCTTCATTAATGTCGATAAACAAATGCGCACCAATGTGCCGCATATCTTTGCGATTGGTGATCTGGTTGGTCAACCCATGCTGGCACACAAGGCCGTGCATGAAGCCCATGTCGCTGCAGAAGCAGCTTCCGGTGAAAAAGCCTACTTCGATGCCAGCGTGATTCCATCGGTTGCCTACACTGACCCTGAAGTCGCATGGGTAGGTATGACAGAAGATGAAGCCAAGGCCAAAGGCGTCAAGCTTGAAAAAGGTCACTTCCCATGGGCGGCGTCTGGCCGTGCAGTGGCCAATGGCCGTGACGAAGGCTTCACCAAGTTGCTGTTCGATGCAGAAACCAAACGTATCGTCGGTGGCGGCATCGTCGGCACGCATGCGGGTGACATGATAGGCGAGATCGCCCTGGCGATAGAGATGGGTGCTGATGCAGTTGATATCGGCAAAACCATCCATCCACATCCTACCCTGGGTGAATCGATAGGCATGGCGGCTGAGGTGTATAAGGGTGTCTGTACTGACTTGCCACCACAGCGCAAGAAATAAGTGAATTTGCTGTAAAGACAGCCCTGATGCGTAAAAAGCATCAGGGCTTTTTTGTATCCGTCTTTTAGGGACCGCTGACTAAGCGTAGCGAGCGGCGCTAGTTTGACGCATTGAAAACCCAGAAGCGCAGTCGTACTTCAGTACGGCGATGAACTTGCAAAAACAGCAGGTTCAAAATCGCGTCGCGCAGTAGCTTAATCAGTGGTTCCATGAACTTGTTCTGCAAACGGTAGTCAAATTGATGCTTTTTGAGCTATCTTTGCGTGTTGGTCAAACGTAGCTCCATAGAATCTGATCAAGCTCCCTTACAATAAAATATTACAGGTGGTGCAACCATGAAAACCTTTGTACGCAGCACGCTGGCCCTTGCGCTGGCAACTGCCTTTCTCCCGGCTATTTCTGTTCATGCACAGGATAAAGCTGCCCCTGGCCAGGTAGCGACGGCTGCCAAAGCAGTCAAGCCAGGACAAAAAACCGCAGACCTGCTGCCATTCCATGCAACAGAAAAGCTTTTGCCCAATGGCCTGAAAATCATCATCGTGCCGACTGGCTTGCCTAACATCATCTCATTGCATATCCCGGTACAGACGGGTTCACGCAATGAGATAGAAGAGGGCAAATCCGGTTTTGCCCATTTCTTTGAGCACATGATGTTTCGCGGCACCAAGGATATCCCGGCAGACAAGTACAAAGACATCTTGACCGCCACCGGTGCGAGACAAAACGCATACACCAGCGACGACCTGACCAACTATCACACGACATTTTCCAAAGAAGATCTGGAAACCATGCTGAGGATAGAGGCTGACCGTTTCCAGAACCTGTCCTACAGCGAAGCAGACTTCAAGACAGAATCGCGTGCGGTACTTGGTGAATACAATAAAAACAGCGCCAACCCCATCAGCAAACTGTTTGAAGTCATGCGCGATGCGGCTTACCAGAAACATACCTACAAACATACCACCATGGGCTTTCTCAAGGATATTGAGGACATGCCCAATCAATATGCCTATTCCAAGGTCTTCTTTGACCGCTGGTACCGCCCTGAGCGCACCACTGTCATCATCGCCGGTGATGTAGAGCCGCAAAAAGCCATTGCCCTGGTTGAGAAATACTGGGGTAAATGGCAGCGTGGCAAGGTGCAGCCTGCTGTTCCGGCAGAACCACCAGCGACAGGTGCGATCTACAAGCATGTGCCATGGCCTAGCCCAACTCTGCCGTATGTGACAGTGGCTTTCCATGCACCGGCTTTTTCTGAAGTGAACAAGGAACATGCGGCCCTGCGTCTGCTGCTGAACCTGTCTTTCGGTTCTACCTCCGCCTTGAACAAGCGCTTGCAGCAAGACGAACAAAAGGTTGATCAGTTGTTTGACTTTACACCAGATAATGTTGACCCTGGCCTGGCGACCATAGGTGCACGCGTCAAGAAGCCGGAAGACGTGGTGTATGTGCGCGATGCCATCCTCAAAACTGTTGCTGGCATCACCGCCAAACCTCTGTCTGACAAAGAACTGGCCGATGCCAAGTCTGCACTTAAATACGGCGTGATACGCTCGCTCGATAACACCGAACAAATCGCCTCTACTCTGGTGCGCTTTGTCCATTACAAGCGTTCTTACGCGACCATGAATCAGTTCTATCAGCTCATAGATAGTCTGACGCCAGCCGACTTGCAAGCAGCGGCGAAGAAATACCTGAGCGATGACAGCATGATCGTCACCACGCTGTCGAATACAGCCTTGCCTGCCGAGGTTAGCCAGTTGCCCAAGCTGGCCAGCTTTGCCGACAAGAGCACAGGTGCCAAGTTCGACATGCTGGTACAAAAATCAGCTCTGCCACAGATACGCTTCAAGCTGGTGTTCAATGCCGGTGCAGCCAATGACCCGGCAGGCAAAGAAGGTCTGGCAGCCCTGACAGCAGCCATGGTCGATGCGGCTGGCTCCAAAGAGCGCAAGATTGATGAAATCAAGAAGGCCTTGTTCCCGCTGGCAGCCAGCTTCAATGGCCTGACCGACAAGGAAATGACCACCTTCAGCGGTTCCGTCCATAAAGACAAATGGGATGATCTGATCAATATCGCCTTGCCACAATTGCTGGAACCCGGCTTCCGCGAAGAAGATTTCCGCCGTCTCAAGGATGCGCAAAAGAATGCCCTGACGCTGGATTTGAAAGACAATAACGAAGAAGAACTTGCCAAAGAACGCCTGCAAACCAATGTGTTTGCAGCATCGCCCTATGCCCACCCTGTGCTCGGTACGATCAAGGGCATAGATGCGATTACGCTGGATGATGTCAAACAGTTCTGGAAACAGGCTTACACCAAGGGTGCGTTGAAGGTTGGTATTTCCGGTGACGTGACAGAAGCAATGCAGGCGTCCCTGCAACAAGCCCTGGCGAAATTGCCAGAGGGTGCAGGCATTGCGCGCATTGCTGCACCTGTGGGCAAGGTAAGCAAGGGACTGGAGGTAGAGATCATAGAAAAGAATACGCGCGCAACCGCTATCTCTTTGGGGCAGCCTATCACAGTGACGCGTGCGCATCCTGACTTTGCCGCCTTGTGGCTGGCCAAGACCTGGCTGGGCGAACACCGTGCCAGTTCATCCCATTTGTACCAGCGTATACGCGAAGTACGTGGCATGAATTATGGCGACTATGCGTATATCGAAGCCTTCCCTGGCGGCATGTTCCAGTTCTTCCCGACTGCCAACAGGGCGCGTCAGTCTCAATTGTTTGAAATCTGGATACGTCCGGTCGCGCCGGAAAATGCCCAGATGGCCATACGTGTCGCGCTGACCGAGTTCGACAGAATGGTCAACAAGGGACTGAGCAAGGAAGAATTTGAGATCACCCGTGCTTACCTGATGAAGAACGTCTTCATGATGACGGCCACCCAGGACCAGCAGCTAGGCTATGCCATGGATTCGCAATGGCACCATACGCCAGAATTCACGAAGATGATGCGTGATAACCTGAGCAAGCTGAGCCTGGCAGGTGTCAATGCAGCCATCAAAAAGCATTTGTCGGCAGAAAACCTGTCCGTCGTCATCATCGCTAAAGACGCTGCCGACCTCAAGGCAAAACTGGTGGCCGATGCCGAATCACCGATCAAATACAATTCTGATAAACCCAGGGAATTGCTGGACGAAGACCAGATCATCGGCAAACGCAAGCTCAACATCAAGGCTGAGGCTGTCAGCATCACACCAGCAAGCAAGGTATTTGCTGATTAACATTGATGAACACTGAGTAGTATCTGCGTGTTTAAAAGCCCTGCAATCAATCACGATTGCAGGGCTTTTTTTTGGGATCTGTCATTCATGCCGTCAGTATGCCTTTTGCACTATCAATCCCATGGAAGTAACCACATATCTTTCTATCTGCAGGCGTAAATGGGTATCATGTATATAGGGCGCGAGATCGACATGACCATCGGCATAGCCATCGCCTTCACGCCAGTCCATCTCCACATGGTGTCCCAGAGCGCGCAGGGTAGTGATGATGTCCTCGATATCACGCTTGCGGTATAGCACGGTGTCGCCGGTTTCTACGGTATCTTCATTCGAGGATAAATTGAATTCTGTCGTATGTACCGCATAGCCACCGGGCTTGAGGCAATGCATGGCGTTGTAGACGAATTCCTTGCCGTGTTCTATTGAGCCCAGATGTTCAAAGGCGCAGGAAGACCAGAGGAAATCAAATTTTCCATGAAACGCCGGATCTATATGATTCATGTCAGCAAATTTGAATTCCACCAGGCGGCGTAATTCGCTGTCATCACAAAGATTTCTCTGGTTGATCGCCTCAAAGCCACTCGCATGCTGTATGGTCTCTACCCAGCCTTTGGCCTGCGCTGCCTCGGTAAACAAATCTGTAGCGACCATGTTCGGGCCATGGGTGGCAAATAGCGCTGTCAGTGGTTCTGTGCCTACGGCGAAACCTAGACCCAGTTTTCCGTCTTGTAGCATTCCGCGCTCTTTCAATGCTTGTGCGATGAAAGCCCATTCCCAGATTTTTCTATGCATATGACCCGGGCTGTCCTTCATGCGTACTGCCCAATTCTCAAAAACGTCTGTGCGCATCATTTGCTCTGTACAAATGGCAGAGGTGAGCATGGCAGTGAGTGGCGCTGGCGGCGAATGCTGATAATCATGGCTGGGTTTGAAAGCACTTTGCCAGGCGTGTATTTTCTCCAAGGGGTCTTCGATTACTGGCTGCTGCGGAACTTGAGGCTCCATGGACGGAGCTGTTTTTGGTGGAGGAGGCAGAAATCGCTGCCTTATCCTGGCAGCCAGGTCAGATTCTCTGAACTCTGTTGGAAGAACTCGCCAAACTGGTAAAGCCAACTTCAAGATGCTGGATTTCATGATGAAACGCTTCAGTGAGATAGTTGAATTGCCGGGATTGGCAGTTGAGTGCCAGAGCAAAGCAAGGGGATACAAATATTCTTTGATGGCAATGTTTTTATAGCAATCATTATTTTAATATTTTGACTATCATTTTTTTCAATTGACAGAGTTATTATTCCAGATTAGTGAATTACTTGCTTGCCAGCTATGCTGCTTCACTTTTGGATTAGTGGTAAATTCGATTTGTATTGTTTATTGAGATTACAAATGAAATTAATGTTGGATATCGTGGTTACCCTGGCCCTGCTGATCTGGCCTTTGCTCATGATGATGTCGCCGATGTTGTTTGGTGCACCTGGCTCGGAAGACAGTAAATCCGGGCTGTTTTTTTTACTGCTGATTATTTTTTACCCCGTCATTATTTTCCTTTGCTACAAACTGGCGGGGGCCAGCTATTTCCGTTTTTCGACGAGTAATGCCTGGTTGTGGAGTGCTGGCCTGACAATGTTTGTTGCTGTGCTTTTTGGATATCCGCGCCACGTCATGAATGTCATTGCAGGCGTATCCGGCACTGGTTATTTTGTGAAGGAAGACAAGGTTTATTACAATGGCAAAATCATGGCGGGAGCCAGTGCTGCCACTTTCAAAACCTTAGGGACGCAATATCCCCGTTATGCCAGGGATGAAAAGCAGGTTTATTTTGACGGACGGCTTATAGCAAATGCCGATGCTGCCAGCTTTAGCGGCGTCAGCAACCCTTCAACGCAGGCAGGAGAAAAAAACTCACCATTGTTCTGGAAAGACAAGACTCATGTCTACCTGGAAGGCCATGCCTTGCCAGGCGCTAATCCTGCAGAATTCCGTCATCTGGGTGGCCGCTATGGCAGCGATGCACGGCAAGTTTATTTTGACAAGCAAGTCTTGCAAGGTGCAAATCCCACTACTTTCCAGTTGTTCAATGCTGATATGGCGAAAGACGACAAGCAGATTTATATCTTCGACAAAGTCGGTAAGCTGGCCGGCCCGGTCTCCGCATTCCGCTTGTTATCAGAACAGGACCTGGCGGTGTATGGTACGGATGGCGTACACGTGTATGCAGTATTCTTTACTGCGGCAGAGCCTTTGCAAATAGTCAGGGATGCTGATCCTGCCACCTTCAAAACCCTGGAACGCGCTTATGCCAGGGATGACAAACATATCTATTACCGGGATTCCAGCCCGGGTAAAGTGATCTTGCTGGAAGAGGTGGATGCAGGCAGTTTTGTCACAGGTTATTACGATGCTGCAACAAAATCTGATGCGCATGACCACTCTCGCTATTATTTGAACGGCAAGCTGGTGACGACAAAAAAATAGGAAGATACATATTCAGGTGGTTATTTGTGAGAAGTTAAGACTATAATTTTTTAATATTGACGCACGACAACCAGGGATACCCCAAGATGAATACAGCCAATAGCGTTGACAGCTTCACTTGTCCCGAATTCCTGGCCATGGAGCGCACCATCATTGATGACTTTGTCGATTGCACGCGTGAGGCTTGCGAAGAGGCAGAGGCCTGTGTCAAGGAACTGGATAATGATGGCGGAGCCGCTTATGTGCATCGCCTGTTCCGCGCCATGCATTCGCTCAAGGGCAATTGTCAGATGGTGGGCCTGACACCTTTTGTCGAGCTTTTGCATCGGGTTGAAGAAATCGTCGCCAGGGTCAGGGCTGAGCAAGATCCATATTTCCGGGAATTGGGTGAATTTCTTTTGCTGGCGATTGATGAAGTCGAGGATTTGCTGAATCACTTGATTGCCCATGGCAGCACCAGCGATGTGCGCCGTAAAAAGCTCTACGAATTATGTGACACCTTACAAAAAAGCAGTAGCCGTGGCTTCCAGCCTCAGCAGTTTAAAGACGCAATTGCTTTGCTGGACGGCAAAGTCAGTAGCAAAGAGACCGTCAGCAAGGCACCGAGGGTGATGCTGGAATTGCAGGACGACATGCTCATGATGCGCAAGTTTGCCCAGCAAATCGATAACCTCAGTATCTACAGAAAAAATCGCAGTGAACAAGCGGCACAATTGACGGCATCCCTGAATGAGGCCCTGGGTAATCCTGTCGATGCGCGGCAATTGCAGGCCGCTTCATTGATGCACGATGTGGGCATGAGTTTTATACCGCATAGCATTTTCAATAAAGAAGGTGGCTTGTCCAGGGAAGAGTTGAAGATAGTGCAGGAGCATGTGGTTACGGGCGCCCAGATGCTATTACGCTTTGGTGGCTGGGATGAGGCGGCACGCATCGTACTGGACCATCATGAGCGGTACGATGGCTATGGTTATCCAAATGGCTTGACGGGCAAGAACATACACCCGGGCGCACGCATGCTGGCAATCGTGGATACTTTTTGCTCTATCACCAATGAGCGTTCAGATCGCAGTTATAAGCGTAGTTTGTTGAGTGCGATTTCAGAAATCAACGCCAATATAGAAAGCCAGTTTGATCCACAGATGGTTGAGATGTTCAATGATGTAGTGCGCAAGCTGATTGCCAAACAATAGTTGTTTGTTATTTATTCATCAGAGATGCAAATAAAAAATTCACTGGAAATTTCACATAAGGATGTCAGCCTGCGCAATATACGCCGCAGTGATGCGCAAGCCTGGTATGACTATCTCAAAAATCCGGATGTAATCAGGCATACCAGCTGGAATCTTCATAATGCTGAGGACTTATTGGCTCAGTTCAGTCTCTATGAAAGTGATGAGATGAACTCGCCCATTCGTCTTGCCATCGTCAGCAAAGAGCATGACAGCCTGATAGGCACAGTGGGTTTTCATACTATCTCGGACATCAACCGCAGTGCGGAGCTGGCTTATGACCTGGCACCAGAATACTGGGGCAAGGGCGTCATGCAGCCAGCTGCACTGGCACTCTGTGACTGGGGTTTCCGGCAGGCTGGCTATAACCGTATCCAGGCGACTGTGCTGGAAACCAATTCCCATTCCATACAACTGCTGGAGCGCATGGGCTTTGAACGTGAAGGCTATTTGCGGGCTTTTCGCATGGTGCGTGGCACCCCTGGTAATTTCTGGATGTATGCATGTTTACATCCTGACATTGCCTGATATTGCTGGTGGACAAACAAATCTTTACACCGAATTAACAAGATTGTTTTTTTCACGCAATGCCTGTTGCATAGTGTTGGACATATGCTTGTAGCTTGAGTTAGGCTGGCATTGAACAGCTTCCTGCCTTGCAGGGACGATAGCCGGGAAAACAGCATGTTGTTAAAACGCTCAAAAGAAGAAGTAGTCTTGCTCATGCTTTGTGGCCTGAGCATACCGAGCATCCTTCCTTTCGGCATAGTGCGTCTGTTCCAGGGCAATTTTTTGATGGCGACAGTCGATCTGCTGATCGTGCTGGGTATGCTGTGCATCATTGTTTTTGTCTGGCGCACGCGTAAGGTACGTCTGGCCGGTATTGCCGTCACGGTGTTTTACTCCATGGGCATGCTGGCCGCAGTGTATGTCAAGGGTGTGCCTATCGCATATTGGGTGTATCCCACCATGATCGCTGCTTTCTTTATACTCAGGGCGAAAGAAGCACTGATCATCAATAGCGTTTCATTGATCGTGCTGGTCGTGATCTTGCGTAATGCCATGCTGTTGCTGGATTTGTCCAGCCTGGTTGTAACGCTGGTGTTGATCAATCTGTTTTCTTATATTTTTTCTGACCGCACCAGTCTCCAGCATTTTGAATTGAACCAGCAGGCAGAAAAAGACTTTTTAACCGGTGCTGGCAACCGCCGTGCGTTTGACAAGCAGCTACAGACTATCTGCGCCAAGGATGAAGTACATACTGATGTTTGCATCCTGATACTTGATCTTGACCACTTCAAAAAAATCAATGACCAGTTTGGCCACATGGTGGGTGACCAGGTGTTGATACAGTTTTGCGCATTGCTGCGTTCACGCATACGCACGGCAGATTGCTTTTTCCGCTATGGTGGCGAAGAATTTGTCGTCATTGCCATGGGGGCAGACGATATTGCCGCAGCCAGGTTTGCCGAGGAATTGCGCACCCTGGTAGAAAAGGCACAATTGCTGCGTGATTATCCGGTTACCGTATCCATAGGAGTGGCAAAGAAAATCGCAGGGGAAGATGGTCAGGCTTGGTTCCAGCGTGCTGATACCATGCTTTATGAAGCAAAACTGGCTGGGCGCAATGCGGTGCGCGTGGCTGTCAATGACAGCGTTTGAACTCAAGCCTCACTAAAGGCCACTACAGCCTCAAGCTTGCTGGTCTGGCTGATCAGCGGAAGCAGTAATGTCATTGGCGACGACAATCTGTTTTTCCAGCTCACTGTCAGGGCGATAACTCCAGGCTGGCATGAACAGCAAGACAAATAAAGATGCCAGGGCCGTAATGACACTGATCCAGATGACAAACTGGTTGGCCGCGATGCGCTCAGGGTAGATATGAATGACAGCACCCAGACCTATGGCATTGGCGGCAGCCACCAGTACCGCACAGGCATAATCCTGGAAACGCCTGGCCTTGTTGGCGCTCCTGGCCCAGCGTGGGTCAGTGTTATAGCTGGGCAGGTGCAGGTGGGCATCTTCCAGCCTTTCCAGAGTTGCCAGGAAATGGCGCAAATTCGTGATCGAGCGTTCTGCCTTGTAATTCAAAAAAGTCAGGCAAATCGATGCGACAGGAAAACCCATGACCAGCCATTCTACCGGCAGCTTGCTGCTGGGCTCACCTGGTTTCAGGGCCACCAGCGCAGCCAGCAGACTGACCACAAGGGTCACATACAGAGCCAGCGCCTGATGTCTTTGTGCTATGCGGGTATTGACTTCCTGGTTGGCGGCGATGAAACGGTAATTGGCATCAACATGGGATTTTGACATGGGGCGGCTTTCAGCGATTTGGAGCAAGTCGCCATTATCGCTTAAATCGTCGCTGAAATCGTCGCTGAAATTTATGCTGAAACTGCCTGTCACTACATTCAAAATGCCCAGGTAGCAGAAACATATGCCGTTTTGCTATCTGGCAGCTGCGCCAGTATTGCCTTGCTTGGGCCGCCATAAATACGCAAACCGCCATTGATGCTGATGCGGTCACCCTGCCAGCCCAGTGCTGCGGTGATGATGCGGCCATTGTCCTCTGGTGTCCACAGTATATCCAGCGAGGGTTGCCAGTCATTTTTTTGCCAGCTCCAGCGTGCAAACACATTCTTGCGACGTATATTGCCAGAGGCTGACAAGGCCTGGGTTTGCCAGGCCAGGTTATATGCGATGACTTGCTGCATTTGCGGCAAATAATTGACGCTGCCTTGCAAAGCAAGATTGCGCTTATTCCAGTCTTGCCATTCGCGGTCTGACAAGGCCGTGCCATCCCACCAGGCTTCGAGGAAAAAACTGTGCTGCGATTCTGTCGTGTAGTTCGCACCCAGCATGGCTTGCACGACATTGTTTTGCGTATTATTTTGCCAGGGGCTGGTGCGCTGCAGCAAGCTAGTATCTGCATTCATGCGCAAACCTGTATTTTTTTTCATAAAACGCAAGGAGCCGTGTATCTCCATTTCATCTGTCGCGACCCATGACGCCGCAGCGCCCAGGCTGCCACCACTCTTTTGGCCATAGCGGCCAAAGCCATGCAAATCGACGCCGCCAGTATGATGATAAACTCGTGCTGCCAGCGCCTGTTCATCTGCTATGTCCGTCGTTGCAGCATGGCCGGGATTAACCCAGACCATGGACAATGAGGTATTCGCATTGAAATATTCAAGGCTGGCCAAGGGTTTGCCGATGACAGTTGTGCTGATCAGTGAACGACGCTTTTCCTGCGCCACTACATCATTAGGACGAAAGCCATAACCCACATCCCAGGCAATGGTTTTTTTACCGGCACTGAACTGCCATGCGCCATCGCCAAGGCTGCCATACAATTCATTGAGCCATGCCGTGGCCTGAGTGCGCCCGCCATCATGGATCTGTCCCTGCAAGGTCGCAACAGCATTAATGCCTTTGCCACGGGCGCGCAATTCGGTTTCCATTACACCCAGTTGTGTATTCTTGCTGGATAAGCCCGGCACCAGTTGATTGGCAATCGCCAAAGGACTGGCGCTATTGCTGGTATAGCTATTGACCAGGCCACGCATCTGACCGCTGACTTCTGCATCTTCAGCCCTGGCAAAAGCAGGCGTGCAGAGCAGGGCAGCCAGCAAGCTTGCCAGGGCTGGGGTTTTCAAATCAGGCATGATCACTCCAGGCTGGGGTTCTTGGCCAGGAACATGGGGTTCAGCCATTGTTCAGGCACCGTCTTTTGCTTGCGGCTGAGATAGCGCACACGTGTCTCTTTGTGGCTGCTCAATTGATCCAGCAAGATCATTTCGGATACCGCAGTTGGTGCCTGTGGTTTGTCGAGAACAAAGCTGGCTTGCTTGGCGAGTTTTTCTGACTGCACATACAAGTCCGCTTTGATCGGTTCGTGGCGGATCTTACCCAGCCACAGCTCTATGCGCTGATAAGCCACGGATTTACGCACGGCATTCAAACTCAGGTGCACACAGGGTTTGTCATTGCATTTTTCTTCGCCAACTATCTTGCCTGTGTAGTCTTGTGACCAGCTCATGGTCGCGATATCGCCGATAGAGGCATCCCCCAGTAATTTTTGCATGGGTGTGATGCGCAGCGGGCGCTGGCTGCCGGGCAAGAGCATCCAGAAATCATCACCCAGCATCAAAACCTTTTGCCCTTTTTCTGCCGGGCTTTTCATGAGTACCAGAGATTGATGATTGACCTGCGAAAAAACCAGGTAATTTCTTTCTTTTTCCTTGCTACCATCCTTGGAAAAAGTGGTGATCTCGGTTTCTACCTGCATGTTTTCTGTACCGACCCTGAACTGATCAGCAGCTTTCAAGATATCACTGACTTCATCTGCCCTGGCCAGACCTGTTGCTGCTGCCAGCAACAAGGCGGTGACGTGTATAGCTGTTTTCATTTTTATTCCAGTTTTAGTTATGTGCAAGCGCATCGACGATAGGCTGGCGCAGGGTTTTGCGGGCGATGAAGGCTGACGACAGCATGGACAAGGCAATCATCATGAACACGGTGATTGCATACATGGCCGCATCTATCGTGATCAGTAAGGGGTAACCGCTGGAGCGTCCTGGTGGTGGTGGCATTTCTACCGGAAACACCATGAGCAGCAGCGCAACGGTGATCGCCAGCAAGGCACCAGCGATGGCACCTGTGCCACCCAGTATCATTCCTTCAAAAGAAAAGCTGCGTATCAGTTGCCCTGGCAAGGTACCCATGGCGCGCAGCGTGCCAACTTCACGGGTACGTTCTATGATGGCCATGGCCATGGCATTGGCAACTACGAACACCACGATGACACTGATGATGGCACCCAGAGCACCAAAGATACGGTTATACAAATCGCGTACAGATTTATAAAAGAAGGCTTGTTCCAGCCAGTTTTGTACCGTCAGTTCAGGAAATACTTTTGCCAGTCTGGCTTGTGCAGGCAGGGTCGCATCCATGGAGTTCAGGAACACACCGAGACTGGAAATACGCTGGGTATTCAAGAGCTTTTGTGCAGTCTTGATATTCGAATACACCAGACGCTTATCCAGCTCAGGCACGCCGGTGGATACCAGACCCTTGACGGTGACATCAACCGCATTCAGGGCACCATCAGTGGTGCTGGCCATCAACGTCAGACTGCTGCCGGGTTTGGCCTTCAGGCTGCGTGCCAGTGCGTCACCCAGGACGATTTCTGCTTCTGCTGATTCGGTTTGCAGCAATTCACCTTCTTTCAATGTCAGGGTAGGGCCTTTGACCGAGAATTCGGCATCAGGGTCTATACCTACTGCCATCATGATGGTCGATTTGTCGCCATTGCTGATCAGGCCGCTATATTCTATGCGTGGCAAGACATAGCGCACGGCTGGGTCAGCCAGCAGCTTGCTTTGCAGGGCTGCTGCATTTTCCAGACCATATTGCAGTGGCACATCCTGGTCACTGGTGAAATGCTGGGGTTTGCCTATGGTCAGGTGACCAGTGCTGCGTGCAGATATCTGCGCCAGGCCTTCATAAGTCGAATAGGCAAAGCCACCGGCCAGCAGGATAGCCGCTGTACCTAGCGCAGCGATGACCACGGTAATGGCAGAACGGCGGCGGTTGCGCAGGGTATTGTAAAAGGCGAATTTGAGCCAGCTGAGTTTCATTGCAATCTCCCATCCAGCAGTGACACGATGCGGTCGCTACGGCTAGTCAGGCGGTTATCATGGCTGGCGATGATGAAGGCCACGCCTTCGGCATGACCACGTTCACGCATCAGGTCCAATACCTGGTCGGCGGTATGTGAATCCAGGCTGGCCGTCGGTTCATCGGCAATCACCAGGCTGGGGCGTTTGATGAGCGCGCGGGCGATAGCCACCCTTTGGCGCTGGCCGCCAGACAAGGCGTCTGGCAAATGCTGGGCATGCTCATGCAGGCCAACGGCTTTCAATTGTGCTGCCACCCTCTCACGTCGCTCTGCTGCCGGTACACCCGTCAGGAAGAGCGGGTAATCGACATTCTCTGCCACCGTCATGACAGGTACGAGGTTAAAGCTCTGGAAGATAAAGCCTATGGTGTCGCGTCTTTGCAGGGTTTTTTGTGTTTCATTGTATTCATTGATATTGACGCCGTTGAGCAAGATATCACCGGCATCGGCATGGTCTATCAGACCGCACAGATTCAGTATCGTGCTCTTGCCGCTGCCGGACGGTCCAGTCAGGGCCAGCAATTCACCACGCTGCAGGGTCAGGTCTACCCCTTGCAGGGCCTTGACGACGTGGGCACCGAGTTGATAGGTTTTGTGAACTGCATGCAGTTCTATGGCAGGGGCCAGGCTCATGATGGAATGCCTTTCAACATGGCCTTGGCAGCTTCTGCCTGCGGTGCATTTTGCTTGACCACTTCATTCAGGTAACGCCTGGCATCTTCAGGGCGTTTTTGTTCATTCGCCAGGCTGGCAGCGCGCATCAGTACAGAACCGCGAAAGCCTGGCTCTGCCTTGTCGAATTGTTTATGTTCCAATACTTCATTCAGGAGCTTGAGACCACGCGGACCACGGTTCATGAAAGCTGGCACAGCCAAAAAAGTGCTGGCAGCGACATATTTGACTTCCAGTATCACGGGCGTGCTGCCATGGCCCTGGGCATTTTCATTGGCGGCGGCAAGTTGCAGGGCTTTTTCCAGCATGGCCATGCCATCCTCGGCATACGACATTTTCTTCCATGGGAACATGGTGGTTACCGCCAGCTTGCCAGTACTTGCACCGGCATAGGCCATGATCAGTGGGCTGGTCGGGTCTTGCTTGAGTAATTCACTGAAGGCATTCGCCGCAGCTTCTTCATTACCCTTGGCAGACTGGGTGAATTGCTGGAAAGCGGTTTGGAACTGTGGCTCAGAAAATGCCATGGCCTGGGTAGTGAATGCCAGCATCAGACTGCTTGCCAACAGAAATTTTTTACCGGTAGTGAGTTGAAATGCGCGCATGTGAGTCTCCTGTCAGTGTGAATGTTGTGGTGCATGGATAAGTACGACAGAACGGAGATTAAGGAAGGACAGCATTACCCTCAATGCAGATGCGACGGGGCAGGGAAGTTTGCCGTGAACGGTATTAAAAATGGCGCGAATGGATGTGCTGTTGCGCGAGAGGTATGGAAGTATTGACAAGGCAGGAAAAAAATCCTGAATCGTGTAATACTGGATTTTAGTTGGGAAATTCTTAATAAAAGCGACGAGATCATGAAAAATTCAGCCAGAGAGTTTATTGTCAATAAAAGCAATTTGTTGGAATCCAGATTCAAACCCCTGCATGTTCCGACAGAAGCAGCCTTGCAAGACGGGCAAGTCGTTTTGCAAGTGGAGCGTTTTGCCTTCACATCGAATAACGTGACTTATGCTGCCTTTGGCACGGCCATGCATTACTGGAATTTCTTTCCTACCGATGAAGGCTGGGGCAATATCCCGGTCTGGGGCTTTGGTGATGTGCTGGCCTCGAAAGCCGAGGGCGTGCAAGTTGGCGAGCGTTTCTATGGTTATTACCCCATGGCCACGCACCTGACAGTGCAGGCAACACGGGTATCTCCTGCCGGGTTTGTCGATGGTGCTGAGCACAGGCAAGCCATGCATGGTTTGTACAATCACTATGTACGCACCAGTACCGACCCTGGCTACACCAAAGAATCTGAAGATGTCCAGGTTTTGCTGCGGCCCTTGTTCATTACCTCTTTCATGATTGATGATTTCCTCGATGATAATCAGTTCTTCGGTGCACAGACCGTACTGATCTCCAGTGCTTCCAGCAAGACTGCTTATGGTCTGGCATTCATGCTCTCGCTACGTAAAGACAAGTCTTGCAAGATAGTTGGCCTGACCTCGCCAGGCAATCTGGAATTTGTACGGAATATGTCTATCTATGATGAAGTCATCAGCTATGAGCAAGTCGCTGAGCTGGCAACTGACCATGCCGTCGTGTATGTGGATATGGCTGGCAATGGGCAATTGCGCAGCCAGTTGCATCATCATTTCAACGACAACATGAAATATAGCTGTGCTGTTGGCGGCACCCATTGGGAAGAGTTGAGTGGCGCATCAAACCTGCCCGGTGCAAAACCGACGCTATTCTTTGCGCCAGCGCAAATCAAGAAGCGCATGACGGACTGGGGCCCGAATGGCGTGCAATCACGCTTGGCCGAAGCCTGGCAAGCCTTCATGCAGCCCGTCATGTCTGCAGAAAAACCATGGATGCATATCATCCACGGGCAGGGCGAGGCGGCAGTAAGGCAAGTCTATGATGATATGCTGGGTGGCGCAGCGCGGCCAGATCAGGGTAATGTGCTGACTTTGCTGGGGGCTGGCTGAGTTCAGTTTTTCCAGAGGGCAGGCAGGTCACCTGATTTCCTGCCCTTGATGATGGCTGCATTGATCTTGTTGATCACTTCTGCTCTGGTATTGATGCCTGCCGTGAAATGGATAGGGTCAACCAGCATGGGTTTAGCGAAGACCTTGACGCCATAATTCATTTGCGTTTCATTGCGCAGGTTTTTATCATCCAGATAGAGATTGAGCTCCGCTTCCAGGTCCTTGGCATTTGGCAGGCGCGAGTTAACCAGCATGACATCCATACGTCCGGACAAGAGTTTTTTCAGGCGTGAGCTGGTTTGTGGCTGATCTTCTTCCACCTTGAACAGCACATTGCGCATTTTATCTATCTCATCGCCAAAACGTATACCCCTGACAATGCCTACCGATTTGCCTTGCAAATCCTGTACGCCAGCGTATTGCATCCTACTGTCATCCCTGACCACGACCCAGACAAAGTCTGAGAAAACCGGGTCGGAATAGCGCATGGTTTTTTGTCTTTCTGTGCTTTTTGATAAACCAAATCCCAGACCCTCGCCCTTGCCTATGTTTTCGATAACTCGCGGCAGGGGATAGCGACGCACATCAAACTGTACATCCATGCTGCGCTCAAAGTAATCGATGATCTTCTGATTTTCCGGACGTATGGGCGCGATCTCGCCATTCTCCGTGCGGGTTTCTGCCAGCAATAAAGGCAAGACAGTTTTGGCTTGAACTGGTGATAGCAGAAAGCACAGACCAAGCAACAAGCCAGTGCAACGGGTAACAGTCAAAAAAGCGGCGCGGTACTTGTCTTGCATGCAATCTTTTTCTACGGAAAGGGTTTTGCGATGATACCTGTGCTAAGCGGGGCTTGTATAGTTGCTTTAAGTAAGGATTTGTTAGAACCTGCTTACGATCTTACTGCGCAAGCGTGAACGGATCTCATGCGCTGCTCTTCAACCCGCTGACGCTTGCTCGCTACAGATCGTAAACACGTTCTTAGGCGGATACTTTTTGCTAATAATCTGTAAATAGTCTGTTATTCATTCAGCAAAAAAATGAAAATAAGCCATGCGAAAAAATACAGATTTTCAAAAGAGCTAATTAATTTGCTAAGATAGAGCCAGGGTTCTCAATGTTTACTGTTCGCGTAAAAAGGAGACATCATGCCACTGGTGACCATCACTGTTTGCAAACCCAAGTCCCTGTTATTTAAAGAGACAGTCTTGAATGCCGTACATGCGGCATTGGTAGAGGCGGGGGTGCCTGAGACAGATAAATTCCAGCGTATTCTGGAGCTGGATACAGAAAATTTCCGCTTTGATCCCCATTATCCCGATTTGCACAAGAACAGAAATCAGGACTTCGTCCTGATAGAAATCCTCTGGTCAGTCGGGCGCAGTGTGCAGGTCAAAAGAAAAATGCTGGACAGCCTGATGAAGCGACTCAGCGAAAAGAGCATGAACCCGGAAAACATCATGGTCTGCTTCAAGGAAACGTCCTGGGAAAACTGGTCATTTGCAGGTGGGCGTCTGTTACATACCTGAGACATACCAGAGCATCCTGGCCTGTGCTTACCTCATGCTGGTAACAGCGCAACTGCTGCCAGCTTGGATTGCCTTGGCCGTAGGTAATCTATATAGTCAAAAAAAATCATCATGACCTTATCAAAGCAAGTCATCAAACCAAATCTTCAAACTATCAATAATTTAATAAGAGGTAAACAATGATGGGAAAAACCAGGCTGGAAGCCTTCAGCGACGGTGTTATTGCGATTTTGATCACCATCATGGTGCTGGAAATGAAAGTGCCCCATGGCGCTACGCTGGAAATCTTGCTGCCTGTCTGGCCAGTATTCCTGAGTTATATACTGAGTTTCGTCTACGTCGGGATTTACTGGAATAACCATCATCACATGCTGCACACCTGCCACAAGGTGACTGGCGGTATTTTATGGGCCAATCTGCATTTGCTGTTCTGGCTTTCCCTGATCCCATTTGCTTCTGGCTGGGTAGGCGAAAATCATTTTGCCTCGGCACCGGCGGCTTTGTATGGCCTTGTGTTGCTGATGTCCGCGATTGCCTATTTCATCTTGCAACAACAGATTATTGCAACCCAGGGTGAAAATTCTTTGTTGAAAAAAGCGGTCGGTTCAGACTGGAAAGGCAAGCTCTCGCCTATCACTTATGCCACTGCAATACCGCTGGCATTCTGGTATCCCTTATTGTCCATGGCCTTGTATGTGGGCATGGCATTGATATGGCTGATACCTGACCGTCGCATAGAAAAAGTACTGAAAGCACATGAAGTTTAAGTGCCGGTATTTTTCCTCTCAACTCACAACTAATTGACTATCATGCGTCTTCTTATCTCTGCTATCGCCTTGATGGCGAGCTTGTCTTTTTGTGTTTCCAGCAAGGCTGCTGAGCAGCCTGTCGTTGATCAGGATATTGCGCTGGTGACTACGACGGGGAAAATTGCCGGCAGCTTGCAATTGCCATCCAGTGCAGGAAAATTACCGGTCGTCCTGATCATTGCCGGTTCAGGACCGACTGACAGAGATGGCAATTCAGCGCCCTTGAAAGGTAAAAATAATTCCCTGAAAATGCTGGCAGAAAGCATGGGGCAAGCCGGGATTGCTTCTGTGCGTTTTGATAAACGTGGCATCGGTGCCAGCGCCAGTGCTGCAACATCTGAAGCTGATTTGCGTTTTGAAACCTATGTGCAGGACGCTGCTGCATGGTTAAAAATGTTAAAGGCAGATAAGAGGTTTTCTGATGTGGCGATTTTGGGGCATAGCGAAGGTTCTTTGATTGCCATGCTGGCTGCGCAGCAAGAGCCAGTCAAAGCCCTCATCTCGCTTGCTGGCCCTGCAAAAAATGCGGCAGATTTATTGCGCCAGCAATTGCAGGGCAAGCTGCCACCGCCATTGGCTGCAAAGAATGAAGAAATTCTGGCTGCCTTGCAAGCAGGGAAAACCTATACAGAAGTGCCTGCAGAATTAAAGTCTTTGTATCGTGACAGCGTACAGCCTTACCTTGTTTCCTGGTTTCGCTACACGCCTGAAAAAGAGATAGGCAAGCTGACTTGCGCCATTCTCTTGGTTCAGGGCGACAAGGACGTACAGGTCGATGTCGCACAACTGTCAGCGCTGAAGCAAGCCAGGCCAGATGCGAGCACCTTGCTGGTACATGAGATGAACCATGTATTGAAAATCATCAATGGTGACATGGCGCAGCAAATGGCTTCCTATGGTGATCCAGCCTTGCCTCTGGCACCTGAGCTGGCGCTCAAGCTCAATGGTTTTTTGCGCGAGAAATTAAAATAAAAAGCACAGATAAATAATGCCTGGTTGGATTGCCATTCACGCCAGACTGTCTTAGGATGGATCTTGATCCGCATCAAAGAGGTGGACAAAAAGTAGTAAAAAAATAAATGGAGACAGCATGGCAGATCAGACGCAGGGCAGGGGTGGTGATAGTGCGCCGCCTGATATCACCACAGTCATCGATAATGAGGCAGTGTTTCCGCCATTGCGGCGGATAGGCATGTTTCGCCCTCTGGTGTGGCTGAAGCTGGGCTGGCAAGATTTTCGTGCATCTGGTGGCTCCAGTATTTTTTATGGTGTGTGCTTTGCTGCCATGGGCCTGGTGTTGCAACTGGTGCTGAACAATGCGCCAGAATATCTGTCTGCCCTGACCTGTGGTTTTCTGCTGGTCGGGCCTTTGCTGGCGCTGGGTTTGTACGATATCAGTCGTAGGCTTGAAAATGCGCGTTCTGGTTTATTGGACAGTGTGTTTTCCATGCAGGGGCGCTGGAGCAATATCGGTGTCCTGGCCCTGGTGCTGGCCGTTATCATGATGGTCTGGGCGCGCGCTTCACTGGTGATCTTTGCCCTGTTTTATAACAAGGGCATGCCTACCATGCAGCATTTTCTGGCGCAGCTGTTCTCGCTGAATAATCTTGAATTTCTGGCTGTTTATATTTGCATAGGCTTTGTGTTTGCCAGCCTGGTATTCGCCATTAGCTGGGTGTCCATACCCCTGATGCTGGATCGTGATACTGATGCCATTACCGCCATGATCATCAGTTGTGTTGCCCTGTTCATCAATGTGCCTGCCACCATGGTCTGGTCTGGCCTCATTATAGCCAGTGTCGTAGTGGGATTCATGAGCTGGAATATCGGTTTTCTTGTCATCATGCCCATCATAGGTCACGCCACCTGGCATGCTTATAAGGATGTGGTGGGAACAGAAGCGGACCGTTGATGTATTAACGCATTCGTATGCCTGAGAACAAAAAAGCCACGAATGATCGTGGCTTGATTTTTGTCTTGAGATTTATTGATACGGACCGGCTTTCTCAACCGTAAGCGCCACCCGTGTATAAAAGATCAAAAGTGCGGGCGATGGCTGCAATCAATACAAATGCACCTACACCCAGTGTCAGCACCAGTAGCAAGGCCAGTGGCCAGTTGGATTCGCTGGTCTTGCCGGATTTGCTATTGTGACGGGCATCCCATTTCTCATCTGGCGTCAACCCTAGCACCAGTGCTTCCAGTATGGCGATCAGGAAAGACAGCAGCAGGAAACCATATTGCACAATTTCGGGTTTGCCAAAATAGAAATAATGCACCATCATGCTGAGCGGCAAAGTAATAAAGTGCAGCCAGCCCCATTTATCTTTTTTACCAACTAGGTAAAAGCGGTGCAGACCAATAGCACCAAAGACGGCTGCCAGAAAAGTTGCCAGGGTTTTATTTTTATGTGGTGTTGTATCAGTAAGCGTCATTGCGGCCAGCCATCAAAGTCGAAGCTGTGATTGTATGCGATGAGGTGATAGTGTGTCTCAATTGTCACGTTGACAGATAAAAACAGCATCATGCAAGCGAAAAGTGGGATAGTTCTTGCGACTTGCTCAAGAAGCGGGCTATAATCTACAGCTTTTTCCGCGTTCAGACATTTTTTGGAAATATTATGGTCGTTATTCGTTTAGCTCGTGGTGGCGCAAAAAAGCGCCCTTTTTACAACATCGTTGCAACTGATTCCCGTAATCGTCGCGATGGTCGCTTTATCGAGCGCATCGGTTTCTACAACCCAGTAGCTACTGGCAATGCAGAAACAGTACGCGTTGCAGCTGATCGCCTGGCTTACTGGCAAGGTGTTGGCGCTCAATTGTCTCCAGCAGTTGCTCGCCTGGTAGCTCAGTCCGGTAAAGCAGCAGCTTAATCGCTGCAAGCTGTATCATGACTGCTGCAGTCCATGCTCCTGATGATCTGGTCCTGGTTGGCTATATCTCGGGAGCATTTGGTATTCACGGCTGGGTAAGGATACGTCCTTATTCTGCTGATGCTGACGCATTGATGTCAGTAAAAACCTGGTGGTTGGATAAGCCTGAGTTGCGTGATGTTGACCGTCTGGAAGTTAAAATCCAGGGGGAAGATGTAGTTGCGCGGCTGGTGGGTGTGCCTGACAGAAATGCCGCAGAAGCACTGAAAGGTGCAACTGTACAAATTTCTCGCAAGCATTTTCCTGCTTTGGCGTCTGGTGAATTCTATTGGCTTGATCTGATAGGTTTGCAGGTGGAAAATCTTCAGGGTGAGAATTTAGGTGTGGTCAGGGATTTGATGGACAACGGGGCGCATCCGATTTTACGGGTGGCGGCAGCGGATGTACCTGAAAATGAACTGGTGAAACACGAACGCCTGATCCCTTTTGTAGAAGCTTTCGTCAAGGAAGTTGATCAAAAAGCAGGCAAAATCCAGGTCGACTGGGGTAGTGATTATTAAGGTGATGAACTCAGAAGGCATGAACGTGCACATGCACATGCAGTTTGATGTCATTACACTGTTCCCCGAAATGTTCGCTGCCATTACACAATCAGGTGTAACGAGGCGAGCTTTCGAGCAACAAAAATGCGAATTAAAGCTGTGGAATCCGCGTGATTTTACGACTGACAGGCATCGTACTGTGGATGACCGGCCTTATGGCGGTGGCCCGGGTATGGTGATGCTGGCAAAACCCTTGCAGACCGCAATCGAGTCTGCCAAGGCACGTCAGACGGCCTTGTCTGCAGTGGCGCCCAAAGTGATTTATCTGTCACCACAGGGCAAACCACTGACCCATGAAAAGGTCATGCAACTGGCGGCAACGCCGGGCCTGGTCTTGTTGTGTGGCAGGTATGAGGCAGTAGATCAGCGTCTGCTGGATAATTACGTCGATGAAGAAATCAGCCTCGGCGATTTCGTCTTGTCTGGCGGTGAATTGCCAGCCATGGCCCTGATGGATGCTGTCATACGGCAAATTCCTGGCGTCTTGCACGATGATGCCTCGGCAGTGCAGGACAGTTTTGTCAATGGTTTGCTGGATTGCCCGCATTACACCAGACCAGAAGTCTTTGAAGACCAGACTGTGCCAGCTGTGTTAATGGGTGGTAATCATGCTGAAATCGAAAAGTGGCGGCGTCAGCGTGCACTGGAAGCCAGTCAGTTAAAGCGTCCGGATTTAATCATCGCAGCGCGTGCGGCAGGCTTGTTAAGCCGTGCCGACGAAAAGTTTTTAAGCAGTTTGTAGTATCTTCCTGCTCTCGGGCGGGAATTAATAAGCGTGAATCTTCAATGATTCACATGTTAAACCCCATCCTCTACCGGGCATCAGCCAGAACCAGATTCTGCAGCGTCGGCAAGATGGTCATAGGAGTAAAAAATGGATCTGATCCAAAAATTAGAGCAAGAAGAAATTGCTCGCCTCGGCAAAAACATCCCTGACTTTGCACCAGGTGACACAGTTGTTGTGAACGTCAACGTTGTTGAAGGTACACGCAAACGTGCACAGGCTTACGAAGGCGTAGTTATCTCCCGTCGTAACCGTGGTTTGAATTCCAACTTCATCGTCCGTAAGATTTCTTCCGGCGAAGGCGTTGAGCGTACATTCCAGTTGTACTCCCCACTGATCGCTTCTATCGAAGTGAAACGTCGCGGTGATGTACGTCGTGCAAAACTGTACTATCTGCGTGAACGCTCTGGTAAATCTGCTCGTATCAAAGAGAAATTGCCAGCACGTAAAGTTGTTGCAGCAAAAGCAGAGTAATATCTGGTCTTGCCGTATTGAAAAAGGATGCTCAGGCATCCTTTTTTTATTGCCCGGCCAAAGGCAAAATATGTCCAACAACAAGAAAACTATTCTGTATCGTGAGCAAACCAGTTTTTGATCCTCAATCTTTTCCTATCCATTCATTGGGAGAAGAAACGGCCGTGCCTGCCGAGCATCTGTCGCCAGCATGGCTGCGCCAGCGCTTCCTGCAGCATTATGAATGGTCGCCAGAAGTTGTTGATGAGAGTTTTTTCTCCAAAAACCTTCCTTTCAGAGCAGCTTCGGTTCTGATACCCATCGTCATGCGCGATGAGGGCCTGACCGTGCTCCTGACTGAAAGGGCCGCGCATCTACATCACCACCCTGGGCAAATCAGCTTTCCGGGCGGGCGTTTTGAGGATGAAGACATTGATCCGGTCACTACGGCCCTGCGTGAGGCAGAAGAAGAGATAGGCTTGCAACGTGAATATGTTGAAATTCTGGGGAGTCTGCCAGAATATAAAACGGGTACAGGCTATCAGGTCAGTCCCATAGTCTCATTGATCATGCCTGGTTTCCCCGTGCGTACCGATCCCTCGGAAGTCGCCTCGATTTTTGAAGTGCCGTTGAGTTTCCTGATGGATGGCAAAAATCACCAGCGCCGCAGCTTTGATTTGCCCGATAATGCAGGCAAACGGCATTTTTATGCCATGCCCTATGAGCAGCATTTTATCTGGGGTGCAACGGCTGGCATGCTGCGCAATCTGTTTCATTTCCTGCGTGCCTAAGACTCTAAAGTCTTTCCCAACAGAACAAAGCTTCATAATCTGGGCAAATCGGTTTACACTTGCCGCATTTGCAAATTGATTGTTTGCGGCATTGCGCTGCAACATAAGCCCAGTCTACCATGACCTTTATTTCCATCCTGTTAGCGCTGTTGATTGAGCAGCTCAAGCCCTTGCGGGCAGATAACCCTATCTATACGCAAATCCAGACGCTGGCTAATAAAATCGAAGCATCCTTTAATGCGGGCAAGGTCAAGCATGGCCGCCTGGGCTGGTGGATAGTCATCGCTTCGCTGACTTTGCCAACAGCCCTGATTTACTGGCTGTGCTTGCGCCTGAACCCGATTGCCGCCTTGCTGTGGAATGTGCTCATTGTTTACCTGACCCTGGGTTTCCGTCGCTATAGCCATTATTTCACATCAATACAACTGGCCCTGAGTTCTGGCGATGAAGATACCGCCAGACGTTATCTGGCAGAGTGGACGCATCTGGATACTACCGGCATGGATGTATCGGAAATTTCCAGGCTGGCAGTGGAACGCTCTTTGATCGCCACTCACCGCAATGTATTCGGCGTGTTCTTCTGGTTTTTGATGCCAGTAGGCCCAGCTTGCGCCGTCATGTATCGCGCAGCAGAATATCTGTCACGCGCCTGGAATGAACCTGAGCATATGAAAAACGAAGAATTTGGCATTTATGCAGCCAAAGTCTTTTACTGGATAGACTGGGTGCCAGCCCGCCTGACCGCCGTCGCCTTTGCCGTGGTCGGCAATTTTGAAGATGCTGTGTATTCCTGGCGCAATTATGCGGATCGCTGGTCGGACGAGTTGGTCGGTATCATTCTCTCTGCCGGTGGTGGTGCACTGGGCGTACGCCTCGGTGAACCAGAAGAAAAAGCCATGGTCTTGCAGGCAGATGCCACAGCAGTTGACGTCGATAGCCTGGAGCTGGAAAGCCAGCCTGGCGCAGAAGCTTCACCACGCGCCTTGCAAAGCGCCGTTGGCCTGGTATGGCGAGCCTTGTTGCTGTGGATGCTCTTGCTATTACTCCTTTCCTTCGCAGTCTGGATATAATTTAAAAGCTGGTTCTGTTAATGCAGTACCAGCTTTTTTGCTATGGCAGATCTGGATAAGATTTGGATATCTCGTGATGATATTCAGAATAGAAGGAGCATCGTATGTCAGAAAGCTTTGAAGGCCAGTGTCAGTGCGGTGAGGTGCAATACGAGGTAACAGGTGAGTCACTGACTTTGTTCACCTGCCACTGTCAGGATTGCCAGCGACAATCATCCAGTGCTTTTGGCATGGCGCTCTGGATACGCCTGGGTGATATGCTGCTAAAAACGGGTGAGCCCAAATTATGGGTGCGCAAAATGCCTTCAGGGCGTGAGATGGAATGCAGCTTTTGCCCGACTTGTGGCACACGCTTGTTCCATCGCTTGCTGGGACAGACAGAGATCATCAGCATTAAACCGGGTACACTGAACGATACCAGCAGCTTGCAGGCGGTCGCCCATATCTGGACCAGAAGTGCGCAGCCCTGGTTGAATCTGGATCAAGATTGCTTGCAATATGCTGACAACCCAGACGATTTCCAGATCCTGTTTGCCGCTTGGAAAAACAGAAATTTGCCGGATAAAACGAAAAAATAATGAAGAAAATTATTGCTCCTGGCATTTGCCTGCGCGCGTATGAGGCTGATGATGCTGATGTATTTGCTGCCGTAGTCCGTGAATCCGTTGAAACTGTAGGCCGCTGGATGGGCTGGTGCCATGCCGATTTTAATAGTGATCACGCACGTGAATGGTTTGCTGCATGTGATAAAGCGCGGGAAGAAGGCACTGCCTATGAGTTTGGTATCTTCAGCGAAGATGGCAAGGTATTGCTGGGTGGTGCGGGCTTGAATATGATCAGCAAGCTGCATAACTACTGCAATCTTGGTTACTGGATCAGGCAGTCTGAGCAAGACAAGGGCATCGCCACCAGGGCGACCATGTTGCTGGCAGACGCAGGCTTCAAGCAACTGGATTTCAATCGAATTGAGATAGTCGCTGCCGAAGGCAATATCAACAGTATCGCTGTTGCAAAAAAAGTTGGTGCGCAGCTTGAATGCCTGGCCCGCAATCGCCTCATCGTTGGTGGAGTGCCAGTCACAGCAGCAGTACATTCCTTGCTACGGGAAGACTGGCAGGCCAGCCTGACTTATGATGTACAAAAATAAGACGGGGGTTTATGTCTGAGCGAAATGCCAGTATAGATATTGCCAAAGGTCTGGGTATTATCCTGGTGGTCTTTGGACATAACTGGATCATCGCTCATGATCATGGCGAACTGTTTCGCATCATCTTTTCCTTCCACATGCCCCTGTTTTTCTTTTTGTCCGGGGCTGTCCTGCATCACGATACTGCTTTCAGGGATTTTCTGGCTTTCAAGGCAGATGCCTTGCTGAAGCCCTTCTTTGTCGTATTGTCAGTCTGGGGACTGGCGCGCATAGCCTTGTCGGGCGTGGATGCACGCAGCTATTTGCTCGGCATGCTATATGCCACTGGTAATACCATAGAGTGGGTGCCACTCTGGTATTTGCCGCATTTGTTTTTGGCCATGCTGCTGGCCTGGCTGATTTTGCGTCTGGCAAATCGCCTGCATGCCGGGTTATTGCTGCCAGTGTTTTGCATGGCTATTTTATTGGCTGCTGGAATAGCCTTTATACATATGTTGAGCCAATTGGACGCACAACAATTTGCTGGCTTGAATCTCTGGCTGGGTAATCATCAAGGCAATTTCCCGGGCTTGCCATGGAACCTGGATCTGATTGGCATCAGCACTGCCTTCGTCTTGCTGGGCTACGTGATGCATGAACATGTCATGCACTTTCGCTTCCAGTCCTGGATATTTACTATGGCGTTGCTGTTGTTTACGGCGCTGCATTTCTTTTTTGATGAAACCATAGATTTGAATATGCGCGTGTATGGCAACAGGTGGATATCAACTGCCCAGGCCTTGCTGGGCATTTATCTGCTCCTGTCAGTGTCGACCTGTTTGCAATACACTGGCAAATTGGGTAAGGCACTGGCTTATTTGGGCGCCAGCAGTTTATTCATCATGATCTTTCATTCATGGATAGAGTGGAAGGTATTTGCCATCCTGGCACGCTGGATTTCATTTAACTATCTGAATGCCAGCCTGGCATTTCTGGCAGGATTGTTGTTGCCATTGCTCTTATTGAGCCTGGTCAAAAAGAATAAGTTCCTGCATGCTTTGCTCTTGCCAGCAAGGCATATCCCCAAGCTGCGCACCGGGTTATAAGATACCGAAGGTGTCCGTTTCCGCACACTATTGCTGTTCATAAATGGACAAAGCAAGGCAGATGTCCAATCTGAACTACCTTAAGTCTGTATTAAGTCTATAAGCCTCTGGCTTTGTTTACCGCTGCCAGCATGCAGGATTACAATGGCTTGAAATTATATTCACCCGCAATTGTCGACCTGAGTTTCTTTCATCTTCTTCATGCCAGCCTCCACTACTGCAGCACACCCTGCAATTAATACTTCCATACTCATCATTGATGATGACCCCGATGTTGCATGCGCAGCCCAGTTATTATTGCGCAGGCATTACCAGCGTGTCAGCACCCTGACGGATACTGCGCAACTGAATTCCAGCTTGCAAGCGGCAATGCCGGATGTGGTCTTGCTGGACATGAATTTCACACCAGGCCGCACGGATGGTGCCGAGGGCCTGGCCTTGCTGAGCCAGTTACGCACACTCAATCCAGCTCCAGCCGTCATCATGATGACGGCTTATGCAGACGTCCCGCTGGCTGTCGAGGCCTTGAAACGCGGTGCCAGCGACTTCATTACCAAGCCCTGGAATAATGACAGACTGGTGGCAGCGGTGCAGAGCGCAGCCAGTCGCTATGGCAAGCAGGACTTGTCTTTACAGGATGAGGATTTTCCTGAATTGATGGGCCATGCAGCCAGCATGCGCGAGTTGAAATCCATCATCAGGAGCGTGGCGCCGACGGAGGCAAATGTCCTCATCCTCGGTGAAAATGGCGCAGGCAAGGAATTGGTGGCGCGTGCCATCCACCAGCATTCTGCACGCAGGGAAGCGACATTTTTGCCTGTCGACATGGGTAGCATACCCGAGTCGACCTTTGAAAGCGAAATGTATGGCCATAAAAAAGGGGCGTTCACCGATGCCAGGCAAGACCGGGCAGGGCGTTTTCAGACTGCTTCTGGCGGTGTACTTTTTCTCGATGAAATTGGTAATCTGCCTCTGGGTGCCCAGGCAAAATTACTGCATGCACTGGAGCGCCGCGAAATTACTCCCATAGGGGCAGACCGGGCAGAGAAAATCAATGTCCGCATCATCAGTGCCACCAATCTGAATGAGGCCAGTTTGTTCGATGCCAGTGTGTTTCGCACCGACCTCTTGTTTCGTCTCAATACCATCGTCTTGCGCATACCGCCATTGCGCGAACGGGTAGCTGATATCCCTATGCTGCTGGCTCATTACCTGCATGGCTATCAACAACAATATCAAAGACCAGCAAGAAATATTGATGGCAATGTAGTGGCAGCCTTGTCTGCCTATTCCTGGCCAGGCAATGTCAGGGAGCTGCGTCACGCCTGTGAAAGAGCGGTGATACTGGCGACTCAGGAAAACTACATGCTGGCAGATTTTGGTTTGCCATTTGCAGCGATAGCTGAGATTAAATCTGCCGCTGTACCGGTGACGCAAGTGGCAGTGGCGGAAGCCTCGACAGAAACAGTTATTACCAGCCCCGAATACACGCTGGCCGCACTGGAGCGCGAAACCATCGCCAATGCCATGAGCAAGGCAGAAGGAAATATCAGCCAGGCCGCCAAATTGCTGGGCCTGAGCCGTGCTGCACTCTACCGCAAGCTGGAAAAGCATGACATCTGATCCAAGTCCCGCCTGGCGCGGGAAATTGCTGACTGTCTGCGGCATGCTCATCATCGTCGGCGCTGCGACGGCCATGACGTATCTGCATACTGCCGGACAAAGTGATCAATTATTGCGCTGGTCGATAGTAATGGCATTGCTGGCTGTTTCTGGTTTGCTGATGTTTATCCGGGGCCTGAGCAGCCTGGCTGCGCCTCAGGCCAGGCCAGACGCTGGCAATCTATTGCCAGCCATGCAGCGCGATGGTTTGCAGCAAACGGCACTGACACTGGAAAGCCGGCTGGAGCATGCGCCCATTGCCCTGTTTTGTGTAGAGAGTAAAGGGCAGGAAAAAAATGTCAGCCCCCTGAACGGCAATGCCCGTCGCTTGATTGCACCTGGTCGCGTGATTGAAGTCAGCCAGCTGTATGAGCAAATCATTGCCCAGGCTGTGGGCAAGCGCAGCATGATTTGTTTTGAAACTGAGCAGGGACAGGAACGTGCCTTGCTGGCAAGCAGCAGTCTCACCCTGCAAAGCCAGGCACAACTCATCGTGGCATTGATGCCTGTAGAGTCTGAGCTGCAAATGGAGGCGCAACAGGCCTGGCAAAAACTCATCCGTGTACTCACGCATGAAATCATGAATTCGCTGACACCTGTCGCTTCCTTATCCAGCACCGCGCAAGATATGTTGAATGATCTGCAATTGCCCCAGCAAAATGCCGCCGACCTGGCGCTGGCACTTGATGCCATCAGCAGGCGTGCACATGGCCTGGTCAATTTTGTCGGCAGCTACCGCAGCCTGGCCAATGTGCCAGTGGCACAGCTTGAAAGAGTGCAATTGCAGGCTTTGCTGGCACGTATATCTTCATTGGTCAGCCCCATGTGGCAGTCCAGAGGCGGGGAAATACAGTTCAGTGTAGAGCCCGCCAACCTGGAAGCCATGCTAGACCCTGCGCAACTGGAACAGGCACTTATCAACCTCATCAAAAATGCCTTTGAGGCGACAGCAAGTGTCCAGCCCGCTATCGTCAGCATACGGGCCCAGCTTAGTCGTGGTGCACGCTTGCGCATAGAAGTCAGTGACAATGGGCCAGGGGTGCCCAAGGATTTGATCGCGCACATCTTCACGCCTTTCTTTTCTACCCGTGAGCATGGCAGTGGGATAGGGCTGGCGCTGGTCAGGCAATTGGTGCAGGGGAATGGGGGGACGGTGAGGTATGCGGATAGTGTGGGTGGTGGGGCGAGGTTTATTATTAGTTTGTGAGGTGTGGGGAGTTTTGTTTCAAGATGACAGTAGTGCGATGGCTGTGGTTTTTGCCTGGATAGCGTGCGCTATTGTGTATAGTTTTATTGGAATACCGTGTAGCGAACCCCGACTTGATAATTACTCACTCTTCTTAGCTACGTCATTCCAGCGTGCTTTTAGCTGGAATCCAGCGGCGTTTGTTGCATACTTGTGTCACGTGTAAAACGATTGGCCTTCGTAGAACCAAGCCGGGTCTCGGCCCGGCGGCCGAAATTCTTTCTTTGCGTCGCCAAAGAAAGAATTCAAAGAAAGGCGACCCAGGCGTAGCCGCCCCTGCGGGGTTCCCATTTGCGCAGTACAAAAAATGGGAAGATCCGAAACTCGCTGCGCTCAGACAGCGGCTCTTCTTGATCCATTTTCTGTACAGCACAAATGGCGTCTACACATGGGAACTGCGAACGTCAAAAGCAACCACAACCCCAGAGTCAAGCCCAACAGCAACAGCAACAGCAACGGCAACAGCAACGGCAACGGCAACGGCAAGTCGCCCGACTATTGTCTACCTTGTATTTTATTCAAGAGCAGTGATCAATCATGCATGTCAATTTAAACATGCAACACACCATAAGATTATCAATCACATAAACACTAGCCCGCTCTTTTCTTTACTAGCCCGCAAAATGCACTATATTGGCAGGGTAAGATTGCATGCTTTGCATCAAAGCCAGATATATCAGTGACGCCGGTTTTGATTCAAGTCTTCTATAAGATATAATATGGAAGTATATTGAAAGCTTGATGTCACATAATGATGTTAAGCTTAATTCACTCTTGCATCAGCAAGCCGAGCACATGGCCGAATCCACTAAAACGCAACAAGTCCGCGAGTTTTTCATCCAGGGTATAACCAGTGATGGCAAACAATTTCGCCCCAGCGATTGGGCAGAGCGCCTGTGCGGAGCCATGTCTTGTTTCAGCCCTGACGGTGGCAGGCACTCACACTTGCAATATTCACCTTACGTACGCCCGATATTGCTGAATGGTGTGCGTTCTGTCGTGGTCAATGAAGCCATCCGCGATATAGAGCCGCTGGCTTATCATTTTGTTCTCAGTTTTGCCAAAGATAATGATTTGCAAATTATCGATGCATGCCTGTTGCCTGAAGAACCCAAGGCTGACAAGTAAAGCGTCATGCCTTAAGCTGGGCTAATCCAGCTCATGTCTTGCATTACTTTGCGGTATCACACTGTCTGGTTTTGAAACGCCTCTATCACTTGCTGCCTTAACCAGCGGTTCGCCGGATCATTTTCCACATTCTGATGCCAGTACAAATACACATCCCATGAAGGCATGGCGGTGGGCAGTGGTAATATCTGATTATTGAATTGTTCATTCGCGATGCGTGCATAGCCTTCTGGCATCGTCAGCAGTAAATCTGTCTGGCTGACGACCCTGCATGCAGCAAAATAATGCTGGCAACGCAGGCGTATGCGTCTTTGCAGGCCCAGACGGCTCAGCTCAAAATCTTCCAGTCCCATGCCTTTGCGGCGTGAACTGGCGAGTATGTGTTCGGCCTGCATATAAGTGTCCAGATCCAGTTCACCCTGTATGACGGGGTGATCGCGTCTGGCCAGCACAACAGTGTTGCCTTGTACCACCATCTGGCGGTGTATCTCATTTGGCAATGGCAATAGCATATCAATCGCCAGATCAAGGCTGCCCGCCGCCAGCTCGCTGACCAGCTCCCGTCTCTCTACCTGTATCGCTGCCAAATTGATTTGTGGCGCTTGGCGGGTAATGCTCTCCATCAGCGGTGGCAGGGCAGTTGATTCCAACACATCACGCAAAGCCAGGTTGAACTGTTTGCTTGCCAGTGCCGGATCAAACTTGTCATTCTCGGTCAGCGTCACTTCCAGCCCGCGCAGTGCTTGCCGCACCGGCTCTATGATGCTGCGCGCCAGCGGGGTCGAAACCATCATCTGGCCCTGACGCACAAACAGCGGGTCGTTGAACAGTTGCCGCAGGCGGTTCAGTGCATGGCTGATGGCGGGCTGGGTCAGGTTCAGTTGCTGGCTGGCGCGGGTCACGCTGCCTTCGGTATAGATGGCAACAAAGACAGTGAACAGGTTTAAATCGACGCGGGATAAATGCATGAGATTAATTAATCTTGATAATAACTATTCATTTGATCAATTATAGTCCCGGGCTTACACTTTGTTCATCAATTTATAAGTGAAATATCACAGAGGAAGTAATGGCAGCTTTATATCTGGTCAGGCACGGGCAGGCTTCATTCGGCAACCAGAACTATGACCAATTGTCTGAACTGGGCGAACAGCAGGCAAGGCACTTGGGCCGCTGGTGGGCCGCGCGTGATATGCAGGTGTCAAGGGTAGTAACGGGCGCGCTGAAACGGCACCAGCAAACCGCGCAAGCCTGTCTATCTGAAATGCTGCAACAGGATGTTAATGGGCTGGATACCTCTGCCTGGCATTGCGATGCCGGTTTCAACGAATACAACCACCATGAAGTGCTGGCGCGGCACGTACCCGCTTTTGATGACCCGGCGGCGGTCAAGCATTTCCTCATGAATACGCCGAACGGCAAGCAAGCCTTCCAGGATATTTTTGCCCAGGCCATCAGCCGCTGGATGTCAGGCGAGTATGACGCTGAGTATGTAGAAAGCTGGAATGAATTCCGCCAGCGCTGCGTTATCGCCATGCACAAGCAACTGGCGCTTGCGGATGATGCAAAGAACATCGTCGTGTTCACTTCTGGCGGCACGATCTCGGCCTTATGCCAGCATGTGCTGGGCTTTCCTGATCCACGTTTTGCTGAACTCAACTGGTCATTGGTGAACAGCGCGGTCACGCGCTTTCATTTGCAGCCAACAGCCGAAGGCATGTTGCGTCCTGCGCTGGCTTACCTGAATAATTTTTCACATCTTGAAGTGTTGAATAACCCCAAAGCAATTACCTACGTTTAAGAACCTGTTTCAGATCTTACTGCGCGAGCGTGATCGAGATTCACGCGCTGATCAAAATGCTCATGTACTTAGAGTACATTCCGCTTTTTGCGCTGCTCTTCATCTCGCTGACGCCCGCTCGCTACAGATCGTAAACAGGTTCTAAGAAATAAGAGAGACAAGTTATGACAGCAATGTTTGATTTGACCGGCAAGGTCGCACTGGTCACCGGTGCCAGCCGTGGCATAGGTGAAGCCGTCGCCAAGACCCTGGCTGCCAATGGTGCCTATGTCATCGTGAGCAGCCGCAAGGCAGAAGCCTGCGAAGCCGTGGTGGCAGCAATTATTGCGGCGGGTGGCAAAGCAGAAGCTCGCGCCTGCCATATTGGTGAAATGGCGCAGATAGATACCTTGTTTGCCGACATTACAGCAGCGCATGGCAAGCTCGATATCCTCGTCAATAATGCTGCCACTAATCCTCACTTTGGGCATATCACCGAGACTGATGTCAGTGCCTTCCAGAAGACGGTCGATGTCAATATACGCGGCTATTTCTTCATGTCTTCAGCCGGTGCCAAACTGATGGCAAAAAATGGCGGTGGCAGTATCATCAATGTGGCTTCGGTTAATGGCGTGGTCCCAGGTGCGATGCAGGGAATTTATTCCATCACCAAGGCAGCAGTCATCGCCATGACCAAATCCTTCGCACAAGAGTGCGCACCCATGGGTGTGCGCGTGAATGCCTTGCTGCCGGGCGCAACCGATACCAAGTTTGCCTCGGCCTTGTTCCACAATCCTGTGATTCTCGAAAAAGCCCTGACCCGCATACCGATGAAGCGCATTGCCGAACCCGATGAAATGGCGGGCACGGTCTTGTACCTGGCATCGAATGCATCCAGCTATACGACAGGTGCCTGCATCAATGTTGATGGTGGTTATCTGGTTAGTTAATACAGTAAGGAGCAAGGCGTGATCATGAAACCGGCATACGTGGCAAGCAATCCAGATTACGCAATACAGCTTAAGAGCCTGGTGCTGGCCATGCCCATGGCGAAATGGCTGGGCATAGAATTTGTGAAGATAGCACCGGGTGAAGTGGAGCTGGAGATCACCTGTCGCGAAGAACTCAGTTTCGCACCTGGAAAGATGCAGGCCACAGCCATCTTTGCAGCCGCAGATTTTGCCGGCGTCTCTGCCGCTGGCACTCTGTTATCAGCAGGCTGGATCAACGCCAGTATAGATAGCAATTTGAAGATAGTCGCACCCGCCGATGGTGAAAAACTACGGGCACGCGGGCGTGTAGTTTCAAGCGGGAAGTTATTGACTGTCAGCGCTGCAGAGGTTTTCTCTGTACGCGATAGCGAAGAAGTTTTATGCGCAACAGCCTTGCTGACTGCGCGCAATATCGAACTACAAAGAAAATAAAGCGGACATATCCATGTCCATCTGGACCAACAAGGAAAAAGGAAACAAAATGGATTTTCAATACAGCCCCAAAGTCAAAGATTTGCAGGCACGTCTGATCGCCTTCATGGACGAGCACGTCTATCCAAACGAAAAAACTTTCTTTGGCGAGATCGCTGCCAACCGCAAGGCAGGCAATGCCTGGATACCAACCAAGGTCGTTGAGCAATTGAAAGCCAAGGCACGCGACGCCGGTTTGTGGAATCTGTTCCTGCCAGAATCTGGCCATGGCGCAGGTTTGACCAATCTCGAATATGCACCGTTGTGCGAAATCATGGGCCGCGCCGTCTGGGCACCAGAAGTATTCAATTGCTCGGCCCCTGATACCGGCAATATGGAAGTGTTTGCCCGCTATGGTACGCCTGAGCATCAGGAACAATGGCTCAAGCCCTTGCTGCGCGGTGAAATTCGCTCCTGCTTCGCCATGACAGAACCGGCAGTTGCTTCTTCTGATGCCACCAATATTGAATCATCGATAGTGCGTGATGGCGATGAGTACGTCATCAATGGTCGCAAATGGTGGTCGTCCGGTGCCAATGACCCACGCTGCAAAGTGTTTATCTTCATGGGCAAGAGTGATCCTGATAATGCGGATCGTCACAAGCAGCAATCCATGATCATCGTGCCGCGTGATACGCCGGGCGTGACTATCTTGCGCGCCTTGCCGGTATTCGGTTATGACGATGCACCGCATGGCCATGGCGAAGTGCTGTTTGAAAACGTGCGCGTACCCGCATCCAATATCTTGCTGGGTGAAGGCCGTGGTTTTGAAATTGCCCAGGGCCGTCTCGGACCTGGCCGTATTCATCACTGCATGCGCCTCATCGGTCTGGCAGAACGCGCACTGGAAGACATGTGCAAACGCTCTTTGACACGTGTGGCCTTTGGTAAGCGCGTAGCAGACCAGGGCGTGACGCTGGAACGTATTGCCAATGCCCGTATCCTCATTGACCAGGCGCGTTTTCTGGTCTTGAATGCAGCACAGATGATGGACACGGTAGGCAACAAGGCGGCAGCCAAAGAAATCGCCATGATCAAGGTGGCTGCACCGACCATGGCTTGCCAGGTCATAGACTGGGCCATACAGGCGCATGGTGGTGGCGGTGTGTCAGATGACTTCAACCTCGCTTATTCCTATGCACAGGCGCGCACCCTGCGCCTGGCCGATGGCCCGGATGAAGTACACAGGAATCAAATCGGCAAGATGGAGTTAAAGAAATATACGGAGAAAAAATAATTACTTGTAGTTTCTTAAGTGCGATTTACGGGTAGTTCCGGACTGGCTCTTCCTCTTTTTGAGGCAGGGCTTCTCCGACGTTAACTTCCTGGTTGGCTGACATTTTCAAATTATTCTTAAAAAAGAGAGAGACAAAAATGCGCGACTTACAACCCTGGATCAAATCTTACCCTGCAGGCGTACACTGGGACGCCGACCTGCCTATCAGCAGCGTGCCACAATTGCTGCATGATGCCGTTGCCAAATGGCCAGACTTGCCAGCCCTGGAATTCATGGGCAAGAAAACCAGTTATGCAGAATTGCAAAAACTGGTGAACCAGGCCACCAAAGGTTTCCAGCAACTGGGCGTGAAGCCTGGCGTACATGTGGGCCTGTATTTGCCGAATACACCGCATTACGTCATCAGCTTCTTTGCGATATTGCAGGCTGGTGGCACCGTCGTGAATTACTCGCCGCTGGATGCAGAGAAAGTACTGGAGCATAAAATCTCTGACAGCCATACCGATATGCTGGTGACGCTGGACATGATCATGCTGTACCCGCAAATGGCCAAGATGCTGGGGCATACCCGCCTGCAAAAACTCATCATAGGCAATATCCCGGAAATGACACCTTACCCGGATGCAGTCAGGGCGAATCTGGACAAGGCAGCGCAGTTGAGTGTTATCCCTGACGATGCCCAACATTTACTGTTCGCAAAACTGCTGGACAATGATGGTGACTATACGCCCATCCCGGCAATCGACCCCAAAGAAGCCATTGCTACCCTGCAATACACCGGTGGCACCACAGGCTTGCCCAAGGGTGCCATGCTTACCCATGGCAACCTCACCACGGCTTGCAGCCAGATCATGGAAACCACCAATATTGAGCCGCGTGTACTGGAAGAGGGCAAAGAAAAACTGCTGGCTGTACTGCCGCTGTTTCACATCTATGCCCTGACGGTAGACATGCTGTTTGGTATCCGCCTGGGTGCAGAGATAGTCTTGCATACCCGTTTTGATGCTGATGCCGTGGTCAAGGATCTGGCGAATAAAAAAATCACCGTATTCCCCGGCGTCCCCACCATGTATACCGCCATCATCAACCATCCGCAAATCAAGGAATATGATCTCAGTGCCTTGAAGTTTTGCAACTCTGGCGGCGCACCCTTGCCGACAGAAGTACTGCAACAATTCCAGGCATTGACAAGCTGCACCCTGCTGGAAGGCTGGGGCATGACTGAGACTTCGCCGACTGGTACGTTTACGCCCTTGGGCGGCATGCGCAAGGCTGGTTCATGTGGTTTGCCTACGCCAGGCATACGCTTTAAATTCGCCAGCATTGATGATGTACGTCAGGAGGTGGCTCTGGGTGAGCGTGGCGAAATCTGCGTGGCTGGCGCCAACATCATGAAAGGCTACTGGAACAAGCCAGATGCCAACCGTGATGCGTTTACGGCTGACGGTTACTTCCGCACTGGTGATGTTGGCTATATGGATGCGGATGGTTTTGTCTACATTGTCGACCGCACCAAGGACATGATCTTGTCTGGTGGCTATAACGTTTATCCGCGCAATATAGAAGAAGCGATCTATGAACACCCGGCTGTCGCCGAAGTCAGCGTCATTGGTATCCCCGATGCATATCGAGGGCAAGCGGCCAAGGCCTTTATCAAGCTCAAGACCGGGCATGCAGCCTTCAGTTTTGAAGAACTGAAAGACTTCCTCAAGGAGCGACTGGGTAAACATGAAATGCCGCAAGCCATGGACATACGTGCTGAATTGCCCAAGACACCGGTAGGCAAATTGTCGAAAAAAGAATTATATGAAGAAGAGGCAAAGAAAAGGGCCGCTGCCTGATTAAATCAAGCAGGCAAGTCTGATCAAGCCTGCAAAACAGTTTTTGCGCGTTTATGCGGCTTTCTGGTTGCTTCCCGAAAAGCCGCATTTTTTTATTTTGATATCTTATCCTGGAGTTGTACCTGCAAGGATTGCAAATCTTTAAGGCTATGCTCAACAACGATAGTCTCAGTATTTGCCGCCTTGCTCTGGCTGCTGACCTGTAGTTCAGGCACGGCTTTTCTTGGCCTTACAGGCTGGGGGTGGTGCAGGAAGAACATGGCTTGCTCCTTGAATGTGCTGCAGCAGATGGAGACTTGATCTGAAAATTCAAGTGAGTGCCTCTTGCATAACAGTTAAACGTTTCGTCTGGATTCGCTTAGCGGGTCATGAGGCTTGCAATTGCCGCCAGTCCTGAAGCTAAATATTTTCCCCAAGTCTGTCATCAATTCGATATTGACAGTGTAGGGGTCGCCCAGTGCAGAACGGAAATAGTGCAAACGCTCATCATATTCAGGCTGGAAATCAATTTCTATCTTCGCTGCTTTTAGCCAGTCTTCTGGAATACCTTGCTTATTCATGATGACACGCAGCTTCACTTTATAGTCATGCATGACAGCATTAAATTCTGTGCTTTCCGGTGTGCAGACGATATTCAGCAAATCCAGAGTAAGTAAAGAAATCGTCTGATCTTGAGCAAACCGGCAAAGCTTGCCCAAGGCCCAATAGCCTTCGAGATCATTGTTCCGGCTATTAAAGCTGTCAGCAATTCCCGCTGCTATCGATTTGAGTTGTCTTCTGCGCGGCATGGATACTCCTTGCACCTTGACCAGTTTGCTTAGACTAAATTTATCAACGCGCTACGCAAATCTGGATAATCAAACACAAAACCGTCTTCTGCTAATTTTGCTGGCACCACACGCTGGCCTTCCAGTAATAAATCAGCTTGTTCACCCAGCATCAGGCGCATAGGCCAGCCTGGGGTAGGGAAGAAGCTGGGGCGACGCAAAACACTTGCAGCAATGCTGCTGAACTGTTTTTGTGTCACTGCCCCGGGTGTTGTGAAATTATACGCGCTGTCCAGTGGCAGACTGGCTTCATGTTGCCAGAGATGAGCAATGCCGCGCAGCACATCATGCACATGTATCCATGATTGCCATTGCTTGCCGCTACCAAGTGCCCCACCCAGGCCCAGCTTGATGGGCAGGAGCATCATGCCCAGCGCACCTTGCTGTCCAAGTACCACGCCCAGGCGCATCCTGGCTACCTTGACGCCGTAAGTGCTGGCGGCCTGGTTGGCATGTTCCCATTCCTGGCAAAGTTCTGACATGAAAATGGATTGTGGTACGGCACTTTCAGATAATTCCCTTTCATCGCCAGGGGCTTGTATGCCGTAGTAGCCGATGGCAGAAGCGGCCAGCAAAAGCCTGGGTTTGCTTTCTGCGCGGGCTATCCACTCCGTGATTTGCTTAGTCAGGCCAGCACGGCTTTGGCGCAATTCAGCCTTGCGTTTTTCTGACCAGCGCCAGCCCAGTATGCGTTCGCCCGCCAGGTTGATGATGACATCGACATGCTGATTTGCTGGCAATTCCTGCATGGACGCGATGACTCTCACCCTTCCGTCAAATTTCCAGCAGGCTTGTCTGGGTTTGCGACTCAGCACAGTCACTTGCTGGCCATCTGCCAGCAAGGCCTTTACCAGCAGTGTGCCGATAAAGCCTGTTGCACCGGTGACCAATACCTGCTCTGACTTATCGCTGAAGTGTATGGTGCTTAAGTGCTTTTCTTTCTCTGCCAGTTTGCCCAGGCGTAGTGCAGCCAGGCCATCGCGTATGCCAGAGATGCCCACGCCCAAGCCGCACAAGGCCAGGAAGACACTGAGCCATCCTTGAGGTTGCCACAGCATTTGTGTAGGGGAGGCAAACCACTCGGGCGTATTCAATATCAATAAAGTGATGAAGGCACCACCATTGATGGCGAGTATGGTATGCGTCACACGCTCTGTGGCAGGTAAAAGACGGGTCTGGTCTTCTATGACGAAGTCCCATAAGGTCAGAATGATCTCGATACCAAATACCAGTAATAGCACGATGGCCCAGGCACCATGCCATGCCCATGCCGACAAGCCGATGAAGAGCAAGCTGTAGATGAGTGCACGAGTGGCGTGTATGCCCAGTTCTGTGTGGGCGCTGGCGCGTTGCGGCAGTGCTTCAGTCAGTTCATGATGGTAGAGGGTATCGAAAGCGCCGAGCAAGCCTTGCGCGGCCATTAACTGCAGGGCAATTAAGTGTGTGTTCATGATGCAGCCTCAGTATGAATTTCCTTGAATACGCCTATTTGGGTAAACGTGCGGCCAAACAGGGCGTGTTTGATTTCTATGCGTATATTGAATTGCTCAGGGTTGTCATTCCTATGGCAAAGATAAGTTTTGCCCGGTGTGAAAATACCGGGTATGGGAATGCGATAACCCAGCACATCCCAGAAATAACCATCGCTGGTGAAGTAGAGATTACCTTCATGCACGTGCAGGCGCAGCTTCATGCCCAGGCCCATGCCCACATATTCGAGCACTTCGCCTTTTTCACTTTCCTGCATATATGACGTGAATTGTATTGGCGGCCTGTTGTGCAGGCGGTATATCCTTTGCTTGAAGATGGAAGGGCAATCCGGCTTGGAATACACCATGATATCGACAGGGAAATCATGATCGGTATAAGGAATCAATGCCCCGGCTATCATGGGCTTGGTCAGGTGACCCAATAGTTTGCCTATTCTTGAGCAGCTTAATTCGCTGAGCACTCCCGTGTAATACAGTGGCTTGTCTGGCTCTGGATTTTTGGCAAACCGGGCCTGGATATCTGGGTGTAGTTTCAGCCATTCCTTGCCCAGGATTTTTCTGAACAACTCGCCTTCTGACGGGATGGGTTTGCTATCTGGGTTCATACTTTTCTTTCAGTTACAGGTGCATCCAATTTCCATAATGCCAGCAGAGGCGGGATCATGCTCAGCACGGCAAAGGCATCTATCCAGACATTAATGCGCATATCTGCCTGCATGGAAATCAGCATGTCTTGCGGCGCCCAAACCAGTATGCCTATCATCAGCCATAGCCATGCAAAGCGGCTGCGGTGTTGATTGCCGAGATAAATCAATGCACCCATCCACAAGCCCACTGTTTGTACGGTGGCACCAAACAGACTCATCCACCAGACTTGCATATTGCGTGCCGCATCTGGCGCTGCCAGGGGCCAGAAATGGCTTTCTATGAGCTGGTGATACACCTCGACCAGACCAGTGCTACTGATCCACGGTAGCAAGAGGCCGATAATGAAATGAGCGAAAGCGGCGGCGTACAACCAGCGTATCAGCCAGGGTCTGATGCGATTTCGTTGTTCATGTGACATATATTTTCCTTTATTTCTTTAATTTCTGTTGTTACAGAAATTAAAGGCGAATTGGGGGCGCATGTCAAGCAATTTGCGGCATATCTTTCCGGCCAGACCATGACGTACAATCCACGCTGTGTCCATCTTCCACATACCAAGCGCATAAAAAATGAAAGTCCTGCTCGTCGAAGACGATCCCATGATAGGTGAAAATATACAGATCGCACTTGAAAGTGAAGCCAATCTGGTTGACTGGCTCAGCAATGGCGAAGCGGCAGAGGCTGCCCTGCAATTTCATAGCTATGACGTGTTATTGCTGGACCTGAGCCTGCCTCAGCGTGACGGCATGGATATTTTGAAAGCCCTGCGCAAGCGTGGTGATACCTTGCCCGTGCTGGTCATGACGGCACGCGACGCCGTACCAGACAGGGTGCGTGGCCTGCATGCCGGTGCGGACGATTATCTGGTCAAACCTTTCGACCTCGATGAGCTGCTGGCCCGCATGCATGCACTGGTAAGGCGTTCACATGGCCGGGCTGATACCTCTTACGTTTGTGGCGAGGTGGTCGTCAATACCACCACCCGCCAGGTATTCAATGGTGCAGAGCAAGTCATACTCTCATCGCGTGAATGGACCATACTTGATGCTTTGGTGGCGCGCCCTGGTGCCATACTCTCGCGTAGCCGTCTGGAAGACCAGCTGTTTGGCGCTACTTCAGAGATAGAAAGCAATGCAGTCGAAGTGTATATCCACGGCCTGAGAAAAAAACTGGGGCAAAAATTCATCGTCAATGTGCGTGGCGTCGGCTATATGGTAGAGAAAAGCACATGAAGTCTTTGCGCCTGCAAATGATGCTCTTGTTTGGTATCGCCATTCTGGCCGCTGCTGCCTTGCAGTTTGCCAGCTCACTGCATGCCGCCATAGGTGAAGCCAACAAGCTGTTTGATTATCATATGCAGCAAATGGCACTGGCCTTGCAGGATGGCGATTTTGATCAGGTCGACTGGCATAACCTGCCAGGTACGGAGATTGATGATTTCGATTTTGTCGTGCAAGTCTGGTCAGAAGACGGCGCCAGGGTTTACCAGTCACGCCAGCACCGCAGCCTGCCCAAGCAGGCGGCACTTGGTTATTCAACCGCGACGCTGGAAAACGGTGACTGGCGCGTGTATGCTGCCGAAGAAAACAAGCGCGTCATCCAGGTAGCGCAAAAAATGAGCTCACGCAGGGACCGTGCCATTTCTTTTGCTCTCAGTACCTTGTGGCCGGTGATACCTGTGTCCCTGCTGCTGTTTTGCGCGGTCTGGTGGGGCATCAACTCAGTGCTTGCGCCTTTGAATCGCATAGGGAGCGAGTTAGCCAACCGCAATGCCAATTCTACTGATCCCGTATCGTCAGATGGCGTGCCAAAAGAAGTGTCGCTACTGGTGACGGAATTGAATTCCCTGTTGAGCCGCATGGGTTTGGCGATACAGTCGCAACAACGTTTTGTTGCAGATGCCGCGCATGAACTCAGGTCGCCCATCACCGCCTTGCGCTTGCAGGTGCAAAACCTCGGCAGGGTCAAGGATGAAAAAAGTCACGAGCAAGCCATCAATCGCCTGCTCGGTGGTGTTGACCGTGCTTCACGCCTGGTCGAACAGTTGCTGGCACTGGCCAGGCAAGACCCAACTTCACAAGCTAGCCTGAGTTTTCAAAACATCACGCTGAACACCTGTATAGAGCAGGCCGTCAGCGATGTCATGCCCTTTGCGCAATCCAGAAAAATCACCATCAATGCAGAAATGGATAAGCCTGTCGAATTGGAAGGTGATAGCGAGAGCCTGCGCATCATGATACGCAACCTGCTCGACAATGCCGTGCGCTATATACAGGACGAGGGTAGGGTGCAGATCAGTCTCAGCCATGACAAGGATGGCTTGCGGCTAGGCATACAGGACACTGGCGACGGCATCGCGCCAGAAGAACGTGAGCGTATCTTTGACCGCTTTTATCGCGTAGCAGGGACTAATAAAAGCGGCAGCGGCCTGGGTTTGGCCATCGCCAAGGCTATCGCCGACCGGCATCATGCGACGATCAATCTGGCCGATGCAGCCCTGGGTGGGTTGGAAGTGATTATCCTGTTTCCGGCCAAAAACACCCAGATAAGCTGAAAAAATACGCAGTTTTTAGAGAAAAACCTTCTGTTTAGTTGATATCAAGCTCGGTTTTTAAGATTCGCCTAAGTTTCTTAAGGCAAGATGGCAACGTTTCATATTACCTGATAGCGTCTGTAGCCTGCATCAGGTTTGAATCGACCAATTAAAACTCAGAGGATATCCATATGCGTGCAATGAACACTATCAAAAACCTGGCTGGTCTGGCAGCAGTCGCTGTATTTCTGGCAGCTTGCAGCACACCAATCAAAACGACAGAAACCCCAAAAGACCCAGTTGTCGTTGTGCCTGATGGCAAAGGCAAAGACAAAAAAGACGTAGTTACTTTGGATAACAGGGGGCCTGAAGGCTATGATATGCAAGGTAACCGCAGCGTTTATTTCGATTTCGACCAATACATCGTTAAATCAGAATTTGCCCCTGCAGTTAATTCCCATGCCAAGAAACTGAGCGCTGACAAGGGCAAAAAAATCCTGATCCAGGGTAATACGGATGAGCGCGGCGGCCGCGAATACAATCTGGCATTGGGCCAGAAACGTGCAGAAGCGGTGCGCAAGTCTTTGTCCCTGCTGGGCGTGCCTGAAGCGCAAATGGAAGCAGTGTCCCTGGGTAAAGAAAAACCGAAGGCCACAGGTAGCGATGAAGCTTCATGGGCAGAAAACCGCCGTGCAGATATTATCTATTCCGGCAAGTAATTTTTTGCATTACTAAAACCAGCTTGCATCCGGTGGCAGAAATTTGTCCCCTGTATGCAAGCTGGTTTTTCTCTATAATGCTTACGTAAACCTGTTTTGATCTGATGCTTTGAGCATTGGTCATCTGAGCAGTTTTTCGTTAGCCTTATTTGTTTAATCCCGTGACAGAATCGATGTGCCCAGATGTTGAAGCCCAAGTTGTTAGTTGTCCTGATGTTGTACTGTGGCAGCCTGTCTGCCATGCAATTGAGTGCCCAGAACGCCATCGTCGTTGACGAGCGTAATGGCCAGGTTCTGCTGGAAAAGAATGCCGATGTGGTAGTGCCTATTGCCTCGTTGACCAAGCTCATGACAGCCATGGTGCTGCTCGACAGCAAAGCGAATATGGATGAGAAAATCTCCATAGAAGAAGAGGATAAAGACCAGCTCAAGCATAGCCGCTCCCATGTCCCGATAGGCTCAAGCCTGACGCGCAGGGAAGCCTTGCAACTAGCACTGATGTCTTCTGATAACCGTGCTGCAGCCGCACTGTCCCGCACTTATCCTGGTGGTCAGGGTGCATTCATGGTCGCTGTCAAATCCAAATTGATTGCCCTGGGAATGAGTCATACCTTCATTCGCGAAGCGACAGGCTTGTCGCCAGAAAATACTTCGACAGCTGCTGATCTGGTGAAGATGGCGCAAGCTGCATCACGCTATCCGGAAATTGCCGACATCACGACCGACAGTGAAGACAGCGTCACTCTGAAGAATGGGCTTAGCCGTGAATTCCACAACACCAACCGCCTGATCGGCAGAAAAGGCTGGGACATCCTGCTATCAAAAACCGGCTTCACCAATGAAGCGGGTGCTTGTCTCATCATGCGAGTCAAATTGGCTGGCAAAAAAGCCACCATGATTTTGCTGAATGCACGGGCAGGGTCGGCGCGCTGGACCGACGCCCTGAATATAGGGAAATTGCTGGGCTATAAAGAAGAAATCAAGGCCAAGATAAGCAGGAGACATAGGCGTCATCGCTGAGCTTGTCTCGCCCATGTCAATGCGCTTGTTTGGTGATAAGTGGATGTTAGCAGCTTGTGCTAGCATGACTATTCTCACATGAAGCCTGACAGGTAAAACCATGACCCGCTTGGTAGAAATCCGCACTTATCGTCTCAAACCCGGCGTTGCCGAGGCCTTCCATCATGCCGTGCATACCCTTGCTGTGCCCATGCTGAAAAGCAGGAATATGGATGTAGTCGCTTACGGACATTCTGATCATGAAGAAGCGACTTATTATCTGGTACGTTCTTATGCCAGTCGCGCCGCTTTGGAAGCTGAGCAAGATGCCTTCTATGGCTCCAGCGAATGGAAAAATGGCCCAAGGGCAGAGCTGGTTGACCGCATCGAGACGTATATGAATACCCTGGTCTGGTTGTCAGAAGAAGGCATTGCCAGTATGCGTGAACTTAATCAGCCTTAAAGGGCTTAGTCCACCACAGCGGCGATATCTGGCACGGTTACGGCTAACAGTACTCAGCCTGGGTTTTACGCAGCCTCATTATCCTGATCAAAAGCCTGCCTCGATAATTTAATTTTCTCAAAATTCTTGTCTGCCCAGTCTACCAGGGCGCCCAAAGGCAGCATGACTGAGGCCCCTAGCGCCGTCAGTTCATATTCCACACTGGGTGGTTTGGTCGGGAACACCTTACGGCTCAATAAACCATCTCTTTCCAAATCACGCAAAGACTGGGTCAGCATGCGCTTGGAAATGTCAGGCACCTGCTTATGTAGCTGACTAAAGCGCAGAGGGCCTGCTTGCAGCGTCAGCAAGATCAGCGGCGTCCATTTGGTGCTGATATGGTCAAGCACATTCCTGACCGGGCACATAGCCGTATCAAAATCAGATGCCATACCCATGCGCTTGACCGGGTTCACTTCAGGTAACCTTGGCATGAAAAACTGCCTCCTTATAATTTTTAGACATAGTCTCTATTGTATACCTTATCGGTTTTACGTCGAAATCAGGAAAGACTTTGTTATGAAAAAACAGATATATCGTTACAAGAAAAACCTGGGCCTGGGCGTCATGTCTGCGTGCACCTTATCCGCTATGTTGATGGCTCTGCCATTGGCCAGCTATGCACAGGAGCCAGTTGTCGGGGTTGAAAATCCAGACCTGCTGTTCACCAGTAGCGATCCAAAGCTGCATGCCAACAAGCAGGTGGTCTATCACATCGTGAAAGACTTGCTGGAGGCGGGGCATTGGGAAATGGCAGACAAGTATTTGTCCAGACGCTACCTGCAGCATAACCCGAATGCAGCGTCGGGTCTTGATGGCGTGCTCAGGTATTTTGTCGAAGTAAGAAATGTCCAGGCTACACCGATACCCAAAAAAATGACGAAACCCGTGGTTGCCGTCATTGCCGAAGGTGACCTGGTAACGGTCATGTATCCCTTGCCAGTCAGGGACAAGACCACCGGACAGCTTTTATACACCACCACCTGGTTTGATACCTGGCGGATAGTGGATGGAAAGGCAGATGAACACTGGGATTCTGCACTTAAAAATTGAGTCATCTTGATGAATGTTGACGAATGTGATTTAACCGGAGAAATAAATATGATCGCAGTAACAGGTGGAAGTGGGCAATTGGGACGTCTGGTGATACAGGCCTTGCTGGGTACAGTCCCGGCGAATCAGATCGTTGCCATCGTCAGGGATGTCAGCAAGGCAGAGGATTTGCGCGCCGGTGGAGTGCAGGTTCGCCAGGGCGATTACAGCCAGCCAGAGACGTTGGCGACAACCTTGCAGGGAGTGAAAAAAGTCTTGCTGGTATCCTCCAGTGAAATTGGGCAAAGACTGGAACAGCACAACAATGTGGTGCAGGCCGCAAAGAATACAGGCGTGGAATTAATTGCCTACACCAGCATCCTGCACGCAGATACTTCACCACTCTTGCTGGCCCAGGAGCATATAGCGACAGAACAACTGATACGCGACAGCGGCTTGCCTTTCGTCTTCTTGCGCAATGCCTGGTATATAGAAAACTATTTTTCTGCAGTGGGCACTGCCCTGCAAACTGGAAAGGTATTTGGGGCGGCAGGTGATGGTAAATTCTCCGCGGCTTCCCGTGCAGATTTTGCCGCGGCGGCGGCTGCAGTACTGACTGGTCATGATCAGGGCGGCAAGATCTATGAACTGGCTGGTGACCAGGCATTCACTCTCGCAGAGTTGGCTGCGACCCTGGCTGAACTGTCAGGCAAACCTGTCGCCTATGTGAATCATAGCGAGATTGAATATAAAGACCTGCTCGTCTCATTTGGTTTGCCAGACGGCTTTGCCCATATCCTGGCGCAATCAGATACAGGCGCTGCACAAGGTGGCCTGTATGACGATAGTGGCCAGCTGTCCAAACTGATACAGCGGCCAACGGCGACTTTGCGTTCTGTGCTGCAAGCGCATTTGGCGACGATGTAAATTGATTTTCAGCGTAAGCCAAGCTAAGCCAGTAAAGCTGCTACCAGCAGTTTTGCTGGCTTTTCTTCAAATTGCATTTATTTTAAAGCCTCAGATCGGGGTTTTAGTCATCGAAATCCTGCATTCATCGGATTACATGAGCTGGCGACGACGATACCCCATAGCATCCACAGCATTGATTCTTACCGGAGAAATGCGTGAAAATATTATCGTCCACCCTGTTTTTTGCATGCGCGCTAGCATGTCCCGTCCTGTTTGCACAGACTATTGCTGTGCCTGATCAATTGAAATCCGGCCCTTTTATATCGACCCCTTGTGAAATAGGTATTTTTCAAAAAGACAAGCAGACATTTGTCGTCGTGACCAAAGCAGATAAAGGATTTAACTACACCTTCAGCAATGGGACTGTTGGCAATACGATGGACTCCGGGATTACGCTGACATGTGGAAAAAATGCAGTCCTGATTCGGGGAGATGAGGTCTGGAACAAGCTGGCCATTTCCGAGTTGAACACGCGATTTGAATCCAGTGGCGTTATGCTTGCAGGCCGCCTGATGGAGCCGCCCGGTGCAGAAAAAAATACACCCCTGCTTGTCTATGTACATGGCTCAGAAGACACTGGCTGGATAGACCGCGCAGGTGACCCTTATCAAATGCTCGGACGGGGTATTTCGGTTTTTGTGTATGACAAACGCGGCACGGGACTTTCACAAGGAGAATATACCCAAAACTTCCCCCGCCTGGGCGATGACCTGGTAGCAGCTTCTCGCGAAGCCAGGCGGCTGGCAGCCGGACGCTACGGTCGTTTTGGTCTCATAGGCTTGAGCCAGGGTGGGTGGATAGTGCCACTCGCGGCAGCGCGGGCCGGGGCAGAGTTTCTTGGGGTTGGCTTTGGCCTGGCGGTTGATATCACCGGGCAGGATGCTGAGCAAGTCCGCAAGGAATTACGCGATCACGGGTATGGCGACGACATACTTGCCAAAGCCAGCAAGGTGACAGATGTGACGGCAAAAATAGCAAAATCTGAATTGAAAGAGGGGTTTGACGAGCTTGCTGATATCCAGAAGCAGTTTGGCAAAGAGGCCTGGTTCACAAGTATAAAGGGAGGATACTCAGGCGTGTTCCTGAGCATGTCAGTAGATGATTTGCGCCGTAATGGTGTACCAAGATTCGACAAGCTGGATATTGACTGGTCGCTCGATCCCATGCAGGTCTTGAGCAAAGTTGATGTGCCACAGATGTGGGTATTCGCGGATGAAGACCGCCAAGCTCCGGGGGCAGTGAGTTTGGAAAGGCTGTCGAATCTTCGCCGCCAGGGCAGTAATATCACGATTTACCGTTTCCCCGATACTGGTCATGGCATGTGGGAATATACAGAAGCAAAAGATGGCACGCGCAAGCAGCTTCGTATTACGCCAGGCTATTATGATCTGATGGCGGACTGGGCAAAAGGCAAACTTGACGGCAGCTATGGGAAGGCATATCGCAGATAAATGGCCATGGATATGCTTCCCTGTATTTCTGTTGGTTGAGGCTAATGGCATCATCTGTGCAATGGGACCAGCTTACCATCAAGTACCAGAGTCTTTGTTATCTGGCGAAGCTATTGCTGCGCTTGATCTTGTTCTGTAACTGCAGCAGGCCATAAATCAGCGCCTCTGCGGTAGGTGGGCAACCTGGGATGTATATATCGACAGGTACGATGCGGTCGCAGCCGCGTACTACTGAGTAAGAATAATGGTAATAACCACCACCGTTGGCGCAGGAGCCCATGGAGATCACATAGCGTGGCTCTGCCATCTGGTCATAGACTTTTCGTAAAGCTGGGGCCATTTTATTGGTCAGGGTGCCAGCGACTATCATCAGGTCAGCATGGCGGGGGCTGGCACGCGGCATGAAGCCAAAGCGGTCCATGTCATAGCGGGCACTGGCAGCCTGCATCATCTCAACCGCACAGCAGGCGAGGCCGAAGGACAGATACCACATGCTATTGCTCTGCACCTTGTTCATCAAATCATTGACGTTGGTGAGGATGTATGAATCCTGAAACAAACCTGATTGCTCTTCCATGGATGGGGCTCCTTCTTTGAGATGCCCCGATTATGGATTCAAGCGATGATGTGGTCTTGTACCGAAACGACATCGATTTCGTCAGTGGGTATAAACAGCTTCCCCAATTCAGCTTCATTGAAGCTGAATGCCCAAAGTGCAGGATCTTTTGCCGCAATGCCACGCATGAGCTGCGCTGGTGTATGACCAGTAAACCGGACAAAGTCGTGGTTCATGTGTGCCTGGTCGGCATAACCAAAACTCATCGCGCATTCGACCCAGGTCTTCGCTGGCAGCCTTCCCAGCATGACTTGCGTCAGTGATGCACCGTAACGTAAATGCTGTTTGTAACTACGTAAACTGAGGCCAAAGCTGGCCAGAAAGCGCCTCTCGAATTGACGAGTGCCCAAACCCAGGCTATCAGCTAGTTCCTGCGCTGATTTATTTATCCAGTGATAGGGAATATCCAGCGGAGCAATGCGCGGTTTTTCAAGCAAGCGCAAACGTAACAACATGCTTTGTACCACATCCAGTTGTGCAGCAGTACCGTTGGCGGCATCCAGTTTTTCATTCACTTCGGTGTAGTGGGACAGAGGTAATACATCGGCCAGATTGATAACGGCGTCGCTAAATTCGTCTACGGGGTAGCCCAGTATCTTGCTGAGTTTGCCAGGGCGGAAAGTCGTTGACATGAAGCGAGAACCAGGCTGAGCCTTGCCCAGTGAACGATGCCTGTTGGGGCCGACGATGGCGAAGCGATACAAAGTCTGACCATCTTCCATTTCCATCGCTCCACTCAAAACGACGATCAACATCGGTAGTGGACTTGCTGGTACGGTGTACCAGCACGAAGGAATGTCCATGACCAGAAAATGCATGCAGACATCCGCCAACAAGGGATGTGGAGCAAGGCTGGTATGTGGTAAAGAAAGATCTTGCAATTGACCTTGGCTCTTATTGCGGAAGAAATTGCTGCTATTGTAGCCTGTTTGCGTAAGGTGAATATTCACTAAAGACCTTATTCACTCTTGGCTGCTTGCTCTTCGCTCTGGTCGGGCTGGATATAACAGTTAGCGGGTAGTGCATCGGACTTGATTTTGTAAAGATAAGATGCCGTCGAAGTCTGGGTGCCCTGGTTTAATTTTATAGTCTTGAAGTAGCGTCTTCTCAAGTCGGTATTGGCGCGTAGATTCAGAGAGATATCTTTGAGGAGCAGCAAGGGATTGGCAGCGACAGGAGCAAAATCGTCGCCGGGACGGTACTTGGAAAAAGCAAAACCCAAACGTTTTACGTACAAAGGAAACATGGTCTTACTTTCCTCCATGCCGCAAGCCAGCAGGACGGCAATGGCCTGGTGCCGGGCAGATGCCTTCCAATTACTGCTCTCGTAATAATACAAACCGGCATCATCATAGTTTTCTATGGTGCGCCAACTGGTTTCTGGCAATTGGTGGCTTAGCTTTAATGCTATTTTGTTGAGTCTGAGTGCATCTCGCTGGTCATGATTTTTCTCAAATGCCGCCATTGCGGCATTGCGGATTTTGTCTACCTGATTCTCAAGCTGAGACTGACTGGCTTGGCTAAGTATTGGCAGGCAAAGCAATAGTAAGGGGGCGCTAAACCTCATGATGGACAGGTATCGACAGCTTTGGTGCCGTTACTATACGAGCATTGAGAGGGGTAGTCGCATCAAATGGCCTATTTGTTTCTCGCTTCACAACCAGCCCTGATCGCGTGCCAGCCGGTATGCTTCAACACGGTTTTTTGCGTGTAACTTGCTGATGGCTTCAGAAAGATAGTTGCGTACCGTGCCTTCCGACAAATGCATGAGTTTTGCAATCTCGGTGCTGGTTGATCCAGTGCCAGCCAGACGCAGTACCTGGCGTTCGCGTTCGCTGAGGGGGTCTTGTTCGCCGCCCCAGCTTTCCATGGCCAGTTCAGGTGCGATGGCGCGGCCACCGGCATGTACCGTGCGTATCGCAGCTGCCAGGGTGTCAGCCGGTGCATCCTTGAGCATGTAACCACGCACACCACTGGCCATGGCGCGACGCAGGTAACCACTTCGCGCAAAGGTCGTCAGTACTACAACTTTGCTGGGCAGTTTTTTTTCTGCGACGGCAGCCGCCAGTTCCAGCCCTGTCATGATGGGCATCTCTATGTCGGTTACGACAATGTCTGGTTGTTCTTTCTCACATAAAGCCAGGGCTTCCTGGCCATTTTTTGCCAGGCCTATGACTTCCAGATCGTCTTCAAGGCCCAGTAGTGCCGCCAGTGCACCGGATACCAGGGCCTGATCTTCGGCGATGATGATACGTATCATTTTTCTTCTTTCAGGGGCAGGGACAATTCCAGGTGCAAACCTGGTGTGTCAGGTTTTATGAGTACTTGCACAGAGCCGCCCAAGGCGCGCACGCGTTCACTCATGCCATTAAGTCCGCTGCCTTTGTTGATGGATAATTTTTGTCCTGCTACGCCATTGTCAGTGATGGTCAGTCGCACATACTGATCCAGTATGCTCAGTTTAATATGGCAAATGCTGGCCTCAGCATGGCGTATGATATTGGTGACAGCTTCACGCACGGCCAGTGCCAGTACGTTTTCCGTCGCTGCCGGAATATTGATTGCTTGTATATCCGTGACCAGCGAAACCTGCGCCGCATCCAGTGCATTTTTTGCAGACTGCAATTCATGTCCCAGACCCGTGGCACGATAGCCTATGACAGCGGCGCGCACTTCTGCCAGGGCCTGCCTGGCGGTATGCTCGATGTCATGAATTTCCTTTTTGCAGGCATCGGGATTGCGTTCCAGCAGTTTGCCTGCCAGCTCGGCTTTCAGGGTGATGACGGACAGGGTATGCCCCAGCAAGTCATGCAAGTCCCTGGCGATACGTTCGCGTTCCGCCAGTGCTGCAAGATATTCAACTTCTTCCTGTTTCTTGAGCAGGCTTTCATTGCTGCGTGTCAGTCGCTCACCTATGATGGCGCCGACCCCACTGGGGATGCTGAAGATGATGGCGGGTATCCAGAAAGTCGCTTCGAACTTGAAGATGAAACTGCTTAGGGCAACTACCAGGCCGATAGTCAGCAGGCCAAGATAAGCCTGGCGTGTATCCGTCATGCGTGAGCACATAGTGGCGGCAAAAATACAGAATGTAGACCCGCCATAATTATAAGGTGCCCAGGCTATACCCATGGCGCAGATCACGGTAATACAGGCCAGATTTTTCCAGCCTGTTTGCCAAAAGCTATAAAAATAAATGAGTAAAAAAGCCAGAATGCTGATTGCTAACAAGCTGATTTCCTGCAAGCCTGGCGTGACGTAAAGATACTTCCAGCCCATGATGGTAAAGGAAAGTAGCCAGAAATACGGTGCCTTGCCATAGCGGGCAGGCACCCAGGGAGAAGAGAAGATAGCGATAAGTTGATGCATTATTTTTTTTTATCTGGCTTGGTTGACTTACTTAGCTGAGCTGGCTTGGCTGAAGTTTGACATTATTCCTTTAAAAGACGGATATCGGCAATCTGAAAACGATATGAACCAGGCTGTGGTCCTGCATTAAAGGCAATGATTGTGATTGCAGCAGGATCCAGCCCAGAGAATTTACTGAAAGCTATGCTGATTTCACGCCACTCTTCGCTAGCCTTGAAGGGGACCGAGATGGGTATATAACTGCCCTTGACGCTGATGCCTACGCTGTATTGATTGCCATCGCCCTTCACTCTGAATTTGAGGGTGTTGGCCTTGCTGAGGTCCACTGCTTCCATAGGGACTTTGCCTGTCATCACGGCCAGCCCAGCCCAGGGGTAGGCGAAACCAGGGCGAATTTCTGCATCAATATTAAGCACCGGCTGATCGTTGATGGTTTCAGTGTCAGCCAGTTTAAGGCTTATGCTGGATTTACCACCCATGAAAGCATCTGTCGATGCACCCCAGTCTGCACCGAACGGGCTGGCCAGTTTTCCCTTGCTGAACTGCGCAATGCGGCCATCCTGCGGTAGATCGAATTGCAGGTTTTTTTGCACATTTTGCTGCACGACTTCCTGTTGTTTTTGTTCGCGTTGAGCTGTGACGCGCTCGCCATCTTTCCATACCTCGACAATATTGCGTGTGTTACTAATATCTTTATCTGGTTCGCCTTCCACCAGCACAAGGTCAGCCTTATAGCCCCTGGCGATACGACCCCTGTCTTTCAGCCGGAACGCACTGGCTGGCACCGATGTGGCGGCGCTCAATGCGGCAAGCGGACTCATGCCGGCATTGACCAGTGAGGCCAGTTCATGATGCAGGCTGATGCCATACTGGGTGCCGGAATTGCCTGCATCCGTGCCTGCCAGTATGGGGATGCCAGCCTTATGCATGGCAACCGTGAGCAGTTTTGGGGCAGTCAATAAATCGGGACGGGCTTGCTGGCCATATGGTGCATTCATTGTTTGCATTTGCGTTTTATTTAAAAATGCTGTCATGCGCTTGTCTGTCAGTACATCTTCTTCCTTCAGACCTGCAATGCTTTCGAGCACAGAAAAAGTAGGGATGATGAAGGACTTCCTGCTTTTTGCAGTCTTTACCAGTTCACGTACATCGGCATCGCTGATGTGCTTTTCTACAAATAAATGCACCAGGCCATCTGCGCCCGCGGCCAGAGCATCTTGCGCTTCTTTTAAGGTGCCTATGTGGACTACCGCCAGTTTATTGCGCAGATGCGCCGCTTTGACCAGGGCTTTCACGGTAGCGTTATCAAGACTATTAAAAGGGCGTTTTTCATGACCATGCTCAATAACGATCTTGATGAAATGCGAACCTTCGGCAATGCGGGCATCTACCCAGGCTTGCGCTTCTTCAGGTTTTGCCAGGGTAGGGATAGCCAGACCATATTCAGTTCCATGACCGCCAGGTGCGGTTGCCAATACACCGGCAGAAATCAGATCTGCACGTTCACGGTTTTCACCCTTGCGCATTTTTTCATTGATCTCTTTCATTTGATCAACATTGGTGAACATGTCAATTTGCGTGGTCACACCATACAAGAGTGGCAGTTCCTGGTGCTGATAGGCATGCACGTGCGCATCAATCAGGCCAGGCAGCAGGGTGCGGCCATTGCCGTTAATGACAGTGATACCGGCAGCCGGTTTGCCTTTGAAATTGTCGTCCTGAATCTTGCCATCTGCGATGAGCACATTTCTGGCAGACAGGATTTTCTGGCCATCAAATACGCGCGTGTTTTCTATCAGAAAACCTGCTGCTTGTGCTGAGAAATGGGAGCCGCCTGTGCAAAGAGCAAATGCCAGGGCAAGAGTGGTTTTGTGCATGATGAGGTCCTTTTTTTGTAGATGTATTCATCATGCCGTTTGGATGAAAAATAAAACAGAAGCAAATGCCATCATTTTTTTATGACATTTGTCATGTCCTGAAATCACATCTTTGACGCAGACAAAAAAAATCCCGCATATTTGCGGGATTTCTTACAAAACATGCAGACTAAGGTGCCGTACACAGACAATGTGTCAGGGCCGTAAAGCTCTTGCCTTCTTTATTGACATCTCTCAACCAGCTCAGGTCATTCAGTATCTGTGTTGCTGCTGCTGGTGGCAAGCCGCTAGGTACAGACGCCAGTTTGAATTGCTCCTGCAATACCAGGGCAGTCTGCGCGCCAAAGATACTGAAGATGCGGTCAAACTTGGACGGTTCACGTTCTATATAGGCGATGCGGTAATCCTGTCCCATTTTTGCACGGGTAGATGCTGATTTCAACGCATCGGCAAAACTGCCTACATTGTCGATCAGGCCGCGTTCCTTGGCTTGTGCACCTGTCCAGACACGTCCTTGTGCCACTTCATTGATTTTCTCGGGCGTGGTCTTGCGTGCGGCGGCTGCCTTGCCTGTGAAATCGGCATAGGTATGGTTGATACTGCCTTGCAGGACTTCAGCAAAACGCGGGTTCAAAGGGCGCAGAGGATTGAATGGATCAGCCAGCCAGGTGGTTGGTGAACCAGCAGTATGCACGCCGAGTTTTTCCACGGCTTTATCTGCCGTAGGCAAAATCGCGATGACACCGATAGAGCCAGTAATGGTCGCTTCATCTGCGATTACTTCATCAGATGCCATGGAAATCCAGTAACCGCCGGAGGCAGCCACATTGCCCATGGAAACCACGACTGGTTTGCCAGCCTTGCGCGTCAGTTCCAGTTCACGGCGTATGAGTTCTGAACCAAAGGCGCTGCCACCAGGAGAATCCACACGCAAGACGATGGCCTTGATATTGTCATCTTCACGCGCCTTGCGTATCAGGCTGGCAGTAGACAAACCACCGATGGCGCCAGGTGAGGCCACGCCTTCGCTGATTTCACCAGAGGCCACGATCACGCCAACAGCGTCACCAAAGAGTTTGGGTTTGATGCGGGCAAGGTAATCTTCAAACGGGATTTGACGGAAGCTCTTGATTTGCTCATCCCTGATACCGCGCTTGAGCATGAGTTCACGCAATTCATCGCGGGTCTTCAAGCCATCGACGAGCTTGGTATTGATGGCCAGTTTGGCGATATCACCGCCTGCCGCAGCCAGCAGATTGCTCAGGTCATTGATACCATTCATGATGCTGCCAGCAGGCAGTTTGCGGGCTTTTTCTACATCGCCTGTATAAGTCTTCCACAGGGCATTGTATAAAAAGCTTTCTGCCTCGGCTGCTTCAGGAGACGGGGCATTGGCGACATAAGGTTCACCAAAGCTTTTGAAACTGCCCGCTTTCAACACGGTCACCGTGACGCCCAGCTTATCGAGGGCATCTTTGTAATAGTTTTGATACCTGCCAAAACCAGTGATCATCACTGATCCCATAGGGTGCAGATACACCTCATTGGCATGGGCTGCCAGGTAATACTGGCGCTGGTCATAGCTGGAACCCCAGGCCACGACTGTCTTGCCAGCAGCCTTGAAACGGTCGATGGCAGCGGCAATTTCCCTCAGCATGGTCAAACCAGTGCCGCCCATGTCATCCAGCAGCAAGACCGCACTGCTGATTTGCGGGTCTTTGGCTGCCTGATCCAGCACCGCCAGGACATCCCGCAATTGCGTGGTTTTCTTGATGTCGCCACGTGCTTCGGCCAGCAGTGTTTCGCGGGCGCTACCAGCATGTTGCTCTACCAGCGTTCCTTTTAAATCCAGCAAGAGGGCAGTCTTGTCTTCGATTTTTTTTGCCCCGCCACTGAACAGGCTGATGGCAATGGCAATCAGGATAAACAGCAAAAGCAGGTTCAGTATTACCCGGCGACTGAAGTCCAGCGCCGTCCAAAGGTATTTGAAACCTTTTCCTATCCAGCTTATGGGGGCAAAAGCCATGACATTTTCCTTAAGTAAAAAGATAAGCTGAGAGCAAGCTAAAAAAACAGGCTGGATTTATTCAGGCCAGATGGTTTTCAGCAATTGAGCCAGATGCGCACCGGCACGTGCCAGGGCATCTTCCTTCATGTTCAGCATGGTTTTTTCATATTCGAGTGGCAAGGCTATAGACCAGCTATTTCCTCTTTGGTTCGGTGTGCTTTTGCTGAATTGCGTGCCAGCGAACAATTGTTTGGCATCACGTATGGCGTCATTGGCCCACAATACTGGCAATTCTTCGATGGCTGCATTGGTCAGCGTCAAGGACTTGGCTTTTTTAGTCAAGGCATCATTCATGCGGCCACGCTTGAATTGCTGTGGCAAGTCATCCCACAGAGAGTGCAGGTTACCGCATGGGCATTGCAGGGCATTGCCACCAACGGTATTGCTGCCGCGGTCATACTGGCCTTCATCCGGGTTGACGATCTTGCCATCGGCATTCAAAAAGATGGAACCTACATGCAAAGGCTGGTGCAAGTCACCCACATAGTGGGTCAGCAGGGTCAGGGCTTCCTGCTTGTCCTTGAAATTGAAAGGTTTTGGCTGTGGTTTGCCTTGCAACACCAGTACGGCGGCACGAATGGCGTTCACCACGTCATGGTCACTGGTGCCTACATAGCCAGTTTTATAGTGGTCATGCTGCAGAGCCACGTCAGCATAGTGATATTGCTTGTGGCAGTTTTCTTCATCAAAAGCCGGATTGCAGTTAGTGTTATTGCGTTTCACATAATCCGCCATGGCAGCAATACCAGCGGCAGTCTCAAAGGACGCACACTCAGGGTAACGGCCAGTTGATGTATAGGCAAAATCTTTTTCAGGAGCGATGCCTTTGACGCAATCGCCCCAGACAGCGACTTTTTCCAGGGTATTGTCACCCAGCAGTGCTTTGACCTGGGCACCGGCTTTGCTGCCAGCCAGCAGGTTTTCGGCAATTGCTCCCACGGTCTGGTGACCGTCGGCCCCCCAGGCAAAACTCAGTTGTGGCAAGCTGGCCAGTGCCAGCATGAAAGCGGAGATCAGTAGCTTTTTCATAAAAATATCAGGTAGATAATAAATATACCAAAGATGGTAACAAGCAAAGATGACGAGGATATAGCAAACTGAGGAGATTGTGTTCGTATCAGAACGCGTATTGCAGACGCATGCTGAAGACGCCTGCATGGCGGGTATTGAGTTTGCCGACCACATAGGAGGCTTCATATTTGATGGCTTGCCTGCTGTCAGCCGCGTTCCCTAGCCTGAACGTGCCGGATACCATGGGACCAGCCCGGTGTGATTGCTGGGCCTGCGGCGACCAGTTATCCCAGTTACCCAGTTCACCAAAGCCTTGCAGGCCAAATGCCAGTTCAGGGCGGTAGCGGTACTTGCTTTGCCACTGATATTTCATTTGCGTGCGGCCCGCAGGATTAATGCGATACGTACGTTCCAGGAACAGATTGGCATTCACCTGCACCCGGCCAAACTCGGTTTGCATGGCCGGACCAAATTCAAAATCCACGCCACGGCTACTGTCAGTGTTCTTGTTCAGGCTGGTATGCAAGGCCACGTCAACATCATATTGACCATGCGTCAGCAAGAAATCATTTTGCCAGGTCCAGGCACTATTTGCCAAAGAGCTGGCACCTCGCCTGAACCAGGTCACATAGACTTCCGTGTACCAGGTTTTATTGGGCATGTAGCTGAAACCCAGGTCAGGCGCAGTCGAAGTGGGGCGACTGTCGACAAAAGAAGACCAGGTTTTGAAATCGATAGTTTTCTCGCCCTCATTTTCATAGATGCTGACCAGATAATAGCCAGAACCCGCCTGCGCAGGCATGGCTGACAATATGCAGATAGAAAATGTTGCTGTAAAAGCAAATTTCTTCATGGTTATCCAGGTTGAACTATCGTAAGCAAGAGTACCTGCATATCATGGCATTGCTACAGGAAAGTGCAAGAAAATCCATGTTGGAATTGTTATTTCTTTTACTTACTCGCCATGGAACTGTCAATTTGCAGTGTTTTGCCAGCCCTTGCATTCGACTTCGCCCCCAATACCAGCTAAACTTGCGTGTTTTTCTCCATTTTTGCGGCATCAGCATGAACACCATGAATACATCCCCAGACGATAGCGCTGAATCCGGCCACGAGTCAGTCTCAGAGACAACTACGTCCAGCGCGGCATCGAAAGACCTGATCAGCCGCGAAGTGGCACGCCGCCGTACCTTCGGTATTATTTCCCATCCGGATGCGGGTAAAACTACGCTGACTGAAAAGCTGCTGATGTTCTCGGGCGCGATTCAACTGGCAGGCACAGTCAAGGCGCGCAAGAGTGGCCGTCATGCGACATCTGACTGGATGGAAATCGAGAAGCAGCGCGGCATTTCGGTTGCTTCCTCTGTCATGCAGTTTGAATACCGCGACCACGTGGTCAACCTGCTTGACACGCCGGGTCACCAGGATTTTTCTGAAGATACCTATCGCGTGTTGACGGCAGTTGATTCTGCCCTGATGGTGATCGATGCCGCCAAGGGTGTGGAAGAACAGACCATCAAGCTGCTCAACGTTTGCCGCATGCGCAATACGCCCATCATCACCTTCGTCAACAAGATGGACCGCGAAACCCGCGACCCGCTGGAGTTGCTCGATGAACTGGAATCTGTATTGAAAATACAGTGTGCACCAGTGACCTGGCCCATAGGCATGGGCAAGACTTTCCGCGGTGTGTACCACATCCTGAAAGACGAGATTTTACTGTTCACGCCAGGTAGTGAACGTGCTGACCAGGAATTCGAAGTCATCAAGGGTATTGATAACCCACGCCTGGTCGAGATGTTCCCGCTAGAAATCGAACAACTGAAGATGGAAGTCGAACTGGTGCATGGAGCATCCCATCCGTTCAGTCTGGAAGACTTTTTGGCTGGCGTGCAGACACCGGTATTCTTTGGCTCTGCCATCAATAACTTTGGTGTGCGTGAAATTTTGAATGCTTTGCTCGACTGGGCACCAGCGCCACGGGAGCGCGATGCGACCGTGCGTGCTGTTGAACCAAAGGAAGTACCATTCTCTGGCTTTATTTTCAAAATCCAGGCGAACATGGACCCGGCTCACCGTGACCGTATCGCCTTCCTGCGCGTCTGTTCTGGTCGTTTTGAACGCGGTATGAAACTCAAGCATTTGCGCCTGAACCGCGATATCAAAGTGTCGTCTGTCGTGACCTTCATGGCATCGTCACGTGAGCAGGTGGAAGAAGCTTACGCTGGCGATATCATAGGCTTGCCCAACCACGGCAATATGCAGATAGGTGATAGTTTTTCTGAAGGTGAATTGCTGCAATTTACTGGCATCCCTTATTTTGCTCCAGACTTTTTCCGTACAGCACGTATCCTGAACCCGCTAAAAATCAAGCAATTGCAAAAAGGCTTGCAGCAATTAGGTGAAGAAGGTGCGGTACAGGTATTCAAACCTGTTGTCAGCAGTGATCTGGTGCTGGGTGCGGTTGGTGTCCTGCAGTTTGAAGTGGTCGCCAGCCGTCTCAAGAATGAATATGGCGTTGATGCCGTGTTTGAAGGCACCAGCATCAGCAGCGCCCGCTGGATCAGCTGCGATGACAAAAAAATGCTGGCTGATTTTGAACGTTCCAGCGCCGGTGGCAATATTGCTTATGATGCTGCAGGCAACATGGCTTACCTGGCGACCTCGGGTGTGAATTTGAAATTGACGCAAGAACGTTGGCCTGGTGTAACTTTCCACGCTACGCGTGAACATGCGGCTAAGCTTAACTGAGCTTAGCAGAACTGAAAAGTATTTAGCCAGGCCTAGTAAATTTGCGGCTGACAGAGCGAAAAGCTTCTGTCAGCCGCTTTGCTATTGGGGCTAATAAATTTAACTTGAATGCAGATTTTAATTTGCTAACATGTTGATTTAAGGTGCTTTTTTTGCACGACACCATGACACATAGCTGTCATACTAAAGGCGCAAAATAAAGTTACAGCAAGCATAAAAGTATTTGTTATCCAGAAATTAGTGCTGGTCCTTAGCATTGGCTAGTCAATTTCCTTCCCGATTTTCTTTGCAACTTTGATGAGGAGCGTGATCATGGCATTATTTTTTATTGAAGCCGTCCGTTTTGATGATAGTGGGCAGCGCATTGCTAAAGTGCGCTGGGGCAAGAGCAAGGGCGGACAAGTCATGCCACCTGCCATGGTGGATGATCCTCAGGAAGCAGATGTACAGGCGGTATTGGATACCATCGCCAATGGCGATGAAGTCTTGCCCAAGTTTAATAGTGAAAACGGCATCATTCTCGGTGAAAAAGTCGTAGGCATACAGTACGAAGATGGCGTACATGGCCTCAGCACGGCCAGCAATGGTGATCCTGGCCACAGACTGAGCGACCTGCCTTCTTTCTAATCTTGTCGACACGTCCTTGCTGGCAGGGGCGTGTCTTACTTTTTTACCCCTTCCTTGTTTTCTGCATATAGAACTACATCGTATATGCAAATAAGAAATACTTCGTTGTCCTTCAATACCCTGACTCCATATCATACACAGGCCGCCAGATAATCTTTCCTTCTGGCATGTTTTAATGAATGCGCCTTCGCTCAGGCGAGGGCCTGAAAACTTCTCAGGACCATGATGAAAATATCTAAAAGAAAAACAATCTCCACTTTGCTGGCTGGCTTGGTATTGGCGGGTGTTTCCCTGACTGCCAGCGCAGCTGACTTGCTTGACACGGTCAAGGCACGCGGCACCTTGAAAATTGCACTGGAAGGAACTTACCCACCTTTTAACTTCAAAGACACCAAAACCAATGAACTGGCTGGCTTTGACGTAGACGTTGCCAAACTGCTGGCTGCAAAACTTGGTGTCAAACCAGAATTCGTGACGTCTGAATGGAGTGGCATACTGGCAGGCTTGTCGGCTGGCAAGTTTGATGTCATCGTCAATCAGGTGGGCGTCACAGCCAAGCGCCAGGAAACCTTTGATTTTTCTGACCCCTATACAGTGTCCAGCGCCCAGCTCATCGTCAAGAAAGATGACAAGCGCGAATTCAAGAGCCTGGAAGACTTGAAAGGTAAAAAGCTGGGCGTAGGGCAGGGCAGCAATTATGAAGAGCGTGCCAAGGCCGTGGCTGGTATCGAAGTCAAGAGCTACCCTGGCGCGCCAGAATACCTGCAAGACCTGGCCGCAGGCCGTGTTGACGCGGCATTGAATGATAGCCTGATGGTTGCCTACCTGTTGAAAACCAGCAACCTGCCCGTCAAGGCTGGCTCACCTATAGGTGAAATTGCAAAAAATGGTATTCCCTTCCAAAAGGGTAATCCCAAATTTGCTGCGGCTCTGAATGTAGCCCTGGCCGAAATCATCAAGGATGGCAGCTTTGCCAAGGTATCCAATAAATGGTTTGGCAAGGACGTCAGCAAAGCACCTTCGGCTCAGTAAGCCACAAACTTGCTGATATTGCCTTGCAGCGTGCAATGTCAGCAAGATACGCTGTATGATTAAGTGGATGCACTCTACTTGATGTCACCATTATCCCCGTCTTTTACGGGGATATTTCTTTTTAAAGTCGCCATGGAAATTCTAGAACTGCTGCAGATGGCAGCGCCAGTCATGCTCAAGGGCGTGGCTTATACCTTGTTGTTTGCCGTCGGTGCCATGGTGGGAGGATTGATACTGGGCTTCTTGCTGGCGATTGCGCGCATTTTGCCAAGCAAACTGATCAGCACTCCGGCTGCGATATATGTCAGTCTGATACGCGGTACGCCCCTGCTGGTACAGATATTCGTCATCTACTACGGCCTGCCCAGCATAGGCATAGAATTTTCGGCGACCTCTGCAGGTATACTGGCGCTCAGCCTGAATGCGGGTGCCTATCTGTCGGAAAGCATACGTGGTGCGATTGTTGGTGTCAGCCGCGGCCAGTGGTCAGCCAGCGCCAGCCTGGGTTTGAACTATGCCCAAACCTTGCGCTATATCGTGGTGCCACAAGCCATGCGAGTGGCCGTGCCCTCGATGAGCAATACCCTGATCAGTTTGATCAAGGATACCTCTCTGGTATCCGTCATCACCGTAACTGAACTGATGCTGGCCACCAAGGAGGTTATCGCTACCAGTTTTCGTCCCTTGCCCTTGTATATCGCCGCAGCAGCCGTCTATTGGGTACTTAGCCTGTGTTTTGAAGTGGTGCAAAGACGACTGGAAAAACGCCTGCAAAAAGCCCATCAGGTATGACACCGTGGCGGGCATGGGCATGTGGTTTTTCCCGTGCCTGTAGCATCATGGGTTCAAAGGTTTTTCAGCCTTGGGGCTAGCGACAGCAAGACCAAAGCTGTCGCAATGGGCAGCGTGGAAATAAAACCGAAGTGCTTGAAGCCATATGCACCAGCCAGTGCCCCGGAAAAAAACGAGAACACCAGCAAGCCATGCAAACGCAGTTTTTGTAAATTGGCACCTACCTCATTTTGATGATGGATCTGGTCCTTATTCCTGTTCCAGTAAATCATTTTCCCCATTTCTATCCCTATGTCCGTGACCAGGCCAGTGACATGGGTGGTGCGTATCTCCGCCTGTGAAATTTTGGTGATCAGGGCATTTTGCAAGCCCATCACGTAACAAAGCAAGACCGTGGTAAACGAGACGGTGATAACAGCATGTGCTTGCAATTCCGTACCGACCAGGCCAAAGATCAGCAGTAGCAAGGCTTCCAGTAGCAAGACAGGAGTATAGATATAGCGGAAATGGTTGCGTCTGGCATAGTTGACGATGAGTGCAGTACAGGCTGCACCCCAGGCAAAAGCAACCAGCATGAACAAGGCAGCACAGGCTGGCAGCCATTTGCCCAGAACCAGATCATCCGCCGCCGATGACAGCATGCCTGTCATATGTGAAGTGTATTGGCCTACTGCCAGAAAACCTCCGGCATTCAATGCACCCGCCACGCAAGCCAAAGTTACACCCAGGTGGCGATTCGCCTGTGGCGTACGTTTAGGTGATGTCAGCTTGGACAGATAATGTAAAGGCATGTGTTAATGATGTTTTGCCAGCTTGTTTCTTAGTGTAATCCAGATTGTGTTGCAATAGCTGACTGCATTCACCTGTCTCCATGAGGTATCGCGAGAGGGATACGCGCACGCAGCTTCTTATCACTAGTCCGGCGCGTATAACTGCTGGCAGGTATGCCTGATGTGAATCCAATCCAATACCAGTGAATATCTGGCTTGCCAGAATTCCAAAGCCACGGCTGGTGTTAATTAAATGACATTCTTCATCGCCAGTCTGCAATCACAATCCAGTCTGTAAAGAGGCACTATTCCTTAATCCAAAACTTTGGCTTTTAATTTTGCGGGTACATATTGTTTAATTTAATTGTGTTGGCTGTTGGATACAGTCCACTTAAGTGTGAATTTTCATCTGAAATATAAATTACTCATAAAAAACATAAGCTTATGCTTGTTTGCTACTGCTCTACAATAATACCAATACTAGTAGTGGTAATACCACGTAGATACCGCTTGACAACCACTTTTGCGCTCCTTAAAGTGAGCCTCATTCGCTATTAAGTATTTTCCACAGGTTGAAATTAGTCGGTGGATTTAGGCAATAGAGGATGGCATCAGAGTGCGCCTGTCGTGGCCGCAGCCGATACTGTGGCGTGAGATCCATGGCCAATACCGCAGTCGCCGCGAGAAAAAAATACAACCGGGTCGCAATATCCTTGCATTCCTGGGGAAAGTAAAGCCGGATAAGAGGGGTGGTTTTACTTGTGGTATTGAAGTGGATGTTATGTAAGCGTACAGGTCTAATTTTTGAAATCTTCAGTTTTCATTTGAGGCTGAAACTTTGATTAGGAATTTCTTGGGGGAGTATATGAAACGTAAAGCGGCAAATAATTTGACACCTATCGCAGCTGCAGTTGCTGTGATGGTGATGAGCGTAGCGATGACTGCGCAAGCACAGAATGCTGATGCAAAAAAAGATGAAGTCCAGCAAGTAACCGTTACCGGTATCCGCGCTGCTCTGCAAAATGCGATCAATGTCAAGCGCAATGCCAATGGCGTGGTTGATGCAGTGTCTGCAGAAGATGTGGGTAAATTACCAGACAGCGATGCTGGTCAAGCGCTGGGTCGTATCCCTGGCGTGACAGTAGGTCGTGCATTCGGCCAAGGTGCTTCTGTCTCCGTCCGTGGTTCTGACCCACAAATGACTTACACGACATTGAATGGTCAGACAGTTGCTTCCACAGGCTGGTATGACCAACAAGCGATCGACCGCTCTTTCAACTACTCTCTGCTGCCATCCGAGTTGATCGGTGGCATGGAAGTGTACAAATCTTCCCAGGCTGATTTGACTGAAGGTGGTATTGGTGGCACGGTCATCGTCAAGACCCGCAAACCTTTGGATTTGGCTGCTGGCTCTGCCTATGTTTCCGCCAAGGCCAGTAAGGCCAGCCTGACTGATAAAATCGGCAGCGATGTTTCAGGCATGTATAGCTGGAAAAATGATGCCAATACTTTCGGCGTACTGGTTGCTGGTGCAAGAGAGAAGAGCGACTATATCCGTCGCGGCGTAGAGGCTGATACTGCATGGTCAAGTGACGTTACCCCGTCTACCTTTGTACAGGAGCGTGAACGCAAGGCTTTCAACATTAGCTTGCAAGCCAAACCTGTACAAGGTCTGGATCTCGGTTTGAATTACATGAAACTTGAGCTCAATGCAGACAACGCCAATAGCAGTCACTATATTTTCCAAAGCAATAGCTGTACAGCACGTAATGCAGCAGGTGCCTGCGTAAGCAGTAACACGACCCTGGCAAATACCACTGCACCGTTTGTCCAGACCTGGGCGCGTGCCGGTAAAATGACTTCCGACAGTTTTACGGTCAACGCCGCTTACAAAACGAATGATTTCAAACTTGAAGGTGTTGCTGGCACTACCAAGGCTGACGGTGGTACATCTCTGACGACAAACTATGGCTATAGTGGTGGTAACCTGCCAAAATGGACTGGTACTATTGACGCTAGCGGTACTCAGATTAAAGTCAACCCTAGTTCCAATCAATCCGTCAGCCTGGCAAATCTGCCTGCCAATTCTGATGTGTCGACCTGGGCTCTGGCTCGTGGCCCTAACTCTGACAAAGAGAATTTTGCTCAAGCTGATCTGACACTGAAACTGAATTGGGGCGCAATTTCGTCTTTCAAAACAGGCTTCCGTACAACAGAGCATACATTTGAAAAGCATACAGATCGTGCCGTAAGCAATAATCCACCATCGGTTCCGACAGCCAGTTTGTATGATGGCACGATAGACATGGGTACACCAGGCTGGTCTTATCCACGTCCTAACACTAGCGCAATGCTGGCCAGCTCACTCGGTGCTGTTACCCGTTGGGTTGAAGACAGGTCTGGCCTCGGTGTTTTGAATGAAGATAATACTGCTGCCTATGGTATGTTCAACTTTGAAGAAGATAAATTGCACGGCAATTTCGGTCTGCGCTATATCAAAACCAAAGTAAAGAGCACTGGTTACAAGCTTGACGGCACACCTTTGGCAAAAGACGACGTTGGACAAAATGATGGCTGGGGCCGTACACAATTTACAGAGAACGCCAGTTACAGCGATGTTTTGCCTAGCTTGAATATCGCCTATGACTTGCAACCTAATGTGATCTTGCGTGCCACAGCTTCTCAGGCTATCACACGTCCGAACTACGAAAACATGTTCCAGTCCACACAAATCGGTTACAAAGATACGGTAGCTGGAAATGAGACTGTCAATTTTGGTTCAGTCGGTTTGAAACCAATGAAATCGACACAGTTTGACATCGGTTTTGAATATTACTATGGCAAGGGTAACTTGATTTCTTTGATGTACTTCCACAAAGACATCAATAATTTCATCACCAGTGATACCAAGGTTAATCAAAGCATAGGCGTGGTCAGCCCTGATACTGGCAAAGACAGCTGGACAGTCAACCGCTATATCAATGCTGGTGGCGGTAAAATTGATGGTATCGAAGCCCAAATCAACCATGCATTTGATAATGGTTTTGGTGTTGTTGCCAACTACACACTGGCCAATGCAACAGCTCCTGCAACGAGCTATCAAGACCGCTTGAATGTGTTTACGCTCTCATCCAAACATAATGTCAACCTGGTTGGTTACTGGGAAAATGCTGATTACTCCGCTCGCCTGGCTTACAACTGGCGTTCGAAGTACATGGTGCGTGAAACCGGCTACTATGGTAATCGCATGCATGATCCATACGGCACACTCGATGCCAGCTTCGGATGGAATATCAATAAGACTTTGAGATTGCAATTTGAAGCCATCAATCTGTTGAAACAAGATGACGTGCAGTATGGTGCTGCGGGATATGACACTACTGTGAAAACACCTTTGAAAGGCGGCTACCCAGCTTGGTCCTTTATTGGCGAAACCACATACAGAGTTAGCCTCTCAGCCAAGTTCTGATATTGCTCGTGAAAAAAAGCCTGGCGTATGCCAGGCTTTTTTTTATTTCAGAATCAGGGCGTATTTGAAAAACGCCCTGGCTATTTGTGGAAAGCGCGTCTAAAAATTGTAGAAGGTATTGACAGTCAGGCGACCGCTGTCTGGATTGGCATTGATGCTAATTGCCGGATTGATACAGGCTGTGTGTAACAGGCTGCCACGATAAATAACCAGGCGGTTGAACTTGGCCGGTATCATTCCCAAAAAACTGAAATGCTCATTAGAGTCATCAAAATATCTTGGTGGTGGCTGAATCGCATTGATCTCTTCGTAATACACATCCAGATAATGCTCGCGTGTTGCTTCAGTGATTTGCTGTAAGCCAGTTGCCTTGTGACGATAAAAACCAGTGCCGCCGTGTTTTTCATCGCAGAGATAAAGCAACACTGCCATGTGGTATGGTGTGCTTGCATCAAAATGTGGCGTTCTCTGCAAAGGGCCTAGTTGCTGAGCTGGTATGGTGGTCAGTGAAAATGCACACATACTTTTACGCAGCGGGAGTTCTTCCGGTATGCCAAAATTGAGTTTGATGACGGGCTCAAGAAATTCCGTGATGTTGCTGGAATACTTTGCTGGTGCCTGCGCCCTGACACCAGGATATCCCTTTTTATTATCAAAATTGGGATAGGGTTCAAATGCACTGTTGAGGGCAATGTTCTTCATCGCATCAGGGTCTTGCAGAAAATCATCAATAATGATCGCCTGATGTTCACCTATGCTTACACATTGAATATTGGGTTCAGCGCACAATAAAAAAGCGTCATCTGCTTTATGAGCCATTTTATTTTCCTGAAGTTTGTTGGTAGGCTGTCGCAAATTTATCGAGCCACAGCCTGTGATCCAGTAATTCACCCGATAATTTTTTCCTGTACATGTTGACCTTTTCGATTTCCTGCCTGAAGTAGTCTTCTTCGTAGACCGTCATATTTTTGGCCCTGGTTTTGTATTTCATACCGTAGAGTACAAAGAGAAAATTTTCCACATCAAATAAATCAAAACGGCTGAAAATATCGAGCTTTTTCGGTGAGTTGACTGCCCACATGTCCAGTCGCTCTTGCAAGATATCTGAACGCTTGACCTCTTGAGTAGTCGCGCGCCAGAAAGCCGAATCCTGGCGGTCAGAAATGCAGTAGTGTAATTGTACAAAATCAATCACCCGTTCCCAGGTATAAGCAACCGCTTTATTGCAATAATCAGCGGCTACAGACATGCTCTCTTTTTCGACTGAAAAATTACGTGCAAACAGCTCCGCAGAAAAATCGGTGACAAAGATGGAGGTAGCTTCGAGTGGTTCGACAAAACCTTGTGCCAGACCCAGTGCAACCACATTTTTACACCAGAATTTTTCTCTATACCCCATGCGCATGGGAATTTTTCTGGGCGAAAATTGATCTGTATTGAGTTGCAAGTGCCTGGACAAGTGCTCAACAGCGACATCTTCCGTCATATGCGCACTGGAATAGACAAAGCCTACACCACGGCGATTGGTCAAAGGAATATCCCACATCCACCCGGCTGAATGTGCCTTGGCTAAAGTGTAGGGCGGGATTTGGGAATTGGCTTCAGTAGGAATTTGTACCGCAAGTGCAGTATCGGTCAGCAGTTGAGACGACTTGTCGACGAAGGGAATATTGAATAATTTTCCCATGATCAAAGAATGGAAACCAGAACAATCGACAAAAAAATCATATTGCAATTGCTCACCTTCCTTGGTGATCAGGTAATCGACCTCGCCATGCTCATTCAATTGTGCATTGACTATCGTGGCCGGTTTGTGCAGCACACCCAGTTTTTCTTTGGCATTCTTTGCCAGTAACTGCCCAAATTTAACTGCATTGAAATGGTAGGCATAATTGACCACGCCTTCGTATGGTGCCGATGAAATTCTTTTTGGCGATTTCATCGCTTCCGCCAGACTTGGCGCCTCGGTGACATCGGCAAATTCCATACTTGCTGAATTTTTCAGATACCAACTGGTCACGTCTGCACCGCCAGGATAGGCTGATGAAAAAGGGTGGTAGTAACTATTTTCAGGATTGCTTGCTGATGGCGCCATCCAGTCAACAAACTTGATTCCCTTTTTGAAAGTGGTGTCGCAAGTGGCTAGTAGCTCTGCTTCAGGTATGCCAAATTTCAATAGTGATTTTTTAATATGCGGAACGGTACCTTCGCCCACGCCGATAATACCAATTTCTGGTGACTCAATGACAGTAATGGTGATGTCTGTTTCTGCACGTAGTTCTACAGCCAGATGATTGGCAGCCAGCCAGCCGGCTGTGCCACCACCAATAATCGCAATATTTTTTACTCTCATTTTATTTGGCCAGATTTAAGCTTGATAAGAAACATGTCCAGTATTGATTGACCATGTTTGACGATGCAGATTTGCGTTTTTCTTGAAGAATTGTGCTATTTTTCCCGGCAAAGTATTTCACATATTTTCTGCTACTACAAGTCTGAAATTCACCAATATTCAAACCGTTTCCCTGTGTTTTTTAAGCATGAAGTCAGTTTGATATCAGGTTGCAGGAAGCTGTATTTTTGAATGGGAAAACGCATTTCAAAAAAGTAAGGCGATGCCTGCTTTTTGTGCGAAAAATGCGATAAGACCAGTTGTAAAAAAGCTGGGTTTGATGACACTGCTGAATGTTGAAATGGCAGGGTAAAGCGACTGCAGGAAAGTAATTCACATCTTCATGTTCAAAAAATTATTTAATACCACATAGATACCGCTTGACAACCAGTTTTAAGGACTCTACAGTAGGATTGAAACGGCTTTTCTGCTAAGGAAATGCGGTCTTGAAATAAGATTTTCCGTAAAGTGGCATTGCATGGAATGTGATTCACATCTGGCAGAATTGTTGTCTGCGCAGTGTCTTCTTTACTTGAATGAGGGTGCTTGAATCCAGATCGTATTTTATGAAAACAAGACTAAGCAACAGTTGCGCAGTCTTGTTTTTTATTATGTGAAGAATCGCTGGTGATGCTATTCAGCACGTGCCCAGCTTGAAAAATAAAATGACAGGAGCAGTAATGGATTTTTCAAATCGCCAGCAAGAGCCGGGGAAGAAGTTTATAGGCATAGGGCTGGTAATCGCATTTCACGTACTGGTGGTATATGCCCTGG
>NZ_QJKB01000005.1 GCF_003201815.1 Undibacterium pigrum
AACCCGATCGCGATGGAAGAAGGCTTGCGCTTCGCTATCCGTGAAGGTGGCCGTACAGTCGGTGCTGGCGTTGTTGCTAAAATCATCGAGTAATATCTGCTGTAATTTGTAGTATACTAGTTGGCTGTCGTATTGAATTTAATGCGGCAGCCAATTTAGTTTTCGCTCTTTATTAAATATGCCGGCGGCTCTGCCGTACCTGGCTCGCTCTTTATAGGAATGAACATGTCCACACAAAATCAAAAAATCCGTATCCGTCTGAAGGCTTTCGATTACAAACTGATCGATCAGTCCGCTCTGGAAATCGTAGAAACAGCCAAGCGCACTGGCGCTGTTGTTAAAGGCCCAGTTCCTTTGCCTACACGTATCCAGCGTTTCGACGTACTGCGTTCCCCGCACGTGAACAAAACTTCCCGTGATCAATTTGAAATCCGTACTCACCAGCGTTTGATGGACATCGTTGACCCAACTGACAAAACAGTTGACGCGTTGATGAAACTCGATCTGCCAGCTGGCGTTGACGTAGAAATCAAACTGCAATAATTCTTATTGATTTGAAAATACTGATGCAAATTAGTATTTTCAGAAAAATACTGAAAATTCGACATACCACAATTTTTCGAAAATTCAAATAAATTAGTCTTGTAAATAAAAAATTTGCGGGCTATAATCGAAGGCTTAGATGTAGGTCAGCTCCGGCTGGCCTATTCGTTTAAGTTTTTTAAACATCAGCCTCACCCAATCGTAGGTGAGAATGGAGAAAACAAATGAGCTTGGGCCTAGTTGGTCGCAAGGTTGGTATGATGCGCATCTTTACAGATGATGGGGATTCGATTCCTGTTACTGTTTTGGACGTATCCAACAACCGCGTGACGCAAGTCAAAACTCCTGAAACAGACGGTTACTCCGCTGTTCAGGTAACTTTCGGTCAGCGCCGTGCATCCCGCGTAACAAAAGCGGCTGCCGGTCACCTCGCAAAAGCAGGTGTTGAAGCTGGTACTGTATTAAAAGAATTCCGTATTGATGCTGCTAAAGCTGCTGAACTGAAAGCAGGCGATGTTGTGCCTGTTGGTATGTTCGAAGCTGGTCAAAAAGTAGACGTGCAAGGCGTAACGATTGGTAAAGGCTATGCCGGTACTATCAAACGTCACCATTTCTCTTCTGGTCGTGCAACTCACGGTAACTCCCGTTCGCATAATGTACCTGGTTCTATCGGTATGGCGCAGGATCCAGGTCGTGTATTCCCTGGTAAGCGCATGACTGGTCATCTGGGTGATGCAACTCGCACTGTGCAAAATCTGGAAATCGCTCGCGTAGATGCAGAGCGTCAGTTGTTGCTGGTGAAGGGTGCCGTGCCGGGTGCAAAAAATGGTCAGGTGATTGTATCTCCTGCTGTTAAAGTTAAAGCCAAGAAGGGAGCCTAATCCATGGAACTGAAGCTCCTAAACGAACAAGGTCAAGCAGCGTCGAACGTAGTCGCTCCTGATACTATCTTTGGTCGTGACTACAATGAAGCCTTGATCCATCAAGTCGTCGTTGCATTCCAAGCCAATGCTCGTAGCGGTAATCGCAAACAAAAAGATCGTGAAGAAGTCCATCACACAACCAAGAAGCCTTGGCGTCAAAAAGGTACTGGTCGTGCACGTGCTGGTATGTCTTCTTCTCCATTGTGGCGTGGCGGTGGTCGTATATTCCCGAACACACCTGATGAGAATTTCTCTCACAAAGTTAACAAAAAGATGTATCGCGCAGGTATCTGCTCGATTCTGTCTCAGTTGGCTCGTGAAGGTCGTTTGAATGTGGTTGACGATGTTACTGTTGACGCACCTAAGACAAAACTGTTGTCCGACAAACTGAAAGCAATGGGTTGCCTGGATTCCGTCCTGATCATCACTGACGAATTCAACGAAAACCTGATGTTGGCAGCGCGTAACCTGGTAAACGTTTTGGTTGTTGAGCCACGTTATGCTGATCCAGTTTCTTTGGTGTTCTACAAGAAAGTGTTGATCACTAAGCCAGCACTGGCAAAGATTGAGGAGATGCTGGCATGAGCGCACAAGTCAAAATTAGCGAAGAACGCCTGATGAAGGTGTTGCTGGCTCCTGTTATTTCTGAAAAAGCAACTATGGTTGCTGAAAAGAATGAGCAAGTGGTTTTCCTGGTTATGCCAGATGCAACCAAGCCAGAAATCAAAGCTGCCGTCGAATTGCTGTTCAAAGTACAAGTTGAATCCGTACAAGTAGCGAATCGTCAAGGTAAACAAAAACGTACCGGTAAATTTAATGGCCGCCGCAATCATACAAGACGCGCTTTTGTATGCTTGAAGCCAGGTCAGGAAATTAACTTCACTGAGGGGGCATAAGCATGGCACTCGTTAAGATGAAGCCAACCTCACCAGGTCGTCGTGGTATGGTGAAGGTAGTGACAGAAGGCCTGTACAAAGGTCGTCCGTTCGCTGCTTTGTTGGAAAAGAAATCAAAAACTGCTGGCCGTAATAACAACGGTCACATCACTACCCGTCATATCGGTGGTGGTCACAAGCAGCATTATCGTCTGGTTGACTTCAAACGCACCAAAGATGGTATCCCTGCAAAAGTAGAACGTATTGAATACGATCCTAACCGTACAGCACACATTGCTTTGTTGTGCTACGCGGATGGTGAACGTGCATACATCATTGCCCCTAAAGGCATGGCTGCTGGTGATCAGGTCATGAACGGCTCTCAAGCGCCGATCAAATCTGGTAACTGCTTGCCTATCCGTAATATCCCGGTCGGTACAACTATGCATTGCGTAGAAATGCTGCCAGGTAAAGGTGCTCAGATTGCACGTACAGCTGGTGCTGGCGTTGTCCTGATGGCACGCGAAGGTACTTACGCTCAGGTTCGTCTGCGCTCCGGTGAAGTTCGTCGTATTCATATCGAATGCCGCGCGACTATCGGTGAAGTAGGCAACGGTGAGCATAACCTGCGCAAAATCGGTAAAGCTGGTGCAATGCGTTGGCGCGGTGTTCGTCCTACCGTTCGCGGTGTGGTCATGAACCCGGTCGATCACCCGCACGGTGGTGGTGAAGGTAAAACTGCAGCCGGCCGTCACCCAGTATCACCATGGGGTCAGCAAACCAAGGGTAAGAAGACTCGTCGCAACAAGCGCACTACTTCGATGATCGTCTCACGCCGTGGCAAGAAATAAGGGATAAAACATGACACGTTCATTGAAAAAAGGGCCGTTTTGCGACGCCCACCTGGTGAAGAAAGTCGAAACCGCGCAAGCGACTAAAGACAAAAAACCAATCAAGACTTGGTCCCGTCGTTCGACAATTATGCCGGACTTCATCGGTTTGACCATTGCGGTTCATAACGGTAAGCAACACGTACCAGTTTATGTTTCCGAAAACATGGTTGGTCACAAGCTCGGCGAATTCGCGCTGACCCGTACGTTCAAGGGTCACGCTGCCGATAAAAAGGCTAAGAGATAAGGACCGATGATGGAAACTAAAGCAAATTTGCGCGGTGTGCGTCTGTCTGAGCAAAAAGGTCGCCTGGTGGCTGACCTGATTCGCGGTAAAAAAGTAGATCAGGCATTGAATATCCTGGCATTCAGCCCTAAAAAAGGTGCTGCGATCATCAAGAAAGTGTTGGAGTCTGCAATTGCAAACGCCGAGCACAATGATGGCGCGGATATCGACGAGCTGAAAGTAAAGACTATCTATGTCGAAAAAGGTGCGATTCTGAAGCGCTTCACAGCACGCGCTAAGGGTCGTGGTGATCGTATCTCTAAACAATCCTGTCACATTTATGTGACCGTTGGTAACTAAGGAGTCACGATGGGACAGAAGATACATCCAACCGGTTTTCGTTTGGCAGTAACACGTAACTGGTCTTCTCGTTGGTATGCTGGCAATGGTAACTTTGCCACTATGCTCATCGAAGATCTGAAGGTACGTGAATACCTGAAGAAGAAACTGAAAAACGCGTCTGTAGGCCGCATCGTTATTGAGCGTCCTGCTAAAAACGCACGCATCACGATATACAGCTCCCGTCCAGGCGTTGTGATCGGTAAAAAAGGCGAAGACATTGAAGTATTGAAAGCCGACTTGTCGAAATTGATGGGCGTGCCAGTGCACGTCAACATCGAAGAAATTCGCAAGCCAGAAATCGATGCTCAACTGATCGCTGATTCTATCGCTCAGCAACTGGAAAAACGCATCATGTTCCGCCGCGCGATGAAACGTGCGATGCAAAATGCAATGCGTTTGGGCGCTCAGGGTATCAAGATCATGTCTGGTGGTCGTTTGAACGGTATCGAGATCGCACGTAAAGAATGGTATCGCGAAGGCCGTGTGCCTCTGCATACTCTGCGTGCTGACATCGACTACGGCTTTGGCGAAGCATCCACAACTTACGGCATTATTGGCGTAAAAGTATGGGTCTACAAAGGCGATCGTTTGGCAAATGGCGATGCGCCTGTTATCGAATCGACACCGGAAGACGACAAAAAACGTCGCGGTCCACGTCGTGATGATGGCAAGCCAAATAGCCGTCCACGCGCCAAGCGTCCAGAAGGACAAACACCGACGACCGGCGCAGCAGCCCCGGCAGCCAAGCGCGTACGCGCAAAAGCTGACGCTGCAGCACCGGCTGAGAAAGCAGGAGAATAATCATGCTGCAACCAGCACGCAGAAAATATCGTAAGGAACAGAAAGGCCGTAACAAGGGTATCTCGCATACTCGTGGTACAGCAGTTTCCTTCGGTGAGTTTGGCTTGAAGGCAGTTGGTCGTGGTCGTATCACAGCGCGTCAGATTGAAGCAGCGCGTCGTGCAATGACTCGTCACATTAAACGCGGTGGCCGTATCTGGATCCGCATTTTCCCGGACAAGCCAATTTCCCAGAAACCAGCGGAAGTCCGTATGGGTAATGGTAAAGGTAATCCAGAGTACTACGTTGCCGAGATTCAACCAGGCAAAATGTTGTACGAAATGGATGGTGTCGATGAGACGCTGGCACGCGAAGCGTTCCGCTTGGCTGCAGCTAAATTGCCGCTGTTGACAACGTTCGTCGTCCGTCAAGTCGGCCAATAATAGGAGTTGTAAATGAAAGTATCTGAACTCCAAGGTAAGGATCAGGCGGCTTTGACCAAAGAACTGAATGAATTGTTGAAGGCACAATTCAGCCTGCGTATGCAAATCGCTACGCAACAGCTGACTAACACTTCTCAATTGAAGAAAGTTCGTCGTGACATCGCACGTGTGAAAACCGTCATGAACCAGAAGGATGCCAAATAATGAACGATCAAGTTAAAGTCGCACTGAAGCGCACATTGATTGGCAAGGTTGTTTCCGACAAGATGGACAAAACCGTAACAGTGGTTGTTGAACGTCACGTTAAGCATCCTTTGTACGGCAAGATCATCGTCCGTAGTGCTAAGTACCACGCACACGATGAAGCGAACCAGGCAAAGGCCGGCGACACCGTTGAAATTCAAGAAGGTCGTCCTATCTCCAAGACTAAAGCTTGGACAGTGACACGTGTGGTTCAAGTCGCACAAGTAGTATAAATTTATTGCACAAAAAGTTTTTTGGTGTAATAATGATGGGCTGTCATTTGCAAAGTATGCGAGTGGCAGCCTAAATGTCTTTCATAACGCCCTCTTGTTGTGAAAGTGGTTAAAAAATCGTCCACCTAATCAGTTGGCTCGTGCATTGTAGGTTATGTAGGGGTTAGCTGGCGGGACCAAGACTGACTACAAATTTGCATTGTGCAAGTTGTGTGGATTAAGTTGGGAAAGAGAACATTATGATTCAAACAGAAAGCCGGCTGGAAGTGGCTGACAATACTGGTGCGCGCGAAGTTCTGTGCATTAAAGTGTTGGGCGGTTCCAAGCGTCGTTATGCGGGTATTGGTGACGTAATTAAAGTCACTGTTAAGTCTGCTGCTCCGCGCGGTCGTGTAAAAAAAGGTGAAATTTACAACGCCGTTGTCGTGAGGACAGCTAAGGGTGTTCGTCGTCAAGATGGCTCGTTGGTCAAATTTGATGGCAATGCTGCAGTATTGTTGAATGCAAAACTTGAGCCTATCGGTACTCGTATTTTCGGCCCAGTAACACGCGAACTGCGTACTGAGCGCTTCATGAAAATCGTGTCTTTGGCTCCAGAAGTGCTGTAAGGGGTCGTGATGAATAAAATTCGTAAAAACGACGAAGTCATCGTCTTGACGGGTAAAGACAAAGGTAAACGCGGTCAGGTGCAAGTTTGCATCGATAGCGATTACGTTGTTGTTGCAGGTATTAACGTCGCTAAAAAAGCTGTTAAGCCTAACCCAATGACTGGCGCAGTAGGTGGCATCGTGGATAAAGTGATGCCGATTCATGTGTCGAATGTTGCATTGTTTAATGCAGCGTCTGGCAAAGCAGACCGTGTAGGCTTCAAGGTAGTGGATGGCAAGAAAGTCCGTATCTACAAGTCGACTGGCGAAGTTGTGAAGGCATAACATCATGGCCCGTCTACAAGCAATATATAAAGATAAAATCGTTGGTGAACTGACTGAAAAGTACGCGTACAAATCAGTTATGGAAGTTCCACGCATCTTGAAAATCACCCTGAACATGGGTTTGTCTGAAGCAATTGCAGACAAAAAGATTATTGAGCATGCAGTTGGTGACCTCACCAAGATTGCTGGTCAAAAACCAGTAGTTACCAAAGCTCGCAAAGCGATCGCTGGTTTTAAAATCCGTGAAGGTTATCCAATTGGTTGTATGGTAACTTTGCGTGGCGCTCAGATGTATGAATTCCTGGACCGTTTCATCACAGTGGCTCTGCCACGTGTACGTGACTTCCGTGGCGTTTCTGGTCGTGCGTTTGATGGTCGTGGTAACTACAATATCGGTGTCAAGGAACAGATCATTTTCCCTGAAATCGAATACGACAAGATCGACGCGTTGCGTGGTATGAATATCAGTATCACGACAACAGCAAAGACCGACGACGAAGCGAAAGCACTCCTCGCCGCATTTAAATTTCCGTTCAGAAACTGAGGTCGCCATGGCAAAACTGGCACTGATTAATCGTGAGCAAAAGCGTGCAGACCTGGTGAAGAAATTCGCTGGTAAGCGTGCCGAATTGAAGGCCATCATTGATGACCAATCAAAGACTGAAGAAGAGCAGTACGCTGCCCGTCTGAAGTTGCAGGCATTGCCACGTAACTCCAATCCGACTCGTCAGCGTAACCGCTGCGCTTTGACAGGTCGCCCACGTGGAACATTCCGTAAATTCGGTTTGGGCCGTATTAAACTCCGTGAAGTCGCCATGCGTGGTGAAATCCCGGGTATGACTAAAGCCAGCTGGTAATAGGAGAATAAGCAATGAGTATGAGCGATCCTATCGCCGATATGCTGACCCGCATCCGTAACGCACAAGTTGTTCAAAAGACTGTCGTCGCGATGCCGTCCTCCAAAGTAAAGATCGCAATTGCGAACGTACTTAAAGACGAAGGTTACATTGAAGATTTCGCAGTTTCTGAAACTGCAGGTAAGTCCGAATTAAAAATCGGCTTGAAATATTACGCAGGACGTCCTGTGATTGAACGCTTGGAACGTGTATCACGTCCAGGTCTCCGTATTTACAAAGGTAAAGACGAGATCCCAAGTGTCATGAACGGTTTGGGAGTGGCGATCGTTTCCACACCACAAGGCGTCATGACTGACCGCAAAGCGCGCGCAACCGGTGTCGGTGGCGAAGTGATTTGCTACGTCGCCTAAGGAGTGAAAGATGTCTCGAGTAGGTAAGATGCCAATCGCTTTGCCGGCAGGTGCTGAAGTCACCATTTCGACAGAGCAGATTACAATTAAAGGCCCACAGGGCGTGTTGTCTCAAGCCTTGAACGGCCTGGTGACAGTTGCGAACGACAATGGCACTTTGAGTTTTTCCCCAGCTAATGATGGTCGTGAAGCCAATGCGATGAGCGGTACCCTGCGTGCCCTGGTCAATAACATGGTTAACGGCGTCACTAAAGGTTTCGAAAAGAAACTGAATCTGGTCGGTGTTGGTTACAAAGCGCAAGCGCAAGGCGACAAATTGAATTTGTCTCTTGGTTTCTCGCACCCGGTTGTTCACGCAATGCCAGCTGGCGTTACATGCGCAACACCAACTCCAACTGAAATCCTGATCAAAGGGATTGATAAGCAAAAAGTTGGTCAGGTTGCCGCTGAAGTTCGTGCATACCGCAGTCCAGAGCCTTATAAAGGCAAAGGCGTTCGCTATGCGGACGAAGTGGTTGTGATTAAAGAAACCAAGAAGAAGTAATAGGGGTTGACGATGGACAAGAAACAATCACGTCTGCGCCGCGCACGTCAAACCCGTGCCAAGATCGCAGAACTCAAAGTGAACCGCCTGGCCGTGCATCGCACAAACCTGCACATCTATGCAAACATCATTGGCCCAGACGCCAAAGTGTTGGCATCGGCTTCTACCGTAGAGGCAGAAGTACGTGCAGAGTTGGCTGGCAAGTCTGGTGCAGGCGGCAACGCTGCTGCAGCGAGCTTGATCGGCAAACGTGTTGCAGAGAAGGCAATCAAAGCAGGGGTTACCGAAGTTGCGTTTGACCGCTCCGGTTTCCGTTACCACGGTCGCGTCAAGGCGCTTGCAGAAGCAGCCCGTGAAGCTGGCTTGAAGTTCTAAGGAAAATTTGTCATGGCAAAAATGCAAGCAAAAACAGCAGCCGACAAGCCGGATGATGGCATGCGCGAAAAAATGATCGCGATCAACCGCGTGACCAAAGTGGTCAAGGGTGGTCGTATCATGGGTTTCGCGGCGCTGACAGTCGTTGGTGACGGCGATGGCCGTATCGGTATGGGCAAAGGGAAATCGAAAGAAGTTCCTGTTGCTGTACAAAAAGCGATGGAAGAAGCACGTCGTAAGATGATCAAAGTGACTTTGAAGAACGGTACTCTGCAACACACCGTTACTGGCAAGCACGGCGCGTCTTCCGTCATGATTTCTCCAGCAAAAGAAGGTACTGGCGTTATCGCCGGTGGTCCAATGCGCGCGATTTTTGAAGTAATGGGTATTGTTAACGTCGTGGCGAAATCCAACGGCTCCACAAATCCATACAACATGGTTCGTGCAACTTTGAATGGTTTGGCCAAGATGAGTACTCCATCTGAAATCGCTGCAAAGCGTGGCAAAACTGTTGAAGAAATTCTCGGTTAAGGAGCACCTCATGTCTAAGACAGTAAAAGTGCAATTGGTTAAAGGTTTGATCGGCACACGCCAGGATCACCGTGCAACTGTACGTGGCCTGGGTCTGCGTCGTGTTAATTCAGTTTCCGAATTGGAAGACACGCCATCCGTACGTGGCATGATCAATAAAGTCTCGTATCTTGTGAAGGTTGTATCGTAAGCCGTCAGGTTTGCGATCGGAGCAAATTATGGAATTGAATACAATCCAGCCAGCTGATGGCGCAAAACACTACAAACGTCGTGTTGGTCGCGGTATCGGTTCAGGCTTAGGTAAAACAGCGGGTCGCGGTCATAAAGGCCAAAAATCCCGTTCAGGCGGCTTTCATAAAGTCGGTTTTGAAGGCGGTCAGATGCCTCTGCAACGTCGTTTGCCAAAACGTGGTTTCAAATCACTGGCAACACCGTACAAAGCAGAAGTTCGCCTGACAGATCTGGAAAACCTGCCAGTCACAGAGATCGACGTTTTGGCTTTGAAACAAGCTGGCGTAGTTTCTGAACTCGCACGTGTAGTCCGCGTGATCTTGTCTGGTGCTATCACCAAGAAAGTTTCTTTGAACGGCTTGATCGTCACTAAAGGCGCTAAAGCTGCAATCGAAGCTGCTGGTGGCACAATCGCTTAATTAAAGCAGACAACCGGAGCATTAATTGGCAACATCTCCACAACAAGCTAAAAGTGCTGCAAGCGGGTTTCCCTGGGGGCGACTCTGGTTCTTGCTGGCAGCACTGGTTGTCTACAGGATTGGTGCACATGTTCCTGTACCGGGTATAGACGCCAAAGTGCTGGAAGATATGTTCAAACAAAACCAGGGTGGTTTGCTGGGTATGTTTAATATGTTCTCTGGTGGTGCGATGCAGCGATTCACTGTATTTGCACTCGGTATCATGCCGTATATCTCTGCATCTATCATCATGCAGTTGATGTCGATAGTTTCTCCGCAACTGGAAGCTCTCAAAAAAGAGGGTGAATCCGGTCGTAGAAAAATTACGCAATTTACCCGGTATGGCACTGTGGTTCTGGCCTTAATCGAAAGTTACTTTATCGCATTTGGTCTGGAAGGTCAGGCCGGTCTGGTACTTGATCCTGGCATGGCATTTCGTTTAACGACGGTATTGTCGCTGGTGACGGGCACCATGTTCCTGATGTGGTTAGGTGAGCAAATCACTGAGCGAGGTCTGGGAAATGGTATTTCGATCATCATTTTCGCTGGTATCGCAGCAGGTTTGCCTGGTGGTCTGAGTAATTTGTTTGAACTGGTTCGCACCGGTCAGATGAGTAACTTTGCTGCTCTGGTTATCTGTGTTGTTGTACCTGCAGTAACGTTTGCAGTGGTGTATGTCGAGCGTGGTCAGCGCAAGATCCTGGTGAACTATGCAAAACGTCAGGTTGGTAACAAGATTTATGGTGGTCAAAGCAGTCATTTGCCACTGAAGCTGAATATGGCTGGTGTAATTCCTCCTATTTTTGCTTCTTCCATCATCTTGTTCCCGGCGACGATTACCAGCTGGTTTACTAAAGGTGCAGAGTCTTCAACAAGTGGTTTTATCACTTTCCTGAAGGATCTGGCTGCGTCGATGGCGCCTGGTGAACCTATACACGCTTTGTTGTATGCAATAGCGATCATTTTCTTCTGCTTCTTTTATACCGCTTTGGTATTCAACAGCAAAGAAACCGCTGATAACTTGAAGAAGAGTGGCGCTTTTGTTCCTGGGATACGTCCTGGCGACCAGACCGCACGCTATATCGACAAGATCTTGATGCGTTTGACGCTGGCAGGTGCGATTTACATTACGCTGGTTTGTCTGTTGCCAGAATTTTTGATTGCGAAGTGGAAAGTACCATTTTATTTCGGCGGAACGTCTCTGCTGATTATCGTGGTGGTGACCATGGACTTTATGGCGCAGGTACAGAACTATGTTATGTCCCAGCAATATGAATCGCTTCTTCGTAAAGCAAATTTCAAGGGCGGGATTCCTTCGAGGTAATCGCCCAGGGGACAGCAGATCGAATGGCAAAAGACGACGTTATACAGATGCAGGGCGAGATTCTTGAGAATCTTCCGAATGCAACATTTCGAGTTAAGTTGGAAAACGGGCATGTTGTACTTGGCCATATTTCAGGGAAGATGCGAATGAACTATATTCGTATTCTTCCAGGTGATAAGGTGACAGTGGAATTGACGCCTTATGATTTGAGCCGGGCGCGAATAGTGTTCCGTACCAAGTAAATTTAAAATGAACTAGAAGGAAAGAGGGCAAAAATGAAAGTTCTCGCATCAGTTAAGCGGATCTGCCGCAACTGCAAAATCATCAAGCGCAAGGGTGTTGTTCGTGTTATATGCACAGAACCACGCCATAAGCAGCGCCAAGGTTAATTTAACGTTATTGAACGAGGAATAACGAATGGCACGTATCGCAGGGGTTAATATCCCAAATCATCAGCATACCGTAATCGGCTTAACAGCTATCTATGGTATTGGCCGTCAACGCGCACAGAAAATCTGTGACGCAACAGGTGTTTTGACCAATAAAAAGGTTAAAGATCTGGATGACAACGAACTCGAGAAGCTTCGCGACGAAATCGGTAAATTTATCGTCGAAGGCGACTTGCGTCGTGAACTCTCCATGAACATCAAACGTTTGATGGACTTGGGTTGCTACCGTGGTCTCCGTCATCGTAAAGGCTTGCCTTGCCGTGGCCAACGTACACGCACAAATGCGCGTACTCGTAAGGGTCCACGTAAAGCAGCGCAATCTTTGAAGAAATAATCCAGGCTAGCCCGGATCCAAGGAAAACATTATGGCAAAAGCTCAAAATAACGCTGCAGCAGCACGTGCGCGTAAGAAAGTTAAAAAGAACGTTGCAGAAGGTATTGCTCACGTTCACGCTTCTTTCAACAACACCATCATCACGATCACTGATCGTCAAGGCAATGCGTTGTCTTGGGCAACTGCCGGTGGTGCTGGCTTCAAAGGCTCACGTAAGTCTACTCCGTTTGCAGCGCAGGTTGCAGCAGAGGCAGCTGGTAAAGTTGCGGTTGAATGCGGTATCAAAAATCTGGAAGTTCGTATCAAAGGCCCAGGCCCAGGTCGCGAATCTTCAGTACGCGCTTTGAACAATCTGGGTATCAAGATCTCCCTGATTCAAGACGTTACTCCAGTTCCACATAACGGCTGCCGTCCTCCAAAGCGTCGTCGTATCTAAGGAACACTAAGATGCTTGTTATTTGAGCATCTTACTAAGCAGATTTATTCTCTGCTGGCATTCTGGCGGAATCTCCGTTAGAATGCAGACCCGCCATTTCGTTGGCGGGTTTTGTGTTGTGGAAATTCTAGAGTGCACAAAAAATAATCAAAGGCTTAGCCTTTGTTGTTAAGACCACCGTCTGTTCGCAGGTAGATCAGACTAGCGTAGTGTAGAAAACATTACGTCATTTACAAGGAAAACATCGTGGCACGTTATATCGGACCAAAAGCAAAACTTTCCCGTCGCGAAGGCACGGACCTGTTCTTGAAGAGCGCACGTCGCTCCCTGGACTCTAAATGCAAACTGGACGCAAAACCAGGTCAACATGGTCGCACTTCTGGTGCTCGTACCTCTGACTACGGTAACCAATTGCGCGAAAAGCAAAAAGTTAAACGTATGTACGGCGTTTTGGAACGTCAGTTCCGCCGCTACTTCGCTGAAGCTGACCGTCAAAAAGGCAACACAGGCGAAACACTGTTGAAATTGCTGGAATCCCGTCTGGACAACGTTGCTTACCGTATGGGCTTCGGCTCCACACGCGCTGAAGCACGTCAGCTGGTGAGCCATAAAGCATTCACAGTCAACGGTATCGTTGTTAACATCGCTTCTTACCAAGTTAAAGCTGGTGACGTAGTTGCTGTTCGTGAAAAAGCGAAGAAACAAGTTCGTATCGCTGAAGCTCTGTCTCTGGCAGAACAATCCGGCATGCCTTCATGGGTAGCTGTTGATGCGAAAAAACTGGAAGGTACTTTCAAGTCCATGCCAGATCGTAGCGATATCGCTCACGATGTCAACGAATCCCTGATCGTTGAATTGTATTCTCGTTAATACTCAAGTTTCACCGCCTGCCTGTTTTACTACAGGCAGGCTTTTTTCTTTAATGCCGTCAGCCTTATCGGTGTAACGAACCGAGGGTATTGAAAAGGACATTCATGCAAAACAATCTGTTAAAACCACGTATTATCGATGTGGAAATGTTGGGTGCCGGTCACGCTAAAGTCGTGATGGAACCGTTTGAACGTGGCTATGGCCACACACTGGGCAACGCATTGCGTCGCGTACTGTTGTCCACTATGGTTGGTTATGCGCCGACTGAAGTTGTGATCGCTGGTGTAGTTCATGAATATTCTTCCCTCGATGGCGTGCAAGAAGACGTAGTCGACATCCTGTTGAACTTGAAAGGCGTAGTCTTCAAGTTGCATAACCGTGATGAAGTCACGCTGACATTGAAAAAAGATGGCGAAGGCGCTGTATTGGCTTCCGACATCGATCTGCCGCATGACGTAGAACTGATTAACCCAGATCACGTTATCGCCAATCTGACAGCCGGCGGTAAGCTGGACATGCAGATCAAGGTAGAAAAAGGCCGCGGCTATGTGCCAGGTAACGTTCGTCGCTTGTCTGAAGATGCGAACAAAACCATCGGTCGTATGATACTGGATGCGTCTTTCTCCCCAGTACGTCGTGTTTCTTACGCTGTGGAATCTGCCCGCGTTGAACAGCGTACTGATCTGGATAAACTGGTTATCAATATTGAGACCAACGGCGTTATCTCCCCAGAAGAAGCAATCCGTCAATCTGCCCGCGTGCTGGTTGATCAATTGAATGTCTTCGCTGCACTGGAAGGTACTGAAGCCGCTGCTGAAGCTCCATCCCGCGCACCTGCAGTTGATCCTGTCCTGTTGCGTCCAGTCGATGATCTGGAACTGACAGTACGTTCAGCTAACTGCCTGAAAGCAGAAAACATTTACTACATTGGTGATCTGATCCAGCGTAGCGAAAATGAACTGTTGAAGACACCAAATCTGGGTCGCAAGTCCTTGAATGAAATCAAGGAAGTTTTGGCTTCCCGTGGTTTGTCTCTGGGCATGAAACTGGAAAACTGGCCACCTGCTGGCCTGGAAAAATAATTTTGTCCAACGGGTGGGCTGAGACAGCCTGCCCGTTTTTTAACCGTAGTAAAAATAATTACCGGCCCGCGATAAGTTTGCTTATCGATAGAAGAGCTGGCATTTAAATCTGAAAGGAAATACCATGCGTCATCGTCACGGCTTACGTAAGCTGAATCGTACTTCTTCCCACCGTCTGGCAATGCTGCGCAACATGACAGTATCCCTGTTGCGTCACGAAGCCATCAAAACAACTTTGCCAAAAGCCAAAGAACTGCGCCGCGTTATCGAGCCGATTCTGACTTTGGGTAAAACCGACACACTGGCTAACAAGCGTCTGGCTTTCTCCCGTTTGCGCGACCGCGAAATGGTAGTCAAGCTGTTTGCTGAACTGGGCCCACGTTACGCAAATCGTAACGGCGGCTACCTGCGTATCCTGAAAATGGGTTTCCGCGTTGGCGACAATGCTCCTATGGCATACGTTGAACTGCTGGACCGCCCAGAAGGCGTAGATGCAGCTGATGCACCAGTTGCTGAGTAATTAGGCCTGGGCTTCATGCTCAATCCTGCTTAAGCTTAAAAAAGCCGTTCAGTGTAAACTGAACGGCTTTTTGCTTATGGGGCGCTGATGTATGCGCTCATCCGCATGGCAAGTCGCGACTAATACTCATGTAAGTCAATCATTTTCTTTCATGTGTGCTGTAATGCTTTTGTATGATGCACGACCAAATATCATGCAGGTTTTATTCAACTGATTGACGCTTTCAGCCTGGGAATAGCGATGGATAATGATAATGTGATCCTGGTATTGACCAATCTGCCAGACCGCGAAACCGCCAAAAAACTGGCCAGCCTGATCGTTACTGAAAAATTGGCTGCCTGCGTGAACATTTCTGCTGATATATTGTCCATCTACAACTGGGATGGTGAACAACAGGCCGACACTGAAGTGCAATTGATGATCAAAACCCGGCAAGCTTGCTATGCCGGGCTGGAAGCACTGATCATCGCCCAACATCCCTATGATCTACCCGAAATAATAGCCATCCCCCTGGTGGCCGGATTGCCGGCTTACCTGGACTGGGTGAGAAAAGAAACCGAAACGCCATGAATGCCTCAATACCGCTGTTTTCTGCACCCCTGCCAGCCAAGTCACAGAACTTCCGGATAGCACAGCTATGGCGCCTGTGTGCCCTGGTGTTTGCCATGTTGTTCGCATCCTTATTCTCATCCTTCGCCAGCGCAGAAGACTTCCTCGATCCTGAAGTCGCGTTCAAGGTATCCGCCAAAATGGCAGAGCCAGGCGTGGCCGAAGTCACTTTTACCATAGCAGACGGCTATTACCTTTACCGCGAACGTTTCAAATTCAGTTCCGACGATGCCAAACTCGGCGAAATCGACATGCCCAAGGGCAAGGTCAAGTTTGATGAAACCTTCCAGAAAGAAGTCGAGACTTACCGTAAATCCCTGGTGGTGCGCATACCTGTACAGGCTGCAGCAGATTTCACGCTGAACATAGGTCGTCAGGGCTGTGCCGATGGTGGTCTTTGTTATCCGCCGCTGGAAACGCCTGTCAAATTGCAGATAGCTGATGCGAGTGCCGCAAGCACACAATCAGCTGTGAATGCAGGCACTAACTCCGCTGCCAGTGCTGGTACAGAAAATAATGTCAAAACGGCAGAAGCCAGTCATGATGAAGAGACTAGCAGTATCAGTGCAGCCTTGAAGAGCGGCAGGCTGGTGCTGATCCTGCCCTTGTTTCTGTTGCTCGGTCTGGGTCTGTCGTTTACGCCCTGCGTCTTGCCCATGGTGCCTATCCTGTCTTTCATCATCGTGGGCGAAGGCACAGGCATCAAACGTAGCCGTGGTTTTCTCCTGTCCTTGTGCTATGCCCTGGGTATGGCGCTGGTGTACACCGCACTTGGTATTGCCGCTGGCCTGGTCGGTGAAGGCTTGTCGGCAACTTTGCAAAACCCCTGGGTACTGGGCGCATTCGCCTTGTTGATGGTGATACTGTCACTGTCCATGTTCAATGTGTATCAATTGCAGGTGCCAGCCGCCTTGCAAACCAAGTTGACTCAGGCATCTGAAGGCCAGCGCAATGGCAAACTGATAGGTGTGTTTTTCATGGGGGCTATTTCAGCCCTGATCGTCGGCCCTTGCGTGGCCGCACCACTGGCAGGTGCTCTGGTGTATATCAGCCAGACCCGTGATGTTGTTGTCGGTGGTTCTGCCCTGTTTGCCATGGCGATGGGCATGAGTGTACCTTTGCTGCTGGTAGGTATCTCGGCTGGCAGCCTGTTGCCACGTGCAGGCATGTGGATGGAAAGCATCAAGCGTTTCTTTGGTGTCCTGATGCTGGCCATGGCCTTGTGGATGATTAGCCCAGTGATACCTGTCTGGGCACAAATGCTGGGTTGGGCTATCTTACTGATCGCCTATGCCAGCTATCAATTATTCTTCCAGCGTAGCGGTATGTTTGCCAAAGCAGTATCTGTCATATTTTTCCTCCTGGGGACTGCGCAACTGGTCGGTGTTGCCACAGGCGGCCGTGATGTATTTTCCCCTGTTGCCCACTTGTACGGCGGTAGCACAGAACATGTGAAATTTACCCGTGTGCGCAGCATTGCCGAGCTCGATGCTGCCGTGGCGCAATCCAAGGGCAAGACGGTCATGCTGGATTTCTATGCGGACTGGTGTGTCTCCTGTAAAGAAATGGAAAAACTGACTTTCCCCGAAGCTAAAGTCAAAGCCAGGCTGGACAATATGCTCTTGCTGCAAGTCGATGTCACCGCCAATAATGCCGACGACAAAGCCTTGCTGAAGCGCTTTGGTCTGTTTGGTCCGCCAGGCATTATCTTCTTTGACGCACAGGGTAAAGAAATCCAGGGCCAGCGTGTCATCGGTTATCAGAATGCAGACAAGTTCCTGCAATCACTGAATCGTGCAGAAGGAAAATAAGACATATTCGAAGAATGTATAAGCATGCAACTAATCTATCCTTGAGTAAGCAGGGTAGAGCGGCTATATTCGAGTTCTCGTTTCTTTTTGGAGAAAAAAATGACTTTGCGTTTAGGCGATATCGCCCCTGATTTCGAGCAAGATTCTTCTATTGGTCCTTTGAAATTTCATGAATGGGCAGGCAATTCCTGGGTGGTTTTGTTTTCTCATCCAGCTGACTTCACACCTGTCTGCACGACAGAACTGGGCCTGACTGCAAAGCTCAAGCCAGAGTTTGACAAGCGCAATGTAAAAGCAATCGCCTTGTCAGTCGATGGTGCAGAATCCCATCTGCAATGGATCAAGGATATTGAAGATACACAAAAAACCGTCGTCGGTTTCCCTATCGTTGCTGATGCTGACAAGAAAGTTGCAGCACTGTATGACATGATCCATCCTAACCAGTCCGAGACTGTTACGGTGCGTTCTTTGTTCGTCATCGATCCGAACAAAAAAGTTCGCCTCATCATCACTTACCCGCTGACTACAGGCCGTAATTTTGACGAAGTCTTGCGCGTCATTGATGCCCTGCAATTGACAGATGGTTATACCGTTGCGACACCAGGTAACTGGCGCGATGGCGATGACGTGATCATTCCTCTGTCTATCAAGGATGAAGAAGTCATCAAACAAAAATATCCTAAGGGTTATACCGCGGCACGTCCGTACCTGCGTGTGACGCCACAACCCAACAAGTAAGCCGATATCTAGTTACCAAAAGCAAAAAGCCACGAATGTATCGTGGCTTTTTGTTTTGCTGTTCTGGAAAGAAGATGACGCTTATCTCGACGGCACTATCATTTCAGCATAGTCATACAAAGCACCCAAAATCTCTTCTGCCGCTTCATCTGCTGTTTCTGACAAAGTATCGATCTCATTGAAATACATTTCCACCGTCCTGGCATTGCCCGCACCATCAAGCAGACGTGCGGCGCGGTGTTCTTCCCAGTTTTCCTGTTCTTCCATGCTCAGGCTGTCATGGAAGTTGCGTGCGCGGTAGCGGAACAGTAATTCAGTCAGGCGCGGGTCCTGGAAGCTGACGCTGGCCTTGGCCAGTTGCGTGCCATTCATGCGGCGCAAGTCATTCAAGACACGACGGTCACCGGCACCGACAAAGCCGCCGTACAAATCTTCGTCGACATCGCTGACTGCGGCCTCAGGGCGGGCATATACCTCTTCCCATATCGCCTTGGCAGAGTCCGGCAGGGACGCTGCCTTGATGATGTGCTCTTGCACCTGATGCATATTGATCTTCCAGCGCTCAGCCATGGGCGCTGACAAGGTTTTCAGGTTGCCGATGACGATGGGGGATTTGTTGATGTGTATACTTTTTACCGGCAGGCGCTGCACGCCTTCAGGCAAAGCATCGCTCTTGCTGAACATGCGTAGCTGTATGGTCTCAGCATCCAGTCCGGCCAGTTCTGACGGATCATGGGCCAGGTCCCAGGCGATGACTTCATTCTTGTTCTTGGGATGCATGGCCAGTGGCCACATGACGGCCAGGCAACCGCGTTCAACCGGGAACATGCCAGACACATGCAGAAACGCTTTGTTCAGGACCGGCATATCAATTTCTGCCGCTACCTTGTCTTTCTTGTGCAAGGCAAAGCAAAAATCAAATAGCTTGGGCTGGCGTTCGCGTATCAGGCGTGCCAGTGCTATCGTGGCACGCACATCTGACAAGGCATCATGGGCTGCTTCATGTGCAATGCCATTCGCCTTGGTCAGATGCTCAAGGCGAAAGCTGGGCTTGCCTTCATCATTCTTTGGCCAGTTGATACCCTCAGGGCGCAACGCATAACAGGTGCGCACCATGTCCATGATGTCCCAGCGGCCGCAATTGTTTTGCCATTCGCGCGCGTATGGATCGATAAGGTTGCGCCAGAACATGAAGCGGGTAATTTCATCATCGAAGCGTATGGTGTTATAGCCCACGCCTATGGTGCCGGTCTTGCCCAGTTCCTGTTCTATCTTTGCTGCAAATTCATGTTCAGGTATGCCGCGCTCCAGGCAGGTTTGTGGCGTGATATGGGTGATCAGGCAAGACTGTGGGTCAGGCAAAAAATCATTGGCGGGCTGGCAGTACAGCATGACTGGTTTGCTGATTTCATTAAGCTCGGCATCGGTGCGGATGGCGGCAAATTGCGCAGGCCTGTCGCGACGAGCGACAGCGCCAAAGGTTTCATAGTCATGCCAGAGAAAAGTATGTTCTTGCATTGGTATTTAAATTTTTTTGTGTGTTCTGAAATAGAAAATTTTGCAGCTTACTCTATCCTGCGACTGGCCTGGTCTTGCAAATAACGCTGGCTGCGGAAATAAATCAGCAAGAGCACGACGATGACACCCATGCCCCCCATGGTGTACCAAAAGCCGGATGCATGCTTGAGCAAGGGCATGACTTCAAAGTTCATGCCAAAGATGCCTGTGATTAATGTCAGTGGCATGAACAGCGCAGTAATCACAGTCAGGGTGCGCATGATTTCACTGGTTCTGTGTGCCATCGCTGCAAAGTGGATTTGCACTGCAGATTCCAGTGAGGCCTCAAGCCTGCGCGCATGATTCAGTACGCGGCTGATATGTTCCATCACATCATTGGTACGCACCAGCAGCAAGTCCTTGGCACGGCTATTGCCATCGTGGGTGTCGACGATGTGGTCGCGCAATTCCTGCATGGCATCGCGCTGTTCTTCGCACAGGTTATCGAGCTTGCGCAATTCCACACGAGAGTCGAGCAAGGCCAGCCAGTTATTGAAAGGGCGGCGCGGGTCCAGCAAGGCATGTTGCCAGCGATCTAGCTGCTGGGTCAGCGGCTGGCGCAATTCCAGGTATTGATCGACCATGGCATTCAAGAGCCGTAACATCAGCTCTTCCGGCGAGGCTGGGAGGCGGCTGCCATGGGTATTATTTTCAGCCCGCAATTTATAATCCAGCAGGCGCTGACGTGCCAGTTCTACCGTGCGGCTTTGTGCCGGGCGCACCGTCACTAACGCATTTTGCATGAGTAAGAACGAGACAGGTGTGGTCGCCAGTTTATTCAATGCGGCAGGTATCTTGCGCTTCACACCATTCTTGTTATCGCCATTCGCTTCTGTCAGTGTCAGCTTGCGAAACACCACCATCTCATATTCTTCAGTCGCATCGAAATAAGAAGGGTGGGAGAGATTGCTGACATCTTTCAAATGCAATTCATAAATCTGTGTACCTGTGATGGCTTCAACACGGTTGCGCCAGGCTTCGGGGTCAGCAGCAACTTCTTCATGACTGGCATCCAGCCATAAAAAACCACCGACATTGATCAGGGTTTCAGGTTGCTCAGGATTTTGCAAGACCTGCGTATCGTTAATGTGGAAGATGTCCATGCGTCTTTTGTCGTGAAAAAATAAGCCAGAGTCCAGCCAGCGAAATCAGGCAGGTGGCAGTAAGCAATGCCTGCACTGGTGTGGATAAAGCAAAAGAATAAAACCAGCTGGCAGTCAATAAATTCATCATCAGTATGCACAGTATACGCAGGGTTTCAGGCAACAGATAAATACGGCCTCTTTCCATCAAACCGCCTATACACCACAAACCCATGACCAGCCAGCTAAGATAGATGGCTGCATTCAAGGCGCTGATGGATTTATACACGATCAGATAATGCGTCGCTGCCTGCAACAGCAAGATGAACTGCACTATGCAATACCAGGTGGTGGCCTTGCTCATGACAGGGTCATAAGTGGGCCTGTGAATATCAAATGTTGAAGCGGCAGATTGTGCCATGAGGTCAGCAGGGCGCCAGCCTGGAGGGCGCAACCATATCTGCAATTTATCCAGCCAGCTCTTGGTATGCCAGGCATCACGCCAGACTTGCTCATATACTTCAAGATTAGCCCATAAGGGGTTCCAGCTACGCAGCGGCTTGCGCGTGCCGTAGACTATATCCACATGATCAAGTTCTTCTATAAATGTACCAAACAGCCTGTCCCAGACCACCAGTATGCCGCCAAAATTCTTGTCCAGATACATGTCATTGACAGCATGATGCACACGGTGGTTCGAGGGGGAAACAAACACACGGTCAAACCAGCCCAGCTTGCCTATTTGCTCGGTATGCACCCAGAACTGGTACAGCAAATCAATGAGGGCAACAGCAATAAACACTTCCAGCGGAAAACCTATCAGTGCCATCGGCAAATAAAATATCCAGCCAAACAAGGGACCGGTGCTGGTTTGCCGCAATGCCGTACTCAGATTGTATTGTTCACTCTGGTGATGTACCACATGGGCAGCCCATAGCAGGTTGGTCTGGTGCCCCATCCTGTGCAGCCAGTAGTATAAAAAATCGTAGAGCAGCAGTGCGCTTATCCATACCCAGACACTGTCTGATGGCAGGCTGAACAGTGAAAGATGCTTGAGCACCAGGGCATACATGCCTATCGAAAACAGCTTGGAAAATGCGCCTATTATCTGGCTCATGACGCCCAGGGAGAGGCTGTTGAGCGAATCATTAATGCGGTATAAGTGACGCTGCCGCTTGCGTGCCACGACAAACTCAAGGGCGATCAGGATGAAGAAAATCGGGCTGGCAAAGGTGATGATTTTTTCATGCATGATCCTGGCCCTGTTCAGTATTTATTCTGTGGTGGAGGTGACCGAAGCTGCAATCAGCCACAGCGCCAGATAATAGCTGCTGAGGATGAGTAAAGGAGAATGCGCAATAGGTGCGTAAAAACGGTGATAGGCCAGCAGCGTGTCAGACAGCATGAAGCACAGGCCACCAATCAATGCCAGGCGGCCAGAAATGCTGCGCAATTGCAGGCCGCGGCTGATGGCTTGCGCCGTCATGCAAAGCAGCAGGCAGACATAGGCAACAACAGGAATTTGCAAGGCAGCTGGCAAATCCGGCCAGAGTACCACCAGATTGAGTATGCCAAGTGCAGCAATGCCAGCAAAGGCCAGCGGCTTTGCGGCGAAGCAGCTATCGGTGAGCAGGGCGCGCAAGAAGCAGATATGGGCCAGCAAAAAACTCAAGAGGCCACACAAAAAACCATGACGAAATACTGTGCCCGGTAACATCAGAAAGATGTCGCCAATCAGCGAAAAAACTATGCCTGCCAGTATGGCTTTTTGATAGCTGTGACTGATGACAGGTTGACTGCGCCAGGCAAAAAAGAAGATGCTGAGCGTCGTCAGCGGCTTGAAAATATAGTGAAGATATTGCGCACTGCTGATTTCTTTCCCCAGTTCTGCGCCGACGATGGTCAGCGCAGCGAAAATAAAAATAAAGGCAGAGCGCAACATCGCAGACATGGCGGTCAGCCAGTATGTTTCAGCAGGCGCGCAATGTCGCGGGCGAAGTAAGTCAGGACGCCATCAGCACCGGCGCGCTTGAATGCCAGCATGGATTCCATCATGGTCTTATTATGATCTAGCCAGCCATTTTGTGCGGCTGCCTTGATCATCGCATATTCACCGCTGACCTGATAGGCAAAGGTCGGTACCTTGAATTCGTCCTTGACCCTGCGCACGATATCCAGATAAGGCATGCCGGGCTTAACCATGACCATGTCAGCACCTTCGGCGAGGTCCAGCGCTACTTCGCGCAAGGCTTCATCGCTATTGGCCGGGTCCATCTGATAATTGGCCTTATTGCTCTTGCCCAGGTTGGCAGCAGAACCTACGGCTTCGCGGAAAGGACCGTAAAAGGCCGAGGCATATTTGGCTGAGTAAGCCATGATACGGGTGTGGATGAAATTATTGGCTTCGAGTGCATGGCGTATCGCGCCTATGCGGCCATCCATCATATCGCTGGGGGCAACGATATCGACACCAGCCTCTGCCTGCACCAAGGCCTGGCGTACCAGCATGGCGGTGGTTTCATCATTGAGGACATAACCGTCTGCATTGATCAGGCCATCCTGGCCGTGGCTGGTATAGGGATCAAGTGCCACGTCAGTCAGCACACCCAGTTCAGGAAAGCGGCTTTTCAGTTCGCGCACAGCGCGCGGGATCAGGCCTTTAGGATTGGTGGCTTCTATGCCATCCGGTGTTTTCAATTGCGGGTTGATGGCGGGGAATAGCGCCAGCACCGGTATGCCCAGGGCGACGCAATCTTCGGCCACGCCCATGAGCAAATCTATCGTTACTCTTTCCACGCCAGGCATGGATGAAATTTTTTCACTTTGATTGACGCCGTCGATGACAAAAACCGGGTAAATCAAATCCGACGCAGTCACCGTATTTTCGCGCATGAGCGCGCGGGAAAATGCGTCCTTGCGCATGCGGCGCATACGGATTGCAGGGAAGTGTGCAGAGGGGTGAGATGGCTTTATGGATGACATAGTCAGATGGAAATCAAATGAAAAGAATTTTATGCAGGTTAATGAAACTTTTTTTAAGTTGCAACATCTTAATGCATAGGTTGGATCAACTCCACGCCTACCGCTTCTCCTCCCTGAGCGGGCACCGTGCGTCCCTATTCGTAACGGTGTTATTACCCCGGCAAAAACTAATTTTGCCGGGGTTTTTTTATTCTGCGTCAGCTAGCTTGTTGGCCTGCGTTTCTGCGGGTGCTGCCGATGCGTTTTCTTCAGCTTCTGCATCAACGGTATCAACGATAGGATCACGGTCCAGTCCCACCAGACGTTGCACTGCTGCATCGGCTTCTTCCAGGCCTATGCGTTTCAGTGCAGAAAATAATTGCAGGCTAAAAGGGAAGAGCGGGCCTTCATCATCAACGTAACTGTCGAGCACTGCTTTGGCCTTGCGCAAAGCATCGGTACATTCGCTGCGATTAAGTTTGTCGGCCTTGGTCAGGATGCAGTGGATGGGGCGGCCTGTTGGTGCAAACCATTCCAGCATCTGTATATCCAGATCAGTGAAAGGACGGCGGGCATCCATGATCAGGACCAGGGCAGCCAGTTGCGTGCGTCTTTGTACGTAGGCACCAAGTAACTGGTTCCAGTGTTGTTTCGCTGCACCCGGTACTTCGGCGTAGCCATAGCCTGGCAAATCCACCAGCAAGGCGCGAATTTCATCGACCCTGGTTTCATCCTTGCGATGCTGGCCCACATGGGCACCACCGATGGAAAAATAATTGATATGTTGTGTGCGGCCCGGTGTTTTTGAGGCGAAACAGAGTTTTTTCTGGTTGCACAGGGTATTGATTGCGGTCGATTTGCCAGCGTTGGAGCGGCCAGCGAAAGCAATTTCCGGCACGTGGGTGCGCGGGAGATCGCGCAGATGATTCACCGTAGTGAAGAAGCGGGCTTGCCAGAGGATAGACATAGAGGAAAGGAATAATGGAAAAATGCAACATAAGGCAGTAAAAACGCCTGAAAGCTATTGTACAATAAGGGGTTAGGTCTTGGGCAGCGATTAAAAAACATGCTCACTTACCGGTTTTGAACGTATTTTGTTGCCAAAAAGTGCTGTTTACGTATCAAATTAGCTGCAAAGCGTCGCCAATAGGGCAGATTTCCATTATTTAGTCTCAGGGTGTTTGAATGAACCGTGCTTTTTTATCGTTTACTAAGTCCATCAGCGTCGCAGTCCTGGCGGTGTCTTCTTTTGCTTCTTCAGTTTACGCTAATGAAGTAGCCAAACCAGCCAAAGCTGATCCAGCCAAAGGCGAAGCGCTGTATACCAACGGCGATGCAGCACGCGGCATTACTGCCTGCGCATCCTGCCATGGTGCAGCTGGTAACTCCACCATCGCTGCCAATCCTAAACTGTCTGCCCAGCATGAAGCTTATCTGGTCAAGCAATTGACAGATTTTACTGGCGACACACGCAAAAATGCCATCATGACTACCTTTGCCAAGGCCATGACTGCAGATGACATTAAAAACGTTTCCGCTTACCTGTCCACGCAAAAATCCAAGCCAGGCACAGCAAAAAACAAAGACATCGTAGAACTGGGCAAGCAAATCTATCGCGGTGGTATTGCTGAGAAAAATGTTCCAGCCTGCGCAGGCTGTCATAGCCCGAATGGTGCTGGTATCCCTGCACAATTCCCACGCATCGCTGGCCAACACCAGGACTACACTATTGCCCAGCTGACTGGCTTCCAGAACGGCTCTCGCAAGGATGGCGCAAAAATCACTGGCGCACGCCAAAACAGCGCACAGATGATGACCATTGCCAAGAAAATGTCTGAAGATGAAATTAAAGCTGTCGCGGATTACGTTGCAGGTTTGAAATAATAAATAAAGATTAAGTAATTGAGGAGGGGGTGGCAATAGCCATCCCCTTTTTTCATGATGGACGCGGCTAAGTACCTGGCTAGGCGTGTTTCAGCCAGTTTTTGATGAAGCGTGTACTATTCGTGGCACCTGGATGTTGATGTAAAACACTTCCTGGTCAGGATGTTTGCACTAACATCTGCCTCAATTATTTTCACAGCGCAAGCTTACTAAGCAACATCATCAGTAATTATCGGCAATTATTAGTAATAAGCAGAGAGTATGGAAAACAAGACAGACGGCGATCAGCCTGCAGATACGGGTGGCATACAGTTACAAACACGGCGTGCCTGGCTGGCAGACGCAGTGGAGTTGCTGTCATCCATGCGCTTTGCCATTAGCCTGCTGACACTGATTGCGATTGCGTCAGTGATAGGTACGGTGCTCAAGCAGAATGAGCCCATGCCTAATTATGTCAATCAATTTGGCCCGTTCTGGTTCGAGATTTACGGCAAACTCAGCCTGTACTCATTGTACTCGGCATGGTGGTTCCTGCTCATCATGACTTTTCTGGTGACATCGACATCGCTGTGCGTGATACGTAATGCACCCAAGATGCTGAAAGACATGCGCAGCTGGCGCGATACTGTGCGTGAGCAATCGCTGCGCAATTTCCATCACCGCTCTGAGTGGTATAGCAACAATGCCAGGGCAAAGGTGACGGAACAAATCCTGGCCCACCTGAGCAGGATAGGCTATCGCTTCAAGCTAGTCGAAAAAGATGGCGCAACCCTGATTGCAGCCAAGCAAGGGGCGGCAAACAAATGGGGTTATATTTTCGCCCATAGCGCTATCGTCATCATTTGCATAGGCGGCTTGCTGGATTCTGAATTGCCTATCCGGTTTCAGCAATGGTTCATGGGTAAAGTGCCTTTCGAAGGCAGCGGCGTTATCTCCAAGATACCTGAGCAACATCGTTTGTCGCTGTCTAACCCTACCTTCCGCGGCAATACCATGATCCCTGAAGGGGCTAGCAGCAGTACCGCCATCCTGCCGCAGGCTACTGGAGTGCTGGTGCAAGACTTGCCTTTCACGATCAAGCTGAAAAAATTCACGATAGATTTTTACTCCACAGGCATGCCCAAGCTGTTTGCCAGTGATGTAGAAGTGACTGATCATGAAAGCGGCAAATCATTTTCCTCTGTCATCAAGGTCAATGAACCTTTGATCTACAAGGGCATTGCTGTTTATCAATCGAGTTTTGAAGATGGCGGTAGCCGTTTGCAGGTCAAGGCTTACCCCATGCTGGGGCCGGATATCAGTACCTTGCCCATGAATGGTGAAATGGGTGGCAGCACCGCCCTTAAGACAGGTACGGGCAATGACTATACTATTGAGTGGTCAGGCTTCCGGCCTTTCAACGTCGAGAATATGGCGCGCAATGGTACCGATGTCAGGGCGGTTAATCCAAATCAAAGCCTGAATGAAAAAATTACGGCTGACCTGGACAAGCATCTGGGTTCCGCCGCCAAGAATGCCAATAGCAAGGACTTAAAAAACGTCGGCCCCAGCCTGCAATACAAGCTGCGTGATAAAACCGGCCAGGCCAGGGAATTCCACAACTATATGCAACCTGTCCTGATTGATGGCGCGTATATGATTTTGGCGGGTACCCGCGATACGCCGTCCGAGGCTTTCCGTTACCTGCGCATACCGGCAGATGATGAAGACAGCGTCAAGGAATGGATGCGTTTGCGTGCTGCTGTGCAAAACCCGGAGTTGCGTGAACTGGCAGCAAAACGCTATGCCAAACGTGCACTGCCAGCCAATATGCCAAATGTAGAGCAGGTACAGGCGCAATTGACAGAATCAGCCAGGAAAAGCCTGAGCATTTTTGCTGGAGATGAAAAACAATCCGGCTTTGTGGCGATTTCCAAATTCCTGGAGCAAATTCCGGCGGCAGAGCAGGGCAAGGCTGCCGATGTCTTCATGAAGATTTTGAATGGCAGCATGTGGGATTTGTGGCTGGTCGCCCGGGAAAAAGAAGGCTTGCCAGCGCTGGAGCTGGATGAAAAACATGCGCGCTTTTTGCAACTGGCGACGGGGGCGATTTCTGATGCGTTTTTCTATGGCGCACCAGTTTTCCTGCAACTCACCGGTTTTGAAGAGGTCAAGGCATCTGTACTGCAAGTGACGCGCTCACCAGGCAAGAATGTCGTGTATCTGGGCTGTTTATTGCTGGTACTGGGTGTTTTTTCCATGTTTTATATCCGTGAACGCCGTCTCTGGGTCTGGATAAAGGATGACTTTGCTGGAACACATGCACTCATGGCACTCAGTTCCCAGCGCAAGACCCTGGACTTTGAAAAAGAATTCGAGCAATTGAAGATGCACTTACAGCAATTGAGTACGCAGCCTTAAGGTGGTAAAGAACCGCGGTAAGAAGCTGTAGTAATAAGCCACGGCAAGAAGCGAAAATAACAGCGTAATCGACTACACTATGAAGCATACGGCCCAAGGGTCATGCATCTGGGGACATATGATGGAAATCACACAGAACTACACACCCTACCAGAGTTTTTTTAAACGACTCTCCATTGCTGACTGGCTATATGCAGCGGTCTTGTGCCTGGCATCGCTGTATGCCTTCAGCCGTTTTGGTGCCTATATGGATGTCTATGAAAAAGGCATACTCCTGCTGGCAGCGCCTACGTTTGCCGTATTGGGCTGGCATTGGAAATCAGTGCGCACTTTGATGTTGATACTGGCGGTATTAAGCTTGCTGGCCATACAGATGTATGGCGGCTCGCTGGATATGGCGAACAAGAAATTCTTTTTGAAATATCTCTTGTCCAGCCAGTCTGCCATTCTGTGGATGAGCACTTTGTTTTTTCTGTCCACCCTGTTTTACTGGGGTGGCCTGATTGCCCGTTCAGACTTTGGTGCCTCCGTCGGCTCAGTGCTGTGCTGGTCTGCCGTGGTTATGGGTTTCACAGGCATGCTGGTGCGCTGGTATGAGTCTTACCTGATAGGTGCGGATGTTGGGCATATTCCTGTATCGAATCTGTATGAAGTGTTCATCCTGTTTTCCATGATTACAGCCTTGTTCTATTTATATTATGAGCAGCAATACCGCACTCGTCAGTTAGGCCCGTTTGTCATGCTGATCATTTCGGCGGCAGTTGGTTTCTTGCTGTGGTACACCGTCAGCCGCGATGCTGCTGAAATCCAGCCTCTGGTGCCTGCCCTGCAAAGCTGGTGGATGAAAATCCACGTACCCGCCAACTTCATTGGTTATGGCACTTTTGCCCTGGCAGCCATGGTATCTGTGGCTTATTTGCTCAAGTCCAAAGGCTATCTGGTTGACCGCCTGCCTGCTCTGGAAGTGCTGGACGATGTCATGTACAAGGCGATTGCCGTGGGCTTTGCCTTCTTTACTATTGCCACTATTCTCGGTGCCCTGTGGGCCGCTGAAGCCTGGGGTGGCTACTGGTCATGGGACCCGAAAGAAACCTGGGCACTGATCGTCTGGCTCAATTATGCGGCCTGGTTGCATATGCGTCTCATGAAGGGTTTGCGTGGTCAGGTTGCTGCCTGGTGGGCGCTGGTAGGCTTGCTGGTGACTACTTTCGCTTTCCTGGGCGTGAATATGTTCCTGTCCGGTCTGCATTCTTACGGCACGCTGTAAGTTTTATTGTAAATTTGCGTTAAATTTGTAAGGATCAGCAGGATTCTGCGACTCATGAGAAACTAGGGCGCGACGGTGATGTCAAATGATCGTTGCGCCAGTCTCAACCACGGAGTCCACCATGCTGATCAAACGTAGTCCCAATGGCATAGACCTGCCTTATTCTTCTGAAATCACACCCCGCGAGGTATTCGAGGCGCGTCGCGATTTTATCCGCAAGATGGCGGTGGGTTCCATCGCTGGTACTGCTCTGTTTGAAATGGCTAATCGCGCCGCTTTTGCCCAAAATGCAGGCGCACAAAAACTGGCAGCCAACCTCAATTCTGCCTATGCCCTGGTGGAAAAGAAGACAGCCTACAAAGACGCAACGACTTACAATAATTTCTATGAGTTCGGTACTGACAAGGCCGATCCGGCAGTGACTGCTCACACACTCAAGCCACGCCCATGGTCTGTCAGCATAGAAGGTGAAGTCAAAAAGCCAATGACGCTGGACCTGGACAGCCTGATGAAACTGGCCCCGCTGGAAGAGCGTATCTACCGATTGCGTTGCGTAGAAGGCTGGTCCATGGTGATACCGTGGACAGGCTATTCACTCTCCAACCTGATCAAAAAAGTCGAGCCCACTGGCAATGCCAAATATATTGAATTCGTTACCCTCGAAGACAAAAAGCAAATGCCAGGCTTGCGCAGCCCCGTGCTGGAATGGCCGTATGTAGAGGGCCTGCGCATGGATGAAGCCAATCATCCTTTGGCCTTGTTGACCTTTGGCATGTATGGCGAAGTCTTACCCAATCAGAATGGCGCACCGGTACGCATGGTCTTGCCCTGGAAATATGGTTTTAAATCAGCCAAATCCATCGTCAAGATCCGCTTTGTCAAAGACCAGCCGCGCACGGCCTGGAATATTGCTGCACCCAGCGAATACGGTTTTTATTCGAATGTGAACCCGGATGTCGATCACCCGCGCTGGTCGCAGGCGACCGAGCGCCGTATTGGTGAAGATGGCCTGTTTGCCCGCAAGCGCAAGACGCTGATGTTCAATGGCTATAGCGAAGTGGCGTCGCTGTATTCTGGCATGGACTTGAAAAAGTTTTTCTAGGATACACGCCCTATGTTGCTTACCAATAAGCAGGTTTCCCGCTTCAAGATAGTCTTGTTTATCCTGGCGCTCTTGCCGTTTATCCGGCTGGTCAGCTTTGTGTTTCTGGATAAGCTGGGGGCAAATCCGGTTGAATTTATTACCCGTAATACCGGCGACTGGACCCTGTATTTCCTGTGCATGACTCTGGCAGTGACGCCATTGCGCAAGCTCTTGCACATGCCCTGGCTGATACGCTGCCGCCGTATGCTGGGCGTGTACGCCTTCTTTTATGCCTTCCTGCATTTCATGACTTTCCTCTGGTTCGATCATTTCTTTGATGTCGCAGAAATGTGGAAAGATGTGATCAAGCGGCCCTTTATCACTGTCGGTTTCATTGCCTTTGTTTTGCTGATCCCGTTGGCTGCGACCAGTACCAATGGCATGATCAAAAGACTGGGCGGCAAGCGCTGGCAGTGGTTGCATAGATTGATCTATGTGATAGTTCCACTGGGCGTGTTGCACTACTTCTGGATGAAAGCGGGCAAGCATGATTTTTCCCAGCCAGTGCTGTTTGGCATCATCGTTGCTGCTTTGCTCATGATACGTCTTTGGTGGCGCTGGTCTGGCCGTGACTCTGCCGTTGCCACTGGAGCCTGAACCCTGCCTGCAAGCTGAATTTCATGCTGCAGGCGCACATTGATCCTGTTTTACATCGCATATTTCTTCGCGGCATAATCGCGCATTTGAAGAATGCAGGCAAAGACCTGCTCACGTGCATAGAACATGGCAGATTATTTACTCGAAAAGAACACCGTAGCGACGCGTACCCAGCGTGTCGCCATCAGTATCCTGGGTATAGTTGGCTGGCGCGTACGCTATCGGCCCTTGCCTGGTCCGCGTGGTGTCATCATCGTTTATCCGCATACGTCCAACTGGGATTTTGTCGTCGGTGTGCTGGCCAAGCTGGCGATAGGCATGCCTTTTCACTTTATCGCGAAGTCTTCCCTGTTTGAAGGTGTGACGGGAGCGACCATTGGCAGGCTGGTGCGTTACCTGGGTGGTGAACCCGTGGAACGCGGCACATCCACCGGGGCAATTGCCCGTCTGGCAGAAAAAATCAATCGTTCTGACTGGTACTGGATGGCAATCACGCCTGAAGGTACGCGCAGCCATAAACCCTATTGGCGCAGCGGTTTTTATCATATTGCGACAACGGCAAAAGTGCCGCTGGGTTGTGCCTCGTTTGACTTCGTCAAACGCGAAGTCGCTCTGGTCGATTATCTTGAGCTGACAGGTGAGCGCGAACAGGATATGGCCAATATCGCGGCAATCTTTCACGGTGTGCAGGGCTGTGTGCCTGCATCGGCTGGCCCGATTGCCTTACGTCCCGATGAGGGAAATTCTCAGTGCTGAGGTGCTGTGCTGCTGGCTGGTATAGGGGCAGGTTTGGCTGGCATCACCAGCGGACCTTTTTGGCCGCATGCTGTCAATAAAGACATGATGAAAAATAGGCTAATCAGTTTGCGCATCTTGTATTCCCTGAACACCGTATAGAATGGCGTTTTTACATATTAAGACGCTGGAGTGTAGCATGACTGAATCTGAATTCCTGGTACTGGCAGATACTTGCTTGCGGCAAGTGGAGGAATTATTTGAGCAAGCCTTTGAAAATGATGAATACGATGTCGAATGCAGCCGTAGTGGCAATGTATTGACGGTGGAATTTATCGATACCAACTCAAAAATCATCATTAACAGCCAGGCACCGATGCAAGAGATGTGGGTGGCTGCGCGTAGCGGTGGCTTCCATTATAAGTATGATGGACAGCACTGGCTCAATACCCGCGATGGTTCTGAATTGTTTGCGACCCTGTCCCGCGTAGCGCAGGAACAAGGTCGCTGATCTGAAGACTTATTCTTCTATGACGGTCAGGGGTGGTGCCAGCGTGCTGACTCCTGATCCGGGTGGATTTTCTGCATAGTAATAATCACCGTCCACCGCAATAATGCCTTTCGGTACCGGTCTTTCTTCTATAGGGAAATCCTTCAAGACTTTTTGCATATAGCCTATCCAGATAGGCAGCGCCAGGCCACCACCGGTTTCTTTATTGCCCAGGTTCCTGGGTTGATCAAAGCCTATCCAGGCAATGCCTACGACTTTGGATTGATAGCCAGCAAACCAGGCATCAAAAGAATCATTGGTCGTACCGGTTTTGCCAGCGATATCCGGGCGCTTCAGTATCAGTGCCTTGGTTGCTGTACCCATTTTGACCACGTCGCGCATCATGCTGTCCATCAGGAAGGCATTGCGTTCATCGATGACGCGATTGGCTTCATCACCTGCCATGTCTGGCTTGGTTTGCACCAGCAATTGCCCATTGCTATCAGTGATTTTGGAAATCAGATAAGGGTTGACCTTGTAGCCGCCATTGGCAAACACTGAATAGGCACCGGCCATTTGCAAAGGTGTGACAGCACCTGCACCCAGGGCCAGGGTCAGGTAAGGCGGATTTTTCTCAGGCAGGAAGCCAAAGCGGCTGGTATATTCCTGGCCATATTTCGCACCTATCCTGTGCAGGATGCGAATAGAGATCATGTTCTTGGATCTGGTCAGGCCACGGCGCATGGTCATCGGGCCTTCATACTTGCCATCATAATTCTTGGGTTCCCATGCCTGGCCACCAGTTTGTCCCGCATCAAAGCTGATAGGTTCATCATTGATGATGGTGGAAGGTGACAAGCCTTTTTCCAGGGAAGCAGAATAAATAAATGGCTTGAAGCTGGAGCCAGGCTGACGCCAGGCTTGAGTGACGTGATTGAATTTATTCAGGTTGTAATCAAAGCCACCGACCAGAGCACGGATGGCGCCATCCGTCGTATTGGCCGCAACAAAGGCGGATTGCACTTCCGGCATTTGCGTGATGGCCCAGCTCTTGCCTTCCAGCACTACACGAATGACCGCACCGCGCTGTATGCGTTTATTCGCCGGGGTCTTGGCCGACAAGCCGCTGGCGGCAAACGTCAGGCCAGCGTCTTCGATACGGATTTCTTCGCCCGATGACAAGACTGCCCGCACCAGCTTGGGTGTTGCTTCAAGTACCATGGCCACTTGCAAGTCATCGCTGTCGCTATGCTCGGCCAGTTCTTTTTCTATGGCATCTTCAGCCGCTTCCTTGCCATCAGGGATGGCGATGATGGCTTCAGGTCCACGATAGCCATGGCGTTTTTCATAATCCATGACGCCGCGACGCAGGGCCAGATAGGCAGTATCCTGATCGGCCTTGGTAATCGTGGTGTATACATTCAGGCCGCGGGTATAGGTTTCTTCCTTGAACTGGTCATACACCAGTTGACGCGCCATTTCTGCAACATATTCGGCATGGATGCCAAACTGGCCGCTATCTGTCTTGGTGACCAGTTCCTCATTCTTTGCCTGCTCATATTGCGCCTCGGTGATGTAGCCAAGATTGCGCATCCTTTGCAAAATGTATTGTTGTCTGACTGTCGCGCGTTTTGGATTGGCTACCGGGTTATAGGCAGATGGCGCTTTTGGCAAGCCTGCCAGCATGGCTGCTTCGGCAATGGTCAGGTCTTTCAAATCCTTGCCAAAATAAATTTGTCCCGCAGAAGAGAATCCATAAGCGCGCTGTCCCAGATAAATCTGGTTCATATAGATTTCCAGGATCTGGTCCTTGCTGAGATTTTGTTCTATCTTCCAGGCCAGCAGGATTTCATAAATCTTGCGTTTGAAAGTCTGCTCACTGGACAGGAAGAAATTCCTGGCAACTTGCTGGGTAATGGTCGATGCGCCTTGCTTGGCACCGCCAGTCAGATTGTGCAGGGTCGCACGGGTGATGCCCAGGTAATCCACGCCGCCATGCTCATAGAAGCGGTCATCTTCAATCGCCAGCACGGCTTTCTTCATGATTTCAGGGATATCCTTGAAGCGCACGACATTACGGCGCTCTTCACCGAACTCGCCGATCAGCATATTATCTGCCGAAAAAACCCGCAAAGGCATCTTGGGACGGTAACTGGTAATCGAGTCCAGTTCAGGCAAGTTAGGGTAGGCCATGGTCAGCGCAAAACCGACAATAAGTACTCCTGATACAACTAATCCGAATAAAACACCCGTAGTTCCGAGTACAATGCGGGCCAAAAGCTTTCCTGTAGAGCGTTTTTGTGGCTCAGGGAGATTGTCGGGCTCTTTATTTTGTTCTGACATAGCGGCTAATTGTAAATAAGGCAGCGGACATTATAGCCGCCTTCGGTGGGCATGAGACGACCGGCGCTTAGACGGATTTGTAAGCAAATTTTCAGAATATTCTTGATATACGTGGATATTTGGCAACGCATAGGGGTAGTGCTGCGTGGAAATTGCTTTACCAATGCCAGTCTTATTGCTAGGATTTCATGTAAGCTTGGATGATTGTCTCGTAAATAGCGGTTTTTAAAGACAATTTATTTTTGGCAATAGAATGATTCGCACATGTAATTTTGTGTAAATTGAAATGATGATGTAATCGTGAGGGGATATTCTTGGCTTTAGATCTGGCTTCGTTGCTCGGCAGAAAAAATCCGCCACTATTTGGTCTGGATATCAGCTCTCTCGATATCAAGCTTGTTGAACTTTCGGAAGGAAGCAACAAGTCGTATCGACTTGAGCGTTATGCCTCTGAACCACTGCCTAAAGGGGCGGTGCTGGATGGCAATATCGAGAATATTGAACAAGTGACCGAGGCGGTTCGCAAACTGGTTAAGAAAAGCGGAACCTCGGCAAAGAACGTAGCAATGGCAATGCCGGCTTCAGCCGTCATTACCAAAAAAATCATACTCGCCGGAACCTTGACCGAACAGGCATTAGAAGTGCAAGTCGAGTCTGAGGCTAGTCAGTACATACCTTTTTCCATGGATGAAGTCAGCCTGGATTTTTGTGTGCTGGGGCCGGCGGCAAATGCGGAAGAAGATATAGAAGTGATGCTTGCTGCGTCGAGAAAAGAAAAAATTGAAGATCGTGTAGCCGTCATTCAGGCCGCGGGTTTGCAAGCCAAAGTTATGGATATTGAATCCTATGCTGCGCGTGCTGCTGTGTCACGTCTGATCGATCAGCAGGCAAATGGTGGTAAAGACCAGATTTACGCAGTTTTCCAGGTAGGTTCCAAACGTACTTATATCTTTATCATTTTGAATGGTGAAGTTATTTATGAGCGTGAGCAGCAATTTGGTGGTGCGCAACTGACTCAGGATATCGTCAGGAATTATGGCTTGTCTGCCGAAGAAGCAGAAATTAAAAAGAAAAATGGCGATTTGCCCGATACCTATGAAATGGAATTGCTTGAGCCCTTCCTTGAAAGTGCAGCTTTGGAAGTGACGCGGGCCATACAATTCTTCTTCACTTCCACACCCTATACCCGAGTGGACCAGATCTATCTGTCTGGTGGTTGTGCAGTAATCCCTGGATTGGTCGATATTATTGCCGAGCGTACCAAGATTTCCACTGCAGTGGTCAGTCCGTTTAAAGGAATGGAGTTGGGTTCTGGTGTGAATGAAAAAACCTTGCGCATAGACGCCCCTGCTTACATGGTTGCTTGTGGTTTGGCATTGCGGAGATTTGGCTAATGATCAAAATTAATCTCCTGCCGCACAGGGAAGAAAAGCGCAAGCAGTTAAAAAGTGACTTTTATGGTTTCTTATTATTGTCAGCAATTTTTGGCGCCTTGATTGTTGTGGTGGTTAGTGCTTACTTTTCAAGGGAGTTGAGCACCCAAAATGATAAGAATGCTTTCATCAAGAAAGAAAATGCCAAACTCGATGATCGCATAAAAGAAATTGCGACACTGCGACAAGAAATTGATGGCTTGAAAGCACGGCAGCAAGCGGTAGAAGATTTGCAGGGTGACAGGAATCAACCGGTTTATTTGCTGGATGAGCTTGTCAAATTGACGCCAGAAGGTGTTTATTTACGCACTCTGAAACAAGAAGGGCAAAAAGTCGTCCTGAATGGCAATGCGCAGTCTCAAGACAGGGTTGCTGAATTTATCAGAAACCTGGGTACCAAGTCAGAGTGGATGTATAAGCCTGACCTTGATGATATCCATTCTGCAGCCTTGGTCACTGGTAAAGAATCTAAAAAAGTTTACGAATTCCAAGTGAATGTAAGCATAAAGCGCCCTCGTGAGAAAGAAGATGCGGCATCTCAGGCTGCTGCGTCCCAGACTGCTGCATCTCAGGCTGTTCAAACAGTTAAAACCCCTGGTACGCCTTAGAGCGTAATAATATGCAATACAACGGAAGATTGTAAATGGCGATTAATCTGAATGAAATTGGTCAGTCTGTTAATGCCCAGTTTCAAGGTCTAAGTGGACTTCATCCTGGTCTTTGGCCAATTGCGCCGCGCGTCGCTTCGGCAGTAGCTGTGTTAATTGCCGTAGTTGCTTTGGGGTGGTTTGTGCAATGGGATGGGCAGATGCAGGCCATCGAAACCGGGCAGGCTGAAGAAGTTAAGCTCAGGGCTGAGTATAAGTCCAAGCTGCAACAAGCGATCAACCTGGATGCCCTGAAAGAGCAGCGCAAGCTGGTGCAGCAGTATGTCGCCACCATGGAAAAACAACTGCCTAGCCAGGCTGAAATGGCTGCTTTGTTGGCAGATATTAATCTGGCTGGTACTGGGCGTGGTTTGCAGTTTGATTCTTTTAAACCAGGTTCACCTGCAGTCAAAGACTATTATGCTGAATTGCCTATCGCTATCAAGATCCAGGGTAGTTATCATGATCTGGGGCAGTTTGTTGGCGATATCGCCAAGTTGCCAAGGATTGTGACGCTGAATAATCTCGGTATCACCACCTCGAAAGACGGCGGATTGACCTTGGACGTGACGGCAAAAACTTTCCGCTATCTCAATAAGGATGAGGTTCAGGATCAGGCTGATAAGAAGAAAAAGGAGCCTAAGAAATGATGAAGATTCTCATTAGGCCGACAGTTTGTGTAATGCTGACTTTGTCCTTGTCTGCATGTGGTGAGGCAGAGGAAACGGAGTTGAAAGCATGGATGGATGCGGAGCAAAAACAGGCTAAGGCTGTGATCCCGAAAATCAATCCACCTAAAGTATATACACCTTTCTCTTATGCTGGAAAAGGTGAGATAGAGCCATTTGATCCAGCCAAGTTGCTGGTGGTTCTTGCTCGCTTGAAGGCGGCCTCAGGTAATGGTATTCAAGCCCCTAATCCAGACAGGCCCAGGGAGGCGCTGGAAGCGTTTCCTCTGGATTCCTTGAAGATGGTAGGGACGATAGAGAAAAATAAAATGGTCTATGGCTTGGTGCAAGTGGATAAAACAGTTTATCAGGTCAAGTTGGGTGCTTATCTGGGGCAAAATTACGGACTGATTACCAAGATCGTTGAAGGCGAAATCGAAATCAAGGAAACAGTCCAGGACGCAGCAGGTGATTGGACTGAGCGCCAGACCAAGTTAGAGTTGCAGGAGGCTAAGAAATGAATGCGTTGATAAATACAAGTAAAAGGGGCGCCAAATTGGTTAAATTTATTTTATTTGCTTTGCTAGGTTTTTGTAGTGCAGCGTTTGCACAAACAAACTCCATAGAATCGCTGACGGCAAATCAGCAGGGTGCCAACATTATTGTGAAAATCACCTTGAAGCAGCCTTTGCAAAAAGTGCCGGTTGGTTTTTCCATCGCCAATCCTTCGAGGATAGCACTGGACTTTGCTGATGTCAGCAATAACACTGGCAAGACAGCTTTCGAAATGAATATGGGAGACTTGCGTGCCATCAATGTGGTTGAGGCAGCAGGTCGTTCGCGCGTTATTTTCAATCTTAATAAATCTCTAAACTACGCTACCGCGTTAGACGGCAATTCATTGATTGTGACGATAGATGCTTCAGGTGGTGTTGCAACTGCTGTTAATTCACAAGGCTTGCCTGCTGTTGTGCAGCCGGTTACCACAGGAAAACGTCTGTTGCGTGATATCGATTTCCGTCGCGGCAGTAATGGCGAGGGCAGGGTTGTCATCGACTTGCCGCTGGATCAGGTGGCGGTGGACATTCGTCAACAAGGCCAGAAAATCATCGTTGATTTTCTTAAAGTCAGTTTGCCGGAAACGCTGCGCCGCCGTCTTGATGTCACAGATTTCGGTTCTCCGGTGCAACTCATTACCACTACACCATCTGGTGAGAATGTCCGTATGGTCATTGAGCCTACAGGTTTGTGGGAACATAGTGCCTACCAGAGTGATACTCAATTTGTTGTTGAGGTCAAGCCTATCAAGGAAGATCCAAATAAGTTAACCCAAGGTACGCAGGGTTATCGTGGTGAGCGTTTGTCTTTCAACTTCCAGAACATCGAAGTTCGTGCCATCTTGCAGATTATTGCGGAAATCAGTGGCTTGAATGTGATCGCCAGTGATACCGTCAATGGCACGATTACCTTGCGTCTGAAAGATGTGCCATGGGACCATGCCCTCGATATCATCATGCAATCCAAAGGGCTGGATATGCGCAAGAATGGTTCTGTCATCTGGATCGCACCTAAAGAAGAATTGCTGACTAAAGAAAAGCTGGAGCTGGAACAAAAGGCGCAAATCGCAGAATTGGAGCCTTTAAAAACAGAATCATTCCAGTTGAATTATCAAAAAGCTGAATCCTTCAAGAAAGTTTTTGGAGACGAAGGCGGAACGACTAATCGCATGTTGTCAAAGCGGGGTAGTGTGGTGATTGAACCACGTACCAATCAGTTGTTTGTAACTGATATCTCTTCCAAACTGGAAGAAGTGCGCAGATTAATTGCAAAAACCGATATTGCCTCCAGGCAGGTTTTGATCGAGGCCCGTATAGTCGAGGCCGATGACAAGTTCAGCAAGAGCCTTGGCGCAAAACTGGGTTTCCTGGATATGCGCGGTTTTCGTGGTGGTGATGTTGGCTATCAGGTCGCCGGTAACCAGCGTGTTGGTCTGACAGGTAATTATCTTGGCTTGGGCGAGCAACAAGGTACAGCAAAACCTACCGATGCAAGTTATGCACCAAATAGCCAGTTTGTTAATTTGCCAGCATCAGGGATTAATGGTTTAAATCCAGGCAGTCTGGCAGTAAGCTTGTTTTCATCGGCAGCCAACCGCTTCCTGAATCTGGAGCTGTCTGCATTGGAAGCTGACGGTAAAGGTAAAATAGTGTCCAGCCCCAGAGTAGTCACTGCCGATCAGTTGAAAGCATCGATAGAACAAGGTACTGAGTTGCCTTACCAGGTAGCTACTTCCAGTGGCGCAACTTCCATCTTCTTCCGTAAAGCATCTTTGCGACTGGAAGTGACGCCTCAAATTACACCTGATGGCAATGTAATTCTGGATGTTGATGTACACAAGGACAGTGTCGGGCAAGAAACCAGGGCTGGTTTTGCGATCGATACCAAAGAAGTAAAAACCATTGTTTTGGTTGAAAATGGCGGTACTGTAGTGCTTGGTGGTATTTTCCAGCAAACTGAGCGTGACAATATTACCAAAGTTCCATTTTTCGGTGATTTGCCCCTGTTTGGGAATTTGTTCAAGTCTACTGGACGTACCAATGACAAAACTGAGCTGTTGATTTTTATTACCCCCAAAATTATTGCTGAAAAATTCAGTGGTAAACAATAGCCGTATATGATGTTGAAAGCATATTGATCATATGCAAACCGATTTCCTGAGTTCGTAAAATTATAGGTGTTTCATGATGAAGTATATTCGCGGTCTATTCGCATTACTCTTACTTATTGGCCTGACGGCTTGTGGTGGCGGTGGTGGTTCACCAGGCTCCACTACCAACGTCAAGTTTTTTACTACTGCGCCTGATAGTATTACAATCGCTCCTGGTGCGAGCCAGACGTTCACTATAGGTGGCGGTATTCCAGGTTATCAGGCCAACAGTAGTACTGCGGCTGCTTCAGTCAGCATATCCGGTACTACTCTGACTATCACCGGCAGTGGCGGTGGTTCAGCCACCGTGACCGTCAAAGACTCAACTGGTGCATTTGTTACTATAAGTGTGAAGGTCGGCACTGGACTGGACTTGTTCACCACAGCCCCAAGCGATGTCATCGTGGGTGTAGGCGCGCAATCTTCAGAGTTCACTATCGGTGGCGGTAGTGCCGTCTATGCTGTGACTAGCGGTAATTCAGCAATCGCGCAAGTTGTCTCTTCAGGCAATCGCTTCGTCATTGTTGGTGTTACTGGCGGTAAGACGGTAGTGAGTGTCAAGGATACTATTGGTGGCGTAGTCAACATTAACGTGACAGTAGGTTCAGCAGATCCTTTATTCTCCACTGCTGCAGGCGACATTAGTCTGGGTGTTGGTGCTGCAACAACTTATACAGTTGGTGGTGGCGCTGGTCCATATACTGTAGGCAGCAGCAATGTTGCGGTAGCTACGGCCTCCATCTCTGGTACCAAGCTGACTATTACTGGCGTTAGCGTCGGTACTGCCAGTGTTGTCATTCGTGATGCTACAACTGGCAATGTTACTATTAAAGTAACAGTAGGTTCGACTGCAGATTTGTTTACGTCGGCGCCTGCGGCCCTGGTAGTTGGCATCGGTACTTCTACTCCTACTTTCACGATAGGCGGCGGTAGTCAGATATACACCATTTCCAGCAGTAATACGCAAATAGCAACTGTAGGTATCAATGGAAATAAATTTACTATTACTGGTATTTCTGCTGGTACCGCACAGGTAGTAGTCCGTGACAGTAATGGTCAGATTTCACCAATCGCTGTGACAGTTGGCTCTGGTGCCAAGTTCTATACAACAGCTCCTACTGCTATTACATTGACAGCTAACGGCTCCGGTACTTATGTTCTCGGTGGCGGTAGTGCTCCATATACGGCCACTAGCAGTAACACTGCTGTCGTGACGACAGCGGTATCAGGAAATAATCTGACACTGACTGGTGTTGCCTCTGGTACAGCAACTGTGGTCTTGCGTGATGCTGCCGGGGATGTCATTCCATTAAGCATTACCCTGGGTTCCGGCACTGTTAATGCTATATTTACAACAGCGCCAAGCACAGTAACTATTGCAATTGGTGCCAGCCCTGCGTACCAAATTGGTGGTGGTGTTGCACCTTATTCCATCAGCAGCAGCAATGTCGGTATCGCAACAGCTACGCTGACAGGTTCCAACTTCACTATTACGGGTATCGCGACAGGAACTGCAAACATCGTAGTAAAAGATGCTGCTGGTATTCCTGTAACTATTATCGTTAATGTGGGTGCTGGTGCTGTTGTGCCTCTGTACACATCTGCTCCTGGTACCATCACTCTCGCTCCTGGTGCCGCTCCTACCTATGTCATAGGTGGCGGTAGCTCACCATACTCAGCGAGCAGCAGTGATACTAAAGTGGCAACAGTGGCAATTTCTGGTAGTGCGATGACCATTACAGGTGTTGCGGCAGGCACTGCAACAGTCAGGATAGTGGATAATTTGGGTACACCTCTGACCGTTGTTGTTAATGTGATTTCTGGCGTCAATTCACCCTTGTCCGTAGCACCAGGCACTATTAGCGGCTTTGTAGGGGATACAGTTACCATACGTGTAGATGGTGGTAGTGCACCTTATACCGCTGTGTCCAGCATCCCTGCAAATGGAACTATTACAAGTGGAGCGGCTCTGAGTGGTGCAGGTAATATCACAGTGCTCCTGGCGCGCATCGGCACCACAAGCGTGGTTGTAACCGACGCTAAAGGAACTGTCTCGGCTGTGTCTATTAGTATTGCTGCTCAAACGTCCAATATGGTCTTGAGCCCGGTAGCATGGAATATCAATGAAACCAATACGGCAGTGATTCCTTTGACTATCTCCGGTGGTAATGGTCCGTTCCAGGTGTTCACAAGCAATACTCTGTTGTCTACAGTGGATGGCACCAGTCCTGATCCTGTTAATCCATTGACTTTCAATGGTCGTACAATAAATGTCAGCCTGGGTACTTTGGGTGCACGTTGTGTTGCTGCAGATACTGCAGTAACTATCACAGTCAAGGATAGCGTGAACGCAACAACAACCAGTGTCATGACCATTAAAGACTTGAATGGTGGTGCTGGCTGTTAATACGGCTGGAAAGGTTTGCCTGAAGCGGAAAATTTCTACACAATAGCTGTTTATTTGCTTCGAACCAGTTATATTCTCCAGAGCCTCAGGCTCTGGGGAGTTCAGCAAAAGTCATAAGCCAGGTAAACAGTTTTGAAGAATATTTTTCTAGTAGGCCTGATGGGCTCCGGCAAAACCACGGTTGGCCGGGCCCTGGCAAAAAAACTAAATAAGCGTTTCATTGATACTGATCACGAAATTGAGGCACGAACCGGTGTCTCGATCCCCGTGATTTTTGAGATTGAAGGCGAAGCTAGTTTCCGACAGCGGGAAGCGGATGTGATTCGTGATCTGACTGGGCAAGAAAACATAGTTTTAGCTACAGGTGGTGGTGCCGTGTTGAATGCAGAGAGCCGTAAATATCTGCATGAACGCGGCATTGTCATTTATTTGCGGGCAGGTATACACAGCATTTTGCAGCGTACCCGTCACGACAAGAACCGCCCCCTTTTGCGCACCGCAGACCCGCGCAAGAAACTCGAAGAGCTGGAGTCCCAGCGTTCCCCCCTCTACCAGGAAGTTGCCCATATCAGCATTGAGACCGGAAGGCCCAATGTACAGTTTTTGGTGCAAACCGTATTGGACAAATTAGCTCAGGAAAAATTACTCGACATTCCTGATGCCCTACTTAGCAATAGCAAAACAACTATGTCAGCAGAAAGTAACGCCAGCACCAGTACCAGCACTACGCTCCTGAATGTGGATCTTGGTGAGCGCAGCTATCCCATCGCGATAGGCAGCTCCCTGTTATCCGACAGTCAGTTTCTACAATCAAAAATCAAGGGCAAGAAAACTGTCATCGTCACCAATACCGTAGTCGCACCCCTGTATCTTGCTACGCTCGAAGCCGCCTTGCGCGCCGCTGGCAAGGAAGTATTGTCAGTAGTGTTGCCCGATGGCGAAGAGCAAAAAAACTGGGCCAGCCTGATGCTGATCTTTGATGCCCTGCTAGCAAATAAATGCGATAGAAAAACCACCTTGCTGGCACTTGGTGGTGGTGTCATCGGTGACATGACAGGCTTTGCCGCCTCGGCCTATATGCGCGGCGTGCCTTTTGTGCAAATTCCTACCACCTTGCTGTCCCAGGTTGATTCGTCAGTCGGTGGCAAGACTGGCATCAACCACCCGCTGGGCAAGAACATGATAGGGGCGTTTTACCAGCCCGAGGCAGTGATAGCCGATATAGGCAGCCTGCAAAGCCTGCCCGACAATGAACTCTCTGCCGGTCTGGCAGAAGTCATCAAGCATGGTGCGATCATTGATCCTGTGTTCTTTGACTGGATAGAAGCCAATATGCCTGCCTTGCGCGCCAAGGATGCCAAGGCACTCACGCATGCGATTTTGCGTTCTTGCGAAATCAAGGCAGATATAGTCCGCCAGGACGAGCGTGAAGGTGGCCTGCGTGCCATCCTCAATTTCGGCCATACCTTTGGCCACGCCATAGAATCTGGACTGGGCTATGGCAAGTGGTTGCATGGCGAAGCAGTGGGCTGTGGCATGGTCATGGCTGCTGATTTATCTTGCCGCCTGGGCTATATCGATTACGTGACCAGAACCCGTATCAAGCAAGTGGTGGAAGCGGCAGGCTTGCCGAGTATTGCACCTGACCTTGGTGAAGAACGCTGGCTGGAATTGATGGAAGTCGACAAGAAAAATGAAGGCGGTAAAATCAAGTTCATTTTATTGAAACCTCTGGGGCAGGCACATATCACCACAGTACCCAAAGAGATTTTGTTGCAAACCCTGCGCAGCAGCATCAGCAATTAACACCATGTTTACCGACGCCCACCTCGCCCCCTATGCTGCACAGTCAGCCAGCTCGCGAGGGCGGCGTTGCTCTGAAGAATCTTCTTCCTCGCGCAGTGAATACCAGCGCGACCGTGACCGCATCATCCATAGCACCGCATTTCGCCGCCTTGAATACAAGACCCAGGTCTTCGTCAATCACGAAGGTGACCTGTTCCGCAACCGTCTCACCCACAGCCTGGAAGTTGCCCAGATAGGCCGCTCGATAGCACGCAACCTGCATTTGAATGAAGACCTGGTAGAGGCTATCTCGCTGGCGCATGATCTCGGCCACACTCCCTTCGGTCACGCAGGCCAGGACGCGTTGAATGCCTGCATGAAGCCCTTTGGCGGCTTCGAACATAATCTGCAAAGCCTGCGAGTGGTCGATGAGCTGGAAGAGCGCTACGGCGCTTTTGACGGCCTTAACCTGACCTACGAAACCCGTGAAGGCATACTCAAGCACTGCTCCATCACCAATGCCCGATTGCTGGGTGACGTGGGCCAGCGCTTCATTGATAAACAACGGCCCACGCTGGAAGCACAAGTCACCAATCTGGCAGATTCCATCGCCTACAGCAATCACGATATCGATGATGGCCTGCGTTCCGGCCTGCTGCTGGAGTCGCAATTGCTGGAAGTAGATATCTACGCGCGTCATCGTGCCATTGTTGATGCTACCTATCCTGGCATCAGTGGCCGTCGCGGCATCGCTGAAACCATACGTCGCATGATCAATACCCTCATCGTTGATCTGATTGAGACCTCGGCAAAAAAAATCCAGGAGTGTGCGCCTGCTACGGTGGATGACGTGCGCCAGATGGAAAGAATGATTGCCTTTTCAGACAGCATGTTTCAGGAGGCACAAGACCTCAAGCAATTCCTGTTTGAAAACCTCTACCGTCATTACCAGGTCAATCGCATGACCTTCAAAGCCAGGCGCACCATCAGAGAATTATTTGATGCCCTGCATGCCGAGCCTAATCTCTTGCCCACTGACTATCAGGTTCACAGGCAAGACAACCAGGACCCACAATTACAAGCCAGGAAAATCGCCGATTACATCGCTGGTATGACTGACCGCTATGCCATGCGTGAACACAGGCGCCTTTACATGGTTGATGAGATTTAGAATAAGTTGCACATCTGCTTTCTGGTCAGGATTTACATAATTTGTACTTTTAAAGTCAGGATATACACTGGGCTTTGTATAGAATATCAACTCTTTACCAGGAGAAAGCCATGTCATCCATTTCAACTTTATTTACCCGCCTGCTGTTCGCCAGCAGCCTGGTGGTCGCAACTGCAACAGCACACGCCATCTCTTTTGCCGATCTCAGCAACCAGGATGCCAGCACTGGCTTGAAAGCTGCACTTGATAAAGGCTCCGCGGCGGCAGTAAGCAAGCTGGGTGTCGATGGCGGTTTCCTGAATAATGACAAGGTCAAGATACAACTCCCGTCCATACTCGAAAAAGCCCGTCCGATACTGCAAATGACAGGCAAGGGCCAGCAACTCGATGAACTGGTGGTTTCCATGAACCGCGCCGCTGAATCTGCCGTGCCCATGGCCAAGCCTTTGCTGGTGAATGCCGTCAAATCCATGAGCCTGACTGACGCCAAGAATATCCTGACCGGTGGTGAAACCTCAGTGACAGATTTTTTCAGGGAAAAAACTTCCACCCCTTTAAGCGCAAAATTCTTGCCCTTGGTCAAAGGCGTAACCGACAAGGCAGGTCTGTCATCCAAATACAATAGCATCATGGGGCAGGCACAGAAATTTGGTGCAGTGTCGCAGCAAGAAGCGACGGTCGAAGGCTATGTCACTCAAAAAGCCATGGATGCCCTGTTCCTGATGATAGCCGAAGAAGAAAAAGCCATACGGCAGGACCCACTGGGTGCGGGCAGCAAAGCCATCAGTAAAGTCTTCAGCCTGTTGAAATAAGGCGCTTACACGCAAGCCAGGATGGCAGGACAACGCATTTCCTCTGCAAAGCGATACGGCTTAACAACGCTGGATGCCAGATCAAGTCTGGCCTGACAATATGGAGGCTGCTTGCTGGCGATAGATGTGGCTGTGCATTGGGCAGCAGATCAAAAGGCAGCTTCTCAACACGGATACCACAATTAAAACTCACAGCCTCAAACTCGTCATGCCGGACTTGATCCGGCATCCAGTGGCGTCGTTGGCATGCTGATGCTTCCGCTCACAGGCAGGGGGGAAATCCCCGCTTTTCTGTGAGTACCGTGAAGCCATTGATTTTTATCCTACAAGAATTCTGCAGTTTTTTTGTACGGGTTTCACCACATTTGGTGAAACCCGTGCAAATGGGATGAAATTCTTTCATCGCAAGCTTGAAAGAGTTTCCTCCAGCCACAATTTGTACCCCTATTTTCTGTCAATAGAAATGGGCTGTAATCTTCAAAGCCTTGCCACATAAGGCTTTGCGCAGCTATCCCTCTCCGTGCATCGTCTTTTCTGCAAAACTTGCGTAGTTTTACTTAAGTAGAACGGAGCCTGAGTTTTTTTCATTTTCCTGTTAATTTATAGCGGTAATTCATGAATTCATTTTTTTGAAGTACCTATATAAAAAATCAGGAGACCAAGATGTCATACAAAGTCAAAACCCTAGTCGCATCCATCGTTCTGGGCATGGCTGCCGCCAGCAATGCAGCAGAGCCTATCAAAATTGGTGTTGCCGGTCCTTTCACTGGTGGTTCTGCCCCTATGGGTGTATCCATGCGTGATGGCGTCAAGCTGGCCGTCAGTGAAATCAATGCCAAAGGTGGTGTGCTGGGCAGACAGTTGCAATTGGTCGAACGAGATGATGAAGCAAAAAATGAGCGTGGCGTACAGGTAGCGCAAGAGCTCATCAACAAAGAAAAAGTAGTCGCTACAGTAGGCTATATCAATACCGGTGTAGCACTGGCTTCCCAGCGTTTTTACCAGGAAGCAAAAATACCTGTGCTCAACAATGTGGCGACAGGCAGTGTGGTGACCAAGCAATTTGTGGCACCTGAACACAAGGATAATTACATCTTCCGCACGGCAGCCAATGACACCATACAATCCGCCATGATTGTGGACGAAGCTGTCGTCAAAAATAAATTCACCAAGGTCGCCATCCTGGCTGACTCGACCAACTACGGTCAACTGGGTCGTGAAGACTTGGAAAAAACTCTGGGTGCCAAAGGCATCAAACCTGTCGCCGTAGAAAAATTCAATATCAAGGATGTCGACATGACACCTCAGTTGTTGAAAGCCAAGCAGGGCGGTGCGCAAGCCGTGCTGACTTACGGTATTGGCCCTGAGCTGGCCCAAATCGCCAACGGCATGGAAAAACTGGGCTGGAAAGTACCTATCATCGGCAGCTGGACTTTGTCCATGGGTAACTTCCTCGACAACGCTGGTAAAAACGGTGATGGCGCGACCATGCCGCAAACCTTCATCCAGGATCCAAACACACCAAAACGCAAAGCCTTCATCGAAGCCTATCAAAAGGCTTACAAGGTTGACCGCATGCCTTCCGCCGTGTCTGCAGCACAGGGCTATGATTCCATTTACCTGCTGGCCGCAGCCATCAAGCAGGCCGGTGGTACAGACGGTGTCAAAGTGCGCGAAGCACTGGAAAACCTGAATGAAAAAGTCGAAGGCGTGATCACCACCTATAACAAGCCTTTTACACATGATGATCATGAGGCCATCAAACCTGGCATGCCTGTCATGGGCCTGGCCAAAGGCGGCCAGATCGTCCAGGCTAAGTAAAAGTCAGGGCATGACACCAGTCACTGCCCTCAATTAGCCCCGGGCTCAGCCATCCGCAAGTGGCTGGGCTTGTTATTCAGACAGACAACTGCCATGTTTCACCAATATCCCTTGGTGAAATATGGTGGGTTGCCATTCCACGGGTGAAAAAATGGAAATATTACTTCAGCTCGTCTTCAGCGGCATTGCCCTGGGGATGATTTATGCTGTCATCGCATTCGGCTATCAACTCACATTCGCGACTTCAGGCACACTCAATTTCGGCCAGGGTGAAGCCCTGATGCTGGGGGCCCTGGTAGGCCTCAGCGTGGTTGGCAATGTACATGGTGGCCCGTATATGAACTATTGGCTCATGATACCAATAGTACTGATCTTTGGCGGCCTGCAAGGCATGGTCGTTGAATGGATAGGCGTGCGCCCGGCCATCAAGATCAAGTCCGAATTTGGCTGGATCATGTCCACCATCGCGCTCGCCATTATCTTTAAAAACGTCGCAGAAAATATCTGGGGCAAGGATGATCTGACCTTTCCGTCGCCCTTGTCTGCTGCACCTTTCCAGGTGTTTGGTGCCAACGTGCAGGCCATGCAAGTCGTGGTCGTTATCGGTGCACTGGCAATGATGCTGGCGGTTGAATTCTTTAACCGCAAATCCATTTACGGCAAAGCCGTCGTGGCAACATCGAATGACAGGGATGCAGCTGGCCTCATGGGCATCAATACCAGCATGGTCATCACCTTCTCTTATGCGCTGTCATCTGCTACTGCTGCCTTCGCAGGCGTGCTGGTAGCACCGTTGACACTGACAGGTGCGACCATGGGCTCGGCACTGGGCCTGAAAGCCTTTGCCGTAGCGATTATCGGCGGCCTGACTTCCGGCGTGGGTGCTATCGTCGGCGGCCTGATCCTGGGCATTGCTGAAACCCTGACTGGCTTCTATATCTCCACCGGCTACAAGGAAGTACCTGGCCTGGTATTACTGCTGCTGGTGCTGGCCGTCAAACCTGCCGGTTTGTTTGGCAAAGCTGCCATCAAGAAAGTGTGAGGTCCGGATAATGAATAAGCAGACTCTCGTTCTTTCCGTCCTGGGTATAGGCGCACTGGCGCTGACACCTGTGGTCATGCATAACCCCTACTACCTGCATCTGGCGGAGACCATACTGATCTACGCCATCCTGCTGTTTGGCCTCGATATCGTGGTTGGTTACACTGGCCAGGTATCACTCGGCCATGCTGGCCTGTTTGGCATAGGCTCGTATACGACCGGTGTGCTGGTCTACAAGCTTGGCATGTCGGTATTTGTCGCCATCCCTTGCAGTATCGCCGTTACGGCCCTGTTTGGTGCCTTGCTGGCCCTGCCTGCACTGCGTGTGACCGGACCTTACCTGGCCATGGTGACGCTGGCCTTTGGTACCATCATCCAGATTCTCATCAATGAAATGAGTTTCCTGACTGAAGGCCCAATGGGTATCAAACTCACCAAGCCTGTCATATTTGGGCAAAAGCTGGGTGAGGTTGGTTTCTTCTATCTGGTTGCCATCATGCTGGTACTGGCACTGGTCGTGGTACACCGCGTTTTACGCTCCCACTATGGCCGCGCTTTCCAGGCTTTGCGTGATAGCCCTATCGCGTCTGACTGCATGGGTGTGTCCGTCTATAAATACAAAGTCATTGCCTTCGTTATCAGTGCTGCACTGGCTGGTTTGGCGGGTAGTCTGTATGCGTATTCAGAAGAATATATTTCGCCGAATACCTACAACTTTGAGCTGACCATCATGTTCCTGCTGGCCGTCATCATGGGCGGGCGCAAGACTCGTACCGGCTCATTGCTGGGTGCTTTGATTGTCGTGATGCTGCCATCGCTGCTGGCTGATATAGAACTGTTCCGCAAGATTGCTACAGTAGCTGCAGTCATTGCCGTCATTGCAGGTGGCGTGGCAATCAGCAAAAAACGCAAGACAGTCAGGGAGCTCATGGTGCCAGTCGTCGCGACTGTTGCCATGGCCTTGTTCTCTTACAAGCTGGAAAACATCACTGACTGGCGTCTGACCATCTTTGGCTTGATGACCTTGTTCGTCGTGTATTACCTGCAGGATGGTATCGTTGGTTTCGTCAACGGTTTGCTGGGTAAGGGGCAGACGCATCTCATCATCAATGCCGGTAAAGACAGCAAGGCTGGCGATGCCATCGTCCATGCCAGCGATACCCGCATGGGCGTCTTGCTGACAGGCCGGAAAATCCTCATGCAATTTGGTGGTCTGAAAGCCCTGAACCAGGTTGATCTGCAAATCCATAAAGGGACGGTGCATGGTTTGATTGGCCCCAATGGTTCTGGCAAAAGCACCATGATGAATGTACTGACCGGCATTTATAAACCTACCGATGGTGTGGTGGAGTTTTCTGGCAAGGTCATCTCTGGCAGCACGCCATCGGCGATCGCACTGGGTGGTGTGGCGCGCACTTTCCAGAACGTGCAATTGTTTGGTGAAATGACGGCGACAGAAAACATCCTGGTTGGCTTGCACAATACCTTCCGCAGCAATGTGGGTGATGCCATGTTGCATACCCCACGTTATCTGCGTGAAGAGCAACAGGCAAGGGAACGTGCAGCAAGCATACTGCAATTTGTGGGCCTGGCTGACCTGGCCAATGAAGAGGCGCGCAATCTGCCTTATGGCAAACAACGCCTGCTCGAAATTGGCCGCGCACTTGGTCTCAATCCACAACTGCTGTTGCTGGATGAACCTGCTGCTGGCCTGACTGCACCTGACATCAAGGATCTGATTGCCATCATACGCAAGATACGCGAACACGGCATCACCATCATCCTTATCGAACATCATATGGATGTGGTCATGTCGATTTGCGATACCGTGACTGTGCTGGATTTTGGTCAGAAAATTGCAGAAGGCAAACCGGCTGCAGTGCAAGCCGACCCTAAAGTCATTGAAGCCTATCTGGGTGGCAGCATTGCTGACACGACCGATACCGCTGATACTGCCGCAGCCTGAGGAGAGAGCAATGTTAACTATTTCAAATCTGCATGCGGCTTATGGCAAGGTCGAAGTCTTGCATGGTATTTCCATGGAAGTACCCAAGGGTAAAGTCGTCACACTGATAGGTTCCAACGGTGCTGGCAAGACCACCACCATGCGCGCTATATCAGGCATGTTGAAACCCAAAGAAGGCACGGTGACCCTCGCTGGCAAAGATGTCACCGGGCTTGATTCCCACAAGATCGCCAGGGCTGGTCTCGCGCATTCGCCAGAAGGCCGGCGCGTGTTTGCCACCATGTCGGTGACTGACAATCTCTTGCTCGGCGCTTTCCCGCGTTTCACCCGCAGCCGCCCTCGCGGTGATATAGAAAGTGATCTGCAAAAAGCCATGGAATTGTTCCCGCGTTTGAAAGAACGCAAGAACCAGCTGGCGGGTACACTGTCTGGCGGCGAACAACAAATGCTGGCGATGGCGCGGGCCGTCATGCTCAACCCTGATGTGGTTTTGCTGGATGAACCATCCATGGGCCTGGCACCTATCCTGGTAGATGAAGTTTTGCGCATCATCGTGCGTCTCAAAGAGCAAGGCACGACCATGCTGCTGGTGGAACAGTTTGCGGCAGCGGCTTTGGCTGTCGCGGACTATGGTTATGTGCTGGAAAACGGCAGGATATCCGTGCATGGTCCGGCGGCCAGTTTGCAGAATGACCCGGCAGTAAAAGCTGCTTATCTTGGTGGTGGTGCACAGCATTAATTAGTATTAGATGCATCACGAAGATATTGCGTAAAAATGGGGAGCTTGCTCCCCATTTTCTTGTTTTGACGCATCAATTTTTGCTTGAATTGTGATATTTTGCCATGCTGAAATGCGATCGTTCGCATTTCACATTGATCACTATTGAGCATACCTATGAATTCCATTTCTTCACAAATCCGCCTTAGCATTCTGGTGTTGACTTCACTTTTTAGTGTCTCCTGCATGGCCGCGCCAGTGCTGCAAGAACACACAATAAAAATCGATGGCAAGCAAAGACGCTACTTTCATTTATCCAACACGGCCGCAGCACATAGTGGACCGGCCATCCTCCTGGTCAGTGGCTCGGGTTGCGATGACTTTTCTGTGCGCCTCTCGATGTTTTTTGAACGCTATTCCACTGCCGTCAATGTTTATTATCTGGAAAAACCTGGCGTCATCAAAAATGCCGATGGCAGCAAATGCAGCAAAGAATTCCAGGCAGCAGACAAATTTGATCAGCGCTTGTCTGATCATATAAAGTTCCTTGAACAAGAGCCTGAATTGAAAAAAATGCCAGCGCGTTCGATTGCTGTCCTGGGCTTTTCTGAAGGCGGTGCAGTCGCCCCCTATATTGCCAGGGATAGCAAGAAGATAGGCTGGCTGGCAACTGCTGGTAGTGGTGGTTTGAAGCAGAGTGAAGAATTCCTGATCTTTGCAGATCGTGGCGTGGAGCCTTATGCCAAGCCATTCTCTCGCGATTATTTCTTGCACATCTATGCCGAGATCATGAAAGACGGCAAGAGCCTCAGTAAAGAATTTTTTGGCCATCCCTATGCTTATTGGTCAGGTCGTTTATTCACAGATCCTTTGAGTGTATATGCAAGCCTGGATATTCCCATGGTAGCGGCAATGGGTGAGAAGGATGATAGTGTGCCGATAGAATCAGGGCATGCCTTGCGGGATTATTTCTTGAAACATCCTGAGAAGGATTTTCATTTCGTGGAATTTCCTGGGGCCAGTCATGGTTTGAAGACTCCGGACAGGAATGGGGCGCAGGAATTTGTTGCGGGGTTGGAGGGATGGTTTAAGGGGGATAAGAAGGCGTTTGAGTTGAAGTGATTATCACACTTCTTGAGTTGCTTAGTTTGGAATTTAGGGCAATCTTATTGGCGTCATTCCACCGGGCTGGCGCTCCAGCGTGGGGTTAGCTGGAATCCAGTGTCGCTCTTGGTATATCGTGGCGTCATTTAACTTCAGATCTTTATTGTTTTACGTCTTTGCTTCTCAAATGCCTGCACATGTTATTTAAGATCGCCGGCCGGTGGTAGACCGGCGGCTACCCACCTTTTTGTCTCGCCAAAAAAGGTGGGCCAAAAAGGCGACCCAGGCGTCGTCGCCCCCTAAAGGGGGTTCCCGTTTGTGCAGTACAAAAAATGGGAAGGCCCGAAACTCGCTACCCTTGCAGGGCGCACAATCGCTTGCAAGCGATTGCCGTTACGCTGGCGAGATGCATGCATCTCGAAACCCCAGCTACACCTCAGACAGCGGTCCTTCTTTTTCCATTTTCTGTACAGCACAAACGGCGTCGACACATGGGAACTGCGAAAATCAAAAGCAACCGCAACTTCAAAAGCGACGTCACCACGACCTTAGTTCAAATTTTTTGATCTGCGATTGATCAACTCAGATCAGTCAGCCTTTCAACTCATCCTTCCAAATACCGCAAAGGATGCGCATGAGCAGGCCAGGCTTCTGCAAAGAATCCTGTCACTTGTTCCGTCGTTACTTCAGCCAATGTCGCAGGTGACCAGCGTGGTGTATTGTCTTTGTCTACCACCAGGGCGCGCACACCTTCCAGCACTTCACCATGCTTGAAGCAATGGCGTACCATGTTTCTTTCCATGCGCAGACAAGCAGATACGTTCATGTCTTTACTGCGGCGCAGTTGTTCCAGTGTGACTGACATCAGTAATGGCGAACGCTTTTGCATGGTAGTCAGGGTTTGTTGGGCAAATTCGCTGTTGTCCTGCTGTAGTTTTTCACTGATGGCAGCAACGCTACTGCCTGCGAATATGTCGTTGATTGCAGCGTGTTGTATCGCCAGTTTGCTGGCATCCGGTTTTGCCTGGTCTGCAAAAGTTGCTGCGAAATCGCGTATCGCTACACGCAGGTCTGTAGCTGTGCTTTCACTCAGCAAATTCATCAGTGCAGGAATTTCTGTCGTCGGAATATACACATCCGCCAGACAAGCATAGATGGCATCAGCGGCGGTGATGATTTCGCCAGTCAATCCCAGATAAGTACCAATTTCACCCTCAGTGCGTGATAGGAAATAGCCGCCACCTACATCAGGGAAAAGACCGATATTCACTTCAGGCATGGCCATCTTGGTACGCTCAGTGACGATGCGCAAGCGGCAATCTGGTCCTGCCTGGGCGATACCCATACCACCGCCCATGACCACGCCATTCATCAGCGCGATGTAGGGTTTGGGATAGAAATGGATTAAATGATTTAAGGCATATTCTTCAGTGAAAAAATCTTCCAGCAGGGCTGAGTCGCCTTTGGGTGTGGCAGTACCTACGTCATAGAAAAAACGGATATCACCACCGGCACAAAATGCCTTTTCGCTGCTGCTATGGATAAACACGGCACGCACATTCTGATCATCCTGCCAGGCCAGCAAAGTCGTTGTCAGTGCTCTTACCATATCGAGAGACAGCGAGTTCAAGGCTTTGGGTCTGTCGAGGGTGATGTAGCCTATATTGTTCTTGACGGAGGTAAGTACAAATTCGCTCATGATGGTTGACTATGCAGGGTAGGGGATGAAGCTGCTATTTTAACTTTGTCAGGCTTGGGCGTCACGGGGTGTATATGTTTATGAGGAAATAGAGTAAGGCTGCATGCTCGTTGCTGTTGCTGCTGCTGTTGGGTTTGACGTTGCGGTTGTTTTTGACTTTCCGCAGTTCCCATGTGTAGACGCCGTTTGTGCAGTACAGAAAATGGATCAAGAAATGCCCGTGTCTGAGGTGTAGCAGGGGTTTCGAAGTGCATGCACTTCGCCTGCGAAACGGCAATCGCTTGCAAGCGATTGTGCGCCCTGCAAGGGGAGCGAGTTTCGGGCATTTCCCATTTTTTGTACTGCATAAACGGGTACCCCGAAGGGGCGGCTACGCCTGGGTCGCCTTTCTTTGAATACTTACTTTGGCGACGCAAAGAAAGTATTTCGGCTGCCGGGCCGAGACCCGGCCTGTATCCACGGAGGGCAAGCGTTTTAGTCAAAGCGCTGCATGCAACAAAAACGCCACGACATGCGACGAACGCCGCTGGATTCCAGCCAAAAGCACGCTGGAATGACGTTAATACACGCACGGAGTTGTCGCAGCGCATTGATACTACGAACGCACTCGTCAGGTGGGTTCCAGCTAAATCCACTCTGGAGTTCCGGCCTTGTGAAATGACGGTTAATACGTGTACGGATTGCTATAGCGCAATCAACTTAATAGATTGAGAAATATTATTTATTTCAAACCATGCACCCAACAAAAAGGACGCCTTTAGCGTCCTTGTTTTGGATGTCCACAACCCTGTTCGGGTAAGGACTGGGGTCTTATGAAGCCGATGCCGGATCAGGTATGTGCTTGATGGCGTCGTGCTGATGGTCTTGCATTTTATCTTTATGCTTGATGACCTGGCGATCAAGTTTGTCTACCAGTGCATCGATTGCTGCATACAGATCATGCGCCAGACTTTCAACGTGGATATCTTTACCGCTGATATGCAAATTAATGTCGGCTTTGTGTCGTTTATCCTTTTCCCGGAGCTTGTCCACCGTCAGGATGACGGCGATATCAATGACCTGGTCGAAATGCCGCCTGATACGTTCTAGTTTGGTATGTACATATTCACGAATTGCAGGAGTTACTTCGACGTGGTGTCCACTGATGGTGAGATTCATACTGTGCTCCTATAGTGATGTTACTTGCTGTAACGATACGCCCTCGGCCTTTATTTGCCTTGAGCTAAATCATATATAGCAATTCAAACCGTGATTACAAGGACTAATTACAAAGATTTACGCAAACTGACTGGTGGGATTTTGAGGGCTTCACGGTATTTGGCAACTGTCCGTCGGGCAATTACCATGCCCTGTTCACCCAGCATGTCTGCAATTTTGCTATCAGAGAGTGGGCTTTTCTGGTCTTCTGCTCCTATCAACTGCTTGATGAGTGCACGTATCGCGGTGGAAGATGCTTCACCCCCTGTTTCCGTCGCGACATGGCTGCCGAAAAAGTACTTCAACTCAAACATGCCATGTGGGGTCAACATGTATTTTTGAGTTGTTACACGTGAGATAGTGCTCTCGTGTAATCCTAGTGTATCAGCAATTTCGCGCAAAACAAGGGGGCGCATTGCAACAGCACCATGCGTGAAAAAATTGCGTTGCCTTTCAACTATCGCTTGTGCAACGCGCAATATCGTCTCGAAACGTTGCCGCATATTCTTGATGAGCCAGCGGGCTTCCTGCAATTGTGTACCCAGGCCTGCCTCACCGCGGTTTTGCTTCATGATATTGGCATACATGCTGCTGACCCGCAGCCTGGGCATAACATCCTGATTCAGCATGACTTGCCAGCCGTTATCAGATTTTCTGACGATGACATCAGGTACGACATAGTCTGATTCATCAGCAGCAAAGGCAATGCCTGGACGTGGCTGGCACAGGCGGATAATGGTTTGTGCATCGCGCAAATCTTCATCATCGCAATCAAGAATTTTCTTGAGTTTGGTGAAATCTCTTTGTGCAAATAAAGCCAGTTGTGTTTCAACAATTTGCAATGCCAGCCTGCGCGTCACAAAAGCCACTTTGGGCATGCGCCTGATTTGCAGGGCCAGGCATTCAGACGGGCTGCGTGCACCAACGCCTGCCGGGTCAAAGCTTTGCAACATATTGAGGGCAAACGCCAGCTCTTCTGGTTCTACATAAAGTTCCAGTGGCAAACTGGCATGTATTTCATCTAATGTTTCGGTCAGGTAACCATTATTGTCGAGCGCGTCTATCATCAGCTCGACCAGGGCACGGTCACGCGGTTCGCGCAGGTTAAGACGCATCTGTTCCAGCAGATGCTCACGCAGGGTGATGTGGGCTGCACCCAGTTGCGGGCGGCCATCTTCATCATCGCCAGATTTGCTGCCATGCTGCACGTCATCAAAGCCCCAGTCTTCTTCGCTGGAGGTGGTGCTGTCATTACTGATCACGGTTTCTGCATCAGCCGGGGCTGGTTCTGCAGATTTGTCGCTATCGTCCCTTGCGGCGGGTGCTTCCATACCGGCATCAGCAGAAGTGCTGCTGGTGTTGATGGCACCATCGGCCAGCAGGCGCACGGCGTGATCAAGCGGGTCATCGACGCGCTCAAGCATGGGATTGTCGGTCAGCAGCGTCTCCAGCTCCTGATGCAATTCCAAAGTCGATAACTGCAATAATCGTATTGATTGCTGCAATTGCGGCGTTAAGGCCAGATGTTGTGAGGTACGTAGTTGCAGGCTTTGTTTCATGATGATTCCCGTCACATCCGGAAGTGTTCTCCGAGATAAACGCGACGTACAGATTCATTTTGTATGATGTCGTCAGGCTTGCCGCTGGCGAGTACCGCGCCTTGATTGATGATGTAGGCGTGGTCGCAGATACCCAGGGTTTCACGTACATTATGGTCGGTGATCAGCACGCCGATGCCGCGTTCCTTGAGGAAGCGCACAATGCGCTGAATTTCGATGACGGCGATAGGATCAACACCGGCAAAGGGTTCATCCAGCAAGACAAAGCGGGGATTGGTCGCCAGCGCGCGGGCAATTTCCACACGGCGGCGTTCACCACCAGAGAGTGACAGGGCCTGGCTTTCGCGTATCTTTTCGATTTGCAAATCTGCCAGCAAGGCATTCAGTCTTTGCTCAATCTTTTGGCTGCCCAGGTATTTGCCTTCGCTGTCCTTTTGCAATTCCAGTACAGCGCGGATATTGTCTTCTACCGTCAGTTTGCGAAACACCGATGCTTCCTGTGGCAGGTAAGACAGCCCAAGTACGGCGCGCTCATGAATCGGCAATTGCGACACGTTGATATCATCAATGATGATATCGCCAGCGTCCGATGGCACCAGACCCACAATCATGTAGAACGAGGTGGTTTTGCCTGCGCCGTTCGGCCCCAGCAAACCCACCACTTCACCACTTTTCAATAGCAGCGATACATCGCGCACCACCTGGCGCGCACCATAGCGTTTTTGCAAACCCTTGACGAGCAAGGTGCTGGACTTTGCTGTCATCTTAATTGGCCTGTTTTTCTTGTTTTGGTTGCAGGATGATTTTCAGGCTGCCTGAGCCATCGACGTGCTGGCCACTGGTAGAGTTTGTGCCAACTGCAATATCGTTTTTGCTATCGTAGGACAAATACTCACCTTCTTGTTCCTGGGTAACGCGTTTGCCTTCGAGGTAGCGCACCTTGGCCTTGGAAATGAATTTGACGATTTCGGTACTTTGATTGTATTCAGCACGGTCAGCTTCGCCATCTACCCACAGATCAGGTCCGCCGTCGCGCTTTTGGCGGAAGGTGACCTTGCGGCTGCTACCACCTGTCAGGACTACAAACTGGTCGCCATTCGGCGCTTCGGTAACGACGGCATTTTCTGCTTTAACAATCAGAGTGCCGCGCACCAGGGACACACCCTTGGACAGTCTGCGCACGCTGGTCTTGCCATCACTCTCGCCATAACCGGCTTCGATGATAGTTTCCTTGTTGCTGTCGGCTTTCTCTGCATTGGCAGATACACAAGCCAGACCCAGGAACGCCAGGCTGATTATGCGGGCGATGGAGTATTGAGCATTTTTCATATACATATTCGCTTTCTGAACTATTTGGTTTTAACTGCCGGGGCTGCTTCACGCTTGTTGAGCTGTATGCGGACTTTGCTCAGCAGTGACAGATGTTGCGTAGAATTGTTTGCCAGCATGCCAGTTGCAGTCGATGTGGCTTTACCGGTCGTGATAGAAATCGGCTTGTCTGTTTTGACGATATCTTCATCTGGCAACAACAATAGATAATCCGACTTTACGTGTACAAATTGTGAACTGAGTCCTTCGGGTCTTTCCATGCTGACGTTGTCATATAAATGAACTTCATCATGATCGCGTTTTGGTGTGACCAGCGTGGATTTTTGAGCTACGACAGCCAGGTCGGCACGCAGGTGCAGCGGCGGCCTGTCCTGATCAAAACTATTGATCTGGGGATGTTTGATTTCTATATTGTCCGTGCGTGGCAAATGCACCAGGCTGTCGCCGGTGATGTGGTAATTGGCCTTGCCATTATTCGACAATCGTATGAAATTAAATTTTTCCACGTAATAGTCAGGTGCCGATCTTGCTGAGCTGCGGTTTTGTTCGTCATCCGCATGACGTCGTATGACTTCCATGATCCAGATGGTGCCCATGGTAGTGATGCCCAGCAGGATCACGGCCAGCCAGATGCGGAAGCGGTCTATGGTCATTTGGGGTTTCATGTCAGATATGCTTGTAAAGCCTGTTCATATTTACCCTGAGCGCGCAGGATGAAGTCACAGACTTCGCGCGCAGCACCCTGGCCACCGCTGGCTTTGGTAATGTATTGCACACGCAGTTGTACTTCGGCATGGGCATTCGGTACGCTGGCGGCAAAGCCTGTGCGTGTCAGTATCGGTAAATCGATCACATCGTCACCGATAAAGCCGCATTCTTGCGCAGGAATATCCAGCTTCTCCAGCAGGTCAAGAAAAGCGCTTTTCTTGTCATGGATGCCCTGGCAAACATGGCTGATGCCCAGATCAGCCGCCCGCTTGCTGACAATGGCTGATTGCCTTGCACTGATGATGGCCGTGACGATGCCTGCCTGTTGCAAGAGCTTGATGCCCTGGCCATCAAGCACATTAAAGCACTTCATCATTTCGCCTTCTGGCCCGAGATACAGGCTGCCGTCGGTCAGAATGCCATCCACATCAAAAATCATGAGCCGGACTTTGCTGGCTCTTTCTACCGAATCTACAGAGTTATTCATCAAATCACCTTGGCCCTGGTCAGGTCATGTATATGCAAGGCACCCACCAGTTTGCCGCTGTCGTCAGCGACCAGCAACTGGTTGATGCGGTAAGTTTCCATGACTTCGACAGCTTCTACCGCCAATTGTTCAGGGCGTATGCGACGTGGGGCACGATTCATGACATCGGCAATGCGCAACTGGGTAAAGTCACGTGTGCCATCCATCAGGCGGCGCAAGTCACCATCGGTGAAGATGCCCAGCACTTGCTGCTGTTCATCCACCACGGCGGTCATCGCCATGCCTTTTTTGGTGATTTCCAGCAGCGCAGTTTTCAGGCTGGTTTCCGGGCCGACTTGCGGTATGGCTTCATCAACACGCATGACATCCCTGACATGTGTCAGCAAACGGCGACCGAGTGAACCACCAGGGTGCGAACGGGCAAAGTCTTCTTCGCGGAAGCCACGCGCATCCAACACAGCGACCGCCAGTGCATCGCCCAGCGCCAGCGTGACTGTGGTGCTGGCCGTTGGTGCCAGGTTCAGCGGGCAGGCTTCTTTGTCGACATGCAGGTTCAGGTGGATATCGGCCAGCTTGCCAAGGCTGGATTCCGGATTGCCCGTCATGGCGATCAATTTCACACCCAGACGCTTGATGATGGGCAGGATGGACATCAGCTCTGAAGCTTCGCCAGAATACGAGATGGCGATGAATATATCTTGCTGTGTCACCATGCCCAGGTCGCCATGGGCTGCTTCAGCCGGATGGACAAAAAACGAGGGTGTGCCGGTAGAGGCAAAGGTTGCGGCTATCTTGCGTGCAATATGGCCAGACTTGCCTATGCCAGAAACAACAACCCGACCGTGGCATGCAAGCAACATACTGACAGCGTCAGAAAAGCCTGCAGCATCGCCATTGCCCAGGCGTTTTTGCAGGGCAAGCAGGGCGTCAGCCTCGATTTGCAGGGTTTCACAAGCCAGTTTCAGGGCGCGCTGTGCTGCGACAGCAGCGTCTGTCGTGGGTACTTGTTTAAAAGTTAAAGGTGCATTCAGTTCATTCATGCCGGAAGTATAAACGAAATCCTCAAAGCAAAAACTTTGCCAGTTGTAACGTAATGAATAATGTTTGCCCAAAAGCAGGATAGCAGGGCGATAAATCGGCAATAATAGGCGACATGACAGGACTGGATACTACACTTTTACTGCTGGCCGCTGCCGTCTTGGGCGTGGTCGCTTTCCGCATGCTGCAACTGCCACCCATGCTGGGTTATCTGGTGGTGGGCATACTCATAGGCCCGCACGGTATGGGGGTGGCTGAAGACAGCGCCGTCACGCACGAGCTGGCTGAGTTTGGCGTGGTCTTCCTGATGTTTTCCATAGGGCTGGAATTCTCGCTGTCCAAGCTCATGGCCATGCGCAAGGCGGTATTTGGCCTGGGCATGGCGCAAGTGCTGGTCACGATACTGACCAGTATGGTATTTGGCTGGATAGCCAGTCGCTGGCTGCCAGGCATGTTCCAGATCAGCTGGGAAGCCTCATTTGCCCTTGGTGGCGCACTGGCGATGTCATCGACGGCCATCGTCTCCAAAATGCTGACAGAAAGGCTGGAGCTGGAAAGCCTGCATGGCAGGCAAATCATCAGCGTGCTGCTGTTCCAGGATCTGGCCGTGGTGCCGTTGCTGATACTGGTGCCCGCGCTGGCATCCAAATCACCTGACCTTGGCAAGACCCTGGCGCTGGCAAGTGGCAAGGCTGTCGTGGTATTGATTTTGTTGCTGGTAGTCGGGCAAAAACTCATGCGTGCCTGGTTCCATATCGTCGTCAAACGGCGCTCGCAAGAGTTGTTCATGTTGAACCTTTTGTTCATTACCCTGGGTGCTGCCTGGCTGACCGAGAAAGCCGGTTTGTCGATGGCGCTGGGTGCCTTTGTCGCTGGCATGCTGATTTCAGAGACTGAATACCGTCATCAGGTGGAAGAAGATATCAAACCCTTCCGCGATGTCTTGCTGGGCCTGTTCTTCATTACCGTTGGCATGTTGCTCAATGTGCGGCTGGTGTATGAACAGTTCTGGCTGGTGCTGTTGTTGCTGACCGGGCCGGTCCTGTTGAAATTTGTGCTGATTGCCGCTCTGGCCCGGGCCTTTGGCAGCTCCACCAGCGTGGCCATGCGCACGGGCCTGGGGCTGGCGCAGGCCGGTGAATTTGGCTTCGTCCTGCTGAACCAGGCGGGCGGCTTGCAACTGGTAGACCCGATGCTGGTGCAATTGATTTTGGCATCGATGGTGATATCCATGCTGATCTCACCCTTCATCCTGGCCAAGTCCGATGCCATTGTCATGAAGTTCTCTGCCAATGAATGGATGATGCAATCGCTGGCCCTGACCCAGATCGCCGCGCGCACCATGACCACCAAGAAGCATGTGATCATCGCCGGTTTTGGCCGCAGCGGCCAGAGCCTGGCACGCATCCTGTCTGAAGAAAATATTGATTACCATGCCCTTGATCTTGACCCTGACCGTGTGCGCGAAGCGCAGACTGCCGGTGCAAATGTTTCGTATGGCGATGCCGCAAGGCGTGAAAGCCTGCTGGCGGCGGGTGTCAACCGCGCCTCGGCACTGGTAGTGACTTACACCAGTACCGCATCGGCCCTCAAGGTTTTGCATTTCGTCAATGAAATGAACCCCAGCCTGCCTGTCATTGTGCGCAGCCATGATGATGTAGACCTGGATAAACTCAGGGCTGCCGGTGCCACAGAAGTGGTGCCAGAACTCATGGAGGGCAGCCTGATGCTGGCCTCCCACGCCCTGGTCATGCTGGGCGTGCCCTTGCGACGTGTGGTGCACAGGGTGCAGATAGCGCGTGAGGCGCGTTATGAATCCCTGCGCGGCTTCTTCCATGGTGCCAGCGATGCTGCTGACAGCCCTGAAAGCATGCAAATACGTCTGCATACCGTGGTTTTGACCGATAATGCCAATGCCCTGGGGCAGCGGGTGGCCGATGTCAAGCTGGCTGAACTGGAAGTGGATATCCATACGGTCCGTCGTGGCAAGGCCAGGCTGGATCAAGTCGATGATATCGTTTTACAGAATGGCGACGTGGTTGTTGTCAGGGGAACTTCCGAAGCAGTCGCTAGAGCAGAGCAGCGGCTGTTAAAATAGCGGGTTATTTTTAAAAATTGAAGGACATGCTCGATGTTGAATCCGGCCGAATACATTAAACAACATATACGCACTGTGGAAAACTGGCCACAGGAAGGCGTGATGTTCCGCGACATTACCCCCCTGTTGCAAAATCCTAAAGTATTCCGCGTGCTGATTGATATGTTTGTGCATCGCTACATGGATGAAAAGCTTGACGTCGTGGCTGGCCTGGATGCGCGTGGCTTTATCATCGGTTCTGTCCTGGCCTATGAGCTGAACCTGGGTTTCGTCCCTATCCGCAAGAAAGGCAAGCTGCCTTTCCATACTGTCTCCGAGCAATATGAGCTTGAATACGGCAGCGCAACGGTAGAACTGCATTCCGACGCCTGCAAAAAAGGTGACCGTGTCGTCCTCATTGATGACCTGATCGCCACTGGCGGCACCATGATGGCAGGCAAGAAATTGCTGGAACGCCTGGGCGCAACCGTAGTAGAAGGCGCAGTCATCGTTGACTTGCCCGAACTGGGTGGCTCAAAAATCATCCAGGACAGTGGCCTGCCATTGTTCACAGTCTGTAATTTCGACGGCCATTGATAGGCTGGCTGATATTTAGCTGATATTTAGCTGATATTTAGCTGGTATTTACTCACATGCATCAGTTTCACATTGCCAATGTAGACCCAGCCTTGCCCGAGGCTGCGGCTTTACTGGATGAACTCTGTGTCCGCCTGGCTGAAATTACCGGCAGCAGCGGGCGTTCCTCCTTTGATGCTGAGGATGTGCGCGTGCCGGGTGCCTTGTTTGTGCTGGCCCGTAATGCTGATGGCAAGGCAGTGGGCTGCGGTGCTTTTCGGCCCATGGGTGAAGGCGTGGCGGAAGTCAAACGCATGTATGCGCAGGTAGCAGGTGTCGGCCTGGCTGTATTGACGCATCTGGAAGCTGCTGCCAAAGAATATGGCTATCTGAGACTGCGTCTGGAAACCCGTCTGGTTAACCAGCGCGCTGTTGCCTTTTATGAAAAACATGCTTATTACCGCATCCCCAACTTTGGTAAATATGTGGGCAAGGCAGAGGCAGTCTGCTTTGAAAAACAACTGAATCACCCTGAAAACCAGTCCTGACAGTGATTTTACTGATTTCTTTGCTTATTTATTTAACAATGCAAGAAATCAGCAAAAATGCCGGAGCTGCGCTATACTTCAATTCTTCCAAGGAGCGTTGCGACGAGAACTACGAGTTTTTGCCAGGCTTGGGATATCCATAACCGCGCTCACGTTACTTTTTTCATCAGAAAGGAGGGCGTGATGAACGCCGTCGTAACAAACACATCCAATACTTCCCAAGATTTTTTTGTTGCTGACCTGAGTCTGGCTGACTGGGGCCGCAAGGAAATCCGCATTGCTGAAACAGAAATGCCAGGCCTGATGGCTATCCGTGAAGAATTCGCGGCTACCCAGCCTCTGAAGGGTGCACGTATCACCGGTTCCCTGCACATGACTATCCAGACTGCCGTGTTGATCGAAACACTGCTGGCCCTGGGCGCAGAAGTGCGCTGGGCATCTTGCAATATCTACTCCACACAAGATCACGCAGCCGCAGCGATTGCTGCTGGCGGCACACCAGTGTTCGCTTTTAAAGGCGAAAACCTGGATGAATACTGGGATTTCACCCACCGTATTTTCGAATGGAAAGACGGCGGCTATTCCAATATGATTCTTGATGATGGCGGCGATGCGACATTGTTGCTGCATCTGGGCACGCGCGCAGAAACAGATATTTCTGTACTGGCCAACCCAGGTTCAGAAGAAGAAATCTGCCTGTTCAACGCGATCAAAAAACACCTGGCGATTGATGGCACCTGGTATTCCAAACGCCTGGCAGAAATCAAGGGCGTGACAGAAGAAACGACTACTGGCGTACACCGCCTGTACCAGATGCACAAAGACGGCAAACTGGCTTTCCCTGCTATCAACGTCAATGACTCCGTCACCAAGTCCAAGTTCGACAACCTGTATGGCTGCCGTGAATCCCTGGTCGATGGCATCAAGCGTGCAACTGACGTCATGATCGCTGGCAAGGTCGCCGTTATCGCCGGTTACGGTGATGTAGGCAAGGGCTCTGCGCAAGCCATGCGTGCCTTGTCTGCACAAGTTTGGGTAACTGAAATCGATCCTATCTGCGCATTGCAGGCTGCGATGGAAGGCTACCGCGTCGTGACCATGGAATATGCTGCTGAACACGGTGACATTTTCGTGACCACAACAGGTAACTACCACGTCATCAGCCACGCACACATGCTGAAGATGAAAGACCAGGCCATCGTTTGCAACATCGGTCACTTCGATAATGAAATCGACGTTGCCGCATTGAAGCAATACACCTGGGAAAACATCAAGCCACAAGTTGACCACGTGATTTTCCCTGACGGCAAGCGCATCATCTTGCTGGCAGAAGGCCGTCTGGTTAACCTGGGTTGCGGCACTGGTCACCCATCCTATGTCATGAGTTCTTCTTTCGCTAACCAGACTATTGCGCAAATCGAATTGTTTGCTAATACTGCGAAATATCCAGTCGGCGTCTACACTCTGCCTAAACACCTGGATGAAAAAGTCGCGCGTCTGCAATTGAAAAAACTCAATGCACAACTGAGCGTGCTGACAGAAGAGCAGGCTGCCTATATCGGCGTGAATCAAAACGGCCCTTACAAGCCAGATCACTACCGTTATTAATCCACGATAGCGCCTGTCCGGGTTTGCAGCTTGCAGTTTGAAGCTTGCGTACCCGGGCGGGTGTGCAATGAAGCTGTATCTTGTGGCTACAGCTTCATCCCTCTACAACAGGAGCATGTATGCGTTTACTGGCAACCTGGTTGATCAATGCGCTGGCTTTGCTGGCTATTCCTTATCTCATTTCCTCAGTACAGATCGACAGCTTTGCTACGGCACTGGTCGTGGCAGTCGTGCTGGGCCTGGTGAATACCATCATCCGTCCCATCGTCGTGATACTCACTCTGCCGGCGACGGTATTGAGCCTGGGCTTGTTTATCTTTGTCATCAATGGCTTGCTGTTCTGGGGCGTGGCAAACATGGTGGATGGCTTCCATGTCACCGGCTTCTGGGCTGGAGTAGGCGGGGCATTGTTATACAGCGTGATCTCCTGGGCACTTTCGACCTTATTGTTGCAAAATAAAAAAGATGAAGACGCCTAATTTCAGCATAGAATTTTTTCCGCCCAAGACGGCGGAAGGCACGGAAAAGCTGCGTGTCACACGCGCCAAACTGGCCGAACTTAATCCTAAATATTTCTCTGTCACTTTTGGTGCCGGTGGCACTACCCAGCAGGGCACGCTCGATACCGTGACCGAGATACGCCGCGAAGGCCACGACGCCGCGCCGCATCTGTCCTGCGTTGGTGGTACGCGCGAATCGATACGGGCCATCCTGAATGATTTCAAGGCCAATGATATCCGTCGCCTGGTGGCATTGCGCGGTGACTTGCCCAGTGGCTATGGCATGGGAGGTGAATTTCGCTACGCCAACGAGTTGGTGGAATTTATCCGCGCCGAGACTGGTGACTGGTTCCATATCGAAGTGGCAGCCTATCCTGAAATGCATCCACAGGCACGTTCGCCGCAAGATGATCTGAACAGCTTCGTGCGCAAGATGCAGGCGGGTGCCAACGCTGCGATTACCCAGTATTTTTATAATGCCGATGCCTACTTCCGTTTTGTTGAAGAAGCACGCAAGGCAGGTGTCACAGCACCTATCGTGGCAGGCATCATGCCCATCACAAATAGCACGCAGCTACAGCGTTTCTCTGAAATGTGCGGCGCAGAAATCCCGCGCTGGATACGTTTGAAACTGGCCAGTTATGGCGACGATACTGCATCCATCAAAGCCTTTGGCCTCGATGTGGTAACTGCTATGTGTGAACGTCTGCTGGCAGGTGGCGCACCTGGCTTGCATTTCTATTCCTTGAACCAGGCGGCAGCGACAACAGCTATCTGGCAAAGACTGGTTTAGTAGAGGCTGCTCATTGCAATACTATCCCCGTCAGAAATGATCTGCCGGGGATTTTTTTACTTCAGGGTTTTTGCAGTCATGGGAATCTACTTCGCTATTCTTTTCCTCTTCATTGCCGTAGCCTGGACGTTCTGGTCTGTAGTGGAACTTTTCAGGGCCAGTCAAAGCGTGCACTGGCCCACTGTGCAGGCGAAAGTCAGGGTGTGCAAAGTACAAAGATATTTCCATGCCATGACGGGTTACAAAGATAATATAGGGCAGGCATGGAGTTTCCAGATGCTGTATGACTACAGCGTCCACGGCCAGGCTTATCAGGGATACCGGCCATTTTTCTGTGGCGGGCCGAGCAAGCGGGTTGCCAGGAATATTGTCGCCAAATATCCTGAGGGCAGTACTATTACCATCTCCTACCACCCAGAAAAGCCTGGCCTGAGTGTATTGATCCCCGGGGTGACCCGCTTTGCCTGGGGTACGCTGCTTGCGGGCCCCTTGTTGCTGGTGCCAGCTTATATTGCCTGGCGGCTTTTCTAAGAACCTGCTTACGATCTTAAGCGCGAGCGCAATGGGAGTCCACACGGGACTCATGTACTGCTCTTCATCCCGCTGACGCTCGTTACAGATCGTAAACAGGTTCTAACGCAAACCCAGCCACAGTCCTAAAGGTACGAATAGTACGGCGGCGGCATTGCCGAGCAAAACGATAGACGCAACCTTGTCAGGTTCCTGTTTGTACTGCTCTGCCACCATGAAGCAAAATACTGCCGGTGGCAGTGCCGCAAACAGATACATCTGGCCACGCTGGGTTGCCGTCAGCGGCAAGATAAATTCCAGTATCCCGGCTACCAGCAAACCTGCCAATGGGCAGACGACGGCACCTGCCATGCCTATGCGCCAGCTGGCAAAATTGATGTCCAGCATACGCACACCAAGCGCAAACAGCATGATGGGTATGCAGGCATCACCTGTCATTTTCAAGGCCAGGAAAAGCGTGGGCTGTAATGGAATATGGAAGACCGCAAACAGCATGCCCGCCGCCATTGCCAGCATCATGGGGCTCAGCAAAAAGCGCCAGGGATTATCCTGATGATCGGGATGACCATGCTGGATGATGCGTATGCCCACCGTGAAATATACCAGGTTGCAAGCCATGAACAGTGCCACCGCCGCCGACAGGCCGCCAGTGCCAAAGGCCAGAGCTGCCAGTGGTAAACCCATATTGCCGCAATTGTTATACATCATCGGCGGCACAAAACTGCGCACGTCATAACCCAGTAAACGCGCCACCGGCCAGGCCAGCAAGCCTGATCCCAGGGCAATCAGGACACCTGCCAGTATCAGCCACAGATTGTGGGCCACATCAAATTCCTTGCCTGCCAGCGCAGTGAAAATCAGCAGGGGGCATAGCACGTCCATGCTGATACGGTTGACCGACACCATATCTGCCGCCGCTGCCGGGCCCTTGCGCCGTGCATAGGCATAACCCAGACCTATGATAATAAACACAGGAAGGATAATGGAAAGTATGCGTTCTATCATGCTTGGGTTTGCCAGGAAAAATGAGGGGATGGTTTTAGAAGCTGTTTGCGATCTGTAGCGAGCGTGCGTCAGCGGGGTCAGCGTCACAAAACCGCAGCGCAAAAAGCGGAATGTACTTGAGTACATGAGCATTTTGAGCAGCGCATGAGCCCCGCGTGGACTCTAGTTGCGCTCGCGCAGTAAGATCGGAAGCAGGTTCTTAGTTCTTTTCACAAGAGTGTAGCTCTTTTGCTCTCCTTGCGCTGTGGCAGAAAACACAGATGACAAGATTTCATGTGAGCCGGATTAGCCATGGCTTGATCCACGTCAAGAGCAGACTTGCCAGTTTTCTTACAATAAAGCTTCACAGCGTATTTACACCTAAGGCATGCGGGGCTCAATTGGCGATAGAACTTTTTAATGATGGCAAACACATCTGCGTGATGTTCAATGATCTGCTGGATGACACTGCAGACCACGCCGTCCAGGCCAACCAGTTTCTTGTTGTATCCGATGGCGAGGGTGCCTTGATCGACCCTTCCGGTAACCTGACTTACAACGCGCTGCTGGTAAGCCTGCACAAGTATCTGCCCAAGAAAGACCTCAAGTACCTGTTTGCTTCGCACCAGGATCCAGACATCATAGGCGCACTCGACAAGTGGCTGATGGGGACGAATTGTGACTTGTATGTCTCCAAATTATGGTCGCGCTTTGTCCCGCATTTTTGCAATTTGAACCGTGCAGAAGGCCGCATTGTCGGCATCCCCGATGAAGGCATGCCGGTGCGTTTGCGCGACACCATCATCCATGCCGTGCCTGCACATTTCCTGCATGCAGAAGGCAATTTCCAGTTCTACGACAGCAAATCAAAAATCCTGTTTTCTGGCGACGTCGGTGCTTCCATGGTCGATGCGCATGACATAGAATCGGCCATCACCACCAAGGCACAATTCCTCGATCATGTGCATACCATGAGTGGTTTCCATAAGCGTTATATGGTGTCCAACAAGGTGTGCCGCCTTTGGGCAAATATGGTCAGGAAGATGGATGTGAATATGCTGGTGCCCCAGCATGGCCGTTACTTCCAGGGGCGTGAAGCAATCACGGCGTTTCTTGACTGGATAGAAAACCTGCAATGCGGTATCGATCTGTTCACGCAGGAACACTACCGCTTCCGTGGGTAAGCAGACGAATTGCTTTTGTAGGAGCGGCTTCAGCCGCGAATGCGTGATACGGCAAGAATGTTCGCGGCTGAAGCCGCTCCTACGACGGAAATGAAGCCTGACTAGGCTTTACCGGTTTTGAGCACTGCATAATTGAGTGGCAGGGCCGTGGTGTTCTTGATGACTTCCATCACAAAGCTGGAGCTGACATCCTGCAAGTCAGCCACTTTCACCAGCTTTTTATACACCTGATCAAAGCCTGCCATGTCAGGCACATAGACTTTCAGCAAATAGTCTATCTCGCCACTCATGCGCAAAATCTCGACAATTTCAGGGATGGCACTGACACCGGCAATAAAGCGCTGCATCCACTTCTCATTATGCTGGGCTGCCTTGAGTGCCACCATGACTGTCAGACCCAGGTTCAGCTTGACTGGATCACACAGCGTGACCTGCTGCTTGATCACGCCATCCTCCTGCAGTTTTTGCACACGCCGCCAGCAGGGCGTGACTGACAAATGCACGGCCTGAGCCAGATCAGCCAGTGCAATTGATGCATCTTTCTGCAAAATATTCAGGATTTCTAGATCAATTTTGTCCATATTTTTCAATTTATAGGAAATTTTTCTAAAAATAGCATGAATTCTTGAATAATTTGGTAAAAAATTCTTTCTGCCTGTTGTTAGCATCTGTCCTGTACTACCCCTCATGCAATCAAGGTCTTTCACAGATTGTTTATGTTGGGGGTAAAAAATCAGCAAATACAGAAACGGATGTTTTATGAACTTAGTCGAAACCCAATTGCAAACTGCCACCCGTCTGACTCATGCCGGTCGCAAAGGCAAGGATCATGCGGCCTTTGTCAATCCATCCGTGGTGCGTGCGTCGACCATGCTGTTTCCTGATGTGACCTCTTTGAAAAACGCCTGTGGCACACGCCGCGCTTATGGCCGCCACGGCAATGAAACCACACAGGCACTGGAGCAAGCCCTGTGTGCAGCAGAAGGCGCTGCTGCCTGCATGCTGACGCCTTCAGGCCTGTCCGCCGTCACCACTACCTTGCTGGCCTTGCTGCAACCCGGTGATCATTTGCTGATGGTGGATACGGTGTATGACCCTACGCGCCTGTTTTGCGAAGGTATGCTCAAGAAAATCGGCGTCACAACCACTTATTACGACCCGCTGGTTGGCCGCGGCATTGCAGAACTCATGCAATTCAATACCAAGGTGGTGTTTGTTGAATCACCAGGCTCCCTGACGTTTGAAGTGCAGGATATTCCCGGCATTGCCGCTGCTGCCCATGCGCGTGGCGCTGTCGTCGTGTCTGACTCTACCTGGGCCACACCGATAGGCTGGGATTCATTTGATCTGGGTATCGATGTCTCCATCCATGCTGCCACCAAATACATCGTTGGTCATTCCGATGCGCTGATGGGTGCGATCCTGACCACAGCTGCGCTGGAAGAGCGCATACGTGATACCTATCGCCAACTGGGCATGACCATAGGCGCAGATGATGCGGCGCTGGCCTTGCGTGGTTTGCGCACCCTGGCAGCCCGTCTGGCAGCACACAGGGAAAGCGCCCATGTCGTGGCACGCTGGTTACAAGAGCAGCCAGAAGTGGCAGAAGTCTTGTATCCGCCTATGCCAGGCAGCCCTGGCCATGAATTATGGAAACGTGATTTCAAGGCGGAATATGCCTGCGGCCTGATGGGTGCAGTTTTCCGTGCCGACGTCACAGAACAACAAGTTGCCGCCCTGATAGACCGCACCCGTCTGTTTGGCATAGGTTTTAGCTGGGGTGGTTTCGAGAGCCTGATCTTGCCGACCAGCCCGGCATCGTATCGCACAGTCAATGCCGATAAATGGCAGGCACCCATGTTACGCCTGCATGTGGGCCTGGAAGCAGTACAGGATTTACTGGCTGATCTTGAGCAAGGCTTTACTGCCCTGCGCAAAAATCAGGAGATGGGGCGCGAACGTGCTTATCTGAAGGCTGTGATCTGAAACTGCCTTAACCGTTCACCCACTGTATTGCCTTCCTGAAAATGCCGGAAGGTGGAGGAGTAAAGGCTTCGGCATTGCTGGTAGTTGGTTCATCCGGTTCCAGATGACGCATCATGCTTAATGTGTGTTGCTGGCGTATCAGGCCCTGGCGGTTGATGGTGGCGATGGTGTTGGCAATTTTACCGGCGGCATCGTCAAGATCGAATTCATAGAATTCTTCACCGCGTTTGCCACGGCGCTGTTGCTGAAAGGTTTTCAGGATTTCATCTAGCGCCTGGCCGCAGTCCTTGGTATGCAACTCGAACACGCATTCATAGACGCCAGGTATCAATTGTTGCTGGTCACGATTGAGTTCCATGGCCTTGGAGACGCCAGAACGGCGGGTAGCACCGATCTTGTACAGACCCTGGCGCAAGCCATCGTTTTGCAAAATGTAGATAGTGCCTGGCGTGCCATGCATGAATTGCGGCTCGCGCGGCAAAGTCCTTTGAGGGCGGTAGGAAGTAGTCATCTCTTAACCTGACATTTTGTAAAGGGATGAAGAAGAGTCTACAAAATATGTACCTGGTTTCAGGCGCGGAATAAGAGGGTGCTTTGCACTCTGTTTGTGGATTAAAAATCTGGATTAGAAGTTTGGCAGTATTGAATTACCACCATCCTGTTTGCTTCCCGCTCAGGATCTTCAGCCCGTTGGCCCTGGTCAGCGGGCTTTTTTTATAGTGTTCACGCTTTGTCATGCGCTTGTCATGTCCAGCTACTACCATGCGCCAGTCCTGAAAAGTTTTACCTCCAAAGGTCGGGATACTTGCCCGCAGAGCGATCTGCGGGCTTTTTCTTAGTGCTGGTGATCTGGTTTTGTCCAGTTTGGGCTACTGTGTTGTTGTCGTAGCTGGTAGCGGTGCCGCCGCTGCCGGTGCATCCCCCATGTCCAGCGTGCGTACCCCTGCACCATTGAGGAATTCATTGAACATCCAGTCACCCTCGGCATTGCTGATGCCTTCGGGTATGGCACGGGCTACTTCAGGCTTGCCAGCCAGTGCCACGCGCATGCTGTCTATCCAGATAGGCAGGGCAAGGGTAGAACCAAATTCACGGCCACCCAGGCTCTTGGGATCGTCATAGCCCATCCAGGCTACTGCCACCACATTGCCTGCATAACCGGCAAACCAGCCGTCGACAGCTTCGCTGGTGGTGCCAGTCTTGCCCGCCAGGTCGCGACGGCCCAGTTTCGCCGTGGCGCTGGCACCAGTGCCGCTGCGCACCACTTCACGCAACATCAGGTCAGTGATATAGGCATTGCGTGCGTCAATGACGCGTGATTCTTCCTGGGCCTTGGCAGGCGGTTTGTTTTCAAACAGTACGACACCTTTGCCATCCACCACCTTGCTGATCAGCCAGGGGCTGACGGCATAACCGCCATTGGAGAATACTGCATAGGCCGACGCCAGTTGCAGCGGCGTTACTGAGCCAGTACCCAGGGCCATGGTAAGGTTGGCCTGGTGCTTGTCCTTATCAAAACCAAAGCGCGGCAGCCAGGCCTTGGCCTGATCGACGCCTATGGCTTTCAGTATGCGTACCGATACCACGTTCTTGGATTGCGCCAGCGCAGTGCGCATGGTGATGGGGCCATCATATTTGCCATCATCATTGCGCGGGTCCCAGCGCAGATTGCTGTCCGATGTTTCCGAGAGTTGCACGTCATTGATCAGGGTGCCGGGATAAAAACCTTTTTCCAGCGCAGCAGAATAAATGAAGGGTTTCAGGCTGGAACCAGGCTGACGCCAGGCGCTGGTCACATGATTGAATTTCTTGCGGTTGTAATCAAAACCACCCACCATGGCGCGGAAAGAACCATCGTCTGCATTCAGGGCCACGTATGAACCTTCAACTTGCGGGATTTGCGTGATGGTCCAGCGTTTCCCGGCATCCTGCATGACCCGTATCACGGAACCAGGGCGTATCTTGATGCCTGCCTTGGCCTTGTCGGTCAGCGCAGCAGCGGCAAAGCGCAAGCCATCGCCAGTGATTTCTATGCTGTCACCGGATTGCAGTTCCGCCTTGACGATCTTGCCGGATGCCTGGGTCACCACAGCCGCCAATATCTTGTCATTGTCAGGATGCTTGCGCAAGATCTGGTCTATCGCATCGTCGCGCTCATCTTCATCGGCAGGCAATTCTATCTGGGCTTCAGGACCATCATATCCATGGCGCTGGTCATACGCCATGATATTGCGGCGCACGGCTTCATACGCAGCATCCTGCTCTGCCTTGTTGATGGTGGTGTAGACCTTGATACCCTTGGTGTATGTGTCTTCTTTATATTGCGCAAAAATACTCTGGCGTACCATTTCTGCGACATAGTCAGCATGGGCATCGAACTGCTGACCTTTGACGACCTTGATTTCTTCTTTGGCCGCAACTTCCATTTGCGCTTGCGTGATGAAGCCATTCCTGACCATGTTTCTCAGGACCAGTAATTGTCTTTGCTTGGTCTTTTCAAAATTGACGGCAGGATTATGCCTGACCGGGTTTTGCGGCACACCTGCCAGCATGGCAGCTTCTGCCAGCGTCAATTGATCGAGCGATTTGCCAAAGTAGGTTTTGGCCGCACTGGAAAAACCATGACTGCGCTGGCCCAGGAAAATCTGGTTCATATACAGTTCCAGAATCTGGTCCTTGCTCAGTGCGTCTTCGATGCGGTAAGTCAGCAGGATTTCTTTCAGTTTGCGCGGCAGTGACTTTTCATTACTCAGAAAAAAATTGCGTGCCACCTGCATGGTGATGGTTGATGCACCCTGATGAAAACCGCCACGCAAATCTGCCAAGATGGCGCGGGCTGCACTGCGGAAAGAAATGCCACCATGCTCATAAAAACGCTCATCTTCAATCGACAGGATGGCATTCTTCATGACAGCAGGAATCTGCTTGATAGGCACAAAATCGCGATGCTCTTCACCAAACTCACCGATCAGGGCATTGTCAGCGGTGTAGATACGTAATGGTATTTTGGGACGGTAGTCAGTCACTGCTTCCAGTGTTGGCAAACCAGGCGCGACGACAAAAAATATAAAGGCCAGGCCTGCCAGAAACAGGGTGGTACAAAGGCTGAGGCCAAACACTATCCACTTCTTCATGCTATTCCTTACTCTTCCAGGGTTTGCAGCAAATACAGGCGCTGGTATATGCCCTGATTTACCTGCATTAATTCTTGATGATTACCTTGCTCTGCCAGCTTGCCGTGGTTCAGCACGATGATGCTGTCGGCATCGCGTATGGTAGAAAGCCTGTGGGCAATCGCGATGATGCTGACCTTGCCGCGCAATTCTGTCAGCGCAGTTTGTACTACCTGTTCGGTTTCACTGTCGATATGCGAAGTCGCTTCATCCAGGAACAGGATGCGCGGCTTGCCTGCCAGTGCACGGGCTATTGCCAGCAATTGTTTTTGTCCAGTGGACAGGCGAGCACCACCTTCACCCAGTGGCGTATCGTAGCCATTTTCCAGTTGCAAAATAAAATCATGGACATGTGCCGCCTTGGCCGCAGCGATGATATCTGCCTCACTGATGTCACGCCCCATGGCGATATTTTCACGCGCATTGGCTGCCAGCAAAAATGGTTCTTGCGGCACCAGCCCGACCTTTTCACGGAAGTGCGCATCCGTGATGCTGGCCAGCGGCTGGCCATCGACTTCCATGCGGCCAGACTGAGGTGTATAAAAACGTAGCAAGAGACTCAGCAGGGTGGATTTGCCACTGCCAGTATGGCCGACGATGCCATAAAAACTGCCCGCAGGGATATCCAGGCTAAAGTCATGCAAGACTGGCCGCGCAGGGTCATAACCAAAATTCACTTTGTCCAGCGTCAGATGGCCCTCAGTAATGCGCGCATCGCTGCTGGCCTGTACATGCTGGTGTTCATTGAGCAGCTTGTTGACACGCGCAGCAGAAACCACGGCTTGCTGTATCTGGCCAAATTGCAGGGTGATCTGTATCAGCGGCTCCACGACGCGGGCGATGTAGCTGACAAAGGCATACAGCACACCTATCTCCACACCAGAAAAACTGCGCTGGCTGAAAGTGAAAATCACCACCACCAGCAACAGCGAATTCATCAGGTCCAGTGCCGGGCGCAACAGCCAGGCATTGGCGCGCAATTCATCCAGCCTGGCGGCGTAATGCAATTGATTGGTTTTGGCAAAGCGCTCACCAAAGCGGCGTTCGGCATTGCTTGCCTGCAGCGTGCTCATGCCATTGATGCTCTCTGCGACCTGGGCATTGATTTCACTGCGCAACTGGCGCGCCTTGCTGACGGCTGGCGCACTCCAGCGCTGGTAAAACCAGACGATGATGATGACTGCCGGTATCAGCATGAGGACGATGAGCATCAAACGCCATTCCAGCAGGGCCATGGCAGTAAGTGCACCAAGAACGACGATGGAACTGTCGAGCATGACGAACAGCACCTGCACATACAGATTCTTGACTGATTCAGTGTCATTCGTCACGCGGCTTACCAGTTGCCCGGTAATCGCCTTGTCAAAGAACGCCATGGGCAGGCGCAGTACATGTCCATACACTTGTTCACGCAAGCGCCGTACTGAACGCATGGCCACGCCAGCCAGCCGTGTCAGTTGCAGGTAGCGCAGCCAGGTCGCGCCCCAGCCCGTCAATACATAAGCTGCCAGCAGGGCGATGACCATGCCCATGTCCATCTGGTGCGGTAACAGGTAACGGTCTATGAAAGCCTTGCCCAAAAACGGGCCAACCGCTTCCAGGGCAGCGGCGATCATTAAAAAGAAGACGCCCAGCCAGACATGGCGTTTTTCATCGCGGGCTGCGTGCAGCAGCAAATGCACTGCCTGTTTTTTCTCTGACATGGCAGCGGGTAATTGTTTGGTATCAGGCTGCATCCAGGCTTGCTTCCAATTGTTGATAACGCCATTGCGTTGCATACCAGCCATTCAAATCCAGCAAGGCCTGGTGATTGCCCTGTTCTATGATTTTGCCTTCGCGCAAAACCAGGATGTGATTGGCTTCCAGTACCGCACTCAGGCGGTGGCTGACGATGACGGCACTGCGTTCAGGATGTTCTTGTCGCAGCTCTGCCAGATGTTGCAGGATATGCGTTTCGGTTTGCGTATCGACTGCTGACAGGGCATCGTCAAGCAATAATAAAGGGCTGGCCGTCAACAGGGCACGGGCAATGGCCACGCGCTGTTTCTGGCCGCCAGACAGGGTGACGCCACGCTCGCCTACCAGCGTGTCATAGCCATGCGGGAAGCGTTGTATATCATCATCCACCGATGCCAGTTGTGCGGCCTTCATGACCTCGGCACGGCTGGCGGCAGGATTGCTGAGCGAGATATTGTCAGCAATCGAAGCCGAGAACAAAAACGGTTCCTGCGCCACCCAGTTGATAGACAGGCGCAGGGCCTGCAATTTATAGTCTGCCAGCGCATGTCCACCCCATTGCACCAGGCCTTGCTCAGCTTCGATCTGGCGCAGCAACAGGCGCACCACGCTGGATTTGCCTGAGCCGGTAGGGCCAACTATGCCCAGGGTCTGGCCCGGCGCAATACGCAGGCTGATGTCCTGCAAGGCTGGCCTGGTCTGTCCAGGGTAAACAAAGCTGACCTTGTCCACAACCAGATCACCGGCAGGTGGCGTGCCCAGCTTGCCCTCGTCATTAACGCTGAGTTCCTGCGTCAATACCGGCTCCAGCCGCGCCCAGGCCGCCTTGCCGCGTTCCAGCAGCGACAATACCCAGCCAGCAGCAAACATAGGCCAGATCAATTGGCCCAGATACATGGAAAAGCTGGTCAAGGCACCGATGCTCATTTCACCATGCCAGACCAGGTAACCACCAACACCCAGCGTCAGCGCACCTGCGGCAGTCAGTGAAAGCCCTACTGCAGGTTCATAGGCAGCTTCCCAGCGTTGCGCATTCAGGCTGGCTGCGGCAGCGTTTTCTGCCAGTTCGGCAAACTGCGCGGCGCTGCGTTGTTCCAGGCCCAGGGCGCGCAGGGTGCGCACGCCGGATAAGGTTTCCTGCACCTGGTCATTAAGTTTGCTGAAGCGGTCAAGGGAATCGCGTGAAGCGTCCTGTATATGATGGGTAATGTGCTTGAAGGCCCAGGCCATGAAAGGGAAGGGCAGCAGGGCCGCCAGTGCCAGCCGCCAGTCCACGCCCAGCAACATCATGCCTATCACCAGGGCAAAGGTCATGCTGCCATCAAAACCGGCCAGCGCAGCTTCACCTGCTGCCAGTTCTATGGCGTCAGCATCATTGGTGCCCAGCGCCATCAGGTCGCCAGTTCTTTGTTGCTGGAAGAAGCGCGAACCCTGCACACTAAGACGCTCATACAAACGGGTACGCAATTGCATGCCCAGTTGATAAGAAGCGGTAAATAATTGCGTGCGCCAGCCTACCCGCAGGAAGTAGATAGCCAGGCCCATGCCCAGCAGCCAGGACAGTTCCCACATCAGGGCTGTGTTGTCAAAACGACCCGCCACCATGCCATCGATAATCATGCCGACACGGCGTGGTATCAAGACCGTCATGACGGCAACGGCAAACAGCATCAGGCCAGCACTGATGTATTGACGCCAGTGCTGGCGGATAAATTGCGCTAAAAGCTGGTACAGACTCATGGAAGGTTCAGACCAATAAGACAGAAAATGGTTGCATGCATCAAGTCTTTGACTGATGGCAAAGCGAGAAATGATACAGTATCCTTGGATCCAGGCTTTGTTCACCGTAACTTTGATTGCTGTAATGTTAACTGTTGGGTGTGCATTGATGACACATTGATTTCACTTGGATACCTCAGGCAATTTAAGTACTACAATGAAAACGATCATAGTATTTATCCATAAACATGCAATTTCATCCCGAAGACCAGCCAGGAAAAGCAGTTTGTGCCGACTGGCAAATCAGTTTTAACGGCCAGCGCATGCTGTACGAGCAAGTCAGACCCTGCCTGGCTGGTCTGCTACGTGCACAGCATGTGGATGAAGATATCGTCGATGATGTGCAATTGATTGCAGAAGAAGTGCTGGTAAATGTCCTGAAGTATGGCGCACCCGAGCAAGACCCTGCATTAATCAAACTGGATGTGCATCTGCAAGAGCGCGAGATCGTGCTGGATATGGTGGATAATTCCTATGCCTACAATCCCGGTCACGGCCTCAACCAGCCTGATCTGGACATGGATTTTGCTGATCGCCCCCTTGGTGGCCTAGGCCTGTATCTGGTGAATGCCCTGGCTGATCATATTGATTACAGTTATGCACACGGCCAGAATAATTTGCACATACGTAAATTTCTCGTTAAACCCTGAACACCTGCAAGTCAAACGATAGAGGACACACAGTGTTAGAAATTTCCATCGATGAAACGCAACTGCCTACCGCCAGAATAGACCTGGCTGGCAGCCTTGACACCAGTACCGCCGCCGACCTTGAACAGTTTTTTACCCGCAGTGTCAGTGAGGACGTCAAAATCCTGGTCATGAGCATGGAAGCACTGACTTTCATCTCCAGCGAGGGTTTGCGGGTGCTCGCCAAAATACGCAAGACCATGCGCAATCACGGCGGCACGACTTACTTTGTCAACCTTAGTCGCCAGGTGCAAAAGGTATTTGAAATCGTGCGGGCTGCGCCCTTGAATGAGATATTTACCAGCACCGCCGAGCTGGATGCCTACATGGCTGATATGCAGCGCAAGGCAGTTGAAGATTAATAGGACTTACGCAAAACCGCCCCAGCTGCGTTGCAGCGCCTAGCCGTACTAAAGTACTGTCTTCGTCGCTGACGCCTTGCTGGGACAATTTTGCCTAAGCCCTAATTTAAATAAAGCATAAAACGCTGATACTGGCATCAGCGTTTTGTTTTTATGAAAAGCAAAAACGGAAATTTTTTGTAATTTTAGAATTGAATTCTTGGCAGATCTGGAAACCTAGAGGTTTACTTCTCCCGCAATTGCCTCAGAGCACTATATAATTCGCAACCTCATTATTGTAGTCTCCATGCTTGTTGCAAAATAATCCGGCCTGATTGCGTCGGCCCCTGGTATTACCTATACTCAGGCAATGTCTGCGCGCTTCATGAGCGCGACACTAGCCCATCTTTTGCAACAGCCTCCAAACAAATGCTTCTTACATGCTGAAAAAGCATAAGGAAATCATATGAAATTGCGCTGTATTCTCCAGGCTGGCGTTTTTGCGTCGGCTGCCGTTATTGCACAGGTGTCAGTGGCTGACACTTTTGATCGTATCAAAAAAAGCCAGACCATCAATATCGCTTATCGCGAAGCTGCATTACCATTTTCTTATTTGTCAGAAAACAAAGCCCCTATCGGTTATACGATAGATATCTGCACAAAAATGGTCGATGCACTCAAGAAGGAATTGAAGCTGCCACAATTGAAAATCAATTTTATTCCCGTGACAGCAGATAACCGCATCCAGGCCATGACTTCAGGCAAGACTGATATGGAATGCGGTTCTACCAGTAATACTGCAGAACGCCGCAAGGAAGTCGATTTCACCATACCGCATTTCTTTTCCACTCTGCGCATGATGGTCAATACCAGTTCAGGTATCAAGAACTGGCCAGACCTGAAAGACAAGAAAGTCGTTTTCACCAAAGGCACGTCAACTGATAAATTCGTGCTGGAGCGCGACAAGGTGCGCGCCCTGCATATGAAACTGGTCGAGGGCAAGGATCATAGTGATTCCTTCAACATGCTGGAAACCAGTCAGGTCGATGCCTTTGCCCAGGATGAGGCCATCCTGTTTGGCTTGAAAGCCAAGGCCAAAGACCCGTCCAAACTGACTATCGTTGGCGACCCTCTGGCTTCAGAAGCCTATGCCATTATGCTGCCAAAAGGTGATGCCGCATTCAAGAAAGCCATTGATGCCGAGATGGGCCGCATGATGGCAGATGGTGAAATCACCAGGCTGTATGAAAAATGGTTTACCAAACCCATACAACCCAAGAATATGAACCTGGCCTGGCCCATGGGTTCTTTGTTGAAGGAAACCATACGCTTCCCTTCCGACAAGGTAAATTAATACGCTGCATCATGAAACAAAAAAGCCCGTGGTTCAAACTGAACCACGGGCTTTTTTGTTTGCAAGAGGCTGATGCAGGTAAACCCCGCCAGCCTCCCGTATTTACTTAGTGCACTTGCACAGCATCATTGTCACGCTTGAGCATATTCCACAAGAAGGTATAAGTGATCGCACTCATGTCAGCACGTTGTGCATTGTTGGCTGCACCACCGTGGCCACCTTCTATGTTTTCATAGTACCAGACGTTCTTGTGACCCTGGTCCATCATCTTGGCTGCCATCTTGCGCGCATGGCCAGGATGTACGCGGTCATCACGGGTAGAGGTGATGAACAGTACATTAGGATAAGTCACACCTGCCTTGACATTCTGGTAAGGAGAATATTTGGAGATGTAATCCCATTCTGCAGGCACATCAGGATTACCATATTCACCCATCCATGAAGCGCCGGCCAGCAACTGGTTGAAGCGACGCATATCCAGCAAAGGCACCTGGCTGACCACGGCATTGAACAAGTCAGGACGCTGAGTCAGGGCAACACCGGCCAGCAAGCCGCCGTTACTGCCACCCATGGCACCCAGATGTTTGGGGCTGGTGATCTTGCTGGCGATCAGGTCTTCTGCCACGGCTGCAAAGTCATCATAGGCGCGTTGACGATTTTCTTTCAATGCCAGTTGATGCCAGCGTGGGCCAAACTCACCACCACCGCGGATATTGGCGACGACATACACACCACCCTTATCCAGCCAGCTCTTGCCCAGGCCACCAGAATAAGAAGGAGTCAGGGAAATCTGGAAACCACCGTAGCCGTACAGCAGGGTAGGATTGTTGCCGTCGAATTTCACATCCTTGCGACGCACGACAAAGTAAGGCACTTTGGTGCCATCCTTGGAAGTCGTGAATTTTTGTACTGTTTCATAAGCACCGGCTTCAAAGAAGCTTGGTGCTGATTTCAACAGTTCACGTTTGTCATTGCCAGCATGCGCCATCATGTAGACGCTGGGGGTCAGGTAATCAGAATAGCTGATCAGGTAATCATCAGAATTTTCTGCATCTATACCACTGACGCCAACTGCACCCAGGGTAGGCAGGCTGACCTGACGGGAAGACCATTTGCCACCGTTGAATTTCCATTCTTTCAGGCTGCTCTTGACGTTATCCAGAGTTTGCAGCAACAGGTAATTTTTCGTGACAGTGGCACCCGTAAACGAGGTCGTGTCGCTAGGCTCGAACAAGACCGTGAATTCACGGTTACCCTTCATGAAGGCATCAAAGTCTATGGCCAGCACACTGCCGGATGCGTAAGTCTTGCCGCCCACAGTCCATGCTTCACGTGGGGTGATGATTGCTTGCTTGTCAAAGAAACTCACATTGCTCTTGGCGGGAACATCAAGCTTGGTCAGCTTGTCGCCTTCTTTCAGGTATTGTTCTGAGGTGTAGAAAGTGATCTGACGATTGACCAGCTCCCTGTGTATGCCTTTATGGTCACTGGAATAAGCGCCTACCGCCATATCGGTCTTCTGGCCTTCGAACAGGGTCTTGGCAGCAGACAATTCCGTGCCGCGTTTCCATTCTTTAACTACGCGTGCATAGCCAGAATCTGTCAGTGTGCCAGCACCAAAGTCAGTTGCTACAAACAGGGTGTCTTTATTGACCCAGTCCAGGTTCATTTTTGCTTCTGGCAGGCTGAAGCCATCTTTGACGAAGGACTTGCTGCCCAGGTCAAATTCGCGGGTGACCACGGCATCAGCGCCACCGCGTGACAATTCGATCAGGCAACGGTCATATGCAGGTTCACGGCATACGCTGGCCTTGTAGACCCAGTTTTCATTTTCTGCTTTTGCCAGTGCATCAACATCCAGTACCACTTCCCATTTAGGCTGGGCTTTCTTGTATTCTTCCAGCGTGGTTTTACGCCAGACACCACGCGGGTGTTCTGCATCCATCCAGAAGTTGTAGACAGCGTTGCCCATTTTGCGTATGCCAGGGATACGGTCCTTGGAATCCAGCACGACTTGCAAGTCCGTTTTCAGCTTGGCAAAACCTGCATCATTGTCGAGCTTGCTACGGGTGACCTTGTTCTGGTCCTTGACCCAGTTCAGGGCCTTTTCACCAGTGACGTCTTCCAGCCACTGGTGTTTGTCTTCTGCCTGGGCGATTGCCAGGCCGCTTGCACCTACCATGCACAGTGCCGCGATCAGTTTTAATTGTGGTTTCATTGCTTTCCTTATTGTTGGACAGGCTGTCTCAGCCTGGTATTTTTCTCACGGAGGGGAAATAGGGTATAAGGCCTGGCTATCTGGCTGGCCTGATGATGGACTCCGTGAGCAGGCATTTAGTTCAGCGCGCCCGTCAAGGATTCTAAAGCCATGTTTTCCGATAGTGCGACGTCATTTGCGGCGGGAAGCAAAACTAAGTTTTGCTTTTTCGGCAAAAACTGCTGAAGTCGCTGGATTGGTGTATTTTTAATAATTTGTTGAAAACGATATAGACTGTTGCCGCCTTTGTTTTTTACCGGCTCAGGCATTCCCGCGCTGCAGGCTCAACACAAAACTCACGCCCTGTTCCACATTCTGGACACTGATAGTCCCGCCCATCTTCGCCATATAAGTCTTGGCCACAAACAAGCCCTGGCCGCGGTTGCCATTCGCGCCAGAGTCATGCTGGTCTGACACACCGTATTCAAATATCTTGTCGATCAGATCGTCGGCGATATGCGGGCCATCATTGTGGATAGTGATGGTCGCCGCCGTTTCAGTATTCTGTAACTGGATACTGATAGCACTGCCAGGCTTGCGGTAACGTTCTGCATTGCGCAAGACATGGGTTACCACATCTTCCAGCGAATACTCATCTGCCTTGACCATGACGACATCATCCGTGCCCTGATAGCTGACATCCGGTATGCCCACCATGGGCGCATTGTCTGCGACGTTTTTCAGGAACATGGTGATATCAATTTCACTGACTTGCAAGACTGTCGATTGAAACGCCTCGCTGGGTGAGGCGCTGCCATACAGCACACGAATCGCCTGCTGCATGCGGCTGATGTAACGGTTGCTCTGGTCTTCTGTATTGCCATGCAGGGCCATTAAAGACTGTAGCGGCGACATGATTTCATGGCCGACTGCATGCCACATCTCTTTCTCCTGTTCCGTGCGTATGGTTTCGCGTTCCACGTCTTCTTTTACGCGCCTTAGCAAGTCATGCAGGCAACTGGCCAGCACACCCAGTTCATCCGGGCTGCGCAAATCGCTGACATCAAACTGCTCAAGCTCGCCCGCACCCTTCATGGTCTTCGACAGTGACACGGCACGCCTGGTCAGCAGGGTGATGCGCCGTATGATGCTGACCTCAATCAACAGCCAGGCCAGCGTCAGCGCCAGCAGCATCGCACCAACAAACCAGGACACCCTGCTGGCAACCACGCTCAGGCTCTTGCTGACGCTGCGCACATCGCCCTTCAGCAATACTTCATAATTCGCCAGCGGTGTGCTGATGGTTTCGCGGCTCTCCAGCGGAATATCATATTCGTCAACCGGCAGGCGGCGTATCAGGCGCGTCAAGACATTCCATGATTCATCGCTTTGTTCAAATGCACCGATGAGGTTGATCAGGTCGTCCTTGTTCTCCTTGCTGTTCTGGCCATCGCGCTTGCGTATGATCAGGGTTTCACCTGGCAAGAGATTGTCCTGCAAGTCCTTCAAAGAAAACGGCGTGACGGTAGGTGCATTCTTGCTGTCGAGCAGGGCAGTGTCAGAATCCGGTGGCAATACGGACAGGCTGACTTCCATCTGGTCCAGGTCTTGCGGTGGCCAGACCGGGCGTTTTTTTTCAAACAGGGCTTCCTGTAATACAGGTATGGGCAGGCGCAGTGAGAAGAAAGTATTTTTCTGGCAGTCAGCATCCTTGTCATCCTGGTCTGCCTGGTTGCAAATTGCCTGTTGCCAGGCCCAGCCACGGAAGTCTTTCACGGGCCGTACGTTCGGCTTGTTGGCTTCGCTTTCATTGAAGCCTGTCCAGCGTCCGCGTACGCCCTGGTTTTGTCTGGCTGGCGCTATCTCTTCTTCAAATGGTGCTATCCAGCGGTAAGTCTGGCCGCGCAGGCTGACACTGACTTTCAGCCTGTGCGCCTGTGTCAGGCTTTCATTGCCACGCTTGTGCGACACCAGCTGGCTGCTATTGAAATTGCCCGCGATATAGATAAAGCCGCCTGCCCAGGGGTTATTGCCTATACCGCTACAGAGTGCTCCTGCGCTGCCATACTGCACCAGGCAGCCCGACATGGCGATGGCTTGCTGCACCTTGTTCTGGTCATCAAAATCAATCGCAGAATAAGGCAGCAACAAGGGACGTAAGGAAGCACGCTGGTTTTCTGCAGGCGGATTCAGCAGCGCCAGTTGTCCGGCAGGGTGGCGCAGGGTGGCCGATATCTGCAAGCGGGTTTTATTGAAATTACTTTGATAATTGTTATAGCTGAGCTGCTTTTCCTGCTGCAGGACAGACAGCGCCAGACCCACGGTTGCCAGCGCCAGCAAGAGAAAAACGCCGCGAAATAAAATCCGCAGCCGGTAAGTCGCCAGCAGGAACTTGCCCATCTCAGCTTCTGCCCGCGTCGTCATCCACCCACCTGAAACCGCGCATGGGGACGTTTTCTATGCATTCAAAGTCGGCATCAATTTCACGGAAGGCATCGCGTATCGTCGAGACATGCTTGCGTATATTGTCGCGGTTGCGTCCGCTCTTGACGACCTCATACAAGTCTTCATACGACACCACCTGGCCGCGGCGGGCAAACAGGGCTGCCAGTATGCGTTGCGCAGTCAGCGGCAGATTGATGCGCTGGCCGCGCCAGATAGGGGTGCGCTGGCGCAAGGGGTCCATACTGAGCTGGTCGGCCACCGGGGACTTGGCCGCTTCTTTATAAGCAGCTGTCTGGCTTTCTTTATGCTGCTTGCGCTCCTTGACCGAACGCAGGATTTCCAGAAAGGTTTCGATGAAATCGGCTTCTTCAAAGGTGGCCTTTTGCAGGTAATCCCAGGCATCCAGTGCCTTCATGATGCTGCGGTAGATAGTGGCTGGCATGGCCGACACCACCAGCACCGGCGTGGCATGCTGCTTGTTGATGGCATTGATGATGGCAACCCCGGCATGGCGCTCACGCCCCAGCTCTATATCGAGCACCACCAGGTCATAGTTTTCGCGTGCGATGGCTGCCTCGGCATCATCGCGGCTGAACCACTGGTCTATCTGTATGCCCGGCTTTGCCGCTTCTATCCAGGTTTTTAACTGATTGCTGGTGGGCAGATCGTCTTCGATGACAGCTACTTTGACCACGGTTTTCTCCTGCAGGAATCTCAATATCCGCAGTATCTACGCTTTTCGGGCAAAAGTCATACCGTGGCTGTGAGTTTTTCTTCACACGCGGCAAGGCTTATTCCGGATACGGAATAAATAGCTTGCCACAGTGATATTTCTGCCCCCGCCCCAGCATTGTATGTTCCGTGGCCTACAGCGCATGATGTGTTTCAGGGAAGCAGCAAATACTGCTGCACCGACCCTAAGAACCTGTTACTACTCATTGGAGAGCTATCATGTCTGACCGTATCAAATCCCTGGTACAAGCCGTAAGATCCACCTTGTCTTCCGTTTTCAGTAAAAGCGCGTCGGGAATCAAGGCGGGGGCCAGGGTCACGTCAGAATCTGGTCTCACCAGTAAAGTTACTTTCAAGCGCCTGGTGGTCCTCAGCCTGGTTGGTGGTGCTATCTATGCCATCAGCACCCACCCGCCAATCAAGCATATTTCACGTGGTGAAGTCGGTGTACGTATCAATCAACTGACTGGCCATGCTGATCAGGTGCGTGATGGTGCACTGATAGTCGTGCCTGGCCTGCATGAACTGCGTCTGTTTAATCTGCAAGACCAGATATACAGGCCAACCCGCAGCAGCCGCGCTGATGGTGATGCGCCTTTCCAGTCGGTGGAAGGCTTGTCGCTTGGCGTAGACCTGAGCATACGGTATGCCGTTGACCCGACCAAGCTGACCAATATGTCCACCAGCCTGCCAGAAAACATCAATAACGACATCGTTGAACCGGCAGTACAGGGCGTCATCTACAAGGCATTCACCTTGTATACAGTACGCGAGATATTTTCCAGCAAGCGTGCAGAAATCCAGAAGCAGATAGAAGCTGAGTTAAAACCCAGGCTGGCTGCTGACGGCATCATCTTGCGCAGCGTCATGATGGGCAAGGTTGATCTGCCAGCCAACTACAAGCGTGGCATGGAAAAGCTGCTGGCCGAAGAACTGGAAAGCGAAAAAATGCGCTACACCCTTGAACTCAAAGACAAGCAAGTCAAACAAACTGCGCTGGAAGCCGATGCCGACAAGATCAAGCGCGAAAAAGCCGCCGAGGCTGCAGGCAATGAACAAATCATTGCAGCAAGAGCAGAGGAAGAAGCCATGAAGCATGTCCTGCCTTTCAAGCAAAAGCAGATAGAACAGCGCAAGCTTGAAGCCGAGGCAGAAAAAGTATCCCGCATCAAAACCTCGGAAGGCACGGCCCAGGCACGCATCATCGAAGCCCAGGGTGAGGCTGATTCACGTCGCAAACTGGCTGATGCCGAGGCCTACAGGCAAGACCTGGTAGGCAAGGTCACCAGCTCGCAAATGGAGCGTGATGGAGCCCTGCTGACCAAGCACCCGCTGCTGATACAAAAAACCATGGCCGATAAATTGTCTGACAAGATTTCCGTCATCATTGCCCCCCCACCGGCTGATGGTGGTTTCATAGGCGCAGCCTTGCTGGGTGCTGGCAAAAACAATAAACCTGCACAGCAAAAAACAGGTACAGAAACCGAAGCAGAAACCGCCAACGAAAACAAGGAAAGCCAATAATCATGTTTGCTACTTTAGCTGCTGTCGCCGTGCTCGCTGTTGTCACACAAGACCAGGCACAATTGCGTGCTGCCCCCAAGGATGGCGCGCAACAACAAGCCATACTCTGGCAGGGCGACAGCCTGGAAATCCGCGGTGAAAAACTCGACTACCTGCAAGTGTATGACCACAGGCGCGAACGTGCTGGTTATATCAAGGCTTCACAAGTGCGCCTGGTGTCCATGCAGCCTGATGATGCCCCGGATGCCTTCGCCGTCATCCGCTTCCTGCGCGATACACCGGGTGCAGAAGCAATGGGCATCAGCTATACCGCTGCCTACCTCAAGGCAGCGCCAACAAAAAACATCAGTGCAGAAGCATTTGATGCGCTTGGCAGCATGGCAGAACGTCTGGCAAAACGTGCTTCCAGTAAACAGCCCAAGCAAAACGAAGCCACCATTGCCGCCCATCTGGAAGTGGTCGCCAATTACGGCATCAACATCAAGGGTTATGAACGCGAAGGCCGTATGCAACTCTGCTATGACGGCGAAGCCTTCCGCCGTGTGCTGGCCATGAATGCCACACCCGATCAGAAAGCCCGCGCCGCCCTGGCATTGACCAGGCAGGATTGCATAGACCCTGCCATGCGCCCTGGAGAGCGCTATGCTCTCGATCAATGGCGCGCCGATGTGCTCGACCGCGTCAACACCACCAGCCTGCCCGAGTACCTGAAAAACCGCATGCGCATGCGCAAGGCCAGCGTCTGGTCCAGCATTGCCTTCCAGCGCGCCCGCAAAGGCGAAAGGGTAGATGATGCCGCCAACCGTGCCCTGACAGAACTGGCAGCCGTCAATAAAGAAGAATTCACTGACGAAGACGTCAATGCCTATGCCGACGCTGGCGTGCGCGTAGGCACCACCCGCTGGGCAGCAGAACCTGCCGCCGCCCCCACACCGGGCCTGAATATCATCACCGCCCCGGGCCAGCCAGGTGAAACCTGCGTCATGCTGACAGATGCCAAGCACGATGCCAAAACACCTCTGGCAAAACGTTGTACCTATAGCGTGGTCTGGGCCGCATCTGCCCGTGCCAATGCACAAAACAGTGCGCTGACGCTGGCCGTACAACCCATGGAAAGCTGGCGCGAACTCTGGTTATTCCACCAGACCAGCCAGGGCTGGGTCATCGACATCCTGCCACCTGCCAATAGCGACCCTGAACTTGGCTATGCAGAATTTGCCGGTTGGGTGCCAGGTACGAACAAGATGCTGGTTGCACGCGAAGCCAGAATCGAAGGCCGCTTCAAAAAGAGCTTTGAAGTCGTCAGCATGGATAGCCTGCAAGTAGAAAATGGTGCTGACAAGCCAGGGTCTTTGAACGTGTTCTACAAGTGGCAAGACCCAGCATGGAAGAGGCAGACCATCAGTTTGCGTTGATTTAACCGTCCGATAAAACAAGCAGGGCCGTAGCAAGAACTTGCTACGGCCCTGCTTGTTTTAAGTATGACTTTTTCAGCGCGCGCGATTCTAGCAAAGCTAAATCAAATAGTGGTAATAATTGACTTAAATATATTTTTAACTGTTTTTAACATTAATGGAAGGCTTTCATTTATGCTTTCAATAATGCCACTTACCACGAGCCTGGCAGTTACATAGCTGACCTTGTCATTGTTTAAGAAAAGAGTATGAATTCAAAGCAAACACATAATATCCGCAACAAGAAAATGATGTTTTATGGGCTTATCTTCTGCAATATTTCTGTGCTGATTTACTATGTGACGCAAGCGATTCTGACCAAGGCACCGCTACTGGCATTTTGGCTGCCAGCTCTGGCTTTCGTGGTTTTTTATGCCTACGTTGGCTTCAAGGAGCATGAAAAGCTTAATGCCAGGACTCTGCCTGCAGAACCGGAATCCATAGGATATGGCCTGCTCTTTCTTTTTGCGATCATTTTTTTACTGGCAGTCAAAAACTGGAAAGACTCACCCATCAATATAGCGGATGCATTCATGCTTGCGGTTTTGCTTAGCTATATAAAAGATTACACGATCAAGCTGCTGGCGATGCGCAAGTTTTCTGATTTTCAGACATAGACAGTATCAGAAGAAAAATCGTAAGCACGATAAATTATCAAGTCATTTCTGAAGAAAGCAGTCTTGGTTCCTGGATTTGACTCAATGAAATATCAAGGAAATTTTTTCAATCACGACCATTTTATTTGCCGGTCCATTTTATGTTTTATATTGTCGGTATTTCTGGCGCCATCCACATACGCTGAACCAAGAAAAATAAATACTACCCCTGAATTTGCCGGAGCCACAGAAAAATTCTTGCAGGCTAACTGTGTTCATCCAAATCCTTGTGGCTGGATTTCTGTTGATAAGCATACTCTCAGGTTTCACGGCAATGTCATTCTGAAAAAATCATACGCCGAATTTATGTCGCTGTACAAGAAAGGCATTACCAAACGCCTGGTGTTTAACAGCCTTGGTGGCGACGCAGTTGACTCGTACAAGATAGGCAAACTCATACAGGACGATGATCTGGAAATAGAAGTCGATGGATACTGTCTTTCGGCATGTGCGAACATCTTTTTCTTGTCTGCAAAAAAACGAAGTATCAATGGCATACTTGGATTCCACGGCGGCATTGCCAGGTTTTGGCTAGGAAAGACGAGCTGGGACCGATTTAATCCTTTTTACATGCTTGCCTACGCATGGGCAAAGAAACGGGATGAAGATTATTTTTCAGGGAAACCAAAAATGCTCGATTTTATTAATAAGACCGACAATCAAACTTTTGGGTGGTATATCCCGACCAAGTCTGAGATCGAAGAGTTATCTGGGAATGCGATCAATGGCAATTTTGATTTTCGCCTGGCTTGCTGCTGAAGTCGAGCCAGGAAACAGAAAAAAACATGCTCTTTAAAGATAGTCTATGGAAAGCGAAATGCACCAGTGCGGCAATTTCCATTCAGTAAAAATATTTCTAAAAAATTTACATATATTAATTAATTTGAATCACATGTCCTTGAAAATATACACGCAAGTCGCGATCACATTACTGCTCACCGCATTGTCAGCCGCGACAATGGCGGATGATAATTCGCCTGCACAAAATAAGGTGCCTGCAAAATTCCTATTTGCAGGCAATATTGGTCTGTATTTGGGTGATATTGATGAAACGGTCAATGAGTTCATTTCTGCTGCCGCAGACAAGAAAATAGATAGGCTCGTCATTACTTCCAGAGGTGGAAATGTGCACTATGGCATCCTATTCGGACACTGGGTATATGACAATCAGGTTGATGTCGAAGTCAGGAGTTTGTGCATGTCTTCATGTGCAAATTACATATTTACAGCGGCAAGGAAAAAGACCATCCACTCTTCGTCCCTGGTAATCTGGCATGGAAGTGCTGAACAAAAGAATTTTCTGGAAAAGATAAAAAAATATGATGAGTACTTGGCATTGTCGCTAAGTGGAAAAGCATCCAGAGAACAAGCAGAGTATCTGGAAAATGAAAAATTGCGCTATGAAAATTCTAGTCGACTGCTGTCTGAGCAAAGGCAATTTTTTAAAAAAATCAATGTCAATGAGTATGTAACCAGGTTAGGCCAGGAGCCTGTGCATTCAGGGAACGAATGGGTTGCGACTGTCGCTGTCATGAACAAGATGAATATCCAAAATATTTCAGCACCTGAAGGCTATGCCGAAACCGATTATCTGAAAAAACTGCACCCCGACAAGATCCCCCGCTTGATTTCATTTGGCCTGGACGAGCGAGAAGAAATTAAAAAATTGGAGTAGTTGGAAAGCGACTTTCATTTGTGAATCTCCATTATGGATATCGTTTATTGAGTACCACTGTGGCTGAGTGCGCGCTGTCTTTTCAAGGTATGGTTTGTGTAAGACTTGTAATCATCAGGGATGGTCAATGAAATTACTATGTTTGCTGGCTCTCATTCTTTCTTGTTATGTAGGCGCTGCTGATGCGCAGACTACGCAGGTCAGGTATCGCATATCAGATTCCTTGACTCTGGATACCTACCGGACTTTTGAAGCAGCATTAAAACTCAATCCTGCTATTCGTGAGCTGGAATTTTTCAACTCCAACGGTTCAAGTGGCTATGCTGATTCCATCGTCAATTTATTCCAGCTCAAGATTGATGAATTGAAATTGCATACCTATGCCCGCGGTTTTTGTGATTCCACTTGTGCCTTCATTTTCTTGATGGGACATAAACGCACTCTGTTAAACGGCACGGAAGATAATCCAACCATCCTCAAATTGCATCCCATTTTTAATGCGAGCATGAATGAAGTCGTGAGTTTTTCTACTGATAAATACATTCAGGAGATAAGCAACCGCAGCGCTAATAAAATCACTCAGGAAGTGTTGAAGAAAATGTACCTGACGACTGACAGGCATGGTGGAATCATCATCAAACAGAAGCCTGGTGCTGATGGTAAATACATTTATTTTCAAGCCAGATATGGCGATCAATTGCAGGCCATGTCCAGTCAGAGTTTGATTGAACTTGGTATAGACACTGAAGAATAACGCGGGATGTGATCCAGACTATGAAAAAACTTATCTGTTACGTCTTGCTGGTGTTTTGTTCCACAGTATTTGCACAAGAAAATAAAACACGTTACATCATGACGAGTTTTTTGACTGCAGAAAAAATCCAGGATCTGGAAGCACAGTTACAGGCACACCCGTCCATGCGGGAAATTGAAATTGTAAACTCCTATGGTATCCATAAGAATGAAATCGCATTGACCAATAAGATGCTGGCTTTGATAGACCAGTATCAATTGCATACCTTTGCCAGAGGGAATTGCGCATTTGCCTGCGCCACGATTTTCTTATATGGGTATGAACGCACCTTGTTGCCCAGGCTTGAAGGCGGGACGACCCGCCTGATATTGAGACCACTCACGTCCAGGGATAGTGAATTTTTGAAAGAGCAGACGGAAGAATTTTTCAATAAAATTGTTGCCCGCAGTGGCGGGAAAATACCCCAGGATTTTTTACTCTGGTTATACCGCGTCAAGGATGATTTTGGTGCCATCCATATATTGAGCAAGGCTAATCAACAGAATCACAGCATACTGTTCCAAAGTGCAGGGCAGGGGAAATTTGAGGTGATCAGTGATCTCAATGCTGGAGATATGGGCATAAAAGTACAGCGTTGAAATACCATTCGCTATGAAGCTTGACAATTTCCGGGAATAAAAACAGATGAAGACGCTAGTAAGGAATTTTCTTGCCAATGTATTTCTGACTCTTGCATTCGCAATTATGCTTGGTCTTATCGCTGTGCTCTCTGAGCTGGATGAGAAAGCGACTAACTCACTCCTGGTGGTGGCAGTGAGTATGACTTTCGTCACCTATTATATTTTCTGTGAAAAAGATTTACATGTAAAGACCGGGGCCTATCCTGTTTTTCGCTATGCGGAAGGCGATTCGCGCTGGCCCGAGCTGGTTTATCCTGTTTTGATGTTTGCCGTCATTGTCCTGGTTTTATACTGGAATAATGTCATCTCGTTCCAGCAGACATATGCCATTCATTATCAATCCCTGTTGTTGACTTTGGGAGCAGCGGCCGCAGAGGAAATATTTTTTCGTGGCTATGTGCTGGCAGGTTTAAAAAAATACATGCGGCTGGAATGGGCGATATTGATATCCAGTGCATTGTTTTCACTGGCCCATCACTCTGGGAATATAGTAAATTTGCAGTACGCTCACCATTTCATGTTTGCGGTAGCGATGGCTGCAGTCACAGTCAAGTATCGCTCATTGTTATGCGCCATCGTTTTTCACTTTATTTCGAATTATTCAATCGGCGTGCGCATGGATTATTTTTCTGAAGCCTACAATGGCCAGGGTTTTTTCCAGTTTCATGACAGGGCTGCATCGATATTTTATTTGCAGGTGTGCATTGCTGTGTTTCTGGTGCTGAGCTGCTGGATAGCGAAGAATTACTATGCCACTCTTAAGCTTAAGCCTTAAGAGAAAGAAAAGCTGGTGGCCTGATCGGTCAGTGCCGATTAATTTTTTGCTGTCTTCAGCGGCGCTGCCACGTTTTGACGTATCCACGTCTGCATGTCTTGCCAGATGCGTTGTACTTCAGCGTCCGGTGGCATCTGCGTGGCATTCGGTAATTCTATAGTAACGACAGGGATGTCTTTGTGGATGCCGCTATAGTTACCGAGTGAGCCGGGGTAGACGCCGACACGGTTATAGATCAGGCGGCCAAAGCGGTTCGGTGGTGTGGCCGGGCCGTCAAAATCCAGCACGCCAAAAGGCGCGTGCACCGAGATGATGACGTCGGGCTTGTACCTCTCTATGGTTTCATAGACCCAGCGGCTTTCTGGCTCCGAGATGGGGGCTTTGCCTGGGTAGCGACGTGGGTCGCTGCGGGTTACGCGGGCCCAGTAGCTGGGCGCTTCTTTTTGCCAGTTCGGGGTAGGAAAATTGCGGTTCAGGTCTATGCCGCGGGCATTCATGCGGCGTGGTTTTGGGGCTAGCAAGCCATCAGGATTCACCACAGGAGCTATGCGCCAGTTGAATTCCAGCGGGCTTTTTTGCATGGCTTCCATCCATTTGAACACGACGGAAGAAGCCGTTTGTTCATCGCCGTGTATGCCACCCAGCAGCAGCACGCGTATGGCTTGCGGGTGCTTGGCATCAGCCTTTATATCGCGGAACAATACCGGGAAACCATTGAGAGAATTGGCACCAGTGGGGCTGAGCTTGCTGTTCTTGCAGTCAGCCAGGCTGACCTTGGGCAGGCGCGCTACCAGGGGTGTACACCAGTCGCTGATGGTTTTGGGTTTTGCGCCTGACTTGGCCGGAAGAGATGGTGCAACTGAGGCAGATGAAGGTGTTGGCGTAGCAGACAGGCTGTTTGCAGATGGCATGGCCAACAGGCCAGCCACCGCAAACAAAGCACCGAGTTTTTTGCAGCGAGATGCGCAGAACTTACTTCTAAAAAGAACAACCGGCATTCTTGCTTCTACTCCCAGTGCTACCTATTACTTAAAACAATCAAGACATTACAATCCGGCAGCGGCACGCAGAATTGCTGCCTTGTCGGTACGTTCCCAGGTGAATTCTGGCTCTTCACGACCAAAGTGGCCGTAAGCTGCTGTCTTGGAATAGATAGGGCGCAGCAAGTCCAGCATCTGGATAATGCCTTTTGGACGCAGGTCAAAATGCTCGTTCACCAAAGCGGCGATCTGGTCGTCAGGGATGACGCCTGTGCCTTCAGTGTAGACAGTCACGTTCATCGGGCGCGCTACACCAATCGCATAAGCTACCTGTATCTGGCATTGACGGGCGATGCCGGCAGCGACGATATTCTTGGCGACATAACGGGCAGCATAGGCAGCAGAACGGTCAACCTTGGTAGGATCTTTACCAGAGAAAGCGCCACCGCCATGAGGGCAGGCACCGCCGTAGGTATCAACAATGATCTTGCGGCCAGTCAGGCCACAATCACCTTGTGGGCCGCCGATAACGAAACGGCCAGTCGGGTTGATGAGGAATTTGGTATCGCGCAACCATTCTTTCGGCAAGACTGGCTTGATGATTTCTTCAATGACAGCGTCAATGAAAGACTGCTTCATCTTGGTTGAGGTTTCGCTTTGGTCAGGGTGATGCTGGGTGGACAGCACGACAGTATCGATACTATGCGGTTTGCCATCGACATAACGCATGGTGACCTGGCTCTTGGCATCAGGACGCAGGAAAGGCAGGCGGCCATCCTTGCGCAATTGTGCCTGGCGTTCTACCAGACGGTGCGCGTAGTAAATTGGCGCAGGCATCAGTTCTGGTGTTTCGTCGCAGGCATAACCAAACATCAGGCCCTGGTCACCAGCACCAGTGTTGAGGTGATCATCAGACGCCTGGTCTACGCCCTGGGCGATATCGTTGGATTGCTTGTCATAGGCAACCAGTACCGCGCAACCCTTGTAGTCAATACCGTATTCAGTATTGTCGTAACCAATGCGCTTGATGGTGTCGCGTGCTACTTGTATGTAATCAACGTGGGCATTGGTAGTGATTTCACCAGCCAGAACCACCAGACCGGTATTGGTCAGGGTTTCAGCGGCAACGCGGGAACGTGGATCTTGTTCAAAGATCGCATCGAGAATTGCATCGGAAATCTGATCGGCGACTTTGTCCGGGTGTCCTTCGGATACCGATTCAGAGGTGAAAAGAAAATCATTAGCCATCGCAGGCTCCTATAAAAAATTGACCGTAATAAATGTGCCGCAGTCGGAAGAGTCCTGCGACGCTTTAGCGAGTTTTATTAACCGCCTCGCAAGTTGTCTGTTAACTCGGCGGTGACCAGCTTTATATAATCAAGCCAGCCAATGTGTGATATTTTACGCTCGTTCTGCATAGTCTGTCGAATATACCCTTATTATTATACTGATAATTGAGCAGCATCATGCTTGTCACTTTGTTTCGTTTCCTTTCCATTTTTCCATTGTCGGTCTTGCATTTTTCCGGAGCCGCACTGGGCTGGATAGTTTATTTGCTGTCAGGATCGTATCGCCGTCGCCTGAAGCAGAATATCAGCCGCGCCGGTTTTCCCGGCCATTTGCATGAGGCTGTGCGCGAGGCTGGCAAGAATATCCTGGAGCTGCCCTTCATCTGGTGCGCCAAACCAGAGCGCGTGTTGAAGACTGCAACCATAGAAAACTGGGAACTGGTGCAAACTGCGCTGGATGGCAAAAAAGGCGTGATCTTTTTGACACCTCATCTGGGTTGTTTTGAAATTGTCGCCCAAAGCATCGCGGTACGCACCCGTCTGACTGTCCTGTACCGGCCACCCCGCCAGGCAGCCTTAAAACCCTTGATAGAAGGCGCCAGGGCGCGTGATAACCTCTTGCTGGCACCCGCGAATCTGTCTGGCGTGCGCATCATGGCCAAGGCCCTAAAAAAAGGCGAGGCCATAGGTTTGCTGCCCGACCAGGTGCCACAGGAAGGTGAAGGCGTCTGGGCCAAATTCTTTGGCAAGCGCGCCTATACCATGACTTTGTCTGCCAAATTGCATGGCATGACTGATGCCCCCATCATCCTGACTTATGCTGAACGCCTGCCCGGCGGGCGCGGTTATGTGATCCGTTTCGTGCCTTTTGAAGAGGAACTGGGCACAGACCCGGTGGCCCAGGCCAGTGCCATCAATCGTGGCATGGAAAAATTGATCGCCCGCTCACCTGCGCAATATTTCTGGAGTTATAACCGCTACAAGAAGCCGGATGGCGTAGATGCGCCTGAGTCCCGTTTTGACCAGGGGCAGGCATGAGGGCAGTGCTGGGCTTGATGTGGGTGTTGCACTGGCTGCCTTTGCCGGTGCTGGGGCGTCTGGGTGAGGGCGTGGGCAGCTTGCTGTTCATGCTGATCAAGAAGCGCAGGCATATCACGCTGACAAATTTATCACTGTGCCTGCCGCAACTCAGCGAAGCTGAACGTCTGGCCATCGCAAAACGCCACTTCCAGGTGTATGCCCGCAGCGTGCTTGAACGCGGCATATTATGGTGGGCTTCAGAAGCGCGCCTCAATCGGCTGATACAGATAGACCCTGCCGTGCCCATGGCAGCAATGGCCGATGGCCCGACTATTTTGATGTGCCCGCATTTCGTCAGTCTTGATGTGGCGGGCGTGGCAGTCATGCTGGAATCATCGCTGTGTTCGATTTATACCCAACAGCGCAGCAAAGTGTTTGATGAGGCCTTGCGCAAGGGACGTTCGCGCTTCAGGCCGGTAAAATTGTTTTCCCGCGCTGAAGGTGTCAAGCCAATTATCCGTGCCATGCGCGAAGGCTTGCCTTTCTTTATGCTGCCGGATATGGACTTTGGGGCCAAGGATGCCGAGTTCGTGCCTTTCTTTGGCGTACCCGCGGCAACATTGACAGCCGTGCCAAGAATTGCTGCCACTACCCGTGCCAAGGTCATCCCCGTCATCGCCACGATTTTGCCTGACTATAAAGGCTGGAAAGTGACTTTCCACGAGCCATGGCAAAATTATCCGGGTGAAGATATCGTGGCGGCTACACGGTATATGAATGCCTTCATTGAGCAGGAAATCCTGAAGGCGCCAGCCGAATATTTTTGGGCACACAAGCGTTTCAAAACCCGCCCTCCTGGTGAGCCCAGCGTTTATTGATACATTTCACTGATGTATTTTACTGAGGTGCACCAGTGACGGCTCGCGCCGTCACTTCCAATTCTTGCTGTAACCATTCCAGAAACGCCAGACGGCGCTGGTCTTCATCAAAGGGCAGGGCTGACAGCAAGACGTAGTCAGTGCCGTCTTCCATGAAAGCATGGGGTGCGATGAGTTGCCCGCTGCGGATTTCATCTTCCACCATATAGGCCGATGCCATGGCGACACCCAGGCCAGCGCAAGCTGCCTGCAGGCTCAGGTAAAAATGTTCGTAGGTCGCCCGGCTTTTACTACGTGCAGTTTGTCTGCTGAGCTTTTGCCATTGCGGCCATGCATCGGGGCGGGTTGCTGTGTGCAGCAGGCATTGCTGATTCAGTTGCAGTTTGCCTTGTTTCAGTAGGCCTGGTGTGCAGACCGGGGCGATCAATTCACGGGCGACTTTGGCTGCATGGTAGTTTGCATCCCAGACAAAATCATTGCGCCGCAAAGCCAGGTCTATATGCCCGTGCCGCAAATCGACAGGACCGCCAGCAGCGAATAAATGAATCTCCAGCTCAGGGTGTAACTGTCTGAATTTACCCAGGCGCGGGATCAGCCAGCGCATGGCTATCGTTGGTTCGCAAGAGACCACCAGTGGCTGATCATCGGTCTGCCTGAGTTGGCGCAAACCTGCTTCCAGTTGTCGCATGATGTCAGTGCAAGTGCCTTGCAGGCTCAGCCCGGCGCGTGTCAAAAAGATGGCGCGATTGCGGCGTTCGAACAATTCCAGGCCCAGGTTTTCTTCCAGTTGCTTTATCTGGCGGCTGACTGCACCGTGAGTCACATGTAATTCTTCCGCAGCCTTGACCAGGCTCAAATGGCGTGCGGCGACTTCAAACACGCGTATCGCATTCAGAGAGGGTAGGTGATTTGACATTTGTGAGATTTTCTCAATGATATATCTGAGTATATATCGATTTTTATAATTGATGCTGTGCTTCAGAATACAAGCATGTGTGATTTTTAATCACAATTAAATATTTCTTATGCTGAGGAAAAAAATGACAGAACTCATTGCCGTCGCCATCATCACCATTCTGGCTGTCATCAGCCCTGGTGCTGACTTTGCCATGGTCACCAGGAACAGCTATCTGTATGGTCGCCGTGCGGGCCTGCTGGCTGCCAGCGGCATTGCACTGGGTGTGCAAGTGCATGTGATGTACACCATGTTGGGTGTGGGGCTGTTGATTGCCAAATCCCCCAGCCTGTATTTCGCCATCAAGATCATCGGTGCGATTTATTTGATTTATATCGGTTACCAGACTTTTTTTGCCCGCGCTGTCGTGAATGCAGAAGCCGGAGAAGGGCAGTCTTTGAATAATCTGGCGGCCTTGCGTGCAGGTTTCATGACCAATGCCTTCAATCCAAAAACCACTTTATTTGTCCTGAGTACTTATACCCAGGTCGTGCAAGTTGATACCAGCCTGCTGGCACAATTTGGCTATGGTTTGTTCATGTCAGTCGCACACTGGATATGGTTCAGCCTGGTTGCCCTGTTTTTTTCAGATCATCGCCTGCGTGCAGGTATGCTTAGGCAGCAAGTGATATTGAATCGTTTTATTGGCGCTGTGCTGGTCATTCTGGGTGTATCACTTGCCAGTTTGCCGGCCTTGCATTCGTGATTACTGATTTGCTATCAGTTGACGAAATCCAGATGCGCGCCTACAATTCGTCACAGGTGCTAAGGGGCGCCTACCCGCAAAAGAGGCTCTCACCCTGCAAATGCACATCCAGATTAATGTGATAATTGCCATGTTTCGTTTGACGTCAGCGGGTCGTCGATAAGCGAACTGGAGTTCATCATGTTATCGTCGTATTACCCTTCATTGTTCATCAAACAACAGCCCACATTGACTGGAGCTGCAGCATGAACGCACTTACTACAGAAATCAAAACACGCGCCCGTTTATTGCAAAAACTGCTGGAAACACGCAATACCGCAGCCAGCAAACGCGCCCTGATCTTGAGCCGCCAGCGCCAGTGGGAAATCCCCGAGAGCTGGCAACTCAAGCACTGCATGAACCTGGCCGCAGCCGATGCCGGTTTCCAGAACTGGGAACATGCCCGCATCGTCCTCGGTGGCGAAGCCAAACCTGGTGAAGACATGGGTGACTTCTGGCACGGTCCTGAGGTGTCTGTCTTCATCAATCACTGGTATGCCAGCTATGTCGAAGCACAGGCGCAATTGCAGGCGAATGAAGCCGGTTATCTGCTGCCTTACCGCAAGCAATACCTGGTTGTCACCAGTGACTATTTGCAGGCAATGGGTGTCAGTGCTGCTGCTGAATATTGGGACTCTATCGGGCGTGATCTGGTGCAGGGCTATGGCAGCGCAAGCTGGCTGAACCTGGCGCAGCAACGTCTGCAAACCAGCCGCACAGAGCGTTTCAAGGCGAACTGGGATGCTACTCAGATCATGCTGGATTTGCAGTCCACCGAAATCGAGGCTGAGCGCGTGATGAAGTCTTTCGTCAAGGATGGGCGTCTGGTGAGTATTCCTGAACAGCGTAAAAAACGCCTGGTGATTTTGCGCTGGCTGGTGGAGCAATTACAGTTTGAGCGGCGTTACGTTGAGGCTGATATCAACAGCTTCTTGCTGCAGTTTCATTCTGATTTTGCGACTTTGCGGAGGGAGTTTATTATGAATGGCTTGATGGAGAGGGCGGAGGGGGAGTATTGGAGGGTGTGATGGGCATCTTGGTATTTTGATGCATCTCGACTAAACGACTTTTTATACTTACCTGGCTGTCAGGTCTTCAATTAGACGGCAGTAAGATTAACGTCATTCCTGCGTAGGCAGGAATCCAGAGGCGTTAGTTGCTTTGCCGTACTTTGATTAAAACGATTGCCCTTCGTAGAACCAAGCCGGGTCTCGGCCCGGCAGCCGAATTCCTTTCTTTGCTTCGCCAAAGAAAGGAATCAAAGAAAGGCGACCGCAGACTTGCCCTTCGGGTGCTTGCGCTACGCTCCAGCACAATTTGTGCATCACAAAAAATGGGAAAGCTTCGAAACTCGCTACGCTCAAACAACGAAGCTTTCTGATCCATTTTCTGTGATGCACAAATTGCTACGTCCCAAGCGGGTTGAGTCAAAGTCAAAAACAACGTCAAAAACAAATTCAAAAACAGGAGCTACGTCACCACGACCGCAGCTCTCATTTTCGCGGTCAAGCGCTCACCGATTAGACCTACCTCACACCAGCCTGCAAAGGCAAGCTGACACTTACAGCCAAGCCCCCACCTTCACGATTGGCAAATCCTACTTTCGCATGCAGTTGTATAGCCAGTTGCGCGACGATAGCCAGGCCCAGGCCAGCGCCACCAGTTTCACGGTTGCGGGAAGATTCGAGTCGCACAAAGGGTTGCATGACGGCTTCCCATTGGTCTTCGGGGATGCCGGGGCCGCGGTCCTGTACAGTGATGACGGCATGTTGCTGGTCGCTGGCCAGGATGACTTCTACTTCGCTGCCAAACTTCAGGGCATTGTCGATGAGGTTGCCGAGCAGGCGGGACAGGGCCAGGGGGCGGGTTTGCAGGGTTTGGTTGCTATTGCCATGCAGGCTGACTTGCTGACCAGTGTCGCAATAGTCCTGTACCAGGCTGCCTGCGAGTGCGTCGAGATTGATTTTGCTGCTGGCTTCCTGGTCGGTTTGCAGCTGGTTTTGTACCTTGGCATAGGCCAGGCCCTGTTCCACCAGTTTTTGCATGGCTTGCAGGTCAGCCTGCATTTTGTCTCTATGGTTATCGTCTTCCATGAGTTCGGTACGCAGGCGCAGGCGGGTGATGGGGGTTTGCAGGTCGTGGGTGATGGAGGCGAGGATTTGCATGCGTTCTGCCAGATAGGTGTCTATGCGTTTTTGCATGTTCTGGAAGGCAGTCGCTGCACGGAATACTTCTCGCGGCGCACGGGCAGGGAACTGTGGTCTGGCACCCGGCTTGACCATCGCATCGGCAGCGTCGGCCAGCATCGCCAGTGGGCGTGTCGCCGTCCTGACGGCAAGCCAGGTTGCCAGCATGATGATGGCGAGCTGTACGCAGAGTAGCGAGAACATGTTCCATTGTATGGTGTATGGCGTTGCAGTCAGGCGCACGGTGAGCGGCGCGTCATCGCTCAAGGACAGATGCAATTGCAGGATTTTTTTATCGTTTTCAGTACGTACGCTGATTCTGATTTTTGCCGGATGCTCCAGATTATTTTTTATTGCCTCTATTGCCTCGTTGGCAATGTCGAGGTCTATGTTGTCCTTGGCATCAGCGGGGGCGGCCTGCAAAGTATATTCATAGTTGTTGCGGGCAAGTTTGTCCAGCCAGCCCTGACGTTCACTGACTGGCAGCCGGTCAAGAAATGAAATCGCGTTGGCGACATCCTTGCCTACCGAATAGACCATATGATTTTTCCTGACCTGCATCTTGTCCCATTGCGAAGACGCAAACGAGAGTGCGTAGGCCATCAGCAGGGCACTGAGCAAAATCAGGCATAGACGACCAAACAAGGTGTGCGGCCAGTGCGGGCTTTCTATGATGTGCATCAGGCTTCCCCTTGTGCAGTGACTTGCGCACAAAATACATAACCCTCACTGCGCACAGTCTTGATATAGCGTGGCTCGCGGGCATCGTCACGCAAATGCTGGCGCAAGCGGCTGATGAGTAAATCGATGGAACGCTCAAACAAGTCTGCATCGCGGCCCTGGGTCAGGTTCAGTAGCTGGTCACGATTCAGCACTCTTTGCGGATGTTCTACCAGGACTTGCAGCAGGCGGTATTCAGCCCCGCTGAGTGTCACCATGACACCGTCTTTATCGAGCAGATGACGGGCCAGGGTATCGAGTTGCCAGTCACCAAACTGCAGCATGGCGGGTGGTTTTTGTTCACGCAGCTTGGGCGGCAGCATGCGTGTGCGGCGCAAGACTGCCTTGATGCGGGCCAGTAATTCTCTCGCGGCGAAAGGTTTGGTCAGGTAATCATCGGCACCCATTTCCAGACCGACGATGCGGTCAGTCTCTTCTGCCCGTGCGGTCAGAAAAAATATGGGAATGACTTTGTGTGGGCCAGAGCGCAATTCACGGCACAGGCTCAAACCGTCTTCACCCGGCATCATGATATCAAGCACGATGAGGTCGATGGCACTGCCTTCGAGCAAGGCACGCATTTGCTTGCCACCCGCAGCCGTGCTGACCTTGTTGCCATTCTTCCGCAAATACAGGGCCGTCAGTTCGCGTATTTCTGCATCATCATCGACGATGAGGATGTGATCCGGGGATTCTGTGTTTTCCATAGGCTGGGCTGGTTGTGTGCTAGTTGCGCATTCTTGATGATTTATTCGATAGTGCTTTATAGCCCAAATTGCGGCAGGGGCAAAATCTTTTGTATCCCAGTGTATCTGAGCGCCGTTGATACATGGTCAGATGCAAATATGGCATTTCCTGACATGTGCCAGATACCTTGCTCTTGTCTAATGAGTCTGCCGTGATGAATTCATCACCTCGACAACTCAAGGAGAACTGACATGAAAAAGCAAATGATCGTTATCAGCACTTTCGCCACGATATTGATGACTGCCTGGTCTGCCCAGGCGCAGCAAGCAGGTTTGTCTGATTATTATCTGGCACCGGTGGAGGCTGAAATTCAGGCCAATAATCATGCCAACAGCAAGGCTGGCGCAGTCGCAGGCACCTGGCTGACACAGAGTGGTAACCTGGAAGTAGAGATCGGTCAATGCGGCCAGGCCTTGTGCGGCAAGGTCAGCCGTGTACTGGAAACATCTGCTGCACCTGCAATGGGCAAGACCATCATGGAAGGTTTTACTCCTGTCCAGACTGCGCAGTCCACTCAGTCGACCACGTGGTCAGGCAAGATTTTTAACCGTGCTGATGGCCAGACTTATGATTGCCAGATGCGCATGCTGAGCTCAGGCGAGCTGGAAGTCACGCCCTACAAGGATAGTCCCGAAAATGGCCGCAGCCAGGTGTGGACCAGGGTGTCGAATACCGTCACTGCGCAAAAATAAAATTGGGAGCATCGATTGATGCTCCCAATTCATTTTTCACTATCAATCTTCAATAGCAATTCGGACTTACGGCAGTAACTCAACTTCACCCGGCAATAGGGTATTGGCTGGCAAGGCATCGAGTTGTTTCAGGCGCTCATAATAAGGCGTGAAATCCGGTGCCGTGCCATCAAACAATTGCTGGAAATTGTCGATGACAAAATAGGTTTCCTGGAAGCTATCTATCTTGTACAGGGTTTGCAGGCAGCGTTCTATTTCAAGATGGATATGGCGTGAAGGCGTGCCCGGCTTCAGGCAATATTCGACCTCGCCGCCAGATGACAAAATGCCCGCGCCATAGATGCGCAAACCCTTGTCAGTCTTGATCAGGCCAAACTCTACCGTGTACCAGTACAGTCGCGCCAGATAATCCAGGCCGCCCAGCTTCATCGCCTTCAGGCCACCCTTGCCATACAACTGCATATAGTCAGCAAAGACTGGATTGAACAGCAGCGGCACATGACCGAAGTAATCATGGAAGACATCGGGTTCAACGATGTAATTGAATTCTTCCGGCTTGCGCAACCACACGGTGATAGGGAAGCGACGGTTGGCCAGGTGTTCAAAGAAAGTCAGTTCAGGGATCAGGCCGGGCACGGCAACGATGCGCCAGCCAGTAGCGGCGAACAATTCTTCTGAAGTACGCTCAAATTTTGGTATGCCACCCGAGGCATCCATCTTGTGCAGGGCTGCTATGAACTCATCGCAGGCACGGCCAGGCAAGAGTTCCATCTGGCGCTGGTAGAGCTTGCGCCACAATTCATGTTCTTCTTCTGTGTAGGCGTCCCAGTCCTGGGCGACGACGTATTGCTCGTCGGCTTTTTCATAATTGCCACGCAGGGCTGCACCATTCGATTTTTCAGCAACGGTGGCCAGGAAGTCGTCGTTGCTGACGGTAGTGTCAGCAGTAGCGGAAGTAGCGATAGTATCCATATTTTTCAGCGAAAAAGGCCGGCATCAGATGATGGCCAGCCTCCTTCATATCTCCATTAGCTGTTAGCGAAATCAGGCAGTTGTTTCGTCTTTGATGACGCCACGACGGATCTGATCAAGCTCAATAGATTCAAACAGAGCGCGGAAATTACCTTCACCAAAACCCTGATCGCCCTTGCGCTGGATGATTTCAAAGAAGATAGGGCCGATGACTGTGGTCGTGAAAATCTGCAACAGCAATTCACGTGATGTTTCTGTGCTCTTACCATCCACCAAGATGCGCAGCTTGCGCAATTCTTCCAGGTTTTCACCATGGCCAGGCAGGCGGCGGTCTACCAGATCATAGTAAGTTTCTATGGTGTCCTGGAATACCACGCCATTGGCTTTCATGCCGCCAACGGTGTCATAGATATTGTCTGTACCCATGGCGATATGTTGTACGCCTTCGCCGTGGTACAGATCCAGGTATTCAGCGATCTGGGATTTGTCATCCGAAGATTCGTTGATAGGAATACGGATTTTGCCGCATGGAGAAGTCATGGCTTTGGACTTCAGGCCTGTGTGTTTGCCAGCGATATCGAAGTAACGGATTTCGCGGAAGTTGAACAGGGTTTCATAGAAATCTGCCCATTCTTTCATGCGGCCACGGTGTACATTGTGGGTCAGATGATCGATGTAAGTCAGGCCTTTGCCAACAGGGTTGGAATCCACGCCTGGCAATGCCACGAAGTCAGCATCATAGATACTGATATTGCCGATGGCACCTGCATCTGCGCCATCTTTACCATGCCAGCGGTCAACGAAATAAATCAGGGAATCACCGATGCCTTTGATGGCAGGGATGTTGAGTTCCATAGGGCCGGTTTTATTGTCGAAACCCCAGGCACCCAGTTCCAGTGCGCGCTTGTAGGCAGCATTGGCATCCTTGACGCGGAAAGCAAATGCGCAAACGGACTGGCCATGTTTACGGGCAAATTTTTGTGCGAAAGAATCAGGTTCTGCATTGATGATGAAATTCACGCCGCCTTGACGGTACAGGGTGACATCCTTGGTGCGATGTTTGGCAATCGCGGTAAAACCCATGGTGACGAATAATTCGCCCAGTGCTTTTGGATCGGGTGCTGCGTACTCGATAAACTCAAAGCCATCGGTACCCATAGGGTTTTCCCAAGTTTGGAAAGTCATGCCTGTCTCCTCAGTGTGATCATCAGTATTGCTGCATCGGGCTAGTTTTAAGTCTGGCTTTGATGTAGCTCAAGCTCTCAGTATAGTCTGCGAAACGCGCCATATAATTGCAAAATAACCCAATGATTCATCGATTTGAGCAATAATATTGCTTATTTTATTTGATGTTGGGCATATTATGCTTGAAGTTGAACTGGACAAGATAGACCGCAAGATACTGGCGATTTTGCAGGCAGATGGCAGGCTGACCAATCAGGAAGTGGCTGAGCGCGTCAATCTCTCGCCGTCACCCTGCCTGCGCCGCATCAAGCGCCTGGAAGACAGTGGTGTCATCCGCAAATATGTCGCCTTGCTGGAACCCGCCAAGATAGGCCTGGGCTTGCTGGCTTACGTCAATGTGCGGCTGGAAAAGCATAGCGATGCCCCGGGTAAGGGGGCGTCACGCTCACCGCGCGATGACTTCTCGGCCTCGGTAGGCCAGTGGCCAGAAGTGGTGGCCTGTTATGCCATGACAGGGGAAATGGATTATCTCTTGCGCGTGCATGTGGAAGACATGAACCATTTTTCACGCTTCATGATGGAGACGCTGCTGCGTCACCCTGCTGTGCTGGATGTAAAGTCCAGCTTTGCCTTGCAGCAGATTAAGGATACGACGGCTTTGCCGGTGGTTGTGGGGGTATAAGGGCTAGGTGTTTGGATGAGTGTGATTGCTGCGATATCCTTAATATAATCAGCCGTCAAATCGTCGCTCCTGCGCAGGCAGGAGGCTACCGGGCTGGCGCTCCAGCGGCGTTCGTTGCATTGCCGTACTTTGATTAAAACGATTGCCCTTCGTGGAGCCAGGCCGGGTCTCGGCCCGGCAGCCGAAATACTTTCTTTGCGTCGCCAAAGAACGTATTCAAAGAAAGGCGACCCAGGCGTAGCCGCCCCTGCGGGGTTCCCGTTTGTGCAGTACAAAAAATGGGAAGATCCGAAACTCGCCTGCGGCTCAGACAGCGGCTCTTCTTTTTCCATTTTCTGTACTGCACAAACGGCGGCTACACATGGGAACTGCAAAAATTCAACAACAACACCCAAAGTCAAAGTCAAAAGCAACGTCAATACGACTTGCACGCAGATTTTTTTGATATTGGTTACTAGACAATTGAGGCGCAGAGAAATTAAATTTTGCTTTTCTCCTGAATTTCTCTGTGACTCTGTAGTACCTCTGTGTTGAGAGGTCTGATGATGTTCAAACCAGTCTGAAAACTTACTTCGACTTACCCCGTATGCCTGGCAAATGCCTCAGCCATTTTGCCGCAGCGCGGGTATTTGCCTTGATGCTGTAATCGATGGCGGCAGCCTGCTCCTGCATGGCTTCTTTGAGCACGCTGGCGGCGTCTGCTGGCATGAGTTTGAGGTAGGCATCGGCTTCGCCATAGGCGCGGTGGATTTCCATGCCGGCTTTTTTGGCGATATGTATCATGGTCTGGTTTGAAGACAGGCAATGCATGTACAGGGTGTCAACATCGTCATTGCGACAGTGGATGGCTCCGCGTTCAAACAGTTTCGAGCCTATGCCCTTGCCACGTGCGTTGCCAGAGACTGAGACGCCAAATTCTGCCACTTTGTCCTTGTTGCTATGTTCATCATCTTCACTGCGAGGGGCGTAGGCGAGATGGCCGACGCCCACTGCATTGAAGCTGTGGCTGATAACGCCAAACACCTTGTCGCGGGAGAAATCTATGCCGTCTACATATTTTTCTACCATCGCATCTGGCAAGTAGGTGCCGAAGCGCAGTAAGCGGTCACTTTCTTCAAGGCCAAGAAAGTGTTTCATGATGCGATGCCTGTCCTTTTCTGATAATTCCTTGACGAAAATAGTAGGTTTGGAGGGCTTGTTGGAGGAATCTAGCAAGTGTTTGGGATCTTCAGGAAACATATCAGACGCATTCATATCAGCTCCTTATGGGTAGCTTTTTGTGCACTGCACAATGCATTGTAGGTGATCTGCCCTGATTATTCCAGAAAAGCCCGGTTTTTGAGAATAAACCTTCTATTCCGCGCAGTGAAACCGGTATTTTCATGTCATTTGTTTATGGCTTCCAGTGCAGCTATCCTGGCTGCCCGTATTGCCACCGGGATTTGTGCTGGATTGCTGGTGTACAAACTGGCAATCTCACCGCCATTGACTTGTTGTACCACCTCCAGCGCCTTGCTCAGAATGCCTTGTGGTGGATATGGCTGTTCAGGCTCTGCATACAGGCTGGCTGCTGCATGCAAGAGTTCAAGGAAACGCTGGGGTTTACGGTAGGCATCGCAGCGTCCCAGCAAATCGACAGTGTCTGCCGCAGACAAGCTAGCTGCGTCCTTGATACATAAATGTTCACGTGCCAGCATGATGGCAAGGTCACGGCATTCTGCCGGGACCTTCAGGCGCTGGCAGATGCCATCAACGAGCTTGCCTGGCAAATCATGCAAGAGCACGGCATAGCGCAGATGCAGGGCCAAATTTGCCTGGGCACTGGCATCGATTAATTGCATGAGACGCTGCATTTGCGCTTCTGGCAAGGCATCAATTTCTGGTAACAAACGCTGCAAGGCTCCACAACTGCGCAAGACTGCAAACATGCGTGAGGGACGCACCTCCATCAGGCCGCGAGAAATTTCCTGCCATACCCGTTCTGCAACGAGGGCATCAACTTCACCTGCAGCCACCATGGTTTGCATCAGTGCTGTGGTTTCCTGCGCTACGCTGAAATCTTGTGGAGGCGTGGCAAAGCGGGCAGCGAAGCGGGCCAGGCGCAAGATGCGTACCGGGTCTTCACAAAATGCCATCGATACATGGCGGAATATGCGGTCCTTCAGATCCTGCAAGCCGCCATAGGGGTCGATGATATTGCCATCATCATCCTGCGCCATGGCATTGATGCTGAGGTCGCGGCGTATCAGGTCCTGTTCCAGCGTGACTTCAGCATCGGTATGAAATACGAAACCCTTATAACCGGCTGCAGTCTTGCGTTCAGTGCGGGCCAGTGCATATTCTTCATGGGTTTTGGGATGCAGGAATACCGGGAAGTCCTTGCCCACCGGCAGAAAACCTTGCGCCAGCATGTCTTCAGGGCTGGCACCTACGACGACGAAATCGCGGTCTTGTACAGGGAAACCCAGCAAGGCGTCGCGTACTGCACCGCCAACGATGTATGTCTTCATTGATGTCTTATGCAGTGCTAACGCTCAATCGTCGTGGCGGTTGTCATGGCCGGGCATGAATTCGGTTTCCATCAGGGCTTCCCTGACCCACATGGCGACAGCGGGGTGCGCGATGACACGGTCCACATAGGCTTGCAATGCCGGTGCCAGCGATACACCGTAGGTGCGGAAGCGCATGACGACAGGGGCAAAATAGGCATCCGCAATAGAGAATGGGCCGAACAGAAATTCATGCGCGCCATACAGGGCCAGGCAATCTTCCCAGATTTCACTGATGCGGCCTATGTCAGCTTGCGAGCCTATGGTACGGCCTTTGCCAAACAGGTCGGCGCGGATATTCATGGGCATGTCAAAGCGCAGCGAAGAAAAGCCGGAATGCATTTCGGCACAGATGCTGCGTGCTGTTGCCCTGGCCGCCACATCTTCTGGCCACAGATTAAGTATCGAGAATTGCTCAGCCAGGTATTCACAAATTGCCAGAGAATCCCAGACAGTGATTTCACCCGCCAGCAAGACCGGCACACGACCGGCAGCAGAATATTCAGCGATGCGGTTGGTGGTATCCGGCTGGTTCAGCAGTATGCGTATCTCTTCAAACGGGATACCGAAGGCCTTCATCAGCACCCAGGGACGCATGGACCAGGAAGAATAATTTTTATTGCCTATCACCAGTCGCAAACCAGCGCGGTGCTGGTCCAGCAAGGCGGCCAGGGCGGGTTGCATTTCAGTATCTTGCATGATGTGTATGCTAAAAGCGCTTAAAGATTGGCAGGAATATCGGATTCAGTGGCCGTCATACCCTTGGGTACGACCACGCCCAGACGCTTCTTCAGTGACTGTGGTTTTTTCTCGAACAGGGCGGCATAGTAAGTCGCATTCGACAAGACGTTTTTGACATAGCCACGGGTTTCATTGAAAGGAATAGTCTCGGCAAAGATTGCCCCTTCCACAGGGCGCGTCAGTTTGGAACGCCAGGCACGCGGACGGCCAGGGCCAGCATTATAGGCAGCCGATGCCAGCGCCTGTGAACCACCCAGGTCAGTCAATACCATATTCAGATAATTTGTCCCCAGGGCGATATTGGTTTCCACATCATTGACCTGGGTAGGTACAAAATTACCGAGGCCAATTTTCTTGGCAACATAACGCGCCGTCGCCGGCATCAATTGCATGAGACCAGAGGCACCCACATGCGACTTGGCATTCATGATGAAGCGTGATTCCTGGCGTATCAAACCATATACCCAGGCCATATCCATACCCAGTGCCTGGGTAGTCTTGTACATGCTGTCATTGAATGGGGTAGGGTAGCGCTGGCTGAAATCCAGTTCGCCCTTGGTGCGGTCCGAGGTATTTACCATGCGGTCCAGCAAATTGTTTTGCCTGGCCAGTTCAGCCGCAGCCAGATGCTGGCGCTCGCTCATCTTGCGCAGTTCCCAATTCCATTCACGCGTGCCTTCAAAGCGCAAATTCATGGCATAGAACTTCAAGGCTCTTTGCAGGTTGGGATTTCTTTCCATCGGGGCCAGTTCTTCTGGCGTCACGGGTTTGACGGTGCCAGGGACACCTATTTTCTGCCCTTGTTCTTCCAGTGCCAGTTGCCCATAGAAATGCAATTGATCGGCGATGCTGGCAAATTGTGCTCGTGCCTCTTCCTGCTTGCCTTCGGCTTTTAAGGCGCGGCCATACCAGTAGACCCAGGCAGGGTCTGCCTTCAGGCCGGCGGGCATGGCGGCGATGCTGGATTTCACCAGTTTCCAGTCACCTTCGCGCAAGGCAGTGCGGGTGCGCCATTGATAAGATTCTTGTGTCAAAGGCGCGCCTTCGGCTTTTTGCCAGTAAGCCAGTGCTTCTGGCTCCAGCTTTTGCGCGGCTTGCATGGCAATCTGCGCCCAGCCCAGGGCTTTTTCATTGTCAGTGAATAAATTTTTGTGGCGGTTCAGGGTTTCTGCTGCCTGCTCGTGATCAGACTTTGCCAGACGTCCCAGGGCGATCAGGTAAAGCTCATGGGCTGCATGTCCGGCATCCGGGGCTCTCTTGAGCATTCCAGCTGGTTTGTCGACGGCTTCTGCAACTTGTTTTTCGGATACATTCAGCAATTTACCCAGACGCTGCGCCAGAGGCAGGGCACCGTTTTCTGCGGCCATGCGCATTTGCGCCCACAAATCTTCCTGGTTGAACTGTCCGTTCGTTGTCAGGTAAGTCACCAGCGCATAGCAACCTTCGCCATAGTCACGCGGGCTATTGAGCAAATTGCGCGCTTCATTAGCTACCTTCTGTTGCTTTACTGCCTTGGACAGCAAGGAATAGCACCGCAACTGGTTATCATCAGCCACCACGAATTGTGGATATTGCTGGTCAAACAAGTCCCATTCACCACGCCTGCCCAGCAGCAAGAGCCAGTCATTGCGCAGGCGGTCAGCAATGGCACTGCCTTCATACTTGCTGATAAAGTCACGGAATTCGCTATTGGTGGTTTTTACCAGCCGTGCGCGCAGGCGGTAATAATCGACATAGGAGGGGATGTCATAATTCTTCAGCGATGCCGCATGTTGCTCGGTGCTGGCGACGTCTTCGTGGAAGGCGGCATCACGCAAGGCCATGAAGCGGTCATCATCATTGGCAATCAGGCTCTTCTTCGCGGGCGCAGCCCAGGCGAAGGGACTTGTTGCGAATCCTGCTAAGATCATCAGGCCCAGACCAGCTAAACTTTTTTTCACAGACATCTTTTGACAGTTTGAGATTACATTTCTGACAGTATGACACAGCCCAAGAATAGCGAACACAAAGTCAGCATGGAAACAGCACCAGGCCGCGCTGAATTACGAAAAATTTTGCGACAAAAACGTCAGTCCATCCCCCCAGAAGATAAAGCCTTGCTGGATGCTGAATTGGGAAAGCAATTACTAGCGTGGTGTGAGCATCATACGCCAGCCAGCCTGGCAGTCTATTGGCCGATACAGGCAGAACCCGATCTACGGTCGTATTACCAGCAATTGCAGGAGCGGGGCATACAACTGGTTCTGCCGCTGGTGACAGCCAAAGACACCGCCTTGAGCTTTTTGTCCTGGCAGGCAGGGGATGCCATGACGGTGGATTCCTACGGCATTGCCATTCCTGCACATGGACGGCTGGTGGCACAGCCAGATGTCTTGCTGATACCTTGCCTGGGCTGGAATGCGGAAGGGTATCGCCTGGGGTATGGTGGTGGTTTTTATGACCGTACCCTGGCGGCTATACCAAGGCCCATGGCCATAGGTATAGGCTATGCGTGTACCCGGGCAGAGTTTGCCGCACAGGAGCATGATATTCCCATGGATTGCATTATCTCTGCCTGAGCTGGATTTTCCTTGTTGAATTTAGTTTCCCTCGTTTAATTTTCTTTATTACACCAGATTTTCCACATTTCACGATACGCATTTTCCACCTTGTGACAGAAGCCAGCTTCGTCCATCAAGGGGCTATTTTTCATTTGCATGCGCAAGCCTGCGCGTATGGCGCTGAGTTCAGGTAAATTGCTGGCCAGGGCGACAACCTTGTCCACATACTCTTCTTCTGTTCTGGCTATCCATTCTGGCCGTCCCAGACCGCTCAAGACGGTGCTGCCCAGCCTGCCCATGCTGGGGCGTGACGCCAGTGTGACAAAAGGGACGCCCAGATACAGGGTTTCAAACAAGGTTGTTCCGGAGTTGTGCGGGAAACAATCCAGTCCTATATCTATACTACGCACAATATCCCATGGTGGGCTATGAGCTCCTATCTGCAGGCGGCTAGGTTCTATTCCCAGAGCAACAAATTTGTCTTCCATGGACTTGCGCATGGCTTCGTCCTTGAAATTGCCGCTGTCTATCACCAGTCGCGAATTTTCCAGCCTCTTTAATATGCTGGCCCAGACCCGGATTACCTTATGGTTGATGCGCACGGCACGGCTAAGTGTACCTATCGTGACATAGCCATTGTTCAATGCTGGCAGAGGGCTGCACTCACCCATGCCTTCGGCCGGACGATAGACCAGAGACGGCGTGTCTACACGCCAGATTTGTTCTGCAAATAAATGATTGGCCTCCGGTGGCGCGAAAACCGCATCGGAAAGAAAATAATCGACTGCCCTCAAACCGGTGGAATAGGCGTAGCCCAGCCAGGTCAGGGATACTGGTGCGGGTTTGCGGGCCATGACACGCAAGCGGTTATTGCCAGTGTGGCCTGCGATATCCATGAGGATATCAATGCCGTCTGCGCGTATTTTTTCTGCCATGGCATCATCACTCATATTCCTGGTTGGTACCCAGTGATCTACCAGTGCGCGAAAACGTGTGCTGACATTATCTTCTGAAGTGAGTTCAGCATAGGCATAAATCTCAAACTGGCTCTTGTCATGCTGAGCCAGCAAAGGCTCAAGGAAGTGCTGTACCGGGTGACGCCGCATATCTGGCGACACATAGCCTATCTTCAAACGGCGTCCAGGTTCTCTGCTATTGGTGTGCGGGCGCCATAGCTGGTAAAGACGCGCAGCAAAGCGGCGCTCATATTCCTGATAGGCGGCAAAAATTTCCTCGGCACTCAAGTCGGGATGGTAATTCAGGGAAAACAGCAGATTGCCATAGGCTTCAGGAAAATCCGGCTGGTATTCCAGCGCCCGGCGATAGGCGGTAACTGCTTCCGGGATCATGCCCTGATCGTCGTACAAGGCACCAAGGCTATTGTGGGCATGGGCTAAATCCGGTCGGAGTTTAATCGCTTGATCGAAACAGGAGCGGGCTTCGGTCGCCCGGCCGAAAGTCATGTGCAACTGACCAAGTTCGAGCAAGGCAGGGATGGAGTTGGGGTCCAGTTGCAGGGCTTTTTGATAACAGGTCTGCGCATCGTCGTAGCGCCGCTGCTCAAAAAACAGTTTGCCCAGATAGCTGTGATAAATGGCATTGTCTTTATCAAGTTCCAGGGCTTTCCGGTAGCTGGCCTCTGCTTTGGAAAACTGCGCATTTGATGTATAGATTTGTGCAAGATTGACATGGGCCAGAGTAAATTTCGGATCATATTCCAAAGCACGCAGATTGCAGCTTTCTGCCTGTGCCAGATCTCCCTGCTCCAGAAATATCAGGCCAAGATTGCCTAGTGCATTGCTAAAGCCGGGTTGCAATTGCAAGGCGAGCTGGTAGCAATTTTTTGCAGCCTCAGTTTGCCCCTGTGCTTTTAAAACTACACCCAGGTTGTAGTGAAGGCTGGCCTCTTGCGGATGAGAGACCAGCATCTGACGATATATATTCTCAGCCTCGGCAAAACGAGATGTCTGCAAATATGCATTTAACAAGGCATCCCTGGCTGCCGTATTGGCAGGCTGGCGCGTCAGCAGGTTTTTCAATACGGTTTCTGCTTCTTGCTGTTTGCCTTGTTGCTGGTACAGATTGACCAGAAAAAAGTCAGCAGTTGTCATATCAGTCTGGCAAGCAATGGCTTGCTGGAAGCAAGGCTCAGCATCCTGGTAGCGACCCTGGGAGGCAAGTATCATACCGAGGTTGCAGCAGGCATAATAATGCTGGGGTTCCAGCTTCAATAACTCTTGATAATGATGTATAGCCTGGCTTAGCTGATCGCGCTGTTGCAAAAGTATCGCCAGATTGAAATGCGCATGTCCGAAATGTGGATTGAGTTCCAGGGCGCGCAGATAAGCCTGTTCAGCTTCCAGGTTTTGCCCTGTCAATGAGAGGCTGACACCAAGATTGAAGTGGGCAATGATATCTCCAGGCTGCTGGTTGATGACATGCTGGTAACAGGCTATCGCCTCAGTAAAACGTGACTGCCCATCAAGGCAGAGGCCAAGATTGATCCAGGTGGGCAGTGATTCTGGCTTGCTATCGAGAATGAGGCGATACATGGCCTCGGCTTCCGGCAACAGAAATTTTTCATACAGTTTGTCTGCCAGGATATCGGCAGCTAAATTTTCTGCCGGGTCCAGTTGCAGTTTTTCATAGGCGATGGCGATGGCATCACGCTGCTCTGCAAAGGCAGGCTCGGTAGTGTCACTGTTACTGTCACTGTTACTGCCATTGCTGGCAATACCCGCAGGCTCAGTCGCCGTCACAACGGGGGCTGGCGTTTCAGGAGTGGTGCTAACTTGTTGAGGTTCGGGCGTTTCTTGTGATTTTGAAAAAGTATTTTTAAGCCAGTTCAACATAAGCGTCAATCTTCTTTGCTAGTAGAAAATGAGGCTTATTTTAACCAGTAATTGTTTTAGCAGGCTAAAGTAATGACTAGCGCGCTTTTGTATTCAATGCATCAGCGGATAATATCGGGGTCCAGTATGTCTTCATCTACCCTCGGTGTTTGTCCGCGCAAGACAGAATTGCCACTATATAAAGTACGCTGGTCTATTTTCGCAGGCTGGCACCAGTGGGCTTCCTGCATTTCCTGGTTCAGGCCATAGACAGACAGAGCATTGGCATACACCACCTGATGAATGACTTCAGCAGAGATGCCGCGGCTGGCCATCAGGCGGGCAGATTTGGGAACTGCCAGCGGGTCAGACACCCCCCAGTCACAGGCAGAATTGACGATGATGCGCTCAGGGCCATATTGTCTGACGATATCGGCCAGCCTTTCATTGCCCATCTTGGTCGAGGGATAAATCGTGAAGGCGCACCAATAACCGCGGCCCAGCACTTCCTGTACGGTTTCTTCATTATTATGATCAATGACGCAGCGAGCCGGATCAAAGCCGCATTCCTCCAGCACATCCATGGTGCGTGTAGTGCCGCGTTTTTTGTCGCGATGCGGTGTGTGTATCATGATGGGTAATTCAAATTCCAGCGCCATGGCAATTTGCGCACGCAGGGCCTTGTCTTCCAGTTCGGTCTGTTCATCGTAGCCAATTTCACCAAGTGCCACTACACCTTCCTTGCCCAGATAGCGCGGCATGATATCCAGCACCGCTTCTGCCAGTGCCGGATTATTTGCCTCCTTGGGGTTGAGGCCGATCGCACAATAATGGCGTATGCCAAACTGCCCGGCGCGAAAACGTTCAAAGCCGGTGATGGTGGAAAAATAATCGATGAAGCTGCCTACATTGGTGCGCAACTGCCCCAGCCAGAATGCCGGTTCTATGACGGCGACAATACCGGCCTTGGCCATGGCTTCATAATCATCGGTAGTGCGGGCTATCATATGCGCATGTGGATCTATCATCATGCCATTACCACCGCTGGCCAGTTGCCGGAATGCGGCCTGGCCCTGCTGTAATTGCCCGGCCTGAGCCAGCAGATTTTGCAGCATCTGCGGCGTGATCGTGCCATTGCAGCAGGGGCAGGTGACGGCACGGTCGGAAAACATTTCATCCACGATGGTGCTGTCGGCGATGAAGTTTCCTGGGAATTGATTGTTGTTATTCATGTGCCTGCTCCTGAGCCTGTATTTTCAAACATGATCTTCAAAGCTATATCCTTGATATCCGCAGCATGGATTTCATTCCTGCCATCTGCCAAAGGAGCTGAGACTGGACGGTCGAGTATCAGCAATGGCCCATCGGCTGCATCATCCACTGGCCTGCCGTGCGAACCCTGCACCAGGCTGGCATCCAGGCCTATGACATTCATCAGGCTGCGAAAACCCAGCAGGCGTTTGCCCAACCGCCAGGCGACTGCCAGTTTGGGGAAGCGGATATTGGTATCGACAAACAACTCCGCCGGGTCATAGCCGGGTTTGCGATGGATTTCCACCGTACGCGCAAAGTCCGGCGCAAGTGCATCATCCTGCCAGTAATAGTAAGTGAACCAGGAGCGCTTATCTGCCATCACCACCAGTTCACCTGAGCGTGGGTGATCCAGCCCTATGGCTGCACGCTCACTGCCAGCCCAGATGTTTTCTATGCCAGCGATATTGCTGAGCAATCTGCGTACAGGTGCAATCAATTCCGGCCTGGAGATATAGACGTGGGCAAACTGGTGGTCCGCCACGGCGTAGGCGCTGGAGGCGATGGGGTCAAGCAATTCTGCTCCATCTTCTTCACGCACCACCACATAGCCAGCTTCGCGCAAGATGCGGTTGATGTGTACGGGACGGTCGACTGCCGTAATACCGTATTCAGACAAGACCATGACGCGGCGGCCAGCCTGCTGTGCATGGGCGATGAGATCGCCTGCCACTTCATCAATATCGCGCAGCGATTGTTGGACTGCCGGGTCGGTCAGGTCTGGTCCATGCCTTTGCAAGTCATAGTCCAGATGCGGCAGGTAGACCATGGTCAGGGTGGGATTTTTTTCCGTGATGGCCAGCTTGGCGGCATCGGCAATCCAGCGGCTGGACTTGATCGTGGTGGCCGGCCCCCAGAACTGGAATAGCGGGAAGGCACCGAGTTTTTGTGTCAGCTCACCCCGCCATGCCGGTGGTGTCGTATAACAGTCTGGCAGCTTGCGGCCATCTGCCTTGTAGATGGGGCGGGGTGTGATGCCATAGTCATGGGACGACGCCATGTTGTACCACCAAAACAGATTCGCGCAAGTAAACTTGGGGTCACGCGCCTTGCCAGCCTCCCAGATTTTTTCCCCGGAAACCAGCTTGTTGGATTGCCGCCAAAACCAGATTTCTGCGAGGTCACGGAACAGCCAGCCATTGCCGACTATCCCATGTTGCTGTGGCGACAGCCCGGTCATCATGGTTGCCTGCACGGTGCAAGTGACGGCCGGTGTCACGCTTTTGAGTGGCTGCATATGGCCGCTGGCAACAAAGGCAGACAACCGCGGCGTCAGCTCACCCAGCAGGCTGGGAGTGAGGCCAACGATATTCAATATCAACAAGCTTTGCATGAGTAAATTTTTGCTTATTCATACTACGTTGAAGCCTGGAAATGCAGCAAATCCTGCTGCCAGCCAGACGGATAATCACACCAGCTTACAGATGGATTGTTTCCTTATTATTAATTTAATCCCGGCTTTGCGCAATAGCTTATTGCTAAAAAGTATTTCTCAAAAGGAAATGTTGTGTGGAAAAGATATTTAAAGAAAAGATATCAAAAGGCTATTGCATATTTTGCACCATTGTTTCAATATTGGTAATTATGTTTTCTGCAATGGATATTCAAGGATGTAAGAAAGGCAGTGGATATTTCTGCCTCAATTGAGCGCAGCTTCACTGTTTTTCGGTATTACAACGGCAACCCCATGTACTTCATCAATCTGTTGAGAGCTAGCGCAAATCGTTCGTGGTCGGGACATGGTTTGCGCAAATCTGATGCCGCTTGATGCAACCACCACAGGAGAACCAATGAGCTACCTCAGTTTGCCCCGCCTGGTCTTTGCTGGCCAGTTCCAGGCCGATGTATCCACCATCAATAACGATCCCGAGCATTTCGATACGGCGCGTTTCCGCTCCAATTACCAGATGCCCGGGTCCGGTGCGACCAATGGCTGGTGGAACCCGAATGGCACAGGCTCATGGCGCTTCCGTAATTGCGTCGTCACCAGCGTGGTTTATCGTGACGGCAGCACTTGCTCTGACCCCAGTCTTGATCCTGTCATCGGTCTGGCCGTGAATGGTTCTGATAGCCGGGTAGAGGGCAAGCTGGTGGATCTTGATAGCGAACAGCAAATGGTGTCGGAAATCTGGGGCTTCTCGGTCAACCTTGGCAGCGAGGCGGCGGGCATGGGTTTCCAGAGCCGTTTTGCGGTCGCCCCGTTTGCTGATATCTGGGTTAATTATCCACCTGGCCAGCCTGATTCTTTTTTCTGCGCCTACTATCAATCGGTGCTGGAGCAAATCAAGGTCACCGGTGCCGGGCCTTCACGCTTCCTGAATGAATTGCTGGCGGAGAATAAAAATCCAGACAACTTCAGTATCAAGTTCAATGTCGACAGTTTTGACGACACCATGTCTTCCCCCAATTTTACTTTTGGCCGCGTGGTGGGCAGCATAGGTTTGCAAGAGACGAATGAACCGCGTCATTTTGTTGCCGGTCGCCGCCTGTGGGCTGTGCCAGGGCAAACAGCCAATGATGCCATAGGGCAGATCGTTGGCAATGTATTGACCCTCGATCTGGGTAACAGCCTGCCTATCAAGGAACTGGGCGGGCCGAGGGCAGATTCTGGCAGCCTGACCATCGCCCTGTTGCCAAATGAGGGCGCACCGCAATTGCTGGCCGAAGTCAATTACCAGGGCCAGCGCTGGTATGAAAGCACAGCGGGCATCGTTTCTATTCCCCTCAATAGTACGCAACTGGCAGCAGCGGCTACTACACCACTGGGCCTGGTGGCCAATGCTACCCAGCCCCTGCTGGCAGAAGCACCGAATGGACAATGGGTAAGAGCCGACAATTTCGTGTTCAGGTTCAACCCACCAGAAAACCAGGCTGTCAAATTTTATGCCACCAGCTTTGGCCAGCCGCTGGCAAATACCCAGATCAGCCTGGGTTATGACGCCAGTGCGATGGAAGGGCAGATCAAGCAGGGGCCAGTGGCTGGCCCGCAAAAAGTCGGCACACCGACTGAGGCGCTGGCTTTCCAGAACAGCATCATTACCGATAGCGATGGCACGGCCGAACTGACATTGAAAGCCACTGATCCTGGTAATCCGCGTGGCTATATTGATGGCCAGGTATATGGCATCACTTACCAGATAGGCAGCACCCAGCCCGCCATAGGCAGTGTGGGCAATGGTGCACTGAGCCTGAATGCACTGGTCTTCAGTGGCTACACCATCCCCGATAAACCAGACTGGTTATGTGATGTGCGCCCCATCTTCCAGCAATATGCTGACCTTTATCCCATCATGCACAAGATAGTTGATTTGTCGAATTACGCCAGTTTGACGAACAAGATTTTTGCACTGAAAAATGTTTTCAGGGCACCGGTTTCTGATCCCAACTACATGCCGGTGACACGTGACCTGTCAACGAAGAAACGCGAGATGCTGCAAAAGTGGCTGGATAAACCTGTCTACATGGAGCTCGATTCAGTCACCGATTTGCACCGCGCCCTGCAACAGGCGATAGAGCTGGAACATGCAACCATACCGCCTTACCTGACGGCGCTTTACAGTATCAAGCCAAATGCCAATATCGAGGTGGCGCAACTGATACGCAGCGTGGTCATAGAAGAAATGCTGCACATGGCCCTGGTCGCCAATCTGATGATATCCATAGGCGGTAAACCCAGTTTCAACAGACCCAAGTTTGTACCAGTTTATCCTGGCTCTTTGCCCGGTGGCTTGCGGGCTGACCTCAGTGTGCGCCTGCGCAAATGTTCCATCGATCAGTTGCGTGCCTTCATGAGCATAGAACAACCTGAAAAAACGGTGGAGCCTGTTCATTACCGCGCCAAGGCCGGTGACCCTGTCGATACATCGAAGTACACCATAGGCTGGTTCTATGATGAAATCAAACAGACACTGACAGACCTCAGCAATGCAGGGGAAATCTGTTTTGGCAATGCTGAGAAACAGGTCACTGAATGGCATGGCACAGGCAAGTTATTTGCCATCACTTCGCTGGCCGATGCCTGCCGTGCCATTGATGAAATCAAGCGTCAGGGTGAGGGCGCTGGAGCGCGTCATCCGGGTGATGGTGATGGCGAGTTGTCCCACTATTACAAATACGCAGAAATCGTTAATGGCCATCGCCTGGTCAGGAACGAGCATGGCTATGCCTACAGCGGCGAAAAAATCCCTTTTGATGCCGATGGTGTCTGGCCCATGATGGATGATCCCAATCTGGCGATTTATCCCCAGGGTTCACGCGCCCGCATCTTGCAGGAACAATTTGCCCGCACTTATCAAGCCTTGCTGAATGGTCTGCATATCGCCTTCAATGGCCAGCCAGAGACGCTGGGGCAAGCCGTGGGCCTGATGTTCTCGCTGGGACTGGCAGCCCAGCAATTAATGGAAACGCCCTCAGGCCTGAACGATGGCACAACAGCCGGGCCCAGCTTCCAGTTGCCTTTCCCCGGTTAAGGTTGGCGCATGTGGATAAACGAAAGGATGCATCGTGAAACTGGCTGAACTGAACCGGCTAGCCGATCTGGAAGTGCAGGCACCCGCAGCGACACGTGCTGGCTGGCAGCAGCAACATGTGCGTGTCGATTACGATTTTCCTGTGGTATCCACCCGCGATGCCTTTGATATTGCCAACCCTGATTTTCGTGCGGTAGTCAGCCTGCGTGAACCGCAGCGCAGACACAGGCTGGCGATTTTTCTGGATGAAGGTGTCGCCAGGGCCATGCCCGGCCTGGTTGAGCAAATCCTGGCCTATCTGCGCTTCCATCATGAGGCCATGGAATTAATCGGCGACATAGTCATGCTGCCCGGCGGTGAAGCCTGCAAGAATGATGCTGGCCTGGTAGAAAGCCTGTTGCAGGCCTTGTCAGCGCGTGCCATAGACAGGCATTCCTATTCCATCGCCATTGGTGGTGGTGCAGTGCTGGACGCGGTGGGTTATGCCTCGGCCATCTTCCATCGCGGGGTGCGACACATACGCTTTCCGACCACCGTGCTGGCGCAGGATGATAGCGGTGTCGGCGTCAAGAATGCGGTCAACTGGCAAGGTCAAAAAAACCTGATAGGTACGTTTGCACCGCCCTGGGCAGTCATCAATGATGCCCGCTTCATCGATATTTTGCCGGTGCGGGAAAAACGCGCTGGTCTGGCAGAAGCCGTCAAGGTCGCCCTGATACGCGACCATGCTTTTTTCCTCATGATGGAAAAACAATTGCCTGCCCTGGCCGCATTTGACAGCACTGTGCTCAACGCAGTCATCACCCGCTCCGCCAGTTTGCATATGCACCAGATTGCCCATGGTGGTGACCCGTTTGAAAGCGGCTCGGCCAGGCCGCTGGATTATGGTCACTGGGTTGCACATAAACTCGAACGCCTGACTGCCCATGCACTATCGCATGGAGAGGCAGTAGCCATAGGCCTGGCACTGGATGCCCGCTATTCCTGTCTGGCAGGTTTGTTGCCAGCAGGGGAAGATGTCCGCATCCACAAACTGCTGACACGACTGGGCTTTACATTGTGGCACCCACAATTACTTGCGCAAGATACAAAAAATGCGCAGGGCGAATTACTGGTGCTGCAAGGTCTGAGAGAATTTCGCGAACATCTGGGAGGCGAACTGACCATAACCTTGCTCGCAGCCATAGGCAGCGGGATCGAGGTGCATGAGATGGATGCAGGAATGGTGCGTGCAGCAATAGACTGGTTGCAAAGTCTGCAGGAAAATCAGGCTGTGATTGCGGGCAGAGGCTGACATGCAATTATCCCTGCCATCACAAAACGTGCACCTGACTTATTGCACGAATATCCATGCAGGTGAAAGCTGGGATGAAGTGCTCAGTAGTCTTGATGAAACCATCCCTGTGCTCAGGAAAAAACTTGAACTGGTCGAGGGCCAGGCCTTTGGCATAGGCCTGCGCCTGTCTGCACAGGCGGCAGATAGCCTCATCGTTCCTGCCAGGCTGCAAGAATTCAAGGAGCAACTGGCACGCCTGGGGGCCTATGTCTTCACCATCAATGCTTTTCCTTATGGGCCGTTTCATGGCGTCAAGGTGAAAGAGCAAGTCTACTTGCCAGACTGGCGCGATGTGGAGCGTCTGCGTTATACCAGGCAGTGTGCCTGTATCCTCGCCGGGCTTTTACCTGAAGACATGGAAGGCAGTATTTCCACCGTGCCGGGTGCTTATAAATCAGAAACACAAACAGCCGGTGCGCAACAACAGATTGTGGAGCAACTGGTTGCCGCAGTGGCCATGCTGGCCACACTGGAGCAGGACACCGGTAAATGCATCGCACTGGCGCTGGAACCTGAACCCTGCTGCTTCCTGGAAACCATGGCCGAGACCACAGCCTTTTTTTGTGGCCAGTTATGGGCTGCTGACACCATAGACAAGCTGGCAGGTTTATGCGACTGCAGTGAAGCAAGAGCCACCCGACTGATGCGCCGTCATCTTGGCGTTTGCTATGACGTTTGCCACGCCGCTGTCGAATTTGAAGACCCTGTGCATGCCATGCAAAGTCTGACTGATCTGGGCATACGCATACCCAAGATACAGTTGTCCTGCGCCTTGCGCATCCCCGTGATGCATGCAGACATGATGCATGAATTACGGCGTTTTGATGATGGCGTATATCTGCACCAGGTGGTTGTTCAGAATGGGGGGGACTTGCAACGCCATACCGATTTACCTGCTGCCCTGGCTGCGCATGAGGCAGGTCTGGCAGATGGTGAATGGCGGATACATTGCCACGTGCCGATATTCTGGGATAGTGAAGAAACGACGGCTTCCAGGCCAGGATCGAAACCTGAATCAGAATCAGGATCGAAGTTAGGATCAACCCAGGCAGATTTGCTGGCCACCCTGCAAGCTTTGCGTAAGCAAAGTTTTTCCAGCCATCTGGAAGTGGAGACTTATACCTGGGATGTCTTGCCTGCGCATTTGAAAAGTGTATCCAAAGCCCACGCAATTGCGCGTGAGTTGAGTTTTGTCATGAAAGAACTGCTGACATGAATACTGTAGTCATGAATAACAGCCGCATGGGCATTTATCTGCGCCTGGGCCGGGTGTCCAACCTGCCTACGGTATGGACCAATGTGCTGGCGGGTGCCATCGTTGCGGGCAGCATCACTGGCCGTCCTTTATCCCTCATGCATACGCTGCTGGTCATGCTGGCGATCTCGGCTTTTTATTGTGCAGGCATGTATCTCAACGATGCCTTTGACCGCGAAATAGATGCCCGCGAAAGACCGGGGCGACCGATACCTTCAGGCCAGATCAGCGCACGGGCAGTATTTGCCATAGGCTTTGTCCTGCAAGTGGCAGGCATTGCCATACTCAGCTATTACGGCACCTGGGCCATCGTCTGTGGCTGCGCGCTGGCTGCCACCATCCTGTTGTACAACGTCTGGCACAAGGGCAATCCGCTTAGCCCGCTGATCATGGGCCTGTGCCGCTCGCTCGTCTACTTTGTTGCTGCCGCCAGTGTCATGATGGTAGAACTCAATACTGCTGTTGATCCGCTGCAGACCGGCACTGTACTACTCAATACTACAGTGGTGCTGGCTGCACTGGCTATTTGGGCGCATGTGGTGGGCCTGACGTATGTTGCAAAACAAGAGAGCCTGAACCGCCTTGGCAGCCTGTGGCCCTTGCTGATACTGGCCTTGCCTGTGCTTTTGTATGGCAGCCGTTCCGTCATCACTGGGGCTGATGGTGGCCTGGCTTTGCTGATGCTGCTGGCACTGATCGTGGCAGACGTTATCGCTGTGCGTCTGTTGATTACCCGCCATATGGCAGGTTCGGTGCCAAAGGCCGTGGCGCAGTTGATTGCGGCAACATCCTTGCTCGATGCACTGGTGATTGCTATCGCCGGTGGTGGTGTTACGGCAGTCGCGTTTTGCCTCTGCGCCTTTGTCCTGACCAGGGTCTTGCAGCGTGTCATTCCCGGAACCTGATTCATCATTTGAGGCGGCCATCATGCGACATCCATCTTTAGAAGAAATGCAGGCTCTCACACCAACCGCTACGGCATTGTCGCAACTCGATATCTGGATAGCCGCACGCAGCACACCAGAAGCCTTGTTGTGGTTCCGCCTGCAATGCCAGCAGATCAGCACCGCGAAACAGGAGCGTGATGTTTATCGTGCCATGGGCATGGCTTCACGCAAACTGGGTAAGCTGGATTTGAATTTAAACGGCGATGAACTGGCCGAAGCAGGCAGGCTGCGCTCTGGTTTTGATCCCTCAGGCTGGAGTGTGGACATGACAGCCAGAGTCGCTTTCATACTCGCCAGTTATGCTGGTGATGAGGCACAATTCGCCAGGCAACTGGACAGTATCGCTGACAGTGCTGAAATCAATGAACTGATAGCCCTGTATTCCGGCTTTCCGCTGTATCCGGCAGCGATGGCGATAGAGCATCGTGCCCGTGAAGCCATACGCTCAAGCATGCGCCCCATCTTTGAAGCAATGGCGCACCGTAATCCCTATCCCATGCAGGCATTCGATGAAGCCGCATGGAACCAGATGGTCGTCAAATGTTTTTTTCTCGACAGCCCGCTGTGGCCAATACAGGGACTGGAGCAAAGAAATAATCCTGCCCTGGCCACTATCCTGATTGACCTCGCGCATGAACGCTGGGCAGCAGGGCGTGCAGTCAGCCCTGAGCTATGGCGTTGCGTGACCCCCCATCTTGATGTGCTGGGTGAAGCAGAATTGATGCGTGTTCTTGAACAAGGCAGCATGGCAGAAAAGCTGGCGATTGCGAAAAGCCTGCCAGGCCATGACAGCAAAATCTACAGGCTATGCCAGCAACAGAATCTGATCACGGCAGCGAAAGACCTGAGCTGGCAGGAACTGCTGGAAGAGTCACATTGATTGATATATTGATAGACGCAAGGAGAAGCATTATGTTTGAAAAAAACACAGAGCACCAGCAATGGCTGGAAGACAGCATCGCCAATCTCGATGCTGCCGCAGGCACTATCCATGTACAGCGCGGTGAAGACTTATACCTGAGTGCCGCCTTGCGCATACCAGAACCTGTACTCGCCATCGTCGCCCATGTCAGTCATGGCAAAGGCATGGCAGGTGCGGCGCAGTTGAGCAAGACGCCAGTGCAAACCTGCAATCTGCAAGACGATAAAAGCGGCTATATACGACCCGGTGCCAAAGCTGTTGGCGCGCAGGCGGCAATTGCCATTCCCTTGCTGAGCAAGGCAGGCGATGTGATGGCCGTGGTGGGTTTTGCGTGGCAAAAAGAAGGTGACCCGGCAGAGTGGGTGGCACAGGCACCTTTCCCCGCCAAACTGGCTGAACTGACTGCGCGTTTACAGGCGGTCTAGTTTTCAGGCAATATCAGTTTGCGCACATAGCCTTCGAGGACCACGGTTTCTCCATCTGCATTGGCGATGGGGCGGCCGGGCAAGCCCATGCCTTCGCTGATGAAGACAGTATTGCCTGCCACGCACAGGTTGGATGGTGTATCCAGATGTCTGGCAAGGCAAGTTACCGTGCGCTTGTCTAGATCAAAGCGAAGCAGGCGACCGGAATAGCGCTTGAAGCCACCATGCCAGGCGGTTTGTGGTACTTCATTTGCAGGCATGGGTTCTAAAAAATCCTCGCATAATTCCAGCACCAGCAATTGCCCTTGTTCAGTGAATGCCATGCCGGTGGCCAGCGTCAGGCCTGCTATGACTGTGCTGACTTCACCCGTAGCCAGATCGAGCCTGACGATCTGGCTGACGCCTTTTTCAAAGTTGATGCCCATCTTGTCGGCATCGCCTTGCAACTCTCCCGAGAACAGGGAAATCAATACGGGCTGATCGCCACTACCTGCTTTTGAATGTTGATCAAGGATAATCGTCACTGGTACGGCGTGTTGACCACCTGATAAATCTGCCAGCAAACCGACCACTGCTTCTGGCTGGCCATCAATGAATTCTATCGCCTGGTTGGTATCTGGCTTGACCGTCAGCCAGCTTCGTCTTTGTGGGTGATAGCAAAGCGCATTTAAATTGCCACTGCTTTGTATCAGTGGCTGAGGCGGCAAGCTAGTCAAATCAAGGATACGCGAACCGGCAACATAATCTGTCTGGCTCAACAACCAGCGACCATCACCATAAGCAATGTCCGCCAGGCCAAATATTTCATCCCTGCACATGCGTGCCTGCATATTCATGGAACGAAAGCCATCAGCAAGTACCTCGTACCTTGCATACCCGCCATCAGCATTTTGTTTGAATTGCAGCAGTCGTCCTGAGAATGGCTGACCTGCATCACCACTGCCTGCTTCCACCAGCAACAGGCTGCTATCTTGTTTGAGTTTGATGCCGCGTGGATTATTCAGACCGCGCAGCACAATGCTGGATATGCATCGCTGCTGCATCATGAGTTGCGGCACAAGGATGGGTAGCGGGTTTGCCATGTACTGAGCCTGAAATGAGTTCAATGCAGGTCAGTGTTTCACAAAAGATAATTGTGGTCAATATGATACGTATGCTTACACCTTTGTATTTTTGTAGCGTTACGATGTTGCACGTCTGAATGCCAGCCGTGTCCATGTCACTCCGCTTTGCTGGTTCAGTTTTTGTATTGACGCTGCCTCTATATGCAAAACAGGTTCCAGGTTTTGCTGAGCAGCTAGCTCTATGGTTTCTGCTGCGCTGACATCAAACATCCTTCGCCCGGCAGGCACGGGGCCATGGCGCAGCGACAGTATCAGGGTCGCAGATGCATTCATCAAACTGGCCAGTCTGGGCATGGCGCACTGGCGTTGAAGCTCGTCCAGATGCATCCACACGGCACTCAGCATGATGAGGTCGAAAGTCTCATTCCTGACGCTGAGTAATGACAAGTCTGGCAGGCTGTCATCCAGCCAGGTGATCAGAGCTGAGTCATGCAAGGCAATGCCAGGCAGGCGCAATTCACTGACCGGTTCTACGGCAACAACACGATGCCCCATCGCTGCAAAGGCCGCTGCATCACTGCCTATGCCAGAACCAATATCAAGTACACGGGCGGGTGATACCGGCAGCAGGTGCAAGACGGCAGCGTGATGTTCTTCGAAAGAAATTTCCTGCCATTGCTGTACCAGATAATCCGCCATTTCTGCATAGCCTTCGGTACCACTGACTTTATCCGTATTCATGTTCTGTTTGATGTTTCACCGGGTTGATAAGTGTAAGGCATCAGTCTGGATGATTCCTTTGTTCTTTAAATTTAATTAAAAAAAGAATAACGACATTGACTTTTCAATAATTGAAAATATACTAAGTAAGCTTGCCATATTGATAGCAGGCAGGTTTCCAGAATTCTATAGATACCCACCCTCAGTTTCATAAGCCGTACTCACCTTAAGGAGTAATTTTATGACTACCAGTAAAGAATCTTATGGCGGTTTTATCCCTCTGTATGCAGTCGCAATGAGCGATGCCATTGCCAGTGGCGACGCTGCAAAAATGAGCGCAGCACGTGATGCCGCTTTCAGCCACCTGGCAGCCGCTGCCGATGTTGCCCGTCTGCTGCCTGAGCTGGAAAGCGCGATCAAAAGCAAGGGCGGTGTCATCCGCCCTCTGTATGCAGTCACGATACAAGATGCCGTCGCCCGTGGCGATCAGGTGGAAATTGCCCGCATCAAATCTGAACTTGCTTCCTACGGCAATCTGCTCGGCGGTGCCAGTAACTCTGCCGCGGCTTTTCACCCTGTCACACCTTATGGCGTCGCCATACAGGACGCGCAGGCACGTGGCGATCAGGCCGAAGTGGATCGCCTGAAAGAGCTTGCCCAAAGCCTGCTGGCACAACTCAACGCCGGTAAATAAGCACCGCCCATGATCCCGGATGCCAGCTTGCTGGCATTTGCCACCGGAGCCAAGTATGGAACAAATTCTCGCATCTGAATCATCTACACCATTTCAAGCGTCGCAGCCCGCCAGGGCACGCACTCTGTCTGACCTCAATGGCCATACGCCTGTGCATGTGGTGTGGGAAATTACCCTCTCCTGCAATTTGAAATGCAGTCACTGCGGCTCACGTGCAGGCAAGCGCAGGGTAGGTGAACTCTCCACTGAAGAAGCTTTCTCGGTGATTGATCAACTGGCCGCTCTGGGCACGCGTGAAATCACTTTGATCGGTGGCGAAGCTTTCTTGCGCAAGGACTGGCTGCAACTGGTAGAACGCATAGCCGGTCATGGCATACGGGTAGGCATGCAAACCGGTGCCCGTAACCTCAATACTGCCAGGCTGGAAGCAGGCAAGCAGGCTGGTCTGTTTGGTATAGGTGTGTCCATCGATGGCATGAAGGATTATCACGACAGGGTGCGCGGTGTCATCGGCTCCTGGAATGATGCCCTGCGTGCCATGGAAACTGCCAGGTCCCTGGGGCTGGGTGTCAGCTGCAATACCCAGATAGGTGCAGAAACCATAGATCAGCTGGAGCCACTGTTCAACCGCATCATCGAAGCAGGTGCCACTCACTGGCAATTGCAAATTACGGTGGCCATGGGCAATGCTGTAGATAACGACCACCTGTTGCTGCAGCCACACCGTGTGCTGGAACTCATGCCCTTGCTGAACCGGCTTTACCATGAAGGCCAGCAACGCGGCCTGTTGCTGACCTTTGGCAACAACCTTGGCTACTTTGGTCCCTTCGAGCATCACTGGCGTGGCCTGGGGGATGAAACCCTGCACTGGACGGGATGTGCTGCCGGCCAGAATGTCATCGGCCTTGAAGCTGATGGCACCATCAAGGGCTGCCCATCACTGGCGACAGAAACCTATGGTGGTGGCAATGTCCGTGACACTGCCGTGGCAGAGTTGTGGAACACGTCCGAGGCTTTGCACTTTGGCCGCATGCGCAATATCGATTCACTGTGGGGCCATTGCCGCACCTGCTACTACGCCGATGTTTGTCGTGGTGGTTGTACCTGGACTTCAGATTCCCTGTTCGGCAAGCCTGGCAATAATCCCTATTGCCATTACCGCGCACTGAAGCTGGAAAAACGTGGCATCCATGAAAAAATCCGCAAAGTGGCAGCAGCGCCTGACAAGCCTTTTGCCATAGGCAGGTTTGAATTGTATGAGGAAGCCATTCCAGGCCGCCAGGTGTTACCTGCAGAACCTGAAGCAGCGCCACGCGTGGCAGAACGTACCAGCAGCAATCCCCTGCCTGAACTGGATCTGTGCCGAGGCTGCAATGAATACATCTGGCCAGATGAAACCGAGTGCCCGCATTGCCATGCCGATGTCGCCGCAGCTGCAAAAAAATACGCAGTTGAAGAAGCCAGGCGGCAAGCCGTCATGACAGAACTTAAGAGCGTACTCGACCGCTTGCAAGTGCTTACCAGCACAGCCTGATGGTCAAAGCCTGGCCATTATTTTTTTGATGGCCGGGATGATTTTGGTGTTGAAAAATATTTTCCTTAATCCGCATGGCAGATAACTGATTTTCTGCCAGCATTTCTTGAAGGAGCAGATATGGTTTCCCCAACTAACATCGCACCCACGGCCGCCTTGTATGGTGTCCCTATCCACGAAGCTATCGCCAGTGGTGATCTCAGCAAGATCGTCGCCATCCGCAACCAGGCACTCGATTATCTGGCCGCTGCATCAGAAATAGAACGTCTCTTGCCATCCCTTGAATCTGCCATGAAAGCCAAGGGTTTGCCACCACAGGCTTTGTATGGCGTTGCAATACAGGATGCTGTGACACGTGGTGACCAGGCAGAAATCGCGCGTTTGAAAGCACAAGTGGCTTATTACAGTCGTTTGTTTTAAGGTTTAAAAAGACAAACGTCAGTTTATCTCGTAGGTTGGGCTACGCTTCATCAGCCCAACACTTGGCCTAAACAAACGTAGACGTTATTTAAACGCCGAGTGTTGGGCTGATACCCCGTAGCCCAACCTACAAAATTACCATGATTTGTGACACATCAACCCACCACCTTCTCCGGCGGCGTCACAATCAACACCGAAGGCACAGCCTCAGGATTATAAAGACGCAAATAAAAATGCCCTATCCCCGCCGTCCCCAGCATCAGGTTAGGTGTCTCACCTGTACCTGCCACGCCGCAAGGCCAGGGCATGTCTGACTGGCCGTAATGCTGCCAGCCTTCCTGTCCTATTTTTTCTGCGATCTGGGTCAGGTCAGGGCGCTTCAGATATTGTCCTGCCATGATCATCAATTCAGCATTGCCGCAGGCACCATGGCAGAGTGAAAAATTACCTATGCCATGTACCCAGGCTGGCATCAGCGAACTGGCGGTAGTTTGTATGGCAGCGTTCAATTCCTGCATGAGCATGGTATCGTCCGGCATCAGGGCAACATTACGCAGGCGTGAAAGACCTATGCCGGGTGCGCCATGGCACCAGGCCATGTTATAGACAGGTGGGGCTTCAGCCTGGCTGGCGTCCATGATGCGCAAGTCCGGCCAGTTATTGTGCTGGGCGCTGAACAGGCCGCGTTCATAACGCAAGCCTTCATTGGCCCCATCCAGATAGCGCTGTTCACCCGTGGCGCGATACAGTTCCAGCAAGGCAGTGACTATGCCAGCTACGCCATGTGAATGCCCGGTCAGGTGTTTTTGTCCTGGCACATGCATGGTTTCCCATGACCAGCCAGCGTCGCTTTTGCTGGCATGCGCCAGCAAATAATCGCCGTGGCTTTGCGCCATGCTGATGAAGTCAGGGCGCTGATGTTCCATCCCCAGTTTCAACATCGCTGGTATGGCACCGGCACTGCCACCGATGACATCGATGAACATGGCATCAGGTGCCTGTTCTGCCAGGTTGGCCATTTCACGCAGACCGCGGGCGATCAGGGCTTCATTTTTTAATAATGTACCTATGCGTACCAGCACATAGGCAAAGCCGCTGCTACCTGCATAAAAACCACTGCGCGCTGCACCCTGCAGTTTGTCGGATAGCGATAAGGCCTGGTTCAATGCGCCTTCGAGTACCCGCTTTTGTTGTTTGTCAGCGCTGAACTGATGCAACTCAGCCAGGAACAAGGCGATACCGCTGGTGCCACCATACAAGTCACCGGCGAAGGAACGATAAGCGGGCACCCATGCCTGATTCACAGCTTCCATGGACCAGCCCAGCCAGTTGCAACGCGCGCCATCCCAGACGGCATCGCGGCATAAATTGCGGCCTATGCGGTCGGCCACGTCGAGATAAACTTCTTTGTACGGATTGATAACCACATTGACAGGTGCAGTCATAGGCGCAGTGACAGGTGTAGTCATAGGTACATTGATAGGTGCATTCATAACTGCAAGCCTCCGTTAAATACGGGTGTTTCAAATAAATTGACTGAATGGCGGTTCAGGTAAGGTGTGCGCATATCTATGCCATTGCTGGCAAAACGCTTTTCTACCGCATTGGCACGTGCATCCACATTCTGCGAACCCGCCAGCCATGCATCGACCATGCCCTCAGCCACCAGCCTGCATCTGTGCATGCCAAAGCTTTCACCTGTGCCAGGCTCTTCTGCCACGCCTACGCCATCGGCCAGGGTTTTACAAAACATGGGCGTGACTGGGCGCAGCTTGTTGCCCAGGCTGGCATGCAAGTCCTGTATCAGCGCAGCCACCATGGAGTAATGGCGTTTGGCGATATATAAAACCGCTGCATCAGCGCGGCGATAGGCACTGGCATCGACCAGGGTTTTATAACGGAAGGGCAGGGCATAACGGTTCAGTTGCGTAGTGAGGCCGTACAACAATTCTGCCGCTGCATGAGCTGGTGCATTGAAATAAAAACGGATGAGTTCATAGTCATCAAACTGATCAGACAGATTGCTGCCAAAGGCATAGTAAAAGCCCTGCTGCATATCAGCTGTGCCAGGATAGACGCGCAAGTTCACCAGTTCGCCTGCCACCGGAGCCATGCCCGGCCATTTGTTGGCGGCGTACTCACCAACGACTGCGGTACGGCTACGTTCACCTTTTTGTATCATGACGCGGCCATCGGGGCTTTGCTGGTAAATTTTCCAGCCGGGGTCCCAGCGGTCTGGTGTCTGGTTGGCCTGGCTCAGGTTCGGCACCAGGCTTTGTGATGGCTGTACAGGTTCACCCGCGGCATCGCGTACATAGTACATGCCATACAGGCTGGTATTGATGGCGCTGATCAGTGCCTGCACCGGATTGCTCTGGCCGTTTGCCATGGCGACAGGGATGGCTGTGCCGCCTGCAAATGCATAGCTATTCTGGCTGTGAATTTGCAAGGCCGCGTAGATGCTTTTTAATTCTTCATGTATGGTTGCATTGTTCGTGGCTGCATTGTTTGTAGATGCGTCATTCATGATGCCAACTCCCCGGCAAACCCATACAGGGCTGATGCAGCCTGGCGTGGGTTGCGTAAAATATTCTGGCTGACTTGTAATAAGATCGCTGCATGATTGGTCATGACGGGTGAGTAATACAAGGATTCAAAAGCAGTTTGCACCATGCGTGCCGCGCCGTATTCTATGCAGCGCATCAGGTAGGGGTAAGCCTGTGCCTGATCTATACCTGCCGTTTGCACATAGCTGCGCCAGAAGGCGTGGATGGACGGATACATGCCTTCCAGCGGATAGAGGGCCTTGTCAACAAAGCTGGATGGATTGAATTCCTGATACAGCGGCATGGAATATATCCATGATGTCAGGTAGGCTTGCAGGATCGCACCTATATCCCAGCTGGCATCACCATAGTCAACCAGTTCCCAGTCTATGATGCGAAATGTCAGTTCTCCATTATCGCCGGGATAGACCACACAGTTATCCCACTTCATGTCGCCATGGATGATGCTGTCATGACGCCAGCCCTGCGCCAGCCGAGCCAGGTTTTGTTGCAGGTCAGGGTATTGCCTGATGATGCTGCCTAGCTGTTGTACACCACCGCTCAGCGTATTGCCAGCCTGCATGCTGTTTTGATGAAAGCTTAAAATCCACGGCGTCATGCGCGGAAAATTCTTCAGGTCTTCTGTCTGTAAAGTCTTGCCACGCAAGGTCTGGTGATAGCTGCCCAGTGCTGCGCCCACCAGATGACCAACTTCAGCAGGAAATGACTTTTTGCGGGCATGAAATTCCGTCAGATTCTCGCCGCCGGGCAAGAGCCTTATGGTCAGGCAATGGCGGGCTGCATCATGCTCGACAAAACCGGGCATGAGGTTTGCCAGCGCTTCATAACCCTCTTTTTGCGCCATGCGATAACAGACAGCTTCGCGCTGCATGGTGGAGATTGCCATGGGCTCGACTTCCTTGATTTGCTTGACGAACAAGCCAGAGCCATCGCGCCGTATGATTTTGTAATTGCGGTTGCGGCGGCCTGCTTCTACCACCATGAAATCACCATCGACGACCACGGCGGGTGGTATCGTGCCTCGCGCCAGCAGATAGTGGGCCATATTGGAAGCGGTCAAAAACATTCCTGATACTCCTTAGGTTACAGCAAGAAATTTGGTTTGCCAGTATGCCGAAACCCCAGGTGCAAAATTTGCACTTGGGGTTTACCAAGAATGAGTCAGCCCACGGTCGGGAATATATCCCGACCGTTTTATTCAGACTGATCAAACTGCTCTGTACAGCTTTAGTTCATGCACTTTTCCGTTAGCAAAGTCCAGTTGCAGTGACATTGCCGCAAATTGGCATGTTGTGAGTAGGAATAACAGGACCTATCGTCATAGGCAGGCAAGTGTGGCCGCAAATTGGCATGTTATGGGTAGGGATAACCGGACCCACCGTCATAGGCAAGCAAGTGTTGCCACAAATTGGCATATGATTGGTAGGGATAACAGGGCCAACAGTCATGGGCAGGCAAGTGCAACCCAGCAGGTGCGTAGGTGCTACAGTTTGCGTACACACCGTGGCAGCTGTATGGCAAACAGCGGCAGCAACGGTGGGGCAATTCGGTGGTGCCGACAGCGGTGGCTGGCAACCATGCCACGCGGTATGACCGCAAAATTGTGGCGCGGCCGTGCAATGCTGGACACCGGTTGGACCGACTTGCTGTTGTGCCTCCAGAGTAGGTGGTGGGCAAACAAAGCAATGCGTAGCGGCAGTCGGATTCATTGCCTGAGCTTGTTGTGGTGCTGCCTGATAGGCGTCAACAGTGGCTGGAGGGCAAACGAAGCAATGGGTATTGGCAGTAGGATTGGTGGTTGGATGAGCCGCCATTTGTGCCTGTGGAGGAGGGCAAGCCTGCCACGCCGTATTGCCGCAAACTTGAGGTGCCGCAGTGCAATGCTGAACGCCAGTAGGACCAATCGGAGGGCAAGGCTGCCACGCAGTGTTGCCGCAAAATTGTGGAGCAGCGGTGCAATGCTGGACTCCTGTTGGACCGACATTGGCTTGTGCTGCATATTGTGGTGCAGGCGCTGCTGCACCCGCGAAATTTTGCGCTTGTGCCGGTGCAGCCAGGCCGCCATGGAGTACGGGTGTCTGCGTTTGTACGATGGTGGTATTGAAGGTCGTCGTCACCGGGATATGCGTACCCGCCTGGCATTGTATGCCGCACAGAGGGTTATTGTGGGTAACGATATGGCATATCACTGGGCTGGTGACATGCTGGCAAACCGGTCCGACCAGCGTCTGCGGCAGGCACTGAGGTGGCTGTGTCACATGGCAGATGACAGGTGAGGTATGGGGCAGGCATTGTGGTGGTTGTGTCACGATGTGACAAACCACGGGGCTGGTCTGTGGCAGGCATTGTGGTAGCAATGTCTGTATGTGGCAAATTGGTAATTGAGTAGTCATAGTAAACTCTCCTGAGAGTGGCGCTACAATTCATGAATGAAAAAAGGAACACAGAGGAAAACTACAGCAACAAACTGATGGCAACACTGCATGCCTGCAATAAAAATGAGGCAATGAAGCGCACCATGCTTCACACATTCGCATGAGAAAAAGGACATCGATCAAAGGACGCCAACCAAGGCCCCTTCACATCACGAATATTCAATTCAATGATTTCAATTTTTTTATTTAGGTGTATCCGGGCAGCCCTGCCATGCAGTGTTACCGCACTGGGCAGGGGCTTGTGTGCAGTTCTGTACACCCGTAGGTCCACCAGCCACCGCGGCCTGGGCCGCATTGGCAGCCGCTTGCCCGCTTTGTATCGGGCCACTGAAAAAGCTGAGTCTGGTGTCAGCCACGGTCTTGCCTTTGCGTATCAGTTCGGCATCTGCCTTGATCCAGACGTAGCTGGTCTCCAGTGGATTATTGGCGCTGGCAGATGCCGTGGCCGTATGTAAAATCGCCTCGCTGGGGATTTCATAATATTCATTCAGTACCGCATTCAGATAAAGGCGCGTATAGCCTTCCAGAGCGGAGTTACCCACAAAGCCATTGAGCAAAACCATATCGGGAATATTCGCCGGATCTGCTGCCAGTACCTCTACAAAATACTTGTCTTTCGCCATCACAGTTCTCCATTCGGTTGAAACTGAAACACACTCAGGGACAGGCTTTTTTGAAATCCCTGAAGCAGGTTTCAGAAATTGGGTGCAACACGATCAAAAACAGGCAGAAGCCTGGCATCTGCCTTGCAGCTAAAGCGCGCATCTGTTTATGCCAGAGAAGCAGTCAATACAGCCAATACCACCAGAAAGCGCGCCTACAACAAATCCCGGTGCCGGTGATGCAATGTCAGCTACAAAAAAAAGCGACAAAAATCCACCTGAGCTGGCTGGAGGCTGGCTCAAAATGATGTGACTGGATGGAAGTTTGCTTTGCCGGAGAGAGAAAATTTACCGCATATGCTTATTACTTTATTTGCATGTCAATTATGCAAGGTTAGTTTATTATTAATATTTGTCAAGGACGAAATGCGTAACAAATTATTACTATCTTGATTTGTCAGGAATATTGCTTTTAGAACAGGAATGCCATCGCAGGCAGGATTGAGATGGATGCTGACAACGAGGTGGTAGGCGATGCAAAAAGTCAGTCACCGGGACAATGATGGCCGTGGCTGGCACGTATGCACGTATGCACCAATGCCAAAAGTGGATGGCATTGGCGATGATATTTCTTGATCAGATACTGCGTTGATTTACTCGTTTGGCCAATTGCTCTGCAGTTTCTTTGCGTTCGCTATACCTGTCCACCAAATAAGGCGCAACGTCGCGAGTCAGCAATGTGAACTTCATCAGCTCTTCCATCACGTCAACCACACGGTCGTAATATGAAGAAGGCTTCATGCGCCCAGCTTCGTCAAATTCAAGAAAAGCTTTTGCCACCGATGATTGATTTGGTATCGTGATCATGCGCATCCAACGCCCTAATATCCTCATTTGATTGACGGCATTGAATGACTGTGAACCGCCGGAGACTTCCATCACTGCCAGCGTTTTGCCCTGGGTGGGCCGGACCGCACCAACGGACAAAGGTATCCAGTCTATTTGTGCCTTCATGATGCCCGTCATCGCGCCATGGCGCTCCGGTGAAGTCCACACCATGCCTTCAGACCATTGCGCCAGTTCACGCAGCTCACGTACTTTAGGATGACTGTCCGGTACCTCATCTGGCAACGGCAGACCGTGAGGATCAAAGACGCGAGTTTCAGCGCCCATTGCCTGCAGCAGACGAGCTGCTTCCAGCGTCAGCAGTTTGCTGTAGGAACGTTCACGCAATGAACCGTAAAGAAGCAGGATGCGTGGTGCATGACTGGCACGTGCCGGTGCAAATAATTGCTCAGCTTCCGGCAGCTGGAATAAATCCTGATGCAGGCTGGGCAACTCATTTGTTAAGGACACGATTACCCTCCTTGTCGATGACTTTTTCGCCGTCTTCCTTGATGAATTCGCTTAGCTGTGGAGCAGGCAATATATCCAGCACGACTTCTGAGGGGCGGCATAGTCTCGTACCCACAGGCGTGACTACCACAGGGCGGTTCATCAGTATGGGATGTGCGACCATGAAGTTGATGAGTTCATCATCCGTCCATTTGCCATCATCCAGATCGAGAGCTTCATAAGGCGTATCTTTTTTGCGCAAGAGTTCGCGCACCGGCATATTCATCGCGGCAATCAGCTCTTGCAGTTTTGCCTTGCCTGGCGGCTGCTTCAGGTATTCAATCACTTCTGGTTCTGCGCCACTATTGCGTATCAGCGCCAGGGTATTGCGTGAGGTGCCGCAATCAGGGTTGTGGTAGATGGTAATCGTCATATGCTTATCCAAAAAAATTAATCATGCTGGGGTTTTTTTAACGGATACAGCCAGCAAAATACTGCTGTGGCTACAGCCGCCCCCAGTAGCTGGGCAATAATGAAACCTGGTGTATCTACAGGGCGTATGCCTGCAAAAGTATTGCTGGCGGCGCGCGCCAGAGTGACTGCAGGGTTGGCAAATGAAGTTGATGCTGTGAACCAGTATGCCGCCGTGATGTAAGCAGCAACGGCAAAGGGTGTCACTGCCGGGCGGCTGCGGTTACAGGAAATGATGACGGCGATCAAACCAAAGCTGGCGACAAACTCACTCCACCATTGCGCCATGCCGGTGCGCACATGTTCCGATGCAAAAAACAGCGGTGCGTCAAACATGGCATGGGCTGCAGCGACACCAGCAAAAGCCCCCAGCACTTGCACCACAATATATGGCAGCACTTCCTTGCCAGGCATATTCTTCTGGTAAGCTTCCGACAGCGTAACTATAGGATTGAAATGCGCGCCCGATATAGTCCCAAACATCAATATCAAAGCGATCAGGCCAGCACCAGTGGCTATCGCATTCGCCAGCAAGGCGATAGCGACATTGCCTCCTGCCAGGCGTTCTGCCATGATGCCAGAACCAAGCACCACGGCCAGCAGGAATGCCGTACCCAGGCCTTCAGAAACCAGGCGTCGTGTCATGCTCATGATGGACTTTTCATTATGTGTGAGGCCAGTCTGAGGTCAATGTGACGCAGTTCATAAAATACTTTACTAAGCATAAGGGCAAGAGAATTTATTGAGGTATCACGCATTGCTGGATTTGCACTGGCGTGCAAGGATTGCCACCGCAGCAGTTCTCAGTCAGAAACCCTAGCATCTGGTTCATCGTTGACATATTTGCTGAATAAAACACAAAGCGCCCTGCCTGGCGTGAAATTACCAGGTCAGCATGTGATAACTCTTTTAAATGAAATGAAAGGGAAGAGGGCGGTATCCCCAGTTGCTCACTGATCTTGCTGGCAGCCAGACCGGCCGGCCCTACCTGCACCAGCAAACGGAATAAAGCCAGGCGCGATTCTTGTGCCAGCGCTGCCAGTGCTAGCAATACTTTTTTCGTTTCCATGATTGTCTGCTTATTTTATGCCACGCATGAATAATTGATTCTATATTTCGATAATAGTCGAAATATAGTTGTATGGCAAAGTAAATTTGATTAAGCCCAAAACTGCATGGCATTGATATGGGAAGAGGCCTGCCCGGTATCGTGCAAGGCGCCCCCTGAAATCTTGCCAGGGGGGCATGGGCCTATTGTCTATTATTAGCCTATTAAGAGCAGACGACATACAATGCCTGCTATTGCCATCAGCTCAGAGTCGGTTTTATATCTTCGTATGCAGACACTATTTTCAGCAAAGCGACCATCCAGCAAGTTAGCCATGTATGTGTTCATCGCCCTGGTTTGCATTGTACTGACGGGAAACAGCGCTTGGCAGATGTGGAAAACACATGAAATGGCAATGCATGCCGGTGATGTTGCAGCTGGCAACCTGGCACAGGCGATGGCCCAGCATTCTGGTGACACGCTCAGGGCTGTTGATGTCGCCATCCTGTCTGTCGCAGACAGGATAGAACAGGATGAGGGCTATTTGCTGCAAGCTGAAAAACTCAGGCTTTTGCTAAAGCGTGAGATGGAGAAATTGCCGCAACTCAAATTGATGACCGTGATTGCTGCTGACGGCAAGCTACTGGCATCCAGCAAACCAGACCCTGCACAGATCAGCGATCTGGAACGCGATAATCTCAATTACCACCAGACGCATGGCAGCAGTGACTGGTATGTCAGCAAATCAGCCAGACTCATGCAGGACGGTAGCTGGTCGCTGTTAATGTCGCACCGCCTCAATGACAAACAAGGTGCATATGCTGGCATAGTCCTGGCGCATATTGACGTTGATTTTTTGTTGAAATATTTTAATAGCATCAACCTCGGAAAAAAGGGCTCGATTGCCATGCTGACGGATGATGGCACCCTGATATTGCGCCGCCCGCTGATAGTCAGTGCCCTCGGTAAAAAATATGTCAATAGCCCTATCTTCCGCGAACAGCTTGCAGTGGCAAGCGCTGGCACATTTACCACCACTTCCAAGCTCGACCGGGTAGAGCGTATAGTCGGTTACAGCAGACTGGAACACTTCCCCCTGATTGCCGTGGCAGCTTTGTCCAAGGGCGAAGTGCTGGAAGCCTGGCGTTCCAGCGCCATCGTACAATTGATAGGCAATGGCGTACTCATCATCATCTTGCTGATCTTTGGTGGTGTGATTGCCAGTCAATTTGAGCGGCAATTACGGGCCGCAGCGCAGCTCTCACAGCTATCAGCGATCATAGACAGTTCTGAAGATGCCATCTTTGGTGTCAGCACAGAGGGTATTATCACCAGCTGGAATACCGGAGCAGAAAAATTGTTTGGCTATAGCGCCCGTGAAATCATTGGCAAGTCAGCCAAGTCCCTGTATGCCGATGATGAAGGGGAAGTCAGTTCCTTGCGACTCCATAGTATCGCCAGGGGTGAGCGCGTCAGTCATTTTGACAGCACAGGCCTGCGCAAGAATGGTGAGAAAATTCAACTCTCTATAGTCATGTCACCAGTACATGATGGTGAGCACAACGTCGTCGCTGCCTCAACAATAGCCCGCGATATTACCGAGCGCAAGCAAATGGATAATATGAAGGCGGCCTTCATTTCTACTGTGAGCCATGAATTGCGTACGCCGATTACCTCCATACGCGGCGCTCTGGGATTAATGGAGTCGGGGACTCTGGGTGAACTCTCACCCAAGGCCATGCAACTGGTGCGTATTGCCCACAATAACAGCAAACGCCTGACTGGCCTGGTCAATGATATTCTCGATATGGAAAAAATCACCTCAGGCTATATGCGCTTTGAAATCCAGCGGGTAGATTTGAAAGCCATCGCCATGCAGGCGATGGAAGCCAATGCCAGTTATGCACAAGAGCACCAGACTTCATTTGTGCTGACTGAATATCCCGAGTCTGCCTGGGTCATGGGTGACACTGATCGCATCATGCAGGTATTTGCCAACCTCTTGTCCAATGCTGCCAAATACTCGCCACCCAATGAGTGCATAGAAGTCCACATCAAGCACCTCGATGAAGTTTTCAAAATCGAAGTAGAGGACCACGGCGCAGGTATTCCAGAAGTATTTCGTCCCCGTATTTTCGGCAAGTTTGCCCAGGCAGAAGAGCATGGCGAGAAAAACCTGGGTGGTGCAGGGCTGGGCTTGAATATTACCAGAACCCTGGTTGAAAAAATGGGTGGCAGTATAGGCTTTGAATCCGAGCTTGGTGTGCGTACGGTGTTCTGGTTTACCTTGCCTGCATCTGAACAGCGCCGGACAAGCTAGCTGATCTGGAATGCAGTGCAAGAACGAAAATCTCTGCCTGCATCCAGATCGTCTCTATGCCCGATGTTTAGTTGAGCACCATCTGCACCACAATCAGGCGGCCACCATCCTGTTTTGACATCAGCAATTGCTTGCCATCTTCCAGCGCTATTTTTTCACCTATGGGCACCAGCGTTTTGCTGGCGACATCGGTCAGTTCAGGCATGCCTTCATTGACCAGATACCAGATGTCATTGTGATAGACGAAATAGCCAACCCGCTTTTTCTGATCATCCGTCAGGCGTTCATTGGGGACGATATTGCGGTTGATATGCCACTGGAACAAGGATTGATTGGTGTACACCATCAAGCGGTGATTGTCAGGGCGGAAGTTGGCATCCTTGCGTGAAGAATATAAATTCAGTACCGGCAAGGGACCAGAAAACGGCGTCTTGCAGAAAGGGCAAACCGCCTTCGTCTTATTGTCGAAGATATACCATTTTTGTTCGCAAGACTTATTGCTGCATGGTTGCAGTAAATCGATAGACTTGACCAGGGCATTTTCCCATTCATCTGCCGTAGGACGTGCATTTGGGTCTTGCAAGCCTTCGGTAAATGCTTTCAGTATCAGCTCAGACAGATATGGTCCGGTAATCTGGTAAGGGATCTTGCTGGTATCTTTCCACGGTAATTCAGATGGCTTGACATTGGCCAGCTTGATGCGGTTGCTGGCATCTGTAGGATGCTCGATGAACAGCGCATTCTTACCCATCGTCAATTCTTCATCCTGCTGGGCGTCAGCAGCATGTACCTTGTCACCACGCAGGGGATGGCGGAACAGCAGATACATATAGATGAGTACCGCCAGGGCATGCCTGTCAGTCACAATGGATGGCAATTTACGGTTGGGGTCATGCTTGTCCAGATGCGCCGTGGCGACACATTCCGGTGCGATGAAATCAGGCGTGCCAACCACATCCGGCGGGTATTTGCCAGGCACAACCAGGCCGTCGATATCAATCAGGCAGGCGCGTCCAGTCGACGGGTCTATCAAGACATTGCGATAACTGAGATCACTGTGAGCCAGGCCAGCCGAGTGCATGCGCCTCACCGCGCGCGCTATCATCAGGCATAGCTTGAGTTGCAGCATCCAGTCGCCCAGTTCACGCGGGTCTAGGAACTTATTGCGATTGCTGGCAGAGGCAAACCATTTACCTTCTTTTTCCTTGCCCTTGATTTGCAACATATCATTGTTGCGCGAACCAATCTTGAAGAAAAACTCAGGGTCGTAAAATGGCACGACCACACCTATCTTGCCATTGTATTCAACCATGGCGGTTGGCCAGCAAAACAGTTTTTTCCAGTAATCGCCACCAATCTGATTAAAAATCCGGTCGCGGTAAGTGCCGGTGATGACAGCGACACGTTCTTTGGTAGCGACGTCGGCTTCACCGCGAAAAAAGGCGACGACATAATTTTTGGTCGGTGAAAAATACACATCCTTCATGCCGCCAGATGCCTTGATTTCGTCGAAAAATTCAACGGTACTTCCATCAGAAGCGGTAAGGGAAACAATTTTACTCATCAGGCATCCTTAGTAAACAATTGCGATGGTGCGGTCGTCGTGATTTCCTTGTGACCAGAAATCCAGCCAGTCCAGTAATTTCTGTGCTTTTTCATCGGTTTCTTCGTCATGCACAATCGCTACCGTCGCATTCAGGTCTTGCCATAGCGCGTCCCAGTCCTTGCTGCGTGCCAGGCGTGCCTCAGTTTCAAATTTCGGGTCAGAGACGCCATCCGACATCAGGATGAAGGCGGTGACATCGTCATACACATCGAAACGCAGGCGTTTCTCCAATGCTTCAGCGGTGACTTCATCCTTGTCCAGAAAGCGCGTCTGTCCCGAGAATTCACCACTGTCCACTTCACCTAGCAAACTAACGCCTTTTGTCGCGCTATACACTCCGACAGCGCCATCGCCTACCCAATAGGCTGCGCACAAAGTGCCGAATGAAAATTTCTTGCAAATGGAAATCAATGCTGTACTGGAAAAATCCTTGGGCTTTGCATCAGCCACTTTATTGACTTCTTCCATAATTTTGACAACAGAGTGATAAGCCGCATGCGAGACTGTCAGGTATAACTCATTGCGTAGTTCTGACCACAATTTCTTGGTAAGGGCCGCATCCAGATTTTCCGTGCGCGCGCGTGAATACTTTTCAGCCGCAAGAGCGATGGAATCAGACTTGCCGGCATTCAGAGTGTTCCTGATATGCTGCAAGGCAGTGTCGCAAATAATCTGCGAACCACGACGTGAATAACTGCAACTACCAGCGCCATCTGACACGATGGCAATATTCCAGTCAGACTCTGCCAGATATTCTATGCTGAAATCATCATCGCGAAATGAACCCACATGCGCATGTGAACGACCGCGCTTGCTGGCAGCGACGATATTAAAATCCTTGCCCTTGACGAATTTTGCATCTTCATCAGGCTTCCAGTAAATTGCATCTTTATCAGAAGGCTTATTGAGCCACATGGATTTTGGATTAGGCGTCACCGTGATATTCAAGGTCGCCAGGCGATTTGATTTTTCATTGGTAAACCGGTAAGTGATGCGGATAGGGAAGTCCCCCTGAACCGCAGGTGTACCACTCAATTCTTCCAGCTCATCGTTGTATCTCAAGCCCAGTTGTTCAGGAATGACGATATCAAGTATCTGATAATTCTCGCTTTGCGGCTGGTCTGGTGTTACTTTTGAAGTATAGGCTTCCTGGCATCGCGCATTCGAGACCACAAAGCGGATATTCTTGTGATCTGAAACGATGACAGGAGCTTTCGTTGTAGGCATATCGCTGCTCGCAGTTGCCTGCGCGGTTGTCGGGGCAATTGTAGGTGCGATTGTCGGTGCGGCAGTGCCGGGCGCAGCGGGGGCCGATGCAGTAGCAGAGTCAGCAGCAGAAGCTGGGACAGGAGCAGAAGCAGTATCAATAGCCGGAGCCGGAGCAGGAGCCTGGCCGGTTACGGTATCAGGGGCAGGGCCTGTGTTGATATCGGCACCAGGAACAACTTGAGATGGTATTTTCATTGCATCACTTTCTGTATGACGCGCCAGGGCAGGGTTTTCAGGCCTGGCTTCTTGAGACTGGGTGGGCTTGGGTGGGGCGTAAGCAAGAGGAGGCAGTTCGCTAAATTCATGCTTTTTGACGCCGGCAGGCGTGGGCAAATCTCGTGGCGGGAAAAATTTCGATGCAGCAGAATGAGGATTGACCGATACAGGTATGGTCCTCTTGTAGGCATTGAAATCCTTGAGCATGTACTCCTCAAGTTTGTTGACAAAATTCTCAAAGCGTACATCACCAATGTATTGATCAATCTCGGATTTGCTGTTGCCATTTTGTTCCAGCAGTATGTGCGCATACAATCCTATCGCAGTGCTTTTTGAGCTCACAATATCTCCTGGACGCTAGCCGCGTGAACGATTGACATCAAAGCCATCGCCTTCACTATAGCCAAAATTACCCTCCTTGTTACAGGCCGGGCAAGTGGCTGCTCCCGGCCCTTTCAGGCACATGATCTGGCCACAGGCGCACATCGCAAAACCGATGGGGTTGCCGCAATGCGGGCAACCCGGGCTGCCGAGCAAGGCATCAGAATTGACGGTGCTGACCAGGGCACGCTGGTCTGAGTAATCATAATAATCTTTTTCCATGGGATAAACCCCGGTCAGATTAAACTGATCTATCTTGAATGCATGGCCTTCCAGTTGCAGATGGTTTTGCAGGCGCTCATATTTGATCAGGTAAGGCAGTTTATTGGTCGAACACTGGCCAGTGACTACGACAATATCTTCATCAACCACAGCCGCATCGACGATATCACCAATTTTTTTCATGATGGAATCATCCAGCTTGGCCAGATTGACACCCTCTACATTGCTCATGGAGACGCTGCGGCTTTGCGCAACCACCGACATGGTGACCCAGTCGACAAAGCGTTTGAAATCTTCTTCAGAATTGGTATCAAGCAGGATGACATTCTCGGTCAACTGGCGCAGTGTGCCCAGTGCCGCATGTTTGCCTATGCCTATCGCCACCAGGGTGACTTTGCTGGCATATTCAGCCTTCCAGCGTGTCATGGCCTTGCTGATGTCGTCGGTAGGTTTGCCATCGGTCATGAGATAGACTACCGGCTTCCAGTCGCCTTTTTTGTCCATGGTGCTCTTGACTACATTGCGGTCTATCTCATCCATCAGATGCATGAGGCCCGCACCCAGGGAGGTGCCGGAACCTACTGGCAAACGTGGCGGGTAGAAAAACACCAATTCCGTCAAAGGAGTCAGGGTGCGCGGCTTTCCCGCAAAGACAATGGTGGACAGATACACCGTTTCCAGTGCGTGCGGATCAGTTCTCAGCTTTGTCACAAGGCGCTCCAGGCCCTGCTGCAACTGACGCAGATTATCTCCGACCATGGACTCAGAAACGTCGAGCATCAGGAAAATAGGTAGGCGGCGCATCAAAAATCCTTGCAAGAATAATGTTAGAGAACGACCTGGACTTCTGGTGGCGGGGGCGGCAATTCCACTGCAGTAGTCGTACCCAGGCTGGTTGTACCCGAGGTGACGGCATCACTGACCCATTGGAAGAAACTGGAAAAACTATTGCTGTCCATGGTATCCAGACTGACTACAGTATCTGTCAGCGCCTTGAGTTGGTCAGGCACACTTTTAGGGCCAGCTGCACAGGCAATGATGGTGCCAAAATTTGCCTGCTTGACGCGTGGAATACTTTCATTGAATTGCAAGGTGTCCGACGGTTTGCCATCGGTCATGATGAACAACAGGGGACGCCAGTCACCCTTGGTTTCTTGCGTGGATTTCCTGACTTCGACAGCAGCCTTGTCGCAGATGAAATGCAAGGCCTCACCCAAAAATGTCGGCCCTGACTCAGGGCAGACTATTTCAGGAATGCGTACATCTTCAAGTGCAGTCATCGGCAAAATCTCGGTCACCTTGCCATCAAAAGTAATGATGGACAGGTAAACACTCTCCAGCGCAAATGGATTCTGGCGCAAGGATGCCAGCATCGCCTGTATGCCAACATTCACGGAGTGTATGGGTTCACCACGCATGGACCCAGAAGTATCAAGGGCTATATAAACAGGTAAGCGGCGTCCGGACATAGTGGTCTTTCAGTTTAAGTTGGGTCAAAGAGATAAGGACGGATGATTTGCATCAGATTGTCCGAATCCAGCGGCGTGCCTATGGCCTTGAATGCCCAGTTGTTGCCTTCACGCGCAAATTCTGCAAAAGTCAGTGCACTGCGGTTGTTGAATGAATTGTCACCACTGACGTCATAACGGCAGATTTCCTTGTTTTTGGCATCAACAGCGCGAATAAAGGCATTGCTGATCCTGCCAAAATGCTGCTTGCGCTCTTGCCCCTGATAGATGGCCACGATGAAGACGATGCGCTCATAGATAGCCGGTATCTGGTCGAGCTTGACGATGATCTGTTCATCATCGCCATCACCATCGCCAGTGCGGTTGTCGCCGGTCAGCCAGATGGCTCCTGAGGGATGCTTGAGCGAATTAAAGAAAATAACGTCACTGCCAGCAATGCTGGGCTGACCATTTTCGTCTTTGCCCAGATGCTGAATATTACCCTTGGGACCAAGCAGGACAGCTATCGCATCCAGATCAAATTCCTCTGCGGGGCCACTGAAGAGTTTTCCCAGAAAACCTTTTTTTTCTTCAGCAACGTCCCAACCAAGACCTATCGTCACTGTAGAAAGGTCATTTTCTTCCTTGCGCAGGCTGACGCCTTGTCCCTTTTTTAAACTGACTGCCATAGCTACTCCTGAAATGTAAGAAATTAAAGAACTACATTGACTTCGGGTGGTGGTGGTGGCAGGTCACTCAAACCTGTCGTTTCTTTCTTCTGCAAATCCACTTTCTGGCTGGTCGTCGCGATGGATGCGCTGACCCATTTGAAGAAAGCCTTGATGGTGTTGCTGTCAGCGGTGTCAAGCTTGACGACTGAGTCTGTGATTTGCGATAAATGAGTGGTGTTGGCATTTGGGCCAGCGGCGCAGGCAATAAAGGTGCCGACCTTGGCTTTTTTCAACTCGGCGATGCTATTGGTCATGTCATCAGTGGCTTCACCATCGGTCATCAGGAACACGATAGGCTTCCAGTCACCCTTGACTTCAGCACTGGTCACGGCCACTTCACGGGAAATACATTCCACCAGCAGGCTCAGGGCTGCGCCCATGGACGTGGTGCCGCTGGCAGTGATGCTTGGTATCTGGAATTGTCCCAGTTCTGTCAATGGCACGACTTGTTGTGCGGCATCTGAAAAAGTAATGACCGACAAATAGGCGGATTCCAGTGCATGCGGGTCTTGACGCAATGCAGCAACCAGCGTCTGCAGGCCATTGCGCACCGCTTCAATAGGCTCACCATGCATGGAGCCAGAGGAGTCCAGCAACAAATAAACAGGTAATTTTCTCATTTTTTTCTTCCTCAGGAAATGTAAGGGCTACAGAACAATTTTACGGCATTACTTCTACGACGAACTGACTGGTGAATTGAGCGCGCTCAAGCGGGCATTGAGTAGTTTAATCTGCGTACCATAATCCATTTTTTGGTAATCGAACTGATTTACAGTGCCAGTATGCGTTTTATTTTTTTGTATGCGCTTGAATTTATGCAAATGCTGGTCAAGTATCATGACCGAATGCATGACTTCATACGACCTGCGGGCAAACTGGCTGTTGATGGCACTGGCCAGGGTTTCCAGTTGCAGATGACACTCCTCTGAAATTTTTTCAAATAATGGGTATTGTGTCGCTGGAAACAAGGCCAGGGCCGACAATATATTCTTCATTTTACTTTTAATGGGCTTGGGGGGCTGCAATACCAAGGTATGCAGGCGCTGATATTCACTGGCAGATGGCTTGCCCGTCAACTGGCTGAAATGCTGCAGATACGTCGTCACTTCCTTGCTATCCGGAAAGCCTTCACGGATAGCACTGACCTGGCGCAGACAAACCCGGCTATCGAGCCGGAGCGGGATGGTGGCGGTCTTTTGAATTGCCTTGATCAGCACCGGGTCGGGCGGCACGATAATGTGTTTTGTATGCTGTGCAGCAATTAATTTATCCAGCGTCTCTTGCAGCGATGCTGCCTTGATGTTCCCCTGCATTTCATACAGCGTCAGTTCTGCCAGGTTAATCCAGATGCTGCGCGCATGCTTTAGCAGTGGGGGTGTCCATAGCAGGGCTATTTCAGGGGCAATGACAGGACTTTTGCCCTTGCGGTGATGCTGGGCTTCATTAAAAATATTGCGTATGGTTTTTTCGTCGAGCCGGTATTGCCTGGAAATCGCCGTAAATGACATCTGCAAGGCCAGATTTCCTATATGCTCGATAAATCTCTCGGTAGCACGGTGACGTTCGGAAATATGGCGAATACTTTCATTGAAAGTGCTCAGGCATTGCTGGCAGCGGAACCTGCGCCTTCTGATATCAAGGAACACCACCCGCGAACCCAGATTAACGTCGCGGATTTTGATGTTGAGCCGCCCGTAGCCTGTCACCCGGGCAGATGTGCAGCGCGGGCAAACGCTGAGCGTGTCGGAATTGGTGTCGGATGTTTCCAAACCTATGGTCAGCTCATCCTGATTGGCCTCTTCAATATGCAGTAATTCCATACCAGGCAAGGGCATTAACCAGTGATGACTTAGTTTATCCATGTTGACATCCTAGCACTGATTTTCTTTATTCACAATTACGGAATAATTTGTGTGTTAAAGAAAGTTTTTCTCCTATAGTGAGTTGCCAGAGCTTGAGCAAGCAAAGCACATCTGGATGAAAATTCAGAGTGTCATCAGGAAGTAATATTTGCTTACAGCAAAAAACTTGTAGCATAGTAAGCTTCTCCAGACGCAATCAAAATAAACAGATAAATCCGGATTGAATGGACAAAATTGCATTGCAACGGTAAATTCTTTGTTGTTTTACCTTTTTCAATTTTTATTAGCATCGTTACACTTCATTAAATTATTCTTTTAGGGAACAAAATGAAACATTTCAGGTTTTCCTTCCTCATAACGCTAGTCTGCCTGGGGCTTGCTGCTTATTGGGGTTATATCCATTCGGGCGTTGGCGGCGCTGTTACTGCCGTAAGCATCGCCGCGATTTTGGGCGTGATGGAGATTTCCCTCTCTTTTGATAATGCAGTGGTAAATGCTTCGGTTCTCAAAAACTGGAATGCGTTTTGGCAATCCATCTTTTTAACCGTGGGTATTCTGATTGCGGTATTCGGCATGCGCCTGGTGTTCCCACTGGTGATCGTGGCTCAGGCGGCAGACCTGGGTATGCTGGAAGTCTGGAACCTGGCATTGAATGATCCCAAGCAATTCTCTACGCATCTGATCAATCACCATGCTGAAGTTGCGGCTTTTGGTGGTGTGTTCCTGCTGCTGGTATTTTTGAACTTTATTTTTGATGAAGACAAAGAACTTCACTGGATGGGCAATGTCGAAGAAAAGCTGGCTGCATTTGGCAAAGTAGGTTCCGTCCCGATTTTGCTTGCCCTGCTGGTGGTGATATTCAGTGTCTCCATGGTAGAAGAAGCCAAACGTTTTGTCGTGTTGATGGCAGGTGTCTGGGGCATTATCGTCTACGTAGGCGTGGACTTCATCAGTGGCTTGCTGGAGAAGGAAGAAGAAACCGATGTCAATATCGGTGCCGTGGTCAAGGGTGGTGGTATTGGTGGTTTCCTCTACCTTGAAGTACTGGATGCATCCTTCTCTTTTGATGGTGTGATCGGTGCATTTGCGATTACCAATGACGTTGTCATCATCATGCTGGGCCTGGCGATTGGTGCGATGTTTGTGCGCTCCATGACGGTTTATCTGGTCAAGCAAGGCACGCTGGAAGAGTTCGTGTATCTGGAACATGGTGCGCACTATGCTATCGGTATCCTGGCGCTGATCATGTTTGCCAGCATGAAATACCATATCCCTGAAATTTTCACGGGTTTGATTGGTGTTGCATTTATCGTGGCGTCTTTGTGGTCATCCATTAAACACAAACGTCAATCAGTAGCAGAGAGTAAATAAACAGGAGCGTATATGGCTATCAGTTTGCAAAAAGGCGGTAACGTCAATTTATCTAAAACAGATCCTAACCTGAACAATGTGCTCATCGGCCTGGGCTGGTCTTCACGTGCCTCTGACGGGCATGATTTTGACCTCGATGCCAGCCTGTTCATGGTTGGTGAAAGCGGCAAGGTGCGTAGTGATAATGACTTTATCTTTTACAACCAGTTGAAATCCACCTGTGGATCAGTAGAACACACAGGTGACAATAAAACCGGTGCTGGCGATGGTGATGATGAAGCAATCAAGCTGACCCTGAGCCTGGTGCCTGCCGAAATCAAGCGTCTGGTGGTGGCTGTCACCATTCATGATGCGGGTGTCAGAAAGCAGAATTTCGGTCAGGTGCATGATGCCTATATCCGCATCGTCAACAATGAAACGAATGGTGAGATCGCCAGGTTTGATTTGTCAGAGGATTATTCGACAGAGACGGCCATGGTGTTTGGTGAAGTGTATCGCCACAATGGCGAATGGAAATTCAAGGCAGTAGGGCAGGGGTTTGCTGGAGGCTTGTCAGCACTGGCGACACAACATGGTGTACAGATCGCCTGATGACAAGATGTGTTAAGTGTGGTTAGCTTTTTTTTGCAATCAAATTCATCTAATTTACAAAGGAAATAAAATGGCTATTAGTTTACAAAAAGGTGGTAACGTCAACTTGAGCAAAGAAGCGCCAGGTTTGAAAAAAATCGTTATCGGTCTGGGCTGGGATCCACGTGCAACTGACGGTGCCGCATTCGATCTGGATGGTAGCGCCTATCTGTTGAAAGCAGACGGCAAAGTACGCGCTGATTCTGACTTCATTTTCTACAACAACCTGAAGTCCACAGATGGTTCTGTTACCCATTCCGGTGACAACACTACAGGCGGTGGCGATGGCGACGACGAAAAAGTACTGGTTGACCTGACACTGGTGCCTGCAGAAATCGACAGAATCGCTGTTTGCGTCACTATCCACCAGGCAGAAGAGCGCAAGCAAAACTTTGGTCAGGTAGGCAAGGCTTACATGCGCTGCCTGAATGGCGATGGCAATGCAGAAATCGCCCGCTTTGATTTGTCTGAAGATGGCTCGGTTGAAACCGCCATGATCTTTGGTGAAATCTACCGTGCTGGCGCAGAATGGAAATTCAAGGCCATCGGTCAGGGCTTCAAAGGCGGCCTGGGCCCATTGGCAAGATCCTTCGGCGTCAACGCTTAATCATCTTTAATTGAGATCCTGGTATGACACCGTTACTTAAAGGGCAGCGATTACCGCTTGCTAATATCCTGACAGATAATCGCTGCCAGATTGACATGACAGTGACTGGTCATGCCGTGGATTTTTCATGCTTTGCGCTGGATGCAGCTGACAAGCTGGTTGATGAAAGTTATATGACTTTCTTCAACCAGCCAGCTTCACCCTGTGGCGGCGTACGGTTTTCACAACTGAACGCCGTAAGCAGCTTCAACTTTCATTTGAATGTATTGCCCGCTACCATACACAGGCTGGTGATCGCCATGAGTATCGATGGCCAGGGCAATATGCAAGCGATACAGTCTGGTTCAGTGGTCTTGAAAGACCATGCCAGTTATGCGTTTTCAAAAGCAGATTTTGAAAATGAAAAGGCAGTCATGCTGGCTGAGCTTTATCGCAAGGACGGCCAATGGCGACTCATGATAGTTGGCCAGGGCTTTAATGGCGGCCTGGATGCGCTGGTACAGCATTTTGGCGGTGAAGTGGCTGCTGCCGAACCCGCAACGGCATCAAATAATGCCACTAATGAACAAAGAATTTCACTCGAAAAACGAGTAGAAAAAGAAGCGCCCCAATTAGTCAGCCTAGTGAAAAAAGCTGCCGTCTCTCTGGAAAAAGTGGGTCTGGGATCGCACAAGGCCAAGGTTTGCCTGGTGCTGGATATTTCGGGTTCCATGAATGGCTTGTACAAGTCGGGAGCAGTGCAGAAATTTGCAGAAAAAATCCTGGCGCTGGGCTGCAGGTTTGATGATGATGGCGAAATTGATGTTTTCCTGTTTGGAAAAAATGTACATCAGCCAGCGGCGATGGGCTTGCAGAATTGCCAGGCTTTTGTCCAGCAGGCTCTCCACACCTATCCGCTGGAAGGTGATACCAGATATGGTCTTGCCATGGAAGCAGTGCGCAAATTCTATGCGCCTGCCAATAATGGGCAGGCAGCAAGCCAGGTCAGTCCTGCCAAAATACCGGTGTATGTCATGTTTGTGACTGATGGCTCAACATCGGATCAGGCCTTTACTGAAAAACAGCTCAAGTGGGCTAGTTATGAACCGATTTTCTGGCAATTCATGGGCATAGGCAAGGGCAGGAAATCCAAGAGCAAAAAATTGCTGTCCTTTGCAAGTTCTGATTTTCCATTTTTGGAAAAACTCGATGAATTGCAAGGCCGCTGTATCGACAATGCCAGCTATTTCTCGGTAGCAGCACCTGATGAATTAAATGATGAGGAGTTGTATGACTTGCTCATGGATGAATATCCGCAGTGGATCAAGCTGGCCAAGAACAGCGGCATTTTAATTTAATTTTAGAAAGACTGAATCATGCCTACATTTACAACGACTGGTGACGTGGACCCATTTCTCCATGTGTCCATGAAAAGAGGTGAAAAAATCTATTGTGAATCAGATGCCATGGTCATGATGGAAGCCAACCTGGAACTCAAGGGCAAGATGCAGGGTGGCCTGATTTCCTCATTGATGCGCCGCATGGCGAATGGCGAGTCATTCTTCCAGCAACACATAGAAGCAGTCAACGGTGATGGTGACTGTCTGTTGTCGCCGGTATTACCAGGTGCGATGCAGGTAGTTGATATAGGCCCGCGTCAATACATACTCAACGATGGCGCTTTTGTCGCAGCGACCGCAGGTGTAGAAATGAAAACCCGCATGCAAAATCTGGGCAATGCCCTGTTTGCTCAGTCGGGCGGCTTCTTTGTCATGGAATCTTCAGGCTCCGGGCAAATGGTGGTATCCGGTTTTGGTTCCATGTTTGAGCTGGAAGTGGCTCCTGGAAAAGATGTGATTATCGATAATTCACATGTGGTCTGCTGGGACCATACCCTGCACTACGAAATATCCGTCACCACGGGTTCCACGGGTGGCGGCGTCGGTGGATTCCTGGGCAACATCGTCAATAGTGTGACCAGTGGTGAAGGCATAGTCTTGCGTTTTAAAGGTAGTGGAAAAGTATATATCTGTTCCCGCAATCGCGATGCTTTCGTGGAATGGATGCAAAAAGTAGCCGGTGGCCGTTCTGGCCGATAGTGGTAATCATCAATACAGAAATGGAGTAACAAGATGGCAGTGAATCTCAGTAAGGGACAAAAGATTTCCCTCGACAAAGAAGCAGGCACAACTTTGTCCAAGATCATTATGGGTTTGGGTTGGGACGCCGTGAAATCAAAAGGTTTCCTGGGCTTTGGTGGCTCTGCGCCAACCATCGATCTGGATGCATCCTGCCTGATGTTTGATGAACAAAGCAATCTGGTTGACGTAGTCTGGTTCCGTCAATTGAAATCCAAAGATGGTTCCATCGTCCATAGTGGTGATAACCGCACTGGCGAAGGCGATGGTGATGATGAACAGATCGCCGTGGATCTGACACGCGTTCCAGCCAATGTCAAAAGCCTGGTGTTTACTGTCAACAGCTTTACCGGTCAGAATTTCTCGCAGGTGGACAATGCCACATGCCGTATTTTGAATGGTGCAAATAACCAGGAAGTAGCGCGCTTCAATCTGACGACACTGGGCAACCATAGCGCGCAGATCATGAGCAAGGTATACCGCCACAATGGTGAATGGAAAATGCATGCTATCGGTGAAATCGGCTCCGGTCGTACATTCAATGATCTGATGCCACAAATCACACCTCACCTGTAAGCGATACATGCATCTTTGGTTTAACCGGACTTTTTCGTCTGTCTATGCAGCCATCGGCCTGATCAAACAGGCTGATGTGACAAACGAATTTACGATTACGTACAGTCACCCCAACCCACACGCAGCTGCGCAGCGTGTGGCAGATCAATTCTTGTCAGAGCCCAAGGATTTACGTGCTGAAGACTACGTAGACTGGTGCTTGCAAACATGTCTTGATCATAAAGTGGATTTGTTTTGGCCCGGCCATGAAGCCAGGCTGATCGCCGCCAACAAGGCGCGTTTTGAAGCCCAGGGCACACGTGTGATGAATGTGGCGACGCCAGAAGTATTACGGCTGCTCAATGACAAGGCAGCATTTTGCGCAGAAGTGCAAATGTCTGATGCCCTGCCAGCCCAATACCGCGTATTCACCAGTGTTGCTGAATTTGACGCTGCCTATGATGAATTGAAGCCACGTTTCCCGCGCTTGTGCGTGAAACCTTCCATCTCGGTATATGGCCTGGGTTTTGGCATTCTGGATGAAGAACGCAATGCCGCGCAATTATTGATTGCGGGCGAACAGTATAAAGTCGGTTTGCAGGATTTCAGACGCGGCCTGGCAGATATGGGTGAGTGCAAGCCCATGCTCTTGATGGAGTATCTGGAAGGGCCGGAATACAGTGTTGACTGTGTCGGCAATGCAGGTGAAGTAGTGGTCGCCATACCGCGCAAGAAGTCGCCAGTAGCAGGCTATGGACAAACCATAGAATGCGACCCCGTCATCATGCAGGCGGTCAGCGAACTGACCAGGCAATTCAAGTTAAGCGGCATCTATAACGTGCAGTTTAAAGAAACCCAGGGCAAGCCACGACTGCTGGAAATTAATGCACGCATGTCTGGCGGTATCGCCATGGCATGCCAGGCCGGGCCTAACTTGCCTTATCTTGCAGTCAAAGGTTTTGTAGATGGTTTTGACAAGCTGGAAATACCAGCAATAGCTCAGGGCATCCGTGTGATGGAAATTTCAGTACCAATAACGATGGCTTCTGTATGACGATCATGGCGCAACAATCATCACCCGAAATGAGTACAAAAATAAGACAGCAGTTGCCTACCGGCCTGCTGTCCGTGGCTGTGCACGAGCAATTATTCAGCCTGGACTCATTGATGGGTTTTGCCGCGCGTGCCAATCTGAAACGCGGTTTCCTGTTCCTCAGCAAGGTACTGGGCAAGCACTGGCCTGTCCGTCCCTCGCTCATGAAAGAGATACATGAAGCACTGGCGGCACAGATTGCTGCTGACTTGCCTGAGCCTGTGGTTTTTATCGCCATGGCAGAAACTGCAGTAGGCCTGGGCCAGGGTGTTTTTGAAGCATATCAGCGCATGCATCCAGAAAAGTCTGTGCTGTTCATTCACACCACCCGCTATCACGTCGCTGATTATGAATTGATCGAATTTGAAGAAGCGCATAGCCATGCACCGCGTCAGTTTATTCATATGCCCAAAGATGCGGCGATGAAAAACAAGATTATGCAGGCGCAGTCCCTGGTGATGGTGGATGATGAAGCCAGCACAGGCAATACTTTCTTGAATTTGAAAAACGCTTTCCAGCAATTCAATCCGAATATCAAGCGCCTGCATTTATCGACGATTACCAATTTCATGGGGCAGGAGAGAAACAATAGCCTGTCCGCCAGATTTGGGCTGGAAGTCACCATAGGCTCGGCGCTGACTGGTGAATATGAATTTCAACAGGGCGAATACCAGGTGCCGCACGTAGCTGCGCAAGCCTTCCAGGCTGCCGCAGATCGCGGTGCCAGCACCGAGTTTGGCCGGGTTGGCATGGAACGTGAGCTGGTGCTGGATGAGTCGCAAGTCAGTGCGCTGGCAATGGCCTTGCCGGCGGGCGCAAAAATCCTGGTGCTGGGCACAGGTGAATTCATGCATCCCGCATATAGCCTGGGCATTGCTCTCGAAGCACGCGGCCTTGATGTCAGGGTGCAGTCCACTACACGCTCACCCATCATGCAGTGGGGTGATGTCAGCAGCATTTTGCAATTTGCCGATAATTATGGAGAAGGTATTTCCAATTTCGTCTACAACGTCGCAGACCGCCAGTATGGCCAGGTGTTCTTGTGTCATGAAACCCCCGTCAATGCTGCACTGCTGGAAATAGCAAGACAGACTGGCGCAGATTTAATTCACTTCACCAAGGAGGCGCATTTTGAAAAAATTTCTCTTTGTTGATCTGGATGACACATTATTCCAGTCCATGGAAAAATGTGGCGATGCCACTGATTTGAAACCTATCGCTTTCCTCAAGGACGGCGCACCGATTTCTTATTCCACCCACAAGCAGCGCGAGTTGCTGGGCATGTTTGAACAATCGATGACGCTGATCCCGACGACGGCAAGAAACTTCGACGCCTATAATCGCGTCAAGCTCGATTTCAATAGCTATGCCATCATCAATTATGGCGGCGTGATTCTGAGTGAAGACGGACAGGCAGACTTGTCTTATCTGTCAGCCAAACAATCACAAATGCATCTGGCCCTGCCGGGTTTGATGGATGTCATGCAGCATATCGATGACTATGGCCGCAAGGTGGGATTCACTGGCAAAGCCCGTTTGATCGAGGACTTTGGCACGCCATTTTATATGGTGTTGAAAGACCCGCACAAAAAGCCAGAACCATTGGCCGAAGTGGAAAAACATGTGGTTGCCCCCTGGCTGGCATCTGATGGCAAAGACTATTATCTGCACCGCAATGGCAATAACCTGGCCGTGTTACCAAAGGCATTGAACAAGGCCAATGCGGTCTTGCATCTGAAAGCAGTTTTGTCTGAACAACACGGCGAGATACTCAGCTTTGGCATGGGCGACAGCAAGTCTGATGCCTGCTTCATGTCGCAATGCGATTACGCGATTATCCCCAGGTCCACGCAATTGGCTGGTGTTGCGCTGGAGGCTCTATGAGTTTCAGTGGAAGTTATCGTCCAGATGATGTGAAGTTCTTGTTGAAGCAACTGCCACTGATGAACTTCACCAAGGTGTCAGAAAAAGAATTGCTGATACAGACAGGGCAGCGCCATTACAGTGAAATGCTATCACCTGAAGCCTTGCCTTCGCCTGCCTACCTGCATATCTTTGAGCAGGCCTGTGCTGCCAATAATCAAAAAATGGCTGAAGACTGCGTTGCACTGGCGGCGATTATCCGTGAACGCAAAGGGCCAGAGTTGACGATAGTTTCACTGGCGCGTGCAGGCACACCGGTAGGCGTGATACTCAAACATGTGCTGGAAGCAGGCATGGGTGCCAGGGTTGCGCATTATTCGATTTCCATTATCCGTGACCGAGGGATAGACACGGTCGCCTTGCAGCATATCTTGCAAACGCATAAGGATACGTCCATCGTGTTTGTCGATGGCTGGACTGGTAAAGGCGTCATCTCCAGGGAGTTGCACAAGACCATAGAAGATTTCAATCAGGCTCATGGCACCTCGATAGAGCCGGGCTTGTATGTCTTGTCTGACCTCGCCGGTACGGCAGCATTTGCCGCAAGCAGTGACGATTATTTAATCCCGTCCAGCATACTCAATGCCACTGTCTCTGGCCTGGTCAGCCGCTCGATTTTGAATGCAGATATCGCTGAAGATGATTTTCATGGCTGTGTTTTCTATGATGAATTCCTGCCGCATGACAGGTCCATCAGTTTTGCCGATGACATTATTCAACTGGCCAGGCAGGTGCTCAAACAAGGCCAGGCATTGGATGCCAAACCGGTAGATCGTGACAAGGCAGCCGCCATCTCGCTTGCCTGCCTGCAAACCATGATGCAGCGCTATCAGGTCAGCGATATCAACCTGATCAAGCCAGGCATAGGCGAGGCCACCCGCGTGTTATTGCGGCGTGTGCCCAGAGTCGTCATCGTCAGGGACGTGAATGCCATAGATGTACAGCATCTCATCGTCCTGGCGAAAGAAAAGCAGGTTCCTTTGGAAGTCGATGTTCATTTACCTTATCAGGCTGTATCGATTATACGGAGTGCGTTAGATGGCTAATAAATTTATGGGCGCATCCCTGTATGTGCCGGCAAATCACAAGAACCTGCTGGCAATTGCCAATGGTGAATTGCTCCCGAATGCGCGCTCCCTGATCTTTTGTACAGAAGATGCAGTCTCGGAAGAAGCGCTGGGTTATGCACTCTTCAATCTGCAACTGACGCTGGAAAACATGCATCCTTCATGCAGGGCAGATCGCTTCGTCCGCGTCAGAAATACGGATGTGCTCAAGCGTGTGCTGGCCATGCATGGTTCAGAAAAATTGACAGGCTTCGTCATCCCCAAAGCCAGTGCAGAAAATTTCCATGATTACTTTGAGATGGTCAGGGACACCAAGCATCTGCTGATGCCTACGTTGGAAACCGCAGAAGTATTTTGCGATGACGCCATGCGTGACTTGCGCTCCATCTTGCTGGCGCCGGAAGTCAAACCACGCATACTCGCTCTAAGAATAGGTGGTAATGATTTGCTGGCATTGCTGGGCTTGCGCAGGCCGCGTTCGGTTTCGATTTATCAGACACCGCTGGGCAGCGTGATTGCCAAGCTGGTGGTCATTTTCAAGCCACATGGTTTTGAACTGACTGCACCGGTATTTGAATATCTTGATTTGCCTGAATTGCTGGACCAGGAAGTGATACAAGACCTGGCCCATGGCCTGGTTGGGAAAACAGCCATACATCCTGACCAGATTGAAGAGATAGAGTGCCATTACCGCGTCTCAAATTCAGACATGGAATCGGCAAGCGCCATCCTGAATGTGAATAGCCCGGCGGTATTCAAAATGCATAATGCCATGTGTGAAATTGCCACCCACAAGGCATGGGCTATCAGGACCCTGGAGAGATCAGAATTATTTGGCCAGCATTCCCACGATGTATCACTACCAGTGAATGAGGAACAAAATGCAAGTTACTAGAAAAGTGAAATTGATTATTGCAGGCTTTGCACTGCTCCCTTTCATCCTTTTTATCTTGTACACATGGGTCACCCTCAGCTTTGCTTTTTCTGAAGGTGAACGTGCCGGTTACATGCAAAAAATGTCCAAGCGTGGCTGGGTATGCAAGTCATGGGAAGGTGAGCTTGCACTCGTGACCATGCCTGGTGCCATCCCCGAAAAATTCCAGTTCACCGTCAGGGATGATGCCGTCGCCAAAAAAATCAGCGATGCCGCCGGTAAGAGGGTAGTGCTCAAGTATGGGCAGCACAAAGGCGTGCCTACCTCATGCTTTGGCGACACTGAGTATTTCGTGACTGATGTTATTGTTCCCGCCAATTAAACTCATACAGCATCAGGATCATCATGGAAAATCTCGCCAGAGGCCAGCGCCTGCCATTGTCTAATATCGTCGCTGGCACTACAGTAAGAATAGGCCTGCAAGGCCAGGGCCTGAGCCTGGACTTCGCCTGTTTTGGACTCGATGCCCAGGGCAAGCTGTCGGATGACCGTTACATGATTTTTTTCAACCAGCCCACTTCACCTTGTGGTGGTGTCGCGCTCAGCGATGTAGCTGGTGATTTGCAGGGCTTTCAGTTTGACCTGAGCAAGCTGCCGCAGACGATAGAGCGTATCGTTATCACCAGCAGCATTGATGGCAGCGGGACCATGTCGCAACTGCAGAGCGGGTATTTGCGCCTGCTGGACCAGGACATTGAAAAAGCCAGGTTTGCATTTTCTGGCACAGACTTCAGTGCAGAAAAAGCCGTCATGCTGGGCGAGTTTTATCGCAAGGATGGGCTGTGGCGTTTCATGACTATAGGCCAGGGTTTCAATGGCGGCCTGGATGCCCTGGTCACGCATTTTGGTGGCAGCCTGGCCGAAGCGGCGCCAACTCCATCTCTACCACCAACAGCGCCAGCAGAAGTCAAAAAAGTATCCCTGTCCAAGGTATCACTCACCAAGGCCGGACAAAGCCACAAAGTCTCACTGGAAAAAGGCGCGGGCGCACCCAAAAAACTTATCGTCAAGGCGACCTGGCTGGATAACGGCGATGATGCTGATGATAATGATGACCTGGACTTGCGCGTGGGCCTCTTGCTGCCAGACGGCAAGATGAAGTTCATCACTGCACCAGATGCGCCGGGCAGCTTCGCGTCCGCCCCTTATGCATTGCATCTTGGCGATACCGTCACTGCCTCAGCCAAAGAGCCTGCGACTGAAACCGTGGAAGTCAATCCTGATATCGCCAGACTCTCAGGCGGTCAGGTAGTCATGGTATTCAGCGTGTATTCTGCCCTGTCCAATGGCGCAGTTTCTGTGGCTTCCATGCGCCCCAAAATGGTCATGCAATATGGCGAGCAAATCGTCGAATGCGATTTTGATTTCAGAACATCCAAACATGCAGATGATGACACTGTGTACACCTATGTCATCGGCACCGCCATCATCAATGAAGACAGCATTACCCTGGCACCTTCAGGTAAAACCTCAGAACCCGGCAGTGAAAACACGCCCTGGATATTCATGAATGGCAACGAGCCACGCATAGAGGTAATAGGGCCTGTAGTCTTCAAGGGTAAGGAAAAGAGCAAGGAAGCCCAGTTCAATCAGGGTAATCCTTACAGATACGTGTGAGCTTGCTGTTAGCAAAAAGCCCGGCGCTTTAGTGCCGGGCCATACCGCAGCAATTTATATCTGACGGTCTTCTGCCTTGAAAGTGCCTTCTGTGATGCTCAGGATGGCTTTGGTTTTCTTGTCCCTGAGTTCAAAAGAAAATTTGCCTTCGATGACTTTACCGCTGACGGAGGTGATCTCCAGCATGTTCTTGCCATCGCGCGCATCGTATTCAGCGACAGGTTCTCCAAATGGTTGCTTGCTTTGGCCCTTGGTGAATTTGACTTCGCAGCCGTTGTTACCAAAATCCTTGGCCTGATATTTGACAGGTTTGCCATCAAAATTCCTGCAGATGATGCCCAGGCGGTCTGACAGGGTTTTTGGAGGCGGATAGGCAGATGCACCCTTGGTGACGGCAATCAGATTTAAGACACCCTTGGTTGGTATCAGATAGGTGATGCCATCATCGTCGCTTTCAAATACCTTGCCGTCGATTTTTGCGCTGAGTTGCTGCGTTATCTTGGCATGGGCCAGCAAGGCTGGCGTCAGGCTGAATACTGCCAGCGAGGCCGCAGCAAGGACAGAATGGGATAGTTTCATATGATTCCTTTGTAAATAGAACTCATTTCTAATGACTTATCATGACAATAGCATATTCGACTACTTTACTGGCTATGCATCAAAGTAGCCTGCCCTTGTCCAGGAATGCCCTATGGATCTATTCACTACCCCAAAAGCGCTGGCTTAGCTATTCACTATCACGCATTCAGGCCTTTCATGCCTTCCTCGGTATAGCGTTCTCCCGCCGCCATGCCCGGTGGCAATGCCTGAGAAATTTTATCCAGGTCGGCCTTGCTGAGTGACACCTGAGTCGCTGCCAGGTTTTCATGCAGATAGCTGATGCGTTTGGTACCGGGAATAGGAATGATGTCCTCGCCCTGCGCCAGCAACCAGGCCAGTGCCAGTTGCGCAGGAGTGCAGGATTTTTCCAGAGAGAATTGCCTGATGACTTCAACAATTGCCAGATTATGCGATAGATTTTCGTCCGAGAAGCGCGGGTTGAAAATGCGGAAATCCCCCTGGCCCAGACTACTCTTACCATTGATGCTTCCGGTTAAAAAGCCGCGTCCCAGAGGGCTGTAGGCAAAGAAGCTGGCACCAACTTCACGGCAAGCCTGCAGCACGCCAGCTTCAGGGTCTCTGGTCCAGAGCGAGTATTCGCTTTGTACCGCGGCGATGGGGTGAATCGCCGCCGCCTGACGCAAAGTTGCTGGCGACACTTCACACAGACCAATCGCACGTACTTTGCCTTCAGCTACCAGGTCGCTCAAAGTACCTATGGATGCTTCCAGTGGCGTATCAAGGTTCAGCCGGTGTATGTAGTAAAGATCGATGGCTTCAATACCCAGCCTGCGTAAAGTAGCTTCAACCGCTGTACGGATATACTCAGGGCTGTTGTCTATCCTGCGTTCGTAACGGCCTTCCTGGCGCACCAGGCCAAACTTGCTGGCGATACGCAGCTTGTCAGCTTTACCCTTGCCCTTGAGTTTGCCCTTGATAAAGCGCCCCAGCAGTTCTTCATTCTTTCCCATGCCATACGAATCGGCAGTATCAAATAAAGTGACGCCAGCTTCAAAGGCGGCTTCCAGGGTAGCGAGTGAACTGGCGTCGTCAGTATCGCCATAAAATTCAGACATGCCCATGCAACCCAGTCCCATGGCGGAAACTGACATACCACTGCGGCCTATTTTTCTTTGTTCCATGATGCTTTCCTTGTGTTGAGTGAAAACGACAGACTAAGCAGTACAAGGCATTTGTGGAATTACCAAATACGTGATACCTTTTTTGCATGAGTAAAATCAATACCCACTTATTGCAGATATTTGCAGTCACTGCACAGACACTTAACTTTCGTCTGGCGGCAGAGCAATTGCATATCACGCAGCCACCTTTATCGCGGGCGATTCAAAACCTGGAACAGCGCCTGGGCGTCAAATTGTTCTTGCGTGATACGCAAAGCGTACAACTGACAAGTGCTGGCAAACTCTTGCTGCCACGCGCACTGGCCATACTGGCGATGCTGGATGACACTGAGACTTTCATGAGCAGCCTGGTTGAACCATCCCAACTACGTCTGGGCCTGACGACCTCGGTAGAAGCGGGCAGTTTCAGCCAGTTAACTGAGGCATTGGCAATTGCCTTGCCCGGCATGTCTGTAGAACTTACTTACGATAATTCACCAAAGCTGGTCGCGGCGATCAAGGCCGGGCGTATTGATGCCGCCGTGATAGCCATGCCGACCCGGACGCTGGATTTTCCTGTGCAGTCGCTGGGCCAGCAGCCCATGATGGTGGCAATATCCAGCAAACATCCACTGGCCAACCGCCGGCAATTGTCATTGGCTGATATCGCCAGCGAGCCTGTATATCACTTTGAGCGAGCGCGCCAGCCGGCATTTTTTGATTACTGCCATGAGATTTTCAGGCGTCACCATTTTGCGCCTCGTTTCTTGCTGGAACCGAATGACCATCATGTCCTGCTAAGTGACATTGCCGCCGGAAAAGGTGTCGCTTTGTTACCTGCATCTTTTAAGGCATTGCGCCTGACTGGTGTGTCTTATCGCAAGCTGAAAGAAGGTGATGAGCTGGCACTTAAGCTGGCACTGATCACTGGAGCAAACGCGCATCCCCAGACAAATTTGTTATTCGATCTGGCTGGCAAATACCTGCAGACTTAATGCTTGAAGAAATGAAACTGGAGTAGAAATTAATGACAATGCTTTACCCCGCACTTAAAGAATTTGTCGAGAGAAAATTGCCAAGAAGTTTGAGAGAAGCTGAAAAAGCTAGCGTTGCTTCATTTTCGTTGTTGTCGAAAGAAAACATTGAGGATTTAAATGCGCTGAAAAAATCATCTGCTCTTTTTGCGATTGCGTATCTGGAATATATATTGACGGAAGATATTGCGTCGTCAGCTAATTCTTACGTTTACGATGTTTTGATCGGCAAGATGGATATCGAGGCTTTTAATAAAATTCATGGCTCCACATCAAACGTATGAAAAGCCGTTCAATTTTCAACTGAACGGCTTTTGCAATTGCTTTTCTGGTTGCCTGCACGCTTAGTCACGTAATCACAAGTTGTGCAGGTTTAGTGATTTCCTTGATCAGTTCTTCAGAGAGCAGTTGCTTATCTAAATTACCTTCCAGGATTTTTGTTTATTAGTAATCTCTACTTTTGAATAAGTCGTATCTACTTTCTTTGATTTGAATGGACCGGGCGGCTCCCCTATCGAGAAAAGAGGAACCGCCCGGAAATCAGCACTCACCTAATCCTCGTTACCGTATTTCAAACTAGCCAAACTGTGCGTTACCAGCGCAGTACCGCTTGCCAACGCGCGCACGCCAGTCACTACTGCGTAGATTGCCGTCGCGGCACCGCCAGTCGACTGTCGGAACCAGTTCGCGCCTGTCTGGGTGAACATGAACCAGGGCATGCGCGCCACGATCATGGAGACGTCCCGGATAAAATACAAACGCGTTTGCATCTTGAGATTCTCGTGTGCCTTATCCTGTTCAAGAACGGTCATCGCTTGATGGTAAATTATAGTCCGTGCGACAAGCAGGGCTATGCATGCAACAGGCGCCCACTTGGCAATCATGGCTTCTTTCTTGTCGAGCCAACTACCAGCGATCCCGCCTAGCTCGCCCAATTGCTGAGGGACAGGCGGACTCAGGACTTGCCAGACACCGCCGAGCAACGTGATTGCGTCACCCACGACCAGTACGCTGAAAACACTACACGTCATCCACTCTTTAGGTTTGACAATCCCCCAAGCTTCGGGGCTCAGTCCGCTCTCCATTCGGTCGTTGAATGCTGGCGTCCACTTGAAAGTCTGCAAACTGGAAGCGGCTATTCCAGTCGCGCCCTTTAGCACTTTCATCATTCCGCGCACACGTGCTTCGCCCTGTGACGCCGCGCCGATACCACCTGAGCTCACGCTCTTGGTGAAGAGAGCGTCGGATGCCAGGCCGGAGATGAGATTGATCGAGCGCAGCACGATGATTAAAGTTTCGCTGGACGTGTCCATTTCATATGGTTCTTTGGGTACGACGGACAGCTGTAGAGAACCTGTAGTCTTGCGTAAGGTGCGCGGTGCCTTGCCCTGTTCGGCACGCTTCATGCTCTCAACGAGGCCCCTGTTGTCTTCAGCAAAAGTGCTCATCCGGCCTGACAGCGTCGTGACGACCAGATGTGCTATATGCACTGGCACAGCAAGGCCGAGACAGACCAGATCGAGGAGTGATAGTTCCGAACCTGTGATCCATCGGTACAAATCGCTGAGGAAGGGAACCCTGATTTCTGTTTTCAGAATCTTCATTATCCAGTCCAGTCCTTCGATCAGCGCGCCACTCACAGCAGTGAGCTCCTTGATCATTAGCCGGATGCTCGTCTCTGCGCCTTTCTTCAGGGCAGCGAGAAGTTTGTCCACCATCTCGGAAAGCGATGTGTCGAGCAAGCCGGAAATCAATGACGGAATGCTGCTGATCAGATCGTCGAAAGGACTTTCGCTACTGACGGCGATAGTTGGCCCGGCTGAAGTCACACCGGTAACCGGGTTTTCCCGCGACTTTTGTATCACCATCTGCCCCTGCACACCGCGCGATTCATTGAAAGCTGGCGAGTCGCATTCTCCTGCGCTAGCCGCCCCTCCATTCACACTCTCGTTCCTCATCTTCGGTTTGACCGCAATCGCGTCTATGAGAGGCAGAAATGCAGCCTCAAGTTTTGCGGGTGACATGGCGCGCTTGGTGGCGTCAAGGCTCAGTTCAATGACACCTTTGATGATGTTCTTTGCTTCGATAATCGCCTTCCAGTTGAAGAGGGCGCGCAGGAACTCGATCGCTTTCATGATCATCACGCCGATTTGCTCGAAGAAGCCCGCGACAGCATTGGCCGCCTCGACCACCGAATTAACGACGGTATGGACCACGCTCAGCACGCCATCGACCATCTTGGTGATCGCGAGTTCGACTGTATCGGCGATGGAGACCACGATTTTCACGGCACCTTCATAGATATCCGTTGCCACATCCTTGATACCCTCCCACAGGTCGCCGAAAAAACCACGCAGCAACACGCGTTCAGGAGTCGCCTCGCCGCGTTCCTCGTCTACCTCTGCCTGCGTTTCAAGCATCTCAAAGCGCAGACCCTGATTGCCGTGCGGGTCGTTGACGGCTTCAAACACAAATCCAAGATTGGATTTGAGCGCTGCACGGGTCGCTTCGGGATTGAGCGCCTGCTGCATAGGTACGTGCGTTATGGTGCGGAAGGTCGCGACGCGGTCGCTGCCTGCAGCGCGCTGTGGTTGACGCATAGGCTGCGCATCAAAAAGTGCTCTTTCAGCACCATGCAGATTTCGCTTGGCCTGCTTGCGTGCTTTTGAACGCAGCATATGCGCATCGCCGCGCGGCTCCTTGGACGCAGCCGGATCAACTGGTTTTGCCGATGCCATTACAGTCGTGATTGCATTGGCCACCTTGTCTGCATGCGGCGCATAGTCTGGCGCGAGCAAGGCTTCACCATCGCCTTCTTTCATGCCTGGTTTCCATCGCGTGGTGCGCTTTTCCATAAAGTCAGAACCGCGCACGTTGGCAAGTTTGCGGTGCAACTCCTGATCGGCCGCGATCACTACCCGGTCATTCCTGTGCATGAAGCCAGCCCGTGCCATCAGGATGGGCGCAGTCAAGGCTGATGCATCAGAGATGATGATGACTTCGCCCTGGCTGTCGGTCGTGAGCTCTGCACTGTTCTCTTTGTTGATCGCATACGAGCGGCCCGCAACCTGCACGGTGGTTTGCTCGTCACCCCACAAGGATACAGGTTCACCGATCACGACCCCACCGTCAGGGTTGGTAACGCGGATTACTGTTCTCCAGGTCGAACGATCGCGGCTCTCGTCGATCTTGTTGCCACTGGTATAGGCATAGTCCTGGATCAGCTTGCTTTGTACGCTGAGCGTGGGTGGTGTTGCTGGCACCAGCATCTGTTCGTCCATCAGGACGTTGACGTGGAAGCGTTCATAACTCGCCATGAAACCTGCACGCAGGTCAATGGCTGGTGTGTGATCCACGCGTGAGGGCGTCACGAAGAAGGAAACTGTTCCGTCGTTGCCCGTGGTCGCCGAGAATACACGTTGCTTGCCATCTGGCGAAGCTACGCCCGGTTCGGGTTCCTCTGCTGATCGCGAGCCGGTGATGCCGTCTGAATTGAATAGAACCGATTCAGGCTGGTCGTCACGATTACGCACATACCACAGGTTCATCGCTTGCCCTGCCATACCAGTGCCGTCGGCACGGTGTACCTTGCAAGTCATCTTGTAGGTCTTGGGCTCGCCAGCGACATTGCGTACTATGCTCGCCTGGGTTGAAACGTAAGGATACGAGGGTTTCTCGAAAACCAGATCTGACAACCACCAGACCGGGTCCTGGCCCGCGCCAACGACCGTGCCGTGGTGATGGTCGACACCAGCGTCATTGACGTTCTGACGGTCGAAGTTCCAGAAGGCCAGCAGGTCAGGCTCGCTGCCGCGCAGCTTTACGTGCATGCGTGCCGCAATTTCCGCAGGCTTGAGATAGGTGTCCCACACACGTACATCCGCGATCATGCCGCAGAAGGGGCGCACCGCGTCCAGATTCGGGCCTGCTGCCGCACCGATGAAGGCTTTCAGGCCAGGTGAGGTGTGCGATGGTGCTTCCTCGACCAGGGTGCTGGTCAAATTTGGCACGGCCACGCCGTCGATATAGATGATCGCCGACTGCTCGGTCGAGCGTGAGACAGCGATGTGATGCCAGCTGCCGTCACTCAGTTTGGCATCTGCACTCAGCTTCAGCATTTTCCACTTGCCGCGTTGCAGAGAGCGTGCGTGGTAGTGCAACGTACCGTCTTCATCGATTTCGAGATTGACGTCAAACTCGCCGTTTTGTGTCGGGCATATGCCCAGCACACCACCACCTGGCCGTCGTTTGGAATCTACTTGCGCATCCGGCACGTTGACCCAGGCTTCGATACAACTGAAGGAAGGGTCCATCAAATGCAGGGTGTGTTTTGCAGCATCAACCGCTGGAATATCGACCATGGCATAAGGTTCTGCCTTGGAAGGCATGCCCAGTTCATTGAGCCCGAGTCGCAGCACCATGGTGTCGCCGAAGACGACGCTGTGTAGCGCGCCGTCTCTGAAGGCGTCAGCATCAACCGCGTCGGCGCAGCCATAGTAAGCCGTGGCGGCGGAAAATGCAGCAGGCGTTACTATGCCCTGGTTATTGAAATACAGGCCGACGCGCGCGCCTGTCACAGGATCGAGAATGGCAATCGTTCCCGAGCTTGTTGTGCAGCAAACACGTCCGGCGGCATCGAACACCGGCGCATAAACCGAATGAGCTTCATGCGTTTTGAGTGTGTGACTTGCTGGCAACTTCACGCTCCAGCGTAGCGCCAGGTCAGAGATGGCAAATCCGTAGACTTCGCCCTTGTCGGTTCCTACGACGACAAGGTCGCGGTCCAGTCTGGCGGCGATCCCGCTTATCGCGCCATTGACAGCGGCATTGGTCTGCAGAACCACAGCAGCATTATCGGCCGCAACACGTGTGAGTTTGGCGTCGCGCACGCAGAACAGCCATTCGCGGCTCGCTGCGTAGGCATCTGCGCTTACTGGCGTACTCGCCTGGTTGCCACTTGCCAGATCGATGCTGACCATCTTGAGTGCGCCCGGTGCACCACATAAGGCGAACAGATGTTTGTCGCCGAGTGTCAACTGGCGTACCGCAGCCGATACAGAAATATTGCGAACGCCGGCAGGTACAGCGAGCCGGTCAATGATACGAATTTCACCAGCAGGCGTGCCTGCCGCAAGATGTGTCTGTGTGACGGCTGGCGCGGCGAGCTGCGCATTGGTCGGTTTCATGAACCCGGCGAACGCATCGATGCGTGCGTATTCACCGCTCACCGCATTGACGCCGATAAGACCATCATCGCTGGTCAATACGAAAAAGCGACCTGAGTCTGCCACTGGTGCTGAAGCTGCACCTGGCATGTCGATCTGCCACATCCGGCGTCCATCGGCGCGACGAACGCCGTATAGCGCGTTGCTGGTGCCAAATGCAATTGCACCGCCTGTCAGCGCTGCCGCTGTATCTACCGGTTGCTGGCCGCGTGCAGCCCAGGTGCCAGCATAAGGCCAGTGACTCTGCACTTCATGCAACAGATATGGGAAGCCGGCATTGTCGAGTGTGAGGTCGGTGGGTGTCGAGGCCGCATTTTTAAAAATTGCTTTGCTGGCGTGTCTTGCGACGGCATTGACTACTGGTGTTTCCCTGCCAGGAAGATGCTTTTCTGACAGTGTCCACAGGCCTTTCAGCCGCGGTTCATTGCCAGTGAGCGCCACGTGACGGTTGTTTTGTACGGTAGCGACGTCGAGTGCGCGGTCCCAGATACGCAATTCGCGGATCAGGCCGTTGAAATGCTGTTCTGCCGGTTTGCCTGCTGAAGGCCGCGCCGCACCGATAGTGAGCGCGCTCTTGCCACCGATAGAGAGGCCTGCCTGCGAATCGTCGCGGAAGAACACGTCCAGCGACTTGCCATCAAGCAGCGCGAGCAGTGTCTGGTCACGCCGTATCAGCGCAATGTGATGCCACTCGCCATCGTTGGCATGTGTTTCGCGCGTGCGGCCTGCATGCACACGCTTCGCTGTTGCATCGACGATCGCGACGCGCAATTCACCGTTTTCGCCAAGGTTAAGACGAAAACCATGTTCTTTTGAGTCAGCCTCTGTGACGTGGCTGGAGACGATCTCGCCACCTTCGCTGGAACGTATCCACGCTTCGATACTGAAGTCTTCCATGCCAAAGTCGAACTGCTTGCCATCTGCCTGTATATCTATACAGGAACTGATACCGTCGAACAGTGCGGCATGCTGGCGCGCAAAAGGCCGCGCTTCAAGCGAGCCGCCAACGTCAGGAATAAACACCGTGTCGTTCGCGACGACAGGTGAATGATCACCCGCGATTTCGGGAAGTTCCATACGGCGTTCTATCTCGCCGGTAGACAATAGTAGCGTCGAGAGCATCCTGCGATTATCTGAGGTCACCATGACTCGGCCTGCAAGCAGCGATGGCAAACCGGGCTTGTTGAGCCTGGTGCGCCAGGCGACGCTGCCATCCGTGGTGCGTACTGCAATTACTTCACTGCTATTGCTTGCGATGAACAGGCCTGCTTTTTCAGCCAGCACTGGCGACAACCATACATCATTTGCATTCGTGGGCTTAATGGCCGAAAACACTTCAGCACCTGTCTTGACATCGAAGAAATGCAGCGACGAGCTGGCAGCGATGACGACGTCCCGGGCAACGCAGGGTTTCACGTTTGCATGCAGGGGCTCTGAAGAAATTCCGCCTTTCGTGTACTTGAACCTGTCATCGCCAAAATCGACGTTGACTGCGTGCAGCTTGCCGTCGGCCACGAAGAATACTGCGCCTTCGCCATAGCTGACAGTGCCGGGACTCAGGTCACTGATGACAAGCGGGCCAAATGCAGGCTCGCCGTTGACGGCCACAAAACCGGAAACTTCCGTGTTACCCGAATCGCCGATATGCACGGCGATGATTTTGTCCTTTGCGGCGACCAGGCCGCTGACCTGTGAGAGCCGCGGCGCTTCCCAGAGTTCCCAGTCGCCTTTCTTGTTACGCTTCTTCAATGGCTGGCCATCAGCCAGGCGCAATGCAGTAAGTTCTTCACCATCCATGAAATACACAACGCCTGCCGCCGCGACAAGATAAGGGTCATCACCGTAATGCGACTTGAACGTGTAAGGAAAACCCGGCTCGGCAACCTGTGCATCGGGCACGGGTTCTTTACCACGAAAGATGTCGATCGCGAACAGTGTGCTTCCCGCAACGCCGAGTAGACGGTCACCTGCGACAACCAGGGGTTGTTGCGGCGAGAGTGTGCCAAAGCCATCGAAACGCCATAGTTCGCCAAGGCGCTCGGGTGTGGGGAGTGCAGCAATAGTAGTGGTCATGAAAGTTTCCTCGGGAAGCGGCCGCCGCCTGTATCAAGCGGTTTAACGTAATAAATGATGATTTCGTTACCTGTCCTGCCCTTAAGCTCGGTGGTCAAGGAACGTGCTCTGGAGTCGACCGCCCGGGGAGCGGCGGAGGCGGATGTGACGGTGAATCCCAGTCGCGAGAACGGGAGGGCGGCGTCGCCATTTGCATCGGTACTTGTACTTATGCGGTCGCCATTGCTAAATTGAAGTTCTATGCGCTCGTTCGCCAGAGGGTGCGATCTGTGGTTGACTTCTGTACCGCCCCAGGCTTCCTCCGAGTATGTGTAGATAACACGCACGATTACCGGACTTGCAAGATCGCGCATGCGCTCCAGTACCTTGCGTGCGTTTTCAGCATCCTCGCTGGTGACAGCGGCACCTACCTGGTAGGAATAGAGGGCGTGTTTGCCAGCCATTGGTGGCAGCGGCAGTTCGCCTAATGCGGCGCCTGCCGCGGCAGCATCTGCATAGGGTTTCAGAATTTTTTCCTTGTGCGAGTGCCAGGATGTCGCGCCGTCTGCCAGCAGCGCAAGCAATTGCTCGCGTGTGCTGCTGTCCCGCGCAATCATATACGCATCGATCATGGAAATCGTCACCTGAGTGCGTATGCTCACAGGAGGTTTGGCTGCCGGGGAAAACGCTTCCAGCGTGCCATTGCGTATACTTTCTGCTGGTGGTGGATACCAGGCGACCGCCCTTTGGTCGGCTGCATCCACGTTGTTTGCAACCAGTACCCTGAAGCTCAGGGCGCCACCAGGCTGGCGGGGTTCTCGATCGAATTCAGCGACCATGAGAGGCCTGCCCTCAGTTTCGAGGAAGCTGCTGTAATGCGGCGTGCTGTCTTTACGTGCGCCCCATCGTTCAGGCGTGACATTACTCTTGGCGAACGAGATCAGGCGCGATGAGGTATCGGTGCAAACAAGCGCGAGCTGCCCTTTTTTGGGCAGTTCCAGCCAGCGCCATTCTTCACCCTGTGTAAGCTTGATACGTGATGCTGAACCTGGTTCATCTACAGGTAGCGCAAACACCCCGGTCTCTTGCGCATCGTTTCCCCAGAGCATGCCAGAGTCTATACGTGGTCTGATGCCGGGCTGCAGGCTGGAGCGCCCGCGGGCTCTCCATTCACCTTTGACCGCAGGCGGCAATGAATTGCCTTCAATCTCGCGCACCAGACCTTCTCCAGTCACGTAGAAAAGGCGACACGCAAATTCGTCGCTATGGGCTTCGGTTTCTGACTCTATCATCGCAAGCGCGGGCCGTGCGCTGTTGTCATGACGGGCGGTACCCATGCGCTGCAGCTTGTCATCAAGCGGATGGAGAGTTCCGTCACGGCCTATCACATAGACCAGTGCGCCAGCCTTTGCTGCCACCTGATGAGTGCGGACTACCGGCGCCGAGAAAATCATTTGTGCTGCGGCCTCCTCGGCTGCGGCCAACTGGGCGCGAATCTGGCCACAGTTTGCACCGACGAGTTGCGCCAGGTCGGCGATCATCGCGAGCAGCTTTGCCTGTTCGTCAGGCGTGCGCGGTGCGGAGGTATCGCGCTGGAATGCTTCGCAGTTTTCAAGCAGCGTGAGCCATTCGGCCTTGCGGCGTGCATGCGCCAGTGCGAGTTTCGTTTCGGTTTGCGCATTATCAAGCGTGTGCAGCTTGCTCCAGTTCACCGCGCCGTCAGCGAGTTTCCATGCAAGCTTGGGATTGAGCAAGTTGATGGCGGCCACGCAGGTGCCGTTGGTGAGCTCCCATCGACTCAATACTGGCCCGTCCTGCAAGAAAAGCTCGCCCGAATGCACGGCGAATCCGGTGATGCGTGACTGGGCCTGGATCGGCGTCATCAGGTAGGGATTCGCATTTACCTTGATGAGTGACAGACCCAAAGGTCCGCCAGCAACGACGACAGCTTTACCCTTGTCGAGGTAGGGTTGCAAGGCGGAATCGCCATAGGGGGCGATGTCGCCCGGAAGAGGAATCGGTTGCCATCTCGGTTTCATGCAGGAACCCTAGGAGGAGTTAATAGTGGTGATGCGGACTCAACACTGGTTCCCCAGGTGAGCGCGAGGGATACGATTACGGATAAACGGATATGACATTCAGCCGTGGAATGCCATTATTGCATGTATTTAAGATAATGACATGTAGTCAATTGGTTCTATTGTGTTTGCCAGTGAATACTGATAGCCCTCTGGGCTTGCGTGGTTAATTGAACCAGAAGGGGTAAATCAGCTGCTAAGCGAAAACAGGGTTGATTCGTGTGTGCAATTGTCTGGTGAAACATCAATTGCCTCACTGCCTGACTTGAATACTTTGATTAAAATAAAAAATGGGAAGTTCGAAAATTCGAACTTCCCATTCTATTTAATGCCTTTGAAGCGCAATCTGGGCTGAAATTTACAAGAGCAGTCGGCTCAGAATTTCGTAGCTTCACTCACTTAAAAGTTTCCCGCAAATATCAACCACAAGCACCAACATAGCCACAAGAAACACAACGGCTGCAGCCATCTATTTTTTGCAGGGCATGTGCGCCGCAATCCGGGCATTTTTTGCCGGTGGGGATATAGCTGATGGGGGCTGCGTTTTCGCCTTCATAGGCCAGGTCGTCCATGCCGTAGTGGTGGCTTCTTTGCTTGAACTTTTCTGCCAGCACGGTGATAGGGATCTGGTTACCAGCGGCGTCGAGGAAGCCGCGTTTCATCAGTATGCGTTGCAGCGAGTAACCGATGGCGGCGACTTCTGACTCATGGAACAGCGGTGCCTGTGAGCCATCGTCCTTGGTGATCATACCGCAGCGTACCGTACCCTTGTCCCACACCACTTCACGCATGTCTGCCAGTGCCTTGGCGATGGAACCGCCTGAACGCGCAGCCATGGACAGCAAGCGCATGCTGGCGGATATCCATTGCTGGCCGTCATTCTTCTGGCCCGCAGGCATAAAGAATTCAAACGGGCGTTCAATAGTCACGCGCTCACCACCGACCATGCCGTCTATGTGGATGAAGCTGACTGTCAGGTAGACAGTTTTCTTGCCTTCATACGTCATGTACTGCACTTTGGAAGTGACAGATTCGAGGTCGCCAAATGGACGGCCATCGAATTGTTTGCGCAGCAGGTCATCGTCAGGTATCTGCTTGACTTCTGGTGCTGGCTCAGTAGAGACAGAAAGGACGCTGCCGAGTATATTATTCGGGCGATAGGTTGCCAGGCCTTTGAGGCCAGCGCGCCAGGCATCCATGTACAGGTTCTGGAAATCTTCGTAAGGATAATCTGCCGGTACGTTAACGGTTTTGGAAATCGCAGAATCAATGTAAGGCTGCACGACCTGCAACATTTTCATGTGGTCGCTGGCAGACATATTCAATGCAGTGACAAACTGTTTTGGCAGTTTGCTGTCGTCAGATACGTCATTGCCCTGATGGCGGTACAGGCGCCATGCATGGTCAGCCACTTCATAGATTTTTGGATCGCCCGCCGCCATGCGCTTCTTGCGGTTATACACCCAGGAGAAAGCCGGTTCTATACCATTCGATGCGTTGTCAGCAAAGGCCAGGGTGATGGTGCCGGTAGGGGCAATGGACAGCAAATGGGAATTGCGCAAGCCGTGTTTGGAAATCGCATTGCGTACATTTTTAGGCAGGCGTTTGGCGAAAGTACCGGACAGGTATTTTGTGCTGTCAAACAGAGGGAACTGGCCTTTTTCTTTCGCCAGTTCTGCCGATGCCAGATAGGCTGCATCGCGCATGACTTCAGATACTTTTTGTGCGAATGCGCGACCGGCGTCGGAATCATAACGCTGGCCCAGCATGACCAGGCTGCTGCCCAGACCGAGGAAGCCCAGGCCGACGCGACGCTTGGACATGGCTTCAGCTTTTTGCTGAGGTAAAGGCCAGGCTGTAGCATCGAGCACATTGTCGAGCATGCGTGTTGCTACTGTTACGACAGCTTCAAATGCAGTGAAATCAAATTCGGCAGCATCAGTGAATGCACCCTTGATGAAGCGTGTCAGGTTGATGGAACCCAGGCAGCAGCAGCCATAATCAGGCAGTGGTTGTTCTGCACATGGATTGGTGGCTTCGATCTTTTCGCAATAGTAGAGATTATTCTCTGCATTCATGCGCGACAAAAACAGGATGCCCGGTTCTGCATGGTCGTAAGTCGATTTCATGACCTCATCCCACAGGTCACGCGCGCGCACTGTTTGATAGACCCACAAGCCATCTTCACGCTGGTAGGCACCGGCTTCTTTCTTGTCTTCACCAGGTTCCGCTTTGTGGACCAGACAGTATTCTGTATCCTTGGCCACAGCTTCCATGAATTCATCGGTAACACCGATGGAGATATTGAAGTTGGTCAAACCGCCCTGATCCTTGGAACGGATGAATTCAAGGATATCAGGATGGTCACCACGCAAGACGCCCATCTGCGCACCGCGACGCGCACCGGCAGATTCAACTGTTGAGCATGATGCATTGAAGACCTGCATGAAAGACACAGGGCCAGAAGCGCGTGAACGCGTGCCGCGTACCAGTGCATCCTTGGGGCGTATGGTGGAGAAATCATAGCCTACACCGCCACCGCGACGCATGGTTTCTGCGGCATCTGCCAGGGCCGTATAAATACCAGGCTTGCCATCGGTGGCGCTGGAAACAGAATCACCTACCGGTTGTACGAAGCAATTGATGAGGGTTGCGTGCAAGTCCATGCCAGCGGCAGAATTGATGCGGCCTGCCGGTACAAAACCATTCTTTTGCGCCCACAAGAATTTTTCTTCGTAATACGCCTGGAAGTCTGGCTGTTCTACACTGGCCAGTGCTTTGGCAACACGAGACTGCACATCATGGATGGTGACTTCATCGCCTTTGGCATATTTTTCCAGCAAGACATCGAGGGAGATTTCCTGAGGAGACATTTCCGTCAATCCTAAAATTTTTTCGTTTGCGTTCATATGAAGAAGTTTTTTCTTTGTTACTTGTTGCTGAGATAAATCTGACAGCCCAACAGTCTGGACCAGCAAATCATTCATGGAAAATGGCTGCCGGGCGCAAGCTCAGGGGCTGTGTTATAGGGAGGAAACAGGATGGCATTGCTCAATAAAAAACTATCTGTCAAAGCAACATTGTTCAATTGAAAACCGGGCACTGAGGTGCCTGCCATCCTGATGTCGGATGCCTCCATTATAAACCTCGTCAGCAGATTTTTTCTTGAGCGGCTTCAAGATAAAAACAAATTGCCAGACCAGACGTAGCAAAATTACCAAGCCAAAATTGCCCGAAAAACAGTGTGGTTTTTGTGGGGGAAGCGGTCATCCGGTTTTTGCCGGAATTTGCGCCAAAAATGCCTGAAGTTGAGCTGAAACTTGCTTGATAGTCTCTGATGCTGATATGACAAGGTGCGATTTTCCAGTACAAAAAATTCGCTAACGAAGTTGCTGTATGGATATATGTTTTTGCAAACAATATGAGTACTTTGCAATTTCTCTGGTAAATCCTGCATCACCAGGCCTTGTCATCCTGGCTGCAATTTCGCGAATTACCGACAATTCGCTACAAACTGTAAAAATCTGATGGTTGGAAAGATATATCTGTGTTTTATTGATGTCTGAATAACATATACTTAACTTATAGGACTTACGCAAAATTGTCCCAGCAAGGCGTAGCGACGAAGACAGTACTTTTTAGTACGGCTAGGCGCTGCAACGCAGCTGGGGCGGTTTTGCGTAAGTCCTCACTTAAAAAAACAAGTATATTCAGAGGAAAGATAAATGAGGCAGGACAGTGTGGCCGGGCGATACCTAAACCCTCAGTTGTTGTTCGCTTTTTTCTGCCTGCTGTGTTTTGTTTCCCTGGGCTTTTGCCTGCCAGTTTCTGCGGCCAGCGTACAAAGCCTGCGCTTTGAGCAAGTCGGGCGCGACCAGGGTTTCCAGCATGAATCGGTGCAATCCATGCTGCAAGACCGTCAGGGCTATATGTGGTTTGGTACCCAGGGCGGCCTGCATCGCTATGACGGTGCCAAGGTAGTCTTTTTCCGCCATGACCCCAACCGCCCGGACAGCTTGGCAGATAACTGGGTATGGGCCCTGCATCAGGACGACAAGGGCAGGATCTGGGTAGGCACGCGCAATGGCGGCCTGCATCGCTATGACATGGCGACCGAGACCATGGTCAGGTATAAACCCAATCTGGCAGATATCCGCAGTTCTGGCGGCAATCAGATACAGGCTATCATCAGCGACAGTGCGGCCGGGTTATGGCTGGCGACCGGCGATGGGCTGGCGCATTTTGATCCTGACAGCGGGCGTTTCCAGATTTTGCGCCATGATGACAAAGACCCCGCCAGTATCGCCAGCGATCAGTTGAATGCCCTGAGCCTCGATAAAGAGGGTAATTTGTGGGTAGGCACAAACGCTGGTTTGAGTGTCATGTATCGCGGCAAGACTGTGTTTGAGAATTTCCGCCTCGACAATGACTCTAAGCCCGACCCGCGTCACAATAATGTACAAAGTCTGCTTAATGACAAACAGGGTAATTTGTGGATAGCCACGGCAGCCGGTCTTGAAGTATGGAACAAGGAACGCACCAGCAAACGCCGCCTGGGCCAAGCCGATGGCCTTGATCCCGGCCCTGTCACTTCTTTGCTCGAAGACCGCGACGGCATACTCTGGATAGGCACGGATGATGGCCTCAAGCGCTGGAATCCCGAAGTCCGGAGGTTCACTTCCTACCGCCATCATGCCAGCGACAGGCATAGCCTGGCTGACAACCGCGTCACTCGCTTGTTGCAAGACCGTTCCGGCACCTTGTGGGTAGGCACCTGGCTGGGCGGTGCCAGCCGCACCAGTCTGGCCAGCGGTGGCTTTGAGCGCCTGCTGCATTTGCCGGGCGAAGCAAAAACCCTGAGCAACAATACCGTTTCTGCCATTACCAGCAAGGATGATGTGATCTGGATAGGTACTGGCGATGGCCTGAACCGGCTGGAAAAAGCCAGCGGCCAGATACGTGCCTACCATCACCAGGCCAACCGGGCAGACAGCCTCAGCAATAGCAAGATCAGGGCGCTCAAGCTGGCACCCGATGGCAAGCTCTGGGTGGGTACGCAAGATGGTTTGAACCTGTTTGATCCCGTCACGGAACGTGCCACGCATTTCCAGAATGACCCCAAAAAGCCTGACAGTCTCAGTTCCAGCATCGTGCATACCCTGGCGTATGACAAGCAGGGTAACTTGTGGGTGGCCAGTGATGATGGCCTCAATCTCATGCAGGACGGCAAGTTCCGTCGCTATATGTCCAATCCCAAAGACAGCGACAGCCTCAGTCATGGCCGCGTTGTGTCGCTGTTGTTTGACCGTCGTGACCGCTTCTGGGCAGGTACCTTTGGTGGCCTCGATAAACTGGACCGTAGCACGGGCCGCTTTGAGCATTATCGTCATGAACCGGATAATCCCAACAGTCTCAGCCATAGCCGCGTTTATGCTGTCTATGAAGACAAGGCTGGTGTGATCTGGGTGGGTACTGCCAGTGGCCTGAACCAGATGGTGCAGGGGGCAGATGGCAAGATCAGTTTCATCCGTTATGGCGGCGGGCTAGGCAATGATGCAACTGCCGGTTTTGCCGAGGATGATAACGGCAATCTGTGGATCAGTACCGATGGTGGTCTGTATAAGCTGGGGCCAGACCGCAAGGCAGTGAAAAAATATTCTGCTGACGATGGCTTGATCGATGGCACCTACACGGTAGGTGCCAGTTACCGGGATAGCGATGGCGCATTGTACTTTGGCGGCTTTCAGGGTATGGCCTGGTTTTATCCAGCTGCCATCCGCGACAATACCAATAAGCCAGTAACGACGATTACTGATTTCCTGATTTTCAATCAGTCGGTGCGTGGCGGTAAATTGCCCCTGGGTGTCAAGATGGATGGCAATATCTCGGATGCCAAATCGATTACCCTGTCTTATACACATAGCGTAGTGTCGATAGAATTTGCAGCCCTGAATTATTCTGACCCCCTGCATTATCGCTATGCCTACAAGCTTGATGGTTTTGATAAAGACTGGGTAGAGATAGATGGCACCCACCGCGCCGCCAATTACACCAACCTTGGGTCAGGAGAATATATTTTCAGAACCAGGGCAGCGACCAAGGATGGCGAATGGAATGATGAAGGTGCCAGTCTGCTGATCACCATCACGCCACCATTCTGGATGGAATGGTGGTTCAGGATTATTGTCAGCCTGGTTTTGCTGGCCCTGATCTATGCGATTTATCGCTGGAGAGTAGGGCGTTTTTCTGACCAGCAAAGCCTGCTGGAAGAACTGGTCAGGCAAAGAACCGCAGAGGCTGACAGGGAGCGCAAGCGCCTGACTGATCTGACCGACGTCTTGCCATTGTCGGTCTACCAGTTCCGCGAACGGCCTGATGGGCACAGGGAATATGCCTATGTCAGCGAGAACGTCAAAAACGTCATGGGCGTGCCCGCCGCTGATATCCTGGCCGACAAGTCTGCGCGCTGGCGCACGACGCTGGAAGAGGACCGGGAAACCGCCGAAGCCTGTCTGAAACGGGCAGTAGATGGCCGCACTTCCAGCAACTTCCATCAGCGCGTCCTGGTCGATGGCAAGGTACGCTGGCTGCGCTCGCAAACCGTGGCACCCAAGCGTGTCAATGGTGACTGGATATGGAATGGTTTCTGGATAGATGAAACCGAAACCTATCTGCAAAAAGATGAGCTGCGCGAAGCCAAGGAACAAGCCGAGCAGGCCACGGTTGCCAAGTCTTATTTCCTGGCGAATATGAGTCATGAAATCCGCACGCCGATGAACGCCATCATCGGTCTTTCGCACCTGGCCAAGAAAACCCGTCTGACTTTGAAGCAGCGTGACTATATCGATAAAATCCACAGCGCCGGTACGTCCTTGCTGGGAGTGGTGAATGACATCCTTGATTTCTCCAAGATAGAAGCAGGCAAGCTCGATATTGAATCTGCTGAATTTGTACTGGCGGATGTCATTGATGACGTTGCCACCATCGTCAGCCATAAGGTCGCAGAAAAAGATATAGAGCTGGTGTTTGATATCGACACCCATGTGCCGCATAGCATGCGCGGTGACCCCTTGCGTCTGGGGCAGGTCATTACCAACCTGGTCAACAATGCCATCAAGTTTACTGACCAGGGCTCGGTCATTATCCTCGTCAAGCAGGTGCAGGCAGAAGTCGACAAGGTGCAACTGCAGTTCAGCGTGCAGGATACTGGTGTGGGTATGACTGAGGAGCAGCAACAAAACCTGTTCCAGGCCTTCACCCAGGCCGATAGTTCAACCACGCGCAAATATGGCGGCACGGGCCTGGGCCTGACGATATCGCGGCACCTGGTGGAACTCATGGGTGGCTCTATCTGGGTAGAAAGTCAGGTGGGTGTGGGCAGCACTTTCCACTTCAATTGCTGGTTTGCCTTTGCCACTGCTGCGCCGCTGACGCAGTTGCCGCCGCATATACAAAACCTCAGACTGCTGGTCGTTGATGACCATGATGTGGCACGTCAGCATTTGCAAAAACTGGGGCAACAACTGGGCCTGACCGTGAATGCCGCCAGCAGCGGCAAGCTGGCACTGCATATGTTGAGCGAGGCTCGGGTACATGGTCACCCCTATGACTTGCTGCTGCTCGATGCCCATATGCCTGACATGGATGGTGCCGCCACCATGCATGCCATCGCCGCCAGCATGGGTAAGGAAGCGCCGCAAGTGGTCATGCTGACCACCATGAACTTTGATGAAACCACCATGCAGGCCAGGACATATGCGCCAGTTGCTTACCTGTCCAAACCCACGGGCATGGCAGGCTTGCTGGAAATTCTGTTACGCATCCGTGCCGACACGCTGGAAACACCAGTCAATACCGCTGCTGAACACCGTAGTGATTGCCGCTTTGAAGGCATGCGTGTCTTGCTGGTAGAAGACAATCACATCAACCAGCAAATTGCCGCAGAACTGATGACTGAGGCAGGCATCATCGTTGACGTGGCAGACAATGGCCGCATCGCCATCGACAAGCTCAACCATGGCAACCCTTACGATATCGTGCTCATGGATTTGCAAATGCCTGAGATGGATGGCTATGCTGCCACCACCGTGATCCGCTCTTACCCGGAATGGCTGGACTTGCCCATCATCGCCATGACCGCCCATGCCATGAATGAAGAGCGCCAGCGCTGCCTTGATACCGGCATGAACGACCATATCGCCAAACCCATAGACCCGGACAGCTTCTTTGAAACCCTGAGCCGCTGGTGTGGTCACCGCATGCCTGATTATCAGATCGATGTACCTGTGAATACCGGCAGCCAGCCGCCAGCCGCAGCGATGCCAGCGAAAACAGCAGCGCCAGTAAGCAAAGCTGAGCCTGCGAAAGCAGAAGTGCCGCAACATGATCTGACCATACCAGGCGTTGATGTTGCTCCTGCCTTGCGCCGTTGCGGTCAAAATCTTGACCTGTATCTGCGCCTGTTGCAAATCTTTGTCGACAGCGCCGCATCCACGCCAGACAAGATCAGGCTGGCACTGGAAAAAGGAGACCGAGGCACCGCAGAACGCGAAGCACATACCATGCGCGGTGCTGCTGGCAATATCGGTGCAACGGCGCTGGCAGCCGTATCAACCGAGCTGGAACTGGCGATAGAAAAATCAGAAGAAAATGAGGCGCTGATACAAAAATTCAGCGCTGTCAGTGCTGAGTTGATTGATGCCCTGAAGCAGGCTTTGCAAGAGCAGGCGGAGAAAGAGGCAGAGAAGGAAGCACAGAAAGAAGCAGTTAAAATTGAACCGCAAGCCAAGGATGCTGATGCAGCAGAAATAGCCCAGCTATTTGCCACGCTGCGCCAGTATCTGGAAGACTCGGACAGCGAAGCCCTGGATTATTTCAATATCCACCAGCGCGACATGCGCAAGGTGCTGGGGGCGCGGGCAGACGAGTTTGCGCTGTCGCTGCAAGTCTTTGATTTTGAAATCACACTACAGATACTGGACAGAGTCGCACCTGCAGGTATGGCCCCGATAGGCAGCAGTAATTTATAAATACTTCTCCAGCATCTGCATGGTGCGCGCAGTCGCCCCTTGGTGCTGCAGGAAGAAGGTATAGGCTGCTGCACCCATGCGCTGGCATTGTTTTTCATCTGCCAGCAAGGAATGCGCTTGCTGGAACAGACTGAGTGCGCCATCAACGCGGAAAGCTGCGCCGCTGGCAATCGCCTGCTCGGTGATTTCAGAAAAATTAAAGGTATGCGTACCCGTCAGCACAGGCTTGCCCATGGCGCAGGCTTCGATGAGGTTATGTCCACCCAGCGGCACCAGGCTGCCGCCAACAAAGGCGATATCACAGGCGGCATAGTACATATACATCTCACCCATGCTGTCACCGAGTATGACCTGTATGTCTGTTCCTATGGGGGCGATCTCTTCATGGTTCAGGCTGGAGCGGCGCAGATACCTGATGCCATGCGATTCCAGCAGGCTGGCCACATGATCAAAGCGTTGCGGGTGGCGTGGCGTGATGATCAGCAGGGGGTTGGTTTGCAGTAAAGGGACTTGCTCGACAAAGGCTTGCAGTATCAGTTCTTCTTCGCCATCACGGGTACTGGCGCACAGGATCACCTGGCGCTCACCAAAGCTGCGGCGCAGGGCTGCACCGCGCTCACCCATCAATGGTGGCGGCGTCACATCAAACTTCATATTGCCAGTGACACCCGGCTGCTCTATGCCCAGCTCATGCAGGCGCAGGGCATCAGGATTCGATTGCGCTGCCACGCTGCTGATGGCACGTGCCGCAGGCAAGATCAGCGAAGCCAGGCGTTGGGCCTTGCGTAAAGACTTTTCTGACAGACGAGCATTTACCAGCGTCACCGGTATGGACTTTTCCTGGCACTGGGCGATCAGGTTGGGCCAGACTTCTGTCTCTATCAGTATGCATAGTTGCGGCGAAAAATGCCGCAGGAAGCGTACGATCATCCAGTTGATGTCATAGGGTAAAAACGCCTGTTGCAGCCGCGGGCCTACATCGGCAAACAGCTTGCCGCCAGTTTCACGTCCGGTGGCGGTCATGTGCGTCAGCAGGATGCGGTGCTCAGGGCAACGTGCCAGCAGGGCGCGTATCAGCGGTTCTGCCGCACGAGTTTCACCGGCAGAGACGGCGTGCACCCAGATCGTTGGAATGTTTGCATAAGCCGGATAAAAACCCAGACGCTCGCCTATATGCTGGCGATAGCCTGGCTCAAGGCGGCCACGCCACCAGAGGCGGAACAGGGCAAACGGCAGGGAAAGACCCCATACCAGGGAGTAAAGAAGACGCATGCTTTATGTCCGACGGAAATTCACCAATACAATACCACCACAGACCAGCACTGCACCCAGCGCAAAGCGCGGGCTAATGGGATCGTGCATAAGAATGACACCAGCGGCAACGCCGAACAAGGGTGTCAGGAAAGAAAAGACAGAAAGACGCGAAGCCAGATAACGTCGCATCAACCAGAACCAGGTCAGGTAACTGGCAAAGGCAATCACCACCGTCTGAAAAAACAGACTGACGATGCTGGTCATATCCCATTGCGTGGGCAGGCTCTCGCCGCGCAACATGACAAATACCAGCAAGATCGCCGCGCCTACCGCCAACTGGTAAAACAGCGTGGTCGTTGGTTCAGCTTCAGACAGGCTGGACTTGCGTATGGTAATCGTCGTTGCTGCCCACAACACGGCTGCCGCCACGCCAAAGCTGTCACCGATGAGCATATCAGCCATATCACGCTGGCTGCTGCCTGATGTATCAAACAAGGCACCAGAGAAAGCGACTGCCACGCCAGCAAAGGCCGACAGGATACCCAGCCACTGTGTTGACTGCAAACGCTCAGCCGGTATCAGCCAGTGCAGGCCCAGCACGGTAAAGATAGGGGCGGTATACAAGAACACCGACATATGTGAAGCCGTCGTGTATTTCAAACCCAGCGATATGCATAAAAATTCGATGGCAAACAGAACACCCGCCGCAATACCAGGCCAGACATGTTTGTCACGCAGGGAAAATGGAATCTTTTTGATAAGTATCAATAACAATACCAATACCGCCGCCAGCCCCGACCGCAAGCCCAGTTGCATAGTGGCACCAATCACTGGCGCAGCCAGCTTGACAGCCACCTGCTGCAAACCCCAGCACAGGCAAAGCAAAAGCATAAGCGAAATGGCAAAACCATCAAGATTTTTACGATGAGCGGACATCTGGCTTGGGGAGTGTAGGCGAAGAGGTGGGAATATACCTGAAAACGGTGTGCAGGGGTGCATGTCTTGCTTGGGGATTTACTCATCCCTTTCAGGGCAAGCTCGGCATAGGGGTGGAGTTTTGTAGTAAATTTAATAAGTGGGCATTCGACAGTAAGCCGTCCCCACCCTAAGCCTCGCTCTTTAAGGGGACTCATTAGTAATTTTCAGTTCTTTCAGATTGCTTAAAATAGCAATCTAGTTGCCTTCACTGCAACACCATACAAAATCACCCCCATAAAATGATATCCTATGCCTCTTAAACAACATGCAAGGACATGTTGAGCCTTCCACTATCATGGACATGAACAGATGAGTACAGACCTCTTTTGGCAAGCACTGGCAAATGCCCAGCCACAATTACAGCAAATGGAAATCCGCGATGTCATGGAAGCCATCAATGCATTGCTGGAACCCCATTTCCCCAAGCTGGCTGCTGAATTACAAGGCAAGACTGAAGACGGCGTATATGACCTCATCATCACGGCGCATGGCGCGACCGAGCATTTTCAGGATGTCATGAGGCTCACGCAGACAGCACCCAAGCTGGCCATGTTCCCCAATGTCATTGCCTTCAGAGCGCGCACCGAAATGGGTGAGTTTGGCATGTCCATGGACAATTTCAGCCTCAGCCCGTCAGATATTCTGGTCAGTCATTATGCCGACGCAGGCAGGGTGGGTTTGCAATTATGGTTCGCCAAACCGATACCGCAAGACATGGTTGACCATGCGAGGAACATGTCCTTCATCCTGCTTGACCATGCCCTGGGTGAATACGATTTCGCCATCAAGATAGGCCCGGTGGACTTCATGGAAGAAGAGTCAGCACAGGAAACTATCAGCCTGGCCAGCTTCCCGGCAGTGCTGGACAGCTTCTGGCGCGATGAACTCAAGCATACCGCCCTGTTCCCGACAGGCGACTATGAATGGACAGGCTTTGAGCTGGTCAGCAATACCGACCCCGACGACAAACTAGTAGTACAACGCAATGAATCCGCCATGGCCCTGGTGGGCAGGGCCGACATGCTGTGGCGCTTGCAGGTTGATGTCGAGTTGAACAACAAAGAAGACCTGGAAATCGCACGCGAATTTGAAGACCAGCTGGAAACCCTGCTCGCGCAAACCCAGGAAGGCATCACCAGCCAGATCACCCTGCATGGCAATGTGCGCAGCATGAACTGGCAAGTCAGCGATGCAGAAACTGCCGTGGCCAGGGCGCATAAACTGGCACAAAATTTTTCTTCGCTGGAGTTTGATATCAACAGCGAATTTGATCCGCAGTGGCAAGACTACCTGCGCTGGGTATCCTGAGCATATTCAGCATATCCAAAATACCGATAAGTCCGCACACACTATTAAGAACTGGAATCATCTTGACTACCGTAGCCATCACCCCACAAATTCAAGCCAGCAACCAAAGCCCCTTCGTCCTGTTCGGCGGCATGAATGTGCTGGAATCCAAAGACATGGCCTTGCGTGTTGCTGAAGAATACGTGCGCGTCACCAGCAAGCTGGGCATCCCCTATGTTTTCAAAGCCAGTTTTGACAAGGCCAACCGTTCATCCATCCATTCTTACCGCGGCCCCGGTCTGGAAGAAGGCTTGAAGATATTCGAGGCCATCAAGGCAGAATTTGGCGTACCCCTGATTACTGACGTGCATGAGCCATGGCAAGCCGCACAAGTGGCAGAAGTAGTCGATGTCCTGCAACTGCCTGCCTTTCTGGCACGCCAGACCGACCTCGTGGTCGCGCTGGCCAAAACCGGTCGCGTCATCAACATCAAGAAGCCACAATTTTTGAGTCCTTCCCAAGTACAAAACATCGTCGAAAAATTCAGGGAAGCAGGCAACGACCAACTGATACTCTGTGACCGTGGCACCTGCTTTGGCTACGATAATTTGGTAGTCGATATGCTCGGTTTTGCCGTCATGAAAAAAGTGACGAACAACCTGCCCGTCATCTTCGACGTCACCCACGCCCTGCAACAACGCGAAGCTGGCGCAGCAGCCTCAGGCGGCCGCCGCGAACAAATCGTAGAACTGGCCCGCGCAGGTATGGCGACAGGTCTGGCTGGCCTGTTCCTGGAAGCGCACCCTGATCCGGCGCAAGCGAAGTGCGATGGCCCCAGCGCCTTGCCGCTGGACAAGCTGGAACCTTTCCTGGCGCAGTTGAAATCGCTGGATGACTTGGTGAAGTCGTTTGCCAAATTGGAGATTTAGTGTATGTAAAAATGCTAATAAATATTGAGTAGTGAAACTCACTAAAGTTAGCGATAACCAGATTTTTTTTGCGCGGAGGCATTGAGATGATTACCATACATCACTGGCTTCAAGAAATGGCTATATGTAAAGCGACCGATCTTTGCGAGCGGCCATTCCCAATACTTATACCGGGAATGCATCCTATAGATATCGAGGGTGCATTGATTCGAATAGAGCCTAAACAGGCTATCCCAACTAGACTTGGTGACTCAAATCCATTTACTGTTTCGTTAGTTTGTTATCCAGATAAGGTAAACGGTCCTGAGTTCGACATATTTAGGCATGAGGCAATTACAAAAGAGTTTGGCGCGATTTTGTCGATCGTAATTAACAGACGAATCTTATCTCCAACTACATTTCCCGCATCTGTTAGTGGTGAAAATAGCGTGACTTTCATGAGTATGCAGTCTGCCGCAGATAGAAGCGTTGATGGTCCAATACCAGAAAATATTGCACCAATGTTGACAAGTTTCTTCGCAAAAATTAAAGATATGCCAGAAGATATTTGTGAAACGCTTAGTGCAGCATCTAGTTTGCACCATTCAGCATTGCAATTGTTTGGACAGGATTTAAGATCGGCGTATTTGTTGTGTATTTCTGCACTTGAGCATCTATCAAGAAAATTTGGTAATCCCCCTAGCGATTGGAGTGATTGGGATGTAGCTAATAAATGGGACGCTTTTTTCTCAAAAAATGGAGTGGATTCAATAGTTGCTCAGGCCTTCCGAGATGAACTCATGCGAGACCGACACTTACGACTTCAGGCTACATTCACAAGATACATAATTGATTCACTCTCCGAAAATTTTTGGAACGACGAATACGATGAATGGCTGTATGGAATCGATTTGTCACGCCAACAATGGCTTGCCCCAAATAATTATTCTACAAAAAAAATGTCAGATTTCATCCCGCGTGACCTTGATATTCTTTATAAGATGGCGAAATCATCATATAAACTTCGCAATGATCTCGTTCATAACGGAAAGCATATTTCATTGAAGGAAGTTATTTTGCCATTTACTGACGGGATTGACTCAGATGCCCCGTTCCCTTTCTTTATAATACGTCGAATTCTGAGAGATATCATATTGCAAGAAATTAATAAGTACCCCGAATCTCAAACTATGCCGAAATTTACAGCTCACCACAGGACATCAACTGAATAAGTTTGATGAGTGTAGAAGTAAACTTTGAATACGCTACACATAAAACGCGAGTTCAAATAAGAAGTACAACAGATGTCAAATGAATCTACTTTGAAAATTCACTATTGAAAAAGGAATTGCAATGGAAAAGCAAAGTCTTAAAAAGCAAATTCTATTTGGTGCAATTTTCGGATTGATATTTTCTTACTCTGCAATACTAAAAAACTCTGAAGCAGAATTGAATTTATACGTTATTGGAGAATTAATTGGGGGAGCGATAGGTGGTGCGGTTCTTTATTGCATTTTATATCGGTTTTGGCCGAAAAAATAAGCTGATTTAAGTAGGGAAATTAAAACTTTGGGCCAACTATTGCTCGCACTTTTAATGTTCCGTTGTGTGCCTCGAGATCTTTTTCTAGTCCAACAGGATTTCCAACTCTCCCCTCTGGATCATAGATGAAACAGACAAGCAAACCACAATCTGGATGACGTTGATACCTAGCAATATCAACGAGTAATTCGGCACCCAAGTCAGGTGTCTTTAAAGATTGACGAGTCTTTTTGACTTCTATGATTACACGTTCTTGTTTGAGTAAAAAATCGACTCTTGATGAGCCACCAGCATAACTCGGCGTCCATTCTTCAGGTCGTATGTCATCAAAATGCAATTTCAATAATGCGTGCAAAAGATCTTGAACATCATACTCATCTTCAATTTCCAGAGTTTTTCTTCCTGAATGTCTAGCACGGAGTTGTCGGGCAACGGTATGAAATTTAAGGCAAATTCGTTCTAGCAGTGACAAGATATCTGGAGCCGAAATATCTTCTTCATCTTCGAGTTCATAATCTTTAATTTCATCAATTAAAGATGACAAGATTGCGCGTGCTTTGCTTAATCCATCGATATATGCTCTAAAGAAATCAGAGTCAGTAGTATCATCCGTATAATAAAATAAGCTGTACGAAATATCCGAAAAGTCTTTGAAGTGTCTACTTTTATCGCCAAATATTTTTTGTATTGCGACCTCTGTATCTCGCTGCCATTTTGTAAAAGCCGGGCTACTTGAATTATCAACTCGTATACTCTCAATTTCATCACGTTGACGGATCAGTATTTCTATTGCTCTTGAGGCTTTCATTTATCTATCCTTAGCTTTGTTTTCTCTACTGACACAATCATGTTGTGCAGACAATGAAACTTGTTGGTCATAATAGCAAGTTTCATTTGGTTGGAGAATAATAGGCTTGAAAATATGAATAGGGATCGTGTTGACGTTGGGGGTGTTGTTGTTTTTGAAGTTCGCAGTTCCGATGTGTCGATGCCTTTGATGCGAGGCAGAAAATGGAAAAAGAAAGGCCGATGTTTGAGCGTAGCGAGTTTTCGGACTTTCCCATTTTTTGACTTGCAGCAAAGGGGACCCCGAAGGGGCAGCGACGCCTCGGTCGCCTTTTTTCGCTTACCTTTTTTGGCGAAGCAAAAAAGGTGAGTAGCTGCCGGGCTACCCCCGGCTGGCAATCGTGAACGACGTGGGCAGGTATTTGTGGAAACTAGTTCTTAAAGTACACGATTCTGAAATTAATACACCATTTGAAGTGCTAAGAACGCCACTGGAGCACCAGCCCGCTGGATTCCAGCCAAAAGCACGCTGGAGTAACGTTACTAAGTAGACTGACTATTTTTAACCGTCAGGTTATTGCTATGCGCCAGTTGCTCTCATTAGAACTCTAATCGCATCGCGAACCTCGTCAACACTCGCAGACTCCCCATTATCCCCAAGATTAATAATCCTGTCCGACCAGTTCCCCTCAGTCTTCCAGCGCGGTGAAGCGCAATAGATTTCTATGGTCGGGGTTTCGTAAGCTGCAGCGATATGCGTCAAGCCAGTATCGACACCGATGGCAAGGCGTGCCTTTTGTGCCAGCAGAGTTGCTGCCTGCATGGAGAGTGCAGGCAAGACGCTGGCGTTTGGCATGACGGCGGCCATGGCTTCTGCCTCAGCTTTTTCAGCAGAACTGCCCCAGGGCAGCAGTATCTGTAATTCGTAGTTTTTTAATTCTGCGGCAATCGCCTGCCAATTCTCACGCGACCATTTCTTGGCTGCACCTGCGGTGCCATGGAAGAACACTGCATATGGTGTAGACGGTAACCATGTGCGTTGATCGACAGGTATATTCGGTGCCTGCAAGCCAAAGCTAGCGGGCGTGTTGACTGTATAGCCGCCAGCTGCGGCAGCAACCAGGCGGCCGCGCAAGACGGCGTGGGTGCGCTTGTCTACTGGTACGCTGATGTCGTGGAAGATTCTGGAAATGCCTTCATAGCCTGAGCCCTCAGTACCATTGGCCAGGCCAACTTTCTTGCCGCCTTTGACTGTCTTTGCCAGACCCATAATGATGCCGGTTTTGAGCAAGCCCTGGGAATCAAGCACCAGGTCATAATGCTCCTGCCTTAACTGGCGAAAGAAATTCCTGATCTCCTGTCGCGTTGCCGCCTGCCCCAGGCTCTTGCGCCAGCGGCGCAGGGCGAAGGGGAAGACCTGGTCTACACCAGGATTCAGTCGCACCAGCTGCACATAGGCTTCTTCTACCACCCAGTCTATGCGAGCCTGCGGAAACTGGCGACGCAAGTCATCCACGATGGGCATATTATGCAAAACATCGCCCAGCGACGAGACACGAACAAGAAGAATTTTCACGATAGTAAATGCGGGTGAAGACCAAGATGCTCACCACAGAGGCACAGAGACACAGAGGGGGCACAGAGAAAAACCAAAGGCGTGAAGAGCTTTGCTAAGCACTCTCACCTTAAAAGATTTCCTCTTGTTTTTCTCTGTGTCTCAGTGTCTCGGTGGTGATCTTTTCGGTCTTGAAGTTAATACGGCAATTTCGCATCTGGCTTCACAGCCAGTACAGCCTGCTTCATTGCGCCCTGTATGCGTGCCAGAGCTTCGGGGTTTTCGGCTTCGAAGCGCATGACAATCACAGGAGTGGTATTGGATGAACGGGCCAGGCCGAAGCCGTCCGGGTATTCCACACGCAGGCCATCGATGGTGATGATTTCGTCAGAGCCAGGGAAGCTGGCATTTGCCTGCATGGCCGCGATGATCTTGAAGTTTTCGCCTTCGGCCAGTTGCAATTGCAGCTCTGGTGTTGAAGTCGATTGTGGCAAGTTGTTCAGCGTGGCTGTCATGTCGGCTACGCGGCTGACGAGTTCCAGCAAGCGTGCGCCAGCATACAGGCCATCGTCAAAACCATACCAGCGGTCCTTGAAGAAGACGTGGCCGCTCATTTCACCACCGAGAGGCGAGCCGGTTTCGCGCAGCTTGGCCTTGACCAGGGAATGGCCGGTTTTCCACATCAGCGGTATACCGCCACGGGCTTTTACCCATGGTGCGATATGGCGTGTGCATTTAACGTCATACAAAATTTGCGCGCCGGGGTTGCGTGTCAATACGTCTTCGGCAAACAGCATGAGCTGGCGGTCAGGGTAAATGATCTGGCCATCCTTGGTGACGACACCAAGACGGTCGCCATCGCCATCAAATGCCAGGCCGATTTCTGCATCGGTGGTTTGCAGGCAGCGTATCAAATCTTGCAGGTTTTCCGGGTGGGCTGGATCAGGATGGTGGTTGGGGAACGTGCCATCGACTTCGCAAAACAGTTCTATGACTTCACAACCCATGCCGCGATACAACTCACCGGCAAAAGCACCAGCCACGCCATTGCCACAATCGACGGCAATTTTCAATGGGCGGGCGACTTTGACATCACCGATGATGCGCTCAAGATAAGTCGCCTTGATATCATGCGTGCGGTAGTTGCCACTGCCTTGTTTGAAATCTTTATTCAATATGGTCTGGTACAGCGCCTGTATGGCATCGCCATAAATCGCTTCGCCAGCGAGCACCATTTTGAAACCATTGTAGTCAGGCGGGTTGTGGCTGCCTGTGACCATGATGCCGGACGTGGCACCCAGTACATTGGTACCAAAGTAGACCATGGGGGTGACAACCACGCCCAGGTCGATGACATCAACGCCAGTCGATTGCAAACCCTTGGCCAATGCCGTGATGAGGTCAGGGCCGGACAAACGGCCATCGCGGCCTATGACCACGGCTTTTTCACCTTTGGCGATGGCGGCGCTACCAAAGGCCTGGCCTATCAGGTGGGCAACTTCTGCATCCAGGGTTTTGTCGATGATGCCGCGGATATCGTAGGCTTTGAATATGCTGGGGGAGAGTAGGGACATGATTATTTTTCTATAGTAAAAAGATTCAGTGGAGCAGCACTGTGGCTTTCTGCTCTTCAGCGCCAACTTGCTGGGCTTGCCAGATCAGGTCTTCAATACCGCATTGTGGTTCATATTCTGCCACTATTTGCAGCAGCAGGGCGCGGATTTGCGCATAATCAAAGGCGGTGCAGGCAGTATTTAATTCTTGCAACAAGGCATTGAGTTGATCCCATGGCAACTCATTTTCCTGAGCGCGCATGATGAGCGGGTGGGACGTACCTTCGACGTTATCGCCTATCAGCAATTCTTCATAGAGTTTTTCACCCGGACGCAGGCCCACATGCTGGATTTCTATGGTGCCGTCTGGCGTGCTTTCACTCTTCACTTCCAGCCCACTCAGGTGCACCATGCGGCGAGCCAGATCGATGATGCGCACAGGCTCACCCATGTCGAGCACAAACACATCGCCACCTTCGCCCATGGCACCGGCCTGCAAGACCAGTTGCGCAGCTTCAGGGATGGTCATGAAATAGCGGGTGATCTCTGGATGGGTCAGGGTGATGGGCCCACCTGCCATGATCTGCTTGCGGAACAAGGGGACGACAGAGCCGGATGACCCCAGTACATTGCCAAAGCGCACCATGCAAAAACGCGTATGCTGCTGGCGGCGTGAACAGGCTTGCAAGATCAGTTCGGCCAGGCGTTTGGTGGCGCCCATGACATTGGTCGGACGCACCGCCTTGTCAGTAGAAATCAGCACAAAATTCTTGACCTTTGCCGCCATCGCCGCCTGTGCGACGGACAGGGTGCCAAACACATTATTGCGTATGCCTTCAGCCGGGTTATGTTCTACCAGTGGTACATGCTTGTAGGCCGCAGCATGGTACAGGGTTTCAACTTCACAGGTGGTGAAGATGCGGTCGAGCTTGGCGCTGTCGAGTATGGAACCCAGGAAGGGTAAAATCTCCACATCCAGCTTCAGTTGCTGGCGCAGGCCAGTCAGTTCCTGTTCGATTGCATACAGGGCGTATTCCGACATTTCCAGCAAGACCAGTTTGGCCGGGCGCTGGCGCAATATCTGGCGGCATAATTCAGAACCTATGGAGCCACCAGCACCCGTCACCATGACGCGCTTGCCAGTGATGCAGATACTCAGCAGGCGGGCATCGGGCTCAACCTGATCGCGGCCCAGCAAATCTTCTATCTCTACTTCGCGTATATCCTGCAAACGCAGTTCGCCATTCACCAGGCTTTGTATCGATGGCGTGACCTTGATTTTCAGTTTCAACGGTTCTAGCTGGTCGAGCACCTGCTTTTGCCGCGTCTTGCTAATGCTGGGCATGGCCAGCAAAATTTCGCGTATGTCGTGGCGTTCGGCCAGTTCTTTCAATTGCTCAGGCGCGAATACTTTGACGCCGCCTATGGTCGAGCCTTGTACTGATTTGCTGTCGTCGATGAAGGCTACACAGACATATTCGCCTCCGGCACGCAGGGCCGTTGCCAGTTGCGCACCGGCTTTGCCTGCGCCATAGATGGCGATGCGGCTGGCGTTTTCTGTCATATCGGCTTGCAGCAGCCAGGCCCTGGCCAAAAAGCGGCTGGCACCGACATACAGGATGGAACCTGCCCAAAAGAAACCAAACACGGCACGCGACAGTGGCGTGATGTGCAGCATGACAGCTACAAAAGCCAGGAAGAGTACAGACAGACTGACCCCTATCATGACCACGCTGATGATTTTCTGGTCGATGAAACGGATGACGGCGCGGTACAAACCTATGCGTATAAATACTGGTATGGCAATCAAAGGGACTGAAATGATGAGCCAGAAGTAATGATTGAACAGGCCGGCATTAAAGGCCTCATAGCGCAACCATATCGCCAGGATAAAAGTCAGCGGCAGGAAGAGCGCATCTGCCAGGGCAGCGACTACCTGTTTTTGCAGCCGCGGCAGATTCAGCAAGGATTGCATCATGATAGTTTCATCCTTTTAATGGGTAACACCATCACGACGCACCACCTTGTAAAAGGTCAGGAACAGGATGCGGATATCCAGCATGAAAGACTGATGCTGCAGGTAATACGCATCCAGGTCGACTTTGACCGGGATAGGCAATTCATCCCTGCCATTGATTTGTGCCCAGCCAGTCAGGCCAGGCGGGATAGTATGTACTTGCTTTTCTGTGCGCAGGGCAATCAGATCATCCTGATTGTACAGGGCCGGGCGGGGGCCGACAAAACTCATGTCGCCATTGAGTATGCTCCACAATTGCGGCAATTCATCGAGGCTGGATTTGCGCAGGAAAGAACCGATGGGTGTCAGGTATTGATCGGGATTCGTCAGCAGATGCGTGGCAACTGCCGGTGTATCGATGAGCATGCTGCGAAACTTGGGCATCTTGAAGATGACATTATTGCGCCCGACCCGGTCTGACCAGTAGACGATGGGGCCGCGGGAAGTCAGCTTGACGCAGATGGCGACGATGATCAGGGGGATGATCAAAAACAGGCTGGCTGTCAGGGCAAGTAGGAGATCGAAAAGACGCTTTAACATAATCACATATTCATTCAGAGGGTAGTGCTGCTGCAGTGGCCTGCAAGCCTTGTTCTACGGTATGGGGTGGCGACCAGGCAAGCAGTTTCCTGGTCTTGCTGATATCGACTTGCAATGACTGGCATAAGCGCCCGGCGACACTTTTCTTGCCCAGCATGCTGGCGGCGAGTGTCAACAAGCTGGCCGGAAAAGGAAACAGCCTGGATTTCACCTGCAAGGCTTGCGCGCACAGGCGAAATAGTTCTGTCGTCGACAAATCCCTGCCGTCCGATGCCAGGAAAATCTGGTTGCGGGCAGCAGGATGCAAACGGCAATGCAGGATGAGATCAACCAGGTTACCCAGATACACCAGGCTGCGCTGGTTATGGATACTGCCCAGCGGCAAAGGCAGGCCACGGCGTATGCCACGCAACATGCTCAGGAAATTGGCCTTGACGCCAGGTCCGTAAACCAGAGGTGGACGTATGATGGTGACGGCCATGCCAGTTTCGCTTGCCAGTTGCAGCAAGGCCTGCTCGGCTTCCTGCTTGGAAATGCCATAGGCATCTTGCGGCATGGGCGCATCGTCGGCAGTGAACGGTTGACCTGCCGTGGTGGCCTCACCATTCACCTTGACTGAACTCAGGTAGATAAATTGTTTGACCCCGGCAGCGGCAGACTGGCGTGCCAGTTGCAGGCTTGCAGCAACATTCACGGCACGGAATTGTGCCAGTGGATCATTCGCTGTCTCTTGCATGACATGTACCCGCGCTGCGCTATGGATGACGATGTCCACGCCTTGCAGATGTGCTGACCAGTCAGTGTCGGCGCTCATGTCGCCAATCAGGGGATTGCGCATTTCTGTGGCCTGCCAGTTCAGAGGACGGCGAGTTGGGCAAACCAGGCTGGCATCAGCAGCCAGGCAGGCGCGGGCAAGAGCCTGGCCGACAAAGCCGCTGGCACCGGTCAACAGGATTACTTGCTTCATACTTTATTTAGGGGCCGACAGGTTGGACCGCCTGTCATAGACAAAATAGCGACGCGACAGAAATTTCAAAAAGCTGCGGAAAAACCAGCTGGCATGGCGTGATACCAGGTTGCGGTTCTTGTGGGCTGCGGTATGGGTGGCATGCAATTGCGGATAAAAGCGCACACCCTTGCCCAATAACTGGCGCGAGCGGTAACAGATATCCACATCTTCAAAATACATGAAATAGCGGGTATCAAAACCTTGCAGCGCCCTGTAGTGGCGTGCATCAAAGGCCAGGAAGGCGCCCGAGGCCCAGTCCACATGGCAGGCATCGGTCATGCTTTGCTTGTCATAAGGCTCGGACAGGGAACGCACGGCGACCATGCGCAATAAGGAAATCACATTCGGGAAGCGGCGTATATTCGCATCCACATACAAGTGCTGCTCATCACGGTAGAGGTTGATGGTGGCAACGGGAAAAGCATCGCGCCGCATATTCTCGACCAGGGTGGTGATGGTGTCGGCACTGATGGTGATGTCAGGGTTCATGACGATGAAGCTGTCACCCTCGGCAAAACCGACGCTGTTACTGATCAGGTCAAACAGGTAATTATTGTTTTCACCAAAACCCAGACCGGGCTTGTCGTCGGTGTAGGAGATACCATGTTGCAGACAATAGGCTTTCAGTGCGGGGGAAGGATGGTTATCCTTGATCCACACATGCATGTCCGCTGCTGCATCGCGCAAGCCACCCATGCCGCTTGCGATAAGCAGGTTTTCATGGCCGTGACTGACGATTGCGACATGTATCATATTTAGCTAAGTGATGCTGCATTAAGTCTTGTGACCAAGCTGCCGACTCTGTATCCAATACTTTAAAAATAATACGCCCAATTTCCAGTCTGGCAAATTATGGATGGGCGGCGTGAATAATTTCCTTGTGTACCAGATTTTCTCATAGAAATCGCAGTTTATAGGTGCCGGATTAAGCCACGGGGGTTGTTTTTCTTGTGAATTCAGCATTTCAGCCTGGCTGATGCGTCCTGCCACCTGTTCTATACCATGTACTTCCCTGATCTTTTGCAGTATCGCAAGCTGGTCTATACCAGGGCGCTGCTGCTGTCGCAGATAATGATCCATGTCATCAAGCAAGCTTTCCTGGCTGGCAGATTTGAGCTGGTCTGCCGGTGAATAACCGTGTGCGCCAGTCAAAATGCCAAAGCAGGGCAAGCCCTTGACGGCCATTTCCGGGAAGGCCGTGCCACCCGTCAGCGGGAAGCTGTCGACATAGACACTGGCATCGCGCATGCAGACCAGATAGTCCTGATACGCCATGCGCTGATGGAATATTACTTGCGCACCCATTTGCCGCGCAGGTTTCCACCACCACCAGTTGGTTTTCAGGTTGGGGCCTATCAGCATGAGTTTGCGCCCTGTCCTGGCTTGCAGGCGTACGGCAAAATCAGGGAAGGAATAGGCACCGCCGGGTTTGAACTTGTAGGCCGAACCAGCACTGGCGATATGGCCTGTGGTGTTTTCAGACCGCGTTACTGTGCTGTCTGGCAACTTCAATGGGATGCCAGCGAACACGCATTTATCGTGACTACCACGCAGCTTGCTGAGTTCCCAGCCGTAATAACTGAGTTCCAGCACCACATCGGCCATGCCATGACCATAAGAGAATACATGGTCAGCATGGTTATACATATAAATCCGGGTGCCGCAGAATTGCCTGGCCATGCCAGCAGCGATGACCGCTTCCATGTCATACGGGTGTATATGCAGCACGACTATTTTGTAGCGGGCAAAGTGATTCAATAATGCCTGTATCTTTTCCTGTCTGTTGCTGAAACGGGGCAGGCAGATGCAGGGCTGGCTGGGCGTGCTGAGTTTCGCCCAGGTTTCTGGCGGTGCTTTTTCTGTCACCAGTACGGCAGAGTCCTGCAAAGCCTGGCTGGCGATCAAATGCTCAACCACTCGAGTATGGCCGCTGCTGGTATATGCCTGGCTCAGCACATGCAGATAAGTCGCCTTGAATTCTTCTTGGGCCGGAGCCTTGAAGAGATGCTGGTAACGTTGCAGCAGCGCCAGTTCCAGTTCCGGCAGGGCATACTGGCCCAGATCGTTTTTCCACAACAGCTCACCAAGGGCACAGGCGCGCCGCACGCAGGTATCCAGCCCGTCAGCCGCCAGCACACGGTCTGTGCAATCCTGGATAAAGTTGGCGAGCTTGAGTTGGTGTTCAACGGTAGGCATATTTTTTCAAAATCCAGGCGATACATGCCCAATACAATACATAGTTAATGCAAAAAGCAATGACTGCACCCTGCAAGCCAAATGCCGGGGTCAGCAGATAAGTCAGGGCCACCAGCGACAGGCTGAAGACAATCTCGGTAATCACATAAGGCGTCGTCAGCGCCCGGCCCAGCATGACAAAGCCCAGCACCCAGCTACCTATCTTGATAAAGTCGCCCACCAGTTGCCAGGCCAGTAGCTGCAACATGGGGCGAAATTCTTCAGTGAACACCAGCCACAGCATGAGGTCACGCAAAAGATAGACCATGACTGCACCCAGTGCTGTCAATGGCAAAACGAAGCGATACACGCGGGCGATTTCTTTTTTTAATTCTGCTGCAGCCTTGATTTCTGCCAGGCGCGGCAGGTAATACACCGTTAGCGTGGTCGTGATAAGCATGAGATAAATATCACTGATGCGTGTCACTGCCTGCCAGTAACCGGCCTGCTGCCAGCCAAAATCCTGCACCAGCTGGTTGCGTATCAGCATCTGGCTCAGTGGCACCACGGTGGCCGTGACGATGGCCATCAAGGCATAGGCGCCGAGCTTGCGCAGCATGTCCCTGTCAGCCTTTGCAAACAGCATGCCCAGGCTGAACCACTTGCTGCGCAAGCAGAGGACGAGAGTAATGATGGCGACGAAAGACTGGTTCACTGCCAGCGCCACCAGAGCACCATACAGACCCCAGACACTGGCCAGCCACCAGGTTGCCAGCAGGGTGACTATGCTGGTGGCGATATTGGCGCCTACATAGGCCGCCACTGCTTTCTTGCCATTCAAAATCGCCAGCAACAGCGTATTCAAGACAAACAGCACCAGGCTGGCGGCCAGCCATAAAAACACGCTGCCATACTGCGCATTTTTTAAGAGCAATACCGCCAGTTGCTGGTGAAATACCGCAATCACGGCAGAGGTGGCCAGTGAACAATACAGCGAGATACGCGCAGCACTGGCCCAGACCTTGTGCTGGGCGGTTTCATCATCGCCATGTTCGGCGGTGTACTTCGTGACGCCAGTCGAAATCGCCCCGCTGGCAAAGGATAAAATCATGGTCACGGCATTCTGGAACTGGCCGATGACGGCATAGCCGCCCGGCCCCACATACACGGCCAGCAATTTGTTCAGGCCCAGCATGGTCAGCATTCTGACCATGACGGCAATCGCATTCAAGAGGCTGGTACGTACCAGTGTCATTATCTGGTAACTGAGGTAGCCGACTCAGCTTGCAGGACAAAATCGCGCACGGCGGCGATGACGCGGCTGACATCTTCCGGTGCAAGATATGGGTCTAGCGGCAGGCTCAGTTCTTCTGCATGGATTTGCTCAGACAGTGGGAAACTGCCCACACGCAGTTGCAATTCAGCATAAGCCGGTTGCAGATGCGGCGGGATAGGGTAGTGCACCAGGCTGCCTATGCCAGCATCCTGTAAGTGTTTTTGCAGGGCATCACGTTTGGCATGACGCACGGCATAGATATGCCAGACTGGCTCAGACCACTCAGGCACAAAGGGTATCACCAGGCCAGGCAAGTCTTTCAAGCCTTCCTGATATTGCTGCGCCAGCGCGCGACGCTGTACATTCCAGCCATCAAGCCTGTGCAGTTTTACCCGCAGCAAAGCTGCCTGCAATTCATCAAGGCGCGAGTTATAGCCCTTGACTTCATTATGGTATTTGATTTGCGAACCATAGTTGCGCAAGACTTTTAATTGCTTGGCCAGCTCTGCATCATTGGTGGTGACACCACCCGCATCGCCCAGCGCACCGAGGTTCTTGCCCGGATAAAAACTATGAGCAGCAGCATCACCCAGGCCACCAGAGACACGCCCTTTATATGTCGCGCCATGCGATTGCGCCGCATCTTCTATGACTTTCAAACCATGTTCGCGGGCGATGGCGATAATCGGGTCCATATCTGCCAACTGCCCATACAGATGCACGACCATGATGGCCTTGGTTTTTGGAGTAATGGCCGCCGCGATTTTTGCAGGATCGATATTGTAGGTAGCCAGGTCCGGCTCCACCGCCACTGGCGTGGCACCCGCATACGACACCGCCAGCCAGCTGGCGATATAGGTATTCGAAGGCACAATGACTTCATCACCTTCGCCTATGCCATAGGCACGCAAGATCAGATGCAGCGCATCCATGCCATTGCCAACACCAACGCAATACTGGCTGCCACAGTAAGTAGCATATTCAGCTTCAAAGGCTTCCAGCTGCTTGCCCTGGATAAACCAGCCGCTATCAAGCACATCATTAAAAGCCTGATTCAACTCTGCACGCAAATCCTGATGCTGAGGCTTGAGTTCCAGATAAGGTAAAGATTTCATGTTATCCATTCGTCTAAAGAATGAAGACTACTGAGTGAACTCATAGAGATTTTCTCTTGTGAATTTCTCTGTGTCTCTGTGCCTCTGTGGTGAGAGGTTTTTTGTGAATTACAAATTCAGGTCGTTTCTAAGAACTTCAAAAACTCATCATACTTGCGCAAATAATCTGCCTCGTCATAGTGCTGGTCAGCAAACACCAGCAAGACGCAATCTTCTGTGAAATTTTTCATTTCATGCCAGATGCGCGTACCGATATAAACACCTTTGGCCGGGGAATCAAGTTCGAGTTCTACGCGCTCTTTGCCATCATCAAACACCATGGTGCAGGAGCCGCGTACGGCAACGGCCACTTGCTGCAAGGTCTTGTGGGCATGAAAGCCGCGCTCAACACCTTCCAGCGTACCAAAAATATAGTAGACCCTGGCGATAGGAAAAGGGATGTCCTGGTTGGCCTCGACGGCGACTAGGCTGCCGCGCTCATCACCGAGCACGCGCATAGGTATCATTTGCAGTTTCACTTGGCCTGACCTTGAGCTTGAGTTGTTGAGTGTAGTGGTGCAGAAGCAGGAGCCTGCACACTTTGCATGCAGGCGTCCAGGGTGCTGCGCCAGTCTGGTATGGACAATCCAAATGCAGCCTGCAATTTTTCTGTGCTCAATAAAGAGTTATGCGGGCGACGCGCAGGCACAGGATATTCACTGGCTGGTATGCCACTGATCTGCGGCGCAGCCTTGCCCAGTTTGTTTTGCTGGTCTGCCAGTTCTATGATGGCGGCGGCAAATTCAAACCAGTTGGTCGCGCCTGTGGCACTGAGGTGATACACACCACCAAATTGCTGCCACCAGCTCACCGCGTCTTTCGATCGCTGCAATTGTGCCAGTATCTCGCAAGTAGCAGCAGCCAGCCAGTCAGCCGAATTGGGGGTGCCCCACTGGTCGTTGACGACGCGCAATTGATCGCGTTCACGCGCCAGTTTCAGCATGGTCAGGAAAAAATTCTTGCCAAAGTTTGAGTACACCCAGCTGGTGCGCAAGATCAGGTGCTGGCAGCCGCTGGCGATGATGGCTTGTTCGCCAGCCAGCTTGGTTTTGCCATATACATTCAAGGGACCCGTCGCATCAGTTTCTGCATAAGCCTGCCAGTTACCTGCTGCATCTGCCTTGTCTCCGGCATACACATAATCTGTCGAATAATGGATGAGGCCCGCACCCAGCTTGCGTGCTTCTTCTGCCATGATGGCGGGTGCTGTCACATTGATGGCATGGGCCTTGTCTGCTTCATTCTCTGCGAGATCTACCGCGGTATAAGCCGCCGGATTGATGATCAGGTCCGGCTTGAAGTCAGTGATGCACAGTCGCAATTGCGCGGCGTTGCTCAAATCCAGTTCTGCTCTTTGCGGCGCATGGATGATGGCAGTTGCAGGCAAGCGTGATAAGTGTGGCAGGAGGGCATGACCCAGTTGCCCACTCGTGCCTGTCAATAATATCCTCATGCAAAGACCTCAGCCTGGGCCAGGGGTTTGCCCAAGGCGTCTTTTGCTGACAGCAAGGGTGCATCTGTCAAAGGCCAGTCTATGCCCAGCGCAGGGTCATTCCATAACAGGCAACGTTCATGTTCAGGTGCCCAGTAATCAGTGGTCTTGTACAAGAATTCTGCACTCTCGCTCAGGACCAGAAAGCCGTGGGCAAAGCCTGGCGGTATCCATAACTGTCGCTTGTTTTCTGCCGACAGAATTTCTGCCGTGGCCTTACCAAAACTGGGGGAGGACTTGCGCAAATCAACGACGACATCAAACACTTCACCCGCAGTGACGCGCACCAGCTTGCCCTGGCTTTGCTGTATCTGGTAATGCAAGCCGCGCAAGACATTCTTTGCCGACTTGGAGTGATTGTCCTGCACAAAAGCCGTGGTGACACCAGTCAGCTCAGCAAAGGTTTTGGCATTGAAGCTTTCATAAAAAAAGCCGCGGTCATCACCGAAAACCCTGGGCTCCAGCAGCAAGACATCCGGTAGTCCGGTTTCTATCACTTTCATGTATCAATACGCTTTCTTGTTCAATAGTTGCAGCAGATACTGGCCATACTCATTTTTCTTGAGCGGCTGTGCCAGTTTTTCCAGCTCGGCATCACTGATGTAATGACGGCGGTAGGCAATTTCTTCAGGGCAGGCAACTTTCAGGCCCTGGCGTTTTTCTATGGTGGCGATGAACTGGCCAGCTTCCAGCAGGGATTCATGGGTGCCGGTATCCAGCCAGGCCATGCCCCTGCCCATTAATTGCACATCCAGTTTGCCCTGCTTCAGGTATTCATTATTGACATCGGTGATTTCCAGCTCACCACGCGCCGATGGCCTGATATTCGCCGCGATATCACAAACCTGATTGTCATAGAAATACAGGCCAGTGACGGCATAATTGGATTTTGGCTGCTGCGGTTTTTCTTCTATGCTGATGGCATGGCGTTTGTCATCAAATTCAACGACGCCATAACGCTCAGGATCTTGCACATGATAGGCAAATACGGTGGCGCCTTCTTGCTGCGCATCCGCCTGACGCAATTGCGATTCAAAATCATTGCCATAATAAATATTGTCGCCAAGTATCAGGGCAGTATTGGCGTTGCCAACAAATTCCTTACCTATGATAAAAGCCTGGGCCAGGCCATCAGGCGAGGGCTGCACGGCATAAGTGATTTGTATGCCCCATTGATTGCCATTGCCCAGCAGCTCGGCGAAGCGCGGCGTATCCTGTGGTGTGGAAATGATGAGGATATCGCGTATCCCCGCCAGCATCAGCGAGGTCAGCGGGTAATAAATCATGGGTTTGTCATAGACAGGCAGCAATTGCTTGGAGATAGCCTGGGTCACAGGATACAGGCGCGTGCCTGAACCACCAGCCAGGATGATGCCCTTGCGTGCGGATGTATTGCTCATGTTTTTACTGACCTGACTGCTCATGCTTCTTCCTCATCTTCATATTGCAGTGCTACCCATTTCAGGTATTCGCCCGACTGTACCTGTTTGGTCCATTCATCATTGGCCAGATACCATTCCACGGTTTTTCTGAGACCGGTAGTGAAAGTTTCTTGTGGCTTCCAGCCCAGTTCTTTCTCTATCTTGCGGGCATCAATAGCATAACGGCGGTCGTGGCCGGGTCTGTCGGTGATATGTTTGATCTGGTCCTTGTAGCTGCCCTGGGCCTTGGGTTGCAATTCATCCAGCAGTTCACACAGGGTATGCACGACACTCAGATTGGTTTGCTCATTCCAGCCACCAACATTATAGGTTTCCCCCAGCCTGCCTGCTTCCAGTACCCGGCGTATGGCCGAGCAATGGTCCTTGACATACAGCCAGTCACGCACTTGCAGGCCATCGCCATAGACAGGCAAGTCTTTGCCAGCGCGGGCATTGGTAATCATCAGGGGGATGAGTTTTTCAGGGAAATGGTAAGGACCATAATTGTTGGAACAATTGGTCGTCAGCACCGGCAAGCCATAGGTATGGTGGTAAGCCCGCACCAGATGGTCAGATGCCGCCTTGGTCGCAGAGTAAGGGCTGTTTGGCGCATATGCCGTGGTTTCGCTAAATGCCGCATCGTCTGCTGCCAGCGTGCCATAGACTTCATCGGTAGAGATATGCAGGAAACGGAAGTTTTCTTTATCTTCGCCTTCCAGGCTTTGCCAGTAAGTGCGTGCGGCTTCCAGCAGGCTGAAAGTGCCATTCACATTGGTAGTGACAAAAGCTGCCGGGCCAACAATCGAGCGGTCTACATGGCTTTCTGCCGCGAAATGGATGATGGCTCTGGGTTGATATTCAAAAAACAAGCCGCACAGATGTGCACTGTCATTGATGTCACCTTTGACAAAAACATGACGTGCATCATTATTCAGGCTAGCCAGATTATTCAAATTGCCAGCGTAGGTCAGTTTGTCGTAATTGAGGACAGACTCATCTGACTGGGCCAGCCAGTCCAGAACAAAATTGGCACCAATGAAACCCGCGCCCCCTGTGACAAAAATCATGCCTCACTCCTGTAAAAATCTCTGATTTGCGCTGAATTGTACGCAACAGGCGATTTTACTTGAGAAGAGGCCAGTTTCGTTGACGGGGCTGCTTAAACTATGTGTTTATTTGATGCAAGATGGCAATAAATTCGCGTTTTTTTTGTAAAAAACCTATGCCAGTAGATTCTATACATGAGCAAAACTTGCCTGCACTGCAAGAGCAGGCAGGCGCAGCGCAAGATCAAAAACGGATATTGATCTTGTAAGTATTGCAATTTGGCCGCATGCCCTCAACTCAGGAGGCCATGACATTACTTTGCGACAGGCATATCCATGCAACGGTGGCAACAGTGTAGGCGAGCAAGAGTAAAGAGATCAGAGAGAGTTTCATGATGGCAACCTTATTTGGTGGTGTCCTTGACATTATTTTAGGACGCGCTTTGCCATATGCCAGTAATGAATTGTTTTAGTTTTGTTACGAGATGTGTTTATTTGTACCTTGAATGTATCTTTATGTGCCCCCAGATTGCCGCAAATCAGGGAAGTTCAGGATTTTTTAAGATAAAGCCTTGAAATCGTAAGGGTATATCCCCAATTGCAGGGGCAATGTATGTTTTTGATCGGGAGAGTAAGTATGCAAGAGCAAGAAAACCAGCAAGCGGAAAAGGTAGAAATAAAAGAAGCCGCGCCGGAAGTTCAACTGGACAGTATTGTTCAGGGTGAAACAGTGCAGACCTCTGCACCAGAAGCGCCGCAGGCAGCACCTGCACAAGACACTGCCGAGCAAGTCATCGCCAAGCTTGAAGCAACAGTGCGAGAACTGCAAGATTCCTTCATGCGCGCCAAGGCCGAGGGGGAAAACATCCGCCGCCGCGCCCAGGAAGATATCAGCAAAGCGCATAAGTTTGCGATTGAAGGCTTTGCCGAAGCCATGGTGCCAGTCAAGGATAGCCTGGAAATGGCCCTGAAGATTGATACACCATCCATAGAAGCGCTGAAAGAAGGCGTGGAAATGACATTGAAACAACTCAGTGCAGCATTTGAAAAAAATCGCCTTACTGAAGTGAACCCGGTCCAGGGTGACAAGCTTGATCCTATGAAGCATCAAGCCATCTCCATGGTACCTGCCGAGCAAGAAGCCAATACAGTGGTGACTGTATTGCAAAAAGGTTATACCATTGCCGACCGTTTATTGCGTCCGGCTTTAGTGACTGTAGCGCAAGGAAAGTAAGAAAAGTGTAAAAAACGCGCAAAAAGTGGCTTGAAAAGCGTGTTTTTTACCATATATCCGAAACAGACGAGTTTGTTGCAGCCAATTTCAACCAATAAAGCGCACTGACTCACCAACATTGACAAAAAAATCTACATTCTAAGGGAATTATCATGGGAAAAATGATTGGTATTGATTTGGGTACAACCAATTCTTGCGTTGCTATCATGGAAGGCGGCCAGCCGAAAGTGATCGAAAATGCAGAAGGTGCGCGTACTACGCCTTCCATTATTGCGTATCAAGAAGACGGCGAAATCCTCGTTGGCGCATCTGCCAAGCGCCAGGCTGTAACAAATCCCAAGAACACACTGTTCGCGGTGAAACGCCTGATCGGTCGTAAGTTCGAAGAAAAAGAAGTGCAAAAAGACATCGGTCTGATGCCTTATTCCATTTCCAAAGCTGACAATGGCGATGCATGGGTTTCCGTGCGCGACAAAAAACTGGCTCCTCCGCAAATCTCTGCAGAAGTTTTGCGCAAAATGAAAAAAACCGCCGAGGACTACCTCGGTGAAGAAGTGACAGAAGCAGTCATCACTGTTCCTGCTTACTTTAATGATGCACAACGTCAGGCAACCAAAGACGCTGGCCGTATCGCCGGTCTGGATGTCAAACGCATCATCAATGAACCAACTGCTGCTGCGCTGGCCTTTGGTCTGGACAAAAAAGAAAAAGGCGATCGCAAGATTGCTGTATATGATCTGGGTGGCGGTACTTTCGACGTCTCCATCATTGAAATCGCTGACGTAGATGGCGAAATGCAATTCGAAGTATTGTCCACCAACGGCGATACTTTCCTCGGTGGTGAAGATTTCGATCAACGCATCATCGATTACATCATCGACGAATTCAAAAAGATCAATGGTCTCGACTTGTCCAAAGACCCTATCGCTTTGCAGCGTATCAAGGCATCTGCCGAACGCGCAAAAATCGAATTGTCGAGCTCGCAACAAACCGAGATCAACGAGCCTTACATCGCCATGGCAAATGGCGCACCTGTGCATTTGAACCTGAAAATCACACGTGCCAAGCTGGAAGCCCTGGTTGAAGAACTGATCCAGAAAACCATCGAGCCTTGCCGCATGGCGATCAAGGATGCAGGCGTGAAAACAACTGACATCGACGACATCATCCTCGTTGGTGGTATGACACGTATGCCTAAAGTGCAGGACGTGGTCAAGGAATTCTTCGGTAAAGAACCACGTAAAGACGTGAACCCTGATGAAGCCGTTGCCGTTGGTGCAGCGATTCAAGGTTCTGTTCTGTCTGGTGATCGTAAAGATCTGTTGTTGCTGGACGTGACACCTTTGTCCCTGGGTATCGAAACCCTGGGCGGCGTCATGACCAAGATGATCCAGAAAAATACGACTATCCCGACCAAGTTCAGCCAGGTGTTCTCTACTGCAGACGACAACCAGCCTGCAGTGACGATCAAGGTTTATCAGGGTGAGCGCGAAATCGCTGCTGGCAATAAAGGCCTGGGCGAATTCAACCTGGAAGGTATTCCACCAGCAGCACGTGGCACGCCACAGATTGAAGTGACTTTTGACATCGACGCCAATGGTATCTTGCACGTAGGTGCAAAAGACAAAGCCACTGGCAAAGAAAACAAGATCACCATCAAGGCCAACTCTGGTTTGACCGAAGATGAAATCCAGAAAATGGTGAAAGACGCTGAACTGAACGCGGAAGAAGACAAAAAGGTCAAGGAACTGGCCGAGTCTCGCAATCAGGGCGACGCTCTGGTGCACTCCACCAAAAAAGCGCTGGCTGAGCATGGCGACAAACTGGAAGCTGGCGAAAAAGAGAAGATCGAAGCCGCCATCAAGGAACTGGAAGATGTATTGAAATCCGGTGACAAGGCTGAGATCGACACCAAGCTGGGCGCATTGTCCACAGCATCACAAAAGCTGGGTGAAAAAGTCTACGCCGACATGCAGGCACAACAAGCGGCTGCAGGCGCTGCTGCTGGTGGTGCAGGCGCTGCCGGTGCAGATGCCAAACCTGCAGATGATGATGTTGTTGACGCTGACTTCAAAGAAGTCAAAGACAACAAGTAATGCCTAGTTTGACGGGTTTGCGCCCGTCATGACGCGCCGGGTGGCTCGCTTTGCGGTGCCGGCCCGGCGTTTGCGCTTCGAACCTGTTTACGATCTGTAGCGAGCGCGCGTTAGCAGGGGGAAGAGCAGCGCAAAAAGCGGAATGTACTTAAGTACATGAGCATTTTGAGCAGCGCATGAACCCTGATCACGCACGCGCAGTAAGATCGTAATCAGGTTCTTAAGTTTGATGCTTAAGTTTTCACTTAAGTTCAAGAACAATACTGAGGTTAACAAGAGATGGCGAAGCGTGATTTTTACGAGATTCTGGGGTTAGGCAAAAACGCCACCGAAGATGAAATCAAAAAGGCCTATCGCAAAATGGCGATGAAGTACCATCCGGACCGTAATCCGGATAACAAGGTCGCCGAAGAGAAATTCAAGGAAGCCAAAGAGGCTTACGAGATGCTTTCCGACAGCCAGAAGCGCGATGCCTATGACCGTTATGGTCATGCCGGTGTCGACCCTAATATGGGTGGCGGCGGTGGTGGCGGTGCAGGTGGTTTTGCCGATGCCTTTGGCGATATTTTTGGTGATATTTTTGGCGGTGGCCGTCGCAATGCAGGCCCGCAAGTGTATCGTGGTGCTGATTTGCGCTATAACCTGGAAATCACGCTGGAACAGGCTGCCAACGGTTTCGATACCACCATCCGCGTACCTAGCTGGGATTCTTGCGATACCTGCCATGGCTCTGGTGCCAAGCCAGGTACTTCACCTGTTACCTGTACCACTTGCGCTGGCCACGGCCAGGTACGCATGCAGCAAGGCTTGTTCAGCATACAGCAGACTTGCCCTAAATGTCATGGCACAGGCAAGATGATTCCTGACCCTTGTACTGCCTGCTCCGGCGTTGGCCGTATCAAGCGTAACAAGACTCTGGAAGTCAAGATACCGGCAGGTATTGACGACGGCATGCGCATACGCTCATCCGGCAATGGTGAACCGGGCGTCAACGGTGGCCCGCCAGGTGACTTGTATGTGGAAATCCATATCAAGCAGCATCCGGTATTCCAGCGTGAAGGTGATGACCTGCATTGCGAAATCCCGATTTCCTTTGTCAAGGCAGCGCTCGGTGGCGACATCGAAGTGCCTACCCTGAGCGGCAAGGCATCTTTCACCGTGCCTGAAGGCACGCAGTCTGGCAAGACTTTCCGTCTGCGCAGCAAGGGCGTCAAGGGTGTGCGTTCCGGTTATGCCGGTGATCTGTTCTGCCACGTTGTCATCGAAACACCGGTGAAGCTGACAGAAAAGCAAAAAGAACTCTTGCGCGACTTTGAAAAGCTGACGGTAGAAGGTGGACCCAAGCACAATCCGCAAAGCAAAACATGGATGGACAAGGTCAAGAAGTTTTTTGAATAAGTCGGTTTAATCCAACACCAAAGCCTGCCAATCTACCTTGGCAGGCTTTTTTGTTGTTGGCGGGGATAGAATGTGTTTGTTATGTCTCAAGTGCTGAATTCTGTCATATTCCGCAATGGATTACGGTAGCATTCTGATACTATTGTGAGATGCAGCTATCCCCTTGTTTTGTGTAAGTGCAGGAAGATATCAGGCCGGACGCCGGTCAGCATTTGAAAGCCGTCTCACGCCTATTTCAAAACGTATTTCAGGACATATTCCAGTACACCTAGGGCCTTGATGGATAAATCATACATAGGCATGTCATCCAGATATCCCAGATTATTTGCGCTGGGAGCTGCATTGATTGTGTTTTTTGGTTTCTGGGCTGTTGACAATAACGAGCGCGAGCTGGCTATCCAGAAGCAAAAAGTCGAGATCATCGAAAAGCTCGTGGTCTTGCGTGCCAAACTGGGCACAGGACTAACCTCCAATATTTCTGCCGCAAGGGTCCTGGCCGTGACCTTTGCCACCAAGCCGGATTTGTCTGAGCAGGAATTCAAGGTGCTGGCAGCAGAAGTGGCCAACGCCAATCCCAGCATTCGTAACCTGGTCCTGGTCAAAGGCACTGTCGTCAGCTATGTCTACCCGTATAAGGGTAATGAAAAAGTCCTCGGTGCTGATTATCGCAAGCTGCCACAGCAATGGCCGGTCTATCAACGCATGATGGAAGAGCGCAATATACAAATTGCCGGGCCGCTGACCCTGGTGCAGGGTGGGGTGGGGCTGGTCGTGCGTATCCCCGTATATCAACATGAGAGCCGCGATGATTTCCTTGGTTCTATAGCCATGGTGGTCAACTACGAGGCGCTGCTGGAACAAGCCGGTGTCGCCCAGATGCAAAAGGAAATCAAGCTGGCCATACGCGGGCGCGATGCCAAGGGTAGCAATGGTGAAGTCTTTCTTGGCGATGGTAGCCTGTTTGGCAGCGACGCCGTTACCCAGAGCATCATGTTGCCAGGTGGCAGCTGGGAGCTGGCAGCAGTGCCGCTGAATGGCTGGCAGGGCACCACCAGATTATCAAGATTCATAGAAGTCTTTGGCCTGGTGGTGTGCCTGATGGTCTGGATCATCAGTTACCAATCCATCGTCAGACAAAGACAGCGTGAGCTGAATGCCCAGAACCTGCGCGAGAGGGAGGCTTTGCTGCGCCTGCGCAATGAAGCCCTGAGCGCCACTTCGCAAGGCGTGATGATCGCCGCCAGTGATGGCCATATCAATTACGTCAACCAGGCGGCCTGCCATCTGAGTGGTTATGTCCAGGATGCCTTATATGAAAAACAGCTCGCAGATTTGTTTGCACCTGAAGTGGCTGCCATGCTGGCAGAAGAGGCGACCGACAAAAAACCGCTGACACTGGAATATGCTCGCCCCGTTGAAAACGGGCAGCAACTCTGGCTGGAATTATTGCTGACGCCAGTGTACGACCAGCTTGGCCAGCTACAGCAATATGTGGCTTTGCTGCGCGATATCACCGACAAGAAACTGGCAGACAAAGAGCTGGAAATTGCCGCCATGGCCTTTGAGACTGAAGAAGGCATACTCATTACCGATGCCCGCCTGCAGATATTGCGTGTCAATAAAGCCTTTACCCGCATCACCGGTTATGAAGCCAGCGAGGCCGTAGGCGAGAGCATGCGGCTCTTGCAATCAGGCCGTCATGATGAAGCTTTTTATACCCAGATGTGGGACGAAATACGTCGTAATCATCGCTGGCAGGGCGAACTGTGGAATCGCCGCAAGAATGGCGAGATTTATTCAGAACGCCTGGTCATCTCCGCCGTCCTGGGCAAGGATGGCAGCGTGACCAATTATGTAGGTTCTTTCAACGATATTACCGAGCACAAGGTCTCGGAAGAGAAAATCCATCAACTGGCTTTCTTTGACCCGCTGACGGGTTTGCCAAATCGTCGCCTCTTGCTTGACAGGCTGGCACGTGCCCTGGCCATGAGCCGCAGGCACCAGCGTTATGGCGCCATCCTGATGATAGACCTGGACAACTTCAAGACCCTGAATGATACCCAGGGCCACAATATGGGCGACATGCTGCTGACTCAGATAGGCAAGCGCATCCATGCCTGCGTGCGCGCAGACGATACCGTTTCGCGTACCGGTGGCGATGAATTTGTAGTCTTGCTCGAAGGCTTGCATGAAGACTTGCAACATGCCGCCAGCCTGGCCGAGCATGTGGCTGAAAAAATTCGCCTGACCCTGAGCCAGACCATTAACCTCGGCCATATCGATTATGAAAGCTCGGGCAGCATAGGCATCACCATGTTTGGGGTAGAAGCAGTAGGCATCGATGAATTATTGCGTCGCGCCGACATGGCCATGTACCAGGCCAAGGCCATGGGCAAGAATAATGTGCGCTTCTTTGATCCCAGCATGCAGGCGGCGCTGGAATTCCGAACCGCCATGGAAACCGATTTGCGCCATGCCCTCATGCACCAGCAATTCATCCTGCATTATCAATTGCAGGTCAGCGCACTTGGTGACCCTATAGGGGCAGAAGTCTTGCTACGCTGGCGGCATCCTGGCCGTGGACTGGTGTCACCGCTGGATTTCATCCCCCTGGCAGAAGAGACTGGTCTCATCCTGCCCATAGGTCTGTGGGTACTGGAAACCGCCTGCAAGCAAATTGCAGTCTGGGCCAGCGACCCTGTCAAATCCGGCATGCAACTGGCCGTGAATGTCAGCGCCCGCCAGTTCCGCCACACTGGCTTTGTCGAAGATGTCACACGTATCCTGCATGAGACTGGTGCCAACCCTATCTTGCTGAAACTGGAATTGACAGAAAGCGTGGTGCTGGAAGATGTCAGCATTGTCATCGAAAAAATGCACGCCATTAAAAAACTGGGTGTCGGTTTTTCCATGGATGATTTCGGTACCGGTTACTCGTCCCTGTCTTACTTGCAGCGCCTGCCACTGACCCAGCTCAAGATAGACCGCAGCTTTGTCCATAATCTGCCAGATGACGTGAATAATGCCAACATCGTCCGTACCATCATCAGCCTGGGCGGCAGCCTGGACTTGAATGTCATTGCCGAGGGCGTAGAAACCGAACAGCAGCGCGAGTTTTTACTGCAAGCCGGCTGTCTGGCCTATCAGGGTTATCTGTTCTGCAAGCCCATCCCCATAGAGGAATTTGACGAGTTTATTTCGAACCGGCAATACCTGAAAAAACCCGACAGCCCCAGGTCTGAAATTCAGGTAAGCTAGTGCTGCGGCCTACGTAACCCAAAGCGAAGGCGAGTAGTTTACAAGTGGTATTAAAATAAAAGGGGAGACAAATGCAATTGAATACAACCGTAAAGCGTCTGGCAGGACTGGCGCTGGCCTTGTGCATGACGATGCAGGCTGGAGCCACAGAAGTAGCTGGTATTAAATTCGATGAAAGCATACAAGTTGCCGGTACTGAGTTAAAACTCAATGGTGCAGGCATACGTTACAAGGCCATTTTCAAAGTCTATGCAGCGGGACTGTATCTGAAAGAGAAAAAGACCACAGTACCAGAAGTACTGGCATCACAAGGTCCACGTCGCGTGACTATCGTCATGCTGCGCGACCTCAGCAATGAAGAATTCGGCCGTGGCTTCATGACCGGTATTCAACAAAATACTGACAAGGCAGAAAAATCCAAGATGACCATGCAATTCATCCGTTTCGGTGAATTGTTTGCCTCCGTGCCTGAACTTAAAAAAGGCGATGTCATGACCAATGACTGGATACCCGGTGTTGGCACGGTAGTGGCACTGAATGGCAAAAAGATGGGCGATCCTTACCCGGATCTCGCTTTCTACAATGCCTTGCTGCGCATCTGGCTGGGTGAATCCCCGGTAGACCGCAGCCTGAAAAAAGCCATGCTGGCTGAGGAAGATACACGCGGTCGTTGATACTTCAGTGCCGGTAACAGATAAAAAGCGCATGGATGCAAATCCTTGCGCTTTTTTAACACCTGTACCATTCGCGCTTCAGTCGTCATGGGGCGCTGAGCAACTTGTAGCATGAACAAAAAAGGGGCGGTCTTACACACATCAAAGACACGCTCAGGCATACTACCCTGGCCCTCACTTAATCAAAGCGGTATGGCAGAACCATTTTTGATTGAGATAGCCAGTTGCTGGGCCTGATTTTTTTCGGCATCGGATAAAGTCTCTCCTACCTTATCTCTGTATTCGTCCGCCCAGAATGCGCCGCCTATCGAAGGGTCTTCCTTGTGTTTCTGGCCAGACAGGACGAATAATGCATAGGCTGTAACTTTATTAGGTGTAACGCCCTGGCCATTCATGTACAACTTTCCCAAACGGAACAGAGCGCCACCGCTCCCTTGACTGGCAGCCATGGCGTACCATTTGGCAGCACCTGTATAATCATGTTGCGCCAAGTCTTTTCCTCGAACGCGAGTTGGAGCTATCCCCTGATCAATTTGAGATTTGTACTCAGCCCAGTTGTCAGGCGGAATATAATCTTCCGGACGTCGTTCGTCGGTCACTTCGGCCAGCAAGCCCATATGGTATTGTGCATCCGGGTCATTTTGCGCCGCAGCGGCTTCATACCATTTAGCGGCTTCTGCAGGTTTCGCACTCCTGCTGTATTTTCTGGCGAGCAGCAACTGTGCGGGTAAATCTCCGCTCTGAGCAGCCTTTTCAAACCAGTATTCTGCTTTCACAGGATCGGCAGCAATATACTTGCCATTCACACCAGGAAACTGTATGGACGACTGGTGCACAATCCCAAGATAGAGATAAGCCTTGACCTCGCCCTGTTCGGCCAATTTTGTCAAAACGGGTAGTGCCAAATCATAACGTTGCTGATTTATATGCTTCCTGGCCTGCTCGAGTTGGGCTGAATGAGGGGCGGTGGTAACGGGTATTGATCGATGCTTATACTTCCAAACTCCCCCGGCGATGATCATCACCAATAGAACACTCCCCAAGAATTTCAGTGATTTATTCTCATTCGCTGCCTTTCCAGATGCCGTGCTCGTTCTATTCATTTTCTGCCGCACGGCAGGTGTCTGATTTGACTGGACCGACATCATCTTGATGTAAGCGATCCCACAGGAGGGGCATTGCCATTCAGGAGCCTGTTCTTCAGCTTGCCGCTGATAGGCGCATTTTGGACATGTGAGCATAAACAAAAAATAGAGTGGAGGGAATAAACGACTATTCAGAATCTAGTGCGAGTGGCTACATCAAGGCCGCTTATTGTCCTTGCTCTGACGAAAAAAAGGAAATTAAATTATAGGTATTTTTGTCCGCGACGAGATGTATGGAAAGACAGATTTGATCCGGTGCTTATCAGGTTTTAAAAACACAGGTGTGTCGTGCAATGTCGAAAGCCGAGGCCTTGCTTTCATGTATTTACTTAAAAATGTTATGTTGAAATCATAAACAGACCTCTACGATTAGAATTTGCCGGTGCGTTGTGTCACGCATCGTGGTGACAGGCGGGAGGATATCTATCTGGCTCAAGAAGGCAGGCAAGTCCTGCTCTCGTGTATTTTGCGAAAATATGCAGTGTTTGATTTTGCTCATGCAACCTGAGATTAGAATTTACGTGTGGTTTATATACCAGCAATTTTTCTCTAGCAGGCTACTTAATCCGATTTTATTGAAGAATTCCAGAAATATTTATGTCCAGGATATCAATTTCAATTGCTGAACCATGCCACAATATTGATGCTATTAAGTTAATAAGAGGCGTGACGGGTATTTCGTTAATATCGATAGAGAAAAGGCTTGCTGCCGGTAAAGCAGGTTTGTTCTATACCGCAGAACTATTTTTAAATGATCATGTGGAAGTCGATCGAAATATCAGGCTGCTCGTTAATGGACTTGAAAAACTTGGTTTGCCCATCTTCGTTGCTGAGATAGCTTACGACGAGTCGTGGGAAAATATAGCAAATCTGGATGATGTCAGGATAAGCGCAGACGATCTGATGGCTGAGTTGGATAATGCAAAAGGACAATTTTCATCCTTGGATTAGAACAAAACAGGATCAAAAAAAATAAGAAAATGAGTCAATAGCTTTGCTTGTGCAGGGTGCATATTGCTACGTACGAAAAAATAATACATGAAATTTTTTAATCACATTTTAGGCATATTCGCTGTTTATTCTGGCGTATTCGTCGCACCGAATTGCCTGGCTGAATCCATAGAAAAAAATTTCATTCATACAGGCCCAATCACGCAAGACAGTTTCAATCATTTTCAGTCTGCGGTGAATGCCGGAAATGTCCCGGGCATAGAATTGCATGATTCAAACGGTGCTTCTGACTGGGCCCCACTTCTTATCAAACAATATGGTGAATTAATCGTGCGACATCAATTGCCTACCTACGTTAAAGGCAATTGCTCTTCTGCTTGCGCTGCTATTTTTTTATTTGGAAAGAAAAAAATCTTTTTAGCCGCGAATGAAGGGGGAAAAACATTTCTTCATTTTCATCCAGTTGCTTATATATTTAATGATGAGACTGACATTAACTCTACGCAGGAAATCATTCTTGAAATTTTACGTAATAACCCGGATTCCCCAGACTTAAAAGTCCTGGATTGGATGTACAAAGTAAAAGATCGATTTGGCGGTGTTTTGGTTTTCAGGGATATCAAAAAAACGGGTGGGCAGATTTTTTTTCAGGAAAAGTATGGCGCTGGCCTCGTCCCTCTTTCGCCTTACACGATAGATAAACTTGGCATAACGATAGAATGACGAAGACATGTTTTTAATCAGAATATTGAACATTATTTTTTTAATTGCGCTTGCATTTCAAATTCCTGTGGCGTTTGCAGATGAAGCCTATGTGATTGACGGCATTCTTGATGATGAAAAAGTCTTGAAAATTGAATCGGAAATTTCGACACTGCCCAATATTAAAACGATAGAGTTTCGCAATTGTTATGGCATGAAGAGCAAAAACATCAATCAATTGGATAGATTGGTGAACCTGTTTGACGGAATGAAATTGAATACGGCGGTCAAAGGAGTTTGTGCCAGAGAATGTGCGCTTTTATTTATGCTCGGGAATAACAAGACCTTACTGAAGCCAGATCCTGGCAAGGTGACGGTTGTCGTATTGCATTCTCTGTTAAGTGATGACAATGAGTTCCTCGTTAATGAGAGTAAAAGAATTTTTGGTTTGATAGAGAAACACAGTGCAGGAAAAATTCCAGCCAGTTTTTTTGACAGGCTTTTTGAAGTTGGAGATGATATCGGCGGTATAGCGATTTATCGGGAATCCAGTTCCTCTGATACGAATGCTTTTTTTAGCACTGGAAGAAAGAGCAAACCTGTTCCAGTGCCTGGTTTTGTTTTGGATAAACTGGATATAAAGAAAGAACAGTGATCAGGCTTCATTAGTCAGACAGTGCATTGCTTCAGTTCAAAAACCATGACTTGGTTCATGGCAAGCCATTGTTGAGCAATGTCGCTCTGGCACAAAGCTGCCATCCAAAGCCAGTATTACCCACTAGTGACCCTTAAGATGGCAATCGCGAATACCCTGTCGGGAGAGGCAGGCAGTCGCTAAGATTCAGATTTTTGCCCAAAAGACAATTTTGTAAACTCTTGCGGTTTTGCCCACACCTCATGGAATTGCATGACTTTTGCGCAGAGATGTCAGGAATTGAGTATTTTCGTGACGCATATCAAGTATTCAAATCTGCTTATTTCTCAGTCGCTATATATAAGTGTATATTACGCTTCTTGTTCGACACTTATTCTTCTGGATACCTCATGCAAATCAAGACCATGGGCAAACTCATTGCCAGCATTGCTTTCTGCACAATTTCTGCTGCCAGCCTTGCCGCAGAAGTCACAGTCTCTGCCGCTGCCAGCCTGACCAATGCCTTCAAGGAAATCGCACAAAATTATCAGTCGCAATATCCTGAAGCCAAGGTCTCGCTGAACTTTGGTGCGTCCGGTGCGCTCTTGCAACAAATTGCCAAAGGCGCACCGGTTGATGTGTTTGCCTCGGCAGATCAGGAGAGCATGGATGAAGCGCAAAAGCAGGGACTGGTGATTCCTGCCGACCGCCGTGATTTCGTTAAAAATACCCTGGTGCTGATTGCGCCCGTAGACAGTACCTTGTCCATCAAGCGCCTGGAAGACCTGAACCAGGCTGGCGTCAAGCGTATTGCCATTGGCAACCCAGCCAGCGTGCCAGTCGGGCGCTATACCCAGCATGCGCTGACGGCTGCAAAACTCTGGCCTGCGCTGGAAGCCAAGGCCATCTATACCCAGAACGTGCGCCAGTCGCTGGACTATGTTGCCCGTGGCGAAGTCGAGAGTGGTTTTGTCTATGCCACAGATGCTGCCATCATGAAGGACAAGGTCAAAGTGGTCATGGATGTAGCGCTGGATATGCCTGTCACTTATCCTGTTGCTAAAATCAAGGCCAGCAGCAATGCTGAAGAAGCCAAACGCTTTATCGCCTTTTTGTTCTTGCCGCAAAGTCAGGCTATCCTGACGAAATACGGTTTTCAGAAGCCGTAAAAAATAAGGTTATAGATGAATCCAGCATGGACAGCCCTGCTATTGTCATTGAAAGTCGCGGGCTGGGCCACGCTGCTGAATTTGATTTTTGGCATAGGCGTGGGGTATCTGCTGGCACGCAAACGCTTTCCTGGCCGTGACCTGCTCGATACCATACTGACCCTGCCCATGGTCATGCCACCGACGGTACTTGGTTATTACCTGCTGGTCTTGCTGGGGCGGCGTAGCGCGCTGGGTGCATGGCTGCAAGATCATTTTGGTTTCAGTTTCATTTTTACCTGGCAGGGCGCTGTCATTGCCGCAGCCATCGTTGCTTTCCCGCTGGTATTCAAACCGGCAAGGGCTGCCTTTGAAGCGGTAGATGGACAACTGGAGCAGGCCGCCAGAGTATTGGGTACTCCTGAAATGGCAATCTTTTTCCGCGTGACTTTGCCACTGGCATGGCGCGGCATACTGGCGGGCGTCTTGCTGGCCTTTGCCCGCGCCCTCGGTGAGTTTGGTGCAACCCTGATGGTGGCGGGCAGCATACCCGGCAAGACTCAGACTTTGTCGATTGCGGTTTATGAAGCAGTGCAGGCCGGGCAGGACGATGTTGCCAATACCCTGGTCTTGCTGACCTCGGCAGTCTGTATTGCAGTCTTGCTGCTGGCGGGCAAGCTGGCACCTGGCCGCATCGCCAACCGCATGTGAAAGGACATGATGCAATTTGACCTGCACATACACAAGCGCCTGCAATCTGGCCAGCGCAGTTTTGAACTTGATGTCGTGGTTCGCAGCGACAGCCAGCGTCTCGTCATACTCGGGCCGTCCGGTGCAGGCAAGAGCCTGGTGCTCAAAGCCATTGCCGGTTTGATGACACCCGATACTGGTTATATCCATGTGGCGGGTAATACCCTGTTCGACCAGACAGCTCGCATCAACCTGCCGCCACAGCGTCGGCAACTGGCTTATCTGTTCCAGGACTATGCCCTGTTCCCGCATCTGAACGTTGCACAGAATATTGCCTTTGGTCTCAGTCAGGGCTGGCGCAACCCATCTGCCAAAGTGCAGGATGAAAAAGTAGACTACTGGCTGGAAGCCCTGCAGATAAAAGCCCTGGCCAGGCAAATGCCACATGAATTATCAGGCGGACAAAAACAGAGGACAGCCCTGGCCCGCGCCCTGATCGCCGAGCCGCGTGCACTTTTGCTTGATGAGCCTTTCGCTGCCCTCGACCAGCCCCTGCGCATCAGTATGCGAAAGGAGCTGGACACGCTGCAAAGGCAGTTGAATATCCCAATGATACTCATCACCCATGATGCAGAAGATGCCCAGGTGTTTGGTGAGCAGGTATTGAATTTGCAGGATGGCAAACTCGTTGATAGCACAATATATGCTGCATGACAGCCAAAAAGGGCATTAACAGATGAATGCAAAGAATAAAGAAATTACCCTGCAGGGCTCAGTCTGGATGACAGTCGACGGAGAAAACCTAGGCGGGCAAAGTCGCATCGCCCTGCTGGCCCAGCTTGCCGAGAGCGGCTCTATCACCCAGGCCGCCAAGGCAGTCAAAATGAGTTATAAAGCTGCCTGGGATGCCATCGACACCATGAATAATCTCGCAGGTGAACCCCTGGTGGAACGCCTGACAGGTGGCAAGGGCGGCGGTGGTACAAGACTGACGAAGCGCGGCGAACAACTAGTCAATAATTTCAGGATCATAGAACAGGAACACCGCGACTTCATCGCCCAGCTAGACCGGCAGGCCGTGGGCATTGCCGACGACTTTTTACTCATCAGGAAAATGAATATGAAAACCAGCGCACGCAACCAGTTCCTCGGCAAAGTCAGCCAGGTCAAACCCGGTGCCATCAATGATGAAATTGAACTTGAAATAGCCGGCGGCCAAAAGATTGTCGCCATCATTACGCATGAAAGCACGCAGGAACTGGGTTTGCAAATCGGGGCAGAAGCCTTTGCGTTGATCAAAGCGTCTTCCATCATACTCATGGAAGAAGACCGCAAAGCCAGGCTCTCCGCCCGCAACCAGCTCACAGGCAACATCAGCCGAATTCTGCCAGGCGCAGTCAATACCGAAGTGGTGGTCGAATTGGCAGGTGGCGCGACTCTGGCTGCCATCATCACCAATGAAAGTGCGACCAGCATGGGCCTCGTCGTAGGCGGCACGGTGACAGGTTTGTTCAAGGCTTCGAGCGTGATTTTGGGCGTGGCGGGTTGATTGCTGGCTGATTTTCAGTGCGAGAGGTGCCAGACCTGGCACCTCACTTCAACGAATAGCACGGGATTGTGTGGTCCGGATAATTTTTCCAGAATACGCGTTGACCAGTATGGATTCCATCTGTGTACTGTAGCCGTTGTCCGATAATATCTTGGTATATCTCCAAGCGAGAGTATCAAGTTCTTTATCGTATTCGAGCCTGACAGTCATGTTTTTCTCGAACATGCTTTTCTTGATGAGGACCTCATTTTCATTGTACTCGAGCTTGTAAGCCATGTTTTTTTCATGAAACCCTTTTTTGGCGATGACGCCCATTAATTCTTTGAAAGAATGAAATACTTGTTTTTCTGTTGAGTTGGCATAAGCGGGCAGATTAATTTCTTCTATTATACTTGCGTCTGATCTGAGTGAAATTTCAACAGGAAAAATGACTTTGGGTGTACCAGGCAGTTCAAAATCGAATTGCAATATATAGGCTGGAATTTCCCATTGATAGTCCTTGGAGTCTGGTTCTTTTTTACGTAACTCTTTTGCGTTTATCACCTGGCCACCTGCAAATTTCAAATGTGCATATTGCGCTTCGCCCAGGCGTTTTTTCAGGTGCTGAATAAGTTTTGCGGCTACAGGCTGTGGGATATCTGCCAGCGATTTTGGTTCTTTCGGTTCGTATTTTCCGAAATAAACACTACCATGTCCACCCGACTCAGGAACAATCTCTGCAAATGCAGGGCAAGTTAGCTGCATCAAAACAGCGAAGAAAAGTAAGCGAGCTATGTGAATATGCTGCATCGTGAAGAATTGGTAATATCTTTAATGTGGTAGGTAATTGTTCAGCGCTTAGTTACTGTGTGCTTACAAAAGCATTACTCCACCGTAAATCTCAAATCACGATTATCCTTCGCCACATTCCCCGCAAAGTCCGCCGCATGGATACGCAAGACATAATTGCCAGGCGCCAGCTTGCTGACATCCCAGCTGCCTTTTTTAGCAATGCCATCCTTGACCGAATTGCTGGCCATGTACAAAAAGCGGGTTTTCTTTGCGCCATGCACCGTGATGCCGCTTTCTTCTGCATACAATAATTTGACCATTTCACGGTCAGGTGGCAGGGCATTGAATTCCATGGTCATACGCGGGCTTTCATAGCCGGGCACGGGGCTGCCGTCGGTGTACAAGAGTTGATAACCCAATTGGTACAAGCCCAGACGACGGCGCTTGGCGTTGCCGTCTACCTGGTCATAGGTATCAACGACGATGCCATAATCCTTGACCTGGCTAGACAGGAGCAGTCGGCCTTGCTGTTTGTCCTTGATCTCTTTACCGCTGCCATCAACGATAGTGATGTCTTCTATCTCAGGTGCGACGGTATCTACCAGGCCGGGGAAGTTCAGTTGCAGCGGATTGATTTTGAGGCCCGCGTGATTATGTTCCAGATGCACATGGAACATGCGGTTGATACTGCCCAGTGCGTCGCCAGTCTTGAAGCGGGTGCCGCGCCTGACACGCACTGCATAGGCTTTGCCTTCTGCATTAGTCTGTAGCTGAAATTTATCGTCATCAATCAGCACATCTTTGGCAGTGCGCCCTACCTTCATGTGAATGTAAGCCATGCTGTCTAGCTTGATGCCTTCGCTGAGACCAGAGTAGCCCCAGCTACTGCTGGTGCCGCGCACTTTTTCGCTGGCGATGGCATACACGGTTGTGCCCATGTTTGCCTGCACATCAAGTCCTCCATGGAAGTGATCACGGCTTTCGCCATCATAGTTGCCACGTACTTCACCCATGGTGCCGACGACTTCATGCGGTGATTTTTGTGGCTTGATGGGCCATGGGTAGGATTTGATCTCGTCATCAAGACGGGTATTTTTTATTTCCTGCATAGTGGCTGGCGCTGCCGGTTTTTGTCCGGCCATGCTGTCAGGCATGCCTTTGCTATGCAGGCTCACCAATTGCAGGCGGGCGGAATCGCTGACCAGCAGGCCACCTTTGCCATTCAGCGCTATGCCAGTCGGCTGCAAGAAGCGTATGGCCTTTTCATCCCCAGCTTCAAAATTGATACCCACACCAGTCACGCCACGCATTTCACCTGTGGGAGAAATCTGTATGATGCGCCCCTTGCCGCCTTCGCCCACGTACAGATGATCGTCGTATGTCGAAATGATGCTCAAAGGGCGGCGCATCAGGGGCTTGTCTTCATCATCCAGTGCACGGGCCAGGGTGGTAACTAACCCATCCTTGCTCAGCCTGCGTATGGCGTCATTTTTGCTGTCGGTGATGAGGATGTCGCCCTTGCTATTGATTGCCAGCCCTGTAGGCGTATCAAACAGCGCAGCGGCCGCCTCGCCATCCAGATAGCCAGAGCCATTGCCTCCGGCGAGTGTGCTGACCTGGCCATCCGGGCTGATCTTGCGTATGCGGTCATTATAGGTATCGGCCACATAAATATTGCCAGCCGCATCCACGGCTATACCAACCGGGCCATTGAATTGTGCCTCAGCACCTGTACCATCACGATGGCCGGGTTCGCCATTGCCTGCCAATGTCGTCACCATGCCTTCAGGGCTGATACTGCGTATCGCGTGATTGCCTGTATCCGCCACCAGCAAATTACCCTTGCCATCCAGCGCAATGCCAGACGGCGTATTGAAAGCTGCCAGATCAGCCTTGCCATCGGCAAAGCCTTCTACAGAACCAGCATAGGGCGCAACTGCACCATCAACGCCGATCTTCAAAATCTGGTTATGTTCACCCGCATCACTGACAAAAATAGTGCCTTGTTTGTCTATAGCGACCGCATAAGGGTCAGAGAAATAACTGCTGTCGACATCGGGTACACCTGCGTGCACGTCCAGTTCGGCTTGCCAGTCAAAGGAAGTCGGAGCAGGTTTGTTGATCACGCCCACTTTCGCCAGCAGGTCTTCAGGCGCAATATTGCTGCTGCTTTTGCTCAAATAGCGTGCCAGTCCCAGGACGATGGCGATCAATGCGATAACAAACAGCAGTCGTATAAAAATGGTCCTGAGCATGGGGCTAATCATTGGATTACGGCACAAGTCGTGCAGCTTAGCCCAAATACCTGACTCTTGCCATCAGCTATATTGCAGCCCTGCGCAGAAATTTCATAAATGGATTAGCATCTGGTTTCTGCGCCTCAAGGCTGCCTTTAGATCAACCCAGGAAGGAAACACCATGTCCAGCTCTGTCATCAGCAATTTTCCCATCAATCAAAAATGGCCAGCACAACATCCTGAACGCCTGCAACTGTATTCACTGCCGACACCGAATGGCGTCAAAGTCTCCATCATGCTGGAAGAAATTGGCCTGCCGTATGAAACACATCTGGTCAATTTTGAGACCAATGACCAGACCTCGCCAGAATTTTTGTCGCTGAACCCGAATAATAAAATCCCCGCCATCATTGACCCGCAAGGCCCAGGCGATAAACCACTGGCCCTGTTTGAATCCGGTGCCATCCTGCTGTATCTGGCAGACAAGACCGGGCAGTGCATCCCCACTGATGCGGCAAAGCGTTATGAATGCATACAATGGCTGATGTTCCAGATGGGTGGCATAGGCCCCATGTTTGGTCAGCTTGGCTTCTTCAATAAGTTCGCAGGAAAAACTTACGAAGACAAACGCCCGCGCGATCGTTACGTGGCAGAATCCAAACGCCTGCTGTCTGTAGTCAACCAGCGCCTGACTGATCGCAAGTGGATCATGGGTGATACCTACACTATCGCAGACATTGCCATCTTCCCCTGGATACGCAATCTCATTGGCTTTTACGAAGCGGGTGAACTTGTGGGCATAAATGACTTCCCGCATGTGCAGCGCGCCCTGGCCGAGTTTGTCGGGCGTCCTGCGGTGCAAAGAGGCTTGTTGATACCGGCGCGCGGATAATAAAACTTCATCTTGTATTGTTATCCGATTAAACCTATAAAATATTTTTGGCGCTTTGTCGATTTGCCTGTATCCCAAACGTCATTGTCATGACGGCGCATCCTGCCCGTTGACTATTGAAGAGGAGAAAGTCATGCAATACATGTTATTGATCGCTGCAAATGAAGCCGAAGAGCAACAAATTCCTGATGCCGACATGGTACAGATGATTGCCGCCTATGGTGCCTATACTGAAGCGTTGATACAGGCAGGCGCGCTGGTAGCTGGTGAGCGTTTGCGTGAGTCGACCAAGGCAACCACGGTACGTGTGCGTGAAGGCAAGACCACGGTGCTGGACGGCCCTTATGCCGAGGCCAAGGAACAACTGGGTGGCTTTTACATCATCGATGTGGCCGACCTCGATGCAGCCTTGCACTGGGCGGCGCGTTGCCCGGGTGCTGCTTATGGTTCTATCGAAGTCAGACCGATCTGGCCTACAGAAAACATGTCTGGCGACGAATGCACGGCAGCAGCCTGACTGTTGCTGGCGAAGTAGAAAAGGCTGCGAAGGTAGCACAGGCAGCCGAGGCAGCCGCCCGTAACAGTTATGGGCGGCTGGTTGCTATCCTGTCGGCACGTTCGCATGACGTGGCCTGGGCAGAAGATGCCCTGTCCACGGCTTTTGAAAATGCCCTGCAATACTGGCCGCAGACTGGCATACCGGCAAAGCCAGAAGCCTGGTTATTGACCGTGGCCAGACGTGCCATGATCGATGGTGCCCGCCAGCGGCAAACCCGGGCAGCAGCCTTGCCAGATTTACTCTTGCTCAGCGATGAGTTGATGGAGGAGGTCGACAGCGCTGCTATACCCGACCAGCGCCTGGCCCTGATGTTTGCCTGCGCCCATCCAGCCATTGATGCCAGCATGCGGGCACCGCTGATTTTACAAACCATACTGGGCCTGGACGCGGCAGCCATAGCCTCAGCCTTTCTGGTGTCGCCCGCCACCATGGCACAAAGGCTGGTGCGGGCGAAAGCCAAGATACGTGACTCTGGCATTCCCTTATTGATACCCGACCAGAGCGTCATCACAGCAAGACTGGATGCCATCAACGATGCCATCTATGCCGTTTATACCGCAGGCTGGGCAGATCTTGCAGGCGCAGAAGGGCAAACCAGTCTGGCAGATGAGGCCATCTGGCTGGCCGATTTATTGGCTGCCCTGAAACCGGATGAACCAGAATCCCTGGGTTTGCTTGCACTCATGCTGTATACAGAATCACGACGGCCCGCCAGGCGTGATGCCAGTGGTGAGTATGTGCCACTGGCTCAGCAAGATACCCAGCTCTGGGATGGCAAACTGATACACGCCGCTGAAAAAATCCTGAAACGTGCCAGTGTCTTGCAACAGGCAGGGCGTTATCAACTGGAAGCCGCCATACAATCTGCCCATGTTGCCCGGCGCTTTAGTGGGCAGACGGACTGGCCAGCCATAGTGCAACTCTATGCGCAGTTGATGCGTATGACTGATTCGCCGGTAGTCGCCATCAACCATGCCATCGCCGTGGCAGAAACCCTTGGCCCGCAAGTAGCGCTGGATATATTGCCCACGGTACAGGTACAGCCGCGTCTGCAAAATTATCAGGCTTACTGGGCGGCGCGGGCGCATTTGCTAAGAAGTGCGGGTGAGGTGGAGCAGGCCCGACAGGCTTATGATATTGCCATAGGGCTGGAACCGGATGCAGCAGTACGGCGCTTTTTACAAAAACAGCGCTCCAGTCTGGATCAGTGATTTTTGCGTAACATGATTTCCAGCTTGTTTGCCAGGGCCGCATGTTTTTTATGCAGGTAGTGGTAGAGCGGGGTGGTGCTGATTGCTGGTGTCAGCATATGTACCGTGCCTTCCAGCCCCATTTCTTTCACCAGCTGCAAGCCAGCCTGTTCATCAATGACGATCAGCTCTACTCTCTTATTCAACATTTGCCGGAAGGCTGCCTTGATATTTTGTTCGGCATGGCCGGTACTAAACCCCTGGGTGTTTTGTTCTATAAGCTTGGTGCCGGTTTCATATGAAAAACTGTGTTCACGCAAACTGTCCCAGCCCTTATCAACATCTATGCTTTTACTCAGGGCAAAAGCGACTGTGTTGGTGGTCGCCAGTGGCACCAGAATTTGCAAGAGATTAGGGTATTCCACACTCAGCCCTGCCTTGCGCATGAGTTCACCATCCAGTCGTCCGTTATTTGATTCTTGCAAGGCGCGGTTGCCGGGCAGGTTGACGAACTCAAGCTGCACGCCCAGCTTTTTATATTGTTCAGTCAGATAGGCAGCCGCGGCTTTTTCCATGGGGCCACCCTGACCAAAAGTGGCAATACGCAAGCTTTTTTGCTGCGCCTTGGCAGTGACAGGGGCTGTGACGCCGAGGCAAAACATGCCAAATGCATAAAGCCAAATTACGATTGTCTTGCCTGAGATCATGCCTGAACTCCATCTCCATCACTGGAAGTTTGTTTCTTGCAAGGATTGCCATGTCAGATCGACCATGCCAGATTAGCATGTCAGGATATATTATGCAGGCAAACGCCAATACGGTTAGAATCTCGCCTGTCTAAAATAAATGGGCGAGAGCATGAACGCAACAAGCAACACTGGATTGACTCCACAGCAATTATTTGAAAACAACCGCAACTGGGCTGCTGCCATTACGGCAAAAGATGCTGATTTCTTCAAGAAACTTGCTGCACAGCAAAGCCCTGAATACTTATGGATAGGCTGCTCTGACAGCCGCGTTCCAGCAAATGAATTACTTGGCCTCTTGCCCGGCGAATTATTTGTCCACCGCAATATTGCCAACGTCGTTGTTCACTCTGACCTGAATTGCCTGTCTGTATTGCAATTCGCGATAGAAGTGCTGCAAGTCAAACATATCATCATCTGCGGCCATTATGGTTGCTCAGGTGTACATGCCGCATTGACCAAGCGCCGTGTTGGCCTGGCCGATAACTGGTTGCGCCATGTACAGGACGTGCATCAAAAGCATGAAAAATACCTGGGTGAGGCACTGTCTTTGCAGCAACAAAGCGAACGCCTGTGCGAATTGAATGTCATTGAACAAGTCGTCAACCTGTGCCAGACCACCATCGTGCAAGATGCCTGGGACCGTGGTCAGCCAGTAACCGTACATGGTTGGGTATATGGCTTGCGTGATGGTTTGCTCAGTGAACTGGGCATGACAGTCAGCTCTGCTGACGAACTGGCACCGCATCTGGAATCCAGTCTGGCACGTTATGATGAAGTAGCAAAATAAGCGGTAAGCATTATAGATGGCTGCATAATGCAGCTATCTACACATTTGCATGATCGCGGTATCTTCTTGCAGAGGCTATCCAAATGAAGATGCGAAAAAAATCAGACTTGCCCAGCAAACTTTGCCAGACTTGCGGCTTGCCATTCAACTGGCGCAAAAAGTGGGAGAAAGTCTGGGACGAGGTCAAGTACTGTTCCCAGCGTTGCCGCAGCAATGGTAATAGCAAGCCTCAGGCTTGAGCGCTGTTACCAAATTGGAATACGCCATGCAATCTGCTGTACCCAATATATCCACTGCATCCAAAACCGCCACTACAGCCGCGACGACTTTGCGCCTGATCCTGGGTGATCAGCTCAATCCTGAACATAGCTGGTTCAGTAAAATTTCTGACGATGTGGTTTACGTCATGATGGAAATCCGTCAAGAGACAGATTACGTCCTCCATCATGCGCAAAAAATTATCGCCATCTTCGCCGCCATGCGCGAGCTGGCTGAGCAACTCCGGGCTGCTGGTCATCGCCTGCATTATCTGGCGATAAATGATGCGGACAATACGCAATCACTGGCAGCCAATCTCGACTGGCTGCTGGCACGTTATCAATGCAGCCAGTTTGAGTATCAGGAACCTGACGAATTCAGGCTCGATGCACAACTTGCAGCTTACAGCGACGCCAGCAAGATCAACTGCCGCATGCGCAGCAGTGAACACTTTTTTACCCGCCGTGATGAAGCCGCCATCCTGTTTGAAGGCCGCAAGAAATGGTTGATGGAAAATTTCTATCGCCACATGCGCGTCAAGCATCAGGTCTTGCTGGAAGAGGCCAACAAACCAGTCGGCGGCCAGTGGAATTATGACCACGACAACCGCAAAGCCTGGCCAGGCATACCCTGGGAACCGGCAGATTTCCGGCCACGACATGACCATTCAGCCTTGTGGAAAACCATACAGCAGGCAGGCATCAATAGCTTTGGCGAGGCAAATGCAGCTAACTTTTCCTGGCCGCTGAACCGGGCAGAAGCACTGGACCAACTCGATGCCTTTATCCGGCATGCCTTGCCGCATTTTGGTGAATTCCAGGATGCCATGAGCAGCAAGTCATGGCGCTTGTTTCATTCACTGATTTCTTTTGCTCTGAATGTCAAAATGCTGCATCCGCAAGAAGTGGTCAGCAAGGTCGACGCCGCACTCTGGGCAGGTCATGCCGCCTTGCCTGCGGTAGAAGGCTATATACGCCAGATACTGGGCTGGCGCGAATATGTACGTGGTATCTACTGGGCGCAAATGCCCGGCTATGCAGAGCATAATTTCTTTGCGCATGAGGCAGAATTACCTTCATGGTTCTGGACTGGCAAAACAAAAATGCGTTGCCTCTCCAGCGCCATCACGCAATCGCTGGAACATGCTCATGCCCACCACATACAGCGCCTGATGGTCATCGGCAATTTTGCCTTGCTGGCGGGTCTGCAGCCACAACAGGTACATCGCTGGTATCTGGGTATTTATATTGATGCATTCGAATGGGTAGAGTTACCCAATACACTGGGCATGAGCCAGTTTGCTGATGGTGGCATGCTGGCGACCAAGCCTTATGTATCAGCCGCTGCCTATATCGACAAAATGAGCGACTATTGCAAGGGCTGTCACTACGATAAAAAGCAGCGCACTGGCGATAATGCTTGCCCCTACAATGCCCTGTACTGGGATTTTTTTGCCCGCAATGAAGACAAGTTATCCAGCAACCCGCGCATAGGCATGGTCTACCCGCAACTCAGGAAAATGGATAAAGATGTCTTGCAAGCGCTGCGCGACCGGGCAATAGACATACGTGCCAGACTAGATGATCTTTAAGTAGATGTAGCACCATCTGAAAGCCAAAAAATGAATCCCATACAGCCAAACAAGCTCATGCTATCCAAATGGACTGCAGTGCAGGTCGTTGCAAAGCAAAAGCATTTTCTGGTCAGTAAAGTCTATTTGCCTGAGTTGCAAGAAGGGCAGGTCGTTATTAATGCCCAGGTGGAATTTGTTGAACTCGAAGCCGTGTATACCAAGGCCAAACGCAAGATCGCCTGGCGTGAACTGGCTGACACGACAATGTGGAAGCAAGGATGGGTGTGATGCCAGATACGCTATTACCTTCGTTCCCACAGAATTTCAGGGCATTAATTATCGGCGCATCTGGCGGCATAGGTGCAGCGTTTGTGGACTTGTTGCGCGAGCAAAATAATTGCGCCATCATTGAATGCCTGCACCGCCAAAGCCAGCCAGCACTCGACTTTGTTAATGAAGCCAGCATTGCTGAAGCAGCGTCTGCGATGAAACAGCGTGGCCCTTTTCATCTCATCATCAATGCCACCGGCGTATTGCATACTGCTGACTTTATGCCCGAGAAAAAACTGGCCGATTTGCAGTATGAACAAATGCAGGCGACCTTCCTCGTCAATACTTTTGGTCCGGCCATGCTCCTGCGTCACTTTACTCCCCTGCTCGACAAGCAAAGAGGCGTCATGGCCATGTTGTCCGCCAAGGTTGGCAGCATAGAAGATAACCGCCTTGGCGGCTGGTATAGTTATCGCGCATCCAAGGCGGCGCTGAACATGATGATCAGGACTGCCGCCATAGAACTCAAGCGCACCCATCCCAATGCAGTGTTATTTGCCCTGCATCCCGGCACGGTCAACACCGCATTGTCACAGCCTTTTCGCGGTGCCAGCATAGGCCGCCCTGTGTCACAGGCAGCCAGTGAAATGCTGGCTGTGATCGACAGCATGCAGCCTGCACAATCGGGCGAGTTTTATACCTATGCTGGAGAGACGCTGCCCTGGTAATTCCTCAGATCAGTTGCATCACTTCATGCAACTGCTTGCGCGGTTTTTGCGGCCAGTTGCCTGGCGCCGCATAACCCACCGTGAGCAGCATGACCGGGATTTCTGTCTCATGCAAATCAAATTCACGTGACACCGCATCTGCATCAAAGCCACTCAGGGCGCAAGATGCCAGCCCCTTGCCCTGTGCTGCCAGCATCAGGGTCATCGCCGCCAGTGATGCTGAGCGTAATGCTTCATCCCTTTGCAGCACAGCATTATTAGTATGACTTTGCTCTGCCATGCCTACCCATGTTGTCAGCATTTTGTCATCAATGATTCCGGCATTAACAGCAGGGCGCAAGGCAGGTTCCAGTTGCGTGTGCGCATTCAAGGTGCCGCAGATAATGAAAGTTACAGCAGCATCGTTGACCTTTTGCTGATTAAACGCCGCCGCCTGCAAACGCTGTTTGGCTTCATCGCTGACAACCGCCAAAAATTTCCAGTTCTGGAAGTTATAGGCAGAAGGTGCCAGCGTCGCCAGGCGCACCAGTTCGCTGATCTCGCTATTGCTGAGTTTGCGGCTGGAGTCATAATTATTGGCAGAGACGCGAGACTCGATAATTTCTTGTATGGATGGGTGCATTTTGTTTTCCTTGATGTAGAAGAGAGTGATAAAAATTTTAGGCCTGGCTACGCATACTTTTTTGCACGACGATGACGCTGGCAAGAACGATCAATAAACCCGCCAGTGACATCCCGCGCATGCTTTGATCCAGCACAACCCAGCCCAGGATGACGGCAGTGATAGGGCTTAATAAACCCAGAGAAGACACAGCAACCGGTGACAAGCGCGCTATGCCGCGGAACCACAGGCTGTAAGCCAGCAAGGCACCAGCGATGGACAGATAGGCATAGCCCAGTATCTGCGTCAGATTCAGTGAAGGGAGTGGTGCATCCACCAGCAAGCTCAAAGGCAGCAGGATCAAACCACCCAGTAAAAGCTGCCAGCCGGTGAACGCCAATACCGGCAAACTGCTTTGCCAGCGGCGCGACAAATACGTGCCGCCCGCCATGCAAATCGCCCCTGCTGCTGCAGCAGCCAGACCGACGGCATCCATGACAGCGGTGGCAGACAGCAAAAGCGCCGCCATGCCCAGCACCGCAAAGATGCTGGCCGTGATTGTCACTACCGCTGGCCTGCGTTTGTCCAGCAACCAGGCCATTGCCATGATCAGCAAAGGTTGTATGGAGCCAATGACGGCAGCCATGCCACCCGGCAGGCGATAAGCAGCAATGAACAGCAGCGCCTGGAAGAAACCTATATTCAGTGCAGCCAGCACCAGCAAACGCCCCCATTCACGCGACAAGGGCAGACGCTTGCAAAACAGCACCAGCAAAATCCCGCTGGGCAGGCAGCGCAGCAGGGCGGCTGTAAATGGCCGGTCCGGCGGCAAGAATTGCGTAGTGACGATATAAGTCGAGCCCCAGATGGCAGGTGCCAGTGCAGTCAAGAAGGTATCAAGCCAGAAGTTAAGTCGGGAAGGCATATTTGCAGTTTTCATGATAATGTCTTGAGTTCAAGATAAATCATGGTAGCACAAACTATCTTGATATCAAGATAAATTCCCCATGCCGCGTGTGGTCTTTCAAGGCATGGACAAGGAGGCGCAGCAGCCAGCGCATATAATGGACGCCTGCAAAGAATAAATAATCAGGGAGCAAGCAAGATGGGCGAAAAGACAATGGATGCAGTCGACAAGATACTGGAGCAGTGGCGCAATGCCAGGCCAGACCTCGATTGCAGCCCCATGGAAAACATAGGCCGCCTGCGCCGTTGCAGTGACTTGCTGGGGCGCGAACTGGAAGCCACCTTCAGCAGCTTCGGCATGAGCGCCTGGGAATTCGACATGCTGGCCACGCTGCGACGGTCCAGCGCCACCTTCTGCATGAGCCCGACCGACCTGTTCTCCAAACTCATGGTCACCTCCGGCACCATGACCCACAGACTGCAAAAACTCGAAGCCAGCGGCTGGATACTACGCCTGCAAAACCCCGACGACGCCCGCAGCATGCTGGTGCAATTGACGGATACAGGTAAAGATTTGGTAGACCGTGCGGTGGCTGCTCATGTGGAAAATGAAAGGCGCATCATGTCTGGTTTGAGTGCTGCGGATTTGAAGCGTTTGAATGAAGGGCTGAGGGCGATGCTGGCGGTGTTGGAGAAACAATGAAGTTGAGAAAACCAGGCAAATGACAAAGCAACTGAATACGCAAGACATGATGACGCAGGCGCTTGCTGCATGCGGTGAACTTGACTATAAACATGCACTGCCCTTGCTGGAACAATTGGCTGCTTTGGAAATTCCAGAGGCATGTGTACGCCTGGCTTATATGTATGCAGATGGTAATGACGATGTCGCAAAGGATGAAGCGCTATCGACAATCTGGTACTCAAAATATTTCTTCTTGCTCAGACGCCAAATTCAGGAAGGTGATGCTGGCGCTAGTTATAAATTGGCTAGCAGCTATCAGTATGGAAATGGCATTCAATGCGATGAAAAAAAGGCGGTTGAGTTTTATACCCTGGCAGCCAGCAAAGGGCATTCAGAAGCGCAATTTCATTTGTCCTGTCTATGGAAATATGGATGGTGTGGTTTGAAGGCAAATCCAGAGCAACAGATGTATTGGCTTGATCAGGCTGTGCGGCTTGAACACCCAGAAGCTTTATATACTTTTGGATTGATGTATATGCAGGATGATTTCGACAAAGAACAAGGGCTGCGTTTTATAAGGCGTTCGGCAGAACTTGGATTCTGGGTAGCGGGTGACTACTTGGAAATGATATCTGTTAGTCAGAAAAATCAGAATTGAGGGCTTTATTTCATATCCTGGAAAATTGTGTTCATTAAACCTTCTTGATCAGTCCTAGGGCGTATCACACACGGCATAAATATTCACCCCGGAATCTTGAAACACCATGCAGCACATTGCATTGCGCCCTACGTTAATGAGTTATTAGCAGCGATTTACATGCGTCGGATTCCGCAGGGCTAATTGGACCTACATGGGCTATATGTTTAGTGAAGTAGTTCTGATCCCGAAAAAATAAAAAAGATGGCAACTGCCTTGCACTCAATCCTGTCTTTCGTACAGAATGCAGTAGTTCCAATTCGCCGTGAATCCATACCGCATGAAAAACTTCAAGCTTTCCCTGTTAAGGGCATCCCAAATTTTTGTTAATAGGAATTATTTGAAAGGCTTGGGAGCTTTGTTTTTAAAAGCATCGCAACTCTTCATTAACCGGCATCATCAGGGGATAAAACGCGTTGCACTTCTGATCGGACATCCAGGCTCAATTAATGAGGGAAGTGATGGGTATCTTGGTGGTATTTTAAAAGATTTAGATGCTTACCGAGAATTTCTGCAATCTCCTTTAGGCGGTAAGTGGCAGGAGTATGAAATATTTACACTGCAAAGTCCTCCGAGATATGTAGTGGATATGCATCTCACGCTTGCAAGTACTGCTGACTATGCATTCGTAGTTTTCCTGGCAGATGGAGTTCATGCGCCAGCGGTCGATGCAACTATGCTAAAAATCAATGATAAACAGACGATGCCTGAGCACGAACTTGTCATCCCTGGAGCGAGGCAGACGATCATATTGGACTATTGTCGCAAAAAACAGTCAGTCCAAATTGAGGATGAGTCAGATTCGGCAGAAAATGCACCACTACTTACGTTAGATCATGTGAATAGCCGGAAATTTTTCGATAAAGTCATCATGAAATGTGATCCGGAGACGGTCATTGCGCGTTCAAGTCAACATGGTCAATATGCGTGTGATACGCGTTCATACTCATCACAATTGATCAGGCAGTCAAAGAATTTTGCGCTAAACCTGAAATACGATACTTATGGATATTATCCGCTTTCAATTGCACAGGTACATGTCAGGGCAGCTTCTGTTGTGCGAACACAATCCAATAGACAGCAAATTCCAGTATTGGAGAGAGCGAAAACCAATGACACGTTTCCATTTTGTATTTTGGCATGGAAATTTTCTGACTCTTAGTAAATACGCCGTACATTAACGATAGGCAGATTTATCATTCATGTTCAGGAGTTCGTAATTCTGACTGACTTCCTTTTTTCAGGACTATGGTTTTGCTAACTTTCGATTTGTCGCTGTCGATGGATTCGTAGTACAACTGCTTGCCTTCTTTTGAGACGAGTAAGTTTACATTTTGACTGCCGCCATGCGTCCTTGCATTGAAGAACTCTCCGTTTTTGTCAGTTACAGAATCACTGACCCAATTTGCAAAGATCAACCATACCTTTGCTCCTACGACCGGTGCTCCATTTTCATCTACGACTTTTCCAGAAACCCTCATATGCGAATCGCAGGCAGATAAGCTAAAGAAAAATATCGGACAGAGGATGAGTTGTTTGATTAATTTCATATGAGATGATGTGAATTACTTGGTCTTCGATTCAGTTTTCTGAGAAAACGGTCGGTAGGTACGATTAGCGCAAGCGTAATCGTACGCATGTTGTGCATCACAATAAGTATTTTAGATCGTCATCCTCAAGCTGTCAGAGAAATGCATTTTTTAATTTATGTATAGCACTTATGTTTAACTGAGTTGTTAGCGGCGACTTGCATGCGTCCGATTACGCAAGCTAATCGGACCTACCTGACATACCTATGTTTATGCTCCGCGGCTCACAAAATTCTATCAATCTCTTTATGCGGCCTTGGACTATCGCATCAATAAGCCCTGCTACCCACAGCTTTAGCACGTTGCCCGCTGAATTGTCCTTTTCCAAAACCTGTCAAATTCCAGTGACCAGATACTGCGCCTGTCGCCAGATTGATCTTGCCATCGAAGCTGGCTGAACCGGCAAGGCCTTTTCCTGTCATTTGGACGACACCGTCAGTCGATACCTTGCCAGTAATGGTAAAGCTGCTGTGGGCGGTGCGCGAGTCGGCATTACCGAGAATATTGCCTTGATGGTTAACGTGGATATAAAACGTACCTGTATCAGCGCCTTGATAGCTACCGTAATAATCGCCAAGTATGCCCTGATTGCCAGATTCACTGGCACCACTCTGTGCCGATTCTCTGGCCAGCACTGTTGCCTGTGAGCGCAGCTGCGCAAGACTGATTGAACTTTTGGCAGACGCATCTGCTTCGACACCTGCTTCGATACTTGTTGTGATATCAGTCCTTGATTTTTCTGCCGCCTGAGACGCAGGCAATTTATCGGCTGATGCAGGGCTTGTTGTTGCTGATTTCTTAGCTGGAAGCGGGGTTTCTTTTGGAGGCGTAAGCGGCAGCTTTTGGAGTGCGGGTTTTTCTTGTTCAGTTTTTGGTATCAAGGGATAGGTTTGCTTCGCCACAGAGGTCAGGAAAGTTAGGTCTGTTCCTTTTGCAGCATTATCTGTCTGGCGAGTATTGTGTTGAGACAGTGCCAGGAGCAGCAGTATGTGCATTGCCAGGATGGCAATCAGCGGCCATATGCGGATAGCTGTACCACTATGCAATGATTGCTGTATTGATGTCATTCACATATCCCCTGACTTGACTTGGTTCCTGCATTGAGGGCACCAGGGGCATGATATGACAAATCAGTTTGACATGTTTCTGTCATTTTCTGAGACATGGCATGCGCCAGGTGAAGCAGGGACTAACCGGGCTGCATTTGTACCGCCCGCATCAAGCCACCCCGTAATATCCCAAAAACATCCCCGCCGTCAGTTCTATCAAGACCTTTTGCTGCGGCTCTTCCAGCATGGGTTGTCCCATCGCAACCTGTGGCCAGAAAGCCAGGGACTTGAGTTGTCCTTGCAGCATGTCGCCCATGAAGTAGGGGTCGCCAGCCTTGAGTTTTCCATCGGCCTGTGCTGCCCTGATCCAGGCGACGATGCCTTCTTCGCGTTTGCTCATGCGCTCTACCATGTCGCGGGCGCGGTCCGGCGTGTGGATGGTGGCGGCGACGGCGACGCGTACCAGGTCGATGAAATTGGTGTCGCTCATCAGGCGCATCTTGTTACCAAGGAAAGTTTCCAGCTGTTCGCGCAGGTTTTTATCGGCTTGATAGCGAAAATCATCCTGAGAAACAGCGCTTTGCCACAATTTTAACAATATTGCGGCGAACAAATCGTCTTTACTAGGGAAGTGGTTGTACACCGTGCGTTTTGAGACGACAGCCGTGGCAGCGATCTTGTCCATGCTGGTGGCGTCGAAACCATTGAGGCGAAATTCATGGATAGCTGCCTGCAGGATGGCTTCGCGTTTGCGGTCGGTCTGGCGTACGGGTTCGGACATTTTGTAATTTAAGTAATCTTGACTGGTTTGCAGCGAGAGGCTGCGGATAAAAAGAATTTTACACTAAGTAGTTTACTTTTCTAAATTTAGAAACTACACTGTGTAGTGTAATAATTCGATGCAGTAATCTGCAGTAGTCATCTAGCAATTAATTTGTGAGCCAGTTTTTCATTTTATGCCCAAATTTTCGCGATTTGTATTCAGTCTCTTCATGACAGGAGTGTTGATCACCATGGCCTATGTTTCTTATCCCAGTAATGCCCAGCAGTTACCCACTGTGACCCCACAGCCTGCCATTGAAGGTTTCGTCAACCAGGCACCTATGCGTGAACCTGGCTTGCTGGGCAACCTGAAAATCATGTGGAAGTTTTTCTTCGACAAACCCAGGGACACCGTGCCTGGTGGCAGCATCCCAGTGTTTGAACTGACCAAAGAACAGTTATTGGCTGCGCCAGACTATAGCCTGTATCGCCTCGGCCATTCGACCATGCTGATGAAATTGCAGGGTGAATTCTGGCTGACTGACCCGGTGTTTTCCGAGCGTGCCTCACCTTTCCAGTGGATGGGCCCCAAACGCTTTCACCAGCCACCTATCAGTATTGCTGACCTGCCGCCTATCAAGGGCATCATCCTGTCTCATGATCATTATGATCACCTTGATTACGCCGCTATCCTGCAACTGGCGAAAAAAACTGAACATATCCTGACACCGACAGGTGTGGGTGATCGCCTCATCAAATGGGGTATAGATGCAGACAAAATCCAGCAACTGGGCTGGTGGCAAAGCACCTGGATCAATGGCACGCAGTTTGTCGCCACACCGGCCCAGCATTTCTCTGGCCGTGGCCTGCATGACCGCGACCAGACCCTGTGGGCATCATGGAGCATACTCACGCCTGAGCTGAAAATATTCTTCAGCGGCGACACTGGTTACTTCAAGGGCTTTAAAGAAATAGGCGACAAATACGGCCCCTTCGATCTGACCATGGTAGAAACCGGTGCCTATAACAAGATGTGGCCCGATGTGCATATGCAGCCAGAGCAATCATTGCAAGCGCATATCGATTTACGTGGCAAGGTCATGCTGCCCATCCATAATGGTACGTTTGATTTGTCCATGCATAGCTGGTACGAGCCTTTCGAGCGCATAGTCGAACTCGCCAAACAGCACGATGTGAGGATAAGTACACCGCAAATGGGTGAAGAAGTCGATATCGCTGAACCGCAAACCGGCAAGCGTTGGTGGCTGTTCCCCATGGCGCAAGCGAGCAAGCCTGTGTCCTTGCAGTCTGCGCTGGCGGAATAAGTTCAGACTAGCAAATGAGTGAAGATATTTCTTTGCTTGTTCGATGATCTGGACTTGGCAAACCAGTTCAGGCATTGATCAGTGAGAAGCTCGTCGACAAGTCCTTGTCGACGAGCTTGCCAACTTTAGAAACTATGTTCCAGCGCCGGGAAAGATTTGTCTTTCACTGCCGCCACATAAGCCAGAACCGCAGCATCAATACTGGTCTGGCCTTCCATGAAGTTTTTCACGAAACGGGCTTTACGGCCTGGGAATACGCCCAGCAAATCATGCATTACCAATACTTGGCCTGAGCAATCGACACCTGCGCCTATGCCTATGGTGGGGATGTGCAGAGAATCTGTAACTTCCTTGCCCAGGCTGGCGGGAATTGCTTCCAGTACCAGCAGGGTGGCACCGGCTTCCTGTACGGCCAGTGCTTCTGCTTTCAACAGGCTGGCTGATGCATCAGTCTTGCCCTGCACCTTGTAGCCACCTAACTGATGTACAGATTGCGGTGTCAGGCCCAGATGGGCACAGACGGGTATCGCGCGTTCAGTTAAAAACTTGATGGTGGGCAGCAGCCAGGTGCCGCCTTCCAGCTTGACCATTTGCGCTCCAGCCTGCACCAGTTGCACGGCATTGTTGAATGCAGCTTCTGGAGTGGCATAGCTACCAAAGGGCATGTCAGCAACGACCAGGGCTTTTTGGTTGCCACGGGCGACAGCGGCGGTGTGATAAGCGACGTCTTGCAGCGTCACTGGCAGGGTGGAGTCATGTCCCTGGCACACCATGCCCAGGGAATCACCGATGAGCAAAATCTCTACGCCGCAACGGTCCATGAGGGAAGCGAAACTGGCATCGTAAGCGGTGAGCATGGTGATTTTTTCACCTTTCTCACGCAGAGCGATCAAGCCAGGAATGCTTACTGCTTTACGGTCTTGCAAATATTCAGCCATTCTTTTTCTCCAAAGGTGATGCTGTCGTTGGTTTTTTGTTTGACAGCGATTTTGTCTCCACCTACATCTTCTCAAGGTCTGATAAGACCCATAAGTTCACTTGCCAACGAAGAGGAAAGCAACGGCCGCCATGATGCAGGTAAATGCAGCACCGTGTCTCCAGTGCAAGGGCTCATCCAGGACAGTGACCATGAATATGCCAAAAACGATCAGGGCTATGGCTTCTTGTGCAACTTTCAATTGACCAGCGGACCAGCCACCAGCAAAGCCAATCCGGTTTGCCGGAACAGCAAGACAGTACTCAACAAACGCGATTATCCAGCTTAGCAAGATAACACCAAACAGAGGCTTGTTCATCCCGCCTTTGAGATGCCAGTACCAGGCTATCGTCATAAAGATATTCGAGAGTGAAAGCAGTAAGATAACTTGCATATTAATTTTTCGACAATGCACTGAGCATCGCTTTTGTTATATCGAAATACCAGGGCGACATCATACCTCAGCGGCCCGGAAACGTTTAGTGGCGTGTTTTGTAGGAGCGGCTTTAGCCGCGAACATCGGGGCCGTGCCGGGTGATGTGCTTAGATCGGTTAATCGCGGGCGTGTTGGAGGATGATGGTTGATCAACCAATCGCGGCTGAAGCCGCTCCTGCGGGGGGCAAATATCGATTTGTGGTTTTTAAGCTGTGTTTACTTTTGCGGAGGGGATGTTGTAGGAGCGGCTTTAGCCGCGAACATCGGTGCCGTGCCGGGTGATGTGCTTATATCGTTCAATCGCGAGCATGTTGGAGGATGATGGTTGATCAACCAATCGCGGCTGAAGCCGCTCCTACAGGGGGGCAAATATCGATTTGTGTTTTTTAAAGCTGTGTTTCCTTTTGCGGAGGGGATGTTGTAGGAGCGGCTTTAGCCGCGAACATCGGTGCCGTGCCGGGTGATGTGCTTATATCGTTCAATCGCGAGCATGTTGGAGGATGATGGTTGATCAACCAATCGCGGCTGAAGCCGCTCCTACAGGGGGGCAAATATCGATTTGTGGTTTTTAAGCGGTGTTTACTTTTGCAGAGGGGATGTTGTAGGAGCGGCTTTAGGCGCGAACATCGGGGCCGTGCCGGGTAATGTGCTTATATCGGTTAATCGCGGGCGTGTTGGAGGATGATGGTTGATCAACCATTCGCGGCTGAAGCCGCTCCTACGGGTGGGGCGATGGGCTTATAGATAAATGGCGTCCCATAATGGGTAATCGCCCAATTTTTGCACCAGGCCTGCACGTAAGGGGTTGGCAACTACATAGCGCGCCATGTCCTGGATATCTTCATCTGCTCTTGCTGCGTGATCATGAAAACCGTTTTGCCATATGCCGTTCAAGCCGAATAAGGGGCTTATGAGCCGTGAAGATTGGCCCTTTACGTGTTTCATCACTGCTGACAGATCACTGGCTTCACCCAAGGTAAATAACCAGTGCAAATGGTCTGGCATGATAACAAAAGCCAAGGTTGTGCTCATACCAGCCTGATCACTTGCTCGTAATATCTTCACCAATTGACGCCCTATACGCCAGTCTGCAAACAAGGGCTGGCGTTCACGCGTTACTGTAGTGATCAGATAGATACGACCAGGTTCGGAAAAGCGGCCGCGTCGCAGATTGCTGCCTTGGGCTGGCATTATTGACTCCGTGCAAACTGATAGAAGGTAACAAGAAACTCTGGTTTTTGTTGCTATTGTAGTTCGCGGCTAAAGGCGCTCTTACGGAGGCATTGATGGTAGGAGCGGCTTTAGCCGCGAACATTGGGGGCCGTGTCGGATGATCTGCGTATATTAATCATTCGCGGCTGAAGCCGCTCCTACAGAGGGTAATTCTTGTATGCGTTGCTCAGTCACCGCAGAGACATAGTCTTGCGCACGGCCTTTGCCGGGGATGCTGATATCGACAGATAATTGCAGCAGTGGTAGCAGCACGAAGGCGCGTTCTGTCATGCGTGGGTGGGGGACTTGCAGGTCGGCGGTGTTGATTTCTTCATCGCCATACAGGAGCAAATCCAGGTCCAGGGTGCGTGGGGCATTGCGGTAGGGGCGTTCGCGGCCATGGGCGAGTTCTGTGGCTTGCAGGTGTTGCAGCATGTCGACAGCACTCAGGCTGCTTGAGAGTTCAGCGACGGCATTGACGTAATCATCACCAGTAGAATCGATGGGCGCACTGCCGAACAGGGCAGACTGCGCCACGAGGGTGGTGTCCGGCAATTGCGCCAGCGCGGCGATGGCTTTGCCTACGGTGACTTTAGCGTCACCGAGGTTGGCACCTATGCCTATAAAAATTCGTATGCTCATTCAGCTGCGGCGGCTGCCTTGCGTGGGGCGCGGCGGCGGGGTTTGCGTTTTTTGGGGCCAGCTTCGGCTGTTTTTGGTTTGCTGTTGATCAGTTGTTCACGTTCGGCGCTGTCGCCTTCCATGAAGTCTGTCCACCATTCACCGATTTCTTCATCGATCTCGCCAGAGGCGCAACGCAGCAGCAAGAAGTCATAACCGGCGCGCAGGCGTGGGTGTTCCAGCACCTTGTACGGGGTCTTGCCTACACGTTTTTCAAAGCGTGGCTGCATGGCCCATATGTCGCGCATGTCGGAACCTATCTTGCGCTGTATCGCCAAGGCATCAGTCTGCGTATTCAATACATCATCAGCGGCCAGATGCAGGGCAGGGATGGGAAATTCGCCAGCGGCTTTATAGGCTTCCCATTTTTCCACAACCTGATGCCACAACAGCGATGCAAACAAAAAGCCTGGTGAGACTGGCTTGCCTTGTTGCACGCGTTCATCGGTATTGGCCAGCGCCAGGGTAACGAATTTCTCGCCCAGAGGTTGCTCCAGCACCACGTCCAGCAAAGGCATCAGGCCATGGTGCAGGCCTTCCTTGCGCAGTTGCTGCAGGCAGGCCATGGCGTGGCCGCTGGTCAGCAGTTTCAGGGTTTCATCAAAGACGCGGGCGGCTGGCACATTGTTGATCAGCGGTGCCATCACGGCGATAGGTGCGCGGGTGGATGCGTCTATCGTGAAGTTCAGTTTTGCGGCAAAGCGCACTACGCGCAGCATGCGTACCGGGTCTTCTCGGTAGCGGGCTTCTGGCACGCCTATGATGCGCAGGGTTTTCTTTTTGATGTCTTTCATGCCGCCGTGATAGTCGAGCACGACTTGTGAGGCCGGGTCGTAATACATGGCATTGACGGTGAAGTCGCGGCGGGCGGCATCTTCATATTGTTCGCCAAAGGTATTGTCGCGCAGCACGCGGCCATGTTCATCCTTGGGTGCGCCATCGGTGGCAGAGCCGCGGAAGGTGGTCACTTCCAGCAAATCCTGCCCAAACATGACATGCACGATCTGGAAGCGGCGGCCTATGATAAAGGCGCGGCGGAACAGGCGCTTGACCTGTTCAGGCGTGGCATTGGTGGCAATGTCAAAGTCCTTGGGTTTGACGCCTGTCAACAAGTCGCGCACAGCACCACCCACCACGAAGGCTTTAAAGCCATTCTCTTGCAGAGTCTGGGTGATGCGTATGGCATTCGCGGACACCAGTTGCGGGTCTATGCCGTGGTCTTTATGACTCAGCACAGTGGGCTTTTGGTTGGCGCTGGCGGCATCGCTCTTGTTTTTTACGCCCAGTATTTTGCGAATAAATTTCTTGATCATTGCTTGTCAAACAGGTGAAGTTGAGGCCAACCTTTTGCCTGTGCATGGGCACTTAATTTGGCATTGGGATTGGTTGCGACAGGATGGCTGACGCGTTCCAGCAGCGGTATATCGTTTTGCGAATCGCTGTAAAAATAACTATGGGTAAAGTCGCTGAGTTGCCTTAGTTGTGTAACTTCTTGCTTTAACAGCCAGTCTTGCAGATGCACGACCTTGCCCGCGCCAGAACTGGGCACGCCCAGCAGCTTGCCAGTGATATTGCCATTGGCATCGAGCTCAGGTTCTGCCGCCATTAAATGTTCTACGCCCAGCGCAATGGCGATGGGGGCAGTCACAAAACGGTTAGTGGCGGTGATGATGGCGATCAGGTCGCCCTGGTCCTGGTGCTTCTTGATCAGATCATAGGCAGCAGGCAACAGGGCAGGATTGATGACTTCCTGCATGAATTGTTGATGCAGCTCATCCAGTTTGCTACGCGGGAATTGCGCCAGTGTACCAAGGGCAAATTCCAGATACTCGACCGGGTCCAGTGTGCCAGCCTGGTATTGCGCAAAAAACTCGGCATTGCGGCGGGCAAATTCGTCAGCATCTACAGCGCCAACGCGACACAGGAACTGGCCCCATTCAAAATCAGAATCGATGGGGATCAGGGTGTGGTCAAGATCAAATAAGGCGATATTGCGCATACTATTCTGCCGTGTTGTCAGGGTCCTGCTGTTGCTGCAACATCAGTTCGCGCAGCAGAGGCAGGGTGATGGGGCGCTTGGTGACCAAAGAATAATGGTCCAGCTGGTCGAGGATATTGCTCAGCGTACTCATGTCGCGGCGGTAATGGGTAATCAGATAGGGTAACACGCCAGGGGAGATCTGTATGCCGCGCGCCTGGGCCGCTTTTTCCAGTGCTTCTATCTTGTCTTCGTCTGTCAGGCCATGTACCTGATAAATCAGGCCCCAGCCAAAACGGGTGCGCAAGTCGTCCCGCACATTCAAAATCATGGGCGGGCGGTTGCCTGCACCAATCAGGAAACCACCACGGGCACGCGCTTCATTGAACAGATTAAAGGCAGCGATCTGGTTCAGTGGTGGCAACTGGTCGCAGTCATCCAGCAGGTAGAGGCTGACACCTTCGGTAAAGTCAAAGGCGCTCTCAGGCGCATCTGCCGGGATGTAGCGGGCCGTGCCATCTGCCGCCAGGGCATGCAGCAAATGGGTCTTGCCAGCACCTGGCTCACCCCAGATATAGACTGAACGCTCGCCATACTGGCTGGTGATGCGCTGGTCAAACATGCCCAGCAATTGCGCCAGCTCAGCATTTTGCCCCACCACAAAGGTGGCAAGGGACGGCAGTTTTTGCGCGTCCAGGTCGAGTATTAATTGCCTCATGTCTGACTATAAAATGGACTATTCAGGTAAGACACACGCAAGTGCTTGACGGCAACCGAGATCACGGCAGAGGCTGGCAGGGCAATCAAAATGCCGATAAAGCCAAATAATTGCCCAAATGCCATCAGGGCAAAAATCACGGTCAAAGGATGCAAGCCTATGCGCTCACCCACCAGGCGTGGTGTCAGGTAAAACGATTCTACAACCTGGCCTATGCCATAGATAATGGCGACCGACATCAAGCCACTAAAGCCATCAAATTGCAGGATAGCACCTATCACTGCCAATACCAGGCCCAGGCCATAGCCCAGGTAAGGGATAAATACCAGAAAGCCAGTGATGATGCCAACAGGCAAAGCCAGGTCAAAACGGGCAATACTCAGTGCCACTGAGTAATACACAGCCAGTACGATCATCACCAGAATTTGTCCGCGCAGGTATTGCGCCAGGATATCGTCCACTTCTTCCACCGCACTCGCGGTGACTTTGACAAAACGGCGCGGGATGAAGTTGCTCAGGCGACGGATCAGTGAATGCCAGTCCATCAACAGATAAAACAGCACGATAGGGATCAGCAGCAAATTGGCAATCATGCCCATGACCGCAGTGCCACCAACACGCACAGAATTGAGTACGGCCTTGCCTATGGCTTCACCACTGGTGGATATTTGTTCAGTCAGCAAACTCTTGATGCCATTGCTATCGAGCCTTACCTTGATACCAAATTCATTGAGCAGGGGCGACAGCATTTCATCGAGTTTGTCAAAGAAGCGTGGGATTTGATCTTGCAATTGAGGCAATTCTTTTTGCAAAATAGGGATCATGATCAGTATCATCGCCAGCACAGCCGCTATCAAGATGACAATGACCAGGGTGGCCGCTACCGAGCGCGGCAAGCCAAACCGGCGTATGCGCAGGGCACAAAGCTTGTCCACCCAGGGTGTTAACACATAAGACAAGATGCTGGCGACAATAAAGGGCATCAGCACCGGGCCTAATAAGCCTAGCAACAGCAGCAAGGCAAATGCCACTGCCAGCCACAGCATGGATTGTTTTTGCTCCGACGTAAAAGTAAATGGCATTTTTAGGCTTGGTTAGTAATCATTTGTCATCGAAATTGCCGTTTGTCCCAAAAAAGCGGGGTTTTCGCGGTCAATTTGTTAAAATAGCGCTTTTGCCGGACTTTTCTGGCAATTTCTCTATTTTACCGCCTCCTGCCCCTATTGCCGAATATCATGAGCACTTCTACCCCTGTTTCTCTCTCTTACGCCGACGCTGGTGTCGATATGGTTGCCGGCGACGCGCTGGTTGATGCCATCAAACCCTTTGCCAAACGCACCATGCGCGAAGGTGTCATGGCTGGCATAGGCGGTTTTGGCGCCATGTTTGAAGTCAGCAAAAAATACAAGGAACCTGTCCTGGTCTCCGGTACTGACGGCGTCGGCACCAAGCTGAAACTGGCTTTCCACCTCAATAAACATGACACCGTCGGTATCGACTTGGTGGCCATGAGTGTCAATGACATCCTGGTACAGGGCGCAGAGCCTCTGTTCTTCCTCGACTATTTTGCCTGCGGCAAGCTGGATGTGGCAACTGCCACCGACGTCATCAAGGGCGTGGCCTTTGGTTGCGAACAAGCTGGTTGCGCATTGATAGGCGGCGAAACCGCTGAAATGCCATCCATGTACCCAGATGGTGAATACGATCTGGCTGGCTTTGCTGTCGGCGCAGTCGAAAAATCCAAAATCATTGATGGCAGCAAGATACAACCGGGCGACGTCATCCTCGGCCTGGCATCTTCCGGCATCCATTCCAATGGTTTCTCGCTGGTGCGCAAGATCATCGAAGTCGCCAAACCAGACCTGAACGCTGATTTCCATGGCCGCAGCCTGGGTGATGCCCTGATGGCACCAACCCGCATCTACGTCAAACCTTTGCTGGCATTGATGGAATCCCTGGAAGTCAAAGGCATGGCCCACATCACTGGCGGCGGCCTGGTAGAAAACGTCCCACGCGTACTGGGCGACAAACTGACCGCTGTTCTGCATAAAGACGCATGGACACTGCCACCCCTGTTCACCTGGCTGCAACAACACGGCGGCGTGGCCGACGCAGAAATGCACCGCGTATTCAACTGCGGCATAGGCATGGTCGTCATCGTTGCTGCTGAGCTGGCTGATGCAGCCCTGGCACAACTGACTGCGGCTGGCGAATCCGTCTACAAGATCGGCGAAATCCGCGCGCGTGAAGGTGATGAGCATCAGACCATTGTGGTGTAATGGCTTGAGCACTAGTTAGTATTGATTACGGGACCTTTCAGGTCCCGTTTTTTTGGGAGAGTCATAAAGGCGAGACCCGGCAAAGCTGACATTCTTGTCCTATAATGCAAATATGAGTGTAAATACAATTGTAAATACAGATTCGGTGCAATTATTTACTTAGGTGAACAATGCGCTTTGAATGGGATGAAAACAAAAATCAAATCAATATCCGCAAGCACGGCATAGACTTCAGTGATGCCGCCGATATTTTCAAGCATCCTATGCTGACGCTGTTCGATGGTCGTGAAGATTAAGGCGAAGATCGCTGGATTGCGCTGGGATGGATTCGCAGCGTGATCGGCGTCGTGGTTTACGTAGAAAGGGAGGGGGATGTCATTCGCATTATCTCTGCCCGTAAGGCAACAAAAAATGAGGTGAAACGCTATGAGCAAAGTATCTAAAACAGATTGGAAGCGCCTGGAAGCGATGGGCGATGAAGATATCGACACCAGCGATATTGCCGAGCTGGGTGAGGATTTTTTTCAGCGCGCAGAATTACGCGCACCCGCCAAGCAGACCGTGACCATTCGCCTTGATAGTGATGTGCTTGAGTGGTTCAAGGAACAAGGTCAGGGTTACCAGACACGCATCAATCAGTTATTGCGGGTGTATATGGAAACCAAGCAGCAGAAATCTAATTGAAAATTCGCTTGCTCCTGACTGGTAGCAAGCGAATGAACTTATACTAATAAGTATGGTTACCTGCACAGTCGTGATGTAATCGATCGATCATGTCAACGGTAAATTTAATGAGGCTCGTAATACTTGCTAAGATTTTTAGCAGTTTCAATGGGCGGCGAATTTTTGGTGATAAATCAGGTACCCATCGTTCAAAAATTTGATAGTTCAATTTCATTCTCCTTTAAAAAAAAGTGTAGTTATCATCGCATGCGACTTTGATAAAACCACTTACGATAAACGCCCAAAAATTGCCTATTTCGTGCATTTTTTGATTTTTCCGCAAAAAAAACTATTTTTGGCAAAATTAAAAACAAAAATTAAGCGAACGGTTTGCTCTTGAGTGCAGATTAATGATTGCTTCTTTCTTTTTAGTTAAACAGTTGGGGATTCCAAAAATACTCTAAATTCCATGAAGTAAATAACATTCACTATTTATTAAAAATGAGCGCAATCCCCATTTGACTGCCCCTAACATATGCACGTCTACCTAGATGGCACGATTCGCCACATGCAGTCGTAATCATGTTGTGTTTAAAAATGTACACAAGCAAATACAATGCATTTTCCGAATTTGAAGTGTCCATGAGTAGGAAACGCTAGGCGTACCATTTTTATTTGTAAGTCAGTACCTGTATCGCACAGATTCAGAAGCCACTTGTTAAACCCATGCATAGTCAAATCACTCATATCCTTGCTAATTAAAACAGCTTCGCCCACGATTTTTTCACTGTTAGAATTTGCAGGCAGCCCAGGCATGCATATAGCAATGCGTTAACGGCGAATTAATCAGCTTTGCTGTCCGGGCTTGCATCTATTCTTTTCTGCTTGAATGACTTCAGTAAGCTTCAGGCAGCCACTTTTTATAAATGCGTTCAAAGCTGCCGTCGGCCTTCATGTCTCGGAGGTTTTATTACCAGCAGAGTGCGATACGAGTTGCGTCCTGTACTGCTTCCCAAACCATCTTGTTCGTACTCACGCTATGTATAAAGTGAGTTCTAACTGTCCAGATTGTCCAAATTGTCCGGTCCCGGACAACTATCCCAAGTCGTGCAAGGAGAGTGGCAAATAATAATCATTTATCTTTATTGCCACATAATAATCCTGTATATTTGCCTGCAAATCCCCTGTACGACCTCCCTCCAGAAAGGATACCTGTATGCACCATGCATTGCGTAGTTCTTTGATTCTGCTGGCTCTGATCGGTGGCAATGCTGCTGCGACGAGTCATTCACTGGGTATAGAGCGCAAGCAATATGGCGAATCGATAGCCTATGACATGAATGCCTCAGGCCAGGTGGCTGCCGTCATCAAGGAGAAAGACGGTACGCCGCATGCCGTGTTTTTTCAAAATGGCAAACTGGTCAGGCTGGAAATGCCTGGCGAAACCGAGAGCGAAGCCAAGCGCATCAATGACAGGGGCGACATCGTCGGCTCTTCCAAAAAGGGGGAGATCTGGCGGGCATTCATCCGCAATCGCGATCGTGAAGTAAAAGAGCTAGGCACTCTGGGTGGCCCGCATAGCTATGGCGCTGCCATCAACAATACCGGCATGGTCGCAGGGTTTTCTGACACGCCAGATCGTGACTGGCATGCCTTCCTGTACCAGCCCGGCGAAGCACTGCAAGACCTGGGCACGCTGGGCGGCAGGGTCAGTTATGCCAGCGGCATTAATAATGCTGGCGAGGTAACGGGTACGTCCATGATTACCGACGGTTCACGCCATGCTTTCCTGTACAAGAAAAACACCGGCATGGTCGATCTTGGCACACTGGGTGGCCGCTATAGCGCAGGCACAGCCATCAATGACCAGGGTGCTGTGGTTGGTACTTCTGAAATGAAAGACCGTCGCTGGCATGCCTTTGTCCATGACGGCAAACAGATGGTAGATCTCGGCGCCAAGATAGGTTTTGGCGACAGCTTTGCAACCGGCATCAATAACGAAGGCCATGTGGTTGGCGTTGTCGATACCCAGGATCTGCGTTTGTCCTTTGTCTGGCGCGACAATAAAATGACCCTGCACCCGGCTGGTAAAAGCCTGTACCTGACCAATGCTATCAATAACGTAGGCCAGGTCATAGGCGCAAGTTACGACCGTGGCCTGAACGCTGCTACCATGCCGTCCAACGCCGTCCCCTTTGTCGATATGGGCGGTGACAAGATACTGGGTTTTAATATCGTCACTGTATTGATTGCTGCGGTAATCGCCATTTTCCGCAAGCGTATCAAGGGCTTGTTTTTCGATAGCAGGTTGTTTTTCAGGCCTTGAGTTTGCCATGAAGCAGGCAGCGAATGCCTGCTTCATATTCAACAGCAGCAATGAGTGATGCGATAGCCCAATATTGCTATTTCTCGATTGCAGGCTTGAAAGCAGCAACCTGTTTAAGCAGGCTTTCCAACCCACCATAGACGCTGATCTTATCGATTTTTTCAGTCATTTTTTCCAGTGTCTCCAACTCCTTGAGACGCAAGGCAACCGGGTTATCTTCCATCACTCTTGAGGTATTCATGAGTGATCTGGTGGCGGCGGTTTCTTCGCGGCGGCGTATCACATTGGCTTGCGCAGCTTTTTCTGCCTCCACTACCTTGCCCAGCATGGTTTTTATTTCACCCGGCAAGATCAGGTCCTTGATACCAAGGCTGACTATTTCTATACCCTGGACCTGCGCCTTTTGAGCAACATAGTGCAATATCTGTTCATCAGTTTCATTCTTGTTTTCCAGCAGGCCATCAAGCGTCTTGCCGCCTACTGCAGCCCTTAGTGCAAACTGGATTTCCTTGTAGATGAAATCTTTGTAATCATTCAGGCTGGCCAGCATCAGGGGTGCGTCTGTGATTTTATATCCTGCCGTTACATTGACGCGTAAAGGCACCTTGTCCTGTGTCAGCATTTCCTGGCCGGTAATTTCCAGCGTCGTCAGACGGGTATCGATGACGGTCAGGCTTAAGCGGTTTCCGCCGTGCCAATAGGCATAAAAACCTGGTTTCAAACTGGCGTGGAAAACGCCATCAATGTATAGCATACCCACATGTTCTGAAGGCACTTCGTAACTTGTGATGTGTGGTGCCAGTAATTTCGCATTATTGGCGTTGCTGCGCATAGCCAGTACGATGTGGTCTTCAATTGCGCGTGGTGCCTGTGCCAATGAAATCAATTCCAGCGTCAAGTCGCTACTGGCGAGCGCGGGTGTCGCCTGGCCGGTGACATGCACCAACTCATTTTTGTCCCACCAGACCGCCAGTTGCTGGTCACTGGTTTCTATCTTGTTCAGTTGTGTCGACAAGACCGGATGCGCGCTGGCGACGATGGCATGCACGACGTCTTTGGCATCTATCACTTGTGACTGCCGGCAAATCGTTAACTTGGTCTTGGGCAAAACATCAAAATAAGCGTGTCTTCCGGGCAATAGAAAATCACTGAAGCTTTCCTCTGCAAACAACAAGCCATAAGCACCCGCCGGTATGGTGACCTGCTTGACGCAGCCAACAGATACACCGATGGGAATTTGCTTTAACCACTCGTCAGGCACCTTCAAATCTGGCGTGATATTTGCCCTGAACACTTTAACGCCCAGACCCTGCTTCCAGAAGGCGCGTAATGAATTTGGTGTCACGCACAGAAATTGCTGGCCACTGCATACCAGCGCCACTTCATCGTGCCCTGTGCGGACAATTTCCAGATCTGTGGCCAGTGCTGCCCCATGATGTGAACTGATCCACTCAAGGTCAGCAATGTTTGCCGGGAAATCAGTCAGGTTGCCAAGCTCTACACGCTTGGACCTGGGTAAGAAATAACTGCCCTTGGCAAGAATTTTTTCAAAACCGCTACGGCCATATAAAAGACCAATCTGGTGATCTTGAATTATTTTTCGGAGGAACATAGACATTCTCAATGAAGATAAATATTTCGTCAGATGAACTCAAGAAGCCGGGGCAAGAAAAAACTATGTAAGTCAGTCAGGCGAAAACACACTGACACACATCAGTTTTGTGCAGAATAGCCTCAAGAGAACTATCCCCGCAGCATGGCGGATGAGCGTGCATGTAAGGTGCCGCAATCTTGCTTCTCGTACGCTCGCCAGAGAAACGTCAGCAAAGACACTGCTTACGTTTGCCTGGCCTTAATAGTTTGAATTAAGAACCGGGACACATACATGGTAACAATCATGCGAAGCGATGCTGCGTTGTTCAGGCGCATGCAAACTGAATACTTGAGTTTGCATGTTCAAGAACAGGAAAGCAGTTCCCTTGAGGATTACTACTGATGTATTACACATTTTTACTTCGATCAGATTACGAGTCTGAGGCTCATTTTGAGCATGGTGCGTAGTATAGGAATCGAACCTATTAACAGTTGCCTGGTGCGGTACACAAACGCATAAAATACGCTGTGCCAGCCTGAACCCATGAGTCAGAGCCTCTGCAATCAGACAACTTAGTTCCCACCGAGGAAACGCAAAGTGAGTATAGCCTGTTTGATTGCGCTGAGATTTGAAAAATGAAAAAATTTATGCCTGATGCATGCTCAGGCTTTATATATTTGTTTTCCCGCCATTTTTGACCAGGCCCTTGTGGTGGTTTATGCTGGATAATCGATCCGGCTCACTTTAACGATAAAAACCATGACTACGCTTAACGAAACCTGGGAAGAACGACTGGCTGCCTTATGGGCAGCGCTCGATACTATGCCGGTACAGGATTTCATTGCAGGCGTCGATGCAATGGCTGCCGAGCTACCGCAAGATGATGCCACTGGTCTGTTTGAACGTGGTGCTGCGCGAGACTCTTGCGGTTTTCCTCAGCTTGCCATTCCCCTGTATCAGGCAGCACTGGGAGCCGGACTGTCGGGTTTGCGGCGTCGCCGGGCAAATATACAGATGGCCAGTTCCTTGCGTTATCTGGGGGACCCGCAAATTGCGGCGGATTTGCTGTTTACAGAAATGCAGGCGAGCAGTGATGAACTCGATGCAGCGGTACGCGGCTTTCTGGCCCTGGCACTGGCTGACCTTGGTCGCGAACGCGAGGCGCTGGCTATCAGTCTGACAGCTTTGTCGACTTATCTGTCACGCTACAACCGCTCGCTGGCAAGGTATGCGCAGGGCCTGGTAGAAAAATCGACTGACTGACGATGTGCGCAATGTTGTTGAGCAGGTGCGATTAGCTTTGCGTAATCTCACGCCTGTGATGCCTGAAAATTTCTGCAAATATTCTCATAAGTGAGGGGATTTTTTTCTTGAGTTGTGTCCGATGCAGCGGCCACACTTGTCATTGCGAGCTTTAATCGTTAATCACATACGTGCGATTACGTGGGGGCTAATCGCACCTACAACTGGGATAATTTACTCGCGCGGCTTCACAGCGGAAACATCTGTTCCGCAACCTGCTCCCAAGTGTCCCGTGGCCCGCTCACAGGCACTTGCTGCATGCAAAATGTGATGTCTGAATCTGGCCTGATCAACATATAAGCGGTCAACTGGCGTTGAAAATCTGCTGTGCCGATATCTTCAATTTCACCGTAAGCCTCCAACAACGACTTGAGCAGCAAAGGGTTACCTTGCGCCATGAATATCATGGGCGTCAAGATTTCCAGCCTGTCGCTGTTACCGACGATGGCATCGCCAAAGTCCAGCAAGCCGCTTAACTTCCATTGCCCCTCTTCCTGCTTCGCCATCAAATTCCATGGATGTATGTCCATATGGATAAAGCGTGGCTCGCCTGCACTGGCAAAGTCTCCGGCAGCTTCTATGTACGGCATGACTTGTGCAAGCAAGCCCTCAGGCATTTTCCTGCGCTGGTGTCTGGCCATGCAGCCGTCGATTAACTCTTGTATATACGCTGGCCAGTCTACCTTGATGGCGATGCCTGCATCAAACTCTACATGACGAAGTTCACGAAAAAGCTGGCCAGTCTGGACCATGATGGCTTGTTTCTGTTCCAGCTCCAGTGAGGGCCATATGTCGGCCAGTAAAGTGCCCTGCAAGCGGCTGAAGATCACAAAAACCCAGTGATCAATTTCGCCGCTGGCGATCAGGCGTGGTGTTTGCAAGGACAGTTTATTTTCCAGCAGTGGCGCAACCAGGATTTCCTTATCCCCCTGACGCCGCCAGTTGGGTGGCGCAAGTTTGACGATCACTTCATCACCCAGTCCGAACAAGGCATTCCCACCCAGCGGTATTTTCTCCCATGTGCCAGCGGGCAGGTCGTATGCCTGTTGCAGATGCTCCAGTACCGGCATCCAGTCTGTCAAAGGTGTATTTGCTATGTAGTCATTGCAGGCTGGATTGTCTAAATTTTGCGGCAGGCAGTTGAGGATTGTTGTCATTAAATTTTGTGTGAGGAAATTTTTTATTATCAAAGCAAGGGTAACCCAAAAGTAACGGGACCACCAAGGTCCCGTACACGATCAAATTAAAAAATAGAAAATTTCGTCAAGGCAGTCGCGCATTGTCCTGCTTGATTTTGAACACTTCTGTTCCTATCGCATAGCCGACAAAACCCTTGTCCGTTGGCAGCAGGCGTATCTTGTTGACGGCGCGGCCCATGGGGACGTGCTTCCAGTTCTGGCCGCCATCGGTGGTTTGATAGCCGCCGTCGATGGCACCTACCCAGCCGGTGTTGGCATCGATGAAGCCAACACCAAATTCACGTACTTTGATATCGTTGACCAGGGGGATTTCTTTCCAGCTCAGGCCGCCGTCTTCTGTCTTGGCAACATAGCGCTGGCTGGTGGCGGGGTCAGGGTTGTAGCTTTGTATGGTCACATAGCCGGTATCGCGGGTCGGGAAGCTGGCTTTCCAGGTCAGCTCATACGGGCGGGTGGATTCATAGACGGTCTTCCAGCTTGTACCGCCATCCCTGGTCATGATGATGCGGGCATGGGATTTTTCTGTGTCGCTGCTGGATGCGCCAAATACAAAACCTGTCATCGCATCAAAGAATTTGACGTCGAGTATCATGCCTGTGTATGGCGTCATGTCCATGCTTTTCCAGCTGCTGCCACCATCGAGCGAACGCAGCAAAGTCGCCGGGCCGCCGACGCGGCCACCGGCATGGATGATTATGCGCTTATCGAGTACGCCAGAATTGATGAATTGATTGTGCAGTATATCGATGGCGCACAGGCCCTTGATCTGTATGCCTTCCAGCCCTTTGGCAACTTGCCAGCTGACACCGCCATCACGGGTTTCATACAGCGGCGTGGTATCGGTGACACCAGGAAAATAATCAGTACCAATATTGCCAGCATAGCCGTGCATGGCATCGACAAAACCTACCGTGCGAAAGAAAGTGCCGGGCTTGGATAATTGCTCTTGCCAGTTCTGGCCACCATCCGTGGTTTTGTAAATCTTGCCGCCACCATTCACATACCAGCCCAGCTCAGGCTGGACAAAGAAAATATCATCCTGCTTACCCTTGTAGGCGACAGTATTGAGTTTGCTCCATGCCGCATCGATACTCAGTTGGTAGCGCGGTGCGCTGGTCTGCGGGGCCGTACTGCATGCCGCCAGGCCTATGCATAGCAAGCCGCTGAGTATAGTTGCTGTTGTCGCCGTCCAGATTTTTTGTGGTTTGGTTTTCATTTTTATTCTTGATGTAAATGTTGAAAACGTTTGGACTGGGCTGGATGGCGGAAGTTTCTGGAACTGTTTAGTGCCCGGAGAAATGTTTGATGGATGTATTTCTTAACTGATGATGTGCTTGCATAGTCTTGTTGCCGGACAGGTGGCAATCGAAAATACCGCATGGGCTGTACCTGATTTTTCGAGGTACAGCTCAAATTTCGATCTTTGTAACTTAACTCAAACGCCTGTGCCTCACCAGCACCTGTTCCTGCGCCTTGAAATGTGCAGCGAGTTTTTCCACCATGTAGACAGAGCGGTGCTGGCCGCCGGTGCAGCCTATGGCGACGGTGAGGTAGCTGCGGTTGTCGCGTTTGAAGGCGGGCAGCCATTTGGCGATGAATTGCTGGATGTCGGCAAACATGTCGTCTGCCATGGGCTGCTCTTTGAGAAACTGGATGACAGGCTCGTCACGGCCAGTCAGCGGTCGCAGCACGGGGTCGTAATGGGGGTTGGGCAGCATGCGCACGTCGAAGACAAAGTCGGCGTCCAGTGGCACGCCTATCTTGAAGGCGAAGGATTCAAACATCAGGGTCAGCGGGGTGTAGCCTACCTGTATGACATCCTTGACCCAGGCGCGCAGCTTGTTGGCGCTGAGGTCGCTGGTGTCAATGACATGGGCCACGACTTGTATGCCTGAGAGTATCTCGCGTTCTTCCTGTATGCATTCTGTCAGGCTGAGCCTGTCGCCAGGTTCTTTGTCGAGACCAAGGCGGTGCGACAGCGGGTGGCTGCGGCGGGTTTCTGAAAAGCGGGCAACCAGGGATTCTGTACTGGCCGTCAGGAACAGCACTTTGACATGATGGCCCTGGTCACGCAGGTTCTTGATGGAGTCAGGCAGGCCTGTCAGCAAATTGGCACTGCGGGTATCGATAGCGATGGCAGCAGCGGGTATGCCTTCGCGTACCAGGGTATTGATAAGGTCTGCCAGCAGGCTGGGGGGCAGATTGTCGACGCAATAATAACCGGCATCTTCAACTACATTCAGGGCTACCGATTTACCGGAGCCGGAGATACCGGAGATAAGCAGGATGTCCATAGCGGATGCGGTCGTGGATAATAAGAGTAATCAGTCGCCGTTTTCCATGGCGCGTCGTTGCCGCTCCATAAAATCTTCCAGCGTATTAATACCACGTAATTGCAGAATGGTATTGCGCACCGCCGCTTCCAGCAAAACCGCGATATTGCGGCCAGCAGCGACCGGGATGACGACTTTTCTGATCTGCAGGCCCAGCACTTCTTCGGTTTGCGAATCGATGGGCAGGCGTTCGTAATTTTCTTCGAGGGTACTGCGACGTACCAGATGCACGATGAGTTTCAGGCGCATCTTGCGGCGTACGGCGGTTTCGCCAAAGATGGTCTTGATATCGAGCAGGCCCAGGCCGCGCACTTCCAGCAGGTTTTGCAGCAGCTCGTGGCAACGGCCTTCTATCATGTTCGGGGCGATGCGCGAAAACTCGACGGCATCATCGGCCACCAGGCCGTGGCTGCGTGAAATCAGTTCCAGCCCCAGCTCGCTCTTGCCCAGGCCGGATTCACCGGTGATCAAGACACCTACGCCCAGCACGTCCATGAAGACGCCATGCATGGTGATTTTTTGCGCGAGTTTTTTCGACAGATACACGCGCAGATAATCGATGACTTGCGCCGATGGATAAGGGGTAGAAAACAGCGGGATATTATTGTCGTCGCAAGTCGTCAAAAATGCCGGTGGCGATTCCAGACCCTGTGCCACGATGAGGGCAGGCGGTGCACCGGCGACCAGTTCACGCATGAGATTATTGCGCGAAGCATTTGACAGGCGGTTGTAATACGAGAGTTCCTGATGGCCCAGCACTTGTATGCGGCCAGGGTGAATCAGGTTCAAATGGCCGACCTGGTCGGCAGAAGAAGCTGCATCGCCCGTGATCTGCTTGTCTGCACCGGCAAAACCGGCAAACCAGCCCAGCTGCATGGTGTCGCGGTTATCGTCGTAGATCTTTTGTACCGTGAGTTCTGTCAATGATGGCATGGCTATATGGGTTGAATCTGACGATGTGCTGCTGGGTAGCAGGGAGGAATAGCTAATCAGGGCGGCCAGTCATGCACACGCATGGCTGGCACTGGCATTCAATCAGGCATTGCCTGGCAAATTCGGACGCCATGCCATGATTTTTTCATAGATCGCTGCCGCACTGGTTTCCGTATTGAGTGTCTCGCGGAAAGTTTCATTCGACAGCATTTCGGCCACTTCAGACAGGATTTCCAGATGCTGTTGCGTGACATTGTCAGGCATGAGCAAAAAGATCAGCAGGCTGACAGGCTGGCTGTCTGGCGACTCAAATGGAATGGCTTCTTTTAATCTGACCAGGGCAGCAATCGGGGCTTTCAGGCCCTTGATGCGGCCATGCGGGATGGCAACGCCATGCCCCAGGCCAGTAGAGCCCAGGCGCTCGCGGGCAAACAGGTTATCGGAGACAACTGAGCGCGCTATGCTGCAATTATTTTCGAATAACAGCCCGGCCTGTTCAAATGCTCTTTTTTTGCTGGAGACTTCCAGATCCAGAAGTACGTTGTTAAGAGGCAGGATTTTTGCAATATTCGTCATGGTGCAAGATCGTTTTACAGCGAAATGGTGCGATGCACAAAATTAGGTTTTGACAAATTATAGGCTTCTTTTGACTGATATGCGCAAAACCTGACAACACTTTTAGCGAACGTTGTCTCTTAGTAATTTTTCAAATTTATCAACAGGCAATGGCTGGCTGAAATAAAAGCCCTGCATCTCCTGACAACCAGAGTCTGCCAGGAAGAACATCTGGTCGGCTTTTTCCACACCTTCTGCTGTGACACTCATGCCCAGGGCATTGGCCATGGCGATGATGGCGTGCGTCAGTACAACAGAATCCGGGTTGCCCGGTATTTCGCGTATGAAAGAGCGGTCTATCTTGAGATTGTCGATAGGAAAGCGTTGTAAATAAGATAAAGACGAGAAGCCTGTGCCGAAATCGTCAAGCGAAATGCTGACGCCGAGTTTCTTGATGGCAGCAAAAACCGGTAACAGCAAGTCTATGTCACCCATCAGCAAGCCTTCGGTAATCTCCAGCTGCAGGGCAGCGGCAGGCAAGCCTACTTCCTGCAAGACTTGCTCTATGTATTTTGGCAAGCCAGGGTCCTGGAATTGCTTGGGTGAGATATTCACGCTGATGACCATGTCGGGCGAATACTGTTCGCGCCATAACTGGGTTTGCAGGCATGCCTGGCGCAAGATCCAGCGGCCCAGCGGCAAAATCAGGCCTATCTCTTCCGAGATGGGGATGAATTCATTCGGCGGCACCAGGCCCACGTCCGGCATTTGCCAGCGTATCAGGGCTTCTGCACCAACGATCTGTGATGTGCTGAGGCTGATCTTGGGCTGGTAATACACCAGGAACTCATTGTCCGTCAGCGCACGGCGCAGATTGGTTTCCAGCGCATAACGGTGCTGGGCGCGGACATTGAGTTCTGTTGTGAAGAACTGGTAATTATTGCGGCCAGATTCTTTGGCATGGTACATGGCAGAATCAGCACAACGCATGAGCGTGGGGCCATCTTCACCATCATGCGGGTAGACACTGATGCCTATCGACGTGCCCAGGTGATATTCGTTGCCATCGATGACGAAAGGATCTCGCATGCGCGCCAGTACGCGTTCAGCCAGGTCCTTGAGTTGTACGGCATCTTCAAAAGCTTCGGCGACGATGACGAATTCATCGCCACCCAGGCGGGCCAGCATGTCGGTCGTACGTATGCAGGAACTCAGGCGCGAAGATACGTCGCGCAAGAGCGTATCGCCAGCCGCATGACCAGCGGTGTCATTGACGTTCTTGAACCTGTCCAGATCAAGGAAGAGCAGGGCCAGACGGTGCTGGGTGCGCTTGGCACCCGCCAGGGCCTTGGTCAGGCGCTGGTTGAGCTGATGGCGGTTCGGCAAGCCAGTCAGGGCATCGTAAGACGCCATGAAATGCAATTGCCTTTGCGTCTCGCGCACTTCTGTCGTATCAGTAAATGAGATCAGCACTGCAGACACCGAGGCGCTGCTTTTCTTGTTGATGGGCAGTACATTCACCAGCAGCCAGACGATGGAACCATCGCGCAGTTCCACTCCCATGGATAAATTCAAAATCGGCGTCTTGTTGCGGAACACGACCGAGGCAGGGTCATCACCCATGCGTATGGATTGTCCCTCGTCACCGAGTATGCTTTTGAAATAACGGTGCCGTCTGCCGACAGCACTGATATCGTCGATCTTGAGAATGCGTTGGGCGCTGGGATTGCAGGTCAGGATCTGGCCGCTGGGGCCTATCACCATGATGCCTTCACTGAGATTGGTGACCACGGAGCGATAGCGTTCTTCGCTTTCCTCCAGGCTTTGTTCCATGTTCTTTTTGTCTATCGCCAGGCCGATAAGATCGCAGGCATCCATCATCATGGCCTGTTCATCTTCATTCGGGCTATGCACCATCTGGTGATACACGTCTACTGTCCCGAGCAGGGTGTTAAAGGCGGTAGTGATGGGCAATGACCAGCAAGAACGCAGGCCATAACGCAGGGCTGGCTCACGCAGGTTTTTCCACAGCGGGCTGACAGCGATGTCCTGGACGATGGTAGTGCGGTTGTAATAGATAGCTGCCGAGGCCGAGCCTGAACTGGTATCGACAGGCACGTTGCCGAGCAGGGCACAAAAGCCGTCTGGCAGCGAAGGCCCGGCACCAAAACTCAGTTGCTCGGTGCTGGCATCATACAAAGTGATAGCGCACAGCGCGCCATTGTCGAGCAGCCTTTCCATGCGGTCGCAAACGTCTTCCAGGATATCGGTCAGAGGCTTGTCGAGCGCGATCATCTCGAGAATTTCTTTCTCGTGATGCAGGGCTTCATGGACGCGGCTGGATTTGTAACGGACTTGATCGATGAGGGGCAGTGCGGTGACGGTAGCGCTGGAGCGTGAATTGCTGCGGGGAGAGATTTCTCTTGCAGTCAGCAAGATGGCAGTTTGTTCATTAAAACTGAATTGCCTGCCACGCACTTCTATATCCAGCAATTGACCATCCAGCCGTATGCACTGACAGGTATGTTTGCTTTGTGCCCCATCCTGCCGCAATTTTTGCAATATGGTTTTGGCACCTTCATGATGCCGTCCATGCAAAAAGGCTTCGGGTTGCAAGCCTATCAATTGCTGGGCATCGCCAGCGTGCATGAGTTCTACACCCGCCGGATTGGCATACACCAGATTGTCGTCTATCAAGACATACATCGCGTCCGGATTATGCTCCAGCAAGGCCATATGCCAGTCTGGACTGGCGACAGGCTCGCGTGTGCTAGTGCTTGAAAACGGGACCGGAATTATCACGACAACAATCTATAAAACGAATAAGTCTGCTTACTTTACATCAAGCAAGTTCTAAGAACAATGATGGTAATTAGCTAGCATATGAAAAACATATGAATGCAGAGCAGGGGAAATTTGCCTCAATTCCATGCGCTGACAGGGGCAGATGAGGGACGCAGACAAGTGTCAGCAACCACCCATTTGCCGCAGTTTTTATTTCAGCTCAAAGCGCACGAACATGAACAGTACATCGCCATTACCCTTGTTCTTGGAAAGGCGCGGTACATAGGTCGCCATCAGTTTGGTGCTGCGTGTGCCTATGGATGCCACCGGCAAAATCACAGGGAAGGGGATGCCACCAAAATAATCAGTACGGCTGATCAATACGCCAGTCGCGCCACCGCCAACTTCGACCTTGTCACCCAGAGTCTTTGTCCACTGATATGCATAGCCAGCCATGGGTTGCGGGCGGAAGTGCGAATCAGAGATCACCATGGTGTACAGCATTTCTTCATTGTCTTCCTTGGTACGGATGGCTTTGCTGAAACCCAGGCCCCAGGTATGTTCATTCAGCTCGGCAATTCTTTCCTTGGTGTAAGTACCGCGGCCATGATGGGTATGACCAGCAACCATCAGCGACAGATCACCTTCATCAAGGATTTTATTGACCTTGGCTTTGGCACTGTCCCACCAGCCCATGTCTTCCTGGGTGGCTGGTGCTGGCGGCGTGCTATTTGTGGAGGTTGTCTGGGCCTGACTTGTTGATATGCATAACAGCAGGCTGGATGCGCACAAGGCAGCGCGCAGGGAAAAATGTGTAAACTTCGACATAATATTGGTTACAAATGGATACAAAAAATAGGAATAAGAAGGATGCTGCCCGGCTTACTGGCGCGCATTCCGGCGGTTGTCCGGGCCCTGGCCCGTACTGAAATTGCTGCGCCATGGATTGATGTCCAGCCCGCCGCGACGGGTATACCGTGCATAGACTGACAACTTCTGCGGTTTGCAGTGGCGCATGATATCGACAAAGATGCGTTCCACACATTGCTCGTGGAATTCATTGTGGTCGCGGAAGCCTATCAAATACTGCAACAGGCCTTCCTGGTTGATTTGCGGGCCTACGTAATGGATTTGCACACTACCCCAGTCTGGCTGGCCAGTGACCAGGCAATTGGACTTCAGCAAATGCGAGATCAGGGTTTCTTCTACTGCTGGCTCATCAACATTGGCGGTCAGCAGTGTTGGATTGGGGGTATAGCTATCGACTTCAACATCGAGCCTGTCGAGCAACTGGCCTTGCAGTTCATGCATGGCGAGTTTGTCGAACTGGTCTGGCGTGGTCAGCTTGACCTGCACTGCCGCACCAAAACCGGCAGACAAATCTGCCTGCAACAGGCTGACGAGAGCATCAGTGCCTGCCAGGCGGGTCTGGTTAAAAGAATTCAGGTAAAGCTTGAATGATTTGGATTCTATGATGTTCGGCGAGTCTGCTGGCACGGTAATGGCAGCGATTGCAACTTGCGGTTTGCCGCGCATGTTGAGCCAGGAGATTTCATAGGCATTCCAGATATCCACACCAAAGAAAGGCAGGCTGCTGCCCAGGCCTATCTCTTCCCTTTTTCCGGAACGGGAGATAGGGAACAGCAGGCTGGCATCATATTCGGACTTATAAGTCGCGGGCTTGCCCAGTAAAGAATGCTCAGGCGTATTTGGTGCGGAATCTGTCATGTTGTCTGTATTAACTTGGGTAGGCTGTATCAGCCCAAAAATAATTGATAAACGGGATTCTTGCTTTCATCCCAGTAACGGTAGCCCAGGGTTGCCAAAAATTCGCGGAAAGCCTTCATTTCTTTCTTTGGAACCTGCAAACCCACTAAAGTTCTGCCGTAATCGGCACCATGGTTACGGTAGTGGAACAGGCTGATGTTCCAGTTCGGTGCCATGCTGTTCAGGAAACGGCCCAAAGCACCCGGGCGCTCAGGGAATTCAAAGCGGTACAGCAATTCATCCTTGGCCAGACTGCTCTTGCCGCCGACCAGATGGCGGATATGCAGTTTCGCCAGCTCATCGTGCGTCAGGTCCAGCGTGGCAAAACCATGCTTTTCAAAATTCTTGGCAATTTTGCCAGATTCCAGCTTGTCGTGTACTTGTATGCCCACAAAAATATGCGCGGCTTTTTCATCACTGATGCGGTAATTGAATTCTGTGACATTGCGCGCGCCTATCAGTTCACAGAAACGGCGGAAGCTGCCGCGCTCTTCCGGTATGGTTACGGCAAACACCGCTTCACGCGCTTCACCGACTTCGGCACGCTCAGCGACAAAGCGCAGGCGATCAAAATTCATGTTGGCACCACAGGCGATGGTGACCAGGGCTTCATTCTTCAATGGCTTCTTGTCAGACTTGGCGCGTTCTATATAGGCTTTGCAACCTGCTACTGCCAATGCACCGGCTGGTTCCAGAATGCTGCGGGTGTCCTGGAACACATCCTTGATGGCGGCGCAGACAGCGTCGGTATCAACCGTAATCACTTCATCGACATATAACTTGGCGAGGCGGAAAGTTTCTTCGCCCACCAGCTTGACGGCAGTACCGTCAGAGAACAGGCCTACATCATTCAAAGTCACGCGCTTACCCGCTTTCAGGCTGCGTGCCATGGCGTCAGAGTCGGTCGTTTGTACACCAATGATCTTGATATCCGGGCGAACCGCCTTGACGTAAGCTGCCACGCCAGAGATCAGGCCACCACCACCGATGGCAACAAAGATAGCGTGTATAGGTTCAGAATGCTGGCGCAAAATCTCCATGCCCACTGTGCCCTGGCCGGCGATAACGTCCGGGTCATCGAAGGGATGGACAAAGGTCAGCTTGCGTTTCTTTTCCAGTTCCAGCGCATGGCCATAGGCATCGGTATAGGAATCACCAAACAGGATGATTTCAACCAGATCACCACCATGGGCGCGCACTGCATCGATTTTGACGGGCGGCGTGGTGGTCGGCATGACAATAACGGCCTTGCAACCCTTTTTGCGGGCACTCAGGGCCACACCCTGGGCATGGTTGCCTGCAGATGCACAGATGACGCCGCGCTTGAGTTGCGCCGCTGTGAGATGGGCAATCTTGTTATAAGCACCGCGCAGCTTGAAGCTGAACACGCTTTGCATGTCTTCGCGTTTGAAATAAATTCGGTTATCCATGCGAGCCGACAGGCTGGTGGCGTATTCCAGCGGGGTTTCAAATGCGACGTCATAGACGCGCGCTGTCAGGATCTTTTTCAGATAATCGGTGCTCATGGATGTCTTATTGTTAGTTAAAAATGGCTGATCTAGTCGTGATTTACTGGTGATCTAGAGCTAATTTAGCCCTAAGTCGCAGCATACTGATTTGAAATTGCAGGCGCCATTATAATGTATGCTTTTTACAGCCATATCAAACCACGATGATAGAAGCCGCAGTCCATTGGTTATTAAGCATGCTGGCCCTGCCTGAAATTGGTCTCAGTTCAGTCTTTATCATCAGTTTTATCTCCGCCACCTTGTTGCCCATGGGGTCTGAGCCTGCAGTTTTTGCCGTCATCAAAAGTAATCCCGCGATTTTCTGGCAAGTCATCATCGTCGCCACCATAGGCAATACCCTGGGTGGCATGGTTGACTATGGCATAGGCTATGCCGCCAAACAAGCCTTTGACCGCGAGCGTGAAAGCTACTGGTATCGCTGGCTACAGCATTTTGGTGCCAAAACCATGCTGCTGGCCTGGCTGCCCGGCATCGGCGACCCTATCTGCACCCTGGCAGGCTGGCTGCGTCTGCCTTTCTGGCCCAGCGTGTTTTACATGGCCGTGGGCAAATTTGCACGTTACATCGTCATTACCTGGTTATTGCTCAAAGTGCCAGAGAGGGTCTGGACAAAGATCGCCAACTTTATATTCTGAGCAGGTTCTGACATGGGCCGGGGTAAATATTATGGCAAGTGGCGACGCGCGGGCGAAGAGCTGGAAGCGGCTTTCTACCAGCAAGGCTGGGCAGCACGCATCGCCTATGCATTGAAGCTGCAAGGTGGCTTGTATATAGACAGGCGGGATTTTTACCTGCCTCTGCCGGTTACTAAAGGCGTTCACTGCAAACTGGCCTTCATCTCAGACTTGCATGCTGGCCCCTTGACGGATGTGCGCCTGCTGCAACAGGCATTTGCCGCCATCGCTGCCTTCGAGCCAGATGTCATCCTGTTTGGTGGTGACTATGTGTCCCTGCATGCCAGGCATATGCAAGACCTGGTCAAACCGCTGGGTTTGCTTAATCCGGCGACGCCCAAGTTTGCCGTCGTGGGCAATCATGACCTGTGGCTGGATGATGAGCATATAGCCAGGTGCCTGCAAGATGCGGGCGTACAAGTGCTGGTGAATCAAAACGCTCGCCTGCCTGCACCATTCGACGCGATTTCCATCTGCGGCATGGACGAACCCGGCGTAGGCATGCCCGACGCAGATCAGACTTTTGCCGGTGCAGGCGAGTTGCGCCTGCTGCTCATGCATTCGCCGCTGGGCCTGAAACATGTCGCTGGGCATGATTTCCAGATCGCCTTTTGCGGTCATACCCACGGCGGGCAAATTGCCACGCCGGGCGGCATGCCCCTGGTCTTGCCACCCGGTTCGGGTGAGCGCCGTTATGCCCGCGGCTTGTTTGCCTTGCCAGACGGGCGTCAACTGCTGACCAGCCGCGGCATAGGCATGAGTGATTTGCCAATACGCCTGTTTGCCCCGTCTGAAGTGCATTTATGCCATTTGCATTCTGTCCTTGATGTAGTAGAACATGAATAACCCTAAATTTTTATGCTGTAAGCGGATATAAGGCAATGTTTGACTATAATGCTTGCTCTAAAGCACGATTAGCTTGATTAGCAAGAACAGCAGGGCTGGCACTAATAAAGCTTGTGTTTACGGCAATTACAATAGTTTTTATCTGAATTTATCTGAATATTTTCGCCCTAGCATGCGGCTCAGGCATGCGCATTACAAGGAAAACAAATGCAAGATAGCAAATCAACAAATCAACAACCACGTCGTGGATTTTTGCAAGGCCTGGTGGCCACTGCAGCAGGCGTCACTCTGGCAGCGCCAGCAATGGCAAAACCGGCAGCCAGCCCAGCGACAGTGCATCTGGATGCGGCCAAATGGTCGCCACGCAACCGTGAACTGGTTGCCGCCATGATCGCCCGCAATGGTAGCGCCAGCAAAAACTATTCTGCCAAGCGCAAGCCTTACGCCGTGTTTGACTGGGATAACACCAGTATCATGAATGATTGCGAAGAAGCTTTGTTGATCTATCAAATCAATCATCTGGCATTCAAGCTGACCCCGGCAGAATTCTCCGCCACTATCCGTCAAAACGTACCGGTTGGTAACTTCACTGCTGACTACAAAAATGCAGCAGGCAAGGTACTGGACCTGGAAAGCATTTGTACTGACCTCGACAGCGACTATGCCTACCTGCACGCCAACTACAAAGGTCTGGCCGGTAGCCGCAGCCTGGAAGAAATCATGGAAACACCACAGTTCCAGGATTTCCGCGCCAAGCTTTACTTCCTGTACGAAGCCGTCAATGACACGCATGGCGTGAATGTCGGTTACCCATGGGTTATCTACTTCTTCGCCAACATGACCGTTGCCGAAGTCAGCGCACTGGCAGAAGCTTCGAATGATGCCAACCTGGGCATGGGCCTGAGCAAGATCAAATTCACCAGCCCGGCATCCCTGCCTGGCGTAGCTGGCGTCATCACGACTTCCCACTTCCAGGGCATACGCCTGTGTACAGAAGTGGCAACACTGATGGACACGTTCCGCCAAAACGGTTTCGACGTCTACGTCAGCACCGCTTCGCTGGAAGATGTAGTTGCCGTATTCGCGACCAATCCTAAATACGGTTACCACGTCAAACGTGAAAACGTCCTGGGCCTGCGCCTGGAACAAAACGGCGATGTTTACAAAAACGCCTACCGCAAAGACTGGCCTTTGAACTGGGGCCCAGGCAAGACTGTCGTCATCAAACGCGAGCTGGTTGCCAAAAAAGGCTACGGTCCTATATTTGTTGCTGGTGACAGCGATGGTGACTACGACATGCTGCGCGACTTCAAAGAAACAGAAATCGGCCTGGTCGTGAACCGCCTCAAAAAAGGCAAGATCGGTGAATTGTCCAAAGCTGCTGCTGACGCCGCCAAAGAAGCCAACCCACGCTTCCTGCTGCAAGGCCGTCAGGAATCCACAGGTAACTGGTTGCCAGTGGAAACAACACTGAAACTGGGCAAGACTGCGCCTGCTTTGCTGGGTTGATTTTTTCTACATGAAGAACGGGCGGCTGAGGCTGCCCGTTTTTTTAAGCGAAAAATTGCAATAAAGTTAATTGCTGTATTAAGGAATTTTTGGTATTAAGATTGTTAGCATCTGAATTCATTACTTATGCCTGCAAAGTATGAAGAGCGCGATACAGGCAAAAGAACTGCTACAGGTAAAAGAGACAAATGAGCAAACATGACAAATTACTCGATGTGCTGCACGGTACAGCGCAAGGCTTGCATTCTGCCGGGGTAATGGATGCCACTACCATGCGCGAGTTTGATGCTCCATGCCTGCCACCAGTGCAAGACTATACGGCTGAGCAGATCAAGCACCTGCGGTTGCGCGTCAAGGCGAGTCAGGCTGTGTTTGCGGCTTACCTCAACACCAGTCCTTCAACAGTGCAAAAATGGGAGCAGGGGCAAAAACATCCCAACGGCCCTTCGCTAAAACTATTGAATCTGGTGGATCGCAAGGGTTTGGAAGTGCTGGCTTGAATTTCGATAAGCCTTTCTTTAAAGGGCGTCAGTTTGATGAATGCCTGAGCATCAAAGACATGATCAATATGAGAGAACTGGCATTGTGTATTCCATCCACGTAGGCCCTGTGACCATTAGTTTTGCGTCAGCAGTAATGACTGTCCCGCGTCAAATACAACACCAAGACTGGTGCGACGAAGAGGGAGTGTATGTTCCTCAACCCATTGCAATCAAGCAAAATAACTCATTTGCTATCCTGAGAAGTGAAGTTGGCTCTATGGGAGAAAAAGGGCCTCACCATGTCAAGGTTTGCGAACCGTTTGTCTACACGGTGTCTGACTTGGCAAAACAATTGGTGGGCCAGAAACAGAATCTGCATACGCTGGATGAGATATTGCAAATCATGATGTTGACGGATTATCCTTGGGGGAAATTGCTGGCATGCAATTGGTATAAGCTTGACTATGTCCCCGGGTTCGTCTGCTATTATTTATTACCTCATACATGTCCGGCGATCAGCATAGGGACATTGAAGCTGGATTGGCCAACAGTGAATGTCATGCCCAGAGATGTTGCTGCTGAGGCAAAATAAAAAAGCGTAAAAAGAGATAAGGCCAGGTTTATCTGCATCGCCTCGTGCAAATGGACTATTGCCTGCTTACGCACAGGTGTAAAATACGACAAACGATGTAAATCAAATTTCCCTGCACAACATTTGTGCAGCCGTAATTGAGATGAATTTGCAAGCTTAGCCACTTTTGCGTCATTTCTGACGACTTTTGCCAAATTCCATTTGGAAAATTGCCACAAACACCATTCATTACCGTATAAACTTCAAGGCTGTTGGCGCGTTGTGCATCGCAATAAGCTAGAATGGACTTTTATATATCCGTCCAACCACGTCACTGATGAATGCTCCAGCCCAGATACAGGCCTTGCTCGCAGATGCACCCCAAGGCGCAACACCGACCCGCGTGCGGGAAATTCCCTATAACTACACCTCGTTCTCTGACCGCGAAATCGTCATCCGCCTGTTAGGTGAAGATGCATGGCAATTGCTTGATCAATTGCGCGGCAAACGCCAGACCGGGCGATCTGCGCGCATGCTGTATGAAGTGCTGGGTGATATCTGGGTCGTGCAGCGTAATCCCTATCTGCAAGACGACATGCTGGACAACCCGCGCCGTCGTCAGGATTTGATTGATGCGCTGAACCACAGGCTGGCTGAAGTAGAAAAACGCCGCCTGAGCACGGTCAACGATGATGCCGAGCGCAGCAATAGCGTGGAAATCCTGGTGCAGGCTGCCCGCAAGGCCGTGGCAGCATTTTCCAAGGATTTTCGCGACACCTATGATTTGCGCAAAAAAGCCAACAGGCTGCTGGCGCGCTTCACGGCAAAAGACAATATCAAGTTCGATGGCCTGAGCCGTGTATCGCATGTCACTGATGCAACCGACTGGCGCGTGGAATACCCCTTCGTCGTGCTGACGCCTGACACTGAAGATGAAATGGCTGGCCTCGTCAAAAGCTGTATAGAGCTGGGCCTGACTATCATCCCACGCGGCGGTGGCACGGGTTATACCGGCGGTGCTATCCCGCTGACGCCTTTGTCGGCCGTCATCAATACAGAAAAACTCGAACAACTGGGCGAGGTCGAAATGACGCGCCTGCCGGGTGTGGATCGCGATTATGCGGTTATCTATTCAGGTGCCGGTGTGGTCACCAAGCGCGTCTCGGATGCTGCTGAAAAAGCCGGTTTTGTATTTGCCGTAGACCCAACCTCGGCCGAAGCCTCCTGCATAGGCGGCAACGTCGCCATGAATGCAGGCGGCAAGAAGGCGGTATTGTGGGGCACTGCGCTCGACAATCTGGCTTCATGGCGCATGGTTGATCCTAACGGTGACTGGCTGGAAGTGACACGCCTTGAGCATAACCTCGGCAAAATCCATGATGTGGAAGTGGCGAAGTTCAAGCTCGAATGGACACACCCTGGCGAGAAACAGCCCTTCAAGACCGAACAACTTGATATCAAGGGCCGCGTCTTCCGCAAAGAAGGCCTGGGTAAGGACGTGACAGACAAGTTCCTCGCGGGTTTGCCAGGTGTGCAAAAAGAAGGTTGCGACGGCTTGATTACATCGGCCCGCTGGATCTTGCACAAGATGCCTAAGTTTGCCCGCACCGTTTGTCTGGAATTTTTTGGTCAGGCACGTGATGCGATACCGAGCATTGTTGAAATCAAGGATTACCTCGATAACGAAACCCGCAAGGGCGGCGCTATTCTGGCAGGTCTCGAACATCTGGATGAACGCTATCTGCGCGCTGTCGGTTACACGACCAAATCCAAACGCGGTGTCTTGCCCAAGATGGCCTTGTTTGGCGATATCGTCGGCGATGATGAAAACGCCGTGGCTCAGGCCGCGTCTGAAGTCATACGTATTGCCAATACCCGCGTTGGTGAAGGCTTTGTCGCCGTCAGCCCTGAAGCGCGCAAGAAATTCTGGCTGGATCGCGCCAAGACGGCAGCGATTTCCAAGCATACCAATGCCTTCAAGATCAATGAAGACGTGGTGATACCGCTCAACCGCATGGGTGAATACACCGATGGCATAGAGCGCATCAACATAGAATTATCGATACAAAACAAGCTGGCCTTGCTGGATGGCTTGAAAGGCTTTTTCGCCAAACGCAATCTGCCGCTGGGCAAGAGTGAAGATGCTGCTGGCGATGATATCCCCGCGTCTGAATTGCTGGAAGACCGCGTCAATGAAGCCAATGTCTTGCTGCAGGCAGCAGAAGCACGCTGGACTTATCTGCTGAATAATCTCGACAAGCCACTCAGTGCAGCCAAGGCAGAATTGCTGGAATTGGGTCTGGACAAGCTGGAATTTGTCTTCGATGAAAGATTAAAAATACAGCCTGATGTGACCGTGTTTTCCATCGTCCAAGACAGGACAGTGCGGGTATCCTGGAAGACAGAAATCCGTGCGCAACTGCGCCAGATTTTCAGCGGCTCTGCCTTCAAGCTGATACTTGATGAATGCGTGGCTGTGCATAAAAAAGTCTTGCGCAGCCGCGTCTTCGTCGCTCTGCACATGCATGCCGGTGACGGCAACGTGCATACCAACTTGCCTGTTAATTCTGACGATTATGAAATGCTGCAAGTGGCGCATCACGCCGTTGCCCGCATCATGGTACTGGCGCGCTCACTGAATGGTGTTATCTCTGGCGAGCATGGCATAGGTATCACCAAGCTGGAATTTTTGACTGAAGATGAAATCAAGGATTTCCGCTCGTATAAATTGCGCATAGACCCTGAAGGTCGCTTCAACAAGGGCAAGCTGCTGAACCTGCCAGACTTTGCTGCCGACCTGCGCAATGCCTACACGCCTTCGTTTGGCCTGATGGGACATGAGTCGCTGATCATGCAGCAAAGCGATATTGGAGCAATCGCCAACAGCGTCAAAGACTGCCTGCGCTGCGGCAAGTGTAAACCTGTCTGCGCCACCCATGTGCCACGTGCGAATTTGCTGTATTCGCCACGCAATAAAATCCTGGCGACTTCGCTGCTGGTCGAAGCCTTTTTGTATGAAGAACAGACGCGCCGCGGTATCTCTATCAAGCACTGGGAAGAATTTGAAGACGTGGCCGACCACTGCACGGTCTGCCATAAATGCGTAACGCCCTGTCCTGTCGATATCGACTTTGGTGATGTGTCGATGAACATGCGCAATCTCTTGCGCAAGATGGACAAAAAGTCATTCAACCCCGGCACGGCATCAGCCATGTTCTTCTTGAATGCCAAAGACCCGGCGACCATCAAGGCGGCGCGTCAGGTGATTTTTGGCTGGGGTGTGGCGGCACAACGTCTCGGTAATACGGTATTGAAAAAGCTCGCCAAAAAACAGACCAAGGCACCACCGGCCAGCCTGGGCAAGCCTGTCATACGCGAGCAGGTGATTCATTTCATCAACAAGAAAATGCCGGGCAACCTGCCCAAGAAAACGGCGCGTGCCTTGCTGGATATTGAAGATGACAAGATGGTCCCCATCATCCGCAACCCGCAAACCACGACAGCAGATACTGAAGCCGTTTTCTACTTCCCTGGCTGCGGTTCAGAAAGGCTGTTCTCACAAGTCGGCCTGGCAACCCAGGCAATGTTGTGGAATGTAGGCGTGCAAACCGTGCTGCCACCAGGTTACCTGTGCTGCGGTTACCCGCAACGCAGTGCCGGCCAGTTCGACAAGGCCGAGAAGATGATCACCGATAACCGCGTGCTGTTCCATCGCATGGCGAATACCCTGAACTATCTGGATATCAAGACCGTCGTGGTTTCTTGCGGCACTTGTTATGACCAGATACAGGGCTATGAATTCGACAAGATCTTCCCTGGCTGCCGCATCATTGACATCCATGAATTTCTGCTGGAAAAAGATGTCAAGCTGGCCGCAGTGAATGGCACGCGTTATATGTATCACGACCCTTGCCATACACCGATGAAATTGCAAGACCCTTTAAAAACGGTGAATGCACTGATCACCACGGTCGATGAAGTCAAGATAGAAAAGAATGATCGCTGCTGTGGCGAAGCAGGTACGCTGGCAGTATCGCGTCCTGATATCTCTACCCAGATACGCTTCCGCAAGGAACAGGAAATGAACAAGGGCGCAGACAAACTGCGCGCTGACGGCTTCACTGGCGACGTTAAAATCCTGACATCCTGCCCGGCCTGCCTGCAAGGTTTGACGCGCTATGACGAAGATTCGTCTACGACCGCAGACTACATCGTCGTCGAAATGGCCAAGCATATTCTGGGACCAGACTGGATGCCGGAATACGTTGCCAAAGCCAATAACGGTGGTATAGAAAGGGTGCTGGTGTAATGAGCATTGTTTGTGAATTATGTGATGCTAGTGCTGGCGATATCCTCGTCAGCACGGATCAGTTACGCGTCATCCTCGTTGATGAGGCTAGCTACCCCGGCTTTTGTCGCGTCATCTGGAACGCGCATGTGAAGGAAATGACGGACTTGTCAGAAGCAGACAGGACGGTGTTCATGCAAGCCGTCTGGAAGCTGGAAGCAACCATACGGTCCGTCATGCAGCCACACAAGATGAATGTCGCCAGTCTTGGCAATATGGTGCCGCATCTGCACTGGCATCTGATCCCGCGGTATACCGATGATGCGCATTTCCCTAATCCTATCTGGGCTGTTGCGCATGGCAATGCTGACCAGGCTGCATTGGACGCACGTCGCAACTTGTTGCCGCAATTAAGGCAAACCATTATTTCGAATTTCGCATCATGAGCATAGGCAATCCACAACCAACTTCCCTGAATGCACGCACACAATCGCGGGTGCTTGAAGTCGCTTTTGATGATGGCAAGGCGTTTTCTTTGCCGTTTGAATTGCTGCGCGTGTCTTCGCCTTCTGCCGAAGTACGTGGCCATGGGCCAGGGCAAGAGACCCTGCAAACGGGCAAGCGCGATGTTGGCATTATTGGCATAGAGCCAGTCGGTAATTATGCGATCAAGCCTATCTTTTCTGACCAGCATAGCTCGGGGATTTTTACCTGGGATTATTTGTATTGGCTGGGTGAAAACCAGGCGCAGGTATGGCAGGAGTATCTGGAGAAATTGCAGGCGGCGGGGTTTGTGGGGGAGACGGGGCGGGATGCGCCTATGGTAGTGAAGGGTGGGGGGAGTTGTGGGACTAAGCATTGAGTGAGCATCTATCTCAGATCTCAATTCTCAGATTTCACGTCTCAGGTATAGACCAGCACCGCGATCTTTTGATAAGCCGTACACACATTAACGTCATTCCAGCGTGCTTTTAGCTGGAATCCAGCGGCGTTCTGGGCATGTAGTAAAGGTTATTAACATGTAGGTTGGGCTACGCATCATCAGCCCAACACTCAGCCGTTGATCAACGTATGCTCAAGAAAACGAAGCGATATTTCTGAGTTCGTTTTTTAATTGCCTGCATGCGTTATTTAAGATTGCCGGCCGGTGGTAGACCGGCAGCTACCCACCTTTTTGTCTCGCCAAAAAAGGTGGGCCAAAAAGGCGACCCAGGCGTCGTCGCCCCCTGAAGGGGGTTCCCGTTTGTGCAGTACAAAAAATGGGAAATGCCCAAAACTCGCTGCCCTTGCAGGGCGCACAATCGCTTGCAAGCGATTGCTGTTACGCAGGCGAAGTGCATGCACTTCGAAACCCCTGCTACACCTCAAACATCGGCCTTTCTTTTTCCATTTTCTGCCTTGCAGCAAAGGCATCGACACATGGGAACTGCAAATTCAAAAGCAACACCAAAGTCAAACCCAACTTCAAAACCGACACTAATATGGGTGCTGTTGAGTAGTGTGTGCCCAGCTTGGTTGCCTATTCCAAATCTGCCATATCAAGATAAATCGTCCCCTTAACACCAGCCCGTTTATCCACCTTGTATTGCAAGACCTGCAAAAACTCCGCATCTGTCACAGCCTGCAATCCTGTCTTTTTCACCACCACATCAGCCATCGCCGCAGCCGCAGGCACACTGATAGCCAGCACATGATCAAAGTCAGGCCTGCTGTCAATTTCCTTCAACAGGAAACGTTGCGTGCCACTACCAATCTGATGATAAACAGCCTGCTTGTTCTCCCGCATTTGTGGCGATAACTGGCGGAAGATCAGGGTTTTTTCTACGACTACCGGCACATCCTTATATTCGGTTTTGCCGCCCTGTTCAAAATGCCCAAGCACTATATTGGCCTTGAATTGTTTCAGTGGCAGCTTGCTGTCTGCGGCCAGTCTGGCGATCTCGAATTGTTCTGGTTCCATGGTCCACAAGACCAGTTTTTGTTCCAGCCTGGCTTTGATGGCAACATCGAGCTTTTTATCGAGACAGCGTATTTGCAGTACGACCTGGTAATCATGCGGTGCATGGAACATCGGCAGGTGCGAGACATACATGCCTTCGCTGTTGCCGAACAAAAGCATGCCGTGTACGCCCCAGGTGGGGCCGTGTTTGTTTTCAGCATGGGCGCTGAAGATGAAGCAAAAGCTAAGCAGGAATAAAGATAATAAACGTCTCATAGCTTCACACCTTCACCAGCAATTTGCCGCGATGTTCACCTGTGAATAAAGAATTCAGGGCGCTAGGTAATTGTTCAAAGCCATCGATGATGGTTTCTTCAAACACCAGTTCACCCGCCTTGACCCAGGGTGAGACGATGGCCAGCATTTCATCCATGCGGTGCAGGTAATCGCGGGCCAGTATGCCTTGTATGGTGGCGCGCTGGTAGAGCATGTGTTGCAGCAGACGTGGGCCCATTTCCGCTACGTCGAGGCCACCGCTGTACTGGCTGATCTGGCCGCAGATGATGATGCGGGCGCGGCGTTTGATGATGGGGAGGATGGCGTCGGTGACCATGCCGCCGACATTGTCGAAATACACATCAACACCGCTTGTGAGTTTCAGTATTTCCTGGCTCAGTGTTACGTCATCGCTGTATGCCTTGTAATCAAGCGTCCAGTCAGCGCCCAGCTTGTCCTTCAGCCATGCGCATTTTTCTGCGCCACCGGCTATGCCCAATACTTTTGCGCCATGGCGTTTGGCGAATTGCACCACCAGTGAACCAACTGCACCGGCTGCGCCAGATACGACGACCACTTCACCTGCATGCGGCTTGCCTGCTTCGGTCAGGCCAAACCAGGCGGTGCGGCCCGGCATGCCGAGTACGCCCAGCGCGGTGGATACGGGGGCAATGGTAGGGTCTATCTTTGTCAGTGCGCTGACATGCACACGCGCATGGCTTTGCCAGCCTGTCATGCCAAATACCCAGTCACCTTCTTTCAGACTGGCGGCATTTGATGCCAGCACCTGGCCGACTACACCTGCCGCCTGCACGGTATTGAGCGGGTGTGGTTCCGGGTTATAGGTGGGTTTGGATGACTGGTTGATGCGCATATAGGGGTCTACGCTGATATAGCGTGCGGCAATCAATACTTCATCGCGGTCCAGGGAGGTATCAAGGAGCTGGTTGCGCAATTCATAGTGTTCATCGCTGACTATGCCTGTGGGATGGCGGCTGTATATCCATTGCTGGTGTATCTGGTTTTCAATGCTGGTCATGGCGGGATCAAGTGAGTAAGAGATGCTGATATAGTAGGTCTGTTAAAATGTCTCGTAAAGCAATATAAATTCACATTTAATGTCCAAATTGGACATTTAGGCGAGAACTTAAATAAAATGAACCTGATAGACCTGAAAATCTTTGCCTGTGTAGCCAGGCAGCCATCGCTGGGGGCCGCGGCGCAGGAGTTGCATTTGACGCCATCAGCAGTGTCGAAAGCCTTGCGCAGGCTGGAAGGGGACCTGGATACGGTCTTGTTCGACCGTTCTGCCAAGCAACTCAATCTGAATGCCAGCGGCCAGCGCATGCTGGAGTTTGCACGCAACATGCTGGCCATGGCTGAGCAGGCCAGGGCTGACATGGGTGGTGAACAGGCCAGCTTCAGTTGCCGTGTGGCTGGTCCGGCAATTTTGCTTTGGCGGCTTGCCAGCCAGCTGGCCAGTGCCATGGCGGCTTATCCGGCGGCTGACTTGCATATGAGCAGCATGTATGAAGAAGATGCCCTGGCAGCATTGGCCCGCGGCGAAGCCAATACCGCCTTGGTGACGGCAGAGGTGCTGGATGGCAGGTCGGCTTACTGGTCGCCAGAATGGCAAAGCCTGCCGCTGGGGGCATTGAACTTGCAGTTACTGGCTGGCTTGCAGCATCCGCTGGTGCTATCTGCGCTGGAGCAGGGGGCTGGCAGGCAAGCTGGGGCATTGCAAGTCAGCAGCGGCCAGGTGCTGGCACATGATTTTGTCAGCCCCACCCGTTCCTTGTTTTGCGGCAAGCAGCGCGGCAAGCGTTCAGATGGCTGGCGCGACGACCAGTTGCCGCGCAAGATTGCTTACTGGATGGATGATTTGCAATTATTGCTTTCCATGCTCAAATCAGGCAAGGCGCTGGCCTATCTGCCCGATTTTGCCCTGACTGACCCTGAACTGGTGCGGCTGGAAGTGGTGGATTGCGGCTTTAGCTGTAGCGAAGAAGTGCATCTGGTCTGGAATGCCAGCACGGCTGCGCAATGGCAACTGGAGCTGGTGACCGCTCTCAAAGATCGGCCCAGCAAGGCCTGATTTTGGCGATAAGGCAAGGCTTTGGCCTGGGGATAGGCTACAATTCTCCCTGATGATACCAATAGCTATGCATGCATGAGGTTAAGAAAATGAGCAATACCACCCATTTTGGTTATACCACCGTAGAAGAAGATCAAAAAGTCCACAAGGTTGCTGAAGTCTTTCACTCTGTCGCCGCCAAATACGATGTCATGAATGACATGATGTCGGCTGGCTTGCACAGGGTGTGGAAGATCTTCACCGTGGCCCAGGCTGGCGTACGCCCTGGCTTCAAGGTGCTTGATATTGCCGGTGGCACCGGCGACCTGACCAAGGAATTCGTGCGTCAGGCGGGCAAGACAGGTGAAGTCTGGCATACCGATATCAACGAATCCATGCTCAGGGTAGGGCGTGACCGTCTCTTGAATAAGGGCCTGATCACCCCCACCTTACTCTGTGACGCAGAAAAATTACCTTTCCAGGATAACTACTTTGACAGAGTGACCGTGGCGTTTGGTTTGCGCAATATGACACACAAGGATCAGGCACTGGCAGAAATGCAGCGTGTGCTGAAACCAGGTGGCAAGTTGCTGGTGCTGGAGTTTTCCAAAGTGCCGGAAATCTTGCAAAAACCTTATGACCTGTATTCATTCAAGGTCTTGCCCTGGATGGGCCAGAAGATAGCTGGCGATGCTGACAGTTATAAATACCTGGCTGAATCGATACGCATGCATCCCGATCAGGAAACCCTGAAAACCATGATGGAAACAGCAGGTCTGGAAAGCGTGCAATATTTTAATTTGACAGCAGGTGTGGCTGCACTGCACAAGGGTATCAAGTTTTAAATTAATTTGTGAAGTAATAAATTAACCAGTTAGTAGAAGTAGTAAGTGGTAGCAAGTCTTGAATAAGTAGTAAACAAACAGGAAACAAAAACAGGAGTCAAATGATGAAAAAATTTCTGATCGCCATGCTGGTCGTCGCAACAACGATGGCCATGTCTGTAACTGACGCCGAAGCCAAGCGTCTCGGTGGTGGTGGCTCTATAGGCAAACAATCGAATAATGTCTCACGCCAGGCGACACCGCCTGCGGCGCAAAACCATAATGCAGCTACGCCTGCGGCAGCACCTGCTGCTGCGCCTGCTGTTACTCCGCCTAAACCTGGCATCCCCTGGAAGGGTATTGCCGGTGGTTTGATCGGTGGTGCCTTGCTGGGTGCAGCCTTGTCTCACTTTGGTCTGGGTGGCGCGGTTGCCAGCATGCTGGGCAGTTTGCTGACTTTCGCCCTGATTGGCCTGGCAATATTCTTTGTCGTGCGTTTCTTCCGTAGCAGGAACGGCCAGGGTACAGGCAATGGCTTTAACCAGCCAGCGTTTGCAGGTGCGCCAGCCATGCCTTCAGCAGCGCAACCTATGGCTTTCCAGAACAATGCGCCTGGTTCTTCCGGTAGCAATGTCGGTGGTCAAGGTGGCAACGCCAACTGGACTATCCCGGCAGACTTTGACGTGCCTGGTTTCCTGCGCAATGCCAAGACTTATTTCATTCGCCTGCAGGCAGCATGGGACAAGGCTGACATCAATGATTTGCGTGAATTCACGACCGCTGAGATGTATGCAGAACTGAAATTGCAAATCCAGGAACGTGGTGCATCGTCCAATGTGACGGATGTCGTGACCCTGAATGCCGACATGCTGGGTGTGGAAACTACAGCGACCGAGTATCTGGCCAGCGTCAAGTTCAGCGGCATGATCAAGGAAGCGGCCAACGCACCTGCAGAAGCCTTTACTGAAGTCTGGAATTTGTCCAAGCCAGTTAATGGTCAGGGTGGCTGGGTTTTGGCCGGTATCCAGCAAATGTAAAGAAGTTTTGATGCGGCACAGCGATGCTCGCTGCGATTAGCTGTTAAACTGGAAGCCGCCCCGCAAATTGCCGGGCGGCTTTTTATTTGCAGTTTTTTTGCATGATACTTTTGGCCGCGCACCCCATGCTGGCCAGGTGTTTTGCAATTGCCCTGATTTGAACATGATTCCCATCGCACCTTCTGCACCTGTTGCACACTTTATCAATCACCTGCTGGCACAAGAAAGCTGGGCCAGGAACAAGCTCTTGCCGCATGCTGGCAAGATTGCCTGCATAGACTTGCAAACCCTGCAATTGCGCCTCAAAGTCGCGTCAGATGGCTTGCTGGAAAATGCCGGTGCTGATGAACAGGCGCAAGTGACTATTTACGTCAAACTCAGCGACTTGCCGCTGATTGCGCAAAACCGTGAGCGTGCTTTTTCTTATGTCAAAATAGAAGGTGATGCCGACTTTGCCAATACGATTTCCAGCCTCAGCCAGAACCTGCGCTGGGAAGCAGAAGAAGACCTGAGCAAACTGTTTGGTGATGTGGCGGCGGTGCGCATGGTAGGCTTTGCCAGATCACTGCACAAGACAGCGCTGGAAACCCATCAAAAAATCCAGGAAAACCTGGCAGAATATTTTTTAGAAGAAAACCCCATGCTGGTGCGGCCCCAGGCCGTGCAGGGCTTTAGTACCGAAGTCAACAAGACGCGGGATGATGTCGAGCGTCTTATCAAGCGCATCGAAAAACTGGAAAGGATGCGCGGATGATATTGAAGTTTCTGAGGCTGGCAAAAATCATACGCATAGCCATCAAATATGGCATAGACGAGATTGCGATTTCCGGCCTGTCCGTGCCACGCACGGCACGCCTGATCGACACGCTGATTTTCTGGCGCGATATCTCGGCCCCGCGTGGTGAACGCCTGCGCAAGGCGCTGGAAGAACTCGGCCCCATCTTCGTCAAGTTTGGTCAGGTATTGTCGACCCGGCGCGACCTCATGCCCTTTGATATTGCCGAAGAGCTGGCACATCTGCAAGACCGCGTGCCCTCGTTCGACCCTGATCTGGCAATAGCGCAGATCAAGAAATCCCTGGGTTCTCATCCTGACCAGTTGTTCGCCAGTTTCGAGCGCGTGCCTGTCGCCTCTGCCTCCATCGCCCAGGTACATTTCGCCGTGCTGAAAGATGGCCGCGAAGTGGCCGTTAAAGTCCTGCGCCCCGGCATGAAAGAAGTCATCGATGATGACGTCGCTCTCATGCAAATCGCCGCAGGCTGGCTGGAAGCCTTATGGGCTGATGGCAAGCGCCTCAAAGCCAAAGAGGTGGTTGGCGAGTTTGACAAATACCTGCATGATGAACTCGATCTCATGCGCGAAGCGGCCAATGGCAGCCAGTTGCGCCGCAATTTTGCCGACTCGGATTTGCTGATGGTGCCAGAGATGCACTGGGATTATTGCTCGTCTTCTGTCATAGTCATGGAACGCATGCAGGGCATACCGATTTCACAACTGGATAAACTGCGCGAAGCCGGTGTAGACCTTGGCAAGCTCTCGCGTGATGGCGTCACCATCTTCTTTACCCAGGTGTTTCGCGATGGTTTCTTCCATGCCGATATGCACCCCGGCAATATCCTGGTATCGACGGCACCTGCTACTCTGGGCCGTTATATCGCCCTGGATTTTGGCATCGTTGGCACCCTCAATGATTTCGACAAGGACTACCTGTCGCAAAACTTTCTGGCCTTTTTCCGCCGCGATTACAAGCGCGTGGCAGAAGCGCATATAGAGTCAGGCTGGGCGCCCAAGGACACCCGTGTCGATGAACTGGAAGCCGCAGTGCGTGCCTGCTGCGAACCCATCTTTGATCGCCCGCTAAAAGATATCTCTTTTGGCCAGGTCTTGCTGCGCCTGTTCCAGACTTCGCGCCGCTTCAATGTAGAAGTGCAACCGCAACTGGTGCTGCTGCAAAAAACCCTGCTTAATATCGAAGGCCTGGGCCGTCAGTTGGACCCTGATCTTGATTTATGGAAAACCGCCAAACCCTACCTGGAACGCTGGATGAGCGAGCAGGTAGGCTGGCGCGGCCTCATAGAAAAACTCAAGGCCGAGGCACCGCGCTACAGCCACATCTTCCCGCAACTGCCACGCCTGGCACACCAGGCCCTGACACGTGCTGGTGAACCCAATCACAGTGATGAGATGTTGCAGGCCCTGCTGACAGAACAAAGGCGCACCAATCGCTTGCTGCGCACCATCGTCTATTTTAGTGCTGGCCTGTTTTCTGGTGTCGTGGTGGCGCAATTGCTGTTGCGCTTTTATTTCAAAGCCTGACTGATATTGCACTATGGCTTATTTCCTGACCCGAGATCCATGTGACCCGCAATTCTGGGATGAACGTTTTGAAAAATACTTCACACCCTGGGACAAGGGCAATGCTCCTGCAGATTTGCAAGCCTTCTTGCAGACCGCTGCCGGGCCTATGAATACCCTGATCCCTGGTTGTGGCAATGGTTATGAAGCCGCGTTTCTGGCGCAAGCTGGCTGGCCAGTCGTGGCCATCGATTTTTCACCCGCTGCCGTGCGCAGTGCGCAAGCTGCGATAGGTGAATGGGGCAGGCATGTCATCGAGGCCGACTTTTTTGCCTATACGCCTGCACAGCCGCTGGACCTGATTTATGAGCGCGCCTTCTTTTGCGCCCTGCCGCCAGCCATGCGTGCAGATATCGTCAAACGCTGGGCCACTCTTTTGCCAGCAGGTGCCTTGCTGGCCGGGTATTTCTTCTTTGATGATGCACCAGATGCCTCGCCCAAAGGGCCACCGTTTACCATACACAGTGCCGCATTTGCGGAATTGATGTCGCCGTATTTTGTCTTGCTCGAAGAGCGGGCCGTCAGTGATTCCATACCCGTGTTTGCGGGCAAGGAAAAGTGGCAGGTTTGGCGACGCTTGTAAGGTTGTAGGTGTGTAGGTTGGGCTACGGTTTACCAGCCCAACACTGGGCCTCAAAAAACGTATACCTTATTTAAGCGCCCAGTGTTGGGCTGATGAACCGTAGCCCAACCTACGATGTTAATTAGGCCCGGCACAACCTGCGAGTAACAAAGCCCGCGTTAATTTGCGATTCACGCAGGCACACCCCTTGCTTGTTCATTCCCCATACTGACCACGTCATAAGCCGGTCACCTCTGTGCTTCACTCTCCCTCATGGCTTATGCCTATTGAAAGGGAATGGAATGAACAAAACAGTCACACTGGCATTGCAAGGTGGTGGGTCGCATGGCGCACTGACCTGGGGCGTGCTGGATCGTCTGCTTGAAGATGGGCGTGTCAGCATAGAGGCGATCAGCGGTTCCAGTGCCGGGGCCATGAATGCAGTGGCGCTGGCGCATGGTTATCTGGAAGGTGGGGCGGATGGTGCCAGGCAGGCGCTGAAAGACTTTTGGGATAGCGTCGCCAGCAGTTCACCCTTCAGTATGCCTTTTGAAGAGCAGGGGCTGACGGCCGATATTGCAACGCAATCCGAGCTGCCTGCGGCCATGAAGCATTTGTTTTCCTGGACGCGCTTTTTTTCACCCAGCCAGCTCAATCCTTTTGATATCAATCCCCTGCGCGATATCCTGGCAGCGCAGATAGACTTTGAACGCCTGCGCCAGCAGCCTGGTATTCAACTCTTCATCGCAACTACCCAGGTCAGCACCGGTACCTTAAAACTGTTTCGTAACCGCCAGATGAGCCTGGATGTATTGCTGGCTTCAGCCTGCCTGCCGATGATACACAGGGCCGTCGAGATAGAGGGCGAGGCTTACTGGGATGGTGGCCTGACTGCCAACCCGCCCCTGTTCCCGCTGGTGCATAAGTGCAATGCTCGCGACATTATCGCCATCCTGCTGCATGCCCAGCCGAGGGCGCAAGTGCCTTCATCTGCCAGTGAAATCTGGCAACGCCTGACCGAGATGGGTTTCAGTTCCACCTTCCATACTGAATTGCAGGGCCTGCTGCTGGCCAAGCGTGAAGCAGACCGTGGCTGGCTGACCTGGGGGCGGCTGGAGCGCCGCCTGCGCAAGCTGAACCTGCACGTGATTGCCGCACCTGAACTCATGAGCCAGTTAAGCAGCCATAGCAAGATGAATGCACAGGCGGCATTTTTGCATAGCCTGCATGCAGAGGGGCGGGCAAGGGCGCAAGTCTGGCTGGATCAGCATTTCCAGCAACTGGGGCAATATTCCAGCTTCAGGATGGCGCATCTGTTTCGCTAGCGCCGGAGGGGGCGCTGGTGTTACCATCATCAGGTTTTCACTGGTATCCCTAGACAGACATGCGCCTCTTCAAGTCCGCTTCCGACCTTACGCATTTAAACGGCATCCCGCTACAGGCAGATGCCGTGCACACGCTGCATACCGCAGCAGACTACCGCAGTACTTTACTGGCAAAAATTGCCCAGGCAAAACACCGGATTTATCTATGTAGTCTGTACCTGCAAAATGATGAAGCCGGGGCCGAAATCATGCAGGCACTGTATGCTGCCAAGAAGGCCAGGCCCGAGCTTGATATTGCCGTCCTGGTAGACTGGCACCGTGCGCAAAGAGGTTTGATAGGCGCGGCAAAAAGCGGTGGCAATGCGGCCTGGTATCAGGAAATCAGCAAGGCGCATGCCTATACCGTGCCGCTATATGGCATACCGGTACAGACACGTGAATTGTTTGGCGTGCTGCACTTGAAGGGTTTTGTCATTGATGATGAAGTCATCTATAGCGGTGCCAGCCTCAACAATGTTTATCTGCACAAGCAGGATAAATACCGCCATGACCGCTATCTGCTGATCCACAATAAAGTGCTGGCCAACAGCATGGTGCAATTCGTCCGCGAGCATTTGCTGTCCGCCGCTGCCGTGCACAGGCTGGATATGCCAGAGATACCTGCTACCCGCAGCATACGCCGTGAAATCAAGCAATTCAGGGGCAGGCTGAAAAGCGCAAGATATGACTGCAACCTGGCTGAGCAAGAACATGACAGGCATGGCCTGAGCGTGACGCCGCTGGTGGGCGTGGGCAAGAATAATCCGCTCAATAAAGTCATTTGCCAGTTGCTGGCAGCCAGCAAGACGCAGATCACAATCTGCACACCTTATTTCAATTTCCCGCTCGCGGTCACGCGTGAAATCAATCGTGCTTTGAAGCGTGGCGTGCGCATCTGCATCATCGTTGGTGACAAGACTGCCAATGATTTCTTTATCCCGCCTGAAGAGCCTTTCAAGGTCATCGCAGCCTTGCCCTATCTGTATGAAGTCAATCTGCGCCGCTTTGCCAAATCGCACCAGGCAGACATCAGCAGCGGGCAATTGCAACTGCGCCTGTGGAAGGATGATGATAATACCTACCATCTCAAAGGCATGTGGATAGACCAGGATTATGCCCTCATGACAGGCAATAACCTCAACCCGCGCGCCTTCCGCCTCGACCTGGAAAATGCCTTGTTGATCCATGATCCACAGCATGAATTGCAACAGCAAAGACAGGATGAATTGAAGAGCATCATGGAAAAAACAGCCGTCATCACGCATTACCAGGAACTGGAAAAAAATACGGATTACCCAGATCCCGTGCGCAAGTTGCTGGGACGTTTGAGCGGCACAAGGCTGGACAGGCTGGCGTACAGGGTGTTGTAGCAGGTCTGTCGTCACGGAGTTTAGTGCTGCGATTTGTCCATACATATCCATACATGTCCTTGCACTTCTCTGTGACACCTCCGTGTCTCTGTGCCTCTGTGTTGAGAGGTCTTCCATTTTTTCCAGAAGTGCCGAAACAGGCAGGTAGAATATAAAAGTACAGAAGTAAAAATAAAAAAACAAAACAGGAGACTGCGTGAACGCGGAATTGCTATTGCCATTAATAGGCATACCCCTTGTCGTCATCGGCTTTGCGCTGCGCTTTAATCCCTTACTCGTTGTCACCATCGCCGGTCTCGGCACAGGCTTTGCCGTCGGTATGGACTTCATCAGTCTGCTGGAAACCTTCGGTGAAAAATTCCTGAATAGCAGGCAACTCACCAGTTCATTATTGATACTGCCCATCATAGGTTTGCTGGAACACTATGGCTTGCGTGAACGCGCCCAGCAATGGGTGGCGAGCATACGCAGTGCCACTGCGGGCCGTATCCTCATGCTGTATTTTGTTGTGCGCGAAGCCAGTGCTGCCATGGGCTTGCTAAGCCTGGGTGGGCAGGCGCAAACCGTGCGACCTTTGCTGTCACCAATGGCAGAAGGGGCGGCCAGCAATTTGCATGGTGATTTGCCACCCGCCATACGTGACCGCATCGCTGCCCACGCGGCTGCCTGTGATAATGTCGCCTTGTTCTTTGGCGAAGATATCTTCATCGCTTTTGGGGCTGTCTTGCTGATGGCGGCTTTTCTCAAGGAAAACGGCATTACTGGCGTAGAGCCGCTGGCGATAGGTCTCTGGGGCATACCAACGGCGCTGTGCGCCTTGCTGATACACCTGTTCCGCCTGTCACGGCTGGATGCCAGTATTGCCAAAGAGATTGCGGTATGGCAGAAGAGCCATCAAGCCAGTCAGACAAACCAGTCAGAAGCCGAGGTGAAAGCATGAACAGCCTGGTGAGTATTGATCTGGTACTTTACCTCATCGGCATCATCGTCATGCTGGTGGCTTTCATGAGCTTGCGCGATCGCAGTAATCCGCGCCGTATCACAACGGCCTTGTTCTGGTTCCTGTTTGGCTTCAGTTTTTTGTTTGGCGACCTCATGCTGGCTACCCTGGGCAAGCCGCTGACTTACCGTATCGTTGGCGTGACAGTGTTGCTCATGGCAGCGCTGGCAGGAGCCAATTTGCTGGGCATGGGCAAGCACAACGATGATGACAGGCCAGCACGTTTGCAAATCGCTGGCAAGCTGGGTAACCGTATTTTTATCCCGGCGCTGACCATACCCATAGTCACGGTCTTGCTGACGGTGGTGGTGAAAGACTTTCAATTTGCCGACTGGTTTTTACTCGATCAAAAAAACCTGACACTGACTGCGCTATTCATCGCCTGTATCTGCGCGCTGGGTCTGGCTTGCATATATACCCGCGGTACACCTTTGCAAGCTGTGCGCACATCGCGGCGTCTGGTGGACGCCATAGGCTGGGCGCTGACTTTGCCACAAATGCTGGCCATGCTGGGCGGTGTGTTTGTCGCCGCGAAGACCGGGCAATCTATCCAGGATATTGTCAAACTCTTCATCAACCCTGACAGTCGCATGACCCTGATCATCATGTATTGCACAGGCATGGCCTTGTTTACCATGATCATGGGCAATGCTTTTGCAGCTTTCCCTGTCATGACGGCAGGCATTGCGCTACCATTCCTGATCAACCAGCACCATGCCAACCCGGCGGCGCTGGTGGCGATAGGCATGTTCTCTGGCTATTGCGGCACCCTGATGACACCGATGGCAGCCAATTTCAATATCGTGCCCGCCGCCTTGCTGGAGTTAAAAGACAAGTATCAGGTAATTAAAGTGCAGATACCTACTGCATTGCTCGTCCTGGCTTGTAATATTCTGTTGATACACTTCTTTGTATTTCCCTGAACAGGTCTGGAGGCAGGCATGAAGCGCATTTTACTGACAGGGTTTGATCCCTTTGGCGGTGAACAGAGCAACCCCTCGTGGGAAGTAGTGCGCAGGCTGGATGGCTTGCTGATAGGGGACAGCCACCAGATCGTCAGCGCCCGCCTGCCTTGTGAATTTGTAAATTCCCTGCTGATACTCGATGCCGCACTCAGGCAGCATCAGCCATCTATCGTGATCTGCCTGGGCCAGGCAAGCGGCAGGGCAGATATCAGCCTGGAACGCATCGCCATCAATGTCGATGATGCCCGCATGCCTGACAATGCCGGTGCACAACCTGTCGATGTGCCCGTGGTGGAAGGTGGCCCGGCCGCTTATTTCAGCAGCCTGCCCATCAAGGCAATAGCGCAGGAGTTGCATCTGAACGGCATACCCGCCTCGATTTCGCAAACCGCGGGCACGTTTGTCTGCAACCATGTGTTTTATGGACTGATGCACAAGGCCAGCGAGTTGACATCGATACAAAGGGCGGGTTTTATCCACATCCCCTATTTGCCGGAACAGGCAGTGGCCCACCCTGGAGCTGCCAGCATGTCACTGGAAATGGTGAAGACAGGGATTTTGAAAGTGCTGGAAAGCGTATTGAAAACCGACAAGGACTTGCGCATAGCCGGTGGCGCTACGCATTGAGAGCTTTGGCGTGATAAAACAATGTCGCAGGATGCACGGCGCACCCTGCAAATTCCGGGGTTTGCAGTCTTAACGCAATTTCGGCATATCAGCCTGTTTGCCCTGCAAACCTTCGGCTTCCAGATTCTTGTCTGCTTCACTATCAACACACACCTGGGTGTCATTGACGGACTTGTTTTTGGACTTGGCAGCAGAGTCTGCCTTGTCTGAAGGCAAGTTTTTTTCTACCTTTTTTACCAGCACTTCAGCCGCTGGTGCATAGGGGCGGAAGTAGGAAATCAATTGCGCATCCAGGTTGGATACCGCTAAAGGCGCAGCAGTGGCAGCAGCTACCATTGCCAGCAAGGCTGTGGCAAATGACAGTTTGGACAGCAAGTTCAGTCTCGTTTTCATTTTTATATCCTTTTGCGACTACAGTGCAGCTTGGCAGAATGACTTCGGGCAGCAGTTGAATATTAGTCGGGTATCAGTCAGGTGTGAGCCCGCGATGATAACTGCAAATAACGTGCCATAGATGAAACAAGGGCAAAGTCCATACCTAAGTATGATCTCGCCATGCAAGCTGCTGTAAAACCGACGGCTTGCTGTTTGCTTCTTATCTATTCATTACTTACATACTGTCCGCTTTTCTACATCTGACGCGGACACTGCGGACACTCCGGACACATTGTTGGTACAGATAATGCGGGCTTTATTGTACGCCAGTATTGTCATGTTATTTTGTTACATTGTTGAATTTCATCAGCAAGCCTTTGGGGCCAACTGCCCAGCCACTCTGTGCATTGGCAAAAGCCACGGTATTGAGCGGTGTTTTATCCAGCACTTGCCAGGTCTTGCCCGCATCGCGGGAAATGCCGGAACCAGCCAGGCCTGCCGTCACATAAGTACTGGCTGCACCGGGTACCGTGGTGATGACAGACATGAAGCCCTGCGGTGATACCGGTGCTGGCAGCCAGGTCTTGCCGCCATCTTCAGTGCGGGCGCCGTTCAGGCTATCGAGTTGCGGGAGTTTATAGTCGCCACCGACGACCATGCCATGCTTTTCATCGAGAAAGGCTGCCGAGAAAGCACCCTTGCTGGCAACCGCAGCGGGTATGGGCAGGTTGGCGACAGTCCAGCTCATGCCTGCATCGGTACTGGCAAACACGCGGGCCTGCTCAGCACTACCGCTGACCAGCCAGGCATGCTTGCTGCCATAAGTGGCGAGGCAAGTACCGCTGGCGGCAAAAGCACCTTCATTGGCCAGGGCAGTCAAACCTGCATGGCGGCGTTCTTGCCAGTTCTGCCCACCATCTGTCGTCAGCAAGATCTGGAACTGGCCATCAACAGCATCGCCAAACAAGATGCCCTGCTTGCCATCCACAAAAGAAATCGCATCCCAGAAACCTGTAGTGGCTTCATTGGTCTTGAGCAGTTTCCAGGTGTTGCCGCCATCACTGGTTTCATACAGGCGGGACAAGGCACCTGGCCCGGCGCTCATGGCGATGGCGTGCTGGGCATCAAAGCCGTGGATGTCACGAAAATCCAGGCCATCTGCGCCAGCTACCTGCATGCTCTGCCAATGTTCGCCATCGATGGTGCGCAAGACCGTCGCTTTTGCACCGCTGGCCCAGGCCACCCTGGGGCTGACTACTGACAGGCCGCGCAACTCAACTTCAGTGCCACTGTTTTGTGCTATCCAGGCATCTGCGGCAGATGCTGCAAATGCTGGGTAAGTTGTGCTGAACAAGACTGCAAAAGCGATGGTAGCGAGTTTCATGTGCAGATGAACCGGAAATAATCGTGCGCTATTAAACCCGTTTATTTATTTTCCAGCAAGCGTAAAAAATTCGCATTCATGGTGTTCAGGGTGTCTTGCAGTAGCGACCGCAAACCGGAGGATGCATTCCCCGGACTGAGCGCAGCCTGCTGTTCCAGTTGCTGCATGCGCCTGATGGTGGCGAGTGCCGCCGCGCTGATGCCCGCGTCTGCCTGCAGGGCTGCCTGTTCACCCTTGAGTGCAGTCAGTTCACGCAATTGTTCAATTTCAATATGGGCCTGGCGCACGCGGCTATTGCTCGCTATGCCCAGTTTCAACAGGTATTCATCGGCGTTCAACCTTGCATCAACATCGGTATGGCTGGTGAACTTGACGATGATGGCGACCAGTTCTATCGTCAAGAACCATAACAGCCACCAGATGAATTGCAGGCGTCTGTGTACATCGTTTTGCAGCATGTCCCAGGTGGCTGCAAAGTCGGCAGCAAAACCGGCATGCGATGCTGCCTGTATATGCGCAGACTGGATTTTTTCCAGCGCCTGCGCATCTGTCCTGGCCTTGCTGGCGATGGTATTTGCCTGCTGGCGTTCTTCTGCCAGTTGTGCTTTCTCTGCGATTTTTTCCTTGCGCCAGGTGATCAGCGTCGCATTGATTTCCTGCTCCTGTCGCTGGCATCTGGCCCTGGCTGCATTGATACGGTTTTGTGCCGCACTGATTTTTTGCTCCAGCAAGACAGCTTCGGCAGGCAGGGCGACTGTCATGGCTTTGCGCCAGTTAGCGATCTGGCCATTGCTGCGGCGTTCTTCCGTCTTTGCCTGCTCACGCAAGCTCTGCAATTGCTGGCGCATGTCTGCCATTTGCGGTGGTTCGCTCAGTAGCTTGTCTTCTGCCTTTTGCAGCTTGTCATCCAGTGCAGCCACATCTTGCTGCAGGGCTGGCAAGCCGGTTGCCTGTTGCGCACTTTGCAGATTGTGTATCAGGCGGCTGCGTTCCAGTTCGCCGGTTTTGTAGGTGATCTCAGCCCGATTGCTGTCCACATAAAAAGGGTAGACCATGGTGATTGCAGACAATAGCGCCAGCAGGCTGCGCCAGAACAGGCCCATGCTCTTGGCTGCCCAACTGGCATCTGAATTGATAGACATGATCATCTGTCTCTCCAGACACCACTGGAATACCGCCCACAAACAGCCTGCGACAATGGCACCCGTGCTGCTGACGTTGGCCATGGTCGCCAGCATGTGTGCCATACCATAACCGGCAAACAGGGCAAAGAAAATCACCAGTGAGCCTATGCCAAAATACTTGTAGCGGCCACGCGCATACAGGTAATTGCCATCGCTGTCCCGGGTATCAAGTACCTTGAGGCTGACTGCTGCCGACAGGGCCAGCAGGGACTTGGTGGCATGCACTAGTGCATTCATCAAAGACTGACTATTGAAATAGCGCATCACATATTCCTGAACAAGACCATGAAGGGCTGGCTGACGCTCAGCGTTTCTGGTCTGGTTTTGAGTCTGACCAGGCCCTTGCCACTGTCGTCGCGGCTGATGGAGGCAATCGCCCGCAAATTGACGATGGTGGAGCGGTGTATCTGCTTGAACATGCTGTTGTCCAGCACTTGCAGCAAATCGCGTATGGGTTTGCGCAGCAGTGATTCACCTTCTGCCGTCATGACTACGGTGTATTTGCTGTCAGCCTGGAAGTAGGCAATATCATCAACCATGATGAGCCGCGTCTCAGTGCCCACGCTGGCAGTGATCCACACCAGCGGTGCCGGTTTGGGCACATCTGCCGGGCCGCCACTGAGCTGGCGCACCAGGGCGCTGACAGCCTGTAAATCTATCGCACCCGTCAGTGCCCGCATTTGCAGACGCTTGACAGTGGCCAGCAACCTGTCCTGAGTGATGGGTTTCAACAGGTAGTCAACCGCGCCTTTTTCAAAGGCATCGATGGCGTACTGGTTATAGGCAGTGACAAACACGATCTGGCTATGCGGGCTGACCTCAGTCATGGCGGCTGCCACTTCCAGGCCGCTTAAACCTGGCATGCGTATATCGAGAAACACCACATCCGGCTGGTGCGTGGCAATGGCTTCCAGCGCACTGCCGCCATCATCACAGGCAGCAGCAATTTCCAGTTCCGGCCAGGCCAGGCTGAGCTGCTGCAACAAGGCTTCGCGCAACAGGCTTTCATCTTCAGCAATGACGCATCTAGGCATGTTGTTCTCCCTTGGCTTTGGTGACAGGGACAGTGATGGTGGCCGCAACTCCACTGGGGAAATTACCCACCAGCACAAAACCTGCGGCATTGCCATACGCCAGGCGCAGGCGTTCACGCACATTCTTCAAGCCTATGCCAGTGCCGCCTATCTCCGTGCCCAGGCCATTGCCATCATCGGCCACCGTGACAGCGACATTGCCTTCATGCTGCCTGGCGATGATCCAGATGGTGCCGCCACCGGTCTTGGGTTCCAGCCCGTGCTTGATGGCGTTTTCCACCAGGGTTTGCAGCATCATGATGGGAAAGGGCAGGGCTTTCAATTCTGCTGGCACCTGTATCTGTATATTCAGGCGCGCACCCATGCGTATCTTCATGATGTCCAGATAAGCGATAGAGCGTTCCAGTTCTTCGCCTATGGTGGAAGCGGTATCTTCAGTGCGCGGCAATGAGTGGCGCAGGTAGGTAATCAGGTTGCCCAGCATCTGGTCAGCTGCCGCCGGGTCTGCCCGCGTCAATAATTGCGCACTGGCCAGGGTGTTGTACAGGAAGTGTGGCTCTACCTGTGCATGCAGCAAATTCAGTTTCGCTACCGTCAGTTCTTTTTCCGTGACAGATTGCGCCGCACTGGCTTTTTCCTTGCGCCTGCGTTCTGCAATGCGACGGGTAATGGCGCGGGTAATGGCTTCGGCGTTTTCCAGATTGGTGCCATTGTCGACCAGGAACAGGTCTGTCCAGGCCGGGCGCTCTGGTTCGCAAATCAGGGTAAGGCTGCCTATCCCGTCGCCAGGTGTGATGGTGGCGAGTATCTGGTTACGCTTGATCGTCAAAAAATCCAGCACTTTTAATTCGGCGACAAAATTTGCCTGGTAAGGCTCTATGCGTTTGACCTTGGCGCGAATTTGCAGGCTGTCCCTGGCACTCTCGGTATCTTCTGCACCCGGCAGGTCGCGTATCGCAGCATTCACCAGCTCAAAGGCTTCACTGGCTTCCAGCGGTATTTCTATCTGGCGGCGCTGGCGATTGGACAATGTGGATGCCGTGACCTTGCTGGCAATCAGCCGCACCCGGAGTACATGAGAAAAAATGATCCCTATGACCAGTCCCATCAGACCCAGCGGCAGGAAGATGAACTCACCCGGCAGGTGGTTTCTGAATATCCCGTTAGCGATCAGTATGGTGCCGAACAGGATGAGCGTGCCCCAGCCAAAGCTGGCACGGATGATAAACCAGAGAGTCGTGAACATGCTTATTTCCTTCTTATTTGCAATTGCTGCCAAGAATAATTGCCCGCGCCCCTTTCGTCTCGCATTTTCCGACGAAAGCAAAAAAAATCTGATGAATTCAGGAAATAGAGGGGCAAAGCCTGCCAGGGTCTTTCCAAAAGCAAGTTAAAAAATGGCTTGCATTGTTACTGTGTGGCGCATAGTATTATGCTGTGTACGGCACAGTATAGATAAAAAAAGGAAACAAAAACATGTCAGAAGAGCGGCTGGACAAAATGCGTCTGGAATTGCGGCGCGGGGCGCTGGTGCTGGCTGTGCTGGGTTCATTGCGGCAGGCGCAGTATGGCTATTCCCTGCGCAAAGCCTTGCTCGACCATGGGCTGGATATCGACGAGGGCACTTTGTATCCCCTGGTCAGGCGTCTGGCTGACCAGGGTTTGCTCGACAGTGAATGGCAGCAGGGTGAGGGACGCGAAAGGCGCTATTACATCCTGTCGCAAGAAGGTGTGGAATTACTCGAAAAACTCACGCAGGAATGGCAAGCCTTGAATGGCACGCTGGCGACTATTTTGGAGACTGGACGATGAATCTGCTGCAAAAATATATACATGCGGTCAAACAGGAATTGCCGCTGGCGCAAAGAGAAGACATAGGTCGTGAATTGCAGGCCAATATCCTTGATCAACTCGATGCTATTCAAGAGCAAACCGGCAGGGAAGCCAGCCAGGATGAAATCGCAACCGTGCTGGAAAAACATGGTCACCCGTCCCAGGTAGCGGCGCGTTACATACCCGTCACCCCGCTGGTCAGCAGTGATCTGATGCCAGTCTACAAGCTGGTCATGAGCTATGCCCTGGGTATCACCCTGCTATTGCAGATACTGAAAAGTGCCGTCGTGTATTTGCAGGTCGGGCATTACAATACATGGCAGGTAGTGATGCAGATACTGGCTGGCTTTGTAGAGAAGGGCGCACTGGTATTCACCTCGATAACCGTGGTGTTTTATCTGACTGCCAAAAGCGGCATGTTGCCCGACTGGGCCAGCAACAAGGGCTGGCGCGTGCAAGACTTGCCTGAACAGGAATATGACTGGCAAAAAATACGCGGCAGCGACATCATCACCGACTTGTCTGGCTGTGGTTTTATCCTGCTGCTGATCTGGCATAAATTCTGGATGTCAGCCGCGGCCCTGCAACAGTTACGTGTGGATTTTTCACCTGCCATCGCAGCTTACCTGCCCTGGATGACGGTGCTGCTGCTCGCCTCAGTGGCATTTTACATCTGGTGTGCCAGTCAGCCGTTTTGGACGAGGCTGAAACTGCAACTGAATATTCTGCAAAACTGCCTGTATGTGATCCTGTTCTTTATCTTCAGCCAGCTTGATGCTCTCATGGTTGATACGGGCGCGTCCACGATATTTGGTTTGCAACACCTTGATAAGGGCATACGCATAGGCTGCCTGGGTTATGCGATCTATCTTGTGTATGAAATCTGGCGCGATGCGTGGCGCTACAAGCTGCTTAGCCAGCAACAGGCAACAAGGAAAATGCCAGCCTGAGTAAAACCTGGCGCTATAACTTGCAGTTGTAGGAGCGGCTTCAGCCGCGAACATTTTGCCCATGTCAGCCATTTCTATGGATACGGACATTCGCGGCTAAAGCCGCTCCTACGGGATTTTTCATTGAAAATATGCTATCTTTATCGCGTTACGCCGGACCCATATCTAGCCCGGCACCAAAGAACTCATTTCATTGCTGAAATGAGATGCCCAAACTCTGAAAAAAGCAAGGCAGCATATGGATGTCAAACTCAATTTCATCAACAGATCCAGTGATACGAATAATTCCAGTGTGGTGATTTTTCAAAAAAATGTAGCTACCAGTTTTGATGAGCTGGCGATCGCCTGGAAGGTCATTGAAAAGACTGGTTCCGGGGACAGTCATGCCTTTCATTTTCCGGTATTTTCTTTTATTGGTGCCAGTGATTCCTGGGGCAATCATACGCCCTTGCAGCCAGTGCAAAACGGCGCAGTATTGCAGATGGAATTGACCAACTCAGGCGCGCAATTATTGCCAGTGGCCAGCGTGGATAATGCGGTCCAGATGGACTTTGCTGTCACTGCCAATCAGCAAGAGGTCAGTATTCCTGACTTTGCTGCAAGTGCGGAACAGCTGCAAGTCGCCAATGCCCTGCCACAAGGTGCGCTCAATGTGTCTGTCTACAAAGACGGTACTTTGCTGGCGGCTAAAACTTCAGTGGTTCCAGGGGAAAAAGCAGTGTTTGAATTCAAGCCTACTATCTGGGTAGGCGTGGCCAGCGAGGTCGAACAGGGCCAGGTCATGAATTCAGCCATTATTTCCAGCATCAATACTGAATTATCCTTGCTGGGCATTGCCAGCGCAGATATTGTCATGACTGGTGGCGGCCCAGGCAAAGATGCGCCACCCCTGGTTTTTACATTGGAAAATATTGTGCCGGCTTGAGCTGGTGTGGCTATGGCTCGCAAGGGCAAGCTCTTCGAACCTGTTTACGATCTGTAGCGAGCGTCAGCGGGTTGAAGAGCAGCGCAAAAAGCGGAATGTACTCTAGTACATGAGCATTTTGAGGAGCGCATGAGGCCCGATCACGCTCGCGCAGTAAGATCGTAAATAGGTTTAGTGTCTGGCTGGCGGGTCCAGCCTTATCACCGCCATAGGTGGCGGCTCGTTAGGCAGCCATTTTTGATGGATGCGGGCGAAGTGGCCTTCCTTCTTCAGCCAGCGCAAGGCATCTTCCCATGCCTTGATGGTACTGGCCGGGGTTTGCGTGGAAAAAGCCAGGTAGAGTTCCAGGCTGTCGAGGACTTTGACTTTCTCGACTTCATCGGCAGAGCGGCCTATTTCTTTCAATACCGAAGACACCACCAGGCTGCCTTCCACCCATAAATCAAAACGCCTGGCCAGCAACATATTGGCAATGATTTGCGGTGTCGGTGCCTGCTCTATATTTTGAAAACCTTTCTTGCGCGCCGTGTCAGCAAAGATGCTGGAACGATAAGCCCCCACCTTGAGTTTTTGTATGTCCTCGCCCATGCTTTGCAGGCGGGCAGCATTGCCCTTGCGGGTGTACAGCGATGTGGTGGAGATGGCGATGGGGCCAAGCAAGACCATGAGCTTTTCCCGCTCTTCCGAGCGCCCTACGGTAAACAGGAGGGTATTGGGTTCTTCCAGCAGGGCCTTGTAACCACGTGCCCAGGGGACAACCTGTACCGGCTGGGTATTGCCCAAATGTGCCTGCATGGCTTGCACGACTTCAACTGCCATGCCCTCGGCTTTAGTACCGTTGCCAAAACTGATAGGCGGCCAGTCTTCAGTGAAAATTTGTAATTCCTGCGTTTGTGCATGCGCAGGCGATGTAATCATGAGGACAAACAATACCAGCATGCACGACAGCAATGCTGTCAGGCTATTCAGCTGTGCATGACTGGTGAATGTAGAGGACTTGTCTGGCCGCATCTGTAACCATAATCTTGTTGTACAAAGTGTAAGCTGATGGCAGAGCTATTAATTGCCTTACTGAAATTTACAACAATTGCTGCGCCAGCGATAGCAGTATGCGCAAACGGTGTTGCTTATGCCGCATGCTGACACCGTTTTCTACAAAACGGGGTGCTTTTCAAGGGCACCCGGTCCATTTAAAGCATACTCAGGTTTTCCCCATGGCTGGCCTGGCCGCCATCCTTAATTCCAGTGCTTGCTTGAACTCTTGCCATGTACCGCTGCGACCATGTACTCCTACCAGTTGTTGTACCTGTAACTGGTGCTGCCTGATCAGGCTATCCAGTTCCATACCCACATCAAACACTGGCGGGACTGGGCCAATTTCAGGCAGGTAATACAAGTCGCCCTGAAATATGATCTGGTACCCCTCATCGTATGCCACCAACATGTCAGAAGCATGACTGCTTGCCATGGGGTAAATGCGTATGCTGCGGCCACCCAGGTCCAGTTCCCGCGGCGCGCTGACTTCGCTGACTTTGCTGGCCACATCCTCGCCCAGTTGCCTTTGCACTGCAAGCCTGCCATCCTTGCCTGTCAAAATCTGTATGCCTTCCTGCATGTACGCTGGCGTCCCAGCGATGTGATCTTTATGGGTATGTGACAGCACGATGTAGGCGAGTTTGCGGCCAGGAGCTGTCTGCTCTATCAGTGCCCTGATCTTGCTGCCTTCAGCAATGCTGACGGGCGCATCATAGATAGCCACACTATGCGTGCCAACCGAGAAACTGCTGTGGTAGCCGGATTCACTGCCATCAACGCGATAAGTGCCAGGCGCAATCATGGTGGCGCGCAATGTGCCCTTGTCCTGTTGTTCTATATAACCCGCGGGCAAGTCAAAAGTGTGGGCATCGATATGGTCTGCCACCTGGGTATTGATAGTCCATTGCACTACCAGCTTGTCGCCATTTTTGATGATAATTTTCTGGGCCTGTTTAAAGTTTTCTGCCGCCCTGTAATCTGCATACTCATAAGTGAAGTTCGCGCTTTTGGCACTCAGCACAGTGCTGCTGCTTCTTTCCATGATCATACTGGCAGGCCGGCCAGCGGCATCATTGAAACTCCATTGCTCTAATTCTTCATTCTCCTGTCCTGATAATTTCCCTGGCAATTTGATGGGCTGGCGATTGCTGGCATGTTCCAGCAATAATGCCGGACTCAAAAACAGGTAGTCGGCATAAGCATTGCGGGATTTTGTCGCATCCTCCCTTTCTATTTCCACACCCTGCCGCCATTGCAGCAGGTCTACGGTGGCGACACCATCCCTGTTGCCGCTGGACAGGAAATGAAACTTGATGTTACCTGGCCAGACAGATTCACTGACAGAGCGGAAATGCCCATCTTTTTGTAATATCAATTGCTGTTTGAGTTTGATTTCCTGCACCGCGTTTTGTGGTGTCGCTGCCTGATGTGATGCCAGGCGCGTGCCCTGCATATCAAGCGTGACAGCAAAGTTTGGGGGCATGGTTTGCGCCTGTGTACTGCCGCTTGCCAGCAAAATACAGATGCTGGCAAGAATGGCTGACAGCGGCAATCCTGGTGGTAAAACCTGTGATGTAAACATCGTGATCTCTCCTTGTCTTTGACAAAATACAAAATGAAGCTTGATGCCGTAAATGGCATGCAAGTTTTGGCAAGAGATCGGTGCTGCAGTTCAAGAAATTCAAACCACTGTGGGATGTATTCGTCACAAGGCAGGTGGAGATTGGCAAAAGTTTTAGCGGACGCTAAGAAGGGGATGCGGTGATAGGGGGATGTGTGACAGATAGTGAAGAAACCAGCTCTTGTCAGGCACAAGAGCTGGCTGATTTTACAAATTACCGTTCGCTCAAACCACGCATTTTTGCATTGCGTGCATCATCCTTTTCTTTCGACTTTTCTGCGGGTGCAGGTGCCGGTGCTGGCGCGGGAGCTGGCATCGCTCTCGGCGCTGGTGCTGCCGCAGGCATGGGCGTTGGTGCAGTGGCCGGCATTGCTCTTGGAGCAGGCGCTGGCATCGCCGACGGCATAGGCATAGGGGCTGGCCTGCTTTCCATGCGCGCAGGTTGTTGAATCTGCTGCGGTTGTTGCACTGGCTGCTGTATAGGCTGTGGAGCAGGCTGGATCAATGGCGCCTGTTGCACCGGTCTTTCTATTTGCACAGGGTCAGGGCGGCGCTCTATGGGTCTGTCATTGCCACGTTCAATATTGCGCTCTGGCATTCTTTCACCGCGCAATTCCTGCTGACCATTATTATTCCAGGTGCTGCCAGGCCGGTTGACCCTGTCATTATTTTCCACCTGCCTGCCTGAGTTCGGTGTACCCATAATGGCATTATTGGCTGGCGTGTTTGCCGTCGGTGTATGCAGTGGTTGCTGGTTGACTGGCGGATTCACAGCAGGAGCGACATTGATGGTGGCTGGCTGCGATGTACGTGGATTATAAACATTGGCATTGCCCGGCATGGTATTGCCATTATTGGGCATGCCATTGCCATACTGACGTGGCTGGCCTGGCTCAGTGTTCCAGTTGCTGCCTGGCCGTGGCGCTCTCTCGCCACTGTCCACAGGCCTGATCTGGTTTGGCGTTACCGTGTTGTTATTGGCTGGTGCATTTACTGTGGGCGCAATATTGATGCTGGAAGTATTGCCTGGTTGTGGCGTTACATTTGCCGGTGTGCGCGGTGGATAGACATTATTACTCTGGATACCGGTATTCGGCGTAGTGAGGCCAGCACCGACCGGGCGCGTGCCGGGTGTGGTGTTGGCATTGACTTCAGCAGGTCGAAAAACTGGTCTGCCTTCTTGTCTGACTTCATTTGGATTCTGGTTGCTGATCAAGCCGCGCTGCTCGGTACGTGTCGCAGGCATTACCAGGTTTCTCTGGCGGTATTGGTCACCATCACGCCAGTTTTGCTGGCGTGCTTCACCAAAACGGTTATTACTGCCCGGCGTAATACTTGGTGCCTCAGTCAGCGCGACCGGGGTTTGCCTGCCAGACGATATCAGCCTGTTGCTGGAGACAGGCATGACATGCTCACCACGTACAAAGGTGGTGGTTGGCACGACAGTAATGGCATGCTGCACACCCTGGTTCACGTAGCGGCTGTTGACCAGGCTGTTATTTACCACCAGGCTTTGATTCAGGCGCTGTATGTACTGGGTATTGCGGGTATATCCAGGGCGATAGACTTCACCAGGCCCGAGCGGGAACCATGCTACTGAAGGTTTGGAGCCATGCTTGTGGCCGCTGAAATCTCCACCGCCAACAAAAGCCACCAGGGCTGGTGCATACACTGGGCGATGATGATGCTGACGTGGACCCGGCACCCAGGCCCAGCGTGTGCCTACATAGGCCCAGCGGCCATAGTGATATGGTGCAAAACCCCAGGGCGCACGATCTACCCAGGTCCAGCCCCAGGGCGCAACAAAGACCCAGTTACCATCACGGTAAGGTGCCCAGCTCGCACTCACCTGGCGCGGATACCAGACCGCGCCATAATCGGTCGTGGTTTCCCACACACCATATTGATCAAGCTGCTCATATCCGATGACTTCGCGCGAGACATAGCGCACGGTTTCCAGGTTTTCTTCAGCGCGATCACGGTCTGCCGCCCACAGATCAAAAGTATCAAGTGGCGAGACTGAGCCTATGGAATTGTGTTGCAGATTGCTACCCATGAAACGGGTTTGCTCACCCTGCCTGATAGTGATGGTATCGCGCTCACCATGGGCAATCGCAGTACCACGTCTTACCTGTACTGTGGTGCTATTGTCTTCATTGACCGTGATCTTGTATTCGCCGGGTTCTTGCAGCGAGAACACCAGGTTAGGTGTGCGTATGTCAAAATTTTCCCTGCCATTGAGTTCGCGTACACGCACCACCATGCCACCCTGGTTCAAGTCCACCTGGGTATTGTCATCATCGAGCAGGTTGAAGCTGATGCGGGTATTTTCCTGCATGCGCAAGACATTCGGGCCCACATGCAATTCTGCCTTGCCAGCATAGGGCACTTGCAGGCTGTCGCCAGTAGAAATGGGGCGGTTAGGCATCAGCGCCGTCCAGTTATTACTGCCCACATCAGCAAAACTGATATTGCCGTAGGAATAACTGACCCGGGCAACGCGGCCCGGCGGCTCATCCTGGGCATGTGCCGTGCCTATGTAAAACATGCTGGCCATTGCCAGTGCTGCGATTTTCAATAATGGCAGATGACGGGTTTTGACAGATGAAGCGGGTTTATCGAATGCAGACATGGATTTCTTCCCGGCATGGGGTTAAACAAAATGACTAGTTCTACCCTTAACGCATGAGCAGGCCATTTGGATGGCAAGAGATTTCACAATGTTTGTATTTTTTTGTAGCAGCCCGCAAATGCTTGTAAAAATCATAGGCCTTGCAGGCCGGGATTTCATGTTGGCCTGAAGACAATTCAGCTCAGCCTTGCTGTTGATTCAGGCATTTGATTTTTGCCAGTTCCATCTTACCCTGCTTTACAAATTCCTCACCCTGGCGCGTGATCCAGTCATAAACACACCGCACAGCATCAAGCTGCAGGCCTTGTTTTGTGGCAAGCAAATAGTAGTCGCTCTGGCTCTGCAAACTGCTGTCAAACAATCTTTGTAATTGTCCGGACCTGATCCTGTCACTGACATGGCTGTGACGCTCAAAAGCAATGCCATGCCCGTGTTCTGCGGCTTGCAATACCAGGTTGCTGTCATCAAAGCTGATGCTGCGCAAAGTTTGTTCGGCATGCAAACCCAGCGCCTTGAAATACGCAGACCAGGATGAACCGGCACCTATGGTGTGGGCGTGCACCAGCAAGGGCAATTTGAGCAAGTCCTGGACTGTGGCGGGCTGGTGCCTGGCAATAAAATCTGGTGAAGCTACCGGGTAATAGTATTCAGTCATCAGCTTATGGACCTGGACATTCGCCCAGTTGCCGCTACCAAAACGCAAGGCCAGGTCGACGCCGTTTTCACCCAGTTCTGCGAGTTCTATGCTGGCCTGTATTTGCAAGGAGATATCAGGGTGGGCCAGATAAAAATCATGTAGCCTGGGTAGTAGCCAGTATGCGGCGAACGCCGGCAGGCTGGCAATTCGCACTACCTGGCGCGGGCTGCGATGATGCTGACTGATGCGGGCAATGGCCGTACCTAGCTGATCCAGCGAGAGCGTGACCGCCGCATGCAATTCACGCCCTGCATCGGTCAGCCTGACGCCATTCTGGCGCTCGAATAATTCCAGCCCCAGTTGTTCTTCCAGTGAGCGTATGCGATGACTGACCGCACTGTGGGTGAGACTGAGTTCCTGCCCCGCCAGACGGAAATTCTGCAAGCGACCTGCCGCTTCAAAAATACGTAAATCATTCAAGCCCGGAATTTTTTGCATATCGTTTTTACAGTGAATTTTTCTCTATACCCTGGTGCATATTTGTCGCTAGTCAGCTTGTTGCTGCCACAAGATACTGTGAACTTTATTGACAGGGAGTATGCATGCAACATCCATATTATCAATACACAGGCAAGGCCAGTTTGCCAGGAGCAAGTAAATGAAAATAGATCATATCAGCCTGCTGGTGACTTCACTGGAAACCAGCATGCCTTATTATGAATGCCTGCTGCCGCAACTGGGTTTTGTCGAGACCAAGCCGCAGGTCTGGACTGATGGCGAGGGTTTCTTTTTCCAGTTCCTGCAGGCTCACCCTGATACCCGGCCCTATGAACGCTATGGCGCAGGCATGAATCACCTGGGTTTTGGTGCCACATCGGCAGAGCAGGTCATGCAAATCCGCCAAACCATGCATGACGCCGGGTTTGACGTGCCAGCCATGCAAAACCTGGGTGGTTCACTGGCCCTGTTCATGAAAGATGCAGACGGCATACGTTTTGAAATCACTTACTATGCGCCAGGTGCAGCAGTGGTGGATTAGGATATGTAGGAGCGGCTTCAGCCGCGAACAGCAAATGCCGCAAGCTTGCGTCACACATGGCCTGTATAGAAAATCTTCGCGGCTAAAGCCGCTCCTACAGGTCAGGATTGCCAAGACTTGCCAGCCATTGCTCACCGATATTGACAAGCTCAGCATTGAACTCTGGCAGCAAGGAGAAATGGCCCCAGTCAATTTCCACATAGTCTTTTTTGCCTGACAGGCGCTGGTAGCAATTCAGCGTCAGCTGCGGCTTGACCATCTTGTCGCGTTTCTGGTTCATGACCAGCACAGGCACAGATGTATTGGCTTCCAGCGGTATCGCAAAAGCCGTATCAAGCATGCTGGCGAAATAGCGTGCCGTGACCGTGCGCAGCGTCAGAGGATCAGCTTGCCATTTAGCGTAAAAGCCCAGTGCCAGATCACGTTCATCCATCATGTTTTCAAAGCGTGCGAGTGGACGATAAGGCAGGCGCAGTCGCGGTGCCAGTTTCGCCAGCAAGCCACTCATGGCCCTGCATGTTCTGGCCAGGCCTGGGATGTTTGCCAGTGCCGCAAAACGGGTAAAGGCCAGGCCGGTGACGGGGTCGCCAAAGTCATACAGATTGAGGCACACTGCTGCTACAGGCGGTTTGCCCTGACTGGCCAGCGCGGCTGCCGCTGCATAAGTCAGGCCGCCGCCTATGCTGCCGCCGCACAGGTATAAGGGGCCAGCAAATTCCTGCCTGGCCCAGGCGGCTACATCAACGATGTTTTGCACCGCCTCAGCCACCGTAAAATCCCCCATGGCACCGCCAGAGCGTCCCTGGCCTTTCTGGTCTGGCACGACCACGGTATAACCCTGCTCATAAAATGCCAGTGCCAGGCCGACGAAGATACCGCCATATCCACCACCACCATGGTTGAGTATCAGCACCGGTGCTGCTGGGTTTGCTTGCTGATACAGGTCTATATGCAATTCCACTCCCGTTGATGGCAGATGGCGGGTTTGCACTACCGCCAGCACGCGCGCCAGCAGGGCGGGGTCATGGTAGCAATGCCAGTAAGTTTGTTCAGAATGTGCTTTGTTGATCGTCATGGTGCAGTCCGGTAATCGTGAGGACTATAATATGAACAATCATTCACATTGTCTATTCGCATTCAGGAGCTGCTTATTGCCATGAGTAAATCACGTGGTCAGTCTCTCACCCGGCCTAACAATCGACCTATAACCCAGCCTTTAAAACAGCCTTCCCAGCAGCGTTCCCGGGTCACGGTGCAGGCCATCCTGGAAGCAGCTATTCATATTTTTGATGAATTTGGCTATGCCGCAGGCACGACCTCACGTATCGCCAGCCGGGCCGGTGTCTCAATAGGTTCTCTTTACCAATACTTTCCCAACAAGGATTCGATATTGACGGCCCTGGCCGAACAGCATCTGGCAGAAGGTCTGGCACTCAGCGTAAACCTGCTGGAAACCCTGCGCACGACCAGCCAGGCGCTGGAACCGGTATTGCATGACATCGTCGGCCACATGATTGCCCTGCATGAGCATAATCCGGGTTTGCACAGGTTGTTATATGAAGAAGGCTTGTTGCCAGCACAATTGCGGCAGACTGCGAAGCAGGCTGAACAGTTTTTGATAGAAGAAGTGGCACGCTGCCTGAGCCAGCGAGCTGATGTCGCTGTTGTTGCAGACCGCCAGATGCAGGCCTACTTTGTCGTGCATGCGATTGAGCATTTCACCCACAGGCTGGTGATAGACCAGGCACCAGTGGAGTTTCAGTTACGGGGGAAGAGTGAATTGGTTGGTATGTTGCAGAGGTATTTGCAGGCATAGACCTGGAAGGGGCTTAGGTTGGGGGCGCTTCGTAGGTTGGGCTACGGGGTATCAGCCCAACACTCGGCGCTTAAATAACGTATGCGTTTGCAAAGGCCCAGTGTTGGGCTGGTAAACCGCAGCCCAACCTACAAATGTACAATTACATCATCACATTAATGATGGCATTACCTATCCCCAGGATAGCCGCACCCGAGATCAGACCAGCACTGATGGCTTCACAGCCCTCTACCCAGAAGGTATGGCCTTTCGTGCCTTTTTCAGGGTTTTTCCTGCCCATGTACCAGAATATCAAGGCACCCAGCCACATCGCGAAGCAGGATTCTGGTGGCAAGACCACGCCCAGGCCGATGGAGACAGCAGACAGCGGCAAGCGGCCACGGGTGATGACATTGGTCACTTCAATGAACACGGCACACAGGCCAGCAACCGCCATGGCGATGATGGCAGAAGTCGGCAAGCCACTCACACCCTTGGCAATGATCTCGGCCACACCCTTCCACTGCAAGGCAGACGGGAAGGCGAATTGCTCGCTGACGATAGTTGCCGTACTGCGCAAGCCATTCGCATCAGGTGGCAAAAACAGCAGGAAGAACAGCGGCACGCAAGCCAGTGCACCAGAAACGATACCGATGATATGCCCGATGACCTGGTGACGCGGTTTACCACCCAGCATATAGCCAGGCTTGATATCAGACAGCAATGAAGAGGCATTGAAAGCGATGTCTGCAGTCATACCGGCTGGCAGCAGGTTGTTGGCCGGATTGCTGCGGTCTATCGCGCCCATGCTGAATTGCGTGATCTTGGCCAGCGCACCGATAGGTGCCCAGGAAGTCAGCGCCATTGCATTGATACAGATAATGGTCAATACAAAAATTAGCGGGAAGGCAATCAGCGCCATGATGTAAGGCACGCCAAACAGGGTATTCACCAGCCAGGCAGCAATCGCGCACAGGATAGGCACGCCTACATAAGAAATCCACAGCGGCACTTCTATGTCTTTCAGCGGATCAGGGCCAGTGTCTTTTTCTTTCTTGCCGCCACCCGTCATGGATTTGAACGCTGCCTTGAACAGCTCAGGCTTGGCCAGCAAGCCCACCATGGAACCTACCACCATCATGGTCACAGCCCACCACAAGCCCCATTGATTGACAATCTCGGTACGGGAAATTGCCACCACCGTGCCATTCGGCAGGGTACGCGCAGCGATATCGCCGTTTTGTATCATCCACGGAGCCAGGATGACAAAGTTGATGAAGGCACCCAGCATGACGCTGCTGGCAACCCGCACACCCATCAGGCCACCGACACCAAACATGGCGACGTCAGCAGTCAGACGCAGGCCCAGCTGGCGCACGTCCGTACCCATGATCTTGGGTATCCACCAGTTGAGCTTGATGGCGGCGTTATAGTAATAAGTGTCCAGACGCTCATGCAGATACCAGGGCTCTGTCATGCCTGCCCATTTATCCATGCGCAAAATCTTGAACTGGATCAGACGCATCCAGCCATCGCTGACTATCATCTGGTACAAGCCAGCGAACAGACTGGTATAACCTAGCAGCTTGGCCTTGTACATGCCGCCACCAGCGCCGTCAGTATAGAGAGAATCAAGTACCACGCCACAGGCGCGGCCTTCAGGGAAGGGGAGCTGGTCTTCATTGACAAAGCGACGCTTGAGCGGGAAAGCCACCAGCACGCCTATCAGGGCGACCACCATGACCCAGACCAGCATCTGCCACCAGGGGATGATCTTGCCGGTGATGAGCATATACGCAGCCAGGCTGGAAATCATGGGGTTGATCATGTAACCCGCAGCAGTGGCGATGGATTGCGTGCAATTATTTTCCAGGATGCTGTAGTCGGCAGTCACGCCCAGGCTATGCAAAATCTTGAAAATCGCAAACGACAAAATCACCGAAGTCAGGCCAACACCAATACCTATGCCAGTCTTGGCACCGATATAAAGGGCCGTGGCGGCCAGTATGCCACCCAGCAGGAAACCGGTCAGGGCAGAGCGCAGGGTAAGCTGCGCCATGTCCTTGCGATATACATTGTCAAACCACCATTGGTCTTTCTGTCGTCGTGTCCAGGTGCGTATCTGTTCATCATCCAGCTGTTGCAGAGCCATGTATCCTCCATTTTTATGTAAGGACTTGCGCAAAACCACCCCGACTGCACAGCAAAGACTGACAGTAACAATTTTGCGTAAGTCCTGATTGCGAACTGCTGCCTTATGGGCGGCAACTCTATCCTCAGTGTGACGCCGCGGCTCATTTTTTTGTCAGCTCGAGCCTTGGGCGGTAGCGCAATATAGTGTTAGCTGAACAGCATGTCAATTTTTGTGCGCTGCACTGAGGAAAACAGCCTGAACTTGAGCAAGCTAGAGGCGTCCAACAGCAGTAAAATGCTGGCAACAAAGTTTGTAATAAAGTTTGCAACAAATACATGCGGAGAACATTTCATGGAACTCAATCAGTTAGCGGAAGCCTATGTCAAACTCGTCCTGGCCGTTGGTCAGCACGACCCGGGCTATGTCGATGCCTATTACGGCCCGGCAGAATGGCAGGCAGCATCGCAAAAACTGCCCCTGGCAGACTTGCTGCAGCAAGCAGAAGAACTGACGGCACAGGCACAAGCCCTGCCAGCAGCAGAGGCCGGGCAAGAGCTGCGCCAGGACTTTTTGCGCCTGCATGTCGCTGCCGTGCGCACCTATATCGCCCATCTTGCAGGCCATAAACTGTCTTTCGATGATGAATCCCTGGCCTTGTACGATGCCCGCTCACCAGACCTGAGCCCTGCAGATTTCGACCCCATCCTGGCAGAACTGAGCCAGCTACTGCCGGGCGAAGGTGATTTGAATACGCGCCTCAGCACTTATGCAAAACAGTTTGAAATCCCGCAAGACAAGCTTGATATCGTGTTCAAGGCCGCCATCAATGAATCCCGCGCCCGCACCAGGAAATACATCAGCCTGCCAGAAGAAGAAAATTTCGAGATTGAATATGTCAAGGACCAGGTCTGGAGTGCCTACAACTGGTATAAGGGTAATAGCTATAGCCTGATACAGGTCAATACCGATTTCCCCATGTTCATCAGCCGCGCCATCGACCTGGCCAGCCATGAGGGCTACCCCGGCCACCATGTCTTTAATCTGCTCATAGAAAAGCATCTGGTCAATGACAATGCCTGGGTAGAGTACAGCGTCTACCCGCTATATTCACCCATGTCTTTCCTGGCCGAGGGCAGTGCCAACTACGGCATAGAAGTCGCCTTCCCGCATGCCGAGCGCATGGCCTTTGAAAAAGAAGTCCTGTTCCCGCTGGCAGGCATAGACCCGGCCAAGGTTGAGCGTTATTACCAGGTGCAGGCCGTCCTGCAAAAGCTGACTTACGCTGGCAATATGGTCGCCAAGCTGTATCTTGATGGCGATATAGACACCGAAGCCGCCGTCGCCATGCTGATGAAATACGCCCTGTCTGACGAAGCCAGATCACGGCAACGCCTGCGCTTCATGGAAAAGCACAGGTCTTACGTCATCAACTACAACCTTGGTCAGGATATGACCAAGGCCTATGTAGAAAAACTTGCCATACCGGGTGATGAACAAAGCCGCTGGCAAGTCTTTGCCGAGCTGTTGTCCAAGCCCCGCACAGCGTCGATGATGAAAGTTTAAGTCTCTGACAGCGCAGTTATCTTGCTTATCTGTCTGGCCTTATCAACATCCGGGCTGCGGTAAGCTTTTTCCGGTATCGTAGCCAGGGTCGATGCGTGTAGCTGCTGATTGTCGAGCCCATAGAATTTCTGGAAGCTCATGATCAGCGGCTGCCATTTGTCCGGATCTATGCGGTCAGGGTTGCCATCCAGCAGTAGCGATGCATCAACATGCAGGCGTTGTATGCGTAACTCGAAAGTCAGGATGCCCCCCTTGAGCATGGCTTCATCTTCTGCAATGCCATGCATGGCCGCGACGGTGCATTCCTGCTGCACCAGGCATTCCTGTACCCGCGCCGCTGTCACTGTTTCTGATGCTTGCGGCGTCAGGCCCGCCAGTTCAAATTTATTTCTCTCCAGCCGGTAACCGCGCGCTGCCTTCCATGGGGACATTGCATCCGAGCCTGTCGTCAGCGCCAGTTTGTTGACAGCGGCCACTTCATTGACGGATGCGAGATTGAGTACACACTGGCCGTTTCTTTTCAGGTTGCGGGCGGTTTGTGAGCTTGACCCCACACCGATAACGGCACGCCAGCCCAGCCAGAATATGGAAGAGATAGGGGCCAGGTTAAAACTGCCATCTTCATTGACGGTGCTGACCAGGATGACGGGGGTGCCGAAATAGAGTATGGCGGATTCGCTGCTGATGTGCATGGTGTCCTCGCATGTGGGTTGTTCGATGTTTGGTTCGATGGAGGAAGTATGCGGGGTGTTTTTTGTTTGGGCTGGCTGGAAACGGACAGGGGATTTCATTCGCCCTTCAAAAAATTCAAACCGCCAGTTGTTGATACATGCTGGTAATCTTGTCCATCACTTCCAGTATGCGTTCACTGGTGGTGGCGACATTGCTGGCGGACTGGCGTTGCAGTTTGCCGTCATTGCTGTGGCGCAGGGCTGATTCGAAAAATGCCCATTGCGACTGGGCCAACAGCAATTCATCTTTCAACCTGGTATTGCTACCGCTGGCTGCTTGCAGGGTTTGCATAGCGGCAGAGAATTCCTTGCGGGTACTCTCTATGTTGCTGGCAGTATTGCCGGGCGCGATGTTCCAGTTGGTGGCCTGGTAGAGTTTGGCCAGGCGTTGCGATAGCATGCGTTGACGGCCCGCCAGGTTGACCAGTTTTCCCGTACTGCTGCCTGCATGCTTTTCCAGTTGCGTGGTGACTTCGTCTGCCATGTGCAGCAGGGTTTCGCTGTGCTTGAGCACTAGCCTGGCGTCGCCCGGATTAGGTGCTTTGCCTACCAGTGTCTGTTTGTATTCCTGCCAGGTTTTTTCCATGATGGATAAATTATTGCGTATATCCGCAGTAGGCGCAAAGGCATGCAGCTCTACCAGTTGACGGTCAAAACTGGACATGGACTGGTCCAGTATTTTCTTTGATGTTTCCGTTTCTATGTCCAGGCCAATTTGCAGGTAAGCCTTGGCCAGTCTTTGCGTCAACATGCGCTGACGGCCAGCCTTGTTGATGGCGTCGTTGACGCCAGCGACCTGGGCCAGGGTGGGGAAAGATAAAGCCAGGCCTGCTGCTGTGACCAGGCTGCTGGTGATGAATGTTCTGCGTTGCATGCCAACTCCATATACATTGTGAATACGATGGAGTGCAGACTAGGCGCTACAAATTTGAAAGGCTATTCCTCAATGGAACTAGTCCCGCCGGTTTCTGATGCAGGCTTTGATTTAGCGCAAGCATCTAAAAAAGCTGGCTACTGTCTATTTGTATCCACCGGCATCAAGGCCCGCAAAGGTATAGGCGCAGACATGATGATGGAAGTACGCGTCTCACCATAATGATTGATATTCCCGACAAAGCTTTCCAGATGCCGCAAGTCTCTGGTCGCAACGCGTAAAAGAAAAGAATCCTGTCCTGTCACATGCAGGCATTCCAGCACTTCGGGCAAAGATTTCAGATGCGCGATGAGGCTGGCTTTTTGAGGTTGGGGGACGGTGATGCCGACTACCGCCTGGACTTGCAGGCCTATGGCTTCGGCATGCACTTCAGCGCGATAGCCCTTGATGACACCGGCTTCTTCCAGGCGTTTGACTCGCTCTGAGGTGGCGGGCAGGGACAGGCCGGTTTCGTCGGCGAGTGCTTTTAATGAGATGCGGGCATCACGTTGCAGGGCGGCCAGGATTTTCCAGGCTTTGGCGTCGATATCCATGATATTTAAGTCCAGATGAGGATACGCAAGAATAGTGAAGGCAATGTAGCAGTTTTACCTGAATTATTCCATGTTAATGGGCTTTGCAAATCTTCATACTGTGTGCCTGTTCGTGATTATCTGAGGCAAAGATGGAAGCAAGTTTATTTTTCAAAGCCATGTTGATAGGGCTATCGATTGCAGCGCCGGTTGGCCCCATAGGTTTGCTGTGCATACAGCGCACCCTGGCACATGGCATGCGTACCGGTTTTGTCAGTGGCATGGGGGCTGCCTGTGCCGATGCCGTGTATGGTGCGATAGGGGCCTTTGGCATGGTGGCGGTGACTGATTATTTTATCTCGCTGAGTACCCCACTGGCCATAGGCGGGGCGCTGTTCCTGGGATGGATGGGGGTCAAGCTGCTGCTGACAAAAAATGAAGAAGGGCAGGCCGCCAGCGTGGGTACGCAGAAAACTGGCAAGGCGTTTATCTCAGTATTTGTCCTGACTCTGGCCAACCCCATGACCATTATTTCGTTTATTGCTGTGTTTGCCAGCATCGCCGGGCCCAAGGTGCTGGGCCATGCGGCAGCAGGGCTGATGGTAGTGGGCGTGTTTTTGGGATCAGCAATCTGGTGGCTCATGCTCAGTGCAGGTGTTGCCTTGCTCAGCAGGCAAGTGGGAGCAGGTGTCCTGGGCTTGATCAACCGGCTTGGCGGCCTGCTGCTGCTGGGTTTTGCGCTTTGGCAGATCCTGCAGATTCTGCAGAATCTGCAAGTGTTCTGAAGGCAGGCGCAAGAAAGTGTTGCTGGGCAGAACTTTCAGTTAAAATCTGGCCTTCACACATTAATATATTAAGCATCATGCGTACATTTTCTCGTCTCTTGCTAGCCCTGCTAACTGCCAGCGCGCTGGGCATCAACAGCCCTGTTTTTGCCGATACAGCCGCGCCTGCACCCGCCAGCTTTGCCCAGGACTTTGAAATCTTCTGGCAGTATGTCGATGAAAATTATGCCTATTTTGATGCCAGGAAAACCGACTGGAAAGCCGTACATGAAAAATATGGCCAGCAAGTCAAGTCCGTTACCAGCAAGCGTGATTTTGTCGCCATGATGGAAGCGGTTGTGGCAGAGTTGTATGATTCCCATGCCCATCTCGCCACCAGCCTGCCAAATTCGCCACGTCTGGTGCCGACGGGCACTGACCTGTGGGCAGAATGGCGTGGGCAGGATGCAGTTATCACTGATGTCAGGGCAAATTCAGCAGCAGAGCGCGCAGGTGTGCGAGTAGGTATGAAAGTGCTGGAAGTGCACGGCCAGCCAGTGGCACAGGCGGTCACGCAATTTGGCCCGCCCAGCTTGAAAACCGCTGACCCGGTAGCGCGTGACTGGGCCTTGCGTGTGGCACTCGCAGGCCCACGTAACCAGGCCGTGAAAATCAAGGTCGCCAGTACACAGGGGCAGATACAGGAAATAAGTTTCACCCCCGGCGTAGAACGCCCGGCCACGCCTTTATCTAGCCGCAGCCTGGGTGACATAGGCTATATCCGCATCAATAACAGCCTGGGTGATAGCGCCCTGATTGCCGCCTTTGATGAAGCACTGGACAAGCTGGAAAACAGCAAGGCACTGATACTGGATTTGCGCGACACGCCCAGCGGCGGTAATACCTTCGTGGCACGTGGCATGATGGGCCGTTTGATCAGCCAGGACCAGGCATATCAAAAGCATGAACTGGTGTCAGAAATGCGCGAATCCGGCGTCAAGCGCAGCTGGGTAGAATACGTCAGCCCGCGCGGCAAATTCATCTACAGAAAACCTGTCGTTGTACTGGTTGGCCACTGGACTGGCAGCATGGGCGAAGGCATGACGATAGCACTGGATGGCATGAAAAGAGCAAAGATAGTCGGCACCCGCATGGCCGGACTGTTGGGCGCACTGGGTGAAGTCAGCCTGCCGCATGCGGGTTTCATCGTCCGCATACCGAATGAAAAACTATTCCACCTGAATGGCACTCCGCGTGAGAATTTTGTGCCCGATATCCTTGTAGACCCAGGCAAGCAAGAGCCTGGCAAGGATGCGGCTCTGGATGTCGCTGTTGATTTACTGCGCAAGCAATTGGCAGGGAAGAGCAAGTAAACTCAAATTAACGCATACGACATGCAAGGCTAAGAGTGCGCATAGCGCGCATTATTTATTCCTTGCTGTTGCCTGTCGACTCATTTCTGCATCAAGTGCAAAGCGCAATTCGGATCCAACTTGCTTTAGTGAGTCAAGTTTGTCTGGTGTCAGCCAGTGCATGATGGCATGGTATTGCAAGGAAGATGGCTGGCCATAAATAGTACGCCTGGACCAATGGTAAAGAAAAGAATGCAAAGCACGCTTGATTGTCGTCTTTACCTGGTCATCAGCCAACTCTGTCAGTGATGCTATATGCAGGCTATACCAGGGGGTAATATGCACGGCGTAGTCCAGGATATGCAAGAAAAAAACAGCATCAGCTTGTTTGTGCCGGGCTAACTGTTCTAGTGCAGTAAACTCCAGCAAATCGCCCGAATTTATCGCAATTTGCAGGCATTGCTTGAACACCGTCATGGACGAATCATTCAGGCAGGCATGCAAATACACTGGCAAACTGGATGGATCAATCTTGCACGCAGTTTGCAAGGCCGCCTTGCGCAGGCTGGGATGTTCATCCTTCAACAGGCTTGCAACAAGCTCCAGTGATGAAGCAGATTTTTGCTGGCGTATGCCTTCCAGTGCCAGCAGCTTTTTGCGCACAAACGGGGTGTTTGCCAGCATTTCCCTGTAGGCGACGCTTAGTTTTTCTGCCTCCTTGCCTGCCCACGTTCTCGCCATCGTGCGTACGGTATAGCTATTGTCCCAGAGGGCGAGCGCCAGGACTTCATCTGTTGGCCGTAGTTGTCGCTGCCTGGTTGTGAGCAACACCATGCGCCGCAAATGCATGGAATTGATTTTGTTCAGCATGCCATACAGCATCAATACATCATCATCAGCCAGATTGGCGACTTCAGGGCTGGCGGCCATCGTCACCAGGACATCCCTGGTGGCAATGGCTTGCATGACTTTCTCCAGAGGAGTCCAGTCAAACAGGCGCAGTGCCAGTTGCCAGCACAGTTTGCGTATCTGGTGTTGATCTGAGGTCAGGCCAGTCAATATCATTGCATGATTATCCGGGCTGGACAGACGCGTCACGACTGACTCCATGATTTTTTCGGCATTGCTCCTGCTCTGTTTTCTCAACGCATAGATGTCGGGCAGGGCGGTAATGATTTCTGCTGCAGCCAGCTTGCCTAACCAATCCTGCATGGTGAGTTCGGCAAGTTCGCGTATGCCGCTCACATAGTCATTGAGTCTGTTGACGATGGCGCTGAAGGCAGAAGGCTGTTCTTGTGCAATGAGAACCCTGAGACAAAATTCACGCACATAACCATCTCTGTGCCGCAGGTGATACACGGCAGTCTGTGCAGACAGGGATGCTATCTTGCTGCTGTCGATAGTCGCTCCAGTACGCCAGTCGAGAAACGCTTCATAAAAGGCGCTGTCTTCAATCATGAAATAATCTGCATGCATCTTCACATCTGATCTGCTCAGTCGTGATGCCGGGACCGTGTTTTCGCGCTTAAACAGCAACTGTATGCGATGATGAAAATTGATATCCATGTAGAGTGAGTATGTGCATATGATCCAAACTGGTAAGGATCACCTGCATCGAATTATTATCAAGCTTCAGGATACTGCAAATTTTCGTGAAATGTCTACCTGCAAGCGGCCATGCGCTGTAGGAGCGGCTTCAGCCGCGAATGCCCGATACGGCCAAATCTTTCGCGGCTGAAGCCGCTCCTACAGAGAAAAGAAGATTGCTCATGATATGCAATTCAACGCAAAGCATTCACCATGGCATCCTTGGGATAGTTGATCGTATAGTCTGCCCTGAACCTCAGGGCAGCATATTCTGCGCTTCATGCGCCCCTACATATTTGCGGTAGATTTTGAGTAAAGTGCCATCCTGTTGTATGGCCTTGATCAGCATGCCCCATTCATGTGCTTCGGCCTGGCTGAAACTCGTTTTGCTGATGGCAAAATTACCCTGAACTTGCAGGTTGCCCTTGTCCCAGTCGACCATGCGTACAGAGTTGGGGTTGACTTTGGCATTGATATAAAACTGGAAGACACCGGGGTAGGAGGTGGCGGCGGCAACCTCACCCTGTATCAAGGCATTGATCAGATGCGCCTCATCTGCATATGTCCTCACCCTTTCTTCCTTCGTCCATTCAGCGATGAGGGGGTCATAAAAGGCACTGTGCGCGAAACCTCTGATGACGCCAAATTTAAGTGAACGGGTAGCCTGGAACTGGGCAAGCGTATGCAGTGTGCTGGGAGCTGATGGCCCCAGCAAAATGATATGGTGGCTGCGCACATAAGGAAATAACCACAGGTATTCTTCGCGCTCAGGTGTGCTCAGCGTGGCCGTCATCATGTCGATGCGGCCAGCTTTTAATTCTATCCAGCTACGTGCACGCGGCTGCACTTTTGCATTAAAAACACAGCCGCTGCGCCTGCTAAGCTCATCCACCAGGTCACGGTCTATGCCATTGCCCGCAGCGATGCCGCGCTCGGATTTGTAGTAAATACCCAGCTCAAGAAAATCCAGTCTGATGGGGTGTGGCGGACACTTGGGAGTAGCTGCTGCCATATTGCAAGCAAGGTAAAAGGGCAGCAGGCAAGCGAGGAAATAGCGATTCAGCATTTGTCACCATCTGAAATACCTGTCAACACTGGCTGAGCTATGAACTACGGGTTTGGCACAGTGGATTTTCAGAATACCACTTGCCCCGAAGGCATGGCCTTTTGAAATGTCAAGCTTTGAAAAAAGTGGATGGAAAAAATACACTTGCAGGTATTTACACGCGATGATGTCATGAATGACATTGTCTAAAGAATATCCTGGCGCTTTTATTAATGACACGCCATATACTAGCAAGCTAAAAAATCTTTGCCCTTCACCAAATGAAAGTAGCCGCATGAGTAAATTGTTTTCCGCCGCCTGTGAAAGAAACAGCACGCCTATCCTGCAAACCATAGCGCCGCTGCTGACTGACAGCAAGACATTGCTGGAAATAGGTAGCGGCACCGGCCAGCATGCGGTGAGCTTCGCCCGGCAACTGACCCATTTGCAATGGCAAACCAGCGACAGGCAGGAATATCATCCCAGTATCATCGCCTGGATGGCAGAGGCTGCCTTGCCCAATCTCTTGCCGCCATTTGAATTGAATATCGGTATCAGCCCCTGGCCGCAACAGCAGTTTGATGCCGTCTACACCGCCAATACCTGCCACATCATGGCATGGGAAGAAGTAGAACTCATGTTTGCCGGTGTTGCCAGCTTGCTGAATGTGGGCGGCATGTTCCTCATCTATGGCCCCTTCAATTATGCCGGTGAATTTGCCAGTGCCAGCAACCAGCAATTCGATGCCTCACTCAAACAGCAAGCCACCCATATGGGCATACGCGATATAGAAAACATGTTTATCCTGGCAAGCCAGCACGGTATGCGCATGCAGGATGATATCGCCATGCCTGCCAATAACCGCTTGCTGGTGTTGAGCAAGGGTGGATGAGGATAGATAGAGGCTTGAATGGCGCGAGCGAGGCCCTGAAGGCACTCGAAATTGGGGGGAGTAGATGAAGGAGGAGATGGCAGAGGGATGGGCGCTCAGGAAATTGTTTTCTTGTAAGCACGTCCCCTACAATCTCAATGCATCTGCCCTTGCTTTTCCAGCGCACTCAGCGCCAGTTGATATTTGGCCTCACTGATCAATTCATCCGATGGTTCTCCATCACCACGCATTTCAAACATGGCTTTCAGGTTGCCAAACAAAGCTCCGATAGTAAAGATAGGTCCCGATGGAAAACTCCACCAGCCTGCGAAAAAACTGACCAGCATACCTCCGCGATTTTCTTTCCTGCCACACTGGACGCAACATAAGCGCGTCCTGGTCTTGTGCGTACCCTTGATGAAGTATGAAATCGCGGTATATGAATAGCGCATCTCGACAGGGCTGCCCATGCTGCTGCACACCGGGCATGCGCCAGAACGAATTTTTCCAGCGGCTTGCAATATCATTGCCTCGGTCAGATCAACCGCAGCCTCGCTGACCCTGGCACGGTGCAGGCATTTCCTGGAACAAAACCGCTGGCCTTCGTTCAGTACTGGATCATGGCGGGCAGAGTTACCGCAAAAATCGCACTCTATCGTCCCGCGCGCTACCCTGTATTGCGCCTTGTGGACTTCTTTGCTGATGCTGTCTATTTCGGTCACGGACATGCCGCGCATCTTCAAAATATCGCGGATAGCATCTTTCGCATTGTCGGTCAGGTCTTCACTCGACAGCTTGACCAGTAAATGCTCGCTACCCATCTCTGAAAATTGCTCGATAAAAAATTGTTTTGGGTACATAAGGGAAATGGAAGTCAAATGATGGTTTAGCGCCTGGGATTATAGTCGCTTTAACATCATAAAAATACCTGATGCATGTTTTTGTAAAAATAAAACTAAGATAGTTGCAATTAATAACTAAGTGAACTATCCTTGTATTCAAGCAAGCAGGATATCGCCTGAAAAATACCAAGGACACCAAATGCTCAATATCAAATTCATTAAATTCCAGCCCACCACCTATGTGCTGCAAGTCAAGAATGGCGAGATCAGGCGCGAAGGCGCGGGGCTGGCCTTCTTTTACTATGCGCCCACGACGACCATGCTGGCCATCCCCATGGCGAGTGAAGATACGCCGTTTATCTTTGAAGAAAAAACCGCAGACTTTCAAACTGTGACCGTGCAAGGCCAGGTTACTTACCGCATCAGTGATCCCAAAAAAATCAGCAACTTGCTGAATTTCTCGATCAACCCGGTGAGCCAGCAATACATCTCTGATGATCCGCAAAAGCTCTCACAGCGCATCGTCAATCTGGTCAAGGTACTGACGCGCAAAGGCTTGCAAAGCCTGGCGCTGCGCGATGCGCTGAAGTCGGCAGATACGCTGGGCGGTGCGGTTACCGTGGCTGTGCGTGATAGCAAGGAACTGCAAGCACTTGGCGTGGAATTGCTGGGCCTGAGTTTCCTGGCCTTGAAACCCACGCCAGAAGCCGCCAAGGCGCTGGAAGCCCAGGCGCGCGAACAAATCCTCAAATGTGCCGATGATGCGATTTATGAGCGCCGCAATGCAGCAGTAGAGCAGGAGCGCCGCATACGCGAAAATGAATTGAATACCGAAATTGCCGTTGAAAGCAAAAAACGGCAGATACGTGAAACCCAGATGGAAGCTGAAAAAAGCATACAGCAAAAAGAAAGCGAATTAAAACTCGCCCAGATGCAAACCAAAATTGCCGAAGAAAGCCAGCAAACCACCTACATCAAACTGGCGACTGAAAACGCCAGGTCAGAAGCCGACAGCCGTGCCTATGCTGCCCAGACCCTGATGCATGCTTATAGCGGCGTTGACCCCAAGGTCTTGCAGGCACTGGCGATGGGCAATATGCAATCTGGACAGTTGATTGCCCTGGCATTCCAGGAACTGGCTGAAAAAGCCGGGACCATAGGCCAGTTGAATATCACGCCAGATCTCTTGCGTGAACTCATGCACCAGCCCGCATAAAAAGGAAATGGCCATGCAGATGAACCGGGCGGCTGAACGCCAGACAGAAAACAAGATCATCCTGGTCACCCGCAAAACCAGGCTGGAAGAACTCATTGCCAAATACAATACTGTCGGCCAGGCCAGGTTTTACATAGAGCATCTGGGCGCTGATTTTTCCAGTTACCAGGCTGAGCATGATAATTACCAGGCCTGTGTCAAAGCAGCAGAAACCAGCTTGTTGCGCCTGGGGCGCTTGCAAATTGTAGAACGCGGCTTTGTACCCAATATGATCTTTGGTGAACACGATATCGTCATCGCCCTGGGGCAGGATGGCCTGGTCGTTAATACCATGAAATACCTGGATGGCCAGCGCCTGATCGGCGTCAATCCAGATGCCCAACGCTGGGATGGTGTGCTGTTACCCTTTGAAGTCAAGGACCTGCCCAGCCTGGTGCCCGAGGTATTGTGCCAGCGTCGCCCTGTGCGTGAAGTCACCATGGCCATGGCCAGGCTCAATAATGGCCAGACCATGCTGGGCGTGAATGATATCTTTATCGGCCCCAAAAGCCATATCTCGGCCCACTACACCATACACAGCGATGGGCAGCAAGAAAGACAGTCATCGAGTGGCATCATTGTCTCTACCGGTCTGGGTTCCACAGGCTGGATGAAAAGCGTACTCGCCGGTGCCAGCGCCATCTGCCAGCCGCTGGAGGATGATTTCCCCTACGAATTACCCCTGATCCCCATGCCAGCCAGCAGCAGTTGGGACGCCAGGGAATTGCAGTTTGCCGTACGCGAACCTTTCCCCAGCAAGACCTCATCCACCAATCTCGTGCATGGACGCATACGCGATCACGCCAGCCTGCAAGTCACCTCGCTGATGCCAGAACACGGCGTCATCTTCAGTGATGGCATAGAGGCTGATTACCTGGAGTTCAATGCAGGCCTGACAGCCGAGATAGGCGTGGCTGAAAGGCGCGGGTATCTGGTGATGTAGTTCGCTGTCTTCAGACCAGAAAAGCTGAAGGCAGGTGCCCAAAACGTCTCTTTTATATAAAATCAAACTAAGATAGTTGTAAATGTTAACTAAGTGAGTTATCCTGAGCCATCGGCTATCCAAATCCAGGGATAAGCAGTTCACACAGCAAGGATCACTCATGAACATCAGCTTACAACAACGCTATCTTGGCACACTGGCAGGTCTGGCCTGCGGTGATGCTGTTGGTACGACCGTGGAATTTTCTGCACGTGGCAGTTTCGCGCCTGTTACCGATATGGTGGGGCGCGGGCCGTTTGGGCTACTACCCGGTGAATGGACAGACGACACTTCCATGGCCCTGTGTCTGGCAGAGAGCCTGCTCAGTAAAGATGGCTTCGATGCCAAAGACCAGATGGGACGTTATCTGAACTGGTGGAAATGGGGTTACCTGAGTTCTACCGGTCTTTGTTTTGACATCGGCAATACCGTGCGTGCGGCCTTGTCGCGTTATGCCAGCAGCGGTGAACCTTATTGCGGCCTGGAAGATCCTGCCACTGCTGGCAATGGCTCGCTGATGCGCCTGGCACCGGTGGCCATGTTTGGCTATCCTGATGTTGCTGCCGCCATCCACTACGCCGCAGAAAGTTCATGCACCACCCATGCCGCACCCGAAGCCATACAATGCTGCCAGTTACTGGCGGCTTTATTGTGTCGTCTGTTTGGAGGTTGCAGCAAGGCAGACCTGTTTGACACTCTGCCATTTACGCCAACCGAACCCAAGGTAATCGCCATCAGCCAGGCCAGCTTCCTCTCCAAAACCAGGGACGAGATACGCGGCAGCGGTTATTCAGTAGCATCGCTGGAAGCTTCCTTATGGTGTTTCATGCACACAGATAATTTCAAGGACGCCATCCTCACCGCCACCAACCTGGGTGATGATGCCGACACCACCGCCGCCATCACCGGCCAGCTTGCCGGTGCTTATTATGGCATAGCAGGTATTCCTGCCGAATGGCTGGAAAGACTTGCCATGCGTGAAGATATCCTGCGCATGGCAGGGGACTTGTATACGCGCTTTGGTAGCAGGCAATTGACAGAGAGTTGAGATAATGAAAGAAGTCACAGGGGATTTACTGGCGCTGGCCTTGCAAGGCCATTTTGATGTCATCGTCCATGGTTGCAATTGTTTTTGCAATATGGGTGCAGGTATCGCCAAGACCATCAAAAAGAAATTTCCTGAAGCCTATGCAGCCGACCAGGAAACCCTGCCCGCCGACCATGCCAAGCTCGGTAGTTACAGCCAGGCCAGCATAGTCAGGGGCGATGCACGCTTTATCATCGTCAATGCCTATACCCAGTATGACTGGCGTGGCAACAGCGTGAAAGCAGACTACGCAGCCATACGCAAGGTGTTTGCCAGTCTGCGGCATGACTTTGCCGGCTTACGCATAGCATATCCCCTGATAGGCGCAGGACTGGCCAGAGGTGACTGGGATCAGATCGCTGCTATCATCGATGCAGAATTGGCAGGCATGGATCATACGCTGGTGAGATTTAATGCCTGAATAAATTATCTGAACATCTACTCATGATTAAAAGACCTACAAGAATAGAACGTTTGACTGGCGGCCTGGTGGGTTTACTGGTCGGCGATGCATTGGGCGTTCCCTATGAATTTCACGACGCATCAACAATCCCCGCAGTAGAACTCATAGAGTTCCAGCCACCTGCTGGCTTTGCACGTTCACATCACCTTGTACAACCCGGAACCTGGTCGGATGACGGTGCGCAAGCACTTTGTTTGCTGGCATCATTATTGGAATGCGGGCAATTTGATGCAGATGATTTTGGTCGTAGGCTTGTCCTGTGGTATGACGATGGTTATATGGCAGTTGATGGAATTGTTTTCGATGTGGGCATCATTACAGGCAAAGCGATACTTGCCATGCGCCAGAATGTGCCTGCGCTTGAAGCGGGAGCAGGCGATGAGTATGACAATGGCAATGGTTCATTGATGCGCGTATTGCCACTGGCTTTATTTCATCGTGGCTCAGATTCTGATTTAGTCAGAATTGCACAATTGCAGTCGCAACTTACTCATGCTCATATGCGCTCGCAAGTATGCTGCGCGCTCTATTGTCTTTGGGCACGCCGGATTCTTGACGATGCTGTTGATCCGTGGAATGAAGCTGTTGGTACACTGAGGACCATTTATGCAAATAAACCCCAGGAACTTGAGGAACTGGAATGGTCGATACGACCAGACGATGAACCGATAGGTTATGGTTCAGGTTATGTGGTTGATAGCCTGCGTTCTGCCCGTATGGTGCTGGAAGCCGGCAACTACGAAGCAGTAGTTCGCGCTGCAGTTCGTTTAGGTAATGACACTGATACGACGGCTTGCATCGCTGGTGGGCTTGCGGGCATTCGCGATGGTATCGACGGCATACCCGAGCGATGGAGAGAACAACTGCTTGGGAAAACAATCTTTTCACCATTGTTAAAGCAATTACTTGCTCGCCATGAAGAGTAAATGCGCAGGCTTATGTTGAGAGATTACGCTTTTGCATCAAATCAAATTTTGCATGTAGGAGCGGCTTCAGCCGCGAAATTTTTCTGCTTGAACTCTATAGACAGCCGGGACAGTGTTAGCACCTGTTCGCGGCTAAAGCCGCTCCTGCAGAGAAATTTTGCAGCAAACTGAAAATGCCTGACTGCAATCAGGCAGACTATGGCATTCACAGCTAAAATGAGAGCATAGTTTCAAGATTTTCTATCATGAAGTTCTACTCTCATCCCAGGAGCTGTTGCAAATGAAAACCAAGTATTCCGGCGCGCAGCGCAATGAGCGCGATACCTTTGGCGAGATTGCCGTCCCCGCAGATGCATTGTGGGGCGCGCAGACCCAGCGTTCCTTGCATCACTTTGCCATTTCCACAGAAACCATGCCGCCAGAACTGGTATTGGCACTGGCCCGCGTCAAACGCAGTTGCGCGCAGGTGAACAGTGACCTGGGCCTGCTGGATGGCAAGGTGGCAGGGGCAATTGCCCAGGCGGTGGAAGAAGTCCTGGCGGGCACGCATGCAGATGCCTTCCCGCTGTCGGTCTGGCAAACCGGCTCAGGCACGCAGAGCAATATGAATATGAATGAAGTGCTGGCAAACCGTGCTTCTGAATTTTTGGGCGGCACACGCGGCATGAGCCGGGTCGTGCATCCAAATGACCATGTGAATATGGGCCAGTCATCCAACGATGTCTTCCCCACGGCCATGCATGTGGCTGCTGCTGCGGCCGTTATCGAACAGGTCTTGCCTTCCCTGAAAAAACTGCGCGCCACCCTTGATGCCAAGGCTAAGGAATTTGCCGACATCATCAAGATAGGCCGTACCCATTTACAGGATGCCACTCCGCTGACGCTGGGCCAGGAAATCTCTGGCTGGGTCGCGCAACTTGATTATGCCGATAAAGCCCTGCGCCACACCCTGCCAGCCTTGCAGGAACTGGCGATAGGCGGCACGGCAGTGGGCACTGGCCTCAATACCCATGCTGACTTTGGCGACCTCGTTGCTGCCAATCTGACACTTGATACCGGCATTGCTTTTAGCGCAGCCCCGAATCGTTTTGCAGCACTGGCGGGCCATGATGCCATGGTCAGCAGCCACGGTGCACTCAAGACCCTGGCCACTGCCCTCATGAAAATCGCCAATGACATACGCTGGCTGGCGTCAGGCCCACGTTCTGGCCTGGGTGAATTGCAGATACCAGAAAACGAACCCGGTTCATCCATCATGCCCGGCAAGGTCAATCCTACCCAGTGCGAAGCTGTGACCATGCTGTGTTGCCAGGTGCTGGGCAATGATGTGGCACTCAGTATAGGCGGTGCATCCGGCAATTTTGAATTGAATGTCTTCAAGCCCCTGATCGTGCATAACTTCCTGCAAAGCTGCCGCCTGCTGGCCGATGGCATGGCCAGCCTGGATGAGCATTGCGCCCAGGGCATGCAAGCCAATCGCGCACGCATCAAGGAACTACTCGATAATTCCCTTATGCTGGTGACCGCACTCAACCCTTATATCGGCTATGACCGCGCCGCCGCGATTGCCAAGCATGCGCATAGCAAGGGCACGACCCTGCGTGAAGCAGCACTGGCTCTCGGTTACGTCACTGCTGAGGAATTTGATGGCTGGGTCAGGCCGGAAGACATGGTTTGATTTGCCGTGTTACTTAGCAAAGCAGAGTGTGCATGGCGCATTCTGCATATCGCATTCACAAGCTTGAATTTAATTAACACCCATATCACCTGGAATTATTTTTATGTCAGAAGCATTCATGATGGTCATCCTGATCCAGACCAAACCTGGTCAAAGCAAAGAACAAATCGCGGCCTACACCAGGCTGGCCCCGCTGGTGCGGGCCGAAGCAGGTTGCCTGCAATACGATATGCATGGCGTAGATGGCGATGAAAATAAATTTGTGCTGGTGGAGAAATGGGCTTCCAAGGCAGCCCTGGCTGCGCATGATGCCATGCCTTATATGGTAGAGGCAGATGCACTCAGCCCCGGTTTCCGCACCGGGCCTGCCACTGTCTTGTTTCTGGGGCCAGTGATTGCCTGATTGATGCAGGATGCATCTAGCGTATTATCAACGCATCATTAAGCGCAACATTAAAAGTACCATTGAACGTTACGTTCCATTCAAAGTACATCATGAAAAAAACCTGCATAAAAATAGCTGCTTACAGTTTGTTCTCCCTGGCCATGGCGGGCTGCGTCAGCCAGTCTCAACAAGCGCCTGTTGCGCAGGTTGATAACAGCAATTATCGCCCCGTCATCCTTGTTTCCATCGATGGCTTCAAACCAGAATATCTGGGGCGAGGCGTGACGCCCACGCTAAACGCCCTGGCCAAAGAGGGTGTGAGGGCAGAGAGTATGCGCCCATCATTCCCATCGATCACCTTTCCCAATCACTACACGCTGGTGACAGGCTTGCGCCCTGATCATCATGGCATCGTGGCCAATACCATGGATGACAAACATATTGCAGGCGTGCGCTTTAAAATGAGCAATAAGGAAGCCGTGCTCGACAGACGCTGGTGGGACGGCGCAGAACCAGTCTGGGTCACGGCAGAAAAAAATCAGGTCAGAACCGGCATCATGTTCTGGCCGGGTTCAGAAGCCGCGATTCATGGCGTACGCCCGTCTGCCTACAAGGCTTTTGATGAAACCGTCACGCCAGCAGCGCGTGTCGATACCGTGCTGGGCTGGATGGAGCAGCCTGCCGCTACCCGCCCTGGTTTCCTGACCGTCTATTTTGACCAGGTCGATCATGCTGGCCATGATTTTGGTCCGGATACCAAAGAAGTGACAGCGGCTGCTGCCACGGTTGATGCCGCCATCGCCCGCCTGGTCGATGGCTTGCGCGCGCGTAACATCAACGCCAATATTGTCATCGTCTCTGATCACGGCATGGCAGCCACCAGCCCACAGCGCACCATACAACTGGACAAGATTGCCCAGCCTGCAAATTATGATGTGGTGGTGTATGGCAGCTTTGCCGGGATAGAACCCAGGTCAGGGCAGGAAGATGCAGTCGCCACAGCGCTGCTGAAACCCCATGAACATATGCAATGCTGGAAAAAAGAAAACATCCCGGCCCGCTATCAATACGGCAAGCACCCACGCGTGCCGCGTTTCATTTGCTCGGCAGATGTAGGTTGGCTGGTGGTGCCAGATGCCAAGGCTGCCGCCAAGGCAAACAGCGGTGCACATGGTTACGATAATCTCTCCAAAGAAATGCAGGCACTGTTTATTGCCAACGGCCCGGCCTTTAAGAAAGCGACGGTCTTGCCAGCCTTTGATAATGTCGACGTGTACCCACTTTTGATGAAATTGTTACGCGTGCCAGCCCGGCCTTCGGATGGCAGGATTGATGCCATACAACCGGCTTTGGTCCAGTGATTGCTGTTGGTGGGGAGCATTGAGATCAAGACCAAAAAGCTCACCACAGAGACACAGAGACGCAGAGCAGGCACTGAGAAAAATTAGGGACGTGTACGATAAAAATGCGATGTGCCTGGAGCGCCTTGGCAATCTATAGCACATCGCATTTCTATTTTTTCACTCCGTGCACCTCTGTGTCTCTGTGCCTCTGTGTTGAGAGGTCTTGAAGTTTGAGGTCTCGCAAGTCTATCCGTATTCGCAAGTCTATCCATCAGCTTATTGCTGCCGGACTCGTCGCTACCTCGCCCGCAGCAAAGGCCTGCAAGCCTGCACCTGCCAGGCGGTAGCGTACCCATTCATCCTGCGGTTTTGCACCGATGGACAGGTAGAACTGTATTGCCGGTTCATTCCAGTCCAGCACGCTCCATTCGAGCCTGCCACAGCCACTTTCGACGGCCACTTGCGCCAGATGCCTTAACAAGGCCTTGCCTGCGCCGCTGCCACGGTGGCTGGGCGAGATATACAAGTCTTCCAGATACATGCCCTTGCGACCCAGCCAGGTTGAATAGCTGAGAAAGTAAATTGCATAGCCAACTGGCTGGCCATCAATGGCGCAGATCAGTCCGCGTGCCGGGCTGTCGGCGGCAAACAGGCTTTGCCTGACATCATCGACACTGGCAATGACTTCATGCTCGGCTCTTTCATAAATTGCCAGTTCGGTGATATATGCGTGGATCAGGGCTGCATCATCTGGCAGGGCGGGGCGGATAGTTATATTCATGGAAATCTCATTTCAATCTGTCGCATTCATTTACAGCACTCATTGCCACACTCATTGTCATATCCTAGCAAGCCAGCCTACAATGCGGCAAGTGCAATTACTTCACACTATCATGCAGAATATGCATCTTGATCTGCGCAAGCTGGATCTCAATCTCCTGCTTGTGTTCAATGCCCTGTATCACCAGCGCTCAGTCACGGCTGCTGCGCACGAGCTGGCGTTGAGCCCATCTGCCCTCAGTCATGCGCTGGCCAGATTGCGTCAGGCATTGGGCGATGAGCTGTTTGTGCGGCTGGACAACCAGATGCAGCCGACGCTGCGGGCAGAACAGATTGCCAGCACAGTTAGTGCAGCACTGGCACAGTTGTCAGCAGGGCTGAGCCTGAACCAGCGTTTTGCCCCCACCAGCAGCCAGCGCAATTTCGTCATATCGGCCAGCGACTATACGGCCTTTGTAATTTTGCCGCGCCTCATCAGCAGGATGCAGCAGGTCGCACCGCAAATCACCCTGCGCATCATCAACACCAGCCAGAAGCTGGCACTTGATGAACTGGCTGCGGGCCATATCGACTTTGCCCTTGGCTACGATGAAGAACGTACGCCACTGCCTGCTGGCCTGGAAGAATTTGACTGGCTGCAAGACGACTATGTCGCCATCGCCAGCCAGCAACATCCACAGATCAAACGCAAGCTGACGCTCAAGACTTATCTGCAAGCCCGCCATGTCGTCGTCACGCCCTGGAATGAGAGCCGCGGCGTCATCGACTATGTGCTTGATGGCATGGCCCTGCAAAGGCAAGTGGCCGTACAATTGCCCAATGTGCTGGTGGCCCCCTTCATCATCGCCAGCAGCGAACTCATCATGACCCTGCCACGCCATGCCGCCATGACGCTGGCACAGGCAGCAGGCATAGCCATCTACCCTGCACCCTTTGCCATACCGCCGTATACCCTGAAAGTGTATAGCCATAGCAAATATGCGCGCAGCGATGCGCATCTTTGGTTGCGCAGATTGATGATGGAGGTGGCGCCAGGAAGCTGATTGCTTAAAGTATTTTTACCAGCGCGTAGGTTGCGTTGCAACGCACTGTTCAGTCATGCGCAAGTGAGATTAGCTTAGTCGCATGCATGTCGTGATCCAGAAGGGGGCAACGTTAGCCATGCGTACGAATACGCTGCGCTTCGCAACTACCTGTCACCTTGACTTACTCAATGCTGAAAGGGCATATTGCCAGGCCGCCGCATACCCTGGAACTGTTTGCGATACACCCGCTTGCACACTGGCATTCATCATTGTCAACTCAACTGTCTGCTGACTATCTTTGCCTTGCAACACTGGCTGTGCCGCAGCCAGCGCCATCAGCAATTCCGTCGTCAACTTATCCAGTGCCGGGCGGATTTTTGTTTTGAGGTCAGGCGGGTTCTCAAACAGCGCTTGTGACTTGTTTGTCCATTCCTTGAACAAGGCCGTTTGTATCAGCTTGCCTGCGATGATCTGCGCAGCAAAAAAATCCTGTGCCAATTTGGGTTCAAGACCATATTCTGGTGCCTGCTTTGCAAGTGCATCCAGTATCTGTTGTTCACGTACAGAGTCATCAATCGCGGCCCTGGTATTCCATTTATACATGGCCACATCCTGTGCGAGGTCCAGTCGTTGCTGCATGAGGCTCAGCAGGCGCAGCAGTCCGGTGTCGCTGGCGGTTTGTGCCTGTGCAGGAGATGCCAGCGTTAATGCTGCACATGTCAACGCAAAGTAAAGCAGCCAGTGCTGTAAGCCTCTGCGGGATGCATGGAAAAATGCAGGAATAAAAAAATTGGGTGGCATGAATATCTCAGTTCCAAAAATGAAGAAAGCTATCTTATTCACGCAACTGCCTGATACGCAAATAAATGCGTGCCATGGAATATCCCAGGTAGATGGTGATGGGCATGGCTATCCCATAAACGATCATATATGCCAGCTTGCCACCACCCAAAGTATGCAAGCTGGATTGGGGGAGACTGAGATGAACTATCAATATGCAAAACCAAAATAGCAAACCTGGCATGCGTCGCTTGTATTTCATCTGTTTCGATGCATCGTCAGAATAAATTTCTGCTTTTCCTGCGTGGAGAGTATCCGTCACTGGCATGCGCCAGTATTGCCAGCCATTTGACTTGAGTACATGCTCCCAGCCCGCATCTATCAGTAACTGTTGATAGCTGTCATCCGGTTCGATGACATTGGCGACATTCCATTTTGCGTTCGGCACGTAGTCGAGGCGATAGGCAATTTGCGCCGGTGCGCCCTGAGCAAAGGTATAGATACCGAGGACATTGCGTGTCTTTAAATGCAAACCCTGGCTTGCCATTTGCTGCAACCAAAGCTGTTCTTGCTCATCTTCCCATGAGTGGAAACATTTGAATTTTTTGATCAGTATTTCACTGGTTTTTGTATCTGGATCTGCACTCACTTTGCCGCCCCCATTTTTAATTTTGGCAGTGCGAACTGCGCGTTACGAAACATGATTTCCATGCGCCGTATTTGCTCAGCCAGCACCAGCCTGCCTTTGTCGCTGAGTTCGTAGTATTTGCGCCGCTCTTCTTCCCTGACCTTGGTGATCAAGCCCTGTTTTTCCAGCGTGGCAAATGCGCCATACAGAGTGCCAGGGCCAATGACGACATTGCCTTCGCTGATGTCTTCTACTTTTTGCATGATGGCATAACCATGCAAAGGCTCGGTCAGCACCACCAGCACATAGAAAGTGGCTTCTGAAAGAGGCAGATACTTTGAATAGTTGATGTCGCTCATTGATGCCCTGAGTTTGCTGGTGCTTATATCGAGAGATGATATATCGGAAGTCGATATAGTGTCAAAGAAATTATCGCAGCAACGCAGCATCTCAGATAAAAAAAGGCCGATTGAGATGCTCACTCAATCGGCCTTGCTCTGACAAGTTTGGCTCTGGCGAGCCTGGCTTTTTGTTTTATCAAGCCTCGTCTGCAGGTACCTTCCAGTATCTTACCGCCAGTGCTGCCAGCGCCGTAACTGTGGCCATGCCGGTCACGCCTGTCCAGCCCCATTGCGCCAGCAGGGCGCTGCCCAGGGTGGCACCGGCTGCCATGCCGATGAACATGCCGACAAACAGCACGGCATTGAGGCGGCTACGGGCGCCATTGTCTATGCCATAGACGATGGTCTGGTGGGCAATCAGTGTGCTCTGCACACCCAGGTCAAAACCCAGCGTGCCTATGCCCAGTAACCACAATTGTGCCGTTGGCGGGAACAGCGGGCTGAGGTTCATGATGGCAAAGGACGCTGCAGTCAGCCCGGCACCCAGTTTGGTGACCAACTCCGGCCCGCGTTTATCGGCCAGGTGGCCGGCCAGTGGTGCAGCCAGTGCGCCTGCTGCGCCAGCCAGGCCAAAGGCACCCGCCACGGCGCTGCCCATATGAAAGGGCTCGGCATGCAGCATCACTGCCAGGGTAGACCAAAAGCCGCTAAAGCCCATCGCCAGCAAACCCTGGGCCAGTGCTGCACGGCGCAACGTGCCGTGGCGGCGCATGAGGTCCAGCAGTGATGCCAGCAAGGCGCGGTAACTCATGGTGGTCGTCGGCACAAAATGGGGCAGGCCACGCCAGATAGCAACGGCAATCAGCGATACCCCCACCGCCGCCAGCATGAACATGCTGCGCCAGCCAAAGTGCTCAGCCACAAAGCCACTGACTACGCGTGAAAGCAAGATGCCCATCAACAAACCCGTCATGACCGTGCCCACCACTTTGCCGCGGCGTGATTCATGCGCCAGCGTGGCAGCAGCAGGGACGATGTCTTGCGCCATGGTGGCCGTCAAGCCTATCGCCAGGCTGGCAATCAGTAAAATGCTCAGGCTGTTTGCCAGACCTGCAGCAATCAGGGCAGCGACCAGCAAGCCAGCCTTGATGAGGATGATATTGCGGCGGTCATGCCTGTCGCCCAGCGGGGCCAGCAACAAGATACCCAGGGCATATCCAAGTTGCGTTAGCGTAGGGATAAAGCCTGCGTCCAGGTTGCTGACGCCTATATCGGCGGCCAGTATGCCCAGCATGGGTTGGCTGTAATACAGCGATGCCACCGACAAGCCAGCCCCGCTGGCCAGCAATAACACCAGTGGTGGTGAGGGCAGTTGATGGACGGGCGCGAGATTGACGGCCGCCTGCCCGGGCTGCAAAGCAGCACTTTGGTCATGCGATTGGTGAATGGATGACATACTTTGTTTCCTCTTCTGATTCGTCTTATGCATTGCTGCACAGTGTATTTCTTGATAGAGTCATGCGGTAGTAGCAGTCAACGCAGATTTGTTATACATTAGACGTATGACCAAGCAAAAACTCATGCATCCTGACCAGACTGCCACCGCATCCCTGATGGCGGGCGCAGGTGACCGCATAGAGCTGATGCAAACCTTTGTACGCATCGTCGAGGCCGGTAATTTGTCAGCCGCAGCAGTGCAACTGGGTACGACCCAGCCCACCGTCAGCCGTCGTCTGCAATCGCTGGAGCAATTCCTGGGTGTGCGGCTATTGAACCGCTCCACCCACAGCATGCGCCTGACTGCCGATGGAGAACGCTGTTATGAACATGCCAGAAACCTGCTGGTCAACTGGGCAGCCTTTGAGTCCGACTTGCGTGGCGTGACAGAAGAGCCTGAAGGTCTGCTGCGTGTCGTCGCTCCCCATGCGTTTGGCCAGCAAAGACTGGTCAAGCCACTGGCCGACTATCTCAGGCTATATCCGCGCGTCAACGTAGAGTGGCTGCTGCATGATGAAACTACCTTGCAGGATTTTATTTCTGCGGGCATAGACTGCGCGATACAGATAGGCGAGCTGAGCGACACCAACCTGGTCGCCATCAAACTGGCCGAAGTGCCGCGCATCGTCGTTGCTGCGCCATCGATACTGGCAGGCAGGCCCATGCCCCAGCAAGCCATAGACCTGGCGGGCTTCCCCTGGTTATCCCTGCGTACTTTTTACCGCAACGAAGTATTCCTGCGCCAGGTACACACTGGCGAAATCCAGCGCCTCGCCTTTACCCCGCGCATCAGTACCGACAACCTCTACGCCCTGCGCACCGCCACGCTGGAAGGCCTGGGCATAGCCATAGGTTCAGCCTGGATACTGAAAGACGACATCGCCAGCGGGCGGCTGGTACAACTGGTGCCGCAATGGCAGGCCACACCCTTGCCAGTGAATCTGGTGTATCCGTATGCACGCTTTTACCCGGCCAGGCTGCGCAAGTTCATCGAAGTGATCAGGGCTGCGGTGCCGACGACTTTGCATGGGTGATGGCTGGTCATTGTGAGAGATAAAGGTTTCGGGAATTTTAAAAAATGCAATACAATTTCATCATTGAAGAACTCCTGTATCCCGCTAGCGCGGCTCACTTTTTACCCTGATTGAAAATACGAATACCCATGAAAAAAATCACTCCCCTTATTTCTGCACTGGCTTTCTTGCTGTCCGGCTGTGTAGGTGCGCCCAAAGTTGATTTGGCCAACATAGACAGTACCTGCGCACAGCAATGTTCAGCCAACCATAGCAGTTGCATGAGTGGTTTCAAATTGTTCCCTCTGGCGAATGAATCAGCCTGCAAGACAGCAATGGAAACTTGTGCGCAGTCATGTCCAAGCAAGTCAGAAGCAGCAAGTCTTGTAAAAGGCAAGCCAGCGCAAGGGTCCGCAGCTGACAGGCTGAAAGAACTCGACGCTCTCCTCAAAGATGGCTTGATCAGCAAGCCTGAACATGAGGCAAAGAGACAGGAGATTCTCAAGTCCATGTAAGTAGAATGCGAGAGAGTGCCTCTACTGTTTCTGTACGGGCAGATTTAGCGGGGGCACGCTTCGTCATTTTTTCAGGTATCCGGTTATCGCCCACCTGGGCTGGCTGCCTGCCTTTGTGTATGCTACAAGCTGCAAACGGTATCATGCGTATCTTGCACAGTGGAGCTTCTCCGCAATTCGCTGATGCTTTCAGCGGTCTTTATGCTACCCGCATGTCAAACAGCTTGTTTGACATGCCAAGCGCGCAGGGTCTTTCAGCAAAACACGATGGCTGTCTTGTGCGTCAGACTCAGACGGGCGCATTCAAATAAGAGTATCCAGGATTCCAGTTCGCGATAACAACTGGTTTGCTGCATTGCTTCTGCGCAGATGCGCGCGGCTTCTGCATCTGACAATTGCCCATTGTTGAGCTGGATGCCAAGTGCAGGTGCCACCAGTACCAGCTCTTCCATCAGACGGTAAGATGAACCAAGCATGCCACCTGGCAGGCCAGTATCCCCGTTTTCGGCGAACAAGACTTCTTCAAAGTCGACTGGTACATAATAGCCTTCTGCATCTGAATGACAAATCAAATGACTGCTCAGGTAGTCATATTCCGCTTGCAGCACTTCATCCTGGCTTGGGTCCTCTCCTTTTGGCAAGGGTGTTGCCAGCCATGCCGGGTCTGCCCTGCGGTGGGCGTAAGCACGGCGCAAATAGTGGATATAGGAATAGGGAAAGCCATCAAGCTCAGAGCGTGAATCCAATTGCGGAAGCGAACGTGGCTCTACGTGCGCAGGCAAGCCTGCTGCATTCAATACTTTATTGATGGCTGCCCAGCCTGGGGCCAGCCCTTCATCACGATTTGCATCATGATTGTCCCGTCCCGACAATACACCTACACTGATACCCAAACCCATTCTTCTCTCCCCAATATATGCTGCATGCGGTGCCTGTGTACACAGTGTCAAAAAAAGTGATGGTATCGTTTCAAGTGGAGGGATGCAAATCAGATTGAGCAATTCCGCCGTCCCCCCAGTTATTAGCCAGCTTTCGCTCCCGCCCAAGGCACTCAGTTATAATCCATAGCGGGAACGATGGTGTAATGGAAGCACACCTCAACCAAGAGGAGATGGCGTCGGTTCAATCCCGGCTCGTTCCCAATTCATGCAGATGGCAGGGGGCGTTGTGGCGCACCCTTGTAGTGCCCAGATTTCACTCGCGCCAAAGTCATTCCGCTATAATCCATGCCGGGAACGGTGATGTAATGGAAGCATAGCTCCACAGCAAGGGAGAAAGCGTTGGTTCAAACCCAACTCGTTCCCAGTCGATTCGATAGCTTGTGATTGTTGTCGAAATTATCGTTGAATTTATCATCGAAATATTGTTAGCTTTCCAGATTACTCCGCTATAATCCGCGCCGGGAGCGATGGTGTAATGGAAGCACATCTGCATTGCATGCAGAAGGCGTTGGTTCAAACCCAGCTTGCTCCCTATAATTCAAGATGAACGCCCCATGCCTTCATGTGCATGGCCAGTAAATTTGACCGTTGCAAACCCACTCCGCTATAATCGCCGACGGGAACGGTAGCGTAATGGAAGCGCGTCAACATACGCATGAGGGAGGTGTTGGTTCAAGCCCAACCCGTTCCCACCACTCAGCGCGCACACCTGCGTGTGTAAATGGACAGACGAGGATACCCGCGGTGGCATTTACCGATGAAGAACTGAACATCGCCTTGAAGGTGCTGCAGTTGATTGCAGATGAGCCTTCGCAGATGGATGATCATCCGCGCTTCAAGACCCTGATTGCCAAGATACAAAAAGGCGCCAAGCGTGGACACAGGCATACACGTGCCGAGGCCGCAAAAGAACAATTGCGCAATGCACGCTTGCAAACCGGGCTGGTACGCTCGCAACAAACTGCGGCCTTGCCTTTGCTGTCAAATGAGACAAACGGCAGCGCTCTATGGTCACAACGCTGCTATGTCTGCAAGCAAGGCTTCCAGCAACTCCATCATTTCTACCATTCCCTGTGCCCGCTATGTGCTGAGAAGAACTGGAACAAGCGTCATCAGCGCGCCGATTTGCGCGGGCGTTATGCACTGGTCACGGGTGGTCGCATCAAGATAGGTTTTGAAACAGCTTTGCGTCTCTTGCGTGATGGCGCGCATGTCATCGTGACGACCCGCTTCCCGCAAGATGCCGAACGGCGTTTTCTGGAACTGCCAGATTTTGGCGACTGGGCAGAGCGCCTGAGCATCAGGGCGCTGGACTTGCGCTGCATTCCAGACGTAGAAGAATTTGCCGACAAGCTGGGCCAGGAATTGCCCCACCTCGACATACTCATCAACAATGCAGCGCAAACCATCAAGCGGCCACGCGAATTTTATGCCGCCCTGATGGCGGCCGAACCAACGCCCTGGTTGCTGGAAGCGAAGACGCAATATCTGGGGCAATTGCCCAGCTATGCAGATTATTTTCCGCAACAGGAGATAGACATCTACGGCCAGGCACTGGACAAGCGACCCAGCAATTCATGGTCGCAGCAACTGCATGAAGTATCGACGATGGAGCTGCTGGAAGTGCAACTGGTGAATGCCGTTGCGCCATTTATATTGACTGCCCGTCTTAAACTGGCACTGCTGCGTTCACCCCATCTGCGTCGCTTTGTCATCCAGGCTTCTGCCATGGAAGGGCAATTCAATCGCAGTAGCAAAACAGAATTTCATCCTCATACCAATATGGCCAAGGCTGCGCTCAATATGATGGTGCGTACCAGCGCCCAGGAATGGGCGCGCGACGGCATTTATATGAATGCGGTGGATACCGACTGGATCACCGATGAAAAACCTTACCCGCATGCCATGCATGTGCGGCAAACGCAAGGCTTTTATACGCCACTCGATATCATCGATGGTATGGCGCGCCTGATAGACCCGATAGTGCGTGGTGTCAATGAAGCAGAGACGCCACTATCTGGCCATTTTCTTAAAGACTATGAACCCTATGCATGGTGACTTATCACAATTTGCAGCCATGGAAGAGCACAGCAATGTGCAATGCCCTGTGCATCGCGTCAGCATCACGCCATGCGATGCGGCTGAGCTTAAGCCCCTACTTGAACATCTTAGTGACAACCTCGGAGTCAACCTAAATGCGCCAGGTAATCAGCAATTTCCACGCGGGACCCTGACCAGCGATGGCCGTCTCGATCTGTGCAAGCAAAGCCTGGGTGTCGATCATTGTCTGAGCGTCACCAAAGCACTGGAACACAATACCCAGGTACGCAGTCTCATGCTGGGGACAGATGCGATAGGTGATACCGGAGCCGCTGCAGTGGCCGGGCTGGCCAGCATTAATTCCCATCTTGAAGTGCTTTATCTGGGCTGCAATAACATCGGGCCTGCGGGTGCGCTGGCGCTGGGCAATACCCTGGCGGCTAGTGCGCCAAATATTACCGGCCTGTGGTTGAAACGTAATCCGCTAGGCCCTGAAGGTGCCGCGACTATCGCCCACATGTTACGCAGCAATCAGCATTTACGCGTGCTGGATCTGGTGAATACTGATTTGCGTGCATCAGGCGTGCAAGCCATCGTCGATGCACTGTGTAGCGATAATCACAGTCTGCAAAGCCTTTACCTCAGCGGCAACGGCCTCGAAGCAGCCAGTGCCGTTGACCTGGCACGCCTGTTGCGCGATGCACCGCATATCAAGGCGCTGTACCTGAGCGTCAATCGCCTGGGAGATGAAGGCGCTCTGGTGCTGGCAGATGCCTTGCGCCACAACCACACTTTGCATACCCTGGAACTGGCCAGCAATGGCATCAGCCAACAAGGAGCCCGCGCCCTGTTCGATGCAGCAAGGCATTCATCATTGCAAAGCCTTAATCTGGGCTATGCACCCTCTACCAAAGTGCTGGGTGCACAAGCCAATTGCTTGGGCGATGAGGGTGCTGTGCAAGCCGCACACCTGATCGACGAATCTTTCACATTGCGCAAACTTAATCTCACTCGCAATAACATCAGCAAGCATGGCCATGCGATATTGTTTGATGCCGCGCTGCGCAGCACGCAATTGACGCAACTGAGTACCGATAGTCGCTTGCCTGATGAACTAAACGAACATTTGCAGCGTAATTTATCTCTCTGCGGAGAAGTTGTTTCGCAGGATCAGGCCATGATCAGGAGTGTTTATCGCTAGTTTACAGCTTCAGGTTTCGCACGCATCTATATTTACTGGAATTTTGATGAGCCATAAACTCAATATGCTGGCTGAAATTTTGAAAAGAAATAGTGATGATCCAGATTCTATCGATATGGAAAATGAAGTTGATCACTATTTTTTCTTTCAGTCGATTTCAAACGCAGATGATCTTGAAGCGGCGTGGTCACTCTTTGATGAGCATAAAGAAATTCGTAGCAGGCTGCTGAAACTGGAAAGCAATACAAGGGAAATTCCCGGTTGGGGCTATCTCTGTCCTCAGCATGATCAGGTCAGATGCAGCGAAGATGAACTCTTGTCTCTGGTTTTCTCACACATATCCCACCTTCGGCCATTGCTTTTGGAAGAAGACTACAATGAAGAAATTATTTCTTTTATAGACTGCGGATTTTCGATAGAAATAGCGCCGTCGTCAATTGAAATACCTAAAGTCGCGGACAATGAACTATTTGGTGTTCTGTATGAAGCGATAAGTGAGTATCGGAGTGAACATTTTCCTTACGATATACCTCATTATCAAGTATTGCTGAATTGGGCAATTTATCTGACCAAGTGTGACGAAGTCGCCAGCTATCTTTTATGGCCCTGCTTAAAGCATAAATTGACACTGCCGGATTCTTGCATGGATGCAGGCGCCAAACTGTGGAAGCTGGGTTGCAGAGATCGTTACTGGGTAAAGGATTTGGACTTCGGATCGAAAACCGTGTATTTCCAACCACCCTGGCTGGACAAGTAAATTTGAATTTTTCATCAACTGATAAGCACGACTGGTATGCGCTGATGCGATCGCATTTTGCCCATATGTTAAAAAATCAATGTATCCTTAGCATAAACCATAGTCGTCCAAAAAATTGGAATTTTTATGTTTAACTTTCTCCAGTCAACTATCTACGTACAGATTTCTCCTGATCGTCTGAGCATGCGGGATGTGAAGTCTGGCCAGTCGATTTCAGAAATACCCGAACTGGCAATCAGTGCGCCACCAAAGCAGAAATTGCTGGGTATAGGTGCCGCAGCACGTGCGGCTGCAGCCAGCCAGAATGGTGCTATCTTGGTCAACCCTTTCGCTCACCCTCGCTCCCTGGTTTCTGACTTTACCGTGGCAGAGCAATTGATCAAGGCATTCCTGTCCCGCCTGGTGGGTGGCCCAAGTTTGAAGATGTCACCCGTCGTCGTCATCCATCCCCAGGGCAATCCCGAGGGAGGTTTTACCCAGGTCGAAAACCGTGCATTCCGTGAACTTGGTTTCGGTGCAGGGGCAGCAAAAGTCCTGCTCTGGCAAGGTGATGACCTGACAGATCAGGAGATATTGTCAGGCCAGTTTTCATCGCGTGGACAAATGTGTGAGTGAATTATATGCAGACTGTGCAGACTATGCAGTTGTGGCCCGCGTCGCGTAATCGGGCACATGCTTAGGGTCTGAATTAGCAGCATCCAGATAGCCTGTTTGTGATCTATGCTCCTTGACTGCTCGTCAGAACGCTATTGCACACTCGTCTGAGGGCCGCCATTGCAGCATCCCGCGCATCGGGAAAAGCATCAGCAGGATGACGCGCCAGCCACTGCGCCAGTTCATTGATGGCACCATTGATGGCAGAGGTGCTGGCATCGATCTCCAATCCACTCAATTCACCTTCGGGGCTGAGAATCTCGCTCAGCACGGTGCGGAGTTGCTGGTAACCATGGCGCTCATCCAGCCTTGCCCAAGTCTCTGCCCTCAGCACCGAGGGGCCATCTATCAGCAACACTTGGCGCGGGCCCGGCTGCGATATGGCGTCGATCCAGGCCATGGCACCTGCTATCAGTTGCTGCCGGGGTGATCCCTGGGTATCTGCTGCTTTCTCAATTGCTGAACTCAGGTCGATGTGCACTGCTTCGCACACCGCCACGAACAAATCTTTCTTGTCACGGAAATGGTGGTAGAGCGCGCCGCGAGTCAGGCCTGTGGCCAGCAACAAAGCTTCGGTCGACGTATTGGCATAGCCATCTTTCTCAAACAGGGCACGTGCAGCAGCAATCAGCCGGGTGCGGGATAGTGCACCCTGTGCCAGACGGCGGTTGGCGACAGGTGTTGGCTGGAGAGATGGGCTAAGCGAGTTAGTCCCGGCTTCCGGGTTGGTTTTTTTTGTTGACATACAGACTATATGTATCCATAATTAATTAGACATACAGATAGTATGTACCACTCCCCATCCTTAATGCAACAGGAGCTATCATGCCGACTCTCTCGCCTGCCACGCTATCGCAACTGACTTCTGCCTATCCCCTGGTCACCACTGCCAATATCCATGCATCACGTGATTTTTTTGTGCAGCACCTGGGTTTTGAAGTGGGCTTTGAGGCATCCTGGTTTGTATGGTTATCGCGCAGCACTGGCGAAACCGGTACGACAGCGATTGCCTTCATGACGCCAGACCATCCTTCGCGCCCACCTGGCCCTGAAGCATTCAATGGCCAGGGCTTGTTGCTGACCTTGCAGGTAGACGACGCCCGCGAGCAAGAAACCCTGATGCGGGCCGCTGGTGTAGAAATACTCTACCCGGTCAGACACGAAGCATGGGGCCAGGTACGCTTCCAGGTACGCGACCCGTCCGGGCTGGTACTGGATATTGTGGAACAGGCCGAACCTGCTGAGGGCTTTTGGGATGCCTATATGGACGGCAATGTGTAAGTTAGTGAGATGGTAGAAAGTAGAAAGCGGGCACGCATCCCAGGCATTAACAGCGCGACTTGTCCTTGCTGTCAGCAGCTTCGTTGATGAGTGTCTCCAGCACCTGCAAGTCAATTTCGCTCAGCCTGCGTATATAAAGGCAGCCCTTGCCAGATTTTGATTTGCCCAGATTTGCCACCAGTTCTGCATGCCTGGCTGCGGCGAACAAGCCATACAGGCTGATGTCACCCTTGCGCGAAGAAAAGCCTACCAGGCAGATATCACCCTCGCGACCACTTTCATAGCGGTAGTGATAATTGCCAAAGCCAACGATGCTGTCACCCCACATGACGGCAGGCTGCTTGGTGGCTTTGGACATGAGTTGTATCAAGACTTCACAGTCCTGCCGCCGCGCATCATCGGCGATGGCAGCGATGTAATCGTCCACGCTATTCTCAGTTGCCTTGGTTTTGTTCTCAGCCATGTTTGTCTCACGAATATTTTTCTTGATATTGAGTATGCCGCATGCCAGCGATGTCTATTTTTTGAAGCGACAGATTTTAGTGTAGCGATGGGAAGCAAAAGTGTCTATACAATGTGCAACAGAATTTAATGCCTCATTCCCGATTGGGCAGGCTGGGTTAAAATCCTGCCAGGCCAAGATTTTTCTTCCATCACTCTCCAGACTTTTGACACTTTCACACTATGCGCATTCGTCAGTTAACAGACCCCGAAAACGGTAAAAACTGGAGCAGTTATTGCGAGGGCGCGAATGTACGTGTCCGCACTGGCGCTCCCGGCAAGGAGAAAGAGAGTGACAAGCCTCAGGATAATCCTGATGCCGCCCTGGCATGGGCAGAGAAAGAAGAATGGTCCAGGATCAAGAAAGGCTTTGTTCTGGATCAAGCCGGGGCGCAAGCCGGTGAACCCCGCCTGCATCGCCTGCGCAGCAAGGCATATACAGGTGCCTTGCCAATAGCCGATGTAGATGGGCAATTGCTATGCAATAGTTTTGACGATACACGACCTGGTGATTGCTTGTATTTACTGGATGCATCAGGCAAGAAAACTGCATTGCCAGACTTGCCCCAGCACCGCATGGTGTGGAAGGCGATTTACCTGCCAGCCATGCAGCGTCTGCTGATCAAGGCTGACCATCAGGTCTTGTCGTGGGCCAAAGGCGATACTGCCTACACCATCCTCTCTGCGCCCAACCCTCATCCGGTAAGCTGTCTTGACGCGCAGGCTAATCTTGCTGTCTGGTATGCTGAACCCAATCTGGTGGTGACAGACCTGAATTCTGGTTTACAGCTTTTGGATATCCCTTTGCCCTATGAACTGCATGGCGGTCATTCCCCGCAAATGGAGGCAGCCTTGTCACCTGATGGCGATACCATCGCTTATTGCGCCCGCGCAGGAGAGATAGTCTTGCTGGATATCGCGACAGGCAAGGTGCGCGCCAACATCGCTGGCGACTTCAAGATGATTACGCTGCTCAGATACACACCCGATGGCCGTTACCTGATCGCCGAAGCCGCTTACGGCAATGCCAGCCACTTGTGCTTCGACATGCAAAGCATGTCTTTGCGTGCAGGCTGGCCCGCTTCCAGCTTTGACGGCAGAACCTCGATAGCCCTGTCGCCAGATGGCAAACTATGCGCCATTGCCAATCGCAACAAGATGCAGATCTACGACTTCGCCACCCTGGAATGCACCTTAAGCTTCAGGATAGAACATGTCGTCAAGCGCTGTAGCATAGGGTGGGTAGGTCAGTATCTTGGTGTGCAAACAGACTATGGCTGTGCGAGTTTATATGCGCTGGGTTGATGGCATCAGATCAAGATAGCATCAAGTCAAATCAGACTTAAAGCTAATTGTCCTGCTCCCACTGCGGATTCCAGACCACTTCCCAAAGATGCCCATCGGGGTCCTGGAAATAGCCTGAATAACCACCCCAAAAAGTATCATGGGCCGCCTTGACGATAGTGGCCCCCGCTTTGCTGGGCTTGTCCATCACAGCATCCACTTCAGATTCAGAGCCTACATTGTGGCCCAGGGTCATTTCTGTCGCACTGGCTGCTGCCAGCTTCAACCCGGTATCATGCGCGATGCTCTTGCGTGGCCACAGTGCCAGGCGCAACCCGGCTTGCAGCGAGATGAAGACGACAGCACCATATTCAAATTCTGTGCCTATGATGCCTTCGGTAGAAAACCCCAGGCCATCACGGTAGAAATGCAGGGAGGTTTCCAGATTGTCGACGCCCAGGGTAATGACGGTGATGCGTGGCTGCATATGCATATCTCCCGATGTGATGGAATCAAATTGATTTGCTAGCGCGTATTGCAAATCCTTCTTGCTGCTATATTCTCGTATAGATCAGTTTAATACAAACAGGGGCAATTCCCCATAATCCAGGAGCGCAGTTTGAAAGCACGCATCAGCAGCTCAATTGCCAAATTTCTTGCCGCCAGCATCATCAGTATGGTGGCGGCCATCATGCTCCCCGCTTGCGCCGTCAAGACTAAGGTAATGCCTGCTGAAACCGCCTATACCGCAGAGTCCACTTATCAAAAACTGAGAGCCAGCTATCCTTTCATCCAGATCGCCAGCCAGACCTTGCCAGCCAGCGTCAGGCTGCTGCCAGATTTGCCTTATGTTCGTCATGGGGATAAAGACTTGCAACTGGATTTATACCTGCCTGCACAAGCGAAGGGGGCAGGCTTCCGTGTCAACCCGGACAGACCAGCGATTGTACTGGTGCATGGCGGTGGCTGGCGATCAGGCTCACGTGACAACCTGGGCGCAATGGCGATACGTCTGGCAGAACGTGGTTATGTCTGTGCCGCCATCAGCTACCGCTTATCGACAGAGGCACGCTACCCTGCTGCCATACACGATGTCAAAGCGGCTGTGCGCTGGATGCGCAGCCACGCCAGCTCATACTATATCAACCCGCATCAAATTGCCGTAGCAGGTGGTTCAGCAGGCGGGCAAATTGCTGCCCTGGTCGGTGTGACAAATGACATGGCAAGTTTCGACATGCAGGCCGGGGGCAGTATTGTTTCTAGCGTTGTTTCCAGCACCGTTTCCAGCGCGGTGCAAGCAGTCATCAATATCGACGGCTTGTCGGATTTCACTTCAGAAGAAGCACGCAGATATGAAGATGACCCCAGCAAAAAAACGACAGCCGCAGGTGCCTGGCTGGGTGGCAGCTATGCAGAAAAAACTGCAGTATGGAAAGAAGCGTCCCCACTTACCCATGTCAGCAAAGACACACCTCCCTTCTTGTTCATCAGCAGTGCGCAAAAACGCTTTAGCCTGGGCCGGGAAGAAATGATGGAAAAAATGAAGGCTATGGGCATCGTAACCAAGCACGTGCAACTACCAGATACGCCACATAGCTTCTGGTTATTTGATCCCTGGCTGGAGCCGACTGTCGATGCGGTCAGCGTGTTTCTGGAAGAAATTTTTTCGGTGAAACGCTGATGCAATGATGCGTAGGATCAGGGCGCTAGCTTCGACTATGCTTTACTTCGGAACAAGATGATAATCATCACCAATACCATCAGAGGAGCAGCGAGACAAAAAAAGAAAAAATTCGCATCAGAAAGATCCCAGTTTTTCGGCAAGAAAAAACTGAGCATGCTTTCAAGAGCATTGGTCGTGCAAATAAAGCGCAAATTCGCCCCATAGATGCCCATAAAAAGTCCCCAGGCTACAGAGGCAGAATAGATTTTGCTAAAGTGTTTTCTGCATGCAAAGGCGAGTGGTATGAAGCCAGCTATCGTCATTAATATCAAGGCTACAGGTGTTCCTGCCAGTTCACTTCCAAATTTCTGGATGGCATCCACAAACGATAAATCCCTGATCCCAAACTCAGGATAAAATTTTCTGAGAAAGATGGCGATGCAAATTTCTGCAACTGCATTGCCTATGGCTGCCAATGTGCAGGACAGTAGCAGGGCCTTACAATAAACAAGTATGGCTTTCATGCGCATACCGGCCTGCGCTTATGGCCGCAATGAATAGTGTCGCCAGCTTGATGCACAATGAAGTCGCTGGAAGAATTCAGGTAAATTTGTATTGAATCATTTTCTCTGTGCAGATCTACCATTGACTCCTGGCTACTTGAAATCAGCACCAGATTTTCACCAGGCTCCAGGGTGAAATCATGCGCCCATGGCTCTATCCATACGACGAGCTCGCTGGTGCCAATATTTGATACAGAGAATTTGAAAGGACTCATTTACTTCTTGATTGCAATGATGGATGCCAGAAGTTTGATCTGGCTACAATGCGTATTTTACTCGTTGAGAAGTAATCAGGGGCGGCTCATTGCGAGCGTCCTGGGAAATATGCCTGCTGAAAAAATGAGATTATCCGGAGCAGGGTGCGCCGTGCGCACCGCTTCTGCTCATGAAAAATTAAAAGGGGCTTATAAACATGCCCCTTTAAATTGCATCTAGGTCGGCACCTGCCCATCCGCCACGATACCCATCTCCTGCATATTCTGCGGTGTATAGCCAGCCTTGATCAGAGCCTGGTTCAGGGCCTTGCGCAGATATTGCAGATCAAACTCGGTACGCGCCAGGTTCAAACCCAGTTCTACAATTTGCCCCGAACGCAACAAGGGTTCACCGGTCGTTTTGTCCCAGTGCAGCAGGTTGTGGTTTTCATTTGGATCGGCATCCAGGTTGTATAACTCCCATTGCGTGTTGGCAGGGTTTTGCGGTTCCCAGTAGCGCACCAGTTTCCAGGGTTTTTCAAAGTAGGATTGTATATGGTTGGGCTGCACCACCGGGCCAGGTGCTGTCAGTGGCTGCTCTTCCGTAGGCTTGCCGGTGGGGCTGGTCAGGCGTTCTGTGATGTTGACATACCACTGGTATTTGTCGGGCAGGTAATTGGTATCGAGTGGCGCTGTGATATTGTCATCGCTGACAAACAGCACACCCTTGCGCTCGCTGGTCTGCACATCACCGCGTATGACAGGGGACAGGTCTTCACCAGCCAGTGGTTTGACATCATGGCCCTGGATGAATCTGGCCAGCGCCTGCCTGTCGTTCTGGTCATAACCAGCCAGGCCCAGCAGGGTCGGCACCCAGTCTACGTGGGTGGTATGGCATTGCACCGTGCGCATGGTTTTGTCGCCATTCACCAGCGGTGAAGAAATGATGGCCGGGATATGGATGGTTTCCTGATAAGCGCCACACCATTTTTCTATCTGGCCACCGTGGGCACCTGCCAGCTCGCCATGGTCAGAGGTGAAGACCACAATGGTGTTTTGATCGAGGCCGCTTTCATACAGGCGTTCAAGGATGGTGCTGACTTCGATATTCACCAGGTATTGCAGGTAGAGATAAAACGCCAGATAGTTGCGATACCAGTCCTCGGCATTGCTTTGCATCTTGAAAGGGTAGGGTGAGGGCACCACGGCATGCTGGCCGCGCAGTGTCGTCAAGGCCAGTTGGAACTTGTATGAATAATCGTACTGGCAATCTGGCTTGCTTGATAAATCGCCGCGCCAGTTGGCTGGCAGCTTGACTTCACCCAGCTTGAAACCACCAGGGTTCAGCGGCACGCGGTAGGTCGCATTGAATTGATTGGGGGCCTTGCCATACACAGGTGGCTGGCTCATCGTGCCCTTCACCGGCGCACCAAAGGGCGCGATGATGTCGCCCAGTGTTGGTGCTGTGGCGGGTGCGTCCACCGCTGGTTGCCAGGGGAAAGGGTAGGCACCTATATCATGCGGATTGACAAACGAGGCCACCGCCAGCCAGGGCCGCAGCTTGAAGCTGGCATTGGTGGGGTTATTGCTGTTGATGATATTCGCCTCCACCCCAAGGCCCTTGCGCCGTAAAAAAGTGGTGACCAGGTCAGTATAACTTTTATCGCGATACACCCCCAGGTTGGGTGTGCCAAAACGCTGGTCAGACGGGATGGAGTATTCCCAGTCACTAAAGCCCCAGTTTTCCAGACTGCCTGTGGGTGAATCCGACAAATCCCAGCGCCCGAAATAATGCGTTTCATAACCCGCCGCGCGAAACCAGTCCCCCATGGTCGGCACGCCATCTTGCGGCAACCAGGGGAAGGCAGGATCAGTATCCACTTTGAACATGCCCTCCGTCTGTGTCACGCCGCTATGCGCGCTGTACTGCCCCGTCATGATGGTGGCTCGGCCAGGCACGCAGGCAATGCTGGAACAGGTATGATTTTGCAGCGAGACACCATGTTCACGCAGTTTGACAAAGCCGGGAAATAATTCAGCATAAGGGTTATCCAGCAGGCTACCTTCTTCAAACCGCAAGATCTGGTACAAGGGTTCCAGCGGATCATAAGAATACCTGGGTGGATAACGCATCTGGTCAACCATGATGAACAGGATATTGGGCCTGGCAGGTGCTGTGCTGGTATTGCCGGCAGAGCTGCTGGAATTGCTGGAATTGCCGGAGTTGCTGACATGGTGGCTTGCTGTGCTCATGATCGTCCTTTTTGCAGTAAGGGATAGAACATCGGGAGAAGTGCGGCAAGGGCATGAAGCCTTGCCTTGCATGGCGTAGCTGTTTATTAATTTTAATGCAACTTATCGAAAACACAAAGACGTATGTGCGCGGGCCACAATTTTTTTCAATTGGAGAGGGGCAATAGAATGTACACGTCATAAAAAACTGATGCTGGCACATCAAGGAATGTGCAGCCTGCAACTGGACGATGAGGCTTTATTCCAGTAGGCTGTATTTTTTGTTGATGCGTTGTTGATAAAGAATCTGGTTTCGAGCTGCCTGGCTTAATTTCACACTACCACAACACCGCAATACCATAAGAGACCGCATGATAGAAAAGCTGGAAATCAATCATCTCAGAACCCTGGATGCCTTATACAAGTTTGAAAACTTGTCAGCCGCCGCGGAGTATCTTGCGGTGTCACAGCAAGCCATCAGTCTGCAACTCAAAAAAATCAGAGAGATACTCGGCGACCAGTTGTTTGTCCGTACCGGGCATGGCGTAGTCGCTACGCCTTATGCAAAACTGATACAGCCACATATCCGTCAGGTGTTAATGCAGCTCAATGATATTCCGCTGCCGCATACCATCACGCCAGAAAATACAGCGAGAACCCTGGTCATCTCTGCCACCGACTATACGCAAAAAATCATCGTCGGCGAGTTGATAAAAGACTTGAGAATTTCTGCCCCCGGGGTCAAAGTCATCGTCATCAATATCGAGAGTGCCAGCCTGATACAGAAAATGCAGCAGGGTGACATTGATCTGACCCTGACTTCCAGCGGCTATGTACCAGAGGGTCTGGTTTCTGAAGCCCTGTTTACTGAAAAATATCTCTGCGTCAGCGCCAACAAGAATATTGTTTTTGATGACTATCTGCCGCTTGAGCGCCTGGTCGAGCATGATTTCGTCGTGGTCTCACCCGGCATCGCCAGCTTTAAAGGCTCAGCAGACAGCTGGTTTGAACAGCAAAAGCTGTCGCGCAAAGTGCATGTTTCCGTGCCCTCATTTTTCATGGCGCAAGAATACCTGAAGCAAACTGATATGGTCGGTTTTTTTGCCATCACGCCTGATGCCATGTGCAGGCCTGTTTGAAATACCGCTGAAGAAATATCCACCAGGCTATGAAGTCGTTGCGGCCTATCACTCCAGTGCAAAAGACGATGCATTCATGCTCTGGCTGCTCGACAGGATACGTCAAAAATTTCCAGTCACGGCATAACCGCGCTTGTATCCGGTACAAGCCCGCCTTGATGGCTAAGCACGGTCGCTGTCACTACACTTTCTCTATGTTCCTAATCACATAGAGAGGTTTTCATGAGCATCAACAAGATCAATCCCACCACGCTGTACGACGGCGCACCATTCGGCATGTCACAGGCCGCGACAGATGCAGATAGCGGCCTGATATTTATATCCGGCCAGGTAGACTGGGACAGCAACTACCAGGTAAAAAACCAGAGCATGCCAGCACAGGCAGAGGGCGCAATAAAAAACCTGCTGACCGTACTGGAAGCAGCAAATTCCTCCATAGAAAACCTGCTGCACCTGCGCGTCTATATCAGAGGTGAGCTGGCCGACCACATGGAAACAGTCGTGCCCATACTGCTCAACTACCTAGGCACATCCCGCCCGGCGCTGACAGGCATAGGCGTCGCATCACTGGCGACACGCGATACGCTGATAGAAATTGAGGCGGTGGCGAAGAGACGCACTGCGTGATGATTTGATGGTGGCTACAAACGATGAAGATGTCCGGTGCGTTGCATTGGGCGTTTTTGTTTGCCCGCCATGCCCTTATGAACGACAGTTTAACATCTTGAAAATGCGCGTAGAATAACTCTGGTGCGGGTGTAGTTTAATGGCAGAACGGCAGCTTCCCAAGCTTCATACGAGGGTTCGATTCCCTTCACCCGCTCCATTGAAATCAATGGCTTAGCTGATTTTTTCGGCCTCCGAGTTCCGCAAAACTCTATTTGCTCGTTCGCTTATAATAATGTTTCGCGCCAGATTTATGTTGCTTCCAGTCTACATACTACTTTCGGGCGTGCCCTTTTTGGTAAGCAATATTACCGTCTCGTTTTCCAATGGATAAAACGAGTACAACAATCTCTTTATCCTTAACTTGGTACACAAGCCGGTAACCGGTCGCTCTGAGTTTGATTTTATATAAGTTTTGACCGCCGCTGACACTTGCGCTTGGAACATGAGGTTGCTCTAAGCGTTCGGCCAATTTCTTTTTAAAGTGCGTTTTTACGGCACCATCCAATTTATCCCACTCTTTTTTTGCATCAGGGTGAAATTCAAGTTCATAGGTCATCTAACTTAACCTTTATTGATTTCTTCCCGTCTGTTAAACGAGCTTCAGCGATGCGACGTAATTCGACATCTTCCAAAATGCTATGAATTTTTTCCCAAGCCCCAGCAGTGAGCATATACCCAACTGGCTTATTTCTATTCAAAATAGCAACTGGTTTATCGCCGGAGGCTTCCAGCACAGCGGTAGGATTAGCTTTTAATTCGCTAATTCCAACGGATGACGGAGCAAGTATAGCTTCCATGATTGGCGCCTTTAAATGGTCTTTTAAATGGTCTTTTAAATGGTCTAATAATAGCACTTTTAAGTGCACAAGTGCACTTTCCTTTGCAAGTGAAGGTCGTAGAGTCACTATGTACAAAGATAGATGCTACCCATAAATACGAATGAATTTTGTTCCGCAAAGCAAGAGAGATGAGGAACAGCGCTAGGGAAGAATTGAAAAATAAAAAGAACTTTGCGGAACTAAAACAAGGCTGAAACCCTCGTGAATACTAAAAAGTTGCATGAGCTTCCCAAGCTTCATACGAGGGTTCGATTCCCTTCACCCGCTCCATTGACATCAAGGGTTTACCCATCATTCTTCTCAACCCCAAATGGGGCTTGGCAATACGTTGTCATCAACGTTCAAAATAATGCGCGCATGGTACTCAAGTGTTGTTCGGCAATAGTCGATTTGAATGCCTGGGAAATGCGTTCGTCGTGCAATACTGCTGTCCAGAATTGTTGTGCCATGTCATGGCATTTTGGCAGGTGGCGTAATTCAAGTCCGTTAGCGAGATCAGCCGCCCATGTGCGGGGGACAATTTCGCCATGTGTATTGGGTCTGTAGAACATGGGCAGCATGTCATAGGCTGGTAGTAAGTGATGTTTTTGCTTAAATGTCCATGACAGGGCAATATTGCCGTGATGCTTGTCCGTGTAGCCTATCAGCGTGCCGTAGAGGTCGAGAATTTCAACTGTTTCTGCATCTTTGGCTGATAGCTGACCCATGCGTACAAGTTCGCGGGCGACCGCTGTCCATTTCTGATCGAGCATGCCCAGGTCGCCGTCCATGGCGGCAAAGGTGGCCTTAGGGCGGCGGCCTTTGAGTCCCGCTCTGTCGAAACGGACGACTTCTAAAAAGACACTTCCTCCGGCTTGCAGTAGGTAGGCAGCAATTTGGAATGGCAGCGGTTTTCTACGGCTTTTGTGCACGCAAATGCCTGAGTTGATCTAAGTGTTGATTTTCGGCATTGTTTTAAATTTTTTATGGATAGATAAAATAAGCTAATTTTCATATTGAAAACTGGCTTATATGAATAGAAAAGTGAATAGATTAATTGTTAAATAATATGCAATTGTTTAAATTCAGGCAATGACAGGCAAGGCTCCTTGAACCTTCAATTTCAAACCAGTCCATCCTTGTAGACTTGCATTCAAACGTATATGATGAATGCATCGAATGCATTTGTTAAGGATGATGCTATGGCAATGTTGACAATACGTAATTTGCCCGACGATGTGCACAGGGCATTGCGGGTGCGGGCTGCCCAGCGTGGGCATAGTACTGAGGCAGAAGTTCGTGAGATTCTGGCGCATGTCGTCAAACCGGAGGCGCGCGTTCGTCTGGGGGATGCACTCTCGGCACTGGGGCGTGAGGTCGGCTTGAAGAATGAAGATTTTGAGGTTCTCCAGCAAGCCAAAGACAAGACACCCGCCGAGCCGTTGAGGTTTGAATGATCGTTCTTGATACCAATCTTGTTTCTGAGGCGATGAAACCTCAGCCGCATCCTGATGTGTTAGCCTGGTTGAATAATCAGGCCGCTGAAACCCTGTATCTGTCCAGTGTGACCCTGGCTGAATTGTTGTTTGGCATTGGTGCGCTTCCGGCAGGTAAGCGCAAGGATAGGTTCGCACAGGCTCTTGATGGTTTGATGGAGTTATTCAGGGACAGGGTGCTGTCTTTCGACGCCGATGCGGCACGGCAATACGCTGGGCTGGCAGTGAAAGCCAGACTGGCCGGGCGAGGATTTCCCTTACCAGACGGCTATATCGCTGCAATTGCAGCTTCGCACAAATTTATCGTGGCTTCCCGCGACACTGCACCGTATGAGGCGGCCGGGGTCACCGTCATTAATCCCTGGGAAGCCTGATATTAGATGCTCACAGCGTGAGTGCGCCATCATCTGCTACAACACCAAACGACAGAAAGTAATCATCAACATGCAACAACTGACTACGCGTCTCCTGTTCACACTCGCCTTGCTGGGCGGCACGGTTTTGTCTGCGCATGCCAGCGAACCTGTCAATGGCAGTTTCACGGCCAGCCAGTCTTGTGAGCTGTATTCGTCTTTCAACAAGCAAAGCAATCCCGGTGCATTACGGACCTTGGTGGGTAAGAGCTATGCGGTAAAGGAGATCAACAAGGCGGGGGACTATGGCTGGTTGCGGGTGGATGTGGAAGGGGCAAATCCGAATTTGCGCTGGGTGGCGCGCGACTGTGGTACGGCGCAGCTGGATCAGGTACCGCAAGAAAATGCGCCAGCAGGACGTGCCAAGGCGGCCAGGGCGGCGGACCAGCAGAGCATGTGTACTACACCCAACCAGGAAGACAGCTATGTGCTGGCCATCACCTGGCAGCCAGGTTTTTGTGAACACTTTGCCTACCGTGGCAAAAAGCCTGAATGTGATGCCATCAACAGCGGTGCGCTGAAGATATCCAACCTGACCCTGCATGGCCTGTGGCCCAACAAAAAAGAGTGTGGCATCAATTATGGTAATTGCCCTGGTGCGCCTCTGAAGTTGAATGCAGATACCGTCAACCGCATCGCCAAGTGGATGCCCAATTTTCAGTTTGAAAGCAAGTTTGGTGAATACGAATGGAACAAGCATGGTACTTGTCAGGCACGTGATGCAGACACTTATTTCAGGACTGCTGCGGCAGCGGTAGAAGAGGTAAATAATTCTGCAGTCGGCAAGTTCATCCTGTCACATGCTGGCAAGTCTTTCACTGTCAAAGAATTTTTTGATGTGATCAAAAACCAGGAAGGCGAGAAACTGGCCAACAATTTTATGCTGAGCTGTGCCGATGGCAAATACCTGCAAGAGATACGCCTGAAGCTGCCAACAAATTTTGAAACCGGTAAAGGTCTGGCCAAATTAATCGGTGATGCTGAAGGTTTTAGCCGTCAGGTGGACAAGTGCGATAAGGATATTATTGTGGAGACGAGCGGGCGCGGGCGCTAGGTGCAATGCTGATGGCGCGTCTTTTTATTTTGTAAGGTATGTGCCATCAATTTGTAAACCTTGCTTGCCCGCAAAAATCGCCTGCAATGCGGCAATAAGGCTGTCCCTGGATTCTTCTGGCAACTGGAATTGAATCCGGTACTCAGCAATGTGATCAAGTTCTGCCGCTGTTGCATTATCCAGGCACACAAGAATATTGTCAGCCTGCAGCCTGAAATCCAGATCTTGCACACGATGGATGACCTGGTCGAGGACCATGATTTCTATATAGTCTTCGTCAGGTAGCCTGGAAAGGGAGAAACAATAATTTTTCTGTTTGTCATAGCAATATAAAAAGGCCATTTCATAGCGTTCATCAAATGCTGAAAAGCTGATTTTGGTATGAAGATGCATGTCTTGGTCTTGTCCGGATAGAAAATTACTCTACAGGATTTTAGCATGTGTATTTGCTGCGAAAATTCCAGGCAATTGATGCGCTGGTCTGCCGTCGCCAATAATAAACTTCCATTTCTATCCGCATCTTTTTACGCGTTCCAGGGATTTTTCTTATGTTCATTATTGAACTGACCTACACCCAGCCACTTGCTCTAGTCGACCAGTTTGTTGCCGAACACAGGCTATTTCTGGAACGCCATTACGCCAGCGGGCAGTTTTTGCTGTCCGGGCGCAAGGAGCCGCGTACAGGTGGGTTTATTCTGGCAAATGTCGCCAGCCGGGCAGAACTCGACGCGATTTTGCTGGAAGACCCGTTTCAGCGCGAGGGCATTGCGCAGTACACAGTGACTGAATTTTTGCCGTCCATGGCAGCACCTGCGCTGGCGGGACTGTTGGGGAATTAAGCCGCTTAGACCTGATCCTTTGTACGTCTTACAGGACTAGAATACTATTTATGTATGGTCAATTAGCAACAGGATTTAGCTTCAGTATGATAAACCACAAGGTATTCAAGGGTTTATTGAGATAAGCTGACAAACCAAATCAACTCAATTCTCATGCAAACGAACGAAAATTCGCAAGTTGTGCTGAAAACCGGGCAAGACATGTTTGCGCGTTTGGAGCAGCTTGAGCAAGAAAATTTTGCGCTCAAGCATGCCAATCAGACCTTCCTGACTGGACAAGGTCTTTACCAAGATTTCTTCCTGCAACTGGCTACTCCCTGCCTGATAAGCAGTGCTAGTGGATTGGTGATGCATGCAAACCAGGCGGCAGCAGTTTTGCTGGGTACCACGCCAGATTTTCTCACCGGCAAGGCCTTACACACATTTGTCTTTGAAGATCATGCTGTCTTTGATGCACAGATCGCCCATCTAATAGCGATTGGTGGGCAATCTGTGTGCGAACTCAAAGCGATAAGGGCAGATCGCGAACTGCGCTTTTTGCGCCTGGAGATGGTTTTACTGCAAGCACAAGGGCAGCAATCCTGTGTGGGCATACAAATGACGGATATCACCCGGCGACAGGGGCAACCGATGAATCAGGTCGAGGGGCAATATTTCGCCAGTGTGGTCGCTGAAAATTTACCTGGAATGGTTGCTTACTGGAACTCTGATTTGCTTTGCACCTATGCAAACCATCACTACCTGAGCTGGTTTGGTCGCACGCCTGAACAAATGCAAGGTATACACATGCAGGATTTACTCGGGCAGGAACTGTTTTCCAGAAATATTGCCTATATCAAGGCTGTTTTGAAAGGGGTAGATCAGCGATTCGAACGTACTCTGGTCAAGGCAAATGGGGATGTAGCTCATACCTGGGCGCAATATATTGCCCATACCGTCGATGGCGTCGTTCAAGGTTTTTTTGTACTGGTGACAGACGTCAGCTTACTAAAGCGGGCGCAACAGGCATTGATGGAAAGTGAAGCTAAGTATCGCGCGCTGGTACATGCCATTCCTGACTTGATTTTGACCATACATCAGGACGGCACCCACCTTGATGTCCACGCTCCTGATCCTGGTATGTTATTGCAAAGCCGGGAACAACTCCTGCTGAAAAAGGTTGTAGACGTGTTACCTCCCTATGTGGCAAGTCAATATACACACGCGATCGAACAGGCCTTATGCAGCGGCAGATTACAACAATTTCGCCATGACCTGGCCGTTGCAGGCAGGGGAGACATGCAATTCGAAGCCAGGGTAGTGCCTTGTACCCAGGATACTGTCATTGCCATTATTCGCGATATTACAGAAACCGAGCGCGAAAGACGTGCGCATGAATTGCAGTTATCCGAGCGTCTGCAAGTACGGGAAAACGATGTACGGGCTATTCAGTTAAGCTTGACCATGGCAAGTGACATTACTCATATTGGTACCTGGATACGCGATCTGAGAACGGGGGAATTATGGGCTTCACTGGAATGGCGCAGGCAATTTGGCTTTAGTCTGGATGAGGTCCTGAACATGGATATGGTCTTACAACGCATACACCCTTCAGATCGTCGTCAAATTCAGAATATAACGGCTGATTACCATCTTGATCAGCAGCAGCGGTATCAGGCAGAATTCAGAGTAGTGTTAGATGGCGAGGCAGAGCGATGGCTGGCTGTCGTCTGGCAAGTGGAATTAGACGAACTACAAAAGCCATTGCTGACCCGCGGCGTGACAGTCGATATCTCTGCGCGCAAGGAAGCTGAACTTGAGCTGGGGCAAAAACGCATGGAAGTCATGCACCTGGCACGCGTGGCTACCATGGGCGAATTATCTGGTGCCCTGGCCCATGAGTTGAACCAGCCGCTGACCGCCATACTCAGCAATGCGCAGGCAGCACAGCGATATCTGGCGCGCCCCGAGGTAGACAGACAAGAACTGGGCGAGATACTGCAAGACATAGTCGATGAGGATAAGCGTGCCGGGGAAATCATACGGCGTCTGCGCCGTCTGTTTGACAAACGGAGTCAAGAACAGCAAAGCGTAGATATCAATAAGCTGGTGCTTGAAGTATTGTATATTTTGCGCAATGATATGATTAACCAGGACATTACTTTGCTAAGTGAGTTGCAAGACAATTTACCCAGTGTCAGCGCTGACACCGTGCAAATACAACAGGTCTTGATTAATCTGATCATGAATGCCAGTGAAGTTGTTGCCGGGCTCGATGCCAGCCAGCGCATCATAGAGATCAATACCCGATTGGACCAGGAGAACAGGGTGGAAGTCAGCGTCAATGATCACGGCCCTGGCGTGCCTGAAACTATGGGCAACAAGGTATTCGAAGCCTTTTACTCTAGCAAGGTCAACGGTATGGGACTGGGATTGTCAATTTGCAAAAACATCATTGAAGCCACTCGCGGCAGCTTGTGGTATGAAAACCTCGACGATCATGCTGGCACTGGCGCGAGCTTTCGCTTCTATCTTCCAACTTCTAGCGAATCTGCAACATGACAGAAGCAAGCAATGTTTTTCTTGTCGACGACCAGCCAGCGGTACTCAAGGCGATGTCGCGCCTATTGCAATCTGCCGGAATAAATGCCGTCACGTTTGAATCGGCGCAAGCCTTTCTGGAGAGCGGCAGCGCGAGTAAAGCGGGTTGCCTGGTGCTGGACCTGGCCATGCCAGGCATGGGCGGCATGGCATTGCAACGCAAGCTCATTGAGATGGGCAGTGATTTACCGATTATCTTTTTGACGGGGCATGGCAGTATTGACACAGGTGTGCTTGCCATGAAGCTGGGTGCGCAAGATTTTCTGACCAAACCCGTGGATGCAGACAAGCTCTTGACAGCAGTACAGACCGCCTGCGAGAACAACCGGCGTGCAAGACTTGCAAGAACCGAGAAACAAACAATACAAACCCGCCTGGACAGCCTCACCCCTCGTGAACTTGAAGTGCTCCATCTTTTAGTCGAAGGCAAACTCAACAAGCAAGTTGCGGCAGAACTGGGGACAGTCGAAAAAACCATCAAGGTACACCGTGCCAAAGTCATGAACAAGATGGATGTCACTTCTGTTGCTGCACTCATCCATTTACTGGAAAAACTGAAAGTCTGAGGCAGGCTGTCGCCGGCTTGCTCTGCGCCCAGCCACGTCACCTTGAATCACAATTGCATGCCCGTTATTGGACCAAGGTCCAATAGCTCCATCATCTTTGTCCACATAAGATGATGCTCATGGAAAACACATCTACATGGATAGCAGTGATCGATGACGAAGAAGGAATTCGTCGCGCTCTGCTGCGTTTGCTGCGCTCAGCCGGACTGGAAGCACATGCCTTTATCTCGGGCAAAGCCTTCCTCGACAGCTTGCGCACCAAGCGACCAGCATGCGTATTGCTTGACCTGAACATGCAGGATATGTCTGGATTTGCAGTCATAAAAACACTGGAACAAATAGATCATGAGCTGCCGGTGCTTGTCCTGACAGGGCAAGATCTGAGTGACAAACAGAAAAATGCAGAGCTGGCGCATGCCATGTCTATTTTGCAAAAGCCGGTCAATGATCAGGAATTGTTTGCAGCATTAGCAGCAACTTTAGTTGACCAGAAAAACCATGTATTTGATCCAAACTCTAATTTAGTAACATCCAATCAGCCGGAGACATAAAATGAAATTATCTAACATGAAAATAGGCCAGCAACTTGGCGTAGGTTATGGCCTGTTGCTCTGCATCCTGGCTATTGTTGCCTTATTGGGTATCCATGGCATGCGCAAATCCAATGAAGCGCTGCATCATGTTGTCGATGTCAATGTTGCCAAAATCAACCATCTGGAAGAGATGGCCAGTTCTGTACATGTCGTATCGAGGGTGATCAGAACCATTGCACTGCTGTCGGATGACAGCATGAAGCAAGAACAGCACAAGAAAATCGACGAAGCACGTAGCCATTACAACAAGGCATATTCGGAACTGGAAAAAATGCCCATGGATGATGCTGGCAAAAGCTTCATGGGTAAAATCAAGGCAGACCAACTGGCTGCGCGGACACTCAATGACAAATTTATAGAAATGGCAAAAACGGATAAGGATGCCGCAGTCAAATTTCTCTTGAAAGACGTCATTCCAGCGAACACCATCTGGCAAGATGCGCTGCATGAATTTGTCATATTGCAAGAAGCGAAGAATACCCAGGACGAAGTCAATGCCAAGGAAGCTTATCAGGCCTCGATGACCTTCATGATCATTGCGACGATCTCAGCCATTTTTATCGGCATAGGGATAGCCTGGAGCAGCACGCGTGCCATCACTACCCCATTAAAAAAGGCAATACTGGTGGCACAAAGCGTGGCGGAAGGTGATCTCACCAGCAAGATTGAGGTTCATTCACAAAATGAAGCAGGGCAGTTGATGCTTGCTTTGCAGCAGATGAATGACAGCCTGGCCCACCTGGTTGGTCAGGTACGGCAGGGCACAGAGACGATATCAACAGCTTCCTCTGAAATAGCCACTGGCAACATGGATCTGTCGTCCCGCACTGAATCGCAGGCGGGTGCTTTACAGGAAACTGCTTCATCGATGGAGGAACTAACTACTACCGTCAAGCAAAATGCGGACAATGCCCGGCAGGCAAACCAACTGGCCATCGCCGCAAGTGAAGTCGCCATACAGGGCGGGGTGGTAGTCGCGCAGGTTGTTAGCACGATGGGGGACATCAATACCTCATCGAAAAAGATTGTCGATATTATCAGCGTTATCGACGGTATAGCCTTCCAGACCAATATCCTGGCGCTGAATGCAGCAGTTGAAGCAGCCCGCGCTGGTGAACAGGGCCGGGGCTTTGCCGTGGTTGCCAGCGAAGTACGCAACCTGGCACAGCGCAGCGCCTCTGCTGCCAAGGAAATCAAGTTGCTGATCGATGATTCCGTTGAAAAAGTTGGTCTGGGCAGCCGCCTGGTTGATGAGGCTGGCGCAACCATGGACAAGGTCGTCAGTAGTATCAGTAACGTCACCGACATCATGGGTGAGATCACTGCAGCCAGTGCAGAGCAAACCTCAGGCATAGAACAAATAAATATTGCAGTCACGCAGATGGATGAAGTGACTCAACAAAATGCGGCACTGGTCGAGCAGGCAGCAGCAGCGGCTGGTTCCTTGCAAGATCAGGCCATTACCCTGGCCAATCTGGTTCAACAGTTTAAGATCGAGCATACAGCTCAAGTGCGAGAAAAGCCACGCGCTCAAAAACAATCTGGCGCGATACGTAAATCAACGGCAATGGGGATAGAAAAAATCCAGCGCGTTGTCGACAAGACTTTGCCAAAACCCAAATTTGTTGCAGCGATCGAAGGCAGCTGGGAAGAATTTTGAACTGATCAGACATGCTGTGTCAGTGTGATTTTTCGACTGAGCAAGTAGTGCAATACGGTGGATAGTGAGGGTATTAATTTTGAGGGACTGCAGAAAAATCTGCAGTCCCTTTTTTTTCATGTTTAACACAGCTTTACAAATGATGGCTGCGTATTGGACCAAGGTCCAATATCGCATATATGGACTAGGTTCTAATATGATGCTTATGGGAAATAAATCTACATGGATAGCAGTCGTCGATCATGACGCACATACTCGGCAGGCAATGGTCAGCTTATTGCGCTCTATGGAGTTTGATGCAATGAGTTTTAGTGCTGGCAGCTTGTTTATCGAAAGTTTGCGCCTCAGGAAACCGGATTGCATTGTGCTTGATTTGCACATGCCTTATATGTCGGGTTTTATGGTCATGTCCAGGTTACAGGAGTATGCAAAAAAAATACCTGTGATAGTTCTGACAAAGCTTGAGTTGTCGGAGGATTTTAAAAGGACTTGCCTTTTAGATGCCATTGCAGTGCTACAAAAGCCAGTTTCCGATCAAGTTTTGAGAGCGACTATTGAAGGTGCTCTTCATCAAAAATCAGCAGGATCAGCGCCGGGCCCCATGAGCGCAATATAAAAAAACACATATTATTAATTTAGGCACTCTTAAGGAGCATTGCGATGAGAAACAATTTACCGGTCACCAATCAGGAATACATCATGCAGGACATGGAAACCATCGTTTCCAAAACTGATCTGCAAGGTAATATCACTTACGTCAATGATGATTTTATCCGTATCAGCGGATTCAGCGAATCTGAACTCATTGGTGCTCCGCAAAACATAGTGCGCCATCCTGATATGCCAGCAGAGGCATTTGCCGATCTCTGGCGCACCATCAAGAGTGGCAAGTCCTGGACTGGACTGGTTAAAAATCGCTGCAAGAACGGTGACCATTACTGGGTGGAGGCGAATGCAGCGCCGTTGATCCAGAATGGAAAAATGGTGGGTTTTACGTCCATACGCATCAAACCCAATCGCGAACAGGTCAGGGCCGCAGAGTCTGCTTATCGCAGTATAAAGAACGGTGACAAATCTTTGGAAATCTGCGAGGGCGTTGCCAGAAAACGGAGTACGTTTTCCTGGTTGAACTTTTACTCCAGAATGAGTCTTGGCTTGAAACTTACGGCCTTTAATACTTTGCTCGCGGTGATCGTCACAAGCATGACTTATCTTGCCGTGAGTGCTAACACAGCCAACCAGGCAGGCAGCCATACTGCAATCGCTGCTCTTGCGGTCGTGATCATTTTTCTGGGACTGCTTTTTAGCCTTGACTTGCGTTCTAAGCTGATACGCCCCCTGCGACAGCTCGAGCAAGAAATGCAGACTATCAGTTCTGGTGATTTATCCAGTCATATCGGTACCGCTGGCAACAGCGAAGTAGTCAATTTGTCGCAAAATCTGCGTGTTCTGCAGACCAACATCAAACTGCTTATAGGCCAGATACGGCAAACAACGGACCATGTTAATACTGGTGCCAATGAGATTGCCGCTGGCAACGCCGATCTGTCAGCACGTACCGAGTCACAGGCAAGTTCGCTGGAAGAAACCGCATCCTCAATGGAGGAGTTGACCTCAACCGTCAGACAAAATGCAGATAGTGCCAATGAAGTAAGTTCACTCATCGCCACAACCGCACTGGTCGCAGAAAAAGGAGGCCATGCTGTTTCGGACGTGGTCAAAACCATGGGTGCCATCAAGCACAGTTCAAGCAAGATCACCGACATCATTGGCGTGATTGATGGTATCGCTTTCCAAACCAATATTTTGGCACTCAATGCCGCAGTAGAAGCGGCCCGTGCCGGTGAACAAGGACGAGGTTTTGCAGTTGTCGCCAGTGAGGTGCGCAATCTTGCGCAACGCAGTGCCAGTGCTGCTAAAGAAATCAAGATACTGATTCATGACTCAGTGGATCAGGTAGATATTGGTGGAAAACTGGTAGTTGAGGCAGGTAAAACCATGGAAGAAATTGTTCAGGGAGTCAAGCGTGTTGCCGATATCATGCATGATATTAATCTCGCCAGTCAGGAGCAAAGCTCTGGCCTTGACCAGATCAATCAGGCAGTGACACAAATGGATGACATGACCCAACAAAATGCCGCCCTCGTCGAACAAGCCGCTGCCTCAGCAGAGAGCCTCAAGAATCAGGCTATCGGCCTTAGTGAGCTAGTAGACTCATTTACGCTTGTGAGAAATGTTGGTAACTCACGCACGGTAAGGGCTGTACCGTCTGATATGAAAGTATACACAGCAGTCAAAAGTAGTGTTGCCAGACAAAGCAATCAAAAACTAATTGCCAACTAGGGTTAAAGCAAGCTAAGCGTGCTTGATGACCGATAATATCCTTGGTGATTGAGCAGTGTAGCAAATATGGCAAACACAGAAAACACAAAATGCCCCACTGCGGCTATCATACGAAAACTGCCATGTACTATTACTGTAGGGCAGTTTTGACCGTACGACAGTTTGCAGCCAGGGAGAAACATGGGATTTTTTGATTTATTCAAGTCCAGGCCATCGACGCAAAAATTTGCCCAGATTGTCATCAAATATGCGCGTAATCAGGGGCTGGCCCAGACCATGCATTTTGATGAGGCCGAATTTCGTCTGGTGGTGGGTGAAAATGGCTCGCACGTCCTGAACCTGCACAATGCCTACCGCGATTATTGCGCCGCCGCCAAAAGCCAGCGCGACAATGTGCTGTTGAAATATACCGCGGGTTTGCAAATCAGTGGCATACCTGAGGATTTTGCCAGCGCCAAAGAACATCTCATGCCCAGCCTCAAACCCCGTGGCCAGGGTGAATATCTGCGTTTGAATGCCATGCTGCAAGACCAGACCGCGTCTTATGAAGAGGCCGCACTCCCCTTTGGTGAAGATGCCCTGCTGATGCTGGCTTACGATACTGAACATTCCATGGCCCTGGTCAACCGGAGCAATTACGATACCTGGAACATCAGCCTGGAAGAAGCACTCAAGGTCGCGCTGGATAATTTGCGTGACCGTACCACCGATCAGTTCACTGATCTGGGTGACGGCGTCATCGCCGGTGTATGGGAAGATGCCTACGATTCTTCACGCATCCTGCTGTCTGATCTGCTCTATCGCGCCGGTTGCGGCAGTGCCCCGGTGATGATGGTGCCTACCCGTGGCCGTCTCTTGTTGTGTCCGGCCAATAGCAGCACAGCACAGTTGAACATGCTGAACCATGCAAAAAACTGCATGGAACAAGAGGGCCGGGTGGTATCGGCAGGCATGTATATGATCAGGGATGGCAAGCCTGTTAGCTACACCCCAGACAATGCCGACGTGCTTGACCGTCTGCATAACCTGCAAACCACGCAAAGGGCAGAAGACTACAGCACGCAAAAAGAATTGCTGGATGCCCTGCACGACAAAACCGGCAAAGACATTTTCGTCGCCAGTTATACCGTGCTCAAGAATAATGATACCGACAAGCTGACCTCACTCTCCACCTGGACCCAGGACGTGGTGTCGCTACTACCCAAAACTGATCTGGTCGCCATGGTCATACCCGGCATACAGGAAGGTGACTACAATAACAAAATCCTGAGCTGGGAAGACTTGCACAGCATTGCAGGCGAACTCATGCAAAGGGTGCATGGTTATCCTGAACGTTATCTGGTCACAGATTTCCCGGCGCAAGATAAGCTCGATGGGGTGGCGGAATCGACTTTGTGATCAGCTACTTAGGCAGTACGCATGGTATTTCCTGCTTTTTAGAAAAGATATCTGCGTGAAAATGTATATCCTCGTCAGAGATGACCTTCCCCTGGGGTTTGCCATGGTGGCTGTGGCACATGCCTCACTGGCAGGTTATTTGCGTTTCCAGGATACGCCCGAAGTCAAGGCCTGGCTGGCCGGACCCTTTTTCAAGACAGTCTGCCGTGTCAATGCCAAAGAATTCGAGAATGCCAAACTGGTCGAAGACCATGTGGTGCTGACCGAATCGGCGCTGGATAATTGCGAGGTTGCCATTGTCTTCAAGCCCAGGGAAGAATGGCCGAAGATGTTCAGGTTCCTGAAGCTGTATAAGGAAATGAAGGAAGTGCCTGCGGCAGCGGTGTAAGTAATTGAGTGGCGTTGACCTGCATCAAGGCTTGAACCATAGTTCCGGTCGGTTCAATGGCATCTTGTCCTGGCTCAGAGTGGGATTGCGCAGGGGGATGATGGTGCGGTTTTTGAGATTCGCGCCTTTGATGGTGGCCTGCTGATAACGCTGGAAGGTTTTTTCAAAGCTGCCATTCCTGATCATTTCTTCCAGGCCCTTGCGTATGTCTTCAGCCATTTTCGGCTCCCGCGGGCTGACAAAAAAATACAGGGCCGAAGGGTAATACAGGATGATATACGGGTCTATCGCCAGGTTTTTCCCCAGCGGACCCTCAAATTCAATTTGCGCTTCAAACAATGAACGCGGGAAGTAATCAAAGCGGCCAGCCCTCAGCATGGTGAACAGGGTTTCATAGGTGGCCGAGGTTCTTACCGGCAAGCCATTGCTTTGCAGGATGGTCACATCAGGCCAGTCAAGTTCCTGTCCCGCAGTAAATGCTGCCAGGTCTTTGGCGGTTTTCACCTGTTTCAAGAGCTTGATATTTGCCGGTGTCAGCAGGGCTACGCGCCAGCCTATCAAACCCTTGTCGATGGGGATGCGGATGGGGATCAACTGGGCTTCCCTTTCATCCGTGCTCATGGTCCAGAGTACATCGACGCTGCCATGGCTGGAAGTCAGCTCATAGATGCTGCGTGCCTGTTGCATGGTCGACTGGCTGCCTTGTAACTGATAGGGCTGGCCGCTGTAGCTGATGGCTTGCCTGAGCAGGTCGAGTACATATTCACTATGCGGGTCGGTGGTCATGGACAGACGCGGATAACGTATCACCTTCGTTACCCTGGCACTGGCCATCGCGTTGGTATTGCTGGTATTGCCGGTATCAGTCGCATGGGCGTTCAGGCACAGGCCAGCCAGAATTATCCCCAAGAGTGTCAGCAATCCCGGCACTGTTTTTCCTTCATCGTTGGCACTTCATTTGTCTGCTGGTTTGTTCGCTAATTTGTCTATTCTTATATTGACAGGATACCATCAGCGTCAGTGTAAACCGGGCCGGGCTGCTTGTGTAAACGGTATGACAACTAGAACTCATTTCATAAATAGGGGTGAGTGCGAACAAGGCGATTTGGGATGCAGTGCAAGGCGCGGCACGCTGCTAAGGCTCCTGCCTTAGCGAGGGGCGCAACACAGCAATGCGCCCAAATCGTCAGTTCCCGAAGGGTTTGTCTCATAACGTGTAATAGACTGGGTGAAGTTGTTCTCAACAACACCGCTATTGACTGCCATGTCCACATTAGCAGCCCCCGTTATGAGACAAACGCATCTCATCCATATTTATGAAATGAGTTCTAATGTGTACGCTTTTCTCCAATTGCTCCTCTTTCAAACCCCCATCTATTTATCCGCGTATTTTCCCTTTCAATCCCCAAATCCGACGCTTTGTCATATCGTTGATGCAATGAAAACAGCGGTTATTTATAGTGTTGACAAGTCAGCTGCGGCAAGATTTCAGGCTGGCTGATCAATTCATACTCAAAAAAATACGAAGGGGATATATGACAAGTGCAGAATTCGAGCTCAGTGCTTACAAGCCTGTCTGGCATCAAAAGCTATTGCAGTACACCATCATCAGGTTCTTGCTGGCCGTCGTTATTGTGGGGGCCGTGCAGTTTGTTTCGCGCAAGCTGATGTCGCAGTTTTTGCCAGGGTCAGACTGGATGGTGTTTCGCAACATGGCAGCCATGACACTGGGTTTGCTGAGCTATGCCTTTTATGTGCGCCTCATAGAAAAACGCAGGGTTACAGAACTGGCCGTTTTCTCTGCCTGGAAAGAATGGCTGATAGGCCTGGTGCTGGGTGCCATGCTGTTTGTGCTGGTGCTGGGCAGTTTGTCCTTGCTGGGCGTGTTCCATATTGATGGCTACAATGATCCCCGCGTCATGCTCAAGTATCTGCCCGTCTTCATCGTCGTGGCCGTCATGGAAGAATTATTTTTCCGCGCCATGATCTTTCGCATGATGGAAGAATCCCTGGGCAGCGTGGTCGCCCTGGCGATATCGGCACTGGCCTTTGGCTTTGCCCATGCATCCAATCCTGGTGCGACCTGGTTCAGTTCGGTGGCCATTGCGCTGGAAGCAGGCATTGCCTTTGGTGCTGCCTATATGCTGACACGCCGCCTGGCGCTGTGCATTGCCATGCATTTTTCCTGGAACTTTACCCAGGGCGCAGTGTTTTCCGTTGCCGTGTCTGGCCAGGAGAGCAAGGGCTGGCTGCAAACCCATATGACAGGTTCTGAATGGCTCAGTGGCGGTGCCTTTGGCGCAGAAGCATCCGTGCTGGCCTTGTTGCTGGCAACCCTGATGGGCATCGTGTTCTTGCACCTGGCCTGGAAGCGTGGCCAGTTCAAGCCAGGTTTCTGGAAAAAATCACCTCCATCAGCTCAGGCATAAATGCTGCGCTAAGGAACGACAGGCATGCCCTCAGTCTGTAGGTACGCCTGCATGTCTGCGATCTCGGCATGCAGCCAGTTGATGAAGTCATCCAGCTTGCCTGAGCGGGTAGCCGCCGTCACCAGACGATAGCAATAGCGTGAACTGAGTTGCGCACCAGAGAGGCTTAGCAGGCGGCCTTGCTGCAAATCCTCACAGGCGATGGCAGCGGGCAGCAGTGCCACACCCTGGGCAGCAACGGCAGCCTGTACCAGCAAACCGGCATGGCTGTAGTTTTGTGCAAAGTCATGTGGCTGGCCCAGCAGCCCATGCTCTTGCAGCAGGCGTATCCAGTGTTCTGGCGTACCTTCATACAGTAGCGGGTAGCGTAGCAGTCGTTTCAGGCCTGGTGCCTGGCGGCTGCGTCTGTCTTTTTCGTGCAGCAGGGCCGGGCTATAGGCCAGCAGCAATTGCTCACGCCAGAGCAGGCTGCTGGCATCTCCTTCTGCATATTGTTGATGGCGGATGGCGATATCACACTGGCCCAGAGCGGGATTGACCACAGCATCATTGGAGTCTATGCGGATATCAATATCCGGGTGTAATTGCGTATAGCGATGCAGGCGCGGCACCAGCCATTTCATCGCGAAGGAGTGGGTGCAGGAAATACGCAGGCTGTCATTGCTACTATCCTCACGCAGGGCGGCCACCTTGATATGCAAATCGCCCAGTAACTGGCTGACGGTTGTCGCCAACTCGCTGCCTTTTTCCGTGATACTCAAATGCCGCGCATGACGCTCGAACAGGGCAAAACCCAGTTGCTGTTCCAGTTGCCTGATATTCTGGCTGACAGCCGCTGGCGTCTTGTGTAACTCATGCGCCGCCAGCTTGAAGCTGCACCAGCGCGCCGCACATTCAAAGTCCACCAGTAGCGATAGATTACGTAAAGGCTGTTTTTGCATTGAGATAGTTTTACTTGTTCATGACTATGGTATTAGTCGTTTGTCCTGGCAATTCACATGCTTCATGATTGCCTCATGATGAAAACGAGGTGTCACCATGCATAAGAATATCTTGATTATAGGCGGTACGCGCTTTTTTGGAAAACAGCTGGTCAGGCGCGTGCTGGCACAAGGCCATCGAGTCACCATCGCCACCCGTGGCCAGACACCGGACGACTTTGGCAATGCCGTGCAACGCCTGCGCGTGGACAGGCGTGACGAAGCCGCCATGCATGCCAGCTTTGCCCATGCACGCTATGACCTCATCTATGACCAGATGTGCTATAGCCCGATCGACGCTGCCATCGCGCTGGATGTATTTGCTGGCAAGACAGCGCGCTACGTCATGTCTTCAACCATAGAAACCTACCGCCATTTGATACACAACATCGCACGGCCATTGCTTGAAGATGATCTAGATCTGGGCCAGGTCTGCATAGACTGGAATTATCACTGGCGCGATCCCGCCCTGGCTGAAGCCAGTTATGCCGCTGGCAAGTTACAGGCAGAAGCCGTGCTGCTGCAGGATGGCCGCCTGCCTGTCGTTACCCTGCGTATTGCCCATGTACTGGCTGCGCAGGATGATTTCACAGGCAGGCTGGCCAGCTATGTCAGCCGGGTGCAGCAAGGTCAGGTGTTGATGCATGCACCCGCGGCTGGCCGGTCCTCCTTCCTGAGTGTCGATGCGATCGTCGAGGCCATGCTATGGGCCGGAGAGGCAGATTTTCTGGGGCCAGTAAATCTCGCCTGCCAGGGCGACATGTCTGCCCCGCAACTGCATCAGCGCATCGCCCACTTGCTGGGAAAACCTGGTCTGTTGCAAGTCGCCAGTGATGAGATGCAAGAACACAGCCCCTTTGACTATGCCCATGATTACCGCATGGACACCGCCCGCGCACGCAGCCTGGGCCATGAATTTCCTGCGCTCGATGTCAGCCTGGATCAACTGATCCTGGATTTGCATGCTCATCTGCAAGCGACTCATCCAGAGGTGCAAAATGCCTGAGCTGGCCAATCTCTTGAGCTTTATCCTGGCGGCCTGCTTCGTCATCATCGTGCCCGGTCCTGCTACCTTGCTGGTGGCAGAACTGGCCAGCTTGTCCGTGCAAGGTGCTGCCATTGCAGTGGCAGGCATCGTCATGGGCGACATCGTGCTGATTGCCTTGTCGGCGGCAGGGTTTGCCGTGCTCATGCAAAGTCTGCCCTGGTTGTTGCCAGGCTTGCGCATGCTGGGGGCGGCTTACTTGCTGTATCTGGGCATCAATTTGCTGCGCAGCGCTGGCACAATGACGCAATTGCAGCCCAGACCAGCCAGCGTCAGCTTTGCGCGTGGATTGCTGATCACGATCAGTAATCCCAAGCCCATCCTGTTTTTCTCCACCTTTTTTCCCTTGTATCTGTCACCTGCACATGACGCTGCTGTGCAGGGTTTTGTCACGCTGGGTGCCATGTTTGAAGTGATCAATGTGCTGTACTTCATTCTCTTGTGCAGCATCCTCAGGTGGACGGCAAAACGACTGGCTCACAGCAAAGGCCGCCAGGGCTGGTTACAGAAAGCTGGCGTGCACAAAATTTGTTGTGTGGGCCTGATCTTGTGCAGCCTGGCTATGGCATGGAATTTTTGAGCAGCTTGTTGCATATGCATCAGCAGGCTGGCATTTGGTCGTAGAATAGGGCCTTGTCAACATCAGGCCCACATCGTCATGATCAAGAATTTTTGTTTCATTCTTCTCAGCGCGTGTATCCTGCTTGCAGGGGCTGCCCGTGCTGAAGAAGCAAAAAAACTGGTAGCCAGCATGCAACTGACACGCATCGCCGCTGACAAATGGCGTGCCGACTACAGGTTTTCTGAACCGGTAACAGCCCTGAAGTTTGAAAAGACCAGTGACTATCGCGCCACAGCCTGGAAGGCATTGACTGCCGGTGTGCTTCTGGAAGACGGCGAGCAGACAGAACGCTATGTCAGTGAGATAGGCATCAAAGAGTTCAGTGTTGAAATTGCCGCCTACGACAAGTTTGCACCCAAACAGTATGCACCCAATAATCGCTTCAGCGATGGTGGTGCCGCCCTGTACATGGGTTTCTTCAATGGCGAAGTGGAGCAGGGCGGCAAGACCCGGGAGCTGGCACTTAAGGTCAGGTATGCTGGCAGACCTGGCGAAACCGTCGTTCCTGGCCCCGTCTTTGCCGACCCTCAGTTAAGCCTGGAGTCGTATACTTATTTCGGGCCGCAAAAGCCAGTGACTGCCGGGGAAGCCAAACTCATCATGGATCCGGCAACGCCAGCCTGGATGGCAGAAGTCTTGCTGGCTACTACCAGTGAGGCAACGGCCTATTTTGCCAAAACGTATCAACGCCCCTTGTTGCGTGAGCTGGTGCTGATGGTGTCAGTATCAGAATTTGACAGCCCCGGCTTTTCCATGAAGGGCGGTGCCACCAACGGGCAAATTACTTACCGTCTGAGTGGCCAGGGCGTGCTCAAGGATAGTCCAAAGGCACGCCTCATCGTCAAACGTCTGGTTACCCATGAAATCGCGCATATCTGGCAAAACAATGTCAGCCGTGGCGGTATAGGTGAAGACGCGCCATGGATACACGAAGGCGGAGCCGAGGCCATGGCGCTGGACGCCCTGCAAAATACCGGCATGTGGACAATAGCAGAGGTAGAGGCTTATCAGAGTGCTGCAATTGCCAGCTGTGAAAAAGTCAAAGATCAGCCAACGGCCTATGATTATTTCTATGCCTGCGGCCTGCAAAAATTCATGCAGCTCAAACTGGCTGCACCTGTTATCTGGCGTGGCCTGATCGCCGAAACGGAAAAAACCGGGCAAACTTATTCCGAAGCGATGGTAGACCGTGTCAGCCAGCGCTTGCGTCAATGAGATTTCATACCTGCGGGGTAGACCATGAAGATCAACAAGCTGATATTGCTGAGTCTTTTGGCCGGCACTGCGCTGGCAAGAGCAGAAGTGACAGAGACAGTGAACTACGTCAAGTATCCTGTCAGGCACGAAGCCGGTACTTCCCTGCTAAAGGCACTCGATGCAGCTTCCATTCATCCTGAAGGTGACAAGAAGCATCATGGCCATACCAGCTGGGACATACAGTGGCGATACACCTATGATAAAACCAGTGACCTAAGGACCTGCAAAGTCAAATCCATCATCGTCACGCTGAAAGCGACCATCACCCTGCCAGAACTCAGCAGCAAGGACGACAAGGTGATTGCGCAGTTCAATAATTATTTGCCAGCACTGAAAAAACATGAGCTGGGTCATTTACAGATTGCGCAGGAAGCCGCAAAAAAAATAGACCAGGGCCTGCTGGCGCAAGCCGCATTGCCCAGCTGCGACATACTCAAAACCGTACTCAATGCCCAGGGCATGGCACTGACAGAAGAGGCAAAAACGCAAAGCGTGCAATACGATGCCCAGACCCGCTACGGCAAAACCCAGGGTGCATATTTGTCCGATTAAGTTGTTTTGCCTGGATCTCGAAGTGACTAGCAAATGCAAGCCTGATTTGCCGCTCGCCTGGGCTGCCACGAAACTTTTCCAGTAATAGCAAACAAAGCTGCTTGCAGTCAGGCGGAATGCCTGGAATCTGCGACGGCGGTTTTTGTGATGAACAGCACTCATCAAGCGGTTTTTTTAAATAAAGTGTTTTTCTGATATTTCGCAAGATGATAAAATGCCATTGATTTTACAATAAGATTTTAATGGCATATCAATTGAGCTGAGCAATTGAGCTGATCAGTTGATCGCCATTACAACACAAATAAATGAAGGAACAGGCATGGCAATAGTAACAATCTGGCAGGGAATTGAAGCTGGCAAGTTTGTGATTAAATTGTATTCAGACGGTTTGTCATCATCCAATTCTGTCAATTTAAAATTCTCTTATACCGCTTCGCAACTCATTTTAAAAGATATCCAGTTCAGTGGTTCTTCCAGTACCTCCTTGTCTGGTACTGTTGTTGGTAGCATGGGTAATGCCGAGGTCAGCGGACAATTTACTGGTGGCGGCAACGGGCAGCCATTTGCCACCCTGGTGTTTTCAGGTTCGGGTAGTGGCACGTTCAATCTGGACTTCTCCAGCCTGAGGCTTAATGGTGTTGCCTCTACCTTTGTTGATCCTCCTGCTTTTGCATTTGCGATCACAAGTACGCCGGACGCATCAAGTATTGTCCTCAATGAAGACAGTACTTTCAACAGCGGCTACAATCCATTTCCCAGCATGTTCGCCAGCAAGCTGGAGCTTGTTACGCAACCCAAGCACGGGACTGTCAGTTTCAATGCTAATGGACTCATACAGAGTTACAGCTATAAGCCTGACGCAAACTACAATGGTCAGGACAGTTTTAGCATCAAGGCCAAAGACGGGTTTGATGAAAAAACTTTCCTGGTGTCGGCAACAATCAACCCGGTGAATGATGAACCAGTTGGTTCTGTCACTATAACTGGCGAAAAGACGGTTGGCTATAAAATCACTGCTTCCAATAATCTGAGTGATGCAGATGGAATGGGCGTGGTTCAATACACCTGGCAAAAAAGCAGCAATAGCGTGAGCTGGAGCGATATCGCTGGCGCCAACTCCAGCAATCTTGATCTGGTGAGTGACCTGGCAGGGCAAAATGTACGCGTAGTTGCCAGCTACAAAGACCTTGCAGGAACGTCTGAGCGCGTGGAAAGTAGTTCCTTCCTGATTGCTGCTGGTGCGCCAGCCAAAGTAGTCAATGGCACTGCAGCAGCAGACCGTATTGTCAATACCCGCGACGCAGAGCTCGTCGATGGCGGTAACGGCATGGACACGTTTGTGAATGCCGGTTCTCGCTATAACTATACGATTGCCAACACTTCCAGCGGCTTCAAGGTAACGGACAAGTATGCACTGGAAGGCGTTGATACTCTGGTCAATGTAGAGCGCATCCAGTTTGTTGATATTAATGTCGCCCTTGATATCAACGGTACGGCTGGCCAGGCATACCGCCTTTATCAAGCGGCATTTGGTCGCAAGCCTGATCTGGAAGGCCTGGGTTACTGGATCAAGGACATGGATAAAGGATCCAGCCTGACGACAGTAGCGGCGGGATTTTTTCAGTCTCCAGAATTTCAAAAACTGTATGGCGCCAACCCCTCCGTCAACACCCTGATCACTAATTTTTATCAGAACGTTTTGCACCGTGCCCCTGATCAGGCAGGTTTTGATTACTGGAATGAGCAACTGAGCAAAGGCCAGATCACCGCTGCCGGTGCTTTGGCCAGTTTTTGTGAAAGCACAGAAAATCAGGCACAGATCATAGGTTCAATACAAAATGGGATAGATTACAAGGTCTGGAATGGATAACAATAGCGTATAGCATGCTGGGGGCCATTGCCAAATATTGTGAGCAAATGCAAGTCTGGTTTGCTGCCCCCTGACATGCTGCTATGGTGATGGTCATCTCAAAATCAACCATCATCATGCCCACTATCAGCCATCAGCAAGCCCTGGATAAACTGGCCGCCCGCCAATTGGTGCAAGTCATCGAAGATGATGTCGCCAATCTGGTTTCAGAAGCCATGAGTTATGCCAAGCACGACAAAAAATTGACGGTAGAAGGGTATGTGCTACCTCAATTGCTGGCGCGCTGGAATTGTGTCTTGCAAGGGTCTGCTGATGTAGTCAGCCCTGGCTATCAGGATAAAACCGCACTGGCACTGGCGCTGTTATTGCACAAGCACGGCATTGCTGAATCTGCGCTGACAGCGCGTGCCGTGCAGGCCATCGACAACTTGAATGCCGCTGTCGCTCTCAGCGATGCTTTTTTCAGGAATACTGATGCCATCAAAGACTTGCTGGCCAGCCCGCCAGCGGCCTTGAAGAAACGCCCGTCTACCCGTGACAACCTGACTTTCCTGCGGGCGCAAGATGTCTTTGCCATACAGTTGGAACAATATTTCTATGCCGCCTATGTACATGAAATCAGCGGCTTTAACGAATATCCCATCATAGAATTATATGATGCCCGCTTTGACAGCAGGCCAGCAATGGCGGATGTACAGGCTTGTACAGCCTGGGGCGAAACCTATAACGATGGGCAGGCCCGTGTTTCTCTACAAGCCATATGTGGCATGCGTCACTTGCCTGATCCTGCCAACCAGTTTCACCTGATCGCCAGTGGCGTATCAGAGAAACCCGGGCGCAGCCATTTGCAGGATGCGCGATCTTTATATGCGCTCAGTGATTTGTTCAGTTTGCAGAAAATTTTGCGCAAGATAGGGGCCTAGTACACCTTGCTAAAGCGGGCAGGGGGCGGCGCGCGCACCCTGCTGTTCTCCTACAAATACAACATCTTTTGCCGCTCATCTTCTGACAAATTAATATCCCTGGCTTCATAAAACGCAAAAATGGCATCGACGATATTGGCTGGTTCATCGATGAGTTGTACCAGGTTGAGGTCGTCATGGTTAATCATGCCATTGCCAGCCATTTGCACCCTGATCCAGTCCAGCAAACCCTGCCAGAAACTGTTGCCCACCAAAATCACCGGGATATTGCGGGTCTTGCCGGTTTGTATCAGCGTCAGTACCTCGCTGACTTCATCCAGAGTACCAAAGCCGCCAGGGAAAACCACATAGGCATCGGCATATTTGACAAAAGCCACCTTGCGCGCAAAAAAGTGGCGGAAGGAAAGACTGATGTTTTGCCATGGGTTACTACGTTGCTCGTGTGGCAATTCTATATTCAAGCCAACTGAAGGCGATGCTCCCTCGAAAGCCCCCTTGTTGGCGGCTTCCATGATGCCGGGGCCACCGCCAGAGATAACGGCAAAACCCTCGTCCGACAGGCGGCGCGACAAATCCACGCATTTGGCATAGTCAGGGTGGTCATCCCTGGTGCGGGCCGACCCAAAAATCGTCACTGCGGGGCGGATTGATGAAAGCCTCTCGGTGGACTCGATAAATTCTGCCATAATCGTGAACATATGCCATGATTCACGCGCTTTCAGCGAAGTTGCTTTTTCCTGATCGATAATCTGGCGCAACCTCGTTACTTCTTTTCTGTTTCCGTTCATATGCAAAATACCCTCTTGTTAGTCGATGGCTCCAGCTATCTGTACCGCGCCTTCCATGCCATGCCTGATCTGCGTAATCCGCAAGGTGAGCCTACGGGGGCCATCTACGGCATGATCAATATGTTACGCCGTTTGCGCGCTGATTACCCGGCAGCATACATGGCCTGCGTTTTTGATGCAAAAGGCAAGACCTTCCGCGATGACCTGTATGCCGAGTACAAGGCCCAGCGCGCCCCCATGCCCGACGACTTGCGCCTGCAGATAGAACCCATCCATGCCGCCGTAAAGGCCATGGGCTGGCCCATCCTCATGGTAGAGGGGGTAGAGGCCGATGACGTCATAGGCACGCTGGCAGTAGAAGCCACCAAGCTGGGTTTCAACACCATTGTCTCTACCGGTGACAAGGACCTGGCGCAACTCGTCAACGCCAATGTCACCCTGATCAATACCATGAGCAATGAAAAGCTCGATGAACCAGGCGTGCTGGCCAAGTTTGGCGTGCCACCCAACCGCATCATCGATTACCTGACCCTGATAGGCGACACCGTCGATAACGTGCCCGGCGTTGCCAAATGCGGCCCCAAGACTGCCGTCAAATGGCTGACAGAATACGACAGCCTTGATGGCGTCATCGCCAACGCCGACAAGATCAAGGGCGTGGTGGGTGATAACCTGCGCAGCGCGCTGGAATGGCTGCCACAAGGCCGCGTACTCATCACCGTCAAGACCGATTGCGACCTGGCAGGGCATTACGATTCCATACAAGACAGCCTGGTCGCCAAGGAAGAAAGCCGCGAAGACATGCTGGCCTTCTTCACCCGCTATGGCTTCAAGACCTGGCTGCGTGAAATCACTGGTGACGCCACCGCCGGCGCGACACCACTGCCAGCCGCCAAGGCTGCCACCAGTGGTGGTAACCCGGCACAGGCAGGTTTGTTCAATGACGATGCGAATGCTGATACGAATGTTGGCGACAGCCCGGCTGCACCAGTCCAGCACAATTATGAAACGGTATTGAGCGAAGCCGCACTCGACGAGTGGTTGGCCCGCATCAATGCCGCCAAACTGACATCGGTAGATACAGAAACCACTTCGCTGGAACCCATGACGGCGCAACTGGTGGGCATCTCACTGTGCTGCGAAGTCGGCCATGCGGCTTACATCCCCGTTGCCCATAACTACCCCGGTGCGCCTGAGCAATTATCGCTGGCTGTGGTGCTGGGCAAGATGAAGGCCTGGCTGGAAGATGACAGCAAGCCCAAGGTCGGCCAAAACCTCAAATACGACAGCCATATCTTCGCCAACCAGGGTGTGAGCCTGCGTGGTATCGCACATGACACCCTGCTCGAATCCTATGTCTTTGAATCGCATAAATCGCATGACATGGACAGCCTTGCCATGCGCCACCTCGGCAAGAAAACTATCAGCTTTGAAGAAGTCTGTGGCAAAGGTGCCAGCCAGATAGGCTTTAACCAGGTCGATCTGGAACGCGCCACTGCCTACGCCGCAGAAGACGCCGACATCACCCTGCAACTGCATCTGGCCATGTGGCCAGAGATACAACCTGATGCCAATTTGTTGCGCGTGTATCACGACATAGAGCTGCCCACTTCTGTCGTCCTGCAAAAGATAGAACGCAATGGCGTACACATCAATAAAGACTTGCTCGAAGCGCAATCGCATGAAATCGGCATACGCCTGCTGGAGCTGGAACAAAAGGCCTATGAACTGGCAGAGCAGCCTTTCAATTTGAATTCACCCAAACAACTGGGCGAGATTTTCTTTGGCAAGCTGGGCCTGCCCGTCGTCAAGAAAACCCCTTCCGGCGCACCATCGACGGATGAAGAAGTCTTGCAAAAACTGGCTGAGGATTACCCCCTGCCCAAGGTCTTGCTTGAATACCGCGGCCTGGCCAAACTCAAATCGACTTACACCGACAAACTGCCCAAGATGGTCAACGCCAGCACAGGCCGCGTCCACACCAATTATGCGCAGGCAGTGGCTGTCACTGGCCGCCTGGCATCGAATGACCCCAACCTGCAAAACATCCCCGTGCGCACTGCAGAAGGCCGCCGCATACGCGAAGCCTTTGTCGCCGGACCAGGCAATGTCATTATCTCTGCCGACTATTCGCAAATTGAATTGCGCATCATGGCCCACATCTCAGGTGACGCCAGCCTGCTGGCCGCCTTTGCCAATGGCGAAGACATCCACCGCGCCACTGCCTCCGAGATTTTTGCCGTAGCCCTTGATGAGGTGAGCAGCGAACAACGCCGCTATGCCAAGGTCATCAACTTTGGCCTCATCTATGGCATGAGCGCCTTTGGCCTCGCTGGCAACCTCGGCATAGAACGCAGCGCCGCACAAAGCTATATCGACAAATACTTCCAGCGTTATCCTGGCGTTGCCCAGTACATGGCCGACACCCGCACCAAGGCCAAGGCCCACGGCTATGTAGAAACCGTCTTCGGTCGCCGCCTGTGGCTGGCAGAAATCAATTCCCCCAACGGCCCCCGCCGGGCAGGCGCCGAACGTGCAGCGATCAACGCCCCCATGCAAGGCACAGCAGCCGACCTCATCAAACTTGCCATGATCGCCGTACAAGGCTGGCTGGAAACAGACCAACTGCAATCCAGAATGATCATGCAGGTCCACGATGAACTGGTACTCGAAGTACCGCAAGCTGAACTGGAACTGGTCAAACAGAAGTTGCCTGAGTTGATGGCGAATGTGGCCAAGCTGGATGTGCCTTTATTGGCTGAAGTGGGTGTGGGCGGGAATTGGGAGGAGGCGCATTGAAAAGCTAATTTCGTCTCTATAGCCTGGGCCGGGCCGTTCCAGGCTACTTTTTACCAACCCAACACTAGGCCCTGGATTACGTATGTATTCTGAATATGAATTGAATAAATCAGTGCTTCACATGTGTATATACCTTGACTTGCCCTGGCATCCAATGGATGCAATCATGCATGTAATTTCAAATGAGTACTATGGACGAAGCCCCAGATAAAAAACTTGATGAAGATATCGAGGCGGAAAAGGCGGTAGGTTCTATCGTAAAATTGATACTTATTTGTTTGGCTTATGGTTTACTCGTGTATGGAGCGTGGAACTACGATGGTCCAAGTGGGCAAACCACGAGTCTTGGTTCTTTTCTGATGTTCTTGTTTCCTGAAATTCTTATCTTTGTCTTTTTAGGATTAGTGATTATCGTTGGAGCAGTTGCCTTGCTAATACGCTTCATCCGAAATTTATTTTCTAGCCCTTAGCCTGGGCTGGGCCTCGCCAGGCTAAGCGTCATGAGTAAAACAAAAGCATGAATATTGAATTAATCGAGCAAACCATTATTCAGGCAAAATGGTTTTCAAAAATAGGAAAGTATTGTCCGGATGACGGCATGCTGGCAATCCCGAACTTGCGAGCGTGGGATACACAAATTTTCAATGCCGACATCGGCGAACGTGAAGCAGACATCGCAGCCAATATGGATTGGCTGCCAGGTTGCATCGCTGATAGCGATCCCATACACGGCAGTGCCTTACGCAATTTTCTCGAAGAAAGTCAAATTGATTATCGTCCCGTACTCAAAGAAATCAGTCAACTATGCATGAGATCCTTGCGTATTGTTGCCGATGATGCCATCACCAGTGGGCCTCACAATTTCACAAAACCTGCCAAGGATGCAGCTTTGTATTGCACACGTATCGCTGCAATGGAAAGCATGGCAAAAAAACCTGGCCGCTGGTGTCAATTGCTTGCTCTGTACGGGAGCGGGTACTGGCCTTGCGGCATGATGCCCGATGGAACACTAGTAGTGCTGTGACCTTATTATTATCATTATTATTCAGTGACGTAGGGCGGATTGTAATCCGCCGCATGAGATCGTCATCCTCCTCAGAAGGCCTGATTTAAAATGACCAGTGTTGTAGGTTGGGCTACGATTTATCAGCCCAACACTGGGCCTTGGATTACGTACGTGACAGAAAGTGAAGTTGAATAAATCTTTACTTCGTCTAGATGAAAATGTACGTTATTTATATGCCGAGTGTTGGGCTGATACCCCGTAGCCCAACCTACGATATACTGCCAGCTTGGATATTATGATGTACCCTTTACATCAACCACTAATTTAAAATCATGCGTTACCGCCGCGCTAATGTCCCCGGTGCCACTTACTTTTTTACGGTCAATCTGCAAAATCGGAAAAGTCAATTACTTACCGAGCATATAGACATTTTACGAACAGCGTTCCGCACGGTACAGCAAAGATATCCCTTTAAAATCATCGCCATGGTTGTTATGCCTGAACACTTGCATGCAATCTGGGAATTGCCACAAGGTGATTTGGACTTTTCCTTGCGTTGGTCACTTATTAAGGCTGCATTCTCCAAAGCTTTGCCCAAACAGGAAAACATCAGCATCAGCCGCCAGCAAAAGCGCGAGCGTGGAATCTGGCAGCGTCGTTTTTGGGAGCATTTGATACGAGACGATGATGACCTGGAAATGCATATCTCTTATCTGCACTACAATCCCGTCAAGCACGGCTATGTAGATCAAGCCAGCGCATGGCCCCATTCTTCATTGCATAAATTCATCGCGCAAGGCATTCTTGATATCAATTGGGGAGAAACTGCACGTACGATAGAATTACAAAAAGTTGAATGAATCATTTGTACTATTGCAGCACTGAAAAAGGAAGCTTATGGGAGTTGATCTCTGCCTAGTCCCGGTAGATTTTGAGCATGACAATGGTGAGCTGATCTGCACTAAGGGATTTGAGCTTGACTTGAACGAAGTCATTGCCCCTTTTTTAGAAATGGAGTGGCATCGCTATCCCGGTGCCAAGGTGTATTGGCCCTTTGTTCCTGTTCCGGAGAACATTCTTGAGCAGTTACCATTTGATCTGCCGCATATTGGCGGACCCTACAGTCATGTCATGTTTGGCAAGGCGCTTGAAGCAGAGCTTCATTACATCTATGCCAAAGATGTCAAGAGAGCCTATCCACCAGAAAAGCTACATTCGGTGGACATGAACGATGTTGAACGGGCAGGGATTTCCTACATCAACTGCCTTCATGATGATGTTAAGGTTTTTATTTTTACTTGGTAGTTTTAGTTGGAAACATTTTTAGGAATTGCTAAAATTTTGTTGAGACATAGCCGGAGCATGAGGTTAAGAAGCCAGCTAATACGGCGGCAATAAACGCCTGAACCCATGCAATAAGACGATCACCAAAAAAATAATATTGCGTGGAAATAGCCAAAAAGAGAAATGCAGCCCGGCTTTTACTTCTGGATCATGCGCCTTGCATGCCAATGCCTGCAAGTACTTGCGACTGTGTGGCCAGTCCATCAAGCCATCTTGCCACTCTTGTGGGATACCAGATAGTCCTGTACTGGCACCTGCCAGCGCACCCGCAATCGCGGCTACGCTATCAACGTCGCCACCAGCATTCACCACGGCGTCTATCGTATCGTGATAGCTGCCAAAATGCTGGTACCAGGCAATGATGGTGAACGGCACTGTGTGCATGGTGTAGCCCGACACACCATTCTTGCCACCAAAATATTTTTGCGCAATCAATGCAGGCTCAGGGGCAAGACAGGATTTTTGTATGCCTTTGACTGCAGCTTGCCATTCTGTGTCGCTCGACAAACTGTTGAGCATAGCAGTCAACTCATCAATGGGCGGCCTGGTCTGCCATTTTTGGTTGACTAATCGTGCAGCAATTTCAGCAATTGCCAGCGCTCCAGTGAAGGCCTTGGGGTCAGTATGCGTGAGCAGTGTCGATACTTGAACATGAGCACGCCGCGCTGATGCATCGTCAGAGAGAATTGCACCTGTCATGGCACTGCGCATGCAAGGGCCGTTGCCAGCAGAATAAATACCGCTGTTGGTAAATCCCAGCCATAGCTTGATAATGCTGCGCAGAGTTGCAAAGCCCACGCCCGCAGGCAGGCATATCAGCCAGAAGCGCAAACGCCATGCCAGGCTCTTTTTGAATTTTCCGATGTCTCCTTTGCTCTTCATCAGCGCCTGCGTGACAAAAATCGCGTGATCTGTATCATCACTGACCATGCCATGGCCAAAGAAGAAACGGTATTGCAGAGGCCCCTTACGCAAACGCGCTATCCTGCCTGGTGACAAGCCTTCAAACGGCAAGCCCACGGCATCGCCAACTGCGGCACCCAGCAGGCAGCCTGCGATTGCATCAGATGTTGAAGCGGGCACAATTTCTTTTTGCGTAGTTGTTGTCATGGTTTCTGTTCTAATTGCATGGTCATCTTTATCGTGTGACCTGTCTTTTTTTTAAATGATAGAAAGGGGGCTGATGGTACACGGAGTATTATCCTGATATTGTGGCATTTTTAAAAAAATAAACTGGCTACATGTATTATTTCATCCTCGCACTGACCCTTCTCATCCCGCTGCTCATCATCGCCGGTATTATCTATCTCTACAAAAAACTCTCGCGCCGTACATTTATATTATTGGCGTTGACGGTGACGGCTGGTCCCTACTTGGCTTACAAACTGCTTGAGCGACAATTCATGCTGGAGGCTGTGCCGGATGCTTTGGAGGTCACTTCAATTGCTTACCAAAAGGAAGAGTCCTGGGGATTTGGGCCGGGTGGAAATGAGGCCGGGGTACGCTTGTATCCATTGCCAGACAATATCGTGCAGACGATCCAGCAGCGTGGCATGGACTTTTTCAGCAAGATGCCCGCCAACCAGAACCAGCAAAGTCGCGACTGGCGGGGCAGTTATGACAACTGGAAGGCAACGCCCATACAAGCAAATGAATCCTGGCAGGTAAATCAAGAGTCAGGGCGCATGGATGTAAAAGATTATATTTGCGCTTATGGTTTTTGCCCCGGTATCAAACCTTCAGTCGCGCTGGAGATGAATGCCATCATCAACAGCCCTGGCAGTTACTATGCCTATGGACGGATAGGGATGATCATCGTCAGCCCTGAAAAAAAACTGGTGCTGTATTTTTACAATGGCTAAATTCATTCATACTATTTAGCCTGCACCAGCCCGCTCAATACCACATGCCTGTCTTTCTCGTTCAGGCGCTGGATGTTTTGATACAGGGCAGTGACGGCTTCGCATTGCAGCGCGGGTTGCTTGTCATAGGCGGACAAGTCTTCGGTGATTTTCTTGTGCAAAGGCGTCATGTAGTTCATCAGCCTGGTGGCGGCACTGGCAAATTCTGGTGTTCGCATGCTGTAACTCTTGCCGTGCTCTTTGGTGCTGATGACTTTTTCCATCAGTTCGCGATCGCGCGTGATGAGGTCTGGGGGCAAAGTGCGGTGTATGTCGAGCTGGCCTTTGACGAGTTTGGCGCAGGCTTCCGGACTGATATCGCTGGCGGCTTTCAATCCATCAACGAGCAAGATGCCATATTCAGCCAGCAGTGCATCTGGTGCGGTTTTCAGCGCGCCTGTGTATTCTTGTTTGATCAGTGATTGCACTGCATTTTGCAGCTCTTGTTGCTTTGCCCCTTGTTGTTTCATTTTCCAGATCAGGTCGGCCACTTCATCCAGTTTGCCTGGCTGGCGTTGTTCATACAGACGCCATATCCTGGCCTTGCGCAGCGTTGCTATGACTTCTTCGCGTGTGGTCATGCCTGAATAGGCGGTGACACTGGCTTCGCCGCCCAAAGACGTGCGGGTGATGACACCGGCTTCCAGCAATTCTTCACGGCTGGGGTACCACATGTCGTCGGAACTGGTGCGGCCAATTTTCTCGATAAACTGCTCAGGCAGGCGTGCCTGTCGATAATTGTTCAGCATGGCCTGGGTGGCCTGCTCTTTCTCGCGTCCATGCACACCCGGGAAATTGGGTTGATGAAAACCTATCTTGGCATTGGGGGTAGCTGCACGGTCTTTGCCCGCCAAAAAAATATAGGTGCAGGCACTGGCGCATTGTTCTTCGACATAGGTATCAAGCCCTTTGGTTTTCAGCAGATCAGCAATTTTCTGCGCTTCCAGAAGGCGGCCACCGGGTGAGTTCAATATGAGTGTTTTGACTTGCGGGCTGCTCTTGATGAACTCAGCAAAGCTGTCACTGCTGCCTTCGCCCAGGGTGCCACGCAGGGCCAGCATGTCCCCTTTTACGGAGCGTGTGATGCTCACTTTCGCCATGCTGTCATTGCCGCTGGCTATCAGGAAAAATTCCTGCAATTGTGGAATCTGTGAATTGAATAGCCTGACTACAATGATAAGGATGCTGAATCCCACTGACAGTTGCGCCAGCACGGCAACCAGGGCAGAACCGCCTCTGGATTGATGCCTGGCGGCAGAACGTGCCAGGCCAACCATGGCCCACAGCCAGATCAGGTAGACAATGCAGTAACTGAGGATGACGCTGCCCGCAATCACGCGCAAGGAGGCGCCGGATTTTTCCAGTATGCCGCCCAGAAAGGCACCTGTCATGCCCACAAATATATGGCCAATGAAGAGTCCATTGATCCAGTAAGACCTGGCCAGCGACATATCGCCACGCCAGTGCGCCAGTAGGTAGTTGGCCTTGTTGCGTATATCTTCTGTGATGCTGCTGACTTCGACTTTTGATGTATTGGCGGCTTGCTCGGCCCTGGTTCTGATTTCCCGGATTTTTTTGTCAAAGGCAAAGAAGTTCAACATCCAGGGCAGGCCATAGACGATGGCCAGTGCCAGCAGGATGGGCATGTCGAATTGCTCACCTGATGCCGATGCGATAATCATGATGGCCAGCGCCAGCAGTAAACTGACAAATGCATAACGTTTGGCAAAACGCAGGCGGCGCAAAGTGCTGTCGCTGGACAGTGCATACAAGGGCACAAGATTAAACGACAGTATCAGGAGAATGCCAAACACCGCGCCACCCGCCTGTGCACCATTACTGTATTTCATACTGGCAAAGCTGAAGAGTGTTGCGAAACCCACAAAGACCAGGAGTATCAGATTGGTATAGCGCATTAGCTTGATCATGGAACTTGCGGGCCTGGCAGTAGCGTTGATATGAATGCCTGCTAGCATGGCATAGCTGGATCAGGTGTACAAGTTTTTCAGGGCAAGAGTAGCAAACTCCTGACTTGGTCGCATGCCATATCTGTATCAAGCTTCATTTGCTGCCGGATACTGGCTGGTGATGCGGGCCTTGCAAATCTGGCAGATAGCTGGCTGCGACAATGTCGACAACGCGCCCCAGCAATGCGTCAGAGCGATTGCTCAGTATGATGATGCTCAAACCTGGTTCGATAAAGCGGCTGAACTGGGTCGTGAAACCCTGCCACGCACCATCATGTTCCACCACCGCATAGTGCTTCATGGTGGACATGGCCCAGCCATAGCCATAGGGGTAGCTGCCACCCTTGTTGAGTTTGACCGGCGTCCAGCTGGCCTGCTTCATGGCCGTGCTGAGTATTTGTTCGCCTCGCAAAGCCATATCCCACAAGGCCAGGTCATGCGCAGTCAGGTACAGGCTGCCATCGGCTGTAGTATTGAGGCTGGGCGATACCCATTCCTGATTTTTGTACTGGCCATCCACCACATCATAACCAGCGGCCCTGTGCATGATGATGTCGCGTTCATTGATGATGCGTGTCTGCATGCCCAGGGGCTGGAAAATTCTTTCGCGTAACTGCTCGCCATAAAACTTGCCACCCACCTGGTTGCAAATAAAACCCAGCAAATGGTAGCCAGTATTACTGTAAGACCATTTCTCACCAGGCTGGAACAATAGCGGCACCGAGGCGGCTATCCTGATCAGATCCTGGTCACGGTAATCGTGGCGCAAATTGACTTTTTCTTCGGCATCGCGCAGGCCTGATGTATGGCTCAGCAAATGATGGATGCGGATATTTTTCCAGATGGCTGGGGTATTCTTGAGGTACTTCGATATAGGGTCATTCAGCTTGAGCTTGCCATCTTTTTCCAGCAACAGTACCAGCGCCGCAGTAAATTGCTTGCCCACCGAACCTGACTGGAAAATGGTTTTTTCACTGACAGCAACCTGATGTTCCAGATTGGCCCAGCCATAGCCTTGCTCACGCACGATCTTGCCATCTTTGACCACTGCCAGACCCAGGCCAGGTATTTGCTGGCGCTGCATCTCCGCCTGTATCGCATCATCCAGCGCATCGGCATGGGCAGGGCTGACGAGGAAGAGCAGGATGGATATCGCCAGCAACGTGATATGACGCAGGGTAGTTAGCATGAGGGATTAGTGTAGAGCTGGAGAGAGGAATCTGCACTGCATCCAGTGTGAATGTAAGCGTGTGTCAGAAAATTCAACAAAGGTCCATCAAGCCCGCAGACAGGCAAATGAAAATACCAAGCACAGCACCCAGTGCCAGGCCCGAAATGACTAGCAAGGCTTTACCCAGGATTTGCCATGAGCTGAGGGCAGTCTTGGGTGTAGCTTGCTGTTCAGTATTCAATCCCGAGTTCAATTCAGTACCATCGCTCATGACTTACTACCCTCACCCCGGGCAGCAATACGCTTCTGTATCAAGGCTTCCAGATCATCTGCCTTTAAGCCGGCAGATTTGACGGTAGACAATATCGTGGCGGCATCCATGCCACCAGCGCGCGATGCTTCAACCAGGCTCCAGGTGCGGGCAGCGCGGCTGCCGCTGCGGCAATACAGCAATACCGGGCCCTCATTTTTATCGAGGGCTTGCTGCAGAGCGCTTATGCTGGCATCTGGTATATCACCGTGCGGTATGGGTATATAAGTAAACTTCAACCCGGCAGCCACTGCATTTCTTTCTATGGTTGCGGCGCTTGCCTGATTGGGAGCCTCACCGTCCGGACGCATGGCGATGATGTTTTGTATGCCCTGCTGTTTGAGTGCAGCAATATTTTCCGGCGTGATTTGCTCGCTCACATGGATTTGCCCATAAAGATGATGGGTGGCAGGCACCACTATTTTTTCATCGGCCTGTGTAGCAGGTTTTGCCGTTTCCAGGCGTGAGTAGGCTGCCATACCTACAATGGCCAGCGTGCCAGCCAGTATGGAAATCGCAAATAGAGCCTTATTACCAGGTAATTTCATGAAAATAATCCTGCCTGTGACAGATAGCGCAAGCATACCATGCTGACGTAGTAAAATTCATGGGACGGAAACGTCACAATTTATTTTCCTTTAGGGTATCCATGCCAAAATCCATCGCCATATTGCTTGTATTGTGCTGCAGCTTATTGTCCCCTCTCAAGGTACAGGCAGAGCCTGAGTTGATTATCCTGGTCCGTCATGCTGAAAAAGCGGCAGACAATCCGGCTGATCCGGCCTTGTCTGCACTTGGACAGGCGCGGGCGCAGGCTTTGGCAACGGCTTTGCAATATAGCGGTGTGAGCAGTATCTACACTACCCAGTTCAAGCGCACGCGTGAAACAGCGCTGCCACTGGCACAGGCCAGAAATATTACGCCGCAGGTGCTGGGTGCAAAGCGCGGTGCAGAACATATCAATGAAGTGGTGACGGCAGTGCGTGCCAGCAGTGGCGTGGTGCTGGTGGTGGGGCATGGCAATACTGTACCCGCCATTGCCACGGCCCTGGGTGCACCCGCCATGAAAGAATTTTGTGAAAGCAGTTTCAGTCATATGCTGGTGTTACGCCCAACTGCGCAGGGTGTGCACATGGTGCAAAGTCGTTATGGCGTAGTGGAAGCCAGCAGCACCGAGGCCAACTGCCAATGAAGTCATTAAAACTCAATCAGATAGTAACAACAAGGAGCAAGCATGACTAACTCTGCCACACTGCCGCGCTGGTCCATCATCATGCCTTTTGCTGCCTGGTTTATCCTCGGCGGCGGCTTGCTGATTACCGCACCACTCTATGCTATCTTGCTGACCATCGCCTTGTTTGGCGGTGTGCTGACTGCTGTCTATCATGCTGAAGTGGTGGCACACAAAATAGGCGAACCCTTTGGCACACTCTTGCTGGCCCTGGCGGTGACTCTGATTGAAGTCGCCCTGATCGTCTCGCTCATGCTGGCAGGCGGTGAAGCCACCTCTGGCCTGGCGCGTGATACCGTATTTGCCGCCATCATGATTATTCTCAACGGCATCATAGGCCTGTGTTTGCTGGCTGGTGCCAGCCTGCACAAGGAGCAAAGTTTCAGCCTGCAAGGTGCCAGCACTTCTTTGGCAACGCTGGCCGCACTCGCCATCCTGACCCTGGTCTTACCCAACTTTACCTCGACTGCACACGGGCCAGTCTACAGCCCCAGCCAGCTGGCTTTTATCGCTGTCGTGTCACTGGTCTTGTATGGTACTTTTGTACTGGTGCAAACCGTGCGTCACCGCAATTATTTTTTGCCTGCAGAAGCCGCTGCCGATGAAGAAGTGCATGCTGCCCTGCCCAGCAATGGCGTGGCCTGGGCCAGTGCCGGTTTGTTGATGCTGTGCCTGGGCGTAGTCGTATTGCTGGCCAAGTCACTGGCCCCGACGCTGGAGCATGCTGTCGCTGCCGCTGGTGCACCCCAGGCCTTGGTTGGTATCATCATCGCCATCGTGGTGTTGTTGCCGGAAGGTGTCGCGGCTTTTCGTGCTGCCCGCGCCAACCGCCTGCAAACCAGTATCAACCTGGCGCTTGGTTCTGCCCTGGCCAGCATAGGCCTGACGATACCGGTGGTGGCCGTGATCTCACTGACCACAGGCTGGTCACTGACCCTGGGGCTGGACGCCAAGTCGATGATACTGCTGTTATTGTCACTGATGATCACCACCATCTCGCTGGGGACAGGGCGCACCACCATCATGCAGGGAACTATTCATTGCGTAATTTTTGCGGTGTATTTGTTTACGACTATCGTGCCGTAAATTTCTCTCGCGATTTACCGTGATGATAGTAAGTGGATAGTCGTAAGGCGCATAGTAATGCGCCGTATGTGCGCGTGGTGCACGGTGCAGGTATTTCCCTGAGTATTTGATGGTCACATGCGGCGGATTACAATCCGCCCTACGTTACGGTAAATTCATTGGAGATGAGATTGTTGTGATTTCAGTCTTTATATTTTAAAAATACGTCTTCGCCGCCAGCCCAGTTGATTGGATAGACACCTTGTTTTACCAGTTGATGAAAAGTTGAGTACGGCCAGTCTGATACGCTTTTCACGAGGCCATGTTTTTGCGGATTGATGTGTACGTAATCCATATGGGCAGCAAAATCTGCTTCGTCGCGTATCAGGTGTTCCCAATAACGTCTTTGCCAGATACCCCTTTCGTTACGGCTTGCACGGACATTTGTCAGCCATTCGGTTTTGGGCAGGGATTTGGAAAAATAAGTTTTGATCAGACGCCAGCGCAATGCGAAATCACTATCCTCTTCCGGTAATTCAATCACGCAATGTAGATGATCCGGTAACACTACCCAGGCATGAATGTGAAAAGGATATTGCTGACGAACGCTGCGAACAGCTTCACGCAATGCCGAAATGTGGCGAACAAGCAAATCATTGCCGGAGCGTTGCAGTAAATTGACGGTGAAAAAATATGTACCACCCGGATGCCAGGCGCGTCGGTAATTGGGCATAGCAATAATCTGGCGAATTGTAAAACTTCAGCGCGATAGTCGCAAATAGATAGGTGTAAGACGCATTGTAATGCGCCGCATGTGTGCGTGGTTTACGGTGCGGGTATTTTTCTGGGTATTTAATGATCTCATGCGACGGATTACAATCCGCCCTACGTTACGGCTTACGATGATGATCTCGTAAATTTCACTTGTGATTTACCGTGATGATAGTAAGTGGATAGTCGTAGGGCAATGGAATGGACTCCTCCCCTTACGGCATCAAATGTGCCAAACTGAAGAGTGATGAAACGATTCAGTTCACAGAGGAGAAGTCCAAAT
>NZ_QJKB01000006.1 GCF_003201815.1 Undibacterium pigrum
ACTTACAACACGACAGAAAACGGTGTGAACCTGAATGCACAGTCCACAGCCAATGCAGTTGCTCGCGTTGTCACAGACACGATCAATCTGGGTGCTGGTAACGATACACTGGTAACTTACGGTGCGATCAACCTGGCTGGTGCACAACTGTCCAACATCGAAAACATCACAGCAAACTCTGCTGTTGTAATCACTGCTTCTCAGTACGCTGCTCTGGTTGCTGCCCGTGCTGCTCTGTCCCTGAGCACACCAGTCATCACTTTCACTGGCAATGTTCCACATCAACTGACTATCGTTGATGATATCGCTGGTGTAAACAACATCGATCTGTCCCTGATCGCTGTTACTAGCGGCACATTGGTTATCGACACAACATCTTCTTCCAATGCAACTGGTGGTGGCGTGAACAACACGACAACATCCAATGCAGTGTCCCTGTCTGGTGGCGCAACAGTAACAACAGGTGTAGTTGGTACTAACCCAGTCAATGGTGGCGGTACAGCATTGTCCCCAACAGCACTGGTAGCTGGCCAAACATTCAATAGCACATTGAACGTGAACGACAACTTCACAGGCGTGATTGCAACTCTGAGCGGTACAACTGTCAACGGTAATGCTGCTGACACAGATGTCATCACTCTGAGCGATGCAGGTGCTGTTGCTGTCGGTAACGGTACAACTGGCGGTACTATCACCAACATCAAGACTCTGAATCTGGCAAACGGTGCTAACACCGCTATCTCTATCGCTGCAGCTACAACAGGTATCACTACAGTGAACGGCGGCACAGGTAATGATGTGCTTGACGTAACTGGTGCTGGTACTTCTTTCGCAGCAGGCAATGTAAATCTCGGTATCGGTAATAACCAGTTGACACTGGGTGCGTTCAACTACACTGGTACTTTCAGTGCAGGTGCAGGTACAGATACTCTGGTATTGGCAGCTGGCGCTAACATCGGCGGTGCAAACGTGACAGGCTTCGAAAACCTGACATTGGCAGCAACTGGCGTGTACACCATGTCAGCAGCGCAATACAATGGCTTCACAGGCACTGTAACTGCAGGCAACACAGAAACTATCGCTCTGACGACAGCTGGTACTATCGTTGCTAACGCAGCGCTGGAACGCTTCACACTGGCTAATGGTACTAACACTTTCACTGCTGGTACTAACACAGTGAGCGTTGTTGGTGGCACAGGTGCAGATACATTCAACTACACAGCAACACAAATCGCCGGTGCAACAACTCTGGACGGCGGCTTGGGTACAGATACACTGAACATCGGTGCTATCGGTGCTAACTTGAATATCTCTGCTCTGGTAACTGGCGTTGAAACACTGAACGTAACTGGCTCTGCAGCAACTGGCTACACTTTCACTAACGAAAACGGTGCTGGTGTAACTCTGAACTACGCTAAAGGCGCAACTGGCGACGTAGTTGTTCTGGGTACAGGCGGCCAAACAGTTAATCTGTTGGGTACAGCTGCTACAGCAGTAACAGTAACCGGCGGTACTGGTGCTGATACTATCAACCTGTCTACAACTGCAACTGGTGCTGAAACTATCACTACTGGTTCTGTTCTGGCCAGCATCGATACAGTGGCAAACTTCAAAGTTGCAGGCGCTGACGTGTTCAAAACTGGCACAGCAGCAACAACATTGAACCTGTTGTCTATCGCTACTGCTGACACAGCAACTCTGGCAGCAGCAATCGCTACAGCAGCAACTGCAGCTGGCGCGGCTCTGGCAGCGAATACTCAGGCTTACGTTATCACTGTAGCCGCAGGTACAGCAGCTGGTACATATGCTTTCCAAAACATCGGTGGCACTGTAGGTACAGTTGACGCAACTGACTTTATCGTTAAAATCACTGGCGCAGGTTCCATCGTCGCTGGCGACTTCATCGCTTAATTCAGTAAGCAATGCAGGAAAATGGGTAGCTTGCTACCCATGCAGCAGGGAGAGAACATCCTCCCTGTTGTTAAAAATAAAAAACCCACCTCTGCAAAGCGGTGGGTTTTTTTATAGGTTTTTATATCTGTCGATAATGACTGTTTGCCCTAAAGATTTACTGTTAAATTCCTCATTCCTGGCTAGTTTTTGTTAGCATGGCTAGCGACAAATCCAGTGCACTTATTTTTACCCACTTGTGTAATGCCCATGAAAAAACTGAGTCGGAATGATCCCTGCACCTGCGGAAGTGGGAAAAAATACAAGCAATGCTGTATGGCTGCAGATGAAGCTGCACATGCAGCAGCAGAAAAACAAAAGCAAGCGCTGCAAAGCCAGCTTGCGAGCTGGATGGAGCAGGGGCTGGCGATGCATCAAAGTGGTCAGCTGGACGCCGCCAGGAAATTTTATCAACAGATACTGGCATTGCAGCCTGATCACGCAGATGCCTTGCATTTATTTGGAGTGACTGCTCACCAGCAGGCAGATTACGCACAGGCCATACAATTCATTCAGCTCTCGTTGAAAAATAACCCACGGAATTTCTATGCCCTGAATAATCTGGGCTCTGCATTGCGGGAATCTGGTTTGCTCAATGAAGCCTTGCAGTGCTTTCAACAAGCCTGCGCTCTCAAATCCGATTATGCTGAGGCGCATAGCAATATAGGCAATGTCTATAAGGATATGAACAGGTCAGACGAGGCAATACTGGCCTATAGACATGCGACCATCCTGAATCCTGCGTTGGCCGAACCATGGAATAATCTGGCGCTGATTTATCAAAAGCGCAAGGAGCTGGATGTGGCCATACAATGCGCAGAGCGCGCGGCAGCCTTGCTCCAGAATATGGCCGAGATTCATAATACCCTGGGCAATATTTATAAAGACGCAGGGCAGAAGGAACAAGCATTGCACAGTTATCAGCGTGCCGTAGCCCTGGACCCGCAGCAAGGAAATGCCTTGCATTTCATCAGTGTGCTAAGCGGGCAAGTCAGCACGCAAGCGCCTGTTACTTATGTCAGCAAGGTATTCGATGACTATGCAGAACGTTTTGACCAGCATTTGCAGGAGGTACTTGAATATCAGATACCCACAGTCATTGGTAAGCAGCTCAGGCAACTGAGTATAGGAAATACCGTTGCGTGGCGTATACTGGATCTCGGTTGTGGCACTGGTCTGGTAGCAAAAGAACTTGCGCCACTGGCTACGCAACTGGTTGGTGTGGATTTATCAGAAAAAATGTTATTGAAAGCCCAGGCCAGGCAGTTATATCACAGGCTGATCAAGGCCGATTTACTCGGTATGTGTAGTCAGGAAGCGAGTGCCAGTTATGAAGTGGTCACTGCTGCCGATGTTTTTGTCTATATAGGGCAACTTGAGCATATCATTCACCAAATTCAGCGTTTAATGCTTGAAGATGGTTTATTTGCATTTTCTGTAGAGGCTGCTGAAGAGACATTGTCATCCGATCCTGATAGCCCTGGCTATGTCTTGCGCGGCACAGGCCGTTATGCGCATCAATCAAGCTACCTGAAGAAACTGGCTCTGACGCATGGTTTTGCCATTCTGCAATGTTTGCCACAAACCATCAGAATGGAAAATCTGCAAGCCATACCAGGTTACTTGCATATCTGGCGCAAATTGCCGTGAGTTGCAATGCGCAAGAATGCTGACATGACTTCGTCAACCTTGCTGTTAACTACATATCTGGCTCTATCATGAGAAACTCTGTTTTCTGTGAGCTATCGGGCTAAGTCATCATCAAATGAAAAAACGATGGCTTCCTGCCACTGTCTTGTGCTGAAAAAAGCGCCATCAGATAATCCTGCTGATACAATACTGCACTTGATTTTGATCGAAACGCCTATATTTCAATTGGAATGGTCACGTAAGATCAAAATAATGATGTGCGATTAAATGTTATCTAAGCCTGGCGCTTAACCCATGCCATCAATGGAAATGGGCTTTTTCTAGTTATTGGAGTTTTTACTATGTTTCAAAATGCTCAAACCCTGGACAAGAACCTGCATGGCTCTTTGCGCTTTCAACCAGCACCAGATTTTTCTTTTGCCCGCGGTCTGACCACTGCTCCTTTGGCGCCGACAGAAATCCCTGAAGCAGCAGAATGCTATCCTATCCTGTTCACGAAATCTGGTCCGTTGAATGCGATTGCCATATTGGGCCTGAGAGAGCGTAATGTATTCCTGAACGACAAAAATGAATGGACGGACACCTACGTGCCAGTGCATGTACGTCGCTATCCTTTCATCCTGGGCCGCATCGGTGACACGGATGAATACCTGTTGGCGGCTGATATGGACGCGCCACAGTTCAATACCAAAGAAGGCGAACCTGTATTTACTGATAAAGCAGAATTCAATCCGCATTTCGCGAAAGTGCTGGAACTGCTGAACAGCTATGAAAAAAACCTGCGTGAAGGTCGTGTCATCCTCAATGAACTGGAAACTGCAGGCGTACTGGTAGCAAAAGACCTCAACTTCCGTGAAGGTAATGAGGTACACCTGATCGGTGGTTTCCGTATTGTTGACCGCGAAAAAGTATTGGCACTTGACGACGCAACACTCGCGCGCTGGGTACGTAGTGGCTTGATGACTTTGCTGGAATTGCACTGGGCTTCTTTCCGCCACTTGCCTAAAGTGGCACTGGCTTCTTCACGTCCAGACCAGGTTCAATAAATTTGTATTTGACGCGCATTAGCATGTGAATGGAAAATGGGGCTGTTATGCCCCATTTTCTTTTGTATCAAACTACAAGGTGAATACTTTGAAATTACTACACGTAGGCTGCGGCCCGCAAAGCAAGGCTGGAACCACACCCTATTTCCAGTCAGATGAGTGGCAGGAAATACGTTTTGATATTGATCCCTCAGTCAAGCCAGACATACAAGGCACTCTGACAGATATGAGCGCCGTAGAATCGGGTTCTATTGACGCCGTGTATTCTTCGCACAATATCGAGCATCTCTATCCGCATGAAGTGCCAGTGGCACTGAAAGAAATTTTGCGTGTGCTCAAGGATGATGGCATTTTCGTTGTCACCTGCCCTGATATGGTCTCAGTCTGCAAGCTGGTTGCTGAAGATAAATTATTAGAGCCAGCGTACATCTCACCAGCAGGCCCGATTGCTCCTCTGGACATCATGTATGGTCACCGGGCAGCCATGGAAAAAGGCAATTTGTATATGGCGCATCGTTGTGGCTTTACACAAAAAGTGTTGATGAATACTCTGGCCGAAGCAGGTTTCCAAACAGTCGTTGCAGCAGCCAGGCCATCCCTTTTTGATTTATGGGCTGTCGGCAGTAAAAGTAAACGATCTGCGGAAGAAGTGCAAAGTTTGGTACTTGCGCAATTGAGATAATGCTGACTGGTGCAGTATGCATAAAAAGAAGACGCAAGCCCGGTTGGCGGTGACAGGCAATAGTATAAATTCTGACAGTCAAGCTACGGAATTATTGCAGCAGGCACTGGCCTTGCATCAAAGCGGGCAATTGCCTGAAGCAGAAGCAATTTATCTGCAAATACTGTCCATCAATGCCAGGCATTTCGAAGCCTTGCAATTTCTGGGTATGATCAAGCGAGGCAAGGGCGAATTGCAGCAAGCCCTGGACTTGATGGCATCGGCGGCTGCCATCAATCCAGCACATGTCATTATTCATGCCTCAATCGGCAATGTTTTGCTGGATCTGGAACGTCATGCTGAAGCTATCGCCAGCTATGACCATTTTTTAGTGTCCATGCCAGATTTTGCAGAAGTGCTCAATAACAAGGGTAATGCTTTGAGTGCCTTGAGGCGGGAGGCAGAAGCCCTGGCTTGCTATACGCAGGCTTTGCAGAAACAGCCTGATTTTCCGGATGCGTATTTCAATCGCGGCAATCTGTATTTGGATATGGGTAAGTACCAGTTAGCTATCCAGGATTACGAGCAAGTGCTGAAGGCTAACGCCAGTCATTTTCAGGCGTGGAATAATCGTGGCAATGCATTATTGAAGCTGGAAAAACTGCAAGAAGCATTCCAAAGCTATCAGCAAGGCTTGAGCATCGCGCCAGACAATCCCGAATTGCAGGGCTGCCTGGCCAATCTCTATAAAATCACAGGTCACCTGAATGAGGCCGTACAGCATTATTCCAAAGTGCTGGCACTACCCACCACTGGTTTTCCAAGACAAAATGCGGCTTTGCAACTGGCAATTTTGCACTATGTCTTTGGCAGCCCGGAACATGTTGAAGCGCTGCTGCATGAGGCAAAAAGCATGCTGACCAATCAACTGATCAAAGACCAGGGTTCTTTGATTTACTGTGTTTTCATGCTGAAAATACTTCAATGGTGGCAGGCTTACAGGCAGCAGGTAGATACCCCCCAGGCACAAGGCGTGTTATACGTCATTGGTGAAAGTCATATGTTATCGGCGCATAATCTGGTGCTTGCATATGGCGGGCAGCATCTGCAATGCAAAGGCCTGTGGATAGAGGGATGTACACAATGGCGTGCTGGCCATGTCAGTAGCAATCACTACCAGCAAGCATTGATCAATTATTTGCTTGCCTTGCCTGAAGCTTCCAGTGTCTTCATCACTATAGGTGAAATTGATTGTCGCATTGACGGCGGTATTTATAAGGCCAGCAAAAAATCTGCAGATATCAGTCTGGAGCAACGCGTACACGATACCATAGCAGCATATCTGAACGTGGTTGCCACGCAGGCAAGGGCACGCAAGCTGAAGGTTATCGTCAGTGGCGTGCCCGCACATAATCTGGATGAAAGCGCACTCACGCAGGCAGAGTTCCAGCAATTTGGACGATTTTTATCTCTGTTCAATACCAGCCTGAAGCAACAGGCCATGCAAATGGGGATGGATTTTCTCGATGTGTTCACTTTGACTGATAATGGAGCAGGTAAATCCAATCAACAATGGCATATCGATGCCCACCATTTACGCCCTGACGGCATCTTGCAGGCGTTTTCCCATCATCTGATCACATCCTGAACCTTGATCTCAAGGGTAGCATAAGCATGCATCGCCAGACCGGAATAACGTTTATACTGTAGCAATTCCATTTGTTTGTATTTCTAGCCAATTTGTTCTATGAAAATCCTGTTCGTTCACCAAAATTTTCCAGGCCAGTTCGTACATCTGGCACCCGCGCTGGCAGCAGACGGTGGCAATGAAGTTGTGGCGTTGAGCATGCAAAAAAATCCGCCTGCGCTATGGAATGGTGTGAAGGTGTTTTCTTACCAGGTGGCGCGTGGCACCAGTGCCGAAACGCATCCCTGGCTGGCGGATAGCGAACCGAAAGTCATCCGGGGCGAAGCGGCCATGCGCGCTGCCCTTCAATTGCGCGAACAGGGTTTTGTGCCCGACGTCATCATCGCTCATCCGGGTTGGGGTGAAAGCCTGTTCCTGAAATCAGTCTGGCCCAAAGCCAAACTGGGTATCTATGCTGAATTCTTTTACCATGCAAGCGGGGCCGACGTTGGCTTTGATCCTGAGTTCTCGTCTGATAACATAGAACAGGCTTGCAAGATACAATTGAAGAATATCAATAATCTTTTGCATATAGAAATGGCCGATGCCGCCATTTCACCGACACACTGGCAGGCAAGCACTTTTCCCAGCGCATTTCGCGAGCGCATCAGTGTCATCCATGACGGTATCAATACCGACATGATCGCTCCCAATCCAGGCGTCGCCTTGAATCTGGGCGGTGACCTTACACTGACGCGTGATGACGAAGTCATCACCTTTGTGAATCGCAATCTGGAACCCTATCGCGGTTACCATATTTTCATGCGTGCCCTGCCACAGATATTGGCGCAACGGCCAAATGCACGGGTACTGATTGTAGGCGGCGATGATGTCAGCTATGGCGCCAAGTCAGCCACCGGCAAGTCTTGGAAAGAAATTTTCCTCAGCGAAGTTATTACGCAACTGCCAGAAAGCGCACTGAAGCGCATCCACTTCCTGGGCAATATTCCTTACCAGCACTTCATCCCCTTGCTGCAATTGTCGCGTGTACACGTATATCTGACTTACCCCTTTGTACTTTCCTGGAGTTTGCTGGAAGCCATGAGTGCAGGATGTGCCATCGTTGCCTCAAATACCCAGCCCCTGCATGAAGCAATACGCCAGAATGAAACTGGCAGGCTGGTCGATTTTTTTGATGTTGCAGCCCTGACTCAAGAGGTTTGTGATTTACTTGATCAGCCTGAAGAAAGGCAGCGTTTAGGAGAGAATGCCCGCCGTTTTGCCTGTGAATTTTATGATTTGCAAAGAGTTTGTTTGCCAGCCCAACTGGAATGGGTGCAGACACTTGCTGAAGAAACAAAAGTTAACATTCAAAATGAGATATCAACAGACTCGCTTGTAAACACTGTCGTAATTGAGTTAAAATGACACTGTAGCCAGCAAGACCATTAAGAACTCGGCGCCCCGCAACGGATATTGCGGGGCGTTTTTTTTATGCCAGCTTGCCTGGGCTGGTGCATGCAGACGTCCATCTCAATCAAAACAAGTCACGCCATCGCTGCTCTCAGACCGCAGTAAAGTCGCATTACTTGCAAACGGTCCCTGGTTCACACGCAGATGATGTGAGCATCTTTCTTTCTAAGCGCGTATTTAATATTTAATTTGCAAGTAAATAATTGCTAATTGCATAAATCCAGCATTTGCGAAAATTTCAAATTGCAAGTCAGATGGGGGAGTATCGAATAATTTCAATAGCTACGCCACTTAAAAGACGTATTTTTTTACATACAGGTGGGAGTATGCAAAATCAGCAGGAATTGATACACGAAACACGTTTTAAAAGCGTAAAACTTGTGTTACGCTTTCGAAAAATGTGATGTACGTCACATTTAATTGAGTTGTGAACAGGGATAATGCCGCCTTGCCTTAAAAATGCAAATGATTTTCACGTTCAACTGCATCCATCAAGCGGCCACCTTTTATATTGCGATGTTTTTAGCACTTCAGTGTGCAAAGAATACAAATGATCTCGAAATTAAAACTTCCACAAACTGAAATTGCACAGGTCTTGATGACCTTTAAAAGTGCCTTCAGAACCGTTGGCATTTTCAGTGCCATCATCAACCTGTTGATGTTAGCACCTTCCCTGTACATGTTACAGGTTTACGATCGTGTTTTGCAAAGCCGCAACGAAATCACCTTGTTGATGTTGACATTGTTGATGCTGGGCGCGTATGCCCTGATGAGTGCGCTTGAATATATCCGTAGTTTTGTCCTGATACGTTTGGGTGCCAAGCTCGACATGCAAATGAACAAGCGTATTTACACCGCTGCGTTCGAGCAAAACCTGAAGCGTGGCGGTGGTAATGCTGGCCAGGCTTTGCAGGATCTGACACAGATTCGCCAGTTCCTCACAGGTGCTGGCTTGTTTGCCTTCTTCGATGCGCCATGGTTCCCCTTCTATCTGGCCGTGATCTTCATGTTTGACACTTACCTGGGCTTGTTTGCGCTGGCTGCAGTAATCGTCATGGTGATTTTGGCTTATGCCAATGAAGTGGTTTCCAAAAAGCCGCTGACTGAAGCCAATACCATGGCTATCGTTTCCAGCAATCTGGCCACCAATAATCTGCGTAACGCAGAAGTGATTGAAGCCATGGGCATGCTGCCTAACCTGATGTCGCGTTGGTTCAAACTGCATGGTCGTTTCCTGCAATTGCAGGCAGAAGCCAGCGAGAAGTCCGGCATTATTACAGCATTGAGTAAATTTGTACGTGTGTCGGTACAGTCTCTGGTGCTTGGTTTCGGTGCTTTGCTGGTTATTGAAGGCAAGATGTCGCCAGGTATGATGATTGCTGGTTCTATCTTGTTGGGCAAGGCGACTGGTCCTATCGACCAACTGATCGGCGTCTGGAAGCAATGGAGTACAGTTAAAGGCGCCTATGGTCGCTTGAATGAATTGCTGGCGAGTAATCCGCCGCGTCAAGCTGGTATGGATTTGCCAAAACCATTGGGTGCACTGACTGTTGAAGGTGTTACAGCAGCGCCTCCGGGTTCCACCGTTGTGGTAGTCAAAGGCTTGTCCATGGCTTTGCAACCAGGTGATGTGCTTGGTGTGATTGGTCCTTCAGGTTCGGGTAAATCGACATTGGCTCGTTTGCTGGTTGGCGTCTGGCCTGCCGCAGTGGGTAAAGTGCGTCTGGATGGTGCAGATATCTACCAATGGAATAAAGACCAGCTTGGACCCAGTATCGGTTATCTCCCACAAGACATAGAATTGTTTGGCGGCACAGTGGCAGAAAACATTGCCCGTTTTGGTGAAGTTGATTCTGAAAAAGTCATTCTGGCTGCCAAGCGTGCAGGTGTGCATGAGTTGATTTTGCATTTCCCACAAGGCTATGACACGCGTCTGGGTGATGGTGGTGCTGGTTTGTCTGGTGGTCAAAAGCAACGTATCGGTCTGGCACGTGCCATGTATGACGATCCGTCCCTGCTGGTGCTGGATGAACCAAATTCAAATCTGGATGATGCTGGTGAGCAAGCTCTGGTACTGGCTGTCAACGATTTGCGTCAGCGTGGCAAAACCATCGTCCTGATCACTCATCGCACCACTATCCTGGGTGCCACTACCAAGCTCTTGTTGTTGCGCGATGGCGTAGCTCAGGCTTTCGGTCCGCGCGACCAGGTATTGGCTGCCCTGAATCAGGCAAATCAACAGCAAATGCAGCAAGCCCAACAGGCTGCGGCAGCACAACAGGCAGCCCAGCAAGCATCAGCACAAGGCGGTTTGCAATCAGCAGCTTCAGAGCCACCAGCAGATACACAGGCAAGAATTAATGCTACCGCTGCAGAAGAGGAATAATCATGAAAAATGCATTAGTCAAAAAAGGTGATGTCACGGACGTGACTACCCACAATGTAGAAATACTGGAAGTCAATACAGACGCGCGCAGCTATGCCCGCCTTGGCTGGGGCATCATCCTGGTCGGCGTGTTTGGTTTCCTGTTGTGGGCATTTACTGCCAAACTGGATAAGGGCGTACCTATGAGTGGCAATGTCGCTGTTGCCTCCAGCCGCAAAGTCATACAGCATCAGACTGGCGGTACTGTCGATGAAATCCTGGTCAAGGATGGTGATGTTGTCAAAGCTGGTCAAGTCCTGCTGAAAATGAACAATGTCAATGCCAAGTCAGCGGCTGAAATCACCAGGGTACAATTATTCACTTCCCAGGCAGTCGAAGCCCGTTTGATGGCAGAACGCGTCAATGCTAAATCCATCAGCTTCCCTAAAGAACTGGAAGCCGCGAAAAGTGATAGCCGCGTCGCCAACACGATTTTGTTGCAACAGCAATTGTTCACTACACGCCAGATTTCCATACAAAGTGAACTGGGTGCGGTGGATGAAAATATTGCCGGCCTGAAGTCGCAACTGAAGGGCCTGGAAGAATCCATGGTCAGCAAGAAGCAGCAACAGCAATTCCTCAAGGAACAACTGGATGGTATGCGTGACCTGGCCAAGGAAGGTTATATTGCCCGCAATCGCCTGCTGGATCTGGAACGTACTTATGCACAGGTGAACGGTAGTATTTCTGAAGATCTGGGCAATATGGGCCGCGTTTCACGCCAGATCATGGAACTGGGCTTGCGTAAATCCCAGCGCCAACAAGACTATCAAAAAGAAATCCGTTCGCAATTGTCTGACACGCAAAAAGAAGCAGAAGCCTTGCAAAATCGCCTGACGGCACTGGATTTTGATTTGAATAATGTCATGGTCAAAGCACCGGTGGCAGGTACTATCGTCGGTTTGAATGTATTCACCAAAGGTGCTGTTGTGCCTAGTGGTTTCAAACTGATGGAACTGGTTCCTCAGGATGACGCGCTGATCGTGGAAGCCATGCTGCCAGTAAATCTGGTCGACAAAGTACATCCAGGTTTGAAAACCGAGCTGATCTTCTCTGCATTTAACACCAATACCACGCCACATATACCAGGTGTCATAACCCAGGTATCGGCTGACCGTACTCTGGATGAAAGAACTGGTCAGGCATTTTATAAAGTCCGCGCAGAAGTAGCGCCTGAGGGCAAGAAGCTGCTCGCCAACCTGCAAGTACGTCCAGGTATGCCAGTTGAATTATTTGTCAGCACGGGTGGCCGCACCATGATGAACTACTTGCTCAAGCCAATTATTGACCGTGCCCACTCCGCAATGACTGAGGATTAATCATGAAAAAATCATGGAAACGCCTTAGCCTGATCGCCTCTGCCACAAGTATTTTGCTGGCTTCAGCAGGCCAGGCTTCGGCCATAGGTTTGTTGCAGGCTTATGAAGCGGCCTTGTTGAACGACCCGACTTACCGTTCTGCCGTTTCTGAAAATATCGCCGGCCAGGAGTTCAGGAAAATCGGTCGTGCCGGCCTGCTGCCCAGCATACAGTTCAATTACGGAACAGGTAAAAACAAGGCCGATACTATAGGGCCACCGGGTTTGTTTACGGGTGGCAAACCGACTATCAATGAGTATGAGTATACAAGCTTAACCAATACACTCTCATTGCGTCAGGTCCTGTTCAATCTGGATACGACAGCACGTTACAAACAGGGTATAGCGCAAACCAATTATAGCGATGCGATCTTTTCTGCGCGTAGCAAGGATTTGATGATACGTCTGGTAACTGCTTACGCTGATACCAAATTTGCAGAAGACCAGCTGGATTTGTACCGTGCCCAGCGCGATGCCCTGGCAGAGCAAAAGCGCATCAATGAGCGCATGTTTGAAAAAGGCGAAGGCACTAAAACAGATATGCTGGAAACACAGGCCAAGCTTGACGTGGCCGAAGCGCAAGTCCTGGAAGCTGGCGATAACGTGACCAATTTGCGTAATACTTTAGCAGCAATTACTGGTCTGGAATCCAATCAGCTTGATAGCTTGCGCGCTGACTTTCAGCTGGCTCCAGCTGCCTTGAATACCTTCGAAGAATGGATGACGGTCGCGACTGAAAATAATCCAGAGATCACCGCAGCCAAGTATTCGCTGGAAGTGGCAGAGCATGAAATCAGTAAAAGCAAGGCTGGCCATGCGCCAAGGCTGGAACTGAATGCCAGTTATAACCGTTCAGTCTCAGATAGTGTCACCAATTACAGCCAGGATCAAACGGTAAAAAGCATAGGTGTGCAACTGGTGATACCTATTTATTCTGGTGGTTACGTCAATGCGATCACTAATCAATCGGTAGCCAATCGCGATAAGGCCAGAGCTGAGCTGGATTCGACACGCAGCCGCATAGGAATAGAATTGCGCAGGCAGCATAATGCCTTGCAAAGTAGTGCGACCAAGATAGCTGCTTTGCAAAAGTCAGTTAATTCTTCCAGCTTGCTGGTAGAAGCGACCAAGCAGAGTGTCAAAGGTGGCGTGCGTATCAATCTGGATGTGCTCAGTGCCGAGCAACAACTGGTTGCTGCAAGACGTGATCTGGCGCAGGCAAAATATAATTACCTGATCAGCTTTTTGAAATTACGTGTAGCTGCTGGTACTGTCAATGTTGAAGATTTACAAACTGTGGCGGGATACTTCTCCCCGATCAATTAAATCTTGCACATATAAAAAACGGCACAGGCTAAAAAGCCTGTGCCGTTTTTTTTGAGCGAGAGAAAAATCAGCCTGCCAGTTTTTTCTTCAATAATTCATTGACCTGGGCAGGGTTGCCTTTACCCTTGGTGGCTTTCATGGCCTGACCGACCAGGGAGTTGAATGCCTTTTCTTTACCTGCACGGTATTCATCGACAGACTGCTGGTTTGCAGCCATGACTTCGTCGATGATTTTTTCCAAAGCGCCAACATCAGAGATTTGCTTCAAGCCTTTAGCTTCAATCACCTGATCTGCGAGGTTTGCATCATCAGATGGTGCTTGCCACATGGCTGTAAACACTTCCTTGGCAATTTTGTTGGAAATCGTGCCGTCAGCAATACGCTGCAACAATACAGCCAGTTGCGCAGATGTGACCGGGATAGCATTGATATCCAGGCCTTCACGGTTCAGGGTGGCTGACACATCACCCATCATCCAGTTGGCCGCAGGTTTGGCTTGTGCCGCACCCGCTGCAGTCACTACTGCTTCAAAATAAGTAGCCATGCCTTTGGATTGCGTCAGGATAGTCGCATCATATTCAGGCAAACCCAGTTGCTCAATGAAGCGCTGGCGCATGGCAGATGGCAGTTCGGGCATGGTGGCGCGTACTTGCTCTACCCATTCGCGGCTGATTTTCAATGGCGGCAGATCGGGGTCAGGGAAGTAACGATAATCCATCGAATCTTCCTTGCTGCGCATGGAGCGGGTTTCTTTTTTGTCCGGGTCATACAGGCGTGTTTCCTGAATGACTTTGCCGCCATCTTCTATCAAATCTATCTGGCGACGTACTTCGATATTGATCGCTTCTTCCAGGAAACGGAAAGAGTTCAGATTCTTGATTTCGCAACGCGTGCCAAATTCTTTTTGGCCGACTGGTCGCACAGAAACGTTGGCATCGCAACGGAAAGAACCTTCCTGCATATTGCCGTCACAAATATCCAGCCAGGTCACCAGCGAATGCAGTGCTTTTGCGTAGCCAACTGCCTCGGCCGCGCTACGCATAACAGGCTCAGTAACGATTTCCAGCAAAGGCGTGCCTGCACGGTTCAGGTCTATACCTGTCATGCCCTGGGCTGCACCATGCGTGGACTTACCAGCATCTTCTTCCAGATGGGCACGTGTCAGTTCTATGTTCCTGAATTCGGTTTTGCCATCTTTTTCAAAAACGCAAGGAACGAAACCACCTTGTACCACCGGGATTTCAAACTGGCTGATCTGATAGCCCTTAGGCAGGTCAGGGTAGAAGTAATTTTTGCGGGCAAAGATGGATTCCGGTGCGACCAGCGCACCAACGGCCAGGCCAAACTGTATGGCTTTTTCTACCGCGCCTTTATTCATGACTGGCAACACGCCAGGCAGGGCCAGGTCAACCGGGCTGGCCTGGGTATTTGCTTCGGCACCAAACTGGATTGAAGAGCCGCTGAAAATTTTTGAGTTGGTCTTGAGTTGCGCATGCGTCTCAAAACCGATAACGACTTCCCATTGCATAATATTTCCTCGTCTTATCTTTAACTTGTCGTACCTGCTCATCTGTAGAACAGGCAGCACATCAATTCATTTCATTACTCGTAGGTACAAAGCCCGGTTTTGGTATTCACCGTCAGCTCTGAAAAATTCCTGCGCGAGCCACATAGTGCAGAGCACGTAGGCTTGACATGCAGCGTATCGCCTTCACGTTCCAGACGTATGCTGCATTGCGAGCCACGCTCTACATCATAGCCACGCTTCTGTCTTGCAGACTGCGCATTTTTGAGTCGTATGCGCCAGCCTTTGTCTGTCAATTCTGCTTCCAGGCCATCTTCAGTATCTATGCTGCATTCATGTCCGCGATTGCTGCGAAATACTGAGGACTCCCATTGAAACTCAGTGATCTGCGTGCCGTTCAATTGCATGCGTGCCTGGTCACTGTAGATCAGGCGCTCACCATCAGCATCTTCCTGCAGCGTTTGCGCACAGGCAATATGTGTGTTCAATGTCTGTGCCGACAAAGTCCCACATATCAAGCACATGGCTGCGCCCAGGAAGATTTTCAAGCTCATACTGGGCTGCGCGTATGCCAGTCAGTTGCTTGCTGGAATTGGTGTGCCACATTCAGCAATTTTGCTTCATCAAAATAATTGCCGATAATTTGCAAGCCTACCGGGCGCTTGGCATTTTTCTCACCCTGACCAAAACCGCAAGGGATGGACATGCCAGGCAAGCCAGCCAGGCTGGTCGATAAAGTGAAAATATCAGCCAGGTAATTAGCGACGGGATCATCTGCCTTGGAGCCCAGGTCCCATGCCACGGTCGGCGCTACCGGCCCCATGATGACATCGCATTTCTCAAATGCAGCAGCAAAGTCTTGTGCGATCAGGCGACGGATTCTCTGTGCCTGCAAATAATAGGCATCGTAGTAACCGTGCGACAGTACATAGGCACCGACCAGGATACGGCGCTTGACTTCAGCACCAAAACCTTCGGCTCGTGACTTCTTGTACATCTCATTCAAGTCTTTGTAATCGGCCGCACGGTGACCATAACGCACACCATCAAAGCGGCTCAGATTTGAAGAGGCTTCTGCCGGTGCAATCACATAATACACAGGGATGGACAGCTCGGTTTTTGGCAGCGAGATTTCTACCAGTGTCGCGCCCAGCTTTTCATATTCAGCAAGCGCAGCACGTACTGCCTGTTCCACATCCGCAGCCAGGCCGTCAGAGAAAAATTCTTTTGGCACACCGATACGCAAGCCTTGCAAAGACTTGCTCAGGTCACGGTTGAAATCTTCTTTCTTGCGTTCCAGCGAAGTAGAGTCTCTCTCATCAAAACCTGTCATCGCATTCAGCAAGATGCCACAGTCTTCTGCGGTCTGGGCGATAGGGCCACCCTGGTCCAGCGAAGAAGCAAAAGCGATCATGCCATAACGGGATACGCTGCCATAAGTAGGCTTGATACCAGTGACGCCACAAAACGATGCCGGTTGACGGATAGAGCCGCCGGTATCAGTTGCAGTCACCGCCGGTGCCAGGCGTGCGGCAATTGCAGCTGCTGAGCCACCTGAAGAACCACCGGGTACGGCAGTCTGGTCCCAGGGGTTTTTCACCGCACCAAAATAAGAATTTTCATTCGATGAACCCATGGCGAATTCGTCGCAATTCAATTTGCCCAGCGTGACCGTGCCAGCCTTGTTGAACAGATCAACCACGGTGGCGTCAAAGGGACTGACATAATTTTCCAGCATGCGTGAACCGGCAGTTGAGCGCCAGTCGCGTGTCACGAAAATATCTTTGTGAGCGATAGGTACGCCAGTCAAGACACCGGCATTACCACTGGCCAGACGTGCATCGGCTGCAGCAGCCTGTTGCAGGGTCCATTCAGGATTGACATGCAGGAAGGCATTCAGGTCACTGGCAGCAATACGGTTCAGATAATGCTGGGCAAGTTCGGTGGCGGATACCTGCTTGCTTTGCAGCAGGGCGGATAATTGCGAAATTGTTTTGGTATGCATGAGGACTCTATTGCTTATTCAATAACCTGTGGGACGAGATACAAGCCGTCTTGTGTCGCTGGCGCTGGTTTTTGGTAATCTTCGCGATGATTGCTTTCGCTGACAACGTCTTCACGCAGGCGCAAAGCCATTTCTGGCAGCAGGGCGGCGATAGGGTGGCTGAGAGGAGCTACACCAGTAGTGTCCACGGCCTTTAATTGCTCTACCAGAGAGAAAATACCGTTCAGTTTATCCAGAGTGGAAACTTCTTCTGCTGCAGAGGTTTCTATTTTTGCCAAATTGGCAATTCTTTTCACATCTTCAAGTGTCAGTGACATAGTTCAGGGGCGCATTTTTGCGCGAAAAAGTGTCAATCAATACATAATTCGATATACCACCAAAAGCGTAATTTAGGTGTTGGTATCAAATAAATTTAAACAGATTATAAGGTAGAATGGCGGGTTAATGCCCTAAATGGCTTGCTAAATCCCCTAACATGCTTATTGTGCTTGGATATGAGGTGCTTGGCTGGTTCCCGGTGAAAACGGTAGGGTTAAAAAATTCGGTAGCGCAGCCCAATAGAGCGGGCTCAGCCCACAATCAGTTAAACACAGGACAATACATGTTTGGTTTTTTACGTAGTTATTTTTCAAATGATCTGGCGATCGATCTGGGAACAGCCAACACGCTGATTTATGTACGTAGCCAGGGTATCGTGCTCGATGAGCCATCCGTAGTTGCCATCCGCCAGGAAGGCGGACCTAACGGCAAGAAAACAATCCAGGCAGTAGGTAAGGAAGCCAAGCAGATGCTGGGCAAGGTGCCAGGCAATATTGAAGCCATACGCCCCATGAAAGACGGCGTGATTGCCGACTTTACCGTCACTGAGCAAATGCTCAAGCAATTCATCCGCATGGTGCATGACACCAAGTTCTTCAAACCATCCCCACGTATCATCATTTGCGTACCTTGCGGTTCTACCCAGGTAGAACGTCGTGCGATCCGTGAATCTGCACTGGGTGCCGGTGCTTCTCAGGTGTACCTGATTGAAGAACCTATGGCCGCCGCGATAGGTGCTGGCTTGCCAGTGTCTGAAGCTACCGGTTCCATGGTGGTCGATATCGGTGGTGGTACGACTGAAGTCGGTATCATTTCCCTTGGGGGCATGGTCTATAAAGGCTCTGTCCGCGTTGGTGGTGACAAGTTTGACGAAGCCATTGTCAACTATATCCGCCGCAATTACGGCATGCTGATCGGCGAGCAAACGGCTGAAGCAATCAAAAAAGCCATCGGCTCGGCTTTCCCTGGTTCAGAAGTCAAGGAAATGGAAGTCAAGGGACGCAACCTGTCCGAAGGCATCCCGCGTTCATTCACAATTTCCAGCAATGAAATCCTGGAAGCGCTGACAGATCCGCTGAACAACATCGTCTCTGCCGTCAAAAACGCGCTGGAACAAACGCCGCCAGAACTGGGTGCCGACATTGCTGAAAAAGGCATGATGCTGACTGGTGGTGGCGCACTCTTACGTGATCTCGACCGTCTGCTGATGGAAGAAACAGGCTTGCCAGTCATCGTTGCCGAAGACCCGCTGACTTGCGTAGTCCGTGGCTCTGGCATGGCACTGGAACGCATGGATAAGCTGGGTTCGATCTTTTCTTACGAATAATAAGAGTTAAGCACCGGACCATCGTGGGATATGGCAGCCAGCATTGATGTTGGTTGTCAATCCCGTATTTGATGAGGCGTGCATCAGTCCTGGCTACTGAAGCACCGCTGATTTGATTGCAATTTATATGCTTGTTGCGCTGTTCATTGAGAAACACCGGTAAAGTATGGATTACAGCCCACCACCACTCTTCAAACAAGGCGCCTCTGCGCGCGTCAGAGTGGTTTTCTTTGCCGTCCTGGCGATTTTTCTACTGGTTGTTGATGCCCGCCTGAAATCCCTGACCCTGGTCAGGCAAATATTGGGCAGTGTGCTGTATCCGGTACAAATGGTGGCTGTCATGCCGCGTGATGCGATCAAGCGTGCCTCTGATTATTTTGTCTCGGTCAATACACTGGAAAACGAAAATACCCAGTTAAAACGTCAGCAGACCCAGAATGCCAATACCCTGCAGCAGACCGGGCAACTGATGGCAGAAAACACCCACTTGCGCAAATTGCTGGACGCCCGTGAGCGTCTGCAAGTCAAGTCTGTCATGGCAGAAATCATTTACGATGCGCGTGACCCCGCCAGTCGCAAGGTCATCATAGATCGCGGCATTAAACATGGTATCAGCTTGTCGCAGCCTGTGATTGATGACCAGGGCGTGGTTGGCCAGGTGACCCGGGTCTTCCCGCTGACGGCAGAAGTCACTTTGCTGACCGATAAAAACCAGGCCATCCCCGTACAAATCCTGCGTAATGGCTTGCGCAGCGTAGCTTATGGCCGTGGTCAGTCCAGTTACCTTGACATGCGCCTGACTTCCAATGCCGACATACAAAATGGCGATCAACTGGTTACCTCTGGCATAGATGGTATTTATCCACCTGGCCTGGCAGTCGCCAAGGTTGTACAGGTGGAAAACAAGGCCAACACCACCTTCGAAAACATACTCTGCATGCCGACAGCAGGCATAGACCGCAACAAGCAATTACTGGTCTTGCTGGTGTCGACGGATAATTTGTCACGTCCGGACACTGAAGATGTGCGCGCCAAGAAAGAAAAGCTCAATCGCAAGGTGACCCGTGATGCGGCAGCGCCAGCATCCGAAGTCAAACCCGTGGACCAGCCCATGAAAGATTTGCCGGCCAGGGATAATCCAGTAAAAGAAACGCAGCCTAAGGAAGCACCGACCGCAACTGGTAAGGAGCCTACCAAATGAATAGTCCGCATTACATATTATTGCCAGTTAATCCTGCATTTATCGCAGTCAGTTTTGCGATCGCCTTTTTCTTTAACTTCCTGCCCTGGGGTGGCTGGATAGGTGTGCCTGATTTCGTTGCCCTGGTGCTGGTATTCTGGACCATACACCAGCCGCGCAAGGTAGGCATAGGTGTGGCATTTGCCATGGGTTTGCTGATGGATGTACATGACTCCATCTACATGGGTGAAAATGCCCTTGCTTATACTCTGTTATCCTACTTCGCCATCATGATACACAGGCGCGTGTTGTGGTTTCATCCGCTGACACAGTCTTTGCACGTGTTCCCCTTGTTCATGTTTGCCCAACTGGTGCAGCTTGCCGTACGCATGCTGGTGGCACCGGATGCGCATTTCCCCGGCTGGGCCTATTTTACCGTCAGCCTGGTGACCACCGTGCTGTGGCCAGTTGCCACAGTGTTACTGCTGGCACCACAAAGGCGGGCCAAAGATAAAGACCATACTCGTCCTATCTAAGCTGCTGTCCCGATTGCTGCCAGTTTCAAGCTTTTCACTATGACAGAATTAAAGAATACAGAACGCGAACTGCATCACTTCCGCATGCGCCTGATTTTTATCGGCGTATTCGTGTTCCTGTGTTTTGCCGCGCTGGTGTCCCGTTTCGTCTGGTTGCAAATCATCAAGCATAATGACTATGCCCTGCTGGCTGATGAAAACCGTATCGACATAGTGCCCGTTGTACCCAATCGCGGCCTTATCACCGACAGGAATGGCATTATCCTGGCACGCAATTATTCTGCTTTTACGCTGGAAATCACGCCTTCAAAAATCCGCAAGGACATGGATGTCCTCATTGATGAGCTGGCCGTGCTGGTGGATATACAGCCCAAGCATCGCAAGCGTTTTCGCAAATTACTGGAAGATTCCAAGAGCTTTGAGAGCCTGCCCATACGAACCCGTCTGACGGATGAAGAAGTTGCCAGATTTACTGCGCAACGTTTTCGCTTTCCGGGTGTCGATATTCAGGCGCGCTTGTTCCGTCAATATCCCCAGGGTGATTCGGCTTCGCATGTCATCGGTTACATAGGCCGTATCAGTCCCAAGGATGCCGAGGCCATTGATGAGATGGAAGACGCTGCCAATTACAATGGCACAGATTACATAGGCAAGGAAGGCCTGGAAAAAAGTTACGAAAAGGTATTGCACGGCAATACCGGCTTTGAAGAAGTCGAAGTTGCCGCCGGTGGCCGGGCAGTGCGTGTACTGTCGCGCTCAGCACCAACCTCGGGCAAGAACCTGATTTTGTCGGTCGACATAGAGTTGCAAAAAGTCATAGAAGAAGCTTTTGGTGACAGGCGCGGCGCATTGGTGGCGATAGAACCTGAGACCGGTGACGTACTGGCCTTTGTATCCAAACCTACCTATGATCCCAATCTGTTTGTCGAGGGCATAGATCAGCAAAGCTGGAATGAACTGAACACCTCTGAAGACAAACCTCTGCTGAACCGTCCATTGACAGGTGCTTACCCACCAGGATCGACTTACAAACCTTTCATGGCCCTGGCTGCGCTGGAACTGGGCAAGCGCACCACCTCGCAAGCCATTGCTGATCCTGGTTATTTTACTTTTGGTAATCATACTTTCAAGGACGATAAAGTCGGTGGGCACGGCATGGTCGATATGTACCGTTCCATCGTGCAATCCTGCGATACCTACTATTACATGCTGGCCAATGAACTGACGGTGGATGTCATGCATGATTTCATGGCACCTTTTGGCTTCGGGCAAAAAACCGGTATCGACCTGGAACATGAACGCTCCGGTTTGTTGCCATCGACTGCCTGGAAACGCACGGCCTTCAAGAAGCCTGAGCAAAAACGCTGGGTACTGGGTGATACCATTTCCCTGGGTATTGGGCAGGGACAAAATACGTTCACGCCTTTGCAAATGGCACATGCCATGGCGACACTGGCGAATAACGGCATCATCATGAAGCCGCATCTGGTCAAGATGACGGAAGACCCGCAAACCAGGGCAAGGGTGCTGACTGTTCCCAAGGAAACGGCCCGTATTCCTCTCAAACAGGAAAATATAGATTTCATCAAAAATGCCATGGTTGGTGTCACCAAGGAAGGTACCTCTGCCAAAGTGTTTCAGGGAACTGAGTATATTTCTGGTGGTAAGACGGGTACGGCACAGGTTGTGGGTATCAAAAAAGGTGAAAAATATAATGCCAAAACCATGGCGGCGCGGCATATTGATCACTCCCTGTATACTGCTTTTGCACCAGCAGACAAACCCAAGATAGCGATTGCCATCATTGTAGAAAATGGCGGCTTTGGTTCCGAGGCGGCTGCGCCTATCGTGCGCAAGGCACTGGACTATTATTTGCTGGGCAAGCGTCCAAAGGATAAGGACAGCAAAGAAGTACCACCACAGCCCAAGCCACAGAGTGATATGGCCTTGTACCGTTCTGATGCAGAGGTCAAGGCACCGGCTGAGCCTGAACCTGGTCCCAAGCCTGGTGGCGAAACAACAGGCAACAAGGATTGAATATGCAAAAAAATGGCATTAACTGGCATTTCATCCGTTCGCATATTTTTGTCTTTGATGCGACCCTGGCGATCCTGGTTTTTCTGATCATGTCGATAGGTATCATGACCCTGTACTCTGCAGGCATGGATTTTCCTGGGCGCGTCGAAGGCCAGATCCGGAATATTCTGGTGTCTTTCTTTATCATGTGGGTGATGGCGAATATCCCGCCTCAGACCCTGATGCGCTTTGCCATCCCTATATATACCTTTGGTGTGGCCCTGTTGATCGCCGTCGCCATATTTGGTCTGGTCAAAAAAGGCTCACGCCGCTGGCTGCATGTGGGTATAGACATGCAGCCTTCAGAGATGATGAAGATTGCCACGCCGCTCATGCTGGCCTGGTATTTCCAGAAACGTGAAGGTGCCTTGCGCTGGCGTGACTTTGTCATCGGCGCGGTCATTCTTGGCATACCTGCAGCACTGATCGCCAAGCAGCCGGATCTGGGTACTGCCATGCTGGTGACTGCCGCTGGTTTTACTGTGGTTTTTCTGGCTGGCTTATCCTGGAAATTTCTGATTTCATTGACCACGGCGGCAGCCATCATTATCCCTACGGTAGTCTGGCCATATATGTTGCATGACTACCAGCGCGACCGGGTATTGACCATGCTGGACCCCAACCGCGATCCGCTCGGCAAGGGCTTTCACATCATCCAGTCCACCATTGCGGTTGGTTCTGGTGGCTTGCACGGCAAGGGTTACCTGAAAGGCACACAGGCCCATCTGGAATTCATCCCTGAACATACGACGGATTTTATCTTTGCAGTGTTCTCTGAAGAATTTGGTTTTGTCGGCAATGTCATCCTGGTCAGCCTGTACTTTTTACTGATCCTGCGCTGCCTGATGATCGCTGCCAATGCACCCACCCTGTTCGCCCGTTTGATGGCCGGTTCTATAACTATGATATTCTTTACCTATGCTTTCGTGAATATGGGCATGGTGATAGGCATAGTACCGGTAGTCGGCGTGCCCCTGCCATTCATGAGTTATGGCGGCACCGCACTGGTGACATTGGGTATGGGATTGGGAATCATGATGAGCGTACAGCGTAATCGTAAACTGGTACAGACATGAGATTGCGCATGTCTGCGAGGTCTGCCAAGGCTATTAATTACTGGCGTTTGCCCCTGCTGGCGGCCAGCGGTGTTTTACTGGCAGCCTGTGGTAGTGCACCCAAGCAAAATACCAGCACGGCAGACCATCCCCGCCCCGCATCCGGCACTAAATCTACTACTGGTGGTCAGACAGCATCCCTGCCCAAGGCAAATTCTGGCAAGGGTGCTTATTACAAGGATGATGGCCCGGGAGAGAATATCCCCGAAGGGCTGGAAAATACGGTCGACCCCATCCCTACGCTGGAAAATTATTCGCGTTCGGGTAACAAGCCTTATGTCATCTTTGGCAAAACCTATACGCCCATAGCAGATAGCACCACGCCTTTCATACAGCGCGGCGTCGGGAGCTGGTATGGCAAGAAATTCCATGGGCAAAAAACTTCATCCGGTGAGCTGTACGATATGTACAAAATTACCGCAGCCCATCCCATCTTGCCTATACCGTCTTACGCGCGCGTCACCAACATCAGCAATGGCAAGCAAATCATCGTGCGCATCAATGACCGTGGCCCTTTCCATGCCAGCCGCATCATCGATTTGTCTTATACCGCAGCACTGAAACTGGATGTCATCGGCAAAGGCAGCAGCCAGATTGAAGTTGAACGTTTATTGCCTGCCGATATAGAAAGAATGGCAGAGAACCGCAAAAACCAGCCGGTTCAACCAGTGCGCCAGGAAACAGCGGTGGCCGTAGTACCTGCTGCAGTCGCCTCAGTGGCAGTCAGCAGTCCGGTGCCAGCGCGAGAAATGCCCGTCATACGCAGTAATCAAGCAAGCATGACCATGGAAGAATTGCTGGCCGCACAGGACAACAAACCAGTAGAAAAATTTACCCAGCCAGTAACAACTGCAGCCACTACGGCGGCAGCCAATAATGTTGCCAAAGACGTAGCCAACAACGCGGCAAATGCAGCATCAGCAGCAACCCCCGGCTACTACATACAATTTGGTGCCTACGCGATACGCGCCAATGCTGAAGCCATCATGAATCACTTGAAAAGCCGCGCTACCAGCAAGCTGCCCGGTTTTGATATTGTGCAGCAAGGCAGTCTGTACCGACTGGTCAGCGGTCCCTTTGCCAACCGTACTGAGGCAAGCGCAGCGATAGTCCAGGCCACCGATCTTGGTGTTGGCAAACCCCTGGTCGTGCAGCGCTAGGCTCTATTTTTCGCTTTATTCCTCATCTGCCTGTTTCATTTCCAGCGCCATTTGATACAGGGCATTTTTCTTTTGCCCTGTCAGTTGCGCTGCCAGCCCAGCCGCCTGTTTGACTGAGCATTCTTCCAGTAATATCTGCAAGACCCGGCGCGCTTCCAGTTCCTGCTCATCGGCAGCTGCGGGTGCAGCTTCGATAAGGATCACGTATTCGCCTTTCTCCCTGTGGCTGTCAGCTGCCAGCCAGCTTTCTGCTTCTGCCAGGGTGCAGCGGTGGATTTCTTCAAACAGTTTGCTGACTTCACGCGCCAGCACGATGCGCCGCGCATCGCCAAATATCACGCGCATGGCGGCCACTGCTTCGATGATACGGTGCGGTGCTTCATAAAAAATCAGGCTGGCGGGTATGGCTTGTACTTCCCGCAAGATGCTGTCGCGCTGCCCCGCTTTGGCTGGCAGGAAGCCAACAAAATAAAAACGGTCATGTATCAGGCCGCTGGCTGACAGGGCGCTGATGGCGGCCGAGGCACCCGGCAAAGGCGTGACCGGCATGCCCGCCAGCTTGACGGCATCGACTATCTTGGCACCAGGGTCAGACACCCCGGGCGTACCAGCGTCAGACACCAGGGCTATGCGCTCACCCGCTTGCAGGCGGGCCAGTATTTTTTCCGCCACTTCGCGCTCATTATGCTGATGGGCAGCGATCAGGGGTTTGCTGATACCATAGCGTGATAGCAACTGTGCAGTATTGCGGGTATCTTCGCAGGCGATGGCATCTGCCAGTGACAGCAAGTGCAAGGCACGCAGAGAGATATCGGCAACATTCCCTATGGGGGTGGCGACTACATATAATGTCGCAGCCGGATAATTTTGCCGGGTCACTGCCTCAATAACAGTGGCACTCGTGAACAGTGCGTTGTCGGTGGCGCTCATGCCTGTTCCTTTATGTAGTATGCATAGTAAGCAAATGAATTAGCCGAGATTGTACGCCAATGAGACTCGCAAAGACTTCAGAAACGCCAGATAGCAATGCAGGAGCAGACCAGCGTACCAGCCGTCGCCGTAGCGGTGACGAGGCAGAAAGCTTGGCGCTGGCGCATTTGCAAAAAGCAGGCTTGAAACTGATACAACAGAATTTTCTGTGTAAAGGTGGCGAAATCGACCTCATCATGCAGGATGGGGCTGTGCTGGTCTTCGTCGAAGTCAGAAAACGCAGTTCCATGCAGTTTGGCGGAGCCATTGCCAGCGTCACACCAGCCAAGCAAAGACGCATGGTACATGCCGCCCAGGTTTATCTGTTAACAAAAAAGACCCAGCCCGCTTGTCGTTTTGATCTGGTGGCCATAGATGGTGAAGAGATCAAGTGGCTAAAGAATGTTATTGTCGCTGGATGAAATTGCAAGCTCACGGACTGTTTGAGTCCACTAATGCCCGGCCTGCCGTATAATCTGACGCAATCAGACTAAGTAAGCATTATGACAAATCAACGCATATTGGCGCACTTCCAGGAAAGTGCAGAATTAAAGATGCGGGCTGGCACCGAGCTGGCCCAGCCTATTTCAGACGCCGTGGAACTCATGTTCTCGGCGCTGTCTAATGGCAACAAGATACTCGCCTGCGGGAACGGCGGTTCTGCTGCTGACTGCCAGCATTTTGCCGCCGAGCTGGTAGGGCGCTTCGAGCGTGAACGCCTGCCTTTACCGGCAATGGCGCTGACGACAGATACTTCGATTCTGACTGCAGTCGCCAATGACTACAGTTTCAATGAAGTGTTTTCCAAGCAAGTACAGGCATTTGGCCAGTCTGGCGATATCTTGCTAGCCTTATCCACGTCCGGCAATTCGCTGAGCGTGGTAAATGCTATTAACGCTGCGCTGGAGCGGGACATGCGTGTCGTGGCGCTGACTGGCAAGGGCGGTGGAGAAATCACGAATATCCTGACTGAAGCCGATGTCCATATCTGCGTACCGCATGACAGGACAGCACGCATACAGGAAGTTCATTTATTGACCATACATTGTTTGTGTGACGGCATAGATGCCGCATTATTCGGAGGTGACGCTGATGATTAAGAAGTCCTTGAGCAAAATGACCAGGCCCGTGGCTGCCATCAGCCTGTGCTGTGCTGCTGCCCTGAGCCTGCAAGGCTGTGTGGAGATGGTAGTAGGCAGTGCCGTGATCGGTACATTTGCCGCCACTGACCGCCGTACATTTGGTGCGCAAACTGATGACAAGGCCATCGTCATCAAGGGCGAGGCACGCCTGCCAGGCTTGCTGGGAAAACATGGTCACGTCGATGTCAACTCCTTTAACCGCCGTGTCCTGCTGACTGGTGAAGTGGTCGATGACAATGCCAAGGCACTTGCAGAGCGTGAAATACGCGCGATTGACGGCGTAGTCTCGGTGGCCAATGAACTCATTATTGCACCGGTATCCAACTATACTTCGCGCTCCAACGATGCGCTGATCACCACCAAGGTCAAGGCTACTTTTGTCGATGCCAAGGACGTTTCTGCTACCGCTTTCAAAGTGGTTACTGAAGGTGCCGTGGTCTTCCTCATGGGCCGGGTCACCCAGGCTGAAGGCAACCGTGCGGCAGATCTTGCCAGCAGCATCAATGGTGTACGCAAAGTAGTGAAAGTATTTGAATACATCAGCGAAGAAGAATTGAAGACTTTCCAGTCTACGCCAAGCAAGAATCCTCCGAGCGATAATTAAACCAGCATGACCGGCAATAGTTTGCCGGTTTTGTTTTTTCTGGAGACATCATGATTGCCATGATCGTTTTAGCGGTCATCTTTGCAATACTGGCATTCTGGGTGCTGGGCATACAAAAACGCCTGCTCAATTCACGCAGGCGCATTAAATATGCATTTTCGCAAATGGATATACAGTTCAAGCGTCGTTATGAACTGATACCCAATATGGTTGAAGTTGCCAAGGGTTACATGTCGCAGGAGCGCGATGCGCTGGAAGCCGTGATTGCCGCCCTGAATGAAGCTGTCACGGCAAATTCCATGGCCAGTTTTCATCCTCTGCTAGGTATCGCGATACTACATCTGGCAGCAGCGGAAGACAGACTGACCGTGAGTCTGGGCAGAATGTTCGCCATTGTCGATGCATGCCCGGATTTGCAGGCTAATCCAAATATGCAAAGACTGAGCGGGGAATTAAATGATACTGAAAACAAGATCAGTTTTGCCCGGCAAGCCTACAATGATTGCGTCCTGCAATATAACGAGAGCATGCAACATTTTCCTGGCCCCGTCGTCGCCAATATGTTCGGTTTTCATACTGCTGAATTAATGCAGGTGGCAGCGTTTGATAGTAATGCATCACAGCAGCTTGCTCCTGCATAATCAGTTCATCACATCATTAGCAGCATAATCCCAAACAGTCGCGAAGGAGTCTCGTGTATATGGATGGTATTCTGGTTTCACTCTTCAGTTACAAGGCCTGGGCGAATGTGGAAGTGCATGCCGCTCTCGCCAGATTTGATGCTCAACGTTATCCGGACGAATACCTAGCTATGCTGCACACACTTGATCATGTCAATGTCGTGGACAGGATATTCAAGGGACATCTGAGCGGAACCGGCGCTGCCGGTTTTACATCGACAAATTCAGAAAAGATACCGGATTTATCGGCGTTACGCGAGATTGTCAGCGAGACTGACAACTGGTATCTGGATTTTGTATCTGGACTCAGCGTTGAGCGCATGAAGCAGTCCGTGCAATTTGCCTTCACGGACGGAGATCAGGGAACAATGACTCGCGAAGAGATGTTGTTGCACGTGATTACCCATGGTGGCTATCACCGCGGTTGCGTGGGACAAATTCTGGAAGGCATGGGCATCAGTTCCCCGCCTGATTCTTTGACAAAGTTTTTGCACAGGCATGAACCTGAGCGACGCATCCACCAGTGAAACTTGGGCAGGAGTAAATATCTGCCTCAGGTCCGTCCCACGACTGACGCAGTCGCCATCAATTCATCAATGAGGGCCAGCAATATCTTGCCTGACATGCGGTGCGGGTCGAGTACAGGCAAGGGTGAATATTTCAACAAGATCGAAGGATTGATCTTGCTCATATTGGCCTGGCCCATGGTCCAGCCTGCATAACGGCGTTCCAGGATTTCTTCGTAATCAAGCAGCATCACATCAGTATGACGCTCGTCGCGCAGGATATGGCTGTACAAGGTATTGACGGCTTCCCGGCCACCTTCCAGCACTTGCATGAAGACCTGGTCGCTGTGGCAAAGTACACCGGTAATGCCATGTTGCGGATTATGCTGACGTGACTGGCTGACGATGGATTGTACGATGTCGCACATTTTTTCATCCACTGCGCGGCTGGCGTAAAGTAAGCGTACTAGCATGGCAAGTCCTGGTTAGCGTTTGATCAGAGATAAGAATTCACGGCGCAGGTTCGCATCCTTCAAAAAAGAACCGTGCATCACACTATTAATCATGGCAGCACCCATGTCTTTCACACCTCGCCAATGCATGCAAAAATGGTCAGCTTCCATGACGACTGCCAGGCCATCTGGCTGCATTTTTTCTTGCAGGGTGTCGGCCAGTTGCACTACTGCTTCTTCCTGTATCTGTGGGCGGCTCATGACCCATTCTGCAATGCGGGCATATTTCGACAAGCCTATCAGATTGGAATGTTCGTTCGGCATGACACCTATCCACACCTTGCCAATAATCGGGCACAGATGATGTGAGCAGGCACTGCGAACGGTGATAGGGCCGATGATCATCAGTTCATTCAAATGCGAGGCATTCGGGAATTCGGTGACTGGAGGCATGGGCACATAACGGCCCTTGAACACTTCCTGTATGAACATCTTGGCGACACGGCGGCCAGTATCCTGGGTGTTATGGTCACTCTCGGTATCGATGACCAGGCTTTCCAGCACGGCACGCAGCTTTTCTTCAACTTCGGCCTGCAATTCATCCATCTCGCCTGCTTCAATGAAACGGGCAATATTGTCATTCGCGTGAAAACGCGTCTTGCTGGCCGTGATGCGTTCACGTATGCGCTGCGAGACGGGGATATTGACAGCTTTGTAAGCTAAGGGCGTATCGTTGGACATGCTGAAAACCGGGATGTAAAAAGCCTATGGTAACTGAATTGTCAAATTGGCGTTGCGACCCCTGCTGAGCCTGTTAGCTAAGCAGCGGGCTGCGAACTGTTGTTAAGCTGGTATTCTGCTTCACGTTCTGCCTTCCACTGTGGCAGGCAATGCGGACAAAAGCAACTGGCATCGACTTTCAACTCGCCATCAGGTAATTTTTTAAAAGCGATTGGCGGCAGGGCAGTGCACCAGCATGCCTGGCCGGTATTATCTGCCATGGCACAAGTAAATTCACGCTGGCAACGTGGGCAGATGCTCATGCATCACCTTTCGCAGGGGATGACGGCCGTTGCTCTTCTGTTCCCCTTTCTGGCAAACCCTGTATGGCTGACTGCCGCATGGCCTGGCGCAAGAAAGACATTTGCCCGTTGAAACCGGTGCAATAATGGCAAATCGCCAGATGCATTTTCAATTGGGCACGTTCTGGCAGGCTCAGTGGGCGGTCCATACCTTCCGAGATGAGCTGGTGTGCCTGTTTGCAAGCTAAAAATAATGGCATGTTTTTCCTCTCTCTCAGGTCTTCAATCCAAACCAGTTCAAATCCAGGCATTCGCGCAAACGCAGGCGGGCGCGATACAGCACTACCCACAGGTTAGACGTGCTCAAGTCCAATTCCTTACAAATTTCTTCGGTTTCCAGTTCCAGCCACTCGCGCATCATGAAAACCCTTGCTGTTTTGGCAGGCAGGTTTTCCAGGCAAAGCTCAAGTACACGAAAAAAATCCTTTTGCTGCAATGTGGCTTCTGGTGCGCCCCAGCTGGATGGCGTGCTGAGGGCATGGCCATTGGCATTAAATAAACTGTCTATTAAATCATCTTCAGATTCATCATCCCTGGTTTCCAGTGGCTTTTCTCTTTTTAAAGAGCGCAAATGGTCGATGATCTTGAACTTCAGTATGCCGGTCACATAAGTGCGCAAGGATGAATTGCCAGCAAAGCTGTCTGGTTTTTCCAGCACGGCCAGCAAAGTTTCTTGCACTGCATCTTCTGCAGCGCACTCATTGCGCAGTTGCAATTGTGCAAAGCGATACAGCCCTGGACGCAGGTTTTCCAGTTGTTGATGCAAATCTGTGATCGATGTCATAAGTCTGGTGACGGAATTGGAAAAGCTTTGGGCTCAAATCCTGTAAAATTCAGGCTTGATGAAATAACCCACTATCATACCTTCAGGATATACCGTCATTATGAGCGATTTGAACGCAAACACGACAGAAGAACTTGCACCGGAAGACCGGTTGGCAGGTGTGGAACCAGCCATCAAGGCTGAAATTCTGGCGGAAGCCCTGCCTTATATCCGTAAATTCCATGGCAAAACCATCGTCGTCAAATACGGCGGCAATGCCATGACAGAAGAACGCCTGAAGCACGGCTTTGCCCGTGATGTCATTTTGCTCAAACTAGTAGGCATGAACCCGGTTGTGGTGCATGGTGGCGGCCCGCAAATTGATAATGCCCTCAAAAAAATGGGCAAGCAGGGTACCTTTATCCAGGGTATGCGCATCACCGATGAAGAAACCATGGAAGTCGTTGAATGGGTACTCGGTGGTGAAGTCCAGCAAGATATCGTCATGCTCATCAACCACTACGGTGGCCAGGCCGTGGGCCTGACTGGTAAAGATGGCGGCCTGATCCGCGCCCGCAAGATGATGATGCCAGACCGTGAAAACCCGGGTGCCATGCTGGACATCGGTTTTGTTGGTGAGATCGATGCCATCAACCCGGCTGTTGTTAAAGCTCTGCAGGATGATGCCTTCATCCCTATCATTTCCCCTATCGGTTTTGGTTCAGATGGCCAGGCTTACAACATCAATGCCGATCTGGTCGCAGGCAAGATTGCCGAAATTCTGAAAGCTGAAAAGCTCATCATGATGACCAATATCCCTGGTGTACTCGACAAACAGGGCAATCTGGTGACTGACTTGTCGGCCCGTGAAATTGATGAAATGTTCGCTGACGGTACTATCTCTGGCGGCATGTTGCCAAAAATTTCATCGGCACTCGATGCTGCTAAATCCGGCGTGAATACCGTTCACATCATTGATGGCCGTATTGAGCATTCACTGTTGCTGGAAGTGCTGACCGAACAAGCCTTCGGCACCATGATACGCAGCCATTGATGAATCAATATCAGTTGGTGGAGCGCCTGCATGCCTAGGCGTTCCGAGCCCTTGTGGCTGTTTGATCTGGACAATACGCTGCACAATGCTTCACATGCGATTTTCCCTGTCATCAGCCAGAACATGAATGCTTTCCTGGCGCGTGTGCTGGGGCGGGACGGCAAACCGGCAGATGCTGAGAGCGTGAATGCCATACGCCAGCAATACTATGCCCGCTATGGCGTCACCATGCTGGGCATGGTCAGGCATCATGGCGTCAGGGCAGATGAATTTTTGCAAGAGGTGCATCATTTTGATGACCTCAGTGCGATGATCAGGTATGAGCGCGGTTTGAAAAAACTTTTGCGCCGCCTGCCAGGTAAAAAGATTTTGCTGACCAATGCGCCGCGCGTGTATTCAGGCCGGGTACTCCGGCACATGGGTTTGCACAAGCATTTTGATGCGCATATCCCGGTGGAGGCCATGCGTGTGCACGGGCAATTGCAGCCCAAGCCTTCACGCCCGTATTTGCGCAAGTTGCTGGCGACCTACGGCAAGCAGGCTAGAGACTGTATCCTGGTGGAAGATAGTGTGGAGAATTTGCTTGCTGCAAAGCAAGAAGGTCTGCGCACTGCCTGGGTCACAGGGTATACTCCTGCCCATCAGCGTAAAAGAGCTGCTGCCTGTGCCGACGTCAAAGTAAAATCTGTCATACAACTCGCCCGTCATATTCATCGTCTGCGCGCCTGATATAGCGTACAGACAAAATGTGAAGGGGATTGCGTACTGGGCTGCTGGTCTTTAGAATCTCGCCCCGGGTGTGACGGTATTGCTGCATCCTTTTTTGAATCCACTATTTGACACTCTATGGCCAGTACCAAACCCGGCGAACGTAAACTACAAATACTCCAGACGCTGGCGGCGATGCTTGAGCATCCCAAAGGTGAAAAGGTCACGACCGCTGCGCTGGCCGCCAAGGTAGCCGTGTCTGAGGCCGCGCTCTACCGCCATTTCGCCAGCAAGGCGCAAATGTTTGAAGGCCTGATCGAATTCATCGAAGCTTCGATCTTTGGTCTCATCAACCAGATCAATGAAAGCCAGGAAGATGGCATGGTGCAAGCACAGTCCATCATCATGATGTTGCTCAATTTTGCCGAGCGCAATCCCGGCATGACGCGCGTGCTGATCGGTGATGCTCTTGTCAATGAAGATGAACGCCTGCAATTACGCATGAACCAGCTGGCAGAACGCATGGAAATGGCTTTCCGTCAGTCTTTGCGCCTGGCTGCCAGCCAGGGCCATTTTGCCGAAGAAGAAGCGCAGGCACGTGCCAGCCTTTTGTGCAGTTTTGTCATGGGCCGCTGGTTACGCTTTGCCAAGACAGGCTTCAAATTACTGCCGACCGAGCAGGCGACCATGCATGTCGCCTTGCTGTTGCGCTAATCAATCAGACCCGATTGCACTTCATCGCTGGCTGACGCATCATAGTCCGTGTTTTGTTTACACAGGATTTTGAAGCTACTGATGAAGCTGCCTCAGCAACCCGGACGTTTATTTCTATGGCGTGGAGCCGCCCTGGTGATTTCACCGGGCATAGACTCATCCCTGCATACCCATTACGCCCTGCAACTCAGCTTTGGGCTGGAGCGCCCGTTCCGCGCCCGCCTGCAGGCAGATCACGACTGGACAGAAACCCGTAGCGCCAGCTTTGCGCCGCATGATGCGCATCAGATAGACAGCGATGGCGGCATGCTGGCGCATCTGTTCCTGGAAATGCCTGAGGCGGTAAAATTGAATGGGACGGATTTACAGGCTGCCTTTGCTGATCATCCTGCATTCCAGACGCTGGCAAGCAGCCTGGCTGACAACCGCCATCAGTCCCTGGACATGGCCGCTGCACTGCATATACGGCAAACCTGGCAAGCCTGTGCCCTGCCACAAAGCCAGACAGGCGCGCCACTTGATCACCGCATTGCCAGTGCGCTGGAAGCCATTGCCGGTAGCCATGGCGCAGATTGCGATGGCGAGAGCCTGGCCAGGCTAGTGCATTTATCTGAAAGCCGTTTCACCCATTTATTCCGCCAGCAAACCGGCATGTCGCTGTCGCGCTATCTGCTATGGTCGCGCATGGTGGAGGCGGTGGCGGCGGTAGCCCAGGGCAATAATATGACTGCTGCTGCCCATGCATCCGGCTTTGCCGATCTGGCGCATATGAGCCGTACTTTCCGCAGCATGATGGGGGTAGCGCCCTCAGAATTGCACAGGATGGCGATTGCGTTCAAGCAGGAAGCCATTTGATGGATTACTCTGGGTATATAACAATACTCAGGAGACCCTCATGCAACAAAGCAATTCCAGACAGATAGAGCAACTGCTGGCGAAATACAGTGAAAGCCATCTGAACCCCACCAATGAACTGATCCACTTTGTCTGTGTACCTGTCATCGTGCTGTCCTTTCTGGGACTGATCTGGGCGGTCCACCCACTGGCTGCCCTTGCTGCCACGGTAGTGTCGCTGATTTACTACATGACACTCTCAGTACCGTTTGCCTTTGGCATGCTGGCCATGTCGGGCACGATGCTGTGGATACTCTCACAACTACCGCAACACCTGATGTGGCAGATATCCCTGGGCATTTTCGTGATTGCCTGGATAGGTCAGTTCATAGGTCACAAGATAGAAGGCAAGAAACCGTCTTTCTTTGAAGACATACGTTTCCTGCTGGTAGGCCCGCTGTTTGTGCTGAGCTTTTTATATCGTCGCCTGCATATCGCGTATTGATCTTTCAGATGCTGATCTGTCAAATGCTGAGCTGCACTGCATGCGAAGTTTTTGGCAGATCATTGCTATATAAACGCCAGGTATTGCGGCCACTGGTTTTAGCGGCTTTCAGGGCGATATCGGCATGATGCAGGAATAGCCGCTGTTCTTTCGCATGCAAAGGACAGCAGGCTATACCTATGCTGGCGCTTAGCAGGATTTGCTGGCCGCGCAAAGTCATGGGCTGGTTGATGGCTTGTACCAGTCTTTCTGCCAGATGCTGCACCACTTCCACGCTGCCTACATTGGGCATGATGGCGGCGAATTCATCACCATCTACACGGCACAGGGTATCGGTGCTGCGCAAGACACCACACAGGCGGTTGGCCATGGTTGCCAGGATGAGGTCGCCGGCATCGTAACCAAAACTTTCACTGAGCCGCTTGAAGTGATCCAGATCGATGAACATCAAGGCTGCCATTTCATTATTGGCGACCGCATCTTCGAGGCAATTGCTGAGCAACCTGTGGAAGTAATGGCGGTTGGGCAGTTTGGTCAGGCTGTCGTGATTGTTCAGGATAGCCAGACGGCTGTCTGCTTCGCGCCTCTCTTTGGCTTCGCTTTGCATATCATTTTCCCAGGCTTCCATGCGGGCCAGCATGAGATTGAAATGCATGTTCAGGCTACCCAGTTCATGTTCCGGGTCTTGCGGTGCGCGCAGGCTGTAATCACCCAGGGTCGCGACTTTTTCTGCCATCACGCTTAATTCCATGATGGGTTGCATGGAACGCAATTGCTTGTTGGTCAGCCAGTAAGCTGCCAGCGCGGTAATAAAGATGGACAGAAAACCGGCGATCAATAAAAACAAGAGTATGTGCTGATACCAGGGCCAGGTACTGAGTTGCAATTGCACCTGTCCGATCAGCGTAGTGCCACTCAGCACCGGGCTGTTGGCGGTGAAATTGCCTGCATGAAAATTCACATCATGATGCCTGAGCAAAGTCGCGGCTGGCACGCCACTGGTCTTGATCAATTGTCCCTGGGCAGTCCAGGCCAGCAGTGGCTGGCCATTTTTGTCGTAGACATTGGCGGTCTGCATATCCGGGGTATTGGTGGCATTCAGCAGCAGGCTTTGTAATTGCCGCATGTCATTGGCGATCATCGCATCGGCGAGATTACTTGCCAGGATATCTGCCTTGTACAAGGCTTCTGCACGCAGGTTTTTTTGCTGCAGGCAGGCAGACAAGATCAGACCCAATACCAAGGCAGCTAGCAGTGCACCAGCCATGCCCAGCAAATTCTGGCGGAAAATACGCTTTGCCATCGGTAGCCTGAAATAAGTGTTTTGCATGAGAAATATTGCGAATTACCCTGTGGAAACTGCTGAATATAAATATCAGCATGATGAGCTATGTGAATATGAGCAACTATACCTATCTGCCAGTATGATGTCATAAAAAAAAGTGCCTGAATTCAATGCCTGCATACTTTATGCAGAATCTTGCATCTGCGAGTAAACTGCCGCACATCTCTATGTTAGCCTGAATCCGCGTGTCAGATTTTTCCAACAGCCCTGTTTTGCCATTTTCCCTGCCTCAGCCTGGGGAGTGTTTTGCCCTGCTTGATGACGCCCATGCGCAAGAGGCGCAATCGCGTTTTTACTGCGATTTGCACAGCGTGCTGGTTTGCAGCACCGCACAGGAATGGCCAGCCTTGTGGCGCGATGCCGAAGCGGCTTTGCAGCAAGGCAGCTTTGCCCTGGCCCTGCTGTCCTATGAAACCGGGGCGCAATTGCAAGGCATTACCGCCCACGCTGCGCCAGCGGTGTCACGCATACTTTTGTTCAGGCAATGCCATATCCTGGACAGCCAGCAAGTCGCTGCATTTTTGCAGTCGCAGACAACAGCAGAAGAAGTTTCAGGCATAGCGAACATACAGGCCAGTGTCGACGCCAGCCAGTTTGAGGCTGGCATAGCCAGCGTCAGGGAATACATCGCCGCAGGCGACACCTATCAGGTCAATTACACCTATCGTTTGCATTTCGACAGTTACGGCACGCCAATAGCGCTTTACAGCCGCTTGCGCCAGCGGCAACCCGTGCCCTATGGCGCACTGATCTGCCTGCCCGGTGGCGAGGCCATCGTCTCGCTCTCACCAGAATTATTCGTGCGTCAGCAGCAGGGCAAATTGCTGGCCCGCCCCATGAAGGGAACGGCAGCCGCGACTGGGGATGCTGAGCAGGATAAACTTCTGGCAGCCGGACTCGCTGCCGACACAAAAAACCGCGCCGAAAACCTAATGATTGTTGACTTGCTGCGCAATGACCTCGGGCGCATTGCCAGGACAGGCACAGTCAGGGTTCCCAAACTCTTTGAAGTCAACCGCTTTTCCAGCGTACTGCAAATGACTTCGACGGTAGAAGCTGACTTGCAGGACGGCCTGGACCTGGGGCAGATACTGACAGCCCTGTTCCCGTGTGGCTCGATTACTGGCGCACCCAAACACCGCACCATGCAAATCATCCGTGAGCTGGAGACCGGACCGCGCGGCCTCTACACCGGTGCCATAGGCTGGTTTGATCCGCCAGCACAGGCAGGCGCACCGGGAGATTTTTGTTTGTCGGTACCGATACGTACCCTGCAATTGCAGGCACCTGAGCATGATGCGCAGCCTGCAGTACGTCGTGGCGTGCTGGGTGTAGGTGCAGGCATAGTCTATGACAGCGTGGCGCAGGAAGAATATGCAGAGTGTCATTTAAAAGCGCGCTTTTTGACTGGCTTGCTGCCGCAGTTTGAATTGTTTGAAACCATGCATGCAACGCTGGAGGAGGGTTGCCGTCATCAATCGCGACATTTGCAGCGCCTGCATGCATCGGCGCAGTATTTCGGCTTTGCCTGGGATCATGAGCAAATCAAATTAACATTACAGCAAGTCTGTGATGCCTTGCCTTCCGCCACACCACACAGGCTGCGCCTGGCATTAAAGCCGGATGGTGAACTGGAAGTGCGTACTGCAGTGCTGAGTTCCATGCCAGAGCATCCCAAAGTTATGCTGGCCAGCACTGCCAGTGATAGCCGCAATTTGTTCCTGCGCCACAAAAGCAGCTTGCGTCAGCAATATGACGCTGCCTGGCAGGCGGCTGAGCAGCAAGGCGCATTTGACATGTTGTTTTTTAACGAACGCGGGCATTTGACCGAAGGCGGGCGCAGTACAGTCTTGCTGAAGCTGGACGGCAGATGGCTGACACCGCCACTGGAAGACGGTGTGCTCCCTGGCATCATGCGGGCGATTTTGCTGGAAGACAGACGCTACCAGTTGACAGAACAAGTCCTGACGCTGGCAGATGTGCGGGCAGCAGAGCAAATCATGCTGTGCAATTCCCTGCGTGGTGCATTTGTTGTTGATCTATTGTGCTGAGCTGTATTGTTGAATTGTGTTGTTGATTTGTTCAATCATATGCAAGCAAAGCTGACTAAACTTGCCTATCTGAAGTATAAAGATGGATTCCACCTTGGGCGAGAAAATTGATCTTGCTTAAATATTGTGCCTGCACGAAGGAAAGGTTACACTGAGAAAAAATTAACCGACCGCTCGGTTGGTAAATTGCATGTTTATTAATGCATCAAATATAAATAGCAGATAATTGCAAAACAGGAGATTACCCATGAAGAAACGGTTTTTACTGGCGGCTTTGCCTGCCATGTTATCGCTGGTATTGGCAGGCAATGCCCATGCCCAGATCAAGGTTGGCGTCAACGTATCCGCTACCGGCCCCGCAGCTTCTTTGGGCATCCCTGAAAAAAATACCTTTGCCCTGTTGCCAAAAGAAATCGCTGGCAAAAAGATTGAATACATTGTCCTCGATGATGCATCCGATACCACTACAGCGGTCAAAAATGCCCGCAAGCTGATTGCTGAAGACAAGGTCGATATCCTTATCGGTTCTACTATCACGCCTAATTCCCTGGCCATGATAGACGTGGCAGCGGAAAGCGAAACACCGATGATATCCATGGCGGCGTCTTCTGCCATTATTTCTCCTATCGACTCCAAGCGTTACTGGGTATTCAAGACACCGCAAAATGATTCGCATATGTCTACCGCGATCACCGGTCACATGAATGATGCTGGCGTAAAAACAGTCGCCTTCATAGGCTTTGCTGATGCCTACGGTGAAGGCTGGTACAAGGAATTCTCCAAGATTGCGGAATTGCGCAAACTCAAGGTAGTTGCCAATGAACGCTTTGCCCGCAGTGACACTTCTGTCACTGGCCAGATCCTCAAAATCCTGGCGACAAATCCTGATGCAGTCCTGATCGCCGGTGCTGGTACGCCAGCCGCCCTGCCACAAAAAACGCTGAAAGAGCGCGGCTACAAGGGCAAAATTTATCAAACTCACGGTGTCGCCAATAATGACTTCCTGCGCGTTTGCGGCAAGGATTGTGAAGGCACCTGGTTACCAGCAGGCCCTCTGCTGGTAGCTGAGCAATTGCCTAACGAAAATCCAGTCAAGAAATCTGCCATGCGCTATGTCAAGGCCTATGAAAAAGAATATGGTGTGGGTTCTGTTTCCACCTTTGGCGGTCATGCCTGGGACGCCAGCCTGTTGCTGGAATCTGCAGCGACAGTGGCTTTGAAAAAGGCCCAGCCAGGTAGCAAGGAATTCCGCGCTGCCTTGCGTACTGCGCTGGAAAATACGGTCAACCTGCCAGTCTCGCATGGCATCGTGAATATGACGGACACTGACCATCTGGGCTTCGACCAGCGTTCTCGTGTCATGGTACAAATCGTCAATGGCAAGTGGAAGTTGATCGGTCAGGCTAACTGATGTATTGATGAAGTGATCAAGGGAGCTGCGGCTCCCTTTTTGTTCGGCCCAAAGTATAGAGGGCCATGCTTGAACTAGTACGCAAGAAAGTCAGGTTTACATGGATTTTTCAATTGCCGCCATCCTCGCCCAGGATGGTATTACCAGTGGTGCCATCTATGCCTTGCTGGCATTGGCGCTGGTGCTGGTGTTTTCCGTCACGCGGATCATCTTTATACCGCAAGGCGAGTTTGTCGCCTTTGGTGCCCTCAGCCTGGCTGCCATACAGTCTGGCAAATTCCCGCACTCTGCCAGCCTGCTCCTGGCTTTTGGCTTGTTGTGTCTGGGCAAGGAAGTGTATTTGCAGGTGCGCAGCAAACAGCCTGTGAATGCCAGGGCGCTGGCTTTGTCCGCTGGCAAGCTGCTGCTGTTTCCTGTGGCTGTCTGGTTGCTGGCGCGTAATGTCGCTGTCCAGGAATGGTCCTTGTTTGCACAAGTCTTATTGGCGCTGGCAATAGTCGTACCCATGGGGCCGATGATTTATCGCCTGGCTTATCAACCCCTCGCAGAAGCCAGCACCCTGGTCTTGCTGATTGTTTCTGTTGGTGTGCACTTTGCCCTGACGGGCATGGGCCTGGTCATGTTCGGTGCCGAGGGTTCACGCACTACCGCGTTCAGCGATGCCCGTTTTGAACTGGGTGCAATGCAGATATCTGGCCAAAGCCTGGTGGTGATTGCCGTCTCTGCTCTGTTGATAGCTGCCCTGTATTTCTATTTTGAACGCAGCCTGTCTGGCAAGGCTTTGCGGGCTACTGCGGTCAATCGTCTGGGTGCGCAACTGGTGGGTATCGGTACTATACAGGCGGGTCGTCTGGCATTCACCCTGGCCGCAGCCATGGGTGCATTGTGTGGCGTATTGATCGCCCCGATGACGACCGTGTATTACGACGGCGGCTTTTTGATAGGCCTGAAAGGCTTTGTCGGTGCCATCGTCGGTGGCCTGGTGTCTTATCCGGTAGCGGCAGCGGGTGCTCTGCTGGTGGGTTTGCTGGAATCGTATTCATCTTACTGGGCCAGTGCCTATAAGGAGGTTATCGTATTTACCCTGATTATCCCGGTCTTGCTGTGGCGCTCACTGTCCAGCAAACATAATGATGAGGATGAAGAATAATGAAGACACTCATCACCAACGGCATCAAACACGGTAAATGGGTATTGCTGGCGCTGGTCCTGCTGTTCCCGCTATTACCAGTACCTGAATTCTGGATTACCCTGGCCAACTACATAGGCCTGTATGCGATCGTCGCGCTTGGCCTGGTATTGCTGACCGGGGTAGGTGGCATGACCTCATTTGGCCAGGCAGCTTTCGTCGGTCTGGGTGCTTACTCAACTGCTTACCTGAGCACTGCCCTGGGCTATTCCCCCTGGGTTGGTTTGCTGGCAGGCCTGGTGCTGACCATGGCGGCGGCGCTGGCGATAGGTCTGATTACCATGCGCCTGTCTGGTCACTATCTGCCACTGGGTACGATCGCCTGGGGCCTGTCGCTGTTTTTCCTGTTCGGCAATCTGGAATTCCTTGGCAAATACGATGGCCTCAATGGCATACCAGCCATACAAATCGCCGGCTATAAACTCGATAGCGGACGCAGCATGTTTGCGCTGATCTGGATCATACTGCTGCTATCCATCGTCGCTATCCAGAACCTGTTGCAATCGCGCCCTGGCCGCGCCATCCGTGCACTCAAGGGTGGCGGTGTCATGGCAGAAGCCATGGGTGTCAATACAGCGCGCATGAAGGTCATCATCTTTGTTATCGCTGCCATGCTGGCCAGTGTTTCAGGCTGGCTGTATGCGCATATGCAACGTGCAGTCAACCCTACACCTTTTGGTTTGAATCAAGGCATCGAATACCTGTTCATGGCTGTGGTGGGTGGGGCAGGCCATGTCTGGGGTGCCTTGCTGGGTTCGGCCCTGCTTACTCTGCTGAAAGACAAACTGCAAAGCATCCTGCCTGCATTGCTGGGCGCGAATGGCAATTTTGAAGTCATCGTGTTTGGCGTATTGCTGGTCTTGCTGCTGCAACGTGCGCGTGACGGTGTCTGGCCTTATCTGGCCAGCTTTAGCAAGCGTCTGTTTGCCAAATGGCTACCAGAAGACAAAGGCATACAGGTCGCCACAGATGCGGCGGTATTGCCAGTGCGCGCCAAACCGGCAGTCGATACAGTCATCCTTGAAATCGACAAGGCCCGCAAGCAATTTGGTGGCCTGGTTGCTGTCAATGACATGCAGTTCACTGTCAGCGCAGGCCAGATCGTTGGCCTGATAGGACCGAATGGTGCAGGCAAATCGACGATGTTCAATCTGGTCACTGGTGTGCTGCCGCTAACCAGCGGTGCCGTGCGTTTTTATAAGGACGGCAAACTGCAGGATATCGCCAACCTGCCATCGCGTGAAATCGTCAAGCTCGGCATAGGCCGCAGCTTCCAGCATGTACGTTTGCTGGCGAGCATGACAGTATTGGAAAACGTCGCCATAGGCGGCCATCTGCGTACCAAGGGTGGTGATGTCATGGAAGTCATCGCCAGTATTTTGCGCCGCGACGGTAAGGTAGAAAATTCCTTGCTGGCAGAAGCGAAAAGGCAGTTGGAGCGGGTAGGCCTGGCGCATCTGATCAATGAAGAAGCAGGCAGCCTTGCACTGGGCCAGCAACGCATTTTGGAAATCGCCAGGGCGCTGTGTTGCGATCCTAGTTTGCTGTTACTTGATGAGCCAGCCGCTGGTTTGCGCTATAAAGAAAAACAGGAACTGGCCGAACTCTTGCGCAAACTGCGTGCCGAAGGCATGAGCATCCTGCTGGTCGAGCATGACATGGACTTCGTCATGAACCTGACAGATCAACTGGTGGTCATGGAGTTTGGCACCAAGATTGCCGAAGGCTTGCCACAAGAAGTACAACAAAATCCGGCAGTGCTGGAAGCTTATCTGGGTGGGATAGACTGATGACGGTAGATATTCAAAAAAATACTCCAGCGGTTTTGGCAAACACATCCCTGTCCGAACCGGCTTTGCTGTACACCAAAGACCTGCAAGTATTTTACGGCAAGGTAGAGGCTTTGCAGCCAGCCAATATACGTGTAGGTGCCGGGCAAATCGTAACCGTCATTGGTCCAAATGGAGCTGGCAAATCCACCATGCTCAATGCCATCGCTGGCGCATTGCCGGCGACAGGCAGCATGCGCGGCCAGATATTATTAGCTGATAAAAACCTCGCCAGTGTCAGCATAGAAAACCGCGTCGCCCAGGGCATGTCACTAGTGCCAGAAAAACGCGAATTGTTTGCCAGCATGAAGGTGGAAGACAATCTCTTGCTGGGCAGTTATCGCCGCTACCAGGCCGGTGAAAAAAACTATGCTGACCAGCTCGACGTGGTGTTTGATCTGTTCCCGCGCCTCAAGGAAAGACGTACCCAGGAAGCAGGGACCTTGTCCGGTGGTGAACGCCAGATGCTGGCAGTAGGCCGCGCCCTCATGGCCAAGCCACAATTGCTGATGCTGGATGAACCCAGCCTGGGTCTCGCGCCGCTGATCGTCAAGGAAATTTTCCATATCATTCAGCGCCTCAAGCAAACCGGCGTCGCGATTTTACTGGTAGAACAAAACGCCCGCGCTGCCTTGCAGGTGGCTGACTATGCCTATGTGCTGGAAACAGGGCAGATTGCGCTCGAAGGTGATGCCGCAGAACTGGCGAATGACCAGCGCGTGATAGATACTTACTTGGGCCTGGCAAAAAAGAATCACTGATCTGGCTGTGTTAAACTTTTTAGTATGAGAGTATTAATCACAGGTGCCACCAAGTGGGACAGCGAGGCAGCGATACGCCGCGAACTTTCCAGGCTGCCAGCGCATACCACCATCGTTACCGGCGATACACCGGGCATAGACGCCCATGCCAAGGTAGTCGCACTGGAATTTGGATTTGCTGTTGAGGCCATGAAAAAGACCAATGCTGATTACCGCGCTTTTCCTGGTGAGGGATGGAAGGGCTTGAATGTCCGGATGCTGGCGACAGGCATAGATATGGTGCTGGCATTTCATGCTGACTATGGCAAGTCCGGTTGCGCCCGCGGCACGCAGCATGCTGTAACACTTGCTGAGCAAGCACAGATACCGGTCAGGATTTTCACGCAATAGAAGACGCAGAATAGCAGACGCAGCAATAGATGTAGTAATAACTGTAGTAACAGCGGCGAAGGAAAAACCATGATTTCCCATGTATCCATAGGTATACACGATTTCGACAAATCTTATGCGTTTTATTCTGCACTGATGAATGAACTGGGCCTGGTCCTGAAATTCAAGGACGCCGCTGAACCCTGGGCAGGCTGGATGGCCGCTGACCAGCCGCGCCCGCTGTTCGTCATTGGCAAGCCTTTCAATGGCGAACCAGCACAACATGGCAATGGCCAGATGGTGGCTTTGCTGGCGGCATCACGCGCAACAGTAAGACGTGCCTATGAAGCGGCGCTGGCAAACGGTGGCACCTGCGAAGGCCCGCCTGGCCTGCGTCTGAACTATCACCCCAATTATTATGGCGCGTATTTCCGCGACCCTGATGGCAACAAGCTGTGTGTGTGTTGCCATCATGTGGAAGAGTGAATGATGTAAATGATATTCAGGATTCAGGCTTGTTCCGCCATCCAGGCTTTCAGACCATTCACCCATTTCGCCGCAGGTAATTTATAGGCCAGTCGTATCGCCGTTGCACGTTCATACAAGTCTTCAAAATCTACGGCGGGGGCTTGTTTGAAAGCGATCGCGACGGTATTGGCATCGTGTACCAGTGGCAGCCAGACAACGGCGTCAAATGCTTCTTGCAGGGCGGCCAGATTGGCATTGCAGTTGGCGCGGTAATTCTGTGGGTTGCCAAACAGGTTGACAGTCAGCATGCCATCCTCATTGAGGGTGTCGGCGCAGGCCTGATAAAAGGCTGTGCTGCTCAGTGCCGGGGCTTCGGCAGCGGCGTCATATAAATCAATCTGCAAGACATCTGCCTTGCCGTGGTTGGCGCTGTCGTTGACGTAATCCAGCGCATTCATGCACAGCACTTGCAGGCGTTTGTCATTCACTGGCAGTTTGAAATGCTGGTGGCAGGTGGCGATGACCCTGGGGTTGAGTTCGACTGCTGTCACCCTGGCATCTGCAAAATTGCGGTAGCAAAACTTGGTCAGCGATGCGGCACCCAGGCCGAGCTGGACTATGTGTTGCGGTGCTGTTTTAAACAGCATCCACATCATCATTTGCTGTACGTATTCCAGTTCTATCTGGTCGGGCATGCCCATGCGCATGGCACCCTGTATGGCGTCCGAGGACAAATGCAGGGTGCGCACACCAAGATGCTCGGCAATGGTTACTTCAGGCAGTTCTGTGCTGGCTGCCTGTGTCGTCTTGTATAAATTCAGCCCCATTTTTTGCATGAGCTTCTCAAGCATTAATTCCTGGCTTTCGGCCATACATCCAGGGCTTCGATTTCCATCATTTTTTGCCAGCTGGGGCGGGCAGTGATCAGTTGTGCCAGCTTGCTCAGGGCAGGCCATTCAGTCGCCGGGCGCGGCATATTGCGTGACCAGCGCATCAGCATGGTCAGTTGCAAGTCGACCGCAGAAAATGTCTCACCCAGCAGGTAGGGGCCGTTCTTGCTCAGATGCAGGTCCAGTTGATCCCAGATGGCAGCGATACGTTGCTGCAGGGCTGCACGGGTTGCTTCGCTATGTTCTTCAAAGCCCAGTTCAGATGGATAAAACCAGGCGCGGAAGGCGGATTGCAGGCTGCCGCTGATGAAGATGATCCATTGCCGCCATTGATCGCGTTCCACTGTGCCTGCGGCTGGTATCATCCCTGCTTCAGGATGGCGTTCGGACAAGAGCATCAGCAAGGCCGCTGATTCCAGATAAGGGCGGCCATCTATAACCAGGGTGGGTACGACACCATTCGGATTCAGGCGCAGGTACTCAGGATCTTTTTGCTGCTTCTTTTCTACATCAACCAGTTTCAATTCATGCGCGGCACCAATTTCCAATAAAGCCAGGTGTATGACCATGCTGGCTGTGCCGGGGCAGTAATACAGGGTGTACATGTTTTGTCCTTGATGAGTTTTATCGCAATAGTGTTTAGTCTTAGTGCTTGGTTCTGATGCTTAATTCTGGTGCTGCTGTCCGCAAACCAGGCATTGCTGGTTTTTGCTGATGCCTATGCTGGTCCAGTCCATGCGCAAGGCATCCAGCAAGAGCAGGCGGCCGCTCAGTGCCTGGCCTATGCCCATGATGACTTTCAGGGCTTCGGCGGCCTGCATGCTGCCTATGATGCCCACCAGAGGGGAAAACACGCCCATGCTGGAGCACAGCACTTCTTCAAAGGGCTGGTCAGGCGGGAACAGGCAGGCATAGCAGGGCGACGCAGCATCGCGGCTGTCAAACACACTGATCTGGCCATCAAAGCTGATTGCCGCGCCAGATACCAGCGGTATGCCAAATTTGACGCAGGCGGCATTGACGGCATGGCGGGTGGCAAAATTGTCGCAGCAATCGAGAACGATACTGGCCTGGCTGACCAGTTCTTCCAGGCGCGCATCGGCCGCTCTCTCTTGCAGTGCAATGATGGCTATTTCGGGGTTGATGGCTTCCAGCGTGTGCTTGCCCGAGCTGACCTTGGCCATGCCCACGGCGGCCGTGGTATGCATGATCTGTCTTTGCAGATTGGTCAGGTCTACGCTGTCATTGTCGACCAGGGTAATATGACCGACGCCGGCACTGGCCAGATACAGCGCCGCCGGTGAACCCAGGCCACCGGCACCGATGATGAGGGCGCGCGCCTCGGTGATTTTTTGCTGACCTTCTATCCCTATCTGGTCGAGCAGGATATGACGGGAATAGCGTAAGAGTTGCTGATCGTTCATCGTCGTAAAAAAGGCCGCTATTGATGTGAGCGGCCTTTTCTTTTTATCAAAGTTGATTCAGGGTTTTACTTCTTTTTGCTGTCGGTTTTGTGTTCAGTCTTGTCAGCTTTACCGGCTTTGTCAGCATCCTTGCCGTCTTTGGTTTCTTTATCGACGACCTTGGCTTCAGTAATTTTTACTGGCAAGCCTTTCAGGTGATTCAGGGCCTGGGCCAGCTGGAAGTCTTCTGCACCACCGTATTCCAGTGGCTTGCTCTTTTTCGCCAGGGCGATCAAACGCTGCTCTTCTTCGACTTCATCGACTTTAGGGCGGGCAACTTCTTTTTCCTTGTCGTTGCTCAGATGCTTTTGCAAATCAGCTTCGCGCGCGCGCAAGCCATTGAAGCCATCGCCATCGGCGGTTTCTTCTACATTCAGGTCAGGGACGATGCCCTTGGCCTGTATAGAGCGACCATTTGGCGTGTAATAACGGGCCGTAGTCAGCTTGACTGCGGTATCAGCAGAAATCTGGCGTATGGTTTGTACCGAACCCTTGCCAAAGCTTTGTGTGCCCAGGATGGTGGCACGTTTGTAATCCTGCAGGGCACCTGCGACGATTTCAGAAGCAGAAGCCGAACCAGTGTTGATGAGAACCACCATGGGCACGTTCTTGATCGCTTCTGGCAATTTCGCCAGTGGGTCACTCAAAGTGCGGCCAGAATAGTATTCACGGCGGGCATAGAAAGTGGCTTTGGAATCAGGCAACTGGCCATTGGTGGACACTACCGGTACGTCTTTCGGCAAGAAAGCGGCAGAAACACCGATAGCACCTGGCAAGACACCACCTGGGTCATTGCGTAAGTCCAGCACAAGGCCTTTGATGGCAGGGTCCTGGGCATACAGGGTCTGGATTTTCTTGGCCATGTCTTCGACCGTTGGTTCCTGGAACTGGGCGATTCTTACCCAGGCATAACCAGGTTCAACGATCTTGGCCTTGACGCTTTGCTGTTTGATCAGTTCGCGGGTAATCGTGACGACGATGGGCTTGTCTTCACTTTTACGGGCGATGGTCAGGGTGATCTTGGTATTTGGTTCGCCGCGCATGCGCTTGACGGCTTCATCCAGCGTCAAGCCTTTGACTGGCTGGGAGTCAAGACGGGTGATCAGATCACCAGGCTTCAAGCCAGCACGATAGGCAGGAGAATCTTCGATAGGGGAGATGATCTTGACATAGCCATCTTCCATACCGACTTCGATACCCAGGCCAACAAACTTGCCTTGTGTGCCTTCTTTTAATTCTTTAAATGATTTCTTGTCCAGATACGCAGAATGCGGGTCCAGTGAAGCCACCATGCCGGAAATCGCTTCCGTCAGCAGCTTATTGTCTTCCACCGGCTCGACATAATCCGACTTGATAAGGCCGAAGACATCGGCGAGCTGTCGCAATTCCTCTACCGGCAGAGAACTACCCGTCGTGGCTTTTTGCGCTACCGCGGAAAACTGCATGGAAACTGCCACGCCGGCAACCATACCGAGGCCGATTAAGCCAAAATTCTTGAATTTGCTGCCCATGTGATTCACCTAAAACCTATTTAACGATCCAGTTGAGGGGATCAAATACACGCCCCTGATGACGTACTTCAAAGTATAAACCTGATTCTTCATTACCGCCGCTGTTTCCGGCACTGGCAATGACATCACCGGTTTTTACCACATCGCCGACATGCTTCAATACTGCCTGATTATTGCCATACAGGCTCCAGTAACTGCCGCCATGGTCAACAATCACCATATTTCCATAACCCTTCCACCAGTCGGCAAAAATAATTTTGCCGGGGGCGATGGTCTTGATTTCTGCACCTTCATTGGCCTTGATGAACATGCCTTTCCAGCTAGGTCCATCAGTACGTTTGCTACCAAATCTGGCGAGGATTTCTCCTTTTACCGGCAAGCGCAATTGCCCTTTAAGCTTGTCAAACTCACCTGCAGGCGGGGTCGTGGCCCTAGCCTGTTTTGGTGGTTCGTCATCATCAATCGCATTGGGATTGGTGATTTTCGCTGGCTTTTTGCCCTGCGCTGCCTGTTTGGCTCTTTCTTTTTGTGCTGCTGCAATTCTTTCCTGGCGTTGTTTTTCTTCCAGTGCCGCCCTGGCTGCATCTGCCTTGGCCTGCTCTTCAATTAGTTTATTTAATTGTGAGACCAGATTTGCGAGTCTTTGTTCATCTTTTTCAAGACTATCAGCCTGTTTTTTTTGTACATATAATTTTTCTGCCAACTGACTTACTAATGTGGCATGACGTTTTTTCTCTTTTTCCAGTGCCAGCTTATGACTTTTTTCTTCATCGGCTATTTCATCGAGTTCAGCCTTGGCTTCTTTGGCGTCTTCTGCATTTTTTTCCACTGCCTGCAAGCTGACACGCAAGCCATCTATCAGTTTGGCCTGGGTTTGCGAAACATAGCCCATGTACTGCAACTCACGGTTGATACGGTTGGGGTTATCACCGGACAAGAGCAATTTGATACGGTCGCTGTCACCGCGCATATACTGGCGGCGTAAAAAATTCGATAACTGGGTTTTTTGCTTTTCCACCTTGTCTGCAAGGGCTTGCTGCTGCTCTGTCAGTTGCTTTACTTTCGCTTCAGTCTGCGCCTGTTCGGCCTGTAAGTCACGCAAAGAACGGTTGGCTTCAGAAATGGATTTTTCAGATTCAGCCAGGGCATCGCTGGCATTGTCCTTGGCCGTTTCGGTTTTATTGATATCGGTCTTGAGTGCTTTCAGGCGGTTTTGCAACTCAGCCCGGTCAGCTTCTGCCTTGGTTTTTTGCTGGGCGCGGGCATTGCTGGCGGCCATGGCAGGCGTTGCTGTACCTGCCAGTGACAGGCTCAGCAAGGCCGCGATGAAAAACCCTGAAGACTTGGTTTTATTAAATGGCATTCAATATTTATTATTTGGACTTACCCTGGCTGGCAACAGCTTGCAGGGCTGCGGCAATCGCCTCCTGGTCACCCAGATAATAGTGTTTGATAGGCTTCAGGTCAGCATCAAGTTCATACACCAGTGGCTGGCCATTCGGGATATTCAGGTTGACGATGTCGTCATCGCTGATACCGTCGAGCATTTTGATCAGGGCGCGCAGGCTGTTGCCATGAGCAGAAATCAGGATGCGTTTGCCAGAGCGTATTGCCGGGGCAATGCTGTCATCCCAGGCTGGGATGACGCGGGCTACAGTGTCTTTCAGGCATTCAGTCAGCGGGATCTGGCTGCGTTCCAGACCTGCGTAGCGCGGGTCATTGAAGGATGTGCGCTCATCATCTTCGGCCAGTGGCAAAGGTGGCGTGTCATAACTGCGACGCCATACCAGCACTTGCTCGTCACCATATTTTGCTGCTGTCTCAGCCTTGTTCAAGCCCTGCAGCGCGCCGTAATGTCGTTCATTCAGACGCCAGTCATGGATCACTGGCAACCACATCAAATCCATTTCATCGAGCGTGCCCCACAATGTACGAACTGCACGTTTCAGTACCGAGGTATAGGCCAGGTCAAAAGTCAGACCGGCTTCTTTGAGCAGCTTGCCTGCCTGGGTAGCTTCAGCCACACCTTTTGCAGTCAGGTCAACATCTGTCCAGCCGGTAAAGCGGTTGTCCAGGTTCCAGGTAGATTCGCCGTGGCGCATTAAAACGATTTTGTACATAGTGGGCTAGAAGGTGAATAGTGTGAGAGTAAGGTGAGAAATAAGCTGAAAATAGGGTGAAATAAGTGAATTAGTATGCGATTGCGCCATCTATTTTATAATGACGCGCTTCTGATAACCATTCTTACTACTGGAATCCTGTGAAATTCATTCTTGACAATATATTCTGGATAGGTCTCGCCATCATCTCTGGCGGCGCATTGCTGATACCTGCTTTACAAAGACGTGGTGCCAAAGTATCGCATTTTCAAGCGACACAATACATGAATCAAGGTAAAACCCTGGTGCTGGACGTGCGTAATGCAGACGAATTTGCAGCAGGACACTTGCCAAATGCCAAACATATCCCCCTGGCAGAGCTGAACGATCGCCTGAAAGAGATAGAAAAGTCAAAAAACAATGTTGTCATTACTGTGTGCGCTTCTGGCGTACGTTCTTCCAGCGCTGCCGGTCTGCTGAGCAAAGCTGGTTTCGCTCAGGTATTTAGTCTCGATGGTGGTATAGATGCCTGGAAGTCGCAAGGCTTGCCAACCGTAAAGTGAAGCAGGAGAGCGCCATGAAAGCCCATGTAATCATGTATACCACAGCCGTTTGCCCCTATTGCACCATGGCTGAACGTCTGTTGAAGTCCAAGGGTGTGGACGAGATTGAAAAAATCCGGGTTGATCTCGAACCGGGAGTGCGCGAAGCGATGATGAAGAAAACCGGTCGCCGCACCGTGCCACAAATCTATATAGGCGACACCCACGTAGGTGGTTTCGATGATATTTCTGCCCTCGACAGGGCGGGTAAACTCGACCCTTTGCTAAATCCAGTTGATTAAAAGCAGGTTTTTGCCGGATTTTCTACGGCATTGCGAGGTAAATTGCTGTTTTTGCAGACTACTTGCTACAATAGCGCGCTGCGATCTTGAAATGGCTGGAAACGGCCTTATCTGCCAGTCTCGCTGTTCATTATTAATCTTTTAGAATTTTAGAAAGTTTCACATGTCTGACGAAAATCTGCAGCCCGTATTCCAAATTCAACGCGTTTATCTGAAAGATTTGTCGCTTGAACAGCCTAATTCTCCAGCAATTTTCCTGGAACAAGAAGCGCCTGGCATAGAAGTGTCCGTTGATGTCGGCTCTGAAAAACTGGCAGATGGCATCTACGAAGCCACAGTAACAGTGACTGTTACTGCAAAAGTCGGCGAAAAAGTGGCTTTCCTGGTTGAAGGCAAGCAAGCTGGTATTTTCGAAGCGCGCAATATCCCTGAAGATCAACTCGATCCTCTGCTGGGTATCGGCTGCCCGAACATCGTTTATCCATACCTGCGTTCCAACGTAGCGGATGCGATCACACGTGCTGGTTTCCCTCCTATCCACCTGTCGGAAATCAATTTCGAAGCTTTCTATGCACAACGTTTGACAATTGCTGCTGAACAGGCAAATGCCAACACTGAAGCGCCTACGACAATTCAGTAATTAATTGATACTGATCCGGCTAGCGCCGGATTGGCATGAGAAGGATATCCATGCGACGCCTGCTGACGCCCTTGCCTCTGCTGTTATTGACGCTGCTTGCGAGTAGTGCTGCACAGGCTCTGGAGTTTCGCGCTATCGGTGCTTCACCGGTGATACTGTACGATGCCCCGTCTGTCAAAGGCGGTAAGCTGGCAGTGGCACCTCGTGGCATGCCGGTGGAAGTAGTATTTACTTCCGGCGCATGGAGTAAAGTCCGTGATGTCAGCGGCGACATGAGCTGGGTCGAGTCAAAAGACTTGATCACCCGTCGCAGCCTCATCGTTCGTGCCGCCAATGCCAAGGTCAGGGCAGCTGCAGATGAGTCGTCTGCCCTGGTGTTCAGTGCCGACAAGCATGTCTTGCTGGAAATGGCCGAGCCTGCAGTCGCTGGCTGGGTCAAAGTGAAACACCGTGATGGCCAGCTTGGTTTCGTCAAAGTCAATGAAGTCTGGGGTTTGTAGTGCCTGGACTGAATGTATAGGCAGATGACAGTTTGCAAAAAAGGACAGCCTGCTGTCCTTTTTTTACATCTACCCGGTTATATCAGATAAGCAGGAGTCAGGGATAAGCATGAATATCAGTGTATTGGGTGCAGGTGCCTGGGGCACGGCAATGGCAATTGCCTTTGCAGCAAAAAATAATGTCCTGCTGTGGGGGCGTAATCAGGCCGCCATGTCTGCCATGCAGACAGCAAGGCAAAATAATGATTATTTACATGGCTTTCCTTTCCCTGACAGCCTGCAAGTCACGGCTGATTTTGCTGCCGCCATGGCACATGCTGCCGGCCCCGATGGTTTGCTGGTGATTGCCACCTCCGTTTCGGGTTTGCGCCCCACGCTGGAAGCCTGCCGTGCCTACCAGCCGAATAACATCATCTGGCTGTGTAAGGGCTTTGAAGAGTCCACTCAGTTATTGCCGCATCAGGTGGCAGAACAGGTGCTGGGGCAGGGCGTGGCTTTCGGTGCTCTGTCTGGTCCCTCGTTTGCGCAGGAAGTCGCCAGGGGGCTGCCATGTGCACTGACGATAGCCTCGAAATCGAAAGATCTCAGTCAACTGGTAGTACAAGCCCTGCATGTGAATGCCATGCGTGTGTATTCCAGCGATGACGTTGTTGGTGTCGAGGTTGGTGGTGCTGTCAAAAATATTCTGGCGATTGCCACAGGCGTGGCCGATGGCCTGGGCCTGGGCCTGAATGCGCGTGCGGCACTGATTACCCGTGGCCTGGCAGAAATCAGCCGTCTGGGTGTGGCTCTCGGTGGCCGTTCAGAAACCCTGATGGGCCTGACAGGTGTAGGTGACTTGATTTTGACCTGTACCGGTGACCTGTCGCGTAACCGCAAAGTAGGCCTGGCACTGGCCCAGGGTAAATCACTGGATGTTATCGTCCAGGAGCTGGGTCATGTCGCCGAAGGTGTACGCTGTGCCCAGGCAGTGCATACCCTGGCGCAAAGCAAGAGCATACAAATGCCGATTACCGATGCAGTGGCAGGCGTCTTGTTTGACGGCATATCCCTGCAGGAAATGATCAGTCGTCTATTGGCCAGGGATGCAAAACAGGAAACACATTAGGAAACGCATTAATGGATCCAAAACCTGTTTATGATCTGTAGCGAGCGAGTGTCAGCGGGGTCAGCGTAACTAAAACGCAGCGCAAAAAGCGGAATGTACTCTAGTACATGAGCATTTTGAGCAGCGCATGAACCCCGCTTTAATTTCGATTGCGCTCGCGCTTAAGATCATAGACAGGTTTTAATAGCGCCGACGAAAGTCTGGTGAATGCAAGACGCGGGTGATGACAGTATCAGGCACATGGTGCCTGCGTAAAAAATGCATGGCCTTGGCAATGCCCATAACTTCAAGATAATGGATGCCAAGGTCGACCATGAAGCGTGTCAGTACATCACGCCTGCGCAAAGGCTGCCTGTGCATGTGTAGCATTTTCCGGCGTCTGCATCCTGCCATGATGCCATCTCCCTGGGTCTTCTGAGTTTTGCTCAGTTTCAATAAACTCAGTGTAGAACGACAAAGAGCGGGCAAAGACAGGAATTAGGCAGTTTTGACATAGCTTAACAAAAAAGACCATGAGCGCCATGGTCTTTGTCTGCCCCTCGCCACATTCTGGCTGATTCCACAGGGCACTGGTATTGCTATTATTTTAAATCTGTTGCTGCTGTAAAGATGGCAAGAAGGTTTTCCAGACCCAACTGGTCTTCTGCATCAAAGCGTTTCAGGCGCGGGCTGTCGATATCAAACACACCGTAAATTTCACCATCCTTGATCAAGGGGATGACGATTTCAGAATTCGAGGCAGAATCACAGGCGATATGGCCAGGGAATGCATGCACGTCTTCCACCAGCACGGTACGTCTTTCCGCTGCCGCAGTTCCACATACGCCACGCTTGAAAGGGATGCGGGTGCAGGCAACCTTGCCCTGGAATGGCCCTAACAACAGATCATTGGGAAACTCTGCATCCGGCTTGCTGGCTGGGGCGCACAGGTAAAAACCTGCCCAGTTCAAATCAGTGATGCTGCTATAGATGAAGGCAGAAAACTGGGCTGCATTGGTGATGAGATTGCGTTCACCTTCTAGTACGCTGGCCAGCTGGCGCGCCAGCATGGGGTAATCGGGTTTATCGCTGGCAGCAGGGGTAACAAACATGGGCGTTCCTGGAGAGTTTTTAATTTTCTTCCTGACTGTCCGGTTTTTGGGTGGCAGTAGCAGGTGTAGATAGAGGTTTGGGTTTTCTTTTCGCAGTCAGGTAATCAGGCAAGACTTTCCTTGCCTTATTATTCTTCCCATGGGCCGGGATTTGAGATGGTTCAACGCGAAACTGCATGCGTTGTCTTGTTGCCAGTGCCTTGTTAGCCATCTTGAACCCCGGATTCACATATTACAAATTACAGCACGTAGCGTGACAGATCTTCATTCACCGACAAGGCTTCCAGACGTTCATTGACGTAGGCAGCATCGATGGTGACAGTCTTGCCGCTATTCTGGTGGGCATCGAAGGAAATTTCTTCCAGCAGCTTTTCCATGACGGTGTAGAGACGACGGGCGCCGATATTTTCTGTCGTTTCATTGACAGAATAAGCGATACCGGCCAGGCGTTCTACGCCTTCAGGCGTGAAGTCTATCTGTACTTCTTCTGTTGCCAGCAAGGCCTGGTATTGACGTGTCAGGCAGGCATCTGTGCCTGTCAGAATACGTTCAAAATCAGCGATGGACAAAGATTCCAGCTCCACGCGGATAGGGAAACGGCCCTGCAACTCAGGGATCAGGTCAGACGGCTTGGCCAGGTGGAAAGCGCCAGATGCAATGAACAGGATATGGTCAGTCTTGACCATGCCATACTTGGTATTCACCGTCGTACCTTCTACCAGTGGCAGCAAGTCACGCTGGACACCTGCTCGTGAGACTTCAGCGCCACCAGTTTCTGAACGTGAAGCGATCTTGTCAATCTCATCGAGGAAGACGATGCCGTTTTGCTCTACATTGCGGATCGCATCCTGTTTCAGTTCTTCTTCATTGACCAGCTTGCCTGCTTCTTCTTCAATCAGGAACTTCATTGCTTCCTTGATTTTCAGCTTGCGTGATTTCTTGCGGCCATTGCCCATGCCCGAGAACATAGTCTTGATCTGCTCGGTCATTTCTTCCATGCCAGGTGGGGCCATGATTTCCATATGAGTCACGCCTTCGGCTACTTCGATTTCAACTTCCTTGTCATCCAGCGCACCTTCACGCAGACGCTTGCGGAAAGTCTGGCGAGTGGTGTTATCAGGCGTTGCAGTCTCGGTTTCACTAGGCTGGAAGCCAAAGTCGCGCGCAGGCGGCAACAGGATATCGAGTATGCGGTCTTCAGCCGCATCTTCGGCACGGGCACGTACCTTGCGGGTAGCAGTCTCGCGGGTTTGCTTGATGCCGATATCGACCAGGTCGCGGATGATGGTATCCACATCGCGGCCTACATAACCAACTTCAGTGAATTTGGTGGCTTCGATCTTGATAAAGGGCGCATCAGCCAGCTTGGCCAGGCGACGGGCGATTTCGGTTTTGCCAACGCCTGTCGGGCCTATCATCAGGATATTCTTGGGCGTAATTTCATGGCGCAGCGGTTCCTGCACCTGTTGACGACGCCAGCGGTTACGCAGGGCGATGGCAACGGCGCGCTTGGCCTTGGACTGGCCAACCACATGTTTATCAAGTTCAGAGACGATCTCTTGCGGGGTCATGTTCATGATTATTCCAATTTATTCCAGTGTTTCTATGGTGTGTGACAAGTTGGTATAAATGCACAACTCGCCAGCAATAGTCAGGGATTTCCTGACGATGTCGACAGGTGACAAATCGGTATTTTCAAACAGGGCAATCGCTGCAGACTGGGCGAAGGTGCCACCAGAGCCGATTGCGCCTATACCCTGGTTGGGTTCCAGTACATCGCCATTACCGGTGATAACCAGTGTCGTATCCTTGTCAGCCACCAGCAGCATGGCTTCCAGGCGGCGCAGCATACGGTCAGTGCGCCAGTCTTTTGCTAGTTCTACCGAGGCGCGCATCAGATGGCCCTGGTGTTTTTCCAGCTTGGATTCAAAACGTTCTATTAGCGTGAAAGCGTCAGCCGTACCGCCAGCAAAACCAGCCAGTACCTTGTTGTGATACAGCTTGCGCACCTTGCGGGCAGTGCCCTTCATGACGATATTGCCCAGAGTTACCTGACCATCGCCGCCCAGGGCAACCAGATTGCCGCGTCGCACCGTCAAAATGGTGGTGCCGTGAAATTGTTCCATATGAACCTCAGAAAATAGTGCTATTCCTGCCAGGCGATACAGCCATAGGCCAGTGCCAGTAAGGGGCAGTGAAAGCAGGCCAAATTGCCTGTTTTGTTGAAAGTGGGGTGTTTTTTCTGAATTGCAAGCGTCATCAAACATGGTGCATGCAGCACCTGTGACAAGGAAATACCGAGTTGCTTACAGGTTATTAATGCTTGCGGGGGATGATGCTGGCGATGTTTTTCAGGCCCATGGCATTGAACAACATCATGACCAGATAATTGACGCCTTCAAAGCGTATATTCATACCAGCTTTGCTGGCGATAGGCGCAAGGCCATTCAGCAATTGCGCCGAGGCACCAAATTCCACACGTTCCAGACGGGTGCAATCGAGGATCAAGGGATTATGTTGTTCAGCCTGCAGAGCGATATTGGAAATCAGGAACTCTGTCTTGCCTTCGACCACTTTTGGCATCATGTAGCGGTCAGTCGCCTCTTCCTGTACCGGGGCTTCCGGCATGGCGCTGGTGATATTGTTTTTGGGTGCTTCAAATGAAGGGGGCGATACTTCGAAAGTAATGCAGTAATCCATACTGACTTCTTCGAAGGCTTGCTCAAAATGCAGTAATTGCAAGATTTCCAGCAATAACAGCCAGGGCGCTTCAGTTTCATCACGGCGACCGACCAGCAAGATACTGCGGATTTTATCCGCCAGGTCTTTGGCGCCCACCAGCAACAAGTCATGGCCGGATTTTTTCAAACCTTTGAGCGCACGCAGTAACAAGCCGCAACCTATGGGGTCAACTTCCTTGACGCGGGAAAAGTCCAGGCGCAGGCTTTTACTCTTGCCTGCTGCTATCTGCAATTTTTCCAGTGACTTGATGGTGCCGCTGTCGAGCTTGGCCGGGAAGCTGACATTCGCCACCGTGGTATCGCCCTGAACTTCAGCATCATTGTCGTTGCTGGTCTGGTTTTCTGGCCACAATGGTGGCGAGGTTTCAAATTTATTGGCGTAGTCGAGCGACAGGCTTTCAAACTTGTGCTGGTCATTCGTAATACGGTAGAGGTCAAACAGCATTTGCCAGCCTATTTCCGTCGCACCGCCCAGCTCGTGGTTATGCACGGCAGAAGCCAGCATTTGCTCGGCGACTTCATTCTGGCCGCTGGCAAACAGGATGGCTGCTTCTTCAAGTACAGGGACGGTTTCGCTATAGGCGAGGGCAGATGCCGACATTTCCGAGTTTTGCCCTAACAGATAATCTGTAGGCATCATCATCGGCAGTGTGGTCTGGAATTCTACTGGTGGGGCTTTTCTTTCCAGCGGCTCGGTCGGCGCACCCAGGTCAGTTTTGGTAATGGTCGGCGGACGGGTCTTGACGATGTCACGCGACATTTCAAATTCTATGGCGTCAATTTTTCTTTCGGTAGCACGGGCGATATGGCGCTGAGCAATAATCGAATTGCTAAAAACTTCACTATCCTGGAAACCGCCAATGACGGTATTACCATTCTTGGAGCGCGTCTTTCTCGAAGAAGATTTCTCGGTGGAGCGATCTTCTTGCTTGACACCTTTTTTACCGAAAAGAGAAAAAATCCCCACTTTGTTCCCAAATAAGAAGAAGCGCTGACAGTCCGGCAGCGAATTTGACGAGTGCTTAGTATATTCTGATTTCCGTTCCAATGGTTGACTGGGCTCAACTACAAGAAACAGTTTTTCTTCGAATGTTCTGGTAACTGCGTCCCATGATCGTCGAAAACCTTGCAAAAAAGCAGCTTTTTTGCAGGAAATGGGGGCGGATACCGCCACCCATACCAACAGCTTATGAATTAATAACCTAAACGTCAATTACATCTGCTTACATTTTTCTTGCAATTCTTAGCTGATTTTTTAACATTAAAAGCTGGCTCTGAGCCCCGCCATGAGATTTCTTCCAGGTTGTGGCAGGGTTTCTTTCAAGACAGAAGTCGACAGGCGTATACCCTGATTCAGCAAGTTCTTGGCCATCAGGAACCAGGTCAATTGCATGTTTTGATAAGGATGGGTGTAAGTCAGGCTGGTGTCGACCTTGGTATAAGCAGGTGTAACAAAACCTTCAAAACTGGCCAGTCTGTCCTGACGCTGGGCATGCAAGACATTGACACCTGCGCGCCAGCCGCCAGTGCGATAACTGATATCAAAGCCTGTACGTGTCGCAGGTTGCAGGGGCAGGCTGCCCTGATTATCCAGGCTGCCGCGTGAATAATCAGCAAAAGCGCGTCCTGCCCAGCCTTCGCCCAGCAGGTTGTAACTGATCTCGGCCTCGCCGCCGCGTATGGTGGCAGATGCCTGTGACCAGTTACGCAAAGTGAATTCTGCGTCAGCATCGGGTATGCCTGCCTCATCTACCTTGATGCCATTGCTGTGGCCATAGATGTAGTTATTGACCTTGTTCAGGAAGGCATTGATTTTCCAGCGCAGCAAGCCATGAGTTTTTTGCAGGCTCAATTCCAGATTGCGTGAAGCCTCTTTCTTCATGTCGACATTGCCAATATCAAAAGTGGCTGTCGATTCATGTGGGCCAGCGGAATACAGTTCTTCAGTTGCCGGTGCGCGTTGTGCCCAGGACAGGCTCAGGCCCGCACCATAAGACTTGTCGAATTGCCACAGGCCGCCAACAGAGGCCGAGAATAAATTGAACTCGCGGGATTTCAGGCCGGAGCTGGTATCTGGTGTGCGTTTCACATTCTCGAAACGCATGCCGGTGCTGGCCATGACATCGGCAATTTGCTTTTGCTCAACAAAGAACAGGGCAACGGAATTGGATTTGGTGCTGGGCACAGTATCAGCCCGGCCAGTTTCGGCGGAGAGGGCAGAAAACTTTACCTGTTCAGTCTGCAGACCCCAGCTACCTTGCCAGCCAGCCCAGGATGGGTGGGACAGGAGGATGCGGCTTTCCAGCATCTGGTTTTTGAAATTGGTGATGGGAGTGCCATCTTCGGATTTTTCTGTGTGCTTATAATCAGTCGCACTGAATTTATATTTGAGGCTGTCGAAACCAGTCAATGGTGAATTGAGCAAACCATCGATATCCAGGCGGTTTTGGTTCAGGTCGATGAAAGAACGTTCTGCTGTCGGAATGCCATAGTGGTCATTCAGGGTTTGTACTGCCGCGCCTATATAACCCCAGTTCTGGATGATGGAGGCACCAGCCGTCAAAGAAGTTTCGCGGGTAAAGCTGGAAGGCATGCGTCCACTGGCAGAGGCTGGGTTATTCAATTCAGCATTGCCGGGGATTTTGTAATTGCCAGTGTCGCGGCTGCTACCGTCCACATGCAGACCTATGACGCCGCTGGAACCATCCAGCGAGAATGACAGGCTCTTTTCTGAATTGACACTGCCGAAGCGAACTTCGCCTTCACCCGTCATTTTCTTGTTCAGGATAGTTGGTATGCGGTTATCTATGACATTCACCAGGCCGCCAATCGCACCACTGCCGTACAGCAGGGCTGCAGGGCCGCGCAAGACTTCTATCTGCTGCGCAGTGGCACTTTCACTGGCAACTGCGTGGTCATTCGACAAGCTTGATACATCGGCCACACCCATGCCATTTTGCAAAATCTTGACCCTGGGGCCTTCCAGACCACGGATGATGGGGCGCGAGGCACCCGCACCAAAACCAGATGCCGATACGCCCAGCTCACTCCCCAGCGTATCCCCCAGGGAGGTGCCGACTTTTGCCCTCAGCTCAGGTCCGGCAAGGATCTTGGCCGGGGTAAGCACTTGCATGTTTTCATCATTGCTGATGGGGTTGGAGGTGACGGTGACCGTGCTGATGGTGTTGCCAGCCGCATTGCCGGCGGCGCTGTCGGCCTGGGCATAAGTGACAGATGTGACAGGCGTCAAAAGGGCCAGCACTGCGCTGGTAATCAGTGTGCGTTGAAAAACCATGGTATTTCCTGTTTGCGAAATTCGGCAAAAAATAAGTCAAAGTATGACGAAGCTCAGACGCAGGTATTGCGTCTGAAAAATCAGTGAGTCTCAGGCGTGAGTGGTCAAAATGATCAAAATGGCCAATGCAGACGCCGGGGCGCTAATCAGGCAAACAGGGAAGGTGGTGCGCGGGAAGAAAACGGGACTTGCAGGGCAGCGAGCCAGCTTAGTATCGCTGTGCTGCTGCCAATGATGGCCTTGCCGCTATGACTGGCGACAACATCAGGCAGGTGTTGCAGGTATTCGGCAGCAGTGACTGCATCATACAGTGCACAAGAGTGCAGACTGTTGCCATCATCCTGGCTGCCAGGCAGGAAAGACAGGAAGGCGCCAGAGAGTACTGCTGGTTGTGACACTGTGGCGGAAGCTGGATTACCGCCCCAGCCAGCATGCGAAATTTTATGCACCAGACCCAGCCATTGCGTCAGCAATAAGGCAGGCAATAGCAGACACAGCAACCAACGTTTGCTGTTTTGCGTATTGAACTGGGAAGGGCGTAACATTTTCAGCTTGAATTTCCGGTTATCTGGCAGCAAAAACTTGCTGAAAAAATATGTAGCAAAAAACCGACAGTAATTTGTCATTATGCTAGCAAATTACATTGCCGGACAACATAAAAAAACAAATCAGGACAAATACTAAGAGCGAATTATCGCGCAAAAGTTCATTGATATGCAACTTGGTTGCATGTGATGACAATAAAAAAGCGCGCAGTTGCCACCGCACGCTTTTGAGAACCAGAAGCGCTACAAAAACAAGACCCAGCTCAGTCGCCGTACAACTTCTGCTTCATTTCACGTCTTTGCTGTGCTTCCAGTGACAGGGTCGCTGTCGGACGCGCCAGCAGGCGTGGAACACCAATTGGTTCACCGGTCTCTTCGCACCAGCCGTAATCACCTTCATCAATACTATTGATGGATTGCTGTACTTTTTTCAGCAATTTGCGTTCACGATCGCGGGTGCGCAATTCCAGCGCGTGTTCTTCCTCTATCGTGGCACGGTCTGCCGGGTCTGGTACTAATACGGTTTCACGAAGATGCTCGGTGGTTTCGTCGGCGTTCTTCAATAAATCCTTCTCAAGCTGCTGCAAACGGGCCTTGAAAAATGCCAGTTGTGCAGCGTTCATATAGTCCTTCTCGCCCATCTTGAGGATTTCTTCCTCTGTGAGCAGAGCTTCGGGTGCGCTGACTGTAGCAGTCGATTTAGATGATTTAGTTGCCACTTCGCTAACTTTCGATACGACGGGTTAAAACATAGAACAAATCCAAGGGCATGTTTGCCCCGGATAATTATCCTCCCCTTATTGATAAAGTAAATGACATTTGCATGAACGCCACTTGCACGACAGACAACGCCTGTCTTCAATAGCCCGCTAGTTTATACCAAACAATGCTCCAAACCTTGAATAAATATGTCTTTAGGTAGATTTTTGCCAATAAACACCATCTTGCTTTCGCGCAATTCGTTTTCTCCCCACTTGGCACCAACGTCAGTTCCCATGATTTGATGCACCCCCTGGAAGATCACTTTGCGGTCTGCACCTTGCATCAGTAATACGCCTTTATAGCGCAGCATGCGCGGACCAAAGACTTGCACCAGGCCGCCGAGGAATTCATCCAGCTGGCCAGTATTGAAAGGACGCGTGCTCTTGAACACAAAGGCGGCGATATCGTCGGAATGGTGGGCGTGATGGTGGTTGTGCACATGTGGCGCATGATCACCGTGCTCGCCATGTTCTTTATGATGATGTTCGTGTGTGCAATCTGCATCGCAGGCTTCATGTTCATGATCGTGCTCATGTTCTGCTTCTTCCGCGCGCAGGAAGTCAGGGTCCAGGTCCAGCTTGGCATTCAGGTTGAAGCCTTTCAGGTCCAGCACTTCGCTGATGGCGATCTTGCCAAAGTCGACCGCGCTGATCGGTGCACGCGGGTTCATGCGCGTCAGACGGGCACGCAGTGCCGCCACTGCTTCTGCATCAACCAGATCAGTTTTTGATAACAGGATCTTGTCGGCAAAGCCAACCTGGCGCTGAGCTTCCTCATGTTCATCGAGTTGCTGCATGCCATGACGGGCATCAACGACCGTGACTACCGCATCAAGCATGTAATAAGTGCCGACTTCTTCATCCACAAAAAAAGTCTGTGCCACCGGGCCGGGGTTGGCCAGGCCCGTGGTTTCTATGATGACGCGGTCAAAACTGAGCTTGCCTTCATTCTTTTGCTGTATCAGCTTGCTGAGCGCGACGATCAGGTCACCGCGCACCGTGCAGCAGACACAGCCATTATTCATTTCGACGATTTGTTCATTGCTGTCCTGTACCAGGATTTCATTGTCTATGTTTTCCTGGCCAAATTCATTTTCGATGACGGCAATCTTGTGACCGTGGTCTTCTTGCAAAATGCGGTTCAGCAGTGTGGTTTTGCCTGCACCTAAAAAGCCGGTGAGGATAGTGGTAGGAATTAATGCCATGGTTTTTCTCTAATACTTAACAAATTTAAAAACAAGCTTATGTATGGTTTAGGAATTACGAAAAATTGTCCCAGCAAGGCTATTGCTTCAAGAAACATCCCTTGCAAGGGATGTTCGTTACGTCGGCGGACAACATGTTGTCCGAAACCCCGACTTCACCGCAGCGACGAAGACAGTACTTTAGTACGGCTAGGCGCTGCAACGCAGCTGGGGCGGTTTTTCGTAATTCCTATTTTGCGCAGTCTGCGCACCAGCCCTTTATAGTCAGCTCTATATCGTGGCTTTGAAAGCCGCGTCCCAGCGACGCTTGCAAGGTAGCCTGTAATTGCTGGCGCAAGCCTGGTGGTTGCTGGGCATCATCAAGGCAAAAGACCCGTGCGCAACGTGTGCATTTGAAATGCCCATGCTGATGCTGGGCCGGGTGTTCCTTGTTGCCAGCAGTTTCACTGCCGGTGCTATAGCGAAATACCCTGTCATCCCCAGAAATTTTATGGGCCAGCCCGGCATCGGTCAGGCAATCCAGTGCCCTGTACAAGGTCACCCTGTCCATCTCGGGCAAGGCATCCTGTACTTCGAGGTGGGACAAGGCGCGCTGGCTGGCCAGCAATTCTGACAATACATTCAGGCGCGCACCGGTCACACGCACACCGGCGTCGGATAGTAGGCTGGACGCCGTATTGTGGTGCCTGGAGGCAGCCGGTTTGGCTCGGTTAGTCGGGGAGGTCATATAAGTCCATGTTTTTCTGGCTGACGCAAAACTGATATGCGTCATTGCTACATGTCTTCATTATGCCTCAAAATGCAATTCAGTTGCAAAAGTATTCTGATCTGCTTTTTTCGATTACCTGAAGAAAAAATGCGCCGTTTCACTTGCCTGTCATATTCGCTTCTTATACTCCTGCCCGAACTTGCCCTTACTCACTGCAAGGTTTTTTCACAAATTCAGGCGCGCAATTGGTCTCCAATTGGCTCATTTTTGTTGCAATCAACTATTGGAATTCGAATCATGTCAGATCAACCTCAACTCGGTCGCCGTCAGGCACTTAAATTTCTCGCAGGCGCACCTTTGCTGCCGCTGGGTGCCATGTCCACGGCTTCATTGCTGAGTGCATGCGGTGGCAGTTCAAGTGCAGCGACGACACCGGTAGTGCCGGTCGCAGCAAATTTTGTCGGTGCTGAATTTACTGCCATGCCTGCTCCTACGCTGGCCAATGCAGCGGCAATGGCGACCACGACCGTGGGTTCTACATTGAGCGTCAACTTCAGCGACAATAGCTCGCAAACTTATAAACTGGCTTATCAGCCTTTCTTCCTGACTGGTGACCTGGTACCAAATGGTAATGGCGGCACTATCCTGGCAGGTGGTTACTACGATATCAATAACAAGGCCATCGTCGACAAAACTGTCGCTGGCAAAGAACGTCAGTTCTTCTCTGATTCTCCTGACGGCACATCCCTGCTGTCACTGGCTAATCCTACTGTCACCGGCATCAAGGGCAAGGCGGTCTTCGCGGTAGTGCAGTTTGAATACACTACCTGGGCACAAGACGGCACGACAGACATGTATGGCAAACTGCCATCTCCTATCGCCGTCCTGACTCTGGATCAAGACCAGACTACAGGTAAGCTGAGCCTGGTGAAATACCACAATGTAGACATGTCCAAAGTCAATGGCTTGTGGATTACTTGCGGTTCCAGCCTGTCGCCATGGGGCACGCATTTGTCCAGCGAAGAATATGAGCCAGACGCTTTCACGATTTCTTCCAACACCATGTTCAAGGCGTATAGCGCCAATCTGTATGGTGATGAAAACAAGGCCAATCCTTACCACTATGGCCATATGCCAGAAATCACGGTTAATCCTGATGGTACCGGCAGCGCCAAAAAACATTACTGCATGGGCCGTATTTCCCATGAGCTGGTACAAGTCATGCCAGACAACCGCACTGCATTGATGGGTGATGATGCAACTAACGGCGGCTTGTTCATTTTCGTGGCTGACAAGGAAAAAGACTTGTCTTCTGGTACTTTGTATGTCGCCAAGATAGGCGCAGGTTTCTCCATAGACCCGGCTGCTGCAGGTGCTGCACTGACCTGGATCAAACTCGGCTCTGCCACCAGCGCTGAAATCGAAAACCTGGCAAATACTCTGAAACCAGCCGACATCATGGAAGTTGCTACTGCCGATCCTAAAGATGCCAGCTTCACCAAGATTTACTTCGGTGGCAAGATCCAATGGATCAAAGTCAAACCAGGTATGGAAAAAGCAGCAGCCTTCCTGGAAACCCATCGCTACGCAGCATTGATGGGCGGCAGCATGGCCTTGACCAAGCTGGAAGGCACGACAGTCAATGCCAAAGACAAGATTGCTTACTCTGCACTGCAAAACATGCAAAGTTCCATGGTACGTGGCAATGCAGCCTGGAATGAAGCTTTCGGCGTTACGCTGGAAAAAGCGGTCAATGCCGGTGCAGTACTGGCGCATACCATGACCGGCGGCCAAAAAGACACAGCTGGTGCTGCCATCAATAGTGAATGGGTACCAACAGTGACTAAAACTTTGCTGGTAGGTGAAGATATCACTGCCGATGCGTTGGGTAATACGGCCAATCCAGACAAGATAGGCGCGCCTGATAACCTGAAATTCTCGGAAAAACTGCGTACCCTGTTCATTGGCGAAGACAGCAGCTATCACGTAAACAATTTTGTGTGGGCTTACAACGTCGACACCAAAAAACTGTCACGCCTGATGTCCATGCCTGCCGGTGCAGAAGCAACTGGTTTGTCCGTGGTCGATGATCTGAACGGCTGGACTTACATCACCAGCAATTTCCAGCACGCAGGTGACTGGGGCAGCATCCATAACATCGTCAAGCCTACGCTGGACCCGCTGGTACGTGCCAACTACAAGGACCGTTTTGCTTCTGCAGTAGGTTATATGACTGCAGATGCCAGCAGCGTCAAGCTGAGCAAAGGCTGAATTTGAGTTGTACCTGAGCTTGCTTGCAAGCCAGCAATCTGAAAAAGCAGCGTAGACGCTGCTTTTTCTTTTTGTAAGCAAATATTGGAATATTCTGCTGTGAAAAAAACCTGTGCTACATTAATAAGCTGTTGTAGAAATTTCTATCTTCATGTTCAGCTTATCTCTTTCGCTCATATCTTTGGTTTTTTTCGGGAGTGTAGAACATCATGCGCACCAACTTCAAAACTTTGCTGTTTTCACTGGGCATCATTGCCAGTAATCTGGTTTTTGCTGCGGCTGATCCCGCTTACGAAAAAATATTCAAGACAGATGCACCAAATGCCAAGGACCATCCCCTGACAGGGCGTTACCAGGGTTCCAGCATCTTGCTGCAGACACAAAAAGCATTTGATGAGATTTCCTTCCCGGCGGGTGCAGCGACTGAGCCTGACTACAGTAGCAACAAGAAGTTTTCCAAAGTACAGAAAGCCGAAGGGGCCTTGACGCGTACTGTGTATCTGGCACCAAAAGGGCGTTCATCGCTGGAAGTGTTCCGCAACTTCACTGATAACCTCGCCAGCAAGGGTTTCAAACCGGTATTCCAGTGTGATAACGATAGCTGCGGCCCTTCCTTCAAGGTCCTGAAATACCACTGGAATGACAAGCGTACCCAGGTGCAGGGTGAGGGCTATGACAATGACCGCAACCGTTTTGTCCAGGCAGTGTTTGATGGCGGCAAGGATATTCGTTATGCCCTGTTGCAAAAAGGCGCGGGCGCTGCCATTACCTATGTGGGTGTCTATGCCGCATTGAATTCTGGCGGCAGTATGGGCGATATCACTGACAGCCTGAGCGACCGCGTATCCGTGCTGGTGGAAGTGCTGGAACCCAAAGCCATGGAGCAAAAGATCGTCACTGTCGATGCCGATGCCATCAGCAAGGAACTGGCGGCCAATGGTGCAGTCAGTTTTTACGGCCTGTATTTTGATACCGACAAAGCCGTCATCAAGCCAGAATCCAAACCCCAGCTTGATGAAATGGCGAAATACCTGAAAGCCAATACCGCCGCTGTCTACATCGTCGGCCATACCGATACCCAGGGCGTGCTTGACTACAATATGACTTTATCTGGCAAACGTGCCCAGGCCGTGGTCGATGCGCTGAAAGGCTATGGCATTACTGATGCCCGTCTGATTGCCAAAGGTGTAGGCCCGCTGGCCCCGCGTGCTTCCAATGCGGCAGATGCTGGCCGTGCCAAAAACAGGCGAGTGGAAATGGTATTGCGTTAAATCGGCAGCGACTTACTTTTTTGCACGTGGATGCGTCTGGTCATAAATCTTGGCCAGATGCTGGAAATCCAGAGAAGTATAAACCTGGGTCGCTGCGATGGAGCTATGGCCCAGCATTTCCTGTACGGCGCGCAAGTCGCCAGACGATTGCAAGACATGTGAGGCGAAAGAATGGCGCAACATATGCGGATGCACATTGGCTGGTATATCCAGGCTTTGTGCATGCGCCTTCAGGCGCAGTTGTATCAGGCGCACAGAAATGCGGGTGCCTCGCTCGCTTAAAAACAGTGGGTGCGGGTCAGCTTTCACCAGCGTAGCACGTATCGCCAGCCAGTCCTGCAAAGCCTCCAGTGCGGGTTTGCCTACGGGCACTATACGTTGCTTGTCGCCTTTGCCTGTTACGTGGACTTCACCTTCCTGCATATCAACCCAGCCTGCCGAGCTATAGCCGGGCTCATTGACCGCTACCACATCCAGGCTGGCCAGTTCAGATACCCGCAAACCACTGGAATACAAGAGTTCAAACATGGCCCGGTTGGCGCGTGCCGTCGGCTGGTCTGCGCCTTTATGGCCTACCAGACGTACTGCATCATCGGCCCCCAGTGCTTTTGGCAGGGGTTTGCCTTTCTTGGGCGCGCGCACGCCTTCGACCGGGTTGGCGGCGAGATCATGCTCTTCCAGCAGCCAGCGATAAAAGCCACGCCAGCTGGAAAGCTTGCGGGCGATGCTACGGGCATTTTGGCCGCCTGCATGCATTTGTGCTGCAAAGCGACGGATATGGTGGGTAGTCAGGCTGGTCAGTCCGGTGCTGCCTGCGAGCTTGATCAGCTCATGCAAATCCAGCAGGTAACTGTCCAGCGTGTGCTGGGACAATTGCCTTTGACTGCGCAAGACCTCCAGATAGCTGGCCAGATACTGATCTTGCGTATTCATACAGCCTTCAATGAATGAAACCTGACAATTGGGACGATGACTTAAAAATGCAGACTTATAGATCTACCATGCAGCTCAGCGCAGCACTGCTGGTATCTGCAATCTTGCTGAGGAAATCTGTCGCCATGTCTTTGGTATAGCGGTTGGGGTCAGGTGAACCCAATACCAGCAAGCCAAAGGTAGGCCCTGTGGTGGACAGGCGCAAAGGCAGCATCGCCAGGGATTCAATAGCCTGATCAGTTTCCAGCCAGGCGGCAGCTTCAAAATCATGGTTCTTGCCGCAGTAGGGCGTGCTCAAACCCTTGGCGAACAATTGCGCATCATCACTGGTGGGGCTGGCAAACCAGGTATGGGTAAAGTCTTCAGCGACATTCCATAAGCGCAGCGTAGCATGCGGCAATTCAAAAATATCCTGCAAACCCTGGGTCAGGGCATGCGGCAAATCAACATCATTGCGTGCCAGCAAAAGAGCGCGGGTCCAGCGCTGGAATTTCTGGCTGATATCGTGGTTTTCTTCAGCAATACGCAGCAAGTCTGCCATGCGCAATTCCAGGCCACGATATTTTTCGCGCACGACTTCCATCTGCCTTTCCTGCAGAGAGATGGCACGTCCCATGACCGGGCTGGTGAGTTTGATGGAACCCAGCAATTCGGCATGTTCTTCAAAAAAATGCGGATGCTGTATCAGGTAGGTGGCGATATCGGTAGAATTCATTGTGTTTCTGTTAAATTAATTTCGCCTTCAAAGACGGTGACAGCGGGGCCGCTGAGGAATACTGGCTGGCCTTCGCCTGCCCAGGCGATAGAGAGTTCACCACCACGCATGCTGACACGTACCGGGCTATCGAGCAAGCCACGGCGTATGCCAGCCACGGCAGCCGCACATGCACCCGTGCCGCAGGCCAGGGTTTCACCGGCACCGCGTTCAAACACGCGCAGGCGTATGTGCTGGCGTGCCACGACTTCCATGAAACCGGCATTCACCCGGCGCGGGAAACGCGGGTGATGTTCTATCAGCGGGCCATCAACGGCAACCGGGAAGTCATCCACAGCAGCTACGACCTGCACGGCATGCGGGTTGCCCATGGAAACGGCAGAAATCCAGACCTGCCTGCCACTGATGTCCAGCGGCCACAAGCTGTCATTGCCCTCTGGCCTGGACTCCAGACCTTCAGCATTGAATGGCACCTGGGCTGCTTCCAGTACTGGTGCGCCCATGTTGACGGTGATATTGCCATCTTCTCCCATGCGCGGCTCTATGACGCCGGACATGGTTTCCACCCGTATGCTGGATTTAGTGGTCAGGCCTTTTTCGATGACAAACTGTACGAAGGCACGCGAGCCATTGCCGCATTGCTCAACTTCGCCACCGTCAGCGTTATAGATGCGGTAGCGGAAGTCAACATCCTGGCTTTCCGGACGTTCTACCACAAGGATCTGGTCTGCACCTATGCCAAAACGGCGGTCGGCAATCAGCCGCCACTGCGCAGGAGTGAAATTGATGTGCTGGTTAATGGCGTCAATAACGACAAAATCGTTGCCCGCACCATGCATTTTGGTGAATTTGAGTTTCATGCAGTGATTATATCCTCAGTCGGCACAGCCCATGTGCTTCTGGCGTTTTCCTCTTACTCCAGTTGATAGACCCCGCAGCCCAGTACCAGGTTGTCATCGACTGCTTCTATATAAGAAGTTTTTGCTTCAGTCTTTTTCGAGACTGGATTGACTATCGTGTAATTGACCCAGCCGCCGGTTTCAGGCAATTCAAACGCATCCCTGACCAGTTTGCGGCCATCCAGGCCATCTACATGGAAGAGATTGACCTTGAGTTTGGCGGCATTGCCTGCAAACGCCAGGTATTGGCCATTGCGGTCAAAGGCGAATACATACATGTCGCGGTCGGCAAAAAGCTTGTCAGCATTGGCGGTAATGATTTGCAGGGCTGGCCTGCCTCTGGAATGGTAAACGGCTACCGCTTTCTTGACCAGGGCATGAGCTTCATCTGCCGTACCCTGCAATAATTTGAAGGCAGACGCTGCTTTGGTGAGGGCATGTGCCTTGTCTTCCAGGCTGATGGAGGCATGTTTGGCTTGTTCTGCCATTTGTGCATTGCTCTGGGTGATTTCATCCAGATGACGCAGGGCTTCCGAAATTTGTGACAGGCCATTGCTTTGTTCACTGGAGGCAACAGAAATGGCATTGATATTATTCGCCAGATCGCGGATGCCGCTGACTATGTCAGTCAGCGTCATGTTGACATTGCTGATCTGGTTAACGCCCTGGTCCACCCTTTGTACAGAATCATCAATCAAGCGCCTGATCTGGCGGGCAGAATCGGCACTGCGTTGCGCCAGGCTGCGTACTTCACTGGCTACAACGGCAAATCCGCGCCCATGTTCACCCGCGCGCGAAGCTTCCACTGCTGCATTCAGCGCCAGAATATCGGTCTGGAAAGAAATGCCGTCGATAAGGCTGACGATTTCCTGTACCTTGCGTGCGCTCTGGTGTATGCCGTTCATGGAATCGACGGCGGCGCGCATGTCGTCCCCTGTGGATTCTGTAATCAGTCGTAAATTTGCTGCCAGGTTGTCGACTGCCCGGGCGCTGTCGGCATTCTTTTTCACCGTATCGGCGAGGTCATCTACGCTGGCCGATGTTTGTTCCAGGCTGGAGGCCTGTTGCTCGGTCCTGACAGTCAGGTCACTTATGTTAGCTGCCAGGCCCTCGCCCAGTTGCGCCACCATGCTGGCATTGCTGCGCACATTGGCGACCAGTCGTGACAAATTGCCATTCATGGCTTCCAGCAAATCGCCGGTTTTCGCCAGTTCATCCTTGCCTATGATGCGTATATGATTGGTCAGGTCGCCTGCGGCAACGGCATGGGCAGCCCGCCCGACCTGGTTCAGCGCAGAGATAAAGTCGCGATAAAAGCCCAGCGCCAGATAGCAGCTGAGTATGATGAGCAGCGCTACTCCCAGACCCAGCAGGCTTTGATACAAATCCATCTGCCTGCTGTGGTCTGTCAGCATCACGCTCAGCTTGCCATGCATCTGGGTTTGCAATGCCAGGGTTTTTTCTATGGACAGAGTGCCCTGGGCAAAATAGGCATTGGCATCACCGTTGATGCTATCTGCCAGCAGGTTTTTTCTGGCCAGTGCAGCAAATGCCTGCGATGCCTCGAAAGCTGCCTGCTCTGCTGTGGCCAGGTTCAAGCCTGCGCGCTGCATTGCCTCATCCAGGTCGGCCACGCTATTCATGGCAGCCTGCAGGGCATCCAGCCGTGAAACCATGCCCGCTTTTTCCGGGAATTCCATGGTCCCGGTTTTGATATAGCTGGCGCCCAGCCCGCGTAACAGCGCCAGATGTTCTATCCAGACTGGCAGCTTGCGCATGGAGATATCCAGCAAAAGAAAATTCGCACTGTCGCTATTCGTCAGCAAGCCCGTTTTTTCATTGAGCAGGGCAGAAAATTGCAAGCTTTGCCTGATCAGACGGCTATGCTGGGCAACATTGTCTTTCACATTGGCGGCGATCTGGCCTGTCGTGAGTTGCCTTAATTCATCCGCACTGGCTTTCCATGGTGCTTGCATGCCCAGGGCTGTGTTGTTATTGAGGAACAGATCAAGCTGGTCCAGGCTGGTTTTTAACTCAGACCTGGTTTTAAGCAGCTCATCTTCCAGATTTTGACCAGATAGTTTGAGGTTCACCTGACCACGGTGTTTTTGTGTCTGTATCACAACTTTCATGATCAGACCATTGGCCTCAACACCCAATAAGCCAGCATGCGCCTGCAAGGTTTCAGTATGGATTTGCCTCAGGGAGAGGCTGGCAAAAAACAACAGTGGCAGTAGCAAAAGGAGAAAGATGCCCAGCAATTTGCTACGCAAACTGAGTTTACTCATCAGCACTGTACAGGGGTGCATGATCTTATCGGTCAGACTGGCTTTATTCCCGGACATACGAATCCTTGCGTTACGGTATCACTGTCTTACTGCCTGATTTGCTGAGGGTCTGCTTCTGCTTATAGTCTATTCTCCCAGATTATTGATATTGATACGAAAGAAATTGCATGTATAAAAAACAAATTTCTTGAGCCGGAACTGCTAGCTACCAGTACACTTTAGGTAAGTGTCAGTCATACTGTACTGGTCTTTTTGTGGGGCACTGTCCATTGGGTTGAACAATACAGCATGTTAATGTGCGCTCCATAAATACTAGATTGAAGTAGTTCGCCTTTCATAATTCAATCTACATTAAAAAGTATATGATTCACTCACAAGGTGATTCTGTTTTGTTGCGCACACCATTGCCATACGATAAAAAGCACGGAGACCCCATGAACGCACCCCTCAAAGTTGAGCAGCAGGCGCTGATCGATAACAATATTTCCCTGGACGATAAATTTACGCTGGAGCGCGGCCGCGCCTTCATGACCGGCACCCAGGCCCTGATACGTCTGATGATGTTGCAGCGCCAGGCCGATGAAAAAGCTGGCCTCAATACCGGCGGCTACATCAGCGGTTATCGCGGCTCACCGCTGGGTAACGTCGACCTGACTGCTGCCAAGGCAAAAAAACATCTGGCCAAGCATCACGTCAAATTTCACCCTGGCGTGAATGAAGACCTGGCAGCTACGACAGTCTGGGGTACGCAACAGGTGAATATGTTCCCTGGTGCGAAATATGATGGTGTGTTTGCCATGTGGTATGGCAAGGGCCCAGGTGTAGACCGTTGCGGTGACGTATTCAAGCATGCCAATCTGGCGGGTACCTCAAAACATGGTGGTGTACTGGTCGTGGCGGGTGATGATCATGCCGCCAAGTCGTCTACTGCAGCGCATCAGAGTGAACATATCCTTAAAGCCTGTGGTATCCCGGTCTTGTATCCATCTACCGTGCAGGAATATCTGGACTATGGCCTGCATGGCATCGCCATGTCGCGCTATACCGGCCTGTGGGTGTCGATGAAATGTGTGACTGACATCGTCGAATCCGGCGCTGTTGTTGATATTGACCCGGACCGTGTCAAACCAGTGATTCCTGGAGATTTTGTCTTGCCTGCCGATGGCGTGAACATCCGCACACCAGACCCGGTGCTGGCGCAAGAAATCCGCATGAATAACTATAAATGGTATGCGGCCCTCGCTTATGCGCGTGCCAACAAGCTCAATAAAATTATCTGGGACAGCCCGGTTGCCAAGATCGGTATCATCACTGCCGGTAAATCCTACCTCGACACCCGTCAGGCGCTGGCCGACCTCGGTATTGATGAGCAAGTCGCCAAAGACATAGGCATACGCCTGTACAAGATAGGCCTGACCTGGCCGCTGGAATCTGAAGGCGTGCGTGAATTCGCCACCGGCCTGGAAGAAATCCTGGTGGTTGAAGAAAAACGCCAGATCCTTGAATACGCCTTGAAAGAAGAACTGTACAACTGGGAAGACAAAGTCCGCCCACGCGTGGTTGGTAAGTTCGATGATAGTGGTGAATGGAGTAACCTGCATGGTTCTGGCCATGGTGAATGGTTGCTGCCCGCGACGTATGAACTAAGCCCGGCTCAGATCGCTCGCGCGATTGCTTCCCGCATCAGCCGTTACTTCGCTGGTCACCCTGTAGAGCAACGCGTCAAGGAACGCGTGGCTTATCTGGAAGCCAAGGAAGCGATGCTCAATACCGTTTCCAAGCCTGACCCTAACAAAGACCGTGTACCGCATTTCTGTTCCGGCTGCCCGCACAATACATCCACCAAAGTACCTGAGGGCAGCCGTGCCCTGGCTGGTATCGGTTGCCATTACATGGTTACCTGGATGGACCGTGAAACTTCCACCTTCACCCACATGGGTGCAGAAGGGGTAACCTGGGTAGGCCAGGCACCATTCACGACCGAGAACCATGTGTTCTGTAATCTGGGTGATGGTACTTACTATCACTCGGGCTTGCTGGCTATCCGTGCTGCGGTATCTGGTGAAGTCAATATCACTTACAAGATATTGTTCAATGATGCTGTCGCCATGACAGGTGGCCAGGAATTCGATGGCCCGCTGGACCCTGGCATGATCTCCCGTCAGATCGCGGCTGAAGGCGTAGGCCCTATCATCGTCGTCACTGACGAGCCAGAAAAATATGGTGCAGGCTATCCCTGGGCTGCTGGCGTCACCGTGCGTCATCGTAGTGAACTTGATGCCGTGCAACGTGAACTGCGCGTGGCCAAGGGCGTCTCTGCCATGATTTACGACCAGACCTGCGCGTCCGAAAAACGCCGCCGCAGGAAAAAATTCGACAAGGATGGAAAGCCTGGCTTCCCTGACCCTGCCAAACGTGTAGTCATCAATGAAGCAGTCTGTGAAGGTTGTGGCGATTGCTCAGTGCAATCCAACTGCCTGTCAGTCGAGCCGCTGGAAACCGAATTCGGTCGCAAGCGCCAGATCAACCAGTCTTCCTGCAACAAGGATTTTTCCTGTGTCACAGGTTTTTGCCCCAGCTTTGTCACCGTTGAAGGCGGCAAGCTGAAGAAACCAGCAAAAACGAAAATTGAGCCAGGTAATGCACTCGACGTGAATGCACTGCCTTACCCAGCCCTGCCTGATACCAAAACACCTTTCGGTGTACTGGTGACCGGTGTCGGTGGTACTGGCGTCATCACCATCGGCCAGATCATGGCCATGGCCGCGCATTTGCAAGGCAAAGCCTGTTCCGTGCTGGACATGACAGGTTTGGCGCAAAAGGGTGGCGCGGTGATGTCACACGTGCGCCTGGCTGACAAGGCTGACGACATACAGTCGACGCGCGTAGGTACAGGCATGGCTGATCTGGTCATAGGCTGTGATCTGATCGTGACGGCAGGCAAGGATGCGCTGTCCCGCATGGGCGAAGGCCGTACCCATGCTGCCATCAATGCCAATGGTTCGCCAACGTCGACCTTCATCAAGAATCCTAACTGGCAATTCCCGGCTGAATCAGCCGAAGGCGATATCCGCAAAGCCTGCGGTGCTGACCGTGTCGATCTGATCGACGCAGCCTCGATAGCCACCGCCTTGATGGGTGACAATATTGCGACGAATATGTTCATCCTTGGCTATTCCTGGCAAAAAGGCTGGGTACCGCTGGAAGAAGTCGCCCTGATGCGTGCGATTGAACTCAATGGCGTATCTATCGACTTCAACAAGCAGGCATTCAACTGGGGCCGTCTGGCTGCGCATGACCTGGCAGCGGTACAGCGTCTGGTGACACCGGCACAAGTCATAGAACTGAAACGCGCACCGACGCTGGATGACACCATCAACAAGCGCGTGGCATTTTTGACGGATTACCAGGATGCCGCTTACGCCAGCCAGTACAGTGACTTTGTTGCCCAGGTCAAAGCCGCGGAAAGCAAACTCGTCGATGGCAACAAGCCTTTGCGTCTGACAGAAGCAGTAGCGAAATACCTGTTCAAGCTGATGGCTTACAAAGACGAATATGAAGTCGCACGCCTATACACTGACGGCAAGTTCCAAAAGAAAATTGCCGACATGTTTGAAGGCGACTACGCCATCAACTTCCACCTCGCACCGCCATTACTGGCCAAGCGTGATGACAAGGGCCACTTGATCAAGCAGCAGTTTGGCCCATGGATGATGAAAGCTTTTGGCATACTGGCCAAGTTCAAATCCCTGCGTGGCGGCACTTTTGATATCTTTGGCTACACCGAAGAACGCAGAATGGAACGTGCCTTGCCGGTAGAGTACAAGCAGACCCTGAACAAGTTGCTGCCTTTACTGAATGCAGATAATTTGTCCAAGGCAGTAGCGATAGCCAGCATTCCTGAAGACATACGCGGTTATGGTCATGTCAAGGAAAGGCATTTCAAGGCTGCCAAGGCCAAGGAAGCGACGCTGATTGCTGAATTCAATACGGCACAGTCTGCGCAAAAAGCTGCCTGATATAGCTTGATCTAAGATAGTTGTGAAAAAACAGGTCGCTCACGGGCGACCTGTTTTGCTTGTTAGCCTGGTTTTAAAAATCGTAATAGAAAATTCTTGCTTCTACTCGCTAGTAGTCAACATTATTTATCGCTAAGTCGAATCTGTTTGATCACAATTTCCTGCACGGGCATATGCTCGTATAAGTTACGTACTTCAACTGCAGTTTGAGCGATCTGATCTGCGACAGCCATACCTTCAACTACACGACCAAATACAGCATAGCCGCTGATCTCAGTGCCCGCAGGAGCTAGCTGTGGGCCCGCCAGGGTAGGCACCATGGTTTCTTTCTCATAAAGGTAATAGTCAAGAAATTGATTGTCCTTGAGGTTAATAAAGAAACCTGTGGGCACAGATACTCTATTGCCTACTTTGGTTGTGGACATCGCTATTGTGCCGCGTTGATTTTTGAGGCCATTCTTTACTTCTGGAGCAAAAATTGGCAGAGCAAAATCTGCTTGCAGGGATATATTCCCTCCACTTTCAGTTGCTTTTGCCAATTCACCACCTTGTATCAAAAAATCTTTTACGGCACGATGAATGATGCTGTTTTTGTATATTCCCGCCTTTACATATTTAATAAAAGCAGCAACCGTTTTTGGCGACTGTCTGGCATTCAATTCTATTTTGATGTTTCCTTCAGACGTTTCGATGATGGCGTAACGCGATTGGGCAACTGCACTTGTTGCTGTAAAGAGGAAAAAAGTCAGGCACAAGAATTTTTTGATCATGATTTCAACATCCCTGTGATTGAAATACCGAAACGCGTTTCATGATTCTCGTCCCATCATTCGTCTTTTTCCACTGACTGTACATGCCATTATTATAGTGAGGCTGCCAGCTCAGGGCGATGGACAAGATGCCGCTGCCATCGAGGTCTCCGGCCGTCACGGACATGGGGTCTTCCTGATAAGGGTTGGTTACCAATAAGACCTGGCGTTTTCCTTTGTGGTAGAGACTGATTACCAGACTGCGTGGGCAGCCTCCGTAGGCACCATAATATAATTGTGAAATGTAGGCAGGGCCATGGACTTGTTCGCAGAATACAGGTAGTTCTTCTACTAGCAGGCGATATTTTTCTTCATCAAAGCTGAATACCAGATCGCGTTTGATTTCTGCTTTTGCCGGTTCCAGCGAGATCTTGGGTGCTTCCTCATTGTCTGCATTGGCATTTTCACTTACTGTGCGGTTAACTAGCAATAAATTAGAGACAGTCATGGCACCAGATTTTGCCATTTTGCGCGCCTTCTCTTGCCTAGACGCAGTGACCGTCGTTTGTGGCAGCGTATAAACCGGATAAGGCCGTGGTGAATTCAGTAATTGTGATTCCTGATAATCTGCCTCACCGACACCGGAAGAGAATCCCATATCAGGCTTGTCACTATCAATAGTGATGCCAAGCACGGTGTATTGCCAGTTGGTGTTGCTGATAGAAAGAATGTAATCGGTTTCTCCCGTGATTAAAGTTCTCTGTATCAAAAAGTCTGGTAGTCCGTCGCCATTGAGATCGCCATACCACATGAGTTTCTGCTCACTAAAAATCATGCCAGGCGCGCGATCCAGTATGATGCTGTCAGGTTTACCGGGAACACTCATCAGTAGTTGCATGGACCCTGGCAATATTTTTGCATCGGCGCTCTTTTGATAAACTGCACGCAGTTCCAGTTTTTTTGCGTCAAGGCTGACGGCTTTTTTCCAGCCTTCTCTGATGGTTTCTTTTATTGTTGTCCCACTTTTGCAAAACGAGTTTGTCTTTTGGAATGATGTAGTGCCTAAGCCTTTAAGTATGAATAAAGCGGATTCAGGAACAACAGGTTCTATGAGAAAGTTTTTTGCATCTTGTCTGTCCCAGTTAAATGGCAACGACTTCTTGCGGAAACCCTGGAACGGGCTGCAGGATAATTTTTCACCATCCCACATTAAAACTTGCCAGGATTTGATACTGCCTTTTTCAGCACCAAAATAAGTTTTGCCATGCTCTTCTACCGTGGTATTTTCTACTTCTTGCATACCTAAAGGTATGCTTTCTATGGCTTGCGCAGATACAGTCTGGTGCAAGCTGCCAAACAACAGGCTGAAAATCAAAATACCAGAAAAACTTGTCATGCTCTTACCTGCATAAAATGAAAATTTGGACGAATCGCTCATGTGAGTGGAATACAATTATCCATACATTCTGTGAGAAGAACCATGCGTGCAAAAATTTCTTTTTTTGAGCCTTGCCTTACAATGCTGCTTTCATCCAATTTCCTGCCACCGATATGCAAGCACGTCCTTTCATCGCTACTGCCGCCATCCTCATGTTCACAGGCGTGGCTGCCGGTGCCTTTGGTGCACATGGCTTGAAGCAAATGCTGAGTGCCGACATGCTGGCTATCTGGCAAACGGCAGTGACTTACCAGATGGTGCATGGCCTGGGCATGCTGGCGCTGGGCATCATGTTGCAACAGCAGGATAATGCCCTGTTGCGCAAGGCTGCTTGGGCCATGCTGGCGGGGGTAATCATTTTCAGTGGCAGCCTGTATGCGCTGGCCCTGACGGGTGTGCGTATACTTGGGGCGATCACGCCCATAGGCGGCGTGGCCTTCCTGGTGGGCTGGGCGATGCTGGCCTGGGCGGTAATCCGGCGCTAAGCCAAAGTCAGATCATAACTGCTGAGTCCGGCCATTTGATCTGCTCAAACAGAGCTTGCAGCTTTGCCGTGCGTGCAGGATTGATCATGCGCATATAGGCGAGCTTGCCTGCCAGATGAGCGCGAAAATTGGCATGTCCTTCGCGGTTTTGTGATGCTGGATTACTGCGCAGGCAGTTGGTCAAAATCGCTTTCAGGGTATCGTAATCAGCGCGCTTGATATTGCAGTGGCGGTTAACGACGATACCTGTGACTTGCTGCCTGGTTGAGGCGCGCATGATGCGGGTCTTTTTGTAATTCAATACAAAACCTTCTTCCAGCACGATGGCAGCCACCTGCGGGATAACGCGTCGCAGGCTTTGGTCAAATTGCTCATCACCAGAAAATGTCAGGTCATCTGCATAGCGGCTATAACTGGCCTGCATGCTGTCTGCCAATGCTTGCAGGCGCATATCAAGGCGGTAAGCACATAGATTGGCAAGGGCAGGGGAGGTCGGTGCACCTTGTGGCAGATGCGGACTGCGCAATAGATGTGCAGAACTGAGTGGAGCAAGGTAGCGGGTTTTTTCTTTGGCGATAACAGTAGGAGTGCGATTGCTGCATAGCCTTGCCAGCGTACCTGCCACTTTTTCTGGATAGCCCAGTTTGGCAAACAGCGCATGCAGACGTGAACCTGGAATGCTCGTAAAAAAGTCCTTCAAATCCAGCCGCACCACGACAAGTTTTCCTGTGTGTTGTGCCGCATGGCTGATACTCGAACGGCCTTGCTGAAATGCCTGTGCAGCAGCATGTGGCGGTACTTGGTTCAATATCCGTTGCAGGATTTTTCTTTGTATATTGCGCAGGCGTGACTTGGGTATTTCCAGCAGTCGCCAGCCACCAGTAGCTTTTTCCAGCCAGCGGTAATGGTAATGTCTCAGTTGTGGTGCTGCCTGCGCATCCTGTCGCCATTGGTCGGCAAACCATGCCAGTTCATTAACAGTCAGGTTCAGGTGTCTGGCCAGATCAGCGGAGTTATTAAATTCAGGTAAGGCCAGGGCTTGCAGCCATGCCGGTTTTTCAGGGGCTATGGCGGGCAACAGGCAATACTGTTTGATTTGCGGTTTGTCTTTGCCGCGCCAAGCATCGTAGTAGCCGTGATCATCCAGTATGATTGCAGCGATTTCATGGCGGCTGTAATGATAAAAATGCGGGCCAGCATGCAGGTAAATTTTTGGGCACAGTGACGGTATCCACGGCCATTTTTTACCCAAGACCCAGCTCATGTTTTTCATCAGGGCGATATGGCTGCATTCACCTGCCAGTAAGGCGTCGGCGATGGCTAAAGCGACCTGTTTGGGAATGTCCATGAGTGAAGGCAGTGGCGTATGATCGTCGGCAGCGGAGCGGCGGAGAGCCTGCAACCAGTCTCGTCAAGTGTGAGCCAATCTGCATGAAGTGCAGGGCGGCTCACGCGATGAAATACCAGGTAAATTTATCCCGCGGGGTAACCCCGCAGAGGCACTATGGACTTGCGTCTGAGCGCCAGCTTGCAGGGTCCGCCGCAATGAGAAGATAGAGTATGCAATCGTGCCTGTCAATCCTCGCATTCCAAACGACAACTATTACTCGCTATATTTTTCTACTGCTCTTTGATAAGCGGGTCGCGCCGCTATCATATCGACAAAGCGTGTCAGGTTAGGGAAGGCTTCACGACCCGCACCGCGCACGGCTGACTGTACGGCGAAAGACAGTTGTATGTCCGCGCCCGTCAGGCTGTCACCGACGAAATAATCACGGCCTTCGAGTTCGCCATTCAGATAACCAAAATGGTTTGCCACTTCACCGTTGATACGTGGATGCAAGGGGGCACCTGCTTCACCCAGGCGGCTCACATACAGCTTCAGCAGTAGTGGCAACATGGCCGAACCTTCGGCATAGTGCAGGAACTGCACATAGCGGTTGTAGTCCGACGTACCCACGGCAGGTGCGAGGTGGCCATTGCCATAAGTGCGTATCAGATAATCGATGATGGCACCAGATTCAATCAGGGTCTGGTCTTTGTCGCGCACGATTGGTGCTTTACCCAGCGGATGTATCTTTTGCAGTTCTGGTGGTGCCAGCCGTGTCTTGGGATCGCGGTCATAAGAAATGACGGTGTAATCCAGCCCCAGTTCTTCCAGCAACCAGGTGATACGGCGTGAGCGTGATTCTTTTAAATGGTGGACTTCTATCATGGCAGCCTCGCGGTGTGGGGAAATGAGAAAATCGGAAAAACCCATTATGCCCAGTTTTCTGCAAGTGTGCGCTGGCACTTGTTGTCTTGCTAGAGGCTCCCCTCTAGACTTTCCTTGAGCAAGTCCGGCTAGCGTCATATCCCTGACACAAGGCGGCCCTACTATCTTCCATTTTCCAGGGGAGTAGCCAGATGCAAAACGATCAGAAGAAAAATTCGCAAGCGCCAGCAAATATTGCCAGGCGCGGCTTTGTCATCAAGATGTCTTCCGTTGCTGCCGTCATGGCATCGGGTGGCGCACTGACAGCCTGCGGCGGTTCATCCACAGTCTTGAATGGCGAGATGGCAGCCTTTAATTATGGCGTTGCCAGTGGCGACCCTCTGGCTGACCGCATCATTCTCTGGACCCATGCCAAAATATCGACAGATGCCAGCGTAGAGCTGACCTGGCAAATGGCGGCAGATGCCAGTTTTGCCAGCGTACTGTTTTCCGGCAAAGTCACGGCCAGTTCAGCAAGCGGTTTTACCGCCAAGGTTGATGCTACCGGTCTGGCCGCCAATACAGAGTATTACTATCGCTTCGTGGCACCGAATAACAGCGTTTCCCCTGTAGGCCGCACCCGCACACTGCCAGTTGGTAATGTTGATCAGGTCAAGCTGGCCGTGTTCTCTTGCAGTGATTATCCAGCTGGCTATTTCAATGCCTATGACAGCGCAATCTCTTCTGGCGCGCAATTCGCCCTGCATCTGGGTGACTATATTTATGAATACAAGGATGGTGTCTATCCACCGGCTGCTTCGCAAGTCGCAGGCCGTGTTTCTGCACCAGCCAGCGAGATTGTCACGGTGGCTGATTACCGTGCCCGCCATGCACTGCACAAGGCGGACCCTTACCTGAAAGCCCTGCATGCACGCATGCCCATGATCACCATCTGGGACGATCATGAATTTGCCAACAATGCCTGGATGGATAGCGCAGAAAACCATAATCCGGCAACGCAGGGTACATGGGCCGCACGCAAGGCAGCGGCCAGCCAGGTCTACCATGAATGGATGCCGATACGTTCACCAGATACCAGCAATCTGTTGAAAATCTACCGTTCCTTTGACTTTGGCAACCTGCTGTCCCTGCACATGCTCGATACCCGCATCATTGGTCGCGAACAGGCACCAGACCGCATGCTTGATGCTCAGGGCCGCGATGTAGCTGACCCCAAGTTCCTGCCGTATGCCTTCAACAAGAACAAGCAATTGCTGGGCGCTACCCAGCAAGCCTGGCTGGATACGCAAATGACCACCTCGAAAGCGACCTGGCAGGTACTGGGCAACCAGACTGTTATGGGGCGTGTGCAATTGCCTGCGAATGTCCTGATGGCAAACCTCAGCGCAGAATCCGTGACTGCTTATCTGACTGCCAAAGCGACCCCGGCTGCAGCACAAACCCAGGCGCAAAAGGATATGCTGGATCCGCTGAAGAATCCAAAAATTTCCTATACCTTCGATAACTGGGAAGGTTATCCAAACGCCCGCGATACTGTCTTCAATTCAGCAGCGAAATTGAAAACAGCAGGCAAGAAATTCCTGGTCTTGTCTGGTGACAGCCATAATGCCTGGTTCAATAAACTGACGCTCACTGATGGCACACAGGTGGGGGCAGAATTTGCTGGCATGTCGGTTACTTCCTCCGGTTTTGAAAGCGTGTTTCCACCATCCGTAGTGCCTCCCGCCACACTGGCTGGCACCATCAAGGCGCTGGTAGATGACATCACTTACATAGACACTTCTCGCCGTGGTTATATGCTGATTACTGTCACGCCTACTCAGGCCAAGGGTGAATATGTATACGTCAGTACCGTCACCAGTTCCAGCTATACCACTAGCATCGATGCATTCACTTATGCTGGTTGAGTAGTGTTTCAGTTCCTGGATTCACTATTCAACTTGAGAGAACGCTGATTTTCTCTGTAGGAGTGGCTTCAGCCACGAATGCCCGACACGGTCAGGTGTTCGCGGCCGAAGCCGCTACTACGAAGTGAGGTAAACTCTCGTCAGTCTTATTTTTTCAGTGCTTATGCAAGCCCAACAGGCTTGCTATTACGTAACGAGAGATTTCCTGACTTTATATTCCATCGCCAGTACTTCTTCATTGGAATCTGCCCCGACCTCTGTAAATCCCAGTTGCTGGTACAAGTGCAAGGCGCCAGGATTGTCACGGTAAACGCGCAGGCTGATCACTGGCAGGCCAGTCTCAGCGATGGCTTGCTGCATCAGTTGTTCACACAATTGCCTGCCATAACCCAGGCCGCGTGTCGCTGGCGAAACGATGATACGACCCAGGTGTACTCGTTGCTCATCGCGTGGCCAGAACTGGGCATACCCGACAACATTCTGATCAGCATCAAGCAGGACCATTTCCTGTGATTGTGGCTTTGCCAGTAAAGTGGATAAGTCAGCAGGTTTAAAGGGATAAGCCAAAGCAGGCCCGGCCCAGCGCGAGCAAGCCTCTGCGCTGCTTATCCAGCTGGCGATAACAGCATAGTCGTCTTTCAGAGCGGGGCGTGAGCTTGTCGACATTTTTAAAAACGGCAAAAGTGTGATGTAAAAAATCCAGCTTCATGTGCACTCATGATTTTACCGCGGCTTGAATGAAAAGCGCAGAATTGTCCGCAAAGTTGACAAGGTGGGAAAGATGAGGGGCAGCACAGCAATTCAGATATGGGGAATGTTAATATCCTCGCTTTACTTCAATCGCCTGCCTATCCATGTCAACACTGGTTGTCCTCGTTGTCCTGTTCGCTGCTTTCCTGCATGCTGCCTGGAACGCAGTCATCAAGGTAGGCAATAACAAATACTTTAATACAGTATTGGTGACTTCTGGCGCCGGTCTGGTTTGTGCTGTGCTCCTGCCATTTGTACGCCAGCCTGATGTCAGCAGTTGGGCATTCATGCTGGCTTCCGTGGCCTTGCAGGTGGTGTATTTCTATTTGCTGGCCGCAGCTTACCGGCATGGCGACATGAGCCAGGCTTATCCTCTCATGCGCGGTACAGCACCACTGCTGGTGGCACTGGTCAGTGGCAGTGTCATAGGCGAGGCCGTGCCCGTCTTGCGCTGGCTGGGCCTGGGTATGCTGGTGCTGGGCATACTTGGCTTAAGTCTGTCTGGCGATAACAAATCCAGCGAAGGAAATCAGGCATTATCAAGTCGTGGCTTTGCCTTGCTGAATGCCTGTTTCATCGCCGGGTATACCGTCGTGGATGGCATAGGTGTGCGCAAGTCGGGCGCACCTGCTGCCTATACCATGTGGATTTTCTTGCTGACGGCGCTGGTCTTGCTGGCAATGATCATGTTCAGGGACAGACAGGCATTTTTTGCCTATATCAGAGGCAAATATGTATTGGGTATCGCTGGTGGTGCCGGTTCCGTGGCTTCGTATGGGCTGGCGCTATGGGCCATGACCCTGGCTCCGGTCGCAACCATTGCCGCCTTGCGCGAAACCTCCATCCTGTTTGCCACTGGGATTGCAGCCTGGGTCTTGCACGAAAAAATTTCTGCCAGACGACTGGCTGCCATCATGCTGGCAGTGGCTGGTGCGGTAGTGATCCGATATACGTAAAAGTATCTTGGATGTAGGAGCGGCTTTAGCCGCGAACATCTCATTTCCGCATCACTCAGGTTCGCGGCTAAAGCCGCTCCTACAGGGGACAGGTGAGGTATTACAGCAGTGTGTTTGTCATAATCAATACTTCGCTTTCTTACCTACTCTTTGATCGCTTCAACACTAAACGATAATGTCACTTCATCACTGACAAAGGGTACATAGCGGCCTACGCCATAATCGCTGCGCAGGATTTTGGTATTGCCGTTGGCACCGCAAGCGCGTTTCAGGTAGAGGATCATGAAGCGGCACTCGAATTGCGTGATATCGACGACTACCTTGCGCGTGACATCCTTGATGGTCAGATCGCCCTCCACCTGTACCAGCTTGTCTTCATTGAAGACCATCTTGTTCGACTGGAAAGTGATTTTCGGATATTTTTCTATATTGAAAAAACTGGGCGAACGCAGGATTTTGTTGAAGGTATCTGAACCAGTGTTGATGGATTCTGCCTCGATGGCAATTTGCAGGCTGCCAGTCTTGTTCTCCATGTCGAGTTCTATGCTGCCGCTATTCTTGTCGAAGCGGCCACGCTGCAGGGACAGGCCCCAGTGCTTGTATTCAAAATTGCTGAAGGTATGTTCCTGGTCGACCAGGTATTTGTCTGCAGCGGTAGCAGTGAGGCTACAAGCAGCCAATAGCAACAACAGGCAATTCCTGAGCATGGTTGATTCCAAATAAAAAGGCAGTAACAAGCATGATAAGCTGTTACTGCCTGACTTGCCAGAAACTTGACCCTGCTAAACGCGCAGGACCAACATCTCAGGGCTTGACGAACTTCAGCGTCATCCTGTCGCTCTCACCTATGGCCTGGTATTTAGCCTTGTCTTTTTCCTTGTTGGTCAGGGTAGGTGGCAAGGCCCAGACGCCATTTTCATGGTCAGCTGTATCTTTTGGGTTGGCATTGACTTCCGATTTTGCTGCCAGCTTGAAGCCTACGCTCTCGGCCAGTTTGATGACATAGCTTTCATGCACATAACCTGTGCTGGCTTTGTCGTCCTGGGTCTTGCTGGCTGGCAAGCGATGTTCTACCACGCCAAATACGCCGCCCGGTTTTAAAGTGTCATAGGCACTCTGGAACAGGGTTTTCATGGCAGGCTCGCCATTGGCAATCCAGTTATGGATATTCCTGAAAGTCAGTACCATGTCGGCACTACCCTTGGGCGCATAATCGAGCTTGCCTGGTGGTGCAAACACGCCCATTTCTACCTTGCCGTAGATGGCTGGTGCAGCATCCAGTTTTTGCTTGAAGCTGGCCGCACCCTTGCTGACTGCCGGGTCACCCAGGGCAGCGATCATCTTGCCATTGTCGCGCAAATACGGTGCCAGGATTTCGGTATACCAGCCGCCACCGGGTGCGAGTTCCACCACGGTCATATTCGGTTTGATACCAAAAAAATTCAGGGTTTCATAAGGGTGGCGGGCGCTGTCGCGTACGGCATTGGCGGGGGTGCGTTGTTGTCCGGCAATGGCGGCTTTCAAGGCATCATCGGCCATGGCGGCCTGGCTGGCACCTATGCCAGCGATCAGGCTCGCGGCGAGCAGAAATTGTTTCATGCAGACTCTCCTAAGGAAAAAACATATGACTGCGTGCAGTGCCAAATGTTCCACGCAGGTGGCAAGCTTCTATCGTGCAGCGCATCATATACCTTTTTTCACTCTGGTTTATTCAGCATCGTATCTGCATCATCCATGCTTTTGCCATCATTCACCCATTCCACGATGTCGCCAGACTGACAGTCCAGGCGTTCACAGATTTTTCCAGTATGGAAAAACGTATGTTCTTGACCTTGCTGCCTGCCGTGGCAACAGCATGGTGTTGATAGGAGATAAAGACACGATAACTTCGATGGAACTGGTGCAAAAGGTCCTTGCAGCTTACTACCGTTTTGTAAAAACACTCAAGTGATGCTTGCCTTGCAGGGATAATAGGCTCAGACTACTGCGATTCATCAACACGGTAGACGATTACATGATCGTCTGCACATGATGGATTTCAATCAAGCTAGCAGGTATTTCATGCAAAAATCATCCGTATTCATGCTGCCATTGGCAGTTTCACTAATGCTGCCCCAACTGGCATCTGCCCAAACCCCTGTCTTTCGCTGTGAAGTAGATGGCCGTGTGATCTGGTCTGACCGCCCTTGCAAGGGCAAGGGTGCCGTCGTCAAGGTCAAGCCTCTGAAGTCTGGCGTGCCCAATAATACCAACGGTAAATCCAAGTAAGAGCAATGTGGTTTGGCCTTGCTGTTTGCCAGCCATCCGTGATGGCTGGCAAACAAAAAGACGATTGCAGATAGTTTTTCTTTGCAGGAACTTAGCTTATTAACTATAGTCTGATGACAACAAACTATACTGGAGACTAAGTTGAACAAATTAATTTCTCGTCGTCATGTAATCGGTGCCATAGGCACTGTGCTGGCCCTGGCCACTCTTCCCGCCACTGCTGGCTGGTTTTCAGGCAAGGGTATTGAGGGTTCTGGAAAAATCCAGAAGCAAGACCGCAGCGTCAGTGCTTACACTGCCGTAAATCTGGCCTTGCCTGCCATGCTGGAATTGCGCCAGGGTGACAAGGAAGGTGTGCAGGTTGAGACTGACGACAATTTGCAAGTACTGGTGGAAACCGTGGTCGAGAATGGTCATCTGATGATCCGTAGCGCGGAAAAGAATACCTACCCCAAAACCAAAACCTTGAACATCATTGTCTATTGCAAAAATCTGGACAAGATTGCTGTCAGTGGCTCAGGAAAAATCTGGACAGACAAGCTGGTCGCCAAACAAGTGAAAGCCAGTATAGGTGGTTCAGGTGATATACAAGTCAAGGCCTTGCAGGCTGATAGCCTGAGTGTCGCCATAGGTGGCAGTGGCAATTTCATGGCAGCGGGCAGTGCCCCTGAGTTTGCTGGCACGATAGGTGGCAATGGTGATATACAGGTGGGCAAGCTGGAATCCAGAAATGTCAAAATCAAGATAGGCGGCTCAGGTTCTGCGCAGGTATGGGCCAAGGACAAGCTTGATGTCAGCATAGGTGGCTCCGGCGATGTTGCTTACTACGGTGATCCAAAAATCAGTAAGTCCATAGGCGGTTCTGGCAAAGTGACGCGCAAAGGTGACGTGCCTGGCTAGGCAATGCGGCCCGTAGTCTGTAATCTGCATCCGGATATTATCCTTGCAGATTACACGCGCGGGTCCGCAAGGCGTATCAACACCAGCAACACTGCAATGACTGGCAAGACGGCCATAAAACCCATGCCGATGTAAGCGACGGCACCGCCGACCGCACCTACTACAAAACCTGCAACTGCAGGTATGAAGCGGCGTGTGCGTTCGCGCGCAACAATGTTACCTGATGCGGCATCGACGAGATCAATCACGATCTGCGTCACATTGCCGGTCATGACCGTGGTGGGTACCAGGCTGGACAGGCTCAGGCGGCTGGTGCCATTCTGCAAGCCCATGGCCAGCGCACCCAGCATGCCGGTGGCGATGGCGGTATATCCGGGATTGGCATCCAGGTCAGGCCGCAGCAAAATACCTGTCATGGCAAAGGAGAACAGGAACAGGGCTTCCAGCGCCAGCAAGGTTTTTAATACCCTCGTGCTGCCACGTGCGCTCAAAAATCCGTGTGTCCATTTGGCCACCAAGACACCAGCGATGAAAGCCGGGAAAGCCAGGAACTTTAAAGTCATGCCACTGCCACCGTGTACGAAGGCAGCACCTATCAGGACAAAGTTTCCCGTGACATGGGCAGTGAATAGCCCGAACAGGGCAATGAAACCCAGGGTATCTATATATGCGGCGACCAGGGCCAGCAGTGGTGCCATCCAGGCATGAAAGACCGGTACAGGGCTGCTTGCTGGTGTTGCAGAAGAAATGTCGGTGGGCATATTGGCTGTCCGTATCCAGTGAATGTGAGTGAATCAGGTAGTCAGTAAAAGCGTGAATGCCAGCAACAGGCCACCGGCCAAAGCAAGGTGTTCCAGAAATACGGTCAGTGTGCGTCGCTTATCCCGGGCATTTGCTTCTCGCCAGAAAGCATGAAACAGCAGCGTTGCCATGCAGGTGAAACCAGCCAGGGCAAGCGCTGCCCAGCCGCCCAGATAACGCAGCATGGGTTGGTCGGGAAAGAAGGCTGCTGCCAGCAAGCACAAGCTGCCAGCAGCCTGCAAGAACACGGTGCCGCATAATAAAATCACAGGAGCAAAAGGCAGTTGTGTACGGACTTCTGTAAGTCCGTCTTGCCAGTGCAACAGTTTGTCAGCGGCACTCCAGGCGAACACACTCGCCAGCATAGCCAGGGCCAGTGTCTGTATCGAAGAAGGCAGTGTCATAGCCAGCATCCACAGCCCAGTGCGCCCCAAAAACTTTTTTCATCCGATACCGGCACGGGATTGAGCCAACTGGACGTATGACCATGCCCATGAACCTGGCAGGGTTTCGCACAGCAGTTGGCATGCTGTACAGGTTTTTGCAAATGACCGGTTTTGTTTTTTTGCACCGGCGGTTCGCGCCAGTAGCCACCAAAGACATTGGTCGGTGCCCAGTCATTGGCTGCCTGTGGCATAGGTGGGGCGAGATCAGAAAATACGTCGTCACCATGCACGACCTTGCCGCCAACGACGGTCAGGTGCGACACCAGGCTGGCGATGTCCATTTCAGGAATTGCAAACAGATCGGCTGAGGGCACGATGAAGTCCGCCAGTTGTCCGGCCTTGATCTGCCCCTGTCTGCCATCTGCATTGGAAAACCAGGCACTGCCTGTAGTCCACAGGCGCAAGGCGGTTTCCCGGTCCAGCAGATTATCTGACTGATACAGATTAGTACCACCGACGGTCCTGCCAGTGATCATCCATGCAAGGCTGACCCAGGGGTTGTAACTGGCGACACGGGTGGCATCGGTACCACCGCCGACTGGAATGCCAGCATCAAGCATGCGCCGCACCGGTGGTGAATGCGCAGCTTTCTGGCTGCCGTAACGCTCGATGAAATATTCACCCTGATAGGCCATGCGGTGCTGAATCGCGATGCCGCCACCCAATGCCCTGACACGGTCTATGTTTTGTGGACTGATGGTTTCTGCATGATCAAAGAACCAGTGCAGATTGTTGAATGGAATATCGCGGTTTACACGCTCAAAGGTATCCAGTGCCCGGCTGATGGTTTCGTCATAGGTCGCATGCAGGCGGAAGGGCCAGCGCTTTTCTACCAGCAGGCGTACTACGCGCTCCAGCTCATCTTCCATGCTATCGACAGGAGTTGGGCGTGGCTCGCGAAAATCTTCAAAATCAGCTGCTGAAAATACCAGCATTTCACCCGCGCCATTGTGACGGTACATCGCATCGCCAGACAGAGGTGGCAGTAAATCACTCCAGGTCTGGAAATCTTCTACTTCCTGCTTCGGTCTCTGGGTAAACAGGTTGTAGGCGATGCGCACAGTCAGTTCGTCTGCCTTCTGCAGTTTTTCTATGATGCGGTAGTCATCCGGGTAATTTTGAAAACCGCCACCCGCATCAATGACTGAGGTAATGCCGAGCCGGTTCAATTCGCGCATGAACAGCCGGGTAGAAATCTCTTGCGCATCCGGATCCAGTTTGGGCCCCTTTGCCAGCGTCGCATACAGGATCATGGCATTTGGCTTGGCCAGCAGCAGCCCGGTCGGGTTGCCCTGTTTGTCGCGCTCGATTTCACCACCCGGAGGGCTCGGTGTGTCTTTGGTATAGCCGACTGCACGCAGGGCTGCGCCGTTGAGTAGCGCACGGTCATACAAGTGCAGGATAAACACAGGCGTATCAGGTGCTGCAGCATTGATTTCTGCCAGCGTTGGCAGCCTTTTTTCTGCAAACTGATGCTCGGTGAAGCCACCTACCACACGCACCCACTGCGGGGCCGGGGTACGGGCAACTTGCTCTTTCAGCATACGCATGGCATCTGCCAGGGAAGGCACGCCATCCCAGCGCAATTCCATGGTGTAGTTCAGCCCTGCCCGTATCAGGTGGGTGTGGCTATCATGCAAACCGGGGATGGCGGCGCGGCCTTTGAGGTCAATGACTTTGGTGTTCGACCCCATGTGGCGGTGCACTTCTGCGGCATCGCCGACGGCGATGAATTTGCCATCAGCAATCGCTACCGCATTTGCCTGAGGGTTTTGTTTGTCCAGGGTAGTGAAACGGCCATTCAGGTACAGTGTGTCGGCGATAGCGATCATGATGTCAGTTGTGGTTAAGATTGATCATAGGTTGCATTCCGGGTACTACTCATTGTCACTCAATGTGCAACTTTGCGTGCAGCCATTTTGTGTACATGGGTTATTGCATAATCTATGCCAGAACCATAGGCGCCGCTATGTTCAACCACCACGCCTGTCGTGCCTTCGTAGGTATCTTTTTTGCCCCAGTCGCGTTGCAGTTCCAGCAGGTATTGTTGCCAGGTCATGGGCACGGCACCTGCCTGTATCATGCGTTGCAAGGCCATGTTATGGGCAGCGGCTGAAGTGCCGCCAGAGGCGTCTTCAACGAAATACACTTCATAGCCATCACGCATCGCTTCCAGCACCGGGAAGGTCAGGCAGACTTCAGTCCACAGGGCTGCAAACACCAGTTTTTTACGGCCAAATTTTTTCAGCTCGGCTTTGACTGCGTCATCATCCCAGGTATTCATCGAGGTACGTTCAAAAATCTTGTTGTCTGGCAGCTCGGCCAGCAGCTCAGGCCAGATTTCACCGGAGAAACCGGCAGTCTCTACCGAAGTCAGCACGGTCGGTACCTTGAATACCTTGGCAGACTTGGCCAGGCCTATCACATTGTTTTTCAGCAGTTGGCGGTCTATGCCGCTGGCAACGCCGAAGGTCATTTGTGGCTGATGATCAATCAGGATCAGGCTGTGGTTGTTGGCTGTCAGTAAATCCAGTTTTGGGTTGCTCATGATAGTTACTCCGTCAGTTGGTATTCAGGGTTTTAAGGCTTTAATTTTTCAACAATTGGCGTCCAGACATGTGTACTGTAGATTGTTTCCATAATGCGCACCAGATAGTAAAATGTCTTCGTTAAGTATCCAGATTGGAAACATTGCATGGACAGACTAGATGCCTTTCGCGCTTTTGCCCTTTCCTGGCAACATGGCAGCTTTGCGGCAGCCGCACGTGAAATGGATGTCACACGCTCGCAGGTCAGCAAGCTGGTGGCCTCGCTCGAAGAGACCTATAACGTCAAGCTCCTGAACCGTACCAGCCGCGCTCTGTCACTGACCAGTGCGGGTGCAGAGCTGCATGAATACGTGCGCTCCATCCTGGCTCTGTCCGACGAGGTAAGTCTGGCCCTGACTGAAAGGCGCACCCAGGCGATAGGCAAGCTGGTGGTGAATGCCCCCATGAGCTTTGGCACCATCATGCTGGCGCCGCGCATGAGTCAGTTTTTGAAACAGCATCCGCGGGTTGAATTGCGCATGGACCTGAACGACCGCATGCTCAATCCCATAGAAATGGGCTTTGACCTGAGCCTGCGCATCGCCCATGTGAGTGATTCCAACCTGGCAGCACGCCGCATCTGTGCCGTCAAGCGTTCGCTGTATGCCAGCCCTGCCTATCTGGAGCAGCATGGCATACCCGTAGAGCCAGCACAGCTGGCCCAGCACAGGTGCCTGAATTATGGACATAACCTGACCGGGGCGGAATGGCTGCTCAGCGATGGCCGTAGTGAAAAACGCGTACGCGTAGGCGGTGCCCTGTGTTCGAATAATGGCGAGATGCTGGCGCAAGCCGCCGCCGATGGTCTGGGCATAGTCTTGCAGCCGGATTTCATCACCCAACAATGGGTAGCACGGGGTGAGCTGGTCCAGATACTCGGTGAGTGGCAAGAGGCTCCATTGATCAGCCTGTATGCCCTGTACGTGCCGTCCAGCAGATTGCCCATGGCGGCCAGGGCCTTCATTGATTTCCTGGTCAGGGAATTCAATGAGGAAGCGCTGGCTCCATTCGCTTAACGCAAGGGCATGTAAATATTACTCAACAAATCTGCCGGTGCGGTATCGCGCGGGTTGTTGAGGTATTCTTCAAACGGTGGTGCATCATCTATCTCTTCACCGGATGCTGGCAGCCAGACGCCAAAGAACCAGCGGTAGACCGGCTGCATGTCCGAATAAGGCCCCTTGTATGTCAGCACCGCATATTTACCGCCACGCAGTTCAGTCAGTGACAAGGGGGCTTGCAAAGCCTGTTCAGGCAAGGGATGGGGTGCGCTGATGCAGGCTTTGGAGCGCAGTTTGTCTTCATCTACCGTCATTGCATCATCGTAGTAAATGCCGAACCAGCGGGTATCTTCCCTGAACAGCTGGCGTGACGCGGCGCAGCCGGTCAGGATATCGAAGGTCTTGCTGATGCTCATGTAACTGCCAGTATTGTCTATGCCCAGCAATTGCACGGGTGCTATGCTGGTAATGCTGACGGGGAAGTGCAGGTCGGCACTGAGTTCATCTGGCATGGGGAATTGCTGATGGCTGCCTTCCTTGCGGTAACGCGCTGGTGGTTGCCCATATACCGAAGCAAAGATGCGGGTGAAAGATTGCAGATTGGGGTAGCCAGAAAATTCTGCGATCTGGTCTATCGCCATGTCGCTACGAGCCAGCAGGGTTGCTGCCCTTTGCAGACGCAGGCGCTTGACGGTTGCCACCACGCTCTCACCATGAATGGCGCGATAGATGCGGTGCCAGTGGTAGGGCGACATACAGGCAATTTCGGCCAGCTTGTTCAAATCCAGGTCTTCATCGAGATGGGCATGCAGGTAATTGGTGACGCGTGAGAGACGGCGTTCATAACTGACTTGCAGGGCTGGACTGGTGGACAATGCGGACATGCTGGCCTTCCTGGAATTGTTGTTGCCGCTTATTTTATACCGATGTAGATGGCAGCTTGTTGTGGTCCCTGATATTCTTCAAAATCAGTCAGGTAAAGGCGTTCATGTGCTGCGCCACTGGAAAAATAAGACCAGACCTTGCCCCAGCCTTCTATGATGGCAGCAGGCATTTCACCTTCGCAGTTAAATACCATGTAGCGTCCCGCAGCGATGTTGACGCTGGCGAAATCTGCCGGTGCCGAAGTCACCGCAACGCCTGCAGTCACGTCAAACAAGCCACTCGCATCGCTTTCATAATTTGAATACACACCATAGATTTTTCCATCACCGGTTTTTCCTGGCAATGTCTCTGGCAAACTCCTGGCAAAAAATTGTCCCCACAGAGGGCCTATCTTGCCCTTGGCGTTATCGGCTTCATCCGCATTGCGGGTGCGTACTTGCAGGCCGCTGATCTGGAAACTGTCTACTGTGACGATTTTTGTTTGCATGGTTTTATCCTGTTCCAAAAGTGATGAATGACTTACTTCTTCATGGGTTGACGTATGATGGTTTTCCAGTTTTCTGGCGCTGCCTTGCGTATATCGCTGAGATAAATCTCGTGATGCTTGCCTGCCAGCTTGCCATGTGCGTCGATGTACTGATGCAGGCGTTCTATGGTTGGCCCTTCATCACTGAAAGGACCTTTGTGCAGGATTTGTGCGCAATGTCCTTCATTGAAATTTTCAAAGCGTAATTGCTGCAGCGCTGGCAGGTTTTTTTTCTTGCCCGCTGCCGTGATGGCATCTGCCACCATTTCCGCAGTGATGAACTCAGGCTGCATGATCATCATGGTCCAGCACCATTGGTTTTTACGGTCTGCTACAAAATCGGCCATATCGTCGGCCCACCACAGGCCCTCAAGCGGCATGACGGCATAGTCTATCGCTGCACTGCTTTTCTTTATCATGAACTTCAGGGTATAGGACACCGTAAACAAGGCTTCGACGGCGGCGCTATACTCAGCAGAAGAATTTGGATCACCCTGGCCATCTATCATGAGAAAATGAAATACAGGGACATCGACCTCGGTCACAGTCGTGGCTGAAGCCTGATAAACAGATTTCAATTGTTTCTTCAAATCCAGTTTTTCCATGATGACGGTCTATTCTTCTTGTCAGAGAGGTAGCTACCTTAGCATGAAGGGATTTGACAAATCTTGCGGACTTGTAGTCGGGCTATATGAAAGGGAACCATAATGGACGCCAGTTTGACGATACGTTGTGCCAAGGAAGCTGATATCGCCGCCATGCAAGCCCTGATTGCGCGCTCAGCCATACAGCTCAGCGCAAGCTTTTATACACCAGAGCAGGCGCAAGCACTGCTGACACATGTATTTGGCGTCGACACACAACTCATCCATGACCAGACTTATTTTGTCATTGAAGAACAGGGCAGGATGCAGGCCTGTGGCGGCTGGAGCAAACGCAAGACCCTGTTTGGCGGCGACCAGGCCAAGCATGGCGTGGACGGATTGCTGGATCCGGCGACAGAAGCAGCACGCATACGCGCATTCTTTGTCGAACCCTCAGCCGCACGGCGTGGCCTGGGCCGTCTTTTACTGGAACATTGCAGTACCCAGGCGCAGGCGGCAGGCTACACCGTGCTGGAGCTGGCGGCTACCATGCCGGGTGAGCCGTTGTACTTGGCCTGTGGTTTCCAGGTGTTTGAACGCTTCCAGCTTGATTTGCCAGATGGCGTGATCGCCCCGCTTAGCCGCATGCGCAAGTTGCTAGCCTGATTTATTCATGTTCGCGTTTTAATTCTTCACGCTTGATATGCTGCCATGAGCCCAGCCGATGATGGCGTGGCATGGGCTGGGCATCTATGCGCGCATTGAGCCTGCTGACCCAGACGCACCAGCTTGCCCATAAGTTGCCAAATAAGTTGCCAAATAAGTTGTCAAAATATTTCTCAAACATGCTGACAGGCTGGTCTGGTGCGGCAGATCGGGGGCCATTTCCAGTTTTATTCTTCATGTTGTTTCCCCATGCAATGCTGTTCACCGGGGCAGTATAGGTGCTAAGCTATGCACAGGGAATCGACAAATTTGCGCTTTTCATCCGCATAAATGCACAGTCCATCTACATCAACTATATCCATCTCTGACGCTCCAGATGCCGCACGCCTGGACTGGGATGACTTGCGTTATCTCCTGGCTGTCGCCAGAGGCAGCTCCTTGTCCGCCGCCGCAAGGGTCTTGAAAGTCACACATTCCACAGTATTGCGCCGGGTAGAAGCCATGGAAGCAAAGCTGGCCGTGCGTTTGTTCGAGCGTTTGCGCACTGGCTATGTCTGTACAGAAGCTGGTGAAAACCTGCGGCGCGCAGCTGAGCAATGTGAATCCCTGATTGCACAGGCAGAACGTGAAATCATCGGTGGAGATACCCGTCTCACCGGGCATGTGCGCGTCACTACCGCCCATGTCGTTGCCATGTATTTATTACCTGCTGCCCTGGCAAAATTTCATGCCCGGCACAGTCAGATTGAAGTCGAAGTGCGCACGGCCCGCGCAAGAGTGGACCTCGCAAGGCGTGAAGCAGATGTGGCAATCCGCATGTCTGCTGAGGTACCTGACAGTCTGGTAGGGCGGCAACTGGGGCAAATCAGGATACGTGTATATGGCTGGCATGAAGCGCCTTGCATGGCCAGGCTCAAACCGCATACTCTGTTGCCACTGGAGGCATTGACGCAGGATTTCCCCTGGATAGGTTTTGATGGTCAGGACAGAACATATGACCGCTGGGTCGATGCGCATGTGCCTGCGCAAGTCGTGGTGGCACGGGCCGACCATTTTCCCAGTGCCACTGCACTGATCAGGACAGGTATGGGTGTCAGTATCCTGCCGGAATTTGTTGCACGCGACGTGCCGGGATTGCGTGCTTTGTCTGAGCCAATTGCAGCTTTGCAATCTCCTTTATGGATGCTGACACATGTGGATTTGCGGAATACGGCAAGAGTGCGCGCTTTCATGCAAATTGCAGGCAATGCATTGCAAGCAGCTTTGCAACAAGACTTTACTGAGGAATAGTCATGCAAAATACCTCATCTCCTGGTAAGCGATTTTTAAGGCGTTTTTTTCTCTTTATTGCTGGTTTGAGCCTGACCATATTATGTCTGCTGGGTATAGCCCTGGCGATATTCTGGGCGCCCGATAAACCTGTCGATGAATTGAAAGCACGCTGGGCACCGCCACCTTCGCAATTCATTACTGTCAATGGCATGTCTGTTCATGTACGTGATGAGGGCAAACAGGATGACCCTGTACCCATCATCTTAATTCATGGCACTTCAGCCAGCCTGCATACCTGGGAAGCCTGGGTGGCAGAATTGAAAGGCCAGCACCGCGTCATCAGCATGGATATACCCGCCTTTGGCCTGACCGGCCCCAGGGCCGATGCTGATTACCGCAGCCCCACCTATGCCAGATTCATCCTCGACTTGCTGGACACCATGAAGGTAGAGCGTTGCATCATAGCCGGTAATTCTCTCGGGGGTGAAGTGGCATGGCAGGTCGCAGTGGCAGCGCCGCAAAGGGTAGAGCGGCTGATACTGGTGGATGCCGGTGGCTATGCTTTCAAGTCCAGCTCTATACCCTTGGGTTTTCGTATCGCCCGCATGCCGCAAGTTGCCTGGATAGCAGAACATATCTTGCCGCGTCGCATGATGGAAAACAGTGTGAAAAATGTGTATGGCAACCCTGATAAAGTCACGCCAGCCCTGGTCGACAGATATACCGCCATGACTTTGCGCGAAGGTAACCGCCATGCCCTGAGCCAGCGCTTCCAGCAAACCAGTTCTGGTGCTCACGCAGCCAGCATCAAGAACATACATGTGCCTACATTGATTATCTGGGGTGGGCAGGACAGACTGATACCACCGGAATATGCCAGCAAATTCAATCAGGATATTGCAGGCAGCAAGCTGGTGATATTCGACAAGCTGGGCCATGTGCCGCATGAAGAAGATCCGGCAGCAACGGTGGCAGTTGTGAAAGAATTTTTGAAATGAATAGAAAGATGTGGATACCTGTAAACGCAAAAAGCCCACCAGGGGTGGGCATTCCATTCATTCCGGCAAACTGACAACAACCCATGCTATCTGCGTGGTGTCACTGCTTGGTGCATCACCCGTGCTATCTGCGCGGTGTAATGTGGGGGTGTTTGCCTGTTCCTGCTGGTCCGCTATAGTTCGGTCCATGACAGGAGCTACCACGAATGAGATCCTTCAACACTTCACTACACCATTTCCCGGTTCGCATATATATACACATATACATGCAAAACCAGCCGGTGAGAATGAAGGCGCTTTGGAGTAGGCTGAGCTTACTCTGCGGTCTTGTGCACAGGATGCACTATGCATCCTTTAACGACAATACCATTTTCTCTTGATCCATGCTATCTGCAAGGTACCAAAAGCCGGTAAGTATCATTCTGCGCATCAGCATTTTGTACTGGACGAAAACACTGACAGGTGAAGGGTGTCGCCATGCGATTGACTAGTCCCCAGCAACCCATGCTATCTGCGTGGTGTCACTGGCCGGTATTACTAAACTAGTCAAAAGCGCTGCGACTGGGCAAATTGAATTCGCCCGGCAAGGTCCCTGAGGACCTTAAGTCTGATTAAGACAGAATCTGGATGTTGCTGGCTTTGTCGCCTTTAGGACCGGCTGTGCGCTCGAAAGACACACGCTGGTTTTCGCTCAGGCTTTTGAAGCCGCTGGACTGTATGTCCTGGAAGTGTGCGAACAAATCTGCACCACCTGCATCAGGAGCGATAAAGCCGAAGCCCTTGGCATCGTTGAACCATTTAACTATACCTGTTTGAGTACTCATGTTTTTTTCCTTTTGATAAAACCATAGGCGAAATTGCCCAATATGGACTTGTAAGCAAGTGATAAAACCAGTGGAGAAAAGACAGAACAGCCAGAGAGATAAAGCTATGCGGAATTGGGACCAACAAATTAAGGACTTGATGCAAGTACAGGACGGAATATACACGTTTACTTTGAAAGTGCCTAATTTTTTTTAAAAAATATTTTGAGCGACTAATCGTGCGGATTTTTGACTGGCACTTAATTACTATGATTTTTTCAATGTCGAAAAGACCGCGCTTGCAGAGCATTGTGTCTGGCAAATTGCCCCATCCCTCATAGGAAAGTAAATAGTAAAACTGTCCGATGTAACAATTGATTTTCTTGCTTGACAAGGCGCAGGGTGAACACGATTATCTAGTGTGAAAGACAAGATATTTTTGCAGTCTGAAATTAACCGCATACATAAGGTGGCAGGCAATGAAACATTATTTTGAATACCAGGATTCCAAGTCTTATAAATTTTGGCAGATAGAAATTGAAGCAAATACCTTGAATGTGAAGTACGGCAAGATAGGTACCGCAGGTCAGGAAAAAATCAGCAGCTTTGATACGCCAGAAAAAGCGCAAAAGGAAATGGAAAAGCTGATCAGTGAAAAAACCAAAAAGGGTTATGTAGAAAAAACCGATGCCAGCGCCAAGAAAGTAGCGCGACGTATAGGCGTCAGTTACGACGAAGCAGAAGAAGGCAAGACCCTGCTGGAAAAAGTCACCGCTTTCCTGGACAGTAGCCAGGCAACAGAAGTTGAGTCACTGGTGATTGCTGCGTGGGAAGAAGCATATGAAGAAGGCCCGCAAGAATCCCTGAACCTGTTGATCGCCAATCCAGGCAAACTGCCCCAATTGAAAGAATTGTTTGTTGGTGACATGGATTCAGAAGAGTGTGAAATATCCTGGATCACCCAGGCCGATTACACAAATCTGTTTGCAGCCTTCCCCGCGCTGGAACGCTTGCATATCAAGGGTTCGAAAGACCTGGTCTTGACTTCCCAGCCGCTAAAACATGAGCATCTCAAAGCATTGACCATAGAATGTGGTGGTCTGCCCAAAGAAGTCATAGAAAAAATTGCGACAGCCCATTTGCCCAGTCTCGAATATCTGCAACTGTATATCGGTGTTGATGAATATGGCTTTGACGGTAAGCTTGATGATTTACGTCCCTTCATGCAAAAAGGCCTGTTCCCCAAACTGAAACATCTGGGCCTGGTAGACAGTGAAATCGCCAATGAGATAGCGATTGAAATTGCGCAGGCATCTGTGCTGGAGCAACTGGAAACGCTGGACCTCTCCATGGGCACGCTCAGCGACGAGGGTGGTCGCGCCTTGCTGGACAGCAGCAAGATAGCCGGGCTTAAAAAGCTGGACTTGCATTACCATTATTTGTCGAATGACATGATCAAGGAATTCAAAAAATTGTCTATCCTGGTGGATGTCACTGACCAGCAAGACACTGAAGATGAATGGCGTTATCCAGCAGTCACAGAATAAAGACAGATGCAAAAGAAATCCCGCTTTGTACTGATAGGTAATCCTGAAAACCGGCGTGTACATTTTTTCCAGGAAGCATTGCAGCAAGCAGGGCAGGATGCTGCCCTGGTCATCCCCTATCTGGGTATATTGAATGGTGAGTGCAAACTGCCTGATGTACTCAGGGATGGTGACACGGTAAGGATAGAGTCGCCAGGTGAAAATTTTGCAGTGGAAAAGAAAATACTCGCCCTTGGTGGTCTGGAAAATGCCAGCGAACTGGAAGATGAACGCGGCAGGATTTATCATCCGCGACTATGGTTCCAGGGGTTTTCCAGATTGATGGGATCAATCGCACAGCAGGCAGCCGGGCTGCACTTTTTTAATCATCCTGAAGACATCATCAGCATGTTTAACAAGCCCTTGTGCAAACAAATATTGTCAGCCCATACGCTACCCAGCCTGCCAGTATTTTCCAGCTATGATGAATTTTTCGCTTATGCAGAAGCGCAGGCGTACAGCCGCTTTTTTATCAAACTGAATTCCAGTTCTTCTGCATCGGGTATCGTCGCTTATGAATACAATAAAAGAAACGGTAAAGAGCAGGCTTACTCTACGGTAGAGATAGTGCATGGTATTGATGGTGAACGTTATTACAATTCACTGAAAATAAAAAAATATACTACACGAGACAAGATACAGAACATTCTTGATTTCTTGTTCGCACAGGGTGCCATGGTAGAAAGCTGGATACCCAAGGCCAGGCATGAAGACAGCTCTTACGATTTGCGGGTAATGGGTATCGCAGGCCAGCGCAGACATGCCATTGCCAGGCTCAGTCGTGGTCCCATGACCAACCTGCATCTGGGCAACCAGCGCTGTGCAGTGGATGAACTGGAATTGCCCTCAGCTACCTGGCAAGAAATCGATACCCTGGTAGAAAAAACCATGCTGGCTTTTCCACGTTCCCTGTATGCGGGGCTGGATATCCTTTTGCCAAGGAATGATAAATCACCCGTGCTGCTGGAAGCTAATGCCTTTGGCGATTTGCTGCCTAACTTGCTGCACAAAGATGAGAATACTTATCTGGCAGAAATCAATGCAGTGCTGGAAAGGCAGAGGCTGACTCATGCTTAAGACAAAAAAAGCCAGTCTGCTTTTTGATATCGACAATACCCTGGTAGACAGGGATGCTGCTTTTCACGCTTACGTGATGGATTTCATCAGCAGGAATCAGGCGGCATTTTTTGAAGCAGATATGTCGCAGGTGCTTGCAAAAATACTTGCACTGGACTGCCATGGCAGGAAAGACCGCAAGCTTTTTTGTCAGGAAGTATTGCAAGGTTTTCCTGGCCTTCCATATACCGCAGAAAGCTTATGGGAAGATCATATGTCATTGCCAGATTTCGTCAAGCCAGATAGCGTGATCAATGCGATGCTGGAGCGTTTATCTGCCGATTACCAGCTCATGATTATCTCAAACGGTTCAGCCAATATGCAAAGGCGAAAACTACATCAGGCTGGCCTTGCCGATTACTTTGAACATATCTTCATTTCTGCTGAAGTGGGTTGTGCCAAACCTGATATGCAATTGTTTTCACATGCCTTGAGTTACGCTCACCATGCCAGTGTAGTCATGATAGGGGACGACTACATCAATGATATGCAGCCAGCCATGGCCATGCAATTAACAACAATTTTCATCAACCCTGGAAATGAAACCGTGGCAGTCAGACCAGATCATCAGTTATCCGGCATCCATGACCTGGAGGAGGCCCTGGCATGCATGATATGAACCAGATCGTTGGTAAGAGCAACGTACTCTTCATCACTCTTGATACCCTGCGCTATGACATTGCACAAGAAGAGCTTGCCGCAGGTCGCACGCCTTTTCTTGCCAGTGTATTGCCATCAGGCTGGGAAGAACGCCATGCCCCCGGTTCTTTTACTTATGCATCGCACTGCGCTTTCTTTGCCGGTTTTCTTCCTACTCCTGCCAGGCCGGGCGTACATGAACGTTTATTTTCATTGAAGTTCGCGGGCAGTGAAACCACGGGAACAAACAGTTATAGTTTTGATACGCCGGACATCGTCAGCGGCTTTGCTGGCATCGGTTACCGCACTATCTGCATAGGCGGGGTTGGTTTCTTCAAGAAGCAAAATCCCTTGTCTTGTGTTTTGCCGGATCTTTTTCAAGAAAGTTACTGGCAGCCAGAGTTTGGTGTGACCGATCCTGAGTCAACCAGGCATCAAGTTGAATTTGCCATAGAGTTGTTGCAGCAAAAACTTGATCAAAAAGTTTTTTTATTTATGAATTTATCTGCATTACACCAGCCCAATTGTCATTACCTGCCCGGTTCAGTTGGCGATAACCTGGACAGCCATGCTGCGGCATTGCGTTATATCGACAGCCAGTTGCCGCCCTTGTTACAGGCATTCAATCAAATGGGTGATACTTTTGTGATTATCAGTTCTGACCACGGCACAACCTACGGTGAAGACGGCTTTACAGGGCACAGGCTGGGGCATGAAAAGGTCTGGACTATCCCCTATGCAGATTTTCATATGACACGCGGGAGTTTGGTATGACAGAGATAGCTCATACATTTCGCCGCTATCTGGAAGAGACCAATCGCTTTCAAAGCTATCTGTATTCTTATCCGCACAAAACAGCATATAGAAATTTTGAAGAAAAGCTGGATTTAAAAGAACTCTGGGCGACAGAAAAAAAACATGCACTGTATCTCTACACGCATATTCCTTTTTGCCGCATGAAATGCTCATTCTGTAATTTGTTCACGGTATCCCATCCCAAGGAAGACCTGGTCAGTCTCTATCTGAAAAAAATCCAGCTGGAAGCTGAAGTGGTGAGAGATAGCCTCGGCGATTTCAACTTTGCCGGTTATGCCATAGGCGGTGGTACACCCAGCCATCTGGATACCAAGCAACTGGAACAGCTATTCTCGGTGTACACCAATACGCTGGGCGTAGACTTGAAAAACACACCAGGTTCCTTCGAGATTTCACCCGATACCATCAATGATGAAAAGCTGACTTTCCTGTCGCAGCATGGGGTGCAAAGACTCAGCATAGGCATACAAAGCTTCATTGAAACTGAAGCGCGTTCGGTAGGCCGGGTACAGCCAGAAACCGTGATGGAACCACTGCTCGAAAAAATAAGCAGTTACCAGTTCCCGGTATTTAATCTGGACCTGATTTATGGCATACCAGGGCAAACTGCAGAAACCTGGCTGGCATCGCTGCAAAAAGCGGTACAGTTTCAACCAACTGAAATTTTTCTTTATCCCTTGTATGTGCGTCCCCTGACTTCGCTATTCAAGAAGCATATCAGCATACAAAACGAAGACATACGTAGCACACTTTACCGTATAGGGCGTGACTTTTTGCAGGCCAATGGTTATGTGCAAGATTCCATGCGCCTGTTCCGCAAGCAGGTAGCTGGTTTGCGTGAGAGTTCAGAATATTCATGTCAGGAAGATGGCATGATAGGCCTGGGTACGAACGCAAGGTCTTACACGACAGATGTACATTATTCGACAGAATACGCAGTGGCCAAGCCGAATGTGGCAGCGATCATCGATGACTATGTTGCGAAGGAACGTGCCGACTTCATGACGGCCAGTTATGGCATACGCCTGTCTGAGGATGACAGAAAACGGCGTTACCTGATCAAGTCTTTTTTGAAATCGCAAGGCTTGGATGCTGCGCATTACCAAAGCATTTATGGAACGGATGTGTATGCGGATTTTCCTGAATTGCAAAGCTTGCTGGAAATGAATCTGGCACAAGAAAGTGCCGGTCGCATGCAACTGCAAGGGGAAGGAATGGCTTATTCTGATCTTATCGGTCACTGGTTTATTTCGCCAGCAGTCAAACAAAAGATGCAGGAGTATGTCACCAAATGAGCCTGAAAGTCATTTACCGCGGCCACCTGACAGATTGCAATTACAGTTGCGAATACTGCCCCTTTGCCAAAGAAAAAAACAGCCGTGAATTGCAGGCGCTGGATAAGAAAGACCTGGACAGATTTGTGGACTGGGTAGAGCAAAACAGTAGTGCCGACCAGCCCATGGAAGTGTTTATTACACCTTACGGTGAAGCCCTGGTGCGCAAATGGTATCAGGAAGCGGTGATACGTTTGTCACATCTGCCGCATGTCAGCAAGGTGGCGGCGCAAACCAATCTGGCCTGGAATACGCAATGGCTGTCGCGCTGTAATACCCAGACCACGGCTTTGTGGACTACCTATCATCCCGACTTTGTGACGGAAGAAAAATTTGTCAGCAAATGCAATGAACTGGCTGCCTTGCAGATACGTCATAGCGTAGGTGTAGTGGGTTTGAAGCAGCATTTCCCGCAAATCACTTCTCTGCGCCAGCGCCTGCCACAGGATGTGTATATGTGGATCAATGCCTATAAGCGTGAAGTTGATTATTACTCGGAAGAAGAAATCGCTTTTCTTGAAGATATCGATTATTTGTTCAGGTTGAACCTGCCCTGGTATGAAAGCATGGGCAAAGACTGCAAGGCCGGCAGTGAGGTGGTGTCTATAGAAGGTAATGGCGACCTGTTCCGCTGCCACTTCATCAAAACCCGCAAAGGCAATATTTTTACAGACTCGCTGGCCAGCATGCTCAAGAAAGAAACTTGCAGTAAAGCGACTTGTCATTGCCATATAGGTTATATCCATCTGGATGCCATGAAATCGCATGAAGTGTATGGCAGTGGCTTGCTGGAAAGGATACCTGTGCGTTTTTCCTGAAGGCATTCAGGAGCTAGAAAGGACGCAAGTGGTTTGCCTCTTATACGATTTTTTCATGCTTTAAGCTGAAAACAATCGTTTGTCGTCTATGCACAAGGAAGTAATATCGGTTGAACTTAAAGCTCATTAGCATGGAAAGCGATACCGTATGAACACAACTTCAAACTTAGCCTTAACTCTGCCAAAGCGACGAAATGCCTTACTGGTAACGGCCTTGCTGTCGGCCTTATCTACCATGTCTGCACAGGCACAGGAAATTATCCCACCACAATCAGATACCGTGATTGTGACTGGTACACGCAGCATCAAGCGTACTGTGTCTGACTCTGAAGCACCTGTCGATATCCTGACTTCCAAAGATTTGCAATCGACAGGCTCTGGTGAACTGGCAACGGTATTGAGCCGTTTGCTGCCTTCTCTGAACTTCCCGCGCCCTGCGGTGGCAGACGGCACATCTGCCAGCCGCCCGGCACAATTACGTGGACTGTCGCCTGATCAGACTCTGGTGCTGGTGAATGGCAAACGCTGGCATACCTCGGCTGTGGTGAATGTGAATGGCACGGCAGGGCGTGGTTCTTCGCCGGCTGATTTGAATACCATCCCCATCAGTTCCATCGACAAGATAGAAGTCTTGCGTGATGGTGCGGCAGCGCAATATGGTTCAGACGCGATTGCCGGTGTCATCAACATCATTCTCAAAAAAGGTGCAGAGGGTGGCGCAGTGCAAGTGGGTGGTGGCCAATACAGTAAACGTGATGGCACACAAGCCAGTTTGAGCGCCAACTTTGGCACGGCATTGGGTGAGAAGGGTTGGGCGCGTTTTACCGCAGAGCAGCGCAACCAGAATGAAACCAACCGCGCCGGTGCTGATTTCCGTAATCCGCTGGAACCCTTGTACGGCAGGGTTAACCAGGTACAAGGCGACCCCAAGCTGCAACAAACCAACCTGGGCGTGAATGCATCGTTGGCACTGGCTACAGATATAGAGTTATATGGTTTTGCCAACTACAGTCGCCGCAGCACTGATGCCGCCGCAACCTGGCGCACGGCTTACTCCACAGGCACGACTTTGCGCACTCCGCTATACCCAAATGGCTTTCTGCCAAATGAAGCGGGAACGAATACGGATGTGTCCGTCGTTGGTGGTGTCAAAGGTCGTACCGACGGCTGGCGCTGGGATGCCAGTGTCAATTATGGCTCCAGCGAATTCAGCCTCGACATCAACAATACCGTCAACCTGAGTCTGGGTGCCACCAGCCCTACGAAGTTTTATGCTGGCAAGCTGAAAAATACCCAGACCCTGGCAAATTTTGATGCAGCCCGGGAGATAGAATTTGCTGGTCTGGCAAATCCGCTGACGCTGGCGCTTGGCGCAGAATACCGCCGCGACCAATATGAAATTGGTGCGGGTGAAGCGAATTCTTATTTCGGTAGCGGCGCACAGGGTTTCTCTGGTTTCCAGCCTTCGAATGCAGGCAGCTTCAGCCGCCACAGCACGGCGATCTATGCCAACGTCGAAGCTGAACTGAACAAGCAACTGAGTGCTTCGTTGGCCTTGCGTCATGAAAATTACAGCGATTTTGGCAGCGTCACTTCTGGCAAATTGTCTGGCCGTTTTGCATTCACTAAAGAATTTGCCTTGCGTGCTGCGGCGTCAAATGGTTTCCGCGCGCCTTCACTGGCGCAACAAAATTACACCATCTCGACCACTAATCTGATTACCATCAACGGCAGTTCACAACTGGTGGATACCGGCACTTTCGGTGTCGCCACGGCTGCTGCCAAGGCTCTTGGTGCTGTACCGCTGCAAGCAGAAAAATCACGCAATTACAGCCTTGGTGCAGTCCTGCAGCCTAGCAAGAATGCCACTCTGAGCATCGATGCTTACCAGATCGATATTGATAATCGCATCCTGTATTCTGGCAATCTTGTTTTGCCAGCGGCTTTGCAAAGTGTGCTGGCACAGCAGGGTGTACTGGTTGGTGCAGCGCGTTATTTCACTAATGCGCTCGATACCAAGACGCGTGGTGTTGATGTCGTTGGTTCTTACCAGATACCGCTGTCTGGCACAGACAAGCTGGGCTTTACAGTAGCCTACAATCACAATGACACGACAGTCAAAAATGTTGCTGCCAATCCAGCGATTCTGACGCAAAACAATCTCTTGCTGATAGACAGGCAAACCATTAACCGCGCAACCGAGGCGACACCAAAAGACAAATTCAGCATCGCTGCTGACTATGCCTTTGCCAACTGGAATATCCATGGCCTGGCCACCCGCTACGGCAGTTTTGTTTCGCCACAAAACAGTGTGGCACTGGACCAGACTTACAGTGCCAATACAGTGCTGGACCTGGCTGCCAGCGTCAAGCTGGGTAAATGGACCATCAGTGCCGGTGTCGATAATCTGACAGACAAATATCCTGACCAGGTGACGTCGGCAGGCAATTTGAATTCTGGTGGGACGCTGCCATACAGTACATTCTCGCCTTACGGTTTCAATGGTCGTTACTACTATGCTAAGGCTGCCTACACTTGGTAATCGTATAAATAGCTGCCATTTTGAAAGGATTGCTGGTGCAATCCTTTTTTAACATCTGCAAATTAGTAATGAAATAAGTGCATATCAATAGACGAGGCGATGGATGTTTCCGTTAAAATTTTGAAGAATCCCAACTTTATCCATTCATGATGCGCCACTTTTTTTTCCGGCTATGCACTTTATGTCTATTTGCCTGTCAAATTGCTTCAGTTGACGCGGCAGAAACGCGTATCGTTAAAAGTAGCAATGTCGAAATTCCAGAAATACTTAATCAGTATCGACTGCCTGAAGAGATCAGTTTCGATGCTATGACTTCTGATGAAGTAAAAGAAATTCAAATACAGACAAAAAAAGTTGATTGCCTGGCATGGGCGTTTTTGATTAACCAGGGAGGGCGCCTTCCCGTCATGGCAACTTTTGCGAATGGAAATGGAAGTAAGCATTTTATTGGTGCGCAAATTGGCGTGGCGAAAATCAATAATGTGTTTCGCCGCTTTGAGGGCAGGGGGAGTAGTTATGAATACTTCAATACCAAAATCAAAGAAAAGCATGCGGCGAAATTTCAGTTTGCGGATTTTAGACCAAGAACATTCGCTGATGCCACAAAATTTCTCAGCGCTTCTATGTATAACACGGTCCCATTAAATTTGATCAGCGAAGATGTGCAAATACGCAATCGCTCGACAAGCTGTACTTTTGCCGATCGGAAATGCCGAGTATATGTAGGTGAATTCAAAGCGAGCTGGTTACTTGATAATTTACGTGAGCAAACAATTGAGCATCCCGCAATCAAGCTGGAGTTCGAAGATAGTTGCCCCGCAACCAGTGCTGGCATGTTTGAGAATTTCAACAGCAAACTAAGTCCACTACACGAAAAATTGTTTCGGATTAGACACGGTCTATGAACTGTTTGCCGCATATGCCATGTCACATGATGGCTTCGACTTCCGTCTAATAGTGTCTTGTGTGCATTATTCTTCGCTTCATTTTCTGTGGCATTTATTGCAATGCCGATCAGCCTGCGCTCACCTATCTCAATTTCAATCTGACTTTGTATAGAGAAAAGCCTATTTTTAATGTACTTCTTCCCTGGAGTAATATTAAACGGTATATATTTATCGATAAACAGTAAAAATATATTGCTTTTCGAAATTTCTGGTTTAGAATTCATATCACTAATTCAATCAGGAGTGCCAAATGCAAGTTCAAAAACATGCCAGGATTGCCAATATTCGCAAGTTGAGCAGGTATTTTCTTTTCCTGACGGTAGCTCTAATGGCCATTATTGCTATTGGTGGTATTGGCTTCCCTGTTTTCCTGATGACGGTATCCTCCGGAGATTTAACTGTGGCCGGATACCTGGCACGAGCCGCAACACTGGACGATGGTTTTTTCTCGCAGCTGAAAGAGGGCTTGAGCTTGCAGTTAAAGGTGGTTGCGGGACTTGTCTGGCTCGCCTGGTGCACTGTGGTGTGGAGGGTGCTCGTCCATATCAATCAATTGCTTACATGCTTTCATGATGGAGAAATTTTTAATAAGAAGGCCATCTTTCATGCAAAAAGAGCGTTCAATCTCAACTTGATACTTGTCGCTTCGGCGCTGGGCATAGATTTTCTCGCCATCGTTTTTAGCTATGTCTACCCAAGTGCTGGTGGTACTGGTGATATAGGGCATTTTCTTGGCCGCGTATTAGATCAGATGACATGGATAGGATTCTTCTTGCTCTTGCTGTGGTCGCTGGAAATCGGTGTCGACCTTAATGAAGAAGCTGAACTGACCATCTGAGGACACTATGCCCATTACTGTGAATCTAGATGTTGTCCTCGCCCAGCGCAAGATGCGTTTGAATACTTTGGCTGAGCTGGTCGATATCACGCCACAAAATCTGTCCGTATTAAAGACCGGCAAGGCCAAGGCGATACGCTTTGATACCCTGGAAAAAATTTGCGAAGTGCTGGCATGCCAGCCGGGCGATATTCTGGCTTATACACCAGATGCGCCAGATGCACCGGCGACAGAAGCCTGATTTATGCGGTATCAGTCTCTGGAAATATGCCTACATATCTGGCTCGCGGACGTATGAGCTGGCCAGTTTCTACCTGTTCCATGGCGTGGGCTATCCAGCCCGCCGTGCGGCCCAGGGCAAACAGGATTTGCGCGGCACCCGGCGGCAACTGGCAGGCAATTTCTACTGCGACGAGACCATAATCTATATTCAGTTTTTGACCTGTCAGGTCTTCTGCCGCCTCAGCCACGGCAAACAATGCTGCATGTTCTTTTCTGCCCAGCATTTCCATCAGCAGGGCACCGCGTGGGTCGCCTTCCGGGTAAAGCGGATGCCCAAAGCCCGGCAACCTTGGTGAAAAATGATGGCTGGCATCGTGGCTGTTCAAACGGCTGTTGAGCGAGTTGACAATATCGTCTGGATGGCAGGCCAGTGCCTCACGCAGCATCTGGCCTACCCGCAAACTCTCGCCCCCATGTTTGGGGCCAGAGAGTGCGGCAAGCCCGGCTACCAGAACCATGCCCATGTGTGCACCGGCAGAAGCAACACAACGCACGGTAAAGGTTGATACATTTAATTCATGGTCAGCACTGACGACCAGGGCAGCGCGCATTAAATCTGCCTGCTCTGCATTTAACTGCCATGCCTGCGCCAGCTTTTGATGGAAGGGCAGATAATCAGGTTCTGTACCCAATAGCGCCGCTGCCATGAGATGCATCCACAGCATTGCTTTCTGGTGAACATGGATATTGCCAAGCTGCTCTACGGTTGACGCCAGCAATGGCAGTATGCTGATGGCCCTGTCATAAAGAGATAAGGCGGCGCTGGTGCATGACAGTTCCGGCCATATTGACTTCAAGGCAAGCAGGCAATCAGATGGTAAATTCTGGCCTGGAGCGCCATCCCACAATATCAATGCAGTCTGTTCCAGGCTATGTGTTTTTGCCAGCGCGGCTACATGCTGGCCACGGTAATACAGCTTGCCATCTGCTACCTGCGTGATCCTTGATTCAAGAACCGGCACTCCCCAGTCTATTGCTGATTCTGCCGCACTACCTGCACGCTTGTTATCGCTGGTACGTGCCAGCAGGCGCAATACTTCTTCCTTCAGATAACGTTTCGCCCTTTGTCCCTGATACTGATGCGATTGCAGCAAACCACGGCTGACATAGGAATACAGGGTAGGCAGGCTGATGCCCAGCAATTCGGCAGCTTGTCTGGCTGTGAGAGTGTTATCCACGATTTATTTATATTGATAGTCAGAATCAAGATTGACCATGCCTGCATGCAGATCCTAGACTGCCTGCATGGACGGTTTATCGCATTGTGCGCTAATTTGATTTTATTTGGGAGAGCATCATGTCGGCAGCAGCATTATTGGCATCCTTGTGGGAAATGGGCCGTGGCGAACCTGAGGCTTTGCAGCAGGTAACATTCAGCGGTGATAACGCGCAATTGCCATCGACATTCCAGGTAGGTGATGTGGCCGCTGCCAGCATAGGCGTGCAAGCCCTGATGGCTGCGCAACTATGGCGGGAGCGTGGCGGAACTACGCAAAAAATCGGGATTGACAGACGCCATGCACTGGCGATGTTCAAGAGTGACCGTTACCTCAGCATCAATGGCAGACCTGCCGATGACCCCTGGAGCAAGATAGCAGGCTATTACCAGGCAGGAGATGGCCGCTGGATACAATTGCATACCAATTTTCCGCATCACCGCGATGGTGTGCTGGCTGTCTTGCAATGTGCAGATGAACGTACAGAAGTCGCTAAAGCCATCGCTGGCTGGAAAGCGGCTGAGCTGGAACAGGTACTCGCCGATGCTGACATGTGCGCTTCCATGATACGCACAGAGCAGGAATGGCAGGCGCATCCACAAGCACAGGCCATTGCCGGCTTGCCCCTGTTTGAAGTAAGACGCATTGCCGATGGCCCTGTTATCCCCTGGAAGCCGGAAAATGGACAACGCCCCTTGAGTGGTGTGCGGGTACTGGATTTATCGAGGGTGATTGCCGCACCCGTAGGTGCTCGTACACTGGCGCAGCATGGTGCTGATGTACTTGCCATCAGTGCGGCGCACCTGCCGAATATCATGCCGCTGGTGATGGATACCGGGCGTGGAAAACGCTCGGCACAACTGGATTTGCGTGATGCAGCAGGGAGACAGCAATTGCATGAACTGATAAGCAGTGCCGATGTTTTCATGCAGGCGTACCGGCCCGGTTCATTATCACAACTAGGTTATTCAGCCGAAGAATTATGTGCGTTGAACCCAGGCCTGATACATGTCAGTTTGTCTGCCTATAGTCATGTAGGCCCCTGGGCAAACCGGCGTGGTTTTGACAGCCTGGTGCAATCTGCCAGCGGAATTGCTGATGCCGAAGGGAGGGCGACCGGCGGTACAGCGCCAGGCAAGTTGCCTTTCCAGGCACTTGATCATGCAACAGGTTACTTGCTGGCTTATGCGACCATGCTGGCCCTGCAAAAACGCGCAGTTGAAGGCGGTAGCTGGCAAGTCAGGGTATCGCTGGCGCAGACAGGGCGCTGGCTGCAAGCCATGCCCAGACGTGGTTTGCATGAAGATGCGGCAGAATTACGAGAGGATGAAATCGCCAGTTTTTTGCAGACCTCAAGTTCAGGTTTTGGCGAAGTGCAGGCGATTGCTCCAGTAGAAAAAATGAGTCTGACACCCGCGCATTTTGAATTGCCTGCACCTACACTTGGACAACATGCACCAGTCTGGCTGCCGTAAACTGAAATTCAAATGGCATGTTGCTGCAGCCAGCCATGCAATGTGGTGATGAGCTCCGGTGCTTTTTCCAGTGGTGACATATGGCCGCAATCTTCTATGATACGCAGTCTGGCGTTTGCTAATCCATGCGCCAGCTTTTCTGATTCTGTCAGGCTGCGCATCTGGTCATTCTTGCTGGCGACGACAAGAGCAGGGCAGGTAATTCCAGCCAGTTCATGATGCCCATCGGCACGTATGATGGACAGTTGCTGCAAGAAGACTTGTTTGCCGAGTGCTAGTGACATGGCCTGTAAATGCGCCAGCATGACATCATCGTCCTGGCGTTCAGGATGCAGGGCGCGGCGCAGGGCTGTCATAGTCTGGCCCTTGTAGGGATAGTGTTCCAGCAGCTTGATTTGCTGACGGTTTTTGCTGTCTTCATCTGCTGTGCTGGCGCGTGCTGATGTGTTCAGTAAAACCATGCCACTCATGGCTTTGCCTTGCTGAAGCGCCAGCCATGCCAGATGGCGCGCTACATAGCCACCCAGAGAAAAACCGATAATGATGGCCTTGTCTGGCAATGCCGGGAGCAGGCGTGTCGCCATATCCTCTATGCTGTTTCCCTCATTCAAATCAGCGAAATGCACCTGTCCCAGTTGCTCCAGTCCCGGTAGCATGAACTTCCATAAACTGGCATCGCACATGAAGCCGGGGATGAGCAGGAACTGGCGTGCTGGCCTGGTATCAGCGAGTGTGGATTCGGGCATGCGGTTTAATGAAGGTTGATTTATTTCTTTTTGATGTTTTGCAAAAGACTGTTCACTTGCTGACTCAGTGGTATGTCATGCTGACGCAATAACTGCACATGCAAGACCAGGTTTTCCAGCACCAGCTTTGCTGCGACTGCCAGCAAGGTGACTTGCCTGTCTTCATTGCTGAAGTTTTCCATGGCATCGGCCATATCGCACAGATGCTGCGCGGTGATCGCGCGCAGCTCGTCTTCTTCAAAGGGCAGGTCAGCAAAATCGATAGGGTCTTCCTGCTCCACTTCCTTCATCAGCTCTTGCAGTTGTTCTGGTGTGATGGACATGCGCAATCTCCCCGAAAATAGCGAACCGGACTTTTCGGACTTACGAAAAACCGTCCCAACTGCGTTGCAGCTCCTAGCCGTACTAAAGTACTGTCTTCGTCGCTGCGCCTTGCTGGGACAATTTTTGCGTAAGTCCTATTATTCCATTTCTCTATTCTCATTGTAGACTGCTTTTGGGGGCGCTGAATACTGCACTTTTTTCTTAACTCATTTTTTGACTGAAAGCCCAAAGACGGCCAGCCCACCCAGTGCCAGCAATGCACCCAGCCAGCCGGTGGAGGTCCAGCCATATCCTATCGTGATGACCACGCCACCCAGCCAGGCACCAAGTGCATTGGCGACATTGAATGCAGAATGATTCAAAGCGGCGGCCAGGGTCTGTGCATCACCTGCCACATCCATCAATCGTATCTGCAAGGCAGGGCCGATAGCAACCAGGGTGCCTAACAAGAATACCCAGATGATGGCTGATACTGTGTAGCTCATCACGAAAGAAACGCCACCTAAAACCACAGCATTCCACAGCAACAGGACAGCAATGGAACGCAGCAGATTTTTGTCTGCCAGCCTTGCACCCAGCATGCTGCCCACCACCATGCCCACACCAAACAGTGACAGTATCAAAGGGATGACACCAGCAGACATGTGGGTGACTTCAGTGAGTATGGGTTTGATGTAGCTGAACACGGCAAACATGCCACCAAATCCGACTGCGCCTATGCCCAGTGTCAGCCAGACCTGCTTGTTGGCCAGTGCGCTCAGTTCACTTCTGGGATTCGCGTTGTTTGTTGCGGGTACATCCGGTACTGCAAAATACACAGCCACGCTACTGATCACCGCCAGGGAGGCGACAAAAAAATAAGCAGCCTGCCAGCCCCATGTCTGCCCCAGCCAGGTTGCAGCAGGGACGCCAAGCAGGGTAGAACTGGTCAGGCCCAGGATGACCAGCCCGACCGCAGTGGCGCGTTTGTGGGGCGCTACCATATTGGCCGCAAGCAGCGTGGCGACACCAAAGTAGGCACCGTGCGGCAGGCCAGCGATGAAGCGCACGATATTCAGTGACAGGAAATCGCTAGTCAGTGTGCCGGCAAAATTGCCCGCAGCGAACAGCAATATGAGCGCGATCAGCAAGGTCCTGCGCGGCCAGCTGGCTGTCAGCACGGCAAACATGGGGGCACCGATGACCACACCAAAGGCATAGGCGCTGACGACATGACCAGCCTCTGGTATGGATACAGCAAGATCTTGCGCTACTTCTGGCAGCAAGCCCATCATGGCGAATTCACCTGTGCCTATGGCAAAGGCACCAAGACCCAATGCAGTGACAGCGTATAGAAACCGGCGCTGGGTATGCTCACTCGATTTGATACTTTGCGTCGCACTTGCTGCGGCAGCCGATGCTGCGGCAGTCGATATGGTATTGGACATGATGAACAATCAGAAGAAAATTAATTGGCGACAGTGAAACGCTTCTGGATATGCCTGGGCGTTTCCAGTTCATCCACGATAGCGACAGCCAGATCCTGTACCGATATGCCCGCTGGTGCATCACCAACGCCGGGCAGCAGATTGTCTGCACCTACCCGGTACTGCCCACTACGCTCGCCAGGTGCCAGGCCTATCGGTGGCGACAGGAAGCTCCATTCCAGCGTGTCTTCTTTTTTGATGCGATTCAGGGCTTCCCTGGCTGCCAGTGCACCTTGTTTATATTCCGCCGGGAATTCAGGTACATCCACCAGTTGCACGCCAGGTGCCACGAACAAACTTCCTGCGCCACCAACCACCAGCAGACGCTTGACGCCTGCTTGCTTGATGCCTGTAAAGATGGCTTGTGTGCCCTGCAGGAACAGGTCATGGATTTGCGCTTCACCCCAGCCAGGGTTGTAGGCGCTGACTACGGCATCTTGCCCGGCTACCGCCTGTGCGACCTGTGCCGCATCGAGCACATCTGCCTTTACCACCGTAAGACCGGTTTGCGCGGCCACTTTGGATGGAGTGCGTGCCAGCAGGGTAACTTCATGGCCGCGGCTCAGCAGTTCTGCCAAAACGGGTGTGCCTACAAAACCGGTGCCGCCAATTAATGCGATTTTCATTTGAAACTCCTTTGTGTGTATGCTTAGTTTGTGATGCATAGTTTGAATACTTAATGATTTCTTGAATAGATAGTCAAAATCACTAACACTGTGAAGCTGTGCTAACAAATCATTGATTTATCTGGAGTGGAGATGGAACAGTACAAACGCATGGCCCTGTTTGCCGAAGTGGTTACCGCGGGTTCGCTGACGAGTGCTGCCCGCAAGCTGGGGATGACGCCGTCTGCAGTCAGCCAGCATTTGCGGGCGCTGGAATCAGACCTGGGCTTGTCCTTGTTGCATCGTTCGACACGCAAACTGACACTGACAGAGGCGGGTGCGCGCTATTTTGAAGGTTGTGCTGCCATGGTGGCGGCCGCCCGTTCTGCCGAGCAGGCGCTGGCCCGCCACAGGGATGAGCCTCAGGGTGAATTGCGTATCGCTGCGCCCATAGGTTTTGGCGGCATGCTGGCACGAGCCCTGATGCCTTTGCAAAAATATCCCAGCCTGAGTTTATGTCTGCTGGTGGATGATGCCGTGGTTGACCTGATTGATGAACGCATAGATATAGCACTGCGGGTAGGTAACTTGCCTGATTCCAGCCTGGTGGCACGCAAGCTGGGCAGCATGCCTGCCCAGCTATGCGCAGCGCCTGCCTATTTGAATGAGCATGGCTGGCCACAGCATCCTGATGATCTGGAACAACATGTGTGGCTGGGGGGCGCATCTACCCGTCATTTGCAGCTGTCCGGGCCAAGCAAGGCCAGCATTGATATAAAACTGCCAGTCAGGATACGGGCAACCCAGGTCACTGCCTTGCATGCGCTATGCGTGGCAGGCTGGGGTATCAGTATCGCAGTGAGTGAAGATGACCGCCGTGCTTTGGAAAATGGCAGCCTGGTGCCTATTTTGCCTGACTGGAAATTGCCGGATCTGGTCTTGCATGCGATTACGCCGCGCCGTGATGAACAGCCAGCCAAGGTACGTCATGCCCTGGCCTTGCTGGCAGAACATGTCGCCAAATTCGTCGTGTGAAGGGGATACGTGATTCAGCCAAATGGAAAACGCGCCAGCAATTCAAAATCTGCACCCGCCTCAGGCTCCATGAACAGCGCAATAGCGTCAATGACCAGGGCTTCAGACAGATTGAAATGCTGGATGGCGGCAGCATGTAGACTGTCTGCAATTGGCCCTGCATCCAGCCTGTCAGTCAGCGTCATGTGGAAGCGGAATTCTTCTGCTGTATAAGGGTAGCCCCATTCCAGCAGTAATTCATTTTGCCGTGCGCTCAATGGCATTTTCTGGCGGCGTGCCAGGTCAGCCTGGCTCATGGGTGCTCGGAAATCATCGAAATGACTGACGCAGGCAAAGGCAAATGCGTTCAGCGCAGCCTGGTCGCCGGTCGGGCGCAATGCCAGGAATTTTCCCATCCATTGCACCTCGGGTGCCTGTATCTGGATATGGTTTTGTTGCCTGCAAAATTCTTGCAAGGCCAGGCGCAAGTCAGCCTCAGTCCGGCCATCAGCAAGCTGAAAAGGCGCTTTCAGCGTGGCATGAAAACCATAGCGCCGTGCGTCGGTGCTCAGTTCTCGCTGCAAGCTGCTATCCAGCCCGGCGATGGCGGGCTGGGGCAGCAACTGGCCGTTTGCCGCATCGCGACCCAGCCAGTGACTGCCTTGCTGCCACCATGCACCATCAGGAGCAAAATACAGGGCATACCTGGTCATGCAGCTTTTATCCTGGATCAGTCAGCAACCTGGTCAGTAGGGAAGCGCAGCGAATCCCTTAGCAAGAAGCCCATGGACATATTCATATTGATGTTCTTCGGTGGTATCGGTTTGGTAAACCACTTTTCGTAGATGCGGTAGATTTCATTGTCATGGATGAGCCTCAGCATCTCGTTGTCGACGATTTTCTTGAAAGCCGGATCGTCCTTGCGCATCATGATGGAGTAGGGTTCTATCGACAAAGGGTCGCCAACGATGGCGAAGCTTGTCGGTGCCTTGGATTCTGCACGCAGGCTGTACAGCAATACGTCATCCATAGGGAAGGCATCTGCCTTGCCTTCTTCGACCATCTTGAAAGAATCCTGGTCGCTATTACCTTCTACCAGTTTGATGTTCAGTGAGCTGGTGTCATTCCTGTCATTCAGCAGTTTGACAGTGGTAGTACTCTTGGTGGTCACGACGGTACGGTTGCGCAATTGCGGCCAGTTCTTGATGCCACTGTCAGCTTTGACCAGGGCGCGTACGCTGGAAAAGAAATGCGGGATGGTGAATGCCACTTTCTTGCGTCGCTCTGCATTATTGGTGGTGCTGCCGCATTCCAGGTCTATCTTGTCTTCCAGCAGGGCGCTAAAGCGGGTGGCTGAATCGACCGGGAAGAACTGTATCTTCATGGCGGGCATCTTCAGTTCTTTTTTGATGGCTTCGGCTACTTTCAGACACAGGTCGACTGAATAACCCAGCGGCTGTTTGTTTTCATCCGTATAGGAAAAAGGGGCGGTTTCACGTATGCCTATCACCAGGGTCTGGGTCTTGCGTATCTTGCCTATGGTATCGCCCGCTTCTGCCAGCAGGGGCAGGGCCAGGCACATCACGGCAGTCATGCCACTAATTGCTTTTCGCATCATATTTTCCACCTGTAATTATGTGATTAACCTCGTGAGCTCGCGCCTGTTGCCAACCGACTCTAACAGCCATGGTACAAGACAAAGTATGAAATTCAAGCGCATCCACTAAACAAGATTTAGTAAAAAAAGTAAAATAATATTGCCTGGTCACAATAACTGAGTTAGTAAGCTGTTTTTTTGCCATGATTGCTGGTCGGCAAGTCAGTGCTTCCTTGCTTGCTGGCTCATGGGCAAATCATGCTAAGGTGACGGCATTCTTATCGCTTTTTCATCGCCATGATTTTTTCATCCGACGCCAGTCCACATTCCCCTTCTTTGTTAACAATACGCAACGCTCGCATCGTCAGTGCAGATCGCGTTTTTTCCGGCTCCATGACAGTCAGCCAGGGCAGGATCAATGCGCTGGATAGCGAAGTCTCAGGCCTGACGGGGGAAGACTGGCAGGGCGATTATCTTTTGCCAGGTCTGGTCGAAGTGCATACCGACAACCTGGAAAAACATCTGATGCCACGACCCAAGGTTCACTGGCCGGTCATGCCAGCGATACTGGCGCATGATGCTCAGATAGCGGCAGCAGGCATTACCACAGTGCTGGATGCCATTGCCGTGGGTGATATAGACCCTGATAGTGTGCGCATGCAAACCCTGCAACCCTGTGTCACGGGTTTGCGTACTGCCCAGCAGGCTGGCTTATTGCGTGTCCAGCATTTCCTGCATATGCGCCTGGAACTGGCTGAGCCGGATTTGCTGGCGATGTTTTCACCCTTCCTGCAAGATGAAAGACTCAAGCTGGTCTCGCTGATGGACCATACGCCGGGCCAGCGCCAGTGGACAGATTTAACGCATTACCGCGTCTATGTGACAGGCAAGCGTGGCTGGAGTGAGCAAAAAGTCGACAAGATGCTGGGTCTTTTGCTGGAGCGCCAGCAACGCCATGTGGCTGAAAACCGCAATCTGGTGATACAGGCCTGCCAGCAACATGCTCACCCCATCCCGCTGGCTTCCCATGACGACACCACGGCTGAACATGTGCACGAAGGCGTGGCTGGTGGCGTCAGTATTTCAGAGTTCCCTACCAGCTTGCTGGCGGCGCAAACAGCCAGGCAGCAGGGGCTGGCTATCGTCATGGGTGCGCCTAATCGTGTACGCGGAGGCTCGCATTCTGGCAATGTCTCGGCCAGTGAGCTGGCCAGGCATGATTTGCTGGATATCCTGTCATCCGACTATGTACCCGCCAGCCTGTTACAGGCAGCTTTCATGTTGCAGGAAGATGGCTATGACTTGCCAAAGGCAATCGCCACTGTCAGCCGGGCACCGGCACACTCACTGGGATTGCATGACAGGGGGGAAATTGCCATAGGCCTGAAAGCAGATTTCATCCGGGTGCGTATGCTGGACCAGTTACCAGTTGTGATTGCTGCCTGGCGCGACGGCATACAAGTCGCCTGAAGCTATTTTTCCAGAATGGCCTGGATGGCAGTCAGTGCTTCCAGCGCACCCATGGCCAGACCCACATCCCGTGCAAAGGGAACCTGGGATTCGCGCAAGTTGATACGCAGCAACCTCCCGCCATGATCCAGCATGACACGATGGCTAAAGTTGCGCACGCTGGGGATGGCCGTACCCGCCCCCAGTTCTATTACCAGAGGACGGCTGGCGCTACTTAACCACTGTGCCTGGCGCGCGGCCTGCTGCTGCGCTCTTTGCTCCAGCCAGTCGCTATCGCCAAACATCAGGATATTTGGCCTCGCCATGCCGCCACAATGCGGGCAGGCAGGTGCTGCATTCAAGAGCTGGCACTGTAGCTCATCAACTTCGGGAATAAATGGATCTGCCTGCCAGATGCTGTTGCGGCAGGGAAGCAGGCATTGCAGATAATGGATGGAACCATGGCATTCATTGATGTGCGCCTCTTCCATGCCAGCCTGCTGAAAATGTCCATCGACATTGCTGGTGTAGACACTCAGACCATGGGGCTTGGCGACACCCCATTGCCTGAGTATCTCAAAACCCGCATGTGGCAGGGTTTTGCGATACAGGCCCAGCCTGTGGCCATAGAAACCCCAGGCGAGTCGCGGGTAGCGGCGAAAAGCAGCCGGATTGGCGATTTCATAAAAAGGGATGGCTTGCTGGCCCAGGGCAGGGTAAGCCTTCCAGAAACCATCACTGCCACGAAAATCAGGCAAACCAGAGTCCACGCCCATGCCCGCTCCTGCAGCAATTACCAGGCTGTCTGCCTGGTCAACTAATTCTGCCGCCTGATGGATGAGATGAGCAGGGAACACTGAACTTGTCCTTATGGAGGGAGGGGCTGATTCGCAGCCTAACTGTGCCATTTCTCTTAATTCCAGGCAAGGCTGCCAGGGAAATACCAATAAAAGTGTAACAAGAGTTTAATGAAATTGTAAATAAACGTGAAAAACGCCAGTCAGCAGCATAAACTATTGCTTGCAAACAATATTAATCTGGAGACAAATGCATGCGTGCCGTTCCACAACTTCTTGCCGGGCTGTTATTGACACTGAGCCTGCCCATGTATTCACATGCCGATGAAGGCAATCAGGGCACCCAAGCTACCATACGGATAGGCATCATCGGCCCCTTCACAGGCAAATCTTCTACTGACATGGGGGAAAGCATACGCGGTGGTGCCAGGGTGTTCCTGCAGGATATCAACCAGATCGGTGGTGTCATGGGGCGGCGCATAGAGCTGGTTGAACGGGATGACCAGGCCAAGCCTGAGCTGGGTGTGGCCATGGCAAAAGAGCTGGTGGACAAGGAAAAAGTCGTGGCCGTCATTGGTATTGCCAATACAGGCGTGGCCTTGCAGGCTGCCAAGGTTTTCCAGGACAGTAAAAAACCACTCATCATCACGGCAGCCACTGGTGCGGCAGTCACCAAGCAATATATGCCACCGGCTATTCCTGACAGTTATGTTTTTCGTCTGGCGGCCAGCGATAATCTGCAGCCCTCAGTCATTCTGAGTGATGTCATCGACAAGCGCAAACTCACGCAAATCGCCATCCTGCATGATGACAGCCCTTACGGCATGTACGGCAAGGAAAACCTGATGGCAGAAATGCAGCGCCGTAAAATCACGCCTGTGGCCCTGGAAAGCTTCAAGGTTGGTGACCAGGACATGACTGCTCAACTGAGCAAGGCCAAGCAGGGCGGGGCACAGGTAGTGGTGGTGTATTGCCTGAGTTCTGAAGGTGCCATGGTTGCCAATAGCATGAGCAAGATCAAGCTCAATGTGCCGCTGGCAGGTTCCTGGACCCTGTCGCAGCGCAGCTTTGCCGAACTGGCTGGCGGCAATGCAGAAGGCACGCGCATGCCTGTGACTTTCATAGAAAACGATGCCAGCAACCGCAGCAATGATTTCGTACTTAATTATTTCCGCATAAATAATGTTAAATCTATTCCCTCGGCTGTGGCGGCCGCGCAGACTTATGACGCCCTCAGAATCCTGACTTTGGCCCTGATGCAGGCCAATACTACGGATGGCGACAAGATCAAACTGGCGCTGGAAGACATGAAATATGACACTACCTCTACCGTCATATCGCGCTATAAAAAACCCTTCTCCAAAAACGACCATGAAGCCATCGCAAGGAATATGCTTTTCATAGGAGAAATCAGACGTGGCAAGGTTGCTTATGCGTATAAGGAAGATGCCAATAGCAGTCTGATCGTACGTACCAAATAATACTCTCTTTAAGACTCTCTTTTTTGCCCAGTCGGGCACCTCACTCATTTGCCTTCAGTGCCAGATTCACTGGCCTGAGGGCAACATGTCATCTAGCATTTCATCACGCTTTTGCTTGCTGCAACGCAAATAAACTTAACCAAATTTAACTTCGCTTTTGTTGGCATTCGGCTATGCTATTAATCGTAAAGCAAGAGGTATTCTGCCTGCCCAGATTGTATTGCTACGCCTGTACATCCGTATTCTTGAACAAGAATTTGTCGGTCAAAAAAATCCATAAGAAAGGTCATTATGAGCAAAGAACAGATACGCCAGGTATTGAAGGAACATGGCAAATTTTCTGCCAATATCGATAGCCTGGCTGATGATGCCGACCTGTACGAAGCTGGCATGACATCACATGCCAGCGTGAATGTCATGCTGGCCCTGGAAGATGCTTTTGACCTGGAATTCCCTGACCGCATGCTCAAACGCAGCGTGTTTGAAAGCATCAATGCCATCGATGCAGCTATACAAGAATTGACGGCATGATATGGATACCCCGGCCACTCCCATGATATTGGCGGCCAGGCTGGTCGCCAGAGAATTTGCCGCGCCGCATGCCAATGCAGTTGATCATGAGGCGCGCTTTCCGCTCGAAGCCGTCACGGCACTCAAGCGAGAGAAATTACTGAGTGCCTATGTGCCTGCTGAACTTGGCGGGGCGGGCGTTGGCCTGACTGAACTGGTACAGATCGTGGAAATCCTGGCGCGTGAATGTGCTGCCACGGCGATGATCTATGCCATGCACCAGATACAGGTCATCAGCATAGTCAGGCATGCGCTGGATAATCCCTGGTATCAGAATTATTTGCGTAAGCTGGTTGCCCATCAATACCTGATCGCCTCGGTGACATCTGAGGTTGGCGTGGGTGGTGAAATGCGTCGCAGTAATTGTGCGGTGGAAGCGGATGGCCAGCGCTTCAAACTGGTCAAGGATGCGACCACGATTTCCTACGGAGCACAGGCCGATGATTTGCTGGTGACGGCCAGACGCAATCCCGATGCCGCGCACAGTGATCAATCATTGATACTGGTGCGCAAGGCCGATTACACGCTGGAACAAAAAGGTGGCTGGGATACCATGGGCATGCGCGGCACTTGCAGCCCACCTTTCCTGATGACAGCTGCTGGTGATGTCGCGCAGATTATTGACGTGCCCTTTGGCGATATGTCGGCACAAACCGTGGTGCCGGTATCGCATCTGTTATGGGGTGGATGCTGGATGGGTTGTGCAGCCGCTGCCGTCAACAAGGCCAGGGCTTTTGTACGTGGCCAGGCACGTGCCAATCCCGGCACCGTGCCACCGACAGCATTGCGTCTGGCTGAACTGGTCAGCATGATGCAAAGCCTGCGTACCTCCGTGCAAGCCTGTCTGACTGAATATGAAGCCCTGTCAGTTGCCGATGATGCGGCAGTTGGCATCCTGACTTCCATGGGCTATTCGCTGAAGATGAATAACCTCAAGATAGATGCGACCCAGGCTCTGCCGCAAATTGTTACGAAGGCCTTATCCATTTGCGGCATACTGGGCTATAAAAATGATAGCAAGTTCAGCATGAGCCGCCATCTGCGTGATGCACATTCAGCCGCCATCATGGTGGGCAATGACCGCATATTGGCAACCAATGCCAATTTGTTGCTGGTACTTAAAGACGACTAGGAAAGGCTGACATGTCTATCGATTTTTCTCCTGAAGGCCTGACCGATGATCTTGTTGCTGCCGGTCACATCATCCCCGTAGGTGTACAAGGCATTTTTGGCCGTGGCCCGGTATTTGAAGATGTGTTGCGCCGCTTCGATGATTATGTCAGCCGCGTGGCTGCCAATGATGGTGCTGTCAAAATGTCTTTCCCACCCTGCCTGGACCGCAAGGTGCTGGAGCGCAGTGAATACCTCGATTCTTTCCCACAACTGGCGGGCACCATTTTCAGTTTTACCGGCAATGAAGCCCAGCACAAGGAACTCATAGAAAACGTCCATGAAGGCCGTCCCTGGACCCATCTGCAAACCATGACGGCAGTCTGCCTGACGCCAGCCGCCTGTTATCCGGTCTACCCCAGTTTCACTGGTACTGTTCCTGCTGAGGGACGCCTGGTGGATATGCAAAACTGGGTATTCAGGAATGAACCTTCACCTGAGCCTACCCGCATGCAATCTTTTCGCGTGCGTGAATTTGTACGCGTGGGTACGCCCGACATGGTGGTGGCCTGGCGCGATATCTGGTTGCAGCGTGGTCTGGATATTTTAAAGTCACTGGGTTTGCCTGCACACTCTGATGTTGCCTCCGACCCTTTCTTTGGTCGCGGTGGTCGCATGCTGGCCGCTAACCAGCGTGAACAGCAATTGAAGTTTGAAGTGCTGGTGCCAGTGATCTCTGAAGCCAAACCAACGGCGGTTTGTTCTTTCAATTATCACCAGGATCATTTCGGCAAGCTGTTTGAGATTTACCAGCAAAATGGCGAGCTTGCTCATACCGCCTGCCTGGGTTTTGGCCTGGAGCGCATCGTCATGGCCTTGTTCAAGACGCATGGCATGCAGCCAGAAAACTGGCCTCAGGCTACTCGCGACTTATTGTGGTCATGATGTGCTCATGAGCCTGCACGCTTTACATCCGATTATTGCCAGCACCTATCAGCCACATGCCCTGCATGGTGCTGACCGTGCCTGGGCAGAAACCAATTGCTATATCGATGTCTGGATAGAAGTCCTGCATGCCCAGGGGCTGAATCCGCTGGCCTGCCTGCCCATGGTATTTGCCAATGATTTCGATGGCGACCAGTGGACTTTCTACAAGCCGCCGCATGAAGACTTGTTTGCCCTATATGGCATAGACGTGCAGGAACTCAATGTCTGGCGCGGCTTGCTCAGCAACGCCAGCGTACAGCTAGGCCGTGGCCGTCTGGTGCTGACAGAGACAGATTCCTTCTACCTGCCCGATACGGCGGGTACAGACTACCGTACCAACCATGTCAAGACCACGATAGCCATACAGGAAATCGATATTGAACAGCAAAAACTGGGCTACTTCCATAACAGCAGCTACCATGAATTGCAGGGCGAAGATTTTGTCGAAACCTTCAGGATAGGCAAGCCGCATGATGCGACATTCATGCCACTGTTTGCCGAGTTCGTACGCCTTGACCATGTACAGAAAAAAACAGATGCAGAACTGGCCGCCATCTCTTTGCCACTCTTGCGTAAATACCTGGCCAGACGCCCGCGCTGTAATCCTGTCAGCCAGTTTCTGCCAGTCTTCATCAACGACGTAGAGCGATTGAAAGAAGATGGCATGGCGGCCTATCACGCCTATGCCTTTGCCTGTCTGCGTCAACTTGGCGCAGGCTTTAGCCTGGGGGCACATTATCTGCGGTGGCTGCAGCAAAACCAGCAAAACCAGCAAAACCAGCAACACCCGCAACACCAGACCTTGCAGTTTGATGCGGCAGCAACAGAATTTGACAGCATTTCTGACATCACCAAGACCTTGCTGCTGAAAACCGCCAGAGCCGTCATGGGAAAAAAAGCCGTGGACCTGGCGCCTTTGCTGGAACAGATTTCCCTGCATTGGCAACAGGGCATGGATGCGCTGGATGTCAGCTTGGCTAGCCTTGTCAGCCAGGTCAGCGAGTGATTTTGTGGATATAAAAAATCAGCTTATTCCGCTCACTGCCGACTGGCAAGTCATGCAGGTGCCTGCTGGCAGCCATGCCTTGCCATCGACATTGAGCGAGGCAAAGTCTGTAATATTCCCAGCACCAGTGCCGGGCACTATCGCCAGTGCGCTACGCGCTGCCGGGCAATTCGACTATGGCAAAAACGATTTTGACGAGCTTGATGTCTGGTATTTTTGTGATCTGGATTTGCCCGGAAATGCAGCACATCTGCATTTTGAAGGTCTCGCCACGCACGCTGAAGTTTACTGGAATGAGAGCCTCATACTGCAGAGCGAGAATATGTTCATTGCCCATAAGCTGGATCTGGCAGCTCATTCCGTGAGTGGCAAGGGGCGCTTGAGCCTGCGCTTCCTGGCATTGAATACGCAACTGGCACAACGTCGTCCCCGTCCGCGCTGGAAAACCAGGCTGGTGGAACAGCAGCAATTGCGCTGGCTTCGCACCAGCTTGCTGGGGCGTATGCCGGGCTGGTCACCACCAGTTGCGCCGGTAGGGCCATACCGGCCCATCATGCTGGAATTGCAAAGCCCGGCCCGCATTATTGACCATCGCATCAGGAGCAAGCTTGAGGGCGCAGATGGCAGTCTGGAAATCGAATTGACACTGCAAAGTGTGCATGCACCGACAGCCTGCAGCATCCACATTGGTGAACAAGAATTTGTCTTGAACTGGCAAAGACTGGGGGAAGGGCAATACCGTATTCTTGGTTTGTGTCAAATGCAGCAGGTCAAAAAATGGTGGCCGCATACGCATGGCGATGCGGCACTATATACGCTGGAATTAAGTATGGCCTACGGCGATGACAGGCAAACCATCAGGCTTGGTCATACCGGCTTTCGCCAGATAAAAGTCGATCAACGCGAGGGTGATTTCAATCTGCATGTGAATGGCATCCCCGTGTTTTGCCGTGGTGCCTGCTGGACGCCGATGGATATCATCAGTTTGCAAAATGAAGCCGCCAGTTTGCGCCATATGCTGATATTGGCACGCGATGCCGGCATGAATATGCTACGCCTGGTCGGCACCATGGTGTATGAGACGGATGCGTTTTATCAGCTATGCGATGAACTCGGTATTCTGGTCTGGCAAGACTGCATGTTTGCGAATATGGATTACCCGGTGACAGATGCTGCATTTGCCGCCAGTATCGAGAAGGAAGTGCAGCAATTCCTGTTGCGTACCCAGGCATCGCCCTGTATTGCCGTCGTCTGTGGCAATAGTGAGGTGGAACAGCAGGCAGCCATGCTGGGCCAGCCTGCTGAACTCTGGCGCAATACGTTTTTTGCCGAGACCCTGCCCGGGCTATGCCAGCAATACCGGCCCGATGTGCAGTACTGGCCATCCAGCCCCAGCGGCGGCGTCATGCCCTTCCAGCTTGATAACGGGGTTGCCCATTATTTTGGTGTTGGTGCGTATTTACGGCCACTCGATGATGCGCGCCGCAGTGCTGTGCGTTTTACTTCGGAATGCCTGGGCTTCTCGAACATGCCAGACGATGAGCTGCTTGACAGCATGTTGAAGAATGGCGAAACGCCAGGCCCGCATCCTGCATGGAAGCAGGGCATACCGCGTGACAATGGCACAGGCTGGGATTTTGAAGACGTGCGCGATCACTATATGGCTGAGTTGTATCAAGTCAACCCTGCCAGCCTGCGCTATACCGACCGTGAACGTTTCCTGTCACTGGCACGCAGCACGACTGGTGAAGTCATGGCCAAAACTATCGCTGAATGGCGTAGTACAGGATCAAGCTGCCATGGCGCCCTGATCTGGTTCTGGCGTGATTTGAGACCAGGCGCAGGCTGGGGCATTATCGATGCCAGTGGCAAGCCCAAGGCAGCCTATTATTATCTGAAGCGTGCCATGGCAGCGCTGACAGTCCTGATTACGGATGAAGGTTTGAATGGCCTGGCCCTGCATGTCATCAATGATGGGCCTGAGGCATTCGAGGGTGAGCTGGAACTGAATTTCTACCGCCAAGCAGAAACCCGCGTGGCCCATGGCCGCACGGCAGTAAAGCTAGCGCCGCATACAAGTATAAAAATACAGGATTATGCGCTGTTGCCGCATTTTATCGATACCAGCTATGCCTATCGCTTTGGTCCGGCTGGACATGATGTAGTGGCGGCGGTGCTGTATCAACAAGCTCAACAAGGTCGGCAAGGGCATGAGCAGGCAATTGCCACCGACTTCCATTTCCCGCAGTCTCATCAGTTGGCAGTACAGGCGGATACGGGTTTGCAGGCACATTGCAGTATGGATGCCGATGGCGGATACGTGCTGCACTTGAGTACCCAAAGACTGGCGCAAGCAGTGTCCATACAAATACCTGGCTTGCTGCCTGAGGATAATTATTTTCATATGGCACCTGCCAGCTGCAGAGAAGTACGACTGTCCGTAATACATGGCAAACCCATCAAGTCTGGTCATGTACAGGCGCAAAATGCGCAGGGCAGTGTCAGAGTGGCTGTGGTGAATGGGGCAGTAACTGGTGCGTTAAATAGCGTGGCAACTTAGCGGGGCAGATTTGGCAGCACAACAGTATCCAAGCAAAGACATTTTGTACACGCCACAGGCCTTCTGGTTTGGAGATACTGCTGCGCCCATGCTGGGCTGGTATCACCCTGCCAGGGTACGTGATGCTGGCGGCAGCCGTCAGTGTGGTGTCGTGCTTTGCCCTCCCTTTGGCCATGAATACATGGTGTCCTACCTGTCGTACAAACACCTGGCCAATCATCTGGCTAAAGCTGGTTTTGATGTCTGCTTTTTTGACTATAACAATAGTGGTGATGCTGTCGATGTTGATATTGATGGTGGCGACAGGGTGGCCTTGTGGCAGGAAAATATACGCCAGGCCGCCAGGCAATTGCGCCAGATGGCAGGGGTGGAGCATATCACCCTGTTTGGTTTGCGTCTGGGGGCCTTGCTGGCAGGAACCGTAGCGGCAGACATTGATGCCAGGGCGCTCATGCTGATGGCTCCCGTGATATCAGGACGTGCCTATGCACGTGAAATGCTGGTTTTGCGCAATATGAGTTCCTTGCAGCCCGAAGTTTATCCCGAGCAAACCATAGACCCCAACCAGGTCGCTACCGACGATGAATTGACGGGTTATGAGTTCACAGCAGCAACCCGCAGCAGCCTGGGCAAGCTGGACTTAAGCAAATTGCCTGCGCCAGCCATGCCCGTCTTTTTACAGCAGCGTGACGATATTATTGGCCAGGACAACAAGCTGGTACAAGCCTGGCATCATCATGACCATGCCCTGCATCTGTCAGACTTGCCGGGTTATGCCGCCATGATGCGCGAAGATGCGCATGATACAGTCGTGCCTGTGGCCATCTGGCAAGCCATGCAAACCTGGCTGGAGCGTTATTTCCCTTTGCGCGAAGCCGCTGGCCGTGAACTGCCTGCCTATCGCCATACCGCCAGCATCCGTCTTGGCAATAGCGTGGTCATGGAAGAGCTGGTTGATTTTGAAGGCATGAGCGGTATTGTCAGTCGTCAGGCAAGTATAGATGCCCGCGCCTTACCCTGCGTGATACTGTGCAATATTGGTGCGAATCACCGGGTAGGTAATCACCGCCTGTACGTCACTCTGGCGCGTAGCCTGGCCAGCCAGGGCTTTTGCGTTTTGCGCTTTGATAAGTCCGGCATAGGCTATAGCCGGATGACGCCGGATGATAAGGAAAATGATGTCCATTCTGTCTCAGGCGTCGATGATCTCAGCAGTGCCATGTATTTCATGCAGGGCAAATACCATAGCCCCTCTTTTGTCCTGACGGGTTTGTGCTCAGGTGCTTATCTGGCTTATCTGAGTGCGCTCAGGGATGAGCGCGTCAGTGGTCTGGTCCTGATAAACCAGCTGACATATCGCTGGCGTGAAGGCGACACCATAGAGGGGCGCAAGAAAGCCACCATTAAATCCACCCATTTTTACGTGCAGGCGCTGGCTAAAGGCGGTACCTGGAAACGGGTCATCAAGGGGCAGGTAGATTTCCGTCAGATAGGCAGCAATTTGCTACGCCGTATAGGCAAGCGCCTGCGTACCCAATGGCAGTTGTTGAGTACCACGTTGATGCACAATAATCTTTTTATCGGGCAGGTGGCACGTAATTTAAGAAATCTGGAAGCGCGTGGCACTGAGCTGGTACTGATCTATGAAGCCAGTGATACCGCAGTCGATATCATGACCGAACAATTCGGCAGACATGCCAAATTATTAGGTAGCAGTGAGCGCATCTGCCTCAAATTTTTTAATGGGGCTGACCATACCTTTACACCGCGCTGGTCACAACTGGCGGTAGTAGACTTCATAGGCAAACAATTGCTGCATCGCTTCAGTCATCGCCAGCTGGTACCTGCATCTGTGCCTGCACCAGCTTCTGCTTCAGCTTCAGTTAAGCAGCATCCTGCAGATGAACCTGTTTCTGCAGACGTGGCAAAATAAAACGCCAGACTACGATCAGTTCAAACACCTCCACCACGATCAGAGCCAGGATGGCGCCTGGTGCTCCCATGCGCGGGATGCTGAAATAAGTAATCAACAGCACCATGGCGAGAGTCACGCTGCCAAGGAAAAACATTTGCTTGTAAGCACCGCCACTGGATAGCCAGGATGTGCCCACCCAGCGTGCTGCATTGATGGCGAAATAAGCGCCCCACATCATGACCAGAGGATCAAGCCCGCTATACTTGGCGCTGATGACATGGCTTTCCAGCCAGGGCAGGGCAAGCAAGAGCAGGGCGACATAGGCCAGCACCACCAGTTCTATACCCGCGATGGAAAACAGTGTCAGACGCTTCAGGCCATGCCAGTCTTTTTTCGCCATCAGACGGCTGGCCTCCGGTCTTGCCACTCTGGACCATGCGGCCACCGCTAAGGGAATGGGCATGAGCATCAGGCGCGAAGCATTCAAATCGGCAATTGCGACGACGCCCAGCCAGGCTCCCGACAGATACACATAGCTGTAATTCGACAACCAGCCTACGATGACACCGGACACCGCCCAGCGTCCATGACCTGAAATGGTTTCCTGATGGGCATTGATGGCCTGGCGGATTTCTTCTTCTGCGTGGGCTTCGACATCGGTCGAAGTATGTGCCAGAAAATGCTGGCGACTGGCCAGGGTACACAGCAAAGACGAAGCGGCCAGCAAGCTGAACACAGTCACCAGATCAAAATTCTTGCTGAAATACAGGGATGCCAGGCCAATGGCAACCAGACTCACATACAAGATATCCTGCCGCAGGACAGAAATGATGTCAGACTGGATAAAACCTACAGTTCGGCCATATTCACGTATGCCATTGCCAAACAGATAGGTGGCAAATACCGCACCCAGCAACCAGCTCTTGTTGCTGTAATGCGTAGCCGCTGGCACAAACTCCACAATCACGAAGGCCAGCGATCCTATCGCCAAAGTCCAGAATACTTGTTTGTACCAATAGTGACGCAGCAGGGATTTACGGGTATCGCCCTGGACAGACGGGGCGACCGTGGTCAGTGGACCGGCTATCCATGAATCAACGATCAGGCCGACCAGCAAACCACCTGCATACAATTGCCCATACAGGCCATAATCATCCTTGGCCACCAGATTCATGAGCAAAATGCCAATGACAAAATTCAGGGCGCTAAGCATGCCCTGGTCAATGACCGATAATATGGAAGAAGAAAGAAATTTTTTATAAAAACTCATGAGCTTGCACGGGGTGGTCCTGGCTTATGATCCTGACTTAAGATGCGCGATTGCAAAGCATGAGCTGACTTCATGAGCAGACCTCTGTATTTTGCAACAGAAACATAACATCAGGATGAGTTGATACACAAAGTATTTCATTCTTTTACAATGGCTTAACTCTCATTTTCAAACATTTATGAATAATTTGACTACTAAAGACCGTGCCCTGGTGCTTTTCAGCGGCGGTCAGGACTCTGCCACCTGCCTGGCCTGGGCATTGTCCCGCTATGCCCATGTCGAAACCATAGGCTTTGATTATGGCCAGCGCCATGCCATAGAACTCAGTGTCAGGCCCACGCTGATAGAAAAAATGCGCCAGTTTTCACCAGAATGGCAAAGCCGCCTGGGTGAAGATCATATGATAGACCTGTCCCTGATCTCGCAATTGTCACACACGGCAATGACAGAGGATATTGCCATAGAAATGCAAGAGAATGGCTTGCCGAATACTTTTGTGCCAGGCCGTAACCTGATGTTCATGATGACCGCCGCTACACTGGCTTATCGCCGTGGCTTGAATGTACTGGTTGGCGGCATGTGTGAAACCGATTTTTCCGGTTATCCGGATTGTCGCGACGACACCATGAAAGCCCTGCAAGTAGCGTTGAACCTGGGCATGAATACCAGACTCAAGCTGGAAACCCCGCTGATGTGGATCAATAAGGCGCAAACCTGGCAACTGGCTGAGCAGCTTGGCGGTATTGCCCTGGTCGACCTGATACGCGAAGATACCCACACCTGTTATCTGGGCCAGCGTGGTGCCATGCATCCCTGGGGCCATGGCTGTGGCACTTGTCCGGCCTGTGCCTTGCGCGCCCGTGGCTATGAGTATTATCGCAACGGTAATTTTGATCTGTAATTTCGACCTGTGACGTTGACTGTAAGCTTGCTGTTAACTTGCTGGCTTAGAATAGCGGCTTACTCCATGAATGACATCCTATGCTGATTGCCATCATCACCGACCTGCATGCCAACCGCGAAGCCTTGCAGGCTTGCCTTGCGCATGCAGAAAAGCATAAGGTGACACGCTATGCTTTTCTCGGTGATCTGGTCGGCTATGGCGCTGACCCCCGCTGGGTACTCGATACCGTGATGGACTATGTCAGGCAGGGGGCATGGGCACTGATAGGCAACCATGATGCCGCCTTGCTGCAGGGAGATGGCCAGAGCATGAACCCGGTGGCCAGAAAAGTGGTGGACTGGACACGTGCCCAGATCACGGCAGAGCAACTGGATTTCATCGCCAAACTGCCTTACCGCATAGAGTGGGAAGACATACTGTTTGTCCATGCCAATGCCTGGGCGCCCGAGAAATGGGATTATATAGACGGTGTCATGGAAGCCACGCGCAGCATGCATGCGACAAAGGCCAGCATCACCTTTTGCGGGCATGTGCATATGCCCACCCTGTTCCATATCAGCCTGACTGGCAAGACCGGGGAATTTACTCCCATGCCTGAAGAAGGCATACCCCTGAGCAGGCAAAGACGCTGGCTGGTCATTCCCGGTTCAGCAGGCCAGCCGCGTGATGGCAATCCGGCAGCCTGCTATGCAAGCTTTGATACTGACAGCCAGGTACTGACTTATTACCGCGTGCCCTACGATGCAGAAACTGCCTGCCAGAAAATCATTGCAGCGGGTTTGCCTGCTGTTCTCGGGCACCGGCTGCTGCACGGTAATTAGCCAGGTAATAATATGAACGGCCCCGGACATCACAAACTGCACAGCGGTATGGAATTCGATGGCTATCGTCTCGAAGAAAAACTGCATACCGGTGGCATGGCCGCTTTATGGCGGGTCACTGACTTGCGTGAGCGCCATCCGGCAACACAGGAGGACGGCACTCAACTGCCCCTGATCATGAAAGTGCCTCTGCTGTACTCAAGCGATGACCCTACTGCCATCGTCGCTTTTGAAGTTGAGCAAATGATCATGCCCAAGCTCAAGGGCGCGCATGTGCCACGTTATTTTGGCGCAGGTGATTTTGATGCCCAGCCGTATATCGTCATGGAGCAGATTGCCGGTACCTCCCTGCGCAGCCGTTTTGAACAAGCGCCGCTGCCAATTGCCGAAGTGGTGGATATCGGTATCAGGGTAGCGCATGCCTTGCAGGACCTGCACAGGCAACATGTCATCCATCTTGATGTGAAACCCAGCAATATCATGTTCCGCCCTGACGGTACTGCCGTCCTCATCGACTTTGGTTTATCGCGCCATGACCGTCTGCCGGATTTGCTGGATGAAGAATTCCGTCTGCCCATGGGCACGGGGCCGTATATATCTCCCGAGCAGGTACTGGGTGTGCGCAATGAGCCGCGCAGCGACCTGTTTTCGCTGGGGGTATTGCTGTATCACCTGGCAACCGGACAGCGGCCCTTTGGTCATCCAACTTCAGTCGCAGGCCTGAAAAAACGCCTGTACCGTGACCCCATTCCACCACGCAATCATCGTAGCGATCTGCCATCCTGGCTGCAGGAAATCATACTGCGCTGCCTGGAAGTGGAGCCGCGCGCCCGCTTTGACACGGCCGCCCAACTAGCCTTATTGCTGCAGCATCCTGATCAGTTGCAATTGACAGCCAGGGCAGAAAAGCAGGTACAGGATGGTTATTTATCAGTGCTCAAGCGGCGTTTCCAGGCTGCTGGTGTTGAGCCTGCCTTGTCACAGAGTGCATCAGATCAATTGTCCCGGGCACCCATCATTGTCGCTGCACTGGATTTGACTGGTGGCACAGAAGCACTGGCAGAAAGCCTGCGCAATATCACCCGGCGTATGTTACAGACGGAGCCAGGTGCGCGTCTGGCTTGCCTTACCATACGCAAGGTCAGCCGCATAGGCATGGATGAGAGCCTGATACAACAGGGTGAAAATATCCATGTCAAACAACTGGTGGACCTGAAGCACTGGGCCAGGCCACTGAATCTGAATCCCGACAAGATTACTTTCCACGTACTGGAAGCGTCGGACCCGGCCGGTGCGATTATTGACTATGCCCACAGCAACCAGGTGGATCACATCATCATCGGCTCGCGTGGCAGTTCTGCGCTACGCCGCTATCTGGGCAGTGTCTCGGCGCAAGTCGTGGCCGAGGCTGAATGTACGGTGACAGTTGTGAAAGCCAATGAAAAATAGCGGCTCTATTTTTTTATGCTTTCCAGTACCTGATCAACAAAATCGCCATCAGCATCGCTGAACTTCAGGCGTACCGGATACCATTCCAGGCTGGGAGCCAGCCATAAGTCCAGTTGCTGGTCCTTGGAATCGGCCGGTGGTGCCTTGCTGACATGGATGGCGACCATATCACCCATGGGCGTCTTGATGTTTTCCGACCCCAGCACTTTAAAGGTCCAGGGGTCGGCATCACGGCGTCCTGCGACCAGCATCTTCCATTCTGAACCTGCCTTGAAAGCTTCGCCAGCAGCACGGGCGATGGCAATCAATTGCCAGCTGGCGCTGGTCCTGTCCTGTTCTCCACCTTTCAGGACATAGGTTTCAGTGGAGGCACTAAACCGCAGGGTTTTGCTATCGCGTTCAAAACTGGTGGTAGTGGCTGGTTTGCGAAACCGTTTTTCGACAAATTTGTCTGGCGCCAGACCATATTCATCAATACTGCCATGGCTGCTGGCATCAAGAATTTTACCAACCAGCATGGCATGGGTTTCAGTGACTATGCTGTATTTCTGGTCAGCCACATGCCATTTGACCGAGGCCGAGCCACTCAACGGCAAGCCGCTTTGTTTGGCTTTAATACTGTATTGCAGTTCAGCACCTGGCGGTAACTTGTAAGCCTGCCTGGTAGCTATTTCACTGCCTTGCGCAAATGAAGTCTGGTAAGACGCCGAAAGCGCCAGAATGATTACGCAAATGGAGATAGGTTTAAGCATGATTAATTTCCAGGAATGCTGACGATATTGGTGACTGTTTGTGTCGTGACTGCGCCATTGCTTTCAGTATTCTGTATCTGTACGGGATACCAGTGTTGATCTGGTGCCAGCCATACTTCAAGTTTGGAATTGTAGGAGCCTGGACGCGGCGGGCGTACCAAATGCCAGGCCATGATCTTGCCTATTTTGGTGTCAATTTCTTCCAGACCCACCACCACGAAAGAGAATATGGCCAGGTCGCGCTCTTCAGCAACTTGTATGCGTATTTCGCGTCCCACCTGGATCTTGCCAGGTTCAGCACGCGCAATGCCCGCCAATTGCATGATCATACTGGCCTTGTCCTGGATACCTTCTTGCATCTCAAGCGTTTTATTGGAAGAAGAAAAACTGACACGCTTATTTTCATTGTCGAAATGGGTCGCTGTCTCACTCCGGCTGCGTCTTTTTTCTGTATTGACTGAGGGGGCGAGTCCGTTTGGCATAATGCTGCCCTCACTACTGATTTGATACAAATTGACGGAAGTCAGCAACAAGTCCAGAGATGCGTCTATGCTCAGCTTGTAATTCCTGTTGTTGAAACTCCAGTTGATTGTGCTGTCACCATAAGCCGGGTGGCGGTTAGGCTCTGTCCTGACTATGCGCATGGTGATTTTTCCTGCTGGTGGCAAGTATACTGGGTAAGTTTGCGGACCATCAGTGTTCACACTGTCATTGCTGACGGGACTACTGGTGTCGGCAGCCTGGACTTCGGTTTCGGCTTTTACTGGTGGAGGTGGAGTTTGTACTAAAGGCTCGTTCGTTGCAGCCTCCTTTGGTGCTGTCTCTACTTCTATCTGCCTGACAGGTGCCGCCACCACTGTTTTCTTTACTGCAGTCGGGGAAGTCGATGTTGGCGCTGCCAGCGGCCCGGGTTTGGCGCTGATGCCAGCCAGCTTTTTTTCTGCCTCTTCAGGGACATCCCTGAATTGCACGGCGATAGAGTTTTCCTGCATTCTGGCTTTGGCAGCTGGCTTATCTGGATTGTAACCATGCAAAGCGAACAGATGCAGTAATACCGCTGCGACCAAAAACAGCAGATTCTGGCGTTTCAGTATATAGGTATCGAATTGAGGTGCAATTGTCTTCATCCTGCTAGTGTAAACGCAGTCGCCTTATTTTGGATGACCAGGCTGTTTTGCAGGCGGGTAAAATGTCAATTTTTTACAGCAAGTTACTTTTTGCTGGCGTACAGAAAGATTCTGATGTTAACAACAATAAAAAACTACCTGAGGCCAGGCCTGATTGGCTTACTGGCAATATCCGTGTTGAATAACGCAAGTGCTGCACCTGGCTCGGCCACTTCCGTCGCAACCCTCAGCCCTGTCCGCATAGGCATGATAGATGGCCTGAGCGGGGCTTTCAGCAATGCCGGTGAGGCAGTGCAAAGAAACCTGCAAATCGCTATCGAGCGGGTGAATGCCCGTGGCGGGGTACGCCTGCCGGATGGTCTGCATCCCCTGCAACTTAGCAGCTTTGATAACAAGCAGGGGGTGGAAGAGTCACTGACCGCGCTCAAACACCTGACTGATCAGCAGATACCCTTTGTAGTACAGGGCAATAGCTCTGCCGTGGCACTGGCACTGGTCGATGCCATCAACAAGCATAACCAGCGCGTGCCTGAGCATCGCGTGCTATTTCTCAATTATTCAGCGGTGGATACCACGCTGACCAATGAAAAATGCAGTTACTGGCACTTCCGTTTCGATGCCCATGCAGATATGCGCATGCATGCCCTGACCGAAGTCATCAAGACAGACAGTCGCGCCAGCAAAATTTACCTGATAGGCCAGGACTACAGTTTTGGCCGCCAGGTGAATAAATCTGCCCGCGCCATGCTGGCAGAAAAACGGCCCGACATCAGCATCGTCGGTGAAGACTTGCATCCCATAGGCAAGATCAAGGATTTTTCTCCCTATGCCGCCAAGATCAAGGCCAGTGGTGCGGATGCCGTCATCACTGGCAACTGGGGCAATGATCTGAGCCTGCTCGTCAAGGCCATCAGGGACGCAGGCATGAGTACCAAGTTTTACACTTTCTATGGCAATGGCCTGGGTGCGCCGGCTGCACTGGGTGATGCTGGCCTGGGCAGGGTGCGTGCAGTGGCTGAATGGCATCCCAATGCGGGCGGGGCCGACAGTGATGCCTTTTACCAGCAATTCCGCCAGCGTTATCCTGACCCCAGGGACGACTATGTGCATCTGCGCATGCAAGCCATGGTGGAAATGCTGGTCACTGCCATAGAAAAAGCCAAAACCACAGAAGCTGCCGCCGTGGCCCGTGCCCTGGAAGGCGCACGCTACAAGAATGCTTTTCATGATGCCGTCATGCGTGCAGAAGACCATCAACTGATACAGCCCTTATATGTCTCGGTCATGCAAAAAAAGGGCGAGAACGGGGTGCGTTTTGATAACGAAGGCAGTGGCTATGGCTTTAAAACCGAGCGTTATTTCGATGCGCGATTGACGGCCTTGCCCAGCTCATGCAAGATGCTTAGAATTAAATAAACTGCAACCCTGAAAATATAAAGGAAGCATCGTATGAGTAATCCGTTTTCTGGTTCTGAGATCCCCGGCATGAATGCCATGGGCGATACCCTCTCTTTCGTTAAAAAACTCTGGGGCAATATGCAGGTACCCGGCATGGTGGCACCACCCATGTCGGTCGATGAGCTGGACAAGAAAATTCAGGATTTGAAGACGGTGGAATCCTGGCTCACGGTCAACATGAACATGTTGCGCGGCACCATACAGGCACTGGAAGTGCAACGCGCTACCCTGGCGGCCTTGCAGTCACTGGGTGAAAGTTTCGCCCAGCATGCACAACAGGCTGGTGCGATGGCAGAGCAGGCCGTGTCGGCTACAACTGCGGCCACAACAGGAACAACAGGAGTGGGCAATCCAGGCAGCAATGCCGACTGGCCCATGCATCCCAATGCTGCCAAGGCAAAGGTCGCAGAACCTGATCCAGATGAAGAAGTTGAAGAAGATAGTGCAGACATGCCGCCAGAAGCTGGCGCAAATTCTGTAGAAGCCGAAGTACCGGTAGGGGAGAACACTCAGTCTGCCAAATCTGCAGAGACAACAGATACCAGTACCCCATTCGTCAACCCGGCCGCCTGGTGGGGGCTGTTGCAAGAGCAATTCAAGCAGGCTGTCAGCAAGGCGATGGAAGGAGAGCAGGCAGAGGCTGCGAAAGAAACAGCGCCAGAAAAGAAGGCCCCTGCAAAGAAAGCCGCAAGCAAAACCACTACCAAATCCACAGTTCAGTCGCCTGCGACAAAAACGACCAAACCAGTGAGCAAAGCCAAATCTGCAACTGCTGGCAAACCAGCCAAAGCAAGCACTAAAACCGCAGTCAAGCCTGCTGTAAAACCTGTCAGTAAACCTGCAAAAACAAGCAAGTAAAAATCATCTACACGGGAGTCGATGCTGGAGATCAGCATCGACTATTCAGCAGTTCAGAATTTCAATAGAACGGAGATTTGCAGTTGACCTTGCTGACTTGCTTGATTTCTACTGCTTTTAAATTATTATCCAACATCCAGGCAGACATGCGTTTCAGTTTCGAACCACCGGTCTTGTTGATGACAATGACTTTATCCGATTTGCCGTAGATACAATCAGTTAAAAAATCAAGACCTTCTTTAGGGCCAGTTTCAGGTAGAGTGATTTCTACCAGTTGCAAGGGAGATTTCGCTTTTTCCGTAGCTGACATTTCTCTATATTGAGTGCTTGTATCAATGACGAATACGGCTTTGGAAAATTGCTCTATCGGGTTAGGCGTGCTGGATTTATTTTCTATGGGTTTAGCGACGAAGAGTATGTCTTTGTTGCCAATTCTATTCACACTGATGGCTTGCCATTTCTCATCTATTTCTTTGCGCGACGGCAAGCCATTTGCTGTCGGGGGCGGTGCGGCCTGAGTAACTGCTACTGTAGGTGCCGGGGCTGCAGGAGTAGCAGGCACGGTGGTTTTTGCTACTGGCATGGGAGCGGCTGCAGGTATAGGTTTGGCTGGTGCCGCAGCAACTTCTTCGCCCTGATATTTGTATTTACCATCAAACGGTACATCACCCCAGGAACTGGCACATGCTTCCACATGTAATTGCATGCCACCTGCCGCGCGCTTTAAAGTCATATTGCATCGGCCTTCGCTGAAATTCCAGCCACCTGGTGCATCTGACAACTTGCCTTCGCCTGCACCACTGCGTAAATTGCCCGGCTTGCCTTTTTCGGCGACTTCCAAAGTGAATTTGCCGTCAGGCTTGACTGTCAGCAGGCGCTCAAAGCCGCTGTCGCTGGCATCATAGACACCTGCCTTTGGATAGGGGCTGTAATCTGCGGCCAGGGCAGACCCAGCAAGGCAAGACAGGCTGATTGACAACAGGCTCAGGGTCTTAAAGGGAGATGATCTTTTCATGTGATTGCTAGAGGTCTGATCCGGGAAGGAGGATGCACGCGCCCTGCATGAAGTATGCAGGGCCTGATGATGGTGGCATGACACGCAAAACCATGTCAATTAAATACTTGTACATTTTGCATTCAAGCGCAACAAGATGTAAGCGGACTTGTACTAATGCAGGGACTTTGATATTGCAATTTGTTTGTTCAGGCTTCTGCAAAATTTGCCGCAACGAAATCCCAGTTCACCAGGCTCCAGTAGGCAGCCATATAAGCCGGGCGCTGGTTGCGGTAGTCAATGTAGTAGGCATGTTCCCATACATCGCAGGTCAGCAGTGGTTTGTCGACACCGATCAGGGGTGTGGCGGCGTTTGAGGTGTTGGCAATTGCCAGTGTGCCGTCAAAGCGCTTCAGCAGCCAGGTCCAGCCAGAGCCAAAATTGCTGATACAGGACTGGGTAAATTCCTGCTTGAATTTTTCAAATGAACCCCATTGCGCACTGATGGCATCACCCAATGCGCCAGTGGCAACGCCACCACCGCCAGGTGTCAGGCTTTGCCAGTAAAAATTGTGATTCCACACTTGTGCCGCATTATTGAATATGGCACCTGTCGATTTCTTGATGATATTTTCCAGCGATTCATCGGCAAATTCCGTGTCCTTGATCAGGGCATTCAAATTCGTCACATAGGCTTGATGATGTTTTCCGTAGTGATATTCCAGTGTCTCTCTGGAAATATGCGGTTGCAATGCATCCATCGCATAGGCTAGCTCAGGTAAAGTATGCAGCATGGTATTCCTTCCTGTGAGCAATTACGGCGTGGTATCCACCCGCAGCTTCGCCTGCAGTGTTATCTCCGGTACGCTGGCGAGTGCTTTTGACAGTGGGCAGTCACGTTTTGCTGCCGCCGCAATTTCCTGAAATTTTTCATCGTCCATGCCTGCGACCGTCGCTTCCATCGTCAGTGAAATACGGTCAATGACAAAGCCCTCGCCTTGCCTGGCCAGGTTGACGCTGGCTTTGGTGTCGACATCCGTGGTTTTGAATCCAGCCTTTTCACAGGCAAATGAAAATGCCATCGTGAAGCAGGCAGCATGTGCAGCTCCCAGTAATTCTTCAGGGTTGCTGCCGCGCCTGTTATCTTCAAAGCGGCTGGCAAAACCATAGGGGTAGTCTTTCAATGCAGCCGTCTCAGTGCTGATGCTACCGAAAGCAGTTTTGCCCGAACCTTCCCAATGTACGCTCGCAGTTTTTTCAGTCATGGCGCTACCTTTTGTGTAATGTAAGTAACTAGCCTATGCCTCCCATTCAAAGACATCTGTACGCTGGCGCACAGAAGAAATAAGGAAGAATATTTATTTGCAGGCGTCGTATGTGCAGCAACGTACAGAGAATGATTCGTACATCATTTAGTGTGTAGCTAAGTATTCAGTACGGCTGTTTTTGCACTTGGCTACGCTCGTAAAAAGGGAGATGCATCATGATACAGATACGATTGGGTCAGGCAAAAAAACATCTCAGCCGTGAAGAGTTTGGTCAGCGCTACCGTGCCAGTTTTATTGATCCGGCTTTCCGTGCGGAAGAATCAGCCATCGCCAGACTGGAAGAAATCGCATGGCAAGCTTACGAAGAGGGACGCAAAGCACCTTTCACGCAAAAAGCAGGTGCTGGCTATGCAGACCCTGATTATGATTTATCGGTGGAGTGGCAGGCGACCAAAGACCGTCTGGATGCAGCGCAAGCAAAGTGGAGCGATACATCAACGCCATCACGTGTCTTGCTCATCTGTGCCTCGGCACGCAATGATGCTACTTGTCCTGGTGAAATGTCCAAGAGCTTTCGTCTGCTACAACTCGCCAAAGAAGAACTGGAGCAAGCTCATATCCAGCCTGATGTACTCGACCTGAGTTTGTTGACCTCAGAATATGGCAAAAATATTTTCCCCTGTAAGGGCTGTGCCTCGACAGCCATGCCCCTGTGCCATTGGCCCTGTAGCTGTTATCCCAATCATGCACTGAACCAGACCAATGACTGGATGGCAGAAATCTATGAGCGCTGGACTGCTGCCCATGCCGTCATCATCATCACCCCAGTCTACTGGTATCAAAGCCCCAGCCCTTTGAAACTGATGATAGATCGCCTGGTCTGCGCGGATGGCGGCAACCCTGATCCGACTTCCACATCAGGCAAAAAAGCCGCCAAGGCCAAGGAGCTGGAAATGGCAGGCTGGAATTATCCCCAGCATCTGGCAGGCCGTGCTTATGGTTTGATCGTGCATGGTGATGTGACAGGCGTCGATGACTCTCGTCGTGCATTGTCAGACTGGCTGGACTGGATGGGTTTTATCGATGCCGGTACACAGGCGCGATTGGGCCGCTACATAGGTTATTACGAACCCTATGCGAATAGCCATGAAACCCTGGATGCCGATGTCGCCATACAGCAGGAATCACGCAATGTGGCTATTGCAGTTGCTAAAGCGGTGACTGAATTGCGTGCTGGCCGTTTGCAGGCGGTGCAGGCTGACGTGAAGCGACCACGACCTAAATAAGGACGCGGAATTTGCTCACTTCGTTTCTGTACCATCCTTCAGGATGCGCAGTGCTTCTTTGGTCCACTGCACACGGCTTTCTTCAAAGGTGATACCTGCTTTTAAGATCAGATAACGCAATTGCTGTTCATGTGACAGTTTTACGGCGCTGAAGTCGCGCTTTTCTATCTCTTTATACGTCTGCAGTTCCTGCTCATGCAATTGCAGGCGGCGCTCAAATTCTTCCGCCAGACCCAGCGGTCCTATCGCGGCATCGGCTCGCAACTTGACCATCATGTCATCCCGCAATCTCATTGGCGCACTGCTTTCACTGGCCCAGCGCCGTAATTCATCCCGGCCTGCAGGCAGGATGGCGATGAGTTTTTTACCTGCACGGCCACCTTCTACTTCGGTAGAAATGACCCAGCCCTGAGCTTCCATGCGCCCCAGTTCCCGGTAGATTTGCTGGTGGGTCGCATGCCAGAAATAACCTATGGACTTGTCAAAACGCCGCGCCAGGTCATAGCCTGAACATGGCTTTTCGGCAATCGAGGTCAGCAAGGCGTGAGGCAGGGACATGTTTTAGAGTAAATAGTCGGTGTGGTTTTCAGATATTTTATATGCAACTGGTTGCATAAATAAAGCAGTTTCGTTATTCTCTTATGCACTCAGTTGCATAAAATATATACCCAATAACTGTTGCTTGATAGAACCCCTCTTTATTTAGGAATACGCCATGTCTTTTTATCCTCACCTGACAAAGCCACTCGATCTGGGTTTCACTACTTTACCTAATCGCCTCTTAATGGGTTCCATGCACGTGGGGCTGGAAGAAGTCGACAATGGCTTTGAGCGCATGGCGGCATTTTATGCAGAGCGCGCCCGTGGCGGCGTAGGTCTCATCGTGACTGGCGGCATCGCCCCGAATGAAAGAGCGCGCCCCATGCATGGCGGTGCCATGCTCACTACTGAAGCAGAAGCCGAACACCACAAGATAGTCACCAAGGCCGTGCATGATGCTGGCGGCAAGATCGCCATGCAGATTTTGCATTTTGGCCGTTATTCTTACCAGCCTACCCTGGTCGCGCCTAGTGCCATCAAGGCACCGATCAATCCTTTCAAGCCGCATGCATTGACGACAGAAGAAGTGGAAGAAACCATTTCTGACTTCGTTCGCTGTGCCGCACTGGCGCAATCAGCCGGCTATGATGGTGTCGAAGTCATGGGTTCAGAAGGTTATCTGCTCAATGAATTCATCGCCGCCTGCACCAACCAGCGTGACGATGAATGGGGCGGTGCGTATGAAAACCGCATCCGTTTTCCTATAGAAATCGTGCGCCGTATACGTGAAAAAGTGGGTACCAATTTCATCATCATCTATCGCCTCTCCATGCTGGATCTGGTTGACGGTGGATCTACCCTGGAAGAAGTCACGCAACTTGCAAAGGCTATAGAAGCCGCTGGTGCCACGATTATCAATACCGGCATAGGCTGGCATGAAGCTCGTATCCCGACCATTGCCACCAAGGTGCCACGCGCTGCGTTTGCCTGGGTTACCAAGAAACTCAAAGGCCAGGTGAATATCCCCCTGATCGCGACTAACCGTATCAATACTCCTGAGATTGCCGAGCAATTGCTGGCAGAAGATTATTGCGACATGGTGTCGATGGCGCGCCCATTGCTGGCAGACCCGTTGTTCATGCGCAAGGCAGAAGAGGGCAGGGCAGATGAAATCAATACCTGCATAGGTTGCAACCAGGCCTGCCTGGATCACACTTTTGGCGGCAAGGTCACGTCCTGCCTCGTCAATCCACGCGCCTGTCATGAGACTGAACTGGTCGATGCACCTCTGGAAAAAGCCAAGCGTATCGCCGTAGTTGGTGCTGGTCCTGCCGGTCTGAGCTTTGCCACGACCGCAGCCAATCGCGGCCATGCCGTGACTTTATTTGATGCCGGTTCTGAAATTGGCGGTCAGTTCAACATCGCCAAGCAAGTGCCGGGCAAGGAAGAGTTTTATGAAACCCTGCGTTATTTCGGCAAGCAAATCGAGCTGACTGGCGTCACGCTAAAGCTTAATACCAAGGTTGATGCGGCTGACCTGGCAGACTTTGACGAGGTGGTACTGGCAACAGGTATCACACCGCGTGTTCCTCCTATTGAGGGTATAGAACATGCCAAAGTCCTCAGTTATCTGGATGTCTTGCGTGACAAGAAAGCTGTTGGTAAATCTGTTGCGATTATCGGAGCAGGCGGCATAGGCTTCGACGTGGCCGAGTACCTGAGTCATAGCGGCATCAGTCCTAGCCTGGACCCTGAAAAATTCTATGCAGAATGGGGCATCGATACCGACTATAAAAAAGTAGGCGGCTTGCGCCCTGCGCATCTGGAAAAATCAGAACGCCTGATTTTCCTGTTACAGCGCAAGACTTCCAAGGTAGGTGATGGCCTTGGTAAAACCACAGGCTGGATACACCGCACAGGTCTCAAAAACCGTGAAGTGCAAATGATCGCCGGTGTCAGCTACGACAAGATAGATGATGCGGGTTTGCATGTCACCATCGGTGGCGAACAAAAGCTGCTGCCTGTCGATAATGTGATTCTGTGTGCAGGCCAGGAACCAAGGCGTGACCTGCAAGCCATGCTGGAAGCAGCAGGCAAGCCTGTGCATCTGATTGGTGGTGCCGATGTGGCGGCAGAACTTGATGCCAAACGCGCCATCAATCAGGGTACGCGTCTGGCAGCAACGATATAATTCAGGTTTTTGATTAAGCATGGGCCAGCAATGAATGCTCCAGGCGACACTTTCTGGGATTATTCACTGCTGGCATTTTGCAAATGCAGACGGGGTATAGTGCAATGGCAGATACGCAAGGCTTGACGTTCAACAAGCATACACTCAGCATCAATATTTACAGCGTCAGTGATGTCAATATTGTTTATGCAGGCTCACCACACAGGCTCAGTACAGGCAAGCTCATGCGCGCCAAAACTGCTGCAGATGAAAAGCGCGTTCCTGGCTTTGGTTCGGGCACCTACATCACATTTGCCGGACCAGTCGATATCGCCTGGAAGTCGCAGGATGGTACTGAGCATAGTTATGCCCTGGATCTGGATGAAGTATTCAAAGACCGCAAAGTCTTGCATACAGAAGACGAGGTACGCTTCTACAAACCCGAGCCCGTGTATGGAAGTGCGCCCACCATCATCATAGAACTGGATGACCGCACACTGAACGTCTATATGTTTGTCATTATCCGTTTAGAAAAAGATGAGATGACACGCGAGCACACAAATCACTACACCCTCGCCTTTACGAAAAAATTCTGAACGGATTTCAGCAAACCATACTGAAAGGATGATGATGAACAATGTACCAACAGCAGTCGCCGCTTCCCTGCAAACCTGGCATGCCATGATTGCCAATAAAGACCTGAGTGCCTTGCCATCCATCGTGCATGCCGATGCCGTATTTCGTTCACCGATGGCGCATCAGCCCTATGCCAGTGCACAAGCGGTTGTGCTGATACTGAGTACGGTGGTCCAGGTGTTTGAGAATTTCACTTATCACCGCGAGTTATCGTCGGATGATGGCCTTAACATCGTGCTGGAATTCAGTGCCAGTGTCGGCGACAAGCAACTCAAGGGCATAGACATGATACGCTTCGACGCCGATGGCAAGATCGTTGACTTTGAAGTCATGGTCAGACCCATGAGTGGCTTGCAGGCACTGGGGCAGGAAATGGGTGCAAGGCTGGCGCAATACCTGCCTGCCTATAAAGCGACCAAATAATATTACTTACGCGCCTGCTTTTTGAGAAAGCGCATGAAGCTGCCCAGCACGGGCAGTTTTTCATACAATTCTTCAGCCGCATCCCAATAGTCGCGGTGGAAGCTTACCCTGCCATCTTCTGCAAAGCGTATATGTGTGGCACCTCGTATGCACTGTGGTTTTGCATTGAAGTTTTTCATCGTAAATAAAAAATCCCAGACCAGAAAAGCTGTGTCGCCTTGCAAGACCGATGAAGTAATACGAAAGCGTGGTTCATGGACTTGCACGAACATATGCTGGAATACCTGATCAATCGCAGGCAGGCCACGCAGTTCATTGAAGGGATCTTTGAAATAGGCATCTTCGGTATACACGCCGGACATGTCCTGGCAGGCCGCCAGCGAAATACTTTCAAAGAAGGCGATAAGCCTGTCAAGGCTGGCCTGGTGATCCAACGTTGCTGGCAATTGAATGGCGGGCATTTATAAACCTGTGACTTTATGAACCAGATAAAAATAACTGCGGTAAGGCAGCAGTCGCGCCAGCCTTAACCAGTTCGTGAAACGATGGGGGAAGTGAATATGAAAGTCCCCCCTTTGCATGCCCTTGACGATGGCCAATGCTGCTTCAGGTGCACTGATCAGGGCGGGCATCTTGAAACTATTACCCTCTGTCATCGGCGTTTCTACAAAACCGGGATTGATCATATACACAGCAATGTTTTTAGGGCGCACATCGAGGTACAGGGACTCACACAAATTGATGAGCGCAGCTTTGGTAGGACCATAGATCAGGGCCTTGGGCAAGCCAGACAGGCCGGCAACTGAGCCAACGATGCCTATGCCGCCTTTACCCTGTAGTAGCAACGCAGGCAAGATCACATCCAGGCAGTGATAAACTCCACGCACATTAATGTCTATCAAGCTGTTGACTGCCGCCATATCAATACTGTCTGCCCGCATTTCATTGTAGCTGCCTGCAACAACCAGTACCAGGTCTATGCCACCCCATTTCTGCATCAGGCTGGCATGACAGGCTGCTATGCTGGAATGATCGCAGATATCTACTGCCATGGCCTCGGCCAGCGGATAATCTGCGGCGATTTTTTCCAGCTGTACCAGTTTGCGCGCTGACAGTGCGACCTTTGCGCCAAGCGACAATAGCAGTCTGGCAGTTTCCTCACCTATGCCGCTGGATGCACCTATTACCCAGATGCGTTTTCCCTGCCAGTCGCGGATAGCGGGATTCATGGTGTGGGATTACTGCGTTTGGTGAAAGATAAAGTGACGCTGCCTAGCTCCACTCCAAACTTGCGCATGATGGCGCGGTTCAGCATCACCTTGTCATCCATCAAGACCATGGTGTCGTCAAAATCCACGTTGTAGATGCTGCCGTCGACCGGTAATGCCAATACATAATTCCAGTGCAGGGTATTGCCTGATACCTGCCCTCTTGCTTCACCGATCACATCTGACGCTGTGCCGGTAAATTGATCATTGCCTGTTTTTTTCAAGGTCCAGATGCGCTTTTGCTTGCTACCATCTGAGTAAGTGAAGTCTTCATTGAGTGTGCCGGTATCGCCTGACCACTGGCAATCCATGACCACGGTAAAGCGTTTGACTATCGCACCCGACCTGTCCTGGAATATGCCCCAGGCATCCAGCTTGCCATTGAAGTAGCTTTGCATATCCAGTTTTGGCATTTCATTGCGGTAGCGGCCGGGTTCATATTGGCTGGCACAGGATGTCAGCAGCAGACTAAAGCTGCAGATCAGGCTGCAAAAAAATAACCGGTAGTTTCTTCTAAACATATGCTTGCCTGTTGTGATTGGTGAGACTTCAGAAAATTCTTAATTACCCTGTGCTTTGCTGCCCAGCAATTTGCTGCGCAAGCCTTGTGCAGAAGTATTCTTGTCCAGCCAGATCGCAAAAAATGCATGGGTGAATTCTGCGTCACGTATCTCGCCCAGTAATTTCCCGTTCAGGTAAAACCTGGCTGCTTCATTAGGTATGTGTATGCCGGTGATATGCGTACCCTGTTTTACATCGGGAAAAATTTTCTTCATCTGGGCCAGCCAGCGTTCCCGTTTTTCGGCGGTACCCAGTTTTAGCTTTTCTATTTCATCTATGCTGGCATCAGCGATTTTGCCGCCATATAAAGTGCGCGCATAGACCAGATCCAGCGCAAATTTTTGTGGTTTTTCGCTATCAGGCTTATAGCCTTCAGGAGCAGACCATAAGTTCGCATCATAGACATGCAGTCCAAACCAGCGAAAACTTCCCGTGCCCTGCAGGCTGGCTTGCGGGATTTCTTCACTGATATGTGCCGGGGCCACATTTGCAGGTTTGTCTTCGGCATGCGCAGTCATGGCAGCCACGGCTGCGATCGCAAGCAGCAGCGACAAACTCAAACCACGCATGAATGGCAGGAGATTCATTTTTTTCTCAGGGTGAATTGCGTGACATTGATACTGCCAGCGCGGAAACCAGCCTCACAATACGCCAGATAAAATTCCCAGGTACGCAGGAACTCGTCATCAAAACCCTGGGTCTTGACCTGTGCCAGTTTTTCCATGAAGGCATGGCGCCAGTGCAGCAGGGTGCGTGCATAGTCCAGGCCAAAGTTATAAGTGTCCAGAATTTCCATGCCGTAGCTGGCGGCCATCGCATGGAATTTTTCTATTGATGGCAACATGCCGCCAGGGAAGATGTATTGCTGTATAAAATCCGTGCCCTTGCGATAACGCTCGAATAATTCATCGGCAATGACGATGCTTTGCACGCAGGCCCGGCCACCTTGTTTCAGATTACGCTGCAGGCATTCAAAATAACCTGGCCAGTATGCTTCGCCTACGGCTTCAAACATTTCTATGGAGGCGATGGCGTCATAGTTGCCTTTTGCATCGCGATAATCTTCTATCTTCAAATCGCTCTTCGCATGCAGGCCAGCATTTTGCAGACGCGCATGAGCATATTGCAATTGCTCGACAGAGAGTGTCAGTCCTGTTACGTGAGCACCTGCATCACGTATCGCCATCTCGGCAAAACCACCCCAGCCACATCCTATTTCCAGCACTTTGGCATTTTCTGGTAAGGCCAACTGGTGCAAGATGCGGCGATATTTTGCTTGCTGGGCTTCTTCCAGTGATTGCTCCTGCTCGTCAGAATAGATTGCGCTGGAGTATGTCATTGATGGGTCCAGCCACAGCTTGTAAAACTCATTTCCTATGTCGTAATGGGCATGGATGTTTTTCTTGCTGCCTGTGCGTGAATTACGGTTCAGCAAATGCTTGATCCTGTATGCCAGATTACCCCACCAGCTACCATAGATCAGGCTTTCCAGTTGCTGGCGGTTATGCGAGATCAGTTCTATCAAGCCTGTCAGGCTGCTGGTGGTCCAGTGACCAGCGATATAGCTTTCGGCAAAACCGATGTCACCAGACTTGAGTATGGCGCGATACAACTCCCAGTTTTTCAAATGCAGGCTGACATGTTGCCAGCCTTCCAGCGCACGGCCAAAGCTGGCGGTTTGCCCATCCGGGAATTGTATGGTCAGACAGCCATGCTCAAGTTTTTTGAGCAGGCTCAGGACTAATCTGGCTTGCGCAGGAAAATGCTTGCTATTTAACTGCGTACTTGCTGCAACATGGGTATCTGCATTGGCAGATGTGCCGGAAGTACGATCGGCAAAGGTAGGATGCAGGCTGCTCATCGGCTTAACTCTTCAGTAGGAGGGACAGGTTTGGAAATAAATGGCACGCGCTTGATCCACAGGCGCAGTGCTTGAATATGGATGCGCAGTACGACGCCTATGGTCATGAAGGGGTAACGCAGCATGACCCTGGCGATGTGCGCATTGCTCATGCTTTGCTCGCACCCAGAAATGCTGGTCAGCAGCAGCGGGCCTTCTGTATCGGCATAATCGATGCGGGCCAGATGTTTTTTTTGTGCCTGCTGTGTGTCCGGCCCGACCGTGTCGTGTTGAGCTTGCATGAAGCAGAATCGATAGCTTCCTTCGGTCTTGCAAAAAGGCGAGACATGGAAGATTTTTTTTGCTTGCAACTCTTCGCCATTTGCCAGCTTGCTGCCATTTTCCAGCAGGTATAAGTGCTTTTCACCAAAGGTATTGCGCACTTCACAGACGATGGCACGCAAGCTGCCATCCTGGCGATGACAAAACCAGAAAGACACGGGATTGAACACATAACCAAATACACGCGGGAAGCATTGCAGCCAGATGTCACCATCGGCATCCGTAATGCCTTCGCTTTGCAACAAGCCATCTATCCACTGATCCAGCGGCTGCCTGGCATCACCATGGTCGCGCTCATGAAAAGACAGTGCATTGAAACGATTCACGGAAAACAGTGTGCTGGTGCTCAAACGATTGATATCACGTACAGGTACACGGATAAAAAACACGCCATAACGGAAAGCATTTTTTGCAGGGCGCAAGCGTTTGTGCATGACTTCGCCCGTGCATAAAATGACAGATGGTTTGGGTTCAGGCGTGTTCATATAATCATGCCGCACGTATCATGTCTTCATAGGCGGCTTCTGCGCGCGCGAGTATGGACTCTGCAACGCGCAAGCCAGATTTCAAGCCATCTTCATGGAAGCCATAGCCTGTCCAGGCACCGGCAAACCAGATATTTCTCCTGCCCTGGATATTCGCCAGTTGATGCTGTGCATTGATGGCCATCGCATCAAATACCGGGTGAGAATAATCAAAGCTGTTGATAATGCTGGCAGATGCTGGTTCTTCTATGGGATTGAGCGTGACGATGACAGGCGTCTTGAAGGGCAGGGGCTGTAATTGATTGATCAGGTAATGCACGCAGACACGCGGTTCATTGCCGCTTTCGCTTTGATAATTCCAGGCCGACCAGGCTTTTTTATTTTGTGGCAAGACGCTGGCATCGGTATGTAATACAGCGCGGTTAGGCTGGTATTTAACGGACGACAAAATCTGCCGTTCTGCCAGATCAGCATCGACCAGTAATTTCAGGCTTTGATCACTATGGCTGGCAAAGACCACGTGTTCAAATGTTTGCGAGCCCTGCTCGCTATGCACCACGATGGCACCAGGCGCCTTTTCGCGCACACTCAGCACGGGTGTTTGCAAATGTTTGTGTGCAATCGCAGGCAAAATCTTTTCTACATATTGCCTGGCTCCACCTTTTACGGTTTGCCATTGTGGCCTGTCATTCACCTGCAGCAAGCCGTGGTTATGGCAAAAGTTCACGAAAGACGATAATGGAAATGCCATCATGGTCTCGGTCGGGCAAGACCAGATGCAGGCCGCCATGGGCAGCAAATACCACTGGCGGAATTCCTTGCTATAGCCATGCTGATCCAGGAAGCTCCCCAGCGGTTGCTGGAAATCTTTATGCTCTTGTGTGCTTGCCAGGGCCGTGGTCTGTTTATTGAAACGCAGGATATCGCGCAACATGCGCAGGAAGGCTGGCCTCAGTAAATTACTGCGCTGGGCGAACACGGTGTCGAGGTTGGCACCTGCCCATTCCAGTGAGCGGCTGCCATTTTTACCGGCAGGCATCTTGACTGAGAACGACATATCCGTTGCGACGGTAGCAATGTCCAGTTCTTTAAACAGCCTGACCAGATTTGGATAAGTCTTGTGGTTAAACACCAGGAAACCGGTATCGACACCATAGGTCTGGCCTTCAAGGCTGACATCGACGGTATGGGTATGCCCGCCAAAATAATCATTGGCTTCAAACAGGCTGATTTCATGCCCTGCTTTAGAAAGCTCGTATGCGCAAGACAGGCCGGAGATGCCGGAACCGATGACAGCGATTTTCATAGTCTGATTATGCTGATAAATAAGAAGTAAAAATTATTAAAAATACACTTGCTGTAAAAAAGGTACTTATTTGCATTGCGTCGTTTGGCTTACTTATTCATTCATACGCAAAACCTGTACTTTTGGATTCAACAGCGGATTCATCCCCGGATGCCATCTTTGCAATACACCTTTTCAGGCAATGCCACAGCAATTGCTAGAATTCACTGGTAATAAAGCCTTACTGGGTTAGAATGTGACTATGAATTTCAATTTGTGACTCATCAGTCACAAAATATACTACAAAGTTTTTATTTGTGCAGAAAAAATAATGGAAATCCGGATTCCCTTTAAAAAACAACAGTTTGATGCGCGGGAAGAAGCCATCATCGATGCCGTCAATCGCCTTTTGTCAGAAAAAGGCTATGACTTGATGACCATGGATGATGTTGCGGACGCGGTGGGCATTGCCAAGGGCAGCCTGTACAAGCATTTTTCTTCCAAGGAGAAGCTGGCTGGCGCCGCCATGACGCGTCTCTTGAAGGCAACCCAGGCTGAGCTCGATACTCTGGCGGCAGATATGCCAGCGATAGACAAGATCAGGCATATCCTGGCCTGGTCTTTGCGTCTTCGGCTGCAAGGTGGAGTGCCACATCTACCCTCAACCAGCCTGGCATTGCAGCGCAGCCTGATGCTGAACCTTGATTACGTGATGGTGGCCTTGCGCGTCAACAAACGCTTTTATGCGCTGGTAGCTGAGGCCAGAAAGCAGGGCGCTTTGACGCCGCTGGTGCCAGATGATGTGCTGGTCTATACCCTGTATTCACGCGCCTGTGATCCAACCATGGAATTTTTATTGCGCGACAAGCGCCTGACGCATGAGCAAATCGTCGACGCCATGGTGCATGCGACCATAGGTGGGTTTTTGTCGAATGAAGCGAGGAAGGTTTAAGGATGCACCGAATCAGTTTGGTGTTTCCTTCTTGTAGGAGCGGCTTCAGCCGCGAATGCCAAAACAACTGGACTGATTGACTCGGCTAGCTGTTCGCGGCTAAAGCCGCTCCTACGAAATCAATGCTAGTTGCGTATTCAAGTGCTTACTTTGCATCTCTATTTTCCCCAGCCAGGCGCAAGGCTTCCTGCAAGACGCTGATATCACCAATGTGATTCGCCAGCAGCAAGATCAGCCTGGCATTCAGGGCAGCGCTGGCTTCATCGCTGAGGTCGCGATGGCTGTCTATCAATAACTGATAAAAATCATCACCCGCACTGTAATCGCGTTGTGCTGATTTATCAGGATAATGGAAATTTGCTTGCAGGTTCAAAGGCATCATGCCACTCCTGATGAATTGCCACAGGCAGTTTGTACTGCCCGGCATACCTGGTTAAATTCAAACTGCTGCCAGCGTGCGGCCAGGTGTTGATCAGGCCTGAGCAAGTGATAGCTGCCATTGCCCGTACCGTAACGTTGGTGTAGCAGACCCTTGATGTCAGTCAGGACCAGGTGGCCATCAAGTGAACTTTCCTGTTTGCTGATGATGATCGTGGCTACTGGAATTGTCTCCTGTTCCAAAGCCTTGATCGCTGCCAGATGTGCATCAGGGATGTCAGATACAGTATCGCAAAAATACAGGCCATGAAAAACTGGCCGCAAATAATCGATCAGGAAAGCTGATTTTTTTTGATCAATGACTGGCCCGTCTTCAAACGGTGCACCAGCTCGTATAGCTGTATCAAATCCTTCGCTGTCTTCTGTATTCAAATTCGATTCTGACAAAATGGCAGGCACAGACAAACGCCCGGAATTGACCAGCTTGCGCGCAAATGCATGTTCTTGCGCCAGGCTTAATACCGCGTTCCTGAAGCATTTGCTGACAGCACTCTTGGGTGTAATGAAATCCGTGGAGCGGGTGGAATTCAGCAAGTTCTCATCCGCAGCAAATACGCGTTCATCTGAATAAGTATCCAGCAGGCTGTCTGCTGCTTTGCCATCAACGACCAGCTTGAGTTTCCACACCAGATTATCTGCATCCTGTATGCCAGAATTTGCACCGCGTGCGCCAAAGGGGGAAACCTGATGTGCGGCATCGCCAGCAAACAGTACGCGGCCATGACGGAATTTTTCCATGCGCCGGCACTGGAAGGTATACACGCTGACCCATTCGAGTTCAAATTCCCTGTCGTCTCCCAGCATGGCCTTGATGCGTGGTATCACGTTTTCAGGTTTGCGTTCTTCCACCGGGTCGGCATCCCAGCCCAGTTGAAAGTCTATGCGCCAGACATTGTCGGCTTCGCGGTGTAGCAATACCGATTGATTGGGATGGAATGGTGGGTCAAACCAGAACCAGCGTTCTGCTGGAAAGTCAGCCTTCATGACGACATCGGCAATCAGGAATCTATCCATGAAGACCTTGCCTTCGACTTCCAGCCCCAGCATATGGCGCAAGGGGCTGCGCGCACCATCGCAGGCGATCAGCCAGTCTGCCTGCAGGCCGTATTCACCTTCTGGTGTGCTTATCTGCAAGGTGGAAAAATCATCGCCTTGCTGAATCGCAGTGACACGGCTTTTCCAGCGCAACTCTACGCCGACTTCCATCGCCCGCTGCACCAGGAAATCTTCCAGATAGTATTGCTGCAAATTCACCATGCCAGGGTGCTTATGGTCAGGCGCAGGCAAGAGATTGAAATTGAAAACTTCATCCTTGCGAAAGAAAGTGCGCCCTACATTCCACTCCACACCCTTGTTACGCACTGCCGATGCCACGCCCAGCCTGTCGAGTATTTCCAGTGTGCGTTTGGCATAGCACAAGCCGCGTGAGCCTACTGACACGGTGTCATCATCATCGACCACCAGCACATCCAGCCCCTGCAAATGACAATCTATTGCCGCTGCCAGACCTACAGGGCCAGCACCGACTATCACAACTTTGCGGCGTGTGACTTCCTTCGTCTGCAACTCCGGTGGAGTCACAAAAGGGAATTTTTGATATTGATAAGTGCTAAGCAAGACATGACTCCAGCTACAACATTCAGGCTAAGGAAAAAAGTGAGACTCAGGTATTTATATCAAGACTGTAAACAAAACTGGTTCTTCTCTTGAATTTCTCTGTGTCTCGGTGTCTCTGTGTTGAGGGGTCTTGACCTTATCCCTCCAAACTCTTCCACATCTCCACATCCCGCTCCGCCGTCCACACCCGCGGATCAACATGTCCAGACGCTTCATCAAAAGCCCGTGTCACATCAAATGGCAGGCAGTGATCAAAAATCACCCAGTGGCCATACTTGGGTTTCAAAGCGGCATAAGTATTTTTGTAGATGGTATTCAGATCATGTTGCTGCTGTTGGCCCGCCTTGACGCTGGTGAACAAATCGCTGATGAAAGAACGGGTTTCACTGAGGCCTGCTGCCACCAGTTCTGGTGTCGTCAGCGCCGCGCCGCGGCCAGGCACCAGTTTCTCGGCTTTCATCGCTTCCAGATTGGAGAGGGTTTGTGGCCAGTCTGAATAATAGGCATCGCCCGCATACGGTGTCGCGCCAAATTCCACCAAATCACCAGAGAACAAGACTTTTTCCTGTGGCAGCCAGACGATGGTGTCGCCCTTGGTATGGCCACGGCCTACCTGCATGAGCTTGACTTCCAGCTTACCCAGCCAAATCGACATTTCACCCTTGAAGGTAATCGTTGGCCAGGTCAGGCCGGGTACGCTTTCGACATTGCGGAACAGGCGTGGGAAGCGGCCTATCTCACTTTTCATGTCCGCATCACCACGTTCGACGATGAGGTCGTAAGTATCGCGGCTGGCGATGATGTGTTCCAGACCTTCTGCAACATAGCCGCTGGCACCGAGTACGCGCACCGCATGATAATGCGACATCACCACATATTTAATCGGCTTGTCAGTGACTTCACGGATACGGCGCACCACATCCTGCGCCATGATGGGCGTCGCCTGGGTATCAATGACCATGACGGCATCATCACCGATGATGATGCCGGTATTCGGATCACCTTCAGCCGTATAGGCGTAGGCATGTTCGGATAATTGCTGGAAGCTGACTTTCTTTTCTTCCAGGTCAGCGTGGGAGGCAAATTGCTTGGTGCTCATGGGGATAACCTTTGAGATGTGTGGTACTCAAGATAGAGGAAACGATGTCGGATAAGAATAAGCATTAATTCGTTATTTGTAAATGCATTTGTTAATAGTAAAATGAATTCATCAATCAAGGAGCTGCCATGACAGAGAAAAACAAGGAAAGACGCGGCATAGGCGCGATAGAAGTCGGTGGCCTGATCCTGAATGCCCTGGTCAGCTCTGGTCGCGCCATGTCCCTCGGTGACTTGGCGCGTGAGAGTGGCATGCCTGCTTCCAAGGCCCATGCCTATCTGGTCAGCTTTGGCAAACTTGGCCTGGTCGAGCAGGATGTGGTGACTGGTGCGTACCAGCTAGGCCCCTTTGCCTTGCAGATAGGCCTGGTCAGTCTGCAGCAAATGTCGCCCGTCAAACTGGCGATACCAGAGATCACCCGTCTTGCTGCTGCCACGGATCAGACTGTGGCGCTGGCGGTGTGGGGCAGCCATGGCCCTACCGTGGTGTATATCGCAGAATCGAGCAGGCCCATCCATGTGAATATGCATGCAGGTTCGGTCATGTCCATGCTGGGTACTGCAACGGGCCTGGTGTTTTCTGCCTTCTTGCCGCAAGCGCTGGTCGACAAGGTGATCGCCAGGGAAGTCAGGGATGAACTGGTGATAGGGCAGGCGGGTGTGCAGATGACGACGCAGGATATCGCCAGCATACTGGCCGAGGTAAGAGCACAGGGGCTGGCAAGGGCGCAAGGCCTGCCCATACCCGGCATCAACGCCCTTAGTGCACCAGTCTTTAACCATGCCCATGCCTTGAGCCTGGTGATTACTGCTACTGGCCCCAAGGGCAGTTTTGATACAGCCTGGAATGGCGAGCTGGCACAGGCTTTGCGCACCAGTGCCAGTTCCTTGTCACATCAACTGGGCCATATGCCCAGGCCGTAAAAGGAAGGTTTCAAGTGCTGCGACTTATTGCGCTGCCAGTGCTTTCTCTACGTCTGCCACCAGCTTCTTGTCGTCCGGCGTAGTGACGCTGGAATAGGCAGCAACTACATTACCTTTGCGGTCTATCAGGTATTTGTAGAAATTCCATTTCGGTGTCGTCCCCGTGGCCTTGATCATTTGCGCATACATGGGATTGACATCCTTGCCCATGACCGCAGACTTAGTGAACATGGGGAATTTTACGCCATAGGTATTAAAGCAAAAATCGGCGATTTGCTTGTCATTGCCCGGTTCCTGCTTGCCAAAATCATTCGAAGGAAAGCCCAGTACCACCAGGCCTTTGTCGCTGTATTTTGCATACATGGCTTCCAGGCCTTCGTATTGCTTGGTGAAGCCGCAATAACTTGCCGTATTCACAACCAGCGCTACCTTGCCCTTGTATTGGCAGAGGTCTTGCGGCGTCTCATCCTGCAGGCGTTTGAATTTATGGTTTAGTACAGCCGGGCAGGCATCACCGGTATCTGCCCATGCTCCCAAAGAACAACTGATCAAACCCAGGAAAACAGCAACTTGTATTGGTGTGCGTCGCAGCATGGTCAACTCCAGAAGAAGAGAATGTCATCTTAGCGCAGTATTAAACAAATATGTAGATTGAAGGCCAAGTGTTTAAAGTGTTTAAGCAGAGGGTGGCAGCTCACATCTCTCGATAAACAGACAGCATCATGAAAACCATACTATATTGACATCGGCCATTCTGACGCGCCGCGGTCTCCGCTACCTATCCCGGTTGTGAAATTCTGGTTTTAAGGCATCTACTTCCTTATATGCCTAAATCGTATATAAAACATCGAAACACTTCGTTTTAATTTATATAGGACCGTTTTATCCTGTACTCCTCATAAAAATTATTATTTACCCGGACTAGAGATGATGATCAAAAAACTTAGCCTCATAGCAACCCTCGCAGCAAGCTTTGCCGCAACTTTTTCTGCTGTCGCACTGGCGGCAGATGTCAATTTGCTCAATGTTTCCTATGACCCTACCCGTGAGTTATATCAGGATGTGAACCAGGCTTTTGCCAAACAATGGAAAGCCAAGACCGGTGACAATGTCACTATCAAGCAATCCCACGGCGGTTCTGGCAAGCAGGCACGTGCCATTATTGATGGCCTGGATGCAGACGTGGCCACGCTGGCACTGGCCTATGACACTGACGCTCTGGCAGAAAAAGGACTGGTTGACAAAGCCTGGCAAAAGCGTTTGCCACATAATGCCTCACCCTATTCTTCGACGATTGTTTTCCTGGTACGCAAGGGTAATCCCAAGGGTATCAAGGACTGGGGCGATATCGTTAAACCTGGCGTTGCCGTGATTACTCCTAATCCAAAAACTTCAGGCGGTGCACGCTGGAACCATCTGGCAGCCTGGGGTTATGCCCTGAAATTGCCAGGCGGTAGCGAAGCCACGGCAAAAGAGTTTTTGTCCAAGCTGTATAAAAACGTCCCTGTACTTGATTCCGGTGCACGCGGTGCCACCACGACATTTGTTGAACGCGGCATAGGCGATGTCTTGCTGGCCTGGGAAAACGAAGCCTTGCTGGCTATTAAAGAACTGGGCCCTGACAAGGTAGAGATCGTTGCTCCATCCACCAGTATTCTGGCTGAGCCTTCAGTTGCCGTGGTCGATAAAGTGGCTGACCGCAAGGGCACGCGTAAAGTGGCAGAAGCTTATCTGAACTTCCTGTACACCGATGAAGGCCAGGACATCATCGCCAAGCATTACTACCGTCCTACGACAGAAAAAGCTTCGAAAAAATATGCGGCGCAATTTCCTAAAGTGAAGCTGTTCACGATCGATGAAGCTTTCGGTGGCTGGACCAAGGCACAAAAAGAGCATTTTGCTGATGGCGGTATTTTCGACCAGATCTATCAACCAGGCAAAAAATAAGCTTTAGTAAAAACCGGAGGCAAGAACATGCGCATCTTATTGTTATCGGGAAGCCCGTCTTCCCCCTCACGCTCAGCACGCTTGCTGAATCACGTGGGTACCAAGCTCAATGAACAGGGGCAGCGTACCAGCAGTCTGCATGTCCGTGACTTGCCTGCCCAGGCTTTAATGCATGCCGATTTTTCTGATCCTGAACTGGCGGCAGCAAAAAACCTGCTGGCAAAAGCCGATGCAATCGTCATTGCCACGCCTATCTACAAAGCGGCCTACAGTGGTTTGTTGAAAAGTTTCCTGGATATCCTGCCGCAAGATGGTCTCGCCGGGAAACTGGTGTTGCCTTTGGCAACGGGTGGTAGCCAGTCACATATGCTGGCGCTGGATTATGGTCTGCGCCCGGTGCTTGCTTCCTTGTCGGCTCGCCATATTCTGCCCAGTATTTATGCGACTGATGCGCAAGTCAGCTGGTCTGAACTGCAAGGCTTGCAACTCGATACTGCAATACAGGAAAGGGTGGAAGATGGCTTACAACTCTTGCTTGACAGCCTGAGTTTATTGCGCAGCCCGGTACAGGCAGCACCTGAAGCACTCCTGCCTTGTTGATGATCTTGATGACCCAAGCACAGATTTAAACCTCAAAAATACATTTCCTTTCATGCTGGCGAGCCTGGCAGGGGGAAGCCTTGTCAAAAAAATGAAAGTAGAAAATGAGTCGCAAATTTCAAGTCACCAGCAAAGCAAAACGTCTTACCCTGACCCGTCTGTCTGCCCTGACAGCCGCTGCCCTGAGCGTAGTCTTGCCAAAAGCCTTTGCCCAGAACAAGAGCAGTCTGCGCATAGGCTATCAGAAGTATGGGACATTGACCGTACTGAAAGGGACAGGGGCGCTGGATAAACGTCTGGCAGGCCTGGGAGTTGATGTCAAATGGACAGAGTTTCCAGCAGGCCCGCAATTGCTGGAAGGCTTGAATGTAGGCAGTATTGATTTTGGTACGACAGGCGAAGCACCACCAATTTTTGCCCAGGCAGCTGGCGCAGATTTGCTGTATGTCGGTAATGAGCCGCCAGCGCCGGGTGGTGAAGCCATCATCGTGCCCAAGAATTCCAGCTTGAAATCAGTGGCTGAACTCAAAGGCAAAAAAGTCGTCTTGAACAAGGGTTCCAACGTCCATTACCTGCTGGTCAAGGTATTGGAAAAAGCCGGTCTGAATTACAAGGATGTAGAAGTCATCTTCTTGCCGCCTGCTGATGCACGTGCTGCTTTCGAGCGTGGCAGTGTTGATGCCTGGGTGATCTGGGACCCTTTCCTGGCTGCCGCTGAAAAGCAACTGGGGGCCAAAATACTGGCTGACGGTAAAGGTGCGGTCAGCAATCACCAGTTTTATCTGGCAGCACGGCCTTATGCACAAAAAAGCCCTGAAGTCTTGCGCATCGTCCTCGAAGAGCTGGCCAAGGTCGATGAGTGGGCCGCAAAAAACCATAAGGAAGTCGCCAGCATACTGGCGACGCAAACCGGGCTGGAAATCAGTATCGTGGAATTATCGACTTCCCGTTTTGGTTTTGGTGTCAAACCTTTGACTGAGCAAGTCATCAAGGAACAGCAAAGCATAGCGGACACTTTTGCAGACCTGAAGCTGATACCCAAGCGTATCAATATCCGCGATGCGGTATTTGCAGTCAAGACCTGAGGTGAATGATGAAATTGTCTGCCATCCGCCGCCTGCTATTGACATTTGCTTTGAGCAGCATGCTGCCTGTAGCCGCCTTTGCCGCTGGCACTGATTTGCCCAAAGACTTACCCAAGGAGCTACGCATAGGTTTTCAAAAAAGCTCAGTCAACCTGACTTTGCTGAAACACAGGCAGGCGCTGGAACAGCAATTGAAAGGTGTGAAAGTCACCTGGTTTGAATTTACTGCAGGCCCGCAAATGCTGGAAGCCCTGTCAGTCGGCAGCATAGACTTTGCCACTACTGGCGAACCTCCACCGATTTTTGCCCAGGCGGCTGGCAGCAACCTGGTGTATGTAGGCGCTGAACCTGCCAAGCCAGGTGTCAGCGCGATTTTGGTGAAGCCTGATTCAGCCATACGCGCACTGGCAGATTTGAAAGGCAAGAAGATCGCCATACAAAAAGGCTCGAGCGCGCATTACCATGTTTTACGTGCAGTACAACAGGCTGGCCTGCAATGGTTAGATATCACGCCAGTCTATCTGGCTCCTGCGGATGCCCGCGCAGCTTTCGAGCGTGGCAGTGTTGATGTATGGGCCATCTGGGACCCGTACTGGGCAGCGATCGAGCAAAGTGCAGCACCAAGAATACTGGCGACGGGCAAGGGCCTGGTCAACAATCTTTCGCACTATTTGTCGGCCCGCAGCTTTGCCGACAAATATCCCAAAGTCATACAAGTGCTGTTTGAAGAACTGACGCGCAGCGACAGCTTCGTGCAAAAAAGTCGTGATGAAGCCGTTGCCATCATTGCTGCCAGCACTGGTCTGGATAAACCAACCATAGCCAGTTTCCTGGAACGCCGGCCACGTTCACCCGTCGTCTACCTGACGCAAAACATCATCGATGAACAACAAAGAGTGGCTGACAATTTTTATCAGCAAAAACTGATACCCAAGGCAGTCAATGTGCGTGATGCAGTATGGCTTCCGCCTGGTACTAAATTATAAGCACGACACTAGAAAATACAGGAGCAAATAATGAGTTTGAATATATTCTGGTTTATCCCTACCCATGGTGATAGCCGCTACTTGGGTACTACACAAGGCGCACGCCAGGTCAGCCATGACTACCTGAAGCAGATTGCGGTGGCGGCAGATACCCAGGGTTACGATGGTGTGCTCTTGCCCACGGGCCGGTCTTGCGAAGATGCCTGGGTAGTTGCCTCCAGCCTGATAGGTGCCACCACCAAGTTGAAATTTCTGGTGGCGATACGTCCGGGTTTGAGCAGCCCCGGCCTGGCAGTGCGCATGGCCGCTACCTTTGATCGTTTGTCCAAGGGACGTTTGCTGATCAATATCGTCACCGGTGGTGACCAGGGCGAGCTGGAAGCCGATGGCGTATTTGCCGACCATGAAAAACGCTATGAAATCACTGACGAATTCCTGCGCGTCTGGCGCGCTTCGCTGTCCGGCGAAGGTGGGGACGCTGGCTATGATTTCGAAGGCAAGCATATTACGGTCAAGGGTGCCAAAACCTTGTATCCTGCTTTACAAAAGCCTTATCCGCCCTTGTATTTTGGCGGTTCTTCTGAACCCGCGCATGAGCTGGCAGCAGAACAGGTGGATGTCTACCTGACCTGGGGCGAACCACCGGCAGCAGTCGCCGCCAAGATTGCTGATATGCGTGAACGCGCCGCCAAACACGGCAGAACTTTGCGCTTTGGCATACGCCTGCATGTCATCGTCCGTGAAACCAATGACGAAGCCTGGAAAGCCGCAGAAGACCTGATACGTTATGTCGATGATGATGTCATCGCCCGTGCTCAGGCTGCATTTTCCAAGATGGATTCAGTTGGCCAGCAACGCATGATAGCCCTGCATGGCGGCAAGCGCGACAAGCTGGAAGTGTCGCCCAATCTGTGGGCTGGCGTAGGCTTGGTGCGTGGAGGTGCGGGAACTGCTTTGGTGGGCGACCCTGAAACTGTGGCTGCACGCATCAAGGAATATCAGGCACTGGGCATAGACACCTTTATTTTCTCAGGCTATCCGCATCTGGAAGAGTCTTACCGTTTTTCAGAACTGGTATTCCCTCTGATAGGCAAGGAAGTGCCCGGCGTTTCCAGCAGTCTTACTGGCCCGTTTGGTGAAGTCATGGCCAATGGCATCGTCCCCAAGGTATCGCAAAGCTAGGGAGGCAATATGGGACCAATGATTACTGAAGTGAGCGAATTTGCTGCCACCTATGCGCCGGGCGGTTCTGCCCATGCAGCACAGTTTGCCGCAAAAAAGCCGGATGCCTTTCGCCAGGTCAGCGTGCGCTTGCTGAAGCGGGGTTTGCCGTGGTTAGTACCAGTAGCATTGATCCTGTCCTGGCAACTGGCAGCGCAGACTGGCTGGTTATCCAGCCGTATCTTGCCTGAACCTCTGGCAGTGGTAAAAGCATTCTGGACACTGGCAGTCTCTGGTGAAATATGGGTGCATGCCAAGACCAGTTTATGGCGTGCGATTTCCGGCTCTGCAGTAGGTGGCGGACTGGGTCTCTTGCTGGGTTTGCTGACAGGTAGTTTCCGCTTTGCAGAAACCTTGCTGGATACGACACTGCAAATGGTCAGGAATATTCCTGCCCTGGCCTTGATACCGTTGGTAATTTTGTGGTTTGGTATTGATGAGGCAGCCAAGCTGTTCCTGGTGTCGGTGGGCGTTTTCTTCCCGGTCTACCTGAACACCTTTCATGGCATACGTACCGTAGACAAGGGTTTGATAGAAATGGCGCAAAGCTATGGCCTGTCTGGCTGGGCTTTGTACCGCGATGTGATCTTGCCTGGTGCCCTGCCTTCGATACTGGTTGGTGTACGTTTTTCCCTTGGTCTGGTGTGGGTCTTGCTGATTGTGGCTGAAACCATATCTGCCCAGGCTGGCATAGGCTATATGACCATGAATGCACGTGAATTTTTACAGACCGATGTGGTGCTGGTTGGCATACTTTTATATGCCTTGCTGGGTAAGCTGGCCGATGTGTTGTCAAAGGCAGGAGAACAGTATTTCCTTCGCTGGCATCCGGGCTATCAGAGGAGGGGAGCATGATGCGTCAATTTCCGGAGTTTCCCATGAGTGCTGTTGCAGACATTGTGGCCTTGCGTGAAGAACTGGATGGTGGCTGGGAACAGACTGCTATCGGTGAGTGGGGGACTGCTGAATCCAGAGAAACAAAAGAATCTAAGACGGGTAGTCGTGGCACGGCCTTGAATTTGCGGGTCATACAAAAATCCTACCAGGGCCGCCAGGTGTTGAAGTCCTTGAACCTGCAGGTAGAGGCGGGCGAATTTGTAGCCGTCATCGGCCGCAGCGGCTGTGGCAAGAGTACTTTGCTGCGACTGATTGCCGGGCTGGAGCAGGCCGATAGTGGCAGCCTGGAATTTGGTGAAGAAAATTCCAGCAATTTCAACAAGAAGCCAGACACCAGGGTGATGTTTCAGGACTCGCGCCTGTTGCCCTGGAAAAGCGTCATCGCCAACGTCGCCCTGGGTCTGAAGGATGAAAAAGACCTTGCCCGTCAGGCACTGGAAAAAGTCGCGCTGGCAGAGCGCGCTGACGAGTGGCCATCGGTATTGTCCGGTGGCCAGCGTCAGCGTGTTGCGCTGGCAAGAGCACTGGTGCATGAACCCGCCTTGCTATTGCTTGATGAACCTCTGGGCGCACTTGATGCACTGACCCGCATAGAAATGCAAAACCTGATTGAAAGCCTGTGGCAACAGCGCGGCTTTACTGCCGTATTGGTGACCCATGATGTACAGGAAGCCATCGCCCTGGCAGACCGTGTGATCCTGATCGAAGATGGCCAGATCACACTCGATACCCGCATCGCTTTACCGCGCCCGCGTGCGCGTGGCAATCCACAATTTGCCGCGCTGGAAGAAAGTATCTTGCAGCGCGTTTTACAAAAACCGTCAGTAACACCTGACACTGAACTTGGCGATCTGTCCTTGCACAGAACTGTGCATCAGGTTGCCTGGGCTATCTAACTTTAAGGAATCATCATGAGTATCCAGGCTATTAATGTGCGTAATCAATTCCGCGGCAAGATCAAGGCCATCATCGAAGGCTCGGTTGTCTCCGAGGTGGATGTGGAAACACCGGCAGGTATAGTCACTTCTGTCATCACGACACGCTCCATCAAGGATTTGAACCTGGTCATCGGTTCAGAAGTCGTGGCACTCGTGAAAGCGACCGAGGTTTCTATAGCCAAGCTGTAGAGACTGAATTTTTATAGAGGCAGAAATGCATAATCCCGCATTGCAAAACTACCTGAGTCGTCTGCAAAGTACACTGGCCACTACCAATTTATGGCTGGATGAGCAAGGGCGTGCACGCGGACGCTATTTTAATTCCACTCTGACCAGCGCCTTCCAGGCCATACGCGCTGGTGATGATGGCCGTATTGTTGCTTATGAAGCATATGCACGTAGCTATGCCAGCGATGACCAGGGCCTGAATATCTGGAAGTTGCTGGAAAACGCCGCCAATGATGATGAGTCGGTAGAGCTGGACCGCTTGTGCCGGCTCTTGCATACCTTGAACTTTTACCGGCAGCCAGAAAGTGCCAACCTGGATTTATACCTCAGTGTGCACAGCCGCTTGCTGGCCGCAGTCGAGGGTAATCATGGCATGGCTTTCCGCCGCATACTTGATGTGCTGGAATTGCCGCATCCTGATGTTGTCCTGCAATTGCCCTTGATTACGCCCAGCCAGCGCTGGGTCTTGACCCATGTTGCCGAGAATTACAGGCGCAATGGTTTCCGCATAGGCTTGCATGCTGCCAGCCTGGAACAGGCAGCAGACTTGCTGGAACGCATACGTCCCGCGTCCATCAAAGTGGATATCAGCCTGGCCAATGATGAACAGGCACAGGTGCGCTTGCTGGAGCAGGCAGACCGTGGCCAGTGTCATATCATCTTCCGTCGTATAGAAAACCAGAAACGCTTGCAGGCATTGCGTCTGGCCAACCAGACTGCCAGCCCGTATTTGTTGCAGGGCTTTTTATTTGATTTGCCGAAGGCCGCTTTGTTGAGCCGGGATGAAGGACATCTGGTCTTCGATTATCAGGAAGAATTCAAGCTGGCCTGAGTCCCTTCCATCTGGCGGGCAAGCCAGAATAAAAACCTTATTCATCTGTTGATTTGATCATCTGGCCCCTTATGCGGATAGCGCATAAGGGGCCAGATGCATGTTTAACCCGGTGTTTGATAAAAAAATGAATAAATTAACCACTAATTCATTGATATCTTTATCATTTTTGCCTATATTTGCTTCAAATATGGCCACCCATATGCGAAAAACGTATTTAGGCATAAGAAAAAATTCGTTTTCTATATAACCAAATGCTGAGAAGATTGCTCATCGATAGTCATATCTGTAATAAAGGCTAAGCATGGCGCAGTTTCCAGGATCAAATAAAAAGGCAAGACGGGTCATACCCGGATTCCACTTGTCTTTGGGTTTTACCTTGTTTTATCTGGGCTTGATTGTCCTGATACCGCTTTCTGCCGTGTTCTTGAAAACCTTTACCATGACCTGGGAAGCTTTCTGGAACACCGTGACATCTGACCGTGTGATGGCTTCTTATCGCCTGACTTTCGGCGCTTCCCTGCTGGGTGCGCTGATCAATGTCTTCTTTGGTGGCATCGTTGCCTGGGTATTGGTGCGTTACAAGTTTCCTGGCAAACGCCTCATCGATGCGCTGGTGGATTTGCCATTTGCCCTGCCTACCGCTGTTGCAGGTATCACCCTGGCAACCCTGTATGCACCGAATGGCTGGATAGGCAAATTGTTGACACCGCTGGGTATCAAGGTTGCCTACACACCGCTCGGTATTTTGATTGCCCTGACTTTCATCGGCCTGCCTTTCGTGGTTCGTACAGTCCAGCCCGTATTGGAAGAAGCTGAAAAAGAACTGGAAGAAGCAGCCGTCAGCCTAGGTGCCAGCCATCTGCAAACTTTCTTGCGCGTAATCTTGCCCAGCATCTTGCCAGCCCTGTTGACTGGTTTTGCGCTGGCCTTTGCCCGTGCTACTGGCGAATATGGTTCAGTGATTTTTATCGCTGGCAACATGCCCATGATTTCTGAAATTACTCCACTGTTCATGATTACCAAACTCGAACAATATGATTATGCCGGGGCAACGGCGATAGCCGTAGTCATGCTCTTGCTGTCCTTCAGCCTGTTGCTGACGATTAATGCCCTGCAAGCCTGGACACGCAGCCGTCAAAATTCAGGGAGAGACTGATCATGACCAGCGCCACCATTCCTACGCCGGCTAATCCTGTCAAGGCACAGGTCACTGCCCGCAGACATGAACCTGTGATTACGCCAGCAGCAACGCTGGAACCACTGTGGGTACGTATTCTTTTATCAGCGATTGCACTGGCTTTCCTGACACTGTTTTTATTTGTACCACTGGCTGCTGTTTTTGCCGAGGCACTGAAAAAAGGCTGGGAAGTTTATCTGGCCGCGATTGTAGAACCAGACGCCTTGTCAGCCATCAAGCTGACCCTGATTGCAGCGGGCATATCCGTGCCTTTGAACCTGGTATTTGGTGTGGCTGCTGCCTGGACTATCGCCAAGTTTGAATTCCGCGGCAAGAATGTCTTGCTGACGCTGATCGATTTGCCGTTCTCGGTATCACCGGTTATTTCTGGCCTGATCTATGTCTTGCTGTTCGGCGCGCAGGGCTGGTTTGGTGAATGGTTGCGCGAACATGACATCAAGATTTTGTTTGCTGTGCCAGGCATCGTGCTGGCAACCATCTTCGTGACTTTTCCATTCGTCGCACGTGAATTGATACCGCTGATGCAGGCGCAGGGCAGTGAAGAAGAAGAGGCTGCACTGGTGCTTGGCGCATCTGGCTGGAAGACTTTCTGGTATGTGACTTTGCCAAATATTAAATGGGGTTTGCTGTATGGCGTGATCCTGTGTAATGCACGTGCCATGGGCGAATTTGGTGCGGTGTCTGTCGTGTCTGGCCATATCCGTGGCGAGACCAATACCATGCCGCTGCAAGTCGAGATTTTATATAACGAGTACAACTTCACTGCCGCCTTTGCTGTCGCTTCATTGCTGACCCTGCTGGCCTTGCTGACACTCGCTTTGAAAACATTAGTTGAATGGCGTACCAATGAAAACCGCCAAGTACCACAAGAATAAAGAGAGAAGGGGTTCACCGTGAGTATCGCTGTTAATCAATTACAAAAACGCTTTGGTAGTTTCACTGCCCTGGACAATGTCTCGCTGGATTTTCCAAATGGTGAACTGACCGCTTTATTGGGGCCATCAGGCTGTGGCAAGACTACCTTGCTGCGCATCATCGCCGGTCTGGAATATGCTGACAGTGGTCAGGTTTTGCTCGACGGACAAGATGCTTCGGCACAACATGTGCGTGAACGTCAGGTTGGCTTTGTGTTCCAGCACTATGCCTTGTTCAAGCATATGACGATCTTTGAAAACATTGCTTTTGGCTTGCGCGTCAAGCCACGCCATGTGCGTCCTTCAGAAAGCGAGATCAAGGAGAAAGTCACCAAGTTGCTGGAGCTGGTGCAACTGGACTGGCTGGCTGACCGTTATCCGCCACAATTGTCTGGCGGCCAGCGTCAGCGTATTGCGCTGGCACGTGCGTTGGCAGTGGAGCCGCGCGTACTGTTGCTGGATGAACCTTTCGGTGCCCTCGATGCCAAGGTGCGCAAGGAATTGCGCCGCTGGTTGCGTCGCCTGCATGATGAATTGCATGTCACCAGTATTTTCGTCACACATGATCAGGAAGAAGCGCTGGAAGTGGCTGACAAAATTGTTCTCATGAATCACGGCAAGGTGGAGCAGGTAGGTGCCCCGGCTGAGGTATACCATCATCCGGCCACGCCTTTTGTGTATGGCTTCCTCGGCAATGTGAATCTGTTCCGTGGCCGCATCCATGAAGGGATACTCGATGCCGGTGGTGTGCCTTTTGAAGCCCCTGGCCATGCTGAAACCCGTGATGCTTTTGGTACCGGTTATGTGCGCCCGCATGAACTTGAAATTGACCGCTATTCTCCCGGTGCTACAGGTCTCAATGTACAACTGCGCCGCGTCCATAGCATAGGCCCGCTGGCCCAGCTGGAACTGGAAAGAGATGACAACGGTGAACTGGTCGAAGCCATGATTTCTACAGAACGCTATGAACAACTGAAACTCAAAGTAGGTGAAGCCCTGGTTGTACGACCCAAGCGTCTCCATGTCTTCGTTGACACCCAATAATAAAGAATAAGGTAAGCCATGAATTTCCAACAATTACGCTCCATCCGCGAAGCTTCACGCCGCGGTTATAACCTGACTGAAGTGGCCAATGTATTGTTCACTTCCCAGCCCGGTGTCAGCCGCCAGATCCGTGAACTGGAAGAAGAACTGGGCGTCGATATTTTCGAACGTAATGGCAAACGCCTGACCGGCCTGACTGAGCCAGGCAAGGATATTTTGCCCATCATAGAAAGACTGTTGCTGGAAGCAGAAAACCTGCGTCAGGCTGGTGAGGATTATTCTGACCAGTCCAAGGGCACGCTGACGATAGCCACTACCCATACCCAGGCACGTTATGTCTTGCCCAAGGTAGTACAAGGTTTCCGTCAGGCTTTCCCTGACGTGCGCATCGCCCTGCAACAAAGTTCACCGGAACATATTGCAGAATGGGTATTGTCTGGCAAGGCTGATATCGGTATCGCTACCGAAGGCCTGTCTCAGTTCAAGGACCTGGCCTCTTTCGCCTGCTATGAATGGAATCACGTCGTCGTCGTTCCTGAAGGCCATCCTTTACTGGAAAAAGAAGAACTGACGCTGGAAGATTTGTCGAATTATCCACTAATTACCTATGACGTAGGCTTCACCGGTCGTGGTCATATTGATGATGCATTCCGCCTCGCTGGTTTGCGCACCGACATCGTGCTGACTGCCATGGATTCTGACGTTATCCAGCAATATGTGGCACTGGGTCTGGGCGTAGGCCTGGTAGCGTCGATGGCCATAGAAGTGCAGCGTGCACACGGCTTGAGGACTATTTCCGCAAGTCACTTGTTTGCATCTAATGTCACGCGTCTGGCGGTACGTCGCGGTGCTTACCTGCGTGCTTATACTTATGAATTCATACAACAGTTTGCGCCTAACCTGGACAGGGATGAAGTGCGACAAGCAGTCAGTGAAAACGAATTAGCGTAGACTCGCGCAAAACCGCTCTTGTTGCATTCCCGCCTAAATTTTAAGCAATTCAGCCGCTGTCGTGAAGGCGTCACATCTCTCTGGTAAAATTAGGCAAATCATTCTAATTTTTGCATTTTTTATCAGAGGTTGACCATGCTTTACCCTGAATTGTTTAAGTCTTTAGAGCAAGTGCGCTGGAATATGGAGTCAGATATCCCCTGGGATAAATATGATGCCAGCAAATTGACACCAGAGCAGGCGCAAACCATCAAGATGAATGCCATCACCGAATGGTCTGCCCTGCCTGCGACAGAAATGTTCTTGCGCGATAACCGTGGTGACAGTGATTTTTGTGCTTTCATGTCCATCTGGTTTTTTGAAGAACAAAAACATTCCCTGGTCTTGATGGAATACCTGCGCCGCTTCCACCCTGAGCTGGTGCCTACGGAAAAAGAACTCGACAATGTACGCTTCGAGTTTGACCCCGCACCACCGCTGGAAACCCTGATGCTGCACTTCTGCGGCGAAATCCGCCTGAACCACTGGTATCGCTGTGCCTCTGACTGGCATACCGAGCCTGTTATTAAGCACATCTACAAAATCATCAGCCAGGATGAGGCACGCCATGGCGGTGCTTATCTGCGCTATATGAAAAAATCCCTGGCAGAGGTGGGTGATGTGGCACGCGCGGCGTTTTCCAAGATTGGTGTCCTGATGGCATCGGCCAGACGCACGGAAAAACCTTTGCACCCGACCAACTTGCATGTCAATCAGGCATTGTTCCCGAACGACACCATACAGTCGCGCCTGCCTGACCCGGACTGGCTGGAACGCTGGCTCGATGGCCAGATCAAGTTTGATGGTGTATGGGAAAAGAAAGTCGTCGACCGCATCCTTCACAATATGTCGCTGCTGTTCGAGCGTACTTTTGAGACAGTGCAAGACCTGAACCGTTATCGCAAGGAAGTCGCACAAAGACTGGTTATTTTGCCCGGCAGCATGCCTAGCGCAGCATAAACCTGGCTTGAGCCTGTACAATCGCCGCTAATCATTAGCGGCGTTTTTGTTTATAAATTCAAGACCTCTCAACACAGAGGCACCGAAACACAGAGAGAAGCATAGAGAAAAGCAAAATTGTAATTTTCGTAGGTTGGGCCGGGCCTCGCTAGGCTACGGTTTACCAGCCCAACACTGCGCTTTTGATAAACGAGTACGTTATTTACACGCCAAGTGTTGGGCTGATAATTCGTAGCCCAACCTACGAGTTGCAAGCATTCGCGTTTATTTCCTCTCGCATTTCTCTGTGCTTCCTCTGTGTCTCGGTGCCTCTGTGGTGAGAGGTTTTCGTAAAATACCCACAAAGTTTCCTATGTCAGAATTCGAAAAAAAATTGACCACCCGCGAAGAATTGGCCGAGCGTGTGCGTTCCTTGCCCAAGCCCGTGGTCATGACCAATGGCGTATTCGACATCTTGCACCGCGGTCATGTCAGCTATCTTGCCGACGCCCGTGAATTTGGTGCTTCGCTGGTGGTGGCGGTGAATACTGATGCCTCGGTCAAGCGCCTGGGTAAGGGCGATGACAGGCCGGTCAATTCCTGTGAAGACCGCATGGCAGTACTGGCGGCGCTGGAGTCTGTCAGCCTGGTGGTGGAGTTTGATGAAGACACCGCCTTGCAAGCGGTACTGGCAGCGCATCCCGATGTGTATGTCAAAGGCGGCGACTATGATATGACGGCCATACCAGAAGGCCAGGCAGTACTGGCTTATGGTGGCACGGTGGCGGCGATCGATTTTGAGCATGACCGCTCGACCAGCAAATTGCTGGCCAAAGTACGCTCAGGCGCTTAAGTTTTTTGTCGCTGCAGTAACATCTCAAACTCTTCCGGTGGCAAGGGTTTCGAGAATAAATAACCTTGTGCAAAATCGCAGCCTGCCTGCTTCAGCAAGTCATGTTGCTGTTGCGTCTCTACCCCTTCGGCAATGACTTTCAGGTCCAGCTTGTGCGCCATCATGATGATGGCTTCAGGCAAGACAATATCACTGGCATCCGTTGCCAGGTTACGGACGAAGGACTGGTCTATCTTGAGGTAGTCGATATCAAATTTCTTCAGGTAAGAAAGTGAGGAGTAACCGGTACCAAAATCATCCAGCGCCACCTGTATCCCGGCATCGCGGAACTGCAAGAGTTTGCTGGTGATTTTCTGGCTGGCATCCAGCAATAATCCTTCGGTAATTTCTACGCTGATGGCCTGGCCAGGCAGGTTTTGTAGCGCCAGCTCATGTATCCAGTTGATATAACGTTCCTGGTCACCCTGGAATTCCACGGGAGACTGATTGATACTGATCTGGAAGTCTGGGCGATACAGCTCGCGCCATTTCCTGACCCAGCATAATGCCTCACGGAATACCAGGTCGCCGATGGCGATGATCAGGCCGCTGGTTTCTGCAATGGGTATGAACTCCATGGGGCTGATGAATCCCCGTTGGGGATGCAGCCAGCGTACCAGAGCTTCAGCTTTTTGTATTTTCCCGCTATGGATATCGACGATGGGCTGGAAATAGACGCGCAGGCTATTTTCAGCAATCGCAGTGCGCAGATCATTCGTCATGCGCAGACGTGCCAATGCAGCAGTCTGCAGGCCGGGTGTGAAATAACTGAAGCGATTCCGGCCCTGGGCCTTGGCCGCATACATGGCCTGGTCGGCATGCTTGATGAGGTCATCCAGATTGTCGGCATCGCGCGGGTAGGCGGTGATACCCACGCTGGCAGATAAATAGATTTCTTCGCCCGCCAGCTGGAAGGGGGTGGACATGCTGCGTATGATGTTTTGCGCGATGGTCTCAGCCCGGTTTTCCTCATGCATCTCTGGCAGCGAGACGGTAAATTCATCGCCACCCAGACGCGCCACAGTATCGCTTTCCCTCACGCAGTTACGTAGCCGGTGCGCGGCTTCTACCAGCAAGGCATCACCAGTGGAGTGGCCCAGAGTATCGTTCACTTCCTTGAAAAAATCCAGGTCTATGAACAACACGGCCAGTGCCAGTTTATTGCGCTTGCTGAGCTTGATATCATGATCCAGTCTGTCGTAAAACATGCGGCGGTTAGGCAAGCCGGTCAGTGTATCGATATTCGCCTGTTGCCAGATCAGTGCTTCGGTTTTTTTCTTTTCAGTGATATCAAGCACGGTACCGAGCATGCGTTGTGCCCGCCCATCCCTGTCCCATTCCACCACTGCACCGACAGACAGTATCCACGCCCACTCTCCACTGGCTTTCTTTTGCCTGAATTCGACCCGGTACTCATCGCTTTTACCTTCAAGATGCTCCCTGAAAGCACGCGCTGCTGCGGGAATATCCTCGGTATGCACCCTGGCTATCCAGTTTTTTTTGTTCTCTTGAAAGCCTTCATGTGCAAAACCCAGCATGTGCGCGTATTCCGGGTTGACGATGGCATCGCCAGTCAGCACGTTCAAATCATATAAGCCCTGATGGGTAGCAGACAGTGCCATGCGCAGGCGCTCTTCGCTTTCACGCAGTGCAACTTCCGCCTGCTTTCGCTCTGAAATATCGGTGTGGGTGCCAACTACGCGGGTTGGTTTGCCTTCTTCATCACGTTGTATGACGGTGCCGCGCGTCAATATCCATTTCCAGCTGCCGTCCTTGCATTGCACCCGGTGTTCATTAATATAGATGGGTGTCTTGCCATCAAAGTGGGCTTGCCTGTCCAGATGCATCTGTTTCAGATCGTCAGGGTGGGTGCGTCTGTCGAGCTCTTCAGATAAGTCGGCTATATCCTCTTTTTTATAGCCATATATTTCGCGCAGTCGATCGGACAATATTTCTATACCAGTTTGTGGATACCAGTCCCACACGCCATCACCAGAGCCTTCCAGTGCCAGTTGCCAGCGTTCTTCATGCAGGTGGAATTGCTCTTCACTTTTCTTGCGCTGGCTGATATCAATAATCATGGCATAGCAACCCTTGACCTTGCCGTCATGATCAATAGCTGGGGAAATTTGGGCAGAAATACAGCGGCTGCCCCCATGTTGATAGGGCACTGTAGTTTCGTAGGCGATAGTCTCTCCAGACAGTGCACGCTTTACCTGAGGTTGTACATGCAGGAAAGCTTCGTCGCCTATGACTTCGGCCATGTGTTTATTAATGACCGCAGAGCGGGGAAGGCCAAACCAGTCTATGTATACCTGGTTAATAAATTGGTAGCGGTAATTTGTATCGACATAAGAAATGCAGACAGGAAGGGCATCAATCAGATGCCGCAGTTGTTGCAGGTCATTTTCAAATTGCTCAATTGCCGGATTTTTCACGGTCTTGGCCTTGGTATTCGCTCTCCTTTAATCATGCTAAAGGATTTTCCAGTAAATGCAGTAAATTTCCAGATGCCGTGTGGTAATTTAGGTAATTGATATGTGACACTAGAACTCATTTCATAAATAGGATGAGATGCGTTTGCCTCATAACGTGGGCTGGCAAGGGTAAAGCTGGGGTTTCGTGCAACATGTTGCACGCCTGCGTACGATGTGCGCTTACCAGCGCACATGCGCCCTGCAAGGGGACGAGGCAGTCAATAGCTTCGCCTATTGACAACGAGTCCAACGCTGTCCAGCACGCGTTATGAGGCAAACCCTTCGGGAACTGACGATTTGGGCGCATTGCAGTGCGAAGTTTGTTACCTTGCGCTTGCAAAGGCGGACGCCTTAGCTGCGCACGGTAAACACATGAGGCCTTGCACTGCATCCCAAATCGTCTTGTTCGCACTCATCCTATTTATGAAATGAGTTCTAGAATACTGTTCGCCAAAGCTTAGCTGCCGCCTACAAAACCATTCTGGCGCCAGGCCTCATACACCACGACTGCCACTGTGTTTGACAGGTTCAGGCTGCGGTTGTCTGGCCGCATCGGCAGGCGTATGCGCTGGCTGGTGGGGAAGGACTCTCGTAATTCCGGGGCCAGGCCGCGGGTTTCTGCACCAAAGATGAAATAATCACCCGGCTGGAAGGCCAGATTTGCAAACGGCGTGGAACCATGCGTGGTCATGGCAAACATGCGGCTGGTATCTGGCTGTTCGCTGGCACAGAATTCTGCCCAGTTCTTATGCACTTTCATGCTGGCATAATCATGATAATCCAGACCTGCCCGTTTCATCTTCGAATCATCCAGGGGAAAGCCCAGCGGCTCTATCAGATGCAGTTGCACGCCGGTGTTGGCACACAGCCGGATAATATTGCCAGTATTTGGCGGTATTTCTGGTTCGACCAGGACGACATGAAACAAAATGATTCCTTAGTGGCGTAGTGATGCAGTGGATTCAATGCATATTTAATGCACATTCAGTGTATATGGGGCAGGGTACGGGCAAATACATAGGCTGTCACTTTGGCCGCACCATGGCGCTTCAGCATTGTAGCTATTTCATGCATGGTTATGCCAGTAGTCATGACATCGTCAACAATACCCAGGTGTAAACCCCTGACGCTTTCCATTTCCTTGTCAGCAAGACAGAATGCATGTTTGACATTGTTGGCCCTGGCGGTGATAGGCAAGCCGCTTTGCATGGCGGTTTCTCTGCTACGTTGCAGGAGGTGAGCATTGCCCGGCACGCCCAGATGCCTTGACAAGGGGCGGGTAATTTCCCAGGCCTGATTAAATCCACGATCTGCCAGTCGGCCTGAACCCAGGGGGACGGCGCAGAGCAAATCCGGCAGTTCGCTGCCTTCTTGTTCAGATAATTGCAGGATACTATCTCTCAGCCTGCTGGCAAACCAGGGTGCCAGTGCCAGTTGATGACCGAATTTGAGAGCAAGCACCAGCTGGTCTTGCGGCGCGGCGTAATCACACACCGTGACAGTCCTGTCAAAAGCAGGTGGATTACTGAGGCAGTCACCACAGCGCGGGCTGGCGCTGGCGGGCGGCAGGGGCAGGGCGCACTGTTGGCATCGGGCCTGTCCGGTCTGGAAATAAGCATGCTGACAGGCGCCGCATACCACCTCCTTGCTGTCCAGGCGGCACAGTGCGCAGGAATTTGGTATCAATGCAGCAACAGCATTTTTCCAGGCCAGTTTGAGTTTGTCTGTCAACATAGATGCAAGCGTGTAAACTGTCAGCTTAACTTAAAAATGCATTTCCTTGCAATTTTGCTTATGCTGAGTGCTCCCATCAATCTGCAACTGGTACGCCGCCTGTTTGCCGATGCCGAAAAAATCCGTGCTTCCGACTTTTTGCGTCGCGAAATAGCCACGCGCATGCGTGAAAAGCTGGAACTGGTCAAAATCCAGCCTGCCGGCTTTCTGGACGCGGGTTGCGGCGAATCTGACGATATTGCCGAATTGCAAAAAATCTATCCCGCAGCCCAGGCTTATGGTGCAGATGCTTCTTTGACAATGCTGGCGGCAGGCAGGGACAAGCAACTGGCTGCCAAGAGCGCCATGGGACGTTTGTTGGCAAAATGGACACCCGCAGCCTTGCGCCAGGATGGTGGTCAGCATTTGTTTTGTGCCGACTTTGCCCGTCTGCCCATGGCCAATGCCAGTGTAGATTTAATCTGGTCTAACCTCGCCCTGCACTGGCATCCCCAGCCTGATCTGGTATTTGCAGAATGGCGACGGGTTTTGCGTACTGAAGGCTTGCTGATGTTTTCCTGCTTTGGTCCGGATACCATGATGGAATTGCGCCAGGCTTTTGCTACAGTGGATGATTTGCCACACGTGCTGCCCTTTGTAGATATGCACGACTTTGGCGATATGCTGGTCAATGCCGGGTTTTCCACCCCTGTCATGGATATGGAGAAAATTACCCTGACCTATGGCGATGCTGGCAAGCTACTGGAAGATGTGCGTGCCCTTGGAGGCAACCCCCTGATGACCCGGCGTCAAGGTCTGCTGGGTCGCAAAGCGCATGCGCAATTGCTGGCAGCCTTAAACAAGGGCAAAAATGCAGAAGGACGCCTGACTTTGACACTGGAAGTGGTTTACGGTCACGCCTTCCGCCCGGTTAACCGTAAAACCACAGCAGGTGAATCCATAGTCCGCTTCGATTTACCGAAAAAATCACCTTAATATAGATCAAAGAAGGCTAGAAAACTGCAAAATCGCTGCATAAATCTTTGTGACATTTGCGCCAGATCAGGGCTTGCAAAATTGTATTCTGCTTGATATCACACTGCTTTACGCCTTATACTCTCGCAGTTGTGGAAGTTGCCGGTACGCATTTGAAAATTTTTGAATCTGTGTCCCTGGCGCTCTGTTAAAAGAATTCTAATCGGGTTTTGGGGAAAGTCATGAAACATGCTAAGCGATTAAAGTCGTTCATGCTGGGTGCCTCACTCTTGGCTGCTAGTTTGCCAACGTGGGCAGTGGTCAATGGACCAGCGGTAGATATGAAGGGCGGTCCAGCGATAAAGCAGTTGAATCTGCAACCACCTGTTACACAAATTGCAGAGCAAATATATTCCATTCATAACCTGATGCTGGTTATCTGTATGGTCATTTTTGTGGCAGTTTTCGGGGTGATGTTTTACTCCATCCTGAAACACCGCAAATCTCTCGGCCATAAACCTGCTACCTTCCATGAAAGTACCGCAGTAGAAATCGCCTGGACCATCGTCCCTTTCATCATCGTTATCGTCATGGCTTTGCCAGCAACAAAAACTGTTGTGGCAATGAAAGACACCTCCAATGCCGACATCACCATTAAAGCCACAGGCATGCAATGGAAATGGGGCTATGACTACCTCAAGGGTGAGGGCGAAGGCATTTCCTTCCTGTCCACACTGTCCACACCACGCACACAAGTTGGTGCGCCTGGCGTAGAACCAACTGAAAAACGCGGCGACAACTACCTGATTGAAGTTGACAATGAAGTCGTGGTTCCGGTTAACAAGAAAATACGCGTGATTACCACAGCCAATGACGTTATCCATGGCTGGACTATCCCTGCTTTCGGCGTGAAACAGGATGCGATTCCTGGTTTTGTCCGTGATACCTGGTTCAAGGCTGAGAAAATCGGTACTTACCGTGGTCAGTGCGTAGAGCTGTGCGGTAAAGAACATGCCTTCATGCCTATCGTCGTTACTGTTGTTTCTGACGAAGACTATAAAAAGTGGGTAGATGGCAAGAAGAAAGAAATGGCTGCCAAGGCAGATGACCCAAGCAAAGTCTGGACTGTGGACGAGCTGAAGCAACGCGGCGAAAAAGTCTATGCAGCGAACTGCGTAGCCTGCCATCAGGCAACTGGTAAAGGCGTGCCAGGTGCATTCCCTGCACTGGATGGTTCTCCTATGGTGACTGGTCCGAAAGCTGCCCAAATCAATATCGTCTTGAATGGTAAAGCACCAGGCATGCCGCCATGGAAAGGTAATTTGTCAGATACAGAAATTGCTGCTGTGATCACTTACACACGCAATAGCTGGTCTAACAAGGCTGCTGAAAACATCGTCCAACCGGCTGAAGTTCTGGCTGCGCGTAAGTAATAAACAGGAAGAACAGGAGAAAAGATGAGCACTACCTCAGCTGATCACGCTCACGATCACTCTCACGACCACGCGCATGACCATCCTCATGGCTTGCAGCGCTGGTTATTTGCCACCAACCATAAAGATATCGGTAGTCTGTATCTGTGGTTCGCTTTCACGATGTTGCTGGCCGGTGGTGTCATGGCGCTGGGCATCCGTAGCGAATTGTTCCAGCCTGGCTTGCAACTCATGCAACCGGAATTCTTTAACCAGTTGACCACCATGCATGGTCTGGTCATGGTTTTTGGCGCGATCATGCCGGCTTTCGTTGGCTTCGCCAACTGGATGATCCCTCTGCAAATCGGCGCGTCCGATATGGCATTTGCCCGCATGAACAACTTCTCGTTCTGGCTCATGCCTCCGGCAGCCTTGTTGCTGATGGGTTCCTTCTGGGTACCTGGCGGCGCAACTGCAGCTGGCTGGACTCTGTATGCACCATTGTCCACGCAAATGGGTCCTGGCATGGACATGGCGATTTTCGCAGTCCACATCATGGGTGCGTCTTCCATCATGGGTTCCATCAACATCATCACTACCATCCTGAACATGCGCGCTCCTGGCATGACACTGATGAAGATGCCGATGTTCTGCTGGACCTGGTTGATCACTGCCTACCTGCTGATCGCTGTTATGCCAGTTCTGGCTGGTGCGATCACCATGACTTTGACTGACCGTCATTTTGGTACGTCCTTCTTTAATGCTGCAGGCGGCGGTGATCCTGTCATGTATCAACACATTTTCTGGTTCTTCGGACATCCAGAGGTGTACATCATGATTTTGCCAGCCTTCGGTATTGTGTCCCAGATCGTCCCTGCGTTTTCCCGCAAGCCTTTGTTTGGTTATGCATCGATGGTGTATGCAACAGCATCCATCGCGATCCTGTCCTTCATCGTCTGGGCGCATCACATGTTCACAACCGGTATGCCAGTGACGGCACAGTTGTTCTTCATGTATGCCACCATGCTGATCTCGGTACCTACCGGCGTGAAAGTGTTTAACTGGGTAGCGACAATGTGGAAAGGCTCGATGACTTTCGAGACGCCTATGTTGTTTGCTGTCGGCTTTATCTTCGTGTTTACCATGGGTGGCTTTACTGGCCTGATTCTGGCGGTAACACCAATCGATATCCAGTTGCAGGATACTTACTACGTGGTTGCCCACTTCCACTATGTTCTGGTGGCGGGTTCCCTGTTTGCCCTGTTCGCCGGTTACTACTACTGGGGTCCAAAATGGACAGGTTTCATGTACAACGAAACACGCGGCAAAATCCACTTCTGGGGTTCGCTGATTTTGTTCAACATCACCTTCTTCCCTATGCACTTCCTGGGCCTGGCCGGTATGCCACGTCGTTATGCTGACTACCCTGCACAGTTCACTGATTTCAATCAGATTGCTACTATCGGTGCGTTTGGTTTTGGCTTGATGCAGGTGTACTTCATACTGGCAGTGGTTATCCCGTCCATCAAAGGCGGCATACCTGCGGCAGCAAAACCATGGGATGGTGCTGAAGGTCTGGAATGGACAGTGCCTAGCCCTGCGCCTTTCCATACTTTTGAAGAACCGCCAGAATTCAAATAATAGTATCAAGGCTTAGGCTTGCCCCGGTTATGCCGGGGCAAGACAAAAAATGAGTAAGCAAAACAAACCGAATAACTTCAAAACAGCCATCATTTTGTTTTCTGTTGCACTGGTGTTTTTTGCCGGCGTATTCATCAAGCAAACCTGGTTACGCTGATAAGGTGTAAAAAATGTCGCAAGAAGAGCAGGGTGCAGGCAGCAGGCGCAAACTGAACGCGAACATGTTGGGCAAGTTGCTGGTAATTGCGGGGCTGATGTTTGGATTTGGGTATGCTTTGGTACCTATCTACAAACAGATTTGTGAATTGACAGGTGTGAATATTCTGACACCCAAGGATATCTCGGTCAAAGAAATATCCAATTCCCAGATCGACAGAACTCGCGAAGTGACGGTTGAGTTTGATGCAAATACGCAGGGCCCATGGCGTTTTCGTCCTACTGTGGCAAGCATGAAAGTGCATCCCGGTGAGATGACGCAAATCGTTTATGAAGTAGTCAACAAGCAGTCTTACAAGATGGATGCGCAAGCGATACCTAGCTACGCACCGCAACAGGCTGCCAATTACTTCAAGAAGATGGAATGTTTTTGCTTCAAGCAGCAGACGCTGGAACCAAATGAAGCAAGGCAAATGCCCGTGGTGTTTTATCTGGACCCGGCCTTGCCAAAGGATGTGAAGACAATTACCTTGTCTTATACGTTTTTTGAAGTGGGCATGAAGCCACAGGCAGGCGCTGCCCAGGCTGGAAACGGACAGGGCAAGCTATGACGGATTTAAAAGAAGCAAGCAAGCGTAAGGCGTCGTTTTTGGCAACAATGAAAGCCGTATTCTGGTCATTTCTGGGGATACGCAAGAAAAATGATTACGAGCAGGATGCAGCACAGTTGAATCCTGTTCATGTGATTATTGCTGGCATCATAGGTGCACTGATCTTTATTTCAGTGCTGATCATGATAGTCAAACATGTAGTCGCAAAATAATAATTCAAGTAGTACATTAATTGCATCGGGAGATGGAAATGAGTTCTCAACACGCTAATGCGCCATACTATTTTGTGCCTGGCCCATCCAAATGGCCGGTCTTTGGTGGCTCTACCTTATTGCTGACCATGATAGGCGCTTCTGCCTGGGTAAATGGTCTGGCATGGGGTTCTTACCTGAATTTCGCAGGTATCATCCTGACCCTGGTGGTTTTGTACAACTGGTTCGGTGATGCAATTGCTGAATCCGAAGGTGGTAAATACAGCGCACGTATCGACGTTTCCTTCCGCTGGAGCATGAGCTGGTTCATTTTCTCTGAAGTGATGTTCTTTGCTGCTTTCTTTGGCGCATTGTTCTATGCACGCACTATCTCCATGCCTTGGCTGGCTGATCTGGATCACAAAGTCTTGTGGCCTGATTTTGCTGCCAACTGGGGTAATGTAGGCCCGGCTGGTACGATTGAAGCCTTCAAAACCATGGGCCCTTTCCCTATCCCGACCATCAATACTGCCTTGCTGCTGACATCTGGCGTAACGCTGACGATTTCTCACCACGCTTTGCGTGAAGGTCATCGTGCCAAGACAGCATTCTGGTTGTTTGCCACAGTCTTGCTGGGCGCGGTGTTCATGGGCTTCCAGGTCTATGAGTACATGCATGCTTATAGTGAACTGAACCTGAAACTGACTTCCGGTATCTATGGTTCCACCTTCTTCATGCTGACCGGTTTCCATGGTTTCCATGTGACCATGGGTGCGATCATGCTGTCGGTTGTTTTGTATCGTGTCATGAAAGGCCACTTCACTCCTGAGCATCACTTCGCATTTGAAGGCGCTGCCTGGTACTGGCACTTTGTTGACGTGGTATGGCTGGGTCTCTACGTTGTTGTCTACTGGCTGTAAAGTAGCTTAAGTAGCATGAAAAAAGCCGCACAGTTAGTGCGGCTTTTTTACATATATGAAAGTGTGTGCTGGTGCTGCAGGTTAGTAATTGTCGGCAGCTCTACCTGATGCCGGTAGGTTGTATCAGTCCAAAATGATTGGCCAGCAAGATCAGCAAAAACAGGGTGATGGAGAACCCCACCCTGAATGCCAGTGCTTTGACAGTGCGATTACTTTTTCCCTTGTCTTTCATTAAATAGACCAAGGCAGATCCCAGGCTGAAAAGGATGAGGAAAAAAGCAATGGCGACAAGAATTTTCATACTATTTATTGTTGATGCTTTAATTAATCGACTCCTGCATTGTAATACCTTACTACCTGAATGCCTATTTCCTTCCGCTTCCGCCTGATCCCCTTCATTGCCTGCCTGCTGTTGATCAGCCTGGGTATCGCTTTGGCGCAATGGCAGACGCACAGAGCTGAAGAAAAAGAAATGCTGGCTGTGCAATTGACCGCGCGCCAGCATTTACCCGCCCTGTCATTGAATGCACAGACCCCGCCTGAGCAACTGCTGGCATTTCGCAAATTGCAGCTCAACGGGCAATTGATACGTGAATGGCCGCTATATCTGGACAATCGCCCCTTGCAGGGCAAGGCTGGTGTATATGTGCTGATGCCACTGAAACTGGCAGGCAGTAGCAAATATGTACTGGTCGCCAGAGGCTGGCACCCACGCAATGCACGTGACAGGATGCAGATGCCGGTCGTACCTGTTCCGGCAGGGCAGATCGTGATCGAGGGTATGATGCGTGACAAACTTGACCGGGTAATGCAACTTGGCCAGGCCGAAACCGTCAAACCTGGTAGCCTTTTGCAAAATGTGGATGTCGCAGCCCTGGCGAAACAGACGGGCTGGGATTTTTACCCCTTCGTGGTGGAGCAGACTTCTGCTTTTGACGATGGCTTGTCACGTGACTGGCCCATGCCTTCAGCGGGTGCGGACAAACACCGGGGCTATGCTTTTCAATGGTATGCGCTGGCCTTGATGGCCTTCTTATTTTTTGTTGTTACTGGATTTCGTCGTGGAAAAAACTGATAAGCAAACTTCAAGTGGTCGCTGGAAATTATTGCTGGTAGTGGCAGTCTGTGCCGCCCCCATGATTTTTTCTTATTTCACCTACTATGTCATCAAACCCAGTGGCCGCACCAATTACGGCACCATACTGGACCCGCGCAATTACCCCATGCCTAAACTGGCAGGGCATTTGCTGGGTGCTGCGCCCAATGATCCTGCAATTGGCCTCGAAGCCTATCAAGGTAAATGGCTGATGGTGCAGATAGATAGCGGCGCTTGCGCTGAGGTTTGCCAAAAGAGAATGTATGACATCCGCCAGTTACGCACTGCCCAGGGCAAGGAAATGGACAGGATAGAACGCGTCTGGCTGATCACTGATGATGCGCCTATCGATACCATGCTGATACGCCAGCATGATGGTGCGCGCATGCTGAAAGTCGACCCTGCGGCATTGAAAGCCTGGCTGCCGACAGAAAGCGACACCCAGATCAGCGACCATATTTACCTGATAGACCCACGCGGCAATCTGATGATGCGTTACCAGAAGGATGCCGATGCCAACAAGATCAAAAAAGACCTCAGCAAATTATTGCGCGCTTCGGCGATAGGTTAATCCATAGATTAGCGATAGGTTAAACAATAATCATGTGGTTGCAGATAGCATTGACAGCACTGATGGTCGCGGTGATACCGGCGGCTATGGTTTTCTTTTCCAAAGAAAAGAATAAATACCGCAAACTCATCGCAGTCACCGTCACGCTAACTTTTGAACTCATCATGTTTGGCGCCTTTACCCGCCTGACGGATTCTGGCCTGGGTTGCCCGGACTGGCCAGGTTGTTATGGCCAGGCCAATCCGCTGCAATCCCATGCGGCTATCAAGGCGGCAGAAATTGCCATGCCTGGTGGACCCGTGACTTTGCAAAAAGCCTGGATAGAAATGGTGCACCGCTATCTGGCCATGAGCGTGGGCATACTCATCATTGCCCAGATGAGCATCGCCTGGGCACGCCGCCGTCAGCTCAATTCCAGCCCCTGGCTGGCGACTTTCCTGCTGTTCTTTGTGTGCCTGCAAGGTGCTTTTGGTGCCTGGACCGTCACCCTCAAGCTGCAACCCATCATAGTGACCATACACTTGATACTGGGAATGGGGCTATTATCATTATTAAGTGCCAGCCTTGAACAGCAAGCCTCGTCTCTTGCCATCGTGAATATCGCTGCCGGGAATGCCAGGCGCATGCTATGGCCTGCCACCCTGGCTTTGCTACTGGTCTTTATACAAATCGCTCTGGGTGGATGGGTAAGCACTAACTATGCTGCTCTGGCATGTCATGATTACCCCATGTGTAATAGACAGGTCATCCCCGCGATGGACTTTGAACATGGCTTCAGCCTTTGGCGTCAACTGGGCCAGACCGTCGATGGCAATTATCTGCCCTTCAATGCCCTGGTTGCCATACACTGGGTACATAGAAATTTTGCCCTGTTGGTGGTGGCTGCCTGCCTCTGGGCTGCACTAAGGGCACGCAAGATTGCCGGGCTGGAAAAGCTGGGGAATCAGCTGTTGATGGCCATCCTTGCCCAATTCATTATCGGTATTTCTACCGTATTTTTTTCCTGGCCCCTGCTGCTGGCAGTTTTGCATAATGGAATGGCAGCCATGCTCGTGCTTTTGCTGACCATGTTAAACTACCGCATAAGGCATGTGAGCCTTGCCGCTGCCAAAGATAGATCATGACCACTTTAAGTTTGCCCTCCAACCGACTGGCTCAGTACTGGGCGTTGACCAAGCCCCGTGTTACCCAGCTTGCTGTGTTTTGTGCCGTCATAGGCATGTTCCTGGCGACACCGGAGCTGCCTGACTGGCGCATTGTTGTCCCCGCTACCATAGGTATCTGGCTGCTGGCAGGTGCCGCGTTTGCGGTTAATTGCCTGGTAGAAAAAGAAATTGATTCCCGCATGGCAAGAACTGCACGCCGTGCGACTGCTCAGGGTGAGATCACTGTGCCGCAGACCCTGGTATTTTCCGGCGTAATCGGCGGCATGGGTATGTGGGTCCTGTACACCATGGTTAATCCCCTGACCATGTGGCTGACCTTTATCACCTTTGTTGGCTATGCCGTTGTGTACACCATTATCCTGAAACCTGCGACACCGCAAAACATCGTCATCGGTGGTCTGTCCGGGGCCATGCCACCGGCGCTGGGCTGGGCGGCTGTGGCAAATGATGTGCCCATGCAGGCATGGTTGCTGGTCTTGATCATCTTTGTCTGGACGCCGCCGCATTTCTGGGCGCTGGCCATGTACAGGCGCGATGATTACGCGCGCTCCGGCCTGCCCATGTTGCCAATTACCCATGGTCTGGAATTTACCCGTTTCCATATCTGGCTGTACACCATTGCCTTGTTTGCTACGACCATGCTGCCTTATGCCGTGCATATGAGTGGCCTGATTTACCTCGTCAGCGCGATCATCCTGGGCCTGATTTTCCTGTGGTATGCATGGCGCATCTACAAGCACTATGATGATGTGCTGGCGCGCAAGACCTTTACATTTTCCATCATCTACCTGTCCCTGCTGTTTGCAGCCTTGCTGGTTGACCACTATATCAAGCTATGAAAATTTTCAAGCATCTGGCCAGTATGCTGATGGCGCTGAGTTTGCTGGGCCTGGCGGCTTGCATGCCAGTTCAGGAAAAATTCAATAATACAGATCTCACTGGCCTCGATTACGCCAAGGACTTTGCCCTGACGGATCACAATGGCAAGCCGCGCACCCTGGCAGATTTCAAAGGCAAGGCTGTCGTCATCTTTTTTGGCTATACCCAGTGTCCGGATGTCTGCCCTACCACCATGGCAGAAATGGCAAGCGTCATGAAATTGCTGGGGTCTGATGCTGACAAGGTGCAGGTCTTGTTCGTGACGCTCGATCCTGAGCGTGATACCCAGGCCTTGCTGGCCAGTTATGTACCCAACTTCGACAAACGCTTTCTCGGCCTGTATGGTGATGCTGCAGCTACTGCGAAGGTGGCAAAAGAATTCAAGGTGTTTTACCAAAAGGTAGCAGGCAAGACACCAGGCAGCTATACCGTAGACCATACTGCGGGCAGTTATGTATTTGATCCTCAGGGCCGCATACGTTTATTCTTGCGTCATGGTCAGGGTGCGGAGCCTGTTGCGCATGATTTGAAAATCTTGCTCAAGTAAATTCAGGCCTAGATATGGCAGATGGCGCAAATCATAACGCTTTAGAGTAGTAAAATTCCTTCGCATAAAACAAAAGGCACTCTCGCGAGTGCCTTTGTCATTCCTACTGCATGTTTGATCAAGCAAAACTGCTGAGGCTGCCCTTCATTTTCTTCAGGGCTGCGCTTTCGATCTGGCGTATGCGCTCGGCAGAAACACCGTATTCATCAGCCAGTTCGTGCAAAGTCGCACCTGTACCATCATCATTTTTCAGCCAGCGTGATTCTATGATGTGGCGTGAGCGTGCATCCAGCTTGGACAATGCAGATTCCAGGCCTTCGCTTTGCAGACGGTCATACTGGCGTGTTTCCAGAACACGGGTAGGTTCGTCGGACTCAGTTTTCAGATAAGCGATGGGAGCAAATTTCTCATCGTCATCATCCGTCGGTGCATCCAGAGCGATATCGTGACCAGACAAACGCATTTCCATTTCTATGACTTCTTCGCGTTTGACATCCAAAGTTGATGCCAGGGCATCAATTTGTTTTGGTGTCATCGCGTCCAGGCCTTCTTTATGGCTGCGCAGGTTAAAGAACAGTTTGCGCTGAGCTTTCGTAGTTGCTACTTTAACCAGGCGCCAGTTTTTCAAAATGTACTCATGCATTTCAGCCTTGATCCAGTGCATGGCATAAGACACAAGGCGCACACCCTGGTCAGGGTCGAAACGCTTGACGGCTTTCATCAGGCCGATATTGCCTTCCTGGATCAAGTCTGCATGGGGCAAGCCATAACCCAGGTAACCACGGGCGATGGATACAACCAGACGCAGATGTGACATAACCAGTTGCTGTGCGGCAGCCAGGTCATTGTCATTACGTAATTTGTTTGCAAAGTCTATCTCTTCCTGATGCGTGAGCATAGGCAGACGATTAACTGCAGAGATATAGGCATCAATATTACCCAGCGTGCCACTAAAACCCAGGGCCAGTGCTGTGCTGTCAGTTGCAGGGATCAATTGTGTCGATGTAGTTGCCATTTTTCCTCCTTATTGCTGCCTTAAGAGTATCAATTACTCCTTTTGGCACTTTCAAGCTCCTATATTAGCACTCTCTTGAGAAGAGTGCTAATAATCAGATTCTATGAACTTCATCAAATAAATCTATTGAAAAACTAGCATTCATTTACAACATTTATACTGCTTAGATATGGCTCAGGCTTGAAAGTTGCAGTTCTATTGATGCAAATTGTAAGAGGCTGTTGCAAATCAAGGTACCTGGCTCCACCCTGACGTCGGCCATATAAAAATACGGCCAACACCGAGTAGACGAAACAAGACCGGATTTATTTTGCAATAGCAGCTAATAATTTAGCTTGCGCGCGCCAGCTGTCGTCGCACGGAAAGAAAAACTCCTGCCAACCCTAGTAGCATACTAACCGCCAATAAGATGGCGCTCTGTACGATACCCAACGGAGCGAGGTGAAATTCTGAGGCATATAATTTAGCAAATTCAGCAATCGCCTTGTTCAGAGGCTGAAGCGATGCAGCGATCATGCCCAGCGCCAGGCCACCCGCCAGTAAACCCAGCAGTGCGCCGGTATAGTAATAGGGCTTGTGGATAAAGCTGTTGGTGGCACCCAGCAAACGAGTCACGGCAATTTCAGCCCTGTGTGAAATGACTTGCAGGCGGGTGGCATTAAATACCACTACCACCACAACAACGCCCAGCGTGATTGCCAGGAATAACAAACCCAGTTGCATGATTTGTACCAGCGCCGCCAGACGTTTGACCCAGGCTGAATCCAGCTGCACGACATCTACATCTGGCATCTGTTTGATTTCTTCTACCAGTGCTTCTATCTTGCCAGCATCATTATTCGACATGGACAGTATATAAGCGTCTGGCAAAGGATTGCCACCCAGGGTGGATAAGACTTCTGCCAGATTGGATGATTGCTCCAGGCTGGCCAGCGCCTTATCCTTGGGAATGAAGTTCACGTTTGCCGTGATATTTTTTTCTTTTAGCAGTTTCTTCAGCGGTATCGACAAGGCAGTAGCAGTTGCCCTTGGCGTGTCCGGGCTGACGAAGATACTGATTTCTGGCTCGATAGACAGTTGCGAAGAGATGGGCCGTATATTTTCTATCAGTGTCAGGCCAGCAATCGGCAGGGCCAATGCAATCGCCACCACCAGTACATTGAACAGAAAATTGCCAGGGCTGTCGCGCAAATGGGAGCAAGCACTCTTGATGGCGAACAAGTGTTGACGAAACCAGTTGGTCATGAATTCTTCCTTGTTATTCTTTTTTTCAGATCAGGCCGCCAGCGAGGATTTCCAGGTCTCGACTACTTTTCCCTGGCTCAGATAAATCACACGGCTGGCCTGGTCGAGAAATTGTTCATCGTGACTGGAAATAATGCAGGTCACGCCAGCACTCTGGAAAGCCTTCAGTGCACCCAGCACCTTGTTGGCATTGTCTCTGTCCAGAAAGGCCGTCGGTTCATCTGCCAGGATAATTTGTGGCCGGTTGACAATCGCGCGGGCAATAGCCACCCGCTGTTGTTCGCCGCCTGATAAGGCCAGCGGCATGGAATAAGCCTTGTCCGGCAGCCCAACTTTCTCAAGTGCAATACGGGCGCGGGTCTCGGCTTCAGCCTGCGAAGCACCGGTGACGATAATCGGCAGCATGACATTGGCCAGCACATGGCGATCGGTCAATAGTTTTTGGTCTTGCAAAATCAAGCCCAGCTTGCGGCGCAGATAGGGCAGGCTGCTGCTTTTCAGTTTGCTGATGTCCTGGCCATTGACCTTGACCTGGCCAGCAGTCGGTTTTTCTATGCCTGCAATCATCTTCAGCAGGGTAGACTTGCCCGCACCTGAAGGGCCAGCCAGGAAGATCAGTTCACCAGCGCCTATCGACAGGGAAACATCCTTGAGCGCATAGGCATCTTGCGAATATTGTTTGCTGACGTGTTCAAATTCAATCATGGTCGCGTATGGTCTTTTTGAGCTTCATCAATGGCTGCTGCACTTGTTCTCAGTTACATTTAGCTGAGCAGCGCGTCAACAAATTCCTGGGCATTAAATGGTTGCAAGTCTTCTATCTGTTCACCTATGCCGATGAAGTAAACAGGCACGGGGCGATTCTTAGCAATAGCTGCCAGCACACCGCCCTTGGCTGTCCCATCTAGTTTGGTGATGACCAAACCAGTCAATTGCAGGGCATCATCAAAGGCCTTGACCTGGGCCAGCGCATTCTGACCAGTATTGCCATCAATAATGAGCAAGACTTCTTGCGGTGCGCCATCCATGCCTTTGGCGATGACACGCTTGATCTTTTTCAATTCTTCCATCAGATGCAACTGGGTAGGCAGGCGGCCTGCCGTATCCACCATGACCACGTCAGTGCCACGGGCACGGGCCGAGGCTACCGCATCAAAGGCAACTGCAGCAGGGTCACCGGATTCTTGCGCGATGACGGTAACATTATTGCGCTCGCCCCAGATCGTCAACTGCTCACGTGCTGCCGCACGGAAAGTGTCGCCCGCCGCCAGTAACACCGATTGCTGATGGCTTTGCATATGCTTGGCCAGTTTGCCTATGGTGGTGGTCTTGCCTGCACCATTGACACCAGTGATCATCATGACCAGAGGTTGATAACGACCCAGTTCCAGCGGTTTTTGCAAAGGTGTCAGTAATTCCAGCAGCAAGACTTTGAGTGCTGCCTTGACTTGCTCAGCATCCGTCAGCTTCTCTTCCTTGACCTTTTTCTTTAATCCATCCAGCAGGAACTGCGTGGCTTCGACACCGGCATCCGAAGTCAGCAAGGCGGCTTCCAGCTCTTCATACAAATCATCATCTATGCGGGCACCGATGAAGAGGGTGGTAAGATTCGAGGAAGTTTTGGCCAATCCGGCTTTCAGGCGGCTTAACCATGAGCGTTTTTGCTCAGGTTCGGGGGCCTGAGGGGCTACAACTTCTGTCGATGCTGGCTTGACTTCAGCCACAGGCGCAGGAGCGGTAATAGTAGTAACAATGGCAGGCGTAGCAGTACCAGGTGCAGGACTGGCTGGCGCCGTACTAAGGGGTGCCGGCTCAGCCACAACAACTGGCGGCTCTTCTTTGGGCTTCTTTTTGAAAAAACTAAACATCGGGATATTTGGGAGTGCGGGCGGCAAAAAAGCCAGCCCTGATATTAGAATGCTGCCATTTTAACAGACAGCGCAAGATAAACAGATTTAGCCGTAGCAAGCATGCAATGAAAACAAATAGTAATAAAAAAACAAAAAGCGCGGCCGCAAAAGCGGCACCGGTAAAACGTCAAAACCACCAGATCCGCATCATAGGCGGCGTCTGGAAACGCAGCCTGCTCAGCGTGGTTGACGCCGAGGGTTTGCGCCCTACGCCAGACCGTGTCAGGGAAACCCTGTTCAACTGGCTTAACCACCTGCTGCACAACAACTGGACCGGCGTGCATTGCCTGGACCTGTTCGCCGGTAGTGGCGCGCTGGGTTTTGAAGCTGCCAGCCGCGGTGCAGCCCAGGTCATTATGGTGGAGGCACATACCCCGGCTTACAAGCAACTGGAGCAAGTGCGCGACAAATTGCAGGCCAGCCAGTGCAAACTGCTGAGGGGGGATGCCCTCAAGGCAATTGAAAGCATGGCAAACCAGCCACAAAAGATGGATGTGATCTTCCTTGACCCGCCTTTTGAGCAGGACTGGCTAGGTCGCATCTTGCCAGCATGTGCACAAGTGCTGAGTCCTAAGGGCTGCATTTACGTCGAATCAGAGTTTCCCTTGGTTGAAACTGCAGGTGATGAAGCAGGCAATGAGAAAATAGCTAAATTATTAAGCGGATGGCAGCTTATCCGCGCAGATAAAGCAGGCAGCGTCTACTTCCATATACTGCAACGCAACATTTTGCCGCATGAGGCGCACGAAAATCAGGCATAATGCCTGCTCAACTTGGTGCATATCCTTATGCAGATTGCGAAAAAAGGGAGTGAAGATGGTCACAGCCGTTTATCCGGGAACATTTGATCCGCTGACACGCGGTCATGAAGACTTGGTGCGTCGCGCATCCGGTCTTTTTGATACTTTGGTGGTGGGTGTGGCGGATAGCAAAAGCAAGAATCCATTTTTCTCCCTGGATGAACGCCTGGAAATTGCCAATGAAGTGCTGGGACATTACCCGAATGTCAAAGTGGAAAGTTTCTCAGGTCTGCTAAAAGACTTTGTGCGCAAAAATGATGCGCGCGTTATCGTGCGCGGCCTGCGTGCTGTGTCTGACTTTGAATATGAATTCCAGATGGCGGGCATGAACCGTTATCTGTTGCCAGATGTAGAAACCCTGTTCCTGACACCTTCTGATCAATATCAATTTATTTCAGGCACAATAGTGCGTGAAATCGCCATGTTTGGTGGCGATGTGTCAAAATTTGTTTTCCCTTCCGTCGACCGCTGGTTGAAGAAAAAGGTCGCTTTGCTGGCCGAGAACAAGTCTTAAAGTAAATATTAGCAGGTGCTGCCAGGCAGATATAAGCCAGCAGCACATGAAAGTGAAACATGGCCCTGATGATTACAGATGATTGCATCAATTGCGATGTCTGCGAACCCGAATGCCCCAATGACGCCATTTACATGGGGCCGGAAATTTACGAGATCGATCCGCTTAAATGTACCGAATGCGTAGGTCATTACACGGAGCCGCAATGCCAGCAGGTTTGCCCGGTCAGCTGCATTCCATTTAATCCCGCCTGGCGCGAGACGCCTGAGCAATTGCAGGCGAAATACGAACTGCTGCAAAAAAAGCAGGAACCGCAAAAGCCGCAATCAGCGTAAGGCATTCATAGCACAACATTATTCATGCTGTGCTATGGATATCAGGCTCTCAACACAAATTCTCACAAGGCATCAAGGACGCAATGTCCCATGCTCACCGATATTTTTCGGTTGTTCACCCGTGATGGCGGCCTTGGCCATGGCAAATAATTGCATCATCTTGCTGGAGCCACTATCCCAATATTCCGCTGCATGTATCTGCACTTTCAAGAGACGCAGGTGCGGGTCATCCACACCTTCAGGGAACCAGGGTTTGACCATGGCATTCCATAATTCTTCTGCTTTCTGACGGTCACGCAAGACTTCGGCACGACCTGAGATAGAGACATACAGGCTGTCATCCACATCAGAAAAATTCACATTGACTTCAGGATGTTGTTGCACGGCGCTGATGAAGGTCGCTTCATCTGAAATAAAGAACCACATATTGCCAGCAGCATCGACTTGCTGACTCGTCAGCGGGCGACTGCTCAGGCGGCTGTTTTCATCGACTGTAGTCAACATGCCAAATTTGACATCTTTGCTCATGTCACGGATTTTTTCCAGGGAATCATTGTGAGTAGTCATGCTGGCCTCGTTATGGATAGTGTTTGATAACGAGGTAACAATAAACCGGGGCGGCGTTTAGCTCTGTACGCTAGCGAACGCGGGTAGCTTGCCAAGCTTATGGAAAAATAAGAATTTTAAAAACAGCGGACCTGGTTACGTCCACCATTCTTGGCCTGGTACAAAGCACGGTCGGCGCGCAACACCAGATCACGGGCGATGCTGCTGGCATCGTCGTAATTGCTGTTCTCATCGATGGTCGTCAGGCCTATCGATATCGTGGCCTGGCAAGTGCCAGATTCACTCAAGACAAATTCATTGCCTGCTATGCTTTTACGTATGCGCTCGGCCACCTGTATCGCATCATGCAGATTGGTGTTGACCAGCACCACCACGAATTCTTCACCACCAAAACGGCCCAGGGTATCGCTTAAACGCAATTCATCCTTGATCCTTTTTGCGACTTCCTTCAACACATCGTCACCGCCTTGATGGCCATAGCGGTCATTGATTTGCTTGAAGAAATCGATATCCAGATACATGCAGGCAATGCTGTATCTCTGTCTGCGTGCGCGGGCAATTTCTTCCAGCATGCGTTGTTCTACATAGCGGCGGTTGCTGACATTGGTCAAAGGGTCGGTCAGGCCTATATAGGTCAGGCGTTCATTGTTGATGACGTTTTCCAGACAGATCGCAATGATGGAACCCAGGCGCTCGATAAAATCAGTCGCCATATTCGGCTGGAAACGGTCAGCCTTAAAGCTGCCCAGGTTCAGGCAACCAATCAGGCGGCCCTGCCTGCGCATGGGGATGATGGCAATGCTGGCCGGTTTTTTATTAAAGCTGCTGAAATAAGATGAATACGCCAGGCTTTGATATAAACCCAGTTGGGGTTTGCGCAAGGCAGTTTCAGGCTGGCTGAGTTCAACTTCATGCCGCAAGAAAATCAGGTGCGGGAATTCATTCAAATCTATCTTCAGGTCACTCAGCATTTGCTGCAAGTCACCAAGCTTGTCGAACAACACAAGTGACACCACATCCAGCTCGGAAGTGACCGCCAGTGCGCTGAAAATATTCGTGATCAGTTCACGAAAACTATTGGCACCAATAATCTTCAGGTCAAAACTCTGGTGACGCGCCATGATGTTTTGATTGCGGTGCGCCAGTTCCAGCAAGCTATCCAGCCTTGCCCGCAAAGCCTGGTTTTCGCTTTGCAATTCCAGCAGCGCAGACTGGGCCTGATCTGGCTCTTCATCCAAAGGTGCTGGCATCATGCTTTCCATTGTTGTCCGTAGTGTCTGTCGTGTTTGTTTGGCGTCTTGTCGCTTAGAAAGCAATATTCATGTTCATGACATCACCAACCCGCAATAACTGGCCCACACCTCGCTCAACGATGAGATTCATGCCAAAGGTGATGCCGCCATCCACCAGAGGATTGGCCCTGTAGGTTTGCAGTATATCCATAGGGTCTGGGCCGAATTCGCCGGTACTCTGGTCTATTGAAGGCATGGGGCAACGCGGGCAAGGTTTTACCGGGCGCAACTGTATCTTGCTGCCTATTTCAAAATTCTCGGCATAGTCTTCTTCAAACGCTTCTATGCCATCCAGCACGATATTCGGGCGGAAGCGGTTCATCGGCAAGGCGCTGCGCCCCTGCTTTTCCAGGCGTTGATTGAGATCGTCGAGCGCGGCAGTCGCCGTCAGCAAGATCGGATAACCATCAGAAAAACGGGTAGGCACCAGCTTGTCGCCAGTCCATTTCTGGCTTGCATGGCGTTGCGTCTGTTGCGTGCTGCGCACCAGCCGGCAAGGTGTATCCAGTGCCTTGCTGAACCAGTCTGCCATGGCCTGCCCGCAATCCATGGCTGTGAAGCTTTCTTCCCAGATGGTGACGCTGGTGTCGCTGGTATCCTCTTGTGGATTCAGGGACAGTACCGGCATGCCCGGTGCATGGATGTACAGGCCATCGCTGCGTATCTCAGGGCGTATCAGGGCCATCCTGGGGAATTCTCTTTGTGTCAGGAACAGGCCTTGCTGGTCTACCAGCATCCATTCCCTGTCGTGGATGCCTTCAAAGCTCAGCCCGGTTTCATTCAGGGTAGCTGCGTCCAGCGCGATGCCAGCGCAAGATTTGATGGGATAGAGAGTGAGAGAAAGTATGCTGGGCATGGTGCAAAATAGGTGAGCAAATTCAGTACCAGCTATTTTAATGGCTAAGCTGCATTCACGCTGAGCTTTCAGGCATTCCCCTGGAATTCACGGCGATAAGCGGATGGCGATATGCCAAATTCGCGGGCGAAGTAACGTCGCAGTAATAGACCCGTACCAAAACCTGTGTCTGCAGCAATATCATCAATGCCACGCTTGCTGGTTTCCAGTTGCCGTTGCGCCATTGCCAGGCGCTGGTTCAAGAGCCATTTACCTACTGTCGTGCCAGTTTGTTGCTGGAAATGCCGGGTAAAGCTACGCCTGCTCATCAAGGCTCTTTGTGCCAGTTGATCCAGTTGCTGCGGCTGGGCCAGGTTAGCCAGCATCCATTCCAGTACCCTTGCCAGACGGTCATCAGTTGCCAGTACCGGCAAGGGTTGCTGTATGTATTGCGCCTGCCCGCCCTGTCTGTGTGGCGCTACCACCAGACGCCTGGCCACATGGGCAGCGATATCAGCCCCATAGCTGGCGCGCAAGACATGCAGGCAACAATCTATGCCTGCCGCCGTACCTGCCGAGGTAATCACATCACCATGATCGACATACAAGACATTTGGGTCCAGGCTGATTTGCGGATAACGTTCTGAGAATGCCTTGGCCAATGCCCAGTGTGTAGTGGCACTGCGCCCATCCAGCAAACCAGCCTCTGCCAGCACAAAGGCACCCAGGCACAGACCTATCAGGCGTGCGCCACGCTGGTGCGCCTGGCGCAGGGCTTTCAATAGTGCAGGCGGGGCAGGGCGCAAGTCATCATGCCAGGACGGCACGACCACCATGTCGGCCTTGGCAAGGGTAGACAAGCCATGCCGCACCCGTATGCCAAAACCGGCATTGGTCTGCACCTCGTGCTGTATTCGTCCTGTGCTATCGAGGCAAACCTTGAGATCAAAGGCTGGCATGTCCATGCCGCCATGGTGCTCGCCAAACACCATGCAGGGCACGGACAAATGAAAGGGGCTGATGCCATCAAAGGCCAGCACCGCAATATTCACGGTCTTTTCAGGTGGAGATATCTGCATGGCCTGATTGTATCGAATATTGGCAATCGGGTCACTTATATTTCAGCGCGCTATAGCCCATCATACAGTCCATCAACAGAGCAAAAGCCGATTCAAAACTGATTTAATCATCCACACAAAAGGAAACTGTCATGACCACCTCCAACACTGTTAAAAACACTGTCAAGCGCGCCCTGATCGTCATCGATGTACAAAATGAATATTTCACCGGCAATATGCTGATTGAATATCCTGACCCAAAAGTATCCCTGCACAATATCGGCCGCGCCATGGATGCAGCAAAAGCTGCAGGCATTCCTGTCCTGGTGGTACAGCATTCGGCATCAGAAAGCTCGCCGATTTTTGCCCGTGGTTCCAAATCCTGGGAATTGCATGATGTGGTCGCCAGTCGCCATGCCGATCACCATATAGAAAAAAACATGGCCAGCGTATTCACCGGTACTGATGCTGCGGCCTGGTTGCAAAAGAATGAAATCAATACCCTCAGCATCGTTGGCTATATGACGCATAACTGCAATGCCAGCACCATCTATGAAGCTGCGCACAATGGCTATCAGGTCGAAACCCTGAGCGATGCCACAGGCTCATTGCCGTATGCCAATGCGGCAGGCTATGTCAGCGCCGAAGAAATTCATCGTGCCTACAGCGTCGTGTTTCATTCCAATTTCGCGGCGGTTGCAACTACCGACATCTGGTTGGCAGCGATCAGGGACGGCGTGGCGCTGCCTGTCAGTAATGTGTTGGAATCGCATCTGGCCGGACGCCAGCGCAAGGCTGCCTGAATCTGTCAATCAAGCAGGCAAACAGCGAGCAAGCAATCAGACAGAATCAGAATGCAGGGCGATGCAATTACGCCCTGCATTTTTTGCCCGGTAGAGTGCCTGGTCTGCCGCATCCACCAGTGTGGCCAGGTCTGTCCCTACCAGCAATGAGTCCGCCACACCAGCACTGAGTGTGCATTGCAGGCTTTCGCCTTTCCAGGCTACACGCAGGTCTGCATACAACAGCCGCACGCGTTCAGCCAGCAGGGCTGCACCCTGCTCATTGGTGCCTGCCAGCAAAATGCAAAATTCTTCACCACCATAGCGGGCCAGGCAATCTTCACTGCGGATGACGGTCTGTAATAGTGCTGCCAGACGACGCAGCACTTCATCACCAGCCTGATGACCATGCTTGTCATTGACGTGTTTAAAGAAATCCACATCGATCATGATGATGGACATGGCATCACCAGTGCGGGTGGCACGTGCCAGCAAACGCCGTGATTCATCTTCAAAGCTGCGCCGGTTCAAGGTACCAGTCAGGCTGTCATGCGTGGCTTGTTCGCGCAAATCACTGACCAGGCGAAAAGTGATCAGCAGCACCAGCGACAGGGAAATACAAAGTTGCGACAAACCACCGAGTACCAGAAACACTGGATTGACATTGCCTTGCGCAAACAATGTAATGTCTTCAGCAGGCTTGAGCAGGATATTTATTGCCCTCAGCAAACTCATCAATGCAACAAATGAAAAGGAGGCAGCTGCCAGCCTGTAGGCGGTTTTCAGTGGTTGCGTCGCTTTGACCCTCAGGCTCACGGCGCAGGCAGCGAAGATGACGCAAACCAGCAATGAGTTGCTGGCTACCACCATGCGGATATTGTCATGCACCATGCCCAGCCACAGGCTTTGCAGCATCATTTGTCCGCCTATCCATACTGTGATCCAGTAATGACAGGTCTTTCCCTTGAAAGCTTCAATCCCATTGAAGAGCAGGCCAAAGCCACAGCCAGTAATGAAAGGCACGCTGGCAATAATCCATACAGGCCATTCGGGCGACATCTGGGTACTCGTAAAAATACCTATACCCATGCAGCAATGCCCGAGTGCCCATTGACGTGCTCCCTTGATATTGTCAGCATGAAAACTGATGAGCGCCATCATGCCAGCACCCAGCAGATTTATACCGCTCCACATCAGCATGATAGTGCGGACATCAAGATTCATGTCTGGCTCGCATGAGTGGCAGGGCAGGAATACTTATCAGGCAAATTCTCTCCGCGAGGTGGTTAAGGGTACTGGGTAACGTAGCACTGTACGGCAGTACTGTAACGCAGCACTGCAGCTAAAATATTACATCCCAGACACAAGGGCAATAAAGGAAACAAAAAAGCCGCGAATGTCGCGGCTTTTTGTGGGGTTTTCTGGTACTGGATAGCTACTTAGACGTTAAACAGGAAATTCAACACATCGCCATCCTTGACTACATATTCCTTGCCCTCGGCGCGCATCTTGCCTGCTTCCTTGGCACCGGATTCGCCTTTGAAATTGATGTAGTCATCAAATGCAATGGTTTGTGCGCGGATGAAGCCGCGTTCGAAGTCGGTGTGGATGACGCCGGCTGCTTGTGGTGCAGTGTCGCCCACGTGGATAGTCCAGGCGCGTACTTCCTTGACGCCAGCGGTGAAGTAGGTTTGCAGGCCCAGCAGTTTGAAACCAGCACGTATCAGGCGGTCCAGGCCAGGTTCTTCCATGCCCATGTCGGCCAGGAACTCGGCTTTGTCAGCATCGTCGAGATCAGCGATTTCAGATTCTATAGACGCGCAAATTGCCACGATAGGAGCATTCTGGGATGCTGCATAGGCAGTCAACTGGTCCAGCAATGGGTTGTTGGTGAAGCCACTGTCAGAAACGTTGGCAACATACATGGCTGGCTTGGCTGTGATCAGGCACAGTGGTTTGATCAGCAGCATTTCTTCTGCATCCAGGCCCAGGGCGCGCACAGGTTTGGCATCGTTCAGGGCAGGCATGATGCGTTCCAGCACGGTAACCAGTTTCAGTGCATCTTTATCGCCAGAACGGGCTTTCTTGTTTTCGCGGTGAATGGCTTTTTCTACCGTGCCCATGTCGGCCAGGGCCAGCTCGGTCTGGATAACTTCGATATCGTCCAGCGGGCTGACTTTGCCAGCGACGTGGATCACATTGTCATCTTCAAAGCAGCGCACCACGTTGACGATGGCGTCAGTTTCGCGGATATGGGCGAGGAACTGGTTACCCAGGCCTTCACCTTTGGATGCACCGGCAACCAGGCCAGCGATATCAACAAATTCAACGATGGCATTCTGGATGCGCTCAGGTTTGACGATTTCAGCCAGTTGTTTCAGACGCGGATCAGGTACTTCAACAACACCGACGTTAGGCTCAATTGTGCAGAAAGGATAATTTTCTGCTGGTATGCCCGCTTTGGTCAGCGCATTGAACAGTGTGGATTTGCCGACGTTAGGCAGGCCGACGATGCCGCATTTGAGACTCATGATGTTTTGCCAGTTGGATTTGATTAACCCGCTATTTTACCGGAAAGCCTGCCCTCCAGACCGTTTTTGGCCTGAATTGCAGGAAATCTGGTGCTTATTTTGCTGATAAAGAGGGCAACTGCCCTGGAAATAATAGAGATTCAGTGACTAATTTGCTAGCAAGTTACTTATTTTTGCTATCAGTTAAGGATTCAGGCCATGCCATGAGACAAGCCTGCTGGCTGTCTGATCCTGCGCTGGCTGAGTTTATGCAGCAAGCCTGTCAGCAATACGCCAGCAATAGTCAGCCCCAGTACCAGGCCAGTCCAGAAACCGCGTGCTTCCATCGCATGCTCGGGATGCCAGGGCAGCCATGCCGGTGCCAGGCCCAGCAGGCAGCCTATGGGTAGTGCAAAACCATAGAAGGCCATCAGATGTATCAGCATGGGTGTGCGCGTGACTTTATAACCGCGTATGGCACAAGATGCCGTGACCTGGGCTGCATCCGATAGCTGGAATATCGCCGCATACAACAGCAGCTCGGATGCCATCGCCTGCACCGCCAGGTCTGAAGTGTAAGCAGCCGCCACCTGATCACGGAACAGCATGATGCCCAGTGCCGAGACAACCGCAAAACTCATCGACAATGCATAACCTATCCAGGAAACAAAACGTGCCCGCTCAGGGTCACCTTCGCCCAGGGTTTGCCCGACGCGGGTGGTCAGGGCTATACCCAGACTCATGGGCACCATGAAAACCAGTGATGAAAAGTTAAGCGCGATCTGGTTGGCCGCTACCGGCACCACGCCAAAGCGGGCAATCAGCAAACCAACTGCGCCAAAGGCCGAGACTTCAGCAAAATACGTGACGCCTATCGGCAAGCCCAGGCGTAGAGTTGAACGGATTTCTGCCCAGTTTGGCCCTTCATAATGACCGAAGGGGAAAGTCTCGCGATATGCGGCAGCACGGCGTATCCAGAATATCATGGCACCCAGCATCAGCCATAGACCAGCACCTGTTGCCAGTGCGCAGCCGGTCGATCCCAGTTTTGGAAAACCCAGATGACCGTAAATGAATAACCAGTTGACCACGATATTGAAGAGCAAACCACCCAGCGCGATCATCATGACAGGCTTGGTCTGGTTCAGGCTGGTAGTGTAGCCATACAGGGCGCGGTACATGGCAAACGCAGGCATGCCCAGGCTGATGACGTGGACAAATTCTGAAGCCTTGGCATTGATGGCGGGGTCGAGTTGCAGGTAGTTGAATACCAGGGTAGAGATGTTCAACAACAGGCAACCTATCAGGCCCACGCCCAGACCCAGCCACAGGGACTGGCGCACCATATGCGGTACACGCTCATGATTTTCTGCGCCAACTTCATGGGCAATCATGGTATTCACCGCCATCATGATGCCCATCACACTGACCAGGATAATGACCCAGACATTTGCCCCCAGCGATACTGCTGCCAGATCATCGGCACTCAGGTGGCCGGTCATGGCAACGTCGGCCACGCTCATGCCTACTGTGGCCAGTTGTCCTATCAAGACAGGCCAGGCGATGGTCCAGAGGGCGGCGGCTTCGGTGCGGATGCGGGTTTTCATGCGGAACAGGCAAAGAGGGATTGGACCAGCATCTTACCGTAGAAAACAATTCTCTTGCAGTTGACGAAATTTGGCTAGAACTCAATGCATGAAATGAGTGCTAGTGCCTGAGCCACAATTCATTGAACGAAACAAAGCCAAATGGCGTCATTCTCACACCCGCCACATGCGGTGCGATACTGACCAGCTGGTTTTCATGTGAGACAGGAATCATCCAGCCTTCCTGCACCAGGCGCTTTCCTATGCGGGCATAGGCCAGCATGCGGCGCTTGCTATCGGCCATGCTTTTGATTTTCATTAAATCGGCGTCCATGGTTTTTAATGCTGCAGCAGGCATCCAGCGACGAAACAGACTGTCAGCCGCAAACCATTCATAGCAACCAAAGTCCTGGTCATCATGCATGACTTCGCGTGCCACTACCAGATCAGCATCTTTCATCCACTCACGTGCCAGTAGTTGATCAAAGGGCAGGCTGGTCCACTGGACGATGAAGCCTCCGGCCTCCAGCCTTGCTTTGATTTTTTGCGCCAGCTCCAGTATTTCATTGGTCTGGCCGCTGACCATGCGCAATTTACTGCCAGCTTTAAAACTGCTGCATTTGGTTTTTTTTGCCTGTCTGTGCTTCCAGATGATCAGCAAGCCTGAAGCATGTTTCCTGCTGCGCTCTTCGGTATCAAACAGGGTCTCAGGTGCCAGCCAGTCTGCCAGTGCCAGTCTTTGTTCTATTGTCTTGAACATGCTGCGTGCGGGGTTGCAGACTATGTAAGTGCAGCCTGATTCTGCACCGGCAATCGTTTGTTTTTTTGTGCAATCCTGATTGGCATGACCAAACTGCAAATCAAAACCCGAGGGGCCGGATGGCGGCGGCAACATCCATAAATCGATTTCATCGAGCAAGGGGCGTTCGCGGTAATAATCCTTGAAAGCCTGCAAGGTCAATTGATAGGTATTGTTGCGCACGATGCGAAACGCACCACTGCCTACCGGGAAACGGGCAAAGTCGGCAGCACGATGGCGTGGCACGATGGATGAGTTGGCTGTGGCCAGGCAATGCGGCCACAAATGATCCGGGTGTTCAAGATAAAAGCTGATGCGCTGGCTGGGGCCGGTATCTATATGCTGCAAGTGACGGTACAGGCGCTGGTAAATCGCCGACTCGTCACGCAGGCGCAAAAAGCTTGCTTTCACATCTTCCACTCCCAGTTCGCTGCCATCATGAAAACTCAGACCAGGGCGCAGCCAGAAATGCCAGACCGTGCAGTTTTTCTCGCTTTCCCAATGATGGGCAATACCAGGGCGCAAGGCTTTTTGCTGATGATCAAACCTCGTCAGGCGCGAAAAAATCTGACGTACCAGATGAGCTTCCAGGCGACCATGGACCTTCAATGGGTCCAGGCTTTCTACCCGGCGAAATAGCGGGATGCGCAAGCTGCGGCTGGCATGGTCAGACATGCCCAGATAATCAGGCAGGCGCGTCGCCAGTTGCTGGCGCTGGCTGTCATCCAGGCTGGCAAAGGCCTGCTCCAGGTCGCCACTCGCCAGCAGATGCGACAGGTGATCAAGCGCCAGGCTGTCCGGGGTTTGCAAAAAATCCAGTTGCGAATGATTGCCACGCCCACGTCCCGCTTGCCAGTTCAACCAGCCACGTTGCTGCATTTTCGCCAATAGATTGCGCATATTACGTTCGCTGCAATGCATGGCCAGCGCCAGCGCGGGCAGACCTGGTTGCTGTTCCTGATGCTGCAGGAAAGCATGCAGCTTGCGGTATTGATCAAGCAGTTTCATGGTTAAAAGTCTATGCGTAATCCAGATCGATAAAAGAGGAAAAAACTTTTCAAATTATATCCATTTTTCGTTTCTGCTTTTTTCACCATACTAGAACTCATTTCATAAATAGGATGAGTGCGAACAAGACGATTTGGGATGCAGTGCAAGGCGTGACCCGCTGCTAAGGCTCTTGCCTTAGCGAGGGGCGCAACGCTGCAATGCGCCCAAATCGTCAGTTCCCGAAGGGTTTGCCTCATAACGCGCGCTGGACTGCGTTGGACTCGTTGTCAATAGGCAAAGCTATTGACTGCCTCGTCCGCCTTGCCAGCCCACGTTATGAGGCAAACGCACCTCACCCTATTTATGAAATGAGTTCTACTCGTCACCTGCAGTTCTCCGGTATTTGCTTTGTAAAAAAAGGAAGATGATGCCTCGCTTTCCCGCCCCCGTCGTACGGCTTTTATGCAGTTCTTTTGTGTTTGTCATGGGGCGTGCAGTGGCATTGCCATTCATGGCCTTGTACCTGACCGAGCATCTGGGTTTGAACCAGCAAGTCATAGGCTGGATCCTGGGTGGCAGTATTTTCTTTTCCACCTTGTTCAGCCTGTATGCCGGTTATCTGGCAGACCGGCTCAGCAAGAATTTACTGATGAAAATGGCTGGCGTGGTAGTTGCCATGTGTACGGTATCGCTGACAGTCGCCCCCAATGCCTGGACTGTCTTGCTGGCTTTGATGTGTATAGAATCGGCACTCACCTTGCGCGGCATCTCCCTGAAAGCCACGCTGGCTGATTTGCTGCCGCCTGAGCAAAGAGCAAAAGCATTTTCATTCAATTACATGCTCATTAACGTGGCGTTTTCCCTGGGGCCCTTGCTGGGAGCCTGGCTGTTCGCCATCAAAGTCTCTGGCCCCTTGTGGCTGGCTGCGGGATTTTCCTTGCTGGCATCGCAAGTGCTGGGCAAGCCAGGCAGCCCGCTCGTTGCCACGACAGAAGCCAAATCCAGCCCTGCTGGTTTCAGGGCAACATTGCAGGTGTTGAGAAATGACCGCCGCCTGATTATGTTTACTGTGGGCAGTGTGCTGACCTCGTTTGTTTTTGGCCGTTTTGTCTCTGGTTATTTATCCCAGTATTTGCTGGTCAGCCGTGGTACGCATGCGGCGGCACAATTGTTGCCGTTTATCCTGATGACCAATGCAGTGGCGGTCGTCATCCTGCAATATCCTGTTGGCAAGCTCATGCAGCAAAAATACCTGTTTCGCTGGGTTAGCCTGGGTGTCAGTTTATATATCGTGGGTTTGCTGGGTTTCATGCATGCTGGCAGCACCATGAGCTGGGTGGTGGCAACCCTGGCTTTTACCGTAGGTGAAGTCATCGTCATTCCCTGTGAATACATGTTCATCGATATGATCGCTCCGGCTGACAAGCGCGGCAGTTATTATGGCGCGCAAAGCCTGGCCATGTTTGGTGCTGCGCTCAACCCCGTCATCTGCGGTTTCCTGCTGGCGCATTTTCATAGCGACGTCATGTTCTGGGCCCTGATAGCGGCAGCCATGCTGGGTGTGCTTATGTACTTTGCCGGTACTCGCAGCAGGCCTGCGGAAGATCGCAAGGTCCAGCCAGAGGCTGAGGCAAGGCCTGCGAGTGCACAGAAAGCCAGTCAGGTCTTGCTGGCCAGTCGCAAACTGGCGGCTAACCGGATCAGGAATTTATTCCCCTTGTCCTGATTTTTACGAGCACAGAGAACGCAAAAGCCTGCATTAGCAGGCTTTTGTCTTTGCTGAGGCCGCTTATCAAAGTATTTTCAATTTTCTTGACATTCTCCTATTTGCCATCTAAAGTGATATCACTTTGATTTCAAAGTGCCATCTATCAGGAGAAAGTATGAGTACTACCTCAGTGTCAGCGACTGGTAAAAAATTAATACAAGAACGTTCACTTACGTCGCTGGACGGTTATTTCATGATTGTTGTGGGTTTGCTGTTTGTTGCAGGCGGTGCCTATAGTTTTATTGGTCTGCTTGGAGAAGGCCAGCCAAGCCTGGCTGGCGTGCTGATGCGGCTGGCCATTGTGGTGCTGGGTATTTTCATCATCACCGGCCTGTATATGTTGCAGCCAAATGAGGCTGCTTTGTTGTCACTGTTTGGTCAATACAAGGGCACAGACCGCAGTGAAGGCTTGCGCTGGGTGAATCCCTTTTATTCTAAACGCAAGCTCAGCCTGCGTGCCCGTACTTTGAATACCGCGCCGCTGAAAGTGAATGACAAGCGCGGCAATCCCGTAGAAATTGGTGCCGCCATCATCTGGCGGGTGCAGGACACGGCGCTGGCGATTTACAATGTCGATGATTTTGAACGGTTTGTGAATATCCAGTCTGAAGCGGCGATACGCCATCTGGCAACCCAGTATGCCTATGACGATGGTGAAGATCTTGCAGAAGGCGAGACCACGCTGCGCGCAGGCATGGACGTGGTAGCCGGTGCCATGCGTGACGAATTGCACAAGCGCTTTACGGCGGCTGGCATAGATGTAGAAGATGCCAAGCTCACTCACCTGGCTTATGCAGCAGAAATTGCCCAGGTCATGTTGCGCCGCCAGCAGGCAGAAGCCATCATCAGCGCCCGCAAGAAAATCGTGCATGGTGCGGTCAGCATGGTAGAGGCTGCCTTGCAAGGTCTGTCAGAGCGCAAGATATGCGAGCTTGACGATGAAAGAAAAGCCGCCATGGTCAGCAATTTGCTGGTAGTGCTGTGTTCAGACAAGGAAACCCAGCCTGTGATTAATACAGGCACTTTGTATAATTGATTTTGTAGCGAGATAAAAAGATGGAACATCCAGTGTATGTGGAAAAGCAGTGGTTCAGGTTTTTGTGGATATTCATGCCACTGATGACCCTGTTTTCCATGGGGACGCAGATCATGGCAGGCGTGCCTCTGGCTGCGTGGGTCATGCTGAGTGTCCCCATTATCAATGCCCTGGTCTTGCTGGTTCTGGGTTGCCTGACCATACGCATGGATGCCAGTCACCTGACCTGGAGTTTTGGCTGGCTGGGTTGGCCTGTCTGGAAAGTTGCGCTGGCAGATATTCAATTTGCAGAGAGCACGAGCACTACTTTTCTTGAAGGCCTGGGAATTAAAAAAACCGCAGAAGGCATGTTGTATAACGCCACTGGCAAATTGGCTGTACGCCTGAAACTGCACAATGGCAAGATGATACGTCTGGGCACGCAAGATCCACAACGCCTGCTCAGTTATCTGACACCACGTTTGAATGCCAGATAATGGCCAGCCCAGGAAAAAAATCCTTCCCCCTGCGTATCGATCCCCTGTTGTGGAACGAGATCGAACGCATGGCCGCGCAAGAGCTGCGCAGTGCCAATGCGCAGGTTGAGTATCTGCTCAGGCAGGCATTGAAGCAGCAAGGACGGCATGTGCCCACTGCAAAGTCAGATGTAGATGCTAATGTTAATGACGACACTCAGCCAGACGGGCAAAGCTGAAGGACTTGTCGGTGGCAGCAGGCAAGTTGAAAGCCAGCTATACTTGCTACAAATATGAACTACCTCGCCCACATTTACCTGGCACAGCATAGCGATAAAGCCATGCTGGGTGCCTTGCTCGGTGACTTTGTCAAACTGAAAGACACGGCGCTTTATCACCCCGATATCCAGGCTGATATACAGATACACAGGCAAGTCGATAGCTTTACCGACAGCCATCCTATCGTGTTGCAGGCGAAGGCCTTATTCCAGGATCAGCATCGTCGCTATTCCGGTATTTTGCTGGATATTTTTTATGACCATGTGCTGAGCCAGCATTGGCCACAAGGCAGCCCGACACCGCGTGCGGAACTGATACAACGCTTCTACGCAGCCCTGCAAGAGCAAGCAAAAATAATCTTGCCTGATAACCTGCAGGCAGCCTTGCCACGCATGCTCAGCCAGGACTGGCTGGGGTCTTATCATGAATTTGATGGAGTCAGAATTGCGGTGGAGCGCACTTCCCAAAGACTGTCAAAGAATGGTGATCTATTGCGTGCTGGTCTGGATGATTTGCAAAACAACTACGATGAATTAAGCAAAGGCTTTCAGGAATTTTTTCCAGAGCTTATTCAGTATGTGGCCGGGCAGCGTGTGCAATTGCAATCACCAAGCTAGACAAGATCGCTTCAGAAATTCAGGGGCTGCACCAAGTCAAGATTTGGCTTGTCGACAAAGGCCGCAAAATCATCGCGCATGCGTGAACTTTCGCTGATCGCCAGCTTCCAGTTCAGGATGCGGAAATCATGGTTGGTGCCGTAATAGAAAAAGTCCTTGCGGTCCGGCAGTTTGCTACGTGTCAGCCTCTTCAGGAAAGAAGGTGATGGCGACACCATGATCACATTATCCAGCCACTGACGATTGGCACCCATGCCCGCCCTGCGCCAGGGCAGGGGTTTATCCAGCCAGCCCGGCACGATGTGATCGGTAAAATGCGGGTATAGCACCAGGTCGCCATCCTTGCTGCCAGCCACGCGTGAATAAGGCAGGGCCAGGTGATAATCGATGATGCCGCCATCCCAGTAAGTGCCTGCCGGTGCATGCGGTATATGCGCGACTGGTTCCATGATCAGCGGCAAAGTGCCGGAGGCCAGCAGTGACCAGCCCAGGTTATCTGTCTTCAGCGGGCAGAAATGGGTATCAAAACCATCGAACCTGGCTTTCAGCCAGAACAGCGGATCACGTGTATCGCCAACGATGACGCGGTCCATATGCTTCGCCAGACGTGAGCGCGAAGCCAGGTTGGCAAAGGTCGCTGCCACAAAACCGGCCTTGGCCCTGTTCACAGAGTTTGGTGCGCTCAGCAAACCGCGACCACGTACCGCCAGCAAATGCAGCCTGTGCAAAGGCTGGTTGACGATCTCTGATTCATACCCGCCTATGAAGCCATGCAAAAGATTTTGTATCTCGCGCGTGACATACAGGGCAGAAGGTTTTTCCGGGTAACGCTGTTCACAATACAAATCACCGAGGCGCTGGAAAGCTGCCACCGGGTCAGCATGACTGGCTGCAGCCATGCGCCAGGCACCGATTGAGGCACCGATCAGCGTGCGTTCACGCGGTGCAGTTGGCAGCCATTCGCCAAATATCCATTGATCCAGTGCCTGCAATATCAAACCCTTGGGGCCGCCAGCCGCTGCCGGAATAATGGCAATGTCCTGCGCGCGCAAGCCATGCTCACGCAGATGTGCGTAAGCTTTGCGACCAGCATGGATTTGTATGGCTAAACTCATTTTGTCGTATGGAGTTGCATCATCGCTTCAGGGAATTTACCTTCAACCAGCAAGGGTAGCACAGCCAGGCTATTGGCGATGGCATCATCTATCGGCCCCTGTTCTTCCTTGCGTGGCCGGTGCAAGACAAAGTCCGCCACGCCCTGTGTCAAATTCAGGCTGCGCGGGTGGCCTATGCCTATGCGCAAACGCCAGTAATCCTGTGTTCCAAGGGCGGCTGTAATATCTTTCAGGCCATTATGCCCGCCAGATGAACCACCCAGTTTGAGCTTGGCAATGCCAGGCATGATATCCAGTTCATCATGCACCACCAGCACCTGGTCAGGTGTGATCTTGTAGAAGCGGCAAATCGCACCTACCGATTGCCCGGAGCGGTTCATGAAGGTTTGTGGTTCCAGCAACCAGACTTCCTGATTGGCGATACGGGTCTTACCCACAAGGGCATTGAAATTCTTGTCCCTTTGCAGGCTGGCTGGCAATTGGTCTACCAGCCAGAAACCGGCATTGTGGCGTGTTTGTTCATATTCAGGGCCGGGGTTACCCAGGCCGACGATCAGGCGTATGGTCATTGCTAAGCTGGTATCTTGTTGTTATTGCAGGACTGTTGTCCTGCGTAATGGGGGCTATTATAACTAAGCTGAATGCGCTAAGGCGAAAGCGGGGTATTCGACAATCTTAATAAGGTCATTCCACCTGGCTGGCGCTCCGGCGTGCGTGGTATATCGTGAAGCGTATTAACTTCAGATTCTTATTGTTTTACGTATCTGTTTTTCAAATACGTTTATACGTCATTTAGGATTGCCGGTCGGGGGTAGCCCGACAGCTACATCCCTTTTTGCTTCGCCAAAAAGGGATGCCAAAAAGGCGACCCAGGCGTAGCCGCCCCTGCGGGGTTCCCGTTTATGCAGTACAAAAAATGGGAAATGCCCGAAACTCGCTGCGCTCAGACACGGGCATTTCTAATCCATTTTCTGTACGGCACAAACGGCGTCTACACATGGGAACTGCAGAAAACCAAAACCAAAACCAAAACCAAAACCAAAACCAAAACCAAAACCAAAACCAAAACCAAAACCAAAACCAAAACCAAAACCAAAACCAAAAGCAAAACCAAAACCAAAACCAAAAGCAAAACCAAAACCAAAAGCAAAAGCAAAACCAAAACCAAAACCAAAAGCAAAAGCAAAAGCAAAAGCAAAAGCAAAAGCAAAAGCAAAAGCAAAAGCAAAAGCAAAAGCAAAAGCAAAAGCGACGTCACTACGCCTGCACTCATACTTCTTAAAGCTGGGGCGATTTACTTTTCTGAATGATACTTTTATTTCAAAAAAACTCCCGTGCCAGCATGCTCAAAAAACATGCAGTTTATGACGCACGGGAAAAGAGGTTCAGGTCAACTGTTTTGCAGGTTTCCCGGAAACAGATCTGGGAATTCACAGGCTTTACTCAGGCATGCAGGGAAAGGGCTAGTCGCTGGCGGGTGGCCTTTCTGGCTTGCAGGGTGACAGCAATGAAGGCGATGGTGCAGGACCATAGTAGCGAAAACACCAGCGTCCACCAGACGATGGGGGCATGTTCTACATAGCTTGCCAGATAGCGTTCTATCGTGATGGCGGCAACGGGCAGGGCGATGGTGGCTGACAGCAAGGTCAGCAAGCCTATTTCTTTCATCACCAGCCTGGCGATATGGCGCTTGCCTGCACCGTAGAGCTTGCGCAGGGCGATTTCTTTTTCGCGTCTTTGTACCGTATAGGCAGACAGGGCATAGGTGCCGAATGCCGCGATGGCCAGGGCGATGAGGCTTGAGATGACGAGTAATCTTGCCAGGCGCTGGTCTTCTTCATAATGGGTATCAAGGATTTGCCGCGCACTGTGCATCTCCAGTAACTTGTCAGGGAAGTACACAGGCCACAGGCTTTGCAAGGTGCTGGCTGTCGCGGCAACAGAAGTGCGGCTGCGTATGCTGAGTACGGTTCCTGCCACCCAGAGTTCATAGGCAATGGCACGTGGTGCTTCGCGCATCGAATGGAAGCGCAGTTCAGGGGCAATGCCGATGATGCGCTTGGTCGCTTGCTTGCCATCGAATTGCTTGTACACCAGAATTTTTCCGACAGCGGCTTCCGGTGTGGCAAAACCCAGCTGGCGTACTGCAATGCTATTCAATATGATGGGTTCAGCATCACCTTCCTTGTCCAGCCTGGGATCAAACAAGCGTCCGGCGACAGCTTTGATCTGGTAAGTAGCAAAGAAATTGGCACTGACGGATTTCATGTCGGGCGCAATTGCGGTGCCGTCTGGTAGCTTGACATCCATCAGCCAGGGGTTGATATAACGGCCTATGGCATCTGTTGATGCAGCCATGCTGGCGACATCCGGTTTTTGTGACAAGGCTGCGATAAGGCCCTGGGCATTCTTGCTTTCACTGACAGGTTCTGGCAAGTCCACGATCAGGATAGGTGCAGGATCAAAACCCGGTGAGGCCTTGATGGCAAAGTCTGCCTGCCAGGCGATTGCCAGCGTCACGCTGGCCAGGCCCATGGCAGTGGCAATCTGCAAGACGGTCATCAGCCTGCGCAATTGTCTGCCCTGCGTGGATTCACTGTCAGGTCGTCCTGCCAATACCTGGGTAGGGCGGGTACGTATGGCAATCCAGGCCGGGTAGATGGCAGTCAGCAGACCCAGCAGCAGGCCGATGATAATGGCGGCAGCGAGATTGCCGCCAGAGACTATGCTGTCTAGCTTGCGGTTCATCAGTTCTGCAAACAGTGGCAATGCCAGGTAAGCCAGCAGCAAGCCCAGCCCGGTTGCCAGCATGGATACCAGCAAGGACTCCGCCAGAAATTGCAAAATGATTTGAGGGATGCTTGCTCCCAGTACCTTGCGCATGCCTATTTCACGCTGCCTGCGCAGCGTACGCACTGTCGCCAGATTGACATAGTTGATGGCTGCCAGCGCCAGGATAAGGATGGCGATGGCCGCTAGCCCCTTGATCACCACAGGGTCGCCCCGGTCGCCCGGTACAGTGATAGGGTTTTTTGCGATTTCCTGATCAAAATAAGCATCCCGCAAAGGCACGAGACTCAGGTCCATGGCCTTGCGTGTACCCAGCCTGGCTTTGGCATCTGGCAGCATATTGTTTTGCACACTGCTGGCTTGGTCAACGATATCTTGCAGCTTGTCGGTTATCGCCTTGAGCGAACTGCCAGGTTTTATACGTATGAAGAGTTTGGCATTTGATCCATACTCACCTGTCATCGCTTCAGCACGTGCATCGTCAGGTATCAATGAAGAATTCATCCCGATGATGACAGCAAAGGGTATCGTCGTATTGTCTGGTGGGTTGCGCACGACAGCAGCCACGCGCAGGCTTTTGCCACCTATTTGCAGGGATTGACCCAGGGCAGGGGTTGTGTCAAATATTTTTCGTGCAGCATCTTCCGTGATAGCGAGATTTTCCGGGCGCTCCAGTGCTGTTTTCAAATCTCCCTGAACAGCTTGCATGCCCAGCATGTCTGCGAAGCCAGGCAAGACGGGAAGAATTTTTAATCTGTTGAGACGCTCACCCACGCGAACAGTGACTTCAGGCCGCAAAAAATAGCCGCTGATATCGATCACGCCAGGGATTTTTTTGCCAGGTGCACGCAGCAAGACCGGGGCCTGGTCAAACCGCGCTTCTGCCGGGTCAACATTGTATTTATGCTTGATGACATATAGTTCATCGACATGCGGTATCTGGCTATCGTATTCAAAAGCAAAGCGCACAAAGCCGAGCATTAAAAGGCATATCGCCATGCCCAAGCTGAGTATGCATATGCTGATGCCAGAATAGCCAGGTTCCTGTGCCAGCACGCGCCAGCCTATGCGAAAGTCTTTTATTTTCATTTCAGGTTCTGCCTCATGCTGCCTGCAAGGCATCGACGACGATGCGGCCATCAAGCAAATGCAGGGTGCGTGAAGCCTGCGCCGCATGTGATGGCGAGTGGGTGACCATGACCACAGTCGTCCCTTCTGCATTGATGGTGCGCAGCAAGCGCATGACTTCATCACCATGCGCACTATCGAGATTGCCGGTAGGTTCATCGGCCAGCAAGACCGCCGGATTGGCAATCAGGGCGCGCGCAATCGCCACGCGTTGCTGCTGGCCTCCCGATAATTGTGAAGGCCGGTGCTTAGCCCTGTGGCTGATGCCCAGTTTCTCCAGCATGGCAGCAACGCGCTCGCGTCTTTCCCTGGCTGGCGTGGCAGTATATTCCAGTGCCAGTTCCACATTTTCTGCGACGGATAATTCTTCTATCAGATTAAAGCTCTGAAAAATGAAACCTATACGGCCACGACGCAATTGATTGAGTTTATTTTCACTCCACGTCGTGATGTCCTGACCTTCAAATTCATAGCTCCCCTGCGTAGGCACATCCAGCAGACCCAGCAAGCCCAGCAAGGTCGATTTACCACAGCCAGAAGGCCCGGTGATGGCGACATACTCGCCTGCATCAATATCCAGGTCTATCTGGTCCAGTGCCGTGGTTTGTACTTCTCCGGCGAAATGGATTTTGCTGACGGCTTTGAGTTTGATCATGGTAAATCTCCGTTTTTTACTTATTGATTTGCAAGCGTTTTACATTAAGATAATTGGCATAGCTCGATACGATCACTTTGTCTCCTTTTGCCAGGCCTGACAAGACTTCTATCTGGCGATTATTGCGTCTGCCGATTTTTATTTCACGCCTTAGGGCTTGTGTCCCATCGGGTTTGAGCACAAATACCCAGTTGCCGCCGGTGTCAGTGATAAAGCTGGCATTAGGGAGTAACATGGCTGGGCCTGGTTCACCCAAAGTAATATTGGCTTCCAGGCTTTGCCCCGGGCTGATTGCATCATCCTGCTGTTGTACAAACTCCAGCTCCACCTTGAAACGGCCATCCTTGATTTGCGGGAAGACATTGCGCACCACGACAGCCAGGGTTCTATCCCCCAGATGTACTATGCCATTTCGCCCGCTGCTAATGCGGCTCAAATAATATTCATCTATTTGTGCCACCAGTTTTACCAGCCTTGGGTCATCGATGCGGCCTATGCGTTTTCCTGTCGTCATGGTTTCGCCAACTTGCAAATGAAAGTCGGTCAGCCTGCCTGCCACCGGAGCGCGCACGGCCAGTGCAGCAACCGTGGCATTCACCAGTTGCAAACCTGACTGCAATCCCCTGATGCCATTTTCCATTTGCAGTTGCGCATCACGTTTCACTTTCAACTCTGCATCACGGCTGGTTTTTTCTTCAGCGACGGCAAATTGTGCACGCTCGAGTTTGTCTGCCGATTCTTCCAGTGCCACTAAAGAAATAAAATTTTTCTCTGCCAGTTTTTCATTTCTGGCATGTTGCTTTTTTGTTTGAGCCAGTTCAAATTCCAGTGCTGACAAACGACGCTGGTGATCCGTATTACCCAACTGAAAATTCACGCGCAAATTTGCCAGGTTGGAAATCTGTTGCGTATGTTCTGCCTGCCGCGCCAGCAATTCCAGGTTGCGCTGTGGATTCGACAGACGAAACAATAATTGCCCCTGCCCGACCATGCTGCCATCCTGGGCAAATACTTCTTCCACACGGCCAGATTCAACAGTATCAAGCACGACAGAATTGAGTGGCTCTGCGGTGGCACGCAGCATCAGGTCATCCAGATAAAGCCCTTGTTCAACGCTGGCAATACGCAGCTCTGTTGCCTGTACCATCAAGCCTTGCGGCATCATATACCAGGCCAGACCAGCTAAACTACCAAGCAACATCAGTGCAAAGCAAGCCCGCAGCCAGCGCTGCTTACGCTTTCCGGGTATCACTTTGTCCATCGCCTCGCCGGTAATGGCGGGGCGTGCATTTGGCTGGTTCATCTCTGGATTTGTCTGCTGTCTCAGTATGCCTATTGCAAAGCCTGTGCCAGGCATGTCGTGCCGGTAAAACCAGTATCCAGGGCGTTTTTTTTGCAAAACTGTCCTGAACTGTCCGAAAGTGAACAAGTCAGCGACAAGTTCGCTTGTTCATATACGGACACAGCCAGCCAATAAAAAAGCACCGCTCCCATGACAGGAACGGTGCTTCAATGAATATCAAAAACTTATTTGGACTTTTTCAACAGCGGTAGCAAATATTTACCTGTCACACTCTCAGGATTAGCCGCCACTTCTTCCGGCGTACCTGTCGCGATAATCTTGCCACCACCAGCACCACCTTCAGGGCCGAGATCAATCAGCCAGTCAGCCGTTTTGATGACATCCAGATTATGCTCGATGATGACGACAGTATTGCCCTGGTCACGCAGCCTGTGTATGACCTTCAGCAACAGGGCGATATCATGGAAGTGCAAGCCAGTGGTTGGTTCATCCAGGATGTACAGCGTGCGGCCAGTATCGCGTTTGGACAATTCCAGCGACAGCTTGACGCGTTGCGCCTCACCGCCCGACAGGGTAGTGGCACTTTGCCCCAGCCGTATATACCCCAGGCCCACATCCAGCAGGGTTTGCAGTTTGCGCGCAATGATAGGCACAACCTTGAAGAATTCATGCGCATCTTCTACCGTCATGCCCAGCACTTCATTGATGTTTTTGCCCTTGTAATGCACTTCCAGGGTTTCGCGGTTATAACGCTTGCCGTGGCAGACATCGCAAGGTACATACACGTCGGGCAAGAAATGCATCTCGACCTTGATGACGCCATCGCCCTGGCAGGCTTCACAGCGACCACCCTTGACGTTGAAAGAGAAACGGCCTGCGCTATAGCCACGTTCTTTTGCAGTTGGCACAGTCGCGAACAAGTCACGTATAGGTGTGAACAAGCCAGTGTATGTAGCTGGGTTGGAACGTGGTGTACGGCCTATAGGTGCCTGGTCGACAGAAATGACTTTGTCAAAATGCTCAAGGCCAGTGACATTGTCAAATGTTGCCGGTTCAGTTTGTGAACCATACAGGTGACGCGCCGCGACGTGATAGAGCGTGTCATTCACCAGCGTCGATTTACCTGAACCAGAAACACCGGTCACGCAAGTCAGCAAGCCGACCGGCAACTTCATCGAGACTTTTTTCAGGTTATTGCCACGCGCACCGGCAATCAGCAATTGCTTGGCCGGGTCTGCTTTCGTACGCTTCTTTGGTACGGCAATTTCCAGCGCACCACTGAGGTATTGCGCAGTCAGCGAACGCTTGTTGCCCATGATATCTGCCAGCGTACCCTGGGCAATAATTTCACCACCATGTACACCTGCACCTATACCCATGTCGACCACAAAGTCGGCGCAGCGTATGGCATCTTCATCATGCTCAACCACCAGCACGCTATTGCCGATATCGCGCAAATGCTTGAGCGTATCGATAAGCCTGTCATTGTCGCGCTGATGCAGGCCGATAGATGGCTCATCCAGCACATACATGACACCAGTCAGGCCAGAACCAATTTGTGATGCCAGACGTATGCGCTGCGCTTCACCACCAGAGAGGGTATCGGCACTGCGTTCCAGCGACAGATAATCGAGACCTACGTTATTGAGGAAAGTCAGGCGTGCCGTGATTTCTTTGATGATGCGGTCAGCGATATCGCGCTTGGAGCCAGTCAGCTTCAGGTGCTCAAAGAAATGCAGGGTCTCGCGCAAAGGCATGGCGCTGATATCGTAAATCGCCTTCTCTTGCTTGCCTGTCCCCACCTTGACATACCGCGCTTCTATGCGCAGGCGTGCGCCATCGCAAGATGGACATTGTTTTTCATTGATGAACTTGGCCAGCTCTTCCTTGACGGCCATGGAATCAGTTTCGCGATAACGACGTTGCAGGTTCGTGACCACGCCTTCAAAGCTATGCTCCTTGATGACAGTGCGGCCTTTTTCATTGATATAGGTAAACGGTATTTGCTGCTTGCCTGAACCATACAATATGATTTGCTGTGCCGATTCTGGCAACTGCTCGTACGGCATATCGATATCAAATTCATAGTAAGCCGCCAGGTTGGACAGCATCTGGAAGTAGAATTGATTACGCCTGTCCCAGCCCTTGACCGCACCACTGGCCAGCGACAAATTAGGGAAGGCAACGATACGTTTAGGATCAAAAAATTCTATATGCCCCAGGCCATCACATTCAGGGCAGGCCCCCATGGGATTATTGAAAGAGAACAGGCGCGGTTCCAGCTCCTGCAATGAATAACCGCAGATAGGGCAGGCAAATTTGTTTGAGAATAATTGCTCATGATTGCTATCCATATCCACAATCAGGGCGCGGCCATTTGCCAGGCGCAAACAAGTCTCAAATGATTCCGCCAGGCGCTGCTTGATATCCGCCTTGACCTTGACGCGGTCTATGACCACATCTATCGTATGCTTCTCGGTCTTCTTCAGCTTGGGCAGATTATCGACTTCATAAATCTTCGCCTCATGCGTGCCGCTCTGTACGCGAAAACGTATAAAGCCCTGTGCCTGCATCTGCTCAAACAAATCCATGTGCTCACCCTTGCGGTTGGCAACCACAGGCGCGAGTATCATCAGCTTGGTATCTTCAGGCATGGCCAGCACGGCATCCACCATTTGTGATACCGATTGCGCAGCCAGCGGGTTCTCAGGATGATCAGGGCAATACGGCGTACCCACGCGTGCATACAGCAGGCGCAGGTAATCATGGATCTCGGTGACTGTGCCAACAGTAGAACGTGGATTATGCGAAGTGGCTTTTTGCTCGATGGAGATGGCCGGTGACAAACCCTCGATCAGGTCTACATCCGGTTTTTCCATCAACTGCAAAAACTGGCGCGCATAGGCAGACAGTGATTCTACATAGCGTCGCTGGCCTTCTGCATACAGGGTATCAAAAGCCAGTGAAGACTTGCCAGAACCAGACAGGCCGGTGATCACCACCAGCTTATTGCGTGGCAAGTCTATGCTTATATTTTTCAGGTTGTGGGTGCGGGCGCCGCGTACGCGTATCAATTCACGTTTTTGTGCCAATTGAACATCACTGGCATCAAAGTCGATTTCTGCCGGTTTGGGCGCTTTTGCTGCTTTTGTGCGTGTCGTCATAGTCTCTGTGCTGAATTTGGGCCGAATTGGGGGAAGTAGGCGTGCAACCTGATACTATAACGGGTTTTGAAAATTACCGCGGGCTCGTCTTTGCTTTGCGCAAACTAAACATATCAGACGAGTTTTTTGAATATGACTATTGCAACATCTTCCGATGCATCCCCACTGAGTGAGCAAGAGCCTGCAGGCATGAGCCGTGAGGAGATCAGCTCCAGCGCCTCTCTCGCTTCCATCTTTGCCCTGCGCATGCTGGGTCTGTTCCTCATCCTGCCGGTATTTGCAATTCATGCCAAAACCCTGCCTGATGGCGACAATGCCAGCCTGGTTGGCCTCGCCATGGGCATGTATGGCCTGAGCCAGGCGTTCGGGCAAATCCCGTTTGGCATAGCTTCTGACAAATTTGGCCGCAAGCGCATCATCGTCATCGGCCTGTTGTTATTCGCTATCGGTGCTTTTGTTGCCGCATCTGCAACCACAGTAGTTGGTGTCATCATCGGTCGTGGCATACAGGGCGCAGGCGCGATCTCCGCCGCCATCACTGCCCTGATTGCCGATACCACCAGAGAAGAACACCGCACCAAGGCCATGGCCATGGTAGGTGGCTCCATAGGCCTGACCTTTGCGTTTTCACTGGTGGCGGCTCCTCTGCTGTACCAAAGCATAGGCATGAGTGGCATCTTTGCCATGACCGGTGTCTTGTCATTGGTCGGTATCGCCGTTGTCTTGTTCATCACACCAGAAGCACCCGCCATACGCCATGCGCCAGTTCCCCTGTCTGTGGTCTTGAAAAATACCGAACTCATGCGCCTCAATTACGGCGTGTTTGCCCTGCACCTCACGCAAATGGCCATGTTCGTCGTCGTGCCTGCGGCACTGGTGCAATATGCCGACCTGCCTGTGGCTGCGCACTGGAAAGTCTATCTGCCAGTCATGTTCGCCTCTTTCATTGCCATGCTGCCAGCAATTTTCATCGGTGAGAAATTTGGCAAAATGAAACAGGTCTTTGTTGCCGCAATCGCACTCTTGCTGGTGGTTGAACTTGGTTTGTGGCAATACTTGCAATCTCCAGCCATGCTGGTAGGCTTGCTGTTTGCATTTTTTATTGCCTTCAATATCCTTGAGGCATGCCAGCCATCCCTGGTATCGCGTATCGCCCCGCCAGCCGCCAAAGGTGCGGCCCTGGGCGTGTACAACACCTTGCAGGCCCTGGGCCTGTTCTGCGGCGGTTTGTTGGGGGGATGGCTCAAGCAAAGTTTCACCCCATCATCAGTTTTTGTTGTTAGTTCTGTGCTTACAGCAGCGTGGCTTATAATCGCTATCAATATGCCCAACATACCCAAGCGCAGCAAAACTGTCGCCGCGGTCAAGGCATAATTAATTTGTATCAGGAAAAATTAGGAGAATTACATGGCATCAGTGAACAAGGTCATTATCGTCGGCAACCTTGGGAGAGACCCGGAAACCCGTTACATGCCATCAGGCGATGCAATGACCAGCATCACCGTGGCAACCACCGATAGCTGGAAAGACAAATCCAGCGGTGAAAAGAAAGAACAGACAGAATGGCACCGCATTACCTTCTTCGGCAAACTGGCAGAAATCGCCGGTCAATACCTGAAGAAAGGTTCGCAAGTCTACGTTGAAGGCAGCCTGCGCACCCGCAAGTACACCGACAAAGACGGCGTAGAAAAATACGCAACCGACATCAAGGCAGACAGCATGCAAATGCTGGGCAGCCGCCAGGGTATGGGCGGCGGCGCACCTATGGATGACAGCGGCTACGGCGGTGGCGGCGGTGGAGGTGCTCCAGCCCCACGCCAGCAGGCAGCCCCACAGCAACAACGCCAGGCCCCAGCCTCACGCCCGGCACCGAATTTCTCGGATATGGATGATGATATTCCGTTTTAACCTCGAGATTTTTTAAAATGTAAACAAGAACCCATTTTCTCTACGAGGAATGGGTTTTTTGTTTATATACGATTCGAAATAATTTCTAATGATGCCATTTATTGGCTTTTTTGGATGTAAATAATGTGGGGCGCTAATACACTTGAAGTTCGCAAACTTATCTTTCCTTCTGGAGAGAGATTCCCAGTTTAGTTGATCGGATTAGTGACATAGCTACGTGCCAGAATATGGACTTCAATATATCCGCTATCAATACTTGCACGTCAAAAAGAGGCATTAATAGAGATTTGTATAGGTTGCTCGGACTTGCGGGGCATGAAATTAAATACTTACGTGAAACTATAGGATTGAATTGGTCTTTGAATCCTTGGAAGAGTAATTCTATTCGTGTTAGGGAAATTAATTGGTTGAAAATACTCAAGAGAGAACCTCGATCTACTCAGACATATCTCGAGCGAATGCCAGATATCTTGCTGAGTCAGTTGGTGGATTTAGGCGATTTGGTGAAAAAGTTGGTTTGGCGGAAGCTCAAGTTAGTCAATTACTAGGCAAAAATCCTAGACGTAATATTGGTGTGAAGATCGCGAGAAGGATTGAGGAAGCTTTTGAGAAGCCACTTGGCTGGATTGATCAGCGTCATGAAGAAGCAGGATTAGCAGAGCTTTCAGAAGCTGCGATGAACGAATTACTGTCAACCGAGCTTGGAATACTTAGAGATCAAGTGGCTAAAGTTTCTGCTTGTTTGCGGGCTACGGCAACAGCAAATGAAGTTGACAAAAAAAATCTAATCCATTTGGCCCTCTCTATTTTAGAAGAATAGTAAAAGGAATATCTGAACTCTAAAGATAATGAGCCAGTCTATGCGAAGCAACAAACAACCAGTGCGATCGAAATATGTATTGCAACTTTCAGGCTTGCTTAAAATTGAAGTTAATAAAAGTCGTAAACAGCGGCCTAGATTAAAGCGACTTCATATGAAAGAAGTGGGAATTGAAGGATCGTTGACTGGGTGGACACCCTCGCCGGGACACGAAAGGTGGATCAAACCGACAGGGGCAGTTTAGCTAGAAAACTAACATTCAGACACTGAAGATTATTTCTGAAATACAATTAAAAGATTATCGCTTCAAATCTGTCCCCGTAAGGGATCTTAGTGATTCGATTGGCACCAAAAATCGCTCAGCGGACGGGGTTTGCGTAGCCATAGTCGTGCGCGAAATTTTGGCCTTTGTTCTGTGAGACAACGCAGGATCACTATGATCGCGAAGGCGATCATAGTAATTCAGCTTGATCTGACAGGTAATGTCAGTAACAGTGAATTCGAATAATAGGTCCCCTAAAGTGGTTTACTCAACACCTCCGGCCGAAGGAGAGCGAAGGGCTCTCCGAGGGTACATCGGCCAATACGAAAAATCTGGCGCTGCAATTTATGTCGCACTTGAGCGCGATCAACTGCGGTGGATTGGCATCGCCGATCGCAGCGCGGGTATCGCTGACGACCTCGTGCTCGGATTCGACGGATTGGTGATCGGCCATCAGTTCAAGACTTCCAAGTTCCCAGGTACTTTTACGATCGGAACGATATTAACGGGGGCGGATGGTCTGCTGACGCCACTAATCCATGCTTGGACGTGTTTGAGCAAAGACAACCCTGATGCCCGCGTCGAGATTCGTCTGATTGTGAATGACATTCCGTCTGTAAAAGACAAGCCTGGCGATGTCTCACCCGGGCACAGCGCAGCATTTCTGGATGAGTTTGAACGCTTCCCTAATCGCCCATTGAAGGAATGGCAGCTTTCCAGCTGGAGTCGTCTGATCGATATGCTGCTACGTGCATCGGGTCTAAACGAATCCGAGTTCGAACGGTTCCTGCATGGTCTGCGTGTGGTGCATGGCGCCGCGGCGGATTTGGTTCAGACTCACAAGCTCAGCACCGAACAGTCTCGATTGGCCTTGGAAATTGCCAAAACGCTGCCGAAGCTGGTTACCGACACCAGAGACAAGGACAGGTGGTCCCGAGACGAACTCCTGCAGGAGCTCGGATGGCGAGATCCGGCCAAGATGCAGTACATCCATCGGTTTCCGGTGGGAGCCTATGTGCAGCGCAACCGTGAAACAGAAATTTCATTGCTGGAAGGATTGCGTACCGTCGACCAAGGCTACCTTTCACTAATAGGTCCACCCGGCTCCGGCAAGTCGACGTTGCTACAGGTAGCGCTGGCCACAGAACCGAACATTCGCTTGGTGCGCTACTTGGCATATGTGCCGGGTGCCGCTCAGGGAGTGGGACGTGGAGAGGCCGACAGTTTTTTTGACGACGTAAATACCCAGTTGCGCAACAGTGGCCTGGTAAGCCTGCGTCTACGCGACAACTCACTTCATGAGCGCCGAGAGCAGTTTGGCGCTCTCCTGAAGCAGGCTGGTGAACGCTACGAACGAGACGGAATACGCACCATTATTGTTGTCGATGGACTCGACCATGTACCGCGGGAAGAACGGCCGACACACTCATTGCTTGGCGAGCTACCACTTCCTGTTAGCATCCCCAAAGGCGTTACGTTCGTGCTTGGCACCCAGCGCCTGGACCTCGCGCAACTGAAGCCAGCTCTCAAAGAGCAGGCAGAGAAGAGCGGCCGCCTTGTGCAAATGCGTCCTCTGGGAAGAGAAGCGATTGCGCGAATTGCTGACACATTAGGTCTTGCCCCGGCGATTTCACGCGTGGACGTAAGCAACCTCAGCCATGGACATCCACTGGCGTCTCGATACCTTATCCAGGCTCTATTGAATGCTGACGATGTGGGCCGGCAGCAGCTGCTCGCTGGAAGTATGAAATTCGACGGCGATATCGAGTCCGTCTACACTTCTGCATGGCGGGAGATCACCGGTGACAGCGATGCCATGGACGTGCTGGGTTTCATCGCCAGAGCCGAAGCGCCTATGCCGCTGCAGTTGCTGGCCAAGGTAGTAGAAGAGCGCGCGATAGAGCGGGCACTGGTAGTCGCACGCCATCTGCTACGTGATACACCACAAGGATGGAGCGTGTTTCACAACAGTTTTCGGCTGTTTGTGATCGCTCAGCCCCGAATGCGGCTCGGCAGAATCGATGCTGACTATTCCCAACGCGTCTACCGTGACCTCGCTCAGTTGAGCAAGATTGCACTGAAGGAGTCATCACAACGGTGGTTTGAACTGCGCTACCGAGCCCGTGCGGGGGACATACACGATGTTCTGATGCTGGCGACGCCTGACCGCTTCCGACAACAACTCGCAGCAGGTCGCCCCATATCCGACATTCACGCTGATATTCGCCTCTCTTTGTTTGCCGTCCGTTCGACGCTCGACGCGACCACCCTCACTCGGCTACTTCTGTGCAGTGACGAAGTGGGGCGGCGCGAAATTGCACTGGAGTATTCCGATCGGCTGCCCCTGGCAATGCTAGCTGTCGGTGACATCGACGCCGCCGTCTCCTTCGTGCAGGATTTTCCTAGTAGGGGCTACGAAGTTGTTGATCACTTACTGCAGCACGGCGATTTCGACCGTGCGAAGGATCTCTTTGAGACTCTAGAGCCGCTATCGCAATTGCACGCGTCGAAGTTCCAGAACTATGGTGACCAACACAACCTCAAGGAGTTCGAGAAATGGGCGCGGCGAGCATTTCACTTCCGAGACGCTGAGCAGATCCAACAGTCGATCGATCACCTGGCCACCGAGGGGATGAGGCAGACATCAGAGGTGGACTCAGAAGAGACGACCGCCGCTGTGAAGCGGTACCTCCGGCGAGAGGCTGCTGAGGCCATGCTTCAGCATAATGGAACAGACCCAGAGAAACTCTGCGGCGAGCTCAGTGTCGCCGCTGAAGACCGGCCATCTGTGATAGTTCACGCCGGGCTCGCCGCTCATGAACGCGGCAATTCCGCTCAGGCACTCGCGTTGTTTGATGCGGCCTTACAGTTACCAGAATTCGACGAGATTTCCAACGGACTGCGTCGCTCAGTGGCACTTGTTGCAATTACATTAGGTCGCTGCGATCTCGCCTCAGTCATCTTCGAGAAACTGATTGCACCCATGGTTTCAATGGGTGACGATGATACTGATCCCTCAGGACTTGTTGACTTGGTTAGTGCGGTGATGCATCACGCCAGGCTTTGCGCATTGCTTGAGAAACCATTGCCGGATGTTACGCCATCTAAGCATCCATCTTGGCAGCCTCTCCAAACGTACGCCTCCAAAATCGGCATGCTTCTTGGGTGCGTCGCGAAGGATCCATCTTCTGTGTACACTGGCGGTGTCCAGATACTAGCCCGCAAGGCAATGGGGTATTTGTTGCGACTCAGCCCCAAAGGGGGAGGTGACTCTTACCGCGTGCAGCAAGCAATGAAGGCGGTGTCTGTGCTTGCTCACTCCTTGCTCAATATCGCAGCCAAATGCGACGAGTCGGAGTACTGTGCTGTTCTGAAAGAAATAGATGATGCGATTGCCACGTCGCCCCTGAACGGCCTCTGGTATATCAAGCGGAGGTTGGCTGTTGAGACTTATCGGATTGATGGACACCGCGCAGCAGCCGTGGCCCGGCTGGACGCCCTCGCTGTAGAGCTTCAGGAAGACACTCCGAGTGAACAGCTTGATGGGTTGGCTGATTTAGCCATCTCCTTCGCCGCGGTCGGGGATGTTGAACGCGCAAAGCTTGTTCTGGCCACTGCGCCCGAACAATGCCTGGGGTACGCGCTGCCCCCGAAGAAGGATCCGCAGTATGCCATCTGGCGGGACATCATGGTCCTTGCGAACGGCGTTGATCCGGGGCGACGGGCTCAGCGAATCTCAGTGCTCATGCGTCAGGTCGGAGGCATGACGGAGACGGAAGGGTCATCCGCAGCCGGTCGACTTTCCATGCCGCTCATCGATGAAGCGATGCAAGTCGGTCCTCGCTTCGGGTTTGAGGTGTCAAAGACACTTGCACACTGGAACTTGATACCGTGGTCCAACAAGGTTGATATGCTGATGATCGGGATGGTCCGTCGACGTCCAGAGAGCTTCGTGGCCTGCACTACGGTCTGGTGCGGGTTGTGCTTACCTTTCTACATGGAACCGTTTTACCGCGACCCGTACCATATTGGTGACTTCATAGACGTCGCCGCGAACGCAGCAGGTCCGGGACAAATTGCCCAGTTAGTACAGATGTTGCTGGACGAGATCGAATTAGCCAGCCGAGCGCACGAGAGACTCTCGCTACTCAAACGCCTTCGCGCAGCCGCTGCCAGACATGGGTTGAAGTCGGCCCAACTTGACGCTTCTGTGGAGCGCTGGTCGTCAGAAGCACCAGAACCCCGCTATTCGTATACACCTAGCAAGTACGACTCTGAGCCGACTCTTGAGGACCTTGAGAGGGCATTCGAGGCGGATGGTGATGAGTTAAATCATAACGCTCCCTACCGCTTTGCGGAGTTGGCTGAGTCTGCTCCTCTACATCTCGTGCAGCGTATGTATGAGCGTTGGGAAAGCCTGCAGTCCGATACACGCTGCCGCTTCCTTCTGGTTAAGCGACTCGCGAAAGTCGGCGAAGTTGACTATGCGAGGAAATTGGTGCGGGGCTATGAGCAAGGCAAGGATCCCTGGAGTTCATGGAGTCAGTGGATGGGAGGCGGCAAGTTCCTCTACTTTGAGGCGCGGCGGCTACTTGACGGCGATATTGTGTATCCCACTGCATTTGAAAATTTGGTGGACTCGGTATTGGCTGGCCAGGAGAACAGGCAGTCACTGCTCACTGAGCTTGACTCCATCTTGCCGGTGATCAGTTTGGCGCCGGACTGGCCAGCAATCTGGTCGCTATTGGCAGAGCAAATGACTTGCACTCGCGAGTTTCAAATCGGTAAGAATTTCGAGCCAGCTGCAGAGCCGCTGGACGATGAGGAAATCTTGGTCGAATTGTTGCACTTTGCACTACGATTGCCAGTCGCCGAAGTTCAGCGGAACGCGCGAAACTGTGCACTAAAGCTGGCTGTGCAGCCAACCCATGGTGAAACGGTATCTGAACGAGTCATGCGACGCCTCCTAGATGGCGACTTGGATGCGCCATTACAAGCTCTTCAAATTCTGCTCTTGGGTAAGCTCGATCATCTCGCGCCCCTGCTTGGCCCCACCGCCGCCAAGCTCGTGAGCCACAGGGATTTCGCAGTGGCGGAGGCTGCTACATTGCTTTCCAAGCGTTGGGGTAATCCCATCTTGATGGATGGGCAGCCACTACCGCTCTTCTACAAATTCGAGCTCGTTGGCTCACTGAAAGTAGACCGTGAGTTGACGGATGAAAGAACCGGCGCAATGCGTGTGGAGTCAGAGCTTGGATGGACGCAGATCTTGCGCTCTACGGCGCAGGCGCTCGCGAAGGCAGCAGACGTTGACGAGCTGACGATCCGGCGGAGGGCGGCTATGTTTATCCAAGAGTGGGGCGGGCTTGAAGCGTTCGGGCCAAATGCGGTTACGCGCGTTGAAGATCAGTTGCGCGCCCTTGACATGAAAATCAAGTATCTAAAGCCACATGCCTTGATTGGCGTAATAGCGCTTCGCCATGTGGCAGGAGAGCTCCACCAAGCAGGCCTGCTGAAACCCAATGACTTACCAATGCTACTTGAAAGCATGAATGCCCCAATTCCACCTCTACCCCTGTCGCTTCCGCAGGTGCGCCCGAAAGATGTGCGTCGGCCACTTGTCGCCCGGAACGCTCGCTGGATGGAGGGTGAGCGAAAGTGGACGGAAGGCGTAGTTGATGACATTGCTACTTGGTCAGACCAGGGCGGCGAGCACGTCGTAGCAGAGGTTTCACAATTCAAGATTTTCAAGCCACGGCAAGCAGAACTTCTACTTCACCGTATTCGCGCCCCAGGAGTATCCATTGATGATGAGAAGTTTGATGACTGCTATCAGCAGTTGCCTGCCGCTGTCTGGATAGGACGAGTTCTGCCGTTCGACAACGAACCGGCACCGACGCTCATCAGAAGGCTAGTCTGTTCAGTTGACTTCGGCCTTGACTCTGTAGCCTATCCCATCGTGCTCTGTCCCAACTTGTTACGTCAACTACAATGGCGTGCTCATGCAGATGCACCTGGTATTTACATCGACTCCAGTGGAGCCATCGTGGCAAGAATTGTCTGGTGGCGCGATGCAGGTCCTGTGGATATCGATGACGAGTCGATTTGGGGGGAGGGATGCTATATTGCGTTGACCAAAGCGGGACTGGCTCGATTTGCGGCTGCGCGAGGGAAGATTGTCATAAATGTTTTCGCGAGCAGAGAGGCTCAGAAACCGCGCGAGTATAGCGAGAGATACTTCGAGACGGCCAAGAATAGCTATTCAATTTGAGTCGCCGACATATGTAGCAAATTGCTTGAAATCGATCCCATCTCTTTCAATTTCTGCCTCATCTTTTGTTGCACTTTACGTCAGCATAGTTTTTCCAAATATTTTCGGCGTAAGCTGCTTAGGTCATTGCACTAATGTTTTTAGAAAATGTGATTTTTGATTAATTTTATAAGGATTACCTTAGTTTAGCTGTACAGCTAAACTAGTTAAAAAAGCTAAAGAAAGCCGGATTTTCGGTATCCAGCAGTGATCGTCTTCTTACGATCTATTACCAGTAAGTCGCTGTCCTAGTTTTAATGCTTGCAGATTGGCGGCACGTCGGCAGGGGATTTTGAAATTTAATTTTCGTCATAATACTCCACGGAAAGCGCCGATATAAGATGGATAATTTTCAGGGAGTTTTTGTTTGTGAAGGCCTAATCCTGGGCTGTAACAAAGATGTGATTGAATTTCTTTTGGCTTGTGATAACAATTTGATTGTCGTTCATCGGCATGATGTATTCAGTAACGCCTCCCCCGAAAATTTCAATCCTATCAAACAAATAGTCAATTTAACGATTGACCTTGTCTCTTGCTTCTTTCTAAGCAAAAAGCAGTTTTTATTTTTTTGCTTATTTAATTCGCAAATCCAATCTGAAAATGTAAACAACTATGCTTATCTGAGTATTTTTTTTACAAAAATTTGATGTGAATATCAGAAATCAATTTTCTCATAGAGAAAATTTTGTTGTTTGCATTTTTAGGTAGGTATAACCGTTCTAACGTATAGGTTTTAAGCATTATAAAAAATATCCCATTTCTCCTATGAGAAATGGGATATTTTTTGTTTACACTTGGAATGCGTAGTTTCCGAATCGAGTGTCGAGTTATGCACTTTCATTTCAAGCCTGTTGCAACAACAGCTTGAAGCAACTCAGCCGCGTGGTTAATGATTGGTCCCGCCATTGCTTCACGTTGCATTACGGACATCGGCCCTTCGCCAAAATAAAGGCCGTCAGAGACCAAAAATGTTAATCGTACATTTCCTTGTTTTGGCGGCGCTAATCGCGGCTTATCCCACGGCCCTATCTGTGACACCACTGGCTCTGAAACAGAAAATAATTTCTTAACCATTGGTAAAAAGCTGTCAACACCCTCGATGACAACAAGCTTGCCAGACTGATTTATATAGCGCACCCCACCTTCCGAGAAGGCGGCAAGTGTATCAAGGCCACCTGTGAGTGGCACTTCAATAATCACACCAAGCAAAATCTTTGGTTGAACAGTTTTTCCTTGCTCGCGAAGACGCGAGAAAGCCAAAAATCGAACACGTCCTTCTGCCGTAGTGTCAGAGGCTAGGGCTTCAAGTGCAGAAAAATCGGCAGGCGAGGAAAACAAAATTGATTGCCAGCGCGTGGGGGTGTCGCCTGACTTACTTTTAAACCCATCTGGGTTGTCGCAAAAAAGTAAGTTATAAATTGTATTCATAGCCTCATCGGCGTATGGCGAGTGTGAAACGCCCGCTGTTGCACCCGAAGCAGCAAAATTAAGGCCAACGGCAGTGAGTAATTTATTGAACATAGAATGCATGATGTCGACTTGAGATGTACGCGCGCTGATCAGTAAGTTGAATGGGAACGCATATTCGCACGTCATCTTCGAATGTTATGCTTGAGCTATTTTCATTGTTTGTTAATAGCATCTTCAATAAAACCGACGATCTCAGAAACTGAAATTGTAAATATTCCAGCCTTGCCAGCATCGAATGCAGATTTCCAAGTATTGTAGCCTTCAATATAATTTGGATTTGGTTTTCTCTTTCCGAGCAGTTTGGTAAGACTCTTATTTAGTGTTTCTTCAGAAACTGGAAAATGGGGTAGTTCTGAAGAAACACCACCCTGAATATGATTGTTCTTAACCTTGACGCCATCGACACTGATGTGGAAGATTTTTCCGAGCTTCTGATGCGTTTCTATCTTGTTGATCAAAACGGTCGATTTTTCTTCACCTGCTCTAGTCTTGTATGCCCAAAGCTGACCTTCAGAGTAATCCGCCGCTTTGGCGATGCTGAATACAGAAAGTAAGCTCATGATAGTGATCAGTTTCTTCATGGTAGTAAGCTATAACGCTGAATTACACGATGCGTAAGAGGTTTTGAATAGGTGGCATTCTTCGCTTCAGATCCCCGGAGTGCATGTCTTTGAAGCCTAACGTAGAGCTAGCCGACGCTGCGCGGCGATATTGTGCAGCGACCGAAGGGCGCAAGCTTGAGCGCCATGTTATGCAGACATTTTTGAGACATGCTTAAGGGCAAAGAAAATGACTATTGCCGGAATAATCAGGGCAATGACATTCCACATCCCCATTGCAAGCAGGACTACCTGATTGATAGCGACAAAACCTGTGTAGGTATAAGCTGCCCATTTTTTCATCATCCATAGGCCTATCATGCACACCAATCCGACGAAGGATGAAAAGCCTAAATATGGTGGATACCAAGGGCCAATTTGCTGGACAATTGGAGAAAAAATGAGTGGTACTGCGATTAGTGCGCCCAAAAAACCAATTACACAAATGACTGTAATAGACGTCGGTCGCTTTACCTTTTCGATTGATTCACTCATGGCTAGAGTCTCCTTGGAATGATGTTGTTTAACTTCAAATAGGGTGAAAAAAATTCCGCCTAATGTGGTGGTTCGTCCGCAATACGCTTATTACTGTTGAACTGTGAAGCCATCCGAAATATGCGGTGTTTATATTCAGTACTAATAATAACCAGAAAAAGGCAGGCAGCCTTCATGGACATTCCACCAGTCATATCTGAATCAAGCTCTACACATCTAAGCTTGCCCAGCTGTGTAAAAATTGCATTCGTGATAAGCGCTTCAGTTTACGCACTGAACGAGCGTATGTCTACTGGATTCTATGGCACACTCGCTTTCATGGCCTGCATCAACCTTGGAGATGGGCGTGGTCGAGGTAAAAGCCTTCTTGTCCTATCTGACCATTGAGCGCAGTGTCAGCAGCTCAATCCATTTGCTGCATAAGACCCAACTTAGAGCAGATAATCGACCGTTTAGCAGGCTCTACTCAAAGTCATCCCAATCTGGATTCTCTATACCAAATTTGTCTTCAATGGAATTATTTGAACTTGATTTTCGTCATGATGCCTGCACAGAAAGCGTCTGCATAAGATGGATAATTTTCAAGGAGCCAGCTTTAAGACTGCTGTCTCTTCTCATCTATTGTTGATAGCGCCACATCCACAAGACCCTGCGCCTCCGCCACAATCTCGTGCAAATGCTGTTCCCCCTTGAAGCTCTCGGCATAAATCTTATAGATTTCTTCAGTACCCGAAGGACGGGCAGCAAACCAGCCGTTGTTGGTGATGACTTTCACGCCGCCTATGGCGGTCATATTGCCGGGGGCGGTGGTGAGGATGTCTGTGATGCTGTTGCCCGCCAGCAATTTGCTGGTGATCTGTTGTGGGGATAGCTTGGACAGGGCTTTTTTCTGTGCTGGTGTAGCTGGGGCTTCTACCCGTATGCTGACAGGTTTGCCAAATTCTTGTGTAAGCTGCTCATATAGCTGGCCGGGGTCGCGTCCAGTCCTTGCTTTTATTTCACCTGCCAGCAGGGCGGCGACTATGCCGTCCTTGTCTGTTGTCCATGCGCTGCCGTTCATGCGTACAAAGCTGGCGCCTGCGCTTTCTTCGCCACCAAAACCCAGGCTGCCATCAAACAGACCTGAAGCGAACCATTTGAAGCCGACTGGCATGTCGTACAGCTTGCGTCCGAGTCGTCTGCTCACATGCTCTATCATGCGGCTGCTGACGACGGTTTTGCCTATGCCGGGTTTGTTACCCCAGTCCGGGCGATGCTGGAACAGGTAATCGATGGCGACGGCCAGATAGTGGTCTGGCGTCATCAGGCCAGCGCCGGGCGTGACGATGCCATGGCGGTCATGGTCGGTGTCGCAGGCAAAGGCAATGTCAAAATCTGACTGTATGTCCAGCAGGCGGCGCATGGCATAGGGTGATGAAGGGTCCATGCGTATCTTGCCATCCCAGTCCAGCGGCATGAAGCGGAAAGTCGGATCGACGACATCACTGACTACGGTCAGGTCTATCTGATATTTTTCCGCGATGCGGCCCCAGTAATGCACGCCTGCACCGCCAAGCGGATCAACGCCCAGACGTATGCCAGAATGCCGTATCGCGGCCAGATCAATAATCTGTTCAAGCTCGCTGACATAGGTGTTCATGAAGTCGTAACGGTGTGTCGTGTCGGCATGTATCGCCCGCTCAAAGGGCATGCGCTTTACGTCCTTCAAATTCGGGGCCATGAGTTCATTGGCACGCTTGCCTATCCAGTCGGTGGTGGCTGTATCTGCCGGGCCACCATTGACGGCATTGTATTTAAAGCCGCCATTGTCGGGTGGATTGTGGGAGGGTGTAATGACGATGCCATCGGCCAGGCCAGTGTTTTGCTCAATGCCACCAGCAATAGCAGTAGCAGAACGGCGACCACGGTTATACATCAGGATAGCCAGCGATACAGCAGGTGTCGGTGTGTATTCGTCACCGCTGGACAGCATGAGGGTGATGCCATTGGCCGCAAGCACTTCTATCGCGCTGATGCGTGCCGGTTCTGACAAGGCATGGGTATCAATACCGAGGAACAAGGGGCCGCTGATACCCTGTTGCTGACGATAGTCACAAATTGCCTGAGTAATGGCAAGAACATGATATTCATTGAAGCTGGTCTGGAACGAGGAACCGCGGTGGCCAGAAGTGCCAAATGCTACTCTTTGCGCAGCGATTTGTGCATCTGGGATGTGTTTGTAATAAGCGGCGATTAGCTGGTTCACATCGACCAGTGCAGAATCTGGTGACAATTGACCTGCAAGCGGATGGATATGCATGGAGTTCTTTCTGCGAATTTTGCACGCACATGTATCGATGACGTTCAAGGGATTATCGTTGATGCATCAGGTCTGTTCTGTTCGTTGACGAACCAAGTTTTTGTGCTGGTCTAAAACAGCGACGACTCCTATTGTGAGCAATAGCCTGGCAGATGTTCTCTCTCTTGGAGTACGCTGTACTTGGCGAGGTTTAACTTTATGTGGAAAGCCAGGCTTGCTCCTTTATTTCAATATCTCTGCCCCGGTCGTCGCGCCTGAGATTCTTTCAAGTGCGACGACAGGCAAAGTAAATCAACCCTATTGCACTATCCCATTTCGGGACTATGCAAGTGCCTCACTTCTTTCAAGCTTTCCTTTTCGCGATGACTCATTTGATAAAGCAAGGGCAAAACCAGCAGCGTCAATAGGGTGGATGACAGGATGCCGCCTATGACGACGGTTGCCAGTGGCCTTTGCACTTCAGCCCCCGTCCCTGTTGCCAGCGCCATGGGGATGAAGCCCAGGGATGCTACCAGCGCCGTCATCAATACCGGGCGCAGGCGTGTCAATGCGCCTTGCTGGATGGCCTTGTCCAGTGCCATGCCTTCTTCACGCAGGCTGCGTATATAGGCAATCATGACCAGGCCGTTCAATACCGCAACGCCAGACAGGGCGATGAAGCCTACACCGGCAGAAATCGACAGCGGTATATCCCGCAACCACAGTGCGACGATGCCGCCAGTCAGGGCAAACGGCACGCCTGTAAATACCAGCAGGCCATCCCTGATATTGCCAAACATGGCGAACAGCAGCATGAAGACCAGTAGCAAGGCAGCGGGGACGACGATTTGCAGGCGTTGCGATGCAGACTGCAATTGCTCGAACGTGCCGCCCCAGGTGGTCCAGTAAGCCGTTGGGACTTTGACTTTCTGTGCCAGTTGTTCCTGCGCTTCTTTCACGAAGGAGCCTATGTCGCGACCACGCACATTGGCAGTGACGACGACGCGGCGCTTGCCATCTTCACGGCTGATCTGGTTGGGGCCAGGTGCCATGTCTATGCTTGCCAGGTCAGCCAGGGTAATGAAACTGGCCGTGCCATTTTGTGCGCTCGTTACATTCGGCAAGCGTATAGGCAGGCGCTTGATGGCATCGATATCGCTGCGTACATTTTCTGGCAGGCGCACGACGATATCGAAACGGCGGTCACCCTGGAACAGGGTGCCAGATTCTTTGCCGCCTATGGCTGCTGAAATCACATCCTGTACATCGCTGATATTCAAGCCCAGTCTGGCTGCCTTTTCGCGGTTGATGTTGATGCTCAGCATAGGCAGACCGGTAGTTTGCTCCAGCTTGACGTCGGCAGCACCGGGAATTTTTTCCAGTACCCTAGCAATCTGCTCCCCGGTGCGGTTCATGATATCCATGTCGTCACCAAACACCTTGATCGCGACGTCACTGCGCACACCTGAGATCAGTTCATTGAAGCGCATCTGTATCGGCTGGGTAAATTCATAGTTATTACCCGGCACTTTTTCTACCGCTTCCTGTATGGCTGCTACCAGATCGTCCTTGCTGCGCTTTGGGTCTGGCCATTGCGCTTGCGGCTTGAGCATGATGAAGGTGTCAGCCACATTTGGCGGCATGGGGTCCGTCGCTATTTCTGCAGTGCCCAGCTTGCCAAAGACTTTATCCACCTCTGGGAAAGTGCGTATCACATGCTCCAGTTCTATCTGCATCTGCAATGCCTGGCTCAGGCTGGTGCCTGGTATGCGCATGGCGTGCAGGGCGATATCGCCTTCATTCAGACTGGGCACAAATTCGCTGCCCATGCGGCTGGCCAGCAAGCCACTCAAGGCTAGTACCACCAGCACGATGCTTAAGACGAGCGCCTTGCTTTGCAGGACAAAGTCCAGCATGGGTTGATAGAGCTGTTTGGCTAACAGCATCAAACGGTTTTCTTTTTCGCTAACGTGTTCACCGATGAACAGGGCGACGGCGGCAGGGATGAAAGTCATCGACAAGACCATTGCGGCAATCAGGGCAGCAACCACGGTAAACGCCATGGGGTGGAACATTTTGCCTTCGACGCCGGTCAGCGCAAAGATGGGCAGGTAAACCACCATGATGATCAACTGGCCAAACAACAGGGGGCGGCGGGCTTCTCTGGCAGCAGCGAAAACTTCCTGCAGGCGTTCACTGCGGTTTAATGTACGCCCGGCAGCCGCTTGTGCATGAGCCAGCCTGCGCACGCAATTTTCGACAATGACCACGGCACCATCGATGATGATGCCAAAATCCAGCGCGCCGAGACTCATGAGATTGGCACTCACCTTGTTGCCTACCATGCCGGTGAAAGTGAACAGCATTGCCAGCGGTATCACCATGGCAGTGATGATGGCTGCACGGATATTCCCCAAAAATAAAAAGAGGATGGCGATCACCAGCACGGCACCTTCCAGCAGGTTTTTCTTTACCGTATTGATGGCCTTGTCGACCAGCACGGTGCGGTCATATACGGTGCTGGCAACAATGCCAGGCGGCAGGCTGCGGTTGATTTCAGCGAGTTTCTTTGCCACATCCTGCGATACCTTGCGGCTGTTTTCACCTATCAGCATGAACACCGTTCCTAGCACGACTTCACGGCCATTTTCAGTGGCTGCGCCCGTGCGTAGTTCACGGCCTATGCTGACTTCGGCGATATCGCCGATACGCACAGGAATATTTTTCTGGGTGCTGACGACGACATTGCGTATGTCATCCATGGAAGCCAGTTGTCCCGGTGCCCTGACGAGGTATTGTTCGCCACGTCTTTCTATATAACCCGCGCCGACATTGCCATTATTTTTTTCCAGTGCGGTGACGACATCTTGCCAGCTCAAACCATGTGACACCAGTTTTTCTGGCGATGGTGCCACCAGAAATTCCTTGGCATAACCGCCTATGGTATTGATCTCGGTCACGCCTGCAACATTGCGCAGTTGTGGCTTGACTATCCAGTCCTGTATTTCCCGCAAGTCGGTGGCAGAGTAGGGCTGACCATCAGCCTTGAGCGCACCTTCCTTGCTCTCCACTGTCCACATGACAATCTCGCCCAGGCCAGTGGAGATAGGCCCCATGCCAGGTTCTATGCCTGCTGGCAGCTTGCCCTTGGCTTCCTGTATGCGTTCATTGACGAGCTGGCGGGCAAAGTAAATGTCAGTACCATCCTTGAAGATGATGGTCACTTGTGACAAACCATAGCGTGACAGTGAACGTGTTTGTTGCAGGTTGGGCAGGCCCGCCATCACGGTTTCTATGGGAAAGCTGATGCGCTGCTCAGCCTCCAGTGGTGAATAGCCGGGAGCGACAGTATTGACCTGTACCTGGACATTGGTGATGTCGGGTACGGCATCAATCGGCAGGCGCTGGTAACTGAAAATGCCCAGTGCTGCCAGCGCCAGGGTCAGCATGATGACCAGCCAGCGCTGCGTTATCGAAAATTGTATGATTTTTTCAAACATGATGTATTTTCCTCATGCTCTTAGTGTTCATGACTGGCGGCAGCTTTGCCCAGCTCAGCCTTGATCAGGAAACTGTTCTTCGCAACGTATGCGGTACCCGCCTGCAAGCCCTTGCGTATTTCTGTGTACTTGCCATCGCTGCGTCCCAGTTCCACTGGCCTGGCTTCCAGTTGATCGCCATAGCTGGCAAACACTGTGGCTTGTTCATCGATGATTTGTATGGCTTCATTGACTATCGCAACCGGTACTTCCACTTCGGCGGACAGCAGGGCGACATTCACAGTCAGGCCGGGATACCATGCACCCTTGGTATTGGGCAGCAGCAAGCGTGCTTTGGCCGTGCGGGTTTGTTCTCCCATGACGGCACCTACATAGCTGAGCTTGCCTTCTGCCGTTGCGTCAAAGGCATTGGCACTGACTTTGGCGCTCTGGCCTGTCCTGACATTGTTGAGATCCTTGGCAGGTATCGCGATTTCCACCCAGACACTGCTGAGGTCAGCTACCGTAAAAATGGCAGCATCATCCTTGAGAGACTGGCCCATGCTGATATGTTTCTCGGTCACTGTGCCAGCGATGGGTGAACGGATTTCATATCGGTTCAGATTGCCCTTGCTGGCCATGCCTGCACCCAGGGACGCCAGTTTTTGTTGCGCACTTTGCAGGGTGATGTCGGCTTCCTGCATGGCATTGCGGGCATGCAGATAATCCTGTTCGGCTGAGATTTTTTCTTCCCAGAGTTTTTTCTCGCGCTCAAAATTACTACGCGCCAGTGCATGGCGTTTTTGTGTTGCCAACACTTCGGTGCGCAAATCGACGAGGGCCTGGCTGGATATCACCGCCAGTAACTGCCCCTTGCTAACCTTGTCACCCGCATTCACCGCCACGCTTTCCACCACACCTGAGAGGCGCGGCACAATTTGCAGCATGCTGTCTTCATTCAGGCGCACTTCACCCAACAGGTTCAGATTGCTTTGCAGTTTTACTGCGCCTGCTATTTCTGTCTCCACGCCATTTTGCTTGCGCTTTAAGGCATTCATGCTGACACGGCCTTCTATCTGTTCGTAATTGAACTGATAGCTCTTGCCCGCATGCTGGGCTGTGATGCTGGCTTTGAAGGAGTGCGGCTCTTCGACTATCGCGTCACTTTTCAGATAATTTTTTTCTGTGCTGAACTTGAAGTTTTGTACTGCGCCACCCAGACGCTCCAGATTGATGGTGACGTTATTCGCTGCAGGTGACAGTGGCTTGCCATCCAGGTAGGTATACAGGCGAAATTCTGGTGCCGTGTTTTGTTCGAAAATAGTCACTTCCAGCGCATAGCCATCCTTGCTGAACAGCTTGCCGCCATGCGGGCCTTTGGTGGCGGCCTCGGCTTCACTGGCTTCGTCATGATGTTCTTTGTCGGCATGTTCCGCCTGCTCTGTATGGCTGCCATGTTCATCAGTTTTTTTCGATTTTCCTGTGCTCAGTATCAGCGCAGCCAGTATTGCACCTATGAGGATGACGATGATGACTGGCACGGCAGTTTTTTTATTGATATTCAGTTTCATACAAATCCTAAAATGAAGAGGTGGTGGTGAACAGGCTGAATTCACTGTCCCCTATGTAAGCCTCGATGTCCGCTGCAGCGCGCTGGGCTTCTGACAGGCTGCGCAAGTATTGCGCCCTGGCTTGTAGTAATGAACGCTGGGCGTCCAGCACATCCATGAAATTGAACTTGCCGTATTCAAAGCCCTTGATGGCGAGCTCATAAGCCTGCTGCGCGCCCGGCAGCATATCTTTTTTCAGCATCTCGGCTTCTTCCCTGGCCAGGCTCAAACGCTGATGGGCTTGCAGCACTTCGCCATGCAGGCGGTTTTCTGTGGCTGTCAATTCATCCCTGGCCTTGTCTGCGCGGCTCAGGGCTTCCTGCAGATTGCCCTGGTTGCGGTCAAACAGGTTTAGCGGGATGCTGATGCCGACGATGGCCTGGTTGCGGCCAGTTTGCTGTTCACGCTTGTTGCCTATGCTTAAAGTCAGGTCAGGGACTTGCCTGCTTTTTTCCAGCGCTGACATGGCCAGTCGCTTGTCCACTTCCAGTTGTGCGCGTTGCATCAATGGCGAGCGTGCCAGGGCTTGCATCAGTTTTTGCAAGTCGGGCAAGGCGGGCAAGGTATGGAATTCAGCTTGCAATTGCAGCTCAGCAGCCAGCTTACTGCCCATGGCTGTTGCCAGGCTTTGTCTGGCTATCAGCAAGTCGCTATTGGCTTGCGCAAGTTCCACACGCACGCCAGATTCGGCAATGCCAGCCCTGCTTGCTTCCAGTGGCGGGATTTTACCGAGACTGACCTGGCGGCTGGCAGCATGGCTGGCCCGCTGTGCCAGTTCCAGCGACACTGTGGCCAGACGCTGGCGCTCCTGTGCAATCAAAACGGCAAAAAACTGTGTGCTGACTGCTGCCCTGATCTCGGCTGATTTGATCGCCAGTTCATTCAAGGCAGCGCTACGACTACGCTCGGCGACGCTGATGCGTGCGCCGCGTTTGCCGCCTAGTTCCAGCGCCTGATTGATTTGTATGGTGGTGCTGCGACTGTCTTGCCTGGCATCTTCGACCAGCGCAGACAGTTCAGGGTTGGGCATGACACCAGCCTGGCGCAAGGCACCCTCGCTGGCCTGCACTTCACGCCTGGCAGCAGCGATGTCGGGATTATTGGCAAGCGCCTGCCTTAATGCGGCAGGCAGGCTGAGTGCGGCAGTACTGGCCGCAGGTGCAGTGTTTTGTGCTGATACCGGTGGCTGTACTGTGCACAGTAGTACGACCACTAAAGTGGATGATAATAATTTTTGCATGGCATTCTCCTGGAAAAACGAAAAGGAAGAATCCAGCAAGTAACCGTCAAGTTTTTAGCTTAGTAAATGCGTCAGCTCGCACGCAAAAGTACCTGTAAAAGTACCTGCAAAAGTACGTGACAAAACACAAACGCAGAGAAATAAATTAGACAGATAGCTCGCCGGACTTAGGCAAGGGCCATCCATTTGGGACGTTCAGGTTGAGCCAGGAATGGCGCAGGAGTTTGCAAAGCCGAGCCACTGAGCTGGTAAACGATCAGTGCTGACTGGCTGACCAGTAAATTGGAAGAATAGGCAGCCAGCGGACTGGGCGTACAAGAAGCACAATCGGGGTGAGTGGCAGCTTTCTTTTGTGACTTGTCCGCAGACTTGTCTGTATGTATCTCGCCATCTACAGCCTCATGTTCATGCGGATGATGACCAAAATGCTGCGCGCTCTTGTCTGTCTCATGCATGCAATAAGCACTCGCCACCGCCCAGCTTAGCTGGAGGGTGAAGGCAAGGATGATCATGAAGACAAATTTCTTAAGCATGTGGTGGATTATAAACCCTAAAGCAATTCAGGCATGGTGGGCTGAGCAGATATCTGTAGCTACTGGTCATTAAACACCCTGTAGTCGCTACAGAGTCAAGGCCCGTCAAAAAAATCATACTCTGGTGAATAAGCTTTATGTTCTACAATGCGCGATAGCTCATCACAAGATCATCACAAGAGCCTTGACTGATTACCATCATAATTTCCTACTCCAGATTTTTCCATGACTTTTGCTACCCTGGGCCTTAGCCCTGAACTCTTGCTTGCTGTGGCAGCGCGCCAATATACGCTTCCTACTGCTGTGCAGACTGAGGCTATTCCTGCCGTGCTTGCTGGCCAGGATGTTATGGCACTGGCACAGACTGGCTCAGGCAAGACAGCCGCTTTTGCCTTGCCCTTATTGCAGCGTCTGCAACAAGATATGGAACAAGACAGGGAAGAGGGCAGCAAAGAAGGCAGCAAACAGCGCAAGGTAAAAGTGCTGGTCCTGGTGCCTACCCGTGAGTTGTCAGGACAAGTTGGGCAAACCATAGAAGCACTGGCCGGGCACTTGCCCAAAAAATTGAAAGTCGCTGTGATCTATGGCGGCGCCTCCATCAATCCGCAAATGATGCATTTGCGTGGCGGCGCTGATGTTGTCATCAGTACACCTGGCCGCCTGCTTGATTTGCTGGATAACAATGCTCTTTCATTGCAGCACGTCAGCACTCTGGTGCTGGATGAGGCAGACAGGTTGCTGGATCTTGGCTTTGCCGATGAAATCAAACGCATACTCGAACAATTGCCCGCGCAGCGGCAAAACCTGTTTTTCTCGGCCACTTTTTCGCCTGCAGTAAAAAAACTGGCCCTGGCTTTATTGCATGAACCCAAGCGCATAGCGATTGAAGACCTCACTGAAAACCTGCCAGATATCGCGCAAAGGGCGATAGCTGTAGATGGCGACAAGCGCACCCGTCTGTTGGTACACCTGATTAAAGAGCAGCAATGGGAGCGCGTGCTGGTTTTTGTTGCTACTAAATATGCCAGTGACACGGTATCGAATAAATTGAAAAAAGCTGGCATCAAGGCTGAAGCCTTTAACGGCGATGCCAGCCAGGGTGCGCGCCAGCATATGCTGACTGACTTCAAGGCCAACCGTATCCAGGTGCTGGTTGCCACTGATCTGGCAGCACGCGGCATCGATGTGGCTGGATTGCCTGCTGTCGTCAATTATGATTTGCCGCGTTCTGCAGATGACTATATCCATCGCATAGGTCGTACTGGTCGTGCCGGTGCCAGTGGCAGCGCCATCAGCTTTATCCTGGCTGAACATGAAATGCATTTCCGCCTGATAGAAAAACGTCAGGATAAACGCGTCTCACGCGAAACGCTGGCAGGTTTTGAGCCCAGCCAGACGGCAGGGGACATGACCCCTGCAGAATCTGAGGCACCAACTGGCGGCATCAAGGGCAAGCGCAAGAGTAAAAAGGACAAGCTGCGCGAACTGGCGGCACAGAATAAATAGTGCCCTGATCATGCCAAAACTGCCCAGACTGCCAAAAAAGCAGGCTAGGTCTCAATTAGCTGGTGAGTTTTACCTGCGCCAACTACGCTAGTAGTTGTCAAGTTCATGCATCTTCAAGAGACAAATTTACAACAGAAGCCCGAAGTAAGTTTGAACTGTGTATTTGTGTTTCTCTGGCGCAGAGACAGTCACTGAAAAATTCTGGATATAATTAATTTTATCTATGTAAATCAATGACTTGCTTTGGATTATCTTATATCTTTTTTGTCAAATTTTGAGGTCGGCTGGCAATTGTTTCTGGCAAGCCAGATGAAATTGTTTGCCTGTTTTTTCAGCAATGACTGAGCATTTGGCAACAGGCTCGAATATATTTCTTGCTTTGTGGAAAATTGTTGCCCAAATTCATCTGATGCTATAATTCTGCTTAATTGATGTGCAGAACTCATCTGGCGCGCACCCAATCCCCCCAATTCCTGTCCCAAAGTACGTCATTGACGGCACTTGTTTGTCTGCTATCGCATACATGTCTGACCGGTCATCAGCATTCCTGATGCTTTGGGTATTTGTTTTATCTATCGAGGCTCTATGTTTAAAAAAATTATTCCCCTGACGCTGCTGGTCGGCAGTTTGTTCGTGTCTGTTGCCCACGCAGCAGAAAAACTCACCGTTGGCCTGATCGCCACCACCAGTATTGAAGATACCCGCAAACGCTGGCAGCCATTGCTGGATGATCTGGCAAAAAGCACAGGCACAGAAGTGACTGCAGCCATTTCTTCCAATTACAGTGAAATCGTCAGCGGCTTGAAAGAAAACAAGATACAAGTCGCCTGGCTGAGTAGCAAGGTAGCCCTGGATGCCGTTGAAGATGGCAAATCCACTGTGTTTGCACAAATGGTGAAAAGTGATGGCTCACGCGGCTATAACTCTTTGCTGATCGCTTCCAGCAAGAGCCCTCTGACTAATTTTGATCAGGTATCGGCCAAACCTGGCACCTATGTATTCTCTGACGGCGACAAGAAATCCACTTCTGGCTATCTGGTTCCTGCTTATTATCTGTTTGCTAAAAATAAGATAGATATCAACAAGCTGTTCAAGAAGGTCAATGTCGGCAACCATCAAAGCAATTTTGCTGCTGTCACTCAAGGTGAAGCTGATGTGGCCACGTTTAATTCTGAAGAAATGGACAGATTGAAAAAAGAAGCGCCAGAACAAATCGCCAAAGTTCGCGTTATCTGGACTTCCCCTCTGATTCCAAATGACCCTATCCTGTATCGCAAGGATTTGTCACCAGCCCTGAAAACCCGTATTGAAGATTTCTTTATTAACTACGGCAAGCAAAAGCAGGCTCAGGCTGTATTGAAAGACATTTTGAATTTGTCTGGTTTCCAGCGTTCTACTGATGCACAGTTGAAACCAATTGCTGATTTGACATTGTTCAGCCTTTTGCGCGAAAACCTGAACAATCCAAGTCTGACTGATGCGCAAAAACAAAAGAAATTTGATGAAGTCAGTGCCCGTTTTGGCAAATTGAGTTTCGTGCTGGAAGCTTCCCGCATTAAATAAGTCGGAATAATTCAGAATAGTTCCAGATAATTTGTAACGAAAGCTGAAAAAAATACAATAAATCGAGGAATTTTGCCGTAATTTGGCCTAATTTATTGTTTTTTTATAAAACGTATAAAAAAATTTCTCATTTTTGTACATTAATGTGTCAACTGAATTGCGAACCGGTGCGTTTTTGGACTAAAGAATCTTTGCTGACACCTTCCTTTAAGCAAAGTTTCCCTTTAAGGAGTCAGAAAATGATTTACGAAATACTGGTTCGCCCTTCGGACAACAGCAAGAAAATGACCTCCGATCATTTGATCTGGATAGAAAGCAACATGACTACCCGTTCTTTCGAGAACTGGTTGCGTGAAAAGTCCTTGCTGGACGGCAGTGGCCATGCGCCTGTAGTGCGCTGGGGTATCGTGCAGACGCAACGTCCTGCGCACTTCAATCTGGCGACACAGGCAAAAGCCCTGAAAAGCCGTATTTCTGAATTGATGACTGGTACTCCAGAAATCGTCGCAGTGCCGGATGCATCCCGTGCACTCAAAGCTTTCCGCTTGAAAAGCCCGGTTCAAGAACTCATCGCGGCCTGATAAAGCGGGATTGCGGGCTTTCCGGCAACACCGGAAAGCTGAAGCGCCTCCCAGAAGACTATATAGACCATAGCCAGACCATGCCCTGTGATCAGGACATGGTGCGGATGTCTTATCTTCGATTTGTTGAAGGCGCTGTTGGCTACTTTTAGCTGTCATTGCTTATTGGTGCTTACTAGTACCAAGGTCGCCGCACAGATAAGTTTTGACAAGATAGCCAGATGCCAAGCACAATCCAGACTCTTTTGGATTGCCTGCATACACATGGCCAGATTAGCCCGTTTAGTTATCCCGCATCAACAACACCATGTTATCCAGCGCGGCAATGCTGGCAGCCTGATTTTTCTGGATGCCGAGGATTACAGCAGCTTTCTGGACTGGCTCAGGCAAGCCGCCAAATTGTTTGATGTGGCCATCCATGCCTATGTGCTGATGCCAGACCACTTGCATTTATTGCTGACACCTGGTGATGAACCTGGCCTGGGCAAGATGATGCAATGGCTGGGGCGGCACTATGTCCCTTATTTCAATCGCAAATACCAGCGCAGCGGTACCTTGTGGCAGGGACGTTACCGCGCCACGGTCATTGAGTCTGCTACCTACTTCATCCCCTGCAGTATTTATCTGGAAAGCAATCCTCAACGTGCCGGTCTGGTGCAGGACTTGCTCGACTACACCTGGTCCAGCTACCGTCATCACGTCGGCCTGTTGATAGACCCCCTGATTACCGACCATAGTTGCTATTGGGCTCTGGGTAATACTCCTTTCCAGCGTGAGGCTGCGTACAAGCAAAGCCTGGAGAGCGGATTATCGGGCAGGCAAATCACTGAAATCACCCAGGCAACCACCAAGGCCTGGATGCTGGGTTCAGCCAAATTCAAGATAGAAATGAGCAAGCTGACCGAAAGACGGGTAGAACCAGTCAAGCGTGGTCGGCCACGCAAGGCCGGGGAAAATACTTAGTAGTCCTGTGGCTGCCAGAGGCTGCTGGCTTTCACGCCCCAAAATTCTTATGAGCACGCGGTAAGCCAATAAATTCGGCTTCTTTCACTATGTCCCCATTTAAATATTCATGAAAATGTGGTCAATTTAATTTGACACTGACCCTAATTAAACCAGTTGCGTAATATTTTGCACTGCACTATTCTTTGTCTTGTCCTGACAGGATTTACGCCAAACTGTCGTGCCGGCGCATTCACAATTAACGAATGCCTGGCACATTTGTCCAGCGTAGCGCCATGCCCTTACCCGGAAGCCTGGCCCACAGTTTGATCACCCTTCAAGCTAACGTCATCAAGCTGCCATCCGCAGCCAGCAAAATTGCTGAATAGCAAAGCCAGCTATTCATGCCGACAGCTGTTTCACGTAAGTCCTGATATTGAAATTGTCCTCCGGAGATCCACTATGCACGCTCAAGGTTTATACGACCCATCCAATGAACATGACGCCTGTGGCGTAGGTTTTGTTGCCCATATCAAAGGCAAGAAGACGCATGCCATCGTCGATCAGGGTTTATTGATTTTGAAAAATCTTGACCACAGGGGCGCGGTTGGTGCCGATGCCCTGATGGGCGATGGTGCCGGTATCCTGATCCAGATTCCTGACCAGTATTACCGTGAAGAGATGGCCAAGCAGGGCATCAACCTGCCGCCACCTGGTGAATATGGCGTGGGCATGATCTTCCTGCCGAAGGAACATGCATCCCGCCTGGCTTGCGAACAAGAGATAGAACGTGCCGTGCGCGCAGAAGGCCAGGTCGTACTGGGCTGGCGTGATGTGCCGGTAGACCGCGACATGCCCATGTCACCTACCGTGCGTGAAAAAGAGCCGGTCATCCGTCAGATTTTCATCGGTCGCGGTCCTGACATCATGGTGACTGATGCGCTGGAGCGCAAACTGTATGTAATCCGCAAATCGGCTGTGCATGCGATTGAAGCCCTGCATCTTTTGCATGGCAAGGAATACTTCGTGCCGTCCATGTCTGCCCGTACCATCGTCTACAAAGGCTTGCTGCTGGCCGACCAGGTTGGTGTCTACTATAAAGACTTGCAGGACGAGCGTTGCGTTTCTGCGCTGGCCCTGGTGCATCAGCGTTTCTCGACCAATACCTTCCCTGAATGGCCGCTGGCCCACCCTTACCGCATGATTGCGCATAACGGTGAAATCAACACGGTAAAAGGCAATTTCAACTGGATGCGCGCCCGTGAAGGCGTCATGAAATCGGCAGTACTCGGCGACGATCTGCAAAAACTGTATCCACTGATATTTGAAGGCCAGTCTGATACTGCCAGCTTCGATAATGCGCTGGAATTGCTGGTCATGGCTGGTTATCCAATTGCACAAGCGATGATGATGATGATCCCTGAAGCCTGGGAAAACCACACCATGATGGATGAAAACCGCCGCGCCTTCTATGAATACCATGCGGCCATGATGGAACCATGGGACGGCCCTGCCGCCATGGCCTTTACCGATGGCCGCCAGATCGGTGGCACACTGGATCGCAATGGCCTGCGTCCTGCACGCTATATCGTTACTGATGATGACCTGGTCGTCATGGCATCGGAATCTGGTGTTTTGCCTATTCCAGAATCCAAGATCATCAAGAAATGGCGTCTGCAACCAGGCAAGATGTTCCTCATCGACCTGGAAGCTGGCCGCATCATCGATGACAAGGAAATCAAGGACACTTACGCTAACGCCAAGCCTTACAAACAATGGATCAAGTCTGTCCGTATCAAGCTAAATGAATTGAAGGCAGCAGAAGACAAGACAGAATACTCAGCGACTTTGCTGGACCGTCAGCAAGCCTTTGGCTACACCCAGGAAGACTTGAAATTCCTGATGGCACCAATGGCGCTGGCAGGTGAAGAAGCCATAGGCTCCATGGGCAATGACTCTTCGCTGGCCGTCATGTCGAACAAGCTCAAGCCTCTGTATAACTACTTCAAGCAATTATTTGCGCAGGTGACCAATCCGCCTATCGATCCTATTCGCGAAGCGATGGTGATGTCGCTGGTATCCTTCATCGGCCCGAAACCGAATTTGCTGGATACCAATAACATCAATCCGCCTATGCGCCTCGAAGTCGCACAACCGATACTGGATTTTGCTGACATCGCCAAGCTGCGCAATATCAGCGCCAATACCGGTGGCAAGTTCAAGTCCTACGAACTGGATATCTGCTATCCCATCGCCTGGGGCAAGGATGGTATCGAAGCACGCCTGGCATCCATCTGCGCTGAGGTTGTTGATGCGGTCAAGTCTGGTCACAACATCATGATCATCACGGACCGCAAGATGGATGCCAACTATGTCGCCATTCCGGCCTTGCTGGCAACATCTACCGTGCATCAGCATCTGGTCAGCAAGGGTTTGCGTACGACGACCGGTCTGGTAGTCGAGACTGGCTCTGCCCGCGAAACCCATCACTTTGCCCTGCTGGCAGGTTATGGTGCAGAAGCTGTCCATCCTTATCTGGCGATGCAGACACTGGCAGATATGGCCAAGGATCTGTCGGGTGAATTGTCAGCAGAAAAAGCCGTTTATAACTACACCAAGGCAGTCGGCAAGGGCTTGATGAAAGTCATGTCCAAGATGGGTATCTCTACCTATATGTCTTATTGCGGCGCGCAGATTTTTGAAGCCGTCGGTCTCAACAAATCCCTGGTTGACAAATACTTCAAGGGCACGGCATCGAATGTAGAAGGCATAGGCGTATTTGAAGTTGCAGAAGAAGCCCTGCGTTTGCACAAAGCTGCTTTTGGTCTGGACCCAGTACTGGAAAATGCCCTGGATGCCGGTGGCGAATATGCCTTCCGCGTGCGTGGTGAAGACCATATGTGGACACCGGATGCAATCGCCAAGTTGCAGCATTCCACCCGTGCCAACAACTACAATTCGTATAAAGAATACGCACAGATCATCAATGACCAGAGCAAGCGTCATATGACTTTGCGTGGCCTGTTTGAATTCAAGATTGATCCAAGTAAAGCCATCGCTCTGGACCAGGTCGAACCTGCGAAGGAAATCGTCAAGCGTTTCGCGACTGGCGCGATGTCCCTGGGTTCCATCAGTACAGAAGCACATGCAACGCTGGCTGTAGCCATGAACCGCATAGGTGGCAAATCAAATACCGGTGAAGGCGGTGAAGACCCAGCGCGTTATCAGCAAGAACTGAAAGGCATCCCTATCAAGCAGGGTGCAACCCTGGCTTCCGTCATCGGCAAAGACCAGATAGAAGTGGACATTCCCTTGCAGGATGGTGATTCGCTGCGCTCGAAAATCAAGCAAGTCGCCTCTGGTCGCTTTGGTGTTACGGCTGAGTATCTGAGTTCTGCCGACCAGATACAGATCAAGATGGCGCAAGGTGCCAAGCCGGGCGAGGGCGGGCAGTTGCCAGGACATAAGGTCTCTGAATACATCGCCAAGCTGCGTTTCTCTGTACCTGGTGTGGGCTTGATTTCTCCGCCGCCGCATCATGATATTTATTCGATTGAAGATTTGGCGCAGTTGATTCATGACTTGAAAAACGCCAATCCAAAAGCATCGATCTCAGTCAAGCTGGTGTCTGAAGTTGGTGTGGGTACGGTTGCTGCCGGTGTGTCCAAAGCCAAGGCAGATCACGTCGTCATCGCTGGTCATGACGGTGGTACGGGTGCCTCACCTTTATCGTCCATCAAGCATGCTGGTACACCATGGGAACTGGGCTTGTCTGAAACCCAGCAAACCCTGGTCTTGAATGGCTTGCGTGGACGTGTCCGTGTACAGGCTGATGGCCAGATGAAGACGGGCCGTGACGTCGCCATTGCAGCGATGCTGGGTGCCGATGAAATCGGCTTTGCTACAGCACCGCTGGTGGTTGAAGGCTGCATCATGATGCGCAAATGCCATTTGAATACTTGCCCGGTAGGCGTGGCGACACAAGACCCGGTCTTGCGTGCCAAGTTCTCTGGCAAGCCTGAATATGTCGTCAATTACTTCTTCTTTGTAGCAGAAGAATTGCGTCAGATCATGGCGCAACTGGGCATACGCACTTATGACGATTTGATAGGCCGTGTTGATTTGCTGGATAAATCCAAGGCGGTGTCGCACTGGAAAGCCAAGGGGCTGGATTTCAGCCGCATCTTCTATCAGCCAGAACTGGCTGAAGGTGCAGCAATACGCCATGTTGATGTACAAGATCATGGCCTGGAAAAAGCCCTCGACAATAAACTGATTGCCCAGGCAAAAATTGCTCTGGAAACTGGTGAAAAAGTATCCTTCATATCACCGATCAAAAACCTGAACCGCACGGTAGGTACGATGTTGTCTGGCGAAGTGGCCAAAAAATATGGTCACGCAGGTTTGCCGGATGACACTATCCACATACAGTTGCAAGGTACGGCTGGTCAGTCTGCCGGTGCTTTCCTGGCGCATGGCGTGACACTGGATCTGGTGGGCGAAGGTAATGATTATGTAGGTAAAGGTTTGTCTGGTGGCCGCATTATCATCCGCCCAAATACAGAATTCCGCGGCTGGGCAGTGGACAACATCATCTGTGGTAACACGGTACTGTACGGTGCCATCTCTGGTGAAGCCTTTATCAACGGTGTTGCCGGCGAACGTTTCGCGGTACGTAATTCTGGCGCAGTCACTGTGGTGGAAGGTACTGGCGACCATGGCTGCGAATACATGACAGGCGGCACCGTCATCGTGTTGGGCAACACAGGTCGTAACTTTGCTGCCGGTATGTCGGGCGGTATCGCTTATGTCTATGACCCTGAAGGTGAATTTGAGGCCAAGTGCAATATGTCCATGGTGACACTGGAGCCGGTCCTGGCTGGTGACGTACAAGTGGCAACTCTGGATAAATCAATCTGGCATAGCCGCCTGCGTGGCGGTGACGGCGAGACTGATGAAGCTATCTTGCGCAATCTGATAGAGCGTCATTTCAAACACACAGGCAGTACCCGCGCCCGCAATTTGCTGGACGACTGGGCCCGCAGCCGTGCCAAGTTCGTCAAGGTATTCCCTACCGAATACAAGCGCGCTTTGGGTGAAATGTATGCGGCAAAACAGCTCGCAGCGAAAAAGGAAAAAGTCACGGCATAGTCGAGTGAGCGTGCCGCAGCCAGTCTGCGGTCGCGCCCTCCTGTGTTCTCCAGACTATTTAGCTTATTTCAGCTTATTTCAAATTCAGACAGGGCATATGCCCGCAACAAAATTGAGGTTAGAAAATGGGTAAAGTTACCGGCTTCATGGAATACCAGCGTTTGCAGGAAGCAAGCGAAGCACCGCAGTCACGCAAAAAGCATTACAAGGAATTTCTGGTACATCTTGATGATGGCCAAGCCAAGGTGCAGGCAGCGCGCTGCATGGATTGCGGCATTCCTTTCTGTAATAACGGCTGCCCCGTAAACAACATCATCCCTGACTGGAATGACCTGGTGTTCAACGGTAATTACAAACTGGCGCTCGATACCCTGCATTCGACGAATAACTTCCCTGAGTTCACTGGCCGTATTTGTCCTGCACCATGTGAGTCTGCCTGTACCCTGGGTATTAACAGCGATGCCGTCGGTATCAAGTCGATAGAACATTTCATCATCGACAAAGGCTGGGAAAACGGCTGGGTTCTGCCGCAAGTGCCATCTATCAAGACTGGCAAGAAAATTGCCGTGGTTGGTTCAGGTCCTGCGGGCCTGGCAGCAGCCCAGCAACTGGCACGTGTTGGTCATGATGTAACTGTGTTTGAAAAGAATGACCGCGTTGGTGGCTTGCTGCGTTATGGCATCCCTGACTTCAAGATGGAAAAATCCCACATCGACCGCCGTGTCGATCAGATGGTGGCTGAAGGCGTGACTTTCCGCACCAGCGTATTCGTCGGCAAGGATTTCCCGGCGACAGTGACCAACTGGGCCAAGGAAACCATCTCGCCTGAACAACTGCAAAAAGACTTTGATGCCGTCATCATTGCCGGTGGTGCAGAAACACCGCGCGACTTGCCCGTGCCTGGACGCGAACTCAAAGGCGTGCATTTCGCGATGGACTTTTTGCCGCTGCAAAACAAGGTCAATGCCGGTGACAAGGTCAAGGACCAGATCATGGCCAGTGGCAAGCATGTGGTCGTTATCGGTGGCGGTGATACCGGTTCTGACTGCGTGGGCACATCCAACCGTCACGGTGCCAAATCAATCGCCCAGTTTGAACTGATGCCACAACCGCCTGAGCAAGAAAACAAATCCCTGGTCTGGCCTTACTGGCCCACCAAGTTGCGTACCTCATCTTCGCATGAAGAAGGTTGCGACCGTGACTGGGCGGTAGCGACCAAGCGTCTGGAAGGCAAGGCAGGCAAGGTAGAAAAGCTGATCGCCTGCCGCGTGGAATGGAAAGACGGCAAAATGCAGGAAGTACCAGACTCAGAATTCGAAATGAAAGCCGATCTGGTCTTGCTGGCCATGGGTTTTGTCTCGCCAGTACAACAAGTACTGGATGCTTTCGGTGTCGATAAAGATGCGCGCGGCAATGCCAGGGCAACGACAGATGGCGCTGGCTGCTATAAGACAAATGTCGACAAGGTGTATGCCGCAGGTGACATGCGTCGCGGGCAGTCGCTGGTGGTGTGGGCGATACGCGAAGGGCGTCAATGTGCGCGTGAAGTGGATGCCTTCCTCATGGGCGACTCTGTTTTGCCTCGTTAAGACGCCCTGCAGTCTGTATTTGCATAAGGCCAGACTGATTTGCCACGGCGAGTAAAATCTCCGGTAAATCAGTCATTCCTGGTGGTGATAAAGCCGCCTTGCGCTGGAAATTTGTAAATAACTGACTCTTGGTTCATTTAAAAAATTATTTTTCACTCCTGTTGTTTGAATTAAATTCGGAAAATTTTGTATTTATCGCGTTTTGCGCGAAATAGCTGGAATATTCTGAATATTCATCAATACCTTGTTTTTTTGTCATAGTTGTCTGTACAACCCTCTTTGCCTTTCTGCATTACAATCTAGTTTTTATAAAACTATCTCCCCATTGCTGTGCCAAATCTTGTAGAAATTCGCGATATCCAGTTTGGGTATGGAGACCGGACTATCCTGTCTGAACTCCGTATGGATTTCCCACGCGGTAAACTGATTGCTGTCATGGGTGGTTCAGGTTCGGGCAAGACCACGATCTTGCGTCTGATAGGTGGGCAAATCCGCGCGCAGCGTGGCAGTATCAAGGTCAATGGGCAAGAGATCAGTGCGCTTGATACCCAGGGCTTGTATGCCATACGCAGGAAAATGGGCATGCTGTTCCAGCATGGTGCCCTGTTCACAGACTTGAATGTCTTTGATAACGTCGCTTTCCCCATGCGCGAACATACCAATCTCAGCGAAGCAATGATACGTGACCTGGTCTTGCTGAAGTTGCAGGCCGTGGGTTTGCGTAATGCGGCGGCTTTGATGCCCGCTGAAATATCCGGTGGTATGGCCAGGCGCGTGGCGCTGGCCCGTGCAGTGGCGCTGGACCCAGAATTGATTATGTATGACGAGCCCTTTGCTGGTCTTGATCCTATCTCCATGGGCGTTGCTGCCAATTTGATACGGAACTTGAATGACGCTTTAGGGTCTACGTCCATCCTGGTGTCGCATGATGTCCATGAAACCTTTGCGATTGCGGACTATGTCTACTTCCTGTCTAAGGGCAAGATCGTCGCGCAGGGTACGCCTGAAGAAATGCGGGTGTCTGAAGACCCCTATGTAAAACAGTTTGTGCATGCAGAGGCAGACGGACCCGTGCCTTTCCATTATCCCGGCGCATCCCTGCAGGTTGACCTGGGTTTGGAGAAGCGCACATGATCGTAGAAAAAATTGGCGGTTTTGTCAGGTCAACCATGGCAGATGTGGGTTATGCGGCCCGCAGCTTTTTTTCGATATTGGCAAATTGCCTGGGTTTATGGCGCAGGCCACGCCTGGTAACAGACCAGATCCATTTCATAGGCAATTATTCCATGGTGATTATTGCCGTGTCGGGATTGTTTGTCGGTTTTGTACTGGCATATCAGGGTTATTACACCCTGAACCGCTATGGCTCTGAAGAAGCGCTGGGTCTGCTGGTCGCGCTCTCGCTGGTGCGTGAACTTGGCCCGGTGGTCACGGCCTTATTGTTTGCCGGTCGCGCAGGTACATCGCTGACGGCAGAGATAGGTCTGATGAAGGCCGGTGAGCAACTGGCTGCGATGGAAATGATGGCAGTCAATCCCATACAAAGGGTGCTGGCCCCGCGTTTTCTGGCAGGCATCATCGCGATGCCGATACTGACTTCCATCTTTAATGCCATGGGCATTATTGGCGGTTATGTCGTGGGTGTGAAACTCATCGGTGTCGATAATGGCGCGTTCTGGTCACAGATGCAGGCGGGGGTGGAAGTATTTCAGGATATAGGCAATGGTGTTGTCAAAAGCATCGTTTTTGGTTTTGCAGTAAGCTTTGTTGCATTATTCCAGGGCTATGAAGCGCAGCCTACCCCCGAGGGTGTAGCGCGTGCCACTACCAGGACCGTGGTCATATCATCATTGCTGGTGTTGTGGCTGGACTTCCTGTTGACGGCCTGGATGTTCCAGTAATAAGGGCTTGCCAGCATATAGTCATGCTGGCTGGGCTGACTGAATTCATTTTGAAACCTGCGCTGAAGCAGGGCGATTAGCTAAATCGCAAGAAAGCGCAAAAAGCGCAAGAACTCGTAAGAATTGAAGGAAAAAAATGCAAAAAAAATCTCTCGACTTCTGGGTAGGCCTGTTTGTTTTGCTGGGCGCGGCTGCACTGTTGTTTCTGGCACTCAAGGCAGGCAATTTAAGCTCTCTGTCTTTTGAGCAGACCTATACTGTAACTGGGCGCTTCGACAATATAGGCGGGCTCAAGCCAAGGGCGGCAGTGAAAAGTGCGGGTGTGGTGGTAGGGCGTATCAGTGAAATTAAATTTGACGATAAAACCTATCAGGCAACTGTCGTCATGGAGTTGGAAAAGCGTTACAAATTCCCAAAAAATTCATCCATCAAGATCCTGACCGCAGGTTTGCTTGGTGAGCAATATATAGGTTTGACCGCAGGCAGCGATGAGAAGTTATTGGCTGCTGGCGACAGAATTACATTTACCCAGGATGCCATCGTGCTGGAAAGCCTGATTAGTCAGTTCTTGTTCAGCAAAGCAGCAGACGGAAATACGGAAGAGAAAAAATGACAAGAACAGATAAATTTCCTGCCTCTGGCAGGATCTTGGCCATGTTCCTTTTATTGGCCAGCGTGTTGCTGACCGGCTGCAGCACAGTCACTGTAGAAAAAATCAAGGATAAGGCTGACCAGACTCTTGATGTATTGAGCACCAAGACCAATATAGGTAAGAACCCGCGTGATCCGCTTGAGGGTTTCAACCGTGCCATGTTCAGTTTCAACGATACTGTGGATACTGCGGTCGTTAAACCAGTGGCAGAAGCATACCGTGCAGCAACACCCGGCTTTGTACAGACTGGTATAGGTAATTTTTTCAGCAATATTGGTGATGTCTGGAATGCAGTGAACAATTTGCTGCAGGGCCGTGTCAATGACAGTGCCACTGATGTCATGCGGTTTGCCGTCAATACCACCATAGGTTTGGGTGGTTTGATAGACATAGGTTCGGCTGCTGGCATGCCCAAGCATAATGAAGACTTTGGTCAGACGCTGGGGCGCTGGGGTGTCAAGTCTGGGCCTTATCTGGTATTGCCAGTATTCGGGCCATCAACAGTACGCGATGCTTTCGCCATGCCTGTCGATATGTATGGTGATTTGTGGTACTACAAACGCCCCATGTATATCAAGAACATAGGTTCGGTAGTACGTCTGGTTGACAAGCGTGCGTCAGTGCTGGATGCCGGCAGCTTGCTGGAAGAAGCGGCACTTGATAAATATGTATTCTTCCGTGATGCCTATTTGCAACGCCGTGCTGGTCAGGTGAGTCCTGACGCGGACTAAATAATAGCTGCCGTTTGAAATTGTAAGAATTGGTGTAAGTGTGGTGAACCGGGTCAACCGCCGAGGCTGCTGACAAGTTAACTGCTCATGTGCGGTGTCTACCGCAAAATCAGGAACAGGAATAATAAAATGAAACGAACTCTGACAAAATTTTTTAACTTTGTATTTGCCAGCTTGCTTATCACTGGTATGGCCAGTGGCGCAGCCCAGGCACAGGAAGCACCTGATGCCCTGATCAAACGTCTGAGCCAGGAAATCCTGGACACGGCAAAAAATGACAAGGATATCCAGGCCGGAAATCAAAAGAAAGTTTATGACATGGTGGAAAGCAAGATCCTGCCATTCATAGACTTTCCCCGCATGACTTCCCTGGCTGCTGGTAAAAGCTGGAAAGAAGCGACGCCTGAACAGCAAAAGCAACTGACCAATGAATTCCGCACTTTGCTGGTGTTCACTTATTCTGGCGCGATTTCTCAGATCAAGGATCAACGTGTCGAATTCAAGCCTATGCGTGCTGAAGCCAGTGATACTGAAGTTGAGGTACGTACCCAGGTCATACAATCACGCGGTGAACCTATCGTTTTGAACTATCGCCTGGAAAAATTGGCAACTGGCTGGAAGATTTTTGACATCAATGTACTCGGCGCATGGCTGGTGGAAACTTATAAAGGCAGTTTCTCTGCTGAAATCAGCAAGTCCGGTATTGATGGCCTGATCAAGACGCTGGCTGAAAAGAACAAGAAACTCGCTGCTTCCAGTGCGGCGAAAAACGCAGCAAAATAAAACGCAAGATATAACGCAAAATCAGTCCGGGAACGTATTGTGTATACAGTAACAGGTGAGCTTAGCCATGATAATGCCAATGCAGTTGTTGCTGCAGGCTTGTCTGCCATAGCTGCAGGTCAGTCAGCGTTCGACTTGTCGGCGCTGACTAAAATTGACTCCAGCGCTGTGGCGGTCATGATAGCCTGGCAACGTCAGGCTATCCAGAAAGGCGTGCAACTGCAGTTCAGTGGTTATTCTGCCAGCTTGCTGAGTTTATTGGCACTATACGGTCTCAACGAGCAATTCCAGCTTCATACACCAGAGCGACATTGATCGCATCCTGAGTTTCTATTTCTGTGTGGCATGCATGGTGACAATACCGGCATGCCAATTCAGATCAAATCCCGAAAATCCCCTATAATCAAAGGTTTCGTCACTCTAGTGGACTGTAATAGTGAACTAGTGACAAGAAACCGGGTTTTCCGGTTCTTAATTCCCTGATGAGCACTTAGTGCAAACACGCCAGATGGCAGCCATACAAATTAGCAACATACAAAAACGCTACCAGTCGCTACAAGCACTGGGTGGTGTCTCACTCACAATAGAAGAGGGTGAATTTTTCGGTTTGCTGGGGCCAAATGGTGCAGGCAAGACTACCCTGATATCCATACTGGCAGGCCTTAACCGGGCTGATGCCGGCAATATCACCGTGCAAGGCCATGACGTGGTCACGGATTACCGCAATGCCCGCAAGAAGCTGGGCGTGGTGCCGCAAGAACTGGTATTCGACCCTTTCTTCACCGTGCGTGAAACCTTGCGCATGCAATCCGGCTATTTTGGCCTGAAGAACAATGACAAATGGATAGACGAGGTCATGGAAAACCTCGACCTGACCAATAAGGCCGATGTCAATATGCGCGCCCTGTCAGGTGGCATGAAGCGTCGCGTGCTGGTGGCGCAGGCGCTGGTGCATAAGCCGCCCGTCATTGTGCTGGATGAACCAACTGCCGGTGTCGATGTGGAATTGCGTCAGACCCTGTGGCAATTCATCGCCCGCCTGAATCGCGAAGGGCATACTGTTGTTCTGACCACACATTATCTGGAAGAAGCACAAGCCTTGTGCAACCGCATCGCCATGCTGAAACTGGGCAAGGTCGTGGCGCTGGATAGCACGGCCAATCTGATCAAGCGCATCTCGGGCTCGCAATTGCGCATCACCCTGGCAGCTAGTGGCGTAGTGACTTTGCCTGCCAGCTTGCGCGACAAAGTGATTACCCATGAAACCCCATCAGACCCGCGCCAGTTTGCCCTGCGCGTAACTGACTACAACCAAGTAGAGAGCATGCTGGCCGCCTTCCGTGCTGATGGTTGTATTATCGAAGATATGCATTTATTGCAAGCTGATCTGGAAGATGTCTTCCTGCAAATTATGGAGGGCAGCAAATGAGCAGCTTGACCGGTTTCAATACCTTGTTTTACAAAGAAGTTTTGCGCTTCTGGAAAGTCGCGACACAAACCATCACTGCGCCCATCATGACAGCCATTTTGTACTTGCTGATTTTCGGCCATGTGCTGGAAGAGCATGTACAGGTTTATCCTGGCGTCAAATACACGGCCTTCCTGGTGCCTGGCCTGGTCATGATGAGTGTCTTGCAAAATGCGTTTGCGAATTCTTCTTCTTCACTGATACAGTCCAAGATCACTGGTAACCTGGTGTTCATCCTCTTGCCGCCACTTTCGCACTGGGAAATTTTTAGTGCCTATGTATTGGCAGCCATCTTGCGTGGCGTTGCCGTTGGCGCAGGTGTCTTCATCGTCACTGCCTGGTTTGCTGACCTGCATTTTGTTGCACCATGGTGGATAGCGATTTTCGCTTTCCTTGGTGCTGCCATGCTGGGTACCATGGGTTTGATCGCCGGTATCTGGGCAGAAAAATTTGACCAGCTCGCGGCCTTCCAAAACTTTTTGATTATGCCTGCCACCTTCCTGTCTGGCGTGTTTTATTCCATCCATTCCCTGCCTGGCATCTGGCAAAGTATTTCGCGTTTCAATCCGTTTTTCTACATGATAGATGGCTTCCGCTTTGGCTTCTTCGGCAAGTCCGACGTTGATCCTCAGCATAGCCTGATGATCGTTTCCGTGTTTTCATTATTGCTGGCGACGATTGCCATCCAGATGTTGAAACGTGGTTATAAGTTACGACACTGAGTAAGACACTGAGTGAGAGACTAAGTAAGACACAGAGTCAGTATCAAGTAAAAACAATACGCAGTACAACAATTGCTTCACCATTTTGATCAAGAGAGTTAGCCGTGTTTCCTACGCCCGAACAAATTAAAAATTACATTGCAGCCGGTCTGGAATGTACTCACCTGGAAGTCGAAGGCGACGGCCAGCATTTCACAGCAGTCATCGTCTCTGCCGCCTTTGCTGGCAAGCGTCCGATACAACGTCATCAAATTGTTTATGCCGTGCTGGGTGACCGCATGCGTGAAGAAATACATGCCCTTTCCATGAAAACCCTGACGCCTGAAGAGTACGCTGCATAATGGATAAATTATTGATCACAGGCGGCAATCGCCTGAATGGTGACATCACGATTTCCGGCGCAAAAAATGCTGCACTGCCTATCCTGTGCGCAGGTTTGCTGACTTCTGGTAATGTCGAATTGCACAATGTGCCTTCGCTGCAAGATGTCAGCACCATGCTGAAATTGCTGCGCCAGATGGGTTTGCAAGTCACGCAGGAAAATGGTGTGACCGTACTCAATGGTGCAGCCGTGGACAAGCTGGAAGCACCGTATGATCTGGTAAAAACCATGCGTGCATCGATACTGGTGCTCGGTCCATTGCTGGCACGTTTTGGTGAAGCCAAAGTATCTTTGCCAGGCGGTTGTGCGATAGGCTCACGCCCTGTTGATCAGCACATCAAGGGCTTGCAAGCCATGGGTGCCGAGATCAATATCGAAGCTGGTTACATACACGCCAAAGCCAAGAAGCTCAAGGGCGCACGCATAGTCACTGACATGATTACCGTGACCGGTACAGAAAATTTGCTGATGGCCGCGACGCTGGCCGAAGGTGAAACCGTACTGGAAAATGCCGCACGTGAGCCGGAAGTTACTGACCTGGCCAACCTGCTGGTGGCCATGGGTGCGAAGATAGAAGGCATAGGCACAGACCGCCTGGTCATCCAGGGTGTAGAGAGTTTGCATGGCGCGACGCATACCGTCATCGCTGACCGCATAGAAACCGCAACCTTCCTGTGTGCAGTAGCTGCCACCGGTGGTGACATTACGCTGAAAAACACCCGCAGTGACATTCTCGATGTTGCACTCGACAAGTTACGTGAAGCAGGTGTGATATTGACCACAGGCCCGGACTGGATACGTGCGCAAATGAGCGGCCGCCCCAAGGCAGTCGGTTTCCGCACAACTGAATACCCAGGCTTCCCGACCGACATGCAGGCGCAATTCATGGCGCTGGACTGTATCGCCCAGGGCACCAGCATAGTCACTGAAACCATCTTTGAAAACCGCTTCATGCATGTACAGGAAATGAACCGCCTGGGCGCGAAGATAGAAATTGATGGCCATACAGCCATCGTCAATGGTGTCGACAAACTGGTCGGCGCACCTGTCATGGCAACAGACTTGCGCGCCTCTGCCTCGCTGGTGATAGCCGCCATGGTAGCCGAGGGTGAAACCCTGATAGACCGTATCTACCATCTGGATCGCGGCTATGACCGTATGGAAGTCAAACTCTCCGCAGTCGGTGCACAGATACAGCGAGTCAAATAAATGTCTTCACCCGCCACTCCACAATTGACACTGGCCTTGTCCAAAGGCCGCATCTTTGAAGAAACCCTGCCCTTGCTGGAAGCAGCAGGCATACGTGTGACCGAAGATCCAGAGAAATCGCGCAAGCTGATTTTGTCTACCAATGATCCTGATGTGCGCGTCATCATCGTGCGCGCTTCTGACGTACCCACTTATGTGCAATATGGCGCGGCTGATTTTGGTGTGGCTGGCAAGGATGTTCTGCATGAGCATGGTGGTGCTGGCCTGTACCAGCCTATCGATCTGAACATTGCCAAATGCCGTATGTCGGTTGCTGTGTCCGTAGGTTTTGATTACGAAAACGCTGTCCGCCAGGGCGCGCGCCTGCGGGTTGCGACCAAGTACACCGAAACTGCGCGTCAGCATTTTGCCGCCAAGGGTGTGCACGTTGATCTGATCAAACTGTATGGCTCCATGGAGCTGGCACCACTGGTTGGCTTGTCAGATGCGATTGTCGATCTGGTCAGTACCGGCAGCACCTTGCGTGCGAATAACCTGGTGGAAGTGGAACACATCATGGAAATTTCTTCGCGCCTCGTGGTTAACCAGGCAGCATTGAAATTGAAACGTGAACGCTTGCAACCCATACTGGAAGCATTCGATCGTGCCTCCAAGGCAAATGCATAATTGACCAAGAGAACAGCATGGCATCCCTGATTACCCGGCTTGATACGACAGAGGCAGATTTTTCCAGGAAACTGAGTTCACTGCTGGCTTTTGAAGCCAGTGAAGATGAAGCGATAGACCGCGCCGCTGCGCAGATACTGGCCAGTGTCAAAGCCAGTGGCGACACTGCCGTGCTGGAAGCGACCAATCGTTTTGACCGCCTGAATGCCAGCAGCGTTGCGGCGCTGGAGTTGACGCAGGAAGAAATGCAGGCCGCACTTGCATCACTGAATGCCGAACGCCGCACTGCGCTGGAAACGGCAGCAGCACGCGTACGTGCCTATCACGAAATTCAAAAAGCAGAATGTGGCTCTGCCGGTTTCAGCTATACCGAAGCTGATGGCACGGTGCTCGGCCAAAAAGTCACGCCACTCGATCGCGTTGGTATCTATGTACCTGGCGGCAAGGCAGCTTATCCATCGTCAGTATTGATGAATGCGATACCGGCCAAGGTGGCGGGCGTCAAAGAAATCATCATGGTGGTGCCTACGCCAGACGGCGTAAAAAATCCCCTGGTCTTGGCGGCTGCAGCAATCGCTGGTGTTGACCGTGTCTTCACTATCGGTGGTGCGCAGGCCGTTGGTGCTCTGGCTTATGGTACGGCAACGATACCCGCTGTCGATAAAATCGTAGGCCCAGGCAATGCCTATGTGGCTGCTGCCAAGCGTCGTGTATTTGGTGTGGTTGGCATAGACATGATCGCTGGCCCGTCCGAGATTCTGGTCTTGTGCGATGGCACGACAGACCCTGACTGGGTTGCCATGGATTTGTTTTCGCAAGCTGAGCATGACGAGCTGGCGCAATCCATTTTATTGTGTCCGGATGAAGCATATATTGAGGCCGTGCAAGCCAGCATCATCAAGCTGCTGCCAGCCATGCCCAGACATGAAGTGATACGCACTTCACTGGCCAACCGTGGTGCACTGATCAAGGTGCGCGATATGGATGAAGCCTGCGAAATCGCTAATAGCATCGCAGCTGAACATCTGGAAATTTCTGCAGAAAACCCTCAGCAATGGGCCGACAAGATACGCCATGCCGGTGCCATGTTCCTCGGTCGTTATTCATCTGAATCCCTGGGTGATTATTGTGCTGGCCCCAACCATGTCTTACCTACTTCACGCACGGCACGTTTCTCTTCACCGCTGGGCGTGTATGATTTCCAAAAACGTTCATCGATGATTTTTGTCAGTGAGCAGGGCGCACAAACCCTCGGTAAAGTAGCCGCTGAACTGGCCTACGGCGAAGGCTTGCAAGCCCACGCGCGCAGTGCAGAATTGCGGCTCAAGTCATGAAAGTAAAATTGCTGGCTGCCATGAATACCTATACCTGCATATGATGGCCGAATGGCGTAACCAGGTTTTTTGTGAAGATGCGCTGCAAGGTCTGGCGCGTCTGCCTGATGCCAGCATAGACTTATTGCTGGCTGACCCGCCCTATGGTCTGGGCAAGGATTATGGCAATGAGTCAGACAAGATGGAGTCGGCTGCCTATCTGGAATGGATGGCGCAGTGGATAGATCTGGCCCTGCCCAAGCTGAAAGCGAACGGCAGCCTGTATATCTTCCTGACCTGGCGTTATTCGCCTGAAGTCTTTGTCATGCTCAAGCAGCGTATGAGCATGATGAATGAAATCATCTGGGACAGGCGCGTGCCGTCGATGGGCGGTACGGTAAGAAAATATTCATCGGTGCATGACACCATAGGCTTTTTTGTCAAAGCCAAAGATTATTATTTTGACCTGGATGCCATACGCATCCCGTATGATGCAGCCACCAAGAAAGCCCGCAGCCGCAAGATTTTTGAGGGTGCAAAGTGGCTGGAAATGGGATTCAATCCCAAGGATGTATGGAGTGTCTCGCGCCTGCACAGAGAGCATGCCGAACGCGAAGAACATCCTACCCAAAAACCGCTCGAAATCATCGAGCGCATGATCAAGGCTTCCTGCCCACCCGGCGGTGTTGTACTCGATCCCTTCATGGGCAGCGGGACCACCGCCGTAGCTGCCAAACGTTGCGGGCGTGATTTTGTCGGATTTGAATTAAATCCCGACTATTGCGCAATGATAGAAAATCGCCTGGCCTCAATCGACACGGAAGCACTTTCTGCCTGATTTGTGCTGAAGTCTGGTCAATCTGATTTTCAATGTAAGCCCTGAACATGGAGCAAAGAATTGAGCATCACCAAATTGATACGCCCTGAAATCGCCAGCCTGTCCGCCTATCATGTGCCGGACGCCAGCGGTTTTGTGAAGCTGGATGCGATGGAAAACCCTTACCTGCTGCCGCCCGACATGCAGCAGGAACTGGCCCAGCATCTGGCAGGCGTGGCACTGAACCGCTATCCACAACCAGCCTATGCCAGCCTCAAGCAATTGCTTGCCGACAAACTCGGTGTGCCTGCGGGCCATGACATCGTATTGGGCAATGGCTCGGATGAACTTATCAGCATGGTCTCCATCGCCTGCGCAAAGCCAGGTGCCAAGGTGCTGGCACCTGTGCCCGGCTTTGTCATGTACGCCATGTCCGCCCTGTTTGCCGGGCTGGAATTCGTGGGCGTGGACCTGAACCCTGATTTCACACTGAACAAGGCAGCCATGCTGGCATTGATTGCTGAGCATCAACCAGCGATCACTTACCTGGCTTACCCCAATAATCCCACCGGCACGCTGTATTACGCGGATGACATGGTGGCTATTCTGCAAGCGGTTGGCAATAAAGGCATCGTCATCGTTGATGAAGCTTATCAACCGTTTGCCCAGGCCAGCTTCATGTCACGTCTGGCAGAGTTTGATAACCTGGTCGTCATGCGCACCGTCTCCAAGCTGGGTCTGGCAGGTATACGGCTGGGTTATATGGCTGGCAATAATGCCCTGATGCATGAATTTGAAAAAGTGCGCCCGCCTTACAATATCAATGTCTTGACGCAGGCAGCGGCAGAATTTGTGCTGAACAGGGTAGAGGTGCTGGATGATCAGGCAGCAGAATTGCGCCAGCAACGCGCGTCATTAATGGCTGCTCTGGCAAGCTTGCCAGAGGTGCAAGTCTTTCCTTCGGCTGCCAATTTTGTGCTGATACGTGTTGCGAATGCCGAACAAGTCTTTGTGAAATTACGCGAACAAAAAATTTTAGTCAAAAATGTAGGTAAAATGCATAATCTGCTGGGTAACTGTCTGCGTATCACAGTCAGCACCCGTGAAGAGAATGCTCTTTTTCTTGCTGCCCTGGCAGCATCTTTATCATCAAAATGAATAAGCCCATAGAACGCATTGCGGCGGTTACCCGCAATACCAATGAAACACAAATCCGTGTTGCCATTAATCTTGATGGCACAGGCCAGCAAAAACTCAATACCGGCGTCCCTTTTCTGGACCATATGCTGGATCAGATTGCCCGTCATGGCCTGATTGATCTCGACATAGAAGCCGTCGGTGACCTGCATATTGATGCCCATCACACGGTAGAAGACGTTGGTATTACCCTGGGCCAGGCATTTGCCAAGGCAATTGGTGATAAAAAAGGCATACGCCGTTATGGTCACGCCTATGTGCCGCTGGATGAGGCATTGTCACGCGTGGTCATCGACTTTTCTGGCCGCCCGGGCCTGGAATACCATATCCCCTTTACCCGCGCCATGATAGGCAATTTTGATGTGGACCTGACCCGTGAGTTTTTCCAGGGTTTCGTCAATCATGCTTTAGTCAGCTTGCACATCGATAACTTGCGCGGCGACAATTCTCATCATCAATGCGAAACAGTATTCAAGGCCTTTGGCCGCGCCCTGCGCATGGCAACCGAGCTGGATGCGCGTGCGGCAGGAACCATACCCTCGACCAAAGGCAGCCTTTGATCGTAATGCAAATACCGATACAGATACAAATCGCAGACACGAGATACCAGCTTGCTGGTGATTCATTATGAATAAAATTGTAGTAGTAGATTACGGCATGGGTAATTTGCGCTCGGTAGCGCAAGCCCTGCGTGCTGTTGCACCTGAAGCCAATGTGCTGATTTCTGGCGAAGTGGCCGATATCCGTAGCGCAGACCGTATTGTGTTACCAGGTCAGGGTGCCATGCCTGACTGCATGAGCTGCCTGCGTGAATCAGGCCTGCAAGATGCCTTGCTGGAAGCCGCCCGCAGCAAACCACTGTTTGGTGTTTGCGTGGGTGAGCAAATGCTGTTTGATGTCAGTGAAGAAGGTGACACGCCTGGTCTGGGTCTCTTGCCCGGTAAAGTGGTACGCTTTGATCTGGATGGGCAATTGCAGGCAGATGGTTCGCGTTACAAAGTTCCACAAATGGGCTGGAACCGTGTGCAGCAATCGCAGTCTCATGCTTTGTGGCAAGACATTGCCGACGATGCTTATTTTTATTTTGTGCACAGTTATTATGCCCAGCCAGCGGATGCGCAACATGCGGTGGGCATGACGGATTATGGCAGTCTGTTTGCCTGTGCAGTAGCGCGTGACAATATCTTCGCTACCCAGTTCCACCCTGAAAAGAGCGCCACAGCTGGCTTGCAACTGTATAAGAATTTTGTACACTGGAAACCATAAGTGGCTCTGCAGTGTCTGATTAGTGTCTGACTGCTGTCTGATTAGTGTCTGATGTAAATTGTTTACCCTGATTTTTAACTGGTATTGTCTTTTTTTATTGTCTCATTGACGTTCCTACTTTTTCTCATATCATGCTGCTCATCCCTGCTATAGACCTGAAAGATGGCCACTGCGTACGCCTTAAACAAGGCGATATGGACCAGGCCACCGTATTTTCTGAAGACCCAGCCGAAATGGCGCGCCACTGGCTGCGTCAGGGCGCGCGTCGTCTGCATCTGGTGGATTTGAACGGCGCGTTTGCCGGCAAGCCCAAGAACGAGGCGGCGGTCAAAGCCATCATACAAGCGGTGCGTGATTACGCAGAAGAAACCGATACGGAAGAAATCCCGGTACAACTGGGTGGCGGTATCCGTGATCTCGATACCATAGAACGTTATCTGGATGATGGTCTGTCCTACATCATCATCGGTACGGCGGCAGTCAAGAACCCCGGTTTCCTGGCAGATGCCTGCAGTGCCTTTCCGGGCCAGATTATCGTTGGCATAGATGCCAAGGATGGCAAGGTAGCTACCGATGGCTGGAGCAAATTGTCTGGCCATGAAGTCATCGACCTCGCCAAAAAATTTGAAGGCTATGGTGTTGAAGCCATCGTCTATACCGACATAGGCCGTGACGGCATGATGGGCGGCGTGAATATTGAAGCTACTGTCAAGCTGGCGCAGGCTGTCAGCATCCCGGTGATTGCTTCTGGCGGCGTGCATGTACTGGCCGACGTCGAAGCCCTGTGCGCTGTGCAGGACGAGGGCATAGAAGGTGTGATCTGTGGCCGTTCGATTTACGAAGGCACGCTGGATTTGTTGTCTGCACAAGACCGTGCCGATGAGCTCAGCGGTGAATTCGATGATGAAGAAGAGACTGAATGAGCTTAGCCAAACGTATTATCCCTTGTCTTGATGTGACCGCTGGCCGCGTCGTCAAGGGTATTAATTTCCAGGAACTGCGTGACGCTGGTGACCCGGTAGAAATCGCCCGCCGTTATGACGGGCAGGGCGCAGATGAAATTACTTTTCTCGATATCACGGCTTCTTCTGATGGCCGTGATCTGATTTTGCCGATTATTGAAGCTGTGGCTTCACAAGTGTTCATCCCTCTGACTGTTGGTGGCGGTGTGCGCACGGTGGCCGACGTACGTCGTTTGCTCAATGCCGGTGCTGACAAAGTAGGCATCAATACTTCTGCCGTGACCAATCCACAACTGGTGGCAGATGCTGCGCATAAATATGGTTCGCAATGCATAGTCGTGGCGATTGATGCAAAAAATGTAGGGCCAGGCAAGTGGGAAGTATTTACTCATGGTGGCCGCAATGCAACAGGACTGGATGCAGTGGAATGGGCGCAGCACATGGCCAAACTGGGAGCAGGAGAAATTTTGCTGACCAGCATGGACAAGGACGGCACCCGTTCTGGTTTTGATCTGGGTCTGACGCGCGCAGTATCGGATGCAGTATCGATACCCGTCATCGCCTCAGGCGGTGTTGGTGGCTTGCAAGACCTGGCGGATGGTATCAAGGTAGGTGGGGCAGATGCAGTACTGGCTGCCAGTATCTTCCATTATGGACAACATACAGTAGGTGAAGCAAAACAATTTATGGCAGCACAACATATCCCCATGAGGTTGTCATGAGCGCGGCAAAATGGTTGAACAAGGTCAAGTGGGATGAAAACGGCCTGGTGCCTGTTATCGCGCAAGAAGCCAGCAGCAACGACATCCTGATGTTTGCCTGGATGAACCGCGATGCTCTTTCCAAGACTGTGGAACTGGGTGAAGCTGTTTACTGGAGTCGTTCACGCAAGAAACTCTGGCATAAGGGCGAAGAATCCGGCCACATCCAGAAGGTCAAGGAAATCCGCATCGATTGCGACGAAGACGTGGTCTTGCTGAAGATAGAACAGACGGACAGCATTGCCTGCCATACTGGCCGCCATTCCTGTTTCTTCCAGAAATTTGAAGGCAGCCTCAATGACGGTGACTGGCAAGCCGTCGATCCGGTCTTGAAAGATCCGGAAAGTATCTACAAATAAGCATCAAAAAATGAGTATATTGTTATGAGTGTTTCCCAAGAGCAGACCTTGCAACGTCTGGCAGAAATCATAGAAAGCCGCAAGCTGGCCAATGGTGGCGACCCGGATAAATCCTATGTGGCGCGCCTGTTTTCCAAGGGTGACGACGCTATCTTGAAAAAGATAGGCGAAGAAGCAACAGAAACTGTCATGGCTGCCAAGGATGCGCGGGTGTCGGGTGATGCCAGCAAGCTTTTATATGAATGCGCCGACCTCTGGTTTCATTCTCTTGTCATGTTGGCCCAGTATGATCTGGGCCCTCAACAGGTGCTTGATGAGCTGGCCAGACGTGAAGGTATTTCTGGTATTGAAGAAAAAGCGGCACGCAAGGATGCGTGAATATCGACTTGTCATTTGAATCAAATCAGATGAATATCAAATGAGGTCGATTGATTATCAATATGCGTCTTGTTGAAAATGAACGGATAAAACGTGGATAACTGTATTTTTTGTAAGATTGCTGCAAAACAAATTCCCTCTGCCAGCGTCTATGAAGATGAAGAATTGCTGGCCTTTAAAGATATCAACCCGGCTGCTCCCGTGCACTTGCTGATTATCCCCAAAGTGCATATCGATACGCTGTCTTCTGCGCAACCTGAACACACGGCTTTATTGGGTAAAATGCTGGCATTGGCACCAAAACTTGCACAAGAGCAAGGTTGTGCACCAGTGCAAGGGGCTGACGGTAGTTTGTCCGGGGGTTATAAAACCCTGATCAACACCGGGCCGGATGGCGGGCAGGAGGTGTATCATCTGCATATGCACGTGATAGGCGGTCCCAAGCCATGGCGCGGACAGCGCTGATAGAAATTGATAGCTGTCAGTGGCCGGACTGGCTGTGACAGCGACAGGTTTTGATTATATTTTCGAGGGCAAGGCTCTCACTAGGAGTAAGTAATGGGTTCATTTAGTATTTGGCACTGGCTGATTGTTCTGGTTGTCATCGTGCTGGTGTTTGGCACCAAGAAACTGGGCAATGTCGGTTCTGACCTTGGTAAGGCCGTCAAGGGTTTCAAGGATGGCGTCAAGGGTGAAGAAGATAAACCAGGCGCATCCCAGGTTGCTGACAAAGGCACCATAGACGTAGAAGCCAAAGACAAATCCAAGCTGTGATGTATTTCCCTTGCACTGATGTGCAGTCATCACCGGGATTGTCAGCATGATAGATCTGGGAATCAGCAAGCTCGCGCTGATAGGTGTGGTTGCCCTGATCGTGATCGGTCCTGAAAAATTGCCCAAGGTGGCAAGGATGGCTGGCACCCTGCTGGGTCGTGCGCAACGTTATATCAATGAAGTCAAGTCTGAAGTCAGCCGCGAAATCGAGCTGGAAGAATTGCGCAAGATGCAAAAGGATGTACAGGAGGCCGCTCATAATGTAGAGCAATCCATACACCAGACCTGGTCAGAAACTGAGCAGGAATTGCGCAATCTGGATCAGGAGACCGATACTGCCCTGCTGCACACGGCCACGCCTGAGCAACTGGCAGTCAAGGCAAAAAGCTTCCGCCGCAAAAAACTTGCCCGTACTTCTGCATTGCCTGCCTGGTATAAAAACCGCCATGGCCAGCGTCAGCATATTATCTCTGGATCGGCAAGAATGGCGCGTCATCGCGCCTACCCCCGTTCTGGCGGCAGTTTCTTTTAATTTTCGCTTATGTCTTTGCGTATTTATAATTTGGCGGTATTCGCATGAGCGATCACACGGAACAAGGCCCGGAAGAAAGCTTTATCTCGCATCTGGTGGAATTGCGCGACAGGCTGGTCAAGTCCATGTATGGACTGTTGATTGCCTGTGGCGGCCTGATGTTATGGCCAGGGCCATCGGCGATTTATGATTTCCTGGCGCAACCCATGCTGGCATCCCTGCCTGCAGGGTCGAAAATGATAGCAACCGGTGTCATTTCGCCTTTTTTGGTGCCGATGAAGGTGACCCTGTTGCTGGCTTTCATGCTGGCCCTGCCCTGGATACTGTATCAAGTCTGGGCTTTCGTGGCCCCCGGCTTGTATGCGCATGAAAAACGTCTGGTTGCACCCCTGGTGATTTCTTCTTCGCTACTTTTTCTTTCCGGCGTGGCGTTTTGCTATTTCCTGGTGTTTGGCCGGGTTTTTAAATTCATTAATGAATTTGCGCCTACGTCCATCAATGTCTCGCCTGACATAGAAAACTATCTGGATTTCATCATGTCCATGTGCCTGGCATTTGGCGTGACCTTTGAAGTGCCGGTCGTGGTGGTGGTGCTGGTGCGCATGGGCCTGGTGCCGCTTGATAAACTCAAGGCCATACGGCCTTATGTCATCGTCGGTGCTTTTGTGATTGCTGCCATCGTGACTCCCCCAGATATCGTCAGCCAGTTTTCACTGGCTGTACCGATGATACTGCTGTACGAACTGGGCTTGCTGATTGCTCCCTTGTTTGTGAAAGCAACCCAGGCACCTGAGTCCAGCGAATCCAAAGAATCAGGCGGGAACTGATCTCAGCCAGCTTACCAGTGGCATTGCGCTGCGGTAAGCTGTCAGCAAGGTGGTTTTCAGCTCATCTGTATCCATGCCCTTGAGCGGGCACTCTGTCCATACCATGAAATTCTTCAGCTTGATCTGCTCTATATGCGGCAGATCAGCATCAAAGCCTTTAGGTGGGCGTTGCAGCTTGCCTTCTTCCTGCAGCGTACCAAACTGGGCTTTCAGCTTCTTGTCTTTCAAGACTTTGGCAAAACCTTCCGGGTCAGTCACGATGTGAGTGCGTATCGCCTTCAAGCGGTCTGACGGTGGCATGTATTCACCGACCGCATAGAACAGACGGCCAGTACCATCCATCTGGAAATAATAGGCAGGCCCGCCGCCTTCGCTGGGCTTCTTGCGTCCATTGGGAACGATGGAGGAAGAGAAGGTGGTTTTGTACGGCGATTTGTCATGCGCAAAACGCACATCGCGGTTGATGCGGAACAAGGCTTTTTTGGGTTCTAGCCCCAGGATGGCAGGATCAAACTTGCTGATATCTGTAATCAGCTCAGTCACCAGTTGTAAAAATTCTGCTCGTAAAATGTCATAGCGCGGTTTGTTCATGACGAACCAGGCGCGGTTATTGTTGTCGCCCAGTTCGGACAAATAAGCTTGCAAGTCGATCAAATGCATGGATTTTTATTCCCGGTTTTCTTCTTTACGTGCTGACGGGCGTTTGCCTATCAGAATTTCCAGTGTTGGTTCCTTGGTATCACGCAAGACGGTAATCTTGGCCTTGTTGCCTGGCTTGAGTTGTGCCACCAGGTTCAGCATCTGGGTAGTGTCACCCACGGGTTTGCCTTCGATCGCAATCAGGATGTCACCTGGTTTCATGCCAGCCTTGTCAGCCGGGCCACCGCGGATTACGCCAGCGATGATGGCACCGGATTTCTGCTTCAGCCCAAAGCTGTCGGCCAGTTCTGGCGTGATGTCTTGCGGCTCTACGCCTATCCAGCCGCGCACTACCTGGCCATTGGTGATAATGGATTCCATGACCTGCTTGACGGTAGTCGCCGGAATGGCAAAGCCTATACCCACCGAGCCACCTGTCTGCGAATAAATCGCGGTATTCACACCCAGCAGATTGCCATTTACATCCACCAGTGCTCCACCGGAGTTGCCAGGATTGACCGCAGCATCGGTCTGGATAAAGTTTTCAAAGGCATTTTCAGTCAGATTATTGCGCCCCAGGGCAGAGATGATGCCCATGGTGACAGTCTGGCCCACACCAAAAGGATTGCCAATGGCGAGGACCACGTCGCCCACACTGGCGGTGTCAGAGCGGCCTAGGGTAATGGCAGGTAAATCCGGCAAATCGATTTTGATGACAGCCAGATCGGTTTCGGGGTCAGTGCCGACTATCTTGGCGCTGGTCTTGCGGCCATCTGCCAGGGCAACTTCGATATCGTCCGCAGCTTCCACCACATGGTTATTCGTCAGGATATAACCTTCAGAACTGACGATGACGCCCGAGCCCAGGCTGGAGAGGCGTTCGGCCTGCCGGTTTTGCTGGTCACCGAAAAAACGCCTGAGGAAAGGATCATTCAAGGCCGGGTTGCGGCGCTGGCGCACTTCTTTCGAGGTGAAAATATTTACGACCGAAGGCATGGCACGCTTGGCAGCTGCACCATAAGAGCTTTGCGCGGGCACGCTGTTGGCAGGCGCTTCCTTGACGATGGCACCGGCATTCAGGGTCTGGGTTTGCCTGTTGTTATAGCCTGCTTTTACCCAATCGGGTTTCAAGGTGGTTACAATAAACCAGAGCGCCAGACCGACAGTAACAGTTTGGGCAAACAATAACCAAAGACGACGCATAGGAAGTATCAGTATGAAATCAGTGAATCGGGACGAATTAGCGCAATTTCTGGCAAAAGAATTGCAGGTAAATTGCTTTCGTGATTATTGCCCAAACGGCGTACAGGTGGAAGGGCGCAGCACGATTAAACATATCGTCAGTGGCGTGACTGCGAGTTTAGCATTATTGGAAAAAGCCGTGGAAATGCAGGCCGATGCCATACTCGTGCATCATGGTTACTTCTGGCGCGGTGAAGATATGCGCGTCATCGGGCAAAAACAGAGACGCCTGAAACTGCTGCTGGAAAATGATATTTCCCTGTTTGCCTACCATCTGCCGCTGGATAATCATGCAGAACTGGGTAATAACATAGGTCTGGCCCGTCGCCTGGGCCTGACTGCAGATGGGCGCTTTGGTGAAAACGATCTGGCCTGGCTGGGGACGGTAGATGACAAGGCCGTCACAACGCTGGCCGACCTGGCCCTGCATATAGAATTGAAACTCGGGCGCAAACCTCTGCTGATCGGTGATCCCGCTGCTGCGGTGGGGCGCGTGGCCTGGTGCACTGGTGCCGCCCAGAATATGCTGGACCAGGCGATTACGGCAGGTGCCTCGGTGTACCTGAGCGGCGAAATTTCCGAGCCTACGGTGCACCTGGCGCGTGAATCAGGCGTGGCCTATATCGCCTGCGGCCATCATGCGACCGAGCGTTTTGGGGTGCAGAGCCTGGGAGCGTTCATTGCTGACACGTTCGGGGTGCAGCATAGTTTTGTGGATATTGATAATCCCGTGTGAGGGGGGGTACTTATTTTGAGCGTGGCTTATAGCAATCCGGGAATCGCCTGATTTTGTAGGAGCGGCTTTAGCCGCGATCAGTTTGTTCTACCGGGCTTGAGTTTTGCCAGGTATTCGCGGCTGAAGCCGCTCCTACAGAGGAGCGGGTCAGGTATGGATAGCACCTTGGTCTGCAGTGCCAATAGCAACTCCAAAAGCAATCACTTCCTCAAAGCATCCCTGATCTCACGCAATAACAACACATCTTCAGGCGTGACTTCTGGTGCAGGTTCCGGTGCTGGTTCTGCTTTTCTGAGGGCATTGACCAGTTTTACCATCTGGAAAATCACAAATGCCAGAATAACGAAGCTGACCGTGACCGTGATGAAATTACCGTAGGCGATGACGCCGCCGGCTTTTTTGGCTTCTGCCAGTACCAGGTGCGTGCCCTGACCATTCAGCGGGATATAGTAGTTGGAAAAATCCAGTCCGCCGACTATGCGCCCGATGATGGGCATGACAATATCGCCCACCAGAGAATCAACGATTTTGCCAAATGCTGCACCGATGATGACGCCGACAGCCAGATCAACGACATTGCCCCGGCTGATAAAGGTTTTAAATTCGTGCAACATGCCCATAGAAATTCTCCGGTTGAAAAGACTGAATGAAATACTGAAAAGAGGTGGTAAACAAGTGGTAAAGAGCTAATAAGCCCCCTGTTTTTGTGCAAAACACACTACAAAATGCATGTCCAAAATGTAAGTAGCCCGATTTTAATGCGCAAAGCAGATGAAAAGAAGACAGTTTTTTGTCAATTTTCTTTTCTCTTGATGCAGGAATACTTATTATTGACCTTGATTTTGTGCTCAAAGTAAAGATCCAGCCAACCTGAAGATGCAATTCGGGCTTGAATTGTTGAAAAATGCCAGCAAGTTGGCGTTTCGGATATCTTTTTCTTTAAAACCATATCCGGGTCATTTATAATTTAAGGTTGCTAGAAGCTGGGTTTTTGCTTCATCAAGTTTTGATTATTGACAGATTGGGGTTGGTATGAGTATCGAAAAGCAGGTCGATTCCGGCCGTCGCGGTTTGCTCGTCGCCACTTGCGCGGCGGGTGGTGTGGCTGGCTTGGCAACGGCAGGTGCGTTGGTAAGCACTTTCCAGCCGTCCGAGCGTGCCAAGGCAGCAGGTGCACCGGTAGAGGTGGACATCTCTGCCTTGAAACCAGGCGAGATGCAAACGACGGAATGGCGTGGTAAGCCCGTGTGGATTTTGAAACGCACACCAGAAATGATGGACAGTCTGAAAAAGACTGAAGACAAGGTTGCTGATCCAAAATCGGAAAAACCTTACACCATGGCGATGCCAGAATATTGTGACAAGCAAACCCGTTCGCGCAAAGAGCATAGCGACATCCTGGTAACGGTTGGTATCTGTTCCCATCTGGGCTGCTCTCCAAGTTCCAAGTTCCAGTCTGGCGCGCAGCCATCCTTGCCGGATGACTGGAATGGTGGCTTCCTCTGCCCGTGCCATGGTTCGACTTTCGATCTGGCTGGCCGCGTATATAAGAACAAACCAGCCCCACAAAATCTGGATGTGCCCCCTCATATGTTTTTGTCGGATACCAAAATCATCATCGGTAAAGATGAGAAAGGCGAGGCCTGATCATGGCATTTGTTGAGAAAAAACTCCCGGCGGACGCTCCTGTCGTGGATAAGGCCTTGAACTGGGTTGACTCCCGTTTTCCGCTGACCAAGCTGTGGAATGATCAATGGGGCAAGTATTACGCGCCAAAGAACTTCAACTTCTGGTACATCTTTGGTTCCCTGGCGATGCTGGTGCTGGTTATCCAGATCGTTACCGGTATTTTCCTGGTCATGCATTACAAACCAGATGCGAATCTGGCGTTTGCATCGGTTGAATACATCATGCGTGATGTGCCATGGGGTTGGCTGGTGCGCTATATGCACTCAACCGGCGCTTCTGCTTTCTTCATTGTGGTCTATTTGCATATGACCCGTGCCTTCCTGTACGGTTCTTATCGCAAGCCACGTGAACTGATCTGGTTGTTTGGTTTTGCGATTTTCCTGTGCCTGATGGCCGAAGCCTTCTTCGGTTACCTGCTGCCATGGGGTCAGATGTCTTACTGGGGTGCTCAGGTTATTGTTAACCTGTTTGGTGCCATTCCTTTCATCGGCCCTGATCTGTCTCTGTGGATCCGTGGTGACTATGTCGTGTCTGACGCAACATTGAACCGCTTCTTCTCCTTCCACGTGATCGCTATCCCTCTGGTCCTGCTGGGTCTGGTAGCTGCTCACTTGATCGCCTTGCATGAAGTGGGTTCCAATAACCCTGACGGCATAGAAATCAAGGACAACATCGGTCCTGACGGTCACCCTGTTGATGGCGTGCCTTCTCACCCTTATTACACTTTCCACGATATTTTTGGCGTGACTGTGTTCCTGACCATCTTCAGTGCCGTGGTTTTCTTTGCACCGGAAATGGGTGGTTACTTCCTTGAGTACAACAACTTTATCCCGGCTGATTCACTGAAAACGCCTCCGCATATTGCTCCAACCTGGTATTTCACGCCTTTCTACTCGATTCTGCGTGCGACTACTTCCGAGTTCCTGTTTGTCGTGCAAGCCGGTGCTGTAGCTTATGTTGCACTGATCTGGCTGACTACGAAGTTGCCACAATTGCTGAAGATTGCCATTGCAGCAATTGCACTGGTTGCTATCGCGGGCATGATGCCAGGTGCACTGGATGCGAAATTCTGGGGTGTGGTATTGTTCGGCGGTTCTGTCATGATCCTGGCCCTGTTGCCATGGCTGGACGTTTCTCCGGTTAAATCGATACGTTACCGTCCTGACTGGCACAAGTATGTGTACATCGTCTTCGGTATTGCCTTCGTTACCCTGGGTTACCTCGGTGTACAGGCACCATCTCCGATCGGTGAGCGTGTTTCCCAAGTTTGTGCAGTCATCTACTTCGGCTTCTTCATGCTGATGCCATGGTGGAGTGCAATGGGAACATTCAAGCCCGTGCCTAAGCGCGTTACATTTGCAGCGCACTGAGAAATAGCGAGGAAGAACAAGCATGAAATTACTTAAAAAACTGATCGCTGTGCTGGCATTTGCTCCTGCCATGGTACTGGCAAGTGGCGGTACTTTCCCACTGGACCACGCACCTGATCGTTCTACTGATATGGCAGCATTGCAAAACGGCGCCAAGTTGTTCGTCAACTATTGCCTGAACTGCCACTCTGCTTCGGCCATGCGTTACAACCGTTTGAAAGATATCGGTTTGACAGATGACCAGATCAAGCAAAACCTGCTGTTCACTGGTGAAAAGGTCGGCGATCTGATGAAGACGACCATGTCAGCCAAGGATGCCAAGGAATGGTTTGGCGCAGTTCCACCTGATTTGTCTGTGATTGCCCGTGCCAAAGCTTCTGGGGATGGCACTGGTGCTGACTGGATTTACACTTATCTGCGTACTTACTACAAAGATGATTCCCGTCCTACCGGCTGGAATAACAAAGTGTTTCCTAACGTAGGCATGCCACATGTACTGTGGGAGTTGCAAGGTGTACAAGCTGAAAAAGTAGTGGAAGAAAAAGATCCGCATGATCCATCCAAAACTACGCATAAGTTTGTTGGTTTTGAGCAGCTGAAGCCAGGCACATTGAGTAAGATAGAATATGACAATGCTGTTGGTGACCTGGTTGCCTACATGCAGTGGATGGGTGAGCCAGCACAAAGCACACGCAAACGCCTGGGTGTCTGGGTCTTGCTGTTCCTGGCGACTCTGGCAACACTGGCATGGCGTTTGAACGCGTCCTACTGGAAAGAAGTAAAATAAATGTAAGGTTTCCGGCTTGCGCTATTCATAGCACGGGCCAGGAATTTTTTGAGATCGTCCGTTTTTCTCCGTCGTAGACGGACGTGTAATCCCTGGGGTGAGGTGCGCAAAACTGGCTCCTCGCCCTGATTGTTTCTAAGGAACTATAAAAATGATGGTTCTCTACTCGGGTACAACCTGCCCATTTTCTCAACGTTGCCGCCTGGTTTTGTTTGAAAAAGGCATGGATTTTGAAATCCGCGATGTTGATCTGTTTAATAAGCCTGAAGATATCTCGACCATGAATCCTTATGGTCAGGTGCCTATTCTGGTTGAACGTGAATTGATATTGTATGAATCCAATATCATCAACGAATACATAGATGAACGCTTCCCGCATCCGCAACTGATGCCGGCAGACCCGCTGCAGCGCGCCCGCGCACGTCTGATGTTATTCAATTTTGAAAAAGAATTATTCATCCACGTCCATACTCTGGAAAATGACAAGAACACCGCGTCAGCCAAAGTACAGGACAAGGCCCGCGCAGAAATCCGCGACCGCCTGACTCAGCTTGCACCTTTGTTCGTCAAGAACAAATACATGCTGGGTGATGAGTTCTCCATGCTGGATGTGGCTGTCGCCCCATTGCTGTGGCGCCTCGATCACTACGGTATAGAATTGTCGAAGACAGCAGCTCCTTTGATGAAATATGCAGAACGTATTTTCTCCCGTCCTGCCTACATCGAAGCACTGACACCTTCTGAAAAAGTCATGCGCAGATAAGCAAGACTTTTAAGGATAAGATAACAAGGCTGATGCATATCAGCCTTGTTGTTTTTGGGCACTACGCCTATGCTTGAAGCAGGCCTGATAGCGTTTATTACGGCATTTCCTTGTTGCACACGTAGTTGTAAACTTAGCGCAGCTCTTAAAGTACATTTTCACCGATTGTATAACCATGCAAGAAATATCCACCAAACCTTATTTTATGCGTGCCATCTATGAATGGTGCACTGACAATGGCTTCACCCCTTACATGGCGGTCAAGGTCAATCATGCTGCCCGTGTCCCCATGGAATTCGTCCGGAATGGTGAAATCGTACTCAACATCAGTTTCGGTGCAACCAGCGGCCTGAAGATGGACAATGATGCCGTGGCCTTCAAAGCCCGCTTTGGTGGCGTCTCCCGCGAAATCTATGTGCCAGTAGAAAATGTACTGGCAGTCTACGCCAGTGAAAACGGTCAGGGTATGGCTTTTGAAGTCGATCTCAGCGAAGCTGAAGAAGAAAATGAAGAAGTCGCCGCAGAAGTTGAAGAAAATACCAAGCCCGTGCTGGGCCTGGCATCTGTAAAAAGTACGCCCGCCCCAGTAGAAAATCAGGTTTCTACAGATGAAATAAAAAAATCTGAAAAAAAATCAGAAAAGCCCTCGCTAAAAATAATAAAGTAGCCTATAATCTTGGTCTTCGGGAATGCAACGGCAACGAAGCAAAAACGAAAAAAGTTTCGCCGACTTAGCTCATTTGGTAGAGCAGTTGACTTGTAATCATCAGGTGGCCAGTTCGATTCCGGCAGTCGGCACCAAATTAAAAACCCATCGTTAGCAATAACGGTGGGTTTTTTCTTTATACCTTCAGATTTCTGCATCCTCCCCTGCGGCATGGTATTTCTCCCACCGTCAGAACTTGTTAAGCTTTTATTTCCCGTAAAAGTCTGGACAGCGCATATGGCCTTCACCTTAGATGAAAAATTTATAGAGTTGGCAGAGGCCGAACTGGGTATACGTTTCCCCGATTCATTTCGCAACAGGATGATGCAGAGGAATGGCGGCTCCATTGAGATTTTTGAGGATGTTTTCGACTTACATCCTTTTTATGACACTACAGATAAAAGAAGACTCAAGAGTAGCTGTAATAGCATCGTCCATGAAACGCAGACAGCCAGGCAGCATTATGGCTTGCCCGATGATCTGATATTGATAGCACGCAATGGTGGTGGCGATAGCTTGTGCTTTCAAATTCTGAAGAATGGCGAACTCGACCAGCATGTCTATCTGCACAGACACGATGTGGATGAATTGCAGCCAGTCGCGGCAGAGTTCAGTGCAATGCCTGTTACCACCTGAAAGTTTTTTCGATTCAAGCCGGTCCGGCTTACTCCTGCCAGATTTTGTTTCAATAAACGGCAAGCGACATTATTTGGCGATGCCAGATTTTTCTGGTATTCTCATTTTGTTAATTATTGAAATTGCATTAAAAAATCGTTGAAATTGATGTGACAGCAGCCATGGTCAGTAAAAAAACTGGCATGTAGCTGTATGCATCAAAGAAAGACCTGACATAAGCATTAATAGATCTGCCGACAGTGAAACTTGCTGGTGAATTTGCATTCATCCACATACGCATCTGATTGGAGTCGAAAAATGACACGCCTCAAGTCGGTAGGTTTAATTGGTCTGGGCTTGCTCCTGATCAGCCTGGTTACCATGGCGGCCTGGCTTAGCCAGAACAGCTATCTGGTGAAGATATTTTCCAGCAGCACCGCAATGGTATTTCCTACCGCCTTTTGTTTTTTCCTGGCTGGCCTGGCTTTCCTGTTGCCTCTCTATTTTTCCCCGCGTACCTCCTTGATACGCAATATTGCAGGAATTTTGATCGTCATCATCGCAGGTCTGATGCTGATAGAAAATCTTTTCAATGTCAGTCTGGGCATAGATCTGGCTGCGGTACACCGCTGGTATAGTGATCTTAATCCCTCGCCTGGCCGCATGGCGCCCAATACCGCCCTGGCCTTCCTGGCCGGCGGTGCAGGTCTGCTGCGTACTTCTGATAATCAGTTCTATATCAAGCCACGTACCGTGGCAGCGGTGATGCTGACCATCAGTGTGCTGGGCATGGTCGGTTATATGCTCTTGCTGGATCTGGCTTACACCTGGTATGGTTTCCCGCGCATGGCATTCATGACGGGCTTTTCCATGAGCATGTTTGCCTGTGCCCTGATGCTGGAAAGACCAGAAATGAATTCCCTCGCAAAAGGCGAGTCAAATCTGTATGTCTTCCTTGGTGTGGCTGTGACTGTGCTGGTGACCACCATGTTTGTATCCTATGGTAGTTTGCGGGCGCAGGATGCGCGCAATACCTGGGTAGAGCATACCTATGAAGTGAAAATCATTTCTGATGAAATGGCTGGCTATCTGGCAAGGGCAGGCACGGCTAACGAGCGGCATGAACTTGATGATATGGCTGGCAATATACAGATCAAGATGGCGGAGTTGAAACAGGCCATCAGCGACAATGTCCTGCAGCGTGACAGACTCGCTAATCTGGAAAAACTGTTACCTGGCGCGCTGGATACTGCCAGGCAGGCCCTGGCAGCCAATGCTGAAGCTGGCACGGCAAAAACCAGGGTAGGCATGGCCTTCAGTCCCCTGATACAAATCATGCAGCAATTCAGGAATACAGAAAATCAATTGCTGCAGCAAAGAAAGCAAGAGTCAGAACAAAGCACCTCCAGTACCACCATGGTCATCATCCTCGGCAATATGCTGGGCTTCGCTATGCTGCTGTACGCTTTTTGGCTATTGAAAAGATTGAATGCGCAGCGTTCAGAACTGGAGCTGGCATTGCAGCAAGCCAATCTTGACCTGGAGTTGAAGGTAGAAGAAAGAACCAGTGAGCTGGGCAAGCTGAACCAGGATTTGAGTGGCTTTAATGCCTCGCTGGAGCAGCGTGTTGCCGAGCGTACCGCAGACCTGGAAAGTTTCAGTTATTCCGTCTCCCATGATTTGCGAGCACCCTTGCGAGCTATCGATGGTTTTGGCCGCATGCTGGAAGAAGACTATGGCAACAAACTCGATGCTGATGCACTGCGCTATCTTTCTGTCATCCGTAAAAATAGCCAGCGCATGGGTATTTTGATAGATGACTTACTGGCCTTCTCACGTCTGGGCCGGCAAGAAGTGCATAAATACAATCTGGATATGACCGCACTGGTCAGGGAAGTCATACAAGAGTCATTGCAACAGGTAGAAAAAGTGCCGGAAATAAAACTCGAAGAGTTGCCAGCAGCACAGGCAGACCGTGCCTTGCTGAAGCAGGCATGGCTGAATCTGATTTCAAACGCCATCAAGTACAGTAGCAAGAGTGATAATCCCTCGGTGCAGATCAGCGGTTCCGTTGATGGCGATCATATCGTCTATAGCGTCAAAGACAATGGCGTCGGTTTCAATATGGAATATTACGATAAATTATTTGGCGTATTCCAGCGCTTGCACCATGCCAGCGACTTCAAGGGGACAGGAGTGGGGCTGGCGATCACACAAAGGGTCTTGACACGTCATGGCGGGCGCATCTGGGCGCAGTCCAGTGTCAACGAGGGCGCCAGTTTCTTTTTTTCATTACCGGTAGGAGAGCAGAATGGATGACATCGATGCAGCAGAAATCCTGCTGGTGGAAGATAGCGAAGATGACGCAGAAATGACCATGCGCGCATTGAGGAAGCATAATTTTGGCAATAAGCTGACCTGGGTAAAAGATGGTGCAGAAGCACTGGACTTTCTGTTTTGCGCCGGAGGCTATAGCAGGAGGCAGACAGGTAATCCCAAACTGGTTTTGCTGGATGTCAAAATGCCCAAGATGGATGGCATAGAAGTGTTGAAACACCTGAAGGCAAATGATAAGACCAAGTCGATACCGGTCGTTATCCTGACTTCTTCGGCAGAATGCACCGACGTCACCGAAAGCTACAAGCTGGGGGTTAATAGCTACCTGGTCAAACCCGTGGACTTTGATGCCTTCATGAATGTCGTGGCCCAGGTTGGCTTGTACTGGACGGTCACCAATAAGGCACCCAACTGAGCACCCATCCCCATCCTGAAATAAGTGAGCTGAAGGGGAGGGAGTGCGGTATTCAACTTCCTCCAGCCTTAGCCACAGTTTCAGTATCAATATCAATAAGCTTATTTTTCTGCCGTGGTCAGCCCCACGCGTATTGCATAGCGTACCAGGCCGGGCACATCATGGATATCCAGACGGTCCATCAGTTGTGCCCTGTGGGTTTCTACCGTCTTGCCGCTGAGGTTAAGGCGGTAGGCGATTTCCTTGGTGTTGTCGCCCTCCGCAATCAATTGCAGTATCTGCCTTTGCCTGGGCGTCAATACTTCCATGTTCGTGCCTTTTTCAGCAACCTTGCGCATGTACTGATCCAGCGCCTGCGGTGACAGGAAAGAATCCAGATAGCGCTGGCCCTGCATCACCTGGCGTATCGCCCGTTCAAGCTCATAGGTGGCTGAGTCTTTCAAGAGATAACCGCTGGCACCTGCATTCAGGGCTTGCATCACATATTCTTCGCTGCTGTACATCGATAGCATGAGTAATTTGACGTCTGGGAAACGGGCGCGGAAATGGCGCACGGCTTCTATGCCATTCATGCCCTTCATGGCAATATCCAGTATGGCCAGGTCAGGCCTGTGGGCTTCTGCCTCTGCCAGCGCAGCGGCACCATCGGCCGCTTCTGCCACTACCTGCATGCCCGGCATGGTCTTGAGCAGGGAATGTATGCCACTACGTACCAGTGCATGGTCCTCAGCCAGTAAAACGCGTATGTTCATCATGTCAGCCCCCTGATGTGAGGTGTGAAAGGAAGCACAACATCAATATTCACGCCCGCGCCGGGTGATGAAGTGATGTCCATCGTGCCGCCGACCAGCAGGGCACGCTCTTCCATGTTCAGCAGACCAAAGCTGTTGCCTAGTACGGCATTTTCACGCGCCTGGTCTACGTCAAAACCCTTGCCATCGTCACGTATGCGCAAGATCAGATTACTTTCATTCTTATCCAGCCTGACCCAGATATTTTTTGCCTTGGCATGCCGCAGGATATTGGTGATGGCTTCCTGTACGATACGAAAACAGGTGTTCTCAATATCGGGGTGCAGCTTGCTGATCACGCCTTCATATTCAAACCAGCCGTGCAAGCCATCACTGGAGGTTTTGCTTTCCACATACCAGCGCAGGGCCGATACCAGGCCCAGGTTATCCAGCTGGGGTGGCCGCAATTCCAGTGACAGGGTACGCACCTGTGACAGGATGCTGGACACCAGTTCTATGCCTTCCTGCAGCCTGGTATGACGCTCTTCGCTCTCCAGCCTTTGTGCGGCCTGCAGCATGATCTTCAGGGCAGTCAGTGATTGCCCCACATCGTCATGCAGGCCGCGTGCCAGATGCTGGCGCTCCCTTTCCTGCACTTCGATGACGCTGCCAGATAGCAATTGCAGACGCTGATTGGCAGCCTTCAGGCTGGCCTGGTCATGCACTTGTTCGGTCACGTCCATTGCCAGACCTGCCACCAGCGGCACGCCTTCATCCATGCCCAGCGGGAAGCGGATGATATTGAGTATCCTGGCCGTCAGGCTTTCATCGGCAATGGTTTCCTGTGTACTCAGGCTGTCATTGCTCGCCAGTACCTGCTCGTCATGCTGGCGCGAGTTCTGTGCGGCACCGATGGACATCAGGTCAAAATCATCGCAACCTAGCATTTCTGCGGGTGCCATTCCAAAGAAGCTGGCCTGGGCTGCGTTCACATAGACATAGCGCAAATCCCTGTCCTTGATCCAGGCCGGCATGGGCGCATTGTTCATGAAAGCATGAAAGCGCACCTGCATTTCGCGCAAAGCCGTTTCACTGGCCAGTTTCTTGCGCCTCAGGGCTGCGTCCCGCAATTCTCTTTCTATGGCCAGAGGGAGACGAGTGATATTTTGCTTGAGGAAAAAGTCATCGGCCCCGGCACGCATGACTTCGATGGCCGTATTTTCACCTATGGTGCCAGACGTGATGATAAAGGGGATATGTATCTTCATGCGCTTGAGCACATCCAGCGCCTTCAGGCCACTAAAGGCGGGCATGGAATAATCGCAGATGACGATATCCCATTTCGCTTCTTTCAGCGCATCCTGCATGGCCTGTGCATTATCTACTCGCTGCCAGTCGGGGGCGAAGCCACCGCGCTTGAGTTCGCGGATGATCAGTTCTGCATCTTCGCTGACATCTTCTACCAGCAGTACACGCAGTGGTATGGTCATGAGCTACTTGCCTTCCACTTTGGTTAGAAGGAAAAATATTGTTTAATAAAGCGACTTTGCATGCAGATGGCGGATAATGGCGATATCCAGCCATCTCTGGGTTTTGTCCCCATAGATTGTTATTAATTAATCAAGTATCCCGAATTAATCGGGATGCAAAAGTATGCTTGTTAAATAGATATTAGCAATTATTATAGAATTAAGTGTAATTTTTTGTCAAAAATGCATATCCTCATGCTGGTCAACATCTGTTTACCAGTGAGGAGTTTGTTGCCTGCTGCATGCCCGAGCAGTAAAAATTGTCTCGCCCACCTCATATCAGGATATGTGTATTTTTTCTAACAAATCAAAAGAATTGCCAAATTCAATAACTAATTTAGTAATGATTGTTGGCTTTCTTGCTATACTCAACCCAGCGCTGGCAGAAACTCGTACTGCCAGCCTGGCAGTATCTGCAGTGGTTGTCCCAACTTGTACAGTCAATGGCTCCGCAGTATCTTTTGGTAATTATGAAATAGCAGCCGTTGAGCAAGCTGGCAATATCGGTGTGAATTGTTCGCAAGGCACCACATATGTGCTGAGCCTGGGCGGTGGGAGTGGCGCTAATGCGGGTATGAGGCAAATGTCAGGTCCGGCGAATGCAGCCCTGAGCTATGCCTTGTATCAGGATCAGTCCCGCAGCAAGCTGTGGGGAAGCGCCTCCGACAATCATGCCATCACCGGTACTGGTAATGGCAATATGCAAAATCTGCCTGTATATGGTCGCATCCCGGCTGGTCAGGTAGTAGCACCTGGTAATTACAATGAAGTAGTAAGTATCACCCTGACCTATTGATGTAAAACCTCGCGATGGAGGAGACGTCATGTTTCCTTATGCATGTGTTTTAATGATAGGCCTAGGTTTCCTGGCAGGAAGCTTACCTGCCCATGCCTCCAATTTTGAAATTGCCCCGGTCGTGCTGGAATTGAGCATGAACCGTAATGCTGGTGTCATACGCATCGTCAACAAGGATGATCATCCGGTTTCCCTTCAGGTTCGTGGCTATGAATGGACGCAGCTTGAGAATGACGACCAGCTCAACAGCACAGAAGCCCTGCTGATCAGCCCCCCCATGTTCAGCATAGAGCCAGGCGCTGCTCAGGTGATACGCGTCATCTCGCGCAAGCCGCTGTCCAGCAAGGTCGAGCTGGCCTATCGCCTGTTGATCGATGAACTTCCTGGCAAGGAACAGGCCGCAGTTGCGTTCAAGTTCCGAATTTCCATGCCCGTGTTTTTCCAGCCTGAAAAAATGCAGGCAGCGAAAATAAACTGGAAGGTTGAAGCCGGTGGCAAACAGGCCATCGTTGTGGAAAACCAGGGTGGGCAAAGAACCAAGCTGCTCAATCTCAGTCTCGCCCTGCCAGATGGAAAACGCCTGGTGCCCAAGGTGGCCGCCAACCCTTATGCTCTGGCGGGTGCCAAACGACGCTATGAATTTGAATCCAGTGCCGGACTCAAGGCCGGGTTGCCCGTGAAAATATATGCGACAGCCGATACCGGGCCTGTCGAAGTGGAAACCACAGTATCGCCATGAGATTATTGGCCGTGTGTGCCATATTCTTTTGCCTGGCGGGTCAGCCTGAAGCTGCGCCAGCAGACGAGATATTATTGCTGGAGGTGAGCGTGAACGGGCGTCAAACCCAGACTGTGCTGCAATTTACCAGAAGGGCGGGCAAGCTGTTTGTCAGCCCCGATGAATTGCAGTCCGCCGGTTTGCGCCTGAATACGACATCGAAAGAGCAAGTTGATTTATCCAGTATTGCAGAAGACTTTCAACTTGATATGGCCGCGCAAAAAATCAGTATCCGGGTGCGGCCAGATCTGCTCAACACCACCCAATTGAATACGGCCACATCAGAAAGCGAAACCGTTGCCCTGGCAGACAAATATCCTGGGGCCTTACTCAATTATGATGTACTGGCGTCCCAGAGCGGCGGCAGCAAGGCTGTCAGTGCGCTGGCCGAGGCCAGGGCTTTTTACGGTCCTCATGTTTTCAGCAGTACCGGTCTGACCTATGCACACGAAGGTAAAACAAATTCCCTGCGTCTGGACAGCACTTACACTTACTCCAATCCCAATAGCTTGCAGCGCTACCGGCTTGGCGACTTCATCAGCAATGGTTTGCCATGGTCAAGGCCAGTGCGCATGGGTGGGATACAGCTATCGACAGACTTCGCCCTGCGTCCTGACCTGGTGACTTTCCCCACCCCGGATTTGCGCGGCGAAGCGGTGGTGGCATCGAATGTTGACCTGTTCCTCAATGGCATACGCCAGTTGTCCGAGACCGTGCCACCCGGGCCTTTTGAGATACGTCGTCCACCTGTCGCGACTGGCGCAGGCACCATGTCCATCGCCGTGACGGATGCGCTGGGTCGCCAGACATTCAGGAATATCCCGTTTTACGCCAGTGAAAAATTATTGCGCGATGGCTTGCTGTCTTACTCCATAGAAGCTGGTTCCATACGCAAAAATTACGGCTTGCAGAGCAGTGATTATGGCGGTGCGGCCACCTCAGCTTCAGTGCGCTACGGCTGGTCACCCACGGTGACGATAGAAGGGCATGCAGAAGCGACATCAGGCCTGCGTCAGGCTGGCATAGGGGCGACCAGCGCGTTCCACGAATGGGGTGTGCTCAGTGCTGCAGTCAGTGGCAGTGCAACGGCAGACAATCTGGGCAGGCAATATCTGCTGGGGTTTGAAAGGCGGGCTGCGAATGCCAGTTTCTCTATTTCCAAGACCCAGGCTGACCGGCATTATCGCGACATCGGTGCCATGTTTGGCATACCCGTCCCACGCTCGCTGCTGACCATGAGCATGGGCTTGTACTCGCAAAAATATGGTTCCTTCAATCTGGCTTATACCTCTGCCAGGACCACTTTGCCAGGCACAGAAAGCATGCCAGAGCTAAGGCCGCTGGATGCTGACATCATTTCTTTTTCTTACTTCAAGTCCCTGTTCAACCGTACCAATTTTTTCCTGACAGGATACAAGAACCGTACTGATCACAGCTATGGTTTAACCGTAGGCTTGCTAATGGCACTGGGCGAGAAAGACAGTGTCAGCAGCACCTATACATCCGGTAGTGGCTTGCGCAATTTTTCTCTGCAGGCTTCCCGCCCGGCCAATCTCGTTGGAGATATAGGCTGGCAGTTGCAGGATAATGAAGGCGACTTTACGCAGAGGCTGGCTGAATTTTCTTACCGTTCCAATGCAGCGCGCGCCAGTTTTGCAGTGGCGCAAAATGGCAATTTATTGAGCCAGCGCGCCAATGTGCGCGGCGCACTGGTATGGGCAGACAATTCCCTGTTTTTGTCCAACTGGGTGGATGACAGCTTTGCGGTAGTCGATACCAATGGCGTCAGCAATGTTGCCGTCTACGCTGAAAACCGCCTGGTGGGCAGGACGGACCAGCGCGGGAAATTACTGATCCCTGATTTGCGTGCCTATGAAGCCAACAAGATTTCCCTGGACCTCAGGGACTTGCCACTGGATGTACAGGTAGGCGCTTCGGAATTCACCATCAAGCCACAAGACCGCAACGGCGTGGTCGTGCGCTTTAAACTTGCCAAGAGCCTGGGTGTACGCATCATCCTGAAGGATAGCGAGGGTAAATTCCTGGCAGTAGGCAGTACCGTGAAACTCAAGCAGGGCGGGCACACGGCCATCGTTGGCTATGACGGCGAAACTTATTTCCCTGAATTGCAAATTGAAGGCACGCTGGAAATCATCACAGCCAGTGGCGCAGTATGCCGTCTCGATCCTGGCAGCATTCCGCAAAACGAAACCATACCTGTCATAGGCCCACTTACCTGTAAATGATCATGCGCCATCTTTGCAAACTATTCTTTATCTTGATGCTGGCTGCCAGCCAGCAGGCGCAGGCACTGACCTGTACTGTCTCGGCACTGCCTGTGGCCTTCAGTAATTATGACCCATTCTCGAACACACCTTCCGATATCAGCAGCACAGTGACTGTGACCTGCAATGCGCTGGTATCGGTACTCGTCAGTTACACCGTCAAACTCAATGCCGGCATGACGGGCACTATTTCGTCACGGCTGATGACCAGTGGCAGTTCACAACTGGCTTATCAGCTATACAGCAATGCCGGGCGCACGACGGTCTGGGGTGACGGCACGGCGGGTTCCGGTATCGTCAGCGATGGTTACCTGCTCAATGTGGTCGTACCAGTCGTCAAGAATTATTCTGTCTATGGGCGCATCACTGCCAAACAGAACGTCAAGGCAGGTAGTTACCTCGATACTGTCACCATATTGTTAACTTATTAGCTATATGCGAGGGTAAAAAAGCGAGCATTATGGAAAGATGTGTTTTTTTCATCAGGAAAACCCTTAGTTGAAAAAACCAAAACTCAGGTTTCCCCTGATATCAAGGCAAGCTTGCATGGCATAAAGTTTAGTCACAGCAAAGTTATTCAGATTCTTGAAAAAACAAGCTCAAAACTAGATACAAACCAGACACAAGCCAGACACCAGCCCAATAGTATAGCCAGAGGAAAATATCATGTTCAACGCCAACAACCGCCGCCAAATCGCCAAACTGCTGACAGTATTGTGCCTGTGCACAACAGCAAACGGCTTCGCCGCCACTTCTACTGGCACACTGTCAGTATCATCTACAGTACTGTCAGCATGCTCGGTCACCGGTGCGTCTATGGCTTTCGGCAGCTATACAGCAACCCAGATCGATAATAGTGCAGCCATCAGCATCACCTGCACCAATGGCACTGCCTACAATATCGGCATGGATGCAGGCGGTGGGTCTGGTGCATCTACTGCTGTCAGGAAAATGACCGGTTCGGTCAGCGGCACGCTGAATTATTCTTTGTACAAAGATTCTGGCCGCAGCGTAGTCTGGGGTAATACAGTCGGCACTGATACCCTGCTTGGTACCGGTACAGGCGCTGCGCAGTCTGTCTCAGTATATGGCCGTGTACCCAGTGGCCAAATTGCTGATGCTGGCGTCTATAGCGATAGCGTTACGATCACACTGACTTATTAAGCTTTGAGGCTTCGTCTGGTTTCCTGGCAGACATTCTGCTACTGACTGACCCCCGGCTAAGGGTCAGTCAGCAAAACAAGTGAAACTGGCCAAATCAAACAGAAATGAAACCAGCTTGTATCCGCCTTTATTCTGCATTTTCTGTTTCCCCAGCCTTCCCTCATTCTCCCTGTACCCCTACTTTTAGCTTGATGATACGGCATGAGCCTTTCTGGCTGCCATCACACTTGCTTACACTCTTTGCATTCGCCATTTTTTTCTCGCATGTTTAAAATGACATCCTGAAGCATTTTTGTCACATACAAGTCTTTGTATGGAAAAATGCTGGACACTCATTAAATAAACACCTGGAAAACCCTGATGTCGCCATTTAATATCTTCAACCGCATTTCGCAAGCACCCACCAATCCCAAGCCTGTGGTCAAGCCACGGCAGTTTGATGTGGCGTCCCTGTACCAGGGGCCGGTGCAAAGCAGTACAGCAGCGGTGGCAGGTGAACAGGCTCTTGATGAAAAATTGCGCCAGGCTTACTTCTGGATAGTCAATAACGCCATCATCAGCCCGCACTATGATATTGAATATAACGAAGGCCCCAGCCAGACTTATGCGGTAGGCGACAGCAAGCGCACTTTGACGCTGCCATCAGCGCAAAGTTATTCCAGCTTTATCCTGTTGCCGCTGCTGACTTTTGTTACCCGCAAAAAATGCCTCTTCGTTGGCGGGCCAGGGCGCGGCAAGACGGCCAGTGCTATCCTGATGGGCGTACTATCTGGTGCACCTGTGCGCGATGTACGCCGTGCCATGCAGCATGGTCATCCACAAATGACGATAGCCGATCTGCTGGGTAATCCTTTGCCAGCAGATTTGATGGCAGCGCAGAATATGGATGATATCCGCATCGCCTGGCGCAAATGGCTGGGCATGCGTGTCAAGATCGTCGATGAATATAACCGCATTCCCACCCGCACGCAAAGCGCCTTGCTGACCGTGATGGGCGACAATTATGCCGAGGTACTGGGACAGATTTTTGAATGCCCCGAGTCAGCCTGGTATCTGACGGCGAATGATGACCAGGGTGGTGGCACTTATCAGGTGATAGATGCCCTGCGTGACCGCATAGATGTGACCGTGCAGGCACTGGCTTTCAACCCGCGTTTCCTGAACGACTTGCTGGTGCGCATAGAAGAAAATATACGGCCAGAAGAACTGATGCCGCGTGAATTGATCTTCACCGAAAAAGAAGTGGACCGTGCCGCCGAAGAAATCCGCCAGATAGAAGTGCCGCCAGAAGTAAGGCACAGGCTGGAATTCTTTTGCAGTCAGTTTGAATTGTTTGAAACCGCTGGTGCCCAGTTTGAGTACATGACCAAGGACACTGCACGTTTATCCGGCATGGACTGGGGCCAGCTCGTAGCCGCAGACAATGGCCGCGACCGCCTCAAGGACCTGGGTTGCCAGACCATGAATGGCGTATCGGTGCGTAATCTCATGACCTTGCTGATTTTCGCCAAATCGCTGGCTTATTTCCGTGGCAATAAAAGTGTGGAGCTGGATGACCTGCGCCAGGTTTTGCCCTTTGTTTTGCTGGATAAACTGCATCCCGATATCGATGCGCCATTTTTCTCGCGTCCGGAAAATGCCGCCTACAAGACTGACCGTCTGGGCTGGTTGCGCCGCCTGTTTGATCTCTCGAATGATGAATTCAATCGCCTTGATCTGGACAGGGATGACCCGGTAGGAGAGCTGGCGGCAGAATTCGCGCAAGGCCTGAATGATGTCAGCGAACGCGATACCAGGGCCAGGCTGATGAGGATAGAACGCCTGATCGGTGATCGCGTCAAAGGTCGTAAATTATATGGCCATTTATATGATGATTTACTCAAGCTGAAATACCTGCATCAGCGCTATACCAATTATCTCAAGTGGCTGCGCTCTCAATGATATCCGGACCATTTGCTCAGGTACTGGCAGCAGGACGCAGCCAGTTCAATGCCAGGGTAGTTGAAGCCAGGCGGCGTTATCCCGCTTTTGATGTGCAGGCTCTCGCTGATTTTTTGCAAGGCAGCGTGGCCCCCGTCATGCAAGCCGTCACTGCGCATATGCCAGACAGGCTGGCCGTCATTGCACTGACTGCCTACGATATTACGCTGGATCTGGTTGGCCAGGCTTTGACTGGGGCCGGTGCGCGCAGCAAGGTTGTTGATCGCGTATGGCAAGACTTGTTGCCAGCCTATGTCCACATCCTGGTGAATGCGCCAACAGAAGTAATTGCCCTGCTGACCAATGCCGCACTGAATATAGAAAAAACTTCGAGCGCAAGAATCGATCAGTGGCAGGAGGAAATGAAACACATCGCGCCGCAAATCACCAGCCTGGCAGCCTTGCAGGCCACCGGGCAGATACTGGCATGGCGTGCTGGCATGGCACATTTCAGGGATGGTGCCATGGCCATCGCCGATACTTTACCACCAGCCTTGTTATTGCAATTGCTGGGTGCAGACCCAGGTAGCGAATGGTCACAAATAAAAAAACAGATGCAGCAAGACCCATGGTGGTGCCCTGATACTGCGGCCAGGATTAAGTACAGCTATACGACAGGGCAGGGCATGACCACAGGCCAGTTCACCGGTTTCGGCGGCGCCTTCCCTGCGCCACCAGAATTGCGTGCCTGTGAATATGGCTTTTGGGTAAAAAGTGCTGACCGCTATTTCTTGCTGATGGCCGATGTTTACGGCGCAGTCTTGCATCCATCCAGCAAGGATGAGTTTGAGCATGGCGCAGTGCTGGATATTACGGCTGGGGCAACCGGTGTCAGTTGCCAGGGCAATATCCTGCAAACCAGGCGTGGCAAACATGTCCTGAACTTGCCAGTCAAAGAATTGGCCCTGACCTGCAATCTGCATACGGTCGCTGTCAGTTCACCGTATACTTATGGCATCAGCCTGTATCCACTGTAATGAATACGCCATCCACAGATCAGCAGACTGCAGCTCAGCAAACTGCAGTTCAGCAGACACTACTCGCTGCATGGCAGGCAGCCTGGCCACAGGCACTGGCGGCCTGGAGCAGGTTCACGCGCCTGCATGAGCCTCTATTGTGTGAAAGCCGTCTTGCCGCCTCGCAAGAGGGCCTGAGCGGCAGCTTTGCCATGATACGTTTGTCTGATCAAAGCGTGGTGGTCGATCTGGAAGGCATACAGCATTTGGGTTTGCAAGACTATGCCGTGGAAATTCTGGCGCATGAAGTCGGCCATCATGTTTTTGCGCCGGGCAGTGTCACTGAACAATTTCGCCTGCTGGCCCGGATACGCCGCGCCTTGCCCACGCTGGAAAAATTTGCTCCCATGGTCGCCAATCTGTACACCGACCTGTATATCAATGACAGGTTGCACAGACAGGCAGGTTTGCGCATGGCCGATATTTATCTGCGTCTGGCACAAGATGGTAAAGACAAGGATGGCAAAGACCAGGGCGACAATGCCGCAACTGCCAGCCAGGTCTGGGCGCTATACATGCGCATCTATGAGCAATTATGGAAACTGCAAAAAGGCAGCCTGATCCCCACCAAAGAAGTCAGCACAGAAATGGATACCGACGCCTGGCTGGGCGCTCGTCTGATACGCGTGTATGCAGGTGACTGGATGCATGGCGCAGGCAAGTTTGCCACGCTGTTGTTGCCCTATCTGATTGCCGATAATGAAGCCAGTGCCAGCCAGCAAGCGCTTGCACATTTACATGACACCAAAGATGCCGCAGCCGGTTGTGAACCCATAGGAGCACAGGAGATAGAGGCGGATGAAATCGATGGTGCCATCCACCCGGCCAATGACCCGCTGGTATCAGGTGTCGATGAAGTCAGGACGCAGCCAGATGAAAACACGGCATCCTCATCATCAGGACAAACCCGCGAGCCTTATGAATATGGCGAAATCCTCAGGGCCGCAGGCATACAGATGTCGGATCATGAAATTGCCATACGCTATTACCGTGAACGCGCCTTGCCACATCTGGTGCCTTTCCCCAAGCGACCCAGGCCGCTGTCACCAGAACCGCAACTGGAAGGGCTGGAACAATGGGATATAGGCGAACCCTTTGATGAGATAGACTGGCTGCAGACTTTGCTACAGTCGCCACGCCCCATCCCTGGCCTGACCACGGTAAAGCGCGCTTACGGCAACGAGCAGGGTAAAGATCCCGGACATATACCGGTAGACCTGGACATGTATGTAGATAGTTCCGGTTCCATGCCCAACCCGCAGACACATACCTCCTACCTGACACTGGCGGGTGCCATCATCGCCATGTCAGCCTTGCGCGCAGGTTCGCGTGTACAGGTGACTTTGTGGAGTGGCAAGAACCAGACCCTGCAAACCAATGGCTTTGTGCGCGACGATGCAGAAATACTCAGTGTGCTGACCGGTTTTTTTGGCGGTGCAACTTGCTTCCCCATACCACGTATGCGCGACACCTTTGCCAATAGAAAACCGGAGGACAGAGCTGTGCATATACTGATGATTTCCGACGATGGTATTACCACCATGTTCGATAAGGATGAGCGCGGCAATGATGGCTGGGATATCTCCGCCATGGCTCTGGAAAAAGGACGTGCCGGTGGCAGCATGGCCCTGAATTTGCCATCAGACTGGGAAAAAGAATCCAGATACTATACACAGGTGCCACAAGACCTCAAGCGTGCCCGCGATGAACAGGGCTGGCATATCCATGCCATTACCGGCTTCGAGCAACTGATGGAATTCGCCCGCGTTTTCAGTCAGCAACATTATCTGAGGTAAGCAAAAAAGCATGGATAACATAGGCCCCATACTGGAAACCCTGACGCACAGGCTGGCAAACATACCGCCAGATTTCCTTGATGAACCGCGCATGGCGAAAAACAATAAAGGCGTCGCCGTGGCAGCACTGGTTAACGACGTGATGCGCATGCTGGGTAATGCAACGCCGCTGGATAATCTGGAAAGATTTGATGGCATGGATGCCGGTAAAGACAGAAACCGCCTGGCTCTGACCATGATTACGACCTGGTTGCTGGCAGATGAATGGTTTATCAGGGCAGCTTTGCCAGCGGCACAGTTCATGAGCATACTTGAGCAGACCGTGGCTGAACTGGCAGCAGCCACTGCCGCGCATAAATTTACCAGTGACCCCGACAGGCGAGAAGAACTCGCCAGGGTAGTGCTGGCGCGCTTGAATTACCGGCCTGAGGGCGAAAGCCTGGCGCAGGCAACAGACAGATTATCCAGCATCAGCGGCATGGAGCGCCGCCGCCTTGTCGAAGCCAGTCGCGCAGCGGAACAGCGTGCACGTGCCATACGTGAAGCGCTGGCGAAGAAAGCGGCAGAAGAATCTGCGGACAAGTGGACGCGTGAATGAGCCTGGGTACATCAAAAGAGATCAGCAATTATCCGACCTTGTCCGGACATGGCAAGGCCATGCTGGATTTCATGGCCGAGCATCCATTTGCTCCGACCTTCCGCAATCAGAGCGGTAACCGCCTGCTTGACCATGAAGTGGCAGAACTGCGTGAGTTTGAAAAAAAGCATGTAGACCAGCCTATCACATGGAGCCAGGAACTGATACCTGACTGGCTCAGACAATTCATTGCACATGTATTTACCCATGTCCCGTATTACCGGGCACTGGGTTCTGCTCCTGCGAAATTTGCAGACATACCGCCTGTCAACCGTGCCGACCTGGCAGCAGACATAGCTGCCTTTGTGCCTGATACTGTGCCCCTGGAAAGGCTCATCAATTTCCGCACCACGGGCACGACTGGTCACCCCATGCTCATCGCTTCCCATCCTGTCGTGGCGGCACGTTACCTTACTTTCCACAAACGGGCTTTGCTGCTGAATGGCATCACGCTACGACACGGACGCGGGCAAGTCGGCGTGGTACTGGTGGGTTTCCAGCAACGCTGTTTTACCTATACCTCAGTGACACCCACCATGGATGATTCTGGCCTGGCCAAGATCAATTTGCATGTGGATGACTGGCGCAAACCTGAGGACCGCGCGCGCTATCTGGATGCGCTGGCACCAGAAGTCATGACCGGTGACCCGCTCTCATTTGCCGAACTGGCAAAGCTGGAACTGACAAATTTGCCGCGCGCCCTGATCTCGGTATCCATGGCCATGTCAACTGGCATGCGCCAGATGCTGGAGACGCGCTTTCGCTGTCCTGTGCTGGATATCTATTCTCTCAATGAAGTCGGGCCTGTGGCTGTGTATGATGCCGCTGTTGGTGGTCATTTGCTATTGCAGCCAGAATTATATGTAGAGATACTCGATAGCGATGGTCAACCTGTGGCAGCGGGCCAGCGAGGTGAAATTTGCCTGTCTGGGGGCTTCAATTTCTGCATGCCGCTGCTGCGTTACCGTACCGGGGATTTTGCTGCCATGACGACCAGTGTCAAAGGCCCCATGCTGCTGGACCTGGCTGGCCGTTCACCCGTCCGGTTTCAAACCAGGGCTGGTGCCTGGGTCAATAATATCGATATCACCCATGCATTACAGGCTTTGCCACTACCGCAATATGGTTTTCATCAGCGTGCAGATGGCAGCAGCGTCATACGGCTGGCAGCTTCCGTCATGCATCTCGCTGAAGATGCAAGGCAGGCGCTGGCAGGCTTGTTCGATATCCGGCAACTGACGGTAGAAACGATCACGACCGATAATAAAATACTGCAATACACATCCGACCTGGAAGGCGCTTACCCTTGATTTCAGCTTTAGAATTATCTGCCAATGCAGTCACCACTGCCTCCATCATTCTGGCAGGACGTAATAGCGTACACACTTGGTGGACAGGCATCATAGGCAGTATCCTGTTTGCCCTGGTATTTGGCCACGCCTTGTTGTATGCCGATGTATTGCTGCAATTGTTTTTTATCATCACCAGCATCACAGGCTGGTGGCAGTGGCAGAAAGGGCGCAATGGCACGCCTCTGCCAATTTCCAGGGCTGGCAAGGCCAGTTATCTCTGGTCTGTCCCTGTGGGTTTGCTGGCGACGCTGGCTTATGGGGCACTCCTCTATTACTGGACCAAGGCTTATGCCCCCTTTGTTGATTCTGCGGTGCTGGTTTTCAGCATCATTGCGCAAATACTATTGATGCAAAGACGTATGGAAACCTGGGTGTTTTGGCTGCTGGTGAATACCATCGCCGTGCCCCTGTATGCCAGCCGAGAATTGTATCTGACGGCTTTCCTGTATGCGGCTTACTGGATCAATGCCATTGTGTCCTGGCTGGCATGGCGAAAAAACCTGAACAGTGATCAGTCCATTGCTTTTGTGGCCGAGGCCAGATGAGTAAATCATTTCAACGTGGTTTGATCGTCGGTAAGTTTTGTCCTTTGCATAAGGGGCATGAATACCTCATAGAACAGGCAATTGCGGCATGTGAAGATTTGCTGGTGATCAGTTATACCAAGCCGGAGTTTCCCTTATGTGGCCCGTCAGAGCGTGACCGCTGGCTGGCGTTGTCCTTCCCGGATATCCGGCGGCTGGTCATCGATGATGCAATCTTGCAGCGCCTGTGTAGTGAACGCAGTATCCAGCTGATCCCTGAAGTTCCGCACAATGATGCTGCTGAAGATATGCACCGGCAGTTCGTCGCCTGGTTATGCCTGGAGCTACTGGAAACTGCGGTTGATGTTGTTTTCACCAGCGAAGATTATGGTGATGGCTTTGCTGCTGTATTGACACAGCGCTTCCGGCAACATGATCCTGACCTGCCTGAGGTAAGGCATATTAAGCTCGATCAGCAGCGTATTACTGTGCCGGTTTCTGGCACCAGAGTACGCCTTGATCCCCACGCCAATAAAGCCTATCTGTCTCCACATGTGTATGCCAGCTTCGTCAGAAAGATTTGCCTGCTGGGGGCAGAGTCCAGTGGCAAGACTACCCTGGCCGCGGCACTTGCCCGGCATTTGCAAACAATGTGGGTGCCGGAGTACGGACGTGAGCTGTGGGTAGAAAAACAGGGGCAACTGGGATTTGAAGATATGCAAGCTATCGCGGTGAGGCAGCTGGCGCTGGAAGATCAGTTGCGTACCCAGGCAAAGCAGTGGCTGGTCTGTGATACTTCACCACTGACGACACTGCTGTATAGCCTGGCGATGTTTGAACAAGCTTCTGACGCCTTGCAAGACATGGCAAATACGCCATATGACTTCATCATCCTGTGCGATATCGATATCCCCCTGATACAGGATGGCACACGCCAGGACCAGGCTTTCCGCCTGCATCAGCAGGAATGGTATAAACAGCAACTGGCACAGCGCGCCTTGCCCTTTTTATGCGTCAGTGGCAGCGTAGAACAGCGCCTGTCTCAGGTCATGGCATATCTGGCTGGCAAATAAAAATCACCATAATACAGGCTTGCCTTTAGATTTTTAAAGCAGGCGGGCTTTTTTCTGAGCTTTGTCTTGTTCAATGCCTTGCGGTGAACTGTGTGGAAGCGAAATAGTCTTAGTCAGGATAGGGCGCTACACTCTGGCTGCTATATCCATTATAAAAATATTGAGGGAATTCATGAAAATCCGTTTCACACATGGCATCTTGCCGCTTTTGCTGATCGCGACGGCAGCGCAGGCTCAGGCTCAAACTCAGACGCATGACGGCATGCTCAGCCTTGAGATGCTGTATCACCCGACAAAAAAAGAAAAATTCGATACCAAACCACTGACACGCCTGGTCTGGGATGCGCAAAACCGTTTGATAGAAACGCAAAGCAAGGATGGCATAGTCCAGCAATTTGTCGTTAATCCCGCCAGCTGGGAAAAACAGGCCCTGGCTGCCGATGGCAATATCCTGGCCCTGATGACAGCCGCAGGCATACCAGAAAAAGAAGCCAAGGCCCAGGTCGACAAGCTGACACCGCAGTTCAAGCCAGACTTGAAATCTTATCTGTTCACCTATAAAAATGATTTGTGGCTGCTGGACCTGAAACAGGGCAAAGTCAAAGAGCTGACCCATACCCCGGACCAGGCTGAAGATGAGGCCATCCTCTCGCCCGACCTGCAATCGGTCGCCTACCTGAAGGGTAATGACATCTATCTGACGGACCTCGCCACGGCCACAGAAAAACGCCTGACCACGGGCGGTAGCGAAACCATTTTCAATGGCCGTCTGGACTGGGTCTATACGGAAGAAATTTATGGCCGCGGCCACTTGCGCGCATTCTGGTGGGCACCGGATTCCAAAAAAATCGCTTACCTGAGTTTTGATGAGAGCAAGGTGCCGGTCTACACCCTCAGCGGTGACCATGCGCAACCCATCAAAAGCGAGCGCACCCGTTATCCCAAGGCCGGTGACCCTAACCCTGAAGTCAAACTGGGTGTCGTTGATATGAGCGGCAAAACCAGCTGGACTGAAAACCCTTATGCAGGCAAGGAAACCCTGATCGTCCAGGTGGGCTGGACACCAGATGGCAAGTTGCTGGCATCCTGGCAAGACCGCGTGCAAACCTGGCTGGACTTGCGCCTGTATGATGCGCAATACCGCAGCAGGCATTTACTGCGCGAGAGCAGCCCTGCCTGGGTGGAGCGCCTGCCTTTGCCACAATTCTTGAAAGACGGCAGCTTTATCTGGGAATCTGATCGTACCGGTCACCATCACCTGTATCGCTATGACCAGCAATATCAGTTCAAGGGCGCAATCACCAAAGGCGACTGGGATATCCGCAGCGTCTATGGTGTCGATGAAGCAAAAGGCAAAGTGTTTTTTGCAGCCAATGAACGCAACCCCATAGGCAATGATGTGTATGCAGTCAATCTCGATGGCAGCAAGCTGCAAAGATTGACGACAGAATCAGGCACCCACAATGCACGCTGGAATAGTGCCTATACGCATTTTATCGATAGCTGGAGCAGTCTCAAACAAGCACCAAAGCAGGCCGTATTCAATGCAGAAGGTATATCGCAAAAACTGGTCGATGATACAGGTGTGCCAGAAAAAATGCAAAGCCTGAAACTGGGCAAAGTCACCCAACAACAAATCAAGTCGCGTGATGGCTTCCTCATGGAAAGCCTGCTGTTCCTGCCACCGGATTTTGATCCTAAAAAGAAATACCCGGTCTACCAGCATCTGTACTCTGGCCCCATGGCACCGCAAGTCGTTGACCGCTGGAGCAGCAATCTCTGGCACCATTTCCTGGCGCAGCAAGGCTATGTCGTCTGGGTACTGGATAACCGCAGCGCCAGCAACAAGGGTCTTGCCAGTGCCTGGCCGATACACAAAAAACTGGGCCAGCTTGAATTGCAGGACCAGCTTGATGGCCTGGAATGGTTGCGCAAGCAGGGCTGGGCAGATATGGACAGGATAGCCCTGAATGGCTGGAGCTATGGTGGCTATATGACTTCTTATGCGATGACCCATAGCAAGGCATGGAAGATAGGTTTCGTCGGTGCGCCAGTCACGGATTATCGCTTGTATGACAGCGTGTATACCGAGCGCTACATGGGCCTGCCACAGGACAATGCAGAAGGCTATGACAAGGGCAGTGTGCTGAAAGCTGCCAAGGACCTGAGTGGCAAGATCATGCTCATGCATGGCACCATGGATGACAATGTTCACCCGCAAAATACCATCATGTTCATTGATGAACTCATCAAGAATGGCAAGGATTACAGCCTGCAATTGTATCCGGGTGCTGGCCATGGCCCGCGTGGCGACTGGACCATGTGGTCACTGCAAAAAGCCAAATGGGAATTCTTGAAAAATAATCTATGATTGTTTGAGATGTAAAAAAGGTGCAGAAAAATCTGCACTTTTTTTATTGCATCAAAGCTGATAAAGCAGAATGACGTGCACGCAAGAAAGCGCTTAATAAAGCAGGGTAGTCTTCACTGACAGCAGCCTGTACTGAAGCCCGTGCCTGCAAGGTTTGCCGCCACGTTGTTAGCTTGGGAAGGTCAGTAAAAAATTCAAAATCTGCTATCTGTTCAAATACATCAAAATAGCGGAACACTGGCGCAAATGCGGCATCCACCAGACTGAAATTTTCTCCTGAAAAATAAGGCCCATCGCCTAGCTGCTTTTCCAGTTGTGCAAACTTCGTTTTTAGTTCCTCTGCTTTGGCATTCAAAATCTGCGCATCTGCGGCATTGTAAAAACCGCCTATGTTATTCAGGGTGGCTGAGGCAAATTCTATCCAGGCGCGGTGTTGCGCTCTTTCCAGTGCAGCTTCCGGATGCAGGCGGTGTGGCGTGGTTTCATCCAGGTATTCGCATATGACTGCTGAATCAAAGATGGCTTGTCCATCCACCAGCAACACTGGTGTCTTGCCCAGTGGTGACACTTGCAGGAACCAGTCAGGCTTGTTCGCCAGGTCTATGTCTATGCGTTCAAAGTCCAGACCTTTCTCGGCGAGGGTAATGGCCGCGCGTTGCACATAGGGGCAAAGCTTGTGGCTGATCAGGGTGTATTTGTTGCCCATGATTTTCCCCTTTATGCCAGTGAAAAGCGTGAGCTACGACGAAGGGCAAAGGCACCATCACCGAGTAACCAGAGCGCGATTGATGTCACGATCAGAAACACTGGATATTCCCAGCCACCGTTAGGACTGGTATGCACCCAGCCATTGCCAAAATGCACAGTAGCGGCAACCGCCATGATGGGCACCAGTGCCAGCGCAACCTGACGGCTGTAGATGCCGAGTACCAGTGCCAGGCCACCGAGTAATTCCAGCGCAAACACTGGGTAAGCGAGAAAGCCCGGATAACCTATGCTGGTAAAAAACTGCGCGGTGCCGGGCAGGGTAAATACAAATAGCTTCAGCAGGGCGTGGGCTATCCACATGATGCCCAGGCTGACGCGCAGCAAAGTGATACCGTAGGCATTGCTGCCCTGGTCTGCAGAGGGATTTGAATGAGTCATTTTGTTCTCCAAAAAAGTGATTGATGGAGCTACTATATGATTTCGCATTTGCAATGAAAATAGGCGATGGAGCAAACTATGAATGCAAAAACGCAATACAAGCTAAATGCTGCTGACCTTGAGGTGGTGCTGGCGCTGGTACGCACCGGCAAGCTGGCTGAGGCGGGAGAACGGCTGGCACTGGATGCATCCACCGTCTTTCGCAGCATACAAAAACTGGAAAAAGGCCTGGGTCAGCGCCTGTTTGAACGCTCGCGTACAGGTTATCAGGCCAATGAGCTGGCGCAGGAACTGGCAGTGCATGCAGAGCAAATGGAAGCGCAGCTGGAAGCTGCCCGTTCAGCCATGCAAATGCAGCCAGATCAGGTTGCAGGAGCCGTGCGCATCACGACGACAGACACCATATTGCATGGCTTGCTGGCACCAGTATTAAAGCCCTTGCAACTACTGCATCCCTTGTTGAGCCTGGACCTGCATGCCGGCAATGAACTCGCCAGCCTGACCAGGCGCGATGCCGACATTGCCATACGGGCAAGCAAGCGGCCACCGCAGCATTTGATAGGCAAGCACCTGGGGCCGATACGTGTGGCTTTGTATGCAGGCAAGACCAGCAAGATCAGGCACTTTGATGCTGACATTGCCCAGCGCCATCACTGGATTGCCCCTGACGATGCCTTGCCAGAACATCCGTCTGTCGTATGGCGCAAGAAGCATTTCCCAAAGCTGCAGGCGACCTACAAGGTCAATAGCATACTCACCGTGGCAGAGCTGGTGGGGCAGGGCCTGGGCCTGGGTATCTTGCCGCTATTTCTCGCTCAGGGCCGTAAAGATGTAGTGCAACTGAGTGATGTGCTGGATGAATGCCAGACTGAGTTGTGGCTGCTCACGCATACCGAAGCCAGGCATTTGCGCCGGGTGTCGGCGGTGTATTCTTACCTGTCGCAAGAGATGGTCTTGAAATGAAAAAAGCCGCCGTGAGCTTGATCACTCACAGCGGCTTTCTATCGCTATAGACAATATCAGGAAGGGATATTGAAGTCGGACAGTTTTTTGCTGAACTTGAAAAGCCAGATACGGTTAGGGCGTTCAGTATCTGCACCACGGGCTACGCGCATGGTATTGCCTGCGGTACAGCCGAGTGCTCCAGCCGTGGTTGTCAGGGCGCCATTGGCATCTACCGTACATTTGGTGACGTCCGCACCAACCACGATAGCGCCTGTAGGATCGACGATCACAGTCTTCATGCCAAAGTCATCATCATTCGTCAGTGCCAGGGTGTTTTCATCGACCAGGGCCAGGCCTTCGGCTTTTTCTGCCAGCCAGCCTGCATTGTTCAAATCAAACAACTGGGTTTTCTTCAGCAAAACGATGTCAGCATAATTGACACCATTGACTGCCGCACCAGTCATGCTGCTTTTTTCCAGGTCCGTACCCATGTTGGCGATATCGGTCGCATTGCTGGGCACCTGTACCAGCATCAGCTTGTTGAAAGCCTTGCCGTTCGCATCTGTGCCCTGTTCTATGACGATGAATTTGCCATTACCCAGCGAAACCATATCACCCAGTTTGGCATTGCCTGTCTTGCCTGCAGTGTATTGTGTGCTGTCGATAGGGTAGGCATACAGCCTGGTTTTTTCTGTGGTTGGGTCAAACTCTACCCAGCGGTTGAACTTGGCGTAGTCCTTGATACTTTCACTGGTCGCTGCAGTTGCACCGGGCACGATGTAATTGGCCTTGCCATCATCGAGAGGGCTTTGCACAAAGCCATTCAGCTTGCCGGTGGCGACTTCCAGTGACAGGCCTTCCATGCCGCGGTTGGCACGGCGTTTCAGCAAGACGGCTGGCAGGTCGGCTGCGCCTGTGCCTGGCTGGTATTTTTTCAGGATGATGCCGGTGGCAACATCAATCTTCAAAATGAAAGGACCGTATTCATCTGACACCCAGACTACACCACGTGCTGCATCATAGACGATGGATTCAGTATCGAGGCCGTAGTCGCTGAACGTGGTTTTGCTGCTGGCATCAAACTTGGCTGCATCATTCAAAGGTACTTCTGCTGAAGAGCCAAGCTTGCCAGCCGCGATAGACAGACCAGATGCATTGATGGTGGCGCTGAATTTGATGGGCGTGCTGGATTTCAGTACCGCGCCATCCTTGCCTATGCTGATCAGGCCAAATGAAGGTGTAAAGCTGGGGGAAGGAAAGAACTTGGCATCGCTGGTACCAGTGGCACCTGCAGTGACGACAGAGTTAGGCACTTTGGGGCCATCGCCATTCGGGCCGCGGTCGGTGATGCCATAAAATTCAAGCGAACCATCAGCGGCTTTGCCCTTGAAGGTCAGGCCTGAGCCATAGGACGGCAAGAAACCTTTCGGGAATTCAGCCTTGACTGCGGCATTCGTACCCTCATACGGCACAAAGAAATTATCAGCAGCCTGCACCTGATAACGCGTGACGGCGGCACTGACCGTACCCAGCGCGTTGGTTTGCGTCACAGTATCAACGACAGGTGTGCCCAGCTTGGATGCCATGGTGTCTTCAAAATGTTCGCGTACCAGGGTGCGGCGGTCTGCATCCACAGTGAGTTTTTGGTAATTCGCTGGCAGCTTGGCCAGAGTTGCTGTCAGTGCTGTATTGAAGTTGGCAGCAGTGGCATTGAAGTCCAGCGTCTGGCCAGCGAGTGCAGTCTTTACTGTAGCAGGTATTTTGATGCCGGTAGCAACATCATTGTCTTCATCCAGCAATTGCAGGAATAGCAGGCGGTTGACGACGCTGTCATCCTTGACGTTGTTGGAATTGGCCAGGGTCAATGGTGTAGCAGTTGCTGCGCAAGGCGCATTACCCAGGGCGATACCGCCGACTGAGAAGGCGACTGTATCACCAACGTTGCAGTTAAAACCGCCGGTGGCCGATGTACTGAGCTTGCTGCCGCCAGCGATGGAATAATCCAGGCCTTCAACTGCGGCATCGAGGAATACGCCACTCACCGGAGTAGGCGTGGCCGGAGTGGTGAGCGTATTATTGCTACCGCCGCCGCAGGCACTAAGCAACATGGCTGCAGTCAGACTACTGATGCCCAGCATCAGGTTTTTGCTACTTTGCTTCATTTGAGATGACCTTTTGAGTAGTAAATTTGCGTGAAAATTCTTGCTCGCGAATGTACTAGCTGCATGTGACGCAGCAATGACAGCATAACCACCACCAATTTGCTGTCGTAATGTCAAGGTCATAAATGACAACTATAGTGTGCGCACCTTTTCCATGGAGTGCCTGTCATGATGAAATTTGCTGTACGCACCATAAGCGGTCTTGCGCTGAGCTTGTTGCTGCCTTTGGCTAATGCTATTGCCGCTGGCAATATGGTCCCTGACTATGAAGTCAAATTACTCATGAACCCGAATGTGGTTCTGGATACAGATCATAAACTCAAGAGTACGGTACTCAATACCTTCAACATGCCAACATCCGTGACCAAGATGAATATCCTGTTCATGGATACCAATGCCAAGGATATCTATGGCAATACCTGGATAGCCCGCATACGCAAGACGGAAGGTGAAAGTGATTTCGAGCTGACTTACAAGAAGCGTTATGCCATAGACGATGGCAATATCACTGAAGCCCTGTACCGCGCCAATGCCCAGGGTTTTGACTCTACAGAAAAGAACTATGAAGCCCAGATCGAATGGGGTTATCAAAAGAAAACTCTGAGCATTTCCAACAGCAAGAAAGACAGCAAATCTGGCTATAGCGGCATGGATTTGCCATCTGCAAGCGATGCTCGCAGTCTGCTCAAAAAGAATATCCCCGGCAAGCTGAATAACTGGCTGTATAGCGGTTGGGGCACGGCCATGCTGGATAGCTCGCGCAAGTATGGCCCGATACTGGCCAAGCGCTCAGTCGGCACCTGGAGTGGCATGACGCTGTACATTGAAGTCTGGCCCATCCTGAATCAGGCAGGCACAGGTACTGACTATATCGTCGAAGCCTCGTTCAAGACCAAGAGCGAAGCAACAGCCTCTGCCAAGCATGATGAATTGCAGGCTTATTTGATTTCGCGTGGATGGTTTGTGGCAGAAGATTCGCTGAAGACCCAGCTCATCATGGATAGGTACTAAGGACTTACACAAAATTGTCCCAGCAAGGCTAACGCTTTAGGTAAGCTCTCTTGCAAGAGAGCTTCGTTACGTTGGCAGACAACGTGTTGTCTGAAACCCCAATACACCGTAGCGACGAAGGTAGTACTTTTTTAGTACGGCTAGTCGCTGCAACGCAGCTGAGGCGGTTTTGTGTAAATCCGCTAAGAGTCTTTGAGGCCTTGCCAGCGTGGAGTCAATGCATGCGGCAAGGCAAACATATCGAGTACGCGACCAAGGGTATGGTCGACCATCTCTTCTATGCTTTGCGGACGGTGGTAAAAACCAGGCAGGGGCGGGAAGATGATGCCGCCCATTTCTGTGACGGCTGTCATATTGCGCAAGTGCGCGAGGTTGAAAGGCGTTTCGCGCACCATCAAAACCAGGCGGCGGCGTTCCTTCAAGACTACATCGGCAGCGCGGGTGATGAGGTTGTCAGACAGCCCATGTGCCACGGCTGCCAGTGTCTTCATCGAGCAGGGGGCGATGACCATTCCGTCTGACAAGAACGAACCGCTGGCGATACTGGCGCCGACATCACGGACATTGTGGACAACATCGGCCAGTGCTTCTACATCCTTACGCTTCAAGTCCATTTCCTGGTGCAGGTTCAGTACACCTGCTTCTGAAATCAGCAAATGACTTTCTACTCCAGAAATATTTCGCAAGACTTGCAGCAGCCGCACACCATAGATGGCACCTGTTGCACCGGTAATGGCAACAATCAGGCGCTTGGGGGCTGCGGCTTCAGTCATGCCTTGCTTAGTCTTTCAGCAAGGTTTGCAACTCACCGCTGTCAAACATTTCATTCATGATGTCAGAACCACCAACGAATTCGCCTTTGACATACAACTGCGGTACGGTAGGCCAGTTGGAAAAATCCTTGATACCCTGGCGTACTTCCGGGTCTTCCAGCACATTTACAGTGACCATGTTTTGCACGCCACAAGCTTTCAGCAGTTGAATCGCACGGCCAGAAAAGCCGCATTGCGGGAATTGGGCAGTACCCTTCATAAATAACACTACAGGGTTTGCAGTAACAGTTTCTTTGATCCAGCTTTGTACGTCGCTCATGGCTATCTTCCTAAATCAGTAATTATGACTAATTCCAGCATTATAGTAGAAAGCCCCGTCCAGTGTCGCTTGACGCTGGTCAGGTAAGTGAAGGTAAATTAATTTGCGGTTTCTGGTGCGATAATCTATTAGAACTCATTTCATAAATAGGGTGAGATGCGTTTGCCTCATAACGTGGGCTGGCAAGGCGGACGAGGCAGTCAATAGCTTGCCTATTGACAACGAGTCCAACGCAGTCCAGCGCGCGTTATGAGGCAAACCCTTCGGGAACTGACGATTTGGGCGCATTGCTGCGTGCAGTTTGTTACCTCGCGCTTGCAAAGGCGGACGCCTTAGCTGTGCGTCACGCCTTGCACTGCATCCCAAATCGTCTTGTTCGCACTCATCCTATTTATGAAATGAGTTCTAGTGTTACATTAAGACCTTAGAGCCAAACAAATTGGCCATGTCTCTGGAGACCCGTATGCAAATGCGTGACACTGGAATTTCCTCCGGGCAAGTAAAGCCTGGCCCTGGCATAAGTTCTGCTTCGTCTGCCCGCATGATGATAGAACAGGCACATGAACGCTCCGCCGCCTATGGCTTGCCGCGCACGGCAACGCCAGACTATGGCCCTCTGGGCAAGATCGATCTCAAGACCCTGCTTGAGCAAAACCGGGTCTTGCACCAGCATGCCTTGCCCGTCATGGAAAATTTGTATGAGCAAATAATCAACACGCACAATATGGTCATACTGACCGATGTGAACGGGCTCATCATTCATACTCTGGGAGATGCGGATTTTCTGGAAAAGGCGGACAGGGTGGCACTCAGCCCCGGCGTCGCCTGGTCTGAGCGCAGCAAGGGCACCAATGCCATAGGCACGGCCATTGCCGAAAAAACACCCACCATCGTCCATGCAGACCAGCATTATCTTGAAGCTAACAATTTTCTGACTTGCTCAGCCGCACCTATCTTTGATGTCATGGGCAATGTCATCGGTGTACTGGACGTGACCGGTGACCAGCATAATTTCCACAAGCACACCATGGCTCTGGTGCGCATGTCGGCGCAGATGATAGAAAACCAGTTGTTTGCCTCTTCTTTTCAGGACGCCATCAAACTCAGTTTTCATAGCCGCCCGGAATTTTTGGGCACCCTGATGGAGGGCATCGCCTGTTTCGACAATGATGGTCGTTTTTTATCTGCCAGCCGCAGTGGCTTGTTCCAGCTGGGTTTGCCTCTATCTGCCTTGCTGACGCATACCTTCAGTTCCCTGTTTGGTTTGCCTGTATCAGCTTTGCATGAACACTACCGCACCGCGACACCGGGTTTGCTGGCGCTGTGCCTGCACAATGGTGTGCGGGTGTATGCCAAAAGCCAGAGTCTCAAGCGTCAGTCAACTGGCGCCAGGCATGTGCTGGACAATGCACGTGAGCCGCAGGCGGCAGAAGTCAAACCCAAGCTATCGAGCCTGCATTATCTGGATACCGGCGATGAGCAACTTGCCCGCGCCATCGATAAACTCAAACGTGTCATAGGGCGTGATATCTCGATACTGGTGACGGGTGAGACCGGCACAGGCAAGGAATTGCTGGCCCAGGCTGTGCATAATGATTCACCGCGTAAATCCGGCCCCTTTGTTGCCGTGAATTGTGCATCGATACCAGAGACCCTGATTGAATCAGAACTGTTCGGCTATGAAGATGGCGCTTTCACTGGCGCACGCAAGAAAGGCAATGTCGGCAAGATCTTGCAGGCCAATGGCGGCACGCTATTCCTCGATGAAATCGGCGATATGCCACTGAATCTGCAAGCCCGTTTGCTGCGGGTCTTGCAGGAACGAATGGTGACACCGCTGGGTAGCAGCAAATCCATCCCCGTCAACCTCGCACTGATCTGCGCCACCAACCGCAACCTGCGCGAGATGATAGGCAAAGGCGAATTCCGTGATGACCTGTATTACCGACTGAATGGCCTGGTAGTGCGTTTGCCGCCCCTGCGTGAACGTACAGACCTTGATGTCGTCATAGCCAAAGTCCTGGCGACAGAAAGCGAAGGCAGGCTATACAGGATTGCGCCTGCGGTCATGCAGTTATTCCATGCCCATGGCTGGCCGGGTAACTTCCGCCAATTGACGAATCTCTTGCGCACCGCCATCGTCATGACGGACGCTGATATGGAAATCCGTCTCGAACATTTGCCTGAAGATTTTTTGGAAGACATGGACGTGGTTCTCAAGCCAGCCACCATAGCCTTGAGTCAAACACCAGCCAGTCTGGATGCGCTGGAAATGGATGCGATACAACAGGCATTGCAACAGCATCAGGGCAATGTCACTGCTGCAGCCAAGGCGCTGGGCGTGTCGCGTAATACTATTTACCGCAAGCTGGCTGCTTTGAAGTGTGACTGATCAAACCTGCGGGCCGTGCAAAACCGCAGTGCCCAGCAAATCATTTTCTTCATCAGTAAACAGGCGCGAGCGCGTCAGGAAGCGTTTGCCCGTGCCATTGTCGAGTGAAAACATGCCACCCATGCCATTGACGACATCAATGATCAGTTGTGTGTGCCGCCAGTATTCAAACTGATCGCTGCCCATATAAAACGGTGTACCATTGAGATCACCCAGATACACATCGGCATCGCCTATGCCGTATTCATTCCGGGCATAACACAGCGGTGAACTGCCATCACAGCAACCGCCAGACTGGAAAAATAATAGTGGGCCATATTTGGTTTGCAGCGTGCTGATAAATTCCAGTGCAGCAGGAGTTGCGGTGACGCGGGCGGGTGTGGTGGTCATTTTTTTTGTTTCGGTTGTTTTACGTAAAGACCAAAAGGCTCACCACAGAGGCACAGAGACACAGAGAAAAACAGGAGAAGATCAAAGTCTGTTTTGTAATTTCTCTGTGGTTCAAATTATGAATGAAGCATAAAGAGAAGAAGCAAGTTTTGGTCTTTCAGTTTTTCTCTTGCCTTTCTCTGTGTCTCCGTGTCTCTGTGTTGAGAGGTCTTGACCTTAATGATTACTAAAAGAACCCCATCGCATTTGGGTTATAACTCACCAGCAGGTTTTTAGTCTGTTGATAGTGATCCAGCATCATCTTGTGATTTTCACGTCCTATGCCGGATTGTTTGTAACCGCCAAATGCCGCATGCGCTGGATACAGGTGGTAGCAATTGGTCCAGACGCGACCAGCTTCGATAGCACGGCCAACGCGGAAGGCGCGGGAGCCGTCGCGGGTCCACAGGCCAGCGCCCAGACCGTACAGGGTATCGTTGGCTATAGCGATAGCATCTTCTTCATCCTTGAAGGTAGTCACTGACACCACTGGGCCAAAGATTTCTTCCTGGAAGATACGCATCTTGTTATGGCCCTGGAAGATGGTTGGTTTGACGTAGTAACCCTTGGCCAGGTCGCCTTCGAGTACATTCCTTTCACCACCAGCCAGGAGTTGCGCGCCTTCCTGTTTGCCTATGTCGAGGTAAGACAGGATTTTTTCCAGTTGTTCCTGCGAAGCCTGTGCACCTATCATGGTGGCGCTGTCCAGTGGATTGCCCTGTTTGATGGCGGCAACACGTTTAATGGCTCTGGCCATGAACTGGTCGTAGATGGATTCCTGTATCAGCACGCGTGAAGGGCAGGTGCAGACTTCACCCTGGTTCAGCGCAAACATGGCAAAGCCTTCCAGGCATTTGTCAAAGAAGGCATCATCTTTTTCCATGACATCGGCAAAGAAAATATTCGGTGATTTACCGCCGAGTTCCAGAGTCACGGGAATCAGGTTTTGCGATGCATATTGCATGATCAGACGGCCAGTGCCGGTTTCACCGGTAAAGGCAATCTTGGCGATGCGTTTGCTCGATGCCAGTGGCTTGCCAGCTTCCAGGCCAAAGCCATTGACGACATTGAAGACGCCAGGCGGTAACAGGTCCTTGATCAGATCAACCAGTACCATGATGGAGGCGGGTGTCTGTTCTGCCGGTTTCATGACGATGCAATTGCCTGCCGCCAGGGCTGGTGCCATTTTCCATACTGCCATCAGGATAGGGAAATTCCAGGGAATGATCTGACCGACGACGCCCAGTGGTTCATGAAAATGATAGGCATAAGTCTGGTCATCGATCTGTGAAACCGAACCTTCCTGCGCACGTATGCAACCGGCAAAATAACGGAAGTGATCTATCGCCAGCGGGATATCTGCCGCCATGGTTTCGCGTATGGGTTTGCCATTGTCTATGGTCTCTGCAGTCGCCAGCAGGCTCAGATTGGCTTCCATGCGGTCAGCGATCTTGTTGAGAATGTTTGCGCGCTCGGCTGGTGAAGTCTTGCCCCAGGCTACTTTGGCTGAATGCGCAGCATCGAGTGCCAGTTCCACATCTTCTGCGGTGGAACGCGCCACTTCGCAAAATGCCTGGCCGATGACAGGGCTGATATTCTCGAAATACTCACCCTTGACCGGGGCCACAAATTTACCGCCTATGAAATTGTCGTAGCGCTTGGCGAAGGGATTGCTGATACCGAGTTTGCTGATGTCTGCCATGTTCATGATGGTGGTCTCCGTTGTTTATTAGATGGTGCGCATAAGCTGCGACACGGGGATAACAACGCAAACGGCGTGCCATGCCGGGAATATTTTCCTGGCGGAAAAATACAGCAGGTGCAGACTGGAGATGGAAAGGGTGCAGAGGGGAATTTACTGCTGATGCTGAAGAAGGATTTGCTGAGAAGAGATCAGTGGACAGTCCAAGTGTCACATTATTTCGCAACACTGATCAGACTGTCACAATTTGGGACAGTCTGATCAACAAGCTTATTGCTTAATTACTGCTTACCCACGCAACTTCGCAAACGCCGCTGCCATTGCATTACCAGCAGGTGCTGGTGCCTGGGCTTGTGAGCGGTGTTGATTTAGGCGCTTGGCGTCGTTACGGTCGCCACGCTGTTCAGGCTTGCTGCCTGCTACAGGTGCTGCATCGCTCAGGCGCATGGTCAGGGCGATACGCTGGCGTTTGACATCGACTTCCAGCACTTTCACTTTAACGACCTGGCCAGCCTTGACGACTGTATGCGGGTCCTTGACGAAGGTATTCGACAAGGCAGAGATATGTACCAGACCATCCTGATGCACACCAATATCAACGAAAGCGCCAAAGGCGGCAACGTTGGTGACTACGCCTTCCAAAATCATGTCAGGGCGCAAGTCCTTGATTTCTTCCACGCCGTCCTTGAAGGTGGCGGTGGTGAATTCTGGACGTGGGTCGCGACCTGGTTTTTCCAGCTCACCGATGATGTCGGTGATGGTCGGCACACCAAATTTTTCATCGGCGTATTTGGCTGGATTCAAAGACTTCAGCAAGCCAGAGTCGCCAATGACGCCCTTCACATCCTTCTTGATATCCGCCAGGATTTTTTCTACGAGTGGATAAGACTCAGGGTGGACTGCCGATGCATCAAGCGGGTTGCTACCGTTCATGATGCGCAAGAAACCGGCTGCCTGCTCGAAAGTCTTGTCACCCAGGCGTGGTACTGCACGCAAGTCTGAACGCGAGTTGAACATGCCCTTGGCATCGCGGAAATTGACGATGCTTTGCGCCACGCTGGATGACAGGCCAGATACGCGCGCCAGCAAAGGTGCAGAAGCCGTATTCACATCAACACCAACCGCATTCACGCAATCTTCAACCACGGCATCAAGTGAGCGCGCCAGTTGTGACTGGCTGACATCATGCTGGTACTGGCCAACGCCGATGGACTTGGGATCAATCTTTACCAGCTCAGCCAGTGGGTCTTGCAGGCGGCGTGCAATCGATACCGCACCGCGGATAGACACATCCAGATCAGGCAATTCTTTGGAGGCAAATTCAGAGGCGGAATACACCGATGCGCCAGCTTCAGAGACGACGATTTTGGTCAGCTTGAGTTCAGGCTTGAGCTTGATCAAATCGCCTGCCAGCTTGTCGGTTTCACGCGAAGCCGTACCATTGCCGATAGAGATCAGCGAAACATTGTGTTTGGCCGCCAGTTGCGCCAATACATGCAGGGAACCATCCCAGTCATTGCGCGGTTGATGCGGATAGATAGTCGCATGCTCAACCACTTTGCCTGTCGCATCCACGATCGCCACCTTGACGCCGGTACGCAGGCCAGGATCCAGACCCATGGTGGCGCGTGGGCCAGCAGGGGCGGCCAGCAGCAGGGCTTTGAGGTTGCGGGCGAATACGTTGATGGCTTCGATTTCTGCGGTTTCGCGCAGCTTGCCCATCAACTCAGTATCGAGATGCATGAAGACCTTGACGCGCCAGGCCCAGCGCACAGTATCGACCAGCCATTTGTCGGCAGGGCGGTCTTTCTGGCTGACGCCAAAGCGGGCAGCGATGCGGCTTTCGCAAGGGTTCAGCGGCGCATCCCATTTTGGTTTTTCTTCTTCGCTGTCGAGACGCAAAGTCACGGTCAGCATTTCTTCACGGCGGCCACGGAACAGTGCCAGTGCGCGGTGAGAAGGGATAGTGCCCAGGGTTTCTGAATAGTCGAAATAATCGGCGAATTTTTCACCGGCTTCTTCTTTGCCGGCAACGACCTTGGATTCCACGATGCCGTGATCATTCAGGTATTCACGCAGGGCTTGCAGCAGGGTCGCGTCTTCGGCAAAGCGTTCCATCAGGATCTGGCGCGCGCCATCAAGAGCGGCTTTGGCATCTGGCACACCGGGGTTGTCGCCATTGTCGGTAGTGAAGGCTGGTTTCAGGTAATTCGCAGCTTCAGTATCCGGGTTCAGCATGGGGTCGGCCAGCAAGGCATCGGCCAGTGGCAGCAAGCCAGCTTCAACGGCGATCTGGGCCTTGGTGCGGCGCTTGGGTTTGTATGGCAGGTACAAATCTTCGAGACGGGTCTTGTCTTCGGCATGGGTGATGGCATCCAGCAGTACCGGTGTCATCTTGCCCTGTTCTTCTATCGAGGCGATGATGGCAGTGCGGCGGTCTTCCAGTTCGCGAAGGTAGCGCAGGCGCTCTTCCAGCAGGCGCAACTGGATATCATCCAGGCCACCGGTCACTTCTTTACGGTAACGGGCGATAAACGGGACGGTTGCACCTTCATCCAGCAAGGCAACAGCAGCGGCAACCTGAACCGGCTTGGCAGCCAGCTCTACGGCAAGTCTTTGTTCAATCGAAGGCAACATAAATCCAGAATCCAGACATAAAAAAAGCAATCAAGGCGCAGATGATACGCAATTTGTGACTTTGCGCCAGTCTTGACAGGGGCGACAGACTAGGCTTAGTCGCGGGGAGTTGCGGGTATGTGATGAAAAAATGGCAAAACTGCTCCAGTGTTTGTTGCTGCATTTGCTTCTTTACAGGAGCAAATACAGCAGCAAATGCAGGGGCAGTTTTATTGTTTTATTGCACGGAGATTGCCAGCATTAATAAATGCCTGTCCAGATATCTGCATTGGACTCATGTGTAACGGAAATGGCAGGAGCGGCAAGGGCCACGACCTCTGCAGGAGCAAGGCCAGTCAAGCCTGTGATGCCATTCGCTGTAAGCACGAAGGCATGCGTCTCATAGGTTATATTATTGAAGGCTGAACCAACTATCCAGCCCTGCTCATTGATATCCGTGGCACTTGCGAGTCGCCAGCCCGCGTCGAGCTGAGAACGATCCAGATAGAGATTCAAATCTATTGGGGCACTGTCTGGCGTATTCCAGAGCAAGGCATGAAATTCGCCGTTGCTTGCGATTTCTGAACCAACGATCTGGTTTTTGTTATTGATTGTAATTGCATAGCAATACGCTCCCGCATTGGCTTGCAGGGCAATCTCTTTTTGATTGATCCACAACATGGGGTGGGCATACATCTCGTCGTCGAATATGCTGCCAACAACAATACCGCTGTCATTGACACTGCTTGCGACACCATGATGCGTGGGTGACAGGTTGATAATTTTTCCTTCTGCCCACATGACAGGGTGCATATAGTCACCCAGTTCGGCACCGGAAGCCCAGCCCACTACGACTCCTGTATTATTGATGGCATTGGCTGTACTGTCCTTGCCGCCCAGAGTGCCCAGATCAATGGCACCTGCTTCATTCCACAAGGTGGCGTGATGTTCATCCCAGGAGTTACCTGAAAAACTGTCACCAACGATGATGCCTTTATCATTAATGCTTTTGGCAACACTCTTGAACTGACCGTTGCTCAAAGATTCCAGGTAGTGGGCTTCGCCATTTTGCCAGGCCGTTGCAACTAACTGGTAGCCAGCAACCCCTTCTTTGAGTGAAGTGCCGACGATGGTCGACAAGTTGTTGATACCGTAGGCGCGACTATCGACTTCTGCAAGCAAAGTGGTTTTGGGTACATAGTAGGCATTGCTCCAGATCGCTGCGTAGCTTGTTGGTGCACCGTATTTTTGCGAATTGCCGGATTCATTCTTGGTGTCGTTACCTACCATTTCGCCAAAATTATTGATGGCATTGGCATAACTATAGCGACCGCCAAATGTGCTCAGATCTGCGTAGGTGTACAAGGTTTTTTGAAAACTGACTTCGTTCGAGGACATACAACAAACTCCAAAGTATTGTTTTGATCAAAGTAATAAGTTTTGTCAGCGAGGCCCGTTAAAACATGCTCGAGTTATTGATGCCAGACAAGCAGTTTTCTAAAGTCTCATGGCCTAATTGCTTGATGAGGGCGGATACGCACCCACCTCCAATTAACTGGTGACTTTGATAATATTATCATTAAATCTGTTTTCACTCTTTCAACATTGTTTTTATGCATTTTTTTATGATTGCTGCTGCAAAGGCGATTTTGATGCCTGATCCCCAGCTTAATTGGCTCGCTTTCCTTAAAAAAAATTTATCACTGTAATAACAGTAAATTTTTTCCTCTTAAGTTCTTGATATGATGGGAAAAAATTGACGCAAGCTTTATGGTCAATTTCTTCATCATGCCTTGTTAGGAATGATGGAATTCTTTTGAAATATGTAATCGAGAAAAAAATGATAAATAATTCTGCCTATATCGCTCAGCGCGCTTTTGTTTTGCTCATATCCGCAATAGGGTGTACTTCTGCGCTGGCAGTCGAAGACTGTGAAATCAACAAGCAGTCTGTCAACCCTGCCAATGGCAGCACGACGGCAGGCAAGACTGGCATCATGAAATGCGTGGAAAGGGATACAGGCAAGCTGGTGCGTGAGCAGGAATTGCGGGCCGGTGTGTATATAGGCGTGGTGCGTTATTACAATGACGGTGTATTGACGAAAGAGTACAGCGTCAATGAGCGAGGCAATACCCACGGAAAACTGCGCGAATTTGCACCGAACGGGCAAGTGCTGCGCGAAGAAAATAATGAAAATGGCAGTACCCGTGGCTTGATACGCGAATGGTATCCAAATGGCGTACTCAAAAAAGTAGCTTTTATTGGCGAGAATCCCAAGGAAAAAGCGTCTGTTCGCTACACGCCGGACAAGCAGTTAAGTGAAGTCGAATGTGGCGACAAGGCCTTGCTGGCACCGCATGCGAATGATGCTGCTCTCTGCGGTTTCCAGGGCAAGCCATCGCAGGTGCAATTGTTTTCCGACAGTGGCCGTTTGCGCAGTCAGTTCACTTTTCTGGCGGGTGTCAGCCAGCAGTCTACCTACTTCCATGACAATGGCAAACCTGACACAGTAGAAGTCAACAACGGCAAACAAAAGACGCGCAAGCAATATTCCGACAAGGGTGTGCTGCGCAAGGAATTGGCCTGGAATGTGACAGAAAAACCAATTGCCATCGAGCGTGAAGTCGATTATCACGAGAGTGGCTCAAAAACCCGTGAGCAGCTTTTTGCTTTTGCCGACAAAGATGGTCGCCGTCAAAACCGACTGGTTTCGGATAACAGTTTTTATTTGAACGGGCAAGCCAAGCGCAGTGAGAAATTCTCCATAGAAGGCAAGGATGATATCAAGGAAGTACGCAATTACTTTGATAACGGAAAGATGTCCAGCCTTGAACGTTATGTCTACGAAGGCCGTTACCGTGAACGCCCTGTTGGCGTGCATCAGAGCTTTGCGCAAAATGGCACCTTGGTACGTGAATCGCATTATGATGAACGCGGCCGTATACAGCGCGAACGCAGCTGGGATGAGAGCGGCAAGCTGCTGGCGGATGATCAGGTGTTTGAAGATGGTTCGCGCAAGGCATTTGCAAAATGAAGCAGAACCTGCATCGTGACAAGCTTGCCGTGCGCTTATTGAGTGATCAATAAGTGATGGACACGATGATGCTTGTCAGTGTCGCCAGTGTTTTATTGCTGCTGGCGACACTGTTTCAGTTATGTCTGGCGTGCGGTGCACCGTGGGGGAGTCTGACCATGGGTGGCAGGTATCCGGGCACGCTACCCTCAGGTTTGCGTATTGCAGCACTGTTTCAGTTGGTGTTACTGGCTTTGGCAGGGCTGATCATTTTTATTCGCGCTGGCCTGCTATTGCCGGAATATCTGGACTGGTCGCGCATGGCGATCTGGGCAGTAGTGGTTTTCATGGCGATCAGCAGCATATTGAATCTCATCACACCCAGCAAATGGGAGCGCAGAATCTGGGCACCCGTAGTCCTGCTTTTGCTGACCTGCAGTGTGCTCATCGCTCGCTCGGCATGAAATTCAATCTCAAATTTTCTCCCACGTTCTTTTTCACGCTCACCAGCTTGGCGCTGTGCTGTTTGCTAAGCGCCTGCAGCGTGGCAGAGCTGCGTCGTGACAGCATGCCTGTGCATTTGCATCAATTCCAGTTCAGCGATGGTGGCAAGGCGATTTATTTTGAAATGGAAAGAAAGCCCTGGCAATCAGGATATGCAGATACGCCCCTGGCGAATCTGCTCTTTGTGATTTCGGGTTCAGATTGCGTCAGCATGGGACCGTTTTTGCCGCAGTATTTTTTTGGTCTTGAGGGTGAGTCGGGTCGTACCCGGATTTTTATTCTGCACAAGCGTCACATCTTGCCGGGATCAAATGGCGCAAAATGCGGAGAGCACTATATCCGTGCTGACCATCCTTCGCGCTGGCAGGCAGACCAGCTGGAATTCATGCGCGCGCAAATTGCGAAGCTGCAAGCACAGACACAAAAACCGCAACGCCTTATCATGATGGGCATATCCGAAGGAGCAGAGCTGGCACCGCTACTGGCGCAGCAATTGCATGCCAGCCACCTGGTTTTATTGTCGCATGCAGGGATGAATGCCTTGGATGTTTACGCTGCATTGGCCAGGCAAAATCCAGCGATGCAGCCAGCCTGGCAGCAATTGCAGGATGGTCTGAGCGTCACGGCAAGCGATCCCGATAGCTTGCGCATCCATGGCCGTAGCTGGCGTTATTGGTCAGAAATAGCGCATATCCCGCAAACCGCCAATTTGCTGGCGCTGGATATACCGATATTGCTGGGTGTCGGTGAGGCAGACCCTGTCATTCCAGAAAAATCCATTGCTCATTTGCAACAGCAATTCCAGGCGGCCGGGAAAGTCATCGATATACGTCGTTTCCCTGACGCAGGTCACAGTCTCAGCAGCAAAGATAAAAACTATTTGCCAGATTTTATGCATCAGATTGATAATTGGCTGCTGGACGCCAGACGATAATGACAGGTCATAAAAATAAGTCCATTACGGCGCATATATATCTAAACAGTATTCTTTTTCCGCTAATTCATTACAACTAGTTACAAGAACTTCGATTTTGTAGCAGTTAATTCCATGACAAAAATGCAAAGCCTTACTATACTTATTGGCTATGCGTATGTATGGATAATTCCCTGCCTGCGTTTTGCATTTCCATTTACTGTTGCTCTTCCATAATGATAACCATGCGCCTCTCGACTCTTTCTTACACGCCTCTTGTTGCTGCATTGCTGCTGACAGGCTGCGTGACTACGCAAACACATGACAGCAAAGTAGCTGCCTCTCTTTCAGTGGCAAAATCCGGCCAGATTGATGAAGCCATCAAGCAGGTTGAAGCGCAAACGCAAGGTAATAATAAAGCTGACTTGCTGCTGAATCTGGAAAAAGGCGAATTGATGCGCATAGGCAAGCGTTACAAGGAAAGCCTGGACGCTTTTGATGTTGCCGATACCAAGGTGAAAATCTGGGAAGAAACGGCGAAGTCCTCCCCACAAAAACTGATGGGACAGATCGGTGCCACCATCATGGGTGATGCCAGCCGCGATTACGAAGGCCAGGATTACGAAAAAGTCATGCTGACCACACGCATGGCCATGGACCGCCTGAACCTGGGTGACCTCGACACTGCGCGCGTCGATATCAAGCGTACCCATGAACGCGAAGCCGTCATTGCCGAGTTCCGTTCCAAGGAAACCGCAGAAGCAGAAAAAGAAGCCAAGGACAAGGGTGTGGCTTCTACAGGCAAAGAATTAAATGGTTATCCGGTAGAAACACTGAATGACCCGGAAGTACTGAAACTCAAAAACGGCTATCAAAATGCGCTCAGCCATTATCTGGCTGGCTTCGTTTATGAGGCACTGAATGAGCCTGGCCTGGCTGCACCTGGCTATCGCAAGGCAATTGAATTGCGTCCTGATTTGCCAGTGCTGGAAGATGGTTTGAAGGGCCTGGATCAGCGTACCAGTTTCCGCCGCAAAAAAGGCGTGACTGATGTGCTGTTCGTCATCGAAGCTGGTAATTCACCTGCACGTCAATCCAAGAAAATTGCCTTCCCTGTACCTACAGGTCGTGGCCTGGTGACTATTTCCTTTGCTTTCCCGGTCATCTATCCTGATCCGAATGCGCCAGTCATCAATAGTATCCGTGTCGGCAACCAGGTATTGCCTACGGCGCTGGTAACTGACTTCAACGTCATGGCACGTAAGGCTCTGAAAGATGAATTGCCAGGTATCTATACCCGTGCAGCAGTGCGCGCTGTCACCAAGGGCCTGGTACAAGATCAGGTAAATAAAAACTTTGGTCCACTCGCTGGCCTGGCAGCCAATCTGGCTGTTGCCGCAACTGAAAGCCCGGCAGATGACCGCATGTGGCGCACTTTGCCTGAGCGCGTATTCGTTGCCCGTGCATTTTTGCCTCCAGGCGACTATGACCTGAACTTCGGCAATCGTGGTGAGTCAAGCAAAATCACGGTCGATGGACGTTACATGGTCGTGCCTGTGCGTATTTATCAGGACAAGACTTACATGGGTGACCTGGCAAAATTCGGTAGTGTGACACCTGTGGCACAATTGCAGAATGAACCTGACGCTGCAGCAGAAGCGCCAAAACCAGCTGGCAAGGCAAAACCTGCAGCAAAAGCAAAAACCGTAACAAAGACGACCGCCAGCAGTACGACTACTACCAGCGGTACAAAGTAATATTAGCAGTACAAAATAGTAAAAAATAGTACGACCAGCAGCAATAGAACCATCAGCACCACCAGCACTACATCCAACTGATATTAGAGGATATATGAAACAGATTTCCAAACAATTTGCCGCATGCGCTGCCCTGGTTGCCGCCTGTATCACCGCTCCAGCCATGGCTGACCCTGTACCGAATGCATCTTCTCCTGGTATAGCCGCCAAATTGATCGTGCGTGGCACGCTTGAAGGTGTGCAAGTGACGGATCTGCGTTCACAGCGCAAGAATGATGTCATGGTGGTGCAAGCCGAGACTGTCAATCTGACTAACCGCGATGTCCGTATTTATTATCGCTTCCGCTGGACTGATGCTGCCGGCATGCAAGTGGGTGATGGTGAAGTCTGGAAACCATTGATGATACTGGGCCAGCAAAGCCAGTTCATCAAAGGCACGGCCTATGGTCCACAAGCGACCGATTTCAAAATCGAAATGAGTGCAGAGCCACGCTGATCGACAACAACAGTAACAAGATTATTTTTTTGGAGTACATATGAAACGCATTTCCTCATTGTCAAAAAGCTGCGCCCTGGTGGTTTTGCTTGGACTGACACTCACTGCCTGCCAGACTAAACTGTCGCAACCTACAGTCAGCCTGGCGCGCCAGACTACATATGGTGATACCAAGGCAGTTGAAACTGTTACCAATGAATTTGGTTCTACAGATTTGCAAATGATCGCAGAAAAAATGGTCGGTTCCCTGCTGGAAGACCCGGTACTGGCAAACCGCCCTACCATGACTTTGACTGGTGTACGCAACAAGACCAGCGAATACATCGATACCAAGTCCATCATGAATACCATCCAGACTGCACTGGTGAAAAGCCGCAAGGTCAAGTTCACGCGCAGCGCCGATGAAATGCAGCAAGGTGTCGATGAATTGCAGCGTCAAAACCAGAGTGGTTTGTACAAAGCGCAGGGCAAGGCCAAGGTTGGCAATATGAGTGCTGCCAAATATTCTCTGGAAGGCGAAATCGTTTCCATCGTCAAACAAAATGCCAATACCAAAGACGTGTTCTACAAAATGACTTTGAAATTGTATGACATTGAAGATGGTTCCATCGAATGGCAAGACGAAAAAGAAATTCGTAAAACTTCCAAGCGCTAATTTCAGTCGCTCATCTTTTAAAGAGGCAATACGATGTTGAATTTCAAAAAACTGATGGCAGGCTTGTTCTGTTCTGCTGCGGCATTCAGTGCCCATGCTGCTGAACCAAGAATCGCCGTGACTGACCTGACTTATGAAGAAAAAGTCAGTGAGTATTTCCGCGTGGTGTCTGCGTCCAGCAAGAGCAGCGTCAAGGGTAGCTATAGTGAGCGTGAAACTGATCGCAGCTATTCCCAGCGTGGCAATATCAATGCAAAAAGCGAAAGCAACTACTACGAAGCCGAGGGTTTTTATACCTATATCGACCGTGGCGAATTGAAAACCTACACGGCTGACCTGAAAGGTGCCCTGATCAAAGGTGGTGGTGTTTCTCTGGTGCAGGCGCGTCCTTATGTGGGCAAGCCTATGGAAAAAATTTACGACATCATCGGTCGTATCAAGCAGGGTATGTATCCCGGTGCTGACTACGTCTTGTTTGGCACTGTCAGCAATATCCAGTTCCGCCAGGAAAGCAATCAACTGCAATACGGCAATTCCATGACAGCCAGCCTGTCGCTGGACCTGGTGGCTGATTTCAGCCTCATCAATACCAAGACCTATGAAATCAAGGCGGCTTTCAGCGCCAGTGGCTCCGGTGTTGATACCAAGATCATCAGCCGTGCCGGTGACCGCGTCGTCTTCAACCGCGGCAAAGTCATGCAAGAAACTTCACGCAGCCTGGCTGACGCAGCCTATGATGAAATCCTGGTTCAGTTTGGTGCACCACGCGGTGCCAATCGTGGACAGGGTCGCATGCAAAATGGCCAGCCTGTAGTGCCTGTACAAAATACTGAGCCAGTAACAGTGTACAGATAATCGATATCGATTATTGGCAACTGGTTTCAGTTTTAAAAAGCCTGGTGTTTTCACCAGGCTTTTTTGCATCTGGAGCGTCAGATTTTCAAGACTCAGGCTTCTGGATGTATATCCACCTTATACAAATTCTTGCCATCGATATCATGTAGCGAAACCGTCATTGTCTTGGTCTTTGCATCAATTTTTGCTATGCCAAAAAATTGCAGCAATTCTGTAGGTGGGCGATTTTGTTTCATGCCTTGAGGGACGCTGACATATTTCACATCGGGGCCAAAGGTCTGGTCAACTTCGTTGGGGCCAAAGGTGCCCGCATTCAGTGGGCCGCCGACAAATTCCCAAAAGGGTTTGAAATCAGTGAACTGGGCTTTTTCTGGCGTGTAATAGGTGGCTGCGGCATAGTGGACGTCGGCAGTTACCCAGACTATATTCTTGATATTGTGCTGCTTGATAAACTTCAAAATCTCGGCAATTTCCAGTTCGCGCCCCAGCGGTTTGCCATTCTCACCATTGGCCCAGGCCTCATACGTGCCCTTGGCGACGTCGGGATTCAGGTCTGGTACGACGATGGAAATCGGCATGTCGCTGGCAATGACTTTCCAGGTCGAGCGTGAGCGCAACAGTGCTTGTTTCAGCCACTGCAATTGTGGCTTGCCAAGAAAGACGGCATCATCATCCAGGCTGGTTTGCCGGTTGGCGGAGTTTTTGCCGCGATAGCTACGCTCGTCCAGCATGAACACTTCCAGCAATGGGCCATAACTGAACATGCGGTAGATGCGTTCTGGATCATGCTGGTCTATGCGATAGGGGTTGTATTCAAACATGGCGCGGCGCGCATTGGCCGCCAGGGTATTCAAGTCGCGTTGCTGGTAACGTTTTTCTGCCTCGCCTATCTGTTGGCCGGGATACCAGTTATTACGTACCTCATGATCATCCCATTGCACCAGGAAAGGTACTTCCGCTGCAAAGCGGCGCTTATTGGCATCCAGGAAGTTGTAGGCAAAGTTGCCGCGATAATCATCCAGGGTCTCTGCCACTTTGGCTTTGGCTGGCGTGACTATATTATTCCAGAGGCTGCCATCTTCCAGTTTGACTTGCGCCTGTATGGGACCATCTGCATAAATCTGGTCGCCTGAATGTATAAAAAAGTCAGGCTGGAAACGTCGCATGCTTTCATAGATGCGATAACCGCCAAAGGCTTCATTGATGCCCCAGCCCTGGCCTGCTTCATCGCCTGAAAAGGCAAATGTAATATCTCGTTCTGTGCCACCAGGGAGGAGCAAGCTGCCTTGCACGACTCCACTTCTGGCTGAGGGATTTTGCAAATCCTGGAAACTGACGCGGTAAAAAGTACGCTGGCCTGCAGACAAACCACTGAGGTCCAGGCGTGCTGTGTAATCTGTGCCGGGTGTCGCCAGCGGGCCGCTGATGCTGCGGGCATTCTTGAATGACTCATTATTGGCATACTCGACCAGCATGCGTGCTGGCCTGTCAGTGCGGCTCCAGATAATGGCCTTGTCTTTGTGAATGTCGCCGCTCATGACGCCACAAGGTATTTGCGGGCGCAACTTGTCGGCAGTGATGATGGCAGGAGCGCTGTTTTGGGCGCGCACCAGCCTTGGCAGAGCAGCGCCGGCAATCAGGGCGCCAGCACCGGTGGTGGCATTGCACAGGAAGCGACGACGTTGTTGCTGGCTCTTGTTTGATTCATGATCGTTTGACATGGCTATCCTCAACAATGGCTTTATAAGCGTCGTATTCTAAAGTGCCAGTGTGACCAATGTATGTCAATCAACTTAGCCAGTCAGTTCTATGAACGTCAAGGTTTCATCATCGCTCCTGTTTTTGCGAAAGTCGATGACAGTGGCTACCGTTACCACCAGCATTCCCAGTGGAAGCAGGCAGGCGCACAACATGATGATCCAGTTTAGATAGGGAGTACGGGCCAGTGCTCCCCGATAGGGGGTGAATGCATGATCGTTTGCGCTGGCTGCATGGCTGGACTGGTCATGAATATTCACCATTAATATTGGCAAGCTGGTCGCCTGACGCATGGTACTACTGCTATTTTTTTCTGATGGCGGTTCTGGTGTTGCCGGAGGTGGCATTGCAAAGACTTGCGAGGCCAGAAGCAAGCTGCCGACCAGACTGAGTAGTTGAAAGCAGTTACGGGCAATGAGCATGATGTTCATGGCATTTTTGATGAATTGGTATTCAAAAAAAACTGCCTGCCTCTCGTAAGGAAAAAAGGCGGGCAGCAAAAAGGGTAAAGTAGCAAAAAAGGTAGATGCGCCACTACTGGTGGAAGCTAATCAGTCTATCTTCCAGACGTATTGCACCTTGGTCCAGCTTTGTTGTGCCACGCCGTCTATCGTGCCGGGTGTGAAACGGCACAGTGACAATGCCTGGCTGGCAGCCCTGTCGAGTGCGCGATAGCCGCTACTGTCCAGGGTTTTGGTTTCGATGACTTTGCCATCAGTACCTATCAACATGGACAGCGTGACTGTGCCAGCTTCGTTATTGCGTATCGAACTGGCAGGGTAAACCGGTTTGTCGCAGGCATTCAGGTTGATAACTGCGGCGACATGGATGGGGTTTTTAGGGGGAGCTATAGCCGCCACTACGGTTCCATCCAAGGTGCCAGTCCCCACGCTTTTTCCAGTATCTTTAATACCAATCTCGGTATTTGTAAGCCCACTTTCATCTTTTTTTGTTGGCAAACCTGTGGGAGGCTCGGGGACTATCAGCGGAGGAGTGATAGGGTTTTTCAGCCTGGTCTCAAATTCAGGTGGAGGAATCGTTTCCTTTTCCACAGGTTTTTCTATCTGGCTGATCTGAATAGGGCCATCTTTTTTGGATGTGATCGTAATTTTCATGCTGCTCAGCAATGCAGCAAGCAAAGCCACGTGCAGCACGGCGACGACACCCAAACGTGACATGCGCTGCAGGGGGTGTTGTTGGTTTTCTGTGAATTCCATATTGTTCTCCAGGTTTGGGGTCAGGCCAGCTACGGTCTTTCCGTAATTGGGACTAGCTGGGATAAGCAACATGCATTTCCATCCTTTTTATGAACCAGGAAGCTGAAATGGTGTTTATGTGCAATCCATGTGCTTTAAGATAGCAATAAAAATGTCACTTGAAAAGCATTTTTAATTAATTTTTTGGGAAATTGAGCTTCTTGCGCAAGGCAGGCATGGATTTTTTCGCGACTAAGTTCTGCAAGGTAAATAGTTTTGACATGAAAATCATGCCGTCATATCTGACTCTCAAGAAGGAGTGTGAGCTATGTTTGCAGGTATTTTGTAGCCCCTAAGCTGGCAGAATCAATGAGAATGATGTCATTGCTAGTAAAAAGCATTATCATTGCATCCAATGAGTAAATTGCTTTGCCAAACTATAAGGTGTTGTAATAATGCAAAACGATATAAGAGTATTGCTGGCAGATGACCATCCCATCGTGATGACAGGCTTTGCCATGTCGCTCAGTAATCTGGGTATCAAGGTGCTGGGGCAGGCCAGGACACCACAAGAGGCATTTGAACAATATGCTGCCTTGCAGCCGGACGTGGTGATACTGGACATACGCTTTGGTGCCGATTTGACGGGTCTGGATGCCGCCCGCGATATTCTGGCGCAATATGCCGATGCGAAAATTATCTTCCTCAGCCAGTTTGACCAGGATGCATTGATCAAGGAAGCATACCGGCTGGGCGCAAAGGCTTTTGTGACCAAGGATTGTGATCCTGCGGATCTGGCAACCGCGGTGCAGCGAGCGCATCTGGGTGAGTTGTACTTCTTGCCGCACATAGCAGAAAGGCTGGCAAATTTATCTGTGCGTGGTGATGAGTCGCCGCAGTCGCTATTGAACGAGCGTGATCTGGAAATCTTCAAGCTCATGGCCGAAGGGCTGACGAATGCCGAGATTGCTGAAAGACTGGATCTGTCTTTGAAGACCATCAGCAATGTCAGCCAGACCATCAAGGAAAAACTGGGCGTACATCGTCCAGCCTATATCACCAAGCTGGCAGTCAAGCATGGTCTGATTGCGCCATGATGCAGTTTAAGTTGCAAGTGCAGCGGCAGGCAAGCATGCAAACTAGCGCGCAGGCAGAGGCGTAATGAATTTGTCTGCGCTGCTCTGGCGCAACTGGGACTTGCGCTCGCGCCTGTTCCTGATCATCTTGCTGCCGGTGATTTACATGTTTTGTTCCATGGTCTGGTACACCTACCACTCCAGGCTGGAAGAAGGCAAGGGCGAGCTGGCTGAACGTGCCTATGTGGTGTCCACTGCGCTGGCAGAAAGTGTGGAATACAATCTGCTGACCAAGAATTTGCCAGCTCTGAAAAGTACCATGACCGATGTCATGTTGTCTGACCGCAGCATATATAGAATTGATGTACTGGATGCAGAAAAAAAAGATGTGCTGCATATTATTTCTGTCGAAAAAATATTAAGTACGGAACGCTATGTCGAAGTGCCGGTCAAACGACAACTGGTATGGGTTAATTTGCTGCAGGATGCTCAAAAAACCAGGACTGATATTGCACCTGCGGAAGCCAGCAAGGCCGCCAATGAGAGCATGGGCAATAAGGGCAAGAATGCTGATGTACTTGGCTACGTCAGAGTGAGCATGTCAGCGACACGTATGCTGGCCAAGCATAGCCAGCGCTTTGCATTTGAGCTGGCTATCAGTGCGCTGGCCTTGTTTGTCAGCGCGATATTGGCGGTGTATTTATCGCAGAGCCTGACACGTCCCTTGCAGATAGCTATAGAAACTCTGCGCGAGATACGCGAAGGTGATTATTCCAGTACTCTGGAAGTGACTACCGGCGGCGAGATTGGTGATTTGCAGACATCCATCAATGCCATGTCGCTCAGCCTGCAGCAAGCCAAACAAGACCTGGAAAACAAGGTGCAGGAAAGAACGCGTGACCTGATGGAATCACGCAATGAGGCGCTGAAAGCCAATGCAGAAAAACGCAAGCTGATACAAAAGGTGCATAGCATCGTTGAAGATGAACGTAAAAGCATCGCCATAGAAATTCATGACGAACTGAATGCTTCATTGATTGCCGCCAGGCTGGAGGCGCAGCGCATACAACATCTGGCTACGCAAATAGAAGCAACTGAAGTGACAGCAGAGATTCAGGAACGTGCCAAAGCCATTACGAAGCTGACCCTGGATTTATATGCAAATGGTCGCAACCTGGTCAGACGCTTGCGCCCGGAAGTGCTGGACATGCTGGGCTTGCAGGGGGCCGTCGAAGACATGCTCAGGCATTACAACAGCAATGTGCAAGGATGTCAGTTTCATTTTGATAGTGATGGTGATTTTTCAGGGCTGGATAGTGGCCTGGCAATTTCTGTTTACCGCATCATCCAGGAGGCTTTATCGAATGTGATGAAGCATGCTCAGGCGACGCAGGTAGAAGTGGCTTTGACCATGCTGGAAGAGCAAAACAGCTTGCAGATAGAAGTCAGTGACAATGGCCAGGGCTTTGATATCCACCATAGCTCAGCAGGCATAGGCATTACCGGCATGCGTGAACGGGTCGCTGCTTTTCATGGCGAGATTGAATTGCAATCATCGGCAGAAGAAGGTACGCAGCTCATCATACGTTTTCCTGTCGCCCCGGTCTGAGGCGTGAAGACGGAGTATTTTTCAGAACTGAATTTTAATGAATGACATGTTAGAACGGATAAGCAATTGAAACCCTGGTTAAAGACTGCGCTGGCCATCTTGCTGTTATCAGGCATTGCCGGTGTTGCGATAGCGCAGAACTGGATCACTGGCTCTGCCGGAAGCTATTTTGTTGTCTTTGTGTCTTTTTTTGTTTTTGCAGCATGGCTGATCGTCAAGGTACTTTCTACCGTTTCCCGCCATAATGAAAACCTGGTTGCTTGCCCGAAGTGCAAGATGCGTACAGATAGTCTCAGGGATGAATGCATGTGGTGCGATGAAGGCTTATAAAAAAGAAGCGCAACACCTGGGTGCCACGCTTCAGGATTTAATTCGCCATTAAAATGAATTGTGAAGGCGGCTTGACCAGGCAGCCTTCACACGTTCTTGCCAGCCTGGTTCAAACTGCATTAAAACTTAGTCCAAATTCAGTTCAAACCCAACAGGCTATTCAAACTTGCCATTTCTTCGCGCCAGTTATCTTGTTGTTGCACTTTCTGATGCCTGGGTTTGCGTGCCAGATCTGCTTGCAGTAATTCTTCCAGTTCACATAGCCTTTGCAAAGCCAGCTCGGTATCATTGATCACCGGCTCGGCAGTCTTGACAGGTTCTGAGGCACCTCCACGTTGTGCCGAACTGAGTGCAGGCTTGTTACGCAAGCACTGATAAGCGATTTCTGCATCCAGCCATCTTTCCAGTCGGCCATCCTGCACCACCCAGAATTCCTGACAGCTTTGTTCTATCAGGTCGCGGTCATGTGACACCAGTAAAAAGCCACCGGCAAATCCCGACAATGCCTCTGTCAATTCCTGCTTGCCCTGCATATCCAGATGATTGGTCGGCTCATCCAGAAACAGCAAGTGATAACTGGCCATTGATAGCGCCAGGAATAACAGGCGCGCCCTCTCACCGCCGCTCAGCGATGCGACTTTTTGCTGATGCCGGTGATAGGGGAAACCTGCCGAGATCAGGGCTTGCTTGCGCGCCACCTCTGTCCTGGCAGTGTCAGAACCAGCGACGAAGGGATACAGTGCATCTGGCAGGCTGGCTTCGCTGTTGAGTTGTTGCAAAGACTGGTCGTAATAACCTATCTGTGCAGCCGCATGCCAGCGTATCTGTTCAGAAGTTTCTCCTGACAATATCGCTTGCCAGCACTGCCTGAGCAAAGAGGATTTACCCGTTCCGTTCGCGCCCAGCAAGGCGATCTTGTCACCTGGCCGTATGCTGAATTGCTCCAGCGTGAACAAGCCGGGCAAGCCTGGCGTGGCCCTGACGGTCAGGTTTTCCAGTTGCAGCAAATGATTGGCTGCTGATGCCTTGCCATGCAATTTCAAAGTCCAGGGCTGGCCTTCGGTGACTGTGGTTTGTTCTTCCTTCAGCCGGTCTGCCCGTTTTTGCATGGTCTTGGCTTTGCGCGCCAGTTTTTCATTGTCGTAGACACTGCCCCAGAGTGCCAGGCGTTTGCTACTGGCAGTCACGCGGTCTATCTCTGATTGCTCGGCATCACGCCTGGCCTGTGCTGCTTCATCCGCCTGGGCGAGGGATTCCAATGCTTCCGAGCAGGGCTGGTCAAAGCAGGTGATTTGCCTGTCACGCAAAATCCAGCTTTGCCGCGTCACCCGGTTCAGCAGGCGCTGGTCATGCGACACCAGCACGAAGGCGCCTTTCCAGTTCAGCAAGAATTCTTCCAGCCATAACAAAGATGGCAAGTCGAGATGGTTGCTGGGTTCGTCCAGTAGCAAAAGGTTGGGATCGCGCAGCAAGGCACGACCCAGCAGCAAGCGGGTATGCTGGCCACCGGATAGTGATTGCACAGCGACCCTGGCGGTAGCGGCATCAATGCCCAGTTCCTGCAAGAGGCTGTCAACGCGCCAGTGCAATTCCGGCATGTCGTCTATGGCATCTAGCATGGCATCGTAGAGGCTGAGCGCATGCAGGGCTGGAGGTAAATGTTGCTCCACATATTGCAGGCGACACAGGCGTGCCATTTGTATGCTGCCACTATTGGCGCTGCGTTGTCCGGCCAGCAGGGAAAGCAGGGTGGATTTACCACTGCCATTGTGGCCTATCAAGCCTATGCGCTGGCCAACTTGCAGGGTGAAGTTGAGATCCTGGAATAAAACGCCGTGGCTGGTTTCCAGTTGTAATGCTTGTGAAGATAATAAGGTAGTCATGCTCTTGTCTTTGATTTGGGATGCAAGCATCCACGTCAACAGGAGCGCTAACGATATGAGCCGAGAACAGGCCCGGAGGGTAAGTGGGATAAATGTGCTCTCGTCTTGTTATCGCAGCGCGATGGAACTAGGACAAGAGCTGGCAAATGTACCAAAGTTGCGTATGCCGCTGATGGCATACTTTAGAACTTCCATGTTTCCTCCTTTCTGTAAAAAGAGTTTGATCGAAACCCGATTCTAGTGAAGTTTGCAGGGCGAGGCAAGTTAGCCTCTTTTGCCCTGCCCGATTACCTGTCCACCCACTTGCCAAAAAATTATGCCGAAATCCCGACAGTCAAAGTCACAACATAACCCATCGTGGCATTGCCAGTGACGCTGACCATTTGCAGGCTGGTGCCATCGCTGAAGACATTGTCAGTTGCATAGGTGATACGCGCAAGATTACGCACGCTGGAGGTGTAACCCGTAGCCTGGTAGGCTTCATTCAGGGTCGCCATGGGGAAGGTGAATTGTGAAGTTTTGACCTTGTTATTGGCACTGCTGACCTTTGTCAGGCTGGGATAGATCTCGAAATGCACATGCGGCATGCGTCCGTCGTAACAGCCAGGAAAGATCGTGGTAAAGCTGACATTGCCATTGCTGTCGGTTTCCTGCACGCCGCGCAGGTAGTTTTCTGCGGTGACACCGGCTGAATACATGGAATAATTGCCATCGCGGTCACAATGCCAGAGATAAATCGCATATCCAGCCAGCGAAGCGCAACTGCTCTTGGTATTCAGCAGTTGCAGTTTGATCGTCAGGGGTATGCCCGCTGCGACACCGCTGGCCCCGGCGATGCTGGAACGGATATCACTGCGCACGATGCCGGACAGGGCCAGGGCATTGGCGATGCCTGTCCCATTGCTATTGCTGCCATCACCAGGGTAAGGGCCGGCGGTTTCTTCCGGGATGATGCTGCAGGAAGTGCTGCCTGTGCTGGTGCCTGAGCTTGTGGTCGTGCCAGTACCAGTGCTGGTACCTGTACTGGTAGTGGCCGTAGTGGAGCTGCTGGTGGCTGTGCTGGCATCGCTGCCGCCACCGCAGCCCAGTAAAGTGACCGCGCCACCGGCGGACAACCAGCGCAGCATTTGCCTGCGCGAAGCCGCTGCCTGCAATAGCGTATTGAGATCGGTTTCCAGTTGCTTGCCATGATTGTGCATGATGTCTTTTCCTTACAGGGTGGGTTTGCTGCATTGTGTCGCGGCGACTTGTTAAGCGCAGTAAAGCAAAGGTAAAGTTAGGTAAGGATTTTGTGTCATCACCATAAAAATGCCGGTAACACAGTACAGACTGTAAAAGCAGGTAAATTTGCCCCTGTTTTACCCAACTGCGGGTAGGGCTTTGTTATCATCGTCTGCAACTAAAATCACTTCTCTCTCCACATGACCAAGGTATTGCTCGCAGACGATGACGTCGAACTTGTAGGCATGCTCAGGGAATACCTGGAGCGTGAAGATTTTGTCATTACGACCGTGCATGACGGTGAGCAAGCCGTGAAAGAAGCGCTGTCTGGCCAGCATGCCATTGCCGTGCTGGATGTCATGATGCCGCGCATGAATGGCATAGAAGCCTTGCGCCGCATACGTGAGCATAGTCGCATGCCGGTGCTGATGCTGACTGCAAGGGGAGATGATGTAGACCGCATCATAGGCCTCGAACTGGGGGCCGACGATTATGTTCCCAAACCCTGTACCCCGCGAGAATTGCTGGCCAGGCTCAGGGCTATCTTGCGCCGTACTGAAATTGGCATGTCCGCCGAGCAGGACAGGCAATGCCTGGTCATCGGCGCCCTGCAATTATGGCCAGGCCAGCGCAGGGCAGAGTGGAATAATAAATTGCTGGACCTGACCAGCACCGAATTTACCTTGCTGGAACTGCTCGCAAAAAATGCCGGGCAAACGGTCAGCAAGAATGAATTGTCCGAGCAGGGACTGGGCCGTCCACTGGCCCGGTTCGACAGGAATATCGATGTCCACCTCAGCAGCATACGCCAGAAGATCAGCGCCTTTGCTGATGGCCGTACCGTCATCCAGACCGTGTACCGCCAGGGTTATATGCTGACGCGCGAGTGATTATGCCTAAACTCAGCATGCTGAAACTCGGGCGATTATTCTGGAAGTTCTTTTTCTTTATCTGGCTGGCACAATTGACTGCCATCGCCGGTATCAGCATCACTTTCTGGATCAAGCATAGCAATGAAGAAATTGCCAGGTCTGTCGCTATTGCAAATATGAATGCAGGCAAACCTGTGCCAGACGGTCGCTTTGGTCCCGGTTCAGGTCCTGGCCCCGGGCCAGGTTTCCATCGCGGGGAAGGGCCGGGAAAGCCACCTGGTGACCGCGGGCCGCTGGCTATGGGACAGCGCAAACCGCCACCTGATGGTGGCGAAATGCGTGGCGACATGCGCGCCCTGATACCCATGACATGTGCCTTGCTGGCCAGCCTGCTGTTTGCCGCCCTGATGGCCTGGTATATGTCGAAGCCCATACGCAAGCTGAGTGAAGCATTTCAGGCGCTGACAGGCGGCAAGCTGCATACACGCATAGGGGACAGCATGGGCAAGCGCCAGGACGAGCTGACTGAGCTGGGCCGTGACTTTGATCGTATGGCTGAGCAATTGACAGGTTCACTGCAAAACCAGCGCCGCCTTTTGCATGATGTATCGCATGAATTGCGTTCGCCATTGGCACGTTTGCAGGCTGCCATAGGCCTGGCCCGCCAGCAGCCAGACAAGGCAGAGGAATACATGGTCCGCATGGACAGGGAGGCCGTGCGCATGGATAAGCTGGTGGGCGAAATCCTGACACTGTCGCGTCTGGAAGCAGGTGCCCATGCCGGGCAAGACCTGATACACATGGATGAGTTATTTGCCGAGCTGAGCGACAATGCGCATTTTGAAGCCAGGAACGCAGGCAAGACTTTTCATACTGAATTTTCTATCGATGACATCAGCAAGACCTGTGTGCTGGGGCGCTATGAATTACTGCACCGTGCACTGGAAAATGTCTTGCGCAATGCCATCCGGCATACCCGTCCCGATACTGCGGTAACCCTGCAAGCCGGAGTCAGCCAGGGGGCGTTGCATATATCGGTGCTGGATGAGGGGACTGGTGTACCGGAAGCTGAACTGCAAAGCATCTTCCAGCCGTTTTATCGCAGCGTACTGGCCGAGCATGGCAGTGAAGGTTATGGCCTTGGGCTGGCGATTACCCAGCGTGTGATACAGGCGCATGGAGGAAATATCGTCGCCAGCAATCGCCAGCCTGCGGGACTATGCATGGAAATGACACTGCCGCTTGCCTTTGCCTAGGATGGCAAAGGCAGGAACAGGCTCACAGTCAGTCCACCACCTTCGCGGTTTTGCAGACTGATTCGGCCGCCATGTGCTTCAATGATCTCGCGCACCAGTGCCAGCCCCAGACCTGTGCCGCTGCGCTTGGTGGAGTAGAAGGGAATCAGGGCATTCGACATCACGGTGTCTGTCATGCCGCTGCCCCTGTCCATGACTTCTATGCGCGCTACGCCTTGCAATGTCCGTATGCTGAGACTGACATCATCGGCTCTTGAGCCAGACTCATGAGCGTTCTTCAAGAGGTTCAGCAAGGCATGTTCCATCTGCGCCCGGTCAAGATTGACAGCTTCATCCGGCAGGCTGTCAGTGACAGTGAAGATGACTTGTGACTTCAAGCCCGCAATGAAACTATGCCAGTGCGTGCTTTCCAGTCTGGGTGTCGGCAATTTGGCAAAGCGTGCATAGCCATCGATAAAGCTTTCCAGATGGCGGGTACGTTCTTCTATGGTTTGCAAGATGCTGGGCAGGCGTTCAGTCTGGCCGCGGCTGACCAGGACTGCCGCTGAATTCGCCAGCGAGGCAATCGGCGCCAGGGAATTATTCAATTCATGGCTGATGACGCGGATGACTTTTTTCCAGGTCTGTACTTCCTGGCGGCGCAATTCCACTGTCAGGTGGCGCAATAAAAATAATTCATGATGGCGGCCATTCAGGCTGAAATGGCGACGGGCCAGATGATAGACTTCTTCCTCTTCTTCCGCATCTTTGGCAGCCACGGTGAATAAGCCATCACCACCACGGTGTATGGCATCCCGTAGTGAGCTGGAGACCTGGGTCAGGATATCGTCAAAACTGAAACCTTCCAGTTTGCGCCCCTGATTGAGCAATTGCCTGGCCGCGATATTAGCGAAGACTATGGGGCCACGGTTTGCCACCAGCATCATCGCCACCGGCGTATTTTGCACCATGGTATCGAGCAATAATTCTCGCTGTACCAGGTCCAGCCTCTGCTTGCGCAAAACATCGCCCAGTGCATTATGGGCCTCCACCAGCTCGCCCAGCTCATCCTGCAGGGGCCAGTGCACGCCGATGGAAAAGTCATTGTCCTGATAACTGATGACCGTACCAGCCAGGGTATGAAACAAACGTATCATGGCCTGGAACTGGCTGCGCATGATGCCTATGCCCAGCGGCAAGATGATCAGCAGGCTGAGCCCGGCTGCCAGCCAGACCTGGTCGGGTAGCAAGTGCAGGATGCCCATGCTGATGGCAACCGCCAGCAGCAGTATAGCCAGCATCAGCAAAGTCAGGCGTGTCAGTATGGAAAACAGCGGGCGCTTGTCTGGCCCGCTGCTTGATGCAGCTGTCTGAGGGGGCGTCTGGTCTGTCATGCGCTGCGGCTGATACCCAGTCTGTCCATGCGTCGATACAATGCCTGGCGACTCAGGCCCAGTTCAGCAGCAGCTTGCGCCACTACGCCATGCGATTTTTGCAGGGCGCGTTCTATGGCGTCCTTGTCTGGCTCTTGCTCGTTGATCCAGCTATTTGCCAGCGGCAAGCCAAGATCTGTTGGCATGATTTCATTTTTTGCGGCCAGCAGGCAGGCACGCTGCATGACATTCTTGAGTTCCCTGACGTTGCCAGGCCAGGCATATTGCACCAGTGCCGACGCGGTGCTGGGATGCAGGGTCTTGCCATTGTTAAGGAAGTGTTCAGCCAGCGGCAAGATGTCGCCTGTGCGTTCTGCCAGTGTGGGCAAATGTAATTCGATGACGTTCAGGCGGTATAGCAAATCCTGGCGGAAGTTGCCCGCCCTGATCATGGCAGGCAGGTCTGCATTGGTGGCACTCAGTACCCTGACCTTGACCTGCCTCTCCTTGTTTGAGCCCAGTCTTTCAAAGCGCCCGGTTTCCAGCACACGCAATAATTTCATCTGCCCGGCCAGCGGCAGGTTACCTATTTCATCAAGGAACAGGGTGCCACCATCTGCTGCTTCAAACTTGCCTTCACGGGCTTTGCTGGCGCCGGTATAGGCACCCGCTTCGGCGCCAAACAATTCTGCTTCTATCAGTTCTGCTGGCAGTGCGCCGCAATTGAGTACGACAAAAGGGCCGTCCTTGACGCTGGAATTGGCCTGTATGATTTCTGCGATTCTTTCCTTGCCTGCGCCATTCGGGCCGGTGATCAGCACTGGTACATCGGCGCGTGCCACCTGGCAGGCCATGCCCAGCACACGCTCGGTGGCAGCGTCATTCCAGACCAGATTGCAGAGATTGAATTTTTGCTCCAGCTCGCGCTTTTGCTTACGCTCGCGCTGCATTCTTTGTTGCAGGGCACGATTGCTTTGCCCCAGCTCGATCAAATTCCTGACGGTAGTCAGCAATTTCTGGTCATTCCAGGGTTTGCCTAGATAATCGGCAGCTCCTGATCTGATCAATTCTACTGCTGCATCCAGATGTGTCCAGGCGGTCAGCAAGATCACGGGCAGGTCAGGGTAGCGTTTGCGTATTTCAGTGAACAGGGCACGGCCTTCATCACCCGAGGTGGTGTCGGCCGTGAAGTTCATGTCCTGTATCACCAGGTCGACAGCCTGGTGCTCCAGCATCGCAAGCCCCTGCTCTGGCGATGTGGCGCATACTGCATCAATCTCATGCAATGAGAACAGCACTTCGAGTGCCACCGCGACGGTGGCGTTGTCATCAATTATTAATACAGTAGGCATTGTCGTTATTGTGGATGTCAGGGCTTCAGGTACTGCGGGTAGCAGTGGCCGGTGAAATCGAAGCGGCGCGTGCTGCTGGCCCTACTACCGCGATGATACCAAGTATCCAGAAAATTACACTGGCTCCCAGCAAATAAGCGACGGGTAATTTCGTCAATTCCAGTTTGCTGACCAATAATTGATTCAGACCTATGGCCAGGGCGACGCCGCAGGCGATCCCAAAGCTGGTGATCATGAAGTTTTCTGTGATGAAGTAGCGCAGTACGTCTATCCTGCGCGCACCCAGGGCACGGCGCACACCAATATGCTTGCGGCGCTGTGTCACCCACAGGCTGGAAATGCCGACGATGCCACTGGCAGTCACCAGAAGGAGCAGCACGCATACAGCGATCAGCATCCAGGCCAGGCCATTGTCAGCACGGTAGCGTCTGGTGCGATCGTTTTCCATACTGCGCAGATTGATAATCAGCGGTGTTGCTGAGGCTTTTCTGAGGGCTACCTCAACATCTTTCATAACGCGGTCACGCTGGCCAGGTTCAGCACGTACTGAATACTTGGAATATGGGTCGTTTGACATACGGGTAGGCAAGACAACTGAAATCTCACCCTTTGCACCTATTTGCGCGCCGTGAGTCTGCAAACGGTCCAGCACACCTATGATACGTGTCTCCTTCGCATCGTCACCCGTACCAAAATAGATATTTTTTCCTACCACACTGGCCTGGCCGGGAAAAAGCTTCTCTGCCGTGGCCTTGGTGATGATGACGACATCAGGAAAGTCCTTGCTGGTGTTGGCATCAATTTCGCGGAACTCCCCCTGGTTGAAATCACGACCATCGGTCAGTTTCAAGCCCCAGAGTTTCATCACCGATTGGGATACGACATACATCGATACGCTGCTACTGCTGGCAGCCTGTTTTCTATCCAGCGAAACGCCGGTGCTGCTGCCAGACCAGGACAATGGCGTCTGACTGACCCGCGTGACATCCTGCACGCCAGATACGCCGCGTATGATCGCTTCGTCATGTTTCTGCGTAGCGATTTGTTCTGCGTGTTCAGCCAGCTTACGGTTACTCACGTTGATGGAAAACAGATCGTTTTCTTCTGCCACACCGCTGGGCCGCGATACTACCTCCATACGCAGTTGAACGATGTAGACAGCGTTGGCTAAAATTGCCAGGCTGATGGCAACCTGCAGAGCCACCAGGATGGCACCGGTTTTACTGCGCAGCAGCGCAGAAAAAATGGGGCGAATTTCGAAATTGAGTTTCATAGTGGCCTCATTGTGATTTGAGTTGTATCGCAGGTGTCACCTGGCATGCACGCCAGGTCGGGAACAATCCCGCTACTATCGCTGCCGTGACTGACATGACAAAGGTGATGGTCAGCATTTGCCAGTCCATGTGTGCTACGACCGTCAGTTGTTTTGACTGCATGGCGATCAGGGCAAGTGCGCCAAAAGCCAGTATCAGACCGGCGACACCGCCAGCCAGGCCGATGACACTGCTTTCGATGAGAAATTGATTAAATATCTCTTTGCGGGATGCGCCCAGCGCACGTCGCACACCCACTTCCGATGCCCGTACAGAAAATTTCGCCAGCAAAAGCCCCACGGTATTGACCAGACACAGCATCAGAAAACCAAAGGCCAGCCATGCAGATAGTTTGTTATCGTTGCCGACGACTTTGGTTTCTTCCATCCATTCCATGACATTGAACAGCTTATTTTTTGCCTGGCGCATGTAGCGTCCCAGTTTGCGCTGGTCAGCGGCATAATTGTCGAGATAGCTTTGCAGTTCCTGACGCAGGCTTGCAGTCTTTAATTCAAACCAGAAACTTATCCACGTGCATTCAGAATTCAGCCTGCCCTGCCAGCCGGGTTCGGTGTCGCCAGTGCAGCCCATGCCGCCAGCGTGGGTGATTTCATGCCGGATGGCGCTTGCCAGGGGAATAAAGAAGTCTTCCTGCTCACCGAAGGTCGCATTGCGGCCAGCGAAACGGTAAAAGCGAGGGCTGGGTTCCCAGGGGCCAAGTACTCCCACGATCTGGAACTGGTGTCCTATCATGGTCAGGTACTGGCCAACGGGATTGGTTTTGCCATACAGTTTTTCAGCCAGCTTGTTGCCAAGTACTACAACATCCGTCGCCTTTGCATCATCGTTTTCCGTCCATGCCTGTCCATGCACAAAGGGCGTATCAAACATGGCAAAAAAATCCTTGTTAGTGGCGACACCTTCTGATTCTATTGCCGGCAAGTCTTTGCGGGCCGGTTCTATGGCCATCAAGATGCCATACATCGCCGCGCGCCTCTCTCCAATTTTGGCAGACAGGTGATTCATTGCATCACGATAGCTCATCTGAATATCATTTGGCTCTTCACCAGGGGTGTAACCTTTCAATGGGCCGTTATCCATCAAGGGCATGAACAGACGATCGCTCTTTTGTGGTATCGGGTCACCCGACATCACATGCAAAATAGTCAGGGTAGAGATACTGGCAGCAACGCCAACAGCCAGGGTCAGCACCATCAGTGCGGTCAGTGCCGGGTTGCGGCGCAGGCTGCGCACACCAAGTAAAAAATAATATCGAAACATCATGCGGCTCCTCAGGCAACTGCCGAACTATCAACTTCATTGGCCGAACTGCCTTCGCTTTTCCCGTCGGCTTTGGCATCATACAGAGATGGCATCTTGCGTACCAGGTCACTGACCTGACCATCAATGATATGAACATTGCGCTGGGCACGAACCGCCAGTTCAGGATCATGGGTGACCATCAAAATGGTCGTGCCCTTGGCATTGATCTCTTCCAGCAATTCCATGACGCTGCGCGCCATCTGGGTATCCAGGTTGCCGGTTGGTTCATCGGCCAGCAAGAGCTTGGGTGAGCCAGCCAGGGCGCGGGCGATGGCCACGCGTTGCTGCTGGCCGCCAGACAATTCAGCCGGGAAATGCTTCATGCGCGAGGCCAGGCCTACCTGTGCCAGTGCTGCTTCAATGCGGTCTTTACGTTCAGTCGCATTCAAGCCACGGTAACGCAGCGGTACGTCGACATTGTCGAATAAATTCAAGTCAGGAATCAGATTGAAACCCTGGAAGATGAAGCCCAGTTTTTCATTGCGCAGGCGGGTGCGGGCATTGTCGTTCATGCCTTTGACATTGATGCCATCGAGCAGGTAATCACCGTCATTGAAGTCTTCCAGCAAACCAGCGATATTCAGGAAAGTGGTCTTGCCTGAACCGGATGGTCCGGTGACGGTGACAAATTCACCTTCCTTGACATGGATGTCGAAGCCACGCAGGGCATGGGTCTCTATCAGATGTGTACGGTAAACTTTGCTCAGATTTTTCATGCGTAACATGGGATATTCCTTCTTGATTTAATTGTTAATGGATACGCTATTGGCGTTCTCAAATGTATCGGTACCTGATATCACGACTTTGTCGCCGTCTTTCAAACCACTGAGAATTTCTACTGCTGAAATACTGGTTGCACCCAACTTGATAGCACGACGCTGGGCAACGCCGTTTTCGACTACATAGACAAACCGTCCACCCTCTGCTTCAACGAAAGGGCCGCGCGGCAAAATCATGACGTTGGCTTTTTCTTCCATCAGCAATCTGGCCGAGACGCGCTGGCTTTGACGCAGGCCTTCAGGCTGTTTGTCGCTGAAACGAACTCTGGCAAGGATCTGGTTCTTCACCACTTCTGGCGAGATGGCGGTCAGCGTGCCCATGACCTTATTATTGTTGATCATGATCTCGGCCTTCATGCCCAGACCCAGGTCTGTCATATACGATTCAGGGATTTCGACTTCAACTTCAAGTTGCGACAAATCAACCAGGGTCATCAGTGCGGTATTGGCGGCCACCACGCTGCGATTGGAAATCGCCAGGCTGCCGATGATGCCGTCTACCGGCGCACGCAATTTCAATTCTTCCACGCGGCGCTTGGCATAATCCATGCTCAGACGCTGACGTTGCAACTGGCTCATCTTGGTTTTTAATTCGAGGCTGACATCTTCGTTTTCCAGGTCAGCAGCCTGAGCCGCATGCTTGGCACGCAGCTCGGTTGAATGCATGGCATCCTGGGCTTTCAGGAAATCATTCTTGGCAACCACACCGACGACACCGGCTGCCTCTATGCGCTGGAAGGCGCGCTGAGCAGCTACGCGGTCTATCTCGGCCTGGTCAGCGTCACGTCTGGCGATCAGCTTTTGCTTTTTTGCGAGGATTTGCTGGCGTGCGACTTCGGCTTCCAGTTGTTCGGTATTCGATTGCTCACGCTTCAACTGGTCATTCAGATCAGGGGACTCTATCTCGGCGACGATGTCGCCTTTTTTAACGGTCTCACCGGCATTGACTTTCAGGGTGACTGTGCCACCGGCACTGGAATACAGAGTGGGGCTGACTGCAGCAACTACCCTGCCATTGACTGCGGCATCCCTGACCAGATTGCCATGGCTGACAGCAGCAATACGCAAGCGCGATGCACTGACAGACTGGCTGCTGCCGCGCCAGGCTGACATCAGCAAGGCCAGGGCAGTGATGCCCACTACGCTGGCGGCAACTGCCATGATCACGCGTTTGCGTGTTTTCCCTTTGTCGGCTGATAAAACCATGTCCTGGCCTGAAGTGTCTCGTATCATGATGTATCCACTAAATTGTTTGCTTAATGATTAGCAGAAAGCGTGCCAGTTTTAAGTGATTGATTTATATGGATATTTTTTGATGTGCGTTTGTCCGTCTTGTCCGTACGGCTGTCCGTACGGATGCGCGTACAAATGAGCGTACAAAAAAAATCCCGCCTGTTCAGGGCGGGATTCTCGTGTGACCAGAACCGGGTCAGTGCAGGGCTTGCTGATGGCGCATGACCTGGTGTCTATGCCAGTAATGTCCTGAGACATTCTTGAATTCTTCACGTACCTTCTTGATGCCTGGCAGCTTGACCTTGGTACTCTTGGCACCCAGCATGCCTTTTTCCGGATGCTTGATGGTCAGGGTGTCTGACATCATGCCATCTTCATATTCATAGGTCGCTACCCTGTCCCAGGAGACAGGTTCGGTTTCATCCGGTAGTATCCAGCCTGCATAGGTTACTTGTATGGTCTTGCCTTCTTTCAGGGAAAATTCCACAGGCGGGAAATAGCGCAGTACCAGTGCTTGCTCTTCTTCATTCGCCGGTTCATAGCGATAGGCCAGACTGTGTTCATGTGCCTGGGAAAAATCTTCTTCGTAGCTGGCCCACAGACGGTGCTCTATTTCATCGGCTGTTTGTATATCGCCTGCCCAGGTTTGTGCTGGTACGCTGGTGACGATGGCACCATAGCCTGCTTCGGTCACGATATGGCCAACATTTTCCATGCGTTCCATCATCTTGGGATGACTGTCATAAGGATGCGGCACGCTGGCATGCTTCATGGTGGCGAGGAAATCGGATGAGCTGGCATAAGGGTGCAAGCCGGACGCCACGAATTGAGCAATCCCCAGACTGGAGCCCTGCCTTTCATTGCGTGAAAATAATTGACTTTCGATTTTTGAGCGGTAGTTCGCATAAGCCGCAATTTTGATGAGTGAATGAGTGACAGCAGCAGGCGCTATCACTTTGGCAGCAATACGGTCAGCCAGAAATTCACGGTTGCGGCTATTGCGTGCAGATGCAATTTCAAAAATCATGCGGTACAGGCACATCAGATAAAACACTGTAGGCACGTGGGCACTACTCATTTCAGCACAGTACTGGTCATACTGTGCCAGTTTGGGGCCAAGTGCAGCACTATTGGCAGTATCACCGCCGCGGAAGTGGGCCAGTTCATGTGTCAGTACGGCATCTGCCTCGGACTGGCTAAGCAGACGCAGCAGCGGCAAGCTGATGAACAGGCTGCGCCCACGCAAACTTCTGCCACTGACATTCAAGGGTGATTCTGTCACAAAGAAATTGGCATCGATACCCGCAACAATATTCTCTGGTGCGCCAGTTTTCAGACGGGTAGCCAGATCGCGTATGCGTTGCCACAAGCCCGGTGCGGCCTGTTCGCAAATGAGTTCCCCCTGTATCTGATGATCATTCCTGACGCGCTTGAAGATGCTGGCAATCACATAAAAAACTGCTATCGCAACAAAGATGACTGCGACGACGATCAACTTGATGGAGTAGCTGTGAAAGAAATAGGCAGTGACCCAGAACGACAGCCACATCAGCATGGCTCCCTGAGCGATGGTTCCGGCGGCGCAGCTTAAAGTGAGCAAGCGCCAGCCAGTGACAAAACTCAGGTATTGGGCTTTTTCATTTAAAAACGCAAAGGCACCCAGCAATAACACACTGATCAACAAAACCACACCACCTGCCATGGTCCAGGCTGAGACTTTTCTGGCCATGGTGAATTGCCAGTTATCTGAGTAAGGAGCACATACCCGCTCTTTGTAACTGGCAGCTTCAGCGACTTCGCTTTCACAGATTTTTGAAGGAGGATACAGGCGGAAAAATTCTTGTTGCTGAAATTTTTCTTCAGCAGTTAATTTACTATCGCTGGTAATTTGCTGCGATACATAGGAAAGAAATTTTTCATCCTGTTTATTTTCCACATGCTGGGCGAACCAGTAAGTAAACAGAGGGATCAAAAACAGGGATAGCAGAGAATACAGCAGTATTTTTGCTAAATCTTTTTTTAGAGTAAGTCCGGCAGACATAAGCGTAATCTATCCTGGTCATGAAAACGAAGGAACGATGCTGATGAACAGGCCGGGCTACGAAGACGGCAGAGGACTCAGCAGACTGGATACAGGGAAGGGCGCTATCCGCCAATCACCTTTTGTAGAGCAAAAGTATAGGGAGATACTTTTGCTAAAACAATCAAACTAAAGTCTGCTTACAATTAATACATTTTGTGTTTTTCCCTGGGGATACATTTGCATGTCAGTTATTTGCAAATGCTCCTCCAGGGCAATTTTTCTCAGGCCACTGCGCGTCTGTTGTAAATATATCCGGTGGTCAGCGCACTCAGGCCCAGCATAATTTGCCAGCTCATGGATTGCGTGTTGGCCACCCCATTGAAACCAAATATATCTATCATGGGCACCTTCACTGCATTCACTGCCACATACAGAGTAAACAAAAAGAGCGATAAAAAAGTACGCGGCGTTTTTGACAGGCGTCCCAGCAAACAGGCCACTGCACTCATGCTGAAAATACCGCTCAGCAAGGCCATCGCACGCACAGGTTCATGCATGGACCAGCGGGCCGCAATAACCCCGGTCAATAGCAATCCAAGCAAGGCAGTGGCAGCAAACTGGCGTATATAGCGCTGGCTTATGCCACCAGTGACTGCGCCTGTGATTTCACCAGTGCTGGTCTGATGATCGCGGCAGCTCATGTCACAGATAAGGATGGCCCATATGGCGATACTGATAGTCAACAAGCCGGGCAGGGCAGTGATGCGTAAAAATATTCCAAGCATGGGCAAGACTAGCAAAGCCACGCCCGTCAGTGGATTGGTCGCTACCGTTAATGCCATGTCGGCACATATCTGGCCGGCCAGCCCGGGCAGTGTTTGTGCCAGGCGGAATAGTGGTTGTGACAAACGGGCAAAGGGCCGCAACAGGTGATTCAGCATGTTGATGGGAGAACGGCGTTTGCGGGTCTGGGCGACCTTGATGCGGTCTGGTGAAAAGCGGTGAAACAGCATTGTCGCGGGTAGTAAAGGCAACACAGCCAGCACGGCACTGGCACAGCGCAAGGCCATCAGCTTGCCCGTCCATAAGCTGTCAGGAAGGAGTATGGGGCTTAGTTTTGCATTAAAGCTGGCGACGCCTACTGAAAAATGGGTAGTGCCCATTAACACTTTCAGGTTCGCTATCGATGTAGCCGAACCCATGAAGTCAATATACATAAAGGGATTGATTTCTCCCTGTATGCCATTTCCGACTTTTTCCATCAAGGCGATTTGTGCAACCCAGATAAAAAAGAAAATAAGGTCGCCGAGTTTGCCCATCAGGATAGAATAACTATCAAACAAAATCGCGCAACTGACCGAAAAAAATACCATGGGCAAGAGTACTGCTGCGTAAGTTTGCAGGTAGATCAGCAATTCAACTGGGCCTTCACCACGCAGCAAATGGCAAACCAGCATGGCCCCCAGAAATGCAGCGATCAAGGCCAGTAGATACACTACTCCACCCAGCCAGCGCCCTAATAGAAAAATGCCGTTGCCGACCTGTGTGGCAGCGATGACTCCACCGCAACCGCTACGCATATCCTCTGCAATTCTGCCTCGTACCAGATAAAAACCAGCGAGGCCAAACAAGAGGCTTGCCAGCATCGCACTGCCATAGGCGAGGGCTGAACTGGTGTACAGGACGCGTGCCTCTTTGATGGCGATCAAGGTCAGCCCCGAACGTGGATCGGGTATCATGCTCCAGGCCAGAGCGATAACCGCCAGCACGGTCACCACGCTGCTCAGGCGTCGCAGCCGCAGACGGGCTTCATTCAATACCAGAGTGGCTAACAGCGCGCCAGTCATGCTGCCAGCTCCTGTGAAGCAGGTATTGCATAGCGTTGCGCCATCAGGGCTTCTTCCAGGCTGGGTGCAGCATGTAGTGCACCGGCACAAGGCTGATGTGGGTGGGCGATACGCAAGCTCAATTGATTGCCCTGTTTTTGTGTTTGCAGGACATGCACTTTACTGCGCAGGGCATCATATTCATGGCTGGCGACTTCGGCTGTCCAGATCTGCCCATGTGCCTGTGCCAGGATTTCATCTGGCGTGGCACAGGTGATCAATCTCCCCTGGCGCATGATGGCCAGTTTGCTGGCGATGCTTTCCACGTCAGAAACGATGTGGGTGGACATGATCACCAGTTTCTTGAAACCCAGCTCACTGAGGAGGTGGCGAAAACGCAGGCGCTCTTCCGGGTCCAGTCCGGCGGTTGGCTCATCGACGATGAGGATGTCGGGATCATTCAGCAGGGCTTGTGCTATACCCAGGCGACGGCGCATGCCGCCTGAAAATGTGGATGCCTGGCGTCTGGCCTGCTCATGCAGGTTCACCATTTCGAGTAAATGCCTGATCCTGGCCGGGTCGCGTACGCCTTTGAGCGCAGCGAAATATTGCATGAATTCCAGTGCAGTCAGGTTAGGATAAATACCAAAGTCCTGCGGCAAAAACCCCAGTCTCTGGCGTATGGCCTGCGGCTTTCTGACGATATCCTCACCCTGAAAAAGTATGCTGCCACTGCTGGGCCGCGTCAGGGTAGCCACCATTTGCATTAGCGTGGTTTTACCTGCGCCGTTGTGTCCAATCAGGCCGACCACACCTGTGTCCAGTGTGAGTGACAAGTCGTGTACGGCAGTCAGTTTCTTGCCAAAGTTTTTTGTGACATTCCGGATTTCCAGCATCTTGTCTCCCGCGTCATGATTTTATTTGAATGGGAAGACTGTAAAGAAAAGCGGTCGGCTTTGCCCCGGCATTGAGACAGAATGCGTAAATCGCGGTATGGAACGGCTGATTGCTTCTGGAGTCAGGGTTTTGAATAGACTCAGGAGACTATATTTTTTATAAAACGGTCAATGGGCTAATTGAAGCCTATACTGGCTTGTCACCAAGGCCTTGGTGTTCCCAGGAGTAAGATCATGAGTAAAGTTCAGCAAAGTAACAAAGAAACCAAGAAGCAGGCGGCCAGTACGCCTAAAGAAAAGAAAGCCGCCAAGCAAGCCAAGAAAGAGGCTGGAACAGTTGTGCCATGGACGCAGCGTACGGGCGGATAAACTAGATCTAGCAAGGCTTGATGGCCTGAATAACTGAAACAAGACGGAGTTCCCCTTAGATAGAAATAAGAGAGAACTCCGCACAGAACTACACATGCATCAAATTACCCAGCCATAAACCTCGCCAAATACTCCGGCGAATTCATGAATTGCCCAATGAGCGTGACGATATCCGTGCCAGATTGCGCCAGCAAGGCATCAAAGGTCGCCTGATCAGGGGCATGACCCAGCAAGCCCACATAATCCAGCGTCAACGACACTTTGGCTTGTGAATTGGCCTTGAACTCGGTCGACTCCGTAAAGCCTGCCAGCATGTCGCCACGGCTCAAGCCATTGCCCAGTTGTCCCAGCCAATAGGCTTTGCCTGCTGCATCCGAAGGACGGTGCAAGACGTTTTGATAGACACGGTCCACAAAGGCGGTATTGTCCAGCGCCCCATAGGTTTTCTGGAATTCTGCACTGGCCACAAAGGACGAGCTGATCTTGGACAGGTTCATGCCATCTTTCTGTGCCTGCATCCAGTAAGCCAGGCCCTCACGGTCAGGCAAGCGATCAAAGGCACCGAAGTAAAGACGTGTGATACCGCCTATGCCAGTCTGGAATTCAACTGACTCCATGAAGGATGCAGCCATCTGGGCGCGACTCATCTTGCCGGTTTCTATCTGCCCCTGCCAGTATTGCAGCCCGGCCGTATCTGCCTCGCGGAACAGGAAGTCACGGTATAACTGCATCACAAACAAGTCAGAGCGATGGAAGACATCATTGTCTTTCAGATCCAGTTTGGTACCCACCCTGGCTTCGACTGCATCCGGGATACCATCACCATCCTTGTCGCCAGGCAAAGAGCTACTTGGGTTAGTCGGCACCGTGGTTTTAAAGCCCAGGCCACCTTTGAGCAGGATTTTGCCATCCGCCTTGCCATCACTGTCATACAAGCCGCCATCGGCAATCTTGAAATCAACCTTCAGCTTGCCATTCACATTGGCAATGCTGCTGGCAATATTCACCCATTCACCAGCCTTGTTCTGTACCCAGTAGCCATTCACCGGTGTCAATGCATCGGTGTACATCGTCATGGTGGTTTCCTGACCAGCGGCCAGGCCTTCCAGTTGTGCCGTGATCATGCCGTAAGGCATGCTCAATTCTGCCGGCAAATTCGTCAGCGCAGGCATGGTCAGGGTCTGGGTTTGTGCCAGGAAATTACTATTGGTCAGCGTTACATAATGGTTATTCGCTGATGTATTGCTGTTCCAGGTCAGGGATGTCACATTTTTCTGCGACTGATCTGGTATGCCGTCACCATTGCCATCGCCATTACCGGCGCTGTTCAGGTTAGGGACTTCCGATTCCATCTGCTGAGTAATGCCATCACCATCAGCATCGCTATTGGGCGTGTTGGGATTGTCAACACCAGCATTGATGCTGAAAGCCTGAGACAGTGTCGGCCCGCCATTACCTGCCAGATCCGCTACCCTGACCTTCAGGGTGTTGTTACCACTCAGAATCTGATTAGGCAGGTTCCAATTCGTGCTGCCAATCGCCGTCACGGTATT
>NZ_QJKB01000007.1:0-294163 GCF_003201815.1 Undibacterium pigrum
CACCTTTAGTGTCATGCCTCAGCGGTGGGTGGTGGAACGCTCTTTTGCTTGGCTGGAGAAATGCCATCGCCTTTGGAAAAACTGTGAGCGGCAATTGAATACCAGCTTGCAATTCGTTAATTTGGCCTTCCTCACTTTGCTCTTGCGCCGGGAGTGATCAAAAAAGATCTCGAACAGGTTCTAAGTTGAGTTGTGCTTCAGCATTGCCCTGCTCTGCAGCCTTGCGATACCAGATCAGTGCCTGTGATGGATTTTTTGTAATGCCCTGTCCATCTTGATACATGACGGCAAGTCTGAACTGCGCCACAGGAAAATCCTGCCCGGCTGCCTTGCTAAAATAATTGAATGCCAGGGTATAGTTTCTCTCCACACCACGGCCTTTGTAATACAAGTAGCCCAGGGCGCTCTGCCCGCGGAAGTCTCTCTGGTCGGCGGCTTTGCGAAACCAGGCTGCGGCCTGGCTATAGTCTTGTGGCACGCCCTGGCCTTTGCTGTACAAGACACCCAGATTAAACTGGGCTGTGGCATCGCCTTTTGCTGCCAGTGGCCTCCATTCCTTGAGTGCAGTTGCAAAGTCCAGGTTTTCTGCTGCAGCAAATCCAGTGGCAAGATCTGCATGAGCAAGCGATGCATGGAGCGCACTTGACAACATGAGTAGGGGAATGAATTTGCGCATGGATGGATTAAGAAGTGATTAACAAAGATTTACTTGAAATGAAATAGGTGGTTGGCGTCGGGTGTTGCACTTCAATTTCTGTAGCAGCGACTGCACTGACGCGCTCAAGGCCGCAACCCGGCTTCCTGGTTTTGGCAGTGATTGTGTTTTTTCGTTTTTTTTGGAAAGGAAGAATAAGCTTTAATTTTTTTGTACGCCATACAATGTGCGGTGACACAGGTCTGCCATAATGTATTCAATCCAGAGGGATGTTACTGCAGCAATATGCCCCCAATCTCTGCAGAGTCCGATACACGGCCATATATTTTATGGGCAGCAATGAGCGATTTCATTGCTTCTGCACTTTTGACGAGTAATCCAAGTGCCTTGAAAGCAGGTGGGGCAAGCAGCATGTCTTCCAGCAAGGATTGCTGTATGACTCCCAATACGGCAGAAACCTGTTCATCAACTTTGCTTCTGACATATAGTTGACATGTGCCTGCATAAGAGCAGTGGAACAGTTGCAGTTTCTGATCAAGCAGCTTGTGCGTGTAGCCATCCGGATTATTGTTGATGTAGTTGTCGGCATGAATGACTTCTACTCCGCTCTTGGTTCGCAGGATCTTGGTACCCTGCCTGAAGCTTCCATCGGGATTGAATTTGCCGAGGAAAGCGAGATTTCCATTGACCTTTAAATAGCCAGAGTCATATTCTCCTTTTTGATTCATCAATCCATAGAATACGCCCAGCCTGGAGACAAGTATCACGTGGCCTGTGATCTTTCCATCGACTGCTTCGCCTGTGATTTTTCCGGGAACCTGAGAAATATCCTGAGTATTGGCTGGTCTGCATTCCGGGTTGTTGCACCAGAATCCGACAACCACACCTGTAGCTTTTCTATATTGATTGCAGTCTCCACGTATGATTGCGGATGATCTGATCGCAGTTTCATTTTTTAACGAGCCAATCGGGCTGATCTCGCACAATGCGTACTTACGTGTACCTGGCTCTGATTGATAGGCAGGCTTTCTCACGGGTGTTTCTTTAACTGGAGCAGGTGGTGGTGTATAGGTATTGTTACTGCTGGTCGCACAGCCACTTAACCCCGCAATGACAAGCAGGACGATGCAGGTAAAAAAAGAATTCCACAAAAGTTTATTGTTGCGTTTCATCTTTCACCTTTGGCGGTGTTTCAATTACTGCATTTTGTCCGGGTTCGTAAGGGGTGTTGAATTTTTGTTCTTCTTCCTGAGATATTTCTCCAATGGGTGCAGCGGCAGCAGCAGGTGACGCATCTGCAGGTGCTTGTATAGTCAGCCTCTCTGGGATGACAATTTGGCGCGCTGCATTCATGGCGGCCTGAGCGTCGCGGACCAGTTGGTCACAAGGTATCGTCGAAACTTGTACATCCATGACGCTGCCATCTAATTGCGGGACATGGCAAATTTCTGGTGGCTGCGGTGTTTTGGATGAATATGCTGAGGCCACGAGAAAGATTGCGCCAAGGGTGACGATGCCTCCCATCTTGCTGTCAGACATGATGTTCTCCTTGTCAATTTTTCTTGTGAATTACACATGTACTACTGTAATGTCTTTTGAAAAAAAAGGCTATTAAAGTTTTTGAAAAATGATATTCTTTAAGTGCCAGCATTCACCACGGCAAGCATTGTTTTTGATGTCATACGAAAGGGTTTTGATATGAAATATTGTCGAGTAAAAATGCCTCACAAAAAATTGGAATGGAAATGCAAATGCGGGAATGTCTTACCGGACGACAGGAACTTTTGTGTGCAGTGTGATCGTGAGCGGCCTATTAAATAAATCAGATAAATAAATTCTCATCAGGTAGTTCGTCATTGTCATGCAATAGAGGGCATCAGCCGACTGGTGTCCTTTATTAATAATGGCAACATGAGGTTAACATCCAGGCGTCTGGTGACAGATATCATGAAGATAGATGCACGCTTAAGTGGAAGTCGCTGCTAGCGCTAGCATTGTCAAATGAGCTGAAAAGGGAACGCTTAAGTTTTTCTCTTTCGTCACTATGCGGACAGTGGACAAGATGTACTGTTTCAAGTCCGCAACCAAAGCTTGCGAAAATCCATCCAGCCGCAGCGGGCCAGGGTTACGCCGCCGAGTTGCGGGCCATAGTCTATGCCGTGGCGGGTGTGGCGCATGGGCAGTATCCAGGCTTCTTTATTTTATTGTGGCAGTCAGATTGCTTCTGTCGCCCCAACGTGCGATGAGGGCAGAAAATGTCGCCACACTACTTGTGACTCCGCGCCCATTAGGATTGATATCCTTTATCTCTTTACCGACAGCAATGCAACCCTGTACCTGAAATGGCCAATTGGCATTATGGATTTCGCACAGGCTGCGGCCTTGCTGGCCGGCTGGTATCATTTTTGGGGTACCGTAAATGCCAAGTTTGGGATTGTGAAATACGATCGTATGCCCGTGAGCGGGTGAGTCATAGGGCAGGAGTTGATAGTCACCCACCGGGATACAGGACTTGTTAGCCAAATTATTGTTCCAGGGTTGCTCGCAAGTAAAACAAAAAGATTTGCCATCGATAAAGAGTTCGCCAAAAGTTCCGTTTGGCCCTGACAATGCTTGATTACGTATGATAAGCAACTGCATCCTTGTCTCCTTAAGATAGTTGATGTGTCTAATGTCTGACTAAAGCCTTGGACAAAATTTATCGCAAATGAAGTAAGTGATTTGCATCAGGGTTTTCACTTGACTTTGCAGGACCGGCTTTAGCCGCGAACCCCTGATTGATGATCATGCCGCTGTTGATTTCAGCACGGGTGATGGGACGCATGTTTTGCATATGAGCCGCTCTGATTCGCTCAATTGATCCCTTCACTCTATTCACTCACTGTTGCGCATACTGATCAATTGCTTTGAGCAGGTTGCCGGGGATGCTCATCTGGACCGATAATTTTTGTGCTGCATCTGCTGACTGTGCAGACATCGTCGCCAGGATGTTATCGCGATTTGCTTTGGCATCGTAGGTATCCGAGCTGGCTGCCAGCGTATAAAGCGCGCAGGCTATGATCTTGTTTTGTGATACGGCGGCTCCTTTCTCGTACATTGCCGCCAATGCTGACTGGGCATCGCCATTGCCCTGATCAGCCGCTTTACGAAACCAGCTTAAGGCCAAAGGTAAATCTCTGGGTGCGCCCGTTCCATTTACGTGCAAAATGCCTACATAAAATTGTGAGGCAGCATGTCCCTGGTCTGCGGCTTTGTGAAACCAGCTATAAGCTTGCGCGTTATCCTGTGTCACGCCTTCGCCGTCGAGATACATGGCTGCCACGTTGAATTGTGCAGTGGCAAGGCCTTGAGCGGCAGCCTTGCTGTACCATGCCAGCGCTTGAGCATGATCCTGCTTTACCCCACGCCCATGGCTGTACAGGTATCCAAGACTGAGTTGTGCGGACCGGTCTCCCTGCTCTGCTGCTTTGCCATACCAGATAAAGGCTTTTGCATGGTCTTGCGGCACTATCAGGCCCTTGTCATACATGAGCGCCACATTGTATTGTGCAATGGCCTGGCCTTGCTCTGCTGCTTTGAGATACCATTCAAAAGCTTGTTGAGCATCTTTGTTGATACCTTCACCATTGTTTAGCATAAACGCCAGATTGAGCTGGCCATCTGCATCCCCCTGGTCTGCCGCTTTGCGAAACCATGCCGCCGCTTGCGCTTCGTTTTTGGTGACACCTGTTCCAGTAAAGTAGATGTGGCCCATTTGCACTTGGGCCTCTGCATCGCCAAGCTCAGCTGCCTTGCGGAACCAGATGAGTGCCTCTGTAGAATTTTTAGGAACACCTTGCCCAAGTTCGTACATGACGCCAAGCCTGAATTGCGCTGTGGGTAAATTCTGCGCGGCGGCTTTGCTGAACAAAATGAAAGCCTGCTTATAATCTTTTGTTACCCCCCACCCCTTATAGTAAAAAGCACCCAGGTTGTGCTGTGCGCCGGAGTATCCCTGGTCGGCAGCTTTGCGATACCATTCTGCGGCCTTGGCATAGTTTTGCGGTACCCCCTGGCCTTTTGCATATAAGACGCCCAGATGAAATTGCGCTACGCTATTGCCTTTTTCTGCCAGTGGCTGCCATTCCTTGAGTGCAGTTGCAAAATCCTTTTTCTCTGCCGCTTTAAATCCGGCGTCAAAATCTGCATAAGCAAGAGACGCATGGAGTGCACCTGACAACATCAGGAGGCGGATGATTTTGCGCATGGACGTTTGAGAAATTGAGGGACAAAGATTTATTGTAAATGAAATAAGTGAGGTGCGTCAGGTGTTGCGCTGGATTTTTTGTAGGAGCGGCTTTAGCCGCGAATGCCCGATATAGCTAACAACGATAGACACGGTGACAGGTTCGCGGCTAACGCTGCTTCTACTTAGTTATTCCTGCTTAGCCGGTTTTACTGACACACCTCAAGGCCGCAGCCACAGCTTGCGAAAATCCATCCAGCCGCAGCGGGCCAGGGTTACGCCGCCCAGTTGCGGGCCATAGTCTATGCCGTGGCGGGTGTGGCGCATGGGTAGTATCCAGGCTTGTTCGACCATGCGGGCGAAGCAGGCTTCGATGAATGCTGCGCGCTTTGTCGCGTCTGCCTCTGCGGCGATTTTTGTGCTGGCTTGCGCCAGCCAGTTGCGCGCTGTTTTGTCTGTCATCTGCTTGACCAGTGATTCTCCGGCCAGCCAGCTATACAGGCCAAATTCCATGTCATTGTCGAGCACGTCACCGGCAATCACCACGTCCGCCCAGTCCCGCCAGCCGTAGGGGCCAAATTCTGGGAAGGGCAGGATGTGGATGCTGACATCGGCGCCTGCCTCGCGCAATCTGTCTGCTACGCAATAGGTAAGGGCGATATGGCTGTCGAGTTCATAAGTCACGACGTCGAGGTGGGCAGGCAGGGTGGGTGCTGTGGTTGTAGTTTGCTCAGGTAAATGCCGCCATTGCGGCAGCATGCCAAAGGCCATGGGGCGGGTTTCTTTTGCGGCCAGTTCAGCCGCCGCGGTACGCAGCCACGCGCCGACTGCAAGGCGTGCAGCAGGCGTGGCAAATTCTGCGCGTGCCGGGTTCAGCATGACCAGGTCACAACCTTGTTCCAGCGCGCGTATTCGTGACCAGCTATCATCAGCTGCAGGTACTTGATCAGGCGAGGCATGTGCCAGATGCAGGTCAACTTCAGGCAAGGGGCTGCCATGCGGCACTACCCATAAATCGATTTCATCCAGCAGGGCACGTACGCGGAAATAGCCATCAAACGCTGCCAGCGTGGCCCGGTGTTCATTATTGCGTATCAGCCGGAAAGGCCCGGCACCTATGGGCAGCGTGGCAAAATCTGCGCGCCGTGCATCATCCACTGGCACGATCACGGCAGCATGATGCGCCAGCAGATGCAGCAACAAATGATCGGGCTTGTTGAGTTGCAGCTTCACACTGCGCTCTGTGCCGCTAATGACGGTCAGGTGGGCAAACATGGAGCGGTAGGGGCCGTCTGTATCGCGGGCGCGTTGCAGGGTATAGACCACGTCCTCGGCGCGCACAGTGCGGCCATCGTGGAATTGCAGGCCGGGCCGTAAGATAAATTCCCAGCTACGGCCATCGGCACTGGCATCCCATCTGTGTGCCAGCGCCGGGATGATCTGTTCGCTGGCACGATCATACTCCGTCAGACCAGCGCATATCTGCATGATGATGTGCTGCTCAGTGCGGCGGTTGATGTGGATGGCATCCAGCGCATGCAGGGGGCGATAAAAGGGCATGCGCAAAGTGCCTGCGCGACCACTGCCAAGGTAACCGGGCAGTGATTGCTTGAGGCGTTCACGTCCGGCATTTGGCAAGCCATCAAAGGCAGCTTCGAGTTTGCCATCCGCCAGCAAGTGATGCAGCCTTTGCAGGCGCAGGCTCTCATGGTCTTGCAGCAGGCTCAGGCGTGAGCGATGGCCGCGCCCGTTGCCTGGCTGCCAGTCTATCCAGCCTTGCTCTTGCATGCGCTTGAGCAGCAGGCGGGCATTGCGCTCGCTACAGCACAGGGCCGCAGCGATCTGGGCCAGGTCGGGTGCCTGGGCGCCGGGATACCATTCGGCCAGACGCTGGAAGTGATCTAGCAGTCGCATTTTGTCCGGTAATAAAGGGGGAAAGAAATACCTGATTCTATCCGTTTTGTGCTTCCGCCTTTGATATACGCTAGCGGCATTGTTTCATTCCGCTCACTTTTAAGTTTCCATGTCTACTTCTTCACTTTGGCAACATGCCAGCTTTCGCCGTCTGTATGCATCGACCATCAGCTTTTCACTGGGCACGCAAATCTATCAGCTCGCCATGCCGCTGATACTCTATCAGTTGACGCAATCTGCCGGGGTCATGACGGGCATGCGCGCCGTTGAACTATTGCCCAATCTGCTACTGGCGATGTTCATCGGCGTCTGGGTAGACCGCATAGACCGTGGCCGCTGGGCACGCTTTGCCATTGTCGGCATCGTCGTCTTGACCGGCATGCAGGCCGTGTTGCTGGAGAATGGTGCGCGGGCTTTGTCTTTTTTCTTTATCACCGCCTTCCTGCTGATGACCCTGCATTATGTGTATGCGATCTGCCGCATGGGCATGCTCAAGGAAATGCTGCCAGAACAATTGCTCTTGCCTGCCACCGGCCATTTAACCGTGCTAAACCAGGTGTTCAGCATCCTTGGCCCGGCACTGGCCGGTGCCGTGATTTCCATACGCATGGACCTGGGCCTGTGGCTGCCCATGCTGGCGATGCTGCTGGCCGCCTGGTTGCTCAGGGATTTGCAACTACCAGTGCGCAAACCGGATGCAGATGGCTTCTGGAATGAATGGCGCGATGGCTGGCGCGTGCTGGTCGCCAACAAACCCCTGTGGCACCTGGCCTGGCTGGTGGTCATCATCAATGGTAGCGCAGGCGTGGTGGATGTACTGTTTTTATTCCGCGCCCGTGACCAGTTGCAACTGAGCGCAGCCGAAGTCGGCCTCATGTATGGCGTGGCAGGCATAGGCGGAGTCATCGGCGGCCTGGTCGCCAGCCGCCTGCGCCAGCACTTTGGCCTGGGCCGCCTGCTGGCACTGGAACTGGGCGTCGAAGCCTGCTCCATGCTCTTACTGGCCTGGGGTAACAGCATCCCCTTGCTGCTGCTGGCACTGGCCATCAACAGCTTTTGCACCGTCATCGGTAACGTCTGCGTCTGGGGCTATCGCCAGGAGAGTACAGACAGCCGCTACATAGGTCGCATATCCGGCCTGACCGGTTCACTATTCAAACTGCTGATGCCAGTGAGCCTGGTGTTGTCTGGCGCATTGGTGGGGGACTTGCCACTGGCCTGGATATTGAGTGCCTGCGCGGCCACGCATTTCTTGCTGGTGGTGGGGACGCGGGTGTCTGCGGTTTATGGGGTGGAGTAGGGGGAGTAGAGATAGTTGTGATTCATGTTTTGTAGGAGCGGCTTTAGCCGCGAATTCATGGTGCGGGCAGAGCAATAGACACGGCGACATCTTCGCGGCTAAAGCCGCTCCTGCAAGGGCTACACGGGCTATGGTACTGGTTTGGGTATGAGCAAGCCGCTGGCAAGCACTTGAGTTTCGCAGGTCTTGAGTGTGCTTTTGAGCCAGCGAGACTTGGGATCTCGTTTGAGATGATTGCGCAGGGTATTGATCATCCTTATTGCTGCTGCGCCTTTAGCCAGTAGCAATCGTTGATTGGTTTCGCTTTCTTTTGACAAAAACTTTGCAGTTTCATTAAACAACGCTTCGGTACGCTGCAATTCTTCTTTATGCATGAGTTGCCCAACCCTGGAGCAAGCGGAGAGTGAATAGTCAGCGATATACAAGTCTGTCAGTTCACGGAAAAGAAGTTCCCCGGCCAGCTCATATTCCCCTAAATCAAAGGCCAAAATTCCTCGCGGCTGTTTTGCTAACAAAGATTGTGGGGAATCATATTGACCAAGAAATGTGATGCCATGCCTGGCAATAGTGTCTATCGCACGCTCAAATTGACTTTCTGCAGCAGTCCATGAAGTTGATCCCGCATCGATACCGCCCGCGCATAAATGGCGGCTGAATCCAACGCAGCGAGGGAAAGAGTCGCCAGACGACAACTGGTATCCCATCCAGTACGGACCAATCAAAATATTGAAATAGGGATTGCCTCTCGCAGAGAAACTAAAAGCAATCACCCAGACCAGCCTTTGGTCGTCACATGGAAAGCGCCAGTATATTGGCGTATCGTTTTTCCCTTTGATAAACCCCAGTTCTGCCATACGGCTTGTCAAGGTTTTGAAGTAGGTTTTCTTAAACTCCTGGTAGTTCATGACACTGCTCCGTTCGGCGTTTCAATGTACTCTACCGGCTGATTTCTGATGCTTACACTCTGCCTTACATCATCAAGATAGGCAGTTTATATCAGGTCGATCAATAATTATTATCGGCTCATACTTCAATGCGAAAATATAGTTATCTGCTCTATGAAGCGTTGCGAAAAAGTGCGCATTTCCTGTTGCTCAATCAGTAGGAACCCATTTGACAACTGATAAAAACAGGATTATTCTATAAAGATGAAAACACTGAGCATACTCTTTTTTACCTCCGCCCTCCCGGCATGTCAGACGACATCCCGGGGCCGCTGATGTGTGCCCGTTGAAACTCTGATCAGATTGAATCAGAAAAAAAACAAAGGCCCACAAGGGCCTTTTTTGTTTTCCAGCACTTTGTTTCCGGTACTTTGTTTTTGCCCTTGATAACCAAAAACTCAGCACCACTTTAGTAAGCACTTTTAATTGTAACTAGTACCAAACATTCTCTCATTGAGGAGCCATATAACATGAAGTCAGCAGATGTAGAACGCGCGCGGGTCCACTGAAATAAGGGTGGTCGCATGGCCCCGCGGCGCTGTCACCAAGACAACCCCACGACCGCTCGCTATGAAAGATCATCATGACGAACACTGTCCCCCGTGCCGCTTCCAACAAGGCATCTGCTCACTCTGCGCGTAACAACTGGCGCAACTTTGGCATCATCGCGCACATAGACGCTGGCAAGACCACGCTGTCTGAACGCATCCTGTTTAAAACCGGCGAAATCCACCGCACTGGCGAAGTCCATGAAGGCAATGCCACCATGGATACCATGGCACTGGAAAAAGAACGCGGCATCACCATTGGTGCAGCGGCGACCCGCTGTGTCTGGAACGGCCATGAATTCACGCTGATTGATACACCAGGCCATATCGACTTTGCGATAGAAGTTGAACGCTCTCTACGCGTGCTTGATGGTGCCATCACCGTCTTGTCCGGCGTCGCTGGCGTGCAGCCGCAGACCGAGACTGTCTGGCATCAGGCTGAGAAACATGGCGTACCCATGATCATCTTCGTCAACAAGATGGACCAGACCGGCGCTGACTTTGCCCGTGTCACAGAACAAGTGCGCAAGCAACTCGGTGCGCGCCCTGTGCCACTGGCGATACCTGTAGGCGCGGCGGACGAGTTTGGTGGCGTCATCGATGTCTTGCAACAGCGTCTGTTGCACTGGGATGCCAAGGGCAATATGACGGTGCTGGCTTTGCCTGCAGAACTGCAGGCGCAAGCCCAGGCGGCTTATGCCTATGCAGCCTCGATTGCGGCAGAAGCGAGTGATGCATTGACGGATGCCTATCTGGCGAACGACACGCTGACCCATGCAGAAATTTTGCAAGGTTTGCGTAGCCTGACGCTGGCCAGAAAAGCCACGCCCATGCTGGCAGGTTCTGCGTATAAAAACGCAGGCATAGAACCGCTGCTTGATGCCGTGATTGACTGGCTGCCTGCGCCTGACGACCGCGCTGCTCCTGTGGCTACCTTGAATGGTGAAAGTGTGACCGTGGCAACTGGCGATGCTGATCCTCTGGCCGCGCTGGTGTTCAAGGTCACGCATGATGAACATGGCTCGCTGGCGTTTGTGCGTATTTATGGTGGTAGCTTGCATGAAGGTGAAACCATCTGGAATGCCAGCCTGGATAGTTCTGTACGCATAGGCCGTCTGTATGTCGTGCATGCGGATGAACGTACCAGTACCACGCAGTCTGGCGCGGGCAGTATCATCGCCATCGCCAACCTGAAAGACGCGCTGACCGGGCAAACTTTGTCCAGCAAGGCGCAAGCGTGGACGCTGGAAACCATTCATGCGGGTGAGCCCGTGGTGGCGCTGGCGGTTGAACCAGGCAGTGGCACTGACCGTGCCAAGATGCTGGCTGCACTCGACAAGTTCCGTCGTGAAGATCCGTCTTTGTGTCTGGAAAACAATGTCGAGACTGGCGAGACTATTTTGTGGGGCATGGGTGAATTGCATCTGGATGTGGTGCTCGAACGTGCCCGCCGTGAAGCTGCGGTGGATATACGTGTCGGCGCGCCGCATGTGGCTTACAAGGAAACCATGGGTCTGCGTATGGTCGAAGCAGAAGGCAAGCTCGACAAGCAAAACGGCGGCAAAGGCATGTATGCCCGCGTTGTCGTGCGGCTTGAGTTGCTGGATGAAGGCGATTTTGCCTTTGCCAATGTCGTCAAAGGCGGCGTGATACCGACGGCGTTTTTCCCGGCTGTTGAAAAAGGCGTACAGCAGGCCATGCAACAAGGCCCGCTGGGGCAAAAAGTGACAGGCGTCAAAGTCACTTTGCTCGATGGTGATTTCCATGCCGTTGACAGTAACGAAATGGCCTTCATCATCGCCGCCAAGGAAGCCGTGCTGGCAGGCTTGCGCAAGGCCAGCCCGGTCTTGCTTGAACCTGTCATGAAAGTGACTGTCGATGCCCCCGCCATCAATACCGGCGATGTCATCGGTGACTTGCAAAGACGCAGTGGCCGCGTGTTGGGCATCACAGAAAACACAGGTCGTGTTGAAGTGGTGGCCGATGTGCCCCTGACCAGGCTGTTCGGTCATACGAATGACTTGCGTTCCTTGTCACAGGGCAGGGCATTTGCGAGCTCAGTCTACGCGCGTCATTCGGCTTGTGATGTGGCTGAGGCGTCGTTTGTGTAAGGCGTGCAAGCTGTAGCAATCGTGGATAACAGGCAGGCGGCATGTTTGTTTTGTTGTTCACGAAGTAGTATGAAAAAGCCAGGGCCGGTGCTCTGGCTTTTTTGTTGTTTTATGCAATAAAGTGTTAAATTGTCTTTCAAATTTTATTATTTTTACTATCATGGAAGCAACTTGTCTTTCGATGTGCGAAGTGTTGTCGTAGATCAATATGTGCATTTTAAAATGCACTACGCTGGGTTTAAGAGCTGTTGATTGAACAGGGCCAGCAGGCGGTTTATCCATCTGTTTGCCGGAGCAAAAATCTGGTGATGAAGTGACGCTTGCAATTCTCTTCAGGCGTAACTGCAAATCATTGCGGCATTTTGTTGATCACCTGATTTCTGCCCCAAATCCACTGATTTTGTATAGATACAAAGATGTGTCCAATTCCCCGGCAAGGGACCTGGATTTTCGGCCGGGCCCGCTTTGTGGCCAGTGATCGTTGTGGATTTGGAGTGCAATATGGCAACTCATACAGGCAGCCAGTCAAGCAATACTTCCAATATACCTGGTGAATACCTTGCCTTTCGTCTCGGTAGCGAAGAATACGGCGTCGATATCCAAAAAGTGCAAGAACTGCGTGGCTACGAGCCTGTCAGCACGATCGCTGGCGCGCCTGAATATGTAAAAGGTGTGGTCAATTTGCGCGGCGTGATCGTGCCCATTTTCGATATGCGCATCCGGCTCAAACTGGGAAGCGCAAGTTATAACGACTCCACGGTCGTCATCGTTTTGCATGCTGCGGGCCGCACCGTTGGTGTCGTTGTAGACGGCGTCTCTGATGTGACCGCGCTCACGCCAGCGCAAATCAAACCTGCACCTGACTTTCATACAGACATCAATGCAAATTATGTCACAGGGCTAGGGATACAGGATGAGCGTATGCTCATTCTGATTAATATGGACTTGCTCTTGCTGGACGAAGTCGAGTCCGCCGACGAATCCGAAGTCGATAGTTCCTGATCCCACCTGCATGCCGTGCCGGTTCATGATAGGTGACCACTGTCCACCGCCATCACCCCCCTCTTTGTTTTTCCGTGTTCGCAATTTCATTGTTTCATCCACTGTGCATGAATTTTTGAATGAGGTTACTCTTATGCGTAACAATCAACCAGTCAGCGGGAAAGAAGTTGAAGTCAAGGATGGTCAATCCATCGTTTCTAAAACTGATCTCCAGGGCAATATCCTGTATTGCAATCCCACCTTTATTGAAATCAGCGGCTTTGAAGAGCATGAGCTGATAGGCTCGCCGCATAATCTGGTGCGCCATCCGGATATGCCGGTGCAGGCCTTTGCCGATCTGTGGGGTTCTGTCAGAGAGGGACGGCAATGGGATGGCATGGTCAAGAATCGTTGCAAGAATGGTGACCATTATTGGGTGCGGGCGAACGTCACACCCGTCATCGAGAAAAACCAGGTGGTGGGTTATATGTCGGTCAGGACCAAGCCCAGCCGCGCCGAGATTGCTGACGCTGAAAAACTCTATCAGCGTATGCGTGAAGACAAATCTGGCAGCATGAAATTACGGCATGGACAATTGATCAGCACTGGCCTGGTGGGCCGCGTCCAGCGTGCACTGGAAATGTCTGGCACCAGCAAACTGGTGCTGGGCATGCTAGCTATTTTTGCTGTCATCCTGGCTGGCAGTGTGGCGCAATTCATGCGTACTGGCCTGCAGTTGTTTGACCTGGCAGCCTTGTGCCTGGCAGGCATCCTGATTGCCTGGAATACCTTTACTATCCACCGTGCCTACATCCAGCCGCTGCAACAAGCCATTCTGGCAGCCAGAACCATGGCTGGAGGTGACCTGACGACGGCAGTACCCAAAGGTGACGACAGCGAGATGGGGCAGTTGATGCAAGCCATGCGGCAGATGAATATCAATCTTGTGTCCATCATTGGTGATGTTCGTACCAATGTCAATTCCATCACCCTTGGCAGTAGAGAGATCGCCGATGGCAATCTTGAATTGTCTAACCGCACCGAATCACAAGCCTCCAATCTGGAGGAGACTGCCGCCAGCATGGAAGAATTTGCATCCACCATCAAACAAAATTCTGATAGTGCGACGCAAGCCAGCCAATTGGCAGAGGCAGAATCAAAGGTGGCGCAGCAGGGCGGTGATATGGTCAACAAGGTTGGCAGCACCATGCATGAGATCAGTGACTCGGCAAAGAGTATAGAAAACATTATCAGCCTGATTGATGGCATTGCATTCCAGACCAATATCCTTGCATTGAATGCCGCTGTAGAAGCAGCGCGGGCAGGTGAACAAGGGCGCGGGTTTGCGGTCGTTGCCAGTGAAGTGCGCAATCTTGCCCAGCGTTCTGCTTCTGCCGCCAAAGAGATCAAGACACTCATCGGTGACTCCATGAGCAAGGTTGACACTGGCAACAAGCTCGTCGAGGAATCAGCCAGGACTATGGCGCAACTGGTGTTGTCAGTACAAAATGTGACCAGCATTATTCATGAGATCAGCAATGCCAGCAGCGAGCAGAGTGACGGTGTTGAGCAAATGAACCAGGCAATCACGCAAATGGATGAGCTGACACAGCAAAATGCAGCCATGGTGGAAGAAGCCGCCGCATCCGCAAACAGCCTGGCGGAAGAAAGCAAGAACTTGCAGCAGGCACTCAGCGTATTCAAACTCAATGAAGCTGGCCAGGCATCGACACGCTCAAGATCGGTCAGCATCCAGCGCGCAATTCAGGTAAAGCCAGCCAGGGCGAACGATGGCAAGTCAGGAGGCAAGCAACTGCAGTACAGGGCTGCTTGATAATTCCAGTTCGTGCCGGGGCCTGTGTATCGTAGGCGCGGCAGTAGCACATCACTAAAGAAGTGGTGCTGGCAATCTTGTGCAAGGCCAGCCCGGTTATGTTTGAGCCAGACCTGTCTATGTGCGTCATGCGGCTTGTGACGCGGATGAGGCGTCGTTTGTGTAAGCTGTGTTGAATGTGGATGATGGGCTAGCTGTAGTCTGGTTTGCCTGTTGTTGGCAAGCTATTATGAAAAAAGCCAGGGCGGGTGCTCTGGCTTTTTTCTTGGTGTTTTGGATGGGTGCGATACTTCAGCCCTTGCTGTGCAATAGCTTAGTGGTACACAAAGTGTACCACTAAGCTATTGCACATGAAGAAATGAGTTATAGTACTCCTAATATCCGCCAAATCATTCGCCAACTTATTCGCCATGAAATTAATAACTCATTGTTTTTAAAGTAATTTATGGTGATTATCTTGTTTTAAATGATTCGCCATTGGATGCGCCATTTTCATATGGTTATAATGCTTGCATGGAAGATAGTATGAGTAAATATCATTACAATAATCCTCACCAGATGCAGCCCATGCTTCCAGGTGAATCAAAATTAAATGATTTACGGCCACTGGCGGCTGATCTTATTAACAAGGCCAAAGATCTTGCTGCGCAAGGTATGCCACATTTGCGTGCCTTGCTGCGGGAAACCTTGCGGCCCATGAATTCTTTTTATACCAATAAGATAGAAGGGCAGCACACAGAACCCTTGTTGATAGAAAGGGCGATGAACAAAGATTTTTCCAGTCAGCCAGATGAAGCACGCAAGCAACGTATCGCCGTTGCCCATATAGAAACCGAGCGCTGGGCTGAAGCAACTTACCCGCACTTTGATGCTTCTATTTTTTTTCAAGCGGATGTAACGCAAACCATCCACCGTCATTTGCATGCACAACTCTTGCCTGAAGACCTGATTCAGTTCAATGAAGATGCTGTCAGGCAAGTGGTGTTGCCAGGGATATGGCGTGAAGTGGGTGTCATCGTTGGGCAGCATATTCCCCCAGATCCGGTGACCGTGCACTTGTTTATGAAAAAATGGCATGAGGCTTACCAAAATGCGCGGGCGGGTGAAACTGCGGTCATTGCCTTGCTCGCGGCACATCACAGGCTGGCCTGGATACATCCTTTTTTAGATGGCAATGGTCGCACTGCACGTCTGCACACACATGTCGGGCTGAACGCATTGGGTTTGACGCAAGGTCTATGGTCGCCTATGCGTGGCCTGGCGCGTCAGCAAGAAAGCTATTATGAGCACCTGATCAGTGCTGACCGTGTGCGTCAGGGTGATCTGGATGGCAGGGGCAATTTGACTGAAAAAGGCCTGGTCGCGTTTATTGAATTTTTTATCAAGGTTTGCCTGGATCAGATTTCTTTCATGAATAATTTGCTTGATATTGCCGGTTTTGAAAATCGTCTTGCGCAAATGCTGGCGGCTGAATCAACCCGTAAAGAAACCAGGTATTTGAAGCTGGAGGCGGCAGTGCCCCTGGCTTATCTGGGTAGTGTTAAAACTCTGGAAAGAAGCAGATTTAAAAACATGATGGGTTTGGCAGATCGCACAGCAGACCGTGTTCTTGCAGATTTATTCAAACTGGGGGTGATCACTTCATCAAGCCCTAAAGGCCCGGTGGAACTGGCTGCACCTTTGTATATGTTTCGCTATCTTTTCCCCAAGCTTTGGCCAGAGGCGGAAGCAAATACACAAGTATAAATGTACTAATCTCTCTTCTGTATACTCTCGCAAGCACCATCCTGGTGCATACTTCCCCAGGCGTTTGCTCAGCGTGATCAGACAGGCAAGCCTTGATGCACTAAAAATCAACATCTCCGGCAAGTTTTAGTGGAACAAAAATTGCTGCCTGTAAATGATCACCTTGCATTTATGGAAGTGTTTCACGCCATGCATGAACCTGCCTTCCTGGCGATGCTCTTGCCAGAACATCTACACCCCGGCGCAACACCGGCCTTGCAGGCTGCGCTCGCGCAAGCCTGCAGTATTGATCTGCTGGAGCAGACGGCTGCATTTGGTCGCTGCTGGTATCACCCTGATAGTGATGAAATGGTATTGTCCGTCGTTGCCGCCACCATGCTGGGGGTGGCTCCTGGCTGGCATGCGACGCTGGAAAGCGGGTTTGCCAAAGTGCTGGTGGATGATATGTTGCAGGCCAGTGGCATGCTGCGCAATGCACATGCCAGGCCAGCGCAGATGGAGCATGAATTCCGCATCTTCAATGAAGGCAGTGGTTTGCGCTGGCTGCGCTTGAAGTCCGTGCCACAGACCATGGCATCACCCATCTTTGAAGGCATATTGACGGATATCACGGCAGCGAAACATGCTGCCATGCGTGAGCGCCTGAGTTTTGAAACGACGCGCTTGTTTGTCGGTGCAGATTCAATTGATGTTGCTGTCACCAAGGTGATACAACTGGTATGTGAAAACCTGGGTTGGGACTGGGGTGCCTACTGGACAGTAGAAGCTGATGGCCTGGGTGAGCGCAAGCTGACGCTACAGAATTTCTGGCATGGGCAACAAGAAAAGCTGGCCTTGTTTACGCAAGACAGCCAGAGCATGCAGGTGCGCCCTGGCACTGGCCTGGTGGGGCGGGTGTGGCAGCAAGGTGAGCCACGCTGGGTAGAAAGCATGGGCGAAAATGATGATTTCATTCGCAAGAACAGCGCCATGCAATGTGAATTGCGTTCTGGGTATATCTTCCCGGTCGCCTATATTACCGATGAAGGTTACCGCCATTGCCCCGGCGTGCTGGAATTTTATAGCCGCCTGACACGCCAGACAGAGGCGCAATTGCCGACATTGTCAGCCACCATAGGCGCACTCATCGCACAGACAGCGCAAAGGCTGGAACAGCAAGAAACCATACGCCTGCTGGCGCAAATCGATGGCCTGACCGAGCTTGCCAACCGTAGCCATTTTTACCAGATACTCGACAGCACCTGCAAGCGCAGTGCTGCCAATGGCACCGTATTTGGCCTCATCTTTATCGACCTCGATCGTTTCAAACCCGTCAATGATGCCTTTGGTCATGAGGCTGGCAATGTCGTCTTGCGCGGTTTTTCACAACGCGTGCAGGCATTGTCTATCCCCGGCAAACTGGTAGGGCGGCTGGGTGGTGATGAGTTTGCCATCCTCTACCAGCCTGACGGTTCTGCCACGCCTTTCAATGAGCAGCTTGATAGCCTGGTCAAGCAGGTGCTGCATGCAGCGCAATTACCTTTCATGTTCAATGGCCATGAAATTACTGTCTCGGCCAGCATAGGCATCAGCATCTATCCCGACAATGGTTTGACCGGCCCTGAGCTGTTGCGTGGTGCCGATACCGCCATGTACCGCATCAAGAAAAGTGGCCGCAATGCCGTTAGCTATTTTGCCAGCAGCACGTCTTACACGCTGGCCGTGCAACAGTCTGACCTGGCCCAGCGCCTGACCATGGAAACCGAGCTGCACCAGGCTATTGCCGACAATGGCCTCTATCTGGAATACCAGCCCATTTTTGCAGGCAATGGCCAGATTCATGCGATAGAAGCATTGATACGCTGGCGTCGCGCCAATGGCGACATCGTGCGGCCAGATGTGTTCATCCCCATCGCAGAAGAAAGCCGCCTCTTCATACAGATAGGCAATTGGGTAGTGCATCGCGCCTGCCATGACCTGGCGCGCCTGCACCGTTCCGGCTTTGAGAATTTAAAAGTGCATGTCAACATGGCCGCTTCTGAATTCACTTCCAGCAGCCTGCCTGATGAATTGCGCGCCATCGTTGAGCAATCAGGCATCAAACCCCATCATCTCTGCCTTGAGCTGACAGAAAGCATGCTCATGCATCAGCCTGACCATGTCATCCCCATCATGAGTATCTTGCGCCGCCTGGGTTTTGGCATCAGCCTTGATGATTTTGGTATGGGCTATTCTTCACTCGCCCACTTGAAAAACCTGCCCATCTCCTCGATGAAGATAGACCGCTCTTTCATCATGGGCCTGCCCCAGCAAAGCGAAGACCGCGCCATCGTCCGCACCATCATAGAACTGGGCCGCAACCTGCATCTGAACGTGATTGCAGAAGGGGTGGAGACGGATAATCAACTGGCTTTCTTACGGCAGTTTGGGGATACGCTGATACAGGGGTTTGTGTTATCTAGGCCGCGGCATATTGATGACCTCATCCGTGAGTATGGGGCGGGTTTGCGTTAGCGATGCGGTGCGCAGGGCACAGGCTACAGGCTGCATTTTTACTGTTCCCATGTAAAACCGTGGCACCTGCCTATTTGAATATCTTCACGCCGTCATTCCTGCTTAGATTCAATCTGGCGAGGACTTTGCAAAAACCATGCCGCTGACGGTATCAAATGTGGACATAAATTCGGCTATCCGGTGCAGAAGTTAGCACCAGATTCATGACAGGTTTCACATCTTGTTACACTAAATGCTGTTTAATATATTTAGAACTCATTTCATAAATAGGATGAGATGCGTTTGTCTCATAACGTGGGCTGGCAAGGCGGACGAGGCAGTCAATAGCTTTGCCTATTGACAACGAGTCGAATTGTCAACACCTGCAGTCCAGCACGCGTTATGAGGCAAACCCTTCGGGAACTGACGATTTGGGCGCATTGCTGCGCGAAGTTTGTTACCTCGCCCTCGCTAAGGCAGGAGCCTTAGCAGCGCAGGGTAAACACCTGAGGCCTTGCACTGCATCCCAAATCGTCTTGTTCGCACTCACCCTATTTATGAAATGAGTTCTAATTTACTATACTGATCTCCAGCTGCCGGCAACTTGCGCAGCGTCTACCCACCTGCCAACTTCTTCTGGCAGGAACGTTCCATTCAGTCAGCACGAAGTTCTTACATTCACCCTTATTTATCCGGAGACCGTATGAATGCTATCAAACTTATTTTGATGTTCGTTGCAGCAATGGTGGTTCAAATCAACGCGCATGCAGGGAATATCTCCCTGCGTGTTGCTTACAGCGATGGCAGGCAGGGCACGAGTTTTACGCCGGTACATGCCGAGCTTGGCGAGTTTGCCCTGACGCCCAGTATGGCCGATGGCGGCCAGACAGAGAAATGGCGCGTCGTCGCCAAAAATGCACAAGGCGCTGTCATCCATGAAGTGCTGGTCAGGAATGCGCAGCAGCGCCATATAGAGGCGTTTGACCCCAAAACCGGCGCGATTGAAGTGTCACAACAAGTCCGCCAGGCAGACGGTGTGTTTGAAGTATCGCTACCCTTTGATGCCAGGATCGCCAGCATAGAAATCCTGCAGCAATCTACGGCTGCCACGGGCGATACCCGCATGACACCAGTACCACCGCAGCAAACTGTATTTGACCGTGCTACGCTGGAAAAAATGCTGCGTAGCAGCCAGCTGGCACGTATGCAGGCCCCGCCACCTGCTGCAACTGTCACTACCATAGTCAATAACGGCCCGGCCAATGCACGCATGGACCTGGTCTTTGTCGGCGATGGCTATACCGCTGCCGAGATGGATAAATGGCGTACTGATGCGCAAAAAGTTATCGATGGTTTCCTGGCCGACCCCCTGTTTGCCGCCAACCGTGCCAGCATGAATGTACACCGCGTCGATGTCGCCAGCAATCAGTCCGGGGCCGATGAGCCTGACCGTGGCATCTACCGCGACACTGCAATGGATGGCAGCTTTTATTGCTACAACATCGACCGACTGCTGTGCGTGAATTCAACCAAGGTGTACAACATCGTCGGCTCGGTGCTGGCGCCTGACCAGCGTGATGTGATTGTCGTTGTCTCCAATTCCACCCGTTACGGCGGCTCTGGCGGCGAGATTGCCACCTTGTCGATGAATAACCAGTCAGTCGAAATTGCCCTGCATGAAATCGGCCACACCGCCTTTGCCCTGGCTGACGAATATGACTATGGCACTTGCAGCCTGAGCGCGGAGCCAACTTCCGGTGACGTCTCACTCAATGGCACGCGCAATGTCAAATGGGGCAGGTTGATCGCCTCCACCACGGCTGTGCCAACTGGCCTGGGACAATATCCCAATGGCACGGTCGGTACTTTCCAGGGCGCACAGTATTGCAAAACAGGGAAATACCGTCCTACTGAAAACTCACGCATGCGCACGCTGGGTTATCCATGGCATGCTGTTAACGAAGGCCTGGCCAGGGCCGTGTTTGCTTCTTACGGCCAGCCAAGCGGTGGTCCGGTCACCCAGACTGGTTCGCTGACTAACGGCGCAACAGCCAATGCACCCAGCGCATCCCCTGGCTATATCCAGGCAGGCAGCGGCACCTTCAGCATACAACTGAGCGGGCCAGCAGGCACGGACTTTGATCTCTACCTGTACAAATATTCTGGCAGCGCCTGGACCAAGGTAGCCAGCAGCGAAGGCAGTGCATCGACTGAAGCTATCAACTATGCAGGTACGGCAGGTTACTACTATGTGCAAGTCAAATCGTATTCTGGCAGTGGTAACTACTCGGTGACGTATTTGTTCCCACCGCAGTAGGCTTCGTATGGGCGTTTTGTGTTTGGTACAAAATGCCCATTCTTGATTTGTTTAATTGTTCTACGTTGTAGCGCGCCTTTAGTTGGTGAAGATAAGACCAAAAATCTCACCACAGAGGCACAGATACACAGAGGTACAGAGATACAGAGATACAGGGAGGAGGAAATACTGCATTTCTTTCGTTCTCGTTTCATTGATGTGCCCTATGCCGCTGCTTATTGGTATCGTAGCATCTCCCAATTTCAGCGTGCGCAAACCGTGTTATTTGTTGATTGGGATACCCCTTCAATCGTCATTCCTGCGCAGGCAGGAATCCATCGTATTAGCACCGTAAGGTTCTTGATTTGCCGCAATCAGCACAAGGCTGTCGAAAAATGTTTGCGTAATGGATAAGCCGAGTGCCGTGCCCCTACGATACTATTAGTCAAAGACGTTTTTTTGACACCAGTTTCGTGTCATACGCGGCCCCACGGTTTTTTATCATTTGCATGACATACTGGACCATCCGAATATGTAATTCGAGGCGAATCTCATATAGTTCATTGTTCTCATTTCTTGCTTGAAAGCAGACCTCTGGAGGGCCTCGTTGCCAGCAAAAATATTCCATTTTCGTCGAATCCATGATTTGCATTGATTCTTCGCTAGCCCAAGCTATAGCCGCAGCTTTCAGGCTTAACTTGCGCTGAATGATAGAGAGATAAATGAGTAAAAAAAATAGCAGGAGGAACATAGTTTGTAATGACCCAAGGCTTACGTTAGCCTGATCATGCTTTCATGGCCTTTTGTCGAAAAACTGAAAGTACATTTTTTCCGGATGAGAAATTTTGCTTGTATCCTGAATGGTACTACAAGCTTGCTATTATTACTGATGCATCGCGCTTGAGGCTCAGGCAAGGTCAGAACGATGCATTGCAACGAACCCTGCAGTTGATGTAAACCTGGGCAAATCGCTTGGCATATCTAACTGTATATCCTCTGAGTCGTCATTCCTGCGCAGGCAGGAATCCATCTTATTGGTGCCGTTTGCTCTGATGTGCCGTATTGAGTTTGCTACGCCTATCCTGATTTAAGAAATCCCTTCATCAACCAACGAACGCCGCTGGGCTCCAGCCTGCGCTGGAGCGACCTGAAGAAGCTTAGTAGATGGTGACTGATTTCAGCCAGGTGAGGCCTTGACTACTCAAAAAATGTCAACAGGATTTTATTGAAAAATCATCCCGCCACCCGCGGCCAGCTAAACCTGAACACGGCCCCTCGTGGCTGGTTGGAATCCAGGCTGATGTGGCCGCCCAGGGACTCTATGGTTTTCTTGATGACGGCCAGGCCCATGCCGCTGCCTTCTACTTCGTCGCGGGGGCGCAGGGTCTGGAACATGGCGAAGACGCGTTCCTGGTGTTCTATGGGGATGCCAGCGCCGTCGTCGGCGACTTCGAAGAGATAGTGGTCTTCATTGGAGATGGAACGCACGACGATGTGGCCGCTGCGTTTGTCGTGATGCTTGATGGCATTGCTGATGAGGTTGCGCAAGACCAGTTCCAGAGCGACATTATGGGTCGGGGCTTTGGGGAAACTGCCTTCTAATTCGAGATCGAAAGAGGCGTCGCTGCAGCATAGTTCAAAGACATCGCGCACCAGTTCGGCAAAGTCGATGGTGACGATGTTGCCGCCCAACTGGTCGGCGCGGAAGTAGAGCAGCAAATCTTCCAGCAGTTTTTCCATGCGGGTGATGCGCACGCGCATGAGGTGCAGGTGTTCGCTGGTTTCTTCGTTGATCTTGCCTGCCAGGTCTTCAGTGATCCAGGTTGCCAGCTGGCTGACGCCGCGCAGCGGGGCTTTCAGGTCATGCGAGGCGACATAGGCAAAGTCTTTCAAATCCTGGTTGCGGCGCGAGAGTTCATCGATGAAATGCTGGCGCTCGCTGATATCAACTATCGCCGAGAGTATCTTGACCCCATCGGCAGTGTCGATGGGGTTAAGACTGACTTCGACCGGGAATTCAGTCCCATCCTTGCGCAGGGCATAGAGTGTGGGGGCGGGTTGCTCAGGCTGTTCATTGCGCTGTTTGCGAAAGCGTTCAGGCACCAGCATGTCAAAGGGCTGGCCCACCAGCTCTGCACGCGGGTAGCCAAAGATTTTTTCACTGCGGTCATTGATCATTTCTATCATGCCTGCCTGGTCTATCAGCACCATGGCATTGGGTGCCGCATTGACGACCTGGCGGAAATGTCGTTCACTCTGGGCCAGGCGGGCAGCGAGTTTGTAGCCATTGCTGAAGTCACGCGCACTGAGTGCCAGGCCAAAGATTTTGCCTGCCTTATCTCTGATGGCTGAGATACTGAGTGACACCGGTATCTCCCTGCCATCGGCATGGCGGCCCATGGTTTCAAACTGGCCTATGGCGCTGTTTTGTGCCAGCAGTTGTATCAGGGTAAGATGGTCGGGCAATTGACCATCAGGGAAGAGCAGGGCAAAAGCCTGGCCGGTGATGGCATCATGCGCATGACCAAACAGCAGGCTGGCGGCATGGTTCCAGCTGATGATATGGCCATCAAGGTCGCTGCCTATGATGGCATCTTCTGATGAATTGACGATGGCAGCCAATAATTCTGTCGAAGTCTTGTTATCCTTTACTGCCATCAGACGACTCCTGCCGCACTGGTATTCTTTGGCCAGGTGAACCTGAACACGGCCCCGCGTGGCTGGTTGGCGCTGAGATGTATATTGCCACCCAGGGACTCTATGGTTTTCTTGATGATGGCCAGGCCCATGCCGCTGCCTTCGACTTCATCCCGCGGGCGCAGGGTCTGGAACATGGCAAACACTCTTTCGCGATGTTCTGGCGCAATGCCGGGGCCATCGTCGCAGACGGCAAATTCCAGCCATTGCTCATTGGGGATGGCTTGCACCACGATGTGGCCTTTCTTGGTATCGTGATGCTTGATGATATTGCTGATGAGATTGCGAAACACCAGTTCCAGCGGTACTTTGTGGGCCTGGCCACGCGGGAATTCACCCTGCAATTCCAGGCTGAAAGCCTTGTCAGAGCAACAGAGTTCAAACACATCGCGCACCAGTTCGGCAAAGTCGATATGCTGTACCGCACCACCTAGCTGGCCCGCGCGGAAATAGAGCAGCAAATCATCCAGCAGCCTTTCCATGCGCTTGATGCGTATGCGCATGAGGCGCAAATGCTCATTCGTGTCATCATCAATCTTGCCAGCCAGGTCTTCACTAAGCCAGGTGGCAAGCTGGTCAACACCGCGCAGTGGCGACTTCAGGTCATGCGAAGCGACATAGGCAAAATTATTCAATTCCTGATTGCGCCGTGACAGCTCATCCGTGAAGCGCTTGCGTTCAGAGATATCCACAATGGCAGACAAGACCTTGAGACCATCGGCAGTTTGTATGGGGTTGAGACCTATCTCAATCTGGAATTCACTGCCGTCCTTGCGCAAGCCAAACAGGTCGCGGCCTGAGCCCATGGCGCGGGTGCTGGGGTTGGTGAAATAGCTGCCGCGCAAGCCGGGGTGCTGGGGCCGAAAGCGGGCAGGGATGAGAATTTCCATGGGCTGGCCCAGCAATTCGGCGCGTTGGTAGCCAAACAGATGTTCAGTCTGGGCATTCACCATTTCTATCTGGCCCTGGCTGTCTATCATGACCATGGCGTTTGGTGCAGCTTCCACCACGAGGCGGAAACGCTCTTCCTGGCGCTTGCGTTCGCTGATATCCACAATCGCCGACAAGACCTTGAGACCATCGGCAGTTTGTATGGGATTGAGACCAATCTCTACCGGGAACTCGCTGCCATCCTTACGCAATCCAAACAGGTCACGGCCAGAACCCATGCTGCGACTGCTGGGCTGCGAAAAAAAATGTGAACGTAAACCTGGGTGGTGCGCACGAAAACGGGCCGGTATCAAGACTTCCATGGGCTGCCCCAGCAATTCTTCGCGCTCATAACCAAAGATTTGCTCAGTCTGGGCATTCACCATTTCTATCTTGCCCTGGCTGTCTATCATGACCATGGCATTTGGCGCGGCTTCGACGACGAGGCGGAAGCGTTCTTCCTGGCGCTTGCGTTCGGTGATATCCACAATGGCCGACAAGACCTTGATGCCGTCGGAAGTTTCTATGGGGTTGAGGCCTATCTCTACCGGGAACTCAGAGCCGTCCTTGCGCAAGCCATACAGCTCGCGGCCCTGGCCCATGACGCGGCTGACGGGCGCAGCAAAATAGCCGGTGCGCAAGCCAGGATGATGACGCTGGAAGCGCGAGGGGATCAAGATTTCCAGCGGCTTGCCCAGCAGTTCTGAGCGGGTATAACCAAAGATGGCTTCGGCCTGCGAATTCACCATTTCTATCAGGCCGCGGCGGTCTATCATGACCATGGCATTGGGGGCAGCGTCCACCACCTGGCGGAAATGGCGTTCGCTCTGCGTCAGGCGGGCGGCGATGCGATAACCTACACTGAAGTCGCGCGCAATCAGCGACAGGCCGATGATATTGTCGCCGTCGTCGCGTATGGCCGAGATGGTCAGGGCCACCGGTAATTCAGTACCATCCTGGCAGCGTCGCATGGTTTCAAAATGGCCTATCGATGCGCCTTGCTGCAAGAGCTTGATGAGCGACAGATGATCCGGCAATTGCCCGGCAGGGAATAAGCTGGCAAAGGGACGCTGGTAAATGGCCGTGGCGCTATAGCCAAACAGGATTTCTGCCGCATGGTTCCAGCTGAGGATATTGCCACTGAGGTCACTGCCTATGATGGCATCGTCTGCCGAGGCGACAATGGCTGCCAGCAGGGCATGCTGTTCATTGATATGACTGGATTGCTTGCCTGTTTCATCATGCTGACTGTGGTGGTCCAATTGGCTCATGGCGGAAGCTTCCGGTCAGGTAGCGATCTTCAAATTCATTCGACGGAATGGGACGGGAATACAAATAACCCTGTAAAAGTTCACAACCACGTTCAGCACAAAAGCTGGCTTGCTGTTCGGTTTCTATGCCTTCTGCGACCAGAGACAATTCCATGGTCTGGGCAAAGGCGATCATGGCCGCCAGCAGACGCTCAGGAGAATCACCCTTACCTACACCAGCGACAAAGCTCTGGTCTATCTTGAGGACATGGATGGGGAAGAGTTTCAAATGACCAAAGGACGAATAACCCGTACCAAAATCATCCAGCGAGAGCTTGACGCCGCGTGCAACCAGTTTGTGCAGGATGGCGGCAACATGAGCCGGGTCGCGTATCAGGGCATTCTCGGTGATTTCCAGTTCCAGGTAGCGCGGGTCCAGGCCGCTGCTGTGCAGGGCCTCATCGACGGTATAGATGAGATTATCCCCCTGCAATTGTATGGCCGAGACATTCACTGCCATTGTCAGTTCCTGCGCATGCAGGAAAGGAAGAGAACGCCATTCCTGCAATTGGGCGCAGGCAGTGCGCATGACCCACTGGTCTATCTCGAACATCAGGCCCAGTTCTTCTGCCATGGGCAGGAAGACGCCCGGCGTCAGCACGCCCTCGACAGGATGATGCCAGCGCAGCAGTGCTTCCATGCCACCGATGTGGCCATTGTAAGGATTGATCTTGGCCTGGTAATACACCTGCAACTGGTTATTGCGCAAGGCATGACGCAAATCACGTTCGAGGTACATGCGGTGGCGCACGGCCTGGTGCAACTGGTCAGAATAAAAATGGCTCTGGTTGCGGCCCTCCTGTTTGGCGCGGTACATGGCAATGTCGGCACACTTCATGAGCTCGGTCGCATCATTGGCGCATGAGCCAAAGACGGCGATGCCTATGCTCATGGTGACATGCCATTCCAGGCCATCCAGCACGATGGGTTTCTTGAAGGCTTCGACAATGCGGGTGGCCAGCAGGATGGCCTGGTCGACTCTCTCCATATCCTGCACCAGCACCACGAATTCATCGCCACCCAGACGGGCCAGCAAATCGCTGCCACGGGTAGTCGTGCCCAGGCGACGCGCCACCTTGATGAGCAACTGGTCGCCTATGGCATGACCATAGGTGTCATTGACGTTCTTGAAGCGGTCCAGGTCGAGCAGCAGCACGGCCATCTTGCCATGCAGGTTTTCACGCATGGCCCGGCTGACAGCAAAGGCCAGCGCCCGTTCAAAATCATAACGGTTGGCGAGACCGGTCAGGGCATCATGCTCGGCCAGTTCACGCAACTGGTTATAACTGCGGCTGAGTTCAGCCTCCAGCTTATGGCGGTGGCGCGCCTGATGGACGGCGCGCATCAGGCGGCGGGCGTTGACTTCTTCTTTCAGTAGAAAGTCTTGCGCACCGGCTTCTATGGCTTGCTCGGCCAGACTGACATCTTCCTGATGCGTCAGCATGATGATGGCAGTGTGCTGGGTTTTGTCGAGACGCAGGCTTTTTAAGACTTCTATGCCATCGCGGTCAGGCAGGCGGTAATCCAGCAAAATGACATCGAACAGGGTTTCTTTGGCTTTCAGCAAGCCATCGAGGGCGTTGCTGGCTTCAACGATCTTGACGCTGACCGCGACTTGCTTGAGCGCGCGGATAACGGTGCGCCTGTCTACTTCATCATCATCAATGATGAGAATATCAAGCGTTGAAGTTTGTGGGGGCGCGGTCAATATCATGTTTACACCTCAGGCAACCGGCAGTTCTACGACGCGCCAGTAATGATCCAGCATTTCAGTCACGCGCATGAAGCCATCGCCCACATGCTGTTTAACGATATAACCTGCTACATGCTTGGAATAAGCCATGAGCTTGTCCTGGTCATCTTGCGAAGTGGTCAATACAAACACCACCGCTGATGTCAGGTTCTTATCCTGGCGCAGTTCAGCCAGCATCTCTTGCCCGTTCATACGCGGCATATTGATATCAAGCAAGATGAGATAAGGCTTGGACAAGCCCTCAGGGGAGCGCAGGATTTCCAGCGCTTCTACGCCATCATGGGCGCGCACGATGGGATTGGCGATCTTGAGTTTTTTCAGAGCGCGCTCTATGCCCAGCACATCTACATCGTCATCGTCGACGACCAGGATAGTGACCGGTCTGGTTTGCGGAATGCTGTCATCCATTAGACATCCTTTCGCCTGCGCACATCTATAAATAATACTCTAAGGCAATATTGTTGCAATCTGAAATTTGTAACACAGCATATATGCTCGCTGGTTTTTCCTCTGGCGTTGAAGACCAGACAGCGATTTTTCATAAAACAAAAGCATGATTACCAAATTTACATTTATATTATGCAATTGTCCATATTGCTGCAATATTGATATGCTTAATTTGCACTCTTTTACTTTCCTCTGTGGTTTACCTGCATGCCTGGCAGCTTTGAGACAGAGGTGGAATACCACAGCATAAGGCATGATCTGGTAACTTCTGATTACATTTTTGCTGGTATTGCTTATAAAATTTACATGGCTGCACATTTATAATATGTGGAAACTAATTTCTGCAAGGTTAAGAAGCGCACATAAGCGCATTATTAATATGCACTATCTATCACCAAGGCAATGACGATGTTCAAAAACATATTTCATTTCATCACTATCCCGCTCATCAGAAACATCCTGATTGCCTGGTTCCTGTTTTATCTGATCGGCAGCACCTTCAGCGCCCAGTACATGCGCAACATCCTCGGTTTGCCGGTCATCATCTGGTTTATTTATGCCTTCTTTGCAGGGCTGGCTCTGGAAGCCCGCAGGCATAGCAAGCTGGTGACTCAAATCCAGCAATTTTCGGGTGTAGACAGCGCAAAATGTGCCGACGTCTGTGACCATGACGGGCTGGCCGTCAACTATGACACCAAGTCCATCTATATTATTGATGAAGGCAAGCCCAAATCCTTTGCCTGTGCCGACGTGCTGTTTTATGAAGTTGCAGACAGTTCTTATCGCGCCATGGCCGAGCCCAAAATCGCTGGCGGTGGCAATGGCATCTTTGCTACCTTCAAGCGCTGGATGCGTGGTTCTGACGCCATAGGCAGGGTCAAGTTCTGGGTCAATGATGCAGAACATAGCGTCATCATCATCGCCGTCTCCAAGAAAAATATCCTTGATCAGTTGCACCACTTTGCGCTGACCAATGGTATGAAACTGAAGACGATGTAATTCTTATCAGATAGCTGACACCTGGCCACCATGTTGCATACCTACACCACCAAGACCAGGCGTTTTGCCCTGGCATGCAGTATTCTTGCCACTTGCCTGGCAGGCACTGCCCAGGCTCAGATGTGGACCGCCATCCCTGCGCTTGACACAAAAGCCGACGTCATCACCCAGCGCGCCGACGACCCCATCTATAGCCGCATGGCGGTCGACAAAAAGTACAGGGAATTTGCCCAATATGCCATCAATGTCAAAGGCGAGCAGCTAGGCTACCAATTGCTGCTGGAATCGCGCGCAGCCCTGTTCACCCAAAAAGACTTGCGCCAGGTGTATGCGACCAGGGCAGGTAATTTCCATGTCAGCTACTGGGTCAGGGAAGCGCCCAACTTCCGCACCATGCCCTTCAAGCGCAACGCTGTGCTGGCCTTTATCGTGGTTGACACTGTGCCCGCCAAACAGGACGATGCGCAGTTCAAGGCCGTTGCCGACAAATTGCCCTATGTGGTTTACCAGATCAAGTGGGAGCAGCCCAATAGCAACCATGTCGCCACCATACGCATAGACGACAGTGGTTCTGCCGTCAAATGGGATTGCAAGACCAAGGAAGGTGTGGCCATGCCCACCATGCTGCAACCTGTGATTATCCACAAACCAAAAAACAAGGATGAGCAAGAATACTACCGCACCGGCTATTACATCGCCGATGATGGCAGCCTCAAAAACAATGGCTCAGGCCGCAGGAATATCTGCAATAAACGCAGTGTAGGCCCGGAGGATGAAGTGTCGAAGTGGGAACGCTTCTGGGGGTGAGCCTGCGCTGATCAAGCTGGCGCGTCGGGTTAGTACCCAGCGCCCAGTGCCTTGTCCTGCCACCTTATCAATGCGCTCACCAATATCACCAAAACGCCTCTCATCCGGATTGATGAGAGGCGTTTTTGCTGGAATGGGAGGGCTTTAAACAAACAGCCTGGCTTTGGTATCGCCATAGGCTGTCGTTTCAACTTTGGTGATGAAAGGATAGTCCTGATCTGGCAAAGCCAGCTTATGCAGCGCCAGCACCAAGCCCAGAAAGCGCCAGCTGACTTTCATTGGCTGTAAGGCATCCGGCACGTCAAACTGGAAGGCAAGAGCAAAATTTTGACTGATACTTTTTGATAGCTTAGACAATCTGTCAAAGGTATTCGCGGTTGCAGCAGTACCAGCGGGAACCTCATTTTTCAATTGCTCGAATAATGCCGCTTCTGCGACGACGGCAGTCCAGGCCTTGCCTGCACCATAGGCTATACGGCGCACTTCCCACAATCTGCGGAATGAACTCTTCATTTGTGTGTCCGGCACAATGGCATCAACACCGTTTTGAGGCACCAGAAATAGTGATTCTATCCAGTCTTTGGGGCCAGCACCTGGCACCATAGTGGACCAGAATTTTTGTTCTGACCAACCGCTGTAGTTCAGGCCATAGGCTACCCAGCTTGCGGGAGAGCCACCCATACCTGTGTGTTCTGCGCCAGTGTCAACAGCTGCAGTAAGGCAGGCAAGACAGCTTTCTTGTACCGCAGCCATCACCTTGGCAGCCGGGGTTTGCAAAAGGCGCAGCCAGGCATTCAGATCAAGTGTACTAATACCGTTGATATTAGCCTGGGTTACGATAGCATCTGAGCCTGCTGTGCCGCCAAACAAAAAATCGCTGATACGTGAGCCGCTGCCGGATGACACTGCATTGAGTTTTTCCAGCAAGCCAAAGAAGCCTTTCAAGTGATCCTTATTAATACTATCGCCACTGCCTTTGAATTCTGCATTAAAAGGTGGTGAACTGTCTTTGAGTGCCAGCATTTCCAGATTCAGCGCCAGGCTGGATTCACTGACGAAGCCTTGATAATTCACAATGCTGCTCAGGCTGATGGCATCTCTGGCGACGATGATCTTGCCATCACGGTCAGTATTGACAGTGATACTGTCGAGTACCGTGGTCGTGCTGCTGGCATTGATAAAATCAAACACACTCAATGAAAAGCCGGTACTGATCTGGCGTTGCTGTGTACGCCCAAACAGGCTTTGTATTTCCTTCGCACTGGCTTGGCTTTCGCATAGTTTGATTTGTGCTGCATAGTTGTCCAGTTGGCCGGTCCAGAGGGATTTATATAAAGCCTGTGCTGATGGTGTATCTTGCAAAAAACTCACCTCGATCAAGGTCGTGGTGCTTTGCTTTTTTTGGTAGGCATAGGCAACTTCCAATGCCAGTTTATTGCGTTCAATTTTTTCGATGGCTTTGCTAATACGCTCTCTGGCATCATCATAGGACTTGAGCCAGTTACCCAATCGGGCAGTCGCTGCACCTACCTGGGTTTGCAAGTCGCTGATAAATTGCTGCAAATCGGCAGTTGCCAGCCCCAGTGACTGTGCTATTTGTGTGGCTGCGGAGTTTGCCAGGCCATCAAGTCTCGTGCCCAGTGCGGTGATTTCTCCATTTATTTTTTGACTGACTTCGCCCAGTGCAGCAGTAAACCCAGTGTTCAGGGCTGCTGTATCAAAGGGAATGCCAGCGAGCAAGGTGCTGACTTGCGTCTGCAACAGATTTTGCGCACTAGTCACAGCTGCCGCGCCTTGTGTCAGGTAAGCCTTGGTGTAGTCATCGACAATTTTCTTCAGGCTATTGCTCAAAGCCAGCGTGGCTTTGCTGGTGGGGCCGCCAGTGGCAATATCCAGCAAAGCCTGGGCTGTATGTGTCCAGTCGTCATCAGCAGTCAAGCCCAGTTTTTGATTCAATGCAGTCAATGCCAGACCCCGCAGATCAGACAAAGCGCCAAGTTTGCTGATCAGCGGTTCAGCCGAAGGCAGTATCTTGCTCATGACAGGATTCAATGCAGCCTGGATGCCGTCTATTCCTATGGATGCCGAAATATCGACTGCGGCACCTGTGCTGCGGCTTACACCCCTGTCTAACTTGACGACGGGCTTGCCATCCTTTTTGATCACGGTCAGGTGCTGGTGACCATCAAGCGCCCAGCTGGCCGCAAATTTTGCCGAAACGCCAGCGGCGATATTCACTGGCGTGCCCAGAGGTACCGGGCTCCAGGAAGGCGTGGCACCGGCACTGGCCACAGTCTGGACCAGTGCACTGCTGGCCTGGATGTTGCCACTCAGGTTAACAGTGCCAGAGACATCCAGACTGCTGACGGCAAAATCATCTCCCTGGCAAGCAGTCAACATGCCAGGCAAATCACCTGGTGCTGGCAATTGTGCCAGACTCTTTAGCAAAGCCTGGCCTACATAATCACTTGGTGGATAATTGAAGCACAAGTCAAGATGCGCCGTTGCCGTGGCGCCAGCGTTGACACCTACACTTCCCCATACTGGTGCTGCGTTGGCACCTGCATTGGCCCCCAGATTGCCTAACAAGCCCAAGCGGAAAAAACTTTTTTCAGGCACGGGCTGGTATCCCAGAGCCGTGGCCCACTCAGGCTGTTGTTTCATTACTTCGATAACAGCATTGGCTTGAACGTTGGCAGAGGCTGAGGTTTTAAATGTGAGCGCCCCCAGTCCTGCTGCGCCGCCTGCTTGCGCTTGTTTAGTCAGAAGGGGGTACATCAACACCCCTTTGGGAGCGGAGGCGGGAACAGGTTCTGTTTCCAGCAATTTCGATAACTGATAACCCAAAGGCTGTAATGCGGCGGGTAGCTGATTGTTCAGTGCAGTGCGCAAGCCCGACCATTCAGTCTTTAGTGCGTCCCAGTCAGCTTGCCCCAAGGCAATCGGCTTCTGATCTTGCTCAAGTGCACTGAGCAAGGTTTGCAAGGCTTTTGGCCATGTTGTGTCAGCTCCAGCGTTGTTAGTACTAAGAGTATTGAGGGCACTGAGCAGGGCAGAAAGCAAGGACAAATTTTGCCCCTGATTTTGTACGCTGCTACTTAACCACGATAGATTGTATGCACACATGTTTTGACTCCGCTATATAAGGGGAAACCGTAAGGACAGCTACAAAAAAACAAAAAAAATCCAGACGTGTGTCGTCACTGTGACGATGCAGGCACAGGCATGGATGGAAAAGCAAAGAGAGTAAGCGGCTACAAAGGCTGGCCAGGCCGGGCAATGTTGGTCTTGCCTGGAGCATGTGGGAGTCATGCAGCCGGTAAGTGTCACTGATCATGCAAACATCAATGACTTATCATATTAGCTATTTGTATAATTAAAAGTCAATTGATTTATTTTCTACATTATTTAACAATCCATGCCTCTGAAGTGCAGCAGACCTGCTGGCGCAATCATGGCTGCTCAAATGAGAAAAATGGATGCACAAGGCCTGGTTGGACAGAGCAGAGTAGTGTGCGTCATGCTGGGTGCATGCAGGGTAGTAAGCTGGGCAACTCATTTCATCAACAGGATGAACAGGATGAGTTCCACAATGATCGGGCCATCTCGTGCAAGGTCAGCCAAGCCCAGAAAATTCCACTTACTGCAAAATGGCTGACAACAATACTGATTGCTGTAAAAGTCGACTTTTAAGGAGCCAGCCTCCCACCGTCACCTTGACTGGGTGAGAGCTTGAGGTTCTTGTCGATGGGAACATTTTTCTCTTCGCACAAGCTGTCACGCCATTTTTTTGAGCTGTCAGAATTGGCTTTGATGCGCCCCCAGAACGTCTGGTCATCTTCCTGCAACTCCATCACTTCCGCCTTGCAGTCATAGACCGTGATGAAAGGCGTTTTCACTGGTTCATCCGACTTGTCTCGCGCGCGGATTTGGTACAGGGGAAAAGAGCGCAGGTCGCCATTCATGCGCAATTCTGACAACTTATAACAAGTCTGGTCATCTTTGACTTCTGACTTGATACAGCGCATATCTTGCGCACTTGCTGACATGCTGAAAGCCAGCAGGGCAATACCCGCTAAATAAGACAGATGTGTATGCTTCATTGCGTACTCGCTAACATAGAAAGCACGCATTACATCATATTGATGCTTGTGAGCGGAGCTGGAGCGGGAAAGATTCGATTAACAATACCAGCCGTTGCGTGAAAAAATACTTTGCGCCGTAATAAATAATGAGTGGAAGCGCTGATTGCCAGGCATACATCACTCAGCCATGCATGATGCGCTCAGTCAGTGCCTGCAACTCGGCCAGTGCCATGCCATTTTTTTGAAACTGATAGAGAGGATGTGCACACTCCTGCAATTCTATTGCCGGGCGTTCACCCAGGGGCCGGGTATGCAGAATTGCTTCCAGATGCAAGGTGGTTGGCGCGTAGGGCAGGGCAGATGAAAACCAGGCAAAATAGGGAGGCTCAGATTCGCGACCTTCTTCTTCCCATAGCTCGCACGTACGGTTGAAATTCTCTGCGCTTAACGATACCCAGGCCAGCCAGACAAATTCTTCACCTGTTTCTATAATCGGAATTTCTACCCGCCCCAGTACGAAAAAATATTTTTCATCGACTATGCACTGGTCTGAAGATAACAGGCAGCGCGCCTCGCGCTCTGCTTCCGGGATGGTATACCAGATTTCTGGTGCAGATGGCCCATAGCACATGGGATAGCCAGTATGGTATGCGCCGCATGTCGCGCATTGAAAACCTGATGAAGTAGTCATGAGTACAATGAAACAAAAATCTGATGGGGATCTTCATAAAAAAAATGATCCTCTCCTAACTGTATCAATATGCTACCAAACCGTCAGCCATTGCTACAAATCATTACAAAAGCCCGTCAACAACCGCACTGTCTTCACCGTTATTGTCTGCATGCAGCCATGTGCGCGTATTGCGCCTGGTGCGCTTAGTGTATTGATGATGGAGTAATAAATGAAAACCCTGCCTTTGAGTTTAAGCGCGATTGCTGTTGCCGCCATGATGACTGGTTGCGTGGTCGCACCTCGTCCTTATTATCATGCCCAGCCTCAGCCAGTCTATGCGCCGCAACCTGTGTATGCGCAACAGCCTTATCAGCCCAATGTGGTGGTCGTGGAAACTGCGCCGCCTGCTCCTTATGCTGAAGTGATAGGCGTGGCACCCTCACCAGGTTATATCTGGATAGGTGGCGCCTGGTTCTGGGAAGGCGGCCGCCATGTCTGGCACCGTGGTTACTGGTCCGCACCAAGAGGTGGCCATGTCTGGGTCGGCCACCAATGGGAAAGAGTAGGCCATGGCTGGCATTTCAGAGAAGGTTACTGGGCACCGCATCGCCGCTAATCCCCTGGTCTTTTGATTGCATGGCGCAGCTATTGCGCCCTGCAAGATGCCTGTGCTTTAATCTGGTTCACAAAAACCAGCCAGATGTTTACATGCCATCTACACTCATCGACAATCGCCGGCGCACCTTGCTGCTCAGTCCCGCTTTGCTCTTGCTGGCCTCACCACTATTGCATGCAGCCAGCACCTACCAAAAGACACAGGTCGATGGCTGGACCCTGATGCTGGACCAGGGCATACAAAGCGCAGACGCAGCGGCCAGGGCTGCCTTCATGGCAGCCTTGACAGAGCAGTTAAGCAAACTCAGGAAATTGCCAGCCCATGCACAGAGTGCTTTGCGCAGCGTCAGTATCTATATATCCAGCGGCACTTACCGCGCCTTTGGTGCACAGCATCATCCATCAGCACTATGGCTGAAAGAGCATGGCTATCCGGTTGAGTTTGCAGGCAATATAGAAATCTGCAACTGGAAAGAATTTACTTCCATGGTCAAAAGCCAGCCATGCGCCATCCTGCATGAAATGGCACATGCCTACCACTTTCAACATCCCGAACTGGATGCGCTCATCAAGCGCGCCTATGAGAATGCCAAAGCCGCAGGGCTATACCGCAAGGTCACCCGCGACCACAGACCAGAGTTGCAGGAGGCCTATGCCCTCAGCAATCATCAGGAATATTTTGCTGAACTCAGCGAAGCTTATTTTGGGGAAAATGATTTTTATCCCTATAACAATGTCGAGTTGAAAAAAAATGATGCGCAGGGCTATGCGATGCTGGAAAGTGTTTGGAAGATGTAGTCACATCCCCATGTCCAGTTTTATCAAAGGCCAGTAAAAAATAAAGGCGGGTGCCATCATGCGTATCTGCTATCTGCCTGGTCAACTTTCTCCTTTAGAACCTTCATTTTTTTACCTTCATTTCTCGCCGTTTCAACTATCGCTTTTAAAAAATATTTCCGGAAAGCGTCATGCGAGCTGAAAAGACACAAAGTTAAATAAAGCATTTATTATTGTTGTTAATTAGTATATTCTTATAATTACTAAATTGGCTTGCAACTGACGACTGGAAAGATGGCATGATCATGCTCCTTCATTCTCACGGGCAAGGAAGGTATTGCCGGTTTTCGCTGCCCCCATGCATGTAATTTGTGATGTTGGTCTTCATTAACATACTCACTTTTCTCTCAAGTTTTTAGCATCAGGATTCAAGCATCCATTTCAGCAGCAAGTATTTACTGGATGCGTAAGACGTCCATAGGAACTAAGCGTGCTGGCTGCCCTGGCCATTGAATGGGGCCCTATGAATGAAGCCCGGTTAATTGACACCAGTTAATAGACTCCCATGACCTGACGTTTTTGAAAGGCTAATACAATGGCTGATATCAAAACCTTGCTGGCCCGCATCGCTTATTCAGATATCTATACTCTGGAAAATGACCGGACTGCCTATTTCTTTGAAGCAGGCATGGCAATAGATGCAGACGGTGCCGCGCACGCTTATCATCCACAGACAGGCATGGGCCTGGATTATCTTGGAAATGCTGGCGTGCATGGTAACTGGTGGGCCTTGGTCACTGACAATGGCATGCCCAGCGGTAAGCCTTTGCTGCAAAAAGCGAGTGATCCTGCACCCGGATTTTATATTTCAAAAACCAGCCTGGAAGATAAGGATCGTGCCTTGCAAGATCCCCGCCGCTATGTCGATGCTGAAGTTATTCCATTTTTTGTACTGCCTGGCAAGTTCAAGTTTGGTGCAAAACTGGGTGATCTGGGGATAGCTATCAACACCGGCAATGGCAAAATCTGTGGCTGCATTCATGCCGACAACGGGCCGAGTGGAAAAATTGGCGAAGCTTCCATTGCCCTGGCAAACAAGCTGGGCGTGCCCAGCAACCCAAAAAAAGGCGGTGTTGCGCATGGCATAGTCTATGTGGTTTTTCCAGGCAGTGCCAGCGGTTGGCCGGCCTCACCAGACACTTTAGAGCAAAGAGCACAGGCCAAATTTACTGCCTGGGGTGGTTTGGCCAGACTCAAAAACTGCTTGCCTGATATTGCATGGCAATAAACCTGTCTGGCCTTGCCTGAAATGTGATACCACCTTTCTATCTGGAGATTGTATGCGCCATTTTATGTGCTACCCCATCGTACTGAGTGCCATACTTTTTTTGTCAACTGGCTGCACAGTCACTGGCAAAGGACTGGACCCCGGGCCTGCCAGCGCGGCAAGGATAGGGATGGAAACTAAAGAAGGTGTGGCTAGAGATTATCCTGTCAATCTGTCGACACTGATACTTTTGTCTGTTCATGGCGACAAACGTAAAGTGAATGACACTGCCGCATCTATGCGCGCAGAAATGCAAGCGGATCTCGTCGCTATTAAAACCCTGCCTTCGGTTTCGACACAGGAGATTGATGCTGCGCAATCAGAAATTGAATATGCCCGTAAATATTTCTATGATCATTGTCCTAGCAATGATCGTTGCGGGGTGTTGCGTGACAGGGTACAAGATCGCCTGATCTGGGCTTCTGAAAGTGCCTGTACGGATTACATGAGCAGCGTCAGAAAATCATTTACCCGCACTAATCTTAATCTCGGGGCGGCAACAACTGTTTTTGGCACGCTGGGCAGCCTTGTGACATCCATCAATACAGCCAGGGTGTTTTCTGGCGCTGGCGCAATTTCCAGCGGTTTGCGCGCTGAATATAATGACGTCTATTTCGCTTCTCAGGCATTTGAGCTGGTTTCCAAAGCAATACGCGCTACACGCGAAAAGGCACTCAAACGCATACATGATAATCGCCAGGCTAAAGGTATTAAAGAATATACACTTGAAGGTGCCATCGCCGACACCATGACTTACCATAGCTATTGCAATGTCATGGCAGGGCTGGAAGAAGCAGCCGATGCCGTGACGCGCGAACGCGACCCAGGACTCAAGAGAATCAACGAACTGTTGCAGGGTGCCAATACAGGAGCGACTTTTTCTTTGGGTACAGCCACTATCGATACTTCTGGTTTGCCGTCAGCTGCCAATAGCTGCAGACTGTTAACAACGCTTGCGCAAGACAGTAAAAAGGTTGTAGACGAATATACAGCGAACAATAAAAAATTGTTGGCAGACTCCACTGCAGACGCCGCAGCCAAGAAAGAATCTGCTGCGCACCTTGATAAAATCAAGAAACTCGACGAGGAAATTCAGCAATTGTTTGCGAATGCTAAGGGAGACTGCAATCTAAAAGATGGCGTCGTGGATAAAAAAGAGGCTGCCATGTTCGACGCAATTCGCAAATTTTCCAGTGTGGCACTATCTGAAAAAGCAGCTGAAAAATTGCGTTTTCAGTCTGCCAAAGAAGAAGTAAGTAAACTGCAATCAAAAATCGATGATATCTTAAGCCGTGCCAGATCGAAATTGGAAGAGTTGGTGGCACTTGCAAAAACCACGGCAACCTGAAACAGGCACAGGTGCCACGCACAGAAACACTCCAGCTTCATCAAATGCTGAATTGTGAGTGAGCCTGGGCCAGAGTAAAGGCTCACATCATTGTTAACGTTGACATCTGAATGTCGGGTGAAAGAAATTCAGACTACAGTTTTGCGCCGTGCGCTTGATAGTGCAGCGTAAATCGGCGATTGCGCACATGTCAGCGAGAATATTGCCTTGTCGCTGACAATTTACTTAGCTGCCTTTTTATCTCCAGTGATGGCCGGTTGAGTAGCGCTTTTCTTTTCACCGTAATTTCCTTTATACCTGCTGCCATTCCAGCCGGCACCGCCCCCCTTATTTTTACCTATCCCTGCGGAAGTGTGTTCGCGCACATATCAATACAAGAATAAGGGCTATCGTAGACACGTACACTAGGCTGCCATGCGAACGGAGTCTGGGTTTCATCGTCTCTGAAGTGATTATTTTGCGGCGTGTTGCCTTTCTTCTTCCTTTCCTTGTTATGCCTGGCTGGCGGCCTCTTTTTGATACCGCATTGTCACCAACGAGGAGAATACTATGCAGCAAACCGTTGCCGAGCTTTTGGTCGCCACTTTGCATGAGATAGGCGTGCGTCAGATTTTTGGGGTAGTGGGCGATGCCCTCAATCCATTTACCGATGCCATACGCAAGAACAAAGACATGCAATGGATAGGCGTCAGGCATGAAGAAGGCGCAGCACTGGCCGCAGCAGGACAGGCCAAGCTGACTGGTAAGCTGGCGGTGTGCTGTGGCACGACTGGCCCTGGTGCCAATCATCTCATTGCTGGTTTGTATGAAGCGCATAAAGATCATGCGCCGGTGCTGGCGATATCTGGCGGCGTTCCTGCTGCCCAGCGTGGCAATGATTATCTGCAAGAAAATACACCGGATTTATTATTCCGCGATGTTGCGGTCTACACACAAACGCTGGCCAGTGCAGACCAGGCTGCCCATGTGTTTCATCAGGCGATTGCGCACGCCTATGGCATGCATGGCGTTGCTCACCTGAATATCCCACCTGATGTATTTGCAGCAAAGACCGATGGCAAGATGGAGAGTCTGGCGACCTTGCGTGCCTCGCCAGAAATGGCCGCCGACTTTGAAGACCTGGCTGTCGCCGCCCATCTGATAGAGCAGGCCAAAAAGATTGCGATTTTTGCCGGTACAGGATGCCGCTCAGCGATAGCGCAAGTGCTGGCGCTGGCAGAGCGCCTGCAGGCACCCATCATGCATACCTTCCGCGCCAAGGACATGGTGAGTTACACCCACCCTTACTGGATAGGCGGGGTAGGTCTTATCGGCGGTGCGCCAGGTGTCGATGCCATGCAAGAGGCTGATCTGGTCATCATGCTGGGTTCAGATTACCCCTATACCGAATACCTGCCAAAGAACGGCAAGGTCATCCAGATAGACTTGCGCCCGGAAGTGCTGGGGCGGCGTACCGGTGTGCAACTGGGCATAGTCGGTGCTATCAAGCCCAGCATCATGCAATTGCTGGAGCTGTTGCCGCCGCGCCATGACCAGCAATTTTTCCAGAGCGTGACTGAAGCGCGCAATAAATGGGATGAGATGCTGAACAAGAAAGCCGCACTGAAAGACAGCGACAAGCATGTCAATCCACAGGCACTGGCACGTGGTATCAGCCTGCATGCGCGAAGCAATGCAGCCATCATCATCGATACCGGCGTGGTCACGCTGTGGTGTGGCAACTGGTTGCAGCAATCAGGCCAGCAAAGGATATTGGCTTCCTTCAATAATGCAGCAGTTGGTACCAGCCTGGGGCAGGCCAATGGTGTGCAGGCACTCGACCGCGACAGGCAGGTCATCGTGGCCGTTGGCGATGGCGGCTTCACCATGCTGCTGGGCGAGTTCATGACCAGTGTAGAACATCGCTTGCCCGTCAAGGTCATCGTTTTCAATAACCAGCAATGGGGCCTCGTGCATATAGAAATGGAAGAGGCCGGTTTGCCCGCTGACAAGGCCAGCACCTTTCCCAATATGGACTTTGCCGCGTTTGCGCAGGCTTGTGGCGCATCTGGCTTCACCGTCAGAAAATCTGCGGAGCTGGAGCAGGGTTTGCGCCAGTTGTTTGACGCCCGCGGCCCTGCGGTGCTGAATGTGTTTATTGATCCCGAAGAACTGCCTTCCATGCCCCATGTCCACCTCGACCAGATCTGGCGCTTTGGCCTGGCGCGGGTGAAAGAGGCCTTGCTCGCTATTCGCGGCGAATGAACGAAATTTTTATGGCAAAACGTATTCCCAAATCAACATGGAGCAAGTCTTTCACGCGTATCTTGAGCAGCATGAGCAAGACGATGACACGTGCGGGTACCACGGTGGTGAAAAAGGCTGTGACCAAGGCACTGGCGCTGCCCAGGGCAAGAAAGACAGCAAAGCTGGTCAGCACTGTCAAACCTGTAGCGGCAATACCGCTGGCCAAGGCCAGCCCCCGGCCTGACAGTAGCTGGACTGCGGGCATCACCGTCGGCCTGGCAGGTGCCAGGCGCTATCAACTGTACCGGCCACCAGGTGTGAAGCGCGGTGAGCGCCTGCCCCTCATGGTCATGCTGCATGGCTGCCTGCAAGATGCCGCCGCACTGGCTGCCAGCAGCAGGATGAACAGGCTGGCCGCCCGCAAGCGCTTCCTGGTGCTGTATCCCGAACAGGAAAAACTGGCGAACACCCATGCCTGCTGGAACTGGTATGAAACCCGCTCAGGCAGGGCGCAGCGCGAGGCCAGGTCCATCAATGCCGTGATAGACCAGCTTTGCCTGCAACAGCCCATAGACCCGCAGCGCATCGTCGTCGCCGGCCTCTCGGCAGGGGCCAGCATGGCAGCCTTGCTGGCGCTGGCTTATCCTGAGCGTTTCAAGGCGCTTGCCATGCATTCTGGCGTTGCCAGCGGGCTGGCAAATTCTACCGCCACGGCTGTCATGGCCATGCGTGGCCGCAAGCAGGATGCCGCCCCTTTGCCTGGCGGAATAAAGCTGCCAGCCTTGCTCGTCATACAAGGCAGCAAAGACCGTGTCGTCGCACCCGCCAATGCCGCATTGCTGGCGCGACAATGGGCAGAACAGGCAGGGGCAAAAGAGGGCAAGCCCCGCATCGTGCAACGCGGTACGCGTTACCCTGCCACCGTCACCAATTACCGCCGCCAGGGCCAGATTGTGGTCAGCCTGTGCGAAGTCACCGGGCTGGACCATGCCTGGAGCGGCGGCGCTGCCAGCCACGCCTATAGCGACCCCAAAGGGCCGGACGCATCCGGCATGATATGGGCCTTTGCCATCAAGCAGTTCTCTTAGAGCCTGCTGTGCGTGCCATTGTTGCTATGCGTGTTATTGCGGCAGCCAGAATCCCCTCCATCAAAAACACTTGAAAAACTCTTGCACAGTGTTGGGCAACACACAGACTCTGGCATTCAGGATGTCTATTCTGAGCATATTCTCCTGTGCTTTGTAGCAGATAAAAAAACAGGCGATGTCATTCCTAAAAAAACCAAGCGAAAGAAGACGGGTACCTATATGAATAACACGACAACTGAGGCAACTGTGCTGCTAGCCACATCAGAAAACGCAAGCCGTGCTGGCACATCCGGCGTGTCCTGGGGGGCGGTACTTGGGGGCGCCGTAGCAGCGGCTGCCCTGTCATTGATACTATTGATGCTGGGTACGGGCCTGGGCCTGTCTTCGGTGTCGCCGTGGTCTTATAACACCACGGTCATCGGCATTTCAACAATCGCCTGGCTGGCGTTTACACAACTGGCTGCGTCCGGCATCGGTGGTTACATCGCTGGCCGCCTGCGCACCCGCTGGACCAATGTGCATGACCACGAAGTCTACTTCCGCGACACCGCACACGGCATGCTGGCCTGGGCAGTGGCATCCCTGCTGACTGTGGGTTTGCTGGCCAGCGCAGCCACCAGCATACTCGGCAGCGCAGCCGACGCAGCAGGTACGGCAGTGAACGCCACAGCAACCGTGGCTGGCAATGCAAAAGTCAACCCGGTAGATTATTTCACTGACATGCTGCTGCGTGCCGACCAGGCTACTGCAACAACATCAACGGCTACAGACGGCACAGCCAGCAACTCCGGCAATAGTAATAGCGTACGCATGGAAGTAGGTCGCATCCTGTCCACAGACATCGCCAACGGTTCCCTGTCACCAGCCGACCGTGACTATCTCGCCAGGCTGGTTGCCAAACGCGCCGACATGACACAGGTAGATGCCACCAAACGTGTTGACGCCGTCTTTGATCAATTGAACAGGTCAGTGACAGAAGCAAAAAACTCGGCAAAACTGGCTGCTGACCAGGCACGCAAGGCAGCTGCAAATTCTGCCCTGTGGATGTTCGTCGCCCTGCTGCTGGGCGCCTTCGTCGCCAGCCTCGCCGCAACCCTGGGTGGCCGCCAACGTGATCAGGCACATCTGATCGCATGATTTTTCTCCCTTGCTCATTAATCCATTAAGTCATTAATGAGCAAGGGCTTACACCACTTTATAATTTTTCGGAGCCTATCATGCGTTCTATCTTACTTTTACTGCTGGGAATCCCACTCCCTATCGTTATCCTGATCGCCTTGTTTGTGCGTTAAGTTGTAGAGATATAGCAAAGGCCAGCTGTTTAGCTGGCCTTTGTTTATCTACTGCCTGCAGGTCGACACTTGTGAGATTAGAGCGTGGCCGCACATACTTTCTTGACAAAAAAACGACTACGATGGTGTATTACGCCCAACATCTACTAACATATTCCACGGACATGTCTCTATAAATTCATCTACATTTTTCTTGGACTTTAAATCTCTAAGTTTATCGTGCGTAACTAATAATCCTGTTAAGCGTTGATTCCATTGGCGATAGTTCATTCTCAATACCACAATTACTTCGGAGAAATCTCCTGCATTTTCAATCTCTGGCAATCTGTAATTATTCATTTCAATCGATACGAATTTTTCAAGAAATACCACATTTTCTTGATTGTATGCTGCTCTTCGCTCAAGTTCAGGCAAGTCAAATAAGTCGTTAAACCTATTCCATCGTGATTGACGTTTTTTATCATCAGAGCTCATTTTATCAGGCAAGTTTTATATTATTTATCAATAATAAAACAATCGAAGAAATCGAAGTAAGCGCCAGGGCAACACGCTTTATCACCTATCTGCTTTCAACTTAAGATGCCTCAAAGTTACCATACACACTAAATTCCACAGGCAAGCCAATTTCAGCAATCATAGCCGCAGATGTGGTATCCAGCATAAACTCAACACTGGAATCACCTCCATCTTCTTCTGTTTTACTAATGAATATGTTAAGCCAGACATGTTCTGCATTTGGCAAGTTACCCAGCAAATCAAAGGCATGCTCAAATGTGGATTTGAACAGGGCAAGGTGATCCACGATAGGCATGGCATATGACACCTCGTCGCTTTTCCAAAACCAAAAACCAAATTTAGAGATAATCTTTTTGGGAGAACGAGAATTACGTACACTCCCTTTTCGACCAGAAGAGCGGGGATTGACCCTTAAAATGCTTGTGATCTCCTCGGGGTCAAGGGAGTCACCTGTAATTCTCAGTGCGAGATTTGTTTGCATAAAAAAACGATACGATATCCGGTCATTTCTCAATCTCCATCATCGTACATCATCGTAGCCTGTTTCAGTATGCATGTGCGATCCAGATACTCAGATCGCACATATGGATACAGCTTAATTTGTTGGCTTACTCCGCCAGCTTCACATTCATGGTAATCCGTGCCGTGAAAACTTTCAGGTCTGCAGTATCAAATACATCTACAGTCACGATCTTGTCGCCTGCTGTGGTCCAGTCGAGGTTGCTGCCGTCGGCGATGGCTTTGACGTCGGTCTTGGCCTTGGCCAGGTATTCTACTGTCATGCCCTTGGGTATCCAGCGACCGCCTTTGGGGATGGAGACGTCGGTCATAGTGCCTGCCACCAGTTCTGCGGCATTGCATAGGGCAATCGCGTGGACAGTGCCGAGGTGGTTGGTGATCTCGCGGCGGAAAGGGATCAGGGCTTCTGCATAGCCTGGGCGCAAGGTGTTCAGCGTAGGGTTGATGGTGCTGAAATAGGGGGCCATCTGGCAGACCATTTTGCTGAATTGCTCTGCGCCTGCCATGTTGAACATGTCTAATGCCTGACTCATTTTTACTCTCCTTGTTGGGCGATGAAGTGAATTATTTTATAGAATGTTATTCTGTAATAGAATAATATTCTATAATAATTTTCAGTGTCAAGCGCTTTGCTGCTGCCTGTCCTGCGGTATCATCAGGCACTGATATCTTCAGTAATCCTTTATTGGTAGCAAACTTTGTCAACAGCAGACATACTCGAACGTAATTATCCTGGCAGGCGGGCGCAATTAAAGCGCGATATCCTGCTGGGTGCGCTTGCCTGCTTCAATCAGCATGGCCTGGAACTGACGACGATAGAAATCATCAAGCTGCATTGCGATACCAGTGTTGGCAACATCTATCATCATTTTGGTAGCAAGGAAGGCCTGGCGGCGGCGCTGTTCTTTAGCGCGCTGGATGATCAGGCGCGTTTGCTGGGGGAGTATTTGCAAAAGGCCGATACTGCCCAGGAAGGAGTGGCAGCCATCGTCGGCAGTTATGTAGACTGGGTGACTGAACAACCTGAACTGGCACGCTTCCAATACCAGGCGCGGGCTGCCATCGCCAAGGGGCCGCAGGCAGATGAGCTGGTGGCAAAAAACCGCAGCCGTAACAAGAACATTTTTAGCTGGTGGTCTGCACCTGAGCGCCATGCGCATATCAAACATATACCCGCTGACTTGCTGCCATCGCTATTAATAGGCCAGGCAGAAAACTATTGTCGCGCCTGGCTGTCCGGACGCATCCCGACCTCGCCAAAAAAATACCGTGCTTATCTGACCCAGGCTGCGTGGTTGTCGTTGGCGATTACGCCAGATGTGAAATAAGCAGCTTAGCGGGAAACAGCGTTAGCTTGTGAAACCAGCAGTTTTTGCTTTGTTGCTTGCGGCGCATACAGATTCACCCGCTGCAATTCAACCTGGTCAAGGCGTACGAAGACAAAGCCCTGTTTCAGGCTGGCGTCCAGTGCTACTGCCAGGCCTTCGGCAGAATCGGATGCGGGTTTGTTCATGTGGGCGATGATGACGTCGCCTGCCTGCAGGCGTTTGAATTGCCTGATGATGGCTTGCTTGCGCAGGGTTGCGCCCTGGTCTGCGTTTAAAGAAAAACCAGCGATCTTGTAACCCAGGCGGTTGATCTCGGTCATCGCCAGCGGGTCATATCTGGCGCTGGCACCGCGATACCATTGTGGTGCTATGCCTATCGTGCTGGTGATGGCTTTGGCACCTTCGGTGACTTCACGCTGCAAGCCAGCGATATCAGGTTCGCCTGTCAGGCCATAGATTTTACGGCCAGGCCCGATGATGGCGGGGATGTGTTTTTCGCCGTGGTCTTCGACACCAAACAAATCCAGGTTGGCCTTGATGATGGCAACGCCTTCAGGGTTTTTATCCAGCCATTTCTTGGTCACGAAAATAGTGGCCGGTATGCGCTTGCGTATCAGGAAATCCAGCAGGCTTGCATCAAATTTGCCTGAGCAGGCATCCAGCGTCAGCGCTACTTTATTGCTACTGTTTGCAGACGCAGCGATGCGAGTATGCACTTCCACCGGCATGGCTTGCGCCTGTGACAGGCAAGCCATGTAGCTCAGTATCAAAAGAAGTGATGCAGGCTTGCCGCTGAAAATCATATTGAAATTATGTTGTGATGAGTAATGTGGACGGCAGGAGTATACGCAAAGCCCCACAGATATCAGCCAAAATTACAATTGGTAAAACATCATCCGGGGCACAAGCATCAAGGAGTAATGATTGTGCATTTGACAAATCAATTTTATTGGCATAGGGTAGCTGTTCTTTATTTATCCATGATGACAAACAAGGCCATGAAATCCACATCTATCCTGTTTTGCAGTTTGCTCGCCTTATCAGCCGCCAGTCTGGCCCATGCTGCGCCTGACAGCAGCAGTTTCAAAATGGAAGGCGATGCTGCCATCTCTACCATCGAAGGTGTCTCTGGCACGGTCACAGAAAATGGCAATGTGCTGGAATTAAAGAATGGTGAACTGCGCCTCAATGGCAGTGTCATCTATAAAAAGAAGGGGGCAATCAAGGTGCAGATGGTGCACAAAGGCACATCATTCAATTTGAAAGTCGACGACAAGGATGTGCCATTGCCGGAGCAGAACAAGAAGTAAGCAGGCTCCGCTGCTGACGTGGCAATATCTCTGATGGACAGTTTATTTTTGCGCTACAGGGCAAGTCTCGGGCATCTTGCGCTGCCTGAGCAAGGCGATCAGTGGCTTGTTCTTTGATGCAATGGCTTCTGCAAACAGTGAATAGACACGATTGTATTCATCGGCCTCAGGGCAAATGAAGTCAGCCAGTTGCGCATCATTGAGCTGCTTGAGTGCTGTCAGCAATTCGGCAGACATGGGTGTATTGCCAAGTACCAGATTGCCACCTTCATTGAGCCTGCGCATGCTGGCGCCACTGCGCAGCAGGTAGGCCAGCATGTCGGCACCACCATGTGCCAGCATTTCCAGATTGACTTTCTTGTGCAGTTTGTGCGCCAGCATTTCTGCCTGTGCTGCCGTCATTACACCAAGGCGCGGTTGCAGGCGCTGCCTGGCAGCGATGCTGTAAGACTCGCTACTGGCCTGTGAAAAGCTTTGCACAACCCAGGTCTCGGCGGGTGACAAGCCATCCCATTTATAGAGACCATCATGCGGGTCCATGCCAAGGTCCAGGGCAAATTCTATCGCCGCGACATTGCTGCTTTCCAGTGCCAGTGACAGCAATGAACGTCCGGCGACGATGCGTTTCAAATCCACTTCATGCGCCTGCAGATAGCGTAAGGCAGGCAATAATTGTTCTGCCGGGATTTTTTCTCTGCTGGCAAACACATCCCACCAGGACGGTGGTTCATGTTCCGCATCATAATTTAACTGTTCCGGCGGATAATGTTGCGACTTGCAAGTCAGCGGCAAATGCTGCTCGACAAACACTTCCATCAAGCTGGTATCAAGGCTGACCAATACCGGGTTCAGATAGGCACAGTAGGTAGTCAGGCGCTCATCTCTTTTTTGAAAATCGGCCAGCAAGGCGCGCAGGTCAGTGACACTGGCCCTGGGGATAATGCATTCTTCCAGCGTTCTTTGCTTGCTGGCTTGCTCATGCCTGCTGTATGTCAGCTCTTTTGCAAAACGCTCATGCTCGCCTTCGCAGGCGGCACTACGCAAAAAATTCTTTTGCCAGTCACGCTCATTCTGGGCTTCTGCGCGCAGGCTTTCACGCTGGTTTTGCCATTGCCTGAAGTTGCTCAAACCTGCACTCGTCAACATGCTGCCAAGCACGCAAACCGGGAACACTACCAGCGGCAATGACAAGGCAATCAAGGCGCGGTGCCAGAAAGGTTTTTTTAGTTTGATGAACACGACCACCATCGCAACGATGCTGAGCAGGGCGCCGCCCACTAGCGCCATGATCAGCTCTTCAAGCCTGGCGGTGTTTGAAATGGCCCCGGCATAACAGCATGCCGGAGCAAAAAACAGGGCGAGTGTGAGACGTTTGCAAGCTTGCATGGTAGATGTGAGCGGGCTTTATTCTGCGCTTTACTCTGAGGTATTGTTTGCTCTTGGCATTTTGGGGCAAGTCTCAGGCATCTTGCGCTGTTTCAAAAAAGAGATGATCTCTTTATTCTCAGCTTCTATGGCCTGGGCATAGACAGCATATCCATCGTCATATTTTCCAGGCACTGGGCAAATAAATTCTTGCAGTTGCTGGTCATTGAGTTGATTAAGCACTTCCTGCAAGGCCGGTGATAAACGCGTGTAAGCGTTGAAAGCGCCATCGCCACCACTGTTCATGCGATGCAGGCTGGCACCGCTTTTGATCAGGTAAGCCAGCAAACCGGCTCCGCCATCCTTGGCATTATCCAGGCCGCCTCTTTCACTTATTTTATGTGTCAGCGCGTCTGCTTCTTTGGCTGTCATTTCACGCAGGCGCGACTGTATGCTTCTCCGGTCTGCCTCGCTATAGGTGCCCATATCGGTAAAAGAAAAGCGCTGCAAGGTCCAGGTTTCCAGGGGCGTGAGTGTGGACGATTCTTTGCTGATCAGATAAGGGTCGGCACCAGCATCGAGGGCAAACAGGATGAGTTCAGGCTTGCTGCTTTCCATTGCCATTGATAATAGTGAGCGGCCATCGATGGCGACTTTCATGTCCACGCCATGCGCCTGCAAATAGCGCAGGGTGTTCAGCAATTTTGCTGTATCGGCATTGCGCTGCTGGTTCACCACATCCCACCAGGTAGGGGCAAAGGGCGTGGCATCATCGGTATGAGAATAGGTGTCCGCAGGGCAGGCGAGCGACAGTTTTTGTGCGGCAAAGACATCCAGCAAACTGGTATCCATACTTTGCAATACCGGGTTCAGATAAGCACAATGAGCCCGTGGCCCGGTATTGCGCTCGCGCAGATCAAGCAACATGGCCTGCAGGCTTGCCGCATCCGCCCGAGGCAAGATGCAGTCTTCCAGCACGCGCTGCTTGGTTTCCTGATCATGCGCATCCGATGCCAGCTCTGATGTGAGGCTCGCGCTATCTCCATTGCAGGCAGCGGTGCGCAAGGCATTGCGTTGCCAGGCTTCGGTTTCTTCCTGTATCCGCAGCGCGGTATTCTGATCCTTTTTCACATCACTGGCCTGCTTGACGAGATAAGAAGTCGCCATGCTGCCGCCCATGCAGACAGGGAAAACCAGCAGAGGCGAAGCCAGGGCCATCAGCAAACGCGGCAGGAAAGATTTGTTTGACTTGACCAATACCACGATGATGGCGATCAGGCTGCACACAGTGCTGCCCGCCGCCGCGATGATCAGCTCTTCCAGTTCGGAGCGGGGGCTGAAGGCAAATGCCTGGCTGGCGAAAGAGAAAAAGAATAGTGTGAGCGGCAAGCGGTAAAGACGTTGCATGATTGGGCTTTATCTGTAGAACCTTGCATGCACTTGTGACAGGCAAGCTCTTGTTCAAGTTTGATGGTCTGGATGTGAATTCGATTCTTATGTTTATAAATGATTTGCAGAAAGACACTCGTCTACTTCATGGGACTATACCATGAGGCTAAAAGCGATATCTGTTTTTGCTCGACCATCAACTATGTCTGACACAGTACAGGCCAGGACATGATGACATCCTCTAATTAAGGCATGCCACTGCCAAAGCGGATACGACGCAGTGTAAGATGTGCACAAATCCATCCCACCGCTAAAATATGAATATTGTTGCATTCGGTGTTTCCATGCCTGTTTCCAGGTTCATGACTGCGCTATTCCCAATTTTTGCGCTTCAATCTTTGCCATCTCTGGCGGTGGTTGTTTTACTGCAAATCATCATATTTGCACGCTCAGGAGCGTTTTCTGATGCCAGGCGGGAATGGGTCGCGCCGTCGATTATTCTGACGGTAGTAACGGCCTTATTTTTGCGTCTGGTTTTCTACATGTTTTTTGCAGATCAGGCGCTTTTATCTGTGCATTCACCTTTCGTCGGTTTCCTGTCTCTGCATGTCTTGTTATCTTCAACGCTCGCTGGTTTCTTGTTTACCCGGTTGACTTTAAGCAGGCCGCGTGAATACCGGCCATTGAAAGATGTGGCATACCATATGCGTAGCTTGGTGCTAAGCTGCCTGCTGATGTTGTTGCCAGGCGCGTTGTATTTGACTGCGATGTTTTTTTCCTGGCTCTCATTCAGAATCTCAGGCTTTGCTGCTTTCGTCAGTAATGTGCATGCGCCTTTATACTTTATTGCTTTCCCAGCTTTTATCTGGCATGTGTACATCCTCAAGCATCTGGTTCAAATTGCGGGAAAGAGCAAATTGCTGTGGGTAGGTTCTGGCATTATTTACTGGACCTTGCCGACATTTTATTTTGGCATGTCGAAGTATCTGTTCGCCATTGGCCGCTACCACATGAATCTTGATTACACGCAGATATTAGTTGTGTTGGCAATCTGCGTCATAGGTAATATGAGTATCGTACGCAGTGTGCGCCGCATGGCCAGGGAACAACTAAGGTTTGAAGAATTTGTCAGGGACTGCGAATAAGTCGAAAAATAAAATGCAGCGCATGCAAGTGCATGCGCTGCATTTTAAAAATGTGACCGTGCTTACTCTGTATTCTTACCCTCTCTTCTTACCCTCTCTTCTTACCCTCGCTTCATCCTGTCCTTCTCCTTCACAGAACGCATCAGCACCTTCCACTTTGACCTCGCCGCGATCCTGTCCAGCGGGGTTTGCTGGTTGCGGCGGGTTTCGCGTAGCAGTTTTTGATAGTTCCTGAGTCTGTCTTCATCCACGGCGGCGCGTACGGCGCAGCCGGGTTCGCTCTGGTGGCTGCAGTCGCGGAACTGGCATGCTGCGGCCAGGGCGTCGATGTCGGCAAAGCTGGCGCTCAGGGCTTCTTCATCGAGGTTGAGTTGCAGGGTACGCAAGCCAGGTGTGTCGATGATGCAGGCACCGCCAGGGCACAGGTGTAGCGAGCGTGCGGTGGTGGTGTGCTGGCCACGGCCATCGCTGGCACGCACGGCACCGGTATCTTGCGCGCTGCTGGTCAGGGTATTGGTCAACGTAGACTTGCCAGCGCCGGATGAACCCAGCAAGATCAGGGTGTGTCCCGCTGCCATCCAGGGGGCCAGCAAATCTGTCGCCATGCTGCTTTGGCCGTTGACGGCAAATACAGGCACGCCGGCAGACAGGCGTTGTTCCACCTCGGCCAGACGTGACTGTGCATCTGCATGCACGTCAGCCTTGGTCAGCACGACCACGGGTGTGACTTCTGCTGCATGCACCAGCGCCAGATAACGTTCTAGCCTGCGCAGGTTAAAGTCGCTGTCCAGGCCCATGACAAGCAGGGCAGTATCGATATTGCTGGCCAGGGCTTGCAGCCGCCCCTCGTTATTGCGGCGGGCCAGATGCGTCAATGGCGACATGCGGGCGATGAAGTGGTGGCCACAAGCTGCATTGCCACTTAATAAGCCCCAGTCACCAACCGCCAGGCTGTCATCGTCTGCCGCCAGCTCATGCAAGAGACGCGGCAGGGCGCGGGCCTGCATGGCCTGGCTGCCATTGTGGACGACCAGGCTGTCGCGGTGTACTTCAGTAATGCGCACCATTTGTAGCGTGGCATTGTCGACTGTGTCGGCGGCGTCAGCATAATCTGCTGCCAGTGCATGTAGCTGGTTGGCGATAGCCGGTGTCAGGCCGATCAGGCGCAGGGATGCGAAATCAAAATTGATCATGATGAGTGTATGTCCAGATTCAGGCGTGCATTTTTTTGTATGCACTAAACCATCCCGCAGGCACGGCAATGACGAAAAAGCCGGGACGTGCAGGAACGAAAAAAAGAAAATGGAAGCCGGCGCGTGATCAGACGCGCATCAATACACTAGCGAGGAAATTGTTAAGACAATTGTAAATACGCGCCAGAAAACGATGTGGGCAGATCAGGCAGCCGACAAGAGGGCAATATCCGTGGTTCTCATGATGTTGTCTCCTGTGGTGGTTGATGGAAAGCGTAGTGTGCCAGCAACGGGCGAGGGCGTCAACGGGAAAAACTGCCTGGTGGCCTGCATGCGGCCAAGCCACGCCAGGCGATGGCCTCATTGTACCCGCTCAGGAAGAAATAATATCAGTTACATCGATGTGACCAATGCCTATGAGTTTGACCAGGACGTCACCGTAACCAACGTAAGTAGCAATATTGCTTTTATGCTGATAAAGATAGACGCCAGCCGCTTCGCCGCTATCGACGGCGATGATATATGCTTGTCCGGCTGCCCGTGATAATGCTTGCTTTGTCGCGATAGCGCCATCGATAATATTTTTGGGCAGGCTGTCGAAGTCAGAAGTAGTGATCGCGAAATAGCCAAGTGTTGTCGCCGCCATTCCTGTGATGAACTTGTCTGTACCAGTAGCATTGAAATTGCTGATCGTTGTCAGTGTATTTTTGATGTTGCTGAATGAAGTAGTTTTTATGTTTAACAGATCGTTCCCATCTCCGGTCGTAGCAAGCAGTAAATTTGTTGCGCTAAAGCCACTGGTACTAAAATTGAATGTGCCTGATTTACCTTCTGTCTCAACAATGTCAATGATGCCTGTGCCAGCTGTCACGTTGATTGATGCTCCTGGCACATTGACATTCACGCGCGTAGAAGAGCTGCTTGCTGAAGAATAAATTGATAGCGTGCCAACTCCATCCAGATTGATGGTGACACTACCAGTTTCAGCAATCTTGGTGTAAGTAGAATAAGTGGAGCTGTAGCTTCCCGTCATACTGACCTTGATATTGCCTGTTCCCGCTTCGTTACTGATATAAGAACCCGGCCGCATTCCCAGGCCTGCGATGACATAATCACCTGCACCACCCAGTTTGAGCATGGAAGTCATATTGCTGACATCGACAGTGGTCGCCACATTGCTCATGATCGAATGCACGACATCATTATTGTCCTTGATATCAAGTGTGCCGCCTTTGTCCGTTAGGCGGATATCACGAAACTGGCTATTCTCGATAGTGAACTTGCTGTTGCCACCCAAATTCAGGCTGGATGCCTTGACTGAAGTGATGCTGACTTGCTGGCCATTGTTCACCGTCAGGGAATTATCATTACTGCCAAACATGTTGATGGTAATGGCACGTGATGGTGAGATTGTCAGGCCGCTTTCATCACCCCGTAAAGTGATCGCACTTACACCCAGCATATTTGCGGTACCGACGGTAGCACTGCCGCTATCCGTGATTTCCAGTATATGTTCACCTGCCGTGGCATTAATAAAATTGAGTGTCGCAGTCGACAGGTTGGCATTCGTTGTTTTGATATAGGCGCGCCCCTGTTCTGCTGCCTGGATCACGCTCTGATTAGCGCCGCCCAACGTAACCGATGAACTGCCGGTAATATTATTGAGCTGCACGGTTTGACCAGCCAGATTACCCAACACGATATTGTCACCACCATTGAGCTTGTTGGCATTGATGTAGGTGAAACTGTTCATGAAATCTGTGCCAGCAAAGCTCGTGTCTGAACCAGCCTGCAAGTTCAGGGTTTGTACGCCGCTGATGATGGTCGATGCATGACTGACGGGTGAAAAAAAAGTATTCACATTCAGTGCCACATTGCCGCCACCACCGGTGAGGCTGGTGTTGGCTTTCAGTAGCTGGCTATCGTCCACAGAGAAGTTGAAGTCAGTATTTTTACCTGTGTTATTCTGGCCAGAAATCACGGCAACAGTCGCTGTACTGGCGAGCCTGTTGCTATCATAGGGCGTACTGGAAATCAGTTTTTCTATCGCGATACCCAGATTGTTGACAGCATCCGTGGCGCTGACATGGTCGACAACGGGTGCCAGCCAGCCTCTGGCAAGCTTGAATACCGCACCACCCATGGTATAGGCATAGGCAGCCGCCGCATCCGTTGCCAGCTTTTGGGTAAAAGAAGTTGCCGCCGTGTTCTTGGCTTGCACTGCCACCAGGTCTGCACCTGTCGCACCGCTCAAAATCGCAATCGCTGCTGCACCTATGCTGACCTTGCCGGAATTGATCTGCCCGCTCCAGTAAGTCAAACCGTCAGCATCGGCCTTGTGGTTGAACAGATTGTTATACAGCGCATTGATGGTTTGCTCAGTCGAAAATCCTGCAAAGGCGCTGGCATATTCCTTTTGTTCAGAAAAGCTCTGGGCAATTTGCAGCAGGTTCAGATTTGCATCTTTCCAGTATGCCAAACCAGCTTTGTCGGCAGGACGATTGAAATAAGCGATGTATAAATTCTGGATATCGACTTCGGTAACCATATAAAAACCTTGCTGCAGTGTAGGTAGACGTGGCATAGACATGCCAAAGAGTCGGCATCATCGCAAAAAACTGGATGCTTGTATACCTGCAGGCGTTTTGCTGGCACTTGCCTGAGCAAGCGCCAGTAGCGTGTCAGCACATAGGTGGGGCCTGTCTCAAGTCCTGTTCACCGACACCCCACCATCCACCAGCATGGCCGCACCCGTCATGAATGAAGATGCATCTGATGCCAGGAACAGTGCGGCTCTGGCGATTTCCTCCGGCTGGGCCAGGCGTTTCAGGGCATGCAGGCTGGCGACCTGGGCCATGGCTTCTGGCGTGTGGTTCATCTGGTGTGCCATGGCTGTCTCTGTGCCGCCTGGCAGGATGGCATTGACACGTATGCCTTGCGCGCCAAATTCTGTTGCCAGCGCCTGCGTCAAACCATTTATACCGGCCTTGCTGGCGGCATAGGCGGCAGTGCCAGGAAAGCCGACAGTGTGGCCGACAAAAGTAGAGGTGAAAATCAGGCTGCCAGCACCGCGTTTTTGCATGGCCGGGATTTGATATTTGGCAGCAAAGAAGGCGCTGTTCAAATTGGTGTTCAGCGTGTCTTGCCAGCCTGCGGCAGATACTTGCGGCGTTGGTCCAAGTTCACCCATCGTGCCTGCATTGTTGAAGGCAATGTCGAGGCCGCCAAATTCACGTACTGCAAAATCAACCAGGGTTTGCGCATAGGCTTCATGGCGCACATCGCCTGCAATGCCAACGGCGCGGCCGCCTGCCTGGCGTATCTGCACAACCAGGCTGTCCAGCTCAGTTTGCCGCCGCGCAGCTGCAATGACGGTTGCACCCTCGCTGGCAAACAGCAGCGCGGCTGCACGGCCTATGCCAGAACTGGCGCCGGTGATGATGACGACTTTATTGTTGAGAACTTTCATGCTCTACCTCTTTGTGGTGTTGGACAAGAAGCGGCAGTATTGATGCTCCGGCTTTGACAGTCTCGCCAGAATCGGACTGGAGATTTCCAGAACTCATTTCATGCAGGGATATTGGAGTGAGGAAATGTCTGGCTAATCCCGGGGCGCAGAATTCAAGTTGCCTTGGTGCAGGACCCGGGCGTGATTCCAACTCTGTAAATAAATTAGCGGAAAATTGTTTTTTTGATATAATAAAAATGTTAACTTTTCTATAAGTTCAAGCATGCCGCCAGAATGCAGAATGCGGGATGCTTAGTGCCAATACGCTCTCCAGCGTCATTGTGAAGAACTATCAGTCGACAAGTCGTTGAAGATTGTTATTGAAGATATTTGCAGCGCCTGACGTATCACCAGCCTTACCGCCTTCATGCAGATAGTCAACGGTAAGAGCCTGGCAACTCACCACATCCTTAAAGGAGCATCAACATGGCAGACCTGGCAAACGGTATCAATGCGTGGATTTTCTTGAATGAAGATGAACCTCCCAACACCAACTACAACAGCCCTGACAGTTGCTTTCAAGCGCTGATCAACTATAAAACCTACAACAGCGCCACTTTTCTGGGTCTCGCATTTTTTGTGATTGCGCCTGCCAGCAATGGCTACACCATAGAAATAGGTAACGCATCGCATCAGGGGGGAATGAGCAACCAGGATTATCTGAACGCTGTGCTGCATGATGCACGCCAGGTCAATCCCAATATCAAGTTCCTGGCGACCATGGGGTATTCGGGCAACAATACCCTGGCCGGAATTTTTGCCAATGGTGGCGACCCGCAAGCACAGGCTACCGCCTTTGCCAATAATCTTGTTACCTACCTGCAAAAAACGGGTATGAATGGCCTGGATATAGATTGGGAAGGGTATCTCTCCGACACCATGACCAAGGATCAGTTCAGGATATTGTTCACCACGATACGCCAGGTATTTGATCAGCAGCCGGTCAAATATTATCTGTCGTTCACACCCGCATCACCTACAAAGTCGACAGACTATCCTACCGTGAATAGTGCCTTCGATTTTGTCTCACCGCAATTCTACGATGGCAGCTCTTTGCCTGAATATACCAAGGCTGGCATATCCCCATCCGTGATGGGGTATGGCGCACAGTTTGAGCCAGGCAATATTGCTCCCAATAGCAGCGCACAACAGGTATGGAATGTTGTTTCCTCAGGCTTTCAGAGTGGTGGCAGCCAGTACAGTTATCAGGATATTTTCATGTGGCGCTTAAACTCAGGCAACTTCCAGTTTGAGCAGGCGCAGTTCATGATCCTTTCTCAACTGGCTAATCCACCGTCTGGCAATGCGTTTGACGATACCGCGATTATCGCTGCGGCAGGCAACCCCATTATCACGCAAGTGACAGTGCGCTCCGGCGATGTGCTCAACGCCATCCAGTCTGTCAACACTGGTACCGGCCCCTACAACACCGGCACACAGAATAATGAAACCGGTGTCTTCACCACCCTGCAGCATGGCGGCAATAGTGGAAATGGCCAGGTAGCCACTATTCCCTACAATGACCCTATCGTCTCCATCTCTGGCTATACCGGCACATGGTTTGGCTGGCAGTGTGTGCTGCAACTGACGCTCAAAGGAAAAAGCGGCACCACTTACGGCCCCTACGGCAGCATGGCCAACGCCAGCTCTCGCAACGCCTTTTCACAAGTCGCCCCATCCGGGCAAAGCGTGGTCGCCTTCAAAGGCTCGACAGTCACGGTCCCACTGGCAGATGGCAGCCAGCCGGCAATCATTGCGAACTTGAATGCTGTTTTTGCCTGAGTGATTTTATTGCCGGGCCCGCATGTGGATTTGTGCGGGTTGCTTTGGAGCGGTGTAATGGACAGGACTGAATATCACTTTGAGGGGCAAAGGCAGCGCGGCAGGGCGTGACAGATGCAGATTGCCTATGCTATTGGCAGTGCTGAGGCGATGGAGTGGAGCGCGTGCTTGCCAGCAAACTAGATAACGGAGATTGATATGGCGAATTTTCAGGGGCAAATGAACAACGAATTACACAGTGCCAGATGCACTAAAGCCGCTGGTTCTAAAATGCGACGATCCAGCTAAAGTGCATGCTATTTTTTCTAGCATCGTTGAGGCGACTTACCAAAAGCAGGGCGCAAGTGAGGGATAAAACAATTTCTATTGATAAAAAAGGAGCCAGGATAAATGCCTGGCTTTTTGAATAAAGGGCTTGATATATACTACCAATATATACTAATATATATGGGTAGTATATATCCCAGGGAGGGGAGCATGAAAGTGTTAATAGATATCGACGAAAAGAGAATCCAGGCGCTTGCGGCAATCGGGGCTGCGCGCGGAAATAAGCCACGCACAGAGCTGATTGATGAGGCATTGGACAGCTACATAAATACACATAAAGTATTGCCTGCGTCTGTCTTTGGCTTGCTGGCAGCCAATAAGGTAGATGGTGTGGAATACCAACGAAAAGCGAGGAAGGAATGGGACGAGCAGTAAAGTTTGACGGGGATGTGGTGGACTCATGCATCCTGATTGACTATTTGAATGGTGAGGTTAAGGCTCAGCAGTTCCTTGATAGCACGCCAAAATTGGGGATAAGCCCGATTACCTGGATGGAAGTTATGGCTGGTGTGCCGGCTCAGAATGAGCACCAGGTCACAGCATGGCTTGAGCGGTTTACGATACTGCCAGTAGATGAAGCTGTCATGACTGCCACAGTGAAATTGAGGAAACTCAAAAAGCTGAAGCTACCAGATGCCATCATTGCCGCGACTGGCGAGGTGCATGATTGTGTGATTCATACCCGCGACATCGATGCTTACGCCGCACTGGATAAATTCAGTTTCAAGGTGAACATGCCTTATCAGCTTTAACCATTAACCCGCTTCGACGGGTTTTTGTTTATGTGCTGCTCTCATTGTCTTGGCAAACAAGCCTTGTATCACATAGATGCAGTAATGACGGTTCTTTATTTGCCAACTGCCTGACTTCACCTTGTGTTGATTAAGCGTTGGGCATTGTTGTGACAGATATACCCTGATATGTAGGACTCCACCGACCCATTTTTGAGAAAACCGCCATTTGCGCCGCGCTGGTGGATTGCTATGCTTGATGCACTGACTTACATGCATTTTTTACGCACAATTTACGCATATTCAATTCACTATCTGGAGCAAGTTCATGTTTACGCCATCTATCAATTTCATTTCTCAAATTGCTTTTCGCAGGCAAGTTTTCCGGCCTGCGCAGGTGATGGCAGTTTTGCTGGCTTGTACGGCAGGGGGCAGTGCTGTGGCGGCCGATGGGCCGCATGCTGTGTCACCTGCGCTGGACCGCATGAGTGTTTCTGTTGGTGCATTCAGTGCCGATACCAATTTCCAGCTCGGCGTCAATACCAACTCGGGTCGCTATGAAACCCCGTCTTATGATGGCGAAAGAGTGACCATACCCAGAGTGAAGGCAGATTTCTTGCTGGGTCGCAGCCAGGGTATTTCTCTGGATTATTATCGCTACGACAAATCCTACTCTTCCAATCTGAATGGCAGCACGACCCTGAATGGCCAGCCTTTGAGCGGCACTGCGGCACTTGCTGCCAATGCCAGGCTGGAAATTGGCCAGGCGGCTTACAAATGGTGGATAGGTGAGGGTGCAGATGTAGTGGGTGTGGGCCTGGGCGCTGCTTATTACAGAGCAAGGGTAGGCGGTACGGTTAGTGGCACTGTTTCTGGCTCAGGTGCGGGCACTATTGCTGGCGCAGATAACAGTGCTACAGATGCGTTTGAGCGCAGCACATTTGCACCCTTGCTTGAACTTGGCTGGCGTCATTCTTTCTCACCATCGACGCGCATGTTTGCAGAAGCTTCTGGCATCAAGAAAAATGGTGGCAGCATCAATGGACATATCTATACGGCGACCATAGGTGCGGAGTGGTTTCCGGTAGAGAATATAGGTATCGTGGCCGACTATGGCATTTCCAGAATCAGCCTGACACGTGACCTTGGCCGCGAGGACAGTGCGCAGCTGAATCTGCGCCTTAATGGCCCGTCCTTGTATGTCAAAGCGCGGTTTTAAAAAAACCGGGCTTGTTCAGGATTGACGCCGGGCAGTGAGAAGACTGCCTGGCGTCGCTTCATTCAGAACAGCGCCATATGAGCGGGTAGCCCACAGCAATGCCATTGATTTGCGGATGCAGAGATTACATGCAGCGCATTATGATGCGCCCTAGTCACGGTATATCACGGTATATCAAGGTATATAGCCGGTAACATTTGTTGATACAGCTTATTCCTTCAGTAAAAAATTCGACATGGTTTGCTTGCCCAGTTGCACAGGCGCTTCGGTTTCATCCTTCAAGGCGATTCCCGTTAATCCACGCTTGCGTGCTTCTGTCAGCAGATAATGCAGCTTGTAGGCAGCCTCGGCATAGCTGAGGCCATCGGGCCGTATATTCGAGATGCAGTTGCGGGCAGCATCGGTCAGGCCGGGCTGCGGTGCCCAACTGAGGTAGGCACCCATGCTGTCGGGTGAGCTCAGGCCGGGGCGCTCACCTATCAAGACCAGCACGGCGCTGGCATTCAGCAGTGCGCCAGTCTCATCGCCGATGGCAACCCTGGCCTGGGTGGCGATGACGATGGGGGCCAGGCTCCAGTTGTCCGGCGCGAGCATGGTGAGCAAATTTATCAGGAAAGGCAGGGCGTTTTGCGCGACGGCGGGGGCAGACAAACCGTCTGCGATGACGATGGCGAGGTCAGTTGCCGGAGACGATAATTGCCCCAGATGCTGACGTGCTTCTTCATTCAATCTGCGACCCAGGTCTGGTCGTTGCAAGTAGGTATTGCGGTCATGTGCGGCGCTGTTGACGTGCAGGCTTTCATGCCCGGCTTGCTGCAAGGCCTGCGCCAGTGTGGCGACATCAAGCGCCTTATGCACGGCATCACGGGCACGCGCATGGGCGAGCTGGAAATCCAGTTGCGCTCCGGTAGGTAAGCTGACACCGGCACGGCCCAGGGCAATGCGGGCCTGGGTAAACTGGCGCAGGGCTTGCCATGGGTTGGTATGAAGAGGAGGCTTGGCTGCGCTCATGTCAGTCTTCGCAGTGCAGTTTCAAAACCAGATGGCAGGGCATCATGCAAATGCAATTGCTCATTGTGCTTATGATCATGTTGGTATATTTCCATTTGCTTGAGCCAGGCTTCAAATTCTGGCGCAGCCCGCAAGCCGAGAACTCGCCGCAAGTACAGCGCGTCATGGAAAGACGTGCTCTGGTAATTGAGCATGATATCGTCCGACCCCGGCACGCCCATGATGAAGTTGCAGCCAGCGGTGGCGAGGGAGGTCAGCAGGATATCCATGTCGTCCTGATCAGCCTCGGCATGGTTGGTGTAGCAGACATCGCAACCCATGGGCAAGCCCAGCAGCTTGGCGCAGAAATGGTCTTCGAGACCTGCGCGTATGATTTGCTTGCCATCGTAAAGATATTCAGGCCCGATGAAGCCGACTACAGAATTGACCAGCAAGGGCTGGAATTTGCGTGCCACGGCATAGGCACGCGCTTCGCAGGTTTGCTGGTCCAAGCCATGATGTGCGTTCGCTGACAATGCACTGCCCTGGCCGGTTTCAAAGTACATGACATTCTGGCCCACCGTGCCGCGCCCCAGCGACAAAGCGGCACTGCGCGCTTCTGCCAGCAAGGCCAGGTTGATGCCAAAGCTGCTGTTGGCCGCCTCCGTGCCCGCGATGGACTGGAACACCAGATCGACCGGCGCACCTCGTTTTATAGCCGCCATGGTGTTGGTCACATGCGTGAGCACGCAAGACTGGGTCGGTATCGCATATTGTTCTATGATGGCGTCCAGCATGTGCAACAGCTTGATGACTTGCGGCACATTGTCACTGGCGGGGTTGATGCCTATGACGGCATCACCACTGCCATACAATAAACCGTCGAGTATGCTGGCAGCGATGCCGGTCGTATCGTCAGTAGGGTGGTTGGGTTGCAGGCGCGTGGCAATGCGGTTGTCCAAGCCCAGGGTATTGCGAAATGCGGTGACAACACGGCATTTCTTGGCCACCAGTATCAAATCCTGAACCCGCATGAGCTTGCTGACGGCGGCTGCCATTTCTGGTGTGATGCCGGGTGCCAGTGCCGTCAGCGTTGCTGTATCTGCTGCATCCGACAACAGCCAGTTACGAAAGTCCCCCACGCTCAGATGGCTGATGGAGTTGAACGCAGTCGCATCATGTTCATCAATGATGAGGCGGGTGACTTCATCGCTCTCGTAAGGCACCAGTGCTTCATTGAGAAAGGTTTTCAGCGGCAGTTCTGCCAGACACATTTGCGCCAGCACGCGTTCTTCAGCCGTGCTTGCAGCAACACCTGCCAGCAAGTCGCCAGAGCGCAAAGGCGTGGCCTTGGCCAGCAAGTCTTTAAGGTCGCGAAACTGGTAAGTGCGCGTGCCGACGATGTGGCTGAATTGTGCAGGCTTGATGCTCATCTTGCTGCGGTTTCCGTGGTCATGGGATTGCTGTCTGCTTCATCCTGCAAAAGCGAGCGTTTGCCGACTGTCATCGCATGATAAACATAAGCAAGTCCCAGAAACAGGCAAAAAATCCCGAATATCAGCAGATTGTAATAGATCATGGTCGCCATGCAAATGCAGGCACTGATCAGCGCAAACACAGGTGAGTAAGGGTAAAACGGTGCGCGGAATGGCCGCACAGTATCCGGCTCTGCGCGACGCAGTTTGAACAGGGCCAGCATGCTGACGATATACATCAGCAGCGCACCAAAGACGCTCATGGTGAGGATATTCGCTGTCAAACTCTGACCACCTATCTTGATCAGTTCATCGCTATATATCGCAGCGATACCGATGGCACCACCTGCCAGAATGGCACGGTGCGGCGTTTTGAAACGCGGGTGGATTTTGGCAAAAAAATGCGGCAGATAATTCTCACGCGCCAGTGCAAAAATCTGCCTTGAATAACCAAGTATGATGCCGTGAAAAGAAGCGATCAAACCAAACAGACCCAGCCACACCAGCATGTGCAGCCAGTTGCTGTTATTACCGACCACCAGCTTCATCGCCTGCGGCAGCGGGTCATTGATGTTCGCCAGCTTGGTCCAGTCACCCACACCACCGGCAAATACCATCACGCCTATCGCCAGCACCACCAGGGTGACGATGCCACCTATGTAAGCGATGGGTATCGAGCGTTGCGGGTTGCGCGATTCTTCTGCCGCCATTGCCACACCCTCTATCGCCAGAAAGAACCAGATCGCAAACGGGATGGCGGCAAACATACCGGGTAAAGAGGCGATACTGAAATGATCTTGCCCGGCCCAGCCACCCCTGGTGAAATTGCTCATGCTAAAACCAGGCGACACCACGCCCATGAACACCAGCAATTCAAATATCGCCAGCAAAGTGACGGCCAGCTCAAAATTGGCGGCGATCTGTATGCCCAGGATATTCAGTGTCATGAACACCAGATAAGCCCCCACCGCTGCCGTCTTGGGATTGATTTCAGGAAATTGCACATTCAGATAAGCACCTATCGCCAGCGCAATGGCGGGTGGTGCAAACACGAATTCGATGAGGGTAGCAGCCCCGGCAAAGAATCCACCGAGAGGCCCAAAAGCCCGCCTGCTATAGGCAAACGGCCCGCCTGCATGCGGTATGGCCGTGGTCAGTTCAGTGAAGCTGAAGATAAAGCTGGTGTACATCGCCGCAATGAACAGCGCCGTGACCGTGAAACCCAAAGTGCCAGCAGAAGCCCAGCCATAACTCCAGCCAAAATACTCGCCCGAGATGACCAGCCCCACCGCAATGCCCCACAACTGCAAACTACCCAGCGTAGGTTTCAACTGCGCAGTCGTGCCTGAGCTTGCCTGATCGGGTGTCATGGATAGCCTCACTGTGGGGTAGGGTGAGTCAAGTATCCATGATTCAGGGAGTTATCACAAGTGCCAGAATTGGGTTGGAGGGGAGGCTCTAGAGGCGCGGGTAGGGGCTATGGTACTTGCTCACCTCTGGCAATCTTGAATTCTTCATAGCGCTGCATCGCGCCAGTGTCACCTGCTTGTTCTGCGATATGAGATTTGGCATGACTGCTGCCATCCAGTCCAGGAATCGCTTGAATGTATTCGCCCCAGTGCCCGGTAAAAGCCTGTTCGCGCAGATGAGGTTTCAGGTAAGCGTCCAGTATGCCTTTGCCCGGCTTTGCCAGCTCATTGCTCAACGCTTGAAGATAAGCGCCTTTTGATGAAGCTTGCCAGTCTATGAAGATACCAGCTCTTGCACATAGTTCGGTATGCACAAGCAGCATTGTACGACCGTTACCGTCGAGAAAAGGATGGCCCCAGGCGAAATAACCCATCACCTCTCCTGGTCTGTTGCGCATGATTTCTATCTCATTTCCTAAATCAAGCCCATGCTCAATGGCCCGACGACTCAGCTCTGCCACTTCAAACTGTATTTGGCTACCTTTGTTGATCAGGCGACCAACGCCCAAGGCGTGTCTGTCCTGACCAGCCCAAGGGTAGAAATCAACAAAGAGAATGTTATGAACCTGAAGAAAATCCTGGTAAGAAATTGGACCGTCAATGGATTGTAAATAGGCGATTGCGTCTGGAAGATTTGCTTCGAAGAAGACATGTTCCTGGATTTTGATGATTTCCAGGTCTTTCAAACCCTCATGGTTGCGAAGATATCCAGCAGCAGCAAAATCACCAAACGGATCAAACATTGATTTCTTTGAGATGATTCGTCATCAAGCGGGCTAGTTGGCGTCCATCGATCAAATGGCGTCTTTTCAGCATGACCAGTAATTTGCCGGTATGGTCCAGTTTTACGTTGTCACCTGAGGCACGTGTCGCTGCTTCAGCCCAGTCATCCAGCCCTGATCTCAGATATTCAACGTGATGCTGACTTGCGAAAAGTTCGACAAATTCCTTTACCCTGATTTGCGGCAACAAGTGTAGCTCGGAGGGCATGGAGATACTCCGCTCAGCTGCATTTTCCGTCTTGATTGTGTGCTTGAATGACTCAGGACTTTTCATGAACCGGCTCATTTTTTAAGACATATTTATAGCAATATTTTCATAAATTCCCTTATTTGTCAATGACTTATGGTGCGCATGCGCATGCAGCGAGATTTTCCTGAGCTAAGACAATTTCTTCTTCCGCCGCTCATAAATCGTCTCAATCAAACCCATCATCCAGCACATGGGACAGCCGCGCATCAATAAGAATGCAACTATGAGTGCCAGCCCTTGCCAGATAACTGACAAGCCTGGCACCAAAAAGGCCAGCAGTAACAAGCCCAGTGCACCAATACCGCGCAACAAGTGCACCGTGACAGACGTGCTACAAAACATGATTGCCTCCATTTTTTTCCATGACTTCAGGCGCACCATCCTTCATCCAGTAACCACTATTGAGCAATTGCTCGCGCACCTGTGCACGGGCGCGGTGCAAACGGCTTTTGACGGCCTCGAGGCTCAGGCCCAGTTGGGCGGCGACTTCGGGGGCGGTCAGTTCATGCACGTCACGCAGTATCAGGACTTCACGGTAAGGTGGCGACAGCCTTTCCATCGCGCGTATCAGGTCCATGCGCAAGTCAGTAGGTACCATATTTGCCATGGGCATGTCGTGCTCATTGAGATCATCCAGGGCATCATGGTATTTCTTGATGCGGAATAGGCGGTAACATTCACGTTCAACGATGCGGAACATCCAGGTCGCAAAGGTTGCCGCACAACGCAGCGCGCCTACCTTGCGGTACAGCGACCACAAGGCCATTTGCACCGCGTCTTCGGCATCTTCTGCGTTCGAGCAGGTGCGGCGGGCGAAGCGCTTGAGGTCGGGCTGGCAGACTTCCAGCAATGCGGCAATGGCTTTGCCATCACCTTGCCGGGCGGCTTCCAGTAATTGAGGGCGGGACAGGCTCATTTCAGTTATCCAGATATTTGCGCCCCACCATTGCACAGGCGGGGCAAAAGCCGATAAAGGCAGTCATGAGCATGGTGACAGCGCTGGCGATGATTGCCCAGTTCAGCATGCCGCCAACTTGACCACTATATGCCAGCCAGAACAGCAACAGGCCGCTGATGATGCGCAGGGCGCGTTCCCAATGGGGCAAATTACGTTTGAAATGAAACATGGTGAACTCCTCTTTGTAATGAATGACATAGACCAAGAGTGTTCAGACACTTAAAAGGATTCAGGTTTTATTAAATAATTTAAAAATCAGTTCAAACCCAGGATATCACCTATAGATTGTTGCAATTGTTCTACCAGTTCAGCATCCATGTATTTGTATTCGTCAGGGATATCCAGCACATGCACAGGCTTGTGGCCTATCAGGTTACGGTAGCTGGCCATGAGGCGTGACTTGTGTTTTTCTTCCATGACAAAGATCACTTCTGCCCATTCTATGTCGGCAATAGAGACAGGGTGGCGGGCATTGGGGCTGGTGCCGCCAGAACGGGCGCGCACCATGGGGTGCCTGCGCCAGACCTGCTCGGCAGTGGGGCTGCGCCACTGGTTGCGGCTGCAGACGAAGAGGGCGTTGATGGGGATATCCGGCATGATGCGTGCGCTGAAGCAAAAGCGTCATCATGCCAGAATTAGCTATCTCTTGGTGACTTGCATCCGGGCATTGGCTACGTCTATGATTCCTGTGGTTTTGCAATTTTCAGGTGTGGCGTCAGCATTGCCTTCAATCATGCCAGGTTCACAGGTATCTGCATCAAGCCAGAGCTGCAGATGACCATCTTTTTTGAGATTGGTGACTGCCATCAGTGCGCTGGTTTCATACAGGTCGTCCAGGTTTTTTACTCCCTTGAGTTCAAACACGCCACCCAGGGTCACTGACAGCATGATGCCGTAACTGGTGTCGTAGTAAGGTTCTACATTGTCGTCACCAGTTTCTTTCAGATAGTAACAATCGCTGACCAGCAGTTTTTCTGCCATGCCCAGTTTGCTGTACACCGTGATTTTTGGGGACAGGCAATGCTGATGCTTCAGGGCAGCCAGGGTTTGCTTGTGCTGGGCAGGTGTCAGGTATTGCGACAGTGCTGCGGGGTCTTCAAGCAGGTGCATGGAAAATTTTTCTGCTTCAGGTGCGGCTTGCAAACCAGGGTGGTCTTCATTGCCTGGCATGAAGATGAGTTCATCCTGCGTGCTGGTCGCTACTGGAATGCTGGCGCTGGATGCGGTAGCGACGCTGGATGCACTGGCAACAGCGTTGACAGGCATGGCAGCATTGCTATGCCATGAGCGCCCAAAAAACGCCGCTGTCGCGAGGACAGCAGCGCCCAGGATAATAAACGGAACTGACTTGTTCATATGGTCTACGGATACGGGGGGAATTACAAAAGCCGCCACCATAAACGAGCAGCCACAATATCACCATGATTTTTACTCAAGGTAACATATATGCATGGCGGAAATAAGTGAGAGTAAAGCAGCTATGTTGAGCAATGAATAATGCCCGCCTGGGGTACTGAAATCAAGCGCAACGATACTCTGGTTGCCTCTGATTGCAGGAGCGGCTTTAGCCGCGAACATCTCAGCCGTGTCGGGCATTCGCGGCTGAAGCCGCTCCTACAGGATATTGCTGTAACTGATACATTGCCAGATGTGGCTCAATGCGTGACTCAATGCGCGGCTCAATGTTGCCCGCTGCCTGAAAACACATTCATTACAATCACACCCGCAATAATCAGTGCCATGCCCAGTAGCGCAGGCATATCCAGTTTTTGCCCAAACACCAGCCAGCCCACGGCAGTGATCAGCACGATACCCACGCCCGACCAGACGGCATAGGCAATACCCACAGGGATGACCTTCAGTGTCAGCGACAGGAAATAAAATGCCAGTGCATAGCCAAGCACTACCAGTACCGAAGGTGCCAGCCGCGTAAAACCTTCACTGGATTTGAGTGCAGACGTGGCAATGGTTTCTGAAACGATGGCAATAGCCAGAAATAGCCAGTTTTTCATGATAATGTCCTCGGTGAAAGGACATTATGCAACTTGATGGAGATGCTGAACAGTCTTGTCAGCTCATTGAATGTCTGCGCAAATTACTCTTCAATTATTCTGAAATTAATGCGTCGCACCCGGCATAAAAAATAAATGATGATGTTACTGCCCCTGCCATGAGCAGACAGGGGCTGCCTGGATTACTTCGCTCCGTCGTCATAGAGTGCAGCAATGCCACCCGCCAATGCATGCGGTTGTGAGCCTTGCAGATTGGTCAGCACCACCACAGTCAAACGCTTTTCTGGCAGATGCACACGCCAGGTGGCTGCGCCGCCACCGTAAGAAATGGCAGGTTGTTTACCAAAGGGCATGAACATGAAGCCCAGGCCAAAGTCGCCATCCTGGCCATTGCGCAGTTTGTAGGGTGTGCTCATTTCCTTTAGCGAGGCAGGCTTGATGAGCTTGCCGCTGGCCAGTCCTTGCTCAAAATTGACGAGGTCGTGGATATTGCCATTCAAGAGTCCGGCAGGGGCCATATAATCGGGCATGAACTTCGCGCCATAATGGTAAATCTTGTCTTGCATGACGACAGGGCGGCCATTTTTCATCTCCAGTTTGCTATGGTCTTTGCTGATATCGAGAGACGTATATAAGTCACTGCGACCAGGGATGATGGACCAGGCATCACCAAATTTTGTGCCTGTGATACCCATGGGCTGGAACAAACGGGTTTGCAGGAACTGTTCATACGGCATGCCACTGATTTTTTCTATGACCATGCCCAGCAAGACATAGCCGGTCTGGTTATACACAGATTTTTCACCGGCGGGCTGTAGCGGCAATTTTGCCAGCTCTTGCAAGAGAACATCGCGGTCACCGCTGATAGTGGTGATGTTAACGTCATCGGTAATTGCATCCGGCAAGCCAGACGTATGCGAGAGACAATGGCGCAGCGTGACGCCAGACCAGGCAGCAGGCAATTGTGGCAGGATTTTTGTGATGGAGTCATCGAGCGTAATGCGACCATCCTGTACCAGCAACATGATGCCACTCGCCGTAAAGGTCTTGGTCATTGATGCCAGTGTATAGGCCGTATCTGCCCTGGTTGCCACATTGTGTTCTATGCTGGCCAGGCCATAAGTGCTTTCCTTGATGAGTTTGTTATCACGCAGCACAGCCACTGTCATGCCGGGTATATGCCGCTTTTGCATCTCGGCTCGTACATAATCATCGACGGTATCGGCATGTGCCTGCATGGTGCTGGCAGCCAGGCCACCCAGCAAGGCCAGGCTGGCGGCAAGGGCACGGCAAGTGGGACGCAGGGATATTGCAGGGCGACGTATTGATGACATTGAGTTCTCCAGGTTTGTTTTTTTATGCAGGCGGGGTGGATAAGACCACATCGCCTTCACGCTGTTTTTCTGTCTGTTGACAGGTGCAGGCGTACTTTATGGCAAGACAAAACAGGCCGCCATGGAGAAAAGATAGATTACAAAAACAGGGGAATGAAATGCAAAAATCGCAGATGAAAGGCAGGCAGATCAATTGGAATTAAAAAGCTTGAAAAATCCACAGGCAGCCCAAAGATTTGATGTTCGCCTTCCCTGACCCTGTTCCTGAAAAATCTGCCATGACACCTGAAACGACAAACAGCCTGCCCCCCAGCATCAAACACTTCATCGCAGACGCGACGTTGGCAACAGATGAAGTCGGTGCATCGCCATGTCAGGTCTATCAATTTTCCAAAGGCAATGAGAGATTTTTCCTGAAAACCTCTACACCAGTCTATGCCCCGACGACATACAGCGTCTTGCGTGAAGCGCGCGCCATAGAATGGCTGACTGGACGTATCAAGGTACCTGAACTGGTGCTGCTTGCGGAAAATGAATATGGTGAGGCCATGATCACCCGTGCCGTACCTGCCCGCCCCCTGGCTGACCGCATACATGCCGGGCAGCCAGTGACGCACTTATTCCAGGAAGCCCTGCGTCAGTTGCAAGGTTTGTCCATCAAGGATTGCCCCTTGCATGCGGGCGCGGCTTTTCGTCTGAAAGAACTCGAATACCTGATCAGCAAGGGCTTGCATGAGCAAGAGTATGAGCTTGATCAATGGCCGGGCGTGCATAGCGAGCAAGACCTGCTCAGGCTTTTACATGCCAGCCTGCCTGAAGAAGACCTGGTATTTGCCCACGGTGATCTGGGTGACAGCAATCTCTTTGTCGACGACAAAGACCAGATCTATTTTCTCGACCTCGGTCGTGCTGGCCTGGCAGACCGCTGGATGGATATCGCTTTCGTCCATCGCAATTTGCGCGAAGATGTTTCTGAAAAAGTGGCAGATGAATTTATTAAGTCGCTGCCTTATGCTGATGTGCCTGCCAAGCGGGAATTTTTTATGCAGCTTGATGAGTTGTTTTAACAGCGTGCAAAGCGTGAGCAGATGTCAGCAACGCGCACCACTCATAACTTGCACAGGCCCGTGCATTCAGTTGCAGACATTGCATCAATAATTTTGCGCAAATTGCTGGCGATCTCACCTGACGCATTTTTTTGCGTAGCGGTCGCCATATCCACAATTTGCTTGCGTACCGCTGGTTGAATCATACTGGCAAATGGTATTGCAGCTTCGGCCAGGGCTTGAGAGCTTTTTTCCCTGAAAGATTGTTTTAATTCTTGGTAACTAATGGCCTGTAAATACCCGTAATAGGCAGTAAGTATGCCATCTCTTGCTTGTTGCAAGCCACTGCGGCGGACTTCGGTGAATTCTTCGGGTTTCAGTTTTGCTGTGAATTCTGTCAGCAATGGCACTGCCGTTGCCATGCAACGTATCACAAAGGGGTGTAACTGTTCCAGCTCATGCTGGTAGGCCATGATGTTCGTGCCCATCAGTTTTCTTATCTGCTGAACGACAACTGCCTGATCATCGCCTTTTTTGACATGAGACTTCATATCGAACAAGGCATAAGACATGGCGATTTCATTGGTTTTTGTGCACATACCCATTAACGCAAGAATATCACCCTGCTGATAGGACGCTGGATTCAAAAAACGCTTATTGTCCGACAGTGTGCTTATCAGCGCTGCCACACCCTTGTCTTCAAGTCTCGGCATACGGCCCTGTGCTGTTTTCTCTGCAGTTATTTTTTCAAATTCCTGGCTCACCGCAAGATAAGCATTGATTTCATGTGCGCCAGCGTTTGTACTTGCGCATGCGCACATCAACATCAGTGTTACCAATTTTTTCCAGACTCTCATGCCTTGCTCCACGTTCGGCTTGTTTGTGAGCAGGGAGTGTACTATGGGCGATAAAGGCGTGCAAATGTACTACGTGAAAGCTGGCTACTCATTCCAGTACCCCAACAAGGCATTGAAGATGTGTTCCCACTCATGACGAAAATCTTCATCGTCCAGCCTTAAATTGAGATAAGCAACGACGACTGCCCTTTGTGCATCATCCAGGAGTGCAAACTTTTCTTCCATAGAAATGCTTTGTGTCAGGTGATAGATCAAATCGTAATTGACTTGAGAATCAAGGTCTCCCTGCATAAAGGCCGGTAAGTGAAAACGCATGCCTGCTGCGTTAAAAAAAGACAGGCTGCTGCTACAGAGATTCATGTCATCCATGCTGATACGCCGCCAGTCAGTCTTCTCATCCTTAGCTCGGTAGGCAGCGCAGGTCTGTGCATCTGCGTAATCATCCAGCCCCTGGGCTTCGTGCAAGCCTGTGCCATTTTCTAGCTGGACATCCGCAAACGCCAGGTGTATGGCCTGTTTCAGCGCGCTTGCCCGTTCACCCAGTTGCTGCCGCGCTTGTGCCTGCGCGATGGTGGCTGCTTCATGGCCGTCTTCACGCATGGCATCGATATCCTGTTGTGTGGGGTAGCTCATCATTGCTGGCTGTGTTGATGAAGCTTGATCAGCGTTCTATGCTGTACTCTATCGTCACCACGACGCGGGCCACTTTGTCGATGGTGGTCTTGTCGTAAGTGCCGCCGTATTCGTCTGAACTGGTTTCTGTACCCACAGGCAGGATATAAAAAGCACCTTGGGAGGCTGAACGCATGCTGCCCACCTTGACTGCGCCGTATTTGGCAAATTCAGAGGCGCGCTTGTTGGCATTTTCGGTGGCGGCACCTATCAATGACATCTTGATGTCTTCCAGCTTCGATACCAAAAATTGTGGTGCGCTGTAAAAGACGGGCTGGCCATCGGCTTCGAGTTGCAGTGCGGCGCGGCTGACATTGGTGATCTTGGTCAAATCCTTGGAAGTGACCAGTATGCTTTGCGTTGCCTTGTAGCCGCGCTGCACCTGACGGTTACGGCCTTCTGGCAATTCTTCAACCACCATATTGGGTTCTACTGCTTCTTCAGATTCTTTCAGCGCTGCCTTGTCAAAGGCTTGCTTGCTCAAGAATTCATCCAGTACCGGGCGTGACTTACGCAGCTTGGCCAGTGCTTCGGCAAAGCTGGGGGCAACCACCGTCACACCTATGCGCCACTGTGCATAATCAGCTTGTATGGGCTTTTCTGCCAGGCCCTTGACAGAGATACTCTGTTTGCCTGAGCCTATGTGTTTGGCCTGCACACCAAAGATAAAGGCGGCGGCAGACATGCCCAGGGCCAGCAGTACACCGAGTATGACCAGGGCGCGGGATAAATCTTTGTTCATTGCTATCTCCAGAAAATGGAATGCTCGCAGCCATGCAAAAAAAATTAAGGCAATCGCTGCTAAAATAAGCTACCTGCATATACTGCGACAAAGCATTTATTTTCCCTATACACTTTGCATTTGGTTGCAAATTTTAAAAAGCCATGAATAAAAAATGGTCTGCTCTGGAGAACTTGCTCGCCTGGTTCAAGACTTTCGCGCCTGCACAAATTGGTACTGACAATCGTGAACGCCTGCGTGCCTGTGCCGGCATGCTGGCAGGTTTGTTCCTCACTGGCCTGGCCACCAGGGCCATGCTGGGTTCATATGCCGCCATCCCCATGTTGCTGGCACCCATAGGTGCTTCTGCTGTGTTGCTGTTTGGTGTGCCAGCCAGCCCGCTGGCGCAACCCTGGTCTATCGTTGGTGGCAATATGCTGTCGGCCCTGGTGGGTGTCTTGTGTGTGCATATGCTAGGCGCATCCATGGCCAGCGCGGCAGTGGCGACGGCGCTGGCGGTGGCTGCCATGTTTTTTTTGCGTTGCCTGCATCCACCCGGTGGCGCAGTTGCCCTGACTGCCGTGCTGGGCGGGCCGGTGATACTTGGTTTAGGCTATAAGTTCGTGCTGATACCTGTCGGTATCAATTCCGTCTTGCTGGCCTTGTTTGCACTGGCCTATAACAATGCCACTGGCCGCCGTTACCCGCATGCGGCCCAGCCTGATCATACTGGCAAACATGGCACCAGCGATGCCCGGCCCATAGACAGGCTGGGCTTCCAGTCACGTGATCTGGATGAAGTGCTGCAAAAATATAACCAGGTGCTGGACGTTAGCCGTGATGATCTCGAATCCCTGTTCATGCAAACCGAGATGCATGCCTACCGCCGCCGTTTTGGTGAAATCACTTGTGCCGATATCATGTCAAAAGATCTCGTCACCACAGAATATGGCGCCAGCCTGGAAGAAGCCTGGACCCTGCTGCGTCAGCACAGGATCAAGGCCTTGCCCGTTATCGACAAGGCGCGCCGCGTCGTGGGCATCGTCACTCTGGTGGATTTCATGAAAAATGCCAATCTGGATGTGTATGACAGTTTTGAAGAAAAGCTGCGGCAATTGCTGCGCCGTACCCGCCTCATGCATTCCAGCAAGCCCGAAGTCGTCGGCCAGATCATGAGCCACCCGGTACGTACCGCCCGCCACGATATGCATATCGTGGAACTGGTGCCCCTGCTGTCTGACCAGGGCTTGCATCACATCCCCATCGTCAATGAAGAACGTCGCCTGATAGGCATGGTCACACAATCTGACCTGGTGGCGGCCTTGTACCGGGGGCGGCTGGTGGATACCGGTGCTGAAAAGATTTCGCAAGCCTCTGTTTGACAGCATTCGCCAGACCATGACTATCTACACCCCACACATATTTGCCATGCGCCAGATGTTGTACAGGGCTATGCCACTCGTCGTATTGTTACTGGCATTCTTTGTCGTCTATCTGTTTATCGGCAATCAATTCAATACGATCATCGTCATCCTTTCATCAGGTGGTTTGGCTTTTGTTTACCTGGGATGGTTCCTGAGTGCCTATTCAAAAGGTTTGATCGATACCCCAAGGCGGCAATGGCATGTCGTATTTGAGAATGGCATGATAAAAATCAATGCGATGTGGGGCAGCACGGACATTCCTTTGGACCTTATCAAAAGCCTGACCCTGGTGTGTGACGATAACTGGGATTTGATCAAAGGGCTGGAAGAGCAATGCCTGAAAGTCGTCCCGCTCTATGGATTTTCCATCATCATCCCAGGTAGTTCCGCCAACTTTGACGCTACGCTGGAGGCGATCAAACAGTTCAGGCAAGTTGATACTGTCCTGGTGAATTAGAAATGTGAGTAGATGGCAAGTGCCGCTAGAAAATCGACAATGCTGGAATCTCAATGAATAAATTTATTTCAAGAATACAAAATGATGTCCAGGATAAAAACTCGCTGGCATGGAAAAAACTATGTGATTATGTCGATCAGCTAGCAGACAGCGGAGGGGAAGAATTTTCTCCGCGAGCGTTTTTGGGTAATGAGCTTTTTTCGCAGATACATACACTGCCTGCATCCATAGGCAAGTTGAGTAAAGTCAAAAAGATCTTGCTTTATGGTAGCAAGCTGAAAAGGATACCAGCAGAAATAGGGGGCATGACTTCGCTGGAAGATTTTGACCCTTATACGTCTTATGACCTGCATTGGCTGCCGTATGAAATCACGCTGTGCAAGAACCTGGTTTCCAGCCGTATCAGCACACGTGCCTTGTATGGAAATTATAAGCATAGAATGGGTTTTCCCAGTCTGGCGCGCAACCCGGTCAGATATGATGGTGAGACGCTGAAATGCAGCATCTGTCAGCGTGCCATCAGCTATGCGGAAACAAATCAGCTTTGGGTCAGCTTGCGTATAGGGACGGATGTAGTTCCCTTGCTGGTAAATGCCTGTTCATCGTCATGCGAAGAAAAGCTGCCTTGTCCTCCAGAGGATTACGTACAAACACCGCATAAGGGTGGAAGTTTACTGATACAACCGCCTGCAAGCGAGCTTCGTTCATAACAATGGCAGCGGCTTACGCTTTGTAGTTTGCTTCTTTGTTCAATGATATTTTGAAGATTGTGAAACTTAGCGTCGTATGGCCGGACGATGGTTTGCATCAAATGCGGCATCGCATTGGTTTGCTGTAAACAATTGCCACAGCAGTCACAAGAAGATGTGCAATATGCTAATAAAGGTGGTAGGGCTGGCAAGTTAGCGTATCGATTAAATACCACTGTGAGCTGAATTTTTAGGCGTTAAATAGTGCTGATAGCCACGGCGAAATGCTTACAGTATCATCACCCGGTTCTATACTCTTATAGATGATTTTGGTCACCGTCAGCAATAACAGCGTCATTTTTCGTCATCGAGCTAGACGTATGTCAGGCATTACGACTAGCAGGTCTATACCCGAGAAAACAAGCTTCGTACATGTGATGAATTAATGTCTCTGGGGCCTGGCTGCGATGCCATGAGGGTTTTATTTTTCTTTATTTTGATGAATGAGAGCAAGTATGAAATACATGATCATGGCAGGTGCATTGCTCTTGTCGTCCTCTATCTCCAGTGCGACTGGCGTGTACACAGTAGGGGCAGGAAAACTCACCTGTGAAGATTTTATCCGGAGCAAATCGAACCAGGCTGAATCTTTTCAGATTTCGCAATGGGTCGCCGGATTTATTACCAGCTTTAATTTTTATTCGACAGGCAAGCCAGCAACACCGGAAACGGCTGAGGCTATGCATAAAAGCCTGGAAGTTTATTGCACCAAAAATCCGAAAGAAATGATCGTTTATGCGGCCGCCGTACTTGTTAAACAATATCGCTCCGAGCAATAAAATGCGTTCAAAATCCATGGAAAATTTACATTCCGTTTGTTGTACCTGGATATTGAGTTGCCTGCTTGCGCTAGTCCCTGTGCACATGAGTTGGGCACAAGCACCCTTGTCTCCTGCTATTGATTCAAAACTCACTAAATACGCAAGAGAGATAGGGACAATTGCCTTCCTTGAAAAAAACAAAATGGGTTTATCGTATTGCGGCACGACTTACCAGGATCTTGCAGCAAAGGCAGCAAGAGAAAAAAACGCTTACGACATGCGAAACAAGGAATATGCAGCGTTGGTTGAAACTGGCCGGGCGGAATTCTACTTGTTGTTGGCAGAAGCTGAAGGTAATTCGCCTCGACATATTGCTGAATTTTGGGATTCCAAGACGGCAAAATCACAGGAACAGACTTTAAGTGATTGGAAGCAGGGTTTGCTAAAAGACTGGACCAAATGTCTGGCATTTATTGAAGCCGTACAGCGCAGCGAATACGATATCAAAAACATTTTCCCAGAGATACACCAGTCTGTCATGGCACGTAAAGAACCCAATAGTCAGAAGCGCTGATCAGGCAGGGTGACTGGCATAAAGTGTCTCAGCTTGTTTTCCGCTTTTGTATTTGATGGCAAAGCTTGATAGCGCAGCGCAAATCGTAATAACATCGCTTCCTACTTCAGGCTTGAATCAAGCCTTTAATTTTATTTGAAATCTACTTATGTTCAATTGGCTACGTTCATCAAAATCTTCAGCAACTCCTGAAAACGACATTACAGAAAACCTCACTGCTGAGGATGAGGCCGAGCAATTGTGGCAAACCGTTTATGATGCGCGGGCAGCGGCATACACTGCGCAGTTTGGCCCTTTGCCTAATGATATTTTGAAGATGATGAATCTCAGTGGCGTCTGGCCGGGTGGTGGTTTGTATCAACTGGCAGCACCGCAATTGTCTGCGACAAGCTGGCTTACCTCCAGTTTTGGGCTTAGCAATCCTGACATGCCAGCGACGATAGTATCAGAAGAAATCGTCACTGAACATGATGAGTTGGGGCGTCCTGTCCGCACTTCCATGCAGCTCAGGGGCAAGGAAAATGTCGCCACTTATCCTGGCCGCCCTGGCTATGGCTATGAATTTATGGTCTTGACGCATGAGCAGGCAGAATGGCCGCTGTGGTTGCTGCAGTGGGCAGTCAATAGCGAAATCCAGCAAGATGTGGATTTTCTGGGGCGTGTCGATAAATACCAGGGCATGACAGTCGAAGATATTTATGTTGGTGGCGAGCAGATGGTCAACATCCTCATCACCAGGGCGCGCGCGCCGCTGCCTGCAAGCATCAAGCTGCCTAACGGTGAGATGAGCCTGCTGCTGGCGACCACGATTACTGACGATGAAATGATCTGGTCCAAGACCAATGGTCGTAATGCCCTCATGGATATCCTGCAAAAAGCTGGTGTAGGGCAGTACAGCCTGCCAGACCGGCCATCGGTGATTCATCCCCAGGGCGTGGATTATGCCAGCATCAAGAGCCGCGAGCAGGCCGAAGCACTTGCTGAGCAAGGTTTGCTGCGCAGAGGCTTTTTATTCCCGCTGCAATTTGGCGGACAAGATGTGGACTTTAATATTGCCTACATGCCGCGCCAGGGTTATATGCGCAAGCTGTTTGCCGACAAACAAGTCAATGAACTGGTACAACAGGGCCAGATCCAGAACTACGAAGCGCATCCTGAATACCTGGGTGACAGCTTTATTCCCAAGCGCATACGCATACAGGCCTCAGGTGATGCGAGCCTGAAATTTGATATAGACATGTACTAAGACCTTGTCATGTTGAAAATGGTGAGAGTGGTATATTGCCTCCGGCGCATCAGCTTTCTGGCACTGTTCGCAGGCAGTAGCATGGCCCAGGCATCTGGCGGCACAGGTGAATATGAACTCGATTGGCCCGTTCGTGGTGAGCTGCTTGCCTATCGTTCCAGCGGCTGTGCAGATGATTGCTGGGTGGCTGAGGTGCGTAGCAAACGCAGCCGCCAGGTCAGGGCGCGTTTGCGTTGCGATGACGGCAAACTGTATTTCTCCCATCCAGCAAAAAGCAGAGAACTGCAATTGCCTGAAGACTGCACCAGTATCAATACCAGCAATGACAAACCTGCCAGTATCAGCAATAAACTGACGCAACTTCTACAGTCAAAAAAGGAAAAAAACTGATATGCATTTTAAAAACGCCGTACTGACGGTGCTGGTGGCACTCTCTGTCAGCGCTGTCAATGCTATCACTAATGCCAGCCTGGCCGCCAATGAGATCGCTGTCTCTGGTCGCTATGAATACCGGACCGATGCGCAAAGCCTGGAAATGCTGGGTGACATGCCCTGCTTTTATCCAGGCCCGGAGTCGGCCAAACTCTTGCCACGTACTGCTGGTGTTAAACGCCTGGCCTGGTTTTGTTTCAAGAATAAAGAGGAATCCAAAAAGCTGCTGAATATCCCTGAACAGATCAAGGGAAAAAATTGTGGCATCTCAGGCCAGGCAGTATTAAAAGTTGCTAATTATGTCAGTTATAATGGCGAGGGTGATGGTGTTGATACAGCAGTCCTGGTGGCCGTGACAGAAAAATCTGCCCCCAGAAAACTGGCTTGTAAATAACTTTGCTTAGCCGCTGGTCACGCTTTGTTGGGCTTTGTCGGGCGCATCATCACAAAATCCTTAAGCAGTAACATCAACCTGCCTATGATGAAGGAGCGTGATCCGTGAGTGCCGACAGAATCGACAAGCTATTGCAAGACATACGCCTGCTCAATGAAGACCATTACGCCCTGGTGCAGGCCTTGCGTGAACAGATACTCAAGCTGGACAAGGGCGTGACAGAAGAAGTCAAATATGGCGGCTTGCTGTTTTCCGTCAACAAGCCTTTCTGCGGCGTGTTTTCTTATGCCAAACATGTGACACTGGAATTTGGCCTCGGAGCCTCCCTGCCAGATAAATACAAGATGCTGGAAGGCGAAGGCAAATACCGTCGCCACATCAAGCTGACTTCGCAGCAAGACATAGAAGACAAGCATGTGCATGCCTATCTGCTGCTGGCAATGAAGGCGGCACAGCAGGCATGAACAAGCAAATCGCTCTCATTTTCTTAAAGATTGCCCTCACAGCACCAGTCGCTTATGGGCTGGCTTATCCTTACTTCCACCCCGAAGCCTCTGGCGGCGTTTTCAAGGAACTGGAAATGCTGGGCACCCTGGGCAGCATCGTGCTGGTGCTGGTATTTTTGGACCTGGTGTTTTTATACTGCCGTGATTTGCAATCATCACTCGCTCTGGTCAGGCCCGAAGCCCGCAAGGCAGAGCCACGCAGCGTCTGGCTGATGTTCTTGCTGCCCTATAATTTCGTTGAAGATTTTTTCATCATCGCCAACGTCGCCAGGTCTTTGCAGCAAGAGGCCAGGTCCAATGTGGCATTGCAGGGCTTTCGCAGTTTTGGCATGCTGACAGGCATGGGCTGGTGTGGTTTGCAAATCGTTTCTTTGCTGCCAAATGAGGCAGGCGCTGCTGCTGGCTTTTTGGCGCTGCCTTGCTGGATTCTGCACTGGAGGCTGATACGCCGGGCCAATGCGGCTTTGCTTGCTGGTGTCAAGTAAGCCTGGTTCTAAGACCAAGACCAAGCATCTCACCACAGAGGCACAGAGGGGGGCGCAGAGGCAGGTCTGGAGTGCACGCAGTTAAAGGCATCACCTTGATAGTGCGTGCCAAGTGTACCAATTTATATCTGTGTACAAGGCCAAGCATAAGGATAGTGGCGCGCACAGCTCGCCATCATTTGATAGCAGGCTCTCTGCTGAGTACGTTATGAATATCACACTGTCTTTCTAAGTCTTCCTCTATGCACCTCTGTGCCTCGGTGTCTCAGTGGTGAGCTTTTGGGTCTTGATTTCACCGCTTCACACAGGGCTCCGCAAAGGCGGTAGCCGCGCCTGCCAGTCTTTGCGCAATAAACCATACAAGGCAGAATCCGACACCTGGCCTTCGATGATCCAGCGTTCGCGCAAATAGCCTTCGCGTATGAAGCTCAGTCTTTCCAGTATTTTGGCTGATCCTTCATTGTCCGGGTGGATGTCAGCTTCGACGCGATTCAGGTTCAATTGATCGAAGCCATAATCCAGCAAGGCTGTCAGTGCTTCTTGCATATAGCCCTGGCCCCAGTAGGCGGCGTCCATGTCGTAGCCAATTTCAGCACGGCGACAGCCTTCATCGAAATGGAACAGGATGCAACTGCCAAGAAAGACATTGTCGTCCTTGCGTATCATACCCAGGCGCACCAGATCACCCTTTTGCAGGGCAGCCTGATCACGTTCTACCATACCCGTGGCCTGGGCAATGTCGGTCCATGGCCCTGTGGTCATGTAGCGCATCACTTCAGGGTTGGAACGCATGCGCAGGATGGCGGGTGCATCATCCATGCACAGCGGGCGCATGTGTATGCGTGGCGTGTCGAGGGTGAGCTGGTCGAAAGATGGCATGATGAAGGTCCCGGCTGCTGATGGAAGTCAGATTATAAGCAGATTATTAGCAACTGCGCTTACGTAGTTGCACATCGCCGCGCATCAAACTCTGTGTACAATGAGATTTCACAACAGGGGAAAAATGTCCATGAAAACCTATCACGGCAGTTGCCATTGCCAGGCCATACGTTTTACTGCCGATATTGATCTGGCGGACGGCAGCATGCGCTGTAACTGCAGCTTTTGCCGCAAGATACGTTGCTGGGCGACGGTGGTCAAACCAGAAAATTTTCGCTTGCTGGCGGGTGAGGCAGAACTGAGTGAATACCAGTTTGGCGCAAAGAATGAACGCCATTTTTTTTGCAAGCACTGTGGCGTGCGGCCTTTTGGCATTGCCCATTCACCACGGCGCGGGCGCTTCTATGGCGTCAGCGTGAGCTGTCTCGATGATGCGACAATTGCAGAGCTGATGGCCGCGCCCGTGACATATGTCGATGGCCTCAATGATAACTGGGATACGCCACCGGCCGAGACTGCTTATTTGTGATTTGCCAGTAGCCTGGCTTTCGCCAGCGCCGCCAGGTCTGCGATTTGTTCATCATACGGCAGATGCTGCTTCAGGTAAGCCATCAGCCTCCCCATGTCCCTGGGTGTGCAGGCGCTGGTGGCTTGCATACCGGCTTCCAGCAAGGCCAGCATGGCAGCGTGGTCCAGAGGCAGTTGCAGTGGCACGCTGAAGTTAAACTCCAGCGGTAGTGGCAGCTCTTCAAACTGTATGTTACCCGTCACTTCCAGCGGTATTTGCAGGTTTTTCTCCATCCCAAATGTCAGCCTGGTAACATCTACCGCTTGATGCCTGCCTTGCAGGTACACTGATCCATCGATATAGCCATATGCCGGGTTCACAGGAAACGAAAAACTGCGCCCAGCCAGTCGACGTGGGTCTGCTTCCAGGCCAGCGATATGATCCAGCCGTATGGTGCTGACTGCCTGGCCTTGTTCCAGTCCATGCAGCTTGATGTGGATGGCGGGCAGGTCGTCCGGCCCGCGATGGCTGAAATACAGCGCAAGGAAGGGTCGCAAATCATCTGCAGCAAGTTGAGACGCAAGTTGCTCAGGCAAGGACATCTTTATCTACACCATCACCGCTGCCGTCATCTCAGAAGCCAGTAACCAGCCCAGCGTGGTGTACAGCGCGCGGCCCTCGTCCGTGGCAACCAGCACGCCCTGTTCAGCCTGTTTGCTAACTGCATGGTTGGACAGGCTTTGCATGATGGCATTGGCCAGGCCGCGGCGTCTGTGTGCGGGTTCTGTGACGATCTGGTCAAACACCGCATGTGTGCCGTGGATGGCCATGCGGCCTGTGGCAGCATGCTTGCCTTCCTGGTTACACACACGTGCTGTCACGGCATGGCCATCGACAGTCAGGGCGATGCTATACGTCTCTGGCATGTTGACTGTGGTATGGCTGAGTATTTTGCTCATCAGGTACTCAGGCGGCTTGATGTGCCAGCGTTCTGGCAACAGACCCACGATACTGCTGTGCGGCGCGCATATTTTTAACCAGGTGTCAGGTGTGTCTATCTCTCGCGCCAGTTTTTGTATGGTGCCAGGGATATTGCCAGGCAGGATATAGCGTTCCAGGTGGCCGGGCAAATCTACCTGTATGCGATAGGCAGAATCGGCCAGCGGGATGGGGGCATCAGTGCAGCGCGAAATGGTCCAGCCATGCGCCCATGCACCGAGCAACTGGTTTTTTTCCTGTATGCTGAATTGGCTCATCAAAGTCCTTGGGTGGAAGGCCTGGGCTGATTAGGTAGCAGGAGCGCCAGATATAGAGCTGGCCTGAAGCATTAATGCAATTTTTTGCTGATCCTGGCGTCAATCATGCTAGTGCCAAAATAACAATTTTACACGCAAAGTAAGGTGTATTGCTGATTCGCAAAAAATTGTTACAAACAGATTCGACATCAACTTAATTTGATTTGGCAAACGCATCCACCCGTATGCTGTAGGAGCGGCTTTAGCCGCGAAGATGTGGCCGTGTCCGACATTCACGGTCGTGTCAGACATTCGCGGCTGAAGCCGCTCCTACGAAAGTTCGCGTAACGTCTCGCTCGACAAGGCTGCTTCTTGCTGCATGGTGTAGGAGCGGCTTTAGCCGCGAACAGCATGCCGTATCGGTTATTGCTGCTTGTGTCAGGTTTTCGCGGCTGAAGCCGCTCCTACCGGGATTTGCTCAGCGTCTCCACCCGCAATAAAACCGCATCTTGCTCATCATTGAGCGCATCCATTTCCACCCAGTGGGCGCTGATGGCCTTGCCTTCGCGCAGTACAAAGCGCAGGCGAAAGTCGGGGTTGTCGTCATAAAAAAACTCAGTGGCAGACAGGGCGCTGATGGGCATGGCGGGCGAATCGGCAGAAAACGCCGCATACAATTTGCCTTTTTCCAGCGTGATCTTGCCAGTCTCACCGCCGTTCTGATACAGGCCCACATAAGCGGCCAGTTTTGCTGTATCAAATGCGATGGCTTTTGGCGCTTGATACGCCTGACCAGTGGCGATCAGGGCCAGGCGCTTGACCATGCCTTGCAAGCCGGTGCGGGCCACGCCTTCACCATTATGCAAGACAGCGACAAATACCCGCTTTGCTGGCAGGTACACCGTTTCGCTATGAAAGCCGGGGATATCGCCATTGCTTTGTATATATGCAGCCTTGTTCAAGGTATGCGGGCGCAAACCATAGCCATAATGCACTTGCTTGCCGTCAGTGAGTTTATAGGGCGTGTTCATCAAGGCCAGGCTGGCCGGGCTTAGCACTTTGCCGTCTTGCAAGGCCAGGGTCCATCTGGCGATATCACTGGCGTTTGAATAATAGCTGCCACCACCATAGCCCAAGTGATGACTCAGATAAGGTGCAGTGGCAGGGCCAGCCGCATAAGGCGTGACCAGACCAGGCACGACGGCATTGCCGATGGAGAATACCGTGTGCTTCAAACCCAGGGGCTGGATGAATTGTTCATCCACATAGGCTTCATAGGGTTGACCCGCGACCTTGCTGATGACCATGGCCAGCAGCGTATAGTTGATTGTGGCATAGTGAAACTGGCTGCCAGGTGCAGCCAGCAAGGGCAGCTCTCTGGCGATGGCAAATAATTCTGCCGGTGCCAGGTCTTCACGCAAGCGCGGCTGCATGATGGGCAGACCATACAGATTGGGGATGCCTGAAGTATGGCTGGCCAGATGGCTCAGGGTCATCGCAGCCCAGGCCGGTGGCGTATCGGGCAAATACTGGCTCACGGGTGCCTGCACATCCAGCTTGCCCTGTTCTGCCAGTTTCAACAAGGCCGCGCCGGTGAATTGCTTGCTGACCGAGGCGACATGAAAAACGGCATCGGTCTGCATGGCCACATTCAATTCCAGGCTGGCCTTGCCATAGGCTTTTTTAAACACAGGCTGGCCATCACGCAAGACCAGCACAGCTGCACCAGGCAAACCAGGCTTAAAGGTGGTTTGCAGATAGCTGTCCATGGTTTTTCTCATGGCAGTGTTGCTGCTGATTGCATTGGCAGCAGCAGTAAAAGTCGCAGCAGCGGCAGGCATGCAGACATTGCCCAGCAAGGCTACACAAAAAATCGCGCTTAATCGTGGTCTCATGAGTTTTTCTGGCTTTATGAAAATCGGATCAATAAGTGGACTAAACCAGCAGAGCAGCAAAGAGCATGCCATACAGATATGCACTATGTAAATCATGCAAAGCATGCTGCAAACACCTGCGCGCGCAATAGTATTACACGCGCATGCCAGTCCAGATCACCATTTCTGTTGCACCCGATACCGCAGCTTGCAAGGACTTGCTGCACATGCTTGATTTTTCCAAATGCGTGGCAGACTGGTCATGATGCATTTGCTCTTCTGCGACAATGGCAGTGATCACTTCTACGGCTTCGGCATCCTGATTTGCCAGAGTGCTGATTTGTGATTGCAAGTGGCGTAAGACCACACGTTCTACAGCTACCGTCGTGGCGGCAATGGCGCGGCGGCCAAACAGCGCAGTGACCGCGCCCAACACAAACCCGCCAGCGGCACATAAAAAAACACTATGGCATGGCCGGCAAGAGCGGCGTTGCAAGGCTGCCGCAAACAGGGCTCGATGCTTTTCTTCATGTGCCTTGAACTCACGCAGTTCGGTCAGCATGGCAGGTGCAGTCAGCCTGGCGACGAGGATTTGCCCGGCATAGATATGCACAGCCCCATGCTCGCCAGCATGATTGACTTGCAAGATACGGTTCGCGTGTGAGTTGCCAGTTGCAATCATATTTTCCCTTGTCTACATCAAAAAAAACGCGACAGACTGAGTAATTTAGTACATTCCAGCTCCTATGCGCATGCTAGCCTTTTCCAGCTTCAATGGTAAAGTAATAGCTAGCTTGTGCTTAAAAAAATCACATTACCGAAATTCAATATGAACTATGGCAGAAAAACTTGAAATCTACTTTTTTATTCCCCCAAGAGTAGCACCAAATGTTGGGCTGCTCTGGAATCTTGCCGATAAATATGATCTTGAGCATGTAGTCAGTGGAGAGTGCTATAGCCATACGCTGAGCGAAGACAGCCAGGATATTGAGTACGAAAGCAGATGCGACGGCATCTTCGTCAATACATTCGCTGAGCTGATGACTCTGGATGCAGACCGACAATTCAGCATGCGCCAGCATTGGCGACATCGCGGCAGCGGCATATGTTTCAGCAGTGCATTCGTAGCAGTCGATGTTGGTGGTTTTGTTTTTCATCTCACGACTGAACCGGACGATATCCATTCTGCCTTAAAAAAATTCATTGGAGACAGATACAGGAAAATAGCGTTCTGGCAGGATTTATCGCAAGGCCTTGAAGCCACTTTCTACAGCAGCGCCAAGCCTGAGAACGCTGATTTCCGCGAGATATATGCGCATTATCTGCGCTCATCATCGACACCATGGCCCATCGTTGATGAAGGCTGGTTGAGGCGCAAGTAAAGCGCTGAGCCTGGGTCATACATGATGGTGATAAACTGCACAGCGACATTTACCGCGCCATCCACCCCAGCCCCTTGCCATTGACGTTATGGATATACAGCCTGTTCGCCGTTTCTGTCACGCCCGTGACGGTGGGTGAGTCGCCGCTGGGGTCTTGCAGGTCAGCGATGACTTTGCCGTCCTCCTGAAAGGCGATGACATGGCCGTAGCTGGGCGGCATTTTCCATAGCATGCGCGGGATGCGCAGGGCCATGCTGCGCAGGTAGGGCCGTTCTGCCGTGAAGTCGAGAAAATTGCGCTGGCCAGCCAGGCCCAGCCAGATTTTTCCATCCTGGCCGCGGGTGAGGTTGTCTGGATAGCCGGGCAGGTTATCGAAGACGATGCTGGCTAGTGGTGTGAGCTGCGGTATGGACCTGTTGAGTTCAAGCTGCCTGGCAGCGACAGCTATTTTCCACACTCTGTATTTACCACTCTCACTGATGAACAGCGCCGTCTCATCGCTGCTGAGGACAATGCCATTGGAAAAACTTAATCCCTCCGCCACCACGCGCACTTCCTTGCTGGCAGGCTGGTATTCCAGTACCCGGCCTGTGGACGATTGTTCAAAAATATCCAGCATGGCTGCTTCTGTCGTGCTACCCCATAGTCTGGGGCTAAAACGCGTGGATGAATCGCTGAGATAGATATTGCCGTTTTTTGCTACCACCACCGCATCGGGGAAATGAAGCGGCCCACCTTCAGCCATGCCCAGCAAGACTGACACGCTGCCGTCCGCAGTCACAGACAGCAAGCCCTTGTAGGCATCTGCCACGATCAGCTTGCCATCGGCATCAAAAGCCATGCCCAGTGGCCTGCCGCCGGTATTGCAAAATACTTCCTGCCCGCTGCCATCGTGCTGCATGCGCAAGATATTGCCGCTCTCTACACCGGTGTAGAGCTTGCCATCAGGGCCCATGACCACATGCTCAGGCCCGACCTCACCATGCAAATCGATCTGGTGCAAACCCTGCAGTCTGGTATTGGCCGCATGCACACCGGTATAACCAGGCGCAGCAGGTGCCTGCCAGGCGTTTGGCGCTATGGGTACGGGTTTGAGAGTCAGATAGGCAGTAAAAGCGACGATGAGGGGGATTACCATGGCAAGACGTTTCATGCGGTTTTATATGACGAACAGGATGGTGATGGCAGGCTGCGCGCATCATATAACACATTGCGAAAATGAGTAGCAGTAGAGGTATCAGGCTCTTTGAAAAAACTATAATTTTTCTTGAGAAGACTGCGCAAATCCTTATCAAGCCATGCAAAATTTGTTGCTGGATGAGAAGCCTGGCCGCTACTACACTTTTTCAACCGAGTACTTAACATTATGTCCTGCAGAGCGCATTGCACGTACTACTGGCGGCAATCTACTCAGTGCCGCCTCTGTATCTCTGTATCTCTGTATCTCTGTATCTCTGTATCTCTGTATCTCTGTATCTCTGTATCTCTGTGCCTCTGTGGTGAGATTTTTGGTCTTTGTCTTTTGCAGGGTGCGTCGCCAGCACCCAACGGCCCGGCTATACTCTAGGCAATCACCAGCGCCATCGAGAAACCGTCATACCCCTTGCTGCCCACGGTTTGCAAGGCAGTGGCAGACAGGCGCGGGTTGTTGGCCATCAAATCCATAAAACTGCGCACGCCCTGTACATTGGCATCGGTGCTGGCGGGGTCAACTACCGCGCCATTGCGCACCACATTGTCACCAATGATGAGTGTGCCGGGGCGTGAGAGTTTTAATGACCATTCCAGGTAATGTGGATTATTTGGTTTGTCAGCATCGATAAAAATCAGATCAAATGGATGTATGCTTTCGGCCTGCAGTTGTGGCAAAGTATCCAGCGCCTTGCCAACGCGGATATCCACCATGTGCGACAAGCCTGCACGGTCTATATTTTTTTGCGCAATCGCTGCATTGTGTGGGTTAAATTCCAGCGACACCACACGCCCGCCTTCAGGCAGGGCACGTGCCAGCCATATCGTGCTGTAGCCACCCAGGGTGCCAAATTCCAGTACGGTTTTAGCGCCTTGCAAGCTTGCCAGCAAATGCAAAAACTTGCCCTGGTTGGGGGCCACGTTATGCTGCGGTAAATCCCCCGCATCACTGTTCTGCAATGTGGCCGTCAATACAGGGTCGGCAGGGATCAGGCGTTCACAAAAATAGTTATCGACAGCGATCCAGGTGGTTTCTTGCATGTGACATCCTTATTTGATTGAGAAATGCTTAGTCCTTATAGGACGCTGCGCGAAAGACAGCGCGTCTGCCATGGTGTATTTAAACAGCTATATCTATTCTAATACCTGCTAAGGATGGCAGCTAATTAGTGTGATGCACTTTGCTTCTCATCGCAGACTCTCCACTGAAAAAATTCAATCATAATCATAAACCCAAAGTCGCTCTTTGAAATCATAGTGCCATGCCTCAAACGGTACAAAGGTGGCTGCATACATCAGGTAAGGACCATCTTTGCCGTTCAGATACGCCAGCATGTGTGGACGCCTGCCATCGCTCGCCAGGGCCGGAATTTCATCCAGACTGACAGGGAGTTTTCCATATTGTTGTTGATGTTTTTCAAGTGCTGCAACAATAGTATCCGCATAGTCGCGCGCCTGATGATGACGCCATGTATGCACACCTGCCACGATGGCAGACGACAACAAGATGACAGCTGTGAGGAATGCATACTTGTTGCGCACTTTTGCAGAGCGCAAGTTGAACAGGCATCTGGTGACGGCATACACAAGGCTGGGCGCAGCAAGGAGGTAAATCACGAAGCCTGCATGTTCAGCACCACACATAAAAGTGATGACTGCCCATATCACTATCAGGTAAGGATGGCGGCTGGGCAGGCTTAATAAGAGCATAGATTGCTTTCTGATTTATTCCATCAATCTGCACAGATATCATGCAGCAGGGGTTTGGCGATGCGCAGATAATCATCGGTATTCAAGATGATGGATGTATCCAGCCGCCCGGCATTGAAAGCGATTTCTGCATAACGCGCCACCAGCGACGGGTCCAGCACCAGTTGTATCTCATCCGAAAACACAAAAGGCGGTATCGCACCAATCACGCAACCGGTTTTTGCCATTGCTGCTTCAGGGGCTGCAAAGCTGGTTTTTTTGACTTGTACAGCCGCCGCCAGTTTTTTGAAGTCAATTTTCTGGTCGCCAGGCAAAATCGCCAGTATCAATTTGGCTGCTTCATCCTTGCTCTGGCACAGCATGGCCTTGGCACCCTGGCCAACCTCGGTGCCACGTATGGCCGCCACTTTTTCTGACTGGCCCTCGGCGGGATGCTCCACTACGCGGAAACGGGCACCATTGGTTTGCAGCAGGGTTTTCAATTGTTCGAACATGGTGTCATCCTTGGCGAATAGCGCCGTCAAATTTCAAATCCTGACCGATGCATGCCGCAAGACTTCCAGCACCCTGGCCGGGTCGCAGCCATAGATGCCCGCGCCCCAGGCGGCGTTCTGTTCTACGCAAGCCCATGCACCCGTGGACAGCATGCCAGCATCGACCACGCAGGCCTCGGGCAAATCTACGCGCTCGTCAGCCAGCAAGCTGCTCATGAATGCGATGAGTGCCTGGTCTTCATCGGCGCTGCTGGCGAAATCAGTATCGCGTTGCACATCGCCAAAGCGTGAATAGATGGAGTAGGTAATGAGTTTGCGCTGCAAGATAAAGCAGCGAAATTCTTTTTCCCATGTCACCACGTCCGACACCAGTACCGCCATGTCGTCATCATATTCAGCTGGCAGCGTTGCGCCAGTATAGACATCCGCCGGAAAGCTCTTGTCATTCGGAGGCTTGATAAAAGCAGGCTGGGTAAGCTGGCGCGCCTGCCCCAGGGTTTGCAGGCTGATCGTGCGCAGCTTGTATTCCATGGGCAGACGTACCAGCCAGTCTTCAGGTGGACTGAGCAGGCGTAAGCCCAACTGCTCTGCCAGCGTTGGGCCAAACAGGGCTTCCCCATACAATACTGGTTCATCCAGATCTTGCATGTGATCTGGCACACGCCAGTTTGTCAGACGCTGCACTTGCCAGCCCAGCGCACCTGCAGCTTTCCACAAGGCTTGCGAGTCATCGGTGTAGCGTGGTGTGAATATCAGCGTAGGCATGTTATAAAATATTCCAGTTCGATGCGAAGACTATATATGGGAAGCAGCAATAATGGCAATGGGGATCTCATGCATTTCATACTGCACAGCCACACCAGGCCGTACGCAAGTCTCGGCCACATCTGCCTCATACCAGACAGATAGCACGACCGACAGACAAAAACCCGTCACGATAAACAGACCCGCCCGCCACACGCCTCGCCCTGTACTGACGCCAGGCCAGGTCACACAAATCACTGCCCCCAATAACAAGACCAGCCATTGACAGGCAGCAGAAATAAAACCCAGATCAAGGGAGGCGATTGTCGCCCCAACAGCGGGGCTTTGCGCGCAGCTAGCCTGATGCAAATAATCGATGGCGCGTGTCAGGAAGTAGAGCATCAGGATAAAGAAAATTGATAGTCTTATCCAGGACCTGGTTTTTGGGGACATGAATTTCTTATTATTGAATACGGCAGAATGAATTTTTCAGTCAGCCATGCGACGAAACGTAAAGGTGGCGCTTGCAAAGCCCTCTTGTAAGTGCCGCCATGTTATACGATGTGATTATAATCGTCATGTATTTCCAGCGTAGCACGTCAGAAGTAAACGCAGATGCGACGATTAGCGCATATTCGTATACATTCGGTTTGTAAAAAGAAACACTGTCGATATTTTTTGAGCTGCGTTGAGAAATCCAAAATTTTTAAATTCAAAGAAGGTAAAAAATGGGTCATGAAACCATACTTGTGATTGACGACAATTTCCTGGAGCAACTTGGTAAGTTTCAGCGCACTGAATATGCCGATCCTCTTTCAAAGCATATACTTTCGGTTGAAATATTGGACAAAGCAAAAGCGTATTACGAGAAAGGATCCAAAACAGAAGATAGCTTTTTGAGTTGGGTAAAAAGAATGTACGCCGTTGACATTCTTGTAGATGGCAGTGAACCTGATTTAACTGGAGCACAAAAAAATGGCTGGATAGTGCTCGATGCGAATGGCGAAATTTCTTCGGTGATAGAACGCATGATACCAGAAGGTTTTTTCGACTGGTTTGAAGGCACGCTCAGTTATTGGAAATTGAAGCCTGACGCAGAAGGGATAAACGTCAATTTTGCAGAAGAATTCTCAGTTGCCACTGAATATGCTGGGTCGGCAAAAAAATCAGCGATTGATCTGGCCAGTATGTGGGAAATCATAGAAAGATGCGCTGCCGAAAGATGGGATCATGCCATGGCAGCTTGTGGCTCACAGACATGGGAAGCTTTTGATGTTGTCTGGGATAAGTACAAATCAGAAAAATATAGTCATGAGCTTCAGCGGTTAGCAAGAACAGAGTGGGCAGAGCAGCCAGCCGTGAAAGCCATCTTAGCCATGCCTGAACCTGACGAGTCGCTATGGAAAGAGCTTTCTCAGCAAGAGTTTAATATGAGAAATCATCTTTGGCAGCGTCCAGTTAATTACGGTATCGACAAACTACACCTGCCAAGAAACACGTACATAAACAGCTATAGTCTTCGTTCTCTGTTGAGCTATTCCATAATCATCAAAGACGGCATATTACTGATAGAACCAGATGAGAGAGCATTATTTGACAGCCTTGCGGATGACACGTTGTTGACGATAGCTTATGTTCATTCTTGAGTGATTTTTCTTCGGGAAATATTGATATATGTCATCAATACAATTTGGCTGATCATGGGTTGCGACTCAAAATAAAGGTAAAACCATTTATGGGCCACCAAACTATTCTTGTCATTGGCGATAATTTCAGACATCAGCTCGGTAAATTTCAACGGGTAGATTATGCTGACCCTCTCTCAGAGCACATGACGTTAGCTGACATCATGGACGAAGCGATAGAAGAGTTTGAGACTTCAGATTGGCCAAGCAAAGGTAACTTACTGGAGTGGGTAGTAAGAATCCATGGTGTTGCAATTCTTAACCAAGATCAGGAGCCTGATTTCAGAGATACGCACAAAGAAGGATGGGTGCGACTAGATGATAAGGGTAATATTTGCGAAATTGTGAGCCGGACTATCCCGGAAGGTTTTTTCGATTACATAGAATGTTCGATTAATTCCTGGAAACTGAAATCAGGAGCGAAAGCTTATGTATTTGACCGCTACGACGACTTTCCTGCCAGCGATGGATTTGCAGGCTCTGCGCAGAAAGCGGCGATTGACTTTGAAGGTATGCGTGATTTGGTTCAACATCATGCGGCATGTCGCTGGGATAGCGCCGCAGAAGTGCGTGGATCAATGGTCTGGAAGCCTTTTTCATATTTTTGGGAAAAGTACCCGAATCAAAACTGCAGCGGCGATCCTTACAGTGACGTGATAAAAGAATGGCAGGAACAAACAGGCGTCGAAGCAATTCTTTGCCAGGCGCGTAAAGGGGCTTTTTATCCAGATGAAAGAATGCCAGAATTTGAGCGAGAAATCTGGAATTTTTTTTGGAATGATCATGCTCACCATTCGATTGACTTACTTCTTTTGTCAAAAATAGAATATATAAGACGTTTCGATATTCACAAATTTTTGAAATATAACTTAATAATTAAAAACAGTGTGTTAATAGAAGAGAGGAATCAAAAGGAATTATTCGACAGCCTGCCAAATGAAAGTTTGCTGACTTTGGTTTATGTTTATTCTTGAATTGAGGCGTAGTCGACATAACTTAAATTTTATGGCGCCTCCATGCATTGAGAATGCTGTTCTCATGTAAAAAATTTTTATTTCCATTGCAACGCCAACCCGTAGTTTGAAAACAGTCAAATTAGTTAAAGTTTAGCGCACTATAGATTAGCAATTCGCTTAGCAGTGTTTTAGAGACGGACACAAAAAATGATCAGCAAAGACCTCCTTTATGCCTTGCAGACCCGTAGCAAGAATATGATACGGCTTTTGGGCGACTTTGCGGACGATATTAAAAGTCATTCACCAGAAGAGGGCTGGACGGTCGTCGCTGAAACCATTAGCCTGGTAAGGGAACTTCCGCCGACCCAGGCCAAGTACAACCAATTCATCAAGGCCATCAATCGCGCATGGTTGAGCTTTGGCGAGCAGTCGCCAGCGGCAGCGAATCGCTTATACGATGCCATTGTCAGTACGCTGGAGAGCACAAGCTGGACCAATGCGCAGGAAGCACAAGCCGCTTATCAGCTTCTCTATGCTTTTCACGATAACCCATTTTATTTTCCTGGTAAAAACAACTGTTTGCACCTTGCCTTAAGGCAGTATTCGCCCACACTTCTTGAGGTGATTAAAAGAATTTCTGCACACGCGACGCAAAAGCTGTTCGCGATTCCCATCAAGCCATATACTGGCATCGGTACAGATGCGATTGAGTTACTGCTGGAGATTTATTTTTATCATGGCGGCCTCGATCAGGTGGATGATCTCAAGGCTGAGGCTGCTGGCCAGGTATTTTCTCTCGTGCAAGCTGCGCCACAATTTGGTAACGTCATTACGCTAGCCTTGATTGAACGCTCTCCACAGCGTTCAAGCATGCTGAGCCAGCTCATCGACTTTTATATCACCGCAGTTGCCCATGATGATTTGGGTGGAATGTTCTATGACATTATGCTGGATTTAATCGACAATAGCGGTGGCAGTTTTATCTACGACGATCTGGACAAGATTACTGCAGAGATTAAAGTCTATTCAAAAAATTGGACCGCCAGCCAGCTGGATACATTTACCCACTATGCCTTTTTCTATGGCTTGAAAACCGATGAAGACAGGCGTTTGCTGATGAGCAAATCGAAGAAAGCAATGCGCCTTGCGAGCATGATAGTCGATAGCGGGCATTCCGGAACGCACATCGATGCCTTGATATCACTATGTCAGACTACAGGATCACCATCCCCCGACCCAGCACCACCCGGGCAGGGTGCGCAGCAATTTAAAGACATCAACTTCAAGCTGCTAGTCATAGAAGAGCTGATGTACAAGCAGGCAAAGCTCCTGCCACGCTTTGATGTGCATGAGTTTGTCCGGCAGTATACAGAGCGCGAAATCATGATAGAGAAAGAAGGCTACGATGTCATCCCCGAAGTGCTGGCGTATTTCGAGAAGCTGCTGATTCCTGCTTCACTTTTGGAGCAAGTGGAACAGCTGGCATTTGACGGCAGCAATGAGATTTATCGCCAGATTTTTCCTTACTGGGATGGTGAATGCGATATCTTCGACGTAGCGTCCGCAGACGATGTCAGCCTCGTCCCTAACTTGAAAAGCATGTCGTCCATGCCGTCCCGGTTCCTTGAACAGTATGGGGTAGAGCTGGAAAAAAAATCCATACGAGTGAGTTAGGCAATGGATGCCGGATCAAGTCCGGCATGACGGGTTTGAGGGTAATGGTAAAAATAGAGCAAAGCGCAATCAGCGCCGTAAGGTAGGGCGCATTGCAATGCGCCGCATGTATGCAAAAAAACAGAATGGCTTATTCTTCCATATGCGCAGCTGGTCAAACACCAGTATGATTTCCAGTATGCGGCGATTTCATACGGTGCATTGCAATGCACCCTACGCTTATCCTTTTGCAGACATTGCTGTGACGCGGGTGCAATCTCGTTGCGCGTCAGACAAAAATCGGTGCTTACGGAGCACCGTTAGGCAAGACATGAAATCAAGGATATTGCCTGTCAGGCTTTCGGCGGTTCCCACAACTCCACCCTATTACCCTCCGGGTCCATGACCCAGCCAAATTTGCCATATTCTGAATCATCGACTTTGGCATCGACATCACAACCTTCTTCGCGCAGGGCGGCGAGCAGGGCGAGCAGGTCGTCGACGCGGTAATTGATCATGAAGGGCTGGGTGCTGGGCGCAAAATAGGTCGAGTCGCCAGGGAATAATGACCAGGCGGTTTTTGCCTCATTGTTGCTGCCATTGGCCTCGAATACTGCGCCACCCCATTCGCTCAGGTCAAAACCAAGATGATCTCGATACCAAGCACCCAGGGCTTTGGGATCTTTTGCTTTAAAAAACACGCCGCCTATGCCAACAACACGTTTCATATTGCCTCCTTGAAGATGTCTGACGAAAATTTGATGGTCGCGATCGATCACCTGGCACAGATACTACATGAGCAAATCGGGCCATGCAAATGACCTTGGCTTCAGCTTGAATCGTTGCTCAAACATGGGCATCTGCATTATCAATAAATCGAAGTATCCTGGCGCACTTGTCGTCGTAGGGGCCAAAGTCCCGCTCCAGAAAAAACGCGATGTAGGCACGCAATGCGGATCTCTGTGAGGTATTCAGTCTTGCCACCACAGCCGGTCCCTGGAAGCTGGAAAGCCTGGATAAAATGCCTGCCGCATTGGTATCGGACACTTCAGGTTCTTCGATGTCAGCAATCAGATAGGCGGGCAGGTAATAGGCAAAGGCTTCGTCAGTAAATACGGTGAGCGCAAAACCCAGGCGACGCAATGTCGCCGCACTATGTCCCTGCCATGGCTTGTTGGTGAAATAGCTGGCAACGCCTTCGTCATCATCAGTTGGTCCTGAGATGTTACCTGGCAGCGGCGGTGCCGCGCCTGCCCAGGCAGAGCGGATCATGGTAATGATATCTGTGTGTTGGGTCATATTAGCATCTGCAAAAAAACAATTTAGCATGGACGTGGACAAAGCTTCACGCTGCTTTCAACTGCAGCCCCATATCTTCCACCATCAAGGTCTCGACAATAATCTCGCGCAATCTTTGCACTGCCAGCTCAGGCTCGGCCTCCATGCGATGCAGGCTCAGGCCCAGCGTGGGTAGGGCGGGCAGGGCGGGGTTGGCTATGATGCGCAGGTGATTGGGCAGGCCAACGGCGGTGCGGACGGTCACGCCCAGGCCTGCGGCGACGGCGGCCCAGATGCCGCTGAGGCTGGGGCTGGTGAAGGATAAACGCCAGGGTATGTTGGCGCGGTCCAGCGCGCTGGTGGCGCAACTGCGCATGAGGCAGGGCGATTCGAAGGCGACCAGGGGCAAGGGTTCATCGCTGGAATAGCTGGCTTGCAGTTGCGGGTCTGCTGGGCCTATCCAGTGCATGGCAAAATTGCGCAGGTGTTCGCTGTGCGGGGTGCTGATGCTGGCATCCCAGGTCAGCGCCAGATCCAGTTGGCCTGCGGTGATAAGGTCTAGCAGGGCAGCATTACGGGCGATTTTGGCTTCTATCCTGACCCTGGGATGGGCGCGGGCGAAGCGGCCCAGTACGTCGGTAAGTATGCGTTCGCCAAAGTCTTCAGGTATGCCCAGCCTGATCCAGCCTTCCAGGTCAACTCCGCGCACGGCAGCGGCGGCTTCGTCATTGAGTTCCAGCAGGCGGCGGCCATAGGCCAGCAGGGTTTCGCCCGCAGCCGTGGGCAGCATGCCGCGGCCTGACTTGCGCAGGATGGGGCTGCCGACCTGGTCTTCCAGCTTTTTGAGCTGGGCGCTGACGGCAGAGGTAGAGCGGCCCAGCCTGTCTGCCGCCTTGGCAAAGCTGCCAAGCTCTATGCCAGTCACAAAGGTGCGCATGACATCGAGGTCAAAGGTGATCTTGCTCACTGGCTCACTCCTTTTGTTTATTTTATGTCCATCCCGTTTTTTGGAATGATTGGTTTGAAATTATCTGATTTTATGGATGAAGATAGTGGCGTATCTTGTGCATGTCAACCTCTTTTTTGGAGTTACAGCATGCAAATCACCCCCAGCACCATCGCCCGTGAACTGATGGGCGACATCGCCCCCAGGTTTGCCGAGCTGACCGATCAGGTCTTGTTCGATGACATCTGGCAAAGGCCAGGCCTGCCAGCGCGTGAACGCAGCCTGATCACGGTTGCCAGCCTGATCGCCCTGAACCGCAGTGAGCAATTGCCCTTCCACTTGCAGCGTGCGCTGGACAACGGCATCACCCATGCAGAGCTGGTGGAAGTGATTACACATCTGGCGTTTTATGCGGGCTGGCCCACGGCTGCGTCGGCCATCAGCGCGCTGCGCCAGTTACCTGGATACCCAACCACTGCAAAATCAAAGGAGTAAATCATGCCCATGAGCCGCGTATCCCTGTTGAAGGGTAAATCATCTGCATACCTGCAAGCCTTGTCTGATGCCTTGCACCAGGCCCTGGTCGATGCCTATGAAGTGCCACTCAAAGACCGCTTCCAGATCATCCAGCAACACGAGGCCCATGAGCTGGTGTTTGACCGCGATTATCTCAGTCACCAGGGCCAGCCAAGGTCGGATGATTTTGTGCTGATACAGATCACCGCTGGCCGCCAGCGCAGTGCCGCCACCAAGCAGGCGTTCTACCAGCGCCTGGTTGAACTGCTGGCACAGTCGCCGGGGCTGAGGGCAGAGGATGTGATGGTCATCATCACTACCACAGCGGCAGAGGACTGGTCATTTAGTGGCGGGCTTATATATGACGGGGTGGCGCGGTATGAGTGAGGCTGTGCAATTAAGGAGGTTGGGCCGGGTTCGTAGGTTGGGCTACGCTTCATCAGCCCAACACTCGGCGCTTGAATAAGGCATATGTTTATTAAAGGTCCAGTGTTGGGCTGATAACCCGTAGCCCAACCTACAATGCATAGACTGCCGAGGCCAAGCCCAAGCTACGAAGTTTTACCTTTCCCCTGTGATGGTAACGGAAGAAAAAATATTAATTAAAGGATGCTAAACATGCTCGCCATGCAATACAACTTCACCCTCCCTGCCGACTATGACATGGACATCGTGCGCCAGCGCATCGCCAGCAAGGGGCATATGCTGGACAACTTCCCTGGCCTGGCTTTCAAAGCTTATCTGCACACCAGCAAAGACAGCATAGCCACGGCATCGAGCCAGAATGTCTACGCCCCTTTTTATCTGTGGCATGACAATGAGGGCATGAACAATTTTCTCTGCGGCGATGGCTTCAGGGCCGTCTCGCATGCCTTTGGCTGGCCTGCGGTCAAGCAATGGTCGGTATGGCATAGCCATGTCGGTGAGCAGGTGCGCAGCGCCACATTCGCCACTCGCCAGATCAGCAGTATCGCGCCTTACACCGCACTGTGCAGCTTGCGTGAAGAAGAAACGGGCGCCGCAAAAAGACTCAGCCAGCAAGACGGCGTGCTGGCAACACTGGTGGCTTTTGATCCCAATGAATGGACACTGGTGCGCTTTACTTTATGGCGCGATGCGGCAGTGGCTAAAACTGCCGCACTGGCCGCGGGTTTTCCTGCGCATGTGCAGGTGTATGAAGTGGGGCATGTGTCCGCGCCGGATATGTATGTATCTTATTCTACGATAAGTAACTGATCCATCCTGTCCCAAAACGTGAACTCCAGCCCTTGCCTGAGCGCCGTGAACTGCGCGTCGCTGATGTTGAGGCAGATTTCAAAGCTGCTGATCTCTTTGCGCTGGTATAAGGGGGCGGCGAGTATGACGGTGAGCAGGTTTCTGCTGAGGCTCACGCTGGCGACGATGTTTTCACCGGCCTGGCACTGATCCTGGTATTCGATATATACGCCGGTGTCGTCTTCATCGCCGTGGATTTCATGGCGCTGGAATAGCAGGTATTCTTCACCATTGGTGACGCCCGTGGTGACGGTCTCATATTCGGTGTCCATGGCTGCTTCGCTGGCAGAGAACTGGATGATCAAGGTATGTTCCTGGTGGTAGTTTTTCTTGGGGATGATACAGCGATGAATGCGTTCAAATTTTCAGCCACTTTGACGGCAAACGAACTTTGCATCAATGTTCATACTGGCAGCGATGTGCGGTTCATCCACGATAAAAACAGGTATTAAGAAAAATTTGTAAGGAGTACGCGAGTTGTGTACTATACATCCTTACGGGGGATGCGTGCATCTTATGCCCAAGCCTGACGTTTTTATTCTCTCTCTTTTCCGGATTGCATTTGCATAGTATTTTGCAGTGCATTCGTTGCGCATTCGTCGCGAACTCTCCGCACATTAATTCGCATACTTAGCACGTCGGTACATTGCTGCTCTTCCGTATTTCAAAACAGTAGTTTCAAAACTGCACTTTCAATAATTAATTCCACACACAGCTCATCTGGCTGTGTTTCATCACGCATTTTTTAAGGACTTCATTGAATATGATGATACCGACGTACACGCACGGCCATGCAAATCCAGGGCTGGCCTCCGACTATATCAAGCGCTGCCAGGTAGCAAGCACAGTGGGAGGCCAGGTATGAATTTCTATCCTTTCCACCTGGGCGATTATGCCTCGCACACCCGTCATCTTGGCTTGCTGGAAGACCTGGCTTACCGCCGTATGCTGGACTTGTATTACACCACTGAAACTGCCTTGCCAGCCGACGCAGAAAAAGTGGCGCGCCTGATAGGCATGCGCGCACATCTGCAAGAAGTGAGCGATGTCTTGTCTGATTTCTTTGTGATCACAGATGCAGGTCATACCCATAGCCGTTGTGAAGAGGAACTGGCTTTGTACCGGGCCAAGGCTGATCGTGCCAAGTCGGCCAACAAGGCGCGCTGGGGTGGTGCCAGGGTAAATGGGATAAGAGATGCAGATGAGGAGTTTGTGAAATCAGAAACAAGATCAGAAGCGAACTTATATCCAGCCTCACATGCAAACACATCTGCAAAAACACAAACAACATCACAAGCGGTTCAGATCGCAACCAATAACCATGAACCAGCAAGCAAGAACCATAAACCAGTAAACAATCAACCAGTAAAAAAAATAGAACCAAAATCAAAATCAAAAACAAAAGCTGCGGCGACGCCGCAGCTGTGCGATGAACTTTTTGAATACGCATGGGAAGATTATCCCAAGACTGCTGCATGCAATAAAGATGCCGCTTACCAGGCCTGGACTGCCCGTCTTGCAGAAGGCGCCAACGCCAATATCATGTTTGGTGGTGCCGCTTGTTATGGTTCTTTTGTTCAAGATAAACAGGTCGAGCTTGATGCCGTGATGAATATCAGTGTGTTCTTTGGCCCTGAAAAACATTATCTGCAAGACTGGGAAAAGCGTCCGTTATGGAAGCCTGAAGAGACTTATTTTGATGAGGAAGAATATTGATTTGCATGCAGACTTTGAAGATAACTCAGGCGGCATAGTGAAGCAGCAGGGGGGGGAATTATATTTTATGCGGCAGACATGATCAGTTCCCCAATCCAGTAAAATAAACTATAAAATACTGTAGACAATTACCGTGATTATCCTGCACGCACGTCCAGCATATGGAATTTATTCCGGAGCAAATAATGATCCCCGTCACCTTATATGAAATCCCTTATTTCACTTGCGACGTGGCACCGGTAGAGCAGGTGCTGAGTGCTAGCGATCTTGCGCAGTCAGCCGCGAAGCTAAAAAATGGCAAGCATCTGGTGCGTTGTCTTACCAGGCGTGAAGCATTTGTCAGTACCCAGGCGCTTGTCATACCAGGCAAGGCTTGTGTGTTCGATGCAATGAGTATCAACTGGGAAAACCGGGCCTGGAATTTTGTTGATAGCGAAGTCAGAAAATATGCGGCGCGGATCAACAGCAAGGGGCAGTGCCCGGTAGTGGATTATCGTGAAAAATTCTACCCCGGCCAGCATTGGACAGAAATTTATCCTGGAACGACGCTGGAAGCTGCGATGGAAATCAAGAACCTGGCCGAACTTAGCGGCATCGCCCTCTTGCGCAAGGCCGGCCTGCCATGGGACAGGTATAGTCGTAACCCGGATGATCCAGCCAAGTTGCACGTAGAGGCTGTACATGAGGTAGAGGCAGAGCGTTGCCTGGATGAGTGGGACCGTCTCTGGCCTGTTAGTCTGAATCTTGATAAACCTGTGCAGTGCTACCGAGCTTCGATGATTCGAGGTTTTGATTATGTTGAATGGATGGAATTTGCCAGATACAAGGATGGCAGCATTCGTTTCAAGGGAACGAATTACGTCATTGCCTGACTTACAGCTTTGTAGCCAGGAGTGGCTTTGGCCGCGAACATTCGTTAGTGCTGGCTATAAGTGTAATCCGGGCAATGTTGTACTTGCTGTTCGTGGCTAAAGCTGCTTCAACGTGCCGACGCTGGCACTGCGCGGAAAGCCGCCGTCTGGTCAGACATGATTTTTACCGGCGGCAGCTCATAGGTAGAACTGGTGGCAGTAAAAGTAAAGCTCTGGTAAGCCGCGCCGGCATTGGCGTTGAAGGATGAATTGGGTATGGCCTTCAGTGAATTGTATTGATACACATTATATTTAACACCAGCGGTCAAACCGTAAACGGTGGCGGTCAGTGTCAATGGAGCTGCTGCTGGCGGCGTGCTTGAGCCTTTGCTCATGGCAGGGTTTTCGTAGTTCAAATTCGTTGCCAGGCGCACTGGCACAGTTTCCTTATTCAAGTCGATGATACCGGTGATTGCCACTGCTGAATTTTGATTGCTGCTATTGGTGTGCAAGGCCAGCGAATAAGGTGGCGAAGTTGGTGCATTCGCCTGTACCCGCGTCATCTGGAACTTGTCGAAGCCATACTGGAACAAATATGCTGCCGCGACAGGTGGCGCCGTAAACTGATTGGGGTAGTTGACATTGTTGGTGCCGTCATTGTCACTGATCTGCAAAATATCGTCAGGGTAGTAAGTCTGGTTAAAACCCGGCACCAAAGGGTGGTTGGAGGCAATGCCATTGACCGGCACGATATGGTCATAGCTGGAAAAACCTGCCGAGGGATTGCCACCAGGCGCATACCAATTGACATAGACCCCCATGATCACAGGATAGCCTGCCAGCACATGGCCCTTGATCCAGGCCAGATACTGGTTGGTGCTAACCATGTTTGCCTGCCCATCCCATTCAACTGCCGTCAGATGCATATTGGCTGCGGCTGTCAAATCATTGACTGACACAAGCAACTGGCTTTTTTCGTCGGTTTGGTTGATGCCCGGGGTTGCCGCATCGCGCGCCGTGTATTGCGACACATACTGGCCATAATATAAACCCGCACTGATAAAGGCTGTTTCACCACAATAACCGTAATTGGCATTCCACTGATGGCGTGGCGGGATCGCCAATGACATGGAGTACGTTGCCCCCGCTGGCGGCGGAGGAGAATCTGCTGGAACCGGCCCCGGCAATATCACGGGCACCAGGCCAGTGCTGACCGGGATTTGCGTGCTGTTATCCTGCACATTGCTGCTACCACCGCCTGAGCCGCCACCGCAGCCTGCCAATATCGTTCCCAACAAACTAACTGCCAGGATGCCAGTGATCTTTTTATGCATGAAGTCTCCGTATTTTGCGTGAAATTTTTATTCGCGTCATTCTTCTCACAGGTCTTGCTGATTCACCTGAAGTGGCCGGACAGTTGAGTGCTAGCAATTATGCAATGATTTCCTTGCCAGATGAGAAAAATCGCAAACTCTTTAAGCAAGCAAGCAAGCAAGCAAGCAAGCCAGCCAGCAAGCCAGCAAGCCAGCAAGCCAGCAAGCCAGGCCAGGCCATGCCACAAGCACTGGAAGAGGAAGAGTAAATGCATTGCTGCGGCAGTCTTGTACGCTTTGTGGCCTGTGCTAGACTGCCAATTTCTCGCTAAACCCAGTCATCTACCATGCCAGAAACTATCCATACTGCAGGCCAGGGGCATGCGCAATTACAACTCAATACGCATATCACACCGGCCTTTATAGCTAGGCTGGATGTAGAGTTACAACAGTTGCTGCATGGCCGCTTCAAGGCATTACGCCAGCGCATGATGCCAGCAAAAACGGCAGCACGGCTGACGACCATCGTCAAATATCTGAGCATTGCCGGCTTGTGTCTGTGTGTGCTGCTGTTTGCACTGGGTGGCTTGCTGTTTCATGGTATCAGGCTAGAGGTGGCATTTGCTGTTTTTTTCCTGATCATGCTGGTCCTGCACTGGGACAAGAATAAGCGTATCGCAAAGAATGAAAAATTCTTTGGCCCGTATTGGAACTGGCTTGCCAGAAACAGCACAAACCGCATGCTCAAAGTCGCCAAAGCCGCGGCTCCCTTCAATGCCGAATATCACTTCCAGGGTAATATCGCCAGCTATTACCGCGTCGGCAGCGCAGGCAAGGTCCTGGCCTGGAAGCGCGAAATGCGCCACTTCTACCTGCCTGGCCAGCATGTCAGCCTGCTGTTCAAAAAGCAGACATCCATCTATCCCTATGCAATTATCCTGCATGAGCAAGCGCAAGAGCTAGCGGCTTATCTGGAGAGGCTAGGAGTGGTGCGGATAGGCTAGCTTTGAGATGTTGGCCTGATCCTAAGGGTTAAGCGCTGCTACCCCAGTAGCCTTGAAATCTCCCACACTACAGGTAATCACTGTTATGCCATGCACCAGCGCTGTCTGCCTTCATGCACGACAGCGCATTTCATGCACCGGAATTTTCTATTTGAACGAACCGGAAACACAGATAAAGAACGAAATGGCTTTCCTTGACAGGTTAGTACAATTGCCTGTCTCAGCATACCTTGACTTGATCTTGAAGAGAGGCAAAGATCGGAGAGGGCTTTTAAGGCTCTTCGCAAAAATGTATACCGGGTTCCTGCTCTAGTATTTGTTTCAATTCACGATCTAATTTTTCATAAGCTGTTTTTGTATCGAGTTTCCCCAGCATACTTAAAAAATGTGACTTGAAATAGAAAAATGGAATTTCCACTTCCGCGAAGGCACGCCAGATGATATCTGATGGCTTTGGCGTAACGGCTGGATCAAAATTTTCCGCGGCGGTTTCTGTCAGCAGGGAACCACAGCCTACCCAAAGCAAATAACTATCTCTCCTGCACATGACACACCAGCCCCAGTCTTCAGGTATCAACTCTTCAACTTCGTAGCCAAGCTCCTTGAATTTCACGCATAGCCAGTTGCCCAGTTCTTTTCCATAACACGCCGGATTGGTCTCGTCATCTTCACCAGGCAGGACACTGAAAAGATTGGATGTAAACGAGTATGTCGGATTCATATTGCTTTCAATTACTGATGCGCTTGATACCATGGACACTGCTTCCTTCCAGGTAGAGGGTAAGTGTGGTGCAAGATAACTCTCTACCCTGCATGTTACATCACGATTACCCGCCTGCCACTACTTCCCACCCTGCAAAGCCTTCTTCAAGAACGCCATCGTCGCAGGCCAGGCAATAGTCTGTGCCTGTCCGTCTTCTCTGGCATTGCCACCCATGGCAAACGGTGTTTGGTAATCATTGGGGCTATAGCCATCGCCACCGACCAGGTGCCCGGCTTTGGGGAAGGAGAGTAGCTCTGTCTCTAGCCCCGCAGCTTTGCGGCTGGTGACGATGTTGTTGGCCATTTCCAGCGCTGGCCACATCTGGTCGTCGCCACCGGCAATCAGCAAGAGTTTGCCCTTGAAGTTTTCTACCGCGATGCGGGCAGCTTTGGCGCGTTCAGGGTTGGCTTTGCGGCCTTCTATGTAGATATGGCCCAGCACAGGCTGGGTGGTGGCAAAGGCCTTGTCCAGCCCGGCATTGGGTGTGAAGGGCAGGGGTTTGCCCTGATAGCTGAAGCTGCCATAGCGGCCAGCTTCGAGCAGCCTGTCCATGGCAAAACCTTCCCACACCAGGTCGCTGGGGGCGATGGCGACCACGGCTTTGACCCAGGGCAACAGGCTGGCAGACAGCAATGCCATCTCTGCACCTTTGGAGCCGCCCATCAAGGCGATATGGCTGCTGTCTATGTCATTGCGTGCGGCCAGGGTTTTATACAGGGCATCGAGGCCATCGATGGGGATGTCGATAAAGTCCTTGGGCAAGCCTGGCACTTCCTGCCCGCGTGGTGTGTTGGGCGAGTAGTAAGGGTAGCTGACGGCAGCAAAGCCGCGGGCTGCCAGCTTGAGGCCAAAGCGCCGTCCGGCAGAATCACCGCCTTCAGAACCGCCAAGGATGATGACGACAGGTGGTTTGCTGTCAGCGTTGACGCTGGTGGCGGGCAGGTAAATCTTAGTACCGGCATGCCCGCCGATGGTTTCAGTCTTGACGGGTGTGATGCTGCTGCGCAGAGCAAACTTCATTTGTGCCAGTTGTTGCTGGCCTGCCAGTGCGGTCAGCCGGGTTTCTGCGGCTTGCCAGTCTGCATCGACTTTATTGCTGGGTTGCATGGACCAGAACAGGCCAGCCGCATCCACACCGGTATAGCTGCCTGCTTTTGATGCGCTTGTGGCCAGCGTGATATTACCCTGCGCATCGGCCTGCATTTCTACAGTTGACATATAGATGGGCGCATTGGGGGCAAAGCGGCGCTCGGCAAGGATATTGACCGTCTGGCCTGGCTGCAAGCCCTTGAGGCTGATGCCCAGAGGCTCACCAGACAGTGCAGGGTTGCTGGCTGTCATGCTGAAGCTGGCGGCTTCTTGCGCGCTGGCATGATGTGCACTGAAGGCGCCAAGCAAGAGCAGGCTGGCTAATGCCCTGGATAGCAAAGGTTCGGCATAGTGATGAAGATACATGTCCTGGTCTCCGGATTGTTTTTTGAATAATATGCAGACAGGACTATAACCAGACAAGGCCAGACTGTGCAAGTGCAGCAGGGCGGTAATCGCGGGTGGTTTTTACCATGGCTGATGTTGTGAGAAAATAGCGATCTTCAACACGTCTGCCACCTCAGCAATAATTAAAATGTGCATTAACTACACCCCCACACGTCCAGAGCTGATGGAATACTTTAAAGTCCACGGCAAGAGCATGAAAGCCTGGGATGTTGAAGTCTGGCAGGATTATGATGCCCCCATCATCGTGCATGATGCAGATGGCAATCGCCAGGCTTTGCTGGGTGCCTACAGCATGATACCCAAGTCAAGAATGCAGCCCGGCGTTAAACGCTTTTCTACCATGAACGCGAGGGCAGAGACGCTGGGGGCACTGCGCAGCTATGCGCCTTCCTGGCACAGTGGCAAGCTTTGCCTGGTGCCCATGCAAAACTTCTTTGAACCCAATTATGAAAGCGGTGAGGCAGAACGCTGGCGCATAGGTCTCATCGAAGAACCCGACTTTGCCGTCGCTGGTTTGTACAAGGAGTGGCCACAGGAAGACGGCAGCGTCAGTTATTCCTTCACCCAGATCACCATCAACGCCGACGAGCATCCGCTCATGAAGCGCTTCCACAAACCCGGCGAAGAAAAACGCTCCCTCGTCATCGTGCCACCAGAAGACTTTGACGACTGGCTATCCTGCCGCGACCCGGAATTTGCCCGCGCTTTCTTGCGGCCATATCCGGCAGAACGCATGTTTGGCGAGTTTTTCCCTAAACCTCCAGTGGAGAAGGTGGCCAGGATCATCAAGCCCAAAATGCCCAAAAAGCCGCAGATTATTGTGCCTGCTAATATGGATTTGTTTGATTGAAATGACCTTGATCTTACATCGAGGTCTGGTGGCGAAGTATTTTTTGCAGTGAAGGTTATTCTCGAGTTAAAGGTCCTTGCAAGAGCGGTGTTAGTCAAGAATGGCAAATGCCCAATGCGCTGCTGTTCATTCTGATCTCGCTGCGAATACCAAAGAAGGACTTGGCTTGCTGTTCTGCCTTCATGCTCTGTATATCATCTCCGTCGGATAAGAAACAAAGCCCAGGTCCTGGTACAGCGCCTGGCCTTGTTCCGAAGCACTCAGATTGAATGTTTTCAGGCCGCGCTCTTTGCCCAGTTGCAGCACGCCTGCGACCAGTGCCCTGGCGATACCCAGTCTGCGCCAGTCTGGTGCGGTATAGACATTGACTATCCTGCCGCGATGGCCTTGTGTATCACCCCGGATTGGCCCCCAGTCCAGTATCGAAAGGCCAGCACCAGCGACCACGGTGTCGCCAGACTGGGCCAGCAAGCCTAGGTAATTGCCCGCCGCCAGTGTGCCTGCCAGCCAGTTAGCATAAGCATCCAGGTCTTGTTGTTGTTCATCTTCACGATGGAAGCGGTGGCGGGTAATGATGGCGATATCCGCGTGCGTTGCCGGGCGTATGCTCCAGTTGTTTTTCATGTTGTCAATCCAGCCGCAGTTCCCAGTACCCTACATCCACCCATTGCTCAAACTTGCGCCCTACGTCCTTGAAATGGGCGACTTTCTCGAAGCCCAGGCTTTCATGCAGGGCGACGCTGGCGACGTTGGGTTGGGCGATGCCGCCCAGCACAACGTGGATGCCGCGCTGGCGCAGGTCGGCGATCAGGGTTTGATACAGGCGCTTTCCTATGCCTTTGCCAGCATGGCTGGCGGCGACATAGACCGTGCTTTCCACAGAAAACCGATAAGCACTGCGCACCCGCCATGGGGTGGCATAGGCATAGCCAAGGATTTCACCATCCTGCTCTTCTACATACCAGGGCAGGCTGGCGCTGACATTCTCGATGCGCTGCTTCATTTCCTGCTCAGAGACGGGGTTTTCTTCAAAACTGATTGTGGTCCGGGCGACGTAGTGGTTGTAGATGCTTGCGATGGCGGCGGCGTCTGCTGGCGTGGCTGTTCTTATCATGGTGTTGAAGGTGAGGTTGGCTATGACGCTCGCACACTGTCTGCCTTTGCCTAAATGGCAAGTGCTTGAAGATCCTGCGAGGGCATGTGAAAAAGCAAGCTTATCAGCAAAATGCCTGAGGCCTGTGTTTAAGTACGGGATTAATTTAAAAATGCTCTCGTCAAACCAGGCCTCCAGCCAGCTTCACAAACGCATCCACCAGTGGCGACATTTCACCCTTGCGCTGGGCCAGCAGCAGTGAGGTGGTCGCTTCTGCATCTGCAATAGGGCGGTAACAGATACCATCAAAATGAATAGTGTAAAACGAGCCGGGCAAGATGGAGACGCCAAAGCCTGCTGCCACCAGGCCGATGATGGTGGAGGCATCGTTGGCTTCTTGTGCGATTTTTGGGGCAAAGCCTGCAGCGTGGCATAGCCGCAATATGTGCGGGTAAATGCCGGTGCCTGCGCTGGGTGGGTACATGATGAAGGGTTCCTGTGCCAGGTCTTTCATCGGGACTTTTTTCTTTTTCGCCAGCACATGGGTGCTCGGCAGCACGGCCACCAGCGGGTCTTCACGCAGTTTGCGAAAGCGCAGTGGTGACGATACTCCGCGCGCCAGCTCGCCGCCTTCTGGCGGGCGTATGAAGCCTACATCAAGGTGGTGCTGGCTTAAGGCTTCGAGTTGCTTATTGGTTGCCATCTCGCGCAAGGTCAGCTTCACATCTGGATATTGTTGGCGGTAGCTGTTGATGATGGCGGCAAACAGGGGCGTGAACGGCGTCGAGAAAGTAAAGCCTATGCGCAGCTCGCCCGTTTCGCCACGCTGGGCGCGGCGGGCGTTTTCGCTGGCCTGCTCGGACAGGGCCAGGATATGCCGCGCATCCTGCAAAAACAGCTTGCCAGCCTCCGTCAGGCGCACCCAGCGTTTGCTGCGCTCAAATAACTGCGCACCGACATCGGCCTCCAGCATTTGTATGGCATGGCTGAGCGGCGGCTGGCCTATGTGCAGACGCTCGGCGGCGCGGGTGAAGTGCAGTTCTTCGGCGACGGCGATGAAGTATTTGAGGTGGCGGAGTTCCATGGGGGTGTGGGAGAGTGTAAATTGGTTGGTGTAGGTTGGGCTACGGGTTATCAGCCCAACACTGGGCCTCAACAAACGTATACTTTATTCAAGCGCCGAGTGTTGGGCTGGTGAAGCGTAGCCCAACCTACGAAATCACAACCGCGCCCATCATTCAATCATCTAAAAAATGTATTACTAACGCCTTAAATATATATTGGACGCTATAAAAGCGCAAATATAAGATGGGCACTCCCTGATCGTCCAGCCACACCATCATGACCGTCGCCAGCACTAGCCCGTCGCAGCAAATAAGCCGGCCCACCCGCATCGCCGCAGGCACGCCAGCATTCCGGCATATCACCCGCGCCATGATATTTGGCGGTTTCTCTACCTTTTCATTGTTGTACAGCATGCAACCACTGATGCCTTCGCTGGCTTTGCAATTTGCGCTGACACCGGCGCAAAGTAGCTGGGTCTTGTCGATATCGACTTTATCGCTGGCGTTTTCTTTGCTGATCAGCAGCGCCATCAGTGAACGTGTGGGCCGCAAGCCCATGATGGTGGCGGCGCTGGCTCTGGCGGCCATTGCCACGGTCTTGTGCGCGCTGACGCAAGACTTTAGCCAGTTGCTGCTCTTGCGGGGCTTGCTGGGTTTTGCCCTGGGGGGCATGCCTGCAGTGGCGGTGGCTTATATGGGCGAAGAGATTGAGGCCGCTGCCATGGGCACGGCGGTGGGCCTGTATATCGCTGGCAGTGCCCTGGGCGGCATGATAGGGCGCTTGCTGTCAGCCCTGTTGAGTGATCACTTTGGCTGGCGCACGGCGATGGCGGTGATCGGTGTTGCTGGCATTTATGCCGCATGGGAATTCTGGCGCAGCCTGCCGCTGGCGCGCAACTTCAAACCAGCTGCCCGGGTCTGGGACAGCCTGCATCAGGGCGTACGCCTGCATCTGGCCGATGGTGGCCTGTGCATGTTGTTCTGCCTGGCCTTCATGCTGACAGGCTGTTTCGTCAGTGTGTATAACTATATAGGCTACCGCCTGCAGGGTACGCCGTTTGGCTTTAGCCAGAGTACGGCGGGGGCGATTGCCCTGCTGTATGTGCTGGGCATGGGCAGCTCGGTATGGGTAGGGCGGCTGGTAGACCGTATAGGCCGCCGTGGTGTGCTGTGGATAGTCTTGCTGGTGATGATGGTGGGTTTGCTGCTGAGCCTGTCGAACTCCCTGCTTGTCATGATCCCTGGCGTGGCCTTGTTCACCTTTGGTTTCTTTGCTTCTCATTCAGTCGCCAGCAGCTGGGTGGCTCGCCGTGCACAGGGCTACAAGGCAGTTGCTTCTGCGATTTACCTGTGTTTCTACTATCTGGGTTCCAGTCTAATTGGTTCCTTCACGGGCATGGTCTGGGCCAGCCACGGCTGGACTGGCGTGGTCATGCTGCTGGGCGGCATACTCAGCGTGGGTTTGATGATCACCCTGAGATTGCGGACTTTGCTACCTGTGGTGGCTGTTTGATATAAGCAGGCTGAATTGCGCGAGCTGGCTTAGAATGGCAGTCTGCAGGAGATAAAGCAACGAGACAGTCATTCAATTCATCAGGGAATTCTGGCATGGCAAAGCGAACAGTCATCATCGCCGGGGCAAACGGCATGGTAGGGAAGGAAATTCTTGAGGGCCTGCTGGCTGATGACAGCGTGACTGAAGTGCATAGCCTTGGCCGCAAGCTACCCTCGATGGCACATCCAAAACTGACAGCGCATGTCGTCGACTTTGCCAGCTTGCCGGGTTTGCCGCAGGCAGATGAAGTGTATCTGGCGCTGGGAACGACCATTAAGGTCGCTGGCAGCCAGCAGGCTTTTCGTGCCGTTGACCATGATGCCAACCTGGCTGTGGCCAGGGCAGCACAGGCTGCGGGCGTCAAAAAACTGGGGCTGGTCAGCGCCATGGGGGCAGACGCCAGCTCTGGGGTTTTCTATAATCGCGTCAAAGGTGAACTGGAAGAGGCGCTGGAAAAACTGGCCTTTGAAGGGCTGGTCATCGCCAGGCCTTCTCTGCTGGTTGGTGACCGGGATGCTTTAGGCCAGCCAGTGCGGCGCGGTGAAAAACTGGGGCTCGCATTCAGCAAGGTATTTGGCTTCCTCATTCCTGCAAACTACCGGCCAGTCGCAGCGGCTGATGTTGCGAAGTCTTTGTTATCTGCTGTGCCGCAGGCGCAAGGGAAAAACATTTTACTTTCCGGTGCCTTGCATTGAACTTGCCCTGTTAGCGATCAAAAAGCTGACACTATTTTGATTCCCTCTTAACTGGTACTTTCGCTGGCAAGCAAACTGTATATTCCAGGTTAAACGGCACAAAAAGCTTGAGATACTCATCCGGTATGGATACTCTCTGTGTTTGTTTGTCGTCCTCGAAGTTACATCTCAATTGCCCATCTTTGCCACGCTTATGAATCAGCCGGATCGCTTTACCTCACTTGTCGTCAAATTGCGCTGGGCCTTGTGGCTGTATCTTCCCGGCCTGGTGGCAGGCTGCTTCATGCTATACATGCTGCTAGGGATGGGTGCCAGGCACGGTGGTGAAGCGGCAATGGGGCAGGTATTGATGATAGTCGTCCCGCTTTTCCTGGTCATGTTGTTCCCGCCACTGGCACTGCTGTCAAATAGCACCTCGGTGTCAATGCGGCTAGTACAGACCATAGGCATAATCCAGTTGCTGCTTGCCTGTGTATTGCTGGGGGGGCTGGTTTTCTTTAGTTCGCTACAACCTAAATTCCGGCAGGCAAAATTTGCCCTGCTAAGCAGATCTGTGGTGCTGGAAAAAGTCACAGCGACAGCGTATATCCGGCCTGAGCTCGGCAGTGCACAAACCCCGCTGGGCTTGACTATAGTCTCTTCTGTACGCATTACCGACGACATCGTATTGGACAGATATGGCAACGCCATACTGGAGGCTCTGGAGGGCGGAGTCCAGCTTGTTGAGATGAGCAGCGATAAGCGTGTGGTCGCCTCATTTACTTCATTTGGTGATCAAACCGTGAGCTTGAATGGCCGCCCATTGCGGGACTTGCCCGCGCTGGCGAATTACAGTTTTCGTGAATCGGACACGCAGGCCAGAACGGTCTTGCCGGCAGGCTTGTACCAGATCAACCAGGTTTTTTTATTCCCGGGTTTGAACAGAGGTCCGTATGTGCTTCAGAATGAGTCCGGGCAAGAGAAAAGCCGTGCTCTGATGCGCTCATCCACAGTCTGCAAAGCTGAGCATTTCCCTCAATATGAGGCACAGGAACAGACGCAGACGCAGGATCAGAAACGAGGCATTACTGCGCTGCTTGAGGGGAAAGTAAAATTTCCTGGTCGTAGTATCAATGTGGGTTTCGTCAGGAAAGCAGATATTCAGTATCCTTACAATGTTTCTGCCTGGAAGGCCAGCTTTGAGCAATCCAGCCTGCCACTCTGTATTGATCTGGAGCGTGAGGCCAGTGTAGAAAAGTCCAGCTACGATGCCCTGGAAAAGAGCAAAAAAGAAAAGCGCGATTATCTCGACGGCAGCATCAACCCACGCGATTCTGAATTGTATGCAGAAGCATGTAATGGTAATGAGGCCGCTCTGCGCCAGCGTATTGAGGAAGAAACAAAGGGTGATGGTTCGTCGAAGCCCTGGATGCCGCTGATGCAGCTTTCTTCTGTGATCAGGGACTGCGCGATTAAACGCCATGATCTCGCCATCTTTAGCTTGCTTGCCCCGGCATTTTATCAGCAGGGGAAAACCGATATTAAATATTTCAGTGCCAAACAAAGTCAAGAAGAAGTGTGCAGAGTGTTAAGCGACTTGCATGCTTATAGACGACTGGATTTCCTTGAGGCTTTGGTGGCATTGAAACTGCCGATTGATTGTGAAGGCAAGCAATTATGGCGACTTGGCATAGTGCCCAATATTGTTGATGAAACGCCAGAAAATAATAGTGTGTACCAGAAAAAATTGTTTGACGCGAGCTTGAAGCGCAATGATCATTTGCAATGGATCAAAGTGCTGAACTCGCAAAAACTGGATTTATGCCAAAGCATATCGGTGACTATCGCAGGCAGAGAGCGTCATGCACCTTTGCTCAACCTTATTATTGCGGAGTTTCCACCGGAGTTGATACTGGCTGTTTTAAAAACTGGTTGTGATCCGCAGACGATATTGCAAACTCATTATGAAGATGATCGCTTGTTTTCTCCTGCTTTGTCCTGGACGCTGCGCAGGCATAGACGCAAGGACGATTATCAGTTCAAGGAAGTGGTCTCGGATAATAAGCAACTGATCGCTCAGATTGATCAAAGGATGCGGCTAAATGGGGAAGAGCTGAATCAAGTCAATGGCGGAGGTGTGACCAGTGTTTTTATCAAGCTGGTGCCACGCATTCTAGAAAGCCCACCCCAGTTATTAAAAATTTTGATGAAAGCCGGTGCAAAACCAAATGCAGGATTAAAAACCGGCGAGACCTGGTTCTTTCCATTTTTGGGTAGCAATGTCAGCGACGAAACTGACAAACTTGAATTAGCGATTGCCCTGCTGGATGTCTTGAGTGATACCGAACTCAGGCAAGTATTAAATCAGGCAAACAAGCATATAGACAAGATAGAGCCAGGTTTATATGCCTTGAACAAGCCGCGTGATCCAAAGAATTTCCCTGCGCCCTTGCGTGACTATGTGTGCAAGCGCCGCGTGCTTGACTGCCGTTGATGAAGAGCCTGCAATCACAATGCCCCTAATTGCTGCATGAGACCCAGCCTGTCTATCTGTACCCAGGCCTGTGCGATCTTGTTATGCTTGATCTGGTAAATGACATTGCCTTGCTGCGTTACGGCTTTGCCAGTGGCAGCCGTGCCAGCAAACGGGGCGCTGTGAGTGGCATTGAAACTCCACCTGACGGCCACCCTGTCCATCGCGCCAAAGATATCTTCAATCACGAAGTGCACATCAGGGAAGGCTTTGCGCAAGCCTGCGATATTGGCGGTAAATTCAGCATGACCATGTTCACCCCGGTTGCTGCTAAAGTCGGTAGCGATTATTTCTGGCACAAGCTCAAGCTTGCCGGTATTGAAGCAGTCTTCATACAGACGGCGCACGAGTTCCTGATGTTGCAGGTTTTGTTCAGCAGGGTTTGTTGCAGTCATCTTCATTTCTCCGGAAATAATGCTTGAAGGGTGATGAAAGCTAGTGTAAAACCTCAACTTAACTTGAGGTCAAGGAGAATTTCATGGCAAGGATTAATCCGCAAGATATAGGCAAACCACTGGCAGTGGGTGAGGTGGCGACGCGCAGTGGTGTGGCGGTATCGGCCATGCACTTCTACGAAGCCAAAGGCTTGATCCACAGCCAGCGCAATGCGGGTAACCAGCGCCGCTATGCGCGTGATGTATTGCGTCGCATTGCTGTCATCAAGGTGGCGCAACGCCTGGGTATCTCGCTGGCATCCATCCATGCGGCGCTGGCAGAACTGCCAGAAGGCCGCACCCCCACCGTGGCCGACTGGGCCAGGTTATCAAAGCGATGGAAGACCGAACTCGATGAACGCATCAGCCAGCTCATGGAATTGCGCGAGCAACTGGGCGACTGCATAGGCTGCGGCTGCCTGTCCATCAAGGCCTGCAAACTGCGCAACCCGCTGGATACTCTGTCAGAAGAGGGGGCAGGGGCGCGTTTGCTGGGTGTGGAAACAAGGTAAGAAAACTATTCTTAAGAGAATGAAATAATCAATGACAAATAGCGATGAACAAAGAAATGATGCGGAGCTGAGCGGCAAGATCAAACCAGCAGATATTAGAAACTTGCGTGCCAAAGGAGCGATACATCAACTCAATTTTTCGGAACTGCCCACGCTGACAGTCAAGCTGGCGCAAGCTTTGCCAGCCTTGCAATCAGTCGAGAATCTCTGGCTGTGGTGTGACGTGACGCGCAAGGCCATGCAGCATGTCATTAAAATCCCGGGTTTGCGTGTGCTGGACATACTGGCAATTGAAGGGCCGGGCAAGCTGCCTGGGTTTGCTGATGCAAGCTCGCTGGAGATTTTTCGGGCTAATTTCTATTTGTCAGAAGAGGACGTTACCGCGGTTTTGCAAGCACCGTCCTTGATCGAATTGGGCATGCAGGGGGCGACCCTGTCACCGCATATTATCGACATGATGCTGGCGCATCCGCATCTGGCAGCGCTAGACATGGAGAGCACAGAGTTCGATGACGCCATGGCCTTGACCCTGAGCGCAAGCAAAAAAATACACTCACTTGATATAGGTGCGACCAAAATCACAGGCACCGGTCTCGCGCATCTGACACGCATGACACAACTTAAATCGCTGGACCTGTGGGCGACGCAAGTGACTATAGCTGATCTGGATTTGCTGACGCAACTGCCGCAACTGGAATATTTGTCACTGGGTAATTTTGACGATATGCCCAGCCTGGATGCAGCAGAACTTATTCCCCGGCTGGAGGCACTGCCTGCGTTAAACAATATCTGGCTTGATGGAATTAAATTTGATGAACAGCAGGCAGCACGCCTGCGTACGAGAGTAGCGCGCGTGAATATTACCTGTGCCTAGCAGGGCAGTATGCTCCATGCTGACTCTGCACGGATGGTTGTCATTTCTGTGCCTGGTGAAGCAGTATTTTTATAGGCACTGTGCTACATTGTCATATTAAATTAATATGGATTTAGCGTATATGTATATCCTGGGGATGGCTATATTATTGTCAGGCAGTGCGTTTCTCGTGTTATGGCATCTATACGTAACCATGAATATTTTTGGCTATGGTATTGTGCAGACCTTGTTGTGCCTGCTCGTACCCGGTTATATTTTGCTATGGGCCTTGTATCACCGTCTTTCCTGGAATTTTTTTGTTTTTTATTTCTCTGGGATAGCATGGGTGCTGCTGGGTGTTGTGATGTTGCGCTAATGTTTCCGCTGGAGATTCTATGCAAGCAAGCAAGTCTTATCGCCCATGGCAGATGTTTGCCAGCTATGAGCAGTCAGCATGCCTGCTGGTTTTGTTGAGTTTGCTGCTGACTTTGCTGGCAACAAGCGCCCAGGCGCGCCAGTCTGACTGGGAAAAGATCATCACCGCTGGCACCAGCTATGCGCAGGCCACGCAGCAATCCCTGGAAGATGATTACAAAATTTTGAGCTATGAACGCTGGGACGTGGACCAGAAAACGGGTGACTTGATATTTTCAGACAAGGGCCAGCCAAGATTGCTGGCAAGGTTTCAATTTGTAGGCTCGTATTCCGAACGCGATAAAACCTGGCTATGGAGCTGGGGCAATGGCAGTATCACCCCCGCCTTATACAAACGCCTGGAAGTGATGAAGGGCCTGGGCGAAAAACACAAGTTTAAAAAACTGACAGAGCGCAGCTGGACCGGTGAATTGAACGACGCCTGGGAAATGGCGGCAGTCGCCAATTACCTCCTGAAAGCCAAAGGCATTTACCGTGCACCGTTTGATGGTGGGTATGTGTTTATGGTGATTACAGATGTGAAGTATCCTGCGGCGCAGTGAGTTTAGAACTCATTTCATAAATAGGGTGAGATGCGTTTGCCTCATAACGAGGGCTGGCAAGGCGGACGAGGCAGTCAATAGCTTTGCCTATTGACAACGAGTCCAACGCAGTCCAGCGCGCGTTATGAGGCAAACCCTCCGGGAACTGACGATTTGGGCGCATTGCAGCGTTGCGCCCCTCGCTAAGGCAAGAGCCTTAGCAGCGGGTCACGCCTTGCACTGCATCCCAAATCGTCTTGTTCGCACTCATCCTATTTATGAAATGAGTTCTAGTTACCCATCTTATTGTTCACGGACTGATTCTATCTGTCTGCACCCGTCGACAGTAATTTCTCGCCTTGGAGCTGAACCACCTGAACTTGCCATGCTGGAGTAGCTTTCAATGACGAGTCTGGCATGGCTGGATTCGGTATCCAACTTGTAATTTTCTCCACCGTACATGCCTGGTATTCTAAAAGACATTTGTGGCTCTTGCAGCTCCATTAATATGCTAAGTTCAGGGCAGCGCAACTGATGTATTTTCATGCTGCTCATTCTTTGCAGGAAATGCCAGAAATGTTCCTGGATAATTTCCATGTCCCTGATAGGATAAGGATGGAGAATAACTGGCTCCAGCAGGTCGAATAAGTGGGCATGACCGTAGCGGCGGGCAATATCGACAGGGCGTTCACCTGCGGCGTTTTTGATCGTGCGCCAAGCACCCAGGTCCAGCATGGCCTGAACTACTTCGATGGGGGCAGCTGCCTCAGCCGCCCAATGCAAGGGCGTATTTTTTGTGGCGCCGCTTAACTGCCAGTCATTTGGGTTGGCACCCCTGTTCAATAACGTGATGACTTGTTTCCAGTTCGCTGTTTGTACTGCTGCTGCCCATCGCTTGCGGTTGTTGTCCCAGCCATGGCGCAGCGTACTTGATTGTGTGACGCCATCCCAGGAGTGGCTGAACATATAAGCCAGGTCGCGTCTTTCCTTGGTGGACAAGGTATATTCAACTTCACCTTCAGATTGGTAAGTATCTTCCGGTGGTAATCCAAATCCATGATCATAGGGGCTGCGAGTATCTTGCCTGTAGCTGACAGCGATACTGACTTGATGAGAATAATAATGTTCTATCTGCAGCGATATCATGTTGTCGAAGTCTTTATAATCGTCGGGATAGCTAGCGATCGTGATGACCTTGTGCGCTACGCCCTCAGGACGAAGTTCAATAACAGTGTGTAATGGTCTGCCAGTGCTGTCGTTGCCAAGCTCTATCCGTATGGAATCGGCTTCTATCGGAACCAACTTCAAGCCATCACTTTTGATTGCATATGCCTGATATTGCTCGCGTCCATTTTGCATGGCTTTGCGCCGGTTTATTGTGTCGACGTAAGCTTGCTCTGGCCCGTAAATCAGGGTAACTATGCTACTGTTTAAACGGCTACGTAGTTGTTGTAGTAAGAGTGAGGCTTTTTGTAGAATAGACATAGGGCATTCATGGACGGATAGTCTGGCATGGCAAGAATTTATAGCATCTTACCTGCTCATATGACCCAGGCAAATATTTTATGGGAGAGCGTAAGCAGCATAGATAAATATTCGCCTGGCGCATCGCGTTTACCTGAATATCCATTTCATTGATAAAATACAAATACCCAAGGTGCTGGCGGTTTGGTGGCCAAGCGTCCCAGGCATACTGCTGCTGTCCGGTTTGCATGCATCATGGCACTCAGGTGCTGATGGATGCTTGCTGTTTTTCTGTCTGTCCGACCCCTCACCCTGAAAGTCATCCATGAGCAATTTACCTGCAACTGCTGCAAATCGTAGCGTGACACCTTATCTTATCGTCCAGGGAGCCATTGCGGCACTGGAGTTTTATACATCGGCATTTGGTGCGAAGGAGCTGGTGCGCCTGGATGATGGCAATGGCAAGATCATGCATGCTGAACTCGATATAGCTGATGCGCACATCATGCTGGCAGATGAGTTCCCTGACATGGGTTATCGTGGCCCGCAGAGTCTGGGTGGCTCTACTGTTTCGCTGCATCTGTATGTAGACGATGTGGACAGCGTTTTCGCCCGCGCTGTTGAGCTGGGGGCCACAGCCACCATGGCCGTGGCGGACCAGTTTGATGGTGACAGGCGCGGCACCCTGACTGACCCCTTTGGCCATGTCTGGTTGCTTGCCAGCCGCAAGGAAGATGTGTCGTATGAAGAGATGCGCGCCAGGTTTGCCAAAATGATGGGGCAGGCTTGAATGCAGGGCATGGATTTGATCGATTGCCCGTGAAGACTCCAGACTTAGGTACTTCATCGTCGCTGTCTGTTTGTTTTTTTGCCGCGCTGGCGCTGGTTTTTTCTGCATTTTATATACAGCTCTCCTTGCTGGGTTTTGTCTTGATATTACTGTTGGTGTTTGCTGTTGGGGCTTACGCCAGTTTCAGGGCGCTGATGCTGTTGCCGGGGTTTTTTAGTCAGCAAGGGCTTACTCGTAGCTGGCGGCTGGCCCTGGTGTTGGCATCTTGGCTGGCGCTCTGGTATTTGCCATCGTCTGATTTTGCTGCACATGTGGATGTCAGCTTGTTCCACAATCGTTATAAAAACGAAGTAGCTCAAGTCCAGAATCAATCCCCGGATAACTGTGGAAAAATACTGACTTGTTATGCCGATGGCGGCCAGCCTCCTTATGTTTTTTTTCCTTATAGCCTGCATTTGCCGTTTTCAGGCGAGCAAGGAGTGTTATATGTGCCTGACTCTGCAGGGATGCCAAAGCAGCAGCGGCTGGATAAAATTTCTGGTGCGATGACTTGCCAGCCAATGCCATTGCGTGAGCACTTTTTTTCTTGTGCCATGTCTGCCTATGGCGGCTAGCTCTTGTATCCTGTTGATGAATGGTAGCTGGTCAGCCATAATAGTGTATGCGTGCATTCAATTTTTTAATGAGCTTGCTGTTTGTTCTTGCGGGCTTGCCGGGTTTGCTGATCAGTATTTATACGGCAGTCGTGCCTGTCGATCATTATGTGAAAATCGATAATGACAACTATGCCGCCATCCAGGCTGCTGCCGGGTATGTCAATGCTTTCAAGAGCAAGTATTCACGCACACCCACCAGGAATGATTTCTCTCTTTGGGTAGGAAGCAGAAGCTATACGGGCCGGGGGGACCTCGATTATTATAATGAGGAATTTTCTGAGGAATTGATCGCAGTATATGGTCCACCTCCGGAAGATGGCTGTGTCTTGAGCATACTTGCCGGGTCTGTCCAGGCTTCTTACCCTTCCTGGTCTAAAAGCGACAGGCATGCTTATATTTACGAATCCAACCTCTGGTCGAACGGTAGCCGCTGGGCTGATGTTGTGTCTGGCGCATGGTGGTGGATATTGATGTTTACCATGGCCGCCATCAGTAGCATGGGCTGGCGGGATGAAGATGAAGTTAACACGCAAAAAAAGGTATGAAAACTTATGCCTTGAAGTTGTTGAATGTGTTGGCGACTGGCTTGTTTGTTGTCCTGGGCATACCTTACTTTTTGCTGTCGCTGTATGTGGCCTTTGCCAGCTTCGATCAATACATCAGTGTCGATGAGAAAAACGCTGCTTACATCAAAGCCACCAGGGAATACGTGGCCGCTTTCCAGAAATTGCATGGGCGCATGCCTGCAAGCGAGGACTTCAGTTACTGGAAGTCAGCAGACTATCGCATGAAAGCTGCGACACACTTTTACAGCAGCACAGAGTTTTCAGAAGACTTGATCAGGGAATTTGGCGCAGTGCCTGAGGATGGATATGTGCTGCAATTTTATGTTCGTAGCCACAAAGTGAAACTGCCTTCATGGGCCAGGAATGACAGCCGTGCTTTTTTACCTGATGAAGATTTCTGGATGCATGGTAGTCGTTGGGGCTCGGTGATTTTTTTTGCAGTGTGGGGAGGAATTTTATTGGCGCTGGCGACGATGACCAACGTCAAGCTGGCGCGGCTGAAGGATGCGGGCAAGCCAGGGCCTGCATCTGACAGCCTGCCATCCAAGACCAACAAACTTTCGCATGAAAGCTGGTGATCACGCTGCTGGTGATGGCAGATAACTGGTCGTTTGTCTCGCAAGGCATCAAGCTGGCAGACCACTCACCAGAAAAGCATGGGCCTCGGATTTGAAATCTGTGCGCTTGCCAAAATAAGCTACGCTGAGTAACTGTAGCTGGTCTTTCAAAGGATTTGCTTCAATATAGTTACTGGCCAGGAATCGCTGGTAATCAGCTTTGTTTTTCAGACACAGGCTGATCGCCTGTACATAATAATCATGCGCAATGTCTGCCCTGGCGGCGATCAGCATGTCTTCTATCTGTGCCAGCAAATGTCCCCGCATATTGTAAAGAAACTGGGCAAAGCCACCCTGGCTGATGTCGTAGTCAAAACGCGCAGCTAGCAAATGTGGCAGTTGTTGTGCATGGGTGCTGGCGATTGCCTGCCAGTCGCCAGAGTCGGTGATGGCCAGCCATGACTGCAGCTCGGTATCAATGGCATTTTGTAGTTTGTCTGTTGGCATGGCTGTGTTGTGAGCTCATTCAGAGCTAGTGTTGATTTGTTGATAGTATGCCACTCTATCGATGGGCTTGCAGCTTTCTCATTCAATTTATGAGTATTAAACTACTCATAAATATAAATATGAGTAGTTTAATCGCATTTTTAACTTGAAAAAAGCCCATGCTGGCGTATATTGATACTCATCAGGATTACTATGAGTACTATCATGATCAATATTGTTGAGCAGTTAAATGCCATGCGTGAGGCCAGCAAGCAGTCCCAGTCTGAGCTGGCAGAGCGTGCTGGTTTGAGCCGCATGACGGTGGTGCGTACCGAGCACGGGCAGATAGACCCGCGCCTGTCCACCATACAAGTCATGGCCAGGGCGCTGGGGCTGGAATTGATGCTGGTGCCCCAGGAATTGACGGGGCCCTTGCTGTCTTTCATACAGGCTGGGGGCAAGTACCTGGGGCAAGAGCAGGGGATAGATGCACCCTTGTCCGTGGTAGATAGTTTGCTGGCGCGTGAGCGAGGGTAGGGGGCATGGCGTATGTAGTTTGTCTGTAGGTCGGGGCGCGCCTCGTAGGTTGGGCTACGGTTTACCAGCCCAACAATGGGCGTTTAAATAACGTATACGTCTGTGGATGCCCAGTGTTGGGCTGATAAGGCGTAGCCCAACCTACCAGGTCATCCAACCTACCAAGTCATCCAACCTACTCCCCATACTTTACTTTGAGCCATGACCACCTCCATCCGCTACCTGCGCCTCTATCTGCACACCCCCGAGACGGGCAAGACGGCTATTGGCTATCTGTCTGCCTACGGTGACATCTTGCGGCTGTCGTTTGATGAAGCCTATATTCGCGATGCCAATCGTCCCATACTGTCGCTGGCCTATCAGGGTGTGAACGAGGCTGCCACGCAGGCCATCTTGCGTTCTGAGCGGGATATACGCATGGTGCGTACCGATGGTAAATGGCCAGTGTATTTCCAGAACCTGCTGCCGGAAGGCCATAACCGTGAACGCCTGGCGCGGGAACGGCAGTGTGGTACCGATGATGAGTTTGAATTGCTGGCCGCCGCTGGCCATGATCTGATGGGCGCATTGGAAGTTGAACCCGTGCCTGCGCGTGAAGGTGTGCCCGACGCTGTGCGCCTGTGGCATACCACCATGGGCAAGGATGTACTGGAGCCAGGCTTTGTCGAAGACCCTGTGGCCGATGCAGCGGCCATACCCGGCGTGGTCACCAAGTTTTCTGCGGTACAGGAGGGGCGACGTTATCTGATCAAACGTCATGGTGCGCCAGGTGCTTACATACTCAAGCTGCCAACTATCACTCACCCTGAGCTGGCACATAATGAGGCGAGCGGCTTTGCCCTGTTGCAGGCGCTGGGCATACAGTGTGCGCAAGCAAGCATCATCGGGCGTGCAGATGCTGAATTACCAGCCAACTTGCCCTTTGATGATTTACTGGTGGTCAAGCGTTTTGACCGCGCAGAGCAGGGGCGGCGTGTGCATATGGAAGAATTTGCGCAACTGCTGCAATACGCCCCCAAAAACAAATACGGCAAGGACTTGCTGACCGATTATGCCGCCATCCTGAATGTGCTGGAAAACCTCTCCAGCCAGGCCGTGCAAGACACGGCAGAATTCGTGCGACGCTTTGTCGCCTATATCCTCATGGGCAATACCGATGCCCATTTGAAAAACTGGGCCGTGATCTACCCAGATGGCCGCCACCTGCAACTCGCTCCGGCCTATGACCCGGTCTGCGTGACGGCCCTGTTTGCCGATGTACCTGCTGACCATTATGGCGTCAACAAGGCCATCGATGCGAGCTTGAAGACATTTACCTGGCAAGACATGGATCAGCTATTGAGCCAGGCCAGGGTCTTACGCAAAGCCCGCCTCATGCAAATTGCGCGGCAGACCGTGCAACAGGCAAAGGAGAAATGGCCTGCGATACTGGCGATAGCACCAGCGAGGGTGCGGGATGCGGTGACAGCCAGGCTGGCAGGTGGTGTGGCGCTGGTATAAAACCGGGTCTTTTTATTTTTTGTAGGAGCGGCTTTAGCCGCGAACAGCATGCCGTGTCGCTTATCGCTGTTTGTGTGATGTTTTCGCGGCTGAAGCCGCTCCTACAGAGCAAGGTGGGGTGCGTATGGAGAAACGCGTTAGTCTCAGCTTTGCACATGGTTTCTGTGTTTTAATGCTGTTCTTTATATAATGATTAACAGGCCAAACATGTTACTCCGTCGTCATTTGCTTAAAACCGTTCTGGCGCTCAGCTGCGCCGCACTCAGCCCCGTGGCTGCCTGGGCTGCTGGCTTTAGTTCAGAGCGCATCACCGTAAAAACTGAAGGCGAGGGCAAGGATGTGATTCTGGTGCCTGGCCTGAGTTCTTCGCCACGCGTCTGGGCTGAGATGGTCAAGGCGGTGCCGGGCTATCGTTATCACCTGGTGCAAGTGTCCGGCTTCGCTGGCCAGGCGGTCGGTGGCAATACCGAAGGCCCGGTGGCTGCACCAGTGGCAGAAGAAATTGCCCGCTATATTGCAGTGCAGGGCATGCACAGGCCCATCGTCATTGGTCATTCCATGGGCGGCACCATAGGCATGATGCTGGCGGCGCGCCATCCACAAGCGATCAGCAAGTTGATGGTGGTGGATATGTTGCCGTTTTTGGGCGTGATGTTTGGGCCGCCAGGCACGACGGCACAAAGCCTCAAACCCGTGGCCGACGATATGCTGCTCAAGATGCGTAGCACTACGCCAGAAGCGCGTGCACAAAGAACAGAGGCGACGATCAAGAGCATGATCAATAACGCCGCCATGCGCCCGCCTGCTGTGGAAGACGGCTTGAAGAGTGACCCGGATGTTTCTGCCCGCGCCTATCATGAGCTGCTCACGACAGACCTGACGCCAGAGCTGAAAAACATCGCCGTGCCTACCTCGGTCCTGTATGTCGTGCCCAATGGTGTGCCACTCAGCCCTGAACAAATGGATGGCTTCTACAAAATGGCCTATGCTAACGTAAAAGATGTCAGCCTGAAACGCATCCCTGCCAGCGCCCACTTCATCATGTGGGACCAGCCTGAACAATTCCAGGCTGAGGTCAGGGGTTTTTTGAAGTAGGCAGTCATCAAGATTGTGGCAGTACCTTGGGTACTGCCACGCTATACTTTCTCAAAAATCGCCTTATCTTTAACGCTTTTTGACAATGCTGTCATCCAATCATGTGCGGTTTGCGTTAATGCAGCAAGAGGTAACCGCGGATTGTCTCTCAGAAACAGGATGGATGAGCAGCTTGCCTGCACGCAGGGTATTTCATTGCCTGGCAATAGCTAGCTCTCCGGTTTTCACTGCTTTGTGATTATTTGTGCCCACCTGATGTGGGCGGAGAGAGTGATTTATGGCATACGTATATGGCGACGCGACGGTTTTCGATGAAAGAACCAAGGGTTACGATTCGAACTCACGCAGCAGCAATTTCCAGGTCAGCCAGGGCATGGTGTCGTTTGGCAAGATGTCTTCATCTGACCTGACGGACTGGTATCAGCTCAATCTGGATGGCCCCGGCAACTATACGCTGGTGGTATCGACTGACCCGGTCAACAACTACAGCCCCACCAATGAATGGCGCGAAACCTTCAGCGGCATCAAGGTTGAGATCACCGATATCAATGGCAATCCGCTGTCTGGCGTGGACATCAGTTATGCCAATACCAGCACTGACGGCAGCATCAGCTTTGCCTATGCTGGCGGCTATACCCATGGTGATTTTTTTGTGAAGGTCAGCAATCTGGCCTATGCCAATACTGACTATATTCTCGGCCTTAATATCAATTCTGTGGCAGGCAAGAATATCTATGGCACCAGTGGCAATGATCACCTCGTTGGCACGACTGGCGATGACAATATCGTTGCCGGGGCGGGCCATGATCTCATCGACAATGGCAAGGGCAATGACATCATCAACGGCGGCACTGGCACTGATTTTCTCGTCATGTCGGGCAGGCTGGGTGAATATTCGATTACTGGCACCACCGGCAATTTTGTCATCAAGGATGTGGTAGGCACAGATGGTACTGACACTGTGACGCAGGTAGAGCGTCTGCTGTTCACCGACGCTGCACTGGCCTTTGATCTGGATGGCGCGGCTGGCCAGGCTTATCGTCTGTATCAGGCTGCCTTTGGCCGCAAGCCTGATCTGGCAGGGCTGGGATACTGGATAGACAGGATGGACCATGGTGTCAGCCTTACCCAGGTGGCTGCAGGATTTTTCCAGTCGGCAGAGTTCCAGAAACTGTATGGTTCTTTCCCCAGCACGGCGACGCTGATCACGAATTTCTACCAGAATGTCTTGCACCGCGCACCAGACCAGGCGGGTTTTGATTACTGGTCCAACCAGATCAACCGCGGCCAGATCACACCCGCAGGCGCACTCGCGAGTTTTTGTGAAAGCACAGAAAACCAGGCGCAAGTCATAGGGCAGATACAAAACGGTATTGTCTATACCGAGTGGCTGGGCTAGTGCTTGATGAGGTGAGCAATGCAATGAAGCGGCGCTGCGGCGCTACGGTACTACTGCGCTAAGGGGCGGGCAGGCTATGATTTTTGGGTGGCATAGTTCAATCAGGATCTGGTCGCCCGCCGCTGCATTTGCCTGCCATCCATGATCACGGCAAGTCCGCACTCAGTCTATAGTCTGCGGTGAGACAGCGGCATAGCTGATGCCCGCGGCTGTTTATGTTGAATAATCGTGAGCAATCGTGAATACTCGCGAACATTTTTTCTGCAACGCCCTTAATTACCTGCAAATTCCTGGACTGAAGTTTCAGTGCGCCATTGCTGCCTGCATTCAGTACAGTCTTGCAATCGACTACCTGTGTTCAATAAAATGTAAGCATTGAAACAAAATATTACATATACTTACAGGCTTGTTCTGAGTCTGGATGCCAATTCAAAAAATAAACAGCGTGAGCAAAATCAGCAAAACAGGCGATACCTATTGTTTCGGTGACGGCATCGAGGGCATGTGAATTGATAGTGATGGCATGTCAGGAACTGGAATTGATTTGCGCAGCCTGGCAAAGGCAGAGGATAAATCGCCTTGCATGGACAGAATTTTCTAACTAACTTTTATAGCCAAGGTCAGCTTTATGTCTTATGTTTACGGTCTGAATTCAAATGCAGATGAAAGAACCATCACGATAGATTCATTCAATCGCACCAGCGTCTACAAGCTCGGTAATGGTACGCGTTCGTTTGGTAAATTGTCGGCCTCGGACACGACAGACTGGTATCAGATGGATCTTGATGGCCCCGGCATTTATTCTATCGTGGTGTCCAATGATGCATTGAATAATTACCGTGGCAATACCTGGAGTTCCAGCTATTCCGGCGTCAAGATAGAGATTACCGATAGTGCAGGCAATGTGCTGTCTACACTCACACCTGCCACTGCCCAGACTTACAATGATGGTGCCATCAAGTTCAGTTATACAGGCGGTTATAACCACGGAGGTTACTTCGTCAAGGTCACCAATCTAGGCAACACCAATGCTGACTATGTGATTGGCCTCAGCAATGCGGTCGTCAAGAATGATGTCACGCCGCCAGTGTTGAATTCCCTAAATATCCCCTCGGTTATCAATGTGGTCAAAGGAGATGTGAGCATCGCCTTGAAAGCTATCGCAACCGATTATGAGTCGGGCATACGTTATGTGTCCATCATCACTGATCCGCCATTGACATATGATGTAAAAACCGATGGTGGTACTTATGCAGGTATTGTGCTCGGTGGTTTTAAAGACCCCTGGGTCGATGGTACGACTAACCAAACATTTACCATTGCTGGCAGTAACCCCAATGGCTACTACAATGTCTCGCGGGTAGAAGTGGCGGACATGGCGGGCAATGTCTCTGTCTACAACGTCGCCCAGTTACAAAAAATGGGTATCAACACCTCCATCCGCGTGGTGGGGCAGGGTGATACGACGGCACCGACTGCGGTGTCTTTCACACCCACGCCATCGGGCAAGTCCGTGCCCATCAATAGCGACATCGTCGTCACCTTCAGTGAAGAAATTGCACGCGGGACTGGTCACATTCTGCTCAAGGATGCGGCAGGCAAAACTGTGGCTGATTTTGATTCAGCATTCAGCACCAATCTCACGCTATCTGGCAATAGCCTGACGATACATCCAGGTAGCCCGCTATCGTATGACACCACATACAGCCTCGTCATCCCTGGTGGCAGCATCAAAGACCTGGCTGGCTACAACTATGCGGGTAGCAGCAGCTATACATTTTCTACTATTGGCAGTTTTGTCGCGCCCGGCCTTGTCATCAACGGCACTGCAGGGCCAGATTATCTGACCGGCACCAGCAGTAGTGACACCATCTCTGGCGGGGCGGGTAATGACGTTTTTATTGGTGGTGGCGGCAATGACAGCATCTCCGGCGGCAGCGGAACTGATACCCTGCTGTTGTCCGGCAAACTTGCCAATTACTACGGCACAGGCACGCTCGATAATCTGGTGTTGAAAGACAATGTCGGCAATGACGGTACCATCAGCATGAGCCAGGTAGAACGCCTGCAATTCAGTGATGTTGCCCTGGCCTTTGATACTGACGGTGTCGCCGGCCAGGCTTACCGCATTTATCAGGCCGCATTTGGCCGCAAGCCTGACCTGGCTGGTCTGGGTTACTGGATCAAGGACATGGACAAGGGTGCCAGCCTGACCACGGTGGCTGCCGGTTTCTTCCAGTCGGCAGAATTCCAGCAACTGTATGGCAGCAATCCCAGCACCAATACCCTGATCACCAACTTTTACCAAAACGTCTTGCACCGCGCACCAGATCAGGCAGGTTTTGATTATTGGTCCAACCAGTTCGCCAAGGGCCTGATCACCCCTGCTGCTGCACTTGCCAGTTTTTGCGAAAGCGCAGAAAACCAGGCACAGGTCATAGGGCAGATACAAAACGGCATTACCTATACCGTATGGCTGGGTTAGTGATATTTGTTGGTGCTCAGGATTAGATTGTAAGCAGTGAGCAATGACATGGGGCGGCGCTAGTGCCGCCCTTTTTTATTGTCCGCGCTAACAGTAAATGATTGCCAGATAATAAATGTTTCAATATTGCAAAATAAATACTTGTTATATTTGTAAATATTGCCTATCCTGCAAGAATGTGATGGCGAGGTCTTGCGCTTGCCATGTATTTCTGAATCTTTACGAAGGTGGCCCAAGATGCATACTGCAATCCCTGAGGTAGTAAGTCCAACTGAATATCCGGCAGACGCATCGTCTTCTGCCAGCAATCATACTGTCCTGCTGCAGCCTCCACCGACGCTGACCATCAAGGCGGCAGTTGATACCACGCCACCAGTCTTGAAATCGCTGAACATACCCGCCACTGTGAATTTGTCGAAAGGCGATACACCGCTGGTGATTACTGCCGTGGCGAGTGACGAGGGTTCTGGTGTCAGCAGTGTGGTGATAGAACTGGATGCATTTTTGGGGCACGTCGTCAAACGACATGGTGGCACGCTCAGCACCTTTGAAATGGATGGTGAAGACGATACCTGGGCCGACGGCCAGTCCAGCCAGACCTATACCATCACCATGGTCAATCAGGACCGTGTGTATCAGGTTGTGGGGGCGCAAGTCTTTGATAAAGCAGGCAACGTCAGCAACTATAGTGCGGCCCAGTTGAAGGCCCTGGGTGTCAATACCTCCATCAGCGTTACGGGCTCGATTGGTGCTATCGCGATCGATCCGAGTGCGCTGAGTTTGGTGGTCAGTGGCACTGAGGGCAGTGACTATCTGACTGGCAGCAAAAGCAATGAGACTTTTCTTGCTGGTGGCGGTAATGACATCGTGGTAGCCAGCGGTGGCAACGACTTTGTCAATGGAGGTGCCGGGCTGGACACGCTGGTCTTGTCAGGCAAGATGGCCAACTATACGGTCTCGACAGATGCAGGCTATGTGAGCTTCAATGACACTACCGGTGTGGATGGCAAGAATTCTTTAAGCGCAGTCGAGAGAGTGCAGTTTGCTGATGCCGCCATGGCCTTCGATATCAATGGCGCAGCAGGGCAGGCATACCGTCTGTATCAGGCGGCATTTGCGCATCAGCCTGACAAGGCCGGGCTGGGCTACTGGATCAAATCCCTGGACTATGGCGTCAGCCTGAACACGGTGGCGAGCAGTTTTATCCAGTCGGCAGAATTCCAGAAGCTGTATGGCAGCAATCTTGATACGACCAGCTTCATCAATCAGCTGTACCAGAATGTCCTGCACCGCGCACCCGACCAGGCTGGTCTGGATTACTGGTCAAATCAACTCAGTAAAGGCATTGTGACTCAGGGAGTGGCACTCGCCAGTTTTTGCGAGAGCGCAGAAAACCAGGCGCAGTTGATAGGCCAGATACAAAACGGCATTGTCTATACGGTGTGGCAGGCTTGAGTAACAAACCGCTGACGGGATGTAAAAGACCAGGCATGCCTGGTCTTTTTTTGTTTCAGACTGGCAGCGACTGCCGGGGCAGAAATACAGGCGGCCAGCCAGACTGCATGAGTCAACTCTGACGGCAGAATAAGCAAGCAACCGGCAAGCCCGCTCACTGAAAACGGGTGACTGAAAACAGGGGGATCGCTTACAATATTGAGCTTATGCCTGTCTTCATACAGCTTGATACAAGCTGCCTCTATTGGTTCACCTGCAAAACGAATTTTCATGGCTACCTACATACCCTATTATCCTTCGAATCCCATCACCAGGGCGATGTTCAATTTTGATGGCATCGTACCTGGATTTGTTAACTACATTTTGTCCGGGTATATCCGGGTATCGGTATCGGATAGTTTTCCTGCGGACGTAAATCAGGGGGGGAGTGATTATCCCTGGACGCAAACGCAGTTGAACAATATTAACGCCATACTGGATATATATTCCCAGTTTGCCAATCTGTCGTTTTCCAGCGTGGTTGATTATGATGTCTATAACGGTAACACGCTGGTGACACCGGCCGTGGTTGGTGCTGCGAATTTGTCAGACATCAATATCAATTGGCTCAACCGCAAGGACTTGAACTATAGCGGCGAATCAGCTGGTGCCACTGATAAAAGTTTTGGCTACACCGGCGCTGCAGGTGATATTGTGCTCAACCAGGCGACGGCGCAGTTCCAGGGTGACTATACCTTGGGGCCTTTTAGTCACGCGGCGCAAACCCTGATGCACGAACTGGGCCATTCACTGGGCTTGTCACATCCACATAGCATATACAAGAATGGTGTTCCCACCATTACGGCAGATTACGCCGCCACGCAATCTCTGGGGTTCAATCTGCTGGGTTTCAAGACAACAAGCGCGCAGGACATGTACAAGGAATATTTTTCCATCATGTCTTATGATGATCAGAATTATTCTGCCTATCTGCATGCTTATACACCCATGATCCTGGACGTGATTGCCCTGCAACTGGCTTATGGCGAGGGCAAGGGAACTAGCGGTAGTGGCGATGACACGATTGTTTCCGGCACTGATGGCTACCGTACCTATTTCGATAAAGGCGGCATAGACACCGTCGACCTGTCTCATTACACCCAGGGCGCTTACTTTTCCATGGGCTTTGCTATCACGGGAGCACCGCATCTGGTTGGTGTGGCCATGAGTTATGACGACGGTTTGAACACCATACTCAAGGGTGGCGATCCCGTCAGCTTGCGCTGGTTTTATGGTGAATATGAAAATGCCATAGGCTCAGCGCAAGATGACATCATCGCAGGAAACAGCTTGTCCAATAATATCAAGGGCGGCACAGGCAATGACTTGATCGGCGGCTGGGGTGGTAATGATTTGCTGTTTGGCGAAGCTGGCAATGACAGTATGGAAGGCGGCGACGGCAACGACACCATGATGGGTGGCGATGGTGATGATCGCTTCGACTGGGTAGAAGGCTTCAGGGCTGGTAATGACGTCATGGTAGGCGGCAGGGGAAATGATACCTATGTTCTTGACAGCGCACTTGATCAGGTTCTGGAGAGCCAAAACGAGGGTATCGATACTGTATGGGTGAACTTCAATAGTTCATTGAGCAGTTTTGCCAACGTTGAAAACCTGCGCGCCTATGATAGTGCCAGCGTTCGCCTGACCGGCAATGCCGGCAATAATCTCATGTCTGGTTCTACCGGCAATGACACCATCGATGGTGGGGCAGGCAAGGATATTGTTTACTATGGGGGCAATGCATCCCGCTATCAGATCAGCAAGTCGGCTGATACTTTCATCGTCAAGGACAGTACCGGACAGGCTGGCACGGATATCCTGAGCAATGTAGAGTTGCTTGAGTTTGATGACCACTACGTCTCCTTTGATGTCAACGGTATTGCGGGCCAGGCTTATCGCCTGTACCAGGCCGCCTTTGACCGCAAGCCTGATTTTGCCGGCCTGGGTTACTGGATCAGGGACATGGAAAAAGGCTCCAGCCTGACGACCGTGGCAACGGGCTTTTTCTCTTCTGCCGAGTTCCAGAAGCTGTATGGCAAAGCGCCCAGCAACACCACACTGATCACCAATTTCTACAGCAATGTCTTGCACCGCTCGCCGGACAAGGCTGGCTTTGATTATTGGCTGACTGCCATGGACAGCGGCAAAATCAGTGCGGCTGCCGCACTCGCCAGTTTTTGTGAAAGCACAGAAAACCAGGCCCAGGTGATAGGGGTCATACAAAATGGGATTGAATATCAGGAATGGCTGGGGTGATGGCCGGGATGATGGCTCGGGTGATAGCGGCAGGGGAAAGCATCAGGCGGGTGCCAGGCTGCTGAGTTGACGGGGTGTGGAGACAGAGCGTGGGCAAGGGGGATTCTTGACATATCAGGTATTTACTACTTAAATGGTATAGCCTGATTTGTTGTGTCCCTCACTCATAAAGGAGCTCTCCATGCCTGTACTGTCGCTGCCACGTACTGCCATTTTGTTTGCTGGTCTACTGTGCTCAGGCGTTTGCCTGGCCGCTGAACCCATCACGATTTGCATAGGCAATACCGCCTCGCCACCATTCTTGTTCCCGAACAAGGAAGGCACGGTACAGGTATTGATACGCATGGCGGCAGAGCAGCAGGGTTTGCAGATCAAGTTCCAGCCCATGTTGCCGACCAAGTGCGCAGAAGAGATACGGGCCGGTACTATTCATTCAGGTGCAGCCATGGGTTTTACGGCAGCCAATCAGGAATTTGCTGCCTTTCCCATGAAGAAGGCTGGTGAGGCAGATACCAGCAAGGCGGTCGGGGCAGCGCGTTCTGTGGTGTACCGCATGAAGGGGAGCAAGGCAGACTGGAACGGCAGCAGTTTTTCTGAAGTCAAACAAGGGGTCTTGTTCGCCAAGGGTAATTCCGTGTTCACTGAAAAACTCAAGGCATTGAAAGTGCCCTTCAATGATGAGACCGCCACGTTTCAAAAGAATCTTCTGAAGATGGTGGCAGGTCAGGGAGAGCTGGTCATCGGCTTTGAGCATGAAGGCAAGATCAGGATGGAAGAGCCAGAGTTCGCTGGCAAGATCGAAGTCTTGCCGACACCATTTACCGAGGCCTATTATTTCATGGCCTTTTCCAAAAAATACTACGAAGCCAATGCCGCACAGGTAGATGGCCTGTGGGCAGCCATCGCCAAGACGCGCACTAATCCAGCGTATTTGTCAGCGATCAAGGGCATACAGTAACATCGTAAAAACAACGGCAAGACCACGCACCACAGAGGCACAGAGACAGCGCAGAGAAAATCAAATTTGAGAGAGATTCATACTCTCTCAAAAGCTTCCTCTGTGCCCCTCTGTGCCCCTCTGTGCCCCTCTGTGTGTCCTTTGTGTTTGCGTGCCTCTGTGGTGAGCTTTTTGGTCTTATGGTACTTTCGATTGATGCACAGTTTGATGCACAGTTTAATGACAGCGAAATGACAAACATGAAAATAGGCGGTGTGTTGCAAAGCCCCCTCACGCGGGTGTTTTGATGTTGCGTCGCACTAGCTCATTTGCTACATTGCAGCCATGACGACAATAAAAACAATAGGTGCCAAAATAGGGGCCAGTCTGTTTGCACTGGCATTTGCCATCGGCTTTGGCGTAGGTGGCTGGTTCGTAGGTGTCATGCCTATGGCAAAGCAAGTGCATGGCTGGTGGCGTGCCGATGAACTGGTGGCGGTGCAAGCCAGGGTCGACCAGTTAAGCATGCATGAAAGCCGTGGCAAATCCAGAACCCGGCGGGCCGACGCTGAATTTGTCTACCAGTATAACGGCAAGACTTATCGCAGCAAGCGCATCAATATCGCGGGTGACAGTAGCGACAACATAGGCAGTTATCACGACGAAGTGTATGCCACCCTGAAACAAGCCAGTGACAGCCAGCAAACCGTGACACTTTGGATGGACCCGCAAGAGCCGGAATTTGCTGTCTATGATAAGAGCTTGCGCCTGAGTTTGTTTTTATTCCTGATCCCGTTCTCCACTCTGTTTCCGGCTGTTGGCCTTGCAGCCCTATGGGCGCTGTGGGCGATCTGGTTCAAACCAGATCAGGCGGATGCTCAGCAAACTACTGGGTTCACGTCTGCAAGCCTGCCTGTCACTGAGATGCCAGCCATGTATGGCGCAGCTAGCCATGCCGCCGGCAGACTGGAGCTGCCAGCAGACAACAGTGGTGCCCTGGGCATGGGCTTGTTCGCCCTGTTCTGGAATCTGTTGTGCTTCCCGATTGCTGGCGTGGTGTTGATGCAGGACAGGCATGGCAGCCGGGTGGAATGGCTGGTCCTGATTTTCCCGGCAGTGGGCATCTTCATCCTGTGGGCCGCAGGCAAGATCGCCTATACACGCTGGCGTCTTGGCAATGCCCGCCTTGGCCTGGCACAGCATCCCTATACCGGCATCAGTAATCTGGCAGTGCGCGTATATTTTGACACAGCGCTGGGCCTGCGCATGCAGACGGCCAGCAGCCATTATCCGGTACAGATAGAAGTGCTGTGCGTGCATGAAGACCGGCGCGGCGAAGATACCACCAGCAAGACTTTGTGGTCTGCCACCTTAGGCGAGATGCATGTCATGCATGGTGCGCAAAGCATGGATTTCAATATCAGCCTGCCAGCAGACATGCCCGCCAGCGGCACGCTGGAGCATAAAGAGGTAGAAGTGATCTGGAAAGTGCAGCTCAAGTTGCTGGATGCTGAACTGAACTTCAAGCTGCCAGTGCGACAGGGCGTGGGTGAGCAAGTCAATGCCCATGATCTGCTTGAGCAGCAATACCCGCGTGAGCCTGTCAATCTCTATGGCTTGCCCAGCACGCCAAGTGGCAGCAAACAGCAAACACGTAACTGGTTCTGGGCCTATGGCATTTTCTTTATCCTGATTGCGATTACGGCTTTCGCTATTTTCAGCAGTGCGGGCGACAGCGATACGGGTAATGCCAGCAGGCAGCCAAAAAGCCGGCCAGGTGTCAGTGATGTAGCAAGCCAGACCGAAAGCCTGGCGCAATTGCAGGCCAGAATTGCCGCCGGTGTTGACGTCAATACCAGAGATGAAGAAGGGCGCAGTTTGCTGATGCAGGCAGCCGATGAAGCCAGCCTTGAAAAAGTGCGCTATCTGCTGGAGCAGGGTGCTCAAACCGATCTGGCAGTACCGCTTGATGATAAGGGCAATGGCGGGCGCAATGCCCTGTTTTCTGCCATCAGCCATGATGCAGTCGAGATCGTACAGGCACTTGCCGACGCCGGTGCCGACCTGCGCAAGCCCAGCAACAAAGTGTGGACACCTGTTCATTATGCAGCGTATAAAGGCGCGCTCAAGAGCTTGCGCTATCTGCATCAGCGCGGTTTAAGCATCGACGAGGCCTTCGATGGAGGGCGAGGTTCTACGCCGCTGATGATTGCTGCCCAATACAATCAATTGCCCGCCATCGACTTCTTGCTACAGGCCGGGGCAGAGCGCAGCAAGAAAGACTTTCAAGGTGAAGATGCATGCGGTTATGCGCGCTTTTTCAAGCAGCCGCAGGCTGCCAGTGTACTAGGCTGTCAGTGAGACGGTCGCATTGGGTAAAGCATTACACTCGCTGATCCAGATAACGCCAGATGCTCTGTATGCCATGCTCCATTTTTTGACGGGCAGAAGAATTGGCTGAATGCACGCTCATCTGCGGTGGCATGAACCCACGCGTCATGACGGCTTCTTCTATCCATAGCACGACGTCATAGCCTGTGCCGTGCTCATCATCACCAAGGTCATGATCGAGGCTGATGTGGGTCACGCCGCCCGCCTCCAGCAGGGCAATCGCTTCTTCGGGCCAGTAGACTCTCGTCCAGCCTGCTGGCGTCAGTCTTTCATCGTCGAGATATACCTTCATCTTGGTTTGCTTATTTATCCCTGTATGCCTACTTGTTTTGCAATGTGGACTTGAGGTTTTGCATCTCTGCGGCACTTTTTTTGAGCTGGCGTTGCTGCAGCTCTACCTGGCGCTGCCCTATCTTTTCCAGGTTTCCGTTATAGGTATTGAACTTGTCCAGATCTTCCTGCTTGCGAAACATCACCTGATCTTTTTCGACTGTCCATTTTTTCTTGTCAGCCAGGAGTTTGACCATGTTTTCTACTTCTTGCAGGGCTTCTCTTTCCATCTGCCAGTTTTGCATGATCTGGTTTTTGGTATTGTTTGCGCCTTTGTCGAAGCCAGCACGCATATCATTTTTTGCGCCATCGCTGATGGCCAGGCTGTCTATACTTGCTTTGCCATTGGCAAAGAGGGTATCTGTTTCAGCTTCAAATTTTGTGATGATGGTACGCGCCCTGGCGAGTATGGCCTTGCTTTCTGCCATGTCACGGTCAGCTTGCAGGCGTTTGGCATCCATCACCCTATCCCACCCTATCGCCTGCAGTTCTTGCAGGTAGGAGTTTTTGTAAGAGACGGCACTGTTCATGAAGCCTTTCATGAAGCGCTCCATTTCCCCATATTCGCCTTGCGCCCTGGGTGCTGTGGACGTAGTGGTCTCCATGATATGTGCCTGCATGCCACCATCCTTGCTGGCATTGGCTTTTTCTATGGCCGAAGTCAGGCGCTGCATTTCTTCCTGCGTTGCCGTCATGGCGATGGCAGCCTGCTGCTTTTGCTTATCCACCCCTATGCTGCCTCCTGCATACATGGCAGCAAAAAGAGCAGCCAGCACGGTCAGATAATACTTGCCACCTTGCTTGCGCAATAGCAGGCCATAAAACAAGGCAGCGCCAACCGCGCCGTATACCAAAAATTGCCCACTCAAATAGCTAATGCCGTGCATGCTATGGCTGCCCATCGTGTAGGCAAGGTAAGCGGCTGCGCCGCAGGTTGGCAATAGTAAGGAAACCCAGATCACAGGGTTTGCTTGTGCAGGGCGGGCGTGTGACTCTTCAATCATGGATGGACTTCAATCTACAGTGCATGCAAATGTTTAAACGGGGGCAAAACCAGAGGCTGAATACGCCGACTGTCAAGCCAGCAAGGGGATTGATTTTAATGCAAAATTTGCCAGATTTGTAATTCAAGTAAGCTTGCACCCCAATGTGAGGCTGCCTGATTTGATGCAGAGCTGAGCGCTTGGCCTGGCAGCAGCTATCGTGGGGAATACACTGACTTGTAAAAAAGCTTATCACGCCTTGATCCCTGTGCTAAAGCTTATTAAAATATGCTGGATTTGTTTGAGTTGACCGATATGCTGTTCAGTGATGTCGGGTCGATGGAATCGCGGTGACATTAACAACTAGCACATCAGGCTAGCGCCTTGCGGAACCAGTGCACCGGGGCCAGCATCTCCTGATATGACTGAATCATACTTGGTCGGTCGTTTTTCTTTCGATAATTTCTAAGCTATGAAAACATCCATGTCCCGTTATCGTGCCAGTGGCACACACTTTTTTTTGAGTTGCATGGTCGGCCTGGGCTTGCTGCTGCTATGCTGGTTTATGTGGTACCCCACTCCCATGCTGAGCGCCATCGGCGGTTATGAAATCTTTTTTCTTATCGTTGGTATTGACGTCATCCTAGGGCCAGCACTGACACTGGTGGTCTTCAATCCAAAAAAGAAATGGCTGGTACTTGATCTGGCCGTGATCGCGATTTTGCAGTTATCAGCCTTTATCTATGGTGTCAGCACCTTGCTCGAAGCGCGTCCTGCTTATATCGCTGCCTTAGGTAAGACCTTTGCCGTTGTGCAGGCATCTGAAATTACTGACAGCAACCTGGCCAAAGGCAAGGCGACCCTGCCTATTTGGGGTCCAAAATTGATAGGCACCAAAGAACCAACCGACAAAGACGATATCAGCATGGTCGCCGTCATGGCAGATGTGGGTGGAGATAAAGGCCATTTGCCACAACTGCATATCCCGTATGAAGACATGCGCGAAGAAATACTTAAAAATGCGCTAGAGTTTGAAGCACTGGCAAAGGATAATGAAGATAGAAGGGCAGAGATAGAATCCTGGCTCAAGTCGCATGACTGCGATAATAAAAAATGTAAATTTCAACCGATAAAGATCAGCGTCAGTATTTTCCCTGTGGTGATTGATGCCAAGACTGCCGCCTATCGGGGCATCATGCCTGTCGATAAGCTGAAAATGTAATCTCACCCGGCCAGGTCGGCATCAATAGCACGTACCTGGCCATATCCCTGAAATGTATCCCCCAATGGCATCCGAAAAGGAAGGCAGGCTGGCCCTGATCATCTTTGCTGTAGCAATTTTCTTCAGCTATACGCATCCTTATCACATCCACCCCTACAGAACTTTTTACCATGACCTGATCGCCTGTCTGGGCCTGGTTGGGGGGCTTGCATATTTTGTGGCCAGTCGTCCCGCCCCCTTGCCCGGCGTGTCAGCACATGTGCATCTGCGTTTTCCATTGCTGTTGGCCTTGCCGCTGGGCATAGTGCTGATGATTTTGCTGCAAATGCTGACAGGCCTGATTGCGCCTGCCGCATTGGCAGGTTTCCCTATACTGTATCTCTTGCTGTTTGCAGCAGCCCTGGTGTTTGGGGCCAGCCTGGCCCTCGATGCCGGCAGGACAGAGCGGGCCGTGTCCCTCATTGCCCTTGCACATGTACTGGCCGCCGCTGTGTCCCTGGTGTTCCAGCATATACAGATGCTGGGTCTTGATGCCACGCCCGTGGTCATGTACATGGCCAAGTCCACGCAGATAGCCTTGCGCCCCTATGCCAACGTTGCGCAACCCAATCAACTGGCACTGCTGTATTTTTTTGCGCTGGCGGGTCTCTGGTATTTTTATCGCAGCAAGAAACTCCCGGCACTGGTCTGCAGCATCATTGCCGCCCTGTTTTTATGGGGCGCGGTACTGACACAATCACGCATAGGCTGGATACTCGTCCCCCTGTTTTTTGTCTATACCCTGAGCAAGCCTGACAATAACAAACGCACAGCCGCAGTTGTCCTGACAGCCTTACTGCTGCTGTATGCCGCGCTGGTACTCTTGTTGCCACAAATCAGTCAGAGCATAGGCTTTGCTGCCAATTCCGTGGCAGAGCATGTTGGTGGCCGTTCTGAGCGCAGCGTCCTGTGGCAAACGGCATGGCAACTGGCAGCGCAACATCCTTGGGCTGGCATAGGCTGGTTTGGTTATGGCACAGGCCAGGTCAGCATCGCGGCCAGTCTCAGCTCCAGCACCTATGCTGAACATGCCCACAATTTGCCGCTCAATCTGGCGGCAGAACTGGGCTGGCCTGCGTGCATCATCATCATGGGTGGTCTGGGCTGGTGGTTTTACCAAACCTGTCTCAAGCCAGCCAAGAGCCTGCCACTGCAGTTTTGTACCCTGTGCCTGTTTGCCGTTGGTGTACACAGCATGGTTGAGTTCCCGCTCTGGTACGCCTTTGTCCTGATACCCGTTGGCGTCATCATGGGCCTGTTGCACCAGATGCGCTGGCCAACTGCAGGCAGCGTCGTCAAGCCCGGCGTGGTGCTGGCTGGCTTTGCCCTGGCTTGCGTGGTGATGGCCGGTATTACCCTTGATTACCAGCGTGTAGTCAGTGGCTTCAAGGCATTGCGCTATGCGAGGCAAGGCATGCAGACACGCGAAGATTTCCTGCAAAAACCAGCCTTCACGCTGTTTCCACAGTTTTTTGAGTATTTCAAACTGACCAATATCAAGCCACGCGAAGGCATGTCGGCAGAAGAAATAGCCTATATGGAAACCTGGAGCCCGCGCTTTGGTTTTGTGCACATTCTCAGCTTGCAAGCCGAAGTCTATGCCCTCAATGGCCAGCCCCAAAAAGCTGCCCACACCATGCAGACCCTGCAACGACTGCACCCCATTCCTTACCCGGAATATTATGATTACTGGCAAGCCAAGGGCAAGGAAGACCCGCGTTATCAGGCAGTTTTTGAAACCATGCCAGCGCGGGATGCGCCTTGATTCCTGATTTGCATCCGGCAATGTAAGCCATGTGTACGGCCCACCTTTCCGGATGCCGCTATTTGTAGAGGGCGGTGCAAAGCACCGCTTTTCTTTGTTATCTCATTTACCATTTAGCAAGAGGGTGAGCATGATGCGTGACAACGCACCATGCTGACTGGCTCCTGCTGAAAAACTTGACAAAGTTAACATAAGTGGATTAATTTGCAATTTCAATATGGCAATATTTATAAAAACATCATAAATATGCTGCTTATTGAAATGCTGGTTTTATTAATTTAAATTTATGATGAGGGTAAATGATGAATATTTCAGCAACAGGAAAGCCTCGCGCAATTGCGGTTTTAGCACTGCTTGGTTTGTTTACAACGCAAAGCAGTATTGCTGCAACTGAGGTGCCACCTTATAACAAGTATTACGACACACCCATACGCAATGTTTTGTGTCAGGCTGGGTATTTGGTAACGCTGTATGACAATGGCTATTTAAAAAGTTGCACCGTCGCAAATGGTACTCAGCTTGTGGGTAAGACAGGGGGCAATGGCTCCCAATTTTATTCATGCTCATCCAGTCAGCCTGTCAATATTTATCCCGACGGTCATCTCAGTCGCTGCATCATCACTTCAAATATTCAAGTGGGCGGTCATAATGGCCCAAATGGTGGGCAATTCTATACGTGCAAAGCGAATGCAGTGGTAGAAATTAAAGAGGATGGATACTTGTCCAGCTGCACTCTGGGTTATTCCATCAATGTCTATGGTCGCTACGGCAGTAACACCGAGATACCCTATACGTGTAGAGACAATGCCTCTTTGGAATTACGTGCGGATGGATTCTTGAGCAGTTGCACCCTGGCTAACGCCAATTGGGTACAAACAAACAACGTCGTGAAATTGTGCAATGCGAATAGCGTTATTTATATTGACGCGAATGGTAACGGCTCTTGCGGCAATTAATATACTGCCAGAGGTAGCGAAATGCTATGCCTGCTCCGCAATGTGGCAGAGCAGGCATAGTTTTTTTGGTGGATGCATCTCTTAAACTTGAGTTGTGGCTGCGGGTAAGAACATCAGGTGGCAAGGTGCGAGATGACACTAGCGTTGCGACGTTCAACTTCACTGGGGACGCATTACATCAACTGAAACGATGTCAGGCGGTTTGTGTTGGAGCTTAAAAAGAGTTCCTGCAGGGTGATTATTTTTGTCGAAAGAATGCGAGTTGCATGCCCGAAATGTCAGGAGCGAAAAAAATCTCCCCTGTAATCAAAAGAGTTTTTTGCCACCAGCTTGTGTTGCCCCAATGCAGCCAGGCAAATATGCAGACGCCAAGCCAGGTAGCAATATAGATAAAGAACAGAGTCTTTTTCAAATAGCGCATGGTAGAGAAAATGCTGACTTATGCTTGTAGTTTCAAGGAGGTCTGGTCTGCTCCCTCCCTGCACAACTGATCTACCAGTTTCAGCAAGCCTGGTATGCGAAAGCTGCCATGCATGGCGGCAATGCTGGCCTGGGCTGTTGCTACATCCACACCCTGGCTGGTGATGTACAGCGGTTTGATACTACCACCGCGGCAAATGCCAAAGGAGGCATCAATGGCTGAGAATGAGGATTTGGCGACGCCTATGATGGCGACCTTGCCGCCCAGGGCCTGATGCAAATGCCAGCCCAGGCCCGCCTGGCTGCTGCCATCCAGATAGACATAGCCATCAATGACGATGCAGTCTGGCTGCAGATCATGCTCTGCCAGCAACTGCAAGATACAGGGCAGTTCGCGCTTGTAGAACTCACCGGGTACATACTCAGCAACGGTGGTGATGTGGCTGATGCAGATTTTTTCTGGCTGGGCATCGTCCCAGTTGCGGAATACAACACCGGCAATGCAGGCACCAGCGACACCATTGCCACCATTGTCGCCACCATCTGCATAATGCACGTCGACTGCCAGCAATGTGGGTGCGTCAATTGTCATTTGTCGATATCCGCCACCCAGTCGCCAGACTTGCCGCCGTGTTTTTCCAGCACCCGTATATCGGTCATCACCATGCCGCGGTCAACGGCTTTGCACATATCGTAAATTGTCAGCAGGCCGACTTGCACGGCGGTAAGGGCTTCCATTTCCACGCCGGTCTTGCCTACGGTTTCTACCTGGGCTTCGCAAGTAACAGTGTTGTTACTTGCATCAATGCTAAAATCAACAGTGACACGAGTGAGTGCCAAAGGGTGGCATAGTGGGATCAGGTCGCTGGTGCGCTTGGCTGCCATGATGGCGGCGATGCGTGCTATGCCGATGACATCGCCCTTTTTTGCATTGCCTTGCTGGATAATTGCCAGCGTGGCAGGTAGCATACGGATATGGCCGCGGGCGATGGCGATGCGGTGGCTATTGTTTTTATTACCAACATCCACCATATGGGCCTGGCCACCTGCGTCGAAATGAGTCAGCTCACTGGTCAGTTCCGGTTTGCTGGCGGCGGTGGGGTTGCCGGGTTTGCTTGTTTCTGTGTTCATAATTGTGTAAAAAGCTTGTAGGACAGTATTGTGCAGGCACTCAAAACGTCCTGAATAAGTTTTGCGTACTTCCCAAAAAATAAGGAAACTATTAGTGTCCAAGTATCATAGCATTGAGTATCCCTTGCGACGCGCTTTTCGCCTGTCTGCCCTGCGTCTGGCAGTGTTGCTGGCAGTCAGTCTGGGGAGTGCCACTCTGTCAACCGGACTAGTCCAGGCGCAAAACCTGCCTACGCTGGGCGATACTTCGCGGGAAGATTTGTCACCCCTGGCTGAACGCAAGCTGGGTGAGCAAATCATGAGCGTAGTCAGGCGCGACCCTGACTTCATGGACGATGCCCCTACCAGTGAATACCTGAATCGCCTCGGCAACAAGATGCTGGAAAACCGGCAAGATGCGCGTGGTGAAACCAATTTCAATTTTGAATTTTTTGCCGTGCGCGATCCGGTGTTGAATGCCTTTGCTTTTCCTGGCGGTTTTATCGGTTTTCATTCCGGTCTGATACTGGCAGCGCAAACTGAATCCGAGCTGGCCTCGGTCATGGGACATGAGATAGGCCACGTCGCCCAGCGCCACATCGCCCGCATGCTGAGCAGCCAGAAAAATGATGCTCTCATCCCCCTGGCGGCACTGGCGCTCGCTGTGCTGGCCGCCCGCGCCAGCCCCGATGCGGCCATGGCGATTGCGACAGGTGGGCAGGGCCTGGCGATACAAAAACAATTGAACTTTGGCCGTGATGCAGAACGTGAGGCAGACCGGGTAGGCTTCCAGATCTTGCGTGAATCCGGCTTTGATACTTCCGGCATGGTGAGTTTTTTTGGGCGCCTGCAAAATGCCTCGCGCAACTATAACGATAACCTGCCGCCCTATCTGCGCAGCCATCCGCTGACCAGCGAAAGGATAGCTGACATACAATCGCGCCTGGTCGACCAGCGTTATCGCCAGCATGCCGACAGCCTGGAATTTTTACTCACCAAGGCCAGGGTCAGGGTCTTGCAGGACAGCACCGTCCAGGGCCTGATGGATGCCAGCACTTTCTTTGACAACCAGGCTAAATCCGGCAAACTGGAAGACCAGATCACCGCCAGATATGGTCAGGCCTTTGTCGCCTATAAACGCCTGGACTTTGCCACTTCCCGCAAATTGCTGGACCAGTCGCGCAAAATGCTGGAACAGTCCAGTGCCTATAAAAGCATGCTTAGTTATAGCAATATGTATGTGGACTTGTCCATCGACATCCTGATCGGCGACAAACAAACCGACGCCGCCGTCAAGGAAGCAGAAAAAGGCATGCGTGATTTGCCCCTTTCACGCGGCGTTGCCCTGCAATATGCCGAAGCCCTGCTGGCCGATAGCAAGGAAGAAAAAGCAGCCGTCTTTTTACGCGACCAGATCGTCCTGTACCGACAAGAAGCGCAACTCTATAATCTCCTGGCCAAGGTCTACGCCGCCCAGGGCAAGCAAGCCGCCCAGCACGTCGCCCTGGCCGAAGCCTACGGCATAGAAGGCAACCTGGCCGCCGCCCTGCAACAACTGGACATCGCCCGCCGCGAGAAAGATGCACAGTATTATGAATTGTCTGTCATCGATGCGCGTGAGCGTGAATGGAAAGAGAAACATAAAGAGCAACTGGCGGATGAGAAGAAGCGGCGTTGATGGATGAGACGACAATTTATCTTACTGCGAATGCTTAGACCTGATCATGAAAAAATCTTGAATCCTATGCTCAGAATATTTGTTTTTTTATGTGTCACCCTGGTCATCACCCTAAGCGCAGCGTCAGCGCAAGCTAGTAAATTATCTGCTGAGGGAGCTGCCTATAAACGCGATTTGATCAGGGTAATTGAGAAGTCCGATAAAATTGTCGTGACAGAGCACTCTGATAAATATGATTTTTTTGATAGTAAAAATTATGTATTCCTGGAGCAGGAACAGCTTGTCTATCAAACCGTAATATTGAGTCAACAAGAAAAAGCCAGTTTTAAGCGTTTTGTCAGGGCTGTTCCAGATAGAACGCAATATATGATTGCCGGGTGCATTTTTGAACCACACCACACAATCAAATTTTACAAGCAAGATGAATTGCTGAGCACTTTACAGATTTGTTTCAAGTGCGGAGCCCAGGAATGGGATGGCACCAGGCATTCGCCACCTCAAGAAATCATGCGGGGTTTCTACAAATTGATCAAGGCAATTGGTTTGCATCCTGAAGAGGGATGGTGGATGCTAGCGCAAGAAACGCTGAAAAAACATATGGCACAACCTGCCGCCGATTAATTTATCATCGCCAAGCTTGATAGCATCTTCTGCTATCATTATTGTTAACGCCACCACATCAAATAAAAACAGCATGTGAAATAAGAAAATGAAATATGGCTCGTCAAATATAGACGAGTCTCAGCCAAACCAAGGACATGATCATTGCACATGGCATACGCACTATGCGTGTTGCTGGCAATGCTTGTTCTTAGTCTCAGGGATATTCATTTTCTATTCATATGCCATCAGTTCATCCTGTCAAATCCGCAGGCGCGCTTAATACAGTTAAAGCGCCTGTCATCAAATCCATATTAATCAGCCTGTTGCGCCAGTCTGAGCATGTCATTGCCTTGCTGGGTGATGAAGTCGATGGCGTCTTGCAGCCTGCCTTGCGCCGGGTTAATCTGGCCGAGCTGGATACCAGCCTGTTTCCCCAGACAGCCAGTTTGCTTGACGATTGGCACAGCCTGCAAAATGCCCATGATCTTGCCGGTGTCTGGCCTGCATTCTGGCGCGTGTTCTGGATGACGGTGCCCGATGCTGACAATATCCAGATGCCTGTCATGCCGCAAACGACAGTGCACAAAAAACCTGTTGCCACTGCTGCCCATCCTCGTGCATTTCGCGGTACCAAATACCAGCCGCCCAAGCCCGCATTGCCAGTATTGGACTTGTGCAAGTGGCTGACAGACCAGCGTTTGCTGGATGCTTTTTTCGCGCAACATGATTTCACTGCCTTGCCCGCGCTGGATGCGCAAGGACAGATTATTCCACTGCCTGAAAGTGGCTTGATATCCAGTGCGACGCTGTTTTTTAATCACTGGAAAACGCCTGTGCAAGCCTTGCCAGTTTTACCGGATGGTTTTCGTCGCCATTTTCTTTGGTCATTGCGGGCTTGCAGTGTGGACCAGCAACTGGCATGGCTACAGATATGGCACAGGCATCACAGCATGCATGCAGATGATGTACACCGTATAGAAAACCTGGGTTTGCTGGCGCGCCTGTGTGCCTTATATCCATCGCAATGCCATGCAGCAGAATTGGCGCAAGTCTTGCCCGTCAGTCGTCAGAATATTTTCTTGCGCTTGCTTATCCAGGAAGTGCAGGGTCAATTATCTTCATCGCAGATGAGCATGGAACAACTAATACGTTTGCATGAGCTGACAGAAGTCGATGCGCGTTTTGAATATTACCTGGGCAGTATCTTGCGCAATCTGAGCAGAAAGGTAAGCGTGGAATATAGCCTGACCGGTTGCCTCTTGTTTGAAATAAGCGGAGAGACTGAGCTTGACAAGTACAGACTGGCTGCCAGACAAGATTGCCAGGATGTGCCAGTAGAAGCCATCGCCAGGTTTTGCAAAGCCACAGCCAGCAATTCATGGGTGTCCTTATGGGATATGTGTGCCAGATTAACTGGTATGGCGCAGCTATTACGCGAGACGCAATGGGAGCAATTCAGCCAGCAGGCAGCAGAAACCTGGATTTATGTTTTCTACGATTTTATTGATGAAGACAAGCAAGGGGAATTGCAGGCAAAGTGGCAGGTGTATCTGAAGCTGTTTTCGCAGTGCCACGATGTGCTGATCACTTTGCCTGCCGACAGGCAAAACAAACTGGCCAGTATGTGGAAATGTTTTGTCGATGGTTGGGACGATGTCCAGAGTCTGGCAAAAGCCGCACATGATTTTTTGCCGCTGATGCACCAATTATGTCTGCCGCCGTTTTCATCAAAAATCGATTACGGTTACAGTTTTTTGAATATCGTCGAGACCTGGCCTGAAAAAACAAGACAGGAAATCCTTGCCCTCGATAGCAGGGTCTGGCGACAATTGGAACATGCTTGCCGCCGCGAAGATAAGTCGAAGCTGCTGGCATATGGCACTCATGCCATTGCCAGTGTGACGCCTTCTTTGCTGCGAACTTCTTTTATGACGGCACCTGTGAGATTCTTTAAAACCGCTTGTCTTCTCGGTAGCTTGCACTATGAACGCCGCCAGTTGTTCATGAAAAAACAGGAAAATGCAGAGTGGTTCACTGAAGACTGGCATGCGATGTCACCGTTGGTGGCCTGCCAGCGTTTGCTGGCGCTGAGTCTGGCCACTGGCCTGGATAGCCCCTTGCCACGGCGCTTGCGCGAACACCTGGAAGGCAGGCTGGATTTATCACCCCGGCAAATAGCCAGGCATTGCAAGCTTACTTTATCGCGATTGCCCGCTATGGGTTTGCGTGCCCTGGAAGCAGCGCTCTGGCAGGAAATGGATGCTCAATTTCAGTTGCGTGATACCTCTGCCTCTGCCAGACATGCCTTGCGCTTGCTGGCTGGCATGGACGATTTTTCTGGGCGCAATCGTCGGGGCCTACGCCGGTTTTTGCACAATGCCAGGGATGGCAAGCTTTTGGATTACAGGCAGCATCCACTCAATCAAGCCTGGCATGCCAGGCACACCCGTGTGCAGCAAACTGCATGGCATGCGGGTTTGTTACGTACGGTACCAACGGCGCAAGGTGAACTGACGCTGGCCTTTGAACATGATCCCTTTGAAGTTCTCATGATGGGGAGCTATGCCGGGACTTGTCTTGGCATAGGTGGCTTGTGCGATTATTCTGTCGTCTCCTGCCTGCTCGACGCCAACAAGCAAGTCTTGTATGCGCGTAATAGCGAGGGCAGGGTAGTGGCGCGCCAATTGCTGGCGATTGACGAGGCAGATCAACTGGTGTGCTTTGCAGTTTATCCTGACAATATCTCGCAAGAAGTAAAGGCTGCATTCAAATCTTATGACCAGGAACTGGCAGCTCAGCTGGGCCTGTCACTTTATCAGGACCGGGAGGAATCCAGCTATGACATCACCACTGTCCTGGCACAAGACTGGTGGGACGATGGCCCCTGGCAGGAAGAATTATGTAGAGATGATGAACAGCAAGATTTTAATCATGTATGATGCCTGTTTGACATGATAAAAAGAATAGGCAGACAATGAACAGGATCATATCGGGTATATGTTTTAGCTTCATTTTCATCATCACGGCTTGTGCCAATACTGCATGGGCACTAGATAGTTCGACACCTGTTGCCAGCGCAACTGTCGGCGCAAACAATGCCAGTGAGGCCAGCGCCACCTGTGCCACGCCCGGAAAAAATGGCTACGACAAGGATTGCAAGCGCTATCCGGATGCCGATAAGTGGCCCACGAGCTGTGAGCAGGCAGCGACAGAAATCCTGGCCAGATTCGATGAAGCCAGCAGGAAGCGAGTCCGTGATTCAAGGTATGAAGACCTGATCCAGTTTCACATGGGCTGGGGCATGGGCATACGCAATAGCACAGGCCTGTGGCGCGGCAATGTGGCGCTGATCGATTCTTGCTCGGCACTCGACAAGGATAGCGAGCGTCATCCGGATACCATTTCGCACATCATCATTCAGCAAATCTGGAAAAAGCTGCATTGAGTTTGCTTCGGTAAGGAAGTGGGGGGAATACATCAATGCAAATGCATAAACTGAAATCTTGTCTTGCCATAGTCATGTTCGCTTGCGCCAGTATTAGCCTGTCCGCCGCAGCCGCCAGCTTTGATTGTGATAAGGCGGCAACTGCCGTAGAAAAAACCATCTGCGCAGACCCCGCTTTATCCGCCCTGGACGATCAATTGGGAGTGCAGTACAGGGAATTGTTAAAGCTGGCCAAAGACCGTGCCGCGGTGAGCAGGATGAACCATGAATGGATAGCGGCTGATTCCTATTTATATGGTAATCGCAGCAGTTGCGAAGACAAAGCTGAGGGGCGTCAGGCTTGTCTGACTGAAGTGTATGGTAAGCGTCTGAATTTACTGGCCGCCCTGAAACCACTGATGGCAAAGCCAGACCAGCCTGCAGATGAAGGCTGGCGCTTTGATTTGCACAAGGTATCAGATAAATATGACTTCAGCATACGCATGCTCAATAAGTGCGATGTAGAAGAGCCCTATGATACCGTCACATGTGAAGATGCTGGCGTGGTGTACATCAGCAAAAAAGGGCAGGCCACGCCTTTGCAGGTAATCCCCATGAATAATATTTTCCTGAGCTTGCATAAAACCCGGCCAGCGTCAGGAAGCCGGGCTGCCGTGTATGATGAGCAGGGTAGCATCACGATAGGCGACTTCAATTTTGACGGGGACGAAGATATCGCCATCCGCAATGGCAATTTTTCTTCTTACAGTGGCCCCAGTTATGATGTGTTGTTGAAGTCGCGCAGGCAGGACGGTTTTGTGTACAGTGAACCCATGACAAACCTGATACTGGGCAGTCTGGGCTTTTTTCAAATCAACAAAGAACAACAGCGTCTGATGACGGCTGAAAAAAGCGGTTGTTGCTACCATGTCTCAACAATCTACCGGCTCATCAGTGACATTCCCGTGCCCGTCAGCAGGAAAATCGATGATGGCCTGGTCGCAGGAAAATACAATTATCTGTATGAAGAGCAATGGCTCAACAACAAGTGGAAGCGGGTTAAAACCCAACGCTTAAAACGCTAACATTGGCGTTAGCATTCATCCCAAAGATAAAGGAATAGTTATGACAGAAAAAATTAAAGAACTGCCGGAAATTTTTATCGCCGTCGACGTCGAGGCAGATGGCCCCATCCCTGGCCCGTATAGCATGATCTCTTTGGGCATGGCCGTGGCGGGGCATCCTGAGTTGAGCTTCTATTCCGAGATCAAACCCATCTCGGAAGAATTTGATCCGGCTGCCCTGGCTGTGTCGGGGCTGGACAGGGATCATTTAATCCGCAATGCGCCAGATGCCGCGCAAGCCATACGCGCAGCTTATGACTGGGTGAATTCCTTGCGCAAGATAGGCAGGCCGGTATTTCTGGCCGCACCCGCAGTGTGGGATGGCATGTTTGTACACTGGTATTTCATGCGCTATGTTGGTGCCAGCCCGTTTGGCTCTACCGGTTCTGGAGTGGATTTGCGCAGTTACTGGATGGGGCTCACTGGTTGCGAATGGGTGGAAAGCCGCAAAGGCAAGATCAAGTACGCGCTTAATCTTGAAGGCTTGCCGCATACCCATCATGCTGGTGAAGATGCAATGGAACTGGCACAAGTGTTTGCTGCGGTATTGAAAAGCCGTGCAGAATTGCATCCTGCTACCTTGCCACAAGTTGATAAATTTAATCCGTAAAATCTGTTTTTATCTCAAACTGCTGCTTGGCAGTTGTACCTTGATTTGCATGTGAAATCCATGATCAGACTTTTGTTCTGCTTTATTTTCACTGGCCTGCTTGCAGGTTGCAGCCTCATGCAGCAGCCTGCACCTACGCCCATCGTTTTATTTCGTGCATCCATTGATGATATTCGCGAAGGCCCGCCTTATCCTGCACCAACGCAGCCCAATGTCATGGACATTAACAGTTATTTTTTTGTTGATTATGATTTACATGAGACCCTGATTGGCCATCTCAAACTCCAGCGCGGCACTGCCTTCACTGTCGCCTGGCATATGCCTATGAGTGATCGCGAACCGCCTTTGCAGTTCTATATTCTTGCCCGCCAGGATAATGAAGGCAAGCTGCGCACCATACTCTGGAAGCAGGTCCACTCTGGGTTTTGTTTGCCACAGGATATCGCTGTAAAAATAGGGATAGAAAAAGAGATGCGAGCGCTCTATCAAATCGGCGAGCCCGCCTGCAAGAATCTTGCGGAACTGGGTTATGAATTGAAGGAAAAGAAGTAGCACTGGTAGCTACGATAAACGTTAATGGCGTGACCTGTGAAGAATAAAACTGGATAAGCTAGGGCCTATCAATCCCTGGTCCTGGGTTTTGCCTGTAATGTGCTAGCTGCTCCTCGTACCAAGGAAACTGGATGGCGTGATGATATGTTTTGCGGTTCTTGGTACCAAATAACGATTCAGGTTTTTGAATGTTGAGGACACTCATGACGAGAGAGGCAGCGTCATATTCATGATATTTTTCCACCATCTGTTTGCCGATATCTTCTAAAGAGTAATCGCTATCAGCGAGAGTCCGGATTGCATTGAAAATCTCTAATTGCCTATCAACCCAGTTCGTGAACAGGTCTAGCATGTAAACATCGGGCTCCGAGATACCATGTTCGATAGAAAACCAGGCAATTTTTCCCGTTTTCTCTCCACTCGTAATGAGGCAAACTTCGTGACCGCAGCCTTCAAATAAGATGGGCATGAGGCCACTCAGATCTTCTCGATCTAAGCTCAGGCTTTCATCGAGTGGATCTTCATCATCTCTTTTTCTGAGCGCCATGAGTGCCTCGGCGCCGGGATATGGCTTTGCCGCTTCATAGTCATAAAGAGCCTCGATTTTTTGAAGCCCATAATACGGACCAGCACCACCATTGCCAACTGTTAAATAAAATTGCCTTAGCTGCTCAGGTAAAGTGAGATTCAGTTTTTTTTCTACGTGCTCAAGTAAAGCGGGCGTCACCAGATCGCCAAATTGATATCGATGTTCGTCCGCGGCAAATGCTTGACACTGTTTGTCCATGTGACGCAATGCGATGAGCTTTTCCTTGAAATCTTGCCACATACTTTTTCTAGTTTGTCGTTTGTCGAGGTTTTGCCACAAAGCCAAATTCCCGCATCAATTGCCCTTCTTCACAGCGTTGCACGTCCAGACACAGGCAATTCATGCCGGGTGGGCGCAAGTGTAATTCGCCCGGTGTGCTGGCATCTTCCAGCCACTGCAATAAGGCTTCATCGCTGACGGCTTGCTGGTCCAGCGTCAGCCAGGGCAGGCAGAGTGCCAGGTCGCGGTCATCGAGTTGGGCCAGGGTGGTGCCGCTGCTAAGTTGCAGCCTGCCTTGCGGATCGAGAAAGGCTAGTTCTGGTGTGAAAGCCTGTTCGCCATGTTGCAGGGCAAAGCACCCATCTGCCGTGGTGTTGGCGATATAGGGCGTGGCTGTTAGGTCGACGTAGACGCGTTGCGGGCCATTCTGGAAATACCAGCAACCTTCTTCATTGCACAGGTAATTGCGGGTGATGAAAGCCAGCAGGGTAGGGTGGCGGATGATGTTGCCGGGCAGGTCCAGGGCCTGGCTGCGCTCGTCGCGCATGCGCCAGTTGCCACGCGCATCAAGTGCCAGCCAGCCATAGCAATGCGGCACATTGGGCCACTTGGCCATGGCTGCCTTGACGATTTCATCCATCAGCTATTCGCCTCAAAAAAATTCAACATCTTTTGTGGTAACCAGTTCAAATGACCCGGCACGCTGCCTGCCGCAAAGCCAACATGTCCACCATGATCAGGGTATTCCAGCGTCACGCATTTGGCCGCATGAGTAGGCAAATGCTGGCCCGGCAGGAAGGGGTCATTTTTTGCATTCAGCACCAGGGTGGGTACGGTAATATCCCCCAGTATATGCTTGGCACTGGCCCTGTGCCAGTAATCATCGGTATCAAGATAACCATGCAGGGGTGCGGTGACGACATTGTCGAACTCGTACAAGTCCTTGGCTTCCAGCATGGCGGTTTTATTGAACAGGCCAGGGAATTGCTCCAGTTTTTTCAGGCACTTGGGTTTCAGGGTCTTTAAAAACATGCGGGTATAGATCATGTTGAAACCGCTGGACAGCGAAGCGCCACCCTGTGCCAGATCAAGTGGGGCAGATACTGCACAGGCAGCATTGACGATGTCGGCATGGTGTTGTGATTCGCCCAGCCAGCGCAGCAGGGCATTGCCACCGAGTGAGACGCCTGCAGCATAAAACTTGCCACCATCATGACGGTGATGGAATTGCTGGTACAGGCGTTCTATGATCCAGCCTATTTCGTGTGAATCGCCAGAATGATAAAAACGTGGTGCCTGGTTCAGCTCACCTGAGCATCCACGAAAATGCGGTATCGCACCTGACCAGCCACGTTCACGCAAGGCGGCCATCATGGCGCGTGCATAGTGGCTGTCGCTGGAGCCTTCGAGGCCATGGAAAAGCACAACCATGGGTTTGCCTGGTTCACCGTCAAGAAAGTCGATATCGATGAAATCATTGTCCGGCGTGGTCCAGCGTTCGCGCCGCAGGGGCGTGACTGGTTTGCTGATGAACAGTGCCGGGTAGATCGTTTGCAGATGGCCACCGGGTAACCAGCGAGGTGAGAGGTATTTCATTGACGCTTCATTAATGCAGGATGCTGGCCTTGAACATATCCAGCGGTGGTTTGCCAGACGCAACCGAGGCGTGGTGCATGGTGATGCGCCAGCCGCGTGGGGTCTTGACATACACATTGGTGGCCAGGATATGTACATCCTGGCTGCTGTCGCTGGGGCGCTGGAATTCTTCGACTATGCTGTGTACTGCTGTCAGCATATTGTGGGTGGCATGTAGTTGCAAAGGACGTATCTGCACGCTGCCACGCTCGAAAATCGCTTCCCAGGAACTGCGGATGGCCGCATGGCCTATCAGCCTGGCCGCACCTGGGTGTATGCAGACTATCTCTTCATCTTCAGCCCACAGGGCCATCATGCCATCAAGGTCGGCACGGCTTAGTGCATCATAAAAGGCCGCTTCGACGTCGTCGGCACTGCCATTCAACTGTTTTTTAGCGGCCATGATGGAGGAGGTGGATTAGTGGGCTTTGAGTACTACGCCTGCTGCCAGCTTGTATTGCGTGCCGCAGTAAGAACAGGTGGCCGTGCCGCCATGAGACAAATCGAGGTAAACCCGTGGGTGGGATGACCACAAAGGCATGGCCGGGTTAGGGCAGTGCGCAGGCAAATCCTTGGCTTGCAGTTCGACGATGTTATTGGTGGTGGCTGTGCTGGCTGTGGTGGACATGGAAACTCCGTAAATAAAAGTGGCGCTGGAAGCTTGCTCGCCATGCTGGCGACGCTGGATTACTTCCAAATAAGCATTGCTAACAGGATTTTAACGGATTCTGGGGTGGCTGGGCTGTTTTCGGGGTTTGCTGGCTTTGCTTCAAGGGTAAATGGGTTCATGTCGTATTTATCAATCTGCTCACAAAATCAGCACCGCAGGCAAGCTTTTTGTTTCCAAGTTACAATGATGCACTTTCCCGCTCTATCTACACTCTCATGTCATTTGAATCAGACAAGGCCGCATTCAAGGAAGGTTTGAGAGTAGGCGCACCCACCTGGTTTGGTGTTGGCGCCTGGGGACTGGTGGTTGGCATCGCCATGATCAAGGTGGGCCTGACACTGCCGCAAGCCCTGGGTATGACCCTGTTTGTCTTCGCCGGATCAGCCCAGCTCGCCTCATTACCCCTGATCGCCGCGCATGCCCCGGTCTGGGTGATTTTTGCTACCGCCCTGGTGGTGAACCTGCGTTTCCTGATTTTTTCTGCCATTCTTGCTCCCCATTTTTCACACCTGCCGTGGCGTACCCGTGCCTGGCTGGGTTTTTTGACGGGCGATATTTCTGTTGGCCTGTTCATGCAGCGTTATCCTGAATTTGCCGAAGAAAAAGGCAAGCTGGCCTATCTTAAGGCCCTGGTCTTCCCCAACTGGGCTGCATGGCAAATTGGTTCCATCATTGGTATTTTGCTGGGCAGCCAGGTGCCCACCAGCTGGGGCCTGGGCTTTGCCGGCACCCTGGCCATTTTGTGCATCATGCTGCCGCTCATCATCAACCGTGCCGCTTTTGCCGGTGTTGTCGTATCTGGTATCTGCGCTTTGTTGACGGTCAATTTTCCCTATAAGCTGGGCCTGTTGCTGGCCGTCTTGCTGGGCATGGGCACGGCCATGATGCTGGAAGAATACCTGGACGGTAAAAAAGAACCGGCCACCGACAAAAACAAAGAGGAGCAGTCATGAGCGATTGGGAAATCTGGCTCGTCATCGCCCTGCTGACCCTCGCCACCTTCATCGCCCGCAGCGGCTTCTGGCTGGTCGGCCATCACATCAGCCTGCCCAAGCGCGTGCAGGAAGCCTTGCGCTACGCCCCCGCCTGTGCGCTGGCTGCGATTATTGTGCCTGATCTGTTGTTGACCAATGGGCAAGTCGAAGTGGGTTTGCAAAACCCGCGTCTGCTGGCGGGTTTGCTGGCGACGGCTTTCTTTTTGGTGCGCAAGAATATGCTGCAGACCATATTTTTTGGGATGGCGGTGTTTACTTATATTCGGTTGGGGTTGTGATCTGGGGGCAGAGTCTTGCCTTGCGCAAGACCTTGCGCTCCAGCGTGTTTTTGGCTGGAATCCAGAGGTGTTTGTGACAAACTATTGCGTGAGTTAATTTCTGATCTTCAGTGTTTGAGTATTCGGATTTTCAAATACCTGCATACGTCATTTAAGATTGCAGGCCGGTGGTAGACCGGCGGCTACTCACTTTTCTTGTCTCGCCAAGAAAAGTAAGCCAAAGAAGGCGACCGAGGCGTCGCTGCCCCCTAAAGGGGGTTCCCTTTGCTGCAAGTCAAAAAATGGGAAATGCCCGAAACTCGCTACGCTCAGACACGGGCATTTCTAATCCATTTTCTGCCTTGCATCAAAGGCATCGACACATCGGAACGGCAAAAATCAACAACAACCCCCAAAGTCAAAAGCAACGTCAATACAACCGGGATTCATATTGCATTAAATGTAGTTGATCAACGAGATGCGGGGTTGCTGTTGCTGTTGCCGTTGCTTTTGACTTTTGCAGTTCCCATGTGTAGCCGCCGTTTGTGCGGTACAGAAAATGGATTAGAAATGCCCGTGTTTGAGCGTAGCGAGTTTCGGGCATTTCCCATTTTTTGTACTGCACAAACGGGAACCCCGCAGGGGCGGCTATGCCTGGGTCGCCTTCTTTGGCTTACTTTTCTTGGCGAGACAAGAAAAGTGAGTAGCTGTCGGGCTACCCCCGACCTGCAATCGTAGATTGCGTGTGCAGGTATCAAGAAAACAGGTAGGCAATCACGACGAAACTGAAATTAACTCAGGCAATAGTTAGTCACGAACGCCTCTGGATTCCAGCTAACCCCATGCTGGAGCGCCAGCCCGGTGGAATGACGTAGTCATGAGGGCGGTTGTGCTGGAGTGCGACAGCTTTGGCTGTGGACATTCGTTTGATGTATACAAATCAACAAAAGCATTTGGCATGCCAAATTAACAAAAATCATACAAAAGCACGAACGTACTGATTCCCCATCAAACCCCATCCACCCCCAATCAAACCCACCCGCCATCCCCAGACCGAAGTAATTCCATCAAATAAATGCCAATTTATTATTAAATTTCACATTAAACGCGCAAAAGCCGCGCAAAACCGTATGGTCTGCAAGCGGGCTTTGGTAAAATAGCGGGCTGAGAACTTATGCAGTAAATATGCAGTAAATTTACTGGCGGAATTCATTGCCCGGCTCTCGCAGGCAATGCGCCACCCTTCAACCTTGCCAACTCCATATCACGATGCAATTCAACCGACTCAGTGACCTGATCGCAGCAAACCAGCTCCAGGGCAAACGTGTTTTCATCCGCGCCGATTTGAACGTTCCTCAGGACGATGACGGCAATATTACCGAAGATACCCGTATCCGCGCCTCGGTGCCAGCGATACAGCAGGCTTTGCAGGCAGGTGCAGCCGTGATGGTGACTTCGCATCTGGGGCGCCCGACTGAGGGTGAATTCAAGGCAGAAGATACTCTGGCACCAGTTGCCAAACGTTTGTCTGAATTGCTGGGTGTGAATGTAGAACTGAAGCAAAACTGGGTGGATGGCGTAGCTGTAGCGCCAGGCCAGGTAGTCTTGCTGGAAAACTGCCGCGTCAACAAGGGCGAAAAGAAAAACGACGATGCGCTGGCGCAAAAGATGGCTGCCCTGTGCGATGTGTATGTCAATGACGCCTTTGGTACTGCCCACCGTGCAGAAGCAACTACCCACGGCATCGCCAAGTTTGCCCCTGTTGCCTGCGCTGGCCCATTGCTGTCAGCTGAGCTGGATGCCCTGGGCAAGGCGCTGGGTCAACCGGCGCGCCCACTGGTGGCGATTGTTGCTGGTTCCAAGGTATCGAGCAAACTGACTATTTTGAAATCACTGGCAGACAAGGTTGATAACCTCATCGTCGGTGGCGGTATTGCCAACACATTCATGCTGGCATCTGGCCTGAAGATAGGCAAATCCCTGGCAGAGGCAGACCTGGTGGAAGAAGCCAAGGCCATTATCGACATGATGGCCAAGCGCGGTGCATCTGTGCCTATTCCGACTGACGTGGTGTGCGCCAAAGAATTCTCGCCAACTGCAGTGGCAACCGTCAAGGCAGTGGCAGATGTGCAGGATGACGACATGATCCTCGACATCGGCCCGACCACAGCAGCACTGCTGGCAGAACAAATCAAAAAATCTGGCACGATAGTCTGGAACGGCCCGGTAGGCGTATTTGAATTTGACCAGTTCGGCAACGGCACCAAAGTGCTGGCGCAGGCGATTGCAGATTCAGCAGGCTTCTCGATTGCTGGCGGTGGCGACACTTTGGCCGCAATTGCCAAGTACAACATCGCTGACAAGGTAGGCTACATCTCCACAGGCGGCGGCGCATTCCTGGAATTTTTGGAAGGCAAAACCCTGCCAGCAGTAGAAATTTTGTTGCAACGCGCGGTTAAATAAATTGATTCAAAATCAAGACCAAAACCCCTAACCACAGAGACACCGAGACACAGAGACAGCACAGAGAAAACCTTGAGAGATGATGACGGTCTGCATAGACCTGGCATTACTTGCTTTTCTCTGTGACCCTCAGTGCCCCCTCTGTGTCTCTGTGGTGAGATTTTCGGTCTTAATAAGTTTTTCAGGTTTTATGTAATCAACATATAAAAAAATTTTCAGGAGACCAGATGTCACGTGCCACCAAGATTGTTGCCACCATAGGCCCCGCTTCCAATGACATGGCTACGCTCAAGCGCATGATCCATGCCGGGGTGAATGTGGTGAGGCTGAATTTCTCGCATGGCAAGGCGCAGGATCATATAGACCGGGCAGCTATGGTGCGCCAGGCAGCAACAGAGTGTGGTCGCGAAATCGCCATCATGGCGGATTTGCAGGGCCCTAAAATCCGTATCGGCAAGTTTGAAAATTCCCGCATCAACCTGGAAAACGGTGACAAGTTCATCCTCGATGCAGACTGCACCATGGGTACGCAAGAACGCGTTGGCCTTGATTACAAAGCCCTGCCACGTGATGTCAAAAATGGCGATCTGCTCTTGCTCAATGACGGTCTCATCGTGCTCGTCGTTGAAAAAGTCGTTGGCAATGAAATCCATACCGTCACCAAGATTGGTGGCGAGCTGTCCAACAACAAGGGCATCAACCGCCAGGGCGGTGGCCTGACAGCACCGGCACTGACTGGCAAGGACATGGAAGACATCAAGACCGCCATGTCTTTCCAGGCCGATTATGTGGCCGTGTCTTTCCCAAAAAATGCGACTGACATGGAAATGGCAAGGCAACTCTCGAACATCGCGGGTGAACCTTACAACCACAAACCCATGATGATCGCCAAGATAGAGCGTGCAGAAGCGATACCGCTGCTGCAAGAGATACTCGATGCATCAGACGGCATCATGGTCGCCCGTGGTGACCTGGCTGTAGAAGTTGGCAATGCTGCTGTGCCAGCCCTGCAAAAACGCATGATCAAGATGGCGCGTGCTTCCAACAAGGTGGCTATTACTGCCACCCAGATGATGGAATCCATGATCGTCAATGCCGTGCCTACCCGTGCTGAAGTGTCAGACGTGGCCAATGCTGTCTTGGATGGCACTGATGCCGTCATGACCTCGGCAGAAACCGCATCCGGCAAATACCCTGTAGAAACCGTGGAGGCGATGTCGCTGATTTGCCTGGAAGCTGAAAAATTCCAGGAAAACAAGCTTGATGCCGACTTCCTCAACATGACCTTTACCCGTATCGACCAGTCCATCGCCTACGGCGCGCTGTTCACTGCCCACCATCTGGGTGTGAAAGCCATCGTGGCCCTGACCGAATCGGGTTCTACTGCCTTGTGGATGAGCCGCCACAGCGTCGACGTGCCACTGTTTGCACTGACACCAAGCGTGGCCACCCAGCGCAAGGCAGCGCTGTACCGCAATGTCCAGACCTTCAACCTGCCTTACTCTGATGACAGAGAAGCGGTGTTGAAGTCTGCCGAAACCGTCTTGCTGGAAAACGACATCGTCACCAAGGGTGACATGATCGTCGTCACCTGGGGGGAACCCATGGGGCAGGTCGGCGGCACCAATGCAATGAAAATTGTCAGGGTAGGTGAGAACCAAGCGTAGCAGGGACAAAGATTTTTTTATAAAGCAATCTGGAGTTAATTATGCCACTCGTATCCATGCGTCAATTGCTGGACCACGCCGCCGAAAACGGCTACGGTCTGCCAGCTTTCAACGTCAACAACCTGGAGCAGGTCACTGCCATCATGCAGGCCGCCGATGAAGTTGGCGCACCTGTCATCATGCAAGCTTCTGCCGGTGCCCGCAAATATGCTGGCGAAGCATTCTTGCGTCACCTGATCGAAGCTGCGGTGGAAGCTTACCCGCACATCCCCGTCGTCATGCACCAGGACCACGGCCAGTCGCCAGCAGTCTGCATGGCTGCGATCAAATCCGGTTTCACCTCGGTGATGATGGACGGTTCGCTGGAAGAAGACGGCAAGAGCGTCGCCAGCTATGAATACAATGTTGAAGTATCGCGTGAAGTGGTCAAGTTTGCCCACTCCATCGGCGTCACGGTAGAAGCTGAACTGGGCGTGCTCGGTTCTCTCGAAACCATGATGGGCGACAAGGAAGACGGCCACGGTGCTGACGGCAAAATGACGCGCGAACAATTGCTGACCGACGTGCAGCAAGCTGCCGACTTCGTCAAACAGACACAGTGCGATGCCCTGGCAATTGCCATCGGTACTTCCCACGGTGCTTACAAGTTCTCCCGCAAGCCTACCGGCGACATTCTGGCAATCGACCGCATCAAGGAAATCCACCAGCGCATTCCTAACACCCATCTGGTGATGCATGGTTCCTCTTCCGTACCGCAAGAACTGCTGGATGAAATCCGTCAGTTCGGTGGCGACATGAAAGAAACCTATGGTGTACCGGTTGAAGAAATCGTCATCGGTATCCAGAACGGCGTGCGCAAGATCAACATCGACACCGACATCCGCCTGGCAATGACAGGCGCGATCCGTCGCTACATGTTTGAAAACCCATCCAAGTTTGATCCACGTGATTACCTGAAACCAGCGCGTGAAGCTGCGAAACTGGTGTGCAAGGCACGTTACTTGTCGTTTGGTTGCGAAGGCCAGGCTGGCAAGATCAAGCCTATGGCATTGGAAAAAGTGGCAGAGCAGTACAAGAAAGGCGCTTTGGCGCAGATCGTAAATTAAGAAATAAGTTTGGTTCCTCATTCCGGTGTGAGCCGGAGTGAGGGGAGTTCAGGGTTTAGACAAAATTGGTGGTTGGAAGAATATAGATTGGGGTGTTCGTAGGTTGGGCTACGCTTCATCAGCCCAACACTCGGCGTTTAAATAAGGTATACGTTTGTTGAGGCCCAGTGTTGGGCTGGTAAACCGTAGCCCAACCTACAAGGTGGCAACCCACCAACAATTTTGTGTAAACCCTATCCAGATCGAAATAAAGAAATCCCTCATGACTACGCAAATCAATTCCACTCTTCATTCCCTGCCTTTGCTGGGCCGTGGCAAGGTACGTGACAATTACGCTGTCGGCGACGACAAGCTGCTCATCGTCACCAGTGACCGCCTGTCCGCATTCGATGTCATCATGAATGAACCCATCCCTGACAAAGGCCGCGTGCTGAACCAGATGGCGAATTTCTGGTTTGAAAAGCTGGGCCACATCGTGCCTAACCACCTGACAGGTGTCGCACCAGAATCTGTGGTGTCAGCAGATGAAGTCGCGCAAGTCAAAGGCCGTGCCGTTGTCGCCAAACGCCTGAAACCCATCATGGTAGAAGCCGTGGTACGTGGCTACATCATCGGTTCAGGCTGGAAAGATTATCAAGAGACTGGCGCAATCTGCGGCATACAATTGCCAGCAGGCCTGCCGCAGGCAGCCAAGTTGCCAGCACCTATCTTCACGCCGGCTGCCAAGGCAGAAATGGGCGAGCATGATGAAAACATCAGCTATGCAGAAACCGAGCAACGCATAGGCGCAGAACTGGCCGCCAAAATCCGCGACATCAGCATACAACTGTATACCGAAGCCGCAGAATACGCGGCCACCCGCGGCATCATCATCGCCGACACCAAGTTTGAATTTGGCCTTGATGACAATGGCGTGCTGCATTTGATGGATGAAGTGCTGACTGCCGATTCTTCCCGCTTCTGGCCTGCAGATTCTTATGCTACCGGCATTTCGCCACCGTCTTTTGACAAGCAGTTCGTGCGTGATTATCTGGAAACCATCACCAGTTGGAAAAAGACCGCACCAGCGCCAGCCCTGCCGGATGAAGTCGTACAAAAAACTGCCGCCAAATATCGCGAAGCGCTGGAACGCCTGACTGGCGAAAGCCTGAAGGACTGATGATGACTACAGATAAAATTCTTGTCGGCGTCGTCATGGGTTCATCCTCAGACTGGGACGTCATGCAAAACGCCGTCGCCATCCTCAAGGAATTTGGCATAGGCTTTGAAGCCAAAGTCGTCTCGGCCCACCGCATGCCCGATGAAATGTTTACCTACGCAGAAACCGCCCGTGAACGCGGCTTGCGCGCCATCATCGCCGGTGCTGGTGGTGCTGCCCACCTGCCAGGCATGATTGCTGCCAAAACCATCGTGCCGGTACTGGGTGTGCCCGTGCCATCCAAATACCTGCGTGGCGAAGATTCATTGCTGTCCATCGTGCAAATGCCAAAAGGCATACCGGTGTCTACTTTTGCAATAGGCGAGGCAGGCGCAGCAAACGCCGCCCTGGCCGCGATTGCGATATTGGCGACGACCGATGATGCACTGGCCGCAAGGTTGATCGAGTTCCGCGAAAAGCAAACGCAAGTTGCGCGCGATATGGTGTTGCCGGTTTGAGTGTAAATGATCGTAGGTTGGATTAAATCGTAGGTTGGGCTACGCCTTATCAGCCCAACACTCGGCGTTTGAATCACGTATACGTTTGTTGAGGCCCAGTGTTGGGCTGGTGAAGCGTAGCCCAACCTACGGCCCGGCCCAACCTACGATCACAGCCCAATCAAAAAGCACAAACAAATTCGCCTGAATATCCGTATCCCATTTGATTTGTACTATTGTGTACAAACGATCCCTAGTTTGAAATCACTACCATGACCACTCATCCAAAGCCCGCACAGCCCCGCCAGCCACTGTTACCCAACACTCCCGCCAGTTGCCTTGGCATCATGGGCGGTGGCCAACTGGGTCGCATGTTTGCCCAGGCGGCACAAGCCATGGGTTACCAGGTCGCCGTGCTGGAACCAGAAGCAGGTTGCCCGGCTGCCCAGGTGGCAGACCAGCATATCCAGGCTGGCTATGAAAACCATCCTGGCCTGATGGCGCTGGCCAAGGTCAGCAAGGCAGTGACCACAGAATTTGAAAACGTCCCGGCAGAAAGTTTAAAGCTGCTGGCGCAAACCAGTTTTGTTGCCCCAGCGGCTGCCTGTGTCTCCATCGCTCAGGATCGCCTGGCTGAAAAACACTTCTTCACCCGCTGCGGTGCGACTACGCATGTCTACCCAGCGCCGCACTGGGGTATCACCAGCCAGGACGACGTTGCCAAAGTCAGCGATGATCTTTTGCCAGGTATTTTGAAAACCGTGCGCATGGGTTATGACGGCAAAGGCCAGGTACGCGTGCGTGACCGTGCTGAACTCGCCACTGCCTTCGCTGGTATGAACGGCCAGGTTTGCGTGCTGGAAAAAATGCTGCCGCTGGCTTATGAAGTGTCCGTCCTCGTTGCCCGTGGCGTCGATGGTGAAGCAGTCGTTTACCCCATTGCAGAAAACGTTCACCGTGATGGCATCCTGTTCACCACCATCGCCCCCAGCATCCATGTGACCGATGCAGTCGCCAGCAAGGCCCAGGCCGCGGCCCTGCACATCATTGCCGAGATGGGTTATGTCGGTGTGCTGTGCATAGAATTCTTTGTCCTCAAGGATGGCAGCCTGGTCGTCAATGAAATGGCGCCACGCCCGCACAATAGCGGCCACTACACGATCGATGCCTGCATCACCAGCCAGTTCCAGCAACAGGTCAGGGCACTCGCACAATTGCCGCTGGGCGATGTGCGCCAGCATTCTGCTGCAGCCATGCTCAATCTGCTGGGCGATGTCTGGTATGAAGGCAATACCGACACCATGCGCGAACCCGCCTGGGACCAGGTCTTGGCCATCCCCGGTGCCCACCTGCATCTGTACGGCAAGGTAGAAGCACGCCGCGCCCGCAAGATGGGCCACATCACCTTCGTCGCCATGACCATGCCAGCAGCCCAGGCCAACCTCAGCAAGGCTTGCGCCATCCTTGGCATCGCAGCACCGGAGTGGGCATGAAGTCGCAAGCCAGTACACCTGAGGCAATCGCACAAGCAGCACATGCACTGGAAAGCGGCCAGCTGGTCGCCTTCCCGACTGAGACCGTGTATGGCCTGGGTGCGGATGCAGAAAACCCCACAGCCGTCGCCAACATCTACGCCGCCAAGGGCAGGCCCTCCAATCACCCTGTGATTGTTCACGTCGCCCCCGGTGCCGACATCAGCTACTGGGCCAAGGACATACCGGCAGAAGCGCATCAGCTCATTGCTGCCTTCTGGCCCGGCCCACTGACGCTGATCTTGAAACGTGCTGACCATATCCCCGATGCCGTCTCAGGCGGGCAAGATACCGTCGGCATACGCTGCCCATCGCACCCCGTAGCACAAGAACTCTTGCGCGCCTTCAAGGCAGGCAAGGGCGGTGTCGCTGCACCATCGGCCAATAAATTCGGCCACGTCAGCCCCACTATGACAGCCCACGTAGAAGAAGAATTCGAGCAAGAGATACAGCCCGGTGGCCTCATCGCCAGCATACTTGATGGCGGCCAGAGCGATGTCGGCATAGAATCAACAATAGTTGACCTCAGCCGCCTCGCCACCCACGGCCCTGTACTGCTACGCCCCGGCCACATCACGGTAGCACAAATGGCCGCCGTGCTGGGCACCACGCCAGCAGCCCCGGACGCCGCCGCCCCACGCGCATCCGGCACCCTGGACGCCCACTACGCACCGCATACGCCCGTGATTCTGGTAGAAGCCGCAGAGCTCGACGACACCGTCAACCGCCTGCATGCCAAAAACAAAAAGCTCGCCCTCATGAGCTACCAAGCTCACCCCGCCATCCACGCCGAAGCCTGGCGCCACCTGCCCGCCGACCCGGTAGGCTATGCCCACGACCTCTACGCAGGCCTGCGCGAACTCGATCATGCCAACGCAGATTTGATTTTGGTAGAAGCTTTGCCGCAAGACAAAGACTGGCAAGGCGTAAACGACCGTTTGCGCCGTGCGGCGTTTGATTCAAGGGATGTGTTGCAAGGGATGTTGGGATAGGGCGCGCCACTTTACTTTGACAGACTTGCATCTCATTCCAACATGATTAAACGGCCAAAGTGCGAAAGTAAACGATGGAACTTGAAGAAGCGCTACGATTGAGAAAGTGGATGCCCTTATCCAAGATTGGGGAAAACGCGGAAGCAATTTCCGGAGGTTTTTTTAGTCTGGGGGCAAACCTTTATGCCAGCACTCGAGCATATAATAAAAATCTGGAAAGAGATGACCAACTGGCACCCTCCATTACAGGCGTATATTGGGCTGCATCTGTAGCAGCCATTAAATGGGCATATCTGGATAGTGATTTGCCAGCGACCTCAGATACTTCTCTGGCTACTCCCCCGCAAGAGCTGCTGCTGGGAACTTCTGGCACCTATTCTGAATTGCTGGATCAGATTCCTAAAAGTGGGAATAGGATTTTTGAACGGGCCGAATATTCAAAGAAAGGTTTATTTTTATTTAAAGAGCTTAACATCGATGGTTTTAAGTACCTATTCTTTGAAAATAAAAATAAGCCAAAAGAGCGAGTCTCAATCATTGGTTTTTCCTTGCAAACTGAATAGATGCTGGAAAGTGATGCATCCCTACAGCGAAGTGTAGATATGGTCCAACCAGTAGCGCCGATCTATTCGCATTTTCCACAAGCCGACACTACGTGCTGATTAACTGAACCAGTAAAATGTCTATGAGAAAATTCTTGTAAAGTTAAGCTTCATGATAAGTTTGCTTGTTTGTATCTGTGCGATTGCAGCCGTGTTGGCAGTGCTTGGGTATTATCTGTGGTTTGTAGTTGGTTTTTGGGCAAATTTTAATTTTAAAGTCTGTCCAAATTGCGGAAGCAGGAAGTCACGTTTTCTTAAATTTGCGCGTTTAAAAAATGCCACTACCCTTAGTGCTTTTTGTTGCAAGAAATGTTTGACGGAGTTTGTAATTCTCGAAGGGGTCACTCAAATTCGTAAGGTCGATACTTTCAAAGACGACATCGACGAATGTGAAAATTAGCGCGTAGAGTATGCGTTATAACGCACCGATTTCACCATAGCCACCATCCTCGCTCTACCGTCAAAGCCGGTGCGTTACAACGCGCCCTGTCTGGCTACATTTCGCCAGACAGGCAATCACAAGAACGAACAGCACTACACCGTCCACCATGACGACACGGCCTATGGCGCCATTGTATCCACCAACCATCGTCGCAATTGCCAGGAAGGAGATGACGCTGAGCAGCCCGGTAGCCAGGGCGAGCCATTGCATTTCTGACTTTGCCGCGGCCCACAACATGAACACACCAGACATGCCAAACAGCACGGCCCGGTGGCGCAGCAAGATTTCCGTATCGGGGCCGTTGATGTTGATACCGTACAAGGCGGCAAGCTGCGTCTGTCCCAGGCATCCTGCGACAGGTGCCAGATGTACTAATCCGGCCACGACCAGACCAGCCGAGACAACATGGGAAAGTGAAAAATTCATGACGCTGCCCTCATTAAATATAACAGCGATCATAGACGTATCATGAGATGTGGCAATTACCTCAAAGGTAAAATCAAACCAGAAAATTGCTGGCTTGCAGGTATGGCAAGCAGAGCATAATTACCCACGAGCAAGTTGATTTCAGCGCTTATCTTGAGGGGCCGTGCTTGCTGTGACGGCTGTTACTTTGCTGCCTGCCCCCTGTGTTGTTATTCTCACTTTTTCATTGCATCAATGGTGGTCAGGAGTATATTGCTGTTATCAACCCATGTGCATCAAGGTGGTCGCTCATGCCCAGCATTAATATTTTCCACGAAAATGTCGCAGAGAAACTGACAGCTTTGCCACTGCTGGCCGATGGCCTCCATGTTGCGCAGAGCTCGTCTGGCCTGATCAAAAGCGCGCCTGCTGCTACCAGTAACGTCAACACCATCAATGGCACTAATGGCAATGACACGCTGACGGGCACGGCCGGTAATGACATCATCAATGGCCTGGCGGGTGACGACAGTGTGCGCGGTGCTGGCGGCAGCGATATTTTGTACGGCGGTGACGGTACTGATACAGCGTTTTTCACTGGCAGCATGGCTGACTATAGCTTCAGTTATGACGCCAGCACCAGCAGCTATACCGTGACTGACAAAGTCAGTGGTCGCGACGGTGTTGATACTTTATTTTCGATAGAGTTACTGTCATTTTCTGATGTGGTCAATATCCGCCCCGGCTTGTTGATTCCCATGCCCAGTCTCACGATCAATGGCGGCCCTTACAATGACTATCTGCAAGGCACTTCGGGCAATAACACCATCAACGGGATGGGTGACAATGACACCCTGGTCGGCGCTGCGGGTGACGACAGCCTCTATGGTGGCGACGGTAACGATACCGCAAAATACACTGGCAATGCGGGTGATTACACTGTCACTTATAACGAGGCCAGCGGCAATTTTATTATCCAGGACAAAACCAGTAACCGTGACGGCACTGACACTTTATCTTCGATAGAGTTGCTAAGTTTTGCTGATGGCAACCGCAGCCCAACCAGCATGCTGACCAGCACACTTATTGGCATCACCATCAATGGCAGCACGGCCAGTGAAGTGCTGACTGGGACGGCAGGCATAGACTATTTGTATGGCTTTGCTGGCAGGGACACGCTGACGGGCGGTGCTGGGAATGATTTGCTGGCTGGCGGGGATGATCTGGATATGGCCAGCTTTAGCGGCTCGCGTGCTGGTTACAGCATTAGCAAAAGCAAGGATGGCCAGTCATGGACCATTACCGATCTGGTGGGCAGCGATGGCACTGACCAGCTCATAGGCATAGAACGTCTGCAATTCAAGGACCAGGCGCTGGCGCTCGATATCAATGGCACGGCAGGGCAAATGTACCGCTTGTATCAGGCAGCTTTTGACCGCAAGCCTGATCTGGTGGGCCTTGGTTACTGGATCAATGATATGGACAAGGGGGCCAGCCTGACCCTGGTGGCGGCTGGCTTTTTTCTGTCACCTGAATTTCAGAAGCTATACGGCGTTGCACCCAGTAACGCGACCCTGGTCGGCAATTTCTATCAAAATGTCTTGCACCGCGCGCCTGACCAGTCAGGTTTTGATTATTGGCTCAACCAGCTCAACACCGGCAAAATCAGCGCAGCCGGTGTGCTGGCCAGTTTTTGCGACAGCCCAGAAAACCAGGCACTGGTCGCTGCCTCCATACAGAACGGCATAGACTACACGCTCTGGCTGGCTTAGTATGTTTTGCTTGTTCGTTTTACTTATTCAGTGCGTTTGGATCATATGATTTGACCAGCTAAGCTCGTGCTGGTGCAAGCTGATCCTGAACGTCAAACCATTCCTCCATCGCCTTTAGTGCGCTGTCGTTCGACGGAATAAATGCATGGCTTGCCGATACCGGGACCGAGACAGGAATCGACATCGGGACCGACAGCGCAAGTGAGGATGGAATGGCTTCTTCAGCGGCAACCATGCCATCGTGCGGAAAACCAAATCCAAAGAAAAATCCAAAAGCGCCCAGCCATGGCCATGTGCCATAAACATGCGTAGTTGGAATATCCAGCATGGGTACTTTACTCATGCTGTCTTCGTCAGCAGCAAACTGGCCGCATTCGCCGGTCATGAGCTGATAGATTTTCCAGTTACGCAATCTGCTGGCTAGCCGCATGGCGCGTAGTGGGGACGCCAGCAAGACGACACGCTCTGGTTGCAATTTGAGTTCTCGCAACTGTGCATTAAGGCTTCTGAGAAGTACGCCACCAAAGGAGTAGCCCACGGCATGATAGCTGCCTGCACGCGCCACGCTGGAAAGAAATTCGATGAGATTCTTTTTGATATCATCAAGGGGCTGCGATGACACACGGTAGTCAAAACATCGTACCGTGTACCCGCGCTTTTCAAAATAGCGGACAAACTTGCCGCGCATATAGCGCTTGCCACCGACTCCATCAATAAAAACAATCTGGCGGGTACTGCTGTTCATGCGAACACTCCATTAAGATTTGAGTATATTTTCAAGCACATACTGCAGGGCTTATCACGATGCTAAGTATGTGCAAAACCAGATTTTGCAGAACGGCCACGCTGACGAGAGCTAATTGTACTGCGCGGCCGGCACCAGCTTTTCTGGCGATGAGTTGAACTTATGCCTGCAAATCGAAGAAATTGACTGAATAGTTGTTGCCAGTCAGTTTGACGATGATGTCGCCATTGTCGACAGTTGTGCCGTTGAAGTGTTCATACACGTAGGTTCCGGCAGCTGCGCCGCTAGCGACCTTGACCACGAATGCCTTGTAGTCATGGTCGCTGAGCTTACCGGCACTGCTGGCAATATTGCCCGCCAAGCTATTGAAGTCTGCAGTGGCGATGTTGATGGTTTCCATGGATGTTGGACGGGCCCCTGTATGTAATACAGCTTTGCCATTACCGGATTTTAAGTTGTCTACGGTGATCAGTTTGGAAGCCATATTGCCAATGGTAGAACTTGCCACCGCTATGTTGTAAATGGCGTTGCTAAATGTAGGCAATAGTATGGTTTCCAGCCCGGCACTGCCGGTCAGGTTGAGGTTGCCTAATTGCGCAGCACTGATAACGACATTGCCTGCACCTGTCAGTGTCACTGCATTAGTGCCATGCCCTAACAGATTGAGCTCAGTAGCATGAGTTGCAGAAGTGTTCAGTGTCAGCGAGCGAGAATTATCCATATAGATGGCCACGTCACCTGCACCGCTGGTCTCGGTGATGGTCGTGTTTGCATCTGCAACACTGATCATGAGGGCGGTATCTGGACTGATCGTCAGATTTTCTGCTGCTGACAGTGCAACCCAGGTAAAGTTTTTAAGCATGGCCGCGCCCAGGGTCGCGTTACCGGCATCAGTAATGATCAGTTTATTGCCGAAGGGGCCAATGGTCCTGTCAATCGAGGTGCCCTTGATAGTATGTTCCAGGCTGATCACCGCGCCTTCGAGGTTGGCATGAGTGCTGCTGATATATACATAGTCGCCGCTCTTCGTCAGTTGCCTGACCACCTGATTTGGTGCTCCCAGCGTCACACCTGCCATGTCTGAAACATATAGATTAAGCGTTTGCGGGATATTCCCCAGGCGTATTGAGTCCGAGGTCTTATAGTCGTTGATGATGCTGAACTGATTCAGGAATGGATCAGGGCTGACAATCTGCAAATCGCCGCCATGCAAATTCAATGTGGTAACGCCTGTCACGATCGCTGGGTGGACCACATTGCCTGCATAATTGGTGACGGTCAATACATCCGTACCGCCATTGCCCTTGATGGTGGTGCCGCTCGTCAACAGGACGTCATTTGTTGCCAGGAAGGTGTTGTTGCCGCTAGTCCCCAGGTTTTCTACACCGCGCTTGACTGTGATGGATAAAGTCGCCGGATCAGGCATGGCCGTGAAAGTGGCATTCACCTTGGCCGCTGCGGCTGTGGCAGAAGCTGCATCAGTAACGCCTGCCAGCCAGATTTTGGCGAGATCAAAGGCGTTACCGTTGGCCTGGCTATAAGTGGCTTGCAAAGATGTGCTTGCCGCCATTTTGCTGGTAAAACCGTTGGCAGCGACCAGCTTGGCGGTGACGCAGGCAGCATCTGGCCCGGTGGCCCCAGCCAGGATAGCAATGGCGGCCTGGCCGATGGTGAAGGTGCCATTTTCGATTTGCCCTATCCAGTAAGCCAGTCCTGCTGAGTCGGCATCATGATTGAACAAGTTGTTAAACAGGGCATTGACTGTCTGTTTTGTCGAGAAATTCGCATAAATACTGGCGTATTCGACCTGCTTCGAAAACGACTGGGCAATTTGCACTGCCGCAAGATTGGTCTGTGACCAGTAAGCCAGGCCTGCAACATCGGCAGGACGGTTGAAATAAGCGATGTAAAGGTTTTGGATGTCGTTGACGCTTGCCATTGAGAATTCTTACAGAAAAAATATAATGGGGAAGTGAGCAGTTTTCTTGCCTGACTTGTGACAGGACGCTCACCTAAAAAGCCTGAAAAAGTTTGATTCAGATTGAAGTGAGTCGCACAATTTTGTTCATATGAAGGGAGACAATAAGGCGGCATTCATCTCAAGGCAGTTTCGGACGGAAATGCTGGATAGTGGCATTGAACAAAGTGGAGGCTTTCGATCTGTCTGGCCCGCACACCAGAGTGAAGTTAAGAATTTTACGTGGCGTTACATATCCCAGGTACACGAACATGTGATCACCAGGAACCGCGGCAGCGTAGCTTAATTCCAGCCCTACACCGCCTGAATGTGCATGGATACTGCGTTGAATTACTTCGACCCGTGCTGGAAATTGTTGTTCGTGCACAGATAAGCGGCTCTCCACGCACCTCTCTGCTACCGCTTGCGCTTTCGAAGGCGGGATGTCATAAAAGTCTGCACTGATAATAATCGATGCATCTTCAATGCCGGATTGAAACGTGATGGTGTTGCTCTCTGTACTTGGGACAGGTTTCCAGTGTACCGGTAGATCAATTAAAAATTCGTTATAAGAATATTCAATCAATTTTTGAACTGGTTTTGCTGGTGAGGTAAACGAAAATGAGTAGTTGACTGCCATAGCGATAAGTTCCTGTCGTAACGACGATGTGACAGGATCGACGTTATGCATGTAAACAACGTCAAAATACCACTCGACGATTTTTGTCGACAATTATACCAATGAAAGATTGAGGTCATATCCGCGACCAGGCACTCCTCTGAATTGGATGCGATCAATAAAGCCTGGTCTATCATGAGCGCACCGAGGTTTCCCAGAGATGCGCGTATTTCTTGTCAGGCAAAAATATACACATTCACTTTTGATGCGGAATCCAGGAACTGGATTTTTTCTTTCTCTCGTTTTGCGGTTTTGCTTTCTGATGCTTATCCCGTTTCCCTTTCCAGTTTCCAGTGCCTTGAGGCTTGTGCGCGACACTGAAATTTGGGGCCCAACCATCTACACGAATTTGCTCACTGGCATTAGCACTGAACACTGCCATTGCTAAAAAAATTGGAAGAACGTATCTCATTTCTATTCCTGTATTTTAAACAGAGTGTAGTAGGGGGAAAACGACTAGTGATGAATTAAACTATATTTGGATCGCATATACAATCAATTTTTGATCGTGCATGCAGACACGATGGGCTAGATGCAATTGTATGCACGCAATGAGTGAAAACGATCGTCGTTGTCGTCTCTGAGTCTGAATTGAAATAGCCCACGGTTTCTTGCTAAAGGCAAGCGGGCGCGGGCTATTTATCTGCTGCTTAGGCTGAAATTCAATATGTGGCCGGTATGTGTCTTAGCTGAGACTTACTGCGGCGGCTTGACTGTCACCGTCAGTTCACGCGAAATACCACCACGTTCGGCGCTGCCGGACTGGGTTCCTGCTCCGCGCATGCGTTGCAGGCAATATTCGCGGTCTTCTGCGGGGTGGGCATCGCAGCGGCTTTCGCGGTTACGCTGGAGCTGTTCTTCGCTCAGGGTGGTGAGTGTGCCCAGGCGGGCTTGTTGTTTGGCTGCACCGGCTTCGCGCAGGCAGGTTTCTTTTGCCTGATTGGTCTGGCCCTTGTTACAGAGGCTGCGTTCATACTCGTAACGTGCGCTGGCACTGGTATCCTGGCGATCTGCCGCCATGCAGGTGCTGGCCAGTACAAAGGATGACATGATGCCCGCAATCAAGCCTGCGGTTTTTCTGCCCGCAGGCAAGCTAAAAATGTGAGTGGGAATAGGGGTGGTTTTGGTTTGATCTAGTTTCATGGCATGGCCTCACTGAAATTATAAAGATGTTGTCTATGCGGGCATGATGAGGGCATGATTGCATTGCCATCCAGCCTGCAATTATCTTGTCACTGTCCTGAGTGTAGTCTTCATAGCCCCATGCTTCTGCGTGTTAGCGCACATTCGCCAATAATTCTTTGCGGCACCAGCTGGATGATCAACTGTGACTTCAAGTATCATATCCGCAACTATACTGCTGATGCCTGCACATGTCAGCCTTATTGAAGTACGTCAATATTCTTTATCAAACCACATCAGAAAGATAAAAACCATGAAGCTTGCCACGCCTATCCAATTTGCCGCCTTGTTGCTGGGAACGGTGTTGCACCAAGGCAGCCAGGCACAACAAAGCACGGTCTTTGGCAAAAAAATGCCAGCCACGGGGCAGGCATTGCAAGACTTTGTTCCATCCGGCTGGAAGGTGGAAAACCAGGTCAGCGGTGACCTCAATGCGGATGGCGTGGCCGACATTGCCGCCGTGCTGGTAGAGGGCAAGAACACGGCGGATGACAGGCAGCGTGGCCTGATCGTGTTAAGCGCGAGCACTGGCAAGGGATATAGCGTATTGGGCAGTAACGGCAAACTATTGCAATGTCAGGGTTGCGGCGGCATCAAGGATGGCGTCAACCTTACCATTAAGAACGGCGTGCTGATCGTCAGCCAGTATAGTGGTTCACGTGAATACTCGGTCTACACCTGGCGCTTCCGCCTCGACGCAGCCAGCCAGCGCCTGCAAATGATAGGCATAGATGAAGAAGAGGCTGATGGCATGGTAGGCAAGGGTGCTACCGTCAGCACCAACTTGCTGACAGGCCAGCAAATCACTGAAAGCTATCAGTATGACGAAAAGCGTGATCGTAAAGTGATACTCAGTTCCAAAAAAGCTAAAGTCGCAAAAAGCGTGACTTTGCTTGAGGATGCGGTTGGGAGTCAATAAGCGAGCAACTACGATTTGTTGCACTTATCGTGTCCACACTGGCGCAATAATTTTGAAATTTTTTTAAGAAGGAGCACTCGCATGAGCGAGAAGCTTTTGAGGTTTGTTGAGGAATTCCTTGCGACCGAGTCGAATGCAGAAGTTTTTGCTGATGAATTCATTAAGCGATGGAAAAAGGAGGGCGCCAGTGGACTCGCACTTTCTGATAATCCGCAATTGAGCGAAGTATTATCCAGCACTTTTTGTCTAGCTGATATGTACAATCCAGATGCAGATCGTGAAAGCTATGAGTTGGACGAACACAAGTTAAGGGTAGAAATCAGGAAATTGATTGACGGGATTCTGCTTAGATCAAGCGCGTGAACTACAGACGCCATATCAATATACTCCAGCCTTGATAAAAGAAATCTTATGCAAACACCCCCATACATACCAGACGAAAAAATAGTCGAAGAATTACGAAGACTAAAATCTCTGGGACACCCGCCGTCTGCTTTGCTAAAGTATTTAAAAGGTGAACTTTCTGGAGCGTATTTTATTAAATATTTCAGAGCCGCATTTGGCATGTCTTTAAAGGCAGCGAAACCTGTAGCAGGTTGGTTGGCTATGGGGCTTTCAGATGAAAGAGTTGATCAATTCATTTCTGAGGAATGGTAAATGGATTCCAGATTACCTTTGCTTTCAATCAGAGAAATTCAGGCTGGACTCAATAAAGAGTTTGAGCATCTCGAACCAGAGTTAAGTGGATATCGCCTGCTGGAAGGTAATCTCCAATCAAGACATCTGCTTGATTTGGAACGTGATCTTTCTATCAAATTGCCTGAAGATTTTCGGCTGCTTATTTCGGAATTCGATTTTGGAAATTTAACTATTGGTCCAGTCAGTTTTGGTTTCTCTTGCGACTATGCAGATATGCTGCTGGAATTGAATACAAAGCTAAGATGGTGGGGCCCTGGTGCACGCCCAGAATCAATGATAATGGTGGCGAACTCGGATCCATTTGCAATTATGCTAGATGTTGGTAGCGGGCATGTGCTGGCAACGGATGCTGAATTGGGTTATGAAAGAGCTACTCTCATTGCAAGAAATTTTTCTTCCTTTTTTGCTGGCCTTGGAACGACTGTTTTATTACGGAATCAGACTGAAAATAAGAAAGAATTGGCACAACGAATTGCCAATGAAATAGGTAGTGATGACTTGGAGTTTTGGAATTTTTTGATGCGATAAACCCTCGTCTTTATAAATTCCCCCGTTTGCCATTTGCCAAACGGGGGGATCAAGCGCTTTAGTTAAAACTGGCAGAGCTGGTATTTGTATTTGTCAGCGTCTGGGTTTTGAAGTTGATGGTGAAGCGGTCGCTGGGTTTGCCTGAGCCCAGTCCTTTGAGGATGCTGAATACTTGCTTGAACTGGTTTTGGAAAAGCACGTTGACAGCATTCTGGTCTGATGGTTTTCCATCCAGCATGCTGATCGCCGCCGGACTGGTCGGGAAGGCGTTCATCAACACTTTGTATTGCTTGACGCGGTCTGTGCCCATGTCACGCAGGGCCAGTTCGCCTGCATAGACGGTACGGTGGAAGTCGCCATAGAATTCATAGGCAGTGATCTTGGCAAAGTCATCCAGTTTGTAACCTGCTGCGGTGGCCAGTTGTGTGGCTTTAGTAGTAGCCAGTGTCCAGTCGGCAGTCAATTGGCTGGCTGAGACAGGCGTACCACTGCTGCTGCCTTTGGACATGCAAGTGGCAGTCAGTGGCAAGACGCCGGGGATGTCTTTCAATTGCGCGAAGGTGACCTGGGTTTGCAATTGCGACAGGATCAGCATCTGTTTGCCATCAAGGCTGGTGGCGGCTTCTTTCATTTCGCAAGGCCAGTATTCATCCATGAAGCGCAGGCGTGACAGTTCACCAAAATAAAAGCGGGTAAATTCGCCATAGGATTTGGTGGCGAGGATATCCTTGCTCCAGCGTTTGCTGACATCAGCGGCTAGGCTGCTGTTTTGCAGATAGTCGTACTCTGTCTGGTAATACTTGAAGAGTTCGTTATAGCGTGCGACATTGTTGAGGGACACGGTTTCAATATCAACTGTATCCTGGTCCTTGTATTTGACGATTTTGTAGGCGGCACCATATACAGCCAGTGAGGGCGACTGTACATTGACGAAGTAATTGCCTGCGGTGTCTTTGTAATCATTGCTGCCATTAAAGTGCATGTGGCCGCCCATGTGCAATTGCATGCCGGTGCCTGCCAGTGCGCTGGTGGTTGCCTGCTCAGGCACACGTGCCACCTGGAAGGCACCTGACTTGAAGACTGCTTTCATAGCGTCAGTCTGGTTGGCGTAAAAATCCATGGTGGGATAATGCGAGAAAGCAATCAGGCGCTTGCCCTGGGATTTTGCTCGGGCGGTGACGGTCTTGATCCATGCCAGCAAATGTTTTTTGTGCGTCAGTACCTTGTTCCAGCCTGCATTGCCAGCGCCATCAAAGCCTTTGAATGCCTTGGCATTGAGAGGGTCAAATGCGCTGTTGGGGATGTGGACATTGGCATCAATCGAGAGCAGCCAGACACCCTTGACCGGTTCTACCAGATAGCTGGAATCAATGATGCTGGTGCATTTGCTAAATGCCTTGCCCAGGGTTTTTTCGCCCTCAGCCTTGTAGCTGCCGCCTTCGCCCTCGGCGCAGATTTCAAACTGGCGATTTTTTACGTCGGCGCTGGTCAGTGCTGCATCGTAGCTGTAGGTGGCATTGGCGTAGCTGGAAAACGGCGTTTCCCAGTACACGTCGGCCTTGTTGGGCATATAGCCAAATTCACCCAGCTGGGCGATGAGTTTTTCGTAACCCATTTCCATGAGCTGGTTGGTACAGGCGACAGTGGCGTCCTGTGATTTGCAGCCGGAATAATTGATGGCATAGACTTTTTGTTCTTTGCCTTCTGCCGTCAGGAAATCATTTTTACCCGCTTCATCATCGTCATAAGGCTCATTAGGATCGTGATTGCCGGGTGCGATAAAGAAGCGCATGCCTTTGGCCTGATACTCTTTCAAGATGGCGGCAATGCCGTCGATGTTGACGGGTTGTGCATCGTCAGAATAATCGCCGGACAAGGCTACCAGTCTGATGCCGCGCGCATAAGCGTCATCCAGTGCGCCACGGAAGGCGAAGTAGTTTTCATTGAACAGGCGGGTCGAAGTCAGTTGCGCATACATGGTGCGTATGGTGGCAAATTTGCCGTCACCAGTCGGTATGCCAGAAAACTTGGCATTTTTCAGGTCACCATAAATATTTTCAAAATGCACGTCAGACATGACGGCCACCGCAGGTGTTTCAGCAATGGGTTCTGGTGTGGGTGCAGCCGCATCCTTGTTGCTGCTACAGGCGATCAATGCCAGTGGCAAACATAATGAAAGCAATTGCCTTGCAGCTTTGCCTTCGTTTGAAAAACGAAAATTCATGGTCATTCCTGTCACAGGTTCGGGGTCACACCTGGTGCATGTGCATCAGGTGGATAGAGATAGCGGCACTGGTGGCGAGGCGGAAAAGAGCAGCAATGGCCGCCTTCAGTGGCTGGAATTGTAAAGTTGCTTGATGACAAGCCTGTGACTATGCTGTTTCAGATGAAGTGTAGCGATGCTGCTTGACATAAATGCGACAGAAGTTTGATTCAAGACACTGAATTTTCAGTGCGCATGGAGAGCAAGCGACCCATACCGGCGATAAGTAGCGCTATCACCAGCATCACCCCCGCCACGATAAACGTCATTTGCATGCCAGTTGCGATTGCTTCTGGTGCAGCTATTCTGATATCGCTGCTGGCTGAGGCCCGGGCAAATACTGCACCCATCAAAGTTGCACCAGTGATGAGACCGAGGTTGCGCGAGAGGTTGAGCATGCCGGAGACAAGGCCGCGCTGTGAAGTCTGGATGTCTTGCATGACGGCGGTGTTGTTGGCCGCCTGAAACAGTTGGTAGCCGGGCGTGAGTATAGAGATGGCGATGATATAGCCAGCGATGCCGAGCAGGGCGGGCAACAGGGCGAGGGCGAATGCGCCTGCAGTCATGGCGACAAGCCCGGCGATGACAGTGGCTTGTGCGCCCAGGCGGTCAACGATGCGGCCTGCGATGACGCCGCTGCAGGCAGAGATAACAGGACCTGTCGACATGACCAGGCCCACCATGGCGTCGCTGAGTGCCAGTGCGCGTGACAGGTAAAAGGGGCCAACCACCAGCGTGGCCATCATGACGGTGGCGACCAGGATATTCATGCCCAGGCTGGTGCTAAGGGTGATGTCGCGAAACATGGCAGGGCGTATCAGTGGCGAAGCGACTTTTGTTTCTACCACTATGAACAGAGCTGCACCCAGCATGGCGGCCAGCAGCAGCGCCAGGTTGATAGCACCAAAATGCCCGCGACCCAGTGTCATGGCCAAGGCATAAGCTGCCAGGCTCAGGGCCAGCAAGAGTGTGCCGGTATGGTCAAAGCGCGGGCTGGCTTTATTACTAGCTTTGTTGCTGGCTTGCTGGTCCGGTGGCAAGTAGCGTTGCGCGAGTAGGAAGCTTGCTATGCCCAGCGGCACATTGATAAAGAAGATGGAGCGCCAGTGGAGGCTTGCTATCAGTATGCCGCCCAGCGAGGGGCCGAGTGCAGTGCCGACGGCAGACATGGTGCCCAGCAAACCCATGGCGCTGCCAGTTTTTTCTTTGCTGACGGTCTCGCTGACGAAGGCCATGGTCAGCGCCATCATGATGGCGGCCCCCAGGCCTTGCAGGGCGCGGGCGGCGATCAGCATATGCAGGGTAGGGGCGGCAGCACAGAGCATGGAAGCGATGCTGAACAGGGCTATGCCTGCCAGCAACAGGCGCTTGCGCCCCATCAGGTCGCCCAGGCGGCCGACGCTGACGATGAGAGTGGTGATGGCAAGCAGGTAGGCGATGACTACCCACTGAACTTGCTGGAATGAGGCATTGAATGCATGGGTCAGAGTTGGTAATCCCACATTGGCAATGCTGGTGCCCAGTGAAGACAGCAGCATGGACAGGGACAGGCTTGCCAATATCCAGCGTACTTTGCTGCTGTTGGCATGAGTTGTCATAGAACTGGATGCGACTTTCATTTTGTGCTGACATGGATGATGATGCCCTGATCATAAGCCTCCACCATCTATGGCGGAAGACGCACGATTTGCACTTTATTCATGCGTCTGACGCCATGTGACATGAATGCGCGTTACAATAAATGCATGTCTATCCCTGATCTCAATTTATTGATTACCCTCGATGCCGTGCTTGCCGAAGGTAGCGTGGCCCGTGCCGCAGCCAGGCTAAAGCTCAGCCCCTCGGCCATGAGCCGGGCGCTGGCACGCTTGCGCGAGACGACCGGTGACCCTTTGCTGGTCAGGGCAGGGCGTGGCCTGGTTCCTACGCCCAGGGCGCTGGAATTGCGTGAACAGGTCAGCCAGCTGGTGCAGGATGCACAGGCAGTATTGCGCCCGGCAGACAAGCTCAATCTTGCACAATTGCAGCAGGCTTTTACCCTGCGCACCAGTGATGGCTTTGTCGAAAACTTCGGCCCCGCCCTGATTGCCCGCATCGGTAAAGAAGCGCCGGGTGTACGCCTGACATTCATGCCCAAGCTGAACAAGGACAGCACGCTTTTGCGCGAAGGCACAGTCGACCTGGAAACCGGCGTGATAGGCGATGCCGTCAGCCCTGAAGTACGCACGCGCGCCTTGTTTCGTGACCGTTTTATCGGGGTCATGCGTCAGGGCCATCCGTTGAGCCAGCTTGCGATGACGCCAGCAGTGTATGCATCAGGCCAGCATGTGCTGGTGGCACGCCGCAGCCAGAGCAAGGGGCCACTGGCAGAAGCGCTCAAACCCTATGGGCTGGAGCGCGATGTCGTGACCACTGTTGGCGGTTTTTCTGCGGCCCTGGCACTGGCGCGCGCATCAGATTTGATCGCCACTGTGCCTGAAAGGCATACCGGCAATTTGCGTGCTGGCATGCATAGTTTTGCGCTGCCATTTCCAAGCCAGGAAATTACCGTATCCATGCTCTGGCACCCGCGCATGGATGCCGACCCTGCCCATCGCTGGTTACGCAATTGCGTGTGGGAAGTATGCGCAGGGCAGGATGTTGATGCCACGAGCAAACAAGCAAAAGAGGCCAGTGGGACTGCTTCCTTGTAGAATGAGCATGTTTTTACTTCACTCTACGGACGTAACAGTATGAAATTCTGGAAAAACGTCGCATTCCTGGCATGTATGGGCGTGGCTGGTCTGGCCTGTGCCTCAGCCGCCGCAACTGTCGCAACTATTCAGCCCAACACCAAAGCAGGTAGCTACGTAGGGACGAGCAGCCTGCCTTGCGGTGATCTGGATGTACGCATAGAGACTTTTTGCGAGCTTGACGATGCCGGGAAAAATGGCTGTTTCCTGCAAAAGCTGAATATCCGGCACAAGCCCAGTGGCAAGGAAAAGAATAAGCTATACCTGTATGAAAATTATCAGCAAGACCGTTCCCTGATTATGAGCATGGTGTGCGTGAAAGCGCGCGGCAAGGACAGGCTGGTGCTGGAAGCCAGCAATCTGGGTAGTTGCAAGGTCTGTGAATGGGAAGATTATTTTTCTGCCGAAGGTGCGTTCCTTGGTTCCAGCCGCGCAATTCATGGCGCAACAAATTTCAAACCCAGGGCTTTGCCTGGCAATTTCTATGAAAAAAATGGGCTGCTGCTGGATAAGCAGGATCACTTTACCGAGACGGGCAGGGTGAACGTGAGTTATGTTCCAGGTAAATAAACCAGCTTAGCTGATGAGCATGAATAAAAACCGCATGAACAAGAGCGCGGACAAAGAGCAGCTTGAAGATACGGCAGGTTTTCAATTTTTTGAAACGCTGTTGTTTATCATTACTATCGCGTTGTTCTTCTTTGTCGGAGAAAAGGCAAGTATACGTTTCTCAGGCTTCGTGATGCTATTTTTTGCCTGCCGCACTTTGTTGATAAGACGTTTGCCATATGGGATAGAAGGGCAAGAGCCTATGGGTTATCTGACTGGTATTCCTGCAATTATTTCTGGACTGATCGGATTACTGCTTGCTGCCCTCATGATCTTTCGACCTGCTCAGGTGCTGGATTTTTTTCGCTAGCTGGCCTGGCGATAACACGCATCCCATTCCCATTTTCAGAGGCAATATGCCAGTTACCCCATTTCACTTTGGCCTTGGTGCTGCCCTCAAGGCCGTGGCACCACGCCATGTCAGTTTTTTGTCATTCGCTGCGGTGAATGTGTTCATTGATATCGAGTCATTTTATAACCTCATGAATGCCAGGTTTCCTGTGCATGCCTTCTTTCATACTTATCTGGGTGCACCCCTGATGGCGGGTTTCACGATCTTGCTGTTCTTGCTGGCCCGCTGGTGTGCCAGCAAGTTTTATCTGCCCAATACTTATCGCTGGCAGCAACTCAGCCTCTTGCAAGTCAGCGTGGGCGCTTTACTGGGAGCATTGTCGCACGTGGTATTTGACAGCATCATGCATGCCGATATACAGCCCCTGCACCCCTTTAGTAATGAAAATATTTTGCATGAAGCGATACCGCTGCTGTATCTGCATTTGTTGTGCGTATTGATAGGGGTGCTGGGTTTGATTGGTGTCTATGTGCGGCAGGCGGACCAGGTATGAAAAATATCCAGTGCGCATATTTGTTCTTGCACGTTCTATTTCTTCCTGCCGCATTAATAGCAAAAGAAAGCTTTGCGGCGCTTGCGGTCGTGCAGACCGAGACTTATGTACAAGAAGCGCCCGCTGGCATGGCAAGTGGATCTGTACAACTGGTGGCAGCAGGTGAAATTGTCAACATCAAAAAACGGCAGGCTGACTGGATATGGATAGTACGAAAAAACGGCCATCCAGGTGGCTGGATAAGTGCGGGGAAAGTGATTTCTCAACATCAGTTTTCACCCGTGTATAAGTGGAAAGACCCCAGCCGCATCAAAGTGGGTGGCGGTGATTATGAAGCACACTACAAGCTGCGTCGTGATGGTAGTTTTGCTGTCGAAGAAACCGCCATGCGTGGCGAGGATGGCTACCATCTTGTCAAACGATATGGACGCTTGCAACGCCATGGCAAGCTGGTATGGGCCAGGGTGGGTAATGAAACGCTCATCGCAAACAGGATATTCCTTTTGCATGTTGAGGATGGTTCATGCCAGCTTGTCGATAATATCGCTGCCTGTGACACGCATTAGATTGCATCTGGCTCGATAAGGCATAATACGACTTATATGATTCTGACATCCAGGCAATGGTAAAGGAGTTTGATGGAAAGTCATCCTATTTTATTGGCAGAGCTAATGCTCTTGTCTATCTGTGCGAGTATCAGCATTTGGGTCGAAGTTTTGCGTAGACCCGGGGGATTTTTGCCTAAAGTTTTGCTATTGTTTATTTCTGCCATCCCCGTGTTTGGCCCCATATTTTTTATCTTCATTGATGCGCCTCCTGCTTTACCCTTGTCTGAACAGGCCAGGCAATTTCCCAAGGGGACCAGTGTCTACCCTGATTTTTCCCCTTTGATGACGAGCATTAAAAGATATTTCAGTCAGCCTGGACGTGACTGAGTGACTGAGGCGCAGAGTCTGTTTTTATCAATACTCACGACTAGCCAAGCTCATAGTGCACGGATAACTGCCCCTTCTTTTCTTTTAATTTGGTAATTTTTATTTTGCCTATCTGACCGGTGGAAACCACATGTGTGCCGCCGCAGGCATGGGCAGGCAGATTGCCAAAACCTATCTTGCGTTGCCCTGCTTCCAGGCTGGTATGGCGTGGCATGTCGGCAGCTATCCAGGCATTGATTTGCTGTTCTATGTCTTCTGCAAGCAAGCTTGAGGTGGCGCCTTCGCTTTCAAAAACGACCCTGGCTTCGCCTGGCCAGTGATGTCCCTTGATGGCTTTGAAGCCTGCCTGTTCGCCATAAGATCCGATTAAATGTCCTGCTGAATGGAGCTGGGTATGGAGATGGCGTGCATCAGGAAATACCTCGATAAACGCAGGCCCCACGTCGACAGGCTGCGTGGTCAGATGAACGATCACATCGCCAGTTTGAAATACCCGGTTGACCTTGATGCCGGAGATGGTTCCGGTATCAGATGCTTGTCCGCCGCCTTGTGGATGAAACAGGGTGGCATCCAGAATGATCTCAAAATTGCCATCCTGGTCAGGTGTGCACAGGCGTACTTTGGTATTCATGCTCAGCTCGTCGCTATGGAAATAAAGGCGCTCTGTCATCATGCAAATTCTTTCTTTTGTTGGGTGTGGATGCATGTCATGCTTGCCAGCAGTTGATCGACTTCTGCTGCGGTGCTTGAAAAACTGGTGACGAAGCGGGCCACACCCGCCTCCCAGCGATCATGCAGGAAGACATAGCCTTCGCTTAATAATGCGGTCGTCATGGTCTTGGGCAAGCGGCAGAAAATTATATTTGACTGCGTATTGCCTATCAATTCTATGCAACTGATCTGGCGTAAACCATTTGCCAGACGCTGTGCCATGGTGTTGGCATGCTGGGCATTTTTTAGCCACAATTCATCCTGCAAGTAAGCATCCATCTGCGCAGACAAAAAGCGCATTTTTGAGAACAGATGGCCAGCGCGTTTGCGGCGATATCCCATCTCCGCAGCCAGGTTTTGGTCAAACAGGATGATGGCTTCTGCGCCTAGCACCCCATTTTTTGTGGCACCAAATGAGAGTGCATCGACGCCTGCTTTCCAGGTCATTTCTGCCGGTGTGCAATCCAGCGATACCAGGGCATTGGCAAAACGCGCACCATCCATATGCAAGCGCATGGATGACTCTTTGCAGACCTTGCTGATGGTGCTGATTTCCTCCAGAGTGTAGACACTGCCAATTTCAGTTGCCTGCGTGATGCTGACGGCATGCGGCTGTGTTGCATGCACGTCACCGCGCTTGAGTTTGCTGGCACTGGCGAGTTTTTCTGCATCGATCTTTGCCGCTGGCCCGTCTATCGCGATCAGCTTTGCACCATTGGTATAAAACTCCGGCGCACCACATTCATCATTGTTGATGTGGCTGCCGGGGTGACAAAAAATTGTTCCCCAGGGCGGCGACATGACGCTCAGGCACAGGGAATTTGCTGCCGTGCCCGTAGGCACCAGGAACACACTGACATCCCGTTCAAAGAGTTCACAAAATTGTCGCTCTACCCGCGCAGTGTATTCATCACCCCCGTAAGGCGTGGCGGCGCCTGCATTGCAGGCTGCAATGGCCTCCAGTATGGCTGGTGACACGCCGGCGACATTGTCACTGGCAAAATTGATGGCTGTCTGCAGTTTGTTTTCCACGATGATTTCCCTCTCATGATTGACCTGTCTGGATTTAAAAACAGGTCTTGGTGCGATCCATGATAGAGGGATGGTGGATTTCTGGATTGTAAAAAATTGACTAAAGCTGGCGATTATTTATTGGACAATAACAGAGGCAGCTTATGTAGGAGCGGCTTCAGCCGCGAATTGGACGGCACGGCAAGCTGTTCGCGGCTAAAGCCGCTCCTGCGAATCCGGTGTTTAATAAAGCTGGTAGGGGTGGCATATCCCCTCAAGCATGAATCTCCGTGCCACTCTGTGTCTCGGTGCCTCTGTGGTGAGATTTTTGGTTTTGATTTCAGGACGAGAAGCACAGATGCCAGCTTCCCCGTAGGAGCGGCTTCAGCCGCGAATTGGAGGGCAAGGCAAGCTGTTCGCGGCTGAAGCCGCTCCTACGAATCCGGCGATCAATAAAGCTGGGGCGGGGCGACATATCCCCTCAAGCATGAATCTCCGTGCCACTCTGTGTCTCGGTGCCTCTGTGGTGAGATTTTTGGTTTTGATTTCAGGACGAGAAACACAGATGCCAGCTTCCCCGTAGGAGCGGCTTCAGCCGCGAATTGGAGGACACGGCAAGCTGTTCGCGGCTAAAGCCGCTCCTACGGGATCGCCGTTTCAATAAGACGACGGTGCAACACCAAAGGCCTGCCGGAAAGCGCGGTTGAAATGGCTTTGGTCATAGAAGCCCACCATAAGAGCAACATCGGCAATGGATTGCGGGTTTTTGCACAGCAGGGCGCAGGCATATTCCAAACGCAGGCGCACCAGCCATGCATGGGGCGTCATGCCTATGCTTTGCTTGAACTGGCGCAGGAAATGAAACTGACCCAGCCCGCAGATAGCTGCCAGTTCTTCCAGGCTGATCTTTTGGGAAAGGTGGGCCACGCAGTATTCCTTGATACGCTGGAATTGTCTGGGCGAGAGGCTGCTTTTGATATCCTGGGGCTTGATTGCCCTGGATTGGGTGAATACAAACTCAAGCAGCGACAGCCATTCTGATTGTAATGCCAGAGGGGACGCCTTTTCACCCGCATGCATGGCGTCATGCAAATGCACGAGATGTGCTGCCCGCAGGGTATCCTCTATCATCGTCCCCACCAGTACTGGCTCGCGGCTGGACCCCGATAGTTCTTCCGTGACCTGGTTCAATAGTTCAACAGGCAGGCGGAATGTCTTGAGCGTATAGGCATCGCAGCCTTCACCTGTGCCATCGTGGATTTCACCGGGAGGCATCAAAACGATGCTGCCAGGCCCCAGCAATACTGAGCTGCCACGGAATTTTTGGCGTTGCACGCCTTCAGATACCAGACCTATGTGGTAGTCAAGGTGGTAGTGGCGGTCGAAGTGAAATTCCGACAACCTGCCTGCACTTAATACCAGGCCAGGTACTTCGGCGACACGCTGATAATGTATTTGATCTTTCATTCAAGCAAGCAAGAGAGTAGCTGCATGAGCATACCTGAAATTCTGGATGCCAGCAGAGCAACAGGATTGCTGACGGGGGTTACCGAGTATTGCCTGAGTACGCTAGCGTACAGAGATCTGCCAGACTTGCGCCTATGCTGGCAATAAATATTCTGACGGAGAACATCATGACACATATTATTGCCGGGCGATTACAACAACAAGACCAGGTGCAGCAGGCCAGACATCAGTTGATGGCAATATGCTTCGCAGAAAACCAGATCAGTTCTTTTTACCTGAATCCACCGGGGCAACATGATATGTACCCTATCGGTGGTGACCGCGACGAGTCGCCAGGGGCTAAGGAAGCAGGTAGTGGTGCCGTCGGCGGTGCAACCACTGGTGGCGTGATAGGTGCGGCGGTAGGCATGATAGGCGCGCCTGTCACCGGGCCTGTGAGCACTGCCTTGGGTGCACTGGTTGGTGCGCATGTGGGCTCGCTGATAGGCAGTCTGTCGCAAATGAAGGACAAGGGTGATGCAGAAGATGATGCCGAGAATGCAGCAGCAGTGCGGCGCTCTGGCATGATCGTGGCCGTCAGCGTGGCTAAGCCTGAGAGTGAAGAGGCTGTCATCAATATCCTGAAAAACCTGGGTGCTGACCAGATAGAGCTAGGTGAAGGCGATATCAGCAATGGCGACTGGAAAGATTTTGACCCACGCACGCCCCCCAGATTTATTGCCAGCATTAAACCCGCACCAGTTGAGCAACAGGCGGCAGAACAAGGGGTGACTGGCCGTGAACTCTAAGCAGACACAGAAAGAGCAAGTGCAGGAAAAGGTGGCCACGCCTACTGTAGACACGACTTCGCCAGGTGGCGAAGTGAAACTGCCACATGAACGTGACCAGACTATTGATAAGGATGGCAAGCCACGCAAAGTCATGAAGCAGGCTTTGCTGGATTTACAGCAGGGTCAGAAAGATACAGACTTGCATGGCCAGCGTGGTGTCGAGACTGTGGTCAAGCCAGAAAGCAAGCCTGATCCTTAGTTTGCTATCTTGTCAGTTCACTGGCTTATTTTGCCTGGGCGAAGCTGCCTGTCATCGCTGTCTGCACAAGATCACGTATTTCCAGCCGGTGAAAAGTGGCTGTGCAGCCTGTGGTTGAAATCAGGCCTATTAAGCCCGTGACCAAAGCCAGGGGATTGCTGGCAGCTTCTGCTCCGAAATAATCGCTGTGTACAAATTGCGCCAGATCGACATGAAAGCGGCGGGAAAATTCTTGCATGAACTCTAGCGCATCATCCCCATCCATGCCCAGGTCATGAAAGAGGCTGGTGTCGTCGCTGAGATTTTGTATGGGCACACCAGCAAAATCAGCGATGCAGTGTTTTACTTCATCGCGGATGATGGCAGGGTTCATGCTGTACTGCTGGATGATTGCTAACCGACTACTGCCGACTACTGCTGACTACTGATTACTGACCGTACTTTTTTTCTTCCAGTTTATGCGGCTTGTCTGTATAGGTCGTCAATCTGCTGGACCTCACTCCTTCTGGCAAAGGAGTATTCATGAATTCTTTCATGACGCGCTCATTGCTACGGCGTCTGCTATCCAGCATATCATTATGCTCACGTGTGGCCTGACGCTGATTGAATGCTTCGTTCTTGGCCGCCCAATTAGTGTCAGTACTGCTTTCTGAACCGACGTATTTCTGATTGGCTTTGACGACACCCTTTGCGCTGGTTTTTGGGCAAAGGTTGTCGGTAAATGTCACACGCCCGTCATTGTCCACACATCTTTGCACCTGGGCAGATGCCAGGTTTGTGATTGTCAGCAAAAGTGCGGCGGATAAAAGGTGCAAGCGTTTCATATAAATTTCCAGGTAACGGCAAGTCAGAGCAAAGCTTGCGAGTGGTCACAAGCTTCTCATAAACCCTGAAGAAACTCAAGGAATGCAGGCAGAAATTGCAGGCTGTCAGCTGTAGTCACTGATGGCAATCAGCAGGCCATCTTTAAAGCCAAATTCTGAACGTCCGCTCAGCTTGAGGGTTTCTCCCACTTTCAGGCCGTTCGGCAAATCGATGGCAAGCACACCCTGATAGCTGATATCGACGCTGACCTGGTCGCCAGTGAAATTAAAATTGCTGGGGTCTTGCTGACGTGAAGTGAAAAAAGCTTTGGATTGCTCTGCCAGTTGACGAAACTCTTCACGACCCGTGGTCTGGGTATTGACTTCGCCAGCAGCGATATTCTTGAACACGATATCTGCATGCAGCAGCTTGATCATGCCCTCAATGTCAAAGCTGTTATACGCATTCAGGTAGGCTAGTATGAGGCTGCGCTTTTCTTCATCCTTCATTGTCGATACTCCACATTAAGCTCCACATTAAGACTCCACTTGAGATTCCACTGCAAAGGGAGAATTATTGTAGCATTGATAATGGAATTTATTTGTTAAGCGGGAGTGAGTTGACCGCAACTTGCCCCGTTGCACGCTGATGGGCGAGTTCTGCGCGATTTTTCATGAGGCCCAGGATGGAGTGGTGAAAGTCGTTTAATACCATTCTTCCCCACAGGTCACCATAAGTCTTGAGCTGGGACTTATTGATGAAGCGGGTGCTCAGGCGTAATTCTGTGCCGCCGTCTTTTGCCTGCAAATCATAGCCGCCATCCAGTACATCGAAATACTCACCTCCCATTTCCACATGTCTGTCGAGCGCATCCCGGGGGATGCCGCCAGTTGGAATGTGGAAGCGGTAGTGCATGGCATAGGGCTTTTGCCAGGTGGTGATAATTTCTTCAAAGCGCACATTTTTTTCCCAGCGAGAAGTCCTGACTGCACCTACGCCAGTTCCACTCATATCTGCGGCCAGCGGCCTGGGCAAGCCTATCAGGTGCACCAGGGAAAAGCCAAGTTCTCCGGGCTTGATGTCTTGCACGGATGCCAGTTGCTCAAATACTTCTTCCGGACTGGCTTGTATCTGTATCACAGTGCTGACCTGTTGCTCACTTTGTACTGGCGGCAGCCTGGCTTCTATGGGGCCGAGCAAGAGAGGCAGCAAGGCAAAGGAATATATATTGGTGTTGGGTACACGAAAGTGATTGTGTATGGCGCCGCCTATGAACCCGCCTATGATGGCAGCGAGGAAGAAGACAGGGACGACCAGCACGATGCAAATCAGGCCTTCCAGCGCGCACATGAACATGGCAAGCAGAAACATCGCCATCGCTGAGCAAGACACCATGACTTGCATGCCAACGTGGATACGGGATTTGCCTGCCGCCAGCAACACGGAGATCGCACCCACACTAAATGGTGCTACGACCAGAAAGGCAGTAGAAACAATTTGCAGCCAGGCATGCAGGGACTTGTTTTCAAAGCCTACACGCAGCAGTAATCCATAGACTACACCTGTCAGCAGGGCGACGACGAGCCGCAGGCTAGGGTTGCCAGCGCCCGGCATTTTATAAATATCGGCGTTGTTGTCACCGTAGTTGCCACTGTTGTTGCCACTGTTTTCGTTGCCGTGCTCGTTGTATTCAGACATGCTGTTTACCTGCTTGATGAGGTGGAAACTTTAAGGGTTTATTTGTACAGCAATTTCATGATGAGAATGAAGCTGGCCAATACCAGCGTCACAATATTGGCGATAATGACAGGCAGTGCACCCAGCATGAGGCCGTACAAGAGCCACATGAGTACGCCGCTGACGAGTATCAGGTACATGCCCAGGGACACACCTTCGGCACGTTTGCGACGCCAGGTCAGCCAGGCTTGCGGGATGAAGGCAGTGGTAGTAAGACACGCGGCAATATAGCCAACCATGTCGGCAGACAGGGGGATACTCATCTTGCGCTTATTTGATGTCTACTGGCGGGCGCAGGAACTGGCCAGAATGAAACACCAGCGGTGCCTGTTTGGTAAATTCACAATGCTCGACTTCACCAACGAAGATAACATGATCCCCCTCGGGATAGCGGCTGCGGTTATGACATTCAAACCAGGCCGAGGCACCTGTCAATATGGGGTGGCCAGTGCGCGACAGGGTGTAATCGACGCCAGCAAAACGGTCAGTCTTGCGGCTGGCAAATTGCTCTGCCAGCCAGGCTTGTTCGCCGGATAGTATATTGACAACATAATGGGAATTGCCACTGAACACCGGCAAGCTATTGGCTGCCGTACCCAGGCTCCAGAGTATCAATGGCGGGTCCAGTGAGACAGAATTAAAGGAAGATGCTGTCAAACCCAGGAACTGGCCATCCGCCAGGCGGGTGGTAATGACGGTGACGCCAGTAGCAAATTGCGACAGGGCATCCCGGAAATGGCGGGTATCAAATTCACGCTTTTCAGAGCGGGGTGAGCGGGTGTGCATGAGGTTCCATCGTTCTTTTTTTGCCATTATCCCAGATTTTAAGGCTTTCTGGCTTGAGAACAGGTATTTGCCTGCTATCCTGCAATAGGAAGTGTGGCGCTGACTGTGTTAAACTTGCAGGCTTGCCGGTTTCCCCAGGTTTTTGCCTAAGTGGTTGATTCCTTTGAGTTTAATTTCTTTGAACTTGATCCCTTTGAATTTGATATGAGGTGCTGAAGTATGCCCATGCTGCTGGCTTTACGCCGTGTAATGATGTTGTTCATGCTGGCTGTGCTGACGACAGCGAGTTTGCCCGCTTTGGCGCAAATTCCGGCCGAACGCAATTTTCCTGAAAACACCAAACGCGGGGTCTTGAATATGTCGCAATACCCTAATGTGCTGATCAATGGCAAAGCTGTCAATACAGCACCGGGTTTGCGTATTTTTGATGATGAAAACCTGTTTATTTCGCCTACGCAAATTACGGGCAATTACATCATCATCAATTATCTCGAAGATAATTTTGGTGATGTGGCCAAAATCTGGGTGCTGACCGATGCGGAGCGCAAAAAAACCTTGCCGCCAGCGCAAGAGTGGAAACCACAGATTTTCATCAACAAAAATTTCTAAGTAAAAATTCAGGTAATGCCGGGCGATAGCTTCATGCTGCCCTTTACAGCATTGCAGCATTGCAGCATTGTTATCCCTGAAGTACGCAGCTAAGTAGAAAGCTATGCAAAAAAAAGTATTTATCAAAACCTTCGGTTGCCAGATGAACGAGTATGACTCGGACAAGATGGCAGATATCCTCAATGCCAATGATGGCATGGTGAAAACCGATAATCCCGACGATGCCGACGTGATCTTGCTCAACACTTGCAGCGTGCGCGAAAAAGCATCTGAAAAAGTATTTTCTGACCTCGGTCGCCTGCGCGAACTCAAGCGTAAAAAACCAGAACTGCTGATTGGTGTTGGCGGTTGCGTGGCTTCGCAAGAAGGCGATGCCATCGTCAAGCGTGCACCTTATGTTGATATGGTCTTTGGCCCGCAAACTCTGCACCGCCTGCCGCAGATGATAGATGCGCGCCGTAGTTCTGGCCGTTCGCAAGTCGATATCAGTTTCCCTGAAATTGAAAAGTTTGACCACATGCCACCAGCCCGCGTCGAAGGCGCGAGTGCCTATGTGTCCATCATGGAAGGTTGCAGCAAGTATTGCAGTTATTGCGTCGTACCCTATACACGCGGTGAAGAAGTCTCGCGCCCGTTTGATGATGTGCTGGCAGAAGTGGCGGGCCTGGCTGAGCAGGGCGTCAAGGAAATCTCGCTGCTGGGGCAAAACGTGAATGCCTACCGTGGCGTTATGGAAGATGGCGAGATCGCCGACTTTGCGCTGCTGATCGAATACATCGCCGAGTTCCCTGAGATAGAACGCATACGCTTTGTCACCAGCCATCCTAAAGAATTCACCCAGCGCCTGATCGATTGTTATGCCAGGGTGCCCAAGCTGGTCAATCATCTGTACCTGCCTGCCCAGCATGGCTCTGACCGCATCTTGTCGGCGATGAAGCGTGGTTATACGGCCATAGAATACAAATCGGTCCTGCGTCGTTTGCGCCTGGTGCGCCCCGATATTTCTGTGTCATCTGATTTTATCGTCGGCTTCCCTGGTGAGACCGATGAAGACTTTGATGCGCTGATGAAGCTCATCAATGACATTGGCTTTGATAACAGCTTCAGCTTTATCTTCAGCCCGCGCCCAGGCACGCCAGCGGCGAACCTGGCTGACGATACACCGGCCGAACTCAAATTGCGCCGCCTGCAGCATTTGCAGTCTGTGATTGATGCCAATACCAAGAAATACAGCAATGCCATGATAGGCACTGTGCAGCGCATCCTGGTAGAGGGCCCGTCGGTCAAGGACCCGAATGAATTGCAGGGTCGCACCGAGAATAACCGAGTCGTCAATTTCGCGGGCTCCAAAGATCTGGTCGGTACGCTGGTGAATACCCGCATTACCGAATCCTATAATTATTCCTTACGCGGCGAACTCGTCGAAGAGGCAGTGACAGCATAATGGCAAAAACACCCGTGCCGGTAGCACACTTCATCCCTCAACCACTGGACAATACCCGCCTGGCACATCTGTGCGGGCCTCTGGATGAGAACTTGCGGCAGATATCATCGGCACTGGATGTGACGATTTTTCGCCGTGGTGAAAAATTTATCGTCAGCGGCCACAATGCCGAAAAAGCGATAGAGATACTTGAGCATTTCTATGGCCTGGCGAAAAAAATCGTCACCATTGATGAAGTGCAACTGGCGCTGGTAGAGCAGCGCGCCAGCAGGAGCCTCAAAAAAGGCAAGGCCGGCAAAGAAGATCAGGATGATGTTATTCCTGCCGACGCCGTTGCGGTTGACGCAACCTTGCCGGAAGATGCAGACATAGAAAGCCCGATGCTGAAAACCCGCCGCAGTGATTTGCGCGGGCGCACGCCGCATCAGAATCATTACATCAAGACCATACTCGAACACGACATTAGCTTTGGCATAGGCCCTGCTGGTACAGGTAAAACCTATCTGGCCGTGGCTTGCGCCGTGGATGCGCTGGAGCGTGATGCCGTCAAGCGTATCGTGCTGACCCGCCCGGCGGTGGAAGCAGGTGAGCGCCTGGGCTTCTTGCCGGGTGATCTGGCACAAAAGGTTGATCCTTATCTGCGCCCTTTGTATGACGCCCTGTATGACTTGCTGGGTTTTGACCGCACGCAAAAAATGTTTGAAAAACAGGTCATCGAGATTGCCCCGCTGGCGTATATGCGTGGCCGTACCCTGAACCATGCTTTCGTCATCCTCGATGAAGCGCAAAACACCACGCCGGAACAGATGAAGATGTTCCTGACGCGCATAGGCTTTGGCAGTAAGGCGGTGATTACCGGTGACCCTACCCAGGTTGACTTGCAGCGTAACGTGAAGAGCGGCCTCATCGATGCCTGCCAGGTACTCGATGGTGTACGCGGCATAGGCTTCACTCATTTTGGCAGCGTCGATGTGGTACGTCACCCGCTGGTCGCCCGCATAGTCGATGCCTATGAAAGCGCCAATGCCAACGCCACCGCCAACAGCGCCGCCATCGGCTTGCTGAAACCCGCAACCCCTTTAAGCTCTGCCCACCATGGTCGCAAAAAGTAAAAACGAAGTTAAACCTGTTTCCAAACACAAGCTGACGCTGTCGGTGCAATATGCTGACAAGCGCCTGCAAGATGTACTGACCCGCCCGCTGATACGCAAGACCGTACAGGCGGCACTGTTCTTCCCCGCAGAAATCACCTTGCGCTTTGTCGATGCTGAAGAAGGCAAGGTACTCAACCATGATTACCGCGGCAAGGACTACGCCACCAATGTGCTGACCTTTGCCTATACCGAGGATGAAGATGCCGAGGTGACGCAGGCAGACATTATCCTCTGTACCGATGTGCTGGAGAAGGAAGCTGCCGAGCAAAAGAAAACCGTCCTTGAACATGCCCAGCATCTGATCGTCCACGGCGTCCTGCATGCCCAGGGCTATGATCATGAAGAGGATGATGAGGCTGAGGAGATGGAGGCGCTGGAGATAGAGATACTGGCTGGGATGGGGCTGGGGAATCCTTACTCGTAGGTTGGGCTACGCTTCACCAGCCCAACACTGGGCGGTTCAATAACGTACACCTTGATCTTATGGCGGGATACACTTGTTCAACCGACCCCCATCCCCCACCCGACCATTCCACTGCGCCGCTTACATGCGGCTTAGATATTTGTGGCGCAAAGCTGCGCTTTGCGAATTCCCACAAATCTCCCCTTGAAAGGGGAGGAGTGACCAGCTCTTGCGCTGGCGAGTGAACGATCAAATATCCACAATATTCGAAAGCCCCCAACATGTCACAAGATAAACCACAAGGCCGTCGCATCAACATGGGTGGTCGTTCTGTCGTCGCCTATGGTTTGCCCACCCAGTTCTGGCAAGACATTTACTACTATGCGATGACATCAAGCTGGCCTGTGTTTTTTGCTGGCGTGGGTGTGGTATTCCTGGTCTTGAATGTGTGCTTTGCTTCGCTGTTCATGCTGGGGGACAATCCCATAGGCAATCTGCATCCGAATGGTTTTCTCGGGGCGTTTTTCTTTAGTGTGGAAACGCTGGCGACTGTGGGTTATGGCGACATGCATCCGCAAACCGTGTACGGGCACAGCATCGCTACGCTGGAGATTTTCATCGGCATGGCCAGTGTGGCCCTGATTACTGGTGTCATGTTTGCGCGTTTCTCGCGCCCGCGTTCCAGCATTATTTTTGCCAATCACCCAGTCAGCCATATGATGGATGGCAAGCGGGTCTTGTTGATACGCCTGGCTAATGCGCGCATGAATATCATTAGTGAGGCGACGGCCAAACTACGCCTGATGCGGGACGAAAGTACGTCCACGATGGGCAGTTTCCGCAAGATCACGGACATGAAGCTGGAGCGTGAACAGCATCCCATCTTCATCCTGGGCTGGACTGTCATTCACGTTATTGATGAAAACAGCCCGCTATTTGGCATGGATGAAGAGGCACTGCACGCTTGCCGGGCTTCACTGATACTCAGTATAGAAGGGGTGGACGACACCACCAACCAGCCGCAAAGAGCACGTCATTATTACCCTTGCAGCCAGATACACTGGAACCATCGCTATGTGGATGTATTTGAAAACGGCCGCGATGCCGATAATGTCCAGCACATCCATTACACCCGCTTCCATGATTCGGAAGAGATCATTGACGTGCCGGAAAACTGAATTTGCTTAAAAGTGCAGTAGTACTAATGCCAGCAAAGCCGGTGCTGCCTGTATGTAAAGGATGCGGCGGCTGACTGAATAGGCACCGTAGGCACCGGCAATGATGACGCAGGTCAGGAAGAAAATCTTCACATGAAAGCCTTCATGACCACCCATCAGCAAACCCCAGATCAGGCCCGCTGCCAAAAAGCCGTTATACAAACCCTGGTTGGCTGCCAGCACCTTGGTGGTCTCTGCCTTTTCAGGCGTATTGCGGAAGGTGCGCAAGCCCATGGGTTTATCCCACAGGAACATTTCCAGCACCAAAAAATAGATATGCAGGGCGGCGACGATGCCGGTCAGTACGTTGGCGATGATGATGAACACGGTTACTCCTTACAGGATTTTTTTACGGGGCGTATTGATCATAGTGGATCACCCCGCTTTTAAACAGTGTTGAAACCGCCATAACTGGCGGGTCTTGCACGCTGGGTCAATTTAACGGCTGATATCCCAGTCTTTTGTTTCTGGCAACAGCCAGCCGCCTATCAGCAAAGACATCAGCGCTATGCCTATCGGGTAATACAGGCCTGAGTAAATATCCCCGGTGGTGGTAGCGATCAGGGTGGCAAAGTACAGCATAAAGCCGCCAAAATAGCCTGTGCCTATATGGTAAGGCAGGGAGATGCTGGAATAGCGTATGCGGGTGGGAAAGAGTTCAACCAGGTAGGCGGCGATGGGGCCGTAGGCCATGCAGACATAAAATACCAGCACGAACAGGATGAGCACAACCATGGGTTTGTTGATGGCTGCGGCATCGGCCTTGGCCGGATAGCCCGCTTGTTCCAGTGCCGCCTTGATGGCTTTGGTGTCAAAGCCATTGATAGTGGCGCCGCCTATGCTGGTAGTGACCCCAGCCTGGCTGCTGGTTTGCAGGCTATGGGCAACGCCAGCAGCGTTCAGGAATTCTTTCACCTTATCGCAATCGCTGACCGGGCCTGAGAACAGGCGCACACTGCATTCATTCGATTGCATGCTGACAGGTGCATGGCTCATGGCTTGTTCCAGTGCCGGATTGGCAAAATGGGTGAGCGCCTGGAATAGCGGGATATAACTGGCACTGGCGAGGATGAAGCTCAGCATCATCAGGCGCTTGCGGCCAATTTTGTCGGACAGTGCACCAAAAACCACATAGAAGGGAATGGCCAGCGCGAGGGCTACCGACATCATGATATAGGCTGTGGCAAAGTCTACCTTGAGGGATTTTTGCAAAAAGATCAGAGCATAAAATTGCCCTGTGTACCAGACTATGCCCACGCCAGCGACCGCACCAAACAGCGATAGCAAGACGTATTTCATATTGCCCCAGTTGGCGAAACTGTCACGCACTGGTGCCGCCGATAACTTGCCGCTGGCCTTGAGGGCAGCAAAGACGGGGGATTCATTAAGCCGCGAGCGTATATACAGCGAGACGCCAAACAGGGCAACCGAGATCAGAAAGGGGATGCGCCAGCCCCAGCTTTTGAAGGCGGCTTCGCCCATGATGGCCTGGCAAGCCAGTACCACGATGAGGGACAGGAAAAAGCCCAGGCTGGCGCAGATCTGTATCCAGCCTGTGGCATAGCCGCGCCTGCCCGGCAAGGCATGTTCTGCCACATAGGTGGCGGCACCGCCATATTCGCCCCCCAGTGCCAACCCCTGCAGACAGCGCAGGATGACCAGCAGGATAGGGGCCAGTATGCCCGCAGTTTCATAGGTAGGCAGCAAGCCGACCCCGGCAGTGGAGATGCCCATCAGGGTCATGGTGATCATGAAGGTGGTCTTGCGGCCCACCACATCGCCCATGCGGCCAAAGATCAGTGAACCAAAGGGGCGCAAGACCAGGCCTGCGCCATACGTTGCAAGGCCAGCCAGGAAAGCACCGGTTTCGCCCAGTTCTTTTGAATAAAACAAGGGCCCCAGGATGGCCGCCAGCGTGCCAAACACAAAGAAGTCATACCATTCAAAAGCGGTACCCAGGGAAGAGCCAAAAATCACCTTCCGCTGTTCTTGCACGCTGGCTGTCGTCATATTGTCACTGCACTCCCATCCTGCCTCATTGCAAAGGAGCATGGCGTGGCAAATCCAGTGTGAAGCTGCTACCCATGCCTGGCTGGCTATATACGCTTATCTTACCCCCAAGTATGGATGTGACGATGTTGTAACTGATGGACAGGCCTAATCCTGTGCCTCCACGGCCCATTTTTGTTGTGAAAAAGGGATCAAAGATATGCCCCATCACATGTTCATTCATGCCGCAGCCATTGTCTTCCAGCCTGAGCTGTATCTTGTCCTTGCTCAGGGCGATGGCTGAAATGATCATTTTGCCACTGGCTACATGCTCAAACCCATGGAGCAGGGCATTGTTGATGAGGTTCATGATGACCTGGCCCAGTGGGCCGGGATAACTGTCGAGCAAGATGCCGTCCGGTATGTCGACGATAAGTTGATGCTGGCGGGCATTGATCTGGTTGACGATGGTGGCGCACAAGTCATGGCAGGTCTTGCGCAAATCAAATTCACGCCTTTGGGCCGTAGTCCTGTCGACGGCAATTTGCTTGAAGCTGAGGACCAGGTCGGCAGCGCTTTCCAGCGAATGCACCAGCAAGTTGCTGGCTTGCTCTACCTGATTGATAAACAAGTCCAGCTCGGAGCGGCGCAATTTTTGTTCCCTGTGTTTGGTGGCCAGGTCGACAGATTTTTCACTCAGGGTCGAGGCAGTGAGTACGCTATTGCCTATAGGTGTATTGAGTTCATGCGCCACTCCAGCGACGAGCGAGCCAAGTGCCGCCATTTTCTCCTGTGCCACCAGTTGCTGCTGGGCGTTTTGCAGGCGCTGGTAGGCAAAGGCATTTTCCAGGGCAATTGCACCATAGGTACACAGGGTTTTGAAGATCAGTCGCTCACGCTCGCCATAGGCTTGTGCCCGGTGGGCCTGCAAGGCCATCACACCTATCGTATGTTCTGCCACGCGCAGAGGGGCACACAGCAGGCTGCGTATATCGTCACGACTTGCCAGGCTGGTGTTGTTATCTTTTTCAGCAGTGCCAACAATATTGACGGCGGGACTGAAGTCACTGGCATGGTCAGGCGGGATATCCATGCAGATGTCCCTGAGTTCTCTGACGCAAATGCTGTAAGGGTGTACGGAGTCAGCCAGCTCTATGCTGTTGTGTTCGCGTTCCTGATCTGATTCCATATGCAGGGCAGGATGCAGGCTGAGGCTGCTGTCATCCATCAGCAAGACGCTGAAGCTGCTGGTCTCCAGCAAGCCTGCCACATGGCGGTACAGGCTGCGGCAGACCACGCTGGTGTCCAGTTGGGCAGTAATGTCCTGGCCTATGGCACCCAGGCGTTCGAGGGTGGCATTGGTTTGCTTGAGGGTATTGAGTTCCTGTTCAGCGACGGTAGCGGCAGCTTCCTTGGCGGCGGCCAGTTCAAATTCGACTTTCTTGAGGGGGGTGACGTCAGCCACATGGACAAAAAAACCGCAGACCTTGCCATCGACAATGTCAGGGGTATAAGTCATCAGGCTATGACGTATGCTGCCATCGGGGATGACGACTTCGCGCTCGAAGATCTGCAATTCACCGCGCAGCACGGCTTGTATATGGGCCAGGTTTTTTTCAAAGATGGGGCCGAGAGCATCGCGCATGTAAATGCCACGCATCTGTTCTTTGGATTTGCCAAACCAGTGGGAATAGGCATTGTTGGAAAACTGGCAAATCAGGTCCGTGTTCCAATAGCCTGTCATGGCACTCAGGTGATCGATGACCTTGAGTGCGATTTCCACATTCTGCATTGGAGGGGGCTGGGCCTTGTCGCCACTTTTTTTCATCAAGTCATCGTCCGTGATTATGCTATCCCTTAGCCTGTCACAAGCAATGCTAACAGTTCAGCGGTGATTGATGCTCAATGGTAATTGAAAAATTTTGTGGCAGTGAATAGTGTGATTTGCTGCAATATTGTATAAATTAAATGATGCCCAGCTCCAGCCCGCGCAAAACAGCGCGTACCCGGTCGCGTACTGCCAGTTTTGACAAGATGCTTGATACCTGGTTTTTTACCGTGCCTTCACTGGTGCCCTGGGCGTCGGCAATTTCACGGTTATTGAAGCCGCCAGCCATCAGGGCCAGTATCTCGACTTCGCGCTGGGTCAGTGGATCGTGCAATTGCTCGGCAACATAGGCGGGAGTCAGCTTTTGCAAGCCATGCAAGACGCGTTCGGTAATGGCAGGCCGGAACAGGGATTCGCCACGGGCCACACTGCGAATGGCGGCACTCAGCCTCTCCAGACAAATATCCTTGAGTAAAAAGCCCTTGGCACCGGCACGCATGCCATGGAACAGCGCCTCGTCATCATCAAAGGTGGTCAGTAAGATCGTCGCTGGTAAATACTCGCGTGCATTCAATTCCTGCAAGACTTCTATGCCTGACATTTTTGGCATCCTGACATCGAGCAAGACTACATCGGGCCGCAATTGCTCTATCAGTTCCAGTGCGGCTTCACCATTGGCGGCTTCTGCCACGACTTGTATATCAGGCAGCATGGCCAGCAAACCGGCAATGCCTGTACGGATGAGGTTTTGATCATCGACCAGCAAGACGCGTATCATGCCTGCCCTTCCTTTTGCGGGAGCCAGATATGGATGTGGAAGCCTTCGTCCGGCTGGCTGCTGATGTGCATGCGCCCGCCCAGCTCATTGACGCGTTCACGCATGCCGGACAAGCCGTGGCCCTGTTCATCCTTGCTGATGCCCTTGCCATCGTCAACCATCAGTAAAATGATGCCATCCTGCTGGCGTGCCAGGTGTATATGCAGTTTTTTTGCCCTGGCATGACGTATGCAATTGGTGATGGCTTCCTGCACGCAGCTGAAAATCGTATGCACCAGCACCGGGCATTGCAGCTCGGCGTTGCTGGCAAATTCCAGCGTGATCAAGGGGTCTGGTATGGCACTGCACAGCGACTGCAGGGCCTGACGTAAATCGCTGACATGGTTGCTGCGTTCCATGGCCACCACGGCACGTACCTGGTTCAAGAGGTTTTGCGCCAGGTCGCGTGAAATAGCCAGTGACTTGCTGCTGACGGCATGCTGGTCCTGTTCCAGGGTTTGCCTGAGTGCCAGGTCGAGATGCAGGTTGAGAGCCGTCAGGTGATGACCCAGTACATCATGCAAGTCGCGGGCGATGCGTACTCTTTCATTTTCACGTATGGCGTCACTGAGCAGTATCTGGGTGGCCTTGAGTTCAGCATAGGCTGACTTGAGTTCAACCTCGGCCAGTTTGAGTGGCGTGACGTCGGCCACATGGACAAAAAAGCCATGTACCCTGCCACCCTTGAAGCGGGGTGTATAAGTCATCAGGCTATGCCTGAGGCTGCCATCGGCAACGCGGACGGCGCGCTCGAATACCTGTTTTTCGCCATCCAGTGCACCCTGGATTTCCTTGCGATTCATCATAAAGATTTCACCCAGGGCATCACGCATGGCGATACCCTTCATTTCTGCGCGTGACTTGCCAAACCAGTCAGCGTAAGCATCGTTGGAGAACTGGCAAATCAAATCCGAATTCCAATAAGCCATCATGGCGGGTGAGTTATCGATGACGAACAGGGCCAGAGCTGCCACATCCTGGCTGGCACCCCTGGTTTCCTTACTTTCCATAATGATCCTCGCTGCATTCGTCTTTGCGTACGTGGCGGAAAAATCAGCACTGTACCTATATTGTCCGGGCGCCGCATGTGTGGAAAGTCATATGACTTCCAGCACATGCGCTCGCCACCCTGTGTCCACTAAGCTCTGCGTCTTTGTCCAGCCGGGTTTATTATCTTGAACGCAGAAAAAACCGATATCCGCAGTCTTAGTGACGATACTCTTTACGAAATCAGGAAACAAGTTGTCGCCATGCATTTGACCGGGCAGGGCAGGGCGCGCATCGCCAGCAAATTGCAGCTGAGTTATAGCGGCGTTGTTAAAATCATCAAGCTCTATGAGAATGCTGGCAATGTCGTCCCCATGCCTGCGGTCAGGGGGCGCAAGAATGGCCAGCAACGCTTGCTAAAATCGGAGCAGGAATTGCTGTTGAAAGGCATGATAGAGCAGGGGGCACCTTCAGCCTATGGTCTGCCATATCACTTGTGGGGCCGCGATGCACTGGCCATGCTGGTACATAAACAAACCGGCGTTGACCTGCCTTTGCGTACCGTCAGCCATTACATGGAACGCTGGGGTTATGCCAGCAGCCAGTTGCAAAATGCGGTGCCGGCAAAGAAAAAAATACAAGAATTTCGCTCAAAAAAGCAACACCCCCAGATCCTGCCCGAGCTTTGCTGGCTGAACCGGACATTGCCACCCACACTGGGTAACCCCGCTGGTGAAATCATTTCTGCCATCAATGGCCGCGGCAGCTTGCGCTGGTTATGTCTGCCTGCGGCTTGCGGTGCGAAAGGCCTATCCATATTTTTGCATGGCCTGCTTGCAGACATGAAAAAAAATCTGCTGGTACTGGGCTTGTCCAAAGAAGAAATGGACGAACTGGCAGTACAAATCAGCCTGCCTTTGCAGCAGGCAAATTTCCATCTGCAATGCGCACCTGAGATGCAGGAGGCAGACCCTGAAGTGACGACAGAAACTGTGTCCTGGCACTTTGGAAAAAATGTTGTCTAGCTGAAAAGAAACAGTCAGGGCTGTTCAGAAAAAAAGACAAAGATAGTGAAATTGTGCGCACTATTATTCCTACTATTTAGCAGCCAGAAACAATCTTGCTTAAGATAAATCCGTCGTCTTGATTGTGTTTAGTGACCTGCCTGTTTTGCTTATTATGCGCAGGCGGGCTTATTTCATCTGCACTTGAAAGGAAGAAAAATGAGACATCTGCACAAATGGATTTTCTCCGTCATGCTGACAGCAGCGATGCTGGCATGCTCAGGCATGGCGCAGGCGGCGGAGCGTGCGACCAAGGAAGAAGCGGTGGCGATGGTGAAAAAAGCCGTGGCTTATTACAAAGCCAATGGCCGCGAAAAATCGCTGGTGGCTTTCAGCGACCAGAGCGGGCCTTTCCGGGACAGGGAATTATTTCTCATCGTGCTTGACCCCAAGGGCACAGCCGTCGCCCATACCGCCTTGAAAAAAATGATAGGCGCCAACATCATGGACTTGAAAGACCAGAATGGTGTTGAAATCATCAAGAGTTTTTACAAGGCAGTAGAAAAGAACAATTCAGGCTGGAGCGCCGAATACACCTTCATCAACCCGGCCAGCCAGCAACTTGAACCCAAGCTCACTTATGTAGAAAAAGTCGATGACTTGCTGATTGCCTGCGGGTATCACTTTTTGAAAACCAAATAAGCTGCTTGTCTCATACAAAACTGGCTGGCAGGGGCAGATTTGCCCGTCAATTTGTCCTTATTTGTCCTTACCAGCGCTTGCCAGCCTGTTTTATTGTCTTTAACACCATCATGATGACGCCACCATGACATGTTGCTCACTTTTTAAGCATGCGTCTGTTTTTTGGTTAAATTCTCGCTTTCGGCATGAAAGTGCTGCCTTTCTTGTAACGAAGTACTGCAAAATTTGGGAAACTGCCCCTACTTGTTGTATTCTGTAGGATTGAAACAACGGCGTTACGCCTATTATGCAAGAGCACTCTAGTAAGGTCAGACCATCTGACCTTAAACCCCATAGGTCATTGTTTGAACGATTGACCGCCCTGATTTCTCCTGAACCTGAAAACCGCGCCGAGCTGCTGGAAGTGTTGCACGACGCGCAAGAACGCAACCTCATCGATGCCGATGCACTGGCAATGATAGAAGGCGTGTTCCAGGTATCTGACCTGTGCGCTCGCGATATCATGGTGCCGCGCGCGCAAATGGATGTCATCGACATTTCCAATCCCATACAAGAATGGATGCCAGAAGTGCTGGAGACAGCGCATTCCCGCTTCCCGGCTGTCGATGGTGATAGGGACAAGGTCGTCGGCATTTTGCTCGCCAAGGATTTGCTGCGCTACTACGCTTCTGATGCATTTGATGTGCGCGACATGCTGCGCCCTGTCATCTATATCCCTGAATCCAAGCGCCTGAATATCTTGCTGCGTGACTTCCGCGCCAACCGCAATCACATTGCCATGGTGGTGGATGAATACGGCGGTGTCTCTGGCCTCATCACCATCGAAGATGTGCTGGAACAAATTGTCGGTGATATTGAAGACGAATACGACTTCGAGGAAGAAGAAGACAATATCCTGGCGCTGGAAAGCAAGGGTAATGGCAAACGCTGGCGCATCAAGGGGTTGACCGACCTTGAGCAATTCAATAACACCCTCAATACTACCCTGGGGTCTGAACAAGCCGAAACCATAGGTGCCTATGTGGCTGACTATATGGGACATGTGCCGCATATGGGCGATGAATTCTCCATAGGCAATCTGTATTTTGAAGTCCTGCGGGCTGATGCGCGTGAAGTGCAGATGCTGCTGGTGGAACAAAGACCTGTCGTGCGGTCCGATGATTAAGGCTGTGCAGTCTGTACTATCTTCACTTTCAGTACGTTCATCTTTCCTGCTGATGCTGCTGGCAGGGGGGCTGAACGTATTGTCGTTTGCCCCTTTCCATTTCTGGCCTGTACAAATTCTCGGCCTGGCCTTGCTGTTCAGCCAGGTTTTGCGTGAAGGTGAGCAGGCCATCAGTCGCAAACGGGCAGGCTGGCTGGCCTGGGCCTATGGCCTGGGATGGCTGACCGCCACCACCATCTGGCTGGTCTACGCCATGACCTTGTTTGGCGGTTTGCCTGGCATCTTGTCCCTGCTGGCGCTGATGTTCCTTACCGGAGCATTGTCCATTTATATCGCTGCCGCTGCCTGGGGCACGCGCTGGCTGCAACAGCGCTGGAACATTTCTTCCGCCGTCGCCGGTCTGCTGATATTGCCAGGCTTGTTCACCGTGGCTGAATGGTTGCGCATCTGCTTTTTGACCGGATTTCCCTGGACTATTTCTGGCTACACCCATACCCATAGCCCGCTGGCTGGTTTTGCCCCCGTCATTGGCGTGCTGGGTCTGTGCTGGCTGAATGCCTTGCTGGCTGCGGCACTGGCTCTATTGATGGTGACGCAAGCCAGTCGTCAGCAAAAGCTGGCTTTGCCAGCCTTGATCGTGACGGTATTCGTAGCTGGTTATGGCTTGCAGCAAATCAGCTGGACCCAGCCACAAGGCCAGCCCATACAGGTGCGCCTGTTGCAGGGGAATATTGCACAGGACATGAAGTTCAGCCAGGAACATCTGAACGACTCGCTGGCCCTGTATCACGACATGATCACGCAAACCCCGGCTGATCTTATCGTCACGCCTGAGACTGCGCTGCCCATGCTGACCTCGCAACTGCCGCCAGATTATCTGCCGCTATTGAATACCTTTGCCCAGGACACAGCCAGTACGGTTTTGCTGGGCGTGGGTGTGCATGATGGCGGCGATCAATATTCGAACAGTGTACTGGGCATGTCACGCCAGTATGCCCAGCCTTATCGCTACGACAAACATCATCTCGTGCCTTTTGGCGAATTCATACCGCCTGGTTTTCGCTGGTTCGTGAAAATGATGTCCATCCCCATGGGCGAGTTTTCTACCTCTGGCCCTATACAGCCAGCCATGAAAGTCGCTGGCCAATGGGTCATGCCAAATATCTGTTACGAAGATTTGTTCGGTGAAGAAATCGCTGCGCAATTGTCCTCACAACATAATGCTGGCCAACCCGTCGCCAGCATCTTGCTGAATGCCTCCAATCTTGCCTGGTATGGCAATTCATTCGCCATCCCCCAGCATTTGCAAATATCACAAATGCGCGTCCTCGAAACCGGCCGTCCCATGCTACGCGCGACCAACACAGGAGCTACCGCCGTCATCGTTCCAGGCGGTGTGGTTGAACAGTTATTGCCCGAGAATACCCGCGCTGTGCTGGCTGCAAACGTGCAGGGCTATACTGGCATGACGCCGTATATTCTCATCGGTAATTTCGGTGCGCTGGGCCTGTCTGCACTTGGAGTTTTGCTGGCATTCTTGCTGGGGCGCAGAGCAGCAAAATAGATGCTTGCATGTAGGAGCGGCTTTAGCCGCGAACAGCTCTGTACGTAGAATTTTCGCGGCTGAAGCCGCTCCTACGTGGATTGATGGATAGCTCCTGGCCAGAGCTGATACGAATGGTGCAGCGTAATTGCACAAATCGTTTTTATCTGGCTGCATTCAAAAATCGGTTTTTATATGGTGTCTGAGGAATCCACTCCATGAGCAATGAAACTTGGGAAATGACTACACTGGATTGGACTAGAAAAGGAGATCATGACGAGATTGTTAGTCCGGCTGACTTGGCAGAACTGATATTTGCAAAAAATAAGCAACAGGCAAGAGATGCTCTCTTGATCGTCGCCGGGGCTGTTGGACAAAATGGAGTGATATATCCATGTGCGTTAACTATAGTTAAAACAGTTTTAGCAGCACTGCCAAATTGTAGTCTTGTAGCCAAGTCTGATTGTCTGCATCTCATTGCTCAAATTACAGCGTCAGAATCTGCACCCGATTCACCGGATATTGCAAAAGAATGCTTAATTGAAATTCGTCAGGCAACTTGGTACTTTATTTACGGACTACAATTTGATGATGTTGAATTGGCGTGTTTATATGTCGACATATTGGGGTGTTTGGGAGAGAAGTTTGAAGACCTGAGAGCGACTGCTGTGAAATATATAAAATTGGCGCTTACAAGAAATTTGCCTCACTATGATATTGAGATGATTGAGAATACGATTGCTGGTTTATCGAATTGAATGTTGCAGGCCTTTTCTGCATAGATGATGAACGGCTTGATATTCCCAGGCTCACTGCATGCAAGCCCCCTTGTTGTAAGATGTTGTAGGGCAAGGCTATAACCCTTTCCTCTTTTTCGATCAGTACAAAAGAAAATATGACAGAAGACCTCTCCATTCTGACCCGCAAGGGCAATCCGCCTGACCACAATCTGGTCTATGGCAGCCATGCAGACCAGGTGGCCGATATACGTTATGGCAGTGATGGTGCACAGCGTCCACTGTTGATGTTGATACACGGCGGTTTCTGGAAACCAGAATATGACAGGCAGCACACCGAGGCGATGTCCAGCGCACTGGCCGCTGAAGGCTGGACGGTTGTTACACCAGAATATCGTCGCATCCCCGGCAAGCCTGACGCCAGCCTGGAAGATATCGCCAGCGCGATAGAAATGCTGCCACACCAGGTGGCGCGACACAACGGCAAGATCCTGTTGGTCGGGCATTCTGCTGGTGGGCATCTGGTGCTGTGGGCAGCAGTCAAATGCGCCACACCCATGCTGGCCGGTGTGCTTGCCCTGGCACCTGCTGCTGATCTGCGCATGGCCCATGCGTTGAAACTGGGTGATGGTGCTGTGATGCGTTTTCTGGGAAAAGACCCCGCTGAACGCGCCGATGTCGATCCCATGCAGTTATCCGCACCTGCGATGCCAGTGACCGTGCTGCAGGGTGGCCTTGATGCAGTTGTGCCGCCTGCTGTGTCTGAAGCTTACTGTCAGGCTTTTCCAAAAACGCAATGGGTACTTGTGCCAGGCGCCGGACACTTTGCCGTGATTGATCCGCAAAGCAATGCCTGGCCTGCAGTGACATCGGCTTTGCGTGGTTTGTCAGGCTTGTGAAAAATTCGTGTGCCAATTCCGCTAGCACCTGCATTGAATTATAAGTCTCTATAAAATCTAAACGCATTTTTTAACGCTGACTATTGCATGCTTATCTCCACCCTTAGAACAAAGGCCAGAAAAAATACGCTGGAAGTTGAACACATACTGGCTGCGGCAAAAGCAGGCGTACCAGGTTTGCGTGAGGAGCTGTCGCAGCTATCGATCGAATTAAATTGGTCAGCTTCTGCTTGCCTGTCTGATGGAACCCGTGTCGTGCCTTTGGCGAAATGGGCCGAAATTGCAGGAGCCTATGCAGAACAAGGCATGAGCGCGCTCGCAGTTCTTGCCAACAAGCCTGAAAATGCTGTCTACATTATTGGCTTGCTTGAGACACTGGGTTCATTGGAAGCTGTTGACGCACTCAATGCAATTTTCCGGGACGTCATGCACAAGCCAGGTGGTGATACTCATACGGCATGGTGTTTGGTGTATGCATATAATCAACTGCTCAGTTTTAAAAAATCGCCCATTGCTACAAGTGAGCAGGAAAACACAATCCGTGCTTTTCTGAACGAGCTTTTCCCTCTTGCAGAATCAGATGCTCAGCGAGCTAGTCTGATCTGTACACTTCGTGGTGTCGGTGATGAAGCATCGATACAGTATCTGTCAAATATTGCGGAACTTCCTTATCCTTATGAATCCTTAAGGCGCGATGCGATTCGCGTCATTCGTCAGCGTTTGCGGGCACGGCCCTGACATTTTCCTGCTGACGACAGCCAAGTAATCCACATCCTCGTATGCTTTGCAGCGGTATACATTAATGCATAGCCGCTAGTCATTTTTCGGCAATTCCAATTGCCCACGCCTTCCTACATACTCCTTTCATCGCAGTGCGGCTGAACATCAGCAAGCTCTTACAAGATGCTCTTGTTGACTGACATGGCCGCATTCCATCAGATGGGTGTCGATAAGCGTCGACCAGCATATTTTTTCAACATACTCAGGAGTGTTTCGTGAACTCAATAAGAAAATATACTCGTAAAGCCATACAGGTAGTCGCCGCAATTGCACTGGCTGGAAGCAGCCTGACAACGGCTTACGCTGCGACTGTGGGGGCAACTGCATCTGCGCCACCGGCAATCACGCCGGCACACCAGGGCCGTGTGCTCAAGTCACATCAGCTGCTGATCAAGCAATGGATATCGCTCTGGAATGGTGATCTGGAGCTGGCAAAGTCCATCATCGCGCCTGATTTCGCTTTGCATGCTACCTTGCTCGATGGTCGTTCCGATACCGTGATTAGTGGCCCGGCAGGACTGGCGGCCTGGGTAGCGCAAAGTCACGGTCTTTTCAAAAACCTGCAATTCTCTATACAAGTCGGCCCCATCGTCGATGCTAACTTTGTCGTGCTGCGCTGGGAGGCAAGGGGTAACTATGGCGGCGGCATGCCCGGCGCAAATGCTCCTGTCGGTACCCCTGTGAAATTTACAGGTACAGACATACTTCGTATTGAAGGTGGCAAAGTCAAAGACTACTGGCTCAATGCCGATACAGCAAATCTGCTGATGCAATTGAAGTTTGGGCAAGGACCGACGGCCACTGCGAATTAAATCTCTTAATAGCGTGGATAGCCTGGATAGCTTATATGGTTTGGATGGCTTTCGTCAGTTGCCTCACAGCTTCCTCCATATCTGCTGCCGGTATCTGAGCGTAGCCCAGGATCAAGCCATTGCTACTCGCGATCAGCTTGCCATGCTCTGCGGCGTGGGCGCTGAGTGCCTGGGCGACGATGCCCAGTTCTGCAGCTCTTTTGCTGATGTCTGTATCCGCCAAGTCTGCGGGCAATGTCAGGCTCAGGTGCATGCCTGTGCTGGCACCGTGGATGCTGGCTTGTGTACCCAGTTGATATTCCAGCGCCGTGACCAGGGCATCGCGCCTTTGTTTGTAAAAGCGGCGCATGCGTCGCAGGTGTGTGGCGAACTGGCCGCTACTGATAAATTCTGCCAGGGCCAGTTGATCTGCTGCGCGTCCGCGTGGTGCTGCATGAGCGAGGAAGTGGCTGAGTGCCGTCACCAGGTGTCTGGGGACCACGATATAAGCCAGGCGCAAGGCAGGGAACATGGTCTTGCTGAAAGTACCCAGATACAGCACGGGCGCATCTGTTGCCAGGCCCTGCATGGCGGGCAGGGGTGGGCCATCGTAGCGGAACTCGCTGTCATAATCATCTTCCATGATCAGGGCATTGCAGGCCCTGGCTTGTTCTATCAAGGCCATGCGCCTCGCCAGGCCAAGCACGCTGCCCAAGGGGTATTGGTGAGAGGGGGTGACATAGATCAGGCGAGGGGGATATTGTTGCCAGTCACCGGCTTCAGGAACAATGCCGTCTGCATCAACAGGAATGCCGCGTATGCGTAGCTGGGCGGCGTTAAAGGCTGTCCTGGCGCCATGGTAGCCGGGGTTTTCCATCCACACCTGTTCCCCCGCATCGGTAAATGCGTGGGCGCATAAATCCAGGCTGGCCTGTGTGCCATCAGTAATAAAAATTTGTTCTGCATCACACAAGACGCCACGCGATACCCGCAAATAATTGGCAATGGCCGTACGCAAGACAGGCTCGCCTGCGGGTTCGCCATAATTCAATTCTGCTACCGTGACACTGCGCCAGGCACGTGCCTGCAAATGCCGCCAGGGCATTAGCGGGAACGCATCCAGTGCAGGAACGCCAGGTGTAAACGCCTGCATGCCCGTGGTGTCGAGCAAGGCTGCACTGACACGGCTGCGTTGTGACAGAAGCGGTGTGGCTGCCATGCTGGTCGCAGGTATGTCAGTGTGGCCGATCCTGACCCGCGCCACTACTGTGCCGCGTTTGCTGGCATCGACATAGCCTTCTGTTGCCAGTTGTTCATAGGCATACAGCACGGTGTTGCGCGCCATGAGCAGTTCGCTTGCCAGCTCGCGGCTGGGCGGCAAACGTGTGCCCGCGATCAATGCACCACGCTTGATGGCGGCACGCAGGCATTCATGCAAGAGGCGTTGTCGTGACCAGCCCAGGTGTTGGTGTTGTTCCAGAAATTGATTGAGTAGTAAGGCGTAATCCATGAGCTAGTGCTAAATGTGGCTCTAAAATAATTCGTTATTTTGGTTCTTTTTAAAGAGCCATGCATGAATTATAGTGCGCCTCGCCTTCACTTTTTCAGGATATATCTCATGAATACCAGCAGCGCACCCACAGACTGCACCCGCATACGCCGCCTGGCAGAACTGGCCAGCTATGAACAAGCCAGCCTGCATGCCGTCATTGATGCGGCCTATCTTTGCCATATTGCTTTTCAGGATGCCAAGGGCACGCACTGCATCCCCACTGCCTGCTGGCGGCAGGATGGGTATTTGTATATCCATGGCTCGAACGGCGGGCGACTGACCAAGATACTGACGAGTGGCATACAAGCCTGTGTCACGATCACCCATCTGGATGGTCTGGTCATGGCCCGTTCCGCCTTCAACCACGCTATGAATTATCGCTCTGCCATGATCTATGGCTGCTTTGAAAAACTAGGGGACGAGGCCGACAAGCATCTCGCTCTGGCGCAATTCATGGAAAAACTGGCACCCGGCAGGCAAGCTCAGTGCAGGCCGGGCAATGACAAGGAAATGGCCGCCACCACCGTCATGCGTATTGCACTTGATGAGGCTGCAGTCAAGATACGCAGCGGCGGCCCGGAAGATGCTGAAGAGGATATGGATATCCCGGTATGGGCTGGTGTCCTGCCTTTAGTGCAGGTACATGGCGAACCCATCATTGATAGCCTGTGCAGTATGGCTGCGCCGGATTATGTGCGGAACTGGGTGAGGTAATCAGCGGCTTGAAGCCAGGATGGATAATTACGTCATTCCAGCTAAGGAAAGACGTAATTATTTCTGGTGACCTCATCCCTGCATCACAAGAAATTCGTCACATCAAAACCCACCAGGCTCAGGTTATTGATATTTTTCAGCGTACCTACCAGGACAATTTCGTCTGGTGTGATGTTGTTGACATCGAGTTGATTAATCACATACCAGATGCTGGCGTCGCCAATAATATCGGCGGTGATGAGTACCATTTTGCTGGCGACGGTGGGGCCGGTGAAGGCCTTGCCTGTGCCAAACAGGGCTGCCAGTTTGGATGGGTCGAGGGCATTGCCCTGGACCGTCAGTACGTCGCCATTGGCCCAGGCCTTGGGTGTGGTGGCAGCCGCATTCACGGCGGCGATCTTGGTGGTGCCGGTCTTGTTCAAAAAGGCTGAGAAATTCAATACATCGCCACCCTTGCCTATGGTGAAATTGGTGATGGTGTCGACGCCATTGGCAACCGGGGTAATGCCAAACACATAGGTGTCAACGCCAATGCCGCCCTGCATGGTGTCGTGGCCACCACCACCTGTGAAAAAATTGGCGTAGTTGGAGCCTAGCAGCAAATTATTGGCTTCATCGCCCTTGATGGTCGTGGTTACTGTGACCTTGGTGCCAGACGTACCCGTGCTTGTTCCCGTACTGGTGCTGGCCGGTGCGATCTGGCTCAGGTCGACATAATCCACCTGCTTGACCTCGCCACTCAGCAAGGCCAGTGGCTTGCTGTCGAGAGTGAGCGTATCCATGTTCAAATCTATCACCAGAGGCGTCGTCAGAGCACCTTTGCCGCTCAGCAAATGATTGACTTCAGTGAGTGGGATGTCGAGATAATTGATCTGCAAATCAGTCTTGACTGCATTCAGGATATTGACGACCTTGCCACCGGTAAAAGAGGTATTGTCCAGCGTGACTGTCAGGTTGGCGACATTATTGATACTGGCATGTGCCGTTGCCTTGCCGCTCAGGGTCAGTGTTGCCGTGGTATCGGTGGTCTTGATCAGGGTGCCGGTCAGGCCTGTCGGTACATTGGTTAGCTTGCCCAGCGCACTACCGATATTACCTTTGAAGGTATCGCCAGTCAGCGTTAATATGATGCTGCTGGTCATGCTGCCATCATTGAGTTGTTGCTCTACAAAGGCCGGTGCAGAATAACTGATGCTTCCCAGCGTAGGAGTTACTTCTGACGCCTGCGCTACTTTCAGGACCAGTTGCTCGACATTGGTGGGTGCCGCAGCAGCTTCGGCGGCGGTGGGCATGCGGCCTATGAGAGTCGTGTACACCACGCTGGCATAGACCTTGGTCGAGGCAGAAATCTTGAATTCTTGTGACTGGGCGAACTGGTTCAGTATCTCGCCCCGTGGCATGCCGTTATTCATCGCTTCTACCCAGTAGTTGCGCCCGGCGATATCGGCTGGGCGCCCCAGCACGTTTTGGTAGATCAGATCGAGATACTGTGCATTTGATAATTTTGCGCCGTATTTGCTGACAAATTCTTCAGAGTGGGCAAACACATCGGCAATCTGGCTATTGCTGCCGCCGTTTCTGTGTACCCCCATCCAGAACACAAAACCATCCGTGTCGGGAATGCGGTTAAAGGCCGCCAGGTACAGGCGTACAATCTGCTCTGCCGCCGGGCTGTATTCCGGTGCGATCAAAAAATTGTATTCCACCCCGGCGCGGGTCAGCAAACCAGAATCCAGACGCGAGGCATATAAATCCACGGTCTGTTGATCTGGTTGTCTGTCCCACAAGATCTGGAACAAGCCTGTGACAAATTCTTTATTGGTTTTGGCCATCATTGCACCCGCTTTATCTGCAGCAAATGTTGATATGAAAAAAAGTATGCATCCCTTGGTTTACGGCAAACTTTTTCAAAATTTCAGTGTCCAGGCCCCTCATAAGAGGAAATCTACGAAAGAAATTCACGCCTGGGACCAGGCATAATGCCATTCTTGCCAGACGGCAAAATCCTGATTTAAGCAGTATATGCCAAAAGAATTCAGGGCAATTCATACAACAGCACTTAAAAAACCAGTCAATTCGATATAGTTATCACTGCACGCTTGATAAAATACCCTACATCGGCTCCTTGCTCATGGCTCAGGCTCACCGGCAGACCAGCACATCGGCACACCAGCAGAAAGCACCACATCATGAAAATCGTCGTTCTCTTTCCTACCCAGACTGAAGCCAGCCTGTTCCAGCGTGAGGGCATTATCACCATTGTCTCAGGCGTGGGGCTCACTGCCACGGCTCACTCTACACTCAGGGCCATTTATGAATATGAGCCAGACATGCTCATCATGGCAGGCATCGCCGGGGCTTATCCACATTCCAGCTTCAAGGTGGGGGATGTGGCACTGGTGGAAACAGAAGTCGAAGGTGACCTGGGTTTTTTCACACCAGATGGCTTTACCCATCTTGCCCATCTGCCCATCGATATGGAATTTGAGCGCCGCCATACCCTGAGTTGCCCTTATCTCCCGGCAGGCACCGAGTTTTTACGTGCGCGCAGCATGTCACTTAATGCGGCAATGGCTCACTATGTTGACACTGAATTTGTTGATCTGGAAAATATGGAAGGTGCAGCCTTCTTCTATACCTGCCTGCAGGAAGACCAGCCTTTCCTGGAATTGCGCGCGGTCTCCAATTTCGTCAATGTCGACAATGATGAATGGGATATGCAGGGTTCGATCAAGGCGATGACCAAGGCGCTGAACCAGTTACTAGACGACATCCAACACTAAATTTTATGCACGGACCAGACCCAAAAAACGCCCACCCCATGCAGGGCTTCCCCCAGGTTTGTTATATCAAGAATACCGTCAGCAATCCCAATATCCTGATAGGCGACTACACCTATTACGATGACCCGGATGATTCAGAAAATTTCGAGCGCAATGTGCTCTATCATTTTCCCTTCATTGGCGACAAACTCATCATCGGCAAGTTTTGCGCCATTGCCCGTGGTGTCAAGTTCATCATGAATGGGGCTAACCACAATATGGCGGGGGTATCGACTTATCCATTCCAGATATTTGGCCATGGCTGGGAAAAAACGCCCATGGACCTGGAAGCCTTGCCCTACAAGGGTGATACTGTCATTGGCAACGATGTCTGGATAGGCTATGAGGCCCTCATCATGCCAGGCGTGAAGATAGGTAATGGTGCCATCATCTCATCACGTTCTGTCGTCGTCAGCGATGTGCCTGCCTACACCATTGTCGGCGGCAATCCGGCCAAGCCGCTACGCCAGCGTTTTACACCAGATGTTATCGAGACACTGGAGCAAATCGCCTGGTGGGACTGGCCGGTAGAAAAAATCAGCCGCCATATCAGCGTCATCACGACAGCTGATATAGGCGCCTTGAAGGCTTGTGCGCAGGCTGAATAATATAAGCCCTCCAATTCCGTTTCATTAATGTAAAGCAGCATATGAAAATATCAGATATCCCGTTTGGCACGACTGACTGGTCCGCTGTAGAGCAAACCGAGCATCCTGGCATCACTGGCAAAGCTTTCTGGCGCACCTGCAAGTTTGGAGATATCCGCGTGCGCATGGTCGAATATACACCTGGTTATCTGGCAGACCACTGGTGCAGCAAAGGGCATATCCTGTTGTGCATGGAAGGTGAAATGCTGACCGAACTTGAGGATGGCCGCGTACTGAGCTTGAAAGCAGGCATGAGTTACCAGGTTGCCGATGGTGCAGAGGCGCACCGTTCATCGACAGCGACAGGAGCAAAGCTGTTTATCGTGGACTAGTCGCAAGGCTGCCCGGCTTGCATTGCCCGGTCTGGCTACACCCCTATGGTATATTCGCTGGCATCATTATTGCTGCAATGCTGATTACGCCAGCAAGATGAACACTCCATATAAAAATATCATAGGGACCAGCAATGAATAAGAAACTGACATCCGTCTTATTGAGCAGCATGTTGTGCAGTCTTGTCATGGCCACAGGCCAGGCACATGCCCAGGACAAACCACTCCTTCTGGAAACCATCGCCATCAAGGCTGGCCGTCTGCTGGATGTGGAGAGCGGCAAGGTCTTGCGCGACCAGCTCATCGTGATCGAAGGCGAGCGCATTATTTCCATCGCGCCCATCGCTGGCACGCCAATTCCAGCCACGGTCAAAGTCATCGACTTGTCCAGATCCACCGTCTTGCCCGGCCTGATCGATGCCCATACCCATCTGACCAGCAACCCGCGCCAGCACGGCTATAGTTCGCTGGGCACCTCCACAGTGCGCGCCGCCCTTTATGGCGTCAGGGCCGCACGTGATACTTTGCATGCAGGTTTTACCACCGTGCGTGACGTTGGCTCTGAAGGTTTTTCTGACGTTGCCCTGCGCGACGCCATCAATGATGGCGACTTCCCTGGCCCGCGCATACTCGCAGCCGGTTATGCCATAGGCATCAAGGGTGGCCATTGCGATAATAATTTACTGCCACCAGAATACAATGATACCGGCAAGGGCGTGGCCGACGGCCCCTGGGCAGCACGCGCCAAAGTGCGTGAAATGGCCAAATATGGTGCAGATGTCATCAAGATTTGCGCCACTGGCGGTGTCTTGTCCAAAGGCGATGCTGCGGGTGCCCAGCAATATACATTGGAAGAAATGCAGGCCATCGTGCAGGAAGCCCACAAGCTGGGCCGCAAGGTTGCCGCCCATGCCCACGGTGCCAGCGGCATCAGTGATGCGATACGCGCGGGTGTCGATTCTGTCGAGCACAGCAGCCTGATTGATGCTGAAGGCATCAAATTGGCCAAACAACATGGCACATGGCTGGTCATGGACATCTATAATGACGACTATATTCTTGGCGAAGGCGAAAAAGCCGGTTTCCTGCCAGAGTCTTTGGCCAAGGAAAAAGAGATAGGTCAAAAGCAACGCGATAATTTCCGTGCTGCCATGCAAGGCGGTGCCCGCATGGCCTTTGGCTCAGACGCTGGCGTCTACCCGCATGGCGATAATGGCAAGCAGTTTTATTACATGGTCAAATATGGCATGACACCCATGCAAGCCATACAGGCAGCCACGATCAGTGCCGCAGATTTGCTGGGTTTGAAAGACAAGCTTGGCAGCATCAAGGTGGGCAAGCTGGCCGACATCATCGCTGTCGATGCTGATCCGCTGGCGGATGTGACAAGCCTGACGAAAGTGAATTTCGTCATGAAGAATGGCAAGGTTTATAAGTAATTTTAACTCAAGACCTCTCAACACAGAGGCACAGAGACACTGAGAAGATCAGAAGAAAAACTAAAAAAATGGTGATTCTTCATTCTAATTTGCGTCTCTTTTTTAGAAAGCAGCAATGAATCAAAAACTCAGCATAGATGAATACGACGCACTGGAGCAATTAAGCAAGCTGCCGCGCAATACCAAGCCAAATGCCTGCATCAGCCGCAATGCCAAGCGCCTGTGCGGCATCAAGTTCATGACTTACCGCAAGGATGGCACGCTGGAACTGACTGAGACCGGCAGGCAAACCTTGTTCATCAAACAATGCATAGATGGCTTACGTGCCATTGCCAATGACCCTGAAGTGAGTTTGCCGGGTCCGGTAGCCACCTTCCTGGGTAAGAAGGCGCATATTGAAGTCAATGTAGAGACGGGCAAGATGACGATCACGCAGCGTGGTCAGGAATGTCTGGCGGATATTGATGCGCAGATGGTGCAGGGGAATAAGTAAGAAATATCTTTGTGATTATGTATTTGCTTTTTTACTACCTCCACACGTCATTTAAGATTGCAGGCCGGTGGTAGACCGGCGGCTACTCACTTTTCTTGTCTCGCCAAGAAAAGTAAGCCAAAGAAGGCGACCCAGGCGTAGCCGCCCCTGCGGGGTACCCGTTTGTGCAGTACAACAAATGGGAAATGCCCGAAACTCGCTACGCTCAGACACGGGCATTTCTAATCCATTTTCTGTACAGCACAAACGGCGGCTACACATGGGAAATGCGAAAGTCAAAAGCAAGAACAAGGTCAAACCCAACAGCAACAGCAACAGCAACAGCAACAGCAACAGCAACAGCAACAGCAACAGCAACAGCAACAGCAACAGCAACAGCAACAGCAACAGCAACAGCAACAGCAAACCTAGCTATCGTTGATCGAAATTATTCAGCGCAATACGAACCGCGGTTGTATTGACGTTGTTTTTGACTTTGGGGTTGTTGTTGATCTTTGCCGTTCCGATGTGTCGATGCCTTTGCTGCGAGGCAGAAAATGGATTAAGAAATGACCGTTGTTTGAGCCGCAGGCGAGTTTCGGGCATTTCCCATTTTTTGACTTGCAGCAAAGGGAACCCCCTTCAGGGGGCAGCGACGCCTCGGTCGCCTTCTTTGGCTTACTTTTCTTGGCGAGACAAGAAAAGTGAGTAGCTGTCGGGCTACCCCCGACCGGCAATCTTAATTCACGCGCGCAGGTATTAAAAACGAATAGATAGTTACGACGAATCTGATGACTATATGCTGCGAAAATATTGAATGGAATAATCGTCAATATACGCCAACATAAACCACCAAAGCACTTACTCTTCCCTCACCACCTTGGTGCCCGCCAACATATCCCCCAGCCGTAATTGCCTGCGCCCCAGGGCAAATGCCCAGTCGACCACGGTCAGCAAGGCAAGGTTGCGGAACAGGGATTGCTGCAAATTGCAGGGGTGCTCAGTGCCGGCCTGTACTACACGTATCTTCATGATGCGCTTGCCCAGGCTCTGGCCGTCAAAGCCATCCTTGAACAGCAGGTAGAGCATCCACAATATCAGGATAGCCCGGTTGGTTTGTTTGAACAGATTGGGCATGGTTACCGTGATCAGCAAACCCAGCAGCACCAGCAATAAGGCCACGCCTGCGGTATCGATCATCTGCGCGATGAAACGTCTGGGAACGCCAGCCAGTTTTGCATCATCGGCATGGGCAACCTCGGCAATTCTCAGGTGCTGGCTGCGCTGTTCACGTAATGCTGATACATCGACGCCGCGCACAGACAAGACTGATTCTATCGTCGCATATTCATGCTCATGCAAACCCGGCCTGATGCCGAGCGCGAGCAAGTCTCCCGTCTCTCTTGACGTATAGCTTTCATGCAATTGTGCGCGTAGTGCATCCATTTTTGCTTTAAGTCAGATTGAGGGAGCCCGATTCATGATAGTTCATGCATCAGGCGGCATACGGGTGAATTTGTTGCAAGATATTACACAGAGCGCATTTTTGTTCAGGTGCAGCATGACAATCAGCGTTGTTTGGCCTGGATAAACATGGCCTCTGGCATTTAACGATTGCATATCAGCAGGCCGTGGCCCTGGGTGATCACTCACTCGTGAGTAATGCAAGATACCAGTGCTTAAATAGGAAATCAAAGCCAATAGGGTAAGCAATCTGATTCATAAAGAAAATTAACAATTGCAGTAAAGCCACTTGTTACCGCGTCGCGATAAAAATGCAATAAAAATGATAAGAAAACCGGGATGCCGCACTAAGAGAATGCCTTAAATTTGCGAATAATATTGGCAGGTGGCAACGTCGCAAAATTGCAACTGTTTTTAACAAGTAAATCCAGGAGAAGTAGATAGGCATATAAGAAAAATATGGCGATATGCACAAGCTATTTATCAAATTGCCTGAAATTGCCTGATTTACCGCTTCATGGAATGGATGCTATTCTGCAAGGGTTCGCGTTTTAGACTATCCTGCCCGACTTTTTAGGAACTGGCGATGTGCGTCAGTTTCATTACTTAAGTATTGGAGAACTGGTATGTTTTTTTCGTCACTGCGTAGAAAGCTCATCAGCATTTGTGTGACCATAGTAGTGATAGCCATGTTGTCCATGGTAGTAGCGAATTTCTTTACTACCCGCTCGCGCACGATGGATGCGCTCAACAGCCAGTTATTGCAATTGTCTGAAAGCCATGCAAGCGCGATTACCGAATGGGTCAAGTCCAAGCAGGCAGCAGTCGCCTCGCTGAAGCTGGCGGCAGAATTGCCAGAACCCATAGGTGCACTCAAGGCAGGTGAACAGGCGGGTGTGTTTGACATGGCCTACATAGGCTTTGCCGACAAGCACGCGGTGTTTTCACAAGAGCGCAAACGCGCTGCTGATTATGACCCGACTGCACGCCCCTGGTACATCAAGGCCAGCGAAGCAGGTGGCCCCATCATCACCACGCCCTATATCGGTGCCAGCACCGGCAAACTGGTGGTCACCTTTGCCGACCCCATCGGCCCCAAGGGCAGCATCAAGGCAGTGGCCGCAGCCGACGTCATGCTCGATGCTGTTACCAGCAATGTCGCCTCCATCAAGCCTACTCCTGCCAGCTATGCTTTCCTGCTCGATGGCAGTGGCAAGATCATTGCCCATCCCAATGAAAAACTGACGCTGAAACCACTCAGTGAACTTGATGCCAAGCTGACGACAGAAGTGCTGACCGCCACCGAGGCTTCCAAGACCAGTAGCATCATTCATTTGAATGGTCGCGAAGGCATGTTGTTCGTCACCAAAATCGCTGGTACTGACTGGTTGCTGGCCACTGTGCTGGACCGTGCCGAGGCCACCCATGCATTGTCAGCCATGCTGACAACATCGGCAGTGACTGCCATCATCGTGGTGGCACTGGCAGCGCTTTTGTTGACCACCCTGGTTGCCCGCGCCCTCAAGCGCCTGGAACTGGTGCGTGATGCCATGGCCGATATCGCCACGGGTGAAGGCGACCTGACCCGCCGTCTGGCTGCTGATGGCAGCGATGAACTGGCGCAAATCAGCGAGGCCTTTAACCGCTTTGTCGACAAGATTGCCGCGGTGCTGATAGACATACGCGCCACCAGCGGTTCAGTCAGGCTGGCATCAGGCGAAATTGCCGCAGGCAATGCCGACTTGTCTGCGCGTACAGAAAGCCAGGCCAGTTCACTGGAAGAAACCGCTTCATCCATGGAGGAACTGACTTCCACCGTCAGACAAAATGCCGACAATGCACGCCAGGCCAACCAGCTGGCAGCTTCTGCCGCCACCGTGGCAGGCAAGGGTGGTCAGGTGGTGTCGCAAGTGGTCAATACCATGGTGTCCATCAAGGACAGTTCCAGCAAGATTGTTGACATCATCAGCGTGATTGACGGCATTGCTTTCCAGACCAATATCCTGGCATTGAACGCGGCGGTGGAAGCTGCTCGCGCGGGTGAGCAAGGGCGCGGCTTTGCCGTGGTGGCATCCGAGGTGCGCAACCTGGCACAACGCTCGGCCACTGCCGCCAAAGAAATTAAATCTCTCATCGATGACTCGGTGGGCAAGGTAGACTCAGGTGCGCGCCTGGTCGATGAAGCCGGGCAGACCATGGGCGAGATCGTCACCTCGGTCAAGCAGGTCGCCGACATCATGAGCGAGATCACTGCGGCCAGCCAGGAACAAAGCTCAGGCATAGAAGAAGTTAACCGCGCTGTCACCCAGATGGATGAAATGACCCAGCAAAATGCCGCCCTGGTGGAAGAAGCTGCCGCCGCTGCGGAGAGCCTGCAAGAACAGGCTGAACATCTGTCGCAAATCATCAGCATGTTCAAGCTTGATGATGGCAGGCAGCCAGTTGCGGCCGGTGTGGCCACTCACAACGCACCTAGAGCGGCAGTAAAAGCAAAACCCGCTGCACAAACTGCGCCGAGAATTGCAGCTGCTGCGAAAGTCAGCAAGCCTGCAAGCACAGGTAGCAAGAAAGCTCAAAACACTAACGATGACTGGGAAGAGTTTTGATGAAGCTGTTGCGCCATGAATCAAAATGGCGCTGTCATATTGTCGTCATCGCAGTTGAGTATGCTGTTGCTTGAACATACTCCTCCTCGGTGTTGATATTGTGCTCCCTATGCATGTGTCGCATCTATGTTCTTAAGCAGCCTCAGGGCTGCTTTTTTTATAAGAATCATGATGAGAAAAAACCATACTGACTTGTCAAATTACACAGAAAATATCCATGCTGTACAGACCAGTTCCCGGACTTGCACATGATTGACAAAAGTTCACAAATGCATACGGCCTTCCATTAACCCTGACTGCCTATGCTTGGTGTTAGCATAAGCCAGTATCCTGCCTTACTTATGTGCAACTTATGTCCATCTTTTGTCCAACTTGTGCTCAACCCGTGTCCAGGAGATATCATGAATATGTGTAGATCGCTGTTGACCATCGTGGCGGCGCTGTCTGCGCTGTTGCTGCTGGCCTGCCAGGATGAGATGGGCAAGGGCAAAGCCGGTTCTGCTTCAGACCCTGCAAAAAACCTGGCTGTCACTGCCTCTGCCAAATCCAGACCCAGCGTCAGCATTGCCCTGGTGATGAAGACCCTGACCAATCCCTATTACATACAGATGGAGCAGGGCGCGCGCCGCGCAGCCAAAGAATACGGGGTAGAACTGCTGGTCAAGACAGGGGCGCAAGAAACGTCGATAGAGCAGCAAATACAGATAGTCGATGAGCTGATACAAAACAGGATAGCCGCCATCGTAATTGCGCCTGGCGATTCAAAGCGCCTGGTGCCTATCCTGAAAAAAGCCCAGGACCAGGGCATCGTCATTATCGATGTGGATAACCGGCTTGATGCACCTGCCATGCAAAGCCAGGGCATGCAAAAAATTCCCTTTGTCGGCGTGGACAATGAAAAAGCCAGTTTTGAATCCGTGAAGCATGTCGTCGACCAGATCAAAAAACCGACGGCTGTCGCCATCCTCGAAGGCATACGCAGCACAGAAAATTCACGCTTGCGGGTGCAGGGAGCAGAGCAGGCTTTTGCCAGCAACAAGTTCATCAAACTGGTCGCCAGGGAATCGGCCAACTGGAAAATCGATGAAGCGCGCGAAGTCACCAAGCGCTTGCTGGCTGAGCATCCCGATATACGTATCTTGTATTGCGCCAACGACATGATGGCATTGGGTGCTATCAAGTTCTTGCAGGATAGTGGCAAGACTGACGTGGCCGTGATTGGCTATGATGCGCTGGAAGAAGCCGTGGCTGCCATCAGGCAGGGGCGTTTGCTGGCAACGGTAGATCAAAGTGCGGCCGAACAGGGTTATGTCGGTGTCATGCTGGCATTTCGCCGTTTAAAAGGTGATGAGGTGCCACCAACCACTATTATCGACACACGTCTGGTCACCGCAGACAGTTTGAAATAAACAGGCCAGACCTTGAATCCCAAGCTCGACATCAAGCCAGACATCAGGCCATACATCAAGCCCAACATCACGATCAAGCTGATTGCCTATCTATTGATCGTCAGCGTACTGCCCTTGCTGGCCTATGCCGTCATTTCCTTTGATATGGTCAAACGCACCATGCTGGAAATGGCCAGCGGCTATAGCGCCCAACTGGTGAGCAACCAGCGGGATTATCTGCTGCTGCAAACCGCGCAGATAGAAAGCCTGGCAGCCCGCATCGCCAGCATAGAAGAAATCGGCGCGGCGGTTGCCAATATTGATACCGCACAGAAAAGCGAACGTAATTCCTATGATGACCTGTCTGCCCAGGCTGGCATACGTCAGAGCCTCAATGCCTATACCAATCTCAAGGGCCTGGTGTCGATAGACTTGTTTACTGCCAAAGGCAATCGCTTTTATGTTGGTGATACCCTGGCCGTGCCTGTTGTCAATGATGCCCAGCGTCAGCGTATTTATGATGCTGCTGTCAGGTCGCAACAATCCCTGATATGGCTGGGCGTGGAAGATAATCTGAATACCGCCTCACCAGTGCGCAAGGTCTTGACAGCGGTCAAGGTGATACGCCGCTATTCTGAAGAAAAGCAGGACTCGGTGGCGACAGGCATGTTGCTGATTAATTATTCCACCGACTACCTGGCAGAAAATTTCTCGCGCCTTGACCTGGGGCGTGAAGCCTATCTGATGGTGGCAGATGCGAAGGGGCGACTGGTCTATGCACCTGCACATGATGAGATAGGCCGGGCCGCACCACCTGAACTGGCAAGCTTGCAAAATAATGCCAGGGCAGGTGGCGCGGGTATTATGGGTGCAAGAGGAATCGCAGATGTGCAGTTACGCCAGCACAATGCCCTGGTCAGTTATTCCTGCACTGCAGATGGTTTGTGGTGCGTGTTTGGTGTCATCCCCAAACAAACCCTGCTGGCGCCGGTCAATCGTATTGCCTTGCTGGCCACCATCGTCATGCTGCTGTGCTTTGCTGTCATTGCTCTGGCAGTACGGCATTTCAAGCGCAATATCGTGGCACCGGTCAGGGCGATTTCTGACGGCTTCCGGCAACTGCAAGAGAATAAATTCGATATCAGCAAACCCCTGCCTCTACCCAATGGCAAGGATGAAATTACCGAACTGGTGGCATGGTTTAATGCCTTCCTCGAAACCCTGCAAATGCGTCAGCGCCATGAGCAGGAACTGATACAGAGCGAGTATAAATTTTCTGCCATCTTCCAGTTATCACCGATGGCACTGGCCCTGATACGCCTTGAAAATGGCGAGTTCGTCGACGTGAATAATTTCTGGCTGCTGCAGTTTGGTTTCAAGCGTGAAGACGTGGTAGGGAAAACTTCGCGTGATTTTAATCTGTGGGTAGATCTCAAAGAGCGCGAAAAAATGGTGCGTGCCTTGCAGAGCGCCAATATCCTGAATCGCTTTGAAGTGCGTCAAAGACGCAAGGATGGGCGCATCATCACCTGCGAGCTGTTTGGCCGCCCTATAGAATTCCAGCATGAAATGCTCTATATTTTTTGCTGTGTCGACATCACCCGTCAGCGCGAAGTAGAGCAGGAAATACGCGAGATCAACCAGCAGCTTGAATCCCGGGTACATTCACGCACCATTACGCTGGAGCAAACCAACCGCGAACTGGCAGCAGCAATGAACACCCTGAACCGTACCAAGGATGAACTGGTGCGCTCAGAAAAAATGGCAGCACTGGGTGCACTGGTGGCAGGCATCGCCCATGAACTTAATACCCCGATAGGCAATAGCGTCACCGTTGCCAGCACCTTGCAGGATGAGTCCGGCACACTCAGGGCAGAACTGCAATCGGGCAAGCTGCGTCGCTCCACCATAGAATATTATCTGAGCACTATTACTACAGGCACCGAGCTGCTGATGCGCAACCTCGGTAGCGCCCATGAACTGATCAGCAGTTTCAAGCAAGTCACGGTTGACCAGTCCAGCAACCAGCGCCGTCCCTTCATGCTCAAGGAAACCCTGGAAGAAATTATTGCCACCCTGGTGCCCATGTATAAAAAAACCGGGCACAGCATGCATTGCGAACTGGCCAGCGGCATCATGATGGACAGTTATCCCGGCCCGTTGGGACAGGTACTCACCAATTTTGTCACCAATGCACTGTCACATGCGTTTGAAGGCCGCAGCAAGGGCCAGATGAAGCTGACCGCCCATCCGCTAGCTGGCGGGCTGGTAGAAATCATTTTCAGTGATGATGGACTGGGCATACCGGACGAACACCAGTCACGCGTGTTTGACCCTTTCTTTACCACCAAGCTGGGCAAGGGCGGTTCTGGCCTGGGCATGAGCATCGCCTATAACATCGTCACCAGCATACTGGGCGGGTCTATCAGTTTGCAGTCAAAGCTGGGTGAGGGCAGCAGTTTTATTCTGGTCCTGCCTTTGTGTGCGCCGGTGTTGCAGGGGGAGGCTGACTGTCACCAAGCCTGACAGGTGCACACTTGCTAAGGCGCACCCCAATGGATTGGGCATTCGCTGGTGCGCCATGCACAGCCAGCCGCATCAAGTATGCTGATGAGAGCTTGCAACTCTTCACCGCGCACGTGTTTGCCAACCTGATGTTCTGCTACTGTTGTCAATAGCTGCTTGAGTTCCATGACATTCAGTGACGAAGGGAATAGAGGCTTCAACAGGCGCAATGTGCTAGCCGTTAAGTTTGCTGGCGTCTGCAAGTAAACATCAACAAAAGTGTCACCATGCTTATATGAAAAAACAGGGATTTCCGGATGCCTGGGCATGGAAAATCTGAATTCATAAATGTAAGGCAGATACGCCGGTGTAATCGCGATTCCGGTGTGCGTAATGCTTGCCTTTAAACTGATGTTACCTGCAATCGAAATTGAGCCGCCAGCCAAACCCGGAACCGCCTGCTCTTCCAGTGGATAAAGTGCAGCACGATTCACCAGTATGCCCCTCTGTCCATTTTTTGATCTGCTGGCCGCTTCATCTTCGAGCAGACAAACAAAGTGGCTGGAGATAATGAGGTAGCCGCTTATTTCTACAGGATGCAGATAGTGCTCATCACTAAGCTCGAGAGCTTCACTAACGCGCATGGTTTAATTTTTCTCGAAGTCTTCCAGCTCTGCAATGCGCGTTTTTGCACGAGCCTGCATGCAACTGATGTGCATGACATTGCGTATGGTGCCGCCTATATTCTTTTGATAGACGGCATCGCAATCAGCTTCGCGAAACTTGATCCAGGCGCGCTGGGCATTGACGAAAGCTTTTTTCATATCAGCAAAATTGCCGTCAGACGCATAGTCTTTTTCCATGCCTTTGAGCACGCGCTGATACACCTGATTCAGTTTGGCTTCGACCTTTTGTTGTTCTATGGAAGCGCATTCATTGATTTCCATGGTGTTGGAGGCTTTGTTGCAATCAATGGCTTGGGCGAGGCTGCTGGCGCAGGCGAGGGTGAGGAGGAGAATGAGGTTGCGCATGGTGGGCTCGTCAAGGTGATGGTGAAGTTGCTTTATTATTTGGATTATAGTCTGAAATTTCGGTGTGCTACCGGGCTGATTGATTCCTAATTAACGAGATTTTTCTTAACGTCATTCCAGCGTGGGTTTAGCTGGAATCCAGCGGCGTTCGTAGCATTTCGTGAAGTGCATTAGCATCTGAATCGTGGTGCTTTGAACGACTTGATTTTCAAATGCATACACACGTGATTCTAGATTGCCGGCCGGTGGTAGACCGGCAGCTACCCACCTTTTTGTCTCGCCAAAAAAGGTGGGCCAAAAAGGCGACCCAGGCGTCGTCGCCCCCTGAAGGGGGTTCCCGTTTGTGCAGTACAAAAAATGGGAAGGCCCGAAACTCGCTACGCTCAAACAGCGGTCCTTCTTTTTCCATTTTCTGTAATGCACAAACGGCGTCGACACATGGGAACTGCTAACGTCAAAAACAACATCAACCGCAAAGTCAAACCCAACAGCAACAGCAACAGCAACAGCAACAGCAACAGCAACAGCAACAGCAACAGCAACAGCAACCCCAACTTCAAAACCGCGGCAATGCGTCAGCTATATAAACTGCGTGATTCGAAATTAAATCCCATCACTGATGGACTTCTCGTATTACCGCCTCATACACCGCAAGATCCCCATCAGAAAAACAGCAAAAGATAATCTCTTCTATGACCGGATATTCTGCCGCCGCGGCCATGATGGTATTGATAGCAACACGTGCCGCCAGTTCTATTGGATAACCATAAATTCCCGTGCTGATACTGGGGAAGGCAATGCTGCGTAATTGTTTTGCGGCAGCCAGCTCCAGGCTGTTGCGGTAGCAGGATGCCAGCAACTCTGGTTCACTCTGTTCGCCGCCGCGCCAGACGGGGCCTACGGTGTGGATGACGCAGGTGGCTGGCAGGCGGTAGCCTTTGGTGAGTTTGGCCTGGCCAGTTTTGCAGCCACCCAGCAGGCGGCATTCATGAACCAGGTCTGGCCCTGCTGCGCGATGGATGGCGCCATCGACACCGCCGCCGCCCAGCAGGGAGGAGTTGGCAGCATTGACGATGGCATCTACTTGCAGCCTGGTGATGTCGGCTCTGATGGCGAGGATTTGTGGCATGGATGTGATGGGCTAAGCAAAAGTAAGTGTCAAAATACAATAAAAATGCGATATTGATAGCAGCCTGTCTTCTCTCTGTGAGCTGGCATGGCGAGACTATTTTAATGTTATTTTAATACTATTTTGCAATCGTTGACTTGCAAAATAGCAATTGCCTAATATGCTAGAAAGAAGTAAAACAAAGAAATCTTGCTTTTCCTGATATGACATCCTTGGGAAACAGGCGAGGAAGGGGGAGTTGCCCGCCAATATATAAGTGCAAACCCCGGCTCTGCAGTGCCTTACTATAAAAATATCTGGAGACAGGCAATGAAAATTCAAAATCTGAATATAGGCATACGGCTCGCCATGGGCTTTGGACTGGTGATGCTGCTGGCGACGATTTCTTCCGGGATAGGTTTATGGCGCTTGAACGAGGTGGCTGACAGTACCCGTTCCATGATGCAGGAGCCTTTGAAAAAAGAACGCATGACCGAGGAATGGTACCGTATCACCGTGGCCGGGCTGAAACGCACGCTGGCCATCGTAAAGAGCAGTGATGAAACACTGGCAGAATATTTTGTCAATGACGCCAAGGCATCTACGGCTAGAAATAATGAAATTCAAAAATACATGGAAGAGCATATCGCCTTCCCTGAAGAGAAAAAACTGCTCGACAATATCATCGCTGTGCGCAAGGAATATATTGCCTTGCGTGACCAGATCACCAAGTTGAAAAAAGACGGTCAGGCGGATGAAGCCGCCAAGCTGTTTGAAAAATTCATGCCAGTATCAGACGCTTATCAAAAGAGTGAACTTGATTTCCTTGAGTTTCAAAAAAAGGATGTGGATGATCTCAGCCAGGAAGTCGATGCCATCGCCAAAAACAGTTTTATGCTGATCAGTGCCTTGATCATCTTGTTTATTATCTTTGGTACTGCCTGCGCCTGGTTTTTGACGATAGGCATTACGCGTCCCATGCACCACGCCTTGTCGCTGGCCCGTAGTGTTGCTGATGGTGACCTGACGACGAAGATCGATGTCAAATCGACGGACGAAACCGGCCAGCTCATGCAGGCATTGAAGGACATGAACAACGGTCTGGAGAAAATCGTTAGTGAAGTGCGTACCAGCACAGACACCATCGTCGGTGCATCCACTGATATTGCCACCGGCAATATGGATTTGTCTGCCCGTACCGAGAGCCAGGCTGGCTCACTGGAAGAAACCGCATCTTCCATGGAAGAGCTGACCAGTACCATGAAGCAGAATTCACAAAATGCCCGTGATGCCAATCAACTGGTGCATGCAGCATCGGATGCTGCGGTGAAAGGCGGGGCGGTGGTGTCGCAAGTGGTAGTCACCATGGGCGCTATCAGTGATTCATCCAGGAAGATTGTCGATATCATTGCCGTCATTGATGGTATTGCGTTTCAAACCAATATCCTTGCCCTGAATGCGGCGGTAGAAGCTGCACGTGCGGGTGAGCAGGGACGAGGTTTTGCCGTAGTGGCTTCAGAAGTGCGCAACCTGGCACAAAGATCAGCCAGCGCTGCGAAAGAAATCAAGGCCCTCATTTCTGATTCTGTCGATAAAGTGGGCGAGGGCGCGCGTCTGGTCGATCAGGCAGGTGCGACCATGTCCGAGATCGTCGATAGCGTGGCAAAAGTAACGACCATCATGAATGAAATCAATGATGCCAGCAAAGAACAGTCTGCCGGCATAGACCAGATCAATAATGCCATCATACAAATGGATGGTGTCACCCAGCAAAATGCAGCTTTGGTGGAAGAGGCCGCAGCTGCGGCAAAAAGCCTGCAGGACCAGGCCAGCAATTTGTCGAATGTGGTCAGTATTTTCAAAGTTCAGCAACAGTTCTCTCAGGCCAGCACCGGCAGCTATGCGTCGACTTCAGGCAAGGTAGTGACATCCGACAAGAGGCTGGCATACAGGCAATGAACTCGCGTGTGAAATTTTGCCATCTCGCTGTATTGCTGCGAGATGTATTGCTGTCATTCTCTCTATTATTGCCCTTCACGTTGCCCAGCTTTGCTGGCACGGAAATACATACTGCAGCCCAGGAGGCATCTGAACCCAAGTACATTGCTATCGTCAATGCTGAGGGCAGGGCAGCAGTCGGCGGGATATGTGTGGACATCATGCGGGCCATGGAAAAGGCTGACACTGACTTGCATTTTGTTGGTGACCAGACCTGGCAACCCCGTGCACGCATCGATGCCAGCCTCAAGTCGGGCAACATCGATGTTATCTGTGGCGTGCAGCGCATCGCCCGCAACACCTCGCAATATCAGTTTGCTGCGACACCGCTGTTCACCGTTAATTACTTGCTGGCCGTGCGGGCAGACGACACTATCGCGCTGGAAGACTGGGACGATATACGCAAGCTGGGCAATGAGGGCATCATATTGACGCTGCGGGGTTTTGGTATCGTCGATATCCTGACGCAGATGGGGGGCCTGAAGATAGATGACAGCGCAACTTCCTCCGCCTCCAACCTGAAGAAACTGCTGGCGGGACGCGGGCGTTTTTATTGCCACCGTTCTCCAGGCATAGGTCTGGCGATACGCCAGGCTGGCCTGGAAGATAAAATCAGGTTGTTACGCAAACCAGTGCTGACAGAAAAGTTCTACATGGGCATGACAAAAACCATGCATCCTGAACTAGTCAGGAAGATAGCTGCAGCACTGGTTGTGCTGGAGAAAAATGGGGAATTGAAGAGGATATACGAACGATATCAAGAGCCTGGTTCGCCTTTTTCTTGAGCTGGCGCTTGGTCTATTTTGTGTTTTTTTAAGCTGAAATTCTCAATAAGATCCAGCAAGCCACGATCATTCTGTTCGCCATGGTAGGGCGCAATCGCTACATGATTTTCTGGTTGCCTGGCGATTTTTTCAGGTGAGTCATCTACCATCATAATCTGATCCAGTGTATAACCCTGGCCCTGGATTTTTCTCAGGTCCTTGATGTAGACGTAACTATTGCTTCTGACATCTACCCGTTGCACACAACGCTCGACCGACCAGGCAAACTTGAGCGGGTAATCAGTGCCAAAGACTTGGGTGACCACGGCATCCACATATTCTCGCGATGAAGACGACCATACTGCCATATCAAAATGTGGTGCCAGCGCGGCCAGCATGTCGGCCAAAAAAGGGCGCTGATATACAAAGTAGGGAGGAAACGAAAATGCAGCAGGCTGGCCCAACTCAGTTGTGCTGGCGTGAACCAGTGTTTCATCCAGATCGAAGACGATTAATTTAACTTGCTGTGATGATGTCATATCGCTGGTGTATTGGCAAAACGCAGTAAGGCAAAGTGGCCGAAAATCTGCTCCAGACTTTCATCGTGCTTAGTCAGACTTTCAGCCAGATATTACAACGGCCAAGGTTTTTCGATATTGTAATCTTGTTTGAGATACGAAGTATCAAGCAAGCTAATGTCAGGCATGTACATGCTCCAGTCGGTGGTGCTCTTCATTATTGAGGTCGGCAATCGGGGACGATATCCCGGGGTCAAAATTATTAAGTGGCAAGCCGCGCAAGACGCGTGCTGGCCAGTCTGCATGGGTCAGCGCACCTCGTCCTAGCGATATGGCATTGGCCTGACCGCTGGCTATCAAGTTGGCCGCGCGCGTGGGATCATGCAGTGATCCATTGGCGATCACGGGCAAGTCTGCATATTGCCTGGCAAGTGCAGCCAGGCTGGGACCGTTCCCAAAGGCACTTTGCCATGCTTCAAATTCAGTCGTGTGGATATAGTCAATTGGCAGCTTTGCCAGCGTACTGAAGATGAGCGCAGCGTCGGTTTCTGCATTGCGCCACTTGTGCGTGAAATCGTTGACCTTGCCCTGGGATATACGCATACCCAGCGTGAACTCAGGGCCAACCGCCGTGCGTACCGCCTGCACGACCTCGATGATCAGGCGCAGACGGCATGCGATGTCGCCGCCGTAGCGGTCGTTGCGCAGGTTTATGCCTTCGCTAAGAAATTGGTCAAGCAGGTAGCCGTTCGCTCCGTGGATTTCTACACCGTCGAAGCCAGCTTGTTTTGCGCGCACTGCCGCAGCGGCGAAGCCATTGATCGCTTCCGTGATTGCGTCGTCAGCCATTGCATGTGGTATTGGGTACTCGCCCTTGCCCCTGTAAAAGCTCATCTGCTGTCCTTGAGGCCTCACTGCAGACGGGCCCAAGGTATCGCTGCGGTAAGGGTTGCCCTGCGAGAGCGCGCCTGCATGCATCAACTGGGCAATCATGCGTCCCCCATCTTGATGGACCGCATCAACTACTTTGGTCCAGGCATCGCGCTGGTGGTCATCAGACAGGCCGGGCTGGTTCAAGTAGCCTTGCGAGTAAGCCCTGTCCGTATAAATACCCTCGCTGATGATCAGCCCGAAGCCGCCTTTGGCGAAAGCGGTGTAATAGCGTGCCATCTGCTCAGTCGCGCAGCCCCCATCGCTTGCGCTGATGCGTGTCATGGGTGCTACTGCCAGGCGATTTTTAAGCGTCATCCGGCCTATGGAGACCGGCTGGAAAAGGCAGTCGTGCAGATGAGTATCAGGTGTCGTGGTGGCATTCATATCAGCTCCCCGCATGAGGACGTATCGCGGCGATAGCCTCAATCTCTATCATGGCCGCGGGATCGTACAGGGCCTTGATTTCGGCGATGGTATCTGCAGGATAGGGCGCTGTGAAAAACTGGCGACGCAGTTCCACGACTTCTTTGAAGTTGCCCATATCAGTGACGAAGATGGTGACCTTGATGACATCTGCCAGGCCAGAACCACCAGCTTCCAGTGCGCGCCTGAGGTTGGCGAAGGCCTGCTCGCCCTGAGCACGAAAACCGCCAGCGACGATCTTGCCATCTTCACCTGCACCGGCCTGGCCAGAAACGAAGAGCAGGTTGCCAAATTTGATCGCCTGAGAAAGCAGGTAGGGTTCGTAGTTGTCTGGCTGGGTAATAATTCGTTCGAGCATGATCTGCTCCTTTCATCGAGTTAGTAGAAAAGTGTCCGGCTTGTCAGGGCCGCAGCGAGAAGATAGACCTGCGCCTCTGCGTTGACAAACGCTATGTTGTCAGGCATAACATGACTTATTTTCATCTGTCTTTTCATCTGTTTTCTCATCTGTTATTTTCATCTCTTTTTTATCTATAGTCACAATGCGGCGACTCCCCTCACTCTCAGCACTACGGGCGTTTGAAGCGGCGGCCCGCCATGGCAGCTTCAAGCAGGCAGCCAATGAACTGGCGGTTACAGCGACTGCCATCAGCCATCAGATTCGCCTTCTTGAGGAGTACACTGGCCTGTGCCTGTTCGAGCGGCAGGTACGCAAAGTGGTCTTGACTGATGCTGGCTTGGCCTTGTATCCAGTGCTGCGTGATGGTTTCAATGCTTTCGAGATGACGCTGCAGCATCTGGGGAAACCTCAGACACGCCGCCGCGTCATCATTTCGACGACCAATGCATTCATGGCGCACTGGTTAGCGCCGCGGGTGAAGGGTTTCCAAAAGTTGTATCCGGAAATAGACCTTGAGCTGCACGCGTCCGATCAGGCAGTCGATCTGGGAACGGAGCTTGCCGACATAGCGATACGTTACGGACGGGGGCCCTATCCAGGCATGGTCGCTGAGCCGCTGTTGACCGATAGTTTCGCGCCTGTGTGCAGCCCCTTGCTTGGCACTATACAGCCGGCTGATCTGAACCAGTTACCGCTGATTGATTTCAAATGGACCCACGACCATCCGCTCAACCCTACCTGGAAAAACTGGTTTGCAGCAGCAGGCCTGCCCTGGAAGCTTAGTCGCAGCCAGCTTATTTTCTCGGATGAAGGCCATGCGATTCAGGCAGCATTGGCAGGCCAGGGTATCGCCTTGTTGAGCCTGGATCTGTTAGCTGACGACATCGCTGCCGGGCGCCTGGTGCAGCCATTTGGCCCGGGCGTAGCTGGGCATACCTATCATTTAATTCGGAGTGCTGGTCATATACCCGGGCCGCATGTCGAATCTGCATTAGCATGGTTACGCAGCCAGTTGCCCGGATAGAAGAAGGCTTCCAGGCTACCCGACGAAGAAGATAACTCTGTCCATCGATGAGCTGAGTTATGTCTTTGGACTCACAAGGCAGCAGTGGAAAACCTGGTATATTGTTTTTTTCATATGATGAGTTCCCCTGACAATATGCTTTTGATTATCCAGGAAAAATTAAATAAGTAAATATCTCTACAAAATTTGTAATAACTAATATTATTGTATAGAATGTGTTTCATGAAAACACACACTATCACTACTGACCCTGCTGCCCGCTGGCTATTGCTGGTGCTGAGCCTGCCTACAAATAGTGCAACAGGGCGGATGCGCATCTGGCGCAATCTCAAGGCCCTGGGTTGTGGTTCCCTGCGTGATGGTGCTTATCTCCTGCCTTTTGGCGACGTTCAGCAACAGGCACTGCAGGATTTATCAGAAGAAAGCTTGCGTGAAGGCGGCAGCGCCTGGTTATTGCATGTCTGGGCGCAGACTGAAGATGAGAATCTCGCCTTCCAGACCTTGTTTGACCGTAGTGGTGAATATGCTGTCTGGCTGCAAACCCTGGCAGATGCACGCCCCGGTTTATGCAATTTAAAGCCGCAAGAAATTACCAAGCTCTTGCGCAAGATGCGACGAGAATATGAGGCTTTCAAAAGCATAGATTACTTCCCTGGCGATGGCAGTAACACGCTTGAAGCTGCCTGGATGGATTTCATGCAGGCGGCAGAGAGTCTGTTATCAGTCGGTGAGCCGCAGGCAGTACAGGCGGCAATCAAGATGCTGGCAATCGATGACTATCAGGGCCGTACCTGGGCCACCCGCCAGCACCTGTGGGTGGACAGGGTGGCCTGTGCCTGGTTGATACGCCGCTTCATCGACAAGCGGGCGCGCTTTGTCTGGCTGGAGTCCGTCAATGATTGCCCGTCGGATGCGCTGGGTTTTGATTTTGATGGTGCAGCATTTACCCACATCGGCGAGCGTGTCAGTTTTGAGGTCTTGCTGGCCAGCTTTGATCTGGAAGGCGACCGTGGCTTGCAACGTCTGGGTGCCATGGTGCATGTGCTGGACGTGGGTAATGGCTTCGTGCCCGAGGCCAGCGGCTTTGAAGCCATGCTGGCTGGTGCCAGACCAAACGCCCGTAACGATGATGATTTGCTGGACAAGATGAGCGTAGTGCTGGATGCCCTCTACCAGCATTTTTCTCAAGTGCAGCCAAGTACAACATAAAAGGTGCCAGCAATGAGCCAGAGCCAGCCTGATCCCAATCCAGCCACCATCGAGAGCGCACCAGTTTATACGCTGTGGCAAATGGTACTTTACATGCTGCGCCTGGGTGCGCTGGGCTTTGGTGGCCCGGTGGCATTGGTAGGTTATATGCAGCGCGACCTGGTTGAGCAGCGCGGCTGGATTTCGCCAGCCGATTACAAAGAGGGGCTGGCGCTGGCACAACTGGCCCCCGGCCCGCTGGCGGCGCAGCTGGGCATCTATATGGGCTATGTACATTACCGCATCTGGGGTGCAACGCTGGCAGGCATTGCCTTTGTCCTGCCTTCTTTCGTGATGGTGGTGTTATTGGGTTGGGCTTATACCAGCTATGGCGGCCTGGCCTGGATGCAGGCAGTGTTTTATGGTGTTGGCGCTGCGGTAGTTGGCATCATCGTCATGAGCACCAAAAAGCTCACGCAAAAAAGCATAGGCAAGGACAAGTTGCTGTGGGCCATCTATCTCTTGCTGGCAGCACTGACTTTTATCACCGAGACAGAAATCGCCTGGCTGTTTATCGCAGCGGGCGTACTGGTCTGGCTGTTGCGTGCACCACCAGCATGGCTGGGTGGCGGCAAACTTGGCAGCCTGACGCTGCTGCAATTGCCAGTCATAGGCAGCATGCTGACTACACAGGACGCATCGCTGTTGACGCAGATCGCTATCTTCTTTGCCAAGGCCGGTGCCTTTGTATTTGGCTCTGGCCTGGCGATTGTGCCTTTCCTGTACGGCGGCGTGGTGACTGAACATCACTGGCTGACGGACAAGCAGTTTGTCGATGCGGTCGCGGTTGCCATGATCACACCAGGGCCTGTGGTCATCACGGTGGGTTTTATCGGTTATCTGGTAGCTGGCTTGCCGGGCGCGACGGTGGCAGCGCTGGCGACATTTTTACCCTGCTATCTGTTCACCGTCATCCCCGCACCTTACTTTAAAAAATATGGCAAGTTGCCTGGCGTGATTGCTTTTGTTGATGGCATTACCGCAGCGGCAATCGGGGCGATTGCCGGCTCGGTACTGGTGATTGCCAAACGCTCGATACTGGATGTGCCGACCGCAGCCATTGCCCTGGTCAGTATCTTCCTGTTGTGGAAGTTCAAGAAATTGCAGGAACCTGTCATCGTTGCGGCCGCAGCGGTTCTGGGTCTGCTCATTTACCCCTTGCTTCACCCTTAGAGGAGTTGGAAATGATTCAAACCGAACAAGCAGAACAAACAAGGCAAATCGTCAGCGTTGCTGAATTCATGCGCGAGCTTAGCAGTGCTAATCCGCCAGCGGTCATTGATGTGCGCAAGCGCCCGGCCTTTGAAGCCGATACTCTGCAAGTTGTCGGTGCAGTCTGGCTGGATCCTGAACAAGTGGCCAGTTGGGCACCTGCACTGACGCAGCAACAGAATGTCGTTGTGTATTGCATCAAGGGACATGAAGTCGGCATCAATTGCGCCAGCGCACTTAATTCAGCAGGTATCGCAGCTCGATACCTCGAAGGTGGGCTGGAAGCCTATAAGCAGGCTGGCGGCATGCTGGCCAGACGGGCAGGCTAAGTCCTGTCATCATCGTGGGAGAACAATCATGCAATGGATTACCCGTGAACGACCCAAGATAGACCGCATTGCCTGTCCCTGGCTGATCAGGCATTTCATCGACAGGGATGCAGAATTTTTATATGTGCCCAATACCGATGTCTTGCGCATCGCGACAGAAACCGGTGCCATACCGTATGACATTCCGGGCGTGGAACTAAGCCATGTCGGTGACTTGTGCAGCTTTGATGCCTTCCTGAAGAAATATGCGTTGGCTGAGCCTGCCCTGCAAACCCTGGCGACTATCATCCGTGGAGCAGACACCGGCAAGCTGGATTTGACGGCGCAATCGGCGGGGCTATATGCCCTGTCGCTGGGCTTGTCAAAGATTTTTGATGATGATCACATCATGCTCAGTCATGGCATGGTGATGTACGACGCGCTGTATGCCTGGTGCCAGCATTGTCAGGCTGAAGCACATCAATGGCCACCAGTGATGAACTGAAATATGACTTAAATGCGGAATTAAATGCAGACTTAACTGCGGACCTAACTGCGAAATTAACTGCGAAATTAACTGCGGCGTCTTTGGCAGGTGATCACTTCACCTGGCTGGACGCTGGGCTTTTTTCAAACTGGGCGTTACCCACGTATTTGAGGTATTTGACATTGCCCGAGGCATCGGCCATCTGATAGTACTCGCCTACATGCAGGGTGGGTAATTCATCGTTCAGGGCCAGCATTTTTTCCGGGGTTACATAATGCACCGTGCCGCTCTGGGAATCGAGCCGGTAGACCTTGCCATCCGATGAAGTCACAAGTTGATAACGCGAGCCTGACCAGCCAGTGTCGCAGCCAGACAAGGCAAATGCAAATGTGACGGCAATTAAGAGGCGGCTTTGCTTCATGCGTACTCCCTGGTCATGGTGTCTTGATCCCTGTCGCTTTTCAAATGCAATAAGCTGATCAAATGTATAAATTGGCAATTATGAAAATATAAACCACTATTATTGAATTGGCAATTGGATTTGTTAAATAATTTAACCTTTGATTTGCAGGTTGAATTTTTTCAGGAAATTAAAACGTGATTTTCAGATTGACAATTTTTCAATAAAAAATGCCATTTTCATTGCGGCGAGAAAAATAATTCTGTAGCATTCGCCCTGCATAATGATGGCTTGGCCTGTCATTCTCATGAGCCCCGCAGGGCTCATTGCTTACACTTCGTTTTACTCAACCGCTTAATTCCTGATTGCAATTCATGGCAAACGTCTCTATCAAACTCTCCCAAAATATCGTTACCACGCTGTACCAGTTATTACTTAAAAACCCACCGACAAACGGTTCGATTGGTAGTGTATTTGATGCGTTTTCCAAAATTGGTGCGAGCTGGTCAAAAGACCACTCCCTGTATTCTTCTGCTGACTTCAATGGCAGCAGGTTCCAGTTTGGTTTTCCTGACGGCGCCACATCGACCTTTAATGGTGTCATCCTGGCTAATCCCAATGCGACGCAAGGCACGGCAACAGCCAGCAGCTCACTGTTATATAAAAGCGGCGTCGTATCGCTGTCGCAAACCGGGCAATATTATTTCGATTATTCGATTAGCAGTACAGGGGTATTATCGATTACCAGCACTGGTGCGCAATCGACGGGCCTGTCTGTCAATACGCTGGTACCTTCCAATAGCGCAGCTTACGATAGCGTGTTCGGCAATATTTCGCTGTCGGCATTTGGCTCTATCAAGGGAGACATAAACGGCAATAATTCTGGCACCGTGACCCGCATCATGACATCGTCGGACAAGCTGGTTTCATCAGCGACTATCGACGGTAATTTCAGCATGTCGAATAATACCCTCTCGGTGAGCCAGGGTTTGAGCAAAACCATCGCCACTGGCACGATGACAGCATCAAATACTGAATATCGCGATGGCAGTTATGCTCGTATGACAGGTTTTTCAGCGCCGATTTCTGCCAACCAGATCGTTGATGAAAAAATGCTGGCTGATGAATCCCTGTTCGGTGGTGCCGACACCATCAGCGTGGATTTGCCAGCAACTGTGTATTCCGACTACCTGATTGCCTCTGGCGCAGGTGGTGATCTGATCACCATCAACGGTGGCGGTGGACGCTTGCATGTCAATGCGGGCAGCGGCAATGATGCCATCAATGTCGGTACAGGCAATCATAATATAGACGGTGGCACAGGTCTTGACACTGTCATCATGGCCGGGCAGGCGAGTGCGTTCACGGTCAAGCAAGTGGGCGGCGCTTATCAATTGCGAGTGAATGCCAGTGGCGACGTCGACAATCTGTCTAATGTCGAGCGTGTGCAGTTTTCTGACAAGAGCATTGCACTTGATATTAATGGTACGGCTGGACAGGCTTACCGTTTGTACCAGGCTGCATTTGGTCGCAAGCCTGATCTCGAAGGTTTGGGTTACTGGATCAAGGATATGGACAAGGGTTCCAGCCTGACGACCGTGGCTGCCGGTTTTTTCCAGTCACCAGAGTTCCAGAAATTGTATGGTGCCAATCCATCGACCACAACCCTGATCACCAACTTCTATCAAAACGTCTTGCACCGTGCGCCAGACCAGGCTGGTTTTGATTACTGGAATAATCAGTTAAGCAAAGGCCAGATCACGGCAGCTGGTGCACTTGCCAGTTTCTGCGAGAGTACAGAAAACCAGGCGCAAGTCATAGGCAGCATACAGAATGGTGTTGAATTCAAACTCTGGCTGGGCTGATTTTTCCTGAGTCGTCATTGTCAGCCTGCATTACCATTGTTGATGGTAATGCAGGCTGGGTTGTTGTCTGGCTTTATTTGGTTTTATTTGGCTTTGCCAGATTGGCGCCTGAGCCACTCATTGACCACATCACCCATGGTCTTGCTTTCGCCATTGCTTATCCAGGCCATGAAGTCACGGTCAAACTTGAAATCTTTACCGCATTCAGCAATCATAAAACGCCTGACGTTTTGCGTGTTTTTGTAGCTTGCATCTACCGGGGTTGAGCTGGAGATGGCGATGTTGTGCCAGTCTGTTTTCATGCACGATTTCCTTCCGCACTGACCCTGCTTGGCTTTCTCATTCTTCAGTTTCTCCCAATCGATGTGGGACTACATCCTTGTTGATGCCTGCTGAAAATGTCTTATGACCTGCAGCTTGACGCGACCTGGTCCATAAATGAAACAGTATGCCCAGCAAGACAGAAATGAATCCGCCTGTATAGTACATAGTGATAGCGTATCCAGCGCCATCATCAAACTGCAATGAAGTGAAGAGCAGCGGCAGCACAAAGCAGGATGCGCCAACAAGATAAAGCAGCCAAGCAGCAACAGGGGTATGCAATTTTGTCATGCGTGGGCCTATAGATCGACGATCAAATCCGGATCAAAAGCCGCATTTTCCATCCTGCCGCTATGCAGCGGGTAACCACAGGGGTTGCAAATGACACGGCATTTTCCTAGCTGGTAATCAAAGCTTTCATGCATGTGGCCGTGTATCCATAAATCTGCCTTTTGTGCCAGCTCATCCAGTTGCGAAGCAAAGGCGGCAGATAGCAAATCATCCGCATAGCGGGGTGAGACAGATTTTAGTGACGGCGCCATGTGGCTGACGACGACGGTGCTGCCAGAGAACGGGACATTGAGCCGTTTATTGAGCCAGGATTTTTGCTTGGCATGTATTTTTCGGGTATCCGTTGGCAGCAACTTGCGATAGCCTTGTTCCGCCAGCGTGATGCGCTGATAATCAGGCATCAGGTCTTCAGCTTCTTGCAAGGTATAGGGCAGGTGCTCTTCTCCAAACAGGCAAAAGTCCGTCCACAGGGTTGCCCCCAAAAAGCGTATCTCACCTATCTGGTATTCACTGGCATTAAGAAAATGCACGTTGTCCGTGGCTTCGCAGGCACGAGCGATATCAGCTTGCATGTCTTCCAGGTTCTTGCCATAGGCTTCATGATTGCCGTGTACGTACAGGACCGGTATACCAGCAAAGTGCTGCGCTGCCCAGCTTACAGCCTTGTTACCAGCATGGATGTCACCGGCAAGTACCACGACATCAGGCTGGCTGATGGCCGGGTTGCCAAAGGGCGCAGTATCGCCCCAGGCTTCAAGATGCAGGTCGGACAGGATTTGTAGGCGCATGGTTACTGTGTCTTGAGAGAAGCTTGATTGTAGCAACAAAGCTGGCAAAAAGTTTGCCTGCCAAGTCGTTTATTCAAGTCGCATTTTCAGGCTGTGTATCAAGATAGGCATCCATGCAAGCTTCCATCGTAGCGTTATGGATATCCTGCACTTTTTGTATGCAGCGGCCCTGTTCAGTGCGCACTTCCTGATAGCCTCCCGCCAGGTTCCAGGCGATGGGAATATCATGCGCTTTGGCGAAGCGAAATACTTGCAGGTCACGTTCCCGCATTTCTGCATTGTTGAGGAAGCCGCCTAGCGGATCATTCTCATGCTGGTCGGCGCCAGCCTGGTAAAACAGGATATCGACATTCTTCAGCGTTTCCAGTAAGCCCGGCAGCTCTTGAAAGAAAGCCTGCTTTTCGCGGGTATAGTGTATCTTGCCAGTGCGGTGCAAAATGCGGTCGCCCAGTGCCAGTTTATCGATGATGTCTTGCGAACCGTCACCCTGGTGATAATCAAAGTCCAGTATGCCGACCTGTTTGACGGCACCACTAGTGAGCAGCTTGAGTGCAGCAATCAGCAAACCATTGAAGGTACAGAAGCCCCATGAAAAATCATGGCCAGCATGATGAAAACCTGATGTGGGAGATACCGCAACGCGATGCCGCAAGGCATGCTCTGCTGCTGCGTAAAATGACGCAGTCGTCCAGTAAAGAGAATCAACAACTTCCTGATGCCGGGTGTCCATGCCATTGGCAATTTGCAGGCTGATGATGCCATCCACATGCTCTGCTTTATGAGCGAGACAAAAATCTGCCTTGCCTAAAGGTGCAAAATCAATGACTTCAACCGGATAGCGTTGCTGCCATTCAGTGACGACTTCTCTAGGCTTCTTTGGCGATGGTGATTCAAGATCTATTTCCACCACCATGGCCGGATTATAAAATACAGGGATATGCTTCATAGTGCGTTCTTATTGTACTTGTCGTGCTTATTGTTGTTATTGGGCTGGTGCTGAATTCAGTATTTGGATACCGAGTGTAGCATCAGTGTGACAGAACTCATTTCATAAATATGGATGAGGTGCGTTTGTCTTATAACGTGGGCTATTAAGACGGGCACGTTATTCTGTAGCGGTGTTGTTGACAACGAGTTCGCCCAGTCTAGTACGCGTTATGAGACAAACCCTTCGGGAACTGACGATTTGGGCGCATTGCTGTGTTACGCCCCTCGCTAAGGCAGAAGCCTTAGCAGCGGGTCGCGCCTTGCACTGCATCCCAAATCGCCTTGTTCGCACTCACCCCTATTTATGAAATGAGTTCTAATGATGAATACTTGCTATTATTCTGCATGCACAAAAAACGGCCCGTGAACCATGTCTGAACTTGTCGTCCTCACCACTTATTTCAACCCTTGCCGCTATGTTTCGCGCAGGCAGAATTATGATGTGTTCATGCAAGGGATGCGTGCGGCGGGGCTTACCTGCATTACCGTGGAATGTGCTTTTGGCGATGCGGCTTTTGAATTACCTGTGGCGACAGATGTCTTGCAATTGCGTTCAGCGACTTTGCTCTGGCAAAAAGAGCGCTTGTTGAATCTTGCTGCTTCATGGCTGCCAGCCAGTTGTCGTTATGTGGCCTGGCTGGATTGCGATATTTTGTTTGATAACCGCAACTGGGCCAGGGAACTGGTGGCCGTCTTGCAGCAATACCCGGTGGCGCAAGTATGGCAAAGCTGCCTGCGTCTGCAAAAAGATGGCCGTGAGGGCGCATTGCCAGACCGTGTCAGCTCATTTGCCGCCGTCATGCAAGAACAGCCTGGCAGCCTGCATGCCGGGCGCTATGATACGCATGGGCATACTGGTTATGGCTGGGCCATGCAGCGCAGCCTGTTTGATACTGTGGGCCTGTATGAAGCAGCTATCTCCGGCAGTGCCGATCATTTCATGGCCCATGCCATATATGGTGACTATAATTTTTGCATACAAAATGCCCTGAAACATGACCAAGCCCAGATCGCACATTTGCAAGCCTGGGGCCAGCGGTTCTATCAGCAGGTGCAGGGCAGGCTGGGTGTGGTGAAGGGGGAGATCCGCCACCTGTGGCATGGTGAAACCCAGCACAGGCGCTATTTTTTGCGCATGCATGAAATTACTGATCTGGGTTTCAATCCCTGGACAGATTTGAGTGTGCATGCAGGCCAGGCGCTGGAATGGCATGCAGACATGCATAAGCCCGGTTTGCGTCAGTATTTTGTCGATTATTTTTTATCCCGCCATGAAGATGGCGAATTTCAAGAGCTTAGGACTTACGCAAAATTGTCCCAGCAAGGCTAACGCTTTTACGAAACATCTCTTGTAAGGGATGTTCGTTTCGTCGGCAGACAATGTATTGTCCGAAACCCCGACTGCACCGTAGCGACGAAGACAGTACTTTAGTACCGAATCTTGCCAAATGCTGGAGCTGCAACGCAGCTGGGGCGGTTTTGCGTAAGTCCTGGAAATTAATGAAAGGTCTAGCCATGTCAGATCCACACGCCATCACCACGCCACCTACCTTGAATACAGCCTTGCCAGATAACCAGGTGGCGATACAAGGCTTGCAACATGCCCTGCAAGCCATACAGGATGAAATTACCCGGCAAGGCAGTTTGCAGGAGCAATATCAGCAGCATAAGCGGCAATTGCTGGAAAGTCAGGTGGCCCGTCTGTTGCCCGTTTTCTCAGGCGCTGTGCTGGATGCGCTGGTACTGGCTTGCCCCGGTTTTGTCGATGATGTGGTCAGGGCAGCGTTCAGGGATAACCGCAAGATACTCGGCCTGTTTGCAAGGCCGGGCGCAGCCATTGCGCTGACAAGCTTGCAGGTGCGCCTGGCTTTTTTCCTGGATCAGCAAAAGGGCCCTGAGATACGCAGCGCAGACCTGCAAATTGCGAATGCCAGTGACGCCAGGCAAAAACTGGAAAAGCTGCACTATGAAACCCAGACAGCCTTGCAGACGCTGGCAAGCTACCAGGCCAGCGGGCAGTCTCTTCCTGCTGATGTGCAAGCCTATGTGCGCCAACTGGCAGAGCGTGCGCGCCAGATTGTCGAGCAGCCCCAGCAGCCAGGTAGTACTCATCAGGACAACTCCAACACCAGTCAGCAGCATGGCTATGACCATGGGGCTTATCCCTGGCTATACTACAGCCATGACATAGGACAGAATTTCAGCCATGTGCCTGCGGCAGCAGTTGCTACCGGTGCTGTAACTGCCACCGCAGTGACCCAGCACCGCCAGGCAGATGATCATGCTGCTCCCGCTTATTGTCCGCCAGACATGGGCAATCAGTCTGATACCCGCGATGCTCTGGCTTGCCGTACCGATGACAGTCTGGGGGCTTATTCATAGATGACAATTGTGCCAAGCAGGCAATTTTGCATAAATGTTCAGGAAAACCAAAATCAGGATGGATTTACCACGCCGCCTTTAAATTGCCGGGCATAAATTGAAATTTTGATTGTCATCATGAACACGAATGCTAATATCGGCATCAAGATCAATTCTTATTTCAAAATGCCATGTCGTCCAGCCGGTTCTCTCGTTTCCGCGACATCAGTTTGAAAACTCGCCTGACCGTGGCGGTGGCGATTTTCTTTGTCTTTTCGCTGGTTTTGTTGTCATGGCTGGCTAACTCGGTATCTGAACAAGCCCTGGAAAACCTCATCGTGGCCAGGCAAAACAGCCTGATCACGGCCATGGCCAATGAAGTCGATCAAAAGATAGAACTCAGGAAAAACTCTTTGATACTGCTGGCGACAGACCTGGCGACGGATGATGCTGACCAGGAGACGCTGCAAGAATTCATGTCACATCAGAAGAGCCTGGGCGGACTGTTTGATAATCTGGCTGTCATTAACCTGCAGGGGGAACTGGTGGCCATACTGCATGGCGCAGAAGAGCGTGGAAAAATCAATCTCGCTGGCCGGGATTATTTCAAGGAAGTGCTTAAACAAAAAAAACTGATTGTCTCTCTACCCCTGAAAGGCACTGCTTCCAGTCGCCCACTGGTAGTGATGAGTGCTCCTGTCTTTGATGACAAGAGCCAGTTGCGCTACGTGCTGGCTGGTATCATCGAACTGGCACAGGATAGTTTTTTGGCAGACCTGGCCGGGACAAAAATTGGCGGTAATGGTTATTTTTATGTGACCACGCGCCAGGGCGTTTTTGTAGCGCATCCTGACGGCAGCCGAATACTCGCAGACAGCCGTGAGCGGCCAGATAAACATCAGATACCCGACTCAGCCTATGGCGCTCTGGAAGGCAGCCTGATTTCACGTAATGGCACGACTGATGAAGCGATATTATCGTATCGCAGGCTCAAGGCGGCAGACTGGATGCTTGCGGCCGTCTATCCTGCCAGCGAAGCCTTTGTCGTCATTTCGGAAGTCAGAAAAAAAATCACACTGGCCAGCACGGTTCTCTTGCTGGTCCTGCTATTGCTGGGCTGGTGGTTCATGTACTGGCTGCTGCGGCCCTTGCAGCATTTGCGTCACAAGGTGAACAGCGGCGTGCCTGCATGGATAGATACACTCAGACCCACGCTTTATCCAAAAGATGAAATTGGTGACCTCGCCAAGGCATTTGATGAGGCCATGGCCAGTCGTCGTTTGGCTGAGGCGGCATTGAGCGCCAGTGAAAACAAGCTGCGCCTGATTGCCGATAATATGTCGGCCTTCATAGGCTATATCGACCATGAAGAGAAATACACCTTCGCCAACAAGCGCATCACGCATTTATCGCATTTGCAGCCTGCCGACGTCATCGGTAAAAGCATGCGCGAAGTGGCCACACCTGATATCTATGACAGGATAGTCAAACCCGAGGTGCGCAAGGTGCTCAATGGTGAATGGACGCGTTATGAACGCCGCATACAGCGTTATGGTCACTGGGAGTGGGACAGGGTGACCTATGCACCAGATTTCAGCAAGTCTGGCCATGTCGATGGCTTCTTTGTACTGGTGGAAGACATTACCGAGTTCAAGCGGGTGCAGGATGATCTGATACGCAGTGAACAAAGGGTACGCACCATCACCGACAACATGCCTGCCATGATTGCCTATATTGATGCCAAGCTGCGCTATCAGTTCTGCAATCGCAGCTACGGTTTGATACCAGGGCTGGAGCCGAAAGACTTGCTGGGCAAGACCATCACCGAAGTATTTGGTGAAGCGACTTATCTTGAGTTGAAGGACAAGATAGAGCTGGCCTTGCAGGGTGAAAAAGTATCTTTCGAGCGCTATGCGCCTGAGCGCGATATCAAGCGCTTCCTGCAATATGAGTATGTGCCGGATACCAATGCCGATGGCGTGACACAAGGGTATTACTCCATGGTGATAGACATTACCGACCGCAAGGAGGCCGAGTTGAAACTGGCCGCCAGTGAAGGCTTGCTGCGCACGATAGCAGACAATATCCCCGCCTTTGTCAGCCTGATAGATGCACAAAACCGCTACCAGTTCGTCAATCGCCCCTACGAAACCTGGTTTGACCTGCCACTGGAAAACATACGCTGCCAGCCCGTCATGTCATTGCTGAGCGGGGCCATGCAGCAAGAGCATCATGTCCATTACAAACTGGCCATGGCGGGTGAAAAAACAGAATTTGAAACCGAGATCAGCGTTGCCGGCAAGATGGGGCATTATCACGCCACCTATGTGCCGCAATACGATGACAGCGGCAAAGTCGTCGGTGTCAACAGCCTCATCAATGACATCAGCGATGCCAAGGCTGTAGAAAAACAATTGCTGGCCCTGGCCAGGTTTGACACCCTGACAGGCTTGCCTAACCGTAACCAGATCAATGAAAGAATGGAACAGGCCAGCGCCCGTTCGCAACGCACAGGCAGGTTGATGGCCGTGATGTTTCTGGATGTAGACAAGTTCAAGAGCATCAACGATACCCTGGGCCATCATGCAGGCGACCTGGTCTTGCAGGAATTTGCCAGCCGCCTCAGGCATTGCATACGCCAGACTGACCTGGCAGGCCGCCTGGCAGGTGATGAATTCGTCATCGTGCTGGAAGGCCTGAACATGCATAGCGAGGCTGATATGGTGGCCAGCAAGATAGTGCAAGCCATGACCACGCCCTTCGACATAGAGACAAGTTCACTCATGGTCACCACCAGCATAGGCGTGGCGATTTCATCAGAAAGCAAGGCCAGCGCCAACGACTTGCTGAAAAAAGCAGATGAAGCCCTGTACCTGGCCAAGAAGGCCGGGCGTAATAATTTCAAGGTGCTGCAACTGGATTAGGTGTGGCTTAGATATGACTATAGATGTGTGCTGACTTCAACGCGTATCGACGGCTATCGAAGTGCTTGTTCAAGCAAGCTTCAAACTCGCCCCATCTTCTTTAAGCACAGCCGCCCGCACTTCTACCACAGCCCCATCCGCCAGCGACATCACCCGCTCAGCCGCATTAATGGTCTCTGGCCTGTGCGCCACCATGATGCGCGTCAGTTGCAAATTGCCCAGCGCCTGATTCACCTTGTGCTCATTATTCACATCCAGGTGACTGGTTGCTTCATCCAGCGCCAGTATCCTGGGTTGCTTATACAAGGCACGCGCCAGCAAGACACGCTGCTTTTGCCCACCAGACAAGCTGCTGCCCATGTCACCCACCAGAGTCTGATAACCCATGGGCATCTTGCTGATTTCATCGTGGATGGCCGCCAGCCTGGCACATTCTTCAACCCTCTGTTGATCACAATGGCTGTCGAAGAAAGCGATATTGTCCATGATGGACCCAGCCAGCAAAACATCTTCCTGCATGACCGTGCCCACCAGTTGGCGGTAAGTCTTGATGCCGAGCTGGGTGATGGGGATATCGTCGATCAACACCTCACCCTCGGTCGGCTTCAACAAACCCAGAATGATCTTGCACAAGGTAGTCTTGCCACAACCACTTGGGCCCACCAGGGCAATGCTCTGGTGGGCCGGTATCGTCAGGTTGACATCCTTTAACACCCAGGGCTCACCCTCGGCATAACGGAACTTGATATTCTTAAGTGTGATCACTGCCTTGATGCGTGAGATATCGGTTTCAACAGCAGTTTCTGCCTCCGCCTCTTCCAGCACAATATCCGCCAGTCTCTCGCTATGCAGGCTCAACATGCGGTAACTGATAAATACATCAATCAGGCTGGAGATACGCCCCGTAAACGTACTTGCATAGCTGGAGAACGCCATCAGCATACCCACCGTCAAGGCATTTTGCATGACCTGGCCAGCACCGATATAAAACAGTGCCAGCCCCTGTATCCCAAAAATCAGGGTATTACTGACCTTGAAGATGATGGACAGCTTTTGCGTCTTGATATCACGGTTTTGTACATCGATCTTCAAATTCTGCCAGCGCGACAACCGCTCAGTTTCACGGCCAAACAATTTCAATGGTGTGACCGCGCGCATGGTTTCCAGGAAGTGGGAACTCTCTTTGGACGACAGTATCAGCCGCTCTTGCGAAGCTTCGCGGAATGGCTGATAAAAAGCCCAGCGCAAACCCGCGTATAAGACGACTGCAACCAAAACGAGCATGCTGAGCTTGACGCTGTATATCAGCATCATGCCCAAGGCCAGCAAGGCCATGAGACCATCCAGTGCACTCTCGACAAACATGCTGGTCAGGGTGCTCTGTATCGCTCCTATGGAACCAAAGCGTGAAACCACATCACCCAAATGGCGCTTTTCAAAATAAGCAACAGGTAATCGCACCAGATGGGCAAACACACGTGCCGACCATTGCAGGCTGATATCCATGCTCCAGCGCATCAAAAACCAGCTACGTGCCAGGCCTATAGCGTTCTGGGTGATCATCAACAGCACAAAGCCAAACACCAGCACCACCAATAATTCTTTGTCGCCACTGACGATGACTTCATCAATCACGAACTGGTTGAACAGAGGTGAGCATATGGCAAAAATTTCGAGTGCCAGCGCCAGGGCAATCACTTTGACAATGGCAGGGCGCAGGCCAACAATGTGACCGGTCAGATCGCGCAGAGCAATCTGCTTCTTTTCATCTTTGGGTTTAAAAGAGGGGCTGGGAGCCAGTTCCAGTGCCACACCGGTAAAGTGACTGGACGCTTCCTCAACGGGTACGCGTCGTTCACCTACTGCCGGGTCCAGCAAGACCAGCGTGACTTTGCCACGCCAGTCCTTGCGCACGGCTTTGAGTACGACGAAGTGATTCAAATTCCAGTGCAGGATGCAGGGCAAGGCCAGTTGCTCAAGTTCATCCAGATCCAGACGCAGCGGGCGGCTGTTCAATTGCATGGCCGATGCATGACGCATCAGTTGCGCCAGGGTTGCACCTTTGAGGCTGATGGAGAACTGACGACGCAGGTCGGCAAGATCAGTGCGATAGCCGAAGTGACTGGCGACCATGGCCAGACAGGCCAGGCCGCATTCGCTGGATTCGGTTTGGAGGAGGGGTTTCATGACTCTTTGGAATGACGCTTAGCAATATGAAGCAAAAAATATGGTCAGCGCCCGCATGTAGTTGGCAAATCGCAATTGCCAGTTCACTGCTGTTCAACCATATTGGCAAATTTGCGCATTGCTAGTACCTGCAAAATGTAGTCTTTTGTATTGCTCAATAGAACAGACCAAATAAATGCGTCTGAAAAATCCAGTGGAGATGCCTTCCAATTCTTGGTCGCCAGAAAGTATATAAAGAGTAAAAAAAAGAAAATGCCAAACTTCAAAGAATTCGGCCATGTAATCAGTGTATATTTGTCGAAATTTTTATACTGGTCAGTACTGATATAGCCATATAGAACAAAGAAAGCAAGGGTCGGCAGCCAGAACCTCAGAAATGGAGCTTCGTAACGAATTGCGTTCACAGCATAAATTAGCAATACTGTGACGTTACAAAGAATTGATGCATAGAGCAGCATACTTATGCCGCTGAGATCACTTTTGTTTGTTGTGCTCATTAGAATTTCTTTATGTGGCTATTGTGCAACGGGTTCGTCACCAAACATAATTCCCAGATCACTGAGACTGAATTTTTCTATTGCTTCAAATTCATCGCTTTGTTCGCCACTCCAGAAGTATGCATTTGATAAGCCAGACTTGACCTGGCGTGCGATATATATTCCACCGTCTTTATTTTTTGCTCTATACATGTTTTTTAAAAATTCCAAAGTCATTTTATTTTCACTACGCTCTGAAATTTTCTCAAGGAGTTGATTGGTGAGTTCTGTCATCACATGGAAATCCACATTGCTTCTTGCTACGTGCAGCATTAACACTGTCGCCCTTTTGTCATTAGAGCGTAATAAAGTTCTTTCAAATCCCATCAAGAAAACTATCGCGCAAGAAGAAAAACATTCTCCACGTGCGAAGGTCTTTAATTTGAGTCGATTTATATCGTTGATGTATCCCAAAACGACCGGGCCAGCATCACTGCTGCTGCCAGCAGAATTGACTAATTCAAGCTCATTAATACCTGGATTATTCTTTATGGCATCTCTGAATTTTTGCAAGCTATCCAGTGTCAATGGCCCATCCAAGATATAGCGATTACCAAGAATTTTCTCACCCGCATAAGTATTCGCGCATGGAAAAACAAAAGAAGAGATGATGATACTGAGTACCATAATTTCCTTCACCCAATGCAGGGCTGGCACAGACTTCATGTGACGATTGAGATATTCCATTATAAAGATTCTCGGAAATTGATTGAAGGAAGAAGCATGATTTTACTTTTATAAAAAATTAAATCATGCTCCTAAAAAGGATATGATCTATTTAACTAAAAACAACTTATTAATTTAAGGTTTAACACCAGAGTTTTGCATCCATTTTTCATATGCATTGGTATAACAACCTTCATCTCCTTTTGGACATTGGCTGAGATCTTTCTGAAGTGTAGCCTGAGGGGTTGACGCTTCTTTTTCAGCTTGCACATCTGCGGCCGTTTGACCCCATGTGTTTGTTCCTGGAGAGCGAGTTGCTGCCGCATCAAATCCTCCAATATTGTTCCAGGCACCTAGATCCGGATCACCGCCGCTGCCATTGATTATTGGTTTGTTACTCCAGTCAAAATCGGAATCACCACCACCTACAACCACAAATTCTTCATTTGTAATCAAACGCATTTTGTGTTACTCCTATACATGGTTAAGTGAACCATACCTCATGGCATGGCTTTACTGCTCCGTTCAGGGTCTTGACCACCTTGAACGGTATTTCGGGCTGAGTCTGTTAGGTTTTCCTGACAGACTCAGCATCGAATTCTGAAATTCTTTTTTCTGCTAAAGGAGCGGGTTGTTGTGCGTTAACCGACGCCATGAAAGATAGTAAAAGTAATGCGAAAGTTGCGTTTATTATCGTCACTGTTAAGCTCATTTTTTTGTTTGAAAATCGCAATAATAAAAGCTGATAATTTAGTGTATAGATGGCCCAGTTTGTTTTTTCTCAAACTCGCGCAGTTGCTCTTCCACATCCAGTGTGTTGCTTGAATTGCGCAGTACCATGTTTTGATCTTCTATCAGAATACATAGAGAACGATTGGTAGGAACAAACCAGGATTCTGCTATACGCTGTATGTTGCCTAAGTCCATATGCTGTATCCGTTCACGCATCAGGAAATATAATCGCCAGTCACCGCTGCCAATAAAATTGTTTAACTCTGTTGTTAACGCATCAGTATCTTTTCTGGAGTCAATATAAGCATTGCCCAGAATTTGTTTTGCCTGATCCAGTTCGCTTTGCGTAAGCGGTTGATGCCTTACATTCTCCAGGGTATTCAATAATGTGGATTTTGCCTCATCTATAGGCAAGCCATATTCCTGATCAACTCCAAATAGTAAAGCACCTGCATGTTCCATATACATGACATGAGCTGCAGTTCTTTTGGCGATTTTTGTTTTGATTAGTGCGTCCTGTAAACGGCCAAATTTTCCATTGCCAAAAATCTGCCCCAGTAGCATAGCTGCAGCCGCATCAGGGTGTATATACGGTTCGGTACGGTATGCAAGCATCAATGCTGCTGCACCACGCTTTCTGCGTTTCACAATTTCACGCTCGCCGTCTTGTGTTGGTTCTGTTGTATAAACAGATCTGATCAAAGGCTTTAATTTTTGGATCGGTCCAAATATTTTTACTACTGACGAGAGTAAATTTTTTTCATTGAATTTTCCGCTGACGATCAAAGTGGCATTATCTGGCCTATAGTAAGTTTCCCAAAAATTCTGAAGATCATTGAGTGTCATATTTTTAAGATCGCTAGGGATACCAATTGGTTCTTTGCCGTAAGCATCCCAAAAAAACAGAGGTAGTGTGGCTCTGCGTATTAAAGCGTTTTTCCCACTGGCGTCAGTATTTTCTTTTTCACCAAGAACTTCCCTCAATGCGACAAGCAGATTGTCATCTGAAAACTTGAATTGACTCATGCGTGCAGCTTCCAATTCCAGTACCCAGTCCAAAGTATGCTGTCCAGCATCCAACGTAGTTCTGTAACTGGTAAAGTCAAAAGAAGTCAGGCCCATGGTCATCATATTTCTTTGACGGTATTCAACGCTTATATCTGGATGCGTACTACCGCCGGTATAGATCAAATGTTCCAGTAAATGCGCAAGTCCCTTTTGTCCATAATTTTCTTGTTTTGAGCCTGTTCTATAGACTAGATTCATGGTGGTGTAAGAGCGATGCTCATCACCAATTAATAGTATTTGCAAACCATTGGCAAGTTTGAATTCCCGTATGCCTTCGACTTCCCGCACTAATTGCACATCCACTTTTTGCGCTGGAACAATTACTTGCAGATCGACTGCAAATGCATGAATATTAAATGTCATTAGCAAGACGACTAAAATGTACTTAGCTATTTCAGCGAAATACCAGGACATACTTTTCCCCAAGAATGAACTTAACTCAATTTCATCTGGTGTTGTAACGAATTACAACACCAGCTTTATCAACTACCTGGATTTATACGCCACCGCCGCCGCCATTAGCTGCAGAGATGTCACGCTTCTCTTGATCAGTCGTCCCAGGATTTGAGCCTCTTTTATCCGTGATTGTGACGGTTTGTATGTCATCTTTGCCACCACCAGACACTTCATTTACTTCTTCATTTGTAATCAAACGCATTTTGTGATACTCCTATACATGGTTATGTGAACCATACCTCATGGCATGGCTTTACTGCTCCGTTCAAGGTCTTGACCACCTTGAACGGTATTTCGGGCTGAGTCTGTTAGGTTTTCCTGACAGACTCAGCATCGAATTCTGAAATACTCTTTTCTGCATCAGGCGCGCTGCTTCATTGCCAGCACTGGCTCCAGCACCCATTCCCAAATTTTGCGCTTGTCCTGTATCACATCTGCCTCCAACGTCATACCTGGTTTGAGCATTTGTGCCTGTCCATAGGCATTGATGCTTTGTTCATACAGCCTGACTTTGATGCGGTACAGCGCTTCGTTCATGTTGAAGCCATTGATGGCTTGCTGGGCATTGCTCAAAATCGTTGTTGCCAGATGCGCTGGCAATTCTGCCGGGGCAAATGGGGTGCGGCTGACATCAACGACGGTGGCAGTGTGCAGACCAAATTTTTGGTAAGGGAAGGCTGCATAACGTATCAATACTTCCTGCCCTGGCTGGATAAAGCCTGCTGTGCGGCTGGGTACATATAGATGCGCTTCCAGCGAAGCTGTTTCGGCTTTGCTGGCATTGCCAGTATTTTTAGTCCTGGCATCAAGAGGTATGAGGCTGGCCAGCACTTGCCCGGCATTGATGGCTTGCCCCGGCTGGTTTGTCAGGGCGCTTACCGTACCTGCTTGCATTGCGACGATGTGCACAGCCTGGCGGTTGGCGTTTTCTGCGGCTTCTTGCCTGAGGCTGGCTTTGGCTCTTGCTATTTGTGTCAGGTCAGTTGCCAGGCTATTCGACAAGGTATCGAGTTCTGATTGAAGGGCAATCTGGTTGGCTTGCAACTGGGTTTTGCTGCGCTGTAAAGTGCTCAGGCGAGTGCTGATGTCGAGCAGGTCTTCCTGCTTTTGCTGGGTCTGGGCAGCAGAGACATAGCCATTGCCTTGCAGGGTTTCATACTTGGCGACGCTTTGCTGTGCCAGTTGCTGGCGGCGCTGGGCCAGCAGCAGCTCTTGTTCAAGCTGGGTATGTTCCTGGGCCAGGTTGGCCAGTCTTTGTTGCAGGGCTTGTTTTTTTTCCTGGTACTGGCTTTGACGCAGTCTTTGTTCTGCTGCCATGCTGTCGACACGGCTGGCGAGTTGCTGGGCCACGAGGGCAGTGATTTCACCCTGGCTATTCTGGCGCTCTGTGCTCAGGGTAAACAGGACTTGCCCGGCTTTGACTTGCTCACCTTCTGTGACATGACTGGTCAGCAAGATACCGGCATTGGGTGCAGCCACGCTGAGCTGGCCGCCGACTGGTACGGTAATACCAGTAACACGGGCTTTTTTGGTGATGCTGCCAAAAGTGATATAAGCGATCAATGTCGTAGCAATGACCAGGGCAACAATCGCAATCAAAGAAGCAGAAAGCGGTTGTGCCAGGCGGATGGAACCCATCCATTGACTGCCTAATGCTGCTGTAACTTCAGGGCGGAACAAGGGAGTAGACTTACTCATTGCCCGCCTTACTTACTGCAAATTGTTGTGATTTAGCTGGTATTTTCATTTATCTGCGGCAATATTCCACGAAGCACATATCTGCTGTGCACTTGTCTAAAGCATAAATGAAAATTCTGGATAAATGTCAAATAAAGTTAAAAATATATTTTTGATATGTATTCACACTATTTGATATACATTTGATAGAATCCTGCGCGCGCAGTTTTTATAGCCTGCAATGTTTGCAATTTTGCGCAGGTCCGCCGGTGAATTTGACCTATTTACGTGACTTGCTGACAAGCAGTGTCATCCTGCCAGTAAGGTCATCAGTGCGATTTAGAACTGAGGCAGCAAGCTGTCTTCGCCAAAAATAATTCCCAGGTCATTGAGGCTGAATTTGTCTATTGCTTCAAACTCATCGCCTTGTTCGCCACTCCAGAAGTACGCATTTGATAGCCCAGGCTTGACCTGGCGTGCGATATATATTCCGCCGTCTTTATTTTTTGCCCTATACATGTTTTTTAAAAATGCCAGAGTCATTTTATTTTCACTACGATCTGAAATTTTCTCAAGGAGTTGATTGGTGAGTTCTGTCATTACTTGGTAATCTACGTTGCTTCTTGCTACGTGCAGCATTAACACTGTCGCCCTTTTGTCATTAGAGCGTAATAGCGTTCTTTCAAATCCCATCAAGAAGACTATTGCGCAAGAAGAAAAACATTCTCCACGTGCGAAGGTCTTAATTTGAGTCGATTTATATCGTTGATGTATCCCAAAACGACGGGGCCAGCATCACTGCTGCTGCCCGCAGAATTAACTAATTCAAGCTCATTAATGCCTGGATTATTTTTTATGGCATTTCTGAATTTTTGCAAACTATCCAGCGTTAGTGGTCCATCCAGGATATAGCGGTTGCCAGGTATTTTTTCACTTGCATAGGCGTTGACGCATAGAAAATTAAAAGAAAAAATGATGGCGAGTAATGCACATATTATTCTGCCAAGGTCTAAGGTATACATGCAGGTAAATATTTTATTTGTATAGTCCGCCATAATGTCCTTTGAGCGCTGCAAAGATGAAAGAAGTCGGCATACTTGCTGTCAATACGGGGTAGATTGAGCGGTATTTTCTTTAACTTTCTTAAAGACCCATTCCCCTGCCATGTAAAGTATCAATGCACCCATTAAGGCCTTATCAGCAATGAAATTGCTGGCCACTAGCCATTCAGAAGCAGTAAGCGAGTTTCCTAAATGCGTGATTTGAAGTCCCTCAACCTTACTGAGATAACCGATAGTGTCATAACAGGCATGCAATAAAATCACGGCAATTAATGACCTGAAGCGCAAGGCCAGGTTAGCGTAAAAGACGCCAGACAAAAATAAAAAGGGATTGAACGTAAAGTGAAGAAAAAAGAAAGCAAAGGAAGACCAAAAAATGGCCCACTTTGTGGACATGCCTTTTCTAAGGAAGTCTAGTAAAAATCGTCTGAACACCATTTCTTCAAAAACAGCGACTCCTATAGCTGTTGCAACTATTTTTAGTAAGGCGGATGGCGTGACAAATTTTTCTATGAGTGCTCTCATTTCCATGAGGTTTATAGATAAAGAAAGCCAGTAAATAACAAGAAGAATATAGCAAATAGCTATCCCTGATTGCAGCAGCAATCTTTTAAATGCAATCTTTCTTTCTATCCCGAAGATGACAATTGCGGACACTATCAAGAGAACTGCAGCGACAATGATAGTGGCTTTTCCCATATCGTAATTATTGAGAAAGATATTCAGCGCCACAATGAATACAAGACCTGCAACGAGGTAGTAACTGTGTTTTTTGGATATTAATTGCGCTTCAGATGAAGAGGTGGCTGTCATGGTTGATGCTGTCAGAGAAAATATGCACTACCCGAAATAACCCTCAATGCTATTGAACGCATATTTCTGCTTAGTAGATATTGAAAATTGTTGCGCAGCCTTGTTAATCCGCGATGCGTATTCCCAGATCTTGCGGCGACAGGTCACTGAAAGGTATAGCCTTGATCCTCTTCTTTATGCTGGGCGAAAACAGGACAGATTTATTTTCGGAATTTACTTCTCTTAAAATAAAAATTCCACCGCTGGAATCATCCGTGGAATACATTTTGTCGAGCAAGTCAGTTGTAATTTTCCCTTCGCTGCGTTCGGATACAGCTTTATTTAATTTGTCTGTATATTGAACCTGAATTTGCCCGACGCCGCCTGTATCGTCCTTAGCAATCCAGCGTACTGGATGCAGTAGCAGCATGGTCTTTTTCCCTGCAGGATTTGCCAGCAATGTACGTTCATGACCCAACAAGAAAATATATGCACATGTGGATGCGCAGAAACCGCGTGCAAAGGTTTTGAGTTTTAATTCATCAATGCGTTTCTTGAATTCAAAGACGGTACTCGTTCCATCATCGTATCCGCCCGGTGAGTCGGCAAGTAAAATTTCACTGATATCGCGGTTCGCTTTAACAAACTGATCGAACCGCTCAATCTCAGATTTTGAAATGATCCCGCTTATTTCAAATCGTTTGAGAGGCGCAATATCCTCAGCCAGAGTCGTGCTTGAAAGTAAAAATGTCGCGAGAAAAATGCTGGACTGAATGATACGTGTGCTTGCTTTAGTGATCTGTTGCTCCAGGCGGAAGAAGGCCATCCCTTGACTGGCTGGTGAACGGTAAGTTCTGGGCGAAACAAGGGAAGGGCACCCATTGCTGACTTTACTCATTCCACATGCTTGTAATTTGTTTGGTATTTTCACTTGTTTATCGTAATTTTCGACTAAGCATCTATTTGCCATGTACCTGTTTAAAGCATAAATGAAAATCTTGATAGAATGCCAAAATAAGTTAAAAATATATTTTTGATATGTATCTGCACTATTTGATAAACTCTTGCGTTCGTTTTTCAGCCTGTAAATTGTTTTCAATTTTGCGAAGGCCCATCAATAAGATGAGCCACAGTTTTACGGTAGCCTGCTGACAGGCAGTGTCATCCCGCCAGCAAAGCCTTCAGGGCTGTCTTGCCCTTGCCACCTATCTGCATGATTTGCAGTGCTGCCAGTGTAGGTGCTGGCAGGCTTTGTTTCCGTTCAAGGCGCAATTCGTTCAAGAGTTCCAGCAAGGCTGCCGTGTCTTTGGGTGGTGCTTGCGGGCTTTGCGTGACCATGGTGCTCAGCAGTTGAAACACCAGTTGTGGTGCCAGTGCGTGGGCGCGTGCAGCTGTTGCCAGGCTTTTGGCATAGCGGCTGGCCTTGACTTGTGGTGTCGCCAGCAAATCATGGATGGCCTGGGCGAGGGCGCTGGCATCGAGCCGTCCTTCCAGCCAGGTGACGACCAGGGCATCGATGGCGATGGCAGTCTGGCCAGGTTCTTTACCCGCCAGCGCAAAGGCCAGCAACGTGATGGCGCTGCTGCTCATGGGCACTGTGGGGTCGAGCAAGAGATTCAGATAGGCCTTGTTGTACCATTCTGCTTCCCACCAGTCGAGGTTATTGGCGATGGCATGGGCACCCTCGGCAAATACTGCCGCCAGGCTGGAAGGCATCATGCTGGCGGCCCAGCGTATCTGGCTTTCATTATTGCCGCCAAAGCTTTCTATACGGCGGAAGTATCCTTCGTCTTCCACGACTTGCGGATGGCGCAAGATGCTCAGATAAGCCGGGTCTATGGCTCTGGGCGCTGGTGTAGTGCGCAAGTGACTGTGATAAAAAGTGTATACCTCATTCTTGCTGATTTCTATCTCAAAGCGGTAGCGGGCTGCATGTGCGCCATCTGGCCCAAAGTCACCATATAACTGGATGAGGCTGGTGTCGTCTTCATCAGGGTAGCGGGCGCGGGCGGCGGCGATGTACAGGGCGCTGTCCTTGCCTTTGGCAGGTATGCTGACTTGTGAACCCAGGGCATAGCGCAAGGCATTGTGATAGGGCGTATCTGGCAAGCTGGCTGCCTGCTGGCGCACGCCTGCATCTTGGCAGGGGGCCAGGCGCAAGAGGCTGAGTACCTGTTCCTGCAGGGGCTGTTGCAAACCCAGGGCATGTTGCTCACGCGCTCTTTCTATCAACACTGAGGGTGCGATGTAGCCACGTTGATGGCTGGGGGCCGCCAGTGGTGGGACAGACTTGCCCTGCGCCAGGACATCCATCAAATCATCAGTGCGCTGGCAGATGACGCTGTGCACACCGAAGCGCCCTTTGGCAAAGCTGCTGGTGGGCGTCAGTCTTTCCGCTTCAAATATGAATACAAGCAGGCGTGCCAGTTCACGCGCCAGCGGTTTTTCCATATTGCGCCAGTTATCGGCGCTGGGCTTGAGTTTTTGAGCGCGCTTGAGTACAGGGCCAAAGCGCTTTTTGTCATCAGTAGAAAATGGTGCCAGCTTTAGCAAGGCGTGGATGACGGTTTCAAAGCAGTCAGTGTCGTCACTGTTTTCAAAGACATAGGCACAGGCTTCGATGAGAGCGTCAATATCACTGATGAGGACCAGAGCGCGGTTCTCTGCTATTGGCGATGGCAGGGGCTGCAAAGTGGGTAATGTTTGCGATATTTGGATAGCGGTTGGTGGCTCAGACGCATCGACGACAGCAGTGCCCAGCAAAGCCGTCAGTGCATCCCGGTTACTGGTGGCAACCTGGGGCAGCAATTGCCTGGCCTGTTCTTGCGTGGCAGCATCCATGCTCCATTTACCCAGGCGGCTGATGACTTTCTTTTGCATGTCTGCTGCTTCATGCAGTAAGCCAAATACGGCAATAGATGCAGCTTCATTTGCTAGGCTGGCATCTTTGAGGATAATCTGGTCGAGTAATTTCAGGGCAGCATCCACTTGTGCCTTGACGGCAGATGACAACAGGGGTTGCAGTGCCGTCAGCAAGGCAGTATTGCTGATGGCGTCTGCTGCCTGCAAAGTGCCCAGCACCTTGAGCGCCATGCTGACAGTAGGCGGGATGCGGCTGTGGCACAGACCCAGATAGCGTTCGCTGAAAACGCGCATTTCTTCTACTGTTGGTGCCAGTGCATCATGAAAGCGCGAGAACCAGCCAGAGCGAAATTGTATCCAGTCTTTTTCCAGCGCGCCCAGGGTTTTATCCAGCAAAAGTTTGCGACTGTAGACGCCTTGCTGGCATAAATTCAAGAATAACTGTTGCCAGGTATGGGCAGGGTCATGGTTATATTTATCGCGCCCGGCGAAGCTGATATCGGTCGTGCCCTCAATGTCGAACAACTGCAGTAATGGTCCCTGCAATAAGTCCGGGTCATGCTTGATCCAGTAAGCCACATCTGGCACACGGTCTGAATGTACTTCCTGGCTTAGCAAACCCAGCAGATAATTATCATGGGTAGGGCGTTCAATCAGGTTATTGATCAGCAGGCTTTGCACGATGCGAAAGGCCAATGGCCTCAGGGATATCATGGTGAGAGCCAGGTTTTCTGTCGATGGCGGTTGGTATTCTTTCCAGAGTTCGATAAGCTCGGCTGGCTGATAAAGATAATGCCAGCAATGTTCTGCAACATCAGTAGCGGTGCCGCACAAGAAAATGGCAGCACGCAGACAATGCCATTGTTCATCCGTGACCTTGCTGCGCCAGGCTGACCTGCTCATGTCCAAGGTATAGCGCGATTTTTCCATGACTTTATTCAAGCGCATGACACTGGCCCGGTGCTGCGACCACTGTGTCTTGTCCTGTGCTTGCAGATATGTCATCAAGCCCTGGTAGTTGCCTGCGACGACGAATTCTTCCAGCGGGTTTTTTGCCACGAATGCGGCTTCGTTTTTTTGTTCTGCCATGGGTATCCTAAGTTTCAGTCATCGCTTCGACGGCCAGCACATGCTTGCAAGGCCCACGCAAACCCTGGTGCCTGGCATACCACGGGCAAGTGCAGCGCAATTCACCATCCACTTCGCGTACACGGTGCTGTATATCTGCACTCTGCACACTGGCTTCAAGCGGCTGTTTTTTTATGATGTTGACGGCATGGTCTTTGATCAGTTCACGGGCGGCAAGCAGGCGTGGGTGCAAGTCTTCTGCCATGTTCAGGTCCAGTGGCAGTACACGATGAAAGTAGCTGCCTTCAGTCACATCAAAACCCAGCAGGCCAGAGACGCCAAGTATGCGCAGGCTGTCTTCTATGCTGGCTAATGGTAAATCCAGTTGCTCTGCCAGTGCCGGGGCTTGCAATGAGGATTGCCATTGTAAAAGAGCACGCAGGCGGGGTAGGGCGTCGGCATCCTGCATGTTCATCAGGGCACGTAAAGCCTGGCCTTCGCCAGAAAACCCACGCCAGACTTCGGCACTCAGGGCCAGTGTCAGGCGGGCACCGGCAAACTGCAATACCCAGGCGCTGGCTTGCTGGGCTTCATCAGCAAAAATAGCCATGGATTTCACACGCGGCAGCAAGGCTTCAAGCACGCGCAGGCGGGTGCTATCTACCAGGCGTATGCTATCCGGCTCTGGCCTGGTCGTGGTGCGCAGGCCAAAGGGGCCATGTGATATCCATAGCGGCGTCTTGCTGGTCGATGCCCTGGGCTGCGATCGCAAGAAGCGCAAGGCTTCAGCACCGCTGACTTCTACTATCTTGCGCATGCCAGCCTGGTAAGACTGCACTTCCAGCATGCCACGTATCCAGCGTAATGGCAGTTCGACTTTTTTCTCGACGACGCTATTGCCACCCGCATGCAGGGTAAACGCATCCTGCCCGACTGAAAACGCAAGGCCAGCCGCATCACGCACACGCGCCAGTGCAGCCCGCATGGGTGCATTGAAATCAACATTGGTCGTGCCCTTGCCGACGATATCTCCCTCATAACTGTCAGGCAGCATGTCGACACGCACATAGGCACTACAACAGGAAGAGAAACCTTCAAAACGCAAAATGCCGCCGCCAGATGTAACGACCGGGTCTGCCAGCATGAGGTTTTTTGCCAGGGTATTGGCGGGTGTGAAAAAGCGTGAACCAACAATGATGTGGACCGCAGTCAGCAATTCTGCCGACAGGCGCGGCTGCTTGAGCATGCCTTCAAAGAAGTGCGGGTGGGCGACCACTGCTTTGTCGCCCGTTCCAGACGTGGCCAGTTGCAGCCTGGGCCTGATATCTTCTGTCAGGGCTGAGGCTTGCAGGTAATGGTAGGCGTGTGCTTGGGTAGTCATGGGCGCTAGCATATCGCTTTGTGTAGCGATTGTCATCGCGCCCGCGCCTCAGTATTTCTATTCCTTTTTCTGAAGCAGCTCAAGTATGCTGGAAAAATCCTTGCCGCCTGCACCGGCTTTGCTGTGGATACCATACAGATTGCGCACGGCTTCACCCAGCGGGATGCTGGAGTTTGTACCCAGCGCTGCCTCGGTTGCCAGGCCCAGGTCCTTGAGCATGAGGTCTACCCCAAAACCACCAGTGTAGCCGCGTGATGCGGGGGCGGTTTCCATGACGCCGGGGTAGGGGTTGTACAGTTCCAGCGCCCAGTTGCGGCCCGAGCTTTTGCTCATGATGTCGGACAGGACTTTGGGATCAAGCCCGTTCGCTACGCCCAGCGCCAGCGCCTCTGCCGTGCCTGCCATGAGTATGCCGAGCAGCATGTTGTTGCAGATTTTGGCGGTTTGTCCGGCACCGTGTTCGCCAGCGTGGAAAATGTTCTTGCCCATGGCGTTCAGCACAGGGCGGGCGCGTTCGAGGTCGTCTGTACTACCGCCGACGATGAAGGTCAGCGTGCCTGCGGCTGCGCCTGCCGTGCCGCCTGAGACCGGAGCATCGACCATTGCCAGCCCGCGTGCGGCGGCTGCTTGTGCGACTTTCTTGGCAGATTGTGGGGCGATGGTGCTGCAGTCTATGATCAGTGCGCCATCGGCGATGTGGGCGAGTATGCCGTCGTCGCCAAGGTAGAGGCTTTCTACATGGCGGCTGGCGGGCAGCATGCTGATGACGATGTCTGCGCCTTCTATGGCTTGCTTTGCGTTACCTGCGGCCAGTGCACCTGCGTCTGCCAGTGTTTTGAGGGCAGTGGGGGAAAGGTCGAAAACGGTGAGTGGGTAGCCTGCCTTGAGCAGGTTAAGTGCCATGGGCGCGCCCATGTTGCCGAGGCCGATGAAGGCGATTTTGGATTGGTTTGACATGGTTTATCTCCTTTTATTACGTGTTCTTTGTTCAGATTGGCGGTCGTTCCTCGTAGGTTGGGCCGGGCCTCGCTAGGCTACGTTTTATCAGCCCAACACCCGGCGTTTCAACAACGTATTCGTTTATTTAAGGCCCAGTGTTGGGCTGGTAAACCGTAGCCCAACCTACGGACCTCGGCTTGATACTCACGCAGCTCTCTTTTGGATATTTTCACTCGCACCCAAATCTCTTAAAGGATGCTGCTCTGCCGCCCAAAGACGCGCAAAATATAGCTCGCCATCCTGCGGCTGCAATGCAACCAAACTACCCGGCAACCATTGCGGTTTCTGATCTTTATCAATAATCAAGGCTCGTATCCCTTCCGCAAAATCATGGCCCTGCGCGCAGGCGAGTGCTGCCACCAGTTCCATGCGGAAGATTTCTGCCAGCGACAAATGCTTGCCTCTTTCTTGCAAGGCATGTGCCAGCCAGGCAGATGTAGGGCTGCCTTTTTGCAGGCTGGCGATGGCTTTTTGCAGCCACGCATCATCGTTTACTACGCTTGCATCCAGCTGACAAATATTGCTGATGATGGTGCTCAGGTCAGCAGCGCTGCACAGTTGATTGATGTGATCGAAATGCAGGCGCAAAGGCCCGGCGCTGATGACCACGTTGGCATTGCGTTGCTGCTCATGCAGGATATGGCTCAGGCGCAGGTGGTTATTTTCCGCCTGCTTGCTCCATTCACAGGCTTGCAGGCGGGCCAGCAGTTCTGCCTTGCTTTCGTGCGGCAATTGCAGGTCTGCCAGTTTCACAAATACGGCGTCACTGGCATTGATGTTCGCGCCCGTCAAGGCCAGGAATAAACCCAGCTTGCCTGGCATGCGATTCAAAAACCAGGTGCCGCCTACATCCGGGAACAGGCCTATCGCAATCTCAGGCATGGCGAGGCGGGATTTTTCTGTGACGACGCGGTGGCTGGCACCGGCCATCAAGCCTATACCGCCACCCATGACGATGCCATGGCCCCAGCATAATATGGGTTTGCGGTAGGTGTGGATTTGATAGTCGAGGCGGTATTCCTGTTCAAAAAAATCCAGGGCGTAGGCATTGCCCAGCAAGTCATCTTTTTTATCGGAAGCATGATGCTCGCGCATGCTGGCGTACAGGTTTTGCAAGTCACCGCCTGCGCAAAATGCTTTTTCGCCAGCGGCCTGCAAGACCACCATGGCGACGCTCTCATCTTCATCCCAGGCTTGCAATTGCCTGCCCAGTAATTGCACCATCTCTTTGGACAGGGCATTCAGGGTTTTTTCTGAATTGAGGGTGGCCACGCCTAGTTGCATGCCATTGGCGGCAGGCAGGGTGTGGAACAGGACTGGGGAGTCGCTCATGCATTCCTCCACACGGGTGGGCGTTTTTCCAAAAAGGCAGTGACGCCTTCTTTTTGATCGGCGGTATCAAACAGCGCCAGGAAGGCTTCGCGTTCTTGTGGCAGCACAGTGTTCATCGGTTGCTGGCGTGCGCCCTGTATCAGTTGCTTGCATGCCTTGACGCTGCTGGGGCTTTGCTTGCCAACCTGTTTGGCCAGGGCCAGTGCGTGTTCTAGTGCGCCGCCGGTGGCGACGACTTCTTCTACCAGCCCTATGCGCAGGGCAGTGGCAGCATCGACACGTTCACCGCACAAGATCAGGCGCTTGGCCCAGCCTTCGCCGACCAGCCAGGCAAGATTTTGCGTGCCGCCAGCGCAGGGCAGCAAGCCCACTGCGGCTTCTGGCAAGGCCATTTGCGCCTGGGTTTCGGCAATACGCAAATCGCAAGCCAGCGCACATTCCAGGCCACCGCCCATGGCATAGCCATTGATGGCAGCGATGGAAACACCACGGAAGCGGCTCAGGGTTTCAAACGCTTCACCAAAGCGGCGTGCCATGTCCAGTGCCACGGCCTTGTCGCCATCGGCAAACAGTTTCAAATCTGCGCCTGCTGAAAAGAATTTCTGGCCTGAGCCTGTGATGACGAGGCTGTAGATATCTGCATCGGCATTGAGGTCATTGACGAGTTGCGTCAATGCCTGCAAACCCGCAGCCGTCCAGGTATTGGCGGGCGGGTTGGCAATGGTGACCAGGGCAGTGTGGCCTATGATTTCGCATTGCAGGTTGGTGTAGTTGCTGTACTTGCTCATAAAAATTCCTCGCTTGCGGGTTGGTTTAGCATGTGGCGGGCAACGATGACGCGCATGATTTCATTCGTGCCTTCGAGTATCTGGTGCACCCTGACATCGCGCAGGAAACGCTCCAGCGGGTATTCGCGTATATAGCCGTAACCGCCGTGTATTTGCAGGGCTTCATTGCAGACGGCAAAGCCGGTGTCGGTCGCCAGGCGCTTGGCCATGGCGCAATACACTGAGGCATTGTCGGCCTTGCTGTCTAGCTTGCTGGCAGCGAGACGCACCATCTGACGGGCGGCCACCAGCTCGGTTTGCATGTCGGCCAGTTTGAATTGCAGCACCTGAAAATCAGACAGCTTTTTCTGGAACTGCATACGCTCATTCATATACGCTTGCGCGCTATTGAGTGCCGATTGCGCCGCACCGATGGAGCAGGTGGCAATGTTGATGCGGCCACCATCCAGACCACGCATGGCAATGCGAAAGCCCTCGCCTTCTTCACCCAGCAAGTGGCTGCGCGGTATACGTACCTGGTCAAAATTGACAGTGCGGGTGGGCTGGCTGTTCCAGCCCATCTTGTCTTCTTTCTTGCCATAGCTGATGCCCGGCAAATCTGCCGGAACCGCAAAGGCAGAGATACCGCCAGCACCATCACCCCCCGTGCGCGCCATGACGACCAGCATATTGGTGGCACCCGCGCCTGAGATAAAGGCTTTGCTGCCATTGAGGATATAGCTTTCACCATCGAGGCGGGCGCTGGTGCGCAGTGATGCTGCGTCAGAACCCGAGCCAGCTTCGGTCAGGCAATACGAAGCCAGTTTCTTGCCTGCGGCCAGTCTGGGCACCCATTCCTGCTGCACTTCTGGTGTGCCCCAATGGGCGATCATCCAGCTTGCCATATTGTGTATGGTGATGTAAGCCGTGGTAGAAGGGCAGGCGCGGGCCAGCTCTTCAAACACGATGGCGGCGTCCAGCCGCGTCAAACCCAGCCCGCCCAACTCTTCTGGCACATACAGCCCGCAAAATCCCAGCTCCCCGGCATGGGCGATAACGTCCAGCGGGAAGTGGGAAGTGGCATCCCAATGCGCGGCTTGCACCGCCATTTCATGGGCGGCGAAGCTGCGGGCAGATTGCTGGTAGGCGCGCTGGTCTTCACTAAGATCGAAGTCCATGGCCATCTCCCTATTTTAAAGAGATGGTGGTATTCACCTTGCCTGCGCTGACGCTGTCATCAAACCAGCGTGCCGTGATGGTCTTGGTCTGGGTGTAGAACTGGATGACTTGTTTACCATACGGCCCCAGGTCACCGAGTTTGGATGCCCGTGAGCCGGTAAATGAAAATAGCGGCACAGGCACAGGGATAGGCACGTTGATGCCGATCTGGCCAACGTCGATATCTTCTTCAAAGGTGCGGGCAGCAGCGCCAGACTGGGTGAACAGTGCCGTGCCGTTGCCGTTAGGGTTGGCATTGATGATGGCGATCGCGTCAGCCAGGGTATCTGCCCGCATGATGCACAATACCGGGCCAAAAATTTCTTCTTCATACACGCGCATACCGGGCTTGACTCCGGTGAACACGGTAGGTCCAACGAAGTTGCCATGCTCATAGCCTGGCACTTGCGGTGCGCGGCCATCCAGCACCAGTGTCGCACCTTCAGCAATACCTTGCGCGATCAGGCTTTCTACGCGTTCTTTGGCAGTACATGAAATGACCGGTCCTATGTCGGTATTGGCTTCTGCACCCGCATTGATCTTGAGGCTGCGTGCGCGGTCCAGCAAGTCTGGCACCCACTGGTTGGCTTCACCAACCAGTATCACCACGGACAGCGCCATGCAACGCTGGCCAGCCGCACCAAAGGCAGCACCGGCGAGGTTGTTCAGGGTTTGTTCTTTATTTGCATCTGGCAGGACAATGGCATGGTTCTTGGCACCCATCATACACTGTGCACGTTTGCCCGCCAGTGTCGCACGGTTATACACATGCGTGCCTACGCGGGTGGAGCCTACAAAGGACACCGCCTTGATATCAGGGTGATCGCAAATCGCATTGACGATATCTTCACCGCCATGCACCACGTTCAGCACGCCAGGTGGCACACCGGCCTGCATAGCCAGCTCAGCCAGACGCATGGTGACCATGGGGTCTTGCTCGGATGGTTTCAGGATGAAGGTGTTACCGCAGGCAATCGCCATAGGAAACATCCACAGCGGTATCATCGCCGGGAAGTTGAAAGGGGTAATGCCAGCGCACACGCCCAGCGGCTGGTTCAGGGTATAGGTATCGACACCGCTGGCCACGTTATTGGCGATTTCGCCCATTTGCAGGTTGCCGATATTAGCGGCATGCTCAACCACTTCCAGACCACGGAAGATATCGCCTTCAGCATCGGCCAGGGTCTTGCCCTGTTCGGCTGTCAGCAATGCGGCCAGCTCGGCCATGTTTTCACGTATCAGTTGCTGGTATTTCAAAAAGATGCGGGCGCGTGTGCCTATCGCTGTCTTGCGCCAGGTCTTGAACGCGGCCTTGGCAGCATCGACTGCGGCCTGCATTTCATCTGGCGTGGTAAACGGTACATGGGCCAGCACCTGTTGCGTGGCCGGGTTGATCACATTGCGCCATTGCGTGGATTTGGAGTCTATCAGTTCGCCGTTGATGAGCAGTTTGACGTTGGGAACCTGGGTAAGAGTTGCCATGATGATTTCCTGTACTTTCCTGATTGCGCACGGACAGACGGCGGGCCACGCCCGCAACAACAGCCGCACTGATGCCTGAAAACAAGACAGCCGCCACCTGCAGAAACCTGCCGCAGCAACCATCCTGACCATGGGCATACGCCGTGTGGACGCACACCCGCCACGCACCTTCCGTACGTGACCAGACCTTGGAAAAACAGTGAAAGAACAGTATTGAAGACAAGCATCCGCCCGCCATCAGGCGCACCATGCCATATCCCAAACACCGCCTTCCGCAATGTTTTTCTCAGCGATCAACAGGCCGGTATCCGGGCTTGCAAGTCTTGTTACATCGCCTTCCCAGTCATGCATGACCAGTGGCGTGGATGATGTAACCGCACTTGCCTACCGTTGCGGAGGCAGCAGGGGCTTGAAACATATTTACTATCTTAAGCGCGAGCGCGATCGTAAACACGTTTTTAGGTCTTGATAGCTACTGCCACCTGCTGGTGACAGCGACCAGGACGACCACTTTCCCGTTTAACACAGCCCAAGAGATTGGGTTATGCACCTGTTATTTTTAGAATAGCACAAGAATTGACGTTAACGTAAACGTTAATTGGTGAAAAAAATTCAAGGTGAACAGCATGGATTTGATAATGCTTAATTGCTAATGCCAAGAAATATTTGCAGCGAACGTAAATACCGTGTCTAGCAGAAGTATCAGTTAATGAAAATCGGCCTCGACGTTTCAATATGGCTGACTTTTGTTGCAGTGGATTGATTTTCAATAGTTGTGTTCGCCTCACAACGATTTAACAATTATTATAAAAGCTAGATAATTTTATATTTTCCATGAGGGAGAACAAGATACTATGTGAATGCCACCGGTATCTTTGAGAGCAAAATAGGAAGTATTTACTATCGTATGCACGAGCCAATGCTGTGTTGGTAAAAGGGGATGGGAAAATGGATTTAGAATCTGATCTTTCGAAAAATGTACCCGAAAAGGGTGAGGCTGTTCCCAATATCGTGCATGGAAGCGGCAGTGTAGCGCATCAGATAATTGGTGAATTTCTTGTCTCACTTGGTACGCATGAAGGCTATGACGAAATTGCAAAAAATCTAAAATTAACGCTTTTCACTGAAAAATCAACAGAAACTGCATTGCAAATAGCAATCTTTGGGGAGAATGCGCTGTGATTCGAGCCAAAAGTATTTCAATCTCAGAATTTCGAGGAATTCGAAATTTGACGCTTGATCTTGAGGGGAAAAATTTCGCCATCTGTGGACCAAACGGTACTGGCAAGAGTGGCATAGTGGATGCACTCGAATTTGCCCTAACAGGAAACATATCTCGCTTGACCGGAACTGGGACAGGTGGGCTATCTGTTAAAGAACACGGACCTCACGTAGATAGTAGAAATACGCCTGCCAAAGCTTTAGTTTCTCTTACCGTTCATATACCTTCTTTAAATACGGACGTTACTATAGTTCGCAGTGTTAAAGATGCGAAAACTCCAAAAATAACGCCCGACACTCCAGAAATTCGTACGGTTCTGGAATATATTTCATTGCATCCAGAAATCACGTTGTCCCGCAGAGAATTGATTCGATATGTTTTAGCAGAACCAGGGAAGCGGTCGAAAGAGGTGCAAGAGTTGTTAAAACTTGAAGAGGTCGAAACAGTTCGATCGCTTCTTCAAAAAATAGCAAATGCCAAAGATCGAGAAGAAAAATCTGCGAAAGGAGTAAAAAACGATGCCGAAACGGCTTTAATGCGTTCAATGGGCATAACTGAAATTTCTGATAATGCGATCTTAGTCGCTGCAAATGAAAAGCGAAGCGGCCTGAATTTACCGCCTCTTTTGAAATTAGATGCTAACACCTCAATCAAAGAAGGCACTATCTCTTCAGAGAACAAAATTCCTGTATCTAAAATTGTAAAAAACCAGGCAGAAATAGACCTTAATGCATTTAATGAGAAAGTCAAAAAACTACAAGACAGTGTCTTCTTATCGCAGTGTGTCGCTGTCTCAAAGACTGTCAGCGCACTCTCAAAAGATGAGGAATTTTTAAAAAATGCATCTAGAGAATCATTTTTGCAAAGCGCATTAAATTTTTTTGATGAACAGATTTGCCCGGTATGTGATGTCCAATGGGACCCTCAAGAGCTGCGACAAAAACTTACTATTAAACTTCAAAAATTTGAAGTTGCATCAGCCAGTAAAAAAGAAGTCGAACGTGATATTCGTCCAATCATAATGATATTGGATGAAATACAAAGCTCAGCAACCGCATTGCAGCGCATGGGGCCTTTGCTGAACCCGCCAATTGATTGTGCTCCAATAAATCGGTATGTTGAGGATATTTTACAACGTTCAACTGCGTTAAAAAATTTTCTCCCGTTAAGTGAAACCTGTAATGCTCTGTCATTAGAAAACGTGACATCAAAACAGCTTGAAATCAATCTTGCACAACTTGAACTAGCTATTTCGAAATTACCTGAACCGACACAGCAAGATGCAGCTCGCGATTATTTGATTGTTAGTCAAGAAAAGTTAGAGGTGTACCGTACTGCGTCATCGAAACTTGAAAAAGCAGAAAAAAGCAGAACAAAAGCTCAATTTGTATTTGACACATATGCGAGAGTAACTACTGCTGCACTTGAAACCATTTATAAAAATGTAGAAGCCACCTTCAGTAAGTTGTACAGAATTGTGAATCATGATGATGAAGACGCTTTTCAAGCACAACTTCAACCATCAATAGGTAAATTAGGTTTTGATGTGGATTTTTACGGGAGAGGTTATTTCCCACCTGGCGCATATCATAGTGAAGGACATCAAGATGGAATGGGGCTATGTCTCTACTTGGCACTAATGGATTACTTAGCAAAAGATTCATTTACTTTTGCTGTGCTTGACGATGTGTTGATGTCGGTAGATTCAGGACATCGCCGTGAAGTTAGCAAAATGCTCCTCGAGCAATTTCCTAACACGCAATTTTTACTGACAACTCATGATGAAATTTGGCTTCGTCATATGAAAACAGTTGGTTTAATTGAACCAAAACGATACGCTCATTTTCGAACATGGAATGTAGACATCGGTCCGACCGAATGGAGTGATAGAGATGCTTGGGAAGAAATTTCGCTTTTGTTAGAGCGTAACGATGTTAGAGCTGCGGCAGCCTTGCTACGCCATTTCTTGGAGTATTTTGCAAAGGAGGTATGTCAAGTACTTCGTGCTCAGGTCGAGTTTCGGGGAGATGCACAATTCACTCTTGGAGACTTGCTCCCAAACTCTATTTCAAAAATGAAAAAGTTGATTAAACAAGGAAAGTCTGCTGCGCAGTCATGGGGACAAAATGATAATGTAACTGCTATTTCAGAATTTGAAAAAAAATTTAATGAGGTAGTTCAGGCTTCAAATGTAGAGCAATGGCAAATTAATGCGGCAGTGCATTTTAATGAATGGGCCAATTTTCAGAAAAATGATTTTGAGTCAGTTGTAGCAACATACAAATCATTAGTTGATGCATTTTCCTGTGAAAAATGCAATTCCGTGCTTTATTCATCACCTGAACACGGGGAAGCGGATGCATTGAGATGTAGATGTGGTAATCATAGTATCAATCTACAAAAAAAAGCAGCATGAAAAGATGTTTTTATCTTTACGGTGCAAGAAATGTATATGGCTATAGTGCATAACTCATGCTAAGAACACCGCTGGATTCCAGCTAAATGCATGCTGGAATGACGTCAATAAAGTATTAGTTTTATTTGAAGCTCTTTTAGCTGGGCGTGTGCGTCTGAAATAAAATCTGGCATTGCAATTGTGTTGGGAAGATTTCACGATCATTCAAGGTTCATATGCACGACGCAAGACATAAGTTATGCAGTACAACGGTACATACTCACAATAAAGCGAACATGTACCTTCGCTGAAAATTAATTTGGTTGAGACAAGAAACATCGACAATTCCGGCACTCTTCCTCATCAGTCGCGATAGCCGCCCTCAACCACCTGTTGTAGTTTCAGACCAAGCCTATTTCCCATTGACGCGCTGCATTTTTATTTCTTGCCCACCCTGGCGCAAAATGACGTTTTCTGCGAGCGGTCCTTGTGCATCAAATTCCAGGCTTGCATCGACGATGGTGAGTTTGAATTTATTGACATCTGTAGCCACAATCTCGGCACTGGGTTGACCTTTAGCCTGCACTTCCAGACCGCCCTTGGCAGTGCGCCTGACATCGACACTGAATGCTGGGCTGGTGTATGAACCGACAAGTCGTGCGAGTTGGGCTTCACTCAGTGTCGGGGCTGTTGTTTCTGCTGGCAGGTCACCCTGGCGTGTCCAGAGCTCACTTGCTGAACTGCCTTGCGGGTAAAAGTTAAGTCCGGTAATTTTTTTCTGCCCATCGCGTACCAATTCCATCCAGTTGAGTGGATCTATGTCAAAACCGAGTCGCTCTTGTGTCGCTGTCACGAGTGCCAGGTCTTTTCCGCCCTGGCGTCGGGAATAGAGTTTGCCATCCTGGAATTTGATGGTACGTGTCACACCATCTTTGGCGTAGATGCCTTGCGCATTCTTCATGCTTTCTTCGGTCCATTTTTCGCGCGTGAGAACAACAAAAGGGTCGCCTATGACCTGCGCTGCCAATTGCATGAGATAAGGGCCGGGTGGACCCTCGAGGTTATTCAGTTGCACGACCGTGGTGCCGCTTTCTGGTATATACGTCAGACCAGAAACGAAGCCATTGATGCCGCCGTTATGCCAAAAGGCAGAATGACCGCGCACCTGATTGTTAACTATGCCGAAACCATAGCGGCCTTTTACCGCTGTACCTTGTGGCGTCGTCATTTGCTGATACGATGCTGCCGACAACAGGCGGCCGCCATGCAGGGCTTCGTTCCAGCGCCACAAGTCATTGACGGTGGAAATCATCGCACCTGCACCTTGTGGTACGGTCATACTGATAGGGCTGGCAGGGGCATAGCCTCCCTGGGCATTTTTTTGATAACCACGTACCAGGCCAGGCCAGACTTGCTCGGGGTTTTCCCAGCCAGTATCCTTGAGATTGAGTGGCTTGAAGATTAATTCATCCAGGGCGAGATTCCAGCTTTTACCGGTGATTTTTTCGATCACGGAACTCAAGAGGATATAACCAGAATTGGAGTATTTCCATGAAGTGCCTGGGGCGAAGTCTGCCGGTAAGGCGCTGATCGATTTGACCAGGTCTTTGCTGTTGGTGTCTATCCTTTGCGTCGTCTCTCCAAATTTTGGGGTGCTGGTGAGTTCGCCTACGCCAGCGGTGTGATTGAGTAACTGCAGCAAGGTGATTTTGCTGCCATCAGGAAAATCACTCAGGTACTTGGATAAGGGGTCATCCAGCCTGGCTTTGCCTTGATCTACCAATTTTAATAATGCAACGGCGGTGAACTGCTTGGTGATGGAACCTATCCGGAATTTATGCTCAGGCTTCAATGCCAGGCCTAATTCGATATCAGCCATGCCTCGTGCCGAAGTACAAATCAGCTCACCTTTGCGCGCGGCAAGTACCACGGTACCTGGCCCGGCATCAGACACCCCTTGGAGGATGGCATCACATTGCCCTGCAAGCGACTTTACGGCTGGCAGGGTAGTCCCCGCATAGACACTGGAACCGACAAGAGAAAAGGCAATCAGGCCAAGCAATGCGATGGATTTTGTAGTTGCACGGGATGGTAATGGCTGACGGTAAGCACGCATGATGGGTTTCCGTGGTGTGGTTGATGAAAGAAACTACAGCATAATGAATTGCCAGGGTAAATACTCCGGCCAAGCGACAGAATGCACTATTGCAGTCATGGAATGCAAGATATGCATGATTAATTGATCCTGGTGGAGGAGGGGCTCATTAATAGGACGTTTCACTGTTTCCTGGTAATGGTCGATCTGCTGTGGGTCAGTAAGGATGCAGTCGGACATGCATCTGCTTAAGAGAAAAAGTTTTCTGTTGATGTTGTAAAATTAATCATGTTGGCAGTACACCCAATGCGACCTGTAACTGGGCGTGTCTGGTGTGCTTTGCCAGCACCCGGATTATTCATTTTACGAACATACTGCATAATTAATCTACACAAACATATGACAGGAATCCCTATGAGTTCTTTTGCGGTCATCATCAAACACAAAACCCAGCCCGGCAAGCGCGATGAAGTGCAGCAGGTCTGGGAAAAACACATGGCCCCGGCGATTACTGCCAACCCCGGTCACCTGGCTTATTTCTACTGTTTCGATAATGCCGATCCGGATGTTATCTGCGCCTTTCAGCAATACAGTAGTGCAGAAGCCTCGCAAGCATTTTTACAGACAGCCAGCTATGCTGCATATTTGGCCGATGCTGAACCTTTGCTGTCTGGTCCTCCGCAGGTGATGGCGATGACGCCTGTGTGGGTGAAGAATCCTTGAATTTGACGAGTGTGTAAAACATAGCTGATAACACGTCATTCAGATCTGTCGCTTTAATTATCCAGCGCAAATGTATACGCTTGGTGTTATTTGGTTTGGACATGCAAGACTAAATCAAGAAATTGGACTGGATGGGGCGGTGCATCAAGCATCACGATCAACTGTTTTCGGTAGTTTAGGACGCATTGCCGCAGAGCAGAAATTTCCTTCAAAAAAAACCAAAACCTATTCTGCAGTCAGCCCTTTAACCTTCACCGCAGTGACCTTGTATTCCGGCGCATGCACCAGATTATCGCAGTAAGGTGAGGTCAGCGCATTGACGTTCAGGTCTGCGCGGTGGAAGCTACAAAACAACTGGCCGACTTGCATTTTGTCTGTGATGTTGACAGGCAGGACGGCTGTGCCATAGCGGCTGCTGATCCTGGCAGATTGGCCTTGTGCAAGGCCCAGCAGCCGGGCGTCGGCTGGTGAGATGTCGAGGGTGTCGGTGGGTTTGAGTACAGCATTGGGGCTGCGGTAAGTCATGGTGCCTGCATTGAAGTGATATAGCTCGCGGCCTGTTGTCAGTAGCAGGGGGTAGTCATCATCACAGACTTCTGCCGTGGGCTGATAGTCTATGCAGGCCAGGCTGGCTTTGGGGCCAGCTCCAAAACCTTGCTGGTGCAGGATGGCGGTGCCGGGATGATTGTCGTCTAGAGTTGCGGGGCAGGGCCATTGCAGGCTTTCGTTTTGCAGGCGCTGGTAACTGAGGCCTGCACCAGCAGGCCAGACGCTGCGTATTTCATTCCAAATGGCTTGCGGCGCATCGAATTTGAAGCCCTGCTCATGGCCCATGTGCCTGGCCAGTTCTGTGATGATCTGCCAGTCTGGTTTAGCCTCACCAGGGCTGTTGACGACTTGCCTGACTCTTTGTACGCGACGGTCGGCGTTCATAAAGCTGCCGTCTTTTTCAAAAACACTGGCAGCAGGGAAGAAGACGTGGCCCACCGCCTTGGCAGTTTCGTTAAGGAAGAGGTCTTGCACAATGACGAGTTCAAGTTGCGCCAGGGCTGCCAGGGTTTGACTGGCATTGGGCATAGACATGGCGATGTCATATCCCATGACCCACATGGCTTTGAACTTACCAGAACTGGCGGCTGCCAGCATGGCAGGCAAATCCAGCCCTGCGCTTGTTGGCAAGTTTGTGCCCCAGGCTTGCTCGAAGCTGGCACGTACTTTGGCATCGGCCAGGTTTTGCGCGCCGGTCAGCGAAGCTGGTTCACAACCCATCTGGGCTGAACCCTGCACATTGTTTTGCCCGCGCAAGGGGTTGATGCCACTGCCGCGCTTGCCCAGGTTGCCTGTCAGCAGGGCGAGGTTGATCAGGCTCATGACGCCTTGCGTGCCTTGCAGGTGTTCTGTCATACCAAGACCATGAAAACACATGGCGGGTTTGGCTAGGGCATACATGCGCGCAGCTCGGCGTATGTCGCCTGACGTGACACCGCACTGGCTGGCGACCTGTTCTGGCGCATAGGCTGTGATGAAACTGCTGAAGCCTGCCAGGCCATCAACGCGCATGGCGATGTAGTCGTCATCCTGCAAACCTTCTTCGAGCAGGGTGGCGGCCATGGCATTGAACAGCAGCACGTTGGTGCCGGGGCGCAAGGCCAGGTGTATATCGGCGCAGGCTGCCAGCTCGGTACGCCGTGGATCGATGACGATGAGGCCAGCCCCGGCGCGTACTGCCTGTTTGATGCGGGCGCCGACGATGGGGTGGTTTTCTGTAGGGTTGCAACCACACAGCATGAACAGGCTGGTGTGTTCTATGTCACTAAATGAATTGGTCGCTGCACCTGTGCCCAGCATGGTCTTCAGGGCTTTGGCAGACGGCTGATGGCAAACCCGAGCGCAGCAATCGACATTGTTGGTGCCCAGCACGACGCGGGCGAATTTCTGCGCGAGATAGTTTTCTTCGTTGGTGGCGCGGGCTGAACTTAATACGCCCAGACTGTCTGCTTCGTACTTGTTGCGCAGTTCTTGCAGGCGGCTGGCGGTGAAGCTCAGGGCTTCTTCCCATGAAACTGCATGCCAGTCACTGCCCCTGCGCAGCATGGGGTGGGTGATGCGATCCGGGGCGTGTGTAAAGTCGTAGGCATAGCGGCCCTTGACGCACAGATGGCCGTGATTGACCGGGCTATCCGTTGGCCTGATGGCGACGACTTTATTGTCGTGGCTGCCGACTTCCATCTGGCATCCGACGCCGCAATAGACGCAGGTGGTTTTGGTCCATTGATCAACCGGCCCTGTGCTGCGCTTGTCAAAAATTGCGCCGGTCGGGCAGGTGTCGACGCAGGCACCGCATGATACGCAGCCACTGCTGAGCAGGCTCTTGCCATCTGCCGGGGCGATATGGGTTTGCTCGCCCTTGCCCCAGACTTTCCAGACAAATTGCCCCTGTACTTCGTCGCAGATGCGTACGCAGCGCTGGCAGTGTATGCACCTGTCCATGTCTATGCCTAGATAAGGGTGGCTGTCATCCTTGAAAATAGGTGATTGGTGATTGCTACCGGCGTTCACCTCATGTTTAACCAGCAATTGATGGAAGGGGTGCTCAGCCTGTTCATGCACTGCCTTGGCCGGATAACCATCCGCCAGTAACGACAGGTTGGTATGCAGCAGCGATTGCAGGCGAGCTGTAGCTGTATGTACGACCATGCCCTCAGTGACTGCGGTGGCGCAACTGGGGACAGGGCGGGCTTGCCCCTCGACTTCCACCAGGCATAGCCTGCATGCGCCTATGGGCTTGAGTCTGTCATCATGGCAGGGGTGAGGTGGCTGGCAGCCATTGTCGCGCAAGGCTTGCAAGAGGCTGCTGCCTTCTGCCAATGTGCATGCCTGGCCATTTATACTGATGTGAGGCATGTCTGCAACTCCGCATGGTAGTGGCGTTGAATTGACTGGGCGAACTCTGCCAGGCCGCGCCCGTGGCCGCACAGGCTGGCATCGGCAAGGGCGCTTACCAGGGCTTGCCAGCGGTCTGCATTCCAATGCCCTCCTTGCAGTATGTCGTCAAAGTGGCGGGCGATTTCTGCTGCACCGTGATGGCAGGGCGTGCATTTGCCGCAGGATTCAAATGCGCCAAAGCGAAATACCTGCGCCACCAGTTCGGCAATGCTGCAACTGTCATCAAAAGCGATGACGCCGCCATGGCCGACCGCACCGCCAATTTGCTGCAGGCTTTGATAAGCGAGCGGGGTATCAAGCAATTGTGCTGGTATCACACCTGCCAGAGGTCCACCTATCATCAGGCCTTTGAGCTGGCCTTGCTTCAGGCCCAGGCCGAGCTTATCGACAATGTCACCCAGGCTGATGCCAAATTCGACTTCATACAGGCCAGGCCGCCTGAAGACAGCATTGAGTGACAAGAGCTTGGTGCCAGGGCTTTCTGGCGTGCCCAGGGCCGCGTAGGCGGCAGCGCCATGGGTGATGATCCAGGGGATGGCGCACAGGGTTTCGACATTATTGACCAGCGTGGGTTTGCTGTATAAACCCAGTTCGGTGATTTGCGGTGGGCGCAGCCTGGCTTCTGGTCGCTTGTCTTCGATAGCATTGAGCATGGCGGTTTCTTCACCGCACAGGTAACTGCCTTTGCCAATGACGAGGCTGATGTCAAAGGCATGTGCGCTGCAAAGTACATGCGGCCCTAGCCAGCCTGCCGCTCGCGCCTGTGTTATTGCCGCCTGCAAGATAACGGCTGTTTGCTCATATTCACGACGCAGGTAGATGTAAGCTTGTTTTGCACCGACGGTAATGCCAGCGATGAGCATTGCTTCTATCAGACGGTAAGGGTCTCTCTCCATCAGCAGGCGGTCACTAAAGCTGCCGGGGTCGCCTTCATCGGCATTGGCGACAAGGTATTTGCAGTCCGCTTTTTGCTCGGCCAGCAATTGCCATTTCAGACCCGTAGGGAAGGCGGCACCGCCCCGGCCACGCAAGCCTGAAGCGCTGATCTGCTGTATGACAGCGGCGCTGTCCATGCGCAGGACCTGGTGCAAAGCCTGTCCGCCGCCTGTCTTGCAATACTCTGCCAGATCAAGTACTGCAGCGTTGGCGACATTGCCGAGCAGGACTGATGTGCGGGCATGGCTGGCGATATGGGGTAGTGCATCTTCACCCTGCCGAGCAGGGCCAAGATAACACTGGCCCAGGCAAAATACGGTGGGGCTGCTCTGGCACGCCTGTTTCCAGCTCGCAGGATCTAGCTGCCTTGCAGCAAAGCAGGCCAGTCCCTGACAGCGACTGCCCGTCAGGGATGCATGGGACAAGTGATAAAAGCTGTCGCTGGCAAGCCGTGCAAGGATGTGGTCCATATAAGCCAATATGAAACGCTGTACGGGCATAGCGCCTATGCCAGCTTTCAATATGGCATAGCTGGCTGCATTGTCAATTGAGGTGCATCAAGAAACGCCAGTTTGAGCATGGCTGGCGGCCTTATCAGCAACAATCCTGATGTTCTTCATCATCCACCGCCACAGTCGCCCGCAACAACTTGGCCGCCTGCACCATGTTTTCCAGAGCAGCTATCGTCTCTGGCCAGTCGCGGGTTTTGAGGCCACAATCGGGGTTGACCCAGAGGCGGGCGTCGGGGAGTACGCTGCGGGCTTTTTGTAGTAGTCTTTGCATTTCGCTGACTTTGGGGACGCGCGGCGAATGGATGTCGTAGACGCCGGGGCCTATGTCGTTAGGGTAGGCGAATTCGCCAAAGCCGTCGAGCAATTCCATGTCAGAGCGTGAGGTTTCTATGGTGATGACGTCGGCATCCATGGCGGCTATCCAGGGCAGGATGTCGTTGAATTCTGAATAGCACATGTGGGTATGGATTTGCGTATCATCCCTGACGACGGCAGAACTCAATTTAAATGCGCGTACTGCCCAGTCGAGGTAAGCGGACCAGTCTTGCTGTTTCAATGGCAGGCCTTCGCGGAAGGCGGGTTCGTCTATCTGTATCATGCCTATGCCAGCTTTTTCAAGGTCGGCGACTTCATCACGCAGGGCCAGGGCGATTTGCAGGGCGGTGGTGGAGCGCGGCTGGTCGTCGCGCACGAAAGACCATTGCAGCATGGTGACGGGGCCGGTGAGCATGCCTTTCATGGGTTTGCTGGTGAGTCTCTGTGCGTATTCGCTCCAGCTGACTGTCATGGCTTCTGGCCTGTACACATCGCCATAGATGAAGGGCGGTTTGACACAGCGTGAGCCATAGCTTTGCACCCAGCCATTCAGGGTGAAGCCATAGCCCCAGAGTTGCTCGCCGAAGTATTCGACCATGTCATTGCGTTCTGGCTCGCCGTGGACCAGTACATCAATGTCCAGCTTTTCTTGTTGCTCAACGACGAGGCGGATTTCTGCGCGCATGGCTTCGAGGTATTCGAGGTGGGACAAATCACCGCGCTTATAGGTGGCGCGGGCCTGGCGTATAGTCCTGGTTTGCGGGAATGAACCTATGCTGGTCGTGGGAAACAGCGGCAGGGCAAAGCGTTGCTGTTGCTGGCCTATGCGCTGCTTGAATGCATTGTGGCGGGTGACATCCTGCTCGGTGATGGCGGCCAGACGTTTTTGTACGATGGGATTGTGGATGCGTACTGATTTGCGGCGGCTGGCGATGGCCTGGTCGGCGGCTGTGAATTGATGCGCGACTTTATCTGCATTGCCATTCAGTGCCTGTTTCAGGGCGACGACTTCATCGAGTTTTTGTGTGGCAAAGGCGAGCCAGCTCAGGGTTTCTGCATCGATTGCAGTTTCTGTTGCGAGGTCTACAGGTACGTGTAGCAAGGAGCAGCTTGGGGCCAGCCACAAGTTGTCGCCGAGTTGTGCGTGGACAGCGTGCAAGTCGGCCAGCAAGCTGCTGAGGTCGGCACGCCAGATATTGCGGCCATCAATAACACCGGCAGACAGGACGCGGCCTTGCGGCCAGTTAGCCAGCAGGGTGCGCAATTGTTGTGGTGCGCGTACCAGATCCAGGTGCAGGCCAGTGATGGGCAGGGCGTGTAGCAGGGCGGTGCGCTCTTGTACTGATTCAAAATAGGTGGACAACAAAACCTTGGGCGTATTTTGCGCCAGGGCATTGTAGGACAGGATAAAGGCATCCAGCCAGGCGTTATCCAGGTCCAGTGCGAGTATTGGTTCGTCTATCTGTACCCATTCCACCCCTTGTTCTTGCAGGCGTGCCAGCAGGCGCTGGTAGGCGGGAATGATCCTGGGCAGCAAATCCAGTTTATGTGTCAGGCCACTTTTGATTTTGCCGAGGTAGAGCAAAGTCAGCGGACCAATCAGGGTGGCTTTTGCGGCATGACCCAGGGACTGTGCTTGCGCCAGTTCTTCAAACAGCCAGTCTGTGCCGCCATCAAAGCTGGTATCTGCTGTCCATTCTGGTACGAGGTAGTGGTAATTGGTGTCAAACCACTTGGTCATTTCCATCGCAAAATGCTGAGGGTTACCACGGGCGGCGAGGTAATAATCTGCTAGCGTCAGTTGTTTGGCATCAAAGCCAAAGCGGCGGGGCAGGGCACCCAGCAGGGCCAGTGTGTTCAAGACCTGGTCATACCAGGCAAAGTCGCCAACGCTGACGAAATCCAGGCCCGCCTGCTTTTGCAAACCCCAATGGCGGGCACGCAGGTCGCTGCCGGTTTCACGCAAAGTCGCTTCGGTGATGTCGCCGCGCCAGAAGGATTCTTGTGCAAATTTTAATTCTCTTTGGGCGCCGATACGGGGGAAGCCAAGTGTGTGTGCGATGGTCATTTGTTATTCTCCAATCATATTGAGCTTATGATGGGTTAGAATTGATTATGATTCAAACGACATATTTTAAGAATTAACTTGAATTTCATTCATAATGCAATCGATACTAGAGCTACGCCACCTTAAAACCCTGCATGCCCTGCGTGAATCCGGCAATTTATTGCGGGCCGCGGTCTTGCTGAATGTCACACAGTCTGCCCTGTCGCACCAGATTAAGTTGCTGGAAGAGCATCATGGCGTGCCGCTGTTCGAGCGCAAGACGACGCCCATACGCTTCACGCCTGCCGGTGAACGCCTGCTGCAACTGGCCGACAGTATCCTGCCGCAAGTCGCCAATTGCGAACGCGACCTGGCACGTCTGGCACAGGGCGTGGCAGGGCAATTGCGTATTGCGGTGGAATGTCATACCTGCTTTGACTGGCTCATGCCTGCCATGGACTTGTTCCGCCAGCGCTGGCCTGAGGTGGAGTTGGATATAGTCTCCGGCTTCCAGGCTGACCCTGTAGGGCTGCTGTATAGCCACAAGGCGGATGTTGCCATCGTGTCGGAAATGGATGCGGATGAAAGCGTGGCTTATCATCCTCTGTTCCGTTTCGAGATTGTCGCCTTGATCGCCAAAGACCATGCGCTGGCCAAGCGTGACTATCTGGTGGCGCAAGACTTTGCGACTGATACCCTGATCACCTATCCTGTACCTGATGAAATGCTGGACGTGGTACGCCAGGTCTTGAAGCCCGCCGGGATAAATACCACGCGCCGCACGACCGAGCTGACAGTCGCCATGCTGCAACTGGTCGCCAGCAAGCGCGGCATTGCCACCCTGCCGGTGTGGGCCGCGCAAAATTATGTGAACCGCGATTATGTACTGCCCAAGCGCATTACTGCGGATGGTTTGACTGGCAGACTGTATGCAGCCTGCCTGCCAGATTTGTCGGCCAAGGCTTATTTCAGTGATTTTGTGACGACGATACGGGAGAGTAGTTATTTGAATTTGCAGAGTATAGAGTTGACTTGAGCTTGCTGCGATTGAGTGATAGTTCTTGTGTTCGTCTGGTGTGAATGTATTTCGTGCGCCATTTTACTCTGTCGTTTTTGCATCCCATCCAGCAATAAACGCATCCTGTCCATTTCTTCTTGTTCATGCATCCGGTATCTCCTACATTCACGTGATTTATTAAACAGGAGATAAGACATGGTGAAATGGGTAAACTGGATTTTACTTGCAAGCGTAACGACGCCCGCCTTGGCGCAGGCGCAGCTTGATCTGACGAAGCTGGATCGCGATATGAACGGGCCTCGTGCCCAGGTACTGGTGTTGGGGACTGTGCATTTGAACAGCATGCCAGCCAGCTTCAAGCCTGCATCGCTGGACGGTGTGCTCGATAAGCTGGCGAAATTCAAGCCAGAGATTATTACGATAGAAACTGAGTCTGGTGAAGAATGTGATATGGCTGCCCGCCATGTCGCCAGGTACGGTGCCGACTATTGCGCATCGGTCGAAGTGGCCAGGCTGGCTACCGGACTGGATGCGCCAGCGGCGATGCTTGAAGCAAACAAGATGCTGAAGGCATGGCCAACTCAGGCAACGGCGGCTCAGCGCCGTCGTCTTGCTGCCTTGTTCATGGCATCTTATGACATGGCTTCTGCCTATGTGCAGTGGTTGCAACTGCCAGAAACTGAACGCCGTGCCGGGGATGGTTTGAATGAGGCGCTGGTAGAGAAACTCATACAGACCTCAAAGAGCAATAACGAAAATTACCAGATTGCTGCTCGTCTGGCAGCGCGCCTGGGATTGCAGCGTGTATATGCGGTGGATAACCATACAGGTGACCGTATTGATGTGCCTGACATTAAAGCCTTTGTACGCGCAATAGAAAATGCCTGGGCGGCCGGTAGTACGCTGTTAAAAGAGTGGGAGAAACGGGAAGCAGAATTGTCAGGTGCGACAGATCTTTTGCCTTTGTATCGCTACATCAGTGAACCTGAGGGTTTGCGCATTTACGCAGAAGCCAATGTTGTGCCTGCGATGCGCGCCAAATCACCTGAGGCTTACCCGCAGATGTGGGTAGCTGGCTGGGAGATACGCAATATGCGCATGGTCGCCAATATTCGTGAAACTTTCCGTGAACGCCCGGGAGCCCGTGTGCTTTCTGTCGTAGGCCTTTCCCACAAACCCTGGTTTGATAGCTGGCTGGGACAGATGCAGGGAGTCGATATCGTGAATGCAGCAGATGTGCTGAAGTGAGGTGCTCACTGTTGATGGTGTTGATTTTTCGTAGGAGCGGCTTTAGCCGCGAATGCTCTGTTGCATGCGCTATACGTGATCAAGCATTGCTGCATTTGCTGTTCGCGGCTGAAGCCGCTCCTACAGAGGAATTGCGCTGGTTTTATTGGCTGGTCATTTCTGCATGTGCGGCTTCATCTTCAGAGAATTTCTCCAGCCCGCGGGCCAGTGATGAGACGCTGGGGTTTTCTACAAAGACGCAGCGTTTGCCTGTGCGTTTGCAAAAATCCTTGACGCGCCAGTAGGCGGTGTGGCTGATGCAACCGGTCTGGCAGATGACGAGGTCGGCGGCGGCCAGGCTGGCGTCGAGCAGGCTCTGGTTGTCTTCAAGGCCACCATCATGGTGGGCGAAGCGGCCGCCTATGCGTTCTATGAGATCACGGTAAGTCGGTACATTGCCACTGCGGCCACCTACGCACAGCACGGTCTTTTGCTTCAGGTGCAGGGTGATGGGGTAGATCTTTTCTTCGGGCTGTTGCCTGCTTTGCTCGGCTGCCTGTTCTTGCATATCTGCGGCGGCCTTGTTGGCTTCTGCGAGTTTTTGTTTTAGCTCGCGTACCTGGTTTTCCATTTCGGTCTGGCGTTCAGCCATCTGCTCGATTTTCTTGAGCAGGCGCTGGCGGGTTTCCAGTTCTGGCACTTCTGCCTTGAGGGCGGCGATATCGCAACTGAGGAAGTGGATACTGCTGTCCTTGCCTATGTTTTCTGCACGTAATTGTATGAGCTGGGTATTCTGTTGTTCTATCTCGCGGGTTTTTTCTGCCAGGGTGTGCTTATGTCTTTCCTGCACGCGACCAAGTTCACGGGTCAGCAGTTTATTCTGCTCTACCAGGGCATTGAAGCGGTTAATATCAATGCGCACGCTGGCACCGGCCTGGTGTTGTAACATATGCATGTCGCGGCACAGGCCATCCTGTAATTCGGCATTGCAACGCGGGTGTGTCAGCGCAGCCCAGAAGGCGCCAGCAACATCGCCCTTATCGATGGCTGCCAGCCACATGTGGGTCACAGCTTCTACCGTCTTGGCGGCGCGAAACTCCTGTATGGTGCGGGCATAGCGCTGTTCCAGCTCTTGCTGTATGGTTTCTGACAGGCGGTTGCGGCGGCCACATTCTGAGATGGCGCCTACATGTATCTCATAATCTTCGGCAATGGCCTGGCCATTCATGGCCTTGTTGACGATGCGGCGCAACGTAGGCAGTGGTATGCAGACGCCGATGACGGGGCAATGGCATTCATGCGACAAATCCCAGATGCGGCGACGGCGTGAGCCTGCCGGTGTGGTCTCGGTTGTTAATGCCTTACTGTGTTTGTCGTGTTCACACATACTTCACTCCTTGGGTAAGGGACGATGCAAAACAGCCAGATTTACTGCGCTTGCCGACTTGCAGCGGGCGATTTTGCTTCTGTCCGTTTAATGCATTTTTTTGCCCGGTGCTATCTCAAAGCCAGTGACGTGAGGTGCTTCCGCTTTTTTGGGCAGGCGGGCTTCATAGCTTTCTATATTTAGCTGGGCTTCGGCCATCATGTAGGCGAGTACACGGAAAGCCTCTACATCAAAGCGTAACGACACATGATTCAAGGACAGATGAACCACGCCGCATTCTGGGCAGATCATGATTTCGCCTACTTTGCTTGAGGCCAGGCCCAGGTGTTGGCAAGCGTTGGCTGATGGCTGATGTTTCATGTGTTCCTCTGAGTGTGGATTAAGATGAAGCCTTGGGTGCGGGTATGCTGGCGCATGGATCAGCACGGGTATGGGCTTTGACGACATGGCTGCTGTCATACATGCCAGCTTTTTCTGCTGCAGTTTCAGATGATGCTTCTATATAGCCGTGGACTTGCACGCCGGCTTGCTGGCTGGTGGGCAGCCATGCAGGTACACCAAGATCACGCCTGACGTGGCCATTGCCAGCCAGCAGGACGACGCCACGGTCTGCATTGTCGGTGACGATTTTGGCCATGATGACATCGCGCGCGACTTGTGCCCTGACCATGCTGGGGACGATATTGTCGGGCATCTTGCCGCAGTGGCCGCCTTCGATGGCGGCACGCTGACCATCGACGATGGCGGTAGGCAGGGGCTGGTCGAGCTTGTAACTGCTGATGGTGTTTTTGTCGATCACTGCGGCATAGCCCTCACGCATGACGCGGGCAGCATCGGCACGTGACAGGTTGGCGGCCAGTAGCGGCAGCTTGTAATCGATGGCAAGCTGGATGACGGGACGGTAATGCGGCCATTCCCAGCGCTTGTTGCCGACCCTGGCGATGATGCAGTCGGCATCGGTGCAAGTTGTCTGTACCTGGGTGAGTTCAGCCTGGTTTTCGCGGTCGAACTGTTCCATCGCGATGGCGGGGCGCCAGCCTGCGACGACCAATTTTTTCAGGTCGACATAGCGTTGTGCATGCCCTTCGGGATTGTCATGTACTTCGCCAAGGAGCAGGATGTTGCTGCTGACTGGTTTTTCAGGCTGGGTCGCGCATGCTGACAAAAGGCTGGCGGTGGCCAGGGCTGCGGCTACACTTGTGAATCGAGTTAAATTACGCATTGCTGCATGTATCCCTTGTGTCAATTTCCTGGCCTATGAACCACAAGACGCCGCTTGGGTCTGTGATGGTAAAGTCGCGCATGCCATAAGGCTGTTCAACGACTGGGGTCAGGCGTACCTGGTATTTGTCTGCAATGCCGGATGAGGCGATGAACTCGTGCCAGATACTGACGTCATCGACCAGGATGTACATCATGAAATTATTGGTATGGTCAGCGACATAGAACTCTTGCAGCATGAAGCTGCATTGCGCATAGTTGAGATGGGCAATGCCATCTTCACTGAAGACGACTTCAAATCCCAGATCCTGGTAAAAGGCCAGAGAAGTGTCAAAATTCTTTGCAGGCACAAAGGCCTTGATTTCCTGCATCTTCGGTTTTTGCATGATCTCTCTCATTCGGCAATATGGTTTGCTATGCGCTTTTCCTGGCGCGGGATGAGGCGCGCAAGGGGGTGACCAGCAAATCACCTTCTTCATTGTGCATGCAGGTCAGGGCAATATTGTATAAGTCTTCCAGCGCTGGTACTGCTTCGCGGTTGCTGGCGATATCAGCAACGAGCTGGCCATTCTTGACTAACAGCAGACGTTCGAACGCCTGCATGGCATGGTTGATGTCATGCAGGATGGCGACGATGGCATGCTGGCGTTCTGTCGCATATTCTTCGAGGCTGGCGAGCAGGTCAAATTGCAGGCCGGGGTCGAGTGCTGCCAGCGGCTCATCGACGAGTATCAGGCCATCGCGCTGATCCAATAGTTGTGCAAAGATGCGCGCCAGTTGTATGCGTGCCTGTTCACCGCCAGAGAGACTGTCAAAGCGGCGGCCCAGCAAATGGGCCGCATGCGCCATGGCCGCTGCTTGCCTGACTATGTTTGCCAAATCAGGGTCATGCGCTCGGCTGACACGACCCAGGCTGATGACCAGATCAGTCTCCAGGCCAAAGGCCACGTCACTGTTTTGCGGCAGGACGGCGCGCAGGCGGCTGAGTTCCATCAAGGACCAGCTTGCCAGCGGGCGTGACTGGAAAGCGATGTCGCCGCTGCTGGTTTTCAATTCACGGGACAGCAGCTTCAGCAGCGTGGATTTGCCTGCACCGCTGGGGCCGAGTATGGCGACTTTTTCTGCTTTTGCTATGTTCAGGTTGAAAGGCCCAAAGTCTTTCTTGCCCAGCCTGGCACAGACGGCGTCAAGCTGGAGCAAACCCTGTTGTGTGGTGGTTTTCATTAACATGATTGTGTAGACGATTCAGGCTAAGCGACCACGTGCATTACGCAGCAGGATCAGGAAGAAAGGGCTGCCCAGCAGGGCCGTGAAAATACCCACTGGCACTTCAGCCGGGATGGCGATGCAGCGTGCCACGGTGTCGGCCAGCAGCAAGAGCAAGCCACCCATGAGCATGGAACGCGGTATTACCTGTCTTTGATCTGGCCCACCCATGGTGCGAACCAGATGCGGGGCGACCAGGCTGATGAAGCCTATCATGCCGCACCAGGCTACCGCAAACCCGGTCAGTACTGCGACCAGCACAATGACCTGGGTGCGCAAGCGGCGTACATCAATGCCGACATGGGCAGCCGCAGCTTCGCCCAGGGCCAGGGCATTCATGGCGCTGATCATGCGCCTGATCCACCACCAGGCTGGCAACAGCAATGCCAGTAACAGGCCAGCAGCCAGCCAGCTAGCACCTGCCAGAGAACCCAGGGTCCAGAAACTCAGGTTGCGCAATTGCTCGTCCGTTGCCAGGTAAGTGCACAGGCCCAGCACGGCAGCACCCAGGGCATTGAGGGCAATGCCAGTCAGCAGCAGGCCAACGATAGAGCCAGGTGAAATCCAGCGCGCCACACGATCAAGTGCAAAGCAAACCAGCAGCGCGCCGCTGAATGCGGTGACAGGCAAGATCCACATACGCCAGGACATGGGGATAGGCAAGTGTATGCCTGACAGGACAACGATACTCAAACCCGCAGCCGCAGCCGCACCGGCAGTAATGCCCAGCAAATTGGGATCTGCCAGCGGGTTGCGGAACAGGCCTTGTGTCAATGCACCTGACATGCCGAGTGCTGCACCAACCAGCACTGCAAACAGGGCACGTGGCAGGCGGATATTCCACAAGACATAGCTGCTGCCAGTCAAAGTCTGGTCGTCGCTGAAATCTAGCAGAGTCAGCCAGTCTTGCAATTTGACAGGCACGGCACCGAATTGCACACTCAGCAGTAAAGCGACAAGCAGGGCGATACTCAGCACCAGCAGCAGGCCAGGCCTGCCGCCTTGCAAAAGCTTTGCCTTTAAACTTGGTGGCATTTCACCAGACACGGCTACTGAGGCTTTCATGCCTGCATAGCCTTGATGATTGCGCTGTCAAGCTGGCTGATTGCCGATGGCAGACGCGGCCCAAAGCCCAGCATGAGCATGGCTTCTTGTGACAGCACGCGGCGCTTGCGGCCTGCCGGTGTTTGTTCTACACCCGGCAATTTCAACACAGACTCTATGCCGCCCGAGGCTTTCAGGCCCTGGTCAGTCACGAGGATGATGTCGGGCTGGGCTGCGATCATGGCTTCTGGTGTCAAAGGCTTGTAGCCGCTGAAACCGCTGCTGCCGTTAGCCCCAGTCAGGGCATTGCTGGCACCAGCATATTCAAGCACGGCATGGGCAGCGGTTTCACGACCTGCCACCATGATCTGGTTAGGTGCATGAGCAAGGATGAATACGGCTTTGGGGCCTTTGCCTTTGCGCTGCTCTATCGGCGTGCGTACCCTGGTCCATTCTTGCTGCAGGCTCTGCATCAGGGTAGCGGCCTGGGCTTGTGTGCCAGTCAGTTCACCAATCTGCTTGATGCGGTCGAGCACGCCTTCAAACTTGTGATGAGCTGGCAAGACCGCCAGTGGTATGCCGGAGGATGTCAACTGGCGTATTACAGCAGGCGGGCCTGCATCTTCGCTGGCGATGATTTGCGTTGGTGCCAGGGCCAGTACACCTTCTGCCGACAGGGCGCGGGCATAACCGACGTTAGGCAGTTTTTGCACGCTCTCAGGGAAGTTGGAAGTGGTATCGACGGCAACCAGGTCATTGCTGGCATTGAGGGCGAAAATGATCTCGGTGATTGCCCCACCCACGCTGATGATGCGCTGCTTGCCTTTGCCGGTTGCGGCTTGGGCAAAGGATGGCAACAGGCTGAAACCAGCCAAGCCCGCCAAACCTGCCAGTTGCATCAAAGCCTGCCTGCGCAGGTGATTTGTTGTACTTATGCTGCGCATGTCTGGCTTTCTGACAAGAGGTTGTCGATCAGTGCACGCCATTCGCAGAGTTCTGGCTTGCCGGGTTTGCGTTCGCCAAAGAACATGGCGATGGTTTCGCCGTCGGCATCAAACAATTCCAGTGAAGTGACGAGGCCATCCGTGGTTGGTTTTTTGACGACCCATGCACTGGCGATATGGTCTTCACGCAGATGCAGGTTGAAGCGTGGGTCAAGCACATTCACCCATGGGCCCATTTTGGCAATCTTGCTGACCGGGCCGGAGTGGATTTGTATCATGCCGGCATTGCCGGTAAATACCATGATAGGCACGGCTTCGGCAGCGGCTGCCTGCAACAGGTCCTGGCAACTGCTTACATCAATTTGCTGTACAAACTGGGCATCAGCCACGCGCAATGCCTGGGTACGTGTCACGGCAAATTTTTTCATGAGGCCAAAGAACTCATGGGTGTCACGCAAGGATGCCCAGGCCTGACGGAAGCCGGTGACGTCGATATCCTTGTCAGCCAGTTCCAGCATTTTTTCTGCGGCGTCTTTTGTTTGTATGCCGGTTTGCTGTTCAACAGCGGCAAAGCTGGCGACTAGCGCTTCATACGCCTCTACATTGCTTTGTGGCTTGATGAAAATCTTGTGGATGGCAGTGCCGGTCGCATCATAGAATTGCAGGCTTTTTTGTTCGCTGCGCTCTTCGCCGCTTCCTGTTTGCTCTGTCACGGCAAAGCCAAATGCCCATTGCTGATAAAAAATCCGCAAATCGATTTCACCTGCCAGCACCAGGCCGACATGGTGGTTGTGGCTGATTTTGCTGTAGGTGCCTGTTTTTTCATGGACGCAGGAAGGATTGCGTGTCAGGGCCATGACTTCGCCCAGACTTTCTACCGCGGCGATAATTTCTGGCCACTCTGCGCGCAGGCAGGTGGCACGCAGCAGGCATTTGCTTTCTATGGCTGCCGTGCCTGCGTGGGCGGCGATCAGCTCGCCTTCACTGATCTCCAGGGTTTCGGCGATGTCACGATGTCTGGCTTTTTTCTCGCGGCGCATGCTGGCGAATTCTTCACGTACTTTAGCATTTTGCTGCAGGTTCAAATGTTGGGCTGGCATGACGGTTCCTTCTTAAAAGTCGTAACGAACTGATACCTGGGCATTCCGGCCAGGGGCGGTGTAAGCATCTTTGACGTTGGTGTTGTCAGCCAGGCCGCGTACATCAGACCAGGCCCAGTATTTGGTATCAAAGACATTGTTGAGATTGGCATTGACTGTCAGATTAGGCATAGGTTTCCAATAGACACCGAGATCGACGACGTGGTAAGAACCTGGTGCAAACTGTGTTGTCGCTGCTGGTGCGATTCTGTCTAGCTGCTTGCCTTGATGATGCTGGAATTGCGCACGTGCCCCCCAGGCTGCTGTGTCATAGCGCAGGCCTGCCAGGAATTTCATCGGGTTGATGGTGTCGAGTGGTGTTTTTACGCCAGCAACTTCGCTGTCGCCCTTGGTGTAGGAAACACCGGCAGTGGCTTGCCAGTTACTGTCGATTTGCAATTCTGCACGTGCTTCTGCACCACGGATTTGCGCCTTGGCCAGGTTGATGTACTGGAATACCAGTGGGTCAACCGCAGTGCCTGTGCCACGCACTACTTGCTGGCTGATGAAGTCTTTATAGCTATTGTCAAATGCGGCGAAGGAATAACGCAAACCCTGCACCTTGCCACGGAAGCCAATCTCAAAGCTGTCAGCACGTTCTGCTTTCAGTTGTGAATTGCCTATGCTGGTGTAGCCAGATGCCAGGTTGGTGAAGCCATTGTTGACCTGGTCAGGAGTCGGTGCGCGAAAGCCCTTGGCGAATTGTGCATAAGGTGCAAAGGCAGTATCGAGTTGCCATACCACGCCCAGGCGCGGTGTGACTGCGCTGTCAGACAGGGTAGCGACTGCACCTGTGTAGCCCGTGCTGGATGGGGCGAGTTTGTAATGGTCATAACGCAGGCTGGGGATGATGCTGAATTTGCCAGCTTCTATCTCATCCTGGATGAAGGCACCAGTGACCGTGTAAGTCGTGTCAGGGAAAGGCTTGGCCGGGAAGGTTTCACCAAATGGTGCTACCGTGCCATCACGCAGGCCAGTGACTTCAGTGCGGTTCCAGTCAAAGCCATAGCTGAGTTTTTGTTCTACAGCACCAGAGAAATTGCTTTCCATGATGTTGGACAAACCTACTATCTTGGTGTTGTAGTGATTGTCGCGGGTGCGGTCTGCGGCGGTGTTCCTGTCTTCAGCAGAGTATTGGCTGACCTTGGCATCTTGCCAGTACAGGCGTGTCTCGGCATTGTGCAACCAACTGGAGTTCAGGTTTTTATAACGGTGCGCCAGGCTGAGTTTATTGCGCTCTACCTTGTCGCGGGTATCCAGGTCCAGGGTGCTGGTGGATGCCAGCGGCGGGACGGCGCGAGCAGAATAAACATCAGTATCCTGCGTGCGTTTTTGCGCTTCCACGCTGGCTTCGATTTGCTGATTGCCATCGATTTTAAAAATTGCTTTACCGAGCAGGTATTGGGCGTTGAAATCAACGGGATTTGGTTTAGTGCGATTGACGTTTTTGGCGTCATTGTCGGCACGGTTTTCTGTTTCATGACCACGGCGGTCGCTGAGCAGCAGCAAACCTTGCCAGCTACCATTATCGCCGGCTATAGCGGCAGTATTGCGCCATGAGCGGTCTACTGTGGCATAGCCAGAACGCACGAAGCCGCCAAAAGACTGGCCTTTTTTGAGCAGATCAGACGGGTCCAGGGTGCGGAAGCTGACTGCACCAGCCAGACCATCGCTGCCGAACTGTGTGGAGGTAGGGCCACGCAAAATTTCTACTGCCTTGATGCCATCGAGTTCAAGGAAATCACCACGGCCTGTCGCAAATGCGCCAAACGAAAAACTACCCGGTACACGCGTACCATCCACCAGCATCAAGACCTGATTGCCTTCCAGGCCGCGGATATTGATGCCTTCATTACCAGCGCGACCAGTGGAGCTGCCAGCCGCTGTAAAGCGGGTAGGGGCAGCACGCACGCTGATGTCGAGCTCATTGCGGAACAGGTCTTTGATATCGCGCCCACCTTCTTGCTCTATCCTGGCAGCAGGGATGACGGTGACGGTGTTGGGCACGCTATCGACTGTCCTGGCGGTACGCGTAGAAGTGACAGTAATGTCTTTGAGAGTAGTTGCTTCTGTCGGAGGGACCGGGCCTGGTGTTTGTGCAAAAGTTGCTGCCGGAGCCATGCCCCATGCCATACCCAGTGCCAGGGCGATTTGCGTCTTGCTTAGCATCGTGTTTCCTAATAATTAGAAAAATTGAACACTGGCTAGCGGCGACTGGCTGGTGCGTATCATGATCGACTCCATAGCCCGCACGTTCATTGCACCGTGCTTGAGGCTGGGAGCATCGTAAAAAGGGGAGTTTTTACGACTAATATATTTTAATCGGATTTATTATAAATGAGAATCATTCTCAGTCGCAAGTGCAATTGAGATTTTCTTTGTGAGTACTTTTAATTGGGGAATTTAATGCGACTGGGTTGCCCCACCAGCCCTCACCAGTGCTGATCTGGGCCTGGCAGGCCAGTTCAACGCCTTCATCTTCAATGACTACACCGCCACCGGTGGTGAGGTAGCCGGTACCATGGCAGTAGGCCATAACTTCAACGTCTCCGCCTTCAGCATGGACACCACTCAGAAGAACTACCAGGGCATGTCACTCATCGTCGGTAATCAACTTACCTTCAATGGTGGCTCTACCCATGGCAAGGCCACCTATGGCAGCAGCAAAAACGTCAACAACCTCCAGCAAGGCGATACCGTCGTCAAAGCCGCACCCCCATTCAGCTTTGCCGACAACAAAACCCAGCTGACGGATCTGTCGACTAACCTGGCAGCACAAACCGCCAACGGCAAAACCAGCATCCAGTTCAACGGCATGACCTTCCAGGGAGATGGTACAAGCGGCACCCAGATCTTCAATGTCAAGGGAACAGACCTGCTGAACGTGACTTACGCCAACTTCGTCAACCTCACACCGGGACAGACACTTATCATCAACGTCACCGGTGACAGTGGTATGCAAGGCGGCATGCCAGATGGCTTCAGGAACTACAACACTTTATTCAACTTCAGCACCGCGAAGAAACTCACCTTCACCAATGTTGCCCTGAACGCCAGCATCCTTGCACCACTGGCAACAGTCAGTGGTGGTAGTGGTGTGGTCGATGGCAATGTTGTGGTGAACAACTGGAACAGCAATGTCTACATCGCGAACAACCGCAGCTTCCAGGCGGCGGGTATGCCGACCAAACCAGCACAGTCACAATCCAGTGCCATGGGCATGTCAGTTGCTGCAGCGAATCCGTATGCGACGGCAGTGAGCCCGGCTACACCGGCTACGACGACGAATAACAAGAGCACAAGCTTGACGGCGACGCCTATGCAGGCGACTTCTGGAAGTAGTGCGATTGTGATTCCGGCGGCTAGTTCATCGTCGTCAAGTACAGCGGCGAAGAGTAGTGCAAACACAACTGCAACCGCAGCAGCAACGGATGGTGATCTGGCGATGGCGGCTTTGCTGGATAGTTTGGGGAATTCTCTGGGGAGTGCTTTGCAGGCGCAGATGGATAAAACGTTGCAGAAAGGGCTCAATTAATCAAGTTACATCCTTACGGTTTTGCTTGGCAGTGCCTGAAGATTCAGCACTGCATTAGAGTTGGTTTGTTAGTAATTTTGCGATCTGTCGCGAAAAAATTGGCTACTCTGAGAGAGGATTGGCCCGACCTTGATCGCCGTCGTTAATAGGATGTGAAAATTAGTATGCTGCATCGTATCGCTATTGAATAATTGCAAACATATTTAATATGCTCTATTTGTAAAATAGAATATTTTTATATATTGTGTTCTTTTTTACCGGCAGCTTATCAGTGCCATAGATTTTAAAATTTTAATGAATATATTTAATGTATCTTGATAGATAAATGAGAATATGATGAGTGACCATAATAAACCAAAAATTGGTAGCCCTATTATAGGTCTACGTAGTGAGTGGCATGATGAAGCGTATATTTCCCCAAGTTTGCTTGGAGGTGAGGTGCTGTTGTTTGGTAGGAGCGAAAGGCGTAGAAATGTTGAGCTTGCCGAAATTGCTATAGGCGAGGAAATTTTAGTGTATTGTGCTGATACTAAAGAATTCGCTTATAGCAAAGTAATAGATATTCAAACCCAAGAAAATGTACCATCATTCTTATTGTATTACGAAGGTTTTGACGAGGCAGACAAAGATTTACTAACACTTGAGGCTGCGTGTACTTTGCCGGTTTTTGTTGTTGAAAAAGGGTGGACAATGATGAGTGCTTTACAAGCAGGTGACAAATTTTTGTCATTTGACCGAAATGCATTTCGTGCATCATTTTCGCAAGATAAAATTGCAGTCCTTCAAAGTAAGGAGCTGACCGTATTTGGTGTTAAAAAATCGGGAAAGAAAAAAAAGATGTACAGCATCAAATTAGCAGACAAACACAGTTACTGTGTTGGAAATGCTTCAATTCTGGTGCACGATAGTAGCAATTTCTCTTTGGCAAGTACAAACACAAGTAATAAAATTATTGATAGCCAAGATATATTTAGTGTCAGTGGGTGTGGTAACAGTGAACTTGTTGTAGATGGGAATGATGGAATATGGGAGGTTGATCAAGTATTTCCGGGATTTAGCTTAAAATCGCGTTGCGAAACAACAAATGAATTAACGTCTGTGAACGTGCAGTATCGAATATTTCATCAGGAAATGGAGCGGTGTTGGGTTTGGTACATGCACAATGGGAATGAGCGTTTTGTTGATGTAACTTGTACTCAAGAATTTCTAATTAAGGAGCGTGGTTGGATTCGTGCGGTAGACCTCAAGTCTGGCGACGCTCTTGAATCTGGCTCAGGTAATGTGACCGTTATTTCGTCGATCCAGACAGAATGGGATGGCGAACCTATGGATGGAAATTATTACTCATTTATTCTAACTGGTAGCAATAGTTTTTGTCTTGGCATTGATTCAGAGATATGTGTACGTGGTTTAAATTTAAAGAATGTCTGATTTGAGCCTTTAAATAAAAGTGTGTAAGTTGTAGTAGCGCCCTGTTCAGTTAAACCAAATCCGTTCGCCCGATTAGCAAATTTTGAAAAAATTGGCAGAAGTTTTGCTTTAACTGAACACAAACCCGGCTGACTTTTAATCATGTGAGCAATTAGATTTACTATCCTGATTAAAATTTGAGCAAATTATTTGTCCAAGGCGAGCTTCACCCTAAATAGCAAAGCTGCTTGATTAAAATACACATTTCGATCCAGGGAGGATTTTCTGACGCCCCAAATAATATCCTGTAACAATCCAACTCAAGCCTCAAACAGATGTACTTATGCGTATGAATGCTTGCTCTGACTTCAGAAGGCGTGTATTCGTGCAAATTCTGATGTGGCCTGATCAAATTATGCTAAGTCATAAAATTTCTTAATAAACAGTCCAGCATCAAGACATCCACAAGTACACTTATTCACCAGTGCCCACCTTGGCCTGGCAGGACAGTTCAACGCCTTCATCTTCAATGACTACACCGCCACAGGAGGAGAAGTCGCAGGCACCATGGCAGTAGGACGCAAATCAACGTCTCCGCCTTCAGCATGGACACCACCCAAAAGAACTACCAGGGCATGTCCCTGATCGTCGGTAATCAGCTCACCTTCAATGGTGGTTCTACCCATGGCAAAGCCACCTATGGCAGCAGCAAAAACGTCAACAACCTCCAGCAAGGCGATACCGTCGTCAAAGCCGCACCGCCATTCAGCTTTGCCGACAACAAAACCCAGCTGACCGACCTGTCGACTAATCTGGCAGCCCAAACTGCCAATGGCAAAACCAGCATCCAGTTCAACGGCATGACCTTCCAGGGAGATGGTACAAGCGGCACCCAGATCTTCAATGTCAAGGGAACTGACTTGTTGAACGTGACTTACGCCAACTTCGTCAACCTCACACCGGGACAAACCCTCATCATCAACGTCAGCGGTGACAGTGGTATGCAAGGCGGCATGCCAGATGGCTTCAGGAACTACAACACCTTATTCAACTTCAGCACCGCGAAGAAACTGACGTTCACCAATGTCGCCCTGAACGCCAGCATCCTCGCACCATTGGCAACAGTCAGTGGTGGTAGTGGTGTGGTCGACGGCAAAGTCGACTCCAACCTCGCCACCGTCAGCCTCACTGTGACGGCCGTTGCCCCGCCAGCACTCACCAGTGCTGATCTGGGCCTGGCAGGCCAGTTCAACGCCTTCATCTTCAATGACTACACCGCCACAGGAGGAGAGGTTGCTGGCACCATGGCAGTAGGACGCAACTTCAACGTTTCCGCCTTCAGCATGGACACCACCCAAAAGAACTACCAGGGCATGTCCCTGATCGTCGGTAACCAACTCACCTTCAATGGTGGTTCTACCCATGGCAAGGCCACCTATGGCAGCAGCAAAAACGTCAACAACCTCCAGCAAGGCGATACCGTTGTCAAAGCCGCACCCCCATTCAGCTTTGCCGACAACAAAACCCAGCTGACAGACCTGTCGACTAACCTGGCAGCACAAACTGCCAATGGTAAAACCAGCATCCAGTTCAACGGCATGACCTTCCAGGGCGACGGCACCAGCGGCACCCAGATCTTCAATGTCAAGGGAGCTGACTTGTTGAACGTGACCTATGCCAACTTTGTCAACCTCACACCGGGACAGACCCTCATCATCAACGTCACCGGTGACAGTGGCATGCAAGGCGGCATGCCAGATGGCTTCAGGAACTACAACACCTTATTCAACTTCAGCACCGCGAAGAAACTGACGTTCACCAATGTCGCCCTCAATGCCAGCATCCTCGCGCCATTGGCAACAGTCAGTGGAGGCAGTGGTGTGGTCGATGGCAATGTTGTGGTCAACAACTGGAACAGCAATGTCTACATCGCCAATAACCGCAGCTTCCAGGCGGCGGGCATGCCGACCAAACCAGCGCAGTCACAATCCAGTGCCATGGGTATGTCAGTTGCTGCAGCGAACCCGTATGCGACAGCAGTGAGCCCGGCGACACCGGCTACGACGAACAGCAAAACCACAAGCTTGACGGCGACGCCTATGCAGGCAACGTCGGGAAGTAGTGCGATTGTGATTCCGGCGGCTAGTTCATCGTCGGCAAGTACAGCGGCGAAGAGCAGTGCAAACACAACTGCAACCGCAGCAGCAGTGACCGATGGCGATCTGGCGATGGCGGCTTTGCTGGATAGTTTGGGGAACTCGCTGGGGAGTGCTTTGCAGGCGCAGATGGATAAAACGTTACGACAACAGTAATACGAAATTGGAGGAGAGTGAAGTCTTTCTTGAAAGATTTCGCTCTTCACGGCGTACTTTTTGCGATTGATGTAAGATTTAAATATAGATTATTTGGGAGTATTTATGGCACGTATTATTTCTCGGTTGGTAGAGCCAGATGAGCTGCAGTTGAAACTACTTGACATCGTTAAACAACATGGCATTGAATGTTGGGAAATTGTTTATTATTCTGATTGGGAAATATATGATGTTCATTTTGACGATATAACTAATGATGAAGTCTCATTTTATCGTTGCACTCTCGAACAGTGTAGTTTCGCGGATTTTTCCCCCGCATATCATAATTTTAATAATTCAACACTTGTCGATGTTACGTTTTCCAAAGCTGGGCTGAAAGAAAGTCTTTTTTCTGAAGTGAATTTTAAAAATGTAACTTTCGATAATGCAAATTTATTGAAGGTTATTTTTATGGATGCCATTTTCGAGAATGTTTCTTTTGCCAACGCAGAACTTTTTAAAGTTAATTTTTATGGATGTGATTTACGGCATATTAATTTTGATAACGTGGAGATGAGATACACAAGATTTGCAAATTGTTTATTAAGCGATAGTTTGATGAATCATCCGAATGGCGCATGGGATGATTCTTCTGCCGAAAAAAAACTGTTTATAGTACATTGAGCTGTAGTAGTTTCGATTTAATCGGACAGTAAGTTGCTGCTACCCTGTTCAGCGTTAAGTTAAACCAAATTCCTTAGCCAGACCTGCAAACTTTGCAATCAGTGTGTACAACTAAATTTGTTCGCCTGATTAAAAATTAAACAAATTATTTGTTCAAGACGAGTTTTATCTGAACAACTAAACTGTCCACTTAATACATATTTTGCTTCAACAAGGATTTGCTAACGCCGCAAATAATACCCCTGCAACAAACCATTCCAAGCCTCCAACGGATGCGCAGATTTAGGCGGTTGAATACGGGGCAATACCTCTCTAGACTTCATCTGGTGTGTATTCGCGTAGGTGTTGATCCGGTCTGATCGAGTTATACTGGGCTATAAAATCTTTCAATAAACAGCCCAGCATCAAGACATCCACAAGTACTGCTTATTCACCAGTGCCGATCTGGGCCTGGCAGGCCAGTTCAACGCCTTCATCTTCAATGACTACACCGCCACAGGAGGAGAAGTCGCTGGCACCATGGCAGTAGGACGCAATTTCAACGTCTCCGCCTTCAGCATGGACACCACCCAAAAGAACTACCAGGGCATGTCCCTGATCGTTGGTAACCAGCTCACCTTCAATGGTGGCTCTACCCATGGCAAAGCCACCTATGGCAGCAGCAAAAACGTCAACAACCTCCAGCAAGGCGATACCGTCGTCAAAGCCGCACCCCCATTCAGCTTTGCCGACAACAAAACCCAGCTGACA
>NZ_QJKB01000007.1:294262-340592 GCF_003201815.1 Undibacterium pigrum
GGCAGCAGCAAAAACGTCAACAACCTCCAGCAAGGCGATACCGTCGTCAAAGCCGCACCCCCATTCAGCTTTGCCGACAACAAAACCCAGCTGACAGACCTGTCGACTAACCTGGCAGCCCAAACCGCCAATGGCAAAACCAGCATCCAGTTCAACGGCATGACCTTCCAGGGAGATGGCACCAGCGGCACCCAGATCTTCAACGTCAAGGGAGCAGACCTGCTGAACGTGACATACGCCAACTTCGTCAACCTCACACCGGGCCAGACCCTCATCATCAACGTCACTGGTGACAGTGGTATGCAAGGCGGTATGCCAGATGGCTTCAGGAACTACAACACCCTGTTCAACTTCAGCACAGCGAAGAAACTGACATTCACCAACGTCGCCCTGAACGCCAGCATCCTCGCGCCATTGGCAACAGTCAGTGGTGGCAGTGGTGTGATTGATGGCAATGTTGTGGTCAACAACTGGAACAGCAATGTCTACATCGCCAATAACCGTAGCTTCCAGGCGGCGGGCATGCCGACCAAACCAGCACAGTCACAATCCAGTGCCATGGGCATGTCGGTCGTCGCAGGGAATCCGTATGCGACCGCAGTGAGCCCGGTTACACCGGCTACGACGACGAACAGCAAAACCACAAGCTTGACTGCGACGCCTATGCAGGCGACTTCGGGGAGTAGTGCGATTGTGATTCCAGCGGCTAGTTCATCGTCATCAAGTACAGCGGCGAAGAACAGTACAAACACAATTGCAACCACAGCAGCAGTAACAGATGGTGATCTGGCGATGGCGGCTTTGCTGGATAGTTTGGGGAACTCGCTGGGGAGTGTTTTGCAGGCGCAGATGGATAGAGCGCTTAAGCAGATGAACTAAAGTAATATGGCAATGAAGAGCGTAAAATCTTATTTTTTGCCATGTTGATCTTGCTTGTTCTGCAGCGTCTTAATAAATCGAATTGCCTTCGATTTAATCTTGTTAAGGTTTGAAATGATAGATTTTGAAAAGATAAAATCTGAATTATGGAACGCTGAGGTTTATTTATATGTTACTGGACATGAAAGTGACGCGGCAGAGCTATTTGTACGGGTGCTAACACAAATCGATCCTAACTTCATTTTGCCCATATTGTGTGGAGGCGCAGTCACCTTAGGCAAATTAGACGCAATTATTTCGCGGCCAGGTCTTCGAGCGTTAACTCGAGAAATTGAATCTTGGGTCAATAACTATAAGAGAAACAGTTTCCCAATTTTTAGTTCTGTGTACATTTCCCCTGAAAAACGATATAGCGATTATTTTTTGCCGCATTTGAAATTATTGGAGGCCTTTGAGAGTGCAGGTGTTTTTCATGTCGAACATCTGAACATTGAACAGCATGAGTCGGTTGTCGTTAGTATAGTTGGCGACGAAGATGTGTTAAGTAGTGAAGAAATTATTAAGCTGCTTTATGTTGGTCAGGAAGTTGAATTCAACTTCCTAGGGGAGAACAGTTTGCGTCGTGGCAATATTCTGGGAATAGGTGAGTGGCATGAAGTGAGGCGATTTATTGCGCAAGTGGAAATTGAAGAAACTCATACTGGACATAGGTTTTTGGTTCCAACTTTTGCACTTTTACCTGCATCCTATAAGTCTGAAGCAGCGAACGAAAAACGTGTCAATTTCCAAGAAAATTTAATAGATGCAGGACATTTTGGGGAAATTACAAATGTGATTTTCTCTCAAGATGGCCGTTTTATTTTATCAAGCTCAACCGACGCTATGTTGAGGTACTGGGACGTTGAAACGGGAGTCTGCATACGATTATTTCAAGGGCATGTTGGAAGCATTACCTCTCTGGCCTTTTCCCAAGATGGACTCTATGCACTTTCTGGCTCTTCAGATGGCACGGCAAGATTTTGGGATATTTGTAGCGGTCAATGTTTGAAAGTGTTTGCTGATCACGCAGATGGTGTTGCGAGTCTGGATCTAAGCCCCGATGGTCGCTTTGCTATTTCTGTCGAATCTACTCTTTTGTATGTAAATCCGCCAGTTATACGCTTATGGGATACGCAAACAGGTATTTGTAAGTTCTCCTATGAAGGACATGAACGTCAGGTTATCGCGCTTAAGTTTCTTTCAGGTGGCAGAAGTTTTATTTCTGCTTCTGAAGATGAAAGCATACGTATATGGGACATTAACAGTGGTACATGCTTGAAAAAGATAGACGTCACTGACTCTTTTTTTAGTAAAAATCTGTCCAATAAAATGACGACGCAAATTGAAAATAGCATATATTGTTATGTTAAGGATCAGCGTGACGGACAATTTCTGGTGAGATCTTGGGACCTTGAAACAAATAGGGGAACTGCTTTTTTTAAAGGAAATTTCAAAAGAAATTTGCGAATGCCGGTTTGTATATATGATTCAAAAGTTATTGTTCGAGATAAGAATGCATCAACTGTCGAGATTTGGGATGCTCATGTAAAAGAGCGGGAACATATTTTGAAGGGGCATAGAGAATACGTTACTTGTGCAGCAATCAGTCCCAATAGAAAATTTCTCATCACAGGAGGAAAAGATCGACAATTAATTCTATGGAATTGCAAGAACGGTGGAATCGTAAAAGTTTATGGATATAGAGTGCCTGAAAATTATCCAGACGTTGTTCAATATATTGAACCAAAAAATGCGGGTGGCTTTGGAATTGATTGGGACTTGCATACAAAAACATTAGGATTGCGACCATTAAAACACTAATTTTTTTGCTGTGGCTGTCCTGTTCAACGTTCAGCTAAAACAAATCGCTTCATCCGATCTGCAAAATTTGTAAAAAACCAGAAAGGGGCCTTACATTCATGCATTTGTTGAGGGTACGATTGGCGACCTGGCCACATCTTTCATACTTGAACGGACATGCGATAGCTATTCGTGTCTGTGATGAAAAACCTCAGTTGTCCCGGTTTGGTAGCAGTGGACCTTTTGCCATGCAGCTTGTAGCTTTATCCGGTTGAGAGATGTTCATATTATCGCGTGCATCCCAGATTGCTTGTGTAATGATATTGACATTTCCCGTCCCGAGATCAACAGGGATTTTGCGAACAATTTCCCCCGATCGTAGCTGTATCTCTATTCCGATATCTTCCCGGCAGGTATACATGGGCTCACTCCAGGATGAGTGTTGTGAGCGAATGTCATGCGTTGCGACCAAATTCATCAGCCGCTGCAAGTTGGCCTCATTTAAATGTCCGGCAACGGGACTGTTTTCATCTGACCTGGAGCAAACTGTTCCATCGCCAGCAATCAGGAGATCTGAAGAATGGAAGAAGCCAATAGAGAAAAGCCTTAGCGCAGAGATGTTATCGCCATTCGCTAACCAGTTACGGACTTGAGGCTCTGTATTCCATTTATCTCTGAAGGCAACCAATGAATAGGCCACTATCAGGCAGATGACGAAGCAGGCAAGAATAAAGAAGGCAAGAGAAACCTGCTCTTCATTGTCTTGTTTTTCAAAGTAGGTATCATGCCTTGAGAGGGTTTGCCTGAGCGTGATCATTATGATGGCTGGTCGTGATTTAGTAGGGAATTGCCAATGATATTATCGTGCTATCTATACAATGTCTATCGAAGTTCATTCGCAGGAGATGAAGACATGGCGACAATTGCACTGTTAAAGAATGTTTGAATGTGAGACTCTATTTTTTTATGTGTTGAAATCAAAGTTGAGTTCAAAAAACGCTAAGGCGCGCGAATTGCTGTCGCTTAAATTAAGATGCGTGAGTTGCATGGTATGGTCTTGATCTTGGTTGGAATCAGCACTATTTATTCACTTGTCCTCATCACCAAATAATTGCTTACTACCCTTTTGAGAGGCTTGCAAGGCAGCAAAGCTGTGCTGGCGTACCAGACTTTCATAATTCCTGATGACGTTTTCTGCTGTGCTTGCACCTGTGTGTATCTGCGTGATCGCCAATGTGAGAGCTGCTGCGTCATACAGGGCAGAATTGGCACCAAGGCCGCTGGCGGGGCTCATGGCGTGGCTGGCATCACCCAGGGCGGTGATGTGTTGGGTTTGCCAGACCGGCATGGTGGTGGCCGTTTTGACTGGCAGCAGGGCCAGTGCTTCTGCCGGGGTCAGGTGGAAAAGCGCCTGGAGGCCGCTTGCCCAGCTTGTGCTGGTTTGGTTGAGGCAGGCGCGTATGGTTTGGGTGGTGGCAGGTAGGGCCTGATCATCTTGTAGACCAAAGCTGGTGCGTTTTCCTATCAGGGCCCAGTAGATATAGTCGTTGGCGTGACTGATGGCGTCGAACACTTTAATGTCATCGCGAAATAGCATGGTGTCGATGACTGCTGCCATTTCGTGGGCGAAGATAATGGTGGTGCCGGTTTGTAATTGCGCAGCCACTTGCTCGCGTACTTCGTCGCTGTAAGCGGTTTTTCCATAGATGCAGATGCTGCCAGTGTCTTGTGGTGCAAGTTCAGGAAAGCATAGCTCACGCACACGTGAATGTACGCCGTCGGCAGCGACGAGTATATCGGCCAGACTGCTGCTGCCATCTGCAAAACGGGCGAGGATTTTACCGTCTGCCTGCTCGGCATAATCAATCAGTTTTTTATTGAAGTGCACATGTCCTTGTATGCCGCTTAGCAAGACTTCGCGCATGCTGAGGCGGTTGGCTTTGAGGTCTGGCATTGTTTCTGCCCCGGCTTTGTCATGTTGCCAGTCTTTGACCCATTTGTCTGTCAGTGTCTCAAGTTGTGGATTGAGTGTGTTGACCTGCTCTGACGGCAGGGCACAGCTGCGCTGGAATAAGTCATATAGCGCAGCGGGCAGGCAGGCGGTGAGGGCGGTCTGGCCATGCTGGTCTATGCGCAGGCGGTAACCCTGGCTGCGGCTGTCGGGTGCCTGGTCTTTTTCATGGACTTCGAAGCTGATGCCATTTTTTTTCAGGCCTTGCGCCAGGCAGAGGCCGCCTAAGCCTGCGCCTATGATGCATATTTGCAGTGGGGTATTCATTGTCTTCCTTGTCTGTTTTCTATGCAGATCATTATTGGACAAAAGCAGCAATGCCTGATAACGTTGTTTCGACAATAAATACTGAATTCTTGCCATGAATTTGCAATCTTCCACTGACTATAGCGACTGGCTTGATGGCCCGGCCCTGATTGCCTTGCGTTCTGAAAAGAGGGGAAAACTCGGTGAGGCTGACATTGTCGCCAATACTGATAAAGACAATCAGTTTTTACTGGGGACGCGGGACTATGACTGGCACAGCCATGCACGCGGACAGGTGTTTTGTGTAGAAAGTGGCCTGGTGCATGTGCGTACCCGTCATGGTTCGTGGATGCTGCTACCTCACAGGGCGGGTTGGATACCGCCTGGGCATCTGCACAGCGTGAGTATGAGCGGTGCCATGAGTGGCTGGAGTGTCTTGCTGACTGCCGCAGCGAGTGCGGATTTGCCTGCGCACCCCTGTGTTGTCGGGGTCAATGAGCTGATGCGTGCGCTGGTGGTGCGGGCTGCTAGCTGGTCAGCGGTGGAGGTGTTGGGCAGGGAGCAAAATGCAGTCCTGGCGGTGTTGCTGGATGAGTTACGTCAGGCACCGCATGAGGCTTTGCATTTGCCCATGCCTGCCAGCCCGCGTTTGCGCGAGCTGGCAGCGATGATAATGGCACAACCGGGTGCCAGCCTGAGCCTGCCTGAGATGGCCAGCATGGCTTGCATGTCTGTGCGCACCTTAAGCCGCCAGTTTCAGGAAGAGACGGGCATCAGCATAGGACAGTGGCGTCAGCAAGCGCAGCTTTTGCATGCACTGGAACAACTGGCCGCAGGCGAGGCGGTGGCGGTGGTTGCTGATGCCCTGGGTTATGCGACGCCTAGTAATTTTATTGCGATGTTCCGGCGTTATTTTGGACAATCACCGGGGCGGTATTTTAAGCAAGACAAATAGCAGGGCAAATAACGGAGCACATAACAGCGCGTTGAACTTCCGTTTTACAGTGCCCTTAGTTCATCAAGGACTGGCAGGGTAAAGAAGAATTCACTACCCTGACCGATGACACTGGTAAAACCTATTTGCCCGCCATGATGTTCTATGATGGCCTTGGAAATACTCAGGCCCAGGCCGGTGCCGCTTTTTTTGTGGAAGTCGGAAGAAATTGCCTGGGCAAATTTTTGGAAGATGCGTTCACGGAATTCATCTGCGATGCCTATGCCCTGGTCGATGATGGCGACACGTAATTGTCCGGTTTGTGAAGTCAGCAGCACATCGACAGTCGCGCCCTGTGGAGAAAATTTGGCGGCATTGGAGAGCAGGTTGATGAGGACCTGGGTGATGCGGTCTGTGTCTATCCTGACGACGTCAGCATCTTCTCCTGCAATTTCTGTTTGCAGCCTGAGGCTGACCTTGTGTTGCTCTGCGTAGGAGGCCGTGGCGGCGATGGCTTGTTCCAGCACAGGGATCAAATGTACCTGGGCGAAGTTGAATTCCATCTTGCCTGATTCTATTTTTTCTACGTCGAGGATGTCATTGATCATCCTGACCAGGCGCTGGCAATTCTTGGTGGCGATGTCGAGGATTTTTTCTGCACTCTCCGGCATTTTTCCTAGCGCACCACCCATCAGCAAACCAAGTGCGCCGCGTATTGAGGTCAGCGGGGTACGCAATTCATGGGAGACGGTGGAAATGAATTCATTCTTCATGACTTCGACTTTTTTGCGCTCTGTGATGTCGTAGGCGATATTGAGGAAACCGGATATCTCTCCCTTGTCATCTTTCAGGGCTGTGACCGAGAGCATGACGGGCAGGTGGCTGCCGTCCTTGCGTTTATATGTCCATTCACTTTCATCTGCCATGCCCTGCAGCGCCCGCAGGGCAAATACGGCAAACCCGGCGCTGACCTGGATATCAAATTCCTGGCTGAGTTTTGCGGCACGGCTGGTCAGTTCTGCCGTGTCGTGCAGGCAGACGGGTGTTTGCAGGCCTATCATTTCTGCGGCAGAGTAACCCAGCATGAGTTCTGCACCCTTGCTCCATACCTGTATCAAACCCGAGGTGTCAGTGGCGATGATGGAGAAGTTGGCGCTGTCGAGTATGGCGTTTTGTAAGGCTGTGGTCTCGGCCAGCTGGGCATTGAGGGCGAGTATGGATTCTTCTGATTTTTTGCGCTGGCTGATATCGGTGCCGACGGTGCAGACACCGTAAATTTCACCTGATTCATTGCGCAAGGGTGTGAGCATGAGGATGTGGGTGGTGTCGACGCCACCTGCCGTGACGGCAATTTCTGTGCGTAGTGTCGTCCCAGTGCGGATGACTTCATCCGACATGCGCATATATTGTTCGGCTTTGTCCCTGGAGAAGAGGTAGAAGACGCTGGTACCTATCAGGCTGGGGATATTGGCAGGCTTGAAGAGCCTGTCATATTCTTTGTTGGCATAGAGATAGTTACCATTCTTGTCGCGCAGGCAGACGGCTGATGCGGTACTGTCCATGACAGCCTGCAGCAACATGAGGTTTTCATACTGGGCGGTTTCATCCCGCTTGCGCTGGGTGATATCTGTGCCTACGCCGCAGGCACCAAAGACTTCACCATCGGCATTGATGAGCGGGGAGCGCACGACCAGATAGGTATGCAGGCCGTCTTTTTGCTGCACCATGGCTTCTGTGCGCAAGGCAGTCTTGGTAGCGATGACGGTTTGTTCGGCACTGCGGTATTTTCTGGCCAGATCCGGCGGGAAGACATCTTCTATGGTCTGGCCTATCAGATTCTCGCGCTTGATCTGGAAGACGGTTTCGTATTCCTTGTTGATATAGAGATAGCGGCCATCGAGATCGCGCACATGGATATAGGATTCAGTGCCTTCCATGACGGTTTGCAAGAGCAAGCCGCTGCGTATGAGCTCTTCTTTACTGGCTTGCAGTTCCAGCGTGCGCTGTCTGACTTTATGTTCTATATGAAAGGCATTGCCACTGACCACCAGCAAATACACACTGATGAGGCTGGTAAAGATCAGCCCGCCTATCAGGGTTGCCCAGGCTGACCAGGAGTGATGCAAATGCCAGTAGACGGGCGAGGGCTGGGCCAGGAATTCAAATTGATGGTCGCCAAACAGAATAACACTACGAAACTCTGCAGCTGTTGGCTGCCGACCCAAGGTATTGTAAACGTCGGCCTTGTCAGCCGCGCTATTCAGGTCACGCAAACGGAACAAAACCTGGCTGCGCGCATCTTCAGAAAAAACATGCCTGACCAGTTCATCGACCTGCAGCACGCAGAGGACGACGCCACGAAAGGCGGTGCGCCTTTCTTCGACTGTGGATACGGGGCTGTTACGCTTGTAGACAGGGGCAAAAATCAGGCTGCCGGTGGCATTTTTTGCTCTGTCGGTTCTGATGATGCGTAGAGGTGAGGTGGTGCTGAGCTTGCCTGTGTCACGTGCCCTTTCTATGGAGTCTCTTCTGCCAGGATCTGAATAAAGATCAAACCCCAGGGCTGCCTGGTTGCCTATATAGGGTTCGACGAACTCAATGGGTATATAAAACTCACGTTCTGCTGCGGGAGCAAAGAGATTATTGTCTGCACGCTGCTTGATGCTGAAATCGGCATGACCTTCCGCCTTGAGCCTGGCTTCATAAGCTGGCCGCTCTTTCAGCATGACCAGCGGGGCCCAGTCAACTGCGATGATGGTTTGTTCCCTTTGCAGGGTAGGGCTGACAAAGGTATTGAAGTCTGCCCGCGAAATACGTTCTGTGCTGGCAAAGAATCGTTCCATATTGCGCAGCAGCTCGCTCTGGAAGTCGAATCTTTGCTGTATGGCTTGTGTCATGTGGATGGCTTCGGCTGCAAACTCTTGCCTTTGGCGCTCCAGCTCCGACCCGCGTACGTAGAGAAAGACGGAGACGACGACTGACAAAGTCAGCAACAAAGGAAGCCCGACATTCAGGCGACGTGACTTCCAGATGGTGCGGGGATGGCCCATCAGTATCATGATCAGCGGCGCGACGATGAGAACGCCGAGGATGTCGCCTATCCACCAGGTGAACCAGTTGCCGAACATGTCAGTTGCTGGCAGCAGGCCGAGGGTGAACAGGGAAAAGATACCAACACTGGCATTGACGAGGCAGCCTGCCGGGCCTGCCAGCAGCAGGAAGAGGGCGACATGACGTTCATCATCAAGTGCAGCGGGATAGCCAACAAAGCGTTTGAGCAGATAGACGCTGCTCATGGCTTGCAACGTGGCCCCTGTAGCAACCAGCAGCGCCAGCGCGACATTGGTGGTGTTGAATTGCCCCTGGCTTTCCCAGCCTATCCACAGATTGAAAATACATGAGCCAATCGCTACGCCAGGCAGGAGGCGGTAGCCACCTGTCAGGACGGCGGTGACAGCAATACCTGCCGGCGGAAAGACGGCAATGGCATAACCGGGGGGAATCGCCAGCAACAAGGCAATACGTCCAAACAGAATATAGACGAAGGCCAGCAGCAGATTCCTCAATACCAGGGATAAGACATTGTTCAAGGACGATACGGGCAAGATATCTGGCTCCCTAGAATGAACACCTTATAGCGAAAAATTTGCTTTGAATAATTATATGACTGAAAGCAAGCCATTGTGATTTTATTCATCATGAGGGTTGTAATTTGACGGCTGCCTCAGGTGGTATTTTTTTTATATTTTGTTCGGGTGAATTTCAAAGAAACAAAGACTTAAGAAAAATTGCACTGATTAAATAATCAGTATATAGTCTTGTTCAGGGCGAGTTGCGTCCTGTTGCTTTGCTGTAGTATCCCTCAGATAAAAACCACAAGCCCCGCTTTGAAAGAAGTGGGGTTTTTGATTTTTAAGTACTTGTTTTTATTGGTTATTTTAATTTTTAAAGACGCGAATCTGGTTTGTTTTTGCGCTGTTGCTTTCTGGCTGTGATACTTGCAATGAATGGATAAGAAAAATTTGCACTGATTAAATAATCAGTGTATAGTGTTGTTCAGGGCGAGCTGCGCCCTGTTGCTTTGCCGTAGTATCCCTCAGATAAAAACCACAAACCCTGCTTTGTAAAAAGTGGGGTTTTTGGTTTTGAGGCTATGGATTTTTCTTAAACTTTTGCGCCATGTTTTTCGGGAGTTTTCCTGTGAATACTGGAGCTTAAGAAAAATTTGCACTGATTATTTAATCAGTGTATAGTTCTGTTCAGGGCGATTTGCGTCCTGAAGAATTTGATTTGTTAGATTTGATCTGGCCCCGCTACTGTAAAGCAGCGGGGCTTTTTTTTTTCTGCGTTTTGTTCACGAATTTTGTTGACGATTGCAGAAAATTGACAGAATCGCGCCACACAATTTGTTCGTGCTGGCGCACATGCTTTTACCTGTTTGTGATTGCAAGCGTATCACCCTATCACATAGTGCTGACCATACTGAACGCGAAGCAGCAGACAGGTAAATCTTTTTGGGCGTTGACGGGAATCGTGGGAATGTGCGCCTGCAATTGCGGCCTATGCAGTCTAGGCGGCCCGTGCAGTTGCGCTGCCCATGATTCCCGGGCGGGCCTATGCTGATAACCCTGGAGTCGGACAAGCCGCAAGGCATCCTGAAAATAAATGAGTGAAAGCAAAATTGTGAAGGCTGCTGTTGCATCTGAGATGGCGGCCAAGCCTGCTGCCAAGACACGCGGACGACCAAAGAAAGCAGTCAGTCTATCTACATTGACGGTCAGGGATGCGATTGCCAAAGCTGGCGAAGAACTGGGCGGTGCCTTGCGTCTGGCGCAATGGGCAAGGGAAGACCCGACCAATGAAAAAGCTTTTTGGACAGTGTTGTATCTGAAGATTTTACCCCTGCAAGTTAATGGGGCCGGAGAAAACGGTGAGCATCTGATCAGCGATATCGCCATCAAACTGGTCAAGCCGAATGCAGATTGAATGCGAGTTTCCTGAAAAGCTGGAATTTTTATTCCAGCCAGCGCGTTACAAAGTGGCGCGTGGTGGGCGCGGTAGTGGTAAGTCCTGGGGCTTTGCACGCGCCTTGCTGTTGCTGGGTGTGCAGAATGTGGAGCGGATTTTATGCGCACGCGAATTGCAGAAATCGATCAAGCAATCTGTGCATCAGCTCTTGCGTGACCAGATTGCAGCGCTAGGCTTGAGTCATTTCTACCAGGTATATGAATCAGAAATTCGCGGCATGAATGGCACGCGTTTTTATTTCAGCGGTTTGTCTGACCAGACGGCTGACAGTATCAAGTCTTTTGAAGGTTGCACCAAGGTGTGGATTGAAGAAGGCCAGAGTGTGTCGGACAGGTCATGGAGTATTTTGATACCGACAATACGCACAGCAGGCTCAGAAATCTGGGTGACTTATAACCCTGAACTGGAAACTGATCCTACCCATCAGCGTTTTGTTGCAAGACCACCGCATGACTGTGTCTCTATCTTGATGAACTGGCGCGATAACCCCTGGTTCCCTGAAGTGCTGGAAAGAGAAAGACAAACCTGCATGCAGCGCGAGCCTGAAGCTTATAAAAATATCTGGGATGGTGAATGCAAACCTGCAGTCAGTGGGGCGATTTATTACCACGAAGTTGCTGGCGCTCAGGGGAGGATTTGTCATGTGCCGTATGACCCTCTGCTGAAAGTGCATGTGGTGGTTGACCTGGGCTGGAATGATGCGATGGCGATCAGCCTGGTGCAAAGACAAAGTTCAGAATTGCGGGTGATTGAATATCTGGAAGACAGCCATCAGACGCTGGATTATTACTCGGCCTTGTTGAAGAAAAAAAATATGAACTGGGGGAAATTATTTTTGCCTCACGATGGTCGCAACAAGGACTTCAAAACCGGCAAGAGCGCAGAAGAAATCATGACAGCTCTGGGCTGGGATGTGGCGATCACTCCCAGCATGAGTGTGGAAGATGGCATACGCCTGACGCGCATGACATTTGGACGCTTGTGGTTTGACGCTGACAAAACTGCACGCCTGATTGAATGCGTGAAGCGTTATCGCCGTGTGATTAATCAAAGCACGAATGAAGCTGGCGCACCCTTGCATGATGAGTTCAGCCATGGTGCGGACAACCTGCGCTATATCTGCATCAATGCAGAGGCGATGTCGAACGAAGAATGGGGCGGCAAACTGACTTACCCTAAATTTACTTATGCATAGAGGATGGAATGGCTAAAGCTTTATCTCAAGACGAATTGAAAGCACTGGTGCAGACAGAAATGCGCCAGAGCCTGGGTTATTCATCTTCGCGTTTGTCGCAAGCCAGGCAAAAGGCGGAATATTATTATCTGGGTCTGGCGGTGGGTGATTTGTCACCACCAGAAGTGGATGGCCGTTCATCGGTAGTTTCTACCGATGTGCGTGACACCATAGAGTCTATGCTGCCGCAATTGATGGTGACGTTTTGCGGTGGTGATTCCATCGTGGAATTTGAGCCGCAAAACCCGGACGATGAAGCCAGGGCCAAGGCTGCGACTGAGTATATCAATTACCTGTTCTTTAAAAAGAACAATGGTCACAAGATCGCTTATGTGTGGATGAAGGACGCTTTGCTGCAGAAAAATGGCATCGTCAAAGTGTGGTGGGATACTCGCTTTGAAGAGGCGAAAGAAGAATACAAGGGGTTGAACCAGATAGAGCTGGCGCAAATTCTGGATGACCCGGAAATTGAGGTGATAGCCCAGCAGACTTATCCGGATGAGGATGATGCCAAACAGCGTGAGCAGGCGGTCGAACAGATCAACCAACAAATCAGTCAGCAAATGCAGCAGGCACCGCAAGCGAACGCTCAGCAACCCGGACAGCCGCCTGGCCAGCCAAGTATGCCGCCAGCTAATCCAGCTGTGCAACAGTTGCAAGCGCAGTTGCAGCAAATCCAGTCACAGCCACCTGAAATGTTTTATGACATTACTTGCAAGCGCGTAAAGACTGGCGGCAAGATACAGATCGACAATGTGCCACCTGAAGAATTTCTGATTGCGCGTAATGCCAAGGATATACAGACGGCCAAATTTGTCGGGCATAGAGTACAACGTACAGTGTCTGAGCTGAAATCCATGGGTTACAAGAATGTGGACAATATCAGTGGTGAAGACCAGGGCCAGGCAGTAAATCTGGAACGCATTGAGCGACTGAGCTGGAATGATGAAAACGCCTATTTGTCGGATGAAGTCACTAATGCTGATGAAAGCCAGCGCAAGATCTGGATCACGGAAGCGTATGTACGTTGTGATTTTGACGGCGATGGTATCAGTGAATTGCGCAAGGTGACAGTAGCCGGCAATGAGTTGCTTGACAATGAAGAGGTGGATTTCATCCCCTTTGTTGATATAACGCCTGTGCCATTGCCGCATACTTTCTTTGGACTGTCGATTGCCGACCTGGCGATGGAAAGCCAGAAAACCAAGACCAGCATCTTGCGCAGCCAGCTTGATAATCTTTATCTCAATGTTAATGGTCGCTATTACGCCGTTGAAGGTCAGGTGAATCTGGATGATTTGCTGACTTCACGGCCAGGTGGCGTGGTGCGTATCAAACAGCCTGGTGCAGTAGGACGACTTGACCAGGCGCAGGGCAATACAGGTGAGGCCATGGGTTTGCTGGAATATATTCAGCAAGACCTGGAAAACAAGACAGGCTGGACACGCTATAGCCAGGGCAATGACTCTGATGGCTTGAATCAGACTGCGCAGGGCATGAATATCATCACCAACAAGGCAGATATGCGACTGGATTTGATCTCGCGCAATTTTGCGGAAGGCTTCACTGAATTGTTCAAGCTGGTGTTGAAATTGATATGCCAGCATCAGGACAAGAAAGCGCAGGTCAGGTTATCAAATGGCTGGGTGGATATTGATCCGCGCGAATGGCGTAACCAGTTTGATGTAAGCATCAATGTCGGTATAGGTCTGGGTAACAAAGACCAGAAAGTAAATCATTTGATGGCCTTGCTGGCGCAACAGGAAAAGGTTTTTCCTTTGGGGATAGCGAACCCGCAAGGGATTTACCAATCCAGTTCTGAGCTGGCGCGTTTGCTGGGATTTAAGAACGGCGACAAGTTTTTTAGCGACCCTGCCAAAAATCCACCGGCTCCACCACCGCCACCTGATCCTGCACAAATGCAGATGCAGGCTGAGCAGCAAAAGACGCAGATGCAAATGCAGGCGAGTAAAGAAAAACACATGATGGACATGCAAATGCGGGAACGTGAATTGCAGCAGGAAGCCATGCTGCGTGAACGTGAACTGCAACTGGAAGCACAAAAACAGCAGGCGCAGTCGCAGAATGATATGCAGGAACGTCAGCATAAAGCACAACTGGATGCACAGCTTGCCCAGCAGCGCATGGAATTTGAACGCTGGAAAGCGCAGCTGGAAGCAGAAACCAGGATGATGGTTGCCCGTATTGCGGCAGAAGCGAAGATGCAACCACAAGCTCAACTGGATGCTTGCATGGATGGTTTGAATGCGGGATTGACAAATGAACTGACAGGAGGGAATGATGAGCACATTTGAACAACGCGTACATGCAGCCAGCCGCGCCAGGGAAGTGCTTGAGAATGAAGCCTATCAGCAGGCTTTTGCTGATATAGAAAACGAGGTTACGGAAAAATGGAAAAACTCACCAGCACGCGACGCCGAGGGGCGGGAAAAACTCTGGATGTATCTGGCCATGCTGAAGAAACTCAAAAGCCAGCTCGATACGACGCTGGAGACCGGCAAGCTGGCGCAACTGGAAGTGGAGCACAAGCAAGGTCTGATGCATCGTTTGAAGAATTGGTGAAGGCGGTACAGGATTTCAAGGCCTGGAAGGATTCGGTTGCCATGGCCTTTCATCCGCATCCCACGGTGGCGATGATACAAACAGCCAAGGGCTGGGTCAGGGTGGCATGTGGTGAAGCTGCTTATCAGCTTAATAGTGGTGAATTAGTAAAAGTCTAGTGGTGGTCCGGCACACTGGGTGGCTGCGATAGCGGCTTTTCTGCCGGATAAATCTTAACGCCGTGAGGCGCCGGGAATGGGTGGAAGTCCCATTCATTGATTGGAGATGGAATATGGATAATCAGGTAACTGAACCCACAAGTAGTGCTTTGAATGTCGATGGTGCAGCGCAAGCCATGGGCGCTTTTCTTGAACCGCAGGCACATGAAAAAAGTGTCCAGGCTCTGGAGAAGGAAGTTTTGGATGACTTGAACGGCCGGAGAGACAGGAATGATACTTTGTCTGCCGAGTCAGTCAATGAGGATGCAGAGCAGGACTTGTATGCCGGAGATGATGAGGCTGTCACCATTGTAGTAGATGGCAAGACTGTCAATTTATCCAAGGCAGAGTTGGCAGACGCCTATAAAAATGGCTTGCGTCAATCCGACTACACCAGAAAGACCATGGAAGTAGCTGAGCAGCGCAAGGCTGCCGAAGCTCAAATCCATAGAGCCAGCCAGGAGCGCCAGGAATATGCCAGCAATCTGCAAAAGATGGCCGCGCAAATCGAAGGCGCTTTGAACCAGCAACAGCAGATAGACTGGGAACATCTGCTGGACAATAACCCCGCTGAATATCTGAAACAGCAGCACCTCTATCAAAGGAGACAGGCCGCCTATCAGAAAAATGTTCAACAACAACAGCACCTGGCGCATATTGCCCAGGCAGAGCAGGCACACCATCTGGAGTCTGTGCTCCATACGCAGCAGGAAGAACTTCTTGCCAAGCTACCGGACTGGAAAGACAGCAGAAAGGCTGAAGCCGAAAGTAATGCCATTCGCCGCTATTTACTGGAACAAGGTTTTGAGCATCAACTGGTAGACAGCATTGCCGACCACAAGGCAGTTTTACTGGGGCGTAAAGCCATGCTGTACGACGCCATGATGTCTAAAGCCAATGCGGCAGCCAAACGTGTGACGAGCATACCGCAAAAGGTAGTCAGGCCGGGTGTGGGCGAATCGCCCGGTGGTGATGGTCGTCAGGCTGCCATGCAGCGTCTTGCCAAATCTGGCAGAGTTGAAGACGCAGCATCTCTTTTTGCAAAATTTATTTAAGGTCGCGAGACCCCGGAGAAATCTATGACAGCACCAAGCAATACTTATGTAACGACCAGCGCAATCGGTAACAAGGAAGATCTTAGCGATATCATTTACCGCATTTCCCCAACCACTACGCCTTTGATGAACATGGCTGCCAAGGCCAAGGCCAGCAACACGCTGCACGAATGGCAAACGCAGGATCTGGCCAGCGCAGTGACCACCAATGCGCAAGCTGAGGGTGACAATGCCACGGCCAAGAGCGTGACACCGACCGTGCGTTTGAGCAACCGTACCCAGATCGCATCGAAGACCGTCATCGTCTCTGGTACTCAACAAGCGATGAACCCGGCGGGCCGCAAGGATGAACTGGCTTACCAGTTGTCCATGGCTTCGCTGGAATTGAAACGTGATATGGAATCGGCCTTGTGTCAACTCGATGTTGCTGCAACTTCACCGCGCCAGGCACGTGGCCTGGTCGGTTGGGTGGTTGATAACGTCGATAATAATGCCGGTACTTTGGCATCCTATACCGGCAATACTGGCCGCACTGTCGGTACACCGCGCGCTTTTACTGAAGCACAGTTGAAGAATGTTTTGCAGAAATGCTATAGCGCGGGTGGCGAGCCGGACACCATCATGGTCGGCCCTGCGCAGAAACAGACTTTCTCTACATTTTCTGGTAACGCTACACGTTTCGATAAGTCGGAAGATGCGAAACTGTATGCGGCGATTGATGTGTATGTATCTGACTTTGGCTCCTTGAAGGTCGTGCCGAACCGTTTCCAGGCGGCGCGTGATGTGTTTGTCTTGCAGGCAGACAAGCTGGCACTGGCTTACCTGCGCCCGTTCAGCACCATCGAACTGGCAACGACAGGCGATGCAGTACAGCGCGAACTGGTGGTGGAATACACGCTGGAATGCCGTGCACCGAAGGCGCATGGTGCGATTTACGACGTCTTGTAATTTTTGATGTTCTAATAAGTAGGCATTAGTTTTTGATGGCTGCATGGAAAAAGCTGGCGGGTGTAAGCCCCGCCTTTTTCAATTGAATTAAAACGCTGTGAAGCGCAGGAGGTTTTATGAATGGTGGATATATCACCGTTTCGAGTCAGACCACCGGGGTGGCAATAGTCACTTCGGGTACGTCTGCATCTGCAACTATTCCCACAATGTCCAGCGGTGAATTACCGCGCTTTATCCGTATTGCTGCGACCGCGCCAGCTTGCGTGCGCCTTGGCAAATCATCTGCGACTGCTCTGAGTACCGATTTGCAGGTGCAGCCTGGTGACGCTGTCATTCTGAGTGTGAATGGCAATGACAGAATAGCCGCAATACAGGTGGCTGCTGCAGGCGTGGTGCAGGTTTCTCCGCTGGAGAATATGTAATGGCAGTTACGACCAATATCCACGTCGAAGGTGGTGATGTCACGTTTGAGCGGGTACAGGATTGCACAGCCATTGCTGAGCATACCCAGGCTCTGCATAAGGAAGGACGACATGGCTCAACTGACATGCGACATGCTGCATCTTTTCCCATGGTGATTGTGGAGAGATATCTGAATGACAAAGGTATCAGCTTCCAGGAATTCATGGCGGAAGCCGTACATGTAAAAAGCATGCTGGCTGACCCTGCACTGTCTGCTTTTCGTGTCTGGGGAGGCCGGGTATGAGCGCTATCACTGACTATGCAAGTTTACAAACAGCCGTGAGCAGCTGGTTGCATCGTACGGATCTGACACCGTTTATTGCCGATTTTATTGCTTTGGCTGAGGCAAAAATGTCATCGGACATCGTGGCACGACCCATGGATATACGTGGCAATTTGATGACAATAGCGGGTAATGCCTATGTGAATCTACCGCTTGATATGCTGGAAATGAGACGCCTTATCTTGCGTAGCGACCCGGTGACGGGGTTGCTTTACGCAACCCCGGATCAACTCAGTGCTGATCACGCAAGTGCAGCGACTGGCAAGCCAGTGGCATTTTCTGTCATTGGCCAGCAACTGCAATTGGCACCTATACCAGATGCAGCTTATCAACTGGAACTGACGTATCAGCAGCGCATACCCGCTTTAACAACTACCAATACGACGAACTGGCTGCTGGCAGCTTTCCCCAACGTGTATCTGTACGCTGCTTTATGTGCAGCGCAGCCGTTCATTATGAACGATGCGCGTATCCCGACTTTTGAAAAACTGTATCTGCAAAGTGTGGATGCCATCAATTCCATAGACTGGTATTCAGGTTCAACCATGCAAGTGAGGGCTAAATAATGGCATTGGAAACTGCAAGCTATATCAATGATCTGACAATCACGAATCCTACGGCATCTGATCCAAAATCCCAGGGCGATGACCACATCCGTATGCTGAAAACCGTATTGAAGGAATGCTTCGCTGGCTTTACTGGCGCGGTGATTATTACCGGTGCAGAAACAGGTACTGCGGCGGCACATATCCTGAACCCTGCTACTGCCTTGCTGGCTTACACTACGGGGCTGTTGCTGCTGTATCGGCCAGTAAATGTGGGAACGGGCGCTTTGACGGTGAATGTGTCTGGTCTGGGTGCGAAACCGGTCAAGACTTTGCTGGGCGCCGATCCTACTGCTGGCGATATCGTTGCCAACCAGCCATTGCTGTTGATGTATGACGGTACAAATTTTGTCATCGTCGCCGGGTCTGAGACTTTGCTGAAAACTGGCAATCAGACCATGACGGGTAATTTGACGATGGTCGGGAATCAGGTCGTCAATGGTGATTTGGCTGTATCTAATAATCTGGCGGTAGCAGGTAATCTAACGGGCCCTGCCATGCTGGCCAAGGGCAATGTTTCTGGCCAAACCTGGTCAGGAACGCAGGATTTTACTGCTGCAACAGTGACAGCCGCAACCAAAATAGCTGGTACTGCTACCAATGAAGTGGCAACCTGTGCCTTTGTAGTTGCTCAGGCTTTCTCTCCTGTTTTGCCCGGGCAAACCGGGAATGCGGGGAAAGTGCTGGCGACAGATGGCAGTAATGCGAGTTGGGTTAACAGTGGTCCACAAGTAGTGAATAAGACTGCGAATTACACGATTTTGACGACTGATATTGCAAAGGTAATTACATTAGCTGGCACAACTTCCGCTACCTTTATGACACCTGCTGCTGCAACTGCTGGCGCGGGATGGTACTGCTACATACACAATAATTGCAATGATACGGCTGCCGCAAGCAATCCTGTCACGCTGACTCTTGACGGTAATGCCGCTGAAACGATAGATGGTGTTTACACTTTAACAGAATATAGGAATGGTGCATTGTTAGTCATGACAGATGGCTCTAACTGGTCAACTTTGCGCTTGTCTGGAGGATTTGCGCGGTTTGTACAGACGGGAACATTTATCTGGCCAACTAAAGTAACTCATTGTTTTGTGGATGTAATTGGTGGCGGCGGTGGCGGCGGGAAATGCACTCCTGGGATGTCGGCGCTTAACGGAGCCGGCGGTGGTGGTCGTAGATTTGCGCTAGTGCCACCTTTGAGCGTAAATACAAGTACCACAACAACGGTAGGAGCTGGCGGAGTTGGGGCCACAAACACGGGTACTTCTGGAACGGCTGGCGGACAATCAAGTGTCCTACTAGTCAAGGCCGGTGGCGGAGCTGGCGGAGGCGCAGGCGGCGGCGGTGGTGGCATTGACAATGCGACAGGCGCAAATGGAGGGCTTCCAAATATTGCTACTGGGACGGGGATCACAATAGGTGCAACTAATGGCTATTCCAATAATATTGGATATGGGGGCGGTGGGGGCGGAGCAAATAATACTAATGGCGGCAATGCAGAATTTGGTGGTGGCGGTGGCGGAGGTGCAGGTAATGCAAACAATGGTTTTCCAGGCGGTTCATCGATAAATGGAGGCGGTGGCGGAGGAGGAGGTGGTGGGTATGCCAGCTCAACGGCTGGAACTGGCGGTGCCGGTGGGGCGAACAATAGTACCGTTGCAGGTGGTGGCGGAGTTGGTGGGGCAATTTCCCCGACAGCTGGAAATGCTGGAACATCACGTGACTTCGCTGCTGGCGATGGTGGTGGTGGTGGCGGATCAAACGGCGCTAATGGTGCAGCTGGTGGTGCGGGTGGAGTGCCTGGTGGTGGCGGTGGAAGTGGTGGGACTGGTTCTTCTACGATAGGTAATGGTGGTGATGGCGGTCGCGGTGAAGTCCGTGTTTTTTATAGGTGAAATATGAAAGTCCATATTGTAGAAAATGGCTTAGTCATCAATATGATCGAAGTTGAATCTGTTGAACGAGCCAGGTATCTATTTCCCAATTTGATTTGCATTGTAGATAGTAAGGCAACAATTGGTTTTGTATATGATGGTGAAAAATTAACTGAGCCGAAAACTTCTAAAGAAGATCAAAGAAAGTTGCTCTCTGACGAAATAATTTCTATTGAACGTGAAGATGGCTGCAATCGAAAGATAAGAGAACTGCTTCTTAAATTGAGTGACGCCAATGATTTTCCATATAAAAAATTAAAAGAAATAGACAATAAAATAGCCAAATTGCGCACACGATTGCAAGAAATTGGAGATTAGTTAAATTGATGTGTCGGCGTATGGCAAAGGTGGTAATGGTCTGGTTGTTGTTTACTGTTGGTGAATATGAAAAGTGCAGAAATTGAAAATAGCATCGTAGTCAATTTAGTGTCAGGTGTGGTGACTACTTACATCCCTTGTGATAATAGGGTTTCCATCGGTGATCATTTGGGATGGTAAGTCGTTTGCCAAGCTATTAATTGAAAAGGGAAAGCATGGAAACTAATTTTAATGGAGTTGGCGGAAATCCTACCAATCAGCGTTTGCAAATGAGTAAAGGTAGATCAGCAGATTGGTATACAGCGTTTGGACGAGTCGGGGATCAGGCGGGGATGGATTACTGGGACAAGGAAATCGCCAGTAAGGGAGAGGAGGAGGCACACCGCGCATTTTATAGTGCTGCATCCAAAGACATGCTGATGGGTAAGGGGATAGGTGCGGATAATTTGCAAAGCAATGCTGGCGCAAATACTGCCAGCAATTGGTATGCTCCCTTTGGCAAAGTAGGTGATCAGGCAGGTATTGATTACTGGAATAATGAGATAAAAAATAAAGGATATGATGTCTCTCATCATGCTTTTCAGATTGCGGCTGCTCAAAACGCGGTGAATGGTAAGGGAATCGGAAAAGGCGATCTGGAAAAAACGACGGTCAATACGCCTGTCAACAATCAAGTAACTGCGTCTGTGACGACACAAGGCAATTCACAAGCAGTCCAGCCAGCACAGCAGTCATTATCAAATGGCAAGCCACAGTCAAATGAACAATACATCAATTCAAATGGATCATGGATCAGAAACCCTGACTTTGACCCATTGGCTGAAGTACGCGGAAATGGCGGCTTCATGGCTGCTTATGCAAAGGATAATTCAATAGCCAACAAGATGGCTTATGCACAAAACGGCGTTGGTAACGCTGGCTATGATCCAGAATTTCTGCGTGCGACAAGACGCCAGATGGATTTAGCTGGTGGCATGGATAATTTCTTTGGAAACACGATGAATTCCACGCAAGAGCAATTGAATTTTCAAAATGCGCTACGGGGTATTACTGACGATCCATTTGCAGGTCAAAACTTGAGCGATGCATCAGTACAAGCAAGAGCGCAGCAATATATGCAAACTCACCCTGATTATGTTCCAGTCAATACCTATCGTGGAGAGGCGCCGCGCCTGCCTGGTGACATCAATCAGGACACGGGTTTAAAGACCATGAAGGGTGTCTCAAATCAAAATCCATGGATCACAAATAAAGGGTTCGTTCAGCAAATGCCCTGGCAACAACCGCAACAGCTGCAAAATCCATATCTGGCACCACAGCAAAGCGACCCGCATCCATATTTGCAGCCGTTCCAGCGAACAGACGCATATAACAAGGCAGTGAACGTAAACTGGGCGAGTGCTAATCAATCTGAGCAGGGTAACTGGGGCCAGCAGAGTATGCAAAATCCGTATGGCATGGGAAATACTTCGCAAAGTATGTATGGAAACCCAAACAATTTTCAAAATAACTTTCAACAGCGTGGCTTGCTTAATCAAGGACAACAAACTTCCACAAATACTCAAAATCGCTATGGATTGTTAAGCGCATATGGCACTCGTTAAAGTAGGGCAAGTGGGACAGTACGGCGTCAATAAAGACTTGTCACAGCATGAGTTGCCCGTCAATGCATGGACTGATGCCCGCAATATCCGTTTCCTTGATGGTTCTGCGTATCAATTTTATGGTCATGGTGAAGTCTATAATTTCCCAGTTGTGATTCCACAGTATGTATTTCCGGTAACTATATCGGGGAACCGTTACTGGTTGTATATGTCGGCTGGGAAATCTCACGCAGTTACTTATACCGCAGGGATAGTGACACACACGGACATAACGCATGCGACGGCCAGGTCTGGAGTGGTCAATCAATGGACGCATGCTCTATTGTCTGGTCTGCCAGTGGTGAATGTCGGCGATACTTCCAAAGTGCCAATGACTTGGGATTTGAATACTGCAAACAAATTTGTAGATCTGGTGAACTGGCCAGTGAATACTTATTGCAAGTCCTTACGGGCGTACAAAAATTTCCTTGTGGCCCTGAATGTTACCGTTTCTGGCGTCAATAAACCTTTTCTGGTGAAATGGTCTCATCCTGCAGATTCGGGGGCATTTCCATCGACGTGGGACTCGGCAGATCCTACCAAGGATGCTGGTGAAGCTGATCTTGCTGAGGCGATCAGTCCCATCGTGGATGGCTTGTCATTGCGAGATTCTTTCATCATCTATACTGAAAATTCTACGCACAGAATGGATTATGTTGGTGGCCAATCGGTATTCAGGTTCTCCAAGATCATGGGCATGTCAGGCATGTTAAACCGCAATTGTGCGGTAGAGTTTGACGGCTGGCACTTTGTCGTCACTGGCTCAGATGTTATCGTGCATGATGGGCAGTCTGCCACCTCTGTATTGGATAAGCAGACACGCAGATCATTTTTTCAAAACATTGATGTAACAAATCGGGGCCTGGTATTTTGCTTCAAGAATCCTTTCCTTAACGAGATTTATCTTGCTTACCCATCTATTGGAGCAAATTCGTGTGACAAGGCCATGGTGTATAACTTCGTAGATAAAACGGTGTCATTCCGGGATTTGCCAAGTGTCAACCATGCAAGTTACGGCTCGGTATCGACAGACTTAGGCGGAACATGGGCGCAAGATTCAGATTCTTGGGATTCCGATTTGACGTTTTGGAATGGACCCGACTATACCCCTGATTCTGCGCGCGTCCTCATGGCATCTAATGATATGAAACTGTACATGCTTGATGCCTCAGCAAGTTTTAATGGCGCTATACCTTCGGCATTTCTTGAGCGACGAGGGCTCTCGTTTGACACTGCTGAAAGTATCAAATGCATTAAGGGAATCAGGGCACGCATATCTGGAAACAACGGAAAAACCGTGATCATTAGTGTAGGTGGCGCTGACACACCTTATGTGGACCCGACCTATACAGATGTGACATACACCATAGGTTCAAGTGTCGCAACGGACCTGTTCGTCTCAGGTCGTTATATAGCCGTCAAATTTGCGACGGGGACAGCATTTCAATGGCGACTTGATTCTTTCGATTTCGATGTGGAAACAATGGGGGCGTGGTGAGAATATCTAATTTAGGCACCATTGCTTACGCCCCTGGGCAAGTACCTACAAACGCTGCAGAAATGCAGCGTTTTTTTATGTCTGAGCTACAAAAAATATCAGTGGCTATCAGTCTGAGTGGATTGGGACATCTGGACAAGACAAGCGTTGCTCCAGTCAAGCCCAGAGATGGTGACGTTCGTTATGCCGATGGCATAGCGTGGAACCCTGGTGCTGGAGTGGGAGTGTATTACTACAAAGGCGCAACATCTTCGTGGGTGTTGCTAGGTTAGAAATGGAGGTGCTGACACTGCTTGATCTGCACCTGCAGTATCAGCAGGAAAAGGATAAAGGAGCAGAAATGAAATTGCAGCGAACTCATGACATGAAAACAGTGAAAGAGATATTGTCTCATCCAGCGATATTTCCCCATATCCATGAAGATGGTTTAAAAGAAATCGAACCTCCTGATAGTGAAGAATTTCATTGGATATTGATTTCTGACCAAGAAGGTGCAGCTGGAGTTTACATGGTTCACTATCATAATCAGTCTTGTGTGGAAATGCATACGTGTCTGCTTCCCAGAATCTGGGGAGCAAAAGCGAATGATTCTGTCAAATTGCTGAGTGAGTACTTATTTCATCAACTTGGCGTAAGAAAAGTAATAACCAACGTGCCAGCTTACAACAAATTAGCACTCAGATTCGCAAAAACGAATGGAATGAAAATTGAAGGTATCAATCGTGAAAGCTATCTGAAAGATGGCAAATTGATTGACCAGATTATGCTCGGTATGACAAGAAAGGAATGGATATGCCAGTCGCAGGACCAGTGATAGCATCGGTAGCAGGTGCAGTAGTCAGTAACGCCATGAATAAGGGAGGATCGTCTTCATCGGCACCCAGCAGCCAAACCGTAAGAAATGAAGTTGACCCGCGTATGGCCGCGATGTTGTACGGCACGGGAAGAACGTTGAAAGAGGGGGCAAAATCAACAGGCATCGACGAGAACGGGCAACCCGTTTATGCAGACTCAGATTACACGGCGGGTACGCCAGGGTTGTTGAGCAGGTTCCAGGGGTATCTGGATCAGCCACAAAATGCAGGTTTGGCTATTTCTAATCAGGCCGCGGATAACTATGTTGGAAAATTTTCAGCTTACGATTTCGAGCAACAACGAAATAGTGCTTTGAATCTGATGAATAATCCCCTGACATCGCCTCACATGCTGGCGGCTTACAGCAATTATTCGAACCCCATGCAGGCAGCAATAAGCTTCGCGCCCAACGCTTACGCTGTTGAAAGCGCAAGAACGATGACTGCAGCACCCGCAGCACAGATCAACGCACCCAGTCAAAACGATTTAAATCTTAATCCTGCGTTGGGAAACTTAATTTATGGTGAACAAGGAAATAACCCTTACCTTGCTGGTGCTATTCAAAAAGGTTTGAACCAGAGTTCTGCAAATTTTCAAAATCTCAAAGATGACATGTTAACCAGTTTCAAGCAGGATTTGCTACCATCGATCCGTGGAGATGCTATTGTCAATGGCCAATATGGCGGCTCCCGACAAGGTTTGGCGGAAGGCAAGGCAGCTGATTCGCTGACGCGCAATTTGACGCGCACGTTATCTCAGGTCGCTCAAAATCAAACTGATGCAGCGGTCCAGGCACAGGCGCAACAATATGCACAAGACCGCCAAAATCAACTCACCGCTGCCATGGGTTTATCTAACCAGCAATATGGCGTGTCAGGTGCAAATGCTGCAGCGACAAATCAAGTTAACCTCGCGAATGCAGGCATGATTAATCAAGGCAATCAATTCAATGCCAATTCAATTAATCAGTCACAACAACAAGCATATCAAGCCATGGCCAATTCATTTTTGCAAAATGCTCAGTTGCAACAGCAAGCAAACATGACTAACTACCAGGGTGATCAACAAATGAATCTTGCCAACCTGAATAATCGTCAACAGGCCAACATGCAGAATGGCGCATGGCAGCTAAGTACGAACCAGTTGAATAGCCAGAACATGGCAGCAGGTGCCGGTTTGCTTGGTGGAATACAGAACAATATTTATAATCAAGCCATGAATGCGAATGATACTGGTATCAATCGAGCTATGAAAGTGAATAACCTGATCGCACCTTATGCGAATCTTGGCAGTACGCAAACTACCAATGCAACTGCGCCGATGTATCAAAACCAGGGTGCAAATCTCCTGGGCGGTGCGCTGGCAGGGCTTAATTTGTACAAACAATTCAGCGCCGCAAATACACCTGCCAATGCTGGTAGTGGATCATAATAATTGCAAATTAAGACTGACATGATGTCTATTCTTGTCAGTCGGGCCTCATTACGATTGCCAGGAAAATTCATGCAATGTCGTTTCAATTGCGGCTATCCAATGGTGCGCTGGATTACTACCTCGCAGAATAAAACCAGAGTACTCGCAGTTATTAAGTACTCAATACAATAAATAATGTGCCCGGTATGCCAGGCACTACCTAATAGCTATACCAGGATATTTGAACTTTAAGGACTATTATGGGATTACTCGATCTATTTTCCAACAGTGAAAATGATGCGCAGTCGCAAGCACAAATGGCAATGGCCGCCGCCTTGCTACAAGCTGGTGGCCCGTCTCGTACACCTATTTCCATGGGGCAGGCCTTGGGTGGGGCAATGCAGAGCTATCAACAAACATTGCAAAGTGCGAAAGACCGACAACTGCAACAAGATGTATTGCGCAGCAGAGCGGCTTTTGACAATGCCAGGTTACCGTCAGCGATGCCGCAGCAAATAAAACAGTCAACAGCCGGATTCTCTTTGCCACTCAATCTTGATTCATGGCGACGCGCTTTGCAAGATGATCCGACGAAATCATATCTAGGTGGCAGAAAATATTTTCCTGACATGCCCCCTTTAATAAGTGATGCTCTCGAGGTAAATACGTCGGACAATTATTCTCCATCTTTGTGTCGTCGTTGACGGCAACTCACTCAGGTTGTTAAAAAACCCGTGGTCCAATGTCAGTTGAAAATAATAAGATCAAATATAAAGCTGACACGTCTGAGCTAGATCATTTAATAAATAACCCGCTTCGGCGGGTTATTTATTTTGAATTGAGTTCACGCTCTTTCAGTGCAAATTTAAATTAAGCCAGCATTTGGTATTGGCTTGAGTATTTTACAAGCATCAAATCTTCAGATGGCCGGATACGGAAATATCGTTCCTGAAATTAAAAAATCATCAAGGAATCCTTATATGAAACTACCAGATCATGCTGAAACTGCCGCAAGTCATGTGGCAGAAGCGATTGCCAGCAATCCCAAGACCGCGCTCGCTGTGCCAGCGATCACCACAGCAATAGCACCTTTGACTTCGATTGCCGAGATACAAGGTTACTTATCCATTGCATCTATGCTGATCGGTATAGGCATTTCACTGATCCTGCTGCGTCAGCGCTGGATTAGCCTGCAAACCGCAGAAATTGAAAGACAAGAAGCAGAACAACGCTGGAAAGAGCATCAACATGAATAATTTTGACATTTGCATTACCCCCATACTCAAAAATGAAGGTGGCATCAGCAATCACCCTTTGGATGCAGGCAAACTCACCAAATATGGCATCAGCCAGCGGAGCTACCCCAAACTGGATATCGCGGCACTCACGGCAGAACAGGCCAAGTCACTTTATAAGCGTGATTTTTGGGATGCCAACCAATTGGATCAATTTCCTCTCATAGTCGCATTTGAATTCTTTGACTGTGCGGTCAACTGCGGAGCAGGCACGGCAGCGAGATTGTTACAACGTGCCGTCGGTGTGGCTGAAGACGGTATCGTCGGCCCCATCACTCTGGCAGCAATTGGCAAACTCAATGCTGACAAACTGGCCAAGCGCATGCTGGCTCACCGCATGCAGTTCTACACGAAATTATCCAACTGGCCCAGCTTTGGCGCAGGTTGGGTCAACCGACTAGCAAACAATGTTTTATGGGAGAGCAATCATGTTTGAAAAAATCAATGCAGTTATCAATCTTTTTCGCAAAGGCAGTGAGGTCAGCAATGTCGAACTCTGGAAAAACGGCGGCATCTCAGTCGCCGCCCTGGCGGCAGCATTGGGTGCGCTGGCACAATTCGGTGATGCATTTGGCATCCACTTGGCCATCACGTCAGAACAGCTCAATGGTATTGCTATTGGTGTCGTCAGTTTTGTTGGCGTCGTGCTCCCAGTTATCACCTCTAAAAGAGCCGGCTTACTGCCAGCAAAAGCAGGGCAACCAACTCCAATCGAAGATCATAGCTTCATGGACAACATGCCAGCAATATCAGCACCGGTGGCAACGACCACCTTGCCGCACCAGTCTGACACCGCAATTGTCGACAGCGACAACCCGCTTGCCGGGCTCGACACCACATTCCGTGGCTGATTCAGCCCGCGGCTATCTCAATTCAACCGATGGCGTCACACTGAAATATGCATGTCAATTGAAAGGAAAAACCATGCTGCAAATAGCCGCAACCACATTGCAAATCATCAGCTTTCTGGCTGAGCACAAAGAACAGATCAAGAAGCTGATACTCGACATAGAAAGCCTGATCCCTGCGACGCCAGGCAACAGCAAGGCTCTGATCATACGCAATTTCATCGCCACCAGTCTGAATGTGGAAGCACTAATTGAACAAGCCTGGCCTTTCGTCAATGGCTTGTTCAGCGATCTGGTCGCAACGACCAAACGGCCAGGTTAGACAACTAATTTTCGAAGCATAGAGAGAAAGAGGCTGCCCGGTTTTGGGTAGCCTCTTTTTTTTACAAAAAAATTAGCGTTTTATTGAGAGCTATGCATACGCACCGACAAGAACAGGCGTAGCGAATTCATTTTTAGACGGAAAAAAGCAATGGTAAATTTTCAAAGAATTTTTGGAGAAGATGGACTTCCCTATCTCATTGATACATCAAATGAAGGGGCTAATGAAAGTTATTTTCCTTGGAGTACTGGCAATGATGATCTCGAACTAAGGTCAGATCCCCCGCCATTTTCTCGTGGCATGGGTATAGATTTTGGTTACGGGCAAGATATGGCTCGTTTCAGGGAATTTCGACCGGAACGCCTGGAGCTAACTGGCGCAATATCTGACCCGGGTGAATTGGCGAAATCAGATTTTCTGCGTGCAGAGAAGACTGGATATCGGGATGGTGATTTTGCGAGGCGTGACTCGGGTTTTAGTAATGATGCTCCAGTTTTTATGCAGGAATTAAAAAACTTCGGAGATGCCAGGTCTTTGGATAGATATCTGGGAGGGCCGGGAGACGTTGGTAGCACGCGAGAGTTGAAATTTAACGGGATGATTACCCAGGCTCGCATTGATCCAGGATTTACACAAAAAATTAGAGCTAAACAAGGCTTGTTGGGGCGAATTTCGGCGAGACTGGGATTGAATGACGAGCCTGAAGAAGTCGTTATGAGTTATGCCTTGCCTAAGGCGTCTAAATATTCGGATCTGAACGCAAAGAGAAATCCTAGCACTAGAAATTTAGAAGACGATATTAAGAAAAATGATTTCTATAAAAACGCAGAAGAACAGTGTGTTCCAATTGGCGTGTACTCAGCTGGCATCACAAATAGTCCTTTGCAGTCGTATTCAATGGGGCGATCTTTGGCTGAGGAACTTGAATTGCAGGGAACGCCATATATTATGACTAACGCATATAACGCCACTCATGGGAAAGTGCGGGATGGGATTGAATCAGCGTTGGAAAAAATGGGCATGACAAGCAACGCTGAAATTGGGACTCGTCTGGCAATTGAAGAAGCAATTGCTCACAATAAAAAACTCAAGGCTTGTTGGGGCGACGATGTTAAAACAAAAGTATTTGGGCATAGCCAAGGTACCATCATAGCAAATAAAGCGGTTGGTGCGCTTGATGATGACCAAAGGGCCAATGTCGACCTTGTGAACCTGGCACCAGCTACAGCTTATGTCCCTGCAGGTTTGAATTCCTTTAACGGTGTTGGAAATATCAACGACACTGTCTACCGAAATTTTGGACGAAATTTCATGACCTCCGGAGGCATACAGGCATCCGATAACTTTAAGAAAAGCAATCTTCAGAGGCCCGGTTCTTACCAATTTCATGAAGTTAATTTTAGAGTTGCCAGAGATGGCCAATTGTTGAAAGATAATGCGAATCACAGTCTCCCGTACTATCTGTGCAATTCTGAAACCCGTCAAAAATTGCGTTGGCCTCAATTAACTGATGAGCAAGAAGCAGATTGTAGATTGGCTCCATGGGTAGACACAGAGTAGAACATTGAGTCGAATGTGAAATTGGAAATCGACCAAGTCAAACCTTTTCGTCAGCGTCTGATTTAATTATCTGATTGCGGATAACAATGGCCCTTGCTAGACAAAGAATTTGCGAAGCAAATCGAGAAAGAGGCTGCCGAACTAGGGCTGCCTCTTTTTTTACAAAAACTAGCGCTTTATTGATAGCTTTGCACAGGTATAGGCAAGAGCAGGCCTAGCGAACTCATCTTAAGAAAGAAATTAACAATGACAAATTTCCAAAGAATTTTTGGAGATGATGGACTCCCTTATCTCATCGATACATCAAGTAAAGGGGAAAATAAAAGTTATTTTCCATGGAATTCTGGCAATGACGATCTCGAACTAAGGTCAGAGCCGCCACCATTTTCTCGTGGCATGGGTATGGAATTCGGTTATGGACAAGATATGGCTCGTTTCAGAGATTTTGAACCAAGTGCCCCTGATTCAATTGACGCGATACTTGATTCAAGAGAGTTGGCGACGTCAGATTTTCTGCGTGCAGAAAAGGCGGGCTATCATGAAGGTGATTTTGACCTTTACGACTTCGCCGCACCAGACAATCGATTTGGTCGGGCTGCTTTGCAGGAGAGAAAAAAGTCCACTCCCATGAAGAAAGTAATGCAGCAGAGAAAAGAGGAGAGCGCACGAGATAGGCAGCTCCTTCCAGTGAATACAACTGCTGATATGTCGCTCTATTCTATGCCTTCGTCCGGCAATGGCATTGCTGGCATTGATAAAGGGGCTAGTAATCGTGGACTCCTCAATCAGGAAGATATGCGCATGATGCCAAGGTATTACACGGCATTTCCGAGTCAAAAGCCTGGTCATGTATATAGCCCGCACCTTAATCGTCAAGATATTGTCAATTTTTATTCAGGAAAATGGGACGGTTTGAAAAGTGGAGCACAGGACCTGATTGATGGGATACCGAAAATTCCATCCGCATTAGGTGCCATGGTCAACGATTTTCCAACTGTTTCTATTGAAGGTGGTAAGCGCATGCAAGATGAGCAGCGCCGAGCATTTCTGGACGCAAGAAGCGGTGATTTCAGAACCGCAGGTATTGAGGAAGGGCGTGTTCAAGGAAGTTCATTAGCTGGCACGGCATTGGGCTTTGGCGTTGGCAAGACCTTGAGCTTAGGTGCTCAGTCGGTAAATGCTATACGACGAGCCAATATAATTGCAGCTCAGGAGAAAAAATTAATCAACGCTGAAAGAATTGCTAATAATTTCGGTGCTGATAGTGGATATGAACCATATGTATATTCATTGCTTGCTACACCAGGCACCAAGGACTTGATGGCAAATATTTCAAATCCTCTTTTACTATACGGTCATGTTGGATACAGTTTTGATCGGGGTAATACGATATATGGTCACGGCCCTAAAATAGTGAGTGACATAGAAAATGCAGGAGCAAGGCTGCGAAAAGGAGAGGTCGTTCCCGGTATCATAAATAAAGATAAGGAGTTTTTTGAGAGTGCATTGGAAAGTAAGCTGCAAGCTCGAGGTGGCTTAGGTAAGCAGACAGTATATAAGCTAGACCTTCCCGTTACACGTCCACAATTTGAATTTGCGCAACAGCTTCATAACTCACGCGGTGTGGGAGTTACATTGCCTGAGTTTCCTTATTCATTTAAGCCTGGAGGTGGTAGGCAAGGTCCGTATAATTGCGCAACATATCCAGCAAGTTTGGGTCTGCCAATACCGGAAAATTCAGGTACACTTTTGAAATATATTCCGAAAATGATTGACGCTGGCGCTGTGCCCTGGAAGTAATGACTTTATTTTTAACGTGGATCTATATTGAAGATGCAATATTTGTAGACAATCGAATGAATTTGATTGCATACACTGCGTGTGTCTTTAAGCCTGTTATTCGTATTCAGCAAAAGATAGGATGAAATGTTTCTATTTATCGATTCTTTCAAACGACTACTTAAATATAACGACCTGATACTCGCAAGACTTCCACATGTGGAAGACGACGAGAGTGTTCTGGAGCTAGGTACTATCTATAGGACTAAATACTTATTCAGACATCGCTATTTTAGCTTTGGACATGAACAGTTGAAAGTTCAAGGCTGTGGTGAAGCTGGATGGAGAGAGTTACCTAGTTATAGTGGCGAGCTTGGCTTATTTTTCCTTCATAGAACTAGTTATGATACCGTCTATCAGAGCTATCACATTCCTGTCGAGGTACATGAAGACGGTGTTTGGTGTTTGATACATCAGACATCCGTCTGGAAATATGCAGACGTGCCTTCACTCTTAAAGTACAAGAGTAAACCGGATTTATCACGTCTTGATAAAAATGGCCAGCCGATTCATTTTTGGGTGAAATTCTCAGCACTTGAAACCTATCTCAAAAACATGATTGTGGATATCGACAAAAAGAGTTATGAAGAATTCGATGTTCAGCCAGTGCAACCATGGCTGGAGAAGAGCGTGTAATATTTATTGGACTGTGTAATAGCTAAAATTGAAGTGCTTGCCCCATGCTTGATGATCATGACTACGTTGCAAATGCTCTCGATAGCCCCGGTATCTCAAAGCGTCTTTGTGAATCTGGCCTTGCCCTGATGCGCCGGCACATTCCCTTCTTTCTCGATTCACTGTAGCAGTCCGCTAGTGCATTTTCCCAGTCCAGGCAATGCTTGTTTTTACGTGCATAAGTAGCATGGCCTTTATTCGGTAAGAGCGGACTATGATCTGCGAAAATTAACATCTGATAAACCACACTGGTCAGATAATGGAAATTAAAAAGACACTCATGCTATCAATGGGATTATTACTATCGCAGTCAATATACGCGGCGACAGTTCTTGATGGAATTGTAAAAGTATTTCCTGATAAGCCTCCCTTGCTATTTACAGCTGGAGTTTTGTCTGAAACGGATGAAATTCAGGCTGAATTTGTCGGGAGGGATGGCAAGCCACAATGCTGCACAAAAGCAATAATTGAAAAGGAAATCCGATCGCCATCACACATATAACAAAGTGATGGCGATTCTCTTTCTGCATTTTAAAAAATATTCAAACTTCTCTCCTTGCTACTTATCGTGGTCGTTGGGGATCGAAAGCACACTTCTGGTATGCAATTTCATCGCCACTAGTTTCAATGCGAACACACAAATTGAACATGCTTGAGCGTTCATCAATTGCTTGTTCAATGGTTTGGTAGCGCTTATTAAACCATTCGGTTAGACAAGGTATTTTTCAGACGTAAAAAAGAGGCTACCCGGCTTTGGGCAGCCTCTTTTTTTTATAAAAATTGGTACTCTGCTTATGGAGATGGCTTTGAAAATCCTTATCACAGTGTTACTCTTCCTGATGGCATGACTGATCGGGAATTTATGAATCGTATTGAAAGTTATCCAGGCTGGAACCGAGGATTGTGGTTCCCTTGGTTGAACGACTGTCACAATGATTTGGAAAAAGCTTTTAAACATGCTGGAGTTCCTTATCCAGGGGCGCCAAACGGGCGTCTCGACATAGATGAGACTGTCGAAAGAATTGCAAATGAAGCTCGGCAATGGGCTGAAACTCGGACTAATGGAGGTAGGCGTCGATGAATTTTTTTTTCTTGCGGAAGTGTGTTTTGATCATTTTGATTTTCTTAATCACATCATGCCGAGGCACGCACTATGTTGGGCAACATTTTTATTTTCCTGCAGGAGCAAAACCTGATGATAGGGATTGGATCTACCATGGCTATGTTCACATGTCCCTGGTTGATCAATGGTTCGATCTGAATGAAAAGAATATAAAAATATTCCTTTCAAACAGAGATGGAAAAGAATTCAAGTTGGATCAATTTACGGTAATGTCCCGTGGTTTGAGCGTTGAAGCCATATGGGAAAAAGAAGATCTGTTGGTCATCACTTTTACTGAAGACGAAGGGCCACCTATAATTGATGGCAAGCCCGATTTTACGCAGCAATCAAAACAGGGAAAAGTAATAAAGAAAATTACCTATAATCCAGCTGCCAGATTGCAATTTAAATAGTAAATCCTGAACATACAAAAAGCATTGCCACCAGCTTGAATATGGAAGCGAAAATTGAACAAGCCTGGTCTTTCGTCAGTAGCTTGTTTAAGGAGACGGTAGTCACGACGAAGTAATTTGGCTAGACGGAGTATTTGCAAAGCATGTTGAGAAGAGGCTGCCCTAACTTGGGCAGCTTTTTTTTTGTTTATAAAAATTAGCGCACTGTTGATAGCTAAACAAAAGCCCAGGCAAGGACAATTACAGCAAACGCATTATAAAAAGGAAAAAAACAATGGCAAATTTTCAGAGAATTTTTGGAGATGATGGGCTTCCTTATCGCATCGATACTTCAGGTGAGGGAGTCAATGAAAGTTATTCTCCATGGAGCATGGGCAATGATGATCTTGAATTAAGGTCTGAGCCTCCAGCATTTTCCCGGGGTATAGATATGGATTTCGGGTACGGGCAAGACATGGCCCGTTTCAGAGAATTCCAGCCGAGCCACTCAGAACCTGTTGGTGTGATATCTGATGCGGGTGAATTGGCGAAATCGGATTTCCTGCGTGCAGAAAAAGCAGGCTATCAGAATGGTGATTTTGACAGGAGTTATGTGAGTAAGGATGGTGACACGATGACTGCATTGTTCAGGAGAGAATATGGCTACAAGCCAAGCGCGAATGAACTGATTCAATATGCCAATCTGAATGGCATGAGTAGCCCACATCAGCTGTCTTTGAACAGGGTGATTACCAGTCCTGATATTGATCGATTGCATCAGACGCAAGTGAGCAAGGATCAGGTCAATGACTATTGGAAGCAAAATGATGTTTTCAATGAGCGAAAACGTATGGCCGTCAGAGATGATCCACTGACTAGCTGGGCTCATATCAATGGCACTCAAGAAGAGAGATTGACGGATCGCAATTATTTGGCAGCCATGAGAGCAGCGGATCGCAGACCAACAATGGAAAATGCAAGAAGACTGGGGCTGTATTCATCAATTGATTCAGTGCACACTCCCTCAAAGCGTTGGCACCCGGAAGTTATGCCTACCAGTGACCCTGGATCTGGTTTTGCAAATGGTGGGACAGAAATAGTGGCTGTGAGTGATGAACCTCCCATCGGATACCGTAATGAAATGAGAAATGCTGTGAATGCCAGCGGACAGTTTGTTAACGGCGTTGGAAGGGGCGCTGTCAATGGCACCCCTAAATTGTTGGCATCAGCGGTGAATGGATGGGGATACATAGGCGCAGGCTTATACGATCAATTCTTGGGTGGACCCCAAAGCAATCGTCTTGGTCAGGCCTTTGAGTTTGGCAAGAAATATGATGGTGAATTGCTGCCTTACGATAGTGACTTGAGCAGATGGGGTGGGCACATCGGTGAGTTCTTGAGCCCGGCGATTTCCGCCAAAGCACTGACATTCGGCAATGAGGTGAATAATCAACTTCGCATTGCATCAACGGCTGCCCGGGACTGGAAATATGGTGCAATGGAACGGCAAATATTGAATGACGCAGGGCTAGGCAGGCCAGCATTGGCTGACGCTAGCATCCCATCATCTGATGAGTTAAACTATTTGGCAAAAAATACATTGGATTTTAGTAGTAAACCGAATGCTGCCATTTTTTGGTCAGGTGATAATATGAATCTTGCTCAGCGGTTCGGACGACTGACGGGGAAAACTACACTTGAACAAACATCTGGTGGAAGATATCTTGATGATCTTAAATTATTTCCAGTGAGGCCTAAGAACGGGGCGAATGTTTCTGCGGAGGACTTGATTCGGTCAAAAATGGCGGCAAAAGATGCGGCTAAAGTGTTTGATGTTGCTTCAGCAAGGTTCGCTCAGGAAGCAAAGGGAAATGTAAATGCGTTTACCTTTGGTGCTAAAAGGATGGGCCCGTATGGTGAGCGTACTTGGTGGCGTGTTGAACAGCCTATTTTAAAGAATCAAAATCCAGACTTTCCAAATCCAAACATAAACGCCATTCGTCAATGGCGGTTTCCATGGGAGCTTGAGCAATGATTATTTTTCCATTTTGTGTGCTGGATATCGAATGGTATTCCTTTCGACGGCAGATAAAAGAACAAAAAGAATATCCCCCAAGTAGAGACGAGCATGGCTGGTACTACATTACCATACTGCACAGAGGTGAGTCGCTGCTATATACAGATAAACATGGCTCAACAATGATCGATTTTGAGATCAGGACACCTTCTTGGGTATCGGCAAGTTCAATCAAGCGCTGGAGTCGCTTTTGGAAGATTTCGGACCAACAACGCAAACTGATTTTGGATAGAGTCGTTCATATGTTTGGAGCCGATGCGGAAGGTTGTAAAATCATTGATTGACGTGATCCAGGTAGTGGACACAATCGTGTGTTGGCATGATTGTGCCTTTGCTTCTGTATTGCTTGAAGCACGATGAAAAAGTCGCTGACCTGACAAAAAATAAATATGTAAAAGTCATTATGTATTTGGCGAAATTTCTTACTTCAATTGCTATCTGTTAAAATGCTGGTTTTGTGAAATTAATGAATCAAACAGGTATTCAAGCTCTTTGCGTTAGCCGCAAAAGGTTTGGCGATTGCCGCAATCCTGGCCTGAATTTGTTGTCTTGCACGTAACTCTCTCTTCTTTCCTGAATTCCCGTATGTCTGATTCCAAACCTGCTGACGGTGTAAAGCCGCTGTTTTATGATCCTACCGAGCGTCGCATCCGTAGCTTTGTCACCCGCGCCGGACGCTTGTCTGATGCGCAGGCCAGGGCATTAGAAAACCTGAGCCCGCGCTTTTGCATCCCTTACCAAAAAGCGCCGCTGGATGTGGACGCCGCATTTGGTCGCAATGCGCCGACAGTGTTTGAAATTGGTTTTGGCATGGGTGAGACCAGTGCCAAGATTTCTGCTGGCATGCCTGAGAAAAATTTCATTGGCGTGGAAGTGCATACGCCCGGTGTAGGCAGCCTGCTCAAGTTGACGGATGAAATGGGTTTGCAAAACCAGCGCATCATCCAGCATGACGCCTTTGAAGTGCTGACGAACATGATCGCGCCAGCGTCCTTACATGGCATACACGTGTTTTTCCCTGATCCCTGGCACAAGGCTCGCCATAACAAGCGTCGCCTGATACAGGGCCCGCTGGTGGCCTTGCTGGCCTCTCGCCTGGCACCTGGCGGGTATCTGCATTGCGCGACAGACTGGGAAGAATATGCAGTGCAGATGCTGGAAGTGCTGAGTGCGGAACCTGCACTGGAAAATACGGCTGATGGCTATGCACCGCGTCCTGACTATCGCCCTGTGACAAAGTTTGAAAACCGTGGCTTGCGCCTTGGTCACGGCGTGTGGGATCTGGTGTTTCGTAAAAAGTAATATCAGAAAAAACAGGTTTCTGTTTAATGCAGAACCTGCAAGGCAGGCCTGGTGCGCAAGTCGCGCCAGCGTGCTTCAGTCTTCCAGCGTACTGCCCATTCTACAAACTGGTCTGCCGGCATGGGGCGGGCGATGCCATAGCCCTGGGCCAGACGGCAACCCAGTTCCAGCAACTTGGCACCATGTGCCATGGTTTCGACGCCTTCAGCGATCACCTGGCGGTCAAAAGCACCTGCCAGGCGTATCACACCCTCGACAATGTCCAGATCTTCAACATCAGTCAGCATGTCGCGGACAAAGCTCTGGTCTATCTTCAGGGTATCTACTGGCAATTTGCGCAGATAGGTCAGCGACGAATAGCCAGTACCAAAATCATCCAGCGAGAAATGTATGCCCATCTGGCGGCAGCGGTTAAGTATGGCCACGGCCTGCTCCATGTCTGCAATGGCAGCAGTTTCCAGCACTTCCAGCTCAAAATTACTGGCTTCAAAATAAGGGTGTACACGCAAGGCGGCTTGCAGATAATCACAAAATTCCGGGGCAAGTAAATGATGGGCGCTGATATTGGCACTGACACGCACGGGGATACCACGTAGTTGCCAGTGATAGGCTTGCTGTATGGCTGCCTTGATGACCCATTCTCCCAGGGGTTTTTCTAGCTTGCTGCCATAGATATGTGGCAGGAATTCACCTGGTGCCAGTATGCCGCGGTTGGGGTGTTGCCAGCGTATCAGCGCTTCTGCACCGACGATTTCGCCTGTGATCAAATCTACCTTGGGTTGGTAATACAGGATGAATTCATCATGGTCCAGCGCAATTTCCAGTCTTTCCAGTATCTGCCTGCGCTGTTGTGCCTTGCGGTCGCTTTCAGGGTCAAACAGATGGTAGCGATTTTTGCCAGCTTCCTTGGCCAGGTACATGGCATGATCAGCGTGGCGTAGCAGGGTGTCGGCATCAACATTGTCATCAGGGTACAGGCTGACGCCTATGCTGGCCGAGATGCTGACAGATTTCAAATCTATCTGTATGGGTTTGCTGATGCCCATCAGGACGCGGTCCAGTATCATGGCGCTTTCTTCTGCCGACGAGATATCTGACAGCAGCACCGCGAACTCGTCGCCACCCAGGCGCGCGAGGGTATCATCTGCACGCAAGACATGCTTGAGGTTTTCTGTCACGCCTATCAGCAGGCGGTCACCAACTGCATGGCCGTATTTGTCGTTGATTTCCTTGAAACCATCAAGATCAAGATAGCAAACTGCCAGCGACTTATTGGTACGGTTGGAACGGTTGACTGCTTGTCCCAGACGATCAGCCAGCAAGCGACGGTTAGGTGCGCCTGTCAGCGGATCATAGTGAGCCATGCGGTCCAGCTCTGCTTCATGGGTCTTGAGTTCGCTGACGTCAGTGAAGATACCAATATAGTGCTGAATTTCACCAGTCGCATCGCGCACCGACGAAATGGATAACAGCTCTGGGAAAATCTCACCATTCTTGCGCTTGTTCCAGATTTCACCGCGCCAGAAATCATCTTCCTTGACGGCATTCCACATCTCTGCATAAAAACTGGCATTGTGATGACCAGAGGCCAGTATCTTGGTGGACTGGCCGCACACTTCTTTTTCTGTATAACCAGTGATACGGGTGAAGGCCGGGTTGATCTTGGTGATGCAGCCCAGAGGGTTGACGACCATGATGCCTTCAAAGCTGCTGGAGAAGACAGTGGCAGCTTCACGCTGTGTCAACTCCATCATTTTTTGTGCTGTGATGTCAGTATGTGTGCCAGACATGATGAGGGGCTTGCCCTGTGCATCCCACTCCACTATGGCGCCCCTGGTCAACACCCAGCGCCATTCACCAGATTTGGTGCGCAGTCGCAATTCCAGTTCATGGCTGGCAGTCAGACCTTTGATGTGCCTGTCCAGTGAGGCATGTGAGGCTTTCAAATCATCTGGATGGATATGCTCAGACCAATATTCAGGGGCAACCTTCATTTCACCAGGCTCATAGCCCAGCATGGTTTCCCAGCGGGCGCTGACCTTGAAAGTGTTGGAGCGCAAGTCCCAGTCCCAATACCCAAGATTGGAGCCGAGCATGACACGCTCCAACCTTCGCTCTCTTTCCAGCAATTCAGCTTCAATGAGTTTTTTCTCATTGATATCGGCAAGAGTGCCAACAACGCGCAGGGCTTTGCCATCGCTATCACGGCTGACGACACGGCCGCGTGTATGTACCCATTTGACCTGACCCTGCTTGGTCACCAGGCGGTATTCAAAATCAATATCATCACAATGTGGCGTTCGAAAATCTGCAATGCACTGCAAAACCATGGACAAGTCGTCTGGATGGATCTTGCGTTTGATAAATTCCAGATCCTGACTATCTTCTTCTGCAGTATATCCGGTCATTTCAAAATAGCGTTGCGAGCGATATACGGTGTTGCTGGGCACATCCCAATCCCACAAGGCTTCACTGGTGGCAGCAATTGCCATCTGCAAGCGTTCTTCACTCGCCTGCAATTGCATGGCAGCCATCTTGCGTTCCGTAATGTCCTGTACGCTGCCATGCAGCCTGATGATATTACCGTTTTCATCTTGCAAGGCCTCACCCCTGGCGATGATCCAGCGATGGCTGCCATCTGGCCTGACGACTTCTGCATCGCAAGCATACGGAAAGGAATTCTTGATCGCATATTCGACGGCTTCTGCCAGCCCGGTCCAGCTCTCTGGTGTGAAGTACTTTTGTACTTCAGGATAAGTGGCTGGTGGCAGGGCAGGGTCGCGGCCATAGATCGCGTATACTTCTTCCGACCAGGTATGTACATCGGTGCGTACATCCCATTTCCAGCTTCCAACTGCGGCAAGGCGTTGCGCCACTTTCATTGCCGCCTCGCTTTCTTTTAGCGCTGCCTCGGCTTCCTTGCGCTCGGTAATATCGCGGGCAATACCAAACAGGCCCTGCGCATTGCCAGACTTGTCCAGCATGGGGCCTTTAGTGACCATGAACACCAGGCTTTTGCCATCAGCTGTATCGATATGCTCATCATAAGAGCGTACCTCACCACTGCCGATAATGTTCTGATCTATCTCCCCTATCTGGCGGGCTGACTTCTCCGGGAACAGAGCGTAATCGTCCTTGCCTATGATTTCCTGTACGGACTTGCCCGCAAACCTGGCTGTTGATTCATTTGCCAGAACATAGCGGCCCTTGAGGTCTTTGACAAAAATGGCGTCTGAAGTGCCACGTATGATGGCGTCAAGCAAATTGCGGTTGTTTTGTACTTTCAACAGCGATTGCCGCAATGCTTCACTGAGGATGCTGACGGCAATGCCGTTGACCAGCAAAAAGCCCATTTGCAATATATCCTGAGAGTTCTTGATGGCAAAACTGTTCACAGGGGGAATCACAAAGTACATCAGGCCAAGGCTGGCGATGGCGGTGGAGAGTAATCCCGGTCCAAGACCGCCCAGCATAGCACTCAGGATGATAGGCAGAACAAACATAATCAGCATGGGCCGGTTTTCAAAGCCAGGTACCATGGCGACACGTAAGAACAACACAGAGATGGGTAGTGCAATTGCCAGCAAATAGATGGGCCAGCGTATTTGTTTTTGCGGTTGAAATGTGGCCAGCAAGGGCCCGTCCATGGCTTCCTGTGCATAGGCAGGTAATTGCGGCACAGCCCGCATTGCCAGAAAAAACAGGGCAGTCGTGATGATGACAAAAAACACACCCTTGATGGTGGACAGCCAGGTAATAGCCTCGATATCACTGAAGCTCGTCAGCAGGCTGTCAGACAAAAATATCCATGCAAGCGCAAACAGCAGATACAGCATGGTAACGATGCTGATATAGCGATTGCGTAGGGTAGTCATCATAAAGAACCCGCCATTTCAACATCAGTAATGAAGGTGAAGCCTGGTGTATGGTGCGTACTAAACCGGGTATCTGTACAAGCCCATTATGTGGGCATGGTGAAGCATGCTTTGGACTCGGAAAATATTGCCTCAAGGAATTTTTCCAAAGAGTAACATGCCTGCATACCCGCTTACTACTAAGATGTGCTAAGTGTGTTTTTTTGTCAATGTACAAAAAGGCAAAATTTGTAAAATTGACATAAAAGCGACTGCAAAGAGAGTTTTTTCTGGCGGAGACACTAAAAAATATGCCTCAGGCCACTATATTGCTGAGCGGTGCCAGCAGGGCTTGCAAGTCTTCTGCGCTGAATTTGCTGGCAAAGGTAGTGTCGCTGCCCAGTACACCCTCGGCCAGCGCTGCCTTGCGTGCCTGCAGGCCCAGGATGCGTTCCTCTATACTGCCTTCAACCAGTAGTTTGTAAATGAAGACAGCTTGCTCCTGCCCTATGCGATGGGCACGGGCATTGGCTTGCTCTTCCACCGCAGGGTTCCACCATGGGTCCATATGGATGATGGTATCAGCAGCTGTCAGGTTCAGGCCCACGCCGCCTGCTTTCAGGCTGATCAGCATGATGGGTACTTGCCTGTCCTGGAAACTGGCGACCACCGTACCACGGTCCGCAGTAGCAGTTTTGCCGGTCAGCATCAGATACGGCAAATCCAGATCGCCCAGAGCAGTGGCAATCAGTTCAAGCATTTCCGTAAATTGCGAAAACACCAGTATACGGCGGCCCTCTGCCACCAGAGCAGGCAGCATGTCGCTGAGCATTTCCAGCTTGGCTCTTTCCATCTCTGGTGGCAAATTCTGGCCTTTCAGCAAGGCTGGATCGCAGCAGACCTGGCGCAGCTTCAACAGCGCATCAAGTATCGTGATCTGTGCTCCATCAAAGCCCTTGCGTTGCAGTACGCGACGTACCTGTTCGTCAGCCGCAACGCGCACACTTTCATACAATTCTCGTTGCTTGCCTTGCAGGCGCAGACGCTTGATGACTTCAGTGCGCAGTGGCAATTCTGTCGCCACTTCATCTTTGCGTCGTCGCAAGATGAAAGGGCGCACCCTTTGCGCCAGCAATTGCGCACGCAAGGTCTCGCCATTCACCTCTATGGGTTTGCGCCACAGCCGCGCAAAACTGCGCATGTCTCCCAAAAAACCTGGCATCAAAAAATCAAACTGAGCCCATAGCTCGCCCAGATTATTTTCCAGTGGCGTGCCTGTCATGCATAGCCTGTGTCGCGCGTTGATCTGGCGTACCGCATCGGCACTGCGGCTGGCGGCATTCTTGACTGTTTGCGCTTCATCGAGAATCAGCAAATGAAATTCCTGCGCCTTCAATATGTCGAGGTCGCGCCATAACAAGGGATAAGTCGTCAGCACCACATCTACCTGTTTGATCTCGGCAAACAAGTCAGCGCGCTCTGGTCCTTGCAGCGTTAATACGCGCAGGGCAGGGGCCATGCGTCTGGCCTCGGCCTGCCAGTTAAAAATCAAGGAAGTCGGCAGCACGATGAGGGCAGGGATATCCAAACGGCCCTGCTGCTTTTCTATCAGTAAATGGGCGAGTACCTGCGCAGTTTTCCCCAAACCCATATCATCAGCGAGTATGCCCGCCAGATGCTGCTCGCGCAGATATTGCAGCCAGGCTACGCCATGCAATTGATAGGGCCGCAAAGTCACTCCCAATCCATCTGGAGCAAGTACTGCACGCGGACCACCAACCTTCTTCAGACGTTGCGCCAGGCTGCGCAATCCCACATCGCCCTGTAGTTGCCAGCCACCATATTCACCTGCACGTGCAGGCTGGCTATCCAGCAGGCTGATGCGCAAAGCTTCCAGCCGGTAGCTGTCCCAGGCCGACAAGGGCACTGGCCCTTCCATCTGCGGCCTGTCAGTCAGCAAGTCCAGCATGTGGATGACAATGGCTTTCAGCGGTGCAGCCATGGCATCAATGCGCTTGCCACCAGGGGCGCGCAACTGTATGACGGCCATATCGTCAATCAGGCGTATCTGTCTCGCATTCAGCCAGCGCGCATCGCGCTGCAACAGATGTGCCAGCATGGGCACCAGGTCCAGCACTTCGCCATCGATTTCTATCCCCAGGCTCAGCATCCATGAGCCTTCTCGCGCAGGCAGGCCTAGCGGCGTGATGATCTCCTTACGACCACGCATGCGTGATACCACCTGCTTGCCGGTGATGGCACCGGTGTTTTCATCGATGATAAGATGCCAGGCATCGACAGGCACGCTCTCATGTGCAAAACCAGGCCGCACCACGACTTGCCAGCCCAGTGTCTGCATCTCTGGCAATTTCTCTGCCCAGAAGTCAGCAAAAAATCCTTCCTGTACCAGACTCCACAGCGGGCCGAAATTTTCTGCAATGCTGTCATTGCGCCATTGCAGGCTGGCAGCGGGCAGGGGCTGCAGGGCAATATCCCAGACCTTGTCCAGGGCATCTGCTTCTGCTCCCAGATCGCGCAACAGACTAAGTGGCTTGCCCTCTTCATCATGCAGCAATTGGGTGGAGTGTGGTCTGCGGTTCAACAGGGCAGTGGGTGCCGGCGTTTGCCAGCGCAGGCCGCTATCTGTGTGATATAGCCAGTCAATTTCCACGACCGTAACACTGCCACCACGCGGCCCAAAGTCACCGCTGGGTTTCATGCCCAACAAGCCATCACCCCTGTGCAGGGTTTGCAGGGTGATGCGCGGGCGAAAATGGCCCGTCACTTCAGGCAAGCCACGCGGTGCCGGTTTATTTTCCTTCAAAGCGCGTCCGTATGAAATCCAGTTCACCAAACTGTATCTGGATATCTGCACCAACCGGCACAGTCGGGCTGCCTGCATAAGATCCGGTAATAACAGCCTGACCTGCCTGCAAGCCCAAGCCCTTGCTGCGCAAAAATTCTGCCAGCCAGTACAAGGGCAGGCGTGGCATGCCAGCAGGGTGTAGTCCATTCAGTGCGATGCTGGCTTGACCAGCGATGTTCAGTATTATCGATAACTGGCTGGTTTGCTGTGCCAGTTGAGTGTCAATCGCGGGGCCTAGCAACACCCCCTGATTAAACAAGCCATCAGCCAAATGCTCATGAAAAGTCAGTTGCTCAGCTTGCGTATAACGGCTATCAATCAATTCCAGTGCCAGCCTGGTTTCTGCTACTGCGGCATCAACATCGGCTGGTGTGTAGGGAGCAGCCCTGGCGGGTAAATCATGGGCCAGTATGAAGGCCAGTTCCGGTTCTATTTTGATCTGCCCTTCTCTGGCCCAGACCTTGCAAGTTTGCGCGCTGGCCTCATGCACGTCACTGGCATAGACAGGTGCCAGCACCCATTTGTCCGGTGCAGGCATACCACATTTCCAGGCGGCGATGGGCTGACCCACGAGCTTGCTGACTTCGCACTGTATGGCAAATGCCGTTTCCAGATTGGCTGGTCGTTGCGGCGCAGGCAGTGCTTCACCTTGCGTGCCGTTTAACCGTCTTTCCAGCAATATTCTGGCTGCCTCATGGATATGGTCTGGTTTCATGCACGTGATTTTGATAAGGATGAATGAGCGAAAGCAGGCATTTTATAATGCCAAGGTTTTCAATGCTGACTGCAGATAGGCAAACAGGCGATTATCTATACCCATGCGCAATTCCGGCTGTTCAGCAAAGGCTTGCTGGATTTTCTTTTGCAGCCTAGCGTTATTGCCCGCTTTTTTTAGCGACAGTGCTTGCCAAGACTTCGCCAGCTCTTGAACTCTGGGATGAGTAACACGACTGCCAGCAACACATTCCAGATGCAGGGCGGCAATCAATGCTGGCCAGGCTGCTGCGTCTGTCACACTATGCTGGCGCAATACTTCCAGCTCCTCTGAATCACAATAAGCCTCATACAAGGGCAGGCTGGCGCAAGCCAGAGCGCGCACCATATAATCCAGCGTAGCCTGGTCCAGGCCAGAGAATAATTGTAAAGCGGTTTCCTCACTTTGCATTTGATAAAACTTGATGAGTATGGCTTCGTCGCCTCCGCTTTCATCACGCATGAGTTGCAACCAGCGTAGACTCAGCGATTGCGCCGGCGCATTTTCTGGTGACACCTGTTTTTGCATAAGATCACGCAAGGCATGAATAAGTGCAGATTTGTCTGCCGTATCCACAGCTTTTCGCTGGCGGCGCAGGGCTTCAAGTTCCGTAGAAGTGAAATATTTTTCGCTATTGACCGTCATCTCCAGCGCCGTCAACCAGTCATCCACAACCGGTAGTTGCTGGCCAGTAAGATGTCTCGACAAGCTGAGTAAGTGATCGCGCAAGCTCAGAGCTTCACTCGCCTGCTTTTCCATCAGGCTGATTTGTTGCCTGACGATATCGTCCATGCTCACACTGCCATCATCAAGTATCAAGCGGATTTCTTCCAGCGACAGTTGCAGCCTTCGCAAAGCTTGTATACGGTAGAGGCGCAGCACGTCTTTGTCGTCATAGAGACGGTAAGTGTTGTCAGCTCTTACCGTGGGGCAAAGCAAACCTATCTTGTCATAGTGGTGCAGGGCACGCACGGTCAGGCCGCTACGTTTTGCCAGTTCACCTATCTTTAGCTTCATGAGCTTTGTTTATCCCTGTATTTGCTGATGATCACAGACTGGATCATAAACCCTGACCCCGGGTTAGGCTCAAGAGATGTGCATGAACTTAAAATTGTCAAATAAATATTGTTAATTAATAAATACTGTGCAGGATAAACACGGAATTTTAAAAATTGTTACATTTCATGACAAATTCATTTTAATAAAATTTTTACTTTTCTATAATGTTGTGATCTATAAATTTAGCTTACTAATTGCCATTTTGGCAATTGTATTTTTTGAATTCTGTCCGGAGTTTTAAATGGCCAACACAGCTGCTGATATCCAAAAGCTTTACATCGCTTATTTCAACCGTCCTGCAGATCCAAGTGGTCTGGCCTACTGGACAGCCCAGAATTTCACGCTGAACCAAATCGCTGACAGCTTCTCCAAACAAGCAGAATACGCTACCGTATTTGCTGGTAAAACAACAGA
>NZ_QJKB01000008.1 GCF_003201815.1 Undibacterium pigrum
AGAAAGTTGATACATGTCGCTTTTGGGGTTTTGAAATCCGGAAAACCATTCGATGCTAGCTTGCATTTCGCTTGACTGGGATAACAGTATCTACGCGAGCTTCTTCTTTCATTGGCTAATCATGTTCTTCGCTCAAAAAATAAAAATTGGTGTAGGCGTCACAATCGATGCAATGGTAATGGCAGTAAATTCTTTTTTAATATTAACTCTCTTTATTTTGATTTTTGAGAATTTTCAAGAAGCAGAGAAAGACCAATATGCAGAGCAAGTAGTAGCCCCACGCAAAGTTAGAGTCCCCTCTGCCTATGAGGGACCAGGCATCTTTGACCATAAATACACCGAACAATGCTAATGGAATAAAGAGCCCTATGGCAGCGATAACGAGCCAGTCATAAAGCTTCCCAGCGGCTGCTAGAATGCCGTAAATGAATAAAGCCACAACCATTATCGGAATACCGAATGCTATAGTAAAAGCTCCTGACATATTACTCGCTTGAGCATACTGAGCGATTCCAAAGGCTGTTACGGCAACAGAAAACTTGATATTTTTATTCATGAATGATTCGACCCGTTGTCGATTTTTTTAAAGAGTGCTAATTTCAAATTCCTCTTTTGCTTGCTCATAGGTGTCATATAGTTTTTCAGCTCTATGAGCCTGTAAAAATAACTGTGTAAGTTCTCCCGGAACTATTGGTGAGGCTTGATGCGTTCACCGAATTCTATATCAAAGCGATTGAGCCTGAGTAGGTACGATTAGCATAGCGTAATCGTACGCATGTTGACTTATAGCAGGCCGCATAGGTGCGATCAGATCTGTGTAGTCGCACCTTATATTACATCCAACTGACCACAGAACTCATTGCAGATGTTACCTGAAACTCAGCTTTTAAGTAGAGAGAAAGCAACTACTTCGTCACAATCGCAAACGTCCCCGGCGCCTTGTCGATCAGTCCAAAGAAGCGCACGAGATCTATTTTGCTGCCATCGACCTTCAAGTCATCACTGAACAAAGTATCTTTAACGCCTGCCGTCCCTGCCATCATCTTGATGAAGATAGGCTTGGTCAGCGTCAGTGTGGCATTCGCATCTTTGACTGGTTCAGCTTTCTTGTGATGCAGTACCGCGTTTTCTATCCATAGTACGTAGGATTCTTTGGTGTCGGTCAGGACAAGATTGAGCTTGTAGTCTTTGCCTTCGGCATCCGGGCCGTTGAGGCCGGCGGCCATGGCTTCGAGGAAGCGGTCTATCGGGGTTTGGGCCAGCATTTCTATCATGGCGGCGCGGTTGACGCCTTTGGCGGGCGGGCCGTTGCGCAGTTCATTGGCGGCGGTCAGGTAGCTGTTGCGCCAGGTGGATGCTTCTGCTGCGTAGCCCATTTGTTCATAGGTGCGGGCCAGTAATTCCTTGGCATTCTTGTTTTTGCTGTCGGCAAAAACGACGTGGTTCAGCAGCTCTGCGGTCCAGCGATAATCGCCTTTGTCGAAAGAGCTTTGTGCGGCGGCGATGGCCTTGTCTGCGCCGCCCAGCAATTCTACATAATGCTTGGCAGATTCCTGTGGTGGCAGGCGATTCAGGTTAGCGGGGTTGCCGTCATAAGCGCCGAGATAAAACTGGTAAACGGCTTTGACATTATGGCGCAGGTCGCCGTAGTAGCCGCGTGCGCCGAAATAGTTTTCCAGTGATTTGGGCAGTTTGATCTTGTCGGCGATTTCATAAGGTGTATAACCGGCATTGATGAGGCGCACGGTCTGGTCATGGGTGTATTTGTAAACATCGCGCTGCTTGGTGATGAATTCTGCAATGCGTGGTTTGCCCCAGACTGGCCAGTTGTGCTGGCCAAAATAGACTTCGGCATCGGCACTTTGCGCCAGTGCCTGTTCGAGGTAGCTGCCCCAGCGCTGGGCATCGCGGGCTTTGGCACCGCGCACTGGCAAGAGATTGTGCATGGTTTGCGCGAGTATCTCGGCGCCGGCATAGGCTTTTTTATCGGGGATGCTGAAGGTCAGTTCTGATGGCGCTTCTGCACCTGGCACATTGTGGAAGACAAAGTTGATGCCATCCAGCGTCAGCTCCTGAGTTTCCTTGATGATGAGCTGGTTGGGTTCCAGCACGCCTATGCTGCCATAGGCGACGCCTTTGCCCAGGCCGGTGTCGACCAGGCCCTTGGGTGAACGCTCAAGGTCTTTGCCAAACTGGTAGCCAGAGCGCCTGGCCATGGCTGTACCTACCAGGATGTTTTCGCTGGTGGCTTCTTCCATGAAACCATCGGGGGCGATGACGGGGATTTTTTTGCTTGCCACTTCTTCTGGTGTGATGACACCGAGTGCACCGCCAAAATGGTCAGCATGGCTGTGGGTGAAAACCACAGCGACAACAGGCTTGTCACCCAGGTGCTTGCGGGCAAAGGCAATGGCGCTGGCAGCGCTTTCCTTGGCTGTCAGCGGGTCAACGATGATCCAGCCTGTCTTGCCTTCTATGATGGTCATGTTGGCGATATCAAAACCACGCAACTGATAAATGCCATCGGTGACTTTGAACAAGCCGATTTGCGCATTCAGTTTGGCATGCCGCCACAGGCTGGGGTTGACGGTGGGCGGGGCTGCGCCTTCTATGAATTTCCAGGCATCGAAATCGATCAACACTTCACCTGATGGACCCAGAATTTTGCCTTCCGGTTTGGCGATGAGCCCACGCCTGGCATCTTCAAAATCCTGCTGGTCATCCAGTGCCAGGCCTTGTGCCATGTCGGCATTGGCCTTGACGGTAGTGGCGGTTGCATCGCCCATGGCAGTGGTGGCAGGTTTCTGGCTACAGGCGGCCAGCAGCATGGTGGCCATAGTCAGTACAAGAGTTTTTTTCAGGTGCAGGTGTTGAGGTGTTTTCATATCGTCTCCGGTTTTTATACGTTATCGGCTTTGATCATGTCGACTGCTTTTTCTGCAATCATGATAGTCGGTGCATTGGTATTGCCACCTATCAGTGTGGGCATGATGGAGGCATCGACCACGCGCAAGCCTTGCATGCCGATGACGCGCAAACGCTCATCGACGACTGCCATGGCGTCTGTGGTCTGGCCCATCTTGCACGTGCCTACCGGGTGGTACTGGGTATCTGCCCTTTGCCTGATGTCTTGCTGCAAGCCTGCCACATCATCTGCCCTGGTGGGGTAGAGCATGTCGCCGCGCATGTGATCGAATACGCTGGATGCAAATAGCTTATGCTGGAATTGCGCGCCGCGCACCAGTAAATCGAGATCGCGCTCGTCGCTCAAAAAGCGCGGGTCTATGACGGGGGCTGCATGCGGGTCCTTGCTGGCCAGGCTGACCGTGCCATGACTGTGTGGTCGCAAAACATCGATGTGGCTGGAGATGCCATGACCTAGATGCGGTTTGCGTGCATGGTCATCAACCAGGGCAATGACGAAGACGATTTGCAGGTCAGGCACAGTCAGGCTGGGGTCGGATCGCAGAAACGCACCGGCCTCGGCATAGGTGCTGGTGACCATGCCTGTGCGGTGTTGCCGCCACTCCCACATGGCCTTGCTCATTTTTGTCATGCCTGTCAGCGACAGGCCAAAGGTGGCGTTTTTGGCGGCGCTGCCTTTGCTGCGCCAGCTTTGTACATAGTCGATATGGTCTTGCAAGTTCTTGCCTACTCCCGGCAAATCATGTACGGGCTTGATGTCCAGCTTTTGCAATTCACTGGCCTGGCCTATGCCGGACAAGAGCAGTAACTGAGGTGAACCAAAGGCACCGCCAGACAAGATGACTTCGCGGCGGGCGCGTATTTGTTTCAGCTCGCCAGCCTGATGGTATTCGATACCGACAGCGCGCTTACCCTCAAACAGGATGCGGGCAGCGACGGCATGAGTGATGACTTGCAGATTGGATCTGGACAGATTCGGTGTCAAATAAGCCTTGGCAGCACTGCATCGTTCGCCATTTTTATGGGTGACCTGGTAGAAGAAAGCACCTTCCTGCTGCTCACCATTGTAGTCAGGCGTGTGAGGTAAACCGCATTCGCCAGCAGCCTGGATGAACAGGTGATTGATCTCGCTCTGATGGCGCGGGTAGCAGACATTCAGCGGGCCGCCCTGGCCGTGGTAGCTATTTTGTATATCTTCATTATGTTCGGCGCGTTTGAAGTAGGGCAGCACTTCATCATAGGCCCAGCCTGTATTGCCCAGTGCAGCCCAGTGGTCATAATCCCAACGGTGGCCACGTACGTAAAGCATGGCATTGATGGAGCTGGAGCCACCCAGGGTCTTGCCACGTGGCTGATAGCCGCAGCGGCCATTCAAGCCAGCCTGGGGCACGGTCTGGTAGCCATAATTATGGTATTTGGTCGGTACGATGGCGGCCACGCCTGCAGGCGCATGGATTAGCACGCTCTTGTCCGGGCCGCCTGCTTCCAGCAAGGCCAGGCTGATGCCGGGATCTTCCGTCAGCCGGGCTGCGAGTACGCAACCGGCTGAGCCACTGCCTACGACGATGTAGTCGAATTGTTTGATATCCGGCATGTCTTTGTCTCCTGATTTATAGGACTGACGCAAAACCGCCCCAGCTGCGTTGCAGCGCCTAGCCGTACTAAAGTACTGTCTTCGTCGCTGCGTCTTGCTGGGACAATTTTGCGTCAGTCCTATTTGAGTGTATGAGGCTAATTTTTTGGTGTCCAATGCATTCTTGGGCTAGAATCAATGCAGTCAATGCATGGGTTTGTGGTGGTTTTTACATGCTTTAATGGCAGGAAGGGATACCGTGGAATTGAAACGTCTGAGGCACGTCGTTGCCGTGGCAGATGAAAAGAACTTTGCCCGGGCGGCAGAGCGCGTGCATTTGTCGCAATCTGCCCTGAGTCGCAGCATACAGGCGGCGGAAACCGAGCTGGGTGTGCAATTGTTTGACCGTGGCACGACAGAGGTGACGGCGACCCCTGCCGGTAATTTTTTCATAGAACGCGCCCGCAAGCTTTTGTTTGACAGCCGCTGCCTGCAAAGAGATATAGAGTTGTACCGCAGCAAGCAGATAGGTGACCTGGCCATAGGCGTGGGGCCTTTTCCTGCGGCGACACTGTTACCCATGCTGATGCCTGAATTGCGGCAGCACTTTGCGGGTGTCAACTTGCGTGTCGAAGTCAATAACTGGGAATATCTGGCAGAACATTTGCGCAATGAAGAACTGGATTTCTTTGTGGCAGATACCCGTGACCTCCCGCCCGGCCAGGACCTGGACATCAACTTGCTGGCACGCCAGCGCGGTGGCTTTTTTGTGCGCGCTCATCATCCTTTATTGAGCAAGTCGCGCAGGCTGCCTGCCGATATTTTGCAATATGGCCTGGCATCGGTACGCTTGCCGCAAGCCATACGCAAGGCCCTGGCGCAATTGCTGGGTTTGCCTGCCAATGCCAGCTTGCCCATCGCGCTGGAATGCGATGATGTGCTGACACTCAAACGTGCAGCCCTGGAATCTGACACCATACTGGCCGCCATCAATGCTGCCGTGGCAGATGAAATCCAGCGCGGGCAAATTGTGCCGCTGGTGATAGAGGGCATACCGACCATGCATTCAGAATTGGGCATCGTTTCTTTGCGGGGCCGCAGCCATTCGCCAGTGGCGCAGTTTGTGATAGGCAGGTTCAAAGAACTGGCGGACCTGCATGCGCAGCAGTAGAAGCCACTAACCGCCAGTCTGTTGCACAAACCTGACTATCGCCGCTGCGACTTCTTCGCCTTTGTCTTCCTGTAAAAAATGTCCGGCATTGCGGGTAATCGCATGCGGCTGGCCTTGTGCGCCGGGCACCAGGTCCATCCAGGCTTTGTAGCCGCCGCGAGTGACCGGGTCGCGGTTGCTGAACAGGGTCAGGAAGGGTTTGTCCCAGCGTTTGAATACATCCCATGCGTGCTCATTGCGTTGCCGTTCAGGGTCATCTGGCGTGGTTGGTACAAAGCCGGGGAAGAGACGGGCAGCGATGCGGTAGGTGCGATCAGGGAAGGGCGCATCATAGGCGGCGATTTCTGCCTTGCTTAAACCATGCACACAACCACTTTTGACGATACGGCCTATGGGGAACCAGGGGCTGTAACGTGAAAATGCCCGCCAGATTTTAAATGCCTTGGGTACGGTCATCGTACCGGTAGGCAGGGCACCATTGGCCAGTACGATGCGCGCAAAACGCTCGGGTTCTTCTGCTGCCATGCGCAGGCCGATGAGAGAACCCCAGTCCTGGCAAAACAGGGTCAGGCCGCGCAAGTCATTGGCAAGCAGCCAGGCTTTCATCCACGACACATGATTGAGGTAGGAATAATCTTTCCTGTTTGCCGGCTTGTCCGAACGGCCAAAGCCAACCAGGTCGGGCGCAATGACGCGAAAGCCCGCTGCCAGCAAGACCGGGATCATCTTGCGGTATAAATAAGACCAGGTTGGCTCGCCATGCATGAGCAGGATGGGCGTGGCATCACGCGGGCCTTCATCTATGCAGGCGATGCGCAGGCCACCTATCTCGCTATAACGTGGCTGGTAAGGGAAGTCAGTGATATGGGAAAATCTGTGCTCGGGGGTGCGCAAGAATTTTTCTACGACAGGTAGTGCTGACATGCTGAACCTCAGTGATGAAAACGATTAGAAGCGTTTGCTGAAAACAATCTGTTTGCTATTCACGGGCATGCTGACAAAATCGCCATCAACACCAACCCTGATTTTGCCTTGATAGATATTGCCAGCATCCCCCAGAAAAGCTGCTTCCATCCCTGGCAGGGGCAAGGGTGGGGCGATATGGTTCAATAGCAATGCACCCACTTTGGCATCTCGCGCAATTTCAGCGGCTTGTTCAGGTGTGGTGTGATAATTGGTGATGTCATTGAAGATTTTTTTCAGATGGGCCTTGCCCGCCTTGTCAGCAGCCTTTTCCAGCAACTTGGTGAGCGGGATGGACAGTGCTTCATGCAGCAGCAAATCCACATCCCTGGCCTGGGCTTGCACAACCGCTGATTTGACAGTGTCACCACTGATGAGCAGGCTGCGGCCCTTGTAGTTGATGCGGTAGCCAACGGCAGGGTGGATGGGGCCATGTTCAACCGTGAAGGCGGCGATTTCCAGATCGGCATCCTTGAGCAGTGTCAGGCTGCCTTGCGCCAGTGGCGTAAAACTTTTGACCACACCACCAAAACCACCAGGCGGCATGGTGGCTTCACCATGATGGGCTACACGGTAGCCCTGGTCCAGTTTATAGGCTTGTATGATGCCCTGTACCACAGTCTCAAGACCGGTGGGGCCATAGACTGGAACCGGGTTCTGGTTGCTGGCAGATACCCAGCGCTGCAATAAAAATTCACCCATGCCATCGATATGGTCAGAATGAAAATGGGTAATGAATACTGCATCAATTTGCCCAGCACTAAAACCCATCTTGCCCAGATTGCGTACCGTGCCGCTGCCCAGGTCAAAGATGAACTGACGTTGTCCGGCAATCACCAGGGTACAGGGGCCGGAACGTTTATCGTCTGGGAAAGGGGAGCCCGCACCGCATACGCCCACATGCAAGCCATCAGGCAATTCTGCCAGCGGATTGGCGCTCAGGCGCTGGGCTATCATCCTCTCGGCTATCGCCAGGCTGATGGGCGTGCGCAGCAAGTACAGGCCCAAAACCAGCAAGAGCAGGATAGCCAGTGTGATGATAAAAAAACGCTGGCTTTTCATGGCTTGACCTTGTTCATTGATAGACGCCGCCGACGCTTCACCAGATAAACCGCTGTGACCAGGGCCAGCAAGAGCAATATGGCAGGATATTTGAAGCGCGGGATATACACATGCACCATGGCATTGGTGAAAATTTGCTGGCTGGGTTCATAGCCATCAGGCATGGGCAATACGCCATTGTCTTTTGCGTATTGCGCATAGGCAGTCTGCATGCTGGTAAACACTTCAGGCAGGCTGCTTTGCAAGTCGCGGGTTTCACCGGGGTCTAGCTGGATATCATATAAATGCCAGCGGCCATCACCAACAGGTGGCAGGTTTTTCACGAGTTTGTAATCGCCCCTGAACAAGGCCTGGTTGCCAGACAATTCATAGCCTATGTTTTCATCGGCAGGATGTACCCTGTCCTTGCCATCAAATAACACCGGGATAAGGCTGCTGCCGTGCATGGTTTCCACCGGCTTGCCCTGGTAGCTGCCATTTGGTCTGGCTGTGTTCGCCAGTTCCAGTATCGTCGGTGCGATATCGCTGATGTGGGTAAAGCTCTGGTGGATGCGGTTTTGCTGCATGCCCTTGCCAGCGATGATCAACGGTACGCGTATGCCACCTTCACCTGCATAGAATTTATAGGTACTCAAAGGCGAGGCCGCAGCACTGCTCCAGCCTGGGCCTATGATGCTGTAGGCACCCTTGTCGCCCAGTTTGTCGATATCGCTGTTGTAGTGCATATCCAGCCACAGGCGTGCGCTGAGCATGGCATAGGGGTCGGATGCTTCTGCCCCATTGTCTGACATGAACATGAAGATGGTATTGTCATACTGGCCGCTTTGCTTCAATGCTGTAATCAGGCGGCCTACGTGGTAGTCCATGGCTTCTGCCATGCCTGCATACACTTCCATGCGCCTGGCCTGGTAGGCTTGCTCGGCGGGCGTCAGTGCCTCCCAGTCTTTGGTGGTGGACATGGTGACCATGGGCGTATCTTTGGGCAGCAGGCCGAGGGCAATTGCTCGGTCACGCCTGGCCTGGCGCAGGGCAGTCCAGCCATCTTTATACCTGCCTTTGTATTTGTCGATGAAAGAGCGCGGGGCCTGTACTGGAATGTGATTGGCCTGGAAGGCGACATAGGCAAAGAAGGGCTGCCTAGATTTTTCAATGGATTTGTCCGATGTACTGTTATCACTCTGGATGTAATTGATCATCCGGTCTACATAATATTCTGAGGAATAAAATTCCCTGGACATGACGGCTTCCTTGCCATCTTCAAACCAGTAGACCTTGTCGGTCAGGTCAAGATAGCGCTTGCCGGTTTCCCAGTTGTCCGAACCACTGTCGCCCTGGATGATGGAGCGATCAAAGCCGCGCTTGTCGGGCAGATTATGCGGCTCCTTGCCTACATGCCATTTGCCTGCGACATAGGTGCGGTATCCAGTATCTTTCAGCAGGCTGGCGATGGTCACGACACGCTCGTTCAAGACACTCAGGTAACCGGGTTTGCCTTTATGTTCTTGCGGTATGGTTTCGCGCATATTGCCCACGCCATTGCGGTGATTATCGACGCCGGTCAGCAGCATGGAACGGGTGGGTGAGCAAGATGCAGTGACATGGAAATTGGAAAAACGCGTACCTTGCTGCGCCAGTGCATCCAGGTTGGGCGTGGCGATTTCACTGCCAAAGGCACCGACATCGCTAAAGCCCCAGTCGTCTGCCAGCAAGACCACGATGTTTGGCCTGGATGTTTTGCTGGCAGCTGCTGTGTCTGCCGCAATGACATCATGAGTTGGCAGCAATGCATTCAGGACAGTGAATGTCAGCAGATATGCAGGCAGGCGGGGGAGCTTCATCAGCATGTCTGGCTTTCCAGAGGTAATTGTTCTTCAGATGCGGCCATTTTTTTCATGATATCAGCGATGACCCATAATCTGTCCTGTCCCCAGACGGCAGTGCCTGCGCAGGAAAATGACGGCACACCCCACAGGCCGAGAGTGGCCATGGCATGCCGGTTGGCTTCAGCTGTCGCACGCCAGGCCTGATCCTGCAAGGCCAGGCGCACTGCATCCCAGGGCAGGCCAGCACGGTCGGTAATCTTGCGCAAGCCACTGTCACTGCCAGCATCTACACCTTCGGCCCATACGCCACGCATGAAGGACAAGACATAGGCCTGTCCACATCCCAGACGCTCTGCCAGCGGCATGACGGCCAGGCCGCGTTCTGTCGGGCGGCCTACCGGGTCATTCAGGCGACCAAAGGGGATGTGTCTGACATGGGCTTCGCGTGCCGCATCCAGGGCGATATAGCTTCTTTTATCCGCAGGTACAGGCAGGCCGCGCATGACCATGGGCAGCAGATAACGCAAGTTGACTTTGGCACCTGTCAACTGGCCCAGCCTGAATACCCTTTCGGCGACGATGGCAGAATAGGGGCTGCGCAGGGAAAAGAAAAAATCTATCTCTGGTGGCGTTGCAATATCGAGTGGCTGGTTCAGGTCAGCCGGGGGCGGATACATATAGTCTTGCGCTATACCCATTTCATTCTGCAACCTTTGTTCCAGGTGATACAGCCTGTCTATGCCCCAGTACCATTCACCTTCATACAGGAAGCAGGCACCAAGATAGTGGCCTTGCTGTTTCCTGAACTCATCGGCGTGCTGCATTTCTGCCAGCGTCAGTTCTGCTGTTGCCGGGACCATGTCATGCGCATTGGCAGTCTGTTCAGTCAGTGCCTGTGTTGCAGTCCACAAAGCTGTGCTGATACTGTCCACGACATTGATGAATTGCCCATTGTGGATGGCAGACACCAGCAAGCGGTTTGCCAGGGCAGTTTTTTCTGGCGCTGCTTGCTGTGCAAAATCCGGGCAGGGCAAGGCATAGTGCTGTGCCAGCAAGCCCGCATCGTGGCGGCTGTAGGCTTGTAGTTTTTCACGCTCTGGTGCTGCGGCCTGATCTGGCGGGCTGACTATATACGGCAGGATTTGCAGCTGGTATTTTTGCTGCAGGCCAGCCAGGCTATGCGCTGCCAGCACGCTATACGGATCATCTGCCTGGTGAAAATAGTGCAGCTGCCTTGCGGCACCGCTACGCAACCTCGCCCTGAGCGCACGCTCGCGCAGCTTGAGCAGGCGCGAACGACCCAGCATATGCTGGGTAATCACAGGCATCAACAGGGTTTTGATGGACATGCGCTTTTCTTTATCTGGCTTTGTTTTACCAGGCTTTAATGAAACGCAATTGCAAGGTGCGTGACATCAGTGCATTGCTGCTGCCAAAGCTTTGGCTGTAATGCAGATTAAAACCTGCCTCCTTGCCTGGCAGCTTATAGGAAATAAACGGCCCTGCGGCATATGTCTTGTAACGATTGCCACCAGCCGCAGTTCCAGCGCCAGCGCCAGTACCGCTGTCATCCGTCACCTGGTTAATCGCCAGTACGTTGGAACCTACGGCCCAGTTGCCCATGACCTTGACGATGCCCGCTTCAGCATAAACATAATTGCCGCTGCGATAATTGGTGTCCTTGTTGGTACTGTTCATGCCAAATGACAGGCGGCCAGCGATGGTGACGCCGCTATCCCAGACTTCCGGACCATGGTGAGGGTTGAGCGAATAACTGACAGCCACACCGGGGCGCAAGGTATAGAAGTTACCAAAGCCAGGGTTAGGCCCCCTGTCCTTGTTGTAATTGCCGGTCGGTACAAACAGGGATACACCGGCGGCAATTTTCAGGCGCTCTTGCTGCCTGATCCAGACCATGGACAATTCTGTGTCGCCCATGCCCGAGGTATCGGCATTCTGGCTGGCCAGGGTGCTGGCGACACCAGCCTGTACCTGGGCATTGGCCGCCGCTGCCACTGCCCCGATTGCACCACGCAGGGCTGCTGGCAGGGCAGGGTTGGGCGTGGGGCTGATCGTGCCCTCGGGGCTGACCGCAGTAAAACTGCGGCTTTGCCTGATCAGTGGCACATTCATCGCAAAGGCAATATGGCCGCCGTTATACGTGCTTTGTGTCAGATAACCAGCCAGGATATTGATCTGGGTTTGCGGCTGTTCAAAATGTATCGCTGCCGCAGGCATGGTCAGCGCATAAGTGCCATCTGGCACTGCACCGCGGGTCACTGTGCCGGTAGGCAGGGGGATATTGCGGGCAGGCAGGCTGATGTCATTGCCATCGCCATCGACGACCTTGTAGATATTGGTATGCGACAGCGCAGCGGTGCCAAAAAAGCCCGGGTTTTCCAGCGAGGCTGCCATTTCACCGCCAAATACCCCGACTGGTGATTGCCGGAGTTTATAGCCTTCTCCCGCCATTGCCGTCATCGTGCAGCATGCCAGCGCAAGCCCGCCGAGTGCCTGGCCTACGTGTAAAACTGTCTTGTGTTTTTGTTCCATGCATATCTCCGTCGTTTTTATAGGCCTGTGAGCCATTTGATTTCAATACACATGTGTACTGATGTTGTTAATGTAGAGGCCTGCGCTGCCGCTTGTCAAGCACTAAAGTACACAAGTGTATTGATTTTGTCTGCTTGTTGTAGTCGCGCCGCTGGCGACTTAAAATGCTGGCTTTGCAGGTGCATGAGTGCGCCAGGCCAGATGAATAAAGGAAGCCATGAAAGCAGCACCAAAAACAAGAAAAACCTCGGAAGGCCCCAGGCTCAGCCGTGAAGACTGGCTAGATGCTGCTTTCAAGGCAGTGGTCGAGGGTGGTTTTGATAATGTCAGGGTGCTGGTGCTGGCAGACAAGCTGGGCGTTACGCGCGGCAGTTTTTACTGGCATTTTGCCGACCATGCAGAACTGGTCAGTGATTTGCTCAAGCAATGGCGCGAATACCAGCGCGAACAAGACCGCATCGCCCGCAGCGAAATCGACCCCGACCCGCAAAAAGACCTGGAAAGGCTCATCGACATCGCTTTGCGCCATGGCGGCAAAGACCTTGAATACATGCGTTTTGAACTGGCCCTGCGCGGTTATGGCAGACGCGATGCCGAAGTCGCCAGGATGCTGGTGGAAGTAGACCAGGAGCGCATGGACATGGTCATAGAAAAATACATGCGCCTGACCAAAAACGACGCCCAAAAATCACAGGAACTGGCATCCCTGTTCTACCTCGCCATCGTCGGCAGCTACCAGGCCCTGAGCCGCCCGGTCAACCCACCCATGATCCGTGAATACCTGAAGAGCATTATTGCCAATTACCTGGTGCAGGAGCAGCAAGCAGGAAAGACCCGCAAGAAATAAGCGCAGCTTGTCAGTAATTTGCGACGCCCGTGCAAAGTCTGCTTTGCACGGGCGTTTGCTTATTTGATAATCATTGTTATACTTTTATTGGCATTTTTTTATCGACACTTCTCGGTTTCATTGAATCTTGGGAGCTTATCTTGTCTGATACTGATCACAAACAGCATGGTTATATTTCCTTGCACCGTCTTGATGGCTTTAGCGATGCCGTGTTTGCTTTTGCAGTGACTTTGCTGGTGGTGTCACTGGAAGTGCCCAAGTCTGCACATGAACTGTTTCACCTCATGCATGGTTTTATTGCCTTTGGTGTTGCGTTCACTTTGCTGATGGTGATGTGGTATCAGCACGGGAAGTTTTTCAAGCGTTTTCCGATTACTGATCTGTGGATGATTTCCCTGAACATGGCCTTGCTGTTCGTCATCCTCCTGTATGTGTACCCGCTTAAATTTTTGTTTGTCAGCTTGTTTGACTCCATGATCTGGAAAAGTACCGGAGACAATTTCACCTCAGCATCAGAAATCCAGACCTTGATGACCATATACGGTGCCGGGATAATTGCAGTTAATTTTGTTTTCTTCCTCATGCATAAACATGCCTGGCGCTTGCGTGAAAGATTTGCCATGAGCTTGTCGCAACTCAATGAGTTACGCGCTGATATGGCGGGCAATCTCATCAATATGGCAGTGGCAGGCTTATCCGTCCTGATAGTGCTGGTCAGCAAGGATCAGGGGACATGGTCTGGTTGCATCTATTTCTTGCTGGGACCTGCACACTGGGCCAGTGGTGCCTGGCATGGAAGACGGTACCGGGCAATCAAAAATCAGGAGCAGGGAAAGCAAGTAAAGCAAGAAAGCCAGGAAAGCCCGTTAGCAAAGCAGGTCGGCAGGCCGGAGTCTATAGCCACCCAGCCATCAGTTCCCACTACGCCCATTGCGCCCTTGCCTGCGCAACAAACCCGCAAACCAGGCTGATGCCCTGGCTGGAAACAGCCGGTAGAAAAAATCACCGACTCTGGCATCAGCGCCTATCAGCAAGCGCGTCTTGCGTTTGCTGACGGCCTGCATGATGGCCATCGCAGCCTGTTCAGGGCTGGTGCGGGCGATGCGCTTGAATTGCTGGTTCAGGCTGTCTGTATCCGCGGCCATGGCGGTGATGTCGCCGAGCCTTGCCTGTTCAACCAGGCGGGTGCGTATGCCGCCGGGGTGTACGCACAGGACATGGATGCTGTGCTTGTCGCCAGCGTCATCACTATTCACACTCACGCGCAATTCTTCTCGCAAGCTGTCTGAAAACGCCCTGACTGCTGCCTTGCTGGCATTGTAGATGGACTGGGTAGGCAGCGACAGCATGGCAAAGATGCTGGAGATATTCACGATGACAGTATCAGGCCTGGCATGCATCTGTGATGCAAAGGCACGGCAGCCGTGGACAACACCCCAGAAATTGATATCCATGAGCCAGTGTGCATCTACCAGTTTGCCACTCAGTATGGGAGCGACCAGGGCCACGCCTGCATTATTGATGAGGATGTCGGCTCCGCCGAACTCCAGACTGGCCGTGGCAGCCAGGGCATGCATGTCTGCCTCGCTGGCGACATCGCAGCTTTGCGTGAGAACGCGCTGGCTTGTTCCTGTGTTCTTGAATTGCGCAGTCAATGCTGCTGCCAGGGTTTTCAGGCGCTGGCTGTCTATATCTGCCAGCAAGAGGTAGGCACCTGCATCAGCACAGACATGCGCCAGCGCTTCACCTATGCCGGATGCTGCACCTGTAATGACGACGAGTTTTTTATCCAGTGAATTCATATGATCTTGCTGATGTAGGGCAGGGCATGGAATTCTGCCCAGTCAAATTGTTTGAGGCGACGGCGGAACAGGAAAGTGAAGTCTGGCCACAGTGTACGGTTGCTGCCATCTGCGGCCAGATACCAGCTATGGCAACCACCGCTATTCCAGACACTGCCGACCAGCTTGCCCTGCACCGCCAGGTTGTAGTTGTTCTGCACCTCAGCCCTGACATCAAATGCCCTGGCCTGTTTCTTGTCGAGTGCGCGCAGGGCCGCCAGGACGAAATTGATTTGCGACTCTATCATGTAGACTTGGGAATTATGGCCCAGCCCGGTGTTGGGTCCGGTCATGATGAACAGGTTGGGAAAGCCATGCACTACCGTGCCCAGGTGCGCCTGCGGCCCTTGCATCCATGCCCGGTTGAGGTCGCGGCCATCGCGCCCGGTGATGTCAAATGGTGCGCCGGCATCTGCCACCTGGAAGCCGGTGGCGGCGATCAGCACATCCAGTTGATGCACGCTGCCGTCAGCGCAGACGACGCTATTGGCAGTCGCCCGCGTCACGCCATGCGGGACCAGTTGCACATTCGGTTTTTGCAAGGCCGGGTAAAAATCATCCGACAATAAAATACGTTTGCAGCCTATGGTGTAATTTGGTGTCAGCTTCTTGCGCAAGGGCTCATCCTTGATGCGGTGCCGCAGATAACTTTCCACCTGTTTTTGCGCCCGGCGCAATAACCATTGCGCGCGAGTGAAGGCATACATGCGTGATTCCAGTTTGATGTAGGTCAGCTTGCGGCTCAGTTGCTGCCGCCAGGGCTGGGTGCGATAACTGTTACGCCTGGCTTCTGGAACTGCCTCATCATTGCGCGGGATGATCCAGGCGGGCGTGCGCTGGAATAAAGTCAGGCTGCCGCATTGCGCTGCTATTGCAGGCACGATCTGTATGGCACTGGCCCCCGTGCCGATGACGCCAACGCGTTTACCACGCAAGTCCACCTCATGCCGCCAGCGGGCAGAATGAAACAGCTCACCCTGAAAGGCATCGAGATTTTCTATTTTTGGCATTTGTGGGCGACTCAGGCCACCGGTGCCTGCCGCCAGAGTGCGTGCGCGCATTTCTTCTCCGCTTGCCAGTTGCATAAGCCAGTGGCCCTGATCTTCCAGCCATTTTGCACTGACCACCCTGGCATTGAATTGCATGCCATGCCGCACGCCACCCTGATCGGCACAGCGCTGCATATAGGCGGCGATTTCTGCCTGCGGCGGGTACAGGCGCGTCCAGTCTGGATTGGGCATGAAAGAAAATGAATACAGGTTGGACGGGATATCACAAGCAGCACCTGGATAATGGTTGTCGCGCCAGGTGCCACCCAGGGTATCTGCCTGCTCCAGCAAATGCCAGTCATAGCCTGCTTTTTGCATGGTGATCGCCAGGCCCAGGCCAGAAAAGCCACTGCCAACGATGAGGATATCGAAAACTTTATTCTTGCTTGTGATTGTCATTTGCTGGCCTTGCTGTGTGGGTTCGCGAGCATGAATTTCAAACTCAGTTGAAACTAAGTTGAAACCAGGTTGAAACTGAGGTTAACAATACACTAATGTATTGAAAAAATAAACCATCGCAGCAGATAAATTTATTCCTGGTCTTTTAGCGGGGGAAATGCAAATGAAAAGTACAGATCAGCCTGTGGCTATAATGCTGCTTTGATCTTTATCAGGAACAGGCTTTTATGACAACCGGCAATGTGCTTGGGCAGTTCGTTCGCGTAGGCAGCGATGTTGGTGTCATCGTTGGCTACCATGGCATGCCTGATGTGCCGGAAGATCACTATGCCATCTGGTATGGTCAACTAGCCGAAGATGGCAGCACGCCCCTGGCGCGTACCGTGCCCGTGGAGTATTGTGTGTTTGTCGACAGGCATGCGCTGTATCACTGATGGGGAGCCGTAAATCCCCATCCCGTAGGAGCGGCTTCAGCCGCGAACATATAGCTGTATGCTTTCGCGGCTGAAGCCGCTCCTACAAGTGTTTCTGCAGTCCTAAGTTTATCGGCTGTTGTGCCTGATAAAATCTGCCGCCTGCCGCAAGCTTGTTCTGGCCTCAGGCAAATTCACCATAGTAGGCCATACATGGGGCAAGTTATTTTCTAATATCAGTGTGCTGCTGACGCCTGCATCAAGTGCGGCCTGATGCAGGCGTGTCGCATCATCCAGCAAGACTTCATGGCGGCTGGCAAAAATTTGCAGCGGCGGCAAGCCTTGCAAATCAGCATACAAGGGTGAGGCCAGCGCAGTTTTTGCGGGTGTTCCTTGCAGATACATGGCTGCTGCCTTGGGCAGGCTATCTGGTGTGAACATGACATCGGCATGGGCCAGGGTTTGCATGCTGGCACCTTCACAGGCCAGGTCTACCCAGGGCGAAAACAGGATTGTCGCTGCGGGCATGGGCAAGCCTGCCTTGCGTGCCGCCAGCAGACAGGCCATGGCGAGGCCACCACCAGCAGAATCGCCTGCGACGATAATCTTGCTGGCGGGTGTGGTTTTTAATAGTTCCTGATACCAGGCCAATGCATCATCCACAGCAGCCGGGTAAGCATGCTCTGGTGCCAGCCTGTAATCGACAGAGCAGATTTTTGCCTGGGCTACACGGCTCAGATAAGTACATAGTGGTTTGTGGCTGTCTATGCTGCAAAAGAAGTATCCACCGCCATGAAAGTACAAAATAGTCATGCTGCTTTGTGCGAGTTGGGCAGGCTGGAACCATGCCGCCGCGCACAGGCCATCATTTGCCGCCACCGGAGTGAAAACCATATCTGCTGGCAGACGCCCCTGATAGCGCAGCATGCGATTGATTTTGTCCCTGACCTTTGCGACATCGATAGCTGCACCGGGTGCTGGCTTGAAACGATAGCGCAGGTAAATATTGGTGAGAAAGGAAGACAGGCTCATAGGTGTGTACGTGTATGTGTATTGATGTTTGGGAAAATTTTAATCAAGAGCCTCGATTGCAGGCATATGCCAGCGAGCTTCCAGTGCGGCAGGCATGGGCCAGTAGAGTCTGGCGTTCAATACAAACCCCTGGCCTTGTTTGACTGGCAGCCAGTTGGCTAGCCATTTGTCTGGTGGTGTCGAGGCTTGCAGGTAGATATCAAGTGAGCCATCTGCATTCTTGGCCAGTGCATCGCGGCTGCCGAGGGCATGGCGCTGTATGGGGTTGTCGATGAGAAAATCATCCGTCCCATAAGCGGTGACAGACCAGAATGCCCTGGCCGGTGGCAATTGATCTGGCGGGAAGTGCAACCTGTAGCGCTTGCTGCCATCCAGTGGGCGCTTATGGCTATCGACACTGGCGCTGGGGTAGATGGCATCAGCAGGCAGGTTGGCACCCAGGCCTATCATGGCCACGACGGCGCGGATATTATAGTCAGTACCATAATTGCCAAGATTGGCAGGTGGAGTCACCCAGCCATTGACGGCATCACGCGGTTTCTTTAATTCTTGCGCGATCTTCCAGTCAGCCAGCCACCTGCCCAGGGCGATGCAATTTTTGTCCAGCCATGACCAGTCTGCTACTGCGCCGGGCGTGATGCCTATGCGACGCATGTTCTCCAGCATGGGCGCATCGGCAGGGGCAGGAGGGTTGTCCTGCATGAGCTTGCTCAGATTGCTGAAAAAATGCATCACATCCATTTGCCGCATTTGCACTATAGGTGGCAGGGTCTTTTCTGCCTGAGGTCGCCAGACAGGCGGAACTTCAGGCTTGTTGGCTTGCCAGTCAGCCAGACTGCGCAATTGCAGGCCATCCTGCAAAGTATGGACAAGGGCAAAGTCTGCTGCACCATTGGTTTGTGTGCGGCCTATGAGCCAGACAATTTGCGTAGGTGCGCGCAAGACTTGCAGGCCCGGTGGCACCTGGCCTTGCCAGTTTGCCGGGACTAAAAGATATTTGCCACCTTCGTTATTTTTGCCATTCATGCGACTGCCAGGTGCCGCAAAGACATTTGTCCAGGCATCCATGAACGGCATGACTTCATAACGCTGCTGGTTGGCTGGCATCTCAAAGACCCAGGGGCCTTGCTTCATATCGATGAAGGCCGTGGTGTAAAGGGTATCGACATTTGGCCGCACCACATCCCTGAAGCTGGCATCAGGAAATTGTCGCACGCGGCGCAAATGATTTTCTGGCCCTATGCTTTGCGACGCTGTCTGGCGCGTCAATTCCATCATCACCAGGGGATAGCCAAATACATAGGCTTCAGCTCCACCCTTGATATAGTCAAGTTTGGTGTACAGGAGAACGACAGTGGTCAGCAAGACGGCAAGGATAATCCAGCCTGCCTGCTTCAGTCTTTTCAAACGCATGAGAACAGATACATCAGCGTGTGAACATGCTCAGCATTTTCGCCACCAGCTTGCCATAGGGCGGGTAGGCAAAGCCCATGACATTCCAGTTTGATTGCATGAAGATGGGTTTGAGTTTGCTAAAGCTATTGAAACCAGCCTCACCATGATAAGCACCCTGGCCGCTGGGGCCTACACCACCAAAGGCCAGTTGTGGCTGGCCCACATGCAAGAGGCAATCATTGATGCAGACACCGCCAGAGATAGTCTGGCGCAATACCTGCTCCCTGTGGGCGTTGTCATTACCAAACCAGTAGACAGCCAGTGGCCGCGCACGCTGGTTGATGTAATTGATTGCCTCATCAAAACGCTGGTAAGTCATGACTGGCAGGATGGGACCAAAAATTTCTTCCTGCATAAGACGCATATCTGCCGTCACGTCTGTGACGATGACTGGAGCCATTTTCTTCAGGGCTGGGTCAAATTGTTCTGCCGCCGGATTGATGACATGCAGTTTGGCACCACGCTGTGCCGCATCTGCCAGCAAGTCTTGCAGGCGTTGCCACTGGCGTGTGCTGATGATGCTGGTGTAGTCTTTATTGTCTGCCAGGCGCGGGTAAAGGCCCTGCATGGCCGTGCTGATGGTGGCGACTATTCTGGCTTCCTGCTCTTGCGGCACCAGAAGGTAATCAGGGGCAACACAGGTTTGCCCGGCATTGATGAGCTTGCCCCAGGCAATGCGTTTGGCGGCGATGGCAATATCCACATCGGCATCGATGATGGCTGGTGACTTGCCCCCCAGCTCCAGTGTCACCGGTGTCAGGTTCTTGGCCGCCGCCTGCGCTACTATGCGGCCCACTTCGGTCGAGCCTGTGAACACCAGGTGATCAAATGGCAGGCTGCTGAAACTGGCGGCCACGCTGGCATCGCCCTGTACCACAGTCAGTACGGACGGATCAAAATATTCAGCCACCAGCCTGGCCAGCAGGGCAGATAGTTGCGGACATAATTCTGAAGGCTTGAGCATGACGCGATTGCCCGCGGCCAGTGCATCCAGTGCCGGACCCATGCACAAATCGAAAGGATAATTCCATGGACTGAGTATGCCTATCACGCCCAGCGGTTGCGGCAAGACGCGGTTCTTGCCAAACAAGTGTTGTGGGCTGCTGGACAAGCGCTTTTGCTTCATCCAGCGTGGTAAATGTTTTTTGCAGTATTTGATTTTTTCTTCCAGGGTTGCCAGTTCCAGCAAGAAGGTTTCATGGACAGAGCGATTGCCAAAATCAGCCGAAATGGCAGCGGCGATGTCCAGTGCATGCTCGCGTGCCATGGCCAGCAGTTTATTCAGCCTGTCCAGACGGACGGCAAGCTCAGGCATGGATTCTTGCGCAAAGGCGGCACGCTGCATGGTCAGCAGGATTTGCAAGTCTTCTATGGTGGTTTGTTTCATGATGGCCTCTATTTGGCTAGTAGACTACTAATTGCGATTGGGCGGCGCTGCCTGCAAGATGGTGCGAAAACCGAGGTGGCTGGCAGCCAGATCATCCTCTTGTTCATGTCTGGCGCCAGTGCGGTAGCGTACACAGTAATTGGGCGCGCACAGGTAAGAGCCGCCCTTGATGACATGGCTGGCAGCAGCGTCATTTCGCTTTGCTGGCTGGTCAGGTGAACGCAGGGATGCGTGGTCTGGTGTGAATGTATCGGCCGTCATTTCCCAGACATTGCCTATCATGTCATGCAGACCATAGGCATTTGGTGCGTAGCAGGCGACCGGTGCCAGGCCGACAAAGCCATCATCACCAGAATTTTGCACAGGGAACAGGCCTTGCCAGGTATTCGCATTTTTGGGTTGGTCGTGGTCCATGCCAGCCTGGGCCTGGCCGCCGCGTGCGGCCCATTCCCATTGCGCTTCTGTAGGCAGGCTATGGCCTTTCCATTTGGCGTAGGCGAGGGCGTCTTCATAGGTCACTGTCACCACCGGAAAGTTTTCCTTGCCCGTTATCGTCGTGTCCGGCCCACCTGGGTGGCGCCAGTTGGCTCCTGGAATGTAACGCCACCACTGGCTGGCAGGGCCATTTACATCGGCATCTTTGGGCATGACAAAGACCACAGCACCGGGTTTGCGCATGTCTTCTGGTAAGCCCGGGTGCAGGCTTGCATCGACAGGGCGTTCTGCCACAGTGACATAGCCTGTGGCTTTGACAAAGGCCGCAAAGTCGGCATTGCTGACTTCGGTCTTGTCCATCCAGAAGCCTTCGACTGCCACTTCCTGTACCGGCAATTCTTCCGGGTATTTACTGTCACCCATATCAAAGCGGCCTGCAGGTATCCAGGCCATACCAGGATGGGGGGCATTTTTTTTATCTGCCAGATCTGCGGGCGTGGCGCATTGCGTGGGTACGGCAGGTGTGACCTGTACCTTGCTGTCGGCTTTTTCAGCGACAGCAGGCTTTTTTAAAAACGCCAAAGCAAATACGGCGACAAGAATAATCGCTGCGATGGTGATATATATCTGCCTGGTTTTACTCATGCCCTGCCTTATCTTGACTTATGCTGTTTTTAATATGCGGGTATCGTTGGTCTGCTGGTGTTCAATGGCCACACGCAAGCCAACCCGGCGCAGGCGCGGTATGTCCAGTGTCAGCAAGTCTGCCCCACCTACTGAATGCAACCACAGCCTGACTTTCGCCTGTTCAGCCGCATTCATTGCTGCCAACTGATCCAGGCAACGCTGTACCATCCACAAAGTATAAGGCAAGGCGACACGCGAAAACTGTTGGCCACCCATGGGCATGCTGATTTCCTCCAGCCTGCGTGGCAAGGCCTTGCCTGGCTGTATCTGCACCTGCACGGCTTTGACCTGTTCATTGATGGCCGCCACCATGGGGATGAATTCTGTGCAAATGGCTTTGAATACAGGCGTGAGGGTAGCGGCAAGTGTGTCATCAGCAAGCAAGTGACCAGTTGCAGCTTTGCCAGACGCCATCCTGTCTATCCAGGCACGCAGCTGGGGCCGTGGTGCGACCAGCACGCGCGCAGGCCAGGGGTCACGTCCCAGATGACCATACATGGTGCCCACCAGGCCAAAGTCTCCTATCGTTGGTGCATCGCCAAATAAATAATTGTGCTTGGCGAAATGCTGCTCAAGCAAGTCCAGCATGGTGATGGTCCACTCATTCATCATCTTGTGCTGTTCAGGCCGTACGCCGACCGCATGTAGCATGCCACGCAACTTGCTGGCAATGTAGGCGACTGCCCGCTTTTGCACAAAACGTGGGAAGTGCGGCAGCAGTGCAGCACCTGCTTCACGTTCAAACAGGGCATAGTTTTCAGGGTAATTCCAGCGCGTGTGCATGGCGATGGGCACCCACCATTCATCACCCCAGGCTTCCATGAGGTAAGACGCAAATTTTTGTACCGGGCTATGTGGTATGACCGGCGCTTGCGGAAAGCGCGCTTCCAGATGATCAATCATGACGCTGGAATCCTGAAGCCAGGTTTCTTCTGGTGTCACAAGCAGGGGCATGACGACTTCACCGGTCTTGCGTTTGCCAGTTCTGGTCAGTGTCCAGAAATTGACCTGCTGATAGTCGTAAGGGATTTTTTTGTAATTGAGATAGCACATCACTTTGCCGGTGAAGTAGGACAGGTGCCAGCCATGGAGTTGGTAGGGTTTGGAGGTCATCGGCGTGGTGTTTGTTTAATCTAATGGTGGGTGGTTTTTGTTAACAGTACATATGTGTATTGAATGTGTCAATCGAGTTTTTGTATTCACTGATTTTTTTTTGACGATAATTTTCTGGAGTGCCTGATTCTTTGAGCCTTAAAATTAGCAAGATTAGTTTGTTCTGGCTGACAGACTTTTAATACAAGAGCAATAAATTTAACGTTATTCCAGCGTGTTCTTAGCTGGAATCCAGTGGCGTTCTTAGCCTGTCATGAAGTGTATTAACTTCTGAATCTTGGTGCTTTGGGCGATTTGATTTTCAAATGCTCGCGCTCGTCATTTAAGATTGCCGGCCGGTGGTAGACCGGCGGCTACCCACCTTTTTGTCTCGCCAAAAAAGGTGGGCCAAAAAGGCGACCCAGGCATAGCCGCCCCTTCGGGGTTCCCGTTTGTGCAGCACAAAAAATGGGAAATGCCCGAAACTCGCTGCGCTCAAACAACGGGCATTTCTAATCCATTTTCTGTACAGCACAAACGGCGTCTACACATGGGAACTGCTAACGTCAAAAACAACGGCAACGTCAAACTCAAAAGCAACATCAACCCCAACAGCAACATCAACATCAACATCAACCCCAACAGCAACATCAACCCCAACAGCAATCGACCTTCAGTGCCCTTGTTTGTCGTGCGCGTTACGCATAAAAAAAGCGAACAGCCTTAGCCATTCGCTCTAAAGAACCTTATCACGAAGAACCTGTTTACGATCTGTAGCGAGCGGGCGTCAGCGGGTTGAAGAGCAGCGCAAAAAGCGGAATGTACTTAAGTACATGAGCATTTTGAGCAGCGCATGAGGCCCGATCACGCTCGCGCAGTAAGATCGTAAGCAGGTTCTAAGGCCCGCTTTCAATTTGCCCAGTAAGTGTACTCGTCGGTTTTTTCGCGCGGCTGGTCCAGGGTTTTGTCTATGTAGATCGGGGCGGCAACCAGGGATGGCCATAGTGATGCAGGCATGTTGGCATGGTGGTTGCTCAGCATGAGTTTTAGTTCGCGCAATTTCTCTGGCTGTAATGCTGCCAGGTTGATTTTTTCTGTAGGATCGGCTTGCAGGTTGAATAGCCAGTCTTTTTTAGGTAGCTCCGATGAAATCAGTTTCCAGCCCTGATAAAGCACAGCGCGGTAGTCGCCGTCGCGCCAGAACAGGGGGCGCTGGGCTTGTGTGGCAGGCTGGCTGCCCAGGTAGGGCAGGAGGTTGATGCCGTCTATGCTGCGGCCAGTGGGGAGTGCTGCTCCAGTGGCAGCGGCGATGGTGGGTAGCATGTCGATGTTGGAGACGGATTGCGTATAACGCTGGCCGGGGGTGATGTGGCCTGGCCATTTCGCCATATAGGGTACGCGTATGCCGCCCTGGAAATGGGTCAGTTTCCAGCCACGGTAAGGGCGGTTGACTTCTGGCAAGCCTATATAACCTGGTGCGCCGTTGTCGCTGGAAAAAATCACCAGGGTATTTTCTTCAAGACCTTGTTCGCGCAGGGTTTGCAGTATCCTGCCAACGCTGCGGTCTACAGATCGCACCATGGCCGCATAGACACGCTGGCGGTGATCTTTGATGCTGCTTAGAGCATCATAGTCTGCCTTGCTGGCTTGCAGCGGCGTATGTACGCCCCAGTGCGCCAGATACATGAAGAAGGGGCGGTTTTTGTTTTTTGCGATGGCGGCGACGGCTTCGTCGGTGAAGTAATCAGTCAGGTATTTATTTGGCTCAAACCATTTGCCACCGTTATAGCTGACACCGAAGCGCATGTTTGGCCACAGGAATTGATCGATGGGATCAAATTCCTGTTTGGAATTGACCACGTCAGGACTGTTCTGCGGCAGGTAAAGGCCACTTTCCATGAACAGGCTTTCATCAAAGCCCTGGTTATTTGGCCGCATGTCTTTGGTGCTGCCGAGATGCCATTTGCCGATGTGGATATTGTGGTAGCCGCGCTGCTTCAGGACTTCTGCGATGGTGACTTCCGATGCTGGCATGCCCAGGTCGTCGAAGTCTTTCATCTCCCGGATTCTTTCATTGTTCAGGAGGGTGGGATGCAGTTGGTCGGCTTCGGTATTCAACTTCGTCACCACCCTGGCCATGGCACCCGGCAGGGGCGTGAACTCTACCCCAAAGCGCCAGGGATAACGGCCAGTCAGCAATGCTGCGCGCGATACCGTGCAGACGGCAGCGCCAGAATAGCCTTCAATAAAATTGACGCCATCACGGGCAATGGAATCAATGTGCGGCGTTGCTGCGCCCTGGCTGGTATAGCCGCCACCATTGGTGCTGACATCATTGATACCTAGGTCATCTGCCAGGATGATGATCACATTCGGCAGGCGTGGTGTAGTGCTTGCAGTTTGTGCAGGCCCGTCCATCCACTGCACTGGCCTGTAAGCTTTACGCGGATGCTTGATATCAGTGTACCAGCCCAGTGAATAGCGCAAGACATTGATGCGGTTGAGATACAGCGTGCCAGCGGCGACGGCAATAATGCCTAGTGTCACCAGAGTTACGGATTTTAATTTCATGCCAGTTTTTTTAGATGTGTTTTGTGTAGAGCTTGCTCGCTATTACTTCAGTGCAGTCAGCCTACCACGGCAAATTGCCCTGCATTGTCCGCCAGCCATTGCTGCGAGAGGCTGGCATCATGCTGGCCGGGGTGAAAGTCCTTAGCCAGATAATCACGCCAGGCCTGGCGATTGGCACTGATGATGCCAGCTTTGCCGAACAGGAAACCCCAGCCACTGCGCCAGCTGGATAACTTGAACAGCGCCTTGTCATGCCAGAGATTGCGCATGGTCTGGTATAGCACGTCTGTCATGAAGACCATGGTGATATAGCGAAATACCTTGATGCGCCTGGGGTAGTCACCACCTGCTGCCTGATAGATATCATAGGCGGTGCAGCGATGCTCGGACTCTTCTGCACTATGCCATAGCCACATGGTTTTCAATCTGTCTTCACTGCCTTGCAAGGCATGTGGATGACGCAACATCCAGTTCGCCAGAATGGCGGTGAAATGCTCAGTCGCTGCCGTAGCAGCCAGATGCAGGCGCACATCGAGATGGGCATTTTTTTCCAGACGCCGCAAGGCCCGCCTTTCTATGATATTCGGAAACCCCAGTTGCTCCAGATGGGCATTGAACAGGCTGTGTATGCGTCTGTGGGTTGCCTCTTGCCCTATGAAACCACGCACTTCCTGTTCATGCTTTGCGCGTGCTGCATCTGGCAAGATCTTCAAACCAGCTTTAACAGAATCGATGAAGTATTGTTCGCCCACAGGAAAACTCATCGACAAGGCATTGAAGAAGGCCGAGCGAAAGGCATCACCGCCATTCCAGCGTGCCGGTATAGGGGCGGCCAGATCAATCAGCAAACGGCGGACGACAAGTTGAGTCATGATTTTTCCTCAGTCCAGGTTGCGCAATTCACGTCGCAATATCTTGCCCACATTACTCTTGGGCAGTTCGGCGACAAAGCGTATTTCCTTGGGGATTTTGTAGCCTGTCAGATGCTGGCGGCAGTGGGCCAGCAAGCTTGCTTCATTCAAGGTGGGGTTCTTTTTGACGACAAAGATTTTCACGACTTCACCCGCATGGGCATCGGCCTTGGCGACGGCCGCCACTTCCATGACATCAGCATGCATCATGACGACTTCTTCAATTTCATTGGGGTAGACATTGAAGCCGGACACCAGGATCATGTCCTTCATCCTGTCGACGATTTTCAAAAAGCCCTGTTCATCCATGATGGCGACATCGCCAGTGCGCAGGTAGCCATCGGCTGTCATGACCTTGGCGGTTTCTTCCGGCCGCTGCCAGTAACCCTGCATGACTTGCGGGCCCAGCACGCATAATTCGCCAGCTTCACCAGGCGGTAATTCCTGCCCGCTGTCATTGCGGATAGAGACATAGGTCGAGGGCAGGGGCAAACCTATGCTGCCGCTGTATTCTTTCATGTCCAGCGGATTGACAGTGACCGAAGGCGAACATTCTGTTAGGCCATACCCTTCCACCAGCGGCGAACGGGTGACTTGCTGCCAGCGTTCTGCCACCGGCCTTTGCACGGCTGCGCCACCACCTATGGCAAAACGTAGCTGGCTGAAATCGATCCTGGCAAATTCAGGCTCATTCAAGAGGCCATTGAACAAGGTATTCACTGCAGGCAAGGAGACAAAGGGATACTTTGCCAGTATTTTGACAAATTCAGGTATCTTGCGCGGATCAGCCACCAGCACATTGGTGCCACCGAGTCCAACAAAGCTCAGGCAGGAACCAAGCGCAAAGATATGGTAAAGCGGTATCGCCGTGATGCTGGTGATTTCTTGCGACTTGTCGAGGAAAGGCGCACTCCATAGTTCACCTTGCTTGGCATTGGCGAGTATGTTCAGGTGACTGAGCATGGCACCCTTGGACACCCCCGTCGTGCCACCGGTATATTGCAGGAAAGCCAGTTCATGCGGTTCTACCCTGACGCTGCGGTAGTCACTGGCCTTCCCCAGGGCCAGCACATCCAGAAAACTGACATGCCCGGGCAGTTTATAGGGCGGCACCATTTTCCTGACCTTGCGTATCAGGAAATTACCCAGCATGCGCTTCACAGCTGGCATCATGTCAGCCAGGCCAGTGACGATGACATGTTTGACGCTGGTATTGGCAATCACTTTTTCCAATGTATGAGCAAACAGCTCCACCACAATCATGGCAACTGCACCGCTATCCTTCAACTGATGCTCAAGCTCACGCGGCGTGTACATGGGGTTGACATTCACCACCACATAACCAGCCCGCAAGAGGCCAAACAGGCAGATTGGGTATTGCAGCACATTCGGCATCATCAATGCCACCCGTGCACCCTTGGGTAATTTCAACTGGTTCTGGAAATAACTGGCTAGCTGCCGCGACAGCAGGTCAAGTTCATCATAGGTATAGCTGACGCCACTGCTGCCACTGATAAAGGCACGGCGCTTGCCATAGGTCTTGACTGCCTGTTCAAAATACTCGCCTATCGAAGTCAGCGCCGCCACATCGATATCCGCCGGCACCCCGGCGCTATAACTGCGCGTCCAGATTCTCTCCATCATCAACAGTCTCCATATCGCTTTTGTTTTCAATACAGTAGTGTATTGAAAACTGGATGTCAATGGGAATTGTGTGGAGACGGGTAAACGCTGTGTATTGGCAGCGTTCCAGTGATAGGCGATGTGGGAATGACTGGCGACAGATAAGCGCGCCAGTTTATTGAGACAAAGGTAAAGCAAAACAAAACAAGGTAGCAGGTAGCACCAGGATGTCTTGCCCTTGTGGGAGCGGCTTCAGCCGCGATTCTCCTTCGGGTTACTACTCAGCCTCAAAGTGAGCCTGGGTAGTTAATTATTTGTATTCTTATTCCCACTGCGCACTACCGCTTCTGTCTGTTGCCCCATAGATGGTACGAGCTACAGCGCACAGGGCCATGACTTGCACCATTAGCAAATACCAGCCTGCGCCACCTGCCGCGACGGAGTCGCTGGTGTGCCTGTCCAAATGCATGGTGTGTTTTACCCTGGTCACGTAGAGTGAAATGAATTCCATGAAAGAATCCAGCGATGGATGTGGCACGCTGCCCATGAAATAGAAAGACAGGTAGATGCCAAGAAAAATCTGCACCGCAAAGGCGACGGCGACGATCAGCAAGAAGGCAAAATCAATATGGCGGGGCTGGAAATGGAACCTTGTCGCTCCCAGATAAAAGCCACTCAGAGCAGCAAAACCCATGACAAGCGCGCCGATGGGTAGCAAGACCATATAAGAGAAAGAAAAAAGATTAAACCCGGTCATGCGCCAGGCCAGGGTGTTGAAGGCAGCGACCAGCATTGAAGTGATCAGGCAAAATAGCCAGGTAGTGAGCCTTGCATGGGTAAATAGGGATGTCACAATTTGCCTTGGGCTTGATGGAAGATGATGGTGTTCTTGGTGGTACTTTTAGTAGCACGCTGGCCAGCACCGGTATTAAAAATCGGGACCGATGCTATCTCAGTGATGATCTTCCGTCAAGATACTCTGGCTGGAGGGGCGACTGGTCGGTTCTGTCTACGCCAACTATGTCAATCTATCAGCGCCTTGACCAGAATGCGTCCATCGGGCATCTTGCCTTCCTGTCTTAGCATGATCTGGCTTTGCTTGGCAAACCAGAATTTGGATACCGATCCGGGGCGGTTGTAATCACTGGTCACCAGCCAGCAATCGACATTGCCAGTTGGCCCGGCTATGCTTTCTTCACCTGTCACTTTGAAGGTATAGTAAGTTGGTGCAGTGGTGCTGCCAGGGTGGTAGAAATTGACCCTGGCTTCGTAGCCCGGCGCAAGCGGCAGCGTCTGGAAAAATTCCAGGTCGGTTTCAAAATTGTAGCTGGGTTCGGCTGATGGCATGAGGAAGTCTTTCTGGCTGTTCTCGGCCAGGTCTTTCATGCCAGTGATTTTGTCGGCGCTAAAGATAAAGCCTTCGACCATATGCTTGCCATCTTTGTCGGTGATACGCTCGTGGCTGATGGGTTTGAAACTGGGAAACTGTGCCAGGGAATCCAGGCGCTTGGCTGCTGGTGCTGGATTGCCAGCCGGATTACCTGCGCTATCCCAGCGTTGCCGGATACGTATGCGGCGTTCACCATCCTGCTCCACAAACAACACCTCACGCGACCAGATATCCAGCGGCGTGCTGCTGTCGCCATCCTTGAAATAGCGCAGATAATGATGCGTGCCTTCTTTTAATAAAGCGATGCGCGCCAAGGTTTTGCCAGGGTACAAAGTTTCACCGGCAGCCTGGGCATGGCTGATACAGGCAAATAGCAGGGCCAGGGCAGGGATTACAATTGATCGCATTATTGTCTCGCTGTATGAGAATTGAGTAGATTGGGAATAAGGCAATGCTGAATTATGGAATCAGACTTGTATCCTGCAACTAAGTTCCTGTTGACATGCAGGAGAGGCTTTAGCCGCGAATATTGAATCAGAGCTTCCCGGCTGAAGCCGATCCTGCAAAACAGTAGTGGGTATTTAAAAGTGAAACCTGTTGTACATGCCGGATAAAAAAGTCGCTAAAATCTTGCTCTCAACAAAATTACCGGAGCCAGCCTTGCATCGCAGCCACCCTAGTCACCAGAGCCAGCACCATAGCAGCGTTCTTTCCAGCGTTCCCGGCATACGCTATGGCTTTGGTAATGCACGCGACTTCGTCCCTGCCAGCCTGAGCGGGTATTGGGATACTGTACCCAACAAGCTGCAAGTGCATGGTATGCGCGTGGTGGAAGTGACGCAGAAACACCAGCAATGCGGTGATGCTGATGCGTTTTTCACGCGCCTGCCGGGCATACCCGTGACAGTGATCACTGCTGATTGCGTGCCTGTGCTGCTGGCCAGGCGCGATGGCAAGATGATCGCTGTTGCCCATGCGGGCTGGCGCGGCATAGTCGGTGGCGTGGTGCAGGCTTTGTGGCAGGAACTGGCCGCCCAGGGTGAACAGCCGCAAGACTGGGTGGCGGCCATAGGTGCGCATATAGGCCCTTGCTGCTTTGAGGTCAGTGAAGAACTGGCGGCAGATTTTGTGCGGCAATTCCCTGAGCTGGATGCATCAGCCATCAACCCGCGTTACCGCCACGTTGACCTGAATGTACTGGCCAGACGTGCCTTGCAGCAAATTGGTATCAGTGAGATAGACCATGCCGTGCCTTGTACCATGTGCAGCAAAACCGCAGAAGGCAAGCATGTCTACCGCAGTTATCGCCGTGGTGACCGTAATTCTTTCCAGCATTCAGGGCTGGTGATTTTGCCTTGATCTGACCTCTAAACCTTGTCTTGCGCGTGCTGGCTCAGGTAGCCAAGAAAATTGCTGGCAATGGGAGACAGGCGTTTGCCTTGCAGGTGAACGATATACCAGTTAGACATGATGGGAAAATCCTGTACGTCCAGGACGGTCAGGTTTTGATCTTTCAAATGATCACCCAGGGCATGGCGTGACAGTATGGTCAGCCCCATGTCGGCAGCAACCGCTTGTTTGATCGCCTCGTTGCTGCCGAGTTCCAGTCTGACTACGGGTGTGATCTTATTTTCGCTAAAGTAGTGCTCGCACGCCAGCCTGGTGCCAGAGCCCCGTTCACGCAGGATGAAGCGCTCATTTAATAACCGGGCAAATTGCAGCCGTTTTTTCCCCGCCAGAGGATGGTGCAAGGGCGCAACCACGACCAGTGGATTTGGCAAGAATACTTGTTTGACGACGTCGATGTCCTTAGGGGGAGTGGACATGATATAGATATCGTCCAAATTGTTTCTCAGACGCTCGACGACGCCGTCACGGTTTTGCACTTCAAGTGCGATATCAATTTCTGGATACTCCCTGCAAAAGTCGCCCAGCATGCGAGGGATAAAGTATTTCGCAGTGCTCACCACGGCTACGCGCAAGCTGCCCTCGGTCAATCCTTTCATTGCAGCGATTTGCTGTTCAAAGCTGCCCCATTCATGAGCCAGAGTGCGGGCGGTGCTCGCCAATTCTTCGCCTGCCTTCGTCAGGTACAATTTTTTGCCTATGACTTCATATAAGGGGATACCTATGGTGTCTGTCATTTCTTTCAGTTGCATGGATACCGTCGGTTGTGTCACATGACAAGCGCGTGCAACAGCACTGATGCTGCGTAGCTCTGCCAGGCGTATAAAGATTTGCAATTGTCTAAAGGTAATATTCATAGGTTTTTATCTATGATTGTATTTAATAAAATTGATTTTACCTTATGATTGCCTGCGCTTACCATGCCTGCCATCGATATACTTAAGGCAGATATGCAGAGCTTACTTGACCCCGCCATCCTCTTTTTTGTCTTTGGCATCCTGGCTGGCTTGATGAAATCAAATCTGGAGATTCCCTCTCAGATTGCCAAATTCCTGTCGCTGTATTTACTCATGGCCCTGGGTCTGAAGGGCGGTTTTGCGCTGGCGCATTCTGGTCTCAACTTGCAACTGGTGACCAGCCTGGGCTGTGCGGTCGCATTGGCGCTGATTGTTCCTGCTTTGGCTTATCTGGCCTTGAAGCGAATTTTGCCAGCCCTTGACGCCGTTGCTGTGGCGGCGACTTACGGTTCTGTCAGTGCCGTCACGTTTATCACCGCGGTGCAGTACATGGACGTGAAGGGCTTGCATTACGGTGGTCATATGGCGGCTGCGATGGCGCTGATGGAGTCGCCAGCGATACTGTTCGCCGTGATCGTGGCAAACACAGTGCGCAAGCGCCATGCGACTGCAGGGGCGAGTGCTACTGTACCCACGTTAAGCAAGATATTGCACGAGTCCTTGACAGATGGTGCGCAGTTGCTGTTGTTGGGCGCCATGCTGGTAGGCGTACTTTCCGGTGACGCAGGCAAGGCATCGATGCAGCCATTTTCTGGCGACCTGTTCAAAGGCATGCTGGCGTTCTTTCTGCTTGATATGGGCTTAAAGGCTGCACGCAACCTGGCACAGGTGCGTGGAAAGTCTCCCTTGCTGATCGCCTATTCCTTGCTGGCGCCGCTGGCCCATGCCGGAATTGCACTAGGCATGGCAAGCTTGTTCAGCTTGCCTGCGGGGGATGCTGCGCTGTTGATGGTCCTTGCTGCCAGCGCCTCGTATATTGCAGTGCCGGCTGTTTTGCGTTTTGCTATTCCTGAAGCCTCACCTGCACTGTATTTGGGTATGTCATTGGGATTGACCTTTCCATTCAATATTTTGCTTGGTATTCCTTTGTATATAACAATCGCCCATATTGTATTGATTTGAAACCGCCACACCTGATTTGCTTAAAAAGCATACAATCTGGCATGCCTGATCGGGCTTGTTCAACTTTGGCGGATTCAGCATGAGCAAACATAACTTGAATATCAACGGTAAGACGCAGGTGGTGGATGTTGCCCCTGATACCCCCTTGCTATGGGCGCTGCGCGACAGCCTGAACCTGGTTGGCACCAAATATGGCTGTGGCGTGGGGCAGTGCGGTGCCTGTACCGTGCATGTCAATGGTGCGCCCACCCGTTCCTGTCTGGTGCCGGTATCTGCCATGAGCAAGCAAAAGATCACTACCATAGAAGGCCTGGATGCCAAAGCCATGCACCCGCTGCAAACTGCCTGGCAAGAGCTGGACGTGCCGCAATGCGGCTATTGCCAGGCAGGCCAGATCATGACGGCTGCCGCCTTGCTCAAAGACAAGCCCCATCCAACAGATGCCGATATCGACGCTGCCATGGGCGGCAATCTGTGTCGCTGTGCAGCATATATACGCATACGGGCAGGCATACACAGGGCGGCAGAAATCGCTAATGGCAAGAAGAAGGTGGCGAAATGAATAAACCTGCAAATATTTCAGCTGAGCCAAAAGTCAATTCTCCGGCACGCCGTGACTTTTTACGCATGTCAGCATTTACTGGCGGTGGCCTGGTATTGGCCTACCTTGGTGCTGGCGACAGTGCGCTGGCGCAGATCAGCAAGCCTGCTGCATTGCCGTCATCAACTGACTTTGTCCCGCATGCCCTGATACGCATAGGCAGTGACGGAACGGTGACCCTGGTATCCAAACAGCCAGAGATAGGCCAGGGCATCAAGACGTCTTTACCGATGGTGATAGCCGAAGAGCTGGAAGTGAATTGGAAAGATGTGCGCATCATCCAGGGTGATCTCAATCCCGCTTATGGCAGCCAGGGGGCAGGCGGTTCAACCTCCACGCCAACCAATTACAATGAATTCCACAGGCTGGGTGCCACGGCGCGCACCATGCTGGTCAGTGCGGCGGCCCAGACCTGGAATGTGCCCGCATCTGAATGCCATGCGGCTGACAGTGCGGTACATCACGCCGCCAGCCAGCGCAAACTGACGTATGCAGCCCTGGCCGCCAAAGCTGCCACATTGCCTGTGCCTGATGCAAAGGATGTCAAACTCAAGGACCCGGCACAATTCAAATTGCTGGGCACGCGTATAGGCGGTGTCGATAATCCGGCGATAGTCACTGGCAAGCCCTTGTTTGGTATTGATGTGAAATTGCCCGGCATGCTATATGCCGTTTATGAAAAATGCCCGGTATTTGGCGGCAAGGTTCTCAGCGCCAATCTTGAGCATATCAAGGCACAGCCCGGTGTCAAGGATGCTTTTGTTATTGAAGGCACGGATAACCTGCGTGGCCTCATGCCTGGTGTCGCCATTATTGCTGAAACCACCTGGGCTGCCTTCAGTGCCCGCAAGCTGCTGGAAGTGAAATGGGATGAAGGCAAGGGTGCGAATGCCAGTTGGGCAGACTTTACTGCGCAGGCCAAAAAACTGGCTACGCAACCCGGTACGACCAGCTTGCGCAAGGATGGTGATGTTGCCGCAGCGCTGGGTAAGGCTGCCAGGACGGTGGAAGCTGCATATAGCTACCCCTTTATCTCGCATGCCAGCATGGAGCCGCAAAATTGCACGGCAGCCTACAATACCCAGGACAGCAGTCTGGAAATCTGGGCACCAACGCAATTGCCAGAATCTGGCCAGGCGCTGGTGGCCGATGTACTGGCCATGCCCAAGGAAAAAATCAAGCTGCATATCACCCGTAGCGGTGGTGGTTTTGGCCGTCGACTGAGTTCTGACTTTATTGTAGAAGCTGCCGCGATCGCCAAACGCGTCAATGCACCGGTCAAGCTGACCTGGTCACGCGAAGATGATATGCGACATGATCATTTCCGTGCAGGCGGTTTCCACTTCCTGCGCGGTGGGCTGGATGACAAGGGCAAGCTCACAGCCTGGCACAATCACTTCGTCAGCTTTGGCAATAAAGTCATGCGGGATGGAAAGTCGCAATTACAGGCGGGTAGTGGTGCCAGCTTGTCGGGCGATGAATTCCCTGGTCGCTGGCTGGAAAACTGCCTGCTGGAACAGACGCTGATGGAAAGCCATATCCCCATGGGGCCGTGGCGTGCACCGGGCAGCAATGTGTTTGCCTGGGTCTTCCATAGCTTTATTGATGAACTGGCTCATGCAGCAGGCCGTGATCCCATGGAGTTTCGCCTGGATATTCTTGGTGACAAGGAAATCATGCCTGGCACAGGTGAGCGCGGCCAGCCTTATCATGTGGGGCGCATGAGACGGGTCTTGCAGGAAGTGGCACTCAAGGCAGACTGGGGTAAGAAGAAATTCCCACGAGGCCAGGGGCAGGGCATTGCCTTCCACTTCAGCCATCGCGGCTATATTGCTGAAGTGGCCGAAGTCACTGTCAGCAAGCAGGGCGAACTCAAGGTCGACAGGGTGGTCGTGGTGACGGATATAGGTTCGCAGATCGTCAACCTCAGTGGTGCTGAACACCAGGTGCAAGGCTCGGTCCTCGATGGTATCAGCACCCTGATGTATCCTGAACTCGATATCCAGCGTGGCCGTGTCGTGCAGGGTAATTTCAATGAATACCCTTTGCTGCGCATCAAGGATAGCTATACCAAGATCGAGGCGCATTTCCTGAAGACGGATTTTCCTGTGACAGGCCTGGGCGAGCCAGCCTTCCCGCCGCTGGCCCCGGCGGTGTGCAATGCGATTTTTGCAGCGACCGGCAAGCGGGTCAGGCAGTTGCCGTTGACGCATACGGATTTGAGTTGGAGTTAAGGGCCGAAATTTGCTTCTCGTAGGTTGGGCTACGCTTCACCAGCCCAACACTGGGCGTTTAAATGACGTATACGTTTGTTGAGGCCGAGTGTTGGGCTGGTAAGGCGTAGCCCAACCTACGAGATTGCTTAATCTACGCCACTCAACTCTCCATCCCATACCGCAACTTCAACTGCCTCGAAATCCGCCTCATCAACAAAGTCAGCGGATAACAAAAACAAAAGAAGAACAAACAGGCATACAGATAAATCGGCAGCATCAAGCGTGTGTTGCCCGTCGCATTGATGACGGTATTGCAGCGGCTGACGAGTTCGCTGACACCGATGATGGAAGCGGTGCTCGATGCCATGACGATGATGAGTGCATAGCTGGTCCAGCTGGGGATGAACAGGAAGGCCGCATGGTGATTGCCTTTCTTCCATTCATCCATGGCGATGGTGAGGTTATCGCTGGTGAAACCGATGACGGCAATCGCCAATGCCAGCGCTGCCTTGATCCACACTGGAAAGCTGATGATGGTCTTGAAATAAGGCAGCAATATCTCGGACGGCAGCATGAAGGCCAGGTAAAACTGGAACACGATAGTCGGAATGCTGCGCGAAAACTCGGTCGCCACCAGGCTGACTTTGACACGGCGTGGATGGGTGGACAGGCGCAATGATGCCAGCAGCCAGCCTATGCCCGTACCTATCACCATGGCGACGATGGATATCCAGATATTCATGGCAAAGCCGCCAAGCAAGAATGGCGTCCAGGTCAGCAGATGCTGGAAAATCTCTGTGGTTTCCATCATGCTAGCCTCGCCAGGATTTTTTGTTCAAGCTGGCGTATGAGGCGCACTACAGCAAAGATGATCAATAAGAAGGTTAACAGCAGGGCATTCATCATGACGCCGACATTGCCACGTTCATTGATGATGGACGTGGTGGCTGACAATAGTTCTGGCACTGCTACGGCAGAAGCCATCATGGTGGCTTTGGATACATTGATGAGCGAAGCCGTGACCGAGCCGCTGGCCAGCCTGGCGATTAGTGAGGTGTTGGCAAAACGCAGGCGAAATTCACCATGCTGCAAACGGTAAGCCGTTGCCGCATCCAGTAAGGCCGTCATGACGCCAGCACCGGTATACACACTGAGGCAAAACACCACCACGCCAAAGGCAGGCAGTGCTATGCCGACAGATTCACTAAGTATTGCGCCGATACCAAACAGCAGCAGATACATGCACAACAGGGGAGGTGTCATGCGGCCTATCGTGCCCAGCAGGCGTGCCGTGGCAGACAATAGCCATATTCTGGATTCTGCAAACACCGCTCCAGCCCAACCCAGCAAGAGGCTGCAGCTGATGCACAGGGCAGTGAGAGCCAGCGTCACCAGCAAGCCATAAAAGAACTGGCTGCGGTCAAAGCTGTCATATACCAGGGTCAGGTTGATGCCCGTGGCTTCATTGAGCCATAAACCCAGTTGCGCCAGACCACCCACATCTGTCGATGTCAGGAATACCTGGTTGCGGCATTCTGCCCGCCAGTTACCATCAGGCAGGCGGCGGCAAAAGCTGGCATTGTCGCTGTCATTCTTTTGCCAGAGTACGTGGGTATCTGCCAGGAATTTTGACGGAGGAATACCCCAGGCTTTTTCCCGCTCCTGCAAAAAACCGCTACGATGCCAGTCGGCGACGATATCTGCCAGCATATTCTCAAATTCCGTACCTTTTTCACTCTTGCTGATGGCCATCGCCCAGGGCGTGCTCAGGGTAGGTGGCAAGGGAGCCTTATAGCCTTTCCATTCGGGATTGGCCAAATCATTGATGACGGCTGTGTTGTCGAACAGATAGCCTATGCATCGTCCATCCTTGACAGCCAGTTTGGCATCCCTGGCATTGTTATACATCTGCAATTCCATCAGATAACGTTGTTGCATGATGCGGTTGAAGTAGGAACCCTGGGTGGCGCAGACGAGATGGCCGCGGGTATCTGCCCAGTCCTTGATATTGGCCGTCGGCGGCATGAACAGGGTGACACCAGACGCATAATAATTAGGCTCTATCATGGTGACAATCTGGCGGCGTTCGGCAGTGTCACCGGTTGTGGCAAGAACCAGGTCGATGACACCTTCCTGCAATTTTTGCAGGCGGTTGCTGCCGCTGACGCTGACCTTGCGCAGTTGTACGCCCAGGCGCCTGGCGATATCGGCAGCCAGATCATGCTCGAAACCTTCCGGTACGCCATTTTCATCAAGCATGCCAAACGGAGGGTAATCAGTTTTGACACCGACGATAATGGCACCGCGCTCGCGTATCAGTGTCAGCCTTTCACTGGTGCTAGTGCTAGTGCTGGTGCCGGGCTTTTTTGCTGTTTGTGCCTGTGCTGCACTCATGAAGAAAGTGAGGAGCAAAAAAAGCAGGCTGCAAAAGGACTTTATTTTTCTTGGGTACATCGTCATTTTGAATCAAGTTAACATCAGATTTGAATTATTTATGCAGGCACAGCAACCGCACGTATGCCATAACCCAGGGCCGCGGGCAGCAAGGGCAGCAGGGCTTCATCGAGCTTGCCCAACAGGTCATGCTGGGTAATCATCCATTCAGGCAGCAGGCTTTCTGGCGAAAGGGCAGTGATGGCAAAGCCGGCTTCCTGCAATTCTGCACGCAAGCCCGCAACAGAATACAGATGATAAAAAAACTGGTGCGCCTGCTTGTCTATATTGCGGGTGAATAAAATATTACCCGGTTCTTTTTGTGTATCGCGTGCCTTGCCCGTCATGCGTTGCCAGTGGGCGGCAAATAATTCAAAAGGGCGACGGCGGAAGATGCTGGGCACGCTGAGTATCAGTTTTCCCTCAGGCCGCATCAGGCTGCGTAATTGCTTCAGCGTAGCCAGTCTGGCGGTATGGTCGCCAACATGGCTGAGCACACCAAACATCAGCATGACCATGTCATAGTCGCCTTGTCCATTGAGTATCTGTGCGTCACCTTCGAACAGACGCATGCGCTCTGCATGTGGATTGTCCTGTAAAAAGCGTGACAGCTCGGCGATTGCCGCATGTGAGATATCAAAACCAGTCAGCCTGGCGTTGGTCTGCTGTAACAGGGGCAAGGCATAGCGGCCGCTGCCGCAACCAAAATCGAGGATATTTTTTGCCTCTCTTGCGCCATTCTCAAACAGGAAGTGCAGGGTACCCTGATTGGGTTTAGGATAGCGCTTTTCATATTCGTGGCTGGTGTAATAGCGGTCATACAAATCCGTCATCGCCTCAGTGATTTGATGATTATCACGGATAGGTGTTGGCAAATCATCTTTCACAGGCATTCTTTCGGTGTGCTTGGGTTGATGCTGTCGCCGCACAACCATTTATTGTCGACTTTCTTGTTCCAGGTTTTATGCATGTCGTCGAGAAAGCGAGATGGTGGTATGGACCAGGATTTTTCGACTTGCTGCAAATAGCCATTCCTGTGCCAGTTGATAATGGTTTTGGACAGGTATTTTTCCAGATCGCCACCGCGCTCTGCCGGTGAAATCGCAATTGACCAGGGGGTGGTAAAGATGGTGGTCATGGGCATGACAAAATCATTGGCCCATTCGGGCGCACGCAGCATAGCGGCGATAGCCGTATCGTCATACACCAGGGCGGCACAGCGGCCATCGCGCAAGGCCTGCTTGGACCAGTCATTTGAATACAGGGCGACCACATCAGCACCATAGGTGACCGTCACACGGCGGTTGTAGAATGCGCCACGGCGACTGCAGACACGACGGTTTTTCAAGTCTGTCCATTCCTTGAAGTTCTCGCTCTTGCGGGTCAGCAGGTTGACGCCTGAACTATAGTAATGCGGCGTGATGAGGTTCAGTTCTTTTTGCCTTTCCGGCGTATCAGTCAGGGTGGCAATCAGGATATCGACCTGGCCATTCTTGACTGCATCAATACGTTCAGCCGTCAGCACACCCACCAGTTCCAGCTGCACGCCCAGATCAGTGGCGATGCTTTGCGCCAGGTCGGGTTCCATGCCTATGATCTTGCCGCTGCTGTTATCCTGGTAACCCCATAGCAGCACGTCTTTTTTGACGCCGACGACGAGTTTGCCGCGTTGCTTGATTTCAGCCAGACTGGTCGCCTGTGCGACATTGCCCAGCAGGCAAAGCATGCCCAGCAGTGTCACACAGGCCGGACGCAATATCTTGTATGTGATAGTCATCATGATGCCTGCTGATTTTCTTGTGGTTTATTGTCTGTTACGCTGTCGGTCACACTGTCGGTCACGCTGTCTGTCACATTATCTGCCACACTATTTTTTGCAAAATGAAAGTGCAGGGCGACGCAGGTAATATCGTCCGATTGCGGCGCGCCATTGGCATGCAGGTCAACATCGGCGACTGTGCGGTTGACGGCTTCATTGACGTCGGTAATTGGCCGGTTTTCAAACAGGGGCGGCAGGCGTTCTGGCGTGTATTCTTCATTTTGTGGATTGAAGGCTTCAGTCACGCCATCGGTGTACATGAGCACATAATCGCCAGCTTGCAACTGTACGGTTTTTTGTGCAAAGGGTATGCCATCCATGATGCCGAGGGCGCTGCCCCCTGTCATGGGGAGAAATTCTGTAGTGCCATCCTGATGTATCAGCAGTGGTGGCGGGTGACCACCATTGACATAAGTAAGTATGCCAGTGGACGGATCAAGCACGGCATAAAAGGTGGTGACGAAGATGCATTCATCATTGTCTTCTGCCAGTATGTCGTTGGCAATCGCGATGATCTCGCCAGGCTCACTGGCATTGCGGGTGGCGGTGGCACGTATCAGGGTTTTCGATACCATGCCGAACAAGGCGGCAGGTACGCCCTTGCCACTGACATCTGCCACGACTATGCCTATCTTGCCATTGCCAAGGGAGAAGTGGTCATAGAAATCACCCCCCACTTCCTTGGCTGAGCGCATGATTCCCCACAGTGAAAATTCTTTTTCATTGGGCCAGTGGCGTGGCAGGATGGATAGCTGCATGTTCGCTGCAATATCAAGCTCTTGCCGGATACCCACCAGTTGCAGGCTTTCCTTGAAGGCTTGCGAAATGGTTTCAAACCAGGGTTTCCAGGAGCCGGGCACCACCGGGATCGGCGCCGGAGTGAACTGGCTTTCTTTGGCGATATGGGCCACGAGTTTGGAGGCGGGTGATATGAATTCTCGCGTGGTCACATAGTAAGTAACGACCATCAGCAGCGTCAGGCCCAGTATCACCAGCAGCATGACGGGGCCGCGTTCCCACAGCAGGTTTTTCCAGAGCTGGTTCTTGGGGACCACATACACAAGTTGCCATGGGGCAGAGATAAAGGGGTGGCGTATCAGCAGATAATCACCTATCTCGACCGCCTGGTTGGCAGGGATATCTGTCAGGCGTTTTCCATCGGTGAGTATGCCGGCGGGCATGATTTTTTCGAGTCTTTGCGTGGCCTGCACTTCCAGGGCATTGGCATATGCCTGTGGATGGGCCACCACTTCACCATAGGCATCGACGAGGAAGGCTGTGCCCGGTGTATAGGCAAAGTCTGCATTGATGCGGTTCAGATAATCAAGGCTGGTATCGATGGAAACCACGCCACGGAATTTATCATCGCGGTAGATGGGGGCCGCTGTGGGGACCAGCAAGCCGGTGGCCGTGCCGCCGTAGTACACAGGTGCCCAGTATTTTTCGCCAGTGGGATTTTTTTCTGGCGTGCCCATGAGCCAGGCCTGGCTTTGGTATACCTTGTCGCTGTGCGGGCGTTTGGCTGCATCCATCCAGGGATAGGTGTTGGAGAAATTGTCGACGGAGATGAAACGGCTCTCGCTGGCATTTGGCAAATTGAAGGCTATCGCCTGGAATACCTGGTTCAGGTTCAGGGCCATTTCCACGTCCAGATAAAATTCTGGCGCGCGGCCTTGCAGTTTGCCTATTCCATTCAGGTTGCCAGTCGCATCTTTTTCCGGTGCCTTGTCGAGATCAAAGCTGTCGGTTTCCTGTTCCAGTTTCTTGAACAGGGGGGAGTGTCCGGCTTGCGTTTCTGGCTCGCTCAGTGTGGCAGGGGCATTATCATAAAAATTGGCTGCCGAAATGCGCATGGCTTCCAGGCTGTCCAGAGAAGAGCGCAGGATAAATTCTACAAATTGCCCATGCCTGTCCACATGGCCTTGTATGACCTTGATTTCTTCCGTGTGTTTTTGTCGTATCTGGAACAGGAAAAATCCCATGGTCAGTACGACGATGGCGATATAGGTGAAACCAACCAGGCGGTTATAGTTGCGGAAGAAGTTGATGTTGTTATTGTTGCTGACTGGCGGCGTAGTGCTGGGCATTTTCTGATCCGGTGTCTGGGTGGCTCTGGGCTGTTAGCTGAAAAATGATCAGGACGGGAAGCTTTTGCTAAAATGCACTTCATTGAAATCACCATCGCGGCGGTAAGCAAAGCTGTCCGCCATCTTCCTGACAAAATGCACACCCAGGCCGCCTATATCGCGCTCATCGATATCGAGCGTGGTGTCTGGTTCGGCGATAGAGAAAGGGTCAAAGGCGGGCGCACTGTCGCGGATAATAACTTCCACACCATTCGTGATGGGCAGCACGGTCACTTCAATTTCACCACTGTCATGGTCGCCATAATCGCCATAACCATGCATCACCACATTGGTCAGCAATTCATCAAGCATGAGGATGATGCTGTTGACCGTGCGTGCAGGTATGCCATGACGCTCAGACCAGCCACGCAGGGCTTCTGTCAGTGATTCTATTTCAGCGATCTGACCAGGGATGATGTGATGGAAACTGCCTTGTTTCGCTGCTGCTTCACTCGACATCAATGTCTCCTCAACAATGGTGAGTCTGTCAACCGGACAGCGAACCTGAGCATCAGGTAACCGCAGGGAGTTTTTGGCTGTTACCGTATTCTTCGCTCATATATAGCACGGTCTGCGATAGTGCTGCCTGTGCATTCTCGCTCAAATGTTTTCAGTGAATCTTATTGAAGCTGGACACTGGCAATATAAAGAAGTCGGGCATGCGCATGGTTAAAGAGTGTTAAATGTTCGCAGGCATGAAAACCTTAACAGACCCAGCTTGCTGCAAGGCATGCAGATGCAGGGATACACTAAGTGATGATCACCACAAGCATCCCTGATCTGACCAGACTATTATTCCCGTGCTGGAATTTTTTGTCGATGATTTCTAACGCAAATTAACAGATTTGTCGTGTTTTCTTCGCAATTTATTTTATCTGTCCACAAGTGTTGTTTGCCTGCATTCATATTGCGGCCCGGCTGTCAGATCGGTTAAACTTTTTGCATCGACTCAGCCGGTTAAAACAATGAATTCACAGTGGTTGTTTCCTACCCCGTATTGTCTTTTTGTGCGCTTGTCAGTGCGCCGCGAACGCTATGTGCAGTTCAAGGATCTGGCTGGCAAGGTCGCCTTCGCCTACCAGCAACATAGTCGCCGCATGCGCTGGATGGCTTATGCGACAGTCGCTGGTCCCGCCAACTATGTCTACATCATGTTACCGCTGGCCGAGTTGGCAGACATGGACCGCATGCCTTCGCTGGACCAGGTCTTGCATGATGTATATGGGGCAGACAGCACACCCTTGCTGGAAAAATTCCAGGAATGTGTTTTGCAGATGGAAAGCTTCGTGCTTAACCGCGTCAATGACGGCATAGACCCGATAGAACGCGAAACCCCGCCACCTTATCTGTATTACCTGAATCTGCAGGCCCACCCTGGCCGTATGGGGCAACTCATGCAAAACCTGCAGCAACTGGGTGTGGCGACTGCTGGCAGCCCCTTGTTTTGTTTCGCCACCTTTGCGGGTCCTGTCAGGCTGCATGCCTTCACCATGGGTAATACCATCGCTGAACTGGGCGAAGTTGCCACACTGGAGCGGCGCGTCGTGCAACATTATGGCGCGGAAGACGGGCATAAGGTCATCGCCCAGATACATGACACTCTCGTCGATATCGATGCGTCGATATTGCGCTATATAGGCCATCTGGATTGAGGTGGCTATGCATACCAGGGATTTGATAGTCATGTTGGGCTTGGATGCAAAAACGAATTACCAATGTATTGCCTCCGAGCATGATTTAACTTGCCTCCTGATCTGTCCATCATGAGCGATGACAGGGAAATGACTGCAAGAGACGCATCACATGCGATTGCTGTCATCGGCATGTCATGTGTTTTTCCCGGTGCTGCCAATGTTGAAGCTTTCTGGTCACTGCTTGAAAAGGAAGTATGTGCCGTCAAACCCATACCGCCAGAACGCTGGGATGCGGCAGACATGCCCGCATCGGCTGCGCCATATGCCGCTTTCATTGATGACGCAGCCTGTTTTGATCCGGCCTTCTTCGGTATCTCACCCAAGGAAGCAAGCGCGCTGGACCCTCGCCAGCGCCTGATCCTGCAACTGGCCTGGTGGGCGCTGGAAGATGCAGGGATAGCGGCTGACAGCCTGAAAGAAAGCCGCTTCGGTGTCTTCATAGGTGCAGTCAATGGCGAATTCCTTGGCAGCTTTGCCCACACCGACGATGTAGAAGCCCATATGGGCATAGGCATGTCAAATGCCATCATCGCCAACCGTATTTCTCATGTGCTGGGTTTGCGTGGCCCCAGCATGAGTATAGATACTGCCTGTTCATCTTCCTTGATAGCTGTCCATCAGGCTTGCCGCAGCTTGCAGGCAGGTGATGCTGACATGGTGCTGGCAGGTGGTGTCAGCCTGATGTTAAGACCAGACAGCAGCGTGGCACTGGGCAAGGGCAGCATGCTGGCACCGGATGGCTTGTGCAAGACCTTTGATGCCTCAGCCAATGGTTATGGTCGCGGTGAAGGTGCAGGCCTGGTCTTGCTGAAACGATTGTCGGATGCGCTGGCAGATGGTGACCGCATCCATGCCGTCATACGTGGTTCAGCCACCAACCATGACGGTGTCTCGAACGGCATCACCGCCCCCAATGGACTGGCGCAAGAGAATTTGATACAGGCGGCGATTGCTGATGCTGACTTGCCGCCATCAGCGATCCAGTATGTAGAAGCACATGGCACTGGCACCTTGCTGGGCGACCCTACCGAGACTCGTGCCCTGGGGCGAACGCTGGGTCAGCAAGCGCGGCAGACGCCCTTGCTGATAGGCTCAGTCAAAACCAATATCGGCCATCTGGAAGCGGCTGCCGGTATCGCTGGCCTGATCAAGCTGATACTCGCCCTCAAGCATAAAAAACTGCCAGCCAGTCTGCATTACACCCAGCCTAATCCGCACATCAATTTTGAACAGTTGCGCCTGCAGGTGGTGGCTCGTACCACTGACTGGCCAGCTAATCCTGAGGCTGTAGCGCGAGCAGCATCCGTCAGCGCCTTTGGCTTTGGTGGCGCGAATTGCCATGTCGTGCTTGAGGAATTTATTCCTGTATCAGCAGCGAAAAATTCGCAAGCCAGTGAGCCAGGAATTTTGCTCCTGTCAGCATCCAGTAATGAAGCCTTGAGCTTGCTGGCGCAGCAAACAGCGCAAAAACTGCAGGCAGATGCTGAGCAAGACTTTGCCGCTATTTGCCAATTGTCACAGCATGGCCGTGCACATCTGCGTCACAGATTGGCGCTGGCGGCGGCAAGTGCCGGTGAAGCGGCTACACAGCTGCATACATGGCTGGACCAAGCCTATGCTGAGCAAGTTGTCACTGCTGTTGCTGCCAGAAGACCGCCCAAGCTCGCTTTCCTCTGCCCCGGTCAGGGCTCGCAAAGGCCAGGCATGGCCAGGGGCTTATTCCAGTTCGCCAGCTTCCGCGCCACCATCACAGAAGCTGATGCGGTGTTGCCCTGGTCGTTAAGTGAGTTGCTGCTGAAATCTGATGAAAATATCGACCAGACTGCTTACACCCAGCCAGCTTTATTGGCGCTTGGAGTAGGGCTGGCGCGTTTGCTGGCTGAATACGGTATCAAGCCCACCGTGCTGGCCGGACATAGTCTGGGTGAATATACTGCGGCGGTCATTGCGGGTGCTTTGAGTTTTACTCAAGCCCTGCGCCTGGTTGAAAAACGCGGCAGGCTTATGGGTGCCTTGACTTCAGATGGTGCCATGGCTGCTGTGCGCACTGATGAGCAAACTATCTTATCTTATCTGGCTGGTGCAGATATCAGCATCGCTGCCGTCAATGGACCACAATCCGTGACGATTTCCGGTGTCAGAGATCAACTGGAGATACTCAGTCAAAAGCTGATTGCAGATGGAATACGAGTGCGCATGTTGCGGGTAAAAACTGCTTTCCATTCTGTCTTGCTGGCACCCATGCTGGCAGAGTTTGAATTGGCCTTGCAAGAGCTGGAGTGGCAGCCTTTGCAAGTGGCTGTGACATCGAATCTGAATGGTGAATTGCTACCCGTCGGCCATGTGTATGACACCGCCTACTGGTTAAAGCATACGCGCGAAGCCGTGCGTTTTGCTGACAACATCGCGGCACTGAGTAAAACCGGCATTGATACTGCGCTGGAGCTGGGCGCTATGCCAGTACTGTCTGGCATGCTTGAAGATATTGCAAGCACCAGCGCCAGCAATATACGCAGCCTGCCTTGCCTGGATGCGACTCAGGATGACAGAGTCGCATTCCTGAAAACAGTCGCACACCTGCATGTACTGGGTAGCAAGCTGCAATTCGCTGACAAAAAAAATACTGCGGCTGGCGATGCCTTGCCCTTGTATCCTTTTGCCAAGGACGTCTTTCCCCTGCGACTGGGCTTGAATAGCTTTAGTGGTGGCAGCGCGGCAGTGCCGTCGAGTAAAACTATCGAAATCAGCAAACCAGTGGCGGCAAGCACGCGCACGATCGTCAGCGATCCGCTTGCTATTCGAAAACGCATCATTGCCATCATCGCAGGCTTACTGGCGATCGATGCTGGCAAGGTCGATGCGGCAGCATCCTTGCTGGAAATTGGTGCGGATTCATTGATACTGATGCAGGCGGTAGGGCGTATAGAAAACGAGTTCGCAGTCAAGATACCGGTGCGCGCTTTTTTTGAGAATTTGTCTTCCATTGACGCAGTGTCTGCGTATCTGGCTGAACAACAGGGGGGTAATGTACCGGCTGATGTAGCCGTCGAAAAAGAGCTTGAAACTGCTCCCTCAATAGCGCCAGTCACCAAACCCAAAAGCAATATCCTGCTCAGCAACAATCTGAGCGAAGTGCAGCGCCACCATCTGGATCAATTCAGCCTCAGTTATTGCAAGAAAACTGCTCTGTCCAAGCAACAGGCCCAGCAATACCGTCATGTTCTGGCAGATAGCCGCGCCTCGGCGGGTTTTCGTTTTTCCGTCAAGGAAATGCTCTATCCCATCGTGGGGCAGCGGGCTGCTGGTTCAAAAATCTGGGATTTGGATGGTAATGAATACATCGATATTTCCATGGGTTTTGGCGTACAGTTGTTTGGGCATGAACCAGAATTTTTGAAAGAGGCATTGGCTGAAAGCCTGTCGCGTGGCATACGCATAGGGCCGCAGTCAGACATGGCTGGCGAGGTAGCCAGCCTCATCAGTGAATTGACGGGAGTAGAGCGCGTTGCTTTTTGCAGTTCAGGCACAGAAGCTATCATGACGGCGCTGCGCCTTGCCCGCACTTTTACTGGCCGCAACAAGGTCGCGATATTCCGCGATAGTTATCACGGTCATTTTGATGGCGTGCTGGGTGAGGTTAATGATGACCCGTGGAAAGCGATACCGCGTGTGGCTGGCATTACTCCGGGCATGGTCAGCGACCTGGCTTTCTTTGAATATGGCTCGGCAGAGGCGCTGGAATTATTGCGTGGCCGTCTGCATGAATTTGCTGCTGTGCTTGTCGAACCTGTACAAAGCAGGAATCCTGGTTTGCAGCCGCAAGACTTCTTGCGCAGTCTGCGTGTCATGACCCGGGCGGCTGGCAGTCTGCTGATCTTTGATGAAGTGCTGGTCGGTTTCCGCATACACCCTGGCGGTGCCCAGGCGCATTTTGATGTGCAGGCCGACATAGTCACCTACGGCAAGATAGTCGGCGGCGGTTTGCCTGTGGGCGTCATTGCCGGTCGCGCCGATTTCATGGCTGGCATCGATGGCGGTCACTGGCAATATGGCGATGCTTCTTACCCGGCGGCGGATACGACTTTCTTTGCCGGCACTTTCAATAAACACCCGCTGGTGATGGCAGCAGCAAAAGCAGTGCTGACAGAGATCAAACAGGGTGGCCTGGCTGTCTATCAAAAACTGAATGACAATACCGCCAGGCTGACTGCGGAACTCGATCAGGTGTTTGCTGCAGTCGGCGCGCCTGTACACATGAAGAATTTCGGCTCGCTGTTCCGCTTCGTCTTCAGCGAGAACCTTGATCCCTTCTTTTATCACTTGCTGTATCGCGGTCTGTATGTGTGGGAAGGGCGTAATTTATTCCTGTCTACGGCACATACCGATGACGATATCGCGGCAATAGTCAGCCGGGTAAAGGATAGCGTAGCTGAGCTTAAGACGGCTGGTTTTATTGCGACTACTTCGTCTGCCTTGAAGACAGAGGAAAAAATCCTGCCCCTGTCACTTCCTTTATCCAAAGCGCAAAAACAATTAGCGACACTGGCAGCCTTGTCTGAACAGGGCTCTGCAGCTTATGTCGTCAGCGTTGCCTTGGATTTGCTCGGTGATATCAATCATGCTGATATCACGCGCGCATTTACAAGACTGGTAGCCAGGCATGATGCCCTGCGGGCATCGATAGATCTGGAAGCAGGCGTGCAGAATATCGCTCCTCATGTGGACGTAAAAGTGCAGCGCCACCAAGTCAATGCCAGTACATTGGACGCAGCCCTGCAAAACAGCGTCGCGGCCAGTTTTGACCTGACGCAAGCTGGTGCCTTCCGCATAGACTTGTTTGAGCTCGATACACACCATGCTGTTCTGCTGTTTGCTGCACATCATGTCTTTATCGACGGGCAATCCATGCAGATGCTGTTTGAAGAATTTGCAGTGCTCATGAATGGGCAGCAGCCAGACAGCAAACCAGACTATGCCTTATTGGCGCAGCGCATGTCAGATGCAGGCTCATCGCCAGCAGAACAAGAGCATAAGCAATACTGGTTAAATAAATTGCAGCACGCGCCAGTTGGCATAGACCTGCCATGTGCCCATGCCAGGGCCAGCATGCGTGGTTTTGCAGGCCAGCGCCTGACGCATGAACTTGACAAGAATATCTTGCGCCAGCTTGAGCAAAAAGCAGGCAAACTGTGCATGTCTTCGAGCATGGCCTTGATTGCGGCCTTTGCTGCGACGCTACGACGTGCCGGGGCAGGGAGGGACATGGTCATCGGCGTGCCTTATTCTGGACGCGATGAAGCGTTGGCGCATACTCCAGGTTATTGCGCACACCTTCTTCCCTTGCGCCTGAACATTCCTGCGCAGGCGGATACCAGCACCGTGCTGGCAGAAGTGAAGCAGCAGTTCCTTGATGCCATCAGCCATGCCAATTACCCGCTGTCACAACTGGTGGATGATCTTGGTCTGGCGCGCGACCCAGCCAGGCCGCCATTGGTGAATATCACCTTCAATGTTGACAAGCTGGCGACCATGCCCAGTTTGCAAGGTATGACAGTGCAGGCGTATTCCCTGCCTATACGCCATGCGCGCTTTGACATAGGTTGTAATCTGGTTGACTGGCAAGATGGTGCGCGGGTAGAACTGGATTTTGATAGCCAGTTATTTGATGCTGCAGATATGCAGGAATTGCTGGACAGTTTTGCCGCCATGATAGAACGCATGGCAGGCACTGATCAGGATTTTGATGAACGTGCTGCTGCCCGGGCTATCTGGTTACCTGCCAGACCTGAATCAACCTCTGCCAAGCCGGATTTGCTGCAAAAATTCCGTCGGTTAGTGGAGCAAGATCCACAGGCCGTGGCCTTGCGTGTGGATGCGACTGAGAGCATGACACGCCAGCAGCTTGATCGCTTATCTGACAGGCTGGCGCAGGACATTTTAAAAAGTGAGCAAGGTGCAGGCCCTGTACTTTTGCTGTTGGGCCGTAGCCTGGCTTTCCCTGTCGCCACGCTGGCAGCCTGGAAGGCTGGTAAAGCCTATCTGCCAATAGACAGCAATTTGCCACAAGGGCGCGTGCTGGAATTGATACGACAGGCAAAGCCTTGTTGCGTCATCTTGCAAGACAATCAGGATGTGGGTGATGCCTTGGTAGCGCTGGATATCCCATGTCTGCAATTGCCAGTGAGTTTCGCAAGGATCAATGTTAAGGATCATCAGCCATTGCCGCTACCTGATATAGACCCGGAGTCATGCGCCTATCAGCTGTTCACTTCCGGTTCCACAGGCAAGCCCAAGCTGGTTGCCGTGCCGCACAGGGCAGTTGAGCATTATCTCGATGCCATAATCGCCGCCTTTGATTTGCAGCCTGGTTTGCGTTATGCCGTGATATCAACCTTTGCTGCTGACCTGGGCCTGACGACGGTTTTACCGGCACTATTTCACGGCGGCTGTCTCTCCATTATCAGCAATGCCCTGGCGCGTGATGCTGACGGCTATGCGGCATTGATGCAGCAAACACCGGTTGATGTATTAAAGATAGTCCCTTCACATCTCGAAGCCTTGCTGGCAGCGCAGGACAAGGCAACAGTCTTGCCGCTGACGCATTTGATACTCGGTGGCGAAACTGCCAGCGTCAGGCTCCTGCAAGAACTGGGTAAGCTGCAACCAGTTTGCGCCATCTTCAATCACTTTGGCCCTACCGAAGCGACCATAGGCGTCATGGTGGGTAAATGGCAAGGCGACTTGAGTGGCATGCGCTTCAGCCAGCCTTTGGGTAGTAATCGCATACATATACTCGATGCAGCAGGGCAGCCATGTGCGTATGGCGAGGCTGGCGAGATTTATCTAGGCGGCCCTGGCCTGGCACTGGGTTATGTGGGCGCGCCCGAAGATGTTGCCAGCCCTTTCCTGTTTGCCGATATCGCTGGAGAGCCTGAGCGTCTGTATCGTACTGGCGACCTTGCCATCATGCATGCCGATGGCCGCATACAGATTGTGGGCCGCAAGGATGAGCAACTGAAAGTGCGCGGCTACCGCATAGAACCGGCAGAAATCATTGCTGTCTTGATGGCGCAAGAGAATGTGGCGAATGCGACGGTGATCTTGCGTAAGCCTGAACATGGCCGCGCCAATGCAGGCCGCCCCTATTTACTGGCTTATGCCGTTGCTGCCGATCAGAATAAACCGTTCGATACGCAAAGCTTGCTGGAAGAATTGAGGCAGCATCTGCCTGATTACATGCTGCCGAAAGCAGTCATCGCTATAGCCAGCATTCCTTATACCTCGAATGGCAAACTGGACAGAGCTGCTTTGCCCAGACTGGATGAGGAGCAAGAATATTCTGAAGCAGAAACCGCCATAAGCTCAGAAGCAGAAGCGGTGGTACTGGCAATCTGGCGCGAACTCTTGCAACGCGAAAACCTGAAAACGCAGGCAGATTTTTTCCAGAGCGGTGGTGATTCCATCCTGGCGATACAGATGATAGCCCGTTTGCGCCAGGCTGGCTGGCAAGTCAGGGCCATGGATTTATATTCAGCGCCAGTATTGGCTGACTTTGCAAAAAAACTCTTGCCCGTCGGTGAGATGGCAGGGGCGGATACCAAAGCTGAAGGCATATGCGGACCCTTGCCTGCACAACTCAGATTGCAAGAACTGATGCAGGACATACCAGTGCATTTTAATTTATCCGTCTTGCTGGAAATGGCAGACTGGGTCAATGCTGACATGCTGGAACAGGCCTTGCAAGCGTTGATAACGCAACATGATGCATTGCGTCTCAGCTTTAATAATGAAGCTGCGCATTTCAATGAGTTTTCCAATAAGCCAGTTTTGCATCTGAATAAAGATTTTCAGCAAGTGCAGGCTTCATTGCAACCTGCACAAGGGAGTTTGCTGGCTACCACCTGGATACCTGCAAGTGAAGGGCAAGCATCGCAACTTTTGCTAGTTGTACACCATCTGGTTAGTGACGGTATCTCCATGCAAATCCTGCTGGACGACTTGAGTCAGGCCTTGCTGGATTTGCAGGCAGGCCGTGCGCCTGCTCTGGGCAGAAAGACTGCCTCAGTGCAAGCCTGGGCAGAGCACCTGAAGCGCCAGGCCAGCCAGGATGCTGTATTGGCAGAGGCTGAGTATTGGGAAGTCTGCACTTCCATTCCTGCGCCGGAATTACCCGGCAGTGGTGATGGCTATGGCTGTATTGCTGAAGAAGCACAGGTCAGCGTCATCCTGCCAGCAGAAATCACCAGCCGCTTTTTACAAGGGCTGCCAGACGCAATAGCGGAAGATATCCTCATCGCAGCCCTGACCCTGAGCCTTGGTGACTGGACGGGTGAGCCTGTCGCTTATCTGGAACTGGAAGGCCATGGCCGACAACTGGAACAAGCTGAACTGGATGTCAGCCGTAGTGTGGGCTGGTTCACCAGCCGTTACCCGGCCTGGTTTGACCTGACAGATATCAATGCAGATGCTGCTGCCAGTGAAATTGCAGCGCAGCGCAGCGACATACCCGCGCATGGCTTTTCTTATGGGCTGTTGCGCTACCTGGGCCCGGACAAAGTGCGTGCCACGCTGGCACAAGGGCAGATGCCTGAGATCAGCCTGAACTATATGGGCCAGATCACTCCACCGCCTGATGATGTCTGCAAGCTCTTGTCATGGTCGCCAGACCGGCTGGACAGAGGTGCAGAAAGAGCAGGGCACTTGCCACGCCTGCACAAGCTGGCGATAGAAGCTTACATACTTGATGGTTGCCTGCACTTGTTGTGGCAATACCATGCAGCCAGTTATCAGGAACAGGAAATACGCAGCGTCGCGCAAAAAATGGCAGGCCATATCGCCAGTATCTTGAGCAACAGCAACGCGACAGAAGCAAAACATGGGAAGGAAGAAATAGCATGAACATGATGCCCAAACCCGGACTGAACTTGCGCCGCCCGGCGGTGCGTTTGTCTGATGGCAGCCTCGTTGATAAGCAGGGTTTCAGCAGCATATCCGGTTTGCCACTGGTCTTGCGGCCACATGCAAAAGGCGTGGATTTGCTGGGCTGGATCAGGGACAACCAGGCGCAGTTGCAGCAGGATTTATTGCAATACGGTGGTTTGTTATTTCGTGATTTTGATATGCGCGGCGTGCAGGATTTTCAGGCTGGCCTGAATGCTTTTGGCGTGCAGCTCATGAACTACATAGAAAAAGCCACGCCGCGAAAACAGGTGGATGGACAAGTATATACCTCCACCATTTTCCCGCCTGAACATGTGATTGCCCTGCATAATGAATTGTCTTATGTACGCCAGTGGCCGGGGCGCATCGCTTTCTTTTGTGAAGTCGCAGCCGAGACAGAAGGCGAGACGCCTGTCGCCGATGTACGTCGCGTTCTGGCTGCGATAGATGCTGAAGTTAAAGAGAAATTCCGTCGCCTGGGCTGGATGCTGGTGCGTAATTTTGGTTCTGGCATAGGGCCATCCTGGCAGCATTCACTGGCAGTAGAAACCAGGGAAGAAGCCGAAGCCTATATGCAAAAATCAGACACGCAATGGACCTGGATGGAAGGCGACAGACTGCGTACTTCGCAAGTGCGTTCCAGCATACGCTGCCACCCGCAGACGGGTGAAGAGCTATGGTTCAACCACATCGCTTTCTGGCATCCATCAAGCATGACGGATGAAATCCGTACTTCATTGACGGGTGACTTGGGAGTGGAGAACTTGCCCTACAACACTTTCTATGGCGATGGCACGGTGATCCCGGACGAAGTAGTGGCGCACCTGCGTGCTGCCTATGATGCAGAAACTGTCAAGTTCCGCTGGCAGCCGGGCGACCTGCTCTTGCTCGATAATATGCTGGTGGCGCATGGCCGTTCGAGGTTCTCCGGAGAACGCAAGATATTGACGGCCATGGGTGATGAAGTGCGCCCAGCCAGCGTCTTGCCCGGATCAACAAACTAAAAAACAAATAAAACCAGGGATGCGCAAGTGAGCGGCAAATTAAAAAGCGGTTTTTCATTGTCACCGGTCCAGCAAAGGCTGTGGCAACTGGCGCAAAGAGATGGTCAGCAGACTTATCTGGTCGGCGTTGACTTTCATTGCGCTGGCGTGGATGAAGCACTATTGTGCCGCGCCTTTGATCATGTACTGGCCAGGCATGAAATCTTGCGCATGGAATTTGGGGTATTGCCCGGCATGCAGTTACCTGTGCAGGCATCCGCTGAAACACTACTACCTACGCAAATAGCGCCACCACAGCTGGCAGCCATCCACGAAGACCAGCGCGCCTGTCTGCAAAAACTGGATGACAGTCATTACCGGCTAGGTCTGTCCGCACTGTGTGCCGATGCGCAGACGGCTTTGCTGATATTGACAGAAGTCGAAGAAAAACTTGCGGACGCAGCTTGGCGCGCCGCGCCTGGTAATATAAAAGCAGATGAAGAAGACCTGCCTTTTACCAGCCTGGCGCAATGGCAGCACGATATGCTGGCAGAACCGCAGGACGTGCAGTTGCCAGTCTGGGATGCGACAAACAGTCTGGTGGCAGGCAATCTGCCAGACTGGCCGTTCATGCGCAGGCAACGCCAGACCACAGTCTATGTCAAGCGCCAGCATCTGGCATTGACCGCAGACTTGTCCGACGCACTCAGTGCCCTGGCTGACAAAAACCAGTTGCCAGTCGCGCATTTGCTTTATCTCGCCTGGGCAGTATTGTTATACAGATTAAATCCGCAGTCACCTGCCGTGGCCTATCAGGCCAATGGTCGAGCCTATGAAGAAATGGCGACGGCCATGGGGCCTATGGCACGCTTTATCCCATTGCATACTGTCATTGCACCACAAGCCAGCTTCATGACATTGCTGAAGACATGCAGCACTGCCATTGATGAAGTCTGCGCACTGCAAGACTATATCGCACCGCTGGATAGCAAACAGGGCCTGGCGGCAGGTTTTTGCTGGCAACAGGCGAAACCAGGCAAGCTGATAACAGCAGATGCACCTTTCGCCTGGACAGATGAATGCCTGCTAGTATTGTCAGTGTATGCAGACGCAACAGGCCAGTTGCAACTGTATGTTGATTACGATATGGCAGTCTGCGACTCTGCCTGCATGCACAATCTGGAAGAAGAATTGCTGACCCTGCTGGCATCCATAGTCGCCAGTCCTGAGGCACAGATAGATCAATTGACACTGCTAGGTCCCAATGAGCGACAGCAGATCATGCATGATTTTGCCGGTCCATCAGTGCTGCCAGCAGAACCATGGCAGGCACCAGTGCAAGATATTCTTGCTTGCCTGGCAAAGCACCCCGAACAGATATTCATACAAAGCCCGCTGACTCAATTGAGTGGCCAGGCTTGTTTGCACCGCATAGCAGAACTGGCGCAACATGTATTGCTGGCCAGACAGCAAGACGAAGCCAGGGCCAGGGTGGTGGCAGTATTGCTCGACCGTAGTGTGGATATGATAGCCAGCCTGCTGGCGATACAGGTGGCAGGCGCAGCTTACCTGCCGCTCGATACGGCATATCCAGAAGAGCGCATTGCCTTCATGCTGCAAGACAGTGGCGTCAGTGTATTGCTGGCCAGCGCGGCTATTGCTACCCAATTCAAACAGCAGACTGCTTTTGCAGGTTTGCTGGAAAAAATAAAGCTGATCACGGTTGATACCTTGCCAGCGCTTGAAGATGGAGCTTCCCCGAAATTTCCTGTCTTGCGAACCAGTGACCTCGCCTATCTGATTTATACCTCGGGTTCGACCGGCCAGCCCAAGGCCGTCGCCGTAACACATGGCGCACTTGCCAATCACATGCAATGGATGCTCAGGGATTTGCCGCTGGATGCAGATGATGCGGTATTGCAAAAAACGGCCATCAGCTTCGATGCATCAGTCTGGGAAGTATTTGCCCCAATGATGGCAGGCGCGAGACTGGTACTGGCCGCACCCGGTGTCGAAAGAGACCCGGAAGCCCTGTTGCAGACCCTGCAGGATTTTGATATCAGCGTGCTGCAACTCGTGCCCAGCATGTTGCGCATGATGGTAGGGCAGCCGGAATTTGCCAAATGCCTGCGTCTGCGCCGCCTGTGTTGTGGTGGTGAAGTGCTGGATGCTGAACTGGCGCACCAGGTGCTGGCGGCCTTGCCAGACGGTGCAGAGTGCATCAACCTGTATGGCCCTACCGAAGCCACAGTGCAAGTCGTTTATGAAAAAGTCAGCATGGATGACGTGGTGGTTGCCATCGGCAAGCCCATAGACAATACCCGCATCTATGTGCTCGACGAATACCTGCAAGTGCAGCCAATTGGCGTGTGTGGTGAATTGTATGTGGCAGGTGCCAGCCTGGCGCAAGGCTATTATCAGCGTGATGCCTTGACGGCAGAGCGTTTCGTCAGCGATCCATTTGTAAGTGGCGCACGCATGTACCGCACGGGCGACCTTGGTGCCTGGCGCATGGACGGCAAGCTTGATTGCTTTGGCCGTGCAGACCGGCAAGTCAAGCTGCGCGGTTATCGCATAGAACTGGGCGAGATAGAAGCTATTGTTGCTGCACAGGCCGGGGTGTTGATGGCTGCCGTGGTTGTGGACAGGGATGTTGCAAACATAGACCAGTTATTGTGCTTCTATACGCTCAAGCCAGGGGCGAGCCTGACCGTCGCCAGTATCAAGGAGAAATTGGCCTCTGCGCTGCCTGACTATATGTTGCCAAACTGGCTGATACCGATTGATGCCTTCCCTTTCATGCCCAATGGCAAGGTCGATAACAAGGCCTTGCTTAAACTGCGGCCATCGAATACCGCCATCTCGCAGGCCCCACGCGACACGCTGGAAATGCGCCTGGAACGTATCTGGGAAAGCGTCCTGCATGTATCCCAGGTCGGCATCACTAGCAATTTCTTTGATCTCGGTGGACATTCCTTGCTAGCCGTGCGTCTGATGGCTGAGATAGAAAAAGAATTTGCATACAGGCTGCCACTAACTTCGCTATTCTCTGCGCCCACCATTGCTGCCCAGGCAGAACTTTTGCGCAATGAAAGCCTGCAACTTGACCCTGTCGTGATACCCATACGTGCAGGTAATGCTCAGCATACACCTATCGTACTGGTACACCCCACTGGTGGTAGTGTCTTGTGTTATCGCGACCTCGCCAGTGGTTTGACGACAGACAGGCCAGTCATCGCCCTGCAAGACCCTGGCCTCATGGGGGGAGCGACTTATGAAAGCGTGGAAGAACTGGCCAGCCTGTATCTGGACAAGATCGCCCCGCTGGTCAAGGACCAGCGTTATCTGCTGGCAGGCTGGTCCTCGGGTGGCATCATTGCTTATGAAATGGCAAGGCAGGCCCTGGCGCGCGGTTATGAAATTGCCTTCCTGTGTCTGATAGACAGCCAGGTTGCGCCACTGGCTGAATCTGCGCCGCCGCGTGAACGCTTGTTGCGCTCCATCTCGCGCCTGATTGCGCACAAGGCAGATATCGCCTGTCCTGATTTATCTGGTCTGTCTTTTGATACTGCATTACAGCGTCTGCTGGAACTGGCGCGCGAAGCTGATTACGTACCACCACATGCCGATGAAAAAGAAATCGCCAGGCTGTTCCATGTATTTGAAAAAAATGTGACTGTCATAGGCCGCTATGCCGCTGGCCCTCTGCCGCGCCGCACCCTGCTCATGAAAGCCACAGAGGCTTTGCCGGAAGCGATACGTGAAGCTGCAGTGCACTACAACTCGGAAGAAAAGCATCTGGGCTGGGACAAACTCTGCTTTGTCAAAGTGCGCGATATCGTCGGCGACCATATGTCGATGATGGAGACACCGAGAGTCAATGCGGTAGTAGTAGCCCTGGATCAGGAGTTAAAAGAAGTCGAAAGATTGCATGGGCTCGGGCGGCAGATACTTATGCCCATGCTGGGCCTGTAGATAGAAATGAAAAGCTTGTTTTTGCTACCGTAAACATTGATGAGGGCTGGAACAAATATGGAAATGGTTTTCCCCCTGACGGCCATGCAACAAGGCATGTTGTTTCACCATTTACGTGAACCGGCCAGCGCTGCTTATTTCCAGCAATTGCAGGTGCGCCTGCACGGCGAACTCGATACTGCAAAATTACAGCAAGCCTGGGAAACCGTCATCGCCCATCACTGCGCCTTGCGCATGCGTTTCCTGTGGACAGGGGATCAGCCGCGCCAGCAATTGCAGGCTGCGATCGTCCTGCCATTCAAAGTCGTCGATTACAGCCACTCACCAAAGCAAGAGCATGAAGCCTTGCGCCAGCAATTTTTGCAGTCTGACAGTCAGCAAGGCTTTGCACTGGATAACGCGCCGCTGATGCGCGTCAGCATATTACGCTGGGCTGAACATGAATGGGAAATGGTCTGGAGCCATCATCACCTGATACTCGATGGCTGGGCATCTGGCCTGGTGCTGGCTGCAGTAGCCCAACAGTATGCAGATTTATTGCAGGGCAAGGCAGTCAGCCTGCCAGCAGAGCGCCCCTATACTGACTTTTTGCAGTGGCTGGGCAAGCGCGATAACCTGGCGGCACAAGATTATTGGCGTCATGCCTTGCGGGGCTTTGAGCAGGCGACCAGTTTGCCGGTGTTGAAACGCAGTACTGGAATGGTTGCAAAAGTCCTGGCTTTTGAAAGCCTGCTGGCTGCTGATGACTTTAGTGCATTATCAACCCTGTCACAAAAAACTGGCGTCACCACCGTCAGCGCCATCATGGCTTGCTGGGGTTTGCTCTTGTCACGATATGCAGACAGCAAGGATGTGTTGTTTGGTGTCACCACATCTGGCCGTCCTGCTGAACTGGATGGGGTAGAGCAGATGGTAGGGTTGTTCATCAACACCATCCCGCTACGCGTCAAGCATGGCGTAGAACATAGCATTGCCAACCTGCTGAATGATGTACACAGACACCTGGTGGCATCGCGTGAACATGAACACAGCAGCCTCAGTCGCATTGCTGAATGGAGCGAGCTACCTTCAGGTCAGGCGCTGTTTGACACTATCGTCGTCTATGAAAACTACCCGCTGGCGGTGCAGGGTAATCAACTGGGTAATGCCAGCATCATCGATTACCATTTGCAGGAAGAATCGAATTATCCACTGACCCTGATCGTCGAACCTAAAGACGATGGCTTGCATTTGCGCCTGCTGGCAGACACTGAGCGTATAGAGCCTGCAACAGCGCAAGCCATGCTGTATCAATACCGCTTCTTGTTACAACAACTGGCCCATGCCAGTGGTGAACAAGCTGTCAGGGATTTGCATTTGCTGACAAGAGGGCAGCGTGAGCAGCAATTACAGCAATGGAATGACACTGCCTGCGCTTATGACACCAAGGCCACGCTGGCGAGCATCTTCGTGGACCAGGTAGCTCGTACACCGGATGCAACAGCCCTCATCGATGCACAAGGCAGCATGAGCTATGCGAGTTTGCAAGACAGGGTCAGCCAGGTGGTACATGCCATCAATGCCCTGGGATTGGATGCGAATTCACCAGTCGCGGTCAGGCTCACGCGTGACCGCGAAATGTTGATTGCCTTGCTGGCAGTCGTCGCCAGCGGCCATCACTACGTACCGATAGAACCGCAACTGCCTGCCGCCCGAGTCATGGCGATTTTTGATAGTCTGCCAGTGCGTTGCATATTGACGGTCAGCAGTCTGATGGAGAGCACGCAGGCGCTGGCAAATGAGCGACAATTGCAACTCGTCTGTGTAGATCAGACCACAGCCTTGCCAGTCGCAGCCTTGCAAAATCAGGCGCGTCCGCAAGACCCGGCTTATGTCATCTTTACATCCGGTTCTACCGGCAAGCCCAAGGGTGTGCTGGTCTTGCATCAAAAAGCCATCAACCTCGTAGAGTGGGTGAACCACACATTTGACATAGGCGCGCAGGATAAGCTCCTGTTCGTCACTTCACCAGCATTTGATTTGTCGGTGTATGACATCTTTGGCATATTGGCCGCAGGCGGTATCGTCAGGATAGCGAGTGAAGCCGAGATTGCAGACCCTGAGCGTTTGCTGAAAATAATAGAATCAGAAAATATCAGCTTCTGGGATTCTGCACCGGCAGCTTTGTGGCAACTGGAATCATTATTACCGCAAAGATCAGACACTTCCAGGCTGCGCCTGATCTTTCTCAGTGGTGACTGGATACCGCTGGCATTGCCAGACCGCATGAAAGCAGCTTTCCCCGGCGTCTGCGTGGTTGCCCTTGGTGGTGCGACTGAAGCGACGATCTGGTCGAATTACCACATCGTTGGAGAGCTACAGCCAGACTGGGTCAGCGTTCCTTATGGCAGACCGATACAGAATGCCCGTTACTACATACTTGATGCGGACTTGCAGCCTATGCCTGTGGGCTTGCCCGGCGACTTGTATATAGGCGGTGACTGCCTGGCAGACGGCTATGTGGGCCAGCCTGAGCTGACCGCCGAACGCTTTCTGCACGATCCCCATGCCAAACCAGATGCGCAGAATGCACGCATGTACAAAACTGGTGACCGTGCCCGGTTTTATGCTGATGGTGTGATGGAATTTCTTGGCCGTCTTGACAACCAGGTCAAGATACGCGGCTTTCGCATAGAGCTGGGTGAGATAGAAATCGCCATGGGCAGGCATGCAGCGATACGCGATGCGATTTGTATAGTGCATGACCATAATGATGGCGGCCCGGCCTCGGGTAAGTCCGACAAGGAATTGATTGCCTATTACGTCCTGCATCCCGGCCAGAACCTTGGGGCAGAGGAATTACGCCTGCACTTGCAAGCGCAACTGCCAGCCAGTATGCTGCCCGCCCATTTCTTACAGCTAGACAGTGTGCCTGTGTCAGTCAATGGCAAGGTCGACAGGAAAAACCTGCCATTGCCTGAGCGCAAGGGCAATGAAGATGCGGCACAGCAGTCGGGTGCTGATGCGGTGCAGGACATTATTGCAGCAGCATGGTCAGAAGTATTGTCCGTGCCAGGCGTGCATGGCACGGATGATTTCTTCGCCCTGGGCGGACATTCATTGCGGGCAACCGCCGTTATGGCAAGACTGCGGGCAGCCTTCTCAGTGGACCTGCCTTTGCGCCTGATATTTGAATACTCTACGCTGCAAACCCTGGCTGCAGCGGTACGCGAATTATTGAGTGGCCATGCGCAAGTAGAGGCTGCGGCTTTACCCACATTGAATCGCGCTCAGGGTTTGCCTTTGTCACGTGCGCAATCGCGCTTGTGGTTTTTGCACCAGATGGAGCCAGCCAGTGCCAACTACAATGTCGCACTGGCTGCACGGCTGGATGGCAATCTGGACCAGGCTGCTTTCCAGCGGGCGGTACAGCAAGTGGTGGCGCGCCATGAGATACTCAATTTGCGCATACAAAAGCAAGGGCAGGGTGCTGTCATGCAGGCTGTGGCTGATGAGGCTGAGCTGGCAATTCATGTTGAAGATATCGCTAAAGAAAACCTGGATGTAACACAGATCAATGCCAGGCTCAAACAACTGGCCAGCCAGCCCTTCGATCTGGAAAATGAAAGACCGGTACGCCTGAGCCTCTTGCTCAATGGCGACCGGCAAGCCTATGTGCTGATACTGATACACCACATCGCTACAGATGGCTGGGCGATTGCCCTGTTTGCACAAGAACTCTTGCAGGCCTATGCCGCTGAAGTAAACAACTCTCAGGCATTTGCAGAACCCGCATTGCAATATGCCGACTTCAGCCACTGGTGGGAACAGCAAGCGCAGGCACAATATCTGGATAAGGAAATGCAATACTGGAAGCAGCAACTGGCTGCCTTGCCACGCCTGAACCTGCCTGCTGATTTCCCTCGTCCGGCAAACAGCAACCACGCTGGCGCACGCATCAGCTTTGGGCTTGATCCCAAGCTATCCGATGATTTGCGCCGTGTCGCACGCCAGCATTCAGCTACCCTGTTCATGCTCTTGCTGACGGCCTTTCATGTCGTCCTGCGCCATAGATCTGGCCAGGAGGATATCGTCGTTGGCAGCGATATAGCAGGTAGGGACCATCCGCTGGCTGAAAAAATCCAGGGCTTCTTCGTTAATCAACTGGTCTTGCGCAGCAATTTTGCTGATTGCCACAGCTTTGCCGATATGCTGGGCAAGGTCAGGCAAACCAGCCTGCAGGCATACTTTAACCAGCACCTGCCATTTGACTTGCTGGTGCAAGAGCTGAACCCGCCACGCGATGCGGGAGGCATGCCGCTGTTTCAGCACAAGTTCGTCTTGCAAAATGCACCGCTGGCGCAGTTGGATAACAAGCACTTCCAGATACAGGCAGTCGATTTACATACCGATACGGCGAAATACGATTTGCTGCTGACTGTCATTGATGAGCCACAATTGCGTGCCACACTGGAATTCAGTACCGAGTTATTTACCGTAGCAACTGCACAAAGCATGCAACGTGAATTTATCGCCGTGCTGGGCCAGGTTGCTGCAGACGCCAGCATCAGCTATGCCAGCCTGGCCAGCATGCTGTCACTCGATGGTGCAGAACGCCAGGAAGCGGCAAAACGTGATTTGCGCAAGAGTGGTTTGCAAAGACTGAAAGAATTGCGCAAGCCTGGAGTAACTACATGATGAGGGACGTGATGACGGAGCAAGCAAGCATTACTGCCCACAAAGTAGAACGGGTTTTGTGGGATGTGACGACAGAAGCAACTGATCTGCATGCAGCCCTGTCAGCCATTTTGCCCGACCTTGATACGCGGCTGGCAGCTTTGCGCCAGGAGATGCCCTGTGCGCATGGCATCAATCCTTTTCAGTCGGGCGAGTACCAGCGACCTTATCGCCACTTGCGGGCTTTTTACCAGGATACCGGCGCAGGTGTGTTGGCGCACAAGGGGACGGAAGTATATGCGCATGACCGTGACCGGCATCTGGCGGTATTGGCGCAATTCCGCATTGATTATCCCGTGCGCGGTAAGTCGCTATTTTCTGCGGCTGAGCATTTTGCCCTGGTTGAACAAAAAATCCCGCTGGCCATCAGTGCTTTTGAAGCAGTGGAAGATGCGAAAGCTGCCTGCATGTTGCAGCAAACGCATTTAAAACGTTTTGGAAATCTTGCCTGCATACCTACACCCTTGCTGGTAATACAGTGGCCCACGTCCGCACGCGACAGTCATCTCACTGCCATGCGTAGCCTGCTGTCAGAACGTGCGATGCGCATAGTCGAAACCTCATCCGCAGATGGCCTGGCGGCGATCATCTATCACTACCCCAGTCTGCCTTTGCGGGTTGCCCACTTGCCTGTGGAATTGAAAAAACTCGGCACCACACCCTGGCTGCAAAGACTGGCCAGCCTGACTGCGGCTTATGGCCTGACACCAGAACAGGTGGTCGATCGCTGGATAGACCTGGTTGCCCGCATGCTGGCACTGGGTTTCTTGCCTGGCCGCACAGAACATATAGGCATAGGCCATTGCCTGGAAATGCAAAACGCCGTCATTGATGGTGGCTTTGTCGATCTGGGTTCTATTATCCCCATGTCTGAAGTCAGGAGCGATGCCGCTTTCATGGAAATGCTCATGGCTGCCTTTGCTGACCTCAGTAAAACCGTGCGCCACTTCATGCTGGGGCCGGTGGCTGATGTAGAAGCGGAATACCGCAATCCTTCTCTACTGATGCTGGCTTGCCTGCAAAGAGTCGTGCCTGCGCTCTTGCAAAGACTGCGCAGCTATCCTGACCTGGAACCACGCCTGCAAGCCTATCTGGATCGCAGCGAGATTAGTTGTTTCAGCGCACTGGCGGAAGAGTTTCAATATTTGAGCCCGGCCATGCTCAACCCGGCGGAGCATGCGTGATGACAGCGCGACTGCTTACCGCCATGGTGCCCGGCCTGGATGCGATGTATAAACCCGTAGACCTGGTAGAGAGGCCGACCCCCATCAGCCATGAAACCAGCCTGGCAGCACGCTGGAATCTGCAAGAACTATGGATAAAACGCGATGATCTCAGCTCACCCATCTATGGCGGCAGCAAGGTCCGGAACCTCGAATATTTCTTTGGCGATGCGATAGCCAAAGGCGCGACCAGTGTCGCAACCATGGGGCCACTGGGCAGTCATCAGGTATTGGCGACAGCCACCTTTGCACGTATCCATGGCCTGCATGCGCGCGCCTTGCTGACACCGCAACCAAATGTGCATGAGGCCGGCTTGAACAAGCGCCTGCTGCCAGCACTGGGTATGGAATTGCTGCGCTGTGAACGCTTCCTTGATGTGCCCATGGCTTTCCTGCGCATACGTTATCGTCGCCATCAGGGGCAACGCCCTTACTGGATACCGCCAGGCTCGCATCATCCCATAGGCGTGCTGGGCGTTATCGAAGGTGCTCTGGAAATTGCGGCCGCCATCAAAAGTGGTGAGCTACCGATGATAGATGACATCGTCGTCCCCACCGGAACTTGCGCCACCGCATCTGGTGTCTGGCTGGGCCTGGCGATGGCAGGTTTGCCGATACGTGTGGTGGCGGTGCGCATGGTGCCCATGATGATTACAGGACCGGGCAAGATGAAAAAGCTGGCGATGAAAACCCTGGCCCTGTTGCGCCAGGCTGGTTATACCAAAGAGCCACAGTTTGGCGAAATACTCTGGGTCGATGACTTTGCCGCGCCAGGTTATGGGCAAAGCAATGCCGATGCCGACGAAGCAGCGAAAGAAGTGGCAGAAGCCAGTAACTTCCGCACTGAGACTACCTATATTTCCAAGACCCTGGCGATGTTCCGCAAGTCCACCCTGCAAGGGCGGCGCGTGTTGTTCTGGAACACCTATAGCGCGGTCGATCCTGATCCATCTACAATCACTGCAAAGGCGGCAGCATGAGTAGCTTGAGCTTATCCTTGCTAGACCTGGGCATCATCGCCCCCGGCCAGAATGGTGCAGATGTGCTGGCGCAAACCTTCAGGATGGCGAAGCTGGCCGACCAGCTAGGTTATGAGCGCCTGTGGCTGGCCGAACACCACGAATCTCATTTCTCCTGGGCTGCACCAGAAATGATGCTGGCTGCGCTGGCACAAGCCACGCAGCGTATAGGGCTGGGCTCTGCTGCAGTATTACTGCCGCTATATAGCCCGCTGGCCGTGGCTGAAAATTATCGTGGCTTATCTGCCTTGTCAGGCGGACGTGTCGTGCTAGGCGTTTGCGGTGGCGTACCTGCTGATCCTGTCGCCCTGGCAGCATTGGCAGGTTCTGATGAGCCTCCTGCTGTCATTACCAAACAGTTTGCCAGCAAACTGGCAGATCTGAAACGCTATCTCGATGGTGATTTCCCTGAAGGGCATCGCTTTGCCCATGCCGCTACCCCATGCTTTGCTGAAAGGCCACCATTGTGGATCATGGGTTCAGGCTTTGGCACGGCAGAACTGGCAGCAAAGTCGGCAGCCAGCTATGCCTACTCCTTATTTCACCGCGCCAGTACGCAGGATGCTGCCATCACTGCTGCCTATCAACGCCAGTATGATGAATATCAGGGCAGTACAGACAAGGCGAAAATCGCCATCGCCCTGAGCTGCGTCTGTGCTGACACCGAAGAGATTGCACAGTCTCAAAAGCAGCAGCTAGAAAGCTGGATAGGCAGCACCATGCGCGTCAATATCTGTGGCACACCGGCATCCTGCCGCGACCAGCTACTCGCGATACAGGAGCGCTACGAGACAGACAATATCATCATCTATCACATGTGGCATCTCGAAGAACCCAAGCGTGCAGCCATAGTCGCACTGGCTGAATTATTTCAACTGGAAGCTGATTTGAAGCCATGACACTGAGCCTGCTAGAAAAAATCCGTGCTGACCTCGATAGTGATGCGCATGCAGCAGCCATGTCCTGGGTGCCTGAGCGTTCGCAAGATTTGGCCGAGCATCTGAGTCGTCAGGAATTGTATGCTGCCAGTGAAGACATCGCCCGCGGCCTCTTGCAACTGAGCTGGCCTGATGACAGGCCGCGCATGATGATACTGGCATTTTCACCAGGGCTGGATTTCATACTGGCTTTCCTTGCTTGTCAGATTGCAGGCGTCATCGCCATCCCCATCGCCATGCCCAGACGCGGACGCGAGGCGCATATACTCGAAGCCATCATCAGCAATTGCGGTACGACGATGTTGTTGAGCAGCGAAAGCGAAGTGTTGCGATTGCAGGATGTGTTTGCCTCCAGCCCGGCTCTGGAAGGCATACATATACTCAGCACCATACAGTTGAAAGTATTGGGCGAGGGCAGGGGCATGGCAGGACGCAAGGCCCAGGACTATGCCTTCATCCAATATACTTCGGGCTCCAGCAGCTTACCCAAAGGTGTATTGGTCAGCCATGCAAACCTTGCCGCCAACCTGACGCTGATACAAAAAGATTTTAAAGTTGACCCTGAGTTTGTCATGGTCAACTGGCTGCCGCATTATCATGACATGGGCCTGATAGGTGGTTTACTGACGCCGCTATACGGTGGCATACCCGGTGTCAGCATGGCACCGTCAGCCTTTATCAAACGCCCGGTGCGCTGGTTGCAATTGATATCGGCACAAGATTCAAACCACAAAGTCATGTCTGGTGGCCCCAATTTTGCCTATCAGTTATGCACTGATCGGGTGACAGATGCAGATATCGCAGGCCTGGGCTTGCATGCCTGGAAGACTGCTTACAATGGTGCTGAACCCATACGCGCCATCACCCTGCAAAAATTCGAGCAACGTTTTGCCCAGGCAGGCTATTCCAATACCAATATGCTGACCTGCTATGGTCTGGCTGAAACCACACTGTTTGCCACCGGCAACCATGATCCGGTCATACGTCCTGTTTCAGTACTGGGTCTGGAGCAGGGCAATCTAGGCGCGCCGCTGAACGAAGAAGACAGCCGTCAACTGGTCGCCAGCGGTCATGCCGACCCTGAACGCATAGCCATTGCCGACCCGCTCAGCAAACTCAGGCTGGCCGATGGCAAGATAGGTGAAATCTGGATCACCGGCCCCAGCGTGCCTGAGACTTACTTCAATAATCCTGAGCAAAGCCAGCTGACTTTTCATGCGCAACTTGCTGACCAGCCTCTGTCGCGTTATCTGGTGACGGGTGATATCGGTGCCATTGTCGATGGGCAACTGTATGTGACCGGGCGCAGCAAAGAGTTAATGATTGTGAATGGCCGCAATATATATCCTCATGATGTGGAAGCATTGATACAGAATGCAGTCACTGGGATTGAGGATGTCGCTGTTTTTTCTTATGATGATGCGAGCGCAAAAAATGAAAGCATTATCGTCATCTGTGAGTTGGCACGCACCGCACGTAGCTGGTTTGCAGACGCGGCTGAGCAGACGCTGAGTGCAGAACTCGAAAAACTCGCCAGCCAGATCAGGCTGTCGGTAGCACCGGCAGAAATTGCGATTACGCATCTGCGTTTTGTAGGCCCCATGGGTATCAGCAAGACTACCAGTGGCAAGACCAGCTATGGCCAGAATCGCAGGGCATTTTCTGAATTGCCTGAAAGCATCAGATCACGCACAGCATCAGCAGAATTCCGCAGCAAGGATTAAGCCTTTTATTCAGGAATAACAATGACAGAAAAACTGGCAGCAAAATCATGGAATGCAGAACAGCTGGAAGACTGGCTCATCAGGCGGGTAGCTCAGTTGATGGGACAGGCCGAAAATGACATAGACCCCGACATGCCCTTCAACAGCCTGGGCCTGGATTCAGTCAATGTTATGGACCTGATTGTTGAACTTGATGATTTGCTCGGTATAGAAATTGAATCAACCATCGTCTGGGATTATCCGACGATACATCTATTAAGTGCATACATAGCGACATTGATAGCGCATTGACAAAAACTTCAAGGCAGCACGCCAGTCGGCATGGGTATATTAAACCGGAGCAAGCATGAGCGATCAAACGGCAGCACCCAAAAAAGAAAACAGCAAATCCGCAGACGGCGAGCATAAAACCAGTTTCTGGGGCTTCATCGGCCAGGCACTGGGACTTGCCTTTACTTACCGCCTGCTGGCCAGCCTGGTGGCGCTGGCCTTGCTGGTGCAGATAGGCTTTAATCTGCTCATGCCCTTAAGCTACCGCTATATCTTCGATAAGGCCATTGTCAACAAGGATATGCCTCTGCTGGCAATGCTGCTGGGTATACTGGCTGTGGGTTTTCTGCTCAATGCTGGTGCTGGCCTGATGCAGGACTTTGGTACGGCCACAATAGGTTCCCGCATTTCCAAGAGTTTGCAGGAAAGGATGTTCGCCAACCTTCAAAAGCAATCCACCGATTTTTTCAGCAAGACACCGCAAGGCGACATCGTTGCCTGCTTTGGCCCTGATGTGATGGCGATAGAAACTGCCCTGGTGCGCGGCTTGCCCAGCTTTTGCATGCGCCTGGTCACTATCGTCACCAGCCTGGTTCTGTTATTCGTCATCGAATGGCGGCTGGCCATGGTGGCGCTGGTACTCATGCCCATGATCGCCTTTGCCCCCAAGCCATTTGGCCCGCGTGCGCGCAAGTTTGGCCGCTCGCGTGACGATCTGCAATCCGGCAATGCTGGCCTGGTGCAAGAGAATTTGCTGAATCATTTGACCATACGCACCTTTAATCTCAGCAAATACCGTGAGCAACAATTCGGTGACAGGTTGACGCGTTTGCAGGAAGATGATTTCAGGGCGAATTTTTTCACGTCCATGATAGGCCGCTCTACCAACGTGGCTGCCGGTTTCTTGCAGATAGGTGTGCTGGGTGTCGGTGCCATCCTGGCTGTCATGGGTTTTCTGACCACCGGTTTGCTGATAGCCTTCATAGGCTTGTTGCTCAATATCGGTGGTGCAACCGATAACCTGACCCAGGCCATTCCGCTGCTGGTACAGGGCATGAACAGTTATTCGCGCATACAAAAACTGCTGGGCGCGCAGCCAGCATTGCCCGATAGCCCCACAGCCACAGCACTGCCAGCGATACAGGAAAACCTGAAACTGCAAGGTGTGGAATTTGCCTATCAGGCTGATCATCCCATCCTGCGTGGCGTTGATATAGAAATCCCGGCGGGCAAGACGGTTGCCATCGTCGGTGGCTCAGGTTCAGGCAAATCGACAGTATTGTCTTTGCTGATGCGATTGTACGATCCCAATAAGGGCAAGATCCTGCTCGACAATGTGGATTTGCGCGATGGCACCGAGGCATCTCTGCGTGCTCAGACCAGTGTAGTCTTGCAAAACACTGCCTTGTTCGATACCAGCATCGCAGAAAACATACGCATGGGCAGGCTGGATGCAACAGATGAAGAAATTGTCGCCGCCGCCAAGGATGCTGGCATCCATGATTTGATAGAGACTTTCCCCAATGGCTACCAAAGCGTAGTCGGCAGCCAGGGCGGCAGCCTGTCTGGCGGGCAGCGCCAGCGTATCGCCATAGCCCGTGCGCTATTGCGCAATCCACGCATACTTTTCCTGGATGAAGCTACTTCAGCACTTGATGCTCATACTGAAGCCGAGATAGGCGCGACGCTGGATGCCATCTCTGCTGACTGGACCGTAGTATCTGTCACGCACCGCTTTACCCATATCACCAATTACGACCTCATCATCGTCATGGAAAAAGGTCTGGTGATGGAGTCGGGTACGCATGAAGAACTGCTGGCCAAAGATGGCCGCTATGCCATGCTGTGGCGCAAGCAAAGCGGCTTCACGATTACCGACGATGGCAAGGCCAGTGTTTCTGTCGAACGCCTGCGCGGCATCCCTTTCCTGTCTGAATGCTCGGATGAAGTCTTGCAAAAACTCTCGAAGTCGCTGGTGTCAGAATCTTTTGCTGCTGGCAAGCCTGTGTTTGAAGAGGGTGAGCCAGGCAGCAAATTCTACATCGTCGCCCGTGGCAAGCTGGAAAATTATGTGAAGCTGGAAGGCGATAAAGAAACACCGCTGGGTATGCTGGATGATGGTGACTATTTCGGTGAGATGGCACTGATACGCCCAGTACCGCGTACCTGGTCTGTACGTGCGGTGGTGGACAGTACCTGCATCAGCCTTGATAGACAGCAATTTATGGAGCTGATGGATGCTGATCCCAAACTCAAGGAAGCAGTGACGACAACCGCCTATGAGCGCGCAGCCGAGTGGACGCAGGCCATCATGGAAGCCGCAGATGCATAATCAGTCTGTGTGCCTGTAAGTAAAAAAGCCCTCGCAAGTGCGAGGGCTTTTGATGACAGTTTGATGAATTCAGAAGCGTGCCAGTGCTGCATCCTTGTTTGCCTGTATGTCCAGTATGGCATTGAAGCCGCTGACCAAAAATACTTCATTGATAGAATCATTCAGGCTGCAGAGTACCAGCTTGCCGCTGGCTGCCTTGGTTTTCTTGGCGGTCAATAAGATGACGCGCAGACCTGCACTGCTGATATAGGCTAGCTCAGAAAAATCGATAAGTATGTGTACTTCGCCAGCATCGATAGCCGCGAGAATTTCTTTCTCAAATGCAGCAGAATTATTGCTGTCGAGACGGCCAGCAGGAGTAAAGGTTTTTATGTTCGGCATAATGTTCCTGACAGGAAAGTTTGTGGGTGCTATGCAGCATATTCTAGACGTAAATTTGCTTCAGGTCGTACTTTTAACAACGCAAAAACGATAATATTTTTTTGAATTTGTTAAGTGCTAGACATCATTTATTCGCAAGTGTAGTATAGCCCTCGCTGCTTAAAATTTGAGCTTGAAGTTTGAGATAAAAATTTGAATTTTTGGTAGCTGAGAGTTTCGTTTCATTCCGATATCATCTTCGTTGAACCACGTAAACTAGGGGTAAGAAAAATGGCACATTTATACGACCAATTAGCATCTGCAATCGCAAAATCGGCACAAGATCCTGCATACCGTACCAAACTGCTGTCTGACCCAAACGGCACTCTGAAATCTGACGGCGTTGACATCGGCGGCGCAAAAATCTCTATGGAATGGACAGAGATTACTAATGTACTGAGCATCCTCGTTGAAAACGGCGGAGCTAATTGGACTGGTTCCATCGTCCTGAGCATCAAGAAGTAAATTTTAAAAGAGGCTGTTGCAAAATTAAGATGGCTAGGCGCCCCCGGCTAGGCGCCCCCGCCGCAGACAGTACTTTAGTACGACAAGGCGGAGCAACAACGCCAGGTTAATTTTGCAGCAGCCTCCAAGAGCACATGGCTCATTTGAGCTATGTGCCTGATGTGGGTATCAGTATCAGTTGTTATCCGCTCGCTCTCCCTGAACAATATTCCCTGAACAAAGACAAGGCATCCATAAAAACAGGTATGCAGTGTGCTGGTTCGTGTCTACTTTGATCTGACTGTTCATACGCTATTCTCCTGCTCGCCAGTGCAAGCACATGTTGCTGGTCATACAGCTTGAGAAAAAAATCCCATGCATGAGCAGGCTGCTTATCCAGACTCTGCAACAAGCTCACTGTCGATACATTATCAACGCTGAACACAAGGCGACGTGCATCGGCTGACAAGCCGTCTCCGGTAGCTTTCAGGTAGGCTTCTTTCAATACCCAGAATTCATAGAATTTCTGCGTCCGGCTTTTTTGGTTCTGTTTCTGTCCCGGCTTATTGATTTCTGCAATTTCCCTGGCGCTGCATACGACACCCATCAACTCATCGAGATTGACATCATGGTGTAATAATTCCACGTCGACACCAATATCAGCGTCGTGCGCCAACGCCACCACGACCAGTTCTCCGGCATGTGAAATGCTGATGGCTGGCAGCTTGATGTCTGCCCTGGCGAGGCCGATAGCTGGCTTGCCAGAGGCCGCCACGACGATGCTGACATCTGCTGGCTGCAAGCCTGTCAATTTTGCTGTTGCAAGCTTTGTCAGGGCACGTCCGCCCAGATATCTGTCCCTGTCATCCTGTTGCAGATAACGGGCGCAGCGTGTATGTTCGGCACTGTTTAGCAGCGTCAATAATTCCTGTCTGTATTCACGCAGATCGCTCAGCCTGGCTGTCCAGATTTGAGGCTGCATGATACAAGCCAGTTTTTTACTTTGTTCGGGCATGCTTGGGTTATAGTCGTTTTAAAATTAATTTGTGTCAAAGGAAAACCATATTGAAGATTATCGCTTATCCATTTGCCGGTGGCAGCACTTATAGTTATGCCAGGCTATCGCGTGAGCATGCGCATGAGTGGCTGACTTTTGATCCCCCTGGGCATGGCAGCAATATGCGCTATCCTCTGATGCACAGCATACCCGGGATGGTAACAGCCTTGCTGGAGCCAACTTTGCGTGCTACTGCCGGCAGCCCTTATGTCTTGTTTGGACATAGCATGGGAGCTTACATTGCACTGTCCATGCTCGACAGGCTGCATGAACTCGGTGCCAGCTTGCCGCAGAGGCTGGTGCTCTCAGGTGCTGCTGCACCACATAGCCGGGTTTTACAGCATCATGCAGAATTGCCCCATAAGGAATTCATGGCTTGGGTCGCAGATATGGGCGGCATATCTGCAGAAGTGCTGGCCGAACCACAATTGATGGAATTGTTTGAACCCATTTTGCGTGCCGACGTGGGCGCGGCAGAAGCCTATGTCGATGGTAGCCTGCGTGAGCACGATGTACCAGTGCGCATCTTGCTGGGCAAGGACGACAGGATAGCCCTGGCCAACTGCCAGGCCTGGCGTGATTGTTTCGTACACGAACCTGAAGTGCATGTTTTCTCAGGTGGCCATTTCTTCCTGTTTGACGAGATCGAAAAAGTGCAGGCCCTGATAGCCTGACTGCCTGATTGTCTCATTGCTGACTTCAGCAGAAATACGCACTCCCAAAGGGAAATCATGTCGTCCTGCAATGAGCGGCATGATAGCTCTGCCTGCATACTTTTCCCATTCAGTATTTATCTTTAAATATAGCTGTATGCAGCTTGTCTTTACTCACTCCTGCAAAGCCAGATAAATGTCTCTTTAATGCAAATTTGGCAAAATAATCCTTTCAAATAAATTAGCATATAGTAAAGTAAAATTGTTAATCATTTCTGAAATCCTTGCCACCTGCAAGTAGATAAAATCTTTCAATAAAACAAATTTTAGTATTGCCTGCAGCGTCCATATGCTGCGCAGGGCAAGCCCGTGGACTGCCATCCGGCATTTCATTTTCATCATAGCTTCTTCAGTCAACAGGAGAAAACTCATATGAACAAGCATATTCCTGTCGCTCTTTGCAGTGTCAGCAAGGAGCAGGCATGATACTTTTAAAACTACCTCCTCTCACCAGCGTGGCCCAGGCGCGGGCCATGCTGGAAACCGCCATGAATGTAGAATTTGGCACCTTGCCGCCGTATTTGTATGCGCAGTTGACGATACTGCCAAATAGCAATCTGCCTGCGATGGCGCGCCTGCAATCCATCACCCATCAGGAAATGATACATCTGTGCCTGGCAGCGAATATCCTCAATGCTCTCGGTGGCAGTCCCAGGCTCAACCCACCTGTTTACCCCGGCCCCTTGCCCGGTGACATAGGGCATGACGGCAAGGTCCTGACCCTGCATATACTTCCCTTCGGCAAGCCAGCCATGCAGCAGGGCATGAATATAGAAATGCCGGTAGAACCCATCGTCTTCCCGCAACTCAAAATGCTGGAAGCGGCCACAGTCAAGGCAGTCACCATAGGCCAGTTTTATGAAGCCCTGGATGCTTACCTGAAAACTTTGCCCGCTACGGCCTGGCAGGCGGGCCGCAACCAGATTGAAGACAAGCAATTCTTCCCCGGCCAGTTATTCGCCGTCAATAATTATGCCGATGCGCACAAGGCCATACAGGTGATCGTCTCAGAAGGTGAGGGAACCCGCGACGACCCGCTGGACTTCAGCAAGGAGCTCTCGCATTACTACCGCTTTGAAGAAATTTTCCGTAACCAGGTCTTGACCAGCAGTGATTCCAAACAAGGGTTTTCCTGGGGCGGGCCTTTGGGTGTGGACTGGGGCAAGGTCTATCCAGCTATCGCAGATCCGCAATTGCATGATTTTTCAAAAGAACCGGCCGCAGCCAGAGAGGCACAGGCTGCCTGCACCATCGCCTATAGCGCCATGGTTGATTCACTCAATCTGGCATTGAATGGCAATGCGGCGCAATTGGGGATAGCAGTGCGCAAGATGTTTGATTTGCGCATGGCTGCCATCCACGCCCTGCAAACGCCGCTGGCAGACAAGCACAAAGTTGCCGGGCCAGCCTTCATCTACAAGAAAATCTGAAACGGGAGAAAACAGCATGAGTATCCTGCAAATACCGCGCATTCATTTCAAGGGACAAATTTCCTGGGACCCCATCGTTACCAATAATTACCCTGAATTTTATAACGAAGATAAATCGCAAACTGTATTGACACCGCCAGAGACGATGAAGCAGTTTCGCCAGAGTGCGATAGAGGCAGTAAAAACAGATGGCAACTGGAATCCGCATGGCACGCACAGGGTCAAGTTCTTTGATGCTTTCGTCTCATCCGTTGATCTGGGTCATGGTCTGGTGACGACAGACAAGCTCTGTGGCGCACCCTGTAACCTGAACGCCATGTTGATTGATCTGGAACCATATGGTGCCTGCACCTCGCAGTTGTTTTTTGATGCCATCAACTTTGGCATTGATGGTGGCTGCCGCATCGTGGCACCGCGCAATGAACGATTTACCGCGCGTTACATCAATTTCTCACGTAACTCTTTTGGTTTTACTGCCGGTGGCGCTTCAGTGAACTGGCAAACCTCTTTCGCCACCGCTGGCCTGAAAATCGACGGCCACAAAAGCGTCGCCCTGGCGGCTTTGCAGCTTGCCTTGCAAGAGCCCGATGCGCAGGGCCTAGTCATCAGTTTCAATGCTTATCGTACGGTTTATTTTGATGATCCTACATTAAGTAACAAGGTCCCTGGTCCTGCTGCCGCACAGTCGAAATTACTATATGACAAACTGATGGCAGGGGGCTTCCAGCCTAATCCTGCGCGCAGCATGATAGTCGGCACTATCGGTGTCTGGCGCAAAGGTGAGCCCATGCATGAACCTGGCGACCGTGCCCTGTTGCCGCCGCAACCTGCGGCAAAGCCATTGTTTGCAACTGCACACGCCCGCTTGAATAAAACCCAGGTCAGCCTGGATTTATCCAATAGCGTCAGCGAAACTGGCGCTGATCTTAAAAAATATGACTGGGGTACGTTGCAACTGTATGCTGTCGACAAGAAAAACAAGAAAGAATATTTGCTGGGCAGTCTCAACTACAATCAATACGATCGTGCTGCCTATGAGGCTGGCTCAGGCATCGTCAGCTTCAATATCAATCACGCCAGCGAGGCTGAGCAGGCGGACTGGGAGTTGCGCACTGCAGACGGCAAAGTATTGCTGGCTGAAGCGCCTTTGCGTCTGATACCGCGCACACCCAATCTGTATCTGGACCAGGGCCCGGCAAGCTCGGTTAAATTCCAGATGTATAAGCATGGCAAACCACTGTTCCAGACCAGCGATGTAACGCTATTCCAGATGTCGGCAGATGGTGGCACGGTAACCGCGACGCAAAACCTGCAGACTGATGGTGAGGGTGGCTTGCGCCTCAAGGCCGATGCCAGCAAAGGCCAGGTATATGCCTATGTGCCCGTTGCCGGAAAAAACATGCCTGCACCCGCAGACGGCCTGAGTACCCAGATCTACACCTATGCCTATATACGTGTGCGTCCTGCCGATGCTGCTATCGCTGCCTTGCCAGCGACCTGGGACAATGTCTACAAACATGTACTCATCAACTGGAATGCCATGGCACCCTGCATGGATAACTGGCTTGATCTCGCCAATCCGGCACAGATACGCAGCTACGCCTCCATCTTGCATCGCCTGACCGATCCTGCGGCGTTTGAAAGTTATTTGTTCATGCCGGTGACCCGGGACCTGACAAAAGGGCAGCGTAGCCTGTTGTACCGCTTCCTGGAAGGGCACGCACCTTTGGCGGCAGAAACTCCAGAGATACTGGAAACGATGCCTGTCATGGCTGCCGTAATGACAGAAAAAAAATCTCTACCACAATCGGAAAGTTTGCCGCACTTTACGCAATTAAGCCGTTCCTTGCGAAATCCTGGCAAGGAGTGAGGTCACATAAGGATATCGACCGTTTTCTACGGTCGATATCCTGAATTGAAAACAGTGGATAAGGTAATGAATGTTATCGATAATCTCACTGTGCGTGCCTGGGTTTTGCCGTAATCTGGAAATCGGAAAATCAAAATGACCTTTGATATTGATCTTAAATTTTGGCTACAGCTTTCGGTCGTTGGGACAGTGATTGCTACTTTAGGTGCGCTATTAGGAATATTCATAAAAGAATATTTTCTTCAACGCTCATTCGAGCAGTGGAAACAAAAAAAAGCCCTTGAGCAGCTTTATCAAAAATTTCGTGACCCCTTGCTTTTGTCTGCTAAAGAATTAGCCTCCAGGGTCAGTGAAGTATTAAAGCATTACCCGACCGTATATCTGAAAGAGAAAGTGTTAACTTCAAGGCCAGAAAAACAATTGGTAAATAGTATTAATGATGCTTACTTTCAACGATATAAATTAATGAGCACTGTCTATCGTTTTGCTGCATTCCTTGCATGGCTTGAACTCTATCGTCAAGAGTTGACTTTCATGCATCCAGAGCGCAATGAAAAAGCAGAAAAATTAGAATCGGTTGTGGAATTATTGCGTGGTGATTTAGCTGATGGGCAACTCAATCAGGCGAAAGATTGGGAAAAATGGAGAGATACATTAATTTTTCGTGAAGAGTTAAGAGCTATTGGTGAGGTACTCATAGTGGTGCATGGTACGTCCAGGACGGTAATGGGGTACGGAACTTACTGCGAGAATATAGAGTCATCAAATCGTAATGCCATAAAAAGGTGGATGCCAGTAATACTTAACTTCTTGATGGAGTTGGAAAACAATGGCAAAGATTTTCGAGAAGTTCGGCTGAAACTTTTTTTTGTGCATTTGATTGAGTTCATCAAACTGCTGGATAACTGTGGAGTTGAACGTCGTCTTTTAGATGCCTACGATAAAATCACTGAAGAAATGAAGCTTTGACCTTAGTCCAAGATGATTTTTCTATATTAAAAACGTGGTCCTGATTACTCGGGACCACGCATAACAATTTTTGGAAAGAAATTAAAAGCGATACAGTACAGACGCCTCAATCGCGCGGCCAAAAATAGGGCGGGCAAAAACTACGCTGCTGCCACTGCCTATGACACGAGAATTTCCTTCAGTCAGACCCAGTTGATTGGTCAGATTGGTGCCAACCAGACGGAATTCCAGATTGTCACCCAGGCCTACCAAAATGCCGGCATCAAGCGTGTAATACTTGGGCAATGATTGCTGGTTTTCTGCATCAGCAAAGCGTGCATCAACATGCGTGTAAGTACCATACAATTTAATGTCGCCATTGTCGAAGGGGATGCGGTAGCTGGGTGACAGACGGAACTGCAATTTAGGCTGGCGCTTCACTTCATTGCCAGTATTGGTACCATAGTTTTCATACTTGGATTTCTGGTAAGCGCCGCTGAGTGAAATCTGGAAATTCTTGACAGGACGTGCTGCCACTTCAAATTCCAGACCAGAACCACTGGAGCCACCTATCGCATTCACATTGCGACCATCTGCCAAAAACTGCTGGAAGGGCAGGCCAGTGAAAGTATTGTGGAAGAAAGTCAGATAAGCGCTGAAGTATTCTGACACGCTCTTCAAACCTATCTCATATTGCTTGACCTTGGTCACAGGTGCATTCACGCCATTGTCGCGTATGGTGTCGAACTGTGGCAGGGCAAAGCCGGAATTAAGGCGTGCAAACAAGCTGAAATTTTCTGACACCTTGTAATTGCCACCGAGTGTATAAGACACTTCATTGTCAGACCGGTCGACTGGGGTATTGCTGCCGCTCAGTACCGAGGCGCTGTTGTTGTACAGTGTTAGCGGATTATTGTCCAGATCCACTGACTTTGGATTTGAGATAACGCCATTCAAGCGACGGTTCTCGGTGCGTACACCTGCATCAACGCGGATACGGTCATTGATCTTCCACTCATCCGCCAGGTAAAACGCCGTGTTCTGTGCCGAGAAATTTTCATTCAAGGTATAAAAGGATGCGCCATCATGGCCATTACCGCTGACTATTACGCCATTATTCAACTGTACATTGATAGGGCGGGCATTTGCTGTTGCTGTCATCAACACGCTATTGCCCAGATACCACATGTCCTTGGATGAGTAGTCAGCGTAATACAGACCAGCGGTAAAGGTATGGTCTTTGACGATCTCTTTGCTGATGCGCAATTCATCAGTGAAAGAACTCAGTTTCTTTTCTACCGACCAGATACCGGCTGACATTACTTGCTGGTCGCCCGCCACCGCAGCGCCACCATTCAGATAAGTTGCCGTACCCGAGACAGCCTGCTTGCCACCTGCCGCAGCTACTACATTGGCCTGGCCATTGGCAGACGAGATGGCGCTATTGATATAACTGGACATACTCACAGGGCTATTGCCGGTGAAGATTGCCAGGGTAGGGGCATCGCCAGAAAAATGATTGAGCTTGTTACTGATATTCCAGCCATTGATGCTTTGCGAAAAATCCACACCAAACAGATTGGCTTGCAAGCCGCGGCCATTTGCCAGGTCTTTATTCAATACCTGGCCAGGGCCGACTTCCAGTGCGACATTGCGTAATTCATTGCTGTACAGCGAACCAGTCAAAGGATCAAAACCAGGAAAAGCAGTTGGCTTGCCACCTGCAGAGCTGGCAGAGATCAGCGGTACCCCAGTATAGAAAGTATTTTTGTCATTGACGGTACGCGCATAAAAAGTCAGCTCGCCCTGGTCCAGCTTTCTGGTGACGCTGGTAGTGATTTGCCCGCCTTGGTCTGCCGGATATTGCCCGTCACGCACGCCTTGTGCTACGCGGTAAAAGCCACCTATGCTGCCATACCAGCCATCGGCAATCTTGCCGCTATAATAGCCATCAATACGGCGCAGATTGCCCGTGCCCACGGTAGCACGCAAACTACCTTCTGCCACATCGCGCCCTTTCTTGAGCAGGAAGTTCATGGTTGCACCAGGCTGGCCATTCGAGAAGATAGGGCTGGGGCCACCGCGCAAGACTTCTACCCGTTCTATGGTGTCATCAATGCGGAACAAGGATGAACCTTCGAGGAAAGACAGGGTAGGTGGCGGGAACAAAGGCGAGCCATTCATTTGTATGGTCACAAACGGCGCATCACCATCGATTGGGAAACCACGCACACCGATATTGGCACCAGCATTGCCGCCACTGGATTCGGCATAAATGCCGGGCACTATTTTCAACAGATCGGCGGTGCTGCTCGGGGCAGCCTGTTTCAGTTGTTCTTCATTCGCGGTAGTGATGGAATAAGACGCATCAATCTTGCGCTGGCCGCCGTTGCGGGCATTACCGGTCACGACGACTTGCTGGACTTCATCTGCCTTGCCTGGCGCAGCGGTAGCAGTAGTGGCGGCATTGGTATCTGGATTGCTGGCGACCTGGGCTTGCGCCTGGCTCAATAATGTCATCATGGCGATAGTAATCGCCGACAAGCGGAAAGGCTTGTTGCAGTTCATGTTGTGCTCCTGAATATTATTAAAGTTTGTCGTCCCTAACATCCGTTCAAGGCCAATGCACAGAATTTTCATCATACGCATTGTTGCCTCTTGCCACTTCCTAAATGAGTCCGGCCTGGTTTTTTATGCGGCCTGTTTCCCTGGTACTCAAGTGACGAGATGTAAAAACAAGCTCATTGAAACAATTAATGTTATCGATGTCAATTGAAATGTTATCGATGTCATTTATTCGACACAAATTATTTGTATGTTAAAAAATGCATGTTTTCTTTGTGGAAATGGATGTGATGCGGGCTTGCACAGGTACATGTTTGCATGAGTCTGGCAAAATATTGAGCGGATTTCTCCCCGATATTTGAAGGTATTCGCAGGCGTCGGCTTCGGCATGGCATGCACTTTGCATGGCGTAGTGTCCTGGCGTGGTGCCTCGGATATATCGCACGCAAACAAGCTCTGTCATAATGCGCGGGAAATAAAGCGAAATCAGTTTCAAGGACTTTGTGGTAATTGACAGAGCAGCCTCGCCAGTCTCTGAAATTGCAGGATATAAAAACCAGCCAATAAGTAAGCGATAAGCAACCGACAACAAGGCCTTTGCATGACAGCAAAAAAGCGTAGTACACCCAGCCCTGAATCCGGGGTAACGATGGAACACCTGGCAGCCATTGCCGGGGTATCCACCATTACGGTGTCGCGTGCCTTGCGCAATAGCCCGCTGGTGACGGTGGATACCCGTGAAAAAATCCGCAAGATTGCAGAAGAGCAGGGCTACCGCTTCAACGTCAGCGCCCGCAATTTGCGCCTTGGCCGCAGCCACTCCGTCGCCGTGGTGGTAGAAATGACGCCTGCCAATGACAGGCCCATGTCTGATCCTTATCCGCTGGAATTATTGGGTGGCATCACTCAGGAGCTGACGACGGCAGGTTATAGCGTGGTGCTGACTTCCATGCAGCTCATCGATACGCCACCTGTGCAAGGGGCTGACGGCATGATCTTGCTGGGACAAGGCTCACATGGGGAGGCCGTGCACCGCTTGCAACGTTCCGGCCTGCCGCTGGTGATCTGGGGAGCACCGGACGCCAATCAACCAGGCATCGTCGTTGGCAGCGATAACCGCAAGGGCGGTGCCAGCGTGGCTGAGCGCTTTATTCAGCAAGGGCGGCGCAAGCTCTTGTTCATCGGCGACATTGACCATGCCGAAGTGCAGGAACGTTGTGCCGGTTTCATGGAGGCGCTGGGTGAGCAGCAACACGCCGTCACCATTCTGCGTCCCAAAGCGTTTACTTTTGAAGCCGGGTTTGACTGCATGTCTGCCTACCTGGATAAAAAAGATAAAAGCTTCGATGCCGTCTTCGCCGCCAGTGACTTGCTGGCCATGGGCGCGATACGGGCAATCACTGAAAACAATCTGGCTGTACCCGGCCAGGTATCAGTCATCGGTTATGACGACACCCCAGGTGCCGCCAGCTTCATCCCGGCACTGACCAGCGTGCACCAATACCTGCGCGACGGTGGCATCCTGCTCGCCAAGAAAATCCTTGGTCTCATCAACGAAGAGCCGGTCGAGTCCGAGGTCTTGCAGACCATGCTGGTGGTCAGGCAGACTTGAATGTGATGGCGTTTAGCAACCTCATAGCTGTTAGCCCGTCACTGTCATTGATCTGAGTGGCTGTTTTAGATAAGATATTGGCCGCACTCCACTACAGCCAGCATTTTCCTGTTTCCCCAAGAATAGCCAGCCATTTTTTCTCAGTCTGGATATTCACGATGTTTATCTGCAATTCCCAGTTTCACACTATTTCAAATCGTCGCTATTTCAGGACTGCTTATGTTGCCTAAGTCAGTGCGCATGGTATTGCTGCGTTTGCATTTGTGGCTGGCACTCACGTTTGGCAGTGTATTCGTGTTATTGGGTCTCACGGGCAGCATCATCTGCTGGATGCATGAGCTTGATCATGCACTCAATCCTGGGCTGTTCAGTACTGGACGGCAAACTTACACTGCGGAACCCATCAGGCCAGAAATGGTACAGGCAGCGCTGGATAGCCTGACGGCCGATCCTGCTTATGGCCGTCCCAGGCAATTGATGCTGCCTGCCACTACGGCAGATGTCATTACTGTCTGGTATCCCGCCAGAGCAGCTACGGGCAAGTCTGCGTTTAGCCAGGACTGGTCACGCCAGGTCATGCTTGATCCAGTCACGCTGGAAGTGAAAGGTGAACGCAACTGGGGGCAATACGGCATCTCAGCAAGCTTGCTGATACCAAGCCTGTATCACTTGCACCGCTATGTTTTACTGGGTGAGACTGGCAAGATAGTGATCGCAGTCAGCGGCATCATGCTCGTGCTGATGTCGCTTATTGGCCTGTTTTTATGGCTGCCCAAACCCAACTGGAAAGCCTTGCGACAGGCACTGACAGTCAATCTGGCGGCAACTCCGGCTGCCATCAATTTTCGCCTGCACCGCATGCTGGGATTTTTTGCCTTGCCTGTGCTCTTGCTACTGGGATTTTCTGGTGCCTACTTCAATCAGCCACAATGGATATTGCCCGTCATAGGCAAAGTATTGCCGGTGACACAGGCACGCAAGCCGGGGGATGCACATTTGCTTCCCGGTCAGCACATCACTGCTGTACAAGCCATGCTGATCGCACAGGGCGTTTTCCCGCATGCCAGAATCTCGCGCCTGGGTTTGCCATCGGCTTCTGCTGCCGCGTATGAAATCCGTTTGCGCCAGCCCCAGGAAATGCATAGCGGCGACGGTGCCAGCAGGGTTAGTGTAGATGCTGGTAGCGGCCACATCATCAGGGTAGTCGATCCGCTACAGGGGCAGGCTGGTGACCGCTTTCTGGCATCGCTGTTCCCGCTGCATAGCGGCATCGCCTTTGGCATGCCGGGCCGGATATTCATTTCATGCTTTGGCCTGGTTCCGCTGGTGTTGATGCTGACGGGCTGGCGCATGTGGCGCAAGCGCAAGAACAAATAAAAAAACCGGATGCGCGATGCATCCGGCTGGCCTTGCTATGGAACTGTGTTCAAGCCTCTCTTGCCTAGTGAACTGTAACAGTTAAAATCGGAGTGCCTGCCATGTGCGCGACGATCATGGCTGCGTTGCAAATACTCGCGATAGCCCCGCTATCGCTGTGTTTTGCGCCTTGCCCTGATGCGCCGGGCACATGTCCTTCACTCTCGATTTCACTGCTACAGTCCACTAGAAGCGTGTATTCAACACCAGATAGGCATTGAAAGGTGCGCCAGGTTGTATCTGCACATTATTGTTGGCTGACTCCATATAGCGGGTATTGCCGAGGTTATTGAGCTTCAGGGTAATGTCATAACGGGCCTGCATATAGGTCAGTGCCAGATCGACGCGAGCGTAACCTGGCAGGCGTACTGTATTGTCAGTCAGGGCATACTGCTCGCTATGGGCAATGATGCCTGCACCAGCGCTCCAGTTTTTGCTGAAACTTTGTTTTAACCACAGGCTGGCATTGTGGGATGGTGTCATTTCTGCGCGGTTGCCTATGCGTATATCGTTGGATGCGACGATTTTTGCATCGTTATAGGTGTAGCTGGCATTGACCTGGGTAGCGCTGAAAAGTTGTCCCTGCAGTTCAAGCTCCAGCCCCTGGTTGCGCTGGCGGCCAATTTGCAACTGGCGCAAACCTGTCAGGTCAGTTGGATCAGCAGTCAATTGATTGCTTTGCTCCACCCTGAACAAGGCGATGCTGGTATACAGACGTTTATCCAGCCACTCTTGCTTCAAGCCGATTTCCTGCAAGTCCGTTTTCAGAGGCTTGACCTGGTTTAAAGGATTGCTGCCTGTGTACAGCAAATCACCACCTGCAGGTTGATGTGAGCGACTGATCGTGAAATAGGCAGATTGTTGCGGCGTAATTTTATATACCAGTCCCATGCGCGGCGAGAACAGATTATCGGTACGTTCACTGACGGCATTCTTGAGCAAGCGGTTAGTTTGCTTTTGTTTGAACTGGTCAAAACGGCCACCGAGCAGTATGTCCCATTCATTCGTCAAGGCAATCTGATCCTGCAGGTACAGGGCCGTGGTATCGGCATTGAAGCGGCTGTCTATGGCCACAGGCAAAGCCCTGAAGTCAGGTGCTGTCAGCAATTGCTGGGGGCGGTATAAATCCACAGGGTAAGCCGTGCCAGTTTGCCTGACCAGTGAATCGCGCTTTTGCTGGGATAATTCCAGACCAGCCAGCAACAGGTGGTTACCGATGGCGTAAGTCAGTTCAGTCTGGTTGACCAGGTTCTTTTGCTGTATCGGGAAATAGGTAATCTGGCGTGACACAGTATTGTCGGCATTTACACGCCGGTTGCGCGTGTTCACGCCATCAAGATTAGTCTGACTGTATTGCAGGTTATTGACAAGGCTAAGTTGCTGATTGAACTTGTGTTCCAGCCGGGCTTTAAACAGATCACTATTGGTTTTTGTGAAGTCAAATTTTTCACCATAAAAAGTGCTGGCATCAACTGCTACGGCGCGTCCATTCAGTGATGGTATGCCACGGTCAGGTGTGTGGTCTTCGCGCTGTATTTCAGTCTGCAGCAGCAATCTGGTTTGTGGGCTGATATTCCATGACAGCGATGGTGCCAGCAGCGTGCGCTTATGATCAACAATATTCCTGTAACTGTCACCCGCATCATAGGCTGCAATCAGGCGCGCATTGAGCTCATTGCTCAGGGCACCACCTGCATCGACACTGACTCTGCGCTGGTTGTTCGAACCCAGGGCCAGTGAGATTTCATTGTCCTGTCTGGCCTGCGGTTTTTTGGTAATGCGGTTGATCAGGCCACCGGCTGCGCCACGGCCATACAAGGCGGCTGTCGCACCCTTGATGACTTCGAGTGTGTCGGTGGTGGCAAGATCGCGGAAATACAGGCTGTCGTCACGCATGCCATCGAGCAGGGTTTCCCTTGGGGAGTAAAAGCCACGTATATAAAATTCATCACGGCGGCCTTCGCCTTGCCCGGCGATAATGCCGGGCGTATAGGCCAGTGCGTCCTTGCTGCTGTTGGCGGCACGGTCGCGCAAGTCTTCATTGTTGACGACAGATATCGATTGTGGGGCTTCCAGCAAGCTGCCATTGGTTTTACTGGCACCGCTTACCCGGGTAGCTGCTGGCCTGGACTGGGCCTTGACTTCAATTAATGGCAAATCATTTTGTGTCGTGCTTTGCGCCATCACTGCATGGCTATAGGCCTGACTGAGCAAGGCTGGGAGTATCAGTGAAAAAGATTTTACGTACATAATTAGTGCATCATTTTGGAGTTAAAAAAACGGATACAGAGCGGCGGCCACGTCACGAATCGCCAAGGCGTTTGTAAAAACTGGAAGTAGTCAACACCGGGCAGGCCATGGATATGAGCAGGCCTGTATGGTTGCGGTATGAGTTAATTCATTGATGAAACGCAGGCCATTCTGGGTTGCGTGTGACCTCAGTAAATTAGCTGTGACGACAGCAATATCATCAGTGCCCAAACCACTGCAGACTTCACATATAGGGCCGTGCAAACGGCTGCGCCCAAAGCTGTTTGCCGGATGTGCAGCTCTCCGGTATTCAATCGCCTGGCCTTGCTCATTGATACCCCGTGAACACAAATCAGCCTTGCCATCAGCCTGTCGCCACAGATGTCCATCAAGGGCTCCTGCAAACCAGAACGCGTCGATGAACTGACACAGAGTGCGTTCAGCCGCTGCTGCATAAAATGACTTATTACCAGTCGCCGGAATTTGATTACTGCTGTCCATATTGTTTTTCAAAAAAATGAGGGTGAGCAAATCCCTTGCTATTGACCGGGCAATCACAGCTTGCTGCACGATGTGAAATGAAAAGCGCTTATGGGGCGACGCTTAGCCGCGGCTGTCGTAGTGCTGCGCCATGAGAATATTTTTCAGGGCAGAAGCGACGACGGATGAATGCGGTAATGGATACGAATGTGAAATGACGATGGACATGATTTTCCTGCGGGTATAACGCATGGTTTTTTCACTTGCCCACGTAGGGATGCTGGCGTACGTGTATAGCTGGGGGGCTGGCGCTTCAGAGGGGGTGAAATTGCAAAAGTGAAATTATTATAAATGAGAATGGTTATCATTTGTGGATTATTTAATTAATTACCTGGAAAACTTAGGGGCAATTTGCTGGGAGCGGTCCAGGTTTTGCCCATCGCAGCAGAGGACAGATGCTTTAAACGGTCCTATTTTGGCTCCATGCCGTGCAGGCCTCCAGATGGCGATCTCCAGGGCCATTTTTAAATACTGCTTAAACCCTGGCTGACTTTGCTTTAAAAATAAAAATTTAGTTTGTTGACTTTTAAAACCGGTTTAAATAGAATTAATTTGAATTTCAAACCGGTTTGAATAAATTTCTCAATATCAAATCCATCAAAATTAATCGCAATATTCAAGATCAAGAATAAAAATGAAGGACGACACTGTGCAAACAAGCGATGCCTTGCAACATCAATTTCCACTGGAAGGCTGGGGGATTACTGAAAACCAGCTCGATGACTGGCATCACCTGCTCAGCGAAACCCTGTTCGCGCTGGGAAATGGCTACATAGGCTTGCGCGGCACGGCAGAAGAAGGCAATCAAAGAACTGCGGCAGACTCTCTGAACGGCAGTTACCTCAACGGCTTTTATGAATCCGAATCCATACAGTATCCAGAAAACGCCTACGGCCTGGCGCGTACCAATCAATTCATGCTGAATGTGCCGAATGCCAAATGCCTGACCTTGATGCTGGAAGATGAGACTTTTGATTTGCAGCAAGGCAGGGTCGATAGCTACCAGCGCCATCTGGATTTTCGTACCGGATTGCTGACGCGCACCCTGCAATGGACATCTGACCAGGGACGCAGCTTACGCCTGCATAGCCAGCGTCTGGTCAGCTTTGAAAACAAGCATGTGTATGCGATGTCGTATGAAGTCACGCCTTTGAATTTTTCTGGCGAGATCAAACTGCTTTCTGCCATTGATGCCGCAGTAAAAAATATTACGGCTGGTGATGACCCGCGTGTAGGTTCAGCCATCAGTGGTCCTGTGCTGCACAAACTCGAAGTGAAGCAGGAAAATGATATCTCTGCCTTCTTGCACCGCACCCACAATAGTGGCCTTAGCCTGGCAACTGCGATGCAAAATCATTTGCAGACTGAGAGTTCCTACACCAGCAGCTTGCAGCAGGGTGATGACAAACTGGAGCAGCAATTCACCATCCGGGCAGTACAAGGGCAGATAATAAAGCTGGATAAATTTTGCAGCTATTTCTCATCCCGCGATTATCCGGCGGCGTCTTTGCTCTCACTCAGCCAGCAGGCACTAGGCAAAGTGCGTGAGCAAGGCTTCGCACAATTGGCCGCAAGCCAGCAAGCATATCTGGCTGACTTCTGGGCGCAAGCCGATGTGCACATCAGCGGTGACGCTGCCTTGCAGCAAGGCATACGCTTCAATATGTTTCACCTGCTGCAATCAGTAGGGCGCGATGGCAAGACCAATATTGCTGCCAAGGGCCTGACAGGCGAAGGCTATGAAGGCCATTATTTCTGGGATACAGAAATTTATATCTTCCCCTTCTTCCTCTACAACAAACCAGAGATCGCCAGGAAGCTACTTGAATACCGCTATCAATACCTGCCGCAAGCAAGAGAGCGTGCGCGTCAGATGTCGCATGCCAGCGGTGCACTCTACCCGTGGCGCACTATCGATGGTGAAGAATGTTCAGCCTACTTCCCGGCAGGCACCGCGCAATACCATATCAATGCTGACATTGCCTATTCCATCAAGCTGTATATGGATGCGACGGCAGACATGGATTTCTTGCTGACACAAGGAGCAGAAATCGTACTGGAAACTGCACGCCTGTGGATGGGCCTGGGCCATTACACCCGCTTGCCTGGTCATGACACGGATTCATTTTGCATTAACGAAGTGACCGGCCCTGACGAATACACGGCGCAAGTCAACAACAACTATTACACCAATGCCATGGCGCAAATGCACTTGCGTTTTGCCGCTGATATCGTCAGACAACTGCAGGCTGAGCACACGGAACAATTCGCTGAGCTCGCAGCAAAAATCCATCTGCAAGCGGATGAAGCAAATGCATGGCAACGTGCCGCCGATCTGATGGCTTTGCCTTACAACAAAGAGCGCGGCATCCATGAGCAGGACGACAGCTTTCTCAATAAAAAGGTATGGGATTTCGCCAATACACCCAAAGAAAATTATCCCCTGCTGTTGAATTACCATCCGCTGGTTATCTATCGCCATCAGGTTTGCAAACAGGCAGATGTAGTGCTGGCCTTGCTCTTGCTCAGTGACCAGTTCAGCCTTGATGACAAGCGCCGTGACTTTGATTTTTATGAGAAGGTCACGACGCATGATTCATCCCTGTCCACCTGCATCTTCAGCATCATCGCCGCAGAAGTCGGTTATCAGGACAAGGCCTATGACTACTTCATGCAAACCGCCAGGCTGGATCTGGATAATACCCATGGCAATACCCATTATGGTGTGCATACTGCTGCCATGGGTGGCACCTGGCTGGGTATTGCCTATGGCTTTGCCGGTATGCGCATCAAGAAGGGACAACTGAGCTTTGCTCCCGTTTTGCCCGTGCAATGGCAAGACTACCAGTTCCGTGTGCACTTCCAGGGGCAACTGTTGGAAATCACCGTGAACCAAACCCATGTCGAATATCGCCTTTTGCGCGGCACTGCATTGCAATTCCAGCATAGAGGGCAAAGCCTGCAAGTGACTGAGCAGCAAGCGATATGCAAAATATCACTGCATCAAGCGGAGTTGATCCATGCGTAAATACGATTATCGCGCTGTGATTTTTGATCTGGATGGCGTGCTGACAGACACCGCACACTACCACTACCTGGCCTGGAAAAAACTGGCTGAAAGTGTCGGTGCAAGTTTTGACGAGGCTTTCAATGAACAATTAAAAGGTGTCGATAGAATGGGGTCGCTGAACCTGATCCTGGCAGCATCCGGCAAAGACTTTAGCGATGCAGATAAACTGGCACTGGCAGATCAAAAAAACCTGCATTATCAAAGCCTGATCGCGCAATTGAGCCCGGCTGATTTATTGCCCGGTGCGGCAGAGTCCTTACAACAGATACGGGCTGCTGGTTTAAAAACTGCCTTGGCATCGGTCAGCAAAAATGCCCGGGCAGTCATTGAGCGACTGGGCATTGCAGGCGAGTTTGATGTCGTCGTCGATGCCGCAAAAATAAAGAATAGCAAACCAGACCCAGAAATTTTTCTAACCGCAGCAGCAGGGCTGGGCTTGACTGCCGACGAGTGTTTTGGAATCGAAGATTCCATAGCAGGCATACGCGCCATCAAATCTGCGAACATGTTTGCGCTAGGCATAGGCAGCCCGGTTGTACTGACCGGGGCAGATGTCGTCATCGCAGGCTTGCATCAGTTCAGTTTGCAGGATTATCTGAGGTAGGAGCAGTAAAAGCAGTAGCAGTAAAAACAAAACATAAAAAATAAGCAGTAAAAATAAAAAAGGCAGGAGACAACATGATCAATCAGGCTCAACACGCAGCCAGCAGGCGGCGCATTATTTTTGCGCTATTCCTGCTGTATTTTGTATTCGCCATCCTGCTCAACAGCGTGGGCACGGTGATACTGCAAGTCATCAAGACTTATGGCGTCAGCAAATCTGCTGCCAGCGTGCTGGAGGCTTTCAAGGATATTCCCATCAGCATAGTCTCGTTTTGCGTCGCATCTTTCCTGCCACGCCTGGGTTATAAATATGCGATGCTGACTGGCATGGCGATAGTCACAGTCAGCACGGCAGCCATGCCCTTGCTGCCAGGCTTTTTGATGACCAAGCTGCTGTTTCTCAGCGTGGGTGTTGCTTTTGCGCTCATCAAGGTATCTGTCTATGCGACCATAGGTTTGATCAGTGCGGACCGCAAGCAGCATGCTAGTCTGATGAATACGCTGGAAGGATTTTTCATGGTAGGCGTGCTCAGTGGTTACTGGATATTTGGCAATTTTATCGATGCCAACGATCCCGCCTCACCCGTCTGGTTGCAGGTCTACTGGTTGCTGGCGGGCTTGTGTGCTGTGACCTTCCTGCTGGTAGCCACAACCAGCTTCACCGAATTTGAAGCAAAGCTGTCTGTCAGTCACAGCAGCCTGCTTACCGATTTTGCCGATATGCTTAAACTGATGGCGCGTCCCCTCGTCTGTGTTTATATAATCTCGGCGTTTTTATACGTACTACTGGAGCAAGGCATAGGCACCTGGCTGCCCACCTTCAATAATGAAATCCTCAAAATGCCTGTGGACATGAGCGTGCAAGCCACCAGTATCTTTGCGGCTTGCCTGGCGATAGGCAGGCTGGGGGCAGGTGCTGTCATGCGCAAGCTGAACTGGTATCTGGTATTGAACATCTGCCTGATCAGCATGGCGGCGCTGGTCTTGCTGACGCTGCCCTTGACGCATAATATCGTCGCCAACCCTGATCTGCGCTGGAGCAATGCGCCGCTGGCGGCCTTCATCTTCCCCTTGATAGGCTTGTTCATGGCGCCGATTTATCCTGGCATTAATTCTGTCATGCTGAGCTCTTTGCCAACTAACCAGCATGCTGCCATGACGGGTTTGCTGGTCTTGTTTTCTGCTTTGGGTGGCACTAGCGGGTCCATGATTACTGGTTATGTGTTTGGTGCGATGAATGGGCAAACGGCGTTTTACCTGTCCTTGCTGCCCTTGAGTATCATCTTGCTGACCCTGTTTTTCTTTAAGCGAGCCATAGAGCGGGTGGACTGATCATGGGCGAACCGAGTGCGCGTGCACAAGTATATAATCCCAGCTTATTTCCAACTTAATCCATCTTTACCATTTGCCCTATGTCGATTACTTTAAAGGAGCTTGCTGCCAGCCTGGGTATGTCCAAGACCACGGTCAGCCGTGCCTTGAACGGCTACCCTGAGGTCGGTGAGCAGACGCGCAAAAAAGTATTGGCAGCAGCAGAGCAGCACGGTTATGAAGCCAACCCCATGGCGCGCAGCCTGGCCGTAGGCCGCACCAATGTGTTTGGCCTGATCTACCCCTTGCTGCCATCTGATCTGGGCGACCCCATGTTCCTGGGTGTTGTCGGCGGCATGGCCGAAGCGCTGGAAGCGCGCAAGATGAACCTGATGATCGCGCCTGTCTCGCCCGGCAATGAATTGCCTTCGTATGAGCAAATGGTCAAAGGCCGCCGTGTCGATGGCCTCATCGTCAGCCGCACAATGGTGCAAGACCCACGCATCGCTTATTTGTCCAGGCAGGGCTTTCCCTTCATTGCCCACGGCCGCACCCAGACCGATAAGCCCTATGCCTGGTTTGACTATGACAATGCCAATGGCATACGGCTGGCTGTGCAGCATTTGCTGGAACTTGGCCACCAGCGCATCAGCCTTATCAGCGCACCGCTGGAATTGAATTTTGCGCGCCAGCGTCGCACCAGTTTTGTCGAAGCCATGAGCAGTGCAGGCCTCGATATTGATACCCGCTACCTGATACAGGATGCCCTCGACAGGCGTAGCGGTTACCTGGCAGTGCAGCAGCTATTGAATTGTTCACCCAGACCCAGCGCCATCATCGTCGATAACCATCTCTCCGGCGTCGGTGCCATGCGCGCCCTGATGGATGCTGGCATTATCATAGGCCGCGACATCTCCGTCATCGTCTGGGGCAATATGGAAGACACCCTGGTCGGTGACCAGGTCACCACCATAGATCAGCCCGACCCAAGAGCCGCTGGCACCAAAATGAGTGAAATGCTGCTGGCCTTGATGAATGGCACCCCCGCAGCAGACTTGCAGGTCTTGTGGCAACCTGTCTTGCTGAAAGGCGCAACGACCGGACCATGTGTCTAAACCTTTGGTCTGCATCATGAACCCTCGATTGCCCGCATTTCTGTATCAAGCGCCAGCATACAGATGCTGCCCAACCGTCCCCGGATGATCAATTATTTGCCGCAAAAGCAAAGAAAATCGTCATAATACTGGCGATTTTTATCAATAATTGAATGCAATTTGTGAGAGATCAAGTTAATCAATTTGAACGTGATTGAAGATAAGGTCAGCCTTGCCTGCCGCTATGTTCATATTTCCTCAATACTTTTTACTGCCATCCATGTTAAATACAAAATATCTTGCCATCCCCTTATTGTTGGTATCTGCCATACTGACTGGCTGTGCTACCAGTCGCAGTGAAGTCAAGTTGTCGACAACTACCGCAACAACGCAGTCGGCTGAAGCAATCAGTGCCAGCAATGGGCGTACGGTTTACATTCGCTCCGTCAGAGATGAACGTGTTTTTGAAGAAGCACCTAAAGAACCAAGCACACCTTCATTGGGTTATGAAGGCGGCAAAGGATCGCCAGAGTTGATCAAGGCAAAAGCGATTGCGCGCAAACGCAATACCTTTGGCAAGGCCATGGGCGATGTATTGCTGGGAGAAGGCCAGACGGTAACCAGCGTAGTCAAAAGTGACCTGAGGAATGCACTGGTAAAAGCGGGCTATCGTGTCGAAGAAATAGATGCAAGCCGTCCCGACATGCTAGTCCTGGATGTGCATATCAAACAATTCTGGGCATGGTTTCAACCAGGTTTCTGGGCGATCAAACTCAATGCCAATATAGAGACGGTGATCGATGTTTCCGGTTTCAGCTCAACGACAGTGAGCGTACATACCGAAGACTCCAGACAAGTTGCCACTGATAGCGCCTGGATAGAAGCAGTCGATAAAGGTCGCAAGGCATATGAGGCTGAAGCCACGCTGAAACTCAAAAGCCTGCAAAAATAAATGATGCACCGGCGCAGGGAAATACCCTGCTCCAAAACCAGCATGTCGGAAAACCATGCATTATTTCCGACATGCCATGTAAAGCTCTTCATCTGCTGGCAACTGGCCTTCAGTAGTCAGGTAGTCAGATAGTCAGATACTTATAAACTCTTCAGGTATTCCAGCAAGTCCAGTCTTTGCTGTTTCGTCAGCTTGGGCAAATCACTGGATTCCTTGGGTAGTTTTGTGTCAGCTTCATGCACACAAGTTGGCTTGGGTAACTCGCCGGGGCCTCTGGGCGTCAGAGTGCCATAGTCATGCCCACAGTTACTGTTACCATGTAACCTGGTATCGAAGTTATAGCCTTCATAACCGCTACTCTTCATGCCAACTTTTTCTGCGTCAAGTTCACGTGAACCCACTTTGAATATTGTGGGACGGCACTCAGCATCTTGTGGATCAGTGGGGCAAATTGATGGCAACAGCAAATCATACAGCGTAGGCACAGAACCATTATGCAGATAAGGACCGGTTGCCCATATGCCATTTAATGAACGCCCCTTATAGGCTTGCAGTGAAGAGTAGGGCGTCATTGTCGTGTCAGGCTTGTAGTCGCCATGCTTGTTCGAATCATGGATTTCATTGCCGAACAAGGCCTGGATAATATTGTGCAGCCACTCAGACCAGCGACGTATAAAACCCTTGTCTGCATCTGGCGTGGTTACGACGCCCAGCGTTGCTTTGGTCAGCAAGGCAGCAATAGGCGCTTTTTTATCCAGCAAGACATCGCCTACGCCAGCGCCCACATACTGATTGCGCAAGATGCCCGAATACCCCAGGTAATCGACACTGTTGTTCGCCATGGTTGGGTCAGTGCCGATTTTTTCCAGTTGCATCATATTGGCCACTACGCGACGTTGTGGTGATCTGCTATCTATCTCAGCATGACAGCTGACGCAATACTTGGCAAACAAGACCTTGCCACTTTTAATGCGGGTCTGGTCCAGCTTGCCCAGGATCTCTTCCGGCCATTTGGGTGACTGCAGTTCCGTCAGCTGGTTTTCTATGCGACGCAAGTTCTGGGTGTTGACTGAGCTGTCATACTCAACCACCTTCTTGGTCCAGCCTTGTCCAGCGAGTAAAGAGGTAAGAGAAAAACGCTTGCCCTCATGCCAGTCCAGAGAGCCAAATACACCTATCACTTCACCAGTATTCCGACCCAGCGGCCCAAGCCCACCATTGCCACCCAGTCCATTCCATTGTACATAATCATGCTGGGCAATATCCCATAAGAAAGGATAGCTGACAGGTGCATCCCCCTTGATGAATAACTCGCGCCTGAGTTTGGCGATATTCTTTTCCGTAGTCGCGACTCTTTCTATGATCTTGTCGCGGTCAGCAGAACTGATGTCCTGGCCTATACCCTCCAGTGCTGCTTTTACTTCTTCTTCGCTCAAGACATTTTCCAGTACTTCTTTAAGCTGCTGGCGGTTCAGCAAATGTTCCAGCGTGCGGTTGTAGATGCGGCCAAAAGCATCCAGCCGCGCATAGCCATAATCGACAGCGCTACGGTTGATAATGTTGTAGCTGGTCAGGCGCAGGGTATAGGTTTTAATATCGGCAATCACATCTGCTTCACTGCTATATGCACCAAGCTTCATGACGGCGTTGACAAAGCGTTGTTGCACATCGGGTTTGTCCCTGACGGCAGTCATCGCTGCGGTCAGGCCATTGAGAAAGCCCTGCATGTCAGCACTGGCCGGGCCACCATCGATGCGCATGCCCGTACCCTTGAAATTGACTTGCGCAGTATGGCAAGCCGCACAGGTAAAGCCCATGTAATCCTTGCCCAGATAATTGTCTTTGACAAAGCCCACAGGCAGGGCATCAGGATTGCTGGAAGTCTTTTTCTGCGGCAGATAACGATAAGAATTGATGTTCTCATCACTGCGAAACAACACCGGCTTGTCAGCCTGTTCCAGCACCAGGAAAAAATCATAAGGCAGCAAATTCGAACCCTGCGTCGTCGTATAAAACCACAGACTCTGCTCAGGCTTCCAGTTCTGCTCCAGATAAACAATCTTGCCCGCACTGTCACCAAACACATCCTGCTTGACTGTCATCGCACCGCGATCAGGATCGCTATCAGACACTTCCCATCTTTGGGCCAAAGTGATGATCAGAGGCGGGATGATAAACAGCAAAGCCAGCAGCAAGAAGCCATGCCATATCTTGAATTTTATTTTTGGAAGTTTCATGACAGCTCCCTGAATGGAAAGTCGCGGGAAATCCGGTGAATTGGAGATTTATGATTGTATTTTTTGCATGCTTATATTTTAAGTGTTTTTTGATAAATTGCAGTGCATTTGTATTGGATGTATATTTTTAGCAACGGAAAATGAGGGCGCAGTGCGGGAAGGAAGCATGCTGTTTCTCAGCAGCATGCTTATATTGCGATACGAGGAATTTCCAGAAAAATGTACTGCGTACAGCTTTTAGATAAGAAAGTAAGCAATGCAGCAAAAAGCGAGCAGCATAAACGGCAAGCCAAACAAGGCTAACTTTGCAAAACCGGTTTGCTGTGGCCGGACTGGAAACCCGAGCTCAAGAAAAGAAAATGTCACGCCCCGGCCAGTCCTGTACTCTAGATTCCACAATAAACCCGCGCTCAGATAAAGCACTGAGGATGCATAAATATTGACATCCCAGGTCATAGGGTACTGGCCATCCCTGATTAGCAGATACAAGTCATAACACCAGCTCGCAGAAAGCATCCATAGACCAATCGCTACCAGCACGTGCCTGACTCTGGATTTGCCCCGTATCCCCAAATAGATCGTTCCAACGGCCCATGGTGCAGTCAGAAATGTAAGCACGGACATCATCGCGGCATCAATATAATCCCAGGTCGGATCAGCCGTGTAAGGTGCAACGACTGTAATGCCGATAGCCGCTACGCTGAAAGTGATCAGCTTCCAGGGCACGAGCAGAAATGATTTATAGGCGTGCAATGGAAAGGACTTGCGGTCAGACGCGTATAGCCAGACGCAAAGGATGCAGTAACTGATCCAGGTGTAGAGATAAAATTCAAGTTCTGTCGACATGGATTTTTATGCGGGATTTATTCACCAGGACTCTGTGACGGGGTGAGGATCACCAAAGAAATATGGGCTCTGTTCTGATTGAAATATCCTTTGATTCCAGCGTGCTGCGAAGTGCCAGCACTTCTTGAGCTCGAATCGATACAGCAACAGGTATGCCGAAGTCTACAATCTCCCTGGCTTTTAGCGTGCCTATTGATAAGGCTATTGCGAGTCTTGAGATAAGCGGCAGCCGGTCAAGTGAGCCTGAGTATATCCATACAGTGTACTGATTGTTATCGTGTAACGCAGTATTGTGGTTTGTAGTCACAACACACCAGGCACATCGCGTGCATTGCAAACCTGCTGTTGAATCCAGGCCGAACGTAGTGAGGCTGCCGCCACAGTCGTGGCAGATGTTGCCTTCATCAATTGTTTGCATTAGGTATGGGATATACAAAAAGAGTCACAGACACATTGCTCCTGCAATTATGCAGCATTTCTTTCATCTGCCTGAAACAAGGGAAGTAGCAAAGTACGCCACAGATCCACACATTCTTTTTGATACTCAGTCTGTTCAGAGTTATGTAGAATAGCTTGTGTTCCATAGCACCTGGCAGTAGGCTTAGAGGCGCAAGATATCAAGTTGAGTGCTGTTCATTTTGCAGAATCCATTGATAGTTACTGCATCTTAATATTTTCAAATGAATGGTCGAGCCCTATGCAAGAGGCTTCTAACTTCAAAAATTAAAGAATCCAGGATTCTGAATATATCCAACGAAGTAATCGTTTAAGCCAATACCTGAGATAAATTGATGGCTGTAAATTCCATTGTGCATGGAATAAATCACTATAGTTTTAGCTTCTCCAATCGAGCATTCCCAATTTTTACTATCCCAAACATTACATCCGTCTAATTCAAACAATGGCACAGATTGGCTGCGTGGATCTTGTTCAACAACTCGAATTAACGCCCGCTTCTCCATGGGTGAAAGGCGAAATTCATAAATACCTGCCTCAGCGGTCGCTCCTTTACATTTTCCAATTACTTTGGGTTCAAAACCATCGAGGCAACGAGTCTGCTTTACTCGAACAATGAAAGGTGAGTTTTGCTTTTCAGAATAGCAACCAGCTAAAGGCAGCATAAAGACAATCATTGCTAGTGTTAAAATGTTGCTTTTCAGATATTTGAATGATGCTGAGAAATTCTGCGCGAGCGCAATATTGCACTTGAGCATTACAAGAAAAAGCATCCTCTTCATTTTTCTCTAGCCTCTGACTATAGTGTGATTCTCAATTGAGGTGACGCCAAAGTTTTTTGTAATCCTTGTACGTTTGATTATAGTTCTCCGCGCATCAATGATTGAGGGGAACTTGATGTGTTCCTTCTAATGCCTTTCCAAATCACACTAATTTAGAACCTTTGGAGCGGTTGCATTTCCAGCACAAAGTTTGCAGGTTGTTTTCAGATGTTATACCACCTTTTGATAAAGGTATTATGTGGTCTATTTCTAATAAGAGATGTTTTTCATTGTGAGCCGAAATTCCACAAGTCCGACACGTATGATTGTCTCTTTCTTTAATGCTTTCCCTTAAACGAGAAGTCATTAAAGCTCTTTGGCCCGCTACGCTGTTTCTGAATTTTATTAATGAGCTTAAATAGTCAATAAATCGGTCTAAATTATTGACGTCCATTTTTATGTCGCATTTTGAAGAGCTATTTCCACCTGCAGAAACATATTGAAAAGTATAGATGGGGAAATACAAGTCACTTAAATCAATTTCTTCAAAACCTAACTCTTTAATCAATCTTTTTTTACTAAAGGAGAATATTAAAGAAGGAATTGATGTTTTGAGGTTTGTTATTATCAGATCTCTTTCCGCTTTCACTAACAACTTACCTTGTTCAGCAGCTGCAAAATCATTTAATACAGCTTCAAAATTTGATAATGCTTCTTCGTTTGCCTTGATATCAAAGTATTTGCAAAGATATTTAAATGGTTGGTCGTTTGCGTTCTTACAAACGCTTAACGAGCAGTTGTGAACATAATTGTTTTTAATGCTTTTATTCCATTCTGTTCTTTTAAAATTATAGTTACTGCCATCTTGCAGAGTGCTATGTCCGTAGTCCTGAGAGGTTACATCTACATATGCATTTTTTAATTCTTGTATGTGATGGTTTAGCTCATTACAATTTTTTGTATATTCTTCTATGCTCTTCTTAAGTTTTTTAAATTTTTCACCTGAAAAATAGGAAAAACTATAGACCTGATAAAGCACGAGTACTCCAAAAATCACAGCGATTAAAATGCCGACGGGTTGTGCCATGGCTACTATCGTGTCTTTCATGATTAAAACTATGAATGCTAATATTCCAAATAAAACTGGCGGCATTTTCATCTAAATTTTCTCTTCTTTATTTTTACGCTTCATTTTTCGATAAGCGTTCATCTATTTAGCAGAAACGAAAAATATGATCCGCAAGCATTTTGCTGCGAATAAATTTTGTCGAATTGGACTAACACAAGGCATTTTTTTCGGATGCAATTATATCGTAGCATTTGAGACTGAAACTATCAGCTGCGGAGTAATGATAGCAATGAGCGAGGCCGACTTTATCAAACTTCAAAAACTTGATAAAGGACTTCAATTTGCTTAGTAGTGTGTAGTTAGCGTGGCAGCCAATGCCAACACGTGACGCGTGAATTTGGCCATGAGGACTGTGGCTTCACAAAACAAAAAAAGCCACCCAATAAATTGGATGGCTTTTGATATTCTGGTGGAGTCGGCGGGAATCGGCCATCCTGGCCAGCCATGGCGCTTGCATGCGCCATGTCGCTCGTGGGCTCGCCGCATGCGGCTCGAAACCCCTGATCTCCACTTCGCAGCTTGCAAGCTGTTCAGATTCGTGAGGCAGATAACAGCACGCAGGTGCTGTTATCTGTCCGCACTCATCCCCGCGTCCCGCAGGTTCGTTTCCCATCAAATCAACAAAAATAAAAAACCACCCGATGAAGCTGGGTGGTTTTACATTTTTGGTGGAGTCGGCGGGAATCGAACCCGCGTCCAGAAGCACTCTACAGACAGTTCTACATACTTAGTGCTGCCATTTGATTTAATCCTGACGACGCGGACGCACACGCTGCGGCAGGACGAGTTACCTATTATTTAATCGAGAGTCAAGTAACCCGGCTCAAGACGATTCCATATGAATGTCCTTACTGCTGTTGCCAGCCCACCCTATGGACGAAGTGGTGTAAGGTTAGCCGGTATTAAGCGGCTAATGCGTACGAGTTATCGTTTGCAGTTATATAGTTCAGATTGTATTTACGAGGTAGTCTGGCCTCGGTATGCCCTGCGCTGCTTTGCAACCCCTGTCGAAACCTGGTCGACCCCTAAGCATTGCTAGTATATCCCATATGTGGCCCCTTACGGAAGATTCAAGAGCCTGCTACCTGTAAATGTTTGGCGCGTACCAGTTCCAGTAGTTCCAGCGGGCTGTCGATGATGGCGTCGGCTTTCCAGTGTTTGGGCTCAGTGGCGCCACAATAACCCCAGGCGGCAGCGACGCTGGTCATGCCTGCGGCTTCGGCAGCCTGGATGTCGCGCAGGTCGTCACCTACGTACCAGCAGTTTTCTGAGCGTATGCCCAACTGCCTTGCCGCTTCCAGCAAGGGGGCAGGGTGGGGTTTTGAGTGGGGGGTGGTGTCGCCGGAGATGACGCAGCGTGCCTCTTGCAAATCCAGCAGCGGTATCAGCGGGCGGGTAAAGCGCATGGCCTTGTTGGTGACTATGCCCCATGATACGCCCATCACATCCAGGCCGCGCAGCAGATCAGGCACTTGCTTGAACAGCTTGCTGTGGACGGCGATGGCAGATTCATACTGATTCAAAAATTCAATACGCATGGCTTCGTAGTCGGGGTGTTCTGGCTTGATGCCAAAACCCGCGCCCAGCAAACCACGTGCACCGGCCGATGCGTGGGGGCGCAGGCTTTGGTAATGAACTGGTGCCAGTTGGCGGTTTTCACGCATGACATTGACTGCAGCAGCCAGGTCAGGGGCAGTGTCTGCCAGCGTACCGTCGAGGTCAAACAGGATTGCTTGTGGAGTTTGCATAATAAAAAATCAAAAGCGCGCCTTCATGATGCATGAAGACGATTTGTTAGTTTCACAGCGGGCGTGTACAGGCAACCATGTAGTTGACACTGGTATCGGCATTGAGTGAATAGATTTGGGTGAGGGGGTTGTAACTCAAGCCCTTCATGGCATGTAATTCTAGGCCTGCATTGCGTATGTCTTGTGACAATTCTGCAGGCGTGATGAACTTGGCATAGTCATGCGTGCCTTTGGGCAGCATTTGCAGCAGATATTCTGCACCGATGACGGCGAACAAATAGGCCTTGGCATTGCGGTTCAGTGTCGAAAAAAATACATGGCCACCGGGTTTCACCATCTTGGCACAGGCTTTGATGATGGATGCCGGGTCAGGCACGTGTTCCAGCATTTCCATGCAGGTGACGACATCAAACTGGCCAGCTTCTGCCTCTGCCATGTCTTCTGCCGCGATTTTTTTATAGCGTACACTCACGCCGGATTCGAGGCCGTGCAGGTCAGCCACCTTGAGTGCCTTGTCCGACAGGTCTATGCCAGTAACAGTTGCGCCTTTTTTCGCCATGGATTCTGCCAGGATGCCGCCGCCACAACCTACGTCTATGACTTGTTTGCCCGCCAGCGGTGCGCGCTGGTTGATCCATTCCAGGCGCAGGGGGTTGATTTCATGCAGTGGTTTGAATTCGGAGCTGGGGTCCCACCAGCGATGGGCAAGTTCACTAAATTTCTGGATTTCTGCGGGATCAGCGTTCAAGGTCGACATGATGTGGTTTGAAGTGCCGGGTCAGGGCATGAGCTGCGAAACCGCTATTGTAGGCGATTAAGGCTGATATCGCATTGGCGAAAAACAAACACGGGATGGAAATGGTTTTGGTGTGATGCTGTGAAGAGGATGGCGAGAGGAAGAGGTGGGGATTAAGTCCGGGTGAAATGAGGTGGATGAAATAAGTCAGCGCTGACGCAAATAAAAAAACCCGCCGAAGCGGGTTTCTCAGAAGTCAGGCTTCTATTGCTGCTATTACTTAACGTTGCGTGTACCAACAACTTCGATCTCAACGCGACGGTTTTTAGCGCGACCATCAGCTGTTTTGTTGTCAGCTACTGGTTGTTTTTTGCCTTTGCCTTCAGTGTAAACACGGTTGGCTTCGATACCTTTGCTTACCAGGTAAGCTTTGACTGCTTCAGCGCGACGGATAGACAATTTTTGGTTGTATTCTTCGGAGCCTACAGAGTCAGTGTGACCAACAGCGATCACAACTTCCAGATTGATGGATTTCAATTTGGATGCCATGTCGTCGAGTTTGACTTTAGCTTCTGGTTTCAGAACTGCTTTGTCAAAATCAAAGAATGCATCAGCTGCGAACGTTACTTTTTCAGAAGTAGGTGCAGGTGGTGCAACTGGTGCTGGTGGTGTAACTGGTGCTACAGCTGGAGCAGGTGTTGCTACAACTGGTGCTGGTGGTTGTACCAATGGTGCGTCGCAACCTGGAACTGCGTCAGCAGGAGTCCAGTAGCCTGTACGCCAGCACAGACCAAATGGGTCACGTGCAATTACACCGCGACCATCTTGTACATAGGCGCTGTGTGGCTTGTTAGCCATGATATCGGTGATTTGTTGTGCGGAAGCAGAAAAGGATGCTACTGCGGACGCTGCGATAACGAGCTTGACTAAATTTTTCATATTTCTCCTCTCGGGTGAGATTATTACCGCAGATGAACTGCGCGAAATTACTGCATAAAACCAGATATTAACACGGCGATGATGACATTACTATTTCGTCAAACACCATCACTGCCATTTATCAACATTCGTTCTATTTTGCCATATTTAGCAAGTTTACGACGAAAATTGTTAAATCGGCAAAGTTACAGTTAGTTAAATATGTCGCATTTTGGCAACGAAATATGCACTTTGGCAAGTTAATACCAGTTTCAAGGAGGGAAATGTTTATTTCCGTCCTTTCCGCATGCTGTTGTTTCTCTATGGATATATGTTGAATCTTATTTTGCCAGGCCACGTCCTTCTATGACGATGCGACGGTTAGGGGCCAGGCATTCTGCCAGTTTTGCCTTTGGCAGTTTGTCATCGCAAGCCTTGATTTGCTGGGTTTTACCCATGCCCATGGTATCCATAGGGGCATTCAGGCCCTTGCTGGTCAGATAGGCGACGACGGCATCTGCATTCTTTTCAGATAATTTCTGGGTTTGCGCATGGTTGCCGATCAGGTCGGTATGACCACTGACGACAATCAGGTCAACTTTGGCGCAAGCGGCCAGCTTGGGGATGACTTCATTGTCTATGCGCTCTTTGCCCTTGTTATTCAGTACAGATAACTGCGCGGATTTCTTGTGTTCAAAAATTTCATCGCTTTGCAAGGTAAGGGCAAAGTCACAGCGCTTGGGTGGCGCTGGAGGCGTTGGTGGAACAGGCGCCACTGCTGGCGCTGGCGGTGACATTGGCGCAGCAACTGGGGCAGACGCTTCTGCGCTTTGTGCAGACGATGCGGGTGCACTGGCCTGAGCGAGGGCGATAGTAGCAGGCAGGGCAAATGCTGCGAGCACGCAAATTTTCTTTAACATGGTTGTCTCCGGGTTAATTATTCTAGGGGGTATTTTTTATTATGTTTTTGATTAAATCATAAAAATTTGCCAGCAGGCTGTCATTTGAATGACAGTGTTGCAGTCCACCTGGCCTGTGTTCCGGCCCTGTTTTGCCACTATTTGCCGAGTTTGGCTGACTTAATTGCTATAAATGGAATTCAGCATAACAGGCATGTTAGAATCAAGAGTTAAACGTCAGTCTTTAATAGTCTTAATAAGATGTCATTAAGGACGACAGTAAAGACGTTATTAATTAACCAAGCTCTAATTCGCCGGCCGCCAATGGATCAATTCGCAAAAGAAACACTCCCGATTTCCCTTGAAGAAGAAATGCGCAAAAGCTATCTCGATTACGCGATGAGCGTTATCGTAGGTCGCGCTTTGCCGGATGTGCGTGATGGCTTAAAGCCTGTGCATCGTCGCGTACTGTTCGCGATGCACGAAATGAACAATGTCTATAACCGCCCCTTCGTCAAATGTGCGCGTGTGGTGGGTGAAGTCATGGGTAAGTACCATCCCCATGGCGATGCCTCCATTTACGACACGCTGGTGCGTATGGCACAAGACTTTTCCCTGCGTTATACCCTGGTTGATGGCCAGGGTAACTTCGGTTCCATCGACGGCGACAATGCTGCGGCGATGCGTTACACCGAGTGCCGTCTGGACAAGATCGCCAATGAAATTCTGGCCGATATCGAAAAAGAAACTGTCGATTTCGTCCCCAACTATGATGGTAAAGAGAAAGAGCCTTCGGTTCTGCCTACCCGTATCCCGAATCTGCTGATCAATGGCGCATCCGGTATTGCGGTGGGTATGGCGACGAATATCCCGCCACACAATATTACCGAGATCATCAACGGTGCCCTGCATGTCTTGCGCAATAGTGATTGCACGATCGATGAACTGATCGAGATCATCCCCGCGCCTGACTTTCCTACCGGCGGCATTATCTATGGCGTGTCTGGTGTACGCGATGGCTATCGCACTGGCCGTGGCCGTGTGGTCATGCGTGCCAAGACCCACTTTGAAGAGTTTGGCAAAGACAGCCGTACTGCACTTATCGTTGATGAGCTGCCATACCAGGTCAATAAAAAATCCCTGCTGGAACGTATCGCTGAACTGGTACGTGACAAAAAGCTCGATGGTATTTCTGATATCCGCGATGAATCCGATAAATCGGGTATGCGCGTGGTTATTGAGCTCAAGCGAGGCGAAGTGCCTGACGTAGTACTGAATAATCTGTACAAGCAAACACAGTTGCAAGATACCTTCGGCATGAACATGGTGGCGCTGGTGAATGGCCAGCCAAAACTGCTGAACCTGAAGGAAATGCTGTCCTGCTTCCTGTCACACCGCCGTGAGGTAGTGACACGCCGTACCCTGTTTGAACTGCGCAAGGCGCGTGAACGCGGTCATGTGCTGGAAGGTCTGGCTGTTGCGCTGGCAAATATTGATGACTTTATCGCCATCATCCGCGCTGCGCCTACGCCACCGATTGCGAAACAGGAATTGATGACACGTGCCTGGGATAGTTCCATGGTGCGCGAGATGCTGGTACGTACTGCGGCTGACAATTCTGGTGGTATTGATTCTTTCCGCCCGGAGAATTTGCCTAAACACTACGGCATACAGCCTGATGGCCTGTATAAATTGTCTGACGACCAGGCACAAGAAATCCTGCAAATGCGTTTGCAACGCCTGACCGGTCTGGAACAAGACAAGATCGTCAATGAATACAAAGACGTCATGGCAGAAATCGCCGATTTGCTGGACATCCTGTCCAAGCCAGAACGCGTCACCGTCATCATCACAGATGAACTGACCCTGGCCCGCAATGAATACGGCGAAGGCAATAAAGACGTACGCCGTTCAGAAATCACCCATAACGCCACTGACCTGGGCACAGAAGACCTGATCACGCCGCAAGACATGGTCGTGACACTGTCGCACACTGGCTATATGAAGTCGCAACCTTTGTCTGAATACCGTGCGCAAAAACGCGGTGGCCGTGGCAAGCAGGCGACAGCGACCAAGGATGATGACTGGATCGAGCAACTCTTCGTGGCCAATACCCATGATTACATCCTGTGCTTCAGTAACCGTGGCCGCATGTACTGGCTGAAAGTATGGGAAGTGCCACAAGGTTCGCGTACTTCACGCGGCAAGCCTATCGTGAACATGTTCCCATTGCAGGACGGTGAAAAAATCACTGTCATCCTGCCTTTGTCTGGTGATAACCGTACTTTCCCTGAAGACCATTATGTCTTCATGTCCACCAGCCTGGGCACGGTCAAGAAAACACCTTTGACTGACTTCAGCAACCCACGTAAAGCCGGCATTATCGCGGTCGACCTGGATGAAGGCGATTTCCTCATCGGCGCGGCACTGACTGATGGCAAGCATGATGTCATGCTGTTCTCTGATTCTGGCAAGGCAGTGCGCTTTGATGAAAATGATGTACGTCCTATGGGCCGTACAGCCCGTGGCGTACGTGGTATGAACCTCGATGAAGGTCAGCAGGTTATTGCCTTGCTGGTGGCTGAAAATGAACAGCAATCTGTTCTGACAGCGACTGAAAACGGCTACGGCAAACGTACCCCTATCACTGAGTACACCCGTCATGGCCGTGGCACCAAGGGCATGATCGCGATCCAGACTTCCGAGCGTAATGGCAAGGTGGTGGCTGCAACACTGGTTGAGACAACGGATGAAATCATGTTGATCACTACCGGCGGCATCCTGATACGTACCCGCGTTTCTGAAATCCGTGAAATGGGCCGCGCAACCCAGGGTGTGACCCTGATTGCGGTGGAAGACGGCACCAAGCTGTCTGGCCTGCAACGTATTGTTGAGACAGATGCGGACGTAGATGCAGCTCTGGACGCTGGCGGTGCTGATGCTGATACTGGCGCAAATGAAGCAGAAGGCAGCGCACCAGAAGCCGACGCAGCGGAGTAAGCCAACATGACGACGATCTACAATTTCTCTGCAGGCCCGGCAGTATTGCCGAAAGAGGTATTGCAGCAAGCCGCTGCCGAAATGCTGGACTGGCATGGCAGTGGCATGTCCGTCATGGAAATGAGCCACCGTGGGCCAGAGTTCATGTCCATCCTCGCTGCTGCGCAAAGCGATTTGCGCGAGCTGCTGGCGGTGCCGGACAATTATAAAATTCTGTTCCTGCAAGGCGGTGGCCTGGGCGAAAACGCCATCGTCCCCATGAATCTAATGGGGCGCAAGCCGCAGCCCGCAACGGCAGATTTTGTGCATACCGGTTCCTGGACGGGCAAGTCCATCAAGGAAGCAAAAAAATACGGTAAGGTGAATATCGCAGCAAGTGGCGAGGCTGGTGGCTATACCTGCGTGCCTGCACGTGATAGCTGGAAGCTGACACCAGATGCCGCCTATGTGCATCTGTGTACCAATGAAACCATCGATGGTGTTGAATACCAGTTCGCGCCCGACGTGGCGTCAGAAACAGGCGGTGCGCCCATCGTTGCTGACATGTCTTCGCACATTTTGTCGCGCGTGATTGATGTCTCCAGATACGGCGTTATCTTTGGCGGTGCGCAAAAGAATATTGGCCCGGCAGGTCTGACCATTGTCATCGTGCGTGAAGATTTGCTCGGCCATGCCTTGCCCATCTGCCCGTCAGCCTTTGACTGGAAAATCGTTGCCGACAATGATTCCATGTACAACACCCCGCCAACCTATGCGATTTATATCGCGGGCCTGGTGTTCCAGTGGCTCAAGCAGCAGGGCGGTGTGGCGGCGATGGAGCAAAAGAATATTGCCAAATCCAGCCTGCTGTATGACTACCTGGATTCCACAGATTTTTATGAAAACCGGGTGGAAAAAGGCAGCCGTTCACGCATGAATGTGCCTTTTTACCTGAAAGATGAAAACCTGAATGCGGCATTCCTGGCAGAAGCCAAGGCAAATGGCCTGTTGCAATTGAAAGGCCATAAATCAGTAGGCGGCATGCGTGCCTCGATTTATAACGCCATGCCTATAGAAGGCGTGCAGGCTTTGGTCAGTTTTATGCAGGATTTCGCCAAAAGAAATTCGTAAGCCCTGGGCTTAAATACATTTGGCGTCTGTTTTGCTTACTCTATAGACAGACGCCGTTAGCATTATTTTCATCATCAGCCCTTTCTGAGCATGGTACTCACCATCACCTGGAAACCGTGGCGCTGATGAACCAGGTCAAAAGCCCGGCGAAAAAAGCATATCCGGCATTGCAGTCATGCGCTACAGTATTGCTGCCTGCCCACACCCTATCAAACACGGTTTTTAGGTCATTATGAGCGACAATAAATTACTCCCCCTTCGCATCAAGATTGATGCCATCGATGCACAAATCCTGGATTTGCTGAACCAGCGCGCCCGCGTGGCTGAAGAAGTTGGTCATGTCAAGGCAGAGACCAATGCTCCAGTGTTTCGCCCAGAGCGCGAAGCCCAAGTCTTGCGCGGCGTGGCTGAGCGCAATCCTGGCCCCTTGCTGAGCGATGATATACAACTGATCTTCCGCGAAATCATGTCGGCCTGCCGTGCGCTGGAGCGCCGCGTGGTGGTGGCTTTCCTGGGCCCTGTCGGCACCTTCAGTGAGCAGGCAGTCTACAAGCAGTTTGGCCATGCCATCCAGCCTTTGCCCTGCGTATCTATTGATGAAGTTTTTCGTGCGACTGAAGCAGGTACGGCAGATTTTGGTGTTGTGCCTATCGAGAACTCATCAGAAGGTGCGATCAACCGTACCCTTGATTTGCTCTTGCAAACCAGCCTGGCCATCAGTGGTGAGCTGGCGATACCTGTACAGCATAGCCTGATGAGCAAGTCTGGCAATATGGAAGGCGTCAGCCGCATCTGTGCCCATTCGCAAGCTTTGGCGCAATGCCAGGCCTGGTTGAACCAGCATTTCCCGCATGTGGAAAGACATGCCGTGGCATCGAATGCCGAAGCAGCACGCATGGCCAGTGGTGATTACACCGTGGCGGCGATAGCCAGTGAAATTGCCGGTCACCAGTACAATCTGGGCATCGTCTCTGCCCATATCCAGGATGACCCGCATAACCGCACCCGTTTTGCCGTCATTGGCCGCCTGCATACCACGCCTAGTGGCAAGGACCAAACTTCCATCGTGCTGGCGACGCCGAACAAGGCGGGTGCAGTTTATAACCTGCTGGCTCCGCTGGAAAAGCATGGCGTCTCGATGACTCGCTTTGAGTCGCGTCCTGCACGTACCGGCAATTGGGAATATTATTTCTATGTAGACGTAGAAGGCCATGTCATGGATGCCAAGGTGGCAGCTGCCATGGCCGAGCTCAATGACAAGGCAGCCTTCTTCAAGGTGCTGGGTTCTTACCCTTGTACAGTGTGAGTGCCTGATGCAAAAAGCTTTTCAACGCATAGCGATTTTTGGCGTAGGTCTGATAGGTGGTTCATTTGCCCTGGCTTTGAAAAAAGCAGGGGCAGTTGAGCAGATAGTCGGGGTAGGGCGCAGTCAGGCTTCGCTGGAAAAAGCGCAGCAACTTGGCATCATTGATGAAATAGCCCTGAATGCCGAACAGGCATTGTGCAACTGTGATTTGGTTCTGATAGCCGCGCCAGTGGCACAAACCGGCGCGATATTGAAGGCGATTTATCCTCATTTGCAGCCGGGCACCATAGTCACCGATGCAGGCAGTACCAAAGCCGATGTGGTTGCCGCTGCACGCGAGAGCCTGGGCGAAAAGATCGCGCAATTTGTACCGGCACATCCTATCGCCGGGCGCGAATTGAACGGGCCTGAGGCAGCACTGGTGGATTTGTATGTCGGCAAAAAAGCCGTCATCACCCGCCTGCCAGAAAATAGCGATGCTGACGTGACCAGGGTGGCATGGGCCTGGCAGCAATGCGGTGCCATCATTCATCATCTGGAACCTGCTGCGCATGATGCTGTATTTGCCGCAGTCAGCCATTTGCCGCATTTGCTGGCCTATGCCCTGGTCGATGATATCGCCCGCAAGCCTCATGCGGATACCTTGTTCCAATATGCTGCCAGCGGCTTCCGCGACTTTACCCGTATTGCCGGTTCGTCACCCGAAATGTGGCGCGACATCAGCCTGGCGAACCGGGCTGCGATGTTGCAGGAACTGGATTCGTATACTGCCCGCCTGTCCATCCTGCGGCAGCATCTGGTGGATGCAGATAGTGAAGGCATAGAAGGTATTTACGCCAATGCACAGCGTGCGCGCCATAACTGGATCAGCGCGATTGAGGCAGCCGAGAAACAGCAGCGTGAAGGTGGGGATTGACAGGGCTTGTTGCTCTTCTCTACATCGACAAACTCAAGATTGAATAAGACCATGACACAAGCAAGCAAACATTATCCGCATTACCTTGATCTGCAACCTGTGACGCAGGTGCAGGGCACGGTCAAATTGCCTGGCTCCAAAAGCATTTCCAACCGTACTCTTTTGCTGGCGGCTCTGGCGGAAGGCAAGACCCAGATCATGGATTTGCTGGCATCTGATGACACCCTGGTCATGCTGAACGCCCTGACGCAGTTGGGCGTGCACTGGGAGCAAGATGGCGATAGCCAGAATTACACGGTAGAGGGTGTCAAGGGTCATTTCCCCAAACACCAGGCTGATCTGTTCATGGGCAATGCCGGTACTGCGATACGCCCGCTGGTCGGTGCCTTGGCAGTATTGGGTGGTGACTATACCATCCACGGCGTGCACCGCATGCATGAACGTCCTATCGGCGACCTAGTTGATGCACTGAATGAAGCCGGTGCGCAGATAGAATATACCGGCAACCCCGGCTACCCGCCTTTACATATACGCCGTGGCCATATTCATGCCCAGCGTTTGCAAGTGAAGGGTAATGTCTCCAGCCAGTTTCTGACCGCCTTGCTGATGGCGGCACCTTTGATGGCGCGTGAGCATGATGTGACGATAGAGGTAGTAGGTGAGCTGATCTCCAAGCCTTATATAGAAATCACCCTGAACCTCATGCAAAAATTTGGCGTGACGGTAGAGCGTGATGGCTGGCAGGCATTCACAGTCACCAAGGGACAGCATTATGTGTCGCCAGGTGTCATTCACGTCGAAGGCGATGCTTCTTCTGCATCCTATTTCCTGGCAGCGGGTGCCATTGCTGGCGGCCCTATCCGTGTAGAAGGTGTAGGCAAGTCCAGTATACAGGGCGATGTGCGCTTTGCCGAGGCGCTGGAAAAAATGGGCGCAACCATTACCCGTGGCGATAACTGGATAGAAGCCACGTCGAATGGCGTCTTGCAGGCCATAGATATGGACTTCAACCATATCCCCGATGCTGCCATGACAATCGCGGTAGCTGCGTTGTATGCGAATGGCACTACGACGCTGCGCAATATTGCCAGCTGGCGCGTCAAGGAAACTGACCGTTTGTCTGCCATGGCAACAGAATTGCGCAAGCTGGGTGCGATAGTGGAAGAGGGCGCAGACTATATGACGGTGACGCCGCCTGAGCATATCCTGCCAGCGACCATCGATACCTACGACGATCACCGCATGGCCATGTGCTTCTCTTTGGCCAGTCTCGATGGTCGTGCCCGCAGAGGTGCTACTATGCGCATCAATGATCCAAAATGCGTGGCCAAGACTTTCCCTGATTATTTTGAAGTCTTTGCCAAGATTAATCACCAAGATTTGTTTTAAAGGTTTCTATAGTTATCTATGACTGTACCTAGTCCTGTTATCACGATAGACGGCCCTACCGCATCCGGTAAGGGTACGGTGGCACACAGGGTGGCCAAACATCTGGGTTTTCACTACCTGGATTCTGGTGCCCTGTACCGCCTGACTGCCCTGATGGCTACCCTCCATGGCATCGCGCTTGAAGATGAAACTGCCATTGCCAGCATGGCAAGAACTCTGCCTTGCCGTTTTGTTCACGGCCATGTGTTTCTTGAAGATGCCGATGTCACCGACGCTGTAAGGGCAGAAGAAGTCGGCGTGGCCGCTTCACGTATTGCTGTTTTACCAGCAGTACGCCAGGCCCTGGTGGATTTGCAGGTGGCTTTTCGCTATACGCCTGGCCTCGTGGCTGACGGGCGTGACATGGGAACGGTCATCTTTCCCGATGCCAGCTTAAAAGTTTTCTTAACAGCAAGTGCTGAGGCGCGCGCAAGCCGTCGATATAAGCAATTGATTGAAAAGGGAATTTCTGCTAATATGGAAAACTTGGTAAAAGATTTGATGGAACGTGATGCGAGAGATAGTGCCCGCAGCACAGCGCCACTCAAGCCCGCGCCAGACGCGATCATCCTGGATACATCTGAATTAACTGCTGAAGAAGCAGTCAATAAAGTCCTGGTCTGGTATGCGCAAACACAGGCAAACAACACTATATAGGTAGTAAATATCTGGTGAAGTTTGCAGGTGTCGTTTCAAGTGCCTTTATTGACGCAAGGTTAATAAAGGGATGTTCAACCTAACCCGGTAAATAGTGTCTTTTGCACCGTTCCGGCTAACTTGTAAATACTATGTCTACTGTTTTCATGTCCCAAGATTTCGCAACCGGTGCAGATAGCTTCGCAGCTTTGTTCGAAGAATCCCTGTCACGTCAGGATATGCGTTCCGGTGAAGTGATTTCTGCTGAAGTCGTCCGTATCGACCACAACTTCGTGATCGTTAACGCTGGCTTGAAGTCTGAAGCCTTTATCCCTGTTGAAGAATTCAAAAACGACCAGGGCGACCTGGAAGTTAATATCGGCGATTTCGTTTCCGTAGCGATTGATTCGCTGGAAAATGGTTTCGGCGACACAATTTTGTCCCGTGACAAAGCTAAACGTCTGGCCTCCTGGCTCGCGCTGGAAAAAGCGCTGGAGTCTGGCGAGATCGTTACTGGTACAGTAAATGGCAAAGTCAAAGGTGGTCTGACTGTTCTGACGAACGGCATCCGCGCTTTCTTGCCAGGTTCTTTGGTTGATACACGCCCAGTTAAGGATACAACTCCTTACGAAGGCAAAACCATGGAATTCAAAGTGATCAAGCTCGACCGCAAGCGTAACAACGTTGTGCTGTCCCGTCGCGCTGTTGTTGAAGCGTCCATGGGCGAAGAGCGTCAAAAACTGATGGAAACCCTGAAAGAAGGCACAGTGGTTACTGGTGTTGTTAAAAACATCACTGACTACGGCGCGTTCGTTGATCTGGGTGGCATCGATGGCTTGTTGCACATCACCGACCTGGCATGGCGTCGTGTACGTCACCCTTCCGAGGTGTTGACAGTTGGTCAGGAAATCACTGCAAAAGTATTGAAATTCGACCAAGAGAAAAACCGTGTTTCCCTGGGCGTAAAACAATTGGGCGACGACCCATGGACAGGTTTGTCCCGTCGTTACCCAGCGAACACACGTCTGTTCGGTAAAGTAACGAACCTGACCGACTACGGCGCGTTCGTTGAAGTCGAGCAAGGTATCGAAGGTCTGGTTCACGTTTCCGAAATGGACTGGACTAACAAAAACGTTGCTCCAAATAAAGTTGTTCAATTGGGCGACGAAGTTGAAGTCATGGTTCTGGAAATCGACGAAGAACGTCGTCGTATCAGCCTGGGCATGAAACAGTGCAAAGCCAATCCTTGGGATGATTTCGCGATCAACCACAAGAAAGGTGACAAAGTTCGCGGCGCGATCAAGTCCATCACTGATTTCGGCGTATTTATCGGTTTGTCTGGCAACATCGACGGTCTGGTACATTTGTCTGATCTGTCCTGGAATGAAACAGGCGAAGAAGCAGTACGTCGCTTCAAGAAAGGTGACGAACTGGAAGCCATCGTTCTGGCAATCGACGTTGAGCGTGAGCGCGTTTCCCTGGGCGTTAAGCAACTGGAAGGCGACCCATTCAATAACTACTGCGCAATGAACGACAAAGGTGCAGTTGTTACTGGTACAGTTAAATCCGTTGAAGCCAAAGGCGCAGTAATCCAGTTGGCAGACGACGTTGAAGGCTACCTGCGTGCATCCGAAATCTCCCGCGACCGCGTGGAAGATGCTGGTACACACCTGAAAGTCGGCGACACAGTTGAAGCCCTGGTATTGAACATCGACCGCAAAGCTCGTGGTATCCAATTGTCTATCAAAGCTAAAGATAGCGTTGAAACACAAGAAGCTATGCAAAAAATGTCCACTACTGATTCCAACGCAGCATCCGGCACAACCAGCCTGGGCGCTTTGTTGAAAGCCAAGCTCGACAATAAAAACTAAGCTTAAGTCATAAGGTTTTTACTATGACTAAGTCGGAGCTGATAGCTCGTCTGGCAGAGCGATATCCGCAACTGGTAGCTAAGGATGTGGATATCGCTGTTAAAACCATACTGGATGCAATGTCGGATGCCCTGGCAACAGGGCAACGCATAGAAATCCGCGGTTTTGGCAGCTTTGCACTGAACAGTCGTCCACCACGGATAGGTCGTAACCCTAAGTCCGGTGACAAGGTGATGGTCCCTGAAAAACGGGTGCCTCACTTCAAACCAGGCAAGGAGTTGCGCGAACGTGTAGATGCCATGGTGGGGCAACCGATACACGATGACTAAGTCAGGCTGACTGGTCATTGCGCTCGGATTAGTAAGCTTATTAGATGACGCAAAGATAAAAACGGCATATCGGTTTTCCGATATGCCGTTTTTTTTCAGTACAATGCTCTTTTCGGGGAAAATTGCTTCATTGACGATTTTTCCGCTTATCCATCAAGGATGCATACATGAAATATATTTCAAGATTGTTCGCCATTGTGCTGTTTATCTTGTTCTTTGGCTTTGCCTTGAAAAACGATCAGATAGTCACCTTGCAATATTTTTGGGGCTATCAACAGTCTGCGCCGCTGGTCATCATGTTGCTGGCTTTTTTTGCGGGTGGTGCTACGCTGGGCGCACTGGCCATGGTGCCTATGGTATTTCGCCACAGACGCGACTTGCACAAGCATAAAAAGACGCTGGCAGAAATTGAAAAAGAACGTGAAGCAGCGCAAAGGGCAAGCACACAAGCCCCTCAGCCTGATAGCATTCGCAATACCTGAAAACACAATAAGAAAAAACGCACATGGAATTTGAAATCTGGTGGTTACTCGGTATCCCCTTATTCTTTACCCTGGGTTGGGCTGCTGCGCGCATAGATATACGCCAGTTGATCTCGGAATCCCGCAGCCTGCCGCGGGGTTATTTCAAGGGCCTGAACTTCCTGCTCAATGACGAGCCGGACAAGGCGATTGATGCCTTCATCGATATCGTCAGGCTCGATCCTGAAGCGGTCGATTTGCATTTCGCCCTCGGCAATCTGTTCCGCCGCCGTGGCGAGACTGAACGCGCCATTCGTGTCCATCAAAACCTGCTGGCCAGGCCAGATCTGCCTACCGAGCAAAAAACCCAGGCCATGTATGAGCTGGGCCAGGATTACCTGAAGGCGGGTTTGCTTGACCGCGCCGAAGAAACCTATAACCTGCTCGTCAACAGCCCGTTTGAAGCCCAGGCCCGACGTGCCTTGCTGGAAATTTACCAGCGTGAAAAAGAATGGGCGCGCGCTATTGAAGCCGCCAATGCCTTGCAGGAATGTGGTGCTGGTGGCCGTCAAAAAGAAATCGCCCAGTTTTACTGTGAAATTGCCCAGGATGAGCTGGTGCATACCAATACGGCTGCTGCTTTGTCCAACCTGGAAAAGGCACTGGCAGCTGACCGTAATAACGTACGCGCCATCATCCTCATGGGTGATATGTATATGGCCAATGGCGATACTGAGATAGCCTTGTCCACATGGCGCAGGGTAGAGCAGCAAAGCGTGCCTCATGTGGCGCTGGTAGCACAACGCCTCATGGACGCCTACCGCAAGCTCGACAAGCCGCAGGAAGGCTTGAATCTGCTAAAGAATTATCTGGCTGACGCACCCTCCATCGATTTGCTGGAAGTTGCTTTCAAGGCTACCCTGGAGCTGGAGGGCATAGAGGCCGTCAATAGCCTGGTCAGCGAAGAATTGCGTCGCACGCCCACCCTGCTGGGTCTGGATAAATTGCTGGATGGCCGCATCATGGTCGTGCCACCTGAGGTCAGGCCGGAACTGGCTATCATCAAGAACCTGGTCCATGGCTATGCACAAAAACTGGCACGTTATCAGTGCTCGCATTGCGGCTTCAAGGCCAGGCAGTTTTACTGGCATTGCCCTGGTTGCAGCAAGTGGGAAACTTACCCGCCGCGCCGTACAGAAGAACTCAATGTAATGAATTAGTGATCCCTATTCCTTATTCCAATAAGGGTAGTGCATGCACTGAATATGCATTGAGCTTTAAAGAATCTTGAATAAGGCCTGTGATCTGAAACTCTATGTGGATGACTAGATATTTGGATGCACAGAATGACTTATTTTTATATGGTGATCAAAAAATGAAAATCACAATTATTGGTACAGGTTATGTCGGTCTGGTTACAGGTGCCTGCCTGGCTGAATTAGGTAATGATGTTTTTTGCCTCGACGTCGATCAGCGCAAGATTGATATCCTCAATAATGGCGGCATCCCCATCCATGAACCAGGCCTGGAAGAAATCGTCGCGCGCAATCGCGCAGCGGGCCGCATACAGTTTTCTACCGATGTCGAAGCCAGCGTCAAGCATGGCGACGTGCAGTTCATTGCTGTCGGCACACCGCCAGATGAAGATGGCTCCGCAGACTTGCAGTATGTCGTGGCGGCAGCAAAAAACATAGGCAAGTACATGACGAACTTCAAGGTCGTCGTTGATAAGTCTACCGTGCCGGTTGGTACGGCTGACCGTGTCAGCGCGGCCATCGCTGCTGAATTGGCGGCACGTTCGGTGACAGCAGAATTCTCTGTGGTTTCCAATCCAGAATTCTTGAAAGAAGGCGCAGCGGTAGAAGACTTTATGCGCCCTGACCGCATCGTCATCGGTTGCGACCAGACACCGCAAGGAGAAAAAGCGCGTAGCCAGATGAAGAAGCTGTATGCGCCTTTCAACCGCAACCACGAGCGTACTTACTGGATGGATGTACGCTCGGCAGAGTTCACCAAATATGCGGCGAATGCCATGCTGGCGACCCGCATCTCTTTCATGAATGAACTGGCGAATCTGGCTGATCATGTCGGTGCGGATATTGAAGCTGTGCGTCACGGCATAGGCTCTGACCCACGCATAGGCCACAGCTTTTTGTATGCCGGTTGTGGCTATGGTGGCTCGTGCTTCCCCAAAGATGTACAGGCGCTGGAGCGTACTGCGCAAGACTATGGTTTGAATCTCCTGATCCTGCAGGCTGTGGAAGCGGTCAATGCGCGGCAAAAACAGGTACTCGGCAAGAAGATACAGCAGCGCTTTGGTGAAAACCTCAGTGGCCGTCATTTTGCCATCTGGGGCCTGGCATTCAAACCAAATACCGATGATATGCGTGCAGCGTCATCCCGCGTTTTGCTGGGCGAATTATTGCGCGCAGGTGCGACGGTGGCGGTGTATGACCCGGTTTCCATGCAGGAAGCCAAGCGCGTATTTGAACTGGATTTCTATGATGCCCCAGAATTGCTGGCATCCATACGCTATGCCGCCAACCCCATGGATGCGCTGCTTGAAGCTGACGCGCTGGCGATTGTCACTGAGTGGAAGGCCTTCCGCAGCCCTGACTTTGATGAGGTCAAGGCACGCCTGAAACAACCGGTGGTGTTTGATGGCCGCAACCTGTTTGAGCCCACGGTCATGACCGAACTGGGCATTGAATACCACGGCATAGGCCGTTCCGTATTGACGAACAAATAATACAAAATATGGATGCAAAGAAAGATACAAGGAAAGACATAGCGGCGAAGCGTATCCTGGTCGCTGGCGATGTCATGCTCGACAGATACTGGTTTGGTGAGGTCAACCGCATATCACCCGAAGCCCCTGTACCCATCGTGCGCGTGGAAAAAAGTGAAGAGCGCCTTGGCGGTGCAGCCAATGTGGCGCGCAATGCCGTCGCCCTGGGCGTGCAGGCTGCGCTAATGGGTGTCATTGGTGACGATGATGCTGGCAACAGCATGGAACGTTTGCTGAAGACTTCAGGCATAGAAGCTTACCTGAGTCGTGATCAGCAAATTTCTACTATCATCAAGCTGCGTGTCATTGGCCGGCAGCAGCAATTGTTGCGTATTGATTTTGAAGAGCGCCCGACGGAACATGTCTTGCGCGACAAACTGAATCGCTTCAATTCCTTCCTGACTGGTTATGACGTGGTTGTCTTGTCCGACTATGCCAAGGGCAGCCTGGTGAATGTCAGTGCCATGATCGCTGCGGCCAAGGCAGCAGGCAAGATCGTGCTGGTCGACCCCAAGGGCAGTGACTTCAAACGCTATGCCGGTGCCAGCCTGCTGACACCGAATAAATCTGAATTGAAGCAAATCATAGGCGACTGGCCGAACGAAGAAGAGCTGACAACAAGGGCCCAACAATTGCGCGCAGAGTTGAACATCGAAGGCTTGCTGCTGACCCGCTCAGAAGAAGGCATGACCCTGTTCACCGCTGATGGTGTAACCCATGTACCCGCCATGGCGCGTGAAGTATTTGATGTCTCTGGTGCCGGTGATACCGTCATCGCCACCATGGCCGTCATGCTGGCGCAAGGCAAGTCCATGCAAGAGGCGGTAGTCATCGCCAACCGCGCTGGTGGCATAGTCGTAGGCAAGCTGGGTACGGCGACGGTGACGCGGGAAGAGTTGTTTCCTGAGGCTGCACAATGAGCCTGATTTGCTGACCCGCATGCCGGGTCAGTGATACGAACGAGGCGTACACTCAAACATGTAAGCTAAGGGTTTTACTATGTCTTTCTTGAGTAGCAAACGTCTCATTCTTGCAGCAAGCCTTGCTTTGCTGATCGCACCATCTTGCCATGCAGCGTCCACGGAAGATAAGCCTGCCGGGACTATCCTGGAGGCAGCGTCTGCGCAGATTGAGAACGCTTTTTCTCCCGATGCCAAAGCAGAAGAATTGGTACTCAAGGTCATCAATACATCTACCTCCAGCATCAGATTGGCGGCTTACTCATTTAGTTCGCCAACTGTAGTCAAGGCACTGCTTGATGCAAAAAAGCGTGGCGTCAATATCATGGTGCTGGTTGATTATCGTCGCAACCAGAAAAAACCTAACTGGACGGCATTGAACCGCCTCGTTGCAGCAGGCATTGCTACGCGTACCATTTCTGTGTATGCGATTCATCATGACAAGTACATCATTGCGGATGAACAAACTGTGCAGAACGGCAGCTTCAATTACACCCGCGATGCTGCAGAAGATAACAGTGAAAATGTCATCGTGTTCTGGCGTAACCCGGAGTTGGCGAAGTCATTTCTTCGCCATTGGGAAAGCCGCTGGTCGGCGGGCGTGGATTACAAAACCATGCCGGTAACAAAATAGCCGACAAGATTTCCTGAAATGCTTCAGGCAATTGCCCCAAAGCGAAAGCTCGATGCCACCACGCCGCCAAAGATGTTTTCTTCATGATAAACACAACTGGCAACTTCATCCTCTGCCGCACCCACGGCCACCATCAGTGGAAGTAAATGCTCTTCTCTTGGGTGAGCAACACGTGCTGCCGGTGCTTCTTCCCAGTTGATCAGACGGGCGACTCTTTCTGTCGTGCTGCTGGCGATCAGGCTGTCCTGCAGCCAGTCATCAAAGCTCGATGATGGTTCTTTCGCCAGCGGGCCAAAGCGACGCAGGTTATGGTAGCTGAGGCCGCTGCCTATGATGAGCACGCCCTCCGCCCGTAAAGGCGCGAGGGCGCGCCCCAAAGCCAGATGCTCTGCAGGGGCCAATCCTGCGCGCAATGATAACTGCACCACGGGCATGTCAGCATCAGGGTACATCACTGCCAGGGGCGCAAATGCACCATGGTCAAAGCCGCGTTGCGCATCAGCCAGCGCTGGCAAACCTGCACTTCTGATCAGTTCGATTACCCGTTCTGCCAGTTCATGTGAGCCTGGGGCGGAATAATGCACATGATAGGTATGTTCTGGAAAACCACCATAGTCATACAACATGCCAGGCGCGGGATTGCTCATGACACGGAAAGCATGGTCTTCCCAGTGGGCCGAGATCATCAGGATGGCCTTGGGCTTATGCGGCAGCTGTCTTGGTATGTCGACCAGTGATTCTTCCAGCACATGCATGGCTTTGCGCATGTCTTCCATATACGGCCAGGGGCCGCCACCATGGGAGATGAAATAGGTAGGCAGGTTCATATGAGTATCCTTGTTAGGCTAAGCAGCACAGAGGCTCATGGTTTTGATGATGGAGCCTGATGTAATCCATCATAATGTTTCCCAATGCGGAAATCGATGGTGGTAAAGTAATTGTATTGTTTCCAAAAGTGGAAACATTGAATAAAAGGTAGATCATGGACGAACTCGATATCAACGGTATCAGGGTGTTTCGCGAAATCGTTGAGTCTGGCAGTTTTACCGCAGCGGCTGATCGCCTGGGTATGGCTGCGCCCATGGTCAGCAAGCATATCGCCAGGCTGGAGCGCAAACTTGGGGCGCGGCTATTGAACCGCAGCAGCCGTAGCATGAGCCTGACCGAAGCAGGCAAGGACTTTTTTGCACAGGGCAGGCAGGCGCTTGATATCCTCGATGCTGCCGTTGCCTCTGTTGCTCAGGCAAGCGGGCCGCCGCGTGGCGAATTGAAAATCAGCGCACCCGTCTGGTGTGCCAACCCTGGCTTTGCCAGATTGCTGGCAGATTTCCGGCAAGACTATCCAGAAATCAGGCTGGACCTGCATCTTGATAATCATATGGTTGATCTGGTGGCTGACGGTTTTGACCTGGCCTTGCGAGCTACGGATGAGCCTTCATCTGCCCTGATCGCCAGACGTTTGTGTCAGGTGAAATTTCATCTGGTGGCGACGCCTGCATTTGTGAAAAAACTGGACGCTGGCAAAAAAGACGAACCCGTCACTACGGCCATGATTTTGCCCAACTATGTGCAACTGGAGCGATTTCATTTACCCGTGCAAACAGCATCTGCACCGCTGAAGCTGGATGCCATCATGAAGTGCGGTGACACTACGCTGAGTTATCACTGCGTGCTGGCTGACATGGGTGCTGCATTTTTACCCGAGTGGCTGGTCGACGATGATCTGGCTTCAGGCCGTTTGCAACTGGTAGCCGGTAATGAACCTGGTTTTACCGGTAATCTGTATGCCGTCTACGCCAGCCGTCGCCAGATGCCGCCCAAGTTGCGCTGTTTTATCGATTTTTTGATATCCAGGCTGGGTGATTGATCATGTTGACACTAAATTATGAAATACTTGTCAACGGAATCATGTTGGTTCCGTTGATATCCATATAGGCAGTGACAGTACTGAATTACGCTGAACTACACTGAACTATACCGCTTGGATAAATGTTCAATTATTGAGGGAGTATTCGCATGTTGAAGAAAATTATATTTGGTCTGATGGCTTTGTTGGCTGCTACTGGTTTTGCATTTGCTGATGTTGATGTCAATAAGGGTGATCAGGCTGCACTGGATGGTATCAAGGGTATAGGCCCGGCAAAATCCAAGGCCATCATAGAAGAACGCACCAAGAATGGTGCCTTCAAGGATTGGGCTGATTTTGAAAGCCGCGTCAAAGGTATAGGCGAAAAGAGTTCTGCCAAATTGTCTGCTGCTGGTTTGACGGTCAATGGCCAGGCGAAACCAGGCGCTGCAGCAAAACCGGCAGCAAGTGCAGCGAAAGCTGAAAAAGCAGAGAAAGCAGCACCAGCCGCCCCTGCCGCGTCAGCAGCATCGGCTGCATCAAAAGCTTCCGCTGCTTCTGCTGCCTCGGCCGCATCTGCAGCCTCCAAGGCTTCAGCAGCATCTGCCGCCTCCGCAGCTTCCAAGGCCAGTGCCAAGTAAATAGAATCTGCAAGATGATCTGCTGACTTATTTACATACGAAGTTGCCAACTTAGTTGCTAATGTAGTTGTTCAAGCTGGCAGATGCAAAAACCCCAGGGGTGACCCTGGGGTTTTTTATTAGCTTATTCAAATTCTGTATAAACCTGTGTGAGATATCAAATATCATGGTACAGCCCTTGATTTGTCTGGGTTTGCCAGGGTAACAGGGTATTTTTGCATCATCAAAGCGCCCTTCTGCGCTCAGGCAGGAAGCTTATGCGGCAAGCGTCTAAGGGTAACTGCGTTTAGAATAAGAGTTTGTATTTTTCAGCTGCATACCATGACCTATCTGACCATTGAAGACACCATAGGCAATACGCCGCTCGTTAGATTGCAGCGCATACCTGGCGCTGAAAATCAGCGACGCAATAATGTCATCCTCGGTAAGCTGGAGGGAAATAATCCTGCTGGCTCAGTCAAGGACAGGCCAGCCTTGTCCATGATCAAAAGGGCAGAAGAACGTGGCCAGATCAAACCTGGCGATACCCTGATAGAAGCAACCAGTGGCAATACTGGCATAGCTCTGGCCATGGCTGCGGCCATGCGCGGCTACAAGATGATTTTGCTGATGCCAGAAAATCTCAGCATAGAACGCCGTCAAAGCATGGCTGCCTATGGCGCACAGATCATGCTCACGCCCAAGACTGGCGGCATGGAATATGCGCGTGATCTGGCTGAGCAAATGCAGAAAGAAGGGCGCGGCGTGATCCTCGATCAATTCGCTAACCCCGATAATCCGCTGGCACATTATGAAGGCACAGGGCCGGAAATCTGGCGCGATACCAAGGGCAAGATCACCCATTTCATCAGTGCCATGGGCACTACAGGTACTATCATGGGCGTCTCTGCTTACCTGAAAGAGCAAAACCCGCAGATACACATCATTGGTGCTCAGCCTGAAGAAGGCTCGCAAATTCCTGGCATACGCAAATGGCCAGAAGCCTATATGCCCAGGATTTATGATAAGGCCAGGGTTGATCAGGTGGAGTCTGTGACCCAGGCTGATGCCGAACACATGGCGCGCAGGCTGGCAGTGGAAGAGGGGATATTCTGTGGTATTTCTGCCGCAGGCGCTTGCGAAATAGCCTTGCGGGTGGCCCAAACCGTGGAAAACGCTACTATCGTTTTCATCGTTTGTGACCGCGGTGACCGTTATTTGTCGACAGGTGTATTTCCCGCCTGATTATCGATGCCAGGATTTTAAATCGGCTATCACCTGATGGGCGCATGCTTTGCGCTCATTATTCGCGCTCATTATCTACATAAAAACATAGTTTGCAGGAAAAGACAGTTTGCTACATCAAGCTGTCACAAATCACGTGCAAAATAAAACAAAGACGAAAAAAAATACCGAAATCACGCTTGTGGCGCGTTTTCGGTATTTTTCAATAAAGCAGTCTTCCTGAAAAATCCGAAGATTTAACAGGCAGCGACTACCTATCAAATAAAAAGACTTATGCTGCGTCTTTTGGTTTGAATTGTTTGTCGCTGATGCGGAACTTCGCACGACGGTCGCCCATCAATTCGCGCAGTTCTTTGATGCTGACATCGCTGATTTCATGCATGCGGATCAGCAGTGATGCGCCGACCGGCAGGCGACGATGCCTGATTTTACTGATTACTGGTGGTGCCACTTCCAATGCTCTGGAGAGTGCTGCATCGTTTTTCAAATGCAATTGCTTGATCAGAGTATCCAACAGATTGTTTGGATCATAGTCGATTTCATCGGATTCAAGCTGGGTCAAATTTGCCATAATTACCTCGCTGTGTAGTTTATTGACGCTTAATTAGTTGCTTCAATAAAAAATTAATCAAACGGTAATATTGTATCTTTAAAATATAATTTGCTTGTCAGAAAAATAGCAAACCATTGTTAAATCTCTTGACACTTTGCTTAGTTAAGAAGTAAATGTGTCAACTAGATAACAACACTTTAGTTTAGAAAATACTGAATGGCAATGTTTATTCCAGTAATTAGTTACTAGAATAACATAAATTAACAATTTTATTTGGTTTATTAAAATCTGTTAAATTGCCAGCTTCTTCTCCCATCACTCTGTGATGCGCCGCTAAACGCATTAAGTGAGAATTATTTTTGTCTGGCCGCAGCGATGACACGGCCAAGATCATAGACCGACATTGCATAAAAATAACTGCGGTTATACAAGGTAATGGCGTAAAAATTTTCTGTTGCAAGCCAGTATTCTGTTGCGTCATTGCCATTTTGCAGATCAACAAGTCCGTATTGAATAGTTGTTGGCGCTTCGACACTGGCTGTTGTCGCGATGGCTTTTAAATCCTGCAACTGATAGCTAGCCAGCAAACCTTTCCCCAGGGCAGTGTTGAGTTGCTCACTTTTCTCTGCAACCACCAGCGTGGCGGGGAAGGCAACCGGCAAAGCGCGCTTCCAGCCATGCATGGACAGATAGTGGGCAACACTGCCAATGGCATCGACAGGTGAATCCGTCAGATTGATTTTGCCATCGCCATCAAAGTCGACGGCATATTTTCTGATGCTGCCGGGCATGAATTGCGGCCAGCCTATGGCACCTGCGTAAGAGCCTTTGAAGACAAAGGGATCAAGTGAAGACTCCCTGGCCATCAGCAACATATTTTCCAGTTCGCCACGGAAAAATTGCATGCGGGCATCGCGGGTGGGCGTATCCGGATAATCAAATGCCAGCGTGGTCAAGACATCCATAACGCGAAAGCCGCCAGTCTGTTTGCCAAAGATGGTTTCGACACCGATCAGGCCAACAATGATTTCTGGTGGCACACCATATTCACGCTCGGCTTTTGCCAGCGCATCTGCATATTTATCCCAGAAGGCGACTCCTGCCTCGATGCGATAAGGTTCAACGAAGCGGGCGCGGTAGGCTTTCCAGTTCTTTGGTTTGCCCGGTGGAGCCGGACGCATCAACTGTCTGGCAGTTTCTATATATTTGACTTGCTTGAAGGTGGCTTTCAATTCTGCTTCAGTAAAGCCGTGTTTGCTGACCATGCTGTCGATGAAACTGGATACTTCTTTCCATTGCTGGAAATGGCTTTCATCTTTTTTAGCTACCGGCGCGGCACTATGGGCAGCTTTCTTAACTTGTTTCTTAGTGCTGGCACTGGCCTCACCTGCAGTGACGAGGGCCGTTGCAATGAAGAGAGAACAGATGCAATTTTTCAGAGTGCCAAACTTGCTTATTACTGGTGTGGTGTAAGAGATCAAAATACGTCAATAAAAATTAGCGGCATGCTGCCAGCAAGGTTTTTAAACGCCGGATCAAGTTGCTTTCCGGACCTGGGTCTTTGCCATAGCGTGCGCTTGTATACAAATTCAGAAAACGCTCAGCGTTTTCAAAGTCGCTGGCAGGAAGGCTGGTGCGCAATCTATTCAGATAGTCTATTGGCCCCTCATGCAAAGCGCGTGCTGCGGTCTTTTTTTCCATCTTGCGACAGAAAGAAAAGTATACCTTATCAAGCGCAGTAACATGAGGCTGGTTACGCATCAAAGGCAAGGCCATTAAACCCAGCACCAGACTGGCGATGGCAAAAAACAGCAGGCTGATCTGGGTCCAGTCTATGTGTTGAAAGCCCAGAGAGTTGAGCAGGCTGATCTGCCTGCTTTGATTGTAGTTCAGTACCCACTGATTCCATGAGTTATTCGCGGCACTCCACTGCATGCGTATCTGGTTGAAAAAGGAAATCCCGGCAGGACTGAGGTTCATCAAACCCGCCAGGCCTTGTCGTTGCACCGCATAATTGAGCGATTGCTGTACCCGCTCAGGAGCAACAGCGGCAGTTGGATCTACCCGCAGCCAGCCTTTGCCTTCGAGCCAGACTTCGGCCCAGGCATGTGCAGCGGATTGACGGATTTCCAGGAAACCATCAACAGAATTGACTTCTCCACCCTGATAGCCAGCCACTACACGTGCTGGTATACCACTTGCCCGCATCAACAACACAAAGGCGCTGGCATAGTGCTCGCAAAATCCAGCCTTGGTATCAAATAAAAATTCATCTGCACTATTTTTTCCTAGCAGTGGCGCATCCAGCGTGTAGGTATAGCCCTGGCTGTTGAAGTATTTGAGCACGGCCGAAATAAGTTGCATATCATCATGATATTGCTGCCGCAGACTGGCCGCGAAAGCTGCAGTGCGTGGGTTATAGCCCACGGGCAGGTAAAGTGCATGTATCTGTTTTTCGCGGTTGCTATCGGCTTCCAGTTGATAGCGAGGGTATGAGCTTATCGTGTATTTAATTCTCTCTTGTGTACTTTGCTCACGCCGGGTTTCCATTTGCCGGTTAGTCACGATATTGGCCTCTGCACTGCCTTCTATTTCTGCTTTGCCAGCAGGCATGTCCAGTGCGAACAACCAGTTTTGGCCATTTGCTTCCAGTGTTATTTCTTGTCGTATGGGCTTGCCTGCATAGTTAATCCAGCTGGGTTCCCCATCTTTTTTGTAGAGAGATCTCCTGTCTTCGTGTGACCAGTTGCGGCCATCAAATTTGTCCATGACGATGCCACGCCAGTAAAGCAAGGCTTTAGGTGGTACTGCCTGATCGAATTTGACACGAAAGGCGATTTCTTCGGATTGTGCCAGCTCACTGATATTGCCTGGCGACATGGAATTCGATAAACCGCTGCGTGCTGATTGTGCATCTCCTGGCAAACCCCATAACGGTCCCTGTATGCGCGGGAAGAGCACAAAAGCAATAACAGTGAGCGGAATCGCCAACCCCAGTATGGTGGCGCCAAACTTGAGCCTTTGTTTTAATGGCGGCACCACACCGGTATAGTGGAAAGATAACTGTGCCGTCAGCAATAAGCACAAGCCTGTCATGGTAAGTAGGGCTGCCAATATGGTTTGCTGGTAAAAGAAACTCGTTAGCAAGATAAAGAAGCCAAGGAAGATGACCACGAATAAATCGCGCTTTGCATGCATCTCCAGCAGTTTGCAAGTCAACAGCAAGACCAGCATGGTAACGCCAGCTTCGCGTCCCAAAAAAGTTCTGTACGTCAGGTAGACGCATGCCATCATCAGGAAAGCTACAGGCAACAATAACTTTGCAGGCGGGAGGCGGCGGCCACTCAAGGTTAGCCAGCCGCGCCAGGTAAGTAGCAAGGCACAGCATGCATTCACCCACCAGGTCACATGGTCGGCATGTGGCAAGAGGACGAAGGCGCAGGCGAAGATCAGTAAAAGGGTATCAGACTTGTCACGAGACAGGATGGTACGGAATAGGGGAGTCTTCATGTGCTCACCTGTCGTAAAGCGCTAATGCACGCAGGCAGGCATTGCAATGCTCGGGCCCATTTGCTGGTGGATATGTAGTGTGACCCAGACGGAAGCCAAACATCAGATCGCGCTGGTCTGCTTCCAGTACCCAACTGGTCATACGTGAAAGTTTTAACTCTGTATCCATGTTGCCTGGCAGCGCAGAAAAATCGAGCATGACATCACTACCAGAACCACCGGCAAATTGCTTGGTCACCAATTGACCTCCAAGCGCAGTATCGACTTTGGCAATCTGCTTCCATGCCAGATGTTTCATGGAGTCTCCTGCCTGATAGGCGCGCACGCCGGCAAAATCTTCATCACCGGCGTGTCCCTGCACCTCGGTTTTTTTACCCTGACCTGACATTGGCAAAGGTGGCGCATTGGTTTCTGGCTGGGGGTAGACCAGCGCATGGGAGTCCGCCAGCCAGGTACTCCAGGCGCGCAGTAAACCCAGTGGATAACTGGTCTGCAAGCGTATCCTGGGAATGGCCTGTAATCCTCGGCTGATCGTGGGATAGCTGAGTTGTACTGCAACCCGGCTGTCAGCACCGATATCGACAAATTTTTCTGGATGACCCTTGTCGGCAAAACCTACACTGATGGCGTAACGCGGGTGCATGCGCCGGTTGATCAGGTAGACCGTGAACTCGGTTTCTTCACCGGCAAAAACGGCCCTGGCTGGTCCGGCCAATAAATGGAGATAGGCCAGATTGCGAAAGGCATAAAACACATTGACCATGGCCACGCCTCCCAGCACATAAGTCAGGCCAAAACCAAGATTGAGGCTGTAGTTGGTCGCCCCCAAAAACATCAGCAATAACAGGACCACAAATACCAGGCCAGGTTTGCTGGGCAGGGTGAATACCCTTCGCTGGCTCAGAAAGACTTCGCCGCTTTCTGGTTTATGTTCCAGAAAAACGATCTTGCGCAGCTTTTGTTTAATCGATGTGAACATGCCGTTAAATATTGTATTTTTTTGCAGGCAAGATCAGACACTGACACGCTTCATCAGTTGCGCCAGTAATTCACTACTGGCACTGACTTTGCCTGTCATGGATTTTAATGGACGCAGCCTGTGAGCAATGACCGGGATCAGGACTGCCTGTACGTCTTCTGGCAAGACATGATCACGACCCTCCATTGCAGCCCACGCACGTGCGGCCTGCAAGAGCGCGATAGAGGCACGCGGACTCATGCCTTCGGCAAACAAATCACCCTGACGTGTGGCATGGGCCAGTGATTGCACATAGTCGATCAGTGCGGGTGATGTATGGATTTTTTTTAATTCCTGCTGGGCTTCCATCAATTCTTCTGCCTGCATAACGGCAGGCAGTTGCGCCAGCAGGCTACGCCTGTCTTCCCCCAGCAAGAGCGCACGCTCCGCCGCGGCATCAGGATAGCCCAGTGAAAGGCACATCAGGAAACGGTCAAGTTGCGATTCAGGCAAGGCAAAAGTACCCACCTGATGGGCTGGATTTTGTGTGGCAATGACAAAGAAAGGTTTGGGCAGATTGCGGGTTTGACCCTCTACCGAGACCTGCTTTTCTTCCATCGCTTCCAGCAAGGATGATTGTGTTTTTGGCGTGGCGCGGTTGATTTCATCTGCCAGTAGTACCTGGGCAAAGACGGGGCCAGGGTGGAACACGAATTGCGACTTTTCCCTGTCAAAAATCGAAATGCCAACGACGTCAGCAGGCAATAAGTCACTGGTGAACTGCAGGCGGTTGAATTTCAGGCCAAGAGACGTTGCCAGCGCATGCGCGAGGGTAGTCTTGCCTACCCCTGGCAAATCTTCTATCAACAGATGGCCGCCTGCCAGCAAACAAACCAGGGCCTGCCGGATTTGTAGCTCCTTGCCTATGATGACATTGTTGACCTGTTTGGCGACTTTATGTACTTTGGAAAACATGTTTTCCCCTATTGATGAATGGTTGTGCTTGCCTGAAATCCGCTGGGCCTGGCGTCATACTTAAGCGCATTTGCCCGTGAATTGTCAAATTTCTGTACGGATAGTGTAAACGGAATTGTCAAAAACTGTTGCCCATGGTGAAAAGTTTCAGATAAACGGATTTGCAAAATCAGGCAAATAGGGTGAAACTGATAAGAACACAGATAAGATAAACGGAACAATTCTCACAAACCCCGGGCTGGCATGAACGTGACTGGCCAGTTTTGTGACAGTTCTGGCACAGAGACATGACAACTGCGTACTACACCCATGCTGACTGCAAACGCCATGAAATGGGATCATGGCATCCTGAATCACCAGACCGCCTGCAAGCTATTGATGATCAATTGATCGCCAGCCGTATCAGCACCTTGCTTGATTACCGCGAGGCGCCACAAGCCACTGAAGCGCATCTGGCGCGTGTCCATACTGCCGATGCGATTTACCGGATAAGAGAGAACTGTCCTTCGGAAAAGTCGGAATACAGCCATTTCCCGCTGGATGCCGATACTTCACTGAATGCCTATACCTGGCGCGCCTCTTTGCGTGCCGCAGGTGCGGCAGTTGCCGCGACCGATGCGGTACTCAATGGTGAAGTGGAAAATGCCTTTTGCTCCGTACGCCCGCCTGGTCACCATGCGACACCCAGCGAAGCCATGGGCTTTTGCATGTTCAATAACGTCGCCGTGGCCGCCAAACATGCGCTGGAAGTGCGCGGTTTGCGGCGCATTGCCATCGTCGATTTTGATGTTCACCACGGCAACGGTACCGAAGAAGCCTTTCGCAATGATGAGCGGGTACTCATGGTCAGTTTTTTCCAGCACCCTTATTATCCCTATACCGGTACTGAGCATCCGGCCAGCAATATGGTGAATATCCCTGTGCCTGCACACAGCTATGGTGACGTTGTGCGCCAGTTGATTACCGAGCAGTGGTTACCGGCCTTGCGCAAATTTGAACCAGAAATGATCTTCATCTCTGCCGGTTTTGATGCCCATCGTGAAGATGATATGGGACAGATGGGTCTGGTCGAAGCCGACTATGCCTGGATCACCAAAGAAATCATGCAGATAGCTGAGGAGTTTTCCAATAAGCGCATCGTCAGTTGCCTCGAAGGCGGGTATAACCTGTCTGCGCTGGCAAGGAGTGTGGTGGCTCACCTCAAAGTTCTGGCTGATCTGGACTGACGCATGATAGCTTACAGTAGTCTCAGCCCCTTGAAGACGGAGCGTCTCTTGTTGCGCAAGCTGGAGCGTAGCGACATCGACGCTGCCGCCATTATTCATGGCGATCCCGCCACCAATATCCATAATCCCAGCGGCCCCAGATCGCGAGAGGCCACCCAACTCTTGCTGGATGACTGGGCAGGTGCCTGGGATCGCCAGCCTGTCGGTTACTGGACCGTTTGCACTATAGACGAACCACATCAGGTGCTGGGCTTCGGTGGCATCATGCACAAGCAGATTGGTGACTTCAGTGGCTTGAACATGTATTTCCGCTTTGCTGCCCATACCTGGGGCAAGGGTTATGCGACGGAAATGGCCAGGGCTGCCTTGCATGCCGCCTTTGTCGCGCTGGCAGAAGACGCAGTGTATGGCCTGGTCAGACCTGCCAACCTTCCCTCGCGCCGCACCCTGGAAAAAATTGGCATGCAGCTTTATTCCAAAGTTGACGATGTGCCGGGTGAAGCTGCCAGCCTGATTTATCGCATCACCCGCGCAGAGTACCTGGACCAGCAGAACTGACCTTCATCACAGGACATGAATATGAAAAAAGCACTGGCCACACTATTGGCTCTACTGGCGATGCAAACGACTCTGGTTCATGCGGCAGACGACACTGCAAGCCTCACCGCCAAAGTCGCCCAGTTCATCGATGAATGGCATGACGATGCTGCCCATGCGAGGCTGCAATACTTCGACAAAATGGCAAAAGACGGCGTCTACATAGGCACTGACAAGACTGAACGCTGGACCAGGGATGAATTCAAAGCCTGGGCCAAACGCTTTTTCGAACGCCCGTCTGCCTGGGCCTTCAAGTCGTTTAACCGCCATATCAGCATGTCAGAAGACCGTAAATTCATCTGGTTTGATGAGCAATTACAAACCCAGATGGGTATCTGTCAGGCGACCGGTGTGATAGAGCAAACCGCCAAAGGTTTTGAAATCAGGCATTACCAGCTGTCATTAACCGTGCCGAATGATTTAACAGACTATCTGGCAGCAGGAGTGAAAAAGCTGGAAGAAAAGCAGGCAGGGCAAACGCCAAAGAAATAATGTCATCCAAAACCTTGATGATGACTAAGTAGCAAGCAAGGTATCAAGTGGGCCATGCTTTCAAGCAGATAAGTTTGCAAAATAGACCATCAGATAGCAAGAAATAGCCCGCAAATTACCTTGTTTTAAGACGAATAAGGCAAAATCCGGCGCAAGCAGGGCAGAGTTCCGTACAATATCGCTTTGTTTTTGCTAAAAAGAAGAATAAGCATGTCCATACAATGGTTCCCCGGCCACATGAACGCCGCCCGCAAGAAGGCGGCGGAAACCATGGAAAACACCGATCTGGTGATAGAAGTGCAGGATGCCCGCATTCCTCAAGCCTCTTGCAACCCCATGGTTGAGTCGCTGCGCACCTTCCGCCAACGTCCTTGTTTGAAGATCTTGAACAAGGCTGATCTGGCCGACCCCAATGCCACCAAGGCCTGGCTGGATTTTTATAATGCCCAAAAAGGCGTGTTCGCTGTCGCCCTGAGCTGCAAAAAGCCATCTGATGTTGCCAAAGTGCCGGGCCTTGCCCTGAAGCTGGCACCACATCGCGGCGTGCCGACCAAGCCTTTGCGCATGATGATCATGGGCATACCCAATGTCGGTAAATCGACCTTGATGAATGCCTTGCTCAAAAAACGTGTCGCCAATGTCGGTGATGAACCGGCTGTGACCAAGACCCAGCAGCGCCTGTACCTCGGCAAGAACATGATCTTGACCGATACACCCGGCATGCTCTGGCCCAAGATAGAACATCCTACTGACGGCCTGATGCTGGCAGCCAGCCATGCTGTCGGCGTGAACGCGCTGATCGAGGAAGAAATCGCAACCTTCCTGGCTGAGCAATTGCTGATTCATTATCCAAAGTTCATCACAGCGCGCTATGGCTTTCCAGTCGAAGGCATCGATGCAGTCTCCGTTATTGAAGGCGTAGCCAAAAAACGTGGCTACAAGCTCAAAGGTGGTGACTGGGATTATGAAAAAGCCTCTCACACCCTGTTGCTCGATTACCGCAGCGGTGCCTTGGGACGCGTCAGCCTGGAAACCCCGGCCAGCCGCGAGCATTTGCTGGCAACCTATGTGCCGCCAGTCTTGCTGGGGCAGGGCAAGAGTGTACAGACTGGCATGGAGCCAGAAGCGGAAGACGCAGAATGAGTGTCGCAGCAGAAGCACCGTTTGTATTGCGCAGCGATGCAGCAGGTGTCACCACACTGACACTGAATCGTGGCGAACGCTTCAACCCTTTGTCAGAAGAAATGCTGGCTGCCTTGCAGGCTGAGTTCAAGGCCATCGCGCTTGATGATAGTGTGCGGGTCGTTGTGCTGGCTGCTGCTGGCAAGGCATTTTGTGCTGGCCATGACCTGAAACAAATGCAGGCAAATGCTTCGGAAGCCTATTACAAGAGCCTGTTCCAGCAATGCAGCAAGCTCATGCTGGCTATCCAGAAGCTGCCTCAGCCTGTCATCGCCCGTGTGCAAGGCTTGACCACTGCAGCCGGTTGCCAGTTGGTGGCCATGTGCGATCTGGCTGTTGCCAGTGATAATGCCAGCTTTGCAGTGTCAGGCGTCAACGTAGGCCTGTTTTGCTCCACGCCTGCGGTCGCCTTGTCGCGCAATATCTCGCGCAAGCAAGCCATGGAAATGCTGCTGACGGGTGACTTCATTGATGCTCATACCGCCATGCAGCGTGGCTTGATCAATCGTGTCGTCAGCCTCGAACAACTCGATACCTGTGTCGCAGAACTGGCGGCCAGCATCATCGCCAAACCTGCTGTGGCGATCAGCATGGGCAAGCAATTATTCTATAAACAGCTGGAAATGGGTGTGGACGCGGCGTATCAACTGGCCGGACAAACCATGGCCTGCAATATGCTGGATGCGTCGGCGCAAGAAGGTGTACAGGCTTTTCTGGAAAAACGCAGACCTGACTGGTCTTGATATCGTTCTTATTGTTCAGGCTCAGGATCTTTGGTCCTGAGATGGTCGGCAATGACCGCACCGAGTGAACACCAGACACCAGCGACAAAGCAGGTGTACAAGACGGTATAAGTATTTGGCAACTGGGCAGGGTTATCGCTATAGGCGAAACTGGCATAGCAGTACACCAGTGCTGTCGTTGCTATGCCCAGCAAATACCCATGCATCATTGGCGATTTCTCTGCCAGATATCCCACCAGCAAACCTGGCACCACATATTGAGCAAGACCAAAGATTGCCATGAATAGCTGGTTTCCCCATAAGCCAGTATCTGTATTCACCAGAGTTGGAGGTGCCATGGATGCTTTGAGCACCGCAATAAACACGAAATACAGCACCCCATACACGACAGTCGACAGGGCGATTGCTTCGGTGTTGGGTTTGGAAATAAAAGGGTGGAATGCCATAGGGGCAAGATTATACTCTTAGCTGCTAAAGAATTGGGCACAATTGAGTGGGTTTTGTGGCATTCTTTAATCGTGCAGTTTGCTACCGTTGGGATGCAATTTCAGGGGCAATCTTCGTAACGTCATTCCTGCGTGCTTCTAGCAGGAATCCACCGGGCTGGCGCTCCAGCGACGTTCATGGCACATTGGCAGGTAAACTAATTTCAGATTCAATTTTTTGTGTATCTGATTTTTAAGTGCCTGCACACGTATTTTAAGATTGCCGGCCGGTGGTAGACCGGCGGCTACCCACCTTTTTGTCTCGCCAAAAAAGGTGGGCCAAAAAGGCGACCCAGGCGTAGCCGCCCCTACGGGGTTCCCGTTTGTGCAGTACAAAAAATGGGAAGGCCCGAAACTCGCTACGCTCAAACAGCGGTCCTTCTTAATCCATTTTCTGTACTGCACAAACGGCGTCTACGCATGGGAACTGCTGAAGGTCAAAAGCAACCCCAACGTCAAAAGCAACCCCAACGTCAAAAGCAACCCCAACGTCAAAAGCAACCCCAACGTCAAAAGCAACCCCAACGTCAAAAGCAGCCTCGACGTCACTTAGACCTTGGGCATATTTGTTGGATTTGTAGTCAACGGGAGTTTCTAACCCCCAAGATGCCAAACCTACCCAATCACCTTACGCGCAAACGACTCCAGGTAATCCATGAGACCGTCAGCCGCCTTGGCTGACTGTTCTTCGTTGCCTTTGGCAATCGCCTTGGCCACCAGCATATGGCAGCGGGCGCCTTCTTCTATGTCGCCTTCGTGCTGGAAGGCGTACCAGAAGCGGCGGCATTTGATGATGAGGGGGATGACGGCTGCTACGGCAGATGGGTTGCGGCAGGCTTCGTGGACGACATGGTCCAAAGCCTGGTCGGCTGCCATGTAGTCGTTGAGGTCATTGCGTTTGGCGGCGACCAGCATTTTGTCGGCGCATTCTATGATGTCTTTGCGGTGTTGTGGCGTGGCGCGGCGGGCGGCGCTGGCGGCGATCAGGCGTTCTATGACGCGGCGGGTTTCTATCAGCGTCATGTGTTCAGCAGCTTCGATGTCGCTGATGATCAGGCCGCGCCTGGGCATCTGTTGTATCAGGCCATTCGAGGACATCCGCATCAGGGCTTCGCGCAGCGGAGTGCGACCAAGGCCGGTTCTTTCTACCAGTTCAGACTCGACTACAGGTGAGCCGGGTTTTAACTGCAGCGTGACTATCATGCTTTCTATGGCGTCGTAAGCAACGTCAGCTGCACGCAGCTTGGGAGGGAAAGTCAGTATTTTTTCAGGAGTAGCAAGCATCAGATATCCATGTTCTGTATTTTGTATGGATTTTACCTATTCGTGTACGAATTTTACCTTGTAAAAAGCCGTACTCTTCAAATTCTACGTGTTTTTGTATTATTAAGGCTGTTTTTTGACCTGTGGCAATATATTCCTTTACTCGATTTTGCCATGGACTGTCCGTATTTGCTGGTGATTTGCGCAGAAATCAGCATAGGTGTAGATTTTAAACCGGATTTTAAGTTAAGCTAGGCATTATTAATATAATTTAAATATATTTATAAATTATTTTAATTGCAATAAAAATATTTCGGAACTATCTTTGCCCTTGGAGTTGATCAATTGCCTTTACCATCATCCACTTTTCCTGCTCAGGAAAAACGCCAGCTAATGGCCAGCCAGATGGCGAATGTGTTTTTTTCTGAAAGCCTGTTCGATGCCATGCCGGACATTGTTTTCTTCGTCAAGGATAGCGAAGGTCGTTACCTGGTCGTCAATCACACCCTGGTCAGGCGCTGCGGTGGTCGCGACAAGGAGGCTCTGCTGGGCAAGAAGGCAGAAGAGCTTTTTCCAGTTTCGCTGGCCGCCAGTTATGCGGCGCAGGACGCGCTGGTGCTGAGTGGCAAGAAAGAAATTCATGATCAGCTTGAACTGCATCTGTATCCCAACCGCTCACCCGGCTGGTGCCTGACGCAAAAAATCCCTTTGCGGGATACACGCCATCAAATCATAGGTATGACCGGTATTTCACGCGACCTGGCCATGCCAGACCAGCGCCATCCTGTGTATGCCAAGATAGCCACAGCCGTCAAACACCTGCATCAAAATTATACCCAGACCATCGCCATGGCTGATCTCGTCAAACTGACTGGTCTGTCTGTGGCGCAACTGGAGCGTAATTTCCACAAGATATTTTCACTGACACCCAGACAGATGATGGTCAAGATACGCCTGGATGCGGCTTCTTCGCTATTGGCAGAGTCAAAATTGAGCATCACGGATATTGCCGTTGCCTGTGGCTATCAGGACCATAGTGCCTTTTCCCGTATCTTTAAGGCGACAGTAGGGATGACGCCTAGCGAGTACCGCGACGTCATGCTGCGCAAATGAAAACCAGAGAAAGCCAAAATATTTCATTTTGGCAATAGTCATCCGGATGACAATCTTTAACAAAAATGTGTTTTATTCTCTGCACAGTGCCTTGAGGAAATGAACCCCGGGCGCAGAAAACCAAAACACTTCCTGGCATCTTGTACAGGGGGATAAGAAAAACTGGAGACAATATGTTTTTAAAATTAAATCGCTGTAAAGCGATGGTCAGGCTTTTGCTCGTCAATTTGATACTGTGCTGCAGTGTCAGCGCCCATGCTGATGCGAATGACATCGTGATTGGTCAATCCACTGCACTGACAGGTATCCTGGCTGAACTGGGGGTTGCCCATTCCACCGGTGCCAAGGCCTATTTTGATTACGTCAATTCTCAAGGCGGCGTGAATGGCCGCAAGATACGTCTGATTACCCTGGATGATGCTTATGACGCCAAGAAGTCACTTGCCAATGCAAAAGAACTCATAGAAAAAGAAAAAGCCGTCGCCCTGTTTGGCATGCTGGGCACACCAGCCAATACCGCCTTGTTACCAGTGCTGGAAGAGGCCAATATCCTGAGTTTTGCCCCGGTGACAGGTGCTGACGTGGTGCGCAAGCCATTCAACCGCCGCATCTTCAATATCCGTGCCGGTTACACGACAGAGACAGAAAAAATCATTGATCACCTGAATGTACGCGGCATCAAGAAGATAGGTGTGGTGGTACAGAATAATGCCTTTGGCAAGGAAGGCCTGGCGGGCATAGAACAGGCGATCACCAAACATCAGTTGAAGCTGACAGCGACCGTCAGCATCAACAGCGACTCTTCTGATCTCGACAAGGCAGTCAGCGCCATGGAAGCGGCCGATGTGCAGACCATCATCCTGATTACTGCTGGCAAGCCATCGAGTGACTTTATCCAGGCCTTCAATAAAAAGGTCAAGGGCATGCAATATTTTGCCCTGTCGGTACTGGCATCGCAGGCGGGCATTACGGCATTGGGCAAGGACGGTGTGGGCGTGATCATTTCCCAGGTCTTGCCTTTCCCTTACTCTGCCACGACCACGCTGGTGCGTGAATACCAGAAGGTCATGAGCAAGATGGGTGTCAAGGAATATTCTTATCTGGGCATAGAAGGTTTTCTGGATGCCAAGGTGCTGGTAGAAGCGATCAAACGTGCAGGCAAGGATGTCAATAGCGATCGCATCATCACAGCACTCGAAGGCATGGGCCGTACTGACTTTGATGGCTTTATCGTTAACTTCAGCAAAAACAATCACCAGGGTTCTGATTATGCAGAGCTGACCGTGGTATCGAAAGACGGACGCTTCTTACGCTAATTTTTGAAGCTGACTCTTAGCTTGAGTAAGTGATTATTGACTTTGCCGCTTGAGTGCTCATTGAGCATCAAGCGGCAAATCCATTTAGCGTATGCCCCAGACAAAGGGGTCGCGCTCATCCAGCAATAACTGCGCTTCTGCATTCACGAAGGCGCTGCCACGCAAGCTGGGCAAGAGTTTGCCATCTTCTGTATAGCGATAACTGGCTTCAAAGACGCTACCCAATATACTTTCCTGACGCCAGACCTGGCCTTCTGCCAGCTTGCCATCTGCAGCAAGACAGGCCAGTTTGGCGCTGGTGCCAGTGCCGCAGGGCGATCTGTCATAGGCTTTGCCGGGGCACAGCACAAAGTTCTGGCTATGATTGTCGGCGGACATCGGTGCACCAAATAATTCTACATGGTCTATCAGTGCGCCGTTTTCACCGGTGATGCCCTGGGCTTCCAGTGCTTTCCTGACGCGCCAGCTAAAGTCTGTCAATTGATCGACATTCGACAGGCGCAAGTCTTGTCCATGCTGGTTGATCAAAAAGAACCAGTTACCGCCCCAGGCGATATCGCCAGTCACCTGGCCATGTCCTGCGACATCGATTTGCACTGCCTGGCGATAGCGATAAGCCGGTACATTGTGCACCGTCACTGTGTTATCGGCATGCAGTTCTGCTTCGACTATGCCTACCGGGGTTTCTATCTTGTGCTTGCCTGCGGTGATCTTGCCCTGATAAGCGAGGGTGACGATGAAACCTATCATGCCGTGGCCGCACATGCCAAGGTAGCCAACATTATTGAAAAAAATCACACCAGCGGTGCAGGATGGGTCATGCGGGGTGCAAGCCAGTGCACCTACGATGACATCAGAGCCGCGCGGCTCACATACTGTAGCTGAGCGATAATGATCAAATTTGTCACGAAATATCTGCAAGCGCGTAGCGAGATCTCCCGCGCCTAAGTCCGGGCCGCCATCAACAATAATGCGCGTAGGTTCACCACCAGTGTGTGAGTCAATGACCGAGATTTTTTTCATGTTTTTTTGCCGATGTGGAGAAAGTTTGCCAAATCAGGCTGCCCGGTTTGCGGGACAGCCTGAATGTAGAATTAATCGTGATGATATTGGCATCAGCTTAGACAAAATGGCTATTTTTGTCTTGACACAAATTTGGCAGGTGCGCGACGAAATCAGCATAGTCATGCTGATAATATTGTCTGTGCTTCAGAGCGAAAACGGCGTCTCAGTCCACCTTGCCGGTATTCGCGAGGTTCTTGTAGCGGGTGATTTGCTCGCTCAGCATATTGTCCACCATGGGCGCAAACTTTTCAAAACCACCCAGCATATAGCCTCCCACACTATAAGTAAGCACCAGCTTGCTTAAAGTTGGACTATTGCCTGCCGGCTTTTGTGGAATAAAGTCCCAGCTCATGCTGCCAGACAAGCCATGTGCCTGCAAGGGGCCAAGTGCGCCTGCCATGCGCAAGGCTTTGCCCGGTGCAGCATGGACCACACTCATATGCTGCACGCCACCGCCATTTGGGTATTTTTCGCAAAAACAGCCACCCGGACGTGCATCAATGCTCAAGTTTTTTGTGTTGTGAGTATAAGTATGTGAAGCATTCCACCAGCTACCTACGTTCACCAGCAATTCATACGCTTCTTCAGGCGGGATATTCAGTTGCACTTCATGGCGGACCTGGAAGCCATTGCTGCTGACGCTCACAACTTCTGCCATGACAGGAGCGCTCAGGCCTGACAAAATGAACAAGGCTGTGACAGTACAGATGCGTAGGGATGGTTTCATTTACAGCTCCTTTTTGATTATCCAGCAAGTTTAGGTGATGAATTTATGATGCTGAAGCACTTTTTTGATGCATACAGATGGTAAAGTACGTTTCGCATTTTGGCCATGCGATAATGTTTGCAAGGCGTCATTGCCATACGCTATTGCAAAACCTGAGGAATTGATTAAACCTGTTGCATGAATCTGTATCCAGACCAAACTGAAACTACGATGCCCAAAGAGATCAAGCAGCGCCTGACAGGCGGTTTGCTCATCTCTATCGCAGTGCATGCATTTATCCTTTCCCTGCAGTTTGGCTTGCCTGGACTCGGCATGCCGGGGCTGGAGGCGCCATGGGCCAAGCGCAGGGCAGAGTCGCCACAAATCAGCATACAGATTGCCAATTCAACACCAAACAATAGTGCAGATGTGCCTGCGCCTGCCAGTGCCGCAGCGACGAGCGAAAAACCTGTTGCCGTAGCTCCCACTTCCACTGCCACGCCACCGCTTCAGTCAAGCAAGGAAGTTACACCCAAGCCCAGCCCTGTAAGCGCAAGCAGTGTCCCGCTAGTTGCTGCCGCTGACAAAACAGAAAGCAAAGCTGCCATAGCAGGCATACGCCTGGTTGCTCCGCAAAAGGCGGCACCCGTCCCAACGCCGGTACAAAGCAAGCCCACTGCCAAGCCACGCGCAGCGCGCAAAGCCAAAATCGATACTACACCACCTGCGGCACAGCAGCGCAAAGTACAGGCACCCGATGTGGCGAGGGTGATCACTCAGGATATACAGCGTGATGACAGTTTTGCCATGGCAGTCCCCAATCCTGACGATATACCCAAAAAAGCCGATGCCGAGCCTGATCCCAAGAAGCAATATGACAATGTTACGCAAGACGGGGTAGACCAGGAAACGCCGCAAGAATTGGCTGCCAAAGCCCGCGAGAAAGAGCAAAAACGCAAAAAGCGTGAAGAGCTGATGCGCAAGCAAGCCGAAGACCTGGCACAACAAGCGGCCACAGACGGCAAGGCCGAGGTCAGGCAAATGAGCAAACAGCTTGATGAAGAAAATCGCAAGGATGCTGACGAAGCCAGTCGCAAGCAGGCGGCCGCACTAGCCCTGCAAAAACAATTGGAAGCAGAAGAACAAAACCGTCGCGCCCAGCGTGAAGCGGCGCAGGCTGAAGAAGTGAAGCTGGCTGAACAAAAACGCCAGGACGATAGCAAACGCCAGGAAGAAGAAAAACAACGCGCACAGCAATTGGCGCAGCAGGTAAAAGAACAGCAGATAAAAGAACAGCAAGCAAAAGAACAGCAAATCGCCCTTGAGGCAGAAAAGCGCAAGCAGGATGAACAACGCCAGCAAGCTGCTGTCCGCCAAAAGCAGCAAGAAGAATTAGTCGCCAAGCAAAAGAACGAAGAATTATTGGCGAAGCAAAAATCTGAAGAGCTGGCAGCCAGACAAAAAGCTGATGAACAAGCGGCACGCCAGCGTGCAGAACAAGTCGCGGCAGAACAACGTGCACAGGCTCAAGCTCAAGCGGCCGCGCAAGCCCAGGCCGCAGCTCAGGCACAAGCCGCAGCAGCGGCAAAAGCTGCTGCCGCAGCAGCCCAGCTTGCCGCCAATAATCCGGGCAGCAACGCTGGCGTCAGCCCCGGACTAAGCACAGGTCAGAGCTCAGGCCAGCAAAATAACGCAGGCACCAATACCCCCGGCAATGGTGCTGGTCAGGGTAATAAGTCCGACCCATTTACCTTGCCCAAGAATGTACTGGGTAGTGACCTGGCCAGCAAAGCCAGGGAGCAAGCCCGTGGCCTTGACGTATTACGTGGTACACCACCAGTTATACGTAGCGATGCTGAAGATAAACCACGTCGCCGCAGCCTGTTTGGCAGCCAGGACAAAGACGTACCTTTGCGTCTTTACATCGATAGCTGGAAGCAAAAAATAGAACGCAATGGTAGCCTGAATTATTCACAGCTTGCCAAGGACAGGGCACGCGGTGACCCGGTCGTGGTTGTTTCCATCCGTAGTGATGGCAGTGTTGAAGATATTACGATAGTGCGCTCCAGTGGTCGTGCTGACATTGATGAGGCAGTGCGCCGTATCGTGCGACTGAATGCAAAATATTCAGCCTTCCCACCGAATATCGCAGCACAGTATGACGTCATAGAAATACGTCGTATCTGGAATTTTGAAGACAATCTGAGACTGGTTGAAGAGTTGCGCTAGTCCATAGAACTTCGCGCTGGCAAAGAGTTTATCTGGATGGGGAAACACGAAAATTGATCAGCAGGTAGCGATACTTTTGACTTTAACAAGATTCTCTCTCATTCTCGAATAGTGATCATGAAACTACAGATATTTGCCCGCGCCATCGCTATTTTTTTCTGTCTGATGTTGATGATAGGGTTTGGTGCCTGTGGGATATTAGGTCTTGCATTCATGAGCGAAACACCATTTAATCTCTCAATTGCAGGTTTAACGGCGCTTGGTCTGGGTATCAGCGCAGTGTGTGGTTTCTTTCTCAGGAAACTTATCGTTTCCAGGAAAAATTCTGACACCGATAAAAGTGAACCAGGCTAAATTTCTTGACGATGTTGACAAGGCAATGCTGGTAAGACTAAGTATTTACGCTATGATGTTATTTGATTAAGTCATGCAACAATGCTTGCCCATGGACAGCTTTAAAAAAATTCTTCGTGCCCTTCTTGTCCTCCTCTGCTTTATTCCCCTGGTAGGCTTTGGTGCTTGTGGTGTGATGGGCATATTTACTGCTGCTATCTCCTTTAGCCTCATTCCTCTTGTTCTGGGTGTAGCTGGTTTGCTTGTTTGTGCGCTGATGTACAAGTTAATTCAAAACATATCCTCTTAATAATGAAAAGCCAGATTTTTGGCTTGCAGGCTGCGCCACACTGGCAAGGCTATATCTATCCTCACAATGAAACTTTACGTATTTTCAGCAAGTGATGCGCACATCTTGCATTTCATCTTTGAATGGCTGGCGATTGCCATCGGTGTGCAACTGTATCGCCGCCAGCGCGCAAGTAAGCAGCTGGCGGGTTTGCTGGCGCCCGGGCATTATGGCGTGATTATCGGTTGCGTATTGGGTGCAGCGATAGGGAACAAAGCTGCATTCTGGATAGAGTACCCGCATATGTGGGCGGCAGCGTCAGATAAACTGCAGCTATTGATGTCAGGACAATCCATCGTCGGAGGTTTGCTGGGTGGTTTGCTTGGCGTGGAATTTGCCAAAGCCTTGCTCAAACAGCCGCAATCAACGGGAGATAATTTTGTCTTCCCTTTGATGGTGGCTACCGTAATAGGCCGTATAGGCTGCTTTCTAGCTGGCTTAAATGACGGCACCTATGGCAATGCCACGAGTCTGCCATGGGGCGTCGATTTTGGTGATGGTATCGCGCGTCATCCCACCCAGATTTACGACATGATTTTTGTCCTGGCATGGGGTAGCTATTTATTGCGATACAGGCAGACTTGGCAAAGCCAGTCTGGCCTGATGTTCAAAATGTACCTGGCAGGCTATCTGTTCTGGCGCTTGCTTGTCGATGGCATCAAGCCTGTGCCTTACTATTATTTTTCTTATTTTAGTGGCATACAAATCTTGTGCATCATTGCGCTTGTGATTTACTTGCCTTTGCTTGTGCGTCAGATGCTTAGATTGAATACAGGAGAAAAATTTGGACTCGAACCTTAATAGAAATTCGCGTATTGCGATGTTGATGGTGGCGCTGAGTTTGATAGGTGGGACTGGGTGTGTGCATTATCTGATGGCGAGCTCTAGCTCTGGCTCGAGGAATAATACAAATCCAGTCAGCGTTCCTAGAGAATTAACTGCACAGGAAAAAGAAGAGATTGCAAAGAAAGCGGAACTTGCAAGAGAAGAAAGCAGGAGAAAGTACGAGCTTGAATATAATAATTTGGTGATTGCAGCAAATGCAAATGACCCTGCTGCCAAAACCAAGCTTGGTATAGAGTATTTGAAGAATATTGGGTATTTCCCAAAAGACGTAAAAAAGGGAATTGCTCTGATTAAAAGCGCCGCGGATGATGGACACCCAGATGCTGAGTATTATTATGGATGGCTATTACTTAAGGGGACACCTGTCGAAAGTGACTACCAGATTAAGCTGGAGCAAGGGGATATAGAACTTTCTTATTCTGAAGGGATAAGGCTGATAGAAAATTCGGCAAAGAAAATATGTGCAGCGTCGTTTTCGCGAAATTGGAATTATCCAGCCCAGGATTTGAAGAACATCTATCTGGACGGAAAATATGTTTTAAGAAATGAACAAATTTCTGATCTTTGGTTTGCGAGATTTATCCTGCATTGCGGCGGGCAATCTGGGTTTTCATCCAAGGGAAAATGGCGCTTGTTTGGTCATGAATATTTTTCAGATGCAAAAACTTTAGCATTCCTTTATTTGTTGGATAACTCGCGCAGCCCTTTACCCAAATATTACAGAGAACGTGCCTCAGCATTTGCTGCCACATTGAATTCGGAGCAGATCAAGGAAGCCAAGGCAATAGCACAAGAACTTCGTTTGGCCGTTCGCCAGTCAGAACAAGAATATCCCGATCCTACTAACTATAAGGGTAAAAAATAATATGTCCCGAAAAGTCCGCCCTTATCTGTTTTACGACACCACCAGTTCGGTATGTTCCAGCTGCCTGCACCCTGTAGAAGCAAAGATCATTTTCAAGGATGATAAAGTTTATATGGACAAGTGGTGCAGCGCGCATGGTACTGAGCGCGTGCTGGTCAGTGATGATGTTGAATACTACAGGCTGTGCCGCGAAGTATTCGTCAAGCATCCAGAAATGCCGCAAATTTTTAATACCAAAATGGAATATGGCTGTCCTTATGACTGTGGCTTGTGCCCCGATCATATGCAGCATTCCTGTTTATCCATCGTTGAGATTACAGATAACTGTAATTTGAATTGCCCGGTCTGCTATGCAGAAAGCGGCACACACCGTGAACAGCACAAGCCACTGGCTGACATTATCAAGATGCTTGATACCGTGGTTGCCAATGAAGGCGAGGCAGACGTCATGCAATTGTCAGGTGGCGAGCCAACTCTGCATCCACAATTCTGGGAAATTCTGGATGCTACCAAAGCTCGCCCCATCAAGCATGTCATGATCAATACCAATGGCATAGTGCTGGCGCAGGACAAGGCCTTTGTTGAGCGCCTGGCGAGCTATGCGCCGGGTGTGGAAGTGTATCTGCAATTTGATTCTTTCCGGGCAGAAGTGCATAAGGCCTTGCGTGGTGCAGACTTGCGCCGCATACGTCAGCAGGCACTGGAAAATCTGAATGCAGTTAATCTATCTACCACTCTGGTCGTGACCCTGAAAAAAGGTTTGAATGACGATGAGATAGGCGACATCATCAATTTTGGGCTGACCCAAAAATGCGTGCGCGGCGTGACCTTGCAACCCATACAGGATGCGGGTCGTGTCCAGAATTATGACCCGCGCCTGCATAGATTGACGGTATCAGAAATACGCAGAAAAATCACTGAGCAATGCAGCCTGTTCAGTCTCAAGGATATCGTGCCCGTACCTTGTAATCCAGATACGCTTGCGATGGCCTATGCTTTGAAGACGGAAGAAAAAACCGTACCACTGACGCGCTATCTTGATCCACAGTCTTTGGTGGAGGGTAGTGGCAATACCATCGTCTTCGAGCGTGACGAGAATTTAAAGCAGGGTATGAAAGACCAGATTTTCAAACTCTTCTCTACCAATCATTCGCCTGAGTCACAGGCTAATTGTCTGTCAGAACTGATGTGCTGTCTGCCATTGATCTCTGCACCGCAAAATCTCAGGTACGACAATGTCTTTCGTGTATTGATTGTGCAGTTCATGGATGCTTATTCACTCGACGTGCGCGCATTGAAAAAGTCCTGCATCCACTTCGCCCTGCCAGATGGAAAGATGATACCGTTTGAGAGTTATAACTTGCTGTACAGAGAAGCCAGCAGGTTGAAAGAAATACGCAGCAGCATTGCGAGGCAAACCATGGATAGAATGCCAGAGGGGAAGAAGCAGAAACACATTCCCTTACTGGAAATTAACTAAGAAAAAAAGCCAGCTAAAATTTCAATAGCTGGCTTCTTCATTTAAGGCAAGGCAGCAGGCTTTGCCAGATAATTTGTTGAGTAAAGCTTGAACTGTCCACCGTCGGTATTGATGGAAGTCTGGTTCACTTCACCGGTACTGAACACAGCACCCAGGCCACCAACTGCCACCATTTCTGATGTGTGGGTCAGGAAATAGCGTACCTTATTGTCGCGCCATTTACCGGCAGAGCCACCCAGTTGTGTGGATGGCACTCCCAGCGGGGTTTGCCACCACAGCACAGGCAATTGCAAGCCCTGGTAGTAAGTCTTGGCCAGCGCAAAATGTTCCTTGAAATTGGGTGAGGTCAGGTTGGACTCATCCCAGTACCAGCCTGTGCCCGCACGGGTGCAGTATGACACCTGGGGAACGGTTTCAAAGCAACCGGCATCCCTGTCCAGTGTTTGCATGACGATAAAGTCAGCCTTGTCTGCGCCCAGCTTCAGCATGTAGGACATGGCAGTTGAATGCAGGTCGCCAAACAGGGCAGGGGGGAAGCCAATGTAGGCGTTTGGTGCAATGGCTCTCGCCATCTGGATCAGGCATAAGCTGATACCAGCGACACTATTGGGCTGGTTGCTGCAATCAGGGTTGCTGTTGACCTGGGCTGGTACGGTCGCAGGGTCAGCGTTATTCGATATCCTTTGCGTGTAACCCCAAAAGTCTGGCTCAAAATTCACCAGGGCTGGCTTACCGTAGGCCTTGATCTGCTGGAACATCAGACGCACATTATCCCAATAGCCCTTCATGAAAGTTGTATTGGTCAAGCCACTCAGGTTGCCGTCACCGTTGCTGGCCATTTGATAAAGGGTGAACATGGGAACAGCACCCAGCTTGTCGGCATTTTGCGCAACGATTTGCACATATGCACCGGAAGGACTATTCCATGTCGGCCAGGAGCCTGCACCTACGCCGACCAGGTACTGATCATAGATATCCGGGGTAATGCCTTGCTTTTGTATATCTGCCAGGTCCGCACTGCCGAGACCAACCAGGAAGCGGCTGGACTTGCCCAGTTTGGCAACCAGGGCAGCAGCTTTTTTCTCAAGAGTAACGACGGTGGTGCCGGTCGTTGTGCCAGTACCCGTAGTTGTACCGGTACCTGTCGTAGTTCCTGTACCAGTCGTTGTACCTGTACTTGTCCCGGTACCTGTTCCCGTTGTGGTACCAGTATTTGATCCTGTACCTGTAGTCGTGCCGGTAGTTGTACCCGTGGTAGTCGTGCCAGTAGTGGTCGTGGTTGCGGCAGTAGAGCCACCACCACCGCCGCAGGCACTGGTAGCCAGTAACAAGCTTGCTGCAAGGAGAGTTGGGAGTTTCATAAGACTGGCTGTTGCGTCAATATTTCGTCAATGTTGCGTCAAAAGTATTTGTTCATGATAGACGAAGCTATCCATGCTTGCTTGAGTGCAGTTCAGGCTTGCCGCTTAAATAACAATCCTTCACAATGTTGGCATGTCAGAACCCAAGCCCCAAAGAAAAACCTGTCCACGCTGTTTCCGCCCGGCCAGTGCCTGCATATGCAGCTGGATTTGCAGTATTGCCAATACGCCAGAGGTATTGGTATTGCAACATCCTCTGGAAGTGAATAATGCCAAGGGCAGCGCACGCCTGCTTGACCTGTGCCTGCAAGATTCGCGCATGGTCGAGGCTGAGCAATTTGACGAACAATTATTGACTGGCCTGTTGCAAGCAGATGGCAAGCAAGCCGTCTTGCTTTATCCGGCAACCACGCAAAATGAAGCAACTGACCTGAAATATGAAGCGCCAGAGTTTGTCTTGCAGGATCATGTCCTGGGGAATTTGAGACTGGTGATTATCGACGCCACCTGGCGCAAGAGCCGCAAGATGCTGTATCTGAACCCAGTCTTGCAACAACTGCCGCGCCTGAGCCTGCAAAACATGCCTGCATCCCATTACCGCATCCGCAAAGCCCATGCGCCTGATCAGTTGTCGACCCTGGAGGCAGCTTGTTATGCGCTCATGCAGCTGGAGCAGGATGAGGCAAAATATCAGCCGCTGTTACAAGCTTTTGATGGGTTTGTGGGGCAGCAGATGGGGTTCAGGTCTGGATGTTGATGTGTAATTGCTTTGCTTTGGACATACTGATCTGGTTCAGCTTATTGTTTCACGCCATGAATGAGAGCAGGACAGACACTGCTTTGCTTTAGGTGTTTTGGGTAATTTGCCGTATTTAGGTGTAGGGCATGCGTTTGCGTAAATTTCTGCGCGATGTTCAAGCAGTAAACGCTCTTTTATTTGATCCCTGAAGTTTGCACTCCCAATCGAATATAGTTTTTTTGTGCTTTCACTAGGCTCGTTACGCCCAGGTGTGAAAATCATTAATTCAGTTTTTTCAGATGCTACAACGTTAAACGTGAATGAGTTTACCGCTTCGCGCTCTTCGTCAGTCATCAAGTGCTGGAAATACTCCAGAACGTAGGGGGTAGTTTCAAAGTCTATATCTCTGCTCATTTGTAATTTTCAACGTTTAGTAAATAATCAAGTTTTATACAGATGGGGATAAAGTTTCTGCCTGCAATCGAGTTCAAACCGTTCTTTCTCGTCCTTGAACTCTGACCATCCTATTAAATCAAGAGCCTGACGTGCTGCTGCCCTGACTGGTTCCCATTCGGTATTGGAAAAAATATTCCAGTCACCACAATGAAAAGCATCATGACTTAAAGAGTTGCACCGATGAAAGATGAGTTCGAGTGACAGCCGTAACTGAATGTACGATGGCTCACGTATTTCGTTTAAGAAGTCATTGACTGGAAGAATTTTTTCAATCCAGACTTCACAAGCTGGACAGTATGGAATTGTAGCGCTTTGATCGTTTGCGGATGAAGCCAAAAAACTCAATCCAGTGCAAAGCTCGCATAGGGAAAGAATTTTTTTGAATTCATCCTGCATCCACCATGCCCAGACTTGGTCTGAAAATTTTTCCATTCAATCGGTTCTCTTGGGAAGGTTTCGTTTGTGCCTGATTCTAATGTCAAAACCGCGTATTTTTCCTCTTAAATTTGAGATGAAAAATAGCAAGGAAATGAAAGGTGATTTCTCGGTCTTATTTAAAATCATGACTGTTTGATACTTCACGACTATAGCTTGCTTCAAACTCGCTTCTAGAATTAGCTGAATCCCATAAATTGCTAATGTATTCAAATTCTTGTTCGAACGGTTCTCGAAAATCCTCTACATCTGTCGCGTATTCGCAGTTTCGACTAAGCATGACAAACCATGATGGATAATCTATCTTGTAGCTGAGTTTGGTAAGTATCGCGTCAATTGATTGTATCGACTCTTCTCCTGCCAGGTATCGCGAATGCAAACCAGCGATGTACTTTCCAGCTAGAAATTCATAATCTATCGAAGCTAAACCTATGTAACGTTCCAGCACGATTTCGATTAAGGGTAGGGCTTCTTCACTATCATTTGCTGCAGCTAACAGTACTACCTCAAGGTCATCGCCTTCCTCATCTAATTGCAGACGCTTGATTGCCCAATCGATGCAGGGGGTAATATTTGCTATCCCCAGTTTTAGCAATACGTATTGAGAGTGCAATTGCATAATTGCATTCATTGTCTTCTTACCTTTGCATAAAGTGGTTGCCAGAGATAATTCTATAGCCAGTACATGATCGCCAGGCACTTATCTCATTCTCATTTAACTGCTTTTCTTCGGCTTGCTATACCAAAGCGCATTCACAATAATCCAGCGGTCTTCAAATTTGCCCATGTGGAAGTAATCGACAAACCATGGGGTTTCCAGACGTACTGAGGCTGCCTTGTCTGTTACATCGAGGACGGCGCAGGTACGGCTCCATTCTGCCTTGGGTGTTTTTAGTGCGCCCGCCTTGGTCAGGCTGACCAGTTCTTCTTTGGACATGCGTCGCAAGCCCAGGCGCTCGTCTGGTGTGTCGCCTATCACCGAGCGTTTTGCCAGGTCTGGATGCAGGGACCGGGCTACCCGTTTTGGATCGGCTTCCAGTTGGCCATCGATATAGTCGTAGCAAGTCGCTTCGATGGCGGCAAGGGTTGCAGCGTCGACATTGGCTGTCGTTCCGGGGATTGTGCCAGGAATCGTGGCAGCAGCGGGGCTGGCAAGCAGGGCTGCAGTGGCAAGAAAAGTTGCGATGGGCATGGTTGGTGTTCCTGTTGATTAAAGCTGTTGATGTCGAGTGCTACTAGCTTGATACTGGAAATCGTATTGCCTTGCTCATGTAAAACTCATGTAAATAATGAGTGTCACTTTAGCTTGACCAGCAATACAGGTGTTTGTTCCTGGCATTTGATAATTTTCTTTTTAAAAACATCCATGAAAAAGCCCCGCAAAAGCGGGGCCAGTTGTTTATAAGTCCGAGGTTTCAGCGCAGTATCAGATCAACACATTGATAATCGCATTACCGATACCTATTAATGCTGCACCAGAGATCAGGCCAGCGCAGATAGGTTCGCAACCCTCTACCCAGAAATCATGGCCTTTGCTGCCAGGCGTGCTGTTCTTGCGACCCATCCACCAGAATATGGCTGCGCCTATCCACATTGCCAGGCAGGATTCTGGTGGCAGGATGACGCCCAGACCAATGGAAACAGCGGACAAGGGGAAGCGGCCTTTGGTGAAGATGCGGGCCAGTTCGATAATGGTGGCGGCTACGGCTGCCACGATGATGCCGGTGATGGCAGATGCTGGCAGGCTGCTGAAGCCTTTGGCGATCAGTTCGGCAACGCCCTTCCATTGCATCGCACCTGGGAAGGCAAATTTGTCGGAAACAATAGTGGCAGTGGAGCGTATGCCGTCAGCATCTGGCGGCAAGAACAGCAGGAAGTACAGCGGTACGCAAGCCAGCGCGCCTGAGAAAATACCGATGATATGGCCTATCGCCTGCTGCCTTGGTTTTGCACCCAGCATGTAACCAGGTTTGATATCAGACAACAGGTTGGATGCATTCGATGCCACTTCTGCTGTCATGCCCGCAGGTATCAGGTTATTGGCAGGGTTGGTGCTGTCGATAGCGCCCATGCTGAACTGGGTGATTTTTGACAGTGTGCCAGTTGGTGTCCATGAAGTCAGGGCCATCGCATTGGCGCAGATGATGGTCAGGATGAACACCAGCGGCAGGGTGATGATGGACATCAGCCATGGCACGCCAAAGAATTCATGCGTGGTCCATGCAGCCAGGATACTGAATACAGGAATGCCGATGTAAGAGATGATCAGCGGTACTTCGATATGATCAAGAACAGTGCTGGTTTGGTCAGCCACTTTCTTGGTGTCAGATTTTTTGAACAGACTGGTGAACAATTCAGGCTTGGCTGCCAGGCTGATGAAGGAAGCCACCACCATCATGGAAACCGCCCACCACAGACCCCATTGGTTGACGATCTCGGTACGGGAAATCGGTACCAGTTTACCGCTAGGAGCGATACGTTCGACGATGTCGCCACGCTGTATCATCCACGGTGCCAGAAAAACGAAATTGATGATGGTGCCCAGCAAAACGCTGCTGGCGACACGTATGCCCATCAGGCCGCCAACGCCCAGCATGGCAGCATCCATGGTAAAGCGCAGGCCCAGTGCACGGAAGTCTGTACCCAGGATTTTTGGGATCAGCATGTCATATTTGACTGCCGCTGCGTAATAGTAAGAGTCAACGCGCTCCTGGAAATGCCAGGCCTCTGTCATGCCTGCCCATTTATCCATGCGCAGGATTTTGAACTGGATGAATTTCATCCAGCCATCGCTGGTGATCATCTGGTAGATGGCTGTCCACATGGCGGTGAAAGCCATCAGACGCGCCTTGTACATGCCGCTGGCTGCTTCGCCCGTATATACCGCATCCAGCACCACGCCACAGGCACGGCCTTCAGGGAAGGGCAGTTGATCTTCATTGATAAAGCGGCGCTTCATCGGGAAGGCCACCAGTACACCCAGGATGGAGCAGATACTCATCCACACCACCAGATGCCACCAACTGACTACCGTGCCACTGATCAGCATATAGGCTGACAGCACGGTATTGAGCGGCATGGTCATATAGCCAGCAGCTGTGGCGATGGATTGCGTACAGTTGTTTTCAAGGATAGTGAAATCCTTGGCCAGACCCAGGTTGGCGAGTATTTTGAAAATCGCAAAGGCCAGAATGACAGATGTCAGGCCTACACCTATGGTGATACCGGTCTTGGCACCGATGTATAAAGCAGTTGCAGACAATATGCCGCCAAGCAAAAAGCCAGTGAATGCCGAGCGTATGGTCAACTGCGCCATGTCCCCCCGATAAATATTGGCGAACCACCACTCGTCCTTTTGGGCACGGGTCCAGGTTCGTATTTGCTCATCGCTTAATTGTTGCAGCGCCATATTTTCTCCAAAGCGGTTGTCTTGCTTGATGATGATGCCCGGCTTGTTGATGCATACGCAAGATCATTGCAAATATGAAACACGAAGCCGGAAATATGAAAATTTTCTTTCAGGTGCGGCAGTATCCAAGCGACAGATGTTTTCTGTCAAGCGTGCTTGTTGAAAAAAAGGATTTTGCTGTTGTTCTATTTGATTTATAGCGAAATTGGCATCGTCGCATGACTGTCCCCGACCTGAATTGTCCCGGTCAGCGTGACCGGGGCAGAATTCCATGCATGCAAATTCGGGCGTCAGTGGCTGTTCAAATCCAAAGCTGCCTTGCGAACTGCCGCAGCAATATCCTTGCTTATGGCAGGATCATTGACAGCCCTGGCAAGGGTGACGCCGCCGACCAGCAGTGCCAGCAAGGCAGTTGCTTCTTCGCGTTTGGTATCAGCTTGTCCATCCAGGCCTGCAGCCACTGTTTCTATGATGGCCAGTAATTCGGTTTCATAGGCTTGTCGCGTTTTTTCCTCTGCCCGCGCCACTTCAGGCGACAGGCTTTGTAATGCACAGCTATCGGCCAGGTCACAAGTGCGACGCTCCCCGAGGTAAAAATCGATGAATGCCGTGCGCCAGCCACTTCCCAGTTGCTCGCGCGCCTGGCTGATTCCCAGCTTCAGCTCTTCCAGCCCGGCGACCACCGCTTCGCGGAAAGCATCTGCCTTCGACTTGAAATGGGCATAGAAAGCACCTGATGTTACTGCGGCGTCCTTTGCCAAGCCATCAACGCCGGAACCACCAAAACCCCGGCTGCGAAATCCACGACCTGCGCTTTTAAGTATCTTTGCCTTGCTTTCTTCTTTTTGTCCCGCCCGGTGTGCCATGTAAAAAATCTCCAGAATAAAAGTGCTATTTAAAACTTTACAAAATAACGATCGTTATGTAATGATACATCACATCACGACCGTTATATAACGTCCGTTATGCGGGAGTCAAGGGCTGGTCCTTGGCTCGACCATTCATTTTGATCAAGGAGTTAAGCTATGCCTATCTCAGTTCAAGTTACTACAGACCTTCTTACTCTTGAAGGGGAGCGTGAAGTGCTGCCTCTCGTCGCAGACGCTTTGTTACGCGTGCACGGCTTGAGTGGCAACAAGTTCATGACACATAACGTAGTCGGCCACCTGGTCGTCAGCCCGGAGGCGCACAGCTATGCTGGTGGCAAGCACCAGTCGCTGGCGGTTATCGAAGTGAAGGTTCCTTCAGTCACTTTTCCTACCGCCGAGGTCAAGCAGGCTTTTGTCAGTGAGGTCACGGACATCATAGACAAGCTTAAACAGGGCCAGCATCCGCGGGAACGGACGTATGTCAACGTGACATATGCCGTAGATGGCACCTGGGGTATTGCGGGCAAGGGCTATTCCAATGCAGAGATGGATGAGGCGGTGCAGCAAGGTTTTCATTAAACAGGGGTAAGTACAATGCAGCAATCAAATTATCTGTTTTTTACAACGCAATGCGAGCAGGCGCTGGAGTTTTATGCGAAGTGCGGCCTGGGCAGGGTGACCGACATGCTGCGTCATGGTGAGGGCGGAATGTCGCTGAAGACCGAGGCCATGCGCGGCAAGATCATGCATGCCAGATTCGAGGGGCCGGGCGTGCTTTTCTATGCCTCAGACAATGATGATGCAGAGCCTATGCGGGGTTCTGCCCACATACTGATGATGGATAGCCGTGAGCAAACTGATCAGCTATTTGCGCTTATGAGCCAGGGGGCAAATGTGACGACGCCGCTGGCCGTGCAAATCTGGGGAGATTATTTTGGCAAGCTGACCGACCAGTTTGGCGTGCAATGGATGTTCAACTGCGCTGCCTGAATGGGATGTTGCCGAAGTGGATAAATCGTGAGGGGTAACAAAAAACCCCGCAACGCAAGTTGCGGGGTTTTGAGCAATGCGGCTCTCGGTTGGATCACTGAGAGTAGCTAGCAGCTAGTAGAACCTGTTTATGATCTGTAGCGAGCGGGCGTCAGCGGGGTGAAGAGCAGCGCAAAAAGCGGAATGTACTTAAGTACATGAGCATTTTGAGCAGCGCATGAGCCCCACATAAGCAACAACCGCGCTCGCGCTTAAGATCGTGAACGGGTTCTTACATCATGCCGCCCATGCCACCCATACCGCCCATACCACCCATATCACCACCACCCATTGCTGGTTTGTCTTCAGACAATTCAGCAACCAGAGCGTCAGTAGTCAGGATCAGGCCAGCAACAGACGCTGCATTTTGCAATGCAGAGCGAGTTACTTTAGCTGGGTCCAGGATACCCATTTCTATCATGTCGCCGTATGTGTCATTGGCAGCATTAAAGCCGTAGTTGCCTTTGCCATTGATGATGGCGTTAACAACAACGCTAGGTTCGCCACCGGCGTTAGCAACGATTTCACGCAGAGGTGCTTCGATTGCTTTCAGAACCAGTTTGATACCTGCTTCTTGATCTGGATTGTCGCCTTTGATGTCGCCAGCAGCTTGACGTGCGCGCAGCAGGGCAACGCCACCGCCAGGAACAACGCCTTCTTCTACGGCAGCGCGAGTTGCGTGCAGAGCATCTTCAACGCGTGCTTTTTTCTCTTTCATTTCAACTTCAGTTGCAGCACCAACCTTGATCACAGCAACGCCGCCTGCCAGTTTGGCAACGCGTTCTTGCAGTTTTTCACGGTCGTAGTCAGAAGTTGCTTCTTCGATTTGCGCGCGGATTTGTTTAACGCGTGCTTCGATACCTACAGCCTGGCCAGCGCCATCGATCACTGTCGTGTTTTCTTTGCCGATTTCGATGCGTTTAGCTTGACCCAGATCAGCCAGAGTTGCTTTTTCCAGTGTCAGGCCAACTTCTTCAGCAATCACTTGACCACCGGTCAGGATAGCGATGTCTTCCAGCATGGCTTTGCGACGGTCACCGAAGCCTGGAGCTTTAACAGCTGCAGTTTTCAGGATGCCACGGATGTTGTTCACAACCAGAGTTGCCAGCGCTTCGCCGTCTACATCTTCAGCGATGATCAGCAGTGGGCGACCGGATTTTGCAACTTGTTCCAACACTGGCAGCAGGTCACGGATGTTCGAGATTTTTTTGTCGAACAACAGGATGAACGGATTTTCCAGGATAACGGATTGTTTTTCTGGATTGTTGATGAAGTATGGTGACAGATAGCCACGGTCAAACTGCATACCTTCAACGATGTCGAGTTCGTTGTCCAGGGATTTGCCGTCTTCAACAGTGATCACGCCTTCTTTACCGACTTTGTCCATTGCTTTGGCAATGATGTCGCCGATGTTTGCATCGGAGTTAGCGGAAATGGAACCAACTTGAGCGATTTCTTTGTTGGTTGTTGTTGGCTTGGACAGAGTTTTGATTTCAGCAACGATGGCTGTCACCGCTTTGTCGATACCGCGTTTCAAGTCAGTTGGGTTGAAGCCAGCTGCTACATATTTGAAACCTTCGCGAACGATGGCTTGTGCCAGAACTGTCGCTGTCGTTGTACCGTCACCAGCGTTGTCAGAAGTGCGGGAAGCCACTTCTTTCACCAGTTGTGCACCCATGTTTTCCAGCTTGTCTTTCAGTTCGATCTCTTTAGCAACTGAGACACCGTCTTTGGTTACTGTAGGCGCGCCGAAAGAGCGTTCCAGAACAACGTTACGGCCTTTAGGGCCCAGAGTTACTTTAACTGCGTTCGCCAGGATGTTGACGCCATTGACGATTTTCGCACGTGCGTCATCACCAAAAATTACTTGTTTAGCTGCCATATTAATTCTCCGAATTCTTTAATTGATATCGTGGATGTCGATTACTTCTGTACGACCGCGAAGATATCTTCTTCACGCATCACCAGAACTTCGTTGCCGTCAACTTTGACAGCCTGACCAGAATATTTACCGAACAAAACGCGGTCGCCGACTTTGACGTCCAGGGCGCGCACAGTACCGTTGTCCAGCAATTTGCCAGGACCAACAGCCAGTACTTCACCTTGATCTGGCTTTTCAGCAGCAGCGTCAGGCAGAACGATACCGGATGCGGTTTTTGTTTCTTGATCCAGGCGTTTCACGATCAGGCGATCATGCAGGGGACGAAGGTTCATACAAGCTCCTTTAAATTTGCGAGTAATTACTATTGGAATTCAATTAAGCTGGGGAAAGACTTTGTTAGCACTCTCTCCCAACGAGTGCTAAGTATATGGGCGGGGGATATGCTTTTCAAGAGCTAAAAAATGAGTAAACTAATATTTCTTTAATAATCAGTGGTTTAGCTGCAATTTTGTATGCCTGCTTATGGGCTTGTTTAGGGCTTGTTTTCATTAACCTGGTAGATTTATCAACTGTGTTTGGGATGAATATAAAGAGTAGATGCTAAATCGACAATTATCTTGAGGGGTTTTGACGTGCTACTAGTATTGCTGCTTTGAAATGATTGTGCTTTTGGAAGCATTGCGTCGATATTTCCAAAAACATGAAGCTGGCAAACCAAGTAAATCTTTATTTACCTGGCTTTTCATTTCAACAGTCTCAGGCAATAGTCACTGCCAGCGAACTGGTCAGCGGTGTATAAGCATCATTGTATAAATACCAGACCGCATAATTGCCGCTGGCCAGGTTGGCCGTATTGAGTGTCAGACTACCCTGCGCATTGCCTGCATATTGCCAGACCAATGAATTGACCGTACCAGGCACTGCACCGGCTGCGTACACGCCTATCCAGTTTTTGGCATTGACCTGGGCTTGCGGTACGGCATAAGAGACGACAAGATTGCTGCCGCGTGTGATGCGTGGGGTGGCCGTGCTCAGGCGGGCTTCATTGCGGCTGCCGCCTATCAGTGGATCCGTGCGGTTATTGTTGCTAGTACCGCTTGCCGCTTCCACATGGCCTGCAATCCTGCGCAAAAACTGAGTATCGACATTGCTGGTGATACTGAAGTCGTACCAGCCAAAACTATTGATCAATGGATATTCCAGGCGCAAGCTTTGTCCACCGGTGAGTGAGTGGCTGCTTTTGAGATTGCCATAGGCATTGTCACTGATGGTGAAAGTGCAAGCTTGTGCATTATCGATATTGGATAAGGTCAGTACCAGTTTGCCGGTAGTGTTGTCATGCACAGCCAGTATCTCAGGCTTGATGACTGCACTGGTGCTGCCAGCCCATTCGCGCATGAAACCATTCGGTCCATAGGCATTGAGGTGATAGGTATCGCTGCTCCAGTTCCAGATTTCTTTCTGTATCTGCTTGCCTGCTTCAACGGTGTAATACCAGGGGCCGTCTGAGCGCACTTTTGAATACACGATAAACGCAGCACCAGCCGTGCCAGCATTGCTGAAGCCTACTTCTAGTTGCTTGCTGGTATTGAGCTTTGCCTGTGCCGTCAGCAGGTAAGGCAGGCGGCAGGCCGGGCGTGGGCCTTGTGCAGCCTGATATGCTTCCTGGCGCGGCTGTATCTGGATGGCTGGTGGCACCGGATAGGGTTTGCCATTGACCGGGACGTAGGCTGCTGTTTTTGGCACTGTCGCGGGCCAGTTCTGGTCTGGTGATTTGAAATCAAAAGCAGAAGTCAAATCGCCACAGACTGTACGCCTCCACGGCGATATCTGCTTGCAACTGACGGCGGCCCTGTCCTTGCCCAGACCGTTCACCAGCCATTCTTCAAGAAAACGCAGCTTGGAAGTGTGATCAAAAACCTGGGAGCATACTTTACCACCCTTGCTCCAGGGTGAAATCACCAGCATGGGGACGCGAGGCCCCAGGCCGACCGGCTCAGTACCGTATTTTTCATAGACACCATTGTCTGCCAGGGTAGAACGGCCCATGGCTGCGGTAATGGGTGGGATATGAGGCGGAACATGGTCAAAGAAACCATCGTTTTCGTCATACATCAACAAAAACACGGTCTTGGCCCAGACTTCAGGCTCTGCCACCAGGGCCGCCAGCAATCTGGCCGTCAGGTTTTCACCTGCATTGGGGGAATTCGGCGAATGCTCGGTGTAATCATTGGGCGCGCATATCCATGATACTTGTGGCAGGCGCTTGTTACGCACGTCATTGGCAAAGGCACTGACCAGGCCATCACCTTTGCTGCCACCTACACTGGCACCGGGTGCCAGACTGCGGGCTTTCTGGTACAGCGGCGAGTTGCTGCTCAATCTGCTACCGTCTGCATTGACGCGGAAATTCTTGAAATAGGCGAGGTAGTTATCGCCATAGTTATCCCATTCCTGGTAGACCTTCCAGCTGACCTGACTGGCTTCCAGCACTTCTGCATAGGTTTGCCAGTTGGGGGCACTGGCTGTGACAGCGGCAGAGACATTGTCATTGGCCGGGTCGCCATTGTAATAACCCTTGGCATCAATGTTATACAGGCTGCCCATGGCACCTATCCAGCCCTGGCTTGTTCCAGTCAATGAATACATGCGGTTGGGGTCGGTCGCACCGAAGATAGAGCAATGATAAGCATCGCAAATCGTGAAGGCGTCTGCCAGTGCGTAATAAAACGGCAGGTCACCACGGTCGAAATAACCCATGGTTTGCACGGTCTTCTGGCTGACCCAGGCATTCCAGCCTTGCCAGGTTTGCTGCGAGCCTTTCCATGAATGATTGGTGCCCACGGACAGGGCGCTGGTGTTCTTGGCATCGAAATGAAAAGGCAGGACGCTGCCACCGGCAGGATTGGGTTGCTGCCAGACTGGCGCACCATTTGGTAGACTGATGGCGCGCGGGTCTTCAAAGCCACGTACACCGGCGAGCGTGCCAAAGTAATGATCAAAGGAGCGGTTTTCCTGCATGAAAATCACCACATGGCCAACATCGGCCAGCGTACCAGTGGCATTGTTTGCGGGGACAGCAAGAGCTTGCTGTATCACCCCTGGCAACATGCTGGCACCCGCACTTGCGGCTGAAAACTGCAGAAACTTTCTCCGGCTGTCAGAAATCATTGCTCTTCCTTTTTTATCAAGTATAGCTTTGTCAGTGTAGATGTGGTCGCATAATATATTTGTAATATGTCGGAGATATGACAGCGCCAGCTTGACCATGCGAGTCGGCCTTGGTGGCAAGCAATCATATTTTTTAATTTGGTTAAATGACCAAAATAAGCTTGCGGTTTGAGTGTTGGTGTATTAATCTCTCAATATTGGTTGATTAACCAGTATTGGAGATTGACATGGGTTCTGCTCTCATTTCCGCTGCTGACAAAGTCAGGCCGCCTCGTGTGGTGCTACTGACTGGTGGCATGGGCTGCGGCAAATCCAGTGCTGCGGCTGCTTTTCTCAAGCTGGGCGTGCCAGTGATTGATGCAGACCTGGTGGCGCGCGCAATACATCAGGATAGCCAGCATCCGGTAATGGCCCACATCGCTCAGGCATTGCCGCAATTGCTGACAGAAGATGGTTGCCTGCGGCGCGGCATCTTGCGCACAGTGCTGGCCACCGATAGTCATGTCAATCGTTGCTTGCGGAATTTGCTGCAACCATACGTAATGCAAGCCATGCGGCAATGGACTTTGCAGCAAACAGCCGCTTATGTCATTTGGGAATCGGCACTGCTGCCTGATGAAGTTGATGGCTTGCTGTACGATAGCGTCTTGCTATTGCAGGCCGATGAAGAAACACGTATGCAGCGGATACGTCTTCGTAATCCAGACTGGACTGAAATCGAGATCCGGCAGGTTTTCAATATGCAGGCAGATGAATATGCTTTCCGGGAACAAGCCCATACCCTGATGGTCAATCAGGGTAGCAGCGAAGAATTGAGCAGGCTGGTCTTGCAGCAGCATCTTATTTATAAGTCACACTGGGATAACAAATGAAAAAAATCGCATTCTCTGGCACTCTTGATCCCATCACCAATGGTCACCTGTGGGTGATACAAGAGGCACGTGCACTGGCAGATGAGGTCGTGGTTTTCATTTCTGAAAATCCTGGCAAGAAGCCGCAGTTTTCTGCCCCTGAGCGCAAGGACATCATTGAACGCAGTGTGGCTGAATGCGGCTGGGATAATGTCAGTGTCGTCATTGTCAAAGGCGATTACACAGCCCGCGCTGCCAAGCGCCACGGCATAGAGTATCTGGTGCGCGGCATACGTAATACCTCAGACTTCGATTATGAAAACCTGATACAGCAAACCAATGTCGATGTGCTCGACGGTGCCAAGACTATCTTCGTCATGCCGCCACGTGATCTTGGTTCTGTCAGTTCCAGTTTTGTGCGTGCCTTGCAAGGGCCAGTGGGCTGGCACTGGACAGTAAAAAAATTCATGCCCGTGCCAGCTTATATCGCCTGGATCAAAAGCTGGTTGCGCACTGACTGGCAAAAACTCTGGGAAGGCGAGGCCGGTGTTGACAGTGCCAAGCTGGACCACTGGTTTGATTATCTGACTGGTGATGATGCCTATGGCGCTACACGCCGCACTTATCATAATCTTGATCATCTTGTGCATGGCCTGAGCGAAATCTCGGCCTGGGCGAGCAATACTGGTGCTGCCAAAGCAGATGTGGCGATATTGAAAAAAGCATTCTGGTTTCATGATGCTGTCTATGGTGGCAAGCACGCTGATCTGTCGAATGAAGAGCAAAGCGCCAGGCTGTGGCTGGATGCAGCTTTGGGTACGCAACACCTGCAAGAGGTGGCAGATCTCATACGCGTGACTGACCACTTCCAGAGCGCCAGCCTCGTGCATCTTTTGAAAGACGCCATGCTGAGTGTTGACCTCGCAATTCTGGGGCAAGCTGCAGATACTTATGATGCCTATGCTGCCGCTGTCAGGATGGAGTATGACGAAGTGGAAGAAGATGCGTATCGTGCTGGCCGGGGGCGAGTCTTGAGTTATTTTGTAAGCCTGGCCGAAACAGGCAAGCTGTTCACCGACGCCTGGTTTGCTGATTTGTATACCAGCCAGGCCATCATCAATCTCAAGCGTGAAAAAGCGCAATTAGAGAAACAGAGTTCCTAATTATGTAGGAGCGGCTTTAGCCGCGAACATTTTTCCCTGGCCGCCACTTTGTCGTTGCGGCCATTTTTATGGGCTTGGAAATTCGCGGCTGAAGCCGCTCCTACGGGATTTCAGCGGAGCGGTGTGCACTGGCGCATAAATGTGATTTTTTGTGAAGTAAGCAACTTTTTTTCTTCAAAACCGCCAAAATAGAGTCTGACAAAAAACCTGTATGCCTGCAAATTTATGGATTTGCGGGCAGGTGATGACTTATGCGATCTGCAGTGCTTACATCTGCGGTATTCACTAAGGCATGATCGAATGCCCTGAGGCGGATATGTGGATTTATCGTTTGATGCTTGGCCTGATGCTTGGCCTGATTATCGGCTGTATGTTTTTCGTACCTGCTGCAGTGATGGCCATGACTGTGACCTTTCTCAATCCTGGCCGGTCGGATGAAGTGTATTGGGTGACTGCCAATAATTGCATGATGGCTGCGGCCCACAATCTGGGCATGCAACTGGAAATCATCTATGTCGAGCGCGATCATTTAAAAACCCTGGAGCTGGCAAAAAAAATTGCAGCGCGGCCTGTCAGCGCCCGGCCTGACTATGTGATTCTGTCCAATGACTATGCCGTCGGTGCCGAAGCCATGCGCATACTTGATGCCGCCCATATCAAAACCTTTTTTGCTTATAGTGGTTTTAGTGATGCCGGTGAACGTGACAAAGTTGGCCTGCCGCGGCAAATCTATAAAGGCTGGCTAGGTGGACTGGAGCCTCGTGCCGGAGATGCTGGTTATCTGACTGCTCGTGCGCTGATACAGCGTGGCATGGCAGAAAAACTGATGGGGGCTGACGGTAAATTACATATGCTGGCGATAGCAGGTGACAGGTCAACCACCACTTCTTATAAGCGCAACGAAGGCATGCGTCGCGCCGTTGCCGAAGCAAAAAATGTCGTCATCGACCAGGTGATTTACGCTGACTGGAATCGAGCCAAGGCGCAGGAGCAAAGTACCTGGCTGTATCAGCGTTATCCAGATACAAGGCTGGTCTGGGCAGGCAATGACTTGATGGCCTTTGGTGCCATGGAGAGCTGGCGTGCCCGCGGTGGCAAGCCTGGGCGGGACGCTTATTTCAGTGGCATCAATACTTCATCCGAAGCTTTCACGGCTTTGGAATCAGGCAGCCTGAGCTCGCTGGCGGGTGGTCATTTCATCACAGGGGCATTCAGCCTGGTGATGCTGTACGACTACCATCACGGCAAGGATTTTGCTGATGAAGGCCTCGAACTTGAGAGATCGATGTTTATCCTGTTCACTCCTCACGAAGCCCGTCGCTTCCAGTATTTGTTTGGCGCACAGAATTATGAACGGCTGGACTTCAGGCGGTTTAGCAAGGTGCTCAATCCGGCAGCAAAAAAATATGATTTCAGTTTTCGTCAATTATTGAACCAGGCAGACTTACGCAGATGAGCCATACAGCATTGCAACCAATTGCCAGTTTGTTGATACGTCGCGTTTTCAAATGGGTCATTCTGTGTGTCGTGTGCGTCAGCAGCCTGCAAGCCTGGCTGAATTACCGCGCAATAGAAGAGAATTTTGATATGACAGTCAACGATGTCGCACGCGCGCATTTGCCTTTGCTGTCAGTCGCCATCTGGGATATAGAACCGCAAACCATACAAAAGCAAATCGCCCTGATCCTGAAAAACCCAAGTATTGCCTATGTCGCCATCAAGGCCAGTACCGGGCAACATTTTACTGGTGGAGATATCAATCATCTTGTCAGTGGGCAGCATATGGTGTTCGATATACCTGCACCTGCAGATGCCAGCACCTCAGTCGGCAAGGCTGAATTTGTGGTGGACAAGGCAGTGCTGCGTAAGGAGTTATTGCGCAGTTTTATCATCGTCTTCATCGAAGTGGTGATTTTGTCGGTGTTTATCTTCATGGCTGTGGTGGCAATCTTGCGGCGTGACTTGGAAAAACCCATGCGCCAACTGGCAGATTTTGTCAAAAACCTGCAAGCCAACCAGTTGTCGACCAAGCTGGAATTACAACGCAAGCCAGGAAATGGCTATAACGAAATTGACCTCGTCGTCGATGGTTTTTGCACCATGCAAGACAGCCTGCAAAAGCATATCGCCCACCAGGATGCCCTGGTCGCAGAAAGAACCAGCCAGCTTGAAGCAGCCATGAAAAGCCTGAAGCAGCTATCCATCACCGATGGCCTGACTGCTTGTTACAACCGCCTGTTGTTCAATGAACGCATGCCGGCAGAAATACAAAGAGCCGTGCGCTATCAGCGTCATTTGTCCCTGATCTTTTGCGATATAGATTTTTTCAAGAAGGTCAATGATGAGTATGGTCATGCCATCGGTGACCATGTATTGCTGGCCTTCGCAAAAAGCCTGGCAAAAGAATTGCGTGTTGATGTGGACTGGATAGTCCGTTACGGCGGTGAAGAATTTCTCATGGTCTTGCCAGAGACAAATTTGCAGGCAGCGCTGGAAGTGGCAGAGCGGATACGCAGGCAGGTGGAGCAGCATCTCTTCGTTCGCATGCCGGATGGAACAGTCTTGCGGATCACCGCCAGTTTTGGCGTGGCAGAACTGAAAGTCACGGATACCATGGAAAGCCTGGTGCAGCGTGCAGACGAACGCCTTTACGTCGCCAAGTCACAGGGACGTAATCAGGTGCAACCTGCATTCGAGGCTGTTCCCGATGTAATTTCCAAGCCAGTTTTGGAACCGGTTTTACAAGCAATCACGCAACCGGTTTAATCGGTAGCAAACTTGCCCTTGCTTGTCTGACCAGGGTATTTGTCAGACGCGCCAGCCTTGGTGTTTGTACTTTCCAGTGATGCCAGTACAGCGCTACATCCACAGGCCGGTCGGGCATCAGCCTGGTGAGCTTGTCCTGTTCCAGGTTTTTCAGCATCACATCGGGGATGACTCCCCAACCCAGGCCCAGCAGGATGGCGCGGTTGTAGGGCGTTGTCGCGGGTACATAATGGGTGGGATAAGCATTTTCCGGCAAACCAAAATGCTCTAGCAAAATCTGGGCTTGCAATTTGTCCTTGCGATTAAAGGTCAGCACTGGTGCCAGCCTTGCTGTCTCACGTGTCATGCCTTGCGGGAACCAGCGCTGGCAATATGCCTTGCTGGCAATCAGGTGATAACGCATGATCCCCAGTGGCACTGCCTGGCATCCGCGCATGGCTTGCGGCTCTGCCGATATGCAGCCTAGTACCATGCCGCTTTCTAGCAAGTCATGGGTATGGTCCTGGTCATCAATGGCAACATCAAGCAAGATGTTTTCTGCAATCAGGAATTCTGCCAGGGCGGGCAATAGCCAGCTATCCAGGCTGTCGGCATTGACACCCAGCGCAATGCTGATAGCGGCACTTTGCTGGCCCGCAAATTCACTCTGTAAATCCTGCTCCAGTTCTGCCACACGGCGCAAATGTTGCACCAGCTTTTGCCCGGCAGCGGTGGCACGACATGGACGGCTGCGTATCAGCAGGGTATTACCCAACTCCATTTCCAGTGCCTTGATGCGCTGGGAAATGGCCGAGCTGGTCAGGTTCAGGGCCTGCGCAGCTAGTTCCAGGCTGCCATGGTCAATGACACTGAGGAAGGCTTCGCATTGGCGGCTGTCTAGTCTTGTTTGCATGTTTCTTTAAATGCATTCAAAAGTTAATTAAGAAATTTTAATGAATTCGTAAATATTTTAAATTTACTTCATATTAAACCCTTTTTTGTCCAAACTCCCTGCATCAACAAACGGGGAGACAGATGATGTTGGCTTTTATACTCAAGGGCATGGGCATGAGTGCGGGTTTGATCATGGCTATCGGTTCGCAAAATGCGCATGTCTTGCGCATGGGTTTGCGTAAGCAGCATGTGGGTTTGACCGTGATGATCTGCATCGCTTGTGAAATGCTGTTGATACTGGCTGGTGTGGCGGGGATAGGTGGCATGATCAATAGCCAGCCAGTCTTGCTGACGATAGCCCGCTGGGGCGGAGCGGCGTTTTTGATCTGGTACGGCGTGCGCTCTCTGCGGGCTGCCGCCAGTCAGCAAAGCCTGGTGGCTGAAGCGGGGGAGCTAAGCCTGACGGCGGGCAAGGCCGCGCTGGCGGTGCTGGGAGCGACTTTGCTCAACCCCCACACCTATCTGGATACGGTGGTATTGCTGGGTGCCATAGGCGGCCAGCAGCCTGGTGATGGCAAATACTGGTTTGCTGTGGGTGCCATCTTGAACGCCACGATCTGGTTTGCCGCTCTGGGCTTTGGTGCCCGCCTGCTGGCCCCCTGGTTCGCCAAACCCATGGCCTGGCGGGTGCTGGATAGTCTGGTGGGTATTGTGATGTTGATGCTGGCACTCAATTTAATGATGGGTTGATTTGGCCGTTTGTTGAAAAGCCCGAATTGTGATAACTTCGGCACATGAAAAAATCATGGCGTTTATTGATTGCTTGCCTGTTACTGGTACTGCTGCCCCTGCAGGGCTTTGCTGTTGCCAGTAAACTGGGCTGCGCCATGGATATGCCTGTCCAGGCTGATGTTTCTGTTGCCAGTGGCAATGAACACTGCCAGCCAGCCGCTGACGCTGATAATGCCAGCACTAGCACTGATGCCGTGAAGGCCAAAGTGGGCAATCATTGCAAGTCTACTTCCCCCTGTTGCATGGGCATCGCCCTGATGCCTGCTCCTTCAATTTCTGCCTTTATTCCCATGCATGATGATGCCCAGGTGCTGCCGGTCTTGTTGCCAGCATCTGTGGCTGCGCGCATGCTGGAACGTCCTCCCAGGGCTGTTTTTGCCTGAATTAATAGCTTGCGCAGCTTACTTACCTCGTAGACCGTATTAATTCGTAGATTGGGCTACGCCTTATCAGCCCAACACTGGGCGTTGAAATAAGGTAAACGTTTGTTAAGGCCGAGTGTTGGGCTGGTAAACCGTAGCCCAACCTACGAAGCAACCGAACCTGCGACAATCACACGCATTCCCAAATTTGGTAGAACACACTTCATATCGCGAGGACTCATGTCGCACATTCATTACCGATATCTGTTGCCAGCCTTGCTGGCATTGACTGGCTGTGCCAGTTTTGATATCGACCAGAGTACACAAAAAATCAATCAGCAATATCCCGCTTACACCCAGGGGAGGCTGGCACTGGCCAGCACGTCTGCACAGCATAAGGACAGGCAGGACCAGGCAGCGAATTTGCTGCGTGTACCCTTGTCGCAAGATGCAGCCGTACAAATCGCCTTGCTCAATAGCCCGGCCTTGCAAGCCATGCTGGCGCAGCACCAGGCAAGTGGGGCGGATACAGAGCAAGAGGGGCGCATCCAGAATCCTCTCTTTAACTTTGAGCGCAGCCGCCAGTCCGGTGAACTGGAAATTGGCCGCCTGCTGAGTTTTGGCCTGCTCGATTTATTGAGCCTGCCGCAAAGACAAAGCATGGCGCAACATGGCCTGGCGCACGCACAGACGCAGTTAGGTCTGGATGTTATTGCCAGCGTCAGCCAGGTGCGTGTTGCCTGGGTAAAGGCAGTCGCGGCCCAGCAAAGCCTGGAATACGCCAGACAAGTTGGTGAAGCCGCTGATGCCAGTGCCATGCTGGCTGAGCGCATGCTCAAGGCGGGTAACTTCAATAACTTGCAGGCAGCGCGCCAGCAAGCTTTCAAGGCTGATGCCGTGGCCCAGCTCAGCTTTGCCCTTCATGCCAGCCTCGCTGCGCGGGAAGAACTGGTGCGCTTGCTGGGTCTGACAGATGAGCAGGAGAAAACTCTCCGCTTGCCAGAACGCCTGCCTGATTTGCCAGCAACACCACTGGCACCAGAAAGCATAGGCCCGCAAGCCACAAAAAACCGTCTTGATATACAACTGGCCAGGCAAGAACTGGACGCTGCCGCAGCGCGCCAGGGTCTGGGCCTGGTCAGCAGTTTTTCGGATATTGAACTGGGTATCAGGCGCGATACCAATTTTGATGCAGCAGGGCATAGCGAGATCAAACGCGGCTTTGAAGTCAGCCTGAGGTTGCCCTTATTTGACTGGGGCGATGCACAGAGAACAGCGATGAATGCCAAAACCCTGGCCGCCAGTTATCGCCTGCAAGCGACGGTGAATAATGCGGGTTCACATCTGCGCGTCAGCTATTCAGCCTATCGCAGCATGTACGATATTGCCCGCCAATATCGCGACGAAATCCTGCCGCTACGCAAACGTATTTCGGCAGAAAACCAGTTGCGCTATAACGGCATGTTCATCAGCGTGTTTGAACTGCTGGCCGACAGCCGCGAGCAAATTAATAGCGTGCTGGCTGCTATCAATGCAGAACAACAATTCTGGCTGGCAGATGCAGCCTTGCAGGCTGAGCTGATCGGTCGCCCGTCAGCCAGTAATTTGAACCCCGTCAAAGCAACTGCCACGGCAGATGCAGCGCATTGATCACAAGATCTGCGAAGGAAATAGAATGAGTACAAGAAGAGATTTTTTTAAATTGGCAGGTATCACTGGTATCGCCGGTGGCGCACTGGCAGCAAGTACGGTCAGTAAAGTGGCCCTGGCAGCCTTGCCAGAAGCAGTCACACAAACCAGCCCGGACACCATGCCGCCACTGCAGCCTAAAACTGGCCGCCCGTATAATCCGGTGGTAACCCTGAATGGCTGGACCCTGCCATGGCGCATGAATAATGGCGTCAAGGAATTCCATCTCGTGGCAGAACCCGTGGTGCGTGAAATGGCACCTGGCATGAAGGCGCATCTATGGGGTTATAACGGCCAGAGTCCCGGCCCGACAATAGAAGTGGTGGAGGGTGATCGCGTACGCATCTTTGTCACCAACCGTTTGCCAGAACATACCAGCGTTCACTGGCACGGCCAACGCCTGCCGAACGGCATGGATGGTGTATCCGGCCTGACCCAGCCATCAATACAGCCAGGCAAGACCTTTGTCTATGAATTTGTGGCACGCCGCCCCGGCACTTTCATGTACCACCCGCATGCCGATGAAATGACGCAAATGGCCATGGGCATGATGGGTTCATGGATTACCCATCCCAAAAATAAACATCCCCAGATTGATGAAGTGGACAGGGATTTTATCTTCCTGCTCAATGCCTATGATATAGAACCTGGTGCCTACAAGCCCAATATCATGACCATGACAGATTTCAATCTGTGGTCATGGAATAGCCGTATCTTCCCCGGCATCGATACCCTGAATGTACGCAAGAATGACAGGGTCAGGATACGCATAGGCAATCTGACGATGACCAACCACCCCATCCATATTCATGGCCATGAATTTACCGTGACTGGCACAGACGGTGGGCCTGTGCCCAGAACCGCACGCTGGCCTGAGGTAACGACGGATATTGCCGTCGGTCAGATGCGCCAGGTGGAGTTTGTCGCCGATGAAGAGGGCGACTGGTCCTTCCACTGCCATAAGAGCCATCACACCATGAATGCCATGGGTCATAATGTACCGTCAATGATAGGTGTTGATCACAAAGACGTGGCAGGCAAAATCAACAAGCTCATTCCCGCTTACATGACCATGGGGGATAAGGGCATGGCTGACATGGGCGCAATGGAAATGCCCTTGCCGGACAATACCATTCCCATGATGACAGGCGAAGGGCCATTTGGCGGCCTGGAGATGGGCGGCATGTTCAGCGTTGTCAAGGTGCGCAAGGACCAGAAGCCGGGCGACTATAAAGACCCCGGCTGGTATAAGCATCCCCAAGGGACTGTCGCCTATGAATATGGTGGCCCCGTTGGCGAAGCACCGCGTCAGCCTGCCCATGCCCATGCAGGTATGCAGCATGCTGCACATCGTGGTGCGCATACTGCTTCAGAAGTCGAAGTGCAGGTAAGGAAACCGCAGGGACATAGCGGGCATTAAAGTCTGACAAGCTGAAAGAAGAACGGGATCAATTCAATTGATTGATCCCGTTTTTTTGCTTATTTCTTTTATTTCTTTTATTTCGCTTATTTTGCTTACTTCGCCGTAATACTGATAGGCACACTCGCCGTAGCAGTTCTGCCAGCATTATCTGTTGCCGTGATTTTCAAGGTATAGCTGCCAGTAACAGGGCTGGCCCAGCTGGTTGTGATATCCAAGCCACTCATCGCAAAGCTCAGGCCCAGCGGTGCTCCGGTGATGGACACTGAAATCGAGCTTGCACCAGGTGCTGTAATGCTGATCGTGCCCGTCAGCGCCTTACCTGCCACACCTGTCATCGATGTTGGCGCATTGATGCTGATACCGGAAGCTGCAACAGTCAGGCTGATCACGGCCTGGCCACTCAAGCCGGTCTTGCTGTCTTTGGCAATCACGGTGATGAGGTATTTGCCAGCGAGCGGGCTGGTCCAGCTTATCGTACCGGCAGCATTAATACTCATGCCTGCAGGTGCGCTGCTCAGGCTATAGCTGACTGCATTGCTGGCACTGACGACGACATTGTAGGAAAATGCCACACCCGCTACACCGTTGATGCTGGCAGCAGTAACTACAGGTGGCGCTTGCGGTGCAATGACGACAGTGTAGACGGCTTTGCCGCTCAGCCCGGTTTTGCTGTCTGTCGCATTGACTGTGACTGCATACGTGCCAAGGACTGGGGATGACCAGTTCACCAGGCCTGTGCTGTTGATTGTCATGCCTGCAGGTGCACTGCTGAGGCTATAGCTCAGAGGATTAGCCGAACTGGCTGTTACATTGAATGACAGCGGTGTCGCCACTTTGCCATTGATGCTGGCCGCCGTCACAACGGGTGGCAGAGGTGTGGTGATGTTGATGGTATATACGGCCTTGCCACTCAGGCCGGTTTTTGCATCCAGTGCGGTGACAGTCACGGCATAAGAACCTGCCACAGGCGTCACCCAGGTAACTATGCCCGCGCTGGAGATGCTCATACCAGCAGGGTTGCCACCCAGGGTGTAAGTCAGAGGATTGCTGGCTGTTGCCGATACAGTAAAGCTCAGGGCGGTACCAACTTCGCCGCTGATGCTGGCAGAGTTGACCACAGGTGCCGCGACAAGTACCGTGCCATTCAGGGCGCTGACCAGGCTGCTGACATTGGGAGTGCCAAGACCTGTCAACAAGTCATGCCCGGTTTTTGCTGTGCAACTGCTGCAAGTGCCGTTGCTGCCCTTGGCGATATCGGCAAAAGCACTGGCATAAGTACCTGGCACTGTGGCGATTTTGTTGTACAGCACAGCATGTGGTGCGCCCATGACAGGCTTGCCAGCCTGTGCCAAAGTCGCATTGGCGATGGCGATGACGCCAGCCCATTGTGGCGTAGCCAGGCTGGTGCCGCCTGCACTGACCCAGTTCACCGTGCTGCTGCCAGGCGTCATGATGGCGACGTACTGACCAGTATTGGGATCTGCATTCATGGATACATCTGCCACCGCCCTGCGCGCAGGCGTGCCCAGGCCAGGGATGGTATTGGTCTGGTAGCTGGGCGTTGCAGTGTAGGCGCTGACACCGCCGCCGGTATTGGACCAGGCAACTTCTGTCCTGGTTGAACCTGAATACGTCAGGCTGGTACCGCCAACTGCCAGCACATTGGGTGAAACAGCAGGCCATTCAACCGCGGGGCCATTATCACCAGATGCCGCAAGGTAAGTCATTTTTGCAGTGCTGAATGTGCTTTCCACACCTGCAGTCCAGCTGCCTTCACTGGCACCAAAACTCATGGACACTATTCCAGGCCCCATGGCATTTGCCAGACGGATACCACCTACCATATTGCTCATGGAAGAGTCTGCTGCTTCTATCAGGATGATGCGTGCCAGAGGTGCAGTTGCATGTGCCCATTGCACATCCAGCGCAATTTCCGTTGCCCAGCCAGAATCATAGGCGGGCGCTGTGCTGCTCATGCCGCCAGTGCTGGTGCTGAATACCACTGAAAATTCGCAGGCACTGGAAGACGCTGCTGCCAGTGGCAGGCTGGTCGTCACTGGTATGCTTTTCACGGTACAGGCAGGCAGACCAAATTTCTGATTAAAGGCATTCAGTTCTGCAAGGATGTTGGGATCATGTTTTGCGTTGACGACATAAATAGTTTGTCCCGCACCAAACTGCGCAGCTTGTGTAGCAGTCAGGTTGCTCATGCTGGCTGGCAGTGCTGGCAAACCATAGGCTGCTCTGATCTGCGCTGGTGTATAAGTTGATACTTGTGTGGTACCCGCCATCGGCAAGACGTTGTCATTTGCAGGTGCTGGTGCAAGTTGCTGACGTGGCAGTGAACGTATGGCAGATACAGTCAGGCCACGACCACGCACAGTCTGCAGGTCACGTGGCAGGGCTTGCATGGCAACCGGCATATGGGCAGAACGGCTGGCATCTTTTGCATCCAGGTCTGCCGGGGCATCAAGCAGCACCGGTGCCAGATGAAACGTAGGTTGCGTTTCCTGCGTAGCGATATCGTCTGGCAAGACTGGTAATGTGGTTTGCAGTGTGCTGACACCAGTGGCTACTTCTGCTGGTGGCAAAGCGATATTTGCATTTGTGGCTTGGGGACTATCACCGCCACACGCACTGAGCAGGTTGATGGTGAAGAAGATGCTCATCCAGCCAATTGGTTTGAGCAATTTACTGCCTATTTTTTTTGTGGTCATCACGATGCACTCCGATGTAAGCAGAGGGCGGTGATTCGGTAGTCAATAAAGAGCCTGAGCGATCAAACGCCCTGGCATGACATCACCGGTAACCCCGCTGCCATGGCGCATCTGCGCTGTAGGCCGGTAGCTTTGCGTCCTCGCTTTTCAACGAGTTTGCCCTCAAGTTTGGAAATTAAAAATTGCAGTTTCAGGGTATGAATATTCCTTGCCAAAAGGAAGCAAAAAAATGTCAAGGATTGTTGAAATCATGTAGCTAAAACAAGCTTCGATTTCGCTTTAATAACAGAAGTGATTGAAAGTTGTTTTGATGGCTTTTGAATAAAGCAAGAGTGTTAATTTGTAAAATTGTTTCCCATCCAATTTTCTCTCTGGCAGCATGAGCGCCCTTGAACTTTGGTTCAGATTTCTAATTGAGTTAGTAAATTAAATAAAAAATATTGATGAAAATTCTTCCTAAAATTCCACAACTCGGTTTCCTGATTTGTATGGCACTGACTAGTGCAAGTTCACAGGCTGCAAAAATCAGTCTTGATGACTGCGACTTGATTACAGCCAAACCTTTGCGTGCTGATTTTCGGGCATGGCTGAATAAGAACCGCAAACTGGCAGCAGAAGGTAATGCAGAAGCGCAAGCCTATGTCGCAGCGGAGGCAAATAATCGCCTGGCCTGTATCGAAGAAAAAATCACAGAAAAATCAGGCTGGACCATGACCATGAGCAGTGGTGACGGTACTAGTGAAACCACTTCAAATCCAGGCATCCCCAATATCAAGAAAAATCCTGATGCATACGCTGCACTGAAGGATGCGGTCAAATACACCCACCTGGCAGGCGTAAGTGACCCGGCATATCGCGGCATGTCGGCACAACTGGTATTGCGTTATCAATCTGTCTTGCCAGAAGCATTAGAAACTGCCTATGAGGATGTGGCTGGTGCCAATCAACTGGAATGCGTGCTCAAGCGCAAGTTTGGCAAACGTGATGCGCAGTATGCCTGTGCATCACACAGGACCACGCTGGCACAGTTGACGACTAAAGTGCCGGCAGAACGTCGCGCCATTCTTGATCAAAGAGCACAGCAATGGGCAGCGGATTTCCCGGCTAAATAAGTTGCTGCATGTGATGCTTACATTTTTTCATGCTTGTTTTGTGTTGGCTAACGCACAGACTTGATGTGCATGCAGAAGTAAATTCACTCTTGAAGTCAACAGATATGCTTCTCAAACGTTGTAGTGATGTAAGCACTGTATTGCTTCTTTGGTTTACGTAATGGAAATGGAGTACACAATGATTAACATGACATGTAAAAGAGTATTGCTGGCGACCTCTGCATGTGCAGCACTCTTCATGACGGCACAGACGCAGGCACAGGATGTGGGTGTCTCTGTGCAATTCGGACAGCCTGGATTTTATGGCCGTGTTGACGTTGGTAATTTTCCGCAACCTCAGGTTATTTATCGTGAGCCACGCATAGTGGAAAGGGTGAGAGTAGTTGAACCTCCTGTATATCTGGTGGTGCCACCAGGCCACAGAAATAAATGGGAAAAGCATTGCTATCGCTACAATGCCTGTGGCCGCCAAGTATATTTTGTTCAGGAAAACTGGTACAACACCCAGGTAGTACCGCGTTATCGTGATGGTTATTATCGTGACCATAATTACAGACACGATGCTTACCGTCGTGATGAATACAGACGCGATGATCGTCGTAATGACTACAGGCGTGATGACAGGCGCTATGATGAACATGACCGCCATGGACATGGGCGCGGCAGGGAACATCCTGAGCACTGATCCTTAAGGAATTAAGGTAAGAAATAAGGTAATAAATTGAAAGCATAAACAACAAAGGCTGCAATGCAGCCTTTGTTTTATGATGCCCTTACTTCTGTGAATCGGGTGCTTATAAATTATCCCGTATCCAGTCACTACCCACGAGACGTTGTCGCTTGCTATCGAGACGCCATTCGCCTTTTTTCAAGATCGCGATATAGCTGAATTCGCGATCCAGATATCGGGTTTGCAGTTCTTTCTTTTGTTTGCTGATATCTGTCATGCTGAGCAGGCTTTCTGCAGGCTGATAGGCCGGTGGTGTGCTGAAACTGCCGCCATTTCTGCCATAGGGGCGTTCTTTGGGCGTGCAGTAACGTTCAAAAATGGCAGCCATCTCAGCCTGCATGGCTGGCCAGTCATGTACTTTGCTACCCTCGATTATTTTGACATGCTTGCTGGCAGCATCTTTTTCCCACTGGTGCATGGCCAGTATGAAGTGCTGCAGGACTGATGCTGCATTGCTGCTGTCAACGCCTGCATCACCAATGCTGGCAGGCCAGGGCAAATAAACTGGCGCTGCCGGTGGTTCAGGTGTAGTCGCGCCAGCTTGTGCCAGGATGTCGGCAATATGCTGACGCCTGTTTTTCACAGCCATGCTGTAAGCATTGCGGCCATCGCTGCTGAGTGTTCCTGGCTCAACTCCCAGACCCAGGAGAAATTGCACAACTTCTGCATGGCCATTTGCTGCGGCCACCATCAACGCCGTCCAGCCATGTGGTTTGCTGGAAAATCCCACATTTGCACCATGTTCAGCCAGCAGGCGTGCGACAGGTAAATGTCCCTGTGCGCATGCCCACAAAAACGGTGTGTAACTCATGGCTTTGTCAGGTTCGTCGAATTTTGCTGTAAGGGTCAACAAGTGGTGCACGATATCTGCGTGACCATTCAATGCGGCTTCTGCCAATGCTGATCTGCCCGTGCCTTTGTGGATGCTCTCTATTTCGTCGCCTTGTTCCAGGCGAGTGACTAGCTTATCGAATTTGCCTTCGCTGGCAGCTTTGATGAGGTTATGTGACATAGGCAGGCGTTTACTTTTTCGTGTTATCCAGTTTGTTTTTCCAGGCCAGGGTTGCCATGCCCCAGAATTCTTCTTTGCTGCCAATACCTGTACTCAGTTGCAAACCTAAAAAGCTTGCTGCTGGCATCAGGGCATCGTGCAATATATCATTATCGCCCTGATCAAATGCCAGTGCCCCGGTTTGCTTGGACAATTTTTCACCATCTGCATTGGTGACGACAGGTACATGTAAATAAGCTGGCGTGGGCAAGCCCAGCAATTCTTGCAGGTAGATTTGCCGCGCAGTTGAATCTATCAGGTCAGCACCGCGCACCACATGGGTGATGCCTTGTGCAGCATCATCGACTACCACTGCCAACTGATAAGCCCAAAAACCATCAGCGCGCTTCAATACAAAGTCCCCAACTTCGGTCGCCAGGTTTTGCTGCTGCATGCCAGCCAGTCTGTCTTCAAAGCGATAGATTTGATCTGGCACGCGCAAGCGCCAGGCGCGCGCTGCCTTGCCTTCTGCCAGACCGTGACGGCAAGTGCCCGGATAAATCTGGCTGGCTGTTTCACCCAGGCGCAGGCGCGAATCAGCGATTTCCTTGCGTGAACAGGCGCAGGGGTAGAGATTGTCGCCCAGTTTTTGCAAGGCGGCCTCATAAAGGTGCTGACGCTTGCTTTGCCAGTTGATGTCACCATCCCAGAGCATGCCGCTGCGTTGCAGAGATTGGATAATGTGCTGGTCAGCACCTTTAACATTGCGGTCAAAGTCCAGGTCTTCCATGCGCAGCAGCCATAGCCCCTCATGGGCTTTGGCATCCAGATAGCTAGCCATGGCAGCGACTAGTGAACCCATGTGCAAGGGGCCGGTTGGTGAGGGGGCGAAACGTCCTATGTATTTTTGCTTCATCTGTTTTGTTGGCGTGGATGTTCTTCAGTTACCTATCAACATACGTTGCACGACAGGGTCTTGCAACTTCTGTAAAAACCACAGCAGCGCCTTGCCCTTGTTGGCATTACGCCAGACCAGACGGTTATCTTCTGGCGGACGGTGCGCGCTGGTCTTCTTTTCTATCAGCGCACCGCTGCGCAGGTGGGGTAATGCCAGGCGGCGTGGCAAATGCCCACAACCCAGGCCTGCCAGTTGTGCCGCCAGCTTGGCCTGCATGGTGGGCACGGTCAGGGTGTCCTGGCCGCTCAGCAAGCCTGCTGTCATCGATGGCAGGGTCAGGCCAGTATCACCGATAGCTATCGCCCTGTGGGCCTGTAAAATCGCCGGTGTCAGCGGCTCTGCAGCCTCTGCCAGCGCGTGCTGTGGTGCCACGGCAAACACCCATTCCACACTGCCCAGCAAACGGGTCTGGAATTCACCCTGCATGCGTATGGCATCCGGCCCGTAGTAGGCAGCGCCTATCGCCAGGTCAGCACGGCCAGATACCATGGTTTCCCAGACACCAGACAATATCTCCTGGCTGATACGGATACGTGTGCCGCACGCCTGTTGTTCAAATTCCTTGATCAAGGGGATGATATCCTCGAATTGTATGATGCCATCGATGACAATGCGCAACTCTGCCTCCCAGCCGCTGGCGGCGCGTTTGACGCGGTTTTCCAGCTCCTGTGCGGCATTCAGCAAATGCCTGCCTTGCAGTAATAATTCCTCCCCAGCAATGGTCAGCTTGGCCCTGTGGCCACGCCTGTCATATAGCAGCACATCCAGATCTTCTTCCAGCTTGCGTATGCTGTAGGTGATGGCTGAGGGTACTTTATCCAGGGCCGCTGCAGCTGCCGCAAAGCTGCCCTTGCGGTCTATGGCATCGAGGATTTGCAGGGCTTCCAGAGTCAGATTCATGCTTGTTCAAATAATTTGAATGAGTTGTATGAAATTCTACCCTTATGTCGAAGAATTTGCATGTATATAGTGTGTACATCGCCTGAACACATTCTTCAGGAAATTTGAAAGGGACTTATATGATTACGCTCAGACCATCACAAGAACGCGGCCACGCCGAGCACGGCTGGCTGAAATCGCATCATAGTTTTTCTTTTGCAGAATATTACGATCCTCAGCATATGGGTTTTGGCCCCTTGCGCGTGATTAATGACGACTGGATTGCTCCTGCCATGGGCTTTGGTACGCATCCTCACCAGAACATGGAGATCATTACTTATGTGCTTGAAGGTGCGATTGCGCACAAAGACAGCATGGGTAATGGCAGTACGATACGTCCAGGCAATGTGCAGTATATGAGTGCAGGTACTGGTGTGCGCCATTCGGAATTCAACCCGGCCAATAACGAGCACACACGTTTGCTGCAAATCTGGATACAGCCAGACCAATTGGGTGGCGAACCTCTTTACGGTGAAAAAGAATTCAGCCGTGAAGAAAAACAGGGTCGTTTGCGTCTGGTCGTTTCTGGCGATGGCGCTGATGGCTCCATCAAGATCCGCCAGAACGCACGTCTGCAAATTGGCTTGTTTGATGCAGAACAAAAGCAGGAAGTAGCACTGGCAAAGGATCGCCTGACCTATGTCCACGTAGCGCGTGGTGAATTGCAGGTAAATGGCATGGCCTTGAAAGAGGGCGATGCCGTGATGATGTCAGCCGAAGAAAAACTCGTGCTGGAGCAGGGCAAACAGGCAGAAGTACTGGTATTCGATCTGCCACATTAAGCTGAAAAGACAGGCAAATCGCTGGCGAGAAAATACGTCAGTGATTTGTCTTTTTGCGTAAAAACTCAACATCCACACTGGAGTAACACATGTCTAAAGTCGCGATTATCTATCATTCAGGTTATGGCCACACCACCAAGGCCGCAGAAGCAGTCCACGCAGGTGCCGCCGCTGCAGGAGCCGATGCTGAACTCATCAAGATTGACGCCGAAGGCAATATCACAGACGCGCAGTGGGAAACCCTTGCCGCCGCTGATGCTATCGTCTTTGGTTCACCAACCTATATGGGCACAGTATCCTGGCAATTCAAAAAATTCGCCGATGCTTCTTCCAAGCCATGGTATAGCCAGGTCTGGAAAGACAAGATTGCCGCAGGCTTCACCAATTCTGCCACGATGAACGGCGACAAACTGTCCACCCTGCATTACCTGTTCACCCTGTCCCAGCAACACTCCATGATCTGGGTAGGCACAGGCCTGATGCCAGCCAACAGCAAAGCAGCGACACGCAATGACATCAACTACGTCGGCAGCTTTAGTGGCCTGATGACGCAATCCCCATCTGACTCTTCACCAGAAGAAGGCCCACTGCCAGGTGATCTGGAAACGGCGAAATTGTTTGGTAAGCGTATTGCGGAAGTGGCTGCGAAGTTTAAGTGAGATGAGTTGTTGAAGTAAAAAGACCCGCCGGATTGATTGGCGGGTTTTTTTATGAGACTCCGGAACCTTGATTCGCCACCAGCCTAAGGAATATGAAAGCAGGTGGTGTTGACGTTGATGTTGACGTTGTTTTTGACTTTTGCAGTTCCCATGTGTCGATGCCTTTGCTGCAAGGCAGAAAATGGAAAAAGAAGGATCGATGTTTGAGCGCAGCGAGTTTTCGAGCCTTCCCATTTTTTGTCTTGCAGCAAAGGGAACCCCCATCAGGGGGCAGCGACGCCTGGGTCGCCTTCTTTTGCATTCTTTTCTTGGCGAGACAAGAAAAGAATGTAGCTGTCGGGCTACCCCCGACCTGCAATCGTCAATGACTTGTGATCGCACTTAAAAACTCCAATACGCAATCACGATGAATCTGAACTAATTCTTGAAATAGCTTACACGAACGCCACTGGATTCCAGCTAAAAGCACGCTGGAATGACGACTTTGAGATTGCTGTAACTCGGCCAATGCAATATTGCACAAACAATCCAAATAATGGTCGCTTTACAGCATACACGTAGCAAAAATGCCGCCTACAGCTTCTCCTTCAAAAATTCTAATAATCGCGGTGCCAAATATCCAGAATCACTCCCAGGGATTTTGATAGGCTCAGAAGCCCAATAATGCCCCGCATTTTTCAGTACAACAGAACTCACAGAAAAGCCCGCCTGCTTCAATGCATGCATGAAAGCCATCGACTGCTCTTTCGGATCAACAAATTTATCCTTCGCCCCCCAGCTCAACAAAAACTGTGTTTGATTATTATCCCGCGTCACATACGACAGCGGTGATGCCTCAACATAGATTTTACGGTTATCAATCAGACTGCTACCCAGGAATCCCTGAGCAATATTATTGTCAGGGTAGTAGCGATTCGAATGTTCCCATTTTGCTGTCAAATCGTAACTGCCATAAATACCTACGCATACCTTGACCTTTGTGGTGGGATTCATGCCATCCGAGAACGGCGGTTGATCACCAGCCAGCGCGACGATAGAGGCTAGCTGCGCTCCGGCAGAATCACCCATCAGGCCCATGCGCTCAGGATCGAGCTGGTAAGTCGCTGCCTGCTGCCGCAAAAATTGCACAGCAGTGCGCACATCATGCACTGCTGTCGGGTAGAGATTGGTCTTGTCTTTCACAAGGCGATAATTGACCGCAAATACGGCATAGCCACTTTTTGCCAGATAGGGGCCCCAGTGTTTATACAGACTGGCATCGGCAAACCGCCAGTCGCCACCATGCACTGCGATCAATACGGGATGCTTTCCGTCTCCCCTGGGGCGGTATAAATCACCGGTCAGCACTTCATCACCAATACGCTGGTAGACGATACCTTGTTGAATATCATAGCCTGCATCTGGCATGGCCGCATATGCAGAAGCGGCCGTCAGCAGGCTCAGCGTGATACAGTTGATCAGACGATATAAAAAAGAGGTGAAGTTTGTCCGGCCAAGAATTTTCATTTTATATTTCCCACGACATGAAGGGGTTTGCATAGAGATATTCAAGTATGCCGCGCCAGAAAAGAGAGGTGGCAGACAGTGTGACCAAGCCATAGTTTGCCGTGACGAATTGCGTGGAAGTGAAAATGAACACGCATAAAAAAACCGCCTGAAGAAACAGGCGGTTTGGTAATTCATCTGGTAAATCGGGTTCAGCTCATACAGATTTACTGGCACTCACCTTCAGCTACCATGTGCACCAATTCCCATACATGACCATCGATATCGTGGAAGCCGTGCCCATACATGAAACCATGATCTATTGGTTCTTTTGGTACGGTGGCACCCGCTGCTTTTGCTTTGGCGACAAGGCTGTCTACATGTTCGCGGCTGTCGCAAGACAGGCAGTTCAATACTTCAGTGCGTTCACGCGCATCGCTGATAGGTTTGTTGGTGAAGCCGGCAAAGAACTCTTCTACCAGTAACATGACGAACAGGTTGTCTCCCATCACCATGCAGGCACCCTGGTCATTGGTGAATTTGGCTTCAAACCTATAACCCAGGCTGCTCCAGAATTCCTTGGAGCGAGGCAGGTCCTTGACCGACAGATTTACAAAAATTTGCTTATGCATTTTGTCTTCCTTTAATTTGTTGTGCTGATGTGCGCAGACTCATTGAGTTGTGCCGTCTTATTTACTTTCAGCTTCAGGGACCCAGGCGCAGCAATTCCAGCCATGGCCATCAAGATCATAGAAGCCTTGCGCATACATGAAGCCATGGTCTTCCGCTTCGTCAGGGATGGTGGCACCGGCTGCCCTGGCTTTGGCAATGAGGGTATCAACATGCTCGCGGTTGTCACAAGAGAGTGCATGCAAAACTTCTACACGTTCATGCGCATCGCAGACGGGTTTGTGGGCGAAACTGGCAAAGAGGTCTTCTACCAGCAACATGACCAGGATGCTTTCACCCATGATGATGCAGGCGGATTTTTCACCGCTAAATTTTGAGTCGAAGCTATAACCCAGGCTGCTCCAGAATTCCTTGGCACGGGCCAGGTCTTTAACAGGCAGGTTGACAAAAATTTGCTTGTGCATGTCGTTCTCCTTTAATTTGCTAGGTAGCTGCAGCAGTTGGCAAGTCCAGGGCGCGCACCGGGCGTACTTCTATGCTGCCATGCTGGGCTGGCGGGATTTTTGAAGCCAGTTGTATGGCTTCATTCAAATCCCTGGCATCGATAAGATAAAAGCCAGCCAGCATTTCCTTGGTTTCAGCAAATGGACCATCGGTAACCGACAATTGCCCATTCCTTACCCTGACCGTTGTGGCTGTGTGTACCGGATGCAGGGGTTCTGCTGCCAGCATGTGACCACTGTCCAGCAAGCCCTGAGCATACACAGCACACTTTTCGTCAGGGCAGGCACTCCAGTGCTCATTGTCGAGATACACCAGACATAGGTATTTCATAGTGGCTCCAGCAAGGATGGATTAATGTTGATCTGATTACAGTGGCAGTTGCTCGCCATTGATGATCCATGGCGTGCCATATTTATCGACCAGCATGCCCCAGGACTTGGCCCAGAATGCAGGCTGCACTGGCATGGTGATCTGGCCGCCTTCTGCCAGCGCGTTAAAGATCTTGGTGGCTTCTTCTGTCGTATCGTAATTCAGCGTAAAAGAAACACCTTTGATACCGTCATACGGCATTTGCTGTGGGCAATCACCTGCATAGAGCAAGCCACCATCTGGCAGTTCCAGGCGTGCATGCAGGATGCGGTGGGCAGATTCTGCCGGGATCATGGCTGCCATGGGAGAATCTGCACCACTCATCATGACTGTGATTTTGCCGCCCAGGACTTGCTCATAATAGTACATGGCTTCCTTGCAGTTACCATTGAAGGACAGATAGGCGATAGGATGTGGCATGGTCATTTCCTTTATCAATTAGGTTGGATTATCGTGTGAAAGCGTCTCCACATTTGATAGTCGAATGGCTGCGCGGTAAATCGACACTAATACAAAAATATTTTTAAATTTTTTTTTGAAATACGTGAAATTTCCATGGGGCATTATTTTATGCTGCTGAATTATTACTTGCTCAGTGGACGCACGCGCTCATTGAGAAGTTTTAATTGTGCCTCAATAAACGGTAAATTTGGATCATGCCCGGCACGTGGCACCAGAATATATTCCTTGTGCGGTGCAGTAATGCTATCCACATACTGGCGGGTAATCTCAGGCATGGTGAGCAAGTCTTCTGCACCCTGGACAAAAAACACCGGGATGGCAAATCTGGTGGCATGTTCAGCAAATTCTACTTTACTGAACATGCCGTCACCCTTGTAGCCGACAAATTTCAGGAAAGAGTAATCTTCACCCCCTTCGTAATCCGCCAGCGCCTCTGGTGTGGAATAGGCTGGGTCAGATACCCACCATGCTTTGGGAGCAGGGTCTGTGCGTTGTGTTTCATATTTGCGGATAGCCTTGCGCAAGATGCCGAAATTGCGCGGGTTGCTCCACGGTGGCGGGCCCAGGGCACTCACTTTTGTGATGGTTTCCTGGTCATTGGCAGCTTGCGCCAGACTTAGTACCCTGGTGTAGCTGCTTGCCTGGTTCGCCTTGTAGCTGACGACTTGCGAGGTACCGACATAGGCATGAAATAATTCAGGTCTGGATACACTCATCTGCACACCCAGTATCGAACCCCATGAACTGCCTGTCAAAATGATTTTTTTCTTGCCCAGATGGCGAGTAAGAAAGTCGGCCAGTGCGACGCCATCATCTGCCATCTGAGCAACAGTCAATGGTGTGTCTTCGTCGGGCTTGTTCTTGCCAAAGGTTTTGCCTGCACCGCGCTGGTCCCATTGCACTACGGTGTAATCTTTTTCCCATGCGCCGTAAATAGAACTGGCATAAGGGCTCATGGTATTGCCAGGTCCGCCATGCAGGATCAGGATGACAGGATTGCTGCAATGCCTGCCCTTGATGGTGACCCATTGCTGTATGCCACCTATGTCAACATAGCCTTCTTCATTGATTGCCTGTGTTGCTGTCTTGCAGGCAGGGCTGGTTGAAATTGTTTCGACTTTAGCTTCAGCCATGCAAAATGCAGGAAGCAAGCTCATCAGTAAAGCGGGTAGTACGCGGTGCAGTTCTGGCATATATCTCCTGAAGATAAACTAGATGGGGTGATTTTTTTGCTGCCTGAGTGTGACAGATTTATTTTGTTTTTTATAAAAAATTTGTCATGCATTTCAATATGTTAAAGAAGCCAGGCGGCGTTCTATAAAGCGTTTCTCAGGTTCTTGCCTGCATTGCTTCAGCGCCTGCTCATACGACCGCCTTGCCTGTGCCATGTCACCATTGCGGCGACACAGGTCGGCTCTCGCTGCATGAGCGAGGTGATAGTTTTGCATTTCTTCTTTTTCCAGCAGGGCTTCCACCAGTTGCAAGCCATTCTGCAGGCCACCGGCACACATGGCGATAGCGATGGCCCGGTTCAATTCTATGATGCTGCTGGCTTCGACACGTAATAGTGCATCATATAAGCCGACAATCTGCGGCCAGTCGGTATCAGTGTATGCGGTCGCCTCTGCGTGGACTGCAGAAATTGCCGCTTGCAGCGTGTATGCCCCAAAGCGACCGGCACGCAAAGCCTGCTCCACCAAGGCTGAGCCTTCCTGTATCAGTGCCTGATTCCATAACTGCCGGTCTTGCTGGTCAAGTGCGATTAATTCACCTTGGGCGTCAGTGCGGGCAGGGCGGCGTGACTCATGCAATAGCATCAGGGCCAGCAGGCCGCTGACTTCTGGCTCGGGCAATAAGTCTTGCAACAGGCGTGTCAGCCGTATGGCTTCTGCTGCCAGGTCCAGGCGCAACGCAGATGCACCGGCTGAGCTGGAATAGCCTTCATTAAAAACCAGATAAATTACTCTCAGCACACTATGCAGGCGGGCTGGCAATTCTTCTTTTTCAGGAACTTGATAAGGGATTTTTGCATCACGGATTTTTGCCTTGGCGCGCACGATGCGCTGTGCCAGGGTGGGGGGCGGCGTCAGAAAGGCATGAGCGATTTCTTCCGTTGTCAGGCCACAGACTTCGCGCAGCGTCAGCGCGACCTGGGCATCGGCAGCCAGGGCTGGATGGCAGCAGGTGAAGATCAGGCGCAGCCTGTCGTCTTCCATAATCAATGATGTGGCTGCAGGCTCACCCGGCTGTGCGCTTTCATCCACCAGCGCTTCCACGGTTTCCATGTGCTGATCCAATGGATCAAAGCGTTTTTGCCTGCGTATGCTGTCTATCGCCTTATAACGTCCTGCCGACACCAGCCAGGTGTAGGGATATTCGGGCATGCCCTTCTCTGGCCATTGTTCCAGCGCTGCCTTGAAGGCTTCATGCAGGGCTTCTTCTGCCAGATCAAAATCGCCCAGCAAATGTACCAGGGTTGCAAATACCCGCCGCGATTCCTGCTGATAAATGCGGTCTATGTCCTGATGCAGGGATTTGTCAGCCTGATTCATGCATGCCCCTTGCATGGGTTGATACCTGTTCTTTGCCCGTATAACAACGCCAGGCGTCTGATATTTAGCATTTTATGTACCAGAAAAATAGATGGATGATTCTATCGTAATCTTTGTGGGGCATGCTTAATTGATATTAATATAAAACAAATCTTCGGGCCATCTTGGTCCGTCCTCCCCTCGTTGTCTGGATCGTTATTGTGAGTATGTGCCTGCCATTTCATGGCCTGGGTTCAGGTATTTTCACACTTTGATTTTGTACTCAGGCCAGGCTTTTGTATCACCGGGCAATGTTTTTATTCAGGAAACAGAAATAAGATGAATCCGCAGTTGAATACAGCTTCTTCCTCTGATTATGCGCAGTACTGCCAGCCCAGACTAAGTGAAATGTTGAATATCGCAGGTCTGGACAAGCATTATTTCAAGGGCGAAGGCAGTCGCCTCTGGTATCACGATGACGATGGCAGTGAAAAAGAAGTTATCGACTTTCTGGGTGGCTATGGCTCCACGCTATTGGGACACAATCATCCACAACTGGTGACACATGCAGTCGCCATGCTACAGGGCGGCATGGTGCATCACGGCCAACTCGGCATGCGCCGGCATGCGGGCGAACTGGGGCGGCGACTGGCAGAGCACATGCAAGCTACCACTGGCAGGCCGCATATGGTCTTGCAGGCCAATTCTGGTGCTGAAGCAGTAGAGCTGGCGCTGAAGCTGGCTGAATTTGGCAAGCGCGCCCGCATAGACCGTCTGCAAAAACGTATAGATGGCGATTTGTATGAAGCCGCCAGAGCATCAAGCGAAGGTTTGAGCATGCGGGCTGCTGATCTGAACATTTTGCATGATCTGCTGGGTGAAGCTGCCAGCACTTTGCCACTGTCTGAACAGTTTGCCTTGCTGACGGAATTCAATCACAAGGCTGCATCGGCAAGGCCAGTCTTGCTGGGCCTGGAAAGGGCATTCCATGGCAAGACTACCGGGGCTTTGCAACTGACGAACAACAGCAGCTACCGGCAACCATTCGAACGCCTTGGCGCACCCGTGCATTTTCTTGAACCAGGCAAGCTTGATGCGGTGCAGGATGTGATCGTCAGCAGCAGGGTGCATTTGTATACAGTGCTGGAAAGCGATGGTGAGCTTGTTCTGCAAAGGCAGGAATTTAGCAATGTATCTGCTTTTTTTGTGGAACCCATACAAGGTGAGGGCGGTGTCCATCCTCTTGATATCGGGTATCTGCAGGGTTTGCGCGCATGTGCAGATGCCCACGATTTCCCGCTGGTGATTGATGAAATACAAACCGGCATGGGGCGCACAGGCAGCCTGCTGTATGCAGAGCAACTGAGCATACGCGGGGATATCTGTCTGTTAGGAAAAAGCCTGGGCGGCGCGCTGGCAAAAATCAGCGCGATACTGGTGGACGAGGAGTGGTATGAACCAGAATTTGGCCTCTTGCACAGCTCCACTTTTGCTGAAGATGATTATTCTTCCAGCCTGGCTTGCCAGGTACTGGATGTGATTGAGCAAGAAGGCCTGCTTGAACAATGTGCCAGCAAGGGACGCAAGCTGACAGAGGCGCTGAATGGCTTGCAGCAAACTTACCCTGAAGTCATACGTGAAGTGCGTGGTGCAGGTCTTTTGCTGGGCCTGGAGTTCATGCCACGTGAGCAAGGCAGCACGACCTTGCGCGATATCTTCATGGAAGGGCGGCTCGGCTATGTGATTGCTGGTTACCTGTTGAACAAGCATGGCATACGGGTGGCACCTACCTTATCCAGCCCGGCCACCATCAGGCTGGAACCTGCGGCGCTGATCACGGATGAAGAATGCCAGAAACTGATGGCGGCACTGACCCATGTCTGTGAAATCCTGCGCCGGCAAAATGCCTATGAGATGAGTAATTACATCATCGGTAACCGGCATGTGCCTGCTCTGGATGAGATGGATGATTACCGCGCCATGTTCCCACATGCCACAAGCACAGCAGATGCAGACGCAGATGAAGAAATAAATGTGCAAAAGAAAGTCGCTTTTCTCGGCCACTTGTCCATCATTTCCAATTTGCGTCACTGGGACCCTTCGCTGGCCAATTTCAGCGATGCCGAGGCATCTGCCTGGCTGCGCAAACTCAGTCCCATGGTGGGGCCGCTGGTACATAAATCGGAAGTCATAGAATCCATCACGGGTGAGCGCGTACTGCTGGAATTCATCACGCTTTATTTTGATTCTGAAATGATCGTCGAGCAAGTCAAGGCAGGCAAACAGCATGAAATAAGGGATTGCGTGCAAAGGGCAGTTGACTATGCCGTTGAACGTGGTTGCGAAGCCATAGGTTTTGGTGGCTACAGTTCTGTCGTGACTGGCAACTGCAAGCGCGTGCAGTTGCGCCAGGATGTTGCCCTGACCAGTGGCAATTCGCTGACCGTGGCCATGGGCATACAGGCCCTGCTGGACACAGCTGCCGAGCAAGGCATAGAGTTGGAAAAAAGCTGCTTTGCTGCCGTAGGGGCGGCTGGCAATATCGCCAGTATTTATTCTGAACTCATGGCCAGCCACGTGCCACGCCTGCTGCTGATAGGTACTACTGCATCGATCAGGCGCATGCAACAGCTTGCAAAAAATATTTACGATGAAGCGTTTGAAGATTTGCTGGCGAAACGGGAAACGAGGGCGGCATTAAGTGGTGTGCCGCGCGCCCTGGCTACCTATGCCTGTGTCGATAAACTGCTGGCCCTGCCTGCTGCTGCCCGCCCTGTCGATATTGGTGCCTATCTGTATCAGGCATTGCAGGAGGAAACGCTCAATCCACCCATCCGTATCAGTGAAAATCTGGATGACCTGACAGAAGCCAACCTGATACTGAGTGCCAGCACCACGCCTGCCGCCCTGATTTATCCGCAACACATAGCAGAGGGCCCCGTGGTTATTTGCGATATTGCAGTACCGCTGGATGTCGACGCCTCGGTGCGTGAGCAATGCAGCAATGTCGTGGTGATACAGGGTGGCATGGTCAGGCTGCCACTGGATTCTGCCTACACCATACCAGGCATACCACTGGAGCCGGGCCTGGCTTTTGCCTGCAATGCAGAAACCATCATCATGGGCTTTGCCAATCTGAAATCCCACTATAGCTACGGCAAGATTACCAAGGACCAGGTGCAGGAAATATCCCGGCTCGCCAAATTACATGGATTGACTTTGGCGCGTCCGCGCCTGGAAGCGAGTTATTAATGTTAATGATGTCACGAATGAAAAACCTCTATACCTTTACTGAACTGCAGGAGCAGGACGATGCGCTGGCCATTGTTGGCAGCAAGGCTGCTTCGCAGCTGGCCTTATTGAAAATAGGTGTGCAGGTGCCAGATGGCCTGGTGCTGAGCACCCAGGCTTTCCGCGACTTCATCGTGCATAACCAGCTCTCGGCCATGCAGGAGTCAGTGTTGCAGCAACTGCGCACGCCGGATGCAGTCGGTGTCGATGATGCCGTCGCCGCTTTCCGGCAAAGCCTGCTGGCTGGTAGCATGCCGCCTGATATCAGCCTTGCCTTGCGCCATTTGAGTGAGACTCAGAAAAATGCGGCCTGGGCTGTGCGCAGCAGTTGCACGCAAGAAGATCTGGCAGGTGCTTCGTTTGCCGGTATCTATGAAACAGTATTGAATGTGCGCGGTGAACTGGCCTTGCAGGATGCCATCAGGCAGTGCTGGGCTTCGCTGTTCGGTGACAGTGTGGTGCGCTATTGCGCGCATAACCGCATTGCGCTTGAACAGGGGAGCATGGCAGTCATACTCCAGCGCATGGTGATAGCCGACGCCAGCGGCGTGGCATTCTCAGTCAATCCGCAAAGCGGGCATGATACAGAGATGGTGATTGAAGCCTGCTTCGGCCTGGGTGAAGCCCTGGTGGCCGGGCAGATGACGCCTGATCAATATCGTTATGACTGGTATTGCGAAGAAATAACTGGCAGAGACATAAATCACAAGGCCTTGCGCATCCTGGCGCAGGCAGATGGCAGTAATGTAACCGAGATGCTGGATGAGCAGCAAGGCTCGCGCCATGTGCTGGATGAAGCACAGGTATTGATGCTGGCGCAAGAATGCCTGCGAATACAAAAATCCTATGGCTTTCCGGTGGACATAGAATGGACCATGCAGGGTGGGCAGTTTTACTTCGTGCAGGCCAGGCCGATTACCGCCATCCATTATGCCGGCGTCAATATGGAATGGAGTAATGCCGACTTCAAGGATGGTGGTGTCTCTTCCTCTGTATGCTCGACGTATATGTGGTCGCTCTACGACTATATCTGGGAAGCGATTTGCCCTAATTACACCAGCAGCATACGCATACATCCCGAGTTCAAGGTCGATGCCTGGGGCCGCATGTTCTTTGCCCGTCCTTACTGGAACCTGAGTGCCATCAAGGCCGGTGTGAAAACCCTGCCTGGCTTTGTCGAACGTGAATTCGATGAAAGCGTGGGTGTCAAGGTCAACTATGAAGGCAATGGTCATGTCACACCCATGACAGCAAAGATACTGGCACGTGGTGTGAATGTGCTGATACGGCTGAAATGGATCATCTGGCGCAGCAAGTCTCGCCTGACTGGCTTCAAGCAAGAGCAAATGGCCAGGCTGGAAGCCTTGCCTGAGGTGCTGGCAAACTTGCAGGATAAAGACTTGCCTGCTTTCTATACCCGCTTTGTCAACGAAGAATACTATCGCAGCGAGTACACCTACTTCCATCACATCTTCAGCACCAATAATGTGATGACACTGTTCCGTGACGATTTCAAGAAATTGAAATCCAGCTACACTGTACTGGATTTCATTTCCGGCCTGGCAGGTTTGTCCCATCTGCATCTGAATATAGATTTATGGGATTGCGCACAAGACTTGCGCAAGAATGAGATTGCCGCCGCCTATTGGTCTGATACACCCATGGCGCAACTGATCGCCGACTGGAGAAACGGTTCACCCTTCATGGGCATGGACAAGGTGGCCGCCGTAGTGGAACGTCACAAGTATCGTTCTACCCGCGAACTTGATATTACCGTAGAACGCTTTGGCGAAAACCCGCAATTCATATTTGAAAATCTCAAGCAATGCCTGGCGCTGGGTGGCGGCAGTAATCCACATGATGGTGTCCATGAACAGGCAGAAAAGCATGCAGAAAAAATGCGGCAATTCGCAGCCAGCCTGCCTTTCCATAAACGTGCTGGCATGTTGAAGAAGATAGAAGAATTACGCTTTTACCTGTGGTGGCGTGAAGAATTGCGTGACCTGTCGACAGCTTATTACTATTGGGTCAGACAACTGACGCTACGCGTTGGTAAGCACTTGCAAGGCGCAGGCATACTCGAACAGGTCGAAGATATTTTCCATCTCAGCAAAGATGAAGTTGTTGCCGTACTGGATGGCAGCCTGGATGCGACCAGTGCCAGCCAGCGCTGGCGCAAGAATCGCGACTATTACCAGTCCTTCCGCCATTTCACACCACCAGACGAGATAGGTGCGGGTTTCTTGCAAACGGCAGAATTGTCCGATGCCAGCGCAGCAGCTACCAGTTTCAAGGGCATACCTTGCAGCCAGGGCGTAGTCGAAGGCCGGGTCAAGGTGATCGCCAATATCCAGGATGCAGAAAGGCTGGAAAAGGGCGATATTCTCATCACCCGATTTACCGATCCGGGCTGGACTGCAAAATTTCCCTTGCTGGCAGCAGTGGCGACTGAGACAGGCGGTTTGCTGTCGCACGCCGCGGTGATTTCACGCGAATATGGCATCCCCGCTGTGCTGGCCGTCAAAAACCTGACAGGCTTGCTGGTGGATGGGCAACTGGTGCGCATAGATGGCGGACGTGGTCTGGTCGAGGTCATCCATGAATGAGGCAGCATTGTGGACGCAGGTGATTGCACCTGTGCTGCTGGGTGGTGTCAGCAATATGGTGTTTGTCAAATCAAAGTGGCTTGATAGCTGGAAACATCCCATGGATGCAGGTCGCCTTGCCAGCGATGGCCGCCGCCTGTTTGGTGCCAACAAAACCTGGAAGGGTTTTTGGGGCATGGTGATAGGCACTGCCTGCTGGTCCGCAATGATTTTCTTGCTCCTCAATCTGGCAGCGACTATCAGCCTTGACTGCCTGTTCAAGGCCGCACTGACAGGTGCCCTGCTGGGCCTGGCCTATGTGCTGGCAGAACTGCCTAACAGTTATATCAAGCGTCGCCTCGACATCGCACCCGGTCAGAATAGCCATGGCTGGAAGGGCAGGCTATTCATCGTCATTGACCAGATTGATTCTGTCCTTGGCTGTTTATTGCTGGCGATGTTGCTGATGCCCGTGCAATGGATAGATGCCGTCAAGATCGTCATTATCTGCGGTGGTTTGCATCTGATGGTGAACTGGTTGCTGTTCCAGTTGAAATTGAAAAATCAAAAATTCTGATTGCGCCATGCTGATACTCGCTTATCTTAATCTTCCCAATCTCATTACGCTGACTGGCATGCTGTGTGGCTTGTCGAGCATGATACTGTCATTGCATGCTTATCCCGGGTTTGCGCTGCTGGCCCTGGTGTGTGCAGGCATTTGCGATTTGCTGGATGGCCATGTGGCGCGCAGCATGTCTGCTCATGGCAAGCGCAGCGATGCACAAAGTCAGTTTGGCCAGACGCTTGATAGCCTGGTCGACGTTATCAATTTTGGCATGGCACCCATGGTGTTCATCTATGCCTTGCAACCTTCACCATCTGTCAGTTTTTATTTGTGTGCCGGATTTTATGTAGCCTGCGCCGTATTGCGCCTGGCTTATTTTACTGTGCATGGCTTGCTGGAAGATAGCCGGGGCAAGTATTACAGCGGCTTGCCCGTGACATATGCTGCCTTGCTGCTGCCTGTGACCATGCTGCCGGGTTTGCTGTCATGGCCTTTGTCGTGGCTATTGTGGTTGTTGCATGTATGGCCATTGCTGATTGGCAGCCTGTTTATTTCACGCCTGCGTTTTCGCAAACCGGGTAGTGCCAGAACTGTGAGTGCCGGTGCATGAGTGCTGTTTCTGAAATCACGCTATATGACAGGAAGCAGGCACGTCTGGTCAGCGAGCAAGTGTTTGAAAAAAGCTTCATGCAGTTTTTTTACGGCCACCCTCTTGGCCTGGCACTGGCGGATATCTTCATCAAGAGAACCTGGTTTTCAAGACTGTATGGCTGGCTGAAGTCGCGCAAGTCTTCTGCCAGGCAAATCCAGGCATTTGTTGTGCTGCACGACATTGATATTGCCGAGGTTGAGCTGCCCTTGCATGCCTATCCCTGTTTCAGTGCTTTCTTCACGCGCAAACTGAAAGCTGGTTCGCGTCCTGTACCTGCTGACCAGCGCATCCTGTTTTCTCCTGCTGATGCACGATTGTCAGTGTGGAAGATACAGGCTGACCAGGTCTTGCCAGTCAAGGGGCGGCATTTCAGCCTGGCGCAATTGCTGCGAGATGAAAAACTGGCAGATAAATATCGTGATGGTGATTGCCTGGTATTCAGGCTGGCACCGGCCGATTATCACCGCTACATCCATATCGACCACGGCATGCAGGGGCCAGTCAGGCGTATCAATGGCTACCTGCATTCAGTCAGCCCCCTGGCCCTGCAAAACATGCTGGCAGTGTTCACAGAAAACCAGCGTGAATATTGCAGCATACAAACCCGCAACTTTGGTGAGGTCATACAAATTGATGTGGGCGCCCTGGTGGTTGGCCGCATCACCCAGCACAAGGTCGATGGTGGCCTGGTTGAACGCGGTGAAGAAAAAGGCTATTTCGATTTTGGTGGTTCTACCATCATTTTACTTTTCAAGGCTGGGGTCATCAGCATTGATGCCGATATCCGGCAGCACAGCGCACTAGGCATAGAGACCTTGGTCAGGCAGGGGGAGGGTATTGCTTATTCATTGCTGAACCCATCATTACTGACCCCATCATTGCTGACTCCATCCAGCATCCAGGAAACACATGCAAACTGAAATTATTTCTTCGTCTTCAACACAGGCGAATCCCAGTGTTGCCCAACTGGGCGGCAAGGGCAAGAATTTGCTGACAATGAAACTCGCGGGTTTCCAGGTCCCTTACTTCATCGTCTTGCCGGTCGCCTTCTTTGAAGAATTGATGGGTGCAGACTTGCCCATACTCGACGGGCTTTGCCTAGCTGCAGCCAATAGCGCTGGGCCTGAGCGTGATGCTGCCATGGCCGCAGCGCGTCAACTAATACTGGAAAAGAAACTCGACGCCAACACTGAGCAAGAAATCTTGCGTCTGCTGGCGGGGCAGGGTGAGCATTTTGCTGTCCGTTCTTCCGCCGTAGATGAAGATGCCAGCACGCATTCTTTTGCTGGTCAACTGGACAGTTTCCTGTTCGTCCCTGCGGATGCATCCATCTTCGGCAAGATACTGGCATGTTATGCCTCAGCCTATAACGACCGCAGTTTTGCCTACCGGTCTGAGCATGCATTGACGCGCGATTGCATACGGCCTGCCGTTGTCGTGCAGAGCATGGTGTTTGCCGATGTATCTGGCCTGGTGTTTACCGGCAATCCCATGAATTGCAATCCCGATGAAATGGTCATCAGTGCCAGCTATGGCGCAGGCGAGGGCGTGGTTTCCGGCGAGATGGATTGTGATACCTGGTATATAGATGAGTCAGGCGCTGTCGCCAGAAAAGTCATCGTCGAAAAAGCGGCAGGCCTGTTTTTCGATGAGGAGCAACGCCATGGCCTGAAGCGTAAAAATGTCGATGCAGCGATCGCGCACAAGGACTGCCTGACTGAGAAACAAGTGCGACAACTGGCTCAGGTAGCACATGATATAGAACTCGCTTATGGTGGCATACCGCAAGACATAGAATGGGGATTTGTTAAAGACCAGTTGTACATACTGCAGGCCAGGCCAGTTTCCAATCTCTCGCATATCTGCAAGTTCTCGGCAAGGACCATACTGGACAATTCCAATATTGTAGAAAGTTTTTCCGGCGTGACTTCACCGCTGACTTTTTCTTTTGCCAGCAGGGTATATGAAAAAGTCTATGAACAATTTTATGGCTTGTTTGGTGTGCCTGCATCTGAGATACAGAGTTTGAAGCCAGTATTTCGCAATATGCTCGCTTACTATCAGGGCCATGTTTATTACAATTTGAATAGCTGGTATCGCAGCCTTTCATTGCTGCCATTTTTTGATACCAATAAAAAGAACTTCGACGCCTCCATCGGTGTGCAGGCAAGGTCGGGTACGGCCGGGCTTGCCCATACCATGCAGCGCGGGCGTCTGGCATCTGGCTGGCGTGCCCTGACTGCGGGTGTGCGCATGACTTATTTCTATCTGCGCCGCCACAGCATATGCCGCTGCTTTGCCAGTGATTTTGATGTATTCATGCAGCCATACATGCAACTGGATATGTCAGGTTTGAACAATGTCGAATTGCTGGCCACCTATGACAGGGTGGAACAGCGTCTCCTGAACGACTGGCGTGCGCCTATCATCAATGATTTTTTTGCCGAGACTTTCCATGGTTTGTTGCGTCTGTTCCTGAAGCGCTATATCTGCCAGGATGAACAGCAAGTTTCGCTATTGCATAATGACTTGCTGTGCGGGCAGGGTGGCATGGCCAGCGTGGCTCCTACCAATATGTTGATGGACATCGCTGCCTGGATCAGGCAGGTGCCTGATCTGACTTTTGCCATGCGCAACTATGGCGTGCGTGAATTGCAGCAAATGATAGAGGCAGCTCATGGGCCAGAATGGCAAGCCTTGAAGCAGCGCATGGATGCCTATCGACATGAATTTGGATTTCGCTGCATCAATGAGTTGAAGCTGGAAGAAATCAGTATCAAGGATGACCCTGCCTTTATCATACAGGCGCTTAAAAACTACCTCATGCCCGATGATGCCATTAGCCAGGATGCTGATGGCGAACACACCCAGGTTGCAAAAACTGCCGAGCAAAGCGTATTGCAAGCCTGTGGCAACAATATCCTGTTGCGCCTGCTGGCTTGGTGGCTGATACGCAATGCCCGCGCTTGTGTGAAAGAAAGGGAAGAACTGCGCTTCTACCGGACCAAGGTGTTTGGTTTTGTGCGTTATCTGACCAGGGCGATGGGGGCCAACTTCGTCAAGAATGGGCAGTTGCAAAAAGTGGAAGATATCTATCTGCTGAGCATAGATGAAGTATTTGGCCTGATAGAACAACGCGCCGTCAGCCAGGATGTGGCAAACGGGATTATCCCCTTGCGCCAGCGTGAACAAGCCGCATTTCATACGCTTGATGAAGTACCGCCACGTTTGCATTTCTATGGTGAACTGCGACCAGAACGCATGGTCGTGGTCAGTGCCGATGACACAGCCGCGGCAGGCATGATTGATGATGTTGCGGGCCTCTACAAAGGCACGCCTTGCAGCTCTGGCCTGGTGCAGGGCAGGGTCAAGGTGGTACACGATACCCGTGATGTGCAGTTGAATGGCGAGATACTGGTGACGCGCCGCACTGATCCGGGCTGGGTGCCATTCTTCCCCTGCATATCGGGTTTGATCGTCGAGCGCGGCAGTGTGCTTTCACATTCTGCCGTGGTGGCGCGGGAGATGGGCATCCCCGCCGTAGTGGGTTTGCGTGGCATCAGTGCCTTGCTGAAAGATGGCGACGAAGTGCAACTGGATGGGGCTGCTGGCCTGGTGTGTCGCAGATGAAAACCGCAATGCGCTGCCTGACCTGGGGGCGGCAGGCATTTTCATGGCAGGACTGGCTGTTGTTTTCCAGTGTGTTTCTGGCGACGTGTGTACTGTCTGTGCACTCACTTGCCACCTGGGCTGTGATCCTGGCCTGGATAGTGTCCCTGAGCTTTTTCCTGCTGCTGAAGCTGCTGGATGAACTGCTGGATTTTTCCACGGATCAGAGAGCGGGGCGAGATTCATTCTTGCTGCGCGGCGAAGTCAGCCAGCAGGAATTGTGGCTAGTGGTCTTATTGGTCTTGCTGGCGCAATTATGTTACTTGCTGTCCTTTCAACGCAGCCAGGCGCTGCTCACCTGGTTTGCTCTGATGCTAAGTGCCTTCCTGCTGGCCCATCCTGGTCTGGCAGGCCGGCCGATTCTGTATTCGCTGTTGCATTACCTTTTGCTGCCCGGTTTTGCTGCCTGGCAATTCTCTCTGAGCACAGACTGGGCTGACTTTGATGTACCGCATGCCTTGTTCATGCTGGTGTTATATGCCGGTGCCCTGCAATATGAACTGAGTCGCAAGCTTGACCTGCATAGCGGTTATGCGGGTGTCCTGACGCTGTTCCAGACTTGTTTCGGAATAGGATTGATGAATTTGCTGGCTTGTATGAGTTGTGCTATTTTGATCACAGTTTCCGGCCGCAAGTTATTTTCTCTGGAAATGATAGTGTGTGTCTTTTTTGCCACTATTTATGCACTGGTCTGCTTGCTCATCAAGCCTGCGCCATCAACAAAAATTCTGCTGAGAAATATCAGCGGATTCTCCCTTCTGTGTCTCAATCTGGTGATTTTTACATCCCTGGCTTAGGTTTTTCCGGCCTATCGTGATCAAGTTCTGTGCCAGAAACTTAGATGAAAAATTCTATCGAATTTGATGGACGTCAATGTTGGACTTTTATTAATGTGGTTAAAGCGATATCACAAAATGGCAATATAAAAATTAACTGATTAATAAGTAATGTTGGAGACAGGAAACGATGAGCATCACACAAACCATGTACACCGACAGGATAGCCAAGTTGGTCCAGCTATCCCGTGAGCGACATGTATTCAGTTTTACCCGCTTTGACTGGGTAGACGATATCAGCGAAGCCGACTGGTGGGTAAGCCCTGAATTATTGACGATCTATGGCACACCCTATTACGAGCAGGCAACAGAAGCCCAGCGCAAATTGCTCAGCAAATGGGAATGCATCAATCTCTTCAGCCTCAATGTAACCGGTGAGCAGGAGTTGATCTCAGGCGTGGCAGAACTCTTGCATACGCCCATGCTGAAAGAAGCAAATGATTACCTGCATCATTTCATCGATGAAGAAAACCAGCATATGTGGTACTTCGCCAAGTTTTGCGAAAACTATGCAGGCAAGATTTACGGCAATAAAAAATTACAGATCACGACGCTGAAACTTGATCCGCGGCTTGCTGTGCTGGTACGTTTCGCCCAGATTTTCATTTTTGAAGAAGTCGGCCATTACTACAACCTGAAGATCGCGCTGGATGACAGGGTCCACCCTTTCATACGTGAAATCAATGAAGCGCATCGCAATGATGAATCGCGCCACATCACCTTTGGCCGCATCTTGCTGGCCAGGCTCGCTGAAGGTATTACCGAAGATTATCCGCCAGAAGTATTGCAGACAATTTCGAATCACTTGCGCAAGTATGTGCAGGTCACGATCGAATCCTTATACAACCCGACCATGTATCGCGATGCCGGTTTTGCCAGTGGCATTGCCGTGCGCAGCGCATTGCTGAGCCATCCAGTGCGGCAAGAATTTCATACCCGTGAATTGCTCAAGAAAGTCCTGGCTTTGCTGGGAGACACCAATTTAATCCAGAAGGAGACAAGTTTTGAACCAGATTATCAATCTTGACAAGATCAATGAAGTCAGACAGTGGCTGTTGTCGAAGAAAAAATATCTATCCGATATCCCGCTCGACCTTGATTTAATAGAAAACGATGTAGTCGATTCCCTCAGCTTTGTGGAATATGTACTCGTCATAGAAGAAATCAGTGGCAAGGAAGTTGTTGTTGACGACACCGTACTCGACAAAGTCAGGACGCTGGACAGGGTGCAACTGCATTACATGCAGTAAATCACATTCAATCCGCTCCCTTAACGACACGCTTATCTGCAGAATAATTACAAGGACAAACAAGATGGAACACCAATTAACTGATTATCGCTACGGTGATTTGCTGGAATTGACTAACCGCCACCGCAATACGACAAAAAATATTATCCTGACCGGCGCTACCGGTTTCCTCGGCAGTAATTTCCTGTTCTGGCGTTTGCGTCAGAGCGGCAAGATTTATGTCCTGGTCAGGGGCGAGTCACAGGAGCATGCGAAACAGCGCGTCTATGATGCGCTGGCAGTATGTGCCTCGGCTTACAATCAGCCCATTCCCAAGGCTGACATAGACAGCAAGCTGGAATACATACTCGGCGACATGACAGAAACCATGTGCGCGATCAGCAAGGCTGATATGGAAAAGCTCGCGGCTGGCAATATCTCAGAGTTCTGGCACTGTGCAGCCAGCCTGAAGTTTGAAGACCGCCACAAAGAAGAAATCTATCATCACAATATCAATGGCACGCAAAATGTGATGGACCTGGCTCGTCGCGCCAATTGCCAACACTATCTGCATATCTCCACTGCCTACACTTCTGGCCGCGTGGCTGGAGATATACCTGAGACCCTGCATCCTGTCGATATTGCCTATAACAATTTCTACGAAAGCAGTAAAAATGAAGGCGAGCATGAAGTCGCCAGATACTGTGATGCCAATGGCCTGGATTACCGCATCCTGCGCCCGGCCATCATCATGGGACCACTGGCTTCGCGCCGCAGTGGTGGTACACGTTTTGGTATCTATGGCCTGACACAGGAAATGTATCGCCTGCGCGAAACCCTGAGCAAGTTGCAGACGCCTTTGCGTCTCATCGGTGACCTGGCCGCAGCTGGCAATCTGGTGCCTGTGGATCAATGTGTGTTCGATATGATTTATCTCAGCAATATCGGTTTTGGCGATCAAAAGGTGTATCACCTGACCAACTCCAGCGACTTGAACGTCAAGACAATGCTGGAAAAAATCGATGTGGCACTGGGCATGAAGAGCATCAACTTCGTCCCTGAGCGTGATACCCCGGCAACAGCGATAGAAGAATTATTCGACAAACGTACCGTGTTCTACGGTGGCTACTACCGCACCATCAAGAATTTCGCCCGCAGCCTGCCCAAACATGCTGGTCTGAGCTGGGCCGACTATGGCACTTATCTGACTGCCTTCATCAAGGAGCTCGATGAACAGCAAAGCGGCACGACTTTCAACCGCACTCAGGTGACGGCAGAAGATGGCACGGAACTGTGCGTGCTGACACTGGGTGATAACAGCAAGCCACCACTGGTGCTGGCAAACGCCTATGGCATGCCGTCTGATTTCATGTTCCCGCTGGCCAAACGCCTGTCTGATCAGTTCCAGGTCATCACCTGGGAAAGCCGTTGGGTGCCTGCAATCACGCATGAATTTGATCTGGCGAAATGTCATTCCCTGACCCATGCCAGGGACCTGGTTTCCATCCTTGATCACTTTGGCATTGCCAAAGCTGCGGTGGCTGGCTGGAGTAGTGGTGCCCAGGTCTGCCTGCGTACCATGGCCCAGTTTCCTGATCGTATTTCATCTGCAGTCTTGCTCAATGGCGGTGTTTCATTGCCGGCATCGAATGAGATCAAGATCACGGAATTTGAAAAAAATATCCGTACACTATTCCCGAAAATCGCTGCCAATTATCGCTTTGCGCAAAAATACTGCGACCTGATTTATGGTGCACATGCGACCTCGGATGATGGTGAAGACAGGAAAATGATCTCCACCATTTTGACCAGTACCGACCCTTTCCTCCTATATATGACCAGCGTTCCTTTCCGCACGCCGGAATCCCTGTTCAGGTATGCCAACATGATGAATGGTTTGTTCAGTGAGCGTGCCGATGCATGGACTGCTGATGTACCACATCCTGTACTAGTGCATGTAGGCGGCAATGATCTGGTGACCCATCCTGATGTGGGCCGCTTCCTGGTAGCCGGACTGGAAAACGGCGTGTTGTCCTTTGATGAAAACGGCGATCACTTCTCGCATTTCTATGACGAAGACCTGGCAAGCATGATCAAGCAATTTGTTGCTCAGCATCAGCACCAGGTTCAGGCACAGGATGCGTTGATCGCAAGTTGATATAGCTACCTTGAACTAAAGCAATGCCCTGCGGATTGATTGCCGCAGGCATTGCGCAATTGATACAGCGTTTCGCACACATGGCCGCTACGGTGGCCAGGGAGAGGTATTGCCATGAAAAAAACAGCAAATTTATTGATTAGCGGTTTTCTCAATGCCGCCAGAAATCATCCCAATAGCAATGCATTGTGGGTGGATGAACAGGTTTATACCTATGCCGAGTTGCTGCTGCGGGTAGCAAGGATATCGCGCACTCTCGGCAGAGAAATTAAAAACGCACATCAGCAACGTTGTGCCGTGCTGGTTGAACGCAGCATTACTGCCTATGCTTCGGTGCTGGGCAGTTTGCTGGCAGGGATGAGTTATGTACCTCTGAATGCCAAGTTCCCGGCGCAGCGTAATTTGCGCATGCTGGAACTGTCTTCATCGACATCCATCGTTGTCGATGAACGTTCCATGGATGCGGCTAAAGAAATCCTGCAAGCTTATCCCGACCCCTTGATGGTACTCATGCCTGAGACAGACAGCCTGCCCACCTGGGCCGCCAGTGCCAGCCAGCATACCTATATACTCAAGCGCCAGCTGGCAGAGGCTGATACGGCCAACCTGGCCTTGCCGCAAAAAGCCAATGCCGTCGCCTATGTACTCTTCACTTCAGGTAGCACGGGTTTGCCCAAGGGCGTGGCCGTCACCAATGACAATGCCAGCACCTATGTTGCCAACATCATCGAACGCTACCAGCCTGGGCCGGGTGACCGTTTTACCCAGTTCTTTGACTTCACTTTTGACTTGTCAGTGCATGATATCTTTGTCAGTCTGAGTTCCGGAGCCTGTCTGTACAGTGTGCCAGGGCGCGTGATGATGATGCCGTTGAAGTTTGTTCAGCAACATGAATTGACGCACTGGTTTTCCGTACCTTCACTGGCGGCTTGCCTGAAGCGCTATAACGCATTGCGCCCTGGTATTTTGCCCAGCCTCAAATACAGCCTGTTTTGTGGCGAAGCCCTGCCCACCAGCCTGGCGCAGGACTGGCAACCCGCTGCACCCAATTCCGTCATAGAGAATTTGTATGGCCCTACTGAGGCGACGATTGCCTTTACCGTCTACCCTTACCAGGCAGACGATCAACGCATAGCTGCTTTGCCCGTAGTGCCGATAGGTACGCCTTTGCCGGGACAGGAAGTCGTGATACTGGATGAGCATTTTGCACCGGTAGCCGATGGCGAGACTGGCGAGCTCTACCTGGGTGGCTCGCAACTGGCCCAGGGGTATTGGGAAAACACAGAACTGACAAGACAACGCTTTCTCAATATGCGCTTCGAGGGCAAACAGGCCAGCCGCTGGTATCGTACCGGTGATCTGGCCAGCCATGATGCACAGGCCGGTTTGCTGTATGGTGGCCGTATTGATAACCAGGTAAAAATACGCGGTTATCGGGTCGAGGTGCAAGAAGTGGAGGCGGTCATCCGCCGCCTGGGCGGGTCTGATCTGGTCGCCGTCGTACCCTGGCCCCTGGCTGCTGACGGCAGCGTGCAAGGCTTGCTTGCGTATGGCTGCGGCTTTACCGTATCATCAATGGAAATCCTCAAGGCGTGCACCTTGCAATTGCCTGCCTATATGGTGCCTCAGGATTTGATAGAACTGCGCAAGATGCCCTTCAATTCCAATGGCAAGATCGATTATCCGGCGCTGCAAAAAATGGCGGGTGATGGTGATAAGCTGAAACGAGAAGCGGTGACGCAGGGACTATAAAGAAAATAAAGAATGACGAGGCCAGCCCGCCATACTCTGGCGGGTTTTTTATTGATTCAGCTTATTGATTCGGCTTATTGATTTAGCTTATTGACCTTGATTAATTGATCCACTTGCACGAGGAAGAATTGATGGCAAGCACACACAGATGCATTTTTTGCGACATCCTGAATGGGCAGAGTGAAGCTGCGGTGGTTTACCGCGACCAGCATTGCATCGCCATACTTGATGCTTTTCCAATGACGCGCGGGCATTTGCTGGTGATACCGCATCAGCATCAGCAGCATATAGAAGAATTGCCGGAAGAAACAGTGGCCTACCTGTTTGCACTGGCGAGCCGTTTTTCATCAGCCTTGCGCCTGGGAGGCGAAAGTGAAGCGACTGCCGTGGTCCTGAATAATGGCAAGGCAGCCAACCAGCATGTGGCCCACGTACACCTGCACGTGATACCACGCAGGCCGGGTGATACGGCGCTGGTGGTATGGCGTTATGTGACGCGCTTCATCAACCCCTGGTCGTATATAGGCCGCAGCAAACGACTGGGTAAGCAGGCTACGCGCTGGCAGAGCCTCTTGCAAAAAGCCGGAACAGTTTCCTAACATAAAAAAACGCCTGACAATGGGTTAAACCCACAGTCAGGCGTTTTTTGTTTTATCTCTTAAAGGGAAACGCGCAATGCTTTCCCTTCAAAATACTTACGCGACTTTTTTCTCGTCACGCAATTCACGTCGCAAAATCTTGCCCACATTTGATTTAGGCAATTCAGTGCGGAACTCTATGTATTTGGGTTTTTTGTAGGAAGTCAGTTGTTCCTTGCAATAAGTCATCAACTGGTCATCGGTCAACTGCGCATCTTTTTTGACGACATACAGTTTCACGGCTTCACCGGAATTGGCATCTGGCACACCTATGCATGCGCATTCTAACACGCCAGGATGACCGGCAACCACACCTTCTATTTCATTCGGATACACATTGAAACCGGACACCAGTATCATGTCTTTCTTGCGGTCGACAACCCGGATAAAGCCATTGGCTTCCATGATGCCAACGTCACCTGATTTAAAGAAACCATCGGCTGTCATGACCTTCTCGGTTTCATCCGGACGGTTCCAGTAACCTACCATGGTCTGCGGGCCACGGATGGCAATTTCACCTGGCTCACCCAGAGGCACTCGGTTGCCTGCATCATCGAGGATGGCAATTTCTGTCGAGGGCAGTGGCAAGCCTATGGTGCCGCTGAAGACGGTTGAATCAGTTGGGTTGCAAGTCGCAACGGGCGAAGTCTCAGACAAGCCGTAGCCTTCGATGATAGGGCAGCCAGTGACGGCTTGCCAGCGTTCTGCCACTGATTTTTGCACGGCAGTACCACCACCATTGCAGGCTTTCAGCAAAGAGAAATCCAGCTTGGCAAAATCAGGATTATTCAACAAACCGTTGTACAGGGTATTGACGGCAGGCAGCATGCTGATCTGGTGGCCGGACAAGGTTTTTACCAAGCCAGGAATATCGCGGGGATTGGGGATCAGAATATTCAATCCACCCAGGCGTGTACCCATCAGGCAGCAGCTTGTCAGCGCGAAGATATGGTAAAGCGGCAGGGCACAGACGATGGTCATGGACTCTACCTTGGGAGCCTTATTCAGCGCAGGCTGTGCCCAAGCTTCATTTTGCAGGACATTTGCTGTGACATTGCGGTGCGACAAAGTGGCACCCTTGGAGACGCCGGTAGTGCCGCCTGTGTATTGCAGGAAGGCGATATCATCATGCGTGATGGTCACAGGTTTGAGCTGCAGGGACGCACCATCTGCCAGCACTTTCTTGAAGCTGATGGCAGTTGGCAGAGAAAATTCTGGCACCATTTTCTTGATATGGCGTACTGCGAAATTAACGATGGTGCCCTTCAGGCCGCCCAGCAAGTCGCCCATGCTGGTGACGACGACATGCTTGATTTTTGTTTTGCTCAAGACCTGTTGCAAGGTCGTGGCAAAGTTCTCCAGGATGATGATGGCTTCTGCACCTGAGTCATTCAATTGATGCTCAAGTTCACGCGGTGTGTACAGGGGATTGACGTTGACTGCAGTATAGCCCGCACGCAGGACTGCGGCGATGACAACAGGATATTGCAAGACATTTGGCATCATGATGGCGACACGTGCGCCTTTTTCCAGCCCCTTGCTTTGCAGCCAGGCACCAAACTTTTTCGACAGGTCATCCACCTCGCCATAGGTCAGATATTTGTCCATGCAAACATAGGCCTTGCGTGCTGCATATTTCTGGAAAGAATCCTCCAGCATATGCACCAGGGAAGTGTATTGTTGATAGTTGATTTCTGCGGGTACGCCCTTGGGGTAGGATTGCAGCCAAAATTTATCCATGCTTTTACCTCTTGTCTCTGATTGTTATAGAAATCTGGCAATGCAGGGCGGGCTGTAGCAGCTGCCTGCATCTTGATATTGGCAAACTTATTATTATTCTAAAAGCATGCTAGCGGGAAGCGGGGATGGCGGGCAAGGATTATTCTTGGTATTTGAATAAAACTTCTAATTCGTGAGTGTGTGGTTTTTTTATGAGATGAGCTATTGATCGATAGCGGCAACGTGCAATACCAGTCATGGCCAGCAGGTGAAATCTGGCCATGTATCTGCTAAGGCGGGTGTCTTTTCCTGGTCTGTTGCTTTAGCTATTATTTCCGCTATTACTTCACTACGATTTTTTCGGTCTTGCTGTCGCGTGACATCATGAAGCGGGCTATGGACTCTACCGTGACCGTATCAATTTGCCCTGCCATGCGACGATCAAAGGGGTGATCATCAAATGCCACATTGGCGCGGAACATGCGCGCGCCCAGGCGAGTCAGCGAAGGGATTTGCAGGGTGTCCGGTTTATACGATGCTGACTTCAGCCAGGCTTGTGCCTGTGTGCGGTTTTCTATGCGCACGTCATTGGCTTGCGCTGCTGCGATGACTTCGAGCGCCCACTGGTTAGAGTTTTGGTAGGTGGTGGAATACGCATAGGACAGCATGTTATAGCGTGCGGCATGCAAGTTTTTGGCGCGGCCATCCGCCATGACTTGCTGCAGTTTTAGCTGCAATTCAGGGTTGGGGATGAGGATCATGGTTTCAAAGGCGAACATGTCGTCCATGAAGAAATTACCCAGTCCTTCCCTAAATAATTCTGAATTGGCCGTGCCACACTGGTTCAGCTCATGCATGACTGACCAGGTGTCATCGGGCAGGCGTTCTATCAGGCCCAGATGTGAATAGCGCAAATTGTATTTGGATAAATCCTGGCCTACGCGGGCAATGATGGCCACCCTGGCCTGGCTTTCATCCAGCTTGATTTGCGTCTTGTGCGCAAACTCCAATGCTTGCATGACTTTCTTGGGGTCATAAACATTTTCCTCACAGGAGCGTCCGGCAAATGCCGGGGCTGTACAAGCCAGTGTGAGGATAATCAAGGCACGCTGTAACAGCACCAGCGTGGTTGGGGACGTCAGTGAGTTTTTGCGCATATGAAGTGATCAGACCTTGTTGTGATGCATCAGTGCAGTACCTATTTCGTTAGGGATAAACGCGATTACCTTGCCAGCACTTACCAGCAGATAACCGGTTGTCGTCGCGCTGACTTCGACCACAGCACCGCTGACCAGGCCGACTTTTTCTATGCCCTTGCCAGATAACCTGACCGTGGTACTGACGGCCTGGGTAGAGCCTTTGAGTACGACAGTCACGCCGTCAGCACCTGCCTTGACGGTATCAACGATCATCTCACCTGATCCGGCCACCATGGAAAAACCACCAAGCATGATAATGCCTACGCCCATGGACAGGGCTTCAGAGCCGCCCGAGGGGCCGCAAGAGATGCAACCACGGCCCGCATGTGCAGAAAGCGGTAACAGGCTGCTGGTACAAAGGGCAGCAATGAGGGCGATTTTACGGAAAGCGAATGACATTTGGTCTCCTGATTAGTAGATGAAAGTACATCTACAATAATATAAGACCACAAAATCACAAGCTATTTGTCGTCAGTAGCAAATAGTTACAGAAGAAGTCGTGGAATGTGATACCAGAATAGTCTGGGTTCCTACTGGCAAATGAGTTCCTGAAACCGTACTTGATGGGAAAATTGATACTGTACATGCTACCTGCCATACGTATTGAGTAGAGCAGGTAGCATGATGATGCCGATGCTACTGGATATCGATTACCAGATGCTGACACGCTTGTCCGGCGTCAGATACATCTTGTCGCCAGGTTTGACGTCAAAGGAAGAGTAAAAATCAGGATGGTTGACCAGGCTGCCATTGACTCGGAATTCGCCAGGGGAGTGTGGGTCTGTCTTGATAAGGGTAATTGCACGTTGCTCGCGCGATTTGCCACGGCGTGCTTGTGCCAGGCCCATGAACAGACGTTGCTCTGCAGTCCAGCCATCAATCACCGGTGCAGGTTTGCCTTGCAGCGACAGCTTGTAGGCACGCAATGCCATGACTATGCCAGCATTGTCGGCAATGTTTTCGCCCAGGGTCAGCTCGCCATTGAGGAAGTGGCCAGGCAGGGGGCTGTAGGTATTGTATTGCTCTACCAGCACCCTGGTTTTTTTCTTGAATTTTTCCTGGTCTTCTGCGGTCCACCAGTTACGCAAGTTACCGTCGCCATCATACTGCGCGCCCTGGTCATCGAAAGCGTGGCTGATTTCATGGCCGATGGAAATGCCCAGCGCGCCGTAGTTGAATGCATCTTCTGCATTCACATCAAACAGGGGTGATTGCAAACGTGCAGCAGGGAAAACGATTTCATTCATCTCAGGGCTGTAATAGGCATTCACCGTTTGCGGTGTCATATGCCATTCTTCACGGTCTATAGGTTTGCCGAGCTTGGCAACTTCCCTGTCATAACGTGCCTTGCGTGCGCGCATGAGGTTGCCTACCAGATCATCGCTCTTTATCGTCAGACTGGAATAATCACGCCACTGTCTTGGGTAGCCTATCTTGACGCTGATTTTGGACAACTTGATCTGTGCCTGTTTCTTGGTTTCAGGACTCATCCAGTCCAGTGTCTCTATGCTTTGTTTGAAAGCTTCGAGGAAGTAGCCCACCATTTTTTCCGTGCGCTGTTTGACTTCAGGTGAAAAGTATTTTTCTACATAAATCTTGCCTACGGTTTCGCCCAGCACCTGATCTGTCAGTGCGACACCGCGTTTATCACGGCTGCGGTTTTCCTTGATGCCGGCGATGGTGGCACCCTTGAAGCCAAAGTCTTCATTGACAAAATCTGACGACAGGAAAGGGCTGTAGGCACTGATCAGATGCCAGCTGAAATAAGACTTCCAGGCATCCAGTGAGAAATTGTTCAGGCTCTCGTCAAAGCCCTTGATGAAACTTGGCTGCTGTATGATGAGCTCATTGACCTTGCCATGTATGTGGGCGGCTTGCACGAAGCTGGTCCAGTTGAAGGCCGGTGTCATCTTGTTCAACTCGCTGACTGCCAATTTATTGTAAGTCTTGACCGGGTCGCGGTTTTCCACGGCTGTCCATTGTGCCTTGGCCAGTGCGGTTTCCAGTGCGATGATATTGTCCGCTTGTGCCGTGGCATTTTTTTCGCCAGCCAGGGTCAGCATTTTTTCTATGTGTGCTTTGTACTTGGCGCGGATGTCAGCCATCCTGGCATCATCCTGCTTCAGGTAATAATCACGATTTGGCAAGCCCAGCCCGCCCTGGGATATATCGACTGCGTACTGACTGGAATTCTTGCTGTCCTGGCCTACGCCTGCACGGATAGGCGTGTTGACACCAATTTCATGGAAATGAGCGATGAGTCTGGCGATGGCAGCTTTATCTTTCAGGGATGCAATTTGTGCCAGTTCGCTTTTCAATGCGGCAACGCCAAGGGCATTGAGTTTTTTCTCATCCATGAAGCTATTGTAAAGATCACCGATTTTCTGCAAATCTGAACCTGCGCGCTTGTTGCCATCTTTGGCTGCGCTTTCAACGATGGTGCGCAATTGCTGCTGCACATCTTCACGCGCCTTCATGAACGTGCCCCAGTCAGATTTGTCTGCCGGAATTTCATTGGCGCTTAACCATGCACCTTGCGCATAGCGATAAAAATCATCCTGGGCGCGTACGGCCTTATCCATGTTCTCGGGATAAATGCCAGAACCAAGGGCAGTCGCTTTGGCAACTACCGTGGTCGGGCTGGGGTCTGCTGCCTGGGCAACATTGGCCAGCAGGCTGAGGGCGAGAGTGCTGAGTAGTAAGCGTTTCATAGGAGGTCTCTGGATAGGATGTTTTTTTGTCTGAGCAGGCGCTCTTGTTTATAGAACTAGTGGAAGAATAGACTGATTGAACCTGGTGAAGTTCATTGCGGAAAATAAAAAAAGCATTACTGCTTTAAACAGTAATGCTTTGATCTGAAAGAGTTATCTCAGCAGCTTTGACTATTGAGCAATAGTGGCTTCCGCTTCAGTTGCGCCTGTGGATTCTTTCTTGCAATGCGGGCAAGATTTGCCGGAAATATACCAGGGTGACAATTGCTCACGTGGTGTGACAACGGCACGGCAGGCAAAGCATTGCTTGGTGTCGGTTGCTTCAAGCTGCGGGTTCAGTGCGGTGCGGTAGTCAAATACAAAGCAGTCGCCATGGTAATGATCGCCACCCACTTCTTCAAAGTATTTGAGAATGCCGCCTTCAAGCTGGTAGACGCTGTCGAAGCCAACATTTTGCATATGGATGGCGGCTTTCTCGCAGCGTATGCCACCAGTGCAGAAAGTCACGACGGTCTTGTCATTTAATGCATCGCGATTGGCTTCGATAACAGCCGGGAATTCTGTGAACTTGGCAATGCGATAATCGATGGTGTTGTCAAAGCTGCCAACGTCAACTTCAAAATCATTGCGGGTATCGACCATGACCACGGCTTTACCATTGTCATCATGGCCCTGATCCAGCCAGCGTTTCAGTGTGTGGGCATCCACTGCAGGTGCACGGCCTTCTTCAGGCTTGATCAGCGGCATGCGCATGGTGATGATTTCTGCTTTCAGCTTGACCAATATCTTGGTGAAGGGCTGGTGATCAGAAAAACTCTCCTTGGCGACAACGTCTGCAAAACGCGGGTCCTGATGCAGCCAGTCCATATAGGCATCAATCTCATGGCGCAAACCGGCCAGGAACATATTGATACCTTCAGGCGTCAGCAATACCGTGCCTTTCAGATTCAGTTCCTTGCATTTATCCAGAAATACCTGGCGTTTTTCAGCAGTGTCATCAAAGGTGATGAACTTGTAGGCAGAAATATTGACGTAGGGTTTATCGGGTGTTTGTATTACAGCGGGCATGATGAAATTCAGTAAGTCATTGATTTGGCAGCATTATAAGCGATTTAATCTGGCTTTTGCGACCAACAGCATCTCGATATGGGGAATATCATCTTCCAGATAGATGTCAGAAACCGTCTCAAAACCAAAGCTGCCATAGAATTTTTCAAGGTAAGCCTGGGCACCGATACGGACAGGGGCGCCAGGGTAGAGCGCATGCAAAGCCTTGATGCCATTTGCAATTAGCTGCTTGCCAACACCCGTGCCACGCCATTCCTGGGTACTGATGACACGGCCAAGAGACGCCTCATCAAAGCTGATGCCTGCGGGGACTATGCGCAGGTAAGCCGCCACTTCGCCTTCCGGCGTCCAGGCAGTCAGGTGATGCGACAAAGGGTCTTTGCCATCCACGTCCTGATACACGCAGTTTTGTTCAATGACAAATACAGCAGAACGCGCCTGGTATATTGCATGCAATTGCAAATTGCTTAATTCGGCAAAGCTGGTGCATTGCCATTGCAAATCGTTTAAGTTTTTTGGGTTCGTCATTGGTGCGCAATTTTAATTTTGAGGATATAGCTTACATCTGTCTGAACAAATGCGCATAGACCCGGCTGACTTGCAGCTTGTCTTCACTGCCTTTGAGTTTCAGCGTGATCTTGCCAGTGTCATCCTTGTTGGCGACTTGTATATGCAGGGTGTTGACGACGGTGCTGCGGTGGATTTGCCAGAAGATGCTGTTGTCCAGCTGCGGCAAGAGTTCACGCAGGCTGCTGCGTATCAGGGATGAATGTTCTCTGGTGACGACATTGATGTATTTGTCAGTCGCTTCAAAATACAGTACATCATCGACATTGATCATGCGTATCTGGTTGCCGACGGCGGCGCGGATAATGCGCAGACGTTCTGGTGTCGCCTGGTTGCTGCTATTGCCCCCGGGCAGAGCCTGGCCGGGCACCAGATGGCGCAATTGTTCCAGCACGCGATCCAGCTCATTTGGCCTTTGCACACCATCTGCCAGCCTGGCTTGCAGTCTTTGTACGGTCTTGGCCAGGCGCTCTTCAGTGACGGGTTTCAAGACATAGTCAGAGGCTGAATGTTCAAAGGCTTCTATCGCATATTCATCGTAAGCAGTCACATACACGATCAGTGGAAAGGCTTTGTCGTCCGGCCATTCGTCTGCCAGCTCCTGCGCTACTTCCAGCCCTGTCTTGCCTGGCATTTTAATATCGAGAAAGAGTATATCTGGCTGCTTGTCGAGGGCTTCCTGCACTGCATGTACGCCGTTTTCAACCACTGCACAGAGTTGCAGATCAGGCCAGAGTTTTTCCAGCATTTTTTGCAGGGTTAGCGAGAGTATGGGTTCGTCTTCAGCAATCAGGGCGCGTTTGGCTGTCATGGCGATTATTCTTTGATAGGGATATTGAGATGGGCAATTGCCCCCTCAGGTTGATTGGCTTGCAGGCTCAGGCTGGCTTGTGGTCCATACAGAGCCAGCAGGCGCTCACGGATATTGGCATTGCCTATGTTATTTGCTGCGTTGCTGACATTTTTGCTGTCATCATAATTGAAGGGCAGGCCCAGGCCAGTGTCTATGACTTTCAGGTGTAATTGTGAACCTTGTTTTTCTGCGACGACATGGATGCTGCCACCTTCCATCTTGGGTTCCAGGCCATGCTTGATGGCGTTCTCCACCAGTGGTTGCAGCAGCATCGGCGCTATCGGGGTTTGCTGTAATTCGTCTGGCAAATCCAGGGTGTATTGCAGGCGTTTTCCCATGCGTATTGCCAGCAATTCCAGGTAGGCTTGCATGAGTGTGAATTCCTGTTTGAGCGTGGTTTGCTCAGCGCGGGAAGAGCTTAAAGTATTGCGCAGATAGACAATCAGTTGCGCCAGCATGTGCTGGGCGCGTGGCGGGTCTATCGCGATCAGACCCTGCAGGTTAGCCAGGGTATTGAACAGCATATGTGGTTCTATCTGTGCCTGCAGCATTTGCAACTGCGCTTGCATAGCTTGTTTTTCTATCGCAGCATTTTTGGCTTTTTCTGCTTCGGCAGCGGCCTGTAACTCTGAAATTCTGGCACGGCTCCAGAATGACCAGGCAGCGATAAAGCTGACGATACAAGTCATGGCTATAGAGCTGAGCAGGTATGGTGACTTAATCGCAGTCACATCAGGAACAGGATAGTTGAATGCCAGCGCTGCAATAGACATGCCTACCATTAAAGCCAGTGGTGCCACCACGATACACATGATGTAAAAGCCTATGGTGTTTGGTGTCCCGGCGCCCCAGAACAAACGCTTGAATATCTTGATCAGTAAATAAGCTGAAAAGCCTATGAACATGGAAAACACGATATGCTCAAACAGCTTACCTCGGGCGTGCAGGATATAGTGAACACCAAAGCCACAGGCCAGATTGATGGCAAGCAGGCGTGGCATGTCACCGATAACACCTACCAGGCTCTGATAATGTTCAGACTTTAATTTAGACTGTAAATAAGTCTGTATTTGATGCAAAAATTTGTTGTTCATTTCATCAGTAGTCGGGTATCTTCGTGCTTGCAGCTTAACCTGCCTGCTCTTCCTGCAATAGATAAACAGGACAAAGGCAGTGTTTTTTGTCGTAAAGACCGACAAATCTGGCGTGAGCAAGCCACGCCATAGGATATGAACCAGCTTCTTATATGATGTTTTTGGCCTTCAAGGCTTGCAGTTGTTGCTCGTCGTAACCCAGCACGGCAGCCAGAACGCTCCCGGTATGTTGCCCCAGTAAAGGCGGTGCAGAAGGATAGGTAACGGGCGTGGCCGACAACTTCATCGGGCTGGCCACCAGCTTCACTTGCCCTGCAGTAGGGTGGGGCAGATTGATCTGCATCTGGCGCGCCAGCACTTGCGGGTCTTCAAATACTTCATTGAGGGTATTGATGGGGCCGCAAGGCACACCAGCCTCTTCCAGCAGCCTGATCCATTCCTGCTTGGACTTGCGCCTGACCATGTCTGCCAGTATCGGCACCAGCACATCCCTGTGCTCAACCCGTTTTGGGTTGGTGCTGAAACGCGGGTCATCTGCCAGCTCAGGCAAGCCACCTATCTGCACGAATTTTTTATACTGGCCATCATTACCTGCGGCCACAATGATATGACCATCTGCCGTCGCAAAGGTTTGGTAAGGCACGATATTTGGATGGGCATTGCCCCAGCGCTTGGGCGCATTGCCACTGGCCAGGTAATTCATATTCATATTGGCCAGCATGGATACTTGTACATCCAGCAGCGCCATGTCGATGTACTGGCCTTCGCCTGTCCTGTCCCTGTGCGTCAGCGCAGCCATGACGGCGATGGTGGAATACATGCCTGTCATCAGGTCAGCAATTGCCACACCGGCTTTTTGCGGGCCGCCACCAGGCAAGTCATCACGTTCACCCGTCAGCGACATGAAGCCGCCCATGCCTTGCACAATAAAATCATAACCAGCACGGTGGGCATAAGGGCCATCCTGGCCAAAGCCGGTGATCGAGCAATACACCAGATCAGGCTTGACGAGTTTCAGGGATTCATAATCCAGACCATATTTTTTTAACTGACCAACCTTGTAGTTTTCCAGCACCACATCAGATTTTGCTGCCAACTCACGGATGATTTGCTGGCCTTCAGGCGTGGCGATATCTACCGTGATGGCTTGCTTGCCACGGTTAGCCGCCAGGTAATAAGCTGCCTCCGTCGTGTTGTTGCCTTCTGCATCGCGCAAATAAGGTGGGCCCCAGCTGCGGGTATCGTCGCCGCTGCCTGGCCGCTCAACCTTGATGACTTCTGCTCCCAGGTCGGCCAGGTTTTGTGCGCACCAGGGGCCTGCCAGTACCCGCGTCAAGTCCAGCACACGGATATGGCCAAGAGCAGTTTTTTGTAGCGACGATGTCGGCATCTTCGATTATCCTATTAATATTATATTTATCTACTTGTACGGAGCGCATCATGTGGCCCTATCCTAAAGTCATCGCCCACCGTGGTGGTGGAACTCTTGCGCCAGAAAATACCCTGGCAGCGATGCGCTGTGGATGGGAGCACGGCTTTGCCGCCGTGGAATTTGATGTCATGTTATCAAAGGATGGCGTCCCTGTGCTCATGCATGACCCTGAATTTGGCAGAACCGTGCCTGGCAGTGGTAGCGTGGCTGACACTTTGGCGACAGATTTGCAGGCGATGGATGCAGGAAAGTGGTTCGCAGATAGCTTCAAGGGAGAGCCAGTCCCCCTGTATGCGGAAGTTGTGCGTTTTTGCCGCCAGCATGGCATCTGGATGAATGTGGAAATCAAACCGTCCCCAGGTACCGAAGAAGAAACCGGGCGGGTAGTGGCAGAACAGACGCAAACCCTGTTTGCCGATGTTGCTGTAGTCGATGCCTTGCATCTGCCGCTGTTTTCTTCGTTTTCATTTGCCGCTTTGATGGCAGCCAAACATGCTGCGCCCACCATACCACGCGGTTTTTTGGTGGATAAAGTCACACCCGACTGGAAAGCGCGCCTGCAGGAGTTGGCAGCCAAAGCCTTGCATACCAATCATAAATATCTGACACCTGAGCAGGTGAGGGAAGTCAAGGATGCTGGTTATGGTGTGTTTTGCTACACAGTCAATACGCCTGAGAGAGCAGCAGAAATCCTGCATTGGGGAGTCGATGCATTTTGCACTGACAGGATAGACCTGATACCGGCAGATTTTTAAAAATTCCTTCAGGAAAATATGGTTACGAGTGCTTACACCGATTACATTTTCCTTGTCATCAAAAGAAATTCCGACTTCGTTAATGGCGCATGGGCAGTTTGCTCATCCTGACAAGCCGATGTACACCGATTCTTCTTTTAAAGGAAAAACCATGAAATCCATCAAATTTGCTGCTGCCCTCGTCGCTACCCTGATCGCTGGTTCGGTTTTTGCACAGACCAATACTCCGAATATCGACAAGCGCCAGGAAGTGCAGCAAAAGCGCATTGCCAAAGGTATGGAGAGCGGTGCATTGACCGCAAAAGAATCTGCCAATCTGGAAAAGCGCGAAGCCAAAATAGAAGCCGACAAGCAAGTCGCCAAAGCCGACGGCGTTGTCACCAAGGCAGAGCGCGCCAAGCTTGAGCATGAAGAAAACCGTGCCAGCAAGAAAATCCGTAATAAAAAACACAATGCCAATGTTGCTGGTTAAGCTGGAACATATCTAAAGCAAGCCGCCAGTTACCGCTGGCGGTTTTCTTTTTGTAAAAAGATAATCACAATTTTTGCGTATCACTACCCTTATCGCTGCTGGTGATGACGATAAAACAACGATAAATTGAAGGAAATATAAACAGTTTTCTTCCTGTTTTTCTCTGTGTCTCTGTGCCTCTGTGTTGAGAGGTCTTCTGTTTTTAACAAGGTTTTTCAACAAACTTGCTTGTCTGTCACCAGGCACCATAGATAATGTGCTGAATTTATACCGTATAATCGGCAGTTACCACCATTAATTACACCCATTTTTCAGCTTAGAACCATCATTTATGAACTCGTCAGAAATCCGCGATAAATTCCTTAGCTTTTTCGAATCCAAGGGCCATACCCGTGTGCGCTCTTCCAGCCTGATACCCGGCAATGATCCTACCCTGCTGTTCACCAACTCCGGTATGGTGCAGTTCAAGGACGTGTTCCTCGGCCAGGACAAACGTGCCTACACCCGTGCCACGACAGCGCAACGCAGCGTACGTGCCGGCGGTAAACATAATGATCTGGAAAATGTGGGTTACACCGCGCGTCACCACACTTTCTTTGAAATGCTGGGCAATTTCTCTTTCGGCGATTACTTCAAGAAAGATGCGATTCACTACGCCTGGGAATTGCTGACCACAGTCTACGGCTTGCCAAAAGACAAGCTGACCGTCACCGTCTATCAGGAAGATGACGAAGCTTACGATATCTGGAAAAACGAAATCGGCGTGCCGGTAGAGCGCATAATCCGCATCGGCGACAACAAGGGCGCGCGTTACGCATCCGACAATTTCTGGCAAATGGCTGACACTGGCCCTTGCGGCCCTTGTACCGAGATTTTCTATGACCACGGTCCGGAAATCTGGGGCGGCCCTCCAGGTTCGCCAGATGAAGACGGCGACCGTTTCATCGAAATCTGGAACCTGGTGTTCATGCAGTTCAATAAAGATGAAGCAGGTGTCCTGAACCCTCTGCCTAAACCATGCGTGGATACCGGCATGGGCCTGGAGCGTCTGTCTGCGGTCTTGCAGCATGTGCATTCCAACTATGAAATCGATACTTTCCAAAACCTGATCAAGGCAGCTGCGCGTGAAACCGGCTGTACGGATCTGGAAAACAATTCACTGCGCGTGATTGCCGATCATATCCGCTGTGCAGGCTTCCTGATTGTTGACGGCATCATCCCTGGTAATGAAGGCCGTGGCTATGTGCTGCGTCGCATTACCCGTCGTGCCTTGCGTCATGGTCACAAGCTGGGACAAAGCCAGCCTTTCTTCTACAAGCTGGTGCCTGATCTGGTTAAGGAAATGGGAGTTGCCTATCCTGAGCTGGCCGAAGCGGCTGAGCGTGTTGCTCAAGTATTGAAGCAGGAAGAAGAGCGCTTCGGTGAAACGCTGGAACACGGCATGAAGATTTTGGAAGCCGCGCTTGCCAAAGACAGCAAAAATCTGGATGGCAGAACAGCTTTCACTTTGTATGATACCTATGGCTTCCCGCTGGACCTGACAGCAGATATTTGCCGTGAGCGCGAGGTTGTCCTGGATGAAGCTGGTTTTAACGTAGCGATGGAAGAGCAGCGCACGAATTCACGCGAAGGCGGCAAATTCAAGATGGCTGCTGCAATGGAATACAGCGGCGACAAAACCAAATTCGTTGGCTACGATCAATTGCAACACGAAGCCAAGGTTGTTGCATTGTATGTCGATGGCAGCGCCGTCAATGAAATCAAGGCTGGCCAGCAAGCTGTAGTCGTGCTCGACACTACACCTTTCTATGCTGAATCAGGCGGTCAGGCTGGCGATTCCGGTGTACTGGTGACAGCGGATGGTACGGTGTTTGAAGTGAGTGACACGCTGAAAGTACAAGCCGATGTATTCGGTCATCACGGCGTACTGAAATCCGGCAGCCTGAGCCTGGCACAAAGCCTCAAAGCGGAAGTGAATGCAGAAATCCGTGCACAAACCATGCGCAATCACTCCGCCACGCATCTGATGCACAAGGCCTTGCGTGAAGTATTGGGCAGCCATGTCGCACAAAAAGGTTCTCTGGTTGATGTGGAAAAAACCCGCTTCGACTTTAGCCACAATGGCCCTATGACTGCCGATGAAATTCGTCAGGTAGAAACCATCGTCAACCGTGAAATTCTGGCTAACGCCGCAACCCAGGCGCAAGTCATGGGCTATGACGACGCGGTCAAGCATGGTGCGATGGCACTGTTCGGCGAGAAATATGGCGATGAAGTGCGCGTGCTCGACATCGGTACTTCGCGCGAGCTGTGCGGTGGTACTCACGTATCCCGTACTGGTGATATCGGCCTGTTCAAGATCGTGGCTGAAGGCGGTGTGGCTGCCGGTATCCGTCGTGTAGAAGCCGTGACTGGTGAAGTTGCACTGGCACTGGTACAAAACCTGAATAGCCGTATCAATGAAGCTGCCGCTGCCCTGAAAACCCAGCCAGAAGAATTGACGCTGCGTATCGGCCAGGTGCAGGATCATGTCAAGGCTTTGGAAAAAGAACTGGCAACACTGAAATCAAAAATGGCTTCCAGCCAGGGCGATGATCTGGTGAACCAGGCTGTGGATGTCAAAGGCATCAAGGTACTGGCAGCAACGCTGGACGGCGCTGATGTGACAGCCCTGCGCGAAACCATGGACAAGCTCAAGGACAAGCTGAAAACAGCCGCCATCGTGCTGGCCGCGGTCAATGATGGCAAGGTCAGCCTGATTGCTGGTGTGACGGCAGACAGCACCTCCAAAGTCAAGGCGGGTGATCTGGTCAATTTCGTGGCGCAGCAAGTTGGCGGCAAAGGTGGTGGCCGTCCTGACATGGCGCAAGCGGGTGGTACTGATGCCAGTGGCCTGGCAAAAGCCTTGGAGGGTGTGACTGAATGGGTAACTTCACGTCTATGATACACATACGTCGCGCTGAAATTTCAGATGCGGCACAACTGCAACGGGTGTTCGCTAGTGGCGGCACCTATGCAGGTACTTTGCAATTGCCTCATCCAACAACAGAGATATGGCAAGAGCGGCTGGAAAAGACTGACCCCAATGATACCCGCCTGGTTGCCATCTATGATGGTGTGGTGGTGGGTATGGCCAGCCTGCATATGGAAAAAAAGCAAAGACGTAGCCACGTTGCCTCGCTAGGCATGGGCGTGGCCGACTCTTTTTCCGGACGCGGCATAGGCACTGCGCTGTTGACCGAGTTACTGAATCTATCAGATAACTGGCTCAATCTTCTGCGCATAGAATTGACAGTGTTTTGCGATAACACTGCCGCCATCCATCTGTATAAAAAATTTGGCTTTGAAAAAGAAGGCACCATGCGTGCCTATGCTTTTCGCAATGGTCAGTATGTCGACAGTTATGCCATGGCGCGCCTGCACCCCAGGCAGGCCATGATACCGCTGAGGGAATTCTGAGGTCAGTATGGAATTAAAGTTTTGCCCGGTATGTGCAACATCTCTGATAGAACGTCCCGATGAACAGGAAGCCGGCAAGCTCAGGCTGGCCTGCCCTGAAGGCCACTGGACCCATTGGGACAATCCCCTTCCTGTGCTGGCTGCCCTGGTCGAATTTGAAGACAAAATACTGCTGGCCCGCAATGCAGCATGGCCAGAAAATACCTTTGCCCTCATCACCGGCTTCATGGAGCGCGGCGAAACCCCCGAGCAGGGCGTGGCGCGTGAACTCAAGGAAGAAACCAATCTCGATGCGGATGAAGTGACACTGATAGGTGTCTATGAATTCATTCGTAAGAATGAGCTCATCATTGCCTATCACGTCAAGGCATCGGGCACAGTCAGCCTCTCGCCAGAATTGCTGGAATACCGCCTCATAGAACCTGAAAAACTCCGGCCCTGGAATGCCGGTACCGGTCACGCCATGGCAGACTGGATGCGCAAGCGTGGCCTGGAGCCGGTTTATAGGGAATGGGAAAGCAAGTAAGCATTTTTTTGCAATGCAAACAAGGCTTGCAGTTTAGGAAAAGAATGAGTGCCTGATTCATGCTGCAATGCAATTAAAAGGCAGTTTTACAATTGTTTTGATGAAATATCTGGATTTAGTAAGTCAACAGTAAGTTTAGTGACTAAGATGAGAGCAGTGGCTATAAAAGAATAATTCCTGGATTTGCACTATTTCAGTGCAGAAACTTTCTAAAATAATTGCTCTTTTGTTGTTAGTCTGCTGCGACGCACCATACGAATGAAAATTCCGGTAGAATTGGTGCATTAATTGTAGAGCGTATGTGCTTACTCAATTTGTATTACTGGGAAAATCATGCAATTCAATAAAGAACTGGATGCACGCGGACTGAACTGTCCTCTTCCAATTTTAAAGACCAAGAAGGCGCTGGCCGAAATGCTCACTGGTGAAGTGTTGCATGTGCTGGCGACTGACCCTGGTTCGGTAAGGGACTTCAAGGCCTTTTCCAAGCAAACCGGCAATGAGCTGTTGTCGCATCAGGAAAACAGCAAAGAGTTTGAGTACTTCATCAAACGCAAATAAGCCAGATAGTTTGTTCAGCCTGCTTACCCGCCGGCAAAGCAGCGCAAGAAAACCCGCACTCTGTTGCGGGTTTTTTCGTTTCTGTATTTTAGTTTCTCTTTAATTTTCCCAAAAATTGCGATTTATCTTCGATTTAATATGGTTTGAATTGGCTTCGTATGCATGCTGTGCCATATTGGATTAGGCATTCTGCTCTAGTGGCAAAGTGGATTAAAAAGAACGCTCGTGCTAAATTGTGCAAAATCTTGATGTTTTCGTTTTATAATCAATAGAATTTACGTATACGTCAATTTGCAGGTGCGAAAGCGCAGTAATATTAGAGTCTTCGTGCGGGTCTTATTGAGTACCAGACCTGTGAGGTCCTGCTCAATGCAGAAGTCCGGCAGGCTTTCTTACTCGCAAGCAAAGTGATGGAACGTCAGGCAGCAAATTTTCAGTATCAAGCTTTAAAATTCGTAGCAAGTTTCGTATAAATCGGTATTAAATTCGGTATTCCCCAATTAGCTCATAAAGGCAGAACTATGAAAGTCCTGGTACCAGTCAAACGCGTCGTCGATTACAACGTCAAAGTACGTGTTAAATCTGATGGCTCTGGCGTTGATATCGCCAACGTCAAAATGTCCATGAACCCATTTGATGAAATCGCTGTTGAAGAAGCGACCCGCCTGAAAGAAGCTGGCGTCGTGACTGAAGTCATCGCTGTCTCTTGTGGCGTAGTGCAATGCCAGGAAACCCTGCGTACTGCCATGGCGATTGGTGCTGACCGCGGCATCCTGGTCGAAAGCGATGCAGAACTGCAACCGCTGGCAGTAGCCAAATTGCTCAAGGCACTGGCTGACAAAGAGCAACCACAACTGATCATCCTCGGCAAACAGGCGATTGATGATGACAGCAACCAGACTGGCCAGATGCTGGCAGCCCTGCTGGGCTGGCCACAAGCGACTTTCGCTTCCAAAGTTACCGTTGCTGACGGTAAAGCTACGGTAACTCGTGAAGTAGACGGCGGCTTGGAAACACTGTCCCTGACACTGCCAGCCATCATCACGACAGACTTGCGTTTGAATGAGCCACGTTATGTGACTTTGCCTAACATCATGAAGGCCAAGAAAAAACAACTGGACAATGTCAAGCCAGCAGACCTGGGTGTGGACGTTGCTTCCCGCGTCAAGACTCTGAAAGTCACTGAGCCACCAAAACGCAGCGCCGGTATCAAAGTACCTGACGTAGCAACCCTGGTTGCCAAGCTGCGCAATGAAGCCAAGGTTATTGGCTGATAGTTTTCAGCTTTCATAAAGACAGAATTTAAGAATAATTTTTGTTGCCGGGATATTGATCCTGACAACACATCAAGTGGAAAACATCATGACTACACTCGTCATCGCTGAACACGACAACGCTGGCCTCAAGGGCAGCACATTGAACACTGTTACTGCTGCTGCACAATGCGGCGCAGATGTACACGTACTTGTTGCTGGCCACAATGCTGGCGCAGCAGCACAGGCTGCCGCTCAAATCGCTGGCGTCAGTAAAGTATTGCATGCAGATGCAGCGCATTTTGCTGATGGCCTGGCAGAAAACATTGCTGAGCAAGTACTGGCAATTGCATCTGGCTACAGCCATATCCTGGCACCGGCAACTGCTTACGGCAAAAACATTTTGCCACGCGTTGCTGCCAAGCTCGACGTATCGCAAATCTCTGAAATCACCAAGGTAGACAGTCCTGACACTTTCGAGCGTCCTATCTACGCCGGTAACGCCATCGCTACCGTACAATCGACAGACGCCATCAAGGTCATCACTGTGCGTACAACAGGTTTTGATGCTGCTGCTACTGGTGGTTCTGCTGCTTTGGAAACTGTTACTGCAGTTGCTGACTCTGGCAAATCTGCATTTGTTTCCCGCGAAGTAGCCAAGTCTGACCGTCCTGAACTGACAGCTGCGAAAGTCATTGTTTCTGGTGGCCGTGGCATGGGTTCTGGCGACAACTTCAAAATTCTGGAGCCACTGGCTGACAAGCTGGGTGCTGCCATGGGTGCTTCCCGTGCTGCGGTGGATGCAGGCTTTGTACCGAATGACTGGCAAGTTGGCCAGACCGGCAAGATCGTTGCTCCGCAACTGTATATCGCCGTCGGTATCTCTGGCGCGATCCAGCATCTGGCCGGTATGAAAGATTCCAAAGTCATCGTGGCGATTAACAAAGATCCAGAAGCACCGATTTTCTCGGTCGCTGACTATGGCATCGTTGGCGATCTGTTTGATATCGTTCCACAACTGGTAGCTGAATTAGGTTAATTTTTTTGGCCGCTGCGGCGGCCTGACGGGGCAGGTAAGCGGTTTATCGCATTATTCAGGCGATCTTCCTGACCTGCCCCTTTTTCTTTTTTGGGATACAAAAATGAGCTATGTTGCCCCTGTCAAGGACATGCTGTTCCTCATCAACGAACTGGCTGGTCTGGCGGAAGTCAATGCCTTGCCTGGCTGTGAAGATGCAACGGCAGAAACGGTAGAAGCTGTGCTGGAAGAAAACGCCAAGTTTGCTGGCGAAGTGGTTGCCCCTTTGAACTTCCCGGGTGACCTGGCACCAAGCTATTGGAAAGACGGCGAAGTCTTCACCAGCAAGGGTTTTAAAGAAGCCTTCAAGATGTTTGGTGAGGCAGGCTGGCAGGGTGTGCAGCATCCGCAAGAATTTGGCGGCCAGGGCTTGCCCAAGCTGGTGGCAACGCCATGCATAGAAATGCTCAATGCAGCCAGCATCTCGTTTGCCCTGTGCCCGTTGCTGACTGATGGCGCGATTGAAGCCCTGCTGACTGCTGGCAGCGACGAACAAAAAGCCATCTATCTGGAAAACCTGATTTCTGGTAAATGGACAGGCACCATGAACCTGACCGAACCACAAGCTGGTTCTGACCTGGCGATGGTGCGCAGCCGTGCCGTGCCTCAAGGCGATGGTACTTTTAAAGTCTACGGTACCAAGATTTTCATCACCTATGGTGAGCACGATATGGCAGAAAATATCGTCCACCTGGTGCTGGCACGTACACCTGATGCACCAGAAGGCGTCAAAGGTATTTCCCTGTTCATCGTTCCCAAGTTTTTGGTGAATGCCGATGGCAGCCTGGGTGCACGCAATGACGCACACTGCGTATCGATAGAACACAAGCTGGGGATCAAGGCCAGCCCGACCGCTGTACTGCAATTTGGTGACAACGGTGGCGCGATAGGCACACTGGTTGGCGAAGAAAACCGCGGCCTCGAATACATGTTCATCATGATGAATGCGGCCCGCTTTGGCGTTGGCATGCAAGGCATAGGCGTGGCAGAACGCGCTTACCAAAAGGCAGTGCAATACGCCAAAGACCGCGTGCAGTCGCGTGACCTGGCTGGCTCTGCTGGCCCGGTTGCCATCATCAATCATCCTGACGTACGCCGCATGCTGATGTCCATGCGTGCCCAGACTGAGGGCGCGCGTGCGCTGGCCTACGTTGCTGCCGGTATCAGTGACTTTGCCCATCATCATGCCGATGCAGCGGTGCGCAAGGCCAACCAGGCCAAGTATGAATATCTGGTGCCTATCGTCAAAGGCTGGTCGACAGAAATGTCGCTGGATGTCACATCGACTGGTGTGCAGGTCCACGGCGGCATGGGCTTCATCGAAGAAACTGGCGCGGCACAACACTACCGCGATGCCAAGATTCTGACCATCTATGAAGGTACTACAGCCATCCAGGCGAATGACCTGGTAGGCCGTAAAACTTCACGCGATGGCGGCGCTACTGCAAAAGCATTCATCGCTGACATGCGCGCAACAGAAGCACAATTGACGGCAATTGGTTCTGTCGACATGCTGGCGATACAGCGCCAACTGGCAGCAGGTACTGCAGCGCTGGAAGACGTGGTTGATTATGTCGTCACTAACTTCAAGCAAGACATCAAGGGCGTGTTTGCCGGCAGTGTCCTGTACCTGAAACTGGCGGGCATCGTTTTCGGTGGCTGGCAAATGGCACGTGCTGCCATCATCGCCCAGCAAAAACTGGATGCAGGCGAGGGTGATGCAGCCTTCCTGAAAGCCAAGATCGCGACTGCACGTTACTTTGCTGACCACATCCTGTCGGCAGCTCAAGGCCTGCGTTCTGCTATCGTTGAAGGTAGTGCCGGCGTCATGGCTCTGGCGGAAGATCAGTTCTGATTATTTTGTTTGAACTGAGTTCATCTGAAAACCTCCCACAGCTCTGGTAGCATGCGGGAGGTTTTTTATTATCAGCGCTGCTTCAAGCATTCATGCTTATGCGCATTGCGCTTCAGATATTGATATCAATATCTGGATTACTGGCAGTCGCTGCATTTCTTCTGTCTCGCGCCAGATCTGCTGCGCGCTGATATTCCAGCTCAGCCTGAGCTTCACGGTGCTGACCATCTGAGTTTTCATGTAAATCCAGCTCTACTGGCTCTACTGCTGACACGGCTTCTGGTGCTGTGACGGCATCGGCCTGTGCTTGTCGTGGTTTTTCTGCTGGCGTTTGCGGCAGGCCATCACGCACGCGATAGGCTGCTACGGCAGCAGAAATCAGGGGATTGACATTTGCCTGTGCGCTTGTCGCAGGGGCTCGGGCGTTGTTGTTGACGATGACTTCGTTTTCCAGGACAAGGGGTTTGGGTTGCGTCGCCGGGTTATTTGTCGTTGTTCTTTGAGTCGCTTCCGGTGAACCTGTAGTCGCAAGAGGGTTGTTGATAAGAATGCCGTTGGTGTTGCTGGCAATTGCAGAAGACACGGGCTGATTTTGTGTATTCGCTGCTTCTGCGGGCTTATTGTTGTTATTGAGTGTGGCCTGGGCTTTGGTCGATGTTGCTTCTGACGCCGTGCTGCGATTGGTGTTGGTGGTACTGCTCTGATTTAATGTAGCTGCTGTACTCAGTTGCGCATTCAACTGCGCATTCAACTGAGTGGCTGCATTGCTAGTCTGCGTTTGTGCAGCAGCATCCGGCTCGGTTGCCGTCAAAGAATTGCCCGCTAAAGCATTGGCATTCACAGGCGGATTAGTCTGGTTTTGCGTGAATACATTTTCCTGCACGCTGCTTGCGATGTCCGGTTCACCGGCATTGGCTGTCTGGGTATTGAGCAGGGATGCTGGCGTGCTTATATTGTTGAGCAGATTATCCGCCAGTGTTGTATCAACATTGAGAGGGTTTGCGCTTGCAGATGCACTGACCTGAGTGTTTGTCGCTGGAACCGCATTTACATCGGCACCAGCAGGCTCCTCATTTGCTGTAGCGTTATTGGTAGCTCCAGCCTGGATATTAGCGGTCGTTGCAGTTTGACTTTCAGCAGTTGCATTATCTGCCTGAACAGTATTGGAGGTGCTGATGATCGCCGATTGCAAAGCTTCATTTGTCAACACTTGCTGGAGCTGGACATCAGCATCTGCAGGCACTTGTTCATCTACATCTACTGGCAGTGCAAAATTGTTGTTGGCATTTGGCGCGTTGGCAGAATTTGTCGCACTTGCTGTCGCTGCAGTGTTCGCAGCAGCCGTGATATCCGGGTTGATCGTAGCGGCGGCGATAGCATCTGTTGCCTGACCCGCGCTTAAGCTGGCTGCGATATTGCCTGAGGCCAGATCTTGATTTTGTGCAAGAACATCGTTTTCCGCATTGCCCAAAGCCTGCAATGCCTGTGTCAGCAAAGTCAGGGTCTCACCAGGATTTTGCGCCAGCGCACTTTGAAAGTCGATGACGTCCAGCGTCAGTGAACTGTCACTTCCTGGTGCGGGAGGGCTCTGTAAGCTAATTCCGATTTTTGATAATTGCTCGAACAAACCAGCTTCTGCCGCATCTGGCCTGGCGGCATTGAGCGCCTGCAACAAACTGTCATTGCTGGTTGGGATGAGGGGATTCTCAGTAAGATTAGAATTGCTTGCCTGGAGGCGATTAAAAGTATCAACAAACAGCCCGGCAATGGTGGTGATTTGCTCAATGTTCGCGCTGGTCTGTTTGGTATCTGCCTGGGCTGAGGCGTTTGTAGTATTAGTTTGGGGAACGTTCGTCGTTGCCTGGGTAGCTTGCCTGCTTTGCAGCCGTGCTGTGCTGTCGAGCAATTGGCCCAGGGTAGAGACATCGACCAGCACACTGGTGCCACGAATCGCTTCCAGTTCGCTTTGTTGATTGCTGGTGACAGGCAAGACTGCATCATTGCTGACAATATCAATTGCCAGCGTGTTTTGCACTGATGGTGTTGCAGTTGCTGTAAACGGTGCTGCAACTGCGCTGATGGGAGCGATAATCATAATGGACCTGCTTTCGATAAGCCAGACTGTCTTGCCAGTATGTGCTGGTATTTATGTGCACTCTGTGCGCTGGCTCACGGATAGCTTCATCAGTCTCTATGATAAAAAAATCCTCATAGCGCTTGGCTATGAGGATTTTAAGTAAGCTAAGAACAAATTATTTTAATGGTGGAATGACTTGCGGCACCATGGGTTTGACAGGTTGCTCCTTGAGTTTTTTTTCCAGCAATTGTATGGCTGCTTCCAGTTGCTGGTCTTTGCCATTGAAGGTGGCGTGCGGCAGATTGTCGACTTCAACATCCGGTGAGACGCCCACACCTTCCACCAGCCAGCGGCCATCCATGCCGAATTGTGCATTTTCCGCTGCCCTGATCATGCCATTGTCAGACAGGGAGTTATTGTCAGACAGCCAGACACCTGCACCTGCCGTACGCTTGCCAACCAGTGGCCCCAGCTTCAAAGCCTTGACGCCGGCAGCAAAAGTTTCGCCGTCGGAATAAGTCAGTTCATCCACCAGCACCACCAGATGGCCGCGGAAGGTTTGCTGCATATTGGTGTACGGTGCAGAAGTCGGTGTCGCCCAGAAAGCCCAGGCCTTGCGCAAGAGTTTTTCTATGATCCAGCTATCGATATTGCCACCACGGTTGCGGCGCACGTCGATGATCAGGCCATCGCGTTCTATATTGCTATAAAACTCGCGTGCAAAGCTATTGATATCCTGCGCACCCATGGCGCGCAAATGCAGGTAACCGATGCGGCCTTGTGAGACCTTGTTGACCTGTTCACTACGGCTTTGCTCCCAGTCGCCATAACGCAGGTTGGCATGTTTTACCATATTGACTGGCGTCACGATCACCGCACGGCTGGCCTGCTCGCCGCGTTTGACATGCATCAACACCTGTTTGTCAGCCTGGTTGGTCAGCAGGTCAGAAATATCACGTGCTTCCAGCACTGGCTGGCCATTGATGGCGGTGATGACATCACCTTCACGGATATCCAGGTCTGGTTGCGACAGCGGTGCGCGTTCTGATGGCAATTCTGCTTCGGTACGATAGATGTGGTCGATGCGATAGCCCACTGCCGTGCGGCTCAATACCGCGCCCAGGGAAGTCGCCTGGCCTTCAGGCGCTGCGCGGCGGATATCGCCAGGGCGGGATTGTGAATGCAGGGTGCTGACTTCACTGGCCATCAGGCCCAGCACGTCATTCAATTCTGTCCTGTCGGTAATGCGGTCGACCAGAGGTGCATATTTGCTGCGTACCTTGTTCCAGTCTACGCCACGCATTTTGTCGTCGAACAAATAATCCCTGTGCATGCGCCAGGCGTCGGCATACATTTGTTGCCATTCCTGTTTGGGGCTGAGGAAGAAACTCCAGTCACTGACATTGACTCTGGCTTTGCTGAGGTCGCCCGGTTGTTTTGCACCAGCTTCAACAATGTAGAAATCGCCAGCGCCCGTCATGCTATGGGTCTGGTAAAACACGTGTTTCATGTCGGCAGACAAGTCGAACTGGCGCACATTGCTGGCAAAGGTTTCTGGCTGTGGCGAACTCTTGCTGATGGCCAGTGTCTTCAGGATGGTTTTACCATCCGTGCCATCCTGTTCAGTGAAGTAGATGCGCTTGTCATCCATCGCCAGGCTGCGGTAGTTGCCATAGGCCAGTGGCACCTGGTACAGCCTTTCTGCCAGACCAGCGTACTGTATGGCGGGCTTGGATGTTTTTTTGCTTTCGTCTGGCTTGTCTGTTGCTTTGTCGGTGGTTTTTTCTGCTGCTTTATCCGTCGACTTATCAGTTACTTTATCGGCTGGCTTTTCTGTTGCCTTGTCATTCGCTGGCGACTTGCTCAACTCGTCGTCAGCCTTGAAGGGGAAGCGGTTGCCACTCTGCAGTGCCAGTGCATACAGGCCTGTGCGTTTTTCGAAATGTGGGCCCATGTTGCGGTCGCCCCAGGGGGTACGATTACTAACCTGGAAATTGCGTTCAGAGAAGAAATACAGCCAGCGTCCGTCAGAGGAAAATACCGGCGCATGCGAGTTGTATTTGTCGCTGGTGACAAAATGCAGTTGCTTGCTGTCCAGTGAGTACAAACCTATCTGCGGTCTTTGCAGTTTATTGTTGGCCCTGATGATGGCGATGGTTTTGCTGTCCGGTGACCAGACAACTTCTTCCTGTCTCTCGGCACCCAGCTTGCCTGCATCGTCTATCAACTGATTGGCTTTGGTCGCCAGGTCCAGCAGCCACAGCCTGCCACGTTTGTCGGTATGTGCCAGCCATTTGCCATCAGGGGAGGGGATGATGCGGTAGCGGTGTACGTCACCATTGCTGCTCAATACCTCGGGTTTGCCTAGGCCATCGGCTGGGAATTTCCAGATTTCGTTTTCACCTGTGGTGTCGACTATCGCGTAGACGGATTTGCCATCGTGAGAAAACACGGCTTCACGTGCGCGTGCGTTTTCAGGCACTGGCAAATCTATACGTCTTTGCGGGCCTGTGCCTGCAATCGTCAGGCGGCCGCGGGCGGTGAACAACAGGCGCTCTTCCTTGCCTGCGATTTCTACATTGCTCAGATAATCCAGCGGCGTTCTGATAAGGCGTTTGCGCTGCTGGTCAAAATCAGAAACCAGATCAATATTCAAGGTTTGGTCTTTGGCGCTGCTGATATCGAGTACATGCAAATCTGCCCCCAGCTGGTAGGCGATCTTGCCGTCACCCAGGCTGGGGTTACGCACTTCCCAATCCTTGTGCTGGGTCAGGACACGGGCATCGGTGCCGTCAGGATTGGCGCTCCAGATATTGTAGGCACCATTGCGGTCACTGATGAAATACAGCTTGCCTTTCCAAAGCATGGGACGGCGGTTATTGCTTTTGTCATCGGCAAATAATTGCTGGGCTTCGGTTTTACCCTGCACATCGTAACGCCAGAGCTGGGCGATGGCACCACCTCTATATTGCTTGGCATTGTCATTGGTCATGTGCAAGCCAAAGCGGGTGAAGTACAGGTATTTGCCGCTATCATCCAGCACGGCTTCATTCGCATCCGCGACCGGGAAGACCTTGCGTATCAGGGTTTGCGGATTGATGGCCGCGACGATGCGGTGCGAGGCCGGGCCTGTGCTATTGAGCGTGCTGATCAGCACTTCGCCACTGGCGGTCCAGCCCAGTACGCCTACCTGGTCGTTTTCAAAACTGATGCGCTTCGGCACGCCACCTGCCATGGGCATGACATAGGCTTCCGCCGCACCTTCGTAGGCAGCGGAAAATGCCAGCCATTTACCGTCTGGCGAGATGGCTGGCAATACTTCGGATGCCGGGTGGCTGGTCAGTCTTTGTGCCTGGCCGCCATTGCTGCCTACTTTCCATAAATCACCCTCTGCAGTAAACACCACTGCATCGCCGCGTATGCTGGGAAAACGATAATAAGCAGGTGCGGCCAATGCCGAGGTCATCAGGCTGGTCAGGCTGAGTGCGAGGGTGAGTTTGGAAAGTCTCATTTGTGGTCTCGAATTAGGAGGTGGATGTTGTTATGGTGAAGCTGCTTAAAAAGGAAACGAATAAAGGAACCGAATTTTGTATTGCCATACTGCTCATTGCTTATTTTTCACTACGCATACATTCATATCAAACTGGTATTGCCTGAAAACAAAGCTTTATACAGGTAATTGCAACAAACTGTAAGCAGCTTTTCAAGCTTACGGGGGAAATACGCTTACATGAGGTTTTAAGCTTACATTTGGCGCTTACACCTGCCTTGAAATGTTAAAAAATATGTCGTACTCTGGGTGCTGGATTTCCGCATGGAAACTACGCGTGGAAATTACGCATGGACTTAATAAATTACGGGCAGACCAAAGGTGCATCATGAGACAAGTCAGCTTGTGCAAAGTTCTTTTAATTTTAGGTATTTCTGCGGAAATTTCGACATCCTCAGCGCAGAGTGTCACGTTTTCTATCGATACCCAGGCCGAACGCAAAACCATCAGCCCGCTGATCTATGGCTATAACGCCTATGCCGATGGCACCAATCGTGCTGGTTGGGAAAACCAGGGCGGGCAAGCCAGCCTGCAAAGCCTGAACATGCGCTCACGCCGCCTGGGCGGCAATAATATGACCAGCTATAACTGGGAAAACGGTGTCAGCAATTCTGGCAATGACTGGTGCCATTCTTCCAATGCTGGTGTCAGTGCCACAGCCGGAGCGGGTAATCCCAATTCCAACAATGGTCTTGCCTATTACGCGCCAGGTGCGGCCTTGCAAAGTTTCCAGGACCAGTCACTGGTACTGGGCACTTATTCCCTGTTGCAATTGCCTGCTGCTGGCAAGTTACCCAAAGACATCGTCAACCTGAACCCGCCATCAACTTGCATGGGTTACCAGTTATGGCAAAGCACCGCCGGGCCTTCCAATGTTGATACTTCGCGCTGGGTGAATATCGTCAATGACAAACCGGCATCTGCTGGTGGCCTGAGCCTGACCCCCGGTTTGAACGATGGTGTCGTGTATATTGATGAAGAGATCAATTTCCTGTTGCAGAAATATGGCGCCGCCTCTTCTGCGCAAGGTATTAAAGGCTATGAACTCGATAACGAGCCTGACCTCTGGCATCACTGGACAACGAACAGCGGCGAGAGTGGTACGCATGCCAATCTTTATCCTGTAGTGACGACCGTAACTGACGTCATACAAAAAAACATAGGTCTGGCAAAGACCATCAAGCGCATGGATGCCAGTGCAGAGACCTTTGGCCCGGCAGTAAGTGGTTATCTGGGCTTGTTCAGTTTGTGGGCCGTGTGGGATGGTTCAGCCTCGCATCAACCTGCTGACTGGGGACAATACAATGTCGAGCCTTATTACAGCAATAACACTGGCGACCGTTATCGCTACAATGGCATGAGCCTGGCCAATGCCTATCTGGCAAAAATGAATCAGGCATCGCAAACTGCGGGCCGCCGTTTGCTGGATGTGTTTTCTTTTCACTATTATCCACAAGCTTCTTACAATGCGACAGACCGCGTGCAGGCAGCGCGCAGCCTGTGGGATGCCACTTATGTAGAGCCAAGCTGGATCACCCAGAATGGCAATGGTTTCACCGATGGCCGGGCCTTGCAAATGCTGCCCAAGTTACAGAGATCCATTAGTGATTTTTATCCAGGCACCAAGCTGGCCGTGACGGAATATGATTTTGGTGGCAAGAGCGATATCACCGGCGCCATTGCCCAGGCCGATGCTTTGGGTGCTTTTGGCAAGCAGGGTGTGTATCTGGCGACTTATTTCGGTGACGCCGAACAGTTCATTGCATCCGGTTTTAAAATCTATAGAAACTATGATGGCAATAAGTCTGTCTTTCCTGCTACCTCAGTCAAGGCAGTCGCCAGCAATAATGCGAATGCGGCGGTATATGCTGCAGTCGATGTCAATGACCCGAACGTCATTCATGTGATTGCCATTAACCGCCAGGCCAGCAATGTAACGAGCAGCTTCCAGCTCAGCCATCCTGTGAATCTGAAGTATGCCCAGGTCTGGGGTGTCAGTGGCAGCAATGCCGCGATTACGGTCAGGACAGGTTTGAATAATATTACGCAAAATAAATTCAATTACACTTTGCCTGCGCGCTCTGTCCTGCACTTTGTCCTGAAACCTTGAAATCTTGAAAGATGAAGTAGCCACCTGCAAACTGGTGGCTACTTCATACAATGCTTAAGCCTTGGTGACTTTCAAGATCAGCTTGCCATTGTTTTCACCTGTGAACAGTTTCTGGAAAGTGTCAGGGAAATTTTCCAGGCCATCGACGATATCTTCGCGGCTTTTCAATTTGCCGGACATGATCCAGCCACCCATGACCATCGCTGCTTCCATCGCACGTGGATAAAAGTCAGATACCATGACGCCCCTCAGCGTTGCGCGCTTGACCATCAGGTTCAAATAATTGGATGGGCCTTTGATCGCCGTCGTATTGTTGTACTGGGATATCGCACCGCAGATCACGACACGGGCACCAAAAGCCAGGTTGGCCAGGGCAGCATCGAGAATTTCACCACCGACATTATCGAAAAACACATCAATGCCATCAGGGCAATGCTGCTTCAAAGCGGCAGCGACATCTTCACTCTTGTAGTCGATGGCAGCATCAAAACCCAGTTCTTCTGTCAGGTAGCGGACTTTGTCTGCGCCACCTGCAATACCCACGACACGCGCTCCCTTGATCTTGGCAATCTGGCCGACGATAGTGCCCACCGCACCGGCGGCACCGGATATGACTACCGTATCGCCTTCCTTGGGCTGGCCTACTTCCAGCAAGCCGAAGTAGGCTGTCATGCCTGGCATGCCCAGGGTGCTCAGATACAGCGGCAGTGGTGCCAGCTTGGGATCTACCTTGCTGATGGCCTTGCCGTCAGAGTAGGCGTATTCCTGTACACCCAGCATGCCGCTGACATGGTCGCCGACTGCAAATTTAGGATTATTTGATTCAACTACCTCACCAACAGCCAGGGCGCGCATGACTTCGCCTAACGCCACTGGTGGCATGTAAGAATTCTTGTTGTCACTCATCCAGCCACGCATGGCAGGATCAAGCGAGATGTACAGGTTTTTAATCAGAACCTCGCCATCTTGCAATTCACGCAATTGCTCAGTAACGTGGTGGAAATCGCTGGCTTTGACGCTGCCTTGTGGACGGGCTGCGAGTTTGAATTGATAGTTGATGGCGTTCATATTGTGTCCTTATCAGAGTTTTACGGCTGTTGTTTAAGGCAGCGATGCGCTGACCATGGAGAGCAGTATAGGCAGGATATTGTTGCTTGATAAGACAGGTATATTGCATAATATTGTTGCTTAAAACGGGACAATGAAAGAGGGCATTCCATGCTGAATCCACAACACTTGGCGGTATTTGCCACGATTATCCGTGCTGGCAGCATCAGCAAGGCAGCCATACAGCTCGGGTGTGGCAAGTCTTTGCTGTCGCGGCAACTGGCCAAGCTGGAAGAAGACCTGGGCGCACGCCTGATACAACGCTCGACCCGCAAGCTGACCCTGACTGAAATCGGTGAGCAAGTCTTGCATGAGGCACAGCGCATCGATGTTGCGCTGGCAAACATAGAGCAGATGGCTGGCCAGCATCAGCAAGAAGTCAAAGGGCGTTTGCGCGTCACTTGCCCCATGCCAGCCGTCGCCAGACTGGTGCCAGTCATGACGGAGTTTTGCCAGCGTTACCCACAAATCGACTTTGCCCTGCAAGTGGAAGACCGCCTGGTGGATTTAATCGCCGGGCAAATTGATGTTGCCATCCGGGTTGCTCATCTGGATGACTCCAACCTCATTGCCCGCAAACTGGTGGATAGCCAGCGCATACTCTGTGCTTCGCCAGCTTATCTGGCAAAGGCAGGCAAGCCTGTAGTGGCTGAAGACCTGGCGCAACATGCCTGTTTGCTCTACATCAATGCAGGCCGCGCGAACGATGAATGGACTTTGCTACAGGATGGCGAACCAAAAAAGATCAGGGTGACCAGCCATTTTCAATCAAATAATGGCATTGCCCTGGTGACTGCTGCCTGCTCGGGGGCGGGTATCCTGCTGATCGACAAACTCATCGTCAGCAAGCATTTGAAGAGTGGAGAGTTGGTGGCCGTGCTGGACAATTATCAATTGCCCAGTGGCTCACCAGTGTATGCAGTTTATCCAGCGCGCGACTGGCTGGCTTTGAAAACGGCCACTTTCGTGGCCTTCCTGCAGGAGAGATTATTTACCGGCGTCTGATTTTTTTACTTCAGCAATCACCACACGCAACATGCTGATCAACTCGTCAATTTCTTCCTTCGTCACATTCAGGGCTGGCATGAAGCGCAGCAGGTCAGGGCGGGGGGAATTGATCAGTAAACCTACTGGCTCCATATCACGGGCAGCTTCCACCAGCTTGCCGCCGATATTGTCGCCCAGCTTCAGCGCGCGCAGCAAACCAAAACCACGCTCGCCTTGCATGCCAAACTCTTCAGACAGCTTTTCCAGTTGCTGGCTCAGGTATTCGCCTTTTTCCTTGACCGAAGTCAGGAAGCCAGGTTTGTTCAATTCATTGAATACCGCTTTGCCGACTGCTGCCATCAAAGGTGCGCCGTTATAAGTACCGCCCTGGTCGCCGGGCACGAAGCAGGCTACTTCTTCACGGCACAGCAAGGCACCCAGTGGTACGCCGCCACCTATGCCTTTGGCCAGGGTCATGATGTCTGGTTCTATGTTGGATAATTGATAGCCAAACAATTCACCGGTGCGGCCCATGCCAGTCTGCACTTCATCAACGATGAGCAACAGGCCGTGCTTCTTCGTCAATTCACGCAGGGCTTGCATGAATTCAGGGCTGGCTGGAATGACACCGCCTTCGCCTTGTACTGGTTCCAGCATGACACCGACGGTTTTGTCGGTGATCAGTTTTTCTACTGAAGCGATATCGTTCAGATCCGCTTTAGGGAAGCCGCTGACTTGCGGGGCAAAGATCGTGTCCCAGCCTGGTTTGCCGGAGGCTGACATCATCGCCAGGGTGCGGCCATGAAAACCATGGTCGAAGGTAATGATTTCAAATGCGCCATTCTTGTTCAATTGCCCCCATTTGCGCGCCAGTTTGACCGCGCCTTCATTGGCTTCTGCGCCGCTATTGGTGAAAAACACGCGGTCAAAGCAAGAGTTCTTGGTCAGCAGATCAGCAAACTCCACCATCGGGGCATTGTAGAAAGCCGGGGAGGGGTTCAGCAATTTTTTTGATTGCGTTACCAGGGCATCGTGAATCACGTCAGGGCAATGGCCGAGGCAGTTGACGGCCCAGCCTTGCAGATAATCCAGATATCGCTTGCCCTTGTGATCAGTCAAGTACATGCCCTTGCCTTCAACGAACACCAGTTCGGGGCGTGGGGTGATGTACATCAGGGAATTTACGTTGTACTGACTGAATTCCATTTCAAGACTCCTAAGGTCGTTACAGTGGGTGGGGTAGACAAAAACTCAAAAATAAATAGGGCTTACGCAAAATTGTCCCAGCAAGGCTATCGCTTTAGGAAACCGCCCTTACAGGGGCGGTTCGTTACGTCGGCAGACAATACATTGTCTGAAACCCCGACTACACCGGCAGCGACGACGACAGTACTTTAGTACGCGGCTCCTAGGAGAGGAGCTGCAACGCAGCTGGGGCAGTTTTACGTAAGTCCTAATAAAAAAAGCCACAGGGCGGAACCTGTGGCTGGATATTCGTGGTGCAGCTTTTTACGCGCACGCTCACTCCTACATCGGCCCAGGCTCGCTCAGCGAGTTGCGACGTCGTGCAATATTTGGTGAGGACATGTCAGTAAAAATTTTCATAAAACGGATAATAGGACTTTTTGCGCACTGCGTCAAAATAATTTCTGGCACAGACGCAAAAAGTTTGCTGATATCAATTCGCCAGATCAGCCTCAGAAGTAAACGAATCTGCATAGAACTCGTCGGCAGGCAACTGGCACTGGGCCGTAAAGTCGCGTTTGGCCGAGTCAATGACGACAGGTGCGCCGCAGGCGTAGACTTGATGTCCTGATAAGTCTGCATGATCTGCTATTACTGCCTGATGCACAAAACCGTTACGGCCCGTCCATGCATCTTCAGGCAAGGCGTCAGAAACCACGGGGATGTAGCTAAAGCCGGGTATCTGCTTTTCCCATTCATTGCACAGGCTATGCATATACAGGTCAGCAGGGCGGCGGCCACCCCAGTACAGGCTGATGGCGCGTTTGGATTCTATGTGAATCAGATGCTCTACCAGTGCCTTGACAGGGGCAAAGCCAGTGCCGGATGCCAGCAGGATAATTGGCTTTTCACTATCTTCACGCAAGAAGAACGTGCCTTGCGGGCCTTCAAAGCGCAGGATGTCGCGCTCTTTGAGGGTAGTAAATACCTGGTCGGTGAACAGGCCACCTGGCATATGGCGTACATGCAGGGTGATGTGCTCATCCAGATGCGGCGCATTTGCCATGCTGTAGCTGCGGCGCTTGCCATCCCTGAGCAGAAATTCTATATATTGGCCAGCGCGGTATTGCAGGCGCTCATTGGCAGGCAATTGCAGGGCGATGAGCATGACATCGTGTGACAGTTTCTCCAGTTTGGCAATACGGCTAGGCATTTTCTTGACGGGATAATCACTGTCGGCGACGATTTCACGCGCTTCTATGGTGAGGTCAGATTGCGGCCTGGCACAGCAAAACAGGGACATGCCCAGTGCTTCTTCTGCCTCTGGCAGGGCGCGTTGCTGGTGCGGGCCGTGTTGCACAGTCCCGCTGGCTACCTTGCCCTTGCAGGAGCCGCAAGCACCATTTTTACAGCCATATGGCAAGATGACGCCTGCGCGCAGAGCGGCTGACAAGACGGTTTCATCTGCGTCGCAACTAAATTGACGGCCACTAGGGGTGACAGTTACTTGAAAAGTCATACAATCCTGAACATGAAAAAACAGTTTAAACAAATTGGCAAGCCACGCTTGCTTATCATAGGTTGCGGCGATGTAGGCATGCGCCTGTTACCTTTGTTGCGCCAGCATTTCCGCATCTTTGCCCTGACCAGCCAGACTTCCCGCTGTGCAGAGTTGCGCGCCGCTGGTGCCACGCCCCTGCTGGGGAACCTGGACCAGCCTGATACCCTGGCCCGCCTCAAAGGTCTGGCAGACCGCGTTGTTCATCTGGCACCACCACCCTCAGAAGGCAAGGCTGACAGACGCACACAAAATTTGACCGCCATTTTACCTGACAAGAGCCGCCTTGTTTATGTCAGTACGACAGGCGTGTATGGTGACTGTGCCGGCGCATCGTTTGACGAGACCAGAACTGTACGCCCACAAAATGCCCGTGCCCAGCGCCGCGTGGCTGCAGAAAACTGCCTGCGTGCCTGGGCCAGACGTAGTCAGTCCTGCCTGTCCATCCTGCGCGTGCCGGGCATTTATGCTGCTGATCGCCTGCCGCTGGAGCGTCTGCACAAGCGCACGCCAGCCCTGATAGCGGCTGATGATGTGTACACCAACCATATTCATGCCGATGATCTGGCGCAATTGATCAAGCTGGCACTGTTCCGGGCAGCACCCAACCGGGTTTATCATGCAGTGGATGATAGCGATATGCAAATGGCTGCCTATTTTGATCTGGTGGCTGACGCCTTTGCCTTGCCTCGCCCGCCACGTTTGCCAAGAGCGGAGCTGGCGCAGCAGGTCAGCCCGGTGCTGCTATCGTTCATGTCGGAATCGCGACGCATGCAAAACCAGCGCATCAAGCTGGAGCTGGGGATGCGCCTGCGTTATGCCTCGGTCAGGGATGGCGTCATGGCCGCAGCGATGGGCAGGGTGATGTAGAAGCAGGACCCCAGGTTTTCGGTACTGATAAAGCCGATTTGCCCGCCCATTTTTTCTACCATGGTCTTGCTCAGGCTGAGGCCCAGGCCAGTGCCTGCATATTTACGGGCTGCCTTGGCATCTTCCTGGGTAAATTTCTGGAAGATGCTGGTCTTGAATTCTTCTGAAATGCCAATGCCATAGTCTTGTACTTCAACCCTGACCTGGTCGTCAATGACGCTGGCGCGCACATCCACCTGGCCATGCGGGCGCGAAAACTTGATGGCATTTGACAGAAGGTTGGACAAGACTTGTACAAATCGCTGGGCATCGACCCTGACCAGAATAGTTGCGTCAACAGGTGTGTCATAACAAAGCTCTATGGCAAAGCTTTGTGCATAGCCCAGATTTGACTGCAAGGTACTGTCTATCAGCTCATGCAGTGGCAGGGTGTCGAAATGAAATTGCATGCTGCCGTACTCGAGCTTTTCAAAATCCAGCAAATCATTGATCAGTGTCGTCAGGCGTCTGGCATTGTCATTCGCCATCACCAGCATGGAATGGGCCTTGTCCGGGATGTCGCCAGCCACACCGCCGACCAGCAAGCCCAGCACACCGCGTATCGACGTCAAGGGTGTACGCAACTCATGAGAAACGGCAGAGACAAATTCAGTCTTGAGTTTTTCTACCCGTTTCTTCTCCGACATATCATGCAGGATAATGACATACAAGACTTGCAGCCCCAGGCGCACGCGGGTAATGGCCAGCTCCACCGGCACTTCGTGTTCATCTTTTTGTTTTGCCAGCAATTCTTTGCGTTCGCTCTTGCCTGCGACTTCATACTGGGTTTCTCTATGGCTGCTGCGCAAATGGCGTGACAGGAACTGGCGGGATGCCGGGTCAGTAAACAGACTCAGCATATCCTTGCCGCGCAGGCTGCCGTGTTCATACTTGAGCAATACTTCAGCCGAGCGATTGGCTGATTCGATGACCCCATTTTCATCCGTGGTGAGTATGCCTTCTGCCGCATTGTCGAGTACGGTGCGCAAACGCTCCTCACTATCGTGTAATTGGGTAGTGCGTTGTGCTACCAGGTTTTCTATGCCAAAGGTATGGGCCGTGGCTACCAGCAAATAAGCCCCCAGCAGGCCAGTAAATAACAGGCCACCTATCATGGTGATCCAGGTGATCCAGGCAATATGGGTACGCCAGTATTCTGAAGAAGGCTGGGCTTGCAGGGCATATTGGCGACCACCGAAATTGATGGTGGTCTGAAACAGATAAGCCTGGTCAAGACCGGTGATTTCATCAATAAAGACCCCTTTTTTACCTGGATAGGAGAGGTCGTAAAACTTGATGCGCACGCTGCGCATGTCTTCATTGGAAAGAATTTCCCTGGCCAGATCAGCCATCCTGACCATGCTGGCGGCGACACCGGAAAAGGCGGCCTTTCTTTGCTCCATGGTTTCTTGCGGTTTGCCATTTTCATAAACCGGGGCAAACAGCAGTACATGTAACTGGTCGCGGCCATCAGTATCTTTGGAAATCAGCGGGTCGGTTACGGTAAGATTGCCACTGTCACGCGCATCTTCTATGGCGATACGGCGCGCTGTAGTTGATCCCATGTCATAGCCAAACATTTGATGATTATCAAAAAATGGTTCTATGTAGCGTATGGGAAAATAATCATCCCTGACACGCGCTTCGGTAAGATTGTGCAGTTCATTGATTTCCAGTATCTGGAAATTGGCAAAACCTTCTCGCAGAACTGACACTTCAAAGTTTTCGCGTTGCTGATGCTCTACCTTGGGAACCCAGGAAAGAAAGGAAATGGCTTTCTGATGCTGCAGGGTATGGACGACAAAGGTGGCAAAATCACTACGACTGACTTGCAATGAACTGGCATACAGGCGCTCTATATTGAGCATGATGTCAGCGTGACTATCGAGTTTGTTTTGCAGGTTCTGACCAACTCGCTCGGCTTTCAGTCGAAATTCCAGTTGCTGTTTTTGTTCTTCACGGTAACGGGTAAAGGTGAATGCCGTGACCACCAGCATCAGGCATATCAGCAATGGCACCATGACACTCCAGCGCCTGGCATGCCAGATTTCACGCGGCTTGCCATAAATCACCATGACGATAGGGGCAATAGTTAGGACGCCAAAGGTGTCACCTATCCACCAGCCTATCCAGTTATTGAAAAAATCCAGCCAGGGGATGATACCCAGTGCGGCCAGACCCGTCACGCTGATACTGGCATTGATGAGGCAGGCAACCACGCCGCCATAGATAAAGAACTGGAAAATGGCCTTGTCCGAGTCCAGTGCCAGGTTATCCTGCAATTTCTTCAAGATCAGTTGGGCGCCGACGAAAGCCTGTAGTGCAGCACCAGCAGCAACTATGGTCGAGGCAATCAGGGCGTTGGCGCTAAGGCCACCAAACATGCTCAGGTTGATGAGGATATTAGCGGCAAAGGCACCGGCCACGACGCCTGGCAAAAGGCGGTAGCCACCTGTTAGTACCATGCCGAGGGCGATCCCGGCGGGCGGGTAGATCGCGATGGAGTATCCTGGCGGGATGGCCAGCAACAGGGAAAGCCGTCCTAGTGCTGCATACACTATGGCAAGCAGCAGTATCTGCCCTATGATTTTCTGCGTATCACTTGCCTGGGTTGGACGCATCCCTGTCTATCCTGAAGACTGTGCTAGATCAGTGAGGAAGTCACTTTCAAAACCTCATCTGCCGTGGTAACACCTTCGATGATCTTATAAGCGCCAGCAATGCGCAAGGGTTTCATGTCATCCTTGATGCTTTGATGCCTCAGGGCGTGGATATCGGCATTTTCTGTAATCAGTTTGCTGAAAGGCAGGGTCACGGTCAGCAGCTCATATAAACCGGTACGTCCCATAAAGCCAGTCTGGCGGCACTCAGGGCAGCCCACGGGTTTATAGATGGTTTCGGGTTTGCTGATACCCCAGCCTTCAGTCAGGGTATCCCACACCGCATCCACCATTTCACCTTCGGGTGATTTGCAATGTACGCACAGCGTTCTGACCAGGCGCTGCGCCAGGATGCCGATGATGGTTGCTTCCAATAAATAATAGGGCACGCCCAGTTCCAGCAAACGCATGATGGCGGACGGCGCATCATTGGTATGCAGGGTAGACAAGACCAAATGGCCCGTCAGTGCGGCCTGTATGGCCATTTCGGCAGTTGGCAAATCACGTATCTCACCCACCATGATGATGTCAGGATCCTGACGCATGAGTGCGCGTATGCCATCGGCAAAACTCAGGTCGATGGAAGACTGCACCTGCATCTGGTTGAACGAGCCTTCCACCATCTCGATAGGATCTTCGACGGTACAGACATTCACATCCGGAGTGGCGAGAGCCTTTAGTGTGGTGTACAGGGTGGTTGTTTTACCGGAACCGGTAGGACCTGTCACCAGGATGATGCCATGCGGTTTGCTGGTCAGATGATCCCAGCGCTTGGCATCATTCAGAGGGAAACCCAGTTCCGGCAGAGTCTTGACCACGACTTCAGGATCAAAAATACGCATGACCATCTTTTCGCCGAAGACCGTCGGCAGGGTGGACAGACGCAATTCCACTTCCTGGCCTTCACTGGTGCGTGTCTTGATACGGCCATCCTGAGGGCGGCGTTTTTCAATAACGTCCATACGGCCCAGTAATTTGATACGGGCCGTCATGGCAATCATGATGGTAGCTGGCACCTGATACACCTGGTGCAAGACACCGTCAATACGGAAACGGATGACAGAAATATCGCGCTTGGGCTCCAGATGGATATCCGAGGCGCGCTGGTCAAAGGCAAATTGCCACAGCCAGTCAACGATATTGACGATGTGCTGGTCATTCGCGTCAACCTGCTTGTTGGTCTTGCCAATTTCTATCAGTTGCTCAAAGTTCTGGCGCAAATTGGCGTCGTTTTTATTCGACTTGCGAGCATCCTTGATGGATTTTGCCAGCGAGAAGAACTGAACGATGTACTGAGAAATTTCCAGCGGGTTTGCCAGTACCAGGCGGATTTCCTTGCGACTGAACTTCAGTATCTCTTCTTGCCATTCAGTATTGTAGGGCTCTGTCGTGGCAACCACGACGGTGGTGGCCGTAGACTCTACCGGCAAGATATTGAAGCGTGTCGCATAGGACGAAGACATGACATCCGAGACGCTGGTGAAATCGATTTTCAAGGGGTCAATGCGGTAGAACGGCATATTGACCTTGCCCGCTGCCCATTCTGTCAGCCAGTCCAGCGTCAGCAAAATATGGGGGGAAATGGCGGAATGCAGTTTGGCTTGTGCAACCGCTGTCAGGGGATGCATGGTGGCCGGGCCATTCTTGAGCAAGCCCTGAGTCGCATGAAACTGGGTCTTGGCATCTTCCTTGAGGATAATGCCGTCTGCCATCAGCCAGGTAAAAATTTGTTGGAGGTTCAGACTGCGGTGTGTGGGTTTATTCATGCTGTATGCCGTTTTAAATTATTGATTTCGGATCACTGGCTACTTTGAGCCGGCTTTTAGTCCATTTACCCAGGATTTGGCGGGCAGCTTGGTATTTGTCTTGATCTGGTCCGCTTTTTCATACAGGGCTGGAAAATCCAGTTCAGGTTTTTGTTTGAAGGCCAGGGCAACGACATTGCCGTCATGGACCTCCGGCAGGCATAACACGGTATCAAAGGCAAAGCGCATGGCTTTCAGGTTGCGTGCATAGCTGGGATGGTCACCAAACAGATTCACGGTCATAATGCCGTCATCCTTGAGGCAGTCTGCACAGGCTTGATAAAACTCGGCACTGTCGAGCACCGGGCCCTTGGCGGTCGCATCATACAAGTCCACCTGCATGGCATCAATATGGCCGTGATTGCTGGTATCGAGGACAAAGTCCATGGCATCCATTTCCAGCACGTGCAGGCGCTCGTCATTGGCGGGCAGTTTGAACATGCTTTCGCAAATGGCGATGACCGAGGGATTGAGTTCTACCGCGGTCACTTGTGCTTGGTCAAACTGGCGGTAACTGAACTTGCTTAATGCACCTGTGCCCAGGCCCAGTTGCACGATGTGCTGGGGTGCGTCGATGAACAGCATCCATGCCATCATTTGCTGAGCGTATTCAAGCTCTATGGCATCAGGTTTGCGCAGGCGCATCGCACCCTGTACCCATTCAGTACCGAAATGCAGAAAGCGCACGCCATCCATTTCGGACAGGGTTACAGGAGCAAATTTTGGTTTGCGGTTAGGCTTCTTGAGTGCCGCAGCTTTGGGACCAGAACGGTAGTTCGCCTCGGCTTCTATAGATTTACGTTTAATTAGCATATGCTTATTTTAACCTTCATGGCGTACATGGAAAGCAAATTTACATCTTTCGTACAAGTTGTAATAAATTTTGACTGAAAACCTTGCAAAAAAGTGAAGTCAGGTCAGCCGGGCTGCTGCCATTGCGCCACTCAGTCGCAGCGGCCCTTCCAAATCAGGATGGTGGGTGGCGAATAAGAGTAGAATTCCGCGCTGCTGACATTTCACCTACTCATATTCACAATGAAATTTAAAAAAAACGCCATTTTGCTGGCTTTGTTCCTGACTTTATTTGGCTTTACTGCCTATTTCTTGTTTGGCCGTACGCCGGTCGATCATGCTAAACCGGAAGTATTCAATGCCGACACTGCCATGCTTGCCATCTTTGGGACATATAACGACAAACAGCAGGGCGTACTGCTGCCGGAGAAAAACACCGCACAATGGAATATGAAAGAAGCCGACACCCTGGCGACAGCCTTGCTGGTCGCTACTTATACCGAAGCGGGCAAGAAGAAAGCCGTGCTGGCCATACAGCGCCAGCAAATTCTCGATGGGGTGGTAGAGCAGAGCCATGCCACTGGTGCCATGATTTCAGTCTATATCTTTGCCTACAATGGCAAGCAATGGGTATTTGAAAAAGGCAAAAAGGAAGTCGTTGAATCCGGCGCCCATGGTGAGGCACCGGGCGGCAGCCTGATACGGCTGGGGCAAGACAAATATGGCCTGCTGTTTGCAGGCGGTGACGTCCACCAGGGCTTTACCAATGACTATGCTTTCATTATCTCTTTAAGTGAACCCAAGCCAGTCAAGTTACTGGACCTGAGCATGGGGGAGAGCAATAGTGGCACTTGTACCGATGTTGTGGAAGAGCAGGAGGGCATGATGCAGGCATGCTGGGAAAGTGTCAGCAAGCTCAGTTTTTTGCAGAACGGCACAGATGAATACTATGCCCTCAAATTAAGTACGACCAGCAATAAGCCTGCAGACGGCAGCAAGCAGGTCCTTGAAAAAAAATGGGATGAGTATTTTGTGCGTACTGCAACTGGCTATAAAGCCAGCAAGGCCCAAAGCCTGAAGGCTGCCAAACCGGTGGCAGACGATGTCGTCAACAATGCAGGGGAGACGCAAAAACAGACCAAGTCTGTTCCTAATATGCAGAGGCAATAAACCCTGGAAATATGGCGGGCTTGTCGCAATGGTATGTCGACATCAGCCTTTTCTGCTACTGAGGCTGCAATTCGCTTTGCCAGACTTGCAGCTTCTCTTCAAAACTGCGCATCGCGTAAGCGGGTGAAGACGAGGGCAGTATGGCAGTAAGATAGCCTTGCTCCTGGAAGTAAGCCGCCATCTTGCCCGCAGTCTGGCCATTGAAGCATAGCTTGCGTAATTTGGGATGGCAGGCTTGCAGCATGCTGAAGTCATTCAGCTTGCCTTCCCTGATTGCAGAATCAAGGCTGCCTGTGCGTACGCAGGAATGAAACACATCCCATAAGCCTATACCATGCGCCAGCAAACCACGCAGGCGCTGTTCATAATCCAGCACGACCAGGTCAGTACCCAGTGAGGCAGATACCAGTCGCCAGAACTGGTTTTGCTTGTAGGCATAATATTGGGCCGCATCGAGTGAGGCGACTCCAGGGAAACTGCCCAGTATCAAGGTATGTGTTTCGGCATTTACTACCGGCGGAAAACCTTGTAGCAAGGCAGGGCTGGATATCATGGTCGATGGCGGCGCTTTCATAGGATGGATATTTGGCCAGGTTTCAGGATTGCAAGTGGAGTCAGGGCCCATGGCATCAGCCGGGACTGAAAAAATGTGGCAAAATAATTATTTCAGCAATGAAGGCCTCTGGTTGTTTTGTCTTTCATGGACTATTCTGAAAGTGGGCTTGATTTGTCTATAGTGGAATGAAAACTGAAGGTGGAAAAATGAAATTGATTTTTAGCACCATGCTTTTGGCTGTAGTAATGTCCGGACAGGCGCAGGCTGGGGAAGTCAAAGTTGCCTGGCAAGAGCCAGAAAAATTTACTGATATTCGGCCAGGCAGTGAACACAGGTCTGACTTTCAGGGGCGCATGATCAAGGAATTTGATTATATCTTTGCAGACCTTGCAAAGAAACTGCCTGATGGCTATCAATGGGATGTGACAGTCACAGATGTTGATCTGGCCGGTGATGTCAGGCCATTTTTCCCTACCCCCATGAATGAGATTCGTGTCATCAAGGACTTGTACTGGCCGCGTATGAGTTTCAGCTTTGATTTGAAAGACGGGCAAGGGAAGAGTGTGGTGTCCGGCAATGAAAATCTCAGGGACATGAATTTTCTCATGCACTCCAATCTTGCTGGCAGGAACAATAGTTTCCGCTATGAAGAGCAGATGTTGCGTGACTGGTTCAAGAAGCAGCAGCGGGATAAGGTTTTTCCTGAGCGCTAATCACTTTGCTTAATGGTTTCAAGAAAAAAACGGACTCAGTACTGAGTCCGTTTTTCGTTTGGCAAATTTTACTTGCAGTAAAATTATTTGCTGAGCAACATCTCATTCAGACGTTTCACAAAGGCGCTAGGGTCACTCAGATTACCACCCTCGGCCAGCAAGGCCTGGTCAAACAGGATGTGTGACCAGTCATCGAACTTGTTGACTTCATACTTGAGCTTCTGTACCAAAGGATGGTCAGGATTGACTTCCAGAATAGGCTTGGATTCAGGCGCACTTTGGCCAGCAGCCTTCAGCATGCGCGCCAGGTTGCCAGACAAATCATGCTCATCTGCGACCAGACAGGCTGGTGAATCAGTCAGACGGAAAGTCACTCGTACATCCTTGGCTTTATCAGTCAGGGCTGCTTTCATTTTCTCGACCAGGTCCTTGAACTCAGTCTGGGTTTCTTCGTGTTGTTTCTTTTCTGCTTCATCTTCCAGCTCACCCAGGTCCAGGCCACCTTTGGCGACGGAGGCCAGTTCCTTGCCTTCGAAGTCATTCAGGAAGGACAGCATCCATTCATCAACGCGGTCAGTCAGTAACAAGACTTCCACGCCTTTCTTGCGGAAGATTTCCAGATGCGGGCTGTTCTTGGCCGTTGCATAGCTTTCTGCCGTGACATAGTAAATCTTGTCCTGGCCTTCTTTGGCGCGGCTCAGGTAATCTGCCAGTGAGACATTTTGTGCATCGCTGTCATTATGGGTAGAGGCAAAGCGCAAGAGCTTGGCAATGCGTTCCTTGTTGGCATTGTCTTCGCCCACGCCTTCTTTCAAGACCTGACCAAATTCTTTCCAGAAAGTCGCATATTTGTCTTGCTTCTCTTTTGCATCATCACCATCGGCATTTGCCAGGTCTTCCAGCATGCCCAATACACGTTTGGTCGAGCCTTCGCGTATCGCCTTGATGTCGCGGCTTTCCTGCAAAATTTCGCGTGAGACATTCAACGGCAGGTCGTTGGAGTCTATGACGCCTTTGACAAAGCGCAGGTAGACTGGCATCAGTTGTTCTGCATCATCCATTATGAAGACGCGTTTGACGTAGAGCTTGATGCCACCACGTTTGTTGCGGTCCCACATGTCAAACGGTGCGCGTGCCGGGATGTACAGCAATTGTGTATATTCACTGCGGCCTTCAACACGGTTATGCGTGTGGGTCAGTGGTGCGCTGTAGTCATGGGATACATGCTTGTAGAACTCATCATATTGCTCAGGCGTGATTTCAGACTTGCTGCGCGCCCACAAGGCGCTGGCCTGGTTGATGGTTTCCAGCTCATCTTTCAATACCTGTTCTTTTTTCTCTTCATCCCATTCTTCTTTCTGCATCTTGATAGGCAGGGAGATATGGTCGGAATAAGTACGGATGACGGATTTGAGCTTCCATGCCGACAGGAACTCATCTTCACCTTCACGCAGGTGCAGGGTGATGCTCGTGCCGCGGCCTTCCTTGACGATGTCTTCTACACTGAAGTCGCCAGCACCTTCGGATTCCCAGCGTACAGCCTGGTCTGCAGGCAGACCGGCGCGACGAGTTTCTACGGTGATGCGGTCAGCAACGATAAAGCCGGAATAAAAACCAACACCAAACTGGCCTATCATGGCCGCATCTTTTTGCTGGTCGCCAGACAATTTGCCAAAGAACTCCTTGGTGCCGGATTTGGCGATCGTGCCCAGGTGTTCAATCGCATCAGCCTTGCTCATGCCTATGCCATTGTCGGCGATAGTAATGGTGCGGGCTTCCTTGTCAAAGCTGACCTGGATTTGCAACTCAGGATCGTTTTCAAACAGGCTGGCATTGTTGATGGCTTCAAAGCGCAGTTTGTCTGATGCATCAGAAGCATTCGAGATCAGTTCACGCAAAAAGATTTCCTTGTTTGAATACAGGGAGTGGATCATCAATTGCAGGAGTTGTTTGACTTCGGCCTGAAAGCCCAGGGTTTGCTTTTCTGACATGGTTTTCCTCAAAGATTTTTAGTGATAATGGTAATTACTTACCTGCTGCTGTTTTTACAACATGGACCGCAGCATTGCTAGAGCAGGGAAGGTGAGGCCGCTTCGCTGGATTTCAAGATGATTGTTTAAAAGGCATGAAAATATTATTCCTGTATCGTTCATGCTGACCGGGGAATTTGTGTTTTTTGCAAAATATCACTAGACTTAAGCAGATGACAGTGCGTTTGGACATGATGGCGTGGGACTTACGGAGTGACTTTATGTTGCTTAAAGTAGTAAATTTACTCATTTCCTGTTCCCTGATAGTGCTCGCGCCACAGCTTAGCGCGGCCAATCTTTATCTGACCGAAGTTGCCCCTTTTGCCTTTGTGAAAGAAGGCAAAGGGTCTTATGACGGTATCAATGTACGTATAGCGAATGAATTGCGCAGACGCTCAGGCGTGCCCCTGGAACTGGTGATTGTTCCCAGTTCTCGCCACTTATTGATGTTTCCGGCTGATAAGGAAGCCTATAGCATTTCCCAGTCCGAGAATTTTACTGATCACGACGGCGTTATCCTCTCTGAGGTAACACAATTCCCCATCATGGTGGTGGCACAGCGCGGCGCTGTATTGAAGAATTATGATGACTTGATTGCCCTCGCCGCAGACCGTGGTATAGGAATGATGCGCAGGCTGAGTTACGGCACTTTTGCTCAGGACGAGCGCGTCCGGAAAGTGGAAATCAATACCCTGGAAAACGGTTTGCGTATGCTGGAGGCGGGACGCATTTCCGGTATCGTCGGTAGCCAGCCCGCTATCCTGGCAGCCGCAGAGAGGAACTCATCCACGCATTTATTGGGACCTGGTCTGGTGATTGCCTACGGCGCTCACGTCATGCGCGTCAGGCCAGAATTTGCTGCCAGCACCCAGTCCAAAGCTTTAAGCGCGACATTACTGGCGATGAAAAATGACGGCAGCATCGCGCGCATACTCGATGATTTTTTGAAAGACCCGAAGACAGGATTGCAACCAGCAAAATAAGCTGACAGTTTAGGGCCAATCTTAGTGCCAATGTCAGGCCTGTCACCTCATTTCGGGCTTTTGTCACATGACTATTCTGCTATAGTTGTGCGCCCTTCATAATGCACCCCGTTGTCTGCATCTGTTCGCCAAATCATCTCTGCATCTGGCGCTCAGTCATTTCCCGTTCTCGCTCATTTACTTTCATGTCCACACTGGTTTCAAGTAAAAAATCTCGTCTCTCGCATTTGTCATGCCACGCATTTCTGAAACTGGGAATGCGTGGTTTAGGTAGTTCAGCTTTATTCTGGACTACTCACCTGTATGCTGCAGATCTGCCTGCGAAAGAAAATACGACGGTGCAAACAGTGGAAATTTCCGGCCCTGGCGCAATAGCACAGAGAAAGAATGACACAGCCGCAAAAATCATTGTCAATGCGGCCGAGCTTATGCAGTATGGGGATACGCAACTATCTGCGGTATTAAAGCGTCAGCCTGGCGTGTCTGTCGTAGGCAATGAATTGCGCATGCGTGGCCTGGGATCTGGTTATACCCAGATATTATTGAATGGCGATGCGGTAGCGCCGGGATTTTCCATAGACAGTATTGATCCTGCATTGATAGAGCGCGTGGAAATCCTGAGGACGACGACGGCAGAATTCAGTGCGCAGGCGGTGGCCGGTACGATCAATATCATTCTCAAAAAAGGCGTGAGCAGTGCCAGGAAAGAGTTCAAGATTGGTATAGCGCATGGTGAAAATAACTGGAATCCTTCGCTCGCCTTGGAAGTCGCTGACAAGAATGCAGGTTTTTCCTATTCGGTTACCACCACTCTGTCGAAAACTGGTTATGAAAATACGCCTCTGGTAACCGAGGGTATTTATGATGCAATGGGTGAGTTCAATATCCTGCGCTTGAGAGAGCAAAAGAATATCGCGGACGTCTGGCGTTTTGGTCTCAGTCCCAGACTGAACTGGAATCTTGAAAGTGGTGACACGCTGAGTTGGCAGAGTTTCTTTGACTACTATGCCAATTTAAACTGGGGTCGTGATCATGAACTAAACATGACGCCAGTTACTACACAATATCCGGATAATAATTATAGTGCTTCCATGCACACGGCAATCCTGCGTACAGACCTGAACTGGGCGCACAGAATAGATGCTGATAGCAAGCTCAATGCAAAGCTGGGCCTGAATTACAATCATCGCGAAGTAGACTACAATTTCTTTGGTTATCCTTCGCCGCGGGACCAGGCTTTCAATCGCCATGTCGTTTCAAACGCAGCGGAAAGCAGCGTCAGCAGCAGTGGCAAATACCTGAGCCGTTTTCGTGACGATCATAGTCTTGCGCTGGGATGGGATGCTGCCCTGACGCGGCGCACGGAAGCTCGCCTGCAATTTGACCGGCCGGCGAATTCCAATACGGTGGGCGAGCCACTGGTGGAAGATTACAAAGCCAATGTGCGGCGCATTGCCATGTTTGCCCAGGATGAATGGGATGTGACGAACCGCCTGCAAGCCTATCTCGGCATGCGCTGGGAAGGGCTGAATACCGAAACCACAGGCCGCTTGATGGCGCCCGTACAAACCAGGTCCAGCGTCTGGAGCCCGGTCATGCAATTATTGTGGAAACTGCCTGAGCAAGAAAAAGACCAGCTGCGTTTCGCCTTGTCCCGCACCTATAAAGCACCCACGCCGCGCAGCCTGGTGCCACGGCGCTATACGGTGAACAATGGCAATGGCCCGACAAATCCTGATTTCCAGGGTAATCCTGATCTTTTGCCTGAACTTGCATGGGGCGCTGATCTGACGTATGAATCTTATTTCGCCAAGAACAGCATGTTCAGCCTGTCAGCCTACGCCAAAAGAGTGCAGGACGTGACTGTGCAAAATCTGTATGAGCAAAACAAGGTCTGGATTACCTCACCGTATAACCACGGTACAGCCAGAGTAATGGGAATAGAGTTCGATGCAAAATTCGCTTTGCAGCATTTGCTGGCTGGAGCACCGCCGCTGGAAGTGCGGCTGAATGCAGCACGCAATTGGTCAAGACTGGACGCCATACCCGGGCCAGATAATCGTCTTACCGATCAGGTGCCGTTGACGGCTAATTTTGGCGTGGATTACAAGCGCAGTGAACAGCAATCTTTTGGCTTTAATTTTAATCTGCAGACAGGCGGCAATGTACAGGCTACGCCAGTCTTGCGTACTTACACTGGTGTCAGTCGCAATCTTGACTTGTATGGCTTGTGGAAGCTGGAAAATAAAATGCAGTTGCGTCTGTCGATCAGCAATCTTTTACATCAGGATGTACTACAAGGTTCTCAATATAGCGAGGTCAATGGCCGCGATGTGCGTAATACGGTAACGCCGGGTAGCATGACGATACGCCTGCAGTTTGAAAAGAGTTTATAAAAAAATGGGAGAAACATCTCCCATTTATAACTCTCTATTTGCTTATTATTTGGCACCCACACCCTTGAATTTTTCCGGATCAAAATCAGCTATGTCGATTTTGCCAAAATGTTTGGGTGGGGTGAAAATCTTTTCTTTGACCTTGTCTGGCACAAATGCCATAAAGGATGATTCAGACACTTTGACTAATTGCCAGGTATCGTCTTTCTTCGAGTAATTGAATTGATAGGTGTTGGCCCAGCGCCAGTTGCTGCCACCGTAGTGCGAGACTGAAAAGGTCTTTTTTCCTGCTGTTAAATCAGAAAACGGATCGCCAAATACACCGCCACAGCCCGAGCAAAAAACGACTTTGTCATTGGCCTTGACGAGTTTCAGTTTGCCATCTGCCTGGCGTATGGCGATATGCAAAGGCCGTTGTCCATGATCTATGGGATCATCATCAGGATGTTTCTTTTGTTTTTCCAGAATGAAAACATAATCAGGTTTGTCATCGCCATTCAAGTCTGCTATTTCATAGGCCAGCAACTTGGTGTTGGGCAAAATGAAGGGACGTAATTCTGCTGGTATGTCTTTGCTTTCCACATAATCAGTCGCCATGCTGATTGCCGGGATCAGAGCAAGACTAAAAATAGTGGCAAATTTGCCGTGCATTAAATTAAATTTTTTAAACATATTTCTTTCCTTTGCCTTCACCAAATAAAACAGGGGGAAACGCTAGTCTCCCCCTGTTTTTTTATACCTGATGATTATAGTGCTTTGATCTGCATGCCATCGGCTTTATCCTCGACTTCATAACCTAGCGCGTGTAACTCTCCACGCAAGCGGTCTGCCTCGGCCCAGTTCCTGGCTTTGCGTGCAGCCTGACGCTGTTCGGCCAGACTTTGCACTTCTGCCGGAATAGCCAGTACAGCAGGCTGCCATTGCGCCAGACCCAGGCCAAATACCTTGTCGAATTCTGTCAGCGTGGCTTTTTTGTCGGCATCAGACAAATCGGCTTTCAGCATTTCCCAGACCAGTGCCAGGGCACGCGGTACGTTCAGGTCTTCATTGATGAAGCAAGTGAATTTCTCGCGGTATTCGACACTGACACTGCCACCTGTTGGCCAGGCATGATAAGTCTCGCGCAGGCGTTGCAATGCAGTCTGCGCCGACAACAGGGCTTCAAAGCTGAACTGCATCTGGCTGCGGTAATGCGCAGTCAGGCACAGGTAACGATATGCCAGCGGATCAATATTCTGATCGAGCAAAGTTTGCAGGCGCAGGAATTCACCCGTCGATTTGGACATCTTGCCAGAATCGATTTGCAGGAAATAACCATGCATCCAGAAGTTGGCCAGACGGGTACCATGGCAAGCCTGGTTTTGCGCAATCTCATTGCTATGGTGGATGGCGATATGGTCTTCACCGCCGCAATGGATATCAAACCAGGGAGTCAGGTATTTGGCCGACATGGCAGAGCATTCTATATGCCAGCCAGGGAAGCCACGGCCCCATGGGCTGTCCCATTCCATTTGACGGTGTTCATCTGGCGGGCTGAACTTCCACAGCGCGAAGTCAGTCGCATGCAGCTTTTCGCCGAGTTCAACGCGGCTGCCGGCCTTGATGGCATCACGCTTGATACGCGCCAGGAAACCGTAGTCGTCCTGTTTGCTGGTATCAAAATAAATGCCGTCACTGGTGCGGTAGGTATAACCATTTTTTTCTATGGCAGCGATGAAATCGATTTGCTCAACGATATGGTCAGTGGCCTTGCACCAGATGGCTGGTTCCAGGATGTGCAGCTTTTGCAAATCATCCTTGAAGGCTGTCGTGAAACGGTCAGCAATCTGCCAGGCAGATTCACCGGCTTTGCGGCTGCCTTTTTCCATCTTGTCTTCACCATCATCACCATCGGACACCAGATGACCAACGTCAGTGATATTGATGACATGGCGCACGGTATAGCCATTCCATTCCAGGGCGCGGCGCAGCAAGTCTTCAAACAGATAAGTGCGCAGGTTGCCGATATGGGCATAGTCATATACGGTAGGTCCGCAGCAGTACAGGCCAACCCAGTCTTTGTTCAGTGGGCTGAAAGGGCGCAGGCGGCGTTCCCAGTTATCGTAGAGAAGTATGTCCATTTGTTGTGAAAATAGCGAAGTATAAATTGGGTCTATGGGGATGCTGGGGTGTTACTTGAGACTGGCAGGCAGGGATCATCCCGCTGCATATGGTTCTATCAACTCAACAACAACAGGCTGAGTTAATAACTTGTATTTGCGCAGACGCAGACATGCCAGACCCAGGCGTGTCGCCTATGCAATCTTTAACATGTTGCTTGTCGAAGTGGGGCATATAATCAAGTCTGAGCAGTTCTGTTTGTCTTTGATGGCTGAAACAAAGAAGCCTAGAGTGAGAATGTAGCATAGATATGCACTCTTGACCAAAATTGTACAGGCTGACGAGAGCTGGCTGGAGACGCCAGAGGCTGAAGAAAAATAAAACGGTGCAAAAATGCAAACGAATTATAAAGATGTCAGCGAAGAGAATTATCGTTCTCACTATACCAAACAAGACCGGGCGCAAGTTCGCCGGGTAGTGCGCATCATGTTGTGGGCCTTCTTGCCGCTGTCGCTGGTAGATGTGCTATTTCATGACATGGCTATTCCCCTGGCAGTCTTGCTGCTGATACGCCTGTCTGTCTTTGCCTATTCCCTGTGGCTGGTAAAGCGCTATGAGATTGAAGAAAATGTTCCCAAACTGGACCGTTACGCCATGCACTGGCTGGTCATGGTATTGCTGACACAGTTCATCAGCAATGCCTGTTTGCCGCGTGATTATCTGGGGCATTATATGGTCGATGCCTGGTTGGTCTTGATGGCCTTCATCTCCTTGCCGCTGGCTTTACATATCTTGCGTGCACCCTTGTTCATGTTTACGGCAGCATCCTGTTTACTGCTTTTGTATAAGCAATCAGGCACCTTTTCCCAGGCGGCCAGCGTCTTGCTGATTTTGCCAGCGGTTGCGATCACCGGTCATGCCATTGCGGCCTATGTACACAGATACAGGCGCAAGCTCCTGAGCGCAGAACAAGAGCTGGAGAGGCAGGCAAACATGGACCCGGTCACCGGTGTCGCCAACTGGAAAGAATTCATGCGTATTTCTGATGGCGAGCTGCAACGCCATCTGCGCCTGGGCAAACAATTGTCCATGCTGGTGCTGGACTTGGATGATTTCAAGCATATCAATGACACGCATGGCCCGCAGGTGGGCGATGTGATCCTGGTTGAAGTCAGCCGCCGTGTGAAACGCGCCATGCGTTCTTATGATTGCATCGCCCGTTATAGTGGTGAGGAATTTTGTGTGCTCTTGCCTGAAGCCTCGGCAGAAGATGCCAGCAAGATTGCCGACCGTACCCGCGCGACTGTTGTTGCCATGCCTATCTCTGTCTCTGGTGCCGAGATGAGAGTGAGTGCCACCGTACGTACTGCAACGCTGCGCGAAGGCGATACCGCACTGAGCCTGTTGCGCAGGGCAGGCGAGGGTTCAGGCAGGCATCAGCAAGAAATGCAGCAAGATGTTAATCTCATGCCCATGCCAGTTTGATTGAGCAAACTGGCGGCATATATTAATCAGCAATAGTCAGCAACAATTAGCAATAATCAGCAAAATGCGAGGGTAGTGAGATGAGTTTTTATGGCGTAACCGATTTGTGGACTTATGTACTGGGTGCCCTGGGCATTATCTTGTTGCCAGGACCTAATTCCCTGTATGTACTGTCGGTTGCCACTGCACGTGGTGTGCGTGAGGGTTATAAAGGTGCGGCAGGGATATTTGTCGGTGATAGTATTTTGCTCATGCTGACTGCCCTGGGTGCTGCCGGTATCTTGCGTACTTATCCGGCTTTGTTCATGGTGGTCAAATATGCGGGCGCGGCTTATCTGGCCTGGGTAGGTGTCAATCTGATCTGGGCTGCCATACAAAAATGGCGTAACAAGACCGCGACTGTGGCAGAAACGCAGGCGACCGCGATTAATATGCAAAACCCTTTCAAGCGCGCCCTGGTCATCAGCTTGCTGAACCCGAAAGCGATCCTTTTCCTGTTGTCTTTCTTTGTGCAATTCATCGACCCTGCCTACCCAACACCTGCAGTACCTTTCCTGATACTGAGTGCTGTGGTGATGGTGTTCAGTACGACTTATCTGTCTGTCCTGATTTTCCTGGGCTCTCGTCTGGCGCGCAGCTTTAGTCAGCGTCGTCGCCTGTCAGCCAGTTTGTCCAGTGGTGTGGGCAGTATGTTTGTCTGGTTTGGAGTCAAGCTGGCCAATGCCAGCCTGCATTGAATGCTCAACGGCTGCCTAATTTATCTCACGTTTTAAAAACTCCCAGACACCAGGGTCAGACATCGCGGCAATATTGATGCGCATCTTGGTGGACGGGAGCTGGCTGGGTGAGAACAAGCTGCCGGGTGCCAGCAAATAGCCTTGCTCCATGGCTTTCTCGGTCAGCTTATTGGTATCACAGCCAGTCTCCGTCCACAAGAACATGCCTGCCGGTGTGCGGTAATCAACCTTCATCCCCTGTTGTTCCAGCCGCTTGGTAATGTCGTCGCGCACACCATCGAGCTTCACGCGTATGCGGTCTACATGTTTGCGGTAATGGCCTTCAGACAGGATTTTATAGACCACGCGCTCGCCAATTTCTGTGGTTGTCAGGGTAGACAGCATTTTGCGGTCAGCCAGACGTATCGCCAGTTCTGGCGAGGTGGCGATAAAACCCACACGCAGATTGGCGGCCAGTGTCTTGGAAAAACCACCAAGATAAATCACCCTGTTTAGCTGATCCAGGGCTGCAATACGGGTAGCTGCCTGTACCGCCGGTCCGGGGTGCATATCGCAATACACATCATCTTCAACGATCATGAAATCATGTTCTTCTGCGGCTTTCAAGACCTGAAAAGCTTTGGCGGCGGACAGCGAAGTCGAGGTTGGATTATGCAAGACTGAATTGATGATATACAGCTTGGGTTTATGCAGGGCAGCCAGCTCGGCCAGCTTGGCGACATCCGGGCCATCATGCAGACGCGGTATGCCTATTACTTTGGTGCCGAGGATGGCGAAAGAGCCAAACATCAAAAACCAGGCCGGGTCATCGACAAAGATAGTGTCACCGGGCTGGGTAAATTCACGGGCCACCAGGTCCAGGCCCTGGGTAACACCGCTGGTCATGACGATTTGTTCTGGGGAGGCGGCAATTTCAAGCTCCGCCATTTTTAACTGCAATTGCTGGCGCAAGGGCAAAAAACCCTGTTGTGTGCCGTAATGCAGCAAGAGGTTCTGGTTCAGCCTGCTGATGGAGCGCAAGCCATTCGCCACCAGTTCACCATCTAGCCAGTCATGTGGCAATACGCCGGAACCCGGCATTTTCTGTGGTGGTAATTGCCGGAACATATTGCGCACCAGCCACACCACATCCAGGTTTTGGGTGACAGGGGCAATCTGCGCGGTGGTCGGGACATTGTTCAGCATGGACGCACGTTCACGCACAAAGAAGCCCGCCCCACGGCGTGATTCCAGATAACCCTTGGCGACCAGCCTGTCATAGGCTTCAACCACGGTAAAGCGTGACACTTCCTGTTCATCGGCAAACTGACGTATGGATGGCATGCGTGCGCCAGTACGCAGCAATTTATCATCTATACGGTTGGCAACCGCATTGACGATTTGCTCTACCAGCGAGCCGCCAGAATCACGCGAGATAAAAAAAGTGGGTGTCAGCATTGGTGTCTCCTGCCTCTGTTCTGTAATGGATAGTTGACCATTACAGTACGAATATTATCGTTTGTAGTGTATTGGTACTGTATCGGTTTTTGCGTTTAGGATAGCACAACACTACAGCAAAAAACGGGAGATACAAGATGAATGAACGACAGAATTTTGATCATTGTCAGCCGGAACACAAACGCGGAGTAAGACATGGCAATTGATACCCTGATGGCCTTTGCTTTGTTTGCGCTGGTATCTTCCATTACACCAGGCCCGAATAACCTGATGCTGCTGGCCTCGGGCGTAAACTTTGGTTTTCGTGCCACTCTGCCGCATATGCTGGGCATCAGCATAGGTTTCATGGTGCTGGTTCTGGCGGTTGGCGTTGGGCTGGCTGGCCTGTTCACGACTTTCACATGGCTGTACGCAGTGCTGAAATGGGCTGGTGCTGCTTATCTGCTCTATCTGGCCTGGAATATAGCCAATGCCGGGCCTCTGGAAGATAAATTACCGGAGAATGCGCATAAATCCGGCCCCATGAGTTTCATGAGTGCTGCTGCTTTTCAATGGATTAATCCCAAGGCCTGGGTCATGGCGCTGGGTGCTTTCAGTACCTATATCCCGGCAACCAGTGGCTTCTTGATTGTTGCATTGGCAGCCGGGGTGTTTGCAGTCATCAATTTGCCCAGCGTAGGCTTATGGGCATTGTTTGGTGCCAAAGTCAGGCACTTGCTGAAAGTGGAACGCAATCTGCGCATTTTTAACTATGGCATGGCTTTGCTACTGGTGTTGTCGCTTTACCCCATGCTGGTGAGTGCACAATGAAATTCAGCCCACAGTGTAGAAAGGCAGGTCCGTCATGCTGATCCAGGAAAACAAGGGTATGGCCCTGGGCCTGATCGGTGTCGTGATTTTTAGCCTGACCCTGCCATTCACCCGCATGGCAGTGGCAGAACTTAATCCGGTATTCGTGGCGCTGGGGCGAGCTGTGGTGGCAGCTTGTTGTTCTGGCCTGCTATTGTGGATGCAGGGCGCGAAATTACCGCAACGTGCACAAATGAAGCCATTGTTGATCACCTCTCTGGGTGTGGTGGTTGGCTTCCCATTATTCAGCTCGGTCGCAATGGCTTATGTGCCTGCTTCGCATGGGGCCATAGTGTTGGGCATTTTGCCACTGGCAACCGCCTTGTTTGCAGCATTGCGCTTTAATGAAAAACCGTCGACGGGTTTCTGGGTGATGGCTGTACTGGGCAGTGGCCTGGTGATCGTCTTTGCGCTGATGCAGGGCGGCGGTTCATTTCAGTTTGCCGACCTGGCCTTGTTTATTGCCGTAATTGCTGCAGCCATGGGCTATGCCGAAGGTGGCAGGCTATCGCAAAGCATGGGCGGGCAGCAGGTGATTTCCTGGGCTTTGCTGCTGGCTTTACCTGTGTTATTGCCGGTGACGGCCTGGCTGGGCTGGCACTATGGGGTACAGGCTTCTGGCCGGGCCTGGGCTGGTTTTGCCTATGTTTCGGTATTTTCCATGTTCATAGGATTTTTCTTTTGGTATAAGGCGCTGGCGATAGGTGGTATTGCCCGTGTCGGTCAGGTGCAATTGTTGCAACCATTTTTGAGTTTATTGGGGGCTGCCTTGATCCTGGGGGAAGTCCTGACTGGTCGTGAAATCTTTTTTGCACTGGCGGTCATCGTTGTAGTGGCGCTGGGGAGACGCATGAATATTCAACGGTGATTTTCTTGCAAAGCACTGACTGACCAAATTTAATCTGTCATAAGCCATGCACTAGGGGGTGTTAATCGCTTCCTAGCGGGCTTACAATAGAGGACTGGTATGATAGGACGTACGCAAAACTGCCCCAGCTGCGTTGCAACTCCAGCATTTAGCAAAAATCGGTACTGAAGTACTGTCTTCGTCGCTGATGCCTTGCTGGGACAATTTTGCGTACGTCCTATCAAAACGGTATCGGTTTGAATATGGGTTGGACTTCTGCAAACTTTTAAAACTTGCAGAAAATAATAATAAAAATTTAATTATCTCTAGTGCATCAGTGAGGGCTGCTGCGCTTTTTTCTGGAAAATAGACATGTCATTTTACGAAAAGCTCCAAGCATTAAATATCGAATTGCCTGCTGTCGCGACACCTGCTGCTGCCTACGTTATGTATGCACAAACTGGCAATACAGTATTTTTGTCCGGCCATATTGCCAAGAAAGATGGCGCACCATGGGTAGGTCAACTGGGTAAAAATATCTCTACTGAAGAAGGCAAACTGGCAGCACGTGCAGTTGCAATTGATCTGATTGCCACTTTGCAGGCAGCTTGTGGCGGCGATTTGAATCGTGTCAAACGCATCGTCAAGCTCATGAGCCTGGTTAATTCCACACCTGATTTTACCGAGCAGCATCTGGTAACGAACGGCGCTTCTGAACTCATCGGTGAAATCTTTGGTGAGCAAGGCAAGCATGCACGTTCAGCCTTTGGCGTTGCCCAGATTCCCCTGGGTGCTTGCGTAGAAATTGAAATGATCGTCGAGATCGCCTGAATTTTATAAAACAATAAGCTTGCCCGAGATGGCAATCCTAAACGAGAGATAGTGAGACCCGCATGAAACTTGAGAATCCCAGCCCCATAGAGTGGAAATTTTCTGACCGCGCCGAGCAGTTGCAAAGCTCTGCCATCAGGGAAATTTTAAAAGTGACCATGCGTCCTGAAGTGATTTCTTTCGCCGGTGGATTGCCATCCCCAGAAACGTTTCCTGTAGAGCGCATGCGCGCTGCCTTTGACAAGGTACTGACACAACAAGGCAAGTCAGCCCTGCAATACGGCCCTACTGATGGTTATGCTCCTTTGCGTGAATTTCTGGCTGACTCTCTGTCTACCAGTGACTCAACAATCCTGCCTGACCAGATCATGATGGTATCGGGTTCGCAACAGGGCCTGGATTTGCTGGGCAAAGTGCTGGTGGACGAGGGCAGCAAGGTCTTGGTGGAAACACCAAGCTACCTCGGTGCCTTGCAGGCGTTTTCTGTGTATCGCCCTGAATTTGAATCAGTCGATACTGATGACCATGGCCTGGTGCCAGCTTCAGTCGCCGCCAAAGGTGCTGGTGCGAGGTTGATGTATGCCTTGCCTAACTTCCAGAACCCAACCGGTCGCACGCTGTCGGTAGAGCGCCGCTATGAGTTGGTGGAAACCTGCGCGCGCATGGGTATCCCGCTGGTTGAAGATAACCCATATGGCGACCTGTGCTATAACGGCGAACCTTTGCCAAAAATGCTGAACATGAATCCTGGCGGCGTGATCTACATGGGTTCTTTCTCCAAGGTGCTGACGCCTGGCATACGCCTGGGTTATGTGGTTGGCCCGACGCCGCTGATACGCAAACTGGAGCAAGCCAAACAGGCTGCTGATTTGCACACAGCACAACTGACACAAATGGTGGTGTATGAAGTCATCAAGGATGGTTTCCTGAGTGAACATATCCCTACCATCCGTACTTTGTACGCAAAACAATGTAATGCCATGCTGGAAGCCATGAGCAAGCATTTCCCTGAAGGTGTGCGCTGGACCAAGCCAGAAGGCGGCATGTTTATCTGGGTAACCTTGCCTGAGTATATGGACAGCAAGCAATTACTGGATGAAGCAATTCAGCAAAATGTTGCCTTTGTTCCTGGTGGTCCTTTCTACGCCAATAATCCAGAGAAAAATACCCTGCGCCTGTCATTCGTGACGGTGTCGCCTGAGCGTATCAATGAAGGCATAGAAAAACTGGGCAAACTGGTCAAGGCTAAAATCTGATCATCGCCCTGGCGTATTCATAAAAAAAACCCGTCGCAATGACGGGTTTTTTTATGCCCGCAGACATCAGGAGAATGTGTAACTGTCAACTATTGTAATTTACGTCATCAATTTTTGCTTTGAGGCGTTAACTGCTTTATGTTTCGCCTTGCGACATATATTTTGATTAATTGAGGAGCTTTACATGAATAAGAAATTACTGGTAGCCAGCTTGATGTTGGTGGCCGTGACTGGTGCCTTTGCGCAAAATATGACTGCCAAACAGCAGTACGCTGCAGACAGCAAGCGTGCGACTCAACGCTACAACGAAGATAAAAAACTCTGTGCTGATGCAGGTAGTTCTGCAGCCAGAATGCAATGCCTGCGCGATGCCAAGGCGGAATACAATACTTCTCTGGCAGTAGCGAAGCAAAACATGAGCAAGCCAGTGGCTGCGCCAGTCAATGCCAGGGTTGAGCCTGTATGCGCTGACTGCGGCAAAGTCGTTTCTGTTGAAGTCAAGGACAAGGAAGGCGAGGGCGGTGCTTTAGGTGTGATCGCAGGCGGTGTAGCCGGTGCCATATTGGGTAACCAGGTGGGCAACGGTACCGGGCGCGACCTGGCAACTATTGCAGGTGCGGCAGGTGGTGCGCTGGCGGGACATAAGATAGAGCAAAAAGTGAAAACCACCAAGGTGTGGAATGTGACCGTTGCCTTTGACAATGGCAACAGACAAACTTATGTTTTCGATCATGAACCAGTGATGATGTCAGGTGATGCCGTCAGGGCAAATGGTAATTCCATCGTTCGTCGCTAAGCTCATTTGTACTCATTTGCATAGATGGAAAATGAATAAGGCCGGATAATACAGACCTCTGCAAGCTGATTCCTGTTGATTCCGGCTGATTTCAATATGATAAGAATCTTGCACTTATCATCAGCATTTGGAGGAATTATTTTCTTTTTGGAAACCGTTCCTCCTTCACAACTACTTCCTTGCCAAGCCTAATTCCAGCAGTTAGACTTAAGCGTCTATTCCCCCTGTTTAATGCTGAGAAGGTCGTGCTATGAAGCTTGAATCTTACAAAGCTATTCATTCAAACAATGCCTTGCTACAGTTGTTTTGCGGGGCAGCTTTGTTGTTTGCAATGGCATTTAGTTCAACTGCGCACGCCAATGAAGCTTGCAAGACTTTGCTGGCGACTGGTAATCCTGAATATCCCCCTTATCTATGGCGTGACCCTGAAGATGAAAACCGTCTGATAGGTGCGAATGCCGAGTGGATACAATTGCTGTCCAAGGAAATTGGCATCCCTATAGATATCAAATATGTCGGTCCCTGGGGACGTGTACAGGAAGAAGCAAAACTCGGCCGCGTTGATTTACTGGCAGGCGCTTTTTTCACCCAGCCCCGGCTGGAATACATGGATTATTTTTATCCGGCTTTTCGCGAAACCCGCACCGTTATCTGGACCCGCAGTAATTACAACCTGCCGTATAAAAAATGGTCTGACCTCACTGGCAAGCAGGGTGTGACCGTCATCAATAATAGTTTTGGTGAAGAGTTTGACCGTTATGCCAAGGAATCATTGAAGATATCCATGGTCCCCAGCCTCGAACAGGCATTGAAGATGTTAAGCCTGTCGCGTGCTGATTATTTGATTTATGAAGAAGATCCTGGCCTGGCCTATGTCGCCAAGCTGAATATCTCAGGCTTGAAAACTGTCGCGCCACCGATTACGAATGAAAATTTATATTTGACGCTGTCCCATAAATCAGCCTGCAATACGCCAGAAATGCGTGGACGTATTGCCAAGGCTGTTTACAAGCTGGACAAGCAAAACGTGATGAGCAAATTAATCACCGCAAATATACAATTGTGGCGTAAACAACAATCCAAGTAATCGCCGCAAACAACAGGTAAACCATTGCGTACACTCTCCCTCCGACAAATTCTTATTATTGGCGTTGTGGTTGGTATCGTATTGCCTGCGATAGTTCTGGGGCGTTTCCTGGTGCAGGACAGATACGAGCGTGAATTGCAGTTGCGCGTGCGTAATCCCATGTCGCAGTATGCCGATATGCTGGCGCGTGGTATGGCTGTACCCGTCTGGACTCTCGACAAGGCCGTCGCCAATCAATTCATCCAGGCCGTCATGCGCAACCCGGAAGTGGTCAGCGTAGAAGTGCTGGACGAGTCCAAGTCTATTTTCGCGCACAGCAGCAAATTCAAAAAAGCCGATGCCAAGTTGCTGCGCGAAGAGCGCCCCATCATGCTGGAAACCAAGGTCATAGGCAGTGTCATGCTGGAGCTGACTACCGAGCATATAGAAAAAGAATTGTGGGCAGATTTTCTCAAGCTGGGCGTAGCCTTGCTGGTGCAAGTCGTGTTTTCATTCATTCTGATCTGGTTATTGTTTGAGCGTCGCATCGTCAGGCCTATCATGGAATTGCAACTGGCGACAGGCAGGCTGGCGCGTGGCAAGCTGGACCAGCCGCTGGAATGGGCACGGCAGGATGAGCTTGGCAATCTGGCCCAGGGTCTGGATAAAATGCGGCTCAATCTCGGCAGGTTGATCACCGAGCGTGAAGCGCAAAACATCACCTTGCAGCAGGAACTCAATGAACGCTTGCGGGCAGAGCAGGCTTTGCGGGTGACTGAAGAAAAGTTCATCGGCATCTTCCAGGCGTCCCCCGTTGCCATGACGGTGCTGCGCAAGGCCCAGCATTACAGCATGATTGATGTCAACGATGCCTGGGTCAGGCAGTTTTACTGGTCACATGATGAAATTCTGGGGGATAGCGAAACCCAGAAAGCGCTCTGGCGCAACGAAGCTGATTTTCATGAAATCTTGCGCATCGTTGAGCGTGACGGTGAAATTCATGACTATGAAGCCTGGCTGACTTGCGGCCAGCAAGAAAAGATCATTCTCTGCCAGGTGTCGGGGCGCATGATACGTCTTGGCAATGAGCCGCTTATTATCCTGGTGCAGGAAGATATTACTGAAAAACGCCAGAATGAGCAGGAAATCCGCAATATGAATACCACGCTGGAACGCCGGGTGTCTGAGCGTACCCAGGCTCTGGAAGTTGCCAATAGTGAATTGACCATCGTGCTGGAAAACCTGCAGCGCGCCCAGCGGGAATTGCTCAGGACAGAAAAAATGGCCGCTCTGGGTTCACTGGTTGCAGGTGTCGCCCATGAACTCAATACCCCTATAGGTACCAGTGTCACTGTAGCCAGCACCCTGGCCCAGCATACCGATGCCGTTCTGATTGAATTTGACAAAGGCCTGCGCCGTTCTGTGCTGGAAGAATATTTGCGCAATGCCAAGACGGGTGCTGATTTGCTGCTGCGCAATTTGAGCAAGGCGTCTGAGCTGGTGATCAGTTTCAAGCAAGTCGCTGTCGACAGGACCAGCGCCAACCGCCGTGTCTTTGCGCTCGATGAAATGCTGTCAGAGCTTATCGTGACCATGGGGCCGACCATACGCAAGACGCGCCATGACATAGTTCATCATGTGCCACCCAAGCTGATGATGGACAGTTATCCTGGGCCACTGGGCCAGGTGATGACAAACCTGATCAATAACGCATTTATCCATGGTTTTGAAGGCGATTTCCGCGGGACTGTGACTATTACTGCACGTATTTCTGACGAGGATACGGTTGAAATTATCGTGCGCGACGATGGCAAAGGCATTGCCGAAGTCAATCTGGGCCGTATTTTTGACCCTTTCTTTACCACCCGCCTCGGGCAGGGCGGGAGTGGCCTGGGTTTGAATATCGTTTACAACCTCGTGACTGGTGTACTTGGCGGCAATATCTCGGTCGAAAGTCAGCTGGGCAAAGGGACTTCATTCAAAATGAATTTGCCCCTGCAGCCGAAGATGATGGCAGATGAAACTGCAGTGCTTGAATGAAAGCAGATGGCGTGACTAGCCGCAGCAGGTATACATCTGATAAAGTCGCGTCATGACAAAACTAAGCTTAGATAAAATCCTGCAGTCGCAAGGATTTGGAACCCGAAAATACTGCCGCGATCTGGTGGAAGATGGCGAAGTCTCCATCAATGGAGAAGTAATACGCAACGTCAAAACCAGCTTTGAAACCCAGGGCTTGCAGTTTCATATTTTTGATGAAGACTGGGAGTTTCGCGAACGCGTGTATATCGTCCTCAATAAACCGGCCAATTTTGAATGTTCGCGCAAGCCCAGTCATCATCCTGGCGTGCTGACTCTCTTGCCAGAGCAGTTTAGCTGGCGTGATGTGCAACCAGTCGGTCGCCTCGACCATGACACGACCGGTATGTTGCTGATGTCTGACGATGGCCCGTTTATCCATGCGCAATCCTCACCCAAGCGCCATGTGCCCAAGGTATATCAGGCAACTACGGCTGAACCGGTGACTGAAGATCTGGTGAATTTATTATTAAAGGGCGTCAAGCTGCACGACGAACCAGAGCTATTAGCCGCAATACATTGCCAGAAGCTGGGCGAGAATCTGCTGGAAATCGTACTCGAACAGGGTAAGTATCACCAGGTCAAGCGCATGCTGGCAGCCGCAGGTAATCATTGTGCCGCCTTGCAACGTACCACCATAGGCAAATTGACGCTGGAATCACTGGAGCTGGAAGAGGGGGAATGGTCTTATCTGACACCTGAGCAACTGGCTTTATTGGTGCCTTCCTGAGTTTTTGCTGGGTTTTCGTTGCGGTATTGGCCATTTTTGGTTTTGATGGATGAAATTATGGGTGAAATCCGTGTAGGCTCTGGTTAAAATGCCTGGAGCTTATTTCATCTCTGCGTATGAAGTATGCGTTCGTCAATAGCAGGTACAGCAGTTCTTGAACTCTAACAAGGAGTGGACATGCCAGTCATTGCAATCGTCAATCCCAAGGGCGGGGTAGGAAAAAGTACGGTAACCACCAATCTGGCTGGCTATTTCGCTTCCAGCGGGCATAAGGTCATGCTGGGCGACACTGACGTGCAGCAGTCGTCCCGCACCTGGCTATCCTTGAGGCCTGAGAACCTGCCACAGATACAGCCCTGGGATATCGCTGACGGTAATGTCCTGAAGCCACCCAAGGGCACTACGCATGTGGTCCTCGATACCCCTGCTGGTTTGACAGGTAGCAAGCTTGACGCTGTGCTCAAATCTGCAGACAAGATCATCGTCCCTCTGCAAGCTTCTATTTTTGACATCCTGGCCACGGAAGAATTTCTCAAAAGCCTGTCCCAGCACAAGAAGAATGGCTATCAGGTGGGGATACTGGGCATGCGGGTAAATACCCGTAGCAAGGCGGCTGAACAACTCGAGCATTATGTAGATCAACTGGGTTTGCCAGTGCTGGGTTTCTTGCGGGATACACAAAACTATATACAACTGGCTGCCCATGGCGCCACGCTATGGGACGTCGCCCCCTCAAGAGTAGAAAAAGACTTGCCGCAATGGGAAGGTATCCTGAGCTGGGTGAAGACCTGAACGCAGTTTGTATTGTCCGTGCATAGCCGCGGCGAGGCTGGATGAGTGCTTTCGTTAATTTATCTTAAAAAAGCAGATATTTATTTCCCATTTTGCTGCTGCTCACTATAATGCCGCTTGCTTGAAGAGAAGGCAGAATTCTCTTTTCTTATCAAAGACTTACGGCATGCATCTTACCATTTTTGAAACTCCCATCATTAATACCATCATGCGCTGGCTATCGGTGTTATGCCTGAAGCTGGCAGGCTGGAAGGTGGAGGGTATCGTTCCTGCCGAACAAAAATATGTCCTGATTGCAGCACCGCATACCAGTAACTGGGATTTCCCTTTTACCCTGATGATTTGCTTTGCCCTGCGCTTGCGGGTGTACTGGATGGGTAAATCCAGCCTGTTTCCGCCTGTCCTGGGCCATATCATGCGCTGGCTTGGTGGCATCCCTGTGGACCGGGCCAAGTCCGGCAATCTGGTGCAGGGCACAGTTGATGCTTTTCATGCCAATCAAAGGCTGACTGTCATCGTGCCGCCAGAAGGAACACGCGGCAAAGTCACGCACTGGAAAACTGGCTTTTACTACATCGCGCAAGGTGCAGGGGTACCGATTGCCTTGGGTTATCTGGATTTCAAGCGCAAGGCTGGCGGCATAGGCAAAATGTTTGCCCTAAGCGGTGACATTACTGCCGATATGGAAAAGATACGCGAATTTTACTGCGGTATTTCTGGCAAAAATCCGCAGCAATTTGATGAAGGCAAAATACAAACCCGGTTAGAAAAATAATATCCAGATAATATCCAAAGAAGATACGGGCAAGACTGCTTTCCAAGATATTCTCAAGATTTTTTCTTAAGGTTCCTGATGCACAGTCTTGTCCTGTGCTTCAGTCGCAATCACCACTGGCTGGACTGCTGGTTGCTGTGGTATTTGAGGTATCAATAGCCAGCTCAAGGGGTTCAGGATAAAGCGCTTGGTCAGCATTTCAGTCTTTTCATGCGCACATGCCCAGGTAATGAGCATGGACAACAAGACTGATATTGCCAGGGCAATGGTGTTCTCATGCTTGAAAATGGCGCGCAATACGCCAGTCTCCTGCAAGATAATCAGCGCCATACCATGCCACACCAGCACATAAATCGAACGTTTGCCTATATTGGCCAGGCCCAGTTCTTTTTGCGCCAGTAAATACAGTACTGATAATCCTATGACTGTAGACGTGGCATATTGCAATAATTGATACATGCTGCCTGTCAGATTCGCCATTTCCAGGCGATGCAGGGAATAACTGCCATAGAACCAGCGATAGTCAAAATCACTCTTCAGCAAAAAAGCACCAATGAATGCGGCAATGACAACGGCTGCACTGAACCACAGTCTTTCAGTTTTTTTGACACTGAATACATCTTGCCCCAGCTTCCAGCCCAATAAAAAATAAGGGAAGAAGATAAGGGTGCGCGATATGCCGAGGAAGTAACCTGCATGTTCAGAATAACTGCCCGCCAGCGAGAGCGCGACTGCCAGCATCACGCCAAACTGCATGCGTGAAAACAAGGGCAGCAGCAAGCGCCAGCATAACAAACTCAGCAAGTACCAGAGCATCCAGTAAGGTGCGACCAGGCCAGCATAGACGCTGGCATTGCCTTTCAAGATAAACTCGGTCGCCTCATAGATAATTTCAAAGCCTATCAGCGGTACCAGGACAGTAGAAATAAGTTGAGTGGCATTTTTATCATCCCACTGTGCCTTGGAAAACATGCCTGACATCAGCGCAAACATGGGCATGTGAAAGGAATACACAAAAATCCAGATGGAACGCAGCACATGATCTTCGCCCACATAAATCTCTATCAGATGGCCAAAGACAACCAGAAATATCAAGACAGCTTTGATATTGTCTATGCTCAGGTTTCTGACTTTAGGAAGGGCGGATGTGGTCATGCTTGCAATGTCGTGCGGAGGGAATGTCGACATGATAGCTAAATCAGCCCTTGTTTTACACCCTTAGTTTGTAACGAAGCGTTGGCTACGGCGTGATTCTGTCGGGCTGAAACAGGAATGGCGGGTGTAGGCCAATCTGATTATTGTAGCTAATATGACAAATATAATGCGTTCATGACAAGCCGTCAGTTTGATATGTATTCGCTGATGATTGAAGAAATTGAGTAAAATAAGTGTATGCTTTCCCAGTTATAAAAATTTCCCTATGGTAATGTAATTGCCCGGTCGCGGATAAATACCCATGCCCTGGTCAGATGAGGTAGTCATGTCTAAAGATAGGTCAAAGGCCAGTATTCTTAGTGCACAACTGGATTTTGAAGCCATAGATGGCAGCGCGCCTAAACCAGTGCCTGTTCCGGATGATGATGTGCAAGAAGCCAAACCAGCTCCCAAGGCTGTTCCTATACGTAGCGCGCCACCTGTTCAAACACCCAAAAAACCAGCGCTCGAAAGAAAGCCTGTCAAAAAAAAGAATAATGCAGGCGACCGCTTTGGTGCTTATGCTGCGGCAATCGTCTTGGTTGGTTTTGCCATCATGCTGGCGATTTTCTTTTATATCCGCAGCGTGAATAGTAATGCTGCCGGACTTAGCTATTTCGTCCTGCCACAACAAGTAGCAAACCTGAATGGCCAGGTAGTGCGCATGCAGGTCACCATACAAGTGCGCACGGAAGATAGCGACTGGTTATATGAAAACAAGAAATTGTTGACGAATTTATTCCAGATCGAATTCGCCAAGATAGATCCGGACGATTTGCATAGCGAAGAAGGTTTCGATACCGTCAGGTCTCAGCTTAAAACTGGCCTGAATCAATCCTTGCAAACCGACAAAATAGAATCTGTATTGATTAATGAACTACTTGTGCAGAACAGAGAGTAGCTGTCGTTTTGATAGAAAAAAGGTTCATGTCTGAAAAACATGGACCTTTTTTCTTGATCAGGCGCTGATAGCGATGCTCTGGCCATTGGTAGTTGCAAGAAAATTGTAGACGTGTAACAGGCGCAGTGATTATTTGAATCTGTTACTTCAAAATTTCGTGCTGCCTGACTAAGGCCTGCGTCTGCAGCGCAGTGCGCATAGCCTTGCCATCTGGCACGGCCATGCTGCGGATATTAAATTTTCCAGATACCTGGCAAGCAGGGTAGTAATTTCAGTATCATCATCCACCAGCAAGACTTGCAGGCGGCCTGCATGTACGGATGTCTGCACAAGGGTGGATGATGTCTGCATTTATAACTCCTTGATATATCGCAGTAATTTATCCAGGGCATGGACCACAGTCTGTTCACGCACGGCTTTCCTGTCACCAGAAAACACTCGTCTCTCCGTGTGTGTATTGCCGCCGACTACCCAGCCAAAGCATATGGTGCCGACGGGTTTGCCAGGTACCGCACCGGTAGGGCCAGCGATGCCTGTGGTGGATAAGGAAATATGTGCTTCAGAATTGGCCAGCGCGCCCTGTGCCATGGCTGCGGCGATCTCTTCGCTGACTGCGCCATGCTGTGCTATCAAGGCAGCTGGTATATCCAATAATTCCGTCTTGGAGGAATTGGAGTAGGTAACAAAACCGCAATCAAACCATTCTGAGGAACCGGCAATTTCTGTAATGGCATGCGCCACACCGCCGCCTGTGCATGACTCTGCAATGCTGAGTATAAGTTTTTTGGATTTGAGTTCTTCACCAACCTGTGCTGCGAGTTCTATGGCGTTTTGCATGATGTGTCTCCTGTCTGCTTGCTCTGACTTGATGAACTGATCCAAAATCGATGATGCTAAAAGTACTTTACCACCATGTCTACCCATAAGTGAAGCAAAGAAACAAGACAAAAGTCAGATGACGAATTTATGTAAAGCAACGCAAGCAGCAAAAAAGGATTTCTGAAAAACCAATATCAGAGTATGATTTTTGATAGCAATGTGCATTCTTTCCACGAATAAGGAAAATTTGCTGAAGGTGTATCAATTTCCGGAAATAATGAGGCTAAGACCTCATGATCTACGATCTACATCCCCAAAGGAGATGCCCTATGAAAATCGAGACTCTGTTTCAGCAGCAAAATGCTTTGCCATCAATACCCAAGGTCGTCCAGGAGGTCATAGACAGTTTTAATAATGATGACGTCTCCATCGACGAAATTGCCCGCAAGCTGTCTGCAGATCAGGTCCTGAGTGCAAAATTGCTGCGGCTGGCAAATTCTTCTTATTACCATGCCTCAAGGACTGTAGGTTCTGTCGATGATGCTGTGCTCATGCTGGGCTTCATGACGGTGCGCACTCTGGTTGTCAGCAGTGGCCTGACCAGTGGCTTCAAGTCCATGCCTGGAGTCGACCTCAAGCAATTCTGGCGCTACAGCCTGCATACAGCAGTGGTCTCAAAATGGCTGGCAAAAAAAGCCCATTGCAATTCAGACTTCGCGTTTACTGTCGGCTTGATGCACGGTATAGGTCAACTGGTCATGCATGCAGGTATGCCGGAACAAATGCTGCAAGTCGACAAAACTGCCGGGCCTCTGGACCCACGCCGCCCAGATGTTGAGCGCACCTCTTTTGGCTACGATTTCTTTGATGTCGGTGCCGAGCTTTCCAGGCGCTGGCGCTTCCCCGACACTTTTGCAACCGCCATCAAAGCTTGTGGCGAACCACTGCAGCAGTCAGAATTTGACCAGATAGGTGCGGTCGTCCATATTGCTTCCTGGTGTGCAAGAGGGGAAGAAAGTCATTATTCCCAGGAAGAGCGTGAAGCCACCTTCCCAACAGAAGTGGCAAAAAAACTCGGTATCAAGCCAGAGCTCATTCTGGCAGAAATGCCGCCGCTGGCAGAGTTGAGTGCAGGACTCGAAGATCTTTTAGGTTAAAGCTTTTGTAAAAGAAAAATGGCAAAAACGAATTCCGTTTCTGCCATTTTTTTCGTCGTATTTTAAGTGTTTGCCTGAATATCAAGAGCAACCGCTTCCGCCACCCTGATGCCATCTACTGCGGCTGACAAAATCCCACCTGCATAGCCAGCACCTTCACCCGCCGGAAACAGGCCGCGGGTATTCAAGCTTTGCAAATCATCGTCATTGCGCTTGATACGGATAGGAGAAGAGGTACGTGTTTCCACGCCAGTCAAAATTGCATCTTTCATTGCAAAGCCTTTGATCTTCTTCTCAAACTCAGGCAAGGCTTCGCGTATTGCTGTGATCGCAAATTCAGGCAACACGCGTGCCAGGTCGCACAAGGTAATGCCTGGTTTATAAGATGGCTCTACTGTGCCCAGTGCAGCAGAGGGGCGGGCCGCCAAAAAGTCACCAACCAGCTGGCCTGGTGCGTTGTAGTTACCACCGCCCACTTCATAAGCCTTTTCTTCCAGCGCTCTTTGCAAATCTATACCCGCCAATGGATCGCCAGGGTAATCTGCAGGGGTAATGCCTACCACGATAGCCGAGTTGGCATTGCGCTCATTACGTGAATACTGGCTCATACCATTGGTCACGACACGGCCCGGCTCAGAAGTCGCTGCCACCACAGTGCCGCCTGGGCACATGCAGAAGCTGTATACAGAGCGGCCATTTTTAGCGTGATGTACCAGCTTGTAATCTGCTGCACCCAATATCTTATTACCCGCATTTGGGCCAAAGCGCGCCTTGTCGATGACAGACTGCGGATGCTCTACCCTGAAACCTATGGAAAACGGCTTCGCTTCCACGTAGACACCGCGGTCAGCAATCATCTTGAAAGTATCGCGCGCGCTATGGCCTATCGCCAGTACCACATGCGCAGACTCTACATATTCACCGTCATTCAGTTGCACGCCCTGAACCTTGCCTTCGACAATATCAATATCCGTCACTTTTTGCTCAAAGCGGATTTCTCCACCCAATGCTTCTATATTGTGACGCATCTCCTCTATCATCTTCACTAGGCGGAAGGTGCCTATATGTGGCTTGCTGACATACATGATCTCTTCTGGTGCGCCAGCCTTGACGAACTCAGTTAGCACCTTGCGGCCATAATGCTTGGGGTCCTTGATCTGGCTATATAATTTGCCATCAGAAAAAGTACCTGCACCGCCTTCACCAAACTGTACATTCGATTCAGGCTTCAGCTCACGCTTGCGCCACAGGCCCCAGGTATCCTTGGTACGTTCACGTACTGTTTTGCCGCGCTCCAGCACGATAGGACGAAAACCCATTTCAGCGAGCAGCAGTGCCACAAACAAACCGCAGGGGCCAAAACCGATGACGACCGGACGCTTGAAGGGTTTGCCATCCGCATGTGTGACAAACTTATAGGACGTATCCGGCGTCTCCGACAATTTTGTGCGGTTTCTGTGGCTGGCCAGCAGAGCAGCTTCATTCGTCGTTTCTACATCTATGGTATAGATCAGGATGATCGCTGTCTTCTTGCGCGCATCATAGCTGCGGCGGAATACAGTAAAGTTGATCAGCTCTTTTTCAGTGATACCCAATTCCTTCAGCACGGCTGCTTTCAGCTCGTCTTCGGCATGGTCCAGTGGGAGTTGTAAATCGGTAATGCGCAACATAAATTCGGTCCAGATGACACTAATGGCAAAAATGACTTACTTATATATAAGCAAGCCTATCGCTTTTTGATTAGTGGTTTGATGAATCCAGTATTTTAACCGCATGTGCTTTGATATAAAGATTTCCTTGTATAGAAAGCCGATACTTAAATCAGTTGCGTTATTGATAGAGGACCGATCCTTGCATCTGATGCCCACGTCAATGCCATATGATCACGCAAGAAAAGAACCCAATAAATAATTTCGCAAAAAACTTGCAAAGCCCCCCGTAAATTTGCTATAGTCCGCCTCCCGCTGAAGAGCGGGCGAAGATGGAGTGGTACGGAGGCTTGAGCGCAGCAATGCCGCGGAAAGCCTGGTCTGGGAATAGCCTGAAGAGTAGTGAGGAATAAATCTAAAAGATTTAAACCGAAGCGAAAAAAGAAGGCAGGGTGTTGACAGGCAAGAAGAAGTGCCCCATAATCTCGTTTCTCTGCTGCTGACGCACACAACGCTGCGACGCAAAACCGGATGAATAAGTAGTCTGGTTGAGTAGAAAAGATTTCAGTTCTTTAACAATTAACAGTCAATAAATGTGGGCACTTGGTGAAGCGCACCAATTAACTTAGGTTAGTTGGCATGCTTAAATAATATAGCAAGTGTTCACAAGAAATAACAAAGCAAGACGGTGATTTAGAAATGAGTCACTGAACTGTCAGTATTTTGAGTGAGCGACATGTCAGTAAAATGACATAGACAAGAAATTGTCGAAAAACAGAGATTAAACTGAAGAGTTTGATC
>NZ_QJKB01000009.1 GCF_003201815.1 Undibacterium pigrum
AATACCGTGACGGCGATTGGCAGCACGAATTGGAACCTGCCTAATCAGATTCTGAGTGGTAACAACACCCTGAAGGTCAGGGTAGCGGATCTGGCTGGTAATAATGGAACAACACAACAACAAGCTTATTCCATACTCACTTACGCCGACAATACAAGCACCAAGCCTTCTGACAATACCATCCCAGGTACTGATCCTGACGCAGATGGCGATGGCATATTGCAAAGCATAGAAGCGGAAGTACCAAACTGGCTGGCGAATGGTATTGGTAATGGCAAGGGGGATGGTAATGGTGATGGCAAAGCAGATCAGTCACAAAAAGACGTTGGCTCCCTGCTATGGAACAACGGCAGTCTGGTCAATACCCATTATGTCACCGTGAGCGTTGATCAATCACTGGCCTTAGGCAAGGTCGCAACGACGGCCAGTCCATCGAATCTCCCCAGTGACTTGCAACTGCAATATGGTTTGATCACTAGTCAGGTCAATGGTGTGACTGCAGGTAGAGAGGTCAACCTATCTCTGTATACCGACAAGCTGGGATCGGTGAATGGCTACTGGGTACAGGACAATGCCGGTCACTGGAGCAACATCGCCAGCACAATCACAGAGGTGAATGGCAAGTTGAAAGTGGATTTCAAAATCACGGACGGTGGTTTATACGACAGTGATGGCAAAGTCGATGGCAAGATCAGCTTTAGAGGTGGACTGGGCTTTAAAACCAGCTCGCTTCCCGGCGACAGGGACGGCGACGGTATCCCGGATGCCATAGAAGCAAAAGTCGGTACCAAACTCGATGTCAAGGATAATGATGTCTTGCACCGCTCGGATTTGTTTGCCATGCAGTTGTACCGTGATGTGCTGTTCCGTGAAGCGGATACAGCCGGGCTGCAATACTGGCAGGGGCAGATAGAAACCGGCAAGATGAGTCGCGCCCAGATGGCTGCATCCTTCATGGAGTCAGTTGAATTCCAGACTGGCATAGGCGGTATCACACGTCTTTACTTCGGTGCCTTTGATCGCTTGCCTGACCGTGAGGGCCTGGCTTACTGGATGCAGGCACAGAAAGATGGCATGAACCTGTCCAAGATCAGCTCGTCCTTTGTGGCCAGTGCAGAATTCCAGAAAACCTATGGGGCGCTGGACAATACCGCCTTTGTGGACCGTGTCTATCAGAATGTCTTGCACCGTCCTTCGGATGCAGCAGGCAAGGCTTACTGGCTGGGACAACTGGGCAATGGCTTGAGCCGCGGCGACATGCTGGCAGGCTTTACGGAGTCGACCGAGTTCAAGGCCAATTCACAAGCCAAAGTGTCGTTAACGCTGGATTATGTGGGCTTGCTGGGACATGCGCCTGATCAGGCGACCTTTGATGCCTTGCTGGCGCAATCTGGCACGGATATCGTCACGCTCATTGGGCAATTTATGAACTCGCCGGAGTATTTGGCGAGGTTTATGGCTGGGTAATCAACTTTGCGTAGTTGCTGGCAGCAAAATATGTTTTTGCTGCTGCAACTGCAAAACTGTCATCGTTTGCGATATAGCCCGAAGCAATCCCTGCGCACCTTGCGCTGTTGCCATCTCCAAGGCATGGTCAAGTGTTTCGCGAGCCAGTTCAGGATTGCCATCTTGCATATGACATAAACTACTCAATCGCAGTAAATCTGCATGACAGTAATAGTCTTCGTATTTGTCGATTTCGCTTAGCGTCTTGTTCAACAAATACCTGGCTTCATCCCAGCAATGCAGTTTGATCAGGGTGCTGGCCAATACCCAACTTGCCGTAGTAGTACCAGCCCGGTAGGCATTATGTAAATTATCTGCTGCCTGTAAGGCAGGTGTAAAGTCTTTCAGCTTGCCGCCGCTTGCCTGCGCAGACAGATAAAACAGACTGTTCATGCTTTGCCATAAAGGGAAACCATACTGCGTACCCAGTTGCACCCCCTCCCCTGCCAATATGCTTACTTCATCTATTTGACCAGCAGTCCAGCACATAGCGGTATTAAAGGTCAGCATGAAACACAGGGCGTGACTCTTCTTGCGTTCGCGTGCAAGTAAGGTGCTTTCGAGTGCGAGGGCATACGCACTGTCATCATTCAGGAACCACAAGTTCCAGCACAGAAAAGCACGTATCAGTATTTCAAGGTCCTCGGCCCAGTATCGTTGCCTTTCTTCAAGGTTCAGTTCTCTGGCAATAGCTAATCCTTCTTGCTGATAATTGAGTGCCTCAACAAACAAGCCGCGCCAAAACAAGGAATTGCCGAGCGCAAAGCACGCCATCAAGCTCTTGGCGGGGGTATCCGCCAATTCTTCCAGTCTTCGCGCAATGCCCAGGCCATCGCTCTTGCCTTGCGAACTTCCACCCATGTATAAACCACTTAAGGCACGGAACAGGGCTTCGGTTTCTGCTTCACTGGGTGCAGACAAACCATTCAGACTATCGCATACAGCGCGGAATTGCTGATGCCCCAACTCTGAACCATAACCCTGGCAAAGCAAGGCTGCACCACCAACTGACAGGCGCAAAGATGTCTGTAAATGCTCTAACCCGGATTGCTGCTTTAAAACAATTTCCAGGGCCTTGCTGAAATGATGCAAGGCGTCCATGGCAAACTCATTCGCCAATGCTTTCTGACCACTAACCGTCCACCAGTCGACTGCTTCTTTCCAATGATGTGCTGCTTCAAAATGTCTCGCGATCTCGGCACTTGATATATCGGTATCTTTCAATAATTGCCCAGCCACTTGCTGATGCACAAGGCGTCTTTGTATCTCAGGGCAGCTCTGGTAGGCTGCATCGGCAATCAATGCGTGGACGAAATGATAGTAGCCTGGCTTTTTACTGACTTGTATCAATCTATAGGAAATGGCTAACTGCAACGGACCGTCAACGTCTGCATCCGGCACTATCTCATGCAAAATGCGTGCATTGAAGTTGTTACCAATGACAGCAGCCAATTGCAAAACTTTTTTGTAAGGGCCTAATTTATCCAGTTCGCTCTGCAGCAACTCTTTAACCGGTACCAGATAGTGTTGCCCATTCTCTGCGAGACTGAGCGTAAGGCGCTCAATAAACAGAGGGATACCACCACAATCAAGGGCTATGCGCGCATAGTCTTGTGCTGATAAAAGATGAGCCTGATCACACGCGGCAACCAATTGCTCTGCTGCATCCAAAGTCAAAGGGAATAAATCGGTGACGACTGGTGAGGCTCCCGCATATTCCAGCGGAGAATCCGGCCTTGTGGTTACCAACAACAAAAGGCGTTGATGCTCCAGGCAAGCGGCATAGCGCGCCAGAAATTCTCGCGTGGTGAAATCGGACCAATGAAAGTCGTCAATCAAGATCATGCAAGTATTTTTCTTGGACAATTGATCAAACAAAGTGCCTAACGCTGCAAATATCTGATTCTTGTTATCAACTTCCGCCAGCATGCTTTGATCAAACAAGGACAAGAAGGCATGCAAAGTCTCTTCCTCCGGCTCATAGCCAGGGATCAGTTGCTGCAATTGCTCTCTTATTTTTTCTGAAAATTCATTAACTCTGATGGATGTTAAACCAAACAATTCTGCCAGCGCGAGCCGTAAAGGCGCCAGTGATTGATGCTGATATTCGAGAGTGCAATAAATGCGTATGACACGGTTTCCAGCGGTATCAAGCCGACGTGCCAGTTCGCTGGCCAAACGAGTTTTTCCTATACCTGCATTGCCGCGCAAGACCAGCCATTGTGGTTGACCGCGACTGGCCTGCTCCCAGTACGCCATCAAGGCTTGCATTTCTTCTGTGCGACCTATCAAGGGAAGTTCCTGCTGGCTGTAGATAGCTGACACTTTTCTAGTTAATGTATACTTGTCTATGCCACAGGCATAGCGTTCATGCGCTTGCACTGGAACAGCATCGATAGCCAACCTATCCCTGATCTGAATGGCAACCACATCATCAAATACAAGACCACCTGCATCAGCAGCCCAGCAAAGCTCCTGCGACAATCTTGGCAAAGGACCAAGAAAGCGTATATCATCAAGGGAACACTGCACCTTGCCTGCGCAAATCCCTATGCGCAAGTGTTGTTGCGACTCGTCACTGAGCATGATTTCCTGAGCGGCATAAATACTCCTGAGAGCATCTTGTTCAGGTTCAGTATGCATACCAAAACTGGCATGAAAGCCTTGTCCCACTACAGCATTGCAACGCCCTCCCCACAACTTGATTTTTTCCTGTGCGTAGCTAAGCGACTGCTCTAGTTGAAGCAGCATTTCAGTATCAGTGCCACCAGCACTTTGCGACAGATCAAATTCCACATACACGATCGTTAACCAGCGTATTTCTGGTAACGCACTGGGAACAAGCTGCTCGATCAGATCTCGATTTCCGACTACTTCTGCGACAGTGGAAATGGGATTTTGCTGCAATAGATTGCGTGTTGCAGCAGAGGCGCGCGTACCAAAGGCAGACAGTAAATTCTGCTCCAATGCATACAATACAAAACTGGCACGTTTCAAATCACCATAGGCAAGCAACAGACGAATCAAATGTGCCGCAGTAGTTTCATTCAGGGAGTCCTGCTCCCACAGTTGATTCGCAATCGCTACTGCGGATGCGACACGTCCAGATTTCTCCTGTTCAAGACACAATCTTGATGCGAGATCACGCCAACGCGTTTTCAAATACTTGCGCGTCTGAGCTATCCAGGCATGTAATTCAATGCCCACATTGAGTTCAAGTCGCTCCAAAAAATCAAGATTCAATTGGGTTAGCCGCGGCTCAAAGCTCTTTACCAGCCAATCACAAAAAGCGACATGCTCGTCATCTGCTTGCCAGTCATTGAGCAACAAGGCAATATCTACATTGACGCGCTCATCAGAGAAAAAAGCAATGCTGTCTCGCCTGCTCTGAATTATCTGAGCCCCCACCGCACCATTAATGAGTTTGCTGAGATTACTGAGTACCTGACGTAAATTGGTAAGTGCTGCTGTCCCGCGCAAATCGGGCCAGAGTAAATCTGCCAACTGTTCCCTGGCTACCCATCGGCCATTAGCGACTGACAGGTAAGCCAGCAGATAAATGGCTTTGCGGTATTTTAGCTTCCCAGAGACATCCTCACCATTCACTTTCAACTGAAACGCCCCCAGAAAAGAAATATCTAGACGCGCTATGGGAACATCGGATAAAACTGAGCTATGCATGATCAAGTTCTGTGAATATTTTCACTAATAAATCAGGGTTAGCAGAACATGGATCTAAAACAAAGACCCTGTGTCCAACCCTAAAGCGACATATTATAAGTGATAAATATTCAAGCCGAACCTATCCATCTGCCTTGCACTTGAAGCTACGCAAGTACGGCGTGGATTTTTGATCGGCTATAAAAATATAAAAACCTCTCTTGTCACATACAAGAGAGGTTTTTGGCTGGAAATCCATTTCCTCAACCGCTATTACGCAAACCTGCAGCAATACCATTGATGGACAAATGTATGCCGCGATGCACCCTCTCATCATCGTCACCATTGCGATAACGCTCCAGCAATTCCACCTGCACGTGATTCAAAGGTGAGAGATAAGGGAAGCGATTGCGTATGGACCTTGCCAGCAGGGGATTCGCCGCAAGCAATTCATCCTGACCAGATATGGATTTTAATATTTCTATCGTTGCTTCATGCTCAGCCTGTATGCGCGGGAAGATGCGGTTGCGCAAAGACTCGTCCTTGACCAGCTGTGCATAACGGCTGGCGATGCCGATGTCGCTCTTGGCCAGCACCATTTCCATATTCGATAACACGGTACTGAAGAAAGACCATTCCTTGAACATGGCCTGCAGAGTCTGCAAACCGTTATCAGGATGCGTCTTCAGGTATGCTTGTACTGCTGAGCCAAAACCAAACCAGCCCGGCAACATCAAACGGCATTGCGACCAGCTAAATACCCACGGGATGGCGCGCAAGTCTTCTATCGCTGTCGATTTTTTGCGTGATGCCGGGCGGCTGCCTATATTCAAGCCTGCAATCTCAGAAATGACTGTCGATTCCCAGAAATATTTCTCGAACCCTTCAGTCTCATAGACCAGATTGCGGTAAGCTTTGAAGGCGTGGTCAGACAATTCTTCCATCGCTGACAGAAATTCAGGCTTGGGTGCGGTTTCAGTATGGGCCAGCAAACTGGCTTCCATGGTTGCCGCAGCCAACACTTCGAGATTACGTCTACCCACTTCAGGATTACCATATTTGGCAGTAATCACCTCGCCTTGCTCAGTCAGGCGAATTTGCCCTTGCACTGCACCGGCAGGCTGTGCCAGGATAGCCTGATAGCTGGGGCCGCCGCCACGACCTACCGAACCACCACGTCCGTGGAACAGGCGCAGGCGCACCTGGTGCTTGGCGAATACGTCTATCAGATCAAGCTCCGCCTTATACAATTCCCAGCCTGAAGTCAGGAAACCGCCATCCTTGTTGCTGTCTGAGTAACCGAGCATGACTTCCTGGGCATTACTGCGACTTGCCAGCAAGCGTGCATAAGCCGGTATGCCAAACAACCTGTCCATGACAGGCGCGCTGTTTTGCAAATCGCCTATGGTTTCAAACAACGGGATGATGTTGACATCCACACGGCCCTCAGCCGGATGCAGCAGACCAGACTCTTTCAGCAGCAAGGCCAATTCCAGCATGTCAGACACACCATCGGTCTTGGAGATAATGCAGTTTGGCACTGCACCCTTGCCATAGCGTTGTTGCGCAGTGAACGCAGCGCGGTAAATTGCCAGCTCGGACTGGGTTTCTTCCGAATATGTCAGATAAGGCGAAGCCAGCGGACGGGCTGAACTGATCTCTTTAATCAGGACTTCTATGCGCTGGTCTTCATCCAAATCCAGGTACTTCAGTTCAGGATTGGCTGCTTGCAGCAATTCATGCACTACGCGTTCATGCACATCTGAATTCTGGCGCAAATCCACAGGTGCCAGATAAAAACCAAATACCTTGACTGCACGGCGCAAGTGGCGCAAACGGCCACGCGTGATTGCGGCAGAACCATTGGCATACAGTGAGTGGTGAACGATATCCAGATCAGCAGCCAGTTCTTCTGCCGTTGCATAAGGTTCGGCGATACCACTGGGGTGTATCACTGGCTCCAGATCCAGCAATTGCTTATAGGTCGCTGACAGGCGCGCATACACGCCGCTGATGGCCAGACGATAAGGCTCGTCTGAGCGGTGCGGCGAATGATCGGGTGAACGCTCAGCCAATGCCAGCAAGTCATCAGAGACTTTCACCAGCAAATTCGCCATCGATAACTGCGAACCCAGGGTATGCAATTCATCGAGATAAAATTTAAAGGCACGGGTGGCCTGCATGGCCAGGGTCTTTTCCAGCACAGTGGCCGTGACGAAAGGGTTACCATCACGGTCGCCGCCTATCCAGCTCCCCATTTTCATGAAACTGGGCAACTCATGCTGGGCAAGCGCGGCATCTTTGCTTGCTAATAAATCTTCCAGGCCCGCATACAGATGCGGCAACTCGCGCAGGAAGGTGTAGTCGTAAAAACTCAGGCCATTTTCGACTTCATCGAGCACTGACAATTTGGAAGTGCGCAGCATACGTGTCTGCCATAGAGTCAGCACAGCACGACCCAGGGCTTCATCATTGGCTGCCGATTCTTCCGGTGTCAGTTGCATGCGGTCACGCTCGTCAAGCAGGCGGGTAATCACCATCTGGCAATTCAGGATACTCTTGCGCTGCACTTCTGTAGGGTGGGCAGTCAAGACCGGAAACACTTGTGCAGTCTCAAAAAAATCCAGTAACTGCTGGCTGCTATGACCTGTGTTGTACAGTGCTTCTATGGTATGCGCCAGGCTACCCTGGCGCGGCGCAGAACCTGCAATCAAATGCGCACGAGTACGGCGTATGTGATGCTGGTCTTCTGCCAGATTGACCAGATGTGAAAAATAACTGAAGGCGCGTATGACTTGCGTGGTCTGGTCATTGGTCAGTGTATCCAGTGTGGTTTCCAGCTCGGCGCGCGCAGCTTCATCGGCGTCACGGCGAAAGCGTATGGAATTCTGGCGCACCTGTTCAATGAGATCGAATACTTCATCACCATGCTGGTTTCTTACCGTGTCGCCTAATATGCGGCCCAGCCTGCGTATGTCTTCACGCAAGCTCTGGTCTTTGTCGTCGCTGATATCGTTCATTTTTAATTGCGGATGTAGGTGGGCATTCATGCTGACAAATTCTACGGTAAGGATAAAAACAGATCGATGAAAATTCTTGTGCGTCTGAAGTGGCAATATATTTACAACTGCGAAGACGCAGCTCTACAGAGTAAGCAACTGCCTTGACAGCATGCTTACACCTTCATATAAATTTAATATATCAAATACATTGAGGCTCGCCTACAACACCAAGGCGTCAGAAATGAAACGCTAAGCGGCCTTTTTTAATTTATGACTACGGCCAACTGCCATCAACAAACCCTTGGTTGAACTATCGTAATCTTCCTTGACTGCACTTGGATCAAGACTGATCAATTGCTGCGCCAGCGACTTACCCAACTCCACACCCCATTGATCAAAGGCATTGATATCCCAGATCACGGATTGCACAAACACCTTGTGTTCATACAGTGCAATCAAGGCACCCAAAGAACGTGGTGTAAGAGAATCCAGCAAGACCGTCGAGGTCGGGCGATTGCCTTCAAATACTCGCGGTGCCAATACCTTGTCAGGCAGATCACCAAGTTCAGCGCGTACTTCCTGCATGCTCTTACCCCAGGCCATGGCCTTGGATTGTGCAAAGCAATTTGCCAGCAGCGCCTGATTGTGACCCGGCAAACCAGCATCATCATCAGCGACTACGATAAAATCGGTAGGGATAATCGTTGCACCCTGATGCAATAACTGGAAATAAGCATGCTGGCCATTGGTGCCGGCTTCGCCAAACAATATAGGTGAAGTCGTGTAATCAACTCGCTGGCCTTCACGCGTGACGGACTTGCCATTGCTTTCCATTTCCAGTTGCTGCAAGTAAGCAGGCAAGCGCGTCATGCGCTGGTGGTAAGGTGCAATCGACAGTGCTTGCAAGCCAAGAAAATTGATATTCCACACGCCTATCAAGGCCATCAATACTGGCAGGTTTTGTTCCAGCGGTGCCTGGGCGAAATGCAGGTCCATTTCATGCGCGCCTGCCAGCATTTCTTCAAAACGGTCTGCGCCTACATACAAGGCAATCGACAGGCCAATCGCGCTCCACATGGAATAACGGCCACCGGCCCAGTTCCAGAATGGGAAGACATTTTCAGGGGCGATACCAAAATCAGCAGCAGCTTTGACATTAGTGCTCAGTGCCACGAAATGCTGGCGTATCTGATCGACCGGGCAACCGTGCGATAACATCCATTCACGCGCAGTGCGGGCATTGGTCAGGGTCTCCATGGTCGAGAAGGTCTTGGAGGCCACTACGAACAAAGTCGTTTCAGGATCAGCATTGGCCAGCGCGTCAGCCACATGACGGCCATCAACATTGGAGACGAAATGCAGGGACAGGTTTTTTTGCGACCACGGTGCCAAAGCGATGCAAGCCATTTGCGGGCCAAGGTCTGAACCACCGATACCAATATTGACGATAGTGCGTATGGCTTTGCCGGTATAGCCCTGCCAGCGCCCTTCCCTTACCGCATCGCTGAACGTCCGCATTTGCGCCAGCACCTGGTGCACATCGGCAGCAATGTTTTCACCATTCAAATCAAAGGATTCGCCTTTAGGCAAGCGCAGTACCGTGTGCAAGACAGCACGGTTTTCCGTCTGGTTGATCGCTTCACCGCGCAGCATCGCGTCGCGGCGTGACTCTACATCTTGCTGCCTGGCCAATGCCAGCAAATTCAACTTTGCTGTCGTGTCTATGCGCTGCTTGGAGTAATCAAGCATGATGCCGCAGGCAGAAGCTGAAAAATGCGCAAAGCGCTGAGGATCAGCACGAAACAAATCTTTCAGGTTGGGCATGTTGGTGGCACGTTGCTGCAACAAACCCCAGATAGGAGTACGCGATACGGAAGTGACCATAATCTTGCTTATAGACGAAAAGTGATGAGTGAAAGTGCTAAAAAATATTATTCCAAACTGTATTTACTTCTTGCCTGCTGCGGCAGCGGCTGCCGCCAGCGCGCCAATCGCCGCCCAGTCACCCGCATTAATCAGAGACGCAGGACACATCCACGAACCGCCCACGCACAGGATATTGGATTGCTGCAATAGCGCTGGCGTCGCCTCCACTGTGACACCACCGGTCAGGCAGAATTTCACATCCGGGAAAGGACCGCCCAGCGCCTTTGCCATTTTGGTGGCACCGACGATATCAGAAGGGAAAAGTTTGACGACATTGAAGCCATGCTCCAGCGCCAGCATCAGGTCACTCGCACCACCAACGCCAGGGAAGTATGGCAGGCCAGAATCAGCAGCCGCTTTTGCCAGCACAGGCGTGATACCAGGGCTGATACCAAAAGCCGCACCCGTTTCTTTGACTGCATCCAGCTGCGCTTGTGTCAGTATCGTACCCGCACCCACCGTCACAGTCGGGCAAGCCTTGACGACTTCGCGCAAGACTGTCATGGCATTTGGCGTGCGCAAAGTAATTTCCACGGCTGGCAAACCATTCTCTGCCAGCGTAGTCACACAGCGTATGGCCTGATCGACATCATCAGTAACGAGGATAGGCAATACGCGGATTTGTTCCAGTTGGGCGATGATGTTTGTTTTACTCAAGCTCATGATGGGTTTCGCTTTTAGAAAATTAATCTATAAAAAGAGTGGATGCGCCATGCTCAGGTGCTGTCACGACACGACGCTGTGCGGCAAACAAATCGCGCCCATAACCGAAAGTGACTTCCTTGCTGAGTTCACGCACGGCGCGCTGTGACCAGACATCGGCATCCACCAGGGCACGCAATTCGCCAGTGTGTACATTGAGTTCAACCACATCACCATCACGCACTTTACCCAGCGGGCCGCCTTGTGCAACTTCCGGACTGACATGCAGAGCCGCTGGCACTTTGCCAGATGCACCGGACATACGACCATCTGTCACCAGCGCAACCTTATAACCTGCCGACATCAGACTGCCCAATACGGGAGTGAACTGATGCAGCTCAGGCATGCCATTCGCCTGTGGCCCCTGGAAGATGACGACAGCAACGAAATCCATATTCAGCTCACCTGCTTTATAGGCCTTGACCAGAGCATCCTGCGATTCAAATACTTTTGCCGGTGCCTTGATGATCCATGCATCCTCAGGTACGGCAGAAGCCTTGACGATGGCACGACCCAGATTGCCATGCAATAAACGCAGGCCACCGGTTGGTGCAAATGGATCAGTCACATTACGAACGACTGTAGTGTCAGTCGATTCTGCGGGTAAGGCCTCCCATTTGACTTTGCCATCTTCAGTCAATACAGGGCGGCTGGTATGTGAATTCAATCCATCATCGCCATAGACTGTCATGACATCGGCATGCATGAGCCCAGCCGACAGCAATTCGCGTATCACAAAGACCGGGCCGCCGGCATCTTCAAAGGCATTCACGTCTGCAGTGCCGTTGGGATAAACGCGTGTCAGCAAAGGGATAACGGATGACAACTCATCAAAATCCTGCCAGTCTATGATGATGCCAGCCGCGCGGGCTACGGCAATCCAGTGGATAGTATGATTGGTGGACCCACCTGTCGCCAGCAGTGCGATGACGGCATTGACGATGGTTTTTTCATTGACCAGCTGGCCTATGGGTTTGTAGTTGCCGCTTTGCTCTGTCAATTGCAGGACACGCTCTACTGCTGCATCTGTCAGCACGCTGCGCAATGGGTCACCAGGGTGGACAAAGGCTGCACCCGGCAGATGCAGACCCATGGCTTCCAGCAGCATCTGGTTGCTGTTGGCTGTGCCATAAAAAGTACAGGTGCCTGCGCTATGGTAGGCAGCGCTTTCTGCGGCGAGTAATTCTTCCTTGGTCGCCTTGCCTTGAGCATAGCGCTCACGCACTGCGGCTTTTTCTTTGTTCGACAAACCAGAGCCCATCGGGCCTGCTGGTATGAAGATGGTAGGCAGGTGACCAAAGGCCAGCGCACCTATCAGCAAGCCGGGTACGATCTTGTCGCAGATACCGAGGCAAAGCGTCGCATCGAAAGCATCATGGGTCAGCGCCACTGCAGTCGCCTGGGCAATCACATCACGTGAAAACAGCGAGAGCTCCATACCGGGACGGCCCTGAGTCACGCCATCACACATGGCAGGCACGGCACCTGCCACTTGCGCAGTACCACCAAAGCGCAGGGCTGTCTGGCGTATCTGCGCTGGATAATGTTCATACGGCTGATGTGCCGACAACATATCGTTGTAGGCAGTAACGATGCCGATATTGGGTTTTTGCGCCTGATTGAGCCAGATCTTGGTGCCGCTGTCCATTGCCGCATTGGCATGCGCCTGATTAGCACAGGACAGGCTGGCACGACGCGGGCCGCGGCCACGCATTTGCTCCAACTGGGAAAGATAAGTACTGCGCAAGGTTTTGCTGCGCTCTGTAATGCGCTGTGTGACCTTGTCGATAACAGGATGCAACGCAGTGGATGGGGATGTCGTCATATAACACCTGTGACCCGTTCGGGCGAAAAATAAGAAAGCTGTCGTAATACTGAATCAATGCCAACAAAGATAGCATAAATCCCTTCATTTCTGTAACAAACTTTCAGTATTTTGATAATTAGCTGTTTTTTTTGGCAAAAACTTCAAATTTATCGTAATGAAACTACATTTTTGAATATTTTCTGGCATAATCAGGATAAATCACTATCATCAATGTAGTACATCTTTTGCAATGCATGAGAAAGCACTAGTAAGCATAAGTAAGCAGCGCAAAGAAAAGAGCAATCTCAAGCTATACCGCGGAACACACAGAACGTACGGGAACATATACCCGCCGTCTGTACCGCACCCAACATAACAACCAACACAACACGGAGTCAGCATGACCACATTTGTCTTATTTGGCGGCACCGGCGACCTTGCCAAGCGCAAGATCATCCCTGCTTTGTATAGCGCATTTGTGAATGGCAGGCTGGATCAGGATTTCAAATTCATCGGTGCTGCACGCGAAAAATTGACGGATGAAGAATTCCGCGTGCGTGTCGCCGCCGCCATAGAATCTTATGCGGCCAATGTAGATGGTGCGACAGAAGAAAAACGTGCCGCTTTCCTGGCGACTACGCATTATTCAAAAATTGACGCACGCATCCCTGAAGATTTTGCTGCGCTGAAAAGTGGCCTGCAAACCAGCGAAACCAACGCCACCCTGTTTTATCTGGCGACTGGCCCGGACATCTTTATCCCCGTGGTTGAGCAATTGTCCAAGCATGGCCTGGTTGAAGGCAATGCCCGTGTCGTGGTCGAGAAACCATTAGGCCGTGATGCCCAGTCTGCCAAGGAAATCAATCAGTCCCTGCGTTCCTACCTGAACGAAAACCAGATTTACCGTATCGATCATTACCTTGGTAAAGAGATGGTGCAAAATCTGCTGGCGCTGCGCTTTGCCAATTCTTTCCTTGAGCCTTTGTGGAACCGCAAATGGATACAGGATGTGCAAATCTCTATCTCTGAACAAGTAGGTGTGGAATCACGTGGTGATTTCTACGACCACACTGGTGCGCTGCGTGACATGGTACAAAACCATTTGCTGCAACTGGTCTCCATCGTCGCCATGGAACCACCGGTAAATGCCAACCCGGACGCGATACGCGATGAAAAAGTCAAAGTCTTGCGCGCCCTGCACAAGTTCACGCCGGATGAAGTCAGCAAGAAAACCGTGCGCGGCCAATACCGTGCCGGTGCTGTTGATGGCAAACCGGTTATCGCTTACCAGAATGAGCCGGGCGTGCCACCGTCTTCACGCACTGAAACCTTTGTCGCCATCCGCGCAGAGATAGACAACTGGCGCTGGGCTGGTGTACCTTTCTACCTGCGTACAGGCAAGCGCATGGCCAGCCGTAGTGCTGAAATCACGATCAATTTCAAACCTATTCCCTACTCCATTTTCGGCAAATCGCAAGGGCCTTTGCGCTCTAACCGTCTGGTGATTTCTTTGCAGCCAGAAGAAAGCGTGCAACTGTATATGAAGGCCAAAGAGCCTGGCGAAGGTATACGTTTGTCTGATGTTGCACTGAACCTGGACTTTGCTGAAGTGTCGAATTCACGCCGCGTTGAATCTTATGAGCGCCTGTTGCTTGATGCCATGCATGGTGACCTGACCCTGTTCGTGCGTGACGATGAACTGAGTGCAGCCTGGGCCTGGATAGACCCTATCATGAGCGCCTGGCAAAACGACAGCGAAGGTCTCAAGTCATATATCTCCGGTAGTTGGGGCCCTTCTGCTGCCAGTTATTTGCTGGCACAGCATGGAGCAGCCTGGGGTGAAGAATTCGTTGAAAGCTAAGCGATAAAATGACCATGAAATACCATAATTTTGACAACTTCACGGCACTGACCGAAGCCCTGAGCCAGCAATGGCTGGATGTGATACAGACCACGCCTGATGGCAGCAGCTTTGCCCTGGCTGGCGGCTCCACGCCTGCGCCTGTGTATCAGCGCCTTGATCAGTTGCTATCGAATATAGATGCGCACAATCCCATCAAGCTGGTGGCCACTGACGAACGCTGGGTGCCGGATCAGGACACGCAAAGCAACGAAGGCTTGTTCCGTCGTTGCCTGTCTGGCTCTGCTGCAGGCAAACGCTGGCAACTGGTGTCCCTGAAAAATGCTTCCAGTACGCCGGAAGTGGCGACCGAAGCCATCAGTGTGCGCCTGAATGAGCAGTTGCCACAAGCCTTCAGTGCCGTCTTGCTGGGCATGGGTGCGGACGGACATATCGCCTCCCTCTTCCCTGGTGCACCTACCCAGCATGATGACCTGGCTTGCCTGGCGGCTGTACATCCGCAAACCCGCCAGAGCCGTATGTCATTGTCTTTGCCGCGCTTGCTCAATACCAAGCGCATCTGGCTGGTCATCACTGGCGCAGAAAAACGTCAAGTGCTGGAACAGGCGATAGAAAATAATCTGCCGGTTGCGTCCTTGCTGCGTGAAGCAGGCTGTACCATAGATGTTTTCTGGTGTCCGTAAAACTTATGTATATGGCCAATCCGCTCTCTGACAATAAGCCCAACACGCCTCCTGAAAAAGGCTTGCTGGCTCGCATACGCACTGCCAGCACGGCCTTGAGCCGTGCTGAGCGCCAGGTGGCAGAATTTTTACTGCAAAAGCCGCATGACGCATTGGAGATGTCGATACGGGTTCTGGCCCAGGCGTGTGATGTCAGCGAACCCACCGTGGCCCGCTTTGCCCAGAGCATGGGTTTTGATGGCTTCAAAACCTTCAAGCTGGCCTTCGCCAAGAGCCTGGCAACTGGCATCCCTTTCCTGCATCTGGATGTTAACCAGGCTGACCATGTACGGGATGTCTTGCCCAAGGTTTTTGACCGCACTATCGCCGCATTGATGGAAGCCCGCAATAATGCCAATACCGCGACCTTTGAAGCCGCAGTCAGCCTGCTGGCGCGGGCCCGCCGCATAGAATGTTATGGCTTGGGTTATTCCGGCGCGCTAGCAATTGATGCACAGTTGAAATTTTTTCGTTTTGGCATACCGACGACGGTATTTTGCGATGCCCATTTGCAGGCACAATCTGCCACTTTGTTGAATAGCGATTGCGTCGTCGTGGCATTTTCCCGCACAGGCCGCACGCGTGACCTGATCGACAGTGTACAACTGGCCAAACAGGCAGGTGCCAAGATACTGGTATTGTGTGCCAGTGGCGGCCCGCTGGCAGAGCTGGCTGATGTACATATCGGTGTCGATGTGGAAGAAGATCCTGACATCTACACCCCCATGACTTCTCGCCTCGCGCATCTGACTTATATCGATGCACTGGCAGTGGCTGTTACCCTATTGCGTGGCCCCGCCGCCATCGACATGCTGGAAAGAGCCAAGGCCAGCATCAGTGAAAAACGCCTCGTGCCTAAAATAGGCTGAAGCTTATTTAGAACTCATTTCATAAATAGGATGAGTGCGAACAAGACGATTTGGGATGCAGTGCAAGGCGTGACGCGCTGCTAAGGCGTCCGCCTTTGCAAGCGGCGCAACGCTGCAATGCGCCCAAATCGTCAGTTCCCGAAGGGTTTGCCTCATAACGCGCGCTGGACTGCGTTGGACTCGTTGTCAATAGCACCGCTATTGACTGCCTCGTCCGCCTTGCCAGCCCACGTTATGAGGCAAACGCATCTCACCCTATTTATGAAATGAGTTCTAATTACATTTAATCACAAGCGCCTACTGCACTGCACGCAGGAAAAGTCTTTTGCTTTTTCTGCGTAGTGCACTTGCCAGCTTTGGCATCGCAGCTAATGGTGTAGGTGGTTTCCAATACCTCGACCCAGCTACCAATCTCACACTGCTGCGCATCTTTTTCCTTGCCTTTGAAGTCAGATTCGCTGCGCGTCAATAACTGTATCGTGCCGGGCTTGACAGGCTTTACAGGTTTCATTTCGAAGCTTTGCGCCTGGTCCTGAAATTTTGCAGTCAGATAAGCTTTACCATTCTGTTTCAAATCAAAAATAGTATAGCCATCACCGGGTGCATCTCCCATGCAACTCTGCTGCTTACCTACCGCAATGCGCATGCTGGTATCTGGCAGGGCCTGGCTCTTGCTGTCGATATCTGCCAATTTCTTCATGTCGCTTTTGGCAAAAAAGACTGAGCGAAATTGATCCACGCCAGCATCAATATCATTGCTATGTGCCGTCAACACTTCGCGCAGTTGCAGCGAGACATGTTCGCCAAGATCTTCAAACTCGATCTGCACTACCCCTTGCGGCAAAGGTGGCAAGTCTTCACCTGCCCTTTCTATGCCATATGATTTCAGTTGCCGCGCATTAAACTCATCAATCAATTTACGCAACGCAGCCTCATCATAAGTTTTCATTTTCGCTTGCAGGTCGCCTATAAAACTATCCGCTGTTTCCGCTATAGCTGGCTTTACTGGCGGCGCATTCACCGTCGTGCTGGCAGCAACTGAGGCGGCAACGGCTTCAGAAGAAGCAGATGCTTGCAGGTCTTCAGCCTGCTTTTTACCGCAAGCACAGAGTGCGATGCAAATCACGGCTAATTGAATAAATCCTGTGAATCTGGATGCCTGGAAGGAAAACATGTCTTTGAGCCCGATGATATACAAACAAGAAATTGATTTTAAATCCAGTCAGACTTTATTGCTCATAAATGATGGCGAGGGAGTGACTATAAAGCGACGATACCCCATGGCATAGCCCGGGAAAATCAGGTAGCTGGAATAGCATAGCCGCGGCAAGCATGCGGGCACACCGCTTTTCATCCAGATAATCACGCCAATTATTTTCCCACCCAGAGCCAGAGAGATTGATTTTGCTGTCAAACAATTCGACTTTGACACCATTGCCTTGATCACGATTTGCTTTCTGATTTTTGTAGCAAATTGACACAGATAAGAAAAATACAAGTCTGTTCTTGATATTTCTGGCAAGCTATAAGAATATTCTTCATAGGAGCCAGATCAATGAATCCCATCTCTCTTGCCCAGATTATTGACAGCGTCCAGGATTTGCCTACCTTGCCTGCCATCGTGATGGAATTGCTGAATAATATTGATGATGAAGAATTGAATATGCATGAGCTGGCACAAAAGGTCAGCCATGATATGGCATTGACGGCCAAGACCCTGCGCTACGCGAACTCGCCCTATTACGCCACCATGATCAAGGTGACGACGGTACAGCAGGCGATTTCATTGCTGGGCTTAAGTACGGTACGGCAAATCGTCATGACTGCGGCATTGACTGGCTGTTTCCCTGAAAATAATTGCCAGGGGTTTAGCCATAAGGAATTCTGGCGGCACTCAAATGCAGTCGCCATCGCCGCCCGCATATTGGCGCGCCGGCTCAATTTCAATGTTGATGTCGCTTTCACGGCTGGCTTGTTGCACGACATAGGCGCACTGGTATTGGCTACCTGCTATAGCGAGGCTTATGAACATGTGCTGGCACAGCGCGAAGAATTGCAAGCGACACAATTTGAAACCGAAAAACAGATATTGGGAATTGATCACGCCCTGGTTGGCGAAACCCTGGCTGTGCAGTGGAATTTTTCAGAAGTCATGATCAAGGCCATCGCTGGTCATCATCACCCGGAAAAACCGGGCCTGGGCTTTCTGGCGACCATCATCCATGTCGCAGATGGGATAGCCCACGCACTGGGTGTGACAACCTCGCCCGACCTGGCCCCACCAGAAATCACTGGCCAATCGTGGGAAAGCCTGGGACTTGACCAGGCTTTGTTCGATGAAGTGCTGGCAGAAGCTGCCATAGAATTTGAAAAACTGCAGGAAGCAGTCGAGGTGTGAGTGTAGGCCTTGATTCTACAAATCTGGCTGTATCAAATGCCCCAGCTTAGTGGCCTTGGTACTCAGATAGCGCTCATTATAGGGATTGCGTTTAACGATCAGGGGCACATGCTCCTGCACCCTGACGTTCATGCCTTCCATCGCAGAAATCTTGCGCGGGTTATTGGTCATCAGGCGTACAGACTCAATACCCAGATGTTTGAGCATGGGGTCACACAGGCTGTAGTCGCGCAGGTCCGCAGCAAAACCCAGCTTTTGATTGGCTTCTACTGTATCGGCGCCCTCGTCTTGCAGATGATAGGCACGTACTTTGTTGAGCAAACCTATGCCGCGCCCTTCCTGGCGCAGATACAGCAAGGCACCACGCCCTTCCTGGGCGATTTTTTGCAGGGCCAGTTCCAGTTGCGGGCCACAGTCACAGCGCTTGCTGAACAAGGCATCACCGGTCAGACATTCTGAATGTATGCGCGCCAGCACGGGCTGACCATCAGCCACATCGCCAAGAGTCAGGGCGATGTGTTCTTTGCCTGTTGCCGTTTCGACAAAGGCGTGCATGCGGAAAGTTGCCCAGGTCGTGGGCAGATTACAGGAATCAACATATTCCAGGGCCTGTTCATCTAATTTGACAGGCTGGTCATTGCTTAACATACAATTCTCGCGGATTCTTTTTATGGATTTATTGCCTAGCATAGTGCCATCAGTGGCTTTGATTACATCGGCCAAGGCTAGAGTATAAACGAGACAGGCATTTTCTACCTGCCACTGCGAACGGGCGTTTTATTCTTGATCAAAGCTAATCCATGCTATATAGGGTCTGCATCCTCAAAAGCAAGTAGCTGGCGGAGTAGAGGGTTTCCACAATAAAAAAGAGCACCCGTACTTGCAAGGTGCTCTCTTCCTCATGGCTTCGCAAGCAGACCAGCTACCTGCGCCAGATTCTTATCTGCGCTGCAACTGCGTAATATCCCTGACCGCGCCACGGTCAGCCGATGTTGCCAAAGCCGCATAAGCCTGCAAGGCTTGTGAGACATAACGCTCACGGTCCACTGGCTGCCAGGCTTGCGGGCCGCGTGCTTCCATTGCTGCCCTGCGCTGCGCCAGGTCGCCGTCGCTGACTTTGAGATTGATGCTACGGGCCGGGATATCGATTTCTATGATATCGCCCTCTTCCACCAAACCAATAGTCCCACCTTCGGCAGCTTCTGGCGATGCATGACCGATCACCAGGCCGGAAGAACCACCAGAGAAACGGCCATCCGTGAACAAGGCGCAGGCTTTGCCCAGGCCCTTGGATTTGATATAGGAAGTTGGATACAGCATTTCCTGCATGCCGGGGCCACCTTTAGGACCTTCGTAACGGATGATGACGACATCGCCTTCATGTACGGTATCACCAAGGATGGCCTCAACCGCAGAATCCTGGCTTTCAAACACGCGGGCCTTGCCGGTGAATTTCAAGATACTTTCATCGACACCAGCGGTTTTGACGATACAGCCTTTCTCTGCCAGATTACCGTACAAGACCGCCAGGCCACCATCTTGCGAATAGGCATGCGCCTTGTCGCGTATGCAGCCTGCTTCACGGTCAGTATCAAGACTGTCAAAACGCTTGTCCTGTGAGAATGCAGTCTGGGTAGGCACGCCACCTGGTGCAGCGCTGAACAATTTGCGTACCGAGGCATTGTCTGTCACGGCGATATCGTTTTGTGCAATCGCATCAGCCATGGTCGGGCTATGTACGGTCGGGCGTGCAGTATCGAGCAGACCAGCACGGGCAAGTTCACCCAGGATAGAGATAATGCCGCCAGCACGATGTACATCTTCGATATGGTATTTATCGGTCATCGGTGCAACCTTGCACAGACAAGGTACTTTGCGTGAGATGCGGTCGATATCAGCCATCTTGAAATCCACACCCGCTTCATGTGCAGCAGCCAGCAAATGCAAGACAGTGTTGGTAGAGCCACCCATGGATACATCGAGTGCCATGGCGTTTTCAAAGGTTGCCTTGTTGGCGATGGAGCGTGGCAGTATGGAATAATCATCTTGCTCATAATGGCGCTTGGCCAGCTCAACCACCAGACGGCCAGCGCGCAGGAATAATTCCTTGCGATCTGCATGCGTCGCCAAAATCGTGCCATTGCCTGGCAAGGACAGACCCAGTGCTTCAGTCAGGCAGTTCATGGAGTTTGCCGTGAACATGCCAGAACATGAACCACAGGTAGGACAGGCAGAACGTTCTATGCGGCCTATCTCTTCATCCGACACACTACTGTCACCGGCCTTGATCATGGCATCGACCAGATCAATCTTCACTATTCTTTGTTCACCAGTCTGTTTGGGATGTAAAGTCTCCAGCACCTTGCCTGCTTCCATAGGGCCGCCAGAAACGAACACGACAGGGATATTCAAACGCATGGCTGCCATCAGCATGCCAGGTGTGATCTTGTCGCAGTTGGAGATACAGACCATGGCATCAGCACAGTGGGCATTGACCATGTATTCAACAGAGTCAGCAATCAGTTCGCGCGAAGGCAGTGAGTACAACATGCCGCCATGGCCCATGGCGATACCGTCATCCACGGCTATCGTATTGAATTCTTTGGCCACACCACCAGCCGCCTCAATCTCACGCGCCACCATCTGGCCCAGGTCTTTCAGATGCACATGACCGGGCACAAACTGAGTGAATGAATTGACGACAGCAACGATAGGCTTATCGAAATCACCATCTTTCATGCCAGTCGCACGCCACAGGGCGCGGGCACCGGCCATATTGCGGCCATGGGTGGTGGTACGGGAACGGTATGCGGGCATGTCTGACTCCAGGCTGGCGATAAAATGAAAATGTTATATCAGCATGCGCTTAGGGTTTCGATATGTCAAATATGGAATTTATTGAGAATTAGGTCGTTTTAAGTATTAAACCAAAAAGATCACCACAGAGACACCGAGACACAGAGAAAGGCAAGAGAAAACCTGAGCGTCTTTTTAAGATTTGATTTTCTCAGTGTTTACTCTGCGTCTCGGTGTCTCTGTGTTGAGAGGTCTATATCCAAAACACTAACAACCAATAAAAAAACGCGAAGCATCAAACTTCGCGTTTTAAGAATCATGACCCCATCATTCCTGATGGTATTGCGTCACTCTTTCCACTTCGTTTTTTGAACCGAGGAAAACCGCCACGCGCTGGTGCAGTTTTTCTGGCTGGATATCCAGCATACGGCGCTTGCCGTCAGTCGATGCGCCGCCAGCCTGTTCGACGATAAAGGACATGGGGTTGGCTTCGTACATCAGGCGCAGTTTGCCAGCCTTGTCTGGTTCGCGCTTGTCTGCCGGGTACATGAAGATGCCACCGCGGTTCAGGATGCGGTGTACGTCAGCGACCATGGAGGCGATCCAGCGCATATTGAATTCTTTACCGCGTGGGCCAGTGCCACCGGCCAGCATTTCGTCCACATAGCGTGTGACTGGCGGGTACCAGTGGCGGGTATTCGATGCGTTGATGGCAAACTCTTTGGTGTCTGCCGGGATTTGCATATTGCGCTGTGTCAGTACCCATGAACCCATTTCACGGTCGAGGGTGAAGCAATTAACGCCATTGCCTGTCGTCAGCACCAGCACTGTTTGCGGGCCATATACGGCATAGCCAGCGGCGACCTGCTTGCTGCCTGGTTGCAGAAAATCCTGCTCGGTTGGCTTGCCCATGCCGTCTGGTGCTTTCAATACCGAGAAAATGGTACCGATGGAGACATTGACGTCGATATTGCTGGAACCATCGAGTGGATCAAACAAGAGCATGTATTCGCCCTGCGGATAGCGGTTCGGTATCGGATGTATGCTTTCCATTTCTTCCGATGCCATGGCCGCCAGGTGGCCGCCCCATTCATTGGCTTCGAGCAGGATTTCATTCGACAGGATGTCGAGTTTCTTTTGCACTTCGCCCTGAATGTTTTCGCTACCGGCTGTGCCCAGCACTTCACCTAATGCGCCCTTGCCTACTGCATGGCTGATGGTCTTGCAGGCGCGTGCGACGACTTCGATAAGCAGGCGCAGTTCTGCCGGTATCGAATTATTCAGGCGCTGCTCTTCGACCAGATACTGGGTCAGGCTTACACGTTTCATGTTGATCTCTCGATTTTTTCAGTAATTCTTGTAAATTATTTGCTTAAGACGCAAGTGCCTTGCTGACTACTTCAAGCACGTCTTTCGACAGCTTCTTGGTATCTGCTACTTTTTGCAGTGCCGCCTTCATATGCGCTTGCAGGCTTTCTGGATATTTTTTCCAGCGATCCATACTGCGTGCCAGGCGAGCTGCGACTTGTGGATTGAGCTTGTTAAGTGCAATGACCAGCTCTGCCCACAAGGCATAACCACTGCCATCAGCCGCATGGAAGCGGGATGGATTGGCATTGCAGAAAGCAAAGGTCAAACTGCGTGCGCGGTTAGGATTGTTCAGCGTGAAGGCAGGATGCGTCATCAACTCACGCACCTTGGCAACATCGGTGGTACGTGCAGTTGCCTGCAACATGAACCATTTGTCGATGACCAGAGCTTCTTTCTTGAAGTCTTTATAAAAGGCTTTCAAGGATTTGGCTGCCGATTTGGCTTGCTTGTCATTGCCACTGAAGTTAGTCAGTGCTGTCAATGCCGCCAGACGGTCTGTCATGTTTTCTGCTTCATCGAACTGGGTTTTCGCCAGCTCAAAAGTGGATTCATCCGACCATTCGAGCAGATAAGACAGAGCCAGGTTTTTCAAACCACGCTTGGCCATGGATTGTGCATCCGGGCTGTATTTGCCTGGAGTCAGATGAGCTTCATAAGCACTCAGCAAATCAGCGCGCAGATGTTCTGTGATGGTGGCGCGGGCAAACTGGCGTGCGGTATGGATGGCTTGTGGGTCAACGACCTTGAATTCTTCTGCAATCATGGCTTCTGATGGCAGTGTCAACACCAATTCACGGAAAGCCGGGTCAAGGCTGGCATCGTTCAGGGTAGCGCGCAGGGCTTCGATGAACATGCTATCCAGGCTGAGTTCTTCACCTTGCTGTACAGCCGTCGTCAGTTTGACAAGGCGGCGCGTGGCCAGGCGCTGGCCAGCTTCCCAGCGGTTGAATGGGTCACTGTCATTTGCCAGCAAGAGGCCCAGTTCTTCATCGCTGTAGTCGATTTCCAGCACGACTGGTGCAGAGAAATTGCGCAACAGGGACGGTACTGGTTTGCTGCTAACACCGGTAAATACAAAAGTCTGGCTGGCTTCTGTCAGTTCCAGTACCAGACTGGTCGCACCAGCCTGTGCTTCGTACGCTGCGCTATGCAAAGGAATATCTTTGCCATCTGCACCCAGCAAGCCCATGGCAACCGGGATGTGGAAAGGCAGTTTTTCTGCCTGGCCTGGTGTAGCCGGGCAAGACTGGCTGAGGGTGATGGAGTAAGTCTGCGCTTCTGCATCATAGGTCGCATCCACCTTCACGCGTGGCGTACCAGCCTGGCTGTACCAGCGTTCAAACTGGGTCAAGTCACGCCCACTGGAATCTGCCATGGCAGCGCGGAAGTCATCGCATTCAACAGCCTGGCCATCATGACGCTCGAAATACAGATCCATACCTTTGCGGAAGCCATCATGACCCAGCAAGGTGTAATACATGCGCACGACTTCTGAACCTTTTTCATAAATCGTGACGGTGTAGAAGTTATTGATTTCTACAAAAGAATCAGGACGTACAGGATGCGCCATAGGGCCTGCATCTTCAGAGAACTGAACCTGGCGCAACAGGCGTACATCTTCTATGCGTTTAACGGCGCGGCCTGTGGCTGTGCCTACCAGGTCGGCAGAGAATTCCTGGTCACGGAATACTGTCAGGCCCTCTTTCAGCGACAACTGAAACCAGTCGCGGCAAGTGACGCGGTTACCTGTCCAGTTATGGAAGTATTCATGACCTACGACAGATTCTATGCCGGCATAGTCAACGTCAGTAGCGATAGATGGATTTGCCAGCACGAACTTGGTATTAAAAATATTCAAGCCCTTGTTTTCCATCGCGCCCATATTGAAGTCGCCAGTGGCAACGATCATGAAGCGGTCAAGGTCCAGCTCCAGGCCAAAGCGCTCTTCATCCCAGCGTATGCTGTTTTTGAGGGAATCCATGGCATGCTGGGTTTTATCCAGATTGCCGTCTTCTACCCAAACCTGCAGCAAGACTTTGCGGCCAGATTTCAACTTATAGTCTTCTTCCTGGCAAACCAACTTGCCCGCCACCAGGGCGAACAGGTAAGAAGGCTTTTTGAACGGGTCTTCCCATTTGGCAAAATGGCGTCCATCGCCGAGATCACCTTCTTCAATCAAATTGCCATTGCTCAACAACACAGGGAATTTTTTCTTGTCGGCACGCAGCATGACGGTGTATTTCGCCATGACGTCAGGGCGGTCAGGGAACCAGGTGATCTTGCGGAAACCTTCTGCCTCGCACTGGGTAATGAAGTTACCGTTGGATGCATACAGGCCGGACAAAGAAGTATTCTTGAGCGGATTGATCAGTGTTTCAATTTCCAGCGTGACTTCGTCAGGCGCATTGGCTATGCGCAGGGTCTCGCCTTCTATCTTGTAGGCAGACTTTTTGAGATTCACGCCATTCATGCGCAGTTGCAGCAATTTCAGGGATTCGCCAAACAAGACCAGGTCTTTTTCGCTGCTGTCATGGTTGCGGCGCATGGTCATGCGGGTAGCTACATGGGTGGCGCTCAGTTCAAGGTCGAAACCCATTTCTACTGTGTCTACCCAAAACCCCGGGGCTATATAGTCTTTACGGAAAATTGTCTCTGGTTTGCTGGCAGTATCGTTACGCATGGATGGAGTATCTCGCGAAAATAAGTTGAATAACAAAGTCTTATGAACCCTGCAAAGACCGCCATTTTACCAAGCTGTGTCATTACAGGTATAAAAGTCGCCTGAATAGACCCCAATTTGCGCAGAAAGTTTGGTGAAATTGTGAAATTTATGCTCACAAATACTGACTAAGCTGAGCAAATCAAAGAATATCTTTAAGCTGCCGCTTACCCACTCAGAATTTGGCAGTTCATCTGCTACACATACAGGCACACAGACGGTCACAAAATCGATACAACACGTTACAGTAAGAGCAACAACATTGCGAAATCAGGCATATCATATAAGTATCACGAACACATGCGTCAAGGAGTAGAACATGAAAAAACTAGCCCTTTTTTTTAGCCTGGCTTGCAGCCTGCTGTTGAGCGGTTGCGCAACGACATTCAGCAGTCAGGTCAGCGTATTCCATGAATGGCCAGCCGCCAATCAGGATAAATCCTATATTTTTGAGCGCGCACCGGGTCAGGAAAACAATCCGGAACATAAGCTATATGAAGACATGCTGCGCGGCCGTCTGCAAAACCTGGGCTTCAAGGAAGTCGTGGCAGGGACAACGCCAGTATTGAAAGTTGAATTGCAGTATGCAACGACCTTGCGGGAAGTCCAGTATTCACCATTCTGGCAGCCTGGCATTTATGACCCCTATTGGGGTTTGCACTTCAGCCGCGGTATTTATCGCCGTCATTACATTTACTACTCGCCGTTTTGGGGCTTGCCAGCTTACCCCAGAGGCTGGTCAGATATCAATATGCGCAGCACTTTTTTGCATCAGTTGCAAATCCGTATTACTGAATTGAATGGGAATAAAAAACTGGCTGACATCAAAGCCAGTTCCGAACAGTTTAATCCTGAGATTTCACTCTATGTGCCCTACCTGATGGATAGTGCCTTGAAAGACTTTCCTGGCAAGAATGGCAGTACCAGCAAGGTTGAATTTACTATCAACAATTGATAAGTAAACACGACGACAGGCGCTGAGCCTGTCGTCTTGAATGACGTGAATGATGGACTTATGCCGCCGGAGGATCACGCAGTGCTTCTACCAGTGCGCGGTCGACCACCGATTCTGCGACTATCTGTATCGCTCTGCCCTCCCGGAACTGAGCAATCAATTCGTCGCTGGATACAGAAAAAGCATCATGCCCCTGGCGATTGGTGAAGATATAGCGGGTACGCTTGGGGCTGACCCAGGCCAGTTTGAAACGGGTAGTGACGCCGCTGGACATCTTGGTAAAGTCAACCCAGATACCACGTTCCATAGTTTCTATGACGCGAGCCCACTCATCTACCGGTTGCTCTATCTGATCCTGCACATGGCGGTTCAGACGTTTTTCACTGGCGCGCTGTGCGATATTGACGGCAATTTCCAGTTGGCGGCGCGGTGAAAACTCCAGTGGTGCGCGGGCAATCGCTGCGTGGCGCTCAGCCAGTTTGGAAAAGAAGATAACGCGTTCTGGCTCATCCCACTTGATGGCATTGAGCCAGGCATTCAGCAGCGACAACATGGCTGGCAGTTTGCTGACCAGTTCCTTGCGTTCTTCTGCACTGTTCTTGGGTTTCAGGCTCCAGATCAGGTCATCCATCGTCCGCAGGGCATTTTCCAGGGCGTTGGGTTTTTCTTCCTTGACGTTATGCGATATCGTCAAGATCCTGATCCATTGTTCCTTGAGGAAAGTCTCCAGGAAACCTGCAACCTCACCTGTTTCTACCCTGATGGCGACATCGTTTTCTGCGAATTCGCGCGCCAGGCGCATTTTCTCTTGCTTGAGTGCAACAGCAACAGGCTCGCTAATGGCGACTTCGGTTTGCTGTTCTTCTTCTTTGAGGAAGGCTTCCAGGTCAGCAACAACGTCAGAGAACAATTCTATCTGCTGATCAAAATCCTGTTGCACCCGTTCAACGATACCTTCTATCATTTGATAGAGCGGGTCTTCTGACGAGGTATCACTGTTGAGCAAGACGCTGGATTTTGCCAGGGTATCGATCAGTACCCGCGCTGGATGGGTTTCCTTGAAAAAGAAATCCTTGTCCAGCAAAGCCACTTTGAGCGTTGGTATCTGTAACTGACTGATGAGGTTCTTGATATCGGCGGGTATGCTTTGGTCATTGAACACATAATCAAAGATGCGCGCCAGCAGTTCTATAGTGCTTTGATCTATATGCGTCAGGCCACCGGCATTGGGTTGCTGCGACAATTGACGCAAATGCGCCGTATCCATGGGCATGGGATTGGCGGTGAAATCTCTCTGCACACTGGTCAGATAATCAAAGAACTGCCGGTCTATGGTGACCATGTCAGGTGCATTGCCACTAAAGCCCTGGCCGCCAGCATCCTGACCGCCGGTGAAGGGAATACCCCCACCCATAGGCTGACCACCGCCGCCACCGCCACTGCCACCGCCACCGCCACCGCCACCGCCACCGCCACCGCCAGTAACAGTATTGCCGAACGACCCGGGCGGCGCATTACCCGAGAAAATATTACGCAGCTTGTTTTCCAGATAAGGATCGCGATCGCTAATATCTTCAGAGCCAGAGATCATATTCTTTTTCTGTTTATTACGATAACCGTCATTAAGTTCGGGCAAGATGCCGCGCTCAACCATCGCCTGATTCAATTCTCGGTAAATTGCACCCAGTTGCAGGAATAATTCCGGTTGCAGCAAACGCAGTATCAGGTGATGTGTTTCGGGATTGGGTTCCAGCTCCATCCACGCCTGATGGACGGCTTTGACAAATAATTCCGGTCGAAAAGGGTTTTGTGAAACGCTGATTGGACTGCGGCGCAATACATGGCCTATGCGCATATTGAGCGCAACCAGTTGCTCAGCATTATTGACTTCCAGCGACTGACTCAAATTACGGCTGAGCACCTTGCTTTCCATCTCTTCAAAACTGACGAGAGAAAAATCCTGCTTGCCTTCGTCCGTCCTTGCACGCTTGCGGGTATTGACAACACTGACTTCTTTGGCAAGCGCAGCATTGACCTGCCCGGCAACCAGGCGATAAAAAGTCGTACCATTGCGTTTTAATTGCTGGTAAGCCGCAAAGCTGCTGGCGACCTCCTCCGGTCTGACGGTCTGGTCAGACAATTTGAACAAAGCCTCAGTAAGACGCCCCGCAAATGCCTCAATTTGCGAGGACACCAGATTAGTGGCAATGGGCACCAGACTTTGCAGTATCAATAAACGGCTAGAGCTGGAAAACTCACTGGTCTTGGCAGTATTTAGTGGAATGGTATCCATCGCTCTTTTTTATTATAGTCAGGTTATCAACGAAACTTGGTTTGCACTGTTTGGTTTCAAAAGCTTGCATTTTGCCAAGCCGGACAGGCTTGCGCAATGCCAGCATCAGCAAGAACAGTGCAGTAAAACAACAAAGCTGCAAAATAGCTGCCGCCCGTATTCAAGCGCTCTTAATTAGTATAGTAAGCCTCCGAGCCTACTGTAATAGCAACGATCAGCATGACTGCAAAAATAAGTACCAGAAGCAGGCGCCCAAATTTGGGGCTCCCGCTCTCTTTATCCTCAGCTTGTTTCGTTGGTGGTGTTACTTGCGTCATATTTTCTTGCTTTAAGGAATTAGTATGCTGGAGCCAGTGGTCTTGCGGGCCTCCAGCTCATGGTGGGCTCGCGCTACCTCACTCAGGGAATAGCGCTGGCGTATGTCTATTTTAACTTTGCCACTCTCTACCATTGAAAATAAGTGTGCCGCCATTTGCTCCAGATCATCACGTTTAGCCGCATAACTCATCAAACTTGGCCGTGTGATGAACAATGAACCGCGTGAAGCGAGCTCCCCCAGGCCGAATTCAGGCACTGGCCCGGATGCATTGCCAAAGCTGACCATCATGCCCAAAGGAGCAAGACAATCCAGCGATGGAATGAAGGTATCTTTGCCGATGGAATCATAAACGACAGGCACCCCTTTTCCATCCGTAATTTCACGAACTCGCTGAACAAAATTTTCCGTGTTGTAATTGATGACATGGGCGCAACCATGGGCTTTGGCCAACTCGGCTTTCTCATCCGAGCCTACAGTACCTATCATGGTGACGCCTATGGCACGTGCCCACTGGCAGGCAATCAGGCCGACACCACCAGCGGCTGCATGGAATAATATGGTTTCGCCACCCTGCAAGGGAAAGGTGCGATGAAACAGGTATTGCACCGTCAGCCCCTGCAGCATCATGGCGGCGGCAGTCTCAAAACTGATGCTATCAGGCAAGCGCACCAGATTGTCTGCAGGCATGATACGGGCTTCTGCATAGGCACCGTTTGGCCGCCCGGCATAGGCTACACGGTCACCCACCTGCACGTATTTGACGTCTGGACCAACTGCCTCAACAATGCCAGCACCTTCCATGCCCAATCCACCCGGCAAGGCTTGCGGGTATAAACCAGTACGAAAATACACATCGATAAAGTTCAGGCCACAAGCCTTCTGGCGTACCAGAACTTCACCCGGGCCCGGCGCACCCAACTCCACATCGACATATTCCATCACTTCCGGACCGCCAGTCTGCTGTATACGAATTGCCTTGACCATTTACCCCTCCTGAATAAGTTTTCTGTGTTTAGGTTTTTTTCCTGGACAGCAAATACATGCCGCCCATGACCAATACTGTCCCGGCTAACTGCCAGCTAGTGATGGGTTCGCCAATGAAGTAGGCCCCGAGGAACAAAGTCGATACCGGGCCTATCATGCCAGCCTGCGAAGCAGTAGCGGCACCTATGCGTTTGACAGCAATCATGGTCATGAACACTGGCAATACCGTACACATCACGGCATTCACTACAGACAATGAATATACAGCAAGCGGCTGCACCAGCATGCTGGCCGGGCGCAAAATAAAAAACTGGCCTATGCAGGCGGCACTGGAAACACACATCGCATACGACACCAGGCGCAAAGAACCCAGCCTTTGCACCAGTTGGCCCGACTGTATCAGGTAAATGGCATAAGAAATCGCCGCTCCCAGCACCAGCGCTGACCCCAGCATGACATACTCGCCACCCAGTTTAAGGTCGTGGAAAAATACCAGGACGATGCCCAGGTAAGACACCAGTAAAGCTGTCCATTCCAGCTTGCTGACCGCGCGTTTCAAAAAGAAGGCTGATATCAGCAAGACAAAGGAAGGAGTCAGGAACAGAATCAGGCGTTCAAGGCCAGCACTAATATATTGCAAGCCAAGGAAATCAAGGAAAGACGACAGGTAATAGCCAACCAGGCCCAAAGCAACCAGCCTCCAGCGGTCAGCCTTGCTCAGGCTACCGGACTTATGCATTTGCCAGATGGCAATCGCCGCAAAAATAGGCAGCGAAAAAGCCATGCGAAAACAGATCAGGGTGACTGCATCGACGTTGTAGCGATAAATCAGTTTGGCAACGATGGCCTTGGTAGAAAAAAGTATGGCACCAACCAGGGCGATAGCAAGCCCTGTCAGGTAGTGGCGACGGGCAAGTATTCTTGATTGTTCTGTAGGCATAAATATATAGAACTCATTTCACAAATATAGATGAGATGCGTTTGTCTCATAACGTGGGCTGGTAAGTCGAACACGGCAGTCAATAGCGGTGTTGTTGACAACAATCTCATTCACTTCTGTGCGCGCTATGAGACAAACCCTTCGGGAACTGACGATTTGGGCGCATTGCTGTGTTGTGCCCCTCGCTAAGGCAAGAGCCTTAGCAGCGGACCACGCCTTGCACTGCATCCCAAATCGCCTTGTTCGCACTCATCCCTATTTATGCAATGAGTTCTAAAAGAGAGCCTGACTGTTACATGGCCTAAAACCTTAATTTCACACATAAATTACCCGGAGGAAAGCAAATAACTTTCATAGGGGAAATAACTAACAATTTTTCACATGGAATTTTACATTTGCTTGCCAAATTTGACTTTGTATAACTATTAATTAACACATTGTTCATTACACTTAATTGCATGAACAACATTGCAGGAGAAAACCAAATGTACACGCCCCGCTTACAATATGCAGATCAGCCGGTACTCCGCCCTAAACGTGCGATGACCGACATGCCGCAAAGGCAAACAAAGAAAGTATCTCCAAAGCAAAACGATAGTTCCCTGAACAGCATCTTCAGGCGTCTTGCCAATAGCAATAGCCAGGATCAGGAATAATCTTCCCGCTCAGCAGATACGGGCAAATACTGCTGAGTTTCTGGCGCATCACAAAATCATTGTCAGGCAGCACGATTATTTTTTCAGGATGGAACCCAATACCCCGCGGATAATTTCGCGTCCAACCTGAGAACCCATAGTTCTGACCGTAGACTTGATCATGGTTTCGACAACATTGTCCTTGCGTCGCAAGCCTGCGCCACCAAACAGGTTACCGAACACACTCTTCAGTGTGTCACCCACGCCACTGCCACCACCCTCTTGTTGCTGCGCAGGCTGAGCAACCTGTCCTGAACCAGTTGTTTGCCTGGCAGGTGCAGAAGCTGCGTTACCCCACCTACTATCCTTATTCCCGGCAGCATTACCATTATCAGCAGCTTTGTCCGAAGTAGCGGCGCTGTTGGCGACCCGGCCAGTCAATTTTTCATACGCAGATTCACGGTCTATATGCTTCTCATAGACACCGGCAACAATGGAAGTCTGCATGATTTGCTGACGTTCATCTGCCGTTATCGCACCTATTTGCGATGAAGGCGGCACGATCAGGGCACGTTGCACGATGTTTGGCCGGCCTTTATCGTCAAGGAAGGAAATCAGGGCCTCACCAACACCCAGCTCGGCAATCACTGCTGCGGTATCCAGTTTGGGGTTGGGGCGGAAAGTTTCTGCTGCGGCCTGCACTGCTTTTTGATCCCTGGGCGTGTAAGCGCGCAAGGCATGCTGAACACGGTTACCGAGTTGTCCCAGCACGGTATCAGGAATATCCAGCGGGTTTTGCGTGACGAAATACACGCCCACCCCCTTGGAACGTATCAAACGCACCACCTGCTCTATCTTTTGCAGCAAAACCTTGGGAGCCTCATCGAACAATAAATGGGCTTCATCAAAGAAAAATACCATCTTGGGCTGTTCTACGTCGCCCACTTCTGGCAGGTGTTCATACAACTCAGACAGCATCCATAGCAAAAAGGTGGAATACAGGCGTGGTGACTGCAGTAACTGGTCAGCAGCAAGGATATTCACAAAACCACGGCCATCACCATCAGTCTGCATCATGTCATCCAGATTCAGCATGGGTTCGCCAAAAAATTGCTCACCACCCTGCTCTGAGATGGTCAGCAATGAACGCTGGATAGCACCAACACTGGCGGCGGAGATATTGCCGTATTCAGTCTGGAATTCAGCAGCATTTTCGGCCAGGTATTGCAACATGGCGCGCAAATCCTTGGTATCGAGTAGCAGCAGGCCATGGTCGTCGGCAATCTTGAAGGCCAGTTGCAAGACACCCTCCTGGGTATCATTCAGATTCAGCATGCGCCCCAGCAGCAAAGGGCCAAGATCAGATACCGTAGCGCGTACCGGGTGGCCTTGCTTGCCAAACACGTCCCAGAAAGTCACAGGGCAAGCCTGCCATTTGGGTTCATCGAGTTGCAGGGCTTGCAGTCTCTGCTGGATTTTGCCCGTTGCACTGCCTGCCTTCGCCATGCCGGACAGGTCACCTTTGACGTCTGCCATGAAGACTGGCACGCCAACGGCAGAAAATGCCTGGGCCAGTGTTTGCAGGGTAACCGTCTTGCCGGTACCCGTGGCACCAGTGATACAACCATGGCGATTGGCCCAGTCAGACAATAAATTCAGGTCGAATTCGGTGTTTTTAGCGATCAACAGAGGTTTTGACATAGTTTTGGAGGGTGATTTGGGGAAGTCGGTCGGTGCCACTATGGTAAAATACTGGTCTTCATTATAAAACCAAGCCAGGCAAAATTGCCGCCCTCAGGGTGAGCTATTGTCAATTCAGGAAAGAGCGATCATGGCAGGACATAGTAAATGGGCCAATATCAAGCATAAAAAAGCAGCAACCGATGCCAAACGCGGCAAGATATGGACGCGTCTGATCAAGGAGATCACGGTTGCAGCACGCATGGGTGGTGAGGATGTTGATTCCAATCCCCGTCTGCGTCTGGCAGTAGACAAGGCGGCTGACGCCAATATGCCAAAAGAAAACGTCACGCGCGCGATACAACGCGGCGCGGGCACACTGGAAGGCGCAAACTACGAAGAAGTACGTTATGAAGGTTATGGTATAGGTGGTGCCGCCATCGTGGTTGACTGCATGACCGATAACCGCGTGCGCACCGTGGCTGAAGTACGCCATGCCTTCAACAAATACGGTGGCAATATGGGTACTGAAGGCTCCGTCGCTTTTTTGTTCCAGCACTGCGGCCAGATGTTTTTTGCCCCAGGCACGAATGAAGATGCCCTGATGGAAGCTGCCCTGGAAGCGGGTGCGGACGATGTCGTGACTGACGAAGAAGGTGGCATAGAAGTGTTGTGCGCGCCATTCAGCCTGTCGGACCTGCGTGCCAGCCTGGAAAAAGCCGGTTTCAAGGCAGAAGTCGCTGAAGTCGTCATGAAACCAAATACTGAGACCGTATTTGCCGGTGACGAAGGCATCAAGATGCAAAAATTGCTGGACGCCCTCGAAAACCTCGACGATGTACAAGAAGTATTCACCAACGCCATCATAGAAGATTAAGATGAAATTACTCGTAGTCGGCTCTGGTGGCCGTGAACATGCACTCGCCTGGAAACTCGCACAATCTGAACGTGTACAAACCATTTTTGTCGCCCCCGGCAATGGTGGTACCGGCGCTGACAGCCGTCTGAAAAACATCAACATCACAGACCCGGCAGCACTGGCAGACTTTGCCGAGCAAGAAAACATAGGTATTACCGTAGTCGGCCCTGAAGTGCCACTGGCTGCTGGCATAGTCAATATCTTCCGCGACCGTGGCCTGAAAATCTTTGGCCCTAGCAAAGAAGCGGCACAGCTGGAAAGCTCCAAGGATTTCGCCAAAGCTTTCATGCACAGGCATGCAATCCCTACGGCTGAATACCAGACTTTCTCTGAACTGGCACCTGCGCATGACTATATCAATGCCAAGGGCGCACCTATTGTCATCAAGGCTGATGGTCTGGCGGCTGGTAAAGGTGTGGTCGTTGCCATGACCGCTGAAGAAGCGCATGCAGCAGTCGATATGATGTTGTCTGACAATAAGCTCGGTGATGCTGGTGCACGCGTCGTCATTGAAGAGTTTTTGGCAGGTGAAGAAGCCAGCTTCATCGTCATGGTTGATGGCAAGAATATTTTGCCACTGGCAACCAGCCAGGATCACAAGCGCCTGCTCGACAATGACGAAGGCCCGAATACAGGCGGCATGGGTGCCTACTCCCCTGCCCCTATCGTGACGCCACAACTGCACGCCCGTGTCATGCGCGAAATCATCGTGCCTACGGTACAAGGCATGGCCAAGGACGGTATCGTATTTACCGGCTTTTTATATGCTGGCCTGATGATTGATGACCAGGGCAATCCAAAAACCCTGGAATTCAACTGCCGCATGGGCGACCCGGAAACCCAGCCTATCATGGCACGCCTGAAGACAGATTTGCTGCACGTGGTTGAACACGCAGTGAACGGCACGCTTGATACGGTGGAACTGGAATGGGACAGGCGTACCGCCATGGGTGTCGTCATGGCAGCTGCTGGTTACCCTGATGCACCGCGCAAAGGTGACAAGATCACCGGCATCCCGGCAGAAACTGCAGATACCGTGACCTTCCATGCTGGTACATCGCTCAATGAAAAGACCTTGAACGTGACCGGTGGTCGTGTGTTGTGCGTGGTTGGCCTGGGCGACACTGTCAAACTGGCGCAAAAACATGCGTATGACGTGGTGGAAAAAATCCATTTCGACGGCATGCAATATCGCCGTGACATAGGCTGGCGCGCGCTGAACCGCAAGCATTAATCCTTGCCAGGCGTACATGTTTCATGTGCGCCACCGATCTTTTAAAGCGGGTTGAGAATAGTCCAAAGACTAGTCCAGCCCCTTGCGTTTTTTAGAGTAGATAGCAGAATGACAGATACACTTGCGGTTAAAAACTACTTTCTGGGCTTGCAGGCTGCTATAGTCGCGGCTCTCGAAGAAGTTGATGGCCATACTTTTATTACAGACAGCTGGGAACGTCCTGAAGGTGGTGGCGGTATCTCGCGCGTGATAGAAGAAGGCAAGGTATTTGAACGTGGCGGCGTCAATTTTTCCCATGTCATGGGAAAAAACCTGCCACCATCTGCTGCTGCCGCCCGCCCTGAGCTGGCTGGCCGTCAGTGGGAAGCCATGGGTGTCTCGCTGGTTCTGCATCCGCGTAACCCGTATGCACCTACCGTGCACATGAATGTGCGCTTTTTTACCACCCGCGCCGAAGGGCAGGAAGATGTCTGGTGGTTTGGCGGCGGCATGGACTTGACACCGTATTACGGTTTTACGGAAGATGCGGTGCATTTTCACCAAACATGTAAAATGGCGGTCCAGCCTTTTGGTGCAGACTTGCATGCCCGCTTCAAGAAATGGTGTGACGAGTATTTTTACCTGAAACACCGTAAAGAAGCGCGTGGCGTAGGCGGCATCTTCTTTGATGACTTCAATGAGCAGGATTTTGCCAGCAGTTTTGCCATGATGCGTAGCGTCGGTGATGCCTTTATTCCGGCTTATCGCCCTATCCTGGAACGTCGCAAAGACCAGGAATATGGCGAGCGCGAGCGTGATTTCCAGGCTTATCGCCGTGGCCGCTATGTAGAATTCAATCTGGTATTTGACCGCGGCACGCATTTTGGCCTGCAGTCTGGCGGCAGGACAGAATCCATACTGATGTCCATGCCCCCCATTGTCAAATGGCGCTATGACTGGAAACCAGAGGCTGGCAGCCCGGAAGCAGCACTGGCTACAGACTTTCTGGTGCACCGGGAATGGGTTTAGAAACTGCGGAAACTGCGGCACCACCTTGTATCCTGGTATTGGGTGGCAGCTTTGACCCTGTGCATCTGGGGCATGTTGCCCTCGCCCATAGCCTGGCAACGGCATTGCAGCCGGATGAATTGCGCATCATTCCCGTAGGCCAGCAATGGCAAAAGAATGAGTTGCAAGCTACAGCAACACAAAGACTGGCCATGCTGAAGCTGGCCTTTGAAGACTGGCAACTCTGCCCTGTCAGGATAGATGAGCAAGAAATCATCCGTGCAGAGCAGGGTAAAAGTAATTACACCATCGATACCTTGCACCAGCTACGCAGAGAAGTTGGCGATGAGGCATCACTGGTATTTGCCATGGGTGCAGATCAGTTGCAAAATTTGCACACCTGGCGCAATTGGCAGGCCTTGCTCGAAGTGGCGCATTTGTGTGCTGCATCACGCCCGGGTTTCAGCCTCGATATCAGCAGCCCCGACATTGCTGACGTCTGGAAGAAAAATGCCATCAGCGCCCTGGAAATGCGTTCACGGCCAGCCGGTGGCACTTATCTGGAGAGAAATCTGGCGCAAGATGTATCTGCGACCCAACTACGTACTGAATTAAAACAGCATAACCCGACAACAAGATTGCTAGTCCCGCACAAGGTGCTAGACTACCTACAACAACAAACTATCTACCAATAAAAAATATGGATATTAAAAAACTGCAAACCCTGGTCGTTGACGCTCTGGAAGACGTCAAGGCGCAAGACATACAATTGTTTGAAACTACCCACCTGACCAGCCTGTTTGACCGCGTTTGTATCGCCTCTGGTACATCCAACCGTCAAACCAAGGCTCTGGCCGCGTCCGTACGCGACAAAGTCAAGGAAAACGGTGGCACTATCGTCAGCATGGAAGGTGAAGCGACTGGCGAATGGGTACTGGTCGATCTGGGTGATATCGTCGTCCACATCATGCAGCCAGCCATCCGCGCTTACTACCGTCTGGAAGAGCTGTGGGGCGACAAACCTGTCAAATTCGGCGCGGCAAAGCGTACTTCTGCTAAAAAGGTCGAGGCTGAAGAAGACAGCGACAAGCCTAAACGCGTCCGCAAAGTGGCTGGCAAGGCTGCTCCGCTGGAAGTCACGCATGACATGATGGCGATCCAGACTACGCTGGAAGATGAAAAGAAACCAGCGCGCAAACCACGCGTCACCAAAACTACTGGCGATGCTGAAGGCAAGCCAGCACGCAAACCGGCGGCACGCAAAGCTGCTGATGGCACTACTGCGGCCAAACCAGCCAAGATCCCAACCGGTGGCCGCGTGAAAGTAGCTGCAACTAAAACTGCAGTTGCTTCCGCCAAGCAAGCCGCAGAAAAACGCACAGCCAATGCTGCTGCCGCGCCAGCAAAACGCGCTCCGGCACGTAAGAAAGCAACAGAGGAATAATTCTGTAAAAGCTCGATCCCAAATGGCTGCCTCGTGCAGCCATTTGTTTAAGAGAAGGACTTAAGCAAAACCGCCACAGCTGCGTTGTAGCTCCTAGCCGTACTAAAGTACTGTCTTCGTCGCTACGCCTTGCTGTGACAATTTTGCTTAAGTCCTGAAGTACCCGGTTTCAAGACCTATTTCGCAGCAAACAGACACAAACATGCAATTGATCATCGCCGCCGTCGGCCACAAAATGCCCTCCTGGATAGAAACAGGCTTTCAGGAGTATGCCAAGCGCATGCCGCCAGAATGCCGCGTCATCCTCAGGGAAATCAAACCGGTAGAACGCTCGGGCAGTAAAACGGCTGAAACCGTCATGGCCCTGGAGCGCACTAAAATCGAGGCAGTCATCCCCAAGAATGCCCGCATCGTCGCCCTGGATGAACGCGGCAAGGACTGGACCAGCGTCGCCCTGTCACAAAACCTCACGCAATGGCAGCAGGATGGCCGCGATGTGGTCTTTATCATCGGTGGAGCTGATGGTCTCGATGCAGAATTCAAAGCCAAAGCCGATACCCTGATACGCATTTCCAGCCTGACCCTGCCACATGGCATGGTCAGGGTACTGCTGGCCGAACAGCTATACCGCGCCTGGTCAATTACCCAGAACCACCCTTATCACCGGGTATAAGCTATACCAAGGAGACCGCCATGCTAAAAGAAAATAAAATCTACCTGGCATCAAAAAGCCCAAGACGCCGCGAATTGCTGCACCAGGCAGGTATAGAATTTGACTTGCTGCTGCTACGCGATGCCGCACCGCGCGGGCCAGATGTGACCGAGATCGTCTTGCCTGGCGAAGCACCAGAGGCCTATGTCAACCGTGTCACCCAGGAAAAAGCAGACAAGGCATGGGAAATCATGCATCTGCGCAAAATGCTGCCACGCCCCGTGCTCGCCGCCGACACCACGGTGGTACTCGGCAAGCAAATACTAGGCAAGCCTGCCGACAAACAAGAAGCCATACAAATGCTGAGCATGCTGGCAGGTCAGACACATCAGGTGCTGACCAGCATTGCCGTGCATTCTGCACTGGGCAGTGCCGCCGTCACCCAATGCTCGGAAGTCAGTTTTGCTAAGCTAGATGAACAGCAGATACTGGCCTACTGCAATAGCAATGAACCCTATGACAAAGCCGGTGGCTATGGCATACAGGGCGCGGCTGCCCGTTTTATTTCACACATCAAAGGGAGTTATTCTGGCATCATGGGATTACCTTTATTTGAAACCTGCCAGTTGCTGCGTCAGGCAGGTATCTTTATTCCCTAAATTGAAGTATCAGAGAAGCTTATGAGCGAAAACCTCCTCATCAATATCACCCCTCAAGAAACCCGCGTTGCCCTGATGTTCCAGGGCGCGGTACAAGAACTCCATATAGAACGTACATTGTCACGCGGCCTGGTCGGCAATATCTACCTGGGTAAAGTCGTGCGCGTCTTGCCTGGCATGCAGTCTGCCTTTATCGATATAGGCCTGGAACGCGCCGCCTTTCTGCATGTGGCCGACATCTGGGATGCCCGCTCACAAGACGCCAATGGCAATACCAACGCGCCGCTGACACCGATAGAAAAATTGCTGTTCGATGGCCAGTCAGTGACTGTGCAAGTCGTCAAAGACCCGATAGGCACCAAGGGCGCACGTCTCTCTACTCAAATTTCCATCGCAGGCCGCATGCTGGTCTACCTGCCGCAAGACTCACATATCGGCATCTCGCAAAAAATAGAAAACGAAGCCGAACGCGAAGCCCTACGTACCAAGGTACAAAACCTGCAACAGCCAGAAGAAAAAGGCGGCTTCATCGTCCGCACCATGGCAGAAGATGCCTCGGATGAAGACTTGAAGGCCGACGTCGATTACCTGCGCCGCACCTGGTCCACCATACTGCAATTGGCCAAGACCCAGCCACCAACGACCCTGCTGTACCAGGACCTGAATCTGGCACAGCGCGTCTTGCGCGACTTTGTCAATGAAGAAACCGACAGCATACAAGTCGATTCGCGTGAAAATTACATCATGCTGCAAGAGTTTGCGACGCATTACATGCCGTCGGTACTTGGCAAGCTGCAACACTATATAGGTGAGCGCCCGCTGTTTGATTTGCATGGCGTGGAAGAAGAAATAGAGCGTGCCCTGGGCCGCCGTGTCGATCTGAAGTCTGGCGGTTACCTCATCGTCGACCAGACCGAAGCCATGACCACTATCGACGTCAACACCGGCAGCTTTGTCGCTGGCCGCAACTTCGATGACACCATCTTCAAGACCAACCTCGAAGCCGCCCACGCCATCGCCCGCCAGCTACGCCTGCGCAATCTCGGCGGCATCATCATTCTCGACATCATCGATATGGAGAATGAAGAACACAAAACCGCCGTGCTGGCTGAACTCAACAAAGCCTTGTCACGCGATCGCACCAAGCTATCTGTTTCCGGCTTCTCCGCTCTCGGCCTGGTAGAAGTCACCCGCAAACGCACCCGTGAATCACTGGCTCATGTACTGTGCGAACCCTGTCCTGCCTGCAGCGGCAAAGGCCAGGTCAAAACCGCCCGCACCATCTGCTACGAAATCCTGCGCGAACTGCTACGCGAAGCGAAACAATTCAACCCCAGAGAATTCCGCATCATGGCTTCCCAAGTCGTGGTCGATATGTTTCTCGAAGAAGAATCCCAACACCTGGCCATGCTCGGTGACTTCATCGGCAAACCTATTTCACTGCAAGTGGAGAACGTGTTTCATCAGGAGCAATACGATATTATTTTGATGTGATCCATGAGTACACCACCACCCAGCCCAAGACTATTCGTCATTTTTGCCAGGGAAGCCCATGTAGCGGCAATCTTCGCACGGGGACCAAGCAACTGGTTTCACGTCATTCGCTGGGATACTCCCAATGACGTCTTTGAATCTGGCGCATGGATGCGTGGCCGTTTATACCCTCAACGCTGTGACCTGTCGCCAGATGGGGAACTGTTACTCTATTTCGTGCTTCAGGCGCGACCCTGGCGCACAGACTATAAATCATCCTGGACGGCCGTAAGTCGCCTGCCCTGGCTGCACGCCCTAGGACTCTGGCCACAGGGCCATACTTGGGGTGGTGGCGGTTATTTTATAACGAATCGCATAATTTCCCTCGAAAACGGTCTTTCGTATAAAGCTCACCCTGAGCATATTCCCCTTGGACTGGAAGTTATTTCCAGCGGTGGAGAACGAAAATCGTCCAGTAATGAGGTCGCAGGTGCAGAATGGTCAGGCCGCGACCAAAATAATCGCCTGGTATTTACTGCCAATGGAAAATTGCACTGGCAGCGAGAAGATCAGACTGTGCAGGTCTTAGCCGACTTCAACGGCAACAAACCCGCCCCGTGCGAGGCGCCACAATGGGCCAAGCGACCATTGGCAGACTAATCTCTGCATGCAAGTATCCAAGTTGTATCGAGCCAATTCTGGTTACTGTCCAAAATCATAGGTATATCCCGGCCTTTGATATGCAGGAATTGGTAGTATCACTTCTCAGTAACTGCTGCGCATCCATTGCAGCAACACGCCCCTCATCAGTAGGTACAATCCAGACTTCTATTTTGCTGCCTGGAGTATGAAAAGACATGATATCGTCACCGCGTGCCGCCTGATTTTTTTCCGCGTCGACTTGTACACCAAGATAGGCCAAGCCTTGTACCACTTGCTGCCTCAATGCGGCATCGTGCTCGCCTATACCACCTGTAAACACAAGTACGTCGAGGCCGTTCAAACAGGCGCTTAATGCACCGCATTCGCGTATGACGCGATAGGTGAACAGGTCTATGGCAAAGCTGGCTTGCGGGTCGCTGCTGGCGCGCAAGGTGCGCATGTCGGCAGAGATGCCTGATATGCCAAGCAGACCAGATTCTTTGTACAGAGTGGTTTCTATTCTCTTCCCATCCCAGCCCTGCTGCATCAGGTGTAGCAGGACACCTGGGTCGAGGGCACCGCAGCGTGTGCCCATCATCAGGCCGTCTAGTGCAGAAAAACCCATGGAGCTGGCGATGCTTTTACCATTTCTCATGGCGCAAGCGCTGGCACCATTACCCAGATGCAGCATGATGACGCGCCCGGCGGCCGGATCAAATGCACGAGTCGATTGCAGGGCCAGGTGGCTGGCGACATAGCGATAAGACAGGCCATGAAAACCGTAGCGGCGTATACCAGTGGCACGTAGGGATTGCGGCAAGGCGAGCGTGCTTTCGCATGTGGGCATATCGGCATGGAAGCCGGTATCGAAACAGGCTATTTGAGGTATGCCGGGATAGGCGCGGCGAAAGGCTGCGACGCCTTCGAGATTATGAGGTTGATGCAATGGTGCCAGTGTGTCCAGGCTATGCAGATAGGCAAGGGCTGCGTCATCTATCACGATGGACGCTGAGAACCTAGCGCCGCCATGAACGATGCGGTGCGCGACAGCCACTATCTGCATGTCTGCGCTTTGGCTCATCAACAAGCTGTGAAGGTCCGCTAATGCGGCAGCAAACTGGTCCCCCTTTACTGCTTTGATTGCAGCTTTGTCCAGCGTCAATGTCTGCGTTTTAGTACCAGCGCGGAATTGTATTACGGGCTCACCGCCCGGTTGCAAGCCTTCGATCACACCAGTCAGATTACTTCGGCCTACCCCTGCATCAGCAAAAGGATACATGGCAAACTTGATGCTGGATGAACCTGAATTCACTGCCAGGATGACCGGGCTTTTCATGGCGTATTTTTCCGGTATTCATGGGCCAGCAATTTGACGAGCGCGGCTGAAGCAACTCTGGAAGATGGCCCGTCGGCACGGCTGGTCAATGCAATGGGCACTTTGGCACCGAGGACAACGCCACAAGTCGCAGCGCCTGCCAGATATTCAAATTGCTTGCCCAGCATATTGCCCGATTCCAGATCCGGCACCATAAGAATATCGACATCGCCTGAAACTTCAGAAACTATGCCCTTGATCTGTGCTGCACGGGCAGAAATGGCATTGTCGAATGCCAGCGGGCCATCAATGATGGCACCAGTGATTTGCTTGCGTTCTGCCATTTTGCACAATGCAGCAGCATCGATGGTGGACATGATTTTAGGGTTCACCGTTTCTACCGCAGACAAGAGCGCGACCTTGGGTAGCGGGATGCTCAATGCATGCGCCAGGTTAATGGCATTTTGCAGTATGTCAGCTTTTTCTGGCAGGGTGGGATAGATATTCAGGGCGGCATCTGTCAGCAGTAACAGCTTGTGATACATGGGCACATCCAGATGATATACATGCGATAGCCGGCGCCCCGTGCGCAAGGCCGCGCATTCAATGACGGCATGCATGAGTTCATCGGTATGCAGGCTGCCTTTCATCATGGCTTCTACCTTGCCTGTGGCAGCCATTTCTGCGGCTATGGCTGCTGCACCATCACTATGTGGTGCGTCGATTTTTTCAAAAGCTGAAATATCGATATTCGCGGCAGTGGCAACCGCAAGCAGTTTTTCCAGCGGCGCGATCAGCACCGGGATAATCAAGCCCTGTCGGGCAGCATCCACTGCTCCTTGCAAAGAATCTGCATCGCAGGGATGGACGACAGCACAACGTATCGCTGGCAAATCCTTGACACTGTCAAGCAGGTGACGCTGGCGCTCGCCCAGATCAAACATGGTCATGGTGGGCAAACGTGTGCGCGGGCGGCTGACTTTCTCTGTCGGGGCGATGACCAAGGCGTTTCCATAGACAACTCTGTCACCTTTCTGGTTGATAATTTCGCAGTCCAGGGTTACACGTTTTTTTTCATCATCTTTTGCCACGACTGTGGCTGATACGGTCAGGGTATCACCTATGCGTACGGGCTTGGCAAAATGCAGGTTTTGTTCCAGATAAATCGTGCCTGGCCCTGGCAAGCGCGTACCGAGGATGGTGGATATAAGTGCCCCACCCCACATACCGTGGGCGATGACACCGTGGAACAAGGTCTGCGCTGCATACTCAGCATCCAGATGGGCAGGATTAATATCGCCAGATACTGTGGCAAAAGCCTGGATATCGGCATTGGTCAGCGTACGAACCTGGCTGGCGCTCTGTCCTATTTGCAAGTCTTCGTAGACGACATTGGAAATAATATCTGGCTCGTTCAAGCCGGTGTTCATGGTATTCATAGAATTCTGTTTTTTTCCTTAATTCACGATATGGTAGCCACCATCAACATACAAGGTTTGCCCAGTCATGCCGGAAGATGCATCGCTGACCAAAAAGGCGGCCAGCCTCCCGATTTCATCCAGTGTTACCAACCTCCTCAACGGTGAGCGGTCTATGGCTTTTTGCATCAGCACATCAAAATCCTGCAAACCCGATGCGGCGCGGGTAGGCACAGGGCCAGGGGAAATGGCGTGTACCCGTATGCCATGTGCACCTAACTCAGTCGCCAGGTAACGCACGGTTGACTCAAGTGCCGCCTTGACCGGACCCATGATGCCATAATGAGCAACTGCTTCGTCAGCACCAAGATAGGTCATGGTCATGATACTGGCATTCATGCTCAAATGTGGCTCACATAATTTGGCGAGCCGGACAAATGAATGACAGGACACATTCATAGCGCGCGAGAAGCCGGCACTGGAACTGTCAATGACGCGGCCGCGCAAATCATCCAGCGGTGCCCAGGCGATGGAATGGATGAGGAAATCAAATTCACCCAGTTCATTTACTGCTGCATCAACCAGTGCTTCGAGTGATCCATCCTGCTCGACATCGCACACCACCAAGCTTGATTCAAGCGCATCTGCCAGTGGCCCGACGAATTGCCGGGCCTTGTCATTGACGCAGGACAACAGCATTTTTGCACCCAGTTGCCGCAGCATGGCAGCACATCCATAGGCAATGCTGTGTTCGTTTGCCAGGCCGATGATGATGCCACGCTTGCCTTGCAAAGAAAAAGAAGAGCTAGCTTCAGTCATTTATTTTACCGATCATGATGATGTGAGAATGTCGCCGGGGAACGCTGCAAAAGTACGCTGCGGGTGCCATTTTGCTTGCGCATGTTAGAAAGGCGCATGTTGCTCATCCAAACGTTGATGCAGATCAAACTCTGTACACAAACATCATAAAGACACGGCAAGAAAAAATTATTGTGAGTCACTAAGAAGTGTACTGTGAAAGTATTGCTGCATTTGCACAATGCTATTGATGCGTGTCAATTCAATTGAGTGACATGGCTGCCAGAATGCGCAAAGTCTCTATAAGGATGTACCGATGAAAACCGATTACAGCCCAACCCCACCCTATCAGCAAACTGAAGAAAAACGTGAGCAACTATGCTATCTCAGTGATGGCAAGACAGAAGTCCACCCCCTGGATATGCTTTTGCAAAACAATATCGCCAAACTGACTGGCGGTCTTTCTCCTGCAAGTATGGCGCTGGCCTGGATGGATTGGGGCATGCATATCGCGATGTCACCTGGCAAACAGATGGAACTGGCGAACTTGCTGCAAAAGCAAATAAGCAGTTGGCCACAACTTCTGACACCGGTCTTCATCGGCAGTGCTGTTGATAAAAAAAGTGCATCAAGTATGTCTGCAGATCACCGTTTTAGCTACCCGGGCTGGGCCAACTGGCCTTTCAATGCCATGAGTCAGTCATTCCTTCAAGGGCAGGAATTATTGCAGGCAGCAACAACGGGGGTGCGTGGTGTCAGTGCCCATCATGAAAATGTCGTCAACTTCATGTCCAGGCAATTACTGGATGTAATTTCACCAACCAACATCCCCATGCTTAACCCGGAAGTCATCGCAACTACACAGGCGACTGGAGGCAGGAATCTGATGACAGGCGCAGCGCACTGGCTGCAGGACCATGGTCTGGAATTTACCATTCCTGGTGTAGATACAGGTGAGCACAAGTCTGAACAACTATCTTACCAACCGGGCCGGGATGTCGCCGTGACGGAGGGCAAGATCGTATTTCGCAACCACCTGATAGAACTGATACAGTACGAGCCGCAAACTACCAAGGTCTATGCAGAACCTGTCTTGATCGTGCCTTCATGGATCATGAAATACTACATCCTCGACTTGTCGCCACATAATTCCCTGGTACGTTTTCTGGTCAGCCAGGGGCACACGGTCTTCATGATTTCCTGGAAAAACCCTGGCAAGGAAGACCGCAATCTAGGTATGCAGGATTATCTTGACAGCGGCCTGTTTGCTGCACTTGAAGAAACTGGCAAATCAAGCCAGCACAAAGCTGTGCACGCCGTTGGTTATTGTCTGGGTGGTACTTTGCTGGCAATTGCAGCAGCGGCACTGGCGAGTGAACATGCAAAAGAATACACCCGGCATTTGCCAGCAGTGAAGTCGCTGACTTTGCTGGCGTCACAAACTGACTTCACTGAGCCTGGCGAACTTGGCCTGTTCATTGATGACAGCCAGATAGCCCTGCTGGATGCGCAAATGTATGAGCAAGGCTACCTGACTGGCGAGCAGATGACTGGGTCATTTCAATTGCTGAATTCACGCGACCTGATCTGGTCAAAGATCATGCGCGAATACCAGATGGGCACACGCAATTCACCGAATGACCTGATGTCATGGAATGCCGACACCACGCGCATGCCTTACCGCATGCATAGCGAGTATCTGAAGCATTTATTCCTGCACAATGATCTGGCAGAAGGTCGTTATGAAGTGCATGGCCATGCCATTGCGCTCAATGACATACAGGCCCCCATGTATGTGCTTGGCACTGTACGTGATCATGTATCTCCCTGGCGTTCTGTCTATAAAATCCATGTGTTGACAGATGCAGTTATTGACTTTGTACTGGCATCTAGTGGCCACAATGCGGGCATAGTTTCTGAACCTGGTCATGCCCACCGCTCATTTCAACATTTGCCGGCAGATCAGCGCTGTCAATCGTTTCAGCAGGCAGATGACTGGTTCAAAGCCGCTACAAATGAGACAGGCTCATGGTGGACACATTGGCAAGCTTGGCTGAGCAATCATTCAAGCACCACACAAATCAAGGCAAAAGCAGTCGTTGACAAAGGACTTGGTGTTGCCCCTGGCAGCTATGTATTTGAAAAATAAGCTTAATTCACAATATTTCCAAATTTCTTCCATGCCATAAGGAGTAGAATATTTTTCGATAAGGCAAATCTCTTTGGTGGGGAAAGATCACGGCAACGATGTTAAAGAAAATGCATCAAAAAAGAAGGTATTTCCTGGGTGCCATTCCTTTGCTGCTGTCCACTGCTGGCTGGGCAGCAGAACCGCGCAAACAGGTTTTGCTGATTGCTGAATCGAATGCCACCAATACACCGCAAGTGCCGTATAACCCTATTTTCCAGCAAGCTGTGGGCTATGTGGAAAAGGAATTGAACCTGCAGTTTGAATACCGGCGCTATCCCTGGAAGCGATTATTACAAAGCCTGAATGAGGGTGAGGGACTGGCGTTTGGGCTGTCTAAAACCAGGGAGCGGGCGCTGACCCTGCACTTCTCCCTGCCCGCTTTTGCTACCCATGTCTGGCTGGTGGTCAGGAGTGACCAGACTTTTTCTTTTTCGCAAATTGCAGATTTACAGGGCAAGACGGTAGGCATGGTACGTGGCTCTACTTATGGCGATGAGTTTGACAGGGCAAAGTCCAGTCTCTTGCTGATAGAAGATGATTTGTATTCCCTGCCCTCGCGCCTGAAGAAATTATTGAGCAAACGCACTGATGTCATGCTCTTCAGCCACCATGACCCTGACCCACGCAAAGTGGAAGCCATGCTCAATAAAGTCATGCCTGAAATAGCGCCTGACACACCTATGCCACCTGGAGTGACATTCAAGGTACTGGATCATTTTCTGGCTGTCGATTACATCCATTTTGCGATACTGGCAAGCAAGGATGATGGCATCATAGAGCAGTTGAACAAAGCCATACGCAAGGGCCAGCAAGACGGCTCACTCTCGCCAGTGAACCTGCAAAAGAAATAAGCCACTACATCGAAACCCGCATGTTTTCCTGATAAAGCCTGACCTGGTCACGCCCGCCCGCCTTGGCGGCATACATGGCAATGTCTGCTTTTTTGGCCAGTTCGATTTCGCTGCTACCGTGGTCAGGATAGATGGCAACACCTATGCTGGCCGAAATGAAATGCTCATTACCGGCAATAGCAAACACCTGCGACAAGACTGCGCGCATTTTTTCAGCCAGCAGGCAGGCACTTTGTTCATCAGTAACATTCAGGGTAAGAGCGACAAATTCATCGCCACCTATACGGCCTACGGTATCGGATTCACGCAAACACTGCTTCATACGTTCTGCAGCCTGCTGCAGCAAAATATCGCCGACTGCATGTCCATAGGTGTCGTTGACAGGCTTGAAGCGGTCAAGATCAATATACATGAGTGCCAGGCGTGTTTTATTTCTTTTTGCCAGTGCCAGCCCCTGTGCCAGCCGCTCAAAAAACAGGGTGCGGTTTGGCAAATGGGTGAGGCTGTCATGATGGGCCAGATAGGCCAGCTTGTCATTGACTTGCTTGCGCTCACTGACATCAACTTTGACGGCAACATAATGCCGGGTCTTGCCTTTTTCATCCCTGACTGGGGCAATGTGGGCTTCTTCCCAATACACTTCACCGTTCTTGCGGCGGTTGATCAATTCACCGGTCCAGACTTCACCACGCAATAACTGCGCCCACATGGTCTGATAAGTTTCAGTAGGAATTTGCCCGGATTGCAGGATGCTAGGCTTTTTGCCTATCACTTCATCAGAGGCATAACCTGTTTCTATGGTGAAGTGGGGATTAACATATTCAATGAGGCTATCTGCATCAGTAATAATGACCGAGGTTGGGCTGTGTTCTATGGCAGAGGATAGCAGGTTCAGCCTCAGTTCATTTTTCTTCAGTTCGTCGAGGCTGTTGCCCAGTCTGCGATTGACTTTAAAGATATACAAGGCAACGCCACCAACAATGCCTGCAAGTAGCAACGTCACCATGGTCCAGAAATAAAACCAGCGCAAATTCACATCGGGATTGGCGTCATACAGAAATTCATCAAGGGGAAAATTTGCCGGCAACATGCCCAGTTCTGCGTAAGTGTCGGCAATATGCCGCCAGCGGCCAGGATTCATATAGCCGATGGCAATCAATTCGCGGCTCATTAAGTAACTGGTTTGCGCTGCTTCATAATGAAAAAATTCCTTGTTGTAGTGCTGGGCATCAGGCCCTTTATAACGCTGCAAAATCATGTCGATGATTTCATCCTGATGGCTCATCGCATATTCCCAACCGCGCAGGCTGGCAGCACGAAACGCTTTTACCCGCTCGGGATGGGTGCGAATTTCATGTTCAGTGGTGAACAGATTATCCCCATAAAAATCAATCCCGGCAGAACGTGGTGTAAAAATGTTATAGGCAAAACCAGCCTGGCCAAGACGAAATGGTTCATTGGTGAGATAGGCAGAGATCACATCGACCTTGCCGTCGATCAGCTCATCAAGGCTGAAGCTATGCTCGACTTGCTTCAATTGTTCAGAAGGCAGATGCTCACGCTTCAGATAGGCCAGCAACTCCTGCGATTGCGGTTCCAGCATGATGCGCTTGCCCATGAGTCCATGTACGGTTTGCGCATCAATCTCTTTTCTTGACACAAGGATCAGGGGTGAATGCTGGAATATGACTGCCAGTGCCACGACTGGCTTGCCTGCCTTGCGCGCCAGGATCAGGCTGCTGGTGCCCACACCATATTCTGATTTGCCGGAAACAACTTCCTCAACCACATCCAGCCCGGGTTGTGCCTGCACGAGGTCAACATCGATGCCAACCTCACGGTAATAGCCCAGCTCTTTTGCGGCGTAATAACCAGCAAACTGAAAAGCATGGGTCCATTTGAGTTGCAGGCGCAGCTTGTCAGCAGCCAGACCTGCGGGCGCAAGAAAAAGCTGCATGCACAGGCATGCCAAGCCTAGCCACCACTTTGCTTGCATAGTCATATGTGGATGCCAAAAGTATGTCAATACTGCAATGCCTTGCTTATCCCAGCTTAATGCTAGCGGGCAGCAGGCACAAGTACATCATGCTTTATTGAAACGATAAGTTATTGCGATCTTACAACAAGCGGCAAAGTCAATTGTGGCTTTACACAATCATTTACACTCGCAATCGATTGCAACAAACCCGCATTGCATCCGGTTGTTTGAAATTTCAGGGGTAACACTAGGGAAAATTGCAATTTAGCAAGAATGCTACACCATCGTCGCATTCTTGCCTTTGTTGAAAGAGGTGAACTCACTCAAGCCAGGATGACTTCCAAAGGCTGCCATACCATCTGGCTAGTAAGCTTGTTCATGCAGTCATGATGACCAAGAGGACATTCTCTTTGCTTGCACGGTGCGCAGGCCAAACGCAACGATAGTGAATGTGCAATATCAGAAAAAGGTGGCGCGTGGTTGGGATCAGTCGGACCATAAATGGCAATCACGGGTCTGTTGAATGCCGAGGCGATATGCAATAAACCAGAATCATTCGACACCATGGCATTGCTTGCTGCTATCAAGGCCAGCGCCTGATCGAGTTTGGTCTTGCCAGCAAACTGATGAACGGCAGGGCAAGCTTGCTTGATCTGCTGGCAAACTTCAACATCCTTGGGCGAACCCAGCAAAACAATTTGTGCATCGGGATGTGCTTGCAGGATGGTCCTGGCCAGTTCTGCAAAATGGCTAACAGGCCAGCGCTTGGCATTGCCAAATTCTGCACCGGGCGCAAAACAGATCAAAGGCTGTTGAGCAGACAAACCCATATCCTGCAAAACTGCATCTATCTGTGCAGCCGTGATTTGCAAGCGAGGCTTGGGGAAGCTCTGCACAAGCTCAGTTACAGGCTTGCTGGCGAGTGCCGCATAAAATGCGACCATGGCGCGCGGTGCGGGCTTGCTGTCATGGTGCATGACATTGATGAGGCCGTAACGGCTTTCACCTTTGTAACCTACCCGCTTTTTGATGCCTGCCATCCATGGTAGCAGTGCAAATTTGAGAGTATTTGGCAAAACATATGCTGCGGCATAGCCACGCTGGCGCAATATCTGCGCATAGCGCCAGCGTTCACGCAATTGCAGTGAGCCATGCTTGAAAGGTGTTTCCAGCACTGTATCCACTTCTACCATGGCGCGCAACACCGGTGCTACCCAGGAGGGTGCCAACACATCGATCGCAGCTTGCGGATGGTCGCGTTTCAGCAATTGCAGCAAAGGCTGGGCCATGACGGCATCGCCTATCCAGTTGGGTGCAATAACGAGAATGCGGCTTGCAGGACTTTGCACAACTACGCTCATCTTGGCGTACGCCCCATGAGAAAGAACTCATCATTCGGGCGCATGGAAATCACATTTGCCATGCGGTTCGACAAGCCAAAGAATGCGGTAATGGCAGCGATATCCCAGATATCTTCATCATCAAAACCATGCTTGTGCAACAAGGCATAATCTGCCTCATTGACGCTTTGTGAATCCAGGCACACCTTGATGGCAAAATCCAGCATGGCGCTTTGACGTGAAGTGATATCTGCCTTCAAATGATTGACAGCTACCTGGTCAGCCACCAGGGTATTCTTTGCATAGATGCGCAGGATGGCGCCATGAGCAACCACGCAATACAGGCAATTGTTTTTGGCGCTGGTGGCGGTGACGATCATTTCACGCTCGGCCTTGTTCAAGTTGCCTGTGGTCTTCAGCATCAGGGCATCATGATAGGCAAAGAAGGCGCGGAATTCATCGGGCCTGTGCGCCAGCGTCAGGAATACATTTGGCACAAAACCGGCTTTTTCCTGCACGGCCAATATCTTTTCGCGTATATCTTCAGGCAAGTCTTTGATTTCTGGAACAGGGAAACGGGAAATCGTGGTAGTCATGGCTTCTCCTTTTATCAATCAAGCGGCAAATTGCAGACGGTGCAGGTTGGCATAAGTGCCGCCATTGTCGAGCAATTCTGCATGTGTACCCATCTCTATGATCTTGCCATCGACCAGTACGGCAATGCGGCTGGCCCGTTCAATTGTTGACAGGCGATGGGCAATGACCAGCGTGGTACGGCCGAGCATCAGTTCGTCCAGTGCGGCCTGTACAGCGCGTTCAGACTCACTATCGAGTGCCGACGTCGCCTCATCCAGAATAAGGATAGGTGCATTCTTATAGATGGCGCGGGCAATCGCCAGGCGCTGCCTTTGGCCACCAGAGAGGCGCATGCCATTGTCGCCTATCATGGTGTTCAAGCCTTCTGGCAAATCACGCACGACATCGGTCAGATGTGCTGCCTGCACTGCCGCTGCTACGCGTTCAGGATCAGGATTGGCATCGCCATAGGCAATATTCGACACCAGGGTGTCATCAAACAAGACCACATTCTGGCTGACCATGGCGATTTGTTCGCGCAAGCTGCTGAGTGAAATATCCTGCAAGGAGATGCCATCAAGCAGGATGTCGCCAGAATCTGGTGTGTAAAAACGCGGCACCAGATTCACCAGAGATGTCTTGCCGCCGCCAGACATGCCGACCAGTGCGATGGTTTCACCCGGCGCTATGCTGAGGTTGATGTCTTTTAAGGCTTCCTGTTCCTGACCCGGATAAGAGAAGCTGGTGTGTACGAATTCCAGCTTGCCTTGCGCACGGGCTGGCAGGGCTTTACCACTATCAGTTTCCGGTAAAGTATCGATCAATGCAAACACCGACTCAGCCGCAGCCATGCCGCGCTGCATGGGGCCGTTCAAATCTGCCAGGCGCTTCAAAGGCGTCAGCAACAGCATCATCAAACTAACAAATTCGATGAAGCGGCCTGCTGTGGTGGAGTCTTGCGCTGCCTGCGATACGGCAAACATGATGACCACGGCCACTGCAATCGCCGCAGCGAGCTGTGTCAGCGGCGTAGTCGATGCCACGGCAATCGTGGTACGCATGGCATAGCCACGCAGTTTTTCATTCTTGGCTTCGAATCTATCCTGCTCATATTTCTGGCCACCAAAGATGCGTATTACCTGACTGGCACGCGTTGCTTCTTCTATGACCTGGGTCAGTTCATTGCTGACATCAAGCTGACTTTGGTTGAGCTTGCGCAAACGCTTGCTGACACCACGCACCAGGAAAGCCATGACTGGCATCATGACCAGGGCAATGATGGTCAGTTTCCAGTTACGCCACAATAAAGCTGCCAGCAACACCATCACAGTCAATGAATCGCGGAATAGCGTCGTCATCGAGACCTTGAGCATCTCGACGATTTGCTGCGCCTCAAACATGATGGTGTTGATGATGCGTCCGCTCGATTCACTCTGATAAAAACTGATGGGTACATTCAGGATGCGGTCAAATATCTTGGCGCGTAGCTGATTCAATAACCTGGTGGAGATCCAGGTCATCAGATAACTAGTGGTAAACGTGCAAATACCACGGAACAAAAAGATGGCTATGATGGCAGTTGGTACCATCCATAAGGCTATTTTTTTTGCATCGGCATTAAAACCGTGATCGAGGATGTAACCCAACACTTTAGGGAACATGACTTCAGTCGAAGCCGTACCCAGCATGGTCAGCAGTGCCCACCACACGCGGGAGCGGTAAGGTGTGATGGCCAGCCACAAACGGCGGAACACATCGATAGTTTCTTTATTGATCAAACTCATAGTATGAAATTCATATCCTGTCTTGGCCCAAGCCGCTTAATCAAGCAGGCTCACGCATAAATCATTTATTTGCTCTATTCCGCATGCCAGCCAGCGGTATTGCCAGCAAGATCATGAAAGCCATGCCAAACACGCCATCGCGCAAGATCGCATTGAACATGCCGCCCAGCATCATGGCGATGGTCAGCATCAGCAAGGGCATGGCCATTTCTTTAGTATCCGGATTTTCATGCACAGCCATACGGTAAGATACCCAGAATTGCCCCCCCCAGATCACCAGCAAAGCCAGTAAGCCAAGCACACCCAGTTCAGTCAGATACAGGAGGTAATCATTGTGCGGCGTGGTCATGGTCGCACTGATGAGGCCCCTGGCTTTTTGCTGGTAAAGGTGCATCCAGGTGGCGATACCATGTCCGGCCCAGGGTTTCTCTGCAATGATGTCGCCAGTGATCTTGAATAATTCAAGGCGCATGCCATCGTCACTGACTTTGCGTCCCTGAGAAAAATCATGCAACTGATGCACGGTACACAGGCTGCGCAATTTGAAAATTTCCCACGGCCCGGCCTGTACCAGTCGCACTTCACATGTTGTGGGTGGTGGCAGGCTCAATGCATATTTCCAGCCGCCGCCCAAGGCTGCCAGCAGTATCAAAGGCAGGGCCACTACTCGCCATGACCAGCCTATCTGGCGCAAGATCAACACACCGCATAGCAAGAAAAACAGCAGACTGGCCGTCCTGGTTTTAGCCAGCAAGACCAGTGTAGCAGCCACGTACACAATAGCCAGCACGCGCCAGACCGGATGATCACGGTGCGCACGCAATTCATGCAGCATCCAGGCTGCAGCAATCGCCATCAATATGCCAAGCAGGATGGATTTATTACCTTCATAAATCACATAGCTGCGAAACAGAGTATTGACTGGCAAGAGGTGCAAAAAATTTGCTACAAACAGCGTCGCCGCCAATATCGCGCCAGCAAAAAATATGTGCATGGCCCGCCTCTGCCACTGCCCAGCAGGGACAGCCAGGAAAGGCAGGAGAAACAAATAAGTCTGGTAATGAAAAAAGCCTGGCCAGAATTCTTTATGGAGCTCTGGCGGCACATCCTGCATGGCAGCCAGTACCACACTGACCAGGCTCAATCCAAGTATGGGCAACACCATGGGACTTTGCCTGACCCTGTCCAGCTTTTGCAGATAACTGCCCGATACCAGCAAGCTGATATAAAACAGCAAGACACCGCCATACATGACACCGACCGGGAAGAACAGGGTCAGCGGCAAGCCAGACAAAATCTGGTGCGGCAAAGACTGACGCCAGCCCAACTGTGCTTCCATCTGCATGGAGCCAGCCGCTGGCGATACACTGGCTGTATTCATGGAATCAGGCGTATTCAATTTTGACGTTTTTCATGGATAGCCACTCACCCAGGTTTTGCCGCAACACATCGTCCGGGTTCACTCGCCACTGATCTGACAGATACAGTTCAGCGCTGGCATTAGCATTTTGATAGCGTATCAATACCGGGCAACCATCGGCATTCAAATGTGGCTTCAGCATCTCTTGCAGTTTTTTGGTGTCTGCAGTCGATGTCAAAGTCAGACGTAAGCCTTGAGAAAATTGCACGCGGGCGCGGCCTATGTCCATGACTTTTTCAGCCGAGATACGCAAGCCGCCCGAGAACCTGTCTTCAGACACCTTGCCCAGCACAGCCAGGAATTCATCTTCCTTGAACAGGGATTTGAATTCTTCCATGAGTTCGCTATACACCGTCACTTCAACCACGGCAGTGCCATCATCAAGGCTGACAATGAGCAATTTGCCGCGCTGTGTCATCTGGGTGCGTACGCCAGTGATGATGCCGCAAATCAGGCGCAAGTCGCGCGAAGGCTCCAGTTTGGCCAGGGTAGTCTTGATGAACTGGCGTACTTCTGGCGCATAAGAGTCAAACAGGTGGCCGGACAGGTAAAAACCCAGCGCCAGTTTTTCTTCGGTCAGGCGTTTCTTGTCTGACCATGGTGGCACATCCAGGTAATCTGGTGGCGCGATCAAATCATCGTCATCGCCAAACAGGCTGACCTGGTTTGCAGCGGCTTCTGCCTGCACTGCTGCTTCCAGCGCAAAATCAACGGTAGCCAGTAAGACGCCACGGTCTTTGCCCAGGCAATCCATGGCACCGGCACGTATCAGTGACTCTACCGTACGGCGATTAACCTGACGCTTGTCAACACGTTTGCAAAAATCGAACAAATCCTTAAATGGTCCACCTTCTTTTCTCGCCGTGATAATGCTTTCTATCGCATTCTGGCCTGAGCCTTTGACAGCACCCATGCCATAACGTATCTGGCTGGATTTTTTGCCAGCTTCGGCAACAGGCATGAAGCGGTATTCAGACTGGTTGATATCTGGCGGCAGCATTTTGAGTTTGCAGATATCAATCGCATCTTCGACCAGAATCTTGACCTTGTCAGTATCATCCATGGCCAGCGACATATTCGCTGCCATGAAAGCAGCAGCATGATGCGCTTTCAGATAGGCGGTGTGATAAGACAGCAAGGCATACGCGGCAGCATGGGATTTATTAAAACCATAGCCCGCGAATTTTTCCATCAAATCGAAAATCTCGTCGGCTTTTTCTTGCGGCAAGCCATCCTTGGCAGCGCCGTCACGGAAAATCTGGCGATGCTCGGCCATCTCTTCTGCCTTCTTCTTACCCATGGCACGACGCAGCAAATCCGCACCACCTAGTGAGTAGCCACCGACCACCTGGGCCATCTGCATAACCTGTTCCTGATACACCATGATGCCGTAGGTTTCAGACAAAATGCCTTCGGTACGTGGATCAGGATAATCGAAACGTTCACCGTGTTTACGTTTGCAGAAATCCGGGATCAGGTCCATAGGACCCGGACGGTACAAAGCCACCAGCGCGATAATGTCTTCAAAGCGGTCAGGACGCGCATCTTTCAACATGCCTTGCATGCCGCGGCTTTCCAGCTGGAACACAGCCACGGTCTTGGCCTTGGTCAGCAATTCATACGAAGCTCTATCATCCAGCGGCAATTTGGCCAGATCAAAGTCTGCCATGGCCGGGTCCATCATCTTGATATAGCGCACTGCCCTGTCAAGGATGGTCAGCGTGGTCAAACCCAAGAAGTCGAACTTGACCAGGCCCACGGCCTCGACGTCATCTTTATCGTATTGCGAGACCACACCAGAATCACCGCCCTGGGTGTAGAGTGGGCAAAAATCTGTCAGCTTGCCTGGTGCAATCAATACACCACCGGCATGCATGCCTATATTGCGGGTAATGCCTTCTACCTGTTGCGCCAGGTCGAGCAGGGTTTTGACTTCTTCTTCGTTTTCCTGACGCTCGGCCAGCAAGGGTTCTTCAATAATCGCTTCGGCAATCGTGACTTGTTTGCCTGGTTTGAACGGGATCAGTTTGGAGACGCCATCGCAAAACATATAGCCAAAATCCAGCACCCGGCCAACGTCGCGTATCGCACCCTTGGCGGCCATGGTACCGAAGGTAGCAATCTGCGACACTGCTTCTTTACCGTAACGGTCTTTCACGTACTGAATAACCTTGTCGCGACCTTCCTGACAAAAATCAATATCAAAGTCGGGCATGGATACCCGCTCTGGGTTCAGGAAACGTTCGAACAGCAGGTTGTACTGCAAAGGATCAAGATCGGTAATCAGCAGTGAATATGCAACCAGAGAACCGGCACCAGAACCACGGCCTGGCCCTACCGGCACGCCATTATTTTTTGCCCATTGAATAAAGTCAGCAACGATGAGGAAGTAACCAGGAAAACCCATCTTGATGATGGTGTCGGTTTCAAACTTCAGGCGTGCCTCATAACGGGCGCGCTCTTTCTCGCGCTTTTCCTCATTTGGGAACAAATGCTGGAGGCGAAACTCAAGACCGCGCCTGGATTCATGCTCCAGGAAGTCATTGATGGTCATGCCTTCAGGTGTAGGGAAATCTGGCAGCTTGGGCTTACCCAGTTCCAGCATCAGGTTACAACGTTTGGCGATTTCGACTGAATTGCGCAAGGCTGCTGGCAAGTCGGCAAAAAGTTCTGCCATCTCAGCCTGGGTCTTGAAGCATTGTTGTTCATTGAACCTGCGTACGCGGCGGCCATTGGCCAGCATATCGCCTTCGGCAATACAGACGCGCGCTTCATGAGCGGTGTAGTCGTCCTTGCTGATGAATTGCACAGGATGGGTCGCCACCACTGGCAATTTGAGTCTGCCAGCCAGAGCCACGGCAGCACGCACATGGTTGTCCATGTTTGCCTGGCCTGCTCTTTGAATTTCTATATAAAAATGATTGGGAAAAATACTGGCCCAGCGTCTGGCGTTTTGTTCTGCCAATTCAAGATTGCCATTATCGATAGCAACGCCGACATCGCCAAAATGCGCGCCAGAGATAGCGATCAGGCCACCGCCCTTGCCTGCTTCAAAAATACTCTGCAACCACTCATAGCGGATTTCTGCCCGGCCCTTGTGCTGGTTCGTCAGCCATGCTTGTGCCAGCAATTCGCATAACTGCAAATAACCCAGCTTGTTCTTGACCAGCAAGAGCAACCTCGATGGTTTGTCGCGGTCAACATCATTGCTGATCCAGACATCGCAACCAGCAATAGGCTTCATGCCCTTGCCACGTGCTGATTTGTAAAATTTCACCATGGCGAACAAGTTCGCCAGATCAGTAATGGCCATTGCTGGCTGTTTGTCTTTTACTGCTGCCTTAATGACATCATCAATACGCACCAGGCCGTCGACAATCGAATATTCGGAGTGGATGCGCAGGTGTACAAAGGCAGGCTCGTAGGGCTTGCTGACGACAACTTCGGTGGTCGCTTCAGGGGAGGTAATTAATTCTGTAGTCATACCGCTATTCTACCTGTTGCCCAAGCTGATCAGAAGCTTTGCCTTGCTGAAGTTTTCAAATATGCAATTTATATTAATTTAACTTTAATTTAATGAGCATTCGTACAAGCTAATTCATCATGCCGTCAATAAATAAGGTTTTAATTTGTCTATTATGCAAATTCCAAATAAGACCCCATGTCCAAAAATCTGATCCCTAAAAACAACAAATTCAGGGACGTAAAGAGGTCTTGTGACTCTCGTCTTTGCATTTAAGCTACATTCGCCAGCCTGTGCTGTGTTACTCTAAATCAATGCATTTTCTGGCTCTGGGGCACAACTTGTTAGCAGAAAAAAAACTCCGCATCCATAGCAACTATTCTGGCAAGCGCTTTTACAGGCGTGCTGGCTGTGCTGCCCTGCTTTTTTCCCTTCTGCATCAAGTAGCGATGGCAGGTGGCGGTGAAGAATCAATTTTTCTGGATGATGTGCCAGTAGTGCTGTCCGCGTCCCGCCTGTCGCAACCCATTAATGAAGCACCGGTTGCTGTCACCATCATAGACAGGCAAATGATCAAAGATTCTGGTGCCTGGGATTTGTCAGAAGTATTTCGCCTGGTGCCTGGCATGTATGTCGCTTACCATGCCGACCCTTATTTTTCAGCAGACAGCACGGTGGCATATCACGGCATGGTGACCACCACCACATCAGACCGCATGCAGGTATTGATCGATGGCAGGTCCGTCTATGCCAGCTTGTTTGGTGGCGTCAACTGGAGCGACCTGCCCATCGTTCTGGATGATATAGAGCGCATAGAAGTCATACGCGGGCCAGACTCTGCCAGCTACGGTGCCAACTCCTATTCTGGCGTCATCAATATCATCACCCGCCACCCGGCTGAGACCCAGGGCAAGACCATGTCCGTGGCATTTGGCAAGGGTCGCAAGGAAGGCATCTTCCGCTATGGCGGCCAGAGTGGCGCACTAAGTTACCGCCTGACTGCCAGCATCAGGGAAGACCAGGGCGAAGATGACCGTATCAAGAAGCCAACCTCGGTCTTCACCTTTTGGAACCTGAACAAATACGACAACAAGACTATCCACAACCTGAACCTGCGCGCTGACTACCAGCTCAATTCTGCCGATACGATGGAATTCCAGTTTGGCTATAACGGCGGGCCGCGTGAGGTCGGTGAATACGGTAATGTTTCTGCCATCAGCAGGCGAGCAGAAAATCATTTTGAAATGCTGCACTGGCGCCGCGCGCTGGAGGCTGGCGGCGAATTGTCGGTGCAAGCTTTCCATACGGTAGAAAGAGTGTATGCCAGGCTGAAAGATTCAGACGGCGTCAGCGACGGCGACGCTATATTGCGGCGCTACGATCTGGAAGTGCAGCACACCTTTTCACCTTTCACCAATGCGCGCCTGGTCTGGGGTGGCAGCATACGCTATGACCAGACTTATGCGCCCTATTATCTTGGAGTAGGTGACAACCAGTATTTGTATGGTGATTTTCCGTATCACCTGCGCCGTTTCTTTGGCAATCTTGAATGGCGAGCACGCCCTGACCTGGTCTTCAATGTCGGCGGCATGATAGAAAACAATACCTATACAGGCACCGATACCACACCCAGGTTTGCCGTCAACTGGCATGTGCAACCTGGCCATACCTTGCGCCTCAGCCATTCACGCGCCACGCGTTCGCCCTCTGTTTACGAGAAAACATATGACAGCTATTGGCGCAGTCCAGAGTTTTATCCGGGCCTGCCAGAGATGCAGACCGAGCGTGTGAAGTCTACAGAGCTGGGATATATAGGCAAATATGGCAAATTTGATGTTGATTTTCGCCTGTTTTATGATGACTACAGCCAGTTGATCGACGTCAGGAATAAGCGCTCTGCTGCTGGCGGCAATTTGAATGCAGGCACCGCCATCATGCGCGGTTATGAATTGCAATTAAAAGCCCAACTGACTGACAAGACACGTCTCATCTATGGACTGTCAGGTGGTGGAGTAAAAAGCGATAATGTAAATGGTGTCATCTATAGCGATTCTCTGCCTAAATACAGCCATAGCCTGATGCTCAGCCACAGAGTCAATGATCAATGGAGCGGTAGCCTGGTCGCCTATCAGGTGGCGCAAACCAAGTTCAATTCCACTGATTATAATCCGCGTGAAAACCGTGGCTATTTTATCGATGCTAACCGGCGTTTGGATGGCAAGCTCAGCTACCAGTTCAAACTGGATGGCAAAGCTGCTGAATTGTCTGTGATTGCTCAAAATCTTGCTGATGCCAGATATTTTGAATACCGTCATGATAATGAATTGCCGGGACGGGCCGTGAGGCTGAACTTCAAGCTGGATATGTGACCCATGCGATGGCAGTTCGTCAGATATTTGCGATATGCAGGCAGTTGGATCGCTTTAAGTCTCGGCCTTAGCCTGGCGCTGCCACAATCCTGTCTCGCAGTCGACAATATCACCATCTTGCTCAGTGAAGATGGCCCGGCCTATACAGAATTTTCCAGCCAGTTAAGCACTGTGCTAAGCCAGGGCAACAGCAAGAACACAGTCAAGGTTCTGATACTGTCGGCCTATAAAAGTGAAGACTTATCCCGCAACGCCAATAATCAAATACTGATTGCGGTTGGCACACCTGCCATGACAGCCATGGCGCAAAAGCCACCTGCCATGGCAGTGTTGAATGTGCTGGTACCGCGTCATACTTTCCTGAAGATCGCCAAACAATATGGACGCAACCAGGACCCGCATCATTTTTCTGCGATTTATTTTGATCAGCCATGGAACCGGCAATTGGGACTGGTTCGTGCGACCTTGCCAGGTCGTAATCGCCTCGGCCTGTTACTAAGCAAAGACAGCGCGGAAATACTCACAGGCATACAGCTTGCAGCCAAAGAACTCGACATACAAATCAATGTAGAAACCGCCACGGATGACTCAGAACTATTGCCTGCCTTGCGCCGCTTGCTGGCCAATAGCGACAGCTTGCTGGCCCTGCCTGATGCTGCCATCTACAACCGCAATAATATACCCAGCATCTTGCTGACCAGTTATCGTCAGAAAGTGCCGCTATTCGGTTTTTCAGCCGCCTATGTCAAGGCTGGCGCACTGGCTGCCGTCTATAGTTCACCGGGCCAGATTGCCCAGCATGTGGCTGAAGTCATACAGGGTTTGAGCAGTAATGCTTACCTGCCGCTGCCCCAGTACCCACGTTATTTCAGTGTGAATACCAATACCCAGGTCAGCCGTTCGCTAAGCCTGGAAATGGAAGATGAAGCCAGTCTGACACGCAAATTAAAATCATTGATGGAGCGTGCCCAATGAAGAACTGGCCACTCGCCCAGCGCATACTATTCTTAGCTCTAGCGCCGGTCTGGATTATTTCAGCCTTGCTGGTGCTGTTGGTCGTCATCGTCGGCATTACTGAAATTGACGGTGCAATAAAGGCACGCGGCACTGTCATTACCCGCCAACTGGCACCCGCCAGTGAATACGGCGCATTTTCCGGCAACCGCGAAGTCTTGCAAGCCCTGACCCAGTCCGTCATGAAAGAAGATGACGCCAAAGCCGTGGTCATCACCGATCCTGACAACCGGGTACTGGCCGTGAGTGGCAAACCCAGCAAACTGGGGCCTGAACATACACGCGCTGCGGATACAGGCAAGGTCTTGCATGGTGATCATGAGTCACTGATATTTGCAGCGCCGATTTACCAGGGTAAGGCAGAAGCCGACTCTTTCGATTTGTTTGACCGTGCGCCCAGTGACAAAACCACCAAACCCAAACTGCTGGGACGTGTCTATCTGGAACTGAGTACGCATACCAGTCGCCAATCCAAAAATGTCTTCGTAGCGCTGAGCATATTGATAGGCCTGGTAGGCACAGTCTGCGCATCAATACTGGCGCTGCGCATGAGCCGCGATTTGACGCGCCCGTTGTCGCGCTTGCTGGATGGCGTACATCGCATGGAAAAAGGCGCACTGGATACCCGTATCACGGCAGATTCTGGTGGCGAGTTGCAGGAACTTGAAGCAGGCTTTAATCAGATGGCAGAAAAACTGGAAAGCAGCCATAAATCCATGATGGAAGTGAATGCCAACCTGGAAAACCTGGTCATCGCCCGCACCCGTGAACTTGAATTGCGCAACCATGACCTCGAGCTATTGTCGAGTACCGACAGGCTCACAGGCCTGATCAACCGCCTGAAGCTGGAACAGATACTGGAAGAAGAACACCAGCGCAGCCAGCGCTATGGCACCATTTTCTCACTGGCCATCGTCGACATAGACTTGTTCAAGCAAGTCAACGACACCCACGGCCATCAGACTGGTGATCTGGTTCTGATCAATATCGCCCGCATCCTGCAAGACCATGTACGCAGCATGGACGCCGTGGGCCGCTGGGGTGGAGAAGAGTTTTTGGTCATCTTCCGCGAAACCACTATCCATGCAGCCATTGCCACAGCGGAAAAACTGCGTTGCGCCATTGCCAACCATGAATTTGAGATCGTCGGCAAAAAGACCGCCAGCTTTGGTGTCACCGCATACTATCATCCTGATAACATCAATGAAATGATGAAGCGGGCAGATAATGCCCTCTACCATGCCAAGAAGTGTGGGCGGAACCGCGTAGAATCCAGCGAAATGTAATTTTAGGACTTACGCAAAACCGCCCCAGCTGCGTTGCAGCTCCCGCATTTAGCAAATTCCGTACTAAAGTACTGTCTTCGTCGCTGACGGTGTAGCCGGGGTTTCAGGCAACATGTTGCCTGCCGGCGAAGCGATTCCCCCTTGCAAGGGGGAATTTCTAAAGCGATAGCCTTGCTGGGACAATTTTGCGTAAGCCCTAAATTTTGCTATCGTATTAACTACTTTCCAGAAATCTACCCTCTGATACTCTCTATCGCACTTGCACTTCGGCTAATGTACGAGCAAACTTCGCGCCATCCATGCTGCGCTACGGTAAAATGCTTGTCATCTCCCTATTTATAATGTGCCTTACAAGGTCTACAACAGTCATTAGCTATGAGCAAAGATATAAAAAATAACGATAATGCAACACCTGCACCCGTTTCCAACTTCCTGCGCGCCATCATCGACAATGACCAGGCTGCTGGCAAATACACCCGTGATGGCCTGCCCAATGTCATCACCCGCTTTCCGCCAGAACCGAATGGCTACCTGCACATAGGTCATGCCAAGTCGATATGCCTGAACTTTGGCCTGGCACGCGATTACGCTGGCCGTTGTCACTTGCGCTTTGATGACACCAATCCTGAGAAAGAAGACCAGGAATATGTCGATACCATTATGGACAGCGTCAAATGGCTGGGCTTTGACTGGAATAACAAAGGTGAAGAACATCTGCACTACGCCAGTGACTATTTTGACCGCCTGTATGAAATCGCCGAATACCTGATCGGTGCTGGCCTGGCCTATGTCGATAGCCAAAGCGCTGCTGACATGGCGGCTAACCGTGGTGATTTTTCCAAACCAGGTGTGAACTCCCCTTTCCGTGAACGCGCACCAGCAGAGTCGCTGGACTTGCTACGCCGCATGAAGGCAGGTGAATTCAAGGATGGCGAACACATCCTGCGCGCCAAGATAGACATGGCCTCACCTAACATGAATTTGCGTGACCCGGCCATCTACCGCATCCGCCATGCTCATCATCACCGCACTGGTGACAAATGGTGCATCTACCCTATGTATGACTACACGCATCCACTTTCTGATGCGATAGAAAACATTACCCATTCGATTTGCACACTGGAATTCCAGGATCACCGCCCTTTCTATGACTGGATCATAGAACGCGCCGCCGAAGGTGGCTTCTTCAAAAAACCAGTGCCGCAACAATATGAATTCGCCCGCCTTAACCTGACCTATGTTGTCACCAGCAAACGCAAATTGCGCCAACTGGTAGAGCAAAACATCGTCACCGGCTGGGACGACCCGCGCATGCCTACCATTGTTGGCATACGCCGCCGTGGCTATACGCCAGAATCATTGCAACTGTTCTGCGAACGCATAGGCGTAACACGTTCTGATGGCTGGATAGACTACAGCACGCTGGAAGGTTGCCTGCGCGAAGACCTCGATCCAAAAGCACCACGCGCCACCGCCGTACTGCGCCCGCTGAAACTCATCATCGACAACTTCCCCGAAGGCGAAAACATCGCCTGCACGGCACCTATCCATCCGCACCACCCTGAACTGGGCAACCGTGAATTCACGATAGGCAAAGAGCTGTGGATAGAACAGGAAGACTTCATGGAAGAGCCCGTCAAAGGCTACTTCCGCCTCTTCCCAGGCAACAAGGTACGCCTGCGTTATGGCTATGTGGTTGAATGCACAGGCTGCGACAAGGATGAAAACGGCAATGTCATCGCCGTCCATTGCAACTACTTTGCCGACAGCAAATCCGGCACAGAAGGCAGCGCCAACTACAAAGTCAAAGGCAATCTGCACTGGGTCAATGCAGCAGATGCACTGGAAGCCGAAGTCCGCCTGTACGACCGTTTATTCACGGATGCAAATCCTGATGCTGGCGGCAAAGACTTCATGGCCTTGCTGAACCCGAATGCCCTGGAAGTAGTGCGTGCCTATGTAGAGCCTGGTCTTGCAACGATCACCCCAGATACACGCTTGCAGTTTGAGCGCCACGGATATTTTGTGGCGGATCGTGTGGATTCAGTGCTTGGCAAGCCGGTGTTTAACAGGGTGACGACGCTGAAGGATTCCTGGGCCAAATAAGATGTAAAAGAAATTGGATTATCAGGTCGCCTCTGTATGAAATACGCTGGTGGCCTGCAAGTCTTCATGGTTTCATTTTATTCAAACCTGAGTATAAGGTAATGATAAAACTCACTTTCCATGCATCAATAAGATAATGGGATTTTGCGATAATCGACCAGATACGAAATCTACCGTCAAGATCAGAAAATGTTTGGAAAAATTCTAAACTTGTTCCGCAGCAAAGAGGTACCAGGACCTGCAACGCGAGCAACACCAGCAAAGCAAGAGCCACAGGTGGCAGAGCAAGTAAGTAAGGCGAATAGCCTGAAAAACCAGGCTGACAATTTACTGACATCTGGCACAATTGCTCAGGCGGAACAATGCTATAGGGAAGCTATCAGCATTCATCCCACATTTGCAGATGCCTACATCAATCTTAGTGTAGCTTTGCGGATGCAAGAACAATATGCCGAAGCGGCAAAGATGCTCAATCAAGCGCAGAAGCTGGACCCAAGCGACGCCTACATTTACTACAACAAGGGAATGCTTGCCAAAGGGCAGGCGGACTATTCATCAGCTATAGCAGAATTTCAAAAAGCCCTTGAATTAGACGGCAACATGCTCGATGCCTATTATGACCTGATCGAGACTTACATCAAGACAGAAGATAAAGTTGCTGCGCATTCGCTCGCTTCCGCTGCTGTTGAGAAATTTCCACAAGAAGTTGGCTTGCTGCTCTTGATGGCTAATTTGGAAACTGATCGCAAACAATTCGATACCGCTTTGCGCTTATATAACCTGGCGCTAGTAATGCAACCCGACCATGCAGATTCAATCTGGCATGTATCCTGGATACTGCAGGGACAGGGAAAGCTGGCAGAGGCTGAAGCCAGTTACAGAAGGTTACTGGAAGTTGCGCCAGACCGGTATGAAGCATTTTACAATCTGGGGACTGTATTCACCTCGCAATCAAGAAATGAAGAGGCAGTCACTGCCTATTTGCAAGCAGTGGCCATCAAGCCAGATGCAGGGCTCGCCCATTACAATTTGGGTAAAGCCTATTCTGACTTAGGCAAACTGGACGAAGCCGAGGCAAGTTTCCGTACAGCTTGTGCGCTGGATTTCACAAACAGGACCTGGGCTCTGGTTAGTCTGGGCAATCTTCTCAGAGATACTGGCAGGCACAGTGAAACAATAGCATGCTACAAGGCAGCCTTAGAGATCGATCCTGACTATTTTGATGCATACAGCAGCATGCTTTTTAACTTGAGCTTTGGTGACCTCGTAACGCCTGAGCAATATCAGGATGAGGTCAGAAGGTATACCTCCAGACTGCTTATCCATGCACAGGCCTATACAACATGGAAGTGCCTTCCAGCAAATCAGGAGCACAGGCGCTTGAGAGTCGGTTTTGTTTCTGGCGATTTTGGTTTGCACCCCGTAGGCTTCTTTCTGGAAAACGTCATCAGGAACATCGATTTGCGGCAGATGGAACTGTATGCTTACTCCAGTAAAGTACGCGATGATGCGCTGACTGCGCGCATCAAACCGCTTTTCAGCGGATGGAAAGTGATTGAAGATATCGATGATGCCAGTGCTGCACACATGATATATGAAGATGGCATCGATATACTCATTGATCTTGCTGGTCATACCGCGCACAACCGCTTGCCAGTATTCGCATTCAAACCTGCTCCACTACAAGTAAGCTGGCTGGGTTATTTTGCTACTACAGGTGTACCTGGCATGGACTATCTCCTGGCAGACAGGATTTCCGTGCCGGACAATCATAATGAGTATTTCAGCGAGCAAATTTGGTATTTGCCATCGACCAGACTGTGCCTCACACCACCTGCGACAAATGATTTGCTATCCTCAGTTTCTGCTCTACCCGCACTTAAAAATGCTTATATAACGTTTGGCTGCTTTCAAAATATCAGGAAACTCAATGATTTCACTTTGCAATTATGGGCAAGAATTTTTCAGCGCATGCCTGATGCCAAATTGCGATTCCAATGCTGGCAATTGGGTACTGAATCAGAGCGCAAAAAAATGCTGGATAGATTCGTCCAGCATGGCATAAGCGCAGAGCGCATCAGCATGTTTGGCCCAGGCTCAAGAGACGCCTATCTGGCAGCCCATGCTGAGGTCGATATCATACTCGACACTTTTCCCTACGGCGGTGGTACAACCACATGCGAAGCTTTCTGGATGGGCGTGCCTACGCTCAATCTGGCAGGCGATCGCATGTCTTCACTCCAGGGTGCCAGTTTGCTGACATACGCTGGTCTGGAAGACTGGATTGCCACATCTGAAGATGACTATGTCAGACGTGCTATCCTTCATGCTACTGATCTTGAAAAACTGGCACAACTGCGCGCTACCCTGCGCGAGCGCACGCTGGCTGGTCCAATATACGATGCAAAGCAATTTACCCGGCACTTTGAACAGGCATTGCTAGGCATGTGGGACAAACATGTGCATGCATCCGCTAAAGATGTGGCTCACCCGAATCCATAAAATTCTGTTGTAAGAGCAAGATCAGCAACAATCTCATTGATGGTACGGGATATTTCACAGTCAACAGTGGCAGGCAGATCGCATTTCCATCCTTGATGGATAATGCTTGCCTGCCGCCCTCAATTCACTGTGCCAGCGGAAATTCACTATTGATGATTTTATTGCCTATATCGCTGACACTGATATCTGCATTCGACAATATCACCACCCCTTTACCCGCTTTTTTATCGAAGGCCATATAGCTGCTATAGCCACCAGTTTTACCTTCTTGCGCCAGAATGGAACTACCGAATTTATTGTTGTAGCCACCCCAGACCAGCAAGAGGCGGTTACCCGGTTCAAATGGCTCCTGCAATTTGCGCATGGTGTCTTTCAATGGAACATTGGTTTGACCCATGTTAGCGGCAACAAATTTGAGCATGTCGTTAGCTGATGAACGCAAACCGCCTGCACCTTCAAATGAACTGAAGCTCCAGCCTGAAACGGCAGAAAATTGTGTTTTACCGCTGTAACCTGTCGCCATGCGCTTTTGCAAGTCAGCATTCAGCGTGACGCCTGTTGCCGTCATGCCCAGAGGCGCGGCAATACGGTTTTTCACGAGAGTTTCATAGTCTGTGCCAGCACGCTGACTAAGTACCTGAGCCAGTAAGCCACTGCCAAAGCTTGAGTATTCGTAGCGACTGCCGACATCATATTTCAATTGATAACCGGACAAAAATTCATAGGCCTTGCTGGTCGTAAAACCTGTGTAGGGATTATCACTGCCATTCTGCTTCAGGTTGGCTGGCAAGGCTGGCAAGCCAGAGCGGTGGGCAGACAAATCGGCGAGGGTAATTTTCCTGTCGTCGGAAGATGGCACGGTAACAGTATCAGGCAGGTATTTTGCCAATGGATCCTTTAATCTGATTTCGCTTTTTTCTGCCATTTCCATCAAGGTCACACCTGTAAATACGCTGGTGATGGAGCCAAGTTCAAACAGGGTGTCGGCATCGACCAGGCGGCGATCTGCCAGATTGGCATAGCCATAACTGATCACCCTGCTGCCCTTCTCGTCAACAACACCGACCACAATACCAACGCCTTTCTTTTCTGTATCAATGCGCTGTTTGAGAACGCTGAGTATCTCTGCATCGGACATGGAAGTCGCAGCATGTGCCTGAAACGCGCCTAGCGCCAGTGTAGCCATCAGCAATTTCATAGGGAGGAGACGGAGTGCTGTTTTCATTTTCAATTTACTTTCTGATTCAGGGTTAACAAAACCAGACCCTCTTCCATAGGGATCTGTGGATTTACTACGCTGCGCAAGGACCAGGCTCATCACCGTGTGGTGCAGCAGCCTGGATACACATGACGCAATATAGATAAATCAGAATTTGAAAGGAGGCAGATTGAGACGGAAGCACAAATTACGGGAATGAATGTGGATTTTTGTGGAACAGAATGCTTTGCCTCACACAATTTTCTTGTGTGTGAGGCCAGTCTTTAAAAAGGGGGATGCAGAGTGTCATGACCAGCGTCATCAGTCTAATCAGACTGATGCTGACTTGTGCTGAGCAGGTGTTATACCTGCCTGCTCAGTATTTTGTTAACTGTTCAAAGCAATGATGCTGTTGCGTGCGCCGGTTTTGCCACCAGCAATTCTCACGCCCAGGTTCTGATGCCTATTATGCCGTAACACAGCAAATACACCACGATGCCTGCATGCAAGACTGACAGTATCGATGCATACCAGTGTACATAACGGTTCGCAGATATCCTGATTTGCTGGAAAGCCAGCCACAGGCAATACAGCGATACCGCAGCATAAGCCAGGCTGCCTAACATGACATTCAACGAAGTTGCTGACACACTACCCCACTGCGCCGCTGCATTACCAAAAATTGCGCCTGAATTTTTGAACCAGATCAAGATCAGACTGGCCAGTACGGGCATGAAAAGCAAGCGGGCATTTGCTATGGGCTGGCCCTTGCCAGCTATACGGCGCAAACCCGTGATAGCGGCCATGACAAAATTCAATAAGATAAAAACCAGCCATGTGCCAAATAGTGCCAGCAATCCATAAAAATGCAGCGGCGACAAACGCTTGTACAGATCATTCTCTATCTGCACCGCTTCACCAGCCAGGGGGTCATTGACAATGGCGATCTTGGGTAAGCCAGAATCTGCATCCATCAACAACTGCTCATTGTATGCACCATCTTCACTCTCATCACCTTCGAACAATGAAGTGCGTTGTAGTTTGTTACCCACGACGCTAAACCTGGTATAACTCATGACATCTGCGATATAGCGCAGCACTTCATAGCGCGGGTTGATTTGCTGATACCAGCCATCAAGTTGCTGAAACGCTGGCGGCAAGGGCTTGTCTGGCAAGGCTTTTTTTACGGTGTCTTTTAGCAGGAACTTTTGTATGGCGGCAGACATGCGGCTCTCGGCATCGTAATTTTCTGCGCTCAGCATAATCACAAAACCTTGCTGCAAAGAAGGGGCATAAGCAAGACGCGTCAGGCCAGCACCAGAATGACCAGTATGCCCATAGAATGGCACCTGGTAGCCATCATAGCCATACGCATGACTGGCAATACCATAAGCTTGCAGGATGCCCTTGGCTGCTCCTGTGGTGGTTTTGCCTTGCTCCATGCGATCTATTGATGACGCCGACAGCAATTGCTGCCCGCCAAACTGGCCGCGCAAAATCAGCAACTGCAGGAAATTTGCCATTTCTCTGGCCGAAGAATTAATCGAGCCTGAAGGTCTTCCCAGTTCATGGCGATAAGCTTCCACCTGGCCATCTGCATATTGCTTTACGCCCAGCCGTTTGACATTCTCAGTTTCAAAATAACTGGTAGTGGGCATTTGCAATGGCGTAAAGAATGTCTCTTGCATATAGTCTTCAAATTTCTTGCCACTGATCTTTTCGACTATATAGGCAGCTACCACTGGCCCGCTATTGCAATAGGCATAGCGGCTGCCTGGCATCCAGCGCGAGACTCTTGAATGCGGATGAAACGCCAGATCATCTTTCAGGCTGATGTTATCCGGTGCCTTAAAGCCTGCTTCGACCAGATGGCCATCTTCCCAGCCAGTGGTATGTTCAAGCAAATGTACAAGCAGTACTGGCCTGCTGGTTTCCCATGGGTTCTTGAATTCAACTTCTGGGGCCAGGGCACTGAGCTTGTCATCGAGATGCAACTTGCCTTCTTCCACCAGTTTCAGCACTGCCAGTCCGACAAACATCTTTGACACCGAACCTATGCGAAACAAGGTGTTTTCATCTGCCTTGACATGTTTTTCAAGATTTGCCTCACCCAGACCTGCCAGCCAGTATGGCCCGTCCTTGCTGACCAGTGCAATGCCTACTGCCGGCGTATTGGTCTCTTTGCGAATTTTTTCTATCGTGGCCTTCAAAGCATCCAGGGTTTGTGTTGCCTGGGGCTTAAGACTATCTGCGGGGGCTTGTGCATGAACTTGCGAGGTGAGGCTGGCAAACAGAAAGAAGAAAAGGCAGGCCACAATTTTCATACTTGATCTTTCCAGCAAAGATGAACAATAAATATTACAAAAAATAGAGTATTTATCAATCAACAAATTATTACAATAGTAATTCTTCTTTTATCAACTTCATAAAGTTTGACGATACGATAACTGGCTACTTGCAAATAACTTAGCAAAGGAACGCTGAACACGCTTATGGAAAGACAAATGAGTAAGGAACACGAGCCTTGCCTTGATTGCGGTGCATGCTGCGCCAGTTTCAGGGTGTCATTTTATTGGGCAGAGGCTGATGCACATGGAATTGTGGACTCCATGGTCCAGGCATTAACACCTGTTTACTCTTGCCTGACAGGCACCAACCAGGCCAGCCCACACTGCCAGGCGCTGATGGGCGAGGTTGGTAAGGGCGTGAAATGCACTATGTATGAGCAAAGGCCATCCCCTTGCCGGGAAGTACAGGCCGGTGACGACAAATGCCGAAAAGCCCGCGCCAGACATGGATTGCCTGCCCTACCTGCCCTGCCAGTCACGCTACAGAAGGTTTCAGACAAACTGACAGCTTAAGTGTAGGATGCAGCCTGTAAAAATAATCAGGAGCAGCCTTGACGAACAATAACGCTTACAGCGCAGAAGATGACGCACCTCAGGAAGAGGACACTAAAATCCACGAGCCTCGTTTATGGCGCGACAAAGGCTGGACTGCACAAGTCATCAAAAACGATGATGATGAGGGCTGGGCCGTCGCCATGATCAAGGATGGTGAACCAGAACCTGCCCTGGTTGGCCCATGGACCATGGGGCGTGATAAAAAAAATCCCAAGCCGCTGGATGCAAATGCCTTTGGGACGCTGGTAAAAACTGCGTCTGAAGTGATACGCCGTCATGAGCAGCAATTGCATGCGACTCTGCACAAGAGCCTGATGGTGGCAACTGAAGATGCTGATTACAAAATCCTGCTCGACATCGTCCCTGACGAAGATGATCCCTATGCATGGCTGAGTGCACAAGATGCTGGCAACACCGAAATAGCCAGGGTCAGGGTAGCCCCTAACTATAAACTGAACCAGCAAAATGCCAGGGCGTGGATAGCAGATGATTTTCGACGTCCAGACTAATTTCCCGGGATAAGATCATGGCCTCACACGCAAGTTTTGTTGAATTTATACTTGACCAGTTAAATGCATGCGACGAGGTGATCGCAAAAAAAATGTTTGGCGAGTATGCCTTATACATGTCAGGGAAAATGTTTGCGCTGATATGTGATGACCAGCTATTCATCAAACCAACAGCAGCGGGACGGAAACTGCTGGAAACGATCACTGAGGCCCCGCCCTACCCGCAGGCCAAGCCATGGTATCTGATCGATAGTGAATTACTGGAAGACCGCGATGCCTTGAGTAATCTGGCACGCGCAACAGCGGCAGCCTTGCCGCTACCCAAAATAAAAGAAAAGAAAGCTGCGAAAAAGCGAAGCACTACTGAGCTGCAACATTCGTAACAGACTGTCCCAGGATGTTTATTAATGGCGTTGATGAAAAAAATCCGCTCATCAACGCCAGATATTTATTTAAAAATTGTATTGCAGACCAGCGGACAAATTACTGCTTGAGGTCCCGCCATTCGAAAACGTATGTGGATTGTATTTCTCGAATTCTGCACGAACTGCAAGATTAGGATTGATCTTGTAACTCACACCCACACCGTACAAGGCATTGTTACGCGAATATGAAGCAGTATATCCAGGCAAACCAGAAGTATCGTATGAAGTTTCCGTCTTCAGTCGTGCAATGCCCAACTTGGCAAAACCGGAAAACACCTCAGTAAATTCATGATTGTAGACACCTGCGAGGCTCAAGCCAGTCTTCTTTTGTTCACTATGTCCAAGTGCCAGGCCTGAGTTGATTGACGTTTTGCCTGAAGAGAAATAACTGCTTTCCACAGCAAAATGTTTGTCTATGTTATAGCCACCAAACACCTTGAAGCTGGTGGATTTGGAATCGCAAGTAGTGCTGTAATTACAGTAATTGGCTGTATCGTTCTGCCCAACAGAGCCGCCGAGATAAGCTTGAGCGGAAGCGAAGGAACTGGCAAGCATGCCTGCCGTCGCGCAAAGCAAAATGGGAATTTTCTTAATCAACATAATAAGCAATCCTTTGATTATGTGTCTGAACTGAATCAGGAAATCGGCCCTGGGCATAACAACTCGGTCAATTGGAAGCACATGCTTTATTGCCAAGGGGATAAGATGCAGCGTATAGAATTTATACAAAAAGGAAATTGAAAATGTACAAGTCCCGCTTGACTGACCTGTCGGGATTGCTTGAATAGACTTTTGCCATGGAAGCAAAAATTTGAAGCCGTGAATACATACTTCATATTGAAAAGATGTGTTGAGGCGAATCCTGAAACAGGTCGTCCTTACATCACCACTGAGAAAATGACTTTGTATTAGGTTTTTTATTACAACCTTGCTTCACAATGACTACATCACCGCAATGCTTTGTGAAGGTCGTAAATAGTTGAGATATGTCAATTGCTATCAGCATCAGGGGGACATGGCACGCTTGACGTCACCTATGGACGTACCATGAACCCTGGTGTAGCCAAACCAGGTGGCAGGATAGCCGGGTATCTCCATGACTCTGGTCATTTGATTGAATTCACCACTTTTTTCTACATCGATATCAACAAAATCAATCTGGCTATCTTTAAAGTCTGTGCGTAATTGCGCACAGGATGGGCACCAGTCCGTGCCATACAAGGCGACCTTGGGCTTGCCATCTGCCTGGAAGTGTTTCTTGAAATACGTCCGCTCTGCCTGGGTGAAATATTGATCGCCAAAATTCTGGCCCAGGGCGGCAATCATGTCCCATTTGGAATTGCCCATGATTTTTTCATTGCCTATCAGGGTGACAGGTAATTGCCCACTACTGTATTTTTTCCAGAGTTTGGTATTACTATCATTGTCATCTTCAAGAACGACCTGCTTTTCCTCAAAAGGAACGCCGCGTTCACGCAAGAAGCGCACACTGATCTGGCAATGTTCGCCGCATTGCGGGGCAGTAAACAAGACCACCGTGGGACTACCTGTCTTATCGAAAGAAATATCATTCTTTCCATATCCCTTTTTCCAATACCAGGCAGCGCCGACGATCAATAATAAAACCAGTAAATTACGCATGTGACACTTTCCCAAAAACTGTTAGTCAACATCATTTTTGACACCATACTTGAGCCGCGTAAATTTGTCGCCAATACTGAAGTATGGTTCACAGCCTTGAAATTTGACGATACGGCATCAGATAAGGACACAATCGAGCTTGTCACCGGAGAAAAGATGGCGTTTGACCCACTCAATCTGAAAAAGGCATCCGTTAATTTTGAAGAAAGCCTTGCCCGTGTCATTGATGAACGGGTGGCACCACTGGTGGACAGGTCTATCCATCAAGTCAGTAATGAATTATCGGAAGTCATACGTCAGGCTGGTGAACAGGTAGACAGGAATATCGCCCTGCTGTCTGATGAGATTCATAGCCAGCGCAGTATGACCAAGGATGATATCAAGGAACTTATTGATTATTCCACGGTACAGATAGGCGCTGCGATAGACCAGCGTATTCTTGCCATCAAACATGAAACTTCGACCCTTATTAATGAGAAGGTAGATTTACTGAAATGCGAACTGGAAGATGCTGCTGTTGCCAGCCGCAAATCCATGTATGCGAATGTTGCCATCTCGATTGCAGCGGCGGTGCTCATGGCGCTTGTCGGTCTGGTTTATAAAAAGATATCACTGGGAGAAGTCAATCTGTTGAATGTCTTCAGGGTCACTTTACTGTCTTGCGCGACGTTTACCTTTGTCTTGTCCATGCTGAAATTCATACAGCGCTGGCGTAGCATGAAGCGGGTTAAAAAAGGGGTCACCACGGTCGCCATCGGTTACATGGGTATCTTGCGCCCGAACGGGGCAACTGGTTTGTTCTTGCTCAGCATCTGCTTGCTGGCAGCCTGGACCTGGCTGTATCTGGGGAAAATTTAGAGCTACAGCATCAGGGCATGTTGCCATATTGCGACCCGGCAACAGGGTTTGTAAATTAGGCGTACAATTTAAAGCATATGCACTGCACAAATATCGATGAACTTTTTATGTTGACAGGCATCACAACATAAAGAGCCCATCCGGTTCGATTGCCTCGTTCTGCTTTAATTTCCCCGGCGCACGCCCTGCGCCTAGCCCTGATCCATGCAAACCAAGAAATTCAACCCTGTATTCAATTCCTATCTGATTTACATAGGTGTCGCCATTGCCTCTGGTGGCGTTGCCTTGTATACCCCCATCATCGTCTCTGAAACAGGCAAGGCTTTTTCCGGTTTTTGGGCGGCATCGATCTTGTTTGGCTTGAATCTCGGGCGCGTACTTGGTTCCTACATGGGCGTCAGGTTTTCCCGCATGGCCAATCACCCACTGGCAATTACTGGCAATATCCTGCTGGAAGGCATAGCCCTGTATTTTATGGCTTATTTACAACAGGCGTGGGCATTGGCCTTGTTTGCTTTATTGGCGGGCCTGGGTAGTGGCTTGTCCTTTCCTGGCTTGAAAAATTATTTATTGAAGCTCAAGGGTCTGGATCAGACCTCCCTGTTCAGCAAGCTGGCATTTGCGATTCGCATGGGCCTGGTTGGTGGTTACCTGACAGCCAGCTTTGTCCCGCATGATCAATTGAAGCTGGTGTTTTTAATCGTCTTCATCACTTTTATTTTGTATGGCTTATTCATGTTGATTGCCATGCGTGCCATCAGCGAAAATGAAGAGATTGATTTGGCAGAAGAGCAAAAAGCACTTTCTGATCAAACTGCGCAAACTGCCCTGACTGGCAATGAAGCGCAAGGCAAACCGGTAGAATTGCCATTGATGTTTTACCTGTCAAATTCTGTCTTCTGGTGTTTTGCCGTGCAGCCTATGATAGGTTTCAGTTTGCACATCCCCAAATTCACGCCTGAGATACCGGTCTCCACACCATTCTGGCTGGCCGCTCTGGTCATCATTTTTTTCCAGATCCCCATCTCCAAACGGGCCGTGCGTACCCTCGACCATTTCCGTTTTTTAAAGATAGGTTACGCCTGCCTGTTTCTCAGTTTTGCCATCATGGTGGTATTTACCCATAGTGCGGTCGCAGTCATCATCTCGGCTATCTTGCTGTCCTTTGGCCAGGTGTTTTATGGTCCCTCGCTGGATGTACTGGTGGCACGCTTTGCCAATAAATCTGCTGCAGATACGGGCAGGCTGATGTCGCAACAAATGTTTTATCAAAGCATGGGTACCATGGTAGGCAGCCTGGCAGGTGGCGTGCTGTTTGATATGGCCCAGAGCATGAAGATGCCAGGACTGAACTGGTTCATGCTGGCGGCAGCCAGCCTGGCAATGATGGCGCTGAGCAAGAAAAAAATCCCTGAGCTTTATTACAATGCAGGCCAGAAAGTAGCAAGTATCAGCTAGCATCAATCAGCATGATCTAGCGTCAGCTAACACCTGATTTTACCGGAAGCCAGTCCTGGCTTCCGGTTTCTTCATCAAGCAACATCAAAAGCCACTGCCAAGGCATCCGGTTCCGGATACCAACGCTTTTTCGCTCGTATCGTCATATCTGACATCAATCCCCCGCAATTTCCCCTGTGCAATTGACATAGTCGCGCCGCAACACTTTTCAAAAACACAAAGTTAAATATTGAAAATACAATTTTTATGTTGTATTTTTTATTATACTATTCAGCAAGCAAAATTAGCTCAGGGATTGCCTCATCTGTCTTCTGACAGGCAAGAGAGCTTTTGACTGCAAGTTCGTTCATCAGATTTTTTCCATGTAACACCTACACTAAGGATCTTGAAATGACTTCCTATTCACCCAGGCGTGCAGCACCCCCAGGTAATCTTGACTCAACTCCATTAGGGCTGCTTGCCGAACTGGAAGGTACCTGGTCAGGACGTGGCTTCAATCTGATTGCCGTTCCCAACAAGCAAAACAATACGGCGTTTCGCCTTATGCTGAATGCGACAGCAGAGCGCATACAATTCACCGCCATAGGTGGTGTGGTTCCCAACCGCGGTTCTGTCCAGGATGATATTGGTATTTTTGGCCTGACTTATCTGCAACAGGTCAACGATGCCACGACCATGGAAGGTCTGCACATAGAACCTGGTCTCTGGTTGAATGTACCTGCCACCAGCAATCCCAAAGCGGGTCCCAGTATCGTCAGGCAATCGACGATTCCACACGGCGACTCTTTGCTGGCACAGGGAACAGCTTTTAAAGTCGCAGGCGGGCCGCAAATTGCCGCTGTCAGCTCCAAACCTACCGGCCCTGGCATGGCACATGTGCCATTAGGGTATCTTGATCCCTATCTGCATTCCAATCTGCCACCAGGCATGAAGCAAAGCTATGTGGCCAATATGAACCAGGCTTTGACAGATGCGATACAGGGGCAAAAGATAGTCAATACCACGGTGCTGACTGTCACCTCGATACCAGTGGGTGGCATCGTCAACATCCCCTTCCTGACTGCGAATGCCAATCCAACCAGGCTGGACGCGATTTTCTGGATAGAAACGGTAGAACGTCCAGACGGTACGCAGTTCGTACAACTGCAATACACGCAAACCGTGATACTGAATTTCCTCAACATAGACTGGCCGCATATTTCAGTCGGAACAATGATACGTACCTGAATCATATCCGCTGCAGACATGAGGAAGATGGACACGACCGGCACCACACGTGACAACTGAAATTACAGTGAGAGAAGTGAGAGCAAGCAAATGGACAATGAAAATCATTTTGATGTCGTCGTCATCGGTGGTGGCCCCATGGGTCTGTCCACCGCCTATCACTTGAGTAAAAGAAAAGCCAGGACCCTGGTGCTCGAGCAATTTACTTTCATTAACCAGTTAGGCAGCTCTGCCGGCGTGTCGCGCCAGTTCCGCATTCCCTATCCCGATGAATACATGGTGAAACTGGTCAAGCAATCAATCCCATACTGGGATGAATTGCAAAGCCTGACACCCGTACCCTTGATGGATGAAGTCGGCACTCTGTGGTTTGGCGACCCTGACGTGCATTCCACCGAGGGTAATATACGGGAGGCGGAACTGGCATTAAAGGCGCAGGATGTGCCCTATGCCAAGGTAAGCGCAGCAGAACTGGAAAGCAAATATCACTTCAAGGATTTGCCATCCACGTATACAGGTTTGTTCCAACCGCAGGGGGCCAGCATAGATTTGAAAGCGACCCAGCAGACCCTGTATAACTGGAACCGCAGATCTGGCTATGTGACACTGAAAGAAGAAGCACCGGTCACAAAAATTGAGCACCGTCATGAGCAGTTTGAGATTACTACTCCCGTTGGCAATTTCACTGCAAAAAAACTGGTGCTGGTGCCTGGTCCTTATGCAGATGCGGTGTTCAAACTGCTCAAGTTCCAGGTAGCGGCCACTTACTGGAATATGGCTTCTGCCTTTTATAAAAAAACAGATCCGCGCATACAATATCCCACCTGGTTTGTATTCCAGAATCCTGTTGGCGACAATGGCAACCAGTTTTATGGTTTCCCTGAAGTGAGCTGGAATTATCCTGGCTATGTGCGGGTGGCATCTGACTTTGTTATCTCTCCACTCAATTCGCCAGAACAGCGCACGCTGATCCCCAATCCTGAAGAACTGGGCTATACCGCTGCCTGGGTAAAAAATCATATGCGCGGTCTGGACCCGGTACCGCATTACACATCTACCTGCCTGGTGGCACTGAGCAAGATCGCCAATAAAGAATTGATCGTCGACTTTGCACCGCCCTATGTACCAGGACACAAGGACATCGTCATCTATGCCACAGGCTGGGCAGGCAAGTTCGTACCTTTGCTGGGCAGAATCCTGGCAGACCTGAGCCTGGATGGGCATACCCCATTTGATATCTCGCACTTTGCAACAGGCATTAAATATTTCAGGCAGTTGAAGTAATACAGCAGCGCCATCTGCGCAGTTGAACAACACGCGATGACAAGCGCTTCATGCAGTTCAAACCCAAACTTGAGTGAGCAAGATCATGAAAACCAAAACCTATTCCATCTTCGGTGCCGGTGCTGCCGGCCTGTACACCGCCTGGCGTCTGCTCAGTGGCAAGAGCAGTGACAAGAACAAGCTGCTGGAAAAAGGCGACACACTGGAACTGTATGACTGGGGTCAATATGACTTCAGTAAAGATGACAATGGCTCACGCGCTCCAGGTGCACGTGTCTGTACCTGGCATTACCAGAATGATCCCGGCAAGTCTTATGTAGAACTGGGCGGCATGCGTTATTCTGAATGGGACACCAAGGCAAAAAATCACAATAATGGCAAGGCACCGGGACACAGGCTGGTGACCACTGTCATCCATCAATTGGGGCTGGATAAATACGTCGTGCCATTCAATGAATCAGATAATCCACTCTACTATTTACGCAGTAAAAATTTTTACCTGAATGATGTGACTTCATTCAATCCTGCCCCCTATAACGTGAATAATTTTGCTGCCAGCGTTTCACCGAATCAGGGCTTTACCACGGTAGAAAATCTGGCTGTCACGGCAACCACTGGCCCGCAAACCCGCAAGGAATGGGATCACTTTTATCAACACGGCAAAATCACTGCTGAGCTACCCGCCTCGTCCGTCTTCCAGAAAGGCGACAAGCTGAAAGACATAGGCTACTGGAACCTGATGTTTGATCAACTGGGATCTGAAGGCTATAACTATGCTGCTGATGGTAATGGCTATACCTCGAATGTCATCAACTGGAATGCTGCCGTGGCCTTCCAGGCCAATAATGAGTTCACCCCCGGCAATGAATACATGACCCTGACCACTGGTTATTCCGGCATGTTCAAGGCCTTGTTTGCCGCCATCACAGAGCTGGCCCGCAACAAAGGTGTGCATTTCAATTACCAGCCTAACCGCCGCCTGCATTCGATACTGGAAATTGACAACACCATCCATTACGGCATCGCCAACCGGGATGACCCCAACAAAAAATCCAGCAGCGGCAAAACCGATGCAGCCTGGCTGGCCATGCCGCGCTATGCACTGGAACTGGTGGCGCAGGCCACTCGCTATGAAAACCATCCTGGACTGGATGTGCTGAATCACCAGAAAGTACAGTTGTATATGGAGTCCAGCATCATGCAGCCTTCCTACAAGATAGGCATGTTCTTCAAAGAGCCATGGTGGTTGACGCAGGCAGCCTATGCGCCGCAACTCAGCGGCTATGAAGTCACCAAGGACGTGATTGCGCAACTGGCAGAGCAGGGTTTTCCGGCAAGCTATCTGGATAAGCTGGCCCAGCCTGCAGCCGCAGGCCAGCCAGAGATCATGAATACGCCCTATTCCAGCGACACCAGCTTGCTCAAGGCCGTTGAACAACGCCTGCAAGAGAGACTGAGCGTGCCACATGAAGGGCAGCTCCTGACGACTTCTGCCCGCAATACTATAGGCCCCAGTGTGACTGACAATCCTGTGCGCATGGTCGTGTATTTTGGTAACAACGCCCTCGATAAAACCACAGAACCTGTCTATGGCTTGCTGGCAGCCTATGACGATGAAGCCTTTACGACATTCTGGCAAGGTCTGGAACTGGGGCCAGAACAGCAAAGACATGTACCCCTGTCTGAAAATACCGAGCCATTGAAAGGCCCGCGCAAAGTGCCGGACCGTATGCTGAAGATGCTGCGCAAGCAACTGGCAAATATCCATTTTGGCCCGAACGCTGACTACAGTTCAGTGCCAGAACCGCTGGATGCAGCCTATATCGACTGGTCATTGCCACCTTTCAATGCTGGCTACCATGCCTGGGCAGCGCATTATGACATTGGCGATGTACAGCAAAAAATCCGTAAACCTTCGCAATTGATACCAGGTGCTGACGCCAATATCTTCATCGTCGGTGAAGCCTATTCGAATGACCAGGCCTGGGTAGAAGGTGCCTACTGTACGGCTGAATCGGTATTGAATGACTTCTTTGGCGTTGAGCCCCTGATAGACAATCGCGAGTATCCCTTCATTTGCACGGCAAAATAAACGCTTCCTCTGCCTATCCCATGAGCGGCATCTGCCTGATGTCGCTCATGTTCCTTATTAAGCTCCTTCCTCCGCAAACACTACTGACAGAAACTGACACTCGCCAGCGATAAGATGGCCAGGCCTTGAGCAACTACATCAATGCCTAATCCAACTTATAGAGGAAGACCATCATGTTTGATCCAAATTTTGCACTCTTGTATGTCAGCAGCCCGGAAGCCAGCGCAAAGTTTTACAGTGAATTACTGGGCCGTGCTCCCATAGAGGCCTCCCCTACTTTTGCCATGTTCAAGCTTGAGTCTGGCGTCATGCTGGGTTTGTGGGCCAGGCATACGGTAGAACCTGCTGCCACGTCTGTGGGTGGCAGTGAGCTGGCCTTTGCGGTTGCTGACAATACCACGGTAGACAGCATCTACGACAAATGGTCTACGCGTGGTTTGGCCATAGAGCAGACTCCATGCAAGCTGGATTTTGGTTACACCTTTGTCGCCCAGGACCCTGACGGTCATCGCCTGCGTGTTTTTGCCCCGGCCTGATCATGCGCACTCAACAGTCCCGTTACTGGATCGCTGTTGCCTCTGCCGACCACGTACAGCGTGGTCAGGCAGATGGCTACATGCAAGTCTGCCATGGCAAGGCAGCGCCCCTGCGTCGCATGCAAGCTGGCGACATCGTCGTGTACTACTCACCCAGCCAGGTCTTTGGCAGCAAGATCCGCTTGCAGACATTTACAGCCATAGGCAGACTCAAACCGCGTGACGCCTATCAGGCTGACATGGGTGGTGGATTTCATCCTTACCGGCGTGATGTGGCCTGGACTGCGTCCCGGCAAGCCAGCATCCTGCCTTTATTGCAGACACTGGAGTTTTCTGCAGGTGTGAAAAACTGGGGATATCAATTCCGCTACGGGCTATTTGCCATCAGTGAACATGATATGCGTGTCATTGCTGCAGCCATGGGAGTCGCATCCACACTGTTCGACAATGACTTTGCAGCCATAGCCATGGAAGCAAATTTACAACTCGGCCTGGACTTAAACTGATACTGTCTATGATGCGGGGCAAGTCAAGCGTTACAATGTCGCCAGATACTCCGCCCCCGACATAGAGAACCAGTTTGCCACTACACCGACAACCCACTATTAACATCCAGTCAGCGCCCCACTGGATAGCAGCCATGCTGCTATCATTACTTGTGGCTGGCTGTTTGCAAGGCTGTGAAAATCAAGGCGAAGGCAAAGCCCTGCAACTGAGTAACTGGCTCAAGGTAAGCAAGGCCGCGCAAGAAGCATCACATCCAGGCATTCCTGCTGCCGAGCAAACTCTGCAATATGCCTTGCGCAAGCCACAAAAACTCTGGCTCATCAGCTACGATAACTGGTCTATCCTGGACTACGATCTGGTGAATGTGATTGACGACAAGAACATCCTCGTCGCCAGAAGCAGCAAGTATGCCAAAACCAAGAATGGCAAGGCAGCAGAGACTACCGTAAAGCTGATGAGCGTCGACGGCGAACGTGAAGATATACTTTGCCCATCGCCAGACTTGATCAATGCACCGGCCAATAGCCATTTTATAGACTGCGTAGAGACCAGCAAAACCAATAAATTGACGATCAAGCGTACAGACTTCCAGGGAAAACTGCTGCAAACCAGCAGTATGGCAGCGAATGAATGGGATGATCTACAAACCCAAAAAAACGTGGCCTACTACGATGAACAACAACAGGCTTATGTCCTTGAAACGGGTAAAGACAATACCTACTGCCGCCTGATTGCACCTGGCAAAGAGAAGAGCCTGAGCTTTTCCTTGAATGTCCAGCTTACTCAAGGTAAATGCGATGACATGCAAACCTGGACTATCATCACGCAGAAAAAATTAAGCAAGGCACTGGTATTTGGTGAATTGGGCAACAATGTCACGCTCTGGAAAAAACTGGAAGCCGCCAATCCTGGATGGATGCCAGTCAAGCTCGCCAGCACCATCAATAAAAAAACAGAAACTTTGCCTGTCAAATAAACTTGCCTATCCAGCTGTCATGCAAGACATTTGACACATATTGTCGCTTCAGCAGTAAAGTCACCATATGCGGGGTAAAATCTCGCCAGGCATTCAAAAAAACACGTAGACCACACATGATAGTCAGAACCCTAGTCGTTATTTGCGCCATCATCTCGATTTATTTTGGCATAGACAATCTTCAAAAGCTGCATACCATGCGGATACCTGTCAGCGAATTCGAGCAGGTTGATGGCACCCTCGTCCTGCTGGTCCACGAAGTAGACAATAATCCCGGTTATGTCGTCAACGGCAGTTTCAACAAGCAGTTATTACAACTGACCTATAGCTATAACCTCAATGGTGTGGAAAGGACTACCGACACCATTTCCCCCATCTGTACCCGCTGCGAAGCCAAGCATGTATTGAGAATGACGGGCTTGAAACCGGCAGAACTGGTCGTCGGTGCGGCACTGAAGGTGTATGTATCGTCAACAGATCCCAATAAAGCCTACCTTGCCCTGCCTACATCCGGTGAACAACAGTCGCAAATGTGGACAGTATTTTTGTGGCTGTTTTTTGCACCGGCCATGTGCCTGCTGTTTTACAAGCTGGAAGGCAGTGGCAAAAAACCAGATGAAGACCCGGTTAAACCACCACAATAATTCACTGTCTGCCAGGCACTGCAAAGATTTCTCATCCGAGCAGGGCTGGCAGGTATCACCCATCGCCAAAACCGCAACACTCAATGAAGCATACGCCCCACGCCTACCAGACTATTGCGATACTAGCGATCACACAAATTTTATCCTGGGGGTCGCTCTACTACGCCATCGCCATCCTGGCACCAGAAATCCAGCGCGAGATGACATGGCGTTCAGAGCTGGTATTTGCGGCATTTTCATGGAGTTTGCTGGTGGCTGGCATGGTGTCAACCTATATAGGTATCCTGCTGGATCGCCATGGCGGCAAATTCATCATGGGCCTGGGTTCACTGACCTGCGGCACAGGCCTGCTCTTGCTTAGCCAGGCGCACAGCCTGCCCATGTATTATTTTGCCTGGAGCATACTTGGCCTGGCCATGGCCATGACTTTGTATGAAGCGGCTTTTGCCACGCTCACCCAGCAATTCAAAGAACACAGCCGTCAGGCGATTTCTACCCTGACGCTGTTTGGTGGTTTTGCCAGCACAGTATTCTGGCCGCTGACACAGCAACTGAATAGCTTGCTGGGCTGGCGTGACACATACATGGCCTACGGCCTGGCGCAGATTCTGCTATGCCTGCCCCTGCATCTGTTACTGCAAAAGAAAAATACAGAAGAAAAAGTGCAGGCCGCAACAACACAAAAGAAAAATTTCAGCCTGCATGAAGCAATACGGCATCCCACATTTTGGAAACTGGCATTTGCCTTTTCTGCCAATAGTTTTGTTTTCTCAGCGCTATCGGTCCACCTGATTCCCTTATTAAAGGAAATGGGGCATCCAGCCAAGCTGGCGGTGCTGATGGCAGCCTTGATAGGGCCCATGCAGGTGGTGGGCCGTATAGGCGAGATGACCATGGCGCGCAATGCCTTGCCGCAGACTGTGGGTAAATTCACTTTTGCAGCTTTGCCCGCTGCCTTGCTGACCTTGATTTTACTGGGAACACAAGCCTGGGCAGTTGCCTTGTTTTGCATACTCTATGGTTTGAGCAACGGCATTCTGACCATCGTGCGTGGCACCATACCGCAAACCCTGTTTGGCACAGAAAACTATGCTGCCATCTCAGGCGCTATGTCAGGCCCCGCCCTGTTTTCCAAGGCGGCAGGGCCTTTGCTGATCGCCAGCCTTATACACCAGACAAAGTCGCCCTACCCTATCCTGGGCTGCCTGTTGTTATTTTCGCTGGCCTCATTGATGTTTTATTTTGCAGCCCTGAGTGGTGGAAAAACCAGCCTCAAAAATTAAGGCTTATCAGTTTTGCTGGCTGTCCCATATTCAGTGTATTTCCTTGCATCGCCTTTCACTTGCAGTGCCGGGTACTTGAGACCATTCAAGACTATCTTTTCCATACTGGCTGCAAACAAGTCTACATCCAGTGCATCGGCCAGCATGACCAGATAATTAAGTACATCAGCCATTTCATGGCGTATGGCGACTCTGGCATCTTCATTCAATTCATCTGCCTTGCCGGTTGGCAGCCACTGGAAGATTTCCAGCAATTCTGCCGCCTCTACCGTTAGCGCACTCGCCAGGTTCTTGGGAGTATGGAATTGCGCCCAATCGCGCTCAGCAACAAATTCACGTAAACGCTGGCGGATTTCGGCGTATTGATCTACTGCTGAAGCGGTCTGTTGCTGCATGATTAGCTCTGCAAATAATAAAGAAAGCGCAGATTGTAAGCGAGCAAAACAGCGAGATTAAAAAAAATTGTAAGCTTAGATTACCAGCGTATATTGCAATGCAAAAATAATGCTTACAAATTAAGCAGCTAAGCGATAGAATGCAATTTGGTAAAAAATGCTGCATTGCGCCAAATTTTAAGAATAAGTGAATTACGTGACCCTGTTACTTAATTCTTATTGGTTTATTCCCTGGCTTACTTGTTTGCTTATTCAGTGCATTACTCATTGTCATTGCTTCAATTTCACCCACTCTGGAGAGTTTCATGTCTTTGCTTACTGAACAATTATCATCTGCTGCCCAGAATCAATTGGCGACGCAAATCGCCGTCTTCCAGGCATGGTCGCAAACAGCCTTTGGTGGTCTGGAAAAACTGATCGCCCTGAATTTCAATACTGCCAAACAATCCCTGGACAACGCCAACACTGCGACACGTGAATTGTTTGCAGTCAAACAAGCGCAAGAACTGCTGGATGTGAGCCGCAGCCATGGTCAGCCACAACTGGAAAAAATCCTGTCCTATGGCCGCGAACTGGCCAGCATTACCAGCAGCACCAGGGCAGAATTATGGCAAATCGTCAGCAAGCAAAGCCCTGCTGTTCTGACTATCCCGACCATCACGGTAGCAACAGCAACAAGCGCAGCAGCACCTGAGGCCAAAGCTGTTCCTGCAGTCGCGACCAAACCAGCCGCTAAAAAGCCGGTTGTTGCGAAACCTGTTGCAGCCAAACCTATCGCAGCCACCAAGCAATTGACCTTGCTGGCAGAAGCAGAAGCCAAACCAGCTAAAACACCTGCAAAAGCCAAGCCTGTAGCGAAAGTAGCAGAAAAGACCCCAGTCAAAACTGCTGCCAAGTCTGCGAGTAAAACGCCAGCAGTCAAAGCCGAAGCAAAACCTGCTACCATCAAGGTAGAAACTCAAAAAGCAACAAGCAGTCCTGCTGTAGTCGAAGCCAAACCAGCTACTGCAACTGCCGCACTTCCAAAAGCTCCAACAAGCGCAGTATCAACACCGGCCGCAAGCAGTACAAGTAATGCAACTACTGCGGCTACAGAAAAAGTATCAGAGAAGAAAACCGTGTCTACCAAAAAATCCGCAACAAAAGCAAGCACTACTGCCAGCCCCGCAGCAAATGAAACAACTGAAGGCACAGAGAAGAAATCTGCTGTGAAATTCCCTTTCGCAGCGACTCCCAATCTCAAGAAAGCACCTGGCTTCCCTGCCAATAATGGCAAGCCTGCTTACAAAGCTAAATCCAGCGCCGCAACAGGTGCGAAGAAACCAGTTCGTCAGTAATTGATTTATCTTAAGCCGCAGCATGCCTGGTGCATGCTGCGGCTTTTTTACGTATGGCATCATGCTTTATCTGTCAGTGCCAAACAAAAATGTATCTCTACAGCAAATACTTCTCATATTTCATGTTAATTCTGCATTGAACCAGGCACTAGCTTCATCTGATCGCTTAGAATGATTTAAACTTTTGGCGACAACACAATGAACCATTATCACTTAGCTTGCGCAGCGGGTTTATGGCTACTCAGCCACACTGCCCTGGCACAAGAACCTATCACGGTGGCCTGGCGTATCAAGCCGCCACATCAATACCTGGACAACGGTGTAGAGAAAGGCATTTTGCTGGAACGTGCCAAACAGATTTTCAATGCGGCACAAATTCCATCCCGTTTTGTCGAAGAGCCAGCCAAACGCATCTGGAGTAATTTTTCTGGTGGTACTAAAAATTACTGTTCATTTGGCTGGTACAGAGTCGCCGAGAGGGAAGCACTGGTACAGTTTTCCGAGCCTTTTCATACGGACCCGCCACATACATTACTGGTCAGCCCGGCTGCTACAAAGCTGGTGGCAGCGCACCGTACGCTGAAATCTTTAATGTCCGATACCAGCCTGACGCTGGGCATAGTCGATGCAGTCTCTTATGGCCCTGAACTCGACGCCATGTTCGTCACCACCAGGAACAAGATCGAGCGCAGTACCACCCTGCCCATGATTATGGCCCGCATGGTGGCAGCTAACCGAGCATCCTATATGCTGATAGACAGGGAAGACTGGGAATACCTGAAGGACAAGGAAGAAAGCCTGAACCAGACCACGCAAATGGATTTGCAAGGCATGCCTGCAGGCTTGAATCGTTACATCGTTTGCAGCAAGGATGTCAGCGTCGACCAAATGCGCAAGATCAACACGGCTTTGCTCAAGATTTATCCGACGAAAAAATAGTCAGGCCAGCTTTTCCCACTCATCCCTGAGCAAGGCATACATGGCGATATCCCTGTGTTTGCCATGAGTGAATATGGCACCGCGTGCAATGCCTTCTTTCTGGAAGCCGCAATTGATCGCCACTTTTTCTGAAGCGATATTATCTACATTCATGTGAATTTCCAGGCGATTGATGAGCATGGTATTGAACAGATAATTTCTGAGCAATTTCACAGCTTCAGTCATGATGCCTTTGCCATGCAAATTTTTGACGAACATGCCATAGCCAATTTCACGGGAATTAAAATAAGGCACAGTCTTGAAATGAAACACGCGCCCTATCATTTTATTGTTTTCATCAATGATCAGAAAAGTTTCGAATTGCTCTTTGGAGCGTGATTCATCTTCGAATTTTTTCTCTGCCACACCGGGCAACATCAATTCCTGGGATAAAAAATCACCCTTGCCATCAGGGTGATTCATTAACTCCAGCATGGGCAGTACATCTTCTTTTCTGACGTGGCGCAGATGAAAACAACTTCCTTTGATCATGCAAATTCTCCTGTGCTAAACAATTGTGCTACCGATACACCAGTGTTCAGGATGGACAAAGACTGTTGGCAAGAGTTCCCTTGACTGCTCTGAATTATTACAAGGAAAAACGTCTACATTTCCAGCAAACGCCTTTGCCTTTCTTTTTCTTCAAAGATGGCAGATTCAATTTCTTCCATGACAGCGCCCAGATCAACCGGACGAGTATCTTGTGCAACGATGCCTGTCAACACGGTTTCAGGTGTCAACAAGCCTGCGGTGAACAACTTCCAGATTTCCTTGCCAAACTTTGTACCATTGAGCTCAGGTGCGAACTGGCCGAAGTAGGTCGCCAGATTGTTGACATCGCGCTCCAGCATGACACCAGCCTCGGTATTACTGGCAGCATCTATCGCCTGTGGCAGATCAATAATCACCGGGCCTTCTTCATCAACGAGGATATTGAACTCAGATAAATCGCCGTGGATGACACCCGCACACAACATGAGCACAACCTGATGCAATAACTGGGCGTGGTATTGGCGCGCCAGCTCTGGCGTCAATTCCACATCATTGAGACGGGGCGCAGCATTGCCATCGGCATCTGTCACCAGGTCCATCAGCAATACACCTTCATGGCAGATATACGGCCTGGGGACTTTAACGCCAGCAGCAGCCAGGCGATACAGGGCATCGACTTCGGCGTTTTGCCAGACTTCTTCCTGCATCTTGCGGCCATAGCGCGTGCCTTTTTCCATGGCGCGGGCCTGACGGCTGTTCTTGACCTTGCGGCCTTCCTGGTATGACGCAGCATTTTTAAAGCTGCGCTGGCTGGCTTCTTTATAGACTTTGGCACAACGAATTTCTTCGCCGCAGCGCACGACATATACAGTGGCTTCCTTGCCACTCATGAGCTGGCGCATGACTTCGTCAATCAAACCTTCTTCCTGCAGGGGTTGCAGTCGTTTTGGTGTTTTCATCCGGTCAGCGTGCTCAGGCTTTGCGTGGCTTGCCGCCAGTTTTTACCAGTTTGACTGGTGCGTGACCGCGCGATTTATTGCGCATGTCGTAGATAGTCTTGGCATCCTGCTCTGCCCGCTCTTGCGTGCGCATGTCAGGAATGTCATCGTGCAGGGTAAAGAAGTCAGCGGCCTGGGCGCGCATCACGTGCTTGATGGCTTCATCATCGCTGAGGTCAAATCTCTCTGTCATTAAAGTCGTGACTTCATCCAGATATTCTTCATAGGTCATCATGCTGGTTTTTCCTGTCTGTCATGAAGTGCGTTTGGAAATTGCGGCTGTGGATGCATTGCATCCATGGCAATCTTTGTAACGAATATGGTGTATAAAATGAGCGTACTCTATAGGGCAGCTTGCACCTGAAAGATTACGCCGAAAGACCAGTATTGTACACGTGCTACCCGCTGACAACGGTGTCGCGCCTGTTCTCGGCTACAATGCCGCCTTCCCCGAAAAATTCCAGCCTGGATATTATTGTATGAGTATCATCATTCATGAGGCCTTGCGCGCCTATATAGACCCCCTGACCGAGCATGAATTCACTGCTCTGGAACGCAGTATCCTGACTGAAGGCTGTCGTGACGCCCTGGTATGCTGGGGTGAAATCCTGATTGATGGGCACAACCGCTATGCGATTTGCCAGCGCCATAACCTGCCATACAATATTGTTCAAAACGACAACTTCAGCAATATCGAAGACGTGCAATTGTGGATGATAGACAATCATCTGGGTCGCCGCAGCGTGACCGACTTCCAGCGCGGCATGCTGGCCCTGCGTAAAAAGGAAATCGTGCTGGCCCGCATGAAGGCGCAGGAAGAACAGGCACCATCAGACAATGCAGAAAGCGAAGTCGCCGTCCCTGTCGTCAAGCCCACGCAAAGTCGCCAGGAAATCGCCCGCCTGGCAGGTATCAGCAGCAATGCCGTGGTACAGATAGAGAAAATCCAGAAAGCCGCAGCACCTGAACTGGTGCAGGCCGTGCGCGATGGCACTATCTCCATCAGTGCAGCAGCAGCAATTGCTTCCCTGCCCAATGAAGATCAGGTAGCCGCCGTTGCTGGTGGCCGCAAAGAATTACAACAGGCCGCCCGCCAGGTCAGGGAAAAAGTGCGCGAGCAAAAAGCGCCAGCCAAGCCTGTTGCCTCTGCTTCCAGTGAAACCACCGCACCAGCAGTGATGGAAGGCAGACAAGACAGCACCAGCAGCAGCGTTGATGAAATCAGCAGCCTGCGTCAGCAAGTTATGCATCTGCAGACTGAGAACAGTGAATTGCTGAGCCAGATTGCGGCGCTTAAGGCCCAACTGGCGGGTTAAATACATAAAGGTGGCGGATATGAAAAAAACCCGGCAAAGCCTGTCCAGCCTGTTTCTGAAACAGGTGCCGGCGGCTGAACGCGCGCATATCCGCCGTCTCGAAGAAATACAAAAAGTACATGAGGGCCACCCCTTTCATTTCGATGATGGCAATCTGCGCATCATGTACCTGAACCCTAAATGCATGCAAAGCGCGATGAAGCTGGATGCACCGGATGAGCTGGTGTGCGCCTACTCGCGCGCAGTCATGGGCTTGCTCATGTTTCACCCGCAGCCCCGCCATATCCTGCTGATAGGCCTGGGCGGTGGCTCACTGGTTAAATACTGCTACCGCCATTTGCCAGATTGCCGCATCACGGTGCTGGAGATCAATGCCGACGTGATCGCCATGCGTGATCTCTTCATGCTGCCACCGGATGATGAACGCCTGCAAGTCATTCATTGCGACGCAGTGACCCATTTGCAGGACAATTGTTATGATGCTGACGTGCTGTTGCTGGACGCCTATGACGAAAATGGCCTGGTAGCGGAATTGAATACGGCAGAGTTTTATGCAATCTGTCATGCCAATCTGGTGGAGAACGGCATCATGGTTGCCAATGTCTGGGGCAAAACCAGTGCACTGGCTGGCATGTTGAGCCGCTTGCGTCAGCAGTTTGCGCGCCAGGTCAGCTGGACGCGCTCGCCAGACAGCTATAACCTGATTGTGTATGCCATCAAGGGCGCATTGAATCAGGCCAATGAGCATGCGATAAAGGCTTTGTCAGACCAGCATCCATCCTTGCAATTTTCTGCATTGCAGGACAAGCTGCTCAGTCTGCCCTTGTCTGCCAATTACACTGATACAGAAGTAGAACTGGCTGCACTCAAACTAAGTCTGTCAACTATCATGGTGCCAGACGCGAATGTGCCGCAAAACTATGCGGACTGGAAAAAGCAGATAGATCAATAAAGAGTAGAGCAATGTAAGGTAAACGCGCAAGCGACGACCAATGAATATACCCCCACTGAGGATAGTTCATGAAAGCCTTGATCTTGCCTGGCATTTTTGCCTGTCTAGCCAGTAGTCTGCAAGCCGCCGAAATCTGCAGCAAATCCAGCCCTGCCCACACGGTCGCCCTGCTTGAGTTGTATACCTCCGAGGGTTGCGACAGTTGCCCGCCTGCCGATAAAACCATCAGTCGCCTGTATCAAAGCACGGGGCTGAACAGTGAACAGGTAATTCTCCTTTCTCTGCATGTCGATTACTGGGATCACCTGGGCTGGAAAGATGTCTTTGGCAAAAAGACTTTCACCGAAAGACAAAGACATCTGGCCGACCTGGCAGGCTCACGTACTGTATATACGCCAGAGATTTTTATCGCTGGCAAAGAAATTCGCAACTGGCGCAATGGCATGGCGGATGATATCCGTCGCATCAATCAAAAGCCAGCCATGGCATCGCTACATCTTGGTATAGAAAAGCTGGCAGATAACAAGCTGTATTTCAATCTGCAAGGCAATAGCAGGCAAGATGCCAGGCTGCATTTTGCCTTGATCGAACAAGGCCTGGTCAGCAAAATACAGGCGGGCGAAAACCGCGGTGCCAGCTTACAACATGATTTTGTCGCCAGAGAATGGGGAGATGCCTATCAACTCGCTGCTGGCAAGCCAGCCAGCTTTGCCAGCCAATTAACTTTACCTGTCAATGCAAAGCGCAAGAATTTATCCTTGCTGGCATTTGCCCAGGATAAGCAGGGCAATATCCTGCAAGCCCTGAGTTTGCCAATATGTGATTCGCTGCAGTAATAACACTGCTCGCGCCGGATTTTGGCTGGCTGACGACAAAATTGTGGGGGCTGGTCTTATTTTTAAAGCAAGCAAGGTGCAAATGGCTTAGACTTTCTGCACATTCCTGCTTGTAACCGGAGCTATCCCGTGAATATTGTCATCGCCTTGCTGCACCACATCGCTGCCTTTACTCTTGTAGCTAGCTTACTGGCAGAGCTGGTGCTGATACGCCAGCCCCTCACCCTGTCATCGGCAAAAAGCCTGCGTTTCATCGACAGCATATATGGCTTGAGCGCCATGCTCATCATTGTACTGGGTGTATTGCGTGTCATGTACTTTGAAAAAGGCCAGGATTATTATCTGCATAGCCACGCCTTCATGCTCAAGATGACTGCGTTCATCATCGTTGGCTTGCTATCCATTTACCCGACCATGGTATTCCTGCGCTGGGGCAAGGCGCTCAAACTGAACCAGTTACCGGCCCTGCCTGAGAGCCAGGCCAGGAGCATACAGACGATATTGAAGCTGGAACTGGCTGGCATATTGTTCATATTGGCTGGTGCGGTCCTCATGGCCAAGGGTTACAGTATGTAAAATGCTTTTGTTTTTGACTCATGTGGCATACAAGAAAAGTTGTATAAATGACTGATTTCTGGCAATCTTTCTACATCATATAGTGCTGCCACCATGTTTGGCGGCACGGTTTTCCGGGACATTGCCATGTACGATGAAAATGACTTCACTGCGGTATCCAAGTTCTTGAAACTGGGCATTAAAATCTCGTTCAGGAACCCCATGGGACAAAATCCCTCTTTTCAATCGACGTTCCCCACGCCCAAGGGTGCCACGGTCACACTCGATGAAAAAAGCCTTTACGATGTAGAACGCAAACTACGCGCACTGATAGGCAGCGACGTGCCAGTCAAGACCAAACTGGCACCTTTCACCTATCTGGGGACGAATTTCCGTGGCCTGCTGTACTGCACCAAGGGTTCCAACGAATACATAGTGCAAGAGACCCACGATCTCTTTGGCACAGAATCAAAACGCATAGTGCGCACTGCCGAACACTTCATTCAGCTCCTGAGTTAAACCCATCATCGCATGACAGCGCTGTTTATGCAGGGCTGTCATACAATCCTGCGTTCAATTTCCTCGTCACACCCGCTTTTCGTCAATCACCGACGAAAACCGCCATTCGCCGAAATGAAGGCGACAAGCGTCTGCACTTTCAGTATCTTGATCTCACAGAACAAAAACACAGAAGTTTTTGATAAATGAAAGGATACGATATGTCTGATAACTCAAATGCTCAGCGTCACAGCAAAGGTAATTTGTTTTTTGGCCTTGCCCTGATCGTCGCAGGCAGTGTCTTTTTGATGGACCGTATGGAAATGATTTACGCGGTCGACTACTGGTTCCTGTTACCAGCCATGATAGCTTTAGGTGGCGTGGTTGACATTATCAGCACCAGTAAGCCTGAGCATATTGCCAAGGGCTGTTTCAACCTGATATTTGCATTTTGGCTGTATGCCTCCATAGAGCACCTGTGGGGCTGGAACTTCCGCACCAGCTGGCCCTTGTTGCTGATTGCTTTTGGCGTCCAGCATCTCGTCGGTGGATTGCTGGCCAGCAGAGAAACACAAAAATAATTTCGCTACTCATCACTTCCGGATCATTATCATGAAAAACGACAATCCCCAGGGCCGAATAGTAATCGGTGCCCTGCTCCTGATTTTTGGTGCTTTGGCGCTGCTGGACAACCTGAACCTGTTCAGGGCACGTGAGATTTTTCACTTCTGGCCTATGGTCTTCATTGCTATTGGCGCCCTGAAAATCTCTAAGAGTGATACCACAACTGGTTACATTATAGGCTGCGGCTTTATCAGCCTTGGCGGTTTGCTACTCTTGCATCACATGGGTATTATCTACTTCCGCATGCGTGACTGGTGGCCGGTTTTCCTCATCGTTGCTGGCTTGATCGTGATCTTCAAAGGCAAGGTCGGCAATCCGGAAAAATTGATTTCCAAGGATGGCGACCAGGACTCAGTCTGCAATATCGTCGCCGTCATGAGTGGCAACAAACTGCAAAACAGTGCGCAGGATTTTCGCGGTGGTGAAATCAATTGCGTCATGGGTGGTGTAGAACTGGATTTACGCAGCGCATCAATACAATCAGAGGCCGTCCTGAATGTATTTGCCATGTGGGGTGGTATCGTCCTGAAAGTACCAAATGACTGGACCGTGATATCACACGGATCACCGATACTTGGCGGCTTTGATGACAAAACCGTGCCCCCGATACTGAATGCAAAAAAACTGTATATCAAGGGCTACGCCATCATGGGTGGCGTGGAAATAAAAAACTGAAACAAAACTGAGCAACAACTGAACAACAACTGAGGACAATCGCTGCATGCATCCCATTTTGTCAGATCGCCGTCGCTTCATGGTCTATATCATTGCCTGGATTTTCACAGGCGTACTGATAGCCAGGCTACTGGTCACGGCTGATCTGGCAAACTGGTCATTTGCCTTGCTGTTTTCGCTGCCAGTGGCTTTATTCGGCAGCTTTCTGACTTCCTCAGCTTATTTTGTTTGTCGCTCGCTCCCCTTCAATCGCCGCAGTTTCAGCATAGCCACCCTGGTATTTGCCAGTGCTGCCATGGTTTCCGGTATCAGTTGGCTAGGGCTTTGCTATGGCTGGAACAAGGTGCTGGTACTGGCTGCTGACGAAGTCGAGGTACTGCATTTGAGCCCGCATTTGCTGGTGCTTTTTTTCATCACTGGCTTCGCGGTTTATTTGCTGGCGCTGCTGGCCTTTGATGTCTATATCGCCTTCGACAATATAAGGGAAGCTGAACGGCGCGAAGCGGCATCACGCCTGTTAGCCAGGGATGCAGAACTACAAGTGTTACGTTCGCAAATAGATCCGCATTTTTTATTCAATAGCCTTAATTCCATCAGCGCCCTGACAGCCATTGATGCAGTCGCTGCGCGAACCATGACCATAGCACTTGCTGATTTTTTCCGGCAAACCCTGGCAATAGCAGAGAAAGAGAAAATCAGCCTGAAGGAAGAATTGCTGCTTTGTGAAAATTTCCTGGCGGTGGAAAAAATCCGTTTTGGTAAAAAACTGGGCGTGGAATTTGAGGTCGCTGCAGATGCAGAACAAGCGCAAATCCCGCCCATGATCTTGCAACCCTTGCTGGAAAATGCCATCAAACATGGCATACGCAATTTACCCAAGGGGGGCGTCATCAAGGTCACCATATTTCAGCGTGACCGCTGGCTGCATATCGCGGTAGAAAATCCTGTCAGTGCTGATCCTGGCAATAGCACGGGCAATGGCCTGGGCCTTAGCAATCTGCGTCAGCGCTTTTTTGCCTTGTATGGCGATCAGGCGCGTGTCAGCTGGCAGCGTACAGACGATAATTTTACTTTGGAAATGGCTCTGCCTTTTGAGCAAACCTATCATGAATAAACGCCTACAAGTCCTGATTGTCGATGATGAAGAACTCGCCCGCAGACTGTCACTGGAATACTTGCGTGCTCACCCTGATCTGGAAGTCATCGGTGAATGTGAGACTGGTCTGGAAGCAGTCGATGCCATAGGCAGGCTTAACCCTGACCTGATCTTGCTGGATATACAAATGCCGCAATTAACAGGCCTGGAAGTATTGGAAATGACCGGCAGGCGCAGTGGTGTCATTTTCAGCACCGCCTATGATCAATATGCGCTGAAAGCCTTTGATCTGCATGCAATCGATTATCTATTGAAACCTTTTTCCCAGCAGCGCTTCGATGAAGCACTGAGCAAGGCACGCAAGCTGCTGGCACAGGACGCCGCTCCCGCTACGCAGGCACTGGAATCATTGTTGACGCAGCAAAGCGAGAAACTGCAACGCCTGCTGATACGTGACCGCGGCCAGGTGCATGTGGTACCGCTGGAAAGCATAGATTATGTAGAGGCCCAGGATGACTATATCCTCATTCATGCAGCAGGCAAATCGTATATGAAAACCCAGAGCCTGGCGGAACTGGAGACGCAACTGGAATCTCAAAAAGGTAGCAGCAAGTTCGTGCGCGTACACCGCTCTTTCCTGATACAGATCAGTGCATTGCAGGCGCTGGAAAAAACCAGCAAGGATAGCCAAGTCGCCATACTCAAGAGTGGCGTACAAATACCGGTCAGCCGGGCTGGCTATGAGCGCATCAAACCTTTACTCAGTTGACGCAGGAACGCCTCTCTCACTAGGAGTGATGCCCTAATTGATCGCCTTCAGTACCAGGGCCAGTTCAGTCCTGGTTTCCTGCATCAGTTCGTCAATATTATCAGGATCAATATTGAGCAGTTTAAAGCTGGCCGGTACGGTATTCCAGTCCAGGTCTGCGATGCTTTCATTGACAAAATGTGCATCCAGAAAATCAGCCACGGCCACAACATCAATGAGGCCCACTCTGTGGGTAGGTCCGGGCTGGTGTTCGCGGTGGTTCAGCACTGCGTTGTGGATATCTTCAGAAATTTCCCAGTCTTCCAATATCGCGCTGCCTATGCTGGCATGCCAATGATCTATCAAGTCCCACAATACCTGTTGTGTACTGAACAACTCCTGATAATGATTGGCCCGGTTCAAAATATAGAATTTACCGATATCGTGCAGCAATCCTGCCAGCATGGCCTTGTCGGCACTCAGGCGCGTATATTTTCTGGCGATGACCATGGCCAGCGCAGCTACACGCAAGCTACGTCGCCACAGGCCATCCATCTGCGCAGACAGGCTGCCATTGTATTTATTCTCTGCCAGTTGCTTCATACCCACTGAAATGGCGATATTGCGTATGGCTGAAAACCCCAGCAAATTGGTCGCGGCACGCAAATCGGTAATTTTTTTGCCCTGAACATTAAAGCTGGCAGAATTACTCAGGTGCAGTACCTTGGCAGACAAGACAGGCTCGGTACCTATGATGCGGGTCACCATGTCGATAGAAATATCGGCCTGGCCCAGTGCCTTCCTTATCTTCATGGTCGCCCCCAAAGAAGTAGGGAAGACCAGCTTTTTGGCAGACAATTCCGCGGTAAAAGCTTCGAGGAAAGCAAATTCGGTAGTTTTTTGGTCTGTCATGATAGCAATGAGAATGCTGACGATTTTTTATTGTACCTTGGCAAACTGTTTTTTGCAGGTCTGGCAACGACTGCTTACATGATTTATCAATTGCCCGAGTCCACTATTGAACTAGTTTCAATAGCAATCAATACCCCTGTCCCCCTTAAGCGGCCAAAGCTACCTTTTAATCCCGCAAACATGCATTTCGTCGCACAGCGGCAGCGAGCGGAAAATCAAAGGGGTATTCTGTCTCCATCGCAGCAAGTAGCGAACTTAAACAACATAGAAAATAAGGGAAACCATCATGAAATCTGCTCAAATCGACCAAATACTGGTACTGCTGCGCCAGGGCGCGCATGAATTTTATTATTTCTGCCGCAAAGCTTTCATCGCCATGATGGAATTACCGCTGCCACACTTGCTGGTGGTCTGCCTGGCCATCGCCATTGCCCTCATGATATTGCCATTGGCGCTGAGTATCTTTATCGCTTTCATGATCTTCAAACTCATCGTCATCTTGCTGGCAATCAATGTGAAAAAGAACCAGAAGCATGCAAGACAGTTACATGAAGAATCATAAAAAGTCCGACGCAAAATCTCACATACACTCTCAGGCAACGAAGCCTGAGAGTAAACTCAGCGGCAAGGCCTTGCTACAGCGATGTAGCCGCCCTGGCCGCCTGTTCATACAAGCCAGACAAGACACGTAAAAAGCGCGCCAGCTCGCTTAATTCAAAGCTTTCAGTGCCATCGCCTGTCAGTGCAGATACCAGTACCTGTTCACGGATTTCCGAATAACGCTGGCATACGTCGCGGCCCGCTTCATTGGTCGAATAAAGGATTTCCTTGCCGCGTTTTTCTGTCTGCACCAGCTTCAATGCCTGCAATTTTTTCAAGGAATAATTGACGATATGGGTGTCTTCAATATTCAAAATGAAGGCGATATCTGCCAGCTTCTTTTCCCTCGCGCGGTGATTAATATGATGCAACACCAGCACGTCGGTGATGGTCATGTCCTTCATGCCCACCGCGGCCATGCACCTGACTGCCCAGCGGTTAAAGGCATTGCTGGCAATAATCATTCCGAACTCAAACTCACTCAATTCTGAACTCCTGCCCTCAGCCAGATGGGAAGAGGAGACGATGGGTACTCTGGGTGTAGCACTGGATGCCGCAGGGCTTAATCCAGTTTTTTTGGCAGGTTTTGTCGTGGACATATTGACTCTTTATAATTTAAATTGATTGAAAGACCAACAAAGTGCTTTATTTAATTTTATCTTCTTTGTGAAAAAAATCGGCCTTTTTGCATTAATTTATCAATAAAAAATCGACGTTCTGATCATTACGCACCTGATCCGGTATCAGTTACACATATCATCAGTCAGTAAATCCGTCACAAACATCTTGCCCGGCGCATGCGAAATGCAAAAAGGCAGCTTGCTGAGCTCAGCCACATATTGCGGCGTCACACCGCAAGCCCAGAAAACCGGTAACTCATCCTCAGCAATATCCACCGCATCACCATAGTCCGGCAAAGCCAGGTCGCGTATGCCCAGCGCCGCCGGGTTGCCTATGTGCACAGGTGCACCATGCACACGCGGATAACGTGCCGACACCTCTACAGCCCTGGCAATATCCCGGCTTTTGACTGGACGCATGCTCACCACCATATTGCCGCTGAAACGTCCTGCTGGTACACAGGGTATGGAAGTGCGGTACATTGCCACATTTTTCTTTTGCTGGATATGACGCAAGGGTATGCCCGCTTCCACCAGGGCAGTTTCAAAAGAAAAACTGCAACCCAGCAAAAAACTGACCAGGCCGTCTGGCCCGCAGGTATCCCAGATGTGTCTTATGTCGCTGACTTCCTTTTTCAACTGGCCATGTTCGTAAATGCGATAAGCACCCAGGTCAGTGCGGATATCTGAGCCTGGTGCGCACTGCGCTTCAAACAAGCCAGCCTCCAGCACTTCCACCAGAGGGCAAGGCTTGGGGTTACGCTGACAAAACAGCAAAAAATCAAAGGCATATTCCCTGGGCACGATCATCAGATTGGCCTGGACATGACCGCTGGCCAGCCCGGAGGTAGGCCCGCTGAACTCCCCCGTGCGGCAAAGGCCACGCAATTTTTTTGCGCTGATTCTTGGATAGCTTTTTACATTGTTGTCGCCAGCCTGCATATCAGACTCCCAGATAGGCTTTTTTGACATCTTCATTATTCAGCAAGTCTTGCCCCGTGCCTTGCATGACAATGCGGCCTGTCTGTATCACATAACCATGATGGGCAATCGCCAGCGCCTTGTGCAGGTTTTGCTCGACCAGCAATATCGACATACCCTGCTGATTGATCAGTTGTATGGTGTCAAGCACCTTGGTGACAAACTTGGGAGCAATACCCCAGGAAGGCTCATCCAGCAAGAGCATCTTGGGCTTGGCCATCAAGCCCCGCCCTATCGCCAGCATTTGCTGCTCGCCACCACTCATGGTGCCTGCGAGCTGATAACGCCTTTCCTTGAGGATGGGGAATAAGCTGTACATGGTATCGATGGATTCAGCCACTTCGTTTTCATCTTTGCGAGTGTAGGCACCCAGTTGCAGATTTCTTTCCACCGTCAGGCGGGCAAAGATGCGTCGCCCTTCCGGCACCAGCGAAAGCCCCAGGCCAACTCGTTTGCAGGCCGGGGTTTTATCCAGTGGCTTGCCATCGAATACGATCTGGCCTGCATCTGCCGCATTCAAGCCGGCGATTGCCCGCAAGGTAGTGGATTTGCCATTGCCATTACCGCCGACCAGGGCAACGATTTTGCCCTTCTCTACATCGATATCGACTTTTGACAAGGCCAGCACACCGTCATAACTGACTCTCAAATTTCTTACTTGCAGCATCATTCATCTCCCAGATAAGCAGCGATCACTTTGGGATCTCTGGATACTTGTTCAGGACTGCCTTCGGCGATCTTCTTGCCGTAATCGAGCACGACGATGGCATCAGCAATGGGCATGATGCCTTCGAGCACATGCTCAACGATAAGGCAGGAAATACCTTCTTCACGGATTTTCAGGACCACATCGACAGTCTCCCTGACTTCTGTCGGGTTCAGGCCAGCCATGACTTCATCCATCAATAGCAGACGCGGCTTGACTGCCAGTGCGCGTGCTACCGCAAGACGACGTTGCTCGCTGATGGTCATGCTGCCTGCTGGCTTGTCCCTGAATTGGCCGAGGTTGACAAAGCTCAGCAGCCTGGCAGCACTCTGTCTCGCATCGCCGACATTCTTGTTGATCAAAAAAGCACCGACCATGACGTTTTCCAGCGCTGTCATGCTGGTGAAAGTACGTGCAACCTGAAAGGTACGGCCTATGCCGGCACGCGCACATTGCTCGGGGCTCATGCCGGATACCTTGATGTCATTCATCCAGATTTCACCAGTAGTCGGTGGCGCATAACCAGCGATGCAATTGAACATGGTGGTCTTGCCTGCACCGTTCGGGCCTATCAGGCCGACGATCTTGCCTGCGCCCACTTCAAATGAGACATCCTGGTTGGCGGTGATGCCGCCAAAGCGTTTGCTGACGCTCTCTACTCGCAACAAGCTCATGCTGCCTCCCTTTTTGCCTCTTGTACGTCTTGTTCTTTTTGTGCCTTGACAGCTTTTCTGCGCGCAAAGAATTGCTTGATCCAGCCCATCACACCTGTCGGGTAATACACCGCGATCACCACAATCAATGCCGCATAGATGACCAGGTCAGTACCGCGGCCAGAGCCACCAAACAGGGCGCGCGTACCTTCTTCTATGAAAGTCAAAACACCTGCGCCTATGACCGGCCCCAGCAATGTACCTACCCCACCGAGTATGGAAACCAGTGCCATCTTGATCGACAGGCCGGTATGCAGGACTGAACCCGGGTCTATATACAGTTCCTTCTGCGCATACAGACTGCCACCGATGGCCGTAAAAAAGCTACTGACCGCAAAGGCAATTTGCTTGTAACGGCTGAGGTTGATACCCAGGCTGCGCGCTGCATCTGGCTCATCCTTGATGGCGCGGAAGTAATAACCCAGATAGCTGTGTTCTATCCAGTAATTCACCGCCAGCGTCAGCAGCAAAAGACCGAGGGCAATGTAGTAATACGGTGCCTTGTCGGTAAATATCATGCTGCCCCATCCTTGCTGGTCCATGGGCAGGGTCAGGCCAACAGCAGCACCAGCATATTCCCAGTTGGTGAAAATAATCTGGATGATTTCAGCCACCGCAATGGTTGCCATGCCAAAGTAATGGCCGTTGAGGCGAAAGCATGACCAGCCTATGATGAGGCTGATTGCTGCTGACAATATGCCACCGCATAACATGGCCACCCAGGCGTTGAAACCCCATTGTGTCAGCAACAATGTCGAGGTATATGCGCCGAGACCGTAAAAGGCGACATGCCCCAGCGAAACCTGGCCTGCATAGCCACCGACGATATTCCAGGCTACGCCCAGTTGTGCTGCCATCAAAATCAATATCGCCAGATTTTGATGCGAAGGGTCTTTGACCACCACAGGCACCAGCAATGCAGCAAGCACGCACAGGGCCAGCAGTATGTATTTGACCGAAGAATTGCCATGTGAATCTGGCGCCAGCAACTCATGCGCCGAGATCACGGTTTTGTCTTGTATGTTCATTTTGTACCTTCTCTTCTACGCTATTGCTTACCCATCAGTCCTTGCGGACGGAACATCAACACCGCCAGGAACAAGCCAAGCACCAGGGCCAATTTATATTGCGGCCCTATCAGGAAACCGCCCATGACTTCGATGACACCGACGATGATTCCAGCGAACAAAGCACCAATCACGCTACCGAAACCACCTAGGTTCACGACAACGAAAGCAATCAGGATGAAGTTCGCCCCCACTTCAGGGAAGATGGGAAAAAAGGTAGACAACAGTGCACCCGCCACACCGGCGCAGGCAGCACCTATGCCCCAGGCCATGGCAAACATTTTTTGTGAGTCTATGCCCATCAGCTGTGCCGCCTCTTTGTCAGCAGCAGTGGCCTCAAGTGCAGCACCAGCTCGAGTCTTGGTGAGGAAGAGGTAGATGCCCATGGTCACCAGAATCGCACCAACACCTGCAGTCACCTGTGGCATACCCACCTGTATACCGAATACCTGTACCGCACCGGAGACAATGGAATGATCAACCGTCCTGAAATCTGGCTTCCAGAAAAATTGTGCCAGGCCACGGAACAACATCATCAAACCGAAAGTGGTAAAAATCTGCGACAGCATAGGTGCATTGGTGATTTTCTTGATGATGAGCTTGTACAACAGCGTGCCCAGCGCAAACAAGAACAGTGCCGTTAATGGCAGGGTAAACATGGGGTCCAATGCAAACAGCGAGTACATCCAGAAACTGGAATACATGCCGAACATCAGAAATTCACCATGAGAAAAATTGACGATATCCATGACACCAAAGATCAGCGTCAAACCTATCGCCACCAGCGCATAGATCAAACCGATCAAGATCCCGGATGCCAGAGTTTGAATAATAATTTCAAGGGACATTTTCTCCTCGCACTTCCTATATGTATATCCGGCGTCAGGTTTCGCCAGATATTTTTTTCTGAGTTTCTAACTTGCCCGATCAAAAACGGGCAAGCGTGCTTCATGTTTTGTTGATTTTTTAGAACGTGTTTACGATCTGTAGCGAGCGAGCGTCAGCGGGGTCAGGGTGATAAAAACGCAGCGCAAAAAGCGGAATGTACTTAAGTACATGAGCATTTTGAGCAGCACATGAGCCCCGATCACGCTTGCGCAGTAAGATCGTAGACACGTTCTTATTTGCGTTGATCCCACTTAGGCATAGGCCACACCACATCTTTAGTCGCCAGATCAAAAGGCCATACTGTGTTGTACTTGCCATCAATGATCTGCACCAAGATGCCGGAACCCAAAACGTTCTGGCCATGCTCATCAAACTTAATGCCTTTCCACGGCATGATGAGTTTATTGGCGGGGATATTTGTTTCTACCAGGGCTTTACGAATTGCTTCTGGCTCGGTAGAAGCGGCACGGTTGATGGCATCAACCAGGGTCATCAAGCCAGTAAAAGTGCGGGAAGAGTTGCCAGTAAAGTCAGCCTTGTATTTGCTGTTATACAAATCATTGACTTGCTTGATCAGCGGGTTATTTTTTGCCAGATCAGGTGACCAAACTTCGCGGGTGATGACGTAGTCAGCATCCTTGCCCAGGGTGCGGCGGAATTCCGTGTCAGTAAATCCTGCATTGTTCGCCAGGATCATCTCAGGTGAAAAGCCCAGTTCCTTATAGGTTTTCATGGACATGATGGCGTCACCCAGATAAGAAGACTGCATGACGACTTGCGGGTTGGCTGACTTCAATTGCTGTACTTCAGAAGTCAGCTGTGTGCTCTTGGCTGGATAGACGATGGTCTTCACCAGGTTATAGCCTTTTTCTGCTGCCAGCTTGGTTTCCAGCTTGGTGGTTTCATTACCCCATAAAGTGTTTTCATTGAAGGTGGCCAGTTGCTTGACCTTGATGCCTTTTTTGGCTTCGAGTTCTTTGAAAAAATCAAAGAAGTTATGGACAAACAAATCATCATGCGCCGTCGTGCGGAAGAACCATTTAAAGCCACGCTGCGTCAAAGTTGAAGATGATGATTCAGGGTTCACATAGGGGATCTTGTATTTTTCTGCGACCTGGCTGGAAGTCGCTGTCACATTGCTGAAGTAGGCACCGACGATGGCAACCACTTTTTCCTGAGTAATCAGTCGCTCGGTTTCTGTCGCGCCAATTTGCGGATTACCCTGATGATCAGCAAATACCAGCTTGATTTTTGCCCCCTTCAGATTAGGCAAACCACCGCCAGCAGAAAATGGCAGATTAGGTACAGTTTTAGCTCCGTTGTTGACGATGTCAGCAGCCAATTCCAGCGCATTTTTCATTTCACTGCCTGATGAAGCAGCAGCACCAGACAATGGATAGATAACGCCTATCTTGATTTCTTGCTGCGCATAGGCAGAGTAGCAAAAACTCAGACCCAGGCTGACAAGCAAGCCAGCACGGACAATTTTTTTGATGGTATTTGTAAACATTATTAAACGCTCCAATTTAATTAAATGTCAGCCCTCTGTAATTACTTTGATGAGAGCCGTTTCCTGACTACCTGTTTTCTGACTTCTTAACTTCGTGATTTTCTACTTCTGCCCTTGCCAGCCAAGGATTTACTTCATCGACCTTTCAGTCGTGTATTTCAATAAAATCGCTACCTCTTCATTACTTGCGGTTTTCAGCCATTCCCTGACAAATTGTTCGCCCAGCCTGTCGAGGTTATTTCTTAATAGCGCATCTACCCTGTCAACCTTGATCTTGTTATTGCGTAGCTGGTTTTCAAAACCGGCATCACTATCGCGACTCATAGCCCAGCCACGTTTCTCTGCTGCCTGGGCTGCGTCCATCATTTTCTTTTGCGCTTCTGCATCCAGCCTGGAAAACACTTTCTGGCTAATGAAGACGATATTTTTTGGTATCCATGCATGAGCCTGGTAGTAGTACGTCATCTTGCTCCAGGCTTTGGTTTCCACCCCGGTCCAGCTTGAGGTAATCATCACATCAAGCTTGTCGCTGGCAATGGCTTTTTCCAGGTCTATCACTTGCACTGGTACTGCAGTCGCCATCGACAATTCAGCGATACGTTCACTGGCGGGGTTATAGCTGCGCATACGCATGCCCTTGAAATCTGCCAATGAACTCAGCGGCTTTTTCGAATACAAATTCTGTGGTGGCCAGGGTACGGAATACAGCAATTTCAAACCACGCTTGGCCAGCGCCTTCTCTACTTCTGCTCTAGATGCCTGCCAAAGCTGATGCGCATCTTCATAACCCCTGACAGTGAATGGCAAAGAATCCAGGCCAAACACTGGTATCTCTTTAGCGAGGCTGGACATGATGACTTCACCAGCCTCGGCTTTTTCATTGACCACGCCAGAAAATATCTCTGCCGGCTTTAATAAGCTACCAGCAGCAAACACTTTCATCTTTACCTGACCATTGGTGGCACTAGTGGCACTTGCCACTTCATTTGCGAACTGTTGCAAATTCATGGTCTGAAAATTATCTGCGGCGTAGGCTGTGGCAATGCGTATATCCACAGTCTCTGCATATACATTCACTGTAAATGCCATCGCCGATGTGCTAGCCAGCATGCAAAAACCAACAAATCGTCTACGAGAATACGCAGATAAATGAGTAGATAAGCGGGAGAAACTCAGCTTGCCTTGAATTGATTCCAACATTATTTACCCTTTCAATAGATCACATCGTAAACGTTTTATCGATAAAACGTCAATAAAATATCTTACATTTAATCTGATTAACTACTACAATATCATCAAAGGAAAAATCCACAAGATGTTTATAAAATTTTTTTCCTCATAGTGAACATGCAGCATAAAACTGCACCACGCTGTAGCGGCGATGCACAGGAATAGTGAACTTTTTTGCTTTTTTAATATTGGATATCCATTGCATCTGAACATCCGGGGCGTAAGCTGCAAACAAATTACTGTCTGATTTTTGACACAAAATTTGCAGCCCGGGATAAAAATGGCTCCAGACCAGGACAAGACTTTGCCGTGTGACGGCAACATCTCTTTAAGAAAGGTGGTTGCAAAATGAATCAACAGAAACAGGCACACAATGACTTCGTTGAAGATCAACGCTGGCAATTCTGGATAGACAGAGGTGGTACGTTTACTGACATCGTGGCACGCCGCCCGGATGGCAAATTACTGACCCATAAACTGCTGTCAGAGAATCCTGAGCAATATAAAGATGCTGCCGTAGCAGGCATACAAGGTGTACTTGGTTTGACAGCAGATCAAAATATCTCGCCTGAGCTGGTATCTGCCGTCAAGATGGGTACCACTGTTGCCACCAATGCCCTTCTGGAACGCAAGGGTGACCCGACTGCGCTCATCATCACCAAAGGTTTTCGTGATGCTCTGCGCATTGCGTATCAAAACCGCCCTCGCCTGTTTGACCGCCACATTGTCTTGCCAGAACTCTTGTATGAAAAAGTCGTGGAAGTAGATGAACGCATTGATGCGCATGGCAATATCTTGCAAGCCCTGGATGAAGAAGCGGTCAAGAAGGAACTGGCCGCCTTATATACAGATGGTTACCGCGCACTGGCCATCGTGCTTATGCACGGTTATCGACACACCCAGCATGAAGACATCATAGGCAAACTCGCTGCTAAAGCAGGATTCACGCAAATCTCCATTTCCAATCAGGTCAGCCCCATGATGAAGCTGATCTCGCGTGGCGATACCACAGTAGTGGATGCCTATTTGTCCCCTATCCTGCGCCGCTATGTCGACCAGGTTGCCAGCAAGATGGATGGCGTGCGCCTGTTCTTCATGCAGAGTAATGGCGGCTTGACCGATGCGCACCGCTTCCAGGGCAAGGACTCCATATTGTCAGGCCCGGCTGGCGGTATAGTGGGCATGGTACGCACTGCCCAGACAGCGGGTTTTGACAAGATCATCGGTTTTGACATGGGCGGCACATCGACAGACGTGTCCCATTACGCAGGTGAGTTCGAGCGCGAATTTGAAACCCAGGTTGCCGGTGTCAGGATGCGCGCGCCGATGATGAGCATACATACTGTTGCTGCTGGCGGTGGCTCCATCCTGCATTTTGACGGCACCCGTTATCGCGTAGGCCCTGACAGTGCAGGTGCCAACCCCGGCCCCACCAGTTACCGACGCGGTGGGCAATTGGCCGTGACTGATTGTAATGTCATGCTGGGTAAAATCCAGCCCAGCTATTTCCCTAAAGTGTTTGGACCCAAAGCAGACATGTCGCTGGACAGGGACGCTGTCGTCGAGAAATTCACCGCCATGGCAGCAGAGATAGAAAAAGCCACAGGCATACGCAAATCACCGGAAGAAGTGGCTGAAGGCTTTATTGAAATTGCCGTCGGCAATATGGCCAATGCGATCAAATTTATCTCGGTGCAGCGCGGCCATGATGTGACTGACTATACCCTGACCACCTTTGGCGGTGCGGGCGGCCAGCATGCCTGTCTGGTGGCAGATGCCTTGGGCATGACCAGGGTGTTTGCTCATCCATTCTCAGGTGTCTTGTCTGCCTATGGTATGGGCCTGGCAGACCAGACTGCCATGCGTGAACTGGCGATGGAATTACCTCTGGCACCAGAATCAATACCTGCACTGGAAAAAGAACTGGCACGCTTGTCCGATGCAGCCAGCAATGATTTGTTGAGCCAGGGTGTAGCGCCAGAACATCTCAGCGTCAAACAACGCGTGCACTTGCGTTACGAAGGTACGGACTCTGTCATCGTGGTGGCCATGCAGGATATTGCCAGCATGATTCATCAGTTTGAATCTGCCTATAAAAAACGCTACTCCTTCCTGATGTCCAATAAGCAGCTTGTCATAGAAGCGATTTCTGTCGAAGCCATAGGTAATTCCGGCGAAGGCAATGAAAGCATGGACTATCTACCACCAAGAGAAAATGGCCAGTCTTTGCAGCCCGTGGAAATCGTCCAGTTGTTCTCTGGTGGACAATGGCATGACACAGGCTTGTATGACCGTGACGATATGCGCCCCGGTGACAAGATCAAGGGTCCTGCCATCATTGCAGAAAAAAATGCGACCAATATCATAGAACCAGGCTGGGGTGCAGAAGTGACTACGCTGGATCACTTGGTATTCACCCGCCTGGAAGCACGCCCCAAGCGCCAGGCCATAGGCACCAAGGCTGACCCGGTCATGCTGGAAGTATTCAACAACCTGTTCATGAGCATCGCCGAACAAATGGGCCTGCGCCTGCAAAATACGGCCTTCTCGGTCAATATCAAGGAGCGCCTGGATTTCTCTTGTGCGCTGTTTGATGCAGAAGGTAACCTGATTGCGAATGCACCGCATATCCCTGTGCATCTGGGTTCCATGGGGGATAGTATCAAGACCATCATCCGCGCCAATGCGGGCAGTATGCAGCCGGGCGATGTGTATATGCTCAATGACCCCTACAACGGCGGCACCCACCTGCCTGACGTCACAGTCATCACGCCTGCCTTCAATGCAGAAGGCACCGAAGTCTTGTTCTATGTAGGTTCGCGCGGCCATCATGCTGACATAGGCGGTATCACGCCGGGCTCCATGCCTGCGGATAGCACGGTAGTGGAAGAAGAAGGCGTACTGATCAATAACTTCAAACTGGTCAGTGCTGGCAAGTTACTGGAAAAAGAAACCATAGCCCTGCTCTCTTCAGGCAAATACCCTTGCCGCAATATCCATCAAAACCTGGCTGACTTCCAGGCCCAAATCGCCGCCAATCAGAAAGGCGTCGATGAATTGCTGAAGATGGTGCAGCACTATGGCCTGGATGTCGTACAAGCCTATATGGGCCATGTACAGGATAATGCCGAAGAAGCAGTAAGACGTGTCATCACCGCCCTGCAAGACAGCCACTATGAATACAAGCTCGACAATGGTGCCATCATCAAGGTTGCGATTAGGGTTGATCATGCATCACGTTCTGCCGAAGTCGATTTCACCGGCACCTCACCGCAATTGAATAATAATTTCAATGCACCGAGTGCGATTTGCATGGCTGCCGTGCTGTATGTATTCAGGACCCTGATTGACGACGACATCCCCCTCAATGCCGGTTGTTTGAAACCGCTGAAAGTCATCATCCCTGAAGGCTCGATGTTGAATCCGCGCTACCCGGCGGCTGTAGTATCTGGCAATGTGGAAACCTCAAGTTGTATCACCAATGCACTGTATGGTGCGCTGGGCGTGGTGGCATCTTCACCTGGCACCATGAATAACTTCACCTTTGGCAATGATGATTATCAATACTATGAAACCATCTCTGGTGGCTCTGGTGCAGGTGAAGGTTTCAATGGTACTGACGTGGTGCAAACACATATGACAAATTCACGCCTGACTGATCCCGAGATACTGGAATGGCGTTATCCCGTCAGGCTGGAGAGCTATGAAATCAAGCCAGATTCAGGCGGTGCAGGCCGCTGGCATGGTGGTAATGGCGGCGTGCGCAAGATACGCTTCCTGGAAAACATGACGGCTTCGATACTCTCGAATAACCGCGTGTACGCACCCTTTGGTGCGGCAGGTGGTGACGCTGGTGCCTGCGGTAAAAACTATGTCATCAGGAATGATGGCAGTACTGAAGAGCTGGGTTTTGTGGCCAGCACCGATATGCAGGCAGGCGATATCTTTGTCATTGAAACGCCGGGTGGTGGTGGTTACGGGAAAGCATAAACAGCTTTATCTTCAAACTCGAAGCTTGCGGTAAAGGTAGCGAAAAAGGCAAAGAAAAAGGTAACTAAAGGCTGGTGATGAGATATCACCAGCCTTTTTTCATTCCACGCCTGCCAGCAGAAAACACGCAAACCCATAAGCGCAAATATTTCCTCTATCCAATTTCAACTTTTAAACAACGCATCATTAATTTTTTATCGAAGTTTTATTAATAATTTATATGTAAAATCATTATTTTTCATCGATAATAAATTTCCGACCGCGATCACAGGAAAACCGGTCGGTACTCGCCTCTGCAGATCACACTGCTTTTTCCAGCACATCAGGCAAGGCGTTTTTTCTGCACATCATTTCCTTATCTATTTTTGAGACTATCAAATGAAAAAGACTTTCCTTGCCTTGAGCATGATTAGTGCCATTGGCTTTATGAGCACTGTCGCCGGTTCTGCGGCGGCACAATCTTCTGTCACTATCTACGGTATTGCTGATACTGGTATCGCCATAGAAAAAGGCGGCAGCGCTGGCTCTGTCAGCAAGCTGACCAGCGGGATAGGCTCAGGTTCGCGCCTGGGCTTCAAGGGTACAGAAGATCTGGGTGGTGGCCTGTCTGCCTTCTTCCTGCTGGAAAGTGGCATCAATATTGATGCAGGTTCTTCAGGCCAGGGTGGCTTGATGTTTGGACGCCAGGCCTATGTCGGCATTAAGGGCGACTTTGGTACTTTGACTGCAGGTCGCCAGTACACGCCTGAATACCTGACACTGGCCTTCGCTGATCCTTTTGGCACAGGCTTCGCTGGTGATGCGGCCAATATCATGCCCAACTCTGGCACTGGTGCCAGCCGCATGGACAATACCTTGAAGTACGTCACGCCTTCTTTTGATGGTTTTACAGGTGAGCTGGCATATGGCTTTGGTGAAACTGCTGGTGATACTTCTGCTGGCCGTCAGATTGGTGCTGCGATTGGCTACACGTCCGGCCCGTTCGCAGTACGCCTGGGTTACCACAACCGTAACAATGACACTGCAACATTAAAAAATACTGAGGATGGCAAAACCACTTTGCTGGCTGCCACCTATGATTTTGGCGTAGCCAAAGCCCATCTGGCTTATGGCATCAACAAGGGCCTGAACAGCTCACCGCTGCGCAATACTGCCAACCCTTACGGTAGCCTGGCCGCACCAACCGCATCGACAGATTCCACGGATTTTTTACTGGGCGTGACCCTGCCTTTTGGCAGCAACAAGATATTGGCTTCCTACATCCGCAAAGACGACAAGACAGCAAAGAACCAGGATGCCAGCCAGCTGGCGGTGGCTTATGTGTATTCCTTATCCAAACGCACTGACCTGTATGCGGCATATGCCAGGATAGATAACAAAAATGGCGCTGGCTACACAGTAGGCAGCGCCATTGAGGCGGGTTCTGGTGACAGTGCACTGCACCTGGGTATACGTCACAGCTTTTAAGAAAAGCCCGGGGCGCTTTTTATGCCGGAATGATTCAGGATTATTCCGGCACTGTATTTAAATTACCGATGCAGATTAATCGCCTCACGCGTTTCCAGGGCCACACGGCGGATAGCATCTGCCGTGCTTTCGCCCGCTACTGGCGTGGCATATAAAATGGCGCGGGAAGAATTAATCATCATGCCTGTACCTGCCGCAGTTTTACCAGCCTGCACGGTAGCGGCGATATCACCACCCTGCGCACCTATGCCGGGCACCAGCAAAGGCATATCACCTGTCACAGCACGCACCTGTGCCAGCTCTTTAGGGAAGGTTGCACCCACCACCAGCGCGCACTGGCCATTGGTATTCCATTTATCAGCCACCAGTTGCGCCACATGCTGGTACAAGGGCTTGCCGCCGACATCAAGAAATTGCAGGTCAGAGCCACCCGCATTGGAAGTACGACAGAGCACGATGGCACCGCGGTCTTTCCATTCCAGATAAGGCGCGACTGAATCAAAACCCATGTAAGGATTGACAGTCACTGCATCAGCGTCATAACGCTCAAAAGCTTCGCGCGCATATTGCTCTGCTGTCGCACCGATATCGCCACGCTTGGCATCAAGTATCACCGGGAGATGCGGATAAGCAGACTTGATATAGCGACAGATTTCTTCCAGCTGGTCTTCAGCACGCAGGGCAGCAAAATAAGCAATTTGCGGCTTGAAGGAGCAAGCCAGGTCTGCAGTGGCATCCACCACGGTTTTACAGAATGCATAAATGGCATCAGGCTTGCCCGCAAGTTCAGCCGGGAAGCGGCTGACATCCGGGTCAAGGCCCACGCACAACAGGGAATTATTGGCTGTCCAGACAGCGGAAAGTTTTTCTATGAAAGTCACGTTTTACCTCTTACAGTGGGGCGTGGCAGTGCACGCGCAATGGGCGACATTATACCCTGCGTCAATAGCGGCGTTAGTCTCCAGGTCAGCAAGTTCAGCACAGCAGATGCAAAAACTGTTTATCATGCCTGCATATCCCCCTACACAAATTTGCCAGAGTGCCAAAATGAAAACACCCGCAGAAACGCCCATCAATATGCTGGCACTGGAAAATCAATTCTGCTTTGCGCTTTATTCATCATCCCTGGCGCTGACCAAGGCTTACAAGCCCATGCTCGATGCTCTAGGCCTGACTTACCCGCAATACCTGGTCATGCTGGTCTTGTGGGAACAAGATAATGTGCTCGTCAAAGACATAGGCCATGCCCTCTTCCTGGATTCTGGCACCCTGACGCCTTTGTTGAAACGCCTGGAAGCCAATGGGCTGCTGGAGCGCCATCGCGACGAAAGCGATGAACGCCAGGTCAGGATCACGCTGACCCCGGCAGGCAAGGATTTACGCAATGCGGCCCTGGATATCCCGCAAAAAATCCTCTGTGCCAGCGGGCAAAGCAAGGAAACCCTGATGCAATTGCGCAGCCAGCTCAGTGATTTGCGGAATGAACTATTAGATACTTAAACCATTAAATCCTTGATTTATTGAATCCTTGAGTTAATAAAGCCTTAACATTTTCTTCCGTTTGAACTAATCTGGCTTGCTGATGCTATCGCGATGATAGAAAAAGACAATCACGATTTAGATTGCACACAATTAAATTGTTCGCTATAGTTCATCCATCGACTCAGCAGTCGAACTTAATAAACCTAGTAAGTAGCTCAGTAACCTAGTAAGTAGCTCAGTAACTCAGTAAATGAATAAGTCAATCAACCAGTAATTTAAATCAGGAGTTCATCATGCAAGTACTTTACACAGCAAATGCAACAGCAACTGGCGGTCGTGATGGCCGTGCCGTTTCCAGCGACAATCAACTTTCTGTCAAACTGACGACACCAAAAGAACTCGGTGGCGCGGGCGGCGAAGGCACTAATCCTGAGCAATTGTTTGCTGCCGGTTACTCTGCCTGTTTTATCGGCGCAATGAAATTTGTTGCCGCTGCTGGCAAAATCGCCCTGCCTGCCGACGTATCCATCAATGGCCTGGTAGGCATAGGCCCAAATGGTAAAGGCGGCTTTGGTCTGGCAGTGACACTGAACGTCAGCCTGCCTGGCATGGATCGCGCAGAAGCAGAAGCATTGGTACACAAGGCACATGAAGTTTGCCCTTATTCCAATGCAACACGTGGCAATATCGAAGTGACTTTGAATATCTTGTAATGTCTGGGCTGTTAAGCCCAAGAGAAACAAGCAGCAAGGCTTGCAGAATGATTTTCTGCAAGCCTTTTTAATTTTTCACTTCCCCAGTCCAGTTAAAAACGATTTTTATGTAAAGCGTACTTGACATGAATATTTTTTGATATATGATGACAAGCATACTTTACATGTCTTGAGATAAGCCCCCTGGCCTTCAGGAGAACTCTGTCCTGCATGAACTTGCCCAGCACCCGGGCATTTTTTATATCTTGATATGTAAAGTAAACTTTACCTATTCAATTTTCCCGTCAGGAGAAATCATGCGTGAGAAACAAGCCAAGGCCCTTTATTTTCGCGAACTGTTTGCCACACTGGGCGTGTATTGCCTGTTTGTACTGACCAGCAGTATCTATGCAGACTCAGTTCCTGCCGGGCCACTGCGCAGCCTGCTGATCGCCAGCCCCATACTGCCCGCCTTGCTGATGGTGTGGACTATTGTCCGCCAATTCCAGCGCATGGATGAATATATACGTATCTGGTCGCTCGAGAATCTGGGAATGGCAGCAGCTTTCACAGCCGCCTTTTCCCTCAGCTATGGCTTCATGGAAATCACAGGTTTTCCCAAACTCAGCATGTTTGCGACCTGGTCTCTGATCATGGGCTCCTGGGGGGGCATCAGCTGTCTGCGCAGCTGGAAAGAAAAGTCGCAATGAAAAACATCGTCAGAGAATTGCGCGCACAGCGCGAATGGAGCCAGGCCCAGTTGGCCGACCTGCTGGAAGTATCTCGCCAGACCGTGAATGCGATAGAAACTGGCCGCTACGACCCCAGCCTGCCATTGGCTTTCAGTATTGCCAAATTGTTCCAGCTACCGATAGAGAAGATATTCGAGTCGGAATAAAACACTGCTTAAGTTGAAAAGCGTGAAAAGTTTCCTGAAACAGTTCCGAATGAATATAGGCAGCACACAAAATAAACCCCTTGCTCAAGAGTTTGCGCAAGGGGTTTATTTTGACAGGCTAAAGCATTAATGCTGATGTGCAGCTTCTGCCTTTTCTTTGACTTCCAGCACTGGTGCAGGTGCTTTAAAACCTTTGGCAGTCTGGCCGTCTGCCGGGATTTCCACCCAGTCCAGCCTGCCCTTTTCACATAGCTGCGTCACTTTGAAATACACCTTCCCCGCCTTTTCTGGCAACTTCACCTGTATGGCAAACTCATCATAATAGGCATCAGGCAAAGGGCCGCCAGTCCAGCTTACTTCACGTACATCCTGGGTAATGGTTTTACCATGAGAGTTATACGGCACTTTCAAGGGCTGTATGCTTGTGTCGATTGCCCAGCCAGCTTTAGGCATGGGCTTGGCACCACTGACGTTGTCAGGGATGCTGACCTTCACTGCGGTGGTCGCACTACCCTCACAGCCATGACCAATTTTAAACGTCAGCTTATGGTAGGCACCTGCATTGGCACTTGGCTGCTCCAGTGTGACATGAGCATGCGCACCTGTTGCCAGCATATTACCCACGACGAAGAGGCTGATGAATACTCGTTTGTTCATACACTACTCCTTGATGCATTTTGCTGTTTTACTGGTACAGGTTGGAACTCAAATACAGGCGCAGCAGGATGCGCCTCTTGAGCAGTCAGACGATGCACATAAAATGCATAGGCATGCCATACCGCCAGCGCGCAAATTGCCGCAATATTAAAGCACTGCATCAGCTTCGTGAAACTGGCAAACCTGGTTCCCCTGGCTTTATTCATAGTGCCTCCATCAATGCTGCGTTGCCTGGTTCAAGGGTTTCGCGATAGCCTTGACTTCTATGGTTTCGCGCTTCTTGTCCTTGCCTTCGACAACCAGGGTAACCGGCACTACATCGCCATCCTTGACCTGGGCTTTCAAGTCCATCAGCATGATGTGATAAGCACCAGGCTTAAGCTCCACAGCCTTGCCTGCTGGCAGGTCTATGCTGTCAACGGCACGCATCTTCATCATGTTGTCGGCCATTTCCATTTTATGGATTTCGGCTACACCCGCTACTGGCGAGCGCACTTCCAGCAAGCGCACATCCTTGGCCGATTTGAGTTGCATGAAAGCACCCGTTGCTTTTTGCTGTGCCACAGTAGCGCGCACCCAGGCATCGCTGACTGTCACTTGCGCCTGAGCAGAAATAGCCAACACTGAAGCGGCAACTGCCACCATGATTTTATTGATATTGTTCATATTGTTTTCCTTGAGATAATTGATAGATTAACAGTTCAGGCAGCCATCAGTGCACGCAAATCTGCTGCACATTGCTCTGCTGTCTGTTCATGTTTCAAAGCCAGACGGATTTTTCCCTGGGCATCAAACACATAAGTGATGGCCGTATGATCCATCGTATAAGAACTGCCACTGGGCACTTTTTGGTAAAATACCTTGAAGTCAGCGGCCACTTCTTGCGTTTTCTTCATATCACCATACAAGCCCAAAAAGCCGGGGTCAAATGCTTTCATATATTGCGCCAGCAATTCCGGGGTATCTCTTTCCGGGTCTATGGTAATGAAAATCACCTGCAATTGCTCAGCCTTGTCAGCCAATAATTTGCGTATGTGTACAGCACGGCTCAGGGCCGTAGGACAAACATCAGGGCATTGGGTAAAGCCAAAAAATATCAGCAGATACTTGCCCTTGAAACTGGCCAGGCTGTACTCCTTGCCATCATGCCCGCGCAGTTGAAAATCACTGGCATATTTAGCACCGGTAATATCAATGCCATTAAAAGCCACAGGCGTGCGGCTGCAAGCCAGCAATGACATGCTGCCAAGCAGCGTCAATACGGAACGACGTTTCATTTCGGTTTCGTTTTCTTCACTCACCATAAGGGATGGTGATGGATTAATGTCGCTTTACCCGCGCTCAACAATGGACGCAGGTAAAACCGGAAGATATTTAAGCAAAAGAGATGGGCGGGCCACGCGGCTGCGCAGCGATCCAGATAAAAAGAATATGCGATGAAAGATAAAACAGTGGCGGCATAGCCTCTGCCCCATTGCCCGGCGCGACATCAGCAAGCAGCCCCGGCAATACAAAATCATGTCCCGCATGCGGCAAGCAATAAGCACAATGCGCTGCCATATGCCGCTGGTCCTGCCCAGGCTTGCCAGCCACCAGCTTGATAAGCTTGCCTGTCACGGCATCAATCAGCTTGACACCCTCGACACTGCAAACCTCAACAACCCCGGGCTTGCTACCTGCAAGCGTTCCTGACGCCATTCCCCCGGCCATGGCTGGCAATAAACCACTAAGCACATTAACCAACAAGGCAAGACAGGCAAGCCATATAGTTAATTGTCTGAGTCGGGAAGAAATACGCATGGGCAGATTATAACCAATGCAAGCCTGATTAACCATCAGCCAAGGATATTGCTTTTATGCCAGTAAAAAATAATTTCAATCTGGCTGTAAATTTCCCCCCTCCCTTGCGAATAACAGAATAAGAGTTTGGCGATGCGAGATGGATGCACGGTAGATCCAGGATTTAAGGCACGCCAAACATGAATTCAATATTTCAGGGAGATATCATGTCTGTTTTGCTACGCGGTTTCATCTATAGTTTTTTTCTTGTCTGCTGGTGTGGTGCTGCAATTGCGCAGCCTGCCAAGAGCAGTCCTTCCGCTTCTATACCTACCCCCGCCAGCCTGGCGCTGGAGGCTATCATGCAGCGCCATTTGGCTGCGCTGGGGGATTTCAGCAAGGTGCAGTCGCGCCGGGCCAGGCTGCGCATCATAGGGCTGGCACCATTTGAGATACCGACAACGGTGGAAGCGAAACGGCCAAATTTACTGCGCCGGGATGTGTCGGTACAGGGGCAGTTGCAGGTATCAAGTTATGACGGCAAGGACGCGTGGAAGATAGACCCTTTCCTGCCTAGTGGCAAACGGGCTGTTGATATGCCTACGGAAGAATTACCTGCCATGCTGGAAGAAAGTTATTTTGACGGCATTTTGGTGGCGGCGCAAAAGCAGGGCTTCCCCTTGCAGTATGCCGGGCTGGATACTCAGGATGGGCGACGTGTACATGTATTGAAAGTCAGCGTACCGGCCACGGGTGAATCAACTATTTATCTGGATGCCGATAGTTTTCTGGAAATCAAGCGCCTGCAAAAACGCCCGGTCATGGGTCGCATGACTGAGCTGGAAGTGTATACCAGCGACTATCGCATGCAGGATGGCCTGATGATGGCTTATCGCTTTGAGATAGGCACCAAGGGAGCAAGCGCAACGCAACGCATGAGCATGGTGGTGGACGCGGTGGAAAATAATCCGGCGATTGCTCTTAGCCGTTTTCAACGCACCGGGAATTGAGCCGTCATGCAAAGCAATGTGATGATGGATACGGCTACTCCAGCTACATCAACTGCGTCGCCCGCAATAGCCAGGCCGGCGACAGTTGCAACCCCGACGGAACGCCTGCATGGCCTGGATGCCTTGCGTGCCGGGGCTTTGATGCTGGGTGTGCTGCTGCATGCCAGCATGTCTTTTTTACCTGGCGCAAAATTCTTTTGGGTGGTTAGCGACAATCAAAAAACTGAATTGCTGGGGCCAGTATTTTTTGTTATCCACCAGTTCAGGATGCCACTGTTTTTTATGCTGGCTGGTTATTTTGCGCATATGGCTTTGCAAAAGAAGGGCTTGCCGGTTTTTGTCAAAGACAGATTGAAACGTATAGCCCTGCCCTTGCTGCTTGGCTGGCCTGTGATATTTACCGCCATCGTTGCTGCCATTGTGCTGGCGGCCTGGGTACGCAATGGTGGCAGCCTGCCAAGCAAGTCACCACCCTCGCCTGCTTTTACGGCTGATAGTTTTCCACTGGCGCACTTGTGGTTCTTGTATATGCTGGCGCTGCTGTATGCGGTGTACCTCAGTGTCTGGGCATGCTGCAGGCAGTTGGGGGCGCTGCCACGTCTGCAGCGTTTTGCAGATGTGCTGACGCCTGCGCTGGCAGGCTGGTTTGGCCCTGTCTTGCTGGCGCTGCCAGTGGCACTGGCCCTGTTTTATACACCTTACTGGGTCAGTTGGTTTGGCGTACCTACGCCTGATCAGTCACTCTACCCTGGCCGTGCTGCCTGGGTCAGTTTTGGGATGGCGTTTGGTTTTGGCTGGATGTTGCAGCAGTCACCAGCCAGCCTGATGCAGTGGCAAAAGCGCTGGGCCTGGCATTTGTGCCTGGCTGTCTTGATGGCAGGAGTCTGTTTATATTTGACAGAACTGGCACCGCAATTGATGCCAGCGGTTCATGATGAAAACAAATTGATCTATGCCTGCCTGTATGCGACAGCCGCCTGGAATTTTTGTTTTGGCCTGACAGGCATGGCATTAAAATTCATGCATCATGCAAGCCTGGGAATACGGTATCTGGCAGATGCTTCTTACTGGGTTTATCTGGTGCATCTGCCGCTGGTAATGGCTTTGCAGGCACTGGTGTCGCGCAGTGAATGGCACTGGGTGTTCAAACTAGCGGCGGTCTTGCTGGGAACGCTGACGGTGGCTTTACTGAGTTATCACTATCTGGTGAGGTTTACTTTTATCGGCAAGGTTTTGAATGGCCAGCGCCAGTCAAAGCCTGCACGAGCTGAAGATACATAAACAAGCTGAAGCATATGGACGAAGAACTCTTCTTGCAGCAACTCGCTTCACATAAACGCCTGTTATACAAGGTGGCGTATAGCTATTGCCGTCATGCTGAAGACAGGCGTGATCTGGTGCAGGACATGGTCATGCAGTTGTGGCGCTCGTTTCGCAGCTTTGACCAGCGCGTGCAGTTTTCTACCTGGATGTACCGCATTGCCATGAACGTGGCGATCTCACACTACCGCAGTGAGACACGACAAGTGCGCGATACTTTACCGCTGGAAGAGTTTGGCCTGGATATTGCCGAGGCTGACCAGCTCTATAGCGCCCAGAGCGACAATATGCGCACGCTGGACAAGCTCATCAGCGAGCTGGACGAACTTAACCGCGCATTGATCCTGTTGTTCATGGATGGTTATAGCAACGATGAAATCGCCAGCATCATGGGCTTGAACGCCAGTAATGTTGCAACGCGTATGACACGCATCAAACAAAAATTGCAAACCCGCTTTGCAGAAGGAAACTAAGATGAATCTCGATCTTTTGAAAGCCGAATGGGACGCCAGGGACCAGCGCCTGGAGCAGGCAGTGAGAATGAACACCCAGATGCTGCGTCTGTCTTTACTGGAACAACACAGGCGCGACATCGCAAAATGGGGTTGGACCGATAAATATGAAATCATTACCGGCATACCTGTCGTTGTTTACCTTATCTGGTTCCTGGGCAAGCATATCAGCGAATGGCAATTTGCCCTGCCCGCCCTGGCCCTGCTGGCCTGGACTATTCCTATGCCCATACTTAATCACAGGCTGCGCCATGCCTTGCAAGGCATGGATTTTGGGCAGCCCATCACGGTAGTACAAAAACGCTTGGCTGAGCATAAGGCCAGACGGCTGAACTTGTTCAAGTGGGCATTTCTATTGGGGCAGGTAGTGTGGTTCATACCCTTCATCATTGTGCTTTTTAAAGGAGTATTCGGGGTGGATTTGTATTTGAAAACCGAGAACTTCATCCTGCCCAGCCTGATAGGGGGCATATTGTTTATACCATTGGCGATCGGTATTTCCAGGCTGTTGTCCGGCAAGCTGACTCACTCTGCCCGCTTCCAGGCTTTTACTGATGCCCTGGCAGGCAAGAACATTATCCAGAGCCGCCAGTTCATCGCCAGGATTGCCCAGTTTGAAGAAACGCCGGTTGAAAGCGGCATTGGCGACAAGCAGCCAAATAGCTGATTTTTTGAGCTGATTTTTTGATTTGGAGCGCATAAATCATGTTATCTTTAAGGCCATTTTTTAATGCTGTTTTTTCTCATATCCGCCTTGAGGTCAACCATGCGTTTCTACATTCATCTTGCCGCTGCTGTTGTTTTATTGAACCTGCAAAATGCTGTTGTAGCACAGACGAATGATGAGCCAGTCGCAATTGCTGGACCAGGCCTGACCCAGACGGCCACGATGGATAAGAGCATGGCTGCACTGGCAAAGTCTCTGCTTGAACGTGGTGGCATGGAAGGAAAAAAATGGGATGCCAATCAATTGTTTCGCCTGCAGTTACTCACATCACAGCCGGAGTCTGCCCGCCAGGCCATACAGGAATGGCGGGCGCAGGCAAAGCAGCGTGGGCAAAACAATACCGGCACTTTGTTTGTTGCCTATGACTTGTATGCCAGAACGCTGGAATTGCAAACCCAGCAGAAGCTGAGTTTCGAAGAGGCATACAAGCTGGCTTTCAGGGACGTGTTTGCTGGCCTGGATGATTTGCAGGCAGACGATGCGACTTTCTCGCTGGGCACTTCGGCTGAACGCCTGGAAGTGGATTTGCAGCGACAGTTGAAAGAGCATGCCGGCAAAACAGCCTTGCCTGTGAAAGATGCCCTGAACCTGAGTCGCCAGTATCTGGCATGGCTGGTGTATTCAAAGATTAATCCATTAAGCCCGGCCATGTTGAAAGAAGATGAACAGCGGCGCTTTATCACGGAAGAATTACTGATACCCACTGCAGATGGTGCGCGCATCTCCACCCTGCTGATACGCCCCAAAGGTAAAGATAAAAATACGGATACAAAAAAGTATCCGACATTAATGACCTTTACCATTTATGCCGACGATAACTGGAGTCGCGCCGATGCAAAGAAAATGGCCTCGCATGGTTATGCTGGCATCGTCAGTTTTACTCGCGGCAAGGGCCGCAGCCCTGATGCCATCGTCCCTTATGAACATGATGGTGACGATGCCCGCGCTGTCATAGCCTGGATAGAAAAACAGGGCTGGAGTGATGGCAGGGTCGGCATGTATGGTGGAAGTTACAGCGCTTTCACGCAATGGTCAGTCGCAAAGAAAATACCGAAGTCGCTGAAAGCGATGGCGGTGTCTGCCAGTGCCGCGCCAGGTGTTGACATACCAGCCGAGGGTAATGTCTTCATGAATTTTCTGTATCCATGGGTACCCTATGTGACGAACAACAAGACCCTGGACAATGAGGCCTATGGTGATGAAAAGCGCTGGCAGAATCTCGACAAGGCCTGGTACCAGAAAGGCATAGCTTACCGCGAACTTGACAGCATAGACGGGGTTGCCAATCCTGTGCACAGGCGCTGGCTGCAGCATCCTGCTTATGACCAATACTGGCAAGCCATGATCCCGTACCAGCAAGAATTCTCAGCGGTGAATATCCCCATCCTGAGTACCACCGGTTATTTCGATGGTGCGCAAGTCGGCGCCCTGTATTATTTCCAGGAGCACAGTCGTTATCTGCCCAATGCTGACCACACTTTACTGATAGGCCCTTACAGCCATTTTGCCATGCAAGCTGGCATACCAGCCAATGAATCTGGCTACACCGTAGAAGAAGTCGCCAAACAGGATTTGCAGGCATTGCGCTTGCAATGGCTGGACCATCAATTCAAAGGCACACCTAAACCGGCTATCCTGAAAGACAAGGTCAACTATCAGGTCATGGGCGCGAATATCTGGAAGCATGCCCCCAGCCTGGCTGCCATGCAAAGTACGCATGTTGACTATTATCTCGGCAAGCCAGCACAACAAAATACCAGCTACAGCTTGCTGCAAAAGCCTGATGCGAAACAACCACCACTTAAGCTGACTGTGGATATGAGCAAGCGTGACGATGTCAATCAACAGGAAAGCCTGCCGCGCGTCAGCAAGACTTTGAACAGCCGCAACGCCCTGGCCTTTGTCTCAGATGTATTGCCTCAAGCGACTGAGATCAGCGGTCTGTTTGCGGGTCACCTGGATTTCATCGTCAACAAGAAAGATGTGGACTTGAATGTCACGCTGTTTGAGCAAATGCCGAATGGCGATTATTTTGAACTGGCTTCTTATCTGGGCCGGGCCAGCTATGCCAAAGACAGTAGCAAGCGCCAGTTACTGCAAGCTGGCAAACGCCAGACTGTCAACTTCACAGCCAAACGCATCACCAGCAGGCAAATGCAGGCTGGCAGCAAAATCGTGATTGTCGTCGGCATACCGAAACAGGCTGATCTGCAGATCAACTATGGTTCAGGCAAAGATGTCAGTGATGAAACCATCGCTGATGCAGGTGCGCCAATTCAACTGCAATTATTGAATACCAGTTATATTCGGATACCGCTGGGACAATCCGGCAAGTAAATCAGCTAAACCAATTCAATGTTATCTGCCCATGATTCCTTATTTCAGCAAAGAACAAGTCAGCACCGCCCTGCCCTATGCCACACTGATACCTGCCTTGCGGCAGGCTTTTACGCAAGACATGACGGCGCCCAAGCGGCATGCACATACTTTGTCAGAAGCAGATAGCTCCAGCCTGTTATTGATGCCGGTATGGCAGCCGCAAGGGCATCTGGGCGTGAAGCTGGTGACGGTGGCACCACACAATACTGACATGCCCACTGTGCATGCGGTCTTTATCTTGTTTGATACAAAAACAGGTGCACCACTGGCGCTGATGGATGGTGAGGAACTGACTTTGCGACGTACTGCTGCCGCATCAGCTCTCGCATCATCCTATGCTTCACGCAACGATGCGCAGCATTTGCTGCTGGTGGGGAATGGCAGCCTGGCACCGCATGTCGCCGTTGCGCATTGTCAGAGCAGGGCAATTAGCGATATCAGTATCTGGGGCAGATCCGTCGAGAAGTCAGCAAAGACTGCGCAAGTAATACGCGAGCATGCAGAATTGCCCGCACATATCCGATTGCATATTGTCGAAGACCTGGCCAGTGCCTGCCACGCAGCCGACATCATTTGCTGCGCGACGACCAGCAAGACACCTATCGTATTGAGTGACTATGTCAGAGCAGGTACGCACCTGGATCTCGTTGGCGGTTTCAAGCCAGACATGCGGGAAGTGGATGATTCATTGATGAGCCGCGCAACCGTGTTTGTCGATACGTATGCTGGCGCCCTTGCGGAAGCTGGAGATATTACGCAGACGCTGGCAAATGGCAGTTTATTGAAGTCAGCAATTGTTGCTGAACTGGCGGAGCTGTGTTCTGGCCAACATGCCGGGCGCAAGAGTGCTGCAGAGATTACCGTGTTTAAATCAGTGGGGACGGCGCTGGAGGATTTGTGTGCGGCGAATTTGGTGTGGGCGGGAGGATGATTAAACGTAGGTTGGGCCGGGCCGCGCTAGGCCGGGCCTCGCCAGGCCGGGCCGCGCTGGGCTACGCTTCATCAGCCCAATACTGTACATCAATAAACGTATACGTCATTTAAACGCCGAGTGTTGGGCTGATAAACCGTAGCCCAACCTACAGGATAAACGTACCCGGCAATTTATATTCCTTGCCTTGCCGACCTTTAAGCCTTGGGAAACCCACCCAACAAAGCCGCACGTTTTTGTGGCTTGGCTGGTGTGCTGGCATTCGATGGCGAAGCCATTGAGGCTGTCGTATTATTACTGGTCGAACTGGCACCTGAACTTGGTTCATAAGGCTTGAGGAACCATGGATCGACTTTTTCTTTTGGTGGCTGATAGCTGCGTGCCGGACGTTCGCTTCTTTCACCACGGTCAGAACGGTCACGGCCGCCACGATCACTTTGTTCACCACGCTCACGCGGTGCACGGTGTTCTGGCTGATGCACTGATGCCGCAACAAAACCGGCCAGATTCAGGCGCACGATTTTTTGCTTGATCATTTTTTCGATGTCGATCAGCAGACGTTCATCCTGGTCTGTATGCAGGGAGATAGCATCACCCTTGGCACCGGCACGACCAGTACGACCTATGCGGTGGACATAGTCTTCGGCGTTATATGGCAAATCAAAATTGATGACGCAAGGCAGTTCAGCAATGTCGAGACCACGCGCAGCAACGTCCGTTGCCACCAGCACTTCAACCTCACCTTGTTTGAAGGCTTCGAGGGCAGCCATGCGTTCTTGCTGTGACTTGTCACCATGGATGGCAGATGCTTTGACACCCTGCTTGACCAGGTGCACTGCCAGGCGTGATGCACCTATCTTGGTGTTGGAGAACACGATGACTTGCTTCAGACCACGCTCACGGATGATGAAGGACACTGCGTCGCGTTTTTCTTCCGTCGATACCTTGTACAAAATCTGCGTGACATTGTCAGCAGTCGCATTGCTGCGCGCTACTTCTATAGTCTGTGGGTTGGTCAGGAAACTGGCAGCGAGCTTTTTGATCTCTTGCGAGAAAGTCGCAGAGAACATCAGGTTCTGGCGTTTTTTAGGCAGCAGGTTGATGATGCGCTGCAAGTCAGGCAGGAAACCCATGTCCAGCATGCGGTCTGCCTCATCCATGACCAGGATCTGGACCTGCGACAGGTTGACAGTTTTTTGCTGTACGTGATCAAGTAAACGGCCAGGCGTGGCAATCACGATCTCTACGCCGTTGCGCAAGATTGCCGTCTGCGGTGCCATGTCCATGCCGCCAAATACGACCGTAGAACGCAAGGGCGTGTGACGGGAATAAGCTTTGACGTTTTCTGCAACCTGGTCAGCCAGTTCACGTGTTGGCGTCAAAATCAAGGCGCGTACAGGATGGCGGGCTGGTGAAGCACTATTGCTTGCATGAGCCAGCAATAACTGGATGATGGGCAGAGAAAAACCTGCAGTCTTGCCTGTGCCGGTCTGGGCTGCGCCCATGACATCACGGCCTTGCAAGACTACCGGGATAGCCTGTTCTTGAATGGGGGTTGGATGCACATAACCCTGATCTGTCAGGGCGCGCAAGATTTCCGGCGCCAGGCCGAAATCAGCAAACTTCACTTGTGGCGCAGTTTGTTCAGTAGTAGGTATAGCTGGGGACTTGATATCAGTCATGGTAATTGGTGGGCCTCCCGTGAGTCGAACACGGTACCAACGGATTATGAGTCATTTTTTCAAACACGCTGAAACCCTTATGATTGCTTGCTCTTCTTGATAAGCCATTGATTTTAAAAGAATTAATATTTGCGCTTTCTACTCACTCACACTCATTGGAACCCACTAAATCGCACTCTCTTGTAGCCTAGAGGTAGCCTAGGCTACATTTTGGGACTCAATTTGCAGCTTTTTGGGGCATTTTTCTCGCCAAGGCTACGCTAGGCTACAAATTGCAATTTCTAGAAGTGGCTAAATTTATTTCAGGGAACACACAAGAACTAAACTTACCATGAAGAATATTGATGAATTTCCGCTGAGTTAAAGATAGTCGGCAATTAATCGCACATGATACCACCATATAACTTCAAGCTGAGCAATAGATAAGATTCCCCTGCAATGAAGAGCTTACACTTTAGAGGAATTGAATTTATTTATCCTAATTCATTGAATTTAATGCGCAATTAGCAATAGCAAAACAAAAATAGATATTTTTCAACAAAGGTAATTTGCGGCTTTTCTATCCTCCTCAACCTGTCTAAATATTATTCCCCCTTTTCATCGATTGCAGCCTAAGACCATTGTCGATACAATAAGTTAACGTTATCAAGAGCTCTTCAACATTTTTGCACTTGTTAAAAAATTTAATGCAACTTTACGATAAAGAATAATGAGCGATACAAATAACGACAATCCTAGCTCCGTAAAGCCTAATCTATATGGAATATCAAAATCAAACCGGCATGGATTAGCTCTTTGGGGGAAAAACCAGTTCAACAGCACATTTCCCGCCTCACTTGCTTGCTGGATGATGGATCAAAATATTAATCCCGTTTATATCAATCTCAATGAAGACCTTTCAACTTGTGCGAGTGACGCGAGCCTAAGTTTTCATGACATATTTAAAACTGAAGGAACAAAAGAAGATTTAGAGTTTCTTTTTGAATCTCCTTATGCCCCCTATTCTGAATATGCTTTAGACAAATTGGATCATATTGATTTGGTCATTAAGAAGTCTGGAAATTACGTAAGGCCACTTGAGGTCAAATTAACCGTTCTTCCAGACAATGCAACGGAAACAAAAAAGGACCAGTCAATGTGGGGCACCGAGCTAGTCATTCGCCCCGACTCCACTTCTTATGCATCACTAGGCATATATCACTCCTTAAAACACAAAGCTAAAGAAATCAAAGAGCTTCTAGAGCCAGTTGCTGAGGCAATAAACAATTGGGAAAACGAAGTTGAGATTGGTCAACATCGGGACCAAATCATTGGAATTTTGGACATATTCCAACAGCAATATTTTTCTTTTCAAGAGCCGTTCTTACTACAACCTATCTGGAAGACACAGGGTAAAAGTCCTGAGCTATCTGAAAATGCGTTTGACATATTTGTCTGGAGCGACATGGCTCTATGTCGCCTGATTATCAATCAGGAACGAAAAGAATCAAAGAGAAGATCTACGCAAAAAATACAGAAAAATGCAAAAATAATTCCCGTCTCCAGATACTTGAGAGCGAGCGCCAGATTGCTGAGATGCTTGTATGAGCTATTCTCAAAAGAAAAAACAAACATAGGTCGCATATTTCGTGGAATGCAACTTGGAAACCAGACTGACAAAGAATGTTCGCTAAATGGATCGGTGACAAATAGCTACATGAAACATCCTCGTCTTTTGAATCCATGTTTAAAAAAAGAGGTTCTCAGGCACATAATTTTGGGTGGCGGTGAAAAAATTCTGAGTCCAGAAAGACGGTTTGACGCATCAATATTTTTTACTGCGAGACATCTATTTGAAATAGAACCAGCAGACGATGTCAATGAGGACAACTAGCTACAATTTATCTACTTAAAAACCTCAAAAAACGTCTTGACATTACTCGTCGACGTCAATATATTGACGCCAACGAGTAATATTGAAAGTTATGATGAATACGGTAGATCTGTTTTGTGGCGTTGGTGGCCTATCCCTAGGATTTCAAAAAGCTGGCTTTAAGATAAAAGCTTCCTATGACTCCTGGGACAAAGCCATTAATATTTACAGTTTAAATTTCAAGCACCCCGCCCACGTCCTAGATCTATCAAACGAGACTGCTGCATCAGACTTAATCAAAGAGTTTACACCTGACATAATTATTGGTGGACCACCTTGCCAAGATTTTTCGCATGCAGGGAAAAGAAGCGAGGGAGGCAGAGCTGATTTAACTTCATCCTATGCGAAGATAATCTCAAAGATTTTGCCCGAATGGTTTGTAATGGAGAATGTAGATAGGGCACAAAATAGTGATGCCTATAAGAATGCTAGAAAGATTTTCAAAAAGGCAGGTTATGGCCTGTCTGAAAATGTGCTGAATGCAAGTCTGTGTGGCGTGCCGCAAAAAAGAAAACGCTTTTTTTGCGTCGGAAAACTCAATGCTCAAGATGGTTTTCTAGACGAGATACTCTTATCAGGATTAAGCAAAGCACCGATGACGTTGCGAGATTACTTTGGTGATGAGTTAGGACTTGAACATTATTATAGACACCCAAGGAATTACAGCCGTAGGGGTATATTTTCAATTGATGAACCTGCTCCAACTGTTAGGGGAGTCAACAGGCCCGTTCCACCAAATTATTTAAAACATGATGGAGATCCAGTTGAACCTATTGGAATTAGGCCATTAACAACCGTTGAAAGATCTAGAATACAAACCTTTCCAAAAAATTTCCAATGGACGGGGTCAAAAACAGATTTAGAACAAATGATTGGAAATGCAGTTCCTGTAGAGCTAGGCAAATATGTCGCAACTTCGATCAAAAAATATTTGAAAAAAACAGAGAAAAAAGATGAATGAGAATTTCAAAAATTGGCTCATCAAGACAAAAAATTTTAGTGTACGGTCTGCGGGAGATGTTCTGTGCCGCTTGAACCGTGCGTCTTCGTTAACTGAACTAAACCCAAAATTGAAAACCGATCAGATTCTATTTAATTTATCCCAAGAGTCAGAATTTCAAGCCCTATCAATGTCGGTTAGAAGTCAATTGAGACGATCTATCAAACTTTACCGTAACTTTCTAGAATTAAAGTAGTCGATATTTAACTGGACCACGTTATTTCAAAGCTAGTTTTTAGCCTCTTCCTGATACTTACGCAAGGATGCATTTTTGCGGAAAAGAGCACCCTAGCTTTCAACTTGACGATATCCCTCAATCAATTGGTCAAGTGTTATAACTCCCCTATCCACGGATAGAAGAAATGCAGACATCGTATCCCGTTTAAGATTAATTGTAGGATTAGTAGGCCTACCATTTGTCTTTTTAGGAATAGCCTCCAGATGTATGAGCAAAATATCCGTATCGTGATTTACATCTCTAAATGCGCGATGTATTTCCTCGACTCTGTCTTGAATATGATTTTGCTCAATCGAGTTGGCTAGTGATGTAAAAATCAAAATCTTATATTCAGATTTAACTAAAAGAAGTTTCGCAAAATCTTCCAGCACATTTGCATGCAATTGTTTTGGAGAGCCCGCGCCCACCCCTCCTAGCTCAGACTCCACCGCCAGAAGTAGCCGAAATTTGCTACCTGCAAATTTGATTAGATCACGTGGATTTCTCGTAGAGACTGTAACATCAACTAAAAACTCCTTTACATTATGACTTTTCCTTGGTGCTACGAAAAAGTCCTTCGAGAACTTCTCGATGAAAAAATCTTTTATGTTATTTGTTATATCTACTGTTTTTACGTGATTTTCCGAAGTCAATTTCTCTTTGAATTCGTTGAATATTTCTACATAATCGATCACCCATATCCCCTTTTAAAATTTAGGGCAACCTGGTGCCTGCCCGAAAAAAATTACTGCAAATACGTTTCAGCATGACATTCAAAACCTGCCCCTAATCGGAAATATAAGAGCTTTTCCAAAAGAAGAAAGCCGCAATATCTATAAGATATTGCGGCTTATTTTGGTGGGCCTCCCGTGAGTCGAACACGGTACCAACGGATTATGCTTACCAACTACGGTTTTCACCGCCCCTTTCAGGTTTGTGGTCTGGACTGTCTCTTGTCTTTACGACCTGTCCGTACAGTCTCTACACGTTCTCTCTTAAAGAGAGCTTCGCTCGGGATTGCCACGATGATCGCTCACCAGAGGTTTCCCCGAATTTGAACAGTTCTACCTAAAGGCAGAGCTAACTTACCTAAAGGCAACCCAATCAATGACTTCCATACTCATACGAGCTACAGGATATCACTTGCTAAGTCCGCTGCTCTAACCAACATGAGCTAGAGGCCCTAAAACTTACTCTTCGACATTATGCCACAAATACCTTGAATCCGCTGGTGCTGAGGATCAAAACAGGTTTTTTTTCGTAGCCTATGTGTAGCCTAGAGATTTTTCCTTTCAGCTAACTACTTGATTCTATTGGCTTTTTTTACTTGACCAGCGGGTTATGAGTCCGCTGCTCTAACCAACATGAGCTAGAGGCCCAATTCTTTCTGCAAGCTCTGCCTGCTTTAATCTGAGGATAATCCAGGATTGGACAAATACTTCAGGTTTGCAGGAAAAGCCCGATGCTGCCACCTGCAAAATACTGTGCCAACAAAAAAAGCTCAGCACAATATCAATTGAATGGGCACCGAAAAAACCGACGCCCATTATATAACATTAATTACCTTCTAGGAAGCTCTTCAGCTTATCAGAACGTGAAGGATGACGTAATTTTCTCAAAGCCTTGGCTTCTATTTGACGAATACGCTCCCTGGTCACGTCGAATTGCTTGCCCACTTCTTCCAAAGTGTGGTCGGTCGACATCTCTACACCAAAACGCATGCGCAATACTTTTGCTTCGCGTGGAGTCAGGGAATCGAGTACATCCTTGACCACATTGCGCATGGAGGCGTGCAGAGCAGCGTCAGCCGGTGCCAGTGTGTGATTGTCTTCGATGAAGTCGCCCAGATGGGAATCATCATCGTCGCCTATCGGTGTTTCCATGGAAATCGGCTCTTTCGCAATCTTCATGATCTTGCGAATTTTATCTTCCGGCATTTCCATCTTGATCGCCAGCGTTGCCGGATCAGGCTCTACACCTGTCTCTTGCAAAATCTGACGGGAGATACGATTCATCTTATTAATCGTTTCTATCATATGCACAGGGATACGAATCGTGCGTGCCTGGTCGGCGATAGAACGGGTAATAGCCTGGCGTATCCACCATGTTGCATAGGTAGAGAATTTATAACCGCGGCGATATTCAAACTTGTCGACGGCTTTCATCAAACCGATATTACCTTCCTGAATCAAGTCCAGGAATTGCAAACCGCGGTTGGTGTATTTCTTGGCGATGGAAATAACCAGACGCAAGTTGGCCTCGGTCATTTCACGCTTGGCTTTGCGCGCTTTCATTTCACCGGCAGACATCTTTTTATTGATGTTGCGCAGATCAGGCAATGGCAATACAACACGTGCTTGCAGGTCTATCAGTTTTTGCTGCAGTTGTTGCACTGAAGGGATGTTACGGCCCAGCACAGCACTGTAGGAATGACCGGAATTCACTTCACCTTCAACCCAGCTCAGATTGGTTTCATTGCCAGGGAAAACTTTAATGAAGTGAGAACGTGGCATGCCGCAACGATTGACAACAACTTCCAGTATCTGCTTTTCTACATGGCGCACTTCATCCACCTGGCCGCGCAGGGTGTCGCACAGTTTTTCAACGACTTTTGCAGTAAAGCGTATACCAAGCAGTTCGCCAGAAATGGCTTCCTGTGCCTTGACGTAAGTCTTGGAGTTGTAGCCCTCTTTTTCGTAGGACTTGCGCATCTTGTCAAAATTCGTGGAAATGATTTCGAATTTTGCCAAAGCATCGCGCTTCAATTGTTCGAGTTGTTCAGCAGAGATTGCGGCTGCGCCTGCGGCGCCGCCATCATCGTCTTCTTCTTCCTCTTCTTCTTCCTCTTCTTCTTCGTCTTCTTCAGACGATTCTTCGGCAGCCACCACGACTACCGGCGCAGCCTGCTCGTCGGCGTTCGGGTCAACCAGGCCATCAACGATTTCATCAATCTTGATTTCATCTGCAGCGATGCGCTCAGCAGCAGCCAGGATTTCTGCAATCGTGGTCGGGCAGGCGGAGATCGCCTGTATCATGTCTTTCAGGCCTTCTTCGATTTTCTTCGCGATGACGATTTCGCCTTCGCGCGTCAGCAACTCAACCGAACCCATTTCACGCATATACATGCGCACAGGGTCAGTGGTGCGACCAAAATCGGAGTCAACTGTAGACAGTGCGGCTTCTGCAGCAGCTTCAACTTCATCATCATCGGTCGTGACAGTGACGACGTTATCCGACAATAACAGGGTTTCAGCATCAGGGGCTTGCTCGTAGACGGCCACGCCCATGTCGTTGAAAGTACCGATGATGCCTTCGATGGCTTCAGGGTCGACAACGTTTTCTGGCAAGTGATCGTTGACCTCTGCGAACGTCAGGTAGCCACGGTCTTTACCCAGCTTGATCAGGGTTTTCAGTTTCTGGCGACGGCGCTCGAGTTCTTCTTCAGTAGCCTCAGGATCAGAAGAGAAGGCATCTTTCAGCAAAGCCTTTTCTTTGGCCTTGCGGTCTTTTGCCTTGGCCTTGTCGATGGCTTTCATCTCGGCGCGCTCTACTGCATTGAGCGCGGCGATTTCTTCATTCTCTGGCTGATATTCTTTTGGTTTGCGGCCACGGCGACCAGGCACCTTCACCCCAGGCAGTACATAGCTGGAGGTGTCGATTGCGGCAAGCACCGCAGCATCGGTCGTCTGGCTTACGGTAGGCGCAGAACCGGTTTTGATTTCCTGCACCTCTGGTGCAGCTTTCGCTGAATTCTTGGTTGGCTTAGTCACTGTCTTTGAATCGGTTTTGTTAATTGTCACAGAAGCTTTCGATGATACGGATACTGGTTCTGGCCGGGCTGCAGATGCACTCCTGGTTTTTCCACTGAGCTGGGATTCGGCCGCTTCTGCTGGCTGAGCCCCTTTTCTTGCCGGTGGTGTCGCATTCTTGCCGCTCACTTCCTTACCAGCCGTTTTTGTCGCAAACGCGGATTGTGCATCCGTGTCTTTGGCTTTTGTTGCCGTTTTCAATACTGCTTTACTTGTTGCCTGTTTTGTTGCCTGCGTCACCTTGACGGTATCGGCTTCCAGTGAGGTCTTTATCACTTTAGGCGCTTTAACGTCTTTCGCAACCCCTTTTTGCTCCGCTGTTTTGTCTGCTTTACTGACAGTCACAGCCTTACTACTCGTACTCCGTGCAATAGACGCTGCAGCCGTCTTTGCCTTGGTGCCAGCACTTGCCGCGGTTTTTACCGCTTTGCTCGTTGCAGCGACAGTCGCTTTTTCAGGCGCGCTTGCCACGGCTTTTGTTACCGTAGTGGACTTCAGGGTTTTCGCGGGTTTCTTCATTGCGCTAGCCATTGAATCAAACCATCCGGAACTGAGGAAGTCGCCTGTGGGCACATCACAAAAAAGAAAATGCGCTGCCAGCAGATCTGTTGATCGGCATCGCAGAGCAAAATCTGGTTTGTTGCAGACTTCCCGAGTCTCAGCGCCAGTGTTTTGGGTTACTCGGAGGAGCATTACGCTCACCTAAACAACACATTCTGTGCAAATGCAAAAGCTTCGCCCAGAATGAAACAACCTAAGACCTTGAATCGAAAGCCTTTAATTATACCATGCGAACGTACTTTACTCCAGCCTAAGACTGTGCATATATCAACTTAGCGACAATTTAGTGAATAATTTTTAGGCAAATACTGGAGAAAAAATAGGCAAAAACTTCACTCCACTCTGTGTGGATCAGCTAAATTAATTAACAAATAATTAAATAACTTAATCCGCGCCCTGACTTCAATAGCAGAAATGACGTCAAAACTGGAAATAACAAGACCCCGATGCAAACTGTCATGACAGTCACGCACAAGAAAAAGTTCCAACCTTGGAAATTGCTTTTATTTCAACGCAAAGCAGCTTCAGCCGCTGCCTGCTTCTTAAGCTGATCTTGCAATTGTGCAATTTCACGGTAGCGCGCCATATCCTCAGGAGTGCGCAGACCTCCCAGCGCAAGACTCTCCGCCTCTGCACGCAAAACCTGATGGCGCATCTGGCGCAAGGCACCTGCCAACTCCAGCCTGACGATATCAATATCGGTTTCAGCCTGCTCTGCCAGCTCGGCGATCAGGGCATCGAAGTCTGAGCTACTTGCACGCAATTGCTCGGCCAGCGCAGCAAACTGGGCATTCTCACCCATGCTTTGCGCCGTAAATACCAAGTGGCGCAACATGTCTGCACCATCTGGCGCCAGTGCTGCAGCATCTGCCAGCACACTTTCATCGAGCATCATCGCCAGCGAGGGGTGCGCCACCAATATACGCATGATCTGACGCTCCAGCCCTACTGGCGCATTGCGCTTGCTCTTGGGCGGTGCCTGCTGGATACGCGCCACCGGCTGGCTAAGCTCAAACATGGCTTCAATTTCAGCCGGACTGGTTTGCGTGACCTGCGCCAGATTGCGCACCAGCTGCAAACGCATACCGGATGATTGCATGGCCTGCAACAGCGGCTTGGCATCAAACTGGGTGCGGGCGCGCCCTTCTGCTGTCGTCAAATCATTGTCACCTATCATTTCTCGCATGAAGAATTGCGACAGCGGCATGGCGTCGCGCACCTCCTGCTCGAAGGCATCCGTGCCAAATTCACGGATATAACTATCGGGGTCATGCTCTTTGGGCAAGAACAAAAACTTGATGACCTTGTCATCATTGGCATGCGGAAGGCAGGCATCGAGTGCACGTCTGGCAGCACGGCGACCAGCACTGTCGCCATCAAAACTGAAAATCACGTGATCAGTCTGGCGCAAGAGTTTTTGCGCATGGGTAGGCGTACAAGCCGTCCCCAGAGTTGCCACCGCTTGCGGAAAACCCATTTGCGCCAGCGCCACCACATCCATATAACCCTCAGTGACGAGCACATAACCGGCTTCACGTATGGACTGGCGCGCCTCAAACAGACCATATAATTCCAGGCCTTTCTGGAACAACGGTGTTTCTGGCGAGTTCAGGTATTTAGGCTCCCCCTGCTCCATGATGCGCCCACCAAAACCGATGATCTGGCCCTTGGTATTACGGATAGGGAACATGACGCGATCACGGAAGCGGTCATAACGCTTGCGGCCACCACCCTCTTCTTCACTCTTATCTATGACCAGACCAGCCTCGACCAGGGCCGGCGTATTGTAGTCACTGAAGACACTGCGCAAACCATCCCAGGCATCAGGAGAAAAACCGAGGCCAAAGCGCGCGGCTATTTCACCTGTCAAACCACGCTTTTTCAGATAGGCGATGGCTTGCGGCGCAGTGCGCAATTGTTGCTTGTAATATTCACCCGCCTTGGTCATGACTTCTGACAAGGCCAGGCTTTTTGCCGTGACTTCCGCCCGCTGCGCGGGCAAGAGGCGGTCCTCTTCCGGCACGATCATGCCATTGTTTTGCGCCAGGTCACGGATGGCATCAACGTAGCTGAGGCCAGAATATTCCATCAGAAAGCCAATGGAACTGCCATGCGCGCCGCAGCCAAAGCAGTGATAAAACTGCTTGGTCGGACTGACGGTAAAACTTGGGGATTTTTCGTTATGAAAGGGGCACAAACCCATGTAGTTTGCGCCACCTTTTTTGAGCTGCACGTACTTACCCACCACGTCGACAATATCAACGCGGGCCAGTAAATCCTGTATAAAACTTTGTGGTATCAAAGCAGGACGCCAGCTAAAGGATAAAACAAAAGGCCAGTCGAATTACTTGGACAATGCCGCTTTGACCAGACCAGAAACCTTGCCCATGTCGGCACGGCCAGCCAGTTTTGCCTTCAATACATCAATTACTTTACGCATGTCTTGCGGTCCTGCTGCACCGGTTTCTGCCACGGCAGCAGCCACGGCTGCCTGCACTTCTTCATCCGACATCGCGGCTGGCATATAGACAGACAAGACTGCCAGTTCAGCTTTTTCTATATCAGCCAGATCCTGGCGACCACCCGCTTCAAACTGGGTGATGGAATCTTTACGCTGTTTGAGCATTTTTTCTATGATGGCCAATACCATGCCATCGTCCAGCTCTACGCGCTCATCGACTTCTTTTTGCTTCATGGCTGCCGTCAGCAAGCGGATAGTACCCAGCTTGACTGTTTCTTTGGCGCGCATCGCAGCCTTCATGTCATCGGTGATCTGTTCTTTCAAACTCATAAGCTGCTCCTGAAATTATTCAAATGGATACCGCGCAAATTTGCACAGGAATCCGATACCAATCCCGTACTTTAATCCTGGCAAATGCAAACTGACATGCAATGCCGGCGACAAAGACAACAAAGCCCGCTGCGGCTGACCGGAGCGGGCATGCAAACCTAAGTTTAATGCGCTAACCGCGATGCACCCGACAAATTGCCGGACACAACAGCAGGATTAGTACATCTTCTTAGGCAATTGCTGACTACGAATACGTTTGTAGTGACGCTTAACAGCGGCAGCCAACTTACGTTTGCGTTCTGCTGTTGGCTTCTCGTAGAACTCGCGAGCGCGCAATTCGGTCAACAGACCGGTCTTTTCGATAGTGCGCTTGAAGCGGCGCATGGCAACTTCGAACGGCTCGTTTTCTTTAAGGCGAATTGTGGTCATGTAAGTTCAAACCATGGAAAGATTTATAGGAAGACCGAGATATTAACAGGAAAATTAAATTAATGGAAGGAAGATGATTAAATCTTGCGCAAAAACTTGTGGCAGACAACAAACATTCATCAAATTCACTTCACTCTTTACCTGAAACTCACGGCATTTACTGGGGTATCCCTGAAAAGGGTCAATATCACGCAGGAAAATACGTCATAAGCCTCGTATACTACCACCCAGTACATATTCATGCAAAAATACAACGCAATTTTTAAATTGCCAGGCCCGCTGCAGTGCCCGATGCCCAGGCCCACTGGAAATTATAGCCACCCAGCCAGCCCGTCACATCCACCGCTTCACCGATGAAATACAGGCCAGGCACTTTATTGGCCATCATGCTTTGCTGGGACAACTCACGGGTATCCACACCACCACGGGTAACCTCGGCCTTGCGGTAACCTTCAGAACCATTGGGTATCAGCTCCCAGCGGTTCAGCTTCTCACCCAGCAGGCGCAGGCGCTTGTCCTGCATGTCCGCCACCCTCGCATCACCAGCAAAGCCGTGGGCAGTCAGCAACCCATCGACCAAACGCGCTGGCAGGTATTGCGATAAATGATTTGCCAGATTCTTTTTGATGGTGGATTTATTACCAACCAGGTCTTCTGCCACATCCACCTCTGGCAAGAGATTGATGCGTATGGCTTTGCCTGGCTCCCAGAAGCTGGATATCTGCAATACCGCCGGGCCAGACAGACCACGGTGAGTGAACAGCAAATCTTCACGAAATACCGTACGCGACTTTTTCTCGCCCGTTTCTATATCTACTTCCAGTGAAATACCAGACAAGGGCACGAAAGGCTCCCAGGCTTTGGCATCAAAAGTCAGGGGCACGAGAGCCGGACGTGGTTCTATGATCTTCAGACCAAACTGCCTGGCCACCTTATGAGCAAAATCAGTCGCGCCTATTTTGGGGATGGACAAACCACCACAAGCAATCACCACTTGCGCCGCACGGATGATACCTGCGCTGGTTTGCAACAGAAACCCGCCCTGCTCCTGCTTTTGCACCTCATCCACTTTACTTCCCATACGCCAGTCAACGTTACCGGCATCACATTCCGCCTTGAGCATACGGATGATGTCTTCAGCACTGTCATCGCAAAACAATTGACCTTTATGCTTTTCATGCCAGGCAATCTGATAACGCTTCATCAGGGACAGGAAATCTTGCGGCGTATAACGCGACAAGGCACTTTTACAAAAATGCGGGTTTTCAGAAAGAAAATTATTCGGGCCTGCATGCAGGTTGGTGAAATTACATCGCCCACCGCCGGAGATACGGATTTTTTCTGCCAGGCGGGTGGCATGATCGATCAATACCACGCGCTTGCCACGCTGGCTTGCAACAGCAGCACACATCATCCCGGCTGCGCCTGCGCCTATCACGGCAAGGTCAAATTGATTACTCATGGTATTTACTTTCAGTGCTTTCAAAAATTCAGGCGAGATTGTAGCTTACAGCAGGCCTATTTGAATCTGCCTGCCCTGTTCAATCTTGCTGAATGCTCTTGAGATAAGCGCAAAACATATCAGCCATGGCATCAGCATAGGCATTGATCTCTGCCTCTGTGTGGCGCGTACCGGAAAAACTGCTGCCCACAGAACTCAGGGTAGTGGTGATCAAATCACCAGCAAGTGTGCGCGTGGCGGCAGTTGCCCTGGGCAATACTTCTGCCATGAATAGATCGATAGTCTGGTCTGCCGAGGCCCGCACCTCTTGCGCTTCTGGTGCATCGCGATAGAGCGGAGCCGCATCACTGAGGGCCTGGCGCGTTTCCGCCTCCTCACATTCCGAGCGTATGAAATTGTGGACCAGCACCCGCAGGCGTTCAAGTGGCGGCTTGCTGGCATCCTCAAGTATGTGCCGTAGCATGTCAGTAGTCTGCTGCCACTCGTCAGTTTGCAAACGAAAAAGGATGGCTGCCTTATTCGGAAAATATTGGTAAACCGAACCTATGCTGACCCCTGCCCTCTCTGCCACTCTCGCCGTCGTAAAACGAGTCGCGCCCTCCTGCGCCAATACCTGCACAGCAGCCTGCAGGATTGCCGTGACCAGGCCAGTCGAGCGAACCTGCTGTGGTTGCTTGCGCGTAGAAACCTGAGGACGGCGACGGGTGGTCATAGTGAAATAAGTAATAGGGAGCGAAGAAGGAAACAGCAAGCCCATGCTGTCGAAATGCGATGAATCCCTCGCATCTTAACCCAAGCTACCTTATGCCTCAATCAGGCCTCAATCATTTTGCATGCGCAAAAAAAATTATCATTAAAATAATTTTATGCAAAATCAAAACCTGAGCTTTTTGCTGATGACATCTTCATCGCTACCTCTGCTGTACTTGTCCATGGCAGGAATTTTCATAGGCAATCAAAGACTTATTCCCGAGCACAAAGTCTGGCAAAAACCTGAGGCCCAATGCGAATAGTCAAGGTAAATAATTGCCCGTATCATTTTTCACCAATGCGACGAATTAGTCGCGTTTTATCCAGAGTCACCTGTAAGGCAGGTGCCCCCCCCATATTTGCACTCGATTTTGAAATTGACACATCATGACCAATACACTGACATCTATCCCGCTGACTAGCCTGCTTGAAAGACTGTTCAAACAGGCAGAAGCGGCAACCAGCCCGGCCATCGCCAGCATCTCCCGTGAAGAGCGCGAACGCCTGATGCACAGCAAGACAGAATACCTGGATTTTTATAAGTTGCTGAAAGACCTCTGGCTGCCCGTCTCACGCGAAACTGGCGTGCTGCTCTACATGCTGGCGCGCAGCAGCAATGCACGCAACATCGTTGAATTTGGCACATCATTCGGCATTTCCACCCTGCACATGGCTGCCGCACTACGCGATAACGGCGGCGGCCTGCTGATTAGCAGCGAGTTTGAACCATCCAAGGTGGTACAGGCACGCAAACATCTGGACGAGGGCGGCCTGGCTGACCTGGTCGAAATACGCGAAGGCGATGCATTGAAAACACTGGCAGCAGACCTTCCAGCATCTGTCGACCTGCTGCTGCTCGACGGTGCCAAGGCGCTTTATACCGAGGTACTGAAACTGGTCGAAAGCCACTTGCGCCCTGGTGCGCTGATCGTCGCTGACAATGCCGACTATAGCCCGGATTACCTGGCGCATATACGTGCCCCAGGTAGTGGTTACTTGTCTCTGCAATTTGGCGGAGATGTAGAAGTATCGATGTGGCTGGGCTGCGTCGATATTAAGCAATAATTTAAATAATTTATTTCAAGGAAAATAACATGCACGTATTTGTCACAGGAGCCACCGGCTGGGTAGGCTCTGCAGTGGTTCAGGAATTGATCAACGCAGGCCATTTGGTGACTGGCCTCGCCCGCTCTGCCGAAAAGGCCACGGCACTAGCCGCCACGGGGGCGAAAGTCTTGCTCGCCCAACTGGAAGACCTGGATGCACTGCGCACGGCAGCAGATCAAGCCGATGCCGTCATCCACACTGCCTTCAATCATGACTTTTCAAAATTCATAGCAAATTGTGAACAAGACCGCCAGGTAATCGAGGTGCTGGGAAGTGCACTGCAAGGATCAGACCGCCCACTGATCGTGACCTCGGGCCTGCTGGGAATGGCGCGCGGAGCAAACGAACTGGACCTGCCTAACCCAGGCTCACCACGCAAGTCAGAACCTAGCGCAAGGGCCCTGGCTGAGCGCGGCATACGCGCAGCAACGGTGCGACTGGCACCATCTGTCCATGGCCTGGGTGACTACGGTTTTGTGCCGCTGCTGATACGCCTGGCGAAACAGACTGGCGTCTCGGCCTATCTTGGAGAAGGCCAGAATTGCTGGGCTGGCGTGTACAGACAAGATGCTGCACGCGTCTACAGCCTTGCACTGGAACAGAGTGTTACCGAGCCGGTTTACCATGCAATCGCCGATGAAAGCATCCCCTTCAAAACGATAGCCGAAATCATAGGCCGCCAGCTTGGCTTACCGGTTGAATCACGGGAAGCTGAACATTTTGGCTGGTTCGCCAAAATGGCAGGGGCCGACATGTCTGCATCCAGCGCCAGAACCAGGGAAATCCTGGGCTGGAAACCTCAAGGCCCATCCCTGCTCAGCGACTTGGATCAGGCTGCTTATTACGCTGTCTGATTACTGAAAGATAGCTCTGTGTTAATTCAATTAACACTGCCTTGACGCGCTTTGCGGCCGTCAAGGTTTTCGATTTTTTTTTTGCTGCATTGACGGCAATCGATGACGAGTATTACCTCTTAAAAATTCAATGAAAATAAGTACTGCGAATACCCTGGAAAACTGTCACAACAACCTGCCAATATGTATTGGGGCAGGCCACCTTAGTCAGCTCTGCTTGCATCGATCACAGCAGGGGTGCAAATGTTGACTATTTCCTCAACATAAAACCCTGGATCAGAAAGAAAAATTGATCGCATGAGCTACCGTAAAATGGAAAATAAAAAGTAATACTGACACTGCACTAATTGACACAAAGTGCATACCAGTTTTTTTCATTTTCCGCCCACTCCATGAAAATTTTCATCGCAAATACAGCCAGCCTCAAGACCACTTAATTGCCGCAATTTGAGGTCAGGCTGGCACTCAAACTTTTCTCTGCCCCATTTTCATGCATACCTGCCACGTAAAAACAAATTCCTTGCCGCAAGAATGTTGTTTGAAATCTGCAACATTTTCGCAGCAAAAACCGTATTTCCTTATTTGGAATTAAGTAGTTCTTGACTTGTATGCTGGCAAGAGAGATAACGGTTTCGCCGTCCCGCAATCGATTACGCAAACGTTTGCGGTGATGCGCGTAGCGAAATCACAGATTTCACCACGCCCCAATTCAGGGATGGTGCAAGTGCACCATTTCAGAACACCACCGATTATCTTCAACTTGGGAATTTAACATGCGCAAAACTATTTCTCAGCAATTGCAAAAGGGAGCCAGCCTGAGCGTGATCGCCCTTGCGGTCGCAGCTGCTTTCCCCATGCAAGCAGCCTGGGCTCAGGATGCAAAACCTGCTGCCAAAAATGACGGTACACAACTGGAAACTGTTATCGTTACTGCTAACCGCCGCGCAGAAAACATCAAGGAAGTACCGATGTCCATTTCTGCCATCAAGGGCGAAGCACTTGATACCTACAATGCCAGCGGCCAGGATATTCGCTTCCTGGCAGCACGCGTACCTAGCTTGAACGTGGAATCCGACTTTGGTCGCTCCTTCCCACGCTTCTACATCCGCGGTCTGGGCAATACCGATTTCGATCTGAACGCATCGCAGCCTGTAGGCCTGGTGTATGACGACGTCGTACAAGAAAGCCCGATGCTGAAAGGCTTCCCAGTCTTTGACGTAGACCAGGTAGAAATCCTGCGTGGTCCACAAGGCACGCTGTTCGGCCGTAACTCCCCTGCTGGCGTACTGAAGTTTGACTCTGCCAAACCTACCCGCCGCCTGGAAGGTTATGCCAATCTCGGTTTTGGTAATGACAAGGCCATCAATCTGGAAGGCGCCATCAACGTGCCTCTGAGCCAGGAATGGGCAATGCGCTTCTCTGGTCAATCCCAGACCCGTGATGACCGTGTCACCAATCCACGTTCTACCGGCGAGAAAAATCTCGAAGGTTACCGCGATAATGCAGCACGCCTGCAATTCTCGTATAAGAGCGGTGATTTCAGCGCACTGGTGAATTTGCATGGCCGCGACATGTCTGGCAATGCCACACTGTTCCGCGCCAATATCATCCAGAAAGGCACGAATGAGATCGTCCCTGGCTTTAACTACTCCAACTATCCTACTGATGGCCTGAACAGCCAAAAATTGGAATCCTCTGGTGGCAGCCTGCGCTTGCGCTGGGATATGCCAGGCATGAGCCTGCATTCCATCACTGCGTATGACAAGGCAAAATTCTATAGCCGCGCTGACGTTGACGGTGGCTATGGCGCATCCTTCATGCCTACCATGGGCCCGGGCTTCATCCCCTTCCCTGCCGAAACAGCCGATGGCTTGCCTAATCTGAAGCAAATCACGCAAGAATTCCGCGTTGAATCCAATACCAAAGACCCACTGCAATGGATAGGTGGCTTGTATTATTTCAGCGAAGAATTGCAAGTTGACAGCTTTGACTACAACTCATTTGCTCCTGGCAATCCGCAAGATGGCTACGCTGTTCAACATCAAAGCGCCAAATCCTGGGCAGCCTTTGGTACAGTCAATTATGCTGTCACCGAGCAGTTCAAACTGCGCGGCGGCCTGCGTTACACCAGTGACAAAAAAGACTTTGACGCGCAACGCACCTGGACACCAGGTACAGCACTGGGCACACCTGGCACGCCAGTACTCAGAGCCAATCCATCAGCGACCAACATTAGCTGGGATTTAGGCGCGAACTACACACTGGATAAAGCAACGTCCGTGTTTGCCCGTATTGCTACTGGTTATCGTGCACCGAGTATCCAGGGCCGTATCCTGTTTGGTGACAGCATCTCCGTCGCCAATTCAGAAAAAACCCTGTCTTTCGAAGCTGGTATCAAGAAAGACATCCTGGATAACACAGCACGTATCAGCGCGACAGTATTCCAGTACACAGCCAAAGACTTGCAGTTGACCGCAGGTAGCGGTGGCGTGAATCAGAATAAACTGGTGAATGCAGACAAAGCAGTTGGTCAGGGCTTTGAAATGGATTTGCAAGCCAACCTGAGCCGCAACTGGAAAACCACGGTAGGTATCAGCTATAACGATACTGAAATCAGGGATGGCAAACTGTTCGTCGCCCCTTGCGGTAACGGCTGTAGCGTCACCAATCCAGCAGGCCCGGTTGCCGGTACTGTGCTGATCGGCGGCAATCCACTGCCACGCGCACCTAAATGGGTAGGTAACTTCTCGCTGCGTTATTCCACACAAATCGGCGAAGGCACGCTGTATGCCAATACCGACTGGTCTTACAAAGACACTTACAATATGTTCTTGTATGAAGCCAAGGAATACAAGGCCAAGTCCATGCTCGAAGGTGGTTTGCGTGTAGGTTACATGTGGGCTGACGGCAAATATGAACTGGCTGCTTATGGTCGCAACATCACCAACAAGCAACAAGTCATCGCCGCCATCGACTTCAACAATCTGACAGGTATCCTGAACGAACCACGCAGCTATGGCGTGCAATTCAAGGCTAACTTCTGATAGCTTGTTAAGCTGATAAAAACGCCGGAGTGATCCGGCGTTTTTTTATGAGTGACGTGTTTGAGGGATGATCAAAAATACCTCGGAATATGACTGGACGTCGTACTGGTTTGGGTTTGGGTTTGGGTTTGGGTTTGGGTTTGGGTTTGGGTTTGGGTTTGGGTTTGGGTTTGGGTTTGACGTTGTTTTTGACTTTAGCAGTTCCCATGTGTCGACGCCGTTTGTGCGTTACAGAAAATGGAAAAAGAAAGACCGATGTTTGAGCCGCAGGTGAGTTTTCGGACTTTCCCATTTTCTGTAACGCACAAACGGGAACCCCGTAGGGGCGGCGACGCCTGGGTCGCCTTTTTGGCCCACTTTTCTTGGCGAGACAAAAAGGTGGGTAGCTGCCGGTCTACCACCGGCCGGCGATCTAAAATTATGTGTGCAAGTATTTGAAAATCCAACCGCAAACTCGAAGAAGTCGGACATTAAAAGTTTCACGGCACTCTACGAAAGCCACTAGATTCCTGCCTACGCAGGAATGACGTCAATAATATTGCCCCGGATTTATGGGCTACTTAATTCTGTGAAGTATGCAAGATGCATGGATTACATTTTCCAAGCTCAACTTCGCCTGGCAAAAAAATGGCTACTCCCGCATCCACCTCAACATCTTCGGAAACGCTGGCTTACCCTCTTTCTCAGCCCGCACCGCCCCCAGGCTTAAACCTGCCCACTCCAGAAACGGCAGGCCGATAAAATTACCTGATTCAAAAGTCTCTATCAACCAACTGGAATCATCCTTATACCCATTTGGATGAAACACAAAATCCAGCGGCAAATCGAGTTCTCTCGCCACTGCCAGCGACCACAAAATGGCCGCAATTTCTTCGCCTTGTGGTGGCCAGTCCTTATCCTGCTGATCACTGCCTATGAGTGCGCGATTCGCAGAGGGCGTCACCGCCAGATGCCCTGCTTCATGCACCATGTCGCCAGGATATTTGAGTTTGCCGTAATCGACATAAATACACCCTGGCCCCAGATCCAGGCCAGGCAAAAACGTCGCATGCTGCAGCTCGCGCTCTATCACGGTGATGCCTATCCTGTTCAGGAAATCAAGCACTTTTCCCAGACGTGGATCGTCACGCACATCAGAGTTTATTTCTGCCAGATCGGTTTCCATCATGATTAGCCTTGTTGGCGTAAACTTCGCGCAACGCTGGCACAGTGTTCAACTTGTGCAGCAATATTTTCAGGCACGGCAATATTGCCAGCCAGTACGGACCTTATCCATGCAGCCGTCGTGGCTGCATCTATACTGTCAGGCACAACAGGCACTTCTGCCAAAGGCTCTTGTTGAGCAGGCACCAGGGTAGTGCCCTGCCCGGCATGGAACCAGTCTATCTGCTGGGCACGGCCTGTACTGGCAACTGTCTCTCCTTCAGTACCGCGCATGAGGAAGACATCGCCAGCCTCAGCAGGAGCACAGCGGGAAAAATAGTCCTGCAGCATCAGTAGATATTCAGGATGGGTATAAGAACTCAGACGCAAGGCAGGCATAGTAAAGGGCTGCAGGAGCTTGACCAAAGTATGAGTAGAATTGCGCACACCAAGGATACGTCGCAGGCTCAGCAAATGCGCCATTGCGGGCGATAAGGACTCTATAGGCATAAAGGCAGGCTGCTTTTGCTGCATCTGTTCCAGCACCTGGTCTGCCGTACTTAGCAGCGGCAAATCCAGGGCCTGGAAAATCTCAGCGGTAGCGACACGTCCGGCATCAGTGCGCACACCGTGCACCAGTACGGGTACGCCACGCCTGGCCAGCAACAAGGCCAGCAGGGGTGTCAGATTGGCCTTCTTGCGCGCACCGTTATAAGTGGGTATGACTACCGGTGCGTATTCACTATCTGCCGGGGTTTGCAAGGGTAAAATATAAGGCTGTGCAGCCTGCAGGAAACCTGCAATTTCTTCTATGGACTCACCTTTGATGCGCATGGACAGCAAGATGCCGCCCAGCTCCAGGTCAGATACCCGTCCAGCCAGCATGGCGGTATACAGCATGGCGGCATCAGCTTGCGACATGCTGCGCGCACCATCTTTGCCGCGCCCTATTTCCTTGATGAATTTGGCTGCGGCAAGAGGCTCAGTAGGCTCTGTCGCAGAATTGGCAGTGAATGGAGAAAATTTCAAACCTGTTCCTTCAACAATTTCTGGATAAAGCGCCATTCATCTGGCTTGACTGGCGTAATGGAGAGGCGGCTGCCTTTTTGCAGCACCATCATGTCAGCCAGTTCAGGATAAGTCCTGAGTTCTGCCAGGCTCAGCAAGCGGGTTTTACGTTTGGCCTTGACATCGACCATCATCCAGCGCGGTGTTTCCTGGGTCGCCTTGGGATCAAAGTATTTGCTGTCTTTTTCAAACTGCGTGTGATCCGGATAGGCTGTGCTGGCTACTTCTGCCAAACCGGCAATGCCAGGCTCAGCGCAACTGGAATGGTAGAACAGAACACCATCGCCCACTTTCATGCCATCGCGCATGAAATTACGCGCCTGGTAATTGCGCACGCCAAACCAGGGAATGCTGGGCAAGGCCAGGACGTCATCGATACTGATCTCATCCGGCTCAGACTTCATCAACCAATATGCCATGTTAAGCACCTGCAAGGACAAAAGGAAATTGTCGCACATTTATGTAGTGATGGCATGGACACACGAAAACGATAAGCAGCAGGGATTGATCAGACATAAAAAAACGGCTGTCATAAAAATGACAGCCGTCCAGAATAAGTCCCCACCGATGCCGCTATGCCGGCATCCTGAACCTGAGCGGTTCAAGTTGGCCACGGTCAATTCAATTTCGGGTTCATCGGACTAGCGACGCTCACACCTATCGAATAATGTTCCACGGCCTATGCACTAAAATGGTTCAAGGAATATATGGCATTGGCGAACACGGCAGGGAACTAAAGTGTACATTGAAATGGCTCCCCATCGCTAGTTATTTTGATTAAATTAAATAATAAGATGCCAGATCAAAATAGTTTTTCTTGCGGGGTCAGGGCTTCATCCATTAGTCCATGCATATCCTGGATCTTTTGTTTTACCTCTGCCAGAGAGAGGCCAGACAAGGGACCTTCTGGTGATTTGGTGGCCAGCAACTCGGTTGTCATGCTCAGCGCAGCCATGACAGCTATCCTGTCTGTGCCCTTGACTTTAGCCGCATCACGTATGGCTGTCATCTTACCGTCGAGGTAGGCAGCCGCTTCGCGCAGAGGGCGATCTTCACCGTCCTTGCAACTGAGCTTATAGCTCTGGCCCATGATATTGACATCAACCTGTATGACTTTTGCTTCGCTCATGCTGCTTCCTTGTCATTCAAGACCTCTGCCGGCAATTGCGCAAGCAAAGTAGAAACGCGATCATGGGCCTGCTGCATGCGGTGTTGCAAGTCTGCATTTTTCGTCATCATGGACGTCACGTCATTGCGCAATCTGGCATTTTCACTGCGCAGGGTATGTGCCAGTACGGAAAGCTGCGTCACTTTTTCAGCTAGCGATTCAAATTCGGAAATCATCATGTCTCAATGTTTAAGGGGGTATGCAACTCAGTTGATTAATTATACGAGCAAATTTTCTATCAGAGCAGGTCTATCAGGGTACCATCGCTTAAAATAAGTGCAGCATGGACAGTTTTATCAGAAAATACCTGATTTAAGGCATATACATAAGCCAGCAACTGTTGCCTGTAGCCTGCCTCCTGGCCGGGTAAAAGCTGGCGCTTGTAATCCAATACCCAGACTTCATGCGAAAAAACCACAACCCTGTCCAGGCGCAATAGTTTTTTCTCGACCAGCACATCCATTTCATTGCGCGCATATATATATGCGGCAGCATCATAAAATTTCTGCAATGCAGAATTACTGAATATACACTCAGCCTGTTTGCGTATTACCGCTGCCACGGTACTGGAACAGGGCAACCAGGCTGCAATGGTTTCGGCATCTGGCACCGCAATGGGCCAGCTCTTTGCGTTATTGCTCAAACGCTCCATCAGGGTATGCAGGGCTATGCCTTCCAGTTGTTCATCACTGCTTACTTCAAGTACCAGTTCTTCCGCAGGCATGGCAGGAGGTTCAAATACTGCCATGCTGAAGGACTGGTTCTCCTGTATTTCATTTTCAATATTAGCCGCGTCAGGCAATTTTTCTTCTACATGATCAAGATAGCCATACCAGCTGGGCGTTAGTTGTTTTTTTCCGCTCTGTACGCCGCTGAGTATCAATATCTGCTTGGCACGCGTGATGGCGACATATAAGAGATTCCAGTTTTCTTGCGTGGCCTGGGCTTCTTCCAGTGCAAAAAAACGGTCACGTGCAGCGCCACGCTGGTCTTTTTTACCAAAGACAGAAAAATGCCTTTCTTCACCCGCCTGCAAAGGCCACTGGCACAGAACACCTATCTTGTCTTTCATGGATTCACTGTGATTGGCATCAAGCATGACGACTATCTTTGCCTCCAGCCCCTTGGCACTGTGGATGGTCAATATACGCACAGCATCAGCCGCGCTATCAACTGCAGATTCATCAGGCGCATCACTATCACCGCCACGGCGCAAGGCGCTTAGGGCAGCGATGAACTTTGGCAAGCTGGGGTAGCGCCCTGCATCCAGGTTCAAAGCCAGTTCAGTAAAGCTGTGAATATTACCCATGACCTGGCTGCGCTGTGCGACAGAAGATGCCTGTGCATAGCGTTGCAAGACCTCGCCCTGATGCAGAATGCGGTCCAGCAAATCATGCACGGGTAAATAATAAGACGCTTCCATCCATTGCTGCAACAAACTGGCAGCGCGTTGCAGAACTGGACAAGACCCATCCTGCGTCGAAACTAATGCCAAGGCTTGCAGGCGCTTCCACCAGGTCATTTCATCGCGTATCGCCAGCGCAATCAAGTCTTCATCGCTGGCTGCCATGATGGGCGACTTTAAGACATGCGCCAGCGCACGGTTGTCGCCGGGAGTCATCAGGAAATTTAATAATGCGATCAAGTCCAGCACTTCCAGCGCATCCAGCAAGCCACCACGACGGCTGGAAACAAAGGGAATGCCTGCCTCGCGCAAAGCCTTTTCATAGGCAGACAAATGCGTGCGACGCTTGACCAGCAGCATCACATCACTCCAGTGAAAGTTATCTGCGCCCTGCGCGGCACGTAAGCCCAGCAAGGCTTGCGCGACTTGCTTGCCTTCTTCATAGCGTTGCTGGTTTTCTGCTTCTTCCAGCGGGGTTGTCAGCGGATTGCGCAGAGGGAAACGTGAGGGTGCAGCTTCTTCTTCGCTTATCTCCTCAGTATCACCGGACACGACCATACCTATCAAAGGCAAACGCCAGACCGCACCGTCCGCATCTGAAGCCGTAGTCTGCGCATGAAACAGTGGGTTGCCATGCATGCTGACATTGAGCACATCAACAATGGCTGGTGCATTCCGGCGCGTCTGGTTGGTACGCAAAACCCGAGCTCCCTGCGCTGCCAGCATATTTTGCGCGGCGGTAAACACTCTGGGTTCAGCACGACGGAATCGATAGATGGATTGTTTTGGGTCACCTACTACAAACACACTGGGCTTGGCACCATCGTCACCATAGGCTTCCAGCCAGGCTTGCACTATGCCCCATTGCAGGGGATTGGTATCCTGGAATTCATCCAGCAAGATATGCTTGTAACGCGCATCAAGGCGGCTATGCAGGTAGGCTGCATATTCTTCATTACTGAGCAGTCTATATGCCTGCCATTCCAGGTCAGCAAAATCAAATACCCGCTGGTCTGACTTCAGGCTTTGATAGCATTCAAGATAAGCGGCGCCAACAGCAAACAGGGCTTCATTGACTTGCATGACCATTTTTTCGGCGCTACGTTTTTGCAGTTGCTGCAGTGCCTGTACTATCGCTTCACACTCATCTTCAAAGGCATTGATCTGGTCCGGGCCCAGGTGTTTTTCTATGGAGGCAATCAGCGCCTTGACCTTGACATTATGCGAGCGGATATTGCCTTGACCATTGATGAAGCCATCGCAAATCATGGCAAAGGCGTCCAGGCTGGGGCCATCTGTCAGGCCCTGCTCTATCTTGCTGGCATTGGTCTGGTTATTTTTTGAACCCTGCCCCAATACCAGGGCCATGTGGGCAATGCGCTGATATAGCTGGGCATCTTCCCAGATGCTGAGCCGTGCATCCTGGTACAAGTCTGCGCCACATAAATCACGCAACCAGTCCAGCGGGCCACCCAGTTCAATTTGCTGGTTGCTGGCCCACCACTCTGCCCGCTTGTCGAGGAAAGCCTCCAGCATTTCGCGTGCATTGAAGTCACCAATTTCCTGATACAGGAATAACAGCGCTTCCTTGATCTCAGCATGTTCTTCCTGCGCCGGCATCTGCATGAGCTGGCCATAGGCTTCTCGTTGTATGTCGCCACTGGCTTCCACCAAAGTAAAGCCGTGCGGCACACCTGATGCCAGTGGTGCCAGTTGTATCAGGCGGCCAAACCAGCTATGGAAAGTATCCAGTGATAATGACTGCGGGCTGGACAAGACCTTTTCATACAGGCCACGCGCCAGAGGTATGACATTCTGCAAGTCAGACTCTGCTATGCCACGTTCAGTCAGCAATTGCCGCACATGGGCGATATCTGCCAGCGCCAGTTCATGCAGCAAATCCATGAGGCGTTCGCGCATTTCCTGAGCAGCCTTGCGGGTAAAGGTAATCGCCAATAACTCTGCGGGTTCTGCTCCAGCCAGCAAGAGACGCAACATACGCGACACCAGCAACCAGGTCTTGCCACTACCGGCACAAGCCTCTACGACGACGCTATGACGCGGGTCACATGCAGTTGCTGTGAAGTAGGCGTGGCTGACAGCCTGTCCATTGACTTCATAAGCTTGAGAGTATTGAAGGAGTTCGCTCATCACCATGCCCCCTTGCGACAGAGGCCACGCATTTCACAATACTGGCAATTTGCTTCTACACCGTGGGCTGGCAAGCTTGCACCTTTCTGTATGGATGACATGCTGGTTTTAATCGCCAGTGCCAGCTCTGAAACCCAGCGCTCAAAATCGTCAGCAGCGACATCTCCAGCCTTGCCCTGGCTCAGTTCCAGCGCCACATAATTGCCTGAGCTGACAGGCAAATCCGTCAAGAGTCCGTAGAACGGCAATTGATGATCTTCACCTTCCTTGAGTCTCCTGCGCAAATCCATCAAGTTTTTAGTCTTGTAATCGAGTACTGCCACTTCACCATTCATATTTCTGTCTATGCGGTCTATGCGACCTTTCAGCATGATCTGGCCGCCCTGCCATTCCAGCGTCTTTTCATTCTTGATTTCACCCATGTCAAACTGCCAGCCAGCTTCTTCATGCGCCTGCATCCAGGCGACATAAGCGGGGATAACTTTATCCCAGCGCACGCTATAAGCAAGTGCCGCTGGGCTTTTTTGCAAGACATCAGCAAAAAAATCGGCGGAGATATTGCGCAGTAAAGCTTCTTTATCCACACCAGGCTGATTGACTTGAACAGCTTTCAACTCTTCATGATAACGCTTGAGGATGGCATGCAGCCAGTCGCCATAGTCACGCTTTTCCGGCATATCTGACAGTTCATCCAGAGCACTCAACCCCAGCATGCGCCCGGCAAAAAACTGATAAGGACACACCACCAGGCTGGTGTAGGCACTGGCGGATAAAGTTGCAGGCAACAACGCAGCCGCAGAGGGCGTGGGCATATGCTGAGAGCTGGCGTGCATTATCCTGGCTGGCAAATCCAGGGGATGGCTGTCCAGCACGCCTTGTTGGGTACGTTCCAGTGTCAGACCCAATTGCTCCAGCCAGGGACTGACGGGATTATGTTCGCCATTCAGGCTACCCTGCCAGGATAAAACGATATCAGTATTACTCAGCAATAACTCGGCAAAATCACGCAATTGCTGTTGCTGGCGCGACTCGCGGGTTTCCAGTCCGCATTCGCGTCTGACTGCATTTGCAAAAAACAAAATCTCACTGGCTTGCGATGGCAGGTGTGATGCATCTGCTCCCACCAGTAACACCGCATCAAAGGGACGCAGGCGTGCACCATTCAGCGGCAACATGACAACACGTTTATCGGTATGTGCATATACAAATGCCGTGCTCTCCAGTTGCAGGTTCATCAGGGCGCGCCACTCAGCAAAGGTGAATGGGGTTTTCAAGTCCTGGCAGGCAAGCTGCAATTTCTGTAGCAATTGTATGATTTGCGCGCCAGCCGGGTCTGCCTGAAAGGCATTGAACATAGAGAGGTCAAAGAACACCTGCAAGCTCAGCGCACTCCATTCAGACAGGCTGCGCCTGCCGGTGAAATTGCCCGCCTGCCGGGACATGGACCTGATCCAGCGGCTGGCTGGCCCGGTATCCTTGCCAGCATCCAGCGCGGCCAATACCGATTCCCAACCACCCAGCACATTGGCGCGACGCAAGACCAGCTCTATGCGCATGACCATGTCGGCCTTGGCAGCAATGGCATCCTGTTCAGGCCCAGTATTGTCAGTATCTTTCCAAAGCAGATAAGGTGACTTCAAGAAGTCCAGCAAGGCCATGGTATCGGCCCGCGTGGTCACCACTTCCAGCCAGGCTGCGATGGCTGCCGCAGCGCGGGTGGTAGACAACTTCCAGCCGGTTTCATCGGCCACCATGATCTGTGCGCGTTCCAGCAAGGCGCGTATGCGCCGGGAGACGACTCGGTCTTGCGCCACCACGGCCACGCTTTGCTTACCAGCCTGCAGCCAGTTGATGATGGTTTGCGCACCCTGCACCGCCTCATCTTCCAGCGACGTGGCGCGACACAGGCGTATATAGGAAGTGTCTACATATTCAGTCAGCGCCTGCTGATGCTGGCTGCCGGTATCCTGCAAACCCGGCCAGGCATGGTAATACGGTTGCGGCAAGGTATGCGCGCGCCAGTCCAGGCTGATTTGCAATACACTTTGTTTCTTTGCCCAGGCTTGCAAGAAAGCCTGCTCCATGGGATTGGGAAGGGTGGGCGCTATCCACAGCAAAGGCTCGCTGGCCTGCGTGGCAATTTGCAATAACTGGGCATAACGTTTTACTTGCGGGTCATTGCCATCGAGCTGGCTCTGCCAGACTGACCACACCAGTTGCGTTTCTTCTGACAATAAGGCCTGTGCAGGCGCGGGCAATTGCGCCAGTGCAGCCTGCCAGTCTTTTTCCAGCTTGCTTTTATCCTTGCCCACGGTGGGTAATAAGACAGCAGTCAATTCATCTGACAGCGTCAGCAGGGTCTGTGCCAGCGGCAATAAATCAGTATTGCGGCGCGCACCAAATAATTTCTTTAACCAGGGATGTTGCCGCAATTCAGCATACAAACCCATCAGTCTTTCACTGGCATCACCACCGGCGTTATTTTGCAGTGCAGCATCCGGTGCCTGCATTTCCAGCAGGGCAAACAGGGTCTGTATGCGTGGAGGGATGAAATTACCCTGCAATACCGTCCCCAGCGCCTTTAACAGCAGGTGAGCATGTTGATACGTAGGTACGATAACGCGGACGGCGGAAAAATCCCGCTCTTGCTGACGTCCCCAGCCCTGCTCTCTGGCAGAGCGCAAAAAAGCCTGGGCAGCCTGTTGCCAGAATAGCGGGCCGGCGGGTATCAGTTGGGGGGTATGTAGCATTAAGAAAGTGATGGTTTTACCTGAAGAGCAAGTATACTATGCGACTGCCCATGCATTTTGGCGGCAAGCATGACACTTTTCTAAAAAATAGGTTATTATCTACTGCATAGCCAACCACGCCTGACTCATTTTGTTTTAGTCACGGTGCAGCACTATTCAACACCATTGAATTCGTGACTATCACCCCCAGATTCAAATCAGAATGCGGCGCTGTCCCAAATTACCGACATTCAGTGGCGCTGTTACCCCTTAAATTTTTCCCTCTCGTTGAGGATTCCATGAGCGAAAACATCAAATATGTAAGCGATGCTTCATTCGAAGCAGACGTATTAAACTCTAACGTACCTGTATTGGTCGATTTCTGGGCTGAGTGGTGTGGTCCTTGCAAGATGATCGCCCCTATTCTGGAAGAAGTTGCCAAAGAATATGATGGCAAGATCATTGTTGCAAAGATGGACGTAGATGCAAATCAGGCAATTCCTGCCAAGTTTGGTATCCGTGGTATCCCTACCCTGATCCTGTTCAAGGGTGGTAATGTAGCAGCTCAAAAAGTAGGCGCATTGGCAAAAGGCCAATTAACCTCTTTCATTGACAGTAATATTTAAGGTATTATTGCGGTCTGAAACTTTAAAGCTGTGAACAACATGATTGTTTGCAGCTTTAAAATTCAAAATACGAGACAGCTGCCCCGGTTGATGACCCTCAACTGCTGCATGCAAATTCAGACCTGAATTACAAATATTAAATAAAACGAAACCAAGACAGAAATTCTTTCTATCCTGTTTAATCCGTAGTTCCTCTGCTCACTCCCCCACCCCATAATCCCATCCCGGGACACTCACCATGCATCTATCTGAACTAAAGGCCTTACACGTATCCGCTTTATTGGAAATGGCCATAGGACTCGATATCGATAACGCTGCGCGTATGCGTAAGCAGGAATTGATGTTTGCAATCCTCAAAAAACGTGCAAAATCAGGCGAACAAATTTTTGGCGATGGCGCCCTCGAAGTATTGCCTGACGGCTTTGGCTTCCTGCGCTCGCCAGATGCCAGTTACATGGCCTCGACTGATGACATCTATATCTCTCCTTCGCAAATCCGCCGTTTCAATCTGCATACTGGCGATTCCATCGAAGGTGAAGTGCGTACACCAAAAGATGGTGAACGTTATTTTGCATTGGTGAAGGTGGACAAGGTCAATGGCGAATCGCCTGAAGCCTCCAAGCACCGCATCCTGTTTGAAAATCTGACGCCGCTGCACCCGAACAAGGTATTGACACTCGAACGCGAAATGCGCGGCGAAGAAAATACCACCGGCCGCATCATCGACATGATCGCCCCTATTGGCCGTGGCCAACGCGGTTTGCTGGTAGCGTCACCAAAATCCGGTAAGTCCGTCATGCTGCAACACGTGGCACACGCGATTACCACCAATCACCCTGACGTTACTCTCATCGTTTTGCTGATCGATGAACGTCCGGAAGAAGTGACCGAGATGCAGCGTTCGGTACGCGGTGAAGTGGTCGCATCGACTTTCGATGAACCAGCTACCCGTCACGTACAAGTTGCTGAAATGGTGCTGGAAAAAGCCAAGCGCCTGGTAGAAATGAAAAAAGACGTGGTCATCCTGCTGGATTCCATCACCCGTCTGGCACGCGCTTACAATACCGTCATCCCTGCTTCTGGCAAGGTATTGACTGGTGGTGTGGACGCAAACGCACTGCAACGTCCAAAACGCTTCTTCGGTGCAGCACGTAATGTAGAAGAAGGCGGCTCACTGACCATCATCGCGACAGCCCTGATCGAAACCGGCAGCCGTATGGATGACGTGATCTATGAAGAATTCAAAGGCACGGGCAATATGGAAGTTCATCTGGAACGCCGCCTTGCTGAAAAACGCGTCTACCCAGCCATCAACCTCAACAAATCCGGCACCCGTCGTGAAGAATTGCTGATCAAGCCGGATCAGTTGCAGAAGATCTGGATCTTGCGCAAATTGCTGTATAGCATGGACGAGATCGAAGCGATGGAGTTCATCCTCGACAAGATGAAAGCCACGAAAAACAACGCAGAGTTTTTTGAAATGATGCGTAGAGGCGGTTAAGTTTCCGCCCCTGTTTTCAGGCTAAAAAAGCCGTCACTTTTGTGGCGGCTTTTTTATTTTTACTCTGGCAGAATGGCTTATTAGAATGCTTTGCTAAGCTACAGCTTTCAACAAGACTATCGTCACCAGAAAAGAAGTATTGCTGATCGCCACGACTGCATGCCGCAAACCGGCCGCAAGATACAGCAAGTCACCGGCATGCATGGTCTTTGGTCCCGCCTGTAATTCAACTTGTACTTCACCAGAAAGGCACTGTATGGTGATGGGGCCATGGACGTGATGCGAAGGCAGGCTCTTTCCCTGCATCAGGTTCATGAGGATGACTTCAAGATGCTCGTCTTTAAACAAGGCGTGCGCCGGTACAGCCAGCAATTGCCCTTCAGGTGCCAGCAAGTTGCTTACTTCTCCTGAGTGTAAATGTGGCGTGGCCATTTTATTTCTCCTCCTATTGCAATCAGACTCAGTGACATGTTCAGCAATGAACTAAGTTGCCACATGAAAATCAATAATGATTTCACCTGGCGCCTGGGACACATAAGCCATTTTCACACCTGTGCCAAAGTGTTGCTCAATCTGAGCCAGCAATGGCAAGGGATTATGATCATTGCAAAAACGCATGGTTTCCCCAGACTTTAATGCCGACAAGGCACCAAAAATCGCTGCATGACGAAAACGCTTGGCAACGCCACGCGCATCAAATTCATACACGCCTTCAGCCAATACGGGAATGGAACAATCGTGAACCATGATGAAACTCCTTTTAATATAGATGAAAATAAGCAGAAATCACAGGGAGAGTCATTGCTGCCCTCCCTTAAATGAATAACCAAGAAATAACCAAAAAATGACTAAGCCTTGCTGGAAACTTTGGCGTAGCTCATATCAGCTGCGTTCGTTTGTACAGGCTTTCTTCCTGTCAACAGGCGCAAGGCAAATACAGCCAGGCAAACGACACCAATCGAGAACACGATGTCACCGGGAACCCGCATCCACACCAGGGTTTCCATGAAGTGCGAATGGATGACTTCTGGTGAACGTGCAAACCACATGCCTTTGGTAATACTTGCTACAGCCTGATAAATGCCCGCTGGTACCAGCGACATGAACACCATCATTGCCAGCCCTATATTGAGCAACCAGAACATCGCTTGCAATAATTTATCGGACCAGAGAGCACGATCAGACAAGCCTCTCAGGCAGAACAGCAGCAAGCCTATGCCCAGCATGCCGTAGACACCAAACAACGCGGCATGACCATGTGCAGCAGTCATATTCAAACCTTGCATGTAGTACAGCGCAAGCGGCGTATTGATGGAAAATCCGAGCAAGCCTGCGCCAACGGTGTTCCAGAACCCAACGGCAATAAAGCACAGTATCGACCACTTGTAGGCCTGCACCCAGGGTGCAGCTTTTGAACGCTGATAGTTACGGAAAGCTTCGACACCTATCATTGCCAGTGGCACAACCTCCAGCGCAGAGAACATGGCACCAATCGCGATGACAAAAGTCGGTGTCCCTGTGAAATACAGGTGATGCAAGGTTCCCAGGATACCGCCGAACAGGAAGACTATGGTTTCCAGAATAATCGCACTATTAGCCGTTGCTGCACGTATCAAGCCCAGGCGGGTGAACAACAAGGCGATCACTGCGGTGGCGAACACTTCAAAGAAGCCTTCTACCCACAGATGTACCAACCACCAGCGCCAGTACTCAATCATCGAATAGTGGGTATGTGGCCCCCAGGTCAGGGATGTGGCGTAGAAACCACCTATACACATTGCTGCCAGGAATACCATCGCAATCAGGCCACGGCTCTCGGACGGTTTTTTCAGTGCTGGTAATAAGCCACGCCCCAGCAAGGTCACCCAGAACAACAAACCGATGAATAAAAGTATTTGCCAGACCCGGCCCATGCTGGTGAACTCCAGCCCCTGATTACCTATCCAGAAACTGAATTCATTACCTTTGTGTTGCAGACTACCCAGCCAGCCAAATGCTGTAGAGCCGACAACGATAAAGAGCAAGGCATAGAACAGGACATTGACACCAAGTTTTTGAAATTTAGGCTCATGACCTGAAATGGCAGGCGCTATATACAGGCCAGTCGCCAGCCAGGCAGTGGCAATCCACAGCACGGCAAATTGTGTATGTATCGTGCGGCTGACAGTGAACGGCAGTATGTCTGCCAGCGGAAAGCCAAAGAAACTATGCCCTTCGACAGCATAGTGGGCAGTAATCACCCCCATGCCGACTTGCGCCAGTATCAGACCTATGACGACATAGAAATATTTCCTGGTTGCCTGCATTGAAGGTGTGGGCTTCAGGTCAAACAAGGGGTCGGCTTTGGGAGGTACCGGGTCACCCTCTTCCTTGTTGATGGAATGATAGAAAATCATACCGGCAATGGCAGCGATCATCAGTATGATACTGGCGATGGACCAGATACCAGCTCCGGCAGTCGGCGTATTGTCCACCAGCGGTTCATGCGGCCAATTGCTGGTATAGCTAAGATCCTTTGCGCCTGGCCTGTCTGTAGCCGCAGACCATGCTGACCAAAAGAAGAATGCAGGCAGTGCTTGCAAATCCTTAATTTCTGGCAAAGTACCCCGGTTCATTGCATATTGTTCGCGCAACTTTTCCAGCGAAGGATCATTACCAAACAGGGCAATATAATGTTGCGCAACTTGCCGGACAGCCTTGGCGCGGTCGGCGCTGAGCGTGATCACATTAGTAGATGCTTCGTAAGTATTGCTCCGCATTTCCAGCTTCAGGCGCGCTTTCAACTCTGCCTGATGCCCTGGTTTCAGTTGGTCAAACGATGTCCGTGCTTCCTTTTGTGCCCAGATTTCCAGCAGGGCCAAAGATTCACGATGTAACCAGTCGGCAGACCAGTCTGGTGCGACATAACTGCCATGCCCCCATACCGAACCTAATTGCTGCCCACCTGCAGATAACCAGGCTTCCTGACCGAGCGGTACCTGTCCGTCTGCAAATATGACTGTGCCATCGTTACTGATGACTTGTTTGGGAATAGGCGGTGCCGTCAGATAAATTTCCGTGCCTACCCAGCCCAGGACGGCAAAGGACATGACACAGATGATGGCGAGCCAAGTCCAGAGTTTACGCGTGGCATGCATGGCGTGTTTCCTTATTGGTGAAGTGAAAAATTAGCTGATCCAAGGCTATGTTTCATCCGACTGAATTTGCCGGTGAAACAAGTTTGATTCATTAAAGATTCATTTTATATGCATGTATTTAAAGATACAAATTAAATGAATGTTTAATGCAAAACCCTTGATGAAGATCAAATTTCCAGAATAAATCAGGCAAGGCCTATTAACATCTATACTATATGTATCTTAATAGGCTATTGAATTGGCTATTGAAATAAAGAGACATGCTTTGAGCAAGCACTCTTATTCGCAAAGACAGGCTTTTGGAATAAATATGAGATTAACCGCATTCACCGACTACACTTTGCGCACCCTGATTTATCTGGCACAACATGAGGACAGGCTGGTTACCATCCAGGAAATTGCTGAGCTGCACAGCATTTCAAAGAGCCATCTGACCAAGGTTGTCCATCAGTTGGGGATGTCAAACAAAGTGGAGACCATACGTGGTCGTCACGGAGGTTTGAAACTGAATCTGCCGCCCGAAAAGATTAATATTGGAGAAATTGTCCGCAATACAGAAACTGACTTTGATATGGCAGAGTGCTTTGATAGCAGCAACAATACCTGTTCTTACTCCGGTTCCTGTAATTTGAAAGGCGTATTAAGCAATGCTACAGCATCATATCTGTCTGTTCTGGATGCAGTGACGCTGGCAGATCTGGTGGCAAAGAAAAATACCAGCAAGGTACAAGTTTATCCGCGCAAGAAAAAACAGCAGGATTAACAAGTTCAAATATCTCCTTATAAAAAAAGGGCTCCAATCTGCATTGGAGCCCAATTTTCATACTTCATTCTGCTACCGTTTTTTATTTACCGGCCAAAATTTCAGGCTTGCTCCAGCCACCGCCGACGGCCTTGTAAATACTGACTACAGACGACAATTGTGCGCGCTTACTGTCAATCAGGCTGGCTTGCGCCTGGAACAGATCGCGTTGTGCATTCAAGACTTCCAGATAGCTGCTATAGCCATTCTTATAGCGCAGGTCTGCCAGTCGCAATGAATCTTTCAATGCAGTCACCCTGCGCTCGGAAGCCACATTCACCTGCTCATTGGCCGCCGTATTGTTGAGTGCATCGTGCACATCACGGAAAGCGCCCTGCACTGCCTGCACATATTGCGCCAATGCCTGGTTCTTGCGGGCTTCAGCACCTTGCACTACCGCGCCAATTGCACCGGCGCGGAAGATAGGTTGCGCCAGGCTGCTGCCCAGACTCCACAGCAGCGATGCCGGATTGATCAAGTCCTGGAATACGCGGGACTCATAACCAGCCGTCGTCGTCAATTTAACGCTAGGAAAATATTGCGCCTTGGCCTGGCCGATATCTGCATTGGCAGCTACCAGTGCCTGCTCTGCCGACAGAATATCCGGACGGCGGTTCAGCAAATCAGATGGCAAATCTGCCGGCATGATCAATTGCTGATGCAGACTGCCAATCTCGTTACCACGGGCAATCACAGGTTGTGCAATCGCGCTGGCAGAGCGGCCCAGCAAGACAGCCAGTGTCGACTCTATATTCGACAAAGCCTGTTTGGCCTGGGTATAACTGATTTCAGTGGCAGCAGCTTCAGATTCAGCGACATGCAAATCGAGTTCGCTGGTCGCACCCGCTGTAAAACGGCGCTGTTGCAAACGCAGGTTTTCCTGGCGGGTTTTCAAGGTTGATTCTGCCAGGGCCAGTTGTGCATCCGCCGCACGCATGGCGAAATAGCTTTGTGCAACATTCGCATACAGGCTGCTTTGTATCAGGCCGCGACTGGCTTCCTGCGCCAGCAAACGTGCGCGGGCTGCTTCATCTGCACGTGCCAGCTTGCCCCAGAAATCAACTTCATACGAAGCGGTAAGGCTCAGCTGAAAGTCTTTGCTGTAAGGGCTGGCACCCGCACCCAGCTTGCCAGCATTTTCACTGGTACGGGTACGTGTTGCACCAAGGTTGCCGTCTACACTGGGGTAACGGTTTGAATTGGCACCTACCGCAACAGCGCGTGCTTCTTCTATGCGTGCAGCAGCCAGGGCCAGGTCCTGGTTATTTTTGCTGGCTTCATCCAGCAAACTATCCAGCACCGGGTCTTGAAAGCTCTTCCACCAGGCAGCGTAGTCAACTGCCGCCTGCTGGTTTTTTGTCGCTACTACACCCAGGCTGGCCGGGGTTTCCAGCGCCGGGCGCTGGTAATTTGGCCCGACCGAGGTGCAGCCCGCCAGCACCATACTGGCGACCAGCGTTGTTAATATGAATTTTGTTCCAGACATTATTTTTCCTTCACATCTGCTTGAGGCGCATTGTGCAAAATATGCACAGGGTGTTCAAAATCCTGCTCAGTGGTTTTCAAACGTCTGTCATTGATCAGCTTGAAGAACAAAGGTACGAAGAAGATCGCCAGGAAAGTCGCTGCCAGCATACCGCCCAATACACCAGTACCCAGGGATTGACGCGCGGCAGCACCTGCACCGTGCGAGAAAGCCAGTGGCACCACACCCAAAATAAAGGCCAGCGAAGTCATCAGAATAGGACGGAAGCGCAAGCGTGCTGCCTCCAGTGCCGCAGCCACCGGCGCATAACCTTCATGCACTTTCATGACCGCAAATTCCACAATCAGAATCGCATTCTTCGCCGACAAGCCCAATAGCGTCACCAGACCAATCTGGAAATACACATCATTGTTGAAGTGACGCAAATACACTGCCAGCAAGGCACCGAAGATACCGAAAGGCATGGCCAGCAAGACTGAGAATGGCAGAGACCATTTTTCATACTGTGCAGCCAGGATCAGGAAAATCATCAGTACACCAGCACCCAGTGCCAGGCCTGCGGCATTGCTGCTGCGTTTTTCCTGGAAGGATGCGCCACCCCAGTCGTAGACTACGTCAGCAGGCAAGACATTTTTCGCTGCTCTTTCCATCGCTGCAATCGCCTGACCAGAGCTGAAGCCTGGCTTGGCATCACCCAGCAATTTAATGGATGGCAAGGCATTGAAACGCTGTACAGAATCAGGACCAGTAATGAACTTGATGGTCGTGAATGCACGCACAGGTATCATCTGCCCGGTATTCGAGCGTACATACATGCTGCCTATATCATCCGGCTTGGCACGGTACTGGCCTTCTGCCTGCAACTGCACGGTGTAGATACGACCGTTCTTGTTGAAGTCATTGACGTAGTAACTACCCATGGTCGCTGCCAGGGTGTTATATACATCTGACAAGGCCACACCCATGGAGCGCGCTTTTTCATTGTCCACATCAACAAACAATTGTGGAGAATTAGCTTGCCACAAGGTTTTCACGCCAGCCAGCTCAGGCTGCTTATTGGCTTCAGCGATCAGCAATGGCAACAGTTGCGCCAGACGTTTCACGCCACCTTCACCCGCATTTTGCAGATAGAACTCAAAACCACCAGTCTGACCCAGACCCTGAATTGCAGGCGGTGCAAAGAACAGCGGCAAGCCTTCCTTGATACGGCCGGTTTTCATATAGCTTTCACCCACCATCTGCTGCGCAGACTGGGTACGCTCTTCCCAGGGCTTCAATGGGAAGAACATGGTTGCAGCAGAAGATTTCAAACCGCCACCACCCAGGAAATCGAGGCCAACCAGAGCAAACGTCGTATCGATGTTTTTGTTGGTTTTCATGATGGATTCGACCTGACGCACCATCGCATCAGTACGGTCCAGTGAAGCACCATCCGGCATGATGGCCGCACCAATGAAGTAACCCTGATCTTCATCCGGCACCAGACCACCAGGTACGTTTTTCCACAACAGACCCGTCAGGGCAACCATGCCCAGCACCAGTGCGATACCCAGCACAGCGCGCTTCATGAAGAAGGTAACGCCATTGGTGTAACGCTTGGTCAAACGCAAGAAAGCCGCATTGAACCAGGTGAAGAAACGGTTATGATTTTCTGAACCCGGCTTGAGCAAAATCGCGCACAAAGCTGGCGTCAAAGTCAAAGCAACGATACCGGACAACACCACAGCGATAGAGATCGTGACTGAGAACTGACGATACAACTCACCCGCCAGACCACCGAGGAAAGCGATAGGGCCAAATGCCGCTACCAGGACCAGCACAATCGCAATAACCGGGCCAGTCACTTCGTGCATGGCTTCAATCGCCGCATCTTTTGGTGTCATGCCTTCTTCATTGATCAGACGCTCAACGTTTTCCAGCACCACAATCGCATCATCCACCACAATACCAATCGCCAGCACCATACCGAACAGTGTCAGCGTGTTGATGCTATAGCCCAGCAAATGCAGACCAGCCATGGTACCAATCAGTGACACCGGTACAGCCAGTGTAGGAATGATGGTCGCGCGCCAGCTTTGCAGGAACAGATAGACAACGATGAACACCAGCACCATGGCTTCTGCCAGGGTTTTCAACACTTCAGCAATCGACTCAGTCACAAAAGGCGTAGTGTCATACGGCGTTGCGTATTCCATACCTTCAGGGAACTTGGCTTTCAGGTCTTTCAGTGTTTGCTCTACAGCCTTGCGGGTTTCCAGCGCATTTGCACCGGTTTGCAAGAACACACCGATGTTGGCAGACGGGTGACCATTGACGCGACCATACAGGTTGTAATCCTTGGAACCCAGTTCAACACGGGCCACATCGCTGATGCGGATGGCAGAACCACCCTTGGCAGATTTAACGATGATATTGGCAAACTCAGATGGTTCCAGCAAGCGGCCCTTGGCCGTTACTGTCATCGTCAGCTCTTCGGTATTATTTGGTGGTGCACCTACTTTACCAGCTGCGTACTGGGCATTTTGCTCGGTAATCGCATTGGAAATATCGGCAACCGTCACACCCAGTTGTGCCATGCGGTCAGGACGCATCCAGATACGCATCGCATAATCCTTGGCACCGAAAATCTGGATATTGGTAGTACCCGGTACGCGCTTCAATGCATCCAGCACATTCTGGGTTGCATAGTTGGACAAATACAGCGCGTCATAGCGGTTATCTGGCGAGAACAAGGCTGCAACCACCAGGAAGTTGGATGAGCTCTTGGAAACAGTCACACCCTGACGACGTACTTCCTGCGGCAACTTGGCATCTGCCTGGCGCACACGGTTATTAACGTTAACTGCCGCGATATCCAGATTGGTACCGACTTCAAAAGTCACGTTAATGGAAACGCGACCATCAGCAGAAGAAACAGAGTCCATATACAGCATGTGTTCCACGCCGTTGATCTGTTCTTCTATCGGGCCAGCAACGGTACGTTCAACCACCTCGGCAGACGCACCAGGATAGACCGCAGTCACATTGACTACCGGCGGAGAAATCTCCGGGTAGCGCGAAATCGGCAGAACGCGCAAGGCGGCCAGACCGGCCAGCACGATGATCAGCGACAAGACAGTCGCGAAGATCGGCCGGTTAATAAAAAATTTTGAGAACATGAATTATTCCTTGTAGCCTTAGCTAAGTTATGCAGCGGATTTTCAGCTGGTCAGAAGCTTAGTGTTTTGCCTCTGCACTGGCCGCAGCACTTGCTGCTGGTGCCGACGCAGGTGCAGATGCTGGTGCAGATTTATCATCAGGCTTGCCCGCTGGCGCACCTGCCGGTGCCGCCGGGGCGGATGCTGCCTTGGCCGTAATCGCGATTGGCGTCACTGTCATGCCTGGGTCATGTGCCTTGATGAAACCATCCACCAGTACGCGGTCACCACCTTGCAAACCCTTGGTCACTATCCATTCGCCATGTGACCAGCCATCCAGCTCAACCGGTTTCGGTACCAGCTTGTTATCAGGCGACACCGTGAAGACGATCTTGCCCATAGGGCTGTCTATCACCGCACGCTGAGGTATGGCAATGGCTGCGCTACGGGTAGCACCGCTGAGTATCACGCGCACAAACTGACCTGGACGCAAAGTACCATCAGGATTAGGTACCTGTGCACGTGCATCAAAACCGCCAGTGGCAGGATTCACTTTTTCACTGACAAAGTTCATCTTGCCTGTGACTGGAGCCGTGCTGCCGTCAGCCAGTTTCAACTGCACATCAAAAGCCAGGCTGCCGTTATTGGTTTTCTTGCCAGGCAAAGCAATCTTGCCTGCGCCTACATCCTTGCTCAGTTTCAGGTAATCAGCTTCAGGTACGCTGAAATTGACATACACAGGGTCTGTCTGCACGATGGTGGTCAGCAAACTGTCTGCCGCTGTCACCAGGCTACCGTTGGATTTGGCAGCAACGCCAGTCACACCATCAATAGGCGCTACCACACGGGTATAACCCAGGTTCAGTTTGGCTTCATTGACTTGTGCCTGCACTTGCTTGTAACTGGCTTCTGCTGTTTCCAGTGCAGACTTGGCATCGTCAAATTCTTTTTGGCTGATAGCTTTTTCTGCCGCCAGCGGTGTCAGGCGTGCAAATTCGCGTTTGGCCTGGTTCAGCTTGGCTTCTGCCACGCCAGCAGCTGCTTCTGCAGATGCCAGTTGCGTGCGGTAAGCACCCTGGTCAATCTGGAACAGCACTGTGCCAGCCTTGACGCGAGAACCTTCTTCATACAGACGGTTTTCCAAAATACCGGCAACACGGGCGCGCACTTCTGTTTCGCGTGAACCTGCGGTTTGCGCCGCATACTCAAAGTCCATACCCAGGTTGCGTGGCTGCACAGTCACGACATTCACCTCTGGAGGAGGCATCTTGCCTGGGCCACCGGCGTTTGCTGCACCTTTATCACCGCAGGCTGCCAGCACCAGCAATGGCAGGCTGACAGCAGCAATACGCAAGGCAGGCAAAGCCTTTGTCATATGGCTGGTGATCGAAGATAGCTGAAATAGTTTTGTTATTGGTTTTGCAGGGGAGCGCATAGGAGATTCTTTCTTCTAAAAGGAAAGGCGGTGTGCTATTATATACATTCACGAATGTTTGTAAATAAAGTTTTTAAACAGCCCTACTGTATTACAGGGATTTTGGGTGCTACCAGGACTCGTTCCCGCCTATGAAAAACCATCTTTTATAGGTATGAAACAGGAAGGAGTTTTTGCAAGCCGTATTTATAAGACTCTTCGTGAGCCGTTTTTAAATTAACAAGAATTATTGCGCTCACTCGCATGACGAATGGCGAATGACAGGCGCGGCATTTAAATACTTTATAAAGCAGCTCAATGAAAGCTTCATGACAGGCAAAAATCGCGGCGGTATGAAGGCTAGTCAGTTAAGCAAGTAAACAAGTATAAAGCAGGCAAGAAATTCCTGCTGCGGAGCAACAAATTTGATCTGGAACAGCTCATTTTTTTATTTTTGCAGCAGTATCAATGCGTAACAATGCAGGCTAAAAAATTTTAAAAACGCTATAAAACGATTCCTTGAAACGATTCCTTGAAACGGTTCAATATCTTGCTCGTGCAGAGTGAACAGCAGAAAGCAATAAGCTTTCATTGATATTCATCCGGCAAGCCTCACCTACAATAACGAAGAGACAGCAAAAAAATTGTATGCAAGGATAAATAAAACCCTGTTGCGTACACAAAGGAAACAAAATGGTCAGAAAGACGAAAGAAGAAGCGCAGGAAACTTATAATACGCTGCTCGACGCGGCAGAAAAAGTATTCGCTGAAAAAGGTGTCACCAGTACCACACTCAATGATGTTGCCACGGCAGCAGGCATGACCCGCGGTGCTATTTACTGGCACTTCAAGGATAAAAACGCCCTCTTCCAAGCCATGTGTGACCGCGCCTTCCTGCCCATGGAAGCCCTGCTCAATGAAATTGTTTCCACACCGCACAAAGACCCGCTGGCTGGCATCAAACAATTGAATGTCCACTTCCTTAATCTGGTCACGGGTAATGCACGCCAGCAAAATGTGTTTGACATCATTTTTCATCGCTGTGAAAAAAACAGCGATCTGATCTTCTTCAGTGCCGAAAGCGAAAAGCGGGTCGAATGCCTGGCCAAAGTACAGGCCATGGTCCAGCAAGCGGTTGACCAGGGGCAATTACATCCAGATACCGACACCTGGATAGCCATGCAAGCCATCCACGCCTATGTCATAGGCATAGTCCATGAATGGCTGGAAGACTCCTCAGCCTATTGCCTGATGCTGCACGCTGAAGATATGGTGGACATATTCATGGCAGGCCTGGTAGCCCGCCCGCCATTGAAAAAAACAAAACCAGCAGGACAGGAATGCAATATGCGCCTGGCCGCTGGGCAAAACTAAATCGTCATATCTACACTGGCAATTTCCAGTCAAAACGTACTGCCATCATGCGCAGTACGAAGCATATGCCCACCCCAAAAACCAGGGCAACACCTTCATTGACCTGCAGCCAGTTCAATATCAGATAAGCCCAGCAACCGGCAAAAGCACAGGTGGCATACAAATGGCTGCGCCTGAACACCAGCGGTATCTCATTGCAGATAATATCGCGCAAGACTCCACCAAAAATGCCGGTGATAACCCCCATCATCACGCATACAAACATGGGCATTTGCGCCTCTTGCGCCAGTGAGGCACCGGTCACACTAAATAAACCCAGGCCCAGCGCATCCGCCAGCACGATGGCATTTTCAGTCACGGCATTGCGCAAATGCTTGAGAAAGGGGATGGCCACGATAGACATCACAAAGATCAGGATAGGGTATTCCTGGTTCTCTACCCAGAACAAGGGGCGACGGTCCAGTAAAAGATCACGCAGCGTGCCGCCGCCAAAGGCCGTGATAAAGGCGACGGTAAACACCCCCACCACATCCATACGCTTGCGCCGCGCCTCAATAAATCCCGAACTGGCAAAAGCCAGTATCCCGGCGACTTCAATGGTATGCAACATCGAACTCATACCCAGATAGCTCGTCGTCATGTTTCTCCTTCAGGATTTGGTGCAAAAATGGGGATTTTATCAAGTTAGGGATGGTTTTGGGTCTGATAGTCTATGGTTCTTTAAATTCAAGACCTCTCAACACAGAGGCACAGAGACACAGAGCTATCACAGAGAAAGACTGAGAAAAATCGAAGGTATTCAGAAGCTCATGCAAAGTAACCACCCTCAAATTCGTCGTTCCTGCGGAGACAGGAACCCACTGGGCTGGCACACCAGTGACGTCCGTAGCAAACTATTATCGGCCGCAATAAAAAACCAGAAAACATATTAAATAAATAACGCAATTTCACTCAAACCCATCATATTTATCTCAAATTTATCTGCAATAAGCCCCCATCCCTGACAACATCCCATCGCAAAACTTACAATTTTCATTGTATAATCATCGGCTTGGCATTTTGGGCGTCCAAAATCCAGACAATTATTTAACCTTTGGCAAGTGATAATGCAATCGGGTCAAGAAGCAAGACGACCGACGAAGTGCTTATTGGCTACCTACACTATTTTCGAGGCAAGCATGAGAGATGGCATTCACCCAAATTATCGCGAAGTTCTGTTCCACGACGTTTCTTGCGATTTCAAATTCATCACACGTTCAACTATCACCACTAAAGACAAAGGTGAATTTGAAGGTAAAGAATACCCACTGGTAAAGATCGAGGTTTCTGCAGAATCTCATCCTTTCTACACTGGCAAACACAAAATCGTGGATACAGCCGGTCGCGTTGAAAAATTCCGTCAAAAGTTCGGCAAAGTCGGTTCCAAGACTTCTGTCGCCAACTAATTGGCCAGGGAAGCATAGACGAATCTCATGTAGCAGCAGGGCCAGCCTTGCTAATACAAAATTGCGGAGTACGCAAGACCGTCTGTGGTTCCCAAGAATTTTTAGTAAAAAAGGCAGCTCAGGCTGCCTTTTTTACTAAAGCTTTACCCTACAATAAGCATCCTTTCCCTCCACCACCCAGATATGAAGCCAGTACGACTTCCTGCTGCCGCCACTGTTGCGCTACCGCGCTGGGGAATCATCGCCCTTTGTCTCCTGTATATCCTGCCCGGCCTGATAGGCCGCGATCCCTGGAAAGGTGACGATGCCGCCGGTTTTGGCATTATGTGGACCATGGCACATGGCAATCTGTCTGACTGGCTGTGGCCACACATCGTTGGCCTGCCCATGCCAGAAGAAGGCCCGCTGGCTTTCTGGTTGGGCGCCATTTGCATTAAATTATTTGGCTGGTTGGTGGGTGAACCCATGGCCGCCCGCCTGAGCACCGGGGTCTCTTTCCTGCTCGGTTCGCTCTCGGTCTGGTATGCCACTTATCTGCTGGGCCGCAGGCCAGAAGCACAACCCCTGAAACTGGCCTTTGGCGGCCAGCCAGAAGCACGCGATTTTGGCCGCACCCTGGCCGACGGTGCATTACTGATTTATCTTGGCTGTCTGGGTCTGCTATTGCGCAGCCACGAAACCAGCGCCGAAGCCCTGCAAATTTCCCTGATCGCCTGCACCCTGTACTTATGTGTGCGCCTGCTGGATGAACCGGCCAAGCTTACTGCTGCCAAAATTGGCGGCATACTCGGCTTGCTGGTATTGACCCGTGGCTGGGTATTACCCTTGGCATTGTGGATCAGCCTGCTGGCCGTCTGCGCCTATCGTCAGCAACGCCAACCGCTCAAATATCTGATCAACACCACCCTGCCACTGGCGATTGTCGTTGCTGGTATCTGGCTGTTCACCATCAGCTTGGTCCATCCTTACGACAGCTCGCCCTATCAGTCATGGATGTTGTGGAATTATCGCCAGTTCAACTTTCCCAAATTTGACAGCATCAGCTACCTGTTCCGTTATGGCATCTGGTTTAGCTGGCCTGCATGGCCGTTTGCTGCCTGGGCCATCTTTGCATGGCGCAAGCAAGAGAAAGCCATGCACATCTCCCTGCCTGTCAGCTTTTTGATTTGCTTTGGTGTACTAGCCGTACTCAATCACCAGTCTGAAGAAGCGATACTTTTGCCAATACTGCCACCGCTGGCAATACTCGCCGCCTTTGGCTTGCCGACCATGAAACGCAGCGCCATCAATGCGGTTGACTGGTTCTCTGTCATCGTCTTCACCGCCGTAGCCGCCTTCATCTGGCTCTACTGGCTGGCAGACCAGACAGGTTGGCCACCTGGCCTGGCAAAAAAACCTGGCAACCTGGTGCCAGGCTATCAGTCCAGTTTCAATATTTTTGTCTTCATCATCGCCCTGGCTGCGACAGTAGCCTGGTTCCGCCTGGTGTACTGGCGCATCTCCAGGCAGCCTGCCGTCTTGTGGCGCGCAGTGGTATTGTCCAGTGGCGGCGTCATTTTGTGCTGGCTGCTGGTGCAAAGCCTGGGCTTGCCGTGGCTGGACCAAAAAGTCAGCTACGCGCCACTCTCCAAAGAACTCGCACAAAAAGTACCACCCAATATGGGTTGCATACAAGCCCACATAGGCCCGTCACAACGCGCTTCATTTGCGTATTTTGGCAAGCTACAGTTTGCTGGATTCTCTGATCATGATTGCCAGCTGCTACTGGTACAAAACAGCAAAAAATCCCTACATGAAAGCGTGCTGCCGCCAGAATACAAGCAAGAGCACTGGTCAGTCATCTGGTCTGGCCATCGCGCTGCCGACAATGACGAATTGTTTACCCTGTACCAGCGCAAGCAGCAATGAAGACCGAACACCCCAGCACATTGCGCGGCAACATCAAACGCATCGCCTCACTGTCATGGCCCATGATGGTGGGCCAGATGGCCGTGGTAGGCAATGGGGTGATAGATACCGCCATGACTTCGCGCTTCTCGGCGACTGACCTGGCAGCACTCTCTATCGGTATCTCGATTTACGTCAGTATCTTCGTCGGCCTCAACGGCATTTTGCAAGCCATCTCCCCTGTCGTCGGCCAATTGTTTGGCGCACGCAAATTCAAAAAGATAGGTGCAGAAATCAAGCAAGGTGTATGGCTGGGCGGCTTTCTTGCCTGTATAGGATGTCTGATCCTGCTGTTCCCAAATAGCCTGCTCTCCATCGCACAAGCCTCGCCCACCTTGAATGACAAGGCTGCGCAATACCTGCAAATCCTCGCCATCGCCCTGCCCGCCACGCTGGGCTTCAGGATTTATGGCGCACTCAATAATGCAGTTGGCCGCCCCAAGATGGTCATGGCCATACAGCTCGCTGCACTGGCGATAAAAATCCCGCTCAATACCCTGTTCATATTTGGTGGCCTCGGCATACCTGCCATGGGCGGCCCAGGCTGCGCGGCTGCCACTGCTGTCAATGCCTGGCTCATGCTCATCACTGGCTGGCTCATGCTCAAGCACGTCAAATATTATGAATTGTTTGCACTATTTGGCACAGGCTTCGTCAAACCCAACTGGAAAGCCCTGCGCAGCCTGCTGCACCTTGGCATACCCATGGGCCTGAGCTACCTCATCGAAGTCACCGCATTCGCCTTCATGGCCCTGTTCATCGCCCGCCTGGGTGAAGTCGCCGTATCCGGCCATCAGCTCACTGCCAACTTTGGCACCATCCTGTACATGCTGCCGCTGTCGATTGCCAGTGCCACCGGCACCCTGGTCGCGCAAGCCATAGGCGCCAAACAAATGCAGGCCGCCCGCGTCACTGGCAATGCCGGCATCATCCTGGCTGCCATGCTGGCTGTGCCTATCGGCATCACCATCTGGTTCAGCCGCGACCTGATTTTGCATGCCTACACATCCAACCCCATCATCATCGCCGCCGCCTTCCCGCTGTTCACTTTTATTTCGGTGTACCAGATTTTTGATGCGATACAAGTCACCACCGCCTTCATCCTGCGTGCCTATAAAATCGCCATCGTCCCCACCATCCTTTACGCCTTCGCGCTATGGGGCTGCGGCCTCGGCGGCGGCGTCATGCTGGGTCTGGACCCCTACAACATCAGCCCCGCCTTCTTGCACGGCGCAGCAGGCTTCTGGATGGCCAACAGCACCAGCCTCGCCATCGTCGCCTTCAGCCTGTGGTACTACCTGCGCATAGTCCAAAAACGCTTCCCCACCCCCGCCATGTGGCGCAGGAACGTAAATTTCGACCAGCCAGGCAGAAACCCATAAGCAAAGCAAACGGCAAAAGCAGCAAGCCACTTGCAAAATCCTGACGGCTCTGTCATAATTTTGTTCTGCGTTGCCGAGATGGCGGAATAGGTAGACGCACGGGACTCAAAATCCCGCGCCGCAAGGCGTGCCGGTTCGATTCCGGCTCTCGGCACCAAACACTGATTAAGCTCTTGATTATTCAAGGGCTTTTTTGGTTTTTAGGCAGCAATTCTTCTTTGCCCATTCCCCCTTCTTCTATAGCTCTTTTTGAGTTACACCAAGCGCATTCCCATAGGCAGTCCTTTGCCAGTCGGGTAAGATACAAATCAAACAAATGCAAGCAATGCTACAACTGCTTCAGCTCACCGACTTTGAATGACAAAGAATCATCCATGACACAAACATCAAATAACCTCGCCACTGAATCCTGGGCGATTGCCGACCTGCTCCGTGGTGATTTCAAGCAGAGCCAGTACGGCCGTATCATCTTGCCGTTTTGCTTGCTGCGCCGCCTGGAGTGTGTATTGGAGGCCAGCAAAGAGGCTGTGTTGGCTGAGCAGCAAAAAATAGAAAGTATGAATTTGCCTGAAGAAGCACAAGAAAAATTGCTGTTGCGTGCGACTGGTGGTCTGAGTTTCTTCAACACCTCCAAAATGGATTTGTCCAAATTGGGTGAAAATGGCATCAAGGCCAATCTGGAAAGTTATATACAAAGTTTCTCCAAAGATGCGCGTGAGATTTTTGAATACTTCAATTTTGCTGAGTTTATAGGCCAGTTAAACGACGCCAACCTGCTCTATAAAGTCGTACAAAAAGTTCGTACGATAGACCTCAGCCTTAAGGCTGTCTCAAACCATGACATGGGCCTGGTGTTTGAAGAGCTGATACGCCGTTTTGCCGAAGGTTCGAATGAAACAGCGGGTGAGCATTTCACCCCGCGTGACATTGTGCGGCTGACGACTTCGCTGGCATTTATGGAAGACGACGAAGCACTCACCATGCCCGGAATTATCCGTACCATTTATGACCCCACCGCTGGCACTGGCGGCTTCTTGTCAGCAGGTATGGAGTACGTGCATGAATTAAACCCCAAGGCAGTGATGCGCGCCTTTGGCCAAGAGCTGAACCCTGAAAGCTATGCCATCTGCAAAGCAGACATGCTAATAAAAGGGCAAGAGGTAAGTAACATCAAGCTTGGCAATACGCTGTCGAATGATCAGCTCTACTCCACCAAGTTTGACTACATGCTATCCAATCCTCCCTTTGGCGTGGACTGGAAAAAGATAGAAGAAGACATCATCAAAGAGCACAATGAAAAAGGCTACGATGGTCGCTTCGGCGCGGGCTTGCCCAGAGTCTCTGATGGTTCTTTGCTGTTCCTGCTGCACCTCATCAGCAAGCTGCGCGATGCTAAGGATGGCGGCGGCCGCATAGGCATTATCCTCAATGGCTCCCCCCTGTTCACAGGCGGTGCGGGCTCTGGCGAATCTGAAATCCGCCGTTATATTCTGGAAGCCGATTTGCTGGAAGCCATTGTCGCCCTGCCGACCGATATGTTCTATAACACTGGCATCGCCACCTATGTCTGGGTACTGTCCAACAAAAAACCAGAAGAGAAAAAGGGGCTGGTACAACTGATCAACGGCAGCAACCTCTACAGCAAAATGCGCAAGTCATTAGGTAGCAAGCGCAATGAAATGAGTGCAGACGACATCGCCACCATCATCCGCTGCTTTGGTGATTTTGAAGCCGTTGATGCGCGTGAACTGGATAAACCCGCCGAACTAAAAAGTAATCGCGGCAGGCAATCGGCGAACACTAAGACTGAGACTGCCAAAACCTTTGCTGCCAAGATTTTCAAAACCCATGAATTTGGCTACCGCCGCATTACCATCGAGCGCCCATTAAGACAGTCTTACCAGTTCTCTGATGAGCGCATTGCCACGCTGCGCTTTGAATCTGGTGCATTGAACAGCATCATGCAATGGGCATACGCAGAGTTCGCCACTCTGCCAGGCGCTATCTGGAGCGATGCATCGGATTGCATGCACTATGGCGACCTTGGCCAACATGAAGACACCATACGCCGCTACATCAAAATTCATTTTGCCGACCTCAAAGAAAAGCAAATCAAAGACCTGCTCAATCGCGATACCTGGTTAAGCGCCAAAGCCAGCATGCTCAAAGCCCAGGCCCTGCAAGCGCAGATAGGCAAATCACAGTTTGATGATATGAACGATTACGATGACGCCATTGCCAAAGCAGCCAAGCTCGCCAACATCAACCTGGACGCCAAAGACAAAAAAGTCATCGAAGCCGCAGTAAGCTGGAAAAACCCAGCAGCCCTGCCCGTTATCAAAAAAATCCACAAAGCCAGGGCTGACGCTATCTATGGCCTGTTTAACGTGGATGGCAAAACCATAGAATATAAAGCCGATGGCGACCTGCGTGATTTTGAAAACGTCGCGCTAGATCCATCCAAAACAGTCAACGAGATCAACGAAGCCTACTTCAAAAAAGAAGTGCAACCCCACGTGCCAGACGCCTGGATAGACGCCAGCAAAAAAGACGATAAAGACCGGCAAATTGGCATCGTCGGCTATGAGATCCCCTTCAACCGCCATTTCTACCAATACCAGCCACCGCGCGACTTGACTGAGATAGATGCGGACCTTGATGCAGTCAGCGCAGAGATCATGAAGCTGCTGCAAGAGGTGCATTCATGAGCAAATCAAACCTGAGCAATGTCGCGCAGCCCGATTTTGCTGAAGTCGTACATCTGATCACAGCCGCACGCCAGCACGCCTATCAAGCCGTCAATACCACCTTGATAGAGCTGTATTGGCAAGTGGGTGCCTACATCAGCAGTAAAATCAAGGCCGCAGAATGGGGAGATGGTGTGGTCGATGCGCTGGCGAAACATTTAGTCATCACGCAGCCTAATTTAAAGGGATTTACCCGCGCCAATCTGTTTCGTATGCGCCAGTTTTATGAAACTTATCAAAGTGATCAAATTGTCGCAGCACTGCTGAGACAATTACCATGGACGCACAATCTCATCATTATGAGCCGTAGTAAGCTTGCTGAAGAGCGAGTCTTCTATCTCAACATGGCAGTTCAAGAAAAATGGTCTAGCCGTGAACTAGAGCGTCAATTCAACACGGCAATGTTTGAACGCATGGTCTTGAATCCAGTAAAACTCTCAACAACGTTGAGAGAAACGCACCCAGAAGCTTTAAACGTCTTCAAAGACAGCTATGTCGTCGATTTTCTGAATTTGCCGCAGGGCCATAGCGAAGCCAATTTACAACAAGGTTTAATCTCCAAGCTCAAGCAATTCTTGATCGAACTGGGGCGCGATTTTTGTTTCGTTGGTAGCGAATATCCGGTGCAAGTGGGGAAACAAGATTTCGCCATTGATTTGCTGTTCTTTCATCGCGGCCTGAACGCTTTGGTCGCGATTGAACTGAAAATAGATCGTTTTAGCCCATCGCACCTGGGACAACTCAATTTCTACCTGGAAGCCCTGGATCGGGACCACAAAAAGCCACACGAAAACCCCGCCATCGGGGTGCTGCTGTGCGCCAGCAAAGATGATGAAGTGGTCGAATATGCACTGAGCCGCAGCCTTTCTCCCGCCATGATCGCCGAATACCAAACGCAATTGCCCGATAAAAAACTGCTGCAAGCGAAACTGCATGAATTTTATCTCTTGAATCTGGCACAGGAGGATGGGGTATGAGTCGGTATAAGGCTTATTCAGAATATTGCGATTCCGGTTTGTCTTGGTTAGGTAAGATGCCAAACCATTGGAAGCTAATCAAAGCAAAATATATTTTTCAGAGAGTTCAAAGAGAAGTACGCCCAGAAGATGGTGTAGTTACGGCGTTCAGGGACGGGCAAGTCACCTTACGGACGAACAGGCGTGTCGAGGGATTCACTGAATCGATTAAGGAAATCGGATATCAGGGTGTGCGAATGGGTGACTTGCTTGTACATGCGATGGATGGGTTCGCAGGAGCAATTGGCGTTAGCGATTCTGACGGAAAATGTTCACCCGTTTGTTCAGTATGCGTGCCAGTAAAACCAACCAATACACACGTGCAATATTACGGTTACCTTGTGCGTCAATTAGCCGTAACTGATTTCATAACATCCCTTGCGAAAGGAATTCGCGAGAGATCAACTGAATTTAGATTCAGCGAATTTTCCGGTCTGGAGTTAGCATTTCCGCCGATTTCTGAACAACAAAAAATCACCAATTTCCTCGACTATGAAACCGCCAAGATCGATATCCTGATCGCGAAGCAGCAAGAGTTGATCAAGCTGCTGAAAGAAAAACGGCAGGCGGTGATTAGTCATGCCGTCACCAAAGGCCTCAACCCCAACGCCCCCATGCGCGATTCTGGTGTGGAGTGGCTAGGCAAAGTGCCGAAACATTGGGGAGTAAAGAAATTCAGATTCCTATGTGATCGAATCATAGCTGGTCCCTTTGGATCAAGTATCACAAAAGACATGTATGTAAAAGAAGGCTATAAAGTTTACGGTCAAGAACAAGTTATTCCGAATGACTTTACTATCGGCGACTACTACGTTTCAAAGCGCGATTTCTTAGAGCTCTTTCGTTACAGCACAAATCCAGGAGATATCCTTATTAGTTGTGTTGGTACATTTGGGAAAGTAGCGGTTTTTCCAAATAGCGCTGAGCCGGGGATTATTAATCCCCGTTTGATCAAGGCCGAAGTTAAAACGATTTGCAATCCACTTTATTTATGTGAATTTCTCAAAAGTGAAATGGTTTTCAAACAATTTGAGTTACTAAGTCGAGGTGGAACAATGGGAGTTATTAATATTGGAGTCCTAAATGAGATATTGGTTGCATGTCCTCCTTTGGAAGAACAAGATGAAGTTTTTTTATTCATAAAGAGACAAAAAGAAAAATTTAACTTTTTGATTGAAAGAGCAAATAAACAAATTGAATTGGCTCAAGAACGCCGCACAGCTCTAATCTCCGCAGCCGTCACCGGAAAAATCGACGTACGCGACTGGCAAGCCCCCAGCGACACAGCCTTAGCCGCCTGATAGCCTTTGATTAAACCAAGCCTCCACCAGAGAACCCTCTTTATGAGCAAAGCCAACGAACTGACCTTCCAAAACGACATGATACGCCAGCTCGTGGCCAATGGCTGGCTGCTAGGCAAGGCAGAGCACTACAACCGCGAACTGGCTTTGTATCCCGAAGATGTGCTGGGTTTTGTCAAAGATACGCAAGATGAACAATGGCAAAAGTTTTGTGCCTTGTATTCGGTGCAGCCTGAACAAAAATTCCTGGAACGGCTGGCGCAGCAACTCAACAAGGCTGATCCGAATGCGGCGAATAAAGAGATGCGTACCTTTGGCACTCTGGGTGTCTTGCGGCATGAGCTTAAAGACCGTGGCACGCGTTTTTCGCTTTGCCAGTTTGCGCCTGAACATGATTTAAACCCGGATACCTTGGCGCGTTATAAGCAGAATCGTTTGCGTGTGGTGCCGGAGTTGGTTTACAGCCCTTGGGTGAAGGACGTTGATGGTACGCCGCTGGATTCCCGCCTGCGCGGGAATGACGATGCTACGGGTACGGATGAGGCAAGCAGTGTAAAAGCAAAAGCCTGGCGTATTGATCTGGTCTTGTTCGTCAATGGCATCCCGGTTGCAACTCTGGAATTGAAGTCAGAATTTAAACAGGCGGTACACAATGCCATGCGCCAGTACCGCACTACGCGTTTACCTGTTGACCCGGTAGCCAAAAAACCTGAACCTTTGCTGACTTTCAAGCGTGGTGCGCTGGTGCATTTTGCGGTGAGCCAGTACGAAGTCTATATGACGACCCGGCTGGAAGGCGAAGATACCTTCTTCTTGCCCTTTAACAAAGGCACGCATGATGGTGGCGCTGGCAATGATGTGCCTGAAGATGTCACACAATACGCCACTGATTATTTGTGGAATGAAGTTTTATTGCCCGACAACCTGCTCAAGATTTTGGGCCGCTATGTGCATTTGCAGATAGAAGAAAAAGAAGACTGGGAAGGCCGCAAGTATAAAAAAGAAAGCCTGATTTTCCCGCGTTATCACCAGTGGGACGTGGTGAATAAATTATTGGATGCAGCTCGTACCGAAGGGCCGGGGCATAAATACCTGATACAGCATAGCGCAGGGTCTGGCAAATCGAATTCGATTGCCTGGGTGGCGCACCAGTTATCGTCTTTGTATGATGAACGGGGCAACAAGCAATTTCATTCCGTCATAGTGGTGACAGACCGTACTGTGCTGGATGCGCAACTGCAAGACACCATCGCCCAGTTTGAACATACCGACGGCGTGGTTGGGCGTATCAATAATCAGGAGGGTGATGGCTCCAAATCAGAAAAATTGGCCAAGGCTTTGGAAAGCTCACAGCCGATTATTATTGTGACGATACAGACCTTCCCGTTTGTATTGCAGGCAATAGAAAACAGTGTGAGCCTGAAAGAGCGTAATTATGTGGTCATTGCTGATGAGGCGCATTCTTCACAAACTGGCTCAACAGCGCGCAAGTTAAAAGAAGTCTTGATGGTGGATGGCAGCAACAGTGATGAAGATGAAATCACTTCTGACGATATTATCGACGCTGCGGTTGCCTCACGCCGCGCTTCCAAAAACCTGAGCTATCTGGCGTTTACTGCGACGCCTAAAACCAAGACGCTGGAATTATTTGGCCGCCGCCCGCGCCCCGAAGAACAGGCGTCAAAAACCAATAAACCTGCTGCCTTTCACGTGTACAGCATGCGCCAAGCGATAGAAGAAGGCTTCATCCTGGATGTATTGCAAAACTACACCAATTACAAGGTGGCATACAACCTGGCAATGCGTATCAACGATGCTGATCAACAGGTGGAAAGCAAAAAAGCCACAGTCAGGCTCAACCAGTGGGTGCGCCTGCATGACCACAATATCAGCCAAAAGGTCATGATCATTGTTGAACATTTCAAGACGCATGTCATGGGCTTATTGGGTGGGCAGGCCAAGGCCATGGTGGTGACCAGTTCACGCAAAGAGGCCGTACGCTATAAAAAGTCTTTTGACGCCTATATTGCCAAGAAAAGTGAGAGCGAGCCTGACTATCAAAAGATACGTGCCATGGTCGCTTTTTCTGGCGAGGTAGAGTTTAACGACAAGGACCCAAATATCGAAGCACTGCTGGATCAAAAATTCACAGAATCGAATATGAATACGGCCCTAAAAGGCCGCGATATGCGCAAGGCTTTTGATACGGATGATTATCAGCTCATGATAGTCGCCAACAAGTTTCAAACAGGTTTCGACCAGCCCAAGCTGTGCGCCATGTATGTGGATAAAAAACTGGGGGGCGTGGAGTGCGTACAAACCCTGTCGCGCCTGAACCGTACTTACCCCGGCAAAAAAGAGACGGGCACTTTTGTGCTGGATTTTTTTAATGAGCCTGAAGATATTCTGTCCTCTTTCCAGCCTTACTTTCAGGTGGCTGAACTGGCAGACGTATCCAACCCCAACCTGATTTTTGATCTATTTGATAAATTGCGTACGGCAGACATTTTTACATGGGCAGAGGTAGAACAATTCTGCAAAGCCTTCTTTGTGCAAAGCAAGAGCAATGCCGCCATTGCCAATATCTGTAAGCCAGCAGTAGAACGCTGGCAAAAACGCTATAAGCATGCAGTAGAGGCTTACAAGCAAGCCAAGGAAATGTTTGAACGCACAAAGAAATTCAATGATGCAGTACTGATTGCCAATGCGGAAAACAGCCTTAAAGACTGCAAGAAAGCCAGGGATGCGCTAGAGATTTTCAAAAAAGACCTGGGCACGTTCGTGCGCTTTTATGAATTCATGTCGCAGATCGTTGATTACGACGACAAGGATTTGGAAAAACTCAGCCTGTACGCCCGCAACCTGCGCCCCATGCTGCGAGAAACCATCATTGATGAAGATGATATCGACTTATCGACTATCTCCTTGAGCCACTATCGCGTATCCAAAATCCGCCAGCAGCATTTGATGCTGAAAGAAGACCAGGAAGAATACCAGCTAATGCCGGGCGAAGGTGCAGGCACCGCCAGGGCCAAGGACAAGAAAACAGAATTCTTGTCGCAGATAGTTCATAGGCTGAACGAACTGTTCATTACAGACCAGTTAAGTGACCAGGACATGGTCAACTACGCCTATACCATCAGCGACAAGGTCAGGGAAAACTCTATCGTCATGCAGCAGATCGCCAACAACAGCGCAGAACAAGCCATGCTGGGTGATTTTTCCAAGGCTGTCGATGATGCAATTTTGGACAGCAGCGAAGTGCATCAAATTCAAATGATGCAGCTACTGTCTGACCCTAAACGCAATGCCGGTTTTGCGAAGGTGATTTTTGATTTATTGACGCGACCAGCGCCGTGAATTTCCAATTCTCTCCACATCGTGGAGAGAATTGCGCCGATGAACTGAATCAAAAAGGCTTAGTCACCCTACCCTCATAGGCTTGCAATATCAGCGGCTTTGCATTTTCAAAATCATCGCTATTTGCAACCGACACTTCCAAATCACCAGTTCCCCAGTGCCCACTATTGCTCACATTCCTGCAATTGGCAGGCATGACAGCAAACTGCGCTGGGTCGATATGCAAGTACAGAACGATGCGATTCTTTTGCAAAACGACAGTGGCAAAATTTTTCAGGCGCTTAAATGCTGCATAGAGCTTGAGTTCTTTTCGTTCCACGTCATCACCAAGTGAGGCAATGAAGTCTTCAACTGTCATCAATAATTCCCGCAAATGTGGTGACAATTCATGCAGCCATTCTGCGTATGACTTGTCGCCACTCCTGGATCGATTGACAGGAGTGAGCTCGCTGACAGACTTGGTGGTCGTTTTAGGTGTGGGATTGCTACCGCTGTTGGCTTGTTCCAATAACAGTAAATCTTCACCAAATAAGCGATAGCGTATTAGCTCAATATTGCGATCTATCTGCTGAACTGCATGTGCATCAAACTTGGTAAAGTCAGCGGCGATGCAAACCAGGCGTGGTGCGCTCCAGTCTATGCTGGCTGCTGCAGCATCACCCAATTTTTTAGCGACCAAAAGCTGGAACTCTGCCTGATGATCCATTAACCAATCAAGATAATACAAGCCTTGATTGATGACATTCTCAGACACAGAACGCTTGTATTCCAAAATTACAGGACAGGCGTTTTCATCCAGGCCTAGCGTATCTATGCGCCCTCCATGCGTTTTTCCGGTGCTGTATTCAGATGCCAGAAAGCGTATGCGCAGCAGGTTGATCAGGTTATTTTCTATCAGGGTCTGCAAGGGGCGTTCAAGGCCGGATGCATCGCCTTGCAGCATGGTGGCTTTGCCATCGCTCAGACGGAACAAGCTGATTTCACTCATATTATTTTGTTGTTATTTAAAGTAGCAATTGACGCATTATCAGAGCGAAGCGCCAATAACTCAATACCTATGCTCATCCACTAAATGCTTATTAAAGCTGTACTTGCTGCCACCTTGCAGCACATCAGTCAGGCGTTTGGGGTTGGCGGATGAGATGAAGATGTCGGCGATGCCGTCCTTGACGCGGAACTTGGTGGCGGGGCTTAAGATGTTGTTGGCTTTGATCATCAGGTGGCGGATGATTTTGGCTTTTTCGCTGCAGATGAGGAAATGGTTTTCTTTTCTGAAGTTGGTCAGGGGGATGTTGAGCCACCAGCCTTCGTCGTTGCCGTAGCGGACGACTTGGGAGAATTGGGTGTTGCCTTCGTTGAGGACGTTGGCTTGCAGGGAATCGTTGGCGATTTGGATGGCTTCGGCTTTGTTCATTTTTGTCTTCTTTGGCGTCTTGGGCGGGATTCATGAGCAGGATTGCTGCCTGGGTATTCGACGGAAACCCATCCCTATCCCTGCCTTTCCCTTGAAGGGAAAGGAGTATATGGCAGTATTTTAACCGCTGGGCCTTCAATACAGACGGAATTGGTCACAGTTCTCGTTTACCCGTCATCCCACATTGCGTTAAACTGTATGCATATACAGTTATTTAAACACTACTTCCCTGCCCCATGCTTGCCAATCTGGATCATACTTTTTACTACCTTGAAAACTTCCAGGCCGTGCTGGACTGGGTGGGTGGGCGTTATGCGGATTTATTGGCTGGTGATGAGCAGGCGTTTATAGCGCAGTTTGGCGAGCTGCCGCAGGCATCGCGGGCTTTGTTTGTGCGTATGGTAATGCGCAAGGGTTGCGTGTTCAGGGCCAGCAAGCTGGTGTATGGCGAAATTGGTGAGACCAGGGCGGCCATGCAGGCGCTGGTGGATGTGGGCTGGGTGCAGGCTGATCCAGAGCTCGACATTGCTGGCCTGTTTGATTTGCTGCAAAAACCTGAGCTGGCGCTGGTGCTGGCGATGACGCCTGCTGAAAAGAAATTGCCCAAGGCTGAGCAACTGGGCTTGTTTAGCTTGCGACATACGGGTAGCCAGGCTTTTTCTGCATGGTGCTCAGACGCTGTCAGTGCTGTGGACGATGTGGCTTACCAGGTTGTGAACAAGGATTTGTGTGACCGGCTGCGTTTGCTGTTTTTTGGCAATCTGTATCAGGACTGGTCTGAGTTTGTGTTGTCTGACCTGGGCATTTCCCAGTATGAAAAGGTGGAGTTTTCTGCTGCCTCGCGTGGCTTTGGTTGTCGTGCGGATATTGATGCTTATCTGGCTTTGCATGCCTGTCGTGAGGCTTTTCATGCGGAGCAGCCTGTGCCTGAGGTGCTGGCGCAACTGGCTGGTTTGCATGACCTGGACAATGCCTGGCTGACCAGCCGCCGTAACCGCTTGCTGTACCAGATTGGCGAGCACCTGGAAAAGCAAAAGGACTGGGCGCTGGCGCAACAGGTGTATGCGGGTTGCACTTACCCTGGTGCGCGTTTGCGGGCCATACGGGTGCTGGAAAAAAGTGAACAGACGCAGGCTGCCTATGATTTGCTGACGCTGGCGCAGCAAGCACCCGAGAGTGAGGCAGAACATCAGCAAATGTTGCGTATTGCGCCGCGCCTTGGTCGCAAGCTGGGGCTGGCTAAAGTTACCAAAGCAGCTCGTACATCACCGACAGAGCTGGCCTTGTGTCTCCCCTTCCCGCAAGAAGATTATGTGGTTGAGTATGTGGTGCGCGATCATTTGCATACAGATGATGCGCCGGTGTTTTATGTGGAAAATGCGCTTATCAACTCCCTGTTTGGCTTGTTGTGCTGGCCAGTGATTTTCAAGGCGATACCGGGGGCGTTTTTTCATCCCTTCCAGCGTGAGCCTGTGGATTTACTAAGTGCCGATTTTCAGTCGCGGCGAGCAGATGATTTTGCGGCCTGCTTTGCGCAACTGGAGTCGGGTGTTTATCACCAGACCATACGGCAAACTTATGCGGCCAAGTCTGGCTTGCAGTCACCTTTTGTGTTTTGGAGCACGTTATCTGAAGACTTGCTGGAGATGGCGCTGGCCTGCATACCTGCACAACATCTGAAGCATAGTTTTGAGCGTATCTTGCTTGACATACGCGCCAACCGCAATGGCTTTCCTGACCTGATACAGTTTTGGCCGCAGGAGCGGCGCTACAGGATGATCGAGGTCAAAGGGCCAGGTGACAAGCTGCAGGATAACCAGAAACGCTGGCTGGACTTTTGTGCCAGGCATGATATGCCAGTGGCGGTTTGTTACCTGGAGTGGCAAGAGGCTGAGCAGTGAGCACAACAAGCCCAGCCAGCTACTCCGTCGCAGTACGTGCCTTGTGCGAATTCACGGCCAAGCAAGGCGACCTGGACTTGCGCTTTACCCCCTCACCCACTGCCGAGCAAGGCATGGCGGGACATGCGACAGTGGCCTTGCGCAGAAGCAGCAGCTACCAGCGCGAGGTAAAGCTGGAAGGCCAGCATGGCAGCTTGCATGTACGAGGCCGTGCCGATGGTTATGACCCGGTCTTGCGGCAGGTAGAAGAAATCAAGACCTACCTGGGTGATTTGCATGCCATGCCAGACAACCACAGGCATTTGCACTGGGCGCAGGCCAAGGTGTATGGACATTTGTTATGCCAGAAACTGGGCTTGCAAAAGATCAGCGTGGCGCTGGTGTATTTCAATATACAAAGCCAGAAAGAAACGGTGTTGCAGCAGGAGCTGAGTGCAGCTGAACTGGCAGATTTTTTTGCCTTGCTGTGTGGCCGTTTTATTGCCTGGGCAGAGCAGGAAGTGGTTCACCGTACAGAGCGTGATCTGGCTTTGGCTGACATGGTTTTTCCGCATACGACATTCAGGCCGGGGCAAAGGCAACTGGCTGAAGCGATGTACAAGGCCAGCAAGCGCGGCTGTTGCCTGTTGGCGCAAGCACCGACTGGCATAGGCAAGACCATAGGCAGTTTGTTCCCCTTGTTAAAGGCGACGGCAGAACACAAGCTGGACAAGATTTTTTATCTGGCCGCAAAAACATCAGGGCGGCAATTGGCTTTGCATGCGCTGGGCAATATCCAGAACAGCACACCTAACCTTGGCTTGCGCACGCTGGAACTGGTCGCCAAGACGAAGGCCTGCGAATACCCTGAAGCGGCTTGTCATGGCGATGCCTGTCCGCTGGCCAAGGGCTTCTATGATCGCCTGCCCGCTGCACGTGCTGCCGCTGCCGAACAGCAATTGCTGGACAAGGAAGGTTTGCGCAGCATCGCCCTGACACACCAGGTTTGTCCTTATTACCTGGGCATAGAAATGGCACGCTGGGCCGATGTCATCATAGGTGACTATAACTATTATTTTGATCTCTATGCTTTGCTGCATGGTTTAACGATAGTAAATAACTGGCGAGTCGCTGTGCTGGTGGATGAGGCACACAATATGGTGACGCGGGCGCGCCAGATGTATAGTGCAGAACTACAGCGCGATAGCCTGAAACGCTTGCGCAAGACACCACCGCCAGCGCTCAAGAAAACTCTAGACAGCTTGTATCGCGCCTGGCTGCAATTGGAAAAAGAACAGGACGCTGATTACCAGCCCCATGCCGAGATACCTGAAAAACTCCTGAATGCATTGACGCGTCTGTGCACAGAAATTGGTCTTTACTTTGCTGACAATCCCAGCCAGTTAGCGCCGGATTTACAGCAGTTTTATCTGGATGCCTTGCTATTCAACCGCCTGGCAGAAAGCTTTGCTGATCATTCGATATTCGATGTCAGCAAGGCGCATGGCACATCGACGCTCTGCATACGTAATATCGTGCCTGCGGCTTTTCTGACGCCGCGTTTTGCAGCCAGCCATACGACAGCGCTGTTCTCGGCCACGCTCAGCCCCTGGAATTATTATTGCGACACGCTAGGCATGCCCGAGGGCACGGCCTGGGTGGATGTGGAATCGCCCTTCTCTGCTGATCAATTGCAGGTGCATGTAGTGAATAGCGTCTCTACCCGCTATGCCGACCGCGCCCGTTCTGTTGCGCCTATCGTCGCCTTGATGGCGCGGCAGTATCATGCGCAACCTGGTAATTATCTGGCCTTCTTCAGCAGCTTTGATTATCTTGAGCAGGTCAGCAGCAGCTTTATCAATGCGCATCCTGACATTCCTGTGCGTTTGCAAACCCGGCGTATGAATGAGGCAGATCGGGAAAACTTCCTGGCGCAGTTTACTGAGGATAGTCAGGGTATTGCTTTTGCAGTGCTGGGTGGCTCATTTGGTGAAGGCATAGATTTGCCTGGCGCACGGCTGATTGGTGCATTTATTGCGACGCTGGGTCTGCCGCAACTTAATCCCATCAATGAACAGATCAAGCTGCGCATGGATAAGATTTTTGGATCGGGCTACGACTATGCTTATCTTTATCCTGGCTTGCAAAAAGTGGTGCAAGCTGCCGGGCGGGTGATACGGCAGACGGATGACAGGGGTGTGGTGTATTTGATTGATGACCGGTTTGGGCGGGGGGATGTCAGGGCTTTGTTGCCGGGGTGGTGGGATTGCAAACTCTAATCTCGTAGGTTGGGCCGGGCCTCGCTAGGCTACGGTTCATCAGCCCAACACTGGGCCTTTGCAAACGTACGCGTCATATAGAAACCGAGCGTTGAGCTGGCAAAACGTCGCCTGGCGAGTCCTCCCCCAACGTCCGAAGCTACTTACTTAATTGCACACTTTCGCAAAATTTATCTGTTAATCGCATCTTGGCATAAAACATAAGTTCGACATTCAAGCTTTAATAAATGGATACGTTATTGACACGCCCTATGTTGGGCTGATGAAACGTAGCCCAACCTACACTCCGCTCACCTCCCCCCATCCAATCAACACAAACACTCCATTAAACAAGTAAACCTTGTTATTTAACGAAACAATGTATATATTAATGGAACTCAATCACCATTTTTATAGAAGTTCGTCTCGATTATGAAAACTTCCAAATCCCAGCAAGAGCAAACCCGGCGTACTCTGATACGTACTGCGGTCGACCTGATTACTGAAAAAGGTTATGACGCCGCTACCATGAAACAGATTGCCCGTGAGGCGGGTATAGGGGATGCGACTATCTACAAATACTTCCCCAGCAAGGAAAAAATCCTGCTTGCTTACTATGAGTTGTGCATAGAAATCACTTTGGAAGTGGCGCAAGAAACGCCAGGGTGGGAAGAGTTTACCCTGCAAGAAAAACTGCAAAGGCTGGTGGATGCCCTGCTGGAACTCTTGCTCGGCGACCGTGAATTTGTGGAGATTACGCGGGATATCTTTGGCAAATCTCCCCTGCTGATGATGCGTGACAATATGCCAGGTCAGCAAACCCTGAAGCAGGAAATTATCAAGCTGCTGGAAGAAGCAGAACAGCGTGGCGATATCTCCCCCTGCGATTTCAAGAACCTCATTGGTGGTTTGTTTGGCGATTATCTGTTTGCCGTGATTGCTTATTGGCTCAAGGATGATTCGGATGAATTCGCTAATACCACACAACTGGTGGACATGACGCTGGCGATACTGGTAATGGCTTTGAAGAGTGGCATCGTCAACAAGGTTACCGAACTGGCCAGCTTCATGCTGCGCAACCAGTTGTCGCGCATTATGCAAAATGGTTCTGGTTTGCTGGAGATGGTGAAGCTAGTGCAGAATGGATTAGGACGTGGCCTGGGGGACGTGCGATGAACAAGGCACCGCCTGCCAGCAAGCTTGGCAGAACTGCCATCACCGGCCTGGCGCTGGCACAAGCTGGTGCCAGCAAACTGGGACATAAGGCGCGGCAAATGCTGCGTAGTGACGATGACAAACAGCTTGCACAAGAAAGACATGAAGCTGAAATTGGACGCATACTCTTCAAGGCGCTGAATCAGTTGAAAGGCAGTGCCCTCAAGGTATCGCAATTGCTGAGCATGGAGGCTGATTTTTTACCAGAAGGCATACGCCGCGAACTGGCGAAAGGCTGTCACCAGGTTACACCCTTGAATCGCGCTCTGATCCATAAAGTTTTTCAACGTGAATTCGGCATGGCACCAGAGCATCTGTATGCGCAGTTTGATGCGCACGCCTTTGCAGCAGCCAGCCTGGGCCAGGTGCATCATGCGCAATTGGCAGGCGGCCAGCAACTGGCTGTCAAGGTCCAATACCCTGGCATCGCCTCTGCCATAGGCAGCGATTTTCGTATGCTGCGTGGCATTTTTCAAACCCTGGCCATGGGCACCATTGTTTTGCCGAGCAAGGAAGTCATAGACCGTTTCATGCACGAGCTCGAAATCAAGATGGCCGAAGAGCTTGATTATGAGCACGAAGCTATGCAGCTCAACTGGTTTCACGAACATGTGAATTTACCGGGCATTGTCATCCCAAAATGCCTGGAAGAGATGTCCAGCAAACGCGTCCTGACGATGGAGAAACTCGAAGGCTTGCACCTGGAAGCCTGGCTGGCAACAGCACCAGATCAGGCACAGCGCAATCATTACGGACAATTGTTGTTTGACTGGTTCTGGTACAGCGTTTGCGAGCTGGGTCGTGTACATGCAGACCCGCACCCCGGTAATTTTTTATTCATGCCGGATGGGCGTTTGGCAGTGCTGGATTTTGGTTGTACGAATAAAATCTCGTTCAGCTTTTGTGATGCGATGGCACGTAGCTGGCGCGCGTTGAAAATGACAGATGAAGTTGAGCGCAATCGTCTCTTGCGGCTTGCTTATATAGACCTGGGCTTGTTTGCAGATACGGTCACGCAAGCAGAATTTGATAGCGACATCATGGCTGCGCTCGCTGAGTTGCATGCCTGGAAAATGGAGGCGTTTCAAAGCACGCATTTTGACTTCAGCAATAAATCATCCTACCCCAAAACCATGAATGCAGAGCATAGCAGGTTGCTCTCAGGCGTGCTGGTCGGCTGGCATGAGGACGTACCTTATTTTGACCGTGCCTATCTGGGGCTGATGAATATGCTCAAGAAAATGGGTGCGGTCGTCAACACTGAAATAGCCTGGACTAAACAAGGAACAAACCATGTCAATACCAACTAAGCACCGGAAAATCTGGATAGGTAATTACCTGATCGCCGTTGCAGCTCTGCACACGATCGCTGCCTTTCTACTTTTTGGTCCCGTCTTTATGGGCATGCTGGAGCGGGGAATATTCAATACCGTCAATCGTGATCCTTTACGTTCAGCAGCGACGTGGTTCTTGCTGTTTGGAGCTCCGTTTTTACTTCTGGGCATGACCATCAACAGCCTGGAACGCAAACCTGATTTTACTGAAGCCCGCTTGCTGGGTTTGGGTCTCCTGCTCTGCTGTATCTTTGCAGTGATACTCATGCCCACGTCCGGTTTTTGGCTGGCCATGCCTGCAGCAATTGCATTGATGAACATACGTGTAAACCAGGGGCAGGTAGCATGAAAAACAAGATCACGGAAACAGCAATTCCAGCATCCAGCAAAATCGCTGAAGATTTGCCTGGTGCCTACTTTTATGACTGTTTTGAAACTCCCTTCCCTCATGCCGATTTGAGCGCCATGCAAATCTATATGGATACCTTTGCCAAAACACCAGCCTGGGTCAATGCCATGATGGGCATACGTAATCGCGTGGTGGTTTTATTTGGTTTAAAGAATGTGGGTGGGATGAAGGCACTGAACAAGAGCAAGCCTGCAGAAGCCTACAAGGTGGGTGACAAGGCCGGGATATTTTCTCTGGTGTACAAGTCAGATGAAGAAGTCATACTCTGCGATTCTGACAAGCATCTGGATGTTAAGGTATCGGTCTCCAAGCAAACCAGGGACGGCCAGCCTTTTATCGCCCTCAGCACCGTGGTGCATGTACATAACAATCTGGGGCGGGCATATATGCTGTTCGTGGGACCGGCACACAAGGTGATTGCGCCAGCAGTATTAGCGAAAGCGTAAGAGCTAATCTTGCTTGATTTAACGACTAAACTGTATACGTATTTTCCCTCATCATTTTTGTCATGCATTTGTCATAAATCCCCTCTAAGATGAAATCACTAAAACAAAAGAGAAAAGGAGATTAAAGACTATGTTAAGTACATTAAAACAAAAATACCAAATGATGCGGTCCAGGAATATCGTTAAATTTTCCGACTACAGGCGTCAGTTAGTTGACATACCGAATGCAGTATTCTTGCATTGGCAGGCAACAGCAAAAAATGAATTTCCCGGCATCCCTAGTGATGCCGTTTTTTTTACCCGCGCAGCAGAAGGGCTGATGATGTTTTTCAGTTGTATCAGCCGCAGCAAGCAGGCTTGTGCCCTGCCGTCGAAGGCAGCAGACTCTGTCTGGCATGCCTGGAATAGCTGGTCACCCATCAACCTGGACAATTTTTGTGGCAAACACTTCGGCAGCACGATACCGCATGTGGAAGCCGAAAACATGTCCAGTGGTATCGACATCGCTTTGGCCAACTGCCTGGTCACTGCGCAAAGAGCGGAAGGCATATGGCCAGGCAGACCCTCTGTCCCCCGCTTGTTTGCCCTGGACCGCCAATTGCATATGCCACATGGTTATGCTTACTTTGCCAATACCGTTAATATAGGCTTCCAACATATGAATGCCCGTGGCGTGGGCACGGGAAAAGCCCATTACCCTGCAAGCTTCGACGCCAGCCAGTTGTTGGCGGCTGGCTTGATAACGGCGCTGGTGTATGAAGAAATGCTGAGTAAGCAAGCCCAGGCAGCCAAATCTGGATCTTCATGTGGGGGCAGCAGTTGTGGCGGTGGTGGTAGCAGTGCTGACAGTGGCGGCTGCGATGGTGGTGGGTCAGGCTGCGGCAGCAGTTGCGGTGGTGGCTGTGGCGGAGGTTGTGGTAGTTAAGTATCGGGCATCTGCCAACAGGGAGTTTTTGTAGCAAATCGATACAAAGCCCGGCCCACCAGCATCTCGCCAACAGGGTACACTGGCATTTTTATCTAGCCTTCACCGCTATTTATGCCAAAAACCCCAACTCACTTCTCTATAAAATCATCCGCACCGGGTAAACGCCTGGTCGCCAGCCTGTTTTTGCTCAGCATCAGCCTGCCCTTCAGCCTGCCAGCTCTAGCAGAAATCAAGTTGAACGATCCCTTGCCCATCAACCCTGACTTGAAACGGGGCAAGCTGGACAATGGCCTGACTTACTATATCCAGAAAAATGATACTCCACGCAAGAAAGTGGAATTGCGTCTGGTAGTCAAGGCGGGTTCAGTGCTGGAAGATGATGATCAACAGGGTCTGGCGCATTTTACCGAGCACATGGCTTTCAATGGTTCCAAGCATTTCAAAAAGCATGAGCTTATTTCTTACCTGCAATCCATAGGGGTGAAATTTGGTGCTGACCTGAATGCCTATACCAGCTTTGATGAAACGGTATATGTCCTGCCCATCCCTACCGACAAACCTGCCTATCTGAAAACCGGTTTCCAGGTATTGGCTGACTGGGCGCAAGGCGTGGAGATGAAGGCTGCCGACATTGACAAGGAGCGCGGCATTATTCTGGAAGAAGCGCGACTGGGCAAAGGGGCCAGTGACCGTATGACGCGCCAGTTGCTGCCTGAAGTATTCAATGGCTCCAAATATGCTGAGCGCCTGCCCATAGGCAAAGAAGACACCATCAAACAATTCAAGCATGATGCCCTGCGCCGTTTTTACAAGGACTGGTACAGGCCAGACTTGATGGCTGTTGTCGTCATAGGCGATATACAGCCTGATGATGCCGAAAAAATGGTACGCAAATATTTCTCAGGTTTGAAAAACCCCGTGCCTGCGCGCGCCAGACCAGAAATCAGCATCCCTAAAAATACCGCATCCAAGGCGCTGGTCATCACTGACAAGGAAGCCACCAATAATTTGCTGATGTTGCGCTACCCACTGGAAAAACAGGCAAACTATGAAGTCATAGGCGACTACCGTCAGGATATTATCCGCGGCCTCTACAAAGCCATGTTGAACCGCCGCCTTGGCGCATTGACGGAACAGGCCAAGCCACCTTTCCTGGGTGCTTCTGCCGGTAGTGAACCTGTGGTATCGGGCTATCAGTCTTTCATTTCAACGGCCATGTTGTCGCAGGCAGGCACACAGGCGGCGCTGGACGCCTTGATGCAAGAGAAAAACAGCATACGCCAGTTTGGTTTTACGGCCGCTGAGTTTGACAGGGCCAAGAAGATAGAAGCGCGTGAATATGAAAGCATGTTCAATGAGCGCAGCAAATCCAGCTCAGCCAATTTTGCAGCAGAGTACATACGTAATTTCCTGACCAATGAACCTATCCCCGGCATCAAAAATGAATACCTGTATTTCAAGGAATTTGCCGAGGCAGTTTCACTGGAAGAGATGAATCGTTTTGCCAGACAGGCGACGCCGGATGACAGTGTGAAACTGATGTTTTATGTAGGCTCAAACAAGACTGGCGAAGTTATACCAAACGAAGCAGATTTGCTGGAGATGGCTGCGAAGGCAGAGCAAAAACCTGTCGAAGCCAGGGCTGAAAAAGTTGCCAGTGCCAGCCTGATGGCGACGCCGCCGCAAGCAGGCAAGATCGTCTCGGAAAAAGAAAACAAGTTACTTGGTCTGGTGGAGATGACCCTATCGAATGGCGTCAAAGTCACGCTCAAGAAAACTGATTTCAAGAATGACCAGGTCTTACTGAGCGCACGCCGGGCTGGTGGCATGTCTTTATTCTCTGACGCTGATTACTACAATACTTACTATAGCAACCCGGTTGTCTGGGGCATGGGCATGGGCAAGTTCAGTCAAAAAGACTTGCAGGAAACCCTGGCGGGCAAATCAGCCAATGTCAGGACCAGTATGGATAATTATTCCGAAAGCATAGGTGGCGCATCAAGCAGCAGTGATATAGAAACCATGCTGCAATTGCTGTACCTGCGCCTGACAAGCCCGCGCAAGGACGAGGTAATGTTCCAGACCCTGATCAATGCGCAAAAAGAACTGGCCAGAAATACCTCGGCACGTCCTGAAGCTATCTTTTCTGAAGCCATTACGACGACCATTTATAAAGATCACCCTCGCGTTCCGCATCTGGCGCGGGTAGAAGACTTTGACAAAATTTCTCTGGACCGCAGCATGGAGATTTATCAGTCACGCTATGGCAGCGCAAAAGATATGCACTTCATTTTTGTCGGCAGTTTTGAAGTCGATAAAATCAAGCCGCTGATCGCAACCTATCTCGCCAGTTTACCAACTGCAGATATCAAAACAGAATATCAGGATTTGCAAATCAATCCGGTACAAGGTGTGGTCAAGAAAGACGTGCATATTGGTGGCGAAGAAAAAAGTACCGTGGTGCTGAGCTTCACCGGTCCATCCACTTATACACGTGAAGAAAATGGCCGCTTCCATGCGATGGTGGATATCCTGAACTTGAAGATCATCGATGTGCTGCGTGAAAAGCAGGGCCTGATTTACAGCGGCGGCATGAATGGCTCATTTGAACGCATTCCGCAAAGTAGATACAGCATAGATGCCGAACTGCCCTGCAGCCCTGAAAATGTAGACAAGGTCATTGCTGCCCTGTTCGCTGAAATCAAAAAACTGCAGCAGTCTGGCCCGCAAGTAGAAGACTTGAACAAGGTCAAACAATCATGGATCAAAGAACACCAGCAAGAATTGCGCAGCAATGAGAACTGGTTGAATCACTTGCAAAATGCGGTGTATTACAAAACCGAGGCTGACTCCATCTTGACGGTGGAAAAGCGCATACGGGCAATAACGCCAGCGCAGATCAAGGAAGCAGCACAACGCTATTTCAATTTCCAGAATTATGCGCAAATCGTGATGTATCCTGAGCAGAAAAAAGAAGCAAAGTAAAACCAAAAAGCAGAAATATCAACGAAGTATTTTCTGAAATTGACGGCAATGCAAGAGGGGCAATCGATGACGATTGCCCCTCTTTTTTCGTGCTTTAATTGAAGGAGAAAGTGTAGTTCACATCGACCGCAGATTCAGTACCTGTGCGGCCAGTGATACTGATGCGCCGGGTCAACTGCCAGCTGAGTTTGATACCGCCACTGGCGTCAGACAAACCACGCTCTACTGACAGTACCAGCCCCGGCATGATACGTTTGCCTACGCTGACAACCTGGTCTGTGGTGGCATTGCTGGTGCCTGTAGAGCCAGCAATGGTTTGCCCAGGCAAACGGCTGGATGAGCCATTCGATGATGAGCCGATTGAAAACTCATCAAAACCCAGCCCCTGCACAATATCACGCGGCACATTGCGGCTGCCGTCGCCGCCAAAGATGGCTGTCGCAGCCGACATCAGCAGCGAGGCATCACCACTGGCAAGCTGGTCTGAACCGCGCCCCAGTACCAGCCATGAGAGTTTTTCTGCATCCGGCACTTCTGGTTCAGAAACCAGCCTGACTTGTGGGGCACTGACTGTGCCAGCCACTTCTACCCCAGCCTCCACTGGCAAGCCCTTGCGCAAGGCGCGGATATTCAAGCCAGGGTTGGATGGTGGCCCCTGGAAGTTCAGTATCCCGCGCTCTATCGCCAGTTGCTGGCCATATCCCTCATATGCACCCTTCACGGCACGTATGGAACCATTGGCCTGTAAGGGGCTGCCATCAACCGAGCGCAGGCGCAGGCTGCCTTCCAGGCCAGTATCGAGGCCACGGCCAACAAAGACAAAGCGCGGGCCCATATCGAAACTGACATCTACACGGGTTTTCAGGCTTTTTTTATTGCTGTCAGCTTCTGCTTTCGCCGCTACCTTGTCAGTTTTACGTATGACCACCACATCGCTGGACAGGCTGGGAGGCGGCAATTTGGGTAGCCTGAAGTAAGCACCATCGGCCAGTACCTTGCCAGTCAGGCTCCAGATATTATTGGTTTCAACGATATTCGCCTGGCCGGAAACAACCAGCCATCTGTCCTTGCGCTGCAAGAGCGGGAACTGCGTCCATTGTGCCTGTATGCTGCCGGTTTCCTTGCCTATGTCTATATCGCCACTGGCTTTGAATTCGCCCTTGCGGCCTATCCAGTTTTCATCCCTGAATTGCGCGTGGCGGGGCATATTGGTGACAGTGTTGGAGAATTGCAGATTGCTTACTTTCAGGCGCTTGTCTTCTATCTGCGCGTCCAGGCTGCCGTTAGGCAAGAGCAAACCTTCTGAGGCAAAAGAGATTTCCAGCTCACGTCCGGCCAGATTGGCGCGATAAGCTGGTTTGCCTATGCTGCCTGACAGGCGTGCATCGGCGTTCAGTTTACCCTTGAGCACTACGCCCGGATTAAGGAAAGGCCCCAGCCATTGCAGATCAGGCACGGCTGCCGTGATTTGGCCGTTGAGTGGTGCGCTTGCGGGAATAGTCCAGGCATCGTTTTGCTTGCTCATCTGGGTATTTGCCTTGACTTGCCATAGCCCCAGGCGGCTACCATCAGCTATCAAATCCAGGTTCAAGTTCTCGCCTGCACTGCCAGCAACCAGGCCGCCCAGCTTCATTTGCAATTGCAGGTCGCGTATGCCGAGGGCGACTGAGGTGCCAGTTCCTTCAGGATCATTAAAACGCAAATCGCCACTCTGGCGCTGCAGTTTGATTTCGCCTTGTGCACTCTCTTTTAATTGCAATTTCCATTGCGCATTCAGCCTCAAATTACCGCTGACTGCATTCTGGGGATAAAACAGATTGGCAATTTCTACTACCTGTACGTCGCTGATTTGACCACTGGTCTTGATGGCCGTAGGTGTCCATTCCAGTTCATCGAGTTGCAACTTGCCCATGCTACTTTGCAGCGACAAACTACCCAGGCGCACAGATTGCGCAGATACTTGCAAAGGCGCAGAACTTTGCAGACGCACATCGGGCTGGCCGTTTAAAGTCAGTGCCTGTAATTGCCCATTCCATGACCAGGCAGTGTCATTTTTGGCGTCAGCCTGCATGCTGCCGCCGGCGGCCAGACTGAGTGTTTGCTTATTTGGGAAGATGGTATCTAGACTGAGCTTGTGCGCATCACGCCTGCCCTGCAATTTGAGGCTGAGTTTTTCAAGTTTGTCCGTGCTCTTGGTGGCTGCAGTGCTTGCTGTAGCACCTGCTGCGTTCAAGGCAGGTAAATCACCACCGATATGACTTGCAGTGATCTCACCATCAAATTGGCCTTTGATGCCATTTGCCAGACTCAGGCGCGACTTTAATTCAGCGATCGTGTATTGCTGGTTACCACGTTTGATGCTGACTTGCTGTGCCAGTGCGTCCAGGCTGCCTGCCGGTTCATTGAAACGACCACGCAAGGCGCCGTCAGCTTTCAAATTACCGCCCAGTGCGACTTGCCAGTTGCTGAGCAAGGCGTTTAGTTGACTCAAATCCTGGGCGTCGATATTGAACTTCAATACATCATCTGCCCCTCCCCAATTGCCTTGTCCGGTCAGGGTGTTTTTACCGAAGCGAAAATCCAGTTGTTTGACTTGCAGTTGCTGGTCCTGCAGCCAGCGTGCATCCATGCCCACTTGCACAGCCTGACCGGCATACTGGCCTTGCAGTTGTTGCAGATTGACTTTTACATCCAGCTTTGGCGCAAGCTGGCCGCGTGCGGTGAAATCTGCCTGCAAGCGGCCTGTCGGTGTCGCTACCCAGCGAGCGGGATCAAAGTCCTTGAGGCTGGCCTTGAGATTGAATACCTGTTTGTCAGCAAAGCTGATATCACCAGCACCTTGCAGATGTGCATCCTCAGCCTGCAAATCAAATTTATCCAGATTCAGCAGCATTTTATGATGCTGGTAGCTTGCTTCTGCATTCAGGCTGGCGCGAGCATCCTGCAATTTTGCCTGTAGCTTGACGCTTTTATCTTTTGCTGTCTGGGCAGAAAACTGGCCTTTTATATTGCTGGTATGCAGACGCTGGTCTATTTGATTGAGGTCAACATTGGCCAGATTGAGTTTCAAATCAGCTTGCAGCTCTGCGGCTTGCCAGTTGATATCGGCTTCACCTTGCAGCTTGCCCTTGCCTGCGAGTTGCACTGCCAGGTCTTTCAACTTCAGTTGCTGGCCTTGCCAGAACAGGCTGGTCGTCAGCGACTGCACAGGCAAGCCTTGCTTATTGATACTGGCAGCCTGGGCATTTTGCACATGAATGGGGCCGGTCAGGCCAAACGCGGCATTCTTTTTCTTGTCATCGATGACCGGCTTTAATTGTGTCAATATGCGCAAGTCTGCTTGTGGTGCACCAATTTGCCAGGCAGATGGATCAAAATGCTGGACATCAATATCCAGCTCACGCACATAAGGGGCAGTGAATGCGCTGACGCGTGCCTTGGCATGGCCTTGCAGGTTTTTATTGCGGATGTTTTTATCCGCTTCACTATCGAGCACCGCTTCTACCGCAATTTGCATGTCCGGCAAGCTGCCTGCGACTATACCCTGCAGGATGACGGGTGGTATGCCTTCCTGCACCTTGCCTTGCAGGCTCAGGCGGCTATTCAGTTTGAAAGGCGCGAGGCTGGCCATATCAGCTTCACCCTTGATCTTGCCCCAGGGGCTGGTCAGCTCAGTGCTTGCCTTGAATTGCTTGTCTTGAAAAACAAAGCTGCCAGTCAGGGCGCTAAGTGCCAGGGTTTCTATCTGTTTATTGGTATCGGTCAGCGTAGCGATATGCAGACGCCCGACAGCCAGCCGTGGGGCACTCAGACTAAAAGGTAGACCGATATCAACTGGCACGCTGGCGGCTTTTTTACTGGCCCGGCTGGCGATGGTCAGGTCGCTGACCTGAAGCTGGGTAATATAGATGTGCCGCCGCCATAAAGCAGTGGCTTGCCATCGCAGTGAAACGGCGCTGGCATGGATATGCAAGTCTTGCGATATGAAACTGAATTCATCCAGTTTAATTTCATCACTCAAAGCGCCCTGCACGCCCTTGAACTTGAGGCTGCCGACGCTGAAATTTTCCAGCATGGCCAGAGCTAGCCTGGTGCCGCTTTCTGTCTTATAAACCCAGACCAGGCCCAGACTGCCAACGACGATGAGTAATAAAAACAGCTTGAAGACGAAGGAACTCAAGCGACGCAAAGGGCGTCGTTTTTTCTTGGGCGACGGCGTTTTTTCAAGCTGATTTTTTTCGTTTTCGCTCATATCAGAAAGCAATCGCGATAGAAAAATCCAGCCGCACTTTTTTGGCCTGGCGACCATAGGCCAGATCAAGTGCTATCGGCCCTGCCGGTGTTTTGTAGCGAGCACCGACACCCATGCCCTGCTTTAAATTCAATTCGCGCCAGTTGTCTGCCGCATTACCTACATCCAGAAAAGTCGCAGCCCCCCAGGAAGAATTCAACCAGTGCACATATTCTGCGCTGGCAGTTGCCAGCACACGGCCACCACGGGTGCTACCTATATGCTGTATGCCCAGGGTTTGATAACCATAACCGCGAACTGTCGTACTGCCGCCGGTACGGAACAGATAATCTTCAGGAATACCTTCTTCATCCTTGGAAAAGACGGCACCAAGTTCGGCGCGCAAGATGATGGTATCCGTCTTGCGTATAGGTATCCAGCGTTGATATTTCGCATAGCTGCGGATGAAGCGCTGGTCAGACAGCAAGGCCTTCTCAGAGGCTGCAAGATCGAATTGCAATATCTGGCCTTTGCGCGGATCAAAAGGCTGATCAACATCGCGCCAGGTCCAGCCTATGCTGGCAACCAGGGCCTTGTTGACTTCTTCTGCTTCGCCGTCTGGAGAAATTTTTTCCCTGACGATATTCAAGCCCAGGCGTTGTTCCAGATGCCCGCGTGTACTGGTGCGTTTTACGCCGAGGGCATTGCGGCTGGAACGTACACCGGCAATATTTTCGCGTTCTACCAGAACACCAAAAGAATCAAGGAACTTGCTCTCTCTCGGTGGCAGATAAATATCGACATAGCCTAGCTGACGGCGTTGCTCCAGTCTGAGGGCGCTGCGTAAATCCCAGGCCTGATCGAGGATATTGCGGTCACGATAGGCGACTTCGCTGCGGTAGCCTGTATTGGTGCTATAACCCAGGCCAAAACTCAGGTCACGCGCCTGGCGCTCCACGACCGTGACATCAACCGGCACGGCCCCGGCTTTCTCAGGATCGGGATCGATGCCCACTGCGACGGTGGCAAAGTAAGCCGAGTTTTGCAGAGATCGCTGGAAATCCAGCAAGCGTGAACGTGAATAGACTTCGCCTTTTTGCGGTGCCTGATAACGTTCTATCAGCCAGGAAGGGTAACGCTGCAAACCGGTAACGCGCAATTCACCCAGGGTAAACACCGGGCCACTATCGACTTCGACTTGCAGCATGCCACTATGCTGGTCAGCATCTATTTTTGCCTCACTGGCAGTCATGCTTGCGGCAGCATAGGCATCGGAGCGCAAACTCTCCAGCAATTGGTTCTTGGAATCTGACCAGTCAGCTTCCCGGAATGGCTGGCCTACTGCCAGTCCCCAGTCTTCTTGCAGGGCACGCCGTCTTTTGGTAACGGCTTTGTCACCAGCATCAATTGCGTCTGCCATGGGGCCCAGCACCTTCAAAGACACGTTTTCTATGATGGTGCGCTGGCCAGCGTCCACAGTGACATGGACGACTTTATTTGTGGTGGCAGGAGCTAGGGCCTGATCTGGATTATCAAACTGGATTTGTGGCGAAAAATAACCCTCTGTGGCGAGGATATTGCTGATATCCAGGCGTAATCTCTTGATCAGTCCAGGGGTAATATTCTGGGCTTCGGCATTGCTGGCAAATTCAGGAATATGTTCCCTCAGCAAATCAGCCCAATGTGATTTGGCAGCGACCAGTTGCAGGCGGCCACTGCTGGTGGTGGAAACAGTCTCGTTATCCGCTTCAGGTATTTGCACAGCAGGAGCAACAGCAGGTGCAGGCAGGACTTCAGTTTGTGCCACCTGCTGCGCTCTCACTAAGCCTGCGCTGCAAAAACCGGCAGCGCAGAATAATAGCAATAAGGGCCGCAGTCTTATCTGCATCTGCGGAAACTCACTTGGTCGCCAGACCAACGCGATTGATACCCAGTTTTTTTGCTTCTGAAATCACTTGTATGACCTCGTCATAAATCATGCCTTTGTCAGCAGACACCAGTACCGATAGTTCAGGCTTGGCATCATGATACTCGCGTAGTTTTTGCATCAACTGCTTGCGGTCTTTTGCTTCTTCCTTGCTTTCCTGGCGGTTATTGCCATTGTTACCGGCTTTGCTATTGATGCTGATGGTTGAAGCTGCATCGGGCCGCAAAGTGATTTCTATGTAATCAGATGGCGGTTGGGTAGATTGTCCGGCAGTGGGCAGATTGATGACGCTGGGATTGGTCATCGGTGCGCACACCATGAAAATCACCAGCAACACCAGCATCACGTCGATATACGGAACGACGTTGATTTCTGCCTTGAATTTGCGTTTACGTTCGCCACGCAGTGTACTCATGCTATCTCACTCACCCTAGCGTGACTGACGCTGGAGAATGTTGGAGAATTCCTCGATAAAGGTTTCAAAGCGTATCGCCAGCCTGTCTATGTCGTGAGAATAACGGTTATAGGCAAGCACGGCAGGGATAGCAGCAAACAAACCTATCGCGGTAGCAATCAGGGCTTCAGCAATACCAGGGGCCACCGCAGCCAGCGTCGCCTGCTGCACATTGGCCAGGCCACGGAAAGAATTCATGATGCCCCAGACTGTACCGAACAAACCTATATAAGGCGAGACAGAACCAACGGAAGCGAGGAAAGACAGATGAGACTCAAGCAAATCCATTTCACGCTGATAAGACGCACGCATAGCACGACGGGCACCGTCGAGCATGGCACCGGCATCCAGCGCTGCCTTGTTGGCGGTTTTTACCTTGTGGTATTCGCTCATGCCTGCTTCGAAGATGCGCTCAAGCGCGCCACTGGTGTCGCGGCCAGTACGACGGCTATTGGTGGCTGCCGCATACAAATCAACCAGGTTTCCGCCCGACCAGAAATTGCGTTCAAACTCTTCGGTTTGTCCGCGGGCTTTTTTGATGGCAAACATTTTACTGAAGATATAAGTCCAGCTCGTCAGTGACACGCCTAACAGCAATGCCATCACCAGTTGCACCAGAATCGAGGCATTTGTGATCAGACTTAAAAATGAGAGGTCTTGGGTAACAGTCATATTGAATCAATTCAAAAACAAAACACCGGGCATGATTGCAGCCCTAAAATAAAAATAATCTCAGCCTATCTTTGCCAGCACTTCAGCAGGAATAGCCGCTGGCCTGACTTCAGCCTTGCTGACACAACCTACCTTGATCTGGCCTGAGGCCAGCAAACGCTGGCCACACCAGGCTTCCTGCACGAACTGTACAGATGCCCTGCCCAGCTTTTCGACCACGACAGTGAGTCTTAGTTCATCATCGAGCCTGGCGGGTGCATGATACTCGACTGCGGTGGCTTTGACGACAAACATCAAGCCATGCTCATCAGCCATTTGCTGTTGATTGACGCCTGCAGCCCTGAGCCACTCGGTGCGGGCGCGCTCAAAAAACTTCAGGTAATTCGCATAAAAAACGATGCCACCGGCATCAGTGTCTTCGTAGTAGACCCTGACCGGCCATACAAATTCTGTTTTCATAGTATAAACTTTACCAGCTATTCAGTGCGTATATTTACTCTTTGTCACTCAAACATGCACTTGCTGCCATTGTAGCTGGCAGCAAGCAGACTAAATCAAGTAAACAAATCAGGTGAAAATCACGCAATATTACGCTTGATGACCAGCGGGCCATAGCCCTGGCAAGTAGGCATCATTTCTATGTGATTGATATTCACATGCGCAGGCAAAGTAGCGATCCAATAGGCTGTTTCCGCGATATCAACAGCCGTCAGTGGCACTGTGCCTTCATAAACTTTGGCGGCCGCATCATCATTGCCACGAAAGCGCACATTGGAAAATTCAGTACCGCCGCAGAGACCTGGAGCAATATTGGTGGCACGTACACCTGTACCAACCAGGTCAGCACGCAAATTGCGAGTGAACTGATCAACGAAAGCCTTGGTGGCACCATACACATTGCCGCCGGGATAAGGTGTTTCACCAGCCACCGAGCCTATATTGATGACCGTACCAGTACCGCGGGCCACCATGTCTGGCAGGACAGCTCTGGTGACTGCCACCAGGCCCTTGGTGTTGGTGTCTATCATGGTATCCCATTCATCCTGGGATGCCAGATGGGCTGGTTCTGTACCCAGCGCCAGGCCAGCATTGTTGACCAGCACATCAATATTTTTCCATTCTGCACTTAAACCAGCCAAAGCCTGTTTGATGGAGTCTTTGCTGGTCACATCCAACGTTACTGGCAACAAGGCAGCGCCAAGTTCTGCTTTCAAGGCATCCAGCCTGTCTGTACGACGGGCGGCAGCGATGACTTTATGCCCTTCGCGGACAAATTTGCGGGCCATTTCTTCACCAAAACCTGAGCTTGCGCCTGTAATCAATACGATCATGCTGAATTCCTTAAGTTTTTATAGGTAATTTGCCTAGCTGACGTTTGCAGCTCTGAAGCATACTATTTTAAGTGGTTTTGTCATCCAATATCGGGAAGCTAAAAATTTCAGGTCAATACTTGTGTGAAAATTAATTTTTACTATACCACTGCTGACACTTGCCCATTCAAACGCCATCACGTAAAATCCTTGCACCATTTCATCTCACGTGACTGGCGAAGTGGCCATATCTGCCCTGTTAGACGGGCAAGCATCCTGGCCCAAGATGGAGATCCATCGGGAAGCGTGAGATTTCGGAGTCAATCTGACTCCAGCCGTGCGCCTGGGTAGCCTGATGGTAAAAGCAATGAGGCTGCCCCTATCCGTTTCAGACACCTCATTAACAACAATCATTGTTTATTAACAGGAATAATCAGGAACCGCCATGTTTGCAAAAAATCATACCCTCGCCAACGTAGATCCAGAACTGTTTGCTACGATACAAAAAGAAAACGTCCGTCAACAAGAGCATATCGAGTTGATCGCCTCTGAAAACTATTGTTCCCCAGCCGTCATGGAAGCCCAGGGCTCCCAGTTGACCAACAAATATGCTGAAGGCTATCCAGGCAAGCGCTACTACGGTGGTTGCGAGCATGTGGATGTGGTCGAGCAACTGGCCATTGATCGCTTGAAGCAATTGTTCAATGCCAATTTCGCCAATGTGCAGCCTAACTCCGGCTCACAAGCCAACCAGGGCGTGTTCTTTGCCTTGCTGAATCCAGGCGACACCATCATGGGCATGAGCCTGGCTGAAGGTGGTCACCTGACCCACGGCATGCCTTTGAATATGTCTGGCAAATGGTTCAATGTCGTGTCTTATGGCCTCAATGAGCAAGAAGATATCGACTACGACGCCATGGAAAAACTGGCGCGTGAAACCAAGCCTAAACTGATCATCGCCGGCGCCTCTGCATTTGCCTTGCGCATAGACTTTGAACGTTTCTCCAAAATCGCCAAGGAAATCGGCGCTTACTTCATGGTCGACATGGCCCACTATGCTGGCTTGATCGCGGCTGGCGTGTATCCTAACCCTGTGCCTTTTGCGGACGTCGTCACATCCACAACCCACAAGAGCCTGCGCGGCCCACGTGGCGGTATCATCTTGACGAATGATGAAGCGATTTCCAAGAAAATCAATTCTGCGATCTTCCCTGGTTTGCAAGGCGGTCCTTTGATGCATGTTATCGCTGGTAAAGCAGTTGCGTTCAAAGAGGCGTTGACACCAGAGTTCAAGGCTTACCAGGAACAAGTCGTCAAGAATGCTGCTGCCCTGGCAAACACCCTGACTGAACGTGGTCTGCGTATTGTTTCCGGCCGCACTGAATCGCACGTCATGCTGGTGGACTTGCGCCCTAAAGGTTTGACAGGCAAGGAAGCGGAAGCCATACTGGGCTCTGCCCACATGACTTGCAACAAGAACGGCATTCCGAATGACCCGCAAAAACCTATGGTGACTTCCGGTATACGCCTGGGTAGCCCTGCTTTCACTACCCGTGGCTTCAAGGAAGAACAAGCTGTTAAAGTGGGTAACCTGATTGCTGATGTACTCGACAATCCGCATGATGCAGCGACGATAGAACGTGTGAAAGCTGAAGTCAAACAATTGACTGATGCATTCCCTGTTTATCAAGCGTAATAGATTCATCAAGCTTAAGAGATTTAACCAAAGCAAGGCTTAAGTATCAGGCAGCACAATAAAAAGCCACTCGCTTGAGTGGCTTTTTTGTATCAGGCAATTATAAAATCAATTATAAAAACCAATGGAGCACATTAAACATGAAATGCCCTTTTTGCCACAATGATGATACCCAGGTCATCGACACCCGCGTTTCGGAAGAAGGCAATGTCATACGTCGCCGTCGCCGCTGTGCTGATTGCGACAAGCGTTTTACCACCTATGAACGCATAGAACTTGTGATGCCCGTCATCGTCAAGAAAAATGGCAGCCGTACAGAATATGAAACCGCCAAGCTGCGCGCCAGCCTGATGCTGGCCCTGCGCAAGCGCCCGGTATCTGCCGAGGCAGTCGAGACAGCCATACAAAGAATAGAAGAAAAATTATTGTCCAGCGGAGAGCGCGAAGTCATGTCCGGCCACCTGGGTGAACTGGTCATGCGCGAATTAAAACGCCTCGACAAAATCGCCTACATCCGCTTCGCTTCTGTCTACAAAAGCTTTGAGGATGTATCCGAATTTGCCGAGGCGATACAAGAGGTCAGGAAAAGCTGAGATAAAAAGCTTATTTATACCAGCAATTAGCCATGCCAAGTGCTCCTGAAGCTGTGCGAGCACCTGCATTGTCAATAGTCAAAGTACCACAGGCATCTCCAGCCATCTTATTGACTGGAACAGCCTGGATTCTGTACGTTGTTGGTGTCGTCGGTATAGCAAAGCTAATATTGTAGTCAACATTCCCACCAGTTGCGCCAGCGGGACTAACCAGAATTGGCAATGCTACAGCCGTGCCTCCTTTATCAACATCATACTTTTCATTAATTGCCAGAAAAGCCTCCAAAAACTGCACATTTTCTGTCAATTTGGCTTTTGCGTCATTCCGTCGCCCCTTCCTTACATTGTCAAGGTAAGAAGGCACAGCAACTGCACCTATCAGTGCCAATATCACGACAACAATCATGACTTCTATCAGGGTAAAACCTTTTTCAGTTTTTCGTGGCAACACGTAACACCTCTACTTAATTATCTGTTGAACTTCTTAATCTGTGCGAAGCAATTGTTTCCAAACACGGGTTGCTGGTACATCCCCTTGAGAAAAAGTTGTTTGAACTGGTTTTGGTCCATTCGCATCCGTAGATCCAGAAGATGGCGGTTGATAAATTATTGATTTATTTCCCTTTTTCAAGATCGTAGTACCAAAGGTCAAAGTTCCTTGTTTTCCTGCAATCAACGTATCAGAAGAGTCGACCTTACCATCTCCATTTGTATCGAATACTGGATAAGGGAAGACACCGCCTGTCAAGGCACGCAAGATAAAAGTCGTTGATTTGCCGTCAGAGGAACAAGTATCAGTTGCACCAGCGGGAATGATAGACGTAAAAATGACTTCATCAAAATACACTTGTGGCTCGATGGTAATTCGTTCTCCTGTAGAAAGCGTGGTATCAAGATCCATATACCAACCACGTTTCGCGCTGTAATCCATAGGCTTATTATCAACCGTATAACTACTTCCAGTAGCGGTCAACGTTTGTTTTTGCAACGCAGTCTGACTACCGGTAATAGCGCTCGCTGTAACACTTGCTACCCCCGTATTATCCCACACACCATAGATGGATTGAACGTCAGTATTCAAGGCATCATCTGTTTCATAAACTTTCCCAGTGCCAAACAATATCAGCATACCGCCTCTAGGATGGGGAGTAATATCAGGTGGCACAGTAATTGGCTGCGTTTTGGTTGAACGTACAGCTCTGAACAACGGTACTCCCGAGAACGCAACAGAGGTTCCACTACTGGTAACATTGAACTTCCACAAATTACCCTGTATGTCGCCGGCGTAAATCGCCTTAATGGTCGAATCAACATTGAACAGCAAGGTAGGAGAAGACAATCCATTTGGCGTCACTGCATTACCTACACCAGTATCAATTTTGGTTACCTGCCCATCTTTAAGACGGATCAAGAACAAGACTGCATGTTTATTCCCACTCTCGTAACCATTTCCAACGACAGCTACCCAATCGCCATTTGGCATACGGCCAATTTGTGCATTACCGATGGTATACCCCAAGTCAGCATCATCAGCTGAAGTGATTTCCCATAAAACATTGTTTTGTGCAAAGCTAGTTGGATTTGTCACATCAAGAGCAAATACTGAGCGACCGCCAGCACCTGTTGTGCCTACCAATGCAGTTTTCCATCCTGAATTCCAGTAATCACCCAAAGTAGGGGTGCCGTCGACATAAAATTTATGCCCATATGTTGTTCTGGAAAGCTCAGGCAATTTGCTCATAACTCCCTTAGGAACATAAGCGAAATTCTCAATACCGGTAGCACCATCAAGTGCGTGCAACATGCCGTCATTAGCGCCTATGTAGACCATGGATGGGCGACCAGCTTTAAATGTGAGGAAGTCAGTATACGAATTAGCCTTTTCTGGAGCAGTGGAAGGCAAGAAATCATAACCATCATCTTCGCCTTCTTTCAGATATTGCGGTGCTGAGTTTACAAAATCACCAAACGCCTGGGTACGTGGGCGCAAAATCCCCCCCAGGTCAGGCCCGCCTTTAATATAGTCAACTATATTAGCCCCTGTCACTGAGTTTGCAGGCAAATAGGTCAGCGCTTCAGTATTGAAATAAGCCTGATCAGCTACAGCTAAATTCAACAGGTCAAACTTTCTCCCTTTAGCCGTCGCATCAACATAGGTAAATACCTTATCTTTTCTTGTAGAAAATGCTGGTACCGAACCAACCCAACCTGCCGTCGTCAAATTACCATTTACGTCCAGTGGCCTTTGGACAATCTGGCCAGACCAGTCAGACGTGCGATAGCTAGAAGTGTATAAACTAGTACCACTACGAACGGTATTGCTGGAAGTACCAACCGCAGCCGCATCACCTATGCGCTCAGAAATCGTATTCAGCGACGATTCCAGTGCCGCAGAAAACTCTGTAGGATTGGACGCACTAAAGAATTTGCCGCGTGAATTGACCGCTGCATGCCAAAGATCATCAATTTGATTTGATGCGCCATCTGGCCACTGCTTGGTTCCTGCAGTCAAAGCGGGCAAATCACCAGGATAATTCAAATTCCCGGCCACCCCCAGGCCCACTGTAAAATGCACCAAATGCTGCCAAAAAGCAGGGTCCGCTCCGGATACCGGTACATTTTTCTTTTCAGGCCCCCAGTCATCACGCAAATCACGCGACCAATAGTAAAACGCGATATCTGCCAGTGTATTAGCAAATGTATCTGCATAAGGTCCAACTGGATTCGCCGGATTATAGGTATAAGTTGTTGCATTAGGCCCTGTGATAGTAGGACCAGCCGTGCCATCGTAATTGAGAGTGCGGCCACCGCCAGCGGCAGCATCATTCCAATAACCATCGGTCATCAGAATATTATAATTCTGGCGGCATGTCAGTTGAGTCGTGGTTGCACCAATGCCATATTGTGTTTGCCATGGGCCATTGACTGTCCTGTTCCTGAAATACTGCCCAACTTCATCAATTGCCTTGCGCAAAGGTGTACTTGACGCTGGCATTCTATGCTTATACAAGGTGTTCAAAAAGGCGGTTTTGTTGGGATCAGTAAAATCGTCAGAAACCCTGTTAATCACAGTTCCTGTGGTGTTGATCGTACCAAAGCCTACCCGCAAGGTCGCACTTTGCTTGGCAAATGCCAGTCCTGTACCAGCACGCGCAGCCAGAATGCGTGAACGATAATATTGGAACCAGTTGGCAAAATTCTGCTGCTCTTGAGCAATTGTGCAAGTAGCCGCAGTGCAATCTGTCCTGGCTGGTGCCTTAGGAGGCAGGCTGGTACCTGCTTTAATTTCTACCCTGGTATAGCAAGACAAGGTGCTTTTATTGCAACTTCCACCAGGATTGTAAATGTAATACAAAGCCGGGAATATAGTGCGGGCGTTAGTATCATAGGCATTCGCCGCATCATTCAACCAAGCCGCGTAACCAGCAGCAAAGGTTTGATTTTGCGTCAAATTCATGGTGGTTGTATTAGTGCCACCGTTAGGAGCAACGGGGTTCAATAAAGCCGCAGCCGGATTGGCCGGGTCCATTTGTCCACCACCAGGTTTTGCCCAAGGCACATATAAAACCTTGGGATCATAATAAGCTTTATTGACATCTGAAGAACGCCAGCGAGCTACGGTAATATTGTGATTAAAACCGACAACCACACGATTATCCTGATTGTAGTCACCGGAAATATTATAAATATTAGCAGGCCTTGGAAACACGCTGGTTACCCAGCAATCATCACCAGAAGTACAGTAATTATTATACGCAGTGCCCGATGTGTCGTTATTCCCCGTCCTTGCTATGTTGTCTGGCAACATCTCAAACATCATGGAGCCGGAATCATCCAGCGTATAAAAAATGTTTGGTGGTACATTAGGCTTCACCAATGGTGGCATTTGTGAAATGCCTGCATATGCAGAAGCAGACCAGCCAAACTGTGCAGCCAGTGCACAGATCAAATAATAGCTGATTGGTTTTCTTAGATTATTCGTCATGATACCCTCTTCAATTTACTTAACTTAGCTTGAGTGACATTGAGCAAATACTAGTTACCGCCGGGGAACCATGTCTGCTGCAGCCATACCACCGACTTCGCATTAGCGCCTTGGGCTCGTACAGTCGTCACGAAAGCTGTAATAATTCCAGTGCCCGCATTTTTCTTCCTGGTGAAACCTTGTGAAGTTGGCTTCCTCCACTCTTCAATAATACATTGGGGTTGATCCGAAACTTTCTCTATCGTATTGGCTGGCAGCTTATAACCCTTTGCTACCAAATTAGTTTTAGTCCTCCACAGATCTGGTAGAAAAAATTCTGGTGCCCCACCTGTATAACGATTAATCGGTACTCCGTGCAAAGCAGTTTGCGATGTCGCTAACGGTAACGACGTATCACCAGCAAGAGTTTGCTCGATTTCTTTTTGGCAATATCGCAAGGCTGTCTCTGCGGTTTGAAAAGCGATATTTTGCTCCCCCATGTTTTTTGCTATGTTTTCGCCCTGCGTTGCTCTGCGCACCGCAGTGAGCGCCAGTAACGTTAAAACCAAAAGAAATACCATGGCTGTCAACATGACAAAGCCTTTTTGAGAATTGTGTAATGTTTTCATAATGATCTTCCAGGAACACGGCCACGTATGCCGACTACAGTAGTAAACGTCGAGTACAAGCGCTTATCCGGCGCAGTAACAACGGTGCCAGAACAATTAGTGTAAGTCATTGGTTTAGGTGCCAAGCCACCATTTTCAGAGCGCATGACCAAACATATTTTGGCTGAAATAATACGTGCCCATTTCGTTATAGGCGGATCACCAGGCAAGGGGTCAGCTTCACCAACAGGGTCTGGAACCGTTGGTGCCATCAGATCAGCTGCATTAAAAAAACTATTTACCGATTGCTTATTTTGCTGGTCGTATCCATAAACTATCTTCATATCAATGACATTTTCCATAATCGGCTTCCCTGCCGAAAAAGCAGTGCCAATTGGAACGCCGCCATTTCCTGCGCAATATAAGTCACTTCGCCCAGTGGAAGAATTCGTCACAATGTAATAACGATTTTCTACTGTGTAATTTGAATCGGTTGTAGGAAATTTGACAGTTTGGGGCACTGCCTGTCCCAGACAGTCAGTTGGAGCAGCAGCTGATGCTGCCGCCGCATTAGAATTATCCACATCAACAATGTAGCGTACTGTAAGACTATCAGGACCAGTTGTAGATAGGTTGCAAGGAACCGGGTTAACAGCCGGAACAGGGCTAGCAGGCACAAGAGGCGAAATGAAGCCACCACTGCAGCCTGATATTCCTTCAATATTCTGATCATAAGACGAAACACCTCCGCCAGCGGCAACTTGAGCACCAGTATTTTTTTGCGGCCCAGTTTCCGCCATACGAATATGATAAGCAATCATATTCAACGCCATCCTGCCATCTTCTTCCATGACTGACTTATCATCGAAAATCTTATAAGTTTGAGAATTATTCACAAACAATGAAGTCACGGCCAGAGAAATGATGAGTCCAATTGTCATGGCTATCATCAATTCAACCAAGGACCGCCCCTGGGAATACTTTAAATTAATACCGCTCACATTCGCCTCGCTTAAGGTGTAATACTTAATTTTATGCAACGTATGCCAGCACCTGGCGACGGCGGAGTGCCATTCGGACATGAAGGGTCAAGCGCAGTGAAATTCACTTCCTTCCACATTACATAGATGTCATACCCACCACTCGCATTCTGCGTGATGTTGCCAGCACCACCATTCATGCGCGTTCCAAGATTTCTGAGCCACTCAGCTACATCCTTATCTGCAACCTCCTTGGCCGTGCAATTAATAGGTACAGCGCATACTGGGACTATTGGCAAACTTGCGATGGTTGTACTATATGCGGTTTGATAGCTATAAAAATTAGGAGCAAAACCAGTATCTTTATCCTTGATCGCCTGGGCATTAGCGCGCATGCGGTCTGCGATTTCATATACGGCCTGACTGGCCTCGGAGCGATAATTCGAGGCTTTTAAATATTTCAAGGTATTCGCCTGCAAGCTAGCCACACCCAAAAGACCTATCGACAGGACCACCATGGCTACGACGATTTCCACCATCGAGACGCCTTTTTGCTTATTGAAAATAAATTGTTTCATGGACGCCTCAATCACGACAAGGTAAAGTCTTTACTACGCTGACTTTTTTTAAGATAGAAACGCAAACGTAGCGATCATAGGTAGCACCCATATAAGAATCTGGCGGCTTGACATAAAAGTACATAGCTGGGCCACTAACAGGATTTCCGGCTATACCTGCAACTGTAATAGATTGAGTAGCTGGCACTGGAATAATGGAGCCTGCTGCCGCATCAAGAAACAAAGCTGGCTGCACCTTCACCAGGGTATCACCAGCATCATATTGACCATTGGCATTTTTATCTTGAAAAAGTATCCAGCCACTGCCCCAACCTGTGTTCGAACCATTGCTGACCACATTTGAACACGCTGGCGTGGCAGCATCGGGATTCTCACTTTTACATATCGTTACTGCACCACTAATCCCTGCCAAGGTTTTCGCATGTGTAATCGCACCATGCAAAAGAGCTGCATTTGTAGCGCTGCGATTACTGACAAGGAAAGACCTGTAATTTGGCAAGGCTATAGATGTAATGATGCCGACGATAGCAACCACGACCAATAGCTCTAGCATGGTGAAGCCATGTTGCGAATGCAGCAGTTTAAATTTTTGCATGTTCATACTCTTTTCACCTTATATTTGATCATCATATATGATTGCCTGCACGCATCAATACTTTCACGATTAACGGTAAGCTTCTACTGACAAGTGGCAAACATGCCTCAGTTGCACTGCAAACCACTCTGTTTCTGAATGGCATTCTAAACAAGCAGCTTGCTCTCACGATAGTATCACTTGCAACATCCAGGGCATTAGTATTGCCTCCTGAATAAAAACCGGCAAATTGAAGTCGTGTCGCCAGACTTAATCTCCCAACAATGCAAATGCTCAAGCGAGCATCGACATTAATTGACGAAAACCGCTGGAGCGCCAGGCCCGGTAGTCTCCTGCCTGCACAGGAGCGGCGGTTTAAAGGTTCACCGTTGAAATGTGTGCATGCAGATGCAAAGGCTTGAACTATCCAGCAAGTTGAGCAGCGATGCTGGTAACCAGCCATCAGATGATAAGGGAGTTAGCTTAAACCCCGTCGCTCCATCGCAGGCTGGAGCCCAGCGTCGTTGGCCGATGGGCCGTGCGGTGAACTAGAATAAAGAAACCAAAGGCACAGAGTAAAAACAGAGAAGTTCGCATGTTTTTGCTGTCCTTTTGCCGTTCTCGCCTTTCTCAGTGAATCTCTGTGTCTCTGTGCCTCAGTGTTGAGAGGTCTTAGGTTTGATAGTTAATTTTCTGTTTCCGTTTTCGCAAAAGCAAAACCCCCACACAATTACTTGTATGGGGGTATGCGGAATAAAAGCCTGACGATAACCTACTTTCACACTGGTTGCAGCACTATCATTGGCGCGTAATCGTTTCACGGTCCTGTTCGGGATGGGAAG
>NZ_QJKB01000010.1 GCF_003201815.1 Undibacterium pigrum
CCAGGGCATATACCACCAGTACGTGAAATGCGATTACCAGCCCTATGCCTATAAACTTCTTCCCCGGCTCTTGCTGGCGATTTGAAAAATCCATTACTGCTCCTCCACTACCACAAGGTCTACTGTCTGACGCAAGTCAAAACAACTCAAACAAAAAAGTGATTATAAGGGCTGAACATCGATAAAAAGCCATACCGATACAAAACCACTTATAAATTCATAAGCGGCAGACTCATCAAAATATAAATCGAGTTTTTTTATGAAACTGACTTATTTAATTTTGCCTGCAGCTCAAATATCAAGCTTTACCGACTACGTCAGCAATTGACCAAATAATAAAAATTATTGATCTGTTCCATCAGCCAAGTAGCAAAGTCCCTAAAGACGAAAGCTGGCAAGACGGCCCCGGAAAATTTAATTGTCTCTTGCAGCGATACAGCGGCATCAGTGCAACACTTTTAGATTAGCTTACGACCTGAATTGCTCATGTAAAAAAAACCTGCTTCACATCAGCAAAATGTAAATTTAAGCGTCAGAAAATTTTCCGAAGGCGCATAAAACCACTTCAGCACAGAAGCTGTCAAGTGCCGTGCCAGCTCATCCATCAAAAAAACAACATGGCGCATTTTGCCAAAAAAACACACGCATAGGAAACCTAATTTCTTGTGCTATGCAGCATAAATTATGCCAGCGCAGCTTTTTTTACACTTCCTTACACAGATAAATTTGCTGGGCACCCCTCTCACCAAAATTAAATTTTTTTTGATGCTGTTTTTGAGCCTCAAACTATCTAAAGTTGCGTGCGAATACTGCACCACGATAGTGCAAAGCAGCATCACCATCCCTGAAATAATGCGCAATTCTTGCCAAAATGCACTCAAAAATATCAAATTGAAAGAAAATGTCACACCGCAACATATGCACATGAAATTAAAATTTCTTTCCTTTCCCCATCCGCAAGACTCTTGCGTTATGGTTACGGCTTTTTTAGCGCATGAACGAACAATAAATGCTCTAAAAGCAAGAAGGAAAATTAATTTGCATCTGCAATATGTAAATTAATCTAACTAAATTGTTTTATTCCCGTTTTTTTCTGGTCAGATCTACAGTTTTACTTATCAGGCCTGATCCATGCTTAACAAGCAGGTTTGCATCACAAGATTAAAAAGGTATGTACATGCGTACGCTTCAAATTAGCCGAGTTGTCCGGATTGCCCGCATATTCACTGCGCTACTTTCGGCATTTGCCTTACAAGCTGTGCAGGCTGCCAATCCAGCAGATCCTGGCAAAGTAGTTCGCCAGGCTTTTGAGGCAGCAGATGATGGCTTTGACATGGCAAAAACCCAGAATTTTTATTCTGGCTGGGTAAGCGAAGCTATTTTCGAACCCTTGCTTAGCTATGATTACCTTTCGCGCCCTGCTCGTCTCATGCCTCTGGCAGCAGAAGCCATGCCCGAAGTGACAGAGCAGGGAAAAGTATTCACCTTCAAGATCAGGCCAGGTATTTACTTTGCACCTGACCCAGCCTTCAAAGGCAAGAAACATGAATTGACCGCGCATGACTATATTTACACCTTCAAACGCCTGCTCGACCCGGTCAATCGCTCGCCTAATGCCAGTTTTATAGAAGGCAAAATTGTTGGCCTTGATGACGTCGCTGCCAAAGCAAAAAAGACGGGAAAGTTTGACTACGACACCCCGGTTGCAGGGCTGAGAGCCGTCGACAAGTACACATTAAGAATAGAGTTAAAGGCTACTGACTACAATTTTCTCTATGTAGTTGCCTATGGTGGGTTTGGTGCAGTAGCTCGCGAAGTCATCGAGGCTTATGGCGACCAGACTGGCCTGCATCCTGTTGGCACCGGCCCTTACATGATTGAGAAATATCTGCCGCGCAGCAAGATCGTGCTCACGGCCAACCCGGAATATCGTGGCTACACCTGGGACTTCAAATCAACTGGCAGCACCCGCGATGAAGAAATCGTCAAGCAAATGAAGGGGAAGAAAATGCCCCAGGTTGGCAAAGTCGACATCAGCATCATAGAAGAAGAGCAATCACGCTGGCTGGCTTTCCAGGATTCGCAACTGGATATAGACAAGTTGCCACAAAGCGCAGCCACGGCGGCTCTGGATGGAGTTGCCTTAAAACCTGAGCTGATAAATCAGGGCATCAAGATGGACAGAGTGACTGATGCGGGCATCACCTTCACGATTTTTAATATGCGCGACCCAGTAGTCGGTGGCTATACCAAGGAAAAAATTGCCTTGCGCCGCGCTATCAGCATGGCCTATAGCTATGAAGATGAAATCGCCCAGATGCGACTGGGACAAGCCATACGCTCAGAGATGCTGATCCCCAAAGATATTGTTGGCTATGATCCAGCTTATCGCAGCAGCCTGGTCTATGACATCAAACTGGCCAACAAACTGCTTGATCATTTTGGCTATAAGCGCGGGCCGGATGGATACAGGAACAATCCAGACGGCAGCCCTCTTACCCTCAAAAAAACCATAGAGCCAGCAGCGCTATATAAAGTACAGGCAGAAATTTACAAACGGGGCCTGGACAAAATTGGCCTGCGCATAGACTTTCCGGTCAGTAATTTCGCTGACAACCTGAAAGCTGCCTCGGCCTGCAAGTTAAATATGTGGGGCGGTGCCTGGAATGCTGACTTCCCTGATGGTGAAAACTTCCTGCAATTACTCTATGGCCCAAAAGCCGGTGCTGGCAACCATGCCTGCTATGAATCACCTGCCTATGATGCGCTGTTTCGCAAGGCAGTATCGCTGCCGCTGGGTGAAGAACGTAACAAGGTATATGCACAAATGAACCGTCAGGTGGAAGCTGATACACCGTGGATCGTACACACTTCCCGCATCCGTAGCTGGTTGTATCGCCCCTGGATTACTGGATTCAAGAAGCATCCCATCTTGCATTCTGACTGGGCATTTATTGATGTAGAAAAGCATTAGGCTGAACTTATCGGAACAGTCCTGTGTCCCCAATCTCATTTTTATCAGCATCTTTTATTATCATCGCACAAAAATAGCAGGAGAACTTGTTAATGAAGTCCACTCATCCGTTTCAGCACAAGCTGACCAGAACAGGAATGGCGATATGCCTGGCACTAGCCGGTATGATGTCATCTACCCTGCCCTTGCAGGCTCAGGCCGCCAAACCTGAATTTGCTGATCCGGAAAAAGTGTTACGCACAATCTTCCCAGTTGCCGAGACTGGCTTCGACCCTGCTGCGACACGTGACCTGTATTCCAACGCCATCAACGAAGCGATTTTTGAGCGCCTGTTCACTTATGACTACCTGGCCAGCCCGGCGAAAATCATTCCCGAAACCGCCGACGGCATGCCCGAGATTTCTGCAGATGGAAAAACCTATACCATCAAGCTGAAGAAAGGCATCTACTTCACACCTGATGCAGCCTTCAATGGAAAAAAACGTGAACTGACCGTGGACGATTATGTGTATTCGTTCAAACGCATCATGGACCCGAAAATCGCTTCCACCCACGTCTGGCTGCTTGAGGACAAGATTGCGGGCCTGGATCAACTGGCGGCACAGGCAAAGAAATCCGGTAAATTTGATTATTCTGCCAAAGTACCAGGTCTGGAAGTCGTCGACAAATACACTTTGCGCATACACCTGACACGTCCGGACTTTAACCTGCCCATGATATTGGCTTACACCGCCATGTCTGCCGTTGCGCGCGAGGTCATAGAAAAATACCAGGATGTTCAGGGTGCTGCCATGGCAAACCCGGTAGGTACAGGCCCTTATCAACTGACTGAATGGGTACGCGGTTCGAAAATGATACTGGATGCCAATCCTGATTTCCATAAAACGATATGGGATTTCCAGGCCAGTTCTGATCCGAATGACCAGAAAATTATCGCTGCCATGAAAGGTAAGCGCATGCCGCAAATCGGGCGCGTTGTCGTCAATGTGATTTTGGAAGACCAGTCACGCCTGCTGGCATTCCAGAAAGATGAAATTGATCTGTTCCAGTTATATGGCGGCCTGGCCCCCCAGGTATTGAATGGCCCAGATTTAAAACCTGAATTTGTCAAACGTGGCATACAAATGTCGCGCATAGTCGACCCTGAGCTGACTATCTATTACTGGAATATGCAAGACCCGGCATTTGGTGGCCTGAGCAAAGAAAAAATCGCCCTGCGCCGCGCCATGGCTATGGCACACAATGTAGAAGAAGAAATACGCATCGTCGACAATGGTCACGCAATACCGTTGCAATACCCTATTCCCCCTGGTGTAGTGGGTCATGACCCCAACTATAAAAGCAGCATCCAGTACAATCCCGCCGCTGCCAATGCCTTGCTCGACAAATTCGGCTACAAAAAAGGCAAGGATGGTTATCGCACCATGCCAGACGGCAGCCCACTGGAAATTGTGCACACTGCCCAGACAGAATCACGCGGCCATTTACAAGCTGAAGTCTGGAAAAAATCCTATGACGGCATAGGCATCAGGATGCGTGCCGAATTCCGCCCTTTTGCTGAAATCCTCAAAGCTGAAAAGCAATGCCAGTTAATGCAGCGCATTTCACCATGGATAGCTGACTATCCCGATGGCGACAATTTCATGCAGCTGTTTTACGGCAAAAACATACACATGAATAATAATGGCTGCGTCACCATCCCTGAATATGACAAGCTGTATGAACAATCACAAAAACTGGCTCCGGGGCCAGAGCGCGACCTGTTGTATCACAAGATGACACGCATCATGGAACTTTATGCAGCGCAACGCCTGGGTTATGCCCGCCATCGTATGATGCTGTCACAGCCACGCGTAATAGGCCATAAGAAACACCCCATCATGCATATAGAATGGATGCAGATTGACATCGACAAGAGCAAATAGACAAAAAAATGAGCTGCAGACTGACTGAAATTTGAAAACCGAGAGATAAACATGACCGCTTATATACTGCGCCGCTTATGGCAGATGGCACCCACGATGCTGGGTGTCATCCTGCTGGTGTTTTTCCTGTTTAACTGGGTGGGTGGTGACCCCGCCTACATACTGGCAGGCAAGATGTCGAATGCCGAACAGATTGCCAATATCCGTACCCAACTGGGCATAGATCAGCCCTACTATGTACAGCTATGGATCTTCATCAAGCAAATCGTTACCTTCAACTTTGGCAATAGCTGGAGTACCGGTGAAGCCGTGTCATCCATCATAGGCACACGTCTTGGCCCTTCGCTGACAGTGCTGATACCGCTGACGATTATCGAAACCATCATCGCGATTGCGCTGGCGCTGGCTATTGCCTTCAAACGCGGTTCGCTGACAGACCGTGGCGTGATGATAGCCTGTACTGTCGGCATGTCCGTCAGTATTCTGGTCTACATCATCGTTGGCCAGTATTTCTTTGCTTATAAACTGGGCATGTTCCCGGTACAGGGCTGGGGTAATCATTTTTCCGAGAATCTGTTCAAGTTCTCTGCCCTGCCTATCCTGATTGCGCTGGCTGTAGGCGTGGCACCAAACCTGCGCTTGTTCCGCACCTTTGTGCTGGATGAAGTGAACCAGGATTATGTGCGTACCGCCCGTGCCAAAGGCGTTAGCGAAAGCCGCGTGAAATGGGTGCACGTCTTGCGCAATGCATCGATACCTATCATCACCCACGTCATGTCCAACTTGCCGGCCTTGCTGATTGGCGCCTTCCTGATTGAGCGTTTCTTTTCCATCCCCGGCATAGGCCGTGAAGTGATACTGGCTGTGGAACGCAGTGACTTCCCCGTGATCAAAGCGATCACCGTGTATGTCGCAGCAGCCACCATGTTTTTTAATTTGTTGACCGATCTGCTGTACCAGGCGGTTGATCCACGCGTACAGTTGAAATAAGGATCATTCATGAGCACGACTATCACAAATCCAACTGTACACGCAGTTTCACCCGGACTATGGGCACTGGCCTGGCGCCGTTTGCGCGCTGACAAGGTCGCCATGATAGCCATGGGCATCGTGGCTGCCTTTTTAATTGCGCTGCTGCTGTCTGCAACCGGTGTCATCGCCTCTGACTGGGAACAGGAAAGTGGCGTCAGTTATGCACCACCCGGCTTTGTTGGCGCAGATACAAGCGCCGTCGCCAAGGTTGAGGTCGAAGCACCGCCACCAGAAAATCCTCTCGATCCTCTGGCCGACATCATCCGTGAATTGCGCAAGCAACCAGATGCTGATCAGGCCGTCATCGTCAATGACTACGGCATCCCTGATCCGCTGGCAAAGGAAATGGCAGAAATCCGTGCTGAGCTGGCCAAGTCTGGCAAGGCTGTCGTGGGTGAACGCCTGACCACCCTGCCCTTTGGTGCTGACAAATGGGGACATGACATCATCAAAAAAACCATCAAAGGTGCTGAGACTTCCATCGTGGTAGGTCTGGTTGCCGCCTTCCTAGCCACTCTGCTGGGCACCATCTTCGGTGCACTGGCTGGTTACTTTGGCGGCAAAGTCGATGATTTCTTTAACTGGTTTTACAGCATTTTCACTTCCATCCCTTATCTGCTGTTGATATTGTCAGTCGCAGCTGTATTGCAGCAAAAAGGCGTGACCACCATCATCCTGATCCTGGCTTTCACGGGCTGGACTGGCCCTTTCCGCCTGATCCGCGCTGAATACATGAAGCACAAGGCGCGTGAATATGTGTGGGCGGCAGATGCTATCGGCGCTTCGCACTGGCGCAAGATGTTCGTGCATATCTTCCCGAATGTCAGCCATGTGGCACTGGTGCAGGTATCTATCCTTGTTGTTGGCTTTATCAAATCCGAAGTTATCCTGAGTTTCCTGGGCTTTGGTGTACCGGTCGGCGTGGTGTCCTGGGGCAGTATGCTCAATGAAGCGCAGAATGAATTGATTTTGGGTAAATGGTGGCAACTGGTTGCCGCAACCGCAGCGATGGCCGTGCTGGTAACGGCTTTCTCTTTGTTCACCGATGCCTTGCGCGATGCGCTTGACCCCAAGTTGAAATAAGGACAGATCATGAGTCAAGAAAACCCAAATCAAGCTTTGCTGAAAGTAGAAAATCTGCGCGTGTCTTTCCGCGTCAATAAAAAAGACAGCGTGGAAACCGTCAAGGGTATCTCCTTCGAAATACCACGTAATTCCACCGTTGCCCTGGTTGGCGAATCAGGCAGTGGCAAATCAGTCAGCTCACTCGCCGTCATGGGCTTGCTGCCACCAGATACATCCAGTATCGCCGCTGACAGCAAAATCATTTTTGAAGGCCGCAGCCTGCTGGAACTCAGCATTGCTGAAAGGCGTGATCTGTGCGGCAAGGAAATCTCCATGATTTTCCAGGAGCCGATGACATCTCTGAACCCGGTGTTTACCGTTGGTTTTCAGATAGGAGAAGTCTTGCGTCTGCACATGGGCATGGATGCCAAACAAGCCAGAAAACGAGCGATCGAATTGCTGGAAGAAGTCGGCATCCCCGATCCAAAAAACAAGATCGACGCCTACCCCAGCCAGATGTCTGGCGGGCAGCAACAAAGGGTCATGATTGCGATGGCGATTGCCTGCGAACCCAAATTGCTGATTGCCGATGAACCGACTACTGCTCTCGACGTCACCATACAAAAACAGATCATCGACTTGATAGATGCGCTGCGTATCAAGCACAAAATGTCCGTCTTGTTCATCACCCATGATCTGGCTTTGGTCGGTGAAATTGCTGATCATGTCATCGTCATGCGTAATGGCGAAATCCGCGAGGCGGGGACGGTAGAACAAATCTTTGAAAGCCCGAAAGATACCTATACCCAGGCACTGCTTCACTGCCGTCCAACGCTGGATACTCGCCCATGGCGCCTGCCGGTGATTGCCGACTTCATGAACAATAACGGTGCGCTGGTTGATCAAAAACAGCGCCCGCGTGGCCTCAATGGCGGCGAAGAAATCGTGCTCGAAGTCAAAGACCTGGGCAAGAGTTTCTACTCTCGCGAAGGCTTCTTTGGCAAGAAAGAATTCAAGGCTGTTGAAGGTGTTTCGTTCAAACTGGCGCGTGGCAAAACCCTGGGTGTTGTCGGAGAATCCGGCTCAGGCAAAACCACAGTAGGCCTGACATTGATGCGCCTGCATCAGGCCACCTCTGGCCAAGCTCTGTTTGAAGGAAAAGATATCTTGTCCATGTCAAACAAGGAATTCCATCACTACAAGCGCCGTATACAAATCATTTTCCAGAACCCCTATGCATCGTTAAACCCGCGCTTCACTGTTGGGCAGATTTTGATGGAGCCCATGCACATCCATAATATCGGTGCCAACGACAGTGAGCGCTCTGCCATGGCTTATCAATTGCTGGAAAAAGTAGGTCTGCCTACCGCCGCATTCCACCGCTACCCGCATGAGTTTTCTGGTGGACAGCGTCAGCGTATCGCCATTGCGCGCTGCCTGACGATGAAACCAGAAGTGCTGGTCTGTGATGAATCAGTATCCGCGCTGGACGTATCTGTGCAAGCGCAGGTATTGAATCTGCTGCAAGACTTGCAGGAAGAATTCGGACTCTCCTATATCTTCATTTCACATGATCTGGCAGTGGTCAAATACATTGCCGATCAGGTCATGGTGATGAACAAAGGCAAGGTTGTCGAACTGGCGAATTCAGATGATCTGTATCTGAACCCTACCCAGGCATACACCAGGACTTTGCTGAACGCCATACCCAAAGGCTTGCAACACTAAGTTGTACCCGCGAACCGGCTGTCTGCCGGTTCGCGCTCTCCCTGCTTGAAAAATCCCCTTACACTTATATTTTTGACCAATCCTGCAAACACTGGCAAGATGGCATTCGCCTGCGACATGACGAAACCATGACAAAACAGGCACAGCTTCGCCACATGTCCCTTATGCAGCAAATTCACTGGAGCCAGGATTGGAAGCATTGAGAAGTTTATTCCGGGAATTAATGCCCGCTGTGGATTTTTGTTCCATGCGCATCGTGGATGAGCGCAGTGAAGAACTATTGGTCAGGCAAAATGTATTGCAACCACTGCGCAATGCCCGCAGCCATGGCGCAATGCTGACTGTCATTCACGACGGTGGTTATGGCTATGCCGCAACCAGCGATTTATCCCGCAATGGATTGAATGCCGCGATGCAGCATGCCTTGCACTGGGCCAGACTCAGTGCCGGAAAAACGGTTACCGATTTCAGCAAAATCCCACAAGCGAGCGCAGTTGGCAAATACCAGAGTCCCCGTGCGTCAATATCGCCAAGAAAGGACCTGATCGCCTTGCTGATGCAGGAATCTGCCGCATCACATCTCAGTAATAAGATCGTGGACTGGAGCGCTTCAATAGGCGTGACACAGACTGAGCAACTGTTTATCAGTAGCGCCGGTGCAGACATACACCAACAATTTAATTACCTCATTCCCAATCTCAGTGTGACCGCCAATGAAGGACTGGAAACCCAGACCCGCAGCCTGGGTGGACAATACAATGGTTTCTGCCGCCAGGGTGGCATGGAAGTTTTGCAGCAATCCGGCTTTCATGGCGCAGGCAAACGCGTTGCGGAGGAGGCGCTTGCCTTATTGCATGCAGCGAACTGCCCCAGTGGCCGCATGGATTTGCTGCTCATGCCAGAACAGATGATGCTGCAAATTCATGAATCCATAGGTCATCCACTGGAGCTGGACCGCATCTTGGGCGATGAACGCAATTTTGCTGGCACCAGTTTTGTCACGCCCGACATGTTCGGCCATTTTCAGTATGGTTCTGAATTGCTGAACGTCACCTATGACCCCAGCCGTGCCGAACAATTTGCCAGCTTTGGCTGGGATGATGATGGCAGCACTGCAGAAAAAACCTGGATCATTAAAAACGGCATACTGGAAAAACCTTTGGGCAGCGCGCTCTCGCAAGCCCGCGCTGGCACGGCAGGTGTTGCCAATTCACGCGCCTGCGACTGGAATCGTCCTGCAATAGACCGCATGGCCAACCTGAATATAGAAGCGGGCAGCAGCAGCCTGGATGAAATGATAGCCAGCGTTGAATATGGCGTACTGATGAATACCAATGTGTCCTGGTCTATTGATGATTCCCGCAATAAATTCCAGTTTGGTTGTGAATATGGGCAAATGATACGCAATGGCAAATTGCAGGAACTGGTCAAGAACCCGAATTATCGCGGCATCTCAGAAAGCTTCTGGCGTTCGCTGAAAATGGTGGGTAATGCATCCACCCTGGAAGTCATGGGTACACCCTTCTGCGGCAAAGGTGAACCATCGCAAGTCATACGCGTGGGCCACGCTTCACCAGCCTGCCTGTTCGATCAGGTGGAAGTATTTGGAGGCGAAGCCTGATGCAAGATTATTTTTTATCCCTGGCAGCACATATAGAAACGCAGCTGGCAGCAAATGAAACCAGCACCACCTGGCTGTCGGCAGAATCCAGCGATTTCGTGCGCTTTAATCACAGTGCAATACGCCAGCCTGGCCATGTCTTGCAGCTGATACTGAACCTGCAATTGATACAGGGGCAAACCCATGCGGCCATGAGTTTCAATCTCAGTGGCGAAATGGACATGGACTTACCTACCATCAATGCTGCAATCGACGATTTGCGTGCGCAATTATCAGACTTACCAGCAGACCCGCACCTGATGATAGCCACTGAGCTTAACAGTAGCGTACAAATCCTGCCTTCTTCTCTGCCGCCGGTAGCCAGCATGCTGGAACAGATATTGGCTGCCGCAAAAGATGTGGACATGGTGGGCTTGCTCACTACAGGTACGCAATATCGCGGTTTTGCCAACTCCCATGGTCAGCGCAACTGGTATGAAAGCAGCAATGTCAATTTTGACTGGAGCTTGTTTCATTCAACAGACAAGGCTGTCAAATCCAACTATGCTGGCTTCCATTGGGATGAGGCTGTATTCCTCAAGAAATTTGCCGATGCCCGCGAAAAGCTGGCTTTGCTTGCGCGCCCGCCTGTCACCGTTGCGGCAGGCAATTACCGTGCTTATCTCAGCCCAACGGCATTGAATGAATTGATCATGATGCTCAACTGGGGCGGTCTGTCTGAGAAGTCTTTGCGCACCCGTCATAGCTGCCTGCGTCGCTTGCAGTCAGGTGAAGCCAGCATGCATGCCATGGTGGATATCTGCGAAGACAGCCGTGCGGGCCTGGAACCGGGCTTTCAGGCGCAAGGTTTCATCAAACCCGATGTTATCCCCCTGATACAGGCTGGCAAACTCAGCGGCAGCATGATTTCACCGCGCAGCGCCAAAGAATTTGGCTTGATCGCCAATGGTGCGCCGGACGATGAGTCAGCAAAATCCCTGGTCATGCGTGCAGGTACACTGGCAAATGCAGACATACTCAAGGAACTGGGCACCGGTATTTATATTTCTAATCTCTGGTATTTGAATTTTTCTGACCGTGCTACCTGTCGCATCACCGGCATGACCCGCTTTGCCAGTTTCTGGGTGGAAAATGGTGAAATTATTGCCCCGCTGAATGTCATGCGTTTTGATGACTCCCTGTTCAGGATATTGGGTGAAAACTTGCTGGCACTGAGCCAGGAAACCGAAGTGATCATGGATGACCGCTCTTATGGTGAACGGCATACGGGTGGTGCAGTGTTGCCCGGAGCGCTATTAAAGAAAATGCGCTTCGTTCTTTAACCTGACAATATGCAGCATTTTGGTGCCAAGAAAAGCGATGTTGCAATGCATTCAGGCAAAATACTGCATTTTTTCAAATAGTCACTATGATGATAAGTACACATCATCTTTAGCGCAGATAAGCATTAGCGAACTTAGCATTTGCCCGTTTCGGTGAGAGCAACTACAATTCGGACCTGTTGCGGAAAAGGCTGCAATTCAAGCATTCCACATCAGGAACGATACCTGGTGTAGAAACAACAAGTTATAAAAACCCACAGCGCAATAAACAAGGCTATAGACAAACTTTTTACTGAGCGTCTTTAGCATATTGCGGTCATATCTGGAGTCAACATGGCATTTCTGCAAGGCAAAAAAATTCTGATCACCGGTTTGCTGTCCAACCGTTCCATCGCTTACGGCATCGCTCAGGCATGCAAACGCGAAGGCGCTGAACTGGCATTTACCTATGTAGGCGAACGTTTCAAAGACAGGATTACTGATTTTGCGGCTGAATTCGATAGCAAACTGATCTTTGATTGCGACGTCGCCAGCGACGAACAAATTGAAGCGGTATTTGCTGACCTGGGCAAATCCTGGGACAAACTCGATGGCCTGGTACATGCTATCGGCTTTGCACCACGCGAAGCAATCGCCGGTGAATTTCTCGATGGTTTTTCCCGCGAAGCTTTCCGCATTGCGCATGACATTTCTGCTTACAGTTTCCCGGCAATGGCAAAAGCTGCGCTGCCACTGTTGCGTGAAGACTCTGCCCTGCTGACCCTGTCTTACCTGGGTGCTATCCGTGCCATCCCGCATTACAACACCATGGGTATGGCAAAAGCTTCGCTGGAAGCATCGGTACGCTACCTGGCAGAGCACCTGGGTAAAAAGGGAATACGCGTCAACGGTATCTCTGCTGGCCCTATCAAAACCCTGGCTGCCAGCGGCATCAAGGACTTTGGCAAACTGCTGGGCTTTGTTGCCGAGCACGCACCTCTGCGCCGTAATGTGACGATCGAAGACGTAGGCAATACTGCCGCCTTCCTGCTGTCACCACTGGCAAACGGTATTACTGGCGAGATCACTTATGTCGACGGCGGCTTTTCGCATGTCATGGGCCTGAACGCTGATTCTTACGATAAATAATCAGCTCGAATAATCAACTCGATAATCAACTCGATAATCAGCTCAAACCAGCTCAAGCATTGCATGACGGGATAAGATAGCCCTTTCCGTCTTGCAATGCTGCTGTGAAATGAATACACCTCCCCGCATGTTCAACATCTTGAACGACCTGTCCCGGCTTACAAAACGACTGTTACTGATCATGCTCAGCTTGTGGCTGATGCAGGCTGCTCCTGCCATGGCAGCTTCCTGCAATGACACCTGGCCAGGCTGGGAGCATTTCAAGAAAACCTTCATCGCTGAAGATGGCCGGGTAATAGACCATAGCGGTGCGCGCAAACCCACGACCTCGGAAGGCCAGGCCTATGCCCTGTTCTTTGCCCTGAGTGCCAATGACAAAGCCGCATTTCAGCGCATTCTGACCTGGACTGAAAATAACCTGGCAGCCGGCGACCTGACGGCGCGCCTGCCTGCCTGGCAATGGGGGCAACGTGAAGACAATAGCTGGGGCGTCATCGACAAGAACCCGGCTTCTGATGCTGATCTGTGGATAGCCTATAGCCTTGGCGTCGCCGGAGAAGTCTGGAAAGAAAAGCGTTATGCTGCCCTGTCGAGCTTGCTGGCGCAAAGAATATTGAATGAGGAAACCGCAGAACTGCCTGGACTTGGCCTGAGTTTATTACCCGCACCGACCGGTTTTAATCTGCCCAATAACCAATGGAAGCTCAACGCCAGCTACCTGCCCCTGCCCTTGCTGCGCTGGTTTGAACAAAAAGAAAGCGATGAACGCTGGAAGCGCATGATAGCTCCGGCTATGCGCCTCATCGCAGGTAGTGCGCCCAAGGGCTATGCTGCCGACTGGATCATTTACGATGCGCAAAAAGGCTTTTTGCCCGATAGCCAGGGGGTGGAAAAAGGCCAGGGTGGCTATAACGCCATACGGGTTTATCTTTGGGCAGGCATGATGGCCAGCCAGGATGCAGAAAGAGCCAACCTGCTGAAATTGCTGCGCCCCATGCTGCAACTGGTCGACAGCAAGGGTTATCCGCCAGAGTTTATCGACATCCTTAGCGGCGAGATTAATGGGCCAGGGTCCAGCGGATTCAGTGCCGCCCTGCTGCCCCTCCTGCAAGTCAATGGCGCACAAAAAACCCTGGTGCAACAGCAATTGCGCCTGCAAGCGCAGGCCATAAAGCCAGATGCTTATTACGATCAGGTCCTGTCATTGTTCGCCCTTGGCTGGCAAGAAAAACGTTTTCGCTTTGACGCACGTGGGAATGCCGACTTTTACTGGCAACATTTCTGCTGGAAACTATTTTAAGCCAAAGCAAGATATTCTTTGGAAACTGGCTGCTTTTTCCTGAAAAATCCTGTATAGTTTCGTTTTTTGCGCTGCAATATAAAAATTACAGCCAAAACCAAGTAGCATCGCAAGCCTGTGCACATCCTCAGGATGGTGCATGTAAAAGCCCTCCCGCCTCGCATGTCTGGTAGTAATCCATAGACATCATCCCGGCGCAAAGCTTTTGTGCCGAAATTTCATTGTCGTCCCTTGTTGGATTTTCTGTGTTCATTTCGTTTGGTTGGCGCTGCATTGTTGCGCGCGTTCGTTAGCAACGCGCTAATTTATACTGGGACAGAAGCAAACGTTCCGGCAAAACATGCTGCAAACCGGCCTTATCTCCGGTGAGCTTGGCATTGCTGCCGCATTTTGCAAACGTCCCAATCACGAAAGAAATTCATGAGTTTTGAAGCACTAGGTCTACACGTCAACATCATCCGCGCTCTGACTGACTCTGGCTACACCAAGCCAACTTCGGTACAAGAACAGGCAATCCCTGCCGCGATTGAAGGTCGTGACCTGATGGTCTCATCCCAGACCGGCTCCGGCAAAACTGCCGCTTTCATGCTGCCTGCCCTGCATAAACTGGTTTCCGCTGAAGTTGTCAGCTATGACGCTGGCAATGGCAAAACCCCTAATCAAGAGCGTCAGGCTGCCCGCTCACGTGGCGACAAACCACGTTTCGTTGCCGCAAAACCAAAAATGCTGGTGTTGACTCCAACCCGCGAACTGGCTTTGCAAGTCACTACGGCAACTGACAAATACAGCGCTTACTCCCGCCGTATCAAGGCTGTATCCATCCTGGGTGGCATGCCTTATCCTAAGCAGATGCAATTGCTGTCCCGCAATCCAGAAATCCTGGTGGCAACACCTGGCCGTCTGATCGATCATATGGAATCTGGCAAGATCGATTTCTCTGAACTGCAAATGCTGGTTCTGGACGAAGCTGACCGCATGCTGGACATGGGTTTCATCGACGATATCGAAAAAATCGTTGCTGCTACACCTCCTACACGTCAAACCATGCTGTTCTCTGCAACACTGGACGGCGTAGTCGGTAACATGGCAAAACGCATCACGACTGAGCCTCTGGTCATCCAGATCGCCGGTTCTGCCAGCAAGCATGAAAACATCCAGCAACGCGTACACTTTGTGGACGATCTGTCCCACAAAAACCGCATGCTTGATCATCTGCTGCGCGACACTACTGTTGACCAGGCCGTTGTATTTACAGCTACAAAACGTGATGCAGACACCATCGCTGACCGTCTGAACATCGCTGGCTTCGCTGCTGCTGCCCTGCATGGCGACATGCATCAAGGCGCACGTAACCGCACACTGGACGCATTGCGCCGTGGCCAGGTACGTGTACTGGTAGCAACTGACGTTGCTGCCCGTGGTATCGACGTTCCTGCAATTACGCACGTATTCAACTACGATTTGCCTAAGTTCCCTGAAGATTATGTCCACCGCATTGGCCGTACTGGCCGCGCTGGTCGTAAAGGTCTGGCGATTTCCCTGGTGAACCATGCTGAAGGCATGCACGTCAAACGTATCGAACGCTTCACCAAGCAATTGATCCCTGTTGATGTCATCGAAGGTTTTGAACCTAAGAAGTCTGCAGCACCAGCACGCTCTGCAGCGCGCAAACCTAACGGCTGGAAACCAGGCGATGCCCGTAAAACAGGCGGCGGCGGTGGCTACGGCAACAACAAGCCAGGTCAACGCAGCTTCAGCAAACCAGCTGGCGCATCCACAGGCACCAGCGCTGGCCCACGTAAAGAAGGCGGCGGCTACAAAGGCAACCGCTCTAACGATAGCGGTGCACGTCGTACATTTGGCGATTACTAATTTGCCAAAGCTTTACTCAGTAGAGCAAGCAACATAGACATTGCCGCATAAGCAATATCATGAAAAAGCGATCACTTCGGTGGTCGCTTTTTTTATACTAACTGGTCAAGCGTATAATCCTCAGCTTCTGACCAACACAAAAGTATAAGCCTCATGAGCAAAGAAACTGACGCCCCCGTCCGACTGACCTCCTTCTCGCATGGTGGCGGCTGCGGTTGCAAGATTGCGCCCGGCGTACTTGCTGAAATATTAAAAAAATCCTCAGGTTTCCCAATTCCACCCGCCCTAATGGTGGGCATAGAAACGGCAGACGATGCCGCCGTCTACAAACTTAATGACGAGCAAGCGCTGATCGCCACCACTGACTTTTTCATGCCCATCGTCGACGACCCTTATGATTTTGGTCGTATCGCTGCCACCAACGCCATTTCAGATATTTATGCCATGGGTGGCACCCCCATCATGGCACTGGCCCTGGTTGGCATGCCCGTCAAGCAATTACCGCTGGACGTCATAGGCAAGATACTTCAGGGTGGCGAGAGTATTTGTGCCGAGGCAGGCATACCCATAGCCGGTGGTCACACCATAGACTCAGTCGAACCTATCTACGGTCTGGTCGTCATGGGCTTGATTCATCCATCCAAAGTCAAACGCAATGCTGATGCAAAGTTGGGTGACAAGCTGATACTCAGCAAACCGCTGGGCGTAGGTATCTTGTCCGCCGCACTCAAAAAGCAAGTGCTGGATAAAGCTGGCTATGCCACCATGATAGACAGCACCACCAAACTGAACAAACCCGGTCAGGCACTTTCTGCCCTTGATAGCGTACATGCCATGACCGATATCACCGGCTTTGGCTTGCTTGGTCATTTGCTGGAAGTCTGCCGCGGATCGAAACTGGCAGCCAGTGTGAATATGTCGGCCCTGCCTTTACTGGCGAACGTAGAACAACTGGCAGGCGATGGCTATATCACCGGGGCCTCTGCCCGCAACTGGGAGGCCTATGGCCAGTCTGTCATACTTGATGCACAAATCAGCCCTGCCCAGCAAGCCCTGTTGACTGATCCACAAACATCGGGCGGCTTGCTGGTCGCTTGCGATCCTGCAGCAGTAGACGATGTTTTAAGAATTTTCCATCAGGGTGGCTTCTTGGAAGCTGCTGTGATTGGTGATATTGTTACTGGTGAGCCTTTAATTACTGTCCTGCCCTGATTTTTTGATTTTGCCCCCACTTTTGCAAATACCATGAACCAATTAGAACAACTGAAGCAATACACTACCGTGGTCGCTGACACTGGCGATTTCCAGGCTATCCAGGCTTACGCCCCGCGCGATGCGACGACCAATCCATCCCTGATACTGAAAGCCGTGCAAAAGCCTGAATACCTGCCTTTGCTGGAAAAAGCAGTCAAGGACACAGCAGGCAAGTCCATTGATGAAACCATCGACCACTTGTTGATTGCTTTTGGCCTGGAAATTTTAAAAGTTATCCCTGGCCGTGTTTCTACTGAAACCGATGCCCGCCTCTCTTTTGACACCGCTGGTACCGTTGCCAAGGGTCGCCAACTGATTGCCATGTATGAAGCCGCAGGCATACCGCGTGAGCGTATCCTGATCAAGATAGCCTCTACCTGGGAAGGCATACGCGCTGCAGAAGTATTGGAAAAAGAAGGCATACGCTGCAACATGACCCTGTTGTTCTGCCTGGCACAAGCGATAGCCTGTGCTGAAGCAGGCGCACAACTAATCTCACCTTTCGTTGGCCGTATCTACGACTGGTACAAAAACAAGACTGGCCAGGAAATCTTTGGTGCAGATGACCCTGGCGTATTGTCTGTCAAGAAAATCTACACTTACTACCGCAAGTTTGGCTACGATACAGAAGTCATGGGTGCCAGCTTCCGCAATACCTCACAAATCCTGGAGCTGGCTGGCTGCGACTTGCTGACTATCAGCCCTGACCTTTTGCAAAAACTCAGCGACAGCAATAGCAATGTCACACAAAAACTGAGCAAAGAACTGGCGGCTTCGTCAGATCTGGAAAAAATCAGCATGGATGAAAAAACTTTCCGTCTTGATCTCAATGAAGATGCGATGGCAACAGAGAAACTGTCAGAAGGCATACGTGCTTTCTGTGCTGATACCGTCAAGCTGGAAAAGATGATTGCCGCAATGCGTTGAATCAACACCACCTGACAGGTTATGATGAGGGGGCAGAATTTTCTGCCCCTTTTTATTTTGAATGACCCGGATATGAAAAAGCAGTTAGACATAGCAAACTGGAACAGGCGCGAACATTACGCCTTCTTTTCCCGCAAAGAGGAGCCCTTCCATAGCCTGAGCTTGAATGTGGACTGCACCTGGGCTTACCAGCATTGCAAGGAAGAACAGCATTCCTTTTTCCTGTTTTATCTGCATCAAATATTAAATGCCATCATGCGCACCGACGCCATGCGTTACCGCATAGAAGACGGCAAAGTATTTGATTATGAAGTGATACATGCAAATGCGACCGTGCAACGTGCTGACCATACTTTTGGTTTTTGTCCCATTTATTATGAAAAAGATTTTGCCGCCTTCGTAACCGGGGCAAACATCGCCATGGATAAAATCAAGAACAGCAGCGGCCTTTGCTTTAATGATGAATGCGCACGTGAAGATGTGATCCACTTCTCTGCCATACCATGGATCAGCTTCACAGGGCTGACCCATGCGCGGCAATATGACCGCAAGGATAGCGTGCCCAAGATTTCCGTCGGCAAATTCTTCAAACAAGATCAGCACCTGATGCTGCCTGTCGCCATTTTTGTTCATCATGGGCTGGTCGATGCCTATCACGTACACCAATTTGTTGAAACCCTGGAAGCAGGCTTATCTGGCAAATTCAAATAAACATGATGACATTGATGAAAAAAATCCTGTTACTGTTAAGTTTTTTGACCCTGTCAAATGCAAGCGCCGCTACGGAAACAGACCCACTCTGGAACAAAGTCCTGGCGCAATACAAGGCAAGCAATCTATGGGTTCCCAAAGAGATAAAAACCCAGCTTGATGCAGAACGTAAAGACCAGGGCAACAAAACAAGTTATATCAAATCCACCTTGAGTGGCTGGGAAAAGCAGGAAGCCAGATATGCCAGTATCAACACTGACAGTAACTGGCAAGCCCTGCCCGAACAAAAAAAATCTGCAGATGCCATCAACAAAATGCTTACCGGGCTGGATGAACTGAAATCCAGCCTCTTTGAAGAAGGCATCAAGATCCAGCGCCTGGAGAACGAAGTCCTCGACGGAAAAAAACTGGGCGTCTTTTTGCTTAGCGATGACGGGGCAGGCAAACAGATCAGTATCAAGATATGGGCCGATCCCGATACAGCCTGCATAGTTAAAATGAATACCTCCATGCATGTCACTCTTTATGCCGACGCTGAATTCAGTACGCGCTATACTGAACCTGCTAAGGGAGGCTTATGTTTCAGGGGGCAAATGCAAGGCAATATCGACATACAGATACCCTTCAAAAAAGGCAAGATGCAAATAAAACAAAACAATAATGACTGGGTTCCCAAGCCAGCGAATTAAAAGTAAAGCCAACCTCCTTTCAAGGACAGATCATGCGCAGACTTCATCCCGCCATCTTTTTACTCAGTTGCATGCTGGCAGTGGGCACTGCCTATGCCGATGACTTCAGCGATGGCGTCAGTTACTACGAGCAAGGTGATTTTGCTTCTGCACTTGACTCTTTCAAGGCTGCCGCCGCCAAAGGTAATGCTGATGCGCAATTCAATCTGGGCTTGATGTTTTTAAATGGTGAGGGCGTGCCACAAGACTATAAGCAGGCACTCAACTGGTTCGAACAATCCGCCAGCAAGGGCAATGTCAGGGCGCAAGTCAATATAGGGCGCATGTATGCGAAAGGCAAAGGCATGCTCTCGAACCATGGCATCGCTGCCTCATGGTTCAAAAAAGCAGCCGACCAGGGCTATGCCGATGCCCAGTACAGCCTGGGCATCTTGTATGTCACAGGCACAGGCGTGGGACGTGACTACAACAAGGCCAGGGCACTGTTCCAGCAAGCAGCCAATCAAAACAATGCCAGCGCCCAGTATCAATTAGGCCTGCTGTATCAGAAAGGTCGCGGCGTAGCAGTCAATCTTGTCGAAGCCTATAAATGGCTGAGCCTGGCCGGCGATTACGAAGACAGTGAAGTCTTCAGGAAATACATCGCCGCCAAAATGAGCAAGGAAGAAGTTGCAGAAGCTCAGGCCCTGGCGCAGGACTGGAAACCTGAGAAGGCTGCCGAATAGCAGACCAGGAAGCACTTAAATCTCAACCTAAGTTCATGTGCCAGTCATGCGATTGCTACTGAAGGCGCATAATTCTTACTTTTCACTTGAAGCTGCAAATTCAAATTCGATCAAGCTTGCATCTGCCCAGTCTTTTTTGTACAGAGGTGGTATGAATTGCAGACCATCCTGGCTGATTTGAATTTTTTCTCTGCGGTCTTTACTCACCAGATAAGCTGCACTCAGTTTTTTAGGTGACCAGTATGAGATATCAATAATAGACGACTGACAGGCACCGCCAAGTAGGCGAAACAGATTACGCGTTTCGTACGGCATACTATCATTTTCCACTGCCCACCAGATTTCACATTCAAGACGCAAATCACCAAGACGTCGTTGATCAGTTGGCACACCTGCACTGCGAATGTCGGGTCGCCAGCGGAATAGGCCCTTCTTACGATTTAACAGCAAGTCTGCATTTTCTTGCAAAGCCCTGGGATTTTTTGGCAATATAAAACTACCATCCGGCTCAACTTCCACGTGAACTGAGTCGTCGTCGCTGGCAATGCGCATACTCAGGTCATGCAGACTGATATCTGCACTGACAGGTAGCAATTTGAATTTCAATATGGCATCAGGTGCCAGTTGGCGTTTCTGATCAAATGCTTCCAGCCCTTTATACATCTGCCTGTATGACTTCAGTTCAGGATCCCTGGTACTGGAAATTTCCACTAATGCCGCATTCTCTTCAGCAGCATGCGCGGGGACTTGAACATTCATGGAAGTAAATAAGAAGCAAGTAATAAGTACCGGTTTTATGTTCAAGAATGTTTTTCCTATTGATGAAATAAATTTTATTGGGCGACTGAGTGCAACATCCATTGATTCAGGCTTAATTTGCTTTGGGAAAATGCTCTACATGCACTTCGCCCCCATGACCAAAGTAGCTGACATGCCGCCCCGCTATCCAGACAATATAGCCGACACAACCTGCAGCCATCGATAGCCGTATAAATTCTGGGTAGCGCACCTCATCACGTTGCGCACCACGAATTGCCTCAACCAGGGCAAGTGCATCAAACGCTGTGGGAATAGTGTGATCTTTCTTGCCCAAGGCTACCACATGCACACTACCATCCGCCATATAGTAGCTGGTATTGCCAGTACGGTAGTCAGCAAAATATGACTCCACGCCCGCCGCCATCAAGCTGCCAACCACATGCCCAAAAGTCAGCTTGCCCGCGTATGAATCATGGGCAACTGCTTCGATCGCCTGTAATACTGAATACTCCATTTCACGCCTCTTTGTTTTAAATTTCAGGTTTTGATTAATTTAACTATTTATTTGACAGGTACAACTTTCAAACCGTGTATATCGACAATCTGTTTCATCAGCGCAATCAATTCTGATCGCTGATTGCCAGACAAATGCCCGAAGTACAGGGCGTCGTTTTCATCTGCCAATGCAGCCAGCTTAGGCACCAAATTTTTTCCTGCCACCGTCAAGTGAATTTGTGTCGCCCTTTTGTCGGCAGCAGATATTTGGCGAGACAGCAGCCCTCTTTGCTCCAGGCGGGTAATGATCTTGGACACAGCCCCCTTGGTCATCCCCAATTCACGCATCAATGCAGCAGGATCAGATGTGCCGGTGTCAAACAAGCTGCGCAATGCAACCCATTCAGAAAGCGAAACCCCTTCGGCTGCCACACTCGCTTCAAATCTGGCGGATACGTGGTTGGAGACAAAACGCAGCCAAAATCCGGCATGCGATTCCAAGGAGCTGACACCCTCCTGAGCAGGTGAAACATGTGATGCGTCAGTCTTTTTTTTGCTCATCGCTAAACCCTGAGAATGTTCATTTCAGGTATTTTAGTTTCCAAGGAAACTAAAATCAAGTTTTTTTGCGATTTTATTGCGCTTGATCAAACGTCATTACACAAGGCAAAGGCTTATACAAAACATAATCACAAGCATATTTCCAGACTTATGCCCTAGATTTCCCCCGATGTTTCAATACGTTCACCACAATAAATGTAAATGAGAACTATTTGCATTCAATATTTATTTGCATTATTATCACGCCCTTAACAAAAGGGGAAACCATGCATTTCAAAAGGAAGTTGATCGTTGCAGTACTGGCCAATCTGGCTGCAGGACAAGCTGTATATGCTGCACCACAAGAACCGGCAGATGGGCAACAAGTCGTAGTCACCGCGACTTTGCGCAATCACAGCATTGCCTCAGCACCCGCCTTTACTACGGTGGTAACTGCTGAAGATATCGCCAAATCACCAGTCAACAGCCTGGCAGATTTATTGCGCGAAACAGTCGGTGTCAACAATCAGACCGATGGCACGGGCCGTGATGAAATCCAGATCCGTGGCCTGGGTGGCAAATACACTTTGATGCTCGTCAATGGCAAACGTATTTCGTCTGGCGGTGCCTTATGGCGCGGCAGTGATTTTGACTTCAGTTCCATCCCTTTGAACAGTATCAAACGGGTAGAGATCGTGCGTGGCCCCATGGCTGCCCTGTATGGCTCTGACGCCATTGGTGGTGTCATCAATATCATTACCAAGACGCCTGCCAAAACATGGACAGGCACATTCAATACCGAATACCGCAAGATCGCGACCGGTGAGCAAGGCGATCAATACCGTATAGGTGCAGCGACCAGCGGCGCCTTCAATGAGCAGCTCAGCATGGCTATTTCTGGCGAAGTCTATGACAGGCAACCATGGTTCAGCACCACAGCATCTGATCCTACCCGCCCTGCCCGTCTGGAAAAAAAGCAATCGCAAAACCTGGTGACGACAACGACACTGAAGCTGTCAGACACTCAGTCTCTGGACTTCGACTTTGGCTATAACAAGGACAAACGTCCGCGTGCCTTGTTTTATTATGCTTATTTCCCTCAATGGAATTATGAAGCCAAGGATTATCGCGAGCAGGAAATCACGCGCTATACCTATGGCATCAGCCACAAGGCATCATGGGATTGGGGTACGACTACTGCGTTCCTGAATCAGGAAGACACTTCCATTGATGATTTCAACAGTCGCTATAACAAACCGCAACAGCGCGTGTTGAAAGAAAAAAATACCTACGCAAAAGTGTATGCAAATACTGAACTGGGCATTAATAGCCTGACTGCTGGCATCGATTTGCGCCGCCAGTTAATCAAAGACCCTTTGACTTACCTGAAAACCGGCGAAATCAGCACACGCAGCTCTGCCATATTTGTGGAAGATGAAATCAGTTTGAGCAAAGACCTGCACTTGACACTGGCTGGACGTGTCGATGACAGCAATACCTTTGGCAATCACTTTTCCCCCAAGTCATACCTGTCTTACCAGGTTAATAATGCCGTGACCGTCAAAGGCGGTATCAGCAAGGCATTCAAGGCACCGGATGCCTATCAGTTAAGCCCTGAATACAGTGTGGTCAGTTGCGGTGGTGCTTGCTATCTGTCTGGCAATCCAAACCTGAAACCTGAAACCAGCACCAACTTTGAAGCGGGTGTTGAAGTCCATCAAAAAGGCTGGAACATGAGTGCAGTGGCATTCAAAAATGATGTCGATGCCATGATTGTTGCCAATTATGACGGTGTTAAAAATACCAGGAATTGGATCAATATTGCCAAAGCAAAAACCAGCGGCATAGAACTGCAAGGCGATGTGGAATTGAGCCCCTCCTTTTCCATCAATGCTAACTATACACATCTGAAAGCTGACTACACAGATGAGGCAGGCAAAGAAACCAAGCTGGACAACCGTCCTGCCAACGTCGCCAAACTGGGCGTCAACTGGAAAGCAACTGAACGTCTGCAAACAGGCCTGACGGCACATTACATAGGCAGCCAGTTCTATGAAACCAAGGAACTGCCAGCGTATACCCGCCTGGACTGGAACCTGTCTGCCCGTCTGCAAGACAATTTGATTCTGCGTGTGGGCGTAAAAAACCTCACCAATGTGAACCTGGAACAAAAGAGTAAAGACTTTGCCTACTTTGAATTAGGCCGTAATTATTACGTCAGTGCCACATTGGCTTTCTAAGTGAGTTGACTGAAAAGCTGCAGGTGTATTCGTGCCTGCAGCTTTTTGCTGCAAACATTGTTTTACCTACTCAAACGGGAATAGTCTTGTGTCTATTTTGTTTTTATTGCTAACACTGGCAGCCTCTGTCCTGCTGTACCTGAGCCACAGGCATCAGGCCTGGCTGACCAAAGCTTTGCCAGCAACACCCGTGCTTGCCGTAGCCAGCCTGCTCATGGCAATGGCCTTGTATTGTGGGTGGCAGGCTTTCAGCATCGCCACTGCGATATTTGCCTGGCTGGTAATTACCATGCTGGTTCTGGGCCTGCTGCCATTTTTCTCTTTACTCAAGAAAAAGAAAACACATGGAGAATAAAGCAAAAAAAGCACCCATCCGTGCTGACTGGTGGACTAAAACCATATCCGGCCTGGTACTGGGCTTTACGCTGGCTCTAGCAATATCCGGCTTGTTTGCCTGGGTAGGCCCGGGCGGTATCGCTGCCCCACAAAAAGTGCAGTTTGTCATGTGGCTCATCACACCAGTGTGGATGCTGATACTCAGCCTGATTTATCTGGTGCGCACTGGTGTGCGTGCACTGACAGGGTTGCTGATTGCCAATGCGCTGGCCTATGCCTTGCTGTTTCTTGTAAAAACTTAGTCGAGTAGTCAATGAAAATCAGAAGTGACATCTTACGTGTCTATCAGTCCCTGCACACCTGGGTAGGGATCAGTGCAGGCCTCTTGCTGTTCATCGGCTTTTTTGCCGGTGCCCTGACCATGTTCAAGCAGCCTCTGGATCAATGGGTCAGCCCACCAGTACCATTGCCAGCAGTGACGAGTGAGCAGCACATCGACAGCCTGGCGCAACAGGCACTCGCACAGTACCCTGCTGCGCGCAAGGGTTTCAGCGTGCATCTGAGGCATGATAACAATACTGCTGCGACCATGAACTGGACCGCAGGCAGACCCGGCCGTGAGCTGGATTTCTCGGCCAAACAATGGACTGCCAGCCTTGATGAAACGGGTAAGCTGCAGGCGAAAGAAGCGTTGCCATCCATATTGGCGCAAATGATAGACATGCTGCACAGAACGGGCGGGATACCTGGAGAAATAGGAGATGAATACCTGGGTGGTTATCTCATGGGCGTGGCAGGTATCCTGTATTTCCTGGCTTTAGTATCCGGCGTGATTTTATTACTGCCTACCCTGGTCAAGGATTTCTTTGCCCTGCGCCCTGGCAAAAACCGCAAACGCTTCTGGCTGGATGCCCACAATATCATCGGCATTACCAGCCTTCCCTATCATATCGTCATCAGTATTACCGTCATTGTATTTGCCTTTCATGATCAGTTTTACGACAGCCTGGCAGAGGTAGTCTATAAAAACCAGGCCATGTTTGGCAGGCCACCAGCGGCTGCAGCGAGACCCTATGAAGCCAAAGACATGCTGCCGCTGACCAGTATCATCAGCAAGGTCAAAGCCGAAGCAGGTGATTCAAGAATTTCAGAGATACAGTTCTTTGGACTGGAAAGCCCACGCCCTATGGCCAGGGTAGCGCTTGTCAATCCACGCTATCTGGTGCAAGGGCCAGAAGCTGGCTACCTCATCGTGCATCCCTACACTGGTGTCGTCATCAATGCCAGTATGTTACCGGGCAAGGAAAGCACCTGGAGCGCCATCGTCGGCCCTTTCTTCTCTCTTCATTTCGGCAGTTATGGCGGCGACATGATGCGCTGGGTATATTTCGCGTTTGGACTGAGTGGTGCCTTTCTGTTTTATTCGGGTAATTTGCTGTGGCTGGAAAAGCGCCGCAAAGTACAACGCCCAAATCAGGCACTTCCCGTACAAACCCTGTCTACCAGGATGATGGCTGCTGGCACGGTTGGTGTATGTCTGGGCACAGTGGCAGGAGTGTGCTTCACCCTGGTAGCTGGCAAGTTATTTGCTACCACGGCAGAAAACATCAATTTCGTTTATCTATTCGTCTACTACAGCGTCTTCCTTGGAGCCCTGGCCTGGGCATATCTGCGCGGGGCTGCGCGTTCTTCAGTTGACTTGCTATGGTTGTGCGTGATTGCAGCGCTGTCCATCCCTTGCAGTTCTGCATTCATGGCTTTGCGATCCACCTCCAATAACAGCCTCACTGGCCTTGGCGTAGAACTGGTTGCCATTACTATGGCGCTGGCATTTATCTACGCGGCACGCAAGACCGGCAAGCGTATCAGGAATGAAGCAAAAGACAGTGTCTGGTCTTTGCAGACAAGCACCTGACATTTTCTTTAAATTTAGCTTGACCCTGGTGTTTACTCCAGGGTTCAAGATAGTTTCTCCTAATCCCGGAGAGACTTATGCAACTTAAAAACTACCTGCGCATCGTGCGCGCCAGTGCCTGGTATGACCTGATTGTCACCATAGGTTTTGCCACACCCTGGAGTTTCACCCTCATCCACCAAAGCCTGACACAACTCAATAGCAGCCTGGGCATTGCAGGCGAATTTCCCGCTTTCGCTGCAGCCCATGTATTGATGGCAAACCTGCTGGGGTCCATCGTCACCATCTGGGCCATCCTGCGCCTGCGTGACACGCGCATGGAATATGGTCGCTATGACGCTGCCGGGCGTATCCTGTTCAGCATGTGGCAGCTGTATGCTGTTGCTCATGGAGCCAGCCAGATCATACTGGCCTTCACCGTATTTGAAATCGCTTTTGGGATTTTGCAGTTACTGCCTGTTGAAAAACAGGCAGTAACTGATTAGAGCTTTTGCAAGGCATCCAACAGCGGCACACAGGCATCTGCCACTCTGTTAAGGCTAAGCTCACGCAAAGCAGCCAGATCGACCTTGTGTTCGCTTTCCAGCCCGGCCCAGGCCAGCAAGGCAGCACAGGCTTCGGGGTGGTCAAACAGGCCGTGCAGGTAAGTGCCGAGTATCAGGTCGTCTGGTGAACGTGCGCCTTCGTCTTCGCCATTGATGGTAAAAACGGGTTGCGTGTCATTGCTGGCGTAGGTGATGCCCATATGGATTTCGTAGCCGCTGACTTGTGCAGTGCTGGCGTTGAATGCGCAAACACCGGTCACTTGCTGCAGACGTTTCTCTTGCGTCAGCTCAGTGGTGATATCCAGCAGGCCTAGCCCATCAGAATCACCAGCCTGCCCCTCTACACCATGCGGGTCGCTGATGATTTGACCCAGCATTTGATAGCCTCCACAAATGCCGATGACTTTACCGCCATAGCGTAAGTGCTTTTCAAGCACAGGCTGCCAGCCCTGTGCCTGTAAGAAAGCGAGGTCAGCACGTGTGTTTTTGCTGCCGGGCAGGATGATCAGATCGGCAGGTGGAATCGCCCTGTCCGGGCCTATGAATTGCAGGTCAACATCAGGGTGGGCACGCAAAGCATCAAAATCTGTATGATTGGATATGCGCGGTATAGCGGGGACGATGATGCGGAACTTGCCCGCATTGCCCTGGCTGGACTGTATCGCATCTTCAGCATCCAGTTGCAGACCATGCAGGTAAGGCAGGACTGCCAATACAGGTTTGCCGGTCTTTTTCTCCAGCCATTCAAGGCCAGGTTCCAGCAGACGGATATCACCGCGAAAGCGGTTGATGACAAAGCCTATGATGCGGTTTTGCTCTGACTCGGACAAACAATCCAGGGTGCCAACGAAATGAGCAAACACGCCACCACGGTCTATATCGGCCACCAGGATGACAGGACAATCTACGGCCTCGGCAAAACCCATGTTCGCGATATCGCGGTCACGCAAGTTCACTTCTGCCGGGCTGCCAGCACCTTCAACGATAATCGCCTCATATTGCTGTTGCAGGCGTTCATAGGATTCCAGCACCGCCCCCATGGCAATGGTCTTGTATTGGTGGTAATCGCGTGCATCCATGTCTGCCCTGACCTTGCCGTGGATGATGACTTGCGCACCAGTATCCGAAGATGGCTTCAGCAAGACCGGGTTCATATCGGTATGAGCAGGCAAACCCGCAGCCATTGCCTGCAAGGCCTGGGCGCGGCCTATCTCGCCACCATCGATGGTCACGGCACTATTGAGCGCCATGTTTTGCGGTTTCATGGGGACTACACGCACGCCCTGGCGATGCAACAAACGGCACAGGGCTGCAACCACCGTGCTTTTGCCAGCATCAGAGGTCGTACCTTGCACCATCAGTGTGGATATTTTCATGGAATAAAATTCTTGTTCTCAGTGTTGTGCGGACTGCCATTCAGCAATCAATATATGCAATTGCACCAGCCCATGCTGTATCGCTGATGGGCCGGGTGAAAGTATATCTGCCGATTTTATCTCCAGCACTCTGCCATTTCTTACAGCAGGAATATGATCCCAGCCGTCGCGCCCAATCACGCTGTCAGGCCGGAATTTTTTACCACACCAGGAACCGATGATGATATCTGGCGCACGCCGTATGATTTCTGCCGGGTCTGCAATAATGCGCTCCTTGGCACTATGGTGTTGCGCCAGGTCAGCAAAAGCATCTTCGCCACCAGCGATGTGGATCAGTTCTGAAACCCAGCCTATGCAGGACATCAGAGGATCATTCCATTCTTCGAAATAAATTTTTGGTCTGCGTGTCCAGCCTGCGCTTTGCTGTTTGACGGTGTCTATCTGCGCCTGCAATTCTGCGATCAATACTGCGCCTTGCTCCTGCTTGCCTACCAGGTTCGCCAATACCCCGATCATATGCAAAATACCGGCAACATCGCGCTGGTTGAAGGCATGTACTTCTACACCGGCACTGATCAGTTCACGCGAAATCTCTGACTGCATGTTTGAATAGGCAATCACCAGGTCAGGCTTGACTGCCAGAATGCGGTCTATCTGTGCAGAAGAAAAACCACTGACCTTGTGGCTTCTCATCACGGGCACGTGCTGGCCTGGTGGTATAGCCAGAGATGCCAACCACATAGTCTTCTGCCTCCAGCGCATACAAGACTTCCACAGCTTCAGTAGAGAGGCAGGCAATACGTTGATACAGGCTGGCTGTTGTCATTTTTTTCCTTGTGGCTGCGCCATGGTTTTGTCGCGCTTTTGTCTGGCCTGATCCAGTGCCTGGCATATCAGCTTCGCGCCTTCGATGATGCGCGGTCCGGAGCGGTTAACCAGGTCACCCTCTATCGAGATCAGATTATTGTTTTTTGTTGCCAGCAAGGTAGGAAAAGTCTTCCATTGTTCGACGCCACTCACTGCCTGGTTTTTACTGTCTCCAGTGATGATGACTTCAGGGCTTTCCTGCAAGACTGCTTCTGTACCGACCACGGGTGCGGTAGTGGCTAGCTTACCAAAAATATTTTCGCCTCCGCAGGTACGAATAGCGTCACTGACGATGTGACTATCATTCAGTGTATAGAGTGGCTTCCCCCAGACCTGATAGAAAACCTTGACCTTGCTTTTATTCTGGTACTGGCTGTTCAGTTGCTGCACTTGCTGCCTGAACTCTGCAGCCGCTACCTGCGCCTGTTTTTCGGTGCCGAACAGACTGCCAAACTTGAGCAAAGTTTCTGCCACATTATCGAGCTTATGCGGTTCACTGAAAAAATAGGGAATACCAGAATTGTGCAACATTTCCAATTGACGCTCGTATGCCCCATGCATCCAGACGATGAGCAAATCTGGTTTCATCGCCAGTATGCGCTCAATATCCAGTTGGCGATTGTCACCAACCCGCGGGATATTCTTTGCCGCAGCCGGGTAATCACTATACTTGACCGTACCAATAATCCTGTCACCTGCCCCTGCGACATAAATCATTTCCGTCACATGCGGCGATAAACTTATAATTCGCTGCGCAGGCTTGGCCAGGGTTACCTGATTACCCATATCGTCAGTCACTGTAATAGCTGCGTGAGCACTACCCAGCGTCGCAAAACAAACCACCATTGCAAAGCTCAAAAGCTTGGACATAAGTTTCCCATATTCAAAATATCAACGCAAATACCACACCCTTTTTGCATTTTCTCTGTGCCTACTCTGTGTCTCTGTGCCTCTGTGGTTAGCGGTCTTTTAAAACAAAGTCATCCAGCGCTTGTTCCAGCCGCAACCACCCCGCCTCGCTCCCAGGCAAGCCAAAACGCAAACCGTGCGGCCTGTGTGGCCCTTGCGCAAACCAGCGCAACCAGATGCCTCGTTCTGCCATGAATTGCCACAATTGTTCCGATTTATTGTTAAGGTCTTTATGACTGCACCACTGGAACAAATCAGTACCTGATGAACGTATATCATGTGCTCTCAAAAGCTGGCGCAGCCGTTCACCATCTTGCTGCAAGCGTTGCGCAGTCAGCATTTGCCACTGACAGTCATTCAAAGCAGCAATAGCGATTTGCTGGGCAGGCCCGCTGACACTCCAGGGGCCAAGATAATTCGCTAATTGTTGTAACAGATTTTTTTCAGCAGCCACAAAACCCAGGCGTATACCAGCCAGACCAAAGAACTTGCCTACCGAGCGCAAGACGATCAGGCCAGGCTGGTCTGCATGAGAAGCAACGCTGATATCGGGCACGGTATCAGCAAAAGCTTCATCAACCACCAGCCAGCCACCACGCCCTGCCAGTTGTTCAGCCCAGCGCAAAAGCTGAGCTGCCGGGATAAATTCACCGGTAGGATTATTGGGATTACACAGCACCACAACATCCGCCTGCTCAACGGCTGCATCCAGTTCTGCATATCTGCACTCTGTCACCGCATGAGCAGCTTGCCGCCATTGGTATGCATGTTCAGCGTAGCTGGGGGCAGATACGACGACCCGCGCAGCTGGACGCAAGCGTGGCAGGGCTTGTATCACCGCCTGTGATCCCGCCACGGCGAGCATCTGTGGCGCGCGATAATAAGCCTGAGCGGCTTGCACCAGTGCATCAGAATATTCAGGTAAACGATGCCAGGCATTCGCTGACAATTGCGGTGCCGGATAAAAATGAGGATTGATGCCTGTCGATAAGTCCAGCCAGTCTTCCAGCGGGCGGCCAAAATGGCGCACGGCATCGCGCAGGTTACCACCGTGTTCAAGCATGGATGACTCCACTCAAAAATAAGACTGCCAACAAGGCTATGCCACACCACAAGGCAGCACCAGTCTCTACCAAGCGCAGGGCACGCAAAATATCAATCGCCTTTGCTGCATCACCGCCACCCAGCGGTGGGCGCACTTCTGCCACGCCGTCATAACTGGCCGCACCACCCAGTGCCAGGCCAAGCGCACCAGCACCTGCTGCCATGACAGGGCCGGCATTCGGGCTGGGCCAGCCAGGTGCCTGACGCTGCCAGCATTGCCAGGCCAGACGGCTCTTACCCAACGCGGCATAGGTGCATGCAGTCAGGCGTGCAGGTATCCAGTTCATGACGTCGTCAATGCGTGCTGCAACACAACCAAAGCGCAGGAAGCGCGCGGAGCGATAACCCCACATGGCATCGAGAGTATTTACGAGGCGATACAAGATGGCACCGGGGCCACCCAGCAAGATGAACCAGAACAAGGTGGCGAAGACAGCATCGCAGCCATTTTCGAGGACGGACTCAACACTGGCTTTGGCCAGGTAGGCTTCATCCGCATCCTCTGTATCGCGACTGACGATATACGAAGTGCGCTTTCTCGCCTCTGGCAAATCACCCGCCTGTAAAGCAGTAGCGATGGCGGCATTGTGCTCATGCAGGCTGCGCAAACCAAGGCAAAAATACAGCAATACGATGTGAAATATAGCAGCCAGCCAATAGTTTAAATATTGGGCCAGCAGCAGTACCAGCACACTTGATGCTACTAGTGGTAAAACCGCCAGACACCAGGCCAAGGCACCGGTCCAGCGGCTGGCTGCTGGCTTGTTCAATAGCCGTTCTATGGCATTGGCCAGATTACCAAAACCCACTAGCGGATGGTATTTGCGCACTTCGCCCAGCGCCAGGTCCAGCAAGATACCAAGCAGCAGGCATAGCACCATGACCACGCCATCCAGCATCAGCATGGCTGGCCTTTCAAATACAGTGGCAAACCGGCAGCGACCCAGACCACATTGTCTGCGATGGCCGCCACCGCCTGATTCAAACGCCCAGCTTCATCGACAAACCAGCGCGACACTGCGCCCATGGGGACGATGCCCATACCCACTTCATTTGATACCAGGATAATCTGCCCCGGTGCCTGCACCAGTGCATCCAGCAAATCCTGTCGTTGCACGGCAAACTGTGGTGGTGGTGTGATATGCCCTATCTCAGGAAAATCTACCTCTTCTGAAAACAGCAGATTCGACAACCAGACTGTCAGGCAATCGACGAGGATGATATTATCCGCACGGCTATGCGACATGATGGTCGCACCCAGTTCCAGGCTCTGTTCAAGCGTGCCCCAATCTGCAGGACGGCGTGCACGGTGATGCGTAATGCGCTCCTGCATTTCAGCATCGCCTGCCCTGGCAGTTGCCAGATAAAGTACTTCTTGTTTGCCGTCGCTCAGCTTGCTTGCCATTTGCTCGGCAAAGGCACTCTTGCCCGAACGCGCACCGCCAAAAATCAGGCTGGTACTGTGTGCGGGTTTCATATTTTATCCCTTAAGAACAATGCTGCCGTTGCCGCTGGATTGGAAGCAAAGTAGGCATGAAAATAAGAAGCACGCACATTGCCAATCTTATAAATAGCTTCGCCTTGTTGCTGGGTGGAGTGCTTGATGGTATAGCTGCTGGCAGCCAACGAGGTTTCAAAGCGTGAGTAATGAAAGGTATGCCCGCGCAATTCACCCTGAGGTGTAGCCAGGGCTTGTGCACCCAGCGCTGCCAGCCGTTTTTGCATGATGACTTTGCCTGGCAAGATGCCCGCCATGGGCCAGCTTTGTTCTTGTTGATCCACCAGGCCTTCAGTAATTGCCATCATGCCGCCGCATTCTGCCAATATAGGCATGCCTTGCGCATGAGCGGCGTGCAGTGATGCCAGCCAGTTGCTGGCCTGTGTCAGTGTTTTTGCATGCAATTCAGGATAGCCACCGGGCAGGTACAAGGCTTCCGCTTGCGCAGGTATCGCTTCATCTGCCAAAGGTGAAAAGAAAACCAGTTCTGCACCCAGTCCTATCAGGCATTCAATATTGGCTGGATAGATAAAAGCAAATGCGGCATCACGTGCGATGGCAATGGTCTTGCCTGCCAGGCTGGCGGCTGACTGAGCTACATGCTGTGATGAGTGGTCTTGCAATTCAAAACTGGTTTCAGGCAAGGCATCCCAGGCTTGCATGTCCAGCTCCAGGCTGTCGGCCATGGTATCAAGTATGGCTTCAATGCGGTCCACTTCTTGTGGCAAGACTAGGCCCAGATGGCGTTCTGGCAAGGCTTCATCCTGCCTGCGCTGGCTACCCAACAAGGGTATATCGCGCATGGCAGCCGCCACCATCTTGGCATGGCCTTCAGAGGCTATGCGGTTGGCGATGACGCCAGCCAAATGCACAGGACCAAAATCACGCAAACCCATGGCCAGCGCGCCGACAGTCTGTGCCATGGCAGAGGCATCAAGCACAGCCACAACAGGCACGCCAAAGGCACGCGCCAGATCAGCCGATGAGGGGTTGCCATCATACAGGCCCATGACGCCTTCGATGAGGATGACGTCGGTATCCAGCGCAGCCCGTGCCAGCATGCCTTCAGAATCAGCCTGCCCTACCATCCACAAATCCAGCGAATGTACGGCTGAACCGCAAGCGCGTTCCAGCATCATGGGGTCGATAAAGTCTGGCCCGGTTTTAAAGACGCGTACTGTCTTGCCCAGCTTCACCAGCTTGCGGGCCAGTGCTGCGGTAGTCGTGGTCTTACCCTGGCCTGATGCAATGGCCGAGATCAGTACAACCTTGGCGCTGGGCCTTACCATTCCACACCCGCCTGTGCCACGATGCCTTCTTTGAAAGCATGTTTGATGACATTCATTTCTGTGACGGTGTCGGCAATCGCAATAATCTCTGGCAAGGCGCCGCGACCGGTGACGGCGACATGCTGCATTTCTGGCCTGCCATCGAGATCATCGATGACCATCTGCAAATCCAGGTAATGATATTTGAGGGCAATATTGAGTTCATCCAGCACGACCAGACCTATGGTCGGGTCATTCAGAAAACGTTTTGCCTGTTCCCATGCTACGGCGGCTTTTTCCATATCGCGTTCACGGTTTTGCGTGACCCAGGTATAGCCTTCGCCCATGGCATGGAATTCGACTTCATCCGGAAAGCGTCGCAAGAAAATTTCTTCTCCTGTCGACATTGCGCCCTTGATGAACTGCACCACACCGACCTTCATGCCATGTCCCATGGCACGCATGACCATGCCAAAGGCGCTGGAACTTTTACCCTTGCCATTGCCGGTATGTACCAGCAAGACACCGGTCTTGCGCTGGGCTTTTTCTATCTTTTCATCCATCATCGCCTTCTTGCGCTGCATGCGGCGTTCATGACGGGTGTTGATATTGTCAGTCTCTGTGTCCGGCTTTGGTGGCATTGCACTTGTCATGATTGTCTGTCTTTATTTTTCAGTTTTTCGGCAAGAATATGGTTTGCCCGCCATGGGTGAAGCGTTCTATCGGGTGTCCCAGACAGAGACTGAGCTGGAATGCACTGAATATGTCATCTGCTGGCCCGGCTTGCCAGCTACCATCACCCATCAGCAACAGGGCATGAGTGGCAATGCGATAAGCCATATTGAGGTCATGGCTGACCATGACGACAGCCTTGTTTTGTTGTGCATCTGCTTTACTGCACAAGCTGGCAAACAATTGCATGACGCTGACCTGGTGTCCAAGATCAAGCGCACTCGCCGGCTCATCCAGCAACATCCACTTCGCATCCTGGGCCAGCAAGGCAGCAATCGCAACGCGCTGTCTTTCACCACCAGACAGGCTGCGCACATCGCGCTCTGCCATGTCGGCGACATCCATTTCACGCAGGGAAGCCATGGCAAGATCCATGTCGTCATTATTTTCCCAGTAATGCGAATTCTGGTAGGGATGACGGGCACTGAGTACAGTATCCAGCGCAGAATAGCCAAAGGCATCTACCCTGCCCTGCGGCAAGAAAGAACGCTCACGGGCAAGGGCCGTCAATGCCCAGTCTTGCAAAGGTTTATCACGCAAATAGACCTGGCCACTTTCTATGGGACGCAGGCCAGCAAGCGTGCGCAGCAAGGTACTTTTACCAGCGCCATTGCGGCCTATGATGCACCAGCATTCACCTGGCTGTATTTGCCAGTTGAGATCACGCACCAGCACGCGCTTGCCTACCGATAAATTCAGGTTGCGGATATCCATCAACGCCTCCGCAACTGATGCAATTGCAGCAGGAACATGGGTACACCTACCAGGGCTGTAATGACGCCGACCGGCAACTGCTGTGGCGCGACCACGGTACGGGCCACTGTATCTGCCAACACCAGGAAACAGCCACCAGCCAGGGTCGCAGCAGGTGCCAGCAATCGGTGATCCGGCCCCCAGGCAAAACGGCAGATATGCGGCATGATGAGGCCAACAAAACCTATACTGCCTGCATTACTGACGGCACTTGCAGTCAGCAAGGCAGAACATAAAAACAGCAGTTGTCGCAGACGACCAATATTGACACCCAGGGTGCTGGCATTGTCGGCATACATGGCTGCGACATTAATCGAACGCGCATTGCGCATGACGAACAGCAAGATGGCGCCAAGTATCAACCAGGGCAGATAGCGTGACTGGGTATTCGACAGATCACCTATCATCCAGAACACCATCCCGCGCAAGCGGCTGTCTGGCGCAATCGACAGCATGAGGGTAATGATGGCACCGCAACCGGTAGCGACGATGACGCCTGTCAGCAGCAGAATAGGTGCACTACCATCGGTACTACCCGCACCGCGCAAGTCGCGGTAAGCCAGGCCAAATAACAAGAGCGCAACGGTAATCGCGCCGGCAAAGGCAGCCACATCGACCAGCCAGAATGCACCGAAAAACAAGATGGTCGCCAGCGCACCAACAGATGCGCCACCAGATATACCGAGGACATACGGGTCAGCCAGCGGATTGCGTAATAGCGCCTGCATCATGACGCCAGCCAGTGCCAGCGTGGCACCGGTCACAAAACCAGTCAATGCACGGCCCAGGCGCAAATCCAGCAGGCTGCCAGGCAAAGTAGTTGGTGGGCCGCGCAGCAATTCCAGCAAAGCTTGCCACAGCTCGACAAAGCTCAGGGACACTGAACCGCAGACGCAGGCAATCAATATGCTGCCTACAGCGGCGGCGAATAAAATAGGGAGAACCAGACCAGCACGTTGAGCGACCGCCATCCTGGGGGATTGCTTGCGCTGCAGTGCAGAAAAAAAAGATGCCATCATCAGTCTGATCCAAAAGGAAAAACAGGTTTTGATGTGCAGCGTCTTTTGAAAATTGAGACCTGCACATCAGGCTATCCACTTGCAATGTGATAAGCGATACAGCAAATCAGCCGCATCGCTACACAGCAATTGCAGACTTATTTAAAGCCGTAGTTCACGCCAACAAATACATTGGAACCGGCTGTAGCATAATTTTTTGCCAGTTCGTAGTCTTTGTTAAGAGCATTATTCCAGCGTGCCAGTACCGTCGTGTTTTTTGCGACTTCATAGGTTGCATACAGGTTCAGCAAATTATAAGAACTCAATAATCGGTTGTTAGCTGCGTCATCATAACGATCGCCAGAGAAAATGGTTTCCACGCCGACTTTTGCGTTTGCAAAGGAATACTCTGCCGCCAAAGTACCATGCTGTTTCGAGCGACGTGCCAGACGCTTGTTTGTCGTGTCGTCTTTAGGGTCCTGGATGTCGATGGAGGCGCGCAATGTCAGGTCAGCAAAACGAGTGGTGCCGCCCATTGTCAGGCCAGATAAAGTAGCCTTATTGACATTTTTAGCACAACCAAAAGTATAACCAGCAGGGCAATCCCCGGAACCAGCAGAAACCAGCAAATCAGTTGCCTTATTCTGATAATACACAGCACTTAATTGCGTATCGCCTTGTTCGAAATAAATGCCGATTTCTGCATTTTTTGCTTTTTCAGGCTTATTGCTGGCAACACCATAATTTGGGTAATACAACTCATTGTAAGTCGGTGCGCGGAAGCTGGTACCGTAGCTGGCATTGACGCGCAAGGCATCAGTGAAACGGTAACCATAAGCTACGCTACCTGTGGTGTTGGAACCATATTGCGAGCTACGGTCATTACGTATGCTGGCGCTGGCCAGATGCGCATCTTGTTTCAAAACATAAGAAGCAGCAAAAGAATTCGTTGTACGTTTCGTGCCGTTGATTCCCTTTGTTGGGGCGCGGGTAGCGCCAGAGACCGAATCAACTTTTTCTTCACGCGTTTCAGCGACCAGTTGCAATACATCTTTACCAATGCGGATATCATTCTGGAAGTTGATGCTGTCTTGACGTGTATCGATCTGGCTGGAGCCAAAACCGGTACTGAATCCCTTGTCTGCCGTTTGTGCGATTTGCAAAGAAGCTGACCATATATCAGTGAATTTGCCACGACCAAAGACTGCAACAGTTTCCAGCTTGCCGATGTTGTGATCATCGCTCGTTGCACCAGAATCATATTGTGCGTCATTACGGCTGTTCAAAACACTGACGCCCAATTCATAACCCTTGCTGATTTCCCATACCAGACGGCCATTGAAGCTATCCAGCTTGTAGCCATCTTTATCTGCGTTGTAGCTGCCAGCGCCTATGCCAGGTTTGGTAGCAGAAAAACCATCACTTTCTTCGCGCGCCACATTCAAGCTCAGGCTAAGGTTATCGGCCACAGAACCAAAAATACCTGCCTGCAATTTACGAGTGCCATAACTACCCAAGCCAGCCGATACGGTAGGCGTAATAACGCCAGTGCCTTTTTTAGTGAATATCTGTATCACGCCGCCCATGGCATCAGCGCCATACAGGCTGGACAGCGGGCCATACACGACTTCGATACGGTCGATCTGTGACAATGGAATGGAAGACCAGGTAGCGCCACCTGTAGTGGACGAGCCTATGCGCACACCATCAATCAACACCACGTTTTGCGCGTTGCTACCACCACGCAAGAAGACGGAAGCAGAGGTGCCTGGACCACCGTTGCGGGTAATTTCTATGCCGCGTTGCTTTTGCAAGAGATCAACAACAGAAGCAGCGCCGGATTTGGCGATGTCTTCAGCAGTGATGACGACGTTGTCAGCCAGCACGTCCTTGGCGGCTTGTGTCTGACGACCAGCGGTAATCACCACACTGGAAGCAGCGCCTACAGTTGCAGTTTGCGCCAATACGATGGAAGATGGGAATGCAGCGGCCAAGGCCAGGCTGAGGGCGAGCGGTTTGAATGCAGATGTCATGATAATTCAGAAAAAAATGGAGCAAGTGGCCGACGTCCCCGCAGGCTACTTTGAACAAAGCAATAAGGACAATTGGTCGTTAGCGGCGATGCTACCAGAGCAGTCTGCGCTGACAAAAATTCGCGACATGGCAATCCATGCCCTACTGTTTCACGAGTTCCCCGTCCGTATTGCTTCACTTATTCTGGCCGGTATCCGGGCTGACAAGTATCACCATCTGACCTTCCCATGCACATTGCACAGTGGTATTGGAAAATGGCTGGCTGCGCATGAATGACATAAGTCTTCCGAATTCGCAGCAACTTGTACACCGTTGCGGGGGCAGCACACTTTTGCAAAAGCTTAGTGTTTCCCGTTTAACCGTAGATATGAATATATCCACGAGCACCAAAACCCCGCCATTCTATAGACAGATGGGGGTAGCTGCAAGTTAAGGCGCTTAAACACTGAGGCCGCGCTGAGGCAAATCAGTTTATTAACTGATTGAAAACAAAGCAAATTTACCTTGTTGCAAGCCCGGATTCAGGCAAGATGCGCCGTCTTGGAAATCCAGGCACCTACGAGTTCAGCATGCAGTTGTGACATTTCTGAGAGTTGTATACCTACGTGATAAACCTCGCCACTGAGGATGGCATGCCTGACCATACCTTTGCAACTGACCTTATGGATATCGGCTTCTTGAAAGATGCCAGGAATTTCTATCAGCATATGGTAACTGCGTTGCGGAATCATGTTTTCGGCGGTGTGCAGGAGCACGCCTTCGGCGGAAATATTAACTATTTTGGCAAGTACCAGCCTGCCATCAGGCAACTTGACACCAGCACGCCAGGTTACGGTAACACGTGGAGATCTCCTGAGTTCTAACATGCGATGACCATGGTTTGTTGTCAGTCTTGCGTAAATACTATCTGCATTATGACTGGAATACCAGTATTTCCTGATGCCCACCAAAGGCCAGAGTCAAGTTTTGCGCGCATACCAATTGTGCCAATTCCTCTGCGTTCATGCCATCTCGCCAGGCCAGCAGCATGCGTATAACGCCTGCATGCGTCACCACAATGGCTTCCGGTATATTCAACTGGTGTAAATCATCCAGCCAATGAATTACGCGTTGCGCCAGGTCAATTGCTGATTCTGACCCGCCTGGCTTGTAACTCGCTGGCGCTGCAGCCCAGGCATCTATTTCATGCCTAGAAATAGCATCCCATACCTGCATTTCCCATTTGCCAAAATTGATTTCTTTCAAGCGGAAGTCAAAGCGGGGATCATTATGCAAACATTTCGCCAGCCTGGCACAACGCTGCAAGGGACTGGAAAATACGGGCAAACCAGCTTGTAATTGTGCGGACAACTGTCCCGCCAAAGCCAGACATTCTGCCTCGGAAACATCCATATCAGCTTGCCCATAACAGTGTCCATCAGCAATCAGTGGCCTGGTATGTCTGATCAAATGCAAGCGCATGTCAACGCACCTGGAAAGCCAGCAAACCCAGATAGACAGCAACTTCTGCCACTTGCTGAGTTGCGCCCAGACAGTCACCGGTAAAGCCACTGATCCTGCGCTGGAACATACTTGCCATGCGCCAGGTCAGCAATAACATAAGGCCAACAGCCAGCAATACAGAAGGCATGGGTAGCGGGAAGTAGTACAGTAGTACCGCAACAGGCAATAGCACAGTCAGGCAGGCGATCATGAATTCGACGTGGCTCATTTCTTGCGCGAGTGGCTTGGCCTTGCCTTCATGCCGCGCATAAGACATAAGCCAGATCAGGCTGCAGGAAGCCAGTCGTGACAAGGGGTGGGCCAGCAACAATGCAGGTACAACGAGTAATACAGACAGGCTGATCAGGAGTGTCAGCTTCAAGGCCAGCATGAGGAAAATACCTATGGCACCATAGGCGCCAACGCGTGAATCTTTCATGATTTCCAGCACGCGCTCCGGCGTCATACCACCGCCAAAGCCATCACAGACATCGGCAAAGCCATCTTCATGAAAAGCACCGGTCAACAAGATACCAGCGATAGTAGATAGCACGACTGCCACTGCATGCGGCCATAACTGTGCCGCAACCATATAGACGCCAGCACACGCTGCTCCTACTACCCAGCCAGTTGTCGGAAAATAGCGCGAAGACTGGCGCAGCCAGTCAGGCTCAAACCCCACCCATGCGGGAATGGGAATGCGGGTAAAAAATTGCAGGGCAATGAAAAATAGGCGTAGTTGATGCAAACCAGCTCCTGCAATATAGGGATTATTTAGTCGCTACTTTTTCCACTTACCTGTGCCGAAGCAAAAGTCGCCATCTGATTCAGGAAGTTGACCGCAGCCTGCAACATTGGATATACCAGGGCCGCACCCGTCCCCTCACCCAGGCGCAAATCCAGTTGCAATACAGGCTTGACCTGCAAGGCTTGCAACATGCGTGCATGACCACTTTCATCTGATTGATGTGAGAACACGCAATAATCGAGTATGTTTGCCTGCATTCTCGCCGCCACCAGTAAGGCACTGCTGACGATGAAACCGTCAATAAGCAAGACCATGCGGCGCTGGGCTGCTGCCAGCATCGCACCGACCATGGTAGCAATTTCAAAGCCACCAAATGTCGCCAGCACATCTGCGGCCTCGTTCGCGTCTGCATGCAAGCTTACTGCTGCCTCTATCACAGCCTGCTTGTGGCGTATGCCTTCTGTCGTCAAACCAGTACCTGCACCTACACAATCAGCTACCGGAATACCCGTCAGCTTGTGCATGAGTGCAGCGGCAGCCGTGGTATTGCCTATGCCCATTTCACCAAAACCCAGTACATTTCCTGACAAACCTGCTACCAACTCAGCGCCATTTTGCATGGCTGCCTGACATTGTTCAGCCGTCATTGCAGCTTCTTTGGCAAAATTACGCGTGCCGCCTGCTATTTTCATGTTCAGCAGTTTTTCACGTGGACCAAAGTCATGATTGACACCGGTATCCACGACATGCAGGGCAATAGCATTTTGCCTTGCGAAAACATTGATCGCTGCACCATCCGCCAGGAAATTTTCAACCATCTGCCAGGTCACATCCTGAGGGAAAGCAGAAACACCCTCTGCCACAACACCATGATCGCCAGCAAACACGATGATGGCAGGCTCATGCAATGCAGGTTGCGTAGTCTGCTGTATCAAGCCTATTTGCGCAGCAAGGTGCTCAAGGCGGCCCAAGCTGCCAGGAGGCTTGGTTTTATTATTGATGGCGGCAGCCAGCTCTGCTTCCAGTGCTGGATTAGCGATAGCGATTATGTTTGTACTTTGCATAAGAGAAATCAGTAGTAAAAGCGATCCAGCAAAATTACTACCCAGGTCGCCAGGGCGATCAATACGGTCAACAAGACTGCAGCACTACCAAAATCCTTGGCATTCTTGGACAAGGTATGACGTTCAAGCGAGACGCGGTCAACCACTGCTTCAATCGCAGAGTTAATCAATTCCACGATCAATATCAGTATCAATACCGCAATCATCATCAGTTTTTCAAAAGCCGACACTGGCAAAATCAGGGCGATGATGGCGCCAGTTACAACCAGTACCAGTTCCTGACGGAAAGCATGCTCATTTTTCCAGGCAGAACGCAGACCATCTATGGAATACAGGATGGCCGAAAATATGCGGCGCAAACCACTTTTGCTTTTAAATTCACTGACTGCTTGTTCTTTTTCAGACATTTATCTTCCTTAAACCATATGCTCAGAAGGCATAAGCACTTGCCTTCGCTCAGGTGGCGAATTTTACAGGACTATATGTCTGGAACAAGCAGATTTGCTGATGGCCAGTTGGATTATTGACCGGGCCATTGATATATGCCTAAGCTGACGCAGCATTTTGGCGACGAAATCGTGACGTACATTTCACATTATGGTATAACTTATATATTGCAGCGCACCAACCATAATATGAAAAACGATACGGCATCTTCAGACAAAACTTCCATCCAGGTCATAGAGCGCATGGTGTCCTTGCTGGATGCCCTGTCGCGCTACCAGGATCCTGTCAGCCTGAAGGAGTTGGCCATAGTTACTGGTTTGCATCCATCGACAGCACACCGTATCTTGAATGATATGGTGCTAACCCGTTTTGTAGACCGTGCCGACACTGGCTCTTATCGCTTGGGCATGCGCTTGCTTGAACTGGGCAATATCGTCAAGAGCCGTCTGAATGTGCGTGAAGCCGCACTGGAATTTATGCGCGCCCTGCACCGCCAGACTAACCAGACCATCAACCTGTCGGTACGCCAGGGCGATGAAATTGTGTATATAGACAGGGCATTTTCTGAACGTTCCGGCATGCAGGTGGTGCGTGCCATTGGTGGCCGCGCCCCCTTGCACCTGACCTCTACTGGCAAATTATTCCTGTCACTGGATGAACCCAAGGCCATACGCGCCTATGCAACCCGGACCGGGCTGGCGGGCCATAATAAAAATTCGATTACTGACCTGGCCAAACTGGAAAAAGAACTGGCCGCAGTCAGAGACAACGGTTATGCCAGGGATAATGAGGAACTGGAACTGGGTGTGCGCTGCATGGCAGCAGGCATCCATGATGACAGTGGAAAAATGATCGCTGGCCTGTCGATTTCTGCCCCGGCAGACCGCTTGCAGGAAGAATGGCTGAGCAACCTGACCGACACAGCCAGACAGATTTCATTGACACTGGGCTTTGTCGAGGGCAGGTAAATCAACCGATAAAGAATTCCAGATCCAGCAAGCCTGCCCCAGTAAGCTTGTTACGGTGAGCATCAATTTATTACAGGGATATTGGGTTTCCTCATACTTTTGCTCTAACCAAGATACTCAATAAAATCGATACCATTCTGTATGGTGCCGATAACTTTCACCTTGTTTTCCTGCCCTTCAGTAAAGCTGGCCAGCGTTCCGGCAAAGCTAATTCTATTAGCACTTATTTCATTTTTCCAATAATCGTAGCCAGCCTGATCAGGGACGCGCCCTAAAATATTCTTGTACAAGGTCGTCAGGAAAGTATCAACCGAAGGATTGGCGCCATATAGTGTCTGGAATTCTTTCGATTGCATGAATCCTGCAGCCACCGTTGTCAGGCTGGAACCCTTGTCCATGTCCTTGATCCAGTAACCAAGACCCGCCAGATCAGGCGTGCGGCCAAAAGCCGCCTGATAGATACGGTATGCCTGTCCGGCGATACCATCGATGTCCAGCGCGACAGACAGGTCTGAAAATTTTAGTCGTTCAACATTGCTAAGCGTGTCTACCCCCTGCGAACTTGGCTTGGATACAGTAAAACCACTGCCACTTCCCGTCACAGTAAAAGCCGATCTCAGGCCGGAGTATTGAGCAGTGTCCATCCCTGCGCCACCATCAATCACATCATCACCGCCACCACCACGGATGAGATTGCTCGCAGCATTACCTGTCAATTTGTCGTTAAAAGCTGTACCTATGATATTTTCTATCGTTGCATCAAATGCGATGGACAAATTATTGATCGCTGCATCGCCATTTGCAATGCGTCCAACAGAATTCAACGATCCCGGCGTGAGGTTGATGGTCACTGCAGCACTGACCTTCGATACATCTATGGTATCAACACCTCCTGTATCGTTGATGATCTTGAGCGTACGCCCATCGACGTCACTATAGGCATAAACATCATCACCGGTGTGGAAGGCCTTGCTGCCATACAAATACTTCAAAGCCAGCATATCGTAGGTGGCAAAAAACTCGCCTTGCTGGTTTTGCGCGATCGCGTTATAGGACATGATGGAAATCCAACTACTGTCCTCCGCTGTCGCCAGATAATTGCCCGCCTCTGCACTCGGCGGCTCACCTGCATTGTAGTTACCCGGGTGATTAAGCCCCAGTGCATGTCCTATCTCATGTATCAGTATCTTGTAGGCCTCGCTCCCCTTTTCATAACTGACATTCATGTAGGTGGTTGACATAAACAGATCGCCACTGCCAGCAGAAAATGCCGTACCGTCAGCCGTCGGCACGGGAAGCTTGGCATACCCTGCACTTTTTTCCTGGATATTGTTTGCCAGCCTGATGCCGGACTGGATATCAGTGTCAGCAACTTCCTTAAAGGTCACATTCAACACCTGGGAAATTTCTGTAAAGATAGCTCTGGCAGCTGCCATTTGCTCTGCGGTAAACGCTTTGAAACCGTTCTTGTCAGAATCGGAAGCATAAGAAGCTGGCGCCTTGATAAAGCTGTAACTGATTTCTACAGCAGTACCCAAAGTCTTGCCTGCATTCCAGCGATAATTGATGTCATCAATCAGTACATCTATCCTGTAATCACCTGAAAACGGTTTTGCAATAACGGTCTTGTCTGGCATGATCCTACCCATTCAATAAAAAGCATTCTTAGTGAAATAAGGGAAAAATTAATCTGACGCAACAGCACAAACGACAAAGCAAATCACAAGACAGTTAAATTATTTTACGCCACAAAATAAGCGTGTTTGTCGTGAATCCGATACAAACCCGGGATCAATAGTTAAAGTATGTTAAGGGGGTTTTATTGCATCCAGGCACCCTGGAAAGTTGGAAACAAGTCAAATTTCTGGCAGCCAGATCAAGCATAAAACTTTCATATCGATGTGCCAGATACATGCTTGCCACAAAAAAAACCCTTGGGAACCAAGGGCATTTTTTGTCAAATCATGACGCTGACAGAGTTCATTTATAAGCGCCCGCGCCGACAAAGTAATCATCAACTTTCTCAAAATAACTGGATTTGGTTTCCAGCGCCTTGGTCACCGGATTTGGCCATTGATAATCAATCCAGCCATCATTCTTGGTCTTCAGCGCCGTGATCATGTCCTTGATGATGGGCTTGCCTTCCACCTTCAAGTCCAACAAATTCTTGCCTATCATCTTTGGATTGGCACCATGCGACAAGCTCTGACCATTCATGTCATACACAAACAGGTAAAGGTCGCGGTCATGAAAATCCTTGTTGGCGGTATCATTGAAGTCGGCAAACGCTTTTTCTTTACCGTTTTTCTTGATATGGGCAATGCCTTTTTTGACCATGGCCTGAGCCTGGGCAGTCGTGCCGCGCTCTTCCCTTGCCATCGCTGAAGACGACATAAAGAAACCCATTACTGCCAACAAAAACAGTTTGCTCATTAATTTCATGACTTTCTCCTTGGTGTGGCCGGCCATTTCAGCCGACGCTTAGTGAATATTGCTTTGCAGAACCAATCATTCATGACTTGCGCTTTACAGTCCAGTAATAGTCACTGTGCAGTGCAATAAATTTGCCTTTCTTTGCAATTAGTTCAACTACAGCATAGTGCTTTAACTTATTTGTAGTTAAGCAAATTAACAACACCCTCTACATCATCCAGTCTTCGCACCAGTTTTTCCAGTTCTTTTGCCTGGCCAGATGTTTGTACGCAGCCTTTCAAAGTGACAAAGCGCCGCTGCCCTTCTATCCAGATGCTGGTTTCTGCAAAGCGTCCATCTGCCTCTATCGCGCGTTTTGCTCTGGGAATAATTTCCTGGTCATACAAATAGGAATTGGGCAGGCGACATTGCCCTGAGTGGTAACAACTGGTGCCGCGCTCTATTCTGGAATGCGCTTCTGCCCTGGCTTGTGCCTCGGTGAGCACAGGTCCGGCAGGAACCGGACAGTCCTTGATGGCCGAGGTGACATTGAGGAAAGGATCATTGAAATAATTGCTTCTTGCCTCTTCGGCTTGCGCTGTCACCATGAACAAGGTAATCAGGGACGCGATAGCGAGCAGACTTTGATTTGCGGTGAGAGACATGCACACTCCGACTGGTGGCTACAACATGAAAGTTGCTACATCACAGTTTGCATATTAAACAATTTTCAGGATTGGTGCATGCCATAAAAAAGCCAGTGCGGGGTGGCACTGGCTTTTGATTTACTTGTGTTCGCCTGTCTGTTTTTTTTAAATTTTCGCTCCAAAACGCTCGAACCGTGGCGAATAATACTGGTCCCCATTCAGTGAGTACATCAAGCGCTTTACCTGACCGGTAATCAATTCACGCTTGACCAGGCCTATATAGCGGGAATCCTGGCTATTGTCACGGTTGTCCCCCAGCATCATATATTCGCCCTCAGGGACTTTGACGGGAGCAAAAGAGCGCAAAGCTTCGCGTTCTGGCATGACGATCATGTCATGTTGCAAACTGCCCAACTTTTCTCTAAAAACCAATTGCTGGCCTTTGTATTCACGTTTTGGTGTCAGATGATCGTCACTACGTGGCTCCAGAGGTTCATAGCTGGCGGCAACACCATTAATGAACAGTTTCTCTTCGCGCATTTCCACTACATCACCGGGCACAGCGACCAGGCGCTTTATCAGACGCACACCATCTGCTGGCGAAGAGAAGGTAACCACATCGCCACGTTGCGGATCAGACACATGCTTGAGAACGACATCCGTGAACGGCAATTTGACGTCATAGGCCAGACGGTCGCAGATGACGCGATCCCCTTCCAGCAGTGTCGGGTACATGGAGCTGGTAGGCACGATATAGTAATCAGCCAGCGCGCTGCGCACAAAGACCATGCCCAGCATGAGTACGATGAAACCTTTATTGTCGGCAATCAGTTTCTTGAGTTTCACAACTATCTCCCAGAGCAAAAAATATCGTTCATTGAACCAAGCTTACCCTCAATAGACAAAAAAATACCCCGAAAGTTCGGGGTATTTTTAAGCATGCTGCAAAAACTATCTGAACAACATATTAGGCAGATTATTTTGCATGCATCAGTGCAACAGTAGTGTCCAGCATACGGTTGGAGAAACCCCACTCATTATCATACCAGCTGGATACTTTAACCAGACGGCCAGATACTTTTGTCAGTGTTTCATCATAAGTACTGGAAGCTGGATTGTGGTTGAAATCCACAGAAACCAGCGGTGCTGTGTTGTAATCCAGGATACCTTTCAGGGCACCTTCGGATGCCTCTTTCAATACCTTGTTGATTTCTTCAACAGAAGTATCGCGAGCAGCAACGAAAGTCAGGTCAACAACGGATACATTGATGGTTGGAACGCGCATTGCGTAACCGTCCAGTTTGCCATTCAGTTCTGGCAATACCAGGCCAACGGCAGCAGCTGCGCCAGTTTTGGTCGGGATCATGCTCATGGTGGCAGAACGTGCACGACGCAAGTCTTCATGCATGACATCAGTCAACACCTGGTCATTGGTGTAGGCATGGATAGTTGTCATCAAGCCGTTGACGATACCGATGGCATCATTCAAAGGCTTGGCCAGAGGTGCCAGGCAGTTGGTTGTGCAGGATGCATTGGAAATCACTGTGTCAGTGGATTTCAATACATTGTGATTAACGCCGTAGACGATGGTTGCATCAACATCTTTGCCGCCTGGGGCAGAGATAATGACTTTTTTCGCGCCGCCAGCCAGATGGGCAGAGGCTTTTTCTTTTGTCGTGAAGAAGCCTGTGCATTCCAGCACGACATCGACATTCAATTCACCCCAAGGGATATTGGCTGGATTGCGTTCTGCAAATACCTTGATCTTGTCGCCATTGACGATCATGGTGTCGCCTTCGACCGTGACTGTGCCTGGGAACTTGCCGTGGGCCGTGTCATAACGGGTCAGGTGGGCATTGGATTCTGCATTGCCGAGGTCATTGATCGCAACGATCTGGATCTCGTTCTTGAACTTGCCACCTTCGTAATGAGCGCGAAGGATGTTGCGGCCGATACGGCCATAGCCGTTGATTGCGACGCGAATCGTCATGGTTTTATCTCCAAAGGACTAAACAACAATAAATACAATAGGTAAAACTTTAAGACCTCTCAACACAGAGGCACAGAGACACAGAGAACTGCAAGAGAACGGCAAAAGCTATTTTGCTTATGCGTGTCATCATTTATCAGTTTTTCTCTTGTTTTTCCTCTTTGTCTCCGTGTCTCTGTGGTGAGCTTTTCGGTCTTCAAAAATACGTTCAATGCAAAGAAGCGGAAGTACGCATGGCGTTGACAGATGCCATCAGCACCGACAAATCGCGCCAGCCGTAACCCACTTCCATCAAATCCATGCCATCCCAGCTAAATGCCTGCTCTATCAGCAGCGCGCCGCCCAGCTCTTCATAAAAATTGCGGGCGATGGAATTGCCGGAGATGACCCACACCAGCAAACTATCTGCACCCTGCGCCTGCAGGGTACGGGCAACTTTCTGTACCATGCGACGGCCTATACCAGAACGCTGCCAGGCTGGTCGCAGATATACTGCAGTCAGCTCAGCCTGCATGCCCAGCTTGGGTTCAGGCAGCATCATACCGGAAGCGAAGCCTATGATATGGCCTTCGCTCTCAGCCACATACACGCAGATGCGGTCTTCTGCCTGCGCCATGGCTTGCAGAATTTGCCGCCATTGCAGCATGCTGTCTTCTACGCGCATTTCGTCCAGATAATTATCCGGGATCATGCCACGGTAAGTAGCCTGCCAGCTTTCCACACGCACAGCAGCAATCGCCTCTGCGTCGTCTACAGTAGCACGACGCAGGCTGACCTCTTTGATGCTGCTCACAGTAATGTCTGTCAATTCCGTCTTCCAGCTTGTTTTAAGTCAATACTAAACTAAAGTCGCTTTTACTTTGGCAACGACGTTGTCGACAGTGAAGCCAAAATGTTTGAACAGGACACCAGCCGGTGCAGATTCACCGAAAGTATCGATACCAACCACGGCACCTTCCAAACCTACATATTTATACCAGAAGTCAGTGACACCGGCTTCGATGGCGATACGCGGCAAGCCCTTGCCCAGTACTGCAGCCTTGTAAGCCGCATCCTGGCGGTCAAATACGTCCGTCGAAGGCATGGACACCACGCGCACCGCAATACCTTGTTGTGCCAGTTCAGCCGCAGATTTAACAGCCAGTTCAATTTCAGAACCAGTGGCGATCAATACCGCTTTTGCGTCAGCCACGTCTTGCAAGACATAGCCGCCACGCTGGATATCAGCGATTTGCTGGGAAGTGCGCTCTTGGTACGGCAGGTTCTGACGAGAGAAAATCAGGGTCGATGGACCGTCATTGCGTTTGACTGCATGCGCCCAGGCAGCGGCAGATTCCACTGTGTCGCATGGACGCCAGTTATCCAGGTTAGGGATCAGGCGCATGCTGGAAACGTGCTCAACGGATTGATGCGTAGGACCATCTTCACCCAGGCCGATAGAGTCATGGGTGAACACAAACAGAGTACGGATTTTCATCAGCGCAGCCATGCGTATGGCATTGCGGCTGTAATCAGAGAAAGTCAGGAAGGTTGCGCCAAACGGGATATAACCGCCATGCAGGGCGATACCATTCATCATCGCGCTCATGCCGAATTCACGCACACCATAATTGATATGGTTACCAGCCTGGTTGCCACGTACAGCGACGCACTCTTTCCAGTTGGTCAGGTTGGAACCTGTCAGATCGGCAGAACCACCGAGGAACTCTGGCAGCGATGGGGCAAATGCCTGGATCGCATTCTGGCTGGCTTTACGGGTAGCGATGTTTTCTTTTTTCTCTACGCAGGATGCAATCGCATTCGCCACCACTTCGTCGAAGTTGGCTGGCAAGTCACCATTCATGCGACGTGTCAGTTCAGCCGCTTTTTGCGGGAACTGGGTTGTGTAGGCTGCAAATTGCGTATTCCATTCAGCTTCGGCTTTGGCGCCATCTGCTTTGGCATCCCAGGCTTCATAAACGTCAGCCGGTACTTCAAACGGTGGGTATTCCCAGCCTATGTGCGCACGTACTGCGGCAATTTCCTTGTCGCCCAGGGCGGCACCATGCACATTGTGCGTGCCTTCCATATTTGGCGAACCCTTGCCGATCACGGTTTTGCAGCAGATCAGGGTAGGTTTGTCAGATGTTTTGGCAGCAGCAATCGCATTGGCCACGGCTTCAGCATTGTGACCATCAATGGCAGGGATCACATTCCAGCCATAGGCTTCAAAGCGTTTTGGTGTGTTGTCGGTGAACCAGCCCTCGACATGACCGTCGATGGAGATGCCATTATCATCCCAGAAAGCGATCAGTTTATTCAGTTGCAGCGTGCCAGCCAGTGAGCAGGCTTCATGCGAAATGCCTTCCATCAGGCAGCCATCGCCCATGAATACATAGGTGTAATGATCAACGACTTTCAGGTCACCCTGATTGAATTCAGCTGCCAGCAGTTTTTCAGCCAGTGCCATACCGACGGCATTGGTAATACCCTGACCCAGTGGGCCGGTAGTTGTTTCCACGCCTGGTGTGATATGTACTTCAGGGTGACCGGCAGTCTTGGAATGCAGTTGACGGAAATTCTTGATTTCTTCGATAGGCAGGTCATAGCCTGTCAGGTGCAACAGCGAGTAATGCAACATAGAGCCATGACCATTCGACAACACAAAGCGGTCGCGGTTGATCCATTTAGGATTGGCCGGATTGTGACGATAAAAGCCTTTCCACAAAGCAACAGCGATATCGGCCATGCCCATAGGTGCTCCTGGGTGGCCAGAATTGGCTTTTTGTACGGCATCCATGGACAAGGCACGAATTGCATTGGCCATTTTGGTGAGTGTTGCTGGCTGAAGAGATGAAATCATGGTGTCAGAAGGTAGTCTTGAGAAAACTGGTCAGTGTTGCGAGCTGGGGACATGAAACTCTCCCCGCGAAAACCCGATATTTTACCAGAGCATGAGGTCCATACTACAATTGCGACGCTTCAGAAGCGCAAACTTGCTCTTTTAAACTGTAAAATCACTGGGTTTACCTATAAAGCTTACGCATGTCATCAAAAAAACGTCACTTCTCCCTCGACGAACTTGCCCGGCAATTTCCTCATGAGGTGTTCATACGTGGTATCAGTTATGCAACAGAAAGCAAGGTCAGGGGCTGGAGTTTTGACAATGACTTTGTCGAGAGCGAAGTCCAGGGCAGTGGCCGCAATATTTATGCGCAAGAGATAGAGCTGGTATTTGAAAACGGCAAACTGGAAGCCGTGAACGGCTCTTGCAGTTGCCCGGTTGAATATAATTGCAAACATGTGGCGGCAGTTTTACTGAATATCCTCGACCATCACAACAAAGCCCATGCTCAGCCCGGCCATGCTGATGGCAATGATGCAGCACTGGGTTTCAATGAACAGAAATGGTTGCGTGAGCTGGAATTTGCCACGCATGAATCCCCTGCCCCAGCCCCGCTAGCCGACACAGAATTTGCCAAAGACGAGCTGGAAGATGGCATGCTGATTTTCAGCCTTTCCACCATAGCAGGCAGCAAGGAAGTGCGCCTGATACCCGGCAAGGCCAAGCAGAATGCCAAGGGCGACCTGAAATACACCAAGCTGTCACTGGCTGTGCGCGACATGATGAAGTCAGCCAGCTTTTTACAGGAGGCAGATTACGAATTGCTGGCACTATTCAATATGTGCACCATGAATTCGTTTTATTACTCGCATTATTCTCCCAAGGGCCGGATGGGTGCGGTATTGCTTGAGCGTGTCGCCAAGGCTGGCAAACTGTATTGGCTCAATACCGAGAATAAGCAAAATCATTTATCCAGGCTGGCTTACCAGCCTTTGCAACAGGCACACCTGGCCTGGCACGAAGAAAATGACTACCTGCGCCTGCGCTGGCAACTCGATAGCAACGAAGAGGATGCACCTGCCCCGCCATATATCCTGCCAACCGAGCCACCCTGGCTGATAGGACAAGATAGCTGTGGCGAGCTGCATGTGGCAGCGACCAACAAGTTCCCGCTACCTGCCCTGATCAACCTGGTGCAGGAAGCGCCACTCCTGGCTGTTGGCCGCGCAGAAACCCGGCAGGCGATAGCCAACCGTCTACTGGACATGGGCTTGCAAAACCTGATTCCCTTACCGGCAGAACTGGAAGCACAATTGCGTGCAGACATCCGTATGCGCCCGGTGCTGGAACTGAATAGTCTGACGTCATCCGGCACGTGCACTGATTACGCCATCCTGAGGTTCGCCTATGAAGACGCAGTAGCTGAATCAGAGCAGCCAGGCGATCATTTGCTGCGCCGTGGCCAGCATGGCCTGGAAAAAATACTCAGGGATTTGCCAGCAGAACTAAGTTCCAGGCAAACCCTGCAGGATCTGGGCTTTCAGGCGCAAGCTGTGGCAGGCCATGAAAAAGAACTGTTGCTCTGCCTGCCAGACCAGAATGCCTGGCTGAATTTTGCAACAAGAGACTTGCCTGAAATGATCAGCCAGGGCTGGGATATACGTCAGCAAAACGATTACCGCTACAATCTGCAAGAAGTGGAAGACTGGTATGCCGAGGTTGATGAAGATAACCAGCAATCTGTCTGGTTTGAGCTGGAACTGGGTATCGTTGTCAACCAGGCCAAGATTTCATTGCTGCCCTTATTGGTCAGTCTGATACGCCAGGCACCGCAAGACTTTAGCTTGCAACAAGTGAACCAGCGCGCCGATGATGAGCAAGTCTTGCTGGCCCTGCCTGACAATACCCGCGTCGCCCTGCCCTATGCACGCATAAAGCCTATCCTGCTGATCCTGGGTGAGTTGTATTTCAATGAACAGCAAGGAGACAAGCTGCGCATGCCCATGCTGGATGCGGCACGCCTGGCGGAATTGTCTGCCACTACCCACTTGCGCTGGATAGGTGGCGAACGCCAGCAAAACTTTGGCAAGCGTCTGGCAGAATTTGGGGGTATCAACAGCATCACGCCACCCGCAGGTTTGCAGGCCAGCCTGCGCGATTATCAAAAAGAAGGCGTCGCATGGATGCAGTTTTTGCGTGAATACCAGCTTGCCGGCATACTCGCTGATGACATGGGCCTGGGCAAAACCATACAAACCCTGACCCATATTCTGATGGAAAAAGAAGCTGGCCGCCTGACCCAGCCGGCACTGGTGGTTGCCCCCACCAGCCTGATGGATAACTGGGCCAGCGAGGCACAACGCTTCACGCCTGATCTGCGCGTGCTGGTCTTGCAAGGCAAAGACCGTAGTAAATTATTTGAACAAATCCCGCAGGTAGACCTGGTACTTACTACTTACGCCCTGTTGCCACGCGATGAAGAAGCGCTGCGCCAGCACCGCTATCATTTGCTGATACTCGATGAAGCCCAATACATCAAGAATGCCCAGGCCAAGGCCAGCCAGACTGCCAGCCTGCTGCAGGCCAATCACCGCCTGTGTCTGACCGGTACACCGCTGCAAAATCACCTGGGCGAACTGTGGTCGCAATTCAATTTCCTGATGCCTGGCCTGCTGGGTGACATCAAGTCATTTACCAAGGACTTCCAGCACCCCATAGAAAAACTCGGTGACAGCCAGCGCCATGCCTTGCTGACGCGCCGCATCAAACCCTTCTTGTTGCGCCGTACCAAGGACAAGGTGGCGACAGAACTACCCGCCAAGACCGAAGTCTTGCGCCACATAGAACTTAGCGGCGCGCAACGCGATCTGTATGAAACCGTGCGCCTGGCCATGGATGAAAAAGTCCGCGAAGAAATCGCCAAGAAAGGTGTGGCACGCAGCCAGATCGTCATCCTTGATGCGCTGTTGAAACTGCGTCAGGTATGCTGCGATCCGCGCCTGGTCAAGATTACTGGTGCAAAAGCCACTAACGCTACCAGCGCAACTAAGTCTGCAAAAGCTGGTAAGGATAAGATGCCACCGTCAGCCAAGCTGGAAGAATTACTGAGCATGATTGATGACTTGCTGGCGGAAGGCCGCAAGATCCTGGTGTTTTCACAATTCACCAGCATGCTGGCCCTGATCGCCGAAGCGCTGACTGAAAAACAATTGCGCTTCGCCATACTGACAGGCGATACAGAACACCGTGGTGAAGTGGTACGCCGCTTCCAGGAAGGTGATATCCCCCTATTCCTGATCAGTTTGAAAGCTGGCGGCGTGGGCCTGAATCTGACTGCAGCCGACACCGTCATCCACTATGACCCGTGGTGGAACCCGGCAGCAGAAAACCAGGCTACCGACCGCGCCTGGCGCATAGGCCAAGATAAACCAGTATTTGTCTATCGCCTGATTGCCAAGGGCACGCTGGAAGAAAAGATACAGGAAATGCAGATCAAGAAATCAGACCTGGCACGTGCCATACTTGACCAGGGTGAAATCGCCAGTGTGCAACTGACTGCAGAAGATTTGCAGGGCATTTTTGAACCATTGAATTAAAGAAAGACTTATGGAAGGCTTACACCTGACCGCCGACTGTTTCAATTGTGAAGCAGCGCCAGAATATTTCGTCAGCCCACAAAGCCTGCGTCTTTGCCTCAGCGACATCACCGTTGCTGCTGGCCTGACCATCGTTGGGGAAAAATTTCACCCCTTCACGCATGAAGATGGCAGCCCGGCTGGCGTCACCGGAGCCTTGCTGCTGGCAGAGTCGCACGTCGCCATCCATACCTGGCCAGAACGCAATGCAGTGACGCTGGACGTGTATGTCTGCAACTTCAATCATGATAATGGCAGCAAGGCCAGGCAAATTGTTGATGCATTGATTGCTGTTTTCCAGCCACGCACAGTCTCGCGCCAGGAATTGCAACGCGGTGAGCATAGCCACGCCATGACATTTGAAGCGCTGACAGAAGACAGCTTTGCCGCCACCCGTATCAATCAGGTATTGGCGCGCCAGCGCAGCACTATGCAGGATATCGAGATTGCCGATACCACAGATTTTGGCAAGGTCATGCGCATAGACGGTGCCATGATGACTTCAGAAAAAGATGAATTCTTTTATCATGAATGCCTGGTGCACCCTGCGGCGATGACCCATCCGGAGCCACGCACTGCCCTCATCATCGGTGGTGGCGATGGTGGTTCCTGCGAAGAATTATTGAAACATCCAAGCATCAGCAGTATCACGCTCTGCGAAATTGATGCAGAAGTCGTCAAGATGGCACGCCAGTATTTGGGCAGTGTCCATCGCGGCGCACTGGATGATCCAAAAATACAACACCGTTATGAAGATGGCTTTGCCTACATCCATAATAGTGCAGAACAATTTGACCTGATACTGCTGGACCTGACCGACCCGGTCAGTCCGAATGGCAGCACGCTGGCCGCCACCTGCATGACAGAAGAATTTTTCCAGGCCTGTGCACAAAGGCTGACTGAGCAAGGCATGCTGGTATTGCATCTGGGCAGCCCCTATTATCATCCGCAACGCTTTGCAGATACCTTGCAGAAACTTCGCCCGACATTTCCACAGTTGCACCCATATACCGTTTTCATCCCATTGTACGGCGCGCTCTGGGGCATGGCGATTGCCAGCAAGCGCAGCAATCCGTTAACAATATCGGCGTCAACGGTAAATCTTCAGATCAAACACCGTGGATTGCCATTGCTAAAGTATTACAATGGCGAGATACATCAGGCATTATTTGCTTTACCCAATTATGTAAAAGAGCTGATGTCTTAACCCACATGGGGATACAGGAGAAACCGTGAGTGCCGCAAAAATAAAACGACATGGCAAACGCAGAGTCAGCAGGACTCTGCCATTAATGCTGGTAACAAGTGCCGCTCTGACTGCGTGTAGCGGCAACACTGACACTGGTGGCAGCCAGGAACTGACAACTATCCGCGATCAATACAAGAGCCTTGAAGATTGCCGCAAAGACTGGGGTGACGGTGCGGCATGTGAAACTGTTGCCAGCAGCAGTGACCTGCAAACCACCAGCACACCAGCCTCTACGACTGGCAGCAGCTATACGGGTAGTGGCAGTCACTATACCGGGTATTCCCATAGCTTTTTCGGGCCATATTATTCACCTGGCTACCGTGATACCCTGCAAAGAAGTTTTGGCGCGCACAATTCGGGCAGTGACCATGCCATTAGTCGCAGCACGACGACTACTCGCAGCAGCGTCAGCCGCGGTGGTTTTGGTAGTAGTTCCCGCAGCAGCGGAGGCGGTTGATGATACGCACGTCCCTGACACCACGCACGAACTGGCAGCAGCAATTTGAATCCCTGGGCTTTAGCTACCACTCCATAGATGGCCTGTACTGGGATGAACGCTATGCCTATCGTTTTACGGCAGAACAGATAGATACGCTGGAACAAGCCAGCCTGGACCTGCACCAGATGTCCTTGCAAGCGGTAGAGCATGTCGTCAAACACGGCATGCAGGAAAAATTTGCCATACCACCAGCGTTCTGGTCACAAGTTGAAGATAGCTGGCGTGCCAAAGAATTTTCCCTTTACGGTCGTTTTGACCTGAGCTGGGACGGCAATGGCGCACCCAAGATGCTGGAATACAATGCCGACACGCCCACCGGGCTGGTCGAATCCAGTGTCGCCCAATGGTATTGGTTGCAAGATGTGCATCCGGATGCTGACCAGTTCAATTCCCTGCATGAAAAACTCATAGAGCAATGGAAGAAATTCCCTGGCCTGGGTTTATTGCATTTCGCCTGCGCGGGCGGCAATGAAGAAGATGAAGGCAATCTCTCTTACCTGCGCGACACAGCCATACAGGCGGGCTTTGCCACCAAGCAGTGCGCGATAGAATCCCTGGGCTGGGATGAAGATGAGGGCGTGTTTGTCGATGACGCAGACAGCAGGATAGATAATCTGTTCAAGCTCTATCCCTGGGAATGGCTGTGCCGCGAAGACTTTGCCAATCATTTGCTGAAGCGCCCCATGCGCATAATAGAACCAGCCTGGAAAATGATATTGTCTAACAAGGCTATATTACCGATATTGTGGGAACTGTTCCCGAATCATCCTAACCTCTTGCCTGCTTATTTTGATGCCTGGCGCATCAGTGGCAATCATGTGAAAAAGCCTTTGTATTCACGCGAGGGTGAGAATATTTCCATCTATGCCAATGGTGAAGTCATGCATACTGGTGGTGACTATGGTGCAGAAGGCTTTATCTACCAGGCTTATGCGCCGCAACCAAAGTTTGATGATGGTATTACACCCGCATATACATCTATAGGTGCCTGGATCGTTGGTGATGAACCAGCAGGCATAGGCATACGCGAAGATGAAACCCTGATCACAAAAAATACCAGCCGTTTCATTCCCCATTATTTTGTAGAATAGGATTACCCATGAGCGAACAACTACTGGCACACGGACTACTCGCCTTCTTCAGCCATATCGCAGCGGCCTTTGTCTTACTGGCCCTGTTTATCGTCATTTATATACGCATCACGCCTTATCGTGAAATTGCCTTGATACGTGAAGGCAATATCGCAGCAGCCGCGAGCCTGTCTGGTGCGCTACTCGGATATTGCACCGCCCTGGCATCTGCCATTGCCAATAGTGTCAGTGTGATTGATATGAGCTTCTGGGGACTGGTCGCCCTGGTTATACAATTGCTGGCATTTGGTATTGCACGTTTGCTGATACCGGGCATCGTGTCTGACATACCGGCAAATAAAATCGCTTCCGGCATTTTCCTTGGCGCATTAAGTCTTGGCCTGGGCATGATCAATGCCGCTTGCATGACCTACTGATTTTTTACCCGATTCAACCCAGAGAATTGCATGCCACGTTTTTACTGCCCACTTCCCTTAAGCATAGGGTCCACTATCGACTTGCCGGACGAAGTTGCGCACCACGTATTTGTGTTGCGCCAGAATGTGGGTGACCACATCAATATCTTCAATGGCGAAGGGGGCAGTTATGTCGCCACACTTACTCAGGTAGCGAAAAAAAATGTCCAGGCTGAAGTGAAAGTATTTTTGCCGGAAGAATGTGAATTGCCTTATTCACTCAATCTCGTGCAAGCCCTGCCTGAAGCCTCGAAGATGGACTGGATCATAGAAAAGGCCATGGAACTGGGCGTCAGTGCCATACAGCCTCTGGCTGCACAGCGTTGCGTGGTCCGCTTATCTGCAGAGCGGGCTGAGAAAAAACAGGCGCACTGGCAAGGCATTATCGTTGCAGCTGCCGAACAGTGTGGCCGCAACCGGCTTGCCCATCTGGCACCTGTCATGAACTTCAACCAGTGGCTGGGCCAGCAAGACTTGCATCAAAGAATATTGCTGACACCACGGGCAGACCAGTCTCTGGCCGACTGGTCACGCCACCATCCTGCACAGGCAGTCAGCCTCATGGTAGGGCCTGAAGGTGGCTATTCTGACGAAGAAGAATCCCTCGCCATCAAGCATGGCGTACTGCCCTTGTCCATAGGGCCGCGCATCTTGCGTACAGAAACAGCAGGCCTGGCAGCAATTACCATCTTGAACGCAGCCTGGGGTGGCATGTAAGCCCTTTGAATGACACGCAAAGAAATTTACTGTCGCCGTAAAACATTGTCAAATTTCATACAGAGTTCACAATTCTCGCCGATACTCAGCCATACACTTGCAGCACCTTACCAATTCTGAAGGAAATATCATGAGTTTATTCGATAGCGCATTAAGCATGCTTGGCAGCGTGAGCCAGAACAGCGGTGGCAACGCCTCACTGATGCAAGCGGCAGTCAACATGCTGGGTGACAGACAACCAGGTGGCGTAGGCGGTTTGCAAGCACTGATCAGTGCTTTCCATCAGGCAGGTTTGGCAGACATCGTGCAATCCTGGGTAGGTACCGGACAAAACATGCCTATCTCTGCCGCACAAATCCAGCAAGCCCTGGGTGGCGGGCAATTGCAACAACTGGCAAGTGCAGCAGGCATATCTCACGAAGGTGCAGCCAGCCAACTGGCTGAATTCTTGCCTGGCATCATCGATCACCTGACACCACATGGACAGGTGCCAGAGGCTGGCAACATCGATCCGGCCGCGGTGCTTCAGCAGTTTTCATCCTTGTTTGGCAAGTAAGTCTTAGCAGCCCGGTAAGGATAAATAAGGATAAATAAGCAGCGACATGCATTTTTGCTGTCGCTGTTTTTCATGGTGCAAGATAAATCTCCACCCTCTCCTTACCCCGCCCTATATTATTACGTTTTAACCTGATCTGTCCTAACTCACCCGTGCGCCTGACGTGAGTACCGCCACAGGGCACACGTAAAAATCCGGCAATTTCCCAATAACGTCTTTCCGTGGCCTCATCGTCAAAGGCACAATTGATGTCGAGATCGGCAGCGATGATGGCCTGCGCTTGTTCTGCATATGCAGGCAGTAAAGGAGCAATGCTCTCGCTCCAGACAAAATCTATACGCGCCTTGTCCTGCGCGATGTGGGCCCCAGCCTTGCCTATGCCAGGCAGTGATTTATAAAACAATTCCAGTACCAGCTCGGCAGCAAAATGCAGGCGCATGAGACGATACCGTCTCTCCCAGTCTATGCAGACTTCCACGTCCTGTCCCAGTTGCAAGTCATGCGCATCGGCCAATGTATAGATCAGTTCCTGCCCATCCTTGCGTGCGGCCAGAACAGCATGGCCGGCTATACTGCCAGCATCGCTCTCCTGCCCACCAGAAAACGCAAAGAAAATCGTTGATGCAAGACAGATATCATTGCCATCTATCTTGCTGACTTGCGTCAGCAGCCTGGTTTGATAGGGGTCATCCCAAAAAATTTTCTTTGTCATTTGCGTCCTCAAGATACCAGGCGGGCAAAGCTTCGCGACACGCTTTCCAGTTATCAGGAATACCTTCTTCACCAACATACGAGGCGACGACACCGCCTACTATCGCGCACAAGGTATCGCGGTCACCACCAGCGCTGACGGTCAGCCACATTGCTTTTTCAAAATCTTCCAGCGCCTGGGCACAGCACCACAAGGCCAGCGGCACGGTATCCTGAGCCGACATATGATTGCCATTACCCAAAACAGAAACTGGAAAATCCATAGACCCGGCCTTAGCCATGGATTGTGCACGAACCAGTTTCGAACGTACCTCGGTTTGCGGCAAACAGTCAATAATTTTGCCCAGAAATTCTGCATGCGTGGGTCTTATCCCGGCATCTCTGTAAAGGCAAGCCTGGGCTGCACCCAGCGCAACTGCAACCGCTCCGGCTATTCCCTCTGGATGAGCATGTGTTACTTCGGCAGACAAACTGGCTTGCTTCATCAGCAATGACAGGTCATCTGCAAAGTATGCCCCAAGTGGCGCAGCACGCATGGCGGCACCATTGCCATAAGAGCCTTGCCCCTCAAACGCACTGGCAACCACGTCCTGCCAAGGCTCCCCGGCGTCGATGCGAGCCAGGACTCTGTGCATGGATGGACCATAGGCACGGTCATAGCTATAGTGTTTCGCAAAACTTTTTGCGAGTATGTCCTGATCAATTTCACCGTGATTACGCAATACACGCACGATGGACAATGTCATCTCGGTGTCGTCGGTAAAGTACCAGGGGGCACCAGGCAATTGCCTGCCCTCGGCAAACAGCAACTGATTTTCTGTTTGAAAAAAACACTGACCAAAAGCATCGCCTATGGACAGCCCTTCCAGTGACGTCAATGCGCGTTCGAATGAGTTCATTATTGAAATATTTTCTGCACTTAGCGTACAAAATTATCAAAGTGATGCGTCTGGCTAAGCTTAGCTCTTTCAGGCAGTTTCGCGACGAAGCAAAAAAAACTGCATCCCAGATAGCACGCTCGTTGCAATCAACAAGGCGACAGACATGGGTTGCACGAATGCTCCATTCCCCGCAATAAAGAAAGCGCCATGAATCGTCACCGTGAGAAAACCCAGGAATGCGATGAGCTTATAGTAAAAAACAGAGGCTTTCGTATTTATTGCCACCCGGCCTTGCGCATATAAGACCAGGGCAATAATGGGCAAATTCAGTAGCAAGTTGACCTGATTTCCTCCCGGAAGATGGAATAACTCCCACTCATGCCAGTAAGCTGCATCAATCTGATGGGTAATCAAAACAGTGGCGTTGATGAGGAAGAGAATTTGCAGCCGTGGCGTCAATAGCATGGTGGGCACATTTCAAAATGTTTTACTAAAAAGTAAATAGCATTTAGTCTAGCACAGGCAATCCTGTTGACTCTTGCTTTCATTCATCCTTGATGTTATATCCCGCACGTCTCAATATCGGCAAGCCATTTTCTATATTTAGCGTCTGATATCGAGCTTGCCAGCCTTGCTCCATACCGCCAACAATCAGCAAACGCGCAAAACTGGGCAGATGTAAATTGACTTCTCCAATTCCAGATGTCAGCCAGTTTCCCGCCACCGTCGAGCTGGTTTTGAAATGGATATGCAGGGCCGTCGTTTTATATGATTCAAGAAAGGCGGTGAATTTCACTTGTACCGGATAGTCAGCAGTCACGTCGGTGCGTGGCAGATATAAAGCTTTTACAGTCCAGAGAAAGTTGTTGTCGCCTATCTTTAATCGTCTTAATTTGGATTTTGCCATGCGCTTGCTGATGCTGACTTATGCAGCAACAGGGCAACTGCGTCTGATGGATTCATGGCTCATCAAAAATTCCCAGTAGTGTTCGTAGGCTGGCAAATCAGCGATTGACACACCAAGGTCCAGCGCCTTGCGATAAATGATGCTGACAAAAATATCTGCCTGCGTAAATTTTGTGCCAACGGCAAACTGACTGCTCTGCCATAAACGCGGCTGCAGTTTTTGCAGATTCATCAACAGCCACTTTGCTCTTACCGGACGCATCTGATCCTTGTTCCAGTCAGGATGAAAAAATCTCACCGTACTGCTGTTTTGTTGCGGGTGTATGGATGAGTTAACTGCCTCGCAAATTTCACGCACCTGGGCACGGGCAAAGGCTGCTTCGTATTGCAGAGGTGGATCAGGCGCGATCTCTTCAATAAACTCGGCCATAGCCATGGATTCGCTCAAGGCGACGCCATCTACTTCCATCAAAGGTACGCGGGCAAAGGGGCTCAGTAACCGAACCTGTTCTCCAACATCGCCGAGCCCGACATCAATGCGCTCGTACTCAACTTGTTTGTAGTCGAGTATCCACAACAAACGTTCGCAGCAGTTTGCATCTGGTGCGTGATAAAACCTGATTTTCATATTTGACCCTGTCAGTTCTGGACAATGCCATATATTACGCCAGGTATGAATATGTGGCAGCCATCAAAAAAACCCGCCAGGTTGCAGCCTTGGCGGGTTTTTCTTTTTATCTGAAAGGTTTATTCAGAAATCTTTACTGTGCAATGACAGAGATATCATCGATCAGGAAAGATGTCGCTGTCACACTCCCCTCCACACCCACAAAGTACACGCGTATGGTCTGGCCTTTATAGCTGCTCAGATCAAAGGTCTTGTTGACATAAGTCGTACCCTTGTTCAGGTTCGAGTAAGTCGCCAATGTTGCCAGCACCGTACCGCTGCTGTTTTGAATTTGCAGTTTCAGGGTATCGTAAGCCTGGGTCGTGGTGGTCTCGTCGGAACTGACTTTCAGCCAGAAACTCAGGCTGGCAGAAGTAGCCGCGGCAGGGATAGTCACTTGCTGATACAGGGTATCAGTATGGGCGCTGCCATAGCCATTGAGCCAGGCTTTATAGCTGCCTGTACGTGATGCCTCAGAACCACCAGTGCTGATAACTCCTGAGCTGGCAGTCCATGAACTGGCACCACTTTCAAAGCCGCCGTTGCTAATCAACTGCGTGGAGGTACTGTTATTGACAGTAAAACTCACGGTAGAAGAAGTACCAATATTATTGGCGGCATCATAGGCTTTGGCAACCAGGCTATGCGTACCGTTCGACAAAGTAGTTGAATTCAGTGTCGTTGAATATGGTGAGCTTGTGCTGGTCGCCTTCAGTGCACCGTCAACATAAAACTCTACCTTGCTGACACCAACATTATCTGTCGCCGTAGCCGACAAAGTAATATTGCCGCTCGTGCCGCTTTCACTGGCCGATACAGTGGGTGGAGTCGTATCACTGACAGGGTTATTGATAGTGAAGCTCACTGTCGATGACGTGCCAACATTATTGGCCGCATCATAGGCTTTGGCGACCAGGCTGTGGCTGGCGTTAGTCAGGGTCGTGGAGTTCAGCGTCACACTATAAGGCGTGCTGGTGGCAGTGCCTTTGAGTGCACCATCCACATAGAACTCCACTTTGCTGACACCGACATTATCTGTCGCACTGGCAGACAAGGTGATGTTGCCACTAGTACCAGATTCGCCTGCGCTGACTGTCGGTGGTGTGCTGTCCGTGCTATTTGATTGTGTCACCCAAATCGGCGCAGACCACAGGATTTTACCGTCATCCTGCGTGATCTTTGCATAGTAAAAATGCTCACCCACTGCCGGAGTAATCGTTGTCGTTGCAGTGCTGGACAATTGCGTGACTGTGCCATTACGGCCTGGCACGCCTTCATAGATCACCACGGTAGAAACAGTGCGGCCACTGGTGCTGGCGAAATTGCTGACCAGGGTCAATGGACCACTATTGGTGAAACGCTCGCCCATGATATGACCATTCGCAGTCAGGATGATTTGCGAAGTTTTGTCCATGGTGGCAAAGATGCGGCGTGCCTTCATGGCATCGACGAAGTTTGCACTATTCAGAGCAGCGCCGTTTGCCAGCAAGATACCGGTGCGATTGGTATAAGACGCACCCCAGTTGGCACAGTGATTATCCTGGTCTGTGGTGAATGCAACGTGGAAACCGGCTTCCAGTGCCTTGTTACAGGCCCCTTCATAAGTGCTGCGGCTGGTTTCTGTCTCTGTGGTATTGGTCGAAAAAGCAGAAGTATTCAAGACTTCGCAAGCGACCATGGCCTGGTCACCATCTGCGGTATAGCCGAGTGCAGTACCATTGACGAGGAATTGTCCGCTGCTCGATGGGTGATTGAATTGCCCTATCCACCCGCGCTGGCGCATCAAGGTGTACAAGCCAGCATAATCATTCTTGGCAGTCAGCGTATCAGCGATCAATTGATTGCTGCTATTGTATTCCCAACCCAGCAGGTCACTGGAGTTGAAAATATTCATGTGGCCACCGTTGTTGATGACACCCCATTCCAGACCATAAATTGCCAGGAAACCTGCATGGCCAGAATTAAAGCTACTCGCTGCAGCCAGGCCAGATTGAAACAGGTTTTTAGCAGTTGCTGGATTGGCTGATGCATTGGTGCTGTCAGAACCATCGTACATATGGTTATGTTCAGACGTCATCAGGAAATCCAGTCCCTTGTTCAAGGCGTATTGATATGCATCCGTTGGGCCATAAGCGGCAGACTGTGGATTTTGTGCCCCGGTACATGAAGTCAGTTCGCCACCGCCATCACTGTGGTTGGTTTGGCTATGCAGGTTACCGTAATAAATGGTGTAAGGCAGTGAGCCAGTTGCGGGTGCTGGTGGCGGAGCTGCGCCTGCTACGGTTTTAGCTGTAGCAGTGGATGAAGTAAGAAGCGCTTTGCTGGCTTTTGTCGGCAAAGCAGCAAAGCTTGGCATTTTTGGAGTAGGCAGGTTACCGACTTGCAAAGGCCAGCTTTGTGTAATGATTTCAGTGTCGTGGACTGCCAATGCGCGCTCAACAGTGGAGGCAACGGTGCTGGCAGGAGCCGCTTGAATAGCGGACGTGTCCGTTGCCTTGGCGGTAAGCCTTACCTGATAGACGCCGTCTTTCAGTGCAGCACCAGTCGGGCCGCGGCCACTCCAGAACATTTGCGCGGTGACAGTTTTCTTGAACAGCTTTTCAGTACCATACCAGCGATCAACGACTTTACCATCACTGCCCAGCAGCTCCAGGCGCCAGGTGATGGTCTGCTCTTTCGTCACATAGGGGTATTCGAATTCCATCGTAAAATAACGGGATTCGGCACCTGCTTTGGCGTCGGCTCTGTATGGCACATGCAGACTGGCCTCAAACTCATGATGATCCGGGATGGATGCCTGGGCAGTTTGTATGCCCGCGAAACTGACTGAACAAATAAGACTGAGCTGCCATGCCAGCGCTTTTAATTTACTGGCTTGTTGTAAACCTTGCATAAAAAATTCCCCTGATGATTATTGATTTTTGTGTGTGGCTGTCCCACACACATCCTCATTCAGTTGAAATTCTTAAAACAGAGAAAAATCCTGCTCGCGTCAGTGTTCCCGGCAGGACACACTGCGTTTTCTCGCTTCTTTTATTCCAGCCTTGTTCAGATATCTGTAAGCAGCCATTCTTGTACATCTCTACCTATTCTTCTTACCACCATGCTGTCTGCAGCTTTCCAGAAACGAGATTTAACGACAGTTGAACTAAGCAATCGTTTGCGCAAACGATTACTAGATTAACATCCGCCTATGTCAGTTTTGTTACCGTCGGTTGACTTTTTTTAACAAATTTGTGAAAAAACCACTCTTGCTTATTTGTTTGGTGCATTTTGTATGTGTTTGCACCACAGTTTTTATGAGCGCACCAAAACAGAATGGGGGATATTTTTCCAGCAGGAAATTTAAATTTCCTTGGAGAAATATTTTAGAGGAACGACAGTAAATTACTGGACTCAGGCACGCAATGCGGACTGATGCCGCATCAACCAGTCTATCTGTTCTTCAGTATCGGGAACAGTGACACCTCGTGCTTTACTTACCAGCGCCAGGGCGGCGGCGGCATCGAGCCCATTCCTGAGCAAGACTGCTGAAGCAAGCAGGCCTGTGCGCCCTATTCCGGCACGGCAATGGATGGCAGTATTTTTGCCATTGAAAATATCACTATGCAGTTGCGTCACCAGTTTCTGCGTGACAGAAAAGGACAATGGCAGCCCCCTGTCCTTGACAGGAAACTGTATGAAGTCAATCTGATTCTTTAAGCATAAATCAGGCGCCGTCTGCAAACCCAGCTCACGGATTTCGTGGTTCTCCAGCAAAGAGACCAGCCTGTGTATGCCGAATTGCGCGATGCCGCGAAACTCATCCTCTATCCATTCGCCCGCTACAGGCTTGGCCATCACTGCAAGAAAGCCCTGACCTATTTGACTGACTTTATAAATGCCGGGGCGCATGGATAGAGTTCTTCAATATGAATAAATCGATTTTACTTACCAGTATCCTTGAGCATCAATTTCTTGATCATCCCCACAGGTGCGCTGCCATAACTCAGGAATTGCTCATGGAATTGCTTGAGCTTGAACTTGTCGCCCTGCTGTTTTTTGAGCTGCTCGCGGAATTCCAGTATCTCGCTATAGCCGCTGAAATAACTGGTCAACTGAACCGAGGTATATTGCACGCGCAGCCATTTTCCATCGGACTCTGCCTTGGTCTGAAAAGCCTGGTTCGTCAAAAAGTCTTTGGCTTCTGCTTCTGTCATACCCAGTACATGCACTTGATAATCAAGGATGGTATTGCAAACGGCACGCAGGTTCCATTTGTAATACATGAGCCACATCTCTGGCGTGTTATCGCCATAGCCAGACTCAAGCATCATACGTTCGCTATAGACGGCCCAGCCTTCTATCATGGCACCATTGCCAAACAGGGTCTTGATCACTGAGGGTGATTTATTCGCATGTTGTAGCTGGGTGTAATGACCAGGAATGGCTTCATGGATATTCAATATCTGTAAAACCCAGTGATTGTACTCACGCAAGGTGCTTTCAATTTGCTCTGCAGGCTGCCCATCGAATGGGGTGACGTTGTAATAAGTCTTGTCATTTGGCCTGAAGATGCCTGGTGCTTCTATCGAAGCAACGGTGACGCCGCGCTGGTATTCTGGCGTTTCACGGACGACCAGGGGCTTCTTCAAATCCAGGCTGACCAGATCATGTTCGCGTATCCATTTTTCCAGTTGTGGCAATTGCCTGCGGATTTCAGGATACAAGTCTTTTGCCGCCACATGTTTCTCAGACAGTTTGTCGATGACCATGGCAATTTTCTTGACGCGATCAACAGGTTTGGCTTGCCCACCCATGGTTTTTTCCCAGAGTTGGTCAGCCAGTTTTTCCATATTATTGTGTGCTTCGTCCCTGGCTTTCAAGGCGCGCTGGTAAGTTTGCTCTGCTGTCAGCGAAGACTGGATATCAGCAGTAAATTTACCTTCATACAAATCCTTGCCTATACGGAACGAACGGGCAGTGGCAGGATCAAGATTTTTTTCGAGAGTTTCAAGAAACTGCACATAATCAGTGACGGCTACACGTGCGTTTTTCAAACCATCTTGCAACGCCTGTTTGTCTTTCTCATTCAGCTTTTCTTTTGCCGCTGCCTTTTCCAGTTCAAGCAATACCGAGGTGGCACCGGCACTTTGCTTGATTGCCAGACGGGTATGCTCGACTGTGGGGTTCTTGATACTGGCTTTGGCTGCAGCATAGTAGGCAGGTACTGCTTGCAGGCGCTGTATTGCTACCTGTACCCGTTTTGCCTTTGGCGCGAAATCAGTATTAAGAATGGCGTCAAAACTGCCCGCGATATTGTGCTGGCTTGGGTTCCATTCAAATTCACGGAATTGTGTCAGGTACCAGCGCGCAGCATTCAGGTAATTGCGTATCAAAGCCAGATCTGTCTGCTCCTTGGCAGATAAAGCTTCTGCATCGACCTTGGCTAATTGCGCCAGCCAGTTATCGGCAAATGCAACATAAGCATCACGGGTTGCCTGGCTGGGCAAGATCAACTTGTTGGCATCCTGATAGCGGCCTGCAGCCATCGCCATGTCCGGGTCTTGTTGCCACAAAGCGTTCAGGAACGAAGTTTTGATCTGCGCAAAACCCAGGTCGGCTTTTTTACTTGCTACCACTGGGCCAGCAGTTGCAGACATAGTGACAGGTGCAGCCAGCATCAATGAAGAGAGTAAGGTGGTAATCAGAACAGGACGAGCAGAAAAGGCAGGGCGAAGGCGGATAGGCATGGTAGATGTCTCGCAGACTTAATATATTAAGAGGCATGAGGTTAACACAAGATAAGCATGGGCACATGTATTTTTGTTTAATGGCTGCTAAAGAGAGTGGCAGAGAAATCACGCAATGAATTGCTGTCGGAATCATGCATATCTGACCTTAAAGCTCAAGGCTGGGCTTTTATTTGTTACACTCCAGCCTTGGCAAGGGTCACAGCCCTGTTCTTACCACAAAAGAAAAACATGAACACCCCCAACCCCGCTCTGCAATTGCAATGGACAGAAAACGACGAAGCCCGCTCATGCCGCTGGCATTCCGAGAGTGGTGCACCAGCGCCCAAGCGAGTGCAAATTGCCGATGACCGCATGAATGTGGAAACCGCCTACAAGCTGGCCTGCGAAGGCACGGCCCTGCTATGGCGTGGTGATTATCATAATGCCAAACAGTTATTGCAGGCTTTGGCGCGTCGCATCGATAAAAAGCCAGCCAGGGCCACAAAAAAGAACAAGGTGCCTGAATCCGCCAAAGAAGCCTTCAATCTGCGCCGCCAGGCACAATCGCAAAGAGCGCGCGTGCTAGCCATGGTCTTGATCCCCTTTGAAGCTGATTACCGCATCACCTTGCGCCGTGCACCAGATGTAACGCAAGCCTGCAAGGAAGTCTATGGTGAACCCAGCACCGCCTTTGTGGCCTCCCTGCGTGAATTGCTGGGTCTGATAGGTGCGCATGAATGGCGCAAGAATGGCGTAGAGATTGCCGCTCTGGGTGCAAAAATCCACCCTTACTATGGCGTGTTTTCTCCTGTACGCGGTGAATACATAGATTTGCTGGCAAAAGCCTCGCTGCCATCGACCACACTGGCTTTTGACATTGGTGTGGGTACTGGTGTGCTGTCTGCCTTGCTGGCGAAGCGTGGCGTCAAGAAAATCGTCGCTACCGACCAGGACCAGCGCGCCCTCGCCTGCGCCCGTGAAAACATAGACAGGCTGGGCTTGTCCTCCCACATTGAATTAGTACAGGCAGACCTGTTCCCGCCTGGACGCGCGCCCCTGATAGTCTGTAACCCGCCATGGTTGCCGGCACGCCCCAATTCACCAATAGAATATGCCGTCTATGACCCTGATAGCCGCATGCTGCGCGGTTTTCTGACTGGCGTGGCAGAACATCTGGAGCCACAAGGCGAAGCATGGCTCATCATGTCAGACTTTGCCGAACACCTGGGCCTGCGTACTGCGGCAGAGTTGCAAGGCTGGATAGACGCAGGCGGCCTGACGATAGCTGGCAAGATGGATATCAAACCGCGCCACCCAAAATCCACCGATGAAAACGATCCCTTGCACGCAGCCCGCGTCAAAGAAGTTACTTCATTATGGCGTTTGAAATTAAAATAGCATTTGTAGTTGTGGTCAGTAGCCGCCAAGTCACTGACCACCAGAATTGATTAATCGTTTAGAAAATTAGCATCATGATCAACAAACCCGCCCGCATCCTGACCTTTAAATGCAAAAATTGCAGCAAATCCGTCCAGGTTTTCTTGCAAAAAGTCTCTGCCTGCTCACACATTCAACCCTATCAAGGCATTTGCAATTGCGGCGAGATCATGAAACATGCGACTGGCAACAAGGAAGCTGTTCAGTCTTATCTGAGCTCCAATGATGTTTTGTGGTCACATCATCATTGATTCATATGCCAAATGCTGAGAAATGTGAGGATTTCACGAATTAATCCCTTGTGAAATTTGCATTTCCACCTCAGATCAGGTCTATAGCCAGACGAAAGCATTTATAATCCAAGGCTTTGCAGCAGTTTTCTGGAAACAATGAAGGTATTTCGCGGACTTCCAAATGCAGCCTCCCGTGCCCCCTGTGCACTGGCGATAGGCAATTTTGATGGCGTGCATCTTGGTCATCAGACTTTGCTTGCCCGCTTGCGGGATGCCGCCACACGTCTGGGCATAGAAGCTGCCGTCATGACATTTGAACCACATCCACGTGCATTCTTTGCCCAGATGCTGGGTGATCTGTCCAAGGCACCTACCCGTATCGCCAATTTGCGCGACAACATGGCTTCGCTCGAGGCTGCTGGTGTTGACCGCGTTATCGTTGAACATTTCAATGCTCACTTTGCTGCATTGTCACCGCAAGACTTCATAGAAAAAGTGCTGGTCGATGGCCTGCATGTCAAATGGGTCATGGTCGGTGAAGATTTTCGCTTTGGTGCAAAACGCGCTGGTGATGTCGCCACCCTGACCGAAGCAGGCTTACGCCATGGTTTTACCGTTGAAACCCTGCCCTCGGTACAAAACAAGGGTGTGCGCATATCCTCATCTGCAGTGCGCCTGGCACTGGCGAATGGTGATTTTGATGAGGCAGAAGCCTTGCTGGGTCATCCTTACCGTATTTCAGGCCATGTTGTGCACGGTCAAAAGCTGGGGCGCACCATAGGTTTTCCTACGCTGAACCTGCGTATTGCTCATCACCGTCCTGCCCTTAACGGCATATTCATCGTGCAGGTGCACGGCCTGTCAGACCAGCCTTTACCGGCAGTTGCCAGCCTTGGTGTACGTCCTACTGTCGATGACAGTGGCCGTGTGCTGCTGGAAACCCATGTATTCGATTACAGCGGCCATGCTTATGGCAAAGTCGTGCAGATAGAGTTTTTGAAAAAGCTGCGTGACGAAGAGAAATACATAGACTTGCCAACCCTGACAGCGGCCATCAACAAGGACGCTGAACAGGCACGTGCCTACTTCGCCGACAGCCGTCGCCCTGCCCGCTCAGCCACTGACCGAATTTGAAGCTCACACATCGTTTTATTTCGTTGTAGTTTGTTGTGACTTCATCCCGATTTTAAAAATAGAAAACTCATTATGTCTGAAAACAAAGCGGCAAAAACTGCCAGTAAATACCCGGTCAATATGACCGAAACAGCTTTCCCCATGCGCGGCGATCTGGCCAAGCGCGAACCCAAGTGGGTCAAGGAATGGCAAGACAAGAAAATCTATGAACGTGTGCGCAAAGCATCTGCCGGTCGCCCGAAATTCATCCTGCATGATGGCCCACCGTATGCCAATGGTGATATCCATATCGGCCATGCTGTCAACAAGGTTCTGAAAGACATGATCATCAAGGCGCGCACCATGGCAGGCTTTGATGCACCGTATGTACCTGGCTGGGATTGCCATGGTATGCCTATCGAAATCCAGGTAGAAAAACTGTTTGGCAAAAACCTGCCAGTGGCCGAAGTGCATGCCAAGGCACGCGTGTACGCGAATGAGCAGATAGAAAAACAAAAAGCTGACTTCATCCGCCTGGGTGTGCTGGGTGAATGGGATAATCCCTACAAAACCATGGCCTTTGGCAATGAAGCCGAAGAATTAAGAGCGCTCGGCAAATTGCTGGAAAAAGGCTATGTCTATCGCGGCCTGAAACCAGTCAACTGGTGTTTTGACTGCGGTTCTGCCCTGGCAGAAGCCGAAGTTGAATATGAAAACAAGCGTGACCCGTCCATCGACGTTGGCTTCCCGTTTGCTGAACCAGAAAAACTGGCAGCAGCCTTCAAGCTGGACAAGCTGCCGCTGGACAAAGGCTATTGCGTCATCTGGACCACAACGCCATGGACCATCCCGTCCAACCAGGCGCTGAACATGCATCCAGAGATCACTTACGCCCTGGTCAAGACCCAGCGCGAAGGTGAAGATATCCTGCTGATCCTGGCAAAAGACCTGGTTGAAGCCAGCCTCACCAATTACGGCCTGACAGGCGAAGTCATCGCCACTTGCCTGGGTGCGGATTTGTCAGAAATCAAATTCAAACATCCCTTGTCAGCACTGGATGCGGGCTATGATCGTTTTTCTCCAGTCTACCTGGGTGAATACGTCAGTACAGAAACCGGTACCGGTGTGGTTCACTCTGCGCCTGCTTACGGCATTGAAGATTTCCAGTCATGCAAGGCGCATGGCATGAAGGATGATGACATCATCGCCCCAGTCATGGGTGATGGCAAGTTTGCATCCAGCCTGCCTTTCTTTGCTGGCATGACGATATGGGAAGCATCCAAACCTATCTGCGACAAACTGCGTGAAGCAGGCACTCTGTTCTCATTCAAGATGTTCGAGCATAGCTATATGCATTGCTGGCGTCATAAGACACCTATCATCTATCGCGCCACTTCTCAGTGGTTTGCCAGCATGGACAATACGCCTAAAGCGGGCGGCGACAGCTTGCGCCAGACAGCATTGAAAGCTATCGATGAAACTGCCTTCTTCCCTGCATGGGGCAAGGCACGTTTGCATGGCATGATCGCCAACCGTCCTGACTGGACCTTGTCACGTCAGCGTCAATGGGGTGTGCCTATGGCCTTCTTCCTGCATAAGGAAACTGGCCAATTGCATCCACGTACGCCAGAGCTGCTGGAACAAATCGCCCTGCGAATAGAAAAAGAAGGCATAGAAGCCTGGCAAAAAATCGAAGTTGCTGATTTGCTTGGCGACGAAGCAGCCATGTATGTCAAAAACCGCGATACGCTGGACGTATGGTTTGACTCTGGAACAACTCATCAAACTGTCTTGCGCTACTCACACAAAGAGCAATCTGCCTTTCCGGCGGATTTGTACCTCGAAGGCTCCGACCAGCATCGTGGCTGGTTCCACTCGTCCCTCCTGACATCGAGTATGCTCAATGGTTGCGCACCATACAAAGCCTTGCTCACGCATGGGTTTGTGGTTGATGGCAACGGTGAAAAAATGTCCAAATCCAAGGGCAATGTAGTCGCCCCTCAAAAGGTATTTGATACCCTCGGTGCTGACATACTGCGTTTGTGGGTGGCATCAACAGATTACTCCGGCGAATTGTCTATCTCGGATGAAATCCTCAAGCGCGTGACAGAGGCATATCGCCGCATACGCAATACCCTGCGCTTTGTAATGGCGAACACATCTGATTTTGATGCCGCCAAGGATGCAGTCGCGATCAATGAATTGCTGGAAATAGACCGTTACGCCATCGCTAATATGGCAGCACTGCAAAAAGATATCCTGGCGCATTTTGAGGCTTTTGAATTCCATCCTGTGGTCAGCAAATTGCAGTCATATTGCTCTGAAGACCTCGGTGGTTTCTACCTCGACATCCTGAAAGACCGCCTGTACACCAGCGGCACGACTTCGCATGCACGTCGTTCCGCACAAACTGCGATCTGGCATATCACGCAGTCGCTGTTGCGTCTGATGGCACCGGTACTGTCTTTCACGGCTGAAGAAGCATGGCAATTCTTTGCGACCCCTGATGTCTACAAAGACGGTGACGAAACCATCTTCACGCAAACTTATTACAGCTTGCCAGAAATCGCAGGTGCAGAGACCTTGCTGGCCAAGTATGCCGCCCTGCGTGCCGTTCGCACGGGTGTAACCAAGCAGTTGGAAGAAGTACGTGTTGCAGGTGGCATAGGTTCATCCCTGCAGGCGGAAGTGACGATCAAGGCCAGCGGTAGCAAATTCGATGTATTGAACAGCTTTGCTGATGACCTGAGATTCACTCTGATCACTTCAGCAGCCGCTGTGGAACAAGTTGCCAGCGAAGCAGAAGAAGCGGTAGTTGTCACGCCATCCAAATACGAGAAATGCGAGCGTTGCTGGCATTATCGCGCGGATGTGGGCAGCAATGCTGAGCACACAAGTTTGTGCGGCCGCTGCGTAAGTAATCTGTTTGGTAGTGGCGAAGCACGTCGCTTTGCCTGATTTTGATCCAGTGAGGCTCTGTAATGAGCCTCACTTTTGAGTCTTACTTTTAAGCTTAACTCGTCCCGTCTCAATAACATTTCTCCATCCATGGCAACCAAAAAACGTAGCAATGCCTCTGGCAGTTCATCTGGCTCTTCGGCATCCAGTTCAGCCACGGTACTCTGGCTGGGTTTTGCCGCCATCGTCATTTTGCTGGACCAGGTCAGCAAGATCACCATCAGCAAAGCCTTTACTTATGGCGAGACCCTGGGCATCACTTCATTTTTCAATCTGACCCTGGTGTATAACAAGGGCGCAGCTTTCAGCTTCCTGGCGGCAGAAACTGGCTGGCAGCGTTATTTCTTTACTGCCATAGGCCTGATCGCAGCGGCTTATATTACTTATCTCCTGGTACGCCACGCAGGTCAAAAACTGTTCTGCACTGCCTTGTCCCTGATTATGGGCGGCGCTCTTGGCAATGTCATCGACAGGGTGATGTATGGTCATGTCATAGATTTCCTGGATTTTCATTACAAGGAAATTTATCACTTCCCGGCTTTCAACATCGCCGACAGCGCAATTTGTCTGGGCGCGGCATTATTCATCCTCGATGAATTACGTCGTGTCAAAAAATAAGGAATAGCACCATGAGTCTGCGACTGGCTGGTAAAAAGATCGTTCTTGGCCTGACTGGTGGCGTGGCCTGCTACAAGATTGCAGAACTGACACGGGCACTGGGTAAGGCCGGAGCCAATGTACAAGTGGTCATGACAGAGTCGGCCACCCATTTCATCACGCCGGTCACCATGCAAGCCCTGTCTGGCAATACCGTCTACACCGACCAGTGGGATGCGCGCATACATAATAATATGCCGCATATAGACTTGACTCGGGACGCTGATGCGATCGTCATCGCTCCGTGCAGCACAGATTTTATCTTCAAGCTGGCACATGGTGCCTGCAATGATTTGCTGTCCACTTTGTGCATAGCCCGTCCAGCCAGTGTACCTTTGCTGATAGCACCTGCCATGAATGTGGAGATGTGGCAAAATCCGGCTACCCAGCGCAATGTGCAACAGATTCTGGCCGATGGCATACAGATCATGGGACCAGCTGCTGGCGACCAGGCATGTGGTGAAACCGGCATGGGACGCATGCTGGAAGCAGATCAATTGCTGGCAGAAATCACTGCAGCCTTCCAGGCCAAGACCCTGGCGGGCAAACATGTGCTGATCACCGCTGGCCCCACCTTTGAACCGATAGACCCTGTACGTGGCATTACCAACCTGTCTTCAGGCAAGATGGGTTATGCAATTGCTCATGCGGCCTGGGAAGCGGGTGCCATCGTCACCCTGGTTTCTGGCCCGACCGCACTTGATACCCCTTACGGTGTACGCCGCATCAATGTGCAAACCGCGCAGCAAATGCACGATGCCGTGATGGCGCAATTGAAGCAGCAAAAACAGGATATATTTGTTGCGGTAGCTGCCGTCGCTGACTGGAAGGTAGCCAATGTCAGCGCGCAAAAGCTCAAGAAGACTGGTGCCAACGACACGCCGCAATTACAGTTTGCCCCTAACCCCGACATACTCGCCAGCGTAGCGGCCATGCCAAATGCGCCGTATTGCGTAGGCTTTGCTGCCGAATCAGAAAACCTGCTGCAATATGGTTCAGCCAAGCGCCAAAAGAAAAATATTCCGCTACTGGTTGGCAATATAGGGCATCAAACCTTTGGCAAGGACGAAAATGAACTGGTGCTGTTTGATGACCATGGTCACACCAATCTACCCGCTGCCGACAAGCAAACCCTGGCGGCACAACTGGTGGCAGAAATCGCCCTGCGCACCAGCCTGATGTAAATCTTCCATTCATGCTCAAAGAGCCTGGTCTCTTTGAGCATTATTTATTTGTTCGATATCATGAAAAACATAGACCTGAAAATCCTCGACAACCGCATGAAGGACTTCCTGCCATCATATGGCACACCCGGCAGCGCGGGCCTGGACCTGCGCGCCTGTATAGATGACGCCATCACAATACAACCGGGCCAGACAGTGCTGATCCCTACCGGCCTGGCCATCCACATCGCCGACCCTGGCTACGCCGCCATGATCTTGCCACGCAGTGGCATGGGCCATAAAAATGGTATTGTTCTGGGTAACCTGGTTGGTCTGATCGACTCTGACTATCAGGGCCAATTGATGGTATCAACCTGGAACCGTGGTCAGGCGGAATTTACCCTGCAACCTATGGACAGGCTGGCGCAACTGATTATCGTGCCGGTGTTACAGGTGGGCTTCAATATCGTTGATGAATTTGGGCAGAGTGAGCGCGGTGAAGGCGGCTTTGGGAGTACGGGCAAACATTAAATTCCTGTATTGCCCACCCACTTATTGTATGAGCCCAGCGAAGTAAATAATAGCAACGTCAGCAAAACCAATAATGTCAGCAATAAAACAGCCAACAAAAAATACGCATGGTAAGGTGGTGCATGCATCATCGTTATGCCAGTGAGTACTATAAGAGTGACATCTGCAATAAAGCAAAGCAGCAATTTCCAGACACGTGTCCATGAATGCGAACGCAATGCCCATGCAAACATCGCATAGGGCACGACCAGCATTAATAATGCAATCAACACTGGTGAGACTGGATATGGCTGCGGCTCGATAATGTGGCGCACATTGATCAGATATCCGTCTGGCTGCGTGCCAGCCCACAATAGTAATGCCGCCATCACCAGATAGATGGCGGCAATTATTTTTGTAGTATGGCGGTAGACCTGCTCAAACATGTTCAGGAATCAATCAGGCAAAGTTCGCCAGTGCCGCCACCAATTTAGCTTTCAGTTCTTCGTTCTTCAGTTCCTGCCTCTCCACATCAAAATTCTCATAAAAAGTCGGTACAGACAGGCTGGCTTTCAATTGCCCACCAAAGAATGGTGCGGATGTGGTCGCGGCGGCCAGTACGCTGGCTCCACCGCGGGCACCAGGAGAAGTCGAGATCATGACCATAGGCTTGCCCTGGAAAACCTTGCCATTGGCGCGTGAGCACCAGTCAAACAGGTTCTTATAGGCGGCGCTGTAAGAGCCATTGTGTTCGGCGAAAGAAATCAGGATGGCATCGCTGGCGGCGATCTTGTCCAGAAATGCCAGGGCCAGCGCGGGCTTGCCCAGGTCTGCTTCTTTGTCTACGCTAAACAGCGGCAATTCATAATCATTCAAATCCAGCACTTCAACTTCAGCCCCGGCAACCAGATGAGCGGCATAGGTAACCAGTTGTTTATTGATGGATTTTTTGCTGCTGCTGGCAGCGAAGGCGAGTAATTTCATGGTGTGTTCCCGGTAAGAAAATCGTTAAAAAGGCGGATATGCAACTGCACTTATTTTTTTAAGGGCGTTAAATCTATGGGTTTCAGGTAATCGTATTGGCCCGGGACGATCAGATAGCTTTGCCGGTATGGCTGATAGCCCTCAGCCTCAACCAGCAGTTCGTAACGCCCTGATTTCAGGCCAACGAAAGAAAAGGATGACTGATAACTATAATCCTGGCCAGCCATGTAGGCTTCGGCACCGCGGTCTTTTCCACCATACTCCGGTGTCAGTATACGGTTTTCATTTTCACCCTTGAGGGTAATGGATACTATGCGGATGTGCTGGTGAGGCTGGCGATAACTTCCAGCGGGATTGTCTCCAGCCTTGATATCGGCCCCTATATAGCCTGACAGCACGCCTTGTGGCACCAGCGAAAATGTCAATGCTGGCTTTTTGCCGGATGCAATCACGGCAGGGATTTTTGCCGGAACTGTTTTAAAGCCATACGCAAACACTGTTGCTTCATACTCCCCTACAGGGAAGGGTCCGAATTCTCTGCCACTATCACCTGCGCTCACAGGCAGAATTATTTGCTCGCGAGCAGCCCCCGTACCGACGGGCGTCAACAGCAACAAGGGGTCGGTTTTAGGGAGCTTGTCTTGCATTTCATAAGTGAAGGCCACCTGTACATTGCCATTATCAGTGAGTGTAGCTACAGCATTCTTTTGATCTGCAGAAGCAAGTACGGCAGCATATTGGCGGAAAACCTCTGGTGACGACAGTATGCTGACATGGCTTTCATTGAAGCCCTTGACCATGCGGGCATCTGCCTGTGCGTCGGCACGCAGCTCGCTGGCCAGAGTGATGCTGCCGTCAGTATTGGCTGAGCGCAGCAGGCTGTAACTGCCGCCATGACCAAAAAACAGATAGTAGTCCAAGCCCGGCGGCAAAGGTTTCTGGAACAGTGTTTGCACAAAACGGCCACTGGCTTGCATATCATTCCACGAAGGCACGACAACCGGCGAATAGCGTACGCCCTTGTCTGCCATGGTATCGCCCCCCCATGGGGTCGACAATGAAACGAACAGTTTGGCTGTCGGAAATTGCGCACCATAATTGCTGAGGAAAGAGCGCACAACCAGACCACCCATGCTATGCGCAGTAAAATAAATTTTATCGAAATGATAGCGCCTTTGCAGGTTGACCATTTTCCAGTACAGCAGATAAGCCATGGAATCCAGAGAAGCACCAGAGGGGTAATAAAAAAACCAGGGCTGGTATTTGCTTCTGTCCAGATGCTCAAAAAAATATTTCCAGTCCTGCGGAGAACCACCAACACCATGGACGAAAAGGACAGGGATTTTGGCCGGATCGTATTTTTCAAGGAAATAAATATTGCCGCCAGTTTTTTTAAAAAAATCCACTGGCGCCCAGTAAGCGCCCCGGCCAGCATAGGACGAAAATACCGCATCATCAAGCTCCGCAATCGCCCCTATCTGGGTACTATGCAATTTGCTTCCGCTTGCCGGTGTGGCTACTACAGTGCCTGTCGGAATGGCAGTTTGCGCAGCATTGGAAATAAGGAAGTTGAGTTCAGCGACGACACCAGTTCCTGACGCCACGATCGAGGTGGATGCATATAGTCCAACAGGTTCACCTTCATCCAGCATGAGGTTGCCATTGGCATCACCAAAGGCAAATACTGCATACTCGCCCTTGGGAACAATTAATTCATAAGCGCCAGGTTCATGCAGTACCGTGTAGTGGGCGATTTCCAGCTTCCCCTGGTGTTTGGTATAGGCCGCAACGACAACGGGTTTATCCCATGTCATATCACTGGATATCGAGCCAACCAGCACCGTCGATGAATAAAAGACCTTGGTTTCTTCATTCAATTTAACGAATGAACAGGCGCTGATACAAGCACTGAGGCACGCACCACCAATTATCCAGGCCAGCACACGCAGTGACAATCTTCGTATCACCATCAGAACATTGACCTGACCAGAAAATAGCCCCAAATTATCCTTTACTGATACCTGCATGTTTGCTTGTTTCCAAATAAAAGGTGAATGACATATTTGCCAGGTCAAGGTGAAGACTGATGTGCATGCCACCTCAAAAAATTATATCAAATATAATAGTTGAAATTCGCATTTTTACGGCATATATACAGTGCCTGGAAGGTATTTTGAAGCTGACTGGGATATTAATTTCTGGCAGTAAAAACTGATTACTTATTTATTACTATCGCCAGTGACACCGTTATCTGGCGTCACCAATGTTACCAATGTCATCAACAAACGCTTTTGAAAAGGAATAAACAACATGAGCGTCATCAGCCTGACCATACCCGCGCGCAGCAAAGACCTTGGAGGGTTTACTGTCGGGCGCATCCTGCCATTTGCCAAGCTCCATCTGGTTGGCCCCTTCATCTTTCTCGACCATATGGGGCCCGCCCGGTTTGAAGCCAGGCAAGGCATGGATGTAAGGCCGCACCCGCACATAGGCCTGGCAACTGTTACCTATCTTTTTGAAGGCAGCATGTTTCATCGTGACAGCCTGGGTTCAGAGCAAGAGATACTGGCTGGCGATGTCAACTGGATGACTGCCGGTCGCGGTATCACCCACTCTGAGCGCAATAGTCCTGAGCAAAGATCGCAAACCCGCACTGTGCATGGTTTGCAAAGCTGGGTGGCTTTGCCCAAAGAGTTTGAGGAAGTGGAGCCGGAATTTCATCATCATGCAGCAGATAGTTTGCCAGCATTTGCCATCAATGATGTGGTACTGAAGCTGATTGCCGGCTCTGCCTACGGCCATACTGCACCCGTCAAAATTTTTAGCCCGCTGTTTTATGTGGAAGCAAAAATGCCAGCAGGTACGCAATTGCAAGTACCAGCAGAATATGCTGAACGTGCCTTGTACCTGATCTCGGGTAACGTACGAATAGCAGATGAAGCCATAGAAGAGCGTACCATGCCTGTCTTTGCTGAAGGCGCAGATGTGACCATTACAGCAAGCAGCGATGCCCACCTGGTGTTACTGGGTGGTGCAACATTGCCTGAACAGCGCCATATTTTCTGGAATTTTGTTTCCACATCAGAAGCGCGCATTGAACAGGCAAAAGCAGACTGGAAAGCCGGGCGCTTTGCAAAAGTCCCGGGCGACGACGAATTCATTCCATTACCAGAATAGGGAAAACAAGATGTCAGATAAAACCATTTCGGCCCATGTCGCAGAAACAGGCGAAAACGCCTTTGCTGTCAACATCAATGTCTCCGGGCATCTGATCAAGGGTGACGAGCCACTGGATGCTGGTGGTGGCGATCTCGGCCCTGCTCCCTATGATTTATTGACCGCAGCACTTGGTGAATGCACGGCCATGACCGTGCGCTGGTATGCAAACCAGCATCAATGGCCACTGGACAAAGTAGAAGTCAGGCTGACGCATCACAAAGAGGGTGTACAGGATATCTTCAAGAAAGAAGTAATCCTGCACGGTGCAGGCTTAACAGAAGAGCAGCGAGCCAGGCTGATCGCCATCGCAGCAAAATGCCCTGTGCATAAAACCATCACCAGCTCGCCCATCATAGAAACCAGCGCAGGCTGAAAAAGCAAAAGCCCGGTTCAATTAATCTGATCCGGGCTTTTTATTTGTACAACTACTTTTTCAGTTTGCGGCTGCGTCCTGCTGATTCGCGCAAGATGGTGTAGTTCCAGTCGTCGTCATGAGAACCTACCGAGACGCGGAACATATCATTGTCGCCCTTCAGGCGCTTACCCAGTGCGACATGCTTCTTGCTGACATCGCTGCGTTCATAGACATCAACCTCGACTTCATTTCCTTCCAGGGCTGCCTGGGATAGAACTGCGTCTATGGTCTTGGTTGTATATTCAAGTACATATGTGGGAAGTGTCAGGCCTGCCATACTTGTCTCCATCACGCAAAAAACATACAACCTTCAATGAAATACCCCGGCCGTAGCCGGGGCAGACAAGGGTGGAATTATTCTACTTCGACCACCTCTTGTGATGCCTCTGGTGGACTGGCATCGCCTTCAGAAAATTCCAGTTTGACCTGGTCTTTGTCATCAAGGTCGACAATCACACGTCCGCCTGTCACCAGCTTACCGAATAAGAGCTCATCCGCCAAGGCTTTACGTATCATATCCTGTATCAAGCGCGCCATAGGTCGTGCGCCCATCAAAGGATCAAAGCCTTTCTTGCCGAGGAATTTGCGTAAATTTTCGGTAAATGTGGCTTCGACTTTTTTCTCATGCAATTGCTCTTCGAGCTGCATGAGGAACTTGTCGACGACACGCAAGATAATCTCTTCGTCGAGTGCGCGGAAGCTGATAATGGCATCCAGACGGTTACGGAACTCAGGCGTAAACATACGTTTGATATCGGCCATTTCATCGCCAGCTTCTTTGCTGTCGTTGAAACCGATAGAACGTTTTTGCAAACTTTCAGCGCCCGCATTTGTCGTCATGATAATAATGACATTGCGGAAATCTGCCTTGCGACCGTTGTTATCTGTTAACGTGCCATGGTCCATCACCTGCAACAAGATGTTGAAAACATCAGGATGCGCTTTTTCTATTTCATCCAGCAGCAATACTGCGTGCGGCTTTTTGGTGATGGCTTCAGTCAGCAAACCACCCTGGTCAAAACCCACATAACCAGGAGGCGCACCGATCAGACGGCTGACGGCATGGCGCTCCATGTATTCCGACATGTCAAAGCGTATCAGCTCTATACCCAGGGTGAATGCCAATTGCTTGGCAACCTCGGTCTTGCCCACACCGGTAGGGCCGGAGAACAGGAAAGAACCAATAGGCTTGTCTGTCTTGCCCAGGCCAGCACGCGCCATCTTGATCGATGATGCCAGTGCTTCAATGGCAGGCTCCTGACCAAACACGACATTTTTCAGGTCGCGTTCTATGGTTTGCAGCTTGCTGCGGTCATCCTGATTGACGGTCTGCGGCGGAATACGGGCAATTTTCGAAATGATGTCTTCGATATCTGCCTTGCCTATGGTTTTCTTTTGCTTGGACTTGGGCAAAATACGTTGGGCAGCACCAGCCTCGTCGATGACATCAATTGCCTTGTCGGGCAAATGACGGTCATTGATAAAGCGTGCAGACAATTCTGCTGCAGTCGTCAGCGCCGAGGCTGAATACTTGACGTTATGATGCTCTTCAAACTTGGATTTCAAGCCGCGCAAAATCTGCACAGTTTGCTCTACCGTTGGTTCATTGACATCGATCTTCTGGAAGCGACGTGCCAGCGCATGGTCTTTTTCAAAGACGCCACGGTACTCTGTGTAAGTGGTCGCACCTATGCACTTCAGCTGTCCGCTGGACAAGGCTGGTTTCAAGAGGTTGGACGCATCCAGCGTGCCACCAGATGCTGAACCAGCGCCGATGATGGTGTGGATTTCATCAATGAACAAAATACCGTTAGGCGTGTCTTTCAACTGCTTGAGCACACCCTTAAGACGCAACTCAAAGTCGCCACGGTATTTGGTACCGGCCAGCAAGGCACCCATATCAAGAGAATAGACCACAGCATTTTGCAAAATATCGGGTACATCACTTTGCGTGATGCGCCATGCCAGGCCCTCGGCAATGGCTGTTTTACCAACGCCAGCTTCACCCACCAGCAAAGGATTATTTTTGCGGCGACGGCACAGGATCTGGATCACGCGCTCAACTTCATTGTCGCGACCGATCAGCGGATCTATCTTGCCTTCCGCAGCAGCCTTGTTCAGGTTCTGGGTGAACTGATCCAGCGGATTTTCCTTGGCTTGTGCTTCAGCCTGGTTCTCCTCAGAGCCTTCAGGTGACTTAGGTACTTCGTTATGGCTGTCTTTACGCACACCATGTGAAATGAAGTTGACCACGTCAAGACGCGTCACACCCTGCTGATGTAAATAATACACAGCATGAGAATCTTTTTCACCGAAGATGGCGACCAGCACATTCGCACCAGTCACTTCCTTCTTGCCATTCGATGCTGACTGCACATGCATGATGGCGCGCTGTATCACGCGCTGGAAGCCCAGTGTAGGCTGGGTATCAACCTCATTGGTGCCAGGTACGGTGGGGGTATTATCAGTAATGAAATTACCCAGGGTTTTGCGCAAATCCTCAATATTGACTGCGCAGGCCCTCAAGACCTCCGCAGCAGAAGGGTTATCCAGCAAGGCGAGCAAGAGATGCTCCACCGTGATGAATTCATAACGAGCCTGCCTGGCCTCGACAAAGGCCATGTGCAAACTAACTTCCAGTTCTTGCGCAATCATACTTCCTCCATCACACATTGCAGGGGGTGTCCTGCCTTACGAGCGTGCGTTAAAACGAGTTCCACTTTGGTCAGCGCAATATCTTTGGAATAGACGCCACATATCCCTTTGCCATCCCTGTGTACCTTGAGCATGATCTGCATGGCAGTCTCACGATCCTTATTAAAATATTCCTGAACGATCGCCACCACAAACTCCATAGGAGTGTAGTCGTCGTTGAGTAAAATTACCTGATACATGGAAGGCGGCTTTAACTTCTGCGCCTGACGTTCCAGTATCGTACCGTTTTCTTGCTTGTTTCCCATACGTATATTCTAGTACGTTGATTCATTTCAGAGACAAATAATAAGCGAATAAAAACGGCTTAATTCTCTCCCTGGTCAATGTTACGCGCTTTCTGCTTTGTTCGCAGATGGTGATCAATTCCTTTAGATCAAGTTTCAATAGCAAAACTATTTCTGCATATCAAATATAGCCTGATTTTCTTGTCATTAAGTAAAAATACAACAGTACTGCAAAACTACTTCATTTGTAACCAGAAGTTTCTTGACTTTAGCTTTTTTTCCGCCAAGAATGATATTTATTGACAAATAAAGTAGTAAATCGTCAATATGAAGTGAGCAAGTCAAGGGGGAGGTAGCATAGTGCTAGGTTTCTTGCTTTTACGGCTCGTGTGATTAGTTTTTATTTGAAAGATGCATTATGGCAACAGGTACCGTCAAGTGGTTCAATGATTCCAAAGGTTTCGGCTTTATCACTCCGGATGACGGTGGTGAGGATTTGTTCGCCCACTTTTCCGCAATCCAGATGAACGGCTTCAAGACCCTGAAAGAAGGTCAAAAAGTTTCGTTCGAAGTCACGCAAGGCCCTAAAGGCAAGCAAGCTTCCAACATCCAAAATCCTTAATCCTTGATTCTTCATTGATTCTGGTTTTTTAAAAAACCCCGCAATTGCGGGGTTTTTTTTCATTCGTTTTCATTCGTTTTCATTCATTTTCATTTCCGCACAACAGATTTTCCATTTTGCTTAAACCGGCTTCAAGGCTACAGTAGATGCCTGGTCAAAACGCAGGCTTACTTTTTCTTAATGAAACTCAGGCACAAAATCATTTTTCTGGCGATTGCCCCCTTGCTGCTGGCCTTCGCCGGTATCGCCGCGGCGGTATTTTATCAAGCCACCTTTTTGGCCAAACAACAAAGAAGTACCGTAGAACAAGCCTACATTTCCAGCAAAGAGGCTGAACTCAAGCATTATGTCACCCTGGGCACCGCTGCAATTGCGCATTTATATAACAGCAAGCAGCAAGGCCAGGCCACGCAAGAAGAAGCCAAAAAAATACTGGCTGCACTGGACTTTGGTGACGATGGTTATTTCTACATCTACGATCTGCAAGGCAAAAACCTCATGCATCCTCGCCAGACCGACCTGGTTGGCAAAGACTTGTGGGGTATGACTGATCCACAAGGCAATTTCACCATCCAGAATCTGATCAACAAGGCCAAAGCCGGTGGTGGGGCCATACGCTATATGTGGGTTAAACCCTCGACACAAAAACTCATGCCTAAACTGGGCTATGTCGTCATGCTGGAGCAATGGGGTTGGATGCTGGGCACAGGCATTTATCTTGACGACGTAGACGACGCCTTGAACAAAATTGACATTCAAGTGGCAAAAAACATACAAAGTACCATGTCATGGATTGCGGGCATCGCCATTATCAGCGCCTTGCTGATTGCCCTCTCAGGTCTGGCCCTGAATATCAGTGAATCGCGTCTGGCAGAAGCCAAACTCAAAGTGCTGGCCCAAAGTGTCGTCAGCTCCCAGGAAGATGAGCGCGCCCGCCTGTCACGTGATTTGCATGATGGTCTTAGCCAGCTACTGGTGTCAGTCAAGCTACAAATAGAATCGGGCCAGGTCAAGCTGCATCAGGCAAGTGCCGGGCCAGAAGCGGCAAAGCTGTCATTTGCCCGCGCCACCGACCAGCTCAATGAGGCGCTCAGCGAAGTCCGGCGCATCTCGCATAACCTGCGCCCTGCCCTGCTGGATGATCTGGGTCTGGTCGCAGCCTTTGAACATCTGGCAGATGAATTTGAGCATGCCAGCAACTTGCCCGTCAGCTTTCATGCCGCCGGTGAATTTCATGCCCTGGATGAAATCAGCAACACTGTCCTGTTCAGGGTTGCTCAGGAAGCCCTGACCAACATACACAAGCATGCCCAGCAAGTCAGCCATGTCAATGTGCAATTACTGAGCGATGCCGAAGGCATCAGGCTCATCATCAGCGATGATGGGCGCGGCTTTGATATCAAGGGCGTGGCAAACCACCCGCATCGTGGAATAGGCCTGAGCAATATGCGCGAACGACTGGCTGCGATTAACGGCCGTTTGGAATTACAATCCGATACCAGCGGCACCACCGTGACCGCAAGCTTATCGAATGGAGAGAAAAAATGACCGAGAACATACCGGTCCAGCCAGCGGCGGAAGTGCATGCTGCACCTGAAATACAAGCAACGCAAGCAACACAAGTGCATCTGCTACTGGTTGACGATCACCCCCTGGTCAGGGACGGGCTCAGGGCGCGGCTGGAGACCATCGCCAGCATCACCATCGCAGGTGAAGCAGGGACAGCAGAGGAAGCTCTGTCCATCGCTGCCAGCAAGCCTGTGAACCTCATCCTGATGGATATCAACCTCGGCACAGGCAATGGCATCAGTCTGACTGCCCGTTTCAAGGCAGAATATCCGCATATCGCCGTCATCATGCTATCCATGCATGAAAAGACAGAATACGTAAATCAATCGGTGCAAGCTGGCGCGCGCGCCTATGTGCTCAAGGATGCACCGGCAGTCGAAATCATAGAAGCAATAGACACTGTCATGGCTGGCGGCACCTATTTCAGCTCCGGCCTGAAGAAGCAAGCAGCAAACAGCGACAGCAGCCAGGTGCTGACACAAAGGGAAAAATCCATCCTGAACTGCATAGCAACAGGCAAATCCAATAAACATATCGCCAGGGAGCTGGGGCTCAGTGTCAGAACGGTAGAGACCCATAGGCTTAATATCAAGCGCAAATTGAATATTGAAGGCCAGGCTGATTTGATACGCTATGCACTCAATAATGCGGCTACATAAGACTTCATGCGACTTTTGCCATCGATGAATAGAAATCCAAGGTAGCATTTAACAAAAAGCCGGTCCAGCTCATCGCTGCACCGGCTCTTATTTTATTTTTTCTTTATTTTTTCTTGAATGTTTCCAGCGCCTGCGTACGATATTCCAAATCTTCTTTTTCAAGATCTTTTATTGCCTGTACCGTTACATTGATGCGTTTGATTAAGTCATTGTATTGTTTCAAGTCCGCATCCGTCTCAAAGTGCAAGGTATTGTCTACGAATTTGATCTTGCCAAAACGATTTTCACACAAGCTCAACACCTGCTTCACCAGCTCCAGAAATATACGCAGCTGTTCATCATGCCGTATCTGCAAATCAAATATTCTTTCAGTAGAACTCTTATTGCCAGCAATGATTTCCTCTCTTTGCTGCTGCGGCATAACAATGCGCTGACTTGCCTCACCATATGCCGTACGCAAGCTTTCAAAGTGCTTAGTATTATTACTGAATATATTCTCTGCCGACAAAACAGTCAGATTACTGTTTTCGAGCCCCTGGCGCGTGGTCAGGCTTTCCGCTTTCAATACCTTGGCAAGATCCAGGGATTTGATTTCTTCTGAATACTTCTTGCTTTGCTTGATATTGGCACGCAAATATTCGTAGGTCAGTCGTGCTTCCTGATCAAAATAACGCAGGCCAGTCAAGGGGATACGGTCAGATGGATTGAGGCTTTCCATCTTATCTTCCTGTTCAGCTTTCAAATACTGTGCCGTCATTTCAGCAATCACTTTACGTGCCAGATTTGCCCTGCCCTGCATCTCCTCTTTTGCCCATTGCCCCACCATTTCCTTACGCTCGTCCGTACTGTTCTTGAGCGCGTTAAGGAAACTCAGGTAATTGGCAGAAGAACGAAAATCATTGACTGCCTTCCGATCTGCAGGACTGAGTTTCATGAATTCACTTTTGGCGACGTCTGATCCACGATTCATTTCCTCACGATCAATGCGAGTGGAAATTTTCCCTATGGGTTTAGACAAGTCTTTCAACAATTTTTGCGCATAATCATTGGATATATACTTACTGACAACAACAGACATGCGAAGATTGATAGCCTCAACAGTAAAAGGACGCAGATAAATTTCCGGATCCAGATAGGTTTCAGGTTTGGTGTTGTTAGAATTTTCTACCTCACGGCGAATAGCAGTTTTTATTTTTTGGTCGAATGCAAAGATGCGCAAAATTTCCTGCACGTCTTCAACCCTGGCAGGATTACTGATTGGTATTCCCGCAGCACTGGCTATCAAAGTCATGCCTGATAAAATCAATACCGTCAACAAGCGATACAGCGACATCATTATTCTTCCCTCATTCAATTTATAGTTTTGTGTTTGTGTTGTGTTTATATTTGTATTTATGCTGTAGTTCTATTTACTTTTTTTCAAACGCTCAAGTTCATACTCAGCCAGAGGTCGATACGGCGCAGTCAAAATACCTTTTTCCATTGATCGCTGCAGATACACCATCGCTTTGATCTTGTTCCCATTGATGATATTCAATTGAGCAATGTAAAAATAAGCCTCTGCCAGATCTGCATCAAGCTCGTCTCCGAGGCGTTTGTGCACCTGCTGCAAAACCTGTTCTTCGGTTTTCCCTGCAGCACTGCTCGCAGCCAGCATGACACTCAGCCAGTCATCATTGTTATCCATGCTCACAGGCAAACTGGCTTGCGCATTCTGACGCCTTAGCGCCAGTTGACGCATGATACTGGCACGCAACCTGGCCTGACTGGCATTGCTTTGTTCTGCTGCAAGAGAAAAACTGTCTGCAGCTTCCCGCCACTTGCCAAGGCCATACAATGACATGCCACGCAGCATAAATAACTTGCTTTCACCTTGCCCCTGAGACAGCAAACGCGCACTGTCAGCATCACTATTCTTGAAATCACCCATCGCAAAATAGGCATTCGAGCGGCAGCGTAAATATTCCTGGGTATCAGGCATGTCCTTTTTTACTGCAAGTAAATCTGCATTGGCATCAGATTTGCGGCCTGTGCGTGCGTAAGCCACAGCACGTTCACAGAGAGCAAGGGTCAGGTTATTGCCATTTGCCCTTGCTTCATTAATCAGACTTGATTTACTGCGTATTTCTTCTTCGAGTTGTTCCCTGATTTTCTGTTTCAAAGGCAATTCGGGCTGGTCGCGGGCAGTTTCGCGCAAATCCGTTTTGCGAATTTGAACGGCCCCTTCCAGCATGTTGCCTACTTTCCTGGTATCGGCCATAAATTCAACAACGTCTTGCGATGCCACTCTGTCCTTCACGCCATGCAATTCGACAAGTGCTTTGTAGACGTTTTGTTTGAACGTCAAGGTCTCATTGGCGAAAAATGCCGGATTCTCAATCTTGGCGATGGACGGCGTGTAATTCGCATTTACTTCATCGGGCAGCCTGACTTCCAATTCATAGCGTATCAAAGGGACTTGGATTGGTACCGTCAAGGCATGCTTGCGTTTTGGATTCTCTGGAACATAAAAGCGTTCACGCATATTGGACGCCTGATAACGCATCTGCCATCCCAGAGAATTTTTGACAAATAGCCCGGGTATCTGGAATTTCAATTCGATATTGACGGTATTGGCCTGACGATTATCAGTAACGACAGGCCCGGATTTTAATTCTGCCTGGGGGTAACGCCTCAGCACCGAGGCTATATAGGCATTTTTCAACTGCTCCCTGGTTTGACGCGCCAGATAAGAACGTATCTGTTCGGCTTCAACACCAGAATATTGATGGGTAAGCTGAAACTCGGCCACACCATCGAATTTATTCAGTTGTATTTTTTCCAGGCGGCCATTGATGGTAGTTGTACCCTCTTCATTACGAGGAATAGTAGCGAGTTCGTAAGTATCCTTTTGAATCACCAGCACTTCAGCACCTGCATGTACCTGTCCCATATTGACCAAGGGGCCATACTGGGCAGCTCTGGTAGGATCAAGGTAATAGATTTTTCCGTTGACCTTGACCCGTACAATGGCATGATCAAATGTCGTCGGTGAAGGCAGCATTTTTCCTGGCATTTTGGGATTGGATGCAGAAATCAATACTGGTGCTGCTTCTATGCCCAGCTTGCGCAAGATAGTCACCAGCAGCAAAGACTTGTCCTTGCAATCACCGTAACGACGTGTCAGCACTACATCCGGCGGGAAAGGCTTATGAGAATTTTCACCTATGGAAATTGACAGATAACGTATCTCGCTCTGTACATAAGCCAGTGCACGTTGAACGGTTTCATCTGAATTGGCCGCGCCGCGCAAACTGGCAACTACCTTATCAAGCTCAGGGCTGCTAGCATTCACATCGAATAAAGCTTGTGCCCATTGGTTCACTTGTTGCCATTGCGTGAACTCCGAGAACTGTATGAATCTGAACTGGAAAATATCGCGCGGCACATAGGGCTCGAACTCTATGGCCTTGACCTGTTCCGCAGACAAAGTAATGATCTTCCTGCCACCAGCCTGCTCTTCCCTGGTCTGGATGCTACCACTGCCCTGACCAAGAATACGGTATTTTATCGGCCTGTTGACAGGCGTACTCAGGCGTATGCGCTTGCGTAAGATGGTATAACTGTTATCCCATACCAGGGTCGAAAAAAAATTGCCATCAAAAACAGGATTCTGACCTGTGGTGGTATAGGCAACATCAACGACATCACCTACCCGTATATCTTCTATAACAACAGAAGCCGTGACTGACCCGGTAAAAATGCCCGAATCAAGATCACTTTCCATTTGCAAGTAACGAATATCAGCGGTACCAGTCTTATCAAATACCTGGCTGCCCCGTATCACCCGGATACTATGCAAGCCCACTTTCTGGTACTCAGGATGAAACGGGATTTCTATCCGGCCCACCTGGGTCAACATGGAGGCTTCATTTGCCTGCATCATGCGATGCACATAGGTACCAGCCTGCTTGTCCACGAAAATCTGTACATCGGACAAACGTACCACCAGTGGTGCGCCAGTAGCGTCTGCAGCTTGAGGCCCATTATCCTGATCCACCCATGCAGGCACAGGCTCTCCCCGGGTCAGATTTTTTTCAAATCGCTGGGAATCCAATGGTTTCCCACTCGCCAGACTTTCAGCTTGCAAGGCATGCACAGCACCAACATGCAGCATGTTCAACAGGAATGCAAAGAGAAGGAAACTGAAACTGCTACTGGATTTTTGATGCAGCCTGATCAGTTTGAACAGCTTCAACATGGATGAGGAGGTAGATGGCGTCATAAGTATGCAATGCACGGTTCATTTGCTTGAAATCCATCATCAAGAAAAGTGAATAGCATTGTGCCGTCATAAGCCAGGAGAACAAGGACCAGATCGATCACCTATGAGCCCCGAAGCAAAGATCCAACAAGCTGTGCTTACCTTGAAAATCAACTTCGAGATTTGTTTTTCGCCTTGATTCTATCAGAAGCAAATATCGCTTTGTTAAAAACTGTGGCGATGAAATGCCTCAAAAAAACCAACTTCTCCAGCAAAACATGGATGGAACCGTAAAAGAAAAAGCCCCTTGCTTAACACAAGGGGCTTTTCGATATCTTCGCTCACCTGTCTGGAATTTATTCCAGCCAGAAGTCAAGATTCTGATTACATATTTTCTATCATGACGTCGCCGAAACCGGAGCAAGACACTTGTGTTGCGCCTTCCATCAGACGTGCGAAATCATAAGTGACTTTCTTGGCAGTGATGGCTTTTTCTGTCGCGCTGATCAACAGATCAGCTGCTTCCAGCCAGCCCATGTGACGCAACATCATTTCTGCGGACAAGATCAGGGAACCTGGGTTCACATAGTCTTTACCGGCATACTTGGGTGCTGTACCATGAGTTGCTTCAAACATGGCGATAGAGTCAGACAGGTTCGCGCCTGGAGCAATACCGATACCACCAACCTGAGCTGCCAGCGCGTCAGAGATATAGTCGCCGTTCAGGTTCAGTGTAGCGATAACGCTGTACTCTGCCGGGCGCAACAGGATTTGCTGCAAGAATGCATCAGCGATGGAATCCTTAACAGTGATTTCTTTACCTGTTTTTGGATTCTTGAATTTGCACCATGGGCCGCCGTCGATCAGTTCAGCACCGAATTCTTTTTGTGCCAGAGCATATGCCCAGTCACGGAAACCACCTTCGGTGTACTTCATGATGTTGCCTTTGTGGACGATAGTCACAGATGGCTTGTCATTGTCGATAGCGTACTGGATCGCTTTGCGTACCAGACGTTCTGTACCTTCGCGGGATACTGGCTTGACGCCGATACCTGAAGTTTCTGGGAAACGGATTTTCTTGACGCCCATTTCTTCTGTCAGGAACTTGATCAGTTTTTTAACCTGGTCAGAGCCTTCAGCGAATTCGATACCAGCATAGATATCTTCAGAGTTTTCACGGAAGATGACCATGTCTGTTTTTTCTGGCTCACGCACTGGGGATGGCACGCCTTTGAAATAACGCACTGGGCGCAGGCAGACATACAGGTCCAGCTCTTGACGCAGGGCCACGTTCAGGGAACGGATGCCGCCGCCAACTGGCGTAGTCAATGGGCCTTTGATGGAAACAACGTAGTCTTTCAAGACTTTCAGTGTTTCTTCTGGCAACCAGACATCAGGACCGTATACTTTAGTGGATTTTTCACCTGCATAGATTTCCATCCAGCTGATTTTGCGCTTGCCTGCGTAGGCTTTAGCTACAGCCGCATCAACGACCTTGATCATGACCGGGCTGATATCAACACCAGTACCATCGCCTTCGATAAAAGGGATGATAGGATTGTCAGGAACATTCAATGAAAAGTCAGCATTGACGGTAATTTGTTTACCTTCAGCAGGTACTTGAATATGTTGATACATCGTTTTCTCCGTGGTTGGGCGATCAAGCGGGTCACGCTTTTCTCATCATCTGCCTTGCGTATTTATATTTTATAGAGCAATCACTCTTCTATAAGACACAAGACCATCTTTTCGTATTATGCACTACTATTTTACCGTATGCCATCAGTTTGTCAGCTTGCTGGCCTCACGGATGCTTCGGTTTTCACGTACTGCGCTATTTGAAAATACAAAATGGCAAGTTCATGGCAATCTTGCTCATCCTGGCCAGAGACATCGTGATAATGCAGAAAACCATTACTCATATCCCATCTGCCATTCTTTTGTATGCGCGCTATATTCTACCTAACTTGTACTACCTGACTGAGAATGCAATGCGGCAGATTCCATCATTGCATTTTACGGTTACCATATTGCCATGAAACTGATTTTACTCAACAAACCATTTAATGTGATGTGCCAGTTTTCGGCACACCCCAGCCGCCCTACCCTGGCTGACTATATCAAGATCCCGCACATCTATCCGGCTGGCAGGCTGGATGCAGATAGTGAAGGACTGATATTACTGACTGATGACGGACAATTACAAAACCGCATCAGCCACCCTGAACACAAGCAAGCCAAGACTTATCTGGTGCAAGTCGAAGGCACACCCACCAAGGAAGCATTGGAGAAACTGCGCCAGCCCATGGACCTGGGTGATTTTATTACCCAGCCCTGCATCGTCAAGCATATACATCCACCAGAATGGCTGTGGCCACGCAACCCGCCAGTACGCGAACGGGCAAACATACCAACCAGCTGGCTATGCCTGATTTTATCTGAAGGGAAAAATCGCCAGGTCAGGCGCATGACGGCAGCGGCAGGCTTGCCTACACTGCGCCTGATCAGGACCAGCATAGGTGGTTTTTCACTGGAAACCCATCCCATGTTACCCGGCGAATGGCAGGAAGTTAAAATTTAAACAATGTTTGCACAGAAATTCAGAAAAAAATCCATAATCCTTATAAATTAATTAGAATTCTTGTCAACGCCCAATTCACCGGTAGCGTTGTTTGCCTTGATTCAAGTGAATCATTCTTAACCGATACTTTATGAAGGACACGAAAATGAAAAAATTGATCGCCGCTCTGGTTGCAGGTCTGTTTGCTTCTGCTGCTTTCGCCCAGGCACCCGCTCCTTCAGCCTCCGCTGCAGCATCCACTGCTGCCTCCAAGCCAGCAAAAAAAGCGAAGAAAGCTAAAAAAGCTAAAGCTGCATCTGCATCCGCTTCTGCATCCATGTAAATCTGTCGCTAGCAGCTCAGAAGCAAGGCAGGCTTACCCCCTGCCTTTTTTTTGCGCCTGAAATTTTGTATCAGGAATTTTGAACGACAGTTATAGAACAGGCATCAAAAGCCCAAATCAACAATCTGCTCCGAAAAAGGCAAAAGCCGCAATAAATTGCGGCTTTTTTTCACTTCAGGCGTCAGTGCCGTAGCACTGACTTACAGCTTTAGAAGCAGGCTTGAATTAAGCCAGTGCTTTCAAAGCAGATGCCAGACGGCTCTTATGGCGAGCTGCCTTGTTTTTGTGAATGATTTTCTTGTCAGCGATACGGTCGATAACCGATACGGAGCTTTGGAAAATTGTTGCTGCAGCAGCTTTGTCACCAGCTTCGATTGCTTTACGAACAGCTTTGATTGCTGTGCGCAGCGTGGAGCGCTGGCTGGAGTTGTGTGCATTTTGTTTAACTGCTTGACGAGCACGTTTGCGTGCTTGTGCGGTATTTGCCATGAGATTTCCTAAACGTGGTCAAAGCGACGAGGTCAAAACATTTGATTTAAATGCCACGCCGCAAAAATTCTATACAGCTTTGCAGTATAACCGGATTTATTTTTGATAGCAAGCATTCCTGTCGATTCTTGCAACAGGCATGCATATTTCTGCTGTTCCAGCGAAATTTGCGCAACTGTCATGCTCAAAATCTGCACGACTGTATCTATGCGACTGGTGGTGGGGATGCAAAACTAAGCGAAGCATGATTTTACTATCAATGCCATTTCTCTGCCGACACTACCGCAAAAAGGATGAATATGCACTGCAAGCCGATGACCTTAAAGGGAAAACATGTCACTCTGGAAGCGCTGGAACAGCATCACCTGGCTGATATCCAGAATGCCGCAGCCGATGGCGAGTTATGGAAACTGTTTTTTACCTCAGTCCCCCCCCCTGATAATACTCAAAACTGGCTGAATATCGCCCTGGAGATGCAACAACAGCAAAAAGCCGTGCCCTTTGTCGTTCGTGAAAATGCGACTGGCCAGATAGTCGGTGCCACCAGATACTGTAATATGGATATCAATAACAAGCGCCTGGAGATAGGCTATACCTGGTATGCGCAGCGGGTGCAGCGCAGCCCGGTGAATACCGAATGCAAGCTGCTGTTGCTGGGCCATGCCTTTGAAGAGTTTGGCTGCATCGCTGTTGAATTCCGCACTGACTGGTTCAACCGTCGTTCACAGGCGGCAATAGAACGACTGGGCGCCAAGCGCGATGCGGTTTTGCGCAACCACATGATTTTGCCTGATGGCCGCATCCGTGATACGGTTGTATACAGCATCCTGAATTCTGAATGGGCAGGTGTCAAAAAGAACTTGCAATACATGCAAACCAAATACGAAGCGTAATATAAGAAGCGCAATACTAGTAAGCGAATGGAGAATGACAAGTGCTGATCGATTTTTTCTTTACCCTGAAAGACGCCAAGATTCCGGTATCCATCAAGGAATTTCTGATGCTGCTGGAAGCCATGGAAAAAGGTCTGGTCAGCATGTCACTCGACGATTTTTATTTCCTCTCGCGCACCATCATGGTCAAGGATGAGGCGCATTATGACAAGTTCGACAAAGCCTTTGGTCTGTACTTCAAGGGTATAGACACTATCTTTGAAAAACGCCCCGACATCCCCCTGGACTGGCTCACAAAGCGCATGGAACGCGAACTGACGGATGAGCAAAAAGCCGCCATCGAAAAATTTGGCTATGACAAGCTGATGGACAGGCTACAGGAATTGCTCAAAGAACAAAAAGAGCGACATGAAGGTGGCAACAAGTGGATAGGCACTGGTGGTACATCTGCCTTTGGTAATGGCGGCACCAATCCTGAAGGCATACGCATAGGCGGCAAAGGTGGTGGTCGCAGTGCCGTCAAGGTGTGGGAAGCGCGCGCCTTTCGCGATTATGATGCTGAACGCGAACTCGGCACCCGCAATATCAAGGTTGCCCTGCGCCGCCTGCGTAAATTCGCCCGTCAGGGTGCAGAAGAAGAACTGGCACTGGACGCCACCATCAAGGCCACTGCCAACAATGCTGGTTACCTCGACATCAAGATGCAGCCTGAGCGCAAGAACAATATCAAAGTACTCATGTTGCTGGACGTAGGTGGCACCATGGATGACCACATCGCCCAGACTGAAGAATTATTCTCTGCCGCCAAGACAGAATTCAAGAATATGGAGTTCTTTTATTTCCACAATTGCGTCTATGACTACCTGTGGAAAAACAACCGCCGTCGCCATGCAGAAAAATTCCCGACCTGGGATGTCTTGCGCAAATACACGCCCGACACCAAGGTCATTTTCGTTGGCGACGCCACCATGAGTCCCTATGAAATCCTGCAGGCTGGCGGCTCTGTTGAATACAACAATGAAGAAGCCGGGGCGACCTGGCTGCAGCGGTTTACGTCGGCCTTCCCGAAATACATCTGGCTGAATCCTGAACCGGAAGGCCTGTGGCAATACCGTCAGTCTATCTCTGTCATCAAGCAGATTATGAGTAACCGCATGTTTCCGGTAACGATAGAGGGTCTGGAGCGGGGAATGAGGCTATTAAGTAAGTAACAGCAGACCAGAAAACAAACTTTGCCAGGCTACACTGGCAAAGTTTTCTTTTATCGGGTCGTGGAGATGCGATTAAGCTGAGGACGAGATGGGTACTGCGCTACGTTCAGCGCAACTGCAAAAACTTCTGTATCGTTGACAAAACCTGCTTCCTCGACAAAGGCTTGGTCAAAAAGCCTTCACAGCCTGCCTGTTGCGCATTTGCAACCTTATAATTAAAGCTCTTATCCACCAGAAAGATTACAGTCGTCCTGCGGTCTGTATTCTGCTTTTTTAACTCGGCACACAGGCGGTAAGGGTCAATATCTGGCGTAGAAGAATTAATCATCGTCATGGCGTGACGATTATTTTTATCCAGCATCAAGGCGCTGCGCTCATCTGTTGCCAGTGTCACGGTGATGCCATATTTATCCATGATCATGGCGACATACTCGCGAAAACGTATGTCCTTGTCGACGATCATGATGCCGCCCCTGGGCACACTGGGCCTGCGCATCTTTTGATATTCGGCGGGATCGGTCAGGTCAAGATCAAGACGTTCGCGGCGGCGGCGCTCAGGCACAGCCACTTCGCCAAAGGCACTTAGGGTGGTCAGCAAAAGCTGGCGGCGGTCTATCAGTTCATCGAGAACGTCGAACAGCTTGCGCCAGCGTATAGGGCGTGGCATGGACTGATAATGCAAATTGACTTCAGTCTTGCCAATGAGCAATACAGGCTGTGCTCCGCCCAGATTGAGGTCGGACAGGGTAGCCAGTGCTTTTAAATCTTCTGCGTTGACAATATGAATGTCAGGATCTTGTAAACTACCAGTTTTTAAAACCAGATAGCGATAACCCTTCTCGCGGAGAACGGCAAGAACGGTTGAGAAGGTTTCTTCCTCTTTTGGAGAAAATCCAAGCAGTCGGATCGCGATCGTTGGAGTTTTTGTTGGCATCGTTTTTCCATCTTACACATTGCAGCTTCGATCATTGCAGCTACAATAGCTGCAAAAACGCTGCAAGAATACAGCTTAATTCTGCCAGCCTCGCAAAAAAATTGCAAAACATCATCAAAAAATTAACCAAAACAACAGATTTTCATTCGCATGGCCACTAAAAAAAATACTTCTCCGTCAGACTATAGCGAATCATCCATCCGAGTACTCAAAGGCCTGGAGCCGGTCAAACAAAGACCGGGGATGTATACACGCACCGAAAACCCCCTGCATATCATACAAGAGGTCATCGACAATGCCTCGGATGAAGCGCTGGGCGGACATTGTAAAAATATCCTGGTGACCATCAATGCTGATACCAGTATCAGTGTAGAAGATGATGGCCGCGGCATTCCAGTTGGTTTGCACCCTGAAGAAGGCGTGCCTACCGTGGAAATCGTCTTCACCCGCCTGCATGCTGGCGGCAAATTCGACAAAGGTTCTGGCGGTGCATATGCCTTCTCCGGCGGCTTGCATGGTGTGGGCGTATCGGTCACCAACGCCTTGTCCAAGCGTCTGGAAATCACAGTCTGGCGCGAAGCCGGCCTGCACAACCTGACTTTTGCGAACGGCGATGTGATAGAACCGCTGCGCAGCCAACCGCTGGCGCGCGGAGACAAAAAGAGCGGTACGCGTGTCACTATCTGGCCAGATGCCAAGTATTTTGACAGCGCCAACATCCCGCAAGGTGAATTGCAACGCCTGTTACGCTCCAAGGCAGTCTTGCTGCCGGGCGTTAAAGTCACGCTGACCAATGCCAAAACTGGCGAGAGCCAGACCTGGCAATATGACCAGGGCTTGCGCGGTTATTTGACCGAAGCACTGGCGCAGTCTTCCCATGGTGAGCCACTGATCCCTTTGTTTGAAGGCGAGCAATTTGCCAATTCCGACAGTGACGGCTTTGCCGAAGGCGAAGGTGCATCCTGGGTAGTGGCATGGACAGAGGAAGGCAATGTTGTCCGCGAATCCTATGTCAACCTCATCCCTACGCCCGCTGGTGGTACGCATGAATCCGGCTTGCGCGAAGGCTTGTTTGGTGCGGTGAAGAGTTTCGCCGAGATGCATTCCCTGCTGCCCAAGGGTGTCAAGCTTCTGCCGGAAGACGTATTTGCCCGCGTATCCTTCGTTTTGTCCGCCAAGGTACTGGACCCACAGTTCCAGGGCCAGATCAAGGAAAGGCTGAATTCACGCGATGCAGTGCGCCTGGTATCTTCTTTTACCAAGCCACCGCTGGAACTGTGGCTGAATTCCCACGTGGAATACGGCAAGAAACTGGCTGAACTGGTCATCAAGCAAGCGCAATCGCGCCTGCGCTCTGCCCAGAAAGTGGAAAAGAAAAAATCTTCAGGCGTGGCCGTCTTGCCAGGCAAGCTGACCGATTGCGAATCGAATGATATTGCCCGCAATGAAATCTTCCTGGTCGAGGGTGACTCTGCCGGTGGCTCTGCCAAGATGGGCCGTGACAAGGAATTCCAGGCGATTTTGCCATTGCGCGGCAAGGTGCTGAACTCATGGGAATCTGAGCGCGACCGTCTGTTCGCCAATAACGAGATCCATGATATCGCCGTTGCCATCGGTGTCGATCCACATGGTGTGAATGAGATCGTTGATTTCACCAATCTGCGCTACGGCAAAATTTGCATACTCTCTGATGCTGACGTTGATGGCTCCCACATCCAGGTCTTGCTGCTGACGCTGTTCTTCCGTCACTTCCCGCAACTGATTGCACGCGGCCATATCTGCGTGGCGCGTCCGCCACTGTTCCGCGTCGATGCACCTGCACGCGGCAAGAAGCCGGCACAGAAAATCTACGCACTGGATCAAGGGGAACTTATCGCCATCGAAGACAAATTGCGTAAGGACGGTGTCAAGGATGGCGCCTGGGCAATTTCCCGCTTCAAGGGTCTGGGTGAAATGAATGCCAGCCAGTTATGGGAAACCACCATGAACCCGGATACACGCCGCCTGCTGCCAGTTTCTCTGGGTGAGTTTGATCAGGTCTTTTCTGAAGGCCGTTTCAATATGCTGATGGGCAAAGGCGAAGCCGCCGCCCGCCGTGCCTGGATAGAAGAGCATGGGAATGCTGTTGAAGCTGATATATAAATATCTGACCTTACAGACCACAAAAGAATACAAAAAATACGAATAGAACCATGAGCGAACAAGCGAATTTATTTGATCAAACTCCACCGCCACCAGGCGATGGTGAAACCCTGACCCTGGCGACCTTTGCGGAACGCGCCTACCTCGATTACGCCATCTCGGTCGTCAAAGGCCGTGCCCTGCCCGATGTATGCGATGGTCAAAAACCGGTGCAGCGCCGCATTTTGTATGCGATGAATGAGCTGGGCCTGAACTCTGCTGCCAAGCCGCGTAAATCTGCCGCCGTCGTTGGTGATGTACTGGGTAAGCTGCATCCGCATGGCGACCAGTCTGTTTATGATGCGCTGGTGCGCATGGCGCAGGATTTCTCACTGCGCTACCCGCTGATTGATGGCCAGGGTAACTTCGGCTCACGCGATGGTGACGGCGCTGCGGCGATGCGATATACCGAAGCACGGCTGACACCGATCTCCAGATTGCTCATGGATGAAATCGACCAGGGTACGGTCGATTTCCAGCCTAACTATGATGGCACTACTGAAGAACCAAAATTGCTGCCTAGCCGCCTGCCTTTCGTCTTGCTGAATGGTGCATCTGGTATTGCAGTTGGCCTCGCGACAGAAATCCCTTCGCATAACCTGACTGAAGTTGCAAAAGCCGCAGTTGCCCTGATACGCAACCCGGCCATGAAACATGCCGAGTTGATGGAATACATCCCCGGCCCCGATTTCCCGGGTGGTGGGCAAATCATTACGCCAGCCTCCACCATCGCCGATATGTATGCGACTGGCCGTGGCAGCATGAAGGTGCGTGCACGCTGGAAGATAGAAGAAATGGCACGTGGCCAGTGGCAAGCCGTCGTCACAGAATTACCGCCTGGCACGTCCTCACAAAAGGTGCTGGAAGAGATTGATGAGCTGACCAACCCAAAAATCAAGCTGGGCAAAAAGACGCTGTCTCCAGAACAGGTGGCACTGAAACAGGTCATTCTGTCAGTGCTTGACACCGTGCGTGACGAATCCGGCAAGGATGCACCGGTACGACTGGTACTGGAACCTAAATCCAAGAATCAGGATCAGGCCGAGTTCATGCAAATGCTGCTCGCCCATACTTCACTGGAAACATCTGCATCGATCAATCTGGTGATGATAGGCGGCGATGGCCGTCCACGTCAGAAAGGTTTGCTCGATATTCTCAGCGAATGGATAGCCTTCCGCTTTACCACCGTCACTCGCCGTACCCAGTTCCGCCTCAAAAAAGTGGATGACCGCATCCATATCCTGGAAGGCCGTGAAGCGGTACTGTTGAATATTGATGAAGTCATACGCATCATCCGTGAATCTGACGATCCCAAGCCTGCGCTGATTGCGGCCTTCAAGCTGTCAGATATCCAGGCGGAAGATATTCTCGAAATTCGCTTGCGTCAGTTGGCGCGTCTGGAAGCCATCAAGATACAGCAGCAACTGGATGAATTGCGCAAAGAAAAAGCCGGCCTGCATGATCTGCTGGAAAATCCTTCTTCGATGAAACGCATGCTCATCAAGGAAATCGAAGCCGATGCCAAACAATTTGGCGATGCCCGTCGTACGGTTATCGAAGAAGCTGCCAAAGCATCGATAGAACAAAAAGTCATCGATGAACCGGTCACCGTCGTCATCTCGGAAAAAGGCTGGGTACGTGCACGTACCGGTCATGGTCATGACAATGGCCAGTTCAGCTTCAAGGCGGGCGACAGCCTGTACGGCACCTTTGAATGCCGCACGGTAGACCAACTACTGGTATTTGGCTCGAATGGTCGCGTATATTCCGTCGCCGTCTCTGCCCTGCCGGGTGCCCGTGGTGATGGCGTACCTATCACTACCCTGATAGACCTGGCCGCTGGCAGCAAGATTTTGCATTACTTTGCTGGCAGTGCCGACATCAGCCTGCTGTTGTCATCGACTGCTGGCTATGGCTTTACTGCAAAAATCGGCGACATGGTAGGCCGCATGAAAGCCGGTAAAGCTTTCATGACACTGGAAGAAGCAGACCAGCCTTTGCCGCCAGCCGTAGTCACTGACGACGCCAGCGCGATTGCCTGCCTGTCAGAAAAAGGCCGCTTGCTGGTCTTTGGTCTGGCTGAAATCAAGCAACTCTCCAGCGGTGGCCGTGGCGTGATTTTGATGGAACTGGAAGACAAGGAAAGCCTCGTGTCAGCCCAGGCGATAAGCCAGCGAGGCGTGCGCGTGCTTGGCATAGGTCGTGGCGGCAAACCTCAGGAAGTCAATCTCAGTGCAACAGGTCTGGGCATCCATATCGGCAAGCGTGCGCGCAAAGGCAAGGCACTGGAAGCGAAGATCAAGGCTAGTGGTTTGCAGAAGATCACGGCAAAAGAGTAATGGCTGTTTGCGCTTGACCTGTAGTATTCGTTGAATGTGATATTGAAAATCGTCCATGACCTAAGGGTCCTGGACGATTTACTTTTTTAAAGTTGTCGATAAAAGCAGGCATACCACCAAATACACTGACAACTTGACTAGAGCGGCAATATTTCTTTTCGTGGCCTTTTAGAAAATCTTGTCTTCCACTCGACTACATAGTCCCTTGCTTGCTTGACATCTTTTGCTGTCATGGCTAAATCAGCTATTTGCAAATAACTGTCAGCAGTTTTGCAAACCTTGCAATCCTTCATCGAATTGGACTTTGCGATCAAAAGCCACTTATAAGCTTTGATTGAGTTGGTGGATTTTTTAAAGAAAGACTCTGCCCCAAGGCTTCCATTCTTGTCATACCTGTCAAGATAAAACTTAAAAAGCAGAAACTGTGTTTCGACATCACCTTGATCAGCCGCCTGTTCAAACCTCTTTTCCGCTTCTATGTCATCTTGTGGGACGCCATCGCCATTCATGTAGACTAGACCAAGATCATGTTGCGCGTTGACGCTGCCCATATCGGCTGCAATCCGGTACAGCCTGATTGCTTCAGCTTGATTTTTTACCGTCCCCTCACCACGACGGCTAGCACTCGCCAAGCGCATCCACGCTTCCGCCATGCCATGATCGGCTGCTTTTCTATACCAGTTCAGGGCCAAAGCACTGTCTTTTGCTACACCCAGACCTTCCTGGTATAAGTGAGCGATATTGAATTCCCCCATAGGAGAGCCCGCATTGGCAGCTGCCTGATACCATTTCAATGCTTCAGCATAATTTTGTTTTACGCCAAAACCTTGCTCATATAAATAACCCAGATTGGCCATCGATTCCAGATGCCCTTGTCTGGCTGCCTTGCTCATCCAGGTAAATGCCTCATCGCCATTCTTGGCAATATCGTCACCTATCATGTAAATGAAGCCCAGACGTGCCTGAGCAGTGACTAGACCTTGCTCTGCTGCTTTCCGGTACCACTTCAATGCCTTGTTGACGTCTCTGGAATGTGCTTGATTTCCTATCCCCTGGTCATACAACATTGCTAAATTATTTTGTGCGACAGGGTCGCCATGATTCGCAGCTTTTTCATACCAATACAGTGACTGGGTGTCACTCTTCGTAACAGCAAATCCATTGGCGTACATGAATCCCATGGATGTCTCGGCCTTTGCAAAGCCACTCTGAGCTGCTGGGCGAAACCATCTCAATGCCTCATCATAGTTTTGAGAAACGCCCTTGCCTGTTGCATACATCAGACCCATTTGATATTGAGCATCTACATCGCCCTTGATGGCTTTCTCACGTAAACCCTGAATCTTCGTCTCATCAAGTCTTGCACTGCTTACAGGCTGCGCATCTTTTTCACTTGCAGTCGACATGCCTGCTGCACTGTACATCAAGAATGCCAGGCAAATTGCATGCAATAAGCTCACCCCTGAAATACGGCATTCGATCATTTTGACATCAATGTTTTCTTTACCCATCTCTTCTCTCAATTTGCATATGTCGTATGGAGTGCGGTATCCACAAAAAATCATGTGCCAAATTATAAAGACTTTTGAGATTCAAGTTGATGCTACTTTTGATTTTCGCAATTCTTATGTGCACTAGGTCTTTATGAAAAAGGAATCTCGCCTTGCTGGGCGAGATCTTTGCGCAAAAGGATTGGGGCGCAGCACTAGGATTAACCTGGCTAAGCGTATGAGATAAATGGCCGTGTACAGAATGCGATGAACGCCACTAGACTCCTGCTTAAAATATGGATGAGTGAAACCACTAAGACTGCTGCATTTGACCTGAAAGGCCTCTGTAAAGATGTCCTATTTCCTCAACTTCAACACCCACCTCGGCAACAGATTCAAGACTGCGATGAGCCACTTCATCTGCCAGGGAAACACAACTCTGTCGCGTCGCGCAGTAATCGCATCCACAATCAGAGCCACTGCCTTCTGCTCAGACATGATAAAAGGCTTGTGACTGGCATCGCCCTCATTCAGGGCACGCAGCTTGGCGGTATCAATATAGCCAGGCACTATCGCTGTTACAGCAATTGAAAATGGCTGGAGCGCAATGCGGTAGGTATCGCACAAGCTCAATACATTGCGCTTGGTCGCGCTATACACGGATGCGCCTGGATAATCATGCAGCAAACCTGCAACCGATGAAATAGCCACGAGTTGTCCCGACTTTTGCCTTAGCATTTTCTCAGCCGCGAGTTCAAACGCATGGCTCAAACCGCTGACATTGGTACGCAGCATATGCAAAGTCGCAGCCTCATCCAGCAAGTGGCTACGGGTATTGAAATAAATACCAGCGGTGACGATCAGCATGTCCAGGCCTTGCGCGGCAAAGTCATTGATGGCTTGCGACAAGCTGGTTCGGTCTGCGATATCGACCTGGTAGCTGATTGCATTGTGAAAATCAGCAGGCAGGCGTTGCAGGTCGCGACCACAGACTGCCACCCTGTCGCCGCGCTGCAAATAGTGGCGCGCCAGTGCCAGGCCTATGCCGCTGGTTCCGCCTATCACCATGATATTCATGCTCAGGCCATGCCCCGGCTATATTTATCACTGCTGCGTATCATGGTTTCGTCATAGGCAGCTTCACGGGTAAAGGCTTCCATGCCACGTGCATAGCCATATTGCCATTGAGCTTCCATATAGGCGACATAGGTGGCGTAATTTTTTGGCATTTGCAAAGTGATGCGGTTACGCCGCCAATCGAGTTTCTTTTGTACGGCTTCTTTGTTGAGCAGTGTCGCCACGTCTGACGTATCGATGCGCACATCAACAGGCTGGCCATTCACATAACGCAGGCGGGCATTGCCATCCAGGCCCAATACTGTGCGCCAGGCAGGGATGGAAAAAGCCTGATCAAAGCTTTGCTTAAATTCCATCATCACTTCATCGGCCAGGCGTCTGGCCACTTCTATAGGAAACAAGTCCAGTACGCCGCCAAAATAATGGCCATTGGCATGAGCGTGGCAACGGAAGTAAAACATGTCAGTGATGGAAATGCGTGCCGCCAGGCTGGTTGACGTTTGCACATCGCATAATAATTCTTCTGAAATGGCATGCTCGCCCCAGCGTGCATCTGCCAGCGGTGAAGCCATACCATCCAGCAATGCTGCGGCTTTGGGATCACAAAACACGGTTTCAGCAAATAATTTGCGCTGGCCACGCAACTGGCCAACCTCATTTTCATTAAACAGCAGTTTGCCGCCTATGATGGCAGTCGCGACTGATTGTTCGCTGGCTGCTACCTTGGGCAAAGGCAGTTCTGACGGGATTTCAAACAGGTATTCATTGAACAGATCGGGTATGGTCGCTGCAGAGCCGCGTGAAAAACCACGCTTGGCAGCCAGGGCCAGGGTGCGGACTATGCCTGCCCTGGGCGAGGATTGCAGGCCACTCCAGTAGTGATACATGTCTTCTGAACTGAGCCAGGCCTTGCGCTGTGCATCGTCGGGCAAACCAGAAATAATGCTGGCCGCAATAGAGCCACCGCAACTGGCCAGCAGTACATCTGGCGCACGGCCAGCCTCACAGGCTGCTGCGTACATTCCCAGATAAATACCAAAACGAAACCCACCGCCTGCAAATACCATGCAGCGTTTATATTTTTTAACTTGATTCATCCTGCTAAAATATCACACTGTTAAGACCATACGCATCTTAAATGCCGTCCTCTCCTGCAACTGTGCAACACCGCTTGCGTCATTTGTTGCTGAATACCCTGACGTTTGCCCTGTGTTATCTGACCGCCAATGCGCTGGCACAGCATTTGGGCGTCAAGCGTCATGCTGTCTTGCCATTTGAGGCTGGCATCCCATTTTTACAATGGATGATCCTGCCTTACCTGAGTTCTGGTCTGTTTTTTTGCCTGGCCTTCTTCATGGTCAGCAGCCAGGATCAATTACGCCTGCTCAGCCAGCGCCTGCTATTGGCGACGGTCTTAGCAGCCTTCGTCTTTGTGCTATACCCCCTGCAATTCAGCTGGCCCAGACCCGCCATCTCTTCTGCCTGGTGCGCATATTTATATGATTATCTGGCCATGATGGATAAACCATATAATCAATTACCATCATTGCATGTCACTTACTGCGTCTTATTCTGGACTGCATTGCGGGAACACGTGCGCCCCGCCCCCTTGCGCATAGCCCTGGCGGCCTGGTTATTGCTGACTGCCATTTCTACCCTGTTCACCTATCAGCATCATCTGCTGGATGTACTGGCAGGTCTTTTGCTGGCAGGTTTTTGCATACTGCTAGTCACGCCAAAAAAGACTGAACCACAGGTTGCATTCTATTACCTGATATTTGCCAGTCTGTTTCTGATCACAGGTGTCATCGCCAGTCACAATCTGTTCACCCTGTATATTGCATGCAGCCTGCTGCTGGTCAGTCTGGCTTACTATCGTCGTGACCGGTATTTCCTGCACAAGCACAAGGGACAGCATCCATGGTGGATCTGGCTTATGTATGCGCCCTACCTGATTGGCTACCAGTTAACCTGGTATGCCGTCGTCTGGCGAGAACGACGCAAGCCTGTGATTATCAAGCTGACTGAACAATTACTGGTAGGCCGCCGCCTGAGTGCCAGAGAGGCAAGGCAATTGCCGCCAAATTGCAGCATCATAGATCTCGCCAATGAACTCAGCGAAACCCCGGCTTTGCGTAAGCATGACTACTGGCATTACCCCTTGCTGGACCTGGCAACACCAACAAACGCAGCAATGGACGAGATTTTGCAGCGTCTGCGCGAAGAAATCACTGCTGGCAAAACAGTGTATCTGCATTGCGCCATGGGTTATAGCCGATGTATATTGCTGGCCAAACTGTATATGTCACAAGGAATGAACAATAAGCCATGAGCTTTTCCATTTACCAATTGAAGCCGCGCTTCCAGCAATTGCTGCAACCCTTGCTGGCTGGCCTGGCGAAAAGACATATCACGCCGAATCAGGTAACTTTGCTGGCGATGTTTTTATCCATCTCTTACGGCATTGCACTGGCCTGTTCCCCGCAAAGTAAAGGCTTGTGGCTGGGCCTGCCGGTTTTCATGTTTGTGCGCATGGCGCTGAATGCAATAGATGGCATGCTGGCCAACTTTACCCAGCAAAAAACTGCCTTTGGAGCGATTCTCAATGAAGTTGGCGACCAGGTTTCAGATGCCGCTTTGGTCTTGCCCTTTGCCCTGGTAACGGGGATACAAGTACCCTTGCTGATTGCGGTAGCCATGCTGGCTTTGCTGACGGAATTTGCTGGCGTAGCTGCCTTGCTGGCAGGCTCAAAACGCCGCTTTGATGGCCCCATGGGCAAAAGCGACCGTGCTTTTGCCTTTGGTTTGCTGGCCCTGCTGGTAGCATTTCAGCTACCAGCGATATGGTTAAATGCCGTGTTGACCATCGTCCTGCTGCTTTTATTCTGGACTTTGTTCAATCGGATAAAACGGGCACTGCCGCATCACGCTGCGCCACCGACACCGTAAATATCCCAGCGATGCCAAGCTGGGTTGCAATCTTTTTGCAACCTATACTGGCAACCAGGGCATCCATTTCGGCCTGCGGACGTGGACGCATTTGCCATGACTGGCCGCGATGACTATTCAGTGTTTTGGCTATCATCAATAATTGTGGGTGCCATGGCTGGCCGGTGTAAACCAGATGCCCGCCAATTTTCAGTTGCTGCTGTATGCCACGCAAGGACGCCAATACCAGTACATTATCACTGAACAGCTCATACAAGCCAGAGACGATGACGATGTCATAAGCGTCTTCTTCTGCCGGGTAACTGGTTGCGGCAAAGGCGTCGCGGCACTGATAGCTGATCTTGTTTTTTAATTGCAAGCGTTCAGCCAGCAATTTGGCCTGATCCAGATTAGCCTGGTCAAAATCACGCAGACTGATTTCTATATCGCGATTCTGGAAACGTTTGATGGTTTCCAGCACATAGCGGCCGCCACCAGCAGCAATATCAAGTATGCGCACAGGTTGGCCAGCCGGGTATTGCTGTATCAGGTCAGACAGGGTCTGCTGCATCTGCGCCTTGCGCTGGCGTATGCCGCGCCAGCCTATGGCATCGATATAGCCGCGGTCTATCATGCCACCGATCAGCAAACGGCCACCGGCCTGGTTGCGGTAGACGTAATCGAGCGAGGCACCAGAATCAAAGCCATGCTCCAGACCTATGCGCATGCCATTACTGAGCTTACCCAGATGACTGAGCATGAATTTTTGCATGCCGTAAAAGGCGTTTTCCAAAGCACCACCCAATTTACCCTGCTGCAATGCCTGGTACTGGCGCGCACTCTGGCTCAAGGTATCGGCCTTGAAGTAGTGCGACAAAGGCAGCAAGTCTTTCGTATAGCATTCATTGATGAAATCCTTCGCTGCCTGTATGGCTTGCTGCGCCTGGCTTTCGCTCTCATAAAAAATCGCGTGGTGGCAATTTTCTATGAGGACATAGCGTTTCAGTGTGGAAGAGATAGTTTCAAAGAATTGTTTTTGCGGAGCCTGTTTGACGACATAATCCTTGTCAGCCACCAGCATCAGCACTGGCGCATCTATCGCCTGCGCATCCTCGACCACGCGCTTGGCAGTATCAGCCAGGTCCAGCAAGACCCGGGCAGAAATATTCTTGGTGATCAGCGGGTCGGCATCATAGGCCTTGGCCTGTTCAGCAGAATGCGTGAGCATGGATGAACGTATATAGCTGGTGACAAACAAGTCCGGCTTGAAGCAGGTGGCAAAACGCAGGGCTGGCTTGGCCAATGGCACATACAGATTGATATCAAATGCCGCTGCAGCCATGACCACACCACGCACGCGCGGCGCATAGTCATGCAGCCAGGTTGCGGCAATCACGGCACCCACACTGTTTGCCACAATGAGCATGTTTTCTTTGGCTATGCCATAACTATGCTGGATATGATTGATGAAGCTGTCAAAATCACGCACCATGGTTTGGAAATCAGGTGCATCACCACGCTCCCCCGGCGAATTGCCATGGCCGCGTGCATCCCAGGCAAACGCCCAGTCCTGGGTAAAACCAAATTGCTCTACCAGCGGGCCTATACGGCCAGAATGCTCATGACCACGGTGCAGAAAGATCAAGGCTTTTTGCGCCTGACCTGCAGGGACTGCCAAAGGTTGCCAGATACGATAAAACAAACGGGTACTGTCATGGCTGTCAAAGCCAGATTCACTGCACAGCCATTTTGTTTGCAATTCGGTTGTCATGCATAATCCTTTATTAAATATTCATTTTTCAGAACAGGAGACCCAGATACAGCAAGGGTGCGGTCAGGACCAGGCTATCCACCCTGTCGAGTATGCCGCCATGTCCTGGTATCAATTCAGAAAAATCCTTGATTTTCAAATAGCGTTTTGCAGCTGAAAATATCAGGTCACCGGCAAAACCACCGAGTGACAGCAAGACGCCCATCAACAACAAGTAAGTGGGGCTGGCCAGATGCAAGTACATGCCCAGGCCAAGTGAAACCAGCATGGAAATCACCACACCTCCCATCAAACCCTGCACGGTTTTATTGGGGCTGATGGTAGGTGCTATGGTTTGCCTGCCAAAAATTTTGCCACTGACAAACTGGGCAATATCGTTGAGGGCGGTGACGACAAACAGGTAAAAAAACCAGGCCATCCTGACTTCGTTTGAAAATGGCAGTGTCAGCAACTCCAGCATGAAGCTCAGGCCATAGCAGAGCAGCAGGAACAGCATGAGAAGTAACTGATTACGCTGCCGCCAGATGAAAAACTGCAAGGCTTGCAGGCACAATAAGGCGGGCAAGATCAGGCTGGTATCAAAGTTGTCGATATACTGCAAAGAAATCTGCAGCGCCAGCAATATCAGGCAAGGCAGGAAAAAGCGCCATCGAGGGCCAGTATAGTGCAGAGACAATTCACGCACGGCCAGCACGACGATCAGCAAGGCCATCAAGAGCGGACCCACTGGATATAAAAACAAACTCAGGCTGACGACAGGAAAAAGAAACCACCAGGCATTGACCTGCTTGCGCAACTGGCTTTCGGGCGAACTATGCCTGCCTACGCCAACACTTGCGAAAGCCAGAAGCAGGTAGAGCATCAACATGGCACCCAGAGTAGGATTGCCGAGAAGAAATTTTGGTAACACTAATCGACCTGAACAACAATGAAGATAGGTCAGTGTACACCGAACTCAGCACCAGCTTGCTTTTTGAATATGTAAGTATTGGAAACAGCGAGGTCTCTTCGCTCGTCAAAAGCAAAACAGGTTACTGTAGCTTATCGCTCAGTAGCCTGTTTATTGTGCCTACCAACGTCAAGCCAGGCTGATGCGGTTTCGCCCTTGCTGCTTCGACACATACATAGCTGCGTCGGCTATATCAAACAATTCATCGGCATCCAGCGTGGACTCAAGATCAGCCACGCCACCCGAAAAACTGACGGAAAAGTGTCCGCCCTCGCAGTGCTGCTGTATCTTGGTAAATGCCAGCCTGACCTGATCAAGCACGCGGCGGGCTGTTGTCGCCGTCGTATCCGGGAAGATCACTGCAAACTCTTCACCACCATAACGACCCACAATGTCGCTGCGGCGCAAGCGCTGGCGTAAAAGCCTTGCCAATGTACGCAAGACCTGGTCACCAGCAGGATGACCATAGGTATCATTGATATATTTAAAATTATCCAGGTCTATCATGGCCAATGCCAGTGGTGAACCGGTACGGCCAGCTTGCGATATCTCGGATGCCAGTTGCTCTTTGATGGCAGTGTGATTAAACAAACCAGTCAAACCATCACGCATGATGAGAGCGCGCAAAGAACGATAACGTTCAGCCCTGGAAGCGATCGATGATTTCAGATATTCAGGTGCCACCGGCTTGGTGATGAAATCATCTGCCCCTGCCCTGACGGCATCGAGTTGCTTGCTGAGGTCAGCTTCGCTGGACAAGAATACGATGGGTACATCGACATAGGAATTATCTTGCCTGATCAGGCGTGACAATTCCACCCCACTGCACACTGGCATATAGATATCCATGAGCAGCAATTCAGGCCGGAAGTCTGTCATCACCGTCAATATCTGGGTAGGATCATTGAGCAGGTAGACATTCATGCCAGCGTCGCGCAAAATCGCCCCATAAAACTTCGAGGTGACAGCATCGTCGTCGATGATGAGCACGCGATAGCCCTTGTTTTCATCGAGTTGCAACAGGGATTCTATGCGTTCCGTCAGGGCGACGACATCAACCGGCTTGGTGAAGTAACCATCACCGCTGGCACGCACAGCCAGCAAGCGAGAATCAAAACTGCTGGAGCGCGAGACAAAGACAGTAGGAATACGGAAACGCTCTATCTGCTTGATGCGTGAAATTTCTTCAGCACCAGCAACCTTGCCTTCAGGGAAACTCAGTTCTATGACGATGACATGCGGCCTGCGGGTGGCGACAGCCTTGGCCAGGGCGCCTAGGTGGTTAATACGGACTATTTCGTAACCAAAATGCTCAAGTTGTACCGTGATTTCCTGGTTTTGCGCTTCATCTTCATCCACCAGATAAATCAGATGCGGGTCACTGACATCACGCTCTTCTTCCTGCACGCTTTCGGCAACGCCATTGACTGGTACGTTGTCGTGTTTTAAAGCATATTCAAAATAGCGATTGACCTCGTCGGCATAGGACTTTAACTCTTCGGCTTCCCAGGCCTTGCCTTCCAGATGTGGCTTGAGGGTAGATTCAAATACGCGGGCCTGTGCCCCGATTTCGGCAAAGCCAAAGGTACCCGCGGAACCTGCCATGGTATGCAGGTGCCGGTGCAGTACAACCATGGACTCTTTGTCGTCAGGTTGTTCGACTACCTTTTGCAAGGTTTGCGTGATCTCGTCAAATTTGGAAGGCAGTTTCTGTAAAAAAATAGCCTCGAGAGCGCGCAATTTTTCTTGCAGGCTATCATTTTTGTCAGACATTTAGGCTTTCTCCTGCCATAAGCCCCGCACCTGAATTGATAGTTCCATAGGATCAAACGGTTTTGCAATCACGCCTATGGCGCCCAGCGATTTATAAAATTCCATTTCAGACGACTGCACCTTGGCAGTCATGAAGATAACGGGTGTTGTTTTTGTGATAGGCAATTTGCGCAATTCAGCCAGGGTAGTCGGGCCATCCATATTTGGCATCATGACATCCAGAAGCAAAAGATCAGGAACAAAGCCAGCGCTGACTTCAGCAATAGCCTGCGCCCCTGAACTACAAGTCTTCAAACTGAAACCACCGACAACTTCCAAAGCAATTTGAGCCACGGTTTGTATATCAGCATCGTCTTCAACATACAAAATGCTGGCGAGCGTTACAGAAGTCATTGCTACTCCTTATTGCGATAGATAAAACGGATTGCTTCAGGATAAATCAAGATTACTCGCAAAACAACAATAAATCCTGTTCATTATCAGAATAATCACCATTCACAGAGCCCCCGACAACAAGTCAGGACCTGAATCCACTTTTTGTTTCTATAGGAAATGTATTTTTTTAAAATAATTGCTTATCCGTCAAGCAATCAACATTTTCATTGTTGCAAAGCAAAAAAAATAATGAAGAGCAACAATGTTTTCAGGGTGTTGACCAGACATAGTTCATTAACACAATGGCATCCAGCGAGAGCCGGCCTGTTTGGAGTTGCGACAGTAATGACTCTTTTCCAGCTCCATGGGCCGTGGATATCTAAAAAACACCTGTTTTGTAATATGATCTGGCGCAAATCAATTTATAGAATTCACAGGAGTACTGATGCGTCTCACCTTGACCGCCATATCCAGCTTAGCTTTACATTTTGCACTTGCCCATCATCCGGTACAGGCGCAGCAAGTAAAAGAAGCGCCCTTGCGCGCGCATCTGGATTTTTTATCTGACGACTTGCTGGAAGGACGCGGTACCGGGCAACGCGGTGGCGATCTCGCAGTGCGCTACCTGGAAACGCAAGCGGCGGCCATGGGTCTGGTGCCACTACCTGGCACAAATGGCTACCGGCAAACGGTAACACTGGTGGGTAGCCAGACCCTGGCCAGCAGTCAACTCCGTTTTGAGACTAACAAAACTACCCTCTCACCTGCCATGGGAGCTGAGATTGTGTATGGCTCTTCCAACGGCAAAGCCGACAATGACTTTAATGCTCCGCTGGTATTTGTCGGCTATGGAGTGCGCGCACCAGAAGAGCGCTGGGATGATTTCAAAGGTGTCGATCTGAAAGGCAAATTGCTGATCATGATGGTCAATGATCCCCAGCCAACCGCAGCAGAACCAAATCGTTTTGCAGGAAAAGCACTCACCTATCATGGCCGCTGGACCTACAAGTATGAAGAAGCTGCACGGCAAGGTGCTGCGGGTGTCTTATTGATACATACTACACCTTCAGCCAGTTACGCCTGGAACGTGCCACAAACATCTTTCAGCCATGAACGCTTTAGTCTTGACAAGGATGGTAACAGCGGCAATAACGGCAACGCACTGGAAGGCTGGCTGCAGGAAGATACTGCCAAAGCCCTGTTCGCAGCAGCAGGAAAGGACCTGGATGCACTGCGTGCGCAAGCCGAAACCCGTGAATTCAAGCCAGTCGCAATCGATGCCAGGGCTCATGTGACATTGCGTAGTAGCGTGCGTAAAGTGGAACAGCAAAATGTCATTGGCATGGTCCCAGGCAAAGACGCAAAACTGAAAGAGCAGGCAGTGCTGTATTCCGCGCACTGGGATCATCTGGGCATAGTGCAAGAACCCGGCAAACCCGCACAAATCTGGAATGGCGCGGTGGATAATGCTTCCGGTGCGGCAGCATTGCTGGCCATGGCGCAAGCTGCGGTGACGCACCCTGCGAAACGTACACAGATTTTTTTATGGCCTGCGGCAGAAGAACAGGGCTTGCTAGGCAGCGCATTTTACGTTCAACACCCCTTATGGCCACTGGCAAAAACTGCGGCTGATCTCAACCTGGACAGCATGAATTTTGTCGGTAAAACCCAGGACATGGGTGTAGCAGGCAGTGAGCACAGCAGCCTGTTTAATACTGCCACGTCCGTTGCCAAAAAAATGGGCTTGCGCATTGCACCACCCGTTCCCGATTTAGGCGGGGCCTTCTTTCGCGCCGATCATTTCAATTTTGTGCGGGCGGGCATTCCAGCATTTAATGTCGGTTCTGCCGTGTTTTCTGGTGATGGTTCATTTGCCTTCGATCACGATGCAGAACAGGAAGCAGCACAAATGAAAGCATTTAAAAAAGACTACCATACCCCGCGTGATCGCTATAACCCAGCATGGGATTTAAGCGGCATGTTACAGCAGGCGCAATTTACCTTGAATCTGGGCTATGCAGTTGCCAACGATACTGCGATGCCAGCCTGGAAAAAGGATGGGCGGTACAAGCGTTTAGTGCAATAGTATAGTGCAGTAAGGAACTTGCAGCGGTGATAGCTGACGGAGCCTTACTGCAACCCCATCACCACTCAACCTCTTTACAGTACGGGATCAACTCACTTTTCTCCATCTTATTTCAGCGAGAAATCCACTCGGTTAGGACTACCCTTATCCTTGATACCATCAGAACTGAGTCTGGGGGCGATCAGGAATAATCTGTCTCTTTCTATACCTGCGACATCTTCAAGGTAATCACGCACCGCATCTGCGCGCTTTTGCGCCAGGCTGCGCAAGGCATCTGGCGTTACCTGCGTATTGGCGAGTATCATTTTTTCTGCTTCTGCCGTGGGCAAGGTTTTCGCCAGGCCTATGGCATTGCGTGGCTTGATAAATTTTTCTGCCTGATACACGTCTTCCACATATTTGGCTCTTTCAGCATCACTGATGCTGATATCGTCTTTTTTAATATTGCGGTCTTTTTGATGCACTTCTTTCCATTTCAACTCGCGCATTTTTTGCATCAGCAATAGCTGACGTATGCCATCAGCATCACTGACTGGTTCTACACGGCCTATGATGTCGAGTTTGAGACCAGCACGATTCTTGAGAGCTTTCGCCAGGCTATCCAGTTTGGCCGTGGTGGCAGGGGTCAGCGCAGTCTGACCTGGCAAAAATTCTGTATAAGCCAGCTCTTCCCCACCACCAAACATGGACCCCAACAAGGCAAATGGTGAAGTCACGGCCTTGGTAATCACATTCATGAATACCTTGAAAATAATCCCGCCGACTGAAAATTGCGGGTCAGACAATGATCCCGTAATTGGCAAATTGATGGAAATACGGCCCTGATTATCACGCAGCAGGGCAACGGCCAGCATAACGGGCAATTTGGTGGCAGTCGGGCTATCGACTCTCTCACCAAAAGTCAGTTGATCAAGACGCACATCATTCTCGGCCTGCAATTGCTGGTTTTCTATGCGATACGACACTTGCATGGACAGCTTGCCCTTTTCTATGATGTAGCCTGCATACTTGGCTGCATAGGGCGTTAGCCGAGTCAGTTCCAGGCCATTTGCACTGGCCTTCACATCCATAAAGATGGGGTTGGACAAGGGATTCAATGTGCCCGATATCACCAGCGGTGCATCATCATCGACCTTGCCTGTCAATTCTATGGTAGCGGCTTGTGGATTATCGGAAGCTATCGCACCTATCGTGCCGGCGACACCCGTCAGATTGGCTGTGTAATTTGGCTTGACGAAATTGTCCGTAAAATTGATATTACCGCCACTCAGTGTAGTCTGGGCAACCCGTATCACTACGGGATTGGTTTTTTCCACTTTTGCCGGTAAAGGCACGGTCACGATCGTTGTCGTTGCTGTTTTGCTGATGACCGGTTTGGCTGCTGCATCATCGGCCTGGGCTACTGGCGTTGGCGCAGCAACTGATGCTTCAGCCTCTTCTGCATCTGCTTTCTTGGTGCTGAGTATGGTTTGTATATTCAGCTTACCCTTCGATGACAGAATGGCGCGTGCATAAAAATCATTCAGCACCAGTTTTTTCAAAGTGACCAATTGCTTTTCGCCACCAATCTGCGCGCTGATACCTTCCATAGCAATGTTTTTCCATTCCAGGAAATCTTCTTCAGCACCATTTTCCAGCAGATGGAAATCATTCAGCGCCAGCATGCCTTCGTAATTGATTTGCCTGTTATTGTCCAGCGCATTAATCAAGCTTAACTTACCCTTGATGTCAGCCCGTCCACGTGTCAGCGCAGCATTGACATAGGGCGATACATAAGGGAACAAGGCAGACACTGGCAAAGCCTGCCCGTCCAGATTCACCATGATATTTTTCAACTGTGGATTTGCCGTTGCATCGAGACTGAGCTTAGACTTTTTCCCGATATTTGTCTGCAAAGTCATTCTCACTGGCTGCGACATATCGCTGCTGAGTTTTTCTGCATGCAAATTAAAGGCATCCAGCCTCAGTTTTACTTCTGGCGACATGGATTTATCATTGAAGCTGACGGCACTGTCCTTGAAGTCCAGACTGGAAAGTTTGACTTTCCAGTCTGTGGTAGCGACAGCACTTGCCGAACTGGCAGGTACATTATCTACTACCGCAGGTACAGTAGCGCTTGTTCCAACATTGGCATTTGCACTGGATTTCAGCCACTTATTCAGGTTCAATACCGCTTTTTCATCACGCCGCACATCAGTGACCAGGCCATCAAACAGCACGCTGCCTATATTGACTTGCCTGCTCTCCATGTTCAGGGTCAGTTTATCGACAGTCAATGCTTTCAGGTTGAAACTGCCATCATCAGCAGACTTGGGTTTGATGGCGAACTGACTCAGTTTCATACCCAGATCATCAACTTGCACCAGGCCTTTTTGCACTTGCAATTGCGCATTCACATCAAACTTACCACTGACACTGGCGAGCAGATAATTGCTCAACAAAGGCTGGTAAGTAGCCAGTGACCAGGCGCTTAAAGCCAGTTGCGCCTTGACCGTGCCATTCAGTGGCTGCATCTCCCCTTCCAGTTTCAGGCTCTCATCGTTTTCACCACTGAGTGCGAACTTGAATACTGCCGCTTTGGCATCTGCTGCCGATGACAAACCACGTGCGTTCAAACTGATATCTTTGAGGTTGACAGTCTGCGCAGGGTTGGCATGTTTGGCATCACGGAAATGCAAAATCCCTTTAGACAGCTGCAGTTCAGCCAATTGCTGCAAGGCAGCGGCCGGTTTTGCAGCGCTCACGGACGTGGAAGATGCGACAGAAGCGGTGCTGGCAGTTACGGGCACTTCTTTACTCTTGGTATTCGTTTTGCCAACTTTGGACGAGGTAGCGGGCGCAGGTGGAGTGGTCAGGCTAGCCCAGTTCAATTGCCCCTGCTGATTGATATCCAGCCAAATTTCTGGTGATGTCAGTTCCAGCTTGCTGATGCTGGCTGCGGCTGTCATGACGTTGACTTGCTTGATTTGCGCGTGCAGGCTGCCCAGCTTCAGCAAGGGTGCATCTGACTTATCGTTGACATGCAAATCATCCAGATTGACGTCGCCCGCCAACAATAGTTCGGCATGGGCATTCTTGCGGCTAAAAATCAAATCCAGTTTGGTCGACAATTTTGCATTCTGAACTTTCACTGGCAAGGCCACAGGTACATAGGGCAGATATTGTGTCAGGTCCAGCTTGTCGAGATCGATTGCCAGTGAAGTATCCAGGCTATTCGTAAATGGCCTGGCCCTGCCCTTGAGTACAAAGTTTGAACCATTGACCTTGGCCGACAACAAGGGTTCTACAAAACTCTCAACCTGATTAGGAAAATTGGACACAAAGGGCACACCAATTTGCAGTGCCTCTATCTTGAACTGTTCATTGACGACCTTGTCATCTATCTCTATGCGTCCACCGGCAAGCTGCAGATTCGCCAGCGAAAAGCGTGTCGTTGATTCGCTCTTGGGCATGGCGGCAATTTTTTCCAGGATATCGCTGTAGTTGTAGCGGCCATAGCCCTCCCCCGGAGTACGGATAATATGCACGTAAGGCTCCGTAAGTCTGACTTCATCAACGATCAGGGCCTGACGAAACGCCGATGCCAGCGACAGATTCAGTACCAACTCCCTGACCTTGACTGCCGGTGTGCGCTGGTCAGCCTCATACAGGGTCAAACCTTCTATCGTCAACGCCAGTTTGAAGGGGGAGAAGCGGATATCGGCCATATCCAGCTTGCGCCCTATCTGCTGCTGCACTTGCTCGGCAGCGATGCGTTTGACGACACCCGGCAAAAAAGCCCAGCTCAGGGCGGCCAGCAATAACACCAGGCCAACCAGTCCTGCAGCCCAGCGCCCCAGGTGCCAGCGTTGGTTTGCATTGGTGATTTTTTGTTTTATTGTCGTCATGGTAGGTTCTGGTGCGTTGTGTATGGCTGTATAAGATTATAGTCTTCAACGACAGCGATCAAAAGAAAACCCCGTCTAAGCGGGGTTAAAAAATGTCAATCAGAAAAGAAATTCAGACATCATCAGGCTAGCAACTTACCTGCAAACACTTTGGCTTGCGAGGGGTTACCCGCGATGTGATACGCCAGGTCTGCCGGTCTGGCGATATCCCACAGCGCAAAATCAGCCGCCTTGCCTATTGCCAGACTGCCCGTTTCTTCACTCAAGCCCAGGGCTTGCGCTGCATGGCAGGTAATACCCTGCAGTGCTTCCAGCGGTGTCATACGGAACAGGGTGCAAGCCATATTCATGGTCAGCAACAGTGAAGTCATGGGCGAAGTACCAGGATTGCAGTCAGTTGCCAGCGCAATCGGCACGCCAGCCGCACGCATGGCAGCCAATGGCGGGTATTTGGTTTCGCGCAAAAAGTAAAACGCACCCGGCAAGAGCACGGCCACCGTTCCACTGGCTGCCATCGCTGCTATACCCTCATCCGATAAATATTCCAGATGATCGGCAGACAAACCCTGATATTTCGCCGTCAATGCGGCACCGCCCTGATCAGATAATTGTTCTGCATGCAGTTTGACTGGCAAGCCATGTGCTTGCGCAGCCTGGAACACCAGTTCTGTTTGCGCTGGCGTGAAACCTATTTTTTCACAGAATACATCGACGGCATCGACCAGACCTTCAGCCACCAAAGCTGGCAACATCTGCTCGCAAACCAGTTTGATGTAATCATCAGCCCTGCCTGCATATTCGGGCGGCAAAGCATGTGCGCCCAAAAACGTAGTTTTGACACGTACTGGAAATTCACGCCCTATGCGTCGTGCCACGCGCAATATGCGGGCCTCGGTTTCCATGTCCAGGCCATAGCCGGACTTGATCTCCAGCGTAGTAACACCTTCGGCCAACATCGCATGCAGGCGTGGCAGCGTAGCCGCCAGCAATTCATCCTCAGACGCTGCACGGGTGGCACGCACAGTGGCATTGATACCACCGCCTTGCCTGGCGATTTCTTCATAGGCGACACCGTTCAGGCGCGCTTCAAATTCATTGCTGCGGTTACCGGCATACACCAGGTGGGTATGGCAATCGATGAGGCCGGGCGTCAGCCAGCAGCCCTTGCCATCATGGGTTTTGGCGGCGACATACCCGGCAGGCAATTCACTTTGCCTGCCCAGCCATGCGATCTTGCCATCTTTGACCGCGATGGCTGCATCCCCGATTTCGCCATAACCATCTGTCATGCATGCGAGGTGGACATTGGTCCACAAGCTATCCCAGGATAAAGCTGTAGTAGTCATCAACTGTCACCCATGCTCAAAAATTGTATGCGTATCAGATACAGTACAGCGCCCTCGTCAGCATGCAGATTCAGGCGTATGCCCTGATGCTCATGCTCTTCTTCAAACAGGCAGCAATCATAATCTTGCAAAGTCTCACCAGTGGCCAGACTGGCACTGCCTTTGGCGCAAAACAGCAAAAGCTGCTGGGCATCATTGGCTTCGATGAAATGCTTGCCAGCTTCCAGCCTTTGCATGTGATGGGTACAGACATCGCGCCGCGTCATCATATTCAGGTCCAGCACAGTGCCATGCAAGAGTTCGGCATTGATAGGCGTTTCACCCTTGAACTGATGCGGCAGGCTATCCTGCTTGAGGAAAACACTTTGGCCATGAACCTGCTCGCTATCGCTATGCAGTATCAGGCCTTCACCAGATAAAATCGCCAGCGTTCTGTCTATCTGGGCGAAATGCGAAAACGGGCCATTGCTGCTGACTTCTGCCGTACTCAAACGCCAGACGAAATGATCAAGGCTGGCATCTGTAGGAAATATCGCCAGCTCAGTCGTACTGCCGCCGCCATTTTTCCATGGCATGGTTTGATAATCGAGTCTTGTCCACTTACGCATGGTAATCAAAAGCTTTCAACAAAATACAAAAATGGCCCTCCCAGATGAGAGAGCCACTATCTTAATACAAACTGCTTAATACAAGCTGCCTAATACAAACTGTTAAGCTTCAAGCAGAATCAGGCCAAATACAGATTTTGGTACAACTGCTGGCATTGCGCGCTCAAATGGCCTTCAACGACCAGCGCTTTTGCTGCTTCTATATCAGGAGCAAAGAACCTGTCTTTATCATAGAAAGCCACTTTTTCGCGCAAAAGCGTGTGGACTTGCTTCAGCATCGCTGATGTTTGCAAAGGCGCATGGAAGTCCACGCCCTGCGCCGCAGCCAGCAATTCTATGCCAACGATGGTCGCCGTGTTGTGGGCCATTTCATGCAAACGGCGTGCACCGTAGGTCGCCATGCTGACATGGTCTTCCTGATTCGCAGAAGTCGGGATACTGTCCACACTGGATGGATGAGCATGTGACTTGTTTTCAGAAGCCAGTGCCGCTGCAGTCACATGGGCGATCATGAAACCAGAATTCAAACCAGAGGAAGGCACCAGGAAAGGTGGCAGGCCAGAAATCGATGAATCGATCAGCAAGGCGATGCGGCGTTCAGAGATGGAACCAATTTCTGCTATCGCCAGCGCCAGGGTATCTGCCGCAAAAGCTACGGGCTCTGCATGGAAGTTACCACCAGAAATGACTTCGCCGGTTTCCACGAACACCAGCGGGTTGTCCGTCACCGCATTCGCTTCTATCAGCAAAGTGCGTGCTGCATTATTGATGATGTCGAGGCAGGCACCCATGACTTGCGGCTGGCAACGCAGGCAATATGGATCTTGCACGCGCTCATCATTGACAAGATGGGACTGACGAATTTCACTGCCTTCCAGCAGGCTGCGATAAATCTGCGCTGTCGCAATCTGGCCGGGCTGACCACGGCTGCTATGGATGCGCGCATCAAATGGTGCATCACTGCCCTTGGCAGCATCGACTGACAAGGAACCGGTAATAGTGCCAGCTTCCAGCAAGCGCTCGGCCAGGAACAGGCCATTCAAGGCCAGTGCAGTGGATACTTGCGTACCGTTGATGAGTGCCAGGCCTTCCTTCGCAGCCAGAACGACAGGCTTGATACCAGCAGCAGCCAATGCTTCTTTGGCTGGCACCAGCTTGCCATTCACCCGTGCATCGCCCTCACCCAGCATAGCCAGTGTCATATGCGACAAAGGTGCCAAGTCGCCAGATGCGCCGACCGAACCCTTGACCGGGATAGTCGGCATGATGCCTGCGTTATACATGGCGATCATGCTGTCAATCACAGAAGCACGTATGCCAGAGACACCACGCGCCAGGCTGGCGATCTTCATCGCCAAAATCAGACGCACGACTTCATCAGAAATGAATTCACCAGAGCCGACGGAATGCGAAAGGATGAGATTGCGCTGCAAGAGTTCCAGCTGGTCGTCAGGGATACGGGTCTTGGCCAGTTTGCCGAAACCAGTATTGATGCCATAAGCAGCATCACCCTTGGCAACGATTTTATCGATGGTGGCGGATGATGCATTGATGGCCGCATAGGCAGATTCTGCCAGCTTCAAGGGCTGCGCCTTGATCCAGATAGAGCGCAAATCGCTCAGCGTGAATTGGCCGGGTTGAATTTCAAAATGATTACTCATGTGTTTTTCCTGAATACTTTAAATGTCGTCGTTTGCGCAGTTAGCTTTTGTAGGTTGGGCTACGCCTCATCAGCCCAACACTGGGCCTTCGATAAAATACGTTCTTTAAGAGCTGAGTGTTGGGTTGGTAAACCGTAGCCTAGCGAGGCCCGGCCCAACCTACGGAATTACCCCAATCACTTATGCTTACTTACCACCTTTAATCATAGGCAAATTCAAGCCCTCACGCTCAGCACAAGCAACAGCCTGCTCATAGCCTGCATCCGCATGGCGCATAACGCCAGAACCACAGTCATTGACCAGTACACGTGCCAGGCGTTTCGCCGCAGCTTCAGTACCATCAGCAACGATGACCATGCCAGAATGTTGAGAGTAACCCATGCCTACGCCACCGCCATGATGCAGCGATACCCAGCTGGCGCCGCCAGCGGTATTGAGCAAAGCATTCAGCAAAGGCCAGTCGGAGACTGCATCCGTACCATCGCGCATGCCTTCGGTTTCGCGGTTGGGGCTGGCGACTGAGCCTGTGTCCAGATGGTCACGGCCTATGACGATAGGTGCTTTCAATTCACCATTCTTGACCATTTCATTGAAGGCCAGACCAGCGATATGACGCTCACCCAGACCCAGCCAGCAAATACGCGCTGGCAAACCCTGGAAGGCGATGCGCTCGCTCGCCATATCCAGCCATTTGTGTACGCCTTTATTTTCAGGGAACAATTCCTTGATCTTGGCATCAGTTTTACGGATATCTTCCGGGTCACCCGAAAGAGCTACCCAACGGAATGGGCCTTTACCATCGCAGAACAGCGGGCGGATATATGCAGGTACAAAGCCAGGGAAGTCAAAGGCATTCTTGACGCCGGTGTCAAAAGCCACCTGACGGATATTATTGCCGTAATCAACTGTCGGTATACCCATGGCGTGGAAATCCAACATGGCTTGTACATGTACAGCGCAGGCTTGTGAAGCGTCGGCAGTCAGTTTCGCATGTTGCGTAGCGTCTTGTTGCGCAGCCTTCCATTCAGCCACGGTCCAGCCTATAGGCAGGTAACCATTGATGAGGTCATGGGCAGAAGTTTGATCTGTTACCAGATCAGGTTTCATGCCACCTGCTTTTGCACGTTTGACCAGTTCTGGCAATATTTCGGCGGCATTGCCGAGCAAGGCAATCGACACTGCTTCTTTACGATCGCAATGATGTTTGATAAGTGCCAGTGCATCATCGAGATCTTTAGCTTGCTTGTCGACATAACGGGTACGCAGGCGGAAGTCTATGCTTGATTGCTGGCATTCGATGTTGAGAGATACTGCACCTGCAAAGCTGGCCGCCAAAGGTTGCGCACCACCCATGCCACCGAGACCAGCTGTCAATATCCAGCGGCCACCCCAGTCACCATTGAAATGCTGGCGGCCTGCCTCGGCAAAGGTTTCATACGTGCCCTGGACTATGCCCTGCGTACCAATATATATCCAGCTACCGGCAGTCATCTGACCATACATGAACAGGCCCTTACGGTCTAGTTCATTGAAATGTTCCCAGTTGGCCCATTTTGGTACCAGGTTGGAATTGGCGATCAGTACACGGGGTGCATCTTCGTGCGTCTTGAACACGCCTACCGGTTTGCCGGACTGTATCAGCAGGGTTTCATCTTCATTGAGTTCTTTTAGCGATGCCAGGATCTGGTCATAGCATTCCCAGTTGCGGGCTGCGCGGCCTATGCCGCCGTAGACCACCAGATGCTTGGGGTTTTCTGCCACCGCAGGGTCAAGATTATTCTGGATCATACGGTAGGCCGCTTCGGCTACCCAGGTCTTGCAGGTTTTTTCTGCGCCGCGTGGTGCGTGGATTTCGCGGCTGGCATCCCAGCGTGGATCGTTGTTCATAGTCTCTCTCCATCAGTCAGTGAATACAGGATAGCGGCAAAATCGCAGATATACCGCCCAAATTAAAGAATCCGGCCAAGCAAACAAAAATACATAAAACCGGACAAAGCTGAATCATTGAGAGAAAGTTTAAGTTGTATATACAACTTTTGCAAGCGAATAATAAAGGGAAAGTGCAAAAATTTTAGTCACCAGTCATTTTGGCGTGATATTACCGGACAATGCCGTTAACGCCACTCCCCACCTAAAGCGAAGCAGCCGACAATAGCTACACGTTCAACCACACCATGAAAGGCAAAAACCATGTCCGTCGTTACTGAAGTCGCCGCAGCCAGCAGCCAGGAAGCCATCGCTCATTTTGCAGACAGCCTGCGTTTTGAGACAGATTGCTGGGACACCCACCATGCAATGTCTGAAGGCATGGCAGATTTTGTCTTGCTGGACGTGCGCAGCCCTGAGTCTTATGCCAAGGGCCATGTGCCCGGTGCTATCAACCTGCTCAGAGGCAAGATCATCGCCTCCAAACTGGCCAGCTATCCGGCAGACACCTTGTTTGTGACTTATTGTGCTGGCCAGCATTGCAATGGTGCGGCACGAGCTGCCATCAAGCTGGCCCAATTGGGACACCCTGTGAAAATCATGGTGGGAGGCATTACCGGCTGGCTGGATGAAGGTTTCAGCCTGACAACAGAAGTCACTGAACTGGCATGAGTACAGGGACAGAAGCAGCGATATTCAACGTACGCCCTGCCCTGGCTACTGATGCTGCGGGCTTGCTGCAACTGATGCGTGAACTGGCTGCCTTTGAAGATTACCTGACTGAATTTTGCGTCACCGTCGAGGATTTGCTGGCACGTGGACTGGATACTGAACGACCACAATTCAGGGCTTATGTGGCGGCGACACCAGCAGGTGCATTACTGGCCTATGCTGTTCTTGTTGAAGTTGCGTTCACCTACGACCTGCGTCCGGATTGGCGGCTTAAAGAATTATATGTTACCGCACCAGCGCGCCAGCTTGGCATCGGTAAGGCACTGATGGAAACCCTGATAGCCGATGCCAGGCAGCATGGTTGCGGCAGATTAAAATGGGATGTATTGCCTGGCAATGAAAACGCCAGGCAATTTTATCGACGCTTTGACGGAAAACCAGATACTGGCTGGGAAGCATGGATACTGCCCTTGTAATGGACTGAAGCAATTCGCATCCTTAATCCATCGCCAGAAACCGCTCCACTCTTCGCCTCACAATATCAAACATCAGATATCAGGCATCAAAGCCACCGTCTGCCTTGAGATTTGCACCAGTAATAAATGCCGCATCTTCACTCGCCAGGTATGCAACCAGGCTGGCGATTTGTGTGCCTGTGCCATATTTACCTGTCGCCATGTAGCTGCGCATGGTGTCAGCAAAAGCACCGTTGGCTGGATTCATTTCTGTATCAACCGGGCCGGGCTGCACATTATTGACGGTGATGCCACGTGCGCCCAGGTCGCGTGCCAGGCCACGGGTGAAAGAGGCTACCGCGCCTTTGGTCAAAGCATACAGTGACAGGCCAGGTACAGGCACATAATCACTGTTGACGCTGCCTATGTTAATGATGCGACCTCCTTCTTTCATGTGACGCTGTGCTTCTTGCGAGGCGACAAACACGCCTGTCACGTTGACAGCAATCAGGCGCTGATAATCTTCCATGCTGATATCTGCAATGCCACCGGCAACCAGTGCTCCCGCATTGTTGACCAGGATATCGAGGCCGCCAAATTCTGCGACCGTTTTTGCCACTGCCTGTTTGACGGCATCTGCATCTTGCGCATCAGCACGGATAGCCAGCGCCTTGCCGCCAGTTGAACGTATATCTGCAACCAGTTGTTCTGCCTGCTGTGCGCTGCTGGAATAAGTGATGGCAACTGCTGCGCCATCTGTTGCCAGTTTGCGTGCAATGGCTGCGCCTATACCGCGTGAACCGCCAGTGACCAAGGCTGTTTTACCAGCCAGGTTTGCTTTGGATGTGTTTGCTTGTGTGTTGAGTGCTTGTGTCATGTCGTTCTCCTGTTTAGTTGGCTTGCTTAAGTTTGATTCGGTTTAATTTCTTTAATCCGTGATTGGATGTAGCTATTTTGTGCTTTTTAAATGATTACAAGTAGTCCATAATCGATTACATTACTTTCAACTAAAGGTTGAAAATAGAAAGGTCATCATGGAAACTCTTTCCAGCATCGAATCCTTTGTGCGCAGTGCAGAAGCAGGCAGTTTTTCACAGGCAGCGCGCAATCTGGGGCTGACGCCAGCGGCGGTCAGCAAAAATGTCGCAAAACTGGAGTCGCGCCTGGGAATACGTTTATTCCAGCGCAGCACGCGCAGCCTGATGCTGACGGAGGCGGGAGAAGTATTCCTGGCGCAGATCAAGGGTGGGCTGGACAGCATACAGGCGGCACTGGCGAATGTAGAAAACGTTGCAGGCAAACCCGCTGGCGTATTAAAGATCAGCCTGGCACTGGCCTTTGGACGAGATTATGTTTTGCCTGCGGTGAATGATTTTATTAACACCTACCCTGATGTCATACCCGACCTGCATTTTGATAACCGCAGCGTAGATATCATCGCAGAAGGATTTGATGTTGCCATCGGTGGCGGCATAGAGCTAGTACCTGGCGTTATCGCAAGAGAAATCGGGCGTGCTCATGTCATACCAGTTGCCTCACCTGCCTATATCGCAGCTCACAATATGCCTGCAAAACCTGCAGACCTGACTCATCTGGATGGCATCATGCGCCGCTCGCCACAAAGTGGCAGGCTGCGCTCCTGGACGCTACGCAATACTGCGGGTGAAGAAGCGCATATGGAACTGAAGACACGCATCATCATGGATGACCCGGAGGCCATGTGCCGTGCTTCCCTGCTGGATTTGGGTGTGGCCATGGTACCAAGGTTACACGCCCTGCCCTATTTGGAAAGCGGCACATTGATACGCCTGCTGCCAGACTGGTATGCGGATATCGGCCCAATTTCCCTCTACTACGCCAGCAGCAAACTGATGCCTGCCAAGACCAGGCTGTTTGTTGATTTCATTCTCATGCGTTTTCGTGAGCTGGATATTGCCGGAAAATTTTCTGCATTGCCACGCAAGAAGTGACATTAAGTGACAGTAAGTGACGGTGCAGGCCAATATATTCGCTATCACTGCCATGCTATGAGAAAATGCAAACACCCATCACTACCATGCCACCCATCCTGTGAAACCCAGCAAGCCAGATACCCCAGCGTTTCAAGTCATCAAAGATACCCTACTCCAGGAAATCCAGTCAGGCAAATGGAAAGAAGGCGATGCCATTCCTGCCGAAACCACACTGGCCAGCCAGTTTGGTGTCTCACGCATGACCGTCAACCGCGCGGTGCGCGAGCTCACCAGTGAGCAAATACTGACGCGCATACAGGGTTCTGGCACTTATGTGGCACAACAAAAATACCAGGCAACCTTGGTGGCAATCAAAAGCATCGCTGAAGAAATCCGTTCCCGCGGCCATGCCCATCGCAGCGAATTGCATGAGCTGAAAGCAGAAGTCGCGACCGAACAACTGGCGGCAGAATTCCAGGTCAAGGCGGGCCATACTTTATTCCACTCCGTCATCGTCCACTTTGAAAACGAAGTGGCGATACAGGTAGAAGACCGCTGGGTTAACTCCAGCGTGACACCAGAATACCTGCAACAAGACTTCAGCGTCATGACGCCGAATGAATATCTGGTGGCGGTGGCTCCCTTGCAAGGCGTTGATTACAGCATAGAAGCCGCGCTGCCCCCAAAACAGATAGCCGAGATGCTGCATATATCCGCCAAAGAGGCCTGTCTGGTCCTGCACAGAACCACCCGCTCCCGCGACATGATCGCCACCAGCGTAACCATGTGGCATCCGGGTAAGCGCTATCAATTTGCCGGGAGTTTTTAGATTCAAGCCCCTTCAGCGCACAGGGGCGAGAGATATTCTTTTTAGTCTGCTTCAATTTTCCAGTAGCAACATTAGCCTCGAGCATCTGGTGGTATGGTTGATCCGTGTTTTATCGGACATTCGCGGCCAAAGTCGCTCTTGTAATTGCTTGCCAAGCCCAACTACTTGCATTCATTGTTGTTTAGTTTTATCATTATTAAAATGTCAATTTCGCATAGACTGTCGCTATAACTTTTTAACAAGGCTGATCAATGAAGGTGCAGAGACTTCAAGCTTTACCCCGTGTCGTGATATTACTGCTGATGGTTTTGCTTGCGCCAGCAGCGTCAGCAGCAACTGACACTGCAGCGATTTTTAAAGATAAGCCCTACAGCCTTGATCTGAGCGAGATCGAAGCGCTGGATCCCCAGGCTCTGGAAATTTCTGAATTTTCTCCTGAAGCGAACGTAGTGCAGGGAGTGAAAATTGTGTCAAATGGACGCATGTTCCCGTTCACCTATGAAGTAATCACCTTGCCACCACCGGTGGATGGCGACAGCGCGGACTTATTAAAAACGATCAAGAGTGCACTTGACACGCATAAAGACATTATTTTATCGACACTGCAACACAACAAATCTCTGGGCAATTTTCTGCATTATTTCCATCAAGTGTCGGTCCAAAACAAGCCTCACCACGTGTCTTCAAACTATATCTTTGTCAATGGTAAGACGACCTACCATATCATTGGCACAAGTTATGCCCCCATGGTGATGCCAAGAGAAAAAGGCTGGGGACCACCGGCACCTGATCAAAATGCAGAAAGTGCGGCACTACTTTTGTTGAAGGCGATGCGCTTTAAATGAAAACATGGCGAGTAAAGACTTGAATGAGAGTTGAGTATTGTCAAACCATAACAAGGATTTGCAAAACGTAATCGCATGACTGCGCATCTGCAATAGTTAGAACTCATTTCATAAATATCCATGAGATGCGTTTGTCTCATAACTGCGGCTGTTAGTGTGAACATGGCAGTCGATAGCGGTGTTATTGATAACAAATTCACCCAGTCTATTACGCGTTATGAGACAAACCCTTAATGAACTGACGATTTGGGCGCATTGCTGCGCGTAATGCCCCCCTCCTTCGCTAAGGCAGGAGCCTTAGCAGCGCCGCGCCTTGCACTGCATCCCAAATCGCCTTGTTCGCACTCCCCCCTATTTATGAAATGAGTTCTAGTTGAAACTGAAGCTGTATAGCGTCACGTCGTAGCTATACAGTCTCTGTACGATAGTCGCCACAGGCGAAGCTCTGGGGAAAAACATGCTTCAAGAGTTCCTGAAGTTCAGTAACGAAGCCGCCAGCTCAACAATCGCATTCACGTCCAGGTAGATTCATCGCCAGTGAACTGCCAGGTTCAACAATATTTGAGAACAGAGAACCTGTTCTCAGTGAAATCAGTGATGCACTGATGAAACAGGCCATAGCACTTCAAGTGCACCCGCCCATCGAAGCAATATCACTGTGCACCGAGGTGATGAACACCAGTGCTGCAATGATGATCTTGATGAGACGTAAAAATATTTTAGTTCTTTAAATTTCACGTCTCTGTCACCCAAACTAGCTCTTACCGCGTTATATCTTAACAATATAGCACTGGCCAATTGGTATTTAATGCTGTCGTAACACCTTCCGGGTGCTGGCAAGTTAAAATAGAGGCTACGCTCAATTAGGCAAGAAAGAAATATCATGGCAAAAAAGAATGAACTGGACCCGGAAACCGAGGCGTTGATCGCCTGGTGTACCGAAGTAGAAGGCTTCCTGGTCGCTGGCGGCGCTACCGTCAACCAGGCACAAGATCATATAGAGGAACAGATAGAATGGTTCACCGATCTGTTTTTTGATGGATTAACACCCGAAGAGGCAGCCAAGGAAGCGCTGGCTTAAGCGCCCGTATCCTCAGATACTAGCCTCGACTAGCAATTAATTGAAATAAAGATGATTCACCGCAAATTATTAGTACCACTCACACTCGCTCTTGCCTTGTTAAGCGCCTGCACCACCAGCTCCAAACATGCGGGGCTGCAGCATGAAGAATTCGGTGCCACTGGCGTATTTACCCGCAGCTTTCCCGGTACTGAAAAAAGTGCCTGCGAAGCTGCGCGCCGCGCACTGCTGAGCCAGGGCTATGTCATCAGCGACTGGAAGCCTTCGGTACTCAAAGGCCGCAGGAAATACCAGCCTGAAGCGGATGTACATGCAGAAATTGAATTCAATGTCGTTTGCGTGGCGGACAGCAAGGGCAGCAATAGCACCACCGTCTTTGCCAATGCCGTACGTGACCGTTATTCACTAAAGAAAAGCAATACCTCTGCCAGCATAGGCGTCAGCGCCATAGGCTCGGTATCCCTGCCATTTGGCTCTACAGATGATGCACTGGTCAAGGTTGCCAGCGAAACCATTCCCACTGGCCAGTTTTATGAGCAATTTTTTGAGCTGGTAGACCGCTATCTGGACAGCGTACCCTATGTGCAGGAAGTGGAAGAAGAAAAGAAGGCAGCCACAGCGCCACCTGCTCCCACACTCCCGGCTACTGCCAGCCAGGCTGCAACAAGTACAGCACCGCCAACTGAATCCGCTAAAAAAACAGAGGATTAAGCGCATGCAAGCCGATGACCTGCAAAGACTATTGAGTTTTAAAATGCCTTATGGCAAATATAAAGACACTGTTATCGCCGACTTGCCTGGCAATTATCTGGGTTGGTTTGCGCGGGAAGGATTTCCCAAAGGTGAAATAGGTCGCCTGCTGGAATTGATGTATGAGATCGATCACAATGATCTTGGTGAATTGCTGGCCCCGCTCAGGAAAAAGGCTTGAACAAGGCAGACACACGGCACACATGACACACATCGCAGTTCAGTCCCGGCCAGACGGTCAGGCCAGAATGACAAAAGGCAGACATGATCAACATGCCTGCCTTTTTTCAAAACCGGACGTATCAGTTGGTTTTGCTGACGTCTTTGTTCTGACGCTTGCCTGCAGCAGTTGCTGGCAAATATTTCATAGGGTCATTCACACCTGCAGCATAGGCAGTTACCAGGCTGCGCTGTCTCATGCAGGAAGCGCTCAATACAGTCGCATCTGGTGCTGAAGAATTGACGCACACTTGCAAATCCTTGACAGTATCCAGCGGAATGCCTGCAGCAGCAGCCACAGAAACGATGGATTGTGGATTAGCACCACTGGCAACCAGGCCATCTACAGTTGCCTGCAAATTGCTTGTTGTCGTCAAAGCATTAAAAATACCATCAACAGAAGTGTCCACGCCTTCAGCAAAGGCCACCGACAAGCTACCAGCCAAAGCCAGTCCCAACAAAGTGTTTTTCATCATTTTTTTCATCAGTATCCCCCAACATGTTGACAAACCATTTTGTCTCACGCGACCAATTCTAAATAAGTGTAAATCAAATTGAAAGCAGATATTTGTAACCTGGCAGACCTGATAAATATACTTGTAAATTAAACACCTGGACTCTTTTACGCACTTTTAAAAGTGGTATGCAGGCTTTAGCAGGCAATCTGCATTACAGACGGCCAATAAAAAAGCCTCTCATAGCTAACGCAATCAGCGTTAGCTATAAAAGGCTTATCGTTATCGGACAGGCTCAGCTATATCCAGGACTGCCCGGAATGAATGACAGCCAGCAATTTCGATCAGGCTGCCTGCGGGACTTGTGCCCTCAAAGCTGCAAGAGCATTGAGTTCATCAATAATCGCCTGATCTTTTTCCAGGGTTTGCGCTGGTGGTATTACCAGTGTCGTGATTTGCTTGTAAGACATCTTAGGCAAATCCCCCAGAGGCAGCTTATCTATACGTGTTTTTTCCAGTGGATCTGTGGCAGCTTCATACAAAATGACTTCATGATCCAGCGGATAATACTGTGCCAGCTTGTTCACCAGTATTTGCAGATGCGCTGATTCTGTATCGAAGCGCTTCAAGGTCAAGTCCCCAGCGATGCCTACTTGCCACAGCACCAGCAAGGCAGTCGGGTCCAGAGTCCGTTTATAGATCATGAACTGGGTAGATTCCATGGATTGCATGCCGTGGCTGCCAGGATCTATACCCAGGTCAGCGACCAGACAATCAAGCGCAGAAATACCTGGTTCCATATGCGCGTCATAACCCTCTTCACGCGCCTCGGCAATCGCCATGTGCGAGATGCAGGCGAAGATGCCTGGGTGGCCGTAGAAGGCAGCGCAGACTTTCTTGCCTGCGCGAACCTCTTTCAAAATGGTGTCGGCCATACGCCGGTAGGTATCGCGCCGGGTTTTACCATCGACCTTGGTGTCTTCATAGTGGTCATTCAGGCAGACATATTCCCTGGCAACACCTTGCAACCATTTGCGCGTAAAAATATTGGGCACCGCCGCAATGACGATATCGAAAGATTCCATATAGCTTTGCGCAATCGGCGTCAATTGCCCGGCCATACGCATACCTGTGCCGACACAGACCAGTGAACCTTGTTTTTGATTTGTCATAGATTTTTAGATGTAGGTATTGGAAATACTGTAATTTTGCCAAACTGAGCCTGGTCGCGAAGCTACGGCCTGGCTCAGAAATAATTAATTGGCTTGGTAAAATAACAAGTTAGTCAACAAGTTCTGCTTCATCGACATTCGCAGACTTTTGATTGCCATCCGCATCAAAGTGCCCAACAAGTGAGTCAATTGCATCAAAATCGCGAAATGGAATATCAAGAAACGCTGCTATTTTTTGTTTATCCTGAAGAACCAAGGCTTGTTGCTCGTCGTGAGACAAACCAAATTCACGGCTGGTTTTCAATGGATCAGATTTGTGTGCCTGAATAAGCATGGCATTTGTGTCTAGGGCATTCAGATAATCTAATAGCTTGGACATACTTTTCTCCTTGGCTTTTAAAACATCGGGGGCAATACCGTTGATGATTTTATTCTTAATTTTAAAGCAAGGTAAAATATATTTTTAATAATCATTAAATATCAGGATGCCTGTCTGAAAACATTCACACAGTTGCGCCCTTCCGCCTTGGATCTATACAGTGCTTTGTCAGCAGCTTCCAGGGTTTCATCAAAATTGCTAAGGCCATTTCCATCTACCGTGGCGACACCAAAACTGGCAGACAAGGAGAACATATGACCGCTGGGTTCGGTATCTATCATGGCAATTGCCATACGGCAGCGCTCAGCAAGTTGCAAGGCTGAGGCCTGGCTTGAATCAGGCATGCAGATACCAAACTCTTCGCCTCCAAGGCGTCCAAACAAATCCACTTTACGTAAATGTGTTTTGACAGTTTCGCTAACGGCTTTCAAAACCCAGTCACCCGTTGCGTGGCCATGAGTATCATTAATATTCTTAAACAAATCCATATCAAACAAAATGACACTGACACTGCCAGTGCGCATTTTAAATGCGTCATTGGCAAAGCTAATGAAATGCATACGATTGGCAGCCTGAGTCAGGCCATCTGTTTGTGAAAACTGGCGGAATTGATTTTTCTGTTGCAAGGTTTTAATGAGCCATAAACTTAATACGACCAAAATGACTACTACCAAAGAAATAAACAACCAAAGATTTTGATTATTCTTTTTTTCCAGCTCACGTTCAACTGCCAGAATTTTGTTCTTTTGTTCAAGCAAACTCATTTGATTTGCTTTATCTTGCGTATCGAATTTGACGCGCTGAAATGCCAAATTTTTATGCAACTGATCATCTAAAACGCGATTCTTTAATACCAGAGCTGCCTCATAATATTCAAGAGAACTTGGGTACTGCCCCTGCGCTCGTTTGATGCTCGCCATTGTTTCTGCTGTTTTTTCCATCAAGTGAACAGCATTACCTGACTTTGCGTGCTGGTAAGAAAGCACACCATAGTGCTCTGCTTGCTCTAAGTTACCTGTATTTAAAAAGGCCCTTGCCAAGGCTTCTTCGAGCTGAGTTCTATAGTCAGAACCTTTATTCACTTCGAGAAATTCTTTGAGCAATGGTATTCCGGCTCCTTTTCCCTGAAGATAGTTGCCAGAGTCTATTAAATCGATTGCAGCCAATGCGCGCAATATCTGCGAAATTACCATGCTGCCTCTTTCATCACATATGCGTATAGCTTCAGGCAATATAGCTCTTGCCCGCTGTCTTTCACCACGCAATAAATTGATTTCAACCTGATCGGCAACACCAACACACTTTACGCTAGTTTTTTCATCTTCATTTCCAACTTCAACAAGTCTCTCCGCATAAGCTAAGGACTCATCAAATGCGCGCAAAGAATTAAGCAGGGTAATTGCAGCCTGCAATGTATCCATTTTCGCAAATTGACTTTTCAACTTTGGTAACAACAAAATACTTTCATTCATTGCGACCAAAGCATGCTCATACTCTCCAAGATGGGTATACCCTGAAGATAATTGATATAAAAGCCGGACTTTATTATCGGGGTTAGTGACTTTATCAATGATGGAGCGAACTAACTCCACCCTTTCTTTATGTCGCCCCTTGAATCCAAAAGCAGAAGCTCCAAGCACGTAAAACCTGTCCCGTTGCTCTTCATTAAATTGAGATTGGAATGCTTGCAACTTAGAAAGTGTATCTGTAGTTTTTTCTGGAGAAAATTTTATTTCTTTTCCAGCCTGTACAAGCAACTCATCAATAGTTAATGTGCTTTTTTCTTGTGCATAGGAGGATACAATGCTTCCGGCAATCAATAGCACAACCGAAACTACTATTCTTAAATGCCGGAAGCTCATCATCAATTACAATAATTGTGACTAGTATGGAGACTCAACAGAATCAATAGCAGGCAATTCTTCGGCTGAAATCCCCAAAGAATCTGCAACAGTTTGCTTATCACGTGACAATAAGGCTGTCTGTTCATCATCATTCAAACCAAAACTTTGCATCGCTCCGTTTGGGTCTTTAGCATGCGCCTCACGCGCAGCCGCATCTTTATCCAGTGTATTCAAATACTCAAGCAATTTAGACATGACTTTTAACCTTTCAATAAACTTCCGTGAATGAAACTACAGGTAATACCACGGAAGATTCTATTATGTTTCTGTAAAAACTTGTAACAATTTTCAAAATATCAATGCATTATGCGCAACACCGGATAGCGTCGCCATTCTGGTTCTTTGTACTTGGCACAATGCTTGAAAATGAAGTCCAGCACAGCCTGCTGATTGCTCAACAACTCTGGATTTGCCTGCTTCCATTGCTCGAAAGCCTGCTTCACTTCTGGTTCGGTGTTCAGTATCTCAGTAGCAGTGTCTTCAAATACATAATCTGAATAAGCTTCTTTCTTTTCCAGGGCGCTATTAAAGAAGCCCCAGCGGAAGAAGCTGTCATGCCCTTGCGGTTCCAGCGTCTCGACGATATAGCGTGCATCTGGCTGATCCAGTGATACCAGATAATCACCAGCATGGGCAACAATACTCTCTTCAAACTGTTGCAATTGCACGTCGTCGTGGAACATATGGCCTTCATAGGCATGTGGGCGGGACTGTACAGACTGTATGCCATAGACCTGGGCCTGCAAGCTGGTGTCGCTGTCCAGCCTGTGCATTTGCACGCCATTCCATTGCAGGCGCTCTATCACTGCACGCCAGGCTTGTGGTATCAGGTAGGCTTTGGGCCTGGCTACGCTGATATCGGCGACAAAATGGTCGTAGTAGGCGATAGGTTTTTCCCATGGCTGGCTGCGGTCATATGACAGACGGGTGTAATTGCCCAGCACGCTGGGGCTATATACCGCCTGATATCCCTTGAACAGGAAGCTCGAAGGCTGGTCATGATCTGCTGCCCAGTGAACAGCGACTTGTTGTGCCTGGCTGACAGCCAGACGTGCCTCGGCGCGCAAGGACTGGATTTGTGCTCCATGCGCCACCGTGAATGCCAATACTGTCTCCACCAGGGCACGCATGGAGTCATAACGATCGGCGAAAGGTTTCAGCATATGGGTTTCTGGCATGAAACCTATGGTGTGATGCAGTGCTGCATAACCGGTAGAAAAACGCGGTGTTTCGAGAAAATCTTCTATGCCGTGGTCAGGGCTGTCCTTGACTGGATTCACATAGGGGCAAGTCGGCCAGCCGCGCGTCTGCATTTCTGCATAAATTGCCGGCAACATGGTATTGCGCAGGAATGGCCCAAGGCCATAACCCAGCTTGTCGGCCTGGGTTTGTATCAGGGTCATGGTGTAGTGATAATCCGCACCGTTTGAGGTATGGGTATCGACCATGACATCCGGGCTCCATTCGCTGAAAAAGCGATTGAAGACCTGGGCATTTTCGCTATCGCATTTGATGAAGTCACGATTCAGGTCCAGATGCAGGCTATTACCCCGGAAACCGAATTGCTCAGGCCCATCCTGGTTCACACGCGAGGTATTCTGGCGATTGAGACAGCCATCGACATTGTAGACAGGAATGAACAGGAAGACTGTCTTACCCAATGCAGCCAGACGTTCAGGCTGGAAGCAAAAATCGCGTACCAGGGCCATGCAGGCATCAATGCCTTCTGGCTCGCCTGGGTGTATGCCATTATTATTAAAAAAGATGGGGCGCTGTTCCTGTTTGATACGGGCCCGGTCAAACACGCCATCTGCCGTTACTATGCCTGCATGGATGGGCTTGCCATTGTCGGACACGCCGATCTGGCTAAACTGCAAAATACCAGGAAATTGCGTAGCAAGATTCTGATAAAACTGTATGCAGGCTTCCCAGGTGGTAGTCTGGTTTTGATTGCCAGCTTCATAGGGTGTAATGAAGTCAGCAGGATAGTTGGTATGTGATGACATGCGCTAGACCAGTTGAAAGTAAATGTATTCTGGGATTTTAGCGTACAAGTCAGCAAATCGGCATGGCATACTGATGCTTAGCCGAAACATTTTTTGCATTCCAAATATATTGCAGGAGAATATTGTGACCGATGCTGAAATAAGCACATTGCGCCTGAGTTGTACCGTCACTTTACCGGGACATCGCACCTTAAGCCCGGCAGAAAGCTTTGCGCGCATGGCAGGCTGGTGCGAAGAGCATCAGGTAAAGCATGACACCTATGGCGAAGGTGAACTGGTGCAAGGCTTCGAGAAAAAAGTCGCAGCCCTGCTCGGCATGGAAGCGGGACTGTTTTGCATCACTGGCACCCTGACCCAGGTCACGGCATTGCGCCTGGCCTGTGAAGAAAGAGGCAGCTCACTGGTCGCCCTGCATGCCAGCTCGCATATCCTCATCCACGAGGGAAGCAATTATCAATTGCTGCAACATTTCCAGGCCCTGCAAATTGGCAATCCACATCGCCCATGGACAAAGAAGGACTTGCAGGCTCAACCAGAAAAAATCGCCGCCGCCCAGTATGAATTGCCCATGCGTGAAATAGGTGGGCAATTGCCAGCGTGGGAAGAATTGAATGACATAAAAACCTATTGCCGGGAACAGGATATCCATCTGCACATGGATGGCGCACGTCTGTGGGAAGCTGCCGCAGGTTACGGCCGCAGCCTGGCCGAAGTAGCTGCGGGCTTTGATACGGCCTATGTATCCTTTTACAAAGGTATAGGCGGGCTGGGTGGTGCCATGTTACTGGGCAGTGCAGAATTCATTGCCAAAGCCAGAGTCTGGATGCACAGGCAAGGCGGCAGTGTATTTCGCCGCAGTCCCTATGTCGTGGCAGCCGCCATGCAGCTTGATGAAAGGCTGGCCGCGATGCCCGCCTGTTTTGCGCGTACGCAATGGCTGTATGAAGAATTGCGTGCCTACCCACAATTCAAAACCAATCCGGCAACGCCTCAATGCAATATGTTGCACCTGTATTTGCCTGTTACACGGGAAACCGCAATCGCCATCCGTAATCGTATCGCGCAGGAACACGGGATATGGCTATTCAATAATGCCGTGCATACGGCATTGCCAGAGCAATGCATGTTTGAATGGTATGTGGGTGACAATTTGCTGGTGCTGGACAATGAGGTGGTCAGAAAAGCCTTGCGCTTGCTGGCTGATGCCCTGCAAAAGCAGAATAAGCAGGAGTAAGCAGAACTAAGCAGGCCGCTCACGAGACATTGTGATTCCTTGCTATCCATTACCATTCATTCCTTATGTGAGTTCGCGCACATACAAAGTTTCTTCTGTTTATTAAGCTTACTGCACTTGCTTCATGAACTTAAGAAACGTAAAGGATGAATAATGAGCGACCTACTCAATCCACAGTCGGATAAAGTCAAGTATGATCCCAATCGCCTGTTTGATACCCTGATCAGGCGCTTGCGCTTAAAAAATGATGCAGCCCTGGCAAAGATGCTGGATGTGGCCCCACCTGTGATTAGCAAAATCCGCCACTTGCGTTTGCCCATAGGCGCATCGCTGATGATCAGCATGCACGAGATCAGCGACCTCAGTATCAAGGAGTTACGCGCACTGATGGGTGATAAAAGGCAGACTTTCCTGATTACCTATCCTCAGCCCAAACATCACAGTACACATACAACATCCAAAAGCAAAGCACCTGCGCTAAGCCGCCAATACTCAACCTGATATTCGACCTGAGTGCATTAAATGGCATTCAAGCTGGCTTGAACGGCAGGAAATTGCCGTTCAGCGTAGGCTGTCAGGGCGACAATGCGTTTTTCTGTTTCACGCTTGAATTTGAAGCACAGTATGGGTGTCAAAATCCATGACAGCCATCTTGGCTTGGCAGTGATATTATAAGAAAAACGCACTCGCGTGAGTTCATCAGACAAAGCTTTGAACTGCCAGCCGCCAGCAAAATGATCAAAGATATAGGGGCCGCTGACCATGGTAACGGCGGCTACCTCATTAGGTTTATACGACATATATTCTATGTCCATCGCCAGCCCATTGCCACCTATACAGCGCGCCTGCACTCCCAGCGCTGCCTCTTTGGCATCGTTAAGCAGATAGGCTTCTGTGGTCAGGGTATCCCATTCTGCCCTGAGCGTGTAATCCTGGGTCAGATCAAACAAATATTTGGCGCTGGCCCTGACTTCAAATTCGTGCTTGATAAGCATGATCTATTCCCTTTCTCTGGCTCTGCAATGATACGCCTTAATCCCTGCCTGCAAACTGGCTGGGCGGCATACCAAAATGACGCTTGAACATGGCGATGAAGGCGCTCAGGCTATCGTAGCCAAGCTCAAGCGCAATATTGGTCACAGGCGTTCCACCTGCGAGTAATTCCAGGGCATGCATGAGCCTCGCTCGCTGACGCCAGTCAGAAAAATTCATGCCGGTTTCCTGCGCAAAGTGACGTGTCAAGGTACGTGGTGCTATGCCAGCCCAGCTTGCCCAGTCTTGCATGGAGCGTGTATCGCCTGGCGTTTCAAGCAGGGCTGTGGCGATTTTCAAAAGGCGACGGTCTGCCGGCATGGACAATATGAATTCCTGTCGCGGCAAACCGGCAATTTCATCGACGATGACGGCCAGCACCCGTTCTTGCGCCGGGTGCAAATGATCAGGCTCTGGCCAGCTCGCGGCCCGCAATACCGCTTCGCGCAATAAACCGGATACCTGCAAAATCTGCGCTTGCACAGGCAAGTCATCACAAGAAGCGACATAAGCACTCCACCCGGTAAATACATGACTGCTGCGCATGGCATGGACATGATGGGGCGGCAGCCAGATGGCATAACCCGCAGGGACGATGAGATGCTGGTGCCCGGTAGCAATCACCAGCACGCCTGAAGTCGCCGCCACGATCTGACCGCGCTCATGGCTATGTTCGGGCGTCTGCCTAACCTCCCCGCTGGCAATAACGGCATACACCAGCGCGCCATTACTCTCATTGGCGCGTGCGGGAGAAATCAAAGGAAGTGGTTTGGCCTCAATGCGATACATGCTGGCATTATATCGCAAGCGTTTTTTGTGCATGAGGATCAAGATACAGCTTCCACACCGCATCAACTTTATTCACGAATGGACAAGGAAAAATCATGAAAGCAGAAGACGTACTCCCAGACAATATCAACAGCGCAAACTTTGGTGGCATGCAAATCAGGAAAGGTACCATCGCCGCGTTTTTATCCAATGCCATGAGTTTCAGCAACCCTGCAAGCAGCAGCGAGCAGCGCCAGCAGGCGCAAGACATGATCATAGAAGCCTTGCCCGCATTGAAGGCCTTGCATGTCTTTGATGTATTGACGATTACCGATACAAACTTGCGCGCAGTGATAGACCAGCACATGGCAAATGCAGGCACAGGGTCCGCTACCGCTTCGATAGCATGATCTGAGTTGGTATTAAATGGATGGGCGGCGCTGGGAAAAACACTGGAACCAGCGCTGCCAGCAATCAGCATAATTTTGAAGCATGCATCAGTTTACAGAGTGCAGATACATCTTGATCTGCATTCTGCTGTAACTGGCATTTTTTCTCGTCCATATATGCAGTCTGACTCTGCTCGCCCAGAAATTTTTGCATCAGTTTATCCAGCAATGCCAGCCTGGCCTTTTCATCGGCAATACGCTGGATGATCTCTTGCCGTTTTTCCAGCATGGCAGTCAACAACTCTTCACATCGCTCTGGTGGCTGGCTTAAATGAGGCAAGGCCTCTCGCATTTGATCCAGTGAAAAACCTATTTGCTGCGCCATCTTGATGAATTTCAGGATGTCCACAGTATGGGCTTCATAGCTGCGATAACCATTGTCGGAACGTGGTGGCGATGCGAGCAAACCTATGCGCTCATAGTAGCGTATGGTGTCGCGGCTAAGCCCGGATAATTGTTCCAGTTCAGAAATACGCATAGTGCTTGACTGTGGAGTTAAGTCCATAGATTACCATGGTTTGCAGACGTTTTAGGCGTCTACTCAATGCATGCAATTCTCTATCAGAACCAGGCTCGCTTACCCATGATGAATATCATTTGTGCAGATGGCAGACAACTTGCCAATACCCTGTTCCCGCACCAGGCGACAGACCAGGCAACAAAGCGCCGCGGTGTTATTGTGATCAACTCAGCCACCGGTGTTCCGCAAGGTTTTTATCGTCACCTGGCACTACACCTGTCCCACAATGGCTATGACGTATTGACCTGGGATGCCCGCGGCATAGGCGCATCGCAATCGGGCCACGCAAAGCAGGAGACAGCACGCATGCGTGACTGGGGCCAGTTGGATATGGATGCCGTCCTGCGCTCTACGGTCAGCACCCTCGCCGTGCCTTGGGAACAAGTGACCGTACTGGGACATAGTTCAGGCGGGCACCTGGCAGCCCTGGCCCCTGCCCTGCAACATGTACCGCGGCTGATCCTGCTCGCTTCAGGCACCTGCAACTGGCGCCTTTACCCAAGGGGACAATGGCCACGCATGTTATTCGCCTGGCACTTGCTCACGCCTTTGTTCTTGCATGGTCTGGGTTATTTCCCTGGCAAGGCTGGTGTAGGACATGACTTGCCCAGAGGCGTAGCATGGGATTGGCGCAACTGGAGCCTGGCCGACGACTATCTGTTTTCAGACAAGGGCATCGATACCGCTGGCTATACAAATTATAGCGGCAAGATTTTCTCCCTCTCCTTTGCCGATGACCACGGGTTTTCTCCACCGGGTACTGTGAGGGATTTACTTGATCATTTTCCTCGTGCTGAAAAATTACATAGAGAAATCCGGCCAGTTGAACATGGCCTGAAGAGCATAGGCCATTTCGGATTCTTCAAGCGCGATAACCAGGGTTTGTGGCCATTGCTGGACACCTGGCTATCATCGGAAGAAACAGTAAAGTAAAAATACCAGACCTCTTCTGCTGATGAATGTCAGCAGAAGAGGTATTCAACAAAGCACACGTCTCAGCGTCGACGCAAATTAGCCAGCACAGTCTTATCCAGCTTTGCAGCTACACCCACACTGCGCCCTGCCAGGTTGGGAATCGTAAAATGAATTGCGCTACCAAATATCTGCGCGCATTCAGATAAACTAAGCCCGTAATCCTGTTGCAGCCATTGCACCATGCCATTGGTCGCAACCCGCAGGGCATCGTCCAGTGAACCTGCCTGCCCCAGCACCATGATTTGCGTTGGGGACTCTACCCGCGGTGTAGTGACCGCTTTTCCTTTAATGACATCCACGGTAAATTCCACATCCATCGATGTTTCCAGTGCATATTGCGAAGTTTCGCCATCACCCTGCAAGGCATGTGCATCCCCCAGGTAGAGCAAAGCACCGGGTTGTTGCACAGCCAGGTAAACGGTATTGCCTTCGACCACTTCATTAAAATCCATATTGCCGCCGAAGCGCCCCGTGTCGCCGGTAGAGATTGGTGGCGAACCATTGCCAGGCGCAACCGCCAGCCCACCCAGCATAGGCCGGACTGGCAGGCTTAACATGCGCAAGCCTTCTGTCGGGTTTTCCGGGCTGGCCAAACCGCGTTGCCTGTCCAGTTTCCAGCGTATGGGCTTGCCGAGACTTTCTGCCTTTACTGCCAAGGCTGGTCCCATGGCCCTGCCGACGATGCTGTCGAGGCTGTCTGCATAATCACGGTTCAGGCGCAAGCGCTTCAAATGTATGACCAGGGTGTCACCCGGTTCAGCCGTGCTGATAAAAAATGGCCCGGTTTGCGGATTGCCATACAAGGCTTTGGTAACACCATGCTCATCAACGCCGCCAGAATCTACGGTCTTTGTCTTGACCGTGTCACCAGGCCAGATAGTTAATACGGGCAAGCGGTGTGGGCTGAATTCATTGGAATAATCGGCGGGCTGGAAATCGTATTGTCGCGCAGGTCCGGCAGGACGATCAGGTAGCTTGCGTGCGGTGAATGTATGTGTGGCTCTCGCCTGTGGATTATTTGTATCTGGGAAATCTGCCGTGCCCTGCATGCCGTCTGCACTGCTTGTGGCTGCGACTGTAGCTGTATATACGTAGCTTGCCTTGTCTGCGTCGGTCACGGTAAACACCATGCCTGTGGCATTGCGCGTGCCAACAAGGTTATCGCCATCCAGCTTGCCGCTGATATGATTGCCCTGCGTTGTCAGTATCAGGCTTTGATAAGAACGGTTTCCCCACCTGTCCAGCTGGATGAGCCAGTGCTCTTCATCTGCTGCAACACCCAAACCCGGGACAAGAAAGATCAACAGCATCGCATATCGCAGCATGGTTTTTCCTATGGATAGAATAAGTAGAATGACAAAAAATATTCTATCTCATAGAAATTGCTGGCTTTTGTGTTTGCGACGAAATGCAAATCAGGCTAACCAGACTGCATATTCATGGGAATATGGGGCTCTCAGCCCACTGCACTTCAGCAAAAATGCTATTCCATTATGACGCGGCCTGCTCCACAGCAGCACTCAGCATGGTCTGCACCCGCGAACGTACAAAATGGATATGGCTGCGCAGACCATATAACTCTTCAGCATAAGACAGGGGGATGGTAATGCGATTGACCTTTTCTTCTATCTCATCCAGATTGCGTAACTGATCCTGTGCAACGCTTTGCCTGTCGCCAACCGCAACATCTTCTATGGCCTGCTCTACCATACGCAACTGGCCGTACCAGCGGTAAATGCGTGAGCGTATGCGCCAGACATACAAGGGCGGGATGATCTTGGACAGTGGCAGGAACAAGGCACCAAGCGCGACGATGACCACCCACATGCGCTCTATGAAATTGGCTATCCAGAAACTCAGGTAACGCTGCAATACGGGTGGGCCATTTTTATAAAATTTCTCGGCCTCATGCGCTACTGGTATTTCGGTATATTTATCGGATGGAAATTCACCCTGGCGGCTGAACCAGTCGGCCCCGCTATGTATCCTGTGGGCAGCTTGCAGCAACAAACCCATCAATGCAGGATGCAGGCATTCGTGGGCGACCAGGGTCGCGGTTGGCGCAATCAAATGATAATCATGGGCAGGAATATCCTTGCCTATATCGACAATGCCACGCGGCAGCACGACGTGCGATAAGAACGGGAAGCGCCTTGTGTAGGCTTCTGCCTGGACAAAATCAAACAGGCGTATGCCGGGAGTCTGCAATAACATTTGTACCAGCGGTGAATCACTGGCTGAGCTGAAGATCAGTACATCGACCTTGTTTTCCAGTAAGGCGACCGTCCCTGGGGTATCTGCCAGTTTTTGTATCGTCACATCTTCTTCCGACATGCTGTTGACACTTAAAATCTGGCTGAAAAGTTTGGCAACACCATTGCCGTCAGGGCCTACATTGACAGTTTTGCCCTTGAACTGGCTGATCGTCGTCAATTCTTTCGGGCTGCGGTAAAACACCCAGATAGGTTCGTAAAACAGACTGCCCAGTGAAATCAGGCCGCGTTCATGGGCCTGTGCTTCATCGGTAGAACCACTGCGTACAAAGCCGACTTCAATTTCAGAATCAGGGTCGCTGATACGGTTCAGGTTTTCTTCCGAGCCTTGCGAAATTTGCTGGCGCAAGGTGATCTGGTTCTTTTGCAGTTCTTGCGCATAGCGTTTGGCAAAGCGCTCATAAGAACCATTTTCCTGTCCGCTGGAAATATCAATGACGCGCGGTGGTGCCGGATCAACCAGCCAGTACCCTACGCCGCAAACTATCACCACCATCAGTGTGACCGGGCCAAATGCGAGCAGCAGATCACGTATATTGAAGAGGGTGAATTTGATTTTTTGCATTTTCATGCGGTCTTGACAGGTGTAGGAATGTATTCTGCTTTCAATTGCTGCAAGCCTTCCAGCATTTTTACATAGGCAAGGGGCACTTGCTGCTCATCACCCTTGACACCCAGTTCTATATGTCTGCGTTCAGTTGCACTGCCGACACTGGGCAAGCTGAAGACTTTAATCAGCGGGAAATCTGCTTCCAGTTGTTCCATCAAAGGTGTAACGATGGATTCAGCAATTTCATACACCAGCACTGACTGTTCAAATTGCGCATGCTGATGAAACAGATGAGAAAAATGCGTATCCAGCACCCATTCCAGCATAGGCCAGGCCATGACAGGGAAACCGGGGACAAAAAAGTGATTGCGTATGGAGAAACCGGCGATTTTGTTGAAAGGGTTGGGAATAATGTCAGCCCCCAGTGGGAACTCGCCCATTTTCAAACGATGCTGATGGTCTGGCGTAGTCAGGTCAGCGACTTCACCTTTTTCTTTGGCGATATCCATGATGCGCTCCTGTATCAGGAGCTTGGCTTCGGGATGCAGGACTATCGGCAAATCCAGCGCGGCGGCGGCACACTGGCGTGTATGGTCATCTGGCGTTGCACCTATACCCCCGGTGGAAAACACCACATCGCCGCTGGCAAAGCTGCGCATCAGGGTAGAGGTAATACGCTCGCGGTTGTCGCCTATGTATTCAACCCAGTCCAGTTGCATGCCACGCGCCTTCAACAAGGCGATGACTTTGGACATATGTTTGTCTTCGCGCTTGCCGGACAAAATTTCATCGCCAACGATAATCAGACCGATTGCCACAATTTCTCCTTTTATACAGCTGCCTGCGCTGACCGATGGCGCTGCAGGGATTCAAGACAATAATGCTGGAACCACAGACCGGTAAATACAAAAACCAGGACATAAATCCAGATTGCCACACCCGCCAATACAGGCAAAAACAGGGTGGACATGGCACCGCCCAGCCACAGCAAGCCTGGTGCTGCGCCAAACAGTCCAGCGATAATGCCTATGCACAGCAAAGACCAGCGATGCTCTTGCACCAGGCTAGCTCTTTCCTCTTCATCGGCATGTAGTGCCAGGGCATCGTACACCATGACCCTGCAAGTCAGCCAGCCCCATAGCAGTGGCTGCAAGACCAGGCTCACAAAAGGTATCAGGTTAAGTGGCAAAGTCACCAGCCAGACGACGATGAAAATACCGAAAGATGACAAGGAATGCCAGATGCTGCCCAGCAGGGTACCGCCATTCTTTTGCTCAAGTTCAGGATAATCTCTTGTTCCAACATGTTTATTGATGACAGGCATGGCAAACATGGCGATGCACAGCAGGGACGTAAATACCATGATGGGCAATAGCACCCACATGGCCACAAAGGGGCCAATAATCATCTTCAGGGAAAGCAATCCAATCTTGGCCAGGATACCGTGTTCTTTGGAAAAACCATCATGTTCCATCAGCCAGGCATGGACAAAATCTATCGACTCTTGCAAACCCAGGTACATGAGCACGCCACACACAATGAAAGCAAGCACGAAAGGCAGCAGCGTCAACAGCAACATGCGGTAGTGCATTTGCGCAGCCACGGCCCTGCCCCATGCACGTATTACAGATGCCAGATTCATGTTTGTTTTTCCTTGTCAAATCCACACATGCGCTTCAAACCCAGCCATTGCTGCGACCAGAATCCTTCGCCATAGTTGCGTGCGCTGCCTTCCGGCGCGGCCAATTGATCACGTATGCCGGTCATGGCAAATTCCTTGGCAAACAGCGCCGTACCAAACAACACATCCCAGACCGGGAACAGCACCGCAAAATTGTGCCCGCCCAAAGTACCTTTGCCATGGGTTTCATGGCCTATGCCTATGGCATGATGGGTACGGTGATAGCGTGGCGACACCAGCAGGTATTCACCGATGCGGCCAAAGTGTATGCGTACATTCGCGTGTTGCAGGCTCTGCAGCATTTGCGACGCCATCACCAGCATGACGTATTGCCCAGGCTCGACACCAATGACGATGGCAATCAGGCCCATATAGATATCGCGTAAAAAATCATCGAGCAAATGATTACGGTTATCACTCCACAAATTCATGTCGCGCTGGCTGTGGTGCAGGCTATGCAAGGCCCACCACCAGTTGAACTGATGTTCGGCGCGGTGATACCAGTAATCAAAAAAGTCCAGGACAACCAGATACACCAGGAATAGCAAGACCGGATATTGCAACATGTCTGGCCAGATATTTTCCAGGTTGAAGGGATTCACACCCTGTAAATGCAGCATGGCCGTCAGTTGATCCAGCAAGGGATCAAGCACAAAAAACACGAGGATGGAAAAAGCCCCCAGCCTGTGCAATGCGGTATAAATGAAATCATTCCAGCGCGCATAGCGGTTTTTGATTTCATGTACAGGCACCCAGGCTTCCAGTGGTCGCAAGATGAGGAATAGCACGATCAATTGCAAAACCCCAAGGATGAACCATTCAACACCCTCGAAGGCATCTTCCACAAATTCACCCAGTCCCAGATGAAACATGGCGGGCTGTACTATCGTTTCAAAAATCCAGGCTTGCAGATTTGTGAACAGATCGGAAATAGTCATTATTTTTTCTGCTGATGTAAATTTTGGTAAGCGGGATGTTCGCGTAGAGTAGCAAAACAAAAGGATTTTTGCTCAAGGCCGCTAATCAGTGGCTCCAGATTTTCTGGTGCCCAGGCCTGTTTGCGTGACCATATACCCATATGTGCCATGAAAATGTCGCCATCCTTGAGGGTATTCAGAGCACGCTTGAGCAGCATGGGATTACTGAATTTTTCGCTGGAAAGCTCATCACCGGAGAAGCCCGCTGGTGCCCAGCCCACATGCTGGTAAGCGCAAGCCTGCCCGGCTTTCAGCAGATTGTGGGTGGTTTTGCCACCCGGAGCACGCCAAAATGGATCAAGCTTCTTGCCTGTCATGGCAAAAAAACGCTGATCAACCCGGCGCAATTCCTGGCAATACTCTTGCGCTGTCCATTGCAAGGTCTGGCCAGCCTGTGCACCAAACTGCGGCTTAACGGCAATGCGCCCGTCAGGCAAATCACCGACGACATAGACATGATCAAAAGTATGGCTGCCAAAAGCATGGCCGTCTTCTGCCAGTTTTTTCCAGTAAGGCGCCCAGCTCATGTCCAGGGAATAATCAGTCTGGACAGTTTTTTCATTGGCCAGAAAAAACGTCGCCTTGATCTGATGGCGGCGCAAGGTAGTCGCAATCAGTTCTGCCTGTGACTGGCTGCCAGTATCAAACGTGAGGTAGATAGTGCCTTTGCAACTGGCTGCCACAGCCATATTTGACGCTGGCATTGCCAGCACGGCCAGCAATGCCAGATACAAAGAGCGGCGCAATTTACATATTGCCAGCACGGTTAGCAAAGTAGACACCATGCGGAGAACGGCCTACCGGTATCATCTTGATGACTTTACGGGAAGGGATATCGATGACTGCAACCTTCTTGATCCAGCGCAGGGTGGCCCACAGGGTCTTGCCGTCTTCGCTGACTTCCATACAATCTGGCCCGCCAGGAACGGGAATACTGCCAACAATTTCCAGTGTTTGCTGATCCAGGATATTGATTTCATTGGAAGTACGGTTGGAGACAAAGGTGTGACGCTTGTCGCCCAGGGCACGGAAATTATGCGTACCATCGCCCGCCTTGATTTTTTTGACGGTTTTTTGGGTGCGCCAGTCGATGACTTCTACATAATTGCTCCCCATGATGCCGACCAACAGATATTTATCATCTGGTGTCATGGATATACCGGCCGGCAGCTTGCCGACAGGGATGGTCCATTTGATCTTTTGCGTCGCCAGATCAATGGCAGTTATCTGGTCGCTACCCTGCTGGGTGATGAATACGGTAGTGCTGGCCGCATCAAAAGCCATATGACTTGGCAATTTGGCCAAGGGTACGCGCTGTACCAATTTCATGTCTTGCCCGTCGAATTTATAGAAATCGACACGGTCAAGCCGCAATGAATTTGAAATAAACCACTTCTGGTCAGGGGAAAAACCGATTTGATAGGGGTCGGCGATATCCTTGATACGCCTTTGTATCTGGCCAGTCTTGGGATCAAGAAACACCAGCTCATTGCCAACAGCATTTGCCACGATCAGTGACTTATTGTCTGGCGTGGCCATCAGGTGATGAGGTTCCTTGCCTACAGGAAACGTGCTGATTTCTTTATAGGTGGTCTGGTCCAGCAGGCTCACAGTTGCATCGCGCGAGTTCAATACCACAACGACATTGGCCTGGGCAGCATGTGCTGAAAAACCGGAAAGGAAAGCAAACGCCAAAGACGACAACAAAATACGACTACGCATGAAAGAAGACCGCAAAAAAATAAATCGAACTGGCATTTTACAGCGCATGACAATAAGGAAAGAGCTTTCCTTCAATTGTTTTTTAGCTTTTTCACTTAATTTGTCCAAAATCAAGCTTCGTGACCTTGCTTTCAGGACAAGAAACGCACTTCTACTGTCCCCCGTGCTTTTCTTTTTGCTCTACAATTGCGCCAGCTTTTTTCTATGTATGACAAAATTCATGGAAAAACGGTCCTTCATTTTGTCTTTGCAAATGCCACTGACACAGTGAAATTACTGATAAGCAATAAATTAAATAATATCTGGCGATGTAAGGCATTTGATTGCGTTCATAACCCAGTCTTGCTTTTACAAAGCTGCAATCTTAAATGACTAGCGTTTCAGAACGCGAAACCAAGGAAAAACAATGAGCACTATTACAACAGTAAGCGGTCTGCAATACGAAGATAAAGTTGTTGGCGAAGGCGAAGAAGCACAGGCTGGTAACCACGTTGTCGTGCATTACACAGGCTGGTTGCAAAATCCTGATGGCAGCGCTGGCAAAAAATTTGATTCCAGCAAAGACCGCAATGACCCATTCTCTTTCCCTCTGGGTGCTGGCCACGTCATCAAGGGCTGGGATGAAGGCGTGCAAGGCATGAAGATAGGCGGCACACGTATTCTGACTATCCCTTCCAGCCTGGGTTATGGCCCACGCGGTGCTGGTGGTGTTATTCCTGGCAACGCAACCCTGATATTTGAAGTGGAATTGCTGGGCGTTTAATCCCCTCTATCCCGCTCAACGATCAGCATGTCTGATTTGAACAAGCCGGTGGCCGCGGTCACTGGCTTGAATCACCTGACCTTATCCGTTTCTGATCTGGAACGTTCTTTTCGCTTTTATGTGGAAGTCTTAGGCCTGAAGCCACTTGCACGCTGGAAAAACGGTGCCTACCTGCTGGCTGGCGAAGACTGGATTTGCCTGTCGCTCGACAGTGAGTGCCGTACCAGCCTTCCCGCAGAATATACCCACAGCGCATTCTCAGTAACACCGGATGCTTTTCAGGCCTTTGTTCAAAAGGTGGATGCTGGCGAACTGCAGCTCTGGAAAATCAATAAGAGCGAAGGTGATTCGCTATATTTATCAGACCCGGACGGACACAAGCTGGAATTGCATGTCGGTGATTGGCAGTCCAGGCTGGAGAGTTTGAAAATCAAACCTTATGAAGGATTGATACTTTTCTGACTCTGCTTAGCAAAATAAGTTAGCCAAGCTGATCAAATAAGCAAAAAGCCAGGTTTTAGCCTGGCTTTTTGCTTATTTGCTACAAGTTTGATGAATACAGCTTATTCTTTAATGAAATGCTCGCGATAGTATTTCAACTCTTCGATGGACTCCAGAATATCTGCCAGCGCAGTGTGCTTCTGGTGTTTCTTGAAACCAGATGCCAGCTCTGGCTTCCAGCGACGGCACAGCTCTTTCAATGTAGACACATCGAGATTGCGGTAATGGAAGAAAGCTTCCAGCTTGGGCATGCCACGCGCCATGAAGCGACGGTCCTGGCAAATTGTATTGCCGCACATAGGTGATTTACCAGCAGGGACAAAGGGCTTCAGGAAAGCGATCAGTGCGGTTTCAGCGTCCGCTTCAGTCACAGTCGAGGCTTTGACCTTGTCGATCAGGCCAGAGCGGCCATGTGTGCCCTTGTTCCAGTTATCCATCTTGTCCAGGGTTTCATCAGATTGATGAATTGCAAATACAGGGCCCTCCGCCAGTACATTCAATTGTGAATCCGTTACTACCACGGCCACCTCAATGATACGATCTGTATCCGGGTCCAGGCCTGTCATTTCCATGTCCAGCCAGATCAGGTTCATTTCATTTGGACGAGCTGGCGTGGCAGGATTTGCAGTGTTTGTTTGAATGTCGGTCGCTTGTGACATAATTCTTCCTTGGCTATTACTTATCGAATGTCACATTTTCCCATGATTTCATCCGTTTTTTCGGTTTTATTCGTTTCCTTGCTGCTAGTCGGCCTGCTTGTTGAGTTTTGGCTAGGGTCAAGGCAGATCCGTCATGTATTGCGGCACAAGGAGCAGGTACCAGAGCAATTTGCAGCCAAAATCACTTTGGCTTCACATCAAAAGGCGGCAGCGTACACAATAGCAAAGAAAAAATTTTATCTTATATACCAGTTAAGCAGTGCCTGCATCTTGGTAGGATTTACTTTTTTCGGTGGACTCCAATTTCTTGCTAATGAGTTATTCAAACTTGCAGAACATGGAATGCTGTATCAACTCAGTCTGATTGCTGCTTACTGCGTCATCACCTCTATCCTCGATTTACCTTTTGAGTACTACAGGCATTTCGTGCTGGAGAAGGACTTCGGCTTCAATAAAATGACGCGTCGCTTATTTGTTATTGATCTGGTCAAGAATACCGGACTGTTCGTGGCATTGGTGCTACCGCTCTTCTGGGCAGTGTTGACCCTAATGGAAAAAGCCGGGGAATTTTGGTGGCTATATGCCTGGGTAGTTACAGTGTTTTTTTTCATATTTGTGATGTTAATTTCACCGACTGTCATCGCACCTCTGTTCAACAAATTTTGGCCCCTGGAAAATGCTGACGTTAAAGAAAAAATTGAAAACCTGAGCAAGCGTGTGGATTTCCCTTTGAGAGGTATTTTTGTCATGGACGGATCCATACGTTCCAGCCATGGCAATGCTTATTTCTCGGGGTTTGGCAAAACCAAACGCGTCGTTTTTTATGACACCTTACTGGAGCGACTGCAACCCAATGAAATAGAGGCAGTGCTTGCGCACGAATTTGGTCATTTCAAACTCAAACACATTTTTAAATCCTTGCTGGTTGCAACCATCCTGCTTATTCCTGTCATGGCATTGCTTGCCTACCTGAAAAGCCAGATTTGGTTTTACACAGGCTTGGGTGTCGATCCTCTGCTGATGACGAACAATGATGCAATGGCGATTATCCTGTTGATGCTCTCATTACCCGTGTTTACTTTTATTTTTTCACCTTTGGGTGGTATCACTTCACGCAAACATGAATTCGAAGCCGATGCTTTTGCCGCCAAACATACCAATGCCAATGACCTCATCACTGCCCTGGTCAAAATGTATGACGACAATTCATCTACCCTGACGCCTGATCCCCTGCATTCGGCGTTTTATGACTCACACCCTTCAGCATCGGTGCGTATCAACCACCTGCTGGCTGCACAATAACGGAGATACCATGATCAAATTTACAGACTTGCTGGCGAAAAAATCCCAGCACACAGAAACCGGCCTGGATGACGCCAGCCTGCCCGCCTACTTTGCTGCCACGCCTGAATGGACCCAGGATGGCCCGCGCATTGTCAGGACTTTCCAGTTCAAGAATTACTATGAAACCCTGGCTTTCATTAATGCGATTGCTTACGTGATACATGCAGAAGATCACCATCCTGAGCTGGTTGTGACTTACAACCGCTGCGTCATCAGATTTGATACGCATACCGTCAATGATGGCAAAGGTGGCATCTCAGAGAATGACTTTATCTGTGCCGCCAAGATAGACGCTATTTTTCAACAGAGTTTTTCCTGATGGCGCGTTCACAGGCTTTAGTCATTGCCGCCCATGGCCGCCATTACCTGGTGCAGGCCGAGATTGATGGCGAGCAGCACAAACTGCATTGCGTTACCCGCGGTAAAAAGAGCGATGTTTCGGTAGGTGACATTGTTGAATACGCGTTGACATCCAAAAACCAGGGTGTCATCGAAGCCATCACCACACGCAAGACTTTGCTGTATCGCTCTGACCAGTATAAATCCAAGATGCTGGCAGCCAACCTGACGCAACTGCTGATCGTGGTTGCGACTGAACCCAGCTTCACTGATGACCTGGTATCACGGGCCCTGGTGGCGGCGGAATCATCAGGTATCAAACCGCATCTGATTTTGAATAAAGTGGACGTCACTGCCTCTCTACCCAAGGCAAGAGAACGCGTTGGCCTGTATGCCAAGCTGGGCTATCCTGTTCATGAAGTCTCGGTCAGGACTGATCCAGAAGGCACGCGCCAGCTTATGCATAATCTGATGCAGGGCCAAAGCACTATCCTTATCGGCCAGTCTGGCATGGGCAAGTCTTCGCTGATCAATTTGCTGATCCCCGACGCAGAAATCGCCACCCGCGAAATTTCAGCTGCACTGGATACCGGCAAACACACAACGACGTTTACCCGCCTATATCACATGGATGCAAACTCTTATGTAATCGACTCACCAGGCTTCCAGGAATTTGGTTTGCATCACCTTAGTGAAGGTATGCTGGAACGCGCCTTTCCAGAGTTCTTGCCGCATCTGGGCAAATGTAAATTCTATAATTGCCACCACCACACCGAACCTGGTTGTGCAATTCTGGCAGCAGTCAAGGATGGCGAAATCTCAACCATGCGGCATGATATGTTTGAACAACTGGTGCATGAATCCAAGCAGACCGTAGGGTATTGAAACACGATGAGGGCATTTCAAAATGCCTGCATCACATCTGACCATAGCGAATAAAAATACTATGCAAGACGAAGTAAACACCGATGACTGGCCGCCATCTGGCTGCCCAGGCTTGAATTGGCCAGTATTATCCGCGACTTATACGCGATCAGACTGGTATCGTGCCGTCATCATCGCCTATGCGGCACTATGGGAGGGGCATGTCAGCCAGGCCCGCTTTGCTCCGGTGAGTGAAGCTGATCTGCTTGATCTGGAAGCGCGTTTGTCTTGTACGCTGCCAGCAGGATTGAAGGCTTACCACCGCGAATTTGGCGCGCTATCTCTGGCAGAAAAGTTATGCAGCATCAGCCCTGCTGGCGACACCCCCATACAGCCCTTGCTGGAAGCCTATCCAGGCGTCGTTGATTTGCTGGAACACGAAGATGAGCAAGTCATGGAGCTGTTTGAAGACATGATAGTCTTTGGTGATTATCTGGGCAACGGCAATATGTTTTGCTTTGATCGTGAAAGCGGCAATGTCTTTTATTTTGATCATGATGATGGCAGCATGCTCAACCCTTTCTTCACTTCAGTGGAAGAATATCTGGATGCGCTGATGATACGCTGCCTGGCAGAAATACATGAGGATGAAGACGCTGGTCTTGATCTGCTGGCCCAACGATATGGCTCAGAACTTGTCAGAAAATGGTTATATTAAAGCATTGCCAAAAAGACATCCAAGCCAATTAGATTGACAAAATGTAATGTTTCATGGATATTCCGTGCCATTATTTTGCTGAAAACATCCAAATGCACAATTACGCACAAATTAAAAATTTAGCACTTCTGAGCTTATTCTGCATATCATCCATGTCATGCAGTAAGCCTGCCCCCACCGAAGCATCAACTCCTGTGCCGGCGATTAAGCAAGCGGAATCCTGGCCAAAGGCGGATAAACTTACCGCCGCGTTGTCCACCATAGGCATGAATCCTGATGAAAAATTTCGCACCATCAAGGTTCCGGCAAACGCCATCACTCAGGCAACAAAGTACATTGTGCTGCCTGTACAAACTCAGGCTCTGGGATTTGCACCTTCATTCCGTGCAGCAGTAGGCGCTCAACTCGATGAAATATTAAATCTTGGTGGCATTGCCGCGATTCAGCAAACCGATCTGGCAGATATCAATGGTCCCTTCGTGCGCAGTTTTGATGAAGCGACCCTGCAAGCATTGCTCAAGCAATACCAGCAACAGAAATTGATCATGCTTTATCTTGGACAAGATAAGGGGCAAAGTTTTGTTACGCTCGTCATACGTAGTCAGAATGAGAGTAACAAAGCACATAAAACCCTGGAATTACCCACAGACCCGCAACAAGCGCTGGACTTCATTAAAAAGTCTTTACCTGCCTTGCTAAAAGAAGCAGGTGTAAATGAAGCCGGAGAGCCAACTGCTGCCAGCAGCGACAGCAACATTTGTGCAGATAGCAATTGGGATTTCTCTTTGCCAGCATCAGGTAAAGACCGTTTGCAACAAGCCTGCCATGCCCTGGCAGTTGGCACACTATTACCTGCCTACGATAATATCAAAACGCCAATTCTTGAATACAGCCGCTCAATGTCGCCGATAAAACGCGCATGGTTGGCCCGAGCTTATGCCAAGGCAGATATGGGGGCATCCAGCCCTCCTGCAGCGCAAGCCATACGAACTTTAGCCTTGCAACAGTTAGGACTCAGCCTGACTGGCAACAATGAAATCACACCTTCGCAGTTGTCATCAACGGACCCGGTTGTCTCGCAAGTCGCCAAACTATTATTCACGGCAAACGGTCAACCAAGAAACGGTCAATCAAATAATGTGCGTGGCTTAGAAAAATTGCCTTCATTGACGCAATTATTGATTAATGAGCGCATTAACAATGAAAACTCATCCAAGCCTGTGCAGTTTTGCGATATTGCGGCCTATTTCCCTGGTTTGCCCAAGCCGGAATCATGCCCTCCGTCTAAAACTCAAAACAGGCAGGCAACGGCACCTGGCAATGCAGAAATCGCGCTATACCAAGACTGGCAACTGATGTTTTACTACAAAAGTGCAACAAGATATGTCAACTTCCTCGGCTTACCTGAGCAAGGCTTGATGCTAATTGCGCAATTTCCTGAAGATATTGCCAGCCACCCTTACCTTCAACAGATCAAGTACGCAGCCCAGCAATCCATGAAAATTAACGGCAGTGCCGAAGATTTTCTGGCTCACCGGCAAGCCATGCTTAAGCCCCACCTGCAAGTGATCGTTAATCTGCAACGCTATGATAACTGGCTTGCCACAAATTCTTTGTCAGACCATTACATAGGAGGTGGTAGTCAAAATATTGACAATGACAAACAAATCCAGGAAGCCCGGGCCAAAGAAACGCAACTGATTAAAATCCTGAAGGCGGACCGTTTCCTCACTCCCAGCGTGCCAACGCCGCAACAAGCGATGATGATGGCAGCTATTCAGGCCGCACCAAAAGCAGATGTCATCAAACAAAGTTTGTTTCCTCTTCGCTCTCCATTATTCAAGGCACAGTCTGAAGAGCAATTACTTGGCAAGATCAAGGAATATCCTGGTGATATGGACTCCAGGGTCGAATTAGCATTCCGTCATTTAAAAGAAGGAAAGACTTTGCAGGATGCGTTCAAGATCATCAACGCTTATCAAAAAAGCGCTGCAATCAATGGCCGCCTGAAAGAATCTCACGACTGGGCAGCACCAGCCCATCATTTCTTTTTCTCAGGGGAGCTGGATGCTGCCAAACAATTCTATCAACGCAGCCTGGCCATGGGCACTGGTAGCGCTTCAGAGTTTTATGCGCAAACCAGGCTGAAGCTGATAGATCACCGCCTTGGCGAAGCCATGCAATCCTCAATACAGGCATTGGCCCGTTATAACTCTGACTTTACCAGGCGTGACCTGGCCAGTTTCCTGTTCATGGAAAATCAGCCTGATATGGGATGGCAGGTTATCCAGCCGCGTGCTGCAACCGCGGAAACTTTCCAGTTATGGGTTGCCGCCTATGTAGCGCAAAGAATGGAAGGAAAGAAGTTAAGCGAGGTCAACGACTGGCTCAGGTCAAAAAAATATGACTCTGTACAGATTGATCTACAGGATGTCAATGACCTCTACTTGCACATGCATGCAGTCACGGACAGAGTTCCTGGCAATGATGATATCAAACTTTTGCTGGAGCCGTCCGCGCCAAACAAGTTTAAAAATAAGAGGTTTGCAGTGTCGGCACAATTGATTAAAAGTGCGTTCGAACAAAGTGGTACAAAAGAAGCCTATGAATTTGCCATTGCCAATCTGTCGCCGCATGATCCCAATAAACAGGCTCAGTTCGTTTCGCCATTTTTTACCTGGGTTGCATGGCAAGCAAGTGACGGCAAAGATGCAAATCTGGAAACCGTAAGAAATGCCGACCTGCATGAGAGCTTTGATCATGTGCTCGCAAAATCCATGATATTTGCACTGGAAGGCAAGTCACGTGAATCACTGCAATATCTGAAAGCAGCTCGCTTTGCACTGTCTGAATCAGGAAAATCTGAGATGAGAGAAAGGGGCATTCCCCCATCTTATCAATATGCGACAGCAGCTTATCTGATGTTCAAAAAGACGGGAAATGAGGCATATAGAACCGAAGCCCTACAATTCCTGCGCAGCTATGAAATGGTTTTTCCATTTTATGGGTGGGTGTACAGCATGCAGGCAGCAATGGAAAAAGACCAGAAGAAGCAACAAACTCTGGCCTGCAAAGCCAGAGCGCTTGACCCACAATCTTATTTCCTGAAAATATCGAATGTAGACCAAAGCAAGCTGAACTGCAAAGCTGCACTCTGGTAAGCATTAAAACCAGCAAGAGAAAAAACGGAGGCTTTTTGCCTCCATTTTTTTCTGTGTTCGTTAATATGGCCCAAGCCCTGCGCGCAATTAAACGGACTTACTTCCAGCAGCCTCTTCCAGCCAACGATCACACAGATGAGGAACGATGCCACCTGCCTTGCCGCGCATGAACTTGAAACCGAAAGGCAGCTTGTCCATATCCAGCGCAATCAGTATTTTCTCTGCCCTGCCGCGCGCCGCCCTGACCAGTGAGGCGGCAGGAAAAACAGTCAATGAAGTCCCTACAACCAGCACCCTGGCCGCCGTTGCAATATGTTGCCGTGACTCTTCCATATACTCTACATCCTCTCCAAACCAGACTATGTCTGGACGGAGTTGCGTGCCATCTTCACACAACTGTCCCATCAGTATGGGCGCAGCATCAATGCGATAACGCCTGCGTGCATCAGACGTGCCGCGCGCATGGTTCAATTGCCCATGCACGTGGATGACGTTTGAAGAACCAGCCCTCTCGTGCAGATCATCAATGTTTTGAGTAATGACGACAACTTCGTAAGCAGATTCCAGCGCAGCGAGAGCAAGATGAGCTGCATTAGGCTGCGCTTGGGCAGCTTGCTGTCTGCGTTCATTATAAAATTCCAGTACGACTTCGGGATGTGCGCGCCAACCAATGGGACTAGCCACGGCTTCCCAGGAGTAGTTATGCCACAGGCCATTGGCATCCCGGAAAGTTGGGATGCCGCTTTCGGCACTGATACCTGATCCTGACAGAACGACGATTTTATTGGTTTGTATCTCGGGTTTCATGCTTTCAACTTCAATAAGACATCAAAGAAGCGTCAGCCTACCATCACCTGTACGGAAGATGCCAATGATATCTTCGTCGTCATCGTGCCTGCATGCATATACCGCACTACCATCGGGTTTGATGGATATACCTATAGTCTGTAAATAAAAATTACTGCCAGCAACCTTGCTTTCCATGACCTCGACTTTTGCTTTTTCTGCCAAAAGTGCAGGAAGGATGGCATTGGCGTTTGATAAGCGCAATATGCGCGATACGCTGTCGTCGCTTTCAAGATAGTAGACCCAGACCAGCATTCGGCCTATCTGAAACTCGTCCCTGTCTGGGTAAGAGCCTAAAGGCCCTCGAAGTTCAGCAAGCGCACTATCCATTCGTATTTCGACAATCTATTATGCCATCAAGTTTTGGAAGCAAATGACGCAAGCCATTTTTTCTCAGAAGCTGTCAGCGTTTTTTGCAGCATGCGCTCCGGCACTTCCCAGACCACGACTTTTGGTGGCTGAGTCTTGAATTCTTTACTGTTCAGATAGGCATAAGCAGCGCCGTCAAAATCACCGCCATCCTTGGCCAGGTTGGCAACAGGTGCACCAAGGTGCTGGCTCAGGAAGGGAACAAAATTTGCAGCGCGGCTGAAAGATGTACCAACCAGAGCCACGGTTGGCAAACCTGCGTCACCAAACAAATCATCGCTGGCAACCGCTACCGGGGCAACCTTGCTGACCTGGGTCACTTCTGTTGCAGGCCGCATCCAGGCAGGCAAGCCCTCCAGATTGGATACCCGCATCAAGTCACCAGAACGTTCTGTCGTATTGCTTTGTATGGCTTTGGGATCAGGCTGTGTTGCTGGCTTATCAACCAGCTTCAAGGTTTGCAAACGCTCTGCCAGAGTCTTTGCTGCAAGGTCAGCACCACGTTCATTCCAGTGCGAGTCACTGCGGTAATAACGTTCGCCTGTCATGGCAGCCAGGGTAGGCGTAAAGTTAAGCACTTCCACCTTATTATTGGCCAGCGTGGCAACCCAGTCGTTGACGCGGTTGGCAAAAGCTGCTGGGCGATGCAGGCCACACAGATGGCTTTCTTCTATGCGGGTCTTGTCAGGCACAACAGCGACTACCAGCCTGATACCGCTTTTTTGCAAGTCACTGGCGGTCTGGCTAATGATTTTTGCGCGGGCAGCAGCGTTTTCTGTGGCCTGCGCATAGGGCGTCAATTCATCCGACAAAAACAACCAGTCCGGGCAACCCTGGCGAACTGATGCGCCGGTATCACCAGCGATTGTCCAGGTCACGCCGCGTTCAATTTTTGCGAATGATTTACTTAACAAAAAGTGGTCATTCAATTGTGCAGAAAATTGCCTGGTCGCTTCGCCTTCAAGTAAGCGCCTGGGGTTGCCTATGCCTTCCCATTTTTCTTCAGGCACATCACGCAAGGATGTCTGGGTAACCGCAAAACCACCGAGCATGATGACGCCAAAAGCAGCGACAGGAATAAAGCGTGTCCAGCCAGCTTTTTTGGGATCAAAGGTAAAACACTCGCTCATGACGATCTCCTAAAACTGGAAGTACAAAAAGGGAATCGCTTTTTGCCCGGCCAGAACCACGACAGCATAAGCAAAAGTCAGCACTGGCCAGGTCATGCTCCAGCCTGCGAAACCCAGGCCGCCCTGCTTGCCAATTTTGGTGGCGGGATAGACGACGCAAATCAGGCCCAGCACAAAGGTCAGGATGATGCTGGGGCGCAGTGCCTGGGCAATGGCATCACCCATGGCAACGCCGTGCATGCCAAACTGGCCTGCCCAGATATCGGTGGCGGTTGCAAAGCTCTCGGCACGGAATACTGTCCATGCCAGCATGACCACCAATAAGGTCAGGGTGCGCGACAAATAATTGGGCATGGACAAACCACGCTGCGTAAATGCACGGTCGCAGCACAGGGCCGTGCCCTGGATAATGCCCCAGATCAGGTAGTTCCAGTTTTCGCCACCATGCCAGAGACCGCCTATGGCCATGGTTAGCAAAAGATTGATGTAGGTACGGGTCGGGCCACCACGGTTACCGCCCAGGCTGATGTAGAGATAATCGCGCAGCCACGACGACAGTGTCATATGCCAGCGCCGCCAGAAATCCTGTATCGATACCGCCAGATAGGGATTATTGAAATTTTCCTGGAAGTCAAAACCCAGCATCATGCCCAGACCTATGGCCATGGCGCTGTAACCGGCAAAGTCAAAATACAGTTGCAGGGTATAGGCTGCACAGCCTGTCCAGGCATCGATCAAAGTTGGGTTGTGCAGACCGAATGCCAGGGTCACGATGGGTGACAGGGTGTCGGCAATCAAGACCTTCATCGAAAAGCCGACCATGAAGCGGCGAACACCAGCGGCAAACTTATCGATGGAAAAAACCCGCTCACGCAATTCTGTATCGATGACCTTGTAGCGTACTATCGGGCCAGCAATCAGATGCGGGAACATCGCCATATAGGCACTGAAAGAAATAATGCTGTACTGCGCATCCACCGTTTTGCGACGCACATCAACGATATAGGAAATCGCATGCAAGACGGTGAATGACAAGCCTATAGGCAGCATCAGGTTTTCCCACGGTATGGTGGGCATGTCGCGGCCGGTCAAAATGGTATTGAGTGAATACACCAGCATATTGGTGTATTTGTACCAGATCAGCGAAGACAGATTGAGGACGATGGCAATCACCATCAAACGGGTTTTGCGTTGCTCGCTCTGGCTCTTGTCTATCAGTATTGCTGCACCCCATGCGAGCACCGTCAGGGCGATAATCAGCAACAGGAATTTTGGCGTCCACCAGGCATAAAACAGCCAGCTACCCACCAGCAGGGTGTGATTTCTAAAGCGCTGGGGCGTGACGAGATAAAGCGCAAAGAATAAGGGGAGAAAGAGTGTGAGAAACTCCAGGGACGCAAATACCATAGCCAGAACCCGTATTCAGATCAGGACGTACTGTCGCGTACAAAGAAGGTCTGGCGTGCTTTTTTGCCAGGCATGATCACCACGCTATAACGTTCACCTGGCTGCAACTGGCCCAGGTCTACTACTTTGCCTGCATCCTTGGCATCACAAACTGCCTGGGTTTTCAGGCCGATGGGGTTGACCAGGCGACGCTGCAGGCTGGCTGGCTTAACAGCTTCCAGTATGGCCGTGTTTTTTTCTGCCACATTCAAAGCGGCAGCATTGCAAGACTTATCCAGGTTCAGCAAGGCAACAGAAGCCTTGCTGGCATTGAAATCGGTAGGTGTATCCTTGACGACCACAGTCTCTATTCCTGTGCCATTGCTGACGATGGCAATCGTCACGAACTCACCTGGTTTGGCAACCACTTCCACTGCCGCCTTTGCATTGCCTACCTGCACATTGGCAGCCAGTTTGGCACCGGCTTTGACTGGATAAAAACGCGAAATCCTGCCATCACCCTGGGCTGTCAAAGCCACTTTGGCTGCGCCGTTGACGACATTGGCTTTATCTTCACTTGCATTGAGAAACCTGACAAAGGATGAATCCTGGGCCGGCCCGGTTTCATACAGGGGATTGTCGGCGCGTGCAGCCAGTGTCAAGGTGGAGGCCAGGCAAGCGAAGATAAGCTTTTTCATGGGTGATCAGAGTCCGTATTTATTTTTTGATGGTTTGCAAAACTGCAGGCGAAGAAATCGCATTGCCAATTGCCGCACCCCAGGCTTTGTAACCCGCCAGGTCAAAATGTTGGCCATCAGAAGATGCCCACTCACCCGGTTTGGACAAGGTCAGCGAGTCTATGTAAGTACAGGGAGCCACGATCTCGGACAAATAACCCGACATTTCTTTAGCGCGGGCAAAAGTCTTATTGAACTTGCCGCCTTCAGTACCCCATGCCGGGCCTACCCAGACGCAGCCAACTGCATTGTTCTTGACACCTTTGGTCAGGCGTGACACTTGTTGCCAGATCCATGTCTTAGGCAATTCAGGTGCAGCATATGAGGCCATGGTGTCGCCATTGACAACGACAACCAGATTTGGTTTGTAGGTTTTTACCAGCTCATTGAATGGACGTGTCATCGCATCCTGGCCTGTTTTGACTTCTACCGGGCCATCCTTGATACGTGCCGCACCACCGCAAGGCGACTGGCTTTTTACCATCCAGTCACCAGCGGCAACGCCGCAGGCACCGAAGGAATAGACCACGGCACCCTTGCTCATCAAATCGTCATGCAGGGTGGTGATCAGGTAATCTGGAGTTGACATATGGCTATCGCCAATAATCAGGACGGTCAGTCCGGCTAATAGTGCGCTCATAATATGTTTTCTTTTAAATATTCATTTAAAAAATATTCGCCGTTTTTACGCCAGTCTTTTGACAAGCCTATGGACGAACTCTGGAAACTGGATATTGCATTTATTTACATTCCATTGCATTTGCTTACAATTAACTTGTAGTGATCCCAAGCTCAGAACCAGGGACAGATATTTATGCAAATACAGCAATAAAATCTAGTGTAAACAAACCGGATTGAAATTCTAGCTAGTTGACGAAAGTTCACAAATACATTTTCTAAAGCAATAAATTTAAGCAGGGAAATTCCAGGCTTGTTTTCATGTAATTTGACTACTCGCGCGTGGAGAATGGCACAGGAACATGCAATTAGTGCTAAGCTTGAGCAAGCTGAAGATTAAGCGGCTGAGCAGCTTATTTTTCAGGCAAGCTCCAAGTAATATGGATCAAACTTGCCCGTTTCCGGAATTTAATATGGGCAGCCCTGATTAATCCCTTATAATTAAGCAGTTATGACAAGCGGCGGCATGTAAATGCTGCCCGTTTTATTTATGGCTATCAAACATTTCCTGCAGTTCTCAGATTTCACCTTGTCCGAGTTTGAATACGTGATGCAGCGTGCCCGCATCATCAAGCAGCGTTTCAAGGCTTATCAAACTTACCACCCTTTGCTGGATAGAACCCTGGTGATGGTGTTCGAGAAAAATTCCACCCGTACCCGCCTGTCATTTGAAGCGGGCATGCATCAACTGGGCGGCGCTGCAATTTACCTCAATACCCGCGACAGCCAGCTGGGCCGCGGCGAGCCGGTTGAAGATGCTGGCCAGGTCATGTCGCGCATGTGCGATATCATTATGATCCGCACTTTTGAGCAGGAAATGATAGAACGCTTTGCTGCGAATTCGCGCGTGCCTGTCATCAATGGCTTGACGAATCAACATCACCCCTGCCAGGTACTGGCCGATGTGTTTACCTATATCGAGCACCGTGGTTCCATCACTGGCAAAAAAGTGGCATGGATAGGTGACGCCAATAATATGCTGTACTCCTGGCTGCAGGCAGCGCAGGTATTCAATTTCCATCTGCATATCTCTACGCCCAAAGGCTATGACATGGATATGGCACAGGTGACAGCAGACCCGTCGCAATACACAGTATTTGACAGCCCATCCGACGCTTGCGCCGGTGTTGACCTCGTCAATACCGATGTCTGGACCAGCATGGGTTATGAAGATGAAAACCAGGCCCGCCTGAAAGCCTTTGATGGCTGGATAGTTGATGAAGCAAAAATGGCCCGCGCCCATCCCGATGCTCTGTTCATGCACTGCCTGCCCGCGCATCGCGGCGAGGAAGTGTCTGCCGGTGTGATCGATGGCCCGCAATCAGTAGTCTGGGACGAAGCCGAAAACCGCCTGCATGTGCAAAAGGCCTTGCTGGAATATTTGGTGGTTGGCGAGATTCGCTGATATTGTTTCGACCACGGTAATTTTTGGAAAAGACCTCTCAACACTGAGGCACAGAGACACAGAGAAAAACAAGAGAAAATCTTGTGACATGAGATTTAAGCTAATTCAACAAGATACCTCCTTGACTCAATGTCCCGTTAATCATTTTGTAATTAAGTAGCAAGATCAAATTAAAGGTAATCATAGTCACCAAAAACAGATCAATGCACGATGCTTTTCTCATGCTTTTCTCTGTGTCTCGGTGTCTCTGTGGTGAGCTTTTAGGTCTTCAGCATAAAGTTAGTTTAATTTTGAAAGCACATCATGAGCGATACTAAAAAAGTCGTCCTCGCCTATTCTGGCGGTCTGGATACCTCTGTCATTTTGAAATGGCTGCAAGATAATTATCAGTGCGAAATCGTCACTTTCACTGCCGATCTGGGCCAGGGCGAAGAGCTGGAACCAGCACGTGCCAAAGCCATCAAGTTTGGCATCAAGCCTGAAAATATTTTTATCGATGATGTGCGTGAAGAATTCGTACGCGACTTCGTCTTCCCTATGTTCCGTGCCAATACGGTGTATGAAGGCGAATACCTGCTGGGTACATCCATCGCCCGCCCACTGATCGCCAAACGCCTCATCGAAATCGCCAAGGAAACTGGTGCAGACACCATTTCCCACGGTGCGACTGGTAAGGGTAATGATCAGGTGCGTTTCGAGCTGGGTGCCTATGCACTGATGCCAGGCATCAAGATCATTGCTCCATGGCGTGAATGGGATTTGCTGTCCCGCGAAAAACTGATGAAATATGCTGAAGATGCAGGCATAGAAATCGACCAGAAACATAAAAACGGTGGTGCGCCCTACTCCATGGATGCCAACCTGCTGCACATCAGTTTTGAAGGCCGCCATCTGGAAAACCCAAGTGCCGAAGCCGAAGAATCCATGTGGCGCTGGACTGTTAGCCCTGAAGCTGCACCAGACCAGCCAGAATACCTGGATGTAGAATTTGAACGCGGTGACATCGTTGCCCTGAACGGTGTGCGCATGTCGCCAGCAACCGTGCTGACAGAACTGAACCGCCTTGGTGGCAAACACGGCATAGGCCGCCTGGACCTGGTGGAAAACCGTTACGTCGGCATGAAATCCCGCGGCTGCTATGAAACGCCAGGCGGCACCATCATGCTGCGCGCTCACCGTGCGATAGAATCCATCACCCTGGACCGTGAAGTCGCCCATCTGAAAGATGACCTGATGCCACGTTACGCCAGCCTGATTTATAACGGCTACTGGTGGGCACCAGAGCGCGTCGCGCTGCAAACCCTGATTGACCATACCCAGCACACAGTCAATGGCTGGGTACGCCTGAAGCTGTACAAGGGCAATGTCATCACGGTATCACGCGATTCCAAAACCGATTCGCTGTTCGACATGAACATCGCTACCTTTGATGAAGATGGCGGCGCCTACAACCAGGCAGACGCTGGCGGCTTCATCAAACTGAATGCATTGCGCATGCGTATTGCTGCCAATGCCCGCGCAAAACGCGGTCAGTAAAGCCTCAACAAAACCTGAATATCTAAAACTATTCCCGACCCGCCCATTCATTTGCGCGGGTCTTTTTTTCGGAGTTATCCTACATGTCTACCCAATTTGATCAAGTCAGCGTCGTTAAAAAAGCCAATCTCTACTTCGATGGCAAATGCGTATCCCACACGGTTTTGTTTGCCGATGGCAGCAAAAAAACCATAGGCGTGATCTTCCCCTCCAGCCTGGTATTCAATACTGCTGCTGCCGAGATCATGGAGCTGAATGCAGGCAAATGCCGCATCCGCCTTAAAGGCGAAACTGAATGGAATACCTACGAAGCTGGCCAGCAATTCAATGTACCAGCCAATTCAACTTTTGATATTGAAACTATCGAGACGCTGGATTACGTTTGCCATTTCATTTAATACAAGCTAGCAGGCATTGATATCCACAGCCTGCTTCTGTCGGTTACTCCTTGCAAGCCGCATCACCATTTAATTGATAGCACTGACAGGCTAATTCCCGCAAACGCTGGCGCAATGCCAGCGGCTCGATAACTTCCAGCTCCGGTCCTATCCCCAACAGCATTTGCGCCGCATGCTCTATGGTTTCTATGGGCAAATTAATGGTTTGCCAGAGCGCATCTGATTCTGGAGTAATTGAAGTATCACGCTGATTCTCTACCGCTTGCGCAGCAAAGGCCCCCAGCTTGGCTATCCTGTCCAGGCCTGTAGCTGACACACGCAGATGTGCATTGTTTGATCTCAGTTCCGCTTCAAACCTTGCTGTCGCTTCATTCCAGAAATCTGGCAAGTCAAAGTCATCAGGCCTGTCAAAATTTTCATCCTGCACTTGCATGTCAGTGATATGCACAACTTTGAAGATGCGGATTTTTTTAGGGCTGCTGGCGCGGCTCTGGCTATTTGCCACAAGATACCAGGCACCTGCCTTGAGCACCAGGCCCAGGGGTTCCATTTGCCATTGCCGCAATCCTGACCAGCTTTCATACCTGCTCTTTATTCTCTGCTGCGCCAGTACGGCGCGGGCAATGCGTGGTAACTCTACGGTGCTTTGTTCATTGCGGTACCAGTCATTGGTATCCAGATGAAAACAGTCTGCGATACGGCGCGAGCCTTCGCGCAAGCTGGGCGGCAACGAGGCCATGAGTTTGCGGCTGGCTCTTGTTGCGGCATTGCCCAACCCCAATGCAATCGCTGGCCCCGGCAGCCCTATCATGAACAGTGCTTCGGCTTCATCATTTTCCAGGCCGGTAAACTGGCTGCGATAACCTGCCATCAATTGAAAGCCACCATGCGGCCCACGGTCACTTTGCACCGGGATACCGGCAGCACTCAGCTCATCAATATCACGGTAGATAGTGCGCACCGAGACTTCAAATTCAGCAGCCAGTGCCTCGGCAGCGATCTTACCGCGCAATTGCAACAAGATCATGATGGACAGCAAACGGCTGGCACGCATAAATAACAACTCCCGAATAATTCCTGACATTCTTTGTCAGGAATTGCAGCCTATCATGGCTACGCTTTTCAGAACAAGCTCAATCAAGGAGATACGCCATGAGCGCAACAAGCCACGATCTACAAAGAAGAATCTTGCTGCAAACCGCAGCAGGTATAGCCGTCAGCCAATTAGCTGCCAATGAGGCAGCAGCAACCGAAAGCAAAAAAACCATGAACAAGAAACTGCACAATGGCAAGCCTGGTGAATTTGATTTTCTCAGTGGCTCATGGAAAATCAGTCACAGGCGTTTGAAAAACCGTGTCACCAAAGAATGGGATGTATTTGAAGGCGAAGCCACATGCTGGAGCATACTTGGCGGCGTCGTCAGTGTAGAAGAACTGCGCATACCGGCACGCAACTTCAACGGCATGGGTTTGCGCATGCTGGATGTGGAAAACAAGCAATGGTCAGACTTTTGGGTCAATGGTCGCGCAGGTGTGCTTACACCGCCCGGTGTCATTGGTGGCTTTGAGAATGGCGTCGGCGTATTTGAGTCAGATGAAGAAGAAGACGGCAAGTCCATCAAGGTACGCGGCATCTGGGACAATATCTCGGCCACGACTTGCCGCTGGCAACAGGCTGCTTCCCGCGATGGAGGAAAAACCTGGGAAAACAACTGGATCATGGACTGGGTGCGCGTTAGCTGAGCTCAGGATACAGCCAGTTAGCGAATGAATGCTGACGGCTTTTTGTATATGTAGCGAGGCGGTGGGCGGCAAGGCCCACCTCGCCGCGCTCATCCCCTTCAAAGCATCAATGTATCTTTTCCAAAGCTGAATCCAGCACCTCAGGGTTGAAACCACGAATCTGACGGTTACCGACCAAAATCATGGGCACCATTTCACCCTTCAGTTGCTTGAATTCTTGCCTGGCTTTTTCAGATTCGTTAATGTCCATTTTCACGTAAGCAATATTTTTTGCTTTCAGGTATTCCTGAGTCTTGGCGCAGTAGGGGCAAGTCGCCGTTGCATACAGTACAACTTTCGTTTTAGCGTCAGGGAAATACCTGCTGTAGTCGCCCTCGATATAAGCAGGCGTCAGCCAGCGTGGAACATTCGCCGCAGCCAAGCCCACTGCCAAACCGGCAGCAAGTATCAAAACATAAGAGGCGATTGATTTCATTCTCTGTTTTAGCATTTTTCCATCTTTCATCGATAGGTCAACTACTTTGCAGCATGAGTGTCACGAACAAGTTTTAATGAGGAATTTCAATAACAAGCAGACAAATGTATGAGCTGAAATACTGGCTGAAATACAGTCCAGATGTCATCGAAAATAGTAGTGAACAATATTCCGGGCTAGCAAACATTGTCAATATAAATATTAAATAAGTATATTCAATAAATACATATTGACTTGATGACATCGTTTAAATAATATCAACAAATTGAGATTACTCTCAATACCACGACATTTGACTTTCAAACAACCTTAGGAGTCAGTAATGAGCAAAATGAAAAAAGCATTGTTTACATTTTTTGTCGGTGTTGGTATTTCTTTCGGTTTCGCAGGCAGTGCATCTGCCCTGATCCCATGCGATGCTTGCATTGCCTGGTATGAAGAATGCCAGAATGGCGACCAAAATTCTTGCGCCCTGTTCAACAAACCACTCTATCGTTGCTCCTGGTGCATGATCTGAAATCACATCTGATCAAGACAAAGAAATAATCATGCAGCCTGGCACTTGCGACAATACGCACACCAGGCTGCTCTGCAAGATGTTCAATCTCCCGTAAATCTGCTGTCCCCGCATCAAACAGACTGGCCAGCCCCTAAGTTTTTCCGGCCTGATAAGCCTCGATTTGCGGCAACAGTGTCTGACGCCTTGCCAGGCTGTTAGCTGACCAATATTTCTCCCTGTCATAATATTGCAGCATTGCTGGTGCGCCTCCATCAAGATTGACCCAGGCTTGTTTTGACTCTGTATAGATGTGTATATCTGGCGGTAAATAATCTGGCTGATCAAGCGTACCCACCCGTACAAAGCACAATAAGGGACCAGCACCTGCATAATTGCTCCAGATAGCAACTCTGCATGCCGGGCAGCGGGCAAATAACTGACCCTTGCCACTTTCTGAAGGCACCATCACCATTTCTGGTTCTGCCCTCAGGTTTTGTAGAAAATCAGCTTCTATCATTGCATTCAGTGCAAAGGCGGTGCCGGTTTCGCGCTGACACCAACGACAATGGCAGCAATGCACAATCAGTGGTTCGACTAGCATGCGGTAGCGTAGTTGGCCGCAATCACACCCACCTTCGATAGGATAAATTGATGTGTTTGTCATCTGCGTCTCCCTATTTTTGTACCCGGCAGTCAGGCTATCAAGCTTCGACAAGCGTATCGCTAGGTCATTTGCCAATGAAAACCAAAACGAGCAAGGCAGGGAATGCCTGCAGGACCTTTCACATCAGATAGCGCTTCAATGTTTCTGCTGTAAAAACCGCACCAGCTCTGGCGAGCTCTCCAGTTCATACTTGACCAGCAAATCTCTGTACTGACCAGAGGAAACAAAGTTCCTGAATTCCCGGTCAAAACCACCCCGTAATGCATCTAGTTTCTTGACTTTGGAAAATCCCAGGTAGCTGGGCACAACATCAATGGCGACGGGTATTTGCACGATTTTTTCAGCCATTTCCTTATTTCTGGGCAGTTTCAGCAGATAGGCTGCGGAGTAATAATTACTGGGGAATACGTCTATTCTCCCTATCAGTAATTTTTTCATGCTTTGCTCCAGTTCATAGGCTTCATCGATTTGCAGCCTGGGCCGCGCTTCTTCAAATCTGGCGCCATAGCTGATCTTGCGCACCGTACCTATACGCATGCCTTCCAGGCTAGAAAAATCGCCTTTGAATACGACGCCAGTATCTTTTTTTGTATAAAAGTAGACCATCTGCGGAATGATGGATTCACCGCTGAAGTCCAGGAATTGCTCGCGTTCATGCGAATGAAAGATGGTGAAGACGCAGTCGCGAGTCCCCGACCTGACCATTTCCAGGGAGCGTGCCCATGGATAAATTTCCACTTGCAAGTTGTGGCCAAGATTCTTGAAAACGGCACTGACCAGCTCCACGGCAAAGCCTTTCACCTGATGATCAGAGTCTTTATAAATCAAGGGAGGGTAATCCAGTGACACACAGCGATAAGTCTCGGCATGAGCAGAAACCGGCAGCAATATGCCGAGTAGCAACGCCAGCAAACATCTTTGCTTCACGCTCACCCCCCACCTGTTTTACCACAGCATACGATGTGCCCGCCCATTCAACATGCCAGACCTAGTGCGCAGCGCTGCAGACTATGTAAAGTGTAGCACCTGACTATCAGGCCGGGATGGCTACGATGGTCTTTGAGCTCATGCATGATGGCATATGACGCCCAAACAACAGTATTAACCATGTTTGAGCAGGTCCATCCCTTCTTGGGGACCTACAGATGTAAACCAAAACGCCCCAGGCCAAGGATGCCGATGACACCAACGGCAATGAGATAGAGTGCCACAATAAAGCTCACGAGTTTGGGCTTGATGAGGATGCAAATGCCAGCAACCAGGGCAAGAACTGGCATCAGGGTGAGGTGTATATTCATGTAGAGCTATTTCACTTAAGCAAGTTGATGATAGGCGGCAATTATTTGCCAGCCATATAGTTCCACAGACTCATCGTATGTTCAAGTGTGGCATCTGACGATGTGGGATATCTCAACTATTCAAATATCAAAGACCTTGTTTTTTACACAATCAGCCAACATCCTGTTATCGTAGTGACTTGCTATTTCATCTACAACCCTTACTCTTTTTTTTGCGGAGCATCATATGGCCAGCAATTCCATCGTCCACGGCATCGACGTTTCTCACTATCAGGGTACAGTCAACTGGTATGAAGTAGCAGCCGCAGGAACAGGCTTTGCCTTTGCCAAGGCAACAGAAGGCACTAGCTATCAAGACCCGCAGTTTGCAAATAACTGGTTCGGCATGCAGGCAGCAGGCATACTGCGTGGCGCTTATCATTTTTATCAAGGGAGTGACGACCCAGTCGCTCAGGCGAACGATTTCATTCATACGGTAGGTACCCTGTCAGACTATGACCTGCCCCCGGTCATCGATCTGGAAACATTAGGTGGAGCCAGCAGCGCCGCATTGATAGCAGGCGTGCAAACCTGGCTCGATACGGTAGAACAAGCACTAGGGCGTACACCCATGATCTACACGGACACGTCGTTCTGGGATGAATACATGAACAATCAATTCTCCAGATATCCCTTGTGGATCGCAGAATACGGCGTATCCCAGCCCAGGCTGCCCAATGGCTGGGCCAGCTGGACCTTCTGGCAAAACTCACAATCAGGTACCGTGACTGGCGTCAATGGCCAGGTTGATACCGATGTTTTCGCTGGCTCCCTTGCAGATTTGCAGGCATTTGCCGCAAGAAGATAAGTATCGCCGCTGAAGCTTTAAAAGCACACAGCCAGATAACTGGTAAATTGCGCACATTTGCCAGTCCTGCACTTTTTTGCTTTGATGCAAAAGACCCTAGGTCTTATAAATAGTTTTCATGCCGGTGATAGCTTCCATGACTTTTTGGCGCAGCTCTGGTGGCTCCAGCACTTCTGCTTCGTTTCCAAAGCGCAAGATATCGGCACAAGCCATTAACAGCGACCCGACTGGCATGGTCGCTGTGCACCAGCCTTCTGCATCAGTTTCAGTGGATAACTGCATTTCTGAAAACGCATACGGCGACAAAAAATGCTCCCGCCACTTCACGCCCATAGGAGAGAGGCGCAGCGTCGCCATATTCCTGTGCATGTCGCGCTCCAGCCTTTCTGTCGATTTGCGCCAGTAGGCTGCCAGGTCAAATGGGCCTGGCCTCTGGAAGCGCTCATCCAGTACAACAATTTCCTGTATGCGCGAGATTCTGTAGGTACGCGGAAGTTCATCGACTTGAGCGACCAGATACCAGGAACCGGCTTTCATGACCATGCCCAAAGGCTCCACCGTGCGCTCGCGCATGCCTTTCCAGCTTTGGTAGCGTATCTGTATCCGCTTATGTTCCCATACCGCATCTGCCACCAGAGGCAGGTATTGCGGCTGTTCTGACTGAGAAAACCAGCTGGGCGCATCAAGATGAAAGCGGGAACGCATTTCCAGTGCGCCTTCACGCAGGGAGGCGGGCATGGCAGACAGCAATTTGTTTTGCGCTGCCATCATGACAGAACCCAGACCCATGTCACTTGCCGCCCCTGCCAGGCCGCTCATGAACAAGGCTTCGGCCTCCTTGGCCGACAAGCCATTCAACTGCGTGCGATAACCATCCAGCAAACGATAACCACCGCCAGACCCGCGCTCGCTATAAATAGGAATGCCCGCTTCACTCATGGCGTCGATATCGCGATAAATGGTGCGCAAATTAACGGCACATTCTTCTGCCAGCTCAGGCGCAGTAGCAAAACCGCGCGCCTGCAGGATGGCAAGGATGTTAATCAAACGACTGGCACGCATACGTGGGCAAAGCCTTATTTTTATACTAATCTTAAAACACTAGCAAATATTAACTCAACCTGACAAAAGGTGTCAGGTATGGAGGCATATTCTTACATCAACGGCCCGGCAATCCCGCCACCGCAATGAAAAAGAAAGGTCTTACCATGAACAATACCGACAATATCACCCTGTTCTACTCCCCACAAACCCGCGCGACAGGTGCCTTGATCATGCTGGAAGAATTGGGGGCACCTTATCAACTGCATGTCTTGAACATGAAAGCTGGCGAGCAAAGGCAAAGCGAATATCTGTCCATCAACCCCATGGGTAAAGTGCCTGCAATATTGCATCGTGGCGAGCTCATTACCGAGCAAGTGGCCGTATTCTTGTATCTGGCAGACCTGTTCCCGCAGGCAGGCCTGACGCCCGCACTGGATAGCCAGTTGCGCGGTCCTTATCTGCGCTGGATGGCTTACTATGCCGCTTGCTACGAGCCTGCACTGGTAGACAAGTTTGCGCAACATCCGCCGGCAATGCCTTCGATGTGCCCTTACGGTGATTTTGATACCATGCTGGGCATCATCAAGGCGCAACTGGAAAAAGGGCCCTATTTACTGGGCGAGCAATTCACTGCAGCAGATGTACTCTGGGGCAATGCCTTGCGCTGGGGTACCATGTTCAAGCTGGTACCTGAATCACCTGTCGTCATGAATTACATTGAAGGTGTCTGCAGCCGCCCAGCTTTTGTCAAAGTTGGTGCGATTGATGCTGCCTGGGCGGCAGAACACGAGCGCATCGTCAGTGAATCCGGGCCTGAAGACAAGGCTGCCTGATTAGCTCTCCCTGATTGAGTCGGTCTTAATACGCCAGCAAAACAGTGCATATGGCCCGGATGCCTATCCGGGCCATATGCATGCATGAGTAACGCATTCCAGAATTTTCACTTCCTCGCTTCCAGATTTTCCCTCCTGAAACATGCCTTGCAAACCCGCAAAAAAATATTGCAACAATACAAATTCCCAAGTCCATACATGGCACAATTGCCAGTTCAAGTCTTTACCTGCACGCTTACAGAAAATTACCAAATAGACAGCCGCAAACGATTGTCTTGCAGTCTGGCTTTGGATAGTATCCGTGCAATAAAAAAGCCATACCCCAGAGGGAGAATTCATGCGTCGTATTTGGATCGTCACCGGCACTGTTGTTACAGTTGCCGCTGCTGCTGTCGCCTACCAGTTGAGCAAGCACTGGAAAGATTACCACTATGTTGGTACCCGCCTCATGGTGGATATGTCCCAACCGGATGCCCTGATACGTACCAGCAGTTTATCAAAACTGCCGCGCGACTTGCTGCAAGTGCCGATAGCCAAAGATGTGCTGACTGAAGACCTGGCCTTCTACTATGAACAGAATGAAGATCGTCTGGGCTTGAATGGTGCCGTCAAACGTATTGCCTACGAGCATGACCTTGACTGGCAAGACAAGCTGTATGCCAGCATTTTCAATGAACCGGCAGAAGTGGCATTCTGGCGCGATGGCAAAGGTGCCTTGCGTCACTATGCCGTTGTCATGCGCATGGGTCTGTTCAATAAAGCCTTGCAGGAAGCTGCCAAGGTAGCGATGAAAGATGGGCAGCTCAAACTGGCTGGTAATATCAGCACCAGCAATGGCAAGGCCCAGATCATGGCGCTGGAAGTTAATCCGCGTCGCACCCTGTTGCTGATCAGCCAGGGTGATCGCGTTGTCGTGTTGTCTGACCCTGGCCTCTTGTTCGACGGCAGTAACAGCGTCGTAACAGAAGCGCGTGCAGCAGTCGCCAAGTGGCTGGAACATGATGGTGCACTGTCGCTGCAATTTGATCTCGACAATATTGCGCCTGCACCCGCTCAGGCTGCGGGTACTGCAAAACATACGATGGCGATAGGTGCGCCGACCATGGCCCTGGGTTACGGTGCTTTTGTATCCGGCTTCAAGGGCATGCGCTTTGATTTCGGTGGTAACTGGTCAACTTCAGTCTGGCTGGATTCCAAAAAAACTTCGTCAGCACAGTTACTTGACCCTGCCCTGTGGACTGCTGCGCCAGCCAACCCCAGCGCATGCATCACCGTGCCAATTGACTGGAGCATGGTCAATACCGTCTTGAAACAGGCAGATGCCAAGCCGAAATTGCCAGACCAGGCATTGGCACCGCTGCCCGGACCTGGCCTGGCTTGCTGGTACCGCGAATCGAATCTGTATTCCCCCGTATTCATCACCAAGCTGCCACTAAATACTGCCAACCGCGATGCCACCTTGCAAGCCATGGCGACCTGGGCAATTGCCAGCGGTGAACAAGCGGCACCAGGCAAGGGCACAACCAAGGCCAAGCCTGATCAGAAACTGTGGCGTAATACCAAGAGCATGGCTACGCTGGCAGCCAGTGGCGACTTTGTGGTGTTTTCGCCTGATGGCGGCCTGGTAGAAAAAGTAGTGGATACCATCGCCCGCAGCAACCCCAGCGTGGCTGACCAGACATCTGGTGCACAAAGCACCCTGGGCCTGATCACGCCACGCCCCTTGTCAGAAATGGCACAGCGTGAAATCTACGCGGCCCTGGCAAAACCTGAAGATGCCAGCTTCCTCGAAGCAGCAAAAACCCATCTCCCTGCCCGCATGAAGGCCCTGGCGACTTACCCGCCTATCCGCCTGGAACTGAGCAAGGCTCAGGCCAGTGGTAAAGCCTGGCAAAAAGTTGAATGGGTCAGCAAGGAGAAATCCAATTGAAACGCCGGCATGTACTGACTGGCATGCTCGCCACCGGCACCATGCTGGGCTGGCACAGGCTGGCGCTGGCAAATAAAGTCACGTCACCCGCTGTGCCATTGCCTGCCGCAAGTGCTGCCAGAGCAGGAACAACTACCACGCCTGTCGTCTCGGCACCAACATTGACACCGGCGCAGTCGCGCAGTTGCCGCGCCTGGATGACCCGCATTATTGCCGCCCAGTTGACGGCAGGCCCGACACCGCGCTGGCAACAGCGTGATTGCGTAGGTCTGGTGCGTTTTGCAGTGGCAGAATCCCTGCGTGAACATGATGAAAAATGGAAACGGGCGAATGGCATGCTGGGTACTGCGCTGCCGCCAGAGATAGACCTTGATCAAGGCACGCAATCAGTGCGCCATCAGTGGCGGCTGGCTGACGGCACTGTCTCGGCCTATGTCAGTGCAATAGAAATGGTGCAGGAAAATGCCAGGTTTCGCGGCAAGGACTGCAATCTGGCAGCCCCTGGTGACCTGTTGTTCTTCGATCAGGGCGATGCCCAGCATCTGATGGTGTGGATGAACTCTTACATCGCCTATCACACTGGCACGGTCACGCCGACTGACAATGGCCTGCGCGCCGTCAAGCTACGCGACCTGCGAGCCTGGCGCGATACGCGCTGGCATCCCACCCAAGATAATCCCAATTTTGCTGGCGTGTATCGCCTCAATTTCTTGTCCGCCTGAAAGCGCCCAATGAAAGCTACATACAAACAATCCCGTTATTTCACTTTATTGACAGCACTGTGTGCCTTGTTACTGTTCATGCCTGCGATTGCGCAGGATGGCGGTGGCGGCTCGTCTTTCTTCCTGCTCAGTGATGCAGCTTATGGTTCTGGCGATACTGCCATGGTCAGGCTGGAAGCCCAGGACATGGGGCAGATTTCCGAACTCGGCGGTGTCGACGTCTACGTCTATAAGGTCAAAGACCCGCTGGAATTTTTGAAGGCGCAAAAAAATCTGCACCGTATCGATGCCAAAGGCAATTACAAGGGCAAAGGCGTGTCTGATGCGCTGGCGCGTACCTGGGACAACTGGTGGGATGCATCACGCCGCATGTGGCGCAAACTGTTTTCATCGGATGCCAGAAAAGCCGTGACTTCACAGGCACCAGAAGTACGCCTGCACCCGCTGGTCAAAGCACCTACACCACAGCAGATGAACCCACTGTACCAGCCGCTGAAGGCGCATACCCTGGTTGATAGCTTCCGTTACCCTGTACATATCGCCCAGCCTATACAACCACCTAAAGGCGTCAAACTGGATGGCAGCAGCAGTGAATTCATCACCTCGCCAAAAGGTAATGTACTGATACCACTGGGTAAAAAAGAACCCGGCCTGTACCTGGTGGAAGCCATGGTCGGCAGCTATCGCGCCGTGACCCTGGTGTTTGTTTCTGACTCTATCGCTGTCACCAAGGTATCAAGCAAACAAATGCTGGTCTGGGTGGCTGACCGCCGTAGCAGCCAGGCTGTAGCAGATGCAAAAACAGTGTGGACAGACGGCGCAGGTATCCTGAGTACAGGCTCTACAGATGCCAGCGGCATCGTCAATTTTGAACGCGATGCGCCTGAAAAAACTTATGTGTATGGTGAAGACAGCAAAGGCGGCGTGTTTGTCGCAGAAAATTATTACTACGATAGTGAAATCTATAACACCAAGCTGTATGCAGTGACTGACCGTCCCTTGTATCGCCCTGGTGAAACTGTGTATGTGAAATTTTTGGGCCGTACTTTTGTGTCTGCCCGTGAATCCACTGCCATCACCGCAGGTGAATTGAAGTTGCAGGTATTTGATGCAAATGGTTTCCCGGTTGCAGCACAAACCCTGCAAATGACACCGCAGTCTGGCGGTGATACGGTATTCCAGTTGCCTGACAATGCCGTCGCAGGTGGCTATGAATTGCGTTTCAGTTACAAGGGCAATAGCTATGGCGCTGCCTTCCGTGTGGCCGAATATCAAAAGCCGCATTTTGAAATCAATGTCATGCCCGGCAAAAAGGATTACAAAACCAACGAAGAAATCAAGGGCAAGCTGCAACTGGTTTACCCAGATGGCAAACCTGTCGTCAATGCCAAGGCAGACCTGACAGTACGTGCCCAGCGCCTGACTATTGTTGAAGGCGACCTCGGCTATGCAGGCCAGTTCCCTGTACAAATGAGCACGACCACATTTACGACAGACAGCAGTGGCTTTGTTGAATTCAAACTGCCAGCAGCAACTGAACCCAGTCGCTATATTTTGTCGGTGCTGGCAACTGATGGTGCCGCTTACCGCGTACGTGCTACAAAAGAAATTTTGGTAGAGCGCGGTGCCGGCACCTATAGCCTGAAGGCTGACCGTGCATTCTCCGCCGTTGGTGAAAATATGAACTTCACCATGACTGCCCTGCCGGTGCCGGGTAATACGGTGAGCACAGTCAGTGCGCCAGCAACATGGGACTGGGTAAGACTGGAAAACCAAAAGAAATCAAACGGCAAGCTCGCCAACGCCAACAAATTGGCACTGGCTTTTGCAGAACCTGGTACCTATACCCTGTCTATACGTGATGCAGCAGGCAATATCCTCGGTGCGACTTCGCATTATGTCAGCGGTGCTGGCGTCAGTGCACCGCAAGGCTCGATAGAAATGGTGTTTGACAAGACCAGCTACAAGCCAGGTGAAACTGCCAGTGCGCTGATCACCTTCCCGCAGCAAGTCGATCAGGCATTGTTTACCCTGGAGCGTGACAAGGTAGAAAAAACAGCCTTGATGAGCAACGCCAGTGGCTGGCTCAGCGCCAAGCGCCTGTCACCAATGCAATGGAAAGTTGAGCTTCCAGTTCAGGATACTTATGGCCCCAACATCACCCTGTCTGTGGTGTATGTCAAAGGTGCTGATTATGTATTCCAGAACCTGGGTTTGAAAGTTGAGCAGCCACGCATCAATGTCGCCGTCAAAGCTGACAAGGCCGTCTATGCGCCTGGTGACAAGGTCACGCTGGACCTGACCGCCATGGTCGATGGCAAACCGGCTGCAGGTAGCCAACTCACTGTGGGTGTAGTTGATGAAATGATTTATGTGTTGCAACCTGAAATTGCACCAGATATTTCCGACTTCTTCTATCACCCACGTCGTAATAATGTGCGCACTTCTGCCAGCCTGAGTTTTATCGCCTATGACCTGGCAGTGCCGCCATCCAAGCTGGCCTTGCCAGCAAACGGGCAAACCCATGAGCGTGCTATCAAGGTATTGGAAAGACCTCGTCGTGAAGACAAGGACACGGCACTGTGGCAACCAAATGTCACGACGGATGCCACAGGCCGCGCCCGTTTGACTTTCACCATGCCAGACTCACTGACACGCTGGCGCATTACCGTGCGTGCGACTGAGGCTGGTGGCAATGTCGGCCAGAACATCGCCTACGTACGTTCAGACAAAGACTTTTATGTGAAATGGACCAGCCCTAACTGGATGCGTGTGCAAGATGCACCGAATGCCAGCGTTGCCATCTTTAACCAGGGTAACCAGGATGCCAGTGCCAGCCTGAACATCACAGGTTCCGGCGTCAACAAGCAAGAAAGCCTGAAGCTGAAACCTGGTGCAAATTTTATCTCCGTGCCTTTGAAAGCCAATGGCCTCGACAACAAGATAGACCTGTCTCTGGCTGTAGGTGGCAAGACTGTAGATGCTCTGAATGTGCCGCTGAAGATCATCCCTGTGCACTGGCTGAGCCAGCGCTCGGTCAGCGTGCCAGTGACTGGCAAGGAAACAGTCTTGAAACTACCACCTGATGCCAGCAACCTGCAATTGCAATTTGCTGACAGTGCCAGCACGCAGTTCCGCCGTTTGATGGATGACTTGATTGACTACCCATATGGCTGTGTCGAGCAGACTTCCAGTCGCCTCATCCCTTACAGCCTGGCCCTGCAATCAACCTTGCCAAGCGAAGAAAGACTGGCTGCGCAATTGACACAAAGGCTGTATAGCTACCGCTTCCGCCTGGCGCAAATGGCAGGCCCGAATGCGACATTTGGCTGGTGGAGTGTGCCAGAAAAAGATGGCGATGCCCTGCTGACCACTTATGCCTACTATGCTGACTGGCATGCCAGCCGCGCCTTGAAACTGTCACTGCCAGAAGGCCACTTTGACAAGCTCAATGATGTCTACCGCAAGGATGGCGTCAAGCAATCGCACTGGCAGCGCGCCCTGATGCTGTACTGGATGCAGGACATGGGCTTGCCGGTAAAATCCATGGCAGAAGCCCTGAGTGAAGAACTGGGTGCCAAAGGTGCATTTGCCAAACCTGTCGTGATCACACCGCGTTCAGGCATGAACAGCATGATCTTTGCCAACAAGGATGATGATGTACAGCATGCCATGAGCACCTTGCTGGCGGCCTATGTGGTACAGCAAAGCAAGGGCAACCTGACAGGCATTACCGTGACAACCTTGCCAGAAGCAGCAGCCCGCGTACACCAGGCTGACCTGCCCTTGGGTGAAGCCTTGCTGATACTGACAGGCAAACGCCCTGCCAGCGATGCGGCTGCCGTGCTCGAACGTGTGAGGGCAGAATCACCGACCATAGACCGCGCCCTAAGTCTGCTGTGGACTTACCGTGCCTTGGGTGGCAAGTCTGGCAGCAATGATCCTCTGTTGCGCAATAATATGGGCAAGGTGGAACTGGAAGCTGGCTGGCAGGGGCGTGAAACCGTGACAGGTCAAAGCGTGTACCGCTGGAATACTACCGCAGCTACGCCAACACCAACTGTCATCAAAATGGTGTCTAACCCAAGTGCAGGCATGATGGCAATTGCCCAGTTTGACAGCCGTGAACCAGAAAAATCCAGCTTGCCTGTGAAAGTCGAACGCCGTATTTATCGTCTGGTACCAGAGGCAATCCCAACGCCAAGCAGTGCCAGCAAGCCTGCTGTCAATCCGGCTACTGGCGCACCTGTACAACCAGTCGCAGGCAAGGCTGGCTTCAAGCTGGAATTGCTGGGTGATGGTGCAGCACTGAAGACAGATGAAGTCTATCTGGATGAAGTGGTGCTCACCCGCAGCTCAGGCCCTGAACTGAACTTTGGCATTGTTGAAGTACCTCTGCCACCAGGCACCTCGGCTGACCGCTCTACCTGGGGTATCAGCCTGCGTTACCCTGGCGGCAAAGACATGGAAGCGATGGAGCGTGCACGCTACGAGCAAACACCACGCGGCTATGCCGTGCCTGTGGATAGCCTGGATGGCCAGGTCATGATACGTCATCTGGTGCGCGCGGCACAAACCGGCAAGTTCGCCCTGCCGCCTGCACGCTACTACCGCATGTACCAGCCAGACCAGAAAGCCTTTGAGGACAAGCCACGTGCGTTTATGGAAATCCGCTGATCCTGCCCGCAAAGCGATCAGCACCATCATGCTTGCCAGTGCGACAGTAGTCACGCTGGCTGCATCTGCGCATGTTGCTCATGCCGCAGATGCAGCCGGCACGACCACCGTCGCCTGGCTGCGTGATGGCCAGGTGGAAATGCGTTCCCTGAATTCTCAGGACAACAAAATCGCAGAACAAAAGATACCCATGGGTAGCTTGTGGAAGTTATTTGTCTACGCCTACCTGCAAGACAATCATGTGCAGGAAGCTGCTTATACCTGCACAGCAAAAAAAGATTTGCGCAAGAATGTGCGTGAAGAACAAGAGAAAAACGAAGACCTGTATTGCTGCGAACCAGGTGAGCAAGTAGAACGCGACTCTGCCCTGGCTCGCTCATGCGCCCCCTATTTTTCACCAGCGCGCCTTAGTATCAATGACAAGGCATGGAAAAGCTACTGGCAAACCCGCAGCGACGCCAACTGGCTGCAACGCACGGCGCAATTGCAGCCAGACACGCAGATCAGCATTAAAGAGCTACTGGAAACCCTGAACAAATTTTCGCCACAAGCTCGTTCCACTGCCCGCACTGCCTTGCTGGAAACAGCGGTACAGGGCTATGGCCGCGAAGCCTGGACGCAACTGGGTACAGGCATACGTTACAAAACCTATTCCTGGCATTTGCCTGACAACAGCGCCTTTGGTGGTGCAGCAGGCTGGCTGGCAGATGGTACGCCATTCTGGTTTGGTGCGCGTGGTTCCAGCCGCTCTACTCTTACTACCTGGGCCAGTGCACTGGCAACTACCCTGCCCACACCTCGCTGGTCAGGTATCGATAATGCCGGGAATGCTGGTGACGAGGCGCATTGCGTGGATGTGGACTTTTTTGCGCGCTATCCCTTGCGCGAAGTATTGTCTGTATCTGCAACAAGTGTTCCTGCGCGTGCGGGCACACTGTCCGGCAAATACAGGCTGCAATTCGCCAACGGCAATAGTCTCGACATCAACAGCAATGGTAGCCTGACGCTGCAACGTTCTGCAGGCATGGCGCCACAAATCACTGGCCGCGTCAGCATCAATGACTATGTCGCCCGCGTCATAGACCGCGAAGGCGACGCCAGCAATATACAAGTTGCCCGCAGCCTGGCGATTGCAGCGCGCAGCTATCTGATACAGAACGCCACCCTCGATCACGGCTGCTGGCGCATTGCCGACAGCACTACCCGCCAGCGCGTCAGCGCCAATGCTCCCACAGATGCGGCCCTGGCTGCTGCCTGGTTCACTGATGACCTGATATTGCAAGGGGCAAACGTGCGCTATCACAATGACAGCGCAGGCACCAACCGCATGTCGTTGAAAGAAGCAACAAAGCAGGCCGGCCAGGGTTGGAATTTTGAACGTATTCTGGCCACCAGTTATCCACAAACCAATGTCGCCAGCTTCAATGGCAAATCTGATTGCAAACCGCTGGCCGCAGCCCAAACCTGGCTGACGACGACCAGCGCCAGTAGCAAATGGCAAAGCATTTTGCGTCGTGAACCCGGTTTTGAGCATCCAGACACACCACCGGTGATCTGCTTGCTGGCAAGTGGCAATCCCTATTCTGACCAGAAACGCATGCGTATCTACGCCCGCGGCTGGCGCAGCCTGGACGAGCGCATCACCCTCGCCCATGAATACCTGCACCTGGCTTTACGATTTCATCCGAACGGCGCTAATGAAGACTATGTAGAAAAACTGGCACGCCGTCTCATAGAAGGAACAACATGATCAAGTTTTACACCAAGCGACTACTTACCTGCATGACCAGCAGCCTGCTTGCTGCCATGTCTTGCACTGCGACGGCAGACACCACAATAGAGCTGCCACGTGGCGGCTGGCGCAATAGTGGCGGTGAGGCCGCAGGCTTCAAACAGCCAGTGCACTACCCTGCCTCGTCAGTCAATGCCGAAGGCCAGAATGAAATGGCACTCATCAAGGGGCGCATCAGTACTAACAACAAGAAAAAACCAGGCAAGCTCATCGTCAATGGGGCAGCCATGCCCTTGTCCATAGGTGACGGTGGTGAGTTTTCCCGCCCTTACTCATTCAGTTCAGGCTCCAATAATGTAGAAGTACGCAGCCCCGATGGCAGTGATGTCAGGCGTGTGCAGTTTTTTGATACCAATACCAGCCGCCCGAATGCACGCCTGCGTGTAGTCTTGTCCTGGGATAGCGACGGCACCGATCTGGACCTGCATGTCATTTCGCCTGATGGCCAGCACGTATTCTATGGCAACCGTGTAGTCCAAAACGGTGGTGCACTGGATGTCGATGTCACCACAGGTTACGGTCCTGAAATCTATGCCAATACTGCGCCCCCTAAAGGCACCTATCATGTCTATGTGAATTATTACGGCAGTGGCGGCGATGAAAAAAATCTGACTATCGCCAGAGTTGCCATCATCAGCCAGGAAGGCACGCTGTCAGAAAAGCAGCAAAGCTTTCAGGTGCCACTGCGTAAACCTGGTGAATTGACCCTGGTTAAATCCTTTACCTATCCATGATGATCATGCAAACGATAATCAAACCGTCACTGCTGGCATGCGCCCTCTTCATCGCTGCGGCCAATTGTGCCGCTGAAGACAAACCCACCATCAATAGCCCGCGCGGCGGCTGGAATTATGGTGGACTGACCGACAAATCCGGCGATACACGTGCGTCCTATCCCTTGCCACCGATAGACCGCGGCACACAAAAAAACCGCACCCTCATTGAAGGCCATATCCTTGAGGCTGGCAAACAGCGCAAGCATACTCTCATCGTCAACGGCAACCCCATGGTGCTCAATTATGGCACTGATGGTCGCTATGAACGTCATTACGCTTTTGGCAGCGGTTCCAACAATATAGAAATCAAGGGGCCAGACGGCAAGAGCCTGCAGCGCGTGCAATATTACGAAGCCAATACCCAGCAGCTGTCACCACAGTTACGCGTCATCTGCTCGTGGGATGCGCCTGAGGCAGAGGTTGACCTGCACATCATCACACCGGATGGTCAGCACGCCTTTTTTGCTGCTCCGATACTGAACGGTGGTGGTGGGCTGGACGTAGACAGCGTCGATGGACCAGGACCAGAAATGTTCACCACCATCGCCCCCAAGCACGGCGCCTACCATGTCTTCGTCAACTACTGGGGTAACTATGGCGCAGGCGGTTATAACTTTGACGAAGGCCAGCGCAAACAACCTATCATCACCGCCCGCGTGACCCTGGTGTTTTATGAAAACACTGCCAAGGAAAAACGCGAAAGCTTTGTCATCCCATTGCGCAAGATCGGGGATTTGAACCTGGTGAAATCGTTCATGTTTTGAGACAAGGTTGTACTTTAACCAAACAGACACAAGAATTATCCTGAAGGGAGAACTGCATCATGTGGCGAAATGCGTTGATCAGTTGCACAATTCTTCCCTTGTTACTTGCCGCAAATATTACTGTATTTGCGCAGCCCGTCGTCATCAAAAGGCTTGATGGCTCCAGCATTTCATCCCAAACCATAGAAGAAAAAATCAGTGACATGATGGCCACCTCATGTGTCACCGGGCTAAATATCGCCATCCTCAACGACAACAAAATCGTCTACACCAAAAGCTTTGGCTTGCGCGATAAAGAAAAACAATTGCCACTGACAACAGACAGCATCATGTACGGCGCGTCTTTCACCAAGGCAGTGTTTGCCACGCTGGTAGCGCAACTAGTGGTCGAAGGTACACTTGATCTGGACGCACCGATACAAAAATATCTGCCCAAACCCTTGCCAGACTATGACAATTACCGCGACCTGGCAGATGATCCTCGCTATCTGACAATTACACTGCGCATGCTGCTGAACCACACTGCAGGCTTTGCCAATTTCCGCTGGCTCAATCACGGTAAGAAACTGGAGATTAAATTTACTCCTGGCAGCAGATATGCGTATTCAGGCGAAGGCATCAATCTGGCGCAATTCATCGTTGAAACCGTCACGCAAAAAAATGTAGGCACATTAATCCAGGACCGCATTTTCAATCCACTGGCCATGCATAACACCAGCATGCAGTGGCAAGACCGTTTCAACGACAAGCTGGCTGTCGGTCACGATGAAAAAGAAAAACCTCTGGGCCATGTAAAAAGAAAAAAAATAAATGCCGCGGGTTCCATGGACACGAGCCTCAATGATTATGCTCATTTCATGGAGGGTGTCATGCAGGCGAGCATCCTCAGCAAAGAAGCAAAAGCCATCATGCTGGCACCACAGATTGCCATTACCACACCCAGCCAGTTTCCCACCTTATCAACTGCATCAACAGATGAAAACAAGAATATACAACTGGCTTATGGCCTGGGCTGGGGTATTTTTCAAACACCTTATGGCAAAGCCTATTTTAAAGAAGGCCATGATGATGGCTGGGAAAACCACTCCGTCGTTTTTGATGAGCAAAAAACCGGCGTAGTCATCATGAGCAATAGCGCCAACGGTGATGGCATCTTCAAAGAGCTGCTGGCATTGCTGATACGGGATGTGTACACGCCATGGAAATGGGAGGGGTATTTACCTACGCGATGCAGATAAGCTCGAAACGCGGCTAGCACTGTTAACACTGCGGCAATGTTGAAGGTCCATCTGTAAATAAGACAATAATTTACTTGATTGCCAGACCCATCCGGCTCATGCGAATTGAGTCAACTCCAGATGAAAACCAGACCATCTCTGCCCGGGCGTAGATTTTCTCTCCAGGCACTGAACCAAAATGACGGCTATCCAGACTATTATTCCGGTTGTCACCTAGCACAAAATAGCTGTCCGGCGGCACGATATAGGGCTGCTCACTTATTGGCACGGATTTATTCAAATCATAGAAGGCATGCGCATCAGGAATCGCCCTGCCATTGATGAGCAGCTTATTATCATGCAAGTCCACCTGCTCACCCGGCAAGCCTATGATACGTTTCACATATTTGACCTCAGGCTGTGCAGGATTCTGTAACACCACTACATCACCACGCTGCGGTTTTTGGTTCTGAAATGCCAGGGTATTGGCAATGAATTTATCACCGACCAGCAGTGTTGTTTCCATCGACGCACCTGGTACATTGAACACATCATAGCCAAACAGCTCACCACGTCTGGCAGAGCAAAATTGTATTGCCGCATTAACGGCTATACCAATCAGCAGCAACGCATACCAACGCTGCAATAAACCACGCTTTGCCAGGGGACGCCGCCGGGCAAGTTGAAATACCACAACGAGCGAAGCAAACCAGGCGCAGATCAGCAGCACAGTCACCAGGAAAAACCCCAAGGCAGAAAAAATCACGCTGCTGCGACCTGCAAGCAATAGCAATATCGGAAAGAACAGAATATTGGCTACTGTCAAGGCAAGCTGATTCACATATACAAAGCCCAGTCCAGGCGCAAAGACATTGAGCAAAACTGCCAGCCAGGGCTTACTTTTATATTCAGTATTCATGGCATGCCACTTTTATGATTGATCGCTTATCGGCTGAAACATGCGTGCGACTGTCTGGTAAATCATACCCTGGTCACTTTCCTGAAATCCCTGGGCCTGAACCCCATCAGTGCCAGCGCAGCAAAATAAGTCATGGCGCAAGAGACGATGACGAAGCCCAGTGCGGCTATACGCAAGATTGGTGTATTGCGCATGGCCAGCCATTGGAATTGATCTTTAGCCCATAAGGCAACGCCAGCCATCAACAACAATGCAGCAAGCAATTTAAGCAGGAACATGGGCCAGCCTTTTCTGGGCTGGTATATGCCTCGCTTGCGTAAACCTGTATAGAGGAAAATCGCATTCACGCAGGCACCAAGGCCGACTGATAAAGCCAGACCAGCATGCGCAAAGTAAGGGACGAAAACATAATTCAAGGCTTGGGTCACCAGCATGACAGCAACGGCAATTTTTACCGGAGTACGGATATCCTGCTTGCCATAAAAACCGGGGGCCAAAATCTTGACGACGATCAGACCAAGCAAACCCAGGCCATAGGCTACCAGGGCATTGGATGTCATCTGCACAGCATGGGCGCTGTATTTGTTGTAATGATACAGAGTTGCTGTCAGGGCTTCAGGTATCGTCGCCAGGCCCACAGCCGCAGGCAAGGCCAGAAGGAAAGTCAGACGCAGGCCCCAGTCCAGCAAATCTGAATATTCTGCAGTATCACCGTCAGAATGTGCCTTGGCCAGACCGGGCAACAATATGGTACCCAGAGCCACCCCCAGCAAGGCGGTAGGAAATTCCATTAAACGGTCAGCATTGGCCAGCCAGGTGGTGCTACCTGTTTTCAGACTGGAGGCAATGCTGGTGTTGATGGCAATGCTGATCTGGGTTGCAGACACCGCGAGTATAGCTGGCACCATATTGCGCACGATGCGGCGCACACCTTCATCTTGCCAGGCTGTGCCTACCCTGAAACTTATCCTTGGCAACATACCTATCTTGAGCAGCGCGGGGACCTGTATGCCCAGTTGCAGTACGCCGCCCACGAACACGGCTATCGCCAGTGCATAGATGGGTTGCTCAAGATAAGGTGCGAGAAATAGCGAACCGGCAATTGATGAGAGGTTATATAAAACCGGGGTAAATGCTGCCACCTTGAATTCGCGCCAGGTATTCAAAATGCCACCCGCCAGCGCCACCATGGACATGAAACCAATATACGGAAACATGATACGCGTCATGATGATGGCCGCATTGAATTCTGTCGCCTGACCGACATAGCCCTTGGCCATGAAATACAATAATACCGGTGCGCCTATAATGCCCAATACACAGGTGAGCACCAGTGTCCACGTCATCAGAGTAGCGACATGATCGACCAGGTCTTTGGTGGCGGCTTCGCCCTGCTTGTTTTTGTATTCTGCCAGGATGGGGACAAAGGCTTGTGAAAAAGCCCCTTCAGCAAACATCCGGCGCAAGAGATTGGGGATACGGAATGCGATGTTGAATACGTCAGTATAGGCGTCAGCACCAAAACGTGTGGCGATCAACACATCGCGCCCCAAACCGGTAAGGCGTGACAACATGGTCATGCCACTCATGGCGGCAAGGGTTCTTAGTAGATTCATGGTGCGGCATTATACTTTGTAGTGCTGCCAGGGGTCATGTTTGCCGCATCGGGCATTGCCTCTTTCAAAACACAATTATCAAAATCATCATTCCAAGATGCATTATTTATATCAATTTAAGCAATCCATTTCTAACTTCCTGCAATACCACTGACCAGTCGCCCGGAACTGTCTGCCTGAATAAGCGCATTACTCCCGGATACCAGGGACTGTCAGACCGGTCCTTGAGCCAGCGCCAGTCCGGCTGAAAAGCAGGCAACATGACCCAGCATGGCTTGCCCAGCGCACCAGCCAGATGCACGACGGCGGTATCAACCGCAATCAGCAAATCAAGCTGCATGAGAATAGCGGCTGTGTCAGCAAAGTCATGAATCTCAGGCCCGAGTGCAGTCATAGGCTGCGGCATGGATGAGATGGCAACATCTTCTTCACCCGCGCCCTTTTGCAAGCTGAACCAGTGCACACCGGGAATATCAGCGAGTGCCTGCAATACTCCGGGAGAATGAATCGAGCGATCTGCATCATTTTCAAAATGTGGATTACCCTTCCACACCAGGCCTACACGCAGCTCATTTCCGGCGACTGACATGAGCTTGCCCCAGTCTTGCATATCTGATGACGGGCTATGCAGATACGGCAGGCTCGCAGGAATGGTTTCCAGCCGGGTCTGGAACAGGCCGGGCAAGCTCAGCAACGGCACCCAGTAATCCCAGTCGCTGAAAACGACAGACTCATCAAAGCCGTATGCATCATCAAGACCATCCAGCGTGGTGAACAGTTTTTTGAGCTGGGGATGACACAGGCAAGTGACGCGTACAGCCTTGCGCTGTTTTAACAGGCTGGCGTAGCGGGCAAACTGTATCATGTCGCCATGACCGGACTCAAACAGGATGATGATGGATTTACCCGCAAGATCCTGTCCCTGCCAGCGGAATAGATGGGATTGTTCAGCCAGATATTTATCCAGCACATCCAGCCCGTCCCGAGTTTCCAGCATGTGCCAGCCTTCTGCGTAACGTCCTTGCCTGAGCAACAGATAGGCCAGATTGAACGCCGCCTTGCGGTAAGCCGGGTCCAGTTCCAGCGCCCGGCGATAGCGGGCCTCGGCTTCTGCTTCACGCCAGGTGCTGGCCAGCAAAACGCCAAGGTTGGACAACGCAAAGACAGAATCGGGTTCTTGCTGCAACACCTGCTGATATACCTGTTCTGCCTCATCAAACCGTTTTTGCTGCGCCAGCATGACACCAAAGTTCAGGCTTATCTGCACATTCTCAGGTGCAAGTTGGCGTGCATGTTGATAAGCTGGCTCCGCCTCTGCATAGCGCCCTTGCTGCTGCATCAGCCAGGCAAGATTGGCATGTACTTCTGCCAGATCTTCCTCGATTTGCAAGGCCAGTCGCAACTTGTCTTCAGCAGCAATGAAATGCCCTTCAGCCATTAGCTGATTGGCTTCATAAAACAGGGATTCAGCGGTATCGGTCTTCATGCATGCACTCGGGATGCCAGGAACCAGGACATTATAGGTGGCAGCTAATTGTCTGCGCATGTATCGGTGATACATTTGTTAAACTATATGCAGATGTGAAAATTGTATGATGCGCATATTCCCCACTTAAATGGAGCCTGTCGTGACACGATACAGTCTGACTATAACATGCCCACTGCGCCCACTGCGCCTGCTGGCCGCAGGCCTGCTGGCCCTGGGTTTGCATGCCACCGCCAGCCAGGCAGCCAGCCCCAAAGCTATCCCCAGCCTCGAAGATGCCGCAAAAAATCTCAAAACCAGCGGCTTCCAGGGCCTGGTGTTTGCTGCGCGTGGCGACAAGGTATTACTGGAAAAAGCATTTGGCAATGTCACTGACACCAGGCAAAGCTTTCGCTTTGCATCCATCACCAAGCAGATGACGGCTATCCTGGTCATGCAGGAAGTGGAAGCTGGCAAGCTGCAACTGGATCAGACCCTGGGCACTTACTGGCCAGATTATCCCAATGTGCAGGCGCGCAGTGCTACCCTGCGCCAACTACTGACGCATTACTCCGGCCTGTACAATGAAATGGTCAACCCGGCCATGCATATGATGGATGCCAATAGTGGTGACGACATACAAAAATTTGCAACAGGCTTGTGTGCTGGCCCGGCCACTGCCGCACCAGGGGCCAAATTTGACTATAACAATTGCGATTACATCGTCCTCGGTGCCTTGCTGGAAAAAATCAACAAGCAAAGTTTTTTGAGTTTGCTGCAACAGCGCATCTTCAGCCCGGCAGGCATGCAACAAGTTGGTTATTACACTGCTGCCCAGCCAGATGTGAAAACCCATGTGCACGGCACGCTGGGTGGCAAGCCTGAGCCAGCCGTCAATTTTGCCAGCTATGGCCCGGCGGGTTCCAGCTTTGGTACGCTGGCAGATTTATATGCTTTTGATCTGGCTTTTATGCGCGGCAAATATTTGTCAGGCAAAAGCCGCGACGAGATGGTCAAGCCCAATAATGTTGGTGGTGCAATCGGTGTCTGGTCTTATCCATTCAAGGCTAGCGAGAATGCTGCCCCTGCAATGATAGTCGAACGCCAGGGCTGGATAGCTGGCGTGCGCATACTGAACCTGGTGGATTTGCAAAACCAGAATATCCTCATCATCGTCAGCACCAATGGCGACCTGGATTTATCGCAAACCTGGGCAAATAAGGGCATCGCTGCAGATTTATTGCGCTCGTTGATAAATACTCGTTAAAACAAAAACGGCGTGCCAGCTTGTTTGCTTACACGCCGCCTGCCTCATGAATCACATCCAGATTATGGATTGCGTTTCGCTACTTCATTACCGACATAACCACCACCTACAGCACCAGCAATAGTTGCCAGTGTGCGGCCATTGCCGTTACCTACCTGGCTGCCAATCAAGCCGCCAATCACCGCGCCTACACCTATGCCCACAGGGCTATTTTTTGCCTGCACTGGCTGTGCAGGATAATTGTCATGATAACTTCGGGCAGGCTGGCGATGGCTGCTTTGTGCCACTCTGACAGGTGCTGGAGCGGGGGCAGGTGCAGGTGCCACGTAATTATTTTGCGCCGTGTTTGCATAATTCGCCGCAGGCTGATTTTGATTATTGGCAACTGGCGCAGGATAGGACAGATTGCTATTGGTACCCATGCTGCCCATGGCTGGCACATTATTACTGACAGGGGCATTCATGCTGTTTGAATTGGGGAGCAAACCTGTAATGGCAGCAGCGCCCAAAAGGCTGACCAGTATGACTGAACAGGCAGCACCGGCCATCAAGGGGTGTATGCGTTTGCTGGTAGTAGTTAATTCCATCTTGATCTCCTTCAGTTTAACAATAGCTCATATGCCAACAACGCGCGAGCATGGCCAAAAGGAGACGTAGAGGATGTTACCGTGGTAAGCAAATGTAACAACTGCCACCAGCCTTGATACCTCGATTCATCTGGTTCATGGCACAATAGCGCCATGAAAAGCATGCCACATCTGGCCCTCCCCTACCGCATACGCGCTGACTTGCTGCAACAGTTGGCGGCATTAAGCCATGCTGGCATTGCACCACTGCAAGCACTGCCTATGTTGAAACTGCCAGGCTCCTATCAAAAGCGGATGGAAGCAACCCTGCAAGCCGTCAAGCGTGGCAAAAACCTGGCAGATGCGGGTTTGCAAAGTGGCTTGTGGACACCGCTGGAAGCAGGTTTGATAGGAGCAGCGCTGGCAGCAGGCGACCCTACAACTGTCTATCGCCAGTTGGCCAGTGACTATCAGGAAAAAGCCCGGCAAATTGCCAGCATCAAATCGCGCATGACGCTACCTGTGGTGATGGGTATCCTCTCATTACTCATCCCACCCTTGCCGCAACTGGTGTCCGGTGCGTTAAGTATGGGAGCCTACCTCTGGCAAGCCGCACGGACTATCCTGCTTGTTTCCGGTTTAGTTGCTGGCGGCATTTATGCTTACCGGCGCTTCCAGGTGCGTCCTGCAGATGCACCAGTATCCTGGCTTGATCAGGTTCTACTGGTACTGCCAGTTTTTGGAAAAATGCACAAACGCCGCAATCTTTGCGATTTCTGGCAAAGCATGGCGATCTTGCTTGCGGCTGGCCTGCCCATGTTTGATGCGCTACCACTAGGCTTGCAAGGCGCAAGCAATGTTTTATTGCGACGTCAGCTTGCACGCATTTTGCCGCTGATGCAAAAAGGTGCAACGCTGGCAGAGGCGGTGCGCAGCTTACCCGAGATTAATGACGGCACTTTAGCTGGATTGCTACACACTGGTGAAGCCAGCGGAACATTGCCCGAAATGCTTTCACGTTATGCCAGGGGAGAAAATGCCAGCCTGCAATTGCAACAAAGCCAGATAGCAGAATGGATACCCCGCATAGCCTATGCTTTTGTCGCCGCAACGATAGCCTATGGAATTTTAAGAAGCGGTGCCTTCAGCCCGCATGTTCCTGGCAATCTTTAGTCAGCGTTATAAAATCTTGTGCATAAATTTCAAAGACAGCAGCTTGCCAGTTTTTGCCCTTAAAATACCGCGTAGCGATGCCTATGCCAACTTCAACCCGCCTCATGCCAAGCGACTGACATAATCTGCTTGCGCCCAGATTTTCAGCCAGAGTCTCAGCATATACCCTGTCCACTCGCAAATCACAAAAAGCAAACTCCAGCATGGCCTGTGCCGCCTCCTTGGCTCTGCCTTTTCTCTGCCAGGGCACACCCAGTTCAAACCCTATCGAGGCTTGCCCTTCTGCTTCCAGCCTGATGCCGCATGAGCCCATGACAACACCATCCTTGTCGCAAATCGCCAGTTGAAACTTCTGACGCGGGCTTTCCTGACTTTGCTGAATAAAAAGCTGTAGCAGGAATGCAGATTTTTCTGGCGTAATATCGTCATCATCGTAATACGTCTGGAAATCAGGGTGGCTGCGCAATGCGGTATACAATGGCAAATCCTGTATTGAGAAATCACGCAGAAGCAGATTTTTTGTTTGTATATGCATGTGCGCAGATGGCTCTATATTTGCCAAAGTTCAGACAAGCCAGCAGTTTTTTGAAGAGTTGAAATTTTAACTCGATAGCATATTATCGATGCGACGATGAAACGAAAATATCCTTTAAAAAGTATTTTGCAACAAACCTCTCAACGGCATGGAAATACTTTCATTGGCAAAGGCGCAGCCAGGCGTGAAAGAAACCGGAAGTTCAGAGAGCAAATTGCCAGTGACATGAAATCAAACCGTGTTTCAAATTTTATTTTTTCATGTCTGGAACGCTTCATTTTTCCCTTTTTCGGCGGCCATTGGATTTGTCTCTTGTTTTGGCCCTTGTTGGCATTAGCATGGGTGAGCTATCCTGGCTATCCAGATTTAATGGCGTCACACACCCTGTTTGTCACTTTAGCCGGAGGTGGATCAGGTGTACTGCTTTTTACCTGGCAAAGAAGGTCGCCCTATCTCATCATGACGGGATATGGTGCCATGGCGGGATTTGTGTTTGGGGCGATAACCGGCACATGGACTGACGCGATGCAGGACGCATTCATAGGCATGTTGTTTGGCCTGGCTTCACCAATTTTTGTAACGCTATTTGCCCGTTACTATTGATCATAAGGCAGCAAAAGGGAAGGCAAGCCTTCCCTTGTTCCGGACAATGTTGCGATTGTTCCGGCTATGCCTGGTTATTTGGACTTGTTGGTCGTATTGCTTTCACTGGCAGCAGAACTTGCCGTGTTTTGAGCATTCTTGTCTTGCGAATTTTTCGCCGCATTGGCCGCACGACCATTGCGCCAGGTATCAAATTCTGTCGAGAATTTTTGATAACGCTCTTTGCGCCATTCATCATAGTCATTATCAAGCGCCTCAATTTGCTCATTGCGCCATTGGTGATAGTCATGGTCAAAGTGTTGGCCATGACGTGTATCGTCATAACCACCACGTGTCACTTGCTGACTGTCGCCGCGGTTATATCTGTCGCGGTTGTCACGGTCACCAGCATACTGGCGTGACGAGCCGCCATTGCGGTCATATTGACCAAAATCATTAGGATGGTAACGCCCATCATTGGCCTGGTTGCCGTAGAAATCCTGGCTGGATTGCTGGCCTTGATAGCGCCCTGCCTGGCCTGCATGTTGACGGTCATGTTGCTCAGGATAAGAGCGACCATTGTCATTAGCATAGCCTTGCTCTTGCTGGCGACCACCATCTACATCATATTGACCGCCGTAAAAACCTTGTGTACCGGAGTTACGGCTTTGCATTTGTTCACGACCAAAGTCATTGGCATAGTTTGAAGGTGCATGGCGTGCATCCCCGTGCTGATCGAATTCGTGAATATCGCCATAGCCCTCATGACGGCTGCCATTGGCATGGTGCGTCCTGATCTGGCGATCGCGTTCCTGAAAAGAATTGTCTTGCTGACGTCCGTTCTTCATATGAATCTCCTGAATACTGGTTGATCAATGCAATGCGCAAATTGCGCAAAGGGGAATATCAAAATTCCACAAAACCCTGTACATGCTTTATTGCAGGTGTACAGCAGGCTGCAAATTCAAAAAGCAAGGAAAAAGGGACATCGAAAAATGCCTGCGCACTTACGTTATCCAGCTAAGTTTTCTTACTTTGAATCTACTGCACACAGTGTAATCAGAAGAGCAATTTTTTCGTATCGGACCAGTCCTAAAAACTTGTAAGGATTGACTGTCGGACGATTTTTTGGTGCGGCAAGCAAAACTAATAGAGAACGCTATGCTTTGATTTTTTTCAGAGACAATCACGCATGTTCACGATGCACCACATGTTGCATGACGAGGCTTGGTGCAGCCAGCGCCTGCGCTAAAAAGGAAGGACGAATATCAAGAGCAGACAGCTCAGCCCGCCGGAACCAGGCAAAAGTCAGTTTCAAATCACCTTCATTGCCTATATAGGGGCCATCCATTGTCAGCAGACGTGAATCTGGTGCAAGGCGAACTAAAAAATATAAACCAAGTTCATGATGTTGCTGACCGCGATAAGAGAAAAAATTCTCTACAGTCCACAAGAGGTTTTCGCAGAAAACCGGCTCTGACAATTCTTCCTGCATTTCCCTCACTACCGTGGTGGAAGCAAGTTCTCCGGCGTCAACCCTGCCGCCAGGCACACACCAGAATGCATCACCTTCTATCTTGTGTAACAGCACCCTGTCGCCATCCAGGATGATGGCAGCAGCCCGCAGGTTGTAACGATACTCTTCAATGTCGAAAGAAATCATGGTAGTGGACGGTAGTGAATTACGGCGCTGTAATAGTTATTCGGCCACCAGCAAACTGGTCGCAATTTGCTGAGTATCCTTTAATGTTTGCAAGACGATGTTTGAGCGTATATCAAGCACGCCCGTGGTCTTGTAAAGGCGCTCCAGCACAAAGGTAGAATAATGCTTGAGATTGCGCGCACGCACACGCAAGAGATAGTTCGCATCGCCAGTGATGATATAAGAACCGATGACTTCCGGCCACTGCTGCAATGCCTGCGAAAAGTTTTCATGCCACTGCTCCACGTCACGGCGCATGGTGACCTGGACAAAGGCATCGACTTCCAACCCAACGGCAGCAGCATCAATGACAGCACAATAATGGTGGATGATGCCAGCCTCTTCCAGCATGCGCACGCGACGCAGACAGGATGATGGGGATAAAAAGACTTTATCAGCAAGTTCCTGATTGCTGATGCGGCCATCAGCCTGCAATTGCTGGAGGATTTTAAGGTCGGTGGCGTCGAGTTGCATTTGATAATCTACTTTTTATTGATGAAAGAACTCTCAACACTAAGCTACGGAGAACACACTAAAAAACAAAGAAGCAGGAAAACTTACTTGCATGTCTACTTTCATTCTCTATGCCGCTATGGTGCGTGTTTTTAATCTATTATTACTGGCAAATCAGATGAGCAAATAATTACAAAAACACAAGCAGCTTGATGCCTTTGCGCAATGCACAAACTCAAAAATGCATTTTATATCAATATTCCGAATATAAATCGCAGAATATTCTATTAATTTCTATTTTTACACTGCAATTTGCAAGAAAAATTCATGCAATCCGGCATAAAATCTCTGCATAATTTTTCCGATTGATTTCCTGCCACCAAGACTTGCCGGGCTCGATGCCTGCCTGCGACGTGCCATCGAGCTTTACGCCATAATATGGAGCCTACTGTAATGACACAAACCACCACGATCACCCGTAGCGATTGCGAAAAACTTGACCAGCAAGACCCGCTGGCAGCCCTGCGTGAAGAATTTGATCTGCCTGCTGGTGTGATTTACCTTGACGGAAATTCTCTCGGTGCGCGCCCCAAGGCAGCACTGCAAAGGGCACAAGATGTCATCACTCGCGAATGGGGAACTGATCTTATCAAGAGCTGGAATACCGCTGGCTGGTTTGATATGCCATCTACTTTAGGCAACCAACTCGCGCCCTTGATTGGTGCTGAAGTCAATGAAGTGGTAGTTACAGACACCACATCAGTCAACCTGTTCAAAGCCATCGCCGCAGCATTGCAGATACAGGCAACGGACAGCAAACGTAAAACCATCATTACCGAACGCAGCAACTTCCCTACCGATATCTACATGGCGGAAGGCATCACACGCTGGCTGGATCGCGGTTATCAAATCCAACTGATCGATTCACCAGATGAACTGCCACAAGTCATCAATGACAGCACCGCGCTGGTAATGCTTACACATGTCAATTACCGTACCGGCTATCTGCATGACATGGCGGCAGTCACTGCCCTCGCCCATCAACATGGTGCACTGATCTTGTGGGATCTGGCTCATTCTGCCGGTGCCGTACCTGTATATCTGAATGCCGCAAATGCTGACTTTGCAGTGGGTTGCACCTACAAATACCTGAATGGTGGCCCCGGCTCACCAGCGTTTATCTGGGTGCCTGCACGCCATCAGGAAGCATTCCATCATCCTTTGTCCGGCTGGTGGGGGCATGCCAGCCCCTTTGCCATGAACCCAGGCTTTACACCTACCCCTGGCATACGCCGCGCCCTGTGTGGTACCCAGCCTATCACCTCGCTGGCCATGGTCGCCTGTGGCCTGGATACTTTCGGCAAGACGGATATGCAAGCCATACGCAAAAAATCGCTGGCACTGACGGACATGTTTATCGCCCTGGTCGAAGCCCGCTGCGCCTCACACCCACTGGAACTGGTTACGCCTCGCCAGCACCAGCAACGCGGCAGCCAGGCCAGCTTCAAACACCCGCATGCCTATGCGGTGATACAGGCACTGATCAAGCGCGGCGTCATCGGTGATTACCGCGAACCGGCCATCATGCGTTTTGGTTTTACGCCGCTCTACACCAGCTTCACAGATGTCTGGGATGCAGCAGAAGGCTTGCGCGATATACTCGACAGCAAAGACTACGATGCAAACGCTGAACGTAATGCAGTGACTTAACAATATAAAAACTTAAGACCAATAACCACAGAGGCACAGAGACACAGAGAAAAAACAAGAGAAAGAAAAGCGAGATCTTAATTCTTCAAGATTTTCTCTGTGCCCCCTCTGTGACTCCGTGTCTCTGTGTTGAGAAGTTTTAAGGCTTTAAAAAAGGAATACTATGAGCAACAACGAACAAGCTGGCAAATGCCCTATGTCATGGCATGGCGCGCAAATGGACTTTAGTGAATCCATGAGCTATGGCGATTATCTTGGCCTGGATCAGATACTGACAGCGCAACATCCACGTTCACCCAATCACAATGAAATGCTGTTCATCATCCAGCACCAGACCAGTGAACTGTGGATCAAGCTGATGCTGCATGAACTGCATGCAGTGCGCCAGCATATACGCAGCAATGATTTGCCGCCAGCCTTCAAGATGCTGTCGCGCGTGGCCCGGATCATGGATCAACTGGTGCATGCATGGGATGTTTTGTCTACCATGACACCTAGCGAATACACGGCGATACGCCCTTATCTGGGTGCCTCATCGGGCTTCCAGTCACATCAATATCGTGAACTGGAATACCTGCTGGGTAACAAGAATGCCGCCCTGATGAGCGTGCATGAAAGCAAACCAGAAATACATGCAACCCTGGACGCATCCCTGCGCACGCCATCGATTTATGATGAAGCCATCATGCTCTTGTCACGCCAGGGTTTTGCGATAGATGCAGACCGCCTTCAGCAAGACTGGTCACAAGGCGTGGTCGCCAATGAATCCGTCAAGGCGGCATGGCTGCAAGTCTATCAAACACCAGAAAAATATTGGTCTTTGTATGAACTGGCTGAAAAACTGGTGGACATGGAAACCGCCTTCCGCATCTGGCGCTTCCGCCATGTGACGACAGTAGAACGCATCATCGGCTTCAAAACCGGCACCGGTGGTACGGCAGGCGTCAGCTATCTGCGCAAGATGCTGGATGTAGTGCTGTTCCCGGAATTGTTTGCTTTGCGGACGGCGCTGTAAACAAGCAAGACCTGTTAACACTCATGCAGAAAACCTGATGTTCTGCATGAGTCAATCACAAGCTGAAAGCTTCTTCCAGTGCAAGCACCAGCTTTTGCACATCTCCCGCATAAAAACCCGATGAATTCAAAGTATTGATTTCAACGATCTTCAAACCCAGCTCTGTATCGCAAACATCAATGACAAATGCGTCATGCGGTTGCCATTCTTGTATACGCTCTTCCACGTATTTCGTGAAACTGTCGTCCACCTCACTGGAATAAATCACACGGTCACCACGTTTATAAATGGATTTGGTGATGATACGTCCCTTGACTACCCAAAACCGCGCCTCGCAATAGATTGCAATCGGCTTCATGACTTGTATCAAAGTCTGCGGAGTCAGGCTGCTGCCATCGTCAAGTTTCAAGTCGCAGACTTTCTTTTGCCAGGTCTCAAATTCCTCGCGTGAAAATACCCGTCCGGCAAAATATTTGGAATCATTGGTCGGACGGATGAACATCAATTCTTCCGTAAATACCGCTTCTGCAAAACTGCTGATAACAGAACTGGCATTGAGCATGTGCTCACCCCAATGCTTGAGTTGCTGTTCGAAATCCTGTTCAAACAGATCGAACACCCCGGGTATCCAGCCATTTCGCTTGGCAACATGACGCATGGAATAAGAACCTATGCAGATAACGTTGCCGTGGTCGACAACTGCAGGTGGTTCCAGCTCACCGATAAATGGCACGACCTTGTGCACTGAATGAGAAAGCCCGAAGCGATCTATGGTTTCCAGCAGCTGGTCCCAACCTGTTTCAGAGAAAATATTGTTTTGTATGATCCAATGCATAATATCTTTAAGGAATCTCTGATTAAGTCCCCGAGCCCTGATTCAGAAACGGTAATATAAGCCTATTCTCCATAGAATCATAAAAACCATGAGACAGACGACATTTGCCGAAGGTAGTTTTGAACGCTACGCCAAGACGACGAAGCGAGCAGTGTTTCTATCAGAGATGAACCAGATTGTGCCGTGGGCGATGCTGTGCGAACTGATAGAGCCTCATTATCCCAAGGCAGGTAACGGACGTCCACCAGTTGGTGTAGAACGTATGCTGCGCATTTATTTCCTGCAACAATGGTTCAACCTGTCTGATCCGGCGGTCGAGGAAGCCCTGTACGAATCCGTCTCCATGCGTAGCTTTGCTGCAATTGACCTGGGCAATGAACCCGTGCCGGATGAAACCACGGTGTGTAAATTCCGGCACTTGCTGGAACGCCATGGGCTTGGCAAACGTATCTTCGAAGAAGTCGGTCGTCATCTGCAGGAGCGGGGAATGAAAGTATCAGGTGGCACCATCGTTGATGCCACCATCATTTCGGCACCGTCTTCTACCAAGAACAAAGAAGGCAAACCCGACCCGGAAATGCGCCAGACCAGAAAGGGCAATCAATGGTACTTCGGCATGAAAGGGCATATAGGCGTGGATAGCAAGACCAAATTGATCCATG
>NZ_QJKB01000011.1 GCF_003201815.1 Undibacterium pigrum
CTTCCCATCCCGAACAGGACCGTGAAACGATTACGCGCCAATGATAGTGCTGCAACCAGTGTGAAAGTAGGTTATCGTCAGGCTTTTATTCCGCAGACCCCCACCCAAGCAATTGTGTGGGGGTTTTGCTTTAAGTGAGAATAGTCGATTTTGTAAGTGGTTTCACAGATCTTAGTGAAATTAGCTGGAGAAAAGACTAGACAAGAAGTTAGATTATGCAGTATAATTTTGCTTCTGTTGATGTGGTGACACACATCAAGTTTATCTGACTAAGCAAGAATATGGGTGCTTAGCTCAGTTGGTAGAGCGGCGCCCTTACAAGGCGTAGGTCGGGAGTTCGAGCCTCTCAGCACCCACCACAGATAAACAGCAAGAACGGTTAAGTAGTTTCGGAGTGGTAGTTCAGTTGGTTAGAATACCGGCCTGTCACGCCGGGGGTCGCGGGTTCGAGCCCCGTCCGCTCCGCCAGTTTCAAGAAAAAAGACAAGCGATGCTTGTCTTTTTTTTCGTCCGCATTTTCCTGCACTTCAAGCGCTGCAATTCCTCTGCTCCTCTACATTTTTAATTTCCGCTCGTGATCTCCCATATTAAATCCTGCAACCAGGCATACAGACTGATCTCTCAGCATCACTCTGTGGTGTAGCTGGCATTTCGAACGGTATACCGTTTGCCTGCGTAGCGAAGGCTGTTTGCAAGCAGCCTTTCATTCTTCTGTATTTCTGTGTTGCGAGGTCTTCAGCCGCAAAACAAAACCCCCGCCTAATTACTTAAGCGGGGGTTTTATTGGGCAAGAAGCATCAGTACATCACGCAGCCTGGGCGCTGTCCATCTCACCATCTAAAGCAAACACCACGTCGCTGAGCAAACTGGCCAGCTCGGCAGTCATGAGCACAAAGTCAGCATCAAAGCGTTCTTCTTCATTACTGCCCTTATCCTTGCTTTCATCGAGCACATCCAGCGGCTTTATGCGCTTGATCGTCAGGGTATCGGTCAGGACAAAGCTGACCTTGTCATCCCAGGTCAGGGCCAGCTTGGTACATTGTTTGCCGGCAGTAATATGCTTCTGGATATCGTCCGGCTCCAGGGTGTAACGCACATAGCGCACGGTAGCCTTATCTTCAGTCGAAGACTTGAGTTCAGTATCCTGGTCTATGGTAAAGCCCTTGGGGGCTTCGTTACCTGCCAGCCAGCCTGTCATGGCGGCTTGTGGGGAAGTTTTGGTGCGCAGGCCTTCCAGTGGCAACTTGTCGCAGCACTTCAGCAAGAGCTTGATGACTTCATCGGCCTTGGAAGGGCTGGAGGCATCAATGACCAGCCAGCGGTTCACTGGGTCTATCCAGACATTGGTATTGCGCTTGACGGCAAAGGCGCGTGGCAGCAATTCCTCGGTGATGCGCTCTTTCAGGTCTTTCATGGCTTTGCGGCCAGGTGCGAAACCTTGTTCTTCTTCTATTTCCAGTGCACGGGCCTTGGTGACCTGGTTAATGACGCTGGAAGGCAGCAATTTCTTTTCTGTTGCCAGCGAAATCAGGAATTGCTGATTCACGCTATGTACTAGCTGGTCATTATTGCGTGGTGATGCCCAGCCCTGGCTTTGCATCTCATTCGAGGCACATTGTGAAAATGCAATGCGTGACAATTGGGCATGCAACTCCTCGGCAGTGATCTTCCAGGGAGTTGTCAGACGAAAAACTTGTAGATTCTTGAACCACATAGCGTATCCAGACGAAGAAAACCTAGCATTCTACACGTCTGCGCTGGGCCACTCACGACCAAAAATACCTCTTTCGCGGCAAGAACTAACGCTTCGTCGCTTTCCGGCATACAGGTTCGATGGACTTTGCAATACTTCTTCCATCGCAGCAGAACAAACCAAGCGAAACGACACTAGCAGCACTAACAGCACTCAAGGAGATCATCATGTTTAGCCAAATTATCAGCAACACACCAATCTATGTATGGGCAATTCTGGGCTTTCTGGCGTTTCGTGGTTTCAAAGCCAGCGTAGACCGCGAATTGGCGCTCAGGTCCGTCGTCATCATCCCTCTGGTCATGCTGGGCTTGTCTGCGCACGGTATTGTGGCAGGCTTTGGTACTGAACCTTTGGTCATTGCTGCCTGGATTGCAACGATGGCAGCAGGTGCAGCAGTATCCTGGAGTATGGTCAGCGACAAGAATGTCCGTATCCTGGCAGACAAGGGCACCGTGTTCTACCGCGGCAGCTGGGGTCCGCTGGTCATGATGATGGCTATCTTCATCATGAAATACATCGTGAATGTTGCCTTGCATGTCAATCCGGCCCTGCACACAAATATGCAATTTGCCTTGATCAGTACTGCCTTGTTCGGTCTGTTTAACGGTTTGTTCCTGGGTAAAATGCTGCGTGTCCTGGTCATGCATAAACTGGCAATGTCTTCTGGCCCGGTATTTACCAGCTCTGCTGCCGTATAAAACACGACGGACTGGCTAAAGGAAGAGGATGGGTAGTGGATGGGTAGTAATTGGTAACAAGAAGATGCACGATTAGCTTGCAGCATCTCAGACAGAGGACAGGGTAGACAGTATAATGTCCCCTGTCCTTATTTTATTTATTGTCAAAATACAATAAAAATTCTGTGCCATGCTAGCTGAACAAAAACAAGAATTATTGAAATTATTCCAGAACGCGGTTGAACCCCTGCTGGTCGGTTCCGAGCTTAAGCCCGTCATAGCGCTGGAACGTCCACGTGACCCTTCCCATGGCGACGCTGCCTGCAATATCGCCATGCAGATTGCCAAACCGCTGCGCAAGAATCCGCGTGAACTGGCGCAGGCTATCGTGGCAGCAGTCGAAGCCCAAAATAGTCCGCTGGTTGCCAGTGTGGAAATCGCTGGTCCTGGTTTTATCAATATCCGTCTTGCTACCGCTGCCAAACAGGCCGTGGTTACTACTGTTTTGCAAAAGGGCGCTGAATTCGGCAAAAGCCAGCGCGGTAATGGCGAAAAAGTGGTGGTGGAATTTGTTTCTGCCAACCCTACCGGCCCCCTGCATGTAGGCCATGGCCGCCAGGGTGCGCTGGGCGATGCCTTGTCGGCCTTGCTGGATGCACAAGGTTATGCCGTCAGCCGCGAGTTTTACTATAACGATGCTGGTGTACAGATCAATAACCTGGCTTTGTCAGTACAGGCGCGCGCCAAAGGCTTTGCGCCTGGTGATGCTGGCTGGCCAGAGTCTGCCTATAACGGCGATTACATTGCCGATATCGCACAAGACTTTTTGGCGAAGAAGACAGTCTCTGCCGGTGACTGCGCGCCAGTGACTGCCAGTGGCGATGCCGATGATATTGAATCCATACGCCATTTCAGCGTGACTTACCTGCGCCGTGAGCAGGATGCAGACTTGCTGGCTTTTGGTGTCAAATTCGATAATTACTATCTCGAATCTTCGCTCTACAAAGACAACAAGGTAGAGACGACCGTGGCTGCCCTGAATGCTGCTGGCAAGACTTATGAGCAAGATGGTGCCCTGTGGCTGCGTACTACCGACTATGGCGACGACAAAGACCGCGTCATGAAAAAGTCGGATGGTACTTACACTTACTTCGTACCCGACGTGGCTTACCATGTCACCAAATGGGAGCGTGGTTATCGCAAGGCCATCAATATCCAGGGTAGTGACCATCATGGCACCATTGCCCGTGTGCGTGGCGGCCTGCAGGCTTTGAATGTAGGCATACCGCAAGGCTATCCTGACTACATCCTGCACAAAATGGTTACCGTCATGAAAGACGGTGCCGAGGTCAAGATTTCCAAACGTGCTGGTTCTTATGTGACTGTGCGCGATCTGATCGAATGGTCGGCTGGCGGCGATGAACTGCGGGGCCGCGATGCCGTGCGTTTCTTCCTGATTTCCCGTAAGGCAGATACTGAATTCGTGTTTGACGTCGACGTTGCCCTGGCACGTTCAGATGAAAACCCGGTGTATTACGTACAGTATGCCCATGCACGTATCTGCTCGGTACTGGCGCAATATGCGACAGACGAAGCCGCTTTTGCACCACTGGCCAATGTAGACCTGTCTCCATTGGTAGCACCACGCGAAGCCAGTTTGCTGGCCAAGCTGGCAGAATATCCAGAAGCGCTGGAAAAAGCCCTGGATGAACTGGGACCGCATCAGGTGGCATTCTACCTGCGCGATCTGGCAGGTGAATTGCATAGCTATTACAATGCTGAGCGGGTTTTGGTTGATGATGAAGCGACCAAACTGGCGAGACTGGCATTGATGCTGGCAACCCGTCAGGTATTGCGTAATGGCCTGGCATTGCTGGGTGTATCCGCACCTAACAAGATGTAAGCCAGCAGATTCAAGTCAAGAAACCAGCTGAAAACAAGCTCACAAAACTCGTCGGAGACGCATGAAAGCTCAACAGAACGCCCCAAAACAACAGCATAGCCAGCGCGGCAGTACCCTGACTGGCATCATTATTGGCCTGGTAGTAGGTCTGGCTATCGCCGTTGGGGTGGCGATGGTTATTACCAAGACATCGACACCATTTACCAATAAAAATGGCAAATCGGACAAGGCTGACATTCCTCTGACGCAATTACAAGATCCAAACAAGCCTCTGTATGGCAATAAGGATGCGGTCAAGGAAGCCAATAAGGAATTAGTTGCCAGCAAGCCTGCAGAAACTGTTGCGCCGCCTCCTCCAAAACCGGTAGAAGCCAAACCTCCAGAAAAAACAGCAGCAGAAAAAGCTGCTGAAAAAGCCGAGAAAGCAGCAGAAGCTGCCAAGCATGACAATGGCGAAGAAAAATATATTTACTTTTTGCAGGTTGGCGCGTTTAAGGAACAGGCAGCAGCAGAAAACAGCCGTGCCAAATTGGCACTGATAGGTTTTGAAGCACGTGTTCTGGAAAAAACCTCTGACTCAGGCACCATGTACCATGTGCGCCTGGGCCCATATTCTCAACTGGAAGCAATGAACCGTACCCGCTCCAGATTGTCAGAGAATAGTGTGGATGTCGCTGTTGTACGTACTGTCAAGTAATCGTCTGGCGATGGTCTGGTAGTGGCAAGGTAGTGGCCCGGTAATTTCAGTAATCGTGTAAAGGAATAGTGATGCAATTTTTCAGTCAAATCAAACGTCGCATGTTCATGCTGGCTGGTTTGTCTCTGGTGGCTGGTGCAGTCAGTGCCTCTCCTGCCGCGCCACAGGCAGGTGTTGAATATCAGGTGCTGAAACGCCCGCAGCCTGTCGAAGGCGGCAAGAAAATTGAAGTCATAGAATTCTTTGGTTATTTTTGCCCGCATTGCTATGCGCTTGAGCCTTTGCTGGCTGAGTGGGTTAAAAAACAGGGTGATAATATTTCCTTCAAACGCATCCACGTCAATTTTCATGAGTTGATCCCGCAGCAAAAACTCTATTTCAGTATGGAAGCCATGGGGAAGGCTGACGAGTACCACATGAAAGCCTTCCAGGCTTTTCACGTCAATCGCAATCGCCTGCAAACTGATGCCGATGTCATGGAATTTGTCAGCAAGTCTGGCCTGGACAAGCAAAAATTTGCCGATGTCTATAACTCCTTTTCCATCAATAGCAAATTGAGCCGCGCTACCCAGTTGGCAAATGCCTATCAGATTGATGGCGTACCTTCGATTGCCATTGATGGCCGTTATGTGACATCTCCTGTGATGGCGGCAGCGACCATGACACGCGTGACGGAAGAGTCACAAAATCGTGCAGCAATAGAGGTACTGGACTATATAGTCGCCAAGGTGCAGCAGGGCAGAAATGCACCGGCTGCAACAGCTCCGGCGACACCTGCAGCTTCAGCCAATGCACCGGTCAAAAAGAAATAAGCGCATTTCTTATTGCAGCAAGTCCGCCACACCGGCGGACTTTTTTCATTGGACATCATGAAAACTGTTTTTATCACTGGCGCATCTTCAGGCATAGGCGCTGCCCTTGCCAGGGCCTACGCTGAACAAGGTGCTACCCTGGGCCTGCTGGCCCGCCGTCTGGAAGTGCTGGAAGAATTGCGGCAAAGCTTGCCCAATCCTGGCCAGCACCATATCTATGCCGTCAATGTCACTGACCACGCTGCTTTGGCGCAGGCCGCCAATGATTTCATGCAGGCCGTGGGGCAGGTCAATATCGTGATTGCCAATGCCGGTATCTCGGTTGGCACGCTCAGTGAATATGCCGGTGACATCAAGGTGTTTGACAGCGTATTGCAAACCAATCTGATCGCCACGGTAGCGACCTTTTCGCCTTTCATCAATGCCATGAAAACCTATGCGCACAAGACCGATTGCCGCCTGGTCGGCATAGGCAGCGTCGCCGGTATCAGAGGCTTGCCAGGTGCAGGTGCTTACTGTGCATCCAAGGCAGCGGTGATCAGTTATTGTGAATCCCTGAGGGTGGAATTACGTGACAGTGGCATACGCGTGGTGACTATTGCTCCGGGTTACATCGATACCCCCATGACCAAAGATAATCCCTATCCCATGCCCTTCCTGATGCCGGTCCAGCCATTCTGTAGCTTGGCCTTAAGAACGATAGATGCGGGTAGCTCTTACCGCGTCATTCCCTGGCAAATGGGTGTGGTCGCTAAATTACTGCGCATCTTGCCTAATGGGCTATATGACGCCGTATTTGCCAGGGCACGCCGCAAACCGCGTGCCGCAGACCAGGCATGAGCATGTTGGTAGACTCGCTGGTAGATGCGCTGGGCAAGCAGCATCAGCCCTGTGCAGCCAAGGATGAGCCACGCATCGTCAGTCTGGTGCCCTCGATTACAGAATTGCTGTGTGAGCTGGGCCTGGCACGCTATCTGGTCGGGCGTACCGGTTTTTGCATACATCCCAAATCAGTAGTGCAGGCTATTCCCAAGATAGGTGGTACCAAGGATGTGAATATAGAGAAAATCCGCCAGCTGGCACCTACCCATCTGATTGTTAACATTGATGAAAATGAAAAGCCGACGGTAGAGACCCTGGCGCAATTCGTCCCTCATGTGATCGTCACCCATCCGCTGGTTCCGCGCGATAATCTGGACTTGTATCAATTGCTGGGCGGGATATTTGGCGTGCAGGAAAGGGCGCAGGAACTGTGTAGCCAGTTCGAAGCTGCCTACGCCGCCTTGAGCCCTGCCATGGCCTCTTCACCAGCCCATACCCAGCAGGTCGTCTACTGCATCTGGCAAGACCCCTGGATGACGGTCAGTCGCGACACCTATATTGCCGCCATGCTGGCACTGATAGGCTGGCAAACCTGGTCACCATCCAATAGCATCTTGCGTTACCCCGGCTTCCAGTGGAGCAGCGCCATCCAGCATCCCATAGACCGTGTGCTGTTATCGACCGAGCCCTACCGTTTTACTGAAACCCATGTGGATGCACTGGAAAAGCAGCTAGGCTTGCCTGTGCAACTGGTGGATGGTGAAATGTTGTCCTGGTATGGCAGCAGGGCGATTGCTGGTCTGCAATATTTAAAGCAACTGTCTGCGCAATAAGGTTATGCAATTCGGCATAACAATCCCAAATTCGAAATACGTCTATACAAATTACACAAAAATGCCACACTGCATAGCACAATAATTGACACTCTAATATCTGGACAACCATACTTCTGGGCATACCAGTTAAGGTTTTCTATATATTCTTGGAGAAGTTTGTTATGAGTAAGATGCGCAAAGCGATTTTACTTGCCCTGTATGGTGCAAGTGCAGCAACTGTTTTCAATCCCGCCGTAGTGAATGCGCAAACAGCTCCCGCCGCAGAAAAAGCCCCTGAACCGGCCATGCAAACCATGACCATCGTTGGCTCTCGCCGCGCCAACACCAGTGCTACCAATACGCCTTTGCCTGTCGATTTTATTTCCGTCTCCAAGGCTGCAGAGCAGGGTGGTCAGTTTGACCTGGCCCAGACTCTGGCCAATATCTCGCCTTCCTTCAACTCCACTCGCCAGACCGGTGCTGACGGTGCTGATCTGGTGGATTCTGCCGCCTTGCGTGGCCTGGGTTCAGACCAGACCCTGGTGCTGGTGAATGGCAAGCGTCGCCATACAGTATCGCTGGTCAACCTGTTTGGTGCCCGTAACCGCGGCAATACCGGTACTGACCTGAATGCCATCCCCGTCATGGCCATCAGCAATGTGCAAGTCTTGCGTGATGGTGCCGCCGCCCAGTATGGCTCAGATGCGATTGCCGGTGTCATGGACATCACCCTCAAGAAAAGCCTGGGTTGCGAAGCCAGCTTTGGTTACAGCCAGTATTCTGTAGGTGACGGTAAAAACTATCTGCCATCCGCTTATTGCGGCATCGCCCTGGGCGAAAAAGGCGTGCTGGGTATCACCGTTGAATACACTGACCGTGGCCGCTCCAACCGCGCTGATCCAGGCAACCCACGCACCATTGGTGACACCAAGGTTACTGGCCCTACCGTTTACCTGAATGGTGAAGTAGGTAACGGCGGCAATGACAAACTGTATTTCACTTTGGGCACGCAACAACGCAAGGCATCCTCTGCTGCCTGGGCACGCGGTGGCATAGGTTCTGACGATATTCCTTCCCGCAATTCTGCCGCCATGTATCCGAATGGTTTCGTGCCTTACATCAATGGTGATATCAATGATATCTATGGCACGGTAGGCTATAAATGGGACATCGGCGAATGGCGTGCCGACCTGTCGCAGACTTATGGTTTTAATGAACTGAAGTACAACATCAGCAATACCATCAATGCCTCGATTGCCAACAAGGACTTGCTGGCCGGTGGCAAGGGCATCAGCCCCAGCAGTTTCAATGCTGGTGGTTTCTCTTTCTCACAAGCGACGACCAACCTGGATTTCAGCCGCTTCTTTGATGGCTTCATGAACGGCGTCAACTTCGCATTCGGTGCAGAATACCGTCGTGAAAACTACAAGATCAACGCCGGTGAGCCAGGTTCTTACAATGACGTCGATGGCCTGGGTTTTGGTGGCAATGCCGGTAGTCAGGGTTTCCCCGGCTTCCAGCCTGGTGACCGTACCGACAAAAACAGAAACAGTATCGCCGCCTATGTCGATGTAGAAACCGACGTGACCAAGCTCTTCAAGCTGCAAACGGCCATTCGTGGTGAGCGTTATAGCGACTTTGGTTCTACCCTGACTGGCAAAATCGCTGGTAGCTACAAGGTAGCAGATGAAGTCTTGCTGCGTGGCTCGGTCAGTACAGGTTTCCGTGCACCATCGCTGCAACAAGTGTATTTCTCTTCCACGTTCACTGACTTCATCAGCGGTGTGCCTATGGACGTTGTGCTGGCACCGAATGGTGGCGCAGTGGCCAATGCAGCGGGCATCCCCAAGCTCAAGGATGAAACTTCGAAAAATTACACGCTCGGTCTGACGTTCAAACCAAGTAATGCAGTTGCCGTGACAGCCGACTTGTATCGCATCGATATCGCCGATCGCATCGTCTTGTCCGGCCGTTTTGATGCTGACAATTACCCGGCTCTGGGCACTACCCTGCAAGCGCTGGGTGTAGGCCAGGCACAGTTTTTTGTGAATTCCATCAACACCAAGACCCAGGGCCTGGATTTGACGGCGTCCCACAAAACCAATCTGGGTTCAGGCAAATTGTCGACTTATCTGGGCTTTAACTACAGCAAGACCGAAGTCACCAAGGTACAGGCTCCACCATCTTTGAAAGGCTATGAAGATGTGCTGTTGTCTGAACGTGAACGCCTGTTCATCGAGCAAGGTGGCCCAAGAATGAAAGCCACTCTGGCATTCAACTATGAGCAAGGTCCATGGGCCAGTGAATTCAAGGTCATCCACTACGGTTCACAAACCCTGGGTACATTCTCAGGCACCGCGTCTGGGGTGCCAAATGCCCGTTATGAACCAAAGACTTCGGCTGACGTGGCTTTGACTTATGCCTTCAATGACACCACCAAGCTGACTGTAGGTGGCAATAATATATTCAACGTCAAGCCGACTCGTCAGGATCCGAATGAAACCGATAATGGTTTCTACTATGACAGCGTACAGTTTGGCCTGGGTGGCGCATCTTACTTCCTGAAACTCTGGAAAAAGTTCTGATCCAGTTCCCAGCCTGGGTGTAATCTTGCCCATCAAAAAAACCGGCCTGCATGCAAATGCCAGGCCGGTTTTTTTATCAGGGTAATATGTATCAGGTTTTGTTGGTCAAGGTCACTCCGGCAATGACCAGCAAACCACCGACTATCATGGATGGCAAAATGGGTTCCCCTAAAATCAGCGCACCCAGGCTGATACCAAATACCGGTACCAGATTGTTGAATACCGCCGTGCGTGATGGGCCTATGCTTTTCACGCCTTCGTAATACCAGACAAAACCTATGACTGTGCCAAACGCACCCAGATAGACGAGTGAAGCCAGCACTTGCCAGCTCATGCGGGCTGGTTCAAAGCGCGGCAGTTCCAGTACCGCACCCAGGCCCAGCAAGAGCAAGCCCCAGAGTGAAGCGTAAGTGGTGGCTGCAATCGGTGACAATCCCTTCAGGGCATGTCTGCCTATGATGGTATAGGCAGCCCAGCCACAGATCGCCGTCAGCATGAACAGCTCGCCCTTGCCCAGCGATTTCGATAAATCATGCACCGCCCCCATCAAATCGCCGCGGGTGATGACCACCGTGGCACCGGCAAAAGCCACCATGATGCCCAGCCAGCGTACCGCGCTCAGCCTCTCACCAAATAGCAGGGCCAGTGCCAGCGCAGTGACTATGGGGTTCAAGGCCACAAACAGGGCAGTGCGCCCGGCTGGCATGTTTTCCAGTGCAGCAAAAAAGCACAGGTTATATAAAAAGATGCCGGTTGCACCGAGTGCAAATGTCGCATGCATTTGCGGCTTGCTGAGCTTGGGCAAGCCGCCTTCAAGACGCCAGGCCAGCAAGAACAATAAAGCACAGGCCACCGCAAAGCGGATAAAGGCCGCAATCATATGCGGTATCTCTTTGGCGACCAGACGCCCGGCAATGAAGGTGCCACCCCAGAACAGGGCGACACAGACAAGTTTCAGATAGGTGGAGACAGGGGCTTTATTCACGATGGAGTAGGCTATGCAAAAAACCAGTTAGCCTACACCAAAATCAGGCCCGCCGTTTTTACCTGTGTATGTTGCGCAAACCTTGCTGATAGATCACTTCGGCTATTTGTATCGCATTCAGGGCAGCGCCCTTGCGCAGATTGTCGCCACTGACGAACATTGCCAGACCATGCGCTACCGTGGGGTCAGGGCGCACCCGGCCAACAAATACAGGGTCGCGGCCAGTCGCCATCAAGGGATTGGGCACTTCGGTAACGACGACACCAGCAGCACTATGCAGTAAATCAAGTGCGGCCTCTGCAGTGATACTCTGCTCAAATTCAGCATTGATGGACAGTGAATGTCCGGTAAATACAGGTACGCGCACACAGGTGCAGGAGACGCTCAAATCCGGAATACCAAGTATCTTGCGGCTTTCATTACGCAGCTTGATCTCTTCTTCGGTATAACCATCTTCGACGACCTTGTAGTTGTAGGGCACGACATTGTAGGCAATCGGCACCTGCCATTTCTTCGGTGCGGGAAAGTCTATGCCCTCACCATCATTAACCAGTCTGGTGCAGTCATCACCTGCTTTTTGCATCTGGCTTGCCAGCTCTTCCACACCTGCAACACCGCCACCCGACACTGCCTGATACGTGCTGACGATCAAACGCCGCAGCACAGCTTTATCATGCAGGGGTTTCAGTACAGGCATGGCCGCCATGGTGGTGCAGTTGGGGTTTGCAATGATGCCCTTGGGGATATTTGCCAGATCATATGGATTGACTTCTGCCACCACCAGCGGCACCGCAGGGTCCATGCGCCATGCCGAGGAATTGTCGATGACCAGCGCACCCGCAGCCGCGACTACGGGTGCCAGTTGCAATGAGGTGTCTCCACCTGCCGAGAAAAATACCACGTCCAGGCCAGAATAATCAGCCGTCGCTGCATCTTCAACAAGGATCTGGCTTCCTTTCCAGTTGAGTGATTTTCCGGCAGAACGCGCAGACGCAAACAAGCGCAATGAGCGGACCGAGAAGTTGCGTTCTTCCAGCAGCTTGAGCATGAATTCACCGACCAGGCCAGTTGCGCCGACTACGCCTACATGCATGCCATGCGGGTAACGCTCCAACGAAAGGGCCGAGCGTGTAGGTCGCGCTGGATTAGCTACTGAAGGGTTTAGATCTTGATGATTTTGATGATGAGAATCTGATGCCATGTAAATCTCCTTAAAAGTGACCAGGAGACAGGCATCAAGCTATATGCACCCGCCTCGTAGGCGGGTTGCGAAAAAATGAAAAAGCGCTAACCCACCATTGCGATAATGGTGGTCTTAATGCTCAGCGTGGAGGCAAAGTGGCTTTTCATGAATTGATGGTAACAGACTTGATAACAGTGATCAAGCCTACATGATTTCAAGCAGCAGGACACCGCGAGCAGGCACTTTGATTTTCTGCGCCAGTTCAAATTCCTGTCCACTGAACACATCTTTGGCTTTTGCGCTTGCAGGCAAAACCTCAGCAAAGCGCGCCGTTGCCAGTTCAGTCGCAGTCGTATTCTTGTTCATCACCACCATGATTTTGCGCTTCTGGTCATAGCGGAAATAGACATAGATGCCATCCTGCGGCGCGAAGTGCATGAGTTTGCCGTTGTGGATGCTGCTCTGGGTCTTGCGCCAGCTCAGTAGTTTTTTGACAAAGGCCTGGGCTTCCAGTTGCTTTGCATTCAGGCCAGCACCGGTAAAGGCATTTACTGCATCACCCGCCCAGCCACCGGGAAAGTCTTTTCGAAAAGCGCCATCATCCCTGTGCTTGGTGCTGGTCATCAAAATCTCCGTCCCATAATAAAACTGAGGTGTACGCGGCATGGTGGCGACATAGGTGATCGCCATCTTGAACAAATCCAGGTCTTCATCAAGTGCGCTGTACAGACGGCTGACATCATGATTGCCCTCAAACAGCACCATAGCTGATGGCTTGGGGTAGAGTTGGTCATTAACGAGGGCTTCATACAGAGTAGCAAAACCGGAATGCAGGTTTTCTGGCGCTACCAGAGCCTTACGCAAAGTGTCATGCAAGGGGTAGTCCATCATGCTGGGCATGTGCGATATATAGCCGTTGGCATTCTTGTGCCCGCGCAACCAATGCGCTACCAGGTTGGGATTGTCTGACCATTCTTCACCTACCAGTGTCAGTTGTGGATATTCCTGCATGACGCGGCGCGACCATTCGCTTAGAAAACCTGGGTCGGAATAGCCATACGTGTCCGCCCGTATGCCAGCCAGCCCGGCATATTCTATCCACCAGATGGTATTTTGTATCTGGTAATTCGCCACCAGCGGGTTGCGCTGGTTCATGTCTGGCATGTGCACTTCAAACCAGCCCTGGGTGAAATTCTTTTTATCGATGGCCGATGCATACGGGTCACTGGCCGTTGTGCGCGCATGATAGGTCGGTACAAATTCACCGTTGTAGCTGAGCCAGTCTTTACTCGGTAAATCCTTCATCCACCAGTGGCCATCGCCAATATGATTCAGCACGATATCCTGGATCACGCCTATGCCCTGCTTTTTGGCTTCGGCTATCAGTTGGCGATATTCTTCGTTGCTACCCAGGCGGGCATCGACCTTGTAATAATCGGTGGCGGCATAGCCATGATAAGAATAAGTCTGCTGATTATTCTCCACTATCGGGGTAGGCCAGAGCATGGTGTAACCCATGCCAGCGATATAGTCGAGGTGGTCGCGTATGCCCTTGAGGTCACCACCATGGCGGCCAGCACTGGCGTCATTGCGGTCCAGTTTGTCAGCAAAGCCGGGCAGGCGGTCATTGCTGGTGTCGCCGTTGGCAAAACGGTCAGGCATGAGATTGAGGATCACATCTGCAGGACCAAAGCCACGCCGCTCTGCAGCGCCCTTTTCACGTGCCTTGAGTTCATAGGGGATGGCAAATTGCTGGCTGCCCTGCTGCATCCTGATATCGAATTTGCCAGGGCGGCTTGCAGGGGCAATCTGCAAATCCAGGAACAGGTAATTGGGATTGCTGAGCTTATGTATCGCCTTGATTCGCACACCAGGGTAGTTGATGCGCGGGGTGTAGCTGGCAATTTGCTTACCATGCAACATGATTTGCAGCTTGTCTGTCTTCATGCCCACCCACCAAAAGCCGGGCTCCACATGTTCCATGACTGGCTGTGCCTGTGAATATACCGGTAGCAGGGCCAGCAAGCCGATGGACAGACCAACAAAGTCAGTGATTTTCACTGCATCTCCTTGATAATAATTCTATTTATATTATGTACTTTAACTACATTTATTTATTAATTCTAAATTAATTGCTCTAATTTGGATATTTTATTCAATTAGTGCGCGTATTTTTATTACAAATCATGCTGACGCCTTAGAGTCGGTCATTATTTCAAAGCCAGAACTAGGGCTGGATATTGCCTCTTTTTTGAGCTTCAATCAGGCGCTGTATTTGATATTTTCTAAGCTATCAAAATCAGGCTGAGCGGTATCAGCGAAAGCAAGGGTTGCACAAACGGGGCAACTCGCATCCCGGGAGGATATATGCAGGATATTTCAAATTTAAATGGCATTTTTGGCGACATGCAAGCCTTGCAAGGCAAGCTTAAATCCAGGCTGGCAGATGTGGAGCAAAATGCAGAAAAGTTCAAGACGGCGCTGCAAGCAGCGATAAAGCCGGAAACCAAGGCCGAGCTGGTCAGCAGTCTGAAAGAAAAAAGCAGCACGCTGCTGAATGGCAATGGTTATGCCACCGATCTGGTTTCGCAAATACAAGCAAGCTGGGCTGCGCTGGGTGAACAGCTACAGGCACCACAGTCTGCACCGGCCCCTGTGATTGCGCCTGTAGTTAGCGCGAACACCACAAGTACGGCAGCGACGGCAAGCAGTATCGCGACTACAAGTGCAGCTGCAAGTGTCAATACAGTTGCCAGTGCCAGCACGACAGCACCAGTTGTGGCTAGCACTGCAAAGACGCCCGCAGCGACCCCACCTGTTGCCGCGCCTGCGACAAGCATTGCTCCGGTCAACACGACACATCCGCCATACAGGGTGTATGACCCAGCAAATCCTTCTGCTTTTGCTGAGCCTACAAATCCTGGTGCTGGCCCGAATTTGCTGGCGGCAGACTTGGTGTTCAATCCTGACCCAAGGCCAGACTCTGTGCATTCACTGAAATACCCGGTAGCAACAGGAACAGCCGACCGCGGCGAGCAGTTAAAAAACTATGAAATCGCTTATGAAAAATTGAGTAGCGAAAATAATGCCTGGAACCAGAAAAATATAGCAATCCGCAGCCAGACTTTACTGAACTCGCCCTATGCGGCATTTGCGAATGTCAAAGGGGTGAACCTGGCCGCACAATCTGACCCTTACACTCAGGCCTATATCGCTGATCCGAACAAGGCACCGGGCTAGTCACGGATTGACCAGCCAGCGCTGCCTGTCAGTAATGACAGGCTTGCCTTCGCAAGTTAGTGAACTAACTTTTACCCAAGCCTTTCCTGGATCTGCAGGGGCGCAGCTAAATTTATTCTTAATAATTCAGACAGAACTATTTTTCAGGCTGGCAGTCTCAAGGGCTGCTAGCTGTTTTGTCGTTGCCGACGACGAAATGGCTAGTCCGTTCCACTATTCCGGAGTGCCACCGTGAAATCATTTTCCATAGCCTTGCTGTTTGCTTGCAGCCTGATGGCGTCCACAGCCCATGCGCAACAAGACCCCGCTTTGTTTCAACCCGGTCTGATTTCTGATGGAGGTGTTTTTGGTCTGGCCTTATCCCCGGATGGGCAACAGGCATTTTGGGTGCAATCGCAAGGGCGGCGGGTGGCTTTGCGCATCATGAGTTCAAGCAAGGTCGATGGAGTCTGGCAAACGCCGCAAGTGGCAAGTTTTTCCAGGGACACGCAATGGAAGGATATTGATCCTGCCATCAGCCCTGACGGCAAGACCCTGATTTTTCAGTCCAACCGGCCTGTGCCCGGCAAGCCAGAGCGCAAGGGTTTTGATATCTGGGCGAGCAGCAAAACTGAGTCTGGCTGGGGCGAGGCTTACCACCTCGGCAATGTCATCAATACCGATGCCTCTGAGTCATCAGCTTCGATAGCCGCGAATGGCAATATCTATTTCATGAAGGAGAATGAAGAAGCGGCCCAGCAATCTGATCTGTATGTATCCCGTTTCATCAATGGGGCTTACCAGACACCAGAAAATCTGGGGTCACCCGTCAATAGCAAGGAACGCGAGTCGAATCCTTATATTGCACCTGATGAAAGCTATCTGATTTATTTTTCTACCAAGCCAGGTGGATATGGCGATGTCGATTTGTATATCAGCTTCCGCGAGCAGGGCAAGTGGACCGAGGCGGTTAATCTTGGCCAGCCCATCAATTCAAGCGCGGCAGAATTTTGCCCCCTGGTACATCAGGGCCGCATATATTTGTCACGACAAGTTAAACAAGGTGACAGGTTCACAGAAAATATCTATTCTTTCCCCTTTGATGCCGAACAGTACAGAAGCAGGCGCTGAGGCAGGAAGATTGCAGGCAGGTGTATGATGCCGCTTGCTCAGGACAGGATATTTGCATGAAAAAATTGCAGTGGCTACAGCGCTATACCAGCGTGATTCCAGGTTTGCTTATCGTATTGGCGGGCGCTCTGCCAGCCAGCAGTGCTATGGCAGCAGCGGCGGCGATTCCTACCTATACCTATGAAGTGGTGCATGCTTATCCGCATGATCCAAATGCTTTTACCCAGGGTCTGTTTTTCAAGGATGGGTTTCTATATGAGAGCACGGGTTTGCAGGGTCGTTCTTCAGTACGCAAGCTCAGGCTGGAAACAGGTGAAGTCTTGCAAAAAACCGATTTGCCAAGGCAAATTTTTGGTGAAGGCATCACCTGGTGGGACAAACGCCTGATAGGCATCACCTGGACGACACAGGCAGGGTATGTGCTTGATCTTGACAGTTTTGCCTTTCAAAAAGAATTCAACTACAAGGGGGAAGGCTGGGGTCTGGCGCGCAATGATAAGGAAATTATCATGAGCGACGGCACGGCCGAGCTGCGTTTCCTTGACCCTGAAACCCTGCGCGAAACCCGCCGCATCAAGGTGACTGCCGATGGCAAGCCGGTAGATCAATTGAATGAACTTGAATGGGTGAAGGGCGAGATTTTTTCCAACATCTGGCAAACCGACATGATCGCCCGCATAGACCCCAAAACCGGCAAGGTGGTGGGCTGGATTAATTTGAAAGGCATATTGCCCATGGGTGACCGCATCCTGAATCAGCCCGATGTACTCAATGGCATTGCCTATGATGCAGCCAAAGACAGATTATTCGTCACCGGTAAATTGTGGCCAAAATTGTTTGAAATCCGTTTGATCAAGCGTTAGATATCACATCATGCATAAAATACTGTATTGCCTGGCTTGCGCTGTGATGAGCTTGTTGCTGAGCACGCTCTCTGCGCATAGTCTGGCGGCTGATAACAGGCTGGAAAACCAGCTCATCCTGGCTCTCAAAATCAAACCGGACGGGCAAGACAGGCAGGCCGAATCCAGGCCTGTGATACGGGCTTACCAGCAAGCCGCGATCATCAGTAAAAAGCCGCAGCAGCGTGCCGACTACATCGATTTTTATCTCTTGCAAAAACCAGCCAGCTTCATGGGGCATACATTGATTTTGCTGGAAGAAGAATACATGGATAAGTATGTAGGCTGTTGTGTCAGTCCTGGCATGGGACTGATGTTGAAGACCAATGATGATACGCGGGCCGTACAAGAGTTTGCCGACAAAAATGCCTGCACTTTCACCCCGCATGCGGATGTGTTTGACAGGCTGAAGACATTTGGTATTGCTCATAAATTAGCCAAAGCCGATTACGCCATGCTCAGTTGCCGCGAGAGAGACACGCAGAAATAATCAGTTTGATGCCTGAAATGCTTTGTCATGGCTTGTAGTTGCTTGCCTTTTTGTATATAAAGAGAGCTTGCCAGCCCGGTCTTCCTGTCATGAAAGGAAAGTGTCATGTCTGAGCCTTACCGCAGCCCTTCCGATATTTATCCCAGTCTGATTTATGAGGACGCACCTGCCGCTATAGACTGGCTGGTGCGTGCCTTTGGTTTTACCTGCCGTTTTGTCGTGCCTGGTGAGGGCAACCGGGTAGAACATTCAGAGCTGAGCCTGGGTACAGGTGTCATCATGGTAGCCTCGCCCAAGGCAGAGACGCATCATGTCAGCCCCAAATCCTTGACCGGTATTTCGCAGGCACTTAGTGTCTATGTGGAGGACCCGGATGCCCATCATGAGCGGGCCATTGCCGCTGGTGCAAAACTGGTACGGCCACTGCAAACCGAGGATTATGGTGCCAGGGGTTATATGGTGCTCGACCCTGAAGACCATCTCTGGTATTTCGGTAATTACCGGCCCGGTGAATACTGGCAGGATAAATAAGCTTAGGGCAAATTCATCAAGCATTCATCAACCAATTTCAGGAGTAAATGTTCATGCATAAAGGCAGCTGCCATTGCGGCAAAATTGCATTTGAAGTCGAGGGTGAGATAGACAGCGGACTCGCCTGTAATTGTTCCATCTGCCAGCGCAAGGGTTCGCTGCTGTGGTTTGTGCCATTCACGAATTTGCACTTGCTGACGCCTGAAGATGCTGCCAGTACCTACATCTTCAACAAGCATGTGATACAGCATAAATTTTGCCCCACGTGCGGCATGCATCCCTATGCAGAAGGTGTAGACCCCAAAGGCAACAAGGTAGCTGCCATCAACCTGCGCTGCCTGGAAGATATCGATCTGGCAGCGATACCCGTGCATCACTATGATGGCCGGGCTTTATAAAAAAGGATGGAGATGTTCAAAAAATATTTGGGCACGGCCAGTATATTGCTGGCCATTGTCAGTCTGGGTTTATTGCCTGCACATGCAGATTCCACCGATCCAAAGCGCGCTGCTCTGGTTGCGCAACTGACGAAATTGTCCGATGACTGGGATGCTGCCATCGTTCGCAAAGACAAGGCGGCGATAGAAGCCAATATGGCAGAAGACTTTCGCCAGATAGACGGCGATGGCGATATCGAAACCAAGACCAGTTTTGTCAATGGCCTGGTATCAGACAAGCTGGAAATTGATCCCTACAAGGTAGAGGATTTTGAAATACGCCTGTACGATAATGTTGCCTTGCTCAGTGGCCGCACCAAAATGACGGGGCGCTACGATGGCAAGCCTTTCAAATCACATTACCGCTATATCGATATCTATGCACAGCGCGATGGCAAATGGCAGATAGTCAGCGTGCAGATCAGTAAGATACCGCAACAGTAAGAAATATCGCCCCGGCATGCATATGAGCATATGAGTTGGGGCGATATTTCTTTACGCTTATTTCACAGCGAAGCGCAACACCCCATCCTCACCCATTTCCCTGCGCAAGACACCGTCATACCAGAGCTTGTGCAAATGAGCCAGTGCTTCACCTATGGCGAAAGTCAGCTGGTGAGAATCCAGCGGACGGCGGAACATGATGGGGACAATATCCATCGCTGATTGTGGAATGGCGCAGGCGACCTTCACTTCTTCCAGTCGCTCGGCATGATGGTCTTGCAATTGCTGCACGCGGGTATGCAAGCCCTTGAAGGGTTTGCCATGCGAAGGCAGGATCAGCACATCTTCTGGCAGTGGCAGGTATTTTTGCAGTGAATCCATATACTGCTGCACGGGATTGGCTTCCGGCTCTATCGCAAACACTGAGACATTGGTAGAAATGCGCGGCAACAGCATATCGCCAGAGATCAGGATATTCAGCTCTGCGCAATATAGTGAAGCATGTTCAGGCGAATGCCCAAAACCGGTGATGACTTGCCAGTGACGTTGGTTGATGATGACATCCAGCCCTTCTTGCATGCGGTGGTAGGCGGTTGGCACGGTAGGTACCAGTCTGGTGTAGTGCGTCTTTCTCTCTTGAATTTGCTCCTGCATGCCGCTATCGACCAGGCCATGCTTGCGAAAGTGCGGGAACATGGCCGTGCCATCCGCACCCGGCAGACTGGCCGACATCATGCGGGCAAAGGCATATTCGCCTGCCGTCATCCACAGCTGCACATTCCAGCGGCTGCACAGCCAGTCGGCCAGGCCTATGTGGTCGGGGTGGCAGTGGGTGGCGAGGGCGCGGATGATGGGCAGGCCGCGCAAATGGTTGTTCAGGTCGCCAAACAAAATCTCCCAGGCATCGCGGGTAGCGTCGCTGGCGATGCCGCAATCGACGACCGTCCAGCCATGCACCTTGCCCTGGCTGGTTTCGAGCTCATCTTCCAGCAGCCACAGATTGATATGGTTCAGGGCAAAGGGCAGGCCCATGCGTATCCACAGCACACCCGGGGCGATTTCCATGGTCTTGCCGGTGTCGGGCAAGGTTTCGCCAAAAGGATAGTGTAGTTGTTGTTCTAGTAAATTCATGGCTGTCTCTTTTGTTATTGTGGTGGCTATGTTTTCTCATTATGGATGACTCCAGAAACACTGGAATAGCCTACAATGCGATTTAAAACTATTTGACGTTAACGTCAACTGCATCAAGTGCAGATTGTAATCAGAAAACTGTTTCTGTGTTTTTTCACCAGATTGACCATGGCCACCTATACCATTACCGAACTTGCCCGCGAATTTGATATTACCCCGAGGGCGATACGATTCTATGAAGATCAGGGTTTGCTGAGCCCCACACGCGAAGGACCGGGCGGCCGCAACCGTGTCTACACAACGCGGGAGCGTACCCATCTGAAGCTGACCCTGCGCGGCAAACGCCTGGGCCTGAGCCTGTCGGATATCAAAAGCCTGGTCGATATGTACCGCTCTCCCAAGGATACCGAAGTACAGTTGCAAAGCTTCCTGGTGGTACTGGCAAGGCATAGGGCGGCACTCGAGCAGCAGCGCGAAGATATAGAAATCATGCTGGCAGAAATCAGCGCGCATGAAGAAAAAAGCCGTAGTTTGCTGGAACAACTTGATCATGCAGAAAAATAAATCCTGCTAGTAAAATTAATAAGATTAATAAGAATGTCATGGCCTGGATGAACAGTTTGATAATGCCCATGTCTGACTTGCAGTCGAAAAGCATTAAATGATTGAATTGACGTTTACGTAAACGTCAATTGGACGTATTATTTTTGCCTGAGATGGTTTTTCCTTGGCTATTGGGGGTTTTATGAGCAATCAGGCAACACAACAAAGCAGAGCGACACTGGATCACAAACTGGCTCTGAGTTTGCTGGAGAGCTTCAATGCCAAGGGTGCTTTGATGGCCTGGAATGCCCGTCTGACCAGCATCACCCCAGGCGCATGCGAAATCAGCCTGCCTTTCAGTGATGCAGTTAGCCAGCAGCATGGCTATTTCCATGGCGGTGTGATTGGCACGATAGCTGATGCAGCAGGTGGCTATGCAGCGAATACTCAGTTGATGCCGGTGAGTGAGTGCTTAACTGCAGAATACAAGATCAATATCGTTGCACCCGGCAAGGGCGATACCTTGATCGCCCGTGGCAAGGTCTTGAAGGCAGGCAAAACCCTGGTGGTATCCAGCGCAGAAGTATTTGTCGTGCATGAAGGCCAGGAAAAACTTTGCGCCATCATGCAACAGACCTTGTTCGTGATACCCAAGGCAGAACCGAAGATTTAATCCAGCCACTGTTTTTTAAACAGTGATTGTAAGCAGTACTATGGTTGGCAAGCTTGATCATAAGTCAACATAAGCCAGCGAATTTTAATTTTATAAAAGTGTGAGGACGACATGCTCCATTTACCAGGTTTGACTTTTGATCACGGCGAAGACATCGCCGCTTTGCGCGAAGCCGTGCAACAATTTGCCCAGGCAGAAATCGCCCCGCGCGCTGCCGAGATAGACCGCAGCGACCAGTTCCCCATGGATTTGTGGCGCAAAATGGGTGACCTCGGCATCCTGGGTGTGACCGTCAGTGAAGAATACGGTGGCGCAAACATGGGCTATCTGGCCCATATCATTGCCATGGAAGAAATTTCCCGTGCTTCTGCCTCCGTCGGCCTGTCCTACGGTGCCCACTCCAACCTGTGCGTGAACCAGATCAAGCGCAATGGTACAGAAGAACAAAAAGCCAAATACCTGCCAAAACTCATCAGCGGTGAACATATAGGCGCACTCGCCATGTCCGAGCCAAATGCCGGTTCCGACGTGGTCAGCATGAAGCTGCGCGCCGACTGGAAGGGGGACCGCTGGGTCTTGAACGGTACCAAGATGTGGATCACCAATGGTCCCGACGCCGACACTTTGGTTGTATATGCCAAGAACGACCTGGAAGCTGGCCCACGCGGCATGACAGCCTTCTTGATAGAAAAAGGCTTTAAAGGCTTCAGCATTGCGCAAAAGCTCGACAAACTCGGCATGCGCGGTTCCCACACAGGTGAACTGGTATTCGAGGATTGCGAAGTCCCGGCAGAAAACGTGCTCGGTGGCCTGGGTAAAGGCGTTAATGTCCTGATGTCTGGCCTCGATTTTGAGCGTACCGTCTTGTCCGGCGGCCCGCTGGGCATCATGCAAGCCTGTATGGACGCAGTGGTTCCTTATGTGCATGACCGCAAGCAATTCGGCCAGCCTATTGGTGAATTCCAATTGATGCAGGGCAAGCTGGCGGATATGTATTCCACCATGATGGCTTGCAAGGCCTATGTCTATGCTGTTGGTCAGGCTTGTGACCGTGCCACCACACCCGAAGCAGTGCGCGCCTTGCGCAAGGATGCTGCCGGTGCGATTTTGTATTCCGCAGAAAAAGCCACATGGATGGCGGGCGAAGCCATCCAGACCCTGGGCGGCAATGGTTACATCAATGAATACCCGGTAGGTCGCCTGTGGCGCGATGCCAAGTTGTATGAAATCGGTGCCGGCACCAGCGAGATACGCCGCATGTTGATAGGCCGTGAATTGTTTGCAGAAACCAAATAAGCCATTTGCGCTACACTGCTCAAGTATGACTCAACTGCATATTTCCACGCCCCTGCTTGAACACAGGCGTCTCTCAGCCAGCCTGTCCAGATCAGTCTGGCTGAAGATGGAAAACACCCAGCCTTCGGGCTCGTTCAAGCTGCGCGGCATAGGCTTGATGTGCCAGCGCGCTGCCGCCAACGGGGCCAGACACTTTGTCTGCCCCTCTGGTGGTAATGCAGGCTTTGCCGCTGCTGTGGCGGGCGTGGCATTGCATGTGCAAACCACCATACTGGTGCCGCAAACCACGCATGAAAGCGTGCGTGCAGCCATACGTGCCATTGGTGCCACCGTCATCGTCGAAGGTGGCGTCTGGGATGAAACCAATCAGGCCGCCTTGCGTTTGTGCGAGCAACCAGGCACCGTCTACATTCCGCCGTTTGACCATGCCGACATCTGGGATGGCAATGCGACACTGATTGATGAAGTGGCCGGCAAACTCGATTTTGATGTAGTCATTTGCTCCGTCGGTGGCGGTGGCTTGCTCAGTGGTATTGCGCTGGGGCTGGAACGTAATGGCCTGGGCCATATCCCCATCATCGCCTCAGAAACCGAAGGCGCGGCTTCCCTGCATGCGCCAGTGCAGGCAGGTGAACTGGTGACCTTGCCAGCGATCACCTCCATCGCCAGCACCCTGGGTGCGCGCAAGGTGGCGCAACAGGCATTTGACTGGACACGCAGGCGCACCGTGCATGCTGTGACAGTCAGCGATGCCCAGGCCGTGCAGGCTTGCCTGGACTTTGCCGACGACATGCTGGCCCTGGTGGAACCAGCTTGCGGTGCAGCTTTGGCAGTTGCCTATCAGAATTTGCCAGTACTGGCTGAGTATAAAAAACCACTGATCGTAGTTTGTGGTGGCATTGCCGTGGATTTGGGTAAACTACAGGCTTGGAAAAACCAGTTCCATCCCGCAGTTAACACTGACTGAGACTGACTGAGCGCCAACCATGCCCCACACCTATTTCCCCAAATTGCTGTCTTCGCAAATCGCCTTTGATATCGCCAGGTCAATACTCGACGGCTTTGACAAGCATTACCGTTTGTTCAGGGCCAGCAGTCAAAGGGCAAAGCAGCAGTTTGAAACAGGTGACTGGAAGGCCGCGCAAGTTGCTGCACGTGAGCGCATAGGTTATTACGACACCCGCGTGCGTGAATGTGTGCAGGCACTGGAAGATGAATACGCAGAAGAAGATCTCAGTGATGAAGTCTGGCGCGAAGTCAAACTCCATTACATGGGTATGCTGATAGATCACCTGCGCCCCGAGCTGGCCGAGACTTTTTTCAATACCGTCTGTACCAAGCTCCTGCACAGAAATTATTATCACAATGACTTTATCTTTGTGCGTCCAGCAACCTCGACCGAGTATCTGGAAAGTGAAGATACGCCGCCGAGTTACCGCGTCTACTATCCGGCCACGGACAGCCTGAACTTCACCATCAAGCGCATCGTCACGAACTTCCAGTTGAATGCAAAATTTGAAGACCTGGACCGCGATGTAGCTCTGGTAGAAGCACGTCTGCGTGAAAATTTCGGCCCCGCCAAGCTCGAGCCAAATCACCAGATACAGGTATTGGCCAGCCTGTTTTACCGTAACAAGTCAGCCTACATCATAGGCAAGGGTATCAATGGCAATAAGGAATATCCCTTTGTCATTCCCGTCATGCATAAGCGCAAGGGTGAGCTGGTACTCGACACGGTGATTTTTGACACCATGCTCATCACAGTGCTGTTCTCTTTTACGCGCGCCTATTTCATGGTCGACATGGAGGTGCCATCGGCCTATGTGCAATTCATACGCAGCATCTTGCCCAAGAAACCGCGCAGTGAAATCTACACCATGATAGGCCTGCAAAAGCATGGCAAGAATTTGTTTTACCGCGATTTTTTGCATCACCTCAAATACTCATCCGACCGCATAGAAGCCGCACCTGGCATACGTGGTCTGGTGATGCTGGTGTTTGCGCTGCCGTCTTTCCCGTATGTATTCAAACTCATCAAGGACAGTTTCCCACCACCCAAGGAAACCACCAAGGCCCTGATCAAGGAAAAATACCTGCTGGTAAAAAACCATGACCGCGTAGGCCGCATGGCAGATACCCTGGAATACTCGGATGTGGCATTTCCGCGCTCACGTTTTTCTGAAGAACTGCTGGCCGAGATCAAACAATATGCACCTTCATTACTGGAAGTGAATGACGATGAAGTCGTCATCAAGCACCTGTACATAGAACGTCGCATGACGCCGCTGAATATCTGGCTCACAGAAGCTGAGCAGCGCGGTGACATGGCAGGCATGGAACACGGCCTGAAAGAATATGGCAGTGCCATCAAGGACCTGGTGGCAGCCAACATCTTCCCTGGTGACATGTTGTACAAAAACTTTGGTGTCACCCGTCATGGCCGTGTCGTCTTTTATGACTATGATGAAATCGAATACATCACCGACTGCAATTTCCGCAAGATACCTTTGCCGCGCAACGAAGAAGACGAGATGTCTGCCGAGCCCTGGTATCCGATCGCAAAAAATGATGTCTTCCCAGAACAGTTTGGCACTTTCCTGCTGGGGAATAAAAACGTCAAAGAATATTTTATGAAGCACCACGCTGACTTGCTGACCGCCGAATACTGGCAGGCCCGCAAGAAGCGCATAGTCGATGGCAAGGTGGATGATGTGTTTCCGTATCCGCAGGAAATCCGTTTTTGCAATCAGACCAGTACAACAAGTTAAGGCTGCGCATGTTTGTTGACATGCCTCCCGTCATTAGCCAGGCAATTTTTTTGCCTATATTAATTGGAGAGTAAGATGAGTGATCCTATCGTAATCGTTGGTGCAGCCCGTACCCCCATGGGTGCCTTCCAGGGCGATTTTTCTTCCCTGACAGCCAGCCAGCTCGGTGCAGTTGCCATCAAGGCTGCCGTTGAGCGCGCCGGTGTCAAGCCAGAGCTGGTAGAAGAAGTCTTGTTCGGTAACTGCCTGATGGCAGGCCAGGGCCAGGCACCAGCACGCCAGGCTTTGCTGGCTGCTGGTTTGCCAGTGTCCACCGGCGCTGTGACCTTGTCCAAGATGTGCGGCTCCGCCATGAAGGCCACCATGATGGCTTTTGACTCCATCAATGCTGGCAGCAATGAAGTCATCGTTTCCGGTGGTATGGAATCCATGACCAATGCTCCTTATCTGATCCCCAAGGCACGTGGCGGTTACCGCATCGGCCACGGCATGATGTATGACCACATGATGCTCGATGGTCTCGAAGATGCCTACGACAAGGGCCGCTCCATGGGTACTTTTGCTGAAGACTGTTCAGCAAAATACAATTTCAGCCGCGAAGAGCAGGATGCATTTGCGATTGCCTCCGTCAAGCGCGCGCAGGCGGCAACTGCCGATGGTTCCTTCGCATGGGAAATCGCGCCTGTGACCGTATCTGGCCGCGGCGGTGATGTTGTCATCGACAAGGATGAAGGCCCGCTGAAAGCCAAGCTCGACAAAATCCCTGCCTTGAAACCAGCCTTCAAAAAAGACGGCACGATTACTGCCGCTTCTTCTTCGTCCATTAATGACGGCGCTGCAGCACTGGTCCTGATGCGTGAATCCAAGGCCAAAGAACTGGGCCTGACACCAATCGCAAAAATCCTTGGCCACGCCAGCAATGCGCAGGAACCAGGCTGGTTCACGACAGCACCGGTGGGTGCCATCCAGAAACTGTACAAAAAACTGGGCTGGACGACGGACGATGTTGACCTGTTTGAAATCAACGAAGCCTTTGCTACCGTGCCTATGGCAGCGATGAAAGAACTGGGCATCCCACATGACAAAGTCAACGTGCATGGCGGTGCCTGTGCGCTGGGTCATCCTATCGGCGCATCCGGTGCGCGTATCATCATCACGCTAATGGGTGCCTTGAAGAAGCAGGGTAAGAAACGTGGTGTAGCTGCCTTGTGTATTGGCGGTGGAGAAGGAACAGCGTTGGCGATTGAACTACTGTAATTTTTAAATACGTCATTCCCGCGCAGGCGGGAATCCAGTGGCGTTTAGAGTCGCTGGATCCCTGCCTGCGCAGGGATGACGGTAATTTTTCCCTTCTGTATTAGCAAATATTTGTAACAGGAAAACCATGCCAGTCGCTTTAATCATCGGTGCATCACGCGGTATAGGCCACGAACTGGCCATGCAATACAAGGCTGCAGGCTGGCGTGTTATTGCCACTGCACGCAAGGAAGAAGATCTTGCAGCTTTGCAGGCAGCAGGCTGCGAAGCGCTGCCCCTGGATGTCACCAATCTGAATGACTGTGCTGGTCTGGGCTGGCGTCTTGATGATGAAAAGATTGATGTGGCTATCCTCAATGCTGGCGTGTTCGGCCCCAGAACCGAGGGCCTGACAGCACCGGACCAGCAACAGTTTGATAACGTCATGCATACCAACTTGTTGTCGGCGATGAGGATATTACCCATTGTGCTGCCGCTGGTAGAAAACGCCAGCGGCAAGCTGGCTGTGATTTCATCCAGCATGGCATCGATAGGTGAGCGCAGCAATCCGGCGGGCTGGTTATACCGCGCCAGCAAGACGGCATTGAATTCAGTATTGAAAGACGTATCGCTGAGTACCAGCAAGGCCATCTGTGTTGCGATGGACCCGGGCTGGGTAAAAACCGACATGGGTGGTGATGCAGCAGAAATCACCGTCGATGTCAGCGTGGCTGGCATACGCCAGACCCTGGCTGCCTTGAAACCAGCTGACAATGGCAAATATTTGCAATACACGGGCGCGGAACACAGCTGGTAAATCTTCACAAGTACAGCACTCACAAATAGAAAACAGAACCATCATGCTACTCACACCAGAACACGAAATGATACGCGACGCCGTGCGCGCCTTTGCCCAGGACCGTCTGGTGCCAAACGCCGCCCGCTGGGACAAGGAACATCATTTCCCCGCAGAAGAATTGAAAGAGCTGGCGCAAATGGGTGCCTATGGCGTAGCCGTGCCAGAAGAATTTGGTGGCGCTGGCATGGATTATTTATCGCTGGCTCTGGTGCTGGAAGAAATCGCTGCCGGCGATGGTGGCACATCCACCGTGGTATCTGTCAACAATTGCCCAGTCTGCAGTATCGCCATGATGTATGCCAACGACGCGCAAAAAAAACAATGGCTGACACCACTGGCACAGGGTGAAATGCTAGGTGCTTTTTGCCTGACTGAACCGCATGCAGGCAGCGATGCTTCGGAATTGCGCACTACCGCAAAACGTGATGGCGATCATTACGTCATTAACGGCGTCAAACAATTCATCACCAGCGGCAAATATGCTGATGTCGCCATTGTCATGGCAGTTACTGATAAAGAAGCAGGCAAGAAGGGCATCAGCGCCTTCTGGGTGCCCACCAGCACGCCTGGCTATATCGTCGCCAGCCTGGAACAAAAGATGGGCCAGCATTCGTCTGACACTGCGCAAATCCTGTTCGAGAATTGCCGCATCCCGGCAGAGAACCTGATAGGCGAAGAAGGCATGGGCTACAAGATCGCCCTGTCTGGCCTCGAAGGTGGCCGCATAGGCATAGCCTCGCAATCAGTAGGCATGGCGCGCGCTGCGTTTGAAGCAGCACTGGCCTATGCCAAAGACAGGACCAGTTTTGGCAAGCCCATTTTCGAGCACCAGTCAGTGCAATTCAAACTGGCTGACATGGCGACCCAGATAGAAGCCGCCCGCCAATTGATCTGGCATGCCGCCAGCATGAAAGATGCAGGCAAGCCCTGCTTGAAAGAAGCAGCAATGGCAAAATTGTTTGCCTCAGAAATGGCAGAAAAAGTCTGTTCGGATGCAATACAAATCCACGGCGGCTACGGTTATGTCAGCGACTTCCCGGTAGAACGCATTTACCGCGATGTACGGGTTTGCCAGATATATGAAGGTACTTCCGATATACAGAAGATTTTGATTGGGCGTGCGCTGGCCGGATAAATAGAACGAGTCAGAAACATTTCCAAATGTTGTTCTTGTAAGCACTTCTGCCTCGTAGCATAGCCTGTTTTTCTCCTTCCCCTTCAAGGGGATGGAGGCGGGAATTCGCAAAACATGCTTTGCGCCGATGTAATCTAAGCTGCTTGAAAGCAGCGCAGTGGATAGGTCGGGATGGGGATGGGTTTCTGACGCAATTTCGTTTTCCGTCGATTGATCGAACCCCATCCCCACCCTAACCCTCCCCATTTTCCTGGAGAGGGGGAGGGGATGTTCAAGAGATGTTGAAATAACGGAGACAGCATGAAAAAAGGTTACAAGCAATTAGTTGATGAAGCCAATGCCGAAATCAAAACCTATAGCGTGGCAGAAGCCCAGGCCAAACTCGCAGATGCCAATGTGCAGTTCATTGATGTCCGTGATATTCGCGAACTCGAGCGTGAAGGTATCGTCCCAGGTGCCTATCATGCCCCGCGCGGCATGATAGAGTTTTGGGTTGATCCTGATTCGCCTTATTTCAAACCTGTCTTCGGCGAGAAAAAAGAATTTATTTTATTTTGTGCCGCTGGCTGGCGCAGTGCACTGACTACCAAGACCGTGCAAGACATGGGACTGGAAAATGTCGCACACATCGATGGTGGCTTTACTGCCTGGAAAGCCGCCGGAGCGCCAGTCGCCATCAAGGAAAGCAAGAAGTAATAATGAGTAGCAAAGCATGCCCCTGTGGCTTGAATAAAAATATTGAACAGTGCTGCGGTCCTTACATCAGTGGCGCAGCGGTAGCACCAACGGCAGAAGCGCTGATGCGTTCGCGTTACACCGCCTATACGCTGAACGATGAGGCCTATCTGCGTGCGACCTGGGATGAACGGACTTGTCCCAAAGAGCGCATCACGCATGATGACCCAACCAAATGGCTGGGGCTGGAAGTCAAGAAATTCAAAGCGGATGGTGATGCGGCGACGGTGGAATTTGTTGCCAGGTACAAGATAGGTGGCAAGGCACACAGGCTGCATGAACTCAGCCGTTTTGTGCGATATGAAGGCAAGTGGTTTTACGTGGATGGCAGTTTTCCAGAAAAGTGAAAAAGATAATGACAACTTTAGATTCCAAACTCAATCCCCGCTCTGAAGAATTCAAAGCCAATGCAGCGGCCATGCAAGCCGTGGTGGATGACCTCAAAGAAAAGATCGCCAAGATTGCACTTGGCGGTGGCGATGAAGCACGCAAGAAACATCTGGCACGTGGCAAACTCTTGCCGCGTGACCGCGTACAAATGCTGCTCGATGCAGGCACGCCTTTCCTGGAGTTTTCGCAACTCGCTGCCTACGACATGTACAAAGAAAAGAGCGGTGCCGATGCCGCTCCATCTGCCGGTGTCATCACTGGCATAGGCCGCGTGGCCGGGCAGGAATGCATCATTGTCTGTAATGACGCGACAGTTAAAGGCGGCACGTATTATCCGCTGACCGTCAAGAAGCATTTGCGCGCGCAAGAGATTGCCGAGCAAAACAATCTGCCCTGCATCTATCTTGTTGATAGCGGTGGCGCAAACCTGCCTAATCAGGATGATGTCTTCCCTGACCGTGATCACTTTGGCCGCATCTTCTACAACCAGGCCAATATGTCGGCCAAGGGCATACCGCAAATTGCAGTAGTCATGGGTTCCTGTACTGCTGGTGGTGCCTATGTGCCAGCAATGAGCGATGAGTCCATCATCGTCAAGAACCAGGGCACGATTTTCCTTGGCGGCCCACCGCTGGTGAAAGCCGCTACCGGTGAAGTCGTCAGTGCCGAAGACCTCGGTGGTGGCGATGTGCATACCCGTTTGTCTGGCGTGGTAGATCACCTGGCACAAAATGATACGCATGCCCTGTCACTGGCGCGCACTATCGTCTCACACCTGAACCGCCAGAAACCACAAACCGTGGTCATGAAAGAAGTTGAAGAACCAAAGTTCCCGGCATCTGAATTGTATGGCGTGATACCGGTTGATACCCGCAAGCCTTTTGATGTGCGTGAAGTCATTGCCCGCATCGTCGATGGCAGCCATTTCGATGAATTCAAGGCACGCTACGGTACTACCCTGGTCTGTGGTTTTGCGCATATCCACGGCATGCCAGTCGGCATCATCGCCAACAACGGTATCCTGTTTTCTGAATCAGCATTGAAAGGCGCGCACTTTATAGAACTGTGCTGCCAGCGCAAGATACCTCTGGTGTTCCTGCAAAACATTACCGGCTTCATGGTAGGCCGTAAATATGAAAACGAAGGCATCGCCCGTAATGGTGCCAAGATGGTGACCGCAGTAGCGACAGCCAATGTACCCAAGTTCACCGTCATCATAGGCGGCAGTTTTGGTGCTGGCAACTATGGCATGTGTGGCCGCGCTTACTCACCACGCTTCATGTGGATGTGGCCAAATGCCCGCATCAGCGTCATGGGTGGCGAGCAGGCCGCGAGTGTGCTGGCAACTGTCAAGCGCGATGGCATAGAAGGCAAGGGCGGTAGCTGGTCGGCTGAAGAAGAAGCAGCTTTCAAACAACCTATCAAGGATCAGTACGAACACCAGGGTCATCCTTACTATGCCTCAGCGCGCCTGTGGGATGACGGTGTGATTGATCCGGCAGATACCCGCATGGTACTCGGCCTGGGCTTGTCGGCAGCCTTGAATGCACCGATACCGGATGTGAAGTTTGGTGTGTTCCGCATGTAGGCTTTCTGCATTAAAAATATAAATATGAAATACAAATTAGCAAAATTCCTGATAATTACTGCAAGTGCTGCCATGAGCAGTGCCTGCGTCACCACACCTTATGTGGCACCACAAAGCGGCCCTGTTGCAGACCTGGCGATCAGGATAATCCCAGCCAAAGGAACTGGTTTTACGCTATCTGTTTATGACGATGCTGAGAATTGTTCTGGTGCCCGGACCTTGATGGATGATGCGGGAAAAATAAGTATTTCTTCGACCAAACTGGTTGCAAATAAGTTGACGACTTTTTCTTATTATGAGGTACAAGGTAATTTGTCATGTACTGTCAATTTCAGCTTTTTGCCAGAGGCTGATCACATCTATGTCCTCGATACCGTAACTGGCAGGAATCGTTGCAGCTATCGCATAGTGGATGCCACGGATAAACAAAGAATGGTTGGTGTGCCTGTGACTATGCGCACTGTGGGTGGTGCCATGTGTCTACGCATGAAAAAATAGCTCAGACTTAAAAATTGCGGGTTTGATAAAAGCGACTGAACTGGTTGGTTTTACGAAAGAAGAGACTGTATAAAAATGGAAACTTTAAGTATAGAAATTGCAAATCGCCTGGCTACAGTCACGCTGAATCGTCCTGAGGTCCGTAATGCATTTAATGAAACCACCATAGCCGAGATCACCCGGGTTTTCCGCGATTTGGATACGAATGACAGCATTCGTGCTATTGTGCTGGCCGCGAATGGTCCTGCTTTTTGTGCTGGCGCAGACCTGAACTGGATGAAAAAGATGGCCGATTACACCCATGAGGAAAACCTCGCGGATGCCGGTCAACTGGCAGAAATGCTGCATACCATCTATAGCTGTAGCAAGCCGGTAGTTGCCAAAGTGCAAGGTGATTGCTATGCCGGTGGCATGGGTCTGGTGGCAGCCTGCGATATCGTCGTCAGTGTCGATACCGCCAATTTCTGCCTTAGTGAAGTCAAGCTGGGCCTGATACCGGCGACGATTTCACCCTATGTCATCAAGGCAATGGGTGAAAGCGCGGCACGCCGCTATTTCATCACTGCCGAGCGTTTCACGGCGGCAGAAGCACACCGCACGGGCTTTGTCCATGAAGTGGTGACTGCCGAGGCACTGGATGGCAAAGTGGCCGAGATCGTCAAGGCACTTTGCAGCAATAGCCCGAATGCAGTGAAGCAGGCCAAGCGCCTGGTGCAGGATGTGGCCAGCCGTGAAGTGACGCCAGCACTGATAGCCGCGACAGTAGAAGGCATAGCGCAGATACGTGCATCTGAAGAGGGACGTGAAGGCGTGCGTTCTTTCCTGGAAAAACGTAAGCCGAATTGGTTAAGTTGAATCTGGCTTGAAGATCAAGTAGATAGTAAGCAAGAATAGAATGAAAAGGAGCTGGCAAAGATGACAAAGCGTAGACTGGTATTGACAGGCCTGGGCGTATCTTTGCTGGCTGCAGCAGGCGCTGTGGCTTATCGCAAGTCCACCGTAGTCATCACTACAATTGCAGATATGCAGGCAAAACTTGCCAGTCTGAAATTGAATAAACTGGACAGTCTATCCGGCTGGCAGCCCTATAAAGTCTTTGTGCACCTGGCGCAGAGCATAGAGTATTCGATGACGGGTTACCCGGAAATGAAACCGCTTGCCTTTCAGAAAACAGCAGGCAGTGCCGCCTTTTATGCTTTTTCAGTCGCCGGTGCGATGACACATAATCTGACTGAGCCCATACCAGGTGCGCCAGCAATTACTGAGAGTGGCGACGTGAATGCCGGTATCGATATGCTGATCGCGGCATTACAGAAATTTGAAAACCATGCGGGTGAGATCAAGCCGCATTTTGCTTATGGCAGTTTGAGCAAGGCAGAGTTTGCCCAGGCCCATGTCATGCATATAGAGAATCATTTGAAGCTCATTCAGACTACACAGTCCGTGGCTTGAATCTGGAACTGGAATGAACTTTGACCGCTAATTTGTCTGGAATGAATTTGAATCAAGAAAATGACTGGGTAGCACGCAGCCTGCAACATGTATGGCATCCGTGTACCCAGATGCAGCATCATGAAACCGTGCCGCTGATCCCCGTCAGCCATGGCCGTGGTGCATGGCTGTTTGACATGGAAGGCAAGCGTTATCTTGACGCCATCAGTTCCTGGTGGGTCAATCTGTTTGGACATGCCAATCCACGCATTAACGCAGAATTGAAAGACCAGCTCGATAAGCTGGAACATGCGATGCTGGCTGGTTTTACCCATGCGCCTGTGGTTGAATTATCAGAAAAACTGGCGGCCCTGACTAATCATGCCCTCGGCCATTGCTTCTATGCGTCGGATGGCGCATCTGCAGTCGAGATCGCCCTGAAGATGAGCTTCCATGCCTGGCGCAATGGTGGCCAGACTGAAAAACAAGAGTTTATTTGCATACAGGGCAGCTACCATGGTGAAACCGTGGGGGCTCTGGCGGTAACTGATGTCAGCTTGTTCCGCGAAGCCTATGGCCCCATGTTGCAGCGCGCCCATGTCCTTGCTTCACCGGATGCGCGTCTGGCTGAGGCTGGAGAAACTGCTGCCGATGTGGCCCTGCGCGCCGCTGCCGCACTGGAAGCCAAATTGCAGGAACGTGCAGGCAAGATTGCTGCCGTCATCATAGAACCACTGGTGCAATGTGCGACCGGCATGGCCATGCATGATCCAGTCTATCTGAAGCGTTTGCGTGAATTGTGCGACCAGTATCAGGTGCATCTGATTGCTGATGAAATTGCCGTAGGCTGTGGCCGCACTGGTACTTTCTTTGCCTGTGAATCTGCAAGCATCTGGCCAGATTTTTTATGCCTGTCGAAAGGTATCAGCGGTGGTTATTTACCACTGTCGCTGGTGATGACGACGGATACTGTCTATCAGGCATTTTATGATGCAGATGTAAGGCGCGGCTTCCTGCATTCGCATTCCTACACCGGTAACCCGCTGGCATGCCGTGCGGCGCTGGCGACACTGGCGATATTTGAAGATGACAAGGTTTTGCAAAAGAACCGCGTCAAGGCAGAATTCTTGAACACTGCTTTTGCCGATTTGAAAAATGATGTGCGCGTGCGCCACTTCCGCCAGCAAGGCATGATACTCGCCTTTGATGCGGTGGTCGATGATGCAGAACGCGCAGCAACATTTTCACGCCGCTTTTTTGCAGCGGCCCTGAAGCAGGAATTATTAATGCGGCCCATAGGCCGCACAGTCTATATGATGCCGCCCTACATCCTTGAGCAGGATGAAATGAGCTTGCTGGCACATAAAACCAGACTGGTATTTGAAGAGGTAATGGCATGACAGATGGCAGCAAGAATAATCCAGGCATACGCATAGCGACTCAGCGCAAATCCTTGATACAGGGTTTGCAGCAAGAGCTGGCCGTGCTGGATCAAAAACATTTATTGCGTCAAAGGCGCACGGTAGAAACACCATCAGCACCAAACATGAAAGTCGATGGCCGTGACTTGCTGGCGTTTTGCAGCAATGATTACCTCGGTCTGGCAGCACATCCAAAACTGGCAGAAGCCATGCAGGAAGGTGCAGCGCTGTACGGCGTAGGCAGTGGTGCCTCGCACCTCATCAGTGGTCATAGCCGTGCCCATGCGGTGCTGGAAGAACGCCTGGCCGAGTTTGTCTCACCGCACATCGATAATGCCCGCGCCCTGTATTTTTGCACGGGCTATATGGCCAATCTGGCGGTCATCACCGCACTGGCCATCAATAAAGACACCACAGTATTTTCTGAAGCCCTGAACCATGCATCCCTGATTGATGGTGCGCGCCTCTCGCGTGCCACCGTGCAGGTATTCCCGCACCGCGATTACACGGCACTGGAACGCATGCTGCAACAATGCAAGACCAAGCACAGGGTAGTCGTTACTGATAGCGTCTTCAGCATGGATGGCAATATCGCAGAACTGGGAGCCCTGCTGGCAATTTGCGAACGTTATGATGCCTGGCTCATCGTCGATGATGCGCATGGTTTTGGTGTGCTGGGCCAGCATGGCCGTGGCGTGCTGGAGCACCTGAATATCAAGTCACCGAATCTGGTTTACATGGGTACGCTGGGCAAGGCCGCTGGCGTCGGCGGCGCTTTTGTTGCGGCTGACGCGACCGTGATTGAGTGGCTGGTGCAGCGCGCCCGTTCCTATATTTATACGACCGCTGCCGCACCGGCACTGGCGCATGCACTGCTGACCAGCATAGACATTATTGCAGGCGAAGAAGGCCAGCAAAGACGTGCGCATCTGCAAAAGCTGATAGGCCTGTTCCGCGATGGCCTGCATCTGCAAGTCTGGCAGGGCATGCCATCTGACACAGCGATACAACCCGTCCTCATCGGTGACAATGCCGCTATGCTGAGGGTAGCTGGCAATCTTATGGACCAGGGCTTGTGGGTAGGGGCGATACGCCCGCCTACCGTGCCTGTTGGTACGGCACGCCTGCGTGTGACCCTGTCTGCTGCGCATACAGAAATCCAGGTCCTGCAACTGGTGCAGGCGATTAACCGTCTGGACCAGATGAGTTATGTGGCCCAGTGTTTTGCCGAGGTGGCCTGATGCAAAAGCGGCGGCATGACTTTTTCGTGACTGGTACTGATACAGAGATAGGTAAGACGCTGGTCAGTGCTGCCATGCTGCATGCAATGCAGGTGCAAGGCTTGCGAAGCGTAGGCATGAAGCCGATCGCTGCCGGAGCAGAAATGCGTGATGGCGTCTTGCATAATGAAGATGTGGACATGCTGGTCGCCGCTGCCTGTGTCAAGGCAGAGCTGGCCCTGGTTTGTCCTTACCTGATGCAGACACCGGCAGCGCCGCATATCGTCGCTGAGCTGGAGCATGTAAATATAGAACTGCCGCATATCGTCAACAGCTTTCAACAGCTGCGTGCACAGGCAGATGCAGTGGTAGTGGAAGGCGTAGGCGGATTTTGCGTACCCCTGAATGCGCAGGTGACTACCGCAGACATGGCGCAAGCGCTGGATTTGCCCGTGATACTGGTGGTTGGCATGCGCCTCGGATGCATCAATCATGCATTGCTGACGGTTGAAGCCATCGCCGCCCGCGGCCTGAAGCTGGCAGGCTGGGTTGCCAATACCGTTGATGCCAACATGCTGTACCCGCAAGAAAATATTGCCGCCCTGCGTGAGCGCGTAGCAGCACCCATGCTGGGGCATATTCCCCGTTTGAATGTTCCAGATCATGAGAAGGCAAAAACTGCTGCCTCGTATCTGGATTTGAGTCAATTGAAGTAAAAGGAAACAAAGATGCAAGCTACTGATACGACTTTGCAAACCATGCAATTCCAGCCACCGGTCAAGAAGATAGAAGCCGAGACCTGGCCCGTGGATGAAGTACTGGCCCTGTTTGATTTGCCCTTCAATGACTTGATGTTCAGGGCGCAAACTGCACACCGCGCCAACTTCCCTGATGGTGATGTGGAGCTGGCGACCCTCTTGTCCATCAAGACTGGTGGCTGCGAAGAAGATTGCGGCTACTGCCCGCAAGCGGCACGTTATGACACGGGTGTAGAAGCCAAGAAATTGCTGGATGTACGCGAAGTGCTGGATGCCGCCAAAGCCGCCCGCGAAAACGGCGCAACCCGTTTTTGCATGGGTGCAGCATGGCGTTCACCTAAAGACCGTGACATGGAAAAAGTAGAAACCATGGTGCGCGAAGTCAAGGCCATGGGTCTGGAAACTTGCGCGACTCTGGGCATGCTCAAGGAAGAACAGGCACAGCGCCTGAAAGATGCAGGTCTCGATTACTACAATCACAATCTCGATACCGCTCCTGAGTTTTACAGCAATGTGATTTCCACCCGCGATTACCAGGACAGGCTGGACACTCTTGGTCATGTACGTAGTGCGGGTCTCAAAGTCTGTTGTGGTGGCATCGTAGGCATGGGTGAATCACGTCGCCAGCGCGCTGGCCTGATCGCGCAACTGGCGAACCTGAATCCCTATCCAGAATCCGTGCCTGTCAATCATCTGGTGCAGGTAGAAGGCACACCTTTGCATGGCCTGGACCCGCTTGATCCGCTGGAATTTGTACGTACTATCGCTGTCGCCCGTATCACCATGCCCAAGGCGCGTGTGCGCTTGTCTGCTGGCCGTCGCCAGATGGGTGAGGCCGTGCAGGCCATGTGCTTTTTGGCTGGCGCAAATTCGATTTTCTACGGTGACAAATTGCTGACTACGGCTAATCCAGAAGCGCAGGATGATCGCGTGCTGCTCGACAAGCTGGGATTGAAGACGCGTGGCAAGGTCGAAGCGAAAGCTGGAAATTGTGGTTGATTAAGAACTTGAAAAAGACCCTACTTCTTCAGCACAGAGGCCACAGAGAAAAGATGGAGACACAGAGAAATGCATGTTTTTATTTAGCATTTTTTTGGTGATTGATTGAAAAAAATTATCGCAACTGATACATCCACCCAAAAGGTTAGAGACATGTTTACCAAAATCCTTATCGCCAACCGTGGCGAAATTGCTTGCCGTGTTGCTGCTACCGCACGCCGCATGGGCATCAAGACTGTCGCTGTGTATTCCGAAGCCGATGCCAATGCCAAGCATGTCGCGGTTTGTGATGAGGCAGTCTTGATAGGCCCGGCTGCCGCCAAAGAGAGTTATCTGCGTGCCGACAAGATCATAGAAGTCGCATTGGCGACTGGCGCGCAGGCAATACATCCTGGCTATGGCTTCCTGTCAGAAAACAGTGAATTTGCTGAAGCCTGCGCCAAAAATGGCATCGCCTTCATAGGCCCGCCAGCCTCGGCGATAGAAGCCATGGGCAGCAAATCTGCGGCGAAATCCCTGATGGAAAAGGCCAATGTGCCACTGGTGCCTGGCTACCATGGTGATAATCAGGATGCCGATTTCCTGCATACTGAGGCTGACCGTATCGGTTACCCCGTCTTGCTGAAAGCCAGTGCTGGTGGTGGTGGCAAGGGCATGCGCGTTATCGAAAAATCTGCTGACTTCAAGGATGCACTGGCATCCTGCAAACGTGAAGCCATCAATTCTTTTGGTGACGATAAAGTGCTGGCAGAAAAATATCTGCAAAGACCACGCCATATAGAAATACAGGTGTTTGCTGATACCCACGGTAACTGTGTCTATCTGTTTGAACGCGATTGTTCGGTACAGCGCCGCCATCAAAAAGTGTTGGAAGAAGCACCAGCGCCAGGCATGACGGCAGAACGCCGTGCGGCCATGGGTGATGCTGCCGTGGCTGCGGCAAAAGCAGTTGGTTATGTTGGTGCCGGTACGGTGGAATTCATCGCCAACCAGGATGGTTCTTTCTACTTCATGGAAATGAATACCCGTTTGCAGGTTGAACATCCGGTAACAGAAATGATCACTGGTACTGATCTGGTGGAATGGCAATTGCGTGTTGCTGCTGGCGAAAAACTGCCGTTGCAACAAAGCGAATTACAGATACATGGTCATGCGATTGAAGCACGCGTGTATGCAGAAAATCCTGAAAAAGGTTTCCTGCCATCGATAGGTACTTTGCGTCATGCACGCACCCCTGTTGCGGTGAATTTTGAACTCGGTGGCGCGACTGATCCTGCGGCTTTCCGTATCGATAGTGGCGTGCGTGAAGGCGATACGATTTCGCCTTTCTATGACCCCATGATCGCCAAGATGATAGTCTGGGGCAAGGACAGGAAAGAAGCACTGGCCCGCATGGCACAGGCGCTGGCGCAATACCAGATTGTCGGCCTGAGCAGCAATATCGCCTTCCTGTCGCGCCTGGTCACCAGCACGGCTTTTTCTGGCGCTGATCTGGATACCGGCCTGATAGAACGCAATCAGGCAGAACTATTCCCTGCACAGGTAGCCGCGAATTTGACGACGCTGGCACTGGCGGTTGTGTCCTTGCTGAATTCAGAAAAATCAGCAAAGGACAGCAATGACCCATGGCAATCCAGCCACGGCTGGCGTATGAACAGCCTCATGCAACGTAGTCTGCAATTCACAGAAGAAGAGCAGACGCATGATGTGCAAGTGACTTATCTGGCAGATGGCTGGCAAGTGCAGGCAGGCGAATCGAAAGTGCAAGTCAGACTGGCATTGGCGCATGAAAATGATATCGTCATCAAGATTGCGAACCAGACCGTGGCTGCTACCGTCGTGCGCGATGGTGAGCATTTCCACGTCTTCAGTCAAGGTAAACATACAGCCCTGCATTACATCGATGCACTGGCACATGCCGGTGAAGCCGAGGCTGAAACTGGCCGCCTGACTGCGCCCATGCCGGGCAAGATTGTTGCCGTCCTCGTCAACAAGGCGCAGGAAGTGAAGAAGGGCGATGCCCTGCTGATCATGGAAGCGATGAAGATGGAACATACGATCTCTGCTCCGCACGATGGTGTCATTGATGAAGTCTTGTATGCGATTGGTGACCAGGTGACTGAGGGCGCGCAATTGCTGGCTTTCCAGCAGTAAGCTTGCCTGGAGTTTGTACCGTGAAGCCAGCACTGTTGTGCTGGCTTTTTTTACTAAATGTTCAGCAAAAAAACAGATGCACCAGCAAATCACCCCGCTGTGTTACTTGTACAAATCGACAAGCAAGTCCATCATGAATACCTGAACAAGAAAAATCTGCAACTATGATTTTTCATTACCTTGCCCAGACTTTGGAATCACCATGACCGCACTCTCCATCAATATCAACAAAATCGCCTTGCTGCGCAATTCACGTGGCCGTAATTACCCTGATGTGCAAGCCTTTGCTGCGCGCTGCCTGGACCTAGGTGCACATGGCATTACCCTGCATCCGCGTCAGGATCAAAGGCATGCGCGGTATAGTGATGTGGAAACTCTGGGTGCGCTGTGCCAGGCGCGTGGGGTAGAGTTGAATGTCGAGGGTTATCCTGCGCCAGACTTCCTGGAAGTCGTGAAGCGCAACAAGCCTGCGCAATGCACGCTGGTACCGGATGCGCCAGATCAACTCACTTCTGACCATGGCTGGGACTTGCGCAAGGATGCAGACTTTTTACGCCCCGTGCTGGCAGAACTCAAGGCGCTGGGCATACGTAGCAGTTTGTTTATTGACTACGACAACCAGGATATGCACTTGGCCAAAGAACTCGGTGCCGACCGGGTTGAGTTATATACCGAACCCTATGCTGAGCATTTTGGCACGGCAAAGGGCGATGAGATTTTTCAGGGCTTTGTGGCTGCCGCCAAACGTGCCCAGGATGCCGGTCTGGGGGTGAATGCAGGGCATGATCTGAACCTGGACAACCTTGCCAAATTCCTGACCATACCCGGCATACTGGAAGTCTCCATAGGCCATGCGGTCATCGTTGAGTGCCTGGAACAGGGCATTGCTGAAGTGCTCACAAAATACGCAAAAATTTGCCAGCCAGGCTAAATTTTGCATCTTTTGCATGAAAAAATAAAAAGCAAAAAAATGTTAACTTTTCCCTTGTGGCTTACAAATTCTTGAACTACATTGGGGTAACGGTGCTTTGCAAGAGGCACTGTGGTTGATGTACCGCCCTATGGAGGAGAACTCTCATAGGGATGTGCATCAGCGTTGTTTAAAGGCAAACCACCCGAAAGGCTGGGACGCAAAACTACAGGGCCCTCGCTGATCATGGCAGGGTAGCCAGATACCGTAATCCGCATAGGCGGTTTTTCGTTAAGAGGTAGGTCGCTCATGAACAGCATCTCTACGGCGCTCCCCTGCGCTTCAAAAAAAATTCTGATTAGTGTATTTGGTTTGTCTGAGTATGAATTGCGTCTGGTGCGCAGCGTGCTCAGCTTGACCATGGCCAGCGGTCGCAAGCATTCCTATGCGCTGTTTGATGCCAGTCAGGCTGCTGATCCGGATATCGTCATACTTGACCCCGATAACGGTCAGGCCAGAGCTGCTTTGCAAGAGCTGATAGCAACACGCAATATTCCAGAACCTGCGACCGTTTTTATTTCGAATGCGGGTCAGGCCAAGCCAGGCAAATACCATTTATTGCATCCCCTGGTCCCGACCAAGATGCTGGCTTTGCTGGATCAGGTAGCAGATGAACTGGAAAAAGTTTTGCCAGCGGCATTTCCCGCCAGTGCCGCCGTGGTTCAAAAGGCAGATATGGATAAAGCAGCTATTGTGCAGCCACTGGTGCAAAAAAATCTTCAGGCAGCGGCCATGCAGACCGCTTACCGTGCATTGATTATTGATGACAGCCCTACCGCAAGAATCAAGATAGATCTTGAATTGCGCTCCATGAAGATTGCTTCCGACTGTGCAGAAACAGGTGAACAAGCCTTGCAAATGCTGGAGAAAAAAAACTACGACATCATCTTCCTAGACATCGTCATGCCCGGTGCCGATGGCTATGAGATTTGCAAGATCATACGACGCCATCCACAAACCAAGCGCACGCCTGTCGTCATGCTGACCAGCAAGTCTTCCCCTTTTGACCGCATACGTGGCTCGCTCTCGGGTTGCAGCAGTTATCTGACCAAACCGGTCGAGCACCTGAAGTTCCGCGCTGTAGTGGAAAAGACCCTGACGGCAGGAGACGCCATCTTCACCATGGACAAGAACCAGGACCTGGCCATGGGTATCTGAATTTTTGCAACAAGCTACCTTTGCCCTGGGGATCAGGGTGTTTTATCTACACATCTCGGGAGTACATCATGGGCATGAAAAAAGCACTCGTTGTTGACGATTCCACGACTGAACTGGCCAACATCAAAAGCATATTGACCGATGCCGGTTATGTGGTGATCACCGCATCCAGTGGCAAGGATACTTTGGAGAAAGCCAAGGCCGAAAAACCCTCGATTATTTTCCTCGATATCGTCATGCCAGAGATGGATGGCTATGAAGCCTGCCGCAGCTTGACACAAGACCCTGCCACCAAAGATATTCCTATCATTTTTGTCAGCAGCAAATCGCAAAAAGCCGACAAAATCTGGGGCCAGCTGCAGGGTGCCAAAGGCTATGTCGCCAAACCCTATACTGCTGACCAGATCATTGATCAGCTCAAGATCGCTGCCTGATTTTTATCCATCCTGAACCAGGGAGCTGTCATGAGTCAGTTCACTTCCAGCAATGCCGGGCAGTCCAAGGAATGGCTGCCCCCCAGCGTTGCTCTGGAGCGCTTCACCCCACCTGGTGATTTGCTGTGGAGCGATGTGGCACCGCTAGTTGAAAGAAAGCGTTATGGCTATCGTGCCGGTTCCCTGAATTTGCTGATCAAGGCAGAAGTGGGCAGTGAAGTGATACGGCCTCAGACCGTTGCACCATTGCCTGGTGCAGCGGCCCATTTGCTAGGCCTGATCAACCTGCGCGGTAACCTGGTTCCCATTTTTGACCTGGGTCTGGTGCTCAGTGGCCGCAGGTCTGAAGTCACGGCATCCAAATTATTCCTGATTTTGGACAAGGCAGAAAATGCCGTTGGCATGCTGATAGACAGTTATCCGCAACCGCTGACAGAATTGCGCGCCATCACACAAATGCCGCAATTGCCAGCCTCACTGGAAGCCCATGTGCCAGCCGCCTTCGTCAAGGATGACAAGGTCTGGCTGGACTTTAATCATGAAAGTTTTTTTGAAAAACTCAGCCGTAGTCTGTAAGGCGAAGAGCGCAGAGCTTAAAAATTTTAAACACAGAACTTGTACAAAATACGGTTGACCCTTGTTTGATTAAGCAGTCTTTGATGTTTTTCTTGTGGAGAGCAAAATGAAATTACGTACTCCGAATATTGGTATCCGGCTCAGTCTGGGATTTACAGCGGTGTTGCTGCTGTTGGCGGTAACTGCCTGGCTGGCGATGTCCAACCTGAAGAGCATCAATGATGGTACTCACCGTATTGTGGATGGTAGCTATCCTAAGGTTGTGCTGGCCTACAAGATGCTCGGTAACGTCAATGCCAATGCGCGTTCCATGCGTAATATGCTGCTCCTGAACGATCAATCAGCAGTGGAAAAAGAACAGCAACTGATTTTGTCACGCAGACAGAACCAGGAAGAAAACATCGCAGGTTTTGCAAAACTGCTCGCCAGCGATGAAGAAAAAGGCATCTTCCAGACAGCGACCGAAGCACGTACCAAATATGGTACTTCGCAAAGGGAATTCATGCGTCTGGCGACTGAAGGTAAAAAGACTGAAGCCACAGCCTGGCTGCTGGGTAACCTGCAAGCCGATCAGGAAAAATGGTTTTCTTCCATGGATGCCTTGATCGACTACCAAACCAAGCTGGTGAACAGGGACGGTGCTGCTGCCAATAATACTTACCTGACAGCGAAAAACGTCTTGGCCGCAGTGGCTGCGCTTTCCATCTTGCTGGTGGTTGGCGTTGCTTACTGGATGACGCGCAGTATCACCAAGCCGGTATCGCATCTGATTGGCGTTATGCAAAAACTGACACAGGGTGATGCCACCGTCAGGGCGCGCAGTAATCATCCTGATGAAATTGGTAAGCTGTCTCGCCAGTTTGACAAGATGGTGGATGAACGTGAAGCCAGTCGCAAATCCATTGAAGATGAAAATGAAAAACTCAATGAATCCGTACTGGTCTTGTTGCAGGCGGTGGCGCAACTGGCGAGCAGAGATTTGACAGTGAAAGTGCCGGTATCTGCCGACGTGACGGGTGCGGTATCTGATGCCTTGAACATGCTGACCAGCGAGACTGCCAAAGTGTTGCGTGATGTAAGTAATATTTCTGCCGATGTGACCGAGGCCACGCTGAAAGTGAAAGCCCAGTCCGATAACGTGATGGCAGCAGCAGCAGAAGAAAGGCTGGAAGTGGAACATACAACCTTGTCACTGTCCACCGCCTCTGAAGAAATGCGCAATATTGCTGACCTGGCCCAAACCTGCAACCGCGCTGCTGATAATGCGATACGCTCGACCCAACTGGCGATGGATACAGTAACCAGTACCGTGGGTGGTATTAACAGTACCCGCGACATCATACGTGAAACAGAAAAACGGATTAAACGCCTGGGTGAACGTTCACAAGAAATTTCCGGCGTGGTCGGCCTGATTAATGCGATTGCAGAACGTACTCACATCCTGGCGCTGAATGCGAGTATGCATGCGGCCTCAGCCGGTGAAGCTGGTCGTGGTTTTGCGGTGGTTGCGGATGAGGTGCAAAGGCTGGCAGAAAATGCGCGCCAAGCGACCTTGCAAATTTCTGGCCTGGTCAATAACATCCAGCTGGAAACTTCAGATACGGTCAACACCATGAACTCGGCAATTGCCCAGGTGGTAGAAGGCAGCCGTCTGGCAGAACAAGCCGGTCTGCAAATGCAGGCAACCCAGAATGCAACTTCTGAACTGGTGGAATCGGTGCAGCAAATTGCCATCAAATCCCACGGCCAGGCCAAGGCCAGCCAGGAGTTGCTGGACAGAGCGATACAGATCAAGAAAACCAACCAGGAAACCAGCTTGCAACTTGATGAACAATCTGCACAAACCACCAACCTGGTGGAATATGCAAGGATGCTTTTGTCGACCGTGCGCGTCTTCAAACTGGCAGCCTGATCCCAACAAACCTGCGCAAATTCTTGCGCAGGTTTCTTTCTTTCCAACTTACCCATCTGAGGCAGTATGGAACAGCTAGAAAACCATGCTACAGATTTCAGTCATGTCGTCCTCGGTGCCCTCGATGAGGTATTCAATGCCCTGGAAACTGACGCGACGCATTCGGCTGATGTCAGCGTAGTTACCCGTGCACTGGCCTGCTATATAGAGCAATTGCGCCGCATACGCGCGGCAGCCAGCGCTGCCGACATGCCAGGCCTGCACTGGGTCTGTGCGCTGATAGAACGTAACCTGATCAGCCTGTATAACCAGAACCGCAAACTCACTGAAGCAGAATATTATCTGCTCAGTGAGTGGCCTGATCTACTGGCCAGCCACGCTCTTAATCATGGCGATAAAAATATAGAAACCCTGATCGAGCATTTATCCACAGCCAGTTGGCCCCTCCCTTTGAGTCATGTCGATACTGGTGAATTGCGGCAGTTATTGAATAGTGACCCGCTGACACCGGTAGATGAAGTCGAAGATGCTCCCGCCCTGTTTTTAGTACCTGCTGCAACACCTGCCTTTGCAGAAGCTGCTGCACCGGCAGAGACAGTGGAACCAGAAGCTGTCAGCAATCCAGAGCAATCGTTCGATTTGCATGATGCGCTCGATGCTCTGGTCATGACCCTGGCTGCCGATGAACACTTTGGCCTGGGCGGTGAAACAGATGCCGTGACCCTGCAATCCTATGCTGCGCAGTTGCAGGCATTTTCTGCCAGTGCGGCGCAATTATCCATGCACGCAATGGCCGATGCCTGCCTGGCCTTTGCTGATGCCATCGTGCATAGATCAACAGCGCCCCGCGCACTGAGTGAAGCAGAGCTGGGTATATTGCAAGGTTTCCCCCTGATGCTGATGGACAGCATCGCCGATGCCGAAAACCCTGAATTGGTAGCAGGTTTGCTGGATGCTGCTTATGACCCCGTGTGGAATACGGCAGAGGAAGAGCTGACAGCAGAAGTTGAAATATCGGAGGCAGTTAAACAAATTACTGAAACAAGCACTGAAACAAGCGAAGACACTGGCGCAACATATACCGAAACGGAGCAAAATGAAGAGGTTTTGAATGGCCCTGTCATGCAAGAAATCAGCAAAGACATGCTGGCCTTGTTCGCCAAGGAATTTGGTTTGATGGCTGATATGCTGGGTGCCGATCTGGCTGCTGTTGTCGCTGCTGGTGATGATACTGATCAGCGTCATCTCGCACTGCAAAACTATGTCGAAGCCTTGTTGCGCATCGCAGACACTTCAGAATCCATAGGGCTGACGGCACTACACAAATTCTTGTCCGTGCTCGCTGATCTGGTTGCAGCACAAACCGCAGGTCTGGATGAGCAACTAGTCAACCTGCTCAGTGATTTGCCTGTCAAGCTGGTAAGCTATTTGAGCAATCCTGCAGAAGAGGTGCCAGCGCTGGAGTTGCTGGCCTTGCTGATGGACCCGGCCTGGCCACAAATTACCCAAATGGATGGCAATGAATCTCTGTTTGCTGACCTCATCAATGTGTCTCTGATAGAGGAACATCATGATGAAGATGAAGCGGTAATTGCAATCACAGAAGATGATGTCTCCATACAATTGCCCGACGATTTGAATACCGAATTATTCGATGGCCTCTTGCAGGAATTGCCTATACAGGTAGGCAGCTTTACCAGCGCCATAGAAAAATTTTCCAGCGGTGCTGGCAATATGCAGGATGTGGAACAGGCCAAGCGTGCAGCCCACACCCTCAAAGGTGCTGCCAATACTGTGGGTATCGCCGGTATTGCCAACCTCACCCATCATCTGGAAGACTTGCTGATTGCTCTTAGTAACAAGCAAAGCCTGCCCGATCAGGCTTTGGCAGAATTGTTGACTGAAGCAGGTGATTGCCTCGAAGCCATGAGCGAAGCTGTGGTCGATGGCGGCACTGCCCCGGCGCAGTCGCAACAAGTCTTGCAGCAAGTCTGCGACTATGTCAGGTATATGAATAGTGGCGAATTTGTCGTGCACAATGAGCCTGTTCCTCCAGCTCATTCAGCGCTGTCAATTGCAGCAAGCTCAGCACAGCCAGCCGGTGTGGTACTTGATCTGGTAGAGCCTGGTTCGCACGCTGCAGAACCCATGTTGCGTGTACCAGCGAAAGTGGTGGATGAACTGCTGCGCCTTGCAGGTGAAAATGTTATCTCGAATGCGCAAATCCAGGAGCAATTGAAGCAGACGCAAAAACAATCAAAAGCCATACAAAAGCACGACGTGCTGTTCCAGAAACTCATCGCCGACCTGGAAACCCTGGTCGACGTGCGTGGCATGAGCAGCCCGCAGAAAAAAGCCAGTGTCAGCTCTGCCAATGATGACTTTGATCCGCTGGAATTTGAACGCTATAGCGAACTGCACACCATCACGGCGCAATTGGTGGAGGCACGCACTGATGCCTTTGAAATGTCCAACCATATTGACGAGCAATTGCATGGCCTGGCCGAGTTGCTGGAAGTACAGCGCCGCCTGCAAATGGAAAACCAGCATGCCGTCATACGCACGCGTCTGGTGCCAGTGACGACCATAGTCTCACGCCTGCAACGCAGTGTACGCCAGACTTGCCGCCTGCTGGATAAGCAGGTCAACCTCAACATACTCGGCGCAAATACTAATATCGATAGCAATATGCTCAATGATCTGACCGATCCATTAATGCATATCCTGCGCAATGCAGTTGACCACGGTATAGAGGCAGTAAGCAGCAGGCTGGGTGCCAATAAACCTGCAGATGGTCATATAGAACTGAGCTTTGCCCGTGAAGGTAATTCCATCGTCGTGCGTTGCAAGGACGACGGTGCTGGCCTCGATTATGCGGCGATACGCCGTACCGCCTTGAAACGCAAGATGATCAGTGCTGAGCGTATCTTGTCTGAAGAAGAACTGGCCAGGCTGATCCTGGTGCCAGGTTTTTCTACCCGCGATAGCAGCACCCAGACTTCTGGCCGTGGCATAGGCATGGACATGGTGCATGCACGCATACTGGAAATGAAAGGTTCGCTGAATTTGCGCTCAGTCGCTGGTCAGGGACTGGTGGTGGAATTACGCCTGCCAGCCAGCCTCTTGTCCGAGCATACGCTGATGGCGCGTGTCGCCGGCCATATGATGGCAATCTCCAGCCGCCGCATTATCGACATCCATTACATCACCGATACACAAATCGACATGCTGGCTGACCAGCCTGTCTATCGCGTAGGCGATGCCGTCCATAAATTGCTGAAGCTGGATAGCTTGCTGGGCATGCAAGACCATCGCAAGGAAGCGCGCAGCTATGGCTACCCGGTCTTGCTGGTCAGCACCGATACTGGCGCGACCTGTGCAATACAAGTGCAGGAACTGGTCGATGGCCGCGAAGTCGTGGTCAAGAAATTTGGCCGCTACGTACCAAGAATTCAGGGCACCATAGGTGCGGTTATTCTGGGTGATGGCAGTGTCGCACCGGTGATTGATTTACCGGAATTATTGCGTGCATCTACCCAGCAGTATATCAATGTGGACAATGCCCATGCTGGCTTGCCAGCGCAGACAGGCTTGCAGGCCGCACATGTGCGCACCGCGCTGGTGGTTGATGATTCATTGTCAGCCCGCCGCGCCACTGCACAAATCATGCGCGATGCCGGTTATGAAGTACGCACTGCAATTGATGGCCTGGATGCAGTTGCCATTCTCGATGAAGTGGTGCCTGATGTGATTTTGGTGGACATGGAAATGCCGCGCATGAATGGCCTGGAACTGACCAGTCATGTGCGCGCCCGCAAGCTCGACAAGCGCATTCCCATCATCATGATTACTTCACGCTCTACCCAAAAACACAGACAGCAGGGCGATGCTGCCGGGGTGGATGCCTACCTCGTCAAACCCTTTAGCGAAGATGCCTTGCTGCAGCATATCAACCGTCTGACAGGAGCCTGATCATGGGAGCGATGATGCCGGGGATGAGAACCGAAGTGCGCAACCGCCTGCTGTTGCGCATCGATGATATGCAACTCATGCTGCCGCAGGGAGATATTTGCGCAGTAGAGTCAGTAGCAGATATACAAAGCCAGGATGCAGTCGCGCCAGCAGTTGGTCGCATCGCTTATCTGGGTCAATGCTGGCCAGTGCTGAGTTTGAATGGCGAATTGCAGACGCTGGGCAGCATACCGTCAGCACGCCGCGCCTGCGTCATGCTGGCGACCGGCGAGGGCTTTCTTGGCTTGCTGTGTGATGATGTCAGGGTACTCAATCAGCAGTCCGGCGCTGACTATGCCTTGCCCGTCGCCATGCGTACCGCCAATACCCCCATACAGGCAGTCATGCCATTTGAAAACGGTCTGGCCTGCATCAGTGATACCAGGTATTTATTGCAATATGCTGGGTTTGCACAACTGACATCTGCTCACCAGGAGATACAACATGCCTAGCGCAAATGCCTGGTTACTCGATGTAGGTGATGGCAGGCAAGTCGCCATAGGCCAGCGTGAACTGATACAAATCATGGATGCGCAAGACAGCTTTGAAGTGCCGCTGGCACCTGCGCATATGCGGGAAATCATTTTCTGGCAAAAACGTGCTGTACCCGTCATGCAATTACCGGTGCGCCTCGGGGGCAGGGCTTGCACTGGCAATATTCTTGCTTTGGTGGCCTTCCATGATGCAGCCAGCAATACCGCAGGACTGGGTGCCATCCATCTGGCCGCACCACCTGTGCGTGTGCAGGTTGATGATAATCAAGCCAGCAGCCTGGATGAAGCAGGTTGGGAAGACATGGCGATTTCCTGTTTCGAACAACAGGGACAAAGCATACCTGTGCTGGATTTGAGTCGTGTGTTTGCTGCTGTGCATTGAGCTATAAAGCGTTCAACCATATCGCTCTGTCTTGTTGAGCAAGTTTACTTGGAAGATGTGTGCTGGTTTTGCTGTGTGTGAGCAAAAGTCTCACATGAGAGAAGGCTTGGGTCAGCTAAGCTCCGGCCAGCGCAAGCGTAACCGGAGTGCTCTAATTTTCTGCAGATATCAGCTTGTGATGCGACGCTAGCCGTATCGTAACAAGCTGGAGTTCCCTGACCAGGGGATTGCCGTCTAGTCAGGGATTACCTTTAATACTTCATTGAAGATTAATCGCTTCAATGCGATTATCACCTTTGATATACAAAACACCGCGATCGGAGATTGCGAGTGAACCACCGAAAGGATGTTCCCAAACGACTTGGCGGGTTTTGATGTCAATAGCGAGCGTGTTATTGCTGGAGCTGATAAACACCAGATTATCCGTCACCACCATGTTTTTATAGGTGCGTGACACATTATCTGAGGACAGCGCACTCGCCATCCATACCAGGCTACCATTTTGTGCTGAGCGTGCCTCAAGCACCGTACCATTGGCATTGAGGACATAGACGACATCCTTGGCATAGGCAGGGGCACCATAGATACTTCCGGTGATACTCCAGGCGAGGGTTTGCTTGCCAAGATCAAAAGCCTGCAATCCATTGCCAGCCACAAAGGCCATATTTTTTTCTGACAGAACAGGCGTCAATCCACCATAGCCTGACCAGGAAAAATTTGGATTCTTGATTGTGTAAGCGACCTTGCCATCGGCCTTGCTGACCGCGTGCAAACTACCGGCCAGATAGGTGTAGGCGAAACTGGCGTCAACCGCAGGCGACCAGGTATCGTATTGAGGCAGACCAATTCCCCATGATATTTTTTGATCGCTGATACTGTATTTACTCATGCCGCCATAATATCCACTCTCGGTAAAGACCTCATTGCCATACACGGTAGGAGCAAGGTAGGTTTCCCATTGTGAAGTCATGGCAATCTTGTTAAGCAAATTACCGTTGTTTTGATCAAATACCCAGAAAAACGTATCGGCATGTCCTGTTGAAGTCACGAATACTTTGCCTGACCCAGCTGCGGGTGGGTTAGCTTTAGAAAGTGTTCCCATCGACGTTTTCCACTGAACTTGGCCACTGTTTTCGTTCAGCGCGGTCAGTTCATAGGCACCGCTTGGGTAATTGGCACTAGTCTTGTTGATGAAAACCACACCATTTTCTATACTGATATCAGACAGGTAACCGCCACCAGCAGGTGTCCAGTTCCAGCGTCTTAAGAAATTGCTGGGGTAGAAACTCGCCGGTACATAATTACTGTGTGCCGCATTACCCCCGAATGTGCTCCAGCTGCTAACTTGAGGCAAGGATTTCAAAGGGGTTAAATTAGTGTTCGGGCGTACCGTAATTTTTAACGGGATTTGACGTGGTGATCCGTTGAATGGCCATTTGCAATCGACAGGATCATCGGCACAGGTACGTACTTCCAGTGTGCTGGTATAAACGCCTGCCTTCAAAGCCGGACTTGTTTCCAAAGTCGCTATGGTTTTGGTATTTGATACTTTATTGGTACTTTTTAATGTTGAATTACGTGCTGAGTCGTAAATGCCAAGATTAACAGGTTTGCCTATGTCTGCCGGAGACTCAGCAGAAATGCTGAACTGCCTGGTTTCACCTTCGTAATAAGTAAAATCAAGTACAGAAGGCGTGCTATTTATGTTTAAGCTAATCCCGGCTGCTTTTGATTTGAGGGTGAATTTATAAGGAACTATCCAGGGTGAACCGGCCAGAGGCTGGCTGCAATAATTTGGGTCGTCGACGCAGAGCCTGACCTCAAACTGGCCAGTGTAAGTCCCAGGCAACAGGTTAGGTTTGACCAAAAAGTCAGCGCTATATTCCTGATTGGGCTTGTACTGGAAGCCCATGCTGGATGAGGAATAAGTCAGCTTGTCCTTATCGATAATAGCGATATTGAACGATGCAGGCAGGTCCTGGCCAGGTTTGGCGCTGATCCTGACAGGCAGGCTGTCGCCTTCATTGGCTGTTAAATCAATGTTTGCTGGCGTTACGCTGACACGCTGAGTCGCCTCTGTCTTTGATTTAACAGTGATTTTATAGGGCAGGGTCCAGGGTGAGCCTGGAAATGGCGTGTTGCAGACTTTAGGATCATCTTCACAAAGACGTACCTGAATATTCGAGCTATATACACCGGGTTTTAGTGCCGGATTACTATTGAGCGTGACTCTGTATTGCATTTGCGTAATGGCAGAGACACTGGTGTAAGGTGTTATCACACCCACGTTGTCAACGATCGCGATATTGAAGTTTTTAGCAAATGTCTTCGTTGCCGTACCTACGACATTCACGGGCAAACTCTCGCCTTCATAGACAGTGATATCGACTTGTGCGGGATTAAAAGTGAGCCAGTCCCCGGCAGGATTATTATTGCTTACAGTATTTGATGTACCGTTGCTGCTGACGTTGCCAGGTGCACTGCTGCCACCTCCGCCGCCACATGCCGATAGCAAGATTGCACAAAACAATGTGCAAGAAACTTGTTTAAGTAATTTCATTGAATAGCTATTTTTAAAATTTTGAAATGTCATTGTTCACTAAGAACATCACAAGCGAATGACAAAGCTGAATGATTTGAGGTAAATATTCAGGATTTTGGTGCCTGGAATATAAGCACGCGATGATCCATGATAAATAATGACTGGTCAAGTAAATGCAGCACAAATCCGGTCTCAAGGAATTGTCCAAAAACGCTTGAACAAGCAAGAATGCAGGTAGAAATACGGGGGAGGTTCAGGCTTTTTTATGTTGAGAGTAAAATGCTGTCATACCCTACCTTTACTGTTGCCCTAAGGAAAAATAAAATGAATGCAACATTGCCCAAGCAAGTCAAAATTGTTGAAGTCGGTCCGCGTGATGGCTTGCAAAATGAAAAAGAAAGCATCCCTGCAGAAGTCAAGATAGAGTTGGTGAATCGCCTGACCGCAGCCGGCTTTGTCAATATTGAGGCAGCCTCCTTTGTCTCGCCCAAGTGGGTGCCGCAAATGGCAACCTCAGCTGAAGTCATGGCAGGCATTACGCGCAAGCCTGGTGTCATTTATTCTGTATTAACGCCCAATATGAAGGGCTTTGAAGCCGCGCTGGCTGCCGGTGCTGATGAAGTGGTGATTTTCAGTTCAGCCTCGGAAGCCTTTGCACAAAAAAATATCAATTGCTCGATTGCTGAATCAATAGAACGCTTCCGTGAAGTGGCTGAAGCTGCAAAACAAAACAAGATACGTTTGCGTGGCAGCATCTCCTGCGCTTTTGGTTGCCCTTACCAGGGTGAAGTTGCGGTTGATAGCGTTTCTGATGTAGTACAGCGTTTGCGTGACCTTGCTTGCGATGAAATCGACATTGCTGACACCATAGGCGTGGGCACTGCCAGACAAGTGCAAAATGTCATGCAGCGCGTGGCGCAGGATTTTCCTATTACGGCTTTGTCAGGTCACTTCCATGATACCTATGGTCAGGCCCTGGCGAATATTTATGCCAGCCTGGAAGTCGGTATTTCCATCTTCCATTCATCCGTTGCCGGTCTTGGTGGCTGCCCGTATGCCAAAGGTGCAACCGGCAATGTATCGACGGAAGACGTACTCTTCCTCATGCAGGGCCTGGGCATACAGACTGGTATAGATTTGAATGCCGTAGTGGATGCAGGACAATTCATTTCTGCGCATCTGGGCCGCAAGGCAGTCAGTCGTGCGGGCAATGCACTGGCGGCAAAACGTCTGGCTTGATCATTGGAATTTGGTCAGGTAAAAGAAATGGGCGACAGGCTTTGACCTTTCGCCCATTTTTGCTATAACTAAGCAGGAGGCTTTGCATCCTGTTCTTGCCTCGCATCTACAATTTTAACGCGGCCTCCTGAGATTTTTTACAGGAGGCCATCATGCGCCGTCGTCTTTATTTCATGCTTCCCACTATTCCTGCGGCCAGAGCCATGCTCGATGAGTTATTGCTGGCACGCATAGAGGAGAGGTATATCCATTTCCTGGCAAAAGACAGTTTGCCCAATGATATGCCGGAAGCCAATTTTTTCCAGAAAACCGATCTCATCCATGGCATGGAGCTGGGTATGGTGGTGGGTGCGGCCACCGGTTTATTGGCAGGTAGCTTGCTGCTCATTTTCCCGCCTGAAGGTCTGGAAATGCGCACCATCGCCTTGCTGGTTGCTGCATTTGGTGGAGCGGTATTTGGCTCCTGGGTATCAGGTATGGCCGCTGCTGCCATTCCCAATTCGCGCCTGAAAGCTTTTGAAAAAGAAATTGAAGCCGGGCAAGTTTTACTCATTGTTGATGTGCCGCTTGGCAAAGTCAAACAGACTGAAGAAATGATGGCCAGCAGGCATCCAGGTTTTCGTTATGGCGGGGTGGAGCCGCACATACCGGCGTTTCCTTGAGGCATGATTGCTGAATCAGCTTTATTGTACTCTTCAGGGTAAAACTTCCACACCCCGCCAGAAAGCAATAAAACCGGCTATCTGTTTTGCTGCCTCCTTAGGGCTTGGATAAGTCCAGGCGGCATCGGCGTTGGTTTCACCATTGACGACGATGTCGTAATAACTGGCCGTGCCCTTCCATGGGCAGAGGGTATGTTTTTCGCTTTCGCGCAGGTATTCCTGGTTGACCCGGTTGATGGGGAAATAAATATTGCCCTCAAGGGTTTCAATTTCAGTTGCTGTGGCCTGGGCCAGCAGGGCACCTTTCCAGTGGGCTGTGGGCATATATGCTCCTAATCTTCTTGTGCCAGTGAACGTGCCAGACGCAGGCCCGTCAGTTGCCAGCGCGCTGTTGCCGGGAAAAAATTGCGGTATGTGATGCGGCTATGGCCTGTCGGGGTAAAGGCAGAAGAACCGCGCAAGACATACTGGTTGACCATGAATTTGCCATTGTATTCACCGACTGCACCTGCTGCGGCGACAAAGCCGGGGTAGGGGCTGTAACTGCTGCTGGTCCATTGCCAGCCATGATCAAATAACTGGCTGAGCTGGCCTTCTATCTCATGTTGTTGCGCCGCATACTCCCATTCTGCTTCAGTAGGCAGGCGTGCCCCTGCCCAGCTGGCAAAGGCGCTGGCCTCGAAATAAGAGATATGTCCAAGCGCCTGCTGTGGATTCAGAGGCAGCAGGCCATACAGGCCAAATTCCTGCCAGCCTTGCTGGAAATCATAGCGCCAGTACAGTGGATGACGCAGGTCTTGCTGCTGTATCCAGTCCCAGCCCTCAGCCAGCCACAGGGCTGGGTTTTGATAGCCGCCATCTTCTATGAATTCCAGATATTCTGCATTGCTGATCAGACGGGTTGCCAACTGAAAAGCTTCGAGGAACTGCCGGTGGCGCGGCCCTTCATTATCAAAGGAAAAGCCCTGGCCTTGATGTCCGATTTCACACAGGCAGGCATCATAGTTTTGCCAACTCAGGTTTTGCGAAACCGGCAGTGGTTTGCGCATCTCGCTGACGGGATACAGCGCAGGAAATATGGGGTTGCACGACAGCAGATGTTTAATGTCCGTCAGCATCAATTCCTGATGCTGCTGTTCATGCTGCATGCCCAGTTCCAGCAGAGAGACAAAGCGGGCATCATTGAGCTGGTCCTGGCATTGCAATATGCGTTCATCGACATTGCGACGGTAGGCCAGCACGGTGTCCAGTGATGGCCTCGTCAGCAAGCCACGCTGCGGGCGCGGGTGCTTGTCACCGACACCGTTGTAATAGGAATTGAAGAGTACCCTGAAGTCAGTATGAAAAGCCTGGAAGCCGGTTTCAAACTGTTCAAGGATAAAGGTCTCGAAAAACCATGTCGTATGCGCCAGATGCCATTTGATGGGGCTGGCATCCGGCATGGACTGTGCCATGCAATCTTCAGCAGATAGCGGCGCAGCAATAGCAACTGAGCGCAGCCGGATTGCTTGCCAGCGTTCAACTATGCCTGTTGCTTGCAAGGTTTGCTCCTGCTCTGTCTGAGGATCAGACAGCTTTGGCATGAATAACGGCGAACCATTCATTTTTGTCCGTCCAGTGACAGCTATGGGAAAAACCAGCATCGGCCAATAAGGCATTAAAACCCTGTATGCTGTATTTATAGCTGTTTTCTGTGTGTATGTGTTCACCCTTGATAAAATTTCTTTGCCCGCCGGGCCAGCTGACCTGGATATCTTCCCTGGCGCGCAAATGCATTTCTATGCGGGATTTTTCTGTATTGAAAAAAGCCTCGTGTTGCCATTGCCTGACATCAAAGTCAGCGTGCAATAAATGATTGATGTGACGTAACAGATTCAGGTTGAAAGCCGCGGTGACCCCGAGACTGTCATCATAGGCCGCATCCAGCAAGGCCTTGTCCTTGATCAGGTCTACGCCTATCAGTATGCCGCCGGTACGGTCACAGGCTGCGCGTAAATGACACAGGAATGCCAACGCTTCTTCCGGTTCAAAATTGCCTATCGATGAGCCTGGGTAAAAGAACAGACGCTGGTCGCGTCTTACTTCTGCAGGCAGCTTCCAGTCTTGTGCCAGGTCCAGCCCCAGCGCCGTCATCTCTATATGTGGGAAACGCTGTTGCAAGCGACGCACCGCATCCTGTAGATGACTGACAGAAATATCGATGGGCACATACTGGTCAGGATGCAGTACCGGAAACAGCCGCGCTGCCTTGGCGCAATTACCAGCACCCAGGTCTATCAGGCTGCCACCTGCACCTATGCTTTGTGCCATGTCGGCCATATGCCGGGTGAAAATTTCTGATTCTGTGCGGGTGGGATAATATTCTGGAAGTACGCAAATGGCTTCAAACAGGACCGAGCCTACCGCATCATAAAAATATTTTGGCGAGGTATAGGCTGCATCGGCGAGCAGGCCGTTTTCCAGCTCGCGGATGATGTGTGGTGGCGTGCTGCGTGTGTTGGTGACACTGTTGGCCGTGTTAGCCAGGCTATTGGATTCGGGCATGGTTTTAGGGCTAAGAAATTCAATCGGCAGGCCATTGTGGTTCTGGTCTGTGCTTGATACTTAATACGGCCTTTCCTTCAGCCCGCCTTTATGCGGAGCTTGCCTGTGAGTCTGGTGGACTCTGGTGTGGCACAGTGTACAACGTATTTTTTAAAAAATCTTGGAGCGGGATTTGCTCGGGTGGTTTTCCTACAAACTGCGGTAATCTCGGTAACGTTATCTCTTCGAACTATTGCCAACAGTCCACCCAGTTCACCGGACTGACGCTCCAGACCGATTTTTACCTGGCACTAACGTCCATTACTGAAATCTGATTTAACGTCATTCCACCGGGCTGGCGCTCCAGCGTGTTTTTGGCTGGAATCCAGCGGCGTTCGTTGCATACTTTTGCAGCTTCTAATATCAGATTCGTATTGTGCAAGTCTTTGTTTCCCAAATACCTTCACAAGTTATTTGCGATTGCAGGCCGGTGGTAGACCGGCGGCTACCCACCTTTTTGTCTCGCCAAAAAAGGTGGGCCAAAAAGGCGACCCAGGCGTCGTCGCCCCCTGAAGGGGGTGCCCGTTTGTGCAGTACAAAAAATGGGAAGGCCCGAAACTCGCCTGCGGCTCAAACAGCGGTCCTTCTTTTTCCATTTTCTGTACCGCACAAACGGCGTCGACACATGGGAACTGCTAAAGTCAAAAACAACACCAAGATCAAAAGCAAAAGCAACGTCAATACGACCTGAGTCCATATTTTTGAAAACCAATTGATTTTGTTCAGGTATCCATCAACTCAAAATGAAACACCTTGCTCACAATCTGCCACCTGCCATCCAGTTTCACCAGTGTTAAAAAATCAGTAAAGAACTTATTCGCAATCGCGCATTCGACACGGGCGAAGGCGGTTACCGGGCCGGCGATTTCCAGGGAGACGATGCGGTCGCGGCGCTTCTCGTTTTTGCTGGCGGGGGAGGGGCGTTTGTCGACGACGGGGAAGTATTGCTGCATATCGAGGTGCAGTAAATGACCTTCGGTGGCGCAGTAATAGTGGGCTTCGGGGTGGAATACCCTGGCCAGTATGCTGGTGTCACTATGGTGTATACCATCGAAATACTGGTTCAGCATGGCGATGATGTCGGGGTAAGCGGTGTCCATTTCTGCCTTTCTAAACGTGAATACGGTAGCTGGCTGTGAGCTACCGTATCGTCTGCCGTTTTATGATTTCTTGTTGGGGATGGTATCAGGCGGCCAATCCTTCTGCTTTCAGCGCGGCCTGTACATGCGGCCTGGCCTTGACGCTGGCGAGGAAGTTTTGCAGGTGGGCAAAATCGCTGATATCCAGGTTCACGTGTTTGCTCCAGCCGCTGACGGTGAACAGATAAGCGTCGGCGACGGTGAAGGTATCACCGGTCAGGTAAGTGCGGCCTTCGAGGCGGCTGTTGACCCAGGCGAATTTTTTGCGCAAGAGTTCTGCGACACGCGTCTTGCCTTCCGCGGGCATGTCAGCATCAAACAGCGGGGCGAAGGATTTGTGCAATTCTGAACTGATGTAGTTTTGCCATTCGAGCACACGGTAACGTGGCAAGCCTGATGCTGGCAGTAAATCGCGGTTTTCAGCGCTTTCGGCGATGTACTGGGCAATGATGGAACCCTCGGTCAGTATCTCGCCATTATCAAGTTCTACAGTGGGGACCTGACCTTTGGGATTGATGCTGTAGAAGTCCAGGCCATCGGCAGTTTTGTGAACATAGGTATCGACTTTTTGCAGGTTGAAGTTGAGCCCGGCTTCACGCAGGATGATGTGTGGAGACAAAGAGCAGGCACCAGGGGAGAAATAGAGTTTCATGATTTTGGGCTTTCGTTAAAGGTTGACTGGCGGCACTGCCATGATGAGCAGGGCGTGACGGCATACTATGCCAAACGAGAAAGTTGATAAACTAGGTAAAAGTTACTTTATAAATTACATGGTGTAATGTGAATCGACAATTTCCGGATGTATTGCTGGGTAGCATAGAATTGTTTTGCATGGCCGCTGAGCTGGAAAGCTTCAAGGACGCGGCAAATGCAGCGGGGCTGACGCCAGCCGCTGTCAGCCGCTCGATAGCCAGACTGGAAGAGCGCATAGGCGTGCGCCTGTTTGTGCGTACCACGCGACAATTGCGTCTGACAGAAGCCGGGCGTGCCTATTTTGTACAATGCCGTCAGGCACTGAACCAGCTTGTCGAAGCTGAGCGTGAGGTGTCTGGCCAGCAAATGCAACCGGCGGGTCTGGTACGTATCAGCATGCCTACACCTTATGGACATTACCGGGTATTGCCCTTGCTGGCAAAATTCCGTCAGATGTATCCACTGGTCAAACTGGATTTGCAACTCAGTAACCGCAATGTTGATCTGACCGCAGACGGTTTTGACCTGGTCATACGTGGCCGCAACCCGCCAGATTCCGGCATGATCGCGCGTCGCCTCGAAGACACTGAGATCGTGGTCTGCGCCGCGCCAGAATACCTGCAACGCTTTGGCGTGCCAACAAAACTCGAAGACCTGGACAGGCATGAATGCCTGCAATTTGTCTTACCCAGTGCCGGGCAAAACATCGTCTGGATATTCAGGCGTGATGGTGAAGATATAGACTGGCCGACCAAAGGTGGCCTGACCTGTTCAGAAGATTTGCTGGGCATTATCACCCTTGCCAGGCACGGTGCGGGCCTGCTGCAGGCTTCGCGCTTCATGGTGGAGGAAGATCTGCGCTCTGGTCGTATGGTCGAGGTATTGCAGGAATTCAAAGGGCGCACGCGGCCATTTTCCTTACTGTATCCGCGTGACCGTCACCTGGCTTTGCGGGTCAGGGTATTGATCGATTTTCTGATTGCGGAACTGGCGCAGGTATAGCTTTTATTTCAGCACTTGCTGGATGATCCAGCCTGCATCATCCAGCGGCAAATCATGACCTGCCGTGGGATGCAGTTGTAACGGGCAATGCCATAGCTGTGCCAGTTTGCGTGAACAGTCTGCATTGACCAGTTTGTCATGCTCACCCGCCAGCAAAAGCAGCGGCACTTTGCCTGAATAAGGCGGTGCACGAAAGCGCATGGCGGCCAGCAGTTGCCGCAGGATATTGCCAAGGCTGATAGGGCTTTCCTGCGCATACGCAGTCCAGCGCGTGATGATTTCCTTGGCTTGCTCTGTAGTTTGCAAATTGCTGGTGATGCGCAGGATGAGTCGCTCGCGCTGCATGCCTGAGCCAAATAGCATGGTGGTAACCAGGGCGGGATAATTTACCGGCCTTAGCCTGTGAAAAAATGGATTATGTGGTGCCACACTGGTATTGATCAGCACCATGCGCTGCATATCATCGGGGTATTGATTGGCCCAGGCCAGTGCCACCATCGCTCCTAGTGATACCGCCAGCACCTGCACAGATTCTGCTACCCCATGCGCCTGCAATTGCCGGTGGCAATGCTCTGCCATCGCCGCTACTGTAGTCAGGCTATGCTCAGCATGCAATTGCCCGTTGCCGGGAAAATCCAGGCACAGCACACGGTCAGCCCCGGTTGCCTGCTGGAAGCGTGCAGGAAAATCTCCCCAGTGCCGACTCTCGCGCATGAGGCCGCGCAATAATACCCAGGTCGTCATGGCCGGTACCAGCGGGCTACGGCACGTTCCTGCAAACGCAGACGGGTAGGGCCTTGTGCCAGCCATTGCGCATGGCCACAAGTTGCCCGCATCAGAAAGTCCAGCCAGGAATTATGCCTGCGCAAGACACGGTGCAGTCGGTGTTCTGCCACCGGGTTGAACATGCCATGACGTGAGAATAACTGGCGTGGGTTTTTCTTGACCCATAGCCACGAACCCATTTCCAGTGTCAACGGTAAAAAGGTTTTGCTGCTGTCCTGCTGAGCCTGCAAATACAGATAATCCCAGACATCACCATGGGTGCGGTATTGCAGGCTTTGCGGCTCAAACAGATAAGAATGATTGGGATGGGTTTGCTGGAACAATTCTTCCAGCGCAAGTATGTCGGCCAGATGATCGATGGGGTGCACACTATGCGCATGCGGAAACCAGACGCGGTCACGCAAGCCAAAACCGGAATGGCAATCTATCGCCATGCTGAAGGGACGTGACAATAATTCCTGTTGTACAGTGCGGCACAAGGCCAGATTTTCTGCTTCCATCTCTACACCAGCCGGGCCGCGATACCAGGGCAGGCGCGGGCTATAACGATGACCACCAAGCAGAAAAGGTACTTTATCATTGGCTTCCACGGGTGCATTGCGCATCAGGTCAACACCGCTGGGATTGCAGCGCGTTGCCTGCCACATGCCACCCGGATTAATCAAGGGCATGAAGACCAGCCGCACATCCTGCAGCATGTGTTGCAGGCTCTTGTCCCAGGATAGTCGTGTCAGCAGGCCGCGCATGAAAGTCAGCAAGACTTGTGTGCCTATGCGTTCCAGCCCATGTATGCCACCAAAAAAACCTATCGCTGGCAGGCTGGTATCGGGATTGCCGAGCGCCAGTTTATACACCGGGAATTGTCTGTTTTTGGTGCTGACTTCGCACAAGACATCCACCTCCAGCTGTCCGCGGCCAAGGGCAATGATGCGTTCGAGTTCATTCAGTTCAGGCAGGGCAGACATGGCGCGTGCGTAAAAGTTAACCATGCCATGCTAGAGGAGCTATAGGCAGAATGCAAGAAGCACGCAGCCTTTGGCGTGAATTGCCCAATTATGACCAACAGATGACAGATTTTGCTGGCAATCCTCAAGCTTCCAGCATCGGAGCATGGCTCACCGTATTTTTTCTTGCAGCCCCTGGAGAAATACCAAGCACACGTTTGAATGCCCGGCTGAATGCCGCCTCGGAATCATAGCCCAGCTGGCTTGCCAGCACGGCGACCGGGACTCTGGATTCACGCAATTGTGTCAGTGCTGTCTGCATTTTCCAGTGCATGGCGTACTGCATGACAGGTTCACCAACCAGTTGGGTGAAGCGTGCAGAAAAGGCCGAACGTGACATCGCCACGGCACTGGCCAGGTCCGCCACCGTCCAGCTGCGTCCGGGTTCGCGATGTATCATGGCAATCGCCCGGCCAATTTGCTTGTCGCGTAATGCACCCAGCCAGCCGGTCTGTGCTGCCGGATCACGTGCAATCCAGGCGCGTATGGTTTGTATGACGAGGATGTCTGCCAGCCGCGTGATCACTGTTTCCCCGCCCGCATTCAATTGCTGTGCTTCGGCAGCAATGAAACGCAGCGTGCTTTGTATCCATTCCATCTCTGAAGATTTCCAGCTATCGATGTGGATAAGTTTGGGCAGCAAGCGTATCAGTTGCTGCGCTGCCGGATGATCAAAATGCACCAGGGCGCAAATCATGCTGGTGCTAGCACCACCTTCACCATGACTGATGGTTTCATAAGAGTTACTGATGGATCGGCGTGGCATGTCGAACAGCCTGATGGCTGGCACACCCGGTGCACTCGCCAGTACATGCCCGGCACCATGCGGCACCAGTGCCAGGTCACCTGGCTTGAGCAGGCAAGAATGATTACCGTCTACTTCCAGCAAACACTCACCTGCCGTAACGGCGTGGAACATCAGGCAATCCTTGAAGGCAGGCAGTTCCATTGCCCAGGGGGCTGTAAGTTCAGAACGACAGTAAAAGCTTCCACTCATGCGCAAAAAATGCAGGGCTTCACCGACAGGGTCATCTTTGACTGGGAGATTTATCATGGTTCCAGTATATGGCAAACGAGGACATTCACTCATTCAGCTGGACGAATGAGCATGAAAGCGAGACGTTCAGACATAGTCTGTATTGCATGCCCGCCGGATAATAGCATCATCGTCACCAGCCAGTGTGACACCAACCTGGAGGAGCACTTGATGTCCACGCAAGCCATACTTGTCATTGGTAGTACCGGGAAAACAGGACAGCGGGTAGCAGCGCGTCTGGCTGAACGCAATCTGCCGCTGCGCCTGGGGTCGCGGTCCGGCGCTACGCCATTCGACTGGTCTGATCGCAGCACCTGGAGTGCGGCACTTCAGGGTGTCAGGGCGGCATATGTCAGCTTTTATCCCGATCTGGCTGTTCCGGGTGCGCCAGAAGCGATACAGGCATTCACTGATCTGGCAGCCAGTCTTGGTGTACGCCGCCTGGTCTTGCTGTCTGGCCGGGGTGAGCCAGAAGCACAACAGTGCGAAGATATAGTGCGTCATTCTGGTCTCGAATGGACAATATTACGCGCCAGCTGGTTCGCACAGAATTTCAGTGAAGGGCATTTTCTGGAACCTGTACTTGCTGGTGTAGTAGCTTTACCTGTTACTGATGTTGCTGAACCATTTCTTGATGTTGATGATATTGCCGATGTCGCCGCTGCGGCATTGACTGAAGACCGTCATATAGATCAGCTTTATGAATTAACCGGGCCACGCTTGTGGACCTTCAGACAAGCAATTAGCGAGATTGCTCATGCTACCGGGCGGAAGATAGATTTCATATCAGTTTCTAGTGCCGACTACACCAGTGCGCTGGAACAGGCGCAGCTGGATAGGGATACGATAAAACTCATCAACTACCTTTTCTCCGAGGTACTTGATGGCCGCAATACATCGCTGGCTGATGGTGTGAGCCGGGCATTGGGGCGGCCAGCGCGTGAATTTGCTGACTATGTGCGCACCACGGCGCAGAGCGGCATCTGGAACGACAGATCGCAAGCATGAACCACAATCATAAAAATGAACAGCATGATTAATTCCCTCGTATTCGTCTCCGCCCTTGGCGGCGGGCTGATGGCAGGCTTCTTTTTTGCCTTCTCTGTACTGGTGATGAAAGCACTAAGTGCCTTGTCGCCAGCCCAGGGTATTTCGGCCATGCAATCGATCAATATCGTTGTCATCAATCCCTGGTTCATGACGCCCTTTCTGGGCATGGCAGTGTTAAGCGGGGTTTTGATCACCATGGTAATCTTTCGTTGGCAAGAAACTAACTCCGCTTATGTCTTTGCCGGAGGACTATTGTATTTGCTGGGTACGCTGGGCGTGACCATAGCCTTTAACGTGCCACGCAACGAGGCACTGGCTGCAGTTGTGCCAGACAGCACAGAAGCTGCCAGGCTGTGGGCCGGTTATCTGACCGAATGGACGCGCTGGAATCACGTGCGCACCATCGCGGCGCTGGCCAGCTCCGTTGCCCTGACGATAGCCTTGCTGAAGAGATGCTGATATTTGAATTATGCAAGATCCAGAACACGCATTTGGAGAACACATGATCGTTGAATACATACGCTACAAACTCACTGGAAGCCCGGCACAATCCGGGGGAAATATTGCAGCTGCTGCTGCGGTTGCTGCGGTTGCTTTCGAAGCCGCCTATCAAACTGCCGCCTCATCACTCAAGGCTTCACCAAACTGCCTGGGCTATGAACTCTCCCGCTGTGTCGAAGAGCAAGACCGCTACATCCTGCGCATAGAGTGGGATTCGATAGACGGTCACCTGACAGGTTTCCGGCGCGGGCCGGAGTTTGCCAGTTTTCTTGCTGCCATCAAGCCTTATATCAATCAAATTGAGGAAATGCAGCACTATGCGCTGACCTCAGTCGTCTTATCAAAGGACAAGCGAGGTATGTTATGACAATTCAAAATGTTCCCAGCTTATACGACTGGGTCGGTGGCATTGAGACGTTGAACCGGCTGACCACTCGTTTCTATTTGCACGTCAAGGCTGATGCATTGCTAGGCCCTGTCTTCGCGCATATGGGGGCAGATCATCCGGCGCACGTTGCCGTATTTCTTGGTGAAGTGCTCGGTGGACCAGCGGCTTACTCAGAGCAATACGGCGGCCATCCGCATATGGTCAAGCAACATCTCAATCGTCACCTGACACAAGAACAGCGTAGACGCTGGGTAGGCTTGTTACTGGAGACGGCTGATGAACTGGGCATGCCTGACGATCCAGAATTTCGCTCCGCGCTGGTTGGCTATCTGGAATGGGGCTCACGGCTGGCAGTCATCAATTCACAAGCGGGTGCTTCGGTGGATGAAAATGCATCCATGCCAAAGTGGGGCTGGGGTGAAGTGAAAGGCCCATACATAATACCCAAGGAGTAATGATGAAGAAGCACGCAATACAATGCAAATGCGGTACTTTGCGCGGCCAGCTTGAAGGACGGGGAGTCCACAACAGACTCATTTGCTATTGCAAGGATTGTCGCGCCTTTGCGCATTTTCTTGGTAAAGCTGATGAAATTCTTGATAAGCAAGGTGGCACTGAGATTGTACAAGTGGCACAGCCACGCCTGCATTTCTCGCAAGGTGAGGATCAACTCGCCGCCGTGCGTCTCAGTGAAACAGGCATGCTTCGCTGGTATGCAGCATGCTGCAACAGTCCCATAGGTAACACGGTGGCTGATCATAAAGTGTCATTCATAGGACTGATTCATGTGGCGCTGGATCGAAGCAGGATGGATCAGGATTTTGGAACAAACATCGCCCTGGTGAGTACTGACTCAGCACTGGGTGACCCAAAGCCAGTGCAGCGTGGCCTGCCAGGTGTCATTGCGCGATTTATGTGGATACTTGCGACGACACGCATCAGCGGTCGCTACAAAAATTCTGAGCTGTTCAGTACGACAGGTGAGCCACGCGTCATCCCCTTGGTACTTGATGACAGCAATAGGCCACAGCAATAAGCCGCAACATTAAGCACAACGTCGCCGATTCACTACTGGTAAAAAAATCTCAATATCATGAATAATTATTTCGAGACTTCATCCATGCATTCCGGTATATCAAGCAATATTGTCCTTGCGATGACTTTGATAGCCTCCCTCACTCTGACTGCTTGTGGTGGTGGAGATGAAAGCAGAGTTCCGGCGGCGGCACCGCTTGCATCAGCCGCACCAATCACACCAGTCGCACCAGCCACTATCACTGTGCCCCCGGCACCCCACAGCCTGGTGGTCCTGCCAGCCAGTGGCACGATCACTCACGGCATGCAGTTGACACCGGAGATGGTAGGGCCTGCCGGGATTGCCATCAGCAGTTTCGCAGATGTTCCCGGCGGTACTTTTTCTGGTACACCACTTAATGGCTGGAGTGATCATGCCCGCGTCGTTGGTCCCGGTGTTGAAGTCATTGATGGTTATAGTTTTCCAGCCGGTACGGTGGTGCTGCAGGGCGTGAACCTGAGTAGCGAGGTGGTAGTTAATTCCGGCTGGCTGGTGCTGCGCGGCAGCAAGGGCAGCCTGCTGCTGAACCATCCCAAAGGCAGCAAGGATGGCGGCGCAGCACTGTACAGCGAACTCAGTGCTTTTAATACCGTCGGTGCCAAGGATGGACGGCAGCCCGCATTGAGTATCTGCCATCGTTGTTACTTTCCGCACAGTGGCCTGGAAAATATCTACAGCAACAATGTCATCATCAGCGAATCCTGGATTGCGGTTGACCCGGGCAATACAGGTGACCACGTAGATGGCATCCAGACCTGGGGCGGACAATCCGGGCTCAACATTTCCCGCAATCGCCTGCAATGGAATGGCGAGCAGAATGGTACGCAGTCTGGCCTGATCGCCATGTATTCCGACGGTGCGCAGAATGCTTCTACTGGCTATAACAAGATCGTGATCGAGAACAACTACATTGTGATAGGCAAAGGGGGAGGGATAGGCTTGCACGCGCCCATGAACGTGCCAACCATGAACATGAAGGTTTCCGGCAATCGATGGGCATGGGTAGATGGATACGATCCCGACTATACTCCAGCCATCTACCGCGGCCCCAAATTTGCGAATTACCGCAAGAACGGCAACTGCTGGTCAGATAACCGCTGGAGCGATGGTGAGCATGCCAACAAGTTCCTGCTGCCGGACAATAGCACCGGCATTACTGACAAATACAACACGGGTTGCTGAGCTGTTTCGGGAACTTTTGATCTTTGCGCATATCTTTACATAGAGCCCGCATGTGAATGAAGGTATATCATTCATATACTTACTGTGCACTGATCAATAGGAGTTTTGTTTTGTCTAATAATTTGCATCCCATTGCAGAAGATGATGAGGTCTATTGGTCAGATATCCGTGACCAGTACACCGTCTCAACAGAATTTATCAACCTGGAAAATGGCTATTTCGGCGTGCAGGCACGACCTGTGTTTGAGGCATTCCAGCGCTATCAGGCTCAGGTGAATGCTGAGACTTCGTATTTTTTGCGTGTGCGCTATGCACCGCTGTTTGTACAAGTCATGCAGGCGCTCAAGGATTTTTGTGGTGTGGATGAAGGTGAGCTGGTACTGACGCGCAATCTCATTGAGGGCATGAATATCCTGCTGCAGGGATATCCTTTGCAGGCGGGTGATGAAGTCGTGCTCGCCACGCATGATTACGATATCGTGATTGATACCCTGCTCATGCTGGAGCAGCGCAAGCAGATACAACTGCGGCATCTGCAATTGCCACTGGACCCAGTCAGTGATGAAGATATTGTAGCCACGTATGAACAGGCGATTACACCTAAAACCAAACTGATACTGGTCACTCACATCGTGCACAGGACAGGGCAGATCATGCCGGTCGCCAAAATTACGGCCATGGCCAAAAGGCATGGGGTGGATGTCATGGTGGACGCTGCGCATTCCTTTGCCCACCTCAACTATCGCATGACTGAACTGGGGGCAGATTTTGTCGCAGTGAACTTGCACAAATGGCTGGGTGTGCCGCTGGGTGTGGGCCTGCTGTATATACGCAAGAGTCGGGTGGTTGATATCGCCCCTCTGTTTGGCAATGCCAGGTTTGCCGACAATGAGATTTTCAAATTCACGCAAGTCGGCACAGTGCCGCCAGCGAATGTGCTGACCGTGCTGGATGCGCTCAAATTCCATGAATCCATAGGCTCTGCCAACAAGGAAGCACGTCTGCGTTACCTGACGCAATACTGGGTAAACCAGGTGCGTGATTTACCAGATGTGCGCATTTTTACTCCGACTGACCCGCAACGCTCTTGCGCGATTGCTGGTTTTGGCATCGCGGGCAATTCTGGCCATGCCATCGTTGACTATCTCATGCGCGAGCATAAGATATTCACCGTCACCCGGGAACTGGATGGCCAGGACATCGTCAGGGTAACGCCGCATCTGTATACCAGTCTGGATGACCTCGACAAGCTGGTAGCCGCGATCAGGCAACTGACACAAGCCTGATCTCGGCGGGACGTGGTCGCAAGGAGTAATAGAAATAATTTCCAGTTTACAGGACTTCAATATCCTATATAATGGAAATTATGGATATCAATACGATTATTGCCCGCAGGGTGCGCGAATTGCGCGATCAACAAAAGCTGTCGCTCGATGCGCTGGCCAAGCGCAGTGGTGTCAGCCGTTCCAATATTTCCCTCATAGAGCGGGGTGAGAGCAGCCCCACGGCGGCAGCGCTAGACAAGCTGGCCGTGGGCCTGGGTGTGACGCTGGCTTCCCTGTTTGAAGACAGCACACCTGCTGCCGTGGCCTCGCCCGTATCGCGCCAAGCTGAGCAGGTGTGCTGGACCGATCCTGCCTCCGGCTATATGCGCCGCAATCTTTCACCTGCCTTGCCTTCAGCCCTGCAACTGGTGGAAGTGACATTTCCGGCTGGCCAGACGGTGCGCTATGACAGCTTTCACCGCGATGTGGATATACAGCAGCAAGTCTGGATACTGGAGGGCGAGATGCGCCTGCATGTCGGCGAGCAAACCTGGGATTTGGGTGCCGGCGATTGTCTTGCCATGGCGCTGGATAAGCCGATAACTTTCCATAATCCTGGAAAAGTCGCGGCACGCTATCTGGTTGCGCTATGCAAGTAGCGACTTCATTCTGTTTTCAATTCACGGAGTAAATCATGTCTGAGCAAGTCCACATCCAGATTCTCGATGCAGCAGAAGCGCAGGCCAGCGTAGCAGCACTGGCTGATGTATTGATCGATTGCGTCGCTGGTGGTGCATCTGTCAGCTTCATGTGGCCATTGCCTCGTGAGCGCGCCCTGCAATTCTGGCAGGGCGTAGCTGATGGCATAGCGCGCAAGGAGCGTATCTTGCTGGTCGCCAGGGATGACAGCAGCGATATTATAGGCACGGTACAATTGATCACGGCCATGCCAGACAACCAGCCACACCGGGCTGATATTGCCAAGATGCTGGTACACAGGAAGGCCAGGCGTCGCGGTATTGCACAAGCCCTGATGGCTGCGGTTGAACAAGCTGCCATAGCTGAGGGCAAGACGGTACTGGTGCTGGATACGGTCACTGGCGGCGCTGCCGAAGGCCTGTATGAACGCGCAGGCTGGCAGAAAGTGGGTGTAGTACCTAATTACGCTCTCATGCCTGACGGCGAATTTTGCGGGACAACTTTCTTTCATAAGCAGCTATAACAGATATAGCAAATATAACGGAGCAGGTAGCCATGCGCATTGCAGTGATTTCAGATATACACGGTAATCTGGCCGCACTGGAAGCAGTAGCTGCCGATCTGGTTTTGCGTGGTGTTGATCAGGTAGTCAATCTGGGCGACAGTCTGTCTGGCCCCTTGCTGCCAAAGGAGACAGCAGATTTCCTGATGGCGCAAGCGGGCTGGGTACATCTGGCAGGCAATCATGAACGTCAGATTCTGGAATTGAATGAACGCTCGGGTGCTGGCGATGCGTATGCACACCAGCAAATCACGGCAGAACAAAAAACATGGATAGCCAGCCTGATGCCCGTGCTGCAATTGAATGCAGAAGTTTTGCTCTGCCATGGCACACCAGCCAGTGACACCACTACCTTGCTGCAGGTGGCAGACAGAAATGCCACGACGCAGGAAATACAGGAAAGACTGGGACAGCAAACTGCCAGTGTAATCGCTTGCGGTCATAGCCATGTGGCACGCAGTGTGCGGACCGCGGCAGGGCAGCTTATCCTTAATCCCGGCAGTGTCGGCCACCCGGCCTATGAATATGATTACCCTTACCAGCACAAGATAGAATCTGGCTCACCGGATGCGCGTTATGCCATCCTGGAAAAGATGCAGCATGGCTGGACAGCCAGCCTGATCAATGTCCCCTATGCCTGGCAACACATGGCAGAACTGGCGGCCTTGCGTGGACGTGCAGACTGGGTCAGTGCCTTAAGTAGTGGATACATGAACGGATAAATATGACTAAGCAAGATACAGCCCTGATCATCATCGACATGCAGCGTGGCATGGCTGATCCCAAATCTGGTCGCAGGAATAATCCGGCTGCAGAAGCAAACATACACCAGTTGTTGCTGGCATGGCGTGCGGCAGGCAGGCCAATTGTCCATGTGCGCCACATGTCGCGCTCACCAACATCGGTATTCTGGCCAGGGCAGGCAGGCAATGAATTTCAAGAGAATTTGCTGCCATTGGCCAGTGAGCATGTGGTCGAAAAAAATGTGACTGATGCCTTTGTCAATACGGGTCTGGAACGCTGGCTGCATGTGCGTGGTATCAAAGATCTGGTAATCGTCGGTGTCAGCACCAATATGTCGGTCGAAGCCACAGCCCGTAGCGCGGGCAATCTCGGCTTTGCTACCACAGTGGTAGCAGACGCCTGCTTCAGTTTTGACAGGCTGGATTTGCATGGCAAAGCACAGACGGCAGAAGAGGTGCATATCAACGCACTCAGCAATTTACGGGGTGAATATGCGACGATAGTTGATACTGCGAGTTTGCTGAACTAAAGATTTTTTCCCGCCACATGGCGGTAATTTCATCAAAAGATTACCGCATCAAAGACCTACCCTGAACGCCAAAAATTTCATAGAATGCCCATCAAGCCGCGCGGGTTTGCGGATTCATTTTTATTCAATGGGAAATCATCATGGCCATGGATGTCATAGACTATAAAATTTTTGGCGACGACATGCAATTCGTCGAAGTGGAACTCGACCCTGGTGAGGCTGCCATAGGTGAAGCCGGCACCATGTTTTACATGGAAGATAATATTCAGATGGAAACCATTTTTGGTGATGGCTCGGCCAGCCAAAGTGGCATCCTCGGTAAATTGCTGGGCGCAGGCAAACGTCTGGTGACTGGTGAATCCCTGTTCACTACCGTCTTCATGAATGAAGGCTCGGGTAAGAGAAAAGTCGCCTTTGGTGCGGCCTATCCTGGCAAAATCATCCCCATGCATCTGGACCAGCTGGGTGGCACGTTACTGTGCCAGAAAGACGCTTTTCTTTGTGCGGCCAAGGGCGTGTCTCTGGGGATTGCCTTTCAAAAACGTCTGGGTGCGGGTTTCTTTGGTGGCGAAGGTTTTATCCTGCAAAAACTCGAAGGTGATGGCCTGGCGTTTGTCCATGCCGGTGGCGCTATCATAGAGAAGACTTTGAATCCCGGCCAAACCCTGCGTGTCGATAGTGGCTGCGTGGTGGCTTTCACGCAGGAAGTGGATTTTGACATCAAGTTTGTTGGTGGCGTCAAAACCGCCCTGTTTGGTGGAGAAGGCATGTTCTTCGCGCATCTGCGCGGGCCGGGTAAAGTCTGGCTGCAATCTCTGCCTCTGGCACGTCTGGCCAACCGCATTGTTGGCGCATCGACCATGGGTGGTAATAAAGGCGGCGAGCAAGGCTCGGTACTGGGTAGCCTGGGTAATTTGTTCGAAGAAAAATAAACGGATATTTCTTAAAAACAGAGGGCTGTCCATGTCAGACATGGACAGCCCTCTGTACTTTTTAATGCCGCAAAATTTCAGCTGTCTGGAACTAAAAGTGGTTTACACCTGTCTATCGTGAGCGCTATATTCAGCTACTTCTTTTATTTTCCTTATTTTGTGAGTCTTTCATGTTTAAAAAAACATTCCTCCTGAGCCTGATTTTGGGCAGCCAGCTGCTCATGACTGGTTGTGCCGTCGTCTATGACATAGGGCAGGATTCCAACCAGCGCCAATGCGAAAAAATCCAGGACTGGAATGAGCGCAAGACTTGCCTGCAACAAAACAAGACCACTTACGAACAATATGAAAAACAGCGTGAAGACTTGCGCACCAAGGGCACGGAAAAGAAATAAACTCTAATGCCCCTTCAAACTCTGTCAAGCCTTGATGGCACGCCAGATCAGCAAGCCACCAAGTACGGCACAGACTGCTGCGGTGGCGATACCTGCCACCAGTGCTGCCGGTATCGCAGTCAGGCTGAAAATGCCACAGGCATACAGATTATGCTTGTGGGCTGAACGCACGGCGTCAGCACTGACATCTTCATGGATGAGTTTGCGTTTGATAGCGAGGTAGAAATACAGGGCCTGTGACAGTAGTATCAGCCCCACTACAGGCAGATACACGATCAGGACGGTCGGTGTATAAAACACATAGCGCCCGAACAAGGCTGCAGCAAAAGGAAAGAAGCAGATCAGCGATAAAAATGCCAGGCTGCACAGTACCAGGCTGCCATCGATTTCCTTGACCTTGCTTGCCAGCCTGTGATGCCAGACCCAGAACAGACCCAGCATGGCAAAGCTGATGAAATACGCGATGATGATATACAAATGATGCTGCAATGCATGCAATAAGGCAGCGCCATCGCGTGGATTTTCCAGCTCAGGTACTTTAACTTCCAGTACCAGTATGGTCATGGCAATCGCAAATACGCCATCGACCAATGCTTCCATCCTGTGCTTGTGGATACCGAATTGCATATTCATTTGCTATCTCCATTAGTCGTCGAAAATACTGCCTTACTGTTAACTCTATAAAAAGCTGTCTTACAATTTTTTGGCAAATTCAGACCATATTCCGATCAGGGCATCTTGCAGATTGTGGGCAAAGCGTGTGGCATCAAAAAGAGGACTGGCCAGTACCTGATTTCTTAAAGTTGAACGCAATTGCGACAATTTATTAAGATCGCTGGAGTGTGAAATGGCAAGCCTGACAAATTCATTTTTGTCTTTGGCTATCCAGTCACTCAGACCAGCATAAGTGAGCAGGCTTGCGCCCTGCCTGGACGCCATGGTGGTGCCTGTCAATGTCAGCGTAGGTATCCCCATCCACAAAGCTTCGCAGGTAGTAGTTCCGCCTGCATAAGGAAAGGTATCAAGTATCATATCCACTTGCTTGTGGGCGGCAAGATAGGCTTCGCGTGAGCTAGGGCCATGTAATTCAGTACGCTCAGGCGCTATGCCAAATTGACGCAGACGTTCTTGTGTATGCAAACGTATTTCGGCATTTTCCAGTTCTCTGCATTGCAATCTCAGACGCGCTTCTGGCAGGCTTTGCATTACCTGAGCCCACAGTGCAAGAGTAAAGTCAGTCAACTTGCCAGTGCTCTGGAAGCAAGCGAAAGTAATATAGTTATTGAGTAATGCGGGTAATGGGTTTGCTGCTACCTCCAGGCTGGGCTGTATGGCAGGGGGAGTGAAACACAAACGCGTTTCCGGCAAATACCAGATTTTTTCGGAAAAATATTCCTCGTGCTGTTCTGGCACAGAGATGTGGTCTGCCAATACATAATCCATGCCAGGCACGCCAGTGGTTCCAAAATAGCCGAGCCAGCTACATTGTACTGGCGCAGGCTTCCAGGCAAATACTGGCAGACGGTTTTCAGCAGTGTGCCCCGCCAGATCGATCAGGATATCGATGCCCTGTTCATGTATCATTTCCGCTGCGACTGGGTCACTGATGTTCTCGATGGAATGCCAGGAGCTGAAATATTGTCTCAGCCGTGCATTGACGTTGTCGTTACGGGTTTTATTCGAAAATGCCACCAGTTCTATTTTCTGGAGATCAAACTCCTTCGTCACATTTTCCAGGAAGTACCCCACTGGGTGATTTCCCATATCTGCAGAAACCACTCCAATACGAAGTCTGCGATTAATTTGAGGTGATACTTTCCATGTTGTGTACGGTGTGCTGTCCGCAGCGAGTTTGCTCTGATAGGCAAGCACCTCTGTACGGTACTCTTCTGGGGAATCTGCATTGCCAAGACCGAGTTGAAATAGCAAATGGCTGTGCGCTTCCATGAAACCGGGATCTTTTGCAATCGCATTACGAAAACAAGCAATTGCTTCCATGTGTCGCCCGGTGTATTGCAAGATGGTACCCAGAATTGTATAGGCATCTCCAAAACCATCGGGCTTGTCTTTGAGCGCTGCTTTGAAGCTGGCCTCTGCCTTGGAGAATTTTTTTTGGTTCAGGTAGATTCTGGCCAGGTTAATGTGTGTCAGCGGAGAGTCGGGATTGATATGAAGTGACTTGCAGTAATTGGTCTCGGCGTCACTCCACTGCTCCATTCTGACGTATGTGCTACCCAGATTATTCCAAGCATTTTCCAATACCGGATTAAGTTCCAGAGCTTTCTTGAAGTGAGGAATAGCTTCGGAATATTTATTTTGCAAATAAAAAACCATTCCCAGGTTGTCATGAGCGGCAGCTTCGTTTGGCTGCTCCTGGATGCAGCGTCGCAAACTGGCTTCAGCTTCCTGGTATCGCTCCTGATTCATCAGCAATACACCATAGTAACCATGTGCGACAGAGTGCGCGGGCATCAATTCTATCGTTTTGCGAAATTCTGTTTCTGCTTTGCTCAGCTCACCTTGCTCTTCATATAGCAGGCCCAGTTCAAAATGAGCATGGGCAAAATTACCATCCAGTTTAATCGCATGCAAAAGCAAATTTCTGGCTTCCTCAATGCGCGTGAGTTGCCTCAATATTCTGGCAAGTACAGGGTAGAACTCTAGTGAAGCCGGCTTGTAGTCAATAGCTTTCTGATAGCTGATGACCGCCTCCTGTAATTGATTTTTTTGTAGTTGCGTCGCCCCAAGATTGGAATAAGCCTCAACAAAATCAGGACGAAGTTGTATGGCAAGCTTAAAGCATATTTCTGCATCTGCAAGCTTGTCTTGTGCTTTCAGAGTGACTCCCAGATTATTTTGTATGCCTGCATCTTCAGGCGTGCTCAGGCATAATTTTCTATAGATGGATTCTGCTTCAGAATATTGTTGAGTTGAAAAAAGAATGGCTAATAAGGAGTCTCTCGCTTGATCAAATTGCGGTGCAAGCTCCAAAACTTCCCTGTATTTTTGTATCGCTTCTGGAATTCGGTTTTGTTGCTGAAGAAAGTTGGCCAGGGTCCAATGTGCCTGAACAAATTGTGGATCACATTCTATTGCCTGGCGAAGTGCTTCTTCAGCATTGTTGGCGTCTCCCTGCATTCCCAGCAGGCTGGCTAGTTGAAAATATGCCTGGCTAAATTTTGGCCGGATGGAAAGCGCCTGGCGGCAAGATGCAATCGCATCCTCTGTCCTTCCTTGTGATGCGAGGGTCACACTCAAATTATAGTGCGCCAATACCTCGTCCGGCTTGATGGAAATAATCTGGCGATAAAAAGACTCGGCTTCAAGAAATTGTCCTGATTCGTCAAGTGTCAGTCCAAGATTTAAGAGCGCGCTAACAAAATCAGGCTGAAGATGAACTGCCTGGCGATAATGCGATTCGGCTCCTTTCAGGTCGCGACGTTCATAATACAAGTCACCGAGTTGATTATGGAGACTTGCATCTTTTGGCGCTATGGCTAACGCTTGCTCGTAGCATTGCTGTGCTTCGAATGGTTTGCCTTGTTTTAAAAACGCATCTCCCTGTATTTTCAGTTCCGCTGCCTGTTCCGATTGTTCTGATTCCGTTGGCCTGGTGTCGATTGCTGGTGTAGTTTCTTCTTGTGATGCGGAAGAAAACTGTTTTTTAAGCCAATTCAGCATGAATAATATCCAAATTTGAGTAAATGTCAGTACGTCAATTGCAACTTAAGAACATTGCATTGGCGCTGATACAGGTATTTTACATCTTGCCTATAAAACTACTTGATATCTCTTTTATTCCCGGTTCGGCTAAGGAAAAAATACCATGCTACGTCTATGAGTAATTTTGATGAATTTTACGGAAAATTATTGTTTGCAGCAGAAAGACAACAGGGGCAATAAATTGCCCCTGTTGTTAATGTACTACTTTTTAGCTGACTCTGGAACTTGCTTGCGATCTTATTGCATATGCGTGATCTGGATGCCTGCTCGCTACAGATCGTCAACAAGTTCTTATACGGCTATGGTTTGTTTTAGCATATTACTGGCAAACACATCGCAACAGATTTCGCTGGAAGTACGCGAGCCGTAATGTGCGATAAATTCATCAAAGCTGCCGCTTTGTGCGCTTTCCATTTCAGTCTGTTCTGCCAGCGATTTTTCTGCCATTTTAGTGTACAGGGCCAGTTGCTCAGGTGCTGGTGGGCGGGCGCGGAATTCTTCTGCAAGGCGCGTGCTTTGCTGCAAGGCAAACTGGGTGAAAGAATTGTTAGCTGCGCGTATCGCATCCAGCACTTTGGCTGATGGTGTCAGTTCAGGATGATGCAATTTCTCAGTCTGTACCTGCATGGCCTGCGCGTGGCAGGTGTCACCGCGCTGGGTATCCAGCAAGGCTGCTACCGGTGCGATTCTTTCGAGTAATTCCTTGCCCCAGTCTTGCAGCGATATCGCTTGTCCCTGGCGCGACAACATCAGGCCGGGACGGCGGCCCTGCTTGACCGTCAATGCAAAATTTTCGGCATTTTCATCGCCTTCAGCCTGGTTGGTTGGCGCACTTTCTTCGAGGGCGCAAAACAGCAGGAAGGCGTCGAGAAAACGTGAAGTCTCCAGGCTGATGCCCAGCGGGTCGAAAGGATTGACATCCATGCAGCGCACTTCTATGTATTGCACGCCACGTGCGCACAGTGCCTCTACCGGGCGCTCACCTGTCTTGATGACGCGCTTGGGTCGTATCGTGGCATAAAACTCGTTTTCTATCTGCAGTACATTGGTATTGATCTGTACCCATTCGCCATTTTGCTGCGTGCCTATTTTTTCATAATCAGGATAGGGCTGACGCACCGCCAGCGACAGGCTGCGCATGTATTCCAGCAGGGTGTTATACGGTGGCACCAGGCCAGACTGGGCATTGTTCTGGTAACCCAGGTCACTCATGCGCAGGCTGGTCGCATAAGGCAGATACAGAGTGTCTTCCGACAAGGTTTCCAATTGATGTGGGCGACCACGCAAGAACGGCGTGGACAAGGCCGGTGAGGCACCGAACAGATACATCAGCAACCAGCTATAGCGATGGAAATTGCGTATCAGGGAAATATAATTTTCTGACTGCACATGCATGGCACTGTCGCTGGTATGTTCTGCCTGCTGCAAAACTTTCCATAAATCTTCGGATAGCGAATAGTTGTAATGAATGCCGGCGATGCATTGCATGCTCTTGCCATAACGCAGGGCCAGCCCACGGCGATAGACATGCTTGATCATGCCTATGTGTGAATTGCCATACCAGGCAATAGGAATATCTTTTTCTTCCGGCAGGCTGCAGGGCATGGACTGATGCCACAACATTTCATTGCCCATGACGGTATAGGCAAAGCGATGGATATTGTCGAGTTCTTCCAGTGCCGTGGCGATGTCCGGCTCTGCTGGCGTGATGAATTCCAGCAGGGATTCGGAGTAATCAGTCGTGATCTGTGGATTGGTCAGGGCTGAACCCAGCGCTGCTGGATGCGGTGTCAAAGCCAGCTTGCCATCGGCATGCACGCGCAGGGTCTCGCGCTCTATGCCACGTAAACCACGGGCCAGCAAAGGACGGTTTGCATCACTATCGAGTAGCGCCAGGCGTTGGTTTAACAGAGTGCTCACGGTGTCTTCCTTCAGGATTTTGTTGTCTTTGCAATCAGATTTGCAAAAAATATCGAGCAAGCATAGCCGAAAAATGAAAATGGCATACGAGCCTGCTCAAATTTCATATATGAAAACTTTTTTAGTTTATAACAGTCTTATGACGAGGCAATTTCAAGGCCAATGAACTTCAATAAGTACCGCATTGCAGCAATGCATAAAATATTTCTTGTTTTGTTGGCATCGCATTTAGAATGCTTTACCAATTTTTTTTAATTTGCTCAATTTGCTCAATTTTTCTTATTCAAGGGAGTTGTAGTGTCGATCAAAAAAATGTCTGTACTCATGTCTGCCAGTGTACTTGGCCTGGCAAGCTCTGGCATGGTGCTGGCAGCTGAGCCTGCCAGCTCAGCTGCTGCTGCCGTGCCACCAATGGCTGCCAAGGTCAAATGGCAGGAAACCCGTCATGGCGAAGTCGTCACTGATGATTATCGCTGGTTGCAGAAAAAAGAAAATCCTGAGGTGATTGCCTACCTCAATGCTGAGAATGCCTATACCGAAGCCCTGACAGCAGACATCAAGCCGCTGGCAGACAAGCTGTATGCAGAAATCAAGGGCAGGATGAAAGAGGTTGACCTGTCCGTGCCTGTGCGCCGGGGTAATTACTATTATTATTCGCGTACTGAAGCAGGCAAGCAATACCAGCTGTATTGCCGCCGACGTGCAGGCGCAGACATGGCGTATGATGAAAAAATCGCCGAAGAAATCCTGCTGGACCAGAATGAAATGGCCAAGGGACAAAAATTCTTTGCCGTTGGTGGCAACGCCATCAGCCCCGACGAACAATTCCTCGCGTATACCACCGACACCATAGGCTACCGCCAGTATCAATTGCAGATCAAAAATCTGCGTACTGGCGACATACTCAGCGACAGCCAGCCACGCGTGACATCCATGGCCTGGGCTGCAGACAACAAGACGCTGTTCTTTGTGCAGGAAGATGCCACCACCAAACGCTCTGACCGCCTGTTCCGCATGGAAATAGGCAAGCCACCAGTAGAAATCCTGCATGAAGCCGTTGAGCAGTTTGACCTGCAGGTCGGCACCACCCGCGACAGGCAGTTCATCGTCGTTAGTATCCATGCCACCGATACCAGTGAAGTCATGCTGCTGGCGGCAGACAAACCACAAGGGCAATTCCACAGCGTACTGGGACGTGAAAAAGGTCATCGCTACCATCTGGAACACCGCAATGGCGACTTGTATATCGTCACCAACAAAGATGCCAAAAACTTCCGCGTCGTGCGTGCGCCGCTGGCAACACCAGACAGCAAGCACTGGCAGGAAGTGGTCAAACATGATCCTGAAGTGCTGGTCTTTGGTGCTGATCTGTTCAAAGACTATATGGTCATCACTGAAAAGACCCAGGCCCTGAATCGTGCGCGCATCTACGACTTCAACAGCAAGCAATGGAAGACGGTGAAGTTTGATGACCCGGTCTATCTTGCCATGGGTTCCAGCAACCCGGAATTTACTGCTACCCGTTTCCGCATGTCTTACCAGTCCCCCGTGACGCCACCTACTACACTCGATGTTGACATGGCGACAGGTCAGCGTTACGTGCTCAAGCAGCAGGAAGTGGTGGGTGGTTATGATGCCAGCAAATATGAAAGCCGTCGCCTGTGGATGACAGCGCGCGATGGTGTCAAAGTACCACTGTGGGCCGTGTATAAAAAAGGCGTGAAGCTGGATGGCTCTGCGCCCTTGCTGTTGTACTCGTATGGTAGCTATGGTTATTCAACCGAAGCGACATTTGCTTCCAGCCGCCTGAGCATGCTGGACCGTGGCGTCATCTATGTGCAGGCGCATATACGTGGTGGCCGTGACATGGGTGAGCACTGGCATGAAGATGGCATGCTGATGAAAAAGAAAAATACTTTTTATGATTTCATCGACAGTGCTGACTACCTCATCAAGCAAAAATGGACCAGCCCTGACAAACTGATTATCCAGGGTGGCAGTGCCGGTGGTTTGCTGATGGGTGCAGTCGTAAATATGCGTCCTGATCTGTTCCGCGCTGTCCATGCGGCCGTACCTTTTGTGGATGTCATGAACACCATGATGGATGCCAGCCTGCCTTTGACGACAGGCGAATATCTGGAATGGGGTAACCCGAATGAAAAACCGGCATACGATTATATGCGCAGCTATTCACCCTACGACAATATCAGCCGCAAGGCCTATCCGGCGATGCTGGTGACCACGGGCTTGAATGACAGCCAGGTCATGTACTGGGAACCTGCCAAATACGTTGCCAAACTGCGTGACTACAAAACAGATAAAAACCAGCTACTGCTGAAAACCAATATGGCAGCGGGCCATGGCGGTGCTTCCGGTCGTTATGATGCCTTGCGTGAAGGTGCTTTCAATATGGCCTGGATGTTCTCGCAATGGGATATCAAGGAATAATTGATCTGGTAAATTGATCTGGTAAATTGATCTGGGATATGCTGCCTTCATCTCATGATGAAGGCAGTTCACAATGCTGCAAAATTAAGGAAAGCATCATGAACTTTGCCTACACCATTATCTATGTCCCCGATGTTGCTGCATCGCTGGCATTCTTTGAAAAGCCTTTGGATTTTCTACGCGTTTCTTGCACGAGTCCGGCATGTATGGCGAACTTGATACAGGCGCCACGACGCTGGCATTTGCAGCACATGCCATGGGTGACATGAATTATTCCTGTGGCCATGTGGCGGCGCATAGTTCAGAAAAACCGCTGGGGATGGAAGTCGCGTTTACCACGACAGATGTGGTCGCTGCACATGCGCAGGCTATTGCTGCTGGCGCGCAGGAACTGTCTGCTCCTGCTGAAAAACCCTGGGGCCAGGTGGTTTCCTACCTGCGTTGCCCTGATGGCAGCCTGGTGGAATTGTGTACGCCCATGGGAGGATAATAGCCATCTTTGTTTTCACCCTGACAAACCTCGCTTTGTAAAAAAAGCGGGGCTTATTCCCAGGAAAAATATTTTTTGCGCAGCTTTTGTACCGTGCCATCTTTTTGCAAGGCTTCATATGCTTTGCGCCAGACACGTTCTTCTTCATCGCTGACATTGAGCGAAGTGGCCATGTAAAGTTCGCCACTGCCCATCATCAGCCCAGTAGTAAAATCTTCAAGGCGGAAGCCATATTCTTCTATCGCCGATGTCATGATGGAATAACCTGAATAAATCGCATCCAGGCCACCCAGCTGCAAAAGCTTCAGCAAGCTTTGATAATCTTTTTCATACTGGATATTTCTGAAATTTTGGGCGTGCAATTCTTTTTCCAGCGAAGAGCCGCGTACTATGCCTACGCGCAAACCGCGCAATTGTTCCAGCGAGGCGCCTTCTATATTCACGACTCCGGCGGCGTTAGACCGCTTGCCAAAAAAGCGGTTTGGCGCGGTACCCAGATGTATCAGCCATTTGTAGCTGGTTTCGCGTTCTGCAGTTCTTTCCAAAGGAAAGACCCCATAGTTACGGCCTTCCTTGGTCATCTTGACTGCTCTGGCCCAGGGGTAAATACTCAGATCGGGTTTGCGCCCGATTTGCGCAGACATGGCTACTATCAGTTCATAGACATAGCCTTGTGGGGCATTGTGCTGCAACCAGAGATAGGGCGGTAACTCTGCCGTCACCCATTTGATTTGCGCATCCGCAGGAAGCTGTGCCTGACAGAGCAGGCTGAGCACAATAGCAAGCAGGAAAATGAATTTTTTCATCTCAGTCCCAAACTGCAAATGTAGGCATTTTTTGGTCATTTTACTAAGCCAGTAAGGCTGAGAAAAAATCATGTGCGCAGAGAAATTCTAGTATTCAGACTATGTTTAAACCGGTCAAGTGAATTCTGAGCAATTGTCGTGATTTTTGCTTATGAATGAGTGAAAAATAGAGAGCAATTTGCCATTTGTATTTTGCTGCGGATTGTCTATAACGAATTTGAGGCTTTGCACATGCTGTCGTTTCCCTGCATAAGAAAAAACGATGCCTGCTGTCTTGTCCCCTGACCATCCTGGTCACCGCGATATCTCTGCAAAGCCCCGGTGCTTTCTTAATCTATGGAGATAGTCATGAAACGCAGACTGTATTTCATGTTGCCTGACCTGGGCAGTGCAAGGGCTATGATGGATGAGCTTTTACTTGCCCGTATCGACGAGCGACATATGCATTTTTGTGCGCGGGAAGGCATGCTGCCTGCCGATATGCCGGAAGCGAACTCTTTTCAAAAAACCGACCTGGTACATGGTGCAGAAGTTGGCATGCTCATCGGTGGCATCGCAGGTTTGCTGGCAGGTTGCCTGTGGCTGATCTTCCCGCCTGAAAGCATGGAGATGCGCATACTTGCAGTGCTGGTATCTGCCATTGGTGGCGCCCTGTTTGGCTCATGGGCATCGGCCAAGGCAGCCAAGTCCATCCCGCGTTCCAGCCTGAAGCCTTTTCTGGAAGATATAGAAAGCGGCAAAGTCTTGCTGATGGTGGATGTGCCTTTTAAACGCATCACTGAGATCCAGCAACTCGTCAGTAATCGCCATCCGGAAATCTGCTTTGGTGGTGTTGATCCGCAGGTGCCAGTGTTCAGCTAGCCTGGATATGATCCATGCATCCACTCCCCGGTCAGGGGAGTGGGGTATTCTTGTGAGTCCTGAAACGACCTGATTGCATAGCGCGAATTCGGCATACAATGGCTGTTTTTTAAACAATATTGCCGGATATGACAGCTACTGCCCTGGAGTTGCACGCGCTTTGCAAGAACTTTGGCCGCCCCGCCGTAGAGAACCTCAATCTCACCGTACGCCGTGGTGAGTTGTATGCCTTGCTGGGGCCAAATGGTGCGGGTAAGACCACGACCTTGCGTATGGTGGCTGGCCTGATTTCTCCGGATAGTGGCAGCGTGCGCATACTGGGGCAGGAACTGGCTGCCGATCCTGCTCTGGCCAAATCCAAGCTGGCCTATCTGCCTGATGACCCCATGCTGTATGACAAGCTCAAACCGATGGAGTATCTGGAGTTTGTTGCTGGTCTGTGGGGCGTGGCTGCCGAAGTCGCCGAACCCAAGGCACGCGAATTGCTGGAATGGCTGGATTTGCTCAAACATGCAGATGAACTGACCGAGGGTTTCTCGCGTGGCATGAAGCAAAAACTGGCACTGGCCGGGGCCTTGATACACCAGCCTGAACTCATCATCCTCGATGAACCCCTTACTGGTCTGGATGCCGCCGCTGCCCGGCAAGTCAAGGATGTCTTGCTGACCCATGTCAGACAAGGCGGTACGGTCATTCTGACTACCCACATACTCGATGTGGCAGAGCGCCTGGCTGAACGCATAGGCATCATACAAAACGGCAAGCTTATCGCCGAAGGTACTCTGGAAGAGTTACGTCAGCAAACCAGCCAGACTGCGGGGACGCTGGAAGAAGTTTTCCTGCAATTGACGGAGCCCGCATAATGTCGCGCAAGCCGTGGTTCAAACCAGGGAATGCTCTCTGGTTGCTGGCGCATGAATGCCGTCTGGCTTTTTATGACAAGGGCGATAGCAAGCCTGGTCAGGCAGCAGTGCGTGGCATGTCGGTGTTTGGCATGTGGGTCATAGGCCTGATGTATGTCTTTGCCCACGCTGGCGTCTGGTTCTTCATGCGCAAGTTACCACCCTTGCAAGCAGATTTACCAACTTCTTTATTGATGGGGGCGGGTGTCGCCATGCTGGCGGTATTCAGTTTCATGCTGTCCATGGGCTTGACAGATAGTGTCAAGGCCTTGTTTGAGCGTGGCGATCTGGATTTATTACTCTCTTCGCCGCTGTCATCAGTCACTATTTTCAAGGTTAAACTGACTGGTATTGTTTTTTCTGTCGGCATCTGGTTTTTTGCCTTGCTGACGCCAGTGGCGAATACAGGCTTGTTTCTTGGGCAATGGCGCTGGCTGGGGATTTATCCAGTCTTGCTGGCCATGTCTATACTGGCGGCAGCATTGGCCATGTCGCTGACTCTGACTCTGGTAAAAAGCCTTGGTATACGCAAGACCAAAACCGTGGCACAAATTCTTGCGGCTCTTACAGGAGCCAGCATGTTTCTCGTCATACAGTTATTTGGCAATTTGGGGAATGATGTTCGCGCGCGACTCATGCAGCATATCCTGCCTTGGTTTCAGCCAGGTGGCTTGTTGGATGCCGATAGCGTGATCTGGCTGCCCTCCAGGGCTTTGTTTGGTTCGCCAACTGCGATAGGCGGACTACTGTTATTCAGTGCCATGGTTTTTGTGCTGACTACGCAATCCACGCATCGCTTTTTCATACGAGGGGTACAGCAGGCTGTCGGACGGCCACGCAAGCTAACGGTATCTGACGCAGGTAAGTCGCGTGATAAAGCGGCCAATTTTGGTCGTAGTTTGCGTGCTGCCATCATCCTCAAGGAATGGCGTTTGATTGCTCGCGACTCCAATCTGATTTCCAAAGTCTTGTTGCATGTACTGTATGTGACTCCCTTGATTTTTGCCATGTTCAAGTCCACTTCTTTATTGCCCAGTATGGCATCGGGTCTGGTTTTCATGGCTGCATTGATGACTGGTTCGCTGACCTGGATTATCGTCTCAGCAGAAGATGCACCTGACTTGTTGTTAGCCGCGCCTGTCAAAGCCCGATTTATTCTCACCAGCAAATTGCTGGCAGCTATATTGCCGGTCATGTTACTGATCTCGCCAGTCTTGTTATGGCTGTTAATAAAACAATTTGTGCTGGGCCTGGCAGTCATAGCCTGCACCCTGGCGGCCATGCTGAGTGCCGCCTTGATCCATTTGTGGCAATCCAAAGCGGCCAGCCGTAGCCAGTTCAACAAGCGTGGACAAACGCATCTGATCGCGGGTTTGCTTGAGACTGCATCCAGTTTTTTCTGGGCCGCCTGTATTGTGGCTGGCATGTTATTTGGTGTCTGGGCCCTGGTGCCCCTGTCGATAGCCTTGCTGCTGGTAGGTATCGCCTGGCTTTCCCGTATTGAACGAAATTGATAATATCCGGTCTATTGCTTACCTAACAATTTGGGATGCTTCCATGCCTGTATTCACGAAGAAACGTGTTTTTGTCGCTATTGCCGTAGTGCTTGCAGGTATTGCTGGCACCATCTACTATCAAAAAGAAACTGGTAAGCCCAGGGAAGAAGAGCCCAAATACAAGACCGCCGTCGCTGACAAGGGCAATATCACCCAGACGGTCACTGCCAGTGGCACACTCAATCCGGTGGCATTGATCAATGTAGGCTCGCAGGTATCCGGCACGGTGGTGGAGTTGAAAGCCGACTTCAATGACCGCGTCAAGCAAGGTCAGGTCTTGCTCAAGCTTGACCCCACCATCTTCAATGCCCAGATCAAGCAAAGCGAAGCCAGCCTGGCATCGGCCGAGGCATCGAAACGTCTGGCACAGGCCAACCTTGACCGTAACCAGAAACTGGTGACGCAAAACTATATATCTGGCACAGCCATGGACCAGGCCAGGCGTGAAGTGGAAGTCGCGGACGCGAATATCAAACTGGCGCGTGCGCAACTTGACCGTGTCAGGGCTGACTTGAATAACAGCGTCATCCGTTCACCGATAGATGGCGTCATCATCAAGCGCACCATAGACATGGGGCAAACCGTGGCAGCCTCTTTCCAGACGCCCAACTTGTTTCAGATTGCGCGTGACCTGACCAAGATGCAGATAGACACCAGCGTTTCGGAAGCCGATGTCGGCTCCCTGAAAGATGGCCTGCCTGCACGCTTCGTTGTTGATGCCTATCCTGACCGTGAATTTGAAGCAAAGCTGCGCCAGTTCCGCCTCGCCGCTAATGTCCAGCAAAATGTGGTGACTTATAACGTGGTGCTGGATGTCGACAACAAGGATGAATTGCTGAAGCCTGGCATGACAGCACAGGTACGCCTGGTCGTTGGCAGCCGTGAAAACGTCGTGCGCATACCTACCGCAGCCCTGCGTTATAAACCCAGCGAAGAAGAGCAGGCAAAAGAAGCCAAGGCACTCAAGGACAAGGAAAAAAATTCTGCATCATCATCAGCATCTTCTTCAGCCAGCGCCAATTTGCCCGCGCCTGAGATCGATGATGACGTGGCTTTCCGTACCAAAAAAGACCTGACCCGCACTTTCAAACTCTATAAACTTGATGACAAGAACCAGGCAAAAACTGTCGATGTCAAAATCGGTTTATCCAATTTCAAATATACCGAAGTCATTTCCGGTGACTTGAAGCCAGGTGATAAAGTCATTACCCGTGCGCTGGATAAAGCCGGAGCACGCTGATGAGCGATACCCTGATAGCCATACGCCAGGTCACCAAAAGTTATTTCTCTGGTGGCGTGGAGACCAAGGTCTTGCATGGCATAGACGTGCAGGTGCCGCGTGGCGATTTCCTGGCCGTGATGGGGCAATCCGGTTCCGGTAAATCTACGCTCATGAATATCCTTGGTTGCCTGGACCAGGCCACCAGTGGTTCTTATTTGCTCAATGGTGTCGATACCCTGAGTTTGTCACGCGCCGAACTGGCCACCATACGCAACCGCACCATAGGCTTTGTATTCCAGAGCTTCAATCTCATCAAACGCATGAGCGTGGCTGAAAACGTGGCTTTGCCCTTGATCTATGCAGGTGCAGGGCGTGACAAGGCGCACAAGAAAGCCTTGGTGGAGCTGGAAAGAGTGGGCCTGAAAGACTATGCCAAACGCCTGCCCAACCAGTTGTCTGGCGGCCAGCAACAGCGCGTCGCCATTGCCCGCGCCCTGGTAGCTGATCCACCACTGATCTTGGCAGATGAACCTACCGGCAACCTCGATACCCAGACCAGCGAAGATATCATGCGTTCGTTACAGCAATTGAATGCCGAGCGCGGCATCACCATCCTGCTGGTCACGCATGAACCGGATATTGCAGCCTATAGCAAACGTCTGGTGCGGCTCAAGGATGGCCATGTCCTGTACGATGGCCCGGCAGCAGAAGGCTTGCGCCAGCTGGCGGCTTCGCACGCTGAATACTCAGAAACACAGGTGGAGAAAAAATGAATTTCCTCCAGGTTTTTATAGAAGCTTTCCGTTCCATGAACGCCAATCGCTTGCGCACAGCACTCACCATGCTGGGCATCGTGATTGGTATTACCTCGGTCGTCATGATGCTGGCAGTTGGTGAAAGCGCCAAGAAATTCATTGCCAAGGAACTGGAAGTATTGGGTAGTAATCTGATGATTATTTCCCCCGGTGCAAATCGCACGCAAGGTGTCAGGGCGCGCACAGGTACAGCTCCTTCTTTGTCTGTCGAAGACGCAGTGGCGCTCAATGAATTAAGCAGCCTCAATGGTGCTGCACCAGCCTTGCAGGGTTTCTTCCAGCTCACGGTAGGTAATGACAATTCCAATAATGCCGTGCTTGGTGTCACGCCAGAAATGTTCAAGGTGCGTAACTGGAAAGTAGATCAGGGTAATGAATTCAGCGATTCTGATATTCGTGGCGCAGCGCGCATGGTCATCATAGGCAAGAAACTGGCTGACCAGTTTTTTTACAAGGATAATCCCATAGGCCAGTTTGTGCGCATAGACAATGTGCCTTTCCAGGTGGTCGGTGTCTTGCAGGGGGAAGGCCGCATGTTTGATGGTGGCGACCTTGGTGAGATGGTGCTGATTCCAATTACCTCGGCCCGTGCCACGCTGATGCGCAGCCCTTTCCCGCGCAATGTGCATTATGTGGTGGTGCAGGGCAAGAGCGACAAGCAGTTGAAAGATGCCGAGGAAGATATCAAGGACATGCTGCGTGACCGCCACCATATCAAGGCTGGGCAGGAAGATGATTTTCGTATCGACAACCTGGCTTCAATCGCCGAGACAGGGGCCAAGATCAGTGCCGGCCTGGCAGCGATGCTGGGTGCCATCGGTGCCATCTCACTCATTGTGGGTGGCATAGGCATCATGAATATCATGCTGGTGTCAGTCACTGAGCGTACCCGCGAGATAGGCATACGCATGGCGATAGGTGCCAAGCCGCGGGATGTGCTACTGCAGTTTCTGACCGAGGCCGTGGTGATTTGTCTGGTTGGCGGCATCATAGGCATCTTGCTGGCCCTGGCGGGTGCTGCAGCAATTACCTCTACCGGTAAACTGGAAGTCATCATAGGTCTGCAAGCCATGGTGGTGGCCTGCGGCTTCGCCAGTTTTGTTGGCATCTTCTTTGGTTTTTATCCGGCACGCCGCGCCTCACGTTTATTGCCTGTGGATTGTTTGCGCTATGAGTGAGTGGTGATTTGTTTGCCAATTTTTCTGCTTATTTTCTGCTTATTCGGATTTCTTGAACATAAAATGTAGAATCTTAATCATTGAGAAAGTAATTTATGAGCTTGTTAGGCAATATCCTGTGGTTGATTTTGGGTGGCTTTGTAACAGGGCTGGGCTGGTGGCTGGCGGGTCTGATCGCTTTCATCAGCATCATAGGCATACCCTGGGGCAGGGCTTGTTTCGTCATCGGGAACTTGAGCTTCATGCCTTTTGGTAAGGAAGTCGTGAACCGTGCTGATCTCAGCGGACAAGAAGATATAGGAACAGGGCCGCTGGGCATGATAGGAAATATCATCTGGTTCGTCCTGGCAGGTGTCTGGCTGGCGCTGGCACATCTTGTATCTGCGCTGTTTTGCTTTGTCACCATCATAGGCATACCTTTTGGTCTCCAGCATCTGAAACTGGCAGCGATAGCCGTGGCACCTATAGGCAAGACGGTGGTGGACAGGTCTTGATACAGGCTTTGATGCAGCAGAGCCAAACAAAAAAGCTCAGGGTTTTCATCCTGAGCTTTTTTTGTTTGGCTTGAGCCTTTACGACAAAGTGACCAAGCTTATTTCTTGCTTTTCACCAATAAACTGTCCAGCAATTGCATGGTTGCCTGACCCAGTTGTTCACGCGGGATACTGGCGTTGGCTGAACCTATCATGGAAGGATTGGTCAGGAAGCGGCCGTCAACCACAAAGGTTGGTGTACTGTCGACCTGATAAGTGGCAACCAGCTTGCCCAGGCTCTTCAGTTTGCTGATGACAGAGAAGGAATTGTAAAAACTCAGGAACTTGGCTTTATCGATACCGTTTTTTACTGCCCAGGCGATATTGTCGTCATCACTGCTCAGGCGGTTTCTTTCCACATGCCAGGTAGCCAGTACTTTGGCATGCAGGCTGGCTTCCAGATTCATTGCTTCCAGCGTCAGAAACAGATGCGCTTCCGGATCTTTTTCACCGGTCAGTGGCAAATGGATGCGACGAAAGACGATATTGTCACCCTGTTTTTTCACCCATTCATTGACCACAGGTTCCAGCATATTACAGGCTGGGCAGTGGTACATGAAAAACTCGATGACTTCAATTTTCTTGCCTGTCGCCTGCGTGGCTTGCGGGTTTTTCAGGCTGATGAAGTCCGCACCTTCCTTGGGAGATGCAGGCGAGGCGAGTGCTGTCGCAGAGACAAAACCCAGGGTAATAAGCAGTAAGCGTAAGAAGCGCATGAATTTCCTTTTAAGGTAGAGCAAAACAAGTTGCTGAGCTTACCAGAATTTTGCTATCTGGCAGCGCAGGCGCGAAAGCGTTCAGTTTTTTGACAGACTTTCTGGCAAATTGTTCACGAATGTCGATGATTATTGACAAAAATTGACGAATATAGCTGTGACCTGATACAGCCAGGCTATAAATTGCGACATATTCATGAAATATCTTTAAATGCCCATGTAAACCGCAGAATTTTGCGCAAAAACTTGCATGATGCTCATATTCGTAGAAAAATGAAGATGGATAATGACTCTTGCGCTGGCCCATTGCTTATCGATGTGCCCGGTGATTTTGCAGGCATTGTTCCATCATCCAGCCGTCACCCATCGTCCGCCAGTATCGCCCAGTGGAGTACATGCAATGATGACCGTGCCCATCGTGATTGATTTTGAAGCCTCAGGCTTTGGCAAAGGCAGCTACCCTATCGAGGTAGGCTTCTCGCGTCGTCATGGAGAAGGCTGGTGCACACTCATCCGGCCTGAATCCGACTGGCAGCACTGGGATATCCACGCCGCCCGCATACACCGTATTCCGCGTGAAATACTGGTCGAACGGGGCAAGTCAGCCAGCCTGGTGACAGAGCAGCTCAATACCCTGCTGGCCGGGCTGACGGTATATACCGATGGCTGGACCCAGGACTATGTCTGGATGGCGCGCCTGTATGATGCCGTCGACAGGGTGCCAAATTTCCGTCTGGCAGATATGCGCGAAATCATCAGCCCCCAGCAAGAGAGTTTGTGGCATGCAACCAAGCACCAGGTGCAGGAAGACTTGAATATTTCCCGCCACCGCGCCAGCAATGATGCCCGTGTTTTGCAAATGACCTGGTTGCGTACCTATGATGCAGTACGCTGCCTTGGTTAAATTGCAGGTGAGGTCTTTTTCTGCTTCATTGCAACATCTCGTAAAATAAATATCAAAATATTATCCGGACAGTGCAAAATACAGAATTGCCTGGATACTCCCTTGGGTATCCCGCTGGCTTTGCCTTGAAATGCGAGGAGATGAGTGTTGAAGAAATGGATAATACGTCTGTTAATCCTGGTGCTGGCCTTGCTGGCTATTGTCTTTACCTATCTTTTGCTGGCGCCAGTACCTATCAACCCGGTTGCCTGGCAGGCCACTCCTTTCGCCGGTTATTCACCTCCACATGCACGCAATGAAAAACTGGCTGCGCTGAAAACCATAGAAATAGGCGAAGAAACCGGCCCCGAACATATCGCCATAGGTCCGGATGGGAAGCTGTATGCCGCCGTTACCTCAGGTGCAATTTTGCGCATGCAAGCCGACGGCAGCCAGCGTGAAGTCTGGGTAAATACCGGTGGCCGGGTACTGGGTTTCATGTTTGATGCTGCGGGCAATATGATTGCAGCCGATGCCTTTCGCGGCATACTTTCGATTGCACCAGACAAGCAAATCACTGTGCTGACCGACAAGATCGGTGATAGCCCGATTTTGTATGCAGACGCTGTGGTAGTCGCAAAAACCGGCAAGATTTATTTCACCGATGCATCGCAACGCTTTGGTGCGAAAGAATCTGGCGGTACCTTCCATGCCAGCGTACTCGACATTCTTGAACATTCTTCTACCGGACGGGTTCTTGAATATGACCCGGCCAGCAAGCAGACACGCCTGATCGCTGATGGTCTGTGTTTTGCCAATGGCCTGGTACTCAGTGCTGATGAACAAAGCCTCATCGTGGCTGAAACCGGTGAATACCGACTCTGGAAAATAGCGATCGCCGCGCAAGAACTGCACCTGAAAAACAAGCCGGATAAAAAACTGGCCAGCATTTTGCTGCGTGATTTGCCCGGTTATCCCGACAATCTCATGCGTGGCCTTGATGGCCGTATCTGGCTGGGTCTGGCCAAGCCACGTGGTTCAGCAATAGACAATATGGCGGAGAAACCCTGGCTGCGCAGCATTACCCTGCGTCTGCCGCGCGTATTGTGGCCAGTGCCACCTGCCTATGGTCATGTGCTGGCATTCAATGAGGCTGGCAAGATCCTGGCTGACTTGCAGGACCCTACCGGGCAATACCCTGAAACCACGGGCGTCACCGAGACGGAAGACCGCCTGTATATCCAGAGCCTGCATGCCCATGGCATAGGCTGGCTACCGAATCATCTGGTCAAAAAATGAAGAGCAAGCCGGCCATGCTCGAAGTCGATGTACTCGTCATCGGCGGTGGTATCAATGGTGCTGGCATCGCCCGTGATGCTGCCGGGCGCGGCCTGAGTGTGTTGCTGTGTGAAAAAGATGACCTGGCTTCGCATACCTCATCGGCCTCAACCAAACTCATCCATGGTGGTTTGCGCTATCTTGAATATTATGAATTTGGCCTGGTACGCAAAGCCTTGCAAGAGCGTGAAGTGCTCATGCGTTCGGCCCCGCATATCATCAGTCCCTTGCGTTTTGTCATGCCGCACGATAAAGGACAGCGTCCGGCATGGATGATCAGGGCAGGCTTATTCCTCTACGATCATCTGGCAAAACGCGAATTGCTGCCCGGTGCGGAAGTCGTCAATTTACAAAAACATATTGCAGGCCAACCCCTGCTGGCTGATTTTCGCCGCGGTTTTGCCTATTCGGATGGATGGGTAAACGATGCCCGCCTGGTTGTCCTGAATGCCATGCAGGCGGCAGAAAAAGGGGCCACCATCATGACCCGCACCCGTTGCGTATCGGCCAGGCGGCAAGACGATCACTGGCTGGCGCAATTGCAAAAAGCCGATGGCAGCATGATGGTGGTACAAAGCCGCAGCCTGGTGAATGCCAGCGGGCCCTGGGCCATCAACACCTTGCAGCAAGTTTTGCATCAGGGGGCAGCAAAACACTTGCGCCTCATCAAGGGTAGTCATATCGTTGTACAGCGATTGTTTCATCACCCTTATGCGTATATCTTCCAGCACCCGGATGGCCGCATCGTCTTTGCCATACCCTATGAACAAAACTTTACCCTGATAGGTACGACCGACCTGGATTACCAGGGTTCGCTCGATGAAGTAGCGATCAGTGAAGAAGAAGTGAGCTATCTCTGTGGCCTGGCCAGTCATTATTTTACCCAGTCCATCAGCCCTGCCGATGTACTCTGGTCTTATTCCGGCGTCCGCCCACTGGTAGAAGAGGCAGTCGAAGCGGGCAAGGAAAAAGCCGCCGCCCTGACCCGTGACTACAGTCTGGAACTTGATACTGCCGGTGCGCCTTTGCTGAATGTATTTGGTGGCAAGATCACCACCTACCGCAAACTGGCAGAAGAAGCTCTGTCCTTGCTGGCACCCTTGCTCAACAATGCCAATTCTGCCTGGACTGAGCATGCCTGCCTGCCCGGTGGCGATATCTATGGCGATGTACCGGAAAACCGCGCCGTTAGCGAATTCCCCTTGTTCATACAACAATGCCAGCAACAATATGCCTGGCTACCACCTCACCTGACAGAGCGCTATGCCCATGCTTATGGCAGCCGTATCCATGTTTTGCTGAAGGATAAATACTCTCTCGCTGACATGGGAGATTTGCTGTTGCCCGGTTTGTATGTTGCCGAGGCAGCTTATCTGGTGAAGCATGAATGGGCACGTGAAGTGAATGACATCCTCTGGCGTCGCAGCCGCCTGGGTTTGCATTTGCTGAGGGAAGACAGCAGCCGCTTGCAGGAATGGCTGGATGCCAATGCACAGCAGATGCAGCAGATGTAGCAGACGCAGCAGGCAATACCGGGTTTGCCATAGACGTAGCAAACTAATATCGTTCCTATTTTTTGCTGAAAATTCTGTTGCGGCCTGTCCCTGAGTTTCGCAGTTTATCCCCAGAAATTTGCGCACTGTCGCATGTCTGTAGCCTGGTTCATGTCGTTTGCTTATTCTGATCCCATCAAATCAAATACTGGGAGATGGCGATGAACAAGACTGCATACATGAACGCACTGCGTCTGGCACTGGAAGGCTTGCCAGCCAGCGTTATCGAAGAAACCATGTGGACGTATGAGCGCAAGTTTGTCGATGCTCTGGTTGCAGGCCAGTCAGAAGAAGAAATAGCTGCCAGCTTGCCCAAGCCTGAACTGGTGGCAGTACAAAAGAAAGCCAGCAGCAAATATCAGGCATTGAAAAGCGATTTCAGCCTTGGCAATATCGCTGGTTTGCTAGTCGCCCTGATAGGCTTGATGATCTTCAATGTATTCATGCTGATCCCGGCCATCACCTATTTCAGCCTCTTGTGCTCCGCCTATATACTGGCATTGGGCATGTACGTAGTGGGTATAGGCATGACTGCTGCCAGTATTTCCGGTGTCGAGCAATTCAGTTTTGAGCTGCCTGCCAGCAAACATCAAGTGCACCGCCATGAAGAGCGCAAACGCATGAAAAATCATAATGTCAGGGTAGATGTGACAGAAACTGGTATTTTGATCGATGGTGAAGATATGAAGGAAAGTGATGAAACTGCATCCACAATTGCGGCTTCCAGGTCAGTCTCAGCAAGCACAGCAACAACGCCAGTGACGCCAATATCGCCAGCTACTCCAGCTACCCCGGCTACCCCACCGTCACCACCAGTGATCCAGTCGGCTGAGCATCATTCAGAAAACCTGCGTATAGAAGTTGGTAATCATTTTTCAGGTAAAAAATTGTTCACGGGCCTTGGTTTACTGTTGAGCTCCATCATCTTGATGATGCTGAGCATGTTCATCACCAAATACACTTTTATAGGCTTTAAACATTATTTACGCTGGAACTTGTCTCAATTGCATCTTGGCCATGCAGTCTGACAAGCAAGATTTGCAGTATTCTTTTTTAGGTTTTTAGTATCAGGAGAACAAAATGAAAAACATTATACGTACAGGTATAGGCATGCTGGGTTTGGCCATCGTATTGACAGCATCCAGTGTGGTTTTTATCCGGGCGCATGCAGCCACGGTAAGCGTGGCCGGCTCGGCAGCAAGTGAGGTTCGTCCTGTTACGGCATCCATCGTCAATGTCATACTCAGCGGCCCTATAGATCTGACGCTGAAGCAGGCCAGCACACCAGAATTGCTGGTCAAGGGGGATGCCAAGCTGGTGTCTCGTGTGACCACCAGGCTGGAGGGCAATACCTTGTATGTAGGCACACGCGGGATCTATATATCAGTTGGAAAAACCGAGCAAACCAGGATAGAACTGAGTCTGCCTGGTCTGGAAAAACTGCAGACTTCCGGCAGTGGTGATGCCATCATCAAAGGCTTTAAAGGCAATAAACTCGAAGTAAGCCTGCAAGGCTCAGGCAATATCAACCTTGATGGCGAATATCAGCAAATATTTGCCAGTCTCAATGGCAGTGGTGACCTGAACCTGGGTGTGGGGAATGCAGACACGCTGGAGCTGACCTCGCATGGTTCTGGCGATAGCATACTGAAAGGCCAGGTTAAAAATCTGAATGTCAAAATATCAGGTTCTGGCGATTTGAAAGCAAGTGCATTGAAGAGCGCCGTAGTCAATCTGCAATCCACAGGCTCATCCAGCAGCAAAGTGTTTGCCAGCCAGGAAATCAAGCTGAAGGTGACAGGCAGTGGCGACGTCCATGTCACAGGTAATCCGGCAAAGCGCAATGTAGAACGCATGGGTTCAGCTGACGTACATTGGGATTGAGCTTGTTTTCACGCTATTTGCAGCAATTGAGCCAATTTGGTGCAGCTTGAACTGTTGTTAATTGGTTAGTGAAAGTCGATGTTGTTAAAAAGAATGAAATTTTCCACAGGAAATTTTTACTTGTGGAAAATTTTATTCTTTGTATCGTTGAATTTTCTGCTTAATGTTCGACGCTGTTTGCTTGGTATTGAAACTCTATTTACTTGATGCTTTTTTCTGCAATAATCATTGCGCAGTTGTAAGTATTTGTTTCAATCACGAATTAAAGTTTGTGCGAACTGAAGTTTGCGTAACTACAGATTTTTTACCAACCTGACCAGCCAAGAATCATGACTGCTACTAAAAGTAAGTGCTTGACCGCGTTGTTTGTTGTGTTCAGTTTCATCAGTGCTGCCGCTGCACAAGAAAATCCCATGCAGTTTCTTAGCCGCGCCAATGCCAAGGTGGCCAGGGCTGCTTCTGTGAAAAATCGCTGGGAAGGTCCCGCTGACGGACCGCAACTGCAAAAGAAAAAGAAAATTATTTTTATCGCTTCTGATCTGAGTGATGCGGGTGTCAATACGGTATTCAATAGCGTGCGTGAAGCCAGTACCTCTGCTGGCTGGGAAGTCTTGCCCATCAATTGTCGCGGTCGTTGCAACCAGGGGGCAGCCATTATCAGCCAGGCGCTGGACATGAAAGCCGATGGCATCGTTCTGGCTGGCGTTGATGTCAGCAGCCAGAGCAAAGGCCTGGCGGCGGCCACCAAGGCCAAGGTGCCAGTGGTTGGCTGGCATGCTTCCGTGAAGAGCGGCCCTACTGATGGCTTGTTCACGAATATTGCGACCAACCCCAAAGAGGTTGCGCAAGTGGCTGCCTTGTATGCAGTGGTAGAGTCAAACAACAAGGCGGGTATCGTTGTATTTACTGACTCCACCAATCCTTATCTGCTGGCAAAATCCAGTGCCATCGTAGAAACCATACGCCAGTGCGAAGGTTGTAAATTACTGAGCCTGGAAGACGTTCCGCTGATTGACGCCAATGTCAAAATGAAGGGTGTGGTAGAAAACCTGGTCAAGCGCCATGGTGCCAAATGGACACATGCGATAGGCGTCAATGACTTTTATTTCGATTTGCTGGAAGTGCCTGCCACAGCCGCACTGATAGCAAACAATAAACTGGTAGGCGTTTCTGCCGGTGATGGATCCCAGACTGCCTACAAGCGCATACGTGCCAACAGCCTGCAATCTGGCACTGTGCCTGAACCTCTGTCCATGCAAGCCTGGCAAATCGTCGATGAATTGAACCGCGCATTTTCAGGTGCAGAACATAGCGGCTTTGTGGGCACGCCACATTTGGTGACAGCGCAAAATATTGCTTATGATGGTGGGCAAAAGAATATGTTCGAGCCGGCGAATGATTTCCGCACGCATTATCAAAGATTCTGGTCAAAGTAAGCCTGATTAAGCTACTGCGCGGCGCGATTTTGAGTCTGCAAGTTGGTAAATTCGTCGTTGTACCGAAGTACGACTGCGCTTCCGAATTTTAACTTCGTCAAACTAGCGCCGCTCGCTACGCTTACTCAGGCTTCTTTGGCGACTGTTGAATGTTTAAAAGCCGGATTTTTTCGGCTTTTGTTTTTTGTAGTGCTTACACAAAATTGTCCCAGCAAGGCGTAGCGACGAAGACAGTACTTTAGTACGGCTAGGAGCTACAACGCAGCTGGGGCGGTTTTGTGTAAGCACTATCGTGCGCCCTGGGTTACGGCTGCAAGGATGTTTTCCGGGACGGACTTGTCGATGTACATGCGCTGGTCGGCGACTTGCATGAGTTTGTCGGCGCTGCGGCCATCGGTGGGGAAGAGGGCGCTGCCGAGGGCGGCTTCTACTTCTACGCTGTGGCCTTGTATGATGCAGGGGCCTTCGAGTATTTTTTTCAGGCGCATGAGGGTGCTGTCGAGTTGCGATTCCTGATTGACGCCAAAGGTCAGGGCGACAAATTCATCGCCGCCTATGCGGCCCACAAAGTCGGCATGGCGGCAAAAGCTTTTGAGGCGCTTTGCCACTTCCTTGAGCAACAAGTCTCCTGCCTGATGACCAAAGCGGTCATTGACTGACTTGAAATGATTCAGGTCTATCAGGATAAAGCCAAAGCCTTGCTGGTTGCGACTGCTCTGGGCGATGGCCTTGTCCAGCATTTCATCGACATGGCGGCGGTTGGGCAAGCCGGTCAGCACGTCTTCGCGTGCCATTTCCAGTATGCTCTTCTGGGCGCGCAGATTGCAGCAGACGCTGACGCCATAAGTCCAGCCCAGTAAGCACAGCACCACGATCAGATAGATGAAGTTCAGCAGGGGATGCCTGGCCAGTTCAGCATTGTTGTTTGAAATGAAAGCCAGATGCCAGCGCATGAGAAAACCCACCGCCATGATGATGAGGGAAAATGCGCCTATGGCTGCTCCCAGAAAATCCAGATCGCGGGTTTTCCAGATCAGGATCAAAGCGGTACTCAGCATCAGACTGGCAGCGATCACATCATGAAACAGATAACGGCGTATCATATCGTCCCGGTTGAGGAAGGCCAGCAAGACAAACATGGGGATAAGTACCAGACCCCAGCGCCAGCGCAGTTCAGATGGATAACCGCGAAAACGCAGGGTGCCTTCCAGCATCAGCAAGGTGGTGGTCAGGGTCAGGGAATTATTGAAAGCCACGATCAGGGACATGGGTATGTCGATGACAGGGATAAGGCGTATCAGCAAGAAAGCCGGTGCGACCATGGATGCAGCTGCTGCCCAGACGCCAGTGCCGGGAATGTCACGGTTGATGTGCCAGACAGCCAGCATGACCAGCATGGAAATCACGCTGATGCAAGCAACCACTAAGTCTAGCGTAGCACGATCCAGATTGACCATAGGGGGACCTGGTTGTAACTTCTGGTAAATTCAGGCGGATAAAAAAATCAGCTTTGCTTGCAGGTGCAGGGAAGCAGACCATGCAAAATCATATTATGACGCAAACTTATGCAAACAAAAGCGAGTAATTCTCATCATACACAAGCCAGCAGTGTGGCCATTATCGGTGGTGGACCCACCGGTCTGATGGTGGCCGAAACCCTGGCCTTACGAGGTATAAGTGTCGATTTGTATGATGCCATGCCCTCGGTAGGACGCAAGTTTTTGATGGCAGGCAAGGGGGGAATGAACCTGACACATTCTGAAAATTCTGTCTCTTTCATGACACGCTATGGCGAACGCGAAGCCGTGCTGGCCCCCATGATAGCGCAGTTTGATGCGACAGCCTTGCGCTCCTGGGTCAGCGGCCTGGGCATAGAAACCTATGTCGGCAGTTCTGGCCGGGTATTCCCGACCGACATGAAAGCTGCCCCCTTATTGCGTGCCTGGTTGCATCGATTGCGTCAGCAGGGTGTGCGCTTTCATATGCGGCATCGCTGGCTGGGCTGGGACGAGCAAGGCCAGCTACGCTTTGCCACACCGGATGGTGAAGTCAGCCTGTCTGCGCAGGCGCAGGTATTTGCTCTTGGGGGTGCCAGCTGGGCCAGACTGGGTTCTGATGGTGCCTGGGTCGGTTTGTTGCGCCAGCGTGGTCTAGAGGTGGCTGACCTGCTGCCAGCCAATTGCGGTTTTGATGTGGACTGGACTAGTTTTTTCAAAGACAAGTTTGCTGGACAGCCCTTGCTGACAGTGGCTGCCAGGGTAAGTGGCAGTGACCAGCCCATGCGCAAGGGGCAGTTTGTCATCACTGAAAGCGGCGTGGAAGGCAGCCTGATTTATGCACTTTCAGCGGCCTTGCGCAGGCAATTGCAAAGCCAGGGTAAAGCCGTGCTGGAGCTGGATTTATTACCCGACACACCACTGGAAAAAGTGCAGGCTGAACTGGAGCATCCGCGTGGATCACGTTCCTTGTCCAGTCATCTGAAAACGCGTCTGGGCCTGGATGCACTCAAGACCAGTTTGCTGCATGAATGCCTGGATAAAACAGACTTTGCACAAACCAGCGTACTGGCGCAGGCCATTAAAGCTTTGCCAGTAGAGCTCAATGCTACCCGTCCCATAGATGAAGCCATCAGCAGTGCCGGTGGCTTGCGTTTTGAAGCGCTGGATAAAAACCTCATGGCAGTGCAGCATCCCGGCCTGTTTTTTGCAGGCGAAATGCTGGATTGGGAGGCACCGACAGGTGGCTATTTATTGACAGCCTGTTTCGCGACTGCCAGGGTAGCTGCCACTGGTTTGGCAAACTGGCTGGAAACGCATATGGAAGGATGAAATAGTTTCTGCTGACAAGTACAGAAATCGGTACAATAATAGTTTCCGCGTTGCATCATTTTAATCCGTCCATGAATTTGCATTTCAGGTATTTGTCCGTATGAATGATTCTTCCAGTGCTACGCGCACCAATGTTACCTGGCGTGGTGCAATACAAGTGCTTCCAGGCCAGATCGTCCCGGCCAAAATAATCAACTTTACTTCTGCCAGCATACAAATGCAGTGCAGTGCCGTCCTCAAGGAAAAGCAGACTTACCAGATGATGATGGAAGTCCCCAAACCAGGCGATGCCTCACAACGCACCCAGGTAGTCTGCAAGGCAACCTGTATATATTCGATATTGAGCGGGAACGAGTACCGCACGGCCCTGAAATATTTTGAAGTGCCAGCGCAACATGCTGCCCTGCTCGCAGAATGGCATGGTTAGAACTTGTACAAAGCCAAGCTGGCTATGTAATGACACTCTAATGACACTCGTTCATGCATAAGCATATAGGCGGGTAAACAAGCGCGCTGAGCATACAGACTTTGCATGTGATATAAACAGGTTTTGCCTTATTTGCCAGCGCACCATGTCTAAAGATATTGCCTTACCCGAAACCGCCCAGCGCGTAGCCCAGTTGCTGCACAGCCTGGGACATGATCAAACTGTCGTCATGTTGCCAGAGACTGGCAAAACTTCTGCCGAGGCTGCTGCCGGTCTGGGTTGTCAGGTTGCAGAAATTGCCAAATCCATCGTTTTCCGTCGCCTCATCGATGATGCCGCCGTCATGGTGGTCGCCAGCGGTATCAATCGTGTTGATGAAAATAAAGTCGCAGCCCTGGTTGGTGCTCTTGGCAAGGCAGATGCCCGCTTTGTCAAAGAAAAAATCGGCTATGCCATAGGCGGTGTCTGCCCTATCGGCCATCTGGAAAAAACCGTCATGCTGATCGATGAAGACTTGCTGCAATACCCGCATGTCTGGGCTGCTGCCGGTCACCCTCACGCTGTCTTCAAGCTGACACCTGCACAATTGAAAACCATGACAGGTGCGCCTGTTGCTGATGTGGCATTGCGCGCATGAATATCCTGTATGAATTTGATCCCGCCCAGTTTGTCATGAAACCTGGTGCGACCGTGCCTTCGCCCTGCATCAATATTTGCCGCATGGATGACAAGACAGGTTTGTGCTCAGGCTGCTATCGCAATATCGATGAAATCATTTGCTGGAGCAAGGCAGACAATCACAAGAAGCTGGAAATCTGGGATCTGGTGCAACAAAGAATGCTGCCTTGAGTGCCTGAGGATGAAAGGATAATGAATGAAGCAACTGGACTGGTATTTCGATTTTATTTCTCCCTTCGCTTATTTGCAGAGTGAAATGCTGCATCAATTGCAAGGTGTGTCGCAGATCACTTACCGTCCGGTGTTATTCGCTGGCCTGCTTAATCACTGGGACAACAAGGGTCCGGCAGAAATCGCACCCAAGCGCCAGTGGACTTTCGAGCATTGTGCCTGGCTGGCGCACAAGCATGACATACCTTTGCGCATGTTGCCTGAGCATCCTTTCAATCCCCTGCCTTTATTGCGCCTGTGCCTGGCTCTGGGCAGCACAGAAGCCGTGGTGCACAGACTGTTTCGTTTCGTCTGGCGTGATGGACATATACCTGCACAGGCAGAACACTGGCAAGCCCTGCTGGACGAATTGCAGGTAACGCCTGCCATGCTGGATGATGCAACTGTTAAAGAAGCTTTGAAACGCAATGGTGAACTGGCCATCGCTGCCCGTGTGTTTGGTGTGCCAACAGCGGTAGTCGATGAGCGCTGCTTCTGGGGTCTGGATAGTACAGACATGCTGCAAGCTTATCTGCAAGGTGATACTTTCTTCACATCGGCAGAATTGGCTGCTGCACAAAGCATGCCCTACGGCCAGCAACGCAAAATAGCAGGTAAAGCATGATACAACTGCCCGCCAGCATGCAGGTTTTTGAGCGGGGCTGGTTGTCCTCAAATAACATTCTGTTCATTGATGATCAACAGACCGCCCTGGTCGATAGCGGCTATCTGAGTCATGCGCCGCAGACCATGGCACTAATGCAGCAAGCTTTGGGTGACCGCACACTGGATTTGCTGGTGAACACCCATCTGCATTCTGATCATTGCGGTGGCAATGCCAGCTTGCAGCGTCAGTTTGGTTGCCGTACCCTGATCCCCATTGCCGACACGCCTGCAGTAGCAGTCTGGGATGAAGAAGCCCTGACTTATGCCGCCACGGGTCAGCGTTGTGAACGTTTCAGTTTTGATGGCGCGATACAGCATGGCGATGAATTGCAATTAGGCGGCATGTCCTGGCAGGTATTGTCTGCGCCTGGCCATGATCCCCATTCCATGATCCTGTATTGCGCACAGGAAGGCATACTGATCTCTGCTGACGCCTTATGGGAAAATGGCTTTGGCATTATTTTCCCCGAGCTGGAAGGCGAATCCGGTTTTGCCGAACAGGCCGCCATTTTGCAAGTCATACGCGAGCTGCAGCCACGCATAGTCATTCCTGGTCATGGCGCGGCGTTCAGTAATGTAGACGCAGCCCTGGCGCGTGCAGAGTCCCGTCTGGCTTATCTGCAAACCGATCCGCGACGCAATGCCCGTAACGCCGTCAAAGTCATGCTGGCCTTCATCTTGCTGGAGTTGCGCCAGCTCAGCCTGGCACAGGCCCTGAGCCAGCTAGGCCAGACCCGCTGCTTTATTTCTGCTGCTGGTGTGCTTGGGCTGAGTGCGGAAGTCCTGATACCACAAATCGCTGCAGAGCTGGTGGCAGCCGGTGCCGCTACCCTGGATGCAGATGTGCTGACCAGTAGCCGTTAAGCGCAAGTCATGCCTGTACATGCAGCAGAAAAGAAACTCAGGGGCATACCGCGCCGCTTGCGCGCCCTGCATAAATGGTCAGACTCTTTCCAGGATAATTTTCCTGCAGCCAAAGAACTGGCAGAAAATCCACGCTACTGGAACTGGAAAATCCCCACTGATTGGGCCATGCTGGAAGGCAGGCAAAGCACGCAGTCAATGAAGCGTGAAATCGCCCTCCTGCTATGGCAGGCCTGCGAACACTTGATCAGAGCCAAACCAGCCTGGGCCAGTTCTTACAGGGTGACTTGCCTGATCTGCCTGCCACAGATGTTTGCCAGCGAAATTTGTATCTACCTGGATGAAGCTTACTTTCAGAGCAAAATTTCAGAGTCTGATGCATAAGCGCAAAACGCATCCACGATGCCAGCCTCAGCCAGGCATGGCAATTACCACTTTCCGAAAAAATGAAAGAAGTCGGCATGCAGTTCTGTCATACTGAAGATGACTTTGTTGATGTCAGCCAGCATTGGATGTTTGGCGAACTGAGTTGAAGACGACAGCTTGTCGATACGTTTTTTAATATCATTTGAAACAGGAATAAATTTTATGTTGCACCACATTTCTCTGGGCGTGCGCGATCTGGCATTGGCTGGCGCATTTTACGATGCTGCTCTTGGTGCATTGGGTTTTCGCCGCGTGTTTGAAGATGACACCGCCATAGGCTATGGCCTGTATGACGATCAAGATATCCTGTGCCTGAAATTAAGGCCGGATGCGACGCCACCAGGCCCCGGTTTTCACCTGGCTTTTCCTGCAGAGACACGCGCCGCAGTTGGGCAGTTTCATGCAGCAGCACTTGCAGTCGGTGGCAAAGACAATGGCGAACCGGGTTTGCGCCCTGACTATGGAACTTATTACTATGCTGCGTTTCTGGTTGACCCTGATGGTCACCACATAGAAGCAGTGACCAAGGTGACTTCATAAAATATGACGATAACTGTGCAGCTAAGGCCCGCCACGCAAGAGGATGCACTTTGTCTGAGTGTGCTGGCGACGCAGGTTTTTCTTGATACCTATGCGACTACAGGTATACGTCCAGCAATAGCAAAGGAAGTGCTGCATGCATTTTCAGTATCTGCCTTTGCCAGCTTGCTGGATCAGCACGGCACTTTCATCTATGTTGCCGAACGCGATGGGCATTTGCTGGGGTTTTCTCAATTCACCTTGGGAACCAGGCAGGAATCAGTCACTGCCACACACCCTGTCGAACTAGACCGACTGTATGTGCAGGAACCCTTTACTCGCATGGGCCTGGGCAGCCAGCTTTTACATGCGTCTGAAACCAGCGCAGTACAGCGTGGTGCTGAGGTGATGTGGCTGACACCCTGGGTGCATAATGCCAGGGCATTGAAATTTTATTCCATAAAGGGATATGCAGACGTTGGCAGCACGAGCTTTCTCATGGATGGCGAGGCACACGAAAATCGTGTGCTATGTAAGCAATTAAGCTGATGCATCAAGATATTTTCAGGATAAACCAGAAATTTCTTTGCGACCTTTCCCTGCAAATCCGTCTATACCTGTGTAACACCTAACACATGGTTTTTATAGACAGGAGTAAGAAATGAAACGCTTTCATGTACATATCGCAGTAGATCATCTGGACCACAGCATTGCTTTTTACACGCAACTGTTTGGACAGGTACCAGCAAAGCAGCAGGCAGATTATGCGAAATGGATGCTTGATGATCCACGCATCAACTTTGCTATTTCCACACGCGGCCATGTACCTGGCCTGAATCATTTTGGCATGCAGGCTGATACAGCTGAAGAGCTGGCGCAATTGAAGATTCTGGCTGATGCTGCTTCGGGCGCGCAGACCCTGGACCAGGAAGCAGCGACTTGTTGCTATGCAAATAGTAAAAAACACTGGATAGTTGACCCCCAGGGTTTGCCGTGGGAACATTTCCTCACTATGTCAGACGCTCATGTATTTGGTGAAGACACTGCAACGCAAGACGGCGCTTGCTGCATCCCCTTGCATAAGGGTAGCGATGAAAACGCTGTAGATACTGCTGTCTGTTGCGTCCCCAGGGCAGCAAATGTCGGTAAGGAATCATGCTGCAACTGACACAAAATAGCGAAGATTTGGCGAAAGCATTTGGTAACCTGCAAGCCAGCTTGCGCACCTACCTGCGCAGGCGCATTGCCGATGCCAGCCTGGCAGACGATATCTTGCAAGATATCTTTGTCAAAGCCTTGCTGAACAAACGCCAGATTGAAAACCTGACAGGCTGGTTGTATGCAGCTGCCCGCACCACGCTGGTCGATTATTACCGCAATCAGGGCGTGAGCATGGAAGAACTCGACGAGAATATGTCTGAACAGCAGGCCGAAGACCTGCAACTGCATGCCAGCTTGGCAAGCTGCTTGCAGGTCTTCATCCAGCAACTGCCGGATAAATATCGTGATACCCTGATGGCCACTGACTTACAGGGCCACAGCTTGCGTGATCTTGCCGATCAGACGGGGCTCAGCCTGTCTGCCATCAAAAGCCGGGCAGCGCGTGGCCGTAGCATGCTGAAGGACAAAGTGCTGGATTGCTGCCATGTAGAAATTCAAGATGGACTGGTAACGGATTATCATCGCCATGCCGCCAACAAGTGCGGCGGGAAGTGCGGCTAGCTTATTTCCGCGCCACGTTCAGTCAATAACTGCCGGAGTATGGAACGATGACAGTGGCTTTCATCTTCACAATAACAACCCACAGAAAAATTCGTTGTCTTTGACATTGCCGCCAGCAAGTCCAGTACCTTGCTGGCTGCTTTGCCTTTGGCCATCAAGTCTGCACTTGGTGACAAATTCGGGAGTCAGACGTCGTAGTAATTACGGCTGGCAAATTCAATTTTGGGGACGCCACGCGGGGGCCTCCTTACCGTGCCTATGCGCAAGCCTTCATCAACTGCGCGTTCTGTTCCCAACTGGACTATGTGTATGCTCATGTTATTCCCTTTAGCTGGTTTGTGAACTGTCAGGCAAGACCGCAAAATCTTCAGCATGGATAGTTTGCCGCATCGCTGCCAATAATTTGTCCGGTGGCGTAATCAGTTTGCGCGCATTCAAGTCCAGCCAGCCTGCCAGTGAAGTGACACGCGCTGCCAGTTTTCCCTTGCTAAAAAATTCATTGCGTATCTTGAACCGTCTGCCATCTTCTGACAAACCCGCCAGACTAAGGGTGACCGTGACTTCGTCCAGTAAATGAAATTCACGAAAGTATTCAATCTCATCTTTCATGACGACAGGGCCTATGCGCAAGCGCATGAATTCGGCCATGGGGAAACCGCAGTCAGCAAAATACATCATGCGTACATCGGCAGATTTATCGAGATAAGCTGTGTTGCGCATATGGGAATTGAAGTCCATATCGCCCCAGCCTGCTATCAAGGTTTTTTGGTACATGCGGTTTCTCCTTGCTTGAGTTTATGTTTATCTTGCCAGATTTTTCAAACCCAATACTTCTATCTTTTCTATGCTGGGTGGGCCGGTAAATAATTCTTCAGCCTTCGCCATCAATGCCTGAGCGATAGGTCCTTGCAAATGGGCCTGACGGCCTGCCTCATTTTCAAATGCATCAAATACTCCAAATACATTCTCAGACAATTGCAGGGCAAACCAGATGGGGGTGGTGCTTTCCTGATTGGCCAGGGCCAGGCCCATTTCCAGAAAGGCGGCAACATCGGCAGCTTTGCCGGGTTTGGCTTCAAAACGGGCGAACAGGGCGTGCTTGATCATGATTTATCTCCATGTGCGTGTATCTATGCGTGTTTCTATGCTTGCATCGCAGGATTGCGATGAAGAGAGACTTTACAGATCAACAGGCTTGCCTGATACTGGCGCGATTGACATCTTTGGTATGAATATTGCCATGAGCCAGCCATGAACATCAACATCCTCGCCCTTGATGGCGTTTTTGATACCGGCCTGTCCATCGTCCTTGATGCTTTGACGACGGCGAATGAATTGTCGGGTATGCAGGCCAATTCTGCGCCACCTTTTAAAATATCTTTGGTGGGCACTCGACGGCGAGTACAAACTGCACAAGGCATGAGTGTGACCGTGGCACGCGCAGATGAAGTGCCTGCACCTGATCTGGTCATCGTCCCTGCGCTGGGTTACAAAATGCCGGATACCCTCATGCAGGCGCTGGCTCGCCCTGATGTGAAAGACGCGAGTACTGCCTTGCGTGACTGGGCAGATGATGGTGTGCGCATCGCCGCGGCCTGTATAGGCACCTTCGTGCTGGCAGAAAGCGGTGTGCTCGACGAGCGGGATGCGACTACCACCTGGTGGCTCAATCCCCTGTTTCGCCAGCGTTATCCTTCAGTACGCCTCAACACCAGCCACATGATCGTACAATCCGGCCAGTTCCTGACTGCTGGCGCAGCCTTCAGCCATATGGACATGATGCTGTGGCTGATACGCCAGAGCAACCCTGAACTGGCAAATCTGGTCGCCAGTTACCTGGTGGTTGATAGCAGGCCTTCACAAACGGCCTACATCATTTCTGACCATCTGGCGCATGCTGATCCCATGGTGGAACGCTTCGACCGCTGGGCGCGCAGCCATCTTGACCAGGGCTTTAATCTGGACGATGCAGCAGATGCACTGGCGACCAGCAAGCGCACGCTGGCGCGGCGTATTCATGAGGTATTGGGCAAGACGCCGGTGTCTTATGTGCAGGATTTGCGCATAGAAAAAGCTGTGCATTTGTTGAAGACTTCCAACCATAGTGTGGAGCAGATTGCGGGGTTGGTGGGGTATGCGGATGGGGTGACTTTGCGGACTTTGTTGAGGCGGAGGTTGGGGAAGGGGGTACGGGAGATTAGGGTAGGGTGAGGACTTGCTGGCTTGTCGGCGACACGCAGCCGAGCTAACAGTTCTTTGATTTACGGACTATCCTCGCTACGTCATTCCAGCTTGCTTTTGGCTGGAATCCACCGGGCTGGCGCTCCAGCGGCGTTCGTAGTCTGCCGCGTCGTTTGTTACATGTCGTACTTTGACCAAATAAATTACCCTTCGTGGACACAAGCCGGGTCTCGGCCCGGCAGCCGAAATTCTTTCTTTGCGTCGCCAAAGAAAGAATTCAAAGAAAGGCGACCCAGGCGTAGCCGCCCCTAAAGGGGTTCCCGTTTGTGCAGTACAAAAAATGGGAAGATCCGAAACTCGCTTCCCTTGCAGGGCGCACAATCGCTTGCAAGCGATTGCCGTTACGCAGGCGTGGTGCATGCACCACGAAACCCCTGCTACACCTCAGACAGCGGCTCTTCTTAATCCATTTTCTGTACAGCACAAACGGCGGCTACACATGGGAACAGCAAAAGTCAAAAGCAACACCAACACCAACACCAACGTCAAAAGCAACACACGTGTCTGTTTGCGTAGGTTGGGCTACGCTTCATCAGCCCAACATTGAACCTGGAATTAACGTAAATACTTATTGTGCTTTGTTTCAATCATTTCAAAATTTTTTTGAAATGATTGACGTGGTTTGAGTGTATTTCAAACTACACCCCTACTTCAAACGATAATCCGCCTCAGAAAACGAACTAACAGGCGCCAGATCCGCATACTCGGTAGTCCTGCCTTGCTGCTTCGCCATGAAAGCCTCCATCAAATTACTGCTTTGCCAGATGCCGGATTGCAACCAGCCCATTTGTTGCAGGGCGTCGTGGGTGCTGTGGTCGCGGGCGTAGTGGATGGCTTGTTTGCTGCCCCAGATCGCGACCGGGGGTTTTTCGGCGATTTCTGTGGCCATTTGCAGTGCGGCTGCCAGCATGGCTTCCTGGGTATCGAATACCTCGTTGAGCAGGCCAACTGCCAGTGCGCGTTGTGCAGGCAGGCGGCGGCCGGTGTAGGCCATCTCGTGGACTATGCCTTCGGGGATGAGTTTGGGCAGGCGCTGCAAAGTGCCCAGGTCGGCGGTCATGCCTATGTTGATTTCCTGTATGCAGAAAAAAGCATCGCTGCTGGCCAGGCGTATGTCGCTGGCGCAGATCATATCGACGCCGCCACCTATGCAGCCGCCGTGGATGGCAGTGATGACAGGCATGCGCAGAGACTCGATAAGATTGAATGCGTGATGCATGTCTTTTAGCGCCAAGGCGATATTGGCGCGGCCAACGGCGCTGGCATCGTCCAGCGTGATGCCGCCACCGGCAAAGACATCAAGCGCCATGCCAGCGGTGAAATGTTTACCGGTAGAAGAGATGATGAGCACGCGGGCATTTGCCTGGTTTTGCAGGTTTTGCAAAATCTCTGTCAGCTCGCGGAAAAACACGGGCTGCATGGTGTTCAGCGTCGCAGGGCGGTTCAGGCGCAGGTGGGCGATTTTATTGCTGATGCTGAAGTCAAAGCATTGATAAGTCATGGTGTCTCCACAGGATTTTTATTTGCACGGTAAAATCATACTGGATATATGCAAGAAATCTGTTGTCTGTGCTTCAGCTTAGAGGATATCAACTATGACTCAAGATTCACCTGTACTGCATTCTGCATCACATTCTGCTTCACAAGCTATTTCCCGCCTGCCATCCGCTTTGCAACATCTTAGCCTGCCCGTCATAGGTTCACCCCTGTTCATTGCCAGTGGCCCCAAACTGGTGGCAGCGCAATGCAAGGCGGGCATAGTAGGCTCTTTCCCTGCCCTGAATGCCAGGCCTGCTGAATTGCTGGATGTCTGGCTGACAGAATTGCAGGCCGAGCTGGCAGCGCACCAGGAAGCCCATCCCGACGCTGTAATTGGCCCGATTGCCGTCAACCAGATCGTCCATCAATCGAATGACAGGCTGGCGCATGATGTCGAGGTCTGCGTCAAGCATCAGATACCCATCATTATTTCTTCGCTGCGTGCACCTCCGCCAGAAATGCTGGATGCGATACACAGTTATGGCGGCATCGTCATGCATGATGTGATTTCCATACGCCATGCACAAAAAGCACTGGAAGCCGGAGTCGATGGTTTGATACTGGTGGCAGCAGGTGCTGGCGGCCATGCAGGCGGTTTGTCACCATTTGCTCTGGTCGGTGAAGTAAGGCGTTTCTTTGATGGACCGATTGCCCTGTCAGGTTCCATTGCAACGGGTGACGCCGTACTGGCGGCACAGGCTATGGGAGCTGACTTTGCCTATATAGGCTCACGCTGGCTGGCTACCGTTGAATCGAATGTCGATGAAGCCTATCGCCAGGCCATCCTTGATTCTGCAGCGGCGGATATTGTCTACACCAATCTGTTCACAGGCGTGCATGGCAATTACCTCAAGAAATCCATCATCGCTGCCGGGCTGGACCCGGACAATCTGCCTGTGGCTGACAAGAGCGCGATGAATTTTGGCTCTGGTGGCGGCAGCAAGGCCAAGGCCTGGCGTGATATCTGGGGTGCTGGCCAGGGTGTGGGCCTGATGGATGATGTGCTGACCGTGGCAGAAGTGGTGGCGCGTCTTAAATCGGAATATGCTGCCGCTAAAGCACGCGTATTATCTTTATGATCAATTAATTGTCAGGACTATCATGAGTAAAGCTTATGTCGTTGCAGAAATCCAGGTCACCAATGCTGATGCTTATGCCGAATACCGGCCACTGGCGACAGCCAGCGTAGCCCAGTATGGCGGGCAATTCCTGGTACGCGGTGGTACACGCGTGCAAAAAGAGGGCAGGGATGATGCCCATAATGAAGGCTGGCGTTCAGTGCTGGTTGAATTTCCCAGCCTGCAGCAGGCGCAGCAATGGTATGACTCGGTCGAATATGCGAAGGCCATGGAAATCCGCCATGCCAATTCCATAGGCCGCTTGTTCATCGTTGAAGGCGTGTAAGCCCGGATAGCATCAAGCTGAGGGCGAAAAAACCACAAATTGCTTTCAGGATTCAAGTTTGCAAAGAGACTTGCCGTAACTAAGGTGTAACTAAGGTATCTCTCTGCAAACTGTATCCTAAATTCATTCCACTATGCGCCGCTCTCTCGCCTTGCTGCTACCCATGCTGTTGGCCCTGTCCGCTCAGGCGAACGACCCACCGCCGTCCAAACCCATCAAACCGGCATCCGCCAAGGAAGAAGCCTCCAGTTCTGCTTCAGCCTCAGCATCAGCCAAGGAAGAACGCAAGTCCTCTTCCAAGGAGAGCAAGGAAAACAAGGAGTCTGCCAAAGAAGCCGCTATCCGTGCCAAGGAGGCACTGGCGGCCGATGAGCTGGCAGCGCGCATCGCCGAGCGCCTCAGCGTCATTCGCAAGGACAAGGAGGACGCCGCAGCGCGCAGTGCGCCCAGGCCAGTAGTGAGGCCATCCTATGCCCCGCCCGTGCGCAGGCCAGAAGTAGCCAAACCCAAAAATGATCATGGCACCAATAGTGCTGCAGCTGCAGGCGGGCTGGCCGTCAGCCATGCCGACATCCACTGGAGCTATAAAGGCGAAGGCGGCCCTTTGAACTGGGGCAAACTCAATGTAGCCAATGCCAAATGCGATATAGGCGAAAGACAGTCCCCTATCGATATCCGTGATGGCATCAAGGTAGACCTTGACCCGATAGTTTTTGATTACAAGCCCAGCCGCTTCTCCGTCATCGACAATGGCCATACCATACAGGTGAATATGGGGGCGGGTAACTATATCAATGTGCTCGGTCACAATTATGAGCTGTTGCAATTCCATTTCCATAAACCATCTGAAGAACGGGTCAATGGCAAGAGCTTTGAAATGGTAGCCCATCTGGTCCACAAGGATGCGGATGGCAAACTGGCCGTGGTGGCCGTGTTGATAGAGCGCGGCAAGTCGCATAGCCTGGTGCAGCATGTCTGGAATAATCTGCCGCTGGAAAAGAATGATCCGGTACAGGCCCTGACCACTATGGACATAACCGACATACTGCCAGTCAAACGTGATTACTATACCTATATGGGTTCACTGACGACACCACCTTGCAGCGAAGGCGTGCTATGGCTGGTTATGAAGGAGCCGGTAGAAATTTCACCAGATCAGTTAGCGATATTCAGCCGCCTGTATCCCATGAATGCACGACCCATACAAAAAAATTCCGGACGTCTGATCAAGGAATCGAATTAAACGGCAATAGTAGGACTTACGCAAAATTGTCCCAGCAAGGCTATCGCTTCAGGAAACCACCCTTGCAAGGGTGGTTCGTTTCGTCGGCAGACAACATGTTGTCTGCAATCTCCGACTTCACCGCAGCGAGAAGACAGTACTTTAGTACCGAATCTTGTTAAATGCTGAGGCTGCAACGCAGCTGGGGCGATTTTTCGGAAGTCCTATCTTGAGGCCGGCCAGTCCGGCCTCAGTTCTTTACGCACCACCAGTTTCAAACCTGACCATATTTCGCTGACGGCGCAGACCTTGATGTCGACATAACCCATGGGCAGGGCAACTTCCCTGATCGTGTCTTCAGTGATATCGGTAGGTCGCTTCGAGGCTTTCTTGGGCCAGGATACCCAGATTGCCGCATCACTCCTCAAGCTGCTTTTATAAGCCAGCAATTCCTTGACGAGGATAGTTTTTTTGTCAGTGAACAGATGGACGATATCTGTTGCAGTGCTCAGTTTTTTTTCAAAGACGACATCTGCCGGCAAATCCTTGAGCAAATCCAGATAATTGTCCGGCGCTTTTCTGACACAGACATGGCTGCCAGTCTGTATGCCCAGTTTTTTGGGCAACGGCGTGCCTGAGTATCCGGTGGAAACAGAGTTCATCGTAAAAGAGAATTAAGAACAGCATCTGGCTGGCAGATGCTGCCGGGACCTCAATCAATCTGATTTATTTATAGATGCCGCATGCCACGATGACATCCCCATTTTTTTCAAAATAAGTGGATTTCAGTTCTATTACTTTGGTAGTCGGATTAGGCCATTTGTAGTCTATCCAGCCCTTACCCTTGCTCTTGGCGATGGCCAGCAATTCTTCAATAAAAGGCTTCTCGTCTACATCTTTCAGTGTGCTGAGATTTTTGCCTATCAATTTGGCATTGGCACCATGTGCCAATACTTTGCCATTCAAATCCAGCACAAAAATATACATGTCACGGTCTATGAAGCTGCCAGTGGCATTATTGAATTCACTATAGGCAGCTTCATTGCCCTTGGTTTTGATATAGGGGATGGCTTTTTTCACCATGGCTTCAGCTTCCTGAGTTGTACCATGATCTGCTGCCAATACGCTGTGACTGACAAAAACACTGAAGAACATCAGTGCCAGGAATTTAATGAAACTACGCATGATAAGTCTCCTTTATTGTTGTGGGATACCAAATTCCGGTAGTTCATCAAACTCCAGGAATCTGATATCCCTCAACATACAACTATCTGCGCTTCATTACTATCAAACTTGCATACAAGTAACAAAAATTAGCTTTGCTTATGCGGGCTTATGCGGGCTTATGCGTTCTTATAAGGCAGTTCACGCCAACGCTTGCCACTGACCCTGGCGATGGCATTCGCAAAAGCGGGTGCCAGCGCTGGCAAGCCGGGCTCACCCATGCCAGTAGGTGCATCTGCACTGGGGACGATGTGCACTGCTACTTGTGGCATATCGGTAATACGTGGCACGACAAAGTCACCGAAATTGCTTTGCTCAACCACACCATCCTTGAGTGTGATCGCTGCACCCGGCAGGCACATCGACAGACCCATCAATGCCGCCCCCTGTACCTGGGCCTCCACGCTTTTTGGGTTGACAGCCAGGTTGCAATGCACACCCGCAGTCACCTTATGCAGTTTGGGCTGGCCATTTTTCATGGATGCCTCAACCACGTAAGCAACGACAGACGAAAATGATTCATGCACAGCTACACCATAGGCACGTCCTGCTGGCAATTTCTTTTTGCCATAGCCAGATTTTTCCACTGCCAGTTGCAATGCCGCTTTATGCCGTGGATGTTTGTCACCCATGAGTTTCAGGCGGTAAGCCACCGGGTCTTGCTTGGTGGTCTGGGCAATTTCATCGATCAGGGTTTCCATGACAAAGGCGGTGTGGGTAGAACCCACGCTGCGCCACCACAAGACCGGCACATTGATCTTGGGATGATGGACAGACAGGCGCATAGGCATTTCATACGGTTCTTTCATGCCTTCAACTGCCGTGATATCCACACCATCTTTGACCATCATGGATTCAAACGGCGTGCCACCAACGATGGACTGGCCGACGATGACATGATCCCAGCCCAGGATATTGCCCTGGGCATCAAACCCTATCTCTGCCTTGTGCAAATGCATGGGGCGGTAGTAACCACCCTTGACATCATCCTCACGGCTCCACAGCGTGCGTACCGGTGCATCCAGCCCCGCTGTTTGTGCTGCCTTGGCAACATTGCAGGCTTCCACCACATAATCACTGGTAGCAATCGCGCGGCGACCGAAACCGCCACCTGCATACTGGGTATGCACGGCGATATTTTCCGGCTTCAGGCCCAGGGTCTTGGCAGCGGCGAAACCATCGAGTCCTGGCATTTGCGTGCCCATCCACAATTCTGCCTTGTCGCCTTTGATGGCAACCGTGCAATTCAGCGGTTCCATAGGGGTATGGGCAAGATAGGGGAAGACAAATTCGGCATTCAGCTTATGTGGTGCTGTCGCTATTTTCGAGACATCATCATTGAACTTCAACGCTCCCTGCTTCTTCGCCAGCTCTTTATAGCTGGCCAGCATTTTGGCGGAGTCCACTTTTTCTACGCCATCAGTATCCCATTCCAGCTTGAGGGCATCGCGGGCCTGTTTGGCTGGCCAGTAACCAGTCGCAATAATCGCCACGCCTTCGCCACCCCGGTCGGTAGGCACGCGCAGCACTGCCTTGACACCCTTGATGGCTTTTGCCGCCGTGTCATCAATAGTCTTGACCCTGGCACCAAATACCGGTGGCCGTGCGACTACCGCAGTCAGCATGCCGGGCAGGTGGGTATCAATACCAAAATCCTGGGTGCCTGTGGACTTGGCTTTGGCATCAAGGCGTCCTGTGGGTTTGCCTATCAGGCGGAAGTTTTTCGGGTCTTTCAGCGTGACTTTTTCTGGCACTGGCAATTTCATGGCAGCATCTGCCAAGTCGCCATAGCCCAGTTTCTTGCCACCGGGGCCGATGACATTGCCATTTTCAGTACGCAGGCTGGCAGGATCAACTTGCCACTGGTTGGCCGCAGCCTGTATCAGCATGGCACGGGTGCGAGCACCAAGTTCGCGGTATTGCGTATAGGAGTGGGCGATGGAGTTCGAGCCCCCCGTCAAATGCATGCCAAACGCCGGGTCGACATAGGCAGGGTGGTTATTGCCATTCGCGCTTTTGACCCTGGACCAGTCGGCATCGAGTTCTTCGGCCAGTATCAGGGGCAGGCTGGTTTGCACACCCTGGCCAAATTCCAGGCGGTTGAAGGTGACAGTGACTGTGCCATCCTTGGCTATCTGTACGAATGCGCCAGGTTGTTCAGTAGGCTTCAAACCAGCGGGTGCTTTGGCGGCAGCATCCTGCGCTGTTGCCAGCATGGGATAGCAACCCAGGGCAAAACCGCTGGCTGTGGCCATCTTCAAAAAGCTGCGGCGGCTCAGGCCAGCAGGTGCGGTTTCAGGTGTAGCAGATTGCAGTAGCGACAGCAGATGGCGTGGCATCTCATCAAGGCGGGCTTCAAAATGCATGGCTATTCTCCTCAGGCCAGAGTGGATGCAGCATCATGGATGGCAGCACGGATGCGCACATAGGTACCACATCGGCAGATATTGCCTGCCATGGCGCCGTCGATATCTGCATCGCTGGGTTTCTTGTTGGTTTTCAACAATGCAGTGGCGCTCATGATCTGCCCGCTTTGACAGTAACCGCATTGAGCAACATCATGTTTGATCCAGGCAGCCTGCACGGCCTTGCCGACCTTGTCCTGGCTCATGGCTTCGATCGTGGTGATTTTTTGGCCAGCGGCGGCTGAAATCGGTGTAACGCAAGAGCGTATTGCCTGGCCATTCAAATGCACGGTACAGGCACCACACAATGCCGCACCGCAGCCAAACTTGGTGCCTGTCAGGCCCAGTGAGTCACGTAGCGCCCATAGCACTGGCGTGGATGGGTCAGCATCTAGCTGGTGTTCTTTGCTATTGATATTCAGTGCAGTCATGGAATAGTTCTCCATCCGGTGAGGTGGTTGCAGGGGCGGAACAGGAAAAAAACGGGGAAAACAGAGTGGACAAGTCTGGCAAACAGACCCATCCATATTTGGTTTACTTAACTACTATAGAATATTTTTAGCGTTTGGGTGCGAGAGACGAAAAAACCACGGAAAAGCTTTGTTTTCCGTGGTTTTATTTGCACTTATTGAGTAATGTGGTCGAGCAGAATTTTTCTTAGGACTTACGCAAAATTGTCCCAGCAAGGCTACCGCCAATAAAACCTCCCTGGCAAGGGAGGTTCGTTCCGTCGGCAGACAATACATTGTCTGAAACCCCGACTACACCGTAGCGACGAAGACAGTACTTTAGTACCGAATCTTGCTAAACACGGGAGCTGCAACGCAGCTGGGGCGGTTTTGCGTAAGTCCTATTTATTCGTATTTGCGGGCGTCGTCTATTACCTTGCCATCGTTTGCCAGGCTGCCGACCGCAACAAACTGCACATCGCCACGCAATTTGGTGACATCGCGCAGGCTGTCGACAATCGCGGCTTGCAAGGTGGAATTGCCAGTCACAGTTTCACAATGCAGGCTCATGACATCGTTCGCCATTTCGCCAGTCACCACCAGCCTGGCCTTGCTGATTTCAGGATGACGCTTGACCACTTCGGCGACTTGCGAAGGATGGACAAACATGCCCTTGACCTTGGTCGTTTGGTCTGCTCGCCCCATCCAGCCCTTGATGCGCTGATTGGTACGGCCACAGGGCGAAATGCCAGGCAGTATCGCCGACATATCGCCAGTACCAAAACGTATCAGCGGGTAGTCAGGGTTGAAGGAAGTGATGATAACTTCGCCAACTTCACCTTCTGCCACCAGGTCACCCGTGCCAGGACGGACGATTTCGAGTATCAGGTCTTCATCCAGTATCATGCCGGGATTGACCTGGCCATCGGTCACGCTTTCATAGGCAATATTGCCTATGTCGGCAGATGCATAGATTTGCAATACCTGGGCTACGCCATGTTCCTGCAGCCATTTGCGCAAGGAAGGTGGCAGTGCTTCGGCACCGACGATGGCGCGCTGTACGCTGGAAATATCGGCGCCCATGTCCAGGGCTTTTTCCAGGATGATTTTCAGGAAACTGGGCGTACCTATATAGGCATCAGGCCGCAGTTCTGCCATGGCCTGTACCTGCATTTCCGTCTGGCCTATACCGGCCGGGATGACGGCGCAACCTATGCGGGCAGCGGCGCTCTCCACCATGAAGGCGGCAGGCGTGAAATGATAGGAAAAACAGTTTTGCAAGAGATGACCAGCCCGCAAGCCTATTGCATGCATGGGGCGGGCGAAGCGCCACCAGTCCTGGCCGCGTCCTTCCGGGTCAAAGATGGGGCCGGGCGACATGAAGATATGTCCCATCTGCCGCGCTGGGGTGGTATTGAGGCCACCAAACGGTGGCAAGGCTTTTTGCAAATCCTTGAGATCGGATTTGCGTGTCACCGGCAATTGCGCCAGTGCACTGCGGCTCTTGATGTCATGCGCATCCACGCCTTGCAATATCCTGCCCCAGCCTTCTGCAGTCTGGGCATGGGCAATCAATTGCGGCAGCTTGTTCATCAGCGCTTGTTCGCGGCTTTGTGGATTGCGGGTTTCCAGGGCGTCCAGATAGTCACTCATGAGCATGCTCTATAGTGGTTGATTTGTCGTTAGGACTTACGCAAAACCGCCCCAGCAGCGTTGCAGCTCCTAGCCGTACCATTCGTACTGTCTTCGTCGCTGCGCCTTGCTGGGACAATTTTGCGTAAGTCCTGTTTTTGCATCTGTGTTGCTGAATATTTTTTGTTGTTTATGCCAGCCAACGCTTGCGTCGGCGATAAAATTTCATATCCTTGAAACTCTTGCGGCCTGCGCCTGAGACACCAAGATAAAATTCCTTGACGTCTTCATTGCTGCTGAGGTCCTTTGCCTCGCCTTCCATGACGACCCTGCCGTTTTCCAGGATGTAGCCAAAGTCGGCATAACGCAGGGCGACATTGGTGTTTTGTTCGGCCAGCAGGAAAGAGACTTTTTCCTGCACATTAAGACTTTTGACGATTTCAAAAATTTCTTCCACCAGTTGTGGTGCTATGCCCATCGATGGTTCATCCAGCAAGATCATCGACGGTTTGGCCATCAGGGCGCGGCCTATCGCGCACATCTGTTGTTCACCACCTGAGGTATAACCGGCTTGTGAATTGCGGCGTTCACGCAGGCGCGGGAAGTAGTGATACACCTTCTCCAGCTCGGCCTTGAGTTCACTGCGCGACAGGCTGCGCGTGTAGGCACCGGTCAGCAGGTTTTCTTCTACCGTTAAATGCCCAAAACAATGGCGGCCTTCCATGACTTGCGACAGGCCACGCTTGACCAGTTCATTTGGCGTCAGGTGATCGACGCGCTGGCCGCGGAAAGTAATATCGCCCTTGGTGATATCGCCGCGCTCGTTACGCAGCAGTGTCGATATCGCTTTCAGCGTGGTTGATTTACCCGCCCCATTGGCACCCAGCAAGGCAACGATCTTCCCTTGCGGTACTTGCAGGGAAATACCTTTCAACACCAGGATCACATGATCGTAGATGACTTCGATATTATTGACGCTGAGATAGGCGATGTCGGTCGCTGCTGCCGTTGCCGCCGTTGCCGCTTCTGCCGTAATGCTATGAACGCTCATGATCTTGATCTGCAATGATTTGTACAAAGGGGGGGCGGAGGCACAGTCTGGCCTCCGCTGGTTACTGCTTACCGCTTACTTCAAACAGGCGGGTGTGATTTTTTTCTCAGCCGCATATTTGTTGGATGACTCTTCCAGCATGGCGCGTGTCAAAGCCTTGTCACCGGTCACCCAGTTAGGCGTGATGGCTTTCCATTTGTCACCTGTCCATTGCTGTACCTTGACTGCGCCGGAACCTTCATGATCTTCGCAAGAAGTTTTTACAGGTGGGAACATGCCCATTGCTCCCAAAGCTTTTTGACGTGCTTCATCCACATTCAGGTTTTCAAAACCCCAGCGGATTTGCTCGGAAGTCATGAGCTTGCCCTTGCCGAATTTTTCCTGTGCTTTCAAAATGGCTTCTGTCCACAGGATAGCGGCAGTTACACCACGCATGTGATACACAGTACCGACACGGGTTTTATCGCCGAGATTACCTTTGCCAGCCGCATACACCTTGCTGCGGATTTCATCCAGTACAGGATAATTGCCAGGCGTATTGAAAGTCATCGCGGTATAGCCTTTTGCAGCATCGCCAGCTGGAATTGCATCTTCTTCTGAACCTGCCCACCAGACGCCCAGCATTTTTTCGCGTGAATAGCCATTGCGTTGTGCAGTCTTGATCGCCACTGCATTCATGACGCCCCAGCCCCACAGGATCACATAGTCAGGATTGGCCTGGCGGATTTGCAGCCATTGCGATTGCTGTTCATTGCCAGGATGGGCAACCGGGATCTTGATAAGCTCGAAACCATATTGCTTGGCCTGTGCATCCAGTACCGGGATAGGTTCTTTACCGAAGGCAGAGTCGTGATACAGATGAACGATTTTCTTGCCCTTGAGTTTGTCCATGCCACCAGATTTATCGCCCAGGTATTTGGTCATGGCCGCAGCCTGGTTCCAGTAACTGGTGATCAGCGGGAAAACATAAGGGAAGACTTTGCCATTGGCTGCGTCAGACCGGCCATAGCCCAGCGTTGTCAAAGGAATTTTATCTTCAGCAACACGGTCAAGAATGCCGTAGGCAATACCGGTAGAAAGCGGTTCTACCAGTGAGGCACCGCCCTGGGTTTTTTTCAGACGCTCATAGCATTCGACACCGCGCGAGGCATTGTATTCAGTCTCGCATTCTTCCCAGGAAATCTTGACGCCATTCAAGCCGCCCTTGGCATTCACCAGATTGAAGTAATCGATGGCGCCGCCGTAAAAGCCCGAACCGCCAGCCGCATACGGGCCTACGCGATATGACAGAATGGGAATGAATTGATCATTCGCCTGGGCCGCATTGACAGCACCCAGGATTGCCGAGGCCATCAGCAGGGATTTAAGCAGTTTCATATTGTCTCCTTGTGGTTTTGGATGGATATTGCCTGATGCTTTTCTGGCTTTTTGTACAAATTTCTTACAAAACTGAAGCATCTTTATTATGAACTCTCTTTACTCTCGGTACTAATCTACTTGTAATCGCTTAATGCGGGAAAGGCCAGAGGCGCAGCTTCTCTTTTGTTATTTGCCACAACCTCGCCAGGCCATGTGGTTCTACAATCAGGAAGAAAATAATCAGTGCGCCAAATACCATCAGTTCCAGATTGGATGCCACGTTGGTCGGCAAGGACAGGCCATGGGCAATCAGGTTCAGCACGATAGGCAGCAGGATGATGAAAGCCGAACCAAGGAAAGAGCCGAGTATAGAACCTACACCACCGATGATGATCATGAACAGGATGCGGAAAGACAGGTCAAGGTTATAGGCTTCTGGCTCTACCGTGCCGAGGTAGGCGTAGGCATACAGGGCACCTGCGATGCCACAGTAAAATGAAGATACTGCAAAGGCCAGTAACTTGGTACGCATGAGTCGAAAACCGATGACTTCTGCCGCTACGTCCATGTCACGCACAGCCATCCATGAGCGGCCCACGTTGGAACGCACCATATTCTTGGCCAGCATGGACATGACACAGACGACTGTCAGCGTCAGCAAATACTTTTTAACCGGTGTATTGATAGCCATGCCAAGTATCACCATTTCTTGCGCCGTGATGACGCCGGAAGAACTGTAATTGGTAAACCACTGTATCTTGGTCAGGCACCAGACCACAAAGAATTGCGTTGCCAGCGTTGCTGCCGCCAGGTAAAAACCGCGTATGCGCAATGAGGGCAAACCAAAGGCAATACCCACCATGGCTGCCGACAGGCCACCAAGCACAAAAGCCAGCAAGACCGGGATGCCGGGTATGCGCAAGACAAAGTTATAAGAGGCAAAAGCGCCCACCGCCATGAAGGCCGCTGAACCTAGCGACAATTGACCCGCATAACCAGTCAGGATATTCAGGCCCAGTGCTGCCAGCGAGAAAATCAGGAAGGGGATGAAGATGGCTGAAAATGCATAATTACTTGCGACGTTAGGCACGACGAAAAATGCCGCAAGCAAGACGATGGCAATACCTATACGGTCTTGCCTTATAGGAAAAATCTGGCTATCTGCCTGGTAACTCGTTTTAAACTGACCTGCTTCACGGTAGAACATGTTGTTCCTCTACTCTGCTAATTTTGCTGAACTACAGGACAATTAAATCCTGCGTATGATTTTTTCACCAAACAAACCTTCTGGCCTGACCAGCAGGAACAGCAGTGCCAGCACATACGGGAACCAGCCCTCTATGCCGCCGCCAACCAGCGGTCCTATATACACTTCTGCCAGTTTTTCAGATGCGCCTATGATGAGGCCGCCAACAATCGCACCGGGGACAGAAGTGAAACCACCCAAGATCAATACAGGCAAGGCTTTCAGCGCAACAAAGGTCAGCGCAAACTGCACACCATTACGCGCACCCCACAGCAAGCCAGCAACCAGGGCGACAAAACCGGCAACCGCCCAGACTATGCCCCAGATCTGTTGCAGTGGAATACCAACAGCCAGCGCCGCCTGGTGATCATCTGCCACTGCACGCAAGGCGCGGCCTATCTTGGTTTTGGAAAACAGCAGAGCCAGGCCAGTCACCAGCAGTGCGCAGATCAACGCAGCAATCACATCGAATTGCGATACCAGGATATTGAATTTCTCCATGAAATATTCTATGGGCACATCGTCGATAGGCAATGTCAGTTTGTGTGGTTGCGAGCCCCACAATAATTGCGCCAGGCCTTCGATGAAAAAGGTCAGGCCTATGGTTGCCATGAACAAGGTAATCTCAGGCTGGTTGACCAGTGGGCGCAACACTACCCGCTCGATTGCCAGCCCCAGTGCCACCATCACCAGCATGGTCAGTGGTATCGCCAGCCATAGCGACATTTCAAACTTCTCGGTCAGGCCTACGCAGGTCAGTGCGGCAAAAAATACCATTGCACCCTGCGCAAAATTGAAGACGCCTGAGGCTTTGTAGATCAACACAAAACCCAGCGCGACCAGCGCATACATCACACCGGACAACAAGCCACCGATAAACACTTCAAAGAAAAAACTGATATTCATTTATAGCTCTCAGCTTACGTTAAGCAAACATGAATGTTGAACAAAAAGACCTCTCAACACAGAGACACTGAGACACAGAGAAAGGCAAGAGAAAAACAAGAACAGATTTTCTCTGGTTTTTCCTCTGTGTCTCTGTGCCTCTGTGGTTAGTGGTTTTAAGGTTTCGCATCTTTAATGTGCAACACCAAGATAGGCATTAATCACTTCCTGATTCGCCAGCACTTCCGCAGGCGTGCCATCACCGATTTTCTTGCCGTAATCAAGCACGACCACGCGGTCAGAAATATCCATGACCACGCCCATATCATGTTCAATCAAAACGATGGTGGTGCCGAGCTGGTCATTGACATCGAGGATGAAGCGGCTCATGTCCTGTTTTTCTTCGACGTTCATGCCCGCCATGGGTTCATCGAGCAATAAAATTTCAGGCTCGGCTGCCAGCGCACGTCCCAGTTCCACACGTTTTTGCAAGCCGTAGGAAAGTCGGCCTACCGGTATCTTGCGTATATGCTGGATTTCCAGGAAGTCGATAATCTCTTCCACCTTTTCACGGTGGGCAATTTCTTCTTTTTGTGCAGGGCCCCAGTACAAGGCCTGCATGAGGAAATTGCTTTTCATTTTCAGGTTGCGGCCTGTCATGATGTTGTCGAGCACGCTCATGCCTTTGAACAGGGCGATGTTCTGGAAAGTCCTGGCGATGCCACTCTTGGCTGCCGCATAGGTATTCATGTCCTTGCGATGCTGGCCGCGGTAAGTAATGTCGCCTTGCTGCGGACGGTACACGCCATTGATGACATTCAGCATCGAACTTTTGCCTGCACCGTTAGGGCCTATGATGGCGCGTATTTCATGTTCCCTGACGTTGAAGGAAATATTCGTCAAGGCCTTGACGCCGCCAAAGGCCAGCGAGATGCCTTGCAAGTCCAGGATGACTTCACCGATTTTTCTGTTGTCTGCCATTTATATATTCCTTATGCAGCCAGCTTTTGGGCAGAAAATGTTTTGACATCGCTGATATGCAAATCGGCACTGACCTTGCCCTGGCGGCCATCTTCAAACTTGACCAGGGTTTCTATGAATTGCGAACGTTTGTCTGAATACAGGGCGTCTATCAGCACCGCATATTTTTCCGCAATGAATTTGCGTCTTACTTTGCGAGTGCGGGTCAGTTCATCATCATCGGGATCGAGTTCCTTGTGCAGTACCAGGAAGCGGTGTATCTGCGTACCTGCCATCAAGTCTTCGCTGGCGAGATCAGCATTTACTTTTTCTATGCACGACAATATCAATTGATAAGTCTCGGCCTTGGCTGCCAGGTCGGTATAACCAGAGTAGGCTATGCCACGTCTTTCTGACCAGTTGCCGACAGCTTCCATATCAATATTGATGAAGGCACAAACTGTATCGCGCTCATGACCAAAGGCCACGGCTTCCTTGATGAAGGGGAAGAACTTGAGTTTGTTTTCTATATAGTTGGGCGCGAAGATATCGCCCTGCTTCATCTTGCCTACATCGGCTGCGCGGTCAATGATTTTCAGATGACCATCCTGGTCAAAGATGCCTGCGTCACCGGTATGGAAATAACCTTGCTCATCCATGACTTCTGCCGTTGCATCGGGGCGTTTGTAGTAACCAGTCAGCATCGCATCTGACCTGACCAGCACTTCACCATTCGGCGCGAGCTTGACTTCAACACCAGGTGCCGCCGCACCTACGCTGTCAAACTTGATCTTGCCATCAGGTTGCAGGCAGACATAGGCACAGGTTTCAGTGGAACCATATAGCTGCTTGAGGTTGACACCGATGGAACGATAAAAGCGGAACAGATCAGGGCCGATAGCAGCACCGGCAGTGTAGGCGACGCGCACTCGTGATAAACCCAGCACGTTTTTCAGCGGGCCATAAATCAACAGATTGCCTAGTGCATATTGCAGGCGGTCCATGCCGCTGACGGCTTTGCCATCAAGTATGTCAGAACCAACACGGCGTGCCAGGTCCATGAAATGGGCAAACAGTTTGCGCTTGATGCTGCCCGCATCTTCCATGCGTATCATGACCGTGGTCAGCATGTTTTCAAACACGCGTGGCGGGGCGAAATAATAGGTGGGGCCAACTTCGCGCAAGTCTGTCATCACGGTTTCACTGGACTCCGGGCAATTCACGGTAAAGCCAGCGGCCATGGCCTGGGCGAAGGAAAACAAATGATCACCTACCCAGGCCATGGGCAGATAAGACAGGATATCTTCCTGCGCTGTGAGCTGGTCGAATTCCATGCCGCCTACCGCAGCCGTCATGAAAGAACGGTGCGACTGGCAGACGCCCTTGGGCTTGCCTGTGGTACCTGAGGTGTACAGCATGACAGCGGTGTCATCTGGCTGGCCAAGCTCTACTTCTTTCATGAAAAAATCGGGATGGGCGATATCGTAAGCACGTCCCAGTTCTTGCAGGGCTGCGTAGGATGTCAGTTCCGGCTGATGGTAATGACGCATGCCGCGGTCGTCATCAAAAGCGATATGCTGTATGCCTGCATACTGTTGCTTGATTTCGAGCAGCTTATCAACCTGCTCCTGGTCTTCGACAATCGCAAAGACGATCTCGGCATTTTCCAGCACATAGGCCATGTCGGCAGCCGGTGCATCCTGATACAGCGGCACAGGTATGCCGCCCAGGCATTGCGCGGCGGCCATGGCCCAGTACAGGCGTGGGCGGTTGTCACCGATGATGGCGAGGTTCATGCCGCGTTTGAAACCCTGTGCGGCCAGGCCGCAGGCGAGGGCGCGCACTTCTGCATTGACTTGCTGCCAGTTCCAGGTTTGCCAGATACCCAGGTCTTTTTCCCGGAAGGCCGGATGTTGCGGCCGTGTTTTCCCATGCTGCAATAACAACCTGGGAAAAGTCGAATTCGCTGCTTCTTTTTGATTCATGTCTCCACCACTTAGCCTGTTGTTTGGGGCTTATTTATTGTGAGTGTCCTGATCCCCTCTTACAACATGCTTACGCCTGGCTTACATGCAGCTGAGAGGACAAATTTACGGTAGGTATTGTAGTGGCAAGCTGCAATGCGTTGCCTTTGAGTGCCTGCAGTCTTCGCTGCAATGGTCAACTCGCTTACAATGTCTCCGTAATTCTTTTTGTTGAAGCGATAGTAGACCCTTCAGGGGCCGGTGGTTGTCATTCGACTGACAATCTGAAAAATTGAAGCAATTATCTGTGGTGCGTTGCACAAATATGACAAAAAAAATCAGCGACCCTAAAGAGCGGTTTGCCAAGTCCATCTGGGCCAGCATGCTGGCTCCGGAACATATGCAAAAGGTGGAAGATGAAGTCGTTGAACGTTTCATCCCCGCCGGTGGCTATGTCTGTCGCAAGGGGGATACGGTAGATTACTGGATGGGTGTCATCGATGGCTTTTTGAAGATGAGCAGTATCTCGCCGGATGGCAAGACGGTAACCTTCAGTTGCATGCTGGCAGGTGGCTGGTTTGGTGAAGGCTCGCTGCTGAAGACCGAGCCGCGTCGCTATGATGTGGTGGCCCTGCGTGATACCCGTGTCGCCTATATGCCGCGCACTACCTTTAGCTATTTGCTGGATAACAGCATTCCGTTTAACCGCTTTCTCTTGCATCAGTTGAATGAACGCCTGGGCCTGTTTATCTCGCTGGTGGAATATGACCGCATGCTCGACCCTGATACCCGCGTTGCCCGTTGCCTGGCAGCCATGTTCCACCCTTACCTGAACCCTGGCTTGAAAGCTGGTAGTAGCATGCAGATCCAGATATCGCAGGAAGAAATAGGTTATATCTCCAGCGTATCGCGCCAGCGCGCCAATCAGGCCCTGCAATTGCTGGAAAAGAAAAACTTGCTGAGCGTGGATTATGGTGGCATCACCATACTTGATCTTGAAGGCCTGCGCCGCTTCCCGGAAGAATGAAGCATGAAGACCCTGAATATCATAGGTGTAGGCAAGGTAGGCAAGGTGCTGGCCAAAAATTTCCTGCGTCAGCAGCAATTTGCCATACAGCAGGTATTGAACCGCAGCATGGCAAGTGCCAGCACTGCCGTAGCCTGGCTGGGTGCTGGGCGGGCAGTCGATGCCATCGCACAATTGCAGCCAGCCGATGTGACCATGCTGACAGTCAGCGATGACCAGATTACCAGTGTTTGCCAGCAACTGGCAGATGCCGGTTTGCTGAAGGATGGCAGCGTCATCTTTCATTGCAGCGGTGCCAAGGCATCGACAGAATTGCAGGCCGCCAGAATGGCAGGCGCAACTGTTGCCAGTGTCCATCCAGTGCGCAGTTTTGCCAATGTTGATTTGCTGGCAGAACAATTTGTCGGCACGATATGCAGTCTGGAAGGTGATGAGGCTGCGCTGGCTGTATTGGTGCCTGCCTTGCAGGCCATAGGTGCAGAGACGGTCATCATCCAGGCTGAGAATAAATTGCTGTATCACGCAGGTTCTGTGTTTGCCAGCAATTATCTGGTGACCCTGATGGAAGTCGCTTTGCGTACTTACCAGGCGGCGGGCATACCTGCAGAAGTCGCGCAAAAGATGGCGGCACCGCTGGCAAGACAGACTCTGGAAAATGTCTTCGCCCTGGGCACGCAGGCAGCACTGACTGGCCCTATTGCGCGCGGCGACATGCAGACCGTCGTCCTACAGCAAAGCAGGCTCAGTGAATGGGACCAGCAGGCAGGTGACTTGTACCGGGTATTTACGCAGCCGACCGTAGATTTGGCGGCTGCACGCATATCTGATTCTCACTCGGAGAAGTAGACACTGTTACGGCCATTTTCCTTGGCCTGATACAGGGCCAGGTCGGCACGTTCAAATACGCTGGCTTCGCTTTCCTTGTCCTTGCATTCTGCCACGCCCATGCTGACGGTAATCGACAAGCGGGTGCGTGTCAGGTCAGTGGTGCGCGAGAAGTCATTATTGGCGATGGTGTTGCGCAGGTTCTCAGCGATCGAAGTGGCTTTTTCCAGCGTGCAGTTTTTCAGCAAGATCAAAAATTCTTCACCGCCCCAGCGGCAAATGATGTCGCTTTCACGCAATGAGCGCTTGGATATCAGAGCAATTTCCTTGAGCACATGGTCGCCTACCAGATGGCCTTGCTTGTCATTGACCTTCTTGAAGAAATCTATATCCAGCAAGACCACGCACATGGGCTGGCGTGAGCGTTCGCTATCAAGCAGCGCCTGCTGGAAGACAAAATCAAAGGCCTGGCGGTTCAGCAAATTGGTCAGGGTATCTGTCGATGCAGACTTTTCCAGCCTTCTCTGGTAGCGCCTGACAGTCAGTAGCAAGATCGCCAGTATGACCAGGGTAATGCCTGCACTGATGGCGATATTGATCAGGAAGACATTTTGCAGGGGCTTGATCTCATTTCCCATTTCCTGCTCTACCAGCAAATGCCAGCCCAGCTCAGGGATGAAACGTGCATTGACGAGTATGGTTTCTGTGCCGTTCTTGTATTCAAGGTGCTGTGATTCACTCTTGCGATTCGCCAGGATTTGCGGTGCCAGGCTACCCAGGCCCGGCATGGCGCTCAGGTTACTGCGTATCTTTTTCATATTATTGCCTGCCAGGGCAATATTGCCTTTCTGGTCGACGAAAAAAATATTCCTGCGGAAACGGGTCTGGTAACTGTCTATCAGGTTCTTCATGGTATCGAGCGTCAGGCCTATGCCGGTGACGCCGATGAACTTGCCTGAATAATCAAGAATACGGTAATTGATGAAGATGGTCATGGTGTCGCGATTGGCCATGTCGATATCGACATTGGTTTCATAATCGCTTTTCAGGCTACGCACCCGGAAAAACCACTGGTCACGTGGCTCGGTATCGCTGATGGTTTTCAGCACGCCGTCAGCATGATAATAATTGCGGGTCTGGTCAGATATCAGGAAGCTGGAAATCGCATGGTTCTTTTGCTTGATTTCTTTCAGGTACTTGACGATCTGGTCTTTGTCTTCTTCACCATTGATGATCCAGTCGCGCAAAAAAGTATCATGCGCCATCTGGGACGAGACAAATACAGGGCGCAATATGTCTTTCTGGATTTCAGAATAGACATTGTCACCGGTGATGGGCAGGGTTTGCTCGGAGATGCCTTGTTGTATGGCATCGCGGGAAACGACAAAAGATGCCACGGTCGTGGACACAAAACCTGCAATCAGGATCAGGGATAGCCATACCAGCAGACCGTATTTTTTTAACATTTTTTGCATGAATGATAGACGGAGCATGAGCGTGAGGTTTGCCGCAAGATAATACTATAAACCTATGCTGATTCTGGTCATTTTCGAGTCAAACGACTGTGTCTTGCAGTAGTTTTGAGCACAATCAGATGATATTGCATGATGTTTCATGCAGCGTGTGCGATTTTTAAGGGGGGTTGTGATTTAATTCACAGATGGGAAATAAAAAATGCCGCTAAATAGTGGTATTTAGCGGCACTAATACATTAACAATAGCAGATTAAACCTGTTTACGATCTGTAGCGAGCGGGCGTCAGCGGGGTAAGGGTAACAAAAACGCAGCGCAAAAAGCGGAATGTACTTGAGTACATGAGCATTTTGAGCAGCGCATGAGCCCCGCAAAGCTACTGTTGCGCTCGCGCTTAAGATCGTAAGCAGGTTTTAAGGGCGTGGCGTCAAAGACACATGAATACGCAGACGTGAACCCGGGTCATACGGCATGACCGAGGTATAAGTACGGTTATGGTACTCATATGTCACGGCGTAGCCATTGGTACGGGTTTCCCAGCTGTCGATATTGCGGCACTGACGCACAGGGCGGCTTTCATAGACAGGCTGGCTATTGTAATTGTTGCCGTTATTGCCATTGTTCTCAACGCGGTCACCCACGATGGCACCAGTTACAGCACCGACGGCAGCAGCAGCGATACGGCCATTGCCGCCGCCAACCTGGCTACCCAGCAAACCACCAGCCAGACCACCGATGATGGCACCGCCATTACTGCGCTCAGCCTGTTGCTGGCGTGGATAATTACGCTGGCTGGTTTCATATTCAGTACGGCATTCCTGGCGCGGCACGTTCACTTGTTCAACCTGAGGGGTAACGCTGACGACGCGGGCATAGTCGTCAAAGTCAGCCGCGTGGGCAGCAGGGACGGCAACGGCAGCAGCCAGCAAAGCCAGTACAGGTGCTGCCTTGGAAATTGTTGAGAATGAAAATTTCATTTTTTACCTCTTTTGATGTGGATCATGTGATAAACATCACCTGGGCCAGTCAACTCGATTGCATTGTTTTATATGCAATGTAAGCACATGGCCCGGATCTGCGTATTTCTCTATGTGTCCTGTGATAATGTGTATATAACGCCTGTGCGGCGAAAATAGAAGACATGAAAATGTAAGTGTCTGTTTCACTATACTTTTGGTACTCTATTCCTGTACCTGGCTCGCGTTTTACTTGTACTTTACATAATCGGCCTCATTTACGTTCCTTGAGCCCCTTATGCCTTTCATCTCTACTGGAGAACTTATGCACTTGCAATGGACATCCTGGCTGACGCTTGCCGTACTCTGCATGTATTTCTGGAATGTAATGGTAGTCGGACGTCTGCGGGTCAAGCTCCAGGTCAAGGCACCTGCCATGGATGGGCCGCCTGAATTCTTGCGCGCTATGCGGGTGCAGGCAAACACCGTAGAGCAAATGGTATTCTTTTTGCCAGCCCTGTGGTTATGTGCAGTCTGGGCCGGGGATATGCCTGCGGCTTTGCTGGGTCTGGTGTGGCTGATGGGACGAATTATGTATGCGCTGGCTTATCTGCAGGATGCAGGCAAGCGATCCATGGGTTTCCTGATTTCTGTTCTGGCAGCAGTCGCGCTGGTGCTGGGTGCGATGCTGGGCTTGAGCGGGGTGTTGAAATGAAAGGCAAAATTCTTGGCAGTAGTGTCAATTCCGTCAACTCCGCGTTGACACCTTCTGTGTATGCCTCGTATATCCTGATGGGCATCTCCCTGTTAATGGTATTGAAGGCAGGATTGCTGTTGGCCCTGTTCTCAGGATTGCTGGTATTTTCCATCATCCATGTACTGGCACCGGCGATTGCCCTGCGCTTCCGGCACAAGCAGCCACGCATGATTGCCGTGGTGTTTTTATCCATTTTCCTGATTACTGGCCTGATACTGGCAGGCTGGGGCATCCATGCCTTCTTGCGCAGCGATGCTGGTAACCTGCAAAACCTGCTGCAAAGGCTGGCGGATATTATTGAAGCTTCACGCCATCAATTGCCAGAGTGGGTAAGCACTAACCTGCCGGAAGATGTGGAAGCCTTAAGAGAAATGATGACCCACTGGTTGCGTGAACATGCCGGTGAGGCGAAGCAGATAGTGCCTGAAGCAGGCCATATGATCGTACACCTGTTGCTGGGCATGATCATAGGCAGCATGGTTGCCCTGCGTGACGTCACTGGCGACAGCAACCACAAACCCTTTGCTGCTGCCATGCTGCAAAGAATCAGTAACCTGGGCCAGATTTTCCATAAAATCGTGTTTGCCCAGGTGCAGATTTCCCTGATCAATACCGTGTTTACTGCAATTTATCTGGCTGCCATCCTGCCCATGGCTGGCATACACCTGCCACTGACCAAGACCATGATCGCGATTACCTTCCTGGCAGGTCTGATACCTGTGGCGGGTAATATCATTTCCAATACCGTCATCGTGATTGTTGGTTTGTCACAATCCCTGAATGTGGCCGTAGCTTCGCTGGTATTCATGATCGTCATTCATAAGGCAGAATACTTTTTAAATGCGCGCATTATTGGCGCACAAGTAAATGCCCGGGCCTGGGAATTGCTGACCGCCATCCTGGTCATGGAAACCCTGTTTGGTGTCCCTGGTGTGGTTGCCGCCCCGGTGTTTTATGCATATATCAAGAAAGAACTGAGTGACCGCGGTTTGGTTTAATGAAACATAGTAGTAAATTTCCAACATAAAAGGCTTAAAAATGATTCTGGAGTTAGCAGATATACGGATACAAGCTGGCAAACAAGCCGAATTTGATGTTGCCATACAGCGTGGCCTTGACGAAGTGATACGTCATGCCAAGGGTTTCCTGGGTTTCAAGGTGCAAAAGGGTATAGAGTCGCCGGAGCGTTACCTGCTCATGATCTATTGGGCTACGCTGGAAAACCATACCGTGGATTTTCGTGAATCTCCAGCATTTGCCGACTGGCGTGCGATTGTCGGCCCTTATTTTGCCAGCGCCCCTGTGGTCGAGCATTTTGATCTTTTAGCCAAGTCTGAGTGATTTTTTTGTGTAGCCTGGGATAATTCCGACTTGATTACCGGGATTTCATCCCAAGCTTATCAAGTCATGATTTGCCTGTGGCGCTGAGGTCGGCGTTCAATTTTGGCAACAGCTTGCTCTCCAAAAGGTCATTATGGTTCCGCATCTCGTCACCGCTCTCAACGGCCCCCTGCTCGATCTTGAAAAAAAGATATTAGAAGCGACACCTGCGATAGAACGCTGGTTCCGTCTTGAATGGCAGGAACATACCCCGCCATTTTATTGTTCTGTCGATTTGCGCAATGCAGGTTTCAAGCTGGCGCCTGTCGATACCAATTTATTCCCCGGCGGTTTTAATAACCTGGCATCAGAAATGTTGCCACTGGCAGTGCAGGCAGCGATGGCGGCGATAGAGAAATATTGCCCGGATGCTAAAAATCTCCTGGTCATCCCTGAGAGCCATACCCGCAATGTGTTTTACCTGCAAAACATTGCCCGCATGATGCAGATTTTCCGCCAGACTGGTTTGAACGTGCGTCTGGGTTCGCTGTCCGCAGATATTACCGAACCAACACCCATCGATTTGCCAGATGGCAGCCAGCTGATACTGGAGCCGCTGGAGCGCTCCGCCAATGGCCGCCGCCTGGGCCTGAAGAATTTCGACCCTTGCACCATCCTGCTGAACAATGATTTGTCGGCAGGCATACCGGCGATACTCGAAGAACTCAATGAACAGACCCTGCTGCCGCCACTGCATGCAGGCTGGGCCTTGCGCCGCAAGAGCAATCACTTCCATGCCTATGATGAAGTGGTCAAGAAATTCGCCAAGATGGTGGATATCGATCCGTGGATGCTGAATCCCTTCTTTACCAAGTGCAAGGACATCAATTTCCATGACCGCAGTGGTGAAGATACGCTGGTGGCCGCGGTGGATACCATACTCGCCAAGATACGCAAGAAATACAAGGAATACGGCATCAAGGAAAAACCCTTCGTCATCGTCAAGGCCGATGCCGGTACTTATGGCATGGGTATCATGACCGTGCATGATTCCAGCGAAGTGCGTGATCTCAATCGCAAGCAGCGCAACAAGATGTCGGTCATCAAGGATGGCATGGAAGTCAGGGATGTCATCGTGCAGGAAGGAGTGTACTCTTTCGAGCAAATCAATGAATCCGTGGCCGAGCCTGTGGTGTATATGATAGACCGCTATGTCGTTGGTGGTTTCTACCGCGTGCATGAAGACCGTGGTGTTGATGAAAACCTCAATGCGCCTGGCATGCACTTTGTGCCTTTGGCCTTTGCCCAGCAACATGCAGTGCCTGACATGAAGGCAAAACCAGGCACCGCTGCACCAAATCGATTTTACATGTATGGTGTCGTAGCGCGCCTGGCTTTGCTGGCAGCGTCACTGGAGCTGGAAAAGACTGATCCAAATCCTGAGGTTTATTAAATCATTAATCAGATTGTTACCTAGCCAAGAATACTGAGCATATTTATGAAAATCGCCTTCCTGACCGACCCGCTGTCTCACTTCAAGACGTATAAGGATTCCACTTACGCCATGATGGTGGAGGCAGACAAGCGTGGTTATGCGATTTATGCCTTTGGTCCGGATGATATGGCGCTGGAAAGCGGCAAGGTGATTGCCAACATCAGCCGCATCACACTGACCGGGGATAGCGAGGACTGGTTCAGATTGTCAGAGCCTGAATCTTTGCCACTGAGTGCTTTTGATGCCGTCCTGCAGCGCAAAGATCCGCCATTTGATATGGAATATATCTACGCGACTTATTTGCTGGAACTGGCAGAGCAGCAGGGCGCGCGGGTCTTCAATAAACCGGCAGCCATCCGCGATCATAATGAAAAGCTCAGTATCGCCCAGTTCAGCCAGTTCACGGCACCGACACTTGTGACGCGCGATGAGCAACGTATCCGCGCTTTCCATAAAGAACATCAGGACATTATCCTCAAGCCACTTGATGGCATGGGTGGCACCGGTATTTTCCGTATCCGTGACGATGGCATGAACCTGGGTTCTGTCATCGAGACGCTGACGGTGAATGGTAGCCGTACCATTATGGTGCAGCGCTATATTCCTGAAATTGTCCATGGTGACAAAAGGATACTGCTGATCGGTGGCAAGGTTGTACCGTTTGCACTGGCGCGTATTCCGCAAAACGGTGAAGTCAGGGGTAATCTGGCTGCTGGCGGCATAGGTGTGGCGCAGGAATTGTCTGCCCGCGATCTTGAGATTGCGCAGACTTTGGCACCCGAACTTTATCAAAGAGGCCTGTTGCTGGTAGGATTAGATGTTATTGGCGCGAACCTGACGGAAGTCAATGTGACCAGCCCTACCTGTTTCCAGGAAATTACCCAGCAAAAAGGCTTCAATGTTGCTGGCATGTTTATTGATGCACTGGAAACCGCAATTGCATCCTGAGTCCGTACTTAATTTTGCAGCATAATTTGCAGTTTTAATAAATGAAAGAGGGCGGCCAGCGCTGGCCGTCACAAGAGAGTTAGAGAACGATGGTTGGCATACTTTTAATGACGCATGCACCCCTGGGCACGGCTTTCATGCAGGCTGCCGCCCATGTATTTCGTGGCATGCCTGAGCGCTTTGAAGCGATAGATGTTATTGCCGACCAGAACATTGATGAAGTCAACCGCCTCGCCCGTGAAGCCGTGCTGCGTCTGGATGATGGTTCCGGCGTGCTGGTGATCACTGATGTCATGGGTGGCACGCCATCGAATTGCTGCAGACAACTCGGTGACCCTGATCGGGTGGCCATCATTGCCGGTATCAGCCTGCCCATGCTCTTGCGGGCGATAACTTATCGTAGTGACGTACTTGATGTTGTGGTGGAGATGGCGCTGGCTGGTGGCCAGAATGGCGCGATCAGACTTGATAACAGAGTGCGTTTATCACCAGGTTAAGGGGGAACTTACGCAAAACTGCCCCAGCTGCGTTACAGCGCCTAGTCGTACTAAAGTACTGCCTTCGTCGCTGCGCCTTGCTGGAACAATTTTGCGTAAGTTCTATAAACAGAAGAAAGAAAGTGAAGCATGATCCAACAAGAAATTGAAATCATCAACAAGCTGGGTTTGCATGCACGTGCATCCGCAAAATTTACGCAAACCGCCAGCAAATTCAAGGCTGAAGTATGGCTGACACGCAATAGCCGCCGCGTCAATGGCAAGTCCATCATGGGTGTCATGATGCTGGCAGCGGGCAAGGGGAGTAAAGTTTTGCTGGAGACTGATGGTGCAGATGAACAAGCCTGTTTTGACGCCATCCAGGCCCTGATCAATGACAAGTTTGGTGAAGGTGAATAGTCGTTACGGAAATATGTGCCTGACTGCTGCGCAGTCGAAACAAATGGCAACATATTTCTGATTGTCGTTCTTACTCTATTCAGCTACCGTGTCTCCCTTTGATGGAAGTAGCAAAATCAGGCAGCACTTGTTTATGTAGTTCTGTATGCGGGTTTATATGTATTAAGCAGTCTGATTAAGCAGTCTGGAATTTTTTCCATAGCTATACTCTGTACACTAAAACGATGACAGGGCGGCATGACATAGCGCCCGGAGATAATGTAATTTTGGGGGACGAAGCATGGCATCTTTTACACTGCAAGGCATCCCTGTTTCACGCGGCATAGCAATCGGACGCGCACATTTGCTGCGTCCAGCGGCACTGGATGTACAACATTACCTGGTAGGGCAAGAGCAAGTTGAGGCAGAAGTGCAAAGACTGCAGCAAGCCATCGCCCAGGTACACAAGGATTTACAGGCGATCTGGTCAGATTTGCCTGCCGATGCACCGACCGAGCTCGGTGCTTTCATTGACGTTCATGTACTGATACTGTCTGATCCCATGATATCCGAAGCACCACTCGATATCATACGCACCCGCCACTACAATGCTGAATGGGCACTGGTCAGCCAGATTGATGAATTGTCAGCCCAGTTTGATGAAATCGAAGACGACTACCTGCGTGAGCGCAAGGCTGATATCCAGCAAGTGGCAGAGCGTGTGCTCAAGGTGTTGACAGGCACAGCAGGTAGCGCGGTACGTTCGGATGGCATAGATGAACGCAATGCCAATATGATCGTCGTTGCCAGGGATATTTCACCGGCTGACATGATGCAGTTCCGTGATGTTGCCTTTACCGGTTTTGTCACCGATGAAGGCGGTCACAATTCCCATACTGCCATCGTCTCACGCAGCCTCGGCATACCCGCCGTAGTCGGCATGGGCAATGCTTCCAGGCTGATCGATCAGGATGACTGGCTCATCATCGACAGTGACGCCGGTGTTGTCATTGTTGCGCCCAGCACCCTGGTGCTGGAACAATACCGTGAACGTCAGGCCATACTGGCAAAGGCCAGGAAAAAACTCCATAAACTCAAAAAGACACCGGCGATTACCCAGGATGGTGTAGAAATAACGCTGCTGGCAAACATAGAATTGCCACAGGATGCCGCCCACGCGCTGGAAGCCGGTGCCAGTGGGGTGGGTTTGTTTCGTTCAGAATTCCTGTTCATGGAAAGCAGCGGCCAGCAACACAAGCTGCCGACAGAAGACGAACAGTTCGAGGCTTACCGTACTGCAGTGCAAGGCATGAAGGGCAGGCCAGTGACGATACGCACACTGGATGTGGGAGCTGACAAACCGCTGGATACGACCGAGCATAATATTCTCAATCCCGCACTGGGTTTGCGGGCCATACGCTATTGCCTGGCGGAGCCGCAATTATTTTTGACGCAACTGCGTGCCATCTTGCGTGCCTCGGCTTTTGGCAAGGTCAAGATACTGATACCCATGATGGCGCATGGTTTTGAGATAGACCAGACCCTGGCCATGATAGAGCAGGCCAAGACTGAGTTGCGCAAGGAAGGCAAAGACTTTGATGCAGAGATTGCCATCGGAGCCATGATAGAAATCCCGGCAGCAGCCTTGTCGCTGCCGATGTTTGTCAAGAAACTGGATTTCCTGTCTGTCGGGACCAATGACTTGATTCAATACACGCTGGCCATCGACAGGGCAGATCATGAAGTCGCCCATTTGTATGATGATTTGCACCCGGCCATTTTGCAACTTTTGCAAATGATCATCACGGCGGGTGACAGGGCTGGCATACCAGTCTCCATCTGCGGTGGTATGGCCGGGGATATACGCCTGACACGTTTGCTGGCAGGCATGGGGTTCCGTGAATTGTCTATGCCGGCAGCCTTGTTGCCTGAAATTAAACAAGAGATATTGAACACCCGTCTCGATGCTCTGCAAGGACATGTCAAAAAAATCCTGCGCAGCTATGACTCGGTAACCATCAGGGAAACCCTGGCGGCCATGGGCGCGCAGTCGCCTACTTTACATTAACAAGCGTGCATTAAAATTACCATTGTACCGGCACTGGGGTTTGACCTCGGTGCCTGACTTGGTTTATCCTTCACCTATTGCGCCGATTTGAAAATCAGCTTGCGGGCGCGGTTCGGAAAACATCCCGAATGATAAATACGGCTAAAGCGAGCTTGAATGCAGCTTACTACCTCCCACATTCAGCCCACCTTTTAGCCTTCCTGAGTTTTTTGATAACGGGTTCAATCCCGATGGAAGAGTGTATGTCATCCTTACCTGGATCAGTTGGCATCGTCACGCCACAAGCGTTTCAGTTCGACCAGCCCTTGGCCTTACAAAACGGCACCTCAATTGCAGGCTATACCCTGATGGTGGAAACCTATGGACAGCTCAATGCAGCCAAATCCAATGCAGTCCTGATCTGCCATGCCCTGAATGCCTCCCACCATGTGGCTGGCGTATATGCAGACGATCCCAAGAATGTGGGCTGGTGGGACAATATGGTAGGACCGGGCAAACCTGTCGATACCAATAAGTTTTTTGTCATTGGCGTCAACAACCTCGGCTCCTGCTTTGGTTCTACCGGCCCCATGCATACCAATCCTGCCACCGGCAAACCATATGGCGCAGATTTTCCTGTCGTGACAGTGGAAGACTGGGTCAATGCCCAGGCCAGGCTGGCAGAGCGCCTGGGCATTACGCAATTTGCTGCCGTCATGGGCGGCTCACTCGGCGGCATGCAGGCGCTGGCCTGGAGTATTTTGTATCCGGATAGCCTGCGTCATTGCGTGGTGGTGGCATCTACCCCCAAACTCTCGGCACAAAATATTGCTTTCAATGATGTGGCACGCCAGGCGATTTTGACTGACCCTGATTTCCACGGTGGTGATTTCTATGCCCACAAAGTCGTGCCGCGCCGCGGCCTTCGTGTGGCGCGCATGATAGGACATATCACCTATCTGTCGGATGACGATATGGCAGAAAAATTTGGCCGTGACCTCAAAGGCGGCGACTACCAGTTTGGCTATGGCGTAGATTTTGAAATCGAGTCTTACCTGCGTTACCAGGGGGATAAATTCTCGGATTATTTCGATGCAAATACTTATTTGCTGATTACCAAGGCGCTCGATTATTTTGATCCCGCCCGCCATACCGGTGGCGATCTGGCCAAGGCGCTAGCACAAACCAAGGCCAAGTTCCTGCTTGCCTCTTTCACGACTGACTGGCGTTTTTCACCAGAGCGTAGCCGCGAAATTGTCAAAGCCCTGGTCAGCAATAAACGCACTGTAAGTTATGCAGAAATCGATGCACCGCACGGGCATGATGCTTTCCTGCTGGATGACTCACGTTACCTGAACCTGATCGCCGCCTATTACCAGCGCATAGATACAGAATTACAGACTGAACCGCAAGCCGATTTATTGGGAGCCGCAGCATGAATTTTTCTGAATTAAACGTCTTGCGACCAGACCTGGCTTTCATCGCGCACTGGATCAAGCCGCAGGCACAAGTATTGGATGTGGGTTGTGGTGACGGCGTCATGCTGGATTATCTGCAAAGCGATAAACAATGCAGCGGCTATGGCATAGAAATCGCCGATGACAAGGTACTCGCCTGCGCCACTCGCGCTGTCAATGTCATACAGCAGGATATGGAAAATGGCCTTGGCATGTTTGAAGACAATAGCTTCGATACTGTCATGTGTTTAAACTCCTTGCAGATGATGAAGCATGTCGAACCCTTGTTGCGTGACATCGCCAGGGTTGGGCAGGAAGCCATTGTTTCCTTCCCCAATTTTGGTTACTGGCCACACCGCACTGCCTTATTGCGCGGCAAGATGCCAGTCTCAAAATCCCTGCCTTATGAATGGTATGACACGCCTAACGTACGCTGCGCGACTATCCATGATTTCTCTGATCTCGCCAATGAAGTAGGCCTCAATGTACTGGAATGCGTCGCCCTGCATGAAGGCAAGCCAGTCACCTGGCTACCCAATCTGCGTGGCAGTCTTGCCGTGTTCCGTTTGCGCAAAAAGTAATTGCTGGCTTTGTTCGCGACTGCCATTGCGTCTTTGCGTAATGTGCTTGCCCCATGCTATCGCTGGATTTTCTATCCAGCGATAGCTGAAGTAAGAAAAGATGATCGTCAATATCGCCGACAGCAAGAAAAACAGATGCGGATGCGCTTGTATCTCTGGCGGCAGAGTGATCCAGCAGTAAGTGTAAAGCGGGTAAAAAATAACCGGGTGGAACAGGTACATGGAATAACTGATCTTGCCCAGAAAATCACCCGTCTTGCCACCTGTTTTGAAAATACTGGTAACCAGCACAAAGATCGCAATTGCCGCAAACTGTGTCATCGGTGTTTTCAGATATTCCGCCTGCAATGACCATATGCGCAGGATGTCCTTGCCTGCAAAAGAGACAAAGGTCAAAGCAAGTATGATGATGGCGTTTTTCGCTGCAGCCTTGTCCCCTTTGAACAGCCATTCTCGGAATAAAAGTCCAAAGAACATATAGCCCGTGTAACGCAGGTAAGAGAAAACATTCCAGTAATAAGCTGATATGGTCGGGACATGACGCAGCACCTCACGCAAGATCAGTAAACCAACAAAAAACATCAATATGCTTTTCAGTGAAGTCAGCTTCTTGCGTTTGAACAGATAAATACAGGTAATGTAAAACAAGAGTTCCAGTGTCAGAGTCCAGTAAGAGCCTATGATATTTTCTATGCCTATGAACGCCTGGAACATCGTCAGATTGGCAAAGAACATCAGCCAGCTGATTTCATTGCCGCCATGCTCGCTGCCAAAACGCCACCAGACAAAAATCAAGCCAAGTACTGCAGACAGCCAGTACGCTGGATACAGGCGGAAAAACCGGTGTATGACAAAAGTGGTGACAGGTTTGACCGGATAACTGGCCAGGCTGAAGGGGACGACAAAGCCGCTGACCATCAAAAAAATACAGACCCCTGCTTCACCCAGGCCAAGCTGTCTGGTGAAAAAATGGGCTATGCCGGATTCAGTGGCATTCAAAATCACATCCTGCCGTGCCATCATGGCGAAATCCACCGTATGTTGATAAATCACGAGCAGTGCGGCAAAGCCGCGCAGGAAATCCAGATACTGGTAACGCAGGGGAGGTAGTTTGGTGGAAGATAAAGTCATGGGACACAATTCAATAGTCAGTGCTTATGCGCGTTAAAAAGACTCGAGTACGCAGTGACTTGTGTACTGGAAGTCAATTGTCTTAAAGGAAATATTTGCGTAGACATAAATGAAACTGTTTAGTTTCAGAAATATTTCTTTTTTTGCCAGAAGTTGGAATGAAGGGCGTGCACGACTCTTGCGGACGAGCAGTCTGTAGAGGCTGGCTTGTTATCTGTCAGTACGCGGAGTTGAGCCGGAAAAGAGCTGCTGGTGACTGTCAGTCAATAAAATTCAGGGCATTTGCCTTTAAATACAGATGAACATACCCAATTTGGGCTTATCATTCTGCGTATTCCATTGCTCAAATTCGCCATGAAACTGAACCACTACGCCTTACTATTTTCCAGCTTGTTGACTGTTACCCTGACTGGTAACGCGCAAAGCAATGCGCAACAGGAAGGTGTCAAAGTGGGTGAAATGTCCATCATGCGCAAATTGGCACCGACTGGTGCTCTGGAAGGACAGGCTGCGACGCAATATGCACAAACCATGCGTGCAGCTGAGCAAAAAAATGCCCTGGGGCAGGCCAATCATCCTCAAGTCATACGCCTGCGAGCCATCGCTGACAAATTGATCCCGCATGCCCTGAAATGGAATGAGCGGGCGAAGCAATGGAAATGGGAAGTCAACCTGATAGGCTCAAAGCAGGTCAATGCCTATTGCATGCCCGGCGGGAAAATCGCATTTTATTCCGGTATTCTCGATACCCTGAAACTTACCGACGATGAAGTTGCCATGGTCATGGGCCATGAAATTGCCCATGCCCTGCGCGAGCATGGTGCTGAGCGCGCCGGTAAGGCAGTGGCGGCCAATATCGGCGTCAAACTGGTGGAATTGTGGGCAGGTGCCAAAGGCTATGATCCCAATCTGGCAGGTGGTCTGGCTGGTGGAGCTGCCAAATTCGGCATGCTGGCATTCTCCCGTGAAGATGAAACTGAAGCGGACATTGTCGGCCTTGATATTGCTGCCAGAGCTGGTTATGACCCACGTGCTGGTGTCGCCCTGTGGCAAAAAATGGGTATAGTCAGCAAAGGTGCGCCACCACAATGGCTATCCACGCACCCGGCAGGCAAGACCCGTATCGCAGAAATCCAGCGTCATTTCCCTGAAGTTATGCCGCTTTATGCGCGGGCGAAAGGTGTCAGTATCAGCGCACTGCCGCCATATCAAACCAATGTCAAAGGGATAGCTCCCGTTGTATATTCGGCAAAATAAGCTTATTTCAAATCAAAAATAGTGGTCTTATAGCAATATGTCGCACAATTGTGACAAAATATTGCCGTGAAAACCACTTTGTCATGATCTGTACATAATTGGATGTAACACTCTGTAAGTTCGATTTTTTTATGTGATAGACTATTTTCACATATAAAAATATCTAATTGGCAGACATTTGCCGTCCCGCAAATCGCTCAAATTTAAGGATATTCCCTGGAGATAGGCGTACTGTAAAAAGGTCCGTCTGTTTTTTTTGAGAAATAAGCAATCGATTGCGCGATATGTTTTAAGCAGTTTTGAGCAGAATTCCATCACAAATAGCTTAGAAATAAAAAAAGCTATTTCAGTTATTGAATCAGTGTTTTTTGATTTGTAGGCGTAGTTTGTGGTTTCAAGTTTCAAGCTAAACAATTTTTACCATTCTGAAGTAATTTTCGTTCTATATTGGAGTCTCAATTATGATTAACAATAAGTTCAGGCTAGCTCCGCTCACCCTGAGTTTGGCAATGGCCTTTGCAGCCGCGCCTCTATACGCCCAAAACACCACATCTGGTATTAGCGGATTGGTTACAAGTGTTGACGGTAAGCCAGTCAGTGGAGCGAAAGTTACCATTGTTCATACTGAATCCGGTTCAGTAAACAATACGATTACAGATACACAAGGTCGTTACACGGCACGCGGTTTGAGAACTGGTGGTCCATACACGATCACTATCACGCAAAATGGCGCGACAGAAAAACGTGAAAACGTATTTATTCAATTGGCAGAAACCGCCAGCGTTGACGCTGTCCTTGGTATTGACCCTGCTGTCCAGGTAGTTGAAGTTTCAGGTTCTGCAGCACGCTCTGACAAGTTCAATAAAGGCAATATGGGTGCTGGTACCAATATCGGTTCCCGCGAACTGGCTGCACTTGGCTCGATCCAGCGTAATCTGGCCGACTATGCCCGTACAGATGCACGTATTTCGCAAACAGATAAAGAACGTGGCGAAATCTCTGCCGGTGGTCAAAACTCCCGTTTCAATTCCATCACGATAGACGGTGTCGCCATTAATGACACTTTCGGTCTGGAATCGAATGGTTTGCCAACGGCAAAACAACCTATTTCCATCGATGCGATTCAATCCGTACAGGTTAACGTCTCCAACTATGACGTTACCCAAAAAGGCTATACAGGTGCGAACATCAATGCTGTCACCAAGTCGGGTACGAATGAATTCAAGGGCAGTGTTTATTATGTCTACCGCGATGACAAATTCGTTGGCAGGCGTTATAACGCGACAAATGACAGCTATTTTGATGCTGCTGGATTCAAAGAAGACGTCAAGGGCCTGACAATTGGCGGCCCTATCATCAAAGACAAGTTATTCTTCTTCGTCAGCCTGGAAGAGCTCAATAGCACACGTGCGGCACCATCTTTCGGTCCTTTGGGTAGTTCCCAAACAAACGTCGGTATCACAAATTCAGCCATTGCCAGCGCACAAACTGTCGCCAAGTCCCGCTATGGTATCGATATTGGTACTGCTGACGTTCCTGCAGGCACTAAACTGAATGTCAAAGATTCGCTGATCAAACTGGACTGGAATATCAATGACGATCACCGCGCCAATTTCCGTTATTCGAAAACTGAACAGTCTGAACCGATTTTCCCTGGCATCTCTGCTACTGGTTTGTCGCTGAATTCTTACTGGTATACACAAAACAAAACGATAGAGACTGCAGTTGGCCAATGGTTTGCAGACTGGACGCCAACGTTCTCGACCGAGCTGAAAGTGTCGCAACGCAATTACGACAGTGTGCCTAAAAACAATGCGAATTTGCCTGCCATCGGTCTTTCATTCAGTGGTGCATTGCCAGCAGATGCCGGATCTGGTGTTCCTACAGGTACGCGTTTCCTGAATTTCGGTACAGAATTGAGCCGTCAGAATAACATTCTGCGTACAAAAACCTCTGATATCTATCTGGGCGCAAACTGGATCAAGGGTGACCACGAAATCAAATTCGGTGGCGACTACAGCAATAATGATGTCTACAACGCCTTCCTGCAAAACGTGTCGGGTAACTACACTTTCAATTGTACAAACAGCACCGCTGCATTTACGTATACTTTCGGCGCAATCAACTGTTCAACAGCAACTGCTGCGCAAGTGGAAGCAGCTGTTCTGGAAAACTTCAGCCGCGGCCGTCCATCCAGCTACACAGTACAAGTTCCGGTTGCTGGCGGTACTCTGGATAATGCAGTTGCCAAGTTCAATCTGAAAAACTATGGCGCATTCCTGCAAGACACATGGAAAGTCAATAAAAACCTGTCCGTGATGTTTGGCGTTCGTCTGGATACACCAAAAATCAGCGAGCGTCCTCAGGCGAATGCAGCGGCTGCAGCTCCGGTTGTTGCTGGCAATGCGGCGACTGGCGTACGTCAAACTGGTGGTTTTGGTCTGGATAATACCCAAACCATTGATGGCGAGAGCCTGATACAGCCACGCGTAGGTTTCAACTACACGTTTGATCTTGCTCGTCCAACACAGGTACGTGGTGGTCTGGGTCTGTTCCAGGGTGCAGCGGCCAACGTCTGGTTGTCCAACCCATTCTCCAACACAGGTGTTTCTACCCGTATCATCGGTTGCGGTAACTCCGGTTTTGCTGCCTGCGCAAGCGAAGGTTTGTTCAATCCAGACCCAACCAAGCAACCTACTAATCTTGCTGGTGCAACACCTGCTGCCAACGTTGATTTCTTGCAACCTGGTCTGGGACAGCCATCTGTCTGGAAGGGTAACCTGGCGATCGATCACGAATTGCCATGGTATGGCCTGGTATTGAGTGCTGAATATCTGTACACCAAAAACAAGGTTGGTATCTACTATGAGCACCTGAATCTGGGTGGCCCGACAGCAACAGGTAGTGACGGTCGTCAATTGTTCTACACGCCACAAGGTTACAACCCGGCTTGCTGGACAGCGACAGGTAGTTCAATCACTTCTGGCGTATGTACTGGTTTCCGTGCCAAGGCTTTGAGCAATGTTAACTTCAACAACGTCCTGTTGGCAGCAAAAACCGATGAAGGCGGCGGTAACCTGGCCACTGTGACTTTGTCCCGTCCGCAAAAACAAGGTTTTGGCTGGGCACTGTCCTATACCTATACTGATGCAACTGAAGTCAGCCCTTTGACTTCATCAGTAGCCAACTCCAACTGGGCTGCACGTTCCATTTTTAATCCGAACGAAAAAATTGCTGCGAATTCTGCCTATCTGGTAAAAGACCGTATCAATGCAACCCTGACATGGCAAAAAGCCTTCTTCTCCAACCTGAAGACAACTTTGGGTCTGTTCTATGAAGGCCGTTCAGGCAAGCCATATAGCTGGACTGTCAACAACGATTTGAACGGTGACGGTGTTGCCGGTAATGACTTGATGTACATCCCGTCTGCATTTGGTTCTGGTCAGGTTGTGTTTGCAGGTGATACTGCAACCAGCAAGGTAAATGAAACACGTTTCTGGGAATTTGTTAACGCAAATCCAGATCTGGCAAAATCTGCTGGTGGTGTAGCGAAACGTAATAGCAGCTTCTCTCCATGGACTAACAGCTTTGATTTGCGTTTGTCCCAAGAGTTGCCAGGCTACAAAAACAACAAGGCCGTCTTCACACTGGACTTGTTTAACGTTGGTAACCTGCTCAATAAAAAATGGGGCCGTATTAATGAAATCGGTTTCCAAAGCGGTGGTGGTCAGGCACGTAGTTTCGTCGACTTTGGCGGTATCGATGCTCAAGGCCGTTATGTTTACAATGTCAGAAAAGAAGTTGAAGGCTATGATGTTCGCCAGGTAAAAGGTGAATCTCAATGGGCTATTCAAGCGACAGTCAAGTATGAGTTCTGATATAGCGCAGTAAAATGAGAAGCGGTGAGTGCCTGGCACTTGCCGCTTTTTTTTATTTTGTACTTCTGGATCGACCTATGAAATTCTTGAAGCAAAGCTTATTGCTGGTATCTGCAGGATGGCTCAGCGCCTGTAGTACAACACCACCTCAATCCGGCACGGTGGACGTGACCATTTTCAGTATTAACGATTTCCATGGCAACCTGCAGGCAGATCAGCCTGTACCTTATGTCGCCACAAAAAATAATCTAGCACGCCCTGGTGAAAAAATCTCAGTGCCGGCAGGCGGTTATGCCTTCCTGGCGACCAAGCTCAAAGAGCGTCGCGCGGCTGTTGGTTCCAGCATATTGGTTGGTGCTGGTGACTTGATCGGTGCATCACCCATGGGTTCTGCCCTGATGAAAGATGAACCTGTCATCGAAGCCCTGAATCGCTTGGATTTGTCGGCAACGGCAGTTGGCAACCATGAATTTGATAATGGCACGGCTGACCTGATGCGCAAAATCAAGGGAGAATGCCCGACGGGTGGTTGCGCCTATGCAAACTTCAAGGGCGCAAAATTTTCTTACCTCGGTGCGAATATCCATGAAGCCGGCAGCGACAAACCCTGGTTGACACCTTATGTGATACGCCAGGTCGGTGATGTCAGTATAGGCTTTATTGGTGCGGTAACTTCCGATGTACCCAATCTGGTTGCAGGCGATGCGGTCAAGCACCTGCGCTTTGAAGATGAAGCGACTGCCATCAACCGTTATGTGCCTGAATTGCAAAAACAGGGCGTCGCCGCCATCGTCGTGTTGATACATGAAGGAGCAATCTACAAAGGGGCAGAAACTGATCCCAGCTATCGTTGCGAAGGTTTGCAGGGGCCTATCATCGACATCAGCAAGAAACTCGACAAGGCTGTCAGCCTCGTCGTTTCTGGTCATTCACACCAGGGCTATACCTGCAAGATAGATGGCAGGCTGGTGGTGCAGGGGCGCAGTTATGGTTCCTTCCTGACCGAGTCTACTCTGACGATAGACCGCAAGACCAACCAGGTCGTCAATGCAGTGGCGGTCAATCATCTGATCGACCAGCAAGCATTGCAGGCAGACCCTGCAGCCAAACAACTGGTGGATCAGGTAGCGGCACAAACCGCAGGCTTGCGCCAGCGTCCTATCGTCAACCTGAGCGCACCCTTGTCGCGTAATAGCGAAGCGGGTGTATTTGACAGCGCCCTCGGTAATATCATCGCCGATTCCCAGCTGCATCATGGCCAACATGCCGGTGGTGCCGATGTGGCTTTCATGAATGCTGGCGGCATACGCAGCGACCTGCCTTCCGGCAAGGCCAGTGGCCCGGTCGCGGTTTCTTATGGTGACCTGTATGCAGTACAACCCTTTGGCAATAACCTGGTGCGCGTCAAACTGACAGGGGCCAACATCCTGACCCTGCTGCAACTGCAGTGGCTGGGTCGTGAAGTGAATGATCCCAAAAAACTGTTTGTGTCGCACACTCTCAGCTACAGTTATGACCCGCGTGCCGGGATCAATGAGCGTATCAAGGATGTCAAAATCAAGGGCAAGCCACTCGACCTGAACCAGCAATATAACGTGATCGTGAACAGTTTTATTGCTGATGGTGGTGATGGTTTTGCGGTATTGAAACAAGCCAAGGACAAGGAGCTGATAGGCCGTGACCTTGAAGCATTTGAGTCTTATGTGCGGGAGCAGGGCAGTAAATTGACTGAAGTCAGACGTGACCGTGTGAAGCGTTTGCCAGACTGATGTTCTGGATATAAAAAATGCCCGTCAATGTCTCATTGACGGGCATTTTTTTGCGCAATAGATTACAAATTATTTATATTCTATGATCAGTGGTGCATGGTCAGAGAAGCGCGCTTCCTTGTAGATTGCCGCAGTATGTGCTTTTTTGCCTATGCCAGCGGTGGCGACATGGTAGTCGATACGCCAACCCACATTGTTTGCCCATGCCTGGCCACGGTTACTCCACCAGGTATAGGCTTCGCCCGTGGTTTCCGGATGCAAGTGACGGTAGACATCCAGCCAGCCTTGCTCATCAAACAGGCGTGTCATCCAGGCGCGTTCTTCTGGCAAGAAGCCAGAATTCTTTTGATTGCTCTTCCAGTTTTTCAGATCGATTTCTTTGTGGGCGATATTCCAGTCGCCGCAGATGATGATTTCCCTGCCTTCGGCGATCAGTTGTTGCATATGCGGGTAAAACAATTCCATGAAACGGAACTTGGCTTCCTGCCTTTCAGGCGAGGAAGAACCAGAAGGGCAATACAAGGAGATTACCGATAACTTGCCAAAATCACAGCGCACATAGCGGCCTTCTGCATCGAATTCCGGGCTACCAAAGCCTATATAGACGGCATCCGGCTCTTTCTTGCTATAGACACCCACGCCGGAATAACCTTTTTTCTCGGCATAGTGAAAATGACCATGATATTTGTGCGGATTGAGGAAATCCGGCGTCATATCCGCTTCCTGGGCTTTCAGCTCCTGTACACAGACGACATCAGGGTTTTCCTTGAGCATCCATTCAAAAAAGCCTTTTTTGGCAGCAGAACGTATGCCATTCAGATTCGCGGAGATGATTTTTGTCATGATTTTTTGCGGAAAGAGTCTTGAACTGCTGTCAGCATAGCAGATATACAAAAGCTTGAATCAGAGGCTGTCGCGAAATTAACCTAGCGTTGTTGCGCCTCCTTGCCGTACTAAAGTACTGTCTGCGTCGGCGACGCCTAGCCATCTTAATTTCGCGACAGCCTCTAAGTTTGCCGGGGTCTGGTAAGGCGCTTGGTTTATACTTGCGTTCTTTTTAGCGTCTGAATCATTTTCTTGATACATCATGAACGAAAAGCAATTACGTGCAGAACTTGATGCTGTGTACTCCAGTAGCTCCTGGAAGATGACTGCACCTTTCAGATATGTAACAAGAACAATATCTTCCCTGAAAAATGCAAAATTCAGCCTGCGCAGCTTGCCAGGGCGAGTGGTACGCCGGGTAGTGGCAGTTCCTGCTATCAAGAATCTGGCATTAAGAATATTGAAATATTTCCCGGGTATAGAGCTCAGGGTGAGAAAGGGTTTGCAACCCCGCCTGGCTCCCCAGGTGGTTTCTGCTGGAAAACAGGCTTATACGCCATCCAGAAGAGCGACAGATGCGCGCCTGTCAGCAAAAGCACAAATCATCTTCGACAAGCTCCAGACAGAAATAATTCGCCAGGAATAAACAGGTTACCAGATGCGTATTCTCATTGATTTACAAGCTTGCCAGTCCACTGGTAGCCGCCATCGCGGCATAGGCAGATATTCCCTGGCACTGGCGCAGGCAATGGCAAGCAATGCTGGCAAGCATGAAGTGCACTTGCTATTGAATAGCTTGTTTGCCGATAGCCTGGAGCCAGTCAGGCAAGCCTTTGCCAACTTGATAGCACCACAGCACATCCATTACTGGAAAAGTCCTGGCCCGGTCAGCGAGTTCGATCACCGCAACCGCTGGCGCACCCGTGCCGGTGAGCTGGTGCGCGAACAGGCGCTGGCAGAATGGCGGCCTGATATCGTCCATGTCAGCAGCCTGTTTGAGGGCCTGACCGATGATGCACTGACCAGCGTGGGCCTGAATGGCGAGTATCAGCCTACTGCAGTGACCCTGTATGATCTGATCCCTCTCATCAATGCCAAACCCTATCTGGAAAACGAGCAGGTAAAGGCCTGGTATCTGAGAAAAATCCAGGCACTCAAGCGTGCCGATTTGTTGCTGGCTATTTCTGCATCCTCAAGGCGCGAAGGTCTGGAATGCCTGCATCTGCCACCTGAACGCATCGTGAATATTTCATCGGCAGTCGATGACAGGTTTTATGTGCAAGATCCCGATCCCGCGGTCTTGCAGGAAATCAAAAACCGCTTTGGTTTGCAACGCCCGTATGTCATGTACACCGGTGGCATAGACTTGCGAAAAAATGTCGAAGCACTGATACGCTCTTTTGCCAAATTGCCCGGCGATGTACGCAAGAATTATCAACTGGCGATTGTTTGCAGTGTGCAGGATGCCGACCGTATACGTTTGCAAAAACTGGCGGCGGATGCTGGCCTGGCCAGCAATGATGTGATCCTGACTGGCTATGTCGCCGATGAAGATTTGCCATTGCTGTATCACGCCTGCACATTGTTTGTCTTCCCGTCCTGGCATGAGGGTTTTGGCCTGCCTGCGCTGGAAGCCATGTCTTGCGGCGCACCGGTGATTGCTTCCAATACCAGCAGCCTGCCAGAAGTGATAGGCCGTGAAGATGCCTTGTTCAATCCTTACGATGAGCAAGCCATTACCGGCAAGATGCTGAGCGCCCTGACAGACGAAAACTATTTGCAGAGTTTGCGTGAACATGGGGTGCAGCAGGCGAAGAAATTTTCCTGGGATGCATCGGCAAAAACTGCCATCACCGCATTCGAGGCGCAGCATGAATATCAGCGCAGCAAGCAGGCGGTATTTGTCAGCCAGTTGCAAGACCAGATCAAGCCACGTTTGGCTTACTTCTCGCCCTTGCCACCAGAGCGTTCTGGCATTGCTGATTTCAGTGCCGAACTCTTGCCCGAACTGGCTGTGTATTACGACATAGAACTGATCGTCGACCAGCAAGAAATTGGTGACCCCTGGCTGGCGGCCAATTTCCCTGTGCGCTCATGGCAGTGGTTTGAACAGCATGCAGACCGTTATCAGCGCGTCTTGTATAACCTCGGCAATTCCACCTATCACACTTATATGCTGGATATGCTGGCGCGCTATCCGGGTATCGTGGTCTTGCATGATTTCTTCCTCAGCGGTTTGCTGGCGCATCTGGATATGACGGCTGAACGTCCGCAAATCTGGGCGCAGGCCCTGTATGAATCACATGGCCTGCAAGCTTTGCTGGAAACAAAAAATACCGAAGACCTGAGCCAGATCATCTGGAAGTATCCATGTAATTACCAGATGCTGGATGCGGCCCAGGCTGTCATCGTGCATTCTGAGTTTTCCATGAAGCTGGCAAGGCAATGGTATGGAGAAAATGCGACGCAGAACTGGACGCGTATCCCCCATATGCGCAAACTGCCTTATCAGTCAGAACGCAGCGCAGCACGCCAGCGTCTGGGCCTGGGGGAAGATGATTTCCTGATGTGTTCCTTTGGCCTCATGGGGCCAACCAAGCTGAACCATCTGGTGCTGGAAGCCTGGCTGCAATCGCCGATGGCAAAAAATAATCACTGTCATCTGGTCTTTGTCGGCAAAAATGATGGCGGCAAATACGGCATGCAACTGCTGCAGGATATTAAGGACCGTGGCCTGGCAGATCGCATCACTATCACTGGTTTTGCCGATCCTGAATTATTCCAGACCTATTTGCATGCTGCCGATGCAGGCGTGCAGCTGCGCGGTCTCTCGCGTGGTGAGTCTTCATATACCGTGCTTGATTGCATGGCCTATGGCATACCGACGATTATCAATGGCAATGGCGCCATGGCAGAATTGCCTGCGGACGCCTTGATTAAGCTGGCTGATGAAGTGGATGTTGCCACCCTGCTGGCTAGTATGGTTGAACTCAGGTCTGATTCTCAGCTCAGAAAAGAACTGGGTGCCAGGGCTGTCGAGTATATGCATGAGTATCATGTAGCGCACAAAGTAGGACGGCAGTATTTTGATTTTATCGAACTGGCACACAGAAACGCACCCGCCAGCCGCTTTGAACGAAGCCTGAACCGTATCGCTGCACTGGATGGCCCGGCGGCTGAAGCTGACTTGATGTCACTGGCGCGCAATATGGTCTCCAACCAGGCCAAGCCTGCCTGCGCCCGCGCTCTGTTTGATCTTGATGCCCTGAACGCAGCTTTGCCGCAGCAGGCATTGGCGCTGGTGTTGAAGCAGCTGATTGTGGCTACGCCGTCTTACTGGCGTTGTGAGTTGCTGCAGTCTGACAGCAAATCAAACAATAAGTCAGATGCCAAATCCGTGCTGCGTTATGCCAATGAGCTGGCCTGTCAATTGCTGGAGTTGCCATCTTTATCAAATCCTGACGAAGCAATTGATTTGCATCCTGCCGATGTGTATATCAAGGTGCTGGTGGCATCTGAGAATCAGTCGAGCGAGAAAGGCAGTTCCACTGTCCGGCAATTGATGCTTGAAATGGGCATACCGGTACTGGAATTAAGTCTTGATACTGCACAGATCAAGACGCTTGCCACTGGCAGCATGGATATTAATGAATTGGCAAGCAGCTGGTGGCAGACAATTCTCACACAATAGGCATTTTATAGCGTGCTATGCTTGGATAAGCATGGCGCGTCATTATTTCATAGTTAATGTTAAGGCAAGTATATGGCAAGTAATCTGAGGCAGGAATTTATACATTTTGCGGTTGATGCCGGCGTGCTGAAATTTGGCAGCTTTGTCACCAAGGCAGGACGCACTTCCCCCTACTTTTTTAATGCCGGTCTGTTCAATGACGGTGCCAATCTGGGTCGTATTGCTGATTTTTATGCACAAACCCTGATTGATTCCGGCATTGAGTTTGATATGCTGTTTGGCCCGGCCTACAAGGGTATTACCCTGGCGTCGGCCACGGCGGTAGCGCTGGCCCGCAAGGGACGCAACGTGCCCTTTGCCTATAATCGCAAGGAAGCCAAGGACCATGGTGAAGGCGGCAGTATCGTCGGTGCCAAACTGGCTGGCAAGGTTGTCATTATTGACGATGTGATCTCGGCTGGCACTTCAGTGCGTGAATCAGTAGAAATGATACGGGCTGCAGGTGCCACGCCTTGCGCAGTATTGATTGCACTGGACCGTATGGAGCGTTCCGGCAAGGATGATGCCCTGTCCGCGCATTCTGCCGCACAGGAAGTGGGTCTGGCTTATGACATGCCAGTGGCGGCAATTGCCAATCTAAATGATTTATTTGATTACCTGTCGGTAGCAGAGGCGGGTGAGCAGTTGTCGCAATATAAAGATGCCGTTGAGCAATATCGCCAGCGTTATGGGGCGGTATAGCCAGGAATAGGGCATAGGCGGCAATGCCTTGAATGGTATTGCCCAGCTCCGTACAGGCAGAACTGATGCTGAAGCACTGGGGTGGCGGTAAGCTATTGTAAAAAACCTATCTTTTACAAGCGCTTTCATTATTTTTCCGCAGTGCGGCGAGCACTCATTGTATACTGTTCAACTGTAGACAGATTGTGACCGCTGTCACAGATAAATTCAAACTGGCGGTCCAATATCTGGTTAAAAGAAGAATTTTGAATGTTCGCTGTTGCGAAGAGGTTTTCTTGAATGAGTAAAAAAGCGTTAATCACTGGTATTACTGGTCAGGACGGAGCCTATCTGGCTCAATTGCTATTGGAAAAAGGCTATACCGTCTACGGCACTTACCGCCGTACCAGTTCAGTCAATTTTTGGCGCATAGAAGAATTGGGTATAGATACTCATCCTGCACTGCATCTGGTCGAATATGATCTGACCGATTTGTCAGCGAGCATACGCCTGTTGCAAACGACGGGTGTGACAGAAGTATACAACCTGGCAGCACAAAGTTTTGTGGGTGTATCGTTTGAACAGCCACTGACCACAACTGAAATTACCGGTATTGGTGCCCTGAATTTGCTCGAAGCAATCCGCATTGTCAATACTGAGATCCGCTTTTATCAGGCGTCGACTTCTGAAATGTTTGGCAAAGTGCAAGCTGTGCCACAGATAGAATCTACCCCATTTTATCCGCGCAGCCCGTACGGCGTGGCCAAGTTGTATGCACACTGGATGACGATCAATTATCGTGAATCCTATGGCATCTTTGGCTGCAGCGGCATCTTGTTCAATCATGAATCACCGCTGCGTGGCCGCGAATTCGTGACGCGCAAGATTACTGATTCTGTCGCCAAGATCAAGCTGGGCAAACTCGATGTGCTGGAACTAGGCAATATGGATGCCAAGCGCGACTGGGGCTTTGCCAAGGAATATGTAGAAGGCATGTGGCGTATGCTGCAGGCGGACAAGCCAGATACTTTTGTACTGGCGACCAACCGCACAGAAACTGTACGTGACTTTGTCACCATGGCTTTCAAGGCCGCTGACATACAACTGCAATGGTCGGGCGAAGGCGAGAATGAAACAGCGACCTGCGCAAAAACCGGCAAATTGCTGGTACGCGTGAATCCTAAATTCTACCGTCCTGCTGAAGTTGAGCTCTTGATCGGTGATCCGGCCAAGGCAAAAAATGTGCTGGGATGGGAACCAAAGACAACGCTGGAAGAATTGTGCCAGATGATGGTCGAGGCCGATTTGCGCCGCAATGAGAATGGCGCATCGTTCTGAAATGTCGACTACTCCACGTGCCCTGATAACAGGTATTAAAGGTTTTACAGGGCGTTATCTGGCGCAGGAATTGAGCAGGGCCGGATACCAGGTATTCGGCACTACCCACGGTTCTGAAATTCAAAGTCAGGGCCACTATGCAGTAGACCTGTGCGACAAACAGGCTTTACGCACCGCACTGCAAGAGATACAACCCGATGTCGTCGCCCATCTGGCGGCCATCTCCTCGGTCATGCACGGTGATGTTGATGAAATCTATCGCGTCAATATCGTCGGGACACGCAATTTGCTGGAAAGCCTGGCAGCATTGGATAAGAAGCCACGCGCCGTACTGGTGGCCAGCAGTGCCAATATCTATGGCAATTCCACGTCTGAAGTGCTGGCCGAGAACGAGCCAGCCATACCTGCCAACGACTATGCCGTCAGCAAGCTGGCGATGGAGCATGTGGCGCGTCTGTGGATGGATAAACTGCCCATCATCGTGACCCGGCCATTCAATTACACCGGCGTGGGTCAGACTGAAAATTTCCTGCTGCCGAAAATCATCAATCACTACCGCCGTCAGGCCAGCGAAATCGAACTCGGCAATCTTGATGTGGCCAGGGATTTTTCTGATGTACGCAATGTAGCCGTGGCCTATGCCCGCTTGCTGGAAAAAGCACCTGCCGGCGAGACTTTCAATATCTGCTCAGGCACGGCTTACAGCTTGCGTGATGTCTTGCAAATGGCCAGTGAACTGGCTGGCTATGAAATCAAGGTGCGCGTCAACCCGGCCTTCGTGCGTGCCAATGATGTGCATAAACTCATGGGCAATGGTGGCCGCTTGCAGGCTTGCATAGGTGACTTGCCGCACATCGCCTTGCGCGACACACTGGCGTGGATGTTGCGACATGAGGCCGCCACATGAATATCGTCCTGTCAATAGAAGCGATCAACCAGCCGCTGGCTGGTATAGGTCGCTATGCCTGGGAGCTGGCAACACGCTTGCCAGCACAGGCAAATATTGACTCAGTACGATATCTGTCAGATGGTTTCTGGCGCACGTTGCCAGATTATGATTTGTCTGGTTCGCGTGATTATTCCGCCCTGAGCCTCAAGTCCTTTGAGCCTGTACGTTTCAGTTACAAGGCAAAACTGCGCCAGCAACTGGGCCGCATGCGCTTTTTCTCGCAATGGTATGGCAAGCTCATGCCCGTGCTGGCCGGACAACGCCTGAACAGCTTGTCAAACGCGATTTTTCATAGCCCCAATTATTTTGTCCCCAAATGCAATTTGCCCAGCCTGGTGACCTTGCATGATCTGTCCATTTATCGTTATCCACAGTGGCACCCAAAGACCAGAATAGAACGTGCCCTGGCTTCCATCCCGCAATCAGTAGAGCGTGCCAATCTGGTATTGACCGATTCGCTGGCAACGCGCCTGGAAGTCATGGAGCACTTCAAGCTGGGGCCGGAAAAGGTAGTTGCCATTCCTCTGGGTGTGGATGACTTGTTTCATCCATATAGTGCAGAGGAAACCGCGCCGGTATTGCAGCAAATTGGCTTGCAGCCCAACGGCTATAGTTTTTTTGTCTCTACCATAGAGCCGCGCAAGAACCTTGGCAATTTACTGGCGGCTTATCGTGCCTTGCCTGAGGATATACGCCAGCGCTGGCCGCTGGTACTGGCTGGTGGTGCTGGCTGGCAAAGCGATGATATTCATGATGAGATTGCCAAAGGGCAGAGCGAAGGCTGGCTGAAGTATCTGGGCTTTATTGACCAGCACTGGTTGCCGCTTTTGTATGCCGGTTGCCGTTTGTTTACTTACCCATCCTGGTATGAAGGCTTTGGTTTGCCGATTGCCGAGGCCATGGCCAGCGGCGTTCCGGTGCTGACATCCAATTGCTCTTCCATGCCTGAAGTGGCAGGTGGTGCCGCCATGCTGGTTGAGCCGGGTGATGTGGACAGTATCCGTGAGGGCTTGCAAAAGGCCTTGCAAGATGAAGAGTGGCGAGCCACTGCCATTGCACGTGGTTTGCAAAGAGCAGCAGAGTTGAGCTGGGAAGCCTGTGTGCATAACACAGTCGCCGCTTATCGCATGGTTCAGACCGGATAGGGGCGCGCACAGTGAAAGTCCTGCATTTCTACCGCACCTATTACCCCGACACCTTTGGTGGGGTTGAGCAAGTCATACGCCAGATGGCGGTGGGCACGACACGCCTGGGTGTGGAAAATGAAGTGCTGACGCTGACCCGTGATACTGACCGCCCGCTGATAGAATTTGAAGGGCACAAGGTACACCGGGCACATTTGAATTTTGAAATTGCGTCTACCGGCTTTTCCTGGTCGGCACTGTCCCGCTTTGTCGAGCTGGCCAAACAGGCAGATGTGGTCCATTATCATTTCCCCTGGCCTTTCATGGATATCGCGCATTTCCTTGGGCGCGTCAAGACACCCAGCGTGGTGACCTACCATTCAGATATCGTCAGGCAAAAATACCTGTTGAAACTGTATGCACCGCTCAAGCATCAGTTTTTGCGTGATGTGAACCGCATCGTAGCCACGTCGCCCAATTACCTGGCGACCAGCCCTACGCTGGGTTTGTACAAGGACAAGACCGAGGTCATTACCTATGGTCTGGACAATAGTATTTATCCTGTTCCTTCAGCAGAGTTGCTGGATAAATGGCGTCAGAAAGTGGGAGAGAATTTCTTCCTGTTCGTTGGCATGCTGCGTTATTACAAGGGCTTGCACATCCTGCTGGAAGCAGCTGCTGGCACCAATATCCCTATCGTCATCGTGGGTGATGGGCCGGAAGAAATTGAATTGAAACGCCAGGCAGAAAAACTGCAATTGAAGAATGTCCATTTCCTCGGTGCTTTGCCAGAGCCGGACAAGGTTGCCTTGCTGACTTTGTGTTTTGCGCTGGCATTTCCTTCGCACTTGCGCTCCGAGGCATTTGGTATTTCGCTGCTGGAAGGTGCGATGTATGGCAAGCCCATGATATCGAGCGAAATAGGCACTGGGACGACGTATATCAATGTTGCAGGCCAGACTGGCCTTGTCGTACCGCCGAGTGATCCGGCTGCCTTCAGGCAAGCCATGGAATACCTGCTGGCCCATCAGCAAGAGGCCGCTGAGATGGGCAAGAATGCCCGTCAGCGCTACCTGGATTTATTCACGGCCGAAAAAATGGCGGGCCATTATGCCCGCCTGTATCAGGAAGTGATTGACGAAGATCAGCGCAAGCGTCAACGTAAATAAGAACGCAAATAAGAGCGCAATAAGTCTGCGCTTGTCCGTCTCTTCAGGCAGTTTTAGTTTGCCCGCAATTTCCTGATTTCAAATTCACCTCTCAGCCAGTTACTGCCGATGAACTCGGGGTGATCGACGTTGATGACATCAAACACCAGCAGGTTATCCGACCATTCATAGTTTTCTTCGAGATGGGTCTGTGCCTTGGTCAGTGCGGTCGTGACAGAGTAAGAGCCTGGGCCAAACGGACATTCAAACGGCAGGACAAACTCAATGACATCGCCCTTGCGTAATTCATTTTGTACTTGCTTCGTATACCAGGTATTACTACCCCAGATGATGCTGCCCTGTTTGTCACGCAGCATCAGTCCCAGCACCAGTTCAGGAATATCTTCACGCAATAGCACTTCTGCCACCAGCTTGATTTTCTGGCCTACATGCGCTGCTGCCAATACCTGATCGCTGGCCTGGTCGCGCAAGCTCAGCTTGCTGACGGTGGCCATGCCAGTGCCAGAACGGGTCTGTAGCCAGCCCTGCTCATTGCGGTGCTGTTCTATGCGGAACTTTTCATTTTCCTTGCGGGCTATCATGGCATTGTAAAAGTCCACGACTTCGTCAGGCGCACCTTGTTTGAGTACGCTGCCCTGGTCTATCAGGATGACATGGTCGCACAGGCTGCGTACTTCTCCCATGCCGTGGGTGACCAGGATGATGGAAGTACCTTGTTCCTTGAACTGGCGTATGCGGTCAAAACTGCGGTGCTGAAAGTAGCTGTCGCCGACAGACAGAATTTCATCAACGATGAGCACATCCGGACGCACGGCTGTGGCAACCGCAAAGGCCAGCCTGGCTTGCATGCCGCTGGAATATACCCGCAAGGGCTGGTCAAAAAATGCGCCAATTTCAGCAAAGCTTTCTATGCCGGGCATGAGCTGGTCCAGCTGCTCGCCACTCAATCCCATCAGACCACCCGCCATATAGGCATTTTGCCTGCCTGAAAATTCAGGGTTGAAACCCAGCCCCAGTTCCAGCATGGCGCTGACGCGGCCAACAACAGATATATGACCAGTGGTAGGTCTGACTGTGCCAGTGATCATTTTCAGCAAGGTACTTTTTCCGGCACCATTCTGACCTATGATGGCAACCGCCTGACCAGCAGGCACATTGAAGCTGATATCACGGTTTGCCCAATATTCATAGGCCGGTTTTACTGGCAGTCCAGCCCAGTACATCAGGCGTGACAACAAGCCGCTGAACTTGGTATAGCACTTCCCGACACCGTTCACGCTTAAGACAATTTGACTCATAATGCATCCACCAGGTCTGCGCTGGCACGCCGGAAAATCCAGAAAGAGAACAGGAACAAGCCTGATGAAATCAGGGTGGGGATAAGCAAGTCAGCCAGAGCCGGGAATTGCCCGTACAAGAGTGCATTCTGGTAAATCTTGACCATAGGCGTCATGGGATTCAACTTGAGTACCGCGATGAAACGCGGTGGCATATTGTCCATCAGGTAAACCACAGGAGTGAACCAGAACCACAGTTGCAAGACTATACCCATGACCTGGCCCACATCCCTGGAAAAGACATTCAGCAAACCAAGTATGATGCCCAGGCCAAAGGCCAGCATGACGATCAGCAACATGCCGAATGGCAGGGCCAGCCAGGCGATGCTTGGCATATGACCAAAGAACAGGAAAACCACAGCAATCGCTGCCAGCAACAGCAAGTGATTGATAAGCGCGCTGCCACCGACGATCAGGGGCAGACACAATCTGGGGAAAGAGATCTTTTTCAGGGTATTTGAATAATCAATAAACACGGTAGTGCAGCGGTTCATGATTTCAGCAAACAGGCCCCAGGCCGACATGCCAGCCATCAGGTAAATCGCGTAGGCAGACTTGTTTTCTATATTAGGTATTTTGGTGACCAGAACTTCAGACAAGACGATGGCGAAGATAGTGGCCTGTGCCAGGGGATTCAAAATCATCCACAATGCCCCCAGTTTGCTGCGGGCAAAACGGCCAGAGAACTCGGCCTTGATGGACGATACAATAAAATGGCGGTAATGCCAGAGTGAAATGAGTACAGCTTTCAAAACTTGCTTTCTTTGCGGGGATCAGCCTGCGACACGACCATAGATATCATCAAAACGGACGATGTCGTCTTCGCCAAGATAGGCACCGGATTGTACTTCGATTAATTCCAGATCAGTCTGCCCCGGGTTTTCCAGCCTGTGCTTGACGCCCAGCGGGATGTAGGTAGATTGATTCGCCACCAGGGTCATGACCTCTTCACCACGGGTGACCAGGGCGGTGCCACTTACCACGATCCAGTGCTCAGCTCTGTGGTTGTGCATTTGCATGGACAGACGGCCACCCGGCTTGACGACGATGCGTTTGACCTGGAAGTGTTCGCCACTATCAACAGAGTCGTAATGGCCCCATGGACGGTAGACTTTGCGGTGGTTATCGGTCTGGGTATAGTTTTCGTCTTTCAGGCGGGTTACGACGCGCTTGATATTCTGGGTATTGGCCTTGTTGGTGACCAGCACCGCATCCGGCGTTTCAACCACGATCACATCTTCCAGCCCCAGACAGGCAACCAGACGGCTGTCGGAAATAACCAGGCAATTGCGCGAATCTTCCAGCAAGACGTCGCCATGGACGGTATTGCCGCTGGCATCTTTCTCCGAGACTTGCCATACCGCATCCCAGGCGCCGACGTCAGACCAGCCCGCGTTGAAGGGAACGACATAACCGGGGATATTCAAGTCCTGATCACGGGCCAGTTTTTCCATGACCGCATAATCGATAGAATCGGACGGGCAGGACAGGAATGCTTCCTTGTCAACACGGACGAAATCGCAGTCTATGCTGGCTTTATCCATGGCTTGCTGGCAGGCGGCGTACATGGCAGGGTGGAAATGCGCGATGGCTTTCAGCCAGGTAGTGGCGCGCATCATGAAAATGCCGCTATTCCACAGATGGCGTCCGCCATCGAGATATTGCTGGGCTACTTCAAGTACCGGCTTTTCTACAAAGGCTTGCAATTCAAGCACTGCGGTGCCCGGCAAGGCATCGCCAGTCTGTATATAGCCATAACCAGTCTCCGGCCTGTCAGGGACGATGCCAAAAGTGACCATGGCCCCATCCATGGCTTGTTGCAAGCCCTGCTGTATGGCCAGGTGGAAGCCCTGCTTGTCATTAATCACATGATCTGCCGGCATGACCAGCAATACGGCGTCCTCAGCGTTGCTGACGGCAGACAGGGCTGCCAGGGTCAGGGCAGGGGCAGTATTGCGGCCGGTAGGTTCCAGCAACAGGCTGCAATCGGTAAAACCCGCCACGCGCAATTGTTCTGCCGTGATGAAGCGGTATTCTTCATTGCAGACCACGATCATTTTCTGGGCAACGCCTATGCTTCCTGAAAAATCGCGTACACGCGTCGCAGTTGCCTGCAACATGGTTTCTTCACCTATCAGGGCAAGCAATTGTTTCGGGTGTTTTTCACGCGATAGCGGCCACAACCGGGTTCCGGAACCCCCGGAGAGAATGACGGGCTGTAATAACATGGATAACTTTCTTCTTTTTGCCCTCAGGGGCAGATTTTATAAAATATAAATAGAATTGTAATATCTAATCAGGAAACTCTGACACGAGCGGCTTCAGTGTAGACAAGGACTGAATAGGCTACACTAGAAAACCTGGCTGGCTGGGCCCCTGCGCATCTGGCCGCATCTGGTATTTATCAATGCACATGATGGCGCTGGAGCGGAGTTTCATGGAAATGAGCTGGCTACATAAATTCGTCGCAGTTTACATCATCATTTATACTTCAAACCCTTTTAGCGGTCTAAAAACTGATAATTTGCCGCCAATCATGAATAAAACTACCGAATTATATGGCGATAAAAAATAAATCCCAGCCCGAAGCGCAGCAACTGGCTGACAAGGCCAGCTTGATACAGCACAGCAGGCGCAATGCCGTCCCGCAGAAATTAGTTCCTGAACAAGAGAATTTGCCAGCGGACAGTGTAATTGAAGCAATATCGACCCAGGACACCATGCCAGAGAAGCAAAACTCTGAAGGAAATAGTGGTCAGGGGGTAGTCAATAGCATCCCAGCAGTAGCGCCCGCCGGTTTAAGGCAAAAAATCCGCCGCATCCCGGGCCTGGGTTATGCCCTGGCCTGGTGTAATGCCTTGCTGCGCTTGCCACGCACACGCTTTCAAACGGAAGTGGATATTGCAAATCTGCAAAGCCAGATTGATGAATTGAACCGGCAACTGGTCAGCCAGGTGCATCAACATCAGGAGCTGAAACAGCGCTTCGCCCAATTTGAAGCACTTAAACTGCAGCAACGCATGGACCAGTTCGATGCGCTGGATGTAGGTAATCGTCTCATGCAGTTTGACCGCCTCCACATAGCACGTCAGTTGCGCTCTGTGAATCTGATGATGCGTGCTGGTTTGCAAACTGCCAGTGTGCAGGACAGCGATGTGGTGCCAGCGATGACTGCAAAAGTAAAAGACCTGAATCGTGCTGAGATGTCTGACCTGGCACCAGTCAGGAAAGTAGCGGCGGCAGATTTGTCAGCATCTGATTTTGATCAGGACCAGTTTTATCTTGAATTTGAGGCTTTGTTCCGTGGTTCGCGGGAAGATATCAAGCAGCGTTTGCAAGTGTATTTGCCTTATCTGTCGCACATCAGCAGCCAGCCCAAAGAAGAACGCAAAATGGTCATCGACGTAGGCTGTGGCCGCGGCGAATGGCTGGACCTGCTGGATGAGCAAGGCATACCCGCCATGGGCGTAGACATGAATATCTCCATGGTGAATGCTTGCCTGGACCAAGGTTTCCTAGTGCGCCATGCCGATGCGATTGCCTATCTGCGTGAACAGCCTGCTGGCAGCGTAGGTGCAGTGACAGGCTTCCAGATCATAGAGCATTTACCGTTTGAACAATTGGTCGCCTTGTTTGATGCGGCACGCCATGCGCTGTGTCCTGGTGGCGTGATTATTTTTGAAACCCCGAATCCGGAAAATCTCAAGGTAGGTTCCTGTAACTTCTATTTCGATCCTACCCATTTGCATCCTATCGTCCCGCAAGTGGCAGAGTTCATGGCAAGGCAGCGCGGCTTTTCTCATGCAGAGATTTTGCGCCTGCATCCTTATCCTGATGATCATATGCTGGCTGGTGGCAGTGAGGTCGAAGCATTGCTCAACAAGGAGTTATTCGGTCCTCAGGATTACGCAGTCATAGGTCGTAAATAAGATGCAGATACATCAATTCAGTCCCTCCTGCGGCAAGGGTGATGGCGTCAGTAATGGCATGTTCTTTACCCGCGGTCTGCTGCGGGAAATGGGATATACATCGCATATTTATTGCGACCTTGTGCAAGATGAAGTGCGTGATGAAGTATTGTCCATCAGCGAACTGCAACTCTCCAGTGAAGATATCTTGCTGGTGCACCACAGCCTGGGTTATGAAAATTCAGCCTGGCTGAAAGATGTGAAGGCACGCAAGGTACTGGTCTATCACAATATTACTCCACCCCAGTTTTTGCCTGACAATGGTCTGCCAGAATTGAGTATTCTCGGTCGCCAGCAATTGGGCCTATGGGCAGAGGATTTCCAGGCAGCGATAGGTGATTCGGAATTGAATAGTTCTGAACTGCGCGCCGCCAATTATGCCAATGTCGTAACCATTCCCTTGCTGGTGGATGTGACGCGCTGGCAGCAGCATGCCTACAACACCAGTCTGATGAATAACTTGCGCGGCGCGCATAATATTTTATTTGTCGGGCGTTTATGTGAGCATAAACATCAGCTGCAATTACTGGAAATGTTCAATGAACTGCGACATTTTTCCAGCCAGCCGGTACGCCTGATACTGGCGGGTGGCGTGACCAGCCTGCCGTATCAGGAAGAAGTGCGCGCACGCATCACGGCCATGCAACTCGATGGGCAAGTGCTGATGACAGGCAAAATTTCTGAAGAAGATTTGCTAGCTCTTTACCGTAGCGCCGATGCCTATGTCAGCCTGAGTGAGCACGAAGGTTTTGGCATGCCGCTGATAGAAGCCATGCTGCATGATGTGCCTGTGATTGCGCGTGCCACTGCAGGCGTGACCGACACCATGGGCAAGGCTGGCATTCTGCTGGATGACAATGTCAGCCCGGCACAGTGTGCGGCCCATGTACAAATGGTATTGAGCGAGCCTGCCTTGCGTCGCAGTCTCATCGCCGGACAGCGAGAAAATATCCAGCGTTTTTCACGTGTACAGATCAAGGCAAATCTGCAGGCATTCTTGCAGACGCTGGAGGTGCCTATGCCGGCTGCTCATGCAAATGCAAGTGAACCGTCGCTGCCATTGTGGCAGATCGAAGGCCCCTTTGATTCCAGCTATAGTCTGGCGATTGTGAACCGTGAATTGGCACGCGCGCTGTCATCGCAACAAGAGTCATCTGATATGCAACTGGGTTTGCGTAGCCGAGAAGGACATGGCGACTTTCCTGCATCTACAGAATTTCTGGCGGCGAATCCTGATATCGCGGCCATGCAAGATATCAGCAAAAACACCTGGGTCATGCCGGATGTGACTTTGCGCAATTGTTATCCGCCAACGCTGGATGATATGCAGGCCAGGGTCAGGGTAGTCAATTCTTATGGCTGGGAAGAAACCGGTTTTCCGCAAGAATTTGTCAATGAATTCAATCGCAAGCTGGACCTGGTACTGGTGGTATCGCGTTTCGTCGGCAAGGTCTTGCGCGACAATGGTGTGCGTGTACCGATAGCTGCAGTGGGTAATGGTGTTGATCATCTGCTGGGAGTGGCTGCTGCACCTGTTCCGGCAGCTTTACTGGATGGCTTGAAAACTTACCGTTTCCTGCATGTGTCTTCCTGCTTCCCGCGCAAGGGGCCGGATGCCTTGTTGCTGGCTTATGGGCAGGCATTCAGGGATAGTGATGATGTCAGCCTGGTCATCAAGACTTTCCCCAATCCGCATAATGAAGTGGCGCAACAGCTTGCGGCCTTGCAGGCCGCAGATCCGAATTTCCCCCATGTGCAGATCATCATGGATGATTACAGCCAGGCACAAATGCGCGGTTTGTATGAAATATGCCATGCTGTGGTCGCACCAAGTCGTGGCGAAGGTTTTGGTCTGCCGGTGGCTGAAGCCATGCTGCTCAAATTACCAGTGATTGCTACGGCATGGAGCGGGCAAATGGATTTTTGCGATGACAGCAGGGTATGGTTATGTGACTACCATTTCGCTAAATCGACTTCGCATTTCAGTGCCGTGCATTCTGCCTGGGCTGACCCTGATGTTGACCATCTGAGCACCTTGATGAAGGAAGTATATGCCAGCCCGGCTGAGGTGATCGCAGCCAAAACGACAGCGGCCCATGCCTATATTTCGGCAAATTATGCCTGGGCTGATGTTGCCAATAGATCGCGGCAGGCCATTGCCGCGCTGGAACAGCAGCCCTTGCTGCGCAAGGAGCCACGTATAGGCTGGGTCAGTACCTGGAATGCGCGTTGTGGTGTGGCTTCGTATTCTGCCTTCCTGACGGCAGGTATTCCTGCTGACAGGATAGTCTATCTGAGCAGTCACATCCCCGAGCGAACTGCGCGTGATGCCGACAATGTCATCCGCGCCTGGGACGCCAGCATGGATGAAGATCTGGAATACGTCCATTTGGCCATACAGGAGCAACAGCTGGATGCCATCGTCATTCAATATAATTTTGGTTTCTTTTCACTGACTGCACTGGCCGATCTGATTTGCCGTGTGAAGGATGCAGGTAAAGCTGTGTATGTCTTCTTTCATTCCACGGCAGATGTGCCGCGTGATGAGGGCCTGATCTCCTTGAAAACCATCACCAGTCAGTTGCGACTGGCAGATCGCTTGTACGTGCATGGGATTGATGACATGAACCGGCTCAAGAGTTATGGCGTGCATGAGAACCTGCTGTTTTTCCCGCAAGGTCTGATGCCTACCCTGGATGATGCCGTTGCCAGGGTTGATGCACGTCACTTGCAGGGAAAAACCGTGATTGCCGCCTATGGCTTCCTATTGCCACACAAGGGCATACAGGCATTGATCAAGGCTTTTGGTTTATTGCGCGAGCAGGAAGGCGGTGAGCAATATCATTTATTGCTGGTGACTTCACTTTACCCGGTAGGTTTGTCGGAAGGCGAATATCATTTGTGCCGTCGTCTCATGTATGAGTCTGGCCTGGACGCGCATGTGACTTTCCTGTCTGATTATTTGACAGATGAAGTCAGCCAGTCGTGGTTGCAGCAGGCTAATCTGATTGTCTATCCATATCAAAAAACGCAGGAGTCATCCAGCGCTGCCGTGCGCATGGGCCTGGCGTCTGGGCGCCCGGTGGCAGTCACGCCACTCTCGATTTTTGATGATGTAAAAGATGCGGTACATGTCTTGCCAGGCACAGAGCCGGCAGAGATTGCCGAAGGTATTGCGGCAATTTTGCATGACCCGCAAAAGATGAAGGCGAAGGCGCTACAGGCCAAAACCTGGACAGCAACCAGGCAATGGCCAGCCTTGTCACGACGTTTATTGAATACGATAGATGGTATTGCGAATGCGCTGGATATGGAGATTGGTCGCTTGTAAAAATATCAGCAGAGTCAAAGAAAACGGCGGATGAGCATCCGCCGTTTTTTTTACTTGCCACAAGCAGTTTTTTCGCGGGCTTGCAGCAGGGCGATCAGCCTGGCCGTATGTTTTTCCCTGGCCCAGTCTTGCAGGTGATGGTCGGTATCGAAAAACCAGCTTTCTTCGTACATGAAATCCCTGGGTTTCCCCACATATTCCAGGCCCAGCTGGGTGAGTCGTGCGGGCAAGTTGTTATAAAAAAGCTGGTCCTCCGCATCGCTATCGTATTTGGCATGGTGCAGTAATACGGTGGGCATGGCGATGACGCAGATGTTATTGGCCTTGGCCCATTGCGCATAGTTTTCCATCCACTTCCAGCCACCGGTTTCTGTGGCCGCTCTGTGGCCGTAATCCCAGGCTTTGGCTGCTTTCAGCGCGGCGATATCGCCTGCGCTGCGATCGGCGGGGCTGGAGTGGGTCTGGTCGCCCCGTGCATCCAGATGATGGGCTCCATATGTACCGCTGGTCACCGGACTGTCTGGCAGTTGACGCAAGCCATGTAGCCAGCGTTCTGGCCCCAGCCCGGCGGCGTACTGCAATTGCTGCAGACGTGTCAGGCTGCGCCAGTAATCGAGGTCTCTGGCCATGACGTAGTCGATGACCTGTGCATTGGCTTTGCCTGCATCAAGGTAAAGTGCATATTCCATGGGCATGAGTATGATGTCACCAGGTCGGGCGACTCGACGCGATACATCGAGTATATAAGGCAAGCCCAGGCCTGCATTCACTGCAAGGTTGACGACTGGTTTTTGCCAGAAATTTTCCAGCATGCCTGAGTCTATGCCAAACATGGCATTCGAACCCGCGACGACCAAGACTCGTGGTGATTTGACTGCTTGCGCGGCGTGAATCTTGTGCTGATAGGCATCGTAGACCCAGCGTGAACTGGCAGTGGCTGCACCTAGCTGGCATTTGATGCCGACTATCCACAGTATGCTGAGTATCAGGAAACTGCCCATCATGGCGAGCAAGAATTTTTTCATGTTCTGCTCGCTTAAAAATTAAAGTACAAAAATTCTGTGGCTGGCCTGACGGCCATCCATTTCAATGCAAACCACAGGCATATACCGGCGATGATGCCGAGTGCCACTTGCCTGCGGTCACTGAGCTGGCTGACTGCAACATTCGGGCTGGGATCGTACTTCAATAGCTGCGTGGTATTCGGCAAAAACCAGACGATGGCCATGCCTATGCCTATCCATAACCAGCCTGCATCGACAGAGGTGCTCAGCAGGGCTTCGGCCACGTGTGCGATATTTTGCCAGGGCAGGGCAGGCAGATGCGCGCCAGAGCCGGGTTGCAGCAAGGCTGCATACATGTGCCCCGCAGTGGTCAGGTCTGGTGCCCTGAACAAGACCCAGGCGAAGGCGACCAGGATAAAGGTGACGGCGATGGTGAGGGCAGCGGGCAATTTATTCCATACTGCACGCAAGGCAACACTGCCTTGCAATACATGGTGCCAGAAATGATTGATCAACAGCATGCTGCCATGCAGGGCACCCCATAAAAAGAAGTTCCAGCCCGCGCCATGCCATATGCCAGCCAGTAGCATCGTCAGCCAGAGATTGCGATAGCGTTTGAACTGGCCATGGCGATTGCCGCCCAGTGGTATGTACAAATAATCGCGTAAGAAACTCGACAAGGTCATATGCCAGCGCCGCCAGAAATCGATGATGGAAGTCGCCTTGTAAGGTGAGAAAAAATTGACCGGCAACTTAAAGCCAAACATCAGCGCCAGGCCTATGGCCATGTCTGAATAGGCTGAGAAATCAAAATACAATTGCAGGCTATAAGCAAGCATGGCTTGCCAGGCTGCTTCGCCGCCAGGCGTGGTTTGTCTGGCAAGTTCAAATACCGGGCTGGCGTAACGTGCCATGCTGTCGGCCAGGATGGCTTTTTTGAACAGGCCCAATGCCAGGAATGTGGCACCAGTGATCAGTGCTTCTTTTTGCCTGAAAAGCGGATTTTCATCTGCGCGGGTTTGCGCAATCAGGGGTTTATGATGAACGATGGGACCAGCGATGAGTTGCGGGAAAAACGAGACAAAAAACAGATAGTCGAGGGCATTGTGTCTGCGCACATCACCGCGCCTGCAATCAACCAGATAAGCGATTTTCTGGAAGGTCACGAAGGAGATGGCCAGCGGCAAAACCACAGGGTCTATGGGCGGCGCTGCATGAAATACGGCAAACAGATTTGCCAGCAGGAAGTAAGTATATTTGAAGCCACAGAGCACCAGCAGATTGAAGCTGATGCCTGCTTTCATCCAGCGGCTGGCCAGGCTGTCGTTTTGATCTTGCCTTGCCTTCAGTATGCGGCCACCCAGCCAGAAATTGATGCTGATGGAACCCAGAAGTACGGCCAGATAGCGCACATCCCAGACAGCATAAAAGACCAGTGAAGCTACTACCAGCCAGCCCAGCGCCAGTCTTAGCCCCCCGGTTTTTTTGCATAGCCACCATACTGCCAGGGTAATGGGCAAGAAAAGAAACAGGAATTCAAATGAATTAAATAGCATGGTGAGCTGTTGAACTGGTAAGTTGGCGAGGCAGTATCAGGCCTTGCAGTGATTCAGCTTGCGCCCAGAGCCAGTTTTTGCAGTTCGTCGGGTTTGCGTATGATGAGGCGGTGCAAGTCTTTTTCGACTATCCCCTGCTGCGCCAGATGCAAGAGCGCGCGAGTGACGGTTTCCCGGCTGGTGTTGATCATCATGGCGATGTCCTGATGGGTGGGCAGGTTTTCTATGACTTCGAGATTGCCCGGCATGGTTTTTTTAAACAGGGCAATGAAAGCATAGATGCGCCGGGAGGTATTGCTGATGCTCAGCAAGGCACGGAATTCTGAATCACGCTGAATTTTTTCTGCCAGATGGCGCAACATCATGTTTGCCATGGCAGGCGAATGCGAAAACAGATGCAGGGCCGTAGTGCTGGGTAAGAAACCGACCAGTACATTGCTCAAGGCCACCACCGAGGCAGAGCGTGGCGTGCCATTGATGATGGCAATTTCACCAAAGAAGTCACCTTCCTTGAGCATGCGCAAACCAATGGCGCGCCCATCTTCAGTCACATCAACAACTTGTAATTGTCCGGATAACAAGAACAACAGGCTGTCGCCGATACCGCCTTTTTGCAATACCACATCACGCTTGTTGAAATGACGCACGCGCATGTCGGCCTTGACCCGGTTCATGTCTTCATCATTGAGGCCCATCAACAGGGGGATATTGCGCAAGTTAACCGTAATCTGGTTAACCTTGACCTGGACCTTGGTCTGAATCGGAATATTTAATTGCAGTTGTCCAGGCGTGGGTGGTGGAGACTCCGCGCTCGGTGTCTTGTTGTGGATAACAGCAACTTCATTATTTGATACCGTCATTGGTCAATCCAATTTTGAAGACTGGTTTTTGCGCCATTGCGCAGCAACTGGTCATTCGTTCTCAATTTATCCTGTGTCCATGCTAATGACAGATGGTGACAGCGAGCCATAAATTCAAATTATGGGCATATTCTGCACCTGTCAATTTGTGTGCAGATTGTGCGTATTCTACCCGCCTCTCATTTCCCTCACCTTATTTGCGCTAATCCCTGCGGTATGTGGGGGCATGGAATGACAGCGGATGACAAGGGCTTTAGCCAAGTGTTTAACCCGGACTCAGAAATTTTGCCATTGCCAGCTGAGTTGCAGGGTTTTGCTATTGTATTGAAGGATGGAAATGTTTTCCTTGTTATTTGTAGCGCGAAATTCCAGTTGCAAGGCATGGTTATTTGTCACATACCAGTTCACTGCAGTTCTCAGGGTTTGGGTCTGCTGCCGCCTGGCTACATCAATCAAACCGGGCGAATAAATCTCTTCACTTTGCCAAATTTGCTGGCTCCAGCCCAGTTCCATCTCGGTGCGCTGCGAGAGTTGGCGCCTCAAATTGAGGTTGCCGTAATAACCCTCGCGGTGACCACTCAGGCGATTGGCATGGGCACGGTCCGCCAGATAGGCAATGCTGCCCTGTAGCTGAAATTTTTCTGCTTCATAACTGGCCAGGCCGCGCAGCTCCCAGGTGTGGCCATCAAAATTACGCAGCGTCGGATACTCTACATGGGTATAGGCGGCTATGGTACTGAAACGCCACGGGCTGGATTGCTTTGCCGGCGGTGTCAGGCGTAGTTGCGCTATTTCCTGTTTCTGATACAGCGTGCCCCCCAGGCTCAATATGCTGGCCATGGCCGTGCCTTTGATGCTGTAATCACGCCATTTCCAGGGGCGCTCAAGGCCAGCCGCAAATGCCAGCGTGTTATAGGATGTCAGGGTATCGTAACTGCGGGCGCGTACTTGTGCAAAACCCAGCGTCCCATCTTTCGCCAGTTCAGTGGATATATTTGCCGACAAAGTCGCGAAACGATCCGCCTTCGGTTGATACTCAGGTAATAAGATAAGTTCTTTTTGTTCGCTACCACTACCAAAGATGAAGCTGGGATTGCTGGCACCTTGATTGACATTGGTGTCGTAGCCCACTTCCATGGAAACGGATATATGTTTTGCTGCGGAGCGCACCAGGCATTCCTTGGGTTGCAGGATATCCAGTTTTTGCAATTGTTCTTCAGTCAGCGGCAAACTTTGCTTCATCTTCAGAAACAGCCGGTCAGCCTCGGGTTTGTTCCCCAGCTCGCATTGCAACATGGCAAGTTCCAGCCAGGCGCCTGCATGTTGTGGGATTTTTTCTATTAAATTGCTGAGTATGGCCTTCGCTTCGTCATGGCGTTTTTCACTGATCGCTTTCAAGGCTCCCAAATACAGGCTGTCACTGTCGGTCTCTTCCGTGTTCGTTCCAGCATGGGTTTTGCCGATGAAGAGCAGCAATAGCATCAGGGGCAGGATGCGCATATATTTGCTTTGTTTCTTCATACCATGACCTCGACTGTATAAATCGTGGTTGGTTTCTCTTTGCCCTTAAGTAAGCGCTCACCTAGCGGAAGGAAGTTATGCCTGTTAGAGCTATCTACAGTTCCTTTGCCAATGATGATGTCATGCGGGAAGTGTCGTGCGGCGTCTTCAAGACGTGAGGCGGTATTCACACTATCGCCAACGGCTGTGTAAATGCTGCGGAATGAACTGCCGAAGTCTCCTGCAATGGCAATGCCGCTTTCTATTCCGATTCTGACTCTAATCTTTTTTCTCCCTTGTAACTCGTACAGGTTACTTAATTTTCTAACATTTTTTACTATTTCTATGGCGGCATCCAGCGCCAGATCGGCATGATTTTCGACTGGCAAGGGTGCGCCCCAGAATGCCACCAGACCGTCACCGGTGTATTTATCCAGCGTTCCACCTTTTTCCAGGACCGGTGCGGTCAGGCATTCCAGAAACTCGCGTGTCAGATTGGCTGCCTCTTCCATGGGCAAATTTTCAACCTGGCTGGTATATCCTTCCATATCAGCAATCAGCGTCGTGACATGTAACTGACGCGGTGCCAGCGGGTCTTTTAAATCACTGCGTAATAATTCCTGCACTACTGCTTTGGCAACATACTGCTGCAGGGTCCCCAGCAGTCTGCGCGATTTGCGCTGAGCTGTCTGCCAGCCAAATGGTACCGCTACAGCCAATAAAAAAAAGTTTGCTACCAAAGGACTGATCGGGGAGAACCACATATCGTGATCAACGACCAGATAAGCCAGTATCACCCAGGTGCAAGAAGCGATTCCCAGCATCAAGGTGTTCCACAGGGCCGAAAAGCGAGGAAACATGAATACTGCCATTCCCGCAGTCAAGATGCTGAATAACAGCGCAATCCAGCGTCCTGGCCATTTTGCGTAGTGCTTGCCTTCCTGTTCATCAAGCATGGTCGTCAGTGCCTGAGCATGCACCAGAAAACCGCTGGTGGACGCATGCAAGGGTGTTGGAACGCGGTCCGCCAGGCTCAGGGATGATGAACCTATAATGATATATTTACCTTGCAGGGACTCCAGCGGCGTAGTTCCCTGCAAAACACTGAGTGCAGGAACAACTTCGTAGGAGGCCAGTGTCCGGCTGTAATCTACCCGTGCGAAACCGTTTTCGTCGACATCAGAGAAACGGCTGTTGCCTGCATATGTCCTGGCTGTTTTTTTTCCAGAACAGCATTGCAGCAATACACGTGACAAAGTGTCGTAGACCTGATTGTTAAAGCATGTCTGAACCGGAATCCGGCGTAAAGTTCCATCCGGGTCGGGGACAAAGCCAATGTTGCCTATAAATCTGGCATCGCTGAGGCCGGTATGATTGGCTATAAAGCCAGTCGCCGGTGCCATATGATCCAGTTCTGCCCGGGTAAATGTGCTGGCTGGTACGCCGCCAATCAATTGACCATTGCGGGCCGGGGTAAATTTATTCTTATTAAAATCAAAGGCCTGTGCCAGCACTACCGGACCATGGGCTGCCAGCATTGCCAGGCGTTGGTCGCCGACGGTATCCTGTTGTTTTTCAAAATAGATATCAAGGGCTACACCACGAACATTGAACTCGGTGATCAGTTTCTCTATCAGATCAGCAATCCGCTCCCTGGGCCATGGCGTAGCGCCAAGCACAGAAATGCTATGATCATCAATGTCTATCAGGGCCAAGCGCTCTTCCGGCAAGTCTTTTGCCTTTAACTGTGCATAGCGGTCTCTTAACCATTCGTCGCCTGAGAACAGGCGTTGGCTTTCAGGTAACCATTGATTGACCGCACACAGGCTGACCGCGAGGGCGGCAATAAGCAACCACAAATAAGTTTTTGCCTGAGTGCGCAAAAAAATCCCGAATGCGTGCCTCATGTTTGCTTGGAAGTGTCCGTTGAATTATTCAAAGTGCAATGAGGCGAATGGGGAAAACGTATTAATCAAAATAATTTGGGCTGCATCATAAGCCGAAATGAAAAATAATATTGGATTTTATGCATCTTTATTTCAGATAAATGCATATTTTCTTGATTTCCAGTAAGCGTAGAGATAAAGCAGATTGTCAATGTAAGTATTTATTTGGCTAACGAAGTGCTGTTTCGCATGAACAAAGTCAGGCTATTCATAATAAACCTACTGTTTTCAATGGCTTAGGGAAAAAATGTTATAGTAACTGGAAATCGTAAATTGTGACCGTCATCACAATATTTTTTATTTATCAGTGGATAATGGTAAAAGTAAAAATTAGTATTAGCTGGGGCAATGTGCACTCAGTGTGAAGGATTTTGCTGAATCTTTCAGCAAGCAAGGATGAAATATGAAGATGCGAACAGATAATATGCCTGGAAATTTCCTCAGATGGATACTCGTATCCCTGATGGCTCTTCCTGCTTTGGCATTTGCTGAAGATGCCGCAAAGGTAACGGCGATTTGGGGTAAAGTGCAAATCAATGGTAAATCTGCCGCGATGGATAGCCAGATTCCAGAAAATACCACCATCAAAACCGGGGCAGATGGCTATATCTACCTGAAAACCCTGGATGACGGTTTGCTTATCGTGCGTCCGAATAGCGAAGCCCGTATCGTCAGCTATCATGTAGATAAAAACGATCCTGCCAATACACGTATCAAACTTGAACTGGTGTCTGGCGTTGCGCGCAGTGTTTCAGGTAGTGCGGTCAAACTGGCAAGGCAAAATTTCCGGTTCAATACACCAGTTGCTGCTATCGGCGTGCGCGGTACTGACTTCATCGTTTCCACTACACAGGATGTAACACGGGTAGTGGTGCTTGATGGTGGCGTTGTTGTCAGTGGCTTTGATGGAGCATGTTCACCACAAGGTGGTGGACCTTGCGAAGGCATTAGTGCAACAGAATTATTTGCTCGTCAGCAAGGTATGTTGTTGCAGATCAACAAAGGACAAAGCAAGCCGCAACTGCTGCAATCGGCACCTGGTATTTTGCCGGACTCTTTAGCGCCTCCGAGGTCTGATGAGCCAGGTAGCAAAACTTTGGGTGCTAACAATAATACGAATGTTGCTGGAGTAATCGACCCTAATCTTGACCCAAACAAGGCCGGTGGTGTTCAACAGACTTTGGTGAATAATAAACCGTCAACTGGTGGTGGGAATTCTGGTGGCCAGGTTGTACTTGCCAATACCATCATATGGGGACGCTATTTTGATTTGTTTGGTCAAAAAGCAGAGATAGATACCAGAAAGCAAGATGAGAACCAAAGTAAAAACGTCGGGATGAATAATTACTACGCTGTATTTCAGGCGAAAAATACTGAATGGCAAGTGCCAAATACCGGCAGTATGGGTTTTGCAATGAAAGATGGCCAGGCGCTGATTGTAGATAAAGTCAAGAGTCTTGAATCGGCCGCCAAACTGGAAAACGGTAAATTGCAACTTGACTTTGCCACCGCCACTTTTACAACAGGATTTGATGTTATTTCTGGCAGTGAGAAGTTTGCCTTGAGAGGTGAGGGTAGCGTTTATGCCAATGGTGTGTTGTATGGCGTCAATCAACAGGTACCATCGGCAAATATGTCCGTAAATGGCGTGGTGACTGCGGAAAAAGGCGGTACTGCTTCTTACGTCTTTTCTTCCAAGCTGGATGAAGATGGAAAGCGCATGGTTTATGGCGTTACCTACTGGAATAAGCGATAACACATTGTTGGCGTAATTATGCATGTAGCTTTATAGGCGTAATATTTTATCTCGCTGTAAAAATCTGTAACTTTCATCAAGGGGCTTCTTCGGAAGCCCCTTGATTTTTTGTATTGACTGAATGGAGTCACAATTCAACTTCCTGCAGGAAATTGCTGCGAAATACAGGCATTCTTTATTCTGACTATATATAAGTGACAATTGGAATTAAAATGGTTTATTGGTGTTTTGATATCGGCATGGATGGGCGCAATTCGACTCAGGCAAATAAATTATTTAGTAATTTGATGTAACGAAATATTCATTTTGGTTTACCCCCGGGGAAGTCGTATAATTGTAGGTTGGCAAAGTCACATCTAGACGTTTCATTTGAAAGCTGTTTCTGCAGAACAAATGAAAAATCTGGAATAGCAAAGCCAAATGTTGTTAAATCCCGCTTTTTTTTGAAAATGTGATTTCGGTCACATCTTCGATTAGGTGCTTCTGCGATTATCTGCTTGCCGTAACGCGAGTAGGTGCCTAAAAAGCAAGCTTCGCACTTTTTAAATTAAATATAAATTAGGAGTTCTAAATGGCTAATACAGCTGCTGATATCCAAAAGCTTTACATCGCTTATTTCAACCGTCCTGCAGATCCAAGTGGTCTGGCCTACTGGACAGCCCAGAATTTCACGCTGAACCAAATCGCTGACAGCTTCTCCAAACAAGCAGAATACGCCACCGTATTTGCTGGTAAAACAACAGA
>NZ_QJKB01000012.1 GCF_003201815.1 Undibacterium pigrum
CGCGAACAGAAATAACAAACAAAAACAAGATCAAAAACAAGGGCAAGACCTCTCAACACTGAGGCACCGAGACACAGAGGCGCACTGAGAAAGGCAAGAAAGACAAAAGAACAGCAAAAACATGCGAACTTCTCTGCTTTTACTCTGTGACTCAGCCTTTTTATTTCATTCTTGGGACTATATCGCTCCCCTGCCGCAGTAGGCACTGTCTGATCACTTATTCTCCCTCTTGATCAATGCTCGGTGCATCGACCAACGACACCAGGCTCCAGCCTGCGCTGCAGCGACGAGTTTGAGGGTAACTCTCTTACAACCCAGACGACTGGCTGCCCACAATCTCTGTGCTGCCGGTGATTTGCGCGTATTCTCTGCCAGAGGCCGTGCTTGAAGCTCCTTCCCCTTCAAGGGGAAGGTTGGGATGGGGATGGGTTTCTGAAGTAAAACCAAATGCTGCCAATCGACCGAAACCCATCCTCACCTTGAGCCGTCTATTGTGCCGCTTGCAGGCGACTTAGTTCTGTCGGCATAAAGCATGCTTTGTGAAACCCCGACGACACACCCTTGAATGGGGGAATTTAATCGTTATTGCTTGTCAGAGATATTATTCCTGACAGGAGTGAACCTGCGCTAGAGGGACGATAATCAGGCCAAGCCTATTGCAACCAGGGCGGCCGACTACCAGCATCTATAACTCGGACTCCCCTGCTTATCTCAGTGTCTCCGTGTTTCTGGGGAGAGGTCTTGATTGACTCCTTCCAAAACTCTGCCGCTAGCCGTCGTCAATCCTTAAAGCACACACATTTACCCAATCAACCCCGCCATTTCCAAGTTTCTATACAATGGCATATCCCTTCTTACTCAGAGACAGACTTATGACGCAGTTGATTTATGTGGCCGACCCCATGTGTTCCTGGTGTTATGGTTTTGGGCCTGAATTGCTGGCCTTGCTGGATACTTTGCCTGGTGCCAAGGTGGATGTGATCATGGGTGGTTTGCGTGCCTATAACAAGCAGGTGCTGGATGATGAAACACGTACCACCATTCTTGGCCACTGGCAGCATGTGGCTGAGCGTACTGGCTTGCCTTTCGACAGTGCAGCCCTGTCGCAGCCAGGTTTTATCTATGATACCGAGCCTGCTTGCCGTGCCGTAGTAACAGCGCGCACATTGACCGATGATGATACTGGCCGCGCCGCGCTGGCGGTGTTTCATGCGATACAGCATGCTTTCTACGCCGGGGGCAAGGATGTGCGTGATACTGGGGTATTGTCAGCGCTGGCTGTTGAAGCCATGAACAAGGTCGAAGGCGAGGACAGTTTTGACGTCCATAGTTTTGCCGAGACCTTTGTTTCGCCCATGGCGATGTCAGATACCAGAGAACATTTTGAGCAAGCCCAGCGCTGGGGTATACGCGGTTTTCCTGCCCTCTTGCTGGTGCATAATGAGGCGCTGCATATGCTGGCTTCTGGCTTTACCACACGCGATGATTTGATCGCGACTTTACAACAGGTACAACAAGCATGAGTATGTCAACGAGTAGCCCGCGTTTGCAAATCGCCCCGAACGGACCTGAGTTTTCCCGCATCGTACTTGGATTATGGAGACTGGGTAGCTGGCAAATGACCGCGCAGCAGAGAGTGAGTTTCCTGGAGCAGGCTCTGGCCCTGGGCATCACTACCATAGACCAGGCTGATATCTATGGCGATTATCAAAGTGAAAGCCTGCTGGGTGAAGCCATCGCGCTGGCTCCGCACTTGCGCGATCAATTCCAGTTCGTCAGTAAATGCGGCATCAAGCTGGTGTCTGACAAGCGGCCTGCACATGGCATGCAGCATTACGATACCAGTGCTGCCCATATCATCGCCTCGGCTGAACAATCACTGCGTGCGATGCAGATAGAGCAGCTGGATTTACTGTTGATACACAGGCCAGATCCGCTGATGGATGCAGATGAAATAGCAGGCGCCTTCAGGCATTTACAAGAGAGTGGCAAGGTCAGGTATTTTGGCGTATCCAATTTCACCAATAGTCAGTTTGAATTGCTGGCCTCACGCTTCCCCCTGGTGACCAATCAAGTTGAATTATCCTTATTGCATATGCAGGCTTTGCATGATGGCACGCTCGATCTGTGCCAGCAGTTGCGCATTGCACCGATGATCTGGTCGGCACTTGGTGGCGGCAATTTATTCCGTCTATTGGCTGAGCAGGATGAGCGCAGTCAACGTATCAGTGCGGTACTGGCACGAATTGCTGCTGAACTTGAAGTCAGCCCGGGTACGATAGCACTTGCCTGGATTTTGCAACATCCATCCAGGCCGCTGGTATTGACTGGGTCAGGACGCCTGGCGGCGATTCAGGAAGCGGTCAATGCGACTGCCATTACATTGAGTCGTGAGCAATGGTTTGCCCTGTGGTGTGCCTCGGCCGGTAAAAACGTCGACTAATTCTTGCCTGCATCCATGCCTGTATGAAACCTTCATACAGGCATGCTGTCACAGCTATAAGTGCCTTGGTGCTAAAAAATTAAGCATTTGACGCCGAATATTGCCTGAGGTGAATGTGACTGTTGCGTCATTTTCCCAGCATGTCTGAATTTCTGTTCACCCTATCAAATGTTGGTATAGTATTACTGATCCGGCCGCTACACTGAGTCTGGCCTGTTTTGTGATGTGATTGCAGAAGGACAGCATTTGTGACTGTTTTTCAATTCATCCGCAGTAACTACATGGCAAACTCTTCGTCAATGGGTGAAACACACCAGTGGCGTGAGCAAGTGTTGTCCGCGATACTCTTCTTTGTGTTGATACTGGGTGGGGCAACAGCCATCCCAAGTATAGTCCTGGCGATCAGTGAAAACCTGTGGTCGGTGGTGGTGGTGGATATCTTTGCCCTCGCCTGGATTGCCACTATCTGGCGCCTGCCCTTCCTGAGTTATGAACAGCGCGCCTGGAACTTCTTGCTGTTCCTGTATTTGCTTGGCGTCTGGTTCGTCATCAAGGTCGGCCTGACTGGCCTGATTTATTTACTGGCTTTTCCGGTACTGACCTCCCTGTTGCTGAGTATGCGTCTGTCCATACAGGCATTGCTACTGTCGTCTGCCAGCCTGCTGGTGGTGGGCTATATAGCCGATGCAAACCTGCATGTGTATGGGTTTGATTCCCACCCTTTCATGCAACTGGTGGTGGTCACCATCAACTTCGCTTTCATTGCAGCTGTCATGTCCATTTCTTGTGGCGTGCTTTTGCAAAGGCTGGATAACTCGCTCGAACACCAGCGTGTCATCACCGCATCTTTGCAACAGGGGCAGGCCTCCCTGAAAGTAATGAATGAAGAATTGCGTCTCATCGTCGCTGCAGTAGCACGTTTGAATGATATCGTCATGATCATCAAAGTGGATGTCAGCAAAGCAGAACAAAGAAATCTCAAAATAGTTTTTGTGAATGATGCCTTCGTGCGCCAGACCGGTTTTCAGAGTGATGATGTCATCGACAAGTCCCCTGCTTTTTTGCAGGGCCCGCGCACCCAGGCGACGGAAATTGAAAGACTCAATGAAGCCTTGCTTGCCATAGAATCTGTACATATAGAATTGATCTGCTATACCCGTGATGGCAGTGAATTCTGGATGGAGGCCGATGTCGTTCCTCTGGCTGATGAAAATGGCTTGTTCAGCCACTGGGTTGCCACCGGGCGCGATATCAGCGATCGTAAAAAGGCGCAGGAACACATACACAAACTGGCGTATTTTGATGTGCTGACAGGCTTGCCAAACCGCCGCCTGCTGCTGGACCGCATGAGCATTCTGTTGGCCACCGCCAGGCGCAGCAATATGATCAGCGCCGTGCTTTTCATCGACCTGGATCACTTCAAATACATCAACGATGCACGCGGTCACGCCGTGGGTGATGCCTTGCTGAACCTGGTTGCCCACAGGCTCAGCGGCAGCTTGCGTGAGGTTGATACCGTGGCACATATTGGTGGCGATGAATTTGTCGTCCTGCTTTGTCATATCTCCAATGATGTGGTGGCAGGTGCGCATGCGGCGCAAGCCGTGGCAGAAAAAATCCGTCATTCTATCTCGCAGTTTTTTGATATCAATGGACTGCAATACAGCACCACTTGCAGCATAGGCGTGACTTTGCTGCCGCGTGAAAACCAGAACTCGCATGATCTGTTACGCGAAGCAGATACTGCCATGTACCGTGCCAAGAGCGCAGGTCGCAATCAAATCGCCTTTTATGAAACCGGCATGCAAACCGAGGTCGAGCAAAGACTGACCATGGAAAGAGAGCTGGGCGAAGCCATCTCAGGCGGGCATTTGCACATGTACATACAGGCACAGGTCGACAGGTTGGGAAAACCGGTAGGCGGTGAAATGCTGATGCGCTGGATACACCCCGAACGTGGCTTTATTTCACCCGCACTTTTCATCCCGGTGGCAGAAGAGTCAGGCATGATCTTGCGCCTGGGTGACTGGGTGCTGGAACAGGGTTGCCTGGCCCTGCTGCAATTGCAGGCCGCGGGTTGGGACATACCCTTGTCCATCAATGTCAGCCCCAAACAATTTCGCCAGCCTGATTTTGTCAACAAGGTCAGGCGAGTATTGAAATATACAGGGGCACAGCCAACCCGCCTGATCTTTGAAGTCACCGAAGGCTTGCTGATTGATAACCTGCAAGACACTATTGCCCGCATGCTGGAACTGACCACTCTGGGCATACGTTTTTCCATCGATGATTTTGGTACTGGTTATTCCAGCCTTGCTTATCTCAAGCGTCTGCCTCTGTATGAACTCAAGATAGACAAGAGCTTCGTGCAAGACACGCCGGGTGATGCAAATGGCACGGCCATCGTGCAATCGATTTTATCGATGGCATCTCACCTTAGCCTGCGGGTAGTGGCAGAAGGCGTGGAAACCAAAGAGCAGGCAGAATTCCTGATCGCCAATGGCTGCGCGTCCATGCAGGGCTTCCTGTTCGCCCGACCCATGCCGCTGGATAAATGGCTGATGCTGCAAAAGCAGATAGTGCAGCCGGGGAAGGAAAATAGCAGTGTGGTGTAGCGTGAAAAACTTGCAGGGCATGCTGTGTTATGTAGGAGCGGCTTTAGCCGCGAATCTTATATGGTGGTTCGCGGCTGAAGCCGCTCCTACGGGGGCTTCTATTATGTTTTCACTGCAAGGTACAGGCTGTTAAACCTGCTGATACGTCGCCTGCATCCAGTCTATAAACAACTGCACCTCGGGCCGTATATTGGCTTGTGCTTCATGTACCAGGTAATACGCATGCGGTGGTGTCGCCAACTGCGTATCCAGCACCCTGACGACTTCACCTTTACTGATCATGTCCTGGGCAAATTGCTGGCGGGTCAGGCCTATGCCATGGCCATGCTTGACTGCTTCCAGCAGCAAACCCAGGTCATCAACGCGCAAACCTGTCGTTGGTTCTGGCCAGTCCAGTCCGGCTACTTCAAACCAGGGTTGCCAGGGTTCCAGGGCTGAGCGCAAGAGGCGTGCATGGCGCAAATCTGCCGGGCTTTGTATCGGTGGCAAGGTCTTCAGGTAAGCCGGGCTGGCGACGACAAAGCTGGGTTCTATGAACAATTTCTTGGTCACGAGATTGGGGTATTCTCCAGCACCAAAACGTATTTCCACATCGCTTTCTGACAAGCTCAAGTCATACAGAGGCACAAACAGATAGACTTCAATTTCTATGTCCGGATAGGCATCGGTAAAGCTGGCCAGGCGCGGCATGAACATATAACGCGCAAATGTAGGTGGTACCGTCACCTTGACGCGCAACTGGCTTTGCGTGACCTTGTTCGGCAGCGGGAAATCAGACAAGGTGCGCAAGGCCACCCGCACCACATCCAGGTAGCGGCGACCAAATTCAGTCAGCGTGACACTGCGCCCTTCGCGCACAAAAACGCGTTCACACAAATGCTCTTCCAGCAGACGTATGCGGTGTGACAAGGCAGAAGGGGTAATACATAATTCCTCTGCCGCCACCGCAAAAGAACTATGCCGCGCCGCGGCTTCAAAAGCAGATAATGCATGTACCGGTGGTAATCGTGTTGCCATACTCTTCCTGATTTGTTTTATGTAGTCCGTTCAAGCACATGCCACACAGTAGCAAGTAGTGCCAGGACCCAAAGACCTGGGCAAAGCTGAATTCTCCTTCTTTTTTGCCAGGGTTTCTCTGTGCTATCTCTGTGGCTCGGTGTCTCTGTGGTGAATGGTCTTTCGTCGATCAGCCGACAAGAATTTTCGTTTACTCTTCCGCCTCATCCCACGCAATAATCTTGCCGGGATTTAAAATATTCTTCGGATCAAATGCATGCTTGAGCAAGCGCATCATGTGTATTGCATCTGCCCCATGTTCTTCGATCAAAAATCCCATCTTGTGTATGCCCACCCCATGTTCACCCGTGCATGTGCCATCCATGGCAATCGCCCGTGTCACCATGCGCTGGTTGATGGATTCTGCCACGGCAATTTCTTCCGCACTGTCCGGGTCTACCAGCATCAGTACATGGAAATTGCCATCACCGACGTGGCCGATGATGGAGTAGGTGATTCCATGGTTTTCACAATCTATCTGGGTTTCGCTGATGCACTCAGCCAGGCGTGAAATCGGCACGCAGCAATCTGTAGAGATAGAGCGTGAACCAGGCCGCAACTGCAGCAGCGCAAAATAGGCATTGTGCCTGGCTGCCCACAGGCGGCTACGGTCTTCGGGCTTGGTCGCCCATTCAAAATCACCGGCACCATTGGCTGCCGCAATTTCTTGTACCAGCTCTGCCTGTTCCTTGACACCATGCTCAGTGCCATGAAACTCAAACAGCAGCAAAGGTTTGACTGGCAGGTTCAATTTGTCATGCGCATTGATGGCACGCACACCATTCGCATCCAGGAACTCTACCCGTGCAATTGGCACGCCCATCTGTATGGTCTGGATGACGGTATTCACCGCATCTGCATTGTCTGGAAAGCTGCACACCGCCGCGGAGATGGCTTCAGGCAAAGGATAAAGCTTGACGGTCACTTCGGTGATGATGCCCAGCGTACCTTCACTGCCGACAAACACCCGCGTCAAATCGTAACCGGCCGATGATTTCTTGGCCCGCGAGCCCGTGCGTATGATGCGGCCATCGGCAGTCACCACCGTCAGCGCCATGACGTTTTCACGCATGGTGCCATAGCGCACTGCATTCGTGCCCGATGCGCGCGTCGCCGCCATGCCACCCAGGCTGGCGTCCGCACCAGGGTCTATGGGGAAGAACAGACCAGTATCACGTATCTCGGTATTTAGTTGTTTGCGCGTCACCCCTGCCTGCACGGTGGCCGTCAAGTCTTCGGCATGTACGGCTATCATGCTGTTCATTTGCGACAAGTCTATCGTCACACCGCCATGCAGGGCCAGGATGTGGCCTTCCAGCGACGAACCAGCACCGTAGGGGATGACCGGCACATCATGCGCATGACACAGCCTGAGCACCTCTGCCACCTCTTCCGTGCTCTGCACAAATACCACCGCCTCTGGTGGCATAGGGTCGTAGGAAGATTCGTCGCGGCCATGATGCTCACGCACCGCCAGGGCGATGCTGCAACGGTCTTCCAGCAATGCTTGCAGGGCATGCAGCAAACTGGCGGGCAAGGGCTTTCTGACACTCGCCAAAATGGCAGGATGGTTCATAATGAGGTCCGTACTGGTCGTGATGCTCTCTATTATGCTGTGTCCAGCCAAATTTTGCCGCATCCTTTCAAAGTTCCTGACTGATTTAATTTGCCCGGGGCAATTCGCCTTCAAGCACTGGCGGTCTGATAGGCGTCATCAAGTCGCATTTTGAAGGCTGGTACTTATCCTAACTGTATAGCTTCCGCGTTAGCATCCGCCAGTTTGAATAGCAAATCTTCAACAGCGGCCTCTGAAACAGAACCAAGGTCTATGCTTAATTGCAAGACGTCGCCCTCTTGCGTGATGTCAGACATGAAATGCACGACGCCATACAGGCCGTCTGCATTTTTGGCATTGCCATCGTCGCCATCAAACCATGCCATAAACCAGCTTGTCAGCGTGGCCTCTGCAACATTAGGCGACAGCCCGCTGATCTGCAAGGGCAACCAGTCCCAGGTGAATGGCGTGATACTCACCTCGCTGGCCGATAATTGAAAAGCAAAAGGCTCAAATTCCAGCTGGGTTTTTGCATCCACCGTGTGCGACTGACCAGCAAATTCACCTTCCACAGGTATCCAGTCTGTCCGGCAGGGCAGGGCTGGCTTGCCTTCCAGGCTGAGCGTACCATCGGCATTGCGGTATGCCGGTTCTACATGGACATTGCCATTGCTCATCGCTGCAGAAAGTACGGTGATATAAGAAGCGCGTATTGCGGCTAATAATTGTGTAAGTGTCATGCTGCGATTATATTGATAAGGCACAAGCAGAGCAATGATAGTAGGCTGGCATACCCCAATGCCATATATGCTGTGCTTGAGCAAATTTTGCCGTATCCTTTCACACTTCCTTATTTATTTTTTACTTATTTTATTTGCCATGGGTAACCGACTCTCAAAAATCGCAACACGCACCGGCGACAAAGGTACGACCGGCCTGGGTGACGGCAGCCGCGTCGCCAAAGACGCCCTGCGCGTACACGCCATGGGCGACGTGGATGAACTCAATTCTCAGATCAGCGTCCTGCTGTGTGAAGACATGCCAGAGCAGATGAAGCAGGAATTGTTTTCCATACAGCATGACCTGTTCGACATGGGCGGCGAACTCTGCATCCCCGGCTATACCATGATTACTGAAACCCAGGTCGAAAGGCTCGATGCCCTGCTGGAAAAATACAATGCCGACCTGCCACCGCTAAAAGACTTCATCCTTCCAGGAGGCTCCCGCGCAGCCGCCATCGCCAACGTCTGCCGCACCGTCTGCCGCCGCGCAGAACGCGCCATCGTCAGCGTCGGCAATGCCGAAGCCATCAATGATGCCCCAAGACAGTATATGAACCGCCTGTCGGATTTGCTGTTTGTGTTGTCGCGGGTGTTGAACCGGTATGCGGGCGGGAGTGATGTTTTGTGGGAGAAGGAGCGCCAGAGATGAGTTCCGCATTCTGATTGAGCAGGCTGCAGCAAATATGCTGCTTGCGGAGTATGGTTATTTGAATGGCATTTTCTGGGCAATGAATGATTAATTTGGGAAATATCGAACTGCTTGTACAGAGGAAGCCAGTAGAGGATGCTTGTATTCTTGCCGTTGAGTCAGTATTGCAACTGCCTTTCCCTGAGGCCTACCTGCAGTTCTTAAAGCAAACCAATGGATTTGACGCAAACCTGTTGAGACTTTATCCGGTCGACGAACTAGTTGAAAGAAATTTGACTTATGAAGTCGGGCAGTATTGTCCAAATTTCATTAGCATCGGTGATGATGGCGGTGGACAGGCAATATTGATAAAGAGTGCATTGCTTGATGACACCAACGTTTATCTTGTTGGGCATGGCGTCATGAGTCCTGAATTTATGGAAATCATAGGCAATGACTTTCTCACCTGGTTAGAGTCAGGATGTCCGTTGCCTATTGAATAGTCCTTTGAAGTTCTGGATGCGATAGGTTCAGCTTATTGTTTGAATTTATCAAGTCATTCGCAAGCAGTCTGAATTTTATAATTTAAGCTCCATCCTCAACCCCACCCGCGTATAAGACGAATTGATGGTACGTGTTTGCAAGGTGTTGCTGTTACCGCGGTATTCACTGATGCTCTCTGCTTGTGGGGCAAACAAATTATCCAGGTTCATGACCAGGCGCAGGCTGGGGTTGACAGTCCAGTTGGCGTTGGCTGTCAATGTGGTTTTGCGTGCTTCATAGGTTCTTTGTGTCAGGTTATTCCTGTACCAGTCGCCGGGTAGCCAGTTGGCATCAAGGTCTATCTTGACGGGCAAATCTGCCATGGTATAAGTCATGCCAAATTTGGCGCGCCAGGGGCTTTGGCCTTCCAGGCGGTTATTGGGGCCGGGCAAATCACTCAGCACTGAATGTGCCCAACCCAGGCTGCCACGCAGGTCCAGTTTTGGGGCTGCCTTCCACAGGTCGCGTGCGGCAACACGCCAGTCGACATTGATACCCTGCAATTCAGCATGGCCCAGATTGGCCGGGCGTTCTACATAGCGTGCCTGGTTGGCCCAGGGCAGGTTCATCAACAACACTTCTGTGCCTGTCTTGCGGGCAATCTGGCGCGCATAGAGTTCCACGGTAATCTGACTATCTCTAGTCAGGCCATGCTCATACGCCAGGTTCGTGGCGATGGCACGCTCTGGTTGCAGCGCAGGATTACCCATGCTGTCTGGCGTATCTATCGTATTCTGACCGCAGCCAGACGTGATGGTGCATGGTGCAAAAGCGTTTACTGACGGTTGTAGCATTAATTGATCGAGCTCCGGCGCCCTGAAACTTTGTGCCAGAGAAGCTCGCCAGCGGCGTTTTTGATCACCTTCCAGTTTTTTTGAAAAATGCAACGATGGTGACCACACCGTAAATGAAGCCTTGCTGTTGATATTGTATTCGTTGATCTTCAGCACACGGTCTTCTACCGACAGACCTGCGTTGAGGGCCAGATCTTTGTTGACACGCCAGTCGTCCTGTACAAATAGCCTGCGCGTTTCCTGGCTGGTATTGATGTTTCCACCAAGCAGACTGAGACTGGTATCGGGCAGATTGTTCAACCAGTGTGTGTTGGTGATGTCCTGGTTTCCGTGCGTCAGTTGCAAGCCTGTTTTGAAATCATGGCCGCCACTGAAACTGGTTTTGTAATTCAGTGACAGGAAATAGCTGCTTTGATCAGTGCGATAGGCTTGCCGGCGCACAGCATAGTCCGTTGCCGTATCTTCGTCGCTGCGCCAGCTATCGTTCTTGATCTGCATCTGGTTAAAGCGGAAGATGGTTTCCAGTTGCCCGCTGTCTCCAGCATCATAAGACCAGGTCAGAGGCAGACTATATGAAGTCATTGGCGACGTTCCGTGCTGCAGTGCTTGTTGTTGCCTGCCATTACTCCAGTAACGCTGCTCACTCCTGTCATTGCTCAGCGTTATCCTGCCTATGTCCGGCCTGAAACTCAGGTTATTATTGGCATCGAGCTTGTAGGCCAGTTCACTGGATAGTGTCAGAAATTCGGTAGTGCGCAGGTTCTTGCGCACCGATTCAAACTGTGGCTGCAGTGTTGGGGCCGTTTGTACTTGTTCTGCATGACTGGCGCTTGGGCTGCGCTCATGCTTGGCCATGGTGTTCAGACTCAGGCTCAGTGGACTGTCAGGACTGAATTGATTCAAGTTCCAGCTAGCGTTTGCACCATATTCGCCAGTTACGGCAGTCGCACCCATACGCAATTGCTGCACATTCTTGCGTTCTATTTTCCGGCTGATGATATTAATTGTGCCAGCAATGCCAAAGGGACCGGTTTCTGCCGTTGCAGATTTAATGATCTCGATTTTATCAACCTGGCTCAGATCGAGTTCCAGCGGGCTTTTTCCAGTCGGAGCCTGGCCGTCAATTAAAATTTGCGTATAACCCGGCAAGCCAAGCAGGCCCAGTCTGCCATCTTTGCCGACGCTGACGGCGGGTTCGCGCTTTAATATCTCACTGACATTTTGCAAGCCGCTATCGGCAATTTGCTTTCGTCCTATGATTAATTTTCCGGCGACAAAATCGCGGCTGGCTTCTATATCTGTCTGGCTGCCATTCACTACCACTTGCTGTACTTGTGGTGCCGCATGCGCTTTACTCGTTTCTTGCGACCATGCTGAAGCACTCATCAGCAAGAGCCCCCATAAGAGTGTATCAGTAATTTTCATTGATTTGGGTGTGAGCAGTATTTCACCGAACGAGGAAAGTATCTATTGTGAGTAAGGCTAAAATAGACTAGCCAGTTACCAGATTATTAGTCAGGGTTGTATTGGCAAATGTCTCGACAAACTTGCTCAACCTTGTCGTACATTTTTTCAGTTTCTTCTTTTTCTTTTCTTTCCAGCTCTTGCAGTTTTTTAGGATCGGTTTCTTTTTCCTTTTCAGCGCGAATCTTCCTTAGTTGTTCACTATATTTTGGGACATCGACAGGCAAGCTTGCATTGCAACGTTGTGTGCATTCGCTACGCGTACTCACTCTTCGTTCTTGGGCATAAGCACCTACTGTCGCAAATACTGCTGATACGATGATTATTAGTAGAGGTTTTTTCATTTTTATCTCGTAGTGCAAATTAATTTCTGCAAGAAAACCGAACAATAGATCTAACGAAAAGATTAGCTTGATCATGGAAATTAACTTCCATGATCAAGTCATGCACAAATTTTACAAAGAGGTACAGTAATCTACACACAGATTTACATATTCCCATCCATTTGCTTTAACACATGCGGCAATACATTTCATCTGAGGGGAAATTTCTTCCTTGTCTTTCCCCGCGTAAGCGGAAGAAAAACAGGCTAAAAAAACAAACATAAGTATAGATTTGCGCAACATTATCGTCTCCTTTATTAGTTGACGGGGATGCAATGGTAATTAGATTGGTAATATATTGTCAATATAGAATAAAAATATATTTTCATAACAATAAGGTTTGGTCCACGCGCATTCTTTCCAGATATCAGCTTGCCGCTGACCTTGAATTGACAATAAATGCGCACATATGTGATCTCATACTGGTACTTAAGCTACCAGACATTTGATAGCTGCGGCGCGCAGGCGGGTGGCGGAAAGAGGTAGAAAATGAGTAAAGAGATCAGGATAGATTTTGTGTCTGATGTATCTTGCCCCTGGTGCATCATAGGGCTGAAATCACTGGAGCAGGCAATCGACAGGATAGGCGAAGACGTTGATGTCAAACTGCACTTCCAGCCATTTGAGTTAAATCCAAAAATGCCGGCAGAAGGTCAGGATATTGCCGAGCATCTGGCAGAAAAATATGGCGCAACAGCTGAGCAAACCGCCAGGAACAGGGAAATGATAAGGGCGCGTGGAGCAGAGCTGGGTTTTCAATTCAATATGGCTGCACGCAGCCGCATCTACAATACTTTTGATGCGCACCGCTTGCTGCATTGGGCTGAGTTGCAAGGCCATCAGCATGCCTTGAAAGTGGCGCTGTTTGAACTGTATTTCAGCAAGGGTGAGAGCCCGGCTTCACACGAGGCCCTGGTACGTCTGGCGGGTGAGGTGGGGCTTGATACAGAAGAGGCTGCACGCATTCTGGCTTCTGACACATATGCTGCCGAGGTGCGCGAACAGGAGCGTTTTTATCAGCAGCGAGGCATTAGTTCAGTACCAGCGATCATTATCAATGAACGTCATCTGATCTCTGGCGGTCAGCCACCTGAGGTATTTGAACAGGCATTGCGCCAGATTGCGGCGCAGACTTAAAGAAGTAAGACCATACGCCTTCATCCAGCAAGGATGAAGGTGTATGGAGTTAATGACAGGATATCTGGTGCGTGCTCATGTACGAGCTCAACTACGAGCTTTAATCCACGCAGTGATGGCCGTGCCATCACCTATCAAGGCACCGTTGACAAACAGTTGCGGTGAAGTACCCTTGCCAGCAACCGCGGACAACAGGCGTTGACGCACATTGTCTGCCAGAGGCATTTCCAGATAATTCACACCGGCAGCATCGAGCTCCTCTTTTGCTTTTGCACAAAATGGGCAACCGACTTTGCTGAACAGGGCAACTTGTTCAGGCTTGGCCGCTTTTGGTGCAATGTAGTCGAGCATGGTGTCTGCATCGGATACCAGGAAAGGGTCGCCTTCTACATCGGGTTCTATAAACATCTTGCTGACCACGCCGTTTTTGACCAGCATGGAATAACGCCATGAGCGTTTGCCAAAACCCAGCGCAGACTTGTCAACCAGCATGCCCATGCCTTCGGTGAAGGTGCCGTTACCATCTGCAATCGGGCGCACCGCTGTCAAGCCCTGGTCCCGTGCCCAGGATTCCATGACGAAACCATCATTGACTGACACACACAAAATACTATCAACACCATTCGCCTTGAACAGACTTGCCAGTTCTTCGTAGCGAGGAAGATGGGTGGACGAGCAGGTAGGTGTGAACGCACCAGGCAAAGAGAAAACCACGACAGTTTTGTTATCAAACAATTCTGCGCTATTGGTGTTGACCCATTGATTGTTTTCGTGAAGCTTGAAATCGACTTGAGGAACTTTATTGCCTTCAAAATTTTGCATGATATATCCTTGGTTTGAATAGGTCGCTGACGAGCTGGGGGGGAGGTAAACTGCTGATAGCAGGCGGCAGTCCAGAATTTACTCAGCGACTGCACGGCGGCTTACATGCGCTGGCCCGGTGACATGATACCTTGAAGAAGACGGAGATTTGCAAAAATGGCAGGAATATGAATGTACTATTTGTGTGTGATGCGCGAGACATTCAGGCAGATATTGATCAATCGCCAGAAAATAATAAAAAAGCCAGTTGACACATTGCTGTGCACTGGCTTTTCTTCAGGTTCTTCGTGACTTTACTTTTTTTCGATCAGCAAGGAGTTGAAAAAGCGATCTGCGATTTCTTCTGCTTTTTTGTTCGAAGGCGCATGACCTATTTGCTGCAAGTAAATGGTATGCGGCGCTACATAGGCTTTCAAGGTGAAATCCTGGCCGTCCAGTCTGCCCTTTAATTGCTTGCCTTTGAGTTCAACGCTTGGCAGGACAATATCCACCCAGCCACCGTCTGTATCCAGTAAAAACTTTTTGATAAAGCCTCTGCGCAAATTGTCGAGCATGGTGTTGAGATAGGCCATTTCATAACCCGCTGCAGATGGATCGTTGCGCTTAAATTCCAATATGCCCATCATCATCATGCAGCCTTCAGCTTCCATGGTATAGGTAGTGCGCTTATAGGGAGCTCCCTTGCGGTCTGGCAGGATTTCTTCAGTTTTTTCCGGCTTGTCCGCTGCCCAAAACTTCACTTGCTTGTCGTCGGTCGCGAAGCTTTGCCCTTCAGTATCTGCTGCCTGCGACAGGCTGCAAAATAAAGAGCTGAGGACGAGCACCGCCAAGCCAATTCGATGGGTGAAGATATGCATATTCGGTTCCTTTAATATAGCGACGAGACTATGATTGCTTGTTACTCAAATGTTCTTCTGACACGCATTGTGAAGACTATTACTGGACAGTGCCTGTCAAAATAAATCTGCGACTATTATATGAATTAACTATAGTGACTGCCAAATACCAGGCGATAGGCGGCATAGGCAGGCGATATATGGCATTTGTGTTCCAGGGCCTTATTATTCAGTTGAGTTGCCAAAATGAGCATGCTCGCACAATGAGCCATGCCGCATGAAAGGATCAAATGAATTAGAGCTATAGCATGAGGCGCATGCCAGTTCATCTTGCGACTTTGGCTGGACTTGCTTTGGTATATGATTGATAAAAACAGTTAGTGCTCCTCTCACCTATATGCGCCTTTCCACCATAAATCTTGCCTTATTATTGAATTGCGTTCTGATACAGGCCCATGCCCTGACTGAAGATGAACGCATGTGCCGTGCTGGTCTGTACGCCGCCAATACGGTGCAAATGGAAATTGCCCGTGTTAAAGCATCGCCTGGTGAAAAGCTTTATTTTATGAAGGACCACGATGCCTGTCCGGAAAAGGGAGATAGTTGCAAAGAGAAAGCCTATATTCTCAACGGCGACGAGGTACTCGTCAGCAAACGTAGGGGGCAATGGGCCTGTGTCTGGTTTCATGGCGCCAAAACCGCGACAGTGGGCTGGCTGGATGCAGAGAAATTGCTCGGCAAACCGTTAGTCCCAGGCAAACTGGATGACTGGTCTGGTGACTGGAATTTTTATAAAACAGGTTTCCTGAAGTTCAGAAAAGATGGTGCCGCACTGAAAGTAGAAGGGCAGGCGTATTGGCGCGGCTTGAACGACAATGTGCATACTGGCGACATCAGTGCCCGCATTACCCCGCAAATCACCGCAAAAAACAATGTTGCTCAGTTGAAAGATGGGGGAGGATCAATACTCCTGCATGGTCAACTTCAGCTTTTTGGGTGATTATCTGGTGGTGGCAGACAACAAAAACTGTGGTGGTGCAAATGTCAGTTTTGATGGCGTATACCGGAAAACCAGGGCGAAGTAATTCGGCATATTTTCACCCTGATTGTGGACTCGGCGATCAGTCAGGATTTTGCTCACACCATTTGATCCACATACCTCGATAGGCAGCTTCCATCTTGCGGGTATAGCCAGCTTCATCCATGAGAGCACTGGCTTGCATTTGCTCACGTAAGCCACCTCTTAGATTTGCAAGCGCAGGTAAATCACTGGCAAGTGCGACGGCTTTATCAATATATTCCTGCTCTGTTTGAGCGATCAGATGGGATAGCCCTGCACTTTCAAGTATGGCACTACCGAGCAAACCCATGCTTGGTCGACTTGCCAGTGTGATAAAAGGGATGCCCATGTACAGAGTCTCAAATAAAGTGGTGCCAGAATTATGAGGGAAGCAATCCAAACCAATATCGACATTGCGCACCAAGTCCCAGGGCGGTGAATGGAAGCCTATGTCAATGCGTGAACGGTGTATGCCATGCGCTTCAAATTTTGCGATAAAGGACTCTTGCATGCTCGCCTCGACAAAACTGACGCTGTCGATAATCAGTCGCGCACCGGCGATTTTTTTCAGTATGCCTGCCCATACAGCGATGACTCTATCGTTGATACGAATGGCACGGCTCAAGCAGCCAAAGGTGACATGACCGCATTGCAGCGCTGGCAGCGGGCTTACGGAGCCCATGTTGTCAGATGGCCGGTAGTTGTAGCCTGGTGTTTCTACTCGCCACGGCTTCTCTGCAAAAAATGCCTCGCATCCCGCAGGCAAGCTAGTGCTGTCCATGAGCATGTAATCAACAGCTTTTATCCCTGTGGTGTAAGCGTAACCCAGCCATGAGGTAGATACTGGTGCGGGTTTGCGTGCGAATACCTGCAGGCTGTGGTTCCCGGTATGGCCAGCCAGATCAATCAGGATGTCTATGCCGTCGGCGCGAATACGATCTGCCATGACGTCATCTGACATATTGAGTGTTTGCACCCAGTGATCGACATAGGATTGATATCGCTTGGTGACAGCGTCTTCCCATTCTGGTCGGGCATAGGAGTAGGCATATACTTCAAATTCGCGCTTGTCATGATGGGCTAACAGTGGTTCAAGAAAATGTCGCACCGGATGGGTGAACAAGTCTGGGGATACATAGCCTATCTTCAGGCGTTTGCCAGGATCACGCTGGTTGGAAAATGCTTGCCATTTTTGTTTCAGGTTTTGGCAGAAACGTTTGTCATATTTTTCATATTCAGCATATATCGCGGCGCTGCTGAGTTCCGGATGGTAGTTCAGGGCGAACAAGTAATGCGAATGAATTTTAGCTGCATCGGGAGCTAACTGCATGGCCTTGCGAAACAAGACGATAGCTTCATCCAGGCGTCCCTGATCAGAATAGATCATGGCCAGATTATCGTAGGCATCCGGGTTGTTGGGGTCCATCTGCAGCACTTGCTGGTAACTGTCGGCGGCTTCTCGCAGTCGCCCCCACCTTTTATAAACACTGGCAAGATTATTGTGGGCATTCAACATCCCCGGTGCCAAATCTGTGGCACGTTTGAAATAGACGACCGCCTCAGGAAAACGCTTTTGCTGATAAGCGATCACACCCAGATTGTCGTAGACCACAGCATCATCCGGGCGTATCTTCAATACTTGCTGAAACCTCGCCTCGGCAGCAGGAAATTGACCCACGCTCATCAACAGTACCCCCATGGTGCCGAGTGCATCGGCATAGTCAGGATTGATGCTGATGGCTTTTCTTAAATTGCGTTCTGCTTCTTGTAGTTTGCCAAAATCCATTTGCATGGATGCCAGCTTGCATAAGGGAGTCGCATCGCCGGGATTATTGGCGGCAGCAGTCAGGTAGGCTGCTTCTGTTTCTGCATGGCGTCCCTGGCTCTGCAGCAGGGCTGCCAGATGATCCAGAGCGCCGTGATGACCTGACTGCAATGCCAGCGCCTGACGATAAGCAGCCTCTGCATCTGCCAATCTGCCTTGGTGATGCGCCAGCAGGCCCAGACAAAAATGTGCTGAAGCCAAACCGGGATTTAACTGTAAAGCCTTACGGCAACTGGCCTCGGCTTCACCAGATCGACCTTGCTGTTGTAATAGAATTGCCAGATGAGCATGTGCTTCACTGAAGTCTGGTTTGCTGCCCAGCGCCTTGCGGCAACTGCTTTCAGATTCTTGCCAGCGTGACTGTGATTTCAGGTTGAGGCTCAGATGGTAATGAGTGTTCGCATCATCCGGCATGGTTTGCAGGGCGTTGCGATAAGCTGCCTCCGCTTCGGCAAAACGGTTTTGCTGATCAAGTATCAGGCCCAGGCTGTATATTGTATTGCCAGCCTCCGGGGTCAGCTCCAGCGCATTGCGGTAGCGGGATTCAGCCTCAGCCACATTTCCTTGTGCAGCATTGATATCACCCAGAGCATGGTGAGCATGCGCGTTGCGGTCGTCAAGAATCAGCAATTGCTGATAGCAGTGGGCAGCCTGTTGCAACTGACCTGCATCAAAAAAAACTTTACCTTGTCGCTGGTATTCAGTCGTGGCTACAGATCCGGGCGGTGGTGTCCAGGCCTCTGGCATGCTGTGGGCTGGCGCTACGGATTTGTCATTGCTATTGCTAAGTTTATTTTTGAGCCAGGTGAACATAAGAGTAATTTGGTTTTGCTTTTCAGCTTGCCACACTACCCTATGCTTTTTAAAAAAGCAATTTGCTTAAAAACGCATATGGACACAGAAACATATGTACTTGTGTAAATGCACTTTTTTGCAAATCAATTTGCTGTGTATTGCTGCGTACAACTGCCTGCCACACATCATCATATGTAAGGGATGCCAGAACACGCGGAGCATGCAATGCATGCCGCCGCGCAGCTTGAATACAAAGCATTTTTCAGGTGTCTTTGAATGGGGTTTTCCGATCGATTAAGCCGCAAACCTGGCACGTATCGATTTCTCTATCCCTGCTGCATCCAGCCCGCATTGCGCCAGCAGCAAACCGGGGTCGCCATGATCAACAAAGCGGTCTGGCAAGCCCAGTATCAGCAATGGTTTATGGATGCCTGCTTCGGCCATGGCTTCTGCAACAGCAGAGCCAGCCCCCCCCATGGTGCAGCCTTCTTCTACCGTCACCAGCTCATCATGGCTGGCAGCCAGAGACTTGAGCAGTTCCACATCCAGCGGTTTGACGAAACGCATATTCGCCAGCGTGGCATCAAGTTGCTCTGCCGCTTGCAGGGCGGGGTGCACCAGGGAGCCAAAGGCCAGTATCGCGATGCGCTTGCCCTGGCGCTTGATTTCGCCTTTACCCAAAGGAATGGTATCCAGATCCTTGCCTGTCGGCACACCTGCGCCTGCACCACGCGGGTAACGCACTGCTGCAGGGCCGGGATATTGATAGGCCGTGCTCAACATCTGACGGCATTCGTTTTCATCCGACGCTGCCATGACCACCATGTTGGGGATGCAGCGCAGATAGGCCAGATCGTAATTGCCAGCATGTGTCGCACCGTCCGCACCGACCAGACCGGCGCGGTCTAGTGCAAATGTCACGTCCAGGTTTTGCAGGGCAACGTCATGGATCAGCTGATCGTAAGCGCGCTGCAAAAAGGTGGAATAGATGGCGACCACCGGCTTCAAGCCTTCGCAAGCCAGGCCAGCTGCAAAGGTGACGGAATGCTGTTCAGCGATGCCAACATCGTAATAACGCCTGGGGAATTGTTTTTCAAATTCCACCATGCCCGAGCCTTCGCGCATGGCAGGTGTAATGCCCACCAGTTTTTGATCAGCCGCCGCCATATCGCACAACCAGTTGCCAAATACCTGGGTATAGCTTTGCTTGGCAGGTGCGGCGGCAGGCTTGATACCCTCAGCCGGATTGAACTTGCCCGGGCCATGGTAGAGGACAGGATCAGCTTCAGCCAGTTTATAACCCTGGCCCTTTTTGGTGACCACATGTAAAAATTGCGGGCCTTTGAGGTTCTTGATGTTTTGCAGAGTTGGTACCAGCGAATCGAGATCATGGCCATCGATAGGGCCTATGTAATTGAAGCCAAATTCTTCAAACATGGTGGCAGGTACGATCATGCCCTTGGCATGTTCTTCAAAACGTTTGGCCAGCTCCAGTACGGGGGAGGGCAAGACTGATTTGCCGACATTGCGCGCTGTTGCATAGAACTTGCCTGACATCAGGCGCGCCAGGTAGCGGTTCAGTGCGCCGACTGGCGGTGAGATCGACATATCATTGTCATTCAAGACCACCAGCAAATTGATATCGTCATGTACGCCAGCATTGTTCATCGCTTCGAATGCCATGCCAGCCGTCATCGAACCATCGCCTATGATGGCCACTGCATGGCGGTCTTCACCCTTGGTGCGGGCGGCCAGTGCCATGCCCAGTGCAGCAGAAATCGAGGTGGATGAGTGTGCGGTACCAAAGGTATCGTATTCACTTTCGGCACGACGCGGGAAGCCGGAAATGCCATTCAACTGACGCAGGCTGTGCATCTGGTCACGACGACCTGTCAGAATCTTGTGCGGATAAGTCTGGTGGCCAACATCCCATACCAGCCGGTCTTCCGGGGTATTAAAGACATAATGCAGGGCGATGGTTAACTCCACCGTGCCCAGGTTAGACGACAAATGGCCGCCCGTCTTGGAGACCGATTCGAGCACATACTGACGCAACTCATCTGCCAGGGGCTTGAGTTGGCTGCGTGTCATGCTGCGCAGGTCAGCAGGGGAATTAATGGTGTTTAATAAAGTCGTCATTGTTCTTTTTCATTACTTGGCTAAACGTCACTGATGATCGGTCCCTTTGTACCTGACTGACCACCAGAGCTGCTATCGCATACCTGCACTGCATTACTTTTCGGGTTTGCTTCCTGGGCACTACACCCAGGAAAATTCCCTGCCAAACTTCTTCGTCACTCTGCGTGAAGGATCTTGCGCAGATAAATCCCGGCCGTCGCTGGGATGAGGTCAATATGATTACTGTTATCCTTAGGGTGCGCATGGCACACCCTGCAACTATACTCACAACTGTGATCAGGCCTGACGCTGCACGATCAAATCTGCCAGATCATGTAATAAGCCCGCCTTGTCACCAAACCTGCCCAAGGCTGCATGCGCATCATGGCACAGTTGCGTCGCCAATGCGCGTGAAGCGTCCAGCCCCATGAGGCTGACAAAGGTGGGCTTGTTATCGGCAGCATCCTTGCCAGCAGTCTTGCCGAGGGTTGCAGAATCTGCCGTGGCATCCAGCACATCATCCACCACCTGGAAAGCCAGGCCGATGGCAGCGGCATAGCTGTCCAGCGCAGCGGTTTCATCTGCAGTCAGGGTTTTGCCGCACATGGCCCCCAATAATACAGAAGCGCGCAACAAGGCACCGGTTTTCAGCCTGTGCATTTGTTCCAGTTGCTCACGGTTCAGGGCGACGCCGACGCTGGCCAGATCAATTGCCTGGCCGCCGCACATGCCGACCGAGCCAGCTGCGCGTGCCAGTAATTGCAGCATCGCCAGTCTGGCTGTGGCATCGCCTTCACCTTCTGTCAGCACCAGGAAAGCCTGGGCTTGCAAGGCATCACCTACCAGCAAGGCAGTGGCTTCATCATATTTGACGTGTACCGTGGGTTTGCCACGGCGCAGGGCATCATCGTCCATGCAGGGCATGTCGTCATGCACCAGTGAATAGGCATGGATCATTTCAACTGCAGCCGCTGCCCGGCTCAATAATGCAGCAGGGGCATCAAACAACTGGCCAGCCGCATGCACTAATAAAGGACGCACCCGTTTGCCACCATCGAGGGTGGCATAGCGCATGGCCGCATGCAATTGTTGCGGAACTGTATTTTCATCCGGCAAAAACTGCTTCAGGCTGGTTTCACACGTCGCCTGGGTTTGTCGCATCCAGTTACCAAATTGTTCATTCATCCTTAATCCTCGCCGCCATTGTTACCACCCTGCGCGCCGGAATCGGCCAGGGGCTTGAGCATGCCCGCTTCCAGCACTTTGACTTGTTGCTCTACTTTTTCAAGTTGGGCTGCACAATATTTCACCAGTTCTGAGCCTCGTTGGTAAGCACTTACAGAGGCTTCAAGCGGCAGCTCGCCTGCCTCCATGCTGCCGACGAGCTTATTTAATTCAGCCATGGCATCTTCAAAGGAAAGACCTTCCAAATGGGCTGGAACAGAGAGATTTGCAGTTGCTTGTTTTTTTGTCATAAAGAAATGTTTGTTTCGCGCCGTTAACAAAAAAAAGTGAAACCAAACGTAAAAATCGGCGTGAAAAATAAGGTAAACAGAGTTCAACCTGCTATTTTAGTGCAATCCCGAGAAATTTACTGTTTAGTGCAATCCTGATAAGCAATTTTAGGGAGTTTGTTCGAAGCTGTTGCAGTTTTGGATTTATTCACAAGCTATACTTAAATTTTGCCGAAATTGCGTTTCAAACATTTCCATGTGGAAATTAACGGTATATAGTACGGTCATCCCTTTTGATTAATTCTTGTGCAGGTAAGCAGCTTGTCAACAAAGTTTCAGAAACTGAAATAATTGCTTCCAAGTCATGAGTTTGTCGTAATTGTATGCAACTCTTGAGCCAAATTTGTTGCTTGCTGTAATCGAATTGCTGGAATGCTGCCCAAGGCAGTGAATTACGTTTCTCTATATTGATTGAAATTATTACCTTAGCAAAAAAACCGAATTTATTGCCGCCATGTCAACGCCCGTCAACCAAGCCAAGCCCACCGGTACTGCCATGCAGTCCCGCGATGCGGTCTTGCGCGGTCTGATCCCGCTGGCGAACCACCTGGTGGCATCACAAATCGATGCCTTCTCTGCCCGTCTCGCGAATGCCTTCCTGGCGCTTTCCGAACAAAGCATGGATGCGCGTGAAGCAAGCCTGAGCTTTGCAGCCGGGCAATTGCTCAAAAAGAATGGCTATGCCTTCTACTACCTGGCCTCTGGTGCATTTGAAGCTGTTTTCCGCAAGGAAGTTGATGCTCTGCTACAAGGTGTCAAAGCCGTTGCCAACAATCTCGATGCCACACTGACGCTGGTCACCTATGAAGAAATGGACCAGAAGCTGGCTTTGAGCCGGGCTGGCCGCACTCTGGAACTCGATAGTGCTGAGCAATATGCCGCATTGAATATGCGCTTTGCCCACTTGATGGACCATGAGGCACTGAGCATTGCGCAAAACCCTTTCCGTCCTGAGATTTTCCTCCATACGATTTATTCTGCCTGGTGCGAATTTGATCCTGATGTGAATACCCATGAGCTGGTCTTGCCACTCTTGCGTGCGGATATCCTGTTTGATCTCGAACCGATTTTGAATTCGCTCAATGAAGCATTGATTGCCAAAGGCATACTGCCTGATTTGCATGAGTCCTTCCGCATACGCCGCAGCCGCAATTCTGACAAGCGCAAGGACGCAGCACCTGATGTTAACCAAAAACTGAGAAACCTCCTGTCTGGCAATGCCCAGTCTGGCGCGTCGAATGACGCGGGTGGACAATTTGCCGGTGGTGGGCATACAGGTGGCGGACAGGGTGGTGCTGGTGGCCCTGGCGGCCATCATGGACACGGCGGTGCTGGCGGGGCCATGAATGCTGGGCAAGATGCGTCTTCCAGTACTCCTTATTCTGGTTTTGCCCAGGCGGGTGAGCCGCAAAGTATCGCCCGTACAGAATTATTCCAGAAGCTGGCTGGCTTGCAAAAAAGCGTGCAGTTACAGCAAATGATGGCCGGTGCGCAAGACGTCTTGCGCTTGTCGCAAATGCGCGAGCAAATGCCAGAACTGGCCAATACCGGCATAGAAAAAAATACCCTGGATCTGCTGTCACAAGTGTTTGACAGTGTTTTCCGCAATCAGGCCATTCCTACCCAGATCAAGGAATTGATCTCGGTCTTGCAAATCCCTGTCCTCAAGGCTGCCTTGATGGATAAGGAATTCTTTTTCCAGGAAAATCATCCGGCTCGCCGCATGATTGAATTGCTGTCGCGTTACAGCCTGGCCTGGGATCAGAAAAAAGGCCAGCAAGACCCGCTGTTCCAGACCATGCAGCGCAATGTACATCGCGTACAGCAAGAGTTTGACCAGGAAATCGCCCTGTTTGATGAAGTCGTCAACGACCTCGAATCTTTCATCCAGAAAGAAGAAAAAGAAGCCGCTGAAGCCTTGCAGGCGCCAATCAAAACGGCACTGAAAAAAGAAAAAGTCAAACAGGCCAGCATTGCAGCAACCAATGAAGTATCTCTGCGTGTGGGTACTGGCGAAGTTGTTGCTTTTGTCGAAACCTTCCTTGAAAACCGCTGGACCAAGGTACTGACCCTGGCCTACAGCGTCAAGGAAGAAAAGCCTTATGCAGTAGAAGATGCCATCAAGACCATGGATGACCTGATCTGGAGTGTGCAGCCCAAGCTCACCCTGCAACAGCGCCAGGAATTGCTGAACCGCCTGCCCGCCATCCTGGCTCGTCTCAATAAATGGCTGAGCCTGATCAAGTGGGAAGATGCCGACCGCGTGCAATTCTTTGCCGACCTGGCAGAATGCCATGCCTCCATCGTACGCGCACCGCTGGACCTGTCACCAGAACGCCAGATCGAAATCGCAGTCGAAGTCGCCCAACAAGCTGCCGAACGCCGCCTGGCAAAACGGGCAGAAGCCGAAAGCAAGGCCGAAGCAGAACCACCGCCGCCACCGGATGAGCATGTCGACACCGTTACCGAACTGGAACGCGGCGTCTGGCTGGAATTCACCAAAAAAACCGGCGGCACCAACAAGGTCAAACTCGCCTGGGTCAGCCCCATGCGCAGCCTGTATATCTTCACAACAGGCGACAAGGAAAAAACTTTCCAGGTCACCGCCGAAGAACTCGAACAAACCTTCCGCGAAAAACGCGCGAAGATATTGCAACTCGAAAAAGTCGTCGATCGCGCCCTCATGGAAGCTCTGGAAAATACGCCAGATGAACAAGAGGCTGAAGAAGAACTCGGGCTGGTGTGATTTTCACCGCCTTATAAACCCAGTCAACAATATCTGCCATCTGCAGCTTGCATTGCCTTGTTGGAAACTGATTAAGATGGCACACTCAGCATCTCTTCAATCCCTGCCTTGAAGAACCCTGTGCGGGCCATCTGCTTATCTCAAAAGCATGCTTACACCGCAACTTGTTCCTTATTTTTCACTATGAAATTTTTTTACCTTCTTCTCGCCGCATTATGGGTAAGCAGTTCCCATGCCGCGGATCAGCAATTGAGCTGCCAGAAAGCCATGCTTTACCCCGAAGTCGAGCATGAACTGATTCAGCAACATCCGGCAAAAGTAAGCAGGGTAGATGCACACACGCTGGAAGTGAAGCATGCCAAAGGTGTGGAGCGGTTTATTGACCAGCCACCACATGAGGCTCTGGCAGGCACACACTGGTTTTACTGTGGATATAGCGCCACACAAAAAGTACATCTGATAGGGCACAACGTAGATTCATTATTCAGTGGCATTATCTTGCGTCACAGTGACGGCAAGACTTTCAAGGCCGGTCATACGATCTTGATGTCACCAAAAGGGAAGAAATTTCTCGCTATAGAACAGCAAAGTGGTCTTGATGGTGAAGACTGGACAGTCTACAAGCTGTACGGGAAAAAATTGTGGCAGGGATACGCAGGCATACTCAGCACTCCAGTGAAGAACGAACCTGTCATGGTGATGGCACAATTTGTTAATCCGGTCTGGCGCGATGAAGATGTACTGGAAGCAGATATCAGTTGTGCCGATATCATCAAGGGAAAAGCGACTTTAGCCATAAGCAATATCGGCAAAGCCGCACCGCGCTGGTCTTCAAAGCCCAACTGTTGAGAGCGTCTTTTGCCATGACAAATAGTCCCGTTTATATTCACCTCGTGCCGGGTACTGACCCTGCTGACATTTCAGCACTTTACCCTTACGCCGCCATCGTCATGGTAGAGACTGATGTAACCCCTGAATGGCGCTCGACCATCAGCCGCTGGCTGGTGGATACCGGATGTCTGTGTATGATTGCCTGGGGCAGGGAGTGCGCACTGTGGGACGATGTCGTAGATTGGTGTCATATGGAGAAATATGACTTCGGAGATTATCCGGAAGACAGTTTCTTACCTACTTCGTGGTTCGAAAATTACACATTGGAAGAAGTGTTCGAGTTTGCCAAAATGCATGCGAGTCATCCTACGGTAGAATTATTGCACACAGTATTACTTCACATTTCTGCCGCCCCTGATGACGAAACAATATTGAAGAAGTATGCAGATGCCTGACGGCAGAGCAGGCAGATGAAGCAGGCTCATGGCCTGCGCATTTTATAGTGATTGATCCTGATGCAACCCTTTGCTGTTTGATCAGCATGTGTAATTGCTCAGGCTTGCTCTTGGGCAGTCAGGGTCTGATGTGTTTAGAACTCATTTCATAAATAGGGTGAGTGCGAACAAGACGATTTGGGATGCAGTGCAAGGCGTGACCCGCTGCTAAGGCTGGTGCCTTAGCGAGGGCGGGGTGGCTCACTACGCGCAGCATTGCGCCCAAATCGTCAGTTCCCGAAGGGTTTGCCTCATAACGCGTGCTGGACTGCGTTGAACTCGTTGTCAATAGGCAAGCTATTGACTGCCTCGTCCGCCTTGCCAGCCCACGTTATGAGACAAACGCATCTCATCCTATTTATGAAATGAGTTCTAGATATTTTGTTTATTTTTTGAAAGTTAGGTCAGTGAAATTTCTTTTGCCCACAATAATGCTGGCGCAGTTGTTCTATCTGAGCGCTGCGATGGCAGCACCTCCGGTCAGTGCAGAGGCTTTGGATAGTAGAGTCCCGATTATGAGAGCGAGTGAAGTCGTAGAATCTGCAAAGAACTTTCTGGCGAAAGAGAGGCGACTGAATATGAAAAAATTTGTGCTCGTCAATCTTTCATTTACTTATTATTCGGAATGGCAAGAGAGTAAAAAGAAATTCAATGGTCGATGGATAGTGAGTTTTGCTCCTATGGGTGACAGAACGTTTGACGATGAAATTGCAGTTTTAGTGACAAACGAGAAAGTGCCAACATATAAAATTGGAGTCGCTCCTTAAGGCGTTTTCTTGTTGTACAGCTGACCACCATCACACAATGTCCGTCTCCCTCTGACGAGGAGGATGGCTGTTTTCTCTGATCCAGCCTCACTCATAACTCACTCATACGCAGGTAACCTGCGCTGCTCATCCGCATTGAAATACTGCTTGCGCACCTGGTCCAGCGCTGCCTGTTTTTCTGTCGCGCTGTGGAAGGCCATTTCGGTATTGAGCTTGTTTTTTTGTTCCTGGTATTGTTGTATGCGAGCTTTCCAGATGGCTTCTTCGCGGTCGACTTCGGCCAGTCTGGTGGCGGCTTCTGGTGAGGTGGCGGTGGCGCGCATGTTGTAGATGTCGGCATCACTGGCACCATTGGCGCGCAGCTGGCTGGCTTGTTCTTCCAGGCGTATGACCTGGTAGGGGGCGTTCTTTTCTTCCCTCAGTGCGGCTGGCAAGGCATCGTCGAGGGCTTGCAGTTGCGCCTGTTTTTGTTCGGGATTGAGGCTGGTGTTTTCAGCGACATCCATGCGGTTCAGGGCATCCATGTCATAGGCGTCATCAAAACCAAACATGGCCTGGTTTTCTTTTTCGCTGAAAAAACGCTGACGGGTTTGCTGCATGGCAGACCAGCGCTGGCGGGCGGCTGCGGCCATGCTGGTTTTGTTCATGCTGATGTTTTGCGCATTGGTTTCCACGCTCACCAGCGCCTGCTTGTACTGGATGTAGCGGGCCAGCAAATTCTTGGCTTGCAGGGCGGCCTGGGCACTGAGTTTCTGATCGAGCACTCTTTCAATTTCTGCGCGTATCTCAGGTAGTTGTTTTTCGCCAGTGGCGGTCAGGTAATAATCGAATAGCAGGCGCAATTCTGCGCTGACTTGCAACTCACTACCGCCATCGCGACTGAGGTTGCCATCCTGGGCAGTGCCTTCAAACGAGCGTACAAAATCAAAGCTGTTATCCATCTTGCGTTGCTTGATGGGGGCGCTCTGTTCTTCGGTTTGCAGAGAGGTAAAAATAAAAAAAACCGCGACGACCAAAGCCGTCGCGCCGGCAAATGCCAGATTGGCTGTTCTCATAGACTCCCGCTCCTTTTTCAGATGTACTTCCTGTTACTTTGCGGACTTGCCTTGCCATATGCAATTACAAATTAGCTTACTACTTTTTGTAATGACAATGTGTGACAAGTCCTGATTTTGCTACAAGATTTATATATATTTTATAAACCCTGATTTTTCAGACGGTTGGCATGCTGGCGATACAGCGTGACCGGATTGGTTTCAAAAATATTGACCAGGCCTATGGTCTGGTTTACTTCATCGACGTGGTTCATCGCGTAGTCGTCTCGTATCACCTTGCCCAGGTGGGTCGCGCAACTGGCCACCAGTCCGTCATTTTTTTCACCGCCAAAAGCCAGTGAAGTCAGGGCCAGGGCAGGGTCCAGAATGTCGAGTATGTTGGTGTAAGGCTTGGCACCGCTCCATGAGTAGTAAGCCACGCCACGTGCCGTGTAGGCACCTTCACCACATGCTGTCGTTGGTACGCCTTCAGGGTATTTGGCGTTGAACTTCAGTGTGCCTGCCGTGCTCAGAGAGTTGACTGCGGCCAGTGAGTTTTGTGGAATGGTCGGACTACCCGACAGGAAGCTGATGATCTGTCCCAGGCCATTGGTGATGGAAACCAGCACTGCATTGGGTATCGAACCGGCTGGAGCTACCCCCAGCAATACATCCGCTACCTTGGAGCCGCGATTCACGCCACCCACTGAGGTTACTGATGCCACCAGGTCAGGCCTGACAGAAGCAACATAGCGTATGGTGGGGCCACCATGGCTATGTCCTATCAGGTTGACTTTGGCTGCGCCAGTAACGGCCAGGATTTGCTTGACCTGGGTCAGCAATTGTTCACCCCTGACTTCACTGCTGTTGGCAGCCGATACCTGGGTGACATAGACCTTGGCACCATCGCTGCGCAAGGCTGAGGGAATTCCATACCAGTAATCTACCGGGCCAATCTTGTCGAACCCGAACAGGCCGTGCACCAGCACGATAGGATATTTTGTCTCCGTATAACCTGCAGCCCAGGACGGTGCTGGTAACACCATCAGGGCCATGACTAGCATCATTACTTTCTTCACCATGTGTTTTTTCATTTTGTCTCTTTCATTGTTATCGTTGAAATGAAACGCAGCGGTGCCTATGTGCCTGCTTCTGTGAGCGGGTCTTGATATGGCAAGCTCAGGCTAGGTTTCCCGCGCTTGATTAGCAAGTTGCTATGCAGCATAAAAAGAGGGAGAAAATGAATAACGTGGATATTTTTTAACGCAGGCAGCCACGCCGAAAATTGTTAAATCATTTATATGCCCTCTGTAAATGCAGGCATAGGTATGGAAAAGAGAATGTTTTAGATGAAATTCACTAAAGTGCAGGCGTGGTTTTTGACGGGGAACAAACTGTAGGCTCTTCGCAACAGAGTTTCTTGCGCCAGGCGCGTATTTGTTTCCTGCGCATGTCCATCTTATTTGTGTCGGATTTGCGTCCGATTTGCACCTGATTTGCGCCCGATTTTTTGCTTGCAAGCTTGTGTTGCGACAGTTGCGCGCAGCGATTACTGCTTGCCCAAAACGCGAAGGCAATAAAAAACAGTCCGGCAAAATCCCTGCGCAATTTCCAGAAAATGTGTATGATGATCTTGTGATATATCAGTTGTTCTACATTGATGGTTTTTCCGGGAGTGAGAAATGGATGAGAAGCAACGCGCATTCCGCAGCCAGTATCAGGCTGCCACCAGCCCCTATTACCATGGCGTCCTGCATGGCCTGTTTGTATTCGGGCTGGGCTTTAGCCTCATCGTCCTTGCCCTGACCCAGGTGCAGGGGGCAGGCTGGGCCTGGCTGGGTGTGCCAGCGACCTTGCTGTTTGCCAATGTCAATGAATGGTATGTGCATAAAAACCGCTTGCATAAACGTGGCAAGAATCGCTTGTCGCAACTCATCTGGCATCGCCATACCAAAGAACATCATCATTACTTCACCCATGAAGAAATGCGGGTGGCCAGCACGCGTGAATACCGCATCGTGTTTTTCCCGGCCTATGCCTTTGTCATGATTGCTGTCCAAAGCGTCTTGCTGGGTTTGCTGTGCGCCTTGCTGGCGGGGCGCAATCTGGGCTCTATCGTGTTTGCCACGGCCATTGCTTTTTATCTCTGGTATGAAGCCATGCACTTTCTTTGTCATGTCGATGAAAGCGCACTGGTCAGGCATCTGCCGCTGGTCAATACCATGCGCCGCAATCACATGGTGCACCACACCCAGGCGCTGATGACAGAATACAATATGAACCTGACTTTTCCCTTTGCAGACTGGCTGTTCGGCACCTCGGATTTGCGGCGCAGCTTGTTGGGGACGATCTTTAATGGCTATGGTTCACGGCACCTGAAGCCAGAAGTGGCAAGGCGTTATCAAGAGCTGGGCATGGAGCCGCCAGTGCCACATGTGCAGGCACCGCTGGAGCCTGTCGGCCAGCAGCTTGCGCCTGTGGATTTAAACAAAATATGATGCGGCAATCATTACTTATTACGTCAGGCCATGGATAAAACAGAATTCAGCAAGCTCTTCCCCCTCATCAAAAATGAATCGCAGGCAGCACGCGCATATCGTTTGCTGGAATTGCGCATTGTCTCACTGGACCTCAAGCCCGGCCAGGCGATTACTGAAAGTGAACTCTGTGATTATCTTGACCTTGGCCGCACACCGGTGCGTGAAGCATTGCAAAGGCTGGCACAAGAATGGCTGGTCAAGGTTTTGCCAAGGCGCGGCATGATAGTGAGTGAAGTAGATCTGCAATGCCAGATGCGCATGATAGAAGCCAGGCGTGCGATGGAGGGCAGCCTGATACGCATCGCCACCCGCAAGGCCAGCAAGGATGAACGCGCCCGTTTTCTTGCGCTGGCAGATGGTTTTCGCGAAGCTGCCAGCAAGGCCGATGAATTCATTCTCAGTGAAACAGACAGCGCCTTTAACCAGTTGGTGTTTGAAGTCGCTGCCAATGAATTCCTGGTTTCGGCCTTGCAACGTATGCATGCCTTGTCACGTCGCTTCTGGAAGATACAGTCACAGTTTGAAGACATCCTGCATGTCACCGCCATGACGCATGCCGACCTGGCAGAGGCGATTGCCAGTGGCGATGCTGATGCAGCCGTCGCCGCCACTGAAAAACTGCTCGACAATGTGGAGGCGTACACTCGCGCTGCCCTCGACAGAACTTAGTTAGGACTTACGCAAAACCGCCCCAACTGTGTTGCAGCGCCAGCAGTTAGTAAAATTCGGTACTAAAGTACTGTCTTCGTCGCTGCGGTGTAGTTGGGATTTCGGACAACATGTTGTCCGCCAACGTAACGAACATCCCTTACAAGGGATGTTTCCTGAAGCGATAGCCTTGTTGGGACAATTTTGCGTAAGCCCTGTTAGATTGATTTAAAAATAACCGGAGACAAGAGCAAGCCATGAGCACACATATCTACCATGCCATAGAGATACAAGTCCCTGTTCAGCAGGCATTTGATTATGCTTGCGCTCCCAGCCACTGGCCAGACTGGCATCCATCTTCATTAAAGCTCTACACAAATAATGCAGGCATAGCCAGCATCGGTACTGGCTTTGAAGAAGATGTGCAAGCTGGTGGCCGTACCGGGCACCTGGTCTGGACTGTGACCGAGTTCGTCAACGCCCAACGCTGGACTGGCCAGGCAAAAGTCGATAACGGTGCCAGCCTGACCGTCAGCTATCATTTCTCAGCCACGGCAAACGGCGGCACTTTGTTTGAGCGTCATCTCCATTATGACTTGCCCAATCTGGCGCTCAAGGTCTTGAATTTCCTGGTATTGCGCCGTCGTATTACAGCAGAATCTGCCTTGTCTTTACAGCGTTTGCAAACGGTCTTGCAGGGCGGCAGCCTGGGAGATTTTGCTGGCGACAAGAGCCTCGCTGCAAGCCACTAGCTGCCTGTCCAATCGCTTTGCATGGTGTCTGTCCAGTTGCACAGGTTTTGCCGGTGTTGACTGCCATGACTTCTATCTCTACCAGGGCTTCCGGTAGCGCCAGTGCGGCAACCTGCACTGTCGTGCGCACGGGTTTATTGGCTTGCTCAGGCGTGCCAAAAAACTGGCGGTAAGCCTGGTTCCAGCCAGCAAAATCCATCTTGCCACCCAGCCTGGGGTCACCCACCAGATAGACGCGCATCTGCACAATATCAGCCATGTCCAGACCTTGCTGTTGCAAGCTGTTTTGTATGGCCTTCAAGGTGCTGATGGCTTGTGTCTGGGTGTCGCCGGTGATGACAGGCTTGGCCTCGGGTTTGCCTTCTGGTTTTGTCGGCGTGGCGATTTCTCCCGACAGATACAGGTGGTCTCCCACCCAGATCGCATTTGAGACTATGCTGCTAGCTGGGCCTGTGCGTGTGACCATGGTATCGGCACTGGCGGGCAGTGATATTGTCAGTGCCGCAAATACCATGGCAAGCAGTAATCGATATGGCATAGGGGCTTTCATGATCAGATTAAAAAATTCCAGAAGCTGCGCATTCATTGTCAAGAGCCCAGCGATTTGCGAAAAAACACTTGCCTGCCATTCCAGCGTCGCGAATGCTCATTGAAACCCAGGTCGCGATAAATTTTTGTCGAGGCAAGATTGAATTCATTCGTGTCCAGGCAGGCAGAGACACATCCTGCTGCTTGGGCATGTTCCAGTGCAAAAGCGATGAGTGCACGGCCTATGCCATGCTTGCGTTTGGCAGGGTCAACAAATAGATCTTCCACCGTCGCTTCTTTGCCATTCACCCACATTGAATCGCGGTAATGCAACAGGGTGTAGCCCACAGCCTCATCATCAACATAGCTCAGAAAAAAACTGGCATCTTCAGATGCCAGCAAACGCGGTATGAAATCGGCAAACTCTTGATCAGTCGGTTGCGTGCGCTCAAGATGATTGCGAAAAAGAATAGTCAGGGCGAGTATGGCTGCAGCATCTGTAGCATCTGCAGGGGTCGCTAAACGTATATGCATGTTAATAAAATGTGCGGTCATGGATTTCGTGCATGCCTTCATGTCATTCATATCAGTCTTTCATATTCGACTTCCACATCGGGCATCCACATCAGAGCAAAATGATAAGACCAGCCTGTCGTAGAATTTATGCAAAATACGCCGCTGTAATGCAGGATTTATGCAAATTGCATTGCTCACGCTGCATGCTGGCCGCTGGATTTACGGACCTGGTGGCCACAAAAATTGCTGGCAATAGAGAGATGCTTGGTCTTTTTATATCATTTAGCCAAGCTTTTAGAGCAATTTTTTAAAGTTCAGGTATAATCCCCGGTTCTGTCCAAAATTTCCTCTTCAAGTCGTTTGATCGTTTGAATTTTCGTTGGGATTGAAAATCCTTACGGAACAGGTTTTTGTGGATTCTTTCTCTCTTAGGTTGGTGCAAATTAATTTGGGGGGTGGGGATGTCCGATCTGGCTTCTTTGTCTACACTCGCGCGTTCTGACGCGCAACTTCCGGTTTACGTGTATTTTGATGAAACGCTGTTACAGCGCGAAATCAAAGATTTATTCCATTCTGGTCCGCGTTATGTCGGCCATGAACTCATGGTGCCCAACGTCGGCGACTTTGCCACGCTTGCTGCCGAAAACGAAGGCCGCATGCTGGTGCGTAACGCACAAGGCATAGAACTGATGTCGAATGTCTGCCGTCACCGCCAGGCATTGATGTTCAATGGGCGCGGCAATACCAATAATATTGTCTGCCCGCTGCATCGCTGGACGTATGACCTCAAGGGTGAGCTCATCGGTGCGCCGCATTTTGCCGACACGCCTTGCCTGAATTTGCAGCGCACGCCATTGCAAAACTGGAATGGCCTGCTGTTCGAGCAAAACGGCTACAACGTCATGGAACGCATGTCCAAACTCAGTGTCACCGAGGATCTGGATTTCACTGACTATATGCTGGACCATGTAGAAGTACATGAATGCGATTACAACTGGAAGACTTTCATTGAAGTCTATCTGGAAGATTATCACGTCGAGCCTTTCCACCCTGGCCTTGGCAGCTTTGTTTCTTGCGATGACCTCAAATGGGAATTCGGCGAAGACTACAGCGTGCAAACCGTAGGCGTGCATAAAGGCTTGCAAAAATCTGGCTCGCCCACTTACCAGCGCTGGCAGGAACAGGTGCTGAAGTTCCGTGATGGCGAAGCACCCAAGTATGGCGCAATCTGGCTGACCCTGTACCCCAACATCATGGTTGAATGGTATCCGCACGTGCTGGTGGTATCGACCCTGTGGCCAACTGCCACAGGCAAGACCCGCAATGTGGTTGAGTTTTATTATCCTGAAGAGATCGTTTTGTTCGAGCGCGAATTCATAGAGGCTGAACGTGCAGCCTATATGGAAACCTGCGTCGAGGATGACGAGATAGGCCAGCGCATGGATGCCGGGCGCAAGATTTTGTTTGACCGTGGCGTCAATGAAGTCGGCCCTTACCAATCACCTATGGAAGATGGCATGCAGCACTTCCATGAATGGTACCGAAGAAAAATTGCAGTGTAATGTAGAATTTTAAGGGAGGCCCGTGCCTCCCTTATTTTTTGGAGTTGAGTTTGGAGTTGAGTTTTTATGCAGTCTTTATGGATGCTGGTTGCCAGCTTTCTGTTTTCCATCATGGGTGTCTGCGTCAAGCTGGCATCGGTTGATTACTCCACCGCTGAAATTGTCGCTTATCGCGGTGCCATAGGTATGCTGATGATCGCCATGCTGGTCAGGTTCCAGGGTGGCACTTTAAAAACAGACATGCCTCGCCATCACCTGGTGCGCGGGGGTGTGGGCGTCATCTCGCTGTGGTTATGGTTTTATGCCCTGGGCAAATTGCCGCTGGCAATGGCCGTGACACTGAATTACATGTCACCCATCTGGATCGCCGCCATCTTGCTCATCGGCGCATGGTGGGGCAAGCAGCGCAGCATCACCTGGCAACCGGTTGCTGCCATTCTCATGGGCTTCGCTGGCGTGGTCTTGCTGCTGCGCCCCAGCATACATACTGACCAGGTAATGGGAGGCATGCTGGCCCTGTTATCGGGCATGCTGGCAGCCTGGGCGTATATGCAGGTCAGGCAAATGGGTTTGCTGGGCGAGCCTGAATACCGTGTCGTGTTTTATTTTTCCCTGACCTGCGCCGTGGCTGGCTTATTGGGTGCCCTGATAGGCAAATCAGTCTATGCCGCAGCGGGCGATGTCACCTGGCATCATCTCGACAGCAAGGGCATCATGCTCTTGCTGGCGATAGGCGTGACAGCCGCCAGCGCGCAAATGGCCATGACACGTGCCTATCGTCTCGGTAATACCCTGGTCACAGCCAACCTGCAATATGTCGGCATCGTGTTTTCCAGTGTATGGGATTTGCTGATCTGGAAAGTCAGCCTGGCCTGGTTAAGCTGGGTGGGTATCGCTGTGATTTTATGTAGCGGCCTGATCGCAACATTCTATAATGCCAAAACCAATCGCAAATCCATACCTGGCGATGCCATCAGTTCAGAATAATCATCATCTTTTTTTCAGGAGACCAAGATGTACACAACATTGATCAGTGCAACAGAGCTGGCATCCCACATCGCCGACACCAACTGGGTCGTGCTGGATTGCCGCCATGATTTGATGGACACCAAGGCAGGCCAGGCAGCCTATGACCAGGGCCATATCCCCGGCGCACAATTCGTCCATCTGGACCAGCGTCTGTCGGCTGCCAAAACTGGTGCAGATGGCATCTTCCGCGGTCGCCATCCCCTGCCTGAAAAAGCCAGCTTCATCACCACTTTGCAAGCTCTGGGCATCAACAATGACAGCCAGGTCATCGTCTATGACGCCCACGGCGGCATGTTTGCTGCACGCCTGTGGTGGATGCTGCGCTGGGTAGGTCACAAGGCCGTGGCCGTGCTTGACGGTGGCTTGCCAGCATGGATCGCAACAGGCCAGCCAGTCACGACAGAAGTGCCTGCTGCACGCAGCGGCAATATCAGCGAACAGGCAACACTGGTGGGCACAGTCGATGTCAGCCAGGTGCTGGCAAACATCAGCAGCGCAGCCAAAACACTGGTCGATGCCCGTGCGGCTGACCGTTTCCGCGGCGAAAATGAAACGATTGATCCGATCGGCGGCCATATCCCTGGTGCCAAAAACCGCTTCTTCAAAGACAATCTGCAAGCCGATGGCCGTTTCAAACCCGCAGATCAGTTGCAGCAAGAATGGTCTGCCATCGTTGGCGATGCTAGCCAGGCCATCATGCAATGCGGTTCAGGTGTGACCGCCTGCCATAACTTGCTGGCGCTGGAAGTGGCGGGTTTGCAAGGTGCTGCCTTGTATCCTGGATCGTGGAGTGAGTGGTGTGCGGATACGAGCAGGCCGGTGGAGCGTTGAATAGAGTTTGAGCCGATGATATGCGTAGGTTGGGCTACGCTTCACCAGCCCAACACTGGGCGTTTAAATGACGTATACGTTGATGGAGGCCCAGTGTTGGGCTGATACCTCGTAGCCCAACCTACGAGACCTGCGAATTTTCAATAACTACCTGTGACTAGTCACAAACAACACCAGCACCACCCCCAGTGACACCAGAATAACCTGTGGTATTGTCTCTTTCAAGGTCGCCCGTCTCTGCATCTGCGGCATCAAATCACTGACCGCAATATAGATAAACCCCGAAGACGCAAACACCAGCACATACGGGATCATGCCGCTGGCGCTTTCCAGCGTGTAATAGCCAAGCACGCCACCAACCACCCCCATCATGCTGCAGATCAGGTTATACATATAAGCGCGCATGCGGCTGAAACCGGCATTCAGCAAGACGATGAAATCACCTATCTCCTGTGGAATTTCATGGGCGATGATGGCCAGGCCGGTCACCAGACCCAGCTTGGGGTTGGCCAGAAAAGCCGCCGCGATCAAAATGCCATCGGTGAAATTATGCAGTCCATCACCCACCAGTATCATCCAGCCAGCCTTGCCCGCTTCATGCGCATCATGGCCATGCTCATGATGATGCCCATCGCCTTCATGGTGATGTGAATGGCGCAGGATGGCGAATTTTTCCAGCAAGAAAAAAGCCAGCAAGCCGCCCAGCAGGCAGGCAAACAGCGTGCGCGGATCTGCACCCGACTCAAAAGCTTCAGGCAAAGCATGCAGCAAAGAAGTGGATAGCATAATGCCCACCGACAGACTGACCATGCGCTCTACGACTTTGGAGAGCAGTGAAAACGAAAAAATGGCAGCCGCAGTGATGCTCAAGACACCAGCAATCGTGGTAGCAAACAGGATGGATAACAGCGTGGAATGAATTTTAAGCCTCAGGAATTTGCAACCAGGTTGCAAATTAAAACATATTGCGGGGTTTTCTGCAAATCAAGTTGGTTCTATTGTCAACATCGGGATGTGCATTATTCGCCGAACTGTATTGTTCCATCGCTATAATCAATGTCAATGTCAATGTCAATGTCAATGTCAATGTCAATGTCAATGTCAATGTCAATGTCAATGTCAATGTCAATGTTAATGTTAATTCATAATCTATTTTCCTATTACCATTCCCGACCATGAAAACAGCACATCGTATTTTTAGCATATCCGCACTGTTGATGTTATCTGCCTGTGCTCAGACATATGGTCCAGGGCACCCTATGAGTGATCCGGATTTCGTCATACGCCTTAACGCAGGCAATGCCCCTCGCGCCTTGACTGCCCTTGATGACAAGCTTGATGCATTGCATCCTTCTTATACCGGTCATCTATGTGCAGAGATAGCTGCAGACGTCAAAAAACTGCGTTTGAGCAAAGATGAATTTGAATCAAGTTCAGATTACCAAAGCCGGATCGCACAAATGAATAACCCCGTCTTGCACGGCCAGTTGCGCTTGTCAGATACACTGGCGTTTGTACATCATATCAGGCCGTCTGATGTCAATTATGATGCCGATAAAAGTCAGATGACTGGTTCATTTCTATTCGCGGGTGATCAGCAGTTAAGTAGCGACAAAACCCAACTATTGCGTAGCAAGATTCTGGAAGAAACCAATACCGGCATTAGTAAAGGCCAGGCCAGAACTGAGTCAGGCATTTCTGTCCATGTTACTCGTTATGCCTACCGGGTTTGTGCCTTGAATATTGCCAATACCCGCTCATGGCAGCGAAATAAGCATGATTACAGAGATAAGTTTAGTTTCAATATTCCCGCTGATGAGGCACGCCTGGCCAAAGGCAGATTAAAAACTCTTTTTGTTGGACGTCTGGTGCCACAATTTATACAAAATTACGATGGTGTAATAAGCCCTACAGTAGGGTCTATGTCAGAATCAACCTATACCGGTAGTGCTCTGGTTTTTCAGCTGGAACAGATCTGGATTTATAATCAGGTCACTGGACGTATCTATCAAAAAATTATGCCGTAAAAATGATGATGGAAATTGATGGCCGATGCAGATTAAACGAGATTGGCTATATGCAATGGATTAAATGAGTAAAGAGGTGCGCATCGCCATCAGGAAAAATCAGGAATAATCAACAATATGCAGCGCAGGCGAGCCATATCAAGTTCAAGAAAAAATGCTGTGAACTGCCAGCCATATTTCTTGGGCATGTAAACTTATCAGGCCAGATTTTTACCCTATTTGACATCAGGTATCAGGAATGCATCCAGCTTTTTCAAGCATACAATTCGGCCCATTTGCCAGTGCATATCACTCTCAGTCAACAAGTGCAGAATTCAAGCTTGCGTTCAGCAAGTTCCTGGAGCAGCACTTGCTGCCTCAGGTAGAGCATCCCTTTGACTCCACCAGTGGTACCTTACTTGCCAGTTATGACGATGAAAAATACTGTGGTCCTAACAGTTTGGTCCGTGACATCTACAATTTTGACTTCTCGTTCCATCGCAAATCTGGGGACGATAGCATAAAGATCGAGCTGGTATTCAATGCCAGGGATCAAAGCTTTTCCACACGCAGGAACAAGCCATTCTATCTATGGACAGTGTCTCGTCGCGAACGCTATCAGGAACAAGGTCAAAGGATAGAGGCCCTTTGTCAGCGCATTGCAAAGCAAGAGCCTGTAAATGCAGTTTGCCCGATATGCTCAACTTCCTTGCATGTTCATGATTCTCCTACGCTCTTCGACGTGCGTTGTCCGAACCGGTGTTTCAACTATAACTATCACCGGGACCCGGTTGATGGGCAATTCCTTCACGGCCACTTCTTCAGGGGTGATCCAGTTGATGCATGAAGCTGTCGTCAAGATCATGCTGTGCAATCTCTCGGCATTGCCATGTCCTCAACCGCAAGCTTAAGGTTTCTGGAATAAAGGGACGTGTGACCGGGAATCGTATCTGCTCTTTCGTATACATGTTATTCATGCATCGCATAAGCTATGCATGTGATACCCATGGCTATCATCTTCAATCGCTATCTACATCGCGGAGAGGTGAAGCAAACTGAGCAGAATTGTACGCATGTGGATTTACTCAAGACGCGCAGGCAGCAGATTGCTGCTCTCTATAAGACCTTGAAAAAACAGCTTAAGAAATACTGTTTCATTTATGTTATCTTTGCGCAGTTGCATTAATATATATAAATCACTGGCATTCATGTGCTGCTTTTTCGTCGGGATCAGCTATGTGGTGTTAATTAGCCTGACTATTTTTAAACCTGGTATTCAAGAAAATGAAAAATAAAATACTTTCTCTCTTTTTTATCCTGAGCATGTTGTCTCCATTTTCCATACAGGCAGCAGACCAAAGCAGCCAACCTCCTGTCAATGAAGAAACCTTGAAAGTTTGTTCTAACCTGGATATGTATGCAGACTTAGCAGTAGACGGACGTGATTCTGCAATGCCGAAGGAGGTTGCATTCAACATGGTCAAAGCATCAATGAATCGTCATCTTAAAATTCCAGCAAACGTGCTGTCTGAATACATCGCGGTTGTTGGCAAAATCTATGAGCTTATTTATGCAGATCAAACCATCAAGCGTGGCGCGACTCAAGCTACAATTGTTGATGCCTGCTCGCATTACAAGGGACAAAATGCAGATACGCGCTATATTGCCAACTACCTCGAAAGAAACCCACGGTCTGCATGGGATCCATTGAAGCGAGTGCCTCTATGCGAAAATATCGGACAGTCAGCATCCAATGTTGCCGTCGCCAGAAACAAGGGAATGTCAAAAGAAAGTGTCAGCGCTCTCGTCAAAAATGGATTGCAGAATGACAAGCTTACATTGCGGGTAATGCCAACAATAATTAACGAGGTTTTTGAAAATCCTGACGTCGACACTACCTATATTTATGTGTACAACTTAAGGAAATGCGCGGCGATAGAGAACAATCAAAAATATACCGAACTGACAGAATTAAAACCACGTATTCGCCAATGTGAAAAACTGGAAAAAGAGGAAGATAGACTGCAGTGTGATCGAAAGATATTTGGTCTATAAGTCAGGCTGAAACAGCTTCATCTGGATCGATGAGAACTGGGATTGGGATAAGAATGAATTACAAGGGCCTCTAAAGCATTCTGCCAGTATTGTGCGTTTATCCTACGTTGCTACCATCCTGGTTTATCATCACAGTTGATGCATTGGCAATGCAAGCTGCATTCCTGTCACGGAGACATTTCAAATGCTCACCATTCCTCCAAATATTTCAAAGTTGATGATTTCTGGTTTGACTCAAGAAATTGCGCGGCTCAATGCCATAGGCGAAACTTGTGACGATGAATGGCCCACCGATTTTGATCCAAATGACGCGATGGTTTATGATAGTTTTCGTCAGGAATTAGAAAGAAATGCCGGACGAAATACCATTATAGACCTCAAGAATTACTCGAAGGTCGATGCATTTTCCATGGCTTTACTCCCTGGTTTTGTAATTAAAAATTTGAGTGAACTTTCTCTTGCAGACATTGAGTCAGCCTGTCGGATATATGCACAATATGTAGCGCATCGATGTACCGCAATGCTAGAGACAGGTAGTGATAATACATCTGAACGCAGACAGCTTATGCACATGCTGTCGCAAGTGATCGCATTTCCAGGACTTGATAATGAGTAGGGCGCTTAGATACGTTTGTTGCAGCGTAATTGCAGGTGTGATGCGTCGCTACCTCATGCCAGCTCGTGTAGCTTCGATTAACAAAGTGTAATGGGAGACTTTGCTAGCGGAAGTTTGTCTGAAAGGTTGCAAATTTTTTTAAGAAATTTGCGTCTTTTTTTGAAATTACTTTATTTTATAATGAATCTTCCTCTCCAAAAAAAGACGAGTAACCGGGAAATTTTTCAAATTCTTGAAAACGCAGATAGAGCGAGCGCTGTTGCGATCATCATGGCTCGTGCGGAAGTAAAGTTGTTTCGGCACTATCTTGCTCGTTGGACTGATGTGTCCAATTCTTCAATACTTGATTGGATTGCCTTTTCTTTTTTACAGTTAAGGATATTTTTTACTTGTCAAAAATTGATTGCGCTGGCACCGCTATACGATCCTGAACATTTAGATAAAATTAGTTTTTTTGAGTTGGAAAATAAGCTTGTAAAGGTGATTTTTAACCCAGTAGATTAATGCAGGTCGCCCGCGTTCTATCAGCGAAAAAAATTAGGCAAACTGGATACACGGTGCACACAAAAAAGATGAGATTCAAAAACTGGGGCCAGGTCTTGCATCTATACATTTTCTTATGTTTGGAAATGTCCTAATGTAAGGCCTGCCCCAATTTTCTCGTTCAACGTTTGCTGTGAATTCCTTAGTAGGAAAGCGCGCTGGCGTTCTGTTTGCCTAGCGCCACTTAGTCCCGATATTTAGTTTCGGAAATCGCATAACTGATTCCGTTCAACGCAATAATTTAAGATCGAGGATTGCGTCTCTTATCTGTGATGTATTAAGGGTATTCATTGGTAGGGGAATATACCCGATCACATTCATGACGTTACCAGTCTGAAGATTCGCTACCGCAACATACCTGGTATTGCCTCTTCCATCAGGCCCCCATCCATCGCAAACACTTATGCTACCTTTAGTAGTTGTATGCGGCCCATCATGCTTCTTTCCTTCAAACACGCGACTCAATGAATCTGTACACAATTTTGTAAATTCTGTGACGTTTAGCGCCCGAGGAAAAGGGAGTGCGTTAATTAGCATGTTGGGTGTAAAGTCCCCAATCTCCCCGCTTTTATTGTAGGTCGATGCCCCAATTACTTTTTTTACTGGAACCATCCCAGGAATGGCGAGCCTCGCTCCGAACGCTGTTTCACTGTCCAGCTTACTTTCATCCCATTCCAAATTGTCTAAAAAAAGTTGCGTTCGTTTGAAGATTTCAGACGATTTCTCTTTTGGGCCCTGATTAGACACAATCACGTCTAATTGCATATTAGATTTGGTGACGCTTAGCCAAACGCCATCCCAATTTCCGATGGTTCCGTCTCTGGAACGTTTATAGAGTTGCCCTTGCAATTTTCCATTTGAAAACAATTCGGGAGGATTTGGAAACGAATATTTCTGACTTTCCCGGAACCTATCAGCATAGTCTTTAGTGATTTGCGCTGCAATTACGGTGATCCCGGTTGTACCAGTATCGTCTATTAGAAACGTTCCTAAACGCGGATGCTTAAATCCATTAGGCAGAACTGATTTAAGTCCTACGCCTTGCATTTCAATTTTTGAATTTGTTACATTGTCGGCCGCAAACAATTGACCACAAAAAAATGCTAACAAGATTGAAAAAGTGAATATCTTCAAAATGATCTCTCGTTAATTTTGGGAAAAAATAATCTCATTGAACGAATGAAGCAAAGAATCTGCAAAAAATACTACGCATTAATGTCGCATTTTTTTGCCTGGCTCAAGAGTGTAATCCGAAGTGATTTCCACTTACGCTTGAACGTTAAAATTAACAGCCACACATGAACAAAAAAAACCGCAAATGCAGAAGCAGGGAGCAGGTCGTACATTTATACATTTCTTAGCCGGCGTCGCTCCGCTTAACGAAGTAATCGGAGGCATTGCCACACATGCCGATCCAATTTATTTCAGTACCAGACGCTGAATTAAAACGCCATCACGAATTTAGATTCAAAGGTGTTGGCGTAAGTTGCTGCTGGTATTTGCAAAGCAGAAATACATCTGGTTAAACGGTCAAAGAGATTCTAAAAATATCTCTTTGACCGGACAGCTACTTACACCTACACCACCGCCGTCCTCATCGTCACAAACTCTTCTGCAATCGTCGGATGCACGCCTATGGTGGCGTCTACTTGTGCCTTGGTCACGCCGCATTGCATGGCGACGGCAAAGCCCTGGATGATTTCTCCTGCATCTGCTCCTACCATATGCATGCCTAGTACACGGTCAGTGTCGGCGTCGACGATCATCTTCATGAGGCAGCGTTCGGTAGAGCCTGACAGGGTGTGTTTCAATGCCTTGAATTCGCTCTTGAAGATTTTGATATGTTTATGTTTTTCACGTGCCCTGGCTTCTGTCATGCCCAGGGTTGCCACGTTGGGGTGGCTGAATACGGCTGTGGGAATGTTTTCATATGACATCAGCTTGCGCCCGTGCTGGAACAGGTTGGCGGCGACGATCATGCCTTCGGCCAGTGCCACTGGTGTCAGTGCCATGCGGTCGATGACGTCGCCTATAGCGTAGATGCTGTCTACATTGGTGGCAAAGTGTTCATCGACGATGATTGCACCATTCTCGCGCACCAACACGCCTGCGTTTTCCAGCCCCAGGCCCTTGACATTGGGTTTGCGGCCAGTGGCAAACAGTATGCAGTCACTGTCCAGCGTGCGGCCATCGCTGAGTGTCACGCGTTTATTTTGTGTGTCACTGTCATCAGCGGTGATGGACACGATGCTGGTATCAAGTGCAATCTCGACGCCTTTCTTGCGCATTTCTGCAATCAGGAAATGGCCCAGGTCTGCGTCCATGCTGCGCAAGATTTGCTGGCCGCGCTGTACCAGCGTGACCTGGCAGCCCAGGCCATTGAGGATAGAGGCCAGCTCGACTGCAATATAACCACCACCCTGCACCACGGCACTACGTGGCAGGGCAGGCAGGTGAAAGAATTCATCCGAAGTGATGCCCAGCTCACTACCTGGCAACTCAGGCTTGACCGGGTGGCCACCGGTAGCAATCAGGATATGTTTGGCGCGATAGCTTTTGCCATTGACGATGACGGTATGCGCATCGGCAATCTGTGCATGACCAGTGATGATGTCCACCTTGGCATTGGTCAAGATCTGGCCATAGATGCCATTGAGCCTGGCGATTTCTTTGTCCTTGTTGGCAATCAATGTGGCCCAGTCAAACTGCTGCTCACCCATGCTCCAGCCAAAACCCGCAGCATCGGCAAAGTCGCTATGGTAATGGGCGGCATATGACATCAGTTTCTTTGGTATGCAACCGGCATTGACGCAAGTGCCACCGAGCGGACCAGCTTCTGCTACCGCCACGCGCGCACCATACTGTGCAGCAAAACGACTGGCCCGCACACCACCAGAGCCAGCACCTATCGTAAATAAATCATAGTCATAAGTGTGCATGATGGTCCTTGGGTAAAGTTGATGATGGGTGAAACTGCAGGCCCGGCGTGTGCCGGGCCTGCGGAGATAATCAGAAGTGATGAATCAGATATGAGTCAGCGAATATTGATCAAAAGGTATGAATTAAACTACGCCGTTCGCCTTGAACCAGGCCAGGGCGCGGTTCCAGCCATCCTTGGCATCAGCTTCGTTATAGCTGGGGCGATAATCCGCATTAAAGGCATGACCAGAATTTTCGTAAACCTTGAATTCTGATTTGCTATTACCTTTCTTGAGTTCCACTTCCATTTTGAAGACAGACTCAACAGGGATACCCTGATCCTTGGCACCATACAAACCCAGCACTGGAGCTTTAAGATTGGATGCGATATCAATAGGGTGTTTGGGTGTCAGTGCCGATGCATCGCCCACCAGCTTGCCGTACCAGGCCACGCCCGCTTTGACATTCGGATTATGGGCAGAATACAGCCAGGTGATGCGGCCACCCCAGCAAAAGCCAGTGATGCCCAGGCGCTTGGTATCGCCACCATTGCCACCAGCCCAGGCCACGGCCGCATCCAGGTCGCCCATGACTTGTGCATCAGGCACCTTGGAAATAATTTCTTTAATCAGCTCGGCCACGCTGGCGGCATTCCTGGCATCACCCTGGCGTACAAACAGTTCAGGCGCAATCGCCAGATAGCCCTGCTTGGCAAAGCGTCGTGCAACGTCGGCAATATGTTCATGCACACCAAAAATCTCGGAGATCACCAAGATCACCGGCAAATTGCTCTTGCCTTCAGGCTTGGCAAAATACAGCGGCACTTCTGCGCCAGCCACTGTCAGCTTGGCGACACCATCCGTCAAACCGGCACGGTCAGTCTTGATCATGGTTTGCGCACATACCGGAGCAACCGCTGCGGCAAAGCCGACACCGACTGCAGTTTGTATAAAACTGCGACGGTTGACCGTCGTACTGTCTTCTGTACTACCAACCAGGCTATTAAAGTCTTCGCGATGCTGCATGGTGTTCTCCTGTAAGGTTTCTTTGAGGTTGTACTTGCTGATGTGAAACGCCGGATGAAACAGCAATGAATTGTACAACTTAATCAGGAGAGACATGCATGGCCAGCAGATTTCCTGTCCTTAAGCAACACGTGGCTTTTCTGGCCGCAGCACCAGCCACACCGCCAAACCTATCAGCGCACCGCCAGTGAGGTGGGCGAGAGTGATGTCTTCGTGCAGGAATAGTGCTCCCCACAATACGCCAAAGGGTGGGATCAGGAAAGTCACCGTCAGTGATTTGACCGGGCCTATGTCGGCGATGAGGCGGAAATACAGGATGTAAGCCAGCGCGGTGCATACCAGGCCCAGGGCTGCCAGTGTCAGCCATAAGTGACTGTCGCCCCAGGACGCAGGTGGCTGGGTGAATGCGCCATACGAAAAAAATGGCAGCAGCAAGGCGACAGCGCCAAGCTGGCTGCCAAAAGCGACAAGCTTACTATCTAAGCCACCTCTGGCGGATATCCATCTCTTGGTCAAAAAACTCGCCAGGCCATAGCAGGCTGTGGCCACCAAGCATTCTGTAGCGGCGATCAACAGCGCTGCATTGAACTGCACTGGCCCGGTCGAGGTCAGCACGGCAACACCGGCAATGCCTATCAATACGCCCAGCATTTTGTAGATGCCTGGCCGTTCTGCAAAAAACAGGGCACCGATGATGACGCCCATGAGTGGCGTCGTGGCATTCAAAATCGCAGAATATCCCGCAGGCAGTGCCTTGGCCGCCAGGCTGAACATGACAAAGGGGATGCCAGAATTGATGACGCCCAGCATCATGGCAGCGCCCAGTTTGTTGTTGAAATTCCAGCGTACCCGCATCAGCAGCAAAATCACGGCCAGGCCAGCCGCACCAAACAGGACGCGGAAAAAAGCGGTAGGCATGGCACCCAGCGTAGGCACGATCATGCGCATGAATAAAAAACTCGCTCCCCAAATTGCGGCAAGGCTGATGAGCCGCAGAGTGTCTGTGGTTTTCATATTGTTCCTGTTGTTCCCGTTGTTTCTGTCATTGATTTGTGAAGCAAGCTGTGAATAAGTGTTTTTTTGGTCTACACTTGATTAAGTTATTCTTTCCCTTTCCTGGCGACAGGGACGTATTGATTAAATCATTAAATCAGTAGTAATAACAATTCATCATTTATCGACTTTGATTAGAAAAACTAAATCGTCATGAATCGCTTGCCACCATTGAAAGCCTTGCAATATTTTGAATGCACCAGTCGTCATTTGAGTGTCAAAAATGCAGCGCATGAATTGAATGTGACGCCAGCCGCGGTCAGCCAGCAAATCAGCAAGCTGGCTGATCTCTTGCAGATACCCTTGTTTAAAAAAGACCAGCGCGGCATTGCCCTGACTGTGGAAGGCGAGCATTATTTCATGGGCATACGCACGGCTTTCAGGCAGATGGAAGAAGCGACCAGGCGTCTGCAAGAGCAACGCGCTTTACCCAAGATCACTGTCAGTTGTACGCCGGGCTTTGCCATGCAATGGCTGATGCCGCAACTGCCGCAGTTCAATCAATTGCATCCTGAGATGGATATCCGTATCAGCACCACCAACCGCCTGGCCGACTTTGCGCGTGATGATGTTGATTTCGCCGTCAGGCATGGGCTGGGAAATTATCCTGGCCTGACATCAGAAATATTGATAGACGACCCACTGCAGCCGGTATGTAGCCCGCGCTTGCTGAAAAATCGCAAACAACTCAAGTCCGTCGATGAACTGAGTGACTATCCCTTGCTGCATGACGAGCATCAGCAAGACTGGCGCTTGTGGCTGGAGGCGACTGAAGCGCACAATGTGCGCTGGAATAGCGGCCCCGTCTTTGCCGACTCCAATGGTGCACTGGATGCCGCCAAACGTGGCCACGGCATTGCCCTCGCCAGAAAAACCCTGGTCAGGGAAGAGTTAAAAAATCATGAATTGATCATGCCCTTCAAGACCAGCATCAAGACGGGTATTGCTTATTTTTTGGTATACCCGTCCGAGGTCTTGTTAAGAGAAGAGGCGCGCCAGTTCAAGGAGTGGTTGTGTCAGGCAGTGAAATTGAAATGAGGGATAATCTACTGAAGCTTGGCACAAATCTCGCGGCCAATTTCCGGCGCGCCATTCTTGCTTAACCAGGCCGCCGCTGCATCGGCCTTGAGGCAATTGGCCCAGGCCAGTATCGATATACCCTTGTTATCAAGAGCATGCAAATTGAGTTTGAATGTGGAGGCTGCCATCATCTCCAGCATATCGATCTGATTCTTGATGATTGCCTGCCAAAAACTTAATGAACCATCCTTGTTGACGTTGTTTGGATTGGCACCAAATTCAAGTAAGGTTTTTACCAGATCAGCACGCCCGGATTTGATCACCATATCCAGTGGATAGACCAGAAGACAATTTGGACACCTTGAGGCAGTATTCACATTATTGTATTTGCTGAGCATGGCGCGTATCAGGTCTTCACGATGTGGCTCATATCCTTCAAAGCGCAAATACAAAGGCAGTAGTTCGCCTGAAGTCTTGTATTTACCGTCATCGTACACATGGTTTTTGTCCAGCCGCAGGCCGTGTTCTATCAATTGCATGGTCGTTACGGGACGCATGTGTGCATAGACACCGATGTTCTCTGGCTTGTTCTGCTCAAACAGATGGTTGATATCTGCACCTGCGCTGACCAAAAAATCCACTTCTTGCCAGGCAATTTTCTTTTCATAATCGCGGGTGGCAAGTATGCGGCTGAGAACGGCTTCAGCTTCAATCTGGGGCAAGAGGGTGTTGGTTTTGGCGGTAGCATGCTGCGTCAGCGCTGCTGCCAGCAAGCTGGGGTAGGCAGGTGTATTCCAGGCACGCGATAAAACTTCTCTACCCAGCGGATTTGCACCACGTTTCAATAACTGCTGTATTGCATCTGCGTTTTTTGTGCTTACTGCATTGCGCATCAACTCCCTGTCATTGGCTGCATCTGCCCCTGCCTGTGAGAACAGAAAATCCAGGACAGGTGCTGGTACTGTACCCAGGTCAGGATGGAAGTGTAGTAACTCCATAGCCACTGGTGACATGGTGTAAGGCCTGTTCTCGGGATTCTCTTGAGACTTGGCCAGGAAACCTTTTTCATTGAATTTTTTTAAGACACGCAGGGCTTGCTCTGCTGGCATAAAGCGCGTCAGTTTCAATAATTCAGTATTGGTATAGCTGTTTTCATGCGATGCAGGTACAGTCAGATGTGGGAAGACAGCCTGATCGAATAAGTCATAAAACTCTTTTTGTAAAGCCACGACTGTGTTCCAGTCATGATTGCCCTTGAGCAGTGCTATCCCGGCATTGAGCCATTGCGCCTCACCATTTTCATCGCGTGGTATCTGGCCTGCCTGCAGCAGTTCAAGGAAATTTTCCAGTATGGCAGTTCTTGTCTTTTCATCTTTTGCCGACATGCCAGGAAATCTCAGCATTTCTGCATGCAGCCACTGGCCACAGATGAATTCCAGTTGCTGTTGCGGTGAACGTTTCCTAAACCAGTCTTTGGTACTGGCCCGCAAATTATTAAAAGCAGCCTGCTCCATGTCTGGCAGTCTCTTGCCCGGGCATATTGCCGCAGCATCAGGTATTTCTTTGCCCTCTGGTCTTTTCTTCAAAGGCTCAGGTGCGGCGGGAGATATGCCTTTGGCAGCAACCGGATACAAGTCTATCGCTTCCAGCATGAAGCCTTGCATGATGTAGTAGACATAGCCTGTCGTCGCTTCTTTGGCCATATAAGATTTTTGAGTGGCCGTACTGACTTGCAAGGCAGTTCCCACCGGCAGTTTCATCAGCACACCACTGTCCACCCATATCGCACATGAAGTCTTGAGCAGGCTTTCATCTTTCAGCAACTGCGCCAGTTTGTCCGGGCTGACGACGCCGCTTTTTTTGACATTGGCATCCCACTGCTGTTTTTCAGTTTGCATGCGGTAAGTGAGTTCACCACCTGCTTTTTCTATCCTGATGATGGCAGGGCCATTTTTTTCACTGGCAAAGTCACCCAGCAAGGCGTCTGCGCATGCAGCATGGGTGTTTTTGGAAAACAGTCCGGCCAGAATGGCGAGAAAAAACGGTAGTCGAAATCTATGCATAAGTAGGTGGGGGCAGGGTGTGGTTGCATCCGTGAGACAGCTTCATCTCAGGCGACAAGAGAAGAAAGGGGGAAAGCAATATCGGCCATCTTACACCGCTTTATATCGAAATCCCGCATAAGCTCACATAAGCTCGTGTAAGATATGTATCCATATTCGAGGAAAGAAAACAGTGATGAATTTAATGGACACGCTAGGTGCAGTCATCTTTGGTCTGGCCTTGTTGCATACTTTTAGTGCCAAGTTTTTTGAAGTGCTGGCGCATAAAAATGCGGCACATGCTGGCCTGTTTCATTTGCTGGGAGAAGTCGAGGTAGTGTTTGGTTTCTGGGCCTTTGTACTGATCGTTGTCATGGCCCTGGTATCTGGCGGTGATGCAGCGGTAAGCTATGCCGAGTCGCGCCAATATACCGAACCCCTGTTTGTCTTTGTCGTCATGGTAGTCGCTGCCTCGCGCCCTGTGCTGGAGCTTGTTGCAAGCGTTCTTAAGGGCCTGGCGCGCTTTACTCCTGTGCCTGATACCATTGCCATGGTCTGGTTTGGTCTGGCCGTGGTGCCCTTGCTGGGATCTCTCATCACCGAGCCTGCCGCCATGACACTGGCGGCCCTGATGCTGGCGCCAAAAATTTTTCGCCAGGGCATGCCAGAGTGGCTGAAGTATGCAGCTCTGGGTGTATTGTTTGTCAACGTGTCCATCGGCGGTACGCTGACTTCCTTTGCAGCACCACCTGTATTGATGGTCGCTGCTGCCTGGCAATGGGATAGCGCCTTCATGCTGGCGACCTTTGGCTGGAAGGCGACTGTCGCAGTATTGTTCAATGCCACTATCGTTACGCTGTTATTGCGCAAGCATATCGCTACAGGAACAGCAGATGCGCCGGATGAAGCCAAACCAGCCGAACCAGTACCGCTCATCGTCAGCCTGATCCATCTGGCCTTTCTGGCGGGTGTGGTCCTGTTCGCCCATCATCCAGTATTTTTTCTTGGCCTCTTCCTGTTTTTCATGGGTTATACCCAGGCCTATGAGCGCCACCAAAGCCCATTGATCTTGAAAGAAGGCTTGCTGGTTGGTTTCTTTCTGGCTGGCCTGGTTGTATTGGGTGGCATGCAGCAATGGTGGTTGCAACCCATCGTCGCCAGCCTGGCACCGCATACCCTGTTTTTTGCAGCCCTGGGCCTGACAGCCATTACCGACAATGCTGCGCTGACTTATCTTGGTTCACTGATCGCCGGTTTGAGTGAGCAAGCCAAATACCTGCTGGTAGCAGGCGCAGTGGCCGGTGGCGGTTTGACCGTGATCGCCAATGCCCCCAACCCCGCTGGCGTGGCCCTGTTGAAGCGAGGTTTCAATGATGAATCGATAGGTGCACTAGGCTTGCTGTTGGGCGCTTTGCCGCCGACGGCAGTGGCGGCTTTGATGTTCTTGCTATAAATTTGAACTGTATAAAAATGATATGAAAAAAATCTGGCTATTCTCCTTGTTAGCACTCGCCTCATTTCAGGCAATTGCCAATGATGGCATAGGCTCACTGGCTGTAGGTGGCGTCGTGTTCAGGAAAACTGACGACATCGCCATGAAGAAGGAGGTACTCAATATCAGCTGGAAGAAAATATCGGTTGACTATGAATTCCTTAATGAATCAAATGCCGATATAACGGAAACCATATTTTTCCCCTTGCCAGATTATGAGCAGGACCAAGCTCCGCGCCATTCCGGGCAGCCGAATGGTTTTTCCATCCGTGTTGACGGTAAGCCAGTGAGCTATAAAACCATCGTACAGGCATTCGCATCAGGAAACGGTAAAGAAGACATTACTGCCGAGCTCAGGAAGATAGGCTTGAGCGATGAGCAAATCGCTTTCTACCCGTTCTACAGCCCATTCAGGGTCAAGGTTAAGCCGCTGACTAAGAAGCAAATGGCGCTACTGGAAAAGCAAGCTTATTTAAAGGATTTCGGTACGCCTGTGCCAGGCTGGACAGTGCGCATCGCTTACCAATGGCAACAACATTTCCCGGCAGGGAAAAGCATACATGTACACCATGAATATGCCCCTTTTCGTTCTGGCGGCCCCTCAGAATCGGGTTCCATGGATAAGCAGGTCAAGCCTTTTTGTGCAGATAAAACTTATCTTGATTCCTGGCACAAACTGCATGCCACTGACAAGGACAATGTACGTGTCACCAATACCGTGGTTGATTACATCCTCAAGACTGGTAATACCTGGAAAAATGGCATAGAAGACTTTACCCTGAACCTGAACAAGGAAGATCCGCAGGAATTGATTACCCTGTGCTTTCCAGGTGATTTCAAACGCATCTCACCTACAAAACTGCAGCTACGCCTGCTTAATTTTAAACCGGCTGCAGACTTGTCCATCTTCTTTGGGAATATCGATCCGGGTGCCATGACGCCAGATGATGGCCAGGCACCGCGCCTCAAATAGCAACAACTGGCGGCAAGCCGGGGCGAGGCCAGTATAAAAGTAGATGTTTGCTGACAATCTGCTAATATGTTAAGGACCGCGCTCTATGCCTTGCACCTGAGGAATTTCTTGATATAAATTATTTGCAGCCTTCACTGGCTGGTTTTGCACCAAGAAGTTCTGTTCGTCAGACCACATTGATAGCAGCAAGAACAAGATAAACTGCCTGCATGAGAGGGCGAAGATAAAGTCTGTGGATGTACAGAATTTGTAAGTACTTGATGTTCCTTTTTTCAGCAATGGATAAACACCATGACTGACGACAAAACCAGGCCAGCATCTGAAGACAGCCACATTGCGCAAGCTTTGCCGCCAGTGCATGAGCCTGAAAAGACTGCTTCCACAGTTCCTCCCTTGCAAGCCAAATACCAGTTGGAAGAGTCAGCCTGGCGCAGTTTTTTACGCATAGTAAGCGCACGCTTGCGCGCCAGTTCCATACGCACGGCAAAAAGTATTACCCACCGCACTTTGCGCATAGGTGTATCCGCCAGAATATTTCACCCCCAGGCTGGTGCCAAAGGCTTGTCCAGCAAGACTTTGCAATATCTCGAAGAGTCGATAGCGCAATGGGTCATGGCGCGCGATGTGATGGTCTTCATGATCCCCTCTGTCAATACCAATGGCTTGATCAGGCCCAGCAATATACGCTTGCGCGATTATGCCAGCCATCTCGATGGTCTGGTCTTGCAGGGCGGGGCTGACGTAGCACCGGAGACTTATTCGCAGCAATCTACCCGCCCTGAATGGAGTGGTGACCGCACCCGCGACATGTATGAACTTGAACTCTTGCATGAGTTCATCGAGGCCGACAAACCCTTGCTGGGCATATGCCGTGGCTGCCAGTTATTGAACGTGGCATTCGGCGGCAGCCTGCATCAGGATATCGTCACTGAAGTGCCCGGTGCCATTGCCCATGTCAATGATCTGTATGACCAGCATGGCCATGATTTGCAGTTCACACCGCAATCTTCTCTGGCCAAGCTGTTTCCTGCAGATGTCGTTGCCAGGGTCAATTCCATCCATCATCAATCCATCAAGAACCTGGGGAGAGATATAAAAGTAGAGGCCCTATCACCGGTAGATAACATCGTTGAAGCGATACGCTATCAAAAAGCAAAATTCGTGGTTGGCCTGCAATGGCATCCTGAGTTTCATTTGACAGGGCAGAGCGATCTGCTTGATTGCACGCCTATATTAGATAGTTTTTTGCGCGCCGCCAGAGAAACCCGACTTTAGAGGCCGTTGCGAAATTAACCTGGCGTTGTTGCACCGCCTTGCCGTACTAAAGTACTGTCTGCGTCGGTGCGCCTAGCCGGGGGCGCCTAGCCATGTTAGTTTCGCAACAACCTCTACAAGAAACAAGCAGAAGCATAGAGGAGGCAGCATGACTGAGTTTTCCATGAATATCAGCCAGATGGCCTGGCCCTGTGTGGTTGCGGCGGCCTGGTTGCTGGGTGATATAGTCAATCGCAGTTTGCATCTGCCGCGCATCAGTGTGTATGCACTGACTGGCTTTGCGTTGGTGAATCTTTTCCCAACCTATTTATCGCCGCTGGATAACCATAGCCTGGTGCTGCTGGCGAATATCGCATTTGGTCTCATGCTGTTTGAATTTGCCTATCGCATCAATGTGCGCTGGCTCAGCCTCAATCCCTGGATTGCCATCACCGGACTGGTGGAAGCGGGGGCCACGTTTGCCACCGTGTATTGCGTGGCGCTCTGGTATGGCAGTACGCAACTGATGTCACTGCTGCTGGCCGCGCTGGCCATGTCATCTTCGCCCGCTGCGGTCATACGCGTGATTAATGAACAGCGCAGCTCAGGCCAGGTCAGCGAACGCATCCTGCATTTGACTGCCATCAACACCGTGCTGGCCGTGTTTGTCTTCAAGCTCATCCTGGTCTACTGGACCATGCAAACACCGGGCGATTTCCTGAAAGCCTCTGCCCAGAGCTTGCACGTCATGCTGGTGGCTTGTGCCTCTGTGCTGGCAGGCACGGTATTTGGCATCTTGCTGCCCACCATACTGCGCTGGCGTGGCAAGCAGGCACAGGATGCGACCTTGGGTTTTGCCTTTGCGGTAATCCTGCTGGTGGCGTTGAGTCATGCCAGCAGCCTGTCGCCAGTGTTGGCGACCCTGAGCTTTGGCCTGGTTGCCAGGCACAGACGCATCAGCCTGGGCCGCACGCAAAGAAACTTTGGCGTCCTCGGTGAATTGCTGGCGGTGGTGCTGTTCGTCTTTGCGGCGTCCACCCTGGCCTGGACGCAGGTGCTGGCAGGCGTGATGCTGGGTAGCCTGTTGCTGGTCATGCGGTTGGGTAGCAAGATCGTCGTCACTACCTTGCTGGCCCCGGCCAGCGGCATTTCCATGCGCAAGGGCTTGCTCAGTGGCCTGGGGCTGGCACCGGTTTCTGTTTTTCTCATCCTTAATCTTGAGCAGACCAACAGCCTGGGTATCGCCACCACCAATGAATGGTATGCTCTGGTTGCCATGACCCTGATACTGGAAATTGCAGGCCCCATCCTGACCCAGCTGGCCTTGTATCTCGCCAAAGAAACCCCTGAAGAACAGGAGCAATGATGCCACTTGAAGACTTCAACAAGTCAGATGCGCTCTCGGTTGGGGTAGAGCTTGAATTGCAACTCGTCAACCTGTCTGACTTTGACCTGACTGCTGCCAGCCCTGATCTTTTGCACTTGCTGGCCAAGCGCCCATTCCCTGGCAATGTGACGCCAGAAATTACCCAGAGCATGATAGAAATTTGCACCGATGTGCAAACCACGCATGCGGGCATCTTGCAGCAATTGCTGGCAATACGCGACACCCTGGTACATGCTGCCGACGTGCTCAACATCGGCATCTGTGGTGGTGGCACTCACCCTTTCCAGAAATGGACAGACCGCAAGATATTTTCCAAACCACGCTTTGAACAAGTGTCTGCCCTGTATGGCTACCTGGCCAAGCAATTCACCATCTTTGGCCAGCATGTACATATAGGCTGCACTTCCGGTGATGATGCCCTGTTCCTGCTGCATGCGCTGAACCGCTATGTGCCACATTTCATTGCCCTGTCTGCTTCTTCACCCTATGTACAAGGCGGTGATACGCTGTTTAATTCTGCCCGCCTTAATTCTGTGTATGCTTTCCCCCTGTCCGGGCGTGCACCTTATTTGCTGAGCTGGGATGAGTTTGCCCATGGCTATTTCAGCAAAATGGAAAAAACCGGTGTCGTCAAAAGCATGAAAGATTTTTACTGGGACATACGCCCCAAGCCAGAATATGGCACCATAGAATTACGCGTCTGCGATACCCCGCTAAGCGTGGAAAGAGCAGCAGCACTGGCCGCCTATCTCCAAGCCCTGTGTGCCTACCTGTTGGAAAGGCGCGAACCACCGCCAGAAGAAGACGATTACCTCGTCTATAACTACAACCGCTTTCAGGCTTGCCGCTTTGGTTTTGATGGCGTGACCGTGCACCCCAAAACCTATGCCAACACCGTCTTGCGTGAAGATATACTGGCCAGCCTGAACAGACTAAAACCCCACGCAGCAAGCCTGGGGGCAGAAGCTGCCCTGACGCATTTGAGTGAAGTGGCACGCACCGGCAATGACGCACAATACCTGCGCCAGCAATACCAGGAAAGCGGCAGCCCGGAAGGTATGGTGCATTCCGCCATCCACATGTTCCGAGACCGGCGGCGTCGTACCAGGTGGGTGGCGATGTGAGTGGGCTGCATTGTTTATTCGCTCTAAAAAACTAACACAGGAATATCCCCATTTTTCCGGCGATGCAGGCATATGACCATGAAGCCTCTTCGTCCTTATTGATACTGTCCGAACCAAAACGATATAGCATCGCCAGATTGGCTGCTGCAATACCGTCTCCTGCTTCCAGTGCTTTGTTCAGATAGTGGCGCGCCATATTGTCATCGGCTTCGACACCTCTGCCGGTTTGGTAAAGCGTACCCAGGCCTGTCATGGCAGCAGGTATGCCATCCAGGGCAAGAGACTGCAGGATATCCAGCGCTGCTGCGTAATTTTTCCTGATGACCGCATATCCGGCTTCACGCAAATCGGTTTGGCATGGATGATCTGTCATGCAGGACATGACAGCGGCGCCATCAAAATGCAGCGAGTTCAGCTTTCCGTCCAGAGCATAGTAACAAGATGTGCGGATGTGTCCCATAGAAAACCGTAGCGGTGAGACGCATTCGATAGGGCTATTCCAGCATTCTTCATGCGTAATGCCAGTATCCTTTCTATTTTCATCTATGGGAATATAGGCACTATGACCGCAACGCAGACATGTAGGGGCCGTATTACGCTGCAGTCGCCACTGATAATGCAAAGCAAAGCTGGTATCTTCCAGTTCGAGCAGGCTGTCATAGATATCATGATTTCTTGCTTTTTTTTGGGGCAGACGTCGCAAGGCTGATGCTTTCATGTACTGGTCAATATCAGGTAAGCGCTCTATAAACGTGGCCGTATTGCAGTGCAAACACCAGCATGGCGACGTTAATAGAGGAATACTGTCCACCTCACAATAATGACGAATCCCGGTAACATCATTCAGGGGATTATTAATGTCGGAAAACGCAGTCAGATTACTGGAATGATTGCTGTAGTAACCGTAACAATCAGGCACATCAAAATTAAACTGCTTGTCGCATCCGGTGCATTTAAGAATACTACCAAGATAGTTGAGCATAGACGTATTCTCCATTGATATTACGGTTCTATTTGCGTCTTAGTGCTAATTCGCTTTGCCCATTTAGTGCAGCAATTGGGCAAAAAAATGGACACAAGGCTGTTTGGTGCGAGTAATATTTAACGAGTACATATCCCGATTTTCATAAATCACGTCCGCGATATCGCCCTATATTATTTATCTGCGCTGTGAAAAATCCACCCCCATTTCTTTTGCCAGATGCAGATAATGCGCACTTGATTTTTCGTCCGCTGGCATGCCGGGTAGGCCGGTTTTTAAGAAATTTCCCAAATTGTAAGCAGCGATACCGTCACCAAGAGAGATGGCGCGCTTCAAGTAATCAAGTGCAAGACTACCGTCTATGTCCATGCTGTAGCCAGTCGCTTGAATAATGCCAGCCATGCCCAATACCTGTGCATGATTTGTATCCAGTAATTCTTTTATGCAATTGATTGCGGCGTGCCCTTGTTCCCTGACCAGAGCATATGCCGCGTTTCGCAGTGCTTCCTGATTGGCAGGCATGTTGTATACATCGATGAATACCCGGTTTGAAACCCATTTCTGTATTTTAAATTCCAGGTCGACTCTGGCCAGGTACCCTTCTGTGTCGTAAGAAGCGTAGGTAATTGGTGCTATTGAACCTCCCATTATTATTCGTACGAATTCGAGAGGGCTACCCCAGCATTGTTCGTGTTCCAATTTTATGCTTGGGTCCAATCGTACGTAATTGTCCGTTCCGCAAGTGAGGCATTTGCAAGCGGTACGTCTGCGAAAGCGCAAGTTATACAATCGCTGGAATTCCAGGTCTGATAAATCCAGTAAACGGTCTGTGATACCTTTACTGGCTTCCCCATCCCAGCATTTGCGCAATCCGGCTGCAATGTCGAACTTCCGCAAATCAGGCAGGTATTCTGCCCAGCTTGGTTTATTACATTCAAAACACCAGCATTCTTCTTTAAGTACGCTTGGATGCAAAATGTCCAATGCCGCAAAGTAAGTCTCGAATTCTGCTATTGGAATATGATCGAGTGCAGACTTGTCTCCGCCAGGCATCCGACAGGTAGCATTGAGTTCATAGCAAAGAAAATTTTCTGGAAAATAAAAGCATTCAGAACACCCCGTGCATTTCAGATACATGGCAAGCCTCATGTCTGGAAAGGTCGGCCATTCTAATGAGCCGCTCTCAGTTTGCCTAGCCCATTTCCTGATTAAATTTGCAGCAAGCTGCAGCTTTGCCACAAGAGGATGTTTTTATGCCAGATATTGTTATTTTGAAATTTTTTAGCCATTAGAACGTAGTAAAATACGTCTGACAGCACGGAGCAAAGCCGGGCTGATTTAACCCCGCCAGCCCGTTCTGCGGCTTATCTGTTGAGCCTTATGTCAGCATGACATTCTGGTTTTTGACAAGTGTTCTCCCAATTTTTAAAAATCAGTAGTTCAGCCAGATCGCAGTAAGAAGACTGGCAAAAAGAAGCTGGACTGTGAAAGGGATAAAATGAATCCATGGACCCCCGATATCTATGAAAAAGCCTGGTCGTTTTCATCGCGCCAGCATAGTGGGCAAACCTATGGCGGCAAGGTGGAAGGTGAGCGGATTGAATACATCAACCATATCGCCAGCGTCGCCATGGAAGTGATCTGGGCCTTGCAAACCAATACCACGGCTGATGGGGCGCTGGCGGTGCAATGTGCACTCTTGCATGACACCATAGAAGATACCAGTGCCAGTTACGATTTGTTGAAGCAGGAATTTGGCCTGGCCGTGGCCGATGGGGTGCAAGCTCTTTCCAAGAATACTGCACTGCCGACCAAGGCAGAGCAAATGCGCGACAGCCTGGACCGCATACGGCAACAACCTGCTGAAATCTGGATGGTCAAGATGGCTGACCGCATCACCAACCTGTATCACCCGCCGCATTACTGGGATAATGAAAAAATTCTGGCTTATCGCGATGAAGCACAGCTCATCCATGATGAATTGCTGACTGCCGATGTTGGCCTGGCGCAGCGCTTGCAGGCAAAGATCAATGCCTATCCGCAGTTTCTGAAAAAATAAATGCCCCGTACTTGACTATTGCTTTTGCAATAACTACACTCTCCCGCATGATATTTCAATTGACCACCACGACCAGCCTCACCACCACGATTACCGTGGCTGCCGCGACTACCACGGGTAGCAGCGGGGTTGGCTGGCATATGCTTGATTGAGACATCACTGGTAGTGAGAAAACTACCTGATACAGCAAACCCCGCCAGCGATGAGCGGGGTTTTTTCTTGCCGGTACGCTGGCAATCTGACGATGAAAAAAGGAGTTATGAAGATGGAGCAACAATCATATAACAAGCCTGCTGTACTGGTCATTGATATGCAGGTGGGTCTGTTCCAGGGTGGGCGCACAATCCATGCCGCTGAACAGCTGTTGGAGAACGTCAACCTTGTGCTGACCAGGGCGCATGCTGCCGGTGTACCGGTATTTGCCGTGCGCCACACAGGTCCGCAAGGCTCACCGATAGAAGCAGGCAGTGCCAACTGGCAAATCATGCCCACACTGAAAATTGATATGGAGAGGGATACCGTATTTGAAAAAACCAGACCCAGCTGCTTTGAAGGCACGGACTTACTGGCACAATTGCAGGCGAAAGGCATACAGGAACTGATCATCACCGGCCTGAAAACCCAGTACTGCGTCGATGCCAATTGCCGCGCCGCCAGTGAGCTGGGCTTCAAGGTCATCCTGGTAGAAGATGCACATAGTTGTAATGATACAGAGTTGCTGCCTGCCGATACCATCATCGCGCATCACAATATGACTTTGCATGGCTTGTTTGCCAGCCTGATCAAGACTGAGGATTTGCGTTTCTAGTCCTGTCAGTCAGACTGGCGGGTGAATGTCCTGGCCAGCTTATCTTCTTTCATGGTGATTAAAAATTGCAAAAATTTTAATTGCGACTAGAATAAAATGACCTGGCCGGTTCATCAAGCCGCCAGGTCCATAACAAAATACATGGCACCGCATTTTTACATCCTGAACACGGGGGCAAGAATGAAATTACTGCGTTTTTATGTTGAAGTGGGGGGAGAAGAATTTGATGCCGACAGGTTTGCCCTGGCGGCAGATGAAAAAGAACTCGATGGTGCGGTATCCCGCATCAGCAATAACAGCAAGACACTCAAACGCTGGGGTGAGGATGCGCAGGTGACGATCAATCTGGCAGGTGCTGAACCGCCAGTCAATCAGGTCGGCAGCAGGCAATGGTGTACTGGCGTATTTGAATATGCGGCAGAAGAGCAGGCGGGGGCAAATTTGCCTGCCTGGCTGGCAGAAGAAGCGCAATTGCTGGACTTTATTGAGCAGGTCAAAAGCAAATTGCCTGCCGTGGCGAGTTTTTGCGTTGGTGAATACTTCATTTTGCTCAGACTGGTCTATGCCACGTCTGGCGCTGGCCTGCATTATTCAGAAACCCTGATGCGCCAGCTGGCAGAATGGAATGCCGGGCTGACCATAGACCATGCATAAAAAAACAGAAGCTTGCACATGCTGTCTGCAAATGTGCAAGCTTCTGTAGCCATCAAATCAAATTGCCTGGTTCATTATGCGTGATCGTAAGCGCTGTCTGTGGCAGGTTTGCCGAGGTTATACCAATCCACCTTGCGGGTTGCCAGCATGATGCCCGATAGGACCGCAAACAGCAGCAGGCTGCCCATCATCATGGCATTGTTTTCTGAATTCAATAAGCCAAACAGGATGCCGTACAAGACGGTTAGCGCGCAGCCAAATCCAAAACCACGCTTCCAGTCACGCAACACATTCGCCAGATAAATACCTATCAATAAAATACAGGCGGCACTGGCAGTCAGGTAAGCCAGCACAAAACTGATTTTTTCCGAGAGACTGACCAGTAACAAGAAGAAAATCACCAGCGCCAGACCCACCAGGGTGTATTGCACAGGGTGGATAGGCAGTTGCTTCAAGACCTCGAACAAAAAGAAGGCAGCAAAGGTCAGTGCCACGAACATCAAGCCATATTTGACGGCGCGGTCAGCCTGGGAATAGATGTTGACGGGTTCGATGTAAGAGACACTGAAGATATCGATAGGCGATGCCGATGAAGCGGGGCTGCCATCGTCATTCAGGTTTGTACCACTTGCTACTTTAACTGCGTTTCCGGCATTTTCGAGTCGCGTCATTTGTTGCTGAGCATTGCTGGACAGTGAAGAGATATTCCAGTTGGCACTGACACTCTTATCTGTATTAATCCTGCCTTTGGGTGATGGCAAGAAGCGGCCACCGTATTGCACATGCGGCCAGTTTGATGCCAGTGTCACCTGGTTATTTTTTGCCAGGGGCGCAAAGCTCAGTTTTTCTATGCCATCCACATCCAAATCTATCTTGAATTTAACTTGCTTTGCGCTAGCCAGGTTGACACCATCCAGCTTCGCATGGATACCGCGCTGAAAAGAACTGAGTTTGCTGCCTTGCTTGAACTCTATACTTTGCTCATCCCATTTGAGTTTAGGGAAGTTTTGCAAACCACGGGTATCACTGAGCCCCATGGAAATATAGGGTGTTTCCGTCATGGTGATGATGGCCTTGGGATTGTCCTTCTGCACCATGCCAGACAATTCTGGCAACATGAAGTCACCTGTTATTTTATGGTGCCCGGTATACACCAGCACTTTATGGATGCCGCGATATCGCTGGTCAGTATCGATATTACCTATGACCTGCATTTCGTTCGGGTAGATGTAGTGCTTTTTATTGGCAGACAACTGACGGCGCACGGTTTTATTGAGCGTTGCATCAAAACTCTCATCTTCCCAGGATTCGGTATAAGGCACGACCAGCACAGGGCCAACGATGACCTGCTCACTGACAGAGTCCGCTGTAATACTGCGCACTGCCTCATCACGGTAACGCATACGCTCCCAGATCGTGGCTTGTATCATGCCTAGGGGCACGTACAGCAAAATGGCCAGCAGGCCGACGATGGCGATTTTGAATAACAGACTTCTTTGCATGACAGGCTCCGGTAATGGTGTAGCTTGTAATGTAAAAAAGTAATGTGCGGGGATGATGTGGTTTGTGTGAAGTGGGGTGGTGTTTTTTTAAGCCGCCATTCCACTGCGCAGCTTGCAAGCTGCTTAGAGATTGATGGCGCAAAGCATGCTTTGCGAATTCCCATCAATCTCCCCTTGAAGGGGAAGGAGTCACACCATTAAACAAAACCTTGCCACCACACCACCGTCCACCTGATTGCTGACACTGATACTCCCCCCATGCAACAGCGCCACTTCGCGCACAAACGGCAAACCCAGGCCCGTGCTTTTGGCGGCATCAGGTCGCGGCAAAGAGTAGAAACGGTCAAAGATTTTATCCAGAGCGTAGCCGGGTATACCCGGCCCCTGATCGCTGATGCTGATGTGTACAGACGCGGCGTTGTCGGCGTTGTGGGGGCTGATGTGCAGACGGGCTTGCATATGGATGCTGCTGCCTGCCGGGGAGAAGGCTATCGCATTGTCCAGCAAATTACCGAGGGCCTGGCGCAGTAATAATTCATCGCCGCTGATGCTGGTTATGGCGGTGTCCACATCTTGCTTCAATTGCAGGGACTTTGCCAGCAACCTGGGATTGGCATCTTCGGCAATCAGGGCCAGCAGGCGCGGGATGTTGACCAGTTGCACGTGGGCCAGGCTTTGCTGCTTTTCCAGTTTGACGAGCGCCAGCAGCTTGTCGATGAGTTGTCGCTGGCGTGAATTTTGTTCGAGGATATTGTTGAGGAAATGCTGTCTGTCAGCAGCGGGCATGTCTTCGCGCATGAGTTCGGCAGAGCCTTGTATAGAGGCGATGGGGCTTTTTAATTCATGCGCCATGGTGTGCATGAGTTGTTCTGCATATTGCTTGCCTTCGAGCTTGTCGCGCATGGCTTCAAGGGCGCGACCGAGGCTGCCGATTTCATTATTGCCCAGTTCTGGCAGGCTGGCCTTCTCGCCATTTTCTACACTGGCAGCATAAGTTTGCAGCTTGCGCAAAGTGCGGTTGAGCCACCATGAAAATCCCAGACCTATCAGGAGTGAACCCAGCCACAGCCAGGCACTGCGTTGCAGTATCTTGCGCTGGCTGCGCTGTATAAACGGGTTGATGGTGGAGATGGGTTTGGCTACCGTCAATGAGCCGATGATATTGCCATGGTCCATGATGGGCGCAGCCACATGCATGACGCTGCTGCCTTCATCTGCCACCTTGCTGCGGGTACTGCGTGCGCCGTATTTGCCTTGCAGGGTGCGGTTGACATCATTCCATTGCGAAAAATCTTTGCCCAGGTCCTTGCCATCGCTATCGAAGATGACGATGCCTTTTTTATCGGTGATGTAGATGCGGTAATCCAGGCTGGTTTTGCGTATGCCGCTGATGTTGGCATCGATGCTGCGTTGCGCATAGTTTTGCAGGCGCTTCATCAAGTCACTGTCGGTGACTTTGCCTGCAGCCACATCGTCAGCCACCAGGGTGGCCAGCATTTGCGCGGTGTCGATGAGAGTGTCTTCCAGCGTCGCGCGCACGCCGGGTTTGATTTCTTCAACCACTACATTCAAAATCAGCCAGGCACTGAGGCCCAGTATCAAGAAATAACCCAGCAGTATGCGCAGGCCTATCTTCATGCAGGCGACCAGCTATAGCCCATGCCGCGGTGGGTGATGATGCCTTCGTCCGTGGCTTCGGCATCATCTGCCGCGCCGGTGCTGTTGAGACGTGCCTGGCGCAGTTTGGCACGCAGGCATTTGACGTGGGCATCGACGGTGCGGTCCAGCGTATCGGGCGCGTTGGTCCAGACGATTTCCATGAGCTGTGCGCGTGAAAACAAATGGCCGGGGCTTTCCATTAGCGTCTTTAGCAGCAGGTATTCATAGCGTGTCAGGTTCAATGTCTGGCCGTAAGCGATGATGCGTGCTTCTTGCGGTTTCAGCTCAAAACGGGGCGTGGCAGTATCTGCCGCCATTTGCACCTTGCCTTGCTGACGCCGCAAAATCGCGCGTATGCGGGCCACCACTTCGCGTGGTGAAAAGGGTTTGCTGACATAGTCGTCAGCACCAATTTCGAGGCCAACGATGCGGTCTATCTCATCATTGCGTGCGGTTAAAAACAGCACGGGTGTATCCGAGAACTGGCGCAACTGGCGGCAGACATCAAAGCCGCTGATGTCGGGCAAGCCTATGTCGAGCACAATCAGCGCAGGAGGTGTGGTGGTCGTGCGCAATAACTCCAGCGCTTGCTGGCCCAGGCTCAGGTGTTGCGGGATAAAGCCGTCAGTCTTCAGGGCGTAGGCCAGGGTGTCGGCAATGCTGACTTCATCTTCGATGATCAGTATGGATTTGCTCATGCAGGAGATGATAGAGATATGAATAATCCCGCACAATTGATTTGTGCGGGACCTTGGAAGATTATTCCGGCTTCAGGTAAAACGCATCCGGCAACTGGTCACCTGCTGTGGTGGTCTTGAGATCACCTTTGAGGTTGGTCAGCAGCACCGGCAGTTCTGGCCCGCCCAGCTCGATGATGACCTGGCGGCAAGCGCCGCAAGGGGCGATAGGGCCTTCGGTATCACCAGTGACGGCGATGGCGGCAAAATCACCAGGGCGATAGCCAGCAGCAATGGCAGAAAACAGGGCAGTGCGTTCTGCACAATTGCACAAACCATAAGAGGCATTTTCTACATTGCAGCCGTGGAAAGTCTTGCCATCCTTGGTCAAAACGGCAGCACCGACCTTGAATTTGGAGTAGGGCGCATAAGCGGATTCACGGGCTGTATTGGCAGCTTGCAATAGTTCACTTTTGTTAAACATGTTCGTCTTTCGTTGGTATAGGCGACATTGTATTATCAAACCATGTCTAATATGGTGAATAAGCTTAAATCCTCCGCTTCCAGCCTTGGCGGGCAGGATGGGCAATCACACCCGGCTTTCAAGAAAAAATTACAGGACCTGGCCTGGGCCCTGTTTGGCATGGGTCTCTACTATCTGGCGGCACGCACAGGCATGCAGTTATTTGCCCTCAAGCCCAGCAATATCACGCTCTTGTGGCTGGCGTCCGGCATAGGCATGGTGATGTGCATGCGGCATGGTTTGCTGGCCCTGCCTCTGGTCGTATTTGCCAGTTTTTGTGCCAATTACCCCGGCATGGCCGAGGCGCACCGTAGTTCCCCGATTTTATATACCCTGATTTCTGCCTCGGCAGATGGCATGGCTGGCCTGGTAGCGATGCTGATGATGCGTCTGTCCCTGCCTGCAGGCCTGAAACAGGCCCAGGATTTGTTGCATTTCGGCATCAAGGTATGTCTGATACCGACCATGCTCAGCAGCCTTATCATCAGCCTCAATCTGGCGGTGGGTGGTTATATACGCTGGGATGAAGCGGGCAATTTCTTTCGCATGCTGGTGCTGGCAGACAGCCTGGGCATCTTGCTGATTTATCCACTCTACCAGGCATGGCGTGATGACCATCAGTTGCATCAGGTGGAAGTGCAAAGGCTGGTACTGACTGGCCTGGGGATAGGGATATTGCTGTACCTTGCATTTCGTGGCCACCCTGGCTTTATCTATTTCATCCTGCCAGTGCTCTTGCTGCTGGCTTTTTATGTCAACCTCAACCTGGTGACCCTGATTGTGGCTGTCAGCATGGTGGCCATCATTGCCATGACGGGCCAGCAACTCGGGCCTTTCCAGAGCGGCAATCTGGTGGAGGCAAACTTCATGCTGGTGTGCTTTGTCTGCACGACCACTTTCACCATCCTGGCTGTGGCCTTGCATAACCGCCAATTGCTGAGCATAGAAGCGGCCCGCCAGGAATGGCAACAAGCTGCCGAGGTAGATGCCCTGACTGGCCTCATCAACCGCGCGGCCTTCCTGCCCATGCTGGCAGATGAGCATCAGCGTGCCAAACGCCTCAAGCGGCCATATGCCCTGGCCTTGCTAGATATTGACCACTTTAAACGGGTCAACGACGTATATGGCCATCAGGTCGGTGACGAAGTACTCGCTCACTTTGCCAGCCTGATGCAGGCAAACATACGCGGTATAGACAAGGCGGCCCGCCTGGGCGGTGATGAATTTGCCATCCTGTTTCCTGAGTCCACCGCCTCCGACGCGATTGCCGCCATGGAGCGATTGCGCCAGCGCCTGGAAGCCCAGTGCATCATCTCAGGCGCAGCGCAAGTGTTTGTCACCAGCAGCATAGGTATTACTGAATACCAGGGGGGCGATGTCACCCCCGACATGCTGCGCACACGGGCAGACCAATTACTGTATGCCGCCAAACATGCGGGCAGGAACCAGGTCATGTTTGATGCCGTGACGGATGAAGCGGCTTGAGGTGACACAGCTTTATGTGACGCGCTTATGTGACATATTCAGGCCAGATGCAGTTTGCGCAAGCGCCATTCAATGACAAAGCCCAGCAAGCCACAAGCCAGCAACATCGCACCCAGGAATTCCAGATAGCGGTTGCTGCTGACGGCACTTACTCTGGCACGGGTATCGTTAAGTACGAAATTGCGATACCCCTTATCTGTCTTGCGAGTAAATGCATTGCCGAGGTCCCTGTCAGTTTCCATGATTTCTGGACGTATGCGCTTGCTTTCAAACTCATAGACTTCTTTGTTCATTTGGGTCAGGTCAAGTATGCCAGCGGCCAACTTCATCTGGCTAAGCTGGCGGTAGTTTTGAAAGACATTCTCAGGCTCGCCATCCAGAATCACGCCGCTTGACACATACGAATACACATAATTACTAAAAAAGATTTCACGTTTGGCCGCAAAAATAGCGCTGATGCCCAGCAGACATATCAGGGCAGAGACAAATAAATAAGTCTTGATGATACTGATACGTGATTGCCGTGACTGGCTGAGGTAAGTGGCCACTTCAGGGATGAGCTTTAATTCACTTTGCAATAAAGACTTGTCCAGATCAGCCAGGAACTCGGCACTTGAGATACTGAGTTTCTGCAAAATGCTTTGAAACATTTCGGCGGACGGCAGGCATTTATCATTTTCCAGTTTGGATAAATAAGATTGCTCTATTTGCAATACTTCTGCCATTTGTGGCTGCGTCCAATTTTTCCCGGTCCGTATCTGTTTTAACTTGTCACCAAAATTCATTGCTTTTCTCCATTTGTCATATTGTTAATTTATGATATTAATGTTGATGAGGTCCGGCCGGTCTCAGGTGTGTCAACACGTCTTATTCTTGAGTATTCATGCAAGAATAGAAAGATGAATATCCCGGACTTTACTGGAATATGTGCATCAGGCAGCTTGATTGACTGCATTTTTGACATGAATTGCCAAAGCTGGGTGCAGATTTGTAGCAGGATGGTGCGGGTAGTCTGGAGCAGCTAATGCGTAAAAAATAAGCAGATATTTGTTTTTGCTATTGAAGTTTCTTCATTTATGCCCGATAACATAGGTATGGAATAAATTTTCATATTACCCTGGAGTAATATTATGAGCTTAGGCATTTCGACACAAGACATCTACGTGCGCACTTATCAGACTGCGCAAACCAAAGTCCCCAAGGCTGGAGATAAAACCACTGAGGAGGCCGATATCAAGGCTGCGCCAGATGAAAGCGCAAAGGTAAATCTGGATAGCTCGGTCACCGCCAGCAAGGAAAGCACGGTTGTCTATAATGACCCACGCTTGAATAAAACCGCTAAGCCTGACTTGCAAGCCTTGCTGGAAGAATCTGACCGTAAGGCCCAGGAAATTATCAATCTGATCAAACCTCTGGTTGAACAACAAGGTCTGGATATTTCCAAAGTTGTCAGTGGTCAACAAAAAATCAATGCCAGCCCTGAAGCCATCAAGGCAGCCCAGGCAGCAGTAGCCGAGGGTGGTGAGTTCAGTGTACAAAAAACTGCTGAACGCATACTCAGTTTTGCCAAGGCAGCCATTGGTGATGACCCAGCCAAGCTGGAAAAAATTACTGCTGCAGTTGAACAGGGTTTTAAAGAAGCGGCAGATATTCTGGGTGGCAGCTTGCCTGATATCAGCAAGCAAACCCTGGAAGCCATACGTACAGAATTTGCACGCTGGAAATCTGATGGCATACCATCGGGCGATACTGTGACTCTGGCGAAAGCATCGACACCGAAAGCTGCTTAATGAACATGGCTTAAGCAACGCAGCTTAAAGAAAGAATCTTGAATCAAGTCTGGCCAGGGTGCGCATGACGCACCCTGGCTTTACCACCAATATGTCTGAATGGTGGGCACTTACTTCCCGCCCAAATCCTTATACGCCGCAGGTACATTCAAGCCCGGGTGCACCCAGCCAAACAAGGCATAACCCGCATAATCTGGCATGGATACCTGCTTCACGGTTTGCTCCAGATTCAAACCCTGCGTGATCGCTGCCTGCACCTGGCTGCGTACAGTTTCCAGGTAAGCAATCTGCCATTTCAAGTCTTCCTTGCCTATGGCGACGCCATGGCCAGGCACGATGCGGGCATCTGCTGGCAGGAAGGCATCAACACGGCGCAGGGTTTCTAGCGTGGCAACCAGGTGGCCGTCCAGCAACCAGGGCAATGCGGGTTTGCCAGCGATGACAGGGTTGCCACTCCACATGACCTTGCTTTGCGGTTCCCACACCCACAAGTCGCCGCCAGTCTGGGCAAAGCCAAAGTCCATGATCTCGACCACTTTGCCACCCAGGTCCAGCTTCAGGCTGCCACCTGGCGCGACCAGTACATCACCAGTGCGCGCCTTGATTTCTTCTATGCCGCGGCCAGTGCCAAAGTTCTTGATCATGAAGGCCTTGTCATCATCCAGATGAGCATGGATGTAAGTGCTGGTCTGTGCATGCTGGATGATCTTCGTGCTGGCGGGCATATACATATTGCCGTAGGCATGATCACCGTGTGAACTGGTGTTGACCGCGTACAGTATGGACTTCTTGCCCAGCTTCTGGCTTAGTGCCATCACTTGCGAATTCAAACGCTTGTTGAGCATGGTTTCTATCAGCAAGGCACCCTTGCTGCCGACGATCAGGCCGCCACTGGTGGCTGCGGCACCGCCCTTGGCATTGAGTTCTTTGGCGTTATTGGCATAGTAGGCATACACACCATCTCCCAGTTTTTCGCTGACCATCTCGACCTTGTTGCCATCCCAGATAGGTTCTGCGGCTTGTGATGCTTGTGTCACTGTGGCAAACAGCAAACCTGTCATGACTGCTAAAGCTGTACGTTTCATGTTGTTCTCCTCTGTAGTAGTTGATGCATGCAGTGTAGTCACTACATTTATGCAATACAATTAGCTATCAATGACAAAATTATTTGCGAAAATGCAAAGCGTAGAAAACCTCAATGATTTGCGGCTGGTTGCCTGGATAGCCGAGACTGGTTCGCTGGCAGGTGCTGCGCGGCGCCTGGGCTTGAATCATGCAACCGTATTCCGTCGCCTGAACCAGCTGGAGTCAGACACCGGCGTGCGCCTGTTTGAACGCATTGCAGGCCGCTACCATGCGACAGCAGCAGGTGAAGAACTCATGCGTGCGGGGGCAGAGCTGGACGCGATTGCCACCAGTGCCATGCTGCGTGTGGCAGGTGCAGACTTGCGACCCAGCGGCCTGGTACGCATCTCCACCACCGACAGCCTGGCTTTAACATTGCTGCCACCGATACTGGCCTTGTGCCGCCAGCGTTATCCGCAAATCAGGCTGACGCTGGAGGTCGATAACAAGTCGGCCAATCTGTCCAAACGCGATGCTGATATTGCCGTGCGCCCGACAATCACGCCGCCAGACTATCTGATAGGCAAGCACATCGCCCCGCTGGAATTTTGCATTTATGCGGCCTCGTCTTATCTTGCCCTGCATGCAGATTTGCCGCTGCATCAGCATGAATGGATAGCACTCGATGACGCCCATAGCGGCCACCGCAGCCTGCGCTGGCTGGGGAATATCCTGCCGCTGGACGAAGTCGGTTACCGCAGCAGCAGCTTTGGCCTGGTCCAGCAAGCCTGCCTGCAGGGCATGGGCATGGCGATCTTGCCTTGCATACTGGGTGATAGTTCAGATGCCTTGCAGCGGGTAGGTGAACCCATACCCGAATGTGCGGCGGCACTGTGGTTGCTGATCCATCCTGATTTACGTGAGACTACCCGTGTCAAGGCGGTGTTCCAGCTTTTGCATGAAGAGCTGGCGACGGCTATGTTGCGGTTTGCTTGATTGATCAGAAGGTGGTGCCGCGCGCATCGCTTGCTGCTCAATTTATGTGAATGGTAAATTCTCTGTAGGAGCGGCTTTAGCCGCGAATGATTACCCTGATTATTGGTAAAGGCCCATGCGAACACCTGTTCGCGGCTGAAGCCGCTCCTACAAGAAGCAATCTGGTGGTGTTGATTGAATATGGGTGAAGCAAGGGTTATGGCTTAACGACCATGGATGCCAGATCAAGTCTGGCATGACGATATTGAGGACTGCTTGCTGGTGATGGATATTGCCTTGTATTGCATTACGCAGCGCGTCCATGCATATCAAGGGACATGGCACAACATGCAAAAAAGCCCGCAGCAGTTTCCTGTTGCGGGCTTTTCACTTGCAGATGGTCTTGTAAAACCAGGCTACAAAAACCTTACTTCTTCACACCCAGTTCACGCAAACGTTCTTGCAGATAACTGCCGGAAGTATGACGCTCTGACAGTACGACGTCAGGGCGCGGGTGCAGGAACAGTGGCAGCGAGATGCGGGACTTTTTCGCCTCTTCACCGGTAGGGTTCAGTACACGGTGTATCGTCGATGGATAATAGCCTGCGGAGGCTTCATCCAGCATGTCGCCGATGTTCACGATCAGCATGCCAAAGTCGCAGGGCACGTCATGCCATGCATCGTCCTTGCCTTGCACTTGCAAACCAGCCTGGGTTGCTGCAGGCAGCAAGGTCAGCAGGTTGATGTCGCCATGGGCAGCGGCGCGCACTGCGTCTGGCTCTTCATCGCCACGCAGCGGTGGATAATGCAAAACGCGCAGCAGGGTCAGGTCGCTATCGGTGATCATGTCTGACAAAGGCATGGAATACTTGGCCTTGACCTCAGCAGGAGAATGATCTTCTACCCATTGCAACAACTCTGCCGCCAGCTTGGCGCCATCGTCATAATACTTGCGTGCAGCATCCGATACTTCAGCTGGATAACGGCCGGTAGGGTAGATATGATAAAACTCTTTCAGGTCACGCTTGGTCTGGCCCTTGGCTGTCTCGGAAATTTTTGGTGAAAAATAACCATCCATTTTCTCGGCATCAAAGTCATACTTGTTTTTCGCATCGGTCTGGAAAAACTCATACCATTCTTTATAAATGGTTTCCAGCGTGCTTTGCGACAAAGGATGATTAGTCAGTACACCAAAGCCAGTGCGGTGCAGGCTTTCAGTAAACTTTTGCGCAGCATCAGGTGCGCGATAATCAACTGGTTCGATAAACATGATGAGTTCTCCTCATTTTGCTACAGGAGCCAGAGGAGCCTGCAACCAGCTTGATGACAGTGTCTTGTCGATCAGTTGTTTACATGCTTCTGCATCGACTTTCATGCAAACGCGGGTTTCTGGCTTGCTGGCTTCCCAACCTGATTGTGGGTAAGGGATAGGCAGTTTGGCCATCATGGTCTGGCCATTGCCTATGCCTTCTTTGGCAACGCGCACGCGGCCAGAGTTGGTTTCAAAAATCTCTGGGGCTACCAGCCAGACAAATGCCAGTACGTCATGACCATAGCAGGCATGGCCCAAGTCAGGGCGTATGCTTTGGTAGAAATTGGCATAGAAATTAACTGCATGTGACAGGGTATCCATCGCCACGTGTTTATGTTTTTCTGCCAGGGCTGCAAAGAAAGTCGAAGGCAGGACTACGCGGTGAGTCACATCCAGACCTACCATGGTCAAATCCCAGCCTGCGGTAAAGACCAGGTCAGCTGCGTCAGGATCATTCCAGACATTGGCTTCTGCCACTGGTGAAACATTGCCTGGTTCATCGACAGTGCCAGCCATCAAGACTACTTGCTTCAGTAGTTTTGGCAGTTGTGGTTCCATTTTCAGGGCCAGGCCCAGATTGCCCAGAGGGGCAACGGCAACCAGGGTGATTTCACCAGGATATTGACGCGCCATCTTGACGATGAATTCGGCAGCGCTTTCAACTTGTGCTTCGCCACCGACTTCGATACGGCTGTTCAGGTTACCCAGGCCATCGGCACCGTGAATAAAATCAGGAGGTGTGCCAGGTTCTTTGGCAAATGGTACAGGTACGCCTTGCGCGACCGGGATATCGCGGCCGGTAATACGCGTCAGGTACAGCGCATTGGCAGTTGCCTGTTCTACGTGGACATTGCCAAACGAGGTAGTGATACCAACCACATCGATATCCGGATGTGCCAGCGCGAAATACAAGGCCATTGCATCATCGACGCCTGGATCAGTATCAAATATGACTTTATGTTTTGCTGTTGTTGACATGTGTATGCTCTCCAAAATTACACCGGCTGGCCATTGGGCAGAACCCAGTCGCGATGTGAATTGTTGCAGTTGACCCGGTTCAAGGAGGTCGAAATTGTGTTTTAAAACCTTAGACCGAAAAGCTCACCACAGAGGCACGGAGACACAGAGAAAGGCATGAGAAAAACCGTGTAGGTTGCAATAATGTAGGTTGGGCTACGCCTCATCAGCCCAACACTCGGCGTTTCAATAACGTATTCGTCAATTGTAGGCTGAGTGTTGGGCTGGTAAACCGTAGCCAATCGTGACCCGGCCCAACCTACAATTAGCCCAACGCTTCGGCTCTTTACTCGCTTTTCTCAGTGCCCCTCTGTGTCTCTGTGCCTCTGTGTTGAGAGGTCTTATGTTCTTCAAATTAACGTGACTTCACAAACGGCTGACCAATCGCTTTCGGGGCGACGGACTTTGCCATCAAGCCTGCCAGTACGATCACGGTCACGACGTAAGGTATCATTTGTATCAAGGAGCCCGGTACCTTGCCTATGCCAGGGAAGACCACGCCTTCTATCTGGACTTGCAGGGCAGCGAAGAAACCGAACATCAGGCAGCCCAGTGCAGTATGCAGTGGGCGCCAGTTACCAAATACCAGTGCCGTCAATGCCAGGTAACCATTACCGGCTGACATGTCACGCAAGAAGAAGCCGCTTTGTACAATGGACAAGTAAGCACCAGAGAATGAGCACAGTACACCAGCGCACAGCATGGCCATGAAGCGGGTGCGCTCTACATTGATACCCGCCGCATCTGCCGCATGCGGGTTCTCACCGACGGCACGCAGGCGCAGGCCAAAGCGGGTGTGATACAAGACCCAGTGGACGACAGGGATCAGGGCAAATGCCAGATAGACCAGCACACTATGCCCACCGATGAGCCTGGTGTAAAACCAGCCTATGAAAGGGATATTGGCAACAGCGGCTGAACCCGGCAGCACGATATCAAACAGACGCGCTTCACCCAGGTCAGGCGTGCGACCACCTTGCTGGAAGAAATACTGGGCAACCACAAAGGTCAAACCACTGAGGGCAATATTGAGGGCAATACCGGCGACCAACTGGTTACCTTTTTGCGTGATACTGACAAAGCCTTGCAGCAGGGCGATGGCGGCAGAAATACCCACACCGGCCATGATGCCCAGCCAGGGGTTCTTGGTCGCAAAGGCCACGGCAGCAGAAACAAAGGCGGCGGCCAGCATCTTGCCTTCCAGCGCCAGGTCAACGACACCGCTGCGTTCTGCAAACAGGCCAGCCATGGCAGCAAACATCAATACCGGCGCATTGCGTATGGTCGATACCAGGATGCTGGAAAATTGAAAATCATCAAACATCATTTTTCCTTACGCTTGAGCAGGGCAGACAGGGCAGGGGCATACAGGTTCTCCATGGCACCGCAGAACAGGATGATCAAACCCTGGATAAAGATAAAGGTCTCTGGCGGGATATTGGCTTTTTCCAGCGACAGATCAAAACCACCCTGTATCAGCGCGCCAAATAATATGGATGACAGCAGGATACCCACCGGATGCTGCCGCCCCATCAGGGCAATCGCGATACCGATAAAACCCGCACCGGCAGGGAAGTTCAGCGGCAGGTAATGGGTAGAACCCATGATGGAATTAACCGCCGCCAGGCCCGCCAGTGCGCCAGATACCATCATCGTGATGATGATGGTTTTGCTGATGGAGATACCAGCATAATGCGCCGCATGCTGGTTCAGGCCAGTGGCACGCAACTGATAACCCCAAGTCGTGCGCCAGACCACCACGCCATAAATCACCAGCGCCACCAGCGCCAGCACAAAGCTGATGTTCAAGGGCGTTTCACCCAGCACCGGCAAAATACTATTCAACTTGGGCAACCAGGAGGCATCGGCAAACATGCGGCTCGATGTATTTTGCCCGCCCATGGGTACCAGAATACTGATGATCACAAAATTCATCAGACAGGCAGCGATGAAGTTAAACATGATGGTCGTCACCACCACATGGCTGCCGCGTTTGGCTTGCAGATAACCCGGCAGATAAGCCCAGGCTGCACCAAAGACGGCACTACCCAGCATGGCCAGCGGTATCAGCAACCAGCCCGGCACAGATGAATCCAGCCACAGCAAGACCAGGGTCAGGCCCAGGCCACCGAGATACATCTGGCCTTCACTGCCGATATTAAACAAACCAGCCTGCATCGCCACTGACACGGACAAACCAGTGAAGATAAAGGTCGCTGCATAAAACAGGGTGTAACCCAGGCCTTCAGGGTTCAGTACCGCGGCATTGATGAGGATGCCCAGGCACTCTATCGGGCTTTCACCCAGCAAATAAATCACACCCGCCGCGACCAGTAAGGCGGAGAACAGGTTTAACAGCGGCAGGGCAAATGCGGTGGCCCAGCGTGGGAGGTCAGCTTGATTCATCTTTGTTTGGTCGCTTGTCTGTGCTTATCTGTATTTGCTTGTTCTTGCAATATTCTTACCAGGGGTGGTTAGTCCTTGGCACTCGCTTAGTGCTTAGTGAGTATGGATACCACCCATGAGGCAACCTATCTCGGTTGCATCAAATTCTTCTGCCTTCAATTCACCGGTGATCGCACCACTTGACATCACCAGGATGCGGTCAGCCAGGGCGCGTACTTCTTCCAGTTCTACCGATACCAGCAAAATCGCAATGCCAGCATCACGCATCGCCAGCAGGCGGGTATGCAGGCTTTCTATCGTGCCTATATCCACGCCACGGGTAGGCTGGCCTACCAGCATCAGTTTTGGATTGGCCGCAATCTCGCGCGCCATCACCACTTTTTGCTGGTTACCGCCAGACAGCAGGGCGATACGCAAATGCGGGTCTGCCGGGCGCACATCAAATTTCGCCAGCAAGTCTGTGCAATTTTTCAAAATGCTTTTGTAATCGAGCAAACCAAATGACTTGCCGAGTTTTTTCTGGTAACCCAGAAAGCTGTTCATCATCACCGGGAAATTCTTGACGACGGCATCGCGCAAGCGGTCTTCCGGCACATGGGCTATGCCCAGGTCGCGGAAAGTCGCTGGCAGGCCATCGGCATCCTTGCGGCCAGAAAATGGCAGGTCCTTGCCCTGCATTTGCAGCTTGCCACTGGTGGGCAGGCGCATGCCGCTCAAGATTTCCAGCAATTCACTCTGGCCATTGCCAGAGACACCGGCAATCGCCACGATTTCACCCGCACGGATATTGAAACTGACATTCTTCAACAGGCTGACTTTTTGCGAGTTCACCAGGTTCAGGTCCTTGACCTCCAGCACTGTTTCGCCCGGCGCATAGGCAGCACGTGGCAAGTGGGTAACTATCGGGCGGCCTACCATCATCTCGGCCATTTGTGCCGTTGTGGTGTCCTTGGTCGCTACCGAACCGATGACAGTTCCACCGCGCATGACAGTGACCTGGTCAGTGATTTCCTGTATCTCTTGCAGCTTGTGGGTAATCAGGATGATGGTCTTGCCCTGTTCCTTGAACAGGCGCAGCACTTCAAATAATGAGGCAGTTTCCTGAACCGTCAGCACAGCGGTAGGTTCGTCCAGAATCAGGATATTGGCGCTACGGTAAATCTGCTTGAGGATTTCTACCCTTTGCTGCACGCCGACGGACAAATCCTGTATCGTCGCCAGCGGGTCTACTTCCAGAGAATAGCGCTGGCAAATTTCACGCAGCCTGGCTTCCACTTCATGGCGCTTGGGTTTCAGGCGAAAGCCACCTTCCGTACCCAGCATGACATTGTCGAGCACCGTCATGTTCTCTACCAGCATGAAATGCTGGTGCACCATGCCTATGCCCAGGTTGATGGCTTCCTGGCTGTTGCGGATATGCTGTTCTGCGCCATTGATGAGCAGCTTGCCGCTGTCGGCGCGATAATAGCCATACAGTATGCTCATCAGCGTGGACTTGCCTGCGCCGTTTTCACCAATCACGCCATGGATGGAACCCGGCGCAATGGAAAAGCTCACATCACGATTGGCCTGTACCGCGCCAAAACGTTTGGAGATCTGTTGAAATTCGACTGCTGGCTGCATACTTTAGCGTTTCTTTAAATGGCGGTGTGCAAGGGCTTATACATCAATCAGGGCGCATCGTATCCATTGCGGACACTTGCGCCCCTAGTCAATTCTTAATCACTTCTTAATCAAATGCTACCCGGCATCAGACCGGGCACTTATTGCCTTCACGGAAATCAGCGACTTTAACCTTGCCACTGATAATGTCTTGCTTGGCTGCGTTGACACGTTTTTCCATGTCAGCGCTGACGACCGCGCGGTTATCCTTGTCCAGTGCCCAGTCTACGCCGCCTTCTTTCAGGCCCTTGTACTGGGTGCCGCCTTTCCAGCTACCATTTTTCAACTGCATGAAGCTGTCATAAATGGCCTGGTCCACGCGCTTGACCATGGATGTCAGCATGCTGCCTGGGTGCATGTAGTTCTGGTTGGAATCCACACCTATGCCCAGCTTGCCTTTTTCCTTGACGGCTTGCAAAGTGCCCATGCCGCTACCACCGGCTGCTGCAAAAATCACATCGACGCCACGTTCAAACTGGGCGCGTGCCAGCTCGCCACCCTTGGCCGGGTCGTTCCAGGCTGCTGTGGTGGTGCCAACCATGTTTTGTACGACATCAATCTTGGGTTCAGTTGCTTTTGCACCTTGTGCATAGCCACAGGCAAAATTGCGTATCAACGGGATATCCATGCCGCCAACGAAACCGACTTTTTTGGATTTGCTGGCAATCGCTGCTGCCACGCCCACCAGGTAAGAACCTTCCTGTTCCTTGAACAGCACAGAGCTGACATTGTCACCAGTAGCAATACCATCGATCAGCACGAACTTGGTTTTTGGGAATTCCTTGGCAATATTCTGTACCGCCTGCGCCTGTGCAAAGCCGATGGCTGCGATCAGGTCTACATTCTTGCGGGCCAGATTACGCAAGACTTGTTCCGTCTGGGTGTCGCTGGCAACCTGCACTTCAATGTAGTTCAGTTTGGTTTCTTTCTTGAAACGCTCTGCGCCTTCGGACGCTGACTGGTTGAAGGACTTGTCAAACTTGCCGCCTGCATCATAGATCACTGCAAATTTAAGGTCGGCAGCATAAGCACTGGCCGCGCCGCCGACAGCCATCAGGGTCGCCAGGGACAGGCAGATTTGCTTGAGTTTCATGAAATTTCCTTCATCAGATGTCGTTGTGCTGTCGTGCTCACGAAGAGCATGCAGCGCCCAAATTAAAAACCATGTTTTCTGCTGCCACAGCCTGGGTATTATAAAAAATCAAGCCAGTCTTGAAAGCCTGTGCAAGCCTAACATGATGCAGACATTTCGTTTCAGCCACGCGGGCGAAATTTTATCAAAAACAGTGTTTGAGCTGGTGGCCGGGCATGATTTCCTGCCTGCGCCCAATTTTGGTGCTATTTGGTGCTATCCGGTGCTATTTAGCGCCATTGTGTAATACAGTGTTCTTTGCTTTCGTCAGCAGCCTTCAGGGCTGCCAACGAGACTGGCTGCTCAGGCAGCCTTCCTGACCGCCATGAAATCCAGCACTTGCTGGCGTTGCGGTATGGATGTTTGCGCACCCAGCTTGGTGACAGTCAGCGCTGCTGTATACTGCGCTTCACGGCTGGCATCCAGCACGCTCAGGCCATTTGCCAGACCAACAGCAAAAGCACCAACAAAGGTGTCGCCAGCGGCTGTGGTGTCAACAACATCCACTTTGACAGCCGGAATAAACTGGCTACCCGCTTCATCCGTGATCAGGGCACCATGTTCACCCATGGTCAGCAACACTGTCGCTGTACCACGTTGCAAGATTTGTTCCGATGCTGCCTTGGCGCTGATCTGGTCTGTCACGGTGATGCCGCTCAATTGAGAAGCTTCAGTTTCATTCAAAATCAGGTAATCAACCTGGGCCAGCAAGGCGTCTGTCAGGTCTTGTGCCGGGGCCGGGTTCAAAATCACTTTGACGCCCTGGGCGCGGGCGATTTCTATCGCGCGGGTGACGGTTGGCAGAGGCGTTTCAAGCTGGCAAACCAATAATTGCGCGCCAGCGATGGCGGCTGTGGCGGCTTCTACCTGGGCAGCTGTCAGCGTCGCATTCGCGCCTGCCGCCAGCACGATGCTGTTGCTGCCGCTGTCATCCACCAAAATACCGGCTACGCCAGTTGCCGTACCTGCCACGCGGGCGAGGTGGCTGAGTTCCATGCCTTCAGCTGCCAGGCAATCGCGGGAGAAACTGCCAAAACCATCATCACCCACCGCACCTATGAAGCTGACCTGGGCACCCTGACGGGCTGCGGCAACGGCCTGATTAGCCCCTTTGCCACCCGGAATCTGACAAAACTCATGGCCATGCAGGGTCTCGCCCACGGCCGGCATGCGCGGCGTGCGAAAAACCAGATCCATATTAACGCTGCCGACTACAGTAATGCGTGGCTTCATGATGCTTATTCTCGGTAAAAGTTGTCGCGCAATCGTTTGCGCAATCGATTTCGTATTTAACTATGGAGCCTGTTGAACGTCAAGCGCAATCTGATTTTTTGGTCAAAAATTGTGCAAAATCGCGGCAGACTGGCAACCATATTTTGATTCTTCTTTTTTGTCTCTTTTGCTGGCATTTACAGAGTGAGGGATTGTTGCGTTGCACCAGATTGATGGCGACGTAAAAATTGCCGCAATAACCACGAAATCACCCGTAAATATACTAAAGCAAGTTCAAAGCGCGCTGATTGTGGGGCCGTCCTTATTGCTTGTCAAATAAAGCATGGGTTTCTGGCCTGCCTGAAAGCCTGGCCGGGGCCGGTCTTTGACCCTGGGCATGCTGCTTTCCCCGATTTATGCTGGCTGTGTTGCCTGATAAGTAAGCCGCGGACTTGATAAGACATCAATATTATCAATGTCTGTATTTGTCCCATATTGAGCAATAAAGAACAGTGATTGCTCTGTTTTATAATGATTAAATACCAGACTTCACTATAAATGAAAGAGGTAAAATATGTCCCAGACTTTGCTGGTCATTGATGTGCAGGAGTCATTTCGCCATACCCTTAACTGGTCTGAAGATGAATTGCCGTTTTATCTACAGGCACAAAACCGCCTGATCGCCGGGGCGCGAAAGGCAGGTGTGCCTGTCATCCGTATTTTTCATGTCGAGGGTGATGCGCATTTTTCGGCTGCATCTGGCTTGGTGCGCTGTATGGATGGCAGTGACCCCTATGCAGACTTGGTCATAGAAAAACATGTCAACAGTGCACTGATGGAGCCTGCATTGCCAGACTGGCTGGCAAAACATGCTATCCGTCGCCTGATCATTTCTGGCATGCGCATGGAGCGCTGCTGTGAGACCACGGCCCGGCATGGCTGCGACCTGGGTTTCAAGATCGATTTTGTCACCGAAGCCAGCTATACCACGGCGCACCGCCATACTGGTGGCAGGCTGTATACCGCCAGCGAAATCAGGGAAAGGACAGAACTGGTACTGCACCAGCGCTTTGCCACCATATGCACGGTTGATGAAATGCTGGCGCAATTTGACATGGTGCAAGCGGCGCAGGCAGACAAAGCGACTGGCAGTCATGCCTGATCATATCCAATGATGCCAGTGGAATCTAAGCCAATATCAATTATGGAGATGCATGTAAATGAATATAGCTGTTCCTGATGCTGTCCCCATCCCGGTTTATTTCCTGCTTTTGCCGGGTTTTATCCTGATGGAATTTGCTGGTACTGCCGAAGCCTTGCGGCTGGCCAATCGTGACCGTGAGCGTTTTGCGCTGCATTTTGTCGGCCCGGAACCCGCACCCCGCAACTCTCTGGGCATGCTCACCCCTGATCTCGCACCTTTGTCAGCCTGTTTGCCGGAGGGGGCCTGGCTATTGATACCCGGCTTGACTGATGCCAGCATCAATTTGCAAACCCCGGCAGCCATTGCTGCCATGCGCTGGCTGCGGGAGGTGATGCATCCTGGTATCAGGCTGGTGACAATATGTTCAGCCGCCTTGCTTGCTGCGCGTGCTGGCTTGCTTGATGGCCGCGAATGCACGACTCACTATACCGTTGTGCCTGGTCTGAAAGCAGCTGCACCAGCCGCCATCGTGATAGAGAACCGTGTCTTTGTTATTGATGGCAATATTGCTACTTCTGCCGGGGTGACTACCGGTGTGGATCTGATCCTTGAGTTTATCAGCCAAAGTGCCGGCCCCAGGCTGGCGCTGGAGGTGGCGCGTGAAATGGTGGTGTGGATGCGCCGTGATGCGGCCTCACCGCAATTATCGCCCTACCTGATGTACCGCAATCACTTGCATCCCGCCATACACCGCGTGCAGGATGCCATCGCTGCCGACCCTGCACAAGCCTGGCCCATGCATGAACTGGCACGCATCGCCTGCCTCAGTGAACGTCACCTGGCGCGCCTGTTCAAAACTCATGTGGGTGTCAGTCCGCTTGATTATCGCCAACAAATGCAATTGTCCCAGGTCCAGCCCCTGATGGCGCAGGCTAACCGTTCCATGGAACAAATTGCCGACCTCGCCGGTTTCGGCTCGGCCCGCGATATGCGGCGCGTCTGGTTAAAACATAAGGGTGTGCCTTTGCGGGCTTGAATGCTGATAGTCATCCCGCGTGGAATGCCAATAATTTTGGTATGGATTGTGTTTTAGTGCGGAGCACTAACGATGTGTTCCCATTATGTTCGTCACTACCATCGCATCTGCGGCAAGCGCAAGCCAGGCACGAAGCCAAAGGCAGACAGTACGATGACAATCAGCAACACAATGAACAGCACGCGCACCACTTGGGCCACTGGTGCGGGCAGTGGCAAAAATCCAACCAGCCACCATATCAGTCCAAAGACCACAAGGTAAATAATGAGATTGATGAGCTGGACCATATATGCCTTCTTTTTTTAGTTATGTTGTGCTGGGAATAGCAGGCGGTCTTCATGGATGAACAACCGCCTGTTTGTCCTTACTTATTTCTGTGCTTGCTTATTTCTGTGGTGTTGATTCACCGACTGATGCTGGGCCGCTGGCAGGCGTGCTGTCAGGAGTCGATGCTGGGGCAGAGGCTGGTACCGGTACAGGTACAACAACCGGAACTTCGACCGGCACTGGTACAGCAACTGGTACTGCTACTGCAGTTGGTTCAGCGGGTTTGCGGTCGCAGGCGGTAGTTGCCAGTGCAGTCGCAAGTGTCAGAATAAGGATGGATAATTTCATGGGATTCGCCCTGGTTGATTAAAATGGAAAAAGTCCGGTAAGCGTTGCTGAGCTGATAATCATCACCCACAGCTTCACTACCAATCACAATGCATACACAGCATGCACGCTATAAATTTATGCATCGGTACGCTGCCGAACATACGACATGATTTGTTGGGTTTATATTGCCTATACCGGTAATGCAAAGTAAGGCTGCACCCAGATTGGCTGCATCGGCAGTAGTGAAAATGTGGATGCACTTCAGATGTGTGCAGGATGAATAGATCAGGAAGAAGAAAAACCGCAGACCCCTCAAAGGTCTGCGGTTTTTTTTGTATGACGTAAGCAGAGAGTGCTGCCGCAGACTATTCCGCGATGGGGAGGGGTAAATGCTTCAAAAACAGCTTTACACTAAGAAAATTTAGCACTATGATTATTTATCACTAAATTTTCTTAGCATTGTTCGGTTTTGTTTGAGTGCCGTGCGAGAAAACCCGAATTAAATAATCAGTCACGCGATTAGTCAATCTAAAGGCAAACCCATGGATAACATAGCAGGCACACCCGTTGAAGGCGAAAACTTCTTTGGCCGCGGTACAGAAATGCTACGGCTTGCTGAAATTCTCAAAAATGATGATATTTTGCTACTCGGGCCACGTCGCATAGGCAAGACATCCATTTGCCGCGCCGTCATGGGCCATGTCAAAGCCAGCAACTGGCATGCGATAGAAATCAATGTCGCCTCTTGTGAAGATGAACTGGCTTTCCTGGAAAAACTGCACGCAGCCCTTGCACCTGAAATGGCCACGCTTGGCAGCAAGATCAAGGACAGGTTTGCTGCCACTTTTGATGCCATCAGTACCCGCATCAAATCAATCAAGATAGCGGTGACAGGTGCTGGCACCGCCAGCGTTGACCTGGCCGCACCTGCCAGTGAAGACTGGATACACCTGGGCAATGATTTATTGCAGCTCCTCATGCAGGCTGAGGCCGGACAAGCCTGGCTGGTCTACATCGATGAGCTGCCTATCATGCTCTTCAACATGATACGCAATGACACACAAAACGGCGTCAGGCGTGTGCGTCGTTTTCTTGACTGGTTTCGCAATGATGTGCGTGCGCTGCCGGGTTCCCGTTCGGTCAGATGGCTGGTGTCCGGCTCGGTGGGGCTTGATACCCTGGTCCAGCAACATGGTATGGCCGATACCATCAACAGCCTGAACCATCAAAACCTGGCCGCATTCACAGAAGACGTGGCCATAGCCATGGTACTCAAACTGGCAGATCGCTATCAACTCGCACTCGATAACGAAGCCGCCCGCAAACTGGTGGCCGCCGTGCAATGGGCGCAACCTTATTATCTGCAAAAGGCTTTTCACTACTTGCGCCAGCGTGTCAGTGCCAATGCCAACACCGCTGCAGCAGCAGACATCATCAGCCAGATAGACCCAGCCATGAACGACATGGTGCAACCCGGTTCAGACAATGACTTCCATCACTGGGAACAAAGGCTGGCACTGCAACTGGGTACTGTCCAGGCAGCCCATGCCATCGCGCTACTCAACCTCGCGGCTCAGGATGCCGCAGGTGCCCGGCCAGAAAACATGCTAGCCCATCTGGAAGGCCGCATGCCCAACGACAGCACAGAAAAGCAAAGGGAAATGTTCATCAACCTGCGCGACATCCTGCAAAGAGATGCTTACTGGTGGCCAGATGAAAGTTCAGGCAACAAGCGTTATCGCTTCCACCTTGAGCCACTGAGGCGCTGGTGGCTCAGAAGGAATACCCTGTGATGAGCCACCACTACAATCCCGACTGGCTATCAGAAGAAGCCCTGCTGGCCAGCTTTGTCGCCCGCCAGAATGATTTTGCTTTCATGCGTGCAGAACTGGCGCGGGCGCCACTGCAAGGCAATGTCCAGCATTATTTGCTGGTAGGTGTGCGCGGTGCAGGCAAGACCACCATGTTGAAACGCCTGGCTGTCGCCATACGCCGCGAGCCGGATTTGAATAATCACCTGCTTGCCCTGTCTTTTCCTGAAGAGTTATATCAGGTAAAAAAACTATCAGATTTTTGGTGGGCAGCATGCGAAGCCCTGGTCGATGAACTTGACTATCTTGAGCAAAGCCATGAGGCAGAAAAACTCTTGCTTGCCATAGACCAGATTCGCAAGCAAGGTGACAAAAATAATCTGGCTGCTGATGCCGGTTTCAAACTGCTGCAAGACACTTGCGCAGCGTTGAAAAAACGCCCCGTGATGTTGGTCGATAATCTCGACCTGGTTTTTGACCGCATCGACAAATCTGGCCGCAAACTCAAAGACCCGCATTCCCCCGCCTACTGGGCCTTGCGCGAAGCGTTGTCCACCACTACCTCTCCTATCGTCATCGGTGGCTCTGTACGTCTGTCCGATGCCTTCATTGATTACGACAAGGCATTCTATGATTTTTTCTTGCCCAAACGCCTGGGCAAGCTCAGCCTGGATGAAGTGCACAGCGTGCTTGAGCATCTCGCCGATGCACAAGACCAGCCAGAAGTAAAAGAACGCCTGCGCAGCAATCCAGCACGTGTTGAAGCCCTGTACGAACTGACAGGCGGCAATCCACGCGCCCTGGGCCTGATTTTTGAACTGCTGCGCAATGGCCCCAACAGCCGCGCCGTAGAAGACTTTGAACGCCTGATGGATATCACTACGCCTTACTACAAGGCCCGCATAGAAGACTTGTCAGAACAAGCCCAGGTCATCATGCACGCGCTTGCTGTCAATGATGCCAAGCTGGGTTTGCGCTTTGGCCACACCGCAGCAGAAATCGCCAGCTACACCGACCTGCCAACTACCAGCATTTCGGCCCAGTTAAGCCTGCTGGAAAACGAAGGCCTGGTAGAAAAATCCCCCGCCCATGGCCGCACCCAATACCGCATCACCGAACAAATGTTCCGCCTTTGGCTACAAATGCGCGCAACACGGCGCATACGTCAGAATGTGATTTCATTAGCGAAGTTTTTTGAGGCCATGTATGAGCAGGAAGAGTTGCAGGCGATGTTAAAAGTGGAGGGCGGTACGAATGTTGTGACAACAAGCAAGCATATTCATGTACCTCAAGGCAAAGCGATCAAGTCTTATGTCATGGAAGCATTAGATGCAGAATATGGAGCTGCTCAGCAAAACATTCCTGAAGATATGGAAGGGCGTCTATATAAATTGCTCAGCACAGAATTCATTGAGGATTTTCTTGTGCCCGCATTAAACGCACCTGATTCTGCCGCACTCGTCCTCAAAGAAATGCGCGATCTCGGCTACGAAAAACATGCCCGCCCATTGATACTGGCATTCGAAGCCGCGTTGGAAGACAAGGAAGAAATGCTGACTGAGCTGGAGCCTGAACTTCAGGGCGCGACCATGCACATGTATAAGCGCCTGACTGGCAACTGGAAAAAGTAGAGAAGTAAAAAAGCAGCCAGATTAATCGATGAGAAGCTGTAAAGACAGTCCTGTTTTTAAAAAACTGGAAAGGAATAAATCAAGCCCTCAGACAAAGGGCATTTTTTTATTTGTGGACACACGGGACTGGTTCAATATTTACCCAAGTCCTTTGGCGGCTTCATGCCTTCTTCTTACGTCATCTTCTTCCTTGAACTGCGGTCTGTATTGTTCTATCAATTCAGCAATTTCTTCAGTCGACATGCTAAGCAGGCGTTTTCGCAAGCCCATGAAGAAAAACAGCTCCTCCTGCAGGCGATGGAGCTTTGCCTCATCCGGCAACTCTATATGGTATTCATCGCCGATCCAGGCTGAGCGCAGGGCGATCAGGCCACCCAGCAAATCCTGTGCTCGCTCATAGGTACTATTGAACAAAAGTATGCTGTCGAGGTCTTCCATTGGATAAATGTGTGTTTTATTCGTGAATAATTTTACATCACCATTCTATCCTCCTGTTTCATCCTTTAATTTGACATCGATAAAACAAATGTTTATTATTAAAAACAATTGTTTTATGTGGTTGACTAAATTAATCAAGCAATCAGCCAGAAATCAGCCAGCTAACTGCCAACAGCCAGACAGAATGACACAGCCCGCCTCCAAAAAAGAACAGCTCTACCAGCTCATCGCTGCCCAGCCTTTTATTTCGCAGCAAGACCTGGCAGACCAGCTGGGTTTGTCACGTTCTGCCGTGGCCGGGCATATTGCTGCCCTGATCCGTGACAAACGCTTGCTGGGGCGGGCTTATGTCTTGCCTGACCAGCGGCCAGTTGTCTGTATAGGCGGGGCAAATATAGACCGCAAATTGCGCACGCTGGGGCCGGTGCAGATGGGGACTTCCAACCCTGTCAGCCAGCATGAAGCCTTTGGTGGCGTTGCCCGCAATATTGCCGAGAACCTGGCACGCCTGGGTTTGCCCACGCGCTTGTTGTGCGCAGTGGGTGACGACGCAGCGGGGCGCAGCATGCTCGACCATGCGCAATCTGTCGGCATCGACGTCAAAGCCTGCTTGCAGGCGGAAGGCATGCATAGCGGCAGCTATACCGCCTTGCTCAATGATGAGGGCGACATGGTGCTGGCACTGGCGCATATGGAATGCTGCGAAGCCCTGACGCCAGAGTATATGCAAAGCCGCCAGACCCAGCGTGGCCATGCGGCCTTCACCATCGCCGACTTGAATTTACCCACAGATAGCATAGGCTTGTTATTGCAGGATGCTCATCAGCAAGCAATGCCGCTGATGATGGTGGCCGTGTCCGAGCCCAAAATGGCGCGCCTGCCACAAGACTTGCACGGCCTGCGTGTGCTGCTATTGAACCGTGGTGAACTTGCGGCTGCCGTTGGCCGCAGCATTGACAGTTCGGCAGATGTCAGCGCAGCCTGCAGGCAATTGCAGCTGCGCGGCGTGCAGGATGTCATCGTCACCATGGGTGTAGAAGGGGTGACTTATACTGCCAGTGATGCAGAGCAGGGCATGCAGCACCTGTCTGCCCCTGCCGCCAATGTGCGTGATGCCACCGGCGCAGGCGATGCCTTTGCCGCAGGCGTGGCCTGGTCTTTATGCCGCAACCCGGAAGATCTAGGCCTGGCATGTGAATACGGCTTGAAGCTGGCCAGACTGACGCTGGAAAGTGATGCGACAGTGGCCACGACCATTAGCCCGGCTATTTTTGAAGAAGCTTAGTATGTGAAAAATACAGGCTCATCCTGTATTTCTAAAAAAGGAAATAATATGCAATCTTATCTGGTCTTATCCGATGAAGTCCGCGCAGCACGCCTGGCGGCCAAGCCTGTCGTGGCGCTGGAATCCACCATTATTTCGCACGGCATGCCTTATCCACAAAACGTGCAAACCGCACGTGAGCTGGAACAAATCATCCGTGATGGTGGTGCAGTGCCAGCCACCATCGCCATCATGAACGGCAAAATCCATATAGGCCTGAATGACGAAGAACTGGAATTGCTGGGCAATTCGCACGACGCCATGAAAGTCAGCCGCCGCGACCTGGCGTATGCACTGACCAATAACAAGCTGGGTGCGACAACAGTTGCCGCCACCATGATCTGCGCTGCACTGGCAGGCATAGAAGTGTTTGTCACTGGTGGCATAGGCGGTGTGCATCGCGGGGCTGAAACCAGTTTTGATATTTCTGCCGATTTGCAGGAACTGGCACGCACTTCAGTCGCTGTAGTTTGCGCCGGTGCCAAATCCATACTCGACATAGGTCTGACACTGGAATACCTGGAAACCCATGGTGTGCCCGTGGTCAGCGTGGGACAGCCATCCTTCCCGGCTTTCTTCACATCCGACAGCGGTTACAAGGCAGACTTCCAGCTCGACACGGCTGAACAACAAGCAGAATTCATCCACGCCAAATGGACGCTGGGATTAAACGGCGGCATCGTCATCGCCAACCCTGTGCCAGTAGAATCTGCCATGCCCAGGGAAGAAATCGAAGCCATCACCCAGCAGGCACTGAAGCTGACCAAAGAACTTGATATCACAGGAAAAGCCATCACCCCTTTCCTGCTGAACCGCATCAAGCAAATGACCAATGGCCGCAGCCTGGAAACCAATATCGCACTGGTAAAAAACAATGCCGTCGTTGGTACGCAACTGGCGCTGGCCTTGCATCATTTGCGTAAGCGTACAGTTTGAACGTATTTATCTGAAGAATGGTGCTCAGATGGGACTTTCAGCTATTTTTTATGTGGTGACAGACTGGGATTATATTGCAAATCAGCCAACGGAAAAATCACTTGCTGATGCCTTTGATAAAGGCAGCAGCTACTTGCGTGAAACCCTTGATGTACATGCAAGAGATGGCATCGCGCCTCACTGGTGCTATCTTTACCAGGAAGATACCGTACTGGAGTACTGGAAATTTGCCTGGCGTGCTGGCAGCGATACGTATAGCAATGTAATACGCCCGTTGCTGGACGACCTGACCAGACGCAGGGCTGATGCCTGCCTGCAAGCCTTGTTCTGGCATGGTGAAGATTGCGACCTGCATCAACAGTGTGATCTTGAAAAAGCTGCAAAATTTACGGGCTGCAACGAAGGGCTTATAGTCAGCGTCAAGCCTGAAAATGTTGAGTACCTGCATGTTGAGCTAAAATATCTGATGCAAAAAGTCAGATTGCCTGACATCCGGCAGGCATGCGGTGCTGCACCAGAATCAGATTACACCTGTTCATGGCAAACTTGGGTGGACTACCTTGAACGATGGCAGGCATTGTTGAGTGAGGCCAAATCAAAAAATGCTGGCATACTCGTGGAAGCGACGTAGTTTGGCAGGCATCAAATGCTGATCACTAGTGAGGTACTGGTGATCTGTCGGACTTATTGAGTGACGCAGGCAATACTGATCTGCTCATCCAGCCGCTTGTTGATGGTGATGCTGCAAAAACGCAAGATGCTCATGCCTATCTGGGCTTTTTCGTCTGCCTTGTCGCCATGTTTGACTGCTTTTAGCAGTACGACTTCGGGCAGGGTGAATTTCGTGCCGCCAAAGTCCAGCCTGGTGGGTGTCGTATCCTTTTGCCCTTTGCCGCAACCAGCGACACCACGCACTGCGCAATCTTCTTCTGACAAGGCGCGTCCCAGATAGTCAGCTTCAAACTTGCTGCTGCCAGCGCCACTGTCTATCATGCCCCAGACGGCTTGCTTGCCTTCTGCTGTGATCTGTGTAAATACCTTGTTTTTCTTAAACCAGTAGGCGGTAATGGTTTTGTCCAGTGGGAAGGGGCTGCTCACAGGATTGACTATCCATTGCTTTTGCCTGAAGTCCAGCCTCATGGGATGATCAAATGCCAGTTGCGGTGAAATCATGCCTGCTACGCCCAGCCTGGCAAGGTCAGGGATGTCAGGGATGATGACCACAGTCTTCAAGTCCATGTCCTGGCCAGCCAGCGTGGCTTGCAACACAGGCAGCATCTTGATGGGGACAGGGTTGCCTGCATGATCTTTGCCAGTGCCGACGACGGGCAGTTTTGCCGGGTCCAGGCCCAGCAGGCTGGCCGTGCTTTCGGTGATGACCTGGTTGCTGGAACCTGTATCCACCATCAATTTGATTTTTTTGTCTGCGACCTGTAATTCCACCGTAAAGAAGGAGGCTCGCTCATCCCATGTCATGGGAATGCTGAGTGCCTTGTCCAGTGATGCTGCTGCGGTGGCAGCGCCAGGCAAGCATGCTATCGTGGTGAACAGCGCAGCGCAGGCAGTGATGTGGAGATGACTTGTGAACGGCTTCATACAAATATCCTGTCGGGAATGGATGATGAAGTCGCTTTGATTAAAGCTGATGCAGAAAGTTCGTGTCGTTGAATAATTTTTTACTGGCGGAGACAGGACGGGCAAAGTTGGAAATTCAGGAAAATTCTATTGATTTCCCCATGCCATGCTTCTCCTTCCTGCCCGAAGGAGAAGCACTCAGGCATCATCAATTATGATTCTTCCTGAGGCAATTCATGTATCACCAGCCCCGCATGCGGAGGCAGAGGTTTTTGCCATGACTTGTGGCGCAGTGCGCGTTTGCAGTCGTGGATACCAGCGGCCCAGCGGGCTTCCATGGTGGCAGTGCTGAAATCCACATCCTTGAAATAATTATCGTCCGGCAGCGCCTTCATGATGAGGTGGACGACATTGATGGTATGGTCGCAACCCATGGCCATGAGTGGTTTCAATTCTTCTTTTTTACGCTCTGCTGCGGGCAGGTGTTCTGTCAATGTGCGTATGGCGCGCTGCAAGTCTTGCATACGCTGGTAGATCAATAACTGCTCTGCCGAGCGGCTTGCATACTGTATGCTTTTATAGCGCGTCATGGCAGAGACGATGGAGGTGGGCCGGGTTTCTGACGGGTCCCATAGGTCTATCATGAAGCACAGCGCATCTGCATGTCTTTCTTCATCGAGAAAGACATCGAGTGGTGTGTTTGAATATACGCCACCATCCCAGTAAGCACGCTTGCCTATCTTCACCGGTGCAAAACCGGGTGGCAGGGCACCGCTGGCCATGATGTGTTCAGGCCCCAGGCGCTCGCGCTTGCTGTCAAACACCACACCCTGGCCGCTGTCGATATCGACGGCGCAAATGCTGACGCGTATGGGGCCATCGTTGAGGTAATCAAAGTCCACATATTTTTCCAGCGTGGCCTTGAGGGGAGAGGTGTCGTAGAAACCGGCTTCTTCTATCGGTACTTTGGCATTGATATCCCAGGCAGCACCAAAACGTGGTTTGAAAAAACCATTCACACCCTGGGTGATGGCGTTGAGGGTATTGAAGTTATTGCTGAGATTCATCCACGGCGAAAAGGCGGGGGCAAAACCTGGTGGGAAGATGGGCGCAAAGTTTTGCGAAAAACCAGATGAAAAACCGGGCCAGAAGTTGCTGCGGCTGACTGCATCGGGTGCCAGACTATCCCAGAAAGCTCTTAACTGGGCCATGCGTTTTTCTGGTGGGTTACCCGCAATCAGTGCACTGTTGATGGCACCGATGGAGGTGCCGATGATCCAGTCCAGCGGCGTGTGTGCTTCATGCAATTGCTGGTATACACCTGCCTGATAGACCCCCAGGGCACCGCCGCCCTGCAAAATCAATACGGTATCTTGTCGACTCATGGGCAGCTTCAGGCAAATCCGCCGAGCTGCGCCAGTTTATGTTCTTCACCATCATGGGTGACCGAGATCAGGTCCACCTGATAAGCGGCATTCAACTCATGGCGTAAATGCGCTCCCTGGCTGACGGCGGCCATGAAATCATCACCTGCTTCAGTGGATTTGATAATTTCTTTTTGTTCATTGCGGCTGATCAGACGATAGTGCATAAGTTCCTCGTGGAAAGAGTAATGTGTGATGTTGTGATCTCAATGAACCCATTCTAGCATGTGCTTTTTGTATGCATATTGCATACTGTAAAAAGCAAAAATCCATCTTTGTAGCTAAACGTAAGTATGTATTGCCTGCAAAATAAACGATGTCATAATGCTTCGCTTTATGATGCCGGAAATGTGGCGAAGGCTGCGCAAGTTGAAAGCGGCTGACGATTCCGGCTGGCGACAATTTTCGGAGCATGGCTATGCAAGGCATGATTAAATTGGTGAAGCTGGTACGCATGCAGCCCAAGGAGCGGCATTGCGAAATCGAGTTATCGCAAGCACCGCAGAGTACAGTAGCTGCCCCTGTCTATCTGGTGAATGTGCGTGAAGGCCACCCCGATGCTGAATGGCAGGAAAGCAGCAAGACCCCTTTCCCGGTCAGCCTGAGCCAGGCAGAAAGCCTGTTTGCCCAGGCGCTGGCCAGCAAGCTGGAGCAGGGCTTTGTCGATACTTCAGCGGCCAGCGCATCCGATGTCCCTGCTACACCTGTTACACCTGAGGCTCCTGATGTTCCCAAGAGCGATGCCATGCAGTGGGGCCATTCCTCACAAACCCTGGTACAAAAAATCAGCAAGCCCGCATCTGTCTCAGGCCAGGAAAAAATCCTGCTGGACCGCTTGCCGCCGCGTGTCTGGTCTGGCATGTCGCGCACAGATCAAACCCGCACCGTCTGGCGCATAGGCGAGCGTCGTGTGCAGGCAGCCGTGCCACGTCTGGTGGAATTGCTGGAAACTGCCGATCCCATGCTCGATTACTGCATCGCCTATGCCATAGGCCGCTGCGGCGATGCCGGTGCCAGAGTCGCCATGCAGGAGCTGAGCCAGCGTTCCAAAGATACACGTGTCAGGCATATGGCCTTGCAAGCCTGGCTGGCTTTGGCAACGCTAGAAGAAAGGCGTGAGCATGCGCTGGGCTTGCTGGCGTTATGGCCCGCAGATTTACAAGCCGCCTGGAAAAAGGCTGAGCATGCCCCCAACCTGCAAGCAGGCATGGATGAAATCCTGCTGGTCTTGCCCGCCTCCAAAACCTGGCAAACCTGGCGTCATGATGACTGGCTGGAACAACTGGACATGATAGCCCAGGCTGGTATTTCGCCTCTGGCGCGTACCTTGCTGCTGCAACAGTTGAACAGCTTGCCGGTCAATATATCGGTATTCCGCGCCTTCAGGCATTTATACAAGAGTGCAGAATTTCGGGCAGACGCCGAATTGTTTGGCATCCTGCACCAGCGTTTTGAAAAAACCTGGCCCTTGTTCCTGCTCAGTTCCAGGACCAGTTATGTGTATCTGGAAAGGCGCTATGTCAGCTATGCCGATGAAGTCAACAAACCCAATAGCAGGGTTGCCTATTCCAGCCTGACGCGCGACTACCTGCGCCGCCGCACCTGGCGTACCTTGCGCCGCCTGGGTGAACTGGGCAGTGCCGACTTCACCAGCATGGCCACCGGTGTCTTGCTGGCCTGTGATGATGCACATGCAGGCAAGCCACAGATACAAAGGCTGGATAACTGGAATTACCAAAGCCGCTCCTACACCACCGAGCGACGTTATCTCAGCCCCTATGCCAGCTGGATGGTCTTCAATCAACTGATCCACCAGCACGATAGCGAAGTCAGCAGAAGTCGCACTGCATTGAAATGGTGGACATCTGTGACGACGGACGAGCTGACAGATCAGTTGATCTATCCAGCACGCACAAAGCGACATGAAGCCTTCCCCAAGCTATGGGACGCCGCACCAGAAAAATTGCTGTATCTGCTGCAGCATAGCCTCTGTCATGGCGTGCATGTGTTTGCCGCCCGCGCCCTGATAGACAATCAGGCTTACTGCCAGCAATTAAGCGCTACGCAATTGCAAGGCTTGCTGCAAAGCGCCTATCTGCCGACGCAGGAATTTGCTTTTGCCGCGATCCAACAACACTTTGCCGGGCAAGCACCAGACCTGGAATGGTTGCTGGTCTTGCTGGCCACGGCTTATGTGCCTGCTGCCGAGTTTGCATTAGGGTTCATCAGTAAAAAGCCCGAGCTGTATGCACAGGAAGCAGGCTTGATCCTGGCCATGATAACCAGCCCTTCGCCAGCAGTACGTGCAGCTTGTCGCATGCTGGTCCATGGCGCCACACCTGCGACGCGCCAGCAAGTCCTGGCCCGTTTGTCTGGCTGGGCCAGCCAGGCTGATCTGGTAACTAGCCATGCCGAGGCTGTACGCGATGACCTGCAATGGCTGATCCACAGCGTGCTGGCAGAACAGGTCGCCGCTTTGCCTGACCATGACATTGCCGCCTGGTGCAATCTGCTGCAAGCCAGCCACTTTTGGCAACAGGCCCTGGCTACTGATATCTTGCTGGCTCACCCGGCTGGCATCGCCCATGTCTCGCCTTTGTTACTGCGCGATTTATTGCAGGATGCGGATGCAGGCAGGCAAAGCCTGGGCAGCCGTTTGTTTGCTGCCTTGCCTGCCGACGTGTTACGCCAGCAGCCCGACCTGGTTGCTACCCTGGCGACGGCGCTGGACGCGCGCGTGCGCTCTGCCATGACGCCGGTGATCAGCCAGCTTGCGGTGCATGATGAATTTGCTGAAAAATTGCTGGCTCACTTCATCGATGTGATTTTCCGCAGTGATAATGTTGATGGTGAAGACAGCGTACACACCGACATTATCAACTGGTGTAGCGGCCCCTTGCTGGCAGCCACGCTGGCCCTGCCTGTCGATATGCAATGGCGCTTGTTGCAAGCCCGTAGCAAGGGCGCGCAGGAACTGGGCGCCATATTGCTCAGGCAGGAGCAGGGCGCACAGGGCACACAGAGTACATTAGCCGCCAGCCTCAGCATCCTGCAATGGGCCACGCTGGGCAAGCATGCTGTCCTGCAAGTCAGGTTGCAGGCGCAAGCCTATTTCAGCCAGCATCTGCCTGAAGTGCGCCAGCAACTCAATGATGCCTTGCGCATACTCGATACCCGCTGGCCAGAAACCCGCAGTTTTGCTGTTGAATATTTCAGTAATAATATCAGCGCCGATGAATGGAACCTGAGCCAGTTGCTGGCCCTGTGCGACCACCAGCAAGCCGCCGTGCAAAGGCTGGGCAGGCAATTGATAACCCGTCATTTCAGGATGGAAGATGCGGCAGAATATGTCCTGAGCCTGTCCCAGCATCCATCGGCAAGCATGCAGTTATTTGTTAGCCAGTGGCTGGAACAAAGTGTACAGGCCTATGCCGACAAGCTTCTGGCATTACAGCATCTTCAGCAGTTGCAGCCTTATTTCCTCAGTGTGCTCTCGCATGTGAACAAGGCCCGCACGGTCAAGAACCGCGTGATCCGTTTCTTGCAGGAGCAGGGCTTGCTGTCGGCAGGCCATGCCCAGTTTGTTGCCCGCATTTTCACCCGCCAGGTACTGACCGTGGCGATACAGGACAAGGCGCAATACATACTCGGCCTTACTCAATTGCAAACTGCTTATCCGGCCCTGGAGACCGAAGCCGACTGGCCCATGCACATTGTCGCACCGCGTCTGCATCATAATCAGAATCAGCCGCAGCGCGCTGCCCCCATTTCTGCGGAGTCTGTATGAAGTTTGAATACCGCTATTTTGGCAATAGTCAGGTGAATGACAGCGCCACTGCCACCAATATGCAGTTCGCGCCTGATACCCTGCGCACCCCCACTTATTTTGCCGCCACCCTGCAACCCACGCTGGCCCTGGCTTACCGCGAAGGCATCAGCGCCATGCATGATGTAGTGGTGTCTGACTTGCGCACCCAGCCCAAGGACAGGACAGCCTACTTTGCCTGGCTGGCAGAAAATGAAGCCAGTCTGCTGGCCGACTTCATGGCGCAGGAAAAAGAATTGCGTGAAAAGATCACGCCCGTGCGTGCAGAACTGACCAGGGTACAAAATCAAAAGGCAGAGCTGATCAAGCCTTTTTACAAAGCCCAGCGCGCTTACTTTGATTATCTCTACAAAGAAAACCGCAGCATGTGGATAGTGCTGGACCCGGTCATCACCGTCCATCCTGACAAGGTATTCTTTGAATGCTTCAGCCGCGATGAATCGACTTATGCCAGCCTGAGTTGCCGCCATAGTGTTTTCAAACATCTGGGTGAATTTGCCTGTGGCACCACCAATATCGATTATTCATCCGAGCTGTATGATGAATTCCAAAAGATACGCTCCTATAAAGAAACCCGCTTTGAAATCCAGGCTGACGGTTTCAAGGTACAAACCGGCCATGACGAGCAATATCATGAGGCCAAGATAGATTTACCAGACAGCTGGATGCGCGGCTTTTTGCAAGTCAGCACTGCCATGTCATTACCTGCCCACAAGCTGGACTTGCACCCCATGGATGTGCACGGCATTTGCCACATCCTGCGCCGCAAGACTGAGCGGGTAGGGCCGCGCTCTATACGCTTCATCCTTGAGCCAGGCCAGCCCATCACCATGCTGTTTGAACCCTGGGGCATCAAGCTGGTATGCCAGCGTTCTGTCTTCACTGGCAAAGAGGCAGCCGAGGTCAGGATATGGGGCCGCCGCCGCTTGCTGACACTGGAGCGCCTGATCGCCGTCGCCAACAAATTTACTGTCATGCTCATGGGCACAGGCTTGCCCAGTTTCTGGATTGCTCATCTGCCAGACATGGATTACACCCTGGGCTTGTCCGGCTGGACAGCCAATGACTGGTCACGCGCCGGACAATTTGATTTGCTGGCACCGCGCCTTGATGTTGATGACGCGACAGCGCAAGCCGTGGCACATGCCTTGTCATCACAATGGTCAGCCAGCACTACCAGCCTGGCGCAGCAGTTGCAGATAGACAGCAAGCTGGTGGCATCTGCCCTGACCGGCCTCATGCAGGCAGGCCGCGTCGTGTATGACGCAGTGGATCAGGTAGCCCGCTGGCGTGATCTGGTGCGCGAACCCATCAATGTCGCCAGCCTGCGCTTTGCCAGTGAACGCGAATCTCTGGCAGCGCAGCTTGTGCATAAAAACCTCTTGCTTGATTTGCAGTCAGCAAACCTGGCTGGTGGTGGTATCGAATGGAAAGCCAGCGTCAGTGCCAGCATCACCAATACCAAGAAACTTAGCAAGACCATGATCAGGCTGGACAATGATGACAGGCTGGTCGAAGGCAATTGCAGTTGCGATTACTACGTGCGCAACCGCATGTTCCGCGGGCCTTGTGAGCATATGCTCGCCATCAGACAAGTAGCCAATAACAAGTGAGTTGTTGATTACAAGTTTTTACATCGTAGTTATTTACAGGAGGTGAGCAGGACATTAGAATAGATTTTGGCAGGAAGGCTCTTGCAATCCGGATGGTGTATCGCCATCCATGTTTTTTGCTTAGCTATGCATCACTGAGTTTCTCTTCACTGTGCCGGAAGGACATACCGGCGTGATGACGATGTGGATTCCGTGAACCCCATCACGCCGGTATGTCCTTCCGGCGTCGAGTGGAGCCTCTCAGTCTGAAGGCTCTTCGATGAGCTTCCTGCCGCTTTCCCTTCTTTTGTCTGGCTCACCGTTTTTGATTTATTTGGAAAACGTGAATTCTTTTGTCGCTCTCTGATATTTGTTGATATCAGCGCATCAAAAGAAAACAGAGACCAGCGTCATGACACAACAACAGCAACCGTCTGCACAGAGCGCATCTGACAAACCATTGTCACAGATGACGCGCGATGAATTGTATGCCCACCTGCGCACGACCACCAAAGATGCCGTGGTCTTGCAAGAGATGCGCCGCCTTGGCTTCTGGCCTGCAGATAGTGGCAAGCCATCGGTGACTGATGAACTCATCACACGCGAATCTCAGCTCATCAATGAGCTCAATACTCTGACAGATAAATTACGCCGTGTACAAGACCCTAAGGCGGCCCTGCGTGACATGCGCAAGCAGCGCATGGCGGCAGCAAAAGAAAAGCGTGAACTGACCAAGCAAAAGCATGCGCAATTGCGCCATGCCAGGGCACTGGCCTGGCAAGAAAAACGCCAGAACGACATAGGCTATCTGGGTGAAGGTGTTTCCACTGGCCTCAACTACACCAGCACCAATACCGACAAGCTGGCGCGTTATCAATTGCCTGCGCTGCAAAAATCCCTGGACCTGGCAACGGCGATAGGCATACCACTTGCTGAATTGCGTTTCATGAGTTTCCAGCGCAAGGTCAGCCAGGTCAGTCATTACCAGCGTTTTGCGATTCCGAAAAAAACTGGCGGCCAGCGCTTTATTTCTGCCCCCATGCCGCGCCTCAAGCGTTGCCAGTACTGGGTGCTGGATCATATCCTCGCCAAAGTGCCTTGCCATCCTGCTGCACATGGTTTCTTGCCGCAGCATTCCATACTCAGCAATGCCTTGCCACATGTAGGCCAGGCCGTGGTCATCAATCTGGATTTGAAAGACTTTTTCCCCAGCATAGAATATCCACGCGTCAAAGGCGTGTTCAAATCCCTGGGGTATGGCGACCAGATTGCTACCCTGCTGGGCTTGCTGTGTACCGAGCAGGCGACAGAAGAAGTGCGGGTAGACAAGCAAAAATATTTTGTCGCTGGCAAAAAACGCAGCCTGCCGCAAGGCGCGCCATCCAGCCCGATGATCACCAATATCTTGTGCCACACCCTTGATAAACGCCTGCATACTGCGGCGACCAAACTGGGTTTTGTGTATACCCGTTATGCCGATGACCTGACGTTTTCCAGCAAGCAAAAAGAGCGTCCCCCTGTCGGCAAACTCTTGTGGCGCGTCAAGCAGATCATCGCCGATGAAGGCTTTATCCTGCATCCCGACAAGCAGCACATCATGCGCCATAGCCAGAAGCAGGAAGTCACCGGCATCGTCGTCAATCACAGCCCGACGATAGATGCCAAGACCCTGCACCGCTTCCGCGCCACGCTGCACCAGGTAGAAAAGAATGGACCCGCTGGTTATCACTGGAATGGCAATACCGACGTGCTGGGTGCGCTGGAAGGTTATGCCCGCTATGTCTGCATGGTCAACCCGGTAAAAGGCCAGCCCTGGCTGCAACGCATCAAGGCATTGCGTGCGCGATACGCACCGCAATACGCAACGCAGTCAGCAACACATCCTGCAAGACCAACACTACGCCAGCAAGTCGCCAGCGGCAAGACACCACAAAGAGCAAATGGCAAGGACTGGTGGCAAGTACAGGAAGCTGCTGCACCCGTGCTGGAGCAAACTGCGCAGCAAATTGCAGAAGAGAAGAAGGTAGTCAGGCAAGCCGAGAAGGAAGAAAAGAAAGCTGCGGCCATGCCCCAGTCTGTTCAACCTGATGTGGCTGGTAATACTGGCAATCAGGCTGCTAACACTGCTAACCCTGCAAATACGGAAAACCTTACCGCAGCAGAAAAAAACAAACTCAACAAGCGGCTGTATGGCACCTTGGGCCGGGTCTTTCAAGTCTTGCTATGCGCCATATTCTCAGCGAGTCTGCATAGTCTTTATCCACTGACATTTGGTATTGCACTGGTCGCCCTCAGCCTGATCTCCGGCCGCAGCAGCCTGGTGTGGGTCATGGTGATGCTGGTGTTGAGTGTGGTTTTGTTGAGTTGAGTAAGCAGGCAGGCTGCCATCAGATATGCTGTGCATCTGCCTGATCTTCACTGACAGAACAGCAATTTACGTGATGTGGGACACATTGCAATGCGCCGCATGGGAAGGCAGCATGCCGTGGAAAGCAATCATTGCCGTGCAGGGCGCTTACATACGGCGCATTACAATGCGCCGCATGGGAAGGCTGCATGCCGTGGAAAGCAATCATTGCCGTGCAGGGCGCTTACATACGTCGCATCACAATGCACCCTACACCCTACGTCCTGCCCTAATTTTTCCTCGATTAACGTTATCATAAATGAACTTATCTAATTTATAATGTTTATGAATTGGTAATGCCGACATGGGCAATTCATGTCAATTGATGATAATTGATGATAAAGGACGGGTAAATCATGACGAGTACAGTTGCAGTGTATCAACATAGTGCAAAACAGCCAGAGCGGTATTTTTACGATAAGCTCGATTACAACAATCAGGACTGGACAGCAGGCACCCTGGCTTTTGGTGCTTGCGCAACACCTGTGCCAGGAACAATCTCCATCTACACCCAGGTTGCCACCAACCCCTATCGCAACCGCTTTAGTACGCAGCCAGAAGCGGATGGTGAATGGAGCCAGGGTGAATTTGCTTTTTATGCCTATACTTCACAACAGCCGGGCACTGTACCCATTTATCAGCATCTCGCTGCCAGCCCCGCACGCTACCTGTATGACACTCTGGAAGATGGTCGCGGCATCTGGGGGGCAGGTAAAACAGTCTTTTATGCAGCACCACCGCTGGTAAGCTGGCGGCGTCACTGGATGGGAGCCCTGATTGCGCAGACTGCTACTGCGCCCCTGATCACCAATGTCAATCTGCCCGGCACGCACGACACCGGCACCTGGGCTGTCGTGCATGAGAAAGCATCCAAATGCCAGACCATGGACCTGGCAACGCAACTGGCGATGGGTATCCGCTTTATTGATATCCGGCTTTACCCAGGCACCAACCCCGCGACCGGACAAAAGGATTTGAAAGTCTGGCATGGCCCTACAGATTGCGGCATCTGGTTTTCTGACATTGTCGCGACCTGTAATCAATTTCTGGATGGCAGTCTGGAAACCATCGTCATGTCGGTCAAGCTGGAAAGCAAGGAGATATTCAATACAGAATTCTTGCAAATACTGGAAGACCATTTCCTGGCCAACACCTGGAAAATCAATGCACCAGCGACCAGGCTGTTTAATGTGGAAGAAAATGCGCAGAATATTCTGGCTACAGCAGGGCAAATTGTTTTGTTCAGGCGTTATGAGTACGACCCGGCAGACCCCGCACGCAAGCATATAGGCATAGATGCTGCTGGCTGGCCCGATGATGATCTCACCAGAATGCCCACGCCAAAACCCGTACCAAAGATGATACAGGATGCTTATCAGTTCGCCGTAGGCACGACCGCCGGCAAATGGGCCATGGTCAATGATTTCCTGGAAATGGCAAAAGCAGACAAAAACGACGTCTGGTACATCAATTTTTCCAGTGCTGCGGGTGGTGCTTATCCTTCTTATTATTCGGACAGGGTCAATCCCCATCTGCAAGAATACATGGAGAAAGAGGTCGCCAATGCCAGTCCCGTTACCAAAAAATACGGCAGCATACTCATGGATTTTCCTACGCCAAGGATGATAGACGCTATCGTTGCCAGCAACTTGTATTACGACAATAAGGTCTTGCGCCCGCACCGTCCTTATTATTTTGCGGTGGGAAGCACCAAGGATTATGCACTCGGCCAGCCGCACAAGGTCGCTGGCTGGAATTACCCCATGGCGGTCACCGACACCAAGGTCGCGCATGTACTGATCAAGATAAATGGCACACCAGGCCAGGAAGGCGAGATCCATGTCGGCGACATCGTGATGATACAGTGCCCGCAATTTACCAATGATATCTACATCTACATAGAATCAAAGGGCAGCAAGAACGGTGACGGCATAGACCTGTTTTATGACCAGGAAAACGCGCCAGAATACGGCAACAAGAATGAAGTGTACTGGAGAGTTGAACGTAACCCGGGAGACAGCAATCAAAAAAGTATTATTGCGCCGGGTGACAATGTGCGCTTCAAGAGTGTCAGTTCCACCCAGGATCAATATCTGTGTGCAACCACCAATGCCTATCTGGGCGCGGTTGATATCAAGAACTATAATCCCAACGATCTTATCGCAGGAGGCTTTGAGTTTTATCTGACTGTCGTTTGATGAGCTCATCAACAATCAGGGCCAGGCGATATCACCTGGCCCTGCTGATTGGCCATAGCTAGCAGGCAGGCAATTTCTGTGACGTAGGGCGCATTGCAATGCGCCGCATGGAAATACAGCATGCCGTGGAAAGAAATCATTGCCGGGGGAGTGCGCTTACATACGGCGCATTACAATGCGTATATGGACTCCTCAGGAATTGCAAGTTTTTGTTGTTTCGGCTTAAGTTCAACTGCTCGCGTATATCCGGCTTCTCAATTGGGTACCGT
>NZ_QJKB01000013.1:0-2293 GCF_003201815.1 Undibacterium pigrum
GGTCAGTGATGGTAACGCCAGCAAAGGGAGTAATTGTGGTGGTTTCGGTGACTGTCTGGCCGGCGACGACACCACCGATGACGGGAGCGACATTGTTGCCAGAAACGGTGATGAAGTTGCCAAACAGGTCAGCAATCACCACTGCGGTGGCCGCACCGGTATTCCAGTCTTCCAGCATGCCGATGTTATAGGTGGTGCTGTCGGTGGACGAGTTGCCATCCTTGTTGAGCCTCAGTGCCAGTTGCGCCTTGTCGTTGGCACTCATGGTCATGGTGAAGCTGGTGTTGGAGCTGATATCGACGTTGGCGGTATCGGTCAGGGTGTAGTTGAAGGCACCCTGCCCCAGGAAACGGATACGGTTGGCAGTAATGTCATTGGCCGCACCTGTCAAGGACAGGAAATTGTTGCCTGTGACCACCAGTACACCGGTGGCGACGTTGTAGGTGGCGGAAGTCACCGTTGGTGCCACCACATTGGTGACGGTAATGCCATTACCGGTCAGGTCGGCAATCACAACCGCTGCATCGGCCCCGGCATTCCAGTCTTCGGCGGCGATCAGGTTATAGGTATTGACACTGGTGGAGCTGGTGCCATTCTTGTTCATGATGAGATTGGCACCCAGGCGGTCTGCGGCACTGAGGGTCAGGGTGAACGAGGTGGCGGAGGTGATCTCGACATTGCTGGTGGTGGTGAGGGTATAGCTGGCACCGCCTTCGCCTTGCAGGCTGAATTTATTGGCGACGATATCGTTGTTTGCCCCTGTCAGGCCAGTGAGGCCAGTACCGGTGACGGTCAGCACACCGGTGTTGGCGTTGTAGATAGCCGAGGTCACGGTCGGGACGGCGACATTGGAGACGGTGATCGGTGCAGTGGTGACGGCGATGTTGCCACCGGTAATGACGCTGTCCCAGTCATCGGCTGCGGCCAGGTTGTAAGTGGTACCACCTGTGGATGTTGTGCCGTTCTTGTTGAACAGGGCTTCGACAGCGGCCTGGTCGGCACCGGCGAGGGTCACGGCAAAGCTGGTGGCGGAGGTGACTTCGACATTGCCGGTCGTCGACAAGGTACGGGTAGCTGCGCCTTCGCCTTTGATGGTGAGGGCAGTAACGGTAATGTCATTGGTGGCACCGAGGGTGCTGACGAGGCCTGTGCCTGTGACGGTCAGGATGTGGGTGGTGACGTCATAGGTCGCAGACGTAATCATTGGGGCGGCCACGTTCGAGACGGTGACGGCATTGCCGGTCAGGTCAGCACTCGATGTGGTGGTGGCGTCCCAGGAAGCAGCAGCGGCCAGGTTGAAGGTGGTGGCATCTACGGCGGTGGTGCCGGTCTTGTTCAGTAAGCCATTGACGGCGAGTTTGTCGGCAGCGTTCAGGGTAACTGCAAAGGCGGTACTGCTGCTGGCGGTGACATTGGCGGTGGTTAAGGTATAAGAACCACCAGCCTGACCGACCAAGGATAACTTCGATACGTCAATGGTGTCGCCACCAACGATGTTGACGGCAGTGACCGATAAAACGCCAGTTGCTGCATCGTAGGTGGAGCTGATGATGCTGGGGGCTGCATTGGAAACGGTGATGCCATTGCCAGTCAAATCCTGGATGTTGCCACCGGTGATAACGCTGTTCCAGTCATCGGCAACAGCGAGGTTGTAGGTGGTGGCACTGCTGGCAGACGAGGTGCCGTTCTTGTTGAGCAGGGCATCGACACCACCGATATCAGCACCCGCGAGGGTGAAGGTAAAGCTGGTAGCGGAGGTGATTTCAACATTGCCGGTGGTGGACAGGGTGTAGGTCGCACCGCCTTCACCAGTAATGGTGAGCTTGGAAATGGTGACGTCATTCGTCGCACCGATGGTTTTAACGAGGTTGGTGCCGGTGACGGTGAAGACGTGAGTAGTACCGTCATAGGTCGCTGAGGTGATCGTTGGTGCGGTGACATTCGATACGGTCACGGCATTGCCGGTCAGGTCGGCACTGGATGTGGTGGTGGCATCCCAGGAGGCAGCAGCAGCGAGGTTGAAGGTCGTGGTATCGACCGCAGCCGTGCCATTGTTGTTCAGGATGCCGTTGATGGCCAGTTTGTCGGCGGCGTTCAGGGTTACAGCAAAGGCAGTTGAACTGCTGGCAGTGACGTTGGCCGTGGTCAGGGTGTAGGAACCGCCCTGGCCGGTGATGGACAATTTACTGACATCAATGGTGTCGCCACCGACGATGTTGACAGCGGAGACTGATAAAACGCCAGTTGCTGCATCGTAGGTGGAACTCAGGATACTGGGGGCAGCATTGGAAAC
>NZ_QJKB01000013.1:2389-92051 GCF_003201815.1 Undibacterium pigrum
AATGGTGTCACCACCGACGATGTTGACGGCGGAGACTGATAAAACGCCAGTCGCTGCATCGTAGGTGGAACTCAATATGCTGGGGGCAGCATTGGAAACGGTGATGCCGTTGCCTGTCAGATCCTGAATGTTGCCGCCGGTAATGACGCTGTTCCAGTCATCTGCTGCAGAAAGATTGTAGACAGTGCTACTGACTGAGGACGTACCGTTTTTGTTCAACAGAGCATCCACTGCAGCAATATCCGCACCCGCCAGTGTAAAGGTAAAGCTGTTGGCGGAGGTGACTTCAACATTGCCGGTGGTGGAAAGAGTACGGGTTGCGCCGCCTTCACCTGTAATTGTTAATGTCGAGATCGTGACGTCATTCGTCGCACCGATGGTTTTAACCAGGTTGGTGCCGGTGACAGTAAAGACGTGGGTTGTACCATCGTACGTTGCGGATGTGATCGTTGGGGCTGTGACGTTGGAAACGGTCACGCCATTGCCGGTCAAATCTGCACTGGATGTGGTGGTGGCGTCCCAGGAAGCAGCAGCGGCGAGATTGAAGGTGGTGGTATCAACTGCTGTCGTGCCGTTATTGTTCAGGATGCCGTTGATGGCCAGTTTGTCGGCGGCATTGAGGGTGACAGCAAAGGCAGTCGAACTGCTGGCAGTGACGTTAGCAGTGGTCAGGGTGTAGGAACCACCCTGGCCTGTGATGGATAACTTACTCACATCGATGGTGTCGCCACCGACGATGTTGACAGCGGAGACTGATAAAACGCCAGTTGCTGCATCGTAGGTGGAACTCAGGATACTGGGGGCAGCATTGGAAACGGTGATGCCGTTGCCAGTTAAATCCTGAATATTGCCGCCGGTGATGACGCTGTTCCAGTCATCGGCTGCGGCGAGGTTGTATGTCGTCGAACTGCTGGCTGAAGAAGTGCCGTTTTTATTGAGCAGGTTATCGACAGCGGCAATATCAGCACCAGCCAACGTAAAGGTAAAGCTGGTGGCGCTGGTGATTTCGACATTGCCAGTCGTGGACAAAGTACGGGTGGCGCCGCCTTCACCAGTGATAGTCAGTTTGGATATCGTGACGTCGTTGGTGGCACCTATAGTCTTGACGAGGTTGGCGCCGGTGATGGTGAAGACGTGGGTCGTACCGTCGTAGGTCGCTGAGGTGATCGTTGGGGCGGTGACGTTGGATACGGTGACAGCATTGCCGGTCAGATCGGCACTGGATGTTGTTGTCTGATCCCAGGATGCGGCGGCTGCGAGGTTGAAGGTGGTGGTATCAACCGCTGCTGTGCCGTTGTTGTTCAGTATGCCGTTGATGGCGAGCTTGTCGGCGGCGTTCAGCGTGACGGAGAAGGCGGTCGAACTGCTGGCGGTGACATTGGCAGTGGTGAGAGTATAAGAACCCGCCTGACCAGTCAGGGACAGTTTCGATACATCAATGGTGTCGCCACCGACGATGTTGACGGCGGAGACCGATAAAACGCCAGTTGCTGCATCGTAGGTGGAACTCAGGATGCTTGGTGCGGCATTCAATACCGTAATGCCATTGCCAGTCAAGTCAGCGATGTTGCCGCCGGTGATGACGCTGTTCCAGTCATCGGCCGCAGAGAGATTGTAGGTGGTGGAACTGCTGGCGGAAGACGTGCCGTTTTTATTGAGCAGGCTATCGACGGCAGCAATATCCGCACCGGCCAAAGTAAAGGTAAAGCTGGTGTCTGATGTGACTTCAACGTTGCCTGTCGTGGACAGGGTGCGGGTGGCTCCGCCTTCACCAGTGATGGTCAGTTTGGAAATCGTGACGTCATTCGTGGCACCTATGGTCTTGACCAGGTTGGTGCCGGTGATGGTGAAGACGTGGGTGGTGCCATCGTAGGTTGCTGATGTTATCGTTGGCGCTGTGACGTTCGCGACAGTGACAGGGTTTGATGTGTCGGCTAATGGTCCCTGCGAAGCATCCCAGCCAGCAGCAGCGGCCAGATTGAATGCAGTGGTATCAACAGCCGTTGTACCGTTATTGTTCAAGACACCGTTGATGGCCAGCTTATCAGCCGCGTTCAATGTTATTGAAAAAGCTGTCGCGCTGCTGGTCGTCACATTCGCCGTCGTCAGCGTGTAAGAACCGCCCTGCCCTGTCAGCGATAGTTTGGAAACATCAATGGTGTCGCCGCTCGCCATATTGGTGCCGGTGACAGACAGAATGCCAGTGCTGGCATCGTAGGTGGCACTGGTGATGGTCGATGGCAAACCGGCAGAAGTAAAGGCCCAGGTGGAACTGGAACTGATGCCGGTAAATGACTTGCTGCTACTGTCCAGGAACGAACCGCTGTCTATCAATACATAGTAGCCTGTCTTGCCAAGGAAATTGGCAGCAGGATTAATCGTAACCTTGCTATTGGCACCACCCGTACCGCTGCTAAAAGTCACCTTGCTGGTATCGTTGGCAGCGATGGTTTCAAGCACCGCATTGTCTGACTGGCGGTAAATGACGATATTCTTGGCGGCAACTGCTGTAACCGCCGTACCAAAATCGATCACCAGATCATAGTTGATGGGTACATCAATAACGCCATTTGCGGGGGAAACCACTCCACCAAAATTGAAGCTGCCATTATCGGAAGATTCATAGGCACCAATATCAATTGTGCCACCTCGGTTAAATCCACGTGCATCCGTCGTAGGCGCACCAGTTGTGGTGCCGGCACCTACGGCACTACTGCCGCCAGCAATCGAAATGGTTTTTACCGGCCCGCCATTGTAGGCCAACGTACCCATGCTCGGGACGGTGGAAATAGTACCGGTCAGGTTACTGATGGTATTGCCGCCACTATTAGACGCGGTGTAAGTGCCAGCCGTGGTACCAAAAATATTATTGGCGCCATTGACAGTCAGGTTGCGCCCAAGGACCAGATCGGCGCCATTATTGCCAACTGCACCGGTACTTGTATTGTTCGCAATCAGATTGTTCGACAGCGTAATCACACCAGGCGAGCCGTCTACATGCAGGCCACCACCATCCGCAGATACCAGGTCTGCATTGACCGTTGATTTGCCGACGAAATGGTTGCCAACAATGGTGTTATTGATGATGCTGCCAGCGCTTCCAGAGAAGGAAGAAATCTGCAAACCACCTCCCTTGCCTGCCACCACATTGCTTGTGCCACTGGTGTTATTGGAGAAGGTGTTATTGGTGATCGTAAAGTTACCGGCACCAATGATTCCGAGTGCTGCCCCACCACCGCCTGTAGCTGCAGTATTGCCTTCAAAAGTGTTATTCAGCAATGTGACCGAATGGGCAGACAGATTAATGCCGCCACCCGCGCCGGTAGTAGTATTGGATTGAAAACTCGAATTGCTAACGATGATACTACTATTGTAATTGCCGTAAGAAGAAAGACCACCACCGTACCCAGAAGAACTGGAATTTTTAATGACTACGTGATCGATGACTACGGCACCAGTACTGGACACGATGATGGCACCGCCACCACGGGAGAGAGAGTAACCAGTTGCGGTGGTATTGCTCGCGTTGGTCAGCGTCATACCTGAAATATTCAATGCCGAAGTATTGGCCGCAGCGTAATTATCCGCCCGAAAAATCTGTGAGCTATTGTTGCCGCTAATGGTCAGCAAATTACTGCCTGGGCCAATAATACTGAAGGCATCGGCATCACTGGTGCCACCGACCTCTAGCGCTCCACTGGTCAGGGTAATGGTGCCAGCACCATTGGCAAACAGGGCTGGATCAAATACGATGGTATCGGCAGCACCGTTGCCAGTCGCGTTCAGCACGGCGTCTCGTAACGAGCCTGTGCCACTATCGTTCAAATTAGTAACGGTAATGGTCGCGAGGTCGTAATGATATTGTTGGGCAGCTATTGCAGTAGTCTCTACCACGCCACTATGATATTCCAGCACCCAATCACCATGTACACCCGTGTCATTGGTCGATGCAGCGACATCTGCACCTGTCGCTTTAGCCAGTTGATTCACAAAGCTGGTGCCAGTATCGCCTTTGGCAACATCACAGCCATACAGCAAAATATCAGCCCCTGGTGCCATGGCTTTTTGTATCGTCGCAAGGCTGGATTGATAGTCTGCAAGGTTATACGAAGACAGCATGGTATTGCCAAGCACCAGATAGCCTTCACCACCATGTGACACAATATGGACAGCAGTGATATCGGCCTTGCCTTGCAAGGCATCGGCCATTTGCTGTACGCCGTTCTTTAACGGATCAAGCGTAACAACTTCGGTACCTGGTTTGAGATTGCCAACCAGGCCTTGCCAGTTTTGTAGCGTGGTATCAACAAACACCACTTCATGGGGCGTTGCGGCAGCGACAGGCGCAGGTGCGGCAATGGATGGTGCGGCTGCCGTTTGGGTAATGACGGGAACTGCTGGCGCAACAACTGCAGTAGCGACAGATGGCAAACCATCTGTCAGACTTGGATGTAGAGGGTGAAATGCAAAACTTGAAGATGAACTGGCTTCAGAAGTGGCTGGATTCAAGGAATTAGACGGTGTCATCTTCATTTTTCAGTAGAATTTGGAACAAATTTGGCGGTGATTACATTGGCACGGCTACCGGTCGTATCTTTCCAGAACGATAGCTGGCTGTATTGCTGAAACAAATCGGGAGGCAGTATGGTGTCGCGGGCTTGAAAGCTAACTGCTGGCCTGACCTTGTGCAGGCCACGCATGCCTAAAGGCGCATCAAATTCTGGGGCGTCATACTGGATATTCTGAAAGTCGTGCTCGAATGGTTCCGCACCGATAAAGTCATAAATCAGAGGCAGCACTTTTTGCGGTGCCTGCGCCAGCAAGTCATAATCGATGAGCAGCATGGACGCTGCATGTTCGCTGTAAAAAGCACTCTTCAGTGCAGCCCAGGGGTAACCCACCATGCGGTTACGCTGTGCCAGGGTCTCTACCCGGCTGTAGACCGTTGCACGCTCATTGTCGTCATTGAACAGGCGTGTGATTTCGTATGGGTCAGCCGCGTATTTACGTTCTATGCTGTCCATCACCCAGGCGACATTGCGCACACAGGCAATCACCTTGGAACCGGGAAACTGATCCATGAGCATGGGTAAATGGGCAGTCCACATGCGATTGGTATCAAACACCACGCTTTTATCCGCGTGCTCGGCATAGTAAGAATCAAACAGTCCGCGAACCAGACGCTTGCGTTCTGCCTTGGTAATCACCGGGCCAAATTCTGTTCCTGCGCCAAACTGATGCAACATGCTGGTATATAAAGTACCTACTGGACTGGTCATGCCAGCATGAAAGCGCGGGTTTTGCAGTAACAAAGCGGCCAATAAGGTAGAGCCGGAACGTGGCAGGCCTGAGATAAAGTGATAAGTCGGTGTCGTCATTATTTGAGGCAGATAAAACTACTACTGTTTGAATGAAGTTCTCAAAAAAACTGAGCAAACGATCGCAATATTAAAATAACATCGAAGCATTGATCAAAGAAAATCCAACTACTGTTTTCAATCCTTGCCATCGCTAGCTTTGAGAAACAGTCTCTTGATTAAAAGATAGGCAAAATGCAAGACAATACCCCAAAAGGATTTAAATATTTATTTTCAGAAAAAGCAAAATGTGAAATATAGTTAAAGCCACCCAGTAATTGCCTCGTTAATGAAAAGTCGCTGTATTTTCCCAACAAACTTGCCCATCCAAGTCGGCAAACCTTAGCGTATTTCTTAAAAGGAAGTGACGGCAAGGCTTGCCACATTTCGGGGAAATGCAGCTACTTACACAGAATCAGGTCGCACCTGAAGACATGGGCTCATATCCAGCGAATGGCAAATACCGAAAATTCATCAACTAAATTACTTATTGTAATCAAGCATCGTAAGAACCTCGTAAGACTGCTGATTCCAGCTTTTGCCCAGACTTAATGTTTATTGGCAAAAAAAAGCCGCCTGTTAAGGCGGGCATAATAAGATTTTTTCTTGCGTACTATATTAATTGCAAGCTGCATTTAATACTGTTCAGACGTGCGGCTTAATCGTCTCCAGCCATTTTTTCATGCGGTCCGCATCCGCCAGGCGTGAATACTTACCCTTGGAATCTAGAAAAACCATCACGATGTTGCGTCCTTCGATAATCGCTTGCATGACCAGGCAACGACCCGCTTCGGAGATATAACCGGTTTTTTGCAAGCCAATTTCCCAGGCGGGGTTGATAACGAGTTTGTTCGATGTGCCATATTCCAGTGGCTTGCCACCTGGGGCAACAACGTATTTCGAATCAGTAGAATACTGCCTGATCACAGGATGCTGGTATGCCGCATTGACCAGCTTGACCAGATCACGCGCGCTGGCGCGATTTTGACTGGAAAGCCCGCTGGAATCAACATAATGTGTATCTGACATGCCCAGTTGCTTGGCCTTGGCATTCATGGCAGTGACAAACGCAGACAAGCCACCTGGATAATTACGGCCCAAGGCAGAAGCGGCACGGTTTTCAGAACTCATCAGCGCGATATGCAGCATATCCGAGCGTGACAGTTTGGCACCTATCTTCAGGCGTGAGCTGGTATTTTTTTCCTTGTCGATGTCATCATTGGTGACTTCGATTTGCTCTTCCATATCCTGATGAGCTTCTACCACAACCAGGCTGGTCATCAATTTGGTGATCGAAGCGATAGGCAGGGAGACATCAGAATTTTTTTCAAACAGAACTTTGGAGCTGTCCTGGTCAACAACATAGGCGACGTTCGACTTCAATTCCAGCGGATCCTGGGTATATTTCAGGCCTACGCTGTCACCTATGCTTGGTTTTTCCGGCATTTCACGGACAGCAGCAATGCGTTCGGTAATGACTTTACGCTTGCCGTGCACCATGACGGTACGCTTGACCAGTTTGCCAGATGCTGTGTGAATGATAATTTTCTTTTGGGATGCCACATGCGTCTTGCCATGGGCAGCATGTTTTTTGGAGGAGTGCTTGTTTGAGTGGTTGGCAGCCAGCACGCTAGCCATGGGCAAGAGTGCGATGAGCGAAAAAACCACTGCATGTCGGGCAAATTTCACCATTCATTACTCCAGATTAGATATGCCAAAAAGATAGTGCAGTGTAGCAAAATTCGGAAATTCCGCAAGGAAAATAAGGAGTTACAGACGCTTATTCATTCAGCGCCTTAAACAAATTTGCAAAATTTCGTTAAATTTTTGACTGAATTTTACTCACACATGCACGTGCATATTGAATAAATAATTTATTCATCCAGAAAGCGTGTGAATTCTGCAACGGCAGCACGCTCAGTCACCAGGGTGTTTTCTATCTTGCTGTAATCGCCATAACCCAGCGACATCCCACATACCAGCATTTCATCCTCTGGGAGTTGCAATTGCTCCGCGATGATCTTGTGATACTGAGTGAATGCTGCCTGCGGACAGGTGTCGAGGCCACGGCCACGCGCTGCCACCATGATGCTTTGTAAAAACATGCCATAGTCCAGCCAGGAACCTTGCTCCATCACTCTGTCTATAGTAAATATCATGCCAACAGGTGCATCGAAGAATGCATAATTGCGGCCATGCTGGGCATGCATGCCAGCCTTGTTTTCACGGCCCAGACCTAACAGGGCATATAAATCCCAGCCAACCTTGCGGCGGCGCTCAAGATATGGGGTCACCCATTTGACCGGGTAATAGTTATATTCCTGCTCATGCCCACCCTGCCCTTCAGTATTATGTGCAGCCAGGATGGCGTCAGAAAGTGCATGCAGGCGGGCACCGGTCAGCACATAAACCTTCCATGGCTGGGTATTGCTGCCTGAAGGTGAACGAGCCGCCACTTCCAGTATTTGCTGGATATCTTCACGTGCCACCGGTTGAGGCAAAAATGCACGGATGGAGCGGCGAGAAGTGATGGCATCATCCACCGCCTGTTGTATTGTCGAAGTGATCATGAGACTACGCCTCTATGGTTTGCAAAAGCTGGCGCATGGCAGCAGGAATGGCGGTCGGGCGGCGATTTTCCCTGTCGACATAGACATGTACGAAATGCCCCTGTGCCGCTGCACTGTCTTCGCCATTCTTGAAAATACCGACTTCATAACGGACGCTGGAATTACCCAGCTTGCTGACGCTGACACCAGCCTCTATCACATCAGGGAAGGCGACAGATGCCAGATAATTGCACTGGGTTTCTATGACCAGGCCGATGACGGGGCTGTTTTCTATATCCAGCACGCCATTGACGATCAAAAACTGGTTCACCACCGTGTCAAACCAGCTGTAGTAAACGACGTTATTGACGTGGCCATATGCATCGTTATCCATCCAGCGGGTCGTGATGGTATGGAAATGCTTAAAGTCTTTTCTTGTTTTTGCTGTTATCGCCATCGCTTGCCCTATGGATGTTCAAAAAAATGAATTGCCCTGAGGTAAATCTACGAACGAAAGTCTACCATAGCCCGGCCACTTCATTTTCTGGTCATAATTACCATACATAATTGCCACAGGAAAAGTGTTTATTCATTTCTATTTTCCTGTTTGCGTATTTGTAACAAGTATTTTGAAATGCATAATTATTATATTGCGACGCACAAATTTGTCTTGACTTCAATTAATGAATCAATAGAATGTGGCTTATTGCATCGCACAATTCCATGGTTTATAAATTAAGTTTAACGCTGCAACATTCCACTTAGCAATCGCCAGGTTTCTTGTATTTCACTTTCCTACTTAGGAGATTTCCATGTTTACTGCACCTGAACAACTTTCTGCCGCAACCAAAGCCAATTTCGATGCACAACTTGCCCTGTTTACAAATCTGACAGGCAAAGCGTTTGAAGGCGTAGAAAAATTCATCGAATTGAATTTGAATGCCGCCAAGTCTTCACTGGAAGAAAGCTCTGCAGCGACCAAGCAATTGCTGGCTGCTAAAGATCCACAGGAATTCTTCAATCTGTCCGCTGCACAAGCCCAGCCTACAGCTGAAAAAGTATTGGCTTACAGCCGTCATCTGGCCAATATCGCCTCCACCACACAAGCAGAATTCACGCATGCGGCTGAGGCACAAATTGCCGAAACCAATCGTAAAGTCTTGTCACTGATCGATGAAGTATCCAAAAATGCACCTGCTGGTTCCGAGCAATTTGTTTCCTTCTTCAAAACATCGATAGACAACGCAAATGCCAGCTACGACCACATCAGCAAATCTACCAAGCAAGCAGTAGAAGCACTGGAAGCCAATCTGAACAATGCCGTGTCTACAGCAGCAAAAGCAGCAACACCTAAAGTCGCAAAAAAGTAAGTAACACAAAAGCAGACAATTAAGGATCGCAGGGAGCTCCCCCTCCCTGTCTGATCACTTGAAAAGTAAAAAAGCCCCGGCTCTTAAGACCCGGGGCTTTTGCTTTTGCAAGAGCAACTCAGGCAAACATGGCCATGACCTTCATGGTGGTTTGCCATACGCCCCAGCCCAGCGGAATGCAGGCCAGAGTCCAGTAAAAAATGATTTTCCCTGTCATACTGGGATCAATATGCTGATTCACATCTTCCATGATTATTCCTTACTGTTCTTGATTGTTTTTAATTCCGGTGCCGATTATTTACTGTGTTGCCAGTTGCGCTGGCATTTGTTGATTGCTCGTTGTTTCAGGGGCTTTAACAAAAAGATTCAAGACAAATTCAGCTACCAGCAAACCACCCAGTACATATACGACGGTCGAATATGCGGCTGCATCAGCCAGACCTTGTGTCTTGACCAGATAATCACGCCCGGCATTGACAACCAGCGGGCCAACGACTCCGGCCATGGACCATGCAGTCAACAAACGACCATGAATCGCACCCACTTCTTTTTTGCCAAACATATCGGCCAGATAAGCAGGGATAGTGGCAAAGCCTGCACCATAAAAACTCATGACCAGGGCAAACAGGGCAACAAACAACAGCATATTGCCAGCCGCAGCAGCACCGGGTATCGCCCAATAGGCAAGCGCACCAACGCCGGAATACATGGCATAAGCCCATTTGCGGCCTATTTTGTCTGAGAAACTTGACCAGATAAAACGACCCGCCATATTGCACAGCGATAGCAAGCCGACAAAGCCAGCAGCAGCCGCAGCAGAAATACCCACCATCTTTTGTGCCATCAGTGAAGCTTGGCCAAGTATGCCTATACCTGCAGAGACATTCAGCAAAAGTATGCCCCACAACAGCCAGAATTGTGGCTTGCGTATAGCTTGTGCGACAGAGAAATCATCTGCTCCCTGGGAGGCAATATGCGCAGCTTCCAGCTTGCTGGGCACCCAGCCAGCTGGTTGATAGCCAGCAAAAGGCAGTCGTGCAATTCTGACAGCTGCAAGCTGGAAGCACAAATACAGAACAGCCATCGTCACGAAGGTAGCCGGGATACCGGCATATTGCGAACCTTCACTGAAATATTTCATCAGGTTCACAGCCAGCGGTGAACCAACCAGTGCACCGCCACCAAAGCCCATGATGGCAAGACCTGTGGCCATACCGCGCCTGTCCGGGAACCATTTGATCAGTGTCGATACTGGCGAGATATAACCTATGCCAAGGCCGGTACCACCAATCACGCCGTAACCAAGAATCACGATAGGCAAAGAGCCTGCAACCACGCCTAACGCAGATACCAGAAAACCGGCAAAGAAGCACAGGGCAGATGCCAGCATGGCCTTGCGCGGCCCTACCCGCTCTACCCACTTACCAAAGATAGCCGCCGACAAACCAAGGAAAATAATAGCCACTGAAAATATCCAGCCCACGCTGGTCAGACTGGCTCCCAGCACTTTGGCTAATGGTCCGTTGAAGACGGAAAACCCATAAGCCTGCCCCAGAGGGAAGTGTATCAACAAGGCAGCTGCGGCCATCAACCAGCGACTGTATCCAGGGGCTGCAGTAGCGGCCTCTTTGCTCAGTGCTGCATTTAATTTATCAGAAATCCCCATGCGCTTTCCCTTTGTTGTTTTATGTGAATGAATAAAAAATAAAGGGTATATATCTTGATGTAAATCAAGGTCAAGTTTGGAAACATGTGCTTGCAAAAAATAGTGGAAAATCTACATAAAAATACACTACGTCTGCAATTTTTCAGCTATGAAACAAGCGTTTTAAGGACGATTTTCCATGCACTATTTAATGGCTCATCAGCGGCTATTCCGGGACAAATCAGTGGCGAATAAATGAAGAATTTATGGCTAATCAAGCCTCTTAAATGAGGGAAGAATTCGATTTCTTGATATCACGATCAACAGCTTCCGCAGGAAAGCAGCAGACAAAAAAATACCTGCAATTACTTGCAGGTATTTGAAATGCCCTGACACTGGAATGCGCTGTGCCGGGCTTACCTTACTTCGTAAATCGTATCAGCCTTCACCCAGATAAGCGGCCTGGACTTTAGGATCATTCAGCATATCCTTGGCATTGCCACTCATGGTAATCGCACCAGAATCCATGACATAACCACGGTGGGCTGCCTGCAAAGCCAGTTTGGCGTTTTGCTCAACCAGCAGGATGGTAATACCCTGGGCCGACACATTACGCACGACTTCAAAAATCTTTTCCACCATGATAGGTGACAGCCCCATGGATGGTTCATCCAGCAACAGCAAGTTTGGATGACTCATCAAGGCACGTGCCATGGCCAGCATCTGCTGCTCACCACCGGACAAAGTACCTGCCAATTGGGAAGCACGTTCTTTCAGGCGAGGGAAAACCGTAAACCATTTTTCCACGTCGGCATTGATACCCGCTTTATCGTTGCGGATATACGCGCCCATCATCAGGTTTTCCAAAATCGTCATGCGAGTGAACACACCACGGCCTTCCGGCACCATAGCCAGATGGTTTTTCACCATCTCGAAAGAATTGACGTTACGGATGGAAGCACCAAGATAATTGATCTCGCCTTCCACTTTACAAGCAGGCAGCGTGCCGGTGATGGCTTTCAATGTCGTGGTCTTGCCAGCACCATTGGCACCGATCAGGGTAATCAGTTCACCCTTGTTGACTTCCAGGTCTATACCTTTAACGGCCTTGATGCCGCCGTAAGCAACTTTCAGATTGCTTATCTTTAATACGTTCTCAGCCATTAGTGACCACCTCCCAAATACGCTTCGATAACTGCCGGATTTTTCTGTATGTCTGCTGGCAAACCTTCTGCAATCGGTTTGCCATAATCCAGAACAGTCATCCTGTCACATAATCCCATCATCAATTTAACGTCGTGCTCGATCAGCAAGATCGTCTTGCCTTCTGCCTTGATCTTGACCAACAACTCGCGCAGGGCAAGTTTTTCAGTCGCATTCATACCTGCTGCAGGCTCATCCAGTGCCAGCAGTTTAGGGTCGGTTGCCAGAGCGCGGGCAATTTCCAGACGACGTTGATCGCCATAGGACAGGAATTTGGATGTACGGCTGGCGAACTGGCCTATACCGACGAAATCCAGCAATTCCTGTGCACGTTTGCGAATGTCTGCTTCTTCCTTGCGCGCTGCTGAGTGACGGAACACCGCACCAAACACACCCTGATGGGTACGGATATGGCGGCCTACCATGACGTTTTCCAGCGCAGTCATTTCGCCAAACAGGCGGATGTTCTGGAAAGTCCTGGCGATACCCGCCTTGGCAACTTCATGCGGAGCCGATGGTGAGTAAGGTTTGCCATCCAGTTCAAATGTGCCAGTGTCAGGCTGATACAAGCCAGTAATGACATTGAAGAAGGTTGTTTTACCTGCGCCGTTCGGACCTATCAGGCCATAAATCTGGCCTTTCTTGATATTGATGCCGACATTCGACAGCGCCTGCAAGCCGCCAAAACGTTTATTGGCGCCTTCGATTTTTAAGATAGTCTGTTCAATCATCTTGATCTTCCTTATGCTGCCGCTTCGTTATTCTTGGCCATACGATCTTCATGCTTCGGTGCTGGCCACAAGCCGGCAGGACGATTAAGCATGACAGCAACCATGGCGAAGCCGTACAACAACTGACGCAATACTTCGGCTTCGATCCAGACTTTACCGAAGATCAGGTTTTGCACTGGTTCAACCACGTGACGCAATACTTCTGGCAAAGCAGCCAGCAATACCGCACCCAGGATAACGCCAGGAATGTGGCCGATACCGCCCAGCACCACCATCGCCAGAATCACAATGGATTCCATCAGGGAGAAAGACTCGGGAGACACGAAGCCCTGGAAGCTGGCAAACATCGCACCGGAAACACCGCCAAAAGAAGCACCCATGGAGAAGGCCAGCAATTTGACGTTACGGGTATTGATACCCATGGCTTTTGCAGCAATTTCATCTTCACGTATCGCTACCCAGGCACGGCCCAGACGGGAGTCTTGCAAACGCAGGGAGACGATAACAATCGCGATACAAAGGAACAGGAACAGGAAGTAATACGCATTCACCGAAGGCATGCTCATGCCCAGGAAATGCACAGTCGCGTTCGAACCTTCTTCACCACCAAGAGAGACACCGAAGATACGGATAGGGTCAATCATGTTGATCCCTTGTGGACCATTCGTGAAATTGATCGGTGCATTCATGTTGTTCATGAAAATACGGATGATTTCACCAAAGCCCAGGGTCACGATCGCCAGATAATCACCACGCAGTTTCAGGGTAGGCGCGCCCAGCAAGGCACCAAACAATCCTGCAATCGCTGCCGCAAACGGCACGATGACCCAGACAGACAAGTGGATACCGTTCTTGGTGATCTCAGGACCGAAAACAGAAACCAGGAATTCGCCCACGACAGGATAATTATTGACGAAGGATTCAAGGATAGTTGCAAACTGTTGTGATCCAAAAATCGCCGCCAGATAAGCACCAACTGCATAGAAAGCGATATAACCCAGATCCAGCAGACCGGCAAAACCGACCACGATATTGAGGCCCAGCGCCAGCATGATATACAAGAGCGCGAAGTCAATAATCCTGACCCAGGAATTACCAAAATTGGCCGCCACGAAAGGGAACAAGACCATAACCAGGCCCAGTATCGCAAAACTGGTGTAGCCCTTGGCTGGATTAGCTTTTACATCAAATATGGTTGACATTGATTTTCTCCTTACGCACGGTCAGCAACACGCTCACCCATGATGCCGGATGGACGCAAGGTCAGTACGATAATCAAAACGACGAAAGCAAAGATATCCTGATAGTGACTACCCAGTACACCACCAGTCAGGTCACCGATATAACCGGCACCCAGGCTTTCAATCAGACCCAGCACGATACCACCTACCATCGCGCCATAAATATTACCGATCCCCCCCAGTACCGCAGCCGAAAAGGCTTTCAGGCCAGGTACAAAGCCCATGGCAAACTGTGCGGACGAGTAGTTGGCGGCCCACATCACACCAGCAATCGCAGCCAGCGCGGCACCGATGGCGAAGGTAGCAACAATCACCTTGTTGGAATCAACGCCCATCAAACCAGCGACGCGTGGATTTTCAGCAGTAGCACGCATGGCCCTGCCCATCTTGGTTTTTTCAACCAGCAAGACCAGGCCTACCATCGCCAGCGTTGCCAGTATCAGCAAGACGATCTGGGTTTGGGAGATCACTGCACCACCGATTTGCACAGGGATGAAGGACATCACGGACGGGAAGGAAATTGGACTACGGCCCCAGATCATCATCGCGAAAGTCTGCACCAGGATGGATACACCGATCGCCGTGATCAAGGGAGCTAGTCGCGGCGCGTTCCGTAATCGCCTGTAAGCCACGCGTTCGATCAACAAGTTGACTGCGATACAGACAGGGATGGCACCCAGGATAGCGATGATAAGTTTGATGATGCCAGGCAAATCAGGCGCGACAACTTGCAATACCTTGATGATACTCAGGCCTGCCATCGCACCAACCATCAGTACGTCGCCATGCGCAAAGTTAATCAGATTGAGCACACCATAGACCATGGTGTAACCAAGTGCGACCAGGGCATACATGCTGCCCAGCACGAGACCGTTGATAATTTGTTGGATAAAGGTATCCATATTTTGCTTCTCACTTTAAGAACGAAACGAATTTCTGAAAAAACAGGAGATGAACTGTTTGCGTTTTGCCACCCTCTTACCACCCCGTAAAGGCACGTGGCAACAAGCAGGTTTCAGCAAAAATCATTCCTGATAATAAAAGCGGCACCCTGTGTGGGTGCCGCCGGAATTCGAACGCGCGCTATCCGAACAGGCGCGTCATCAAAGTAGAAGCAGTAATGGCGTAATCGATACACATGATAGAACTCTCCTCAGCAACTTTTGGTAAAAGTTTTTGTAATATATTTTGACTTAAAGGTTATCCCAGTAAAGTCGGCCGGATTATACCTAGTTTGCGCGTTTTCCCAGTGGTAAAAAAGCCACCGCAAGCTACGTACTTTCCACAAGTGCCGAATACCAGCATACACGTTTTGCCAAATCCGGCAAATACCGAACTTGATTGTGCCGCCATCTTAAACACGTTTTTGCAAAATAAAATATCGAAAACAACAGCCAAAACAATTTTTTAATCAAATACACTTACTTAAGAGAGTAACAAACATCAAATCTTCGGTGCAGCCAGGCCCTTGGGCATGGGAAAAGTCACTGATTCCTCCACGCCATCGAGTGCCCGCACACTGCGCGCGCCGAGCTGACGCAAACTGGCTATCACTTCCTGCACCAGCACTTCTGGTGCGGATGCACCTGCAGTGACACCAATACGCAGGCTATTTTCCAGCCACTCAGGCTTGATCTGGGTGGCGTTGTCGACCATATAGGCGGTCACACCTTTTTTCTCAGCGACTTCACGCAGGCGGTTGGAATTGGAACTGTTGGGGCTGCCAACCACTAATACCAGATCGACTTGCGGCGCCATGAATTTGACGGCCTCCTGGCGATTGGTGGTAGCGTAACAAATATCGCCCTTTTTTGGTTCACTAATTAAGGGAAAGCGCGCTTTTAAGGCATTTATAATTTCGGTGGTGTCGTCGACGGACAATGTCGTCTGCGATACATAGGCCAGCATGTCGGCATTTTTTACTTGCAAGCTGGCGACATCAGCGACTGTTTCGACCAGGTACATGCCCTCTTCTGCCTGCCCCATCGTGCCTTCGACCTCAGGATGGCCGTGGTGACCTATCATGATGATTTCACGGCCTTCCTTGCGCATCTTGGCTACTTCTATATGCACCTTGGTGACCAGTGGACAGGTTGCATCAAAGATCGTCAGACCGCGTGCCTCAGCATCCTGGCGCACGCTTTGTGACACGCCATGCGCTGAAAATATCAGGGTATTGCCCGGCGGGACGTCTTCCAGCTCTTCAATAAAAATCGCGCCCTTGGTTTTCAAGTCATTGACGACGTAGGCGTTATGCACAATTTCATGCCTGACATAAATCGGCGCGCCAAATTGTTGCAGGGCACGCTCGACTATTTCAATGGCACGGTCAACACCTGCGCAAAATCCGCGGGGCTGGGCTAATAAGATTTCTTTGTCCATAAGCTTTGATTAAAGAATCCCGATAATTTTTGTTTCAAACAGCACGGTTTGCCCGGCCAGAGGATGGTTAAAATCGAATAATGCACCGTCATCATCAAGAGCACGCAAGATGCCGGCAAACTTGCCGCCTGCGGGTGCAGCAAATTCAACCAGGTCACCGATCACATATTGCTCGCCAAAAGCAGAATTTTCTTTTAGTGTAGCCAGTGATACTTTTTGTATCAATTCCGGGTTGCGTGGACCAAAGGCTTTTTCAGGTGCCAGCTCTTGCGTAGTATGCGATCCTTCTTCCAGGCCCATCAACGATGCCTCCAGTTCTGGAGCCAGTTGCCCGGTCCCCAGTTGCAGTGTCGCAGGACGTTCGTTGAAGGTGCTGAGTATATCTTCACCACCCAGCGTCGCAAGGCGATAATGCAGAGTCAGGTAAGCGTTTGGTGTCACGGTAGGGATGGCATTGGCAGACATAATATGATGCAGTGCAAATAAGGCTGATAATTCGATATTGTAAGCCAGCTTTAACTTATTAAGAGGCAAGCTCACAATTCTATGGAGAAAACTTAGATGGCAATCAAGGAATGGCCGGAAGATCAGCGACCGCGGGAGCGACTGATCAAGCATGGGGCCAGCGCTTTATCGGACGCTGAATTACTGGCTGTTTTTCTCCGGGTTGGCGTCAAGGGCAAAAGCGCAGTCGACCTGGGGCGCGATATGATCAAGCACTTTGGCTCTCTTTCTGGCCTGTTCGCTGCCAATATGAAGGATTTTTCGTCCATACACGGGCTGGGAGCAGCCAAATATGCACAGTTTCACGCTGTGCTGGAGCTGGCCAAACGCGCTATTTCTGAAGAACTACAGGAAAATGCCTCACTGTCCTCGCCGCAGGCGGTCAAAAACTATCTGCAACTGATGATAGGCAATAAACCCCATGAATCTTTTGCCATCCTGTTCCTCGATATTAAAAACCGGCTTATCAAGGCTGAGGAATTATTTCGCGGCACTTTGAATCATGCCAGCGTATATCCTCGTGAAGTTGTGAAATCTGCCCTGCAACAAAATGCTGCTGCCATCATACTTGCGCATAACCACCCTTCAGGCTCTTGCGAACCCAGTCAGGCAGATATCAGCCTCACGCAAACACTGAAACAAGCCCTTGCGCTGGTCGATGTACGTGTACTGGATCATTTCATTGTTGCCAATCCCAATGTGTATTCCTTTGCAGAGCATGGGCTGATGTGAGTTTTTTTGATTTTCCCCCATGACAATTTTTGCGATGAGGCAAATCCGGCACACTGGCCTGATCTTATGTGAGGCAGGGTTTACGCCAGTGTTTACCAGCTGAAAAACCCAGAAAATCAAATTGTTAAATCAATTTTTCAAATAAGACACACTTGTTTTTCGCAAGTCGTTGATATTTCATGAGATTTTGTTTATACTTGCGTTTTTCCAATTTCGGAATCGTCTAAGGAGTTAAACATGGCACGTGTCTGCCAAGTGACTGGGAAGGGGCCAATGGTTGGCAACAACGTATCCCACGCTAACAACAAAACAAAACGCCGCTTTTTGCCTAATCTGCAAAATCGTCGCTTTTTCGTAGAATCAGAAAACCGTTGGGTTTCTCTGCGTTTGTCCAATGCTGGTCTGCGCGTCATTGACAAAATTGGCATCGATGCCGTTTTGACTGACATGCGTGCTCGCGGCGAAAAAGTTTAAGCTAAACTATTGTTAGGAAAATATCATGGCTAAATCTGGTCGCGACAAAATCAAGCTGGAATCGACTGCTGGTACAGGTCACTTCTACACAACCTCCAAAAACAAGCGCACTATGCCTGAAAAAATGGAGATCATGAAGTTCGATCCTAAAGCACGTAAGCACGTCATCTACAAAGAAACCAAAATCAAGTAATTCTGGTGAGTTTTGTAGAAATAAAAAAACCCTGCATTGCAGGGTTTTTTTATGCCCGGATACTAATAAACGCGCAATTTCATTAGCATTTGCGAGCTTCCAGTTTATGAAACAAATGCTCTAGAAATTTGCCCGACTCCAATTCCAGTAACTGGAAATGTCGGCTGGCCAATTCCAATTGGCCCTCCTTTGCACATAGTTCAATTCTTTTGGCATATTCCACTATTGGCGTAGCACCAAAATACCCGATAACACCTTTTAAGGTATGAGCAGCTCTTTGAAGGTCTGGCAATTGGCAAGCTTTCAAATTGAGGCCAATCTCTGCTATCTGAGCAGGAATATTGTGAAGCGCCAAAGCGCCAACAATGTCCAACACCTCAACGTCTGTCTTTTCCAATGCCCGGGCATAATCAAACTCTGGCAAAATTTGCAGGAAATCTTCTTGCCGGTCAGTTTCAACAATGCTGATCAACTTATCTCTGAACATAGAGGAAATGCTATGCATCAGCTTCGTCGATTGTATGGGTTTGGACAGATAATCATCCATGCCAGCAGCCAGGCATCGTTCCCGATCGCCTTCCATGACGTTAGCAGTCATTGCAATGATTGGTAAGTGACCACCAAACTGCGCTTCATGCGCACGTATGGCCATGCTTGCTTCTATGCCATCCATGACAGGCATTTGTATATCCATGAGCACGAGATCAAATTTCTCTACTGCAATTAAATTCACGGCATCTTTGCCATTGTCGCAAACCTTCACGCTATGACCAGCTTTCTCGAGAAGCTTTACAGCAAGTTGCTGATTGATTAAATTATCTTCCGCAAGCAAGATTGAGAGTTTTTTCGCAGATAACGCTGCACTGTCTGCAAGTGGCGATGGTTTAGAAACCATCGCTTTCTGCAATCCAAATGCGCTAAGAAGAGCGTCTTTCAGCTCAGGTAAGCGAATAGGTTTATTTAAATACAACTCAATACCTGCCATGCGACAACGGTCAGCATCACCACGTATGCCTGCAGATACCATCATAATAACTTTTGGCGAAAGCGGTGGAGTACATTCGGTCATACTCTTTTGCACCAAAAATCCATCCATACCCGTCATGTGGGCATCCAGCAATACCAGATCATAAGCATTGCCGCTATGCTGGGCGCGCTGCATCTCTTCCAATGCTTCCTGACCAGTTTCAGCACATACTGGATGTATGCCCATTTTAAGCAAAGAATCTGCTAAAAACTGACGGTTAGCAGTGCTGTCGTCCACAATAAGCACCTTGCCTTCCGGCAGGATGATACTCTGAGGCAAGGTGTTCATTCCATCCGTCGTCAGACGTATAACAAAATGAAAAGTACTGCCATGCCCGAGTTCGCTCTCGACCCAAATACGTCCCTGCATCATCTTCACCAGACGCGATGAAATAGAAAGTCCCAAACCAGTACCACCATATTTTCTAGTGATGGAATTGTCTGCCTGAGAGAATGAATCAAAAATACTGGCGATCTTGTCTTTTGGTATGCCAATGCCGGTATCAGTAACTTTAAAATGCAACTGCACATCTCCGCCAGATAAAGTTTCCTGCCTTACTTGAACAACTATCTCCCCACTGTCTGTGAATTTGATGGCATTACCGACAATATTGAACAAAATTTGTCGAATACGAACCGGGTCGCCAATCAGCTTACTACGACTGTCCACATCAGTATCAGCCACCAGTTCCAGCCCCTTTTGCTCGGCAGGGATGACTAATGTCCTCACCGCATCGTCAAGCATGTCAGGTAGATCGAACGCCACTTTTTCCAATACCAGTTTGCCTGCTTCAATCTTGGACGAGTCAAGTATATCGTCGATAATGGTTAGCAAGGAATCAGCAGATGACTTGATCAGATTGAGATATTGTCGCTGCTCCCGGTTCAGACTAGTGTCGAGCGCCAATTCAGTCATACCCAGAATTCCATTCATTGGGGTACGGATTTCATGCGACATGGATGCAAGAAACAGACTTTTCGCAACATTGGCTGCCTCTGCCATTTCTTTTGCGGTCAGCAATTCCTCCTCATGTTGCCTGCGTTCCGTGACGTCGAGTACGATACCTACCATGCGATTCGATTGATACGCTTGGCCTTGTTTTATTTCACCTACCGTTTGTATCCAGCATTCACGCCCATCCAATGGCCTCACGATCTTGTATTCGTAGCTGAATCTGGTGCGTAGTTCTATGGAATCAGACATGGCAACATTCACGTTTTCTCTGTCTGCAGGTGAAATCATCTTCAACCAATTGGCATAGGTTTTTTCAAAATCTGCCGGTAAGCCAAAGATAGCATCCATAGTGTCAGAACACTCAAATGTCTTATTCGCTATATCAAGCGAATAGCTGCCGATCTGACCTATTTCTTGCGATTGACGCAAAATAGCTTCGCGCTCCATCAGTTGCTGCTGTACCCCATCTTTGGCATTCAATGCCTTGAACAAAAGACTGAACAGGAACATGGCGCACAGGCTGATGACAGAGGCGACACTCAGCACCATATTTCTGTGTGCTTCGTAGGGTAGCAGGACATTTTTTACCGATTCGCCAATCAGAAAGGTCAATTTATGCTCTGGCATACGGAAATAGCCGTAAATCCGTTCAACGCCATCAATATTGGCAACGCGCCGAAAGTTTCCCGACAACCCTGGGGTGGGTGATGATTTTAGGAAACTGGTGTCAACGACCTTGCCCAGCATGGATTCCATGGCAGGATAGCGTGCCATGATCTCACCACTGTCGCGCAAGACAGTGACAGCGCCCTCATCTGATACATTGAGTTTTTTTGCCAGTGCGGTGAATTGATCCGGGCTGACAGAAACGACCAGTACCCCATCAAACTTACCCTGTCTGAAAATGGGACGGGTAAATTGTAAAGACCATTTTCCTGACACCTTGCCTTTCACAGGTTTGCTGATAAAAAGCGTATCGCGCTCAGGCATATCACTATGAACACGAAAATGTTCGCGCTGGCTCAAATCCACCTTTTCGTTAGGTTTAGACAGGTTTGAAAACTGCATCATGCCGTCTTTATCAATGACTGCTACCTGGAAGGAAATATCTTGCATGTTTTCCTGACGACGGCGCACCACATCGGCAAATTCTGCCCAGTTACCATTCCAGTCACTGCGCATATCCAGCAAAATTTCATTGAGGCGCTTGACGACAGACTGTGAATATTCTGCGAAAACCTGAGACTGTACATAAGTACGAACGTTGGCTTCTTGCAGATAATGGGTACGGCTGCGAAACAGCTCATAGACGACGAAACTCCACGTCAGCAACAGTGTCAGCACGACCATCAATATCAACTGTCGGCGAAATTGTTTTCTAGCCGTTTTCATTCGTTTTATCCGCAGAAATAGACATGTTAAATTTTCCAGACAAAGAATTGTCTAGCATTCGAATAGCACCCAGGCACGAAAAACAGACAGACATCAATCCAGTAGTTTTGCCTTCACCTCCATGACCTCATCCCAGGATTCGATAAATGCGGCAACACATACAGGGCAAAAATGACTACCTGCGTTATCCTGCAAAAATTGCTGAGCACTTTCATCAGACCAGGCTTTCTTGTAGGGGCGTTCTGAAGTCAAGGCATCAAAGACATCTGCGACGGCCACGATGCGCCCGGATAGAGGAATACTTTCACCCACCAGCTTGTTTGGATACCCCGTACCATCGTATTTTTCATGGTGTGTTCTGGCAATTTCCTCTCCCAGTTGTATCAACGGGGCAGAACTACCCGCCAGTATCACTGCTCCTATCTCTGCATGTCTCCGCATGATGATCATTTCTTCTTCATTCAACCTGCCTGGCTTCAATAAGATATGATCTGGAATACCCATCTTGCCAACATCATGCATAGGTGCTGCATCGAGCAATAGTTGCTGAAATTCGACGGATAAATTGAGTTTTTTTGCAATAATCCGTGAGTAGTGCGCCATTCTCTGCACATGCGCACCGGTCTCGGGATCACGAAACTCTGCGGCCTTGGACAAACGCACTATCAATTCGCGTTCCCTGTCTATAATTGCAGCAGTCGCTTGCCTTACTTCGTGCTCAAGCAACTTGGCTTTATCCTTGATCAAATTCTGCGAATGCCGCAAGGCAAGCAAGTTTCGTATGCGGCTACGGCATTCTGGAACGTCCACCGGCTTTGCCAGAAATTCGGTGGCCCCCAGTGAGAGGGCTTCATGCCGGACAGTTTTCTCATTTTCTGTCGTTACCATGACGATGGGAACATCGACACAATGGGGCAACTTTCTGACAATACGGATAAAGTCATGCCCGTCAAGTCCTGGCATCATGTAGTCGACAAGAATAAGATCCGGCGTATTTGACTGACACCATTCTGCGGCTGTTACTGGATCATCAAAACTGACTGCAGGAACACCACTGACCGACTCGGTCAATGTCGCCAGTAACAACAGATTGACGGCATTATCGTCAACAATCAATACTATAGGTTTCACAGTCATCCTTTTCCTTGTTCAGCCAGCATTGAAAACCAGATCAGAATTCAGCCCATTCCTCTGACTTGATGCCCGCAGCAGCAAAGCGTTTTTTGGGCATGTGTGTCACAGCTTGTACTTTAGTCGTTTTGCCAATCTTATCCAGGCGAATTATCTTGAGATTGCTGACATTTTTTATATCCACCACGTTCGACGGCCCTGTCCAAGCTACTTCATTCAATTTGAAGACGCTGACAAGTTGTGCCAAATGCGCAGCCTGCTCCTGCATGGTCCCCGCTGCTGCGGCAGCTTCCTCAACCAATGCGGCATTTTGCTGCGTTACTGTATCCATTTCAGTGACAGCCTGATTGATCTGCTCAATACCCTGCTCTTGTTCGTGACTGGCTGCGCTGATTTCTTCCATGATGTCCGTCACATGGCGAACACTGGTAAGTATCCCTTCCATGGTTGTACCTGCTTGCAGGACCTGCTTGCTGCCAGCATCCACCTTGCCGACCGTGTCGTTGATCAATATTTTGATTTCTTTGGCTGCGCTGGCAGAGCGATGTGCAAGATTGCGGACCTCTGAGGCAACAACTGCAAAACCACGCCCTTGTTCACCCGCACGTGCAGCCTCGACTGCGGCATTCAGTGCCAGAATATTGGTCTGGAAAGCAATGCCGTCAATAACACTGATGATATCAACTATCTTTTTAGAGGCTTCACTGATGGAGTCCATTGTGTGCACGACGTCGGCCACGACTTGCCCACCTTTAATCGCAGTCTCTGAGGCAGTCTTTGCCAACTGGTTAGCCTGGCGCGCATTTTCTGAATTCTGTTTGACAGTGGAGGTCAGCTCTTCCAGGGATGCGGCGGTCTCTTCCAGCGAACTGGCCTGCTGCTCAGTACGCGAAGACAGGTCAAGATTGCCATTTGCAATTTCACCAGAAGCATTGGCTATTGTGTCAGTACCTGAGCGGACGTTGCTGACAATATTCATCAGCCCTTGATTCATGTCAAACAGTGCCTTTAGCAGCAGACCAGTTTCATCTTTGCTCGTCACTGAGATCTGACTACTCAAATCACCATCTGCAACTTTACGGGCAAGCATCACTGCTTCTTCCAATGGACGGGTAATGCTGCGAGAGGAAAAATAAGCTAACAATATGCTGATAACACTTGCCACCACAGCAAGTATTAAAATCATGGCCTTTGTACTGGAAGCCAATTGCTCGGTCTCTTCTGCTGTTGCGGCCATCAGTGAGGATTGAAATTCAATGAGCTTTTCCAGGGCAGCCATAAATTCACGTTGCGCTGGCCTGACTTGAGCATACAGCAAGTCTAATGCCTGTTCCTTTTTCCCATCTTGCGTCAAAGCCAGGAAGCCAGCACGCAAGGGATTAAATTTTTCTCTTGCATTAATTGCTGCCTGGAGCAATTCCCTGCCTTTAGTCGTGCCGATACTTTTATCCAATGTAGCCATAGACTTGCTGATGATGCCTGTACGTTCCTCAATATTGGCATATTCTTTTTCCAGTGCCGACGCGTCTGTCATGAGCAGGATATTACGCATGTTTCTTGCGACTTCATTTAATTCATCCTTGATCGTCTGGGCCTGTACGATTTTTGGATAACGGTCATTGGACATAATGTCTATGTCAGTGCTCAACTGGGTGACCCGCACAAATGACAGGCCAGTAAGGACAAGCAATAAACAGATAACTACGGTGAAACTCAAACCTAGTTTTTGAGCAATTTTCATATTCTTGATATTCATTTTCATTCCTTCAGATAAGATTAGTCGCAGCAGCAATCAATTGATCGATGCACTAGTCAGCAATTCCAGTTCATTGGCAAGTAAGTGATCAATATCGATCAAAATCAGCATTCGCTGATCTAGCGTACCTATGCCCAATAAATAAGAAGCGGCATCGGCGATATCCTGATGCTGGATCTGGCGTATATCGCTGCTACCAAGAGTCACTACGTCAGCAACCCTATCGACTACTATGCCTACTGTGCGGTCTGTTAAATGAAGAATAATGACGACGGTAAAGTCGTTATAGATGGCTTGGCCAAACTTGAATTTGATACGCATATCAATGATGGGAACGATAATCCCACGGAGATTAATCACGCCTTTCAGGTAGTCCGGCGTATTTGCTATCGTCGTTGTGATTTCATAATTGCGGATTTCCTGTATCTTATGAATATCGATACCAAACTCTTCGGCACCAAGTCCAAAGCAAAGAAATTCATGGCTAAGGCAATTCACATTTGCAGTATCCTGCGGGATGATATTTGTGAACATATCTGCTCCTTTCGATCTGCTCGCGCATTCAAGCGCAAGACAAGAACAAGATTCATGTAATCACGAGGCGGGTAGCCAACGAAAAAACAGAAACTATACGATTAGGGAAGACGGCGGTTCTGGGCCGGTGAAACCGTCAATTTGCCGCAATGGGATGGCGACTACAGACGGTATTTGATGAGACTTTCCATAACGGGGGAATGGTTATGGAACAGGCGCTTTAACTTTCAGGTCAGATTGCCCAGGAAGAATAATAGCCAAAAATTTCCATCAGGCAATCAAGTGAAACAAGATTTAACCATTCTTTTAGACCAGATTATTTATTTGCCGTTGAACAAAACTCTGAATTGGTTGATGGTTTCTTCAGCCCGCAACAACTCATTCGCGACTTCATGGATGGGCCTGCGGTTAGAACGCGCATGGTTGCGCAAGACGTCGAAAGCAACTTGCCGGGAGGACTGAAACTTAGTCATCAACAAACCCACAGCCATGCTGGTTTCACGCCCGGAAGCCAAAGCGGACGTGAGATTGATTTCACTCTTTTTCAGTTTCTTGATTTCATTGGCGCGCGCCAGACTAGCTTCAACGGTAGGAACAATGTTCAATACGTCGACTGGTTTGACCATATAACCTACCGCACCATATTCAACCGCCCGTCTGACGATTTCGGCGTCTGAAGTGGCCGACAGAAACATAAAGGGCACGGAAGTATCTGTACGCAGACGTGATGCCAAGTCCAGACCCGACATGCCCGGCATATTAATATCAAGCAAGGCAATATCTGGTTCCTGCATCAAGATGACATTCAATGCATCTTCACCGCTATGTGCCTGAGTGACTTCGTAATCAGCCTTCTCAAGAATTTTGCTGAGCAGAGTTAGCGTGACCTGATCATCATCGACCAGCAGTATCCTGCTTTTTGTATTAACACTGGCAACCATGCAGGACCTTTCTGGTTAATTAATCTTCAGCACAAATGTCAGGCAGATCGTGAGACTTGCATGGCACAGCTTTACTGTATCAACAAATATGCGAGGCGAAAACACTTAGTTAAGCTGGATAGCAACTTTCCTTACGCTGCCACAATTGTTAACCATCACACGTAACTGTGTAACTGAGAAATTGTAAAAGCGCATAAAAAAAACGGCGCATCAGCACCGTTTTTTTAGAAACAAATCAGTCTTAAGCGTAAGTCCGTAATCTCAGCGAGAATTCACGCAAGGTCTGGATGCCAGATGCCTCGGCACGCACACACCAGTCCTGCAATTGCTGTACCAGTTGCTCGCGACTGACTGTAGAACGTTCCCAGATCAGGCCCAGTTCCACACGCATGTCATGCATAGTCTTCAGGGCGCGGCTATGGGCCAGCACTTCAGACAATTGCTGTTGCTGCGGGGCTTCCAGTTTGGTAGGTTCACGTTGCAGCAATTTCTTCGTTGATTTCAACATCTGCGCTTCAAACATGGCTTTTTCACGCAGGTTTGCCACTTCATCACGCCAGGTACGACGCAGGGATTTTGTGTATTTTGCCATTACATCGTAACGATTGGTAATGACAGCCTGCAGGGTTTCCAGGTCGACGACAGCCTTGATTTCCTTGAACTTGGGTTCTGGTGCCACTTTCTTGACCTTGGCCAGACCGACAATTTCCATACAGCGGATGTACATCCAGCCTATATCGAACTCATACCATTTGGATGACAGCTTGGCTGATGTACCAAATGTGTGGTGATTGTTATGCAGCTCTTCGCCACCAATCAAGATACCAATCGGCAGGATATTGCGCGAGGCATCGGTGCAATCATAATTGCGATAACCCCAGTAGTGACCTATGCCATTGATGATGCCAGCAGCGGTAATTGGTATCCACGCCATTTGCACAGCCCAGACTGTTGCGCCAATCACGCCGAACAGCATGAGGTCAATAATCAGCATCAGTGCTACGCCCTGCCAGCTAAAGCGGGTATAGACATTGCGCTCCATCCAGTCATCGGGTGTGCCATGGCCATATTTCTCCATGGTTTCCATGTTTTTGCATTCTGCGCGATACAGCTCAGCGCCTTCAAACAAAACTTTTTTGATACCACGGGTCACCGGGCTATGCGGATCTTCTTCTGTTTCGCATTTAGCATGGTGCTTGCGATGGATGGCAGCCCATTCCTTGGTGACCTGGCCAGTTGTCAGCCACAACCAGAAACGGAAAAAATGGCTGGGGATGGCATGCAATTCCAGGGCACGATGCGCCTGGCAGCGGTGCAGGAAAATGGTCACGCTGGCAATCGTGATATGTGTCACGACCATCGTGAAGATAAAGACTTGCCAGCCAGTGGCACGGGTCAGGCCATTGGACAGAAAATCAACAGCGGTATCGATAAAAGTGCTCAAAATGACATGTACTCCATTGTTATTGACGGCATCTTGGTTGATTTCGCAAATACGCTATCAACTGTGTTCATTATAGACTTCGGACGGCATTGTACGCGGTTTTAGAGGATTTCCACCAATTTTAGAACTAAAATTATTGCCTGGCTTCAAGTTTCTTTAGCTGGACTGTTAATTAAGGTCACAACCCTGTTCGCGTAGGGTAAATTCACCTTTTGCTCTTGTAAAACCTGCCACAAAGCGAGGTTGACCGCAGACATGACGCTGGAGCGGCCGTTTTCAGGATCAGATATCCAGAAGCCTACCCGCAAATCAAAACCATCTGTGCCAAATTTCAATAAATAAGCTGATGGTGCCGGGTCGGCGCAAACGCGTTCTACTGTCGCTGCAGCCTGGCCGAGCAAAGGCAGTACCGTGTTCAGGTCAGTCTCGTAGCCGACAGTCAAATCTGTCCACATTGCCACCGTACGGTCGCTCAAAGAATAATTTTGCACTGGCGAAGATACCAGCATCTCATTCGGGATGACGGCTTCCCCACCGTCCTGGCCCTGCAACACTGTATAACGGGTATTGATCTGGGTAACCCGGCCACTGAATTTATCGACCGTGATCATATCGCCTATGGACATGCTGCGATCAAGCAGGATGATGAAACCAGACACATAGCTGCTGGTAATTTTTTGCAAGCCAAAGCCCAGACCTACACCAAGGGCGCCACCAAATACCGACAATACTGTCAGGTCTATGCCAACCAGGGTCAGACTGATAAGAATGGCCAGCAAGATCAGCACAGCCCTGCCGACACGGGACAATACAACTTTCAGGGAAGTGTGCGCATTTGGCAAGAGCATCAAACGCGTTTCCAGAGCTGCACTGGCCCACATGGCGACAACCAGGGTCACGACAACCGAAGCCACCGCCTGGAGTATGGTCAGTATGGATACCTTGTTTTTACCTATTGGTAAAAATACCTCATCCAGCCCGGTATACAACTCCTGGCCCAAGCCGGTGAAATGCAATACCACGCCCAGCCAGACCAGGCCGGCGAACAGTTTTTCAAATACAGCGAGGAAATTACCGATGGAACCATTGCGGGCAAAGGTCTGGCGCACCACATAGAAACCAAAGCGTATCAGGGCCAGCGAGCCAATAATCGGAAATAGCAAGGACAGCAAATGCGTATGCTGCCATTTACCTAAAATCATTTTTGCAATCAGAATAAAAATCAGGGCCAGCGCGGGCGAAAGCACGCGGGTAAAACTTTCCACACCCAGCCTGACGACGCCAGAATTAGCGTCAGTAGTGCTGAAGCTGCGCCTGAGCGCACGCGACAAGACCCATGCCAGGCTAAAGCACAAGGCGACTGCCCCTATTTGCCAGTAAAAATCCGGCTGTCCTAAATCCTTCGATAAGTCAGACAATAAACTGGCAAGTAAGGGCGTACTCATAGGGGGTACTTATAGTGCGTACTCGTGGATAAGGAAATAAAAGTTGGTCTTCAGCTCAGGTCAGCGCCAGAATTAATCTTCTTCGGCTTCTGTAGCGACTTCTTCCACAACAACTTTGGCTGGCGCTTTTTTGCGTTCCAGTATCGCGGCAAAGAAACCATCAGTCTGGTGCAGATGCGGGTATAGCTTCAGATAGTCACCCATTTCCAGATCCACTTTTTGTTCAGCCAACACTTGTGAAGCTGGCACCAGTGCATAGTCTGCATGCTCAGCCAGGAATGCCTGGACTATGCCTTCATTTTCTTCATCGAGAATACTGCAGGTTGCATATACCAGACGACCACCCGGTTTCACCATGCGCGCAGCACTGGCCAGGATGGAAGCCTGTTTGACATTCAACTCTGCCACGCCTTCTGGTGTCTGACGCCATTTGACATCAGGATTGCGGCGCAAGGTACCCAGTCCGCTGCAAGGAGCATCGACCAGTACGCGGTCCAGCTTGCCTGCCAGACGTTTGATCTTGGCATCTTTTTCATGCGCGATGACGACAGGATGTACATTCGACAAGCCACTGCGCGCCATACGTGGCTTCAGTTTGGCCAGGCGTTTTTCAGAAATATCAAAAGCGTACAAACGGCCAGTGTTACGCATCAATGCGCCCAGCGCCAGGGTCTTACCACCAGCACCGGCGCAGAAATCCGCCACCATTTCACCGCGCTTGGCACCAACCAACTGGGCCAGCAACTGACTGCCTTCATCCTGCACTTCTATCGTGCCGTCTTTAAACAAAGGCAGATTCTGGATGGATGGTTTTTTGCGTACGCGCAAACCCGTGCTTGAATACGGTGTAGGCTCGGCGATGATAGGAGCCTGTGCCAATGTCGTGATGACGGTTTCGCGATCACCTTTGATAGTGTTGACGCGCAAATCCAGCGGTGCCGGAGTGTTGAGCGACATGGCCAGTGCCAGGGCATCTTCTTCACCAAAGCGCTCCAGCAATTTTGTCCACAGCCATTCTGGCAAATTGGCCTTCATCATCAAAGGCAGGTGCGTGCGGTCAATTTCCATGACGCGTTGCAGCCAGGCGGTTTCATCTTCCGTCAAACCACCCAGGGAATCGACACCAACCGCATCAGCCAGGCCCAGCAGGCTGAGGCGGCGCATAGGTGAACCTATGCCAGACTCAGAAAAATTGGTGTAGACCGCTTTATTGCGCAGCAATCCATAGACAGCCTCCGCAACCACGCCACGTTCACGTGAGCCCAGGCGTGGGTGATCACGGAAATAACGCGACAAAGTGCCATCTGCCGGGCCGGTAAAACGCAAAATCTCACGTAATACTTCTTCGGTATTGACGAGTATGGCTGGAGGTAATCTCATGCTGCTTCCTTCTAATATGCTGATATGGCCCGGACGGGCCTTGTTACTATTTTTACTATGTAATACGGATAAAAACCGCTTGAGCGGTTTTACTGATGCTGGCTAACCTGGCTTATCAGTTACTGATATGAACACGGTTGCCATCGATACGCAATTTACCTTCGACAAATTGCAATACGGCGCGCGGATAAATCTGATGTTCTTGTTCAAGTACGCGGTGTGACAGCGTGTCTTCGGTATCATCGCCAAGCACAGGCACGACTGCCTGGGCGACGATAGGGCCATGATCCAGTTCGGCAGTCACAAAATGCACGGTGACGCCATGCACTTTGACACCAGCATCAATCGCCTGCTGATGCGTTGCCAGACCGACAAAACTAGGTAACAGGGATGGATGGATATTCAACATCCTGCCCGCATAATGCTCGACAAACCCTGCCGTCAGTATGCGCATGAAACCAGCCAAAACCACCAGATCAGGGGTAAATTCATCTATCTTTGCCTGCAATGCGGCATCAAATGCCTCACGCGTGGCAAATTGCTTGCTGACTACGACTGCAGTTGGAATACCGCGACTGGCGGCATATTCCAGACCACCAGCATCAGCACGGTTACTGATGACAGCCGCGATTTGCGCAGGCCATTGCTGCTTTGCAGCGGCTTCAACGATGGCTTGCATATTGCTGCCACGACCAGAAATGAGGATAACAATCTTTTTCATGGCGGCATTGTACCGCTGACAGGGGTCTAGCCCCAAATAAAAATGCCGATAATTACTTACCGGCACCTATTATACAGACTATTAAAACACCATCGAAATACTATTCGAAAGAGTAAAACACGCGGAAAGCGACTTTTCTGTCCGCCCAGAAATCTGCCGCGTCGCGGAAAACGTCGAGCAGGGTTTCACGCGCTTCCTTGTCAAATTTTTGCGTATTTGGCAATTGCTCAAGCACAATCAGAAAGCCGGGCTGTGGCCCTGCCTTATAAATCATGTCGGTCAGGCAGTCTGACAAGGCATCCAGATTGCGGCACATGGGTTTGGGGAAGCCAAAAGACAGGGCGATCTTGCCCACCACCTGCTGTTTGGTGGCCGCTTCCAGGCAATAGGCATACAGGAAATGCTGGCCGAGCTTGTTCGCCTCAGCCTGCAAATCCTGAACGCGAAAAGCCCGTATGGATTGCACCAGGTTTGACGGCACCGTTGCCAATAAATCCATTTCCCCCTCGATTGCTGAGATCATATTTACTCTTTAATAATTTACTCTTTAAGATCTATTCTTTAATCCTGCGAAAACTCTCATAGTGGTCTTCGGTGTAATAGTATTCACCTGAAGTCTGAGGGTCTGCTCCGGCAATAATGCGGCGCACGCCACGATTACGGGCGCGCGGTGTTTTCACTGTATACTCATGATAATAACCACGCTTTTGCTTCGGTAATCTGGATTCATAATTACCGAACACCACACCATCCTTGTCATAAGGAAATGGCCCGCCCTGCTTGATCAGTTTCAAGGTAGTTTGTGCTTCTTTAGGCAATTCGGTAACAGCAATCTTGCCCAGATTATTAGTGTCTTTGGCAAAACTGCTTACAGCCAGAAAAGCAAGCGCCAGGAATACCAGCCATTTTTTGAAAAATGTTGGATTTATCATTATTTTGTCTATCCGCACATGCTTGAACAGGGCATAGATTAACGGTTTGTCGATGATGAATCAACCACTGTTGCAGATGTTACAATGTAGCAAGTCAGCTAGCTGTTTCATTCACAACAAAGATGCTATCCAGCAATAATTCCTGAGCATCAGGCAGGTCGCACCGCCGTATCAACGCCAAAGAAATGCAGGACATCATCCATTCTGGCACGGGTATCGCGCCGCCCAAGAGCGATTAATTCCTTGGTATAGGTAGATTCAAACAACAGATAAGAAGCCAGTGCCGACCCACGTGCCTCGGTCGCGCCTATGCCACCCAGCATGGTGCGCACAGGCAAAGGCAGGCTATTGGTATGACGGCTGGCAATTTCATCCAGGCGCTCAGATGGCGCAATGACCAGCAAGTCCACTGGCCGCAATGGTGTTTTTTCCAGCAACTCTGGCGGCAGCATGGACAAGGTCTTGTTGATGCGCATCAGCCTCTCTATATCCACAGCCAGGCTGTCAAGGAAAATGCTGGACAAGGCATGACCGGCAATTTGCGCCAGACTGGGGTATCTGGCCGTCTCGGTATTGACGCTGGGTGGCTCAGTCAAGCGCCCTGCGCCTACGATCAAGACTTTTTGTGCTCCCAGATGAATGGCTGGTGAGATGGGTGCGAGCTGGCGCATGGAACCATCACCGCAATACTCCATACGCCCGCCCCAGTTCAGTGGCACGGCCGGAAAGATAAAAGGGATGGCAGCGGATGCCAGCAAATGTTGGACACCAATAAAATCACGCTGCGCAAGGCGCTGGCTCCTGACCCAGGGCTCAATATCCGCCAGGGTCTGGTAAAAGGTCAGATGCTGGCCAGCGGTATAAGAAGATGCCGTGACTGCCAGTGCATGCAGGCTGCCATTGCTGAATGCAGCATCCAGACTACTCAAGTCCAGCATGCGGGTCAGCAGTGCTTCCAGCGGAGAATTATCAAGCAATGAGTTGGGTGGCGCCTTGCGCCATTTATTCAGCAGCCAGCCAAATGACCACAGCGTTAGCCAGCGTGCGCCACTACGCATGACCCCCAGAGAATCCGCCCGGTACACTTGCGCCGCTTCGAAATTTTCCCAGATATGCAGCATGCGCCCGACTGCATCAGCAAAATTATCAGCGCCACAAGCGAGCGAGGTGGCATTGATCGCCCCAGCCGAAGTACCGCAGATAATGCCAAAAGGATTGCTGGCAGGATGCCAGCCAGACTCCACCAGTATCGCCGAGATTTCATGAAGCACACCAACCTGATAGGCCGCACGCGCCCCACCGCCAGTCAAGATCAATCCTGTTCCCGCATTATTACTCGTTTGTGTAGGCATAAAAAAAGGGCAAATCCAGATTTGCCCTAGTGTAGTAGCCCCCTAGCAATTTGTCATGCTGCACGGCACAGTGAAAGAATCATGCTCTGCAAATACAACAACCATCCTGAATCGCATGTTCTGCTCTCAACATACTGAGGCGCGTGAAGCGTTGAGAAAGCGTAGCGAGCGGCCTTAGTTTTAGTTAAGAAGCGCAACCGTACTTTAGTACGGTGAGCATCGCAGGCTAAAAATAAGGTCGCGCAGTAGCTTTATCAACACTTCACTTGGGTTGCATGCGTATGGCTCCGTCTAAGCGGATAGTTTCCCCATTCAACATCACATTCTCAATAATCGACTTGGCCAGATTCGCATACTCATCCGGTTTGCCCAGGCGAGGAGGAAACGGCACCATCTTGCCCAGCGCATCCTGCACTTCTTGCGGCATGCCCAGTAGCATGGGTGTTTCAAAAATGCCAGGCGCAATCGTCATGACGCGGATGCCGCTGCGTGACAGATCACGTGCCATAGGCAAAGTCAGGCCAACCACTGCAGCCTTGGAGGATGCATAAGCTGCCTGACCAATCTGGCCATCATAAGCAGCAACCGATGCTGTATTGATGATGACGCCGCGTTCACCATGTTCCGCAGCTTCTGTCTTGCCCATGGCATCTGCTGCCAGACGGCACATATTGAAAGTACCGATGAGGTTGATATTGACCACGCGCTGGAATACATCCAGTGGATGCGGGCCATCTTTGCCCACTGTCTTGATGGCAGGAGCAACACCGGCGCAATTGACCAGGCCGCGCAGAGTACCCAGAGAAGCTGCCGCCTCGACGACTGCTTTGCCATCGGCCTCGGCAGTCACATCGCATTTGACAAACTTGCCACCCAGCTCAGCGGCCAGCGCCTCACCTGCTTCTACCTGCACATCAGCCAGCACGACCTTGCCGCCATTGGCAACGATCATTTTTGCAGTAGCTGCGCCCAGACCGGAAGCACCGCCAGTAATAATAAATACATGATTTTGAATTTGCATGTTTGTCTCTCCAAGCTATTGTCTATAAGCACATTAATCGGATTGTAAGGGTGGCATTACCTACCCCACTATTACGTCACTACATCATTACGCTATGACGTTTACGTAAACGTCACATCCTTCTATTGTAGCGAATATTCATGTCCGGGCAAAAATAAAAAAGTGGCAGCGATATATATTCGCTGCCACTTCTGTATTACTTTCTTTCAGACAGGCTGCTGCTTATTTGCTGGCCGACGTGGACGAAGTAGCAGATGCCGGATCAGCCATGGCCGGAGGCGGTGGCACCTCTGCCGGACTTGACACTGCAGATGCGACGGGTGCGGCAACTTTGGCTGAGGCAGAGGATGCTGATGCTGGCGGAGCAGCAGTCTGTACAGGCTGGCTAAGATGACTACCGGCTGCGCTTGTCGGTCCTGCTGCTGGCAGCAAGGGCACCAGCAATAGTGCCACGATATTGATAATCTTGATGAGCGGGTTGACTGCGGGGCCAGCCGTGTCCTTGTAGGGGTCACCGACAGTATCGCCAGTTACAGCAGCCTTGTGTGCTTCCGAACCCTTGCCACCAAAATGACCATCTTCTATATATTTCTTGGCATTGTCCCAGGCACCACCGCCGGTAGTCATGGAAATGGCGACAAACAAACCAGTCACGATAGTCCCCATCAACAAACCACCCAGTGCTGCTGGCCCCAGCAACAAGCCAACCACGATGGGTACGATAACAGGCAAAAGTGAAGGAATGATCATTTCCTTGATGGCAGAGGTCGTCAGCATATCGACAGCCTTGTCATACTCAGGCTTGCCCGTACCGTCCATGATGCCCTTGATCTCTTTGAACTGACGGCGCACTTCGACCACCACGGCACCGGCAGCACGACCCACAGCTTCCATCGCCATCGCACCGAACAAGTAAGGAATCAGGCCGCCGATGAACAGGCCGACAATGACTTGCGGATTGGACAGGTCAAACGATGTACTCTTGCCGACAGAATCCAGTGCGTGGGTGTAATCAGCAAACAGTACCAGTGCAGCCAGACCTGCGGAGCCAATTGCATAACCTTTGGTGACTGCCTTGGTGGTATTACCAACGGCATCCAGAGGATCAGTAATGGCCCGTACAGATGCAGGCATTTCCGACATCTCTGCAATACCACCGGCATTGTCTGTGATAGGTCCATAGGCATCGAGCGCGACGATAATGCCAGCCATGGACAGCATGGAAGTTGCCGCAATCGCGATGCCATACAAGCCGGCAAGATGATAGGAAACCAGGATGGCGACGCACACAGCCAGTACTGGCCAGGCCGTCGATTTCATCGACACCCCCAGACCGGCAATGATGTTGGTGCCATGACCAGTAGTCGATGCCTGTGCCACATGTTGCACGGGTGCGAAGTCTGTGCCAGTGTAATATTCAGTGATATAGACCATCAGGCCAGTGAGCACGATACCCACCAGGGCTGAACCCATCATCTTCATGCGCATGGCTTCATCAGGCCAGACTTGCCAGGTCACGACCGCAAACCCTATCAGCGACAAACCGGCAGCCCACCACAAACCTGTGTACAGAGCAGACATGATTTTCTTGCCTGGCTTGGCTTTCACCATGGAGCAACCAACGATGGAAGCCAGGATGGAGACTGCGCCCAGCAACAGCGGATAAACAATGGCAGCAGTGACATCGCTGGTGATCACCAGCGCCCCCAGCAACATGGTGGCAATCAGGGTCACTACATAGGTTTCAAACAGGTCAGCGGCCATGCCTGCGCAGTCACCGACATTGTCACCGACATTGTCGGCAATCACGGCCGGGTTACGCGGGTCATCTTCCGGGATACCGGCTTCGACTTTACCAACCAGATCGGCGCCAACGTCCGCACCCTTGGTAAAGATACCGCCACCAAGACGGGCAAAGATGGAAATCAACGATGCACCAAAAGCCAGACCGATAAGGGGCTTGATGACATCATGCTGTGTCAGCTTACCGCCAGTAGCACCGCAAACCAATACCCAATAAAAGATAGTCACGCCCAGCAAACCCAGGCCTACCACCAGCATGCCGGTAATAGCGCCACCGCGGAAGGCTACGTCGAGTGCTTCATTCATGCCCTTGGTCGCAGCCTGTGCAGTCCTGACATTGGCCCTTACCGAGACATTCATGCCAATGAAGCCGCAGGCACCTGACAGCACCGCACCGATCAGGAAACCGATGGCAGTAATCAGACCAAGACCAGGGATTGCGGCGACGACGATGAACAGCACCACGCCAACGATGGCAATGGTGCGGTACTGTCGCGCCAGATAAGCGGCAGCGCCCTGTTGAATGGCTGCGGCAATTTCCTGCATACGCGCATTGCCAGCATCCTGTTTCAGGATCCAGCTACGCGATATCAAACCATATAGTACGGCAATGACTCCACATGCAATGACAAACCAAAGACTTGCTGTCATGTTGACTCCTCCAATGTTATAGGCATGTTGGCCTTGTTGGCACATGCATTTTTTTAACGACAAAGTGAAACAACGACAATTCTTCATTTTCCAGACTTTGATGCCAGACTACCTTGCATCAAATGACAAAAATGAATCCTGCACACTGCGAAACTTTTACGTAGCCCATATTTTTGGAGAAATCTGGCTGGGGCTTAGCCGTACTTAATAGCTTGCTAGCTTGGTAACTTGATAGCGATAAAAAAAGCGGACAGTACAGTCCGCTTTTTACTTACTTATTCGGACAGCGCCGCAAATGCGCTGTCGCGGATGGACTCTACCGGTCCGACGCCAGCTATCTTGCGATACTTGGGTGCGCCTGGCTGGCCAGACTTGGCCCAGTCGCCATAATAAGACAGCAATACTTCAGTTTGCTCGTGATAGACAGACAAACGCTTCTTGACGGTTTCTTCCTTGTCGTCAGGACGTTGTACCAGTTCTTCACCTGTCACATCATCCTTGCCTTCAACTTTTGGCGGATTGTATTTGACATGGTAAGTACGGCCAGAACCCGGGTGAATGCGACGGCCACTCATGCGGTCGATGATGGCTTCATCCGGCACATTGATTTCCAGTACATAGTCTATCGTTACGCCAGCATCTTTCATCGCATCGGCTTGTGGCGTGGTACGTGGGAAACCGTCGAACAGATAGCCATTGGCGCAGTCCGGCTGAGTCAGCCTGTCCTTGACTAGACCGATGATGATGTCATCTGATACCAGTCCACCGGTGTCCATGACTTTTTTTGCTTCCAGACCCAAAGACGTGCCAGCAGCAATAGCGGCACGCAACATATCACCAGTAGAGATTTGAGGAATATTGTATTTTTCTTTGATATACGTAGCTTGTGTACCCTTGCCGGCTCCCGGCGCTCCCAACAAAATAAGACGCATGTTAAATTTCCTAAGACGAGTTTGAATTTTTTCTGTATGTATTATCAAATCATGCCAAGCATTGTTTCATTGCAGGCACAGCTCTTTTTTGCTTTTCTTCTTTTAGCTTGATAACACAGTTTCTTTTCACGAAACTTACCACAATTTTCGCATTTCTTGATGCTTTGCCACGAAAACTTGGGGATTTGCCTGTTTTTTTAGTTTTTATCCATAAAAAACTGCCGGACGCGCTCCAGATCTTCTGCTGTATCCACCCCCGGTGCGGGGCTGGAAGCAGTCACATGAACCGCAATCGCATAGCCATGCCACAAAACCCTTAATTGCTCCAGTGCTTCAATTTGTTCCAATGGGGAAACAGCAAGTTGTGGATATTTTTTCAGGAAATCGTTGCGGTAAGCATACAAACCTATATGACGCAGCGGCGCATAGGCTGGCGGGAATTGTTCACGGCTGACGGCAAATCCATCCCTGTGCCACGGTATGGTGGCACGCGAAAAATACAGGGCGCGGCCATGCTTGTCCAATACCACTTTGACGACATTGGGATTGAAAGCATCTTCTACAGCATGAATGGGATGGGCTGCAGTCGCCATAGGCACGTTCACATTCACCAGGGCTGCTGTTGCTGTGATCAGAGCAGGATCTATCAGGGGCTCATCGCCCTGTACATTGACGATGACGGCGTCGTCTGCCAGATTCATGCTGGCGGCGACTTCGGCAATGCGGTCGGTACCGGAAGGATGATCAGCCCGCGTCATGCACACTGGGACACCATGGGCCTCGCAGGCAGCGACAATATCGGCATGGTCAGTGGCCACCATGATGGCGCTGGCACCAGACAATAAAGCCTGTTCAGCCGTGCGCACCACCATGGGCTTGCCGCCTATGTCTGCCAGGGGTTTATTTGGCAAACGACTGGAAGCCAGCCGGGCCGGAATGATGGCAATAAAACTCATAAAACACTAAGCCTTGGGTCTGGCGTCAATTTCTTCCATTGTCAGCGCACGCGCCTGATCTGCCCACATGATGGGGATATCGTCGCGTATCTGGTAAGCCAGTTTATCGCCATAGCAAATCAATTCCTGACTGGCTTTTTGGTGCACCAAAGGTCCTTTGCACAAAGGACAAACCAACACATCAAGCAGACGTGCGTCCATGCTTTTTCTCCGAAATCATTTGTATCAGGGATGCCGCGAAAGCTGCATCAAGTTGAGCTTCAACTGGCACTACCCAGATGCGGGCATCGTCCAGTAAAGCCGGGATTTGCCTACATTTTACTGCATCCTTTTCAGTAATCAGAATGCAATCAGCATCTACCCCCTTAAAACTCTGTTCATCAAAGGCATGATGATCAGGAAAAGCTTTGGTCTGGCATGGCAAACCCTGCATGGTCAGCATATCGAAAAAGCGTTGTGGATTGCCTATGCCTGCCGCTGCCAGCAAACGCTGGCCTGAGAATCCGGCCAGTGGCTTGCATTGCCTATCGTCAGACAAACGGTCAGACAAACGATATGCCTGCCCTGCTTGCAAATGCATGCGCACCGTATCGGCTGGCATCATGCCTGGCAATACTGCATCCGGCCCCGCGAGGTTACAGACAGTAAAGTCACGCCGCCTTTCCACAGGCTCACGCAAAGGCCCGGCTGGCAAGAGCCAGCCATTCCCAGCACCACGCTGATCAAACAGCACAAGTTCAACATCTCGCCCAAGGGCGTAATGCTGCAAACCATCGTCAGCGATGATGACATCGACTTGCGGATTGGCTGCCAGTATGCAAGTCGCCACAGCAACGCGGTCACGACCAACCGCGACCGGGCATTGTGCCCTCGCCGCGATCAGCACAGGCTCATCACCAACTTGCTGCGCTTGCGACATGGCATCAAGCAAAATAACGCTCTCAGCATGCACGCCATAACCGCGGGAAATCACGGCAGGATGCCAGCCCGCCTGTTTTAATTGCTGCACCAGCCAGATCACCAGTGGCGTCTTGCCAGTACCGCCGATAAAGATATTGCCGACCACGACAACCGGCACCGGCAATTTCGTCTGGGCCTTATAACCCATGACGAACAAGCCAAAACGGAAGGTGACGAGAAGCTGGAATAACCTGGACACTGGCCACAGCAAGCAAGCCAGCAGCCCGCGCTTTTGCCAGGTGTTCAATAAGACTTTTTCCAATACTGCCCGCATGTCACTCTCTTGTTTTCATATTGCAGTTCTCTACAAAAAGAAACCGGGGAGTTACGCACTCCCCGGTTTCTTTGCCAATTAATGAGGCAGTCTCCTGCTCACGAACTGGTCAGATGATGCCCTTACTTTGCTGTAGCCTGGGCCGCAAACGTGACCTTGGCCATGCCAGCAATACGCGCCGCTTCCAGCACATCAATCACAGACTGGTGACTTGTAGCACGGTCTGCATTGATGATAATGACTGGATCAGGCTGGGTGCCGGTCTTGCCAGCTTCCAGCGCAGCTGCCGCTTTTTTCAAATCTTCCGCCAGAGTCAGGGTATCGAGGAAAGACACGGCCTGACTATTGATCTTGTAACGGCCCTGGGCATCAATACCGATATCGATCTGATTTGGTTTGTCCTGGGCTTTTTCTGCATCTGCAGTTGGCAAGGTGATTTGCAATTCGGTGAAACGGCTATACGTCGTTGTCACCATCAGGAAAATCAGGATCACCAGCAAGACGTCGATAAACGGGATCAGGTTGATCTCTGGCTCTTCCCTGCCCCTTCCTTTACGAAAATTCATGACTACTTCCTGGCGCTGTGGACAACATCAACAAACTTGATTGCCTGTTGTTCCATATCGACGACGATGCTATCTACCAGGGCGCGGAAATGACGCCAGAACACCATCGCAGGCATGGCAATCATCAAACCAAAGCCAGTGTTATACAAGGCCACAGAAATACCGTGTGCCAGTTGCGCAGGGTTGGCACCGGTTGCGTTTTGTGAACCGAAAATTTCTATCATACCGACAACAGTACCAAACAAGCCCATCAAAGGTGCCAGGGATGCAATCGTACCCAGCGTAGTCAGGAAACGCTCCAGGTCATGCGCCACTGCGCTACCGGCTTCTTCTATGGATTCTTTCATGACTTCACGGGGCGCATTCACATTGCGCAAACCCGCTGCCAATACTTTACCCAGAGGCGAATTGCCTGCCAGTTGCTCGATGACTTCTGGCTTGACTTTGCCAGCCTGATAAACACGGATGACTTCGTCAACCAGTGTAGGTGGCAAGATACGGCTACGACGCAAAGAAAGGCTGCGTTCTATGATTAATGTCAGCGCAATAACTGAGGCAATCAATAAAAAATAAATTGGCCAGCCTGCGGCTTGAATGATGGCGAACAAAATAACTCCTTGAAGGTTCCTAAATCCAAGCCCGCAATGTAGCGCGTTGTCTGCCTGTGGGCAAGAGCGCAAAGCAAAAAACTAGGCACAAAATGTTTCAAAGTATAATTTTCTACAAAAAGCATAAAGTTTGCACTGCTCACAACAAATATCGCGATTAAAAATATTCACTGTTTTACACAAAATCTGTGCGCAAGCTTGTGGATAAGTCCAGTGAATATAGCTAAGTCCATGATTTATTTCATTTTTCCAGATATGCTAAAGATTTAAGCACAGCGATTTTGTGGATAAAACAGCATTTTTCTAATTTTTGCCCCGTCATTTCTACACATAATTTGTGGACAACTATGTGCAAAAGTCTTGCACATAATGACAAGTGACTGATTTAAAAGAAAATTATTGTGCTGCCAATATTTTAGGCAAGCCGGTAATTTCAGCTATTTTTGCACAAAATTTCATCAGAAAATTTTGCAGAAGAAAAAGCCCTGCGTTTTGCACAAAATATGTGGACAAGATTGTGTATTACCGCAAAGAAACGCTGTAAGTCACTGATTTTCAAATAATAAGTATCACTGCCAGAAAAACAGGCAAATGTGGGTTTTTGCGAACAATTGTACTTTTTCCACAGTTAAATTAACTTTAAGACAATCATGTGCGGGCACAAAACTCCTCGTGCAAGGGCTTTTGCACAAAATATGTGGACAACTATGTGAAAAAGTATGGGGGATGTTACTAAGCTACTGATTTTATTAGTTATTTTAGTCGCGCCTAAAAAAGTGGCAAACTCAGCTTATTCACAACTGCAATCGAAATTTTATATTTTTGATCACTTACTCTACAAATAAGCTCTTATTCTGCACAAAATATGTGGACAAGCTTGTGTAAAAGCGCAGGGAAATATGCTAAGTATATGATTTTATTGAGAATTACTCTCATGCCATTATTTTAGGCAAATGCGCTAAGCCAGGCCTGTCCAAAAGTTTTCAACAGCTTAATCACAATTTCTGTGGATAAGTTTGTGCACAAGCTGCTTGATGTACTGCAATGTCCTTGATTTGAAAGGGAATTTTCATTTTGCCTCATTCTTTTGCAGATTGATTTTTATTAAAAATCAAAGACTTAGATAGTAAACTTTCATTTCTTTTGACATCTCAGAGGCAAAATGACATGCTGGTGACCACGCCACGCTTCTGTGGACAGATTTTTCGTCGCCAAGCTTTATGAATCCTGAATCGCCCTACCATTCTCCAGTAAACACGCCGTCTGTAATGACAGTTACGGCGCTGAATCAGGCCGTTGCTCAACTTTTGGAACGCAACCTGCCATTGACCTGGGTTTCTGGCGAGATTTCCAACTTTACCCGCGCCGCATCTGGGCATTGGTATTTCACCTTGAAAGACAGTGGAGCACAGGTAAGATCTGTGATGTTTCGTGGCCGTGCGCAATATGCCGATTTCCAGCCAAAAGAAGGCGACAAGGTGGAAGTACGTGCCCTGGTTACCTTATATGCACCGCGTGGTGATTATCAGTTAAGCGTAGAAGCCATACGCCGTGCCGGTGTCGGCAATCTGTATGAAGCATTCTTGCGCTTGAAGGCGCAATTGACCCAGGAAGGCTTGTTTGACGCTGAACGCAAGCGCCCCCTGCCAGTCTTTGTCAAAACCATAGGCATAGTCACCAGTCCGCAGGCAGCGGCCTTGCGCGATATCCTGATCGCCCTGCGCAGGCGCGCACCCCATGTCAATATCATTCTCTACCCCACACCGGTACAGGGCGAAGGCGCGGGCATGAAAATCGCCCAGGCAATTGCCTCTGCTGCTGCCCGTGAAGAATGCGATGTCCTGCTGGTCTGCCGCGGTGGTGGCAGCATGGAAGACCTGTGGGCCTTTAATGAAGAAGTCGTCGCCCGTACCATCGTCAACTGTCCCATGCCTGTCATTGCAGGTATAGGCCATGAAACTGACTTTACCATTGCTGACTTTGCCGCTGACTTGCGTGCTGCGACACCGACAGCCGCAGCAGAACTGGCTGCCGCACCTCGCGATGCCTGGTTGCAGCTCTTGCAACGCCAGGCACAAATACTCAGCCGTTGCATGCACAGGCAACTGGATGACCATGCCCAGACCCTGGACTGGCAAAGCCGCCGCCTGCTCAGCCCCAAGGCAGCGATTGCAGCCAGACGCCTGCAACTGCTGAACCTGGCACGCAATCTAAACCACAGTGCCAGCCTGCCTTTGCGCCAGGCCAGGCATGAACTGATGCAATTGACACAAAGCTGGCAAGCCCATAAACCAGACCTGACCCGGCCCAGGTTATTACTGGCCGATATGCAAAGACGCCTGCAGCAAGCATCCAGATACCGTCAGGAAGCGCATCTGCAACAGTTGTCTGGCCTGCGTAACCAACTGGAGCTGCTCAACCCGCAACGCACGCTGGAACGTGGCTATGCCATCCTCAGCGACCACAAAGGCAAAGCCCTGCGCAATACCGCCGAGCTTAAGCCACAATCGTTGCTGCAAGTCAGGCTGGCATCCGGCACGGCTGAAGTTGGCATCAGCAGTGTGCAAACCAAGCTGGACTGATGTTGCAGCCCTCGTTGCAACATGACTTACATTACGAACTCATCATTTTTCGCATATACATGTAATTGCTGGTAATTTGCATCAGCTTGCGTGCAAGCTTTTGTACAACAGCTTACAATGCTGGTCTGGCTTTTCCGGATTGCCGGAATTGATAAACTCACGATAAAAGGACGCGATATGGAACATACCTTACCGGCACTGCCCTATGCACTGGATGCTTTGGCTCCGCATATCTCTCAAGAGACGCTGGAATACCACTATGGCAAGCACCACCAAACCTATGTGACCAATCTGAACAACCTGATCAAGGGTACAGAATTTGAAAACTCCACACTGGAAGAAATCGCCAAGAAATCTTCTGGCGGCATTTTCAATAACTCCGCACAGATCTGGAACCACACTTTTTACTGGAATGGCCTGAAACCTAACGGCGGCGGCGCACCAAGCGGCAAACTGGCAGATGCTATCAATGCCAAATGGGGTTCTTTCGATGCATTCAAGGAAGCCTTCACCAAGTCTTGCGTAGGCAATTTCGGTTCTTCCTGGACATGGCTGGTCAAAAAAGCTGACGGTTCTCTGGATATCGTTAACACATCCAATGCAGCGACACCACTGACAACAGAAGACACACCATTGCTGACTTGCGATCTGTGGGAACACGCTTACTACATCGATTACCGCAATGCACGTCCAAAATACCTGGAAGCATTCTGGGCACTGGTCAACTGGGAATTTGCAACAGCAAACCTGGGCTGAGCCAGCTGGTCATGATGCTTTCATCATGGCATATGCGTGACAGATGAAAAAAACCTGCGCCTGCATCAGCATCGCAGGTTTTTTTTCATCCATCGTCCAGGCTGTTTGTGCGAAGATCAGGGCTCAACTGAGCAGCAGAAACCTGTTTACGATCTGTAGCGAGCGTGCGTCAGCAGGGTCAAGGGCCACAAAAACGCAGCGCAAAAAGCGGAATGTATTTGAGTACATGAGCATTTTGAGCAGCACATGAGCCCCCCATGAACTCTGTTGCGCTCGCGCAGTAAGATCGTAAGCAGGTCCCAAGAATCCAGCACGCTCTACCGTCCTATCCTTTAAACAACATGCAGACCAAAGCCTCACCGCTATTACGCTTTCTCCCCGCCATCTTCATTTTCATCTGGGCTTCCGGTTACGTCGTCGCCAAATATGGCCTTCCCTACGCCGAACCGCTGACTTTTTTATGTCTGCGTTATCTGGGTGTGATCATCTTCATGCTGATACTGGCGCTGGCCATGCGCGCGCCCTGGCCAGAGCGCCGTGTATGGCTGCCGATAGCAATCGCAGGCATCATGATGCAGGCCATGTATCTGGGTGGCATATGGTGTGCCGTCAAGCTGGGCATGCCCGCTGGCGTGGCAGCACTGATTGCCAATACCCAGCCCATCTTTACCGCTTTCCTCGGCCCCATCATTGGTGAACGTATCTACGGCAAGCAATGGGCAGGGCTGGCACTGGGTATTTGCGGTGTGGCACTGGTAGTCGCCAACAAAATCTCTGTCATCGGTTTGTCCGTCAGCAGTGTGGCACTGGCCGTCATGGCATTGACTGCGATGACCATAGGTACGCTGTACCAGAAAAAAACCTGCCCCAGCTTTGATGTCAGGACCGGGCAAGTCATACAGTTTGCGGCATCCTTATTAGTAACGCTGCCATTCGCACTGACACTGGAAACCCAGACCATCATCTGGACACCACAATTTTTTGCGGCCATGGCCTGGTCAGTATTTGTCCTTTCTGGCGTTGGTATCTCGGTGCTGTTCATCATGATACGTCATGGTGAAGCGACCAAGGTTACCAGCTACATGTACCTGGTTCCTGCCGTCACCGCGGCCATGGCCTGGCTGATGTTTGGTGAAAAGCTGACGACGACAGCGATACTGGGCATGGTCATTGCACTGGCGGGCGTGGCGCTGGTGGTGAGGCCGACAAGGTGAAATGCAGGGATTGCGCTTATTGCCGCAATCCCTGTTCTTCTTGCATCAGGCCGCTTCTCGCCAGCGACGCAAACGCACGGTCAGATAAAACATGCATGCAGCAACTAACACCCCTGCCCACAATTGCAGACTGCTCAAAGTTTGCCAGGAAGTCATAAATATTTGCCCCCAACTGAAATCTTTTCTTGATGAGGGAAAGTAAGTGCTTAGTGGAATATCCTCAAATCGTAGCCACGCACCCGGAATCAAACCACCAATACCACGGCCCAAAAAGAGATCGACAAACCATTGCATTTCTGTATCCTGAAACATCAACTGCTTTAGCATTCCAATTAAAAGTACGATCAGTAAAGGTATCCCAACCGCCCAAAGAAATGCCTTGGAACGAGCCCAGCTGGATACCAGCATCAACCAGCATAAGCTTGGCAATGCCCATAAAATATATACTGGCAAAATCCCTATTATCTGCAACGGAGACAGGTACAGCTTTTCATTTGCCAGCAAATCTTTGAAGATGAAAACTTCTTGCGTAGAAAATGCAATGCTGACTATCATCAACATACAAAGTGACATCAGCGTTGCAATCGTCAAGAAAATCAAAGGTATGAGCAGGCAGGCCACCAGCAGTTTAGACAAGACAGTTTGAAAATCTGACACCGGCAAAGATTTCCAAAACAATATGCTGCGATCACGTCTGTCATCGTACAGGCAGGCAAGACAATAAAAGAAGATGATGATGCTCATGACTGCCAACAATGGACCAGACGAAAACATATAAGTATTGGCCAATGCATCCCCGACTTGTTGGGTATGATCCTTCATCCGCCCAACCCTGCTTATTGTGTGAGCACTGATCCACTTGCTGCCATATAAAAACGGCACAATGAACGCACATATCATCGCAGCAGCCACACTTAATGGCGTCCACAGGAGCATGCCCTTGTGCTCCCAGAATTCACGCTTTAAAAGACTGATCATGGTTTTCATTTAGCGATTCCTTTCATACTGGCGACGAACAAGTCTGCCACGCCGGGTATGCGTGTTTCTCCCAGACTGGCCAGCAACTCTTGCGCAACGCCATCAAACAGCATTACCATTTTGCCGAATACTGCACGTTGATCAATGGGTTGCAAGGCAACTGCCTTCTCCATGTTTTCCGGTGCAACCATCACTTCAACAAAGCGCCCGGCCATTTGCTCCATACTGGTTTCCAGCGCGATTTTTCCCTCTTGAATAAAAATCACGTCACTGAGAATATGTTCAACTTCTTCAACCTGATGTGTGGCGATGATGATGGTCTTGTTTTCATCGAAATAATCTTCCAGCAAGCTTTGATAAAACTGTTTGCGATACAAAATATCCAGGCCCAGGGTAGGCTCATCAAGCACCAGTAATTTCGCATCGATGGCCATGATCAGCGCCAGATGTAATTGCACCACCATGCCCTTGGACATGGCCCTGACCTTCATATCCGGCATCAACTTGGTATTCGCCAGGTATTTTTCAGCCTTGGCACGGTTAAATTTGGGGTGCACTCCAGCAATGAAATCGATAGCCTGCTTCACCTTGATCCAGCGCGGCAAAATGGCGACATCGGCGATGAAGCAGACCTCATTCATCAGCGCATTACGCTGGGTACGCGGGTCCAGTCCCAGTACCTGCATTTCACCTTCAAAATTACCCAGACCCAGTATTGCTTTGAAGGCAGTGGTTTTACCTGAACCATTCGGCCCTATCAGTCCTACGATACGACCGGGAGCAATCTCAAAGCTGATGTCATCCAGCACCCGCTGTTTGCCATATTGTTTGCTGATGCCACGGGCGGAAATTACGCTACTGCTTATGGTATCGGTAATGCTGCTCATTTGCCGCCTCCTGTCGTCATCAGACCCGGCAATTGCCCCACATCCAGTCCCAGCCTGCGTATGCGTTCCAGCATGGCTGGCCATTCCTCTTCAATGAAACGCTGGCGTTCATTCGCCAGTAATTTATCAAGCGCTGATTCGGTCATATACATGCCTACCCCTCTTCGTTTTTCGACCAGTTCTTCATCTACCAATTCCTGATAGGCTTTTAAGACCGTAATCGGATTGAGCTGATACTCTGCGGCCACCTGCCTGACCGAGGGCAAGGCATCCCCTGGCTTCAACAAGCCATCCAGCATCATGCCCAGCACCCGCTGTTTCAATTGCCGGTAAATTGGCGTTTGGTCATTCCAGTTAACACTCATGCTTTGCACCTTCCTGTGAATACCCGGGACAGCGAGCTTAATGCTTCTGCAACGCCATCTCACAAGTAAATTAGTGTTGTAGTTAACTATAACACTAACTCAATGTGGTTTGTGCAAGTTTTTTTGTGGTGCATGACAAGAAAAATTTGGCATGGCACACTTATCAACCCTTCCTCTTCTGTATGGATAGCACTCATGCATCGCCTGATCTCTTCTTTTTACCTGTTCGCTTTAATGATCACAAGCACAGCAGCATTTGCCGATTGTGATGAAGCAACCAGGCAAGAATTAAAGTCTGCCAAATCTGCTGGCTGGAAGCTGGACGATGATGGCAAGCGACAAGACCTGGCACTCTCTGCGGCTGATTGTCTCGGAGTGACGGATACAGAATTACGTGATGAACTGGCATTTGAAGGACTATCTTTCTGGATGCGTGCAGAGAAACTGAGTGTTCCAGCGTTGACAGCCTTGCGCATCAAAATGCTGAATGCCGTGCAGGCACCTGCGGCAGAAGGAAGCAGTTTTCTAAGACCATTTGCGATATTGACGCTGGCTGAACTGGTGCGGGTAGACAGGAAAAAACCTTATCTCAGCGCAGAAGAGAGAGTCGATATTGTCAATGCAGGCAGCCATTACCTGACGAACCTGCGCGACTATCGCGGCTTCGATGCCAAAGATGGCTGGCGTCATGGCATTGCCCATAGCGCTGATCTGATGCTGCAACTGGCCATGAATCCGGCAATAGAGAAGCCGCAACATGAAGCCATGCTGGCGGCCATCGCATCGCAGATTGCCCCCTCCTCCCATTTCTACCAGTATGGCGAAGGCGTCAGACTGATGACAGCCGTGTTTTACCTGGCGAGGACACCCAGTTTCAACAAGCGCGATTGGGATTTGTGGTTCAACAAACTCATGGACAACAGCATACAAGCCGGTCCTTATACTCAGGCCAGGCTGGCGCAAAGACATAATGTCAGCGCCTTTTTGTTGCCGCTGTATTTCTCGGTCAGGGAAAGCACAGACCCTGCGATCAAAGAAAATCTCTTGCCTGCCTTGAGAGAAGCCTTACGCAAGGTCAATTGAGTCTAGTGCTCCAGTGCCCATAATGCGGCACTGCGGGCATGAATCGCCGTTGTATCAAACAGCGGCACACCGGCATCATCCTGGCCAACCAGCAAACTGATCTCGGTACAACCAAGGATAATCGCTTCAGCCCCCTGCTCTTTCAAGCTTGCCATGATGCGGCGATAGTGCTGGCGAGATGCAGGGTTAATCTTGCCCATGCAAAGCTCTTCATAAATGACTTGATGAACAATGTCACGGTCTGCCAGTTCAGGTACCAGCACTTGCAAGCCATGTTTGCTGTGCAGGCGCTCACGGTAAAAATCCTGCTCCATGGTAAAGCGGGTACCGAGTAAACCTATCTTGCCATAACCAGCATCCCTGATAGCCTGCGCAGTCGGGTCAGCGATATGAAACAGGTGGATCGCTACAGCAGCTTCTATAACATTGGCCAGCTTGTGCATGGTATTCGTGCACAGCACCAGAAAATCAGCCCCTGCCAGCTCCAGTGAACGGGCTGCTTGCGCCAGGATGATACCTGCGGCATCCCAGTCACCGGCGTGCTGTAGTCTTTCTATCTCATGAAAATCGACGCTATACAGGATGATTTTTGCAGAATGCAGGCCACCGAGTTTTTCCTTGATGGTTTCATTGATTTGCTTGTAATAAGGGATGGTTGATTCCCAGCTCATGCCGCCGATCAGGCCTATGGTTTTCATTGCAACTCCGTCTGTGAATTAAAGGCCAGTGGACTAGCCAGGTGCTTGAATGCCTCTATAATAAGCAGACAGCATTTTCCAGGCTATCAAGAAATTTCAGCAAAGAGTTTTTGCAATGAGCACGGCTATCATCGATATTAATTGGGCAAGACTGGAATTATTGCCAGCCCTGCCCTATTCCATCAGCAGCACATCGCCCCATACCAGCCTGGGTCTGGCATTTGCACGTCAGACGGGAGTACATGCCATAGGCTGCGATATTCGCCATGACTTTGATGCCTGGCCAGGCGACTTTGCCATCAGCAATGCTGGACTGACTATGTTTTCAGAATCTGCACATGGCGGTGAATACCTGCTCATGCACATCAGCAATCCTGATCTTCTGGCAGACATGCATGCATCATCGCCGAGACAAATATTCCATGGCGACAAACAGGTCGTCATGCTGGCCTGGCAACTGCGCAGCCTGCTCTTACAAAAAGACAAAGATAGCCTGCTTCTGCAAGAAAAAGCTGGACTGTTTTTGCAACGTGGATTGGCACTGAGCAGTACCCCGGCAACAGCGGGTAGCCTATATGCGCAAGACAAACCCTTGCATGGCCATGTACTGGATTACATTGAAGATCAACTCGACGCCACATTGAATCTGGAAGAACTGGCAACAATGGCAAATATGCCGCTGCTGCGTTTTTTACGCAGCTTTGCCCATGCCACTGGCACCACACCACATGCCTACATCACCGAACGTCGGCTGCAAAGAGCGCGCTTGCTTATTCGTGATAGCAATTTATCCATAGCAGATATCGCCGCAGATTGTGGTTTTGCTCATCAATCGCATATGGGCAGTGCCTTCAAATCCAGGCTGGGACTCAGCCCTCAGCAATATCGCAAACTATCTGTCTGAAGATTATTTCTGTAAAAAACTGAGCCTATCTTCGCTTTAACACGGCAAAAGCAAATTTTCTACCGATTTTTGTAGAATTTGTTTTCCTGTGGAACTGTCCTCTCTAGCATTTGTCTATGGAAAATGCGTTAATTCCGCCTATTGCTTGATAACATCGGTATTTGCGCATCACCTCCTGATCAATCCCATACCTGCTAATTAAACTAAAACCAAGGTTTTCACTATGTCTCCGAAAATTCTCACCGTCAGTATTGCACTTGCTTTCAGCGGCGCAGCCAGTTTGCTATTTCCACAAGAAACAGCACAAGCTGCACCGGCTATCAATAATGTCGCCAAGATCAAGCCAGCTGACCTGACGCTGGAACAGGTATTCCGCGCCAAGACCTATGCTGGTCAGGCCGCCCGTCATATTCAGTTCAGCAAGGATGGCCGCTACCTGGCCTACACCTGGAACCCGTTTGGTGAAAATGGTTTTGATTTATATGTGCATGACACCCAGACTGGTGAAACCAAACGCATTACTTCGCCAGCCTTGATGAAAACCTATGATGCGCCAGAAGACTGGGAGCGCTTCGATAAAAAAGCCAAACAAAAAGAAAAAGAAGAAGCTGAGCGTCAAGCCAAGGCAGAAGCACATGCAGCCTATCTGCGTGGTGAAAAAGTCAATCTGATGCAATGGGAAGAAGCAGCACTGGAAGAAGTAAAACGTGAACTGGCCGAGAAAAAAGCCAGGGACGCTGCCAAGAAAGCTGAAGTAGATGCTGAAGCCGCCAGAGAAAAAGCCGCGGCAGCCGCAGCAAAAACCGGCACTGCCAGTGTAGCCAAAAATGACAGCGACAAGAAAGATGAAAAGAAAGACGCAAAAGACGACAAGGCCAAGGAAATCTGGGAACTGCGTGATGAACTGAAAAAGAAACTGGAAAAAGAAAAACTCAAGCCTAGCGACCTCTATCCAGGTGTAGATGCACTGGTCTGGGCGAATAAAAAGAATGAACTGATCTTCCAATACCGCGGTGACCTGTTCCGCCTGAATGCAGTTGACGGCAAGATAGAACGTCTGACACAGACTGACAAAACCGAACGCATCGTCGCCTATCAGGCAGACGACAATGGCTATATCTACATGGATGAAAAACGCCTGTTCAATGCCAGCTTTAGTAGCAGCGCGATACGCCAGTTGAACCGTGAACTGATACATCCTGACGATGCAGATAAAAAATACCGCATAGCCAATACAGTGCTGAGTGAAGACAAGCAATGGATGGCGATTTCTGCCGAGGCACCAGATGCCAAGCCAGAAAGCGGCAAGCCAACTCCACCAGCCGAGCGCCAGGTCGAGATCATGAATTACAGCGAACGTTTTGCCACTGCTAAAAAAGTATCGCGCGAAGTATCCGACGACAAACGCAAAATACTCGCTACGGCCCTGTACATACGCCGCGTTGGCGACGCCTCAGCACGCCAGCCTCAACCAGTGTTCACCAATGACGGTGGTGATGTCTGGTTTGAAATGAGCCCGGTCAGTTGGGCCAAGGATGGCAGCCGTTACACCTTCTCTACCTGGGAACGCGAAAAAGACTTGTTGCGCATTTATGTAGGCAAGGCAGAAGAAGGTGCCAAACCACAAATGGTTTTGGAAAGACGTGGCAATGTCGGTCATGAAGTCGTCAACGTGCTGGCCCCCCGCTTTACGCCTGACAGCAAACAATTGATCGCCGTACTTGATGAACAGGGTTATCGCCAGCCCTATGTCATTGATGTCAGCAATGGTAGTGCCAGACAGATACTGAAAGGTGATTTTGAAGCGCACAGTATCATAGGCTTCAGTGAAGACAGCAAATCCATGTTTGTACTTGCCAACAAGGATGATTTTGCTGCCATGAATGCCTATAAAGTCGATCTGACTACAGGTGACATGAAAGCGATAGGTCAGGCAGGTGATTTCCATCGCAACAGCGCAGTGACGGAAAGTGGTGACAAGCTGGCCAGCATGGCAGGCCAATGGTCCAGCCGTCCTGAATTGAAACTGGTGGATATCACTAAAACGAAATCCGTCACGCTGACGCAAAGCCATGACCCGCAATGGAATGCAATCGACCTGCAACGCCCTGAGCGCTTCAGCTACACCAACCGCCATGGCGACAAGATACAGGCCTATGTCTTCAAACCAGCCGGCTTGAGTTCATCCGACCACCGCCCTGCCATTGTCTACACCTATGGCGGCCCTTTGAATGACAGGCACATCGTCGAGACTGACAGCTTCCAGCAAACTGCCTATATGTTTGGGATGTATATGGCAGCTAAACATGGCTATGTCACTGTGGCGGTTGACCCGCGTGGTCATTCCAACTATGGCCGCAAGTTTGGCGATGCCAATTGGGAACAGGTAGGCAAGCCACAGACAGAAGACCTGGAAGACCTGGCAAAATACATGCAAAAAAACCTGGGCGTCGACGGCAAGCGCATAGGCCTGACAGGCTGGAGTTTCGGCGGCTTCCAGACTCAATACACCATGTACACCAGCCCTGACACCTTCGCTGCCGGTATCGCCGGTGCTGGCCCGACAGAATGGGAAAACTACAATAGCTGGTATAGCGGCCGCACCATAGGCAAGACCGAGCGCAGCAAGCCTAACTTGCGTAAATACTCGCTACTACCTTTGACTGCTGGCCTGAAAAAACCGCTGATGCTGGTCCACGGTATGCAAGACCCGAATGTGTTGTATCAGGATACAGTCAATGTCTACCGCGCCCTGCTGGAAAACGGCAAGGAAACCCTGGTCGACCTCTTCCTTGATCCGGATGGTGAACACGGCATGGGTGGTGCAGTCAAAGCCAAGGCCTGGCACAAGAAGTATGAAGCCTATTTCCTGCAACATTTGGGTAAGGCAAAATAATTGTATTGATTGTTGAATCAAAGGACGGCTGAAGTAATTTCAGCCGTTTTTTATTGGTGCTCGAAAAAAATTGATCCACAAAAATATATGGTAATGCCTGCACTGGATTACCGTAGCACAGGCATATTCTGATTCATATAATGCAGCCTTGATCAATACTCATCTTTTTCTTAAAAAAATGTCCCAGTTTCCAACGCCCCTGCTCTTATTTTTTGCACTTGCGGCCATCAGCTTCAGTGCAAATGCAATGAATGACAAGGAAGCCTACAGGAACCTCATGTACTTCCAGACAGCAAAAAGTGAAAGCGAATATTGCGAAAATAAATTGCACATACAGGCAATTCCACAGCAAACCAAATGGCGCAATCTACATGCTGCGGTAATGGCCCGTTCCATCGGCACACTGGAACAGCACTTCATCAATGATAAAGGTGCGTCGAAAAAGGATATGCCTGCGGCTATCGCAGCTGTCTGGAAAAAACTTGAAGAAGTGGATAAACGTGAGCTTGCAAGCACACGCACTTATAAAACCTGCCTCAAATTTCCAGAGTCACTGAAATTTTATGAGTCACAACTGGTCAAATGAGCGAAATGATATGGATACAATTATCGGCAATGTCATTTTAAAATTACCGTAGACTATTTTGACTGTCATACCGATAATGACAACACTTCTTCATTTAAAGCAAGCACCATCTTCAGGAGTGACCTATGAAAAGTAGCACCAGCCAATACCTGTACTCAGTATTCAGACAGGTTTCACAAGAATTTCGCCAGATAGGGCAAAAAGTGGGCGTACGCCTGCTGCGCACGCCCCTGCCAAAAATCCTGGTTATTATTCTTGCTATTGCACTGTTGATCACCATTATTCCGCTGATCATTACCTTGTTTATTGCCTTTGTTCTCATCAGGATATTATTGAAGATGATCTCTATGAGCGTGCGGCAAAACCGGGGGGAAGATTCTAGCGTGCCGAATGAAAGACGAATCAAAGATATACATTGATTGATTTGGCAAAAGAAATTTTATAGTTGCGGCAAGCAATAAGAGTTTGAAGTAATCAGGTTTTATCAGCCACATTAGCCTTGGTGACACCCGACTTTGCTTTTGCCTTGCTTTCGCGTTTCAGAGGAGCGCCGACCGGGCAAATAGAAAAAGCGAATTGGGTCAAGGTATTAACCAGGCTGTCACCATTTAGTTTGTACATCACAAACTGCCCCTGACGCTCACCAGAAATCAGGCCAGCATTTTCCAGCACCGACAAATGGCGGGAAATGGCTGGCGCACTCATTTTAAAGCGCGCAGCAATGTCTCCCGCAGTCAGTTCCTGCTCAGATAAATAAGCAAGAATCTGCCTGCGTGGCGATGATGCCAAAGCCTCAAAAATCTTATCAGACGACATTATTCATTTTCAAAAGACTATTGCCACGCCAATTAAGCGCGGCAATAGCATTACGTAAACCGATCTGTACTTTGCTAATTACATTGAGAACAATCTCTGAGGACTCGCTCTCAGGCCAAAACTTAAAGACAGTTCCCTACTAAAGCACAGACAACATCTATTTCATTATTGCTTATGCAGGGGCAGAAAAATTTTCAGCTTCACGCCTGTCGTTGATTCTCACCCAGGCACTGACAGTTCTGCCAAATTTGGCAATCATGACCATATTAAAAAAGTGCATGGCACCAATGCTGAGCACAGAAACGCCTATTTTACTACCAACAAAGGGGATCAAGCCGTCACCAGGAGAGATATGCCAGCCATCCAGACGAATCGCGATCAAACCTATGTTAATCAGATAAAAACCGACGACCAGTAAATGATTGGTGGATTTTGCGAGCACTTCATCCTGACCAAAACATTTCACCAGGAACACTTCACCGTTTTTTGACAAAGTCCTTGCGACCCAGATTGTCATGACGATAGAAACAATTGAATAGACCAGATAACTAAGTTCCATGCTCATTTCATACTCCTTCAAGGTAGAACAATAATTCAATAATTAACTAATATGTTAATTGCTGAATTAATTAATGTCAATACTAATAGAAGCATGAAAAATCATGTAGACGGCATGAGGGATAGCAATTGAAGTGAGCTTACTTAAGCCTGGATTCCAACACTGAAATTCAGGCCTGGGAAATCTTGCATCAGGTTTTCTTTCAAGCTGCTTGGGGTCAGTCCAGTCCAGCGCTTGAAAGAGCGGCGAAAATTATTTGCGTCATGAAACCCCAGATGCTGAGCCACGGCTTCATTGTCGTACTGGCGGCTCTGGAATAAATACAAGGCCACATGCGTACGTACCTGATCCAGTTCAGCCTGAAAGTGCGTGCCATGCCTGGCCAGGTAGCGTTTCATACTGGCTGGGCTGACAGCAAATGCCGCCGCCAGTTGTTCCAGGCTGGGGGTACATCGTATATTGGTCAGCAAATAGTCGTAGACGGCATCCAGCAAGCCTGGTGTTTCATCTGCAGCCCGGGCATCTTGCTGTGCCTGTTGCAAGGCGACATCTGCCGCCAGCGCATTGCCGCGCGGCCAGGGCAAGTCTAGATATTCGGTAGGGATGAGCATGGCATCAAGATGGCAATTGAAGCGCAACTCGCCTCCCAGATGCACTTCGTGTTGCTCGGTATGCCGGGCAGTGCTGCGGTTGAAGCAAAAACGCCAGGGCAAACGCCTGCCACTCAGCCAGCGGCACATGGCCACCACGGCTGTCATATGCATCTCGACAATCGCGGGTCGCAAGCTGGGAGCGCCATAGCTATCCATCCAGTACAGAATACTGAAGTCCTGTCCCACACTGTATCTGGGTTTCAGCAAAGGACACAGGCGGGTGGAATGCAGACATAAAATATCCAGTGTCTGGCGCAGGTTTTGCGCCTGCAACAAGGCATGGCTGACACTGCCAAAATGCCCGGGCAACATTTGCTGGCCCAGCATGAAACTGCTGTCGGCACTACGCAGGGCTTGCAAAGCATTACCCAGCAACAGCAGGTATTGCTGGGGACTGATATGGCATTGTCCCTGTGTGATACTCCCTGCATCAAGCGCACTGCCGCGCAGGATAAACGCATCATCCACCTCGCGGCTACGGGTATAAGCCAGTATCTGGGCGGCATGATATTGCGCTGGCAGGCAGGTATCGGCTACCTGATGGAAGCGCATTACAGTACACCCGCGGCCAATGAAGGCTCGGTAAACTGATGCGCGCTGGCTTCCAGGTTTTTACTGAGCCTTGCTAGCAAAGTATCGGGTACATCATCTGCCAAGGTACAGGCATGTCGCATGCTGATAGTCAGTGTCTGCTCTTGCGCACAATAGCGCATTTGCCTGACCATATGGCATAGATGTAGTGCCAGCGCCTCGGCTTCTTCCAGGCTGCGGTCATGCAAGACCAGGGCAAATCTGTCACCGGCATAGCGGCAAAGCACATCCTGATTATGCAGGTTCAGCAAGAGCATATGGCTGACTGCCTGCAAGACTCTGTCACCTTCGTGTTGGCCATATTGACGATTGATGAGATGGAACTGATCTATGTCCAGCAACACCAGGGCACAAGACTTGCCTGGATTACTCTCCAGCTCCAGCTTGATTTGCAGGCGCAGATAATCCGCATTGCTGAGCTGGGTGACACGGTCAAAGGCGCGATGATCGCGGAACAGGCGCTCACGCTTTTGCAAATGTTCATTCAGCGTGAACTGCTCTTCACGCCAGTAATACATGCCAGCAGTGACTATCAGCATACCGGCAAACACCAGCATGGATTCCAGCAGATTGTCCCAGATATCTTCCTTGGGTATGGCAAAAAACTCATCCAGACAATCTGCCCATGAGCCCAGCATGATGGCTGCCAGGCCGAAGGCAAACAGCCGTGTCACCAGCCCCTTGGGGCGACTGCTCAGCATGATCAGCAACCACAGGCCAGACATGGCCGATGTGCCGCCCTCACCGACGATGTCCATCCACTTCCATTTAATGAAGGGCTTCGGCGTCCCCATATAGGCATACAGGAAAATAAAACTGATCAAGGCTACACAGGCTGCGATGATGAAGTTTCTATGCAGGCGCAACATGGAATTTTTAAGCATTGCATTCACATCCAAAGGTCAGGTCGCGCGAGGGTAATTGAGGTGCATGACAAGGCGATGACATAGATGTTTTTTGATATGGTCTATGGATGAAAAACAACGGGGGTGCAAACGGCTCAGTTCTTTTTCATTTTCAAGAATTCATTACCTGAAAGACCTCTCACCACCGAGGCACAGAGACACAGAGAAAGAAAGGAGAAAAGCAAACGAGATTGGGACACTTAAACTTTCTCTACTTTGTTGATGAAGTTCGATCTAGTTTTTCTCTTGCTTTTCTCTGTGCCTCTGTGTCTCTGTGGTGAGCTTTTTGGTCTAGCTTACAAAAAAACAGTTATCAGTTATTCATCGCCAAACACAAAAGTCATTTCAGCTCACATCTTTGCGATTTACAGTGCGATTTCCCCGCAACGGCAAATCCGGCTTCCACCTGTCACAGAACCGACATATACCTCCCCTAGAATCCGCCCACTCTTTTGCCATTCACTATTTGCGGAAACCCTGTCCATGAAAACCCTGAAGAAAAAACCTGTTCCTCGACTATCCATCATCATGCTGGGCATCTCGGCCATGCTCAACGCCCATGCCCAGGGGCCTAATGTGACCATCATTAATGCCAACAGTGTCGTTGTCAGCGGCCAGCGTGCCAGCTTGCGCAAAGCGCTGGAGATGCAGGAAAAAGCCGATAATATCGTCAGCGTGGTCAGCAGCGATGACATTGGCGGCCTGCCGGATAAAAATGCAGCAGAGGCATTGGCACGCCTGCCCGGCATCTCTGTCCAGCGCGACCAGGGTGAAGGTCGCTATATCGTTGTGCGTGGTCTGGGTGCTGATCTGAATGGTGTGACCATCAACAATGCCCTGGTGCCATCGCCAGAAGCCAGCCGTCGTGCAGTAGCACTGGATGTCTTGCCTGCCGGGATGATACGTTCACTGGAAGTCACCAAGACCTTGCGTCCTGAACAGGATGCAAGCTCATTAGGCGGTGCAGTCGAAGTCAAGAGCCTGACTGCCTTTGACTTGCCAGGAAAATTTTTGACCCTGAATACCGGAGCAAGTTATGACCAGGTTACAGGCAAGACCAGCCCGAATGCCGGCCTCCTGTGGGCTGACCGTTTTGCTGGTGGCACACTGGGTATTGCCGCTGGCATCAGTGCAGAGAAACGCAGTTTTGGTTCAGACAATGTGGAAACCGGTGGTGCCTGGGACAATGGCAAGCTCGGTGGATTTGAATTGCGTGATTACCTGCCTGTGCGTGAACGTCATGCCTATGCCTTGAATCTGGATTACAAGCCGACAGCATCACAAACTTACTTCATGCATGGCTTTTTGAGTGATTTCAGTGACGATGAAGTACGTGACCGCATCACCATAGGCAGCTTTGCCAGCGGCACCCTGGCTGAAGGTGCAACAACGACAGCAAGAGCAGAACGCCGCATACGCCAGCGTAAATACACCCAGACCATCAGTTCCATCGTACTGGGCACAGAACAAAAATTCCAGGACTGGAAACTGGATCTGACAGCAGGTTCCAGCCGCGCTAGCGAAGATACGCCAGAAGCCTTGAACGATGGCCGCTTCCGTGGCAATGCCAATTTTGCGGGTGTTGGTTTTAACGATGGCGAAATACCTAAAATCATCGGTCCGGCCAGCCTCTATGATCCGGCAAACTACAGCCTGAATGCCATCAGCCTGCAGCAGCGTTTTTCCAAGGATACTGAGCAGCATCTGAAATTTGATCTGGCCCGTAAGTTCCATTTCGAACAGTTTGAATCGAATCTGAAATTCGGTGCCAAGACCAGTCGCCGTGAAAAAACCAATGATACCAATCAGTGGACTTATAACAGCAGCAAAACCAGCAGCGGCAATTACTGGGGCCCGGGTTCCACATCCATGACAGCCTTTGTGCAAAACCAGGCGCTCGATTATCCCCTGGGTAATATTGGCACAGCCATCAGCGCTGATCTGATACGCGCCCGCGTGGCTGGCCTGGACAGGAATGCCGCCCGCCTGGCACTGGAATCTGCCATCAATGATTACAAGATCAATGAAAATATCGACGCTGCCTATCTGCAAAACAGTTTCGACAGAGATAACCTGCACATACTGGCCGGTGCCCGGGTAGAACGCACCCGGTTTGATGCCGCTGGCACGCAAGTGACGGGTGGCACCAGCCTGCAAGCCATCAGCCGCCAGCGCAGTTATTCAGACTGGCTGCCATCCCTGCATCTGCGTTACGACCTGGACCAGAAAACCAGTGTACGCGCAGCGTGGACTAATGCTGTTGTACGCGCCAACTTCAGCCAGTTGGCACCCGGCATCAACCTCACCAGCACTACCGAGGCAGTTATTGGCAACCCTGATTTGAAACCCCTGAAAGCAAACAATCTTGATCTGGGTATAGAAAAAATATTGGCGCATGATGGCAGCGTCTCAGCCTATCTGTTCAACAAGGATATCAAGAACTTCACTTACACTACCAACCTGGCCGGTTCAGGTGCATGGCAAGGATATACCAGCGCTGTCTCTTATGCGAACGGTGACACCGCCAACGTAAAAGGTATAGAACTGTCTTACTCACAGCCTTTGCGCATGTTGTCAGCACCCTGGAAATACCTGATCGTTGGCGCGAATGCAAGCTTGACACGTTCCAGTGCCGACATTGCCCGTTTTGATACCGCAACCGGTAAATCTCGTGGTCGTTCCATCAGCCTGCCTGGTCAGTCTGACCGCGTCATGAACCTGATGCTGGGTTATGAGCATGGCCGCGTCAGCAGCCGTCTTGCGCTCAACTATAAATCTCCTTACCTGCTGGAACTGGGCACGGATATCTTGCGCGCAGATCAGGACCGTATTGTTGACACCCAAAAACAGCTCGATTTTTCGCTAGCCTATCAAGTCAGCAAAAATTTCCAACTGGTCTTTGAAGCAGCAAACCTGAACAATGAAAAATACTATGTGTATCAAGGCGCACATCAGTACAACGCGCAATATGAACAATATGGACGCACGTATAAAGTCACACTGAAAGCCAGCGTATTCTGAAGATGACAATAATGAAAACAAAATATCTGATATCCAGCCTGGCATCAATACTGGCCTTTTCCTCCGCTTCAGCAGCAGGTTTGCCACCCGCAGTCACTGGCAAAGCCCAGGAAATTATCGCTATGCCAGACGGCGGCTGGCTCACGCTCGATAAACAAGGCCTGCGTCTTCTGGATACGCAAGGCAAGGAGCGTAGCAAAGTCAGCCTGCGGGCAAAGCACCTTGATGCACGCACCCATGCAGATGGCATGCTGGCGGTCTTTACGGACGCCGACACGCAAAAGACCCACGCCTATGTGGCCGATCAGAAAACCGGGCAACTGCGTTTGCAGGCCAGCATGGCATCGCCGGACTTTTCACTGGAAAGCATGTGCCTGTATCGCGATGCGCAACAGCTGGATCATGTCTTTCTGATAGGCAAGGAAGGACTGAGCGAGCAATGGGTCATGCACAATGGCAGCGCACATCTGGTACGCAAGCTGGCACTACCGCCACACAGCAAGCATTGCCGTGTTGATGATCAAAGCCAGACCCTGTACCTGAGCGTGCCGGATAGCGGGGTCTGGGCATTTACAGCAGAAGCAGAAACCGCAGCGAAGTTGAAGCCCGTCGCCATGGCTGCGCCATTTGGTAAGTTGCATGGCGGTGTCACGGCCATCAGTGCGCTGCCAGGGGGCGTGGCAGTGCTGGATGCCAGTGGCAAGAAACTGCATTTTTATCGTCAAAAAGATGGGCAGTACCTCTTGTCTGAGCAAATCATGAATTTGCCATACAGCGCAGCGAATATCCATGTGAATGCATCCGGCAATAAACTGGATTTTCTGCTTCAGGATGAGCAGGCAAAAACCTGGCGTGCCAGCAGTGTCGCCTGGAAGCAGCCAGCAGCCTCAGAAATAGCCGTCATCGAACCCACGGTACAAACCGATACCGTCGCCCGTCACGGCGATGCTGCTGATGATCCCGCCATCTGGGTGCATCCACAGGATGCCAGGCTTTCCCGCGTTCTGGGCACCAACAAGAAACAGGGCCTGCTGGTGTATGACATGCAGGGCAAGCAAACCCAGTTACTGGAAAGCGGACGTCTTAATAATGTGGATGTGCGCCAGAATATCAAATGGGGCCAGCAAAGTTTTGATATCGCCATGGCGACCCAGCGAGATGAAAACAGCTTGGTGCTATATGTCATCAATGACCAGGGCCAAGTAACAGAGGCAGCCCGCTTCCCTACCAAACTGGACAAGATCTATGGCTTTTGCCTGTACCAGCCACGCACCGGTGGCCTGGAAGCCTTTGTGAATGACAAGGATGGCACATACCAGCAGTTCCGCATTACCCACAATGAACAAGGTTTCAGTGGCAGCCTGGTACGCAGTTTCAAACTGGCGAGCCAGCCGGAAGGCTGCGTAGCTGATGACAAGACTGATCGTCTGTTCATGGGCGAAGAAAAGCGTGGCATATGGGTCGTCTCTGCCAGGGCAGATCAGCCAGCCGATTTGCAAATGGTGATGCCCGTTGGCAAACAGCTGGTGGCTGATGTTGAAGGCCTGGCTATCTACTTTGGTCAGCAGAAAAATTACCTGTTGGTATCGAGCCAGGGCGACAACAGCTATCTGGTGCTGGAAGCCCAAGCCCCCTATCGTCTGCGTGGCAAGTTTCGCGTAGGCATGAATCTGGCCAAAGGTATTGATGGCACTTCAGAGACTGATGGACTTGATGTCAGCGCCGTCAACTTTGGCGGTGAATTTGCGCAAGGCATGCTGGTAGTACAAGATGGTTACAAGCGCCTGCCGGATGGAACGCAAAACTTCAAGTACATACCCTGGTTTGCAATTGCCAGGGCTTTCAAGCTGGAATAATCCATACAGAATTTGCGGCATATCCACTCCTGCATCATGAGTGGATGTGCTACAAATTCATGACAATTCCTCGACACTTTTCATGTCTTGCACATCTGCTCAGCGACTAAGATGATAAGACAACAAAATAGATGGCGAGATAATCAATTGAAAGCTAAGCACATATTTCTGGCAGGCAGCATTTGCCTGATAACAAGCCTGCTGGCGAGCTGCGGCGGTAGCAGCAACAATAGCCTACCGCAAGCGCCATTGGTGGCTGGTCCGAGTTTGCGAGGTACTGCAGCAACAGGCCTGGCAATACCAGGCGCGACAGTCAGCATAAAATGCCGTGCGGGTACAGGCATCGCTGCGGAGACGACGAAAACTGCAACAGATGGTACATACGACATCACCATGAGTTCGGGCAGTTCACTACCCTGCTTGCTGGAAACCAGCAACCCTGCCAATACAAAAAAACTGCATTCCATCGCCATCAGTGCTGGCACCATCAATCTGACACCCTTGACTGAAATGCTTTCAACCAGGCTGATGCTGGCTGATATGAGCAAGGTTTTTGCCAATCCCGATTTCGATGCCATCAGCAAGACCGCGACAGTTGCCAATATCAAAGCAGCGCAAGCCGATGTCAGTGCCGTGTTAAGCGGTTTGATGGATACCAGTAGCCTCAGCGATTTTTTTAGCACTCCTTTGAAAGCAGCCACCAGCGCAAACCCAGGCGGCGGTGATACACAAGACAAAATCCTCGATACCTTGAATCTGGTGCTGGCCAGCAATTTGTATCAACCCATGTTGAACATGCTGACCAAAACCACACCCGGCATCATGGCATTTGGCCGTCCGGGTTGTGTAGTGATGGGTGAGGATGGGAAATCCTTGTCATGCAGCGGCCCGGGCTTGTGGGAAACCGCTGCCAGGATAGATGTATTCCCGGCGGCCCTGATACTGGAACCCGGTGGCAAGCAAGTCATCACTGCAAAAATCGATTATCTGCAAAACATCGATTACATTCGCCAGCCAGTCAAATGGCAAGTTGTGGAAGCCGATGGCGGCAGCATCAGCAGCAATGGTGAATACATTGCTCCCGGCAAGCCCGGTATTTATCATGTGCGGGCTCAAAGAGAAGATTTTCCTACCCTCAGCGCAACCGCACTTGTTGTAGTCAATAACACATCGCTCGGCTTTATACCCACGCTCAGCGTAGAACACCACATCGTCAACGTCATGCCGGGTGGAAGCATTACACTAAAAGCTGACATAAATTACCCGCCCAATGTCATGTACGTGCGCCAGCCAGTCAGCTGGAGCATGGTCGAAGCTGACGCTGGAGAAATCAGCCTGCAAGGTGTCTACACCGCGCCTGTAAAAAGCGGAATTTACCATGCCAAAGTACAAAGAGATGATTTTCCGTCTATATACGTAGTGGTGGAAATTTTGGTAAATTACCCCCCTGATTAAAACTTGCATGATTTTCCTGAACGCGTATGCTATTGGCAGGTTGGGAATGATTGCAAAATAAAGTTAAATTAGAAGTTGCTTTTGAGAATTTTTTGACTATCATGAAGGCAGTCGATCATTCCTCATGGCAACTTCTAGTATTATGTTTAGCCGCAAAGCGCGAGTTTATGTCGCAAGCAGGCCAATGAGTGGAGGAATCGCCAGATGATTACCGGGAGAAAGTCATGGACAGGTTGGAAATTTTTAAAAGCATAGCCGCAGAAGTCAATCGTGGGGATATAGTTTTCCCTACCAATGTGGAAGCTTCACTAAAACTACAACGTATTCTTGACGATCCTGATTGCCATATTGATACGGCAGCCAAACTCATCATGGCCGACCCTCTGTTGTCTGCACGTACAGTCGCCATCGCCAACTCGGCAGCTTATCGCCGCTCCACCAGTGAAATCACGCATGTCAGGCTGGCGGTAAACCGTCTGGGTTTCCGCACCCTGAAAGCCATGTTGGCAGCCGTCATCGTGCGTCAGCTCAATAGCAAGGTCAAAGACCCGGTTTTGAAGCATAAGGCAGACCGTTTGTGGGAGCATTCTGCCCATGTGTCTTCCCTGGCGCAAGTCATCGCCAAGCAAGTGACCAGGGTTGATCCTGAAACAGCCATGTTTGCCGGTATCGTCCATGAAATCGGTGGTTTCTACCTGATCTCACGCGCTGAAGAATTTCCTGGTTTACTGGATGGCGAACCAGAAATCTGGATCGAATATGGTGAACGCATGATAGGCCGCGGCATCATGCGCCAGTTGAATATACCTGAGAGTGTCATGAACGCCGTAGAGGCCATGTGGCACGGTGTTTGCGCCTTCCCGCCAGAATCCCTGGGTGACACCCTGATCCTGGCCAATGACATAGCACCTGTACTGTCACCATTGCATGATGTGGACAGGGAATACAATAAGCGCTTTGCCCGCCGCCTGAACTTTGATACCGAAGACAGCAGTTTCCAGATCATCATGGACGAGCAGGAAGAGCAAATTGATACTCTTGCTACCGCCCTCATGATGTAATTAATTGCAAGCACCCTGGTCAGCCTTGCACGGCTGTCCAGGGAGTACACCCACCGCACTCCCCTCCCTTAGATTCATATCGTAATCCGCCAGCCCTTTTTGTTCATAGCAAAAGTCAGGGCAGCAAACACCAGCGTAAATGCAGCTGCGTAGGCAAAGGATGAAGAATCCGCGCTGAAACGGCTGACCAGTGCCGGTGCAAATATTTGCTGGTAAATCAGATTATCCCAGCCCGTCCAGGCAAGTACGCAGGTTGCCAGCCAGGCTCCGGCATAAGCAGCAATAGCATTCACGCCAAAACTTTTTCCTATGGCTGGCCAGCCCTGCTTATCGATCAGCACGTGCATGACCAGCAAGAGCAATATCGCCCAGGCACTGGTCCAGCAAACGAAGGACGGTGTCCACAATTGCTTGTTGAAAGGCAGATAGGCAGCCCAGATCAGTGCCAGCAAAATCAAGCCAGCCGCACCAGCCAGCATTTGCTTCAGTTGACCATCACGCATGGCCCTGCCTGCCCAGACACCAAACAGCGCGCTGGCCATGGCCATCAGGGTCGACAGCAAACCTTCCGGTTCTTGCGCCAGACCGGTTTGCACATCATAGCTATAGGCCAGCTTGCCCAGTATGGCTGTATCTATCTTGTCCACCAGATTCAGGTGCGGTTCATAAGACCCGCCCCATGCGAGTAAAGCCCAATACGCCAGCATGGCAGCGATACAAATCATGACCTGTCTGGACAATTGCCGCACATGGATAATCAGGCAAGCCGCCACGGCATAACAAATACCTATACGCTGCAAGACTCCCATGAGACGGAAGTGGCGACCATCAATCAGTGCCCAGGCAATCAGGTGCAAGACCACGCCCAGCAAGAACATGCGCAGGCTGCGCCAGAGTATGCCCTTGCGCACGGCAGCTACATCCATGCCTTTGCCCAATTGCGCATCCAGCGACATGGCCAGAGAAGCGCCGAGTATGAAGAGGAAAAATGGAAAAATAAAATCGGCAGGTGTGCAACCATGCCATGCTGCATGCTCCAGCCATGGGAAAACATGCGACCAGTCACCAGCATTGTTGACAAAAAGCATGGCGGCGACCGTCAGGCCACGCATGGCATCCAATGCTGCGTAACGTTTTACTGTAGACATTTCCAATTTCTCCCTATTGCACTGAGACCAGTGCAGAAATACCAATTTATGCCTGCAACATTGCCTGCCTTCAGAAAAAGTCTGTTGGCGGGCCACACGCAGGATAATACCAGTGCTAAAATCTGACAAAGTGGTATTGAATCTGGCCTTATAGTACAAAGCCACGCATAAAAATCTTATTTCATAGTGAAAATATCGATGATATTTATGTGTGACGCTTATTATTACAGACCAATTTCAAGTGAGCCACATCTTACTGGCACTTAAGTGGCATTGCAAATATAAAACCAGTTGACCGGCAATTTTGTGGCTAGTATGTTTGTCACGCTGGCAGCCACAAGCAAAAATAACAGGCATGGCATACGCGGTTTTCAAGAACCATTGGATAGAAACAACAGAAATAACAGAGACGGCAGAGACAAATTCATGAGCATAGAAAAAACCAGGACTCCCCACCCCATGCGCTGGGTACCCACGCTATATCTTGCCGAAGGCCTGCCATTTTATGCAGTCGCCCTGGTGGCAAGCCTGATGTATAAAAGCATGGGAGTAGCCAATGAAAATATCGCTCGCTGGACTGGCTTGATTGGCCTGGCCTGGGTATTCAAGCCTTTATGGAGTCCCTTCCTGGAAGCAGCCAGCAGCAAGAAAGCCGTAGTTGTGGCATTTCAGTTGATAGGTGGCGTGGCGCTGGGCCTGGTTGCCGTCTCACTGCAATTACCCATGTACTTTGCCATCAGCATAGCCTTGCTGGGCATAGTGGCCATTGCCTCGGCTACCCATGATATTGCAGCTGATGGCTTGTACATTGCCAGTCTCAGCAACAAGCAACAGGCAGAATATGCGGGCTGGCAAGGCGCTTTCTATAACGCAGCAAAATTCATTACTCTGGGTGGTCTGGTCTACCTGGCGGGCTACCTTGAAAAACGCCTGGACCCTGCCCAGGCCTGGACAGTGATATTTGCCATCATGGGTGTCATGCTGGTAGTGCTGGGCCTCTACCATAGCTGGGCCTTGCCTGGCACAAAAAACACCAATACTGAAGCATCCATGCGCAGCGTCTTCCTGACTCTGCAGGATGTGATTATTGATTTCTTTAAAAAACCCGGCATCTGGCTGGCCATCACATTTATCATCCTGTTTCGCGCCGCCGAAGGCCAGATACAAACCATAGGCCCATTGTTTTTGCGTGAAGCAAAAAACCTGGGCGGTCTGGGTTTGACTACCGAGCAAGTCGGCCTGGCCTATGGCACGGCTGGCACCATCGCCTTTTTGGGTGGCAGTGTGCTGGGCGGATATTTCGCCTCCTGGCTGGGCCTCAAGCGCGCCCTGCCCTGGCTGATTCTGGCGATGAATGTCCCCAATCTGGTGTTCTTCTTCCTCAGCACTACTCTGCCTGACAATATCACCATCATCACAACTGCACTGGCGCTGGAAATGTTTGGCTATGGCTTTGGCTTTGTCGGCCTGATACTGTTCATCATGCAAGTTGTCGCTGTCGGCAAATACCAGACTGCTCACTATGCACTTGGTACAGGTGTCATGCAGTTGGGCTTTGTGTTGTTCAAAACCATCAGCGGTGACATACAAGTAGCACTGGGCTACAAGAACTTCTTCATCTGGGTTTTGCTCAGCGCCATACCGGTATTGGTCATGACACGCTTTGTATCCTTCGGAGACAGCGCCAATCATGGCAAGGAAACGGCAAGCAAAGATGCGCCAGACTCTTTGGTGAAAACAGCCGACGCCTAGTCATTGCTAACGGGGTGCGCTTAAAACACGCCCCCTGCATTACTGAGACTCCGGGAAACAACATCCGCGTAAAACAGCAGCATTTCAACTTGACTCCCAAGTCAAAAAGGATAGTAATTATGACCATGCGCAACGACGCATGATCATCATTAGCATCCAACATGGGAGACTCATCTTGCATCCGACCACCACAAAACACCTGCGTCAATTGACTGCCATCAGCCTCTTGCTGATCAGCAGCACACTGCTGGCGCAAAGCACTGGCATTACCCGCACCATCGTCACCAAGGCAGATTCATCCATCCCCGGCAAGGAAGACGTGATTGCCCGCGTAGAAATCGCCGCTGGTGCAGTGGTTGGCTGGCATACCCATCCCGGGGATGAAATCAGCTTTGTCATGGAAGGCGAAGCAGAACTGCTGGTTGCCAACCAGGCTGCACGCAAGGTCAAGGCTGGCGAAGGCTTTGTCATACCTGCCGGCGTTGTCCACAGCGCAAAAAACCATGGCAGTGTGCCCATCAAGCTGGTAGGTGTCTATGTCGTAGACAAGGACAAACCCCTGGCTAGCCCTGCCTCTGCACCATAATTCATTGCTGGAGTTACTGTCCTGCCACCTGGCAGGACAGGGTTCCCCCTCCTCCGTCGTTCAAGCCCCGAAAACCGTCATTAATCGCAAACCTGCGCTAGGCTGCTTGTTGAAATTTGTACTTCCCGCTATCTTGGCTACATGAAAACCGCCAACCCAACCACTCCACGCTGGCCTGCCCTGCCAAGACTGCGACAAATTGCCGTAGTGTTTATCATCAGCCTGCTGATCGCCTGGGTGACCACGCCAGTCTTCCAGTCACCTTTCTCGCTCGTACTCAAGCGTACCACCTTCATTGCCATGGTCATGCTGCTGGCGTTCACTTTCTCAGGCACCTGGCGCTTGCTGTGGTTGCCGCGCTGGATACCGCGCTGGCTGGTGAGGGTGACCGCTGTGTGCCTGCTGGCACCGTTTGCCAGCCTGACAGCCTATGTGGCGATAGCGGGTGGTTTCATGAACTTCATCAGGGCGAATAATCTCTTGTCAGGTTTTGCCACCAGTACGATACTTGCGCTGTTTTTTGGGTCCCTGGTCGCCGTCGCAGCGATCAAGCGCGAAGACAAGCAACGTGAACGTGCAGACCGGCTACAACTGGAACTGGAAAAGAACGCGCTCGAACGTGAAGTGCTGGATGCCCGCCTGCGCCTGCTACAGGCGCAGATAGAACCACACTTCCTGTTCAATACGCTGGCGAATGTGCAAGCCCTGGTCGAAGCGGGTTCAGAGAATGCAGCACCGGTCCTGCGTCACCTGATTGCCTATCTGCGCGCCGCGATGCCGCGCCTGAATGATGCGGAGGCAACGCTGGAAAACGAAATGCAGTTAGTCAGCGCCTATCTCGAAATCATGCACATGCGCATGCCTGACCGCCTGCAATTTGAGTTGAGACTGGCACCTGAATTAAAAGGCTTGCGCTTCCCTGCCATGGCCTTGCTGACCCTGGTAGAAAATGCCGTACGCCATGGCATAGACCCCAGCACAGAAGGTGGCAGTATCGAAGTCGGCGGCAAGCAGGACGCAAACAACATAGTGACGCTTTGGGTAGCCGATACCGGCATAGGCATGGCAGAAACTGCCATACCAGGTACTGGCCTGGCAAATGTGAAAGCAAGACTGCAAGCCTGTTTTGGCAAAGATGCGCGTGTCGATTTGCATGAGCAGACACTACATGGTTTGCGTGTTGAGTTAATTTTTCATCCGGAAGTCAAGGCATGACGCAAATTACAGCATTAATCGCCGACGACGAACCACTGCTGAGAGAACATCTGCGCACCAACCTGGCACGCTTGTGGCCGGAGTTGCATATCGTCGATGAAGCCCGCAATGGCCGCGAAGCAGTGGAGATGTTTGATATTCATCAGCCAGATATTGTCTTTCTGGACGTGCACATGCCGGGCTTGAACGGCATAGAAGCAGCAAGATCTATCGCACGCAGGGCACATATCGTCTTCTTTACTGCCTATGAACAATATGCAGTGCAGGCGTTTGAGCAAGGTGCTCTTGATTACATCGTCAAACCCATCATAGAAGCGCGCCTGGCAGATACCATCACGCGCCTGCAACAGCGACTGAAACAAACAACAGATATAAGTTCCAGCTATGAGGCTCTGCTCGACCGCATGGCCAGCGATATGCGCCAGCGCAGCCCAAAAACAAACTACCTGCAATGGATAAAAGCATCGGTAGGCAATAGCGTGCGCCTGATACCAGTAGAGCAAATCGCCTTCCTGCGCTCTGACGACAAATACACCCTGGTCGCCTGGGACGGTGGCGAGGCTCTGATACGCAAAAGCATACGTGAACTCAGCGATGAACTTGACCCCGACCGTTTTGCACAAACCCACCGCTCTGTCATCGTCAATCTGCACTATGTCAGTGAGGTCACACGTGGCATGAATGAAACTGCCGAACTGCATATACGCGGCCGCCCCGATGTATTACCAGTCAGCCGCAGCTATCTGCATCTTTTCAGGCAAATGTAGCGCCGCACTGATTTTCTCCAGTAACAAACCATAAAAGCAAATCCGCCTTTGCAGGCAGGCTTTGCACGCACACTCACGCCTGTTCGGCAGGATCAGACACAACCACGCACTTCAGCAAAAGGAGTTTTCAAATGACGCAAGACACTGTTTATGAAACGAATATATATTCTGCACAGGCCACACCTCTGGGAGCAAAATATGGCAATGAGAAACTCTCTCGTGTCGGCCTGAAATATGCCGCAGGACTGTGGTTCTCAGTCGCCATCATAGGCCAGCTATTATTCGTCTATTACATCCTTGGTTTTTATGTCCTGTCTGCGATGAAAGGCGATCTCGCTGCCTGGAGCAAAGTACTGCCCCACGGCTATATCAAGGGCGACAGCGCGGGCAATTTCGCCATTATCACGCACATCTTTCTGGCGGCCAGTATTACCCTGGCGGGCATATTGCAGATGATTCCGCAAATCCGCGCACGAGCACCAAAATTCCATCGCTGGAACGGCCGTATTTATTTATCCAGCCTCGTCATTGCTTCCACGACCGGTTTATACATGGTGTGGTTTCGCAATGGCGTGGGGGACTTTACCCAGCATCTTGGTGTCAGTCTGAACGCTGTATTAATCCTGGTCTGCGTAGCCATGGCCTTGCGCCATGCTCTCGCACGCCAGTTCGCCCTGCACCGCCGCTGGGCACTGCGCCTGTTCCTGCTGGCGAATGGTGTCTGGTTCTTTCGCATAGGTTTGATGTTCTGGATAGCCATCAATCACGGCCCGGCAGGTTTTAATCCCAAAACTTTCGAGGGACCATTTTTGAGTTTCATCTCCTTTGCCAATTCACTCATACCGCTGATCGTCTGCGAATTATATTTGCGTGCGCAAGACAGCAAAAACAAAGCCGCTCACTTCAGCATGGCCGGGGCGCTACTTGTATTGAGTGCAGCCAGCGGCATGGGCATCGTTGTGGCGTTTATGGGCATGTGGTTGCCGCGTCTTTAGTGGACTGTAACGGTGAAATCGAGAGTGAAAGACATGTGCCCGGCGAATCAGGGGAAGGCGCAAAGCACAGCGATAGTGGGACTATCGCGAGCATTTGTAACGCAGCCATAATCGTCGCGCACATGGAAGGCACTCCGATTTTCACTGTTACGGTCCACTAACCGTCGCTTATTGATTGCCGGTCACAGGTGACAGATGGATATGCTTCAATAGCCAGGCATTTTCTTTTTTAAACCACACCATCGTGATCAGCGATTTACCTTCGACCACTGCAACACCCGGCTTTGTAATAGCACCAACACGGGTACCAGTCACTATCGCTGCATCAACCGTGGCCTTGACTTGGATATCACCAAGACGCAAATCGATTTTCGCACCGGATTTGAATAGTCCCCCAAAGGCATTCGCGTCAAGTTGCAAGAGCTTGTCTGATTCAGCGACGAACTCAGTAAAACCTTCAGTATCAAGATAACTGGCAACTGCTACTAAATTACGCTGGCTGACACTGTTGAAAAAATCGACCGATGCGGCTTTTACGGCATCTGCCCCGCTGGTATTTTCTGCCCTGGCAACGGACATGCTCAGTATGAGTAAAACCGTAGCCAGAATGTTGACGAATGAGCGGTCAATGATGGTTGTCATGTTGTTTGATCTCTGTAGAAAAAGAGTGCATTGGGCTTTGAAGTGAAGGCATGCACTCTCAAAAAATGGTCTGAACTTATGCCTTCACTTCGAAGCCTAGCGCAGCCAGTGCAATTTCTGCCGCCTGCTGGTCTTGCAGTGCATTACCGCCTGATATACCTATGCCACCGATGACCTTGCCATTTTCAATAATCGGGCAACCACCACCAACCGCCACCAGGCGCGGCCTGTGGGCAAGCTGGGCCACCACATCATTGCTAATGATTGCTGTCCAGGTATGGGTAGGTAGGCCAAACGAGGCAGCCGTCCATGCTTTATCGATTGCCACATCCACCGTCAAAAATGCGGCAGTGTCCGCACGTTCAAATGCTTTCAGGTGACCTGCATTATCAGTCACAGCTATCGTGACATCGATACCGATATCGCGGGCTGCAGCACTGGCTGCAGTGATCAGGGCATGCGCAGCATCGCGGGTGATGCTGGGCGCTGCAAATGATTTATTGATGTTCGTTGCTTGCATAAAAACTTTCTGGCGGAATTTAATTTAGAAACCTTGCAACACAACTTTTCCTTGCGCCTTGCCGCTTTCTATCAGGGCATGCGCCTTGCGCAAGTTTGCCGCATTGATCTTGCCAAAATTCGCATTCACAGTCGTGCGTACTTTGCCTGCATCCACCAGTGCCGCCACTTCTGCCAGCAGCTTGCCTTGCTCATCCATATCGACGGTCTTGAACATTGAGCGTGTGAACATCATTTCCCAATGCAGGGAGATGGATTTGCCTTTCAACTGCATCAAGTCCAGCGCCACCATGTCGTCAATCACGGCCAGCTTGCCTTGTGGCTTCAGACTGGCGATGATTTCTGCATAGTGCTGGGCTGTCTGCGTCAGACCAGCGACGATATCGACTTCATTAATGCCTATGGCTTTCAATTCAACACTCAAAGGTTTCGAATGATCGATCACAGCATGCGCGCCCAGATCCAGGCACCACTGACGTGTCTCGGCACGTGAAGCTGTGGCAATCACACGCAATTGCGTCAACTGGCGTGCCAGTTGTATGAGGATGGAGCCTACGCCACCGGCACCACCTATCACCAGCAAGGTCTGGCCTGCGCCGCCATTCTTGGCGACACCCAGGCGTTCAAACAGCAATTCATAGGCAGTAATCGTTGTCAGTGGCAAGGCGGCAGCTTGTGCATCATCCAGCGTAGTGGGTGCCTTGGCGACGATGCGCTCATCCACCGCATGCAATTCACTGTTTGCACCGGGGCGGTCTATCGCGCCAGCATAGTAAACACGGTCGCCCGCTTTGAAATTGCTGACTGCCGCGCCGACTTCTTCAACGATGCCAACCGCATCCCAGCCCAGCACATTCAACTGGCCTTCAGCAGGTGCGCGGCCCAGTCTGACCTTGGTATCGACAGGGTTGACGGAGATGGCATTCACGCGCACCAGCAGGTCACGCGCTTCCAGTGCCGGTTTTGGCAATTCCACATCTTCCAGTGATGCAGTGTTATCGATAGGCAAAGAATGGCGATAAGCGATGGCTTTCATGTTGAGTCCTTGAGTATGTTGAGTATGTTAGGTATCGGTATGGTGTCCAGAAACATTTCCAGATCAGTGCAGGCATTGTAGAATCTGAAGCATGAATTGATAAGACCGATAAATAACTATCACTTTCAAATGAAAATTGAAAATCTCAGCGACCTGCATGTACTCGTGCAAACCGCACGCTGCGGCTCACTCTCAGGCGCAGCCAGCGTGCTGGGCATGACACCCGCAGCCGCCAGCGCCACCCTCAAGCGACTGGAAACCCAGTTGGGCACCCGTCTGTTTGAACGATCTACCCGCGCCTTACGCATCACCGCCCAGGGGCAAATCCTGCTCGACTATGCGCAAAGAGCGTTTGATTTGCTCGATGAAGGCGAATCCCAGGTATCAGAAGCCCGCACCGCCCTGGTCGGCACGATACGCGTCGCCGCCCCGTCCGACCTGACCCGCACCACCCTGCTACCGTGGCTTGATGAATTCCTGGCCCTGCACCCCGGCGTACAACTGGCATTGAATGTCGGTGACAGGCCACTCGACGTAGTACGCGATGAAGTCGATGTCGCAATAAGATATGGCACCCTGACAGACTCACGTCTGGTCGCCAGGGTACTGGCACAAAGCCGCCCCATACTCTGCGCAGCCCCAAGTTACCTGGCACGCCACCCCGCCCCGCAAACACCGCAAGACCTGACACACCACAATTGCCTGCTGTTCGAACGCAGCAGCCGCCTGCACAAAACCTGGCGCTTTGGGCAAAACGGCAAATGGAAAGAAGTCAGAGTAAAAGGCGACCGCAGCGCCGACGACGCCTCACTCGCCCGCATGTGGGCGATAGCCGGTGCCGGCATCATCTTCAAATCATTGATTGACGTTAGGCAAGAGCTGGAAGATGGCAGCCTGGTGGCGCTGCTGACGGACTGGGAGACGGAGGCTTATCCGCTGCATGCCTTGTTGCCGAGTGGGCGTTTCATACCGAACCGGGTGCGGGCGCTAGTGGAGTTTTTGGCGGGGAAGTTTGCCAAGTTATGAGTGAACAACTTGATCTAATTAAGATTACTGCAGTAGTTATTATTTAGCATCTTAGGTCGGCATACTTGCCGATAAGTTTCTTTATTACTTCACTCGATGCAAGATTGATCTTATCGCTGCAATAGACAGTGACTCATATATATTTTAAAGATTGATGCACATTTAAAGTTCATCATAAAAGAAACCAACTATCAAAGGCTGTCACATTAAATACATTTATAGTGTTATTTTTAGAGAACTAATTGGCAACCCCAAAAATTCTAATATATGCACCCTGTTTTCAGAGTCTCAAAACAAAATATCCAACAATTGGATGACAGCCAAGCAAGGGAGCTGATCTCTAGGCTGTGCCGCGCCGAAGTGCGCAAGAATAATGTTTCTTCTGCTACGGTAAGTTGGGGAGGCGATCAGCGCGCAAAAGATGGCGGAGTTGACGTGCGTGTAGTGATTGAGGATAAAAAAAACATAACTGGCTATATTCCTCGAAATAAAACAATCTTTCAGGTGAAGGCTGTTAAAACATTTACATCGGCATCGATAAATAAGGAGATGATGAAGCAGGGTAAGCTTCTACCACCCATAGCGAATCTAGCAAGCGATTCTGGTGCATATATTATTACTTCAACTAAAAGCGATGTAAGCGACAGCGCATTACGCGATCGCATAGCAAGCATGCAGTCTTGCATTGCTAAAGCTGGACTAAGTGGTCAAATTCATGCTGATTTTTATGACTCTCAAAAAATAGCTGACTGGACAGAACAATTTCCTGCAATTGTTATATGGATCAGATCCGTAATAGGGCAATCTATTGTTGGGTGGAAGCCTTACACAGCATGGGCGTACCGTGAAGACAATATACGGGCGGAATACATTCTTGATGACAAAGTAAAAGTCAAAGCACCTAATTCACGTCAACTTATTTCCATTGAGGAGGCAATCAGTCAGTTACGACAGGACCTACAAACGACTAGGTCATCAATCCGCATAGTTGGTCTTTCTGGCGTTGGTAAAACTCGCTTAGTGCAGGCTCTGTTTGATGAGCGTATAGTCCAAGAAGTAAATGCACTTGATCAAAATTGCGTTATTTATACTGACATATCTGATAATCCAACACCTCAACCTAACATGATGGTTGAGCTACTTCTTAACGAAACACAACATACAATAGTGATTGTAGACAATTGCGGCGCCGACACACACAGCAAACTCACTGAACTGGTCAAACGCCAAAACAGCAACGTATCTCTAGTCACCTTAGAATATGACATCCAAGATGACTTACCTGACGAAACTCAATGCTATCGACTCGAAACTTCATCAGAGGAATTGGTAGAGAAATTGGTTGCTCGCCGGTTCCCTGAATTGACACATAGCGACATTAAGAAGATTGCCGAATTTTCTGGAGGGAATGCACGTGTGGCCTTTGCATTGGCGGGAACATCAGAAGGCAAAGGACAACTGAGCAAGCTAGAAAATAATGAACTATTTAAGCGCCTTTTTTGGCAAAGCAATACGCAGGATGAGAATCTACTGCGAAGTGCGGAAATATGCAGTTTGCTATACTCTTTTAATTCAGAAGATATAAGTGATGAATCGGAGTTATCATTTCTTGCATCACTATGTGATATCTCAGTTCAAACTTTAAATCGTCATGTTATTGCATTACAAAAACGTGGACTGATACAGCAAAGAGGTAAATGGAAAGCCCTGCTCCCTCATGCAATTGCGAATAGATTAGCGGAACAAGCGTTAGAAAATCATGTATCTAATGTGCTAGGTGCTTTATTTTCCCATCAATCAGCAACTAGGATAATACAATCATTTTCACATCGTCTAAATTTTTTACACGAAAGCGATGAGGCTCGTTCAATCGTTTGCAATTGGCTTAACCCCGGTGGTAGATACGCAGACCTCAACAGTCTGGATACGATTGGGATTAAGATATTTCAGTTCATTGCGCCAGTTGATCAGAGCGTTACGCTCGCTGCATTGCTGCGAGCCAGTGAAATTGAAGAATTTATTTCTATAGAAAAATTCGAGCGATCATACTTCACAAAAATTGCTAAGTCTCTCGCCTATGAAGAGAATTTTTTTGATTCTGCGGTCATGATTCTATTACGATTTGCAAAAGTTGAGCCTTCGAACTTTACAAGAAGTCCAGCACGAAAAGATTTAGAGTCATTATTTACATGCTATTTATCAGGAACACTAACCCCTCCATCAAAAAGAGGGGAAATCATCAAAAAAATTCTTGACGATAGTGATGAATTCAAAATCCGGCTAGGCATTGACCTCATAATGTCTGCGCTAAAAACCAGAAACTTCACCTCGTACGGCCAATTCGACTTTGGAGCACATTCGCGTGGATATGGATGGCAACCAAAAAACATTGGTGACTTAAATGAATGGTTTAGTACATTTATTACACTTGCTCACTTCGCTGGAATGAGGCCTGATCCAGTAGGTGTGGAATTGCGTCGAATGTTCGCGAAACAGTTTCGAGAACTCTGGGCTTGTGTTCAAATTGATTTAAGTATTCAATTAATGGAAGTTGCTCAAGTTTTCCACAGCATTGACGGATGGCCAGGAGGTTGGCATGCAGTTCAAATAATTAAACGATATGACAGTAAAAGAATAAATTCTGATTCTCTCGAAAGGCTAAAACAGTTAGAAATATTGTTAGCCCCAAAAAATTTGAATGAAGAAATTCGGGTAACATTATTTTCTGGACGGAATTTTTTTGACTACGATGATGATATCGGCTCAAATGATAATAAGTATTATCGATTTCAATTAAAGCTTGAGCAATTGGGGAAACAATGTGCCTCTAGTGACATTCATTTAATTTATGAACTTCTCCCAGATTTATTAAAGAATGATAATCACAATAATGTTTTCGCGTTCTCGAAAGGTTTTTCAATCTCATTTGGCGACATAGAAACTTTACTTATAGCCATTAAGAAAACCATCAGAGAAATTGAATCAACTGAACTTGACTTGGCTTTTGTATTTGGGCTCATTAGTGGTTGGAATGAGCGAGATCCAGGCGCGGTTGCATTTTTTCTAGAAAATGCCGTTGAAGATGATACGTGGAGTCAGTTTTTCCCATACTTGCAGCAAGCCATTATTATCGACGATTATGGATATGAGAGATTGATAAAATCGCTCACACTAGGAAACGCGAAAATTTGGCGATTCAAGTGTTTACAAGGAGGACAAGCAACTTCGGCGCTCTCTGCAAAACAAATGATGACATTAATTTCTAAAATCGCAAATGACAAAGAAGGCGCAACTATAGCTATCGAAGTGCTTTATATGACGGTCCACAATGCATCAGAAAGAACAGATGAATACAAACTTGAACTAGCTGAACTTTGCATTCATTTTTTTGAGAATTTTGAATGGATGCGCATAGATAATAGGAATGCCAATTTAAGTTACCATATAAAAGACATTTTAGATTTCACTTTACGACCGCCATTGGCAATACAAAACATTGATTTGATGCTGAGTAGGTTAATTGATTTTGAGAGAAATACTTATAGATATCGATCACGTGTATATATAAAACCATTTTTTTTGTATCACACACACAAAACCTTGGACTGCATCTATCAGTCAGATGACGACGGTAGTTTTTCGACGGCTATCTATATGATGGACGACGATTTTTCTTTTGGTGATGATCATTTTTTTCAACCACCAGAAAATTTGGTTATTGAGTGGTGTCAAGTATCTCCTAACGATAGATGTATATTTATCGCAAAGATTTGCCAAATTTTTAAAAGCAGATCCGATGATATAGATGAGCAAAATAAAATAGGATTATCGGACATTGCAAAAAGCATCTTCGCCTTTTCTGATCAGAAAGAGATTATTTTGAAATGCTTTATCGATCGTTTCATACCTACATCATGGTCTGGATCAAAAGCAGCAATAATCAGAAACCGAATTTCTCTTCTAGACGAATTGAACCCAAATAAAAATCAGCATCTCCAAACACTTTTAGAAGCAGCTAAACATGATTTAGAAATGGATGCTGTAGCCGCAGCGAAAAGCGAAGATACTCAAGATCGGAGTCAAAATGAGCGATTTGAATAATTTTTATTAAATTAAATTTGCAATAGGAGAAGTTATATGTCAAACGAAGAAAAAGTCAAAGGCCCTGCTTCTTATTTTCCATCGATAGAAAAGAAATATGGCAAGCCCATCCAGCACTGGCTGGACCTGGTTCAGCAAAACAAAGGTTTAAAGCACATGGAAATCGTCAACAAGCTCAAGGCTGAACATGAGATGGGGCATGGTCATGCAAATGCCATCGTTGCTTATGCTTTGAGTGATGGCAAGAAGTAGTTTGCCGGTTGTGCTGACAGGCTTGTTGTCATTATCCTGGAAATTATTCTACTAGAATAATTTCCATCACCAACCCAATGTTATAGGCCTACCGCGATACCCTTGTTGTCAAACACATGGCACCTATGCCCCGGCAGTTGTATGCAAAGATCAGCCCCTGCATACAAGTCTGAAGTATCTGCTGGCAACTTGATAGCAAACAGATTTTCTTCGCCCGCCAGTGTCGCATAGACAATCGCAGCATCCCCCAGATGTTCAACAAAACTGATGCAGACTTCGAGCTGGTTGCTGTGCTCTGTGGTTTGTGATGCCAGCAGGATGTGTTCGGCCCTGATGCCGAGGCTGACTTCTTCGCCTGTCTGCAAATTGCTGGCATCAAGCTGGACGTTGATATGAGTGCCTGCGGCCAGTTGCAGCTCTACCACATTACCAAAATTGCGTAACACCCTGGCCTTGACGATGTTCATCTTCGGTGAGCCGAGGAAGCCTGCGACGAAGAGGTTGACGGGTTTGTCGTAGAGTTCCAGCGGTGCGCCTATTTGTTCTATCTTGCCGCCGTTGAATACGGCGATGCGCTGGCCCAGGGTCATGGCTTCTACCTGGTCGTGCGTGACGTAGATCATGGTGGCGGCAAGCTCTCTGTGCAGCTTGCTGAGTTCTATGCGCATTTGTACGCGCAGGCTGGCGTCGAGATTTGATAGTGGCTCATCAAACAAAAACAAGCCGGGCTTGCGTACGATGGCGCGGCCTATAGCAACGCGCTGGCGCTGGCCGCCGGACAGGTCACGCGGCTTGCGTTGCAGCAGGTGAGTCATTTGCAGGATGCTGGCAGCGTGTTGTACGGCTGTGTCTATCTCGGCCTTGTTCATGCTGGTGAGGCTTAAGCTGAAGGCCATGTTTTCATACACAGTCATGTGCGGGTACAGGGCATATGACTGGAACACCATGGCCAGGCCGCGTTTGGCGGGTGGGATATCATTCGCCAGTTGATTATCTATATGCAGTTCACCGGCGCTGATATCTTCCAGACCAGCAATCATGCGCAAAAGCGTGGATTTGCCGCATCCTGAGGGCCCGACAAAGACCATGAATTCACCATTGCGCACATGCAGGTCTATGCCTTGCAAAACCTGGTTGTTGCCATAGGATTTGCTGATCTGCTGCAGTCTGACTTCGGCCATCCCTGATTCCCTTAAGCCTGGACTACTGCAGCGCTGGAAAAACCCGCGACCGGTATCTGACCGCTGGCGACCACTTCTGCGGCAAACCATGCACGTGCGGCATCTATGGCTGGCGGTGCAAAGCCGTAGGTGATGAGTGCAGGTGCCTGAATGTCGAGCATTTGAAACGGGTTCCACAAGACCAGGTGCAGGTCTGGCTTCCAGGTATCGCGCACCTGTTTGCTGTAGCGTATGCGTACGGTCGATGCCAGCACGACAAAGCAGCCATCATCTGGCAAGGCATTCCAGTCAAAGCTGTCGGCATTGTCAAAGGTGACGGTATCAACATCGTACAGACTCTCCAGCATGGCGCTGACCTTATTGGCGGGGATGCCCGCTTCTGAGACGCCATCGCTGACGACGTCGGCGCTGATGACGAGACGCAGCTTGCTGCCCTTCGCAGGCGGTTGTGCATTGCCCTGGGTAGTCAGGCCACGCTTCCAGGCGCTGGACATGAGTATACGGTCTGCCATGTCGGTCTGGTAGGCGGTGTCTATGCAAGGATAGGTCTTGGTCAGGTCTGCCATGCGTTGCAGTTTTTGCTGCACTTCTGCGAGAGAAATCTGGCCTGACAAAATCACTTCGGTCAGGGCATTCAGGGTTTCCAGTTGTGTCTCTGTGGTGCCCAGTGCCATGACCATGTCGGCACCGGCCAGTAAGGCGCGCACTGCGGCATTGCCTACGCCATAGCGACCTGCAATCGCATGCATATCCATGCCGTCTGTAATGACTACGCCCTGGTAATTCCATTGATCGCGCAGCAGACCAGTCAATATGGGCTTGGACATCGTGGCAGGGTTTTCTGCATCCAGTGCGGGGTAGACGATATGTGCCGTCATCATCGCGGGTGCATTGCGGCTGACTGCGGTCTGGAAAGGTGCCAGTTCCAGCGCCTGCAATTCTTCCAGACTCTTGTTGACCGTTGGCAGGTCACGGTGGGAATCAACATTGGTATCGCCATGACCGGGGAAATGCTTGACGCAGCAGGCCACGCCTTCCGCCAGGCTGCCATCCATCCAGGCCAGGGCCAGTTCGCTGGCGCGTTTGGGGTCAGAACCAAACGAGCGTTCAGAGATGACGGGATTATCGACATTGTTATTCAAATCCAGCACAGGCGCAAAGTTCCAGTTGAAGCCCAGGGCCTTGACGCCGCGCGCAACAGCAGCGCCCACCTGGCGGCATAGCTCAGGATCATCGCTGGCCCCCAGCGACATTGCCGCCGGGGGCTGCGGTACCCAGGTGGAGCGCACGACTGCGCCCCCTTCCTGATCAATGCCGATCAGCGCCCCCTCCCCCAAGATAAGGCGCAGATCAGCCGTCAGTTTTTTCAGCTGGATTTCGTCAACCATGTTTTGCCTGAACAGGCAAATGCCACGGATATGATTGTCTTTTAAAAATTGTGCCGATGCCTCATCCAGGCTGGTGATGGGCATGCGTATCATCACCAGTTGCCCGGCCAGGCGGCGTGCTTCTTCGCGTGTCAGGGTTTGTTGCGTATTTTTTTCTTGCTTGTTGTCTTGCGTCATTTCACTGCTCCATCCATGCCGCGCATAAAAAAGCGCTGGGTAAATAAAAAGGCGACCAATATAGGTGCAACTGTCAAAATGGTTCCTGCCGCAATCACGCGGGTGCTGCTGCCGTAAGTGCCACGCAAATACAGCACACCGGCAGACAAGGGAAAATCTTCTGGCTTGCTGATGACTATCGATGGCCAGATGTATTCATTCCATGCCTCCACCGCAGTCAGGATGCCGACTGTCGCCAGCCATGGCGTGATCAATGGCAGGACGATGCGGTAAAAGATGATCCATTCACTGGCACCATCGACGCGGGCAGCGTCCAGCAGGTCTTGCGGCACTTCATCAAAAGCCTGCTTTAGCAAGAGTATAGAGACTGCTGTCACAATATTTGGCAGCACCACAGCGGTATAAGTATTCACCAAAGATATCTTGGTCATGGTGATGAAGTTGACCAGGAAATTGACTTCAGACGGCAAGATCATGGTCGCCAGTATCACACCCATGATGAGCTTGCTGCCGCTGAACTGCATGCGCGACAAAGGGTAAGCAGCGAGTGAGCACACGACCAGTTTGCCCAACACGGTCGCCAAAGTGATCAGCAAAGAATTCTTGTAGAAAGCGATGATGGGGATGACGCGGAAAGCCTCGACAAAATTATCCAGCGAAATACCACGGGGCCAGAAAGTGGGCGGAAATTCAAACAGATTGCCTTCAGTAGACATCGCCACCACCAGCGTCCACCAGAAAGGGAAAATACAGATGATGGCAATCAGGCTCAGCAAGCCATATTGCGAAACCGTGCGCAGTATTTTATTGATGTGCATGCTCATTCCCTGTGCCCTGGTTTAAGCCAGCGCAGGCAAACGAAAGCGATCGCCATGCAGCACAGGGAGACAACAAAACTCGCAGCCAGACCACGCGGCAGTTTCAAGTGTTTCAAGCCCTGGTCATAAGCGTAATACAGAGCCGTGAAGGTGGAATTCATGGGTCCACCTTGCGTCAGCACATCGACTTCCTGATAAGCCTTCAAAGCGGCCAATACTGACATGATGCTGCAGACCAGTATCGTCGGCTTCAGCATGGGCACGGTGATGCGCCAGAAGCGTTGCCAGCGATTGGCACCATCGAGTATGGCTGCTTCCTGCATCTCGGCTGGCAGTGACTGCAAGGCGGCCAGATACATCACCATATACCAGCCCAGGCCGCGCCAGAAAGAAACGAACATGACGGCAAACAAAGCGAGTGCATCGTCCGATAACCAGCCCAGTGGCGCAGCGATGATATGCAATTGCAGCAGCACATAATTGAGTGTGCCCTGTTCGTGGAACATGAAGCCCCACATGATGCCAACTACAGATACTGTCGTCACTACAGGCACATAATAGGCAGCGCGAAACCAGCGTATGCCAGGCAATTGATTATTCACCAGCACAGCCAGCGTTATCGCCCCCAATTGCGTGAAGGGTACGACCAGCAAAAACAGCAAGGAATTTTTAAGCCCTGTCAAAAACATGTCATTTGCAAACAGGGCACGATAATTGGCGAAGCCTACCCAATGCACTTCGCGTATCAGGCTAAAATCAGTAAAGCTTAGATAAGAGCCATACATGACGGGCCAGAAAGAAAACATCAGCAGCAACAACAAAGCTGGTGCCAGGAAGGCATAAGCCAGCAGATTGCGCCGCTTGCTGATTGCGGATGCGGAGCTAGGCATACTCATGGCAACTTAGGCCCTTGCAATTTACGGTTCCAGATGGCTACGGCTTCATCCAGCGCTTCCTGAATATCACGGCGACCAGTGACGCCCGCCTCTACTGCCTTGACCAGAAAGCGGCGCAATTCATCATAGTCATCTATACCACTGACATACAGGCTGCGTGCAGAATTCATGGAGTTTGCAGCAACCGCCAATGCTTGTTCTGATGCTCCAGTGTTAGGTAATATTTTTTTGAAATAAGGATTTGCCAGTGCCTGCCTGGTCGTGGGCATGACACCAGCCATGCGGGAAAACGCCAGTTGATTGGTGTCGCTGGTCAGGTAGCGGGCGAAGGCGGCAACTTCAGGAATATCTTTTTTCTTTACTCCTTTGGGTATGGCAAAATGGAACATCCAGCCACCGTCATTAATGCCGGTTGGCCCTGGCGGCACGGGGAAGATACCAGTCTGCGCATAAATTTCTGGTGCATCAGTTTGTATACGTTTGATGGCAGTTGGTGCGCTGACCATGACGCCGAGGCGACCACCAAGATAAGCATCTACCACTGCAGGAAAGTTATCTTCTGCAAATAATTTATCTTTTAAAAAACCGCCCGCCTTGTAAGTGGCAGCCAATTTTTTGACCAGGGTCACATGGGCTGGTGAATTGAAGACTGCCTTGCCATCACGCATCAAATCCAGCCCCTGTTGCATGAAAAAACCATCAATCTTGCCGAGTGCAGGTGCATAACCGGGCTTGCCGGTTTTGAGGGAAATCATGACGGCCTGGGTCAACAATTCATCCATGCTGCGTGGTGCCTGGAAGATGCCAGCCGCTGCCAGTATCTTGCGGTTATAGGCAATGACATTGACGTTGCTGTAATGCGGGAAGCCATAGAACTTGCCATTGAAACGCAAGTCGGCCAATGCCGCATCAGTGTAATCATTGGTGGCACCTGGTGCTGCCAGCAAGGCATCGACGGGTTCAAGCAAACCATCGCGCGCCATTTCTTCAGCCCAGGGTACGCTCAAATTCACCAGTGCCGGTGGTGTACCAGCAGCGATGGCGGTGATCAGTTTTAATTGGAGAATGTCCCAAGGGAAGTCCACCCATTCGAGCTTGATGCCGGGGTGTTGGGCTTCATAATTTTTGACTAGTTCTTGGAAATAGGGAATGAATTTTGGCTTCAGGCTCATGGTCCAGAATTCAATTTTCTGGACGGCAAAGGCATTGCCGTGCAAGCCAAAACTTAATAGCAGTATGCCCAAGATCAGGCACAACTTCGGCATTAAGATCGATGCATTGCACATACTCCCCAATATTTTTAAGCAATCTCGCATTTTAATCATACCAATCTTGCTATTAATAAAAATACTGGGGGCAGTATATATTTTTTAAGTTTTTAAAAAATAGCCTGCTGCTTTAGCTGCGTCAATTTGTCTTGGTGACTTTGCTCAAATGCCTAGGTTTGTCCGGATCCAGGCCACGGGCAATCGACAGGTTGGCTGCCATCATGTAGAAGGCTTGTATTGCGACGACAGGATCAAGATCAGGCGTTGCTGCAACTGGCAATGTCAGGTTACGTTCCTTGACATCTTCTGGCGCTGCCAGCAAGACATTCGCGCCACGGCCACGCATTTCTTCTGCCAGGGCAATCAGGCCAGCTTGTGCAGGGCCGCGGGTTGCGAATATCAATAATGGATAACCATCATGTATCAGGGCCATGGGGCCATGCTTGATTTCTGCACCGCTGAAAGCTTCTGCCTGAATGACGGAGGTCTCTTTGAACTTAAGCGCAGATTCGAGTGCGACCGGGAAACTGATGCCACGACCCACCACCATGATGCGTGATGCGGGTTGCAAGACTTCTATCGCTGGTGACCAGTCGAGCTTGGTAGCAGCATGCAGGGATTCTGGCAATTGCTCTATCGCCGCCAAAAATTCTGCATCGTTTTGCCAGTGACCTGCCAGGCGTGCGCCTGCAACCAGTGAAGTGATAAAGCTCTTGGTCGCAGCGACACTCAGTTCCGGGCCTGCGTGCAGAGGCATGGTCCATTCTGCGCTTTGTGCCAGCGGCGATGCTGCGTCGTTGACGAGGGCCACGGTAGTCGCGCCACCTTCACGGAAATAACGGATAGGTTCAACCACGTCAGGGCTTTGGCCAGACTGTGAAATCGCAATTGCCAATGCATCTTTTGCTGCCAGTGGTGCCTTGTTCAAAGTCACCAGAGACATGGGCAATGAGGCGACGATGCGCCCTACCCTGGCCATGATCAGGTAAGCGGCATAATTGGCAGCATGGTCTGAACTGCCGCGGGCAACGGTGACGACGGATGTTGGTGGTTTGGCGCGCAAGTGTGCGCCAAGTTCGGCATAGCGCCCACCTTCATGTTTGAGTTGTTCGGCTACAAAATCAGCGGAAGAGCTGGCTTCCTTAAGCATCTGCGAGGTCAATCTTTTCTCCTTCTACATAAACAGCGATGAGGTTGAGCTGACGGTCCAGCACAACCAGGTCTGCGTAACTGCCAGCCTGCAGGCGGCCACGCTCATTCAGTCCCAGATAATCGGCTGCGTAGGTAGAAACACGCTTCGATGCATCTTCCAGGTCCAGGCCTATGCTGACCAGATTACGCAAGGCCTGATCCATGGTCAGTGTGCTGCCTGCCAGCGTGCCGTCTTCAAGACGCACGCCACCTAGGCATTTATGCACGACCTGGCGGCCCAGCATGTATTGCCCATCTGGCATGCCGGAAGCGGCGGTGGAATCAGTGACACAATACAGATGCGGAATCGCACGCATGGCGGCTTTGATGGCGCCTGGGTGGACGTGCAACAAGTCGGGAATAATTTCAGAAAACTGCGCATGCGCCAAAGCTGCACCGACCATGCCAGGTGCGCGGTGATCAAGGCGTGACATGGCGTTGTACAAGTGGGTAAAACCGGTGGCACCGTTTTCCAGCGCTGCCTTGCCTTCTTCGTAAGTACCGAGGGTATGCCCTATCTGTACCTGCATGCCTATGGCGGTCAGCTCACGCACCAGTTGCAGATGTCCATCCATTTCTGGTGCCACGGTGATCAGGCGTATCGGCGCTATTGCATCGAGGTGACGTACCTGTTCGAGTGAGCCGGTGTGAGCAAAGTCTGGCTGCGCACCAAGCTTGCCGGGATTGATATACGGCCCTTCAAGATGCACGCCCAGTATGCGGGCAGAACCGCTGCTGCGTTTGTCCACCAGCGGCCTGATCGCCTTCAAGGCCATTTCCAGATCAGACAGCGGTGCTGTCATGGTGGTAGCCAGCATGCTGGTCGTGCCATGCTTGGCATGCTTGCGGGCGATGATTTCGACGGCATCGCCAGCTTCCATGGTGTCTTTGCCACCGGCACCATGCACATGCAGATCAACAAAGCCTGGCAGGATGTAAGGCGCAGAATCAGCAGCACCAACATTCATAACATTTGCATCAGCGGTGATGGCCTGGATTTTTTCGTCGAAAGCCAAAGTTCCATACACCCAGCCTTGTGGTGTCAGTATTTGTCCCTGTACTTGTCGTTGCAGACTCATCTGAACAACTCCGCCACAAAGTCATAGTAATCGCTACGGCAATAAGAATGCGAAAGTTCTATCGCGGCACCATTCGGCAAATAGGCTACACGGGTGATGAACAACATGGCCGCGCCCTGTTTGATATCTGCCAGACGGGCTTGCTCGGCAGTCGCATTCACGGCGCGAATATGCTGCAAGGCGCGTGCTGGTGAGAGATTATGTGATTCAAGATAACCATACAGGCTGTCGCTGACCAGCTTGGGGTTAGGCATATACATCGCTGGTATCGTTGAGCTTTCTATCGCCATGACGACATTGTCAGCAGTACGCAAACGCTTCAGACGCGACACCACGGTATTGGGTGAGAGGCCGAGGGACAAAATCTCCTCAGGTGAAGCGATTCCAGTTTCGCGCGACAACCAGCGCGAGCCTGGTGCAAAACCGCGATTGCGCAATTCTTCACTAAAGTTGGTCAGGCGTGACAGCGGCTGTTCTATCTTGGGTGTGATGTAAGTGCCCGAGCCATGCTTGCGTGTCAGCATGCCGCGCTCACACAGCATGTCTATAGCCTTGCGTGCCGTAACGCGGGAAATTTCCAGAGTATCAGACAGCATGCGCTCGGATGGCAAGGCTTCATCCGGCTGCCACAATCCACTATGTATGCCATTCGCGAGTTTGTTCGCCAATTGCAGATACAAGGGGGTAGAACTTTCTGTATCAGGTTTGAAGTCTATCAATTGTGCCAGCATGTCTGTCTTTCTTATTGATGTATTTATTTAGCTTGCAAATGCTGTTGTATCAGTATCAATGCACCAGTGGCCGAATCGGCCCTGGGCATTTGTATTCTTGCTTTTAATTCAGCGGGCAAATACACCGCAACTGGTGCTGCCAGACCGCCGCACAGGGCGATAGGCAATTCACTTGCAGGGTCCAGTGCCCTGGCCATGATAGCGACTTCTTTACCGGCTTCCAGCATGATCTCGCGCGCCACCTCAACTTCCGGGGCAAAACGGATAACCAATGGTGCCAGCTCGGCATAACGGGTCTGGTTGGCTTGTGCCAGCCAGGCAAACACGGTGTCTTTATCACCCCCGCAGTGCGTCAGTACGGCGCTGGCAAAAGGGTTGCTGTCAGCACGACCATCCAGCACGCGCTGCAAATGATTGACGGCACGCATGCCCAGCCACGCACCACTGGCCTCGTCACTGACCGGGAAACCCCAGCCACCAACTTCACGGCGCTGACCACCAGGTAACAAAACTTCACCGACACTACCAGTACCCAGGGCGATGATGGAGCCAGGCTTGCCATCGAGTGCGCCCAGCAAAGTGGTATAGGCATCAGTTTCTGCGCAGACCGCACCGAAGCCAGGATTAAGCGCCACGAACTCTCTGGCCCAGTGAATATTATGAACACCAGCCAGGCCGCAACCTACTCCAATATCAGCCAGGGCGGGCATATCGAGATTGGCTTCTGCAAAGGCTTGCTGGGTAGCCAGCAAGATAGCCTGCCAGGCCTTGTCGCGACCGTGCGCCAGACCAGATGGTCCGGCACTGCCACGCGCCAGTTCCTTGCCGCTGATATCGGACAACACCACTCGCGTGCCAGTACCACCACCATCAGCACCGATCAAGTAAGTACAAGCAGGTTTTACTGATATCTGCCCTGCAGCGCCTGGCAAATCAGTTTCAGACAGATTTTCTGCTCGTTTATTCATTGATAAGTAAAAGTAAATGATAGAGTAATAAGGCTAAGCCAAACCGGTTTCTGTACTTCTGCTACTATTCCAAGTCTCACTGTAAGTTTTTTCCCTAGTGGCTGTCAATAGGTATTTAAGTGGTATCATTAAATATAATTTAAGCCTGTCTTTTTCTATCACACTTTTACCCGGGAACAAGGCGTAGCGCACTGTGACACCCGCCCTTGCCACTGCAAGCTTTATTACAACTTGTATTAAGCCCAAAATACACTTTTACTTCAAGAACTGCTCATTGCCAACCATACCAATCTTGGTGACATTGAGACGCTGTGCTGCCGCCATCACTGCCGCTACCGATTTGTAAGGCACAACTGCAACTGGACGCAGATGTATTTCTGGCTGATCAGGCTGTGCTGCAACTGCTGCCAGCTTGGCATCCAGCTCAGCCGGATTTACTGCTGTGCCATCCCAGGACACCGTACCATCAAAATCCACGTCTATATTAACCACGACAGGTGGTGTTGGTGGCGTTGTTGACGGGCCTTGTGGCATATTCAGATTCACCGCGTGATTCTGAATAGGAATCGTGATAATCAACATGATGATCAACACCAGCATGACGTCGATCAACGGCGTCATGTTCATTTCTATCATTACTTCCGGATCGGCTGAGCCACCGCCTGAACCTATTTGCATACCCATAATGCTTCCTTTACTTAGTTCCGCGGTGGCGGTTCGATGACGAAACCGACCTTGGCGATGCCAGCACGCTGTGCCGTCAGAATGCTCTTGCCGACAAACTCATAACGGGTATTCTGGTCGCCACGGATATGCAACTCCGGTTGCGGGACCTTGACTGCTTCTACCTTGAGTTTTTCAAACAACGCATCCGTGCCGCCCAGCGGCTTCATGCTGCC
>NZ_QJKB01000014.1 GCF_003201815.1 Undibacterium pigrum
ACTTACAACACGACAGAAAACGGTGTGAACCTGAATGCACAGTCCACAGCCAATGCAGTTGCTCGCGTTGTCACAGACACGATCAACCTGGGTGCAGGTAACGATACACTGGTTACTTACGGTGCGATCAACCTGGCTGGTGCACAACTGTCCAACATTGAAAACATCACGTCCAATTCAGCAGTCGTGATTACAGCCAGCCAATACGCAGCCCTGATAGCTGCACGTGCTGCCTTGAACCTGTCTGGTCCGGTATTGACCTTCTCTGGCGTTGGTCCGCATCAACTGACTATCGTTGATGACGTAGCGGGTGCGAACAATATCGACTTGTCGTTTATCTCCATCACTGGTGGTACGCTGGTGTATGACGTGACATCTTCTTCCAATGCGACGGGTGGTGGCGTGAATAATACGACGACTTCCGGTGCGGTGACGGTATCTGGCAGCGGTGTCGCGATTGCTGGCACCATAGGCACCAGCCCATCGAATGGCGGTGGCCAGGCTGCCAATGGTACTGCGCTGACTGCAGGCGGCACCTTCAATGGCACAGCTGGCCTCAATGAAAATTTCACCGGCAATGCCGCTGCCCTGGTCGGTACAACCGTCAATGGCAACAATGGTGACACTGACACTATCACCATCTCTGGTGGCGGTACGGTGAATATTGGTAGTGGTAATACCATCACCAATATCAAGACACTGACGATGGACAGTGCCGCTGCCAATGTCGTCTTCTTCTCGGTTGCAAATTCTGGCATTACCACCGTCAATGGCGGTTCAGGCAATGATTATGTTGATCTGGCGAATAGCGGCAACTCCATGCTGGCTGGCAATGTCAATCTGGGTACAGGCACCAATACCCTGGTCATGGAAGGCAAAACCTATACCGGCACCTTTGTGTCTGGCTCGGGCACATCGGATACCTTGTACCTGTTCAATGGCAGCAATATCAGCGCGGCCAATGTCAGTGGTTTTGAAACTGTCAATATCAACAATAACGCGTCTGTCACCATGACAGCTGCACAGTTTGCAGGCTTTACTACCTTCACTGCCGGTGGAACAGAAACAGTCAACCTCACGACGGCGGGTACGGTCACAGCTAATGCCAATGTGGAAAACTATGTATTGGCCAATGGCAGCAATACTTTTACAGGTGCGGCTGGTCTGATCTCTGTTAATGGTGGTACTGGTAGCGACACTATCAACGTCAGTAGCGTCATGATCTCTGCTACTGTTGCTCCTAACGGTATCAACGGTGGCCTGGGTGCTGATACGCTGAATGTTAGTGCAGTCACTGCTGCCCTGGACATGTCTGCCAAAGTGACAGGCGTTGAAACAGTGAATGTCACTGGCGGTACCAACGCTGCATGGACAGTCACTAACGAAAATGGTGCTGGCGTAACGCTGAACTTCACCAAGTCTGCAGCTAACGACATCAACAACATCACCCTGGGCTCAGGCGGCCAGACCCTGAATATTCTGGGTACAGGCACAGGCCGCACCACCATCACCGGTGGTTCTGGTGCGGATATCATCAATTTGTCTGCCACAGCAACCGGGGCGGATGCGATTGCCCTGGGCTCTAACATCAATGCCATTGATACCGTCAATAACTTCAAGGCAGCAGGCGCTGACCTGTTTGCTACAGGCGTAGTCCCGACTTCGTTGAATAACCTGAGCATTGCCAATGCCGACAGCAGCAATCTGGCAGCAGCCATCGCCACAGCAGCAACTGCAGCGGGCGCGACCCTGGCAAATACAGGCCAGGCTTATACCATTGTCGTCAATAGCGGTACGGCGGCAGGCATTTATGCCTTCCAGAATACTGGCGGCAGCGTAGGCGCAGTCGATACCGGCGATTTCATCGTCAAGCTGGGTGGTACAACAGGGACCATCTTTGCTACTGATTTTGGTATTGCCAATGCGGTTGCCGTCACACCAGGTGGCACCTTTAACGGTACCGCTGGTGCCAATGACATCTTCATGTCCACCATCCCTGGCCTCAATGGTACGACTATCGCCGGTAATGCAGCAGACACTGACGTGCTGACGCTGACCACGGCAGGCACGGTTACCATCAACAATGGCTCAACCGGTGGCACGCTCAGCAATCTCAAGGTATTGAACCTGGCCAATGGCACCAATACCATTACCTACAATACATCAGCTGGCTTCACCACCATCAATGGTGGTAGTGGTGATGATACCTTTATCCCCAATACGGCCTTGTTGCCTATCGTGGTCAGTGGCGGTCTGGGTACTGACACCATCGTACTGTCCGCAGCCTATGCTGCTGTCGCCTCTGGCTCGGGTACTTTCGCCGGCAATGTGACAGGGTTTGAGAAATTGCGCCTCACCAGTGTAACCAACCAGACCATAGACTTGCAAACCCTGGGTAACTATAGCGACGTTACTTTCTCTGGCGCAAACGGACTGACAATGAGCAACTTGCCTAGCAATGGCAACATCACGCTCAATGGCACGGGCACAGCGTTCACTATTTCCAACGCCGCCTTTGCCGGTGGCGTCAATGATATCGTCAATCTGACGCTGACAGATGCCAGCACTTCAGCTGTCGCCTTCGCCACCACCGGTATCACTGCATCCGGCGTCGAGACTTTCAACATCACCACCGTCGACGGCCAGGCCACACCGACAGGTCTGTTCAATGACACGCTTACCATACTCGGCAACTCGGTCAAGAACATCTATGTCAGCGGCAATGCAGGCCTGACCATGCCAGCCACCAGTACATCGCTGATTAATGTTGATGCCAGCGGCATTACCCTGGGCGGCTTTACCTGGACAGCCAATGCCCTGACAAGCACAGCGACAGTCAAAGGCAGTGCCAGTGGTACCAATACTGTCAACATGAACTCTGCCACGGCTGGTGTTGACTACACGGGCGGCACAGGTAACGACAACATCACGATCAACGCCACGGTTTCCAGCACTGCGGCACTGGGTGGTGGCAATAACAGCCTGGCTCTGAATGGCGTGACCCTCCTCGGCACTTATACCGCTGGTAATACTGGTACAGACAGCCTGGCGTTCTTCTCGTCGACACCGGATATCAGCAATGCCACGATCACCGGTTTTGAAAACCTGACAGTCGTCAATAATGCCAACATCACCATGACAGCAGCGCAGATGGCGCAATTTACCGGCACCGTCAATGCTTCAGGAACCGAGACCATTAACCTGACAACCGCTGGTACGGTCACAGCCTTTAGTGCCGTAGAAAAGTACAACCTCGCCAACGGCACCAACAACTTCACTTCAGCCAACGTGGCTGTCAGCGTCATTGGCGGTACAGGTACGGATACGTTCAATTTTACGGCCAACCAGATCGCCAACTTCCTGACCACGGTGGACGGTGGTAATGGTACGGATACCCTCAATGTCGGCGCCACCACTACCCAGAACCTGGACTTTAGCACCAAGATCGCCAGCATCGAAATCATCAACGTGGCAGGCAGTACAGGTACGGCCAGCGTCACCAACCCGGATGGTGCGGGCGTGACCCTGAACTACACGAAGAGCACAGGCGACAACACCATTACCCTCGGTACTGGCGGCCAGACCCTGAACCTGCTCGGCTCGAGTGCCTCATCCACCACCGTCACAGGTGGTGCGGCAGTCGACACCATCAACCTGCAGTTCTCAGGTTCCGGTTCTGAAACGCTGATAGAAACCGGTGCCAATATGTCAAACAGGACGCAGGTCGACATCGTCGGCAACTTCAACTCCACAGGCACTGACTACTTCAAGACGGGTGTCAATGCGGTGAGTGTGGGTTCCTACATCATCGGTAATGCCGATACGGGCAACTACCTGACTACCATCGCTTCTGGCCTGTCTATCGTACTCAACAACACTGGACAGTCTTACCTGATCACGATACAAACGGGTACCGCAGCAGGTACTTACCTGTTCCAGAACACTGGTTCAGATACCAGCCAGTTTGATAATACCGACTTCTTCGTACAGTTGACGGGTACTATCGGTGGTATTGGCGCGGGTAATCTGATTGCATAAAGAAGTATTTCGCGAGGACGGGTATCAGTTCTGATTCCTGTCCGTAGTATCGCAATATCGCACTACTCAAGACGCCAGCTTAGCTGGCGTTTTTTTTACCTCCCGTCTACCACAATTTCTGCGCCAGCTTGCCACATCCAGAAAATCTGCCAGCATTTTTCTGAAAATTGCTTGAATTTGCAAATTCAGTGTATTACTATATTAATACACAAGGTATCGGTGTATTAGTCATTAATCCCATGTGTAGTTACCCCAACGTACTCGTCCTGATGATGGGCGTGTCCAGGTATTCGCTTAAACACGATGAAAGGCCAGACCATGGAACATGAATCATGAATGCGCCAGCCAGCCAGCGCCAGTTGGGCGCGGAAATATTCCAGGTGACGACCGGGAGTAGTGAACCTATCTATCGCCAGTTGATAGAACAATTGCGACGCCTGCAAGCGGGCGGGCAAATTACCGCTGGTGATGCCATGCCATCTGTACGTGATGTTGCCAGCGAGCTTGGCGTCAATCCCATGACGGTATCCAAGGCTTACAGCATGCTCGAAGCAGAAGGATTGCTGGTACGCCGTCGTGGCCTGGGCATGGAAGTCGCGGCACAGGCCAGCGGCAATTCCGATATTGAATCACGGCTGGAACTGCTGCGCCCCAGCCTGGAACGCATCGCCCTCGAAGCCAGCCAGCTGGAGCTCGATGCCAAATCCGTCATCACACTATTGACCAGTATTCTCAAAGGAAAATGAACATGCAAGCTCAGTTAAATGCCCCGGTACAGATACAAGGATTGAGTAAATCTTTTAGCGGGCAAAGCGTCCTGAAAAATCTCGACTGGCAAATTACACCAGGCAGTATCGTCGGCCTGCTGGGGCGCAATGGCGCAGGCAAATCGACATTGATAGAGTGCCTGCTGGGTTTGCGTGATATTGATGGTGGCAAGTCCAGCCTGTATGGCGAAGCGGCAGGGCAACTTAGTGCCGAAACCAGGGCCAGGATAGCCTATGTGCCGCAGCGTAGTGACCTGTTTGAATGGCTGACGGCAAGGCAGATGCTGGCTTACTTCCAGCTACTGTACCCACGCTGGAACGCGAGCAAGGTTCAGTCCTTGATGCAAGCCTGGGAGCTACCTTATGACAAGGTCATCAACAAACTCTCAGTCGGGCAAAAGCAGCGCCTGTCCATCATACGCGCACTGGCCCATGATCCTGAGCTGCTTATCCTCGATGAGCCAGTATCCAGCCTTGACCCGGCAGGCCGCCGTGAATTCTTGCGCGAACTCATAGACCGCGTCATCGAAAAGCAGACGACTATCGTGTTCTCTACCCATATCCTGTCTGACCTTGAAAGGGTGGCGATGGACGTCGCCTTCCTCAATGGCGGGCAGATCGTGCACCAGCAATCACTGGACGACATGATGGACAACACTGTACGCGTCTTCGCAGCACCTACGGTATTGCAAGAGTTACAGCCGACAAAAATACTACGCCAGTCAGCAACTGCGAAAGACGGTGATGCTGCAGAAGCCAGGATGCTGGCTCAGTTCAGCCACGAACAACTGCAGGCATTGCAGGTGCGACGCGATGTGCGCTTTGACAAGCTGAGCCTGGAAGACTTGTTCATAGAAATGACGCAGTGAACACCACGGACTGAACACATCATTTATTCAAAACAATACCTGCGTTGAGAGAGAAAACATGAAAGCCATTATTTCAGTATGGATGCAGCCTGTGTATGCGCGCATCAATGCCGGCATATCAAAGACCATGTATGTCCTGCTTGGGCTGACAATGTTCGCACCTGCTGTTGTCGTTTTCCTGGCCAACAGGCTAAGCGTTGACTGGACCGCAATGTCACTGGCTTTGCTCGCTGGCGTGGGCATCGTGCTGTGCCTGTTGTTGTTCTTCTGGTTTTTCTTGCTGATTCCCAGTATTGCTCTGCAATATAGTCCGGCAAATGCGATGCTGGTACCTGGACTCAAGCGCACACTGCAGGTCGCGGTGGCCATCCCTGTCTTGTTGATACCAACAGGCATTGCACTGTTCTACTTCAAGGTAAATCACGGTGATTTCTTTGTCAGCTGGCTTTTGGGCGTGGTAGTCCTTCTCATTTATACCGCAACCATACGCACACAATGGGTCTTCACATTAATCGTGCTGATTAGTGTGATGCCTATACGTTTTGATGGTAAGAGTGGTTTTCTTTCCGCAGTAGTCTGGAATCAGCCAGCATTGTTCATGGTTCTTGGCCTGGCGTTGACAGCATTGGTGCTGTCCTGGGTATTCAAATCCGATGGAGACCAGCATTACAGGCGCAAAGAAAATTTCGCCATGATGCAAAAACAAATGAACGGCGAAGAAATTGCGAGTAAGCACTACACCCTCGATTTCATTAATCCTTATAGCTTGCTGTTACACCTGAACATGAAAAAAGTCAGCAAAAAACCGGCAAAAGCCAACAACTTGATGTTGTTTGCCATGGGGCCGCAAGTATTCTGGCTGACCAGCTTCTTGTCCGTGATATTCATGGCTGGTCTGGTGTTCGCTTTCTTTGCAATTTTTGGTAATCAAAGCAGCAGGTTTGACGAAAAAAATATAGCCCTGGCTTACTTTATTGGGCTGGTGTCCCTGCTCTTGCTGCCGCCCATTTACAGCTCCATCGTGCGCTCATCAGTCTATCAGCGCAAGGCAGAGCAGGGCTTGCTGATGTTGACGGCAGGGCTACCTAATGCGCATGAGCAGGGCAAGTTGCTCCTGCAATCCATGTTGCGGCAGTTACTTGGATTGTGGTTGGTGACTACCTTTATTTTCGGCAGCGCTGCTTATCTGCTGGAAACCTCAGTACGCTTGACTGGGCTGATCTGGATCACCAGTTTCTGCCTGTTGCCCGTGAGTGTGTTGAGCCTGAATAACTATGCCCGTATGAAGTCGATATACCAGACTTCATTGCTGGCAGCGATAGGTTTGCCGCTGGCACTTGGCCTGGTAGTCATTGTCGTTTGTACGCTGACAGGAGATGTGCCTGCATGGCAGACTTGCTCGGCCATCACCGTGGCGACAGTACTTGCCATCTGCTGGCGCTGGCGCAAGCTTAAGCAGACAGGGATAATTTTCCCGGCGGGCCGGGCGGTATAAAGCAGAGGGGCGCAAAATGCGTATCTTGATTGTTTTGAGCAGTTTTATCTTGCTGGTGAGCATGCTGATGCCACCAGAACTGCCTGCTTTGCATAAGCAGGCCGTACCGGCAAGCCTGCGATTTTTGCGGGATGTCGGGGCTAGCCTGGGGCGATGGAAGTTGACGAAAAACAGTGCCCTGATTGAAATTTTCTTGCCAGGATTATACTTTAGTATAGGGCACGAGCAGCCTTAAATGGCCTATATTCTCAGACTTAGCAGAGTTGAATTCATCAACCTAAGGACGTCATAATGAGTATGGTCATGCAAATGTGTTCACAGCCTATCAGTAGTAAAGAAGATGCCAGAAGCCTGAGTGCCATGGAGCAGTATGAGCGACGCCGCCAGGTGGTACGCGCGCATGAGCGCGGTGCCAAAAAGGTCCAGATCGCCCGCGAACTGGGTCTTAGCTATACTGCAGTATGTCTGATTATTACGCGCTATCTTAATCAGGGTGCAGATGCCATATTGCCGCATAAGCGAGGACGTCGCTCAGGTGAGGGCCGCGCCCTGACCAGCGAACAGGAAACGCAGTTGCAGGAAATGATAAAGGAGAAGAACCCGCGTCAATTGCAACTGGACTTTCATGAGTGGAACCGCCCGGCTGTGGCTGAACTCATCAATAAACACCTGGGCGTGCAGATGCATATACGCTCGGTCACCAACTACCTCAAACGCTGGAATATCGTGGTGGAAAGAGCTGAGCCGCGGCAGCAGCAAGTCAGGTCAGCAATGCCATTGGCAGCGCCTGTCGTTACGACTGCTATTACGACTGTTATTGCGCCTGCCGCTGAAACTGCCCGCGAAGAGAAGGTCGCCACTCCTTTGGATTAATATGGACTGCACCGGTGTTTCAATCCATCTCACTCAAGGTAGTGACATGGCTTGAAACATCTTTTCCCGCAAAAATTATTTACCCCAGCCACTTCAGCAAGTCGCGCAGGCGCTGGTCATTACTGGCCGTATCAAATTCCTTGATGCCCAGTTGCTTGAGTACCTGCTTGCCAGCTTCATTCTCAGTCAATAGCGCCAATTCTTTTTTCAAGGACTGTATCTGTGCCGGGGTGATTTTTGCATGCGCAATCAAAGGCTGATAAGGCTGGAGCTGGCTGCTGTGTATGACCCTGTGCCCGGTTTTCTCCAGATTCTTGGCGACACCAGAATAAGAGGCAATGCCACCCACATCTGCCAGTTGGTTATCCAGGTAAAACAGGACTGCACCTTGCTCTTTGGCATACTGAATTTTTTCTGTCGCCAGATTAAAGCCTTTGTGCGTCAGCTCGGCTGAACAAAACTTCGACATATAGGAAATTTTTTCAGGCAGGGCGATACGCTTACCCTTGACATCGTTGATGCTGTTCAGCGGCGATGCCTTGGGAACGATGAGCAGGCACTGACCATCTGGTTTGGAAGTAGACACTAACTGATATTTGTAGTCCCTTACACCACGTGCAGGGTAGTCGCTGGGGCGGGCGATGACAAAGTCCATCTTGCCAGCCTTCATGCCTTCTTCCAGCTGGGAAAATTCGCGCGCCACTACCACAGTCACCTTCTTGCCCAGTGCCTTGCCCATTACTTCAGACAGACCGGTATATTTTTCTATTACCTGGGCAGCATCAAGGCCGCCAGAAGTGCCTTCACTGACATACAGGCTGTAATTGTTCTGCGCCTGGGCATGAACTTGTGTCAGCGCAGCTGTCAGGACACATGCAGAAATCGAGAGAATTTTTTTCATATTCATCATCCTGGAAACTGTTGACCCTGGTCGTACACATGCTAAACATGGACTTTTGTGTAAAAGTCCATGTTGACGGAATGGTCAACTGTAATCCAGTTAAGTACCTTCAGGCAATCATTTTTAACAATCTCCGTCAGATTTTTTTATCTTTTGTGCCATAAGCAGACACGTAAATTTCATGATAGCCATCGCATAAATCTGGTATCTTTGCCGCATCAGAATGGCAAAAATAACAGGAGTGAACATGAGACAGCTTAGCCGCGCATTGATGATGACCCTGCTGCTTGGTAGCCTGGCGCCCGCCAGTGTCATGGCGCAACAGCAAACCAAAGCACAGACGGTGCAAAAATCCAGGGTGGTTTTCCAGGTCAGCGATGGCGACAGCAAGAAATGGGACCTGGCCCTGAACAATGTCAGAAACGTCATCAAGGACATGGGCAAGGACAATATCGAGGTCGAAATCGTCGCCTATGGACCGGGCATAGACATGTTCAAGTTCGAATCGCCTGCAGCCAGCCGCATTGATGAAGTCATCAAGCTGGGTGCCCATGTCGTGATCTGTGAAAACACCATGCGTGCACAAAAAATCACCAAGGCAGACATGCTCGATAATCTTGAGTATGTAGAGGCAGGCGTATCGCAACTCATCAAGCGGCAGCAACAGGGGTATGCCTATATTCGCCCATGATCAGGCCGTGATCATATCTGACCGGATCATGATTACATCTTGATTCAATTGTTGCAGATGACTGAGGCATCATGCTGATGCGTTTGCTTGCTCCAGGCTTCACTACACAACAATCTTGATCCCTGGTGCAAGCAGGAATCTGTCAGGCAAGTGCTCCAATGCCGTTCGTAAGGATGGTTCCTTTTAGCTGAAAGTCTCTGCCATGCCCTCGTCCCTGATACGGAAAATTGCCTCCTTCCTCTTGTTGCTGTGTTTTTTCCTGCCACTATCCACATGCTCTTTCAAGTCTGATAAAGCATCCAGCAACAAGGAAGTTGCTGCCAGCAAGGCGGCAGAAAATACACCGCTAACAAGCAAGGATGAATCCCTGTATGCCTATGACATCGTGCAGAGTGCTTTCGACGACCTGCGCAAAGAAGAAATGACAGGAAGCATCATGATGCTGCTGGCAGTTTTTACGGTTTTCTTTTTACCTGTAGGTTTGCTGGCCTTGAAAGAAAAACCTCAAGCCATCGTGACGATACTTGCTTCAGCCGGCGCAGGTTTTTCCTTATTCTTTTGGGTCATCCTGGGTCGCACACCGCAAATAGGTGGTGTGCTGGCGATTATTTGCTGGAGTAGTTTGTTTGGACTCAGTCTGGTGGTGCTGGGGCGCTGGTGCTTGCTATGGTGGCGGCAGCGGCAGAAATAATGAGGTAACAGCGATGTTGCCAGCTAATTGGGAAAGAAATAGCTTTTATCAAAAGTGTAAGCACTGGTGACAAACTGCGCTTATGCCTGCTGTTGAGAAAATTATTTTCATGGAATTTGTTACAAACAATTCAGCACGTGCTCTCCTTGAAATTTAGAATGCAAAGCTCTTCAACAGTCTTTCTCAATATCAGGACACACCTATGAAAATTTCCAGACTCGCCGCTATTTTATTGCTCTTGCCTTTGACTGCGTTTGCAGGCAAGGCTGAACGTGACTTCATGACGAATGAAGTAGATCCGGCTATCAAGGCTGCGACTGCCAGTCTGAAAACATCGTGTGGTTGTGACGTTAAATTTGACGTTAAGGTCGACAGTTTTCAAACAACGGACGACATGTTCAAGATCAAGTATTTCGCCTCTACCATCAAGGACAATACTGCTTCTTATTGCTCTGATGCCGCCACCAAAAAAGCCATATGCAAGATGAAGTCCATCGAATTCAGCAAGGCTGCGTCAACTTACCTGAAGTTTGCTGCTGGCAAGGTAACAGCAACGACGGATGGCACTTCCCAACCTTCATGGGAAATGTTGACCAGGGAAGTCGATAAATAAGCGTAATACCTCGCGCTTGCGGGCGCTAAACAAAAATAGTGTAGAGCAGGGATAGTCCAAAAGACTATCCCTGTTTTTTTTATTTTTTAAATTCCTGCAAATTTTCTGATTATGTACTATCATTAGTTACATGAGACGAGATAGCAAACTTTCCTCCATCCTCCATGTGCTTTTGCATATGGCGCATGGGCAGCGGGCCATGACTTCTGAAGAGCTGGCGCAATACCTTACGACTAATCCTGTACTGGTCAGGCGCGTGCTGGCTGGCTTGCGCAGCCGTGGCTATGTCAGTTCAGACAAAGGCCATGGTGGTGGCTGGGTGATCTCTTGCGATTTGCAAACTGTGACTTTGCGCGACATCTATGATGCACTCGGCGCACCCACTGTCTTTGCCATGGGCAACCGCAATGACAACCCGGAATGCCTGGTCGAGCAAGTCGTCAATGAAGCCCTCGCTACTGCCTTTGATGAGGCCGAAGCCTTGCTTATCGCCCGTCTGGGTGATGTGACGCTGGGTGATCTGGCAAAAGAATTCAGCCACAAATTTAATGCACACAGCAAGAAGAAGGAGAGTAAGCATGAGCACAATTACCAGGGGCATGATGCTTGATGCCATCATCATCGGCGGCAGTTATGCAGGGCTCTCCGCTGCTATGCAACTGGCACGTGCCAGAAGGCAGGTGCTGGTCATAGATGGCGGCCAGCGCCGTAACCGTTTTGTCGAATATTCACATGGTTTTCTTGGGCAGGATGGGAAAAAAGCCAGTGCCATCGCCAGCGAAGGCAAGGCACAGTTGATGGCCTACAAAACCGTCAGTTGGGTGGAAGGGCAGGCCATATCAGCCTTGCCGCAGGGTGAAGGTTTTGCTGTTGCTGTTGAGGGACAGGCTAGCTACCATGCACGCAGGCTGATACTGGCAACCGGCGTAAGTGATCAATTGCCTGCGATAGAAGGCCTGGCAGAGCGCTGGGGTCGCAGCATTTTCCACTGCCCGTATTGCCATGGCTATGAAATCGACAATGGCCGCATAGGCGTACTGGCTTCCGGGCCGCTATCCCATCACCACGCCATGATGCTGCCAGACTGGGGCCAGGTCACTTTGTTTACCAATAATTGCTATGAGCCAGATGCAGAGCAATTGGCAGCTTTGCACCAGCGCGGCGTCCGTATAGAAGCCGCTTCTGTACGCAGGATCAGCGGTGTCGCCACGGTAGGATTGCAAGACGGCAGGCAGCTGGAAATGGATGGTTTGTTCACCCTGAGTACGGTGCGCATCAATAGCCCCTTTGCTGAACAACTGGGTTGCGAAATGACAGAAGGCCCCATGGGAACCGTCATCCGCACCAACGAGATCAAGGCCACCAGCGTGCCCGGTGTATTTGCGTGCGGCGACGCTGCACGCATGGCAGGTAATGTAGCCATGGCAGTCGCTGATGGTGCGATGGCCGGGGTGGCGGCACACCAGTCCATGATCTTTGAGGCAAAGGCTGCGTAATCACGTTGGGGGGATGGATATTCCAGTCATGTTCATGACATAAATCTGGAATAAATTTCTGTCTGTTGTAAAAAGACGAGAAATTCCTTCCACCTGACTTGAGCATAGATTCCATGAACCCGTCTGAAAACCGTCGCCACCAGCGCGTGCAATTCTTCCTGGTCCCTCTCGGCACTCACGAGATACGCCCAGTCTGGGTATTCAATTCCCCCGAACACGCAGACGCCTTGCCAGCCCTGCTGGTCAACCTCAGCACAGGCGGCATGCAAGTGCTGACTGAGCTGGAAGCAGAAATGCCAGCAGGCCAGTATCAGCTCAGCTTCCTGCCAGACGAAGCCCAGCATGATGTGACCCTGGGAGATTGTCGCATCCAGCTACTGTGGACAGAACGCGAAGCAGGCATGCACACCAGATCAGGCTTTGCCTTTGTTGAACAGATACCCGCAGACTTGCAGGATTTGCTGGTGCATGAAGATGCCGCAAAGCTGTTTTTGCGTTGTGTGATTATGCCGGTGAGTAAGGTTGCAGACAGGGACCTGGAAACTGCTTGAGATACCAGCTACAGTCATGCATGACTTGAGTTTGTAATATGATTACTGGCCGCGTTGACGTTGCTTTTGACTTTCTGCAGTTCCCATGTGTAGACGCCGTTTGTGCATTACAGAAAATGGAAAAAGAAGGACCGCTGTCTGAGCCGCAGGCGAGTTTCGGGCCTTCCCATTTTTTGTAATGCACAAACGGGCACCCCCTTCAGGGGGCGGCTACGCCTGGGTCGCCTTCTTTTGCATTCTTTTCTTGGCGAGACAAGAAAAGATTGTAGCTGTCGGGCTACCCCCGACCTGCAATCGTAAATGACGTGTAAACGTATTTCAAAAACAAATGCGCAAAGCACGACGAATCTGAAATTAATATAGCTAACAGCATGTGACGAACGCCACTGGAGCGCCAGCCCGGTGGAATGACGTTAATACAGATACGGATAATACGGATACGAATTGTCAGATGATAGGTGATAATTAGAAACTAAAAATCCTAGTTCTGCTGATATCAGAAAATCTGAAAACTCAATCACCCCCACCCATCAAAACCTCCTCCCGCTTCTTCTTGGTCAATCCAGACAAAGCCTTCTGATAAGAATACTCCAGCAATTCCCGCAAATATTCCTCAGGAAATTGCTCGACGGAGACTATGGTCACCCAATGAAACCGCCCCATATACCGCGCCGGTTTAACACCCTGCGTATCAGTCAGCTCAAGAAAACGCCCAGGCATTACCCGTATGCTAAAGCGCCAGCGTTCAGGTTCGCTGGTCTTGAAGTAGGCAAAGGTTTTTTCGCCGACGCTGTACACCAGTATATTGCTGGGCGCATCGTGTAATCTTTCACGGGCACCAGCATAACTGGCACAGAGTTTTTTGAGAGCGGCTAATTTCATGTCGGGCTTAAGGGCAAAACGTAAAAGGAATACACCAGTGCCTCAGTGTATTGCAATTGCGATAATTTTGCTTGACGCAAGAAAAGGCAAGCCCGGCTTGCCCTCCCGACTAATTTGCGCGCTCACTCAACCACGCAAGCCACGATATTCCAGCACAGAAAAGGCCAGCACTACCACCGCCTGCACACTGACAAAAACAAAGCCCAATACGGTGGGTTCAAACCAGACTTCCATCGTCAATATACTGGCGATGACCCAGCCCAGATTGCCCAGTATGACGACCCATACCAGAAAGGCAGGCGGCTTTTTGTCACTGCCAGCACGGCTGGTAAAGCCTACCAGTGCTGCGACGGGAAACAGGCTGGCACCCGCCATGAATAAAAAATCCCTGGGCAAGCCCAGCAAGCCAGACAACAGGCCAGCAGCAGCGACCAGCAATAAGCCCATGGCAAGGCCGGTCAGGGCATCGAGTGCCAGGATGGTTCTCAGGGACAGGGCAGGGGCATGCAGTTTGACGGCAGCAGATGTATCAGATGCAGTTGACATGATGTATCTCCAAAAACAGTTGAGGGGATTGCAGTTTCGCTCTACATTTGCAGCAAGTCGATTACCTGGCAGGTAATGGCCGTGATACAGCAATGCAGTGATAATCCAGCTTCAACATCCAGACATTTTCGGGAGTCGCAATTGAGTCATCTCATCTCTGTTACAGACAAGGCCGCAGCCGACACCTCAGTCGGTACATTGATACGTGAATGGCGCACCCAGCGCAAATTAAGCCAGATGGAACTGGCACTGGATATCGACATCTCGCCACGCCACCTGAGCTTTGTAGAAACCGGCCGCTCCAAACCCAGTGCCGAATTGCTGATGAACATCGCCAGCCAGCTTGATGTGCCTTTGCGCGCCCGCAATACCTGGTTGCTGGCAGCGGGTTATGCACCACGATATAGTGAGCAGGGGCTGGATACGGCACGCATGGCCCAGGCCAAAGCGGCAGTGCAGCGGCTGCTGGACACCCACGACCCCTATCCCGGTGTGGCACTGGACAGACACTGGAATGTGGTTTTACATAACCGCGCGGCTGAGAAACTCATGGGTTTGCTGCCACCAGAATTATTGACGCCAGAGATCAATATCTTCAGGGCCAGCCTGCATCCACAAGGTTTTGCGGCCTACACCAAAAATTTCTCTGAATGGGGCAGCTATCTTTTACAGGTCTTGCAAAGGCTGATGCTCAGCGGCCGCGATGAAGACATCGTCGCGCTGGTAGAAGAAGTGCATGCCTATCCCAATGTGATCGCACTCAAGCAGCAAACGCCGCTCACGCAAACCACAGAACCATCCCTGCTAATACCGTGCGTGATGGAGTTGTACGGGCAAGAGCTGTCACTCTTCACCACCCTGACCACCTTTGGTAGCCCGCGTGACATCACCCTGCACGAGCTATGCGTGGAATTATTTTATCCGGCGGATACGCAAACTGAAGTGTTTTTAAAGGCCATGGGAGGGTAAGGGTAGTGATTATGCACAATGGCTAAATCTTGGTAAGATGCCTGTTCTCTTGACGTATCTTCTTCTCCCCGTTTAAGGACACGCATCATGTACAAACTGCATAGCCTCTGCCAGTCCGGTAATTCCTTCAAGGTCGCTTTCTTGCTGCGCGCCTTGAACCAGCCTTTTGAGAATGCCTTTGTTGATATGTTCCAGGGCATGACACGTAACGATGATTGGCGTGAACAAGCCAATCAAATGGGAGAGGTGCCCATACTCGAAGATGGTGAACGCGTGCTGACGCAGTCAGGCGTCATCCTTAGCTACCTGGCCAACAAGCACGGGGCTTTTGGTGGCAAGAATGAAGATGAAAAACTGGAAGTCTTGCGCTGGCTCTTGTTTGACAACCACAAGTTCACCAGTTATTTCGCCAGCTACCGCTTCAATAAATCCTTTGGCCCTGCGGCACCTGATCCGGCTGTGCAAGCCTGGCTGCTGGGCCGTATCGACAATGCCTTTAATATCGTCAACAAGCATCTGGCAGACCGTGAATACATGGTGGGTGATGCACCGACAATTGCCGATTTTTCCCTGAGTGCCTATCTGTTTTATCCTGAAGAAGAAAGTGGCTATAAGATAGAGAGCCGCTACCCTCACATCGCTAACTGGCTGGAGCGCCTGCGCGCCTTGCCGGGTTGGGCGCATCCTTATGAAGTTTTGCCGGGTGAGAGGATTATGCCGAAGTGGTAAGCGATTGATCAGGACTATTTCGGAAACAGCATGACAGTCAAAGTAAAGCACAGCATTAATATCGCAGAATTGCGCAGCATCATTAATTCCATACTGTCGCATGTGGAAGATGATTTGCAATTGAAAGAAGTGGAATTGACTGAAGACTACTACTGGGCCATGCCAGATGACTCCCTGTATAAAATACTGGAGGATGCTCAAGCACCCAACATAGGTAGTCTGTATGACGACCTGGAATTCATCAAGCCCTTGCTGCACGATAAGACGCAAACATTTCCATTGATGTTGATTCATGTCGCACCTTTGTTGGAATATCTGGCACTGAATATTAAAAAAGTATAGGGTGGGTGATTGATGCTAAACAAAATTTTTGCTTGTGCGTCTTTCTGTGCATGCAGTCTCTTTTTAACTTCTTTGCTATTGAATGACGCCTTTGCCGATGCTCCCCTGCAAGCCCCTAAAAGAACTACATTCGTTAGCGAAAACAAGCAATACCTGTTGAGATCTGATCCACAGCTTGGTACTCAAGCGATGGATAAAAATAAAAAGCTGTTATGGAAAGTCACTGGCTGGTTTCGTCTTGCTTTCATCAGTAACGATGGGGAATATTGTGTAACCGTTTATGAGGGCTTGAATCTGATTCCCAGGGACTATCGGGAAGATATGATCATGTTGACCTTTTGGAAGCATGGCAAGCTACTGCGCAAGTTGACTTTGAAAGACATTGTTCCAGACAAAAGCATCTTGCAAGAATCCGCGTCGCATTATTATTGGGGTAATACCACAGGTATTAATGAACAGGGGAAATTTGGACTGGAAAGAGCAGATGGCATGCGCATGTATTTTGATGTTCGTACGGGTAAGCTTGTAGATGCTTGAACATTCACCTTGATGTTTTTAAGGACTGGAAGGCTAAGGTTTTGATTGGCTGGAAGGTGTGTTTCATCACTCTTTATCGTTGATCCAATAAAGTATTTCCAGCACCAGTGCTAGTTAATAAACGCATTTGCACTAGCATGTATTTATAAGCAATGCAGCACATTTTATTTTGTGGAGAATAAAAATATGAATCCCAAAGTCGATGCCTATGTCAGCAAAGCCAAAACATGGAAAGAAGAAATCGAGCTGTTGCGCAGCATCGTTCTTGAATGCCCGCTGACTGAAGAGCTGAAATGGGGTAATCCATGCTATACCCATGAGGATAAGAATGTCGTCCTCATCCATGTATTTAAAGAATACGCCGCACTCTTGTTCTTCAAAGGCTCTTTGTTGAAAGACAGTAAGGGTGTCATGATCCAGCAGACAGAAAATACCCAGGCCACGCGGCAGTTGCGTTTCACCAGCGTGAGTGAAATCAGCAAGCTGAGAACCACCATCAAAGCCTATGTCAAGGAAGCGATTGCAGTCGAAAAAGCGGGTTTGAAAGTGGAGTTTAAAAAGACTACAGAATTCAACATGCCTGAAGAATTCCAGGCCAAACTGGACAGCATGCCTAAACTGAAAAAAGCTTTTGATGCCCTGACACCTGGGCGGCAACGAGCTTATCTGCTGCATTTTTCCTCGGCTAAACAATCCAAAACCAGGGAGTCAAGGGTAGAAAAAGCGATTCCGCAGATACTCGATGGTAAAGGCCTGGATGATTAAGCTTCAGTATCTCGGCCCTTCATAGCGCATCTCACGCGCCAGCTTGTTGCCTACATGCCGGGAAAAAATTTGCTCCAGCGTGCCATCGTCGGCCATGCTGTAGATGGCTTTCTTCATCAGGTCACGGCGGGTTTTGCTGATGCGTTCTCTGGAAATGATGAGTCCATGTACGATGCTGTCTTGCGGTGCCCAGTCCAGCAGCTGGATTTGCTTGTTGATGTCTTCTTTTTTTAGCAGGGGTTCCCATACCGTGGGCAGGACCATGATCGCGTCTACGCGTTTTGCCAGGAACAGGCGTAAGAGGCTGTCAAAGTCGGATGCCTCATGTACCCGTTTTTGTCCCCATAATTTGTCTACCCATTCGTCAAATTGAGGGCCATGTTTAAAGCTCTTGATGATACCGACTTTTAAATTGGCGTCTGCCAGAAAACCTGCCATGCTCAGGCCGTGCGCTGGCATGTCGCGATGTAGCAAGACATAATTTCTGGTAGAAAAGTAGGGGATGAATTCAGCAAACTTCTCCCGCTCAGGTGTAGGTATGCCAGAGACTGACATGTCCAGGGTGTTGTTCTTCAATTGCGCCCAGATGCGTACCCGCGATTCCAGCACAGTCTCAAATTTGCAACCACTGCGCTTCGATACTTCTTCGACTACGTCCTTGTCTATGCCTGCATAACTACCATCGGCATGATGGTAATACAGGGCGCCCAGTTCATAGTAAGCCAGCTGTATGCTGCCGCAGCCCGAATTGAACTCTGCGGCAAGGGCAGGGATACTGTGCAATCCCAGTATCAAGAATACAAGTGCAATGAGCTTCATCTGCGCACTCCCGGACCATCTTTTCTTTAGCCTAGTGTCAGAAAGCATCTTGCGCAATAGTCGAAACGATAAGACTGCTTGCGAGGCATTGCGCTGACGTGCGCTTGCCCCACATTTTTTTGTCAGCGCCAGCCTGTTTTTCTGAAGTAGTCAGTTATTGCCCTCTGGCATATGGGTTTGCTGGGCAATGATGTTGAAGACTTTGCCTGTCAGAGCAAAGTCTTCAGGTATTGCTAACAATTGTAAATTGGAGGCGAAACTGTGGTGGCAGTAAATCATCTCAGGCTTGCGGTATTAGCCTTCCATCAAAGCCGCAGAGCGGGATGCGTGCTTGGCCTTAATTCTTCATGGTAATTGGGGGCACGGGTTTGCATGGTTTGCGAATTGCCCAGGACGGTGGTGGTGGTCAGTGCGGGCTTGTCGCTACCCCAGCAAGCCAGGGCAGAATTGCGGTTGCCATGCAGGTCGATGATGATGCGTCTGGCAAGATGTTCAGGCAATTCCTTTGAGGGCGCAGCAGGCCTGGTCTTGGGCGGCACGACGATGGCGTCGCCAGGTGCGATCCACAAATCAGCCAGCGATATTTCCTGCACATAGGGTCGCCAGCGTGCCACGCTGATGACCAGGGGGCGGTCGTCCTGAGAGAAAAACACATGGGGGAAGTCATGGAATTCCAGGTCAGTGGGATTGTGTGTCAGTAACTCGCGCCGCCTGCGCTGGCCTATGTAGGGCGACTGGTGGCCCGCCCATTTACCATAGGTGTACTGGGCCATGATCATGCCCTCATATTCAAAGCGCAGGCACTCACCGCTTTTCAGCAAAGTCATGCCAAAGGCTTGTACGCTTTCCCTGGTCGCTGCGATGGCCTCGTAATGAACTTCATCTGACTTGAAATCAAACTCGGTAATCTGATAAGGGTGGCCATCGTTGGGGATGGTCTTGGGCTGGTGACTGATGCCCTTGTATTTGACACCCCTGTCCAGGTCAGGATTGTCTTTGGCTATGCTGATCTCAGTGCCGAATACCTTGCGCAATTGCCTGCCATGACCATGGTCATTGTATAAAAATGGATATTCCCTGGGCAGCAGGTCAATATAGGGGCCATCTTCAATAAAGACAGGTGCGTCAAAGGCTTCGTTGCTCACGGTGGGTACTCCTCAGTTAGCATGCACTCAATTAGCACGTATCCCATGCTGGTTTGTCATGCTAACTGCTTGCGCGTACTTTGTGTAATTTTTTGATAATTATTTGCTTGCGCATCAACGCACGGTATAGACCTGCCCGGTCTGTGCACCTTCCACACTCTTTGCATAGGCCAGACCCACGCGCTTGGCGGAAACAGCTTCAAATCCAGGGAAAAAACTGCCCAGAGCCGCAACCGATGCTTCCAGCAAGCCAGGGCTGACGACATTGATACGCAAGCCGCGTGGCAGCTCGATTGCTGCGCCACGCACAAAACCTTCCAGCGCACCGTTGACCATGGCGGCGCTGACACCTGAGCGTATCGGCACCTCGCCAACTATGCCGCTGGTCAGGGTAATCGAGCCACCATCATGCAGATAGGCCTGGGCAATTTGCGCGACATTGACTTGCCCCATGAGTTTGCTATTGAGGCCGATATGAAAATGCTGCTCTTCTATTTCATTGAGTGGGGCAAAGTGCACACTGCCTGCGGCAACGACTACTCCGTCGACCTTGCCAGTGCGTGCAAACAGGGCGCGTATTTGCGCGCTGTCGCTGATATCAAGCTGGATATCACCGCTGGCTTTGCCGACGCGGATAAGCTCATGGCGTGCACCCAGTTCATTGCTGATGGCGCTGCCTACTGTGCCGTTGGCACCGATGATGATAAGTTTCATTTTCCCTCCGGTTGGACTTACGCAAAACCGCCCCAGCTGCGTTGTAGCTCCAGCATGTAGCAAATTCGGTACTAAAGTACTGTCTTCGTCGCTACGGTGCAGTCGGGGTTTCAGACAATATATTGTCTGCCGACGTAACGAACCTCCCTTTACGGGAGGTTCCCCAAAGCGAGAGCCTTGCTGGGACAATTTTGCGTAAGTCCTGTGGCTTTGTTAGGTTATTTTAAGGGCATACATATGCCCTGGAATTAAGTATCATCCAATTTCCAATATAGATAAATATCCAGAAAATACATATATTGCTAAGTATTGGTTAGTAATGGAGGTAGGTGCATGGATAAATTACGCAGCATGGAGGTGTTTGTCGCCGTGGTGGATGCGGGCAGTTTTACTGCTGCTGCAGCACAGTGCGAGATATCGCCTGTCATGGTAGGCAAGCACATACAGTTTCTTGAAAAACTGCTGGGCGCACGCCTGCTGACACGCACTACGCGGCGGCAAAGCCTTACTGAGCTGGGTGTGCAATATGCCGAGCAATGCAAGGCCATCCTGAGCCAGATCAGTGAGGCAGAATCCGGTGCTGCCAGAATGCGAGGCGGTGCCCGAGGCGTGCTGAAGATCACTTCACCGGTGACCTTTGGCAGTGAAATGCTGGCCCCGGCCATGGTCGATTATCTGGCAACTTACCCTGAAATGCGCGCCGACCTGCATATGAACGACAGGCTGGTCGATGTGGTCGAAGATGGTTTCGATGCCGCCATACGCATAGGCCAGCTGGAAGACTCTACCCTGGTTGCCCGCCCGTTGCGGCCCTATAGCATGATGATCTGCGCTGCCCCTGCTTACCTGAAGCGCAGGGGAATACCCCGCACACCGGCAGATTTGACTGCACACGAATGCCTGGATTTTTTACACTGGAACAGGCATGTGCGCTGGCGCCTGACAAAAGAAACTGAGGAGGCTACAGAAATTCCGGTCAGCCGTTTGCGTTCAAATAACGGTCAGGCCTTGAAGAGTGCTGCCGTGGCTGGCTTTGGCATCGTCATGCAATCTGAATTGCTGCTTGCCAGCGAGGTTGCCGCTGGCAGGCTGGTGCCACTGATGGAAGACTATGTACCCGCACCGCGGCCCATGCATTTACTCTACCCGCGCGACAGGCAACCTACACCCAAGCTATCTACTTTCATAGATTTTATGCTGGGCAGGTTTGGTTTGTAGTGCGGACATGACAATCTCAATAGTGAGGAGGGTTTTCATGAGGGACTTATCCGACCTGAGGCGCTTTCTTTCCAGATATTAGGATGATGGCGAGACTGATGAGTAAGCCCGCAACAAAACCATATAAATGCCCGGCCTTGATCCCCGCAATGGCATGCACGTCCAGCGCCACCTGTATGGCGACGATCATGCCAGCAAACCATGTCAGCTTGCTACGTGGCAGCAAGATAAAGGTCGCCGCGCATAAAGCCATCAGGGCTTGCGATGCGCCATCAGTCACCAGGGCAGGGTAGGCCCAGACGCTGGCAGCCTGGCCCGCGAGACCACCAGGTAGATAGACGGACAAAAGTAGCAGACTGCCCCGCGCATTTTCCAGCGAGCTGGCCAGTATCAGTATGCACATGGCATTGAACAACATGTGCAGGAAATGCACATGCAAGAATTGCGAGACCAGCAGGCGCCACCATTCATGGGTGACGAACAGTTCACCAGTTGCTGCACCCAGTTGCGGCAGGGACAATGATCTTTGTGAAGCAAACAATGGCTTCCCAAAATACAGGGCAGAGACTATCCAGCCTGACAGTATCAGGATGAAGATCGCAATCGACATTGGTGATCTGAAGAGAATATTCTTATGATGCATCTTGATGAAATAGCATGTTTGCATAAATGCCAGAATCTATCATGAAGAGATTGTTGCAGCAGTTTTTTTTGCATTGCACAAAAGAAAGTATTTGCTTTTTCTGTTTCCTTATTTGATTATATGCGCAAATAGTATTATTTGCGCCTGATCAAAGACAGATCAGTAAAATTGTGTTCAGGGCATAAACTGCAGCTTCAGGCGGTAATAGCACGCTGGCACAGGAAGAACCTAGTATCTCATTGGAAAGTTTCAGTCTCATGTCTATGCAGATTAAAAAGTCCGGTCTTTTGCGTCGCGCTCCCGAGAATTTTCTGGATGCGCCCTTGCGCCAGGCGATTACCGAGCAAGGCTTGAATGATGAGCGGCGAGGTTTCCTCCGCAAGAGCTTTGCTGCCGCAAGCGCCGCATTGGTATCAGGTGTGGCAATGGCCAGGCCGGGCACTGCGCCAGAAGGCGATGGCGATCCGCTGATACTGAATGTGCAGGATCATGCCAAGACCCTGGGTAACCCGGTTGTCATGCAGGGCTATGGCCAGCCTTCAAAATTTGAAGCCAATCTGCAACGCCGCCAGTCCCCTGGTCTGACGCGCGTGCCCCAGGCTTCTGTCTCATTTGCGCCCTTGCAGGGCTTCTTTGGCATCATCACTCCCAGTGGCCTGCATTTTGAGCGTCACCATCAGGGCTGGATAGACATAGACCCGCAACAACACCGCTTCATGATCAATGGCCTGGTGCGCGAAGCCAAGGTCTATACCATGGATGACCTCATGCGCTTGCCGTCGGTATCGCGCATGCATTTCATAGAATGCGGCGCCAATAGCGCGACTGAATGGGGCAACGTTGCCGTACCGACGGTGCAATACACTCATGGCATGCTGAGCTGTTGCGAATTCACTGGTGTACCCCTGTCCGTCTTGCTTGACGATTGCGGCATAGACCGCAAGAAAGCCAAATTTGTGCTGGCTGAAGGCGGCGACGGTTCTGCCATGACACGCACGATAGACATTGCCCGCGCCATGGATGATGTCATCGTTGCTTATGGCATGAACGGCGAAATGCTGCGGCCAGAAAATGGCTACCCCCTGCGCCTGGTCGTGCCGGGAGTGCAGGGCGTGTCCTGGGTCAAATGGTTGCGCCGTATCGAAGTCGGTGACCAGCCCTGGGCAGCCAAGGATGAAGCCATTCATTACATCGATCTGCAGCCAGATGGCTTGCACAGACAATATACCTCGGTGCAGGAATGCAAGTCCGTCATCACCACACCCTCAGGCGGGCAAATGTTGCTGGAAAAAGGTTTTCACAATATCACCGGCCTGGCATGGTCGGGCCGTGGCAAGGTCAAGCGTGTCGATGTTTCTGCCGACGGTGGTCGCAACTGGCGCACAGCCAGGCTGGAAGGCCCGGTCCTGGGCAAATGCCTGACCCGCTTCAACATAGACTGGAACTGGGATGGCGGGCCAGCGATCTTGCAATCGCGCGCCATGGATGACACTGGCTATGTACAGCCCAAAATCAATCAACTGCGCGAAGTGCGTGGCACCCGCTCGATTTATCACAATAATGCCATCCAGTCCTGGAGCATCAATGAAGACGGCGAGGTCAGCAATGTCCAGGTTGCCTAGTATGAAAATGCTGACGAAAACTTTCGGCGCGCTGGTGCTGGTCACTACCAGCCTGGCCGCCAGTGCCGATAATCATCCAGGCATAGGTCGCGCTGCCACGCCTAAGGAAGTGGCAGCATGGGATATCGATGTGCGCCCAGACTTCAGGGGTTTGCCAAAAGGGCGTGGCAGTGTAGACCAGGGTCAGCAAATCTGGGACGGCAAATGCGCCTCATGCCATGGCACTTTTGGTGAGTCGAATGAGGTATTTACCCCCATCGTGGGCGGCACCACCAAGGACGACATCAAGAATGGCCGCGTGGCTGCATTGTCAGGCAATAGCCAGCCACAGCGTACCACCCTCATGAAAGTAGCGACAGTCTCTACCCTGTGGGACTACATCAACCGCGCCATGCCCTGGAACGCACCCAAGACCCTGACCACGGATGAAGTGTATGCCGTCACGGCCTACATATTGAATATGGGCGGCATCGTTGCCGATGATTTTGTCATGTCGGACGATAACATCGCCGAAGTACAAAAGCGCATGCCCAATCGCCTGGGCATGACAGAAAAACATGGCCTGTGGCAAACCAAAGGCAAGCCAGACGTAAAGAATGCCGCCTGCATGAAAGACTGCCTGAAAGAAGTCCAGATCACCTCAGAACTGCCAGGCTTTGCCCGCAGCGCCAATGGCAACCCGGCTGAACAAAACCGCATGGTGGGTGCCGTGCGTGGGGTGGACTTGAACAAGGCCACCGTAGTCAAGGTCAGACAGCCCGCCGCTGATGAAGGTTTGAAGCTGGCCAAGCAATACGCCTGCACCGCCTGTCACGGCATCAAGGATAAAGTGGTAGGCCCGGGCTTTGCCCAGATCGCTGAAAAATACAAGGGCGACGCCAATGCCGAAGCCAGTCTCAGCAAAAAAATCAAGCTGGGTGGCAGTGGTGCCTGGGGTGCTATCCCCATGCCACCGCAAGGCCATGTCAAGGATAGCGAAGTCAAGACCATGCTGGACTGGATCATGCGTCAGTGAAATGAGTGACGCTGATGAAAGGGCAAGGAATTTTTCAGAATTGTCATAACGATAGAACGATTTCGCGTTAAGCTTATCAAACGATGTAAATACAGAAATAGCCATACCAGCAAAGTTACAGCACCGCTAAAGCTGCAAAGCAGCATCAGATTAATGCACCATTTCAGGAGACAGTAATGAAGCAGGCAATCAAGAAGCATGATGACGGTCAGCAACGCCGTGATTTTTTGCGCATATCCACGGTATTTGGCCTGGCCTTTGCTGCCGGTTTGCTCAAACCATCTGATGTATTTGCTGCTGAATGGCAAGCCAAGGCTTTTGAAGCCAAGAGTTTGCCAGATGTATTTGCCGCGCTGGGCGCAGGCAGCCCGGCAGTCAGCGCCGACATCGTCATCAGCGCGCCAGACATTGCAGAAAACGGCGCAGTCGTCCCCGTCAGTGTCAGCAGCAAAGCCGCCAATACAGATTACATCGCCATCCTGATAGAAAAAAACCCGAATGCCATGTCAGCGGCTTTCAATATCCCCGAAGGCACAGAAGCCTCAGTCAGCACCCGCGTCAAGGTAGGCGAAACTTCGAACGTGCATGCGCTGGTGAAAGCCGATGGCAAATGGCTGGTGGCTTCGAAAGAGATCAAGGTTACATTAGGCGGTTGCGGCGGTTAATTTTTAAAGACCTCTCAACACAGAGGCACAGAGACACAGAGGGGACACAGAGAAGTTCAAGAGAGACTTGGAGTTAATGTCGTGGAGTGTAGGTTGGGCCGAGCCTCGCTAGGCTACGATTCACCAGCCCAACACTTTGCCTCTCAAGAACGTAATACTTAATTTCAAGCTGAATGAAGTGCTAATAGCATGCAAGTTCCTGATTATTAAGTTGAAATTTATATCTTTTTCCTCATGCTTTTCTCTGTGTCTCCGTGCCTCTGTGGTGAGCTTTTTGGTCTTAATCAAGTAATCTGGTATCTATTTAAAATTAGCAAAAAAGGAAGACATCATGGGCGATCCTATGCGTATTCGGGCGACGGTGGCAGGCGACGTCGTTGAGGTAAAAGTATTGATGCGTCACGATATGGAAACAGGTCAGCGCAAAGACCTGGAGGGCAAGGTTGTGCCTGCACATTTCATCAAGAACTTGCAGGCAAAATGGAAAGACAAACTGGTGCTGGATGCGCAGTTTGGTCCTTCTGTATCTAAAGATCCTTTCCTGTCCTTCAAATTCAAGGGCGGTGTCAAGGGAGATAAAGTGTCGGTGACCTGGACAGACAGCAAAGGTGACCAGCGTAGCGATGAAGCAGCCATAGCCTGATAAGGAAAACCCATGTCACGTCTTGCTTTCAAATCACTGGCCTGCCTGCCCTTGTGCGCATTGCTGGCATCTGCGGTATTGCCATCTGCCCAGGCCCAGACAGCAACACCATCGGCGACCGATGAAATCGCCAAATACCGCGAAATGCTGGCCGATGGTAATCCGGCAGAATTATGGGAAATGCGCGGCCAGGAACTCTGGCAAAAAAAGCAGGGGCCAAATCAGGCTTCGCTGGAACAATGTGATCTGGGTAAAGGCCCGGGCGTGACCAAAGGTGCCTATGCAGAACTGCCGCGCTATTTCAAAGACGTGAACAAGGTCATGGACCTGGAGCAGCGCCTCATGTACTGCCGCATGAGCCTGCAAGGCTTGACGCGTGAGCAAGCTGCAAAGACACCTTTCGGTTCTGCAGGCAACCCTTCTGATATCGAAGCCCTGGTATCTTTTCTGACGGCAGAATCACGTGGCGTAAAGCTGGCCATCAGCACCAAGCATCCGGCAGAAAAACAGGCCTATGAAATCGGCAAAAAGATATTTTATTATCGCGCCGGTTCGCATGACTTTGCCTGCGCCTCCTGCCACTCCGCCGAAGGGCAGCGCATACGCCTGCAAGACTTGCCTAACCTGAACAACAAGGCCAATGCCCAGGCTGCATATTCTACCTGGCCTGCTTATCGCGTCTCACAAGGTGAAGTCAGGACCATGCAGCACAGGCTTAATGACTGCTTCCGCCAGCAACGTTTCCCCGTGCCTGATTATGCATCAGACACCATCACTGCACTGACCATGTTCCTGGCAAAATCTGCCGACGGCGCGGTCATGAATGCACCTGCATTGAAACGCTGAGGGGACGCACATGAGAAATTTACGCACACGCCATATCAGTATCTTGCTGGCAGCGATCTGTAGCACGGCTGTAGTCTCTGCTGCTGAGCCAGACTATGCCAAAGCCGCACTGGACATGATGAAAGCCGACTTCAAGGCCAAAGGCCCGGCCACCATGGAGCGCATGGTGCAGCAGGACGAAGCCCAGGCGCAATGCAGCGCCAACCCGCAGGGCTTGACAGCCAAACAAGCAAAAAAACTCGAACAGTCACAACTCGCCACGGTGAAATATCCAGCCGATGCGCAGTATATGGGCGACTGGAAAAACGGTGAAAAAATTGCCCAGAATGGCCGTGGCATGCAATCTTCTGATGCTGTCGGTTCAGTCAATGGCGGCAATTGCTATGCCTGCCACCAGATGAGCAAGACAGAAATCTCTTTCGGCAATATCGGTCCTTCGCTCTACCAATACGGCAAGCTGCGCGGCACCAGTCCTGAGATTTTGAAATATACCTGGGGCAAACTGTATAACGCGCAAGCCTATAACGCCTGTTCCAAAATGCCAAGGTTTGGGCATAACGGGGTGTTGACTGAGGCGCAGTTGAAGGATGTGATGGCTTTGTTGCTGGATGGGGAATCGCCGGTGAATAAGTAGGGGCTTGGCTTTATTGTTTTGTTACGGCTATCGTCGGAGCCAGAATCTCTCCTTGTTAATGTAAGCTTAATTACGTCGCTCCTGCGAAGGCAGGAGCCCAGTGGCGTTCGTTGCATACCGTGTCGTTTGAAATGGATTGCCCTTCGTGTAACCAGGCCGGGTCTCGGCCCGGCGGCCGAATTCCTTTCTTTGCTTCGCCAAAGAAAGGAATCAAAGAAAGGCGACCGCAGACTCGCTCCCTGCGGGAGTGCCCGTTTGTGTGAAGCAAAAAATGGGAAGTGTCCGAAACTCGCTACGCTCAAACAACGGACACTTCTTTTTCCATTTTCTGCATCACACAAACGGCTTCGTCCCAAGCGGATTAACGTCAAAATCAAAACCAACAGCAACGTCAAAACCAACAGCGACCCAACACCAACTTCAAAACCTACGGCCGCTACACAATCAAAAACAGAAAGCAAATCATCATGGGTCTGAATCGTCGTGATTTTTTACAAGTAATGGCTATCGCTGCTGCTGGTGGCATGCAGATAGATGCGCAGGCGGCTATGGCGAATCCTGCTGCAGACAAGCTCTATGACCTGCCACGCTTTGGCAATGTCCATCTCATGCATTTCACTGATTGTCATGCACAGTTGCTACCGCTGTATTTTCGCGAGCCCAGTGTCAATCTCGGCATAGGCGCGGCGTTTGGCAAGAGCCCGCATCTGGTGGGTGAACATTTGTTGAAGCAATTCGGTATCAAGCCCAATACGCCAGAAGCCCATGCTTTTAGCTGCCTGAACTTTGAACAGGCGGCAGCGACTTATGGCAAGGTCGGTGGCTTTGCGCATCTGACGACGCTGGTCAAACGCATACGCGGTAACCGTCCTGGTGCGCTCCTGCTTGATGGCGGTGATACCTGGCAGGGGTCTGCGACAGCACTGTGGACCAAGGGGCAGGACATGGTTGATGCTTGTTTGCAGATGGGTGTGAATGTCATGACAGCGCACTGGGAAATGACCCTGGGTGACAAGCGCGTCAAGCATATCGTCGAGAATGACTTCAAGGGCAAGGTCGATTTTGTCGCGCAAAATATCCAGACTACCGATTTTGGTGATCCCGTGTTTGAAGCCTTTACCATGAAAGAAATGAATGGTGTAGCTGTCGCCATCATTGGTCAGGCCTTCCCGTATACCCCCATCGCCAACCCACGCTATCTGGTGCCGGAATGGAGCTTTGGCATACAGGAAGAAAATATGCAAAAGACCGTCGATGCGGCGCGTGCCAAGGGGGCGAAAGTGGTTGTCGTCCTGTCGCACAACGGCATGGATGTTGATCTCAAGATGGCATCGCGCGTGCGTGGTATTGATGCCATCATGGGCGGGCATACTCATGACGGTATGCCTGCGCCCGTCATCGTTGAAAACGGTGGTGGCAAGACCCTGGTGACCAATGCGGGCAGCAATAGCAAGTTCCTTGGTGTGCTGGATTTCGATGTGAAGGAAGGGCGCATACAGGGCTTCCAGTACAAGCTGCTGCCAGTGTTTGCCAACTTCCTGCCTGCAGATGCCGACATGCAGGCGCTGATACAAAAAATCCGTGCACCTTACACCGCCAAATTGTCGGAAAAACTGGCGATGACAGAGGGCACGCTGTACCGTCGTGGCAATTTCAATGGCAGCTTTGATCAGTTGATTGTCGACGCGCTGCTGGAAGTAAAAGGAGCCGAAATCGCCTTCTCACCCGGCTTCCGCTGGGGTACTTCCCTGCTGCCCAATAGCGCCATCACCATGGAACATGTGATGGACCAGACCGCCACCACCTACTCCTATACCACCGTCACAGAAATGACAGGCGCCGCCATCAAGACCGTGCTGGAAGACGTGGCCGATAACCTGTTCAATCCAGACCCTTACTATCAGCAAGGCGGCGACATGGTGCGCGTTGGTGGCCTGACTTATGCCATAGAACCGGCAGCAGCCATGGGTAAGCGCATACAGGATATGCGGCTGAATGGTCAGCCACTGGCAGATGGCAAAGTCTATAAAGTGGCTGGCTGGGCCCCGGTGGCAGAAGGTGCCAAAGGTGAGCCAGTCTGGGATGTAGTCGGGCAATGGCTGCGTACCCATAAAAAAATCACACCACGCAAACTGAATACACCACGTTTGATTGGAGTGACTGGTAATCCTGGCCTGGTTTAAGTTTTGATGGCGGGTGGCGGTTTCTTTGGTAATTTGACGATACCCACCGCCATTGCCGCACAAATCAGCAAGCCACCCGCCAGCCTGATCACGTTTTCAGGATTGCCACCCAGCCAGGCCTGGTAATACAGCGGCAGGGTGAAGATTTGTATGATCATGGGGATGACGATGAACATATTGAATATGCCCATATACACCCCCGTGCGCTCAGCCGGTATGCTGCCAGCCAGCATGATATAAGGATTGCCCATGATACTGGCCCAGGCCAGGCCCACACCCAGCATGGGGATGAATAATAGCGCTGGCGTATGTATGGCCGGTATGCTCATCATGCACAAGCCCGCCAGTGTCAGGCAAGTGGCATGGCTGATTTTTGGGCCAAAGCGACGGGTGAAAGGCACCAGCGCAAAGGCGGCAATGAAGGCGATGAAGTTGTAGAAAGCACCTATCTGCCCATTCAATAATCCCGCTTCGCGGAAACCGGCAGAGCTTGGGTCACTGGTGCCAAATATGCTGCGTCCCAGCGACAGCATGATGTATTGCCAGTAGCAAAACATGGCATACCACTGGAATAGTTTGACCAGTGCCAACTGGCGCATGGTGGGTGGCATTTCTTTTATGGCCAGACCTATCTCGGCCAGGGTGGCACGCCAGCCTGTGGCTTGTTGCTTGATCTGTGCCAACTGCTCTGTTGTCAATGGTATTTCCGGGGTAGTCTTCAAGGTCCACAAGATGGAGGCAATCGAAAATACTGCGCCTATGATAAAAGCCGCGATGACGATGTAGGGAATGTGATGGCTGTTGACGCTATTGCTGTTCATGCCTGCCACTACCAGTATCGATGGCGTCAGGTAGGCCAGGGTTTGCCCCAGGCCGGTGAAAGCGCTTTGCGTGAGGAAGCCGACCGAATGCTGGCTGGCATCGAGTTTATCGCTGACAAAGGCACGGTAAGGTTCCATGGTGACATTGTTGGCAGCATCCAGTATCCACAACAAACCAGCAGCCATCCACAGTGTAGAGCTGAACGGCATGATTAATAAACCCAGGCTGCACAGCACTGCACCAATCAGGAAATAAGGCGTACGTCTGCCCCAGCGGCTGATGGTGCGGTCACTCATGGCACCAATCAGCGGTTGCACCAGCAGGCCTGTCACCGGTCCGGCCAGCCACAAATAGGGCAGGCTGGCTTCATCAGCACCCAGGTAGGCATAGATGGGGCTCATGCTGCTTTGCTGTAAACCAAAACTGAACTGTATGCCAAAAAAGCCAAAGTTCATGTTGATGATTTGCCAGAATGACAGGCGGGGTTTGCCGGTCACTGGCTGTGAGTTGGTTGTGGCTGCATTCATGGGTTTGCCCCGCTGCTTGCAATGGCTGGCAGGGTTTCTGCATTCCAGCATTGTTGCCATTGTTCATAAAAGTCAGCATCGCTGGCAACCGCACCGCGTACACTGCAAATGCCTGCCGCAAACAGATGGGCACGCTGCAGGCTGAGGTGCAAAGGCCATCCGCGCTGCATGCCAAGTATGAAGATGGCAGAGAAGGCATCACCGCCGCCTACGGTATCAACGACTTCAACTTTGACAGCTTCGCTTGCACTGCGCAGGTACTGCCCAGCCTCATCCAGATAGGCATAACCGCGTTCACCCAGTGTGGTGATAATGGCTTGCAGCTTGAATAGTGCTATCAATGCTGTTGCATGGGTCTGGATATCTCTATCATCCAGTGCCGCTTCGTTTTCTGCCTTTGGCTTGTCCAGATAAATTTCTGCCAGTATCTGCAATTCTTCTTCATTGACCTTGAGTATGTCGGCAAACTGTAATGATTGTTCTATGGTAGCCAGACTGTATTGCATGGCACGCAAGTTCAAATCCAGGTATTTGAGTGCCCGGGTTTGTGCCAGCAAGCCATACAAAGCCTCACGCGAGACAGGGTTTCTCTGCGCCAGCGTGCCAAAGTAAAAGATGCCCTGGTCATGCTCAGGGCTGGCCTGCAGCATGGCTGTTACGGCAGTCTGTCCATCAATATGGTCATATGCCTGATCAGGCAAAATCTCGAACTTGTGCCTGGCCATGTCTGCACTATCGTCCTGAGTCACCTTGACGCGCCCCGTAGGATAGTGCTGGTCAGTCTGCAAAGCAGTTGCCGGGAGTTTGAAACGCTGCATGTCGGCGCGTATCAATTGCGCAGTCGCATCATTGCCCACGCGCGAAATCATCAGCGGCGCACAATCAAAATAACCCAGGCTGCGCGCCACGTTGAAAGGCGCGCCGCCAACGACAGGCTGGTCCGGGAAATCATCAATCAGGGTTTCGCCAAAGATGATGATGGGTTTGCTTTGCAGTGACATGGGTTTCTTTTCTGTTAGCGGGCTTGAATTGTGAAAATTGCGAAATGCGAGTATTTGAGCAATATCCAGTTTTCTCCTTCCCCTTGAAAGGGCGGAAGTTAGTCTTGAGTCATATTTCCCTGTTTCCTTACCAACCACAATTGAGAATATGCTTGTAATGTCACAGTAAGATCAACATCAAGCTTGCTCAACTGATCAACCCAGCCTCGCCCAGGAATATCATGGTCCGCCAGCAGTTCCACCATATCCAGGCTGATACTGTGCTCTGAAAAATTCCCTAAAAACAGCAAAGGATCATCCACGCTACCGCGCAAAAAAGCCAGCACGGCAGGATTGTTTGCTTTCAACAGTTGTCGTGCTTCCTGCGCAGCAAGTTGCGGCAATTGCCTACGCTGCGGCAACAAGTGACAAAGCGCATTGAATACCGTCCCCGCATCATGCGAACCAGAATGGCGCTGGGCATAGAGTTCATCATCCCAGACTGGCCTGTGCAACCAGCGGCTGTCTGCTGCCTGTGCGGGTACCTGCCTGTATGCTTCATCATTTATCTGCGCCAGCTCATCGCCCATATAGATCAGCGGCATGCCGCCAAAACAAAAACTCAGGCCATACAAGAGTAGCAGACGTTGCCTGGCCAGATGTTTTTCTGTTGCTGTGTGTGCGCTGGAAAAACCGGTTAACGCCGCCGCCATGCCTACCGTGCCATGCACTGCTGCCGGGTCATTGGCCTGGAAACTGGCGCCGCGCGCATAGCTGCCCTCGCCACTATAGAAGCGGGATACCCTGGCCAGCCTTTGCTGTACATCTTCTGTCTTCAGGCCTGCTTCTGGCCGCAGCACATTCCAGCCTATGTCGTCATGGCAGCGCACATAAGTCAGCCAACTGCTTTGCTCTGGCTGCGCTGGAGTGCCTGCAAATACATGGCGCATCAGGCTGGTGTCCTGTTCTGCCAGGGCAACCCATGAGGCTGCCATCAGGCTGCTGTGATAGGCGAGGTGGCATTCCTGCTTTGAATTTGCTCCGTCGTTGTTGCCAAGGTAGGCGGGTAATTCTGCCGTTTCAACAATGGCTTCCGCCTTCAGTAAAACACCAGGAGCAGCAATTTCTACCAGACTGCGCAAGGCTTGCAAAATCTGGTGGGCCTCTGGCTGGTTCATGGATTTTGTGCCAGCGCGCTTCCACAAGAAGGCGGTGGAATCGAGACGAAAAGCTTCTACCCCACGGTTAGCGAGGCGCAACAAGGCTGCAGCCATGTCGGCAAAGACCTTTGGATTGCTGTAATTCAGATCCCATTGATAAGGGTAGAAGGTGGTCCATACCCATGCCTGCAATTCAGGAACAAAGCTGAAATTGCCAGGGGCAACTTGCGGGAAAACCTGGCCAAGATGCTGTTCAAAATTATCTGGAATTGTGCGATCAGGATAGTGATAAAAATAATCGCGGTAGTGCGGGTCACCTTGTTTTGCCGCAACAGCCCAGGGGTGATCATCTGCCACGTGGTTGAGGATAAAGTCAGAACACAGGCTGATACCCGCTGCACGCAGGGCAGTGCTGAGTTCTTCCAGGTCTGCCATATTGCCAAGACGCGGTTCTATCGCATCAAAATCGGCTACGGCAAAACCGCCATCATTTTCGCCAGTGCGGGCTTTTAAAAAGGGCAACAGGTGCAGGTAAGTTACGCCCAGTTCCTGCAAATGCGGGATACGCTTTTGCACGCCGCGCAAGTCACCGGCAAAGCGGTCGGCATAGCAGCAATAGCCAAGCATGTTTTCTTTGGTGAACCAGTTTTTGTCGGTGCTTCTGGCATCATCCAGAACTTGCAGGGGCAGGGGGCGTGCTGCGACGGCTTCGCCTGCGACTTGCAAGAGTTCTGTCAGCCATGTGGCATACGCTTGTTCATTGCTGAATTGATTGCCGTACAGTGTCTGCAGTGTTTGGTATAAATCGGGAAGGTGCTTTGCCAGCCTGGCCCCTATGCGCGCGTGCGTGCCCGGTGCCAGCTTGCTGAGCAGGGCTGTGAGGAAAGGTGCTGTGTTCGTTGCGGCAGACATGGTGCAGGTAGTGCCTTAGAAAAACGGGTCATTAAAAATGGCTCCCCCACATGTTGGGGGTGTAGAGGAGCCTAAAGTGCTACCAGGGACTGGTTCCGGAAGCGTGGATGGGGCTACTGCGCGGCGTGATTTTGGGCCTGCGATGCTCATCGTACTCAAGTACGACTGCGCTTCACGTGTCAAAAAATCGTCAAACTAACGCCGCTCGCTACGCCCCCTCCACGCTTCCTACGCACTGGGAGGCGGATGTTCGCTGCGCTCCAGCGTGACTGTTAAAAACTGTATTTCAATGCTGCCTTGATGCTTCTGCCATTGATGGATCTTGCTGCGTGTCCGTCGCCTTCTACTTCGGTGTAGCCTATGTTGTTCGTCAGGTTGTTGACGCTCAGTGAGACCTGGACTTTGTCGTTGATGTTGTAGTTGACGAAGGCGTTCAGGACGTGGAAGGCGGGCAGGATCAGGGTGTTGGCGTCGTCACCGTAAGACTTGCCCGTGCCTATCAGGCTGGCACCGAAGACGGCTTCACCCATGGTATAGGTGGGGGCGATCTGGTAGGTGTAGCTGGCCTGGCGGCGTGGGGTTTTACCGACCACTGACTTGTCATTTGCTGCCGTGATGCTGGCATTGATGTAGGTCAGGCCGCCAGTAACGCGGAAGGCGTCGTAGCGATAGCTGGCTTCGATTTCCACGCCCTTGGCATCGTAGTTATTTGCTGTGAATTTTTGTGTCGTTGCTTCAAAATTCGATTCCTCTGTCTTGGCCTGGAACAGGGTCACAAAGCTGCTGAAGCTGCCTGCTTTCCATTTCACACCCGCCTCGGTCTGCTTGACGATATTGGTACTGATCGGTGTGCTGCCATCGAGAGGATTGCCAAACATGATACGGTCTGCATTGAAGGCGATGCCTTCGCTGACGCGGGCAAATACGGCGACATCTTTGGTGACACGATAATTGGCACCGAAAGAGTAAGACGTATGGTTCACGCCGTAGTTGATGAATTTGGTATTGGCTGCACGATAGCTTTGATTAACTGCCTGGTTGGAGGTGCCACTGGCATCTTGCTTGTCATAGCGCAGACTGCCATCAAGGTTCCAGTTGCCGCTTTCCCAGCCAAGATTGGCATACATCGCATTGGTCTTGTATTGCGCATCGATATTGCGGTTGCAGCAGCCGCCAAATACATCTGTACCTTGTGCCAGCAAACCGGGTGTGCCTGCAATCGTGCCGTTCGAATTCAGCAACGCAGGCTGGTCACCGCTGGCTTGCATCAGGTATTGGTTGAAGTTCCAGGTCACGCCCAGGTTTTGCAGGGATGAATACCAGCCCACCGTGGTGGCGAATTTGCCACCGGATGTCTCAAATACTTTGGACAATTTCATGTCATTGACGGTACTGCCCAGGTCATCAATTGAAGTATTGAACACGGTTGCCGTAAATGCTGCGCCTGTATATGCCTTGCCTGCATTGGGGCCGGTAGCATAAGTCATGTTTGTCGCTGCTGCCCCGGTCACGCCTGCATCCGCCGGGAAGATGGAAATAAAGCGGCCTGTGTTATTCGATTTGCGGAATTTTTCATCCAGGGTCCAGCCACCACCCAGTTTCAGGGATGCTTCTGCACCAAAGGCATTGTTGACGACATGCAGGCCATCGTTCACATTCGTCGCGATCTTGTTATTGTTTTTATCGAGAACAATATCGCGTGTCCAGTAGGGGGAATAAAAACTGGCGGTGCGCGGGTCTATGCCGGGCAGTTCAGAGATATTTCCATTCACCGTCCTGACTGGCACTGGCATATTCATCGGTGTCTTGTCATCCAGATGCTTGAAACTCAGGCGCAGGTAGCCATTATCCAGTTCATGCGTGATATTGGCACGCAGTTGGCCGCCTTCTTCTGCTGTCATGCCAGCAGGGCGTGAACTGTCGCCACTACGGTAATAACCTGCGATAAAGGCGCGGGTCTTGTCAGACAGGGCAGCGCCATAGTCAAAATCAAAGCGGGTCTGGCTAAAATCCACACCTTTGGTGATGCCTATGCTGCCGCCTTTTTCCTTGCCAGTCTTGCTGATGAAGTTGATGATGCCGCCTGGTGAATTGGTGGCCATGGTTGATGCCGTACCACCGCGTACTACTTCCAGATGTGACAGGCTGCCATCGGCGCGCAAATACATGTCAGGTGTGACGAAGGCGATGTCACCAAATTGCAGCAGCGGCAAGCCATCTTCCTGGAACTGTACATAACGCGCACCACCGGCAGAAATAGGTACGCCGCGCACAGTCAGGTTGGCATTGCCTTCACCACCTGAGGATTCTGCCCGCACACCAGGGATGGAGCGCAAGATTTCTGCCGCATTGGTCGGCGCGGACTGGGCGATCTGGTCAGCATCGATAGTACTGATGGATACGCTGGCTTTCATCTTGGAAGTGCCTGTGGGCGTACCCGTCACGATGACTGAATTCAGGTTCAGTGAGTTTTTATCTTTATCCTGTGCTGCTGTGTTGTCTTGTGCCCATGCACCGTTCATGTGCAGTAAGGCCAGGGAAATGACGCTGGCCATGCGCGTCATTTTGATGTGTGATGATTTCATTGCTGTCTCCGCTGTCATCATTTTTATAAAGCCGCACAGAACAGGTCTGTGCATGCATGTCTCTTACCTTGTTGCCTGAGCACAGGCATCACGCCGGTAGCGGTGATGCCGTGTCAGTCACAAAAGACCTCCAACAATTTTCGCCGCGCTCTTTGGACGTTCAGGCTGTTGGCATTGCAATCAGCAGTCGTACTCTATGGCGCTTTTTTTTGCGATCCCTGGTTTGCCAAGGCAAACGCTGTTGAAGATCTTTTGTAGTGCAGGTGAAGATAATTATCTGGTAAACCGGATTTTATTGCAATCGATTGCAAAGATGCGGTGCAATAAAGTGGTGCAATATTTCTTTTTGGGTAAATTTCAGGCGTGCACGAAGATGAGGAGGGTGGATTCTGACGCAAAGGATTGCGTCCTATGAAATCTGGTTAGCAATCTATCGTATTTTTATCTTCTTAGGCGGAAAGAAAATGGCAGTCACCGCATGTATTTTGCAAGCAACAGGCAGACTGGGCGGGCATTCTAAATGCTGCGATGCACAATGAAAATCAGGAGGGGTCTTTGAGTTTTCTGTAGGAATACTTCAAATTTTTTAAATATATTGCAATCGGTTGCATAGATTGTCTGCAATGCAAATAATCCATGCTTGTCCTATCCCGCAGGACGTGTCTGGCGTTGCAGTCAAACACTGCTCGCCCTGACCATCAGTTCTGTAGGTAATAATCTTGCCTCGCTATTGCCATCTTCTGTCAGGGATAACAAGGCATCGACCAGCGCCAGGCCTGCCTGTGCCATGGGCTGACGCACCGTCGTCAAGGGCGGGTGAAAATAGCGCGCCAGTTCTATGTCGTCATAGCCAACCACGGCCACGTCATCCGGTACACGGTAATTTTTCTCGCGCAGGCTGTTAATGCTGGTCATGGCCAGCAAATCACTGCAGGCAAACAGGGCATCGAAGCTGATTTTGCGGTTGCACAGTTCTGCCACTGCCAGTTTGCCACCTTCTTCTATGAATGAAGCAGGCACGACCAGTTTTTCATCAAGGGCAATGCCATGCTGCGCCAGCGCCTTGCAATACCCCTCGTAGCGTTGCGCCACTTCAGGCAATTGCGTGTCTCCAAAAAAGGCAATGCGCTTGCGCCCGCTTTGCAGCAGGTGCTCAGTGGCTTTTTGCCCGCCAGTGACATTATCGCTACCGACGGTCACATACAATTGCTGCGGCAATTGCGCCCCCCATACCACGATGGGCACATGGCGCGCCGCTAACTGGTTCAACTGGTCATGATGTCGCCACTGGCCTATCAGGATCACACCCAGCACCCGGCCAGTATCAAAAATCTGCGCGGCATTATCGAGATGTTCTGCATCGATGCGTGACAACAACATGTCAAAACCACGGTCTGTCAATGCATCGGCGAGACTGCCCAAGATGCCGAGGAAAAAAGGGTCAGACAAATGCTGGCGGGTTTCAGAATCAAAGGGCACTACCACGGCAATCGTGCGTGTCTGCTTGAGGCGCAAATTACGGGCGTCGATATTGATGGAATATTTGAGCGAGCGTGCCAGTTCGGCAATGCGTTGACGGGTTTCATCATTGACCAGCGTGCTGCCACTCAGGGCGCGTGACACCGTTGAGGTCGAAACACCCGCCAGCCTGGCAATATCAGCCATCTGCAAACGGCGCTGTTCTTTGCTGGCGGACTTGATTGTGTCTGTTGTGGTGTCCGTCTTTGCTTTCATCTTTTTGTTCTTAATATCGGTGTGTGGACTGAGCTTATCTCATGCCAATTATAAAACCGAAATCAGCGGCGGCGGCAAATATGCATTCCTCGCTGCAATTCGCTTTTACGGCAATACAGTTGTAGAGCTCAGTCTCGATCCTTGTCTGTCCACGCCATTTCTGATGATTTCACCCTGCACTCAAGGGTATGAGGTCAATAGGTTTGCAGCAAAAGCAAATTATTTTTGCTGCAAAGCGCAAAAAACACCTGTTTTGGTTTATGTTATGACATTTTATTTGTTTTGAGCTTGGAATAAGCGTGGGAGTAGTGTCAGCATGATCATCGGTATTGATTTGGGAACAACAAATAGTCTGGTTGCAGTCTGGAAGGATGGCAAGTCCCAGCTGGTGCCAAATGGCCTGGGGGATATGCTTACCCCGTCCTGCGTCAGTATTGATGAAGACGGCAGTGTTCTGGTCGGCAAGGCTGCCAAAGAACGCCTGCAGACCCATCCTGAACGTACAGCAGCGGTATTCAAGCGCTATATGGGCAGCGACAAGAAAGTCAGACTCGGGCAAAAAGATTTCCGCGCTGAAGAACTGTCAGCGCTGGTTTTAAAATCATTGAAGGCCGATGCCGAAGCTTTTCTGGGGGAAGCAGTCACTGAAGCCGTGATCACGGTACCCGCTTATTTTTCTGATGCCCAGCGCAAGGCCACGCGTACTGCGGGCCTGCTCGCCGGTCTCAAAGTCGAGCGCTTGCTCAATGAACCCAGCGCGGCGGCGCTGGCTTATGGCATGCACCAGTTAAATAGTGAAAGCCGCTTCCTGGTGTTTGATCTGGGTGGTGGTACTTTTGACGTTTCCATCCTTGAATTGTTTGAAGGCGTGATGGAAGTTCGCGCTTCTGCCGGTGACAATTATCTCGGTGGTGAAGATGTGACCAGCGCCATCGTTGACCTGTTCTTCCAGCGTAACAAGCTTGCCACCAGCCTGCGCAATAATCCCATGTTCATGCAAAGGCTGGGTGCCTCGGCTGAGACGGCCAAGCGCAACTTGTCCGCGGGCCAGCAAGCCAAAGTACAAATCCAGCTCGATGGCAATGACCTCAGCATGGACATTGACGAAGAAGCCCTGGACAAACTCTGCGCCCCCTTGCTCAAGCGTATGCGCGAACCGGTGGAGCGTGCCCTGCGTGATACCAATATCCGCGCCAACGAACTCGACAGCATCGTGCTGGCGGGCGGTGCCACCCGCATGCCCGTCATCAAGCGTCTGGTGACGCTGATGTTTGGCCGTTTCCCTACCAGTGAAATCAATCCGGATGAAGTCGTGGCTCTCGGCGCTGCCGTGCAGGCTGGCCTGAAGATGAAGGATGCCGCCCTGGAAGAAGTGGTCATGACCGACGTGGCGCCTTACTCCCTGGGTGTTGAAGTATGTATGCGCCTGGCCGACGGCAAGTCTTCTGATGGCCATTTCTCGCCTGTCATTGAGCGCAATACGGCAGTGCCGGTCAGCCGCGTTGGCCATTATCGTGCTGTGGATGCGCGCCAGACCAGCGTGCAGTTACGCGTTTTTCAGGGTGAGTCACGCCTGGTCAAGGACAATATCCTGCTTGGCCAGCTTGATGTTCCCCTGCAGCCGGACGGCAACGAAGAGAAGGCTGTCGATGTGCGCTTTACCTATGATGTCAATGGCCTGCTTGAGGTAAGAGCCAATGTCAACAATAGCACTGAAAGCCATGTGCTTATCATTGAAGGCAACCCTGGCATGCTCAGCGAAGAAGAGATCAGGCAGCGTTTTGCCGAGCTGGAAAAAATCAAGATGCATCCGCGCGACACGCTGGAAATGCGTACCCTGCTTGCCAGGGCTGACCGTATTTACCAGCAGGTGCGTGGTGAAGTGCGCTCCTGGCTGAGTGTGCAGATAGCCGAGTTTGAAGGTGTGCTGGAAACGCAAAACCCGCGCCTGATCAATCCGGCCAAAAACAAGTTTTCCGACATGCTCAATTCCATAGAGAGCGATAGCCACCTGCATTCGGATTTTGACCCGCAGCCGAATTAAAGCGGGCAGCAGATGTTTGTGAATTGAATCATGGTATATATTCCGCCGTTTTTTCAACAGTACGGTCTACCTCCCGATGCTGATGAACGCTCCGTCAAGCGCGCTTATGCAAAACAACTGAAAAAGATAGACCAGGAAATAGATCTTCCTGGCTTTCAGGCTTTGCGTGAAGCCTATGAAGAAGCGCAAGAATGGATCAGGTATAGAGACAGCGGCAGGCTGAGCCAGGCTTACGCAGCAGCACAGCAGGCTGCTGAAGCAAGTAGCGAAGACAAGACCCCGGCCCCGCAACAAGAGGTAGTTGCTGAGTCGGCAATGCCATCGGCAGGGCAAGCAGCTGCAGAAGATATGGCTGCCTTTGAGGCCATACGCTGGCCAGAGCCAGTGCGCCCGCTGGCACCACCAAAGCAGGCTCCAGATATAGATGCAGGGAAGTCAGCATCAGCGCCAGATGCGACAGCGTCAGCAAGCGCGTCAGAGGCCGCAACGCAGACCTTGCCGGACAATGACGGCCAGCTGGCTGCCAGCAAGGCAGAGCGTGTGTTTGCCGAAATGCTCATGGCAATGCGCAAGTGTGCTGACGAAGAAGGCTATGCAGAAAAACATTTGCAACTAGCCATGAACGACCCGCGCCTGGGTAGCAGTGATGCGCGTTACGCCTTTGAAACCCTGGTGGCGGCTCACCTTTCCAGAGGCTGGCGACATGGTAACGGTGAGCTGTTCAATGCAGCCTTTGACATCTTTAACTGGGCCAGGGACAGACGCCGCCTGTTGAGCCTGGGCCGTCCTGGCCATGTGCTGGAACGTGCCTGCAAGGAGATGCAGGCTTTCCTCGAAAGACCAGCCAGGGTGCATAAAGCACAATGGGAGCTGCTGAAAAAACTAAGGCAGGAAAAAAATCCGGGCAATAGCTACCTGGAAGCCAATTTTAAAAAACTGCTGGTGCTCGACGAGTTGTATCCGGTCTGGATATGGATGGTGACCAGCAAGGATAATTTCCTCATCTGGAAAGCGCAATACGATGCGCTACAAGAGATAGCCCGGGCAAAGGCACTCAAAGAAGCCGCTGAAATTGAGGCACGCAACAAGGTGGAGCCAGGCAGTGGCGGTACATTTTCTGTACCTGGTGAGGATGACGGAACTGCTGGAAAAACAGGCTTCTTCACCGCCTTGCGCGCCAGGCACTGGCCTTTTGGCCGCTACTATCTGCCAGCCTTTTTATGTGTAGTTGTCCTGGTTATCGTGCAATTGATCGTGCATGATGCCAAAACAGTGATACCACCCGAGGCAGTAGTCCAGCAGCCTGTGCCAAAAACGACTGCAGCCAGGTTTGATGCTGCCATCCGTGAATTGAGCCGTGTCAGTAATAAAGAAGAAAAGCTGCAAAAGCCGCTGTATGAACTGGTGCAATTGTCAGAAGAAGGTTATGCCAAAGCTTCCTATCAACTGGGCTGGTTTTATCGCGAAGGCAGGCAGTCCGGGCCAGACGAAACCAAGGCACTCAATTGGTATATCAAGGCAGCGGAACAGGGACATCTGGAAGCAGCCGTCCTGGTGGCTGATTATTATTTTGAAGGGCGCGGCGTCAACAAGGACCTGGGTGCTGCAATACGCTGGTACAGCAAGGCAGCCGCATCCGGGCAAAGCCTGGCACAGATCAAGCTGGCCCATCTGTATGCAGACGGCACAGGTGTGAAAAAAGACAAGCAACGCGCACTGGAGCTGATTGCCTCTGCCGCAGAAAAAGGGCAGCCCCTGGCACAAAGCGAGCTGGGCATGATACGCATGAGTGGTTTGTATGGCACCCAGGTCAGCACTGAAAAGGCGGCCTACTGGTTCATGTTAAGCGCCCGCCAGAATGATGTACTGGGCCAGCGCATGTATGGGCTCATCCATGAAAAAGGTCTGGGTGGTTACAACAAAGACCTCAATGCTGCAGCAAACTGGTATGGTCGGGCAGCAAGACAAGGCGATGCAGAAGCCCGCAAGAAATTGAAAAGTCTGTGCCAGTCGGGTACTTATCCGGATTGTAGCGATACATAAGTTCCTCCGGTTTAATTTGGCTCTGGTGGCGCAATGTCTGCCGCCGGAGCGATAAAGAATAAAACCAGCACAACTCGCACGGGCAATACAAGCAGCACTACCGGTACGAACCCTACAGATCAGACACTTGCTACACCTACACTATATTTCCATGCGTAATCTACCCCTATTTTTCATTGAAAATCAGTTAAGTGCAGACGCTGATGAGCGTGATGTCAAACGTGCTTATGCACGGAAACTGAAGCAGATAGATCAGGAAAATGATCTCCAGGGCTTTCAGGATTTGCGGGATGCCTATGAGGCCGCGCTTAACTGGTTGAAGTACAGGGAACAGTTTCAGTGGCAATTCCAGATAGAGGAAATGCCGCAGGAAGAGCATGATGATGGCGTAGCTGAGCCAGCCACAGAAACTGAAAAAACTCAGGCACCACCGGACGTGGCAGTGGCAGATGAGATTTTTCTGCAGGACGAAGTTGATGCGGCCATGCCTGTGCAAGGAGAGGATCCTGCTTCAAGTGCCACTACACAGCAAGAAGCAGTCGTTCGAAGCACAGAAACAGCGATCAATCCGGCGCAAGTTGCAAAGAAAATCTTCGATGAAATGCTGGATGCAATGCGTCTGCATAGTGAAGTTGGTGATGATGAGGATTTCGCCGGGAAAAACCTGGCAGCCTTGCTCGACGATACGCGCCTGTTTCATATGGAAACACGCCTGCTCTTTGAAGGCCTGCTGGCAGAATACCTGTTGCAGGGCTGGCAGCCAGGAAATGGCGAGTTGTTTGATGTGGCGGTACAAAGTTTTGGCTGGGAAAAAGATCGTCTGCGCCTGTTGCAATTGGGCAGACCTGGCCACGTTATTGATCGTGCCCTGGGTGACGCTGCAGAGTTTTATCGCAAAGATAAAAAAGCCCGCGAAAAACTTTGGGTTTTGATTAAAAAAATCAGAAAAGAAAAATCTCCCAGTCAGCAATACCTGAAAACGAACCTGGGTTTGCTGAGACATATGCAGGATACCTATCTTTCCTGGTTGCTGCTGGTAACCAGCAAGGAAAATCTCGCCCAGTGGTCTGCAGATGCAGAAGAAATCCAGACCCGCAATCCCATTGGTGATCAGCGGGCATTTCCGCAAAAAGAAGAAAGCAATGCGCATCCTGGCTATTGGATAGTTATTGCCTTTGTTGTGCTGATGGGCATGTTTTCCAACAAGGACAGGTCAACACCAAGCTATGATCCAGGGACGCTCAAGCCTACCGACGGGATGTCGTTTGTCCTGGAAAAAACTGACCGCAGTTTGACGCCGCAACAGAGGGTCATGAAGGCAGAGAGATTGCTGTCCATGAACTGGAACATGAAAGAAAATTTAAAGCAGGCTGTGCGCGCTCTGGAAAGTGCGGCAGGGGATGATAGCAGTGAAGCTGCTTACCGTCTGGGCTGGGTGTACCGTGATGGAAAATTTGTGCCTGCAGACAAGCAAAGACAGTATGCCTGGTTCCTGAGGGCTGCTGAACTCGGTCATACGCAAGCCAGCGTCATCGTCGGTGATCTCCTGATGGATGGCCTGGACGGCAAGCCCAATTACAAGGAAGCCCTGCAACATTACAAGAAAGCCGCAGACCAGGGGGATGCAAGGGGGCAGTTCAAGCTGGCCTATATGATAGACCGAGGTTACGGAATAAAGGCAGACAAGGCAGTTGCAGCGCGTCTCGTCCATGCTTCAGCCGAAAAAGGCTTTGCCCATTCCGAATCCCTGATGGGGCAGTTTCATTTGCGCGGAGAATATGGCTTTGCGCGGGATGCAGTCAAATCAGCCAACTGGTTTTCATTAAGCGCCAAACACGGCGACCGTGTCGGTGAACGTTATTTTGGCCTGGTTCATGAACAGGGATTGGGAAGCTATAAGATCAATCTGGCTGAAGCTGCGAAATGGTATGGCAAGGCGCGTGACCATGGTGACAAGGATGCTGAAAAAAGTTTGATGCGCTTGTGCAAGAAACAGGATTTTGCAGAATGCAAGCCAGCGCCTGCAAGCGTCAGTACGATTTCTGTCGTGACCAAGGAAAAATGAATTTTCATGGGTGAGTTGCCAGATTTTTTTGTTCGATATGATTTGCCAGCTGATGCAGATGAGCGTGCAGTCAAGCGTGTCTATGCACGCCAATTGAAACTTATCAATCAGGAAAGCGATCTTGAAGGCTTTCAGTCCCTGCGTGATGCATATGAAGAGGCGATGGTTTGGCTCGAAAATAAAGCCATTCAGCCTCAACGACAAGGCACCGTCACATCTGTTGAAACTTTTTCTGCGCAGCTAGCTGAGGAACCATCTCCTTCCCTGAAAAATGAGTATGCTGATGGCGCCCAACATCAAGCCATGGATGCTGACACGTTAGCAGCACGCAATGATGAGTCGGGAGACTTATCGCGATTTGCAAGCGACAGAATTGAGCCAGACCTGGCACCAATCGCAGGACATGAATCACCCGGGCAACTTGCACAAGCTGTTTTTACTGTCATGCTCGATACCTTGCGAAAAAATCCCGGTGACGATGATATTGCAGAATTAAGTTTGCTTAATGCCCTGGAAGACAAGCGTCTGTCTGGCATGCAGGCAAGACACTTTTTTGAACAGCAAGTAGCATGTTATCTGCTGGAAGGATGGCAACCAGGTAATGGTGATTTGTTTGACGCTGCTGTTAATTACTTCAACTGGCAACATGACATCCGGCGTTTAATGGCGCTTGGAGAGGCTGGTGATAAACTTGAACTGGCTCTATCCGAACTTGCCGAATTCAATAAACTGGACCAACAGCAGTATGCATCAAAAAAAGCATTGCTGATCAAGGCCCGTCGATGGGGGTATCCGGGCAAAGAGTTTTTTCTAGCGCACTTTGGAAGCTTGCGACATCTGGAGCAAGCTTATCCCCACTGGATCTGGCTGGTAACGAGCAAGGCAAATGTCATTGAATGGTATAGGGTTTATGAGCAGTCGCTTGAAAATGAACAGCCGTCTTACGAGCCTTTGCCTGAAAAACCAGTGTTTTTTATCCGGAAACTTGAAACAGTAGTTTTGTTGATTGTGCTGGTGCTGACACTGATTTTTGTCGCTTTAATGCAGGAAAGTGATAGACAAGAAACCAGAGCCAAGCAAGAAAATTATGCCAGCACTGAATTACGTAATTCTGGGAGAAAACCTGAAGAATTGCTGGAAGTTGGCAAGGACCTGTTTTATGGTCGTCATAAAACCCAGGAAAATGTCGATCTTGCGATTCGCTACCTCGCAAATGCTGGTGCAGCAGGAAGCGTAGAAGCAGCTGAGTTGCTAACGGAGATATTTTCTGCGGGTTATAAGGTCAATAAGGATGAGCAATTGGCACATTTCTGGCGCTTAAAGGCAGCCAACCTGGGAAGCGTGCAGGCACAGATAGAGATGGGCGAATACTTTTTGTTTGGTGCCTCTGGAGAAAAAGACCCGGCCCAGGCCTTGCAGTGGTACAGGAAAGCTGCGGACAAAGATCAGGGACATGCTGAAGTCAGGATGGCCTACATGTACGAGAATGGCCTGGGCGTTGGGCAAGACATGAGCGAGGCCATCAGATTGATCAAGCAAGCTGCAGAAAAAGGGCATCCTTATGCTGCCGCCAAAATGGGATTGATGCATATGGACGGTAGCGGTGGCCTGGAAAAAAATGAAGAAAAAGCTGTCTACTGGTTTGAGCTAAGTGCAAATCGTGGTGACATGACCGGGCGACGTTTGCTTGCTAATGTGTATGAATTTGGCCTGGCTAAACATGCCGTGAATCTGGATGAAGCGAGTGTCTGGTATTCCGCAGCAGCAGGACAAGGTGACCAGGAAGCAAAAAACCGGCTCAAGGCAATTTGCAGCAAACGGAAATACAAGGGATGCTGAAGCTGAGTAGTGTGCAAGTTTTAAAAATGCTGGCTTTGCATGGGTATGTCGTCAGGAAAATGGTACTTCCATCAAGGATTGCAGACCTGGAATAGAAAGCCAGCAATCTAAGCCTCAGCCCTGATCCCCTGCTGTACACGCCATTCCTTCAATAAAGCCTGCCTTGACCCGGGATATGTCGCATCTGTCACCTCAAGACTTTGTATGCGGTCAGTACGGAAATGGCGGAAGTCCTTGCGTAATTCACACCAGGCGACGATGACGCGCAGCTTGTCAAAGAAGCCCAGGGCGCAAGGCCAGATGGTGCGCAGGCTGGCTGCACCGGTTTCATCCTGATATTCCAGCACCAGTTTATTCTGCTTGCGTATGGCCTGGCGTATCTGGCGCAATTGTTCATCACTGGCGCTGTTGCCATTGCTAGCATTACTGTTGCCGGGGCCTATCAGCAAACCGCTGCCTTCCAGTTCCAGTCGCGCTTCTGCGGGCAAAACGGCGGCGATTTTTGCCAGTGCATCGCGGGCTGCCATGGCCAGCTTGTGATCTGCCTGTTCTGCCACCCAGCGTGATCCCAGGGCTATTGCGGCGATCTCTTCTTCACTGAACATCAAAGGTGGCAGGGTAAAACCGGGCTGCAAGACATAGCCTATGCCAGCTTCGCCAGCAATTTTTGCACCCTGGCCTTGCAGGGTGGCGATATCCCGGTACAGGCTGCGCAGACTGATCCCCAGTTCTTGCGACAATGCCGCTCCGCTGACAGGAAAACGATGCCTGCGCAGGATTTGCATCAGTTGTAACAGGCGTTCAGTACGGGACATGCTTTGCTCCGGATTTATGGGTAAACGGGCCTGTAAATAAGAAACGCGCCCGTGAGAGCCATTTTACCTGATGCCAGCATGCAAACATTGATGGGCTGCACTACAGCAAGCTCGTCAGCGTAGTCTTACGCAACTATCGTCATCGTCCGATTTTGTTCTTTACGGCGGGCGACTACTATGCAGTCATGGATGCAGGACGAACAAAGCCATGTTTAACAAGAAGATAAACAAGGAGTTGACGATGCCACAAGCACATTGGAGCGTAAAACGCGAGCGCCAATTCAAGCATATCAAGGATGGCTTGGTAAAAAGTGGCCGTAAGCCCGATCTGGCTGCAGAAATTGCTGCCCGTACCGTTAACAAAGAAAGAGCACAGCACGGTGAAAGCAAGACAGCAAGCAAAACCTCCCTGCAGGACATGCCTGCAGGGAGGCGGGGCGGGCTGAGGTCGCATAGCGGTGCAGCGGGCCGTACTTATGCGCAGCTGTATCAGGAGGCAAGGAAGAAGAATATCAAGGGGCGCTCAGGCATGAACAAGGTGGCCCTGGAAAAGGCACTGGGATAGAGTTTGAATATAGCAGTGTCAGGCAGTGTCAGACAGTACGAGAAGATGAAATAAAAGAATAAATAAAAATACAAATTTATAAATCAATCTTTGCATGGGTAAGATCATGATAGTCATAGGCATCAATAAAGCACCGGCACAACAATGGTTTCTGGTTGCATTGCGTACCGCCAAGGCTGCAGCAGAAGCGAATGAAGTGGAATGGGAATATGCACATATCAGGATAGAGTTGCCGCAAGGCCGTTCATATTCCAAGTTGCCAGGGCATTTGAACCTGGTTGAAAATTAATAGTTGGTTCACCAGCGGCAAAATAAGGGGATGATCATGAATACGCCACAATTCATTTTGTATGGAATACTGGCCATGGTCTTGATGACTTCATTTTTCTTGAAGAGATAATCATGAACGCGCATCACTTCCATCAATTAGGCTTGATCATTTGCGGCCTGCTCATGTTCACACAATATGCCTGTGCCTATGAAGTCAGGCAACTGGCCGGTGAAGATAAAACAGAACAGACCTTGAGTACGCCAAAAGAGTCGGTGACGCATCTCAGTACGACGGTAGCTGAAAATGCACAAGCCGATAGTGCACCTGCAGCCGTACCTGCGCCAGCACCAGCCGACCCCCTGCTCGCTGGCCGGGCCGGAAACTCTCAAAATTCAAATGGTCAGGGCATGTATGCACGTGTGACAAAAGAGTACTACAACCAGGCAGCCGCAGTACCTGGTAAACAGGAAAAAGCCGATACCCTGTCGAAATTCGGTTTTCGTTATTCCCCTACCGGTAACGACCGTATCTGGCTGGAATACCGTTTAAGCGACAAAGCTGCATTACGCCTGCGCGGTGCAGCACACAGGGGTGTCAGAGTGCTGGCGGTTTTTGAGTACTAATTGAGTACTAATTGAGTACTAAAATACTGGGTAAAGTTTGCGTATCAGACATAAACCAGACAAAACATCGTCACCCAATCACATCATTACAGACTGGTGAAATCCTTCACCGGTCTTCATCGCCAGGCACTTGCACAAGACATAATCCCCCTTCATTTTTGCTATGTGCAGACATGCCTGATCAGGAGGTTGTATGAATAGCAGACTGCAAGCAAAAACAATAGAGCGAACGCCGACCATGCATTACAAGAATTATGACATTTTTGTAATTGCCTTCCCAAGACCTGATGGACACTGGTCAGCCAGTGGTGAAGTACAAAAGTATGGTGCTGAAGGCCTGGAAATCGCCCAGCAATTCAGCGGCTCGTTCAAGGCTGCCAGTGAGACGCAGGCCAAACTGGCTGTCATTCGTGACGCCAAGATGAAGATTGATGCCATACTGGCTGAGCTCAATTAGCCACTCAAACGGCGACGTCACCAGCAAAGCTCTTGGCCACACTTGTTTCCATCATCCGTGCCGCCATCACAAAACAGGGTATCGCCAGTAACCACGGGGCCATGCCCACCATCACGGCCAGCGTGATGGGTGTGTCGTAGCCAGCGGTCCTGAACACATCTGCCAATACACCTACGGCAAGGTTGCCCAGCGAAGTACCAAACAGGGTCATGCACAAGATCATGAAGGCTGTCATGGTCGAGCTTAACTGTACTGGCACCAGGTCTTGCAGACAGGCGAATAGGGGACCATAGCCTATGGTAATCATCATCCTGCCTATGAACATGCAGATGTAAAATGCCATGCCCGTGGTATCCAGCAGGCGGTAGATATAGCCCACTGGTACACCCAGCAAATAAATCAGCGCCAGAAACCATAAGCGACCTCCCGCGCGATGAGCCTGCAGCAGATCAGCCAGATAACCACCCAACAATGAACCCAGCACACCTCCGGCGATGAACATGATGCCTGCCAGTTGCTGTGCATGCTGGCGACCAAGATGTTTTTCCTGCACCAGCCATACCTGGTCCAGCACAAATGCACCCTGGGCAAAAATCACCAGCACACCACCGAGTATGAGCAGGCATAAGGCGGGCGATGCCCGCAAGGCCAGACGAATTTCTGCAAACACTGCCGTAACAGGGCGTTTGCTGGCAGCGTGCTGTATTTGTTGTTCATTACGTGGCTCGCGCAGCAAAAACAGAAAACCAGTCAATACCACGCCGATTGCACCCAAAATGAAAAAACAGTTACGCCAGCCTACCACCGTCCCCAAGGTGCCAGCGATGATGAAAGCCGCACCTATGCCTATAGGTGCACCCAGATAGTAAAAGCCTGCAGCGAAGGCCCGCTGATGCTGCTTGAACCTGTCCCCCAGTATGCCCAATGCAGCAGGCGTCAGGACCGCCTCACCCACGCCGGTGAACATGCGTACCAGCCCCAGTTGCATGAAATTATTGGCAAAACCAGTGGCTGCGGTCAGCGCACTCCAGCTAAAAATACCGAAAGCGATCAGGCGCGGCCTGTGGACTCTGTCGGCCAGCGCACCCATAAACAAGCCCATGACTGTGTAAAAGGTGGTGAAGACAAAGCCTGTCAGCAAAGTGAATTCCAGATTACTCAAATGCAGGTCACGGATCATGTCGACCGCAAAGCCCTGTATCAGGAAGCGGTCCGCAAAGTTCAGGATATTGAGCAAGGTAAGAAACACCAGCAGCGTGATAGTCCGGCCACGATTGCCAACTATGTTGCTGGCTGACGGTGTAGCGGCAAGCTCGTCTTTTGTGAGTACGATTTGAGAATTCATGATAGCTGCGGAGTGCCTCTATAGAATTGATGGGATTTTATTGGTTGAATAACCAATAATGAGAATGTAGATGATGTTTCATTCAAATGCAATGAATATTTGGTTGAGTAACCAAAATAAGACTCATCAAAATAAAACCCATCAAAATAAAATCCAGCCACAACAAACAGCCAGGATTCAGGAAATAAATGGCGGACAGGCACGAGAGGGGCTGCCTGTAAAGACAATCAGCCTCAATTTGACTGAAATTCAGAAGCAGGGGGCAGGAGCAAAACCAGCTTTTAAGCCTGCAATTCCTCAATCAGACTGATAATTTCCTTGCCATAGCTTTCCAGTTTCTTGTCACCCACGCCAGAGATGGCGCGTAAAGATGTCAGCGTAGCAGGCTGCTGGCGGGCGATTTCGCGCAGAGTGGCGTCGGGGAAGATGACGTAGGCTGGCACATTGTGGGTGCGCGCCGTTTCGACACGCCACCAGCGCAGCTTGTCGAAAACGCTCTGGGCTTTGTTGTCGAGATCGGATTCAGCAAAGTCTTTTGCTGACTGACGTTTGTGCTTGACGGCTTTTTCGGCTTTTTTGTACTGGCGTAGTTGTACCTTGATTTCGCCACGCAATACTGCACGGGAGGCTTCAGTCAGTTTCAGTGAACTATAGTTTTCATAATCGACAGCGACCAGGCCGAGGGCGATCAACTGGCGCAACAGGGCGCGCCATTCGGCTTCGCTTTTGTCTGAACCTATGCCATAGGTAGACAGTTTGTCATGCCGCCATTGCTGTACACGTTCAGTATCTATGCCACGCAAGATATCAATGACGTGGCCAGCCGCAAAACGCTGGTCGACACGATAGACTGTGGACAGTATCTTTTGTGCCGCTACACTGCCGTCAAAAGAAACCGGTGGGCTCATGCAGGTATCGCAATTGCCGCAGGGTTCAGCCTTCTGGCCAAAATAATCGAGGATGTGGACGCGGCGGCAATTCAGGGTTTCGCATAGCGTGAGCATGGCGTCGAGCTTGACGCTTTGCACCCGCTTGTAAGTCTCATTGGCTTCTGACTCATCGATCATGCGGCGCTGTTGCACCACATCCTGCAAGCCATAAGCCATCCAGGCATTCGCGCTGGCACCATCGCGGCCTGCACGGCCAGTTTCCTGGTAATAGCCTTCTATGCTTTTTGGTAAATCCAGATGGGCGACAAAGCGTACATCGGGTTTGTCTATGCCCATACCAAAGGCGATGGTGGCGCACATGACGATGCCATCTTCACGCAGGAAGCGCGCCTGGTTACGGCTGCGGTCTGCCAGGTCCATACCTGCATGGTAGGGCAGGGAAGTGATGCCGTTTTCATTCAGGAACTCGGCTGTTTCTTCTACTTTTTTACGCGACAGGCAATACACGATGCCCGCATCGCCACTGTGCTGGGCAGTAATGAAGTCCAGCAATTGCTTGCGGCCATTGGCCTTTTCGACGATCTGGTAGCGGATATTCGGGCGGTCAAAAGACGACACGAACTGCATCGCGTTTTCCAGCTGTAGCCTGTGGATGATTTCATCTCGGGTTTGCTGGTCAGCCGTGGCTGTCAGGGCAATGCGCGGTACGTTAGGAAAACGCTCATGCAGGGCCGACAGCTTGATGTATTCAGGACGGAAATCATGGCCCCATTGCGAGACGCAATGCGCCTCATCTATCGCAAACAAGGCAATGTTGACGACTTGCAGCAGCTCTAGGCAGCGCTGGGTCAGCAGGCGTTCTGGTGCGATATACACCAGATCGATATCGCCCTCGCGCATCTTCTTTTCCACTGCCAGGATTTCATCAAAGCTCTGGGTAGAATTCAGGAAGGCAGCACGCACACCCACCTCGGCCAGGGCATCGACCTGATCTTGCATGAGGGCGATCAGTGGTGATACGACGATACCTACGCCATTGCGCAGCAGGGCCGGTATCTGGTAGCACAGGGACTTACCACCGCCAGTTGGCATCAGCACCAGGGCATCGCCGCCATTGACGACATGCTCAACGATTTGCCCCTGCTGGGAACGGAAAGCCGGGTAGCCGAAGATAGTCTGCAATAAATGCAGGGCCTGGTCTACTGTATTGCTGCTGGTCCCGGTATCGGTATAGCCCGCTGTCACTGCCGTAGTCACCTCCGTCATCACCTTCAGTCTGCCCAGGTAATCACGCCAGTGTAGGCAGTAATCAGGATCATGACGCCGAAGGCAATACGGTACCAGGCAAACACATTGAAATTATGTGAGCTGATATAGCGCAGCAACCAGCGCACGCAAAAGAAAGCCGAGATAAAGGCCGCAACCGTGCCCAGGCTGAACATGGGCAAGTCAGCCATCGACAAATCTTCACGTGCCTTGTACAGAGAATACACGGTGGCACCCAGCAAGGTCGGTATCGCCAGGAAGAATGAGAATTCAGTCGCTGCCTTGCGCGACAGGCCAAACAGCATGCCACCAATAATCGTTGCGCCAGAACGGCTGGTGCCAGGGATCAGGGCAAAAGCCTGGGCCAGGCCTATCTTCAGTGCATCCAGCAGGCTCATGTCATCGACAGTCTGTACGCGGGCATGGCTGCTGTCGTGGCTGTCAGCTCCTGCATGCTTGCGTTCAACAAACAAAATGATGATACCGCCTATGATAAAGGCCAGGGCCACCGGCACCGGGGCAAACAGCACAGCCTTGATCTTTTTGGAAAACAGCAAGCCCAGTACGGCTGCTGGCAAGAAAGCGACGATCAGGTTCAGCGCAAACTTGCGGGCCTTGGGATCGCTGCCCAGGCCGCTCACGACGCTGGCGATCTTGGCGCGGTATTCCCAGCACACAGCAAAAATTGCACCGGCCTGGATGACGATCTCAAAGACCTTCATTTTTTCGCCAGTGAAATTCAGCAAACTGCCTGTGAGTATCAGGTGACCAGTGGAAGAGATGGGCAAAAATTCCGTCAAACCTTCGACGATACCCATGATGATGATTTTGACGGCCAGTAATAAATCCATAAAACGCAAGAATGATGAAGTTTTAGTCGGGACGAAGCTTAGCATGTCGCTCGCCAGCCCTGCTCAGAAATTTGCTGGTGCATGCCAGCTTGTCAAAAGGCATTTTTATCGTTTTGCCATGCCTTAAGATTTGCCAGATGGCAGTTATCTGCACCTGAAGTACAGCATTTTAATACTTTCTTAAATTTCATTGTAGGCAAACTGCTCAGTCGCGATACTTCAGGCTCATATTTACTATTGCAATTGAAACATCCATGGTCAGTCTGCTCACATCACTTAGCGCATATTGCAAGCATGTCCTGCATATTGGCCTGCTCATGTGTTTGGCCCTCGGTTTTGCCCTGGGTTTGACTGCGTGTAACAGCACCATGCCTGTGCAGCCTTCGCAAGCCAGCCTGAATGACGCAGAAGTGACTTTAACTGAATATCGCAGTAACCAGGTTGAAGTGACGGTGGTGCGGCAGCAATACGTCTGGCGCTTGCCGGATGCCAATCAGCATCTGGCGCAGTTCAGCCACCATATACAAGTGGATGGCAGCGTGCCTGCACGCTTGCAAGACTTTGTGATCAGTTATCGCAAACCACCACAGTACCTGTTCAGGAGTGTCCAGCCAGAAAGCGGCATGATGGCCGCCAGCTCTGTCGATGAAGTACAGATCAGCCGCAATGGCCAGTTTTTGGTGCGCGAATCCATAGCGCCTGCTTTTACCGGCCAGCAAAGTTACCGCCGCCTGGAAGCCGCCAGGCTCAAGGTAGGTGATGAAACCTATGTACTGACCCTGGCCAATGGTTTTTTACACCGGCCCATGTGGCTGGCGATATTCGCCGCCGATGGCAGCCCGGTTTATCGACTGGGCCTGCCACATGGTCACTGGCAATTTACCGAACATGCCGATGGTATCTCCATGGTGGATACCTCGGGATCTGGCAGGCGACTATTGATCAGGCCAGCACTGCAGTGATCTGTAGTGAACTGTATTGAATGGCAGGCCAGGACATTTTCTGGACATGCCTGAGTATGAATTTGAGTGAATGCTTATTACCCCGAATTTAAGGAGAAACATGTGCAAACAGAAATCACCCAGCCAGCATTGAAGAAGACCCGCAGCGACCGCGGCAATTATTTTGCCGGTTTTGCTGACCACGTCCACGTGCGCCGCAATACACCTACCAGGATGGGTTCGTTTGAATTCAATTTCGTGCGATCTGGTATAGACAATGGTGTGCTGATCCAGGTCTATCATGATGGCCTGCGCATCATGCTGGAGCGCATACCGTCGGCATTTTACATGGGCGAGTTGCAGGCCAGTGAAGTACAGATAGGTGGCCGTGATTATCTGCTTCTGGCAGCTAATTCGCGCAACACTAACCAGCGCATGTGGTTTGGCATCTTCCGCCCCGATGGCAGCAAGCTGTATGCTGCAAGCCTGGAGCAATCCGTTGTGCGCGTCAATCAAAATGAAGATGGTATTTCCTTGTTCTTTTTGAGTGGTGACTCCATGCGCATCAAGATTTAAAGCTGCTTTTTCGCAGGCTTGAGAGTATGTAAATTCATCGTAACATTTGTAAAAAATCAAAATGAACACTGTACAGATTTCCCTCTGAAGGATGAAATCTGTACTTGCCACATGCTTTGGTATGGGCTGGTTTTTCTTTGAATAAAGTTTATGCTGCCGGGTGTTAATGATTTGGAATGAAAACACCCTCATGCAAGCTAATCCACCTCTCTTATTCTCCATCCCGCTGGGGACAGCCACAGCCGACAATGCGCTGCTTGTAATAGATAATCAGCAAGCCGTATCTGCCTACCCTGAAATAACAAGTATTGCCGGTTTTATGCCTGACGGGCAGGGCGGCTGGATCAGTGTCGCCCGCCATCAACATGGCAAATGGGGATATATCAATGCGCTTTGCGAATGGGTAGTTGCGCCTGAACTGGATGAGGCCCGGGCGTTTTCTGACGATGGCCTGGCCAGGTTTTGCCAGCAAGGCAAATGGGGGTACCTGAATTTGCAGGGGCAAGTTTTCATCGCACCGCAGTATGAGGATGTCACTGCTTTTCGACACGGCCTGGCCGCTGTCAAGCTGGGCAAGCATCGCTGGGCAGTGATTGATACCAGCGGCGCAAGGGTGTCAGACAAGACATTCTTCCATGTCTCCAATTTCAGTGCCTGTGGTCTGGCAGCCGCCATCGATAGCAAGGACAGGAAGTTGATCGGTTATATACAGCGTGATTGTTCCTGGGCCATCGCGCCGCGTTTTCGCGAGAACTTTAGCTTTAGCGATAATGGCGTGGCACCCGCTACAGAAGATGACCGTCTGTATGGCCTCATCAACACCCAGGGCGAGTGGATATTAAAGCCAGTGTATTCGCGCATCAAAGAATTTAATGAAGAAGGCCTGGCCTATTTTTCCCGCGAAGACTCATGGTATGACGGCAATGGCTACCTGAATGAAAAAGGCGAAGTCGTCGTAGACGGTGGCCGTCACCTGGCCAAATATATGGCAAGCGGCATCGTCGCAAATGAATACGACGGCAGCAGCTATCTGCGCAAGGATGGCAAGCGCCTGGAAACACCTGCCTTGAGCTGGGGTGATCATTTTAACCAGTTTGGCTATGCCGTAGTACGCGCAAGTAGCGGCTGGGGCATCTTGTCTGCCGATGGCACTTTTGCCAGCCTGCCAGCGCAGGTGCTTGAACCTGTAACGAATAGTGATGGCTGGGTCATTGGTGCTTTGGATAACACGCCATATTCTGCCTTCCTCACTGACGATGCAGGGATAGCCTACATAGGCAAGGATGGCAAGATTGCCTATCGCGTTTGTTATGGAAAACCAGAGGAAGCAGCAGTAAGCCTGCTGGATGTAAATGGAAAAATCCTATGGCAACTGGAGCTTAGTGACGGACAAGAGCAGGCGCAGGCACCTGGCCTGTTCTTTACCCGGACAGTCGCAGATACCATGGATGACTTGAGTTCTGTGGATGCCATCATCCCCTTTGCCGAAGACATGCTGGCAAGAACCGAAGCATTGCTGCATGAATTTATCATCAAGCTTGATCAAGAGGATAGCGAAGAAGCGGACGACAATGCTGATGAAGAGGATGACTACGATGAGGATGATGAAGAGGAACAAGATGAGCTGAGACAAGATGAACGCCAGCTAACAGTACGCCATCGCCTCTCACGCGTCTACATCAGTGAAGAGCACAATGGTTTCTACGACTTCATGTGGCAAGCCCAGCTCGAACGTATCAGGGAAGCAGAGTTACAGATAGAAAAAGCATTGACAGAAAAATTCGGGTCTGTCGATTGCGACCCTGAATTTGCCAATCGCGATTACCGCAATAGCAGCATCACGCGTGCCTGGGCATTGCCACTCAAAAAGCCTCTTGGCGAACTAACTGACTCTGGCGCAGTATTGCCAGAAGCCAGCCAGCTCTGGCTGGGCATGTATGCAGACTCAGACTCTGGTGATGGCGATGCCTGGAGCAATATCTACCTGGTTTGCGGTCCCAGCATGGATGCGCTGGAGGTAGCCAGAAATAGGCGTGCTGCCTTGCTTGATAATCTGGAAGACGATGAGCTGCAGACTGAAGATAACGCGGGCACTGAAGATGAAGAAGATGACGAACTAGACAATGTAAGCCCGGAACTGCGCTCTTACCAGCAATGGCTGGAAGCAGTGGTGGAAAGCAAATATGAGCTGGACGCCGTACCACCAGAGCTGATTGACGATGCCATGATAGACGCCGCCATAGCTGCCGATGTAGAGGCGCTGGATTACATGCCCGCGCAATGGCGTACTCCAGAGAGAATGGCGGCTATCGTGCGCATGGGAGCCAGTGAGGCATCCAGTATCCCGGTGCGTTGCATGACAACAGATGCACTGGAACTGGCTCGTTCCTTATACATTGATGATGCTGACTGGCAGTGGCGCGATGACAGAAATTCCAGCAAGCCGGTCGAATGGGACAAGAACAGTTTGTATGATGTCTGGGGATGCTTGCTGGATGAAGAAGACTGCCTGAAGGCCGTCAAGGCAGGCGTGGCCCTGAATAATGTGCCCGATGCCTTGTGGACTGAGCGGGTTGAGCAGGCCGCACTGGATGCTGACATCTACAATATCAGTTATATCGCCAAAGACAAGATCACGCCAGAACTGGCCAGGCGTGCCGTCAGCCATACTTATGGCAAGTTGATAGAATCCATCCCGCGCGAATTGCTGACGCCTGAATTATGCATGGCTTCAGTCAGATGCAACGGCATGTCGCTGGAGTTTGTTCCAGAGGACATGCGCACGGTGGAAGTCTGTGTCGCTGCCCTGAAAGAAGACAGGCGGGTATTTTTTGCCATACCTGCGACCCTTGAATTGCCAGTGCTGGACAAGCTCATAGAGCTGGAGGCGACGGATGCAGCTACTGAGTGGCATGGCTACCGCGCATGGTCGAAATTATGGAAAAAAGACTACCAGGGCGCAATTGATGATGCCATGCTGGCCTTGCCGGTCGCCAGCTATCCCCAGCATGCCCATTACGTCATGGCCTATGCCTTGCGCGCTCTGGATCGTATGGAAGAGGCTGCACTGGAAGCTGCCACGGTATTGTCATTGCAAAACCCTTATGAAGAAGAATTCCATGCAGACAATGACACATCCTGGCTGCATGACATCAGCAAGACCCAGTTTGAACATATGGATGATGCCGCCCTGTTAAAGGCGATCAGCTCGCACCCGCTGACTCTGGCGGATGTACCCAGGGCGCGCATTGATGAGACCCTGGTTGCCGCAGCACTGGCGGCAGACACTGAGGCAATTGCCTTCGTGCCCAAACGCCTTATGAATGCCGAACGCTATGCGCTGGCGCTGGAACGCAACATCAAACAACTGCACCATGTGCCGGCAGACAAGTTGAGTGAAGCTGCCTGCATCACGCATGTCAGCACCTATGGCAGTCTGGGGAGCGTCCCTGCGCAATGGCGTACGGCCAGGGTCTGCGCATATGCACTCATGCGTGCCGGTTATGCGATAGATGATGTACCTGAAGCAGTGAAAGATGAGGCACAAGAGATACTTGCCAGGCTAAAGCAGGAGGCAGGTATTGAAGACGAAGAGGAGTCTGAAGAAGACTACAGAGCGGAGCCAGGCAAGATGGAAGAGATGATGACAAATGCCCTCTTGCAAACCCTGTCTGGCCCTCCAGAAAATGAAACACGCTGGCAGCGCCTCAAGCGCAAGGGTTTGTATTTTTCCTGGTTTGCCGGTATCGCCCTCACTGCCAAATCAGACGAGGCCCCAACTCAACAAGGTATGGCAGGCTGGCTGGAACAACGTAGCTTTCTGGCGCTGATGTTGAACGGTATCTTCTCCATCATTGCCCTGGTTTGCCATGGCTTTGTCAGCTATGCTGCGTGGCAGGCGAACGGTGTCTGGTATGGCCTGCCCACCATTGTCTTTATGGGGTATGCCGAAGTCTACTGGTTATGGCGTTTCCTGTTCGCCACACCTGCGAGTGTCATGCTGGCAGTGACAGCTATGTTGGTACTGGTCTATTATTTCGGTTTTCGCCTGGTGTATAAAAAAGCGGCAAAGGCAATTGCGGCACGGCATAAGGATGAAGAGTGAAATCGCCAATGAAATCCAGTCTACAATTTGGTACATGGCTACTGTTTGCCAGTCTTATGGGCTTGCCTGGAATGGCAAGCGCGGCCTGCTCCGAGTACCCTACGGTCAAAGCCGAAATTTTGCGAGGCCCCTTAGTCTTGCAGGGCCGCGCAATCAAGGAAAAAGTTTTGCAGGAAGATGCCGATGATCCCTATGGAGTCACTGCAACTGAATTTACCATACAGGTTGAAGCCTGGTTTAAGGGCCGTAGTAAAAGAAACAGGCTGATCATACGCGACGAAAATACTTCATCAAGATTCGCCATGGATTTGCATAAAAGCTATTTGCTCTTCATGCAGCCAGACCCTCAATACCCCGGTCAGTATTATGTTGATAGCTGCGGCAATTCGAATCTGATGGCTGAAAGTAGAACGGTACTGAAAATCATCAATAATATGAAGGCTGCAAAAACAAAGAAAGCCGGAAATCTTTCATCAAAGACTTCCGGCTCGCCATGAAAACTCCAGCTTAATACCCTGGCTTAAAACTCTTCCCAATCCTGTTCAGTCTGCGCTGTTCTTCGCTGTGGAATCTGGCGTGGCAGTGCCCTGGCAGGTTTGCTGGCTGCTCTGGCCAGCACAGGCTGGGGTCTTGTATTGACAGCGGCAGTGCGGCTGGCTTGCTCCAGCGGTTTTTGTGCCTGCTCCATGATATGGAATTGCGCAACCAGTTCTGATAATTTGCCTGATTGTTCGCGCATGCTTTCAGCTGCTGCAGCGGCTTGTTCTACCAGTGCAGCATTTTGCTGTGTCATTTCATCCATCTGCGTGACAGCCAGGTTGACTTGCTCAATACCTGCGCTTTGTTCCTGGCTGGCGGCGGTGATTTCGCTCATGATGTCTGCCACATGTTGCACGCTGGAGACGATATCAGTCATGGTCTGGCCAGCAGTATCGACCAGCTTGCTGCCATGTTCCACCTTACCTACCGAGTCATCGATGAGATGCTTGATTTCCTTGGCGGCAGATGCGCTGCGTTGTGCCAGGTTGCGTACTTCAGTCGCGACGACGGCAAAGCCACGCCCTTGTTCACCAGCACGGGCAGCTTCCACTGCAGCATTCAGTGCCAGGATATTGGTCTGGAAGGCAATGCCATCAATAACCGAGATAATGTCAACGATCTTACGCGAGCTTTCTTTAATTGAGCCCATGGTTGCAACGACTTGTCCAACCACTTCGCCACCCTTGACGGCAACACCGGATGCCGAGATTACCAGTTGGTTCGCCTGACGTGCATTGTCGGCATTTTGCTTGACCGTGGATGTCAGTTCTTCCATCGACGATGCTGTTTCCTGCAGGGAGCTGGCTTGTGATTCTGTGCGTGAAGACAGGTCGGCATTGCCAGAGGCAATCTCGGCCGCTGCCACATTGATGGTTTCAGTACCATGACGGACATTGCCGATAACGCTGCTCAGCCCGGTATTGATACCATTGATGGCATGCATCATCTTGCCGATTTCATCATTGAGTATGACTTGGATAGTCTCACTCAAATCACCCTGCGCCATTTTTTCGGCGACAGCCGTGGCCCTGGAGAGTGGTCGGGTAATCGATTTCGTCATCAGCCAGGCACATATCACTGACAGCATGGCAGCGATCAATGACAGGATGATCAGCAGTGTGCGGCTGGATTGATAGGTTTGCTGTATCTCACCAGAAGTATCGTCAATTTGCTTGCGCTGCATTGCCAGCATTTCTTCTATCTTTTTGACATAGATAGTTGAAGCGGGAATGAATTCTTTATCCAGGACGGCGCTGGCCTCATCGACCTTGCCTTCTTTTTTCAGATCAACCACCCTGTTGCGGGAGCTGATATACAACTGGCGCTGCTCGCCGATTTCCTTGAAAAGAGCAATCTCGTCGGCGCTCTTCATATGTTCGCCTATCTCTTTTTGCAAGAGTGCAGAGGTGCGGCTCGATTCTTCCTGATCCGCTGCAAAAAAACTGGCCAGCGAAGGATCACTGCTCTTGGCGATTGCTGTGGTACGGCGCACACCGGTATGGATATTGCGATACCAGTCGCTGACCATGCGCTCGGTTGCCAGCGGGTCTTTCAATAAATTGTCAGCCGCTGCCGCTACGGTATTGAGTTTTAAAATGGCGATGAGGGTGGTAATGAAAAATAGCGCAAGGATGAGTGCAAAGCCCAAGCCTAAGCGTTTACCCACCGAGAGGTGTTTAAGTTGAGAGAGCATAGATTTTCTTTTTGTTGTCGTAAGACAAATTGAAAACGCAGGCCCGGAACTTATTGAACAGCCTGCATCGTGAAGAGTGGAAAAGTAATTTCCATATAGCAATTATACTTGGAATTCATTTCCAAATTGTATGAAGTTTGTATGAATATTATTCATGTTTGGTTATGTCAGCCATTTTGTATTATTGTCATGCAAGGCAATAAATGTCTGAAAATTGCCTGTTTTGCCAGAAAAATCTGTTGCGTGCAGCTAGTTAGTGAGATCCAACGAATTGGCTGGGATTCATTTGTTACGCGATATCACTAGTGTCCCAACGTTTCTCATAGGAGAGACATCTGTTTTTGTTGATTTTCGTCATTGAGATTTCCCGCTGACGGCGTAAGTAGTTGATTTATTGGTGTTGTTTCAAACATGGTGAGACTCAGGATTTGTAGGATTTCGTAAAGACTGTGAGGCAAATGCAGACGTTTTTTGACGATAGCGATGAGTACGTAAGTGCAGACCGCGATCCATATCTGCGTCTTCACCGCATTCTCGCTGGTTCCCAGAAAGGTCTTGATACGCAAATGTTGCTTGATCCACTTGAAGAACAATTCGACCTGCCAGCGCTGCTTGTAAAGTGCCGCAATCATCTCTGGTTTGAGAGCGAAATTGTTGGTCAAAAAAATGATGCGTTCCCCAGCGTCGCCCTTGACGACGACACGACGCAAACTCGCCGGGTAATGCTTGCTTGTGTAGAAGAGTGGAAGTACACCCGTTTGATCGCAGATAACGTTGCTCGTCGCTCGATCGACCGGATGCGAGTACCGACGCTTGAACTTGGTATTGCTTTTTGCTCTGGTGACAAAAAAGGCCCCCGTCGCATGCAAGTTGTACAGCCGGGCGAAGTCCAGATAGCCGCGATCCATCAGGTAATATGCTCCTGGCTCGATGACCAGATCGTCGAGAATATTGACCTCGTGTGTCTTGCCGTCTGTGATGTGAATGAAACTGGGAATAGAACCACGCAGGTCCAGCAGCGTATGCAATTTGACGGCCGCCTTGGCGGACCGGAAAGGCGCCCACGGATAAACAGACAAGCACAGGTCGATGGTAGTGGCATCGAACGCATAGACCGTTGCATCGAGGTCCACGCCAAACGGCTCGCTGGCGTACAACGGACGCGCCATCGCAATCAGATGTTGCGCCAGATCGGCATAAATTTGCCAGGGGCGCGTGGCGTTTGCATTGGCCAACGTATTGCGGGAAATCGTCGCACAACGAAACCCCATGTGGTACAGCCGATGGGATTGGGCGCGCAAATTGACTTCGATATCGCGCAACGATTCCCGATAGGTCAACTGCGCAAATGCCATGGCGAAGAATTGATCCAGACAGGAAAAATCCTTGACCTTGTGCTCGCCCCTGTGAGCTGCTACACATCGTCGAAAGGTAGTCAGTGGCAAATACGTCATGACCTGCGAGAAAACGAGTTTGCCCTGATGCATAGGAGCCTTTGGCGGATATCCGCAAAAAGCTCCAATTCTGCACCTCGACGTTCAAATCGAGACCAGATAAAAACATCAATTTGTGCAAACAAATCATTGACTTACAAACCCCTGATGTGAAAACGTTGGGACACTAGTGACGCGATATAAAAAGTGATTAGCCTGGCTGAACAGCATGTACCGCATCAACAGCAAATGCATGCTTATTGTGGAGCTGTTGCGGCTTCCAGTCTTGCCAGATAGAACATGGCCTGCTCTTTATGGTCTCCGCACATATCGTAGGAGGCTTGCAAGCCAGCACACACGGCAGGCCGCTCAGGGTGAGTGAAAATTTTACATGCCAGATCGTCATCAAGCTGTATGCACGGCACACCAGCGGGTTTGCCATCCGGCATACCCGGTATGGGGCTGCTGATGGATGGGGCTATGCAGCAGGCGGCGCATAGAGGACGGCAGGAAAAAGAGTTACGCATGCCCGCATTTTAATGGATGCAAGCGTCTCCCCGCCAGAAGAAAACTGTTTCTTGAGTTGTCCGACAGCCTGGTGGTAATACTTTTTCTATATTTGCTTACCGCCAGGCTGCTTATTACCTAAGCATGTTAACTCTTAACCACTGACATTCATACGCTGAGTATGTGTCCACTGATGATCATAGTCAGACACCGCAGAACCATAAGTACGGTATGTTTTACCTTCGCCTGGCCATGGGTTCATGATGTAGATGTAGTTGGTGCCGTTATACACTTCATAGCCGGTGCCCACCATAATGTGACCGCCGCCATTGGTCCAGCCATAACGGATCACGAAAGGGCGGTTGGCATTGATGTCGCTGACGACAGTGTTCCATGACGATGCATAGCTGTAGGCGGTGTTTGGCACACCCCAATTTGCCAGGATGTTTTGTACACTACCGCTGCTGCCATACATGGCATTGGGCTGGTTGGCATTGCTGTTCCAGTTAAAGTTGGTGTTGCCACAGGCGTAGTTGAGGCCATAGGCCCAATTCACGATCTGGCACTGGCTGGGTGTCTTGTTATAAAAATTCAGCAGGGCCTTGCTGCTGCCTGCCCAGCACCACTGGCTGTGTTCCTGTGTCACCAATGGCACATTCAGTGCGCGCCATTGCGCGAATGCGCTTGGAAAGCTCAGCATGACACCTAAGGCAAGGATCAGTCTTAATAAATTTTTTTGCATGATATCTCCGTAATTATTGTTGGTGTATAGGTTGGAATCAGGTTCAGCGGAAGTTTTCGATATTGCGTTTGACACTCACGCGTAGCGGGTCGAGGATGTCACTTTGGTCCAGCAAGCCATTGCTGGTGGATGCTGTCCCGGTTTTTTCACTGCGCTGTTGCAGCAGCAAATTTTGACGGGCAGCATGCAGGGGCGCAAAGCGGGCGCGTGCATCTGTGGGCGAGACAACTTCCAGAAAATCTGACATGGCCTGATAGACACGAATGAAGCGCAGGTTGGAACGCGTGCTATTACCATGCATGGCTACTGCTGCATCCACATCCTTGGCCAGCACGGCGCCGCCATAAGAGGTGACGCCCCAGCGGCCATTGGTTTGCCTCAGTGTGGCCAGACCTATGGGGTTGTCGTGCAGGGTGATCACAAAGCGCCATTCACCTGTGGCCTTAGCCATGCTGCGCAAGTCACCACGGCCATTCATGACATCTTGCGGTGGCAGACTATAGACTGGAAAACCATAGCCTATTTTTGCATCCTTGAGATCTTGCACATCATTGACTTCGAGCGGGAACTCAGAGGGCAAAGTGCCGCCGCGCCGCTGCACATTGAATTGCACAAATTCTGCAAAGTCGCGCTGAGCAGCGGCACTGACCAGGCGTGCCTGATCGGTAGTACCTGCCATATCGCTGGCCTGGTTTTGTGCCAGTACTACCGGGCTGGCCATGGCACAACTGATGCTGACTATCAGTGCGGCCAGTATGGATTTTTTGAATCTTGAAACGGAGTGCAAATGCATGATGGTTTGCTCCTTGGCTGGATTAAAAAATTGAGACAATAGCCCGCCTGTCCAAGCGGGCTGGGCGGCTTGAAACATGGCATGCTTCGCATGCCGGACATCATTACCCGCGCAGGCGGGAATAAGGGATCAGCTCATTGAGACAGATAGCCAGCTTATTTAAGCAAGCGAATTAGCTTGGTTAAATAAACAGGTCAGCTCAAGAGCCGTATAAAGGAAAGCGTCACCAATGCAGGTGACTGCATTGCGTTCGTGCGTGAACGTGCAAAAGAGATGTGTCTGTGCTGAGGTCGTCTGTATAGCTCAGGCTGTCTTGCCTGGCTTCGAATTGGGTTTCATGTGCAGCTTCATGCTCAACTTTAAATTCAGTTCCAAACCCGGCTAGCGCGCAGGCGCATGCCGTCACGGTGACTTTGTCACCGTTCAAATTGATGAATTTCATGATGTAGAGACTCCAGACGTCAAAGGGATGTCCGTGCGCAGTTACGCAACGGATACCCCCTCTGTCCTGGACCTGAGAGATTTCGCCTGCAGCCGTGGGTAACGGTGCAATGCTTGCTCCTTCGGTGTGCCGGGCGACGTAGTCCGGCAGCTCTTCAGAGTTTGTTGATGATAACGGTCCTTTTGCCTGAGAGTTTCCGGGGTGGTTGCTCCTTCGGCGCTGTCCTGAGATTCTTTTGACTGAGATTCTTTTTAGTCAGATTCTTTTGAATAACGGACAGTCTCTCCCGATATCACCTGGCTTTCGCCTTTGTGCTCAACCCCTTGTGCAGGTTGTAGAAATGAGCATAGCGCACAGCTTAATCATTTACAAATTATTTTTTGAAAACAAATACATTATTTTATTTCCGCACGAATGTGCTGTATTTTGTCTGTGTCATTTTCATCGCAGACCACCTCGTTTTGTTCGCAATTGTCTTTGTTGTCAATCAGTTTTATATGCTTTCGTATGCTTGGGCTTTAACAGAATCACGGCTATGATGCTGCACCTTATCCAATATTCATTCTCCATGCCTGCGCAAAATCGTTCTCCTTTCATCGTGCTGCCTTTGTTCAAAAAAGTCAGCCTTGGCATGGCGCTCATACTGAGCTTCGCCTCAGTTGAGGTATATGCACAAGCCGCATCTGCGCAACAGCAGGCTGCTAAAGAAAAAGTAAAGGAGAGCACCTGGTTGTCAGACCCTGCGCTGACAAAGTTTGTGCAAAAAATGGTGGAGAGCCGCTACATGCCCTATAAGGTGCTGGGGCAAAAAGATGGCAAGGATGTGCTGACTTACAAGGCCTACTTCCGCCCATTTCCGGCCGATATGGAAAGGTTTTATTCATACTGGGGCATGACTGCAGCCTGGTACATCGCCCGCAAGGACAGTATGGCGCAAGAAGGCTATGAAGAAATCTGGCATCAGTCTTATCGCGATGCTGCCAATACAGAATTACATCAGGCGGTATGGCAAAAAACTTCGACAGCAAACCCGGACTTGCCCAGACTGGGAAGTAATTATGCGGATGAAGAACATGAGCAAAACATCCTGGTCGCGATGCTGTGGCGTGGCGAATTCAAAAAGCTGGACGTGACGCTGGGCAGCGGCTTTGCACAAAACCATGCAGGTCGTTTGAAATCCAATACGCTGTATGCACGCTTTGCGACTTTGTCGCGCCTCGATAAAGATTTCGGAAAACAGTTTGATAGCTGGGTGAAATCCAGCCAGCTTGGTTACGCTCATCTGGCACGCGGCATGTTTTTGCAAGAGCAGGCATGGGAAGCACGCGGCGGAAAATTTGCTGCCGAAACCAGCAAGGCACAATTTGCCGGTTTTCATAAACTATCTGCCCAGGCGAGAATCGATTTCAACAAAGCCAATGAAAAAATAATGGCTTGTGCCATGTGTGCGGGCGAGTTGATTGGCAATAACAAGGCACTCAGCATGCAGGCCGATGATGCTAACTTGCTTAAAGCCGCAATCAAACAAGACCCCAGCCTGTACTCACCTGCCTATGCCTATCTGGGTACATTATTGCCACAATGGGGTGGTTCATTTGAGCAGATAGAAGCCTTTATCATCAACATTGGCAAAGCGACTGGCGACCAGGTACTGGTTGAACAATTGAAATCTCGTCTGTGCTATTACCGTGGTAACGCCATTTATAAAGGAGACCCTGAAGGCGCACGTGTCTGGTTTGAAAAAGGCTTGAACAGCCAGCCCTATCAATTGCTCGTCAATGAACTGGCCCTGATGTACGCTAAAAAGAATAATCATCAACAATCCATCATCCTGCTGGAAAAGAGCCTGGCAAATGGCAATGAATGGGATATCTACACCCTCGAAGCCCTGGCGCAGTCGTACTTTGCGCTGGGCATGCAAGTCAAGGGTGACAAGCTCATCGCCAAACGCGATGAGGCTGTGCGCAGATTCAAAAACGGGGAATAAGGTATAGAGAATAGACTGGGGCTATTGCGCTTCTGATATCGGCCCGGCCTCAGGCATCGGTTAAAATTGGTAGTGCCTCATCAAATAATAATTTCTCACGTGCAATTAAAGCTGCGTTTCCTGTCCTTCCCTGTTTTTTCCTTGCTCGTGTTGTGCCTGCTGGCCGCCTGCGCACGCAATGAATCCGTGCAAACGCTGGAGCAGCGTGATCTCATGCGACTGGTGTTCAAGGGCTGGGACGTGAGTGAAGAAAAATCCATCGTCAGGGCGCCACAGTTAAAGGCAGAATTGCCCGCCTCCGCCAAGCCGGTAGCTGTACTGGCCTTGCGCATGCATGCCTTGCATGTGCAAAAACTTGATGCCGATACCGCAGTCTTGCTGGTCAAGGGTGAGCCGCTGGAATCCGGCCTGCCAAATCTGATCGCTGCTTATTGGTTCAAACGCCGCGGTGAAGCCTGGTCACTGGTCAATCGCCAGGACGTGGTTGAATGGCTGGCCGCCAATGGCCGTATCAGCAAGACCAGCATGGTGGAATTATTTCCCGGAGATTTTGCCCTGGCGATAGAGCATAGTCATGTAGAAAAAAATGAAGTCAATGTCTGGCTGCGCCTGATGCGCATCGAGGCAGACAAAATCAGTCCCCTGTTCGACAAGGACAAGGATGTAGACCTGGTCAGGCATTTTGAAAGCGGGCCAGAATGTGAGAAGCTGATGCATGCAGGTAAAGCCAGACATCTGCGTCTGCACTTGCGTGACAATGACCCGCCACCGCCCAATTGCTATGATTATCTGGCCAGATGGGAGCTCAATCCCGGCGCTACGCTGCCTGGCCCTTTGCTACTGGAATTTTCTGGCAAGACCATCAGCCATCGTGAAGTAAATCACAGTACAGACAGTGCAGGCGAGCGCATCACAGGATATGACATGCTCATTACTCCACTCCAGGGCAAGATCAGGCTGGTGTTTGATCCTGCTACCGGCAAGTATGTGGTGCAGCAAGACAAGCCGCATAAGGGCAAATAAGCCGACCTGGTTCAGGGTTTGCCTGCAGCCACCCAGTTGATCAGTTCATCCAGCGCGGCCTTGGCCCTGACAGCTTCTTCATGATTGATCATGGCCACTACCACCCACTGCTGGTCATTGATGTCCCTGACATAACCGGCAATGGCCACCACATCCTTGAGGGTGCCAGTCTTGATACGCGCCCGCAGCTCGGCCGGGCCGCCCTTGAGGCGACGGCGCATGGTGCCATCCATGGATGCAACCGGCAGACTGCTGGCAAATTCTGCATACCAGTTACTGCGCGCACCGGCTTGCAGCAAGCCAGCCATTTGTTGCGGGCTGATACGCTCCAGGCGTGACAGGCCAGAACCATTTTCCAGTACCAGCCCGGCATCGTTGATACCCTGTTTCAATAACCATTGCCTGATTCGTGCATCGGCTGCCTGCAAATTGCTCATGCCTTGCTTGTTGGCCGACTCCGCACCCAGGCTCAGGTAGAGCATGCGTGCCATGACATTGTCTGATTGCTTGTTGATGGTGCGCAGAATATCGGCCAGTGGTTCGGACACCCGCTCAGTCAATACCGTGGCAGAGGCAGGCACCTTGCCATCACGCACCTCACCCTGCCAGGTGCCTCCCATCTCCTGCCACAGCGCACGTACCAGATGCGCGATGTATTGATTGCGGTCCAGGATATTGATGTTATTGGTGATCTTGCAGCGCTTGGGAAAACCGCCGTTGAGGGTAATCTCCAGTCCGCCACGAGTGGTCTGGCGTGCTGGTTTTTTACCGGCCGTCGCATTTGGCGTGTCCGTTTCAGGATCATCAACGGCATTGCGGGTAATTTCAACCACAGGCGGCAGCCATTCTGTTTCCCAGGCCGAGCAGGGCAGCTCATTGAAATGCAGGTGATTGGTGATCCTGACCTTATCCAGCGGCGTGTTCAGGCGGGCTTCTATTTTATCGGCCGTCGATTCCAGCGAGATGCTGCTGAGGTTGCTATTCACCAGCAAGGCATCTGGTATCACGTTGTAATAAGCATCCGGATATTCATCGAATTGCGGCGCACCTATATCGGGCCGCTCAGGCTGGAAATAACTGCGGTCCAGAACGAGGTCGCCACGCAGGCGGCGCAAGCCCTGGTTACGCAAATTGCGCAGCATCGCAGTCAGTTTTTCTATCGTCAGATTGGGGTCACCACCACCTCGTAAGTACAGGGTGCCAGTCAGGCTGTCATTGTTTTTCTTTGCTGCCTTATCTGCCAGGATTTGCGTCTTCCAGCGAAAATTGGGCCCCAGTTCTTCCAGCCCCACCAGGGTCGTCACCAGCTTCATGGCAGAGGCTGGGTTCATGGGCCTGTCTGCTGCCTGCATCAGTACTGCCGGGCCGCCATTGGCTGGCATGACAATGGCACTCAAAGCCTGGACAGGCACATTGGTCTTGCTGAAGGCTGCCTCAACTGCCGGGGGCAGGCTGGCTTGCGCAAAAACAAAGGCAGGGAACAAAGGCAAGACAAAAAGCAGGCTGGCAGGGATGAGACGCATAATGAGCAGGTAATATGAAGCTGGCAATGACATTAGGCCGTATTGTAGAGCAGGCAAGATAAGGAAACAGGAAAGCGTTCTTTTTACGCAATGAAAATTTGTTTGTACCTTATATATTTTGCTTATTTTCTCATCCTGCACTTTTTATCTTCAGGCTTTGACCTACACTGCAAATGGTAAAAATTGCCTGCTAAAGTTAATTGAAACTCAAGAAACCAGCTTGATGGGCTTAAATATTGCTGAACTAACATGCAATTTATGCCCGGTCACAGCAGCAAATATGACATAAGCCCTTGATTTCCTTTATAATTTCGCCCTTTCCCTGTCACCGGCCATCACCATGAGCTTGCTTGTCAACCAGACCGAACTGTTATCGCCCGCCAAAACTGTAGAGATAGGCCGTGAAGCGATCTTGCATGGTGCTGATGCCGTGTATATCGGTGGCCCTTCGTTCGGTGCGCGTCACAATGCCAGCAATGAGATCAGCGAGATCGCCAGCCTGGTGGAATTTGCTCACCGCTATCATGCGCGCATCTTCGTGACCATGAACACCATCCTGCACGATTCAGAACTGGAACCGGCAAGGAAACAGATACGGCAGTTGTATGATGCAGGCGTTGATGCCCTCATCGTGCAAGACATGGGCATACTTGAACTTGATATCCCGCCTATCCAGCTGCATGCCAGCACACAGTGCGATATCCGCGGTGTGGAAAAAGCCAAGTTCCTGGGCGATGTCGGTTTCTCGCAATTGGTACTGGCACGTGAACTGACGATTAAACAAATACAGGCCATCAAGGCGCAGGTTGCCACGCCACTTGAATACTTTGTCCATGGCGCATTGTGCGTAGCTTTCTCTGGCCAGTGCTATATCTCGCATGCCGACAATGGCCGCAGCGCCAACCGTGGCGATTGCTCACAAGCCTGCCGCCTGCCTTATACCCTCAGCGATGGCGAGGGCAGGGTAGTCGCCTATGAAAAGCATTTACTGTCGATGAAAGACAATGACCAGAGCCGCAACCTCGAAGCACTGCTCGACGCAGGTGTACAGTCTTTGAAGATAGAAGGCCGCTACAAGGACATGGGCTATGTCAAAAATATCACCGCCCATTACCGTTTGCTGCTGGATGAGATTTTAGAGCGCAGGCCAGAATTCACGCGCGCGTCCAGTGGCCATAGCCAGGTGTCATTCAGCCCCAATGTGGACAAGAACTTCCACCGTGGCCACACCGATTATTTCGCCAATGGCCGCCTGGATGATATAGGCGCATTCGACTCGCCAAAATATGTGGGCCTGCACCTGGGTTACGTCACCCGCCTGGCCGCCAACTTCTTTGAGATCGAAGCCAACGAACCCATGTCCAATGGCGATGGCCTTAACTACATGGTCAAGCGCGAAGTCGCAGGCATACAGGCCAACACGGTAGAGCGCGTAGGTGCATCAGAAAACGGTGAAATCTGGCGCGTCTTCCCCAATGAAAAAATGGCCGAACTGGTCAGCCTCAAAGTCGGCACCCTGATCAACCGCAACCGCGACCATCGCTGGGAGCATGCGCTGACCAAAAAATCCGCCGAGCGCCGCATCCCCGTCTATCTGACCTTGACAGAGCAGGCCGGTGGCTTGAGCCTGAAGATCACCGACGAAGATGGTGTGACTTCTGAAGTCAGCACGAAGTTGGCACTGGAACCCGCGCAAAACCGCGACAAGGCAGAAGCAGGCTTGCGCGATAACCTCGCCAAGCTAGGTAACACCATGTTTGAAGCTGCCCAGGTCAATCTCGATTTGCAGCAGCCATGGTTCGTGCCATCTTCTGTCATCAATGCCCTGCGCCGTGATGCTGTCACTGCGCACGAAGCAGCCCGTCTGTCAGCATGGCAGCGCCCTGAGCGCACGCCAGCAGTCGAACCACCAGTCGCGTATCCAGAAACAACCCTGAGCTATCTCGCCAACGTGTACAACCACAAGGCCCGCAGCTTCTACGAAAAACATGCAGTGCAACTGATCGCCGCCGCCTACGAGTCTCATGAAGAGCCAGGCGAAGTATCGCTGATGATCACCAAGCACTGCCTGCGCTTCTCCTTCAACCTCTGCCCCAAACAGGCTAAGGGCGTGCAAGGCGTACAAGGCCAGGTCAAGGCCGAACCCATGACCCTGGTCACGGGCGAAGAAAAATACACGCTGAAGTTTGACTGCAAGCCATGTGAAATGCACATCATCGGTGCAATGAAAAAACACATCCTGCAGGCACCACCGCCATCATCGGTGCAATACAGTACAGTGACCTTTCATAAGAACAGGCCGCAGACGGTTTGATGATCTAGTGGATGGAAATGAAGGCCCAAAAGTGGAAATGCTTTTGGGCTTTTTCTTTAAATACTAAATTTATGCCTACCAGCCTGGATGTAGAAAAATTCCGCACTTTGTAGGAGCGGCTTCAGCCGCGAATAACTTGAGCTTGAGACCACCTGACAAAAAATATTCGCGGCTAAAGCCGCTCCTACAAAATTAAAAGCTTCGAATTAATTCCCTTTAGATTTCTTCGGCGCAAATTTGTAACTATTATCAAACCCGTACAAATTATCCCTGTACATTCCTTCCATCTTTTTCACCAGATGTGTTTGCACAGCCACTGGCAGTGAGAAAAAATTCTCTGTCGCCGTTGTCGAACGTTCGCCATCCAGATCACCTGTGATGGCACGTATGACGACTTTCTCGCCCTTGTAAAACAGAATGATCTTGATGCGTCCTGAAAAAGCATCGCGATTGATCTTGCCAGCATCACTTGCATTATAAAAGCGATAGACCAGGATGGGGTCCATGCTGCCATCCTTGTCTATGTCAGTGATCTCTGTCAGTTTGCTCCAGAATTCCAGGCCTGCCTCTGCCTTGCTTGCCTGGTCACGTATGCTGATAGGCGTACTCAGGGATTTGTCGTTTTCTATCTTGAAAAGATGGGCTTCTATTGCGCTGGATAATTTTTCAGATGCGTATGCCTTGTCCTGTTTTTCAGTCAGGTAAAGTGCATAATTTCCGCTTTGGTCGCGATAGCAAAAATGTTTGAATACGGGAAGCAATACCTTCGATTTTTTCAGGGTATCTGCGTTGAGCAGGAATGCATCATCTGCACAAATCGTTTGGTCAATCTGGTTTTGAGCCATGGTCAGCATGGGCGTGCAAATGAGCGGCAGCAATAAGTAAGGGAATTTCATGGGGCCGTTTATCTTTTTTGTGTGGTTTTCATGTGGTTACATAGGGTAACAAAAAAACAGCATTAGCAGTGCTAGCATAGCGGCTATCGTGATTTCATGAAAAGTACATTTTCTTATGTCATGCTTGGGCGATAATGATGTCGTCTTATGCCCGAAAAAATGCAGCTATTTATTTTCCTTACTCTCAAAGTACAGCCCACATGCTGAAAGAAGCCCCGACCATGGAACACCGTTTCCAGATCAATCTTTCTGGTTTGATCGACCTGCTATCCAATCACCTGTATACACGCCCCGATGTATTCGTGCGTGAGCTTTTGCAAAACGCCAGTGATGCCATGCAGGCCCGCACACGTCTGGCGAAAGAATTTTCTGGCAGCATAGAATTGCATGTTGATGATGACATGCACGCTGTGAAATTTGTCGACAACGGTATAGGCCTGACTGAAGATGAGATGCATCGCTTCCTGGCGGTGATCGGTGAGTCATCCAAGCGTGGTGTATGGGTGGGGCAGGCGCAAGATTATATAGGCCAGTTTGGCATAGGCTTGCTGGCCTGCTTTATCGTTGCAGATGAAATTGAACTGGTCAGCCGCTCGGCCACCAGCCCGGATGCACCGGCATTGCGCTGGCGCGGGCGGCCAGATGGCACTTATGATATTGCCGTGCTGGATGAGGAGTTGCCGCCAGGAACCTCGGTCAGACTGGTAGCCAAGCCAGAGTCGCGTGCCTTGTTTACTGCAGACAAAGTGTTTGCAGCGGCCCGTTATTATGGTGGCGTATTGCCCTGGCCGATACAGGTCACGCACAAGGACAACTCAAAGGAAGTGAATGACAGTGAACGCACGCATAGCTTCCCATGGGATGCGTCGCACCTGCCAGTATCAGCGCGCAAGACTTTCCTGATGGAGTTTGGCCGCCGCAGCATGAATACAGCATTCTTTGATGCTATCCCGCTGGTATCAGAAACCGGCGGTGTGAACGGTGTAGCCTATGTGCTGGAACGCACACCCGCACATAACAGCAAAAGCAAGCACCGGGTTTATCTCAAGCGCATGCTCTTGTCTGACAGTGTAGAAAACCTGTTGCCGCCCTGGGCATTCTTTGTACAGTGCGTCGTCAATTGCAGCGAGTTGCGCCCGACTGCGGCGCGCAATGCTTTTCACCAGGATGAAAAACTGCAAAAGACCCAGGAAGAACTGGGGGCCTGCCTGCGCAATTATCTGGTTGACCTGGCCAAACGTGACCCGGCACAATTGCAAAAACTCATGGCCTACCATCACATGACACTGAAAGCCCTGGCGCTGGAAGATGATGAATTTTTCAAATTGTTTGCTCCCTGGTTTCCTATAGAAACCAATTACGGGCATAGCACCCTGCAAGTTTATCTGGAACGCAACCAGCGCATATTGTGTACTGCTGGCGTCGACGCCTTCCGGCAAATCGCCCAGATCGCTGCAGGGCAGGGTATTGATGTCATCAATGCTGGTTATGTATATGATGCCGATCTGATGACAAAATATGGTGAACTGTTTCCACTAACGCCTGTGCGCTTTGTCGAGCCTTCTGACATAGGCCATCAACTGCAAAACCTGAGTGATGAGCAGGAAGCGCGACACCAGAACTTCATGCAACTGGCGCAAAGCGCGCTGGATGGCTTCGCCTGCACCGCCAAGCTCAAAGTATTTGAGCCTGGTGATCTGCCTACCTTGTTTGTCTCCAATCGCGATGCCAATATCAGCCGGCAAATGACCGTCAGTACCGAGCATGTGGACGATTTGTGGAAAGACATCGTGACCCAGGTCCAGCAGGTAGAAAACAGCGAAATTTATTTTAACTATGGTAACGCCCTGGTGCGTCGCCTGATACAACACCCCGACGCCTCACTGGTACAGCGCATCGTCCAAATCCTGTATGTGCAGGCTTTGTTGATGGGACATTACCCGCTCAGCAGTCGAGAGCTGAGCCTGATGAGCGATGGCTTGTCCGGCTTGCTGGAATGGAGTTTGATGGGAACTGGAGAAAAACCGACATGGCACTAGAAAATACTACCGAGGCTGCACTCGCCCGTTCCCTGATTGCACAATCCGAGGAATTTGACCATGGTTCCTCAGAAAAAGCAGACCTGCTGGATCGCGCGGTGATTGCAGCCGACCGTTCTGGTTCTGTTGCCGTGCAATTCGAAGCGCGCAATGAACGCTTGACTGAGGCCGTCTTTAGTGGCGAAGACGAGCTTGCGCTGGCCTTGTTCGCCTGGTGCCAGCATATTACCGATACCCGGCCAGATATCATCAACCAGACTTCCATACTCTGGCCCAGCAAATGGATACTGCCGATGCTGCCAGAATTTTCACGCATCAGCCAGAAGCAGATAGATGCCATTGGTGCGGATATGGCTAAACGGTTTGAAGCACAGAATCTCAGCCGTCGCCCGGTGCATGCCAAGCGGTCTGAAGTGTATGCAGTACAGGGTAAGATGCAGCAAGCCAGGGAGTTTTGGGACAAGGCAGTTGCAGAACCACGTGACAGATATGCTGATTGCGCTGCCTGCGAACATAGTTATTCTATCCGCCTGCTTGCACAAGAAGGCCGCTATGAAGAAATGATCGCCGCTGCCCAGCCCATACTTGATGGTGAAATGTTTTGCAGTCAGGTGCCGCATATTGATTTGCCGCAGATCATGCTCGCCCAGTATGCTTTAGGGCGCAAGGATGAAGCCCGCGATTTGTATAAACGCAGCTATCGCCTGGTACGTTCAAATATGGACTATACCCAGCTGGTTGCCTTGCTCATCGAATTCAAGGTGGCAGAAAACGAATTGAAAGACGCGGCCGTGGTCGCTGTGCGTCATTTACCTTGGCTGGTCCAGATCAAACCTGACAAATTGAAGATGCACTATATGCGAGCCCTGCATTGCCTGTTGCTGGCAATTGCCGACAACGCCAAAGTTAAATCCTTGCAGGTAACAGAATGGCTCATTTCCCTGCTGGATGCGCTCGAAGGTGTATTCGAGGCCGCGCCGCAAAACGCTGATCCTGCGCTCAGGGTGACGCTGCTCACCAGTCAGATAAGAAAAGCTGGCATGACAATCACAGCCAGTCTGGATGCCCGTAATGCCAATGATTATTTCAGCAGGCAATGGCACGCCCCCGCATTTACTTATGTAAAACCATAAACAAGCGTTGACGAAGAGGGCAGTCGGGGCTGGCTTTGTTTATGCCCCTTTCAAGCTTAAAGCCTGCTGTCACACATCACTGGAGTAAAGCCCGGCTCTGGTCATCACATCCATGATGATGGAGCGGGATATCGCCATGCTCGCGCAAGATGCGTCAAATTAAAAAGAATAACAAGAAAGTGTTGAGGATGGAAATAACGGGAACAGACTATACCTATTTTGCCAATATCGATCCAGTAGAGATAGAGCTGGCATTCGTAAGAAAAATCAAGAAATTCTGGCCGCAACCTGTCATCGAAGTATGCGAACGTGACGATGACGGCGTAGAAATTTTTTTCGCCAAAGATGCAGAGATGGATTTCGGGTTTGCTACATCTGGTTATTCATTGAATGAGGACGGAGAGGGATGTTTTATGTTTTATTGCAGGAAATTCCCGCTCTTGCAATGTGAAGCATTGCTAGGAAATGTTGCTGCACCCGATGAAATCAAAGACATAGACAATTATTCTTCAACGCTGGTTTTAAATAATATTTGGGAGTACACACTGGTATTGCCGGGTTTAAGAGAAAAATCTGATTTTTCCATGCGCATACATCAGTCTTTTGTGGGCTTGCTGGCACCTGCATAGCTCAGGTGGCAAAGGCGCATGACAATTGTCATATGATATTGCTGACACACGCTACTTATGCAGGGCGACAATTATTCGTACACTTCAGTCTCGATCAAATTCTGAAAGACAGTCATGCATGAAATTTTCTTTAGCCCCTATGTCGTCCCTTTGGGTGCATTCTGTGTTGCTATCGTCTACAAGCTTTGTCATGTATGGAGTGCAGCACAAAAGCAGGAAGCCGACATGCAGCAGCGCACTCTTGAGCATCAGGAGAAAATGAAATCCATGGAACTGGAAATTGCGCGAGTCAATGCAGGGGGCACAGTGCCTGGCAAGTATCCGGCTTGAGCAGGAGCTAAGCTGCAGGAGCTAAGCTGGCAGGTGTGAAACTGCACCTGCATCATGTTATAGTCCCGCCACTCAGTAGCGTCTCAATAACATCTCTGCAGCATTCAATGACACACAGTAAGTCCTTTTCCTTCATATTTGCTCTCGCCGTATTTGCCTTAAGCTGGATAAAGCCCGTCTGGCCCTATGAGCAAGCCTTGCATAGTTCACTGACCGTGCTTGGCTTCATTGGACTATGTTACTACGCCAGGAAATATCCCATCAGCGATACCAGCTTCCTGCTGATCTGCCTGTTCATTGCTGCGCATTGTGTCGCCGCCAGATGGTTGTATTCCAACGTACCCTATGACGCCTGGATCAAATCATTGACAGGTTTTTCCCTGCAAGCCAGCATGGACTGGAAGCGTAATCATTTCGATAGATTGATACACTTCCTCTACGGCTTTTGCCTGGTGCCCGCATTGATAGAATATTTCCAGCACAAGTACACACCCAGGCTTGGACATTGCATGACTCTCGCATTGGCCGCCATCATGGTCAGCAGCCTTTGTTATGAATGGTTTGAATGGCTGATCGCCATCACCATGACAGTAGAAGATGCCGAAGCTTACAACGGCCAGCAAGGTGATATATGGGATGCCCACAAAGACATGCTGGCCGCAACCCTGGGGGCATTGGTGTGGGTGCCGGTGTACCGGTATGGCAAGAAAGCTGGGGAATGGGGATAGCCGTGAGGCCAGCCTGCAAAATGCCGGATGCTCAGAATGGTTTGCAAGCCTCGGGTATCAACGCAGTAAGGGCAGCGATATAAAGAACGGTACACATGCGATCAATACCAGAAAAATTGTCAGGACGGCGCTTTGACGAAAACCCAGATCGACAGCATTTTTAATATATGCGCCTGTCAATCCAATGGGGACCCCAAGGTGAAGAAGACCTGCCAGTAATAACTCTTCAGTTCCTTGCAATGGAAATGTATTCCAGGCTTTCCAGAACATCATGGCCATCAAAGGCAGTTGTACAATGCTACCCCAAAAAACAATGCGGCCATCGCGCGTATGCCTATGCGCCCGCAGAGTTGCAAGGATTGGTACTTTGTTGGGGTTTATCATTTGCCTGGAGCCTCACGGTAGATTTGATACTCAAGGATAACATCTCACAACTTCACGAAAACTACAGCCGCGGCAAATTATTTCGAGGATAAGGGAGTAATTTTCGCTTTCCCTCTTTATCCTTGCCGCCCTGCAGTTTAAAAAGTCTTTTTCAGCGCATTGCTTATGCTGTTTTTGGCTGCAGCATTGAAAAAAATGATGTAATCCAGGCGCGTTGTCGTCGTCACCAGCAAACCGTTTTCAGGAGCACGGGAATAGGTGTCATAGTAGTCCATGCTAACTTTAGATCCGGCACGTGACAGCTTGCCCATGTATACCTTGCCATTTAGCTCGAAGAAAGTTTGATAAATTTTATCGACAAGCTTTTCGTACACTGGTGCTATCGGTGAGTTGCTAACCCACATCGTTACTCCACCGACGCTGGTAATTGTCCCATCTCGCATAAAATAAGTGATGTTAGACTTTCTGATACCCTTGGACAAGACAGTTTGCAAGTTATCGCCTTCCGGGCATGAATTGACCGGGACGGTGAAGACGACGCTTTGGTAGCAATCTTGCACAGTGTAGAGATCGTTCAATTGTCTGGCAGAGAATTTCAGATAGGCAGACCCTGGCAAATACGCTGCCTGGCTATTCTTATAGCGCAGAAAATCGAGCAAGTCAGGATTGGCTGCCATGGCTTCTGCATTTGTGTTGACCAGGCTACCAATGAGTTCCTTGCTACTGACATTCTCCAATTGTATGGAGTAGACGACAGTTTTATTGTCATTCGCCAGTTGATCCTTGCGTATGTTGTCGCCGCTATAGTAGTAGCGAAAACTGTCGAATTGAGGCTTCTCATAGTAAACGATCTTGCCATCAACCAGATAGGTACCGGATTTAATGGATGGAGTAGTCGCGACCTCATTGTATCCATCGAATAACGAGGCTCTGAGTGGCTGGGCACCGAAATTGAGAGGGGATGCCGGGATGCTCTGATTTGACTGGCTAGTTGCTTTATTGATGATTGCACTGCTGTTGAAAATTTGATTCCTGCTGTTTTTCTCAACATCATCGAAGGAAATATAGAAGGTATAGTACCAGGCTCCTCCGTTGCTACTCAGAAAGAAATTTTCAAACAAACGCTGGCTTTCGCTCAAGCTGCTTGCGCTTGTAGTACCTGAATTGCCCGAAGCATTGCCGCCACCCGTAGTGCTATTAGCTGTGCCACCGCCGCCACCTCCACAAGCCGCCAGAATACCAGCCAGTGACAAACCCATTATTTTGCGCGTCAGAGCCATCAGAATTTTCTTTCGATTAAATTTTTATCAGGGCAGCATTATAACCGCTGTGTTTTGATTTATTTGCTGGAAATGGGAGAGAGCGCATTGTCGTAGGTTGGGCTACGGGGTATCAGCCCAACACTCGGTGTTTAAACAAGGTATATGTTTATCAGATGCGAAGTGCGGAAAAACATGTCGAGCACTTGTGATGCCTCGAAAGAAGGGGGGGCTATATAAGTTGATTCTGGGCGTTAAAGGAGAACTTCGCCAAGCGGATATCACATTACGATTTGGTTATCGCGCTTTTGAAAACTAGACGTGTTTCAAAGTTTTACATGCGTACGATTACGTTTCACTAATCGTACCTACTCGGGCTAATCGTACCTTGTATTATGACGCTTTCGGTAGTTATTCGTTAATATAGCTACTAACAAGTTCTTGGTAGGCATATCAAGATCGAGTGACTGGA
>NZ_QJKB01000015.1 GCF_003201815.1 Undibacterium pigrum
ACGGTACCCAATTGAGAAGCCGGATATACGCGAGCAGTTGAACTTAAGCCGAAACAACAAAAACTTGCAATTCCTGAGGAGTCCATATACGCATTATAATGCGCCGCATGTGTGCGTGGTGCACGGCACAGGTATTTCCCTGGGGATTATGATGATCTCATGCGGCGGATTACAATCCGCCCTACCTTACTGTCCAAATCTCAGCAAATCTCAGGCCGCTTGCTCAAGCCCTGGCTCTAGATAGGCGTCTCCCAGGACCACGCGGGCCATGCGATGGCTGACATGCTTGAGCAGTTTTTCTGCAAAGGGTGAAGTCGTGCTGTACATGAAGTATTCACCGTGGGGATTGCGGGCGAAGATGGTCAGGCTCAGTGGCTGGTGTTGATAGCCGCCGCTTTCTTCTGTCTTGACGATGGTGGCCGTGCTTGCCTTGAAGCGGTAGCGTTCATCGACGGGATTGCTTTCTGCCTGCAGATAATGCTGCATGGCCATGTCGTACAACTCTTCGTGACTGGCCGGGCTAACATGGAAGGGCATACTGGTAGTACAGTCCAGCATTACACTGAAGAAGCGGAGTATGTATCTGAAGAACGGTTCTGTTTCTGACATGGTGTACTCGCTGATGTAAGCCTGACTTGTGATTTTACAAGTAACTGGTTTTCACTGCTTGCCGGTTGCCATTCCACGTGACAAGAACTGGTCAAGCCGGTTTATCAATCTCTTCGCTGCTAAAGTAAGATGCCGTAGTACCCAGCGCCTGCAGGCTGATTTCATGGGCATGGGCGTTATGGTATTCCAGTTTGAGTTTATAGGTCTTGGCGGCGTCTACCGTCAGCACGGCAAGCACAGGCCTGTGCGTGGTTTCTGCCTGCATTTCATCAAACAACGATTGCATCAATGGACCCAGCAAGGCTGTGTAGTCCTGGTAGTCGGCTTGTTCTGGCTGCGGGCGCAGTGTCCTGCCCAATCTGAACATGAATTGGAAACTGGCTTCTGCTTTGTTTTCTGATAAAAAACGGCAATACGACTGGTCCCATGGCTGCTGGGAATCAGAACTGAGTTTTAATAGAACTTTTGCCATCAGCAGGGTCAGTTCATTTTTTTTAGACATGCATGTTTCCGGTAAGGGTATATGCCGCAATTTTACTATGATCAGCGCAATTTTTATCGACTTGTGGAATTGGCAATAGACAGGCGGATACTGGCCTGGCGGGCGGCGGCATGGATGCTGCATTGCATATTTGCTGTTGTAGCAGTGGTCGCAGTTGCCGCAGTTGCCGCAGTTGCAACCAGCTCAGGTTCCCGTCCTGCGCACTACACGCCTGGTGATGATACCAGCGGCGGCTCCTGTGATAATCGCAGGCGCAGAGAGCAGGGTAAATATCGCCATTTCTATGGGAAATAAATTTCTGTCGTTGCCAAAGTCAGTAAAGGCATTCAGCATGACACCAAGAGCGACGCCGCAAAACAGGGCAAAGATATTTAAAAACTGCTTTTCATCGGGATTGTAGAACGTGGTCAATAGCGCCAGTGGCAACATGGCAAGCGTGCAGCCCAGGAAAAGCGCGCTAAAACTACTTTCTGCTTTGCCCAGTCCATGCGCATCAACATACAGCACCAGGTTGATGGCGATCATAGCCAGTACCAGGCTGATACGAAGCATATGTTTTTTCAGCGGCATGTGATGCTCCAGAAGCAGGCTAAACTTGCCTGCATAGTCGTCAATGTAGCAGAATCTTCCAGGCTACAGGTGTTTCAATGCCGCTCCTGCTAGTGCGAGCCACAAGGCATGCTGCCTGCGGGCATGTGCTGGCGCGCCAGTTCAAAATCGGCGATAGGCATGGGGCGGCCAAAATAATAACCCTGGTAGGCATGACAGCCCTGGCTGGCCAGGTAATCTCTTTGCTCTGCGCTTTCCACACCTTCGGCAATGACAGACAGGCCCATGCTCTGGCTGAGGGCGACAATGGTGCGGGCGATGGCGGCATCATTCGGGTCTGTCAGTACATCGCGTACAAAGGACTGGTCTATCTTCAACTGATCCAGCGGCAGACGCTTCAGGTAGGTGAGGGAAGAATAACCCGTACCAAAATCATCCAGAGAAAAACACAGGCCGGCAGCTTTCAGTCTTTCCATTTTCTTGATGGTGTCTTCCACATCATCGACCAGCAGGCTTTCGGTCAGTTCCAGTTTCAGCAATTCTGGTTTGGCACCGGTTTCTTGCAGGATGCCGAGGATTTGTTCGACAATATCGGCCTGCCTGAACTGGCGTGCGCTGACGTTGACTGCTATTGTCAGTTGGGCGCTGTGGCTATCATTGGCCCAGCTCAGCAATTGCAGGCAGGCGGTGCGCAATACCCATTGGCCCAGCGGCAGGATCAGGCCACTGGCTTCTGCCAGCGGGATAAATTCGGCGGGTGAAATCATGCCACGTTGCGGATGTTGCCAGCGTACCAGTGCTTCTGCGCCGACCAGCTCACCATGACGGCCTACCTGGGCCTGGTAGTGCAGGCGCAGTTGCTGGTCGCGCAAGGCTTCGCGTAATTCTTTTTCCATCTGCGCACGCGAACTGACCACGGCTTGCATGGCGGGATCAAAAAAGCGCAGGGTATTGCGGCCCGCGGTTTTGGCGGCATACATGGCAAGGTCGGCCTGCTTCATCAATTCTTCGTAATTGCTGTCATGCTCGGCAATCAGGGTTGCACCTATGCTGGGGGTGCTATGGCATTCATAGCCTTCCAGTTCATAGGGCTGGTTCAGCGCGACGAGAATTTTCTTGCCCACCATTTCTATCTGGCTGGCGGCTTCATGCGAGGCTTCGCTGAGGTTTTCCAGCAAGACCACAAATTCATCACCACCTATGCGTGCCACGGTATCGCCTTCACGCACGCAATGACTGAGGCGCTCAGAGACTTGCTGTAACAGCAGGTCACCCTTGTAATGGCCCTGGGTATCGTTGAGGGTCTTGAAATTGTCGAGGTCGATATACATCAGCGCACCCTTGCGGCCACTGCGGGCGCAGGCCAGCAAGGCTTGTTGCAGGCGATCGGTCAGCAGGCGGCGGTTGGGCAGGCGGGTCAGCGGGTCATAAAAAGCCAGGGTCTTGATTTCATCTTCTGCCGCCTTGCGCATGGAGATATCGACCAGGGTGCCGACATAATGCAGCAACTCATGATTGCGCCCATACACAGCAGTGATCGCCAGCCATTGCGGGCTGATATGACCATCCTTGTGGCGGTTCCAGATTTCACCCTGCCAGGAACCGCTTTTGGCCAGATGCACATCCATCTCAGCAAAAAACGCGGGGTCATGGCGGCCTGAGTTAAGGATTTTGGGGCTTTGTCCTATTGCGTCTTCACGACTGTAACCAGTGATTTCGGTAAACGCGCGGTTGACTTGCTGTATGACTTTGTCGGCATTCGTGACAAACATGCCCTCATGTGATTCAAACACCGTGGCGGCCAGATGCAGGCTCTGTTCTGCCTGCTTGCGGGCCGTGATATCGCGTACAAAGGCGGGGAACAATTGCTGGCTGGGCAGATAGCGTACCGACACTTCCACATCAATGACACGGCCATCCTTGCGCCTGTGCCTGGCTTCAAATTGCTGGGCACCGCCCAGGCGTACATTGTCCAGTCTTTCTTCCACTGTCCTGCCATGCCCCTCCAGCATGACATCGACATCATCGATCGTCAGTGCCAGCATTTCTTCACGGGTATAACCCATCATGCTGCAAGCGGTTTCATTGACTGCCTTGATATTGCCATGTTTATCGACCAGCCAGTAGGCATCCATGGCAGTTTGCAAAATCATTTCGTCCAGATCAGTCATGCGCTTGCGTTCAGTAATATCAACGGCAAGGCCACCAAGCTGGCGTTTGCTGTCTGACCCCATGAACACAAACTTGTTGACCAGCCACCAGCTATTGCTGCCATCGGCATTCACCGAGGGCCAGATGGCTTCATCCTGCATGCCATTTTCCAGCAGGGCCAGGTCACTGGCGCGATAAGCTTCTGCTATCTCGGTGGGTAAAAAATCATGGTCGGTCTTACCCAGCACCTGGTTGCTGTGGAAGGCAAAGCGGCGCAGGAAGTTATCGCTGACAAACTGATAGCGGCCATCTTCATCCTTGATCCAGGCGACGATGGCACTATTGTCGAGAAAAGCGCGGAAGCGGGCATCACTACGTTGTTGCGCTGCCAGCATGCGGTTGAATTCGCTGGCCACGGTCTGCAATTCTTCTGGCCCCTCCATCAATGCCCTGGCACCCAGGTCGCCATTCCTGACCGCCTTGGCGACACGGCCCAGGGCCGACATAGGCCGGGTGATGCGCCGCCCAAAAAAACTTGCCATTACGAGCAACAAGCCTATCATGGCGCAGGTCAGAGCTATGGCTTCATAGGCACGGGTGCGCGCATCGGCAAATACAGTATTCGATGGCACGCCCACAAAGGCGACCAGACCATATTCAGGCAAAGGGCTGACAGAAAAAAAACGCCTTACACCGTCGACAGCAAGGCTTTCAAATTCGCCATCTTTGGTTTGCACGATGCGCCTGGCCGCTTCGGCATTGGGGCGGGTGCCGATGACACCATCCGGGTCAAGATTGCGCCAGACCATGATGCCATCTTCGCGGAAATAACCAAAGCGGCTGGATTCAGGCAAAAACTCCGCCGGTATGGCCGGATTATAAAAATCCACATCCAGCGACAGCACGACGACAGCAATGATGGCTTGCTCTTCATTGCGCACAGGCAGGCTCATGATGGTGCTCCATGGAGCAGAAGCCTGCACGCGGCGTGGCGGTGAAATTGTCAGGCTGCCGTTGCGGATGGTTTCGCTAATTTCAGCCAGACTGATGTCAGTCATGGAGGCTGTGGAACCTGTCCTGGCACTGCACAGGATACGGCCTTGCAGGTCTGTAATTGCGAGGCGGGAATAGCTTGGGTCCAGGCTGGCCAGGTTGGACATTTTTTCAGGACAATCCTGCAGTTGCAATCGCCTCACCAATGGCAGCCTGGCGACGCCTGTCATGATCTTTTGTGCCTGGTCCAGCTTGCCACGGGTATTCCTGAGCATGACATTGGTCATGATCTTGAGAGACTTCTTGGTGTGTTCGGTGGATTGCTGGAAATCGTGATAAATGCCAAAACCGACAATCGCTATCAGCGGAAGGGAAACTGCCAGCACCAGTATCAGCAAATAACTGCGCATGGACCTGGCCAGCGCGGTCTGCACTGTAGTGGACAAGTCTTCACGCGGTTCAGTCATCATGCTTTTCCACAGGGTTGGTCTGAAAACCTTGGCCTTTGAGATCAATAATTTAACATGTTCTCCAGGCTATTTTGTTTTCAAATGGTGACTTATGGCAAGGTTTTTCAGCACACGCTCACTTCAGGGCAGGCTTTCCCGAACGGGTTCTTTGCATACGCTTGTTATTTGTTAGCCAATATTGACCATATTAGCATGCTGGCGCAGGGCGAAACAACAAAGCAACAAAGCCAGGCAAAGGGCCTGGCAAAGTGAAATCTCTATTTGATGAGACTGTATTTATGCAGCCTGAGACTGGCTCAAGACCAGAGGAGAATCGAGAGGGAAATTCAGTGGCAGATTCAAGGCCAGGTTGAATGTGGGCAGATGGTGATTGGCGGCGAACATTTTCCTGACCAGATAAGCCACACGGTTTTTTTGAAAATCTTCATAGACTGCCAAAATACGTTCCACAGACGCTACCTGTGATTGCAATTCCAGTTCCACCATCGGTGAAATCCAGTCGGTGCGCCAGATCATGTCGGCACCGTTCTCCAGTCTGACATGGGCCAGATAATCGGCGCTGCCAGCTATTTTGCTGACCAGCGTAGACTTGAAGTCAGCCGCATAGTGTTTCTTCAGTGTGCCCAGGCCAAAATCCAGCAGGTATTCTTCATTGACGATGCAGACGGCATGGCCTTCTTTTTGTCCGGCGTGGGCAAAGCCCTGATAGCCTATATAAAAAATGCCATTATCTTTTCTGATTTCGCCATAGCAACCTTGCACTCTGGCCTGATAACCTTTTTTTGTGAGAATTTGCGCCAGCGTGGCTGACATGGCAAAGCAGGAGCTGCCAAAGTGGTGGAAAAAATCGAGTATTTCAAAGTCAGCAGCAATCAGGCGCAAGTCCTGTGCCAGTTTTTCATCTTGTACTACTTGTAATGATGCAGTGTTCATTTGCCTGTAAATGGGAAACTGCAGGGGGATGCAAGCTAAACCATCTGTGAATCTATTAACCAGACGCAATATTTACTCATTTCACAGTTTTTTACAATATTATATAAGTGATAAATTGAATCATCTTGTAAGCAAATATTACGGAACAAAAACAGTAGTTGCTCCAGCGCCTATAAATCGCACCAAATATGAAAATTTCTGCATATAAGTATTTGATTTCAATACTTATTATTTATATAGCTCTGATGCAGTTTATACCATCAGCAAGCTAATTTTAAGGAGAGATTGACGAAGTCTCAGGGAGGTGTGGTTTTTCGCAGGCTGCCTAAATTATAGGCATACTGGCGGGTGAATTCTGCGCCCAGCAAAAAAATCTGGGCTGAGTAATATACCCATAGCAATATCGCAATCATTGATCCGGCAGCACCAAAACTGTTGGCAACGCCGCTATTGCCTATGTAGACACCGATGGCATATTTGCCTGCATGAAACAATACTGCCGTGCCCAGCGCACCTACCCAGACGTCATTCCAGGACAGACGTACTTTTGGCAGCATCTTGAATATCACTGCAAACAGGGAAGCGATGACGGTGAAACCCACTATCGCCGACAAGGGCAGGAAGATCAGGGTAAGGGCTATCTGGCTGCCGCTCCAGTAATGTTCCAGCGCCGTCAGTATCGCATTCACCACCAGCGACACCAGCATCAAAAATGCCAGTACCAGGATCAGCCCGAATGACAGCAGGCGTGTGCGTAGCAAGTTCCAGATACCGCTGTCAGTCTGGCGTGGCACTTGCCAGATTTCATCCAGGCATTCTTTGAGTTCGGCAAACACACTGGTAGCACCCACCAGCAAGAGCACACTGGCAATGATGGTGGCCAGGCGGCCTTCGTCTTCATTACGCGCACCTGCCAGCATGGCCTGTATGGCTTCGGCACTGGTGTGGCCAACCAGGCTTTGCAGTTGATGGAATAGCTGACCCTGGGCTGCCTCTTTCCCATAAAAAAAGCCGGCAATTGCCAGCACCAGCACCAGTATGGGGGCCATGGAAAACAGGGTGTAGAAAGCCAGCGCTGCGCCTTTGCTGGCGGAGCGGTGCTGCAACCATTCACTGACAGCACAATGCAGGATACTGCCTATGGAAGGCAGTATCCGGGGCAAGGCGATGCCACGTTGCAGCAAGGCCTTGAAGGTCGACAACATAGGCGTCAGAGTCGTTCGCCGCGTATCACGCGCACCAGCACCATGACGATAGCGACAACCAGCAAAACGTGGATAAAGCCACCGATGGTGTAAGCAGACACCATGCCGAGCAGCCACATGACAAGTAAGATGACAGCGATAGTATAGAGCATGATTTTTTCTTTCTAAAAAGTGCGCAGTAGTTTCATCACACGGTATTTCACTACATGACGCTCAGGTTAAGGGACGCTTACAAACCGATAAGCTCCGATACACTTTGTGTTTGTCTCCAGACTTTGCTTTGTTATTCTGAATCTACTCCAGCAACAAGTTTCGAGCTTTTCAAAGATGCACAGATATCTGTTTGCATAGTTCGTATCCTGAGGCACAGGCCAATGCGCGTCTGTTCGGCAGCGCACGGATGCCATGTAGGAAAACACGCAGAATATGCTTCAGTGAGTTCTTACTACAGTATATTTTTGAAGGAGTTATTCGCATGACCAGAGAACTCAGGCAAGACCGTTTCGGCGCAATACGGTGGCCCAGGCAGGGCATGTGCATGCAATACTGGGCCGCCGGAGCGGTTTTGCCTGAGTTTTTTTGGTCAACCCCGGTTGCCCACCCGGCTATCCGTTCAGGCACGGTGAATGTATGAGCACTGTCGACCAGACTCCTGGAAACACACCAGAAAGCTCAGCAGGAAAAGTATCTGCTACACCACAAACGCCTCAGGCCGCATTGCTTGCCAGCCCGCCTGGCCCTCCAGGCAAACCACCTGGCCGCCGCTTCAAGCCCGGCACCATCATTGCTATCATTATCGCCGTCATATTGCTGATACTGGCTGGCATCTATGCCTATCGTCAAATCGCCGGTGGCGATGATGAAGAAAAATGGCTGACTGCCGTCGTGCAAAAAGCCGATATCGAAGATGCCATCACCGCCACCGGCAGCCTGCAACCCAAGGACTTTGTCGATGTTGGCACCCAGGTGTCTGGCCAGCTAAAAATACTGCATGTAGAAGTAGGCGCTGTCGTCAAGGCCAAGGACTTGCTGGCCGAGATCGACCCGACGGTCTACCTCTCCAAGGCCGATGCCGATCGCGCCCAGCTACGCAACCAGACAGCACAACTAGCCGACAAGCAGGCACAGCTGCAACTGGCAGAGCTGCAACTGACGCGCCAAAAAAACCTCATGCGGGAACAGGCTACAACAGAAGAATCCCTGCAAACTGCCGAGGCACAACAGCGTTCAGCCGTGGCACAGGTGGCCGCCATCAAGGCACAAATGCAACAGACTGAATCTACCTTGCGCGGCGACGATGCCAATCTCAGTTTCACCAAAATCTATGCCCCTATCGCAGGCACCGTGGTCTCGCAAACAGCACGCCAGGGCCAGACCCTGAATTCCAACCAGCAGGCACCTATCATCATGCGCATTGCCGACTTGTCCATCATGACCGTGCAGGCACAGGTGTCTGAGGCAGATGTGGGCAAACTCAAGCTGGGCATGGACGTGTACTTCACCACCCTGGGTGGCAGCACGCGCCGTTATTACGGCAAGCTCAGGCAAATTTCACCTACCCCCAACGTCGTCAATAACGTGGTCTTGTACGATGCTCTGTTTGAAGTGCCCAATACCCGCCAGACCCTGTTGCCACAAATGACGGCGCAGGTATTCTTTGTACTCGCCAGCGCCAAGGATGCCATCTTTGTACCGCTGACTGCCTTGCATGCCGCGCCAGAAAATGGCAAGCCCGCCAGAGCTGGCAGGCGCGGCGGTTCTGCACAAGACCCGCGTGGCCAGTTCAAGGATGGCAAGGCCATGGCCAGTGTCATGGACAAGGATGGCAAAGTCAGCGAAAGGGCAGTGCAGGTGGGTGTCATGACACGGGTGTCGGCACAAATCCTGTCTGGTCTTGAGGTCGGTGAAAAAGTCGTGGTGGGTACCAAGTCAGCACCAGCAACTGCTGCTGCACCGCAAAGTGGCGGGCCGCTGGCTGGCAATAATCAACGTGGCGGCGGTGGCCCGAGATGAACAAGCCTGATCTGCCACTAATAGAATTGCGCGATGTCAGGAAGTCTTACCAGACCACCGATATGGAAGTGGAGATTTTGCACGGCATCAGCCTCAAAATCTATGCAGGTGAATTTCTCGCCATCATGGGGGCATCTGGTTCTGGCAAGACCACGCTGATGAATATCCTGGGTTGCCTGGACCGCGCAACCTCTGGCACCTATCTGTTTGAAGGCAATGATGTATCCGGTTTTGAGCGTGATGAACTGGCGCGCCTGCGGCGTGAAGCCTTTGGTTTTGTGTTCCAGAGCTATAACCTCATCGCCACTGCAAACGCTGCCGAGAATGTTGAAGTACCGGCGATTTATGCCGGTGTCGCACCGCTGCAAAGACGCCAGCGCGCGACCGCTTTACTAAGTACACTGGGGCTGGGCGAACGCCTGCGCAACCGTCCCAGCCAGTTATCCGGCGGCCAGCAACAACGCGTCTCGATTGCCCGCGCCCTCATGAATGGTGGCCGCATCGTACTGGCCGATGAACCCACAGGCGCGCTCGATACCCAGAGTGGCATCGAAGTCATGGCCCTGATGAAAGAGTTGTCGCGCCGCGGCCATACCATCATCCTCATCACCCATGCACAGGAAGTGGCCGAACAGGCGCACCGCATACTGCATATCAAGGATGGCCTGATCGTCGATGATACTGGTACGCATATTCCTGATGTTTCTGCATCTGAAACTGCTGCTGATTCGAATGCTGCACAGCCTGCCAATCCCACCCTGGACAATGCCGTCAACAGCAGTGATGACCGCGGCGAAGCCTTTCTCAGCGGCTTGCTGGCGGCTGCCAAAACTGCCCTCAGGGCGTTGCGCTCCAACCTGTTTCGCACGGTGCTGACCCTGCTGGGCATCGTCATCGGTGTCGGTTCTGTCGTCGCCATGCTGGCCATCGGTGATGGGGCCAAACAGGCCGTGCTGGCGCGCATCAGTTCCATGGGCAGTAATTTGCTGGTGGTGCGGCCAGGCGCACCCAACCGCCGTGGCGTAGGCGGCAGTGTGGCTACCCTGGTGCCTGCCGACGCAGACGCCATCGCCAGCCTGCCCAATGTACAGACTGCCGTGCCCGAACTCGGTGGCAGCGTCACCGCCCGTTTTGGCAATGCCGATTATCAGACCCAGGCCACCGGCACTTCGGCCACTTTTCCGCTGGCACGCAACTGGGGTGTCAGCCAGGGCAGTTTTTTTTCGGAAGATGATGTCAAGAGCTACACCGCCGTCGTCGTATTGGGGCAAACCGTGGTGGATAATTTGTTTGGCCGCGACAGCAAACCTGTAGGTCAGTATGTGGTCTTGAACAATGTGCTGTTCCAGGTGATAGGCGTGATGGCCGCCCGCGGTGCTTCACCCGGCGGGCAAGACCAGGACGATATCGTCCTGCTGCCCTTGAGCACCGGCAGCCTGCGCCTGTTTGGCCAGCGTTTCCTGCGCACCATTACCGTCGCAGTCGATGATGTCGATGCCATTGATGCGACTCAGGATGCTGTCACCAGCCTGCTGCAGGCGCGCCATCGCGCTGTCGATTTCCAGATACGCAATATGGCCAGCATACTCGAAACCGCTACCGATACCCAAAATACCCTGACGGTTTTGCTGGCCTCGGTCGCCGCGATTTCCCTGCTGGTGGGCGGCATAGGCGTGATGAATATCATGCTCGTCAGCGTCACCGAGCGAACGCGTGAGATAGGCATACGCATGGCAACCGGTGCACGCATGCGCAATATCCTGCAACAGTTCTTGATCGAAGCACTGGTGGTGTCAGTGTTGGGCGGTGCGCTGGGCGTGGCACTGGGCATGCTGGCAGCACTCATCATCAGCCTGTTTGGCACACCCATACAATTTTCCATCGCCCCGGTGGTGCTGGCGTTTGGCTGCGCACTGGCGATAGGCCTGGTGTTTGGCTACTTCCCGGCACGCAAGGCTGCCCAGGTTGATCCTGTTATCGCATTGGGCAAATAATGAAACACTATCCAGACACCTTTACCTCCAGCCTCAGCCTTGGCCTTGCCATTGTTCTCTTGCTGTTGCTGAATGGCTGTGCCAGCCAGAGCACAGCCAAAGACAGCGCCTTTGTTGTGCAGGACATGCCTGCACAATGGTCAGAGCGGTCAGCGCAGTCAGAGCAACAGGCGACTACTGCCAGCACAGTCAAGGCAACTTGGTGGCAGGATTTTGCATCGCCTGAACTTGACAGGCTGATAGCGCAAGGCCTGCAAAATAATCCTGATCTTGGCATGGCGGCTGAGCGCATCGTCCAGGCAGAAGCGCAGGCACGCATCGCGGGGGCATCGCTGTTCCCCGTATTATCTGGTTCGGCTGGCGCATCACATCGCGAGACGCGGGGTGGTAATTCAACGAATGGGATAAATGCAGATGGAGGGGGGAATAATAGCAGTAGCAGTAATAGTACCAGTCTCGGTCTGAGCGCCAGTTATGAATTTGATTTCTGGGGTAAGAATGCCGCTGGTGTACGTGCTGCCAATAGCCAGCAACAAGCCAGCCAGTTTGATCGCGACAGCTTGAAACTGACCCTGACTGCCGGTATCGCCACTGGCTATTTTCAGATACTGGCCGTACGTGAAAGACTGGCGGTGGCGCAAGAAAACCTGACGATAGCCCGCCGCGTTTTGCAGGTAGTCGAGGCACGCGTGCGTTACGGTGCTGCCGCACAACTGGACCTGACACGCCAGCGCGCCGCAGTCATCAGCCAGGAAGCCGCCATCCCGCCCCTGCAACTGCAAGAACAGCAAGCCCTGTATGCGCTGGCTATTTTACTGGGACAAGTGCCGCCCGGCTTTCAGGTGGCTGGCGACAAGATACAACAAATCAATGTGCCCACCATCGCCCCCGGCCTGCCCGCCAGCCTCCTGCAACGACGCCCAGACCTCGCCAGTGCCGAGGCACAACTGGCCGCTGCCAACGCCAACATAGACGCCACCCGCGCCGCCCTGTTCCCCAGCATCAGCCTCAGCAGCTCGCTCGGCCTCGCCAGCGACAGCCTGCAAGGCCTGGTGAATGCCCCGCTGACCACCTTCAACATCGCCGCCGGCCTGACACAAGTCATCTTCGATGGTGGCCGCCTGCGCAACCAGGTCAGCATCGCCGAATCCCGCCAGCGTGAATTGTTGCTGGCCTACCGCAAAGCCGTACTCGCCGCCCTGGCCGACGTCGACAGCTCCCTCGCCGCCAGCAGCCGCAGCCAGGCACAAGAAGCCCTGCTGCAAGCCAGCCTGCAAGAAAGCGATCAGGCTCTACGCCTCTCAGAAATCCGCTACCGCGCCGGCGCAGACGACCTGCTGGTCTTGCTCGACGCCCAACGCAGCCGCTTCCAGGCGCAGGACCAACTCACACAAAGCCGCTTGTCAAGATTGCAGGCGCAACTGGGTTTGTATAAGGCGCTGGGGGGAGGGTGGCTGGGGCAGTGATCGGTTAAGGAATTCTCATTGCACGGATTCTTAGTAAACTGTGCAATATGACTACAGGTCGTGTTGACGTTGCAGTTGCAGTTGTTTTTGACTTTAGCAGTTCCCATGTGTAGACGCCGTTTGTGCAGTACAGAAAATGGATTAGAAATGCCCGTGTCTGAGGTGTAGCAGGGGTTTCGAAGTGCATGCACTTCGCCTGCGAAACGGCAATCGCTTGCAAGCGATTGTGCGCCCTGCAAGGGGAGCGAGTTTCGGATCTTCCCATTTTTTGTACTGCATAAACGGGAACCCCTTTAGGGGCGGCTACGCCTGGGTCGCCTTCTTTTGCTCCCTTTTCTTGGCGACGACAAGAAAAGGGAGTAGCCGCCGGGCTACCCCCGGCCTGCAATCTTAAATAACGTATGCAGGTAGCTAAAAGCGAATTCAGGAATATCGCTTTGTTTTCTTGAGAATACGTTAATCGAATGCCGAGTGTTGGGCTGATGAAGCGTAGCCCAACCTACGGGTAAGCCAGATGGATTCCAGCCAAAAGCATGCTGGAATGACGTAGCCAAGAGTATGAAAAGTTTATCTATTCAAGCTTCGGTCAAGCTCCGGTGATAGTGATCATGCAGCACCATTTATCAAATTGCCACGATGCGCACAGCATCCCCCAAGCACATCAATAACAGATTCCAAGCTCGGTACGCCACCGCACAGATCAAGCCGCAATTACACGGCAAGCTAGGCAGCATGTGCATCCAATAATAAATCATCATGCCCGCCGCCCCTGGTCATCCTGTCAGCCTCGTCAAACCTGTCACCAAAGTGACGAGTAATATTGCCAGCCCGCGGGCTGCCAATGATCCTGCGCCCATGCCAGCCAGCATTACGCAAACCGCGCCGGGTGTCTTGCAGTTTTCTGGCACATGGACAGTGGGCCAGCTGGGCAAGGTTGTCCGTCAGCTTGATACCCTGTTGCTGCGCCATCCTGACAGCCTGCAACTGGATGGACAGCAGATACAAAAAATCGACAGCATCACAGCCTGGATAGTGCAGTCTCGCCTGAAAAAATTACGTGACAGCGGTGTGCAACTCAGCATGCAGGGCTGGCCTGCGCAATACCAGAAAATGCTTGACGGCCTGAGTGATATACCGCCCGCCACTACCGATAAAGAAAAGAAACCAGGCTTGCTGGAAAGAACAGGCAAAGCCGCTGTTGATGTCTACAAAGACAATCTGGCACTGCTGAGTTTTATCGGTGAAACTGCCATGAGCCTGCTGGGCCTGTTTTTTCATCCACGACGCTGGCGTGGCCGTACCATCCTGCACAATATCCAGATAGCCGGTTTCGCGGCCTTGCCCATCGTTGGCGTCACTTCATTTTTACTCGGTATCGTGATTGCCTATCAGGGGGCAGACCAGCTCAAGCATTATGGCGCGAATATCTTTGTGGTTGAGCTGGTTGGCTATGCCATGCTGCGCGAATTTGCACCGCTGATTACCGCCATCATCATTGCTGGTCGCTCGGGTTCTGCCTATGCGGCGCAGATAGGCACCATGGTGGTCACAGAAGAAATTGATGCCCTGCAAACCATAGGTATCAAACCCATAGAATTGCTGGTGCTGCCCAAGCTGGTGGCGCTGATGCTGGCCCTTCCTTTGCTGACCCTGTTTGCCGACTTGATTGGTGTTGTCGGTGGCATGTTGATGGCTGCCAGCCAGCTGGATGTGGGCATGCATGAATTCATAGACCGTTTTGCGACAGAAATCCCGCTCAAGACCTTATTGATAGGCATAGGTAAATCGCTGGTGTTTGCGATAGTGATTGTTGTCATCGGTTGCTTCCAGGGTTTCCGTACCAGGGGCAATGCTGACAGCGTGGGCCGCCAGACTACCCGCAGTGTGGTGCAGGCAATTTTCATCGTCATCGTGCTTGATGCGGTGTTCTCGGTCATCTTTAACCTGCTGGGACTTTGATGAGTGAAGAGAACCCCACAGCGACACCAGCCAGCTACGACTATGCCATAGAAATGCAGCAAGTCTGCACCCGCTTCGGCGACAAGGTCGTGCATGAGGGGCTGGATTTACAGATACGCCGTGGCGAGATTTTTGCCATCGTTGGTGGCAGCGGTTCTGGCAAATCGACTTTGCTGCGCGAAATGATTTTGCTGCATAAGCCGGATTCTGGCACGGTCAAGGTACTGGGTATAGACCTGGCTGGCATCAGTGATGAACAAGCCAGTTCCTTGCGCCAGCGTTGCGGTGTCATGTTTCAAAAAGGCGGCTTGTTTGGCACGCTGACCGTCACAGAAAACATAGGCTTGCCGCTACGTGAACACAGTGAACTCGATGACGGCAGCATCGATGAAATTGCTGCCTGGAAGTTGTCACTGAGTGGCCTCAAGCCAGAAGCTGGCGGTTTGTATCCGACAGAATTAAGTGGCGGCATGCTGAAACGTGCAGCCCTGGCCAGGGCGCTGGCGCTGGACCCGGAACTCCTGTTCCTTGATGAACCAACAGCCGGGCTGGACCCCGCCAGTGCCGGTGGCCTTGACGCGCTATTGCGGCATTTGCATCAGTTATACCAGCCGACCATTGTCATGATTACCCATGATCTTGACTTGTTATGGCAAGTCACCCACAGAGTGGCTGTGCTGGGAGAGGGCAAGGTGCTGGCAGTAGGGACGATGGAAGAATTGTCGCAGTTGCAGCACCCCGTTATCCGCGATTATTTTGATGGCGCACGCGGCAGGGCAGCGCAGCAGCAGGCTGGACAACAGCAGGCTGGGCATCAGGAAAGCGAACAGAACAAAAATAAGACGCAAAACAATCATCAAAATAGTACACAGGAAAACCCATGGAAACCAAAGTAAATTATGCCGCCGTCGGAGCCTTTGTGCTGGCACTGGGGGCCTTGCTGATTGCTGCTGTACTATGGCTGTCAGTTGGTCTTGGCAAGCGCCAGCAAACTGTCTTGTACCAGTCCATCGTCAATGAATCGGTTGCGGGTCTGAACCTGGATGCACCCGTCAAATACCAGGGGGTGAATGTGGGCAAGGTACGCACCATACGCCTGGACCCCAGCAATCCACAACAGGTGCGCCTGGTGTTTTCGATTATTGAAGGCACACCCATCAAGACTGACACCCTGGCCGTGCTGAAAACCCAGGGCCTGACCGGTATCGCCTATGTGGAACTGAGTGGCGGTTCACCTGATGCACCGTTGTTGCAGGCAAAAGACGGCCAGCCTTATCCGCAGATACCCACCAAGCCCTCATTGAGCGCCAGGCTGGAAAATGTATTGAGCGCCGTGCTGGCCAATCTTGACCGCACTGCGGCCAATGTCAATGCCGTCCTGAACGATGAAAACCGCGCTGCCTTCAGCAAGATTTTGCACAATACTTCCAGCCTTATGGAATCCTTGAATTCACAAAAAGCAGCGATGAGCATGGCCATCAACAATGCCGCTGTCACCACTGCCAATACTGCCAGGGCCAGTGCCAAGATCGAGGAATTGTTCCAGCGCGTGGGCAAGAGCGCCGATGCACTGGCGATCATGGCTGATAAAGCGGGCGCAGCCAGTGACAGCACCAAAAAAACTGCCGATGAACTTGGTGGCGGTGTGCGCCAGTTAAGCAGCGATACCCTGCCAGAAATGCAAAGGCTGATGGGCGAGCTGGCAACATTGTCAGCCTCCATGACCCGTCTCATAGAACAGACAGAACAAAATCCCAGCAGCCTGATCAGGGGGCGGCATGCGCCACCACCTGGCCCGGGTGAAACCAAAGGAGTCAAACCATGATGCACCCACGTCCAGCCACAGCCAGTTTATTAACCGTGCTGGCAGTCGCCCTTGCTGGCTGTTCTGCCCTGCAACCTGCCAATGTGGCACCGATGGCAGTCTATCGCCTCGATGCAGTCGCGCCGGGTAGTTCGCCTGCACCAGCCACTGCCACGGCGAGTATCCTGGTGGGCAGTATCCGCGCGGCTGCCGGTTTTGATACCAGCCGCATGCTGTACACCCGTCAGTCTTATCAGGTGGAAGAATTCCAGCAAAGCCAGTGGCAAAAACCACCGGCTGTCATGCTCATGCCCCTGGTTGCCACAGCACTGGAATCCAGCGGCGTCTTCAAGGTAGTCTTGCAGGCACCCAGTGCGGTGCTGACGACTTACCGCCTGGATCTGGAAATCGTCAACCTGCAACAAGACTTTGGCACCACACCCAGCCATCTCAATTTCAAATTGCGCGCCCATTTGTCGTCCAGGCAAAATCAGCAAATCATCGCCTGGCGCGAGTTTGGTGTCAGCATCCCCACTGCCACTGAAGATGCCTACGGCGGCGTAGTCGCGACCAACCAGGCCGTGGCCCAGGTATTGCAACAATTGCGGGCTTTTTGCGTAGATCAAATCACACAATCAGCACAGGCAAGAAAAAAGCAACCTTGATACAGGTTGCTTTTTTAAGTACATCTGAATTACGGCTTGTTCATGACAAGCCGTTTTCTTTTATTTACGGCAGACCAGCAAGCCTACCAGCAAGCCCACACTGGCGGCCACGCCTATGCTGCTCCATGGATTTTCCTTGACGTAGACATTGGCAGACGTTGCCATTTCCTTGCCTGAGGCCAGGGCAGTGTCCTGTACATTCTGGGCAGACTTCAGTGCTTCTTCCATGAGTTCAACGCCACGTGCGCGGGCTTCTTCGGCTTTTTCGCCACTCAGGGAAGCAGCTTCGCTAAACAGGTCTTGCGCATCGCGCAGCAGGATTTTGATATCTTTGTTGATAGCACGGATATTGGATTTGAACATGATGGTTTCCTTTACGGTGAGTAAAATTACATAAAATAGCTAAATTAAATAAAATATGGATATACGCTATTCAGTGCATTGATAAAACTGTACTGATGCTGACGTTGTTACTGCGAATCTCAGGACAGCAAATCCTTCATGTCATCGGCGTGTTCTTCTTCCTTCGCCATGATGCCTATCAGCATTTGTCGCGTGGTCGGGTCGCTGTCGCCTATTCTCTCCAGCATCTGGCGATAAGATTCAATCGCTACGCGTTCGGCGATCAGATTGGCTTTCACCATCGCGGCCACGTCTTCGGTATCGTCGTATTCGGCATGGCTGCGCTCAGTCAGCGAGGCCGGGTTAAAATCAGGTTTGCCGTTGAGCTGGACGATGCGTTCTGCCAGTTGATCGGCATGGCCCTGTTCTTCTATCGCGTGCTCCAGGAACTCGGCCTTGATAGGCCCGTTATGTGCTCCCGAGACGGTGTAATAATGACGTTTATAACGCAGGACGCAGACCAGTTCGGTAGCCAGTGCGCCATTGAGCAGAGCGATGACTTCTTCGCGATTGCCTTGATAGCCTGCCGTGACAGCACCGTCATCAAGATTCCTGGCTGCTTCGCGTATGGCAGCAGTGTCCATGCCATTGCGGAGATTGCTATTGACTTCATGCATGATGATTTTCCGGTTAAAAGTAAAATTAAGAGGTCGTGAAGACGAATTTTTTTCGCCTTAGCCTCCTTTATATGCCTCGCCAGCAAGCATGTCAGTACGCTGGCGTACATAGAGCAATCTGCTTTTGCAGTAGGCTTGAGGCTGGCATAAGAAAGCAAAAGAAAGAAAAAGATATTTCATGAAGCCCAACAATAAAATATTACGTATCAGCCTCTGGATTTTATTGAGCATCGTCAGCGTGCTGACCATCTGTATCGTGATCCTGCTCAATATGGACTGGAACCGCGCCAAGCCCTGGCTCAATGAACGTACCAGCGAAGCCCTGGGACGGCCATTCAGCATACGCGGCAACCTGGCGCTGACCTGGGAAAAGCAGCTCAGCGGGCCAGAAACAGCGACAGGCTGGCGCGGCAAGATCCCATGGCCACATTTGCAGGCCCAGGACATACGCATAGGCCAGCCGCCGGACATGCAGCAGGCACCCCTCAAACCTGCGGCGGCATCTGCGTCGGCCTCAGCCTCAGCCTCAGCCTCAGCCTCAGCCTCAACCTCAACCTCAACCTCAACCTCAACCTCAACCTCAACCTCAACCTCAACCTCAACCTCAACCTCAACCTCAACCTCAACCTCAACCTCAACCTCAACCTCAACCTCAACCTCAACTAAGGCACCTGATGCAGTCGCCGTAGAAGACATGGCACGCATCAACGAGGTATCTTTCTCACTCAACCCCCTGGCCCTGCTGGATAAACGGCTGGAGATACCCTTGCTGCGCTTCCAGGACAGCAGCCTGTTCCTGCAACGCTTTGCCGATGGCAGCAATAACTGGACCTTCAAGAAAAGTACCAAGGCCTCGCCCTGGCGGCTGGAATTGCACAGGATAGTGCTCGCGCAGGGCAAGGTGCATTACATCGATGCCATCCGTCATGCCGACATCACTGCCAATATAGAAAGCCTTAACACTGAAGCCAATTACGGCATTAGCTGGACTCTGCAAGGCAAGCTGTATAACGAGGCCGTTACTGGCAGCGGCAAGGCAGGTGCCATCCTGTCTCTGCAAAGCCAGACTCTGCCTTTCCCCATACAGGGGCAATTGAAGATGGGACAGACCACAGTGCGTGCGGAAGGCAGCATCACCAAGCCCAGCGAACTGGCCGCTGTTGACATGCATCTGGAAATTACCGGCAACAGCATGGCGCGCCTGTATGCACTGACAGGCATAGTCTTGCCAGAGACGCCAGCCTATAGCACGGCAGGGCATCTGAGTGCCACCCTGGGCAAGATAGACAATCACTGGAAGTATGAAAAATTCACCGGCAAGGTAGGCTCCAGCGACCTGGCTGGCAGTTTTGAATACCAGACCAGGAAGGCCAAGCAAATGCGCCCCCTGTTGCAAGGCAATATGAGTTCTGAAGTCTTGCAATCTGCCGATCTGGCTCCGCTGGTTGGTGCCGACTCCAATGCCAATAAACTCAAGCGCGGCGCGGCTGCCGTGCAGCCTGGTGACAAGCTCTTGCCTGTAGAAAATTTCCGTACTGAACGCTGGCGCAGCATAGATGCAGACGTAACCCTGAGTGCCGCCAAACTGATACGGCAAAAAGAACTGCCCATACACAAGCTGCAAACCAGGCTCATCATGAAAGATGGCGTGATCACCATGTTGCCGCTGAAGTTTGAGCTGGCCGGTGGGCAAATGCAGGCCTACATCACCCTCGATGGGAATGGTCGCGGTAAAGGAAAAGACAAAGACAAAGACAGCGACCAGGATGAAACTTCCCTTGCGCAGCCCATACAGGCCAAAATGCGGGTGACTGCAAGGCATATACAACTGCAAAAACTGATACCAACGCTGGCCACTTCAAAACTGACCGTAGGTGAAATCAATGCTGATGCCAACCTGACTGCCACCGGCCAGTCCGTCGCCGCCTTGCTGGGGGCATCCAATGGTGAGATCAGCAGCATGCTGGATCATGGCACGGTCAGCAAACTCTTGCTGGAAGAAATGGGTCTCAATATTGGCAATATTATTTTGACGCGTTTGTCCGGGGATAAACAGGTAAAGCTGAACTGTATGCTGGCTGACTTTACTGTGACCAATGGCCAGATGAATGCGCGGAGTTTTCTGATTGATACCGAAGAAGCTCTGATCGATATCACCGGCAGTATTAACCTGCAAAAAGAAGACCTGGACCTGACCATCAAGCCTAATACCAAGGGCTTGCGTGTATTGTCACTGCGGGCGCCGCTGTATGTGCGCGGTACTTTCCTGCACCCTAAAATTTCTGTCGATAAAGGGGTGATGGCGATGCGTGCCGGCGGTGCCATAGGCCTGGCCTTGCTCAGCCCGTTTGCAGCCTTGCTGCCACTGGTAAATACCGGGCCAGATGAAGCTGGTGGTTGTGCGACCTTGATGAAAACGGCGAAGAAGTAATACCAGAAGCGGGGCAGGAATAGCGCCCCGTACCACGTAGGAGCGGCTTCAGCCGCGAACATCTGCAACCACCAGCAAGGGCCTACACGGCAGATCATTCGCGGCTAAAGCCGCTCCTACAAAGAAAATGCAGCCAGGCATATTGATCTCAACCTGGCATGACTATGGTCAAGCCTGTTAGGGTAGTTCGCACACCACGTAGGAGCGGCTTTAGCCGCGAATATCTGCAACCACCAGCAAGGGGCGGCACGGCAGATCATTCGCGGCTAAAGCCGCTCCTACAAAGAAAATGCAGCCAGGCATATTGATCTCAACCTGGCATGACTATGGTCAAGCCTGTTAGGGGAGTTCGCACACCACGTAGGAGCGGCTTTAGCCGCGAACATCTGCAACCACCAGCAAGGGGCGACACGGCAGATCATTCGCGGCTAAAGCCGCTCCTACAAAATAAAAATGGCCGCATCAATGAGATAGCGGCCTGATGGTAAACATTCAATAAGCATTCAATCAAATGTCTTAGTAGTGACTGGTCCTGATCATGTTTGCTACTTCACGTGTTTCTGCCAGCACTTCATTGACGGCCATTTGCAGGGTATACCTTTCTTCTTCAGCATCGCGCTTGGGTTCTGGCGTGCGGAACAAATGGCGGCTGCGTTTGTTGAGGGCTTTTTCGTATACCTTGAAGGCAAATTGCATTTCTGTGTAGTCCATGGTGGTTCTCCTTGTGGTGAGGCTATATCTTTACTTTTTTCGCATGTGCTTTAGTGCTCAGTACTTAATGCTTATGCACTGAATCTACCCAGATCTCGTCTGCCATATCTGGCCACTGATCAGGATCAAAGCCGGGTGAGTTTTCAAAATGGCTTTTATCGATGTCGAGGATAAAGCGTTTATTGGCAGTATCCAGCGTCAGTGCTGACCAGGGGATGGCGAACAGTTTTTCGCCTATGCCCAGCAAGCCACCATGAGCGACCACGGCATAGGCAATATGGCCTGTGCGCATGTCCAGCATGATTTCCTTGATTTCACCCAGATGTTCATCAGCGCGGTTGACGACGTTGTCACCAGTCAGCGTACGCGCACCCATCAATTCGGGGCCTGGGCCTTTATGCTCGTTGCCACTGGGGACGGGATCGTAAATGTTGGAATTAATATCAATCATCATCATTCCTTCAATGCAATTAGAGATTACAGTATGCTCGCGCTGACCAGGCTGCTCAGTTCGATAGCGTACACATGAAGAAAATTTTTTTGGCAGCAGTATGCTGTAAGCGTTGAGATGCAAATTATGCAGGGAGAAATTCTTGTGAATTTTATAGAAACTGGCGCTGCAAATGTATCGTTTGCAACACCAGTTTTTCTATTCATCAACATAGATAAAATGCGGATGAAATGCAGATGAAGTGCAACTTTCTGAGGGACAAAGACATCATGGCTATGTCATCGTTCCCCATGTTTTTACAATGGCAGGCCGTAGTAACTATGGATGGAATCTGCCCAAGCCTGGTTGGCCATGTCTGGCCAGCGGTCAGAGTCGAAACCAGGTGCGTTTTCAAAACGGCTCTTGTCGATATTGAGGATGAAACGCTTGTTGACGGTGTCCAGTTTCAGTGCAGACCAAGGTACGGCAAACAGTTTTTCACCTATGGTCAAAATGCCGCCAAAAGCCACGACTGCATAGGCGATACGGCCAGTGCGCATGTCCAGCATGATTTCCTTGATATCACCGAGGTTTTCCTCAGCTTCGTTGACAACGCTGTCACCTGTCAGGGTATTGGCACCCATCAGTTCAGGGCCCGGGCCTTTATGCAGATTGCCAGGTTCATTAGGGATGTAAGTAGTATCCAGCATAATCAAATCCTTCTCTGTGAGTAGAAACCTGATGATGCGCCCTATCGCCGATATGAACAGTTCGATAACACACATAGCAAAAAGTATTTTTTTATACCTTTGCAGAAGCAAAATGACAAGGCAATCATGGCTATCCTGATACATGGATTGTGAATTCATATTGCCGACAGTCAAACATTGCTAAATGTGGTTTTCCATTGGGCAATTATCCTATAACTTATTAATCAGCCAGAGAAGGACAGCCAGTGTAGTTTGTTGTTAATGCAAGGCGTCGTACTCTTTTGCTATTTTATTTATCTGTAGAGATTGACGATCGGGGCAGCACAATGAAGACGATGTTGAAGACCAGACTCTTACTCATCATGGGCATCATGAGTGCCCTGATGATACTGCTTGGCCTGGCTGGCCTGTATGCAATGAAATCCCTGCATGATGGCTTGCAGACCGGCTATCAGAACCGCACCCTGGGCCTGGCCCATCTCTCACGCATAGAACAGTTATTATCAAGCAATCGCCACGCCATTCTGACTGCACAGGCAGATACTGCGCCAGAAAAACTGAAAGGCAGTGCAGACAATATAGAGCGCGACAGACGTTTCATAGACCAGCTATGGATAGATTTTGCAGCCATGCCCATGTCGCTGCAAGCGCGGACCAAATCCGATGAATTTACCCGCCTGCGCATCGCCTATGACCATGCTGTCACCTTGCCTGCCATAGAAGCCTTGCAAAATTCTGCCACTGGAAAAATCAAGGAAATCAGCCAGCTTGCTGACAAGCTCCAAGCCCCCATCTCTGCCAGCATGAGCAGCCTGCACAGCATGCAGCTCGACACGGCAAAAAAAGAATTTGAAGCGGCAGACGCCAGCTATCGCACAGTGCGCAATCTCATGTTTGCTGCACTGGCACTGGGCCTGGTACTGGCGGCAGTGCTGGCGTATTTCCTGGTGCATATCATCTATCATCAGCTTGGTGGTGAACCTGCCTATGCAGCACAGATAGCCAGGCAAATTGCCGAGGGCGATCTGGATGTCAGCATCACGCCAGAAGTATATGATGAAGCCAGCCTGCTGACTTCCATGCAATCCCTGCAATCCGGGCTGGCAAAAACCGTCAAGGACATGCGTGTCGATACCGCCAATATAGGCCGCACTTCCCGGCAGATATTGAGCAGCAATATGATGTTGTCTTCACGTGCTGAGCTACAGGTAAATGCGCGCAAAAAGGCAAGCGCCGCGATGAAGGAACTGAGTTCATCTGTCCGCCATCATGGCGAGCAGGCACGCCAGGCCGTGCAACTGGCTGATGATACCAGCGAGCTGGCTGCCAAACGCGCGCTTGCTGCCAGTGGGGCGGTAAACACCATGACACAGATCAGACATGCGTCTGACAAGATTTTTGACAGCGTCCAGGTGATAGATGAACTTGCTTTCCAGATTGATACCCTGACCCTGAAAGCCACAGTGGAAGACGCCAGTGGTAGCGACACAGGCCAGCGACTCACTGAAATTGCTCCAGAAGTGCGTGACCTGGCGCAGTGTGTCTCCTGTGCCGTCAAGGAAATTAAAAACATCCTCAATGAATCGCGCGAAAAACTGGACAACGGCAGCAGACTCATTAGCCAGAGCAATGCAGGCACTGAGCAAATGCTGGCTACCATGCATCGCGTCAGCGATCTCATGACCGAGATCAATGTCTCCACCAGAAAGCAGGAAGCCGGTATCAGGCAAGTTACCCACGCCATCAGCGACATGGACCATGCCAGCCTCAAAGACGCAGTCATGGTAGGTGTGGCCACCACGGCGGCCAAGTTACTGGAACAACAAGCCACCCACCTGGCCCAACTGAGCAGCGGCTTCAAACTCAGCGCATCATCCAGGTCGCAAACGCAACTGCAAGTCGTCAGTACCGAAGTGCAAGTGGAAGAAGCACCCAAGCGGCCTAATTTGCGTCTGGTGCGTACTTAGGCTGGTTCAAGGCTAAAAGCTTAAGACCACTCACCACAGATAATATGTATGTCATCTCCAATGTTGTTCTCCGTGTCTCTGTGGTGAGATTTTTGGTCTTCGTCCAAACAAAAAGTAGATATTGGGCAGGCTAAATCTTGCACTTCAAATAAATATTTTAAAAATAGCTTGCAAATAAATAGCGCGCTATTTAAAATGCAAAGCATGAAAACCGCAACCAGCAAATCAGCAAACCAAAGTTCAACGCCACAACTGGGTGACCAGCTTTGTTTTGCCCTGTATTCGACTTCGCTGGCAATGAACAAGCTGTACCGCAAGTTGCTCAAGCAAATGGGGATTACCTATTCGCAGTACCTCGTGCTCATGGTTTTGTGGGAGCAGGATGAACAAACCGTCAATGACATAGGTGAACGCCTGATACTTGATTCGGCCACCCTGACGCCTTTGCTCAAGCGCATGGAAGCGCAAGAGCTGATCACCAGGGTCAGGTCGGCAGCGGATGAACGCCAGGTAATTATTTCGTTGACCAGGGCAGGTAGCGACATGCGCAAGCAGGCAGCAAGCCTGCCGACTTCAGTCTTGTGTGCCACAGAATGTTCAGCCGACCAGGCGCGCGATCTGAAGCAGGAGATACTGGCCTTGCGTGAAGCCTTGATGAAGAATGTTTGACGGCCATGGAAGCCATTGAGGCTCATTGAGGCCTGGCCAGGATAATCTGGTATTGATACATATGAAATGAGTTGCATGTCTTGATCCATGCAAGAGAGTCGTTTTAATTTTTTGTCTTTAATATATATAGTGCGCTATTTAATAGCGTATTAATATAGCTGTAGGAGCGGCTTTAGCCGCGAGCATTGTTGCCGTGCCAGACGTTCGGGTCATGCAGGCATTCGCGGCTGAAGCCGCTCCTACAGTGTAGTTAGGAAGCGCAACATTAAAGAGGAAGTAATGCGCACCTCATTTAGCTGAATGAGGTCGAGAGAAAAGAACTTATCTCGCCTTCAGCAGTTTTTAAAATATATAGCGCACTATTTAATGGTTGGTTAATTAAATGAAGTAAATCGTCCATGCAATATCACAGGACGATCAGAAGCTTTTTTTTGTAGCACCAAATCGCAGTAATCCCACTGCCATCACATGAAAAGGAAATCATCATGACACACTTGAAATCGCTCCTCGCTGCAACCGCTATCAGCCTCTCCATCAGCAACGCCTTTGCCGCGGGTAGCCCTGGTGTTGAACCGACTACACAAGCCTTCCTGCAGGCGCTGGAAGCTGGTGGTGGCAAGCCACTGGAACAATTGCCTGTGGCTGATGCACGTGGCGTGCTGGTTGGTGCACAAGCTGGTGTCAAGCTGGTGCTGCCTGCGGCTGATGTGTCTGAGAAAACCATCAGGCTTGATGGTAGCGATATCAAACTCACTATCGTGCGTCCGGCTGGCGTCAAAAAAACCTTGCCCGGCTTCATGTACTTCCACGGCGGTGGCTGGGTACTGGGTGACTATCCTACTCACGAAAGACTGGTGCGCGATCTGGTGGCAGAATCCGGCGCTGTCGCCATCTTCGTCAACTATACACCTTCACCAGAAGCAGGCTATGGCGTTGCCATCAAACAGGCCTATGCCGCAACCAAATGGGTGGCAGAGCATGGCAAGGAAATCCAGGTCGACGGCAGCCGTCTGGCAGTCGCAGGCAATAGCGTCGGTGGCAATATGGCAGCCGTGGTCAGCCTCATGGCCAAAGACAAGGGCGGCCCCAAACTGCGCTCACAAATCCTGTTGTGGCCAGTGACGGATGCTGACTTCAATAACGAATCCTACAAGCAGTTTGCAGAAGGCCATTTCCTGACCCGCAATATGATGAAATGGTTCTGGGATAATTACACCACCGATGCCGCCAAACGCCAGGAGATTTATGCGTCCCCCTTGCGTGCCAGCACTGAACAACTGACCGGCTTGCCACCAGCGTTGATACAAACCGCAGAATTCGACGTGCTGCGCGACGAAGGCGAAGCCTATGGCCGCAAGCTCGATGCAGCAGGCGTCAAGGTCACAACGGTAAGATACAAGGGCATGATCCATGATTTTGGTTTGCTGAATGTGCTGGCCAAAGTACCGGCAGTACGCTCAGCGATGTTGCAGGCGGGTGGGGAATTGAAGGCGAGTCTGAAGTAAGGGGCGTACATTTTTAACGCAGCTTGCAAACTTTAAAACATCAAGACCACTCAACACAGAGGCACAGAGACACAGAGCAGGCACAGAGGAGAACATATGGCAGACTGCAAGCCATAGCGAGTTCTACGAGATATTTAATCCCTCAGTGCCCCTCTGTGTCTCTGTGCCTCTGTGGTGAGATTTTCGGTCTTATTCAAAAACACAATCAAATATCAAGTCAAGCCGTAGGGCACACCTTGTATTTGGCATTGAAAAAGACTTTACAGCACTCAGCACGTAGGTTGGGCTGCGCTTTATCAGCCCAACACTGGGCGTTCAAATGACGTATACGTTTTTTGAAACCAAGTGTTGGGCTGATACCCCGTAGCCCAAGCTACGAGTTAATAGCACTTCCAGACCTTCAGGCTGTGCCGCACGCATCGTCTTTTAAAATGCTACACAGCGATGGTGCGCACGGTGCGCCCTGCAGGACATTTATCTGTATTGAAAAAGACCAGACAGCACTCAGTTTTTTGATTGAACCACATCCAGCTTGTAAACCCCCGCCACAGGATCATCTTCCACCGTCACCGCAGTGATGCTGGCATTGTCATCGCCGAAACTTACTGCTGGCAGCATAATGCCATTGATGACAGCCTGCAGGGTATAGCCAGGACAAGCCATGTTCCTTAGTTCTTGCCTGTATCTTCAAGAGACTTTTCTTTGCAAATGTGACCGCAGGCCATGCATGTTATTTTGCGGGGTTGTGGCACGATAACACCCAGAAAAAAATAGATACCGATAGCACTGAGCATGCCCGGATTTGTGTTGCTGTATGAGATATCGCTGCTGCCACAATGCGGGCAAGTGTCTGGCTGGTCGGCAGCGCCAAACTCAGCCTCCGTTGCCTCTTGCAGGGCAGAGGCATAATCACCCTGCATATATTGCGCAAGCACTTCTTTGGCGCGCTCCTGCGCCGCATAAGGCACACGCAAATCCACGCCACCAAGGGCTGTGGACCATTGCCAGTTGAGCCAGATCTGATGCTCACTCGCCAGGCATGCCGGGATATCTTCAGACTCCAGCAAACCCCTCAAGATATGGGCATCCCAGGGATTGAGGAAGGTGGCGATGGTAATTAAATCTTTTGATTGAGACATACTTTGGACGCAGAAAAAGCCCGGGCCGGTAGTGTTGATAATGGATATGGAGCGCGCTGAAAAATATCATGATGCAGATATGCTGACGCAAGTATACACCAGCCGCTTGAGCAGCGATGATCTCAATGAGAGCCGAAATAAAGATCAGGCCAGCCCAGCCCCCTCATGCATGCGCAAGGCCGTACGCATCTGCCTGACTTCTTCCAGCGGGCTGCGGCCAAACAGGCGTTTGAATTCGCGGCTGAATTGCGAGCTGCTTTCATAACCCACGGTATTCGAGGCGGTATAGGCATTCATGCCAGAACGTATCATCAGCAGGCGTGCCTTGTGCAGGCGCATGGCCTTGATGTACTGGATGGGCGTGGTGCTGGTTACCTGTTTGAAGTGCAGATGAAAGGCGGGCAGGCTCATGCCGGATTCACGCGCCAGGCTGTCTACATCCAGCTTGTCGCTGAAACCATCATGTATCTTGCGCAGGGCGCGGGTGATTTTCTGGAAATGGCTGCCCTGGCTGAGGGCGGCGCGCATGGCTGCACCTTGTTCACCCATGAGTATGCGGAAATAAATTTCCCGCACGATGGCAGGTGCCAGTATCTTTGCCTCCAGCGGCGAAGCCAGGGCTTGCAGCAGGCGCAGCACCGCCTGGGCCAGAGTGTCGTCTACCTGCGTGGCATACATGAAGGCCGCTGCAGCATTTGCGCTGGCCGGGTTTGCAGGGGCAGTAATCTGTGCCTCCTCAACCGCCAGCGCCAGTTCGGCTGCCAGGGCGTGCTGTATGCCTACATGGATGCCCAGCATGGGTTGCTCGCTGCTGGCCTCAGTATCGGCTTCAAAGGGCATGGGCGCAGAGACCACCAGGTATTGCCGCGCATCATAGACAAACATGGCATCTCCCAGATAGGCACGCTTGCGCCCCTGCACGATGATGCAGATGCAGGGCTCGTACATGACAGGCGTGCGGCTATAGGCATGGTCGCTGCGCATGAAATGCACGTAGTCCAGCGCCGAGGCAGTAAAGCCTTCCTGTAGCGCCAGGCTCGCCACCATGTCTGCCAGTTTCTGGTTGATATCGTGCTGGTTTTGCATAAGTGTGATGAAGAGGAACAGGCATTCATCATAGCAATAATCGCTGCAAATTTGCCAGGCGTAATAGGATTAGGCAAGAATCAGAAAGTTTCCGGCATTTAGTTTGTGCTGCTGTCTGCCTATCATGGCCACATTCCGCAATCAGCGGTCCTACTCGAAAGGCAGATCATGAAACAAAAAACCTGGTTAATTACTGGTGCCACCCGTGGCATAGGTGCAGCCATCGCCAAGGCTGCACTGGATGGTGGCGACAAAGTCGTCGTCACTGGCCGCGATATCAGCAAACTGCAAAGCCAGTTTGCCAGCTATGGTGACAAAGTGCTGGCACTGACGCTGGATGTCAATGATGAAGCCCAGGCACAAGCCGCAGTGAAAGCCGCCTGCGCACAGTTTGGCAGTCTCGATGTGCTGGTTAATAATGCTGGCTATGGGCAACTAGGCCTGTTTGAAGAAATCAGCACCGCAGAAATCCGCCAGCAATTCGAGACCAATGTGTATGGCAGCATGAATATGGCACGCGCTGCCTTGCCTGTCATGCGTGAACAAAGGCGCGGGCATATCTTCAACCTGTCATCAATAGGCGGCGTGGCCGGTTTTGAAAGCGCATCCGTGTATTGCGCCAGCAAGTTTGCCATAGAAGGTTTTTCTGAATCGCTGGCGCTGGAAGTGGCACGCTTTGGCATCCACGTCACTATCGTCGAGCCCGGTTTCTTCAGGACAGATTTTCTGGACCAGACTTCGGTACGCTATGGCGACAAAACCATTGCCGACTATGCCAGGAGCGGCATCAACAGCCGTGAGACTTTTGCCAGCTACAACCACCAGCAAGCCGGTGACCCGGTCAAGCTGGGCGCAGCGGTGCTGGCCATCAGCAATATGGCAGAACCACCATTGCGCTATGCAGCCGGTTCTGATGCGATAGAAGTCGTCGCTGCCAGCCTGGAAAAACACCAGCAGGAATTGCAACAATGGCGGGTGTTGTCGGTGTCGACGGATGGGGATTTTGCATAGATCAGGTTTCACAGCAGGGTGCGTCGTGCGTACTGCGCACCCTGCAAAAACGCCTCTCTTCCTTCTTTGTCAAATATGCAAAATGTGACATACTTGCACTGTATTATTGACAAGTAATGAACAGGGGAGGGTGAATGCGGGGTGCTTCATGTCTGCATGCGTTGGCAGGGAAGTGGTTCAGGTGCTTAGCCCTGGCCGCAGGCTTGCTCGCCAGTGGCATGAGCCAGGCCGCAGGTGAGACTGCGGGCGAGATCAACTGGTATGTCTACCCGCTGCCGCCGCTGTATATTCCTGATGGGCCAAACAAGGCGGAGGGCATCCTTGATCTTGCTCTGCAACGCCATGTCATCCCTGCCTTGCCTGCCTACCAGCACAAGCTTATCCACGTGCCGCTCAAGCGTCTGGAATTGATGCTCAGGGATGAACCCAATGCCTGCGCACTGGGCTTGTTTAAAAATGCCGAGCGTGAAAAAACCATGGTGTTCTCGACGCCATTCTTTGCCCAGATACCACCGGGTGCCATGATACCGCGTGCACAGATTGCGCAATTGCGCCCCTATCTGGGTGCGGCTGACAAACTCAGCCTCAGTCGTTTGCTGGAAGATGAAACCCTGACCGTTGGCGTGCAAAGTGGCCGCAGCTATGGTGCTGCCATTGATGAGCTATTGCAGATGTATAAGGAGAAGGGCAAGAAAAACATCTTCCTCAACAGCGCCCCCAATGCCGCGAAAAGCCTGTTCCAGATGAATGCCCTGGGACGTGTCAACCTCATCCTCGGCTACCCCTATGAAGCCAGTTTTTTGAACGGTCGTGACAGCGCAGATTTTGTAGACCTGAAATTCTATCCCCTGCAAGAACAGCCCCCTTTCCTGCTGGGGTATGTGGCCTGTTCCAAAAGCCCGTTTGGCGAACTAGCCATAGAACAGATCAATGCCGTCCTGGCCCGCCGCGATCTGCTGGAAAGCATCGCCTCTTATTACGAAGGCTGGCTGCCTGAAGATGCTCACCCGCTGGCGCGTCAGGTGTTTAACCTGGCTTTTCCTGTCAAGGCAAGACCGCGTAAATAGTTTGGCACAAATCAGTTTCATCAATAAGCTGGAAGTTCCAGATGCTACAATTCCCTACCAGATCACTGCTTACGACCTAGCTTATATTCACCATGCAACTTGACCGATTCGACCGCCAGTTACTCAATCTGGTTCAGCAAGATTCCAGCCTGGCGGCTGAGCGCCTGGCCGAACAGGTGGCCTTGTCACCTTCGGCCATACAAAGGCGCTTGCGCCGTTTGCGCGAGCAAGGAGTCATCGTGCGTGATGCCGCAGTGCTTGACCCGGCGCAGATAGGCCGCCCCAATTTCTTCATCGTCTCGCTGGAAGTCGAACGCGAGCGGCCAGAACTGCTGGCACAATTGCGTGCATGGCTCAATGAGCAGGAACATATACAGCAAGCCTTCTATGTCACCGGTGAAGTTGATTTTGTCCTCATCGTCACGGCACCGCATATGGAAGCCTTTGAAGCACTGATGTCGCGCCTGCTGCAAGAAAATGCCAACGTCAAACGCTACACCACCAACGTCGCCCTGGGGCTGGTCAAGCGCGGGCTGAATATCCCTGTACCGCTGGATGAGGCTGAATAATTTCAGAAAAGCGCTGGCACCGTTTCCTGTAGGAGCGGCTTCAGCCGCGAATGGCTGATGTATCTGATAAAAGCTGATATAAGCTGAGGCGACAGACACGGCAAAAATGTTCGCGGCTGAAGCCGCTCCTACGATGCCTGGGCAAGCGTATTTATTCTGCTCTTTATTAATCCTGGGTTTCACCCGACAAAGGCGTCGCCAGCATGGATGGCCGCGTGATGAAGGCTTCATACCAGGCCGTCAATTTTGGTCTTTGTTCCCTGAAGCCGGGCAGCTCACGAAACTCCAGCCAGCTCAGCGACGTGGCCACTGCAATATGGCCAACATGCACAGCGCCATCCACATCCAGTTCCTGCTCCAGCCAGTCATAACTGGCCAGCAGTTTTTGCGTATGGCCATCACGCAGTGGCGGATAGCGCAAGGCTTCCGGGCGGCGTGAGGTTTCCCAGCGCACTGCAATACCAGAGTCTGCCATACCCTTGGCGACGGCCTGCACTCGCAAGGCATGCCAGCGTGCTTCACCCTGCAAGGGGATCAGTGGGCGGCCCGTGTGCAGGCTGTCCAGGTATTCGCAAATCACATCAGAATCAAAAATGGGTGGCAAGCCTGGTCGCAACAATACCGGCACTTTTCCCAGCGGGTTTTGTGCATAGACGGCTTCATTGCGCTTGGTCGGGCTGGTTTCATGGTGGATAACTTCCAGCTGCCCAGCCAGGCCAGCTTCATGTGCAAATACCAGGGCTTTGCGTGCGTAGGGAGAATGGGTTTGATAAAGTAATTGCATGGCGATGTTTTCATGTAGTGAGAGACTGCACTAATGCTAGTCCTGGTCTCGCGCATTTTCGGCGCAATGGTCGGCCTGATTCTGCGTTTTTCTAGCAAGTTGCAGCCATCTTTGCGGCGCAGATTTTTCCTGCGCCTTTACACTGGGCAAATGAAAACCACATCACTACACCAAATACAGGCATCATCCCTGCTGGATGCTTATCAGGCCACAGACTTGCTGGACTTGCCACAACTGGCTGCTGCTGCAAGAGTCGGGCGCGTTCTGGTCAAGGCAGAAAACCAGCGCCCGCTGGGCAACTTCAAGGTATTGGGCGGCATGGTCGCCGCCTTGCGCGCCCTGGCACGTGCCACAGGCATAGCGACGCTGGAAGAATTGCAGACAGCCAGCACGCTACCCAGACTCATTTGCGCAAGCGATGGCAATCACGGCCTGGCAGTAACAGCCGCAGCCAAAAGGGCAGGTACAAAGGCCATCATCTATTTGCCAGAGGGCGTGGCCGCAGCCAGGGCAGAGCGCATACAGCGCCTGGGCGGTGAAGTCGTCTGGATCAAGGGCAGCTATGATGAAGCCGTCTTGCAAGCAGCTGCAGCAGCCAGCAAGGGCGCAGGCTTGCTGGTGGCAGACACCTCGGCAGACCCGCATGACATCGTTGTGCAAGACGTCATGGATGGTTATGGCCTGATTTGTACCGAATTACAACAGCAATTACCAACTCAACATGCACAGCGTCCAAGTCACCTTTTCATACAGGCAGGCGTAGGTGGCCTGGCGGCCGCGATGGCGCAGGGTTTGTATGCCAGCATGTGTGATCCTCGCCGCATCATCGTCGTCGAACCTGCATCAGCCGCCTGCGTCGCCCTGGCCCTGCAAGCTGGCCATCCGCTCAATGTCACTGGCGAGCTTGAGACCAGTGCCCAGATGCTCTCCTGCGGCCTGGCATCCACCCCGGCGCTGGCGATCTTGCTGCAACACCAGGCCAGCGCCGTCAGCGTCAGCGAAACGCAATTACAGGCTGCCATCAGCATCATGCAAAGCCACGGCGGCCCGGCCAGCACCGCATCTGGCTGCGCTGGCCTGGCAGGTTTGCTGCATGTCGCAGCAGACCCGGCATTAAGGGTAGAGCATGGGCTGGATGAAGATAGTTGTGTGTTGCTGGTGGTGACGGAAGGTGCGCTGCCCGTACTTTAATGATTTGACATGCTAAGTTGCAACTCCCGGCGAACGGCATCGTTTCAGTATCATGGAGATGATGCACATTCATGGCAAGCAAGGCCTCAATTTATCTTGTCTCGGCCATGCGCTGTGCCTATACTAAGAAAATAACATCATATCGGGAGACATCATGAAGCGATTTGCATTGATCTTTCTGGCTTTGTTAAGTGCCATGATTTTCCCGAATGCCTATGCTGACAGCCCGGCTGATGCCATAGATATGGTTGAAAGAGGTCTGGCCTACGTCAAGAAAAACAGTGTTGAAGCACTCATCAAGGAAGTGAATAACAAAAATCCTGAGTTCGTCAAAGGCGACCTTTATCTCGTCGTGCGCAGCCTGGACGGCACCACCCTGGCACATCCCATCAATCCCAAGCTGGTAGGCAAGAACATGATAGTCTTGCCTGACGCCGACGGTAAATTCTTCCGCAAGGAAATCGTTGAAGGCGCAAAATCCAAGGGTAAAGGCTGGGTAGATTACCGCTACAATAATCCTGTCACCAAACAACTGGAAAACAAATCCACCTACTATGTGCGCAGCGGTGATTACACCTTGGAAGCGGGGATTTATAAGGGCAATTAAGGCAGCCTGAACTAGCTGTCATCCTCGCCAAATATCGAGCCGCAAAATATCAAAACCAATAAAACGTCCCAGGCAATCAGGATCACTTACTTCCACAGGAATGGGCAGCAAGCATGCGCCACAATCTGCCAATGCAATGCCGTCATTGCTATCTACGCTGACCAGTTTGGCCAGGACACGGTAAGACCATAAGCCAGTAGAGACGAGTGCCAGTTCCTCAAAGGGGTTTACCCCGATGTCGGCGTCATCATCAAACATACATGTGAACTTGACCTCAAATTCTTTACCTTGCTGTGGATAAGGCAAAGCAGAATAGACAACATTGTCCATGCCTGTTATTTGCCTGCCCTTGATCTCAATGATCATGGCCTCACCTTCTTCACCTGTAGAGCTGATTAATTTTGCGAGCATGTGATGAGGACTTTGAGCTTGGAGGAAAATAACAGGGAAGTCGATTGATCAAGCCAAATTGTATTCAGGCCACCCCAACGCAGGCTGGGACCCATCTGTGCAAGATCTGTTTGTGTGAGTGAAGAAGAGATGTGCAATGCGGATATACCTTCGATATGTCTGCGACTATTCGGTGCTACTCGTATCTGCGGAGATTAATAAAAATGCTGGCTGGCAAACGGACGCGATAGGGTAGTGATAAGATATATATCGTTAATACCTGCATTACGGAGGCTGTTGGTAGCGGCTACTACTGCCGCGTGGCTAGCCATGGAATAGGGTCTTAAGTGTATTTTTGGTTGTTCTGGCGCTATCCTGATCAGACGTTGTTGCAACTCTTTTTCAGATATAGCGACACCATTCCAAAACAGGGTGTCATCAAAATCAATGTCGATGTCGATGCCGACTATGCCGCAACCGCTGGTCCAGGACGTGCCTATGTCCATCAGTAAGATATTTCTTTTTTGTGCCACACCAGCGATCATCACCATCATGAGCACCAGCAGGACGCCAATAAGCGGTGTCATATTCACTTCCAGAAAACGCTCAGTGTCCTTGTCTTGCTCAAGTGAGTGAGAAAAAACCATGAGGCATCCTTAAGAAAGTGCAGATGCCTTAGCATTACATTAATTGAAGCAGGATGCAAGTATTTGAGGGGCAAGCATGGTGATGCTTGCCAGCCTTGAAAAGCTACTTCCCCGTCATAGGCCAGTCAGCCTGAAAAGCTGGTGCGGTCCTGGCATCCTGGTCTGCACCCTGGCTGGCAGAGGCGGCGCTTTGTTCAGCGACTGATGCCGATGCTGCGCTACTTTCCAATGCGGTATTGATGGTATCCGCCAGTGGTTTTGGGGATGGTAGTTTGGCGAATTGGGCGGGTACGCCGCTGGCCAGCAATTGTTTTTGTTCTGCTGGCAATTGCTGGTAGGCTTCCCATTGCCTGGATTTTTGTGCGGCTTCGAGTTTCTTCGCCTGGGAATAATTCAGGCGGGCGATTTGTTTTTGTTCGGGGCTGAGCTGTGCCCATGCTTCCATGCGTTTTTGTATGCGCTTTTGTTCATCCGGGTTCAGGCTGACATAGCGATTGGCAATACCCAGCCATTTTGCCCTGCTTTTTTCATCCAGCGTTTCCCAGTGAGCTTGCAGCGGCAGCAAGGCTTTTTGCTGTGAAGCGTTTAATTCTTTCCAACCAGGTTTGCCAGACAATGGTGTTGCCGCGATACCTGGCTTCATCTGGCTGGCCTTGGCCTGTGCCAGTTTGCCAGCGGCAGCAGTGTGTGCTGTATCGGCAATTTTGAAATACAGTATTCCGGCTAATGTGGCGATGCCAAGTGCACCAACGATACTTGCCAATTCCGGGATTTTGCTGACGGGTTTCATGTAGCCACTCTCATTGAAAGACTGCGTAGCCTGTATTTTAATCTTCATTTGCGTTTTCGTCAGTGAAAGGCAGAGAAACATCTTGTATCAGCCTCTCATAGCAAGAAGTTTTGTGTTTGTATTTAATTTCCTGGATATCCTCAATGTTTGCTTTATACCGTAGGAGCGGCTTTAGCCGTGAATTTTAGCTTGCGTAGCGCCGGGTTGCGCCAATTTGAACCGTTACCGTTGTGTTTCGACTGTGGCTGGCATTCGCGGCTGAAGCCGCTCCTACAGAGAGAGCTGGCAATGATGCTTCATCAATACTTCTTTATATCTCTTTGTTCTTGAGCTGGTATTTGTCAAAGGCGTCCATTTCCACTTGCCACAGGCGGGCCTGTTCGCGCAGCCAGGTGGTGAAGGCGCGTACTTCGGGCAGGTCGGCGCTGTCTTCGCGCAAGATCATGAGGTTATCGCGTGCCGTGGGGCAAGAGGTGTCGCAGGCGATGACCAGGCTGCCCGCCTGCAGGCGTCGCCAGGCGATGGACAGGCGGCCCAGGGCAATGCCCTGGCTTTGTTGTGCGGCCTCAAGCAATACGTCAGCATCGTTATACGCCTGGCCTTGCGGTACAAAGTCGTCAGGCATGCCAGCGGCTACCAGCCAGTCGGTGGGGTCAAGCGACAGGTGTTGCAGCATGGTGCTGGCAGGCCAGGTTTTTGGATTGCTGCCCAGCCTGGCGTTGAGTTCTGGTGAAGTCAGGGCCATGAGGCGGTCAGTAAACAGTGTTTCGCAAATCTGGTCTGTGCTTTGGCGGGTACCGTGGCGTATGGCCACCATTGCCACGCGTGGCGCAGCACGCACCAGCGCATAGTCGGTATCGATGATAAGGCGGATATGTGGATGGGCATTGCTAAAACTGGCCAGGCGCGGCAACAGCCATTCCTTGGCGATCGATGCCAGGGTGGCAATGTGCAGGGTTTTCTGGGTGTCGTCGGCGGGTGGGTAGATAGCCTGGTGCAGGGCAGACAAAGGCCCGGCCAGGCGCGTCAGCAGGGCTGTGCCATCGTCCGTCAGACTCACTCTTGGGCCATTGCGCTTGAACAGGGTCAGGCTGCTCCAGTCTTCCAGCTGGCGTATCTGGCGGCTGATGGCACCTGGCGTCAGGCTCAGTTCTTCTGCTGCACGGCTAAAGCTGCCCAGGCGCGAGGCGGCCTCGAAGGCTTGCAGAGTAAACAGGGGCGGCAGTTTGCCATGCATATTGAAATTTCCTCACTCTCATGTTGCGAAAGTATCGTTTTTTGTGCAGACATATTACGACAATAATTTCAGCATTGTTCAATCCAGGGAAAGCAAATGCAAGCAATCATCGTCAATCAGTTTGGCGGGCCAGAACAGTTACAACTGCAAGAAGTGCCAGCGCCAAACGGGGAAGTCATCGTCAATGCCGCCTGGGCCGGGGTTAATTTTGTGGATATCTACCAGCGTGAAGGCCGTTACCCTGGCGTCAGACTGCCCTGGGCCATGGGTATAGAGGGCACAGGCATCGTTGCCAGTGCACCGGCTGATAGCGCGTGGTGCGCGGGCGACCGGGTCGCCTATACCACAGGCGTGCAAGGTACTTATGCCAGTCAGGTTGCCGTGTCTGCCGCGCACTTGATACCTATCCCCGATGCAGTCAGCCTGCGTGATGCCTGCGCCGCCATAGAACACGGCCTGACAGCCATCATGCTGACGGAAGATGTGGCGCGCCTGCCAGCCTCAGGATCAGTGCTGGTACACGCCGCTGCCGGCGGTGTAGGCGGCTGGCTGGTGCAATTGCTGGTGGCGCGTGGTCTGACAGTATTCGGCACGGCATCATCTGCCAGCAAGGCAGAGTGGTTGCAGAGCATGGGAGCAGTACCCTTGCGCTACGATGATGGCAGTGACTGGGTTAGCGAAGTGCGTGATCAAACCCGCGGCCATGGTGTGGCTGTGGTGTTTGATTCTGTCGGTAAAAGCACGTTTGCACAAAGCCTGGAAGTGCTGGCCCCTTGCGGCCACCTCGTGCTGTTTGGTGCCGCCAGCGGCCAGCCTGATCCTGTCGATGTCCTGCAACTCATGAAGAAGAGTATCACCCTGACGCGCCCGGTATTGCCGCATTACCTGAACACCCCTGCGGCCTTGCAGGCCCATGCTGCCAGGGTGTTCGATTGCCTGTCCAGCGGCACGGTCAAACTGCGCATCCATGCCGAATATGCCTTGGCTGATGTGGCACAATCACATGCCGCACTGGCAGAACGAGGTACGCAAGGCAAGCTTTTATTATCCATTCATTCTCAACTCGCTTAAGGAACAACCATGTCTGATATCGCTAAAAAACTGCAAGAACTTGGCCACATCCTGCCACCCGTCAAAGCACCCGCAGCCAATTACCTCAGCTATACCCTGCAGGGCAACCAGCTCATCATCGCCGGGCAGGTAGGCAATCCGGGTTCTGCCAAAGCAGGTGTGCTGGGTGCGGGTGGTTCAGCCGAGGCAGCCCACAAGGAAGCACAGATGGCGGCGCTGCGCCTGCTGGCGGTGATTGATGCTGTCACCGGTGGCGATATTGAGCGTGTGGCCCAGGTGCAGCGCCTGGGTGTCTTCGTTGCTGCCAGCCATGATTTCGATGGTCACAGCGCTGTCGCCAATGGTGCGTCTGATCTCTTTGTTGCCGTCTTTGGCGAGCGTGGCCGCCACGCCCGTACAGCAGTGGGCGTTGCCAGCCTGCCCACAGGTGCAGCAGTTGAAGTGGATGCGATAGTACAACTGGTGCCAGCATGATCAGCCCGGAACAACTGGCGCAATTGCGCGCGCAAACACCGGGCCTGGATAAAGGCCTGCACCTGAACCATGCCGGTGCTTCGCTATTGCCACAGGCTGCTCTGCAAGCCATTCATGCGCATCTTGATCTGGAAGCACAGGTCGGCCCCATGGAAGCGGCCCTGCTGGTGGCCGACAAACTGCAGGCGCTGCGCGAAGATGCTGCCAGGCTCATCAATGCCAGCAGCGATGAAATCGCCCTCATGACATCTGGTTCCAGCGGCTTTGGCAGTGCCTTTGCCGCCATGCCCCGGCTGCAAAAGGGTGACAGGATTTTAGTAGGCCGACAAGAATGGGGAGGCAATCTGGCCAACTACCAGCGCGCCGCACAGGCTGCTGGTGCCACCGTAGAAACCATACCCAGCCACGCCGATGGCAGCGTCAATGCCAGCGCACTGGCACAGATGATGGACAAGCGCGTGCACCTGGTTTCACTGACCTGGCTGCCCGCCAATGGCGGCCTCATCAATGATGCAGTCGCCGTCGGCAAGGTCACTGCCGCGGCAGGCGTGCCTTATCTCATCGATGCCGGGCAAGCCCTGGGACAAGTGCCTGTCGATGTGCAAGCCCTGCAATGTGATGTGCTCAAAAGCGCAGGCCGCAAGCACTTGCGCGGGCCACGCGGCACGGCCTTGCTGTATGTGCGCAAATCATTTCTCGATAAACTGGAACCTGCCTGGGTCGATGTATCCTCTGCACCTATCGCATCAGATGAAGCGCAATTACGCCACGACGCCCGCCGCTTTGAAACCAGCGAAGCCGCCGTGGCCCTGCAACTGGGTCTGGCCGCATCCGTCAAACTGGCATTGACTTTGGGTGTGGAAAACCTCGGCAGTATCAGTGCCGCACTGGCAAAAGCCTGCCGCACAAGACTTGCCAGCATACCCGCCATCAGCCTGCATGACCTGGGTGAGGGCGCACAATCCGGCATCGTTGCTTTCAATCTGCGCGGCCATGATGCCATGGCCCTGAAAAACAGGCTGGCGCAGCAGCGCATCTATATCGGTGCCAATGGTGTGCCCTACACCCCGCTGGACATGCAGGCACGTGGCCTGCACAGCATAGCGCGCGCATCTTTCTCTTATCTGAATACCCTGGATGATGTCGAGCAACTGGCGCGAGCGCTGGAGGGCATGGATTGAGTTTCATGGATTGAGTTTCATGGGTTGAGTTTCATGGGTTGAGTTTGTGTGTTGTGTACTCTGCATTTCATACGCATGAGGTACAGCACACAGCATCTGTATTGGTGATATGAAACATGATGAAATTATGTTTCTTATCCGTTTGATTGTTTGACACAACAATATCAATCATGTTTTCATTTGCCCAGGTTCAGGGCGAAGCCTGCGGCTATCCTGACTGCATTTCTCGCTCGCCATCTTGCGTGAAATCCTCTTAACGACGCTCCGGGAAAACAACATGGGACTGTTGGACTTTTTCAAAAGCAAGCCTCCTGCACGCATCTCTCTGGAGCAATTGTCCTATGACATTGCGTATCAGATTCTGCCCCATTACGTCTTCCGTCAGGCAGCGCAGTTATTTGATATCGTCGGAAGTTCCAGCGAGACTTCGCATTTCCTGTTTTATCACCTGGCCTGCAAATCACTGTCCATCCCCAGCCTGCAAGAAGAAGCTGCGCAATATCGCTGGCACAAGTTTGATCTTGATGCCAACCATACCTTGCTGGTACTGGCTTATCCACAGCCAGTGGCGATAGACCTGACAGGCAAGTCCGTCAAAGAGATTACGCAAAGCGCAGGCACCTGGGTGATTGCACCACATTTTTCTGGCATCGTGCGCAGCAGGCAGCATGATCACATCCGCTACTATGTGCTGGGCCAGACATCCATGGGCGGCGGCACAGTCTTGCGCGAGATTGACGACATGGCGACCAACGCCAATCTGGGCGCCGGGCCTGCGCCTGAGCTGGATCATTTTGTGAGCTTGATGCGGCAGCGGCTGGAAGAGCCCCTGGCATGAGCTAATAAATTTCTGAAAGCATCAATGCTAAAAACTGAATTATTCAATTTGCTGGAAGCACTTCTGGAAAAATCTGATAAAGAATATGATCAAGGTGGATTGATATACACCTACACAGAGGCGCCAAGACAAGCACACAGCCTTATGCGCAAACCTGGGCAACTGGCATTATCAGAAGCTGAAACGAAAGACTTCGCTCGATTCTTGCAGCAGAGTCAATCTGAAGCCAGTTATGGAATCAAAGAAGCAAATGCTGAATCTGTCACACTGGCAAATAAAATCATCTCTATGCTGAAGACAGATCTTGAATTTGATGAGATAGTGTTTTCAACGATAGATGAGGGCTGGGACATGGAAGTATCGTTTTCTATGGCACGCAGAGCAGATAATCGCTACTATCACTTATTGTTTTGGTGGTCAGTTGATTGATATTGAAACTTGTGGTGGCAGGTGCGATTAATCAGGTGCGACTAACAGCGTAATTGTCCGTCGGGATGTCGATGTATGAATGTGTACAAGTTACAAGCCGACCTGACATGGTCTGTTAGTTGATATGAGGCTGAGATCGGTACAATTCCGCCAGTCGAACTCTGAAGTTAACCGCAACAGTTAAATACCCAATGATCAATCTGAACCGAAGGTAAGGAGTTTTCATGTCTACAGATCGAGAAATTGCTGAACGCGTAAAACACTTGCAGAAGAGCGCGAGGGACTTCGGATTAATAGAAATTCCTGGATACACGGACTGGTCAAATCGAAAGTTGGCTGAGGGCGAATCTGAGGCGCTTATCGCTAATCTTGACGCGAGGAGCATGTGGCTAACGCCAGAAGAAGTTGAGAATATTGGTGAGGCTGACTTCGATGAACTGCTTGACGATCTCAAATGCCAGTTTGGGGAGTAAATTAATCTTCAGCCGGGTTGAAAATATTTGAATGTTAGACTTACCACCGAAATAGGAAATTTTAGTATCGTTGAGACGCTTAGCATCGCGCAATCATGAATTCGTACGCATGTAAGAAACGACAGCAATCCTGATCTCTCGTTTCTTACATGCGTACGATTACGCTGCTGATCGTATCTACACAATGTATCGTTTATTCGACTACCTGCATCCAGCGTTTTTCCTGCACTGTGCGTTCCTTGAAATACTTGCGTGGATTACCGCACATGTAACAACTGCAGCTTGGTACAGCATTCAAGACTTTGCCCAACTGTTGGGGATCAAGCTTTTTCGTCCAGCCATAATAATACTGACGTTTCTTTTTAAGCCGCGCAGCATGATGCCTGCGCAGGGCGCGAGAGAGATTTTTCATCATTGTTCCTCATCAATCCTGGCGGCCCGATTGCCGCTTTATGGATCATTAGGAACTGCCTGCAATGATGGTTCATGATGTTCACTCTTTTACTTGTGTCGATATGGCGTAGTTGAGGATGCAATTGTCTTTTGCAAGAGCATTGCTGATGAATGCAATTTCATGCAATCTGCATGATGCCACGCGGTCGACTGGTGGCGCTGTGCCTGGCTATGCGATGCTATTTAGAAAAATACTGTATGTCAGCACTTTTTCTGAGTTCATCATAGTTAACGACCACCACACCGGCATGCATGCCGATGGCGAATTCATCATCATGCATGGTGATATTGGCTGGTACAGAGTACCACGGCGCATTGTGAACTATGATGCTCAAACTAACTTCATTCTTGTAAAATCTGATTACTTCCAATTCATTTCTTGTCAGCACATACACGCGATCTTGCGTGGTAGCGACGTCGACAGGTGCGCCTGTCAGTAAGGTGATCAGCACCAGTTCAGGTTTGCCGCTACTCTCATCAATGCGGTAGAGACGGCCACTGTCGATAAGGTGATGTGCAAGACCGGCAAGTACAAAAATTTGATGGTTCAGTTTGAAGAAACCCTTGATGTTTTCTTTGATGACAGTGAAGGATTTACCCTGTTTGTCGGTAGCGATCAGTTTGCCACCAAACTCGCCGTTGTCGCGTGCTTCATAGTGATATCGTTTGCTGTCGATGTCGAAGCTGAGGCCATTTGGCGTACGCTGTCCCTGATTGACAACGAGCTGCCCTTTATCACTTTTGACGCCATAAAAGGGGAGATGAATGCGATCCAGCTTTATGCCGCCTGTTTTGTCGCGTACTTGCTGGCTAAAGCCCATGGCTTGCAATTGTCCGGCGAAGTCAGTGGCATGTGTCAGGGGGGACATAAGTAAGCTGAGGATGAATGCGATTATTTTCATATTTCCAATGCTCCCAGCGCCACACTCACATCTTCCAGCAAATCATCCACATGCTCCACCCCCACATGCAGGCGCAGCAGCCAGCCGGTTTTGGGGGCGCGCTGCGGTGCCACGGCGATGAGGCTGTGCACGCCGCCCCAGCTATTGCCCAGCGTGAATAGCTTTAGCGCCGCGACAAATTTTTCTATGTTGGCCAGCTCATTTTGTTTGAGGGTGAAAGACAGCAGGCCATTGCCCAGCTTGAAATCACGTTTCCACAAATGATGGTAGGCATCGCCTGGTAGCGGCGGATAATGTAGCTGGTCTATTGCCGCATGGTTTTGTAAAAATTCGGCCATGCGCAAGGCAGATGCGTATTGTCTTTCCATTCGCAATGCCAGTGTGGGCAAGCCGCGCAGGGCCAGGAAGCATTCGTCGGGGGAGACGTAATAGCCCAGTAGTTCTGCAGTGCTGCGCAGTTCATGATGGCTGGCTTGGTCGCGGGCGCTGACTGCACCCATCAGCAAATCTGAATGGCCGCCTACGTATTTGGTCAGTGCCTGTATGCTGAAATCGACGCCCGCATCCAATGCCCTGAAACCCAGCGCCGTGGCCCAGGTATTGTCGATAGCGACCTTGATCTGGCGTGCATGAGCAGCAGCGACGATGGCGGGTATGTCCTGCATTTCCATGCTGTTGGAGGCCGGACTTTCTGTCCAGACCAGGCGGGTGGTCTCTTCAAAAAAATTGGCGATATCTGCCCCCGCATCATTGGGGTAGATGGTATGGCGCACACCCCATTTGGCAAACAGGGTTTGCGTGACTGTCAGGGTAGGGCCATAGATGCTGTCTGGCAGCAGTACATGGTCACCGGCACCCAGCAGCATGCTGTTCACCAGCACGATGGCTGCCAGGCCGCTGGGCACCAGCACTGTGTGGCCGCCGCCTTCCAGCTCAGACAGCTTGTGTGCCAGCGCATAATGAGTCGGTGTGCCGTTTTGCCCATAGCTATAGCCAGTATGTGCCTGTTCCTGCCTGTGCAAAAAAGCGGCCACATCGGGGAAGACAATGGTCGATGCATGGAACACGCCTTGCGACAGTGAGGCAAAGCCTTCGGGTATGTCGCTGGCTTGCTGTGCCAGTGTGCTGCTGATATGAGTCATGGTTTTATCTCTATCTCAAAACGGTAATTGCGCAGCAGGTATGACCTTGATCTGGCCCATCTCGCGCCACACCCAGTTATGGTGATTGCTGATGGTGGGCGCATCCAGATGCGGGCGCTGGCGCGTGGTGTGGGCGTCAGCCACGACATTGGTCTTGATACCCAGGGCCGCAGCCTGGCGTATCGCGCTGTCCAGGCAAAATTCACTGGCATAACCACAGACATAGATTTCATTGATGCCACGCTGTGCCAGCCCGGCCTCAAAGCCGGTTTGCTGGAAGGCGCTGCTATGCTGCTTGTGGCAGACGTAGTCCTCTGGCTGGGGCGCAATCGCCGTGGGGAAATACCAGGTGTCGCTGTCTTTTTCCCATGCCGTGCCAGCTTCATTATGCTGTACGTAGACGACAGCCATGCCCGCTTTGCGCGCCCTGGCGATGAGCTCGCTGATGCGGGCCAGCACCAGTTCCGCCTGATAGGCTGGTGGTTCGGTAAAGACGGCTTTCTGGAAGTCGATGATGAGCAGGGCAGATGACATGAGGGAAGTCTCCAAAAAATGAGCGTGTAGTCAGGTGGCGGGGGCCATTGTGGCCAATTGCAATAAATCCGGCGGCAGGCTCCAGTTTTGTTTAATGAGCTGCACCGCTGCCTGGCTGTCGCCTGTGCGCAGGGCCTCAATGATGGCAGCATGTTCGGCGACTGATTGCGGAGCCATGCGCTGGTCACCAAAGTGAGCCAGTTCTATACGGCGTATACGCGGGCGCAGGCTGGCCAGCATCTTTTCTATTTCCAGATTCTGGCTGACCCGCACGATGATGGCGTGAAATTGCGCATCCAGCGCCGTGGCAAGCTGATGGTCTTGTGCGGCAATTGCTAGTGCCAGTGCGTCATTGCAGGCAAGCAGTTCCTGCAAATCGGCCGTCGTCAGATGGGGCAGGGCAAGTTCCAGCGCGGCAGCTTCCAGCGCCGCAACGACAGGATAAAGCTGGGAAATATCGGCCAGGTTGGACGGTGCCACCTTGGTCCATTTATGAAAACTGGTGACAACCAGGCCCTCATCCTCCAGCTGCCGCAAGGCTTCACGCACAGGCGTGCGCGATACCCCCAGCTGCGTCGCCAGTTCCTGGTCACGCAGTATTTCGCCAGGGGCGAGCTGCAATTCTATGATCCATTGCTTGAGGTTGCGGTACACCTCTTCACGGGCAAGAGAGCGGGCTAAGGGGGCGGTGCTGGCTGGTATGGGCATGCTGGTTTATGGCTGTGAATGACTGCTAATACGCTTGTTTTGACAAAATATCGCTAAGTAATATGTAATATACTACATAGGAAAAGTTTTGTCCTTAATAGAGTCATTAATAGAATTATGTTGTTTATGTGGAATGCCAAGTGTTTTAATGATAACTTGTTGCTATATTCATATTCACGCTTGGGTGGGGGGAAGCGCGTCTGCTTGCCGCAATCGCTCATCAACATTTTTGAGAGACATCGATGAAAAAAATACTTTTTCTGTTGCTCGCTTTCCATACTGTTTTATGCCCGGCACAAGAAATCTGCGTAGCAAGCAAGATGAATGCAGAACTTGAACAAGTGCTGGAGCGTGATCAGGGTTTGCGTACTGCGCATATGCTGGCTGGCTATGATCAACAATTTGCGCCCAGTCCCGAAAATAAGGCCAAAGTAGAAAAAATCCTGCAAGACATACTTGTGGGAGATACAAAAAATCGCGCCATCGCCCACGATATTTTTAACACCTGTGGCTGGCCTGATGCAAAACAACTGAGCTACAAGGCCAACACTGCCTTATTCCTGACTATCCAGCACAGTAGCAAGGATGACCGCGCCAAGTATTTTCCTTACTTTGAAAAACTCTACGAGAATAATCAATTGCATAGTTTTCGCTACGTCATGATGCTGGACCGCATGCGTTATGATCAGGGCCTGGGCCAGTTGTATGGCACGCATTTTGTACCCGGTAAAGACGGCGTGGAATTATACGGAGAGGTTCATGAGCCAGAAAAACTCAATGAAAGACGAGAAAAAATTGGGATGACGCGCATATTGGCATTTGACGAAAAGTATCCGCCGCAAGTGGGGCATGGCGTGGTGATGAGCAAGAGTAAATGAGTTGTTGCGCATGACGGTATTCGAATAGTCACAAGTGCCTGAAACCCGTTATGCCCGACTTGATCTTTGCGAATTGCAGGCGCATGTATGCCAACAAAGCCGCTGGATACCAGATCGAGTCTGACATGACGGTTTTGGAGTTATCGCTTTGAATGAGTGATGCGTGTTTCCAGGCTGAGCGGTGGCTGCTTGCTGAATGGATGGTGATGGAATCAAGATGTCAAGACAGGCACTCGCAAAAGATCCAGACGCCCATCGTCACAACTAGCCTCCCACCCGTCATGCCGGACTTGATCCGGCATCCAGTGTCGTTTTAGCCGTGGCTGCAATTTGTCTGCTGACTTTGCGTTTGCTGAATTATCGCCTGTGAATGAGTGCGCATGTGTGCCGCCAAAGCCGCTGGATGCCAGATCAAGTCTGGCATGACGGTTTTGGGCTTGTCGCTTTGAATAAGTGATGCGTTTTTAAAGCCATGTAAAAAATCAATGACAAGCGACGAATCAAATTCTATACATCAAATCCACACGTCCATCTCACTGGTACGTTCACCACCTTCAGCGCCAGTGTTGACGACACCGCGCGGTTCTATCAGCAAGAGTCTGACTTCATCGACGGCGCTGGGTTTGTGTTCTACACCTTTGGGTACGACAAACATTTCACCTGCTGATATCAACACATGGCCATCGCGAAAATCGATGCGTAATTGCCCTTCGAGGACAATGAAACTCTCGTCTGTGTCTGCATGATCATGCCAGATGAAATCACCCCGCAGCCGGGCGACTTTGAACTGGTAGTCGTTCATCTCGGCAATGACTTTTTGTGACCACTGTTCGCTGAACAGGCTGAATTTATTGGCGAAGTTGATGCTTTGATAGGTCTTGCTACTCATGGATGATATCCCTGGCTTTTGTGTGAAAAGCCCCAGCATACGCAAGCCGCATCTGCAATTCTTGTACGTTTGTGCGTCAGCTCTTAACGACGTGCTGGCTTGCCATGCATGTTCAGCCAGCGTAGGGGCGTCAGGCCAAAGGCTTTAACAAAGTGTTTGCTCATATGGCTCTGGTCGCTAAAGCCAGCCGCCAGCGCGGCGTTTACCAGCGTGTGCCCTTGCATCAGCAAGCTCTTGACCAGGTCAAGGCGGCGCATGGTCAGATAGCGGTAGGGGCTGGTGCCGAATAGCAGGCGAAAATCGCGTGACAGGCTCCAGCGGTCGCGGCCACTGTGTACTGCCAGGTCTTCCAGGCTGATGTTGTCTGTCAGGGCGCTGTGCATATATTCGCGCGCACTTTCTGCCGCGCGGTAATCAAAATGCAATGCCTTACCAGTGCTGCCAGAACTGTTGGTAATGATGTCAGAACAGGCAAGCATGGCATGGGCCAGGTCGAACAAGGCATCCTGTTCTTCCAGCGCATCCAGCGGCTGGTTCATGGCTTGCAACAGGGGCAGGGTAGCAACATGCAGGCGCGGGTCGCTGGAAATACCATGTTTGATAAAAGGCAGGGCCTGGCCGCCAAGGATTTTTTGTATCAGGGCTGGTTCTACATAAATCATGCGGTAATGAAAGCCATCACCCGTGCCAGCCTGGCCGTCGTGGGCTTCATCAGGATGCAGGACTATCGTGCCGCCACGCAGGCTATGGCGTGTGCTGCCACGATAGACAAAGCTCTGCACGCCTGCCAGCGTCGTGCCTATGGCATAGGTATCATGCCTGTGCATGGCGTAGGCATTGCCTGCGAAATAGGCTTCTATACGCTCCAGCCGTTCAGACCCTGGTGCGTGATGTATCCAGTCGGTATGGTGCTTGCTCATGGTGGTGTCGTCGCTTGCTCATGGTGGTATCGCCGCTTGCTTACGGTCTATGCTAGCATGGGCAGCGTTGTTTCACACGATGCTGACAATATCTGGCTTAGCGATAAAGCAAAAAAGGGACACCATGAAAAAAATCACTGATGCATCTCAAAAGCTGCTGGCGATATGTGTATTGTCCAGCCTGTGCGGTATGACACATGCCGCCACTGCACCTACCTGGCAGCGCCTGCATCTGCCCCAGCCTGAACAAGCGGCTGGCTATGATTTCCCTGTCTATGCCAATCATGTCCTGAGTGGGGACTTGCGCCAGATACGTGAAGTCATCATGGTCCAGCATGGCATACAGCGCAATGGGGATGATTATTATGCCGCGGCGATGGCCTTGCTGCAGGCATCTGGCCGCTCAGCAGATGAGATGCTGGTGCTGGCCCCCAATTTCCCTGGCAAGCCTGATGTTGACAAGGGTTTCGAGCGCATGCCAGTCTGGTCTGTGCAAGGCTGGACGGGGGGTGAAGCAGCATTGCCTGGTACGGGTACGCAGGCCGGTTTGAGTTCTTTACAGGTGCTGGATGATATCGCCCAGTTTCTTGCCGATAAATCGCGTCTGCCATTGCTGAAGAAAATCACTTTCGCCGGGCATTCTGGTGGTGGGCAATTGATGCATCGCTATGCCGTGCTGAACCACGTCGATGAAGGCTTGCGCGCCAGGGGGCTGGATGTGCAGTATGTGGTGGCGAACCCATCTTCCTATTTATATTTCACCCCAGACAGACCAAGGGGTACAGGTAATTTTGCAGCCTATGAAAATACTGTTTGTCCGACCTATGATGACTATCGCTATGGCATGCAGGACATGGTGGCTTATGCAAAAGGTATGAAGGGCATGGACTTATACCAGCGCCATCTGCAAAGACAGGTGACTTATCTGGTCGGCAGCCTTGATACTGATCCCAATCATCGCGTACTCGACAAGTCTTGCGCCGCAGAAGCCCAGGGTGCCACGCGCTTTGAGCGCGCCCATGCTTACTGGGCCTATGAACAATATCTGGGCAAGCAAAGCCAGGCAGGCAAGGTATCAGAAAAAGCATCAGGCAAAGCCATGCATCATTATTTTGATGTGCAGGGGGTAGGGCATGACCAGAGCAATATGTTTGGTTCTCAATGCGGAGTCAGGCTTTTGTTTGGCGACAAGGCCGCTGTCGGCAAACAAGCGGCGCAATGCATTCAGCAATAAATGCAAAGAAAAATTTGATAAATCAGCCAAATTATCGGGCTTACGAAAAATTGTCCCAGCAAGGCCATGCTTTAGGAAACCATCCTTGCAAGGATGGTTCGTTACGTCGGCAGACAATATATTGTCTGAAATCCCGACTTCACCGTAGCGACGAAGACAGTACTTTAGTACGGCTAGGAGCTGCAACGCAGCTGGGGCGGTTTTTCGTAGGCCCAAAAAAATGCCCTCAAAAAACGAGGGCATTATAAAGAGCGACTCCAGATGGGGACTGGAGCACTACCGGGTTGGTTCTGTATCCAGGACGTTCATCCACATCATGTGAGGAAAGTCCCGGTATGATCTGTATCAGCGATTCATCTGATTGCTTGCCTCTATCATCGCATTGTAGGCCTTGGTGACTTTTTCCTGACTGCCTTCCACCATCCAGGCTGAGCCTGGTTTCAACATCATTTTTTCGCCTTCGCTATAAGCGACCTTGTCGCGGATACGGCGTACACGTTCCTTGGCGGCTTTGCGATAATCTTCTGTTGCATGTTCGAAACTGGACCAGCTACGCGGTGCGCTTTCGCTATTCTTCTTGGCGTAGGCGATGGCTTCGTCGGTCAGGCTTTCATAATCAGCCAGTAATTTGCCAGCGGCGGTAGCGTCGAAGCTTTCTTCACCTATCAGACGTACCAGGTGCTTGGCCTTGCTCATCAAGGCCATTTGCAGATATGGCAGTTGGCGGCCTTCGTTTTTTTCCAGTTGCTGCATTTCTGCATCCAGGGCCTTGTCATTCTCGACTTCGATTTCATTTGAGAAGACATTGCTTTTTTCTTCAAAGCGCTTCATCGCGTCGGCCAGCGGTGCATGCATTTTCTTGCCCTTGGCAAAAGCATCGTCCTTGTAATTATCGCGGCTGTAATACACTTCTGCCTCGCTAACCAGCGCACCGAGTTCGCTCAGGCTGTCGATGTAGGCAGTGGCGGCGATATCGAGCTTGCCTTGCGCGGCCTTGCCAAAACTGGCTTTACATTTGGCGATGTCATCGACATCGATTTTATACAGGCCGTATACCACCATTTCTTTTCCGCTTGGGCCCTTGTCCATATCCTTGACCCAGCTTTGATAGCGCGCAATGCTGCGGTGAGCATCACCGTCGAGCTTGTTATAGCAGGCGATATAGTCTTGCAGTTTGCTGGTGGCGCTTTCTACTGGTTTGGCTGGAACATTGGCAGGTGCTGCCTGGCTGGCTGCGGCTGGCGCAGGTGTCGTCACTGCAGCATCTTCATTTTTTTTGCTGCATGCACTCATCAGCAAGCTCAGGCTGATGCAGGCCAGCACGCTGCTGACTACGGGTTTGCTGGTTTTTTTCAAAGATGCTGAAGGGAAATTCATTCTTGCTTTTGTAAAGATGGGGGAGGATAGATGCGCCATCTTAGCTTTCAAGTTTTGAAAAAGCTGCAACAATTTGTATCCATTTGTGATAGCTGGCGGGTTTCTGCATGGTCGGTAGTATGCTGGCGATGAGCGGTCATACGCATATCAATGCTGACGACTACTATGGTGTGATGCTGACCCTTTCTCACATAGGACTTACGCAAAACCGCCCCAGCTGCGTTGCAGCTCCTCTCCTAGGAGCCGCGTACTAAAGTACTGTCTTCGTCGCTGACGCCTTGCTGGGACAATTTTGCGTAAGCCCTAACAAAGTTCACAAAGGAAATCAAATGCTTATCCATCAAACTGCCGGGCTGGCCAGCCTTGCCCGCGCTTCTGTCGTCTCCACTGTTTCTGCATTCTTCATCTTCACGCAAGCTACTGCCAGTGCAGCCAACTTGCCTTTGCCCGATATCAAAATCAGCAGCACTGCCCAGACCGCACAAAGCAATGTGCCCGTCAGCTTTGGCCAGGTGTTTGCCGCAGGTGATGTGCCTGCTGGCAGTATTTTGCAGGGGCAGTGGGCCAATGGCACTCTTGCCCCTTTGCAGGTCGATGCCAAGGCCACGCATGCAGATGGTTCTCTGCGGCATGCCATCATCACTACCGTTTTGCCGCAACTGGGCAAAGACGTGACGCAAAGCCTGCAATTGAAATTGTCTACCACTGCACCAGCCACAGGCCAGGTGGCAAACCCGGTTGATCTTATCAATGTCGGGTTTAGCGGCAACGTGAACATCACCATCGCTGGCAGGCTGTACACGGCAGCGATAGAGCAGGCACTGGCGGGCAGCAATGTCAGGAAATGGCTCAGCGGTTCGCAAGTCAGTGAATGGATGGTGGCTGTGCCGCTATATGATTCCACCGGCCTTGCCCATCCCCATCTGCATGCGCGCCTGGCTGTGCGTTACTACAATGGCTATAGCAAAGCCAGGGTGGATGTGACGCTAGAAAATGACTGGGCTTATCAGCCCGCACCGCAAAATTTTACCTATGATGCTGAAGTCGTGATTGGTGGACAGACTGTGTTTTCCCAGGCCAATCTCACGCATTTCCATCATACCCGCTGGCGCAAGACTTTCTGGTGGGGCGCAGCACCACAAACCCATATTGCGCACAACAAGGCTTACCTCATCGCCAGCAAGGCCGTGCCAAATTATGATCAGCGCATCGTCATCTCCGAGACTGCATTGAACAGCATGAAAAACCTCATGAGCGGTGCCAGTTTCCAGCCCATGGGATCGGGCCTGGCCATGCCGTATATGCCCACTACCGGCGGCAGGCCAGATATCGGCCTCATGCCCGCCTGGAATGCCGCTTATTTGCTGAGCATGGACAAACGCGCCAAAGATGCGGCGCTGGCGACGGCAGACCTGGCAGGCAGCTGGTCTGCCCATTATCGCGATAAAAATACCGACAAGCCTATCAGCCTGCGCGATTACCCGTATATGACCATACTTGGTAACCCGGGTGACACCTACAACCCTGCCACGAGACAGCGCGAAGCTTTCCCGGTCTGTGGTGGCACCTGTACCAATGTCAACACCGCCGATGCGGCGCATACACCAGCCTTCAGCTATCTGCCGTATCTGGTCACGGGGGACTACTATCATCTCGAAGAAATGCAGTTCTGGGCCATGTGGGATGTGTTTCAGACCAACCCCGGTTACCGCGCCAATATCCAGGGCCTGATCTTCCAGTCCAACGTCAGGGTGCAGGCATGGGATATTCGCAATCTTGCTGAGACCGCCTATATCACGCCCGACAATGACGTACTCAAGGCCGAGTTCAACAGGATACTGTCGAATAATCTCGACTACAACAACAACACCTATAGCAATAATGCCACTGCCAATATTTTTGGTGCCATCACCGGGCCGGGTGCGATTGTGTACGGCAATAGCATAGGCATCGCACCCTGGATGGATGATTTCTTTACCTCGGCAGTCGGGCGTGCGGCTGAGCTGGGTTACAGCAAGGCCCAGCCTATCTTGGCGTGGAAAGCCAGCTTCCCTGTACAGCGCATGCTGGCACCAGACTATTGCTGGATTTTTGGTGGCATCTACAGCCTCAATCTCAGGGCCAGTGCCACTGCACCGCTGTACACCACTTACGGGCAAGCCTATGAAGCCAGCCGACCAGCCAATGTAGCAGGCCTGACCTGCAACAGCCCAGAAATGGCAAGAGCACTGGGCTTGCGGGTAGGTGAGATGACAGGCTATTCAAGCACAGCCACAGGCTACCCATCCAATATGCAACCCGCGCTGGCCTATGCGGTAGATTCTGGCTATGCGGGTGGTGCCGCTGCCTGGCAAAAATTCATGCAGCGCAGTGTCTTGCCAGATTATTCTGCCCAGCCAGAATTTGCGATCGTGCCGCGTAGCGTGACCATACCTTAGAGATAAAAAACAGCGTACTTCGTTAAAGAAGTACGCTGCAAAATCCAGAGTCACTCTGGTCTAAGGAAATCAATACGACAGGATTTATTTTGCTGTTGCCACCTGCGTGTCTTTATCCGCTGCATCCGCGACTTTTCGGCTATCCCAGCCACCACCCAGCGCACGTATCAGGCCGACCGCAGACCTGGCACGCGCACCATCGAGTTGAGCCGCGATGCGCTGTTGCTGCAACACCGTGCGGTCAGCATCAATCACATTCAGATAACTGACCGAGCCTTCGCGGTATTGCACATGCGAGAGCCTGGCTGCCCGCTCTGCCGCCTGCACCGCGTTGTCTTGTGCCTGGGTCTGGTCGCGCAAAATGCGCAAGTCAGCCAGATTGTCTTCGACTTCCCTGAAGGCATTCAGCACGGTCTGGCGGTAGTTGGCCACATCCTCTTCATAGGCTGCACCAGCCCTGTCCACACTGGCCTGGCGGCGGCCACCATCAAACAGGGGCATGGACAACAAAGGCCCCAGCAGGAAGGTGCGGCTGCTCCAGTTCAGCAAATCACCCAGGCTGGCGGATGCATAACCGGCAGAGCCCGTGATATCCAGCCGGGGGAAGAAAGCTGAACGGGCCACACCTATGCGGGCATTGGCAGCGGCCATGCTGCGTTCTGCTGCAGCAATATCCGGCCTGCGTTCCAGCAAGTCTGATGGCAACCCTGCCGGGATATTGACAGCAATGCGCGACAAGGGACGCGGCAAGAAATTGAACTCTGCCGGTGTCTTGCCCAGCAAGACGGCCAGTGCATGTTCTGCCACTGCACGACTGCGTGCCAGGCCCAGTGATTCTGATTGCGCCGTTGCCAGTTCAGCCTTGGCGCGTGCCAGGTCAAGTTCGCTGATGTCACCTTCATTAAAACGGGTTTGCACCAGCTTCAGGGTTTTTGAACGCAGCTCTACCGTGGCGGCATATAAAGCCTGTTCTGCATCCAGTTCACGCAGAAGGAAGTAGGCTTGCGCCACGTCGGCTTGCAAGGCCAGTTGCACGGACTGGAACAGGGCTTCAGTCTTTTGCGTATCTGCCGTTGCCGCGTCTATGCTGGAAGCCACGCGGCCAAACAGATCCAGCTCATACGATGCACCAAGCTGGGCATTGTAGGTCGTGGACGTCGGCATCCTGGTATTGTCAGGCAAACCCTGGGACGCCGGTGCAGCACGCCCACGGTTGGCACCCAGGCCCGCATTCACTTGCGGGAACAGGCCAGCACGCGCGTCCTGCCGCAAGGCGCGGGATTGCTTCAGACGGGCGGCAGCGGCTTTCAGGTTCTGGTTGGCCGCCATGGCCTGGCTTTCCATCTCGTTGAGACTGTCGTCTGCAAAGATTTTCCACCAGTCACCGCGGGCGACTTCTTCTGAAGGCTGGGCTTCTTTCCAGTTGCCCGAGTTGCTGTTTGCCTGCACTTCTTTATAGGCAGTGGGAGTTGTCACTTCCGCTTTCTGATAAGTCGGTGCGACTGAGCAACCAGCCAGCACCAGCAATAACATCAACAGGGATGAAGCAGACTTCAGGGGTTTGATTGTATTCATCATCATGCTCTCTCAAACTTTAACAGTAGCGTGCTCATGCGTGAGGTCATGTGCAAGGTCGTGTGCAAGAGCGGGCGCTTCATGCACGACAGCAGAATGCAGCTTGCGGCCACCTGCAAGAGTACGCAGCAATACATAAAACACCGGTGTCAGGAACAGGCCAAACAGGGTGACACCCAGCATGCCAAAGAACACTGCGACACCCATCGCATGGCGCATCTCGGAACCAGGGCCGCTGGAAATCACCAGTGGCACCACACCCATGATGAAGGCGATGGAAGTCATCAGGATAGGACGCAGACGCAAGCGGCTGGCATCTATCGCTGCCTGCAAAGGTGTGCTGCCCTGCAGTTCAAGTTCCCGCGCAAATTCCACGATCAGGATCGCATTCTTGGCCGATAGCCCCACCAGTACCATGAGACCTATCTGGGTGAAGATATTGTTGTCCCCACCTGTCAGCCAGACACCAGTCAAAGCCGCCAGCAAACTCATGGGCACGATCATGATGACAGCCAGTGGCAAGGTCAGGCTTTCATACTGCGCCGCCAATACCAGGAACACCAGCAAGACACTGATAGGGAATACCCAGACACCGGCATTGCCAGCCAAAATCTGTTGGTAAGTCAGGTCAGTCCATTCAAACTTGATACCGGCTGGCAGGGTCTTGGCAGCAATACGCTCTGCCGCAGCCTGCGCCTGATTCGATGAATAACCGGGGGCAGGGCCACCATTGATATCCGCCGCCGTGTAGCCGTTATAACGCACCACCATTTCAGGACCAAAGCTTGGTGTGACTTTGACGAGGGAAGACAGCGGCACCATTTCACCGGCTGTGTTACGGGTTTTCAGTTGCAGGATATCTTCAGGCTTGGCACGGTAAGGTGCATCTGCCTGGGCACGAACCTGGTACACACGGCCAAAGCGGTTGAAGTCATTCACGTACAAAGAACCAAGATAAATCTGCATGGTGTCAAACACATCCGTCACCGGCACACCCAGTTGCTTGGCCTTGACGCGGTCGAGGTTGACATCCAGTTGTGGCACATTGATCTGATAGCTGGAGAACATAGGGCCCAGTTCTGGTGCTGTTTTGGCAGCGGCAATAAAGGCCTGTGTTGCGGCATCCAGTTCAGCATAGCCCAGTGCACCCTTGTCTTCGATCTGCATCTTGAAGCCGCCAACTGTACCGAGACCCATGACAGGTGGTGGCGGGAAGACTGCGATGAAAGCATCCTTGATGCCGAAATACTTCTGGTTCAGCTTGCCTGCAATCGCATTGGCAGAAAGCTCGGCACTGCGGCGTTCTTCAAACGGTTTCAGCGTCACAAAAACAATACCGGCGCTGGAGCTATTGGTAAAACCGTTGATGGACAAACCAGGGAAGGCAACTGCGCTTTCCACGCCCGGTTCTTTCAAGGCAATGGCCGACATGTCACGGATGACTTTTTCAGTCCTGTCCAGCGTCGCGCCATTAGGTAATTGCGTGAAGCTGATCAGGTATTGCTTGTCTTGCCCAGGCACAAAACCACCCGGCACGATATAGGAAATACCCACGGCGGCTGCCAGCAATACCACATACACCACCATGCTGGATGCCTTGCGTGAGATAACACCAGCCACACCTTTGGAATACTTTTCAGAACCACGATTGAACATGCGGTTGAAGGCATCGAAGAAGCGGCCAAACAGGCGGTTCATGACCTTGGTCAGCCAGTCCGGTTTTTCATCATGACCTTTGAGCAAAATCGCAGCCAGTGCTGGTGACAGAGTCAGCGAGTTGAAGGCCGAGATCACAGTAGATATCGCAATCGTCATCGCAAACTGTTTGTAAAATTGCCCGGTCAAGCCAGTCATGAAGGCCAGTGGTACGAATACCGCAACCAGCGTCAGGGCGATAGCAATGATAGGGCCGCTGACTTCGCGCATGGCTCTATAAGTCGCTTCTTTCGGTGACAGGCCAGCCGAGATATTCCTCTCCACATTCTCCACCACCACAATCGCATCATCGACGACGATACCAATGGCCAGCACCATGCCAAACAGTGACAAGGCATTGATGGAGTAGCCAAAGCCCAGCATCAGTGAAAAAGTACCAACGATGGATACCGGCACGGCCAGCAGTGGGATCAGCGAAGCACGCCAGGTTTGCAAGAAAACGATGACCACCAGCACCACTAGCGCAATCGCTTCCAGCAAAGTCTCGACTACCGCATGGATGCTTGAACGCACAAATTGCGTAGGGTCATACACGATCTTGTATTGCACTGAGCTAGGGAAGTCTGCCGACAATTCTTTCATGGCAGCACGTACCTGGTCAGACACATCCAGCGCATTCGCACCAGGTGCCTGGAAGATAGGTATCGCGACGGCTGGTTTATTGTCGAGCAAAGAACGCAAGCCATATTCAGATGCATCCAGTTCTATGCGCGCCACGTCTGCCAGCCGGGTGACTGCACCATCGGCAGAAGTCTTGAGTATGATCTCGGCAAATTCTGATTCTGATTTCAAACGACCTTGCGCATTCACATTGAACTGCAAAGGTGTGCCCGGCACATTTGGTGATGCACCGATGACACCTGCCGCCACCTGCACGTTTTGTTCGCGTATGGAGTTGACCACGTCAGACGCAGTCAGGCCACGCTGTGCGACTTTTTGCGGGTCCAGCCAGACACGCATGGCGTAATTTCCCGAACCAAACAAGCCCACTTCACCCACACCCTTGATACGCGCCAGACGGTCTTTGACATTCAACACTGCATAGTTGCGCAGGTAAGTCATGTCATAGCGGTCATCCGGTGAAATCAGATGCACGACCATGGTCAGCGCAGGTGAACTCTTGATGGTCGTCACCCCGAGGCGCTGCACATCAGCAGGCAGGCGTGGCAAGGCTTGCGAGACACGGTTTTGCACCAGTTGCTGCGCCTTGTCTGGGTCTACACCCAGCTTAAAGTTGACGGTCACCGTCAGATTGCCGTCACTGTTTGCCTGTGACTGCATATACAGCATATTCTCTACGCCATTGATGGATTCTTCCAAAGGAGAAGCCACGGTTTCTGCAATCACCTTGGGGTTGGCACCTGGATATTGCGCCCGCACCACGACGGAAGGCGGCACCACCTCGGGATATTCCGAGATAGGCAACTGGAACATGGCCAGCGCACCGGCCAGCAAGATAATTACCGACAGCACCCCGGCGAAGATGGGGCGGTCGATAAAGAATTTTGAGATATTCATGATATTTTTCTATCTGCGTTTATATTTGTGTACGCGATGATCAAGACTTGTTAGCAGCAGTTTTTTCTGCCGCAGCACTGGTATCAGGCGTTGCCGGAACAGCAGCGACTTTACTCATAGGCACCACATTCGGCGTGATGGTGTCACCAGGGCGTGTACGTTGCAGGCCATTGACGACGATGCGTTCACCAGCTTTGAGGCCAGATTCCACAATCAGCAAATCTTCCTGCCTGTTACCGAGACGTACTTCGCGGTAAGCCGTGTGATTGTCTTTGTCGACTGCCAGCACGAAGCGTTTGCTTTGATCAGTGCCCACGGCTTTTTCATCTATCATCAATGCTGCATGCGGCGCACCACCGCCCAGACGTACACGGGCATACAGGCCGGGCAAGAGCAAGCCATCCTGGTTTTCAAACACGGCGCGCACGCGTATTGTTCCTGAAGAAGTATCAACGCGGTTGTCGATGGAAACCACCTTGCCCTGGCGTGAATAACCTTCTTCATTCGCCAGACCCAGGAAGACCGGCACCTGGGTATTTTTCGCTTGCGCCGGGTTCACGTATTTCAAGAAGCTTTGTTCATCCACATCAAAAGATGCATACACTTGCGAGACAGATACCAGGGTGCTCAAGGCGGGTGAGCTGGCACCAACGGCAATGACATTGCCAACGGTGACTTCGGCACGCGAAATGCGGCCAGCAACGGGGGCGGTGATCTGGGTATATTCAAGATTGAGTTTTGCTGCCTTCAATGCTGCCTGCGCTGCCAGTACATTGGCCGCTGCTTCACGTGATGCATTTTGTTTTTCTTCAAAATCACGGCGGGCGATGGCGTTTTCACCCAGCAGTCTCTCACCGCGCGCCACGTCAGAACTGGTATAGGCCGCACGTGCTTCGGCTGCTGCCAGTTGTGCCTGGAAGCGTGCTACTTCAGCCGCATAGGGGCGCGGGTCTATGGTGAACAGCAGATCACCTTTCCTGACCAGGCTGCCATCCTTGAAATGCACGGCAGTCAGGGTGCCGCCTACCAGGGGGCGTATCTCTACGCGGTCGACCGCTTCGAGCTTGCCAGAATAATTTTGCCAGTCAACGATATTGCGGCTGACGACTTCGGCGACGTCGACCGTCGTGGCTGGTGGCGCTTCCTTGGGTGCGGCATGACTGGTTTCGGCATGAATGGCACCCAGGGTGCCAGCACCGGCAATCAACATGACGATGGCGGCGCTGATGGCGATGGATTTACGGCTTGGTGCAGTAGATTTGTTGGATTCAGACATGATATTCCTCGTGGATGTAGTAGGTAAATTACTGAGTTCTTGAGTGTCTTTTGTGTTGTCAGACATTTTGTTTTTCCTCCAGGGATACGAAAGCAGTTGTGTTCAAATCATTGGGAACCGCCAGGCGACGGCGCAAAAAATCCGCCACTTCCACCAGCACAGGCTGATGCTCAGGCAATGAGGCATGCTTGATCCCGGCAAAGCGGGCTACCTGCACAGGCACACCAACGGTAATCAGGGCTGCTGCATATTTTTCTGCTTCCACATGCAGGACATCATGTTCAGCGGTAGCGATAAAGGCGGGTGACAAACCACCCAGGCGGCTGGATTCCAGCGGCGCAGCATAAGGGTGCAGGCGCTGCAAAGAGCGCGGCAGGTATTGGCCATAGCAATGCGCGCATTCTTGCGGGGTCAGGTCAGATTCCAGTTTCTTGGCGTCACCCAGGCGTGTCATGCTGGGGTCCAGCATCGGGCCTATCAGTGCTTGCGCCAGTATCGGCGGGGCATTGCGGTCACGTGCTATCAGGGTCAGGCAAGTCGCCAGGTTGCCACCGGCATCGTCACCCGCTACTGCCAGGCGGCTGGCGTCAGCCCTGATGCTGGCGGCATTCTTGATGGCCCACAGCATGGCAGTGTAAGCATCTTCCGGCGCTGCCGGAAAAGGCTTGGCCGGGGCCAGTGAATAACCCACGGACAAGACAATGACATTGCTGTTGCGTGCAATGAAGCGTGCCGGTACATCGGCATCATTCAAAGACCCGCTGATAAAACCACCGCCGTGGAAATACAGCACCACCGGCAAAACCGCATTGCCCTGAGGGCGATACAGCCGCACAGGGATGACCCCAAGCGGGCCAGGGATAAGGAAATTGTCTATCTGCAAAGATGGCTCAGCCGTCTTTGTGGTCTTTTTTCTTTTCTTGACGGTGTTGCCGATATTGCTAGGGTTGCCAAGAATTATTGCTGTTTCGTCCATCATATTGTCGCCAATCGCGCCAGAGCTTAGTGAATGGACCGAATAGTAGGCACTATGCGCTTCGGGATAAACGCCTATAATCCAACATGACTATTCCGTCAGGTCGACTAATCAAGCTTCAAATTAGGTTTATACTTCGTTCAGACGAATAGTCCTTGACTATGCCAACCAGTTATTCAGGAGTACCGCGATGGACCGTTTCCAGGCAATGCAAGTCTTTACCCGCGTGGTGGACAGCAATAGTTTTACCCGCGCTGCCGACAATCTCGGCTTGCCGCGTACCACCGTCACGACCATCATCCAGAACCTGGAAAGCCTGTTGCAGGTGCGCCTGCTGAACCGCACCACCCGACGCCTGAGCCTGACGCCAGACGGCGCGGCCTACTATGAGCGTTGCGTACGTATCCTCGCTGACGTGGACGAGACTGAATCCTCATTCCAGAATGTCGCGCGCGGCCCCAAGGGGCAATTGCGCATAGACGTGCCAACTTCGATAGGCAAGCTCATCCTGCTGCCGCAAGTCTGTGAGTTTTATTCGCGCTACCCTGACATCAAGCTCGTCATGGGCATGGGTGACCGCATGGTCGACATGGTGCAGGAAGCAGTTGATTGCGTGATCAGGGTAGGGGAGTTGCAGGATTCCAGCATGGTGGCCCGCCGCATAGGCACTTTCCAGAGCATCACCTGCGCAGCACCAGATTATCTCGACACCCATGGCGAACCACAAACCCTGGAAGACTTGCAGCACCACCAGGCTGTACATTATTTTTCCAGCCGCACCGGCCGCAACCTCGACTGGGATTTTATCGTCGACGGCCAGACCGTTGCCGTCACCGTCAATGGCAAGATATCCGTCAATGATTCAGAAGCCTACCTGGCCTGCGCGCTCAAGGGCTTTGGCCTGATACAGGCACCACGCTTCATGCTGATGCCGCATCTGCAATCCGGCGCATTGCGCGAAGTATTGCCGCAATGGACACCCGCCCCCATGCCCATCTCGGTAGTCTACCTGGCCAACCGCCATCTCTCACCCAAGGTACGCGCCTTTGTAGACTGGGTGGCAGAACTGTTCCCGCGCTGCCCCCTGTTCAGTGGCCGTGATGCAGAATTGCTGAATGGCGAGGGGGCAGGTGAATGCATCTTCGCAGGCAAACCCGAGCAACGCACGACGGGGAACAAAACCTTGCGTGCTGTGCTGGAGCATCAGAATGTGGCGGAGACGGCGTATTGAGGGGCTGCATTGCGTATTAAAAAAAGACCAAACATCTCACCACAGAGGCACAGAGACACAGAGGGAACACTGAGATTTTAAAGGGGTGAATGCCAACAACATGCATGCTCTCTCAAAGATTTTCTCTGTGCTGACTCTGTGTCTCTGTGCCTCTGTGTTGAGTGGTCTTGAAGTTCGCAGCAACCTATCTGCTGCTTATTCTTAGGGGGTAGGTTGGGCTACGTTTCATCAGCCCAACACTCGGCGTTTGATTAACGCATCCCCAAAAAAAAGCGATATTTTGTGGTTTGGCTGTTATTGCCTGCACATGCTATTTAAGATTGCAGGCCGGTGGTAGACCGGCAGCTACCCACCTTTTTGTCTCGCCAAAAAAGGTGGGCCAAAAAGGCGACCCAGGCATAGCCGCCCCTGCGGGGTTCCCGTTTGTGCAGTACAAAAAATGGGAAGATCCGAAACTCGCTACGCTCAGACATCGGCTCTTCTTGATCCATTTTCTGTACAGCACAAACGGCGGCTACACATGGGGAACTGCATAAATTCAAAAGCAACCGCAACCCCAAATTCAAACCCAAATCAAGTGCGACGTTAATGCCTGCGAGGCTTGACCCCAATCTACGGCTGCTGCTGCTTTCCTGGTGATGAAGTCCGGCGAGACTTGCGCTAGCGTGTTGTCTTGGCTGATTTTATACTGAAGAATGCTTGATCCAGTTTGCGCCTGCTGGCAAAAACACCGGGGTGAAAATCCGCAATTACCTGCTTTAATAATGTATGTAGGAGTGCAATGTTAATTTGCTAGGTATACTTGCTTGAATTGATTCATCGCTCTTTTAGACTGCCCATGTGGGAAAATGGCGAGATAATGTCTGGGAATTTTTAGCATCGTCGACTATTCATAAAATATTGCATCCATCAACGCAACTCGATGGTCCCATATAACAGCCTGATCTAAATCTATTGGTCTTGCGGATTGAAACCATGGTGCGCTATGAATCATTTTTAGAATACGAATATATCCCGCAGAATTTCCAATCGATTTCTGCGGGACTTCAAGTATGGTGCTCATATTATCTCTCACAATAGGAGATGCAACAGTGCAGTACACATCAGGTTTTATCAAACACAAGAGTCGACTCCATACCTTCATGGTTGGGCCTAAAGCAGTTAATCGGTCAAGTTGAGTCTCCAAAGCATTCCAATTCAAAGGCATCTTAATTTCTGCAATTCGATTTATTGCGTCTACGATAGTAGCTTGTACCACCACATCACTTGTGTTCGCCATGATCCTACGAAAATCTCCGGACGCAGCGACGTGGCCAAACCATGCAAATGGCTCCATTCCTCCGATGATGCGCCGATTGTTAATTTCACGAAAAATACTTACGTCCCATGGTAGCGGAAGCTCATCTTTGGCAGTTCTCAAAAGATTAAGATAGATATCTGCAGTTCTACCTGTATTGAGTAAGCCATCATGAATCTTATGAAAATATACTTCCCAATCGGCCAAGCGTAACCAGTTCGTTGTAGATATTTGATTTTCATCAATAGGGGGTGTTTCAATGCCGTTTGAGCGCGCTTTTTCAATTGCGCTCCAGTATCTTGTTGCATATGCATCTAGCCATCTTTTTGTTGGAACGAAGGAATTTTCATTCGATCTCCACTCCTCAAACCTTTGAGTAATATCCGAAAGCAGAATATTTTCAGTGTTGATTTCCCCTTCTATCAGCATGTTTGCTTCAATATTTCGGTAAAAGCCTGAGTATGTAAGGTTAGAACTTCCAATAAATAAAGCAAATCCATTTTTTCGTCTGAACAAATAAAGTTTGGGATGGAAGATGTTTGCTGCTTTGCTACAAAAAATTCGCACATCTGATCCGATATCTATAAGCCAATGAACGCCATCAGGGTGCGTTTGTTCGAAAGAAACTCCTATAATGGCTCGCATTGTTGAACCAAATTTTTGTAATTGCTTATACGGCAGAGTGTGTTCGGGATCACCGCACCAAGCGACAGCAAGATCTATGCTGTCATACTCTTCGCAGCAACGATTGAAATCTTGATTAAATGATTTTATATCAGCCAAAAACCGAGTTTTCGTCATAACATCAATCTTTCGAAATATCATGGAGTTACTTATCGTACCATTGATAACTTCGGGGGACGGACTATTGCCCGAATTTGATAAATTTACACTGTAATTTTTTAATACTGCCAGGGCTTATGTCTGCATCGCTGCAAAATGCATGTCACACATTGTCCTCTGATACCCATCCTACGACTTTGGTAAGGCTGCCATTGATCTGGCCGCGTTGTGTGAAGTATTGCCGCAACGGACCAGCCCCATGCCCAACTCAGTGGCCTACTTGGACAAGTGGCATCTGTCACTCAGAGTGCGCGCGGTGCTTGAACATCAGAATGGGGCTGAAATGGTGTATTAATGCCGTTGCTGCTTCTTAATGCGCCGCAGGCAAAGCCCTCACCGTATAAAACTCACTGGCGATTTTCCACTGGCCGTTAACTTTCAACAGATGTAAAAGCTTCCAGCCAAAGCCTCCTTTTTGGGTACCTGCTTCCTGGGTGATGAAGTCCAGCGAGACTTGTGCGAGTGCGCCGTCCTGGCTGATTTTTACATTGAAGAATGCCTGTTCCAGCTTGCGGCCGCTGGCAAATACTCCCTGGTAAAAATCGGCATAGCGACGGGTGTCGGGCGCTGCGTCATTGCTGGCAATATCAGTCACACCGCGCACTGCCATGAAAGCTACTTGCTCATCGAGCAGCAGCGTGGCGAAGGTCTTGCCATCGCCAGTGCTGACTGCGGTCGTATAGCTATTCAGCAGGCGCTCTATGGCCAGCCTGTCTTCTGCGCTGGTCAGATAATGGGATTGAAAATCGATGGGAGCTGGGGTAGCAGCGGTAGCGGGATTGGTCATGGTCATTGTGCTGATGAAGGTGATGGAGATGGCGAGGGCGAAGGCGAGGGTGAGTCGGGGAAGTAATTTCATACAGGGCTTTCATGCAATAAGACGTATTCGGCTACTATAGTCAGACACCCGCTATTAATAAATCGAATATTCATAATGCAGTGCATTACAAAGTCTAATGATTGAAGATGAAAAATCTTGATATTGCCTTGCTCAGGACTTTTTTGCATGTGGCCGAAACCCGCAGCATGACCTTTGCCGCGCAGAGGCTGCATATGACGCAGGGCGCAGTCAGCCAGCAAATCAAGCGGCTGGAAGAGGTGCTGGACAGGCGTCTGCTAGACAGAGGCAAGAGCGGCATCACACTGACACCGGAAGGTGAACTCCTGCTGCTCAAGGCGCGCAGCATGGTCGAGATGAATGACAGCATCCTGGCGGCAATGGCGGTGACAGAAGTGGCAGGCACGGTGCGCCTGGGTGTGCCGCATGATTTGATGGTGATGCACCTGCCCACTATCCTGCCCGCGTTTGTCAAAGCTTATCCACAGGTAGAGATATCCCTGCTGGCAGGTTCATCGACAGAATTGCGTAAAAATTTTGACAGCGGCCTGCTTGATCTCGCCATCATCGAAGAGCCTGCAGTAAGTACTGAGGGAGAATTACTGTGCCTCGAAAGACCCGTCTGGGCAGGCAAGCGCGATGGCAGGGCATGGCAAAAACGCCCGCTGCCCATCTGCCTGGTCTCCGACACTTGCGTCTTCAAACCCAGCGTCATACGCGAACTGGCCAGGGCCAGCATAGACTGGCGCAATGTCCTTGATTATCCCAGCATGGAAGCCATCACTGCCACCGTGCAGGCCGATCTGGCAGTGACAGCCTTGCTGCCATCGACCGTGCCGCCCGGACTGGATGTACTTGGTGCAGAAGCAGGCTTGCCCCAGTTGGATGAATTCGCCATCAGCCTGCGCATGCCCGCGCACGGGGCCAGTGCAGCGAGCATGGCGCTGGCGGAGGCGATACGGGTAGAGTATGCGGCGAAGCGCGCGATTTCGTAGCTTGGGTCAAGCTACGTTTAATTGTGGACTTTAAAAAAAACCAAACATCTCACCACAGAGGCACAGAGACACAGAGGTAGCACAGAGATAAACCGAGGATTAGAGGGGTAAGTGACACGCTCTAATACCAGCAACATATATGCCCTCTCAAAGATTTTCTCTGTGCCCACTCTGTGTCTCTGTGCCTCTGTGTTGAGTGGTCTTGAAGTTAGCAGCAGGGCCAGGCTCAAGCTACGGCCCGGCAAAAAAATCAACGCGCTAATTCCTGATCCCACTTGATGACCCATTCCTCAGGATCAGGCTGGCCATAAACTGACAGGCGTTTTTTCGCCATGCGTGCCCAGCGTGCCAGCCATGACATGCCATATTGACGGCTGGGTCCTGCTGGCAGTAGATAAGCCGGGTCTTGCAATGCCTCTTCCAGGGTGATGAACTGATAGCCGCGTTGTTCAAGCTTGCTCAGCATCTTGTCCAGCATGTCAGCATTCAATAGCGACGCATGGATGTTGAGGATGTGCGAAACCTGCCGCCCAAACATTTCATCACTCATGGTTTCGAAGGTGTTGACGGCACGGTCAAGATTGGCCAGATAAGCCTTGCGCAGGCGTTCGGCATCTTCCTTGCGGTTTTTCAGCACCGCATCTTCATACACGCGGGCATAGGTGAAATCATCATGCTCTATCGTGAAAGGTGCGATCTTGTAGTCATGCTGCTGCAGGAAGTCTTCAAACTGCTTTTGCACTTCAGCGTTATCGCCCGTCTGGTTGTGCGGGTAGCGGTAATAGCGCGGCACCTGTTTGCGCTCCTGCATCAGCCAGCGGGTGAAGGTGTCACCACGCAGTACGGCTTCCTGATATTTTGCCAGGCTGCTGCCATGAAAACCCAGATGACCAAAATTATGATTACCCAGTTCCATGCCCGCATCCAGCCATGACTCCAGCATGCCTATGCGGGCATCGACCTCACCCTTGACCAGCAAACGGTCTTCATTGACAAAGCCCAGTGCCTTGACCTTGTGCGCCTGCAAAGCCGCCAGTATGGCCTTGGTCGCACGCTGCTCATCGGCCAGTTTCAAACGCCGGGTTTCAAATGGCAAGTCGTCAATGGTGATGGCAATACGGCGCACGACAGGTGTCGCGCTGCCTGTATCTGGCTTGTTTTGCACCTGCGCGCCAACAGGTGCCATGACCAGGACCAGCGCGGCAGACGCCAGCAAATACCTGCCGCAGGAGGACAGTTTTTTATACACAGAATTCATTGAATACCATTATTGTTATATCGTCTCAGGCAGGTCGAATGGAACCTGCCTTGAGTAAAAAATCAAATCAAAAGATGTCACTATTGAATTGACACAAGAATAATGAGTATAGTGCTATCAAGCAATTCTGCAAAGTTTGCTTAGGCTGAGCGTCGCCAGGCTCATGAAGCCTAGCCCAATCTGCGATTAACAGTAAGCGTATTTACCCACCAACATAAACAGGCAAACTCAACAAGCCTTCCAGCTTGTCGACCGTGCCAGGTATACGCTCCAGACGCGGGTAGCGCAGCGAGCCGGTATAGTTGATTGCAACGCTACGCGTTTTTCCATCCGCCATGAAAGTCAGCTCTATCGCCTCCTTCGATACCGCTGCTGCTTTGATCACCTGCTTCAATACCGTATCCGAATACGCTTCCTTATTCACGTTCAGCAAGCGCGCACCCAGGCTGATGCCAGCGCGAAAGGCCGGGCCTTCCCATGTCACGCTGTTGACCACGCCTTTGCCATTGACTGTCAGGCCCAGCGAATGAGAAAAATCCGTCGCACCTGCATCCACTTCCATCTTCGTGAAATAGTCTGTGGGTTCATCGGTATAAATCAGGCGATAGCCGCTGCGTGTCAGGCCATCCAGTGCGTGGCTGGCATCGTGGGCTTGCAGGCGAGTGGCGAAGTAGGTGGCCCAGTCATAAGGCACGAGTTGGTTCAAGCCCTTGCAGATATCCGCAAAGGTATAGGTGCTGATCGCACTGTTCGCCTTGCCACCACCAAAGAACTTGCCAGCGAAATCTGCCAGGCCGAATTTGCCTGAGGAGCGTTCGCGCATCAGCATCTCTACATCCAGCCACAGCATCACACCTTCGACATAATAGTCTTCGCGGCGCTGCCAGTCGCGCCAGCGCACTGCGGCCTTGCCGCCCGCCATATAGATGGGGTCTATGGTGCTGTCCTGCAGTGACTTCCATTGCCTGCCCACGCGGGCGCTGACAAAGGCGGCATCCATCGCCAGTGCATCGAGGCTTTGCTGGAGCGTCATGAAACCCAGGTGCGAAGTCAGTATGCGTCCCCAGAATTCTGTCTGCCCTTCATACATCCACAGCAGGCTGCCGCGCATGGGCATGTTAAGGTTGGGCGTCCATAAATCGGCAGGCTGGCGGTAGCGGCCATTCCAGGCATGGGCATATTCATGCGGATGCAGGCTGGCAATGCGTAATTGCGCATCGGCATTCGAGAAAAAATCAGCGGGCAGATTGATCTCTGTCGATTCTGAATGTTCGGCACCACCGCCAGAAAATATCGTATCCGACAGCGTCACCAGAAAATCAAAATGCGGATAAGGCTGACCCTTGAACAGTTTGGGAACAGCCGCCACCATGGACTGATACCTGGCCAGAAATTCTGGCGTGATGGCAACCGCAGCCTCAGAGTCGCCCAGCATATTCAAACGTACCGGCACAGCCGCACCCGTAGGTGTGAGTTCTACCCGTTTGAAATATCGCCCTGCATACACAGGTGCATCCATGAGTTTTTCAACACTGGTTTGTTTGAAGCTGATCTGCTTGCCATTGACCACATTGCTGTCCAGCGAAGTAGCAAATTGAAAGTCTTTAGGCAGGGTGAGGGAGGCAGTGCTGGCAATATTGCGCAGATACCAGCCCGCCGGATACAGCGCCAGCTTGGACCATTGCAATTTCAAAATGTCCGGTGACAAACCACGGCTGGTTGGCAGTATCTGGAAATCCAGCTTCAGTTCTCGCGCAGTTTTTGGCACGGTGATATGAAAGGCATACGGGTTCACCGCATCGCGTTGCCATGCCAGCTTTGTCTCACCTGCCATGATGTTCAGGCCAGCCAGGTCAGCCACTGTTTGCGTGGCAGCATGGCTGGTGGTTTCCCATTCAGGATACAGCAAGACCATGTGGCCGCTTTTTTGCACGGGTATGCTTTGCCGCACACGAATGATCTTGTGCACCGTATCAGAGGCATCCACATCCAGTGTCATGACACCATGAAATACCCGGTCACGCGGTGCTTCTATCTGTGGCGCTGGTGTTGCTGCTTTAGGGCCTGTGTCAGCATGCACCAGTCCTGTAAAAGCGATCTGCGAAAAAGTCAGGATAAGGATGGGCAGTATTTTAGTCATGGGCAATCTGTTAACAAAAATTCTCGATAAGTTTGCACTTAATGTTGTGCACCTAAGTTTACATTTATCGTCTTCAGAGTGTCAGGCCATTTTTAAGGCATAAAGTTCCATCACAAACATGCTTGCATGGCTTGCCAGCATGTTTATCTCAAGGCACGGCTGAATTGCCGCAAGTCTTCAGCATAAGCCTGGGTTTGCTCCCATGCCGGGAAATGCCCGCCGCGGGCTGGGCTGGTATATTGGACGAGATTATAAAAACGCGCTGCCCATTCTTTTGGGGCGACTACCAGTTCCCTGGGCCACATGCACACCGCCGTGGGTACACTGACCCTGTCGTGCAACTGCAAGGCCGGACGAAAGTGGCGCGCCTCGTAGTAATAACGCATGGACGAGCCTATGGTTTGCGTAACCCAGTACAGCAACAGATTATCCAGCAACATCTGCTCAGGGAAAACTTCAAACAGATTGTCACCAACATCGCTCCAGTTTTTGAATTTTTCCAGTATCCAGCTCGCCAGGCCCAGCGGTGAGTCATTCAGGGCATAGGCCAGGGTTTGCGGTCTGGTTGCCTGCAAATGCAGGTAGGCACCTTCCTTGTCGCTCCATTGTTTTACGCTCTCCATATAAGCCAGCTCTGCCTTGCTGAGGTCAGTGGCACTGGCTATGCCTGGTGGCTCGACCACTGCCGACAGATGTATGCCTTTGATGGCTTGCGGATATTTCAGTGCCATACGGGTTGCCACACCTGCACCAACGTCCGTGCCGGATACCATATAGCTGCTGTAACCCAGCCCCTCATGCATGAGGCGGTGAAACAGGTCTATGGTCTGCACCTGCTTGGGCATGGAAGGGCGCGCAGACAAACCAAAGCCGGGATGGGCGGGGATGATGACATCAAAAGCGTCGTCAATATCAACATCCGCATCATTACCTCCATGACTGCCAGGATCAGCCAGCATGGGCGCGAGCCGGGTGTATTCAACGAAGCTAGAAGGCCAGCCATTGCTCAGCAGCAGCGGCTGCGGCTTTTTAGATTTACTCCTGCCTTTGAAATATAAAAAATGAATATGAAAACCATCGATCTCTGCCTGGTAGTGCGGCAGCGCATTGAGCCGGCTTATCGCCTCATTGATGTCATACCGCGTTTGCCAAAAATCGATCAGATGGCGTAGCGGCTGCGTGGCCGTGCCATATGACCAGTCGTCGACGATGGCATCTGCCCAGCGTGCATTGCTTAATCTTTGCAGGAGATCATTTGCGTGTGAGACATCTAATGGTGCATGCCATGGTGTGATTTTCATTTTGGGTCCTTGCGGTTTATAGTCAGACTGAGATGCTGGCTGGCCTGTGGATTGTTCAGCACTTATCCCCAACGCAATGGCGAGCAAAAACTGGCGGCGATGCATACTGTTTTCTGTAAAGTCCTCTGGTCTGGTAAGATTAAATTAATCAAGCACATCTCAAAAGCAATCATTTTTAATGAATTGGTAAGCATGGCTAATCAATGATGCGTATCCCTTTGCAATTTCTTCCTGCTTTTCGCGCCGCTGCCCAGTTGCAAAGCCTGCGTGCGGCCGCTTCGCTGTTGAACCTGACACCCAGCGCCATCAGCCAGCAGATCAGTGCGCTGGAGCAGCAGCTAGGGTTTGCCTTGTTTGAGAGGCAGGGCAGGCGGGTTTTGTTGAATGCGGCTGGCAAAATTTTCCTGCAAAGTGTAGACGCAGCACTCGATGGACTGGAAGCAGGTGCCAGGGCCGCCAGGGCTGGAGAAAGCGCCGGTGCCGACACCGTGCTGCGTCTCACTGTTGTGCCATCGTTTGCCCAGCGCTGGTTGTTGCCACGCATAGGCCACTGGCGCGAACGTCACCCGCATATCCGCCTGAGTATTGAGGCTACCCAGCAAAGCCGTGACTTGCAGTCGCAAGACCTGCATGCCGGTATTCGTTTTGGTAACGGCCATTGGCAAGGGCTGGAGGCAGAAATGCTGTCAGACCTGGACTTGCCCCTGCTGGTGGTTGGCTCACCTCTTGCAGCGCGCAGGCTCAAGGATTGCACGCCAGAACAAATCGCCCGCGAACCCCTGCTGGGCGACCCGCTGGTGTGGCAGCGTTGGCTGGACGCAGCAGGCATCAAGGGCAAGGTAGTGCCGGTCGCCAGCTTTGCCGAGACTGGCCTCATGTTGCAGGCTGCAGAGCATGACCTGGGGCTGGCGCTGGCCCGTGGCGTATATACGGTGGATGCGCTGGCAAATGGCAATCTGGTGCAAGTCTCGCAGGTAATAGCCCGGCACGATTTGCGGCAACGCTACTATCTCGTCTACCCACCCGCACTGCGCAACTGGGCACCCTTGCTGCATTTGCGTACGTGGCTCTTTGAAGAACTGCAGGAATCACGCAAGCAAATGGTCGCCATGGGCATCATGCCTGTATCTTTATCTTAACCATGCAGGCACAGGCCCCGCATCATTGGCATACACATCCCACACACTGTTTTCTGGTGCTGAAATTGCCGCCGCAACCATGGCAGCGGCCAGGTCTGGCCTTGCTATCGTGCGTTTCATGTCGAGACGATGATTAGCCTTCGCAGACAACATGGCGGCTGTTGCTGACCTGGTCGTTTCAATTTCATTTTCCAGCACATCAACCAGGCGCGGCGCACGCAAGATCACATACGGCAGGCCGCTATCCACAAGTGCCTGTTCCCTGTCCACGATATTCTTTTGCATGCCGCGTTTTGCCAGGTTCAGCAAATGCCAGGTCAGTGATGATTTGCCCGGCCCCATGACAGACAGCAGGACAATGCGTGGTGGTTTTGCGTGACGCTGTACACCATTCAGCACATTCACGAAACCATCAAACATCACAGAGCGTATCAACGGTTTTGATGCAAATGCCTTGTGGATATCCACCGTAAAAAACACTGCTTCCAGCTCACCTGCCAGTGCTGCGGCAATGGCTTCTGGCTTGCCCACATCGGCAACGACGGGCTTGATCAATTCTGTTGCTGCGGGTGGCTTGCGTGCAATGGCACGCACAGTATGACCCTGGCTGGCCAGCAAACGGGTGATGGCCAAACCTGTGCCGCTGCTGGCACCGACGACTGCGTATTCTTTCATGATCATTCTCTTTTCTTGTCGGACCTACACAAAACCGCCCCAGCTGCGTTGCAGCGCCTAGCCGTACTAAAGTACTGTCTTCGTCGCAGCGCCTTGCTGGGACAATTTTGTGTAAGTCCTGATTTTTGTTTATATGTTTTTCAAAACGGCTACCAACTGGCCATTCATGACAGGCGCGCTGGCAACAAAATTGGGGCTGGATAAAGTCCAGGGTTGGCCTGTCCAGTCTGTTATCTGGCCACCCGCTTCAGTCACCAGCAAGGCACCGCTGACGAGGCCAGACAAGACATTGCCGTGCTGCCAGAATGCATCGAGTTGTCCGCTGGCGACCTGTACCAGTTGCATGGTGGCAGGTACAGCCATGCGCACCAGCAGCGCATGTTCCAGCATGGCCGTGACAGACTGGCCTATCTTGCTGTAAGCCAGCTTGCCTTCACCCGGTGTCGCCTGGCCAGTGCTGACCAGGGCCGCTGCCAAGCTGGGCTTTTGCGATACATGCAGGGGCTGGCCGTTCAGATAAGCACCGCCACCGCGCACTGCCGTATACAGCTTTGCTGCCAGCGGTTCAGCAACTACCGTCAGCACAGGTACATTGTCACGTACCAGCGTTGCCGTCACTGCCCATTCAGTCGTGCCGTGGATATGGTTGACATTGCCTTCTGCCGGGTCAGCCACCCACCATTCACCAGCAGGCAGGGGGCCACGGGATTTTTCATCATCCAGCCATTGCACATCAGGGCGCAGGGCCAGTAGAGACTCACGCAATTGCGCGGTGACGGCAACGTCATTGTCTTCTATCATCGTCAGCAGTTGCGGCAAGTCAGCAGGACGTGCATCTGGCTTGAAACGCTGGAGCAGCAGGTCAGCCGCCTGACGCACGGCTATCGCGGTGGCGTTTAATAACTGTTGATCGTTTTCATATTGTGTTTGCATGATTATTTGCCTTCCTTGAGTTCGTTGTGTTCGTTGTGTTCAACAAAGTAGAGATATAATATGAGTTATCGCTCATATTTGAAACTCGCATTCATGACCAAGCCCATCAAGAAGGCCGCCACCCCGCTGGCCCCTCGTAAAAGCCCCACACAAGCCCGCTCTGTCGCTACCGTAGAAGCGATCCTGCAAGCTGCTGCTCACATTCTCGAAACTGAAGGCCTCAGTGCCTGCTCCACCAATGCCGTGGCAAGAAAGGCTGGCGTCAGCATAGGTTCGCTGTACCAGTACTTCCCCTCGAAAGACGCCATTAGCAGGGCGCTGATACTGGAACAAACCACCGCACTCGTTGAAGATGCCGAGAAAATAGATCTGCAGCAGGGTGGCCGGAAGGCACTGGAAGACTTGATCGATGTCGCCATCACCCACCAGCTAAAAAGACCGGCGCTGGCAAAAATACTCGACGCAGAAGAACTGCGCCTGCCCGTCGCCGCAGACCTCAAACGCCAGTCCACCCGCCTGCGCAAAACCGTGCACGACATACTCTCTCAGACTGATATGCCAGAAGGTGCCAACGATGCAGAAGTCATGGCCGATTTAATGGGCATCATCAAGGGTCTGGTCGATGCAGCAGGCGCGCGGGTAGACACTAGTGCCGCCAATTTGCGCAAGCGGGTAAGGAGGGCGGTGTTTGGGTATCTGGATGCGGGGGAATAGCGAGCTTGAGCATTGGTTGATCGGCAGCTACGAAAATTAATGATTGGCCATGCGGTCGCTCTTGCTGTATCTTGATCCCGTTTAATTTTTTAAGGAATCTAGCGTGAAAGCTTGGAAATGGGGATCAATTATCATCGTCTGCGCTGTCGGCATTGTCGCATTTGCGGCGAAACAAGGGGCTGATGATCAACGTCGCTTGCGCACAGCCCTGGCCATGACCGGGGGGTATGCTGGTATGACAGAGGGGCAAGTCAATGAGCTGATTACCAGCGTCTCAAACAAAGGTATAGGCACGGTAGGACAGACCCGTGAAGTGGCTTTCTGGCTGATATGCAGCGGTCGAGTTACCTACAAGGACATGGAACCATTAACCCAATCGGCATTGCACCTGATGTCTGCGGAAAAGATCAGTGAAAGAGCAGCAGTGACCACCATCATTAAGATGCTGGATCCGTCAGCGGGTGCAGCTCTGGATAGATGTCCGAAATAAAAATGAAATTGGTGTGAGCCCGCGTAGACACGATCAGTGCGTCCCTATCGCTTGAACGAAAGAACTATACCTCACCCTCTCTCCCATAAGAATGCACCATGGCAAATATTGATGAAGACAAAATTGTCCTTGAATTAATCTCAAAAAAAGATGCCAGGATGAATTGGTACAATCTGGAGATAGCATTGTCTCGTCAAGGGTTTGATGGGAGTATAAATGCGGTACAAATTTTGGAGCGGTTGTTATCGGAGGGATTTCTTGAGACAATTTCTAATCAACAGTTGCCGTATCCTGTTTATAAAATTACGGATGCTGGCCGAGCCCGCGCGGGTACGATTAGCACAACTTGATCGTACGCATGCGATGGCGGAAATAGCTATAGACCTCAAGAATATGCAGTGATCGCCGACTATATATCTCTGCGCGAGAGCGATGTATCCTTGGTTAAAAATCATGCAACAGCCATGTTTTCAGGCAGCATAGAAAATTGCGGCTGGCCATGCATACGATTGCGCTGCGCTAATCGTACCTGCATCTCTGACGTAAGTTTCGCAGGATGTCGGGCGCGCGAGGGCTGCTTGTTGTATCGAGATAGAACATTCCCGAATGAAGCAGCGTCAGGTTTCGTTTTGGACTGCTCCAGTTCGATATATACTCTTGTCGATATTTGCTATTGTAGTTTCGATGGCGATCCCCCTTCAACGATCTGGACATTTTCCATGCTCAATTTACTGAAATCCGCAGTCCTATTTGTCGCTTTCCTCGGCGCCAGTTTCCACACGGACGCAAGTACCACCATCACGCAAGATGGCAAACCCGTCACGGTGGTTGAATTGGCGGGCTATGCTATTGTCAACAAAAGCTCCCCCGATTTCGCGACCATGGGGACGATTACTTCCGACGGGGACGTTGTCATGCTTCCCACGAAGACGGACGGCAAGGTGTACACCAAACAGGAAGTGAAGGATCGCGGCTTTTTTAGGGTGACAGCTTATTCCGGGTCGTTGACGCAGCAAGATTTCGATGGCGTGCGCGCGAAGATGCGCAACGAGAAGCCGGCATCACCTGCGAACAAGCATACGATTTGGCAGGAAACCTCCAATCTGATACTGTTCTACAAGATCGATTCGATTCCGGTTCAGGGTGACTACGACAAGATCGTACAGGCGAGCGGATTTATCCGCTTGAACGGCAAGATGATCGGCATTACGGGCACGCGCCCGCTGCGGAACAATGGGGATCTCGAAGCCTTGCATCATCTGTTGGCCGACTGGGCGGCAAACATGCAGAAGGCCAACGAGGGTGCTCGAATCAAACCCTGACAGCTTGAGCATAATGGCCGTGTATTCTTGCACCAGGCCGCGAGCTGTCCGTCAATCATTGCGCCGCAACCTGCATCTCCAGATTGGTGGTCGGCAAATGGATAATCTAATCAAACAATATAAATGCATAAAATAAGAATCAATTTATGAGCAAGAAATCTGCCACAATTCTCGGGTTCATTTTCGCACCTTTAATTGCGGCATTAATGATTGCCCTGAGGTCGCCAATTTTTAGCCTCCAAGACTTCACTGCCTACGGCTTGATCTTATTTTTTTATTTTTTTACACTTATTACTACTATCTTATTGGGAGTACCAGCGTTTCTATTGCTTGATCACTTCAAGTTGGTTACCTGGTGGTCTACCGTTGGAGTGGGAACAGTTATCGGTGGGTTAGTGGGAATTTTAATCCGACTACCGAGTGTTCCGCATTTAAATGATTTGTTACCGATGACACCAATCGGCACTGTATCTGCATGCGTTTTTTGGCTCATTTGGCGAACTGCGCAAGAGCCTGTGTAGATACGATTAGCGCAGCATAATCGTACAAAACCGTAGCCCTCCAAAAGAGCGAAAGGCCTCGAGACTATCGCATACTCATTGCCAGTCTATCTCATAATGAAAGTGGTTTATTGTTGACTGAAAACCGCAAAATCCCCACCCTGCAGAAACTGGCTTGAACAGGTAGCAAGCGTACTATTACGATTACGCTTGCCCAATGCGTATCTGCTTCCCTTGGCTTAATAAGAGGAATCAAGCGTTTGTATCTGAAGGGTTATTGATTGGATCATGGAAGCTCCCGTAGCCACGGCAAGTGGAGCGTAACAATAAAATCGGACTGTCTGCCGCGGTCGCAGACCTGAAACACCAGTCCACCCGCCTGTGCAAAACCCTGCACGACGCACTCTTTAAGGCAGATATGCCAGAAGGCGCCTTGATCAAAAATATGAGCTGTACCTTATTATTCACAAATATTGGCTATGGCTTATATTTAGCTTAATTGGCAAGCTTTAAATAGAATATTATTAGCTTTGGCATATATTTTGAAATATAAGCTACAGCATATATATTGAGAATATAAGTCACAGCATGTATATTGAAATTCTGGCTCAAAAGATTTTTGCAGTCAGGCAGCAACTCCGACCGTTCATAGCTTATCTGATCACTTTATAAACAGGCATTTGTGCGTGAATTGCATGATAGTTAATTCTTATGGCTAATTCTTATCCCATTCAATTTGCTACCCAGCTACGCCACCATCTTCGCGCATTCAGGAAAAAGCGTGACCTCACACAAGCGCAATTAGGGGCTCTCATCGGGGTAAGCCAGGGGCGAATCGCAGAAATTGAGGCAAATCCTGGCCTGGTCAGTTTTGATCAATTGATGCAATTACTATCGATACTGGACGTGAACATCGTATTAAGCGAAATGTCAGCAGTGACCAGTAGTCAAAACCCGACGTATGCCAGTGGCGTGAGCAATACCGCGCCACAGGAAGTTAAAGAACTGGATAGCCCCAATGAGGCATTGCAAAAGCTCAATGAACCAAGCATCAACAACGTGGCATCGAAGCAAATGCATGACCTGGGCAATGTCAGGAAAGGCTCCTGGTGACCCGATCATTACATGTGTGGATGAATGGCGAACTGGTGGGGGCCTGGCAGGTCGACCGTGATTCACATACCTTCAGATATGAGGCGACCTGGCTGGAGTCGCCCCATAGCCGGTCTTTGTCACTTTCCATGCCCATCAGTAGTTCGCTGGAAATCAAGGGCGAGGCCGTCAAAAACTACTTCGATAATTTACTGCCCGACAGTCATCACATCCGTAAGAGGCTGGCGAAACGTTTCAAGGCAGGTACAGACATTTTCAGCTTGCTTGAAGCCATAGGCCGCGACTGTGTAGGTGCAGTGCAATTGCTTCCTGACGGCGCCACGCCAGATGGATGGAATCGCATCGCCTATGAAGCGCTCTCTGATGAAGAGATTGAACAATATTTGCAGGCCGTTCCTTCTGACATGCGATTCGTTCCAGATGATGACCTGTTTCGCATCTCCATTGCTGGTGCACAAGAAAAAACAGCCTTCCTTCAATACCAACATCAATGGTGTCGCCCACATGGTGCCACGCCTACGACGCATATATTTAAATTGCCCCTCGGGATCATTGGCGGAACGCGTCTGGACATGTCGGATTCTGTCGAAAACGATTGGCTGTGCGCGCAAATTATCGCCGCGATGGGTTTGCCCGTCGCCACGACATCCATGGCGAAATTTGGAGAACAAAAAGCCCTGGTCGTTGAACGTTTTGATCGTGCATGGATGGACGATGGTCGCTGGATAGCCCGTCTGCCGCAAGAAGATTTTTGTCAGGCACTTGGCATATCGCCTGATCAAAAATATGAAGCCGATGGCGGCCCAGGCATGCAGCAATGCCTGCGTTTACTCCAGCGCAGCTCACAAGCCAGCGACACCCTGTTTTTTATACTGACGCAATTGCTCTTTTTCTTGCTGAGAGCCACAGACGGCCACGCAAAAAATTATTCCCTCTTTACAGGGCGCAATGACATATACCAGATGACACCCCTGTACGATGTCTTATCGGTATGGCCTTATCTCGATAAACCGAAACAACTTGATTCGCATAAAGCGGGCCTGGCCATGGCCCTGCGTTCAAAAAATCCTCACTACCGTTTCAAAGAAATCCAGACGCGCCACTGGCATGACCTGGCAATGAAAAACGGTGGCCCTGCCACCTGGGCGGCAATGCAGTTATTTGCAAGTCGTGTAGACCTAGCCTTGGCTCATGTAGAAACCTTGCTGCCAGCTGATTTTCCGGTAATGACCTGGGACGCGATTTCGAAGGGAACACGTCTGGAAGCTGAGCGCTTTCTTGCAAATGCAGCGGGGATTGAGAAGTCGTAGCGGCTATGAGTCTGGATTTCATGGCAGCGTACAGTTGGCAACCCATGTAGATATGATTAGTGCCAGCGTAATCGTACAAAACCATGTACCTCAAAAAAGAAAAGAAACTCAAGCACATCGCATGGTCATAGCCAGCCCATCTCAACATGAACATGGTCTATTGTTGACTGAGAATCGCAAAGAAACCATGGTGAAGAAGTTGGTTGGAACTGGTAGCATGCGTACGATGATGCTGCGTTAATGGCACCTCCATCACTGCCTTTATTTTTCAGAGTAAATGGCATAAAAGTGGATGAATAATTCAATATTGAAATTACCAAACAGGATATGATTGATGACAAGAACTGGTGAGCTTATTGACGAGCTTCTGTCGCTTTGCGACCAAATTCGTCCCGGCTATCGTGAAAGTTTGGGGCGTGGTTTACCTAGGATAGAAGCAGAACAAAGGTTAAAAACGATTATCAAATCATCAGTTGATATACCCGAATTATTTCTGGAAATATATTGTCAAGTCGATGGTACTTTGAGAGATGTAGCTGACCAAAAAGTCATGGATTTTATTCCCGGCTATCGTCTGATCCATATAGACGAACTTGAAGAAGAGTTTCAGAAATTCATGGCAATTCTTGGACCATCTCGACATCATAATTTTCCGTTCCTCGCGAATTATTCCAGTGACTTTGTTTGCATTGAAAGCGAGCCCGAAAATAGAGGAAATAAAATTGGTAGCTTTCTACATGACGACCCTCAATTTGAGTTGATGCATTCAAGCGCAGAAGATTTTTTGACGACTGTCATTGCTTTTTACAGGGAGAATGTATATTTTCTGGACGCTGACGGATTTCTTGATTATGACTTTGATAAACAAGCATTTTTGGGTAATCGATTAAATAACGGGATATTATATTGGCAATAAATTTACAAGATTGCTGATGCACAGTCGAAGTCTACGTAGATACGATTAGCGTCAGCGTAATCGTACACAACCGTGTACTACAAAAAGGGAAAAGACCTCAAGCATATCGCATGTTCATCGTCTGTCTATCTCAACATGAACATGGTTTATTGATTGAGAACCGCAAAGGAGCCATGGTGTAGAAGCAGGTTGTGGCAGGTAGCATGCGTACGATTACGCTTGCGCTAATCGTACCTTGTATTATGACGCTTTCGGTAGTTATTCGTTAATATAGCTACTAACAAGTTCTTGGTAGGCATATCAAGATCGAGTGACTGGA
>NZ_QJKB01000016.1:0-45881 GCF_003201815.1 Undibacterium pigrum
GGGTTACAGAAAAATGCGCACCGCTTGTTCGTCACCTGTGCACTGGCAAATCTGTTCATGGTTCGCAGGCGCTTGATGCGCCTGCAAGGGGCATAATGTGCCCAAAGTGCGAGAAATCGCACGAGAACTGAAGCAACTGGGGAGGCAACTCCCCCAATTTTAATGAAAATCATGTTCTGTCAGCGCATTTTACGCTTTGGCTGGAACACGATTTTGAAAATGATCAAAATTAGAACTTAATCAGATATTCCTTAAATAATTTCTTAAAGAGAGGTTCACCTCTCAAGCAATTTTTACAAGGATGTACAGGAACTTGCTCCCCCCTTATCAACGCCTAATTTCCCGGAACGTCATGCTAATTCGTGGGCCTGCAGTGGTTTCTTTGGGAATGGCATGCAGCCAATCTTGTTGTATGGCTGCTGACATATAAAGGAGGCTGCCGGGTGGTAAAGGATATAGAAATTCCTGACTTTTATCTCGCTTGAGGCGATAAGCAATATGGCGCAAACTGCCCAGCGAGATGATGGCAACGCCACTACCCTCAGCCAGTTCATCAGTGGAATCTGAATGAAAACCCATGGACGAATTACCGTCGACGTAAAAATTCAACAGGCAGTTATTGGGAAGAAACCCCAGTTCATTTTCCAGAGCCCGGCAGATCATTTGTAAAAAATCTGGCATGGGCGTAGCTGCATACGATATTTGAGAATAATCATAGGCCACACCAAAGCTCGCTGTCTTGCGGGCGCGCATTCTTTCGTCCCAGATGACTTCATTTTCCAGTTTGGAAAATAAGTCTGCTGATGCTGGGAGAAAATCTGGTTTTAAATAAATTGCTGGTGCTTGCATTTTGATACCTGGAATAGTGCGTAAGGTCGTAAAAACGAACTTAAAGATTGATTCAATCTTACACTAGGATAATTGACTTCCTATCTTCAAACCATAATCTTCTGCCGTAGACGGCTCGATTAACTGGAATTTTTGGCCAGCACGCTCAAGAAAAATTACCTGGACATCACTTTTTCCCGCATGGAGTTGTATCATGAGGCTGGCGATTTCGTCCCGGACCAGGTATATCTTCCTTATAAACTCCAGAGTTATTTTGCCATCGCTGCGTCTGACTATTTCTGCTATCAATGCATCAGTTTCATCCATCATAAATTCATCTTGTTGATTGGTGAGCGGCCGCAAGCCAACTCTGGTCGAGGCCTTATTTACACCCGGCAGCACAGTACGTGTATAACCAGTCATGAATAATAAAGCGCACGAACCTATGCACAAGCCGCGGGCTGTGGTCGAGAGATGATACTGCTTAATTCTTTGATGAAAACCCATGATGGCTTCGATGTCGATTTCACGGCTATCCATCACGCCATCAAATTCAAGCTCTGAAATTGTTGGGTGGATTCTGATAGCTGCATCAAATTTTTCAAGCATGACTTTGTCGATTTTTCCTGCTATACGGAAATGCTGATCAGTTGATGCATCTGCACTAGTTGAAGTCTGTTGTGCCAAAGCCCCGCAGCTTGCCGTGAGCAAAGAAAATATCATGCACATGCTCGCGAAGCATTTCACCAGAGCTTTCATACTTAAGCAATCTCGGGTGTATTTATTCATCGATATTAATTCCTAAATCTGCGGGCGTAGCATCACTGATCTTGAGACGTTTGGCACCATATTGGGCTTGAAAGAAAATATGACCGCCAGTGCTACCTGGCTTTCGGTATATGTAGATACCGCCACTTCTGTCTGTGGTATCGTACATTTTATTCAAAAGATCCAAAGGCAGTCTGCCCTCGCTGCGTTGATGCACGATAGAAATCAAATCATCGTTATAGACACGCTGAAAGGTACCATCAATGCCAGAATGGATGGAATGCAGGAGTAGCAAGGTGTCTTGCCCTGTACTGGAAGGCAAAAGAGTGCGCTCATGCCCCATCAGAAAAATGTAGGCACATGTGGAGGCGCAAAAACTCCTGGCATATGTGCGTATCTGATTCCGGTTTATTCGCAACTGAAATTGATAAGCGACATCAGGCGCGATCTTGCGGGCACCAGGCACATCTACCAATTCTATTTCATTCAAGTCAGGATTCGCTTTCAAAGCCGCATCCAGGGCGGCGACATGCTCCATCGTCAGAGAACCCGTCACCAGATGTCGTTTTGCAGATGCCATATCAGCGGCATTCACTGTATTTGTGCTGCAATTCAAAATAAGGACGACTGCGGTAGTGCGAGAAAGGTAATGCCAATATTTATTCATTGTCGGACTTTTTATTTTAAGCAAATTCCCGAACTACGCTTGCCCATTAAATGCCTGGCAATTCTGAAAACAACAATAAACTCAGGCATTAACAACAATGCCTGAGCTTTTTTCATCACTGCTGATTATCTACCGAATTGGCTTCTGAATTCACGCTCATTTCAGGTTCAGGCTCACCAACATCCAGCACATGCGGTTTTTGTTTCCATAAACTGTCAGTAGCAAATGCTGCCCAGCCCCATTTCAACCAACTCAGTAATGACCATGCCAGCCATAATGCCCAGAGCAACATAAGGCCGCGGTAAGCCAGGATAGGCAAAGACAATATCCATACTGTTTGCAGGTCCGCTGTAGCCCTGTCCAGATACCAGATCAGATTATTTGCGCTGGAGCCATTGCCGCTGACCTGCATATCTGGCTGGCCCAGCAAACCGCTTTCCACCGCGGCCAGCAAAATACCCAGCAATATCATGGTCAGTACGGCCAGGCTCAGTTGACGCAGATTGAAGAGCCATCCTGGGGTCGCGCTGTCTGTCACTTTGGCGCGCCGGTCAAATGCAAAGAACCAGGCTACCACCAGTGCAGCACTCCACCAGGCAACCTGTGTCAAGCCCAGTGTCAGCAGCAACCATTGGCGGGTAGTCACAGGCAGGCCCGCAAAGCGCCCCAGGGCCACTGCAACCAGCAGCAAGACGATGAGTTTGCCCCAGAACAAAATGGCTGGCCCCATGCCAGGACCACTCGCCAGCAATAGCCAGCGATCATGTGGCAGCTTCAAGTGTGAAGTATTATTGACGCTGGCCTGCTGCAAATTGACAGTAGCACTTGTATAACTGCTGCCCATGCCCTTATCCAGCCGCCAATGCACCTCTATATCTTGCGAACCTGGCATTACCGGCAACACCAGTTGCCTGCCGTTGGCGCGCAATGGCCTGACCTGGCGATTGATGCTGACACGCTGCAGCACCGCGCCTTCTGGCAGTGTCAGTGTATAGTCGCCACCACGGCTGCTACGCAAATGCAAGCTCAGTTGATAGTCAGTCGCCCTGCTGCCCGGACTGATAAACAGCATGCTTTTATCTATCGTCAGGGTCTGGCCTGCAATGGCTTGCGGGCGCTCTATATTGAGCTGCAGCACTTCTCCTGGCCAGGGACGAAATACCAGTTCACCGCCGTTTTCAGCATTATTTCCATCACTGGCCAGCGGTGGCAAACCAGTAGCATTCAAGTGCCAGAGGCCAGATGCCGCGATTATCCAGGTCTCGGCCCAATTGCTTTGTTGGCCGATGCTGAGTTTGATTTGTGCAGATTGCGGCAAGTTTGAACGCCATTCCATGCTTGCTGTCTGCGGCCCGAGATTAACCGCGACCATACCATCCTTGATGCTTAAGCCAGCAGTAGTCACAGCCTCACCAGGCAACAAGGGGATTTGCGCCAGTGCGGGCTGCCCCATAGGGGTGTCACGCGATACCGTGGTTTCTACCTGCCATTCCTTATCCAGTATCAGGCGTCGGGTGACGTGCAGGAAACTGGGCAAAGCCGAGGCTTCTGACTTGTCGCTGGCCTTGATGCGACGATTGAACTGCAAGGTGTCAGCAACACCAGTGTCATCAGACAAACCAGCGACGTCCCAGGCGTCAGCCTGAATGTCAACGCGTCTTGGTTTTTGTGGCAACGGCAATTGCAAGGTATCACTTTGTATTAAATCACCTGCCAGCTCCAGCCTGTGTCGCCCTGCTTGCACCAGTAACCAGATAGTGCCACCATCGCCACGACGCACATAAGCAGGTTTGCCATCCAGGCGCACATCACCTGGTAACCAATGTCTGCTGCCACCAGGCAAAGGGATGCTGGTTTCTATTGCAGCATCAATATCCAGACCCAGCCTGACATAATTGCCATTGATTTGCACCAGCATGCGCGTAATTTCTGCACAGTCTGGCAGGCAATCTGCTGGCCGCGTGAGTTTCTCTTTAAGTTCTTCCAGTTGTTCCTTATTGGGTATCTGAGCCTGCGCAGGATCGCTGTACATGCCCGTCAGCGCAGTCATGCTACTCATGATGACAATGGATGCCAGCTTGCCCCAGGCAGGCCAGTGCCATCTGCCGCTTGCAGGTGCATTGCCATTACCATTACCTGGCCCCTGATCACGCCTTTTCCAGAATTCACTGACACAAACCAGCAATGCTGCCAGCAATATCAGGCGCAACAAGACCAGTATTTTATTTGCCCACGGCGGTAACAACCATAAATCCAGCTGCTGATCCTTTGTGACAGGCCCATCAAAAATCAGACGGTGTGAGCGCCAGTTCCAGGTCGGCAGACCTGGCCCGGTCTGCACTTTGGCATCCGGGTCCAGCATCTGGTAATTGGTGATCTGATAGTTAGTGGCGCGGGAACCAGCAATCGATTTGGATTTGCTCAAGCTATATGGATTAGCTATCTCCGCTTTAACAAGCCTGTCAGCAGCTATCTGGCTGGGCATGGGCTCTTCCCGCATTACCGGAGACGCCGGAGGTGGCGGAGGCGCGTCAGCGACATTACTGCCACCACTCATTTCTGCAGGTGCTGCTGCCGCTGCAACTGGTTCGTCAAACTGCGTGCGCTGGAACCCATAGTCAACGTTGCCATCTATTTCCAGCACTGGATATAAAGCTGAGCGCACCTGCTGAGTTGCAAATGACAAGCTCAGCAAAACCAGTACCAGCAAACTGACCAGTTGCAAGCGCTTGATCCAGACATGAAAGCGCCCGGCTGGCAAGACACGGACGATGGCTATCAGCGCCAGCAGGACTATCCAGGAATAGCGCGGCGCATCCATTTCCTGATAAGACAAGGCCAAAGCAAACAAGGCCAGCACACCCCATAGCCTGCCCCATAGTTTACCCGTGGCCAGCGCAATCACCAGTACCAGGAAAAAATCGAGCAGGTTCCAGCGCGACAACCATGCGCCTTCTGCCTTGTCGGCACCGCCCGCATGTAATAAACGCCAGCCAGCAGGCAAGATCAATTCTATGGCCAGTTTGTCGAAGTCCTGTTGCCAGGTGACTGCTGATAACTTGCGGGTGGCATCGCCGACCACGCTGTCGGCACTGACATCAATGCTGCCACGCTTGATTTCTATCCCTGCCAGCTTGTCATTACCACGGGTGATCAATTGATCCTGCCCTGACATGCTGACACGCCCCAATTGAGCGACATTGCCCATGACGAGACGGCTAGAACGATTAATATCACCCTTGATCTTGTCACTCATGGTCAGGGTAGAGCCATCAAAGCTCAGCCATACACGGCGCTGCATGGCTAGTTTGTCAGGTGAAGGATCGCTATCACCTCGCCTGATCTCCTTGAAAGTAAATACACTGCCAGCATGCATGAGATAGGCAGGCAAATTACGCCACTCTTGCGGCAAGGTAGTCTGCTGCGGATCTACCGTTGATGGCCCTTCTATTGCAGCAGTACGTATCATGGGCGTGGCTTGATAAGACCAGACCTCTTCTTCCGCCACTAATCCTTTGCCTTCAGGCAGAATCAGATTCTTGATAACTCCCGGGTGGCGAGCCAGCAGACGTATATCCCATTTGCCTGCCCTGACCTGTACTTTCATGCTGCCGTCAGGCTGCAATGCAGCAGGCAGAGTCGACTTGAGTTCCAGCGGTATCAAGTCTGGCAAAAGCGCACGCCCAAGGTTTACCTCCCTGCCCTTGCCAGAGACTTCGAGACGGATAAAAGTTTCAGCTGTGACAGGTACACCGTCAATGATCTTGCGAAAAGTCCTTAACTGTATCTGTTCACCAGCATCGGCTTCAGCCTTGCGCTGCAACCACAGTTGATTGCTTTCATCGCGTACGGGAAAGCTCACTGGCTTGCCATTCAATTCAAGTTTCAGCAAGGCTGCGCTGGCTGGCAGAGGCAAGAATTCTGGCACGGCAGACCAGAAAAAGCGGCCTGTCAATTTATGCGTGCCACGCGTCAGTTTAATGACAGGCACTTCTTCACGTGCAATGACTGGCTGGGCCTTGCCATCCACGCTGACCTCCTGGGGCCAGTGCAGGGCACTTCCCGGCAAATAAACCCAGGTATCACGCATGACTTGCCACTCTTGAGCAAAACTCGCCCCTTGTGCATGGACCTTGATTTCCAGGGCACTCGGCCATGCGCATTGCTTTTCACTTGCCTCTCCTAGCTGTGGGCAACCCAGATTTTCAACACCGTCCAGTGCCCATGGCACCCAGGTCTTCAAGGGGTCTGGCACTGCATTCACAGGAAATTCTGCCGCACTACTGGCAATACTGCTGCATGCGAAGAGCAAGAAGATCATCCATTTTGTCAGCATATTATTTCCTGTGAATTTACAAATAGTCATGCCAATTATAGTGGTATATTTTACAATCGCTACAAGCTATACAAATTATTACTCGCCACCATGAAGCAGGTAAAATCCAGACTACAGAATGCGGTGTCTTTGATGTCTGGCAGTATTTTCTGCATGGGGCTGATCGCTGGTGCATCTTTTACTGGCAAGGTGTTGGCAGCAGATTTGCAGATCACTGCCAAGTACACAAATCCAGCGTATGGATTCACTATTCATTTTCCGCAGCCACTCAAGTTATGCACCACGCCAGCACCCGGCCCCAATCATGGCTTTGTTGCCTTACTGCGTACAGACTCATGTCGCAACGGCGTTTTTGAGAAAACCCCACATCTGGAATTATTCGTCATGCATGACGTCATCAGCATGACAAACTCAGCCCTGGAATTGGCGGACGACTTATGTGAAAATAAAATCGCGTATGACAGTCAATTGCTTGTTGCAGGTATCCCGGTTTATCAATGTCCAGTTGTCACTATCGGAACTAGAACTGGATCCAAAAACCGCTGGCGCTATTTCTTCCTGCGCCCTCAAGTCAACTCTGTTGGACAAATCTATACGCTGGACCTCTACAGCAAGAAAAAATATGCCAGGCAAGACCAGTATTTGCAAAAACAAATTTTGCAAGGCTTGCACTTTTCTGCTCAAAACTGAGTCATCTCCCCCGCCTGCCAAACCATAACAGTTACATGCAATTTTGCAAATCATAGTTGCAAGTTCTATCACACGGTACTCATCGTTTTAAAAAACTATACCTTGCACCAAAGCATAGTCTATTGACAAATAAATGGTGATACTGCGCCCGCTGCATTACCTCAGATGCTCCATGTTTGAGGCCCGGTGATTAACCATGACGCCGCTGACATCATTTGTCTTTGATAAGACTGACGGCCGACCTTACAGGATAGAAGACAGGACTATGAATACACCTTTGAATTCCAGACTGCTTGCTCTCTGCATCTGCGGCATCCTTACCGCCTGCGGGGGCAGCTCTACCACTCCCGTACCAGCGACTACTGCATCTGTAGATGTGCAAAAGCCCGCGGCACTATTAAGCGGCGAAGCCTTGCGTGCCGAGGTAGAACGCTTCCGCAGCAGCAATAATTTTCCTGCTGTTACTGTGACCATCATCAATCAGGACAAAGTGGAAAACGTCGTGACAGGCAATAGAGAGGCCAATACCAACAAGAGCGTGCAAAGCACAGACTTGTTCCAGTTGGGCTCGCTGACAAAAGCCGCAACTGCCACCATGATAGGCCGCCTGGTGGAACAAAAGAAAATACGATGGGATAGTACGATAGCAGAGATATTTCCAGCCTGGCGCACGCAAATCCGCCCGGAATATATGAACGTCACTGTAGAGCAGCTATTGCGCCACCGCTCTGGCTTGCCGCGCGAAGCCGATGACAACACCATACTCAAAGCCCTGCCCTTACTGACGGGTGATCTGGTGTCAGACCGCCGTTCTCTTGCAGTCCTGTTACTCCAGGATGCTCCTGAGTACACGCCAAATAGCAAGATGGTGTATTCCAACATAGGATATGCCCTGGCGGGTCTGATGGCAGAAGTTGCAGGTGCTGACACCTATGAAAACCTGATGCAGAAAGAAGTGTTCGCTGCGCTCAATATCAAAGGACGCTTTGGTTTCCCTGAAGATCTTGGTGTCAATAATAATATCGGGCATACCCTGGTGACGGGCAACTGGAAAGCCACTTCATCTGTCGTTGATCCACGCTATGCATTTTTTATCAATGCAGCCGGTGGCATGAATTTGAACCTGAGTGACTATGGCGCCTTTTTGCGGGAGCATCTGCGCGGCTTGCAAGGTCAGAGCAATTACCTCAGTCCAGCCAGTTTTCAACTGATGCATACGTCTGTCGATGGTTACGGACTTGGCTGGGGTATCTCCAGCTTTCCTGGCCTGGGCAATATCAGTGCGCACAATGGCACTGAATTGACTTACTACGCCACTAACAGGGTAGTACCAAGCAAGAACGTTGCAGTAGCCGTCGCCTGCAACTGCTATGACGCCGCAGTTATCGGCAAGCTTGATGAGTTCGCCGATTCATTACTACGACCTCTTCTGCCTCAATAGTTGCAATCACCGAATGCTCAAGTAGTACATTCACATTTTTCGTGCGGAGTACTTTGATCCGCAAAAAATTTTAGACAAGGAACAAAACATGAAATTAACCGCACTTATAGCAAGCAGCTTGCTGATGATCTCTTTGACTGCTGCAGCAGCTGAAGACAAGGATGAGCAAGGTTTTTATGCAGGTATCGACCTGGGCAAATCATCGGTATCATCCAAAGTAGTCAAGGAAGGCAAAGATTTTATCGGTGGCTTGAATGCTGGATACCAGTTCAATCAAAATTTTGCGGCAGAAGTGTTTTATCGCAGCATGAGTTTTCGCTTGATCGATGGTCTGCTTGGCGATAAAAATTATTATCCCGAAGGCCATTTAGGCATCGCTGTCATAGGGCGCACACCTATCTATGACAAGTTTGGTGTATATGGCCGCATGGGCATAGGCCAGACAAACATGAAATCAGGCTCAAACTCACTCGGTGACAAACGTGAAACAGATGTCAGTTTTGGCCTGGGTGCTGATTACCAGTTAACATCCAGCTTCAGCCTGAAGCTGGAGGCTAATCGCTTCTCCAAGAGCGAAGTCACGACTGCGACACTGGGTGCGAAGTATCGCTTTTAATATTCATCTGGATACAGGCTGAAGCTTGCCTGGTTTACAAATCGGGAAGCAGGTTTTTTCCGCTGATGCGTTGATACAAACCTGTAGCAACATCATAACGAAACACCTGCTTGCCTTTGCTGGCCGTGGCGGTGAATTCATAGCTGGTATATGTCTCACCGTCCTGATCCGCATCATGGGCAACTTCTTTATTGGCAAATATCCTGGCTACCGATTCAAGCGTTAAATCACCTGTTGCAGTTTGGCCTTTTTCGATGGTCCATGTGCTTTTCTGGTCATAACACTGCGCGAATGGAGCTTCACGATCATTCAAACGCTTACGTATTTTTTTACCTGGCAATTGTTGCATCCGCTCTTCGCATCCTTGCGTGCCTGCCGTGCTGATGTCGAGTAGCAGACTGTCATCCTTGATCATGGTCGTCACGACCTGCTCATCGAGTTTGAATAGTGATAGATACCTTGATTCCTGGCCGCCACCGGCATCCTGCCAGTAAACAGCAAGTGCAAAATGTCCTGTTTGTAATTCATGAATATCGGTTTCACGAAAATGACCAAAGACACCCATTCGGGAACTGACGATTTGGGCGCATTGCTGCGCGTAGTGAGCCACCCCGCCCTCGCTAAGGCACCAGCCTTAGCAGCGGGTCGCGCCTTGCACTGCATCCCAAATCGCCTTGTTCGCACTCATCCTATTTATGAAATGAGTTCTTACATCCATCTATCGCCTGTGCGCTTGAACCAGTATGCACTAAGCACACCAGGCGTACCATGTCCTGCGATCACAGGCTCTGCTGCCAGCAATAAAACAGCCCTGTCATCACCCAACTGCTGCACTTGCAAAGGACGCAGCGTCATTTGCTCCTTGTCCTTGCTCTCCTGGTTCATCCTGATGACAGGATGCCAGACAGGCTTATCTTTTTCTGCTGGTTTCCAGTCCTTGAAAACCAGGGCTGTCAAAGCATCCTTGTCCAAACTTGTTACGGAATCAGGTTTGGAACAAGCAGTCAAAGCCAGGCAAATCATGCACAAGAACAAACGCAAAAAATCAGGCATGATTTGCTGCAAAAAAACGGAACAGGGCTAAAGACAAGGCGAAGGCGTAAGCACTGGCAAAGCGATAGAGAAAAACTCCTTTCTGACCACTTGCGCGCCATGCAGCAAACATACCTGCGAGTACTCCCATCAATAAGGGTGTCACAACCAGATTGGCAATACGGGCAATATTTCCATGCAAGAAAGCCTGAGGAAAAATCAACACACTGATAAAACCGGCAAGAGCACCAAACCCGGCGTACACGATGATGCTTAACCAAAGTGGCATTTGCACCCGTTTACTCTTTCCCACTCCTGATGAAAATACCAGTTCAAGGACTTCAAAAACCAGTTGCAATAAAACTTCAAAGACAAATTCAATCATGGAGTTCCTGTTTGGTTAGTCTGACAAAAAATTTTAGAAACTTTCTGTACAAGGCATGGGAGTAAAAAAATTCCTTTTCTTAACGCATCTGTTTCATTCGTGCTTATGCCAATTTGCTTAAGGTACCAGTTTTATCCAGACGGAAACGTGCAAAATCTTCTGCCAGAAATAAATTACCTTGATAATGCGCTTCTGCTTCAGTCTGTATCTCGCTAATGCATGGCGACTTCTCACTATCTGCCTGATAACGCGCACTGAAATGCGTCAGGACCAGATTGGGCAAGCCGGCGGATGCAGCAAAACCTGCGACAGCAGCAGCTGAACTGTGCTGAACATGGCCTCCGACTCGCGCAGCAACATCCATCGTATAAGTCGCTTCATGCACCAGCACTTGTGCTTTCTTGCTGGCTTCACGCAACAAATCCGGCTGGTCATTGTCACCACCAACGATAATGCCGCGCAAGGGGTAGGGATAATGCAGGTAGTCAGCACTGGCAAAGGTCTTGCCGGCATGGACGATGTCCTCGCCTTTTTTCAACTTCCCCCACAAGGGGCCTGGTGGCACGCCTTCCGCATGCAATCTGGCCGTATCTAGTGCAGCTTCTGTATGCTTCTCAAGGAAGCGGTAAGCAAAAGTAGGCACACGGTGCGACAACTTCGTTGCCTCAACGGTCACGGCATGATCTTGCCAGCCATCCATCTCTTCCACGGCGGTGAATTGCAATTCAAATGGCAAGAACGATTCAGACATGGCATGAGTTGCTTCCAGCCAGGCCTGTATGCCTTTGGGCGCGATAATCTGTAACGGCGTTTTACGGCCATTCATGGCAGCGCTGGCCAGCAAACCTGGCAAGCCATAACAATGGTCGCCATGCACATGGGTAATAAAAATCGCTTGCAAGCCATGCACAGACAATGGGGTATTGAGTAACTGATGCTGGGTGGCTTCGCCACAATCGATCAAATACCATGCACTGCCCTGATCTGGCAGCAGAGCCAGGCCAGTCACATTACGCTGACGGGTAGGCGCACCTGCTGAAGTGCCTAAAAATAATATGTCCACAAATTCTTTCAACTTGATTAAAGCTTTCGCCATGAATTGTATGAGAATTCAACACCGTTGCAAATTCTAACAATACTATCCTGGCTAAACTGTTCCACAGACTGTTTTGCGTTTATGATGCCAATTCACCATTCATAGCAAGACTGACACATGAAAATTCCTGCCGCGCTGCAATCCATTACCAGTGCTTTGAGAGAGCGACAAAAAGAACGCAAGCGTCTGCGTGGCCCGGCAGACTTGCATTATGCCATTGCCGACTCCATCGGCATGCTGGATGCCGGCTCATGGCAAGAACTGGCAGAACAGTCGGGTTTCTTCATGTCACTGGAATACCTGGCTGCCCTGGAGCAGGTCTTGCCACTGAATCTGTCCGCCCGCTATGCCCTGATTTTTGATGGCACTGGTGCAGACCGTCAAGCGGTCGCTGCCGTGTATATGCAAATTGCCGATATCAGCCTCGCGCAGGCCAGGTCAGAAAAATCGGCAGAGACAGATAAAAAATGGGGGCTGCCACTCGATCAACTGGCGCAACATGCCAGGCAACGCATACTCACTTGCGGCAACTTCCTGACTTTTGGTCAGCATGGAATCGCCTTTGCCAAAGATGTTGATCCCAAACTGGCCTGGCATGGTGTCGTCGAAGTTTTATATCGTGTACGGCAGGCAGAAAAACTTGCAGGCAAAACCCATTTCGTCATGATCAAGGATCTGCATGATCCTTACATAGAACAGGCTGCACATCTGGAAAACCTCAGTTATCGTTATATAGAAACTGAGCCTAACATGGTGCTTGAATTGTCAGCGTCATGGAAAAACTATGATGACTACCTCGCCAGCCTGGCATCCAAATACCGCAGCAGCATTCGCAATGCCATCTTCAAGCCTATGGAGGAAGCAGGCTGCACTCTGGAAAAATTGACTGACCTGACACCGGTCCTCGATGACATCTTTGCCTTGTATAAAGCAGTGCAAGTGAATGCCAGTTTCCGTCCTTTTGAATTACTGCCAGAATATTTTCCTGTCTTGCAGGCTGCCGCTGGCGACAAGTTCAGGTGCAGCGTCATCAAACGCGATGGCCGCTTGCTGGGCTTTTTGATTTCTGTCGCAGATGGAGAAACCGCAATTGCCTACCACATAGGTTTTGAACGTGCGGCGGCTGAAGAATTACCCATCTACCTGCGCCTGCTGCATGCAGGCATTGCCGATGCAATAGACCTGGGTTGCAAACGCATTTCTTATGGCCGCACTGCCCTCGAACCTAAAGCTGCCCTGGGTGCCAAGCCGCAAACTTTTGGCGTATTTGTGCGCCATCGCCAGCCAGTGCTGAACAAGCTCATGAAACGCCTGCTGCTGGGCATAGAACATGACGATGCTCCTGACCGCAATCCCTTCAAAAAAGAAAAAGCAGCCAAAAGCGAATCACCGTCCTGACAAACTCATCAAGACTGTCGCCATCTCAAAGTGACGACAGTCTTGCTGTAATCTCAGAATCAGGAAGCACCGCACACCAAGCGAGCACCGCCGCCGCCAAGCATCGCCGGATGGTCTGAATGGTTGTCACCGCCTACATGTATCATCAATGAACGGCCTTTAAGGTCAGCCATTTTCAAACGTGGTGCCAGTACAGGCTGATTGGCATTACCACTTGCATCGACATACAGAGGCGGCAAATCACCTGCATGGCCATCACCCCAAGGTGTGCCATGGCGATTGCTGTTTTCTGGATCATAGTGGCCACCTGCACCAAGAGCTGCAACCAGCTTGCCATCTTTTTCCTTGGCGCTGCAATCTGCATTCTGGTGTACATGGAAGCCATGCAAACCAGGTGTCAGTCCTGTCAAGGCAGGCGTAAACACAAGGCCATATTTGCTTTCAGAGACAAGGACCTGTCCCAGTTTGGTGCCAACACCAGCTTCACTGACCTGGTTCATGTTCACAGTGACATCCGCCGCTGCGATCAGTGGCAAGGCGCTTAACAAGGAAAAAATAATTTTGGTTTTCATGATGGTATTACCTCAAAGAAATTCAATCAACGCCAGCATAGTGGCGTAAGGACTGAAAATATACGCGACTGGCATGCAATTGGCAATTTCGAGAAGGCGCCAGAAGCCAGGCCTTACATGGTGTTACAAAAATAAGCGAATGCTATTGGCTGACAACAGCATGGTAGCGAAATACACTCAGCTCTCAATATGCAGATAGCAGGAATATTAAATCGACATATTCATTTTTTGAAACCAGAAGGATTGCACAAAATCGCCCTGGCATTAAACATCAAAGATTTTTCGAATAGCGTCCTGGCCTTTGGGTGTAAGACTCACAATTCGAGAACGTGGTGTACGCAGTATCCAGGCCTCCCTGACAAACATGTTTAACAACTCGGCACCCAGTACGCCCGCCAGATGCGGGCGGCGTTGCGTCAGGTCTATGCAGCAGCGGGCATATATGCGGCGACTCTTTGTGTGCTCAGTCCTTGCAATTCCCAGGGCGGCGAGCTTTTCACTACCCAGCGCGCTTGGCTTGAAATCCTTGCCATCTGCTTCCAGCCATTTCGCTGTGAGCATGGCATCCAGCAATTGCACAGCCAATTCACCTGCAAGGTGGTCATAACAAGTCCTTGCATGTAAAAACGGCTTTGGCATGCTGCGTACCAAGGCAGGCTGAGGTGGCTGGCGTGATGCTTTAGTGTGAGTTGCTGCACCAAGAACAGCCATGGATTCTATGAGACTGGCAGCCTCAGCACTGGCGATACGAAAATAGCGATGCCGTCCGTGTGCCTGCGACGTTAACAAACCACCTTCCACCAGCCTTGCCAGATGGGCGCTGGCTGACTGTGCTGATACATTGGCGGCAAAAGCCAGCTCACCGGCTGGACGTGTCGTGCCATCAATCAGTGACCAGAGCATGGCCGCACGTGCCGGGTCTGCCATCAGGGCCGCAATGCGCGGAATGATGTGAGGTATAGCGTCGGAAATATTTTGTGCGTCGTCCATATTTCATCCTGGGCTGAAATGTCGAAATAACATCCTGAGCATAATGTACCTCACTATCCACAACGAAAGATGAACATGCACATCCCACACAATATCGGCATCGCCAGCCAGATCGGTAAATATACAGATGCGATGGAAGTGTCTGGCTATACCAGATGGTTATTCACATCTGGCACACCGGGTCTGGATCAGGACGGCAATTTGCCTGGAGATATCTGCGCTCAGGCCGACCTTGCCTGGCGCAATATCCTCCGCATGCTGGAAAGCAGCAGCATGACCATCGCTGATATCGTCAAAGTGACACATTACCTGACCAGGGAATCCGACATTGCCGAGTACGTAAAAATACGCAGCAATTACCTTGGCGATGCGAGACCAGCGTCCATGCTGATGATCATCCCTGCCTTGGTCAAGCCAGATTTTCTGGTGGAAATAGAAGTCATCGCTGCTCAGCGCTATAGCCAGATATAAAATAAATAAGACAGCGCGACATGCAAGCTGAGGGGGCAATTCATGCCATAAATACTATTGAAATTGCAAAAGATGTTTATGCGAGATTAACATCCATGTTATTTCTGCCAGGAAATCGCTTGATTTGCCCTCTAATTCCGTTCATACACTCGCAATTTCACCCTATTTAGCTGACAATGCGTCTGATACTTTTTGCTGGCGGAGATTCGGGTGGAACTTGGGATGGACCTGTTGTGGGGTGTGGGCGCAACTGTTATTGCTGTCATTTTGTTGTTGCAAGTGCTGGCTTTGCTCATCAGCACAAACCGTCTGTTGAAATTGCAGCTATGGGTGCCACGCAAGACGCCTTGCGTGCGCGCAGCCAGCGGCGATCTCTTACCGCTGTTTGATGCAGCGCGCGCAGAAATGGAACAGGCTGGATTTCGTTATATGCATAGCTGGCGCGGCCGTTCCATGGTGGCGGCTGAGAACATACCGGTCAGTTACAGCGATGTTTATCATCACCTGGCTCAGGACGTCCATGCTGAAGTTGTTCTCGCTGAAGCTCCGGGTGATAAGCGCCTGTACAACATCCATCTCTGGAATACGTATATCGATGGCAAGGCCTTGCTGACTGTTAATGGCTTGCAGCAAGCACTGGTGCCCTTTCCAACACGTGTGAGTGTCATTGCGGACAAAAGCCCTGACTTGGCAGGACAACTGGCAACCCACTTGCATGTACGTGAACTGATTACGGTGCAGCGCACTGACCTGGAAGATGCACCCAAAATTGCCCAAAACCTGGTAGACCGCTGGTTAGTGCGCCTGGAAAGAGAAGGCAAGGTATATCAGCGCGCACAACGCGGCGACGAAATCATCTACGGCTTTCGCTTTTTACCTGCGCTTAAAATGGCCTGGAATATGCGCAAAGTCAGGCAAAACACGGCAGCAAACTCCGCCAGGCAAACAAGCGCAACTGCAACTGGCGCAAAGTCCACGGCCACTGCCGAAATCATACTGGCAGCTCGCCAGTTACGTGACCGCCATACTTTTGTCCGAACACTTTGTACCTTGCGATCCATGCTGGCGCCGCGCTGGTATCAGTATGCAAGTTTTGCCTTGTCTGCCCTTGCCTTCCTTACGCTTGGAGCGTGGTGGTGGGGCATCACGGGTGCCTTGCTCATCGGCGCTGTCATTGCCGTGCATGAAGGCGGTCACTGGCTGGCAATGAAGCTGGCAGGCTTTCGTGATGTGCAGGTATTTTTTGTTCCTGGCATGGGCGGTATCACCAGCGGTGAAAAACATGAGGCCAGGCCATTGACGCATATGCTGGTCTATCTGGCAGGCCCCATGCCTGGCCTGCTATTATCACTGGCCAGCTTCGCCCTGATTGCCTGGGAACCATGCATCATGAATACCACCTGGGGCCCTTATTTGACGATGGCGGCGCTGGCATCGCTGCTGGTCAATGGCTTTAATCTCTTGCCGGTATTACCGCTGGATGGTGGCCGCATCATAGAATTACTACTCATTGCCCGCCTGCCCTGGCTGCGTTTCATTTTTTCACTTGCCAGTGGCCTGATGATGCTGGGCTATGGTTTGTATAGCAATGACAAAGTACTGCTGGGTTTAGGCATCGTGGTATTAATCACGGCCAGGTTTCAATTCAAGCTCGCCAAGGCCGCTGCTTTACTACTGCGACAAAAAGCGCGCCCTGCCAGCAACCAGGACTTTGCCAGCGCCGCTGGTGAACTATTTGATTTTTTTGATCAAGCCAGTTTTTCGACGTGGAATTTTTCCACCAGACTTGAAGTAGGTCAGAGCTTGTTGTCACGCTATCTGGGTGGACTGCCCGGATGGCGCGACAGCAGTGCAGGTATGGCACTTTATCTGGCCTGCCTCGTCCTGCCAATTGCATCATTGCTGGCATTATTCTATACAGCACCAACTACAATGCTGAATCTGGCAGGACAAGGTTTGTCTGGACTGATGACATCAACAGATAACATGCAGCTTGTGAGCCTGGCCAGGAGCGATGTCAAAGCTGCTACCAAAGTGGATGCCAGCTCATGGGAAGAAGAACGCAAATTGCGCAGAACGGCCCGAGCTGAAAAAATAACGGCGGCGCAAGGCGAAGACCGGGTAAGGCTACTCAAGGATGCGCTGGAAGAAGCCAGTGAAAGCGATGCAGAAGATGCTTTGCGTATTGCCAGAATTTACTATGCTGAAAATAATAATTCGGTGCAGGCAACCTACTTCCATGCAGACGCTGCATTTGCCATGGCCAATGCCTTACGCAACTGGTCTGAGCAGGATGAAGTAGAAAATACTGCAAGGAATGAAGCGGACATCGCCAATTATTTGCAGGAAGCCGAGGCCATCTTGCGTGCCAGGCTGCATACTCAAGCTGATAAAAATGATGCCCACTTACTGGCAGAAGTGTTGCAGGCAAAAGATATGGATGCAGATAATCCGGCGCAATTACTGCTCAAACAAGAAATAGTCAGCCTGTTCAGCAAAGACAAAACCCAGGACGATACCCAGCTTTTGCAGGCACATCAAATGCTGGCGCGCAGCTACTATATCTCTGGAAAAGCAGATGAAGCAGCGCAAGAACTGCAACTGGCAGAAAACGATTATGACTGCGCCGCGAAAAGAAATGATGATTACTTATGCCAGTCACTGAAACAGGATCAAGCCTGGTTATTGGTCGGCAAGAAGAAGTTTGAAGAGGCAATAAAACTGCTCAACACTTACAATGTAACCACAAAAAATCACCGTCAAAACGATGCGATGAACAGGGAAAATCATCAGATCAGATGGATGATTACCATGCTAAAAAAAGACTACGCCCAGGCCAGTAAGGAGGCACAGTCTTTAACGAAGCTACAATTACCAGGCACAGGCAACTGGCTGGTGGATTTCTTCATACAAAGAGCGCAACCCGCCAGTAATTATCAGGCAGATCTGATGCTGGTGGAAAGCCTGCGTGCACGCGGTGAACAAGATGAGGCTAATAAAATTACTGAACGCCTGCTTGATAGTCAGAAAAAAATGCGCGGTGACGTTGCCAATACCAAACCTGGCAATACAGAATTCATATGCAGAATCAATAGTTATGGCAGCGCCTGGAAAACTCCGTTCCAGCAAACTTTGCAGAATGTTGAACAAAGGGAAACCAAGTGCATGCCACGCTTGAATGCGAGCCAAATGTCACGTTGATTTTGCGTGCTGCAGCGGAGTCAGGAAGTCTACTGTACTTCAAGTATTTGCTGTTGCCGCCCAATGGGCCAGCATGAAGAAGGCCTCAGATTTGTCTGGAAATAAGATCGGATATAGACCTACTGCCAATACTTTCCACCTCTTAATATCATTTGATGAAGACCTTATTTTCTGTCTTGGCTTGCCTGCTATTCTGCCTGACCTGTCAGGCTGCCGACCCTCGCTTTACTGTCATCAGTGTTGATACTGAACATGAAGAACTGCAGCTGTTTCTGCGTGATGAGAATGGCAAGGGCTTCAAGCGCTTTGATAACCTGAAGACCTGGCTGGCTGGTAAAAACAGGCAATTACACTTTGCCATGAATGCAGGCATGTACCATGCTGATTATTCGCCAGTAGGTTTGTTTGTACAAAATGCCGAGCAGGTATCCGCTTTGAACCTGGCAGATGCCTGGGGAAATTTTTTCCTGAAACCGAATGGGGTGTTCCTGCTGACACCAGCCGGGCCGCAAGTCATTGAATCTTCAGAATATCCTGCGGTAGCGAAAGATGTCTTGCTGGCCACGCAGTCTGGTCCATTGTTATTGAGAAATGGGCAGATACATCCGGCATTCAAGCCCGAATCAACTTCGCGGCTGAAACGCAATGGCGTTGGTGTCATCGGCAAGAAAGCCATCTTCGTAATTAGCGAGCAGCCCGTCAATTTTCATGAGATGGCAAGCTTCTTCAGGGACAGCTTGCATTGCCAGGATGCGCTCTACCTGGATGGCAGTATCTCAGGCATTTATTCTGTCGAGCTCAAGCGTAACGATAGCACTGTAGATCTGGGGCCAATTATTGGCGTGGTGCGGTAATACGCATGCTCTGCCAGCCAGAAAAAACTCAGCGGTTTTTTTGATATTTGTATAAATAGGAGTCGCAGATTTTCAGCAATTCATCAAATCCGACTTTGAGAGAATTAGCAGAAATGACGACAGGGCTGCCGCACATCTTGTAATTCATTTTATTGAGCATGCGCTTGAAAGCGCCACCAGCCATGATATAGCGCTGGGGATCGATCACATTGATGACCAGGGTTTTCTGGTTTTGCATTTCAAAAATGCTGAAACCTGTAATCTCTGACCAGGGGACAAAACCTGCTGCAACGGCGCTGCTATTATCATGAATGCCTGCCGCATTTAATGTCAGGCCAGGCTTTTTATCGAACAATTTCCTGACACCGACGACGCCGCAAAATCCAAAAAACAGGATAGCTACTACGCCTATGCCATGCATGATGACGGGGCTGTTGTAACGCTGCTGCGCCGCAATCTGAGCACTATCCAATTGCACCATCCACAGACCCATCGCCACAAATATCATAGAACCTATGACCAGCATGCGCAATTTGGTCTTGCTCAACTCGATAATTTTTTCATCTTCAGTATGCATAAATCCCCTGTCACGCTGACTGATTTATCTTAATAAGCCGCCTTGAGCGGCGGTATATTTTCAATGGCAATGTTCAGTGAAACTCCGAAACAAGGAAATATTAATGCAATTTATTTAACTTGACTACTTATGCACATTGTTGAACATGCAAATTTTCCAGGATTTTTAAGATTAGCTGAACCTGGAGTTAAACCAGGTCATGCAAGGTAATGCGCCTCAATTATTAGCAGAAACTCGCGCCGCCTTTGCCACTTCACCCACATGTTTGACTATATACAAATACAGCAAAACATAAGTCGCGTGGAACAACAATTCAAAAACCCGGCTCTCAAAGATATCGCCTGTCCCTTGCAGCATTATCGCTACTATGGTCAGCGGTATCATCAACAAGAGAATCAAGACCAGGTAACGGATGGAAGATATCAGGGAGATGCTGATATAACGGGACAGAAATTGCGTGCCGGATGCACCGCCGTTTGCCCGGAAAGCCATCATCGTACCAACCGCTGGTATCAGTATATTCAAGAGGGATGCAAAGTAAGTCCAGCCATCCAAAGATTCGTGGGGGATATAAGCCATCATCTCGATTGCGATTGCACCGAATATTGTGTACACCAGCATATAGGAGTAGCCCTGGGCCTCAGTCAAGCCATTGGCAATCAATTGCTTCTTCAATAAATCCAGTTTCCAGAAATACATTATGTCCTTAATGAGTTATTAGTTTAATCATCCCAATCACGCTTGAAATGAACGTTGAGGGTGTTGCGGCTTCTTGTGTCAGTGCAATGCAGTTTATCAAATTAATTGCGTCGCAACAAAATGTCAGCAATAACAATGAGGCAACGGATTCATTTGAAGAAATTTTAGCCAAAACCAGATAGCCCAATCCTCCTGATACGGTCTTTCAGTCACGACCATTGATTACCAGGTATTGAAGTCCTGCGTTATGGATATAATCACGCCTCTACCATGATTAAATTACAATACCCGAATCTTCAAAACTGATGAAAAACATGCATGCGGCGCTATTAAGCGCATCCTATTTCTTTCTCAACCGGACCTTTATGCAAAGCATAGGTGCTGCGTTACTCAAGGCATCTCAATCCCTCGTTCATCGTAAACACGTGGGTGTCAAGCGTGTTGCGCTTTTTATAGTAGGCCCTGGTCCAGTGAATGAACTAGGTGATGCGTACCTGCCAGGCGTACAAAGAGACCTTGACGCTTATCGTACGTTCTTCGAATCTCCTCTAGGTGGCGCATGGGAAAGCTATGAAATATTGACTCTTAAGAGTCCTTCAAAATACTCGGTCAAAGCCCATCTAAAGCTGGCGAGCAAAGCAGACTATGCATTCATCGCCTTTATAGGAAACGAAGTACGGCCATCAAAGCAAGATACGAAACTGATCACGATCAATAATAAAGAAACGATGCTTGATCGAGAATTTATGGAGGATGGAGGCAGAAGAACGATCATATTTGATTGCAATCGAAAGACCGCTCCAGCCCAAGCTATGGAAAAAGCTGTTTTTGCGGATTCACCACTACCTGATTTTGATCGTACCAACTGTCGGAAATATTTTGACAGATCGCTGATGAAATGTAGTCCGGTAGTCGTCGTAGCTCATGCTTGTCGGGACGGTGAATATGCTAACGACGACCATTCATACATTTCTCAGCAAATCCGGCAGGCAAATAACTATGCGCTTAATTTGAAATACGAAACTTGTGACAGTTATTACACCCTTAGAATTGCACAAGTACATGCCCGCGCATCCGCTGCAGTGCGGGCACATTCCAAGGGCTTGCAAAATCCAGCTTTGGAACGCGCCAGGCCTGAAGACTCATTCCCATTTTGCATTTTAGCCTGGAGTTTTGTTAAAGACTGAGGATTGAAGTGAGCCGGCCAACATCAAGTTACCCAGACAAGCAGGCAATTCTGAACAGCTGGCAATGTGATGATCGGCCAACGCATGGCACGTAAAAAAAATTAAACCGCTTCATGATTGCTGATAAATTCATGCCTGATCAAATACAAGCTCACTTAGTCGAGCAATTGTTGACACGTCTCACTTCGCTACCCGACCATCCCCGCTTCGTCGGCAAGCCTGCCGATCTGTCCATGCTGGATGGGATGCAGCTTGGAACTCTATGGCCAGCCATACGTCAGGCTCAAACTCTTGAATTCCATGACCCACGTTCAGAATTTGCACACTTGCTGTGCAGGCAAGCAGAAGAGCTGGGACTAAGTCCTGTGCTTGACGAAACCAGTGCTCTAGCGGTTTTTCGTCACATCGAACCCGGCCAATGGAAGGTGGCGCTAAGAGAACTGGCTTATCTTGCTGAAAAACCTGCACTGCCCCTCCAGCAAGAGTTAATCAGGATTATGGAAAAAAAGCCCGCTGGTTATCTTGGTGGCGGGGAATATGAGGCCTATGCTATTGGCAGCTTTGCAGGTGGTCATGGCTTGGCCGAATTAAGAAATGAAGTTGCCGCTCGCTACGAAGACTCGCCATACCGGTTACAGGAATTCGAAGTCCTGGCGGAGTTAGGTCCTGCTGCGCTGCTAGCCCTGGCAGGCACAATGAATGGCTATTTCGGACCTGCGGGCTCCCAGCTTGCTCATGATGATCCAGCTATTGTGCTGACTGATGAACCAGCCTACATTGAATTTGCGTACGAGGTATTGAGCAGTGCCGCCGCATATGTCGCTAAAATTCAAAGTGGTAAGATTCCCTTCAAAGCCGATGGCGCTTTCACTACCGATGATGCACAAATAATCAGCCGCGCGGCCCGCATAGCTGCTTATAGAGATGAAACATGGCTACGCCCATTGATAGGACCTCTGTTGCTGGGTGTTTGCGTCGCGCCTACATCGGCAAAGACTGTGCCTTCACAGTCAGTCGCAATCACCCTGGGACATTCCATCGAAGCGATTCCTACGCCAGAAAGTGTACTTGCATTGCGCAATGCGCTTGCCGTCGTGCGCCACGCAGGCATAGAGAAAAAACTTGCACGTAATCTGAAGCCTGCGGAACGCGCCCTCGCTGAAAGGCCAAATGTCGCGCTAAGGATGACGTCCGGAGCAAAGCCCGATAAGAAGCAACAAGCCATGCTTGCCACTTGCATGGAATCCGGTTTTTGGCTAAGCATGACACTGAGTGCCATGGAATGGCGGGAACGATTGTTGGATACATCTGCCGGTATATCATTTGCCGCCAGCGTTGTATGGCTGGAACGACGACAGGATGGCAGGAATTGGCCCTTCACAATTGACCTTATCAAAGGCAATCCCAAGTTGGTCGCCATCGATGGTAGCGTGCATATCATCGATGATGACAGCACCATCTGTCTATGGCATCCACTGCTTGCTGATGCTGCGGAACGACATGCATGGCAAGACATTTTTTTCAAACGCAAGACCAAACAGCCAATACGGCAAGTGTTCCGTGAACACTATGCACCAGGCGCAAGCGACTGCAATGCAAACGTGTCTTCAATGTTTGAGGGGCATGTCGTTTCCCTGCAGCCCTTGATCGGACTGGCACGAAGAGAAGGATGGGCCATCAGCAAATATGATGGCCTAAGCAGACAATTTGGTGATATCCGGGTGAGCTTTGACTTCTCGGCAAACCTGTATCCTGGTGTGACTGGTTATGGCACCTCAGGCAAACTCCATTTCGCACACAGAATAGGAAAGCACTGGAGCCCCATAATGATTACCGAACTGGATGCAGTCGTTTTCTCAGAAATCGCACGTGCCGCCGATCTGCTTGTCAGCGTTGCCAGCTTTGCGATTCACGACAAAGTAAGCGATGAAGCAGTTACGGCAGGTGATCTCCGCTTGCACCCCTTTGAACAAACGACGGCCTCAAGATCGAAGCATCTGGCGCATCTGTCAACCTTGCCGCTCGGCGTCATGGCGATCAACCGCAAGAATACCCTGGCAATGGTATTTGCCACGCAAATTGAGGAACGCACAATAATACTAGATGAGCGCCATATCCGCGTCGGGGAATACGCAGTCCATATCGCGACGGCTCGCATGACGAAAAACGGGGAAGCCGTTGAGATTGATACAAATAAGAAAAAAGCTCAACTGGCAGCAATGCCGTGCTTGCCTTATGACGAAATTTTGCTACAGCGCATCGTCTATAACCTGGCCTGGGCTATGGAATAACAAGCAATTTTGTTGATGAAGTGAGTGTCAAGAGAATTATCATTGCAAATTTAGCATGAAGTTCAACTTGTCCTATTATTGTGTACAGTGCCTAAGAAGTCTCAAGCTTTGCAATATCATTTGCAGCTTTGATTATGATTGGAATTTACCACTTACTCTCACGCTTTATGGCTCGTCATACACTGCTATTAGAAATGCAGGTGTAACTACGGTGTAATGAATTAAATAAGTATTCGGATTTTATCGGCGCTTTGCGGGTTGTGGATGCAGCATTAAAAGTGCATAACCCTTTGATTTAACTACATTTTCTGACGTTTTTGATGATTTTCTGTTTGTGCATCTGGTCCCGCCGACAGGAATCGAACCTGTATCTTACGCTTAGGAGGCATACGTTCTATCCATTGAACTACGGCGAGACACGGTGAAAAATGCCCAAATTTGCTTGTGCATTTCTCAATCAGCCCGCCATCTTACCTGAGCTTGGGCCAACAATCAATTCAGCAGATGAGTTTAGGTGCCCCCTAGCGTACAATACTGCTTTTCTCCAATTTATGTCCGCGCATCTCCCTGATGCCGGTTCCACAGGGTTTTATGGCAGTTATCTCATTAAGCGATGCCCAATTGGCATTCGGTCACGTTGCTCTGCTCGATCATGCAGAGTTTTCCATAGAAGCAGGCGAACGCGTAGGCCTGATCGGGCGTAATGGTACGGGCAAGTCTTCCTTGCTGAAGATCATTGCACGCACGTCCAAGATTGATGATGGCTTGCTGGTCATGCAGCAAGGCATACAGATCGCCTATGTTGAGCAAGAGCCGCAATTTGACATGGAACTCAGCGTGTTTGACGCTGTGGCATCCGGCCTGGGTGAGCTGCCTGCCCTGTTGCAGGAATATGAAGCACTGACCGGCCAGTTTGGCGGTGACAATGATGATGCCCTGATGGAGCGCATGCATGACATACAGGTGAAACTGGATGCGGCTGATGCATGGAGTCTAGGTAACAAGGTAGAAACCACGCTGGACAAGCTGAACCTGTCAAAAGACGCCATCATGGGCACGCTGTCGGGCGGTATGAAAAAGCGCGTGGCCCTGGCATGTGCGCTGGTCAGTGCACCTGATGTCCTGCTGCTGGACGAACCAACCAATCACCTGGATTTTTCATCGATACAATGGCTGGAAGCTCTGCTGAAAGACTTTAAAGGCAGCGTGCTGTTTATCACCCATGACCGTAGTTTTCTAGATAATGTAGCTACCCGCATCATAGAGCTGGATCGCGGCAAGCTGACTTCTTTCCCTGGCAACTTCACGACTTACCAGACCCGCAAAGCAGATCTGCTGGAAAATGAAGAAGTAGAAAACGCCAAGTTTGACAAGTTTTTGGCGCAGGAAGAAATCTGGATACGCAAAGGCGTCAAAGCCCGCCGCGTGCGCGATGAGGGCCGCGTCAAGCGTCTGGAACAATTGCGTCTGCAACGCAGCGCCCGCCGTGAACAGCAAGGCCAGGTCAAACTGGACGTAGGCTCTGGTGAGCGTTCAGGCAAGATCGTGGCAGAACTGGAAAACGTCAGCAAACGCTTTGGCGAGAAAGTCATCATCGACGATTTTTCCAGCATTATTTTGCGTGGCGACAAGGTTGGTCTCATCGGTCAAAATGGTGCCGGTAAAACCACCCTGCTGAAATTGATTTTGGGTCAGGATGAACCAGACAGCGGCACCATAAAACAAGGCAGCAAATTGCAGATCGCTTACTTTGACCAGATGCGTGCGCAACTGAATGAAGAAGCCAGCCTGGCAGACACGATAGCGCCGGGTAGTGACTGGGTAGAAGTCAATGGCCAGCGCAAGCATGTGATGTCTTATCTGGGTGACTTTTTGTTTGCACCAGAACGCGCCCGTTCACCGGTTAAATCGCTCTCAGGTGGTGAACGCAACCGCCTATTGCTGGCTCGCCTGTTCGCTAAGCCAGCCAACGCACTGGTGCTGGATGAACCGACCAATGACCTGGATATCGATACTCTGGAATTGCTGGAAGAATTGCTGGAAGAATACACTGGCACTGTCTTCCTGGTCAGCCATGACCGTACCTTCCTCGACAATGTAGTGACTCAGGTTATCGTTGCTGAAGGCGAAGGCCAATGGCGTGAATTTATTGGTGGTTATAGTGACTGGGAACGCTATCGCAGCACAGTGCCAGTCACCAAAACAGCGAAGACCGAGCAAAAACCAGCAGTGGCTGCGGTATCGACCATGAGTGCGCCAGCAGCAGCAAAGCCGAAAAAGCTCAGCTACAAAGAGCAGCGTGAACTGGAAGAGTTGCCCAAGCAGATCGCGGCGCTGGAAGCTGAGCAGGCATCCATCACAGCAAAACTGGCCGATGCCAATCTGTATAAAAACGGGCCGGAGCAAGCCAATCTCCTGAATGCACGCCATGCCAAAATTGATGAGCAATTGCTGGAAGCGCTGGAAAAATGGGAAGTGATAGAAGCCCGTAGCAAAGGCTAAATTCATATTAGAATGCATATCTTGTCATTAAAACAGGATATGCATTCACCATGAAAATGATCCACATTTTCCTGACGCTGCTGAGCATTTCCATCTTTGGAACTGCGCAGGCAAAAGCAGCAGACTGTCAGGCTGAAAAAAGCTTAACTGAAGTAGCTCTCCAGAACCGGCTCATCATCGTTGATGACTCTCACGGTATTGTAGAAATTCCAGACTATCTGTTGCAAGTAGCATGTCGCTTGCTCAACAATGGCAAGCCATTGTTGATAGGCCTGGAGATACCTGCCAGCGAGCAGGAAGCCATCAATAATTACCTGCAATCTGACGGCGACGCATATGACCGCATGGATTTGTTGAACGGGATTTTTTGGCATAAAGCCAGAAAATATGGCATGGCCAGTGAGGCAATTTTTTCTGTCATTGAAACCAGTCGCAAATGGAATAAAGCTGGCTTGCCCGTGATGGTATTTGCGTTTGACCAGGCAGAAAACAGCTGGCCAGTTCGCCTGCAAAAGCAGGAATCATTTTGGGGTGGCTATAGAGAAACCATCATGGCACTCAACATCAATGTACGTGCCAGACTTTACCCACAACACACTCTATTGATACTGGTAGGCGGCATACACGCACGTAAATATGCCGAGCCCAAAGACAAGTATCCGAGTATGGCTCATACTCTGGCGCAGACTTATCCCAGCTATACGATCACTTTTTCTCACCCTGAAGGTGAGGCTTGGTATTGCGGTGGGCAAACCAGGGAAACCATGCAATGTGGCAAGCAAAAATATCCCAAGAGCAGATTGCAGACCAACCCTGCTTTCGATGTGACGATAGCACTTGAAAAAATAAGCGCCTCCCCGCCTGCCGTCGACAAATAAATTTCATTCATCGTCACAGCATCAGTATCTATACTTGTACATTGGCATCGCAGCTTGAGAAGCTTGCACGGAGAAGGATAAATGACAAAAGTCGCAAAAATAGCATTGATCACAGGTGGCAGTCGCGGCATAGGTGCCGCCACGGCACTTCAACTGGCGGCTGCCGGTTATGCAGTCTGTATCAACTATCTGCACAAGCACGAAGCTGCGCAGCAAGTCGTGCAAGACATACAGTCACAAGGCGGCACAGCGATTGCCATACAGGCTGACGTTGCCAATGAAGTCGACGTCGTGCGCCTGTTTGCAGAGATTGATACGCGACTCGGTAAACTGGATGCTTTGGTCAATAATGCGGGCATCCTGATGCAGCAATGCCGCCTGGAAGACTTGACGGCTGAACGTATCAATCGCTTGTTGAGCACCAATGTCACCAGTTATTTTTTATGCTGCCGCGAAGCGGTGAAACGCATGTCGACCAGGCATGGTGGCAAAGGTGGTGCTATCGTGAATGTCTCGTCAGCCGCAGCACGGCTGGGTTCAGCCAATGAATATATCGATTATGCGGCAACCAAGGGGGCCATTGATACCCTGACCAAAGGTTTGTCGGTGGAAGTGGCAAATGAGGGCATACGCGTCAACAGCGTGCGGCCAGGGTTGATCTACACCACTATGCATGCTGACGGCGGTGAAGCCAATCGGGTAGAAAGACTCAAGACGAATGTCCCTATGCAACGCGGTGGTGCACCGGAGGAAGTGGCAGCAGCCATCAGTTTTTTATTAAGCGATGCGGCTTCTTATATCACTGGCAGCTTTGTTGATGTATCGGGCGGGCGTTAATTCATTCAGGCGCACGTCCTGCGGGCGCCATCGCTTGCAAGGTCTGATTCCAGGCAATCAACTGAGCGGGCAGTTCGTCAAATCGCATTTGCAATAATGAAAATGGCTCTACTGTTAAACGTTTCCTTTTAAACTTCATCTTGACCAGCAGTTCTGCGTGAAGCGACTCTCGTATATAGAACTGATGCGAGAAATACGTGTATTTTTCATCGGCATAAATGATGTGCGTAAGCACCTGCACTCGCTGGAAAAGATACACTGGCTTCATGAAACTGACTAGCTGCGAGACATTCACAAAGGCCGTACCACTCGCCAGCATGGGACCCAGTAAACCGGCTCTGATCACAAAATCGATTTGCGCTGATTCTGCAAGCTGGAAGTATTTATCACTCTTCAAAGTTTTAATGCCGGTATCCCAGGGGCCGATCCAAAAGTGGGAACAAACCCCGTCTGCAACACTGGTGCGTTTGCGGCCAAATCCATAGATAAACAAGGCATGCAGTATCGTGAAGACATTACGGATCAATCCAGACACGGCGACACCTTTCAAGCAGAGATGGCGGACAGAGTAGTCAGGGCGATGTTTCCATCGCCTTGACAGCTTGACCAAGTTCAAGCGGAATCTATTGATGGTGCAGCTTACAAAACAGCAAGCTGGCAAGTGTTTTGACCATTTTAGCATTGGGATGGTAAAGTCCTGCATTCTGGATTAAAACAGGCTGACTCAGTATGTTGACACTACGCGCACTTACCACATCACTAGGCATATCAGCATCTTTATTGCTGTGCTTAAGCACTGGCTTTACCACTACAGCCCAGGCACAAAATTTGTATCGCTGTGGCAGCACCTATCAGGATAAGCCTTGCGACAATGGCCAGGCCGGTCAGTTAATCAAGAAGGCCCAGAGTCAGCCCGTCTCAGATAAACCGCCACTGGATGCACATTGCATGCGCCGCGGGGAAGAAGCAAAAAAAATAATATGGCTAAAAGAAGGCGGTGCCTTCCAGGATAAAGTAGCGGCTGATGCAAAGACCTCAGAACAACGCAAACTGATTGCTGATGTGTATGCCCTGCGCGGTAATTCCAGTGATATACGCACGAAGATCGAAAACGACTGCATGGCAGACAAGGATACTGAACGCAAATTTGGTACGCGCTCGTATGAGGATGAAGTCAACCGCCATCTGGCTGCTGAACGTAAAGCGGTGAATGGACCAAACACTAAAGACAGCAACAAAGCTGATACAAATGAAGCCGCACGCAAGCAGGAAGCATGTGAGGATATACGCAGGCAAATCAGTACTGCACGCAGCAATCAAAAAGCGGGCGGCAGTGTGCAGGAAATGGAAGCCATGGCAGATAACAAGCGAAGAATTGAAACCAGCCTGAAAGAAATGGGCTGCTCCAAATAAGCATGGCAGACTGGGGCAATTGATGGACCTGCCATCAAACCCCTCCGTCTTACCAGCCCTGGCTTCAAATACGAATACCAAACACCTCTTCTGAGGTGCGCACCATGATACGGCTATTGATGGGCGTAGCAATATTCGACCACACCCAGTTATGATGTTCGACGATTTTTTCAGCCCGCATATGTGGTCTGTCGCCGGTGGTATGCGCATCTGACAAGGCGGTAACATCAAAGCCATGCGATGCTGCTGACCGTACCGTGCTATCCATGCAAAACTCGGTCGCAAGGCCACATAAGATCAGGTTGCGTGCACCTGTAATTTTCAAGTGGGCAAGCAAACCTGTTTGCGCAAAAGAATCGCAGGCAGTCTTATCAACAAAGACATCGCCGGGGGTAAAGGGTAGTTCAGGTATGACTTCCCAACCGGCTGAGCCAGCCAGTGCATCATCGTTGGCATGACGTATGAAAATCACCTGACCACCATGCTGACGAATATACTCAGCTGCACGCCTGATGCGGGCAATGACATTTGCCTTATCGTAGCGAGGTGTTCCTGCATGTAGCCATGCATTTTGCATATCAATAATGAGCAGGGTATCCATTTTGCAGCACCTAATAATCCAAAAAACATATGATACTGGGTTCTGCATTAAAGCGTGCACTGCGGCAAGCAGGCAAAAACACGGACTTTGTTAACATCTGAAAAAAAATATCAGTTCAACAAGCTTTGTATTATTTCTTTCGCAAACAATTCTATCAACTGATCAGCCACTGCCCTGACTCTGGGAGAGCGCCTGACATCATCATGCATGACTAGCCAGAGCTTTCTCTGGACAGGGCAAGCTTCCTGCTCAATGCGGCACAAGTCCCGGTGACTCTGGCGCAGATAATGGGGTAAAACAGTAACTCCCATACCAGCGGCAGCACATTGCGCCATGACCATCTGATCATTGCTACGCAAGCTGACGCTACGTTGCCCAAGGTACTGCTCCAGCCACTGATGATGTGGTGTGGAGGAGTTTTTTTCATAGGCAATAAACGCCCAGTCTGCGGCAGCATGCTTCTTCAAATAGGTTTTAGTGGAATACAAGCCATAGCCTATGCTGGCCAAGGGCTTTATGACCAGCCCTGCTGTTTGTGGGCGCGTCATGCGCAGAGCGATATCTGCCTCGCGCTTACCGAGACTGACTTGCTGGCGCTCTGCCTGCAATTCAAGTTCAATGCCTGTCAGATTTTGACACAGGGTTTTCAAATGCGGGGCAAGCATGAATGTTGATAAAGTGGGTGGTGCAGAAATGCGCACCACTCCTTCCATTTTTCCAGCTTGCAGCGCTTTTCTTTCAAAACTGAACCAGCGCTCTTCTACCTCCCTGGCATGAGCAACCAGATCTTGCCCTTCCGTCGTCAATTGCCAGCCACGTACCAGTCTGTCAAATAATCGCAAGCCTAGTGCCGTCTCAAGCGCATCGATACGCCGGGCGACAGTGGTATGTTCAACTTGCAGACGACGTGCTGCCCCCGTCAAGGTACCGCAATCGACGAGTGCCAGGAAATAACGTAAATCATCCCAATTCATCATGGTGCAATTATGCACAGTCCAGGCGAATATTTCAGCAATTTTCTTTCTTAACTACTTTGAGTAAGCTGACAGTCAGTCATTCAAAGAAAGAAAATTATGCAAGCCATACAATTGTTTTCACAAGGCAGCCCCGAAGTACTGGAGTTAAAAGAAATTGCCATGCCTGTACTTAAACATGGCGAGGTACTGGTGCAGGTCGATTATGCAGGTATCAATTACGCCGACGTATATCAGCGCAATGGACAAAATCCAGCCAGTCTTCCCTGCATACCAGGTGCAGAAGGTGCGGGTACGGTAGTAGAAGGCAATGGTGTATTACCATCTGGCACACGGGTAGCATGGTTATCTCAACCAGGCTCGTATGCTGAATACCTGGCAATACCCGCCTGGAAGCTGATTGCATTGCCAGAATACCTGAGTACATGCAATGCCGCAGCCGCCATGCTGCAAGCGGTGACTGCGCAGTATTTGTGCGAAACCAGTTATCGTGCACAAGCTGGAGATACGGCGCTGGTGCATGCCGGTGCTGGCGGTGTTGGCCTGCTGCTAACCCAGATACTGAAGCACAAAGCTGCCAGGGTCATCAGCACGGTTTCGACAGCAGAAAAAGCCAGGCTATCTCAAGCGGCAGGTGCTGATCATGTGGTGCTGTACACAGAGACCGATTTCGTCAGCGCCGTCAAGGATATGACGCAACAGCAGGGTGTACACGTGGTCTATGACTCCGTTGGCCTGCACACTTACTTAGCTAGCATGGCATCGCTGCGGCCACTCGGCAGTCTGGTCCTGTTTGGTCAATCCAGTGGCAATGTGCCTCCCATCGACCCCATGCAGTTGTGCCGCCAGGGCTCTTTATTTCTGACGCGCCCTACCCTTGCTCACCATGTTGCCGATGCAGGTAGCCTGCAATACCGCGGCCTGCGTATCTTCACCTGGTTGCGCGAAGGCATACTGGACTTACGCATCAATCAAATCTACCCATTGGAACAGGCAGCACAGGCCCATGCGGACCTCGAATCACGCCAGACCACAGGAAAACTATTGTTAGCTGTCAGCGCGACTGCCCGCAACTCTTTGACAAGGGAGAAAACATGAACAAGGCATGCAATAATGTGGCATATAAGATGACATGCATGACGCTGAGCTGCATGGCCTTCTTATGCCTTCCTGTCCATGCTTTTACGGAACAGGAAGTGGACAAGCATGCCCTGGCACAAAAGCGGCTGACTGGCACCTGGACATTGACTGCTGCACCTGAAATTCGCGCTGATGGCAGCCGGGCTGAAACCTTTGGGAACGATCCCCATGGCCTGTTGATCATCGATGAAAGCGGACGTTATTCACTGCAAATATATAAATCCACTCGAAGCAGATTTGCAGGCGGCGACAAGCGCAAAGGCACGGAAGCAGAATACCGGGCTGCCGCCCTGGACACCAGTTCACATTATGGCCGCTGTTTCATTGACACCGACCGCAACGTACTGGTGTTCAGAATAGAACATGCTTCTTTTCCAAACTGGGATGGCACAGAACAAGCCCGGCAATTTGAATTGAAGGGCGATGAACTGAGCTATCGTGTACCGGCCAGTGCCAGTGGCAACGGTACAACGGCAATTTCATCATGGAAGAAGTCGCGCTGAACAAAAACGCGAGCACTCTATTTTACTGGTTGGGGCGCGCCTGCAATAGAAGACAAGCGTTGCTCCAATAATTTCAAGCGTTCGCGAATATTGGCACCTACAGCTATTTGCGGATTGGAATATCCATCTGACTTGCCTGCTTCCTCTTCCCGTTGTTTGATAATGGGTCTGGCGGCAGCATGGGCAGTTTCAAAAGACAGAGTCTTATCGCGCAATTGCTCATCGTACATGGCACGGCCGAAAAAAGTCAGCTCGGATTTGCTGCCACAACCATACGACGTATGGTCGGCATCCGATGCCGTCATCACCAGCGTGTTGTCATCTGACAAAGGCGCAACCCAGTTCCCTGCATAACAGGCCGAAATGGAGATCACTCTGTGCTTGATACCCGCCTCATCCAGCCACTGCTTCAAGTCTTCCGGCGTGACGGATTTAACACTGAGTGGCCACATCCCGGCAGACAATTCACCATCGCTGGCACCGTGGGAAGACATGTGCAGGAAGAGGATATCTTCATTGAGATCCATACGTTTTGCCACCTGCTGTATGGCTCGCTGTAAATTCAGTGGAGTAGCCCAGGGCAAACTGGTTATCGTGCCAGGATTATTCACCAGTAGCAGACTACGCCCTGCGGCATCAAAGCGTTTCTCCATGACTTGTGACACCATGCTGGTTTCATTCAGGAAGACGTTTTCTTCACCATAGGGGGCGAAGTTAAGACTATACAAATCAATGACACCAGGTCTTTGTGGCTGCAGTGCCCCCATTTTTTCTTGCAGCAGCGCAGCTTGTGCCTCAAAAATCTCCTGAGAAATATCCAGCGACTTATCACTACTATCTGCGTCACTGCTTTCCACCCTTTTCGGATACCAGAAATGTGGTGGATTGGTGGTGACTTGCATGGCGACGCCACTGATCGTCACAAAAAATATAAGCGCGATGGACGAAGCACGGCGATCACATGCTCGCCACAAAAAGACTGACTGAATTGCTATCGTTAACAAAACCGGTGTAAGGTAGATCAGCCAGCCGATGATCTGGCTAAAATGGTCATACCTGATCCACCCCATGTTCATCGCCAGGCAGAAAGGCAGGTTCAAGATCAAGGACAGGAACAGGCCTTGCGCCAAGGACAGCACAAATAAATGACTGGCGCTGGGTGCAATACCAGTATTTTTTTTATCCGGATTAACAGGATAACGACGCAAGCTGAAGCAAAGCCAGGCCCAGGATGCAAAGGCGAACCAGTTTGCACCGATAGCGCGAAAATGGAAATCAGCAGGACCAGCGATTGCCAGACGCTGCAAGCACATCATCGTCAGTATGTACCCTGCTACCAGGAGCAACATAATGGAAGGCGAAACTGGTATTCCTTCCCAGTGTGGGCTCTTCAGGAAACTGATTCTTAAAGCCTCACTGATTAAGCGGGTCCATCCTGCTTTTTCTTCTGCACTTTGGCTTGAAGATAAGACGGAAGGAGCTTGTGATTCAACTTGGCCTCCTGCTTCTTCAAACTTTTTTTCTACATTAGTGATGTTGGACTCTGACATAAAAATTCTATATGGTATTTTCTGGAATGAGTTTTAAATTGGATAGCATGCTGAAGATTGTCTGACAAATTCACTTCGCATAAGCAAGCGCCATCGACAAAATTAAGGAGGCAAATTTACACAGTCAAAAAAAGACTGGCTCTATCTCTAACTTGACAGCAAATTTCGCATACACATCGGCCTGAACCGCCTGTGCCAGCGCCCTTACCTCAGCCCCGGTCGCTCCACCATGATTCACCAGCACCAGGGCCTGTTTCTCATACACGCCTGCGCGCCCTGATTGCCTGCCCTTCCAGCCGCACTGATCTATCAACCAGCCTGCGGCAAGTTTGTAATCGCCCTTGTCCTGCGGGTAGCTAACCAGCATGGGATGCGCTGCCAGCAAATTGTCACGCTGTGCGGCAGGCACTATAGGGTTTTTGAAAAAACTGCCAGCATTACCTATTTTGGCAGGATCGGGTAATTTGGCCTGGCGTATGGCAATGATGGCATTACTGACATCTTTTGCCGCAGGGAGTTCAATCTGATGCTGGCTTAAATATTGCGCCACATCGGCGTAGCCTAATCTGGCTTGCCATCGCTTGGGTAAGGCAAAGCGCACGCTGAGAATGACCATGCGGTCTTTATAATCTTGCTTGAAAATACTGTCACGATAAGCAAAATTACATGTCGCCTTGTCGATTTCCACTATTTCACCAGTAACAAAATCAAAGGCGCTCAGGCTGGCAAACACATCCTGGATTTCTATTCCATACGCACCGATATTTTGTATGGGCGCGGCTCCTACCGTGCCAGGTATCAGTGACAGGTTTTCCAAACCGCCCAGGCCTTGCTCCAGCGTCCACAGCACAAATTCATGCCAGTTTTCACCGGCAGCTGCCTGCACATAGACATAATCCTCATCTTCACCAAGGATTTGCCTTCCTTTCAATGCCATGTGCAAGACCAGGGCGTTCACTTGATCGGACAAGACCAGATTGCTACCACCACCAAGTATCAGTCGCGGCATGGCTTTGAGCTGGGCATCAGCAAAGATGGCTTGCAGTTGCGCCAGTTGCTCTACACGCAAAAACTGGCTCGCGCGGGCGGCGATACCAAAGGTATTCAGGTTTTGCAGAGAATAATCTGCTGAAAATGTGAGTAAATTCGTCATAAGACCCAAATTATAGCCTTTGCTCTCTCATGCCTGCCTGCATTTGCTAAAATGGCGGCTAATTCATCATTTTATGCAAGGAAGCAAGATGCCCTCTTTTGATACCGTCTCTGAAGCCAATATGGTTGATGTCAAGAATGCCATTGATCAAACCAACAAAGTGGTCACTAACCGCTTCGACCTGAAAGGCAGCAGCGCCAAAGTAGAACAAAAGGACCGCGAGTTGACTATTTATGGTGACTCCGAATTCCATCTCGATCAGGTTCGCCTGGAATTGACCATGACACTGGCCAAGCGCAATGTCGATGTGCGTTTTCTCGACATGGGTAAAGTCGAAAAAATTGGCGGAGACAAAGTCAAGCAAGGCATCAAGGTTAAAAACGGTATAGAAACCGAAGATGCAAAGAAAATTGTCAAAGCCATCAAGGACAGCAAGCTGAAAGTACAGGGCAGCATACAAGGTGATGCCGTGCGTGTGACTGGAGCCAAACGCGATGATCTGCAAGCTGCAATGGCGATGTTGCGTAAGGAAATCAAGGACCTGCCTCTGGAATTCAATAACTTCCGCGATTAAGCCAATAATGTCCTTAGCTGTGAAAAATTTGAAAAGGCTCAGTGTAATGAGCCTGCTGCTTTGCTCAGCATTGAGCCATGCTACCGATATCGGTGTGGTTGGCCTGTTTCCCGGGAAAGCCATTCTTGTTGTAGATGGCGCACCACCTAAAACTTATGCCGTGGGTAGTACTATCAGCAGCGATACCAAGCTCATCGATGCTGATCGCGAATCAGCCACTATCACAGTGAATGGCAAGCGCAAAGTCCTGACCCTGGGGCAAACCGTACACCGATCGGCGGCCAGCAGTGGCAATAGTGTCGTCTTGAAAGCAGGCGACCGTGGCCACTTCATGGCGCAAGCCACCATCAATGGCGGCAGCGTGAACATGATGGTCGATACCGGGGCCAGCTTGATTGCCCTGCCTGCTGCTGACGCCATCCGGCTGGGTATCAACTACAAAAAGGGCCAGTTAAGCTCCAGTCGCACGGCTGGTGGCATAGTCCCCACCTATATCATCAAACTCGATACAGTCAGGATAGGCGATGTAGAACTCAATCAGGTCGATGCTTCAGTCATAGAAGGAGGCCTGGATGTACCCTTGCTGGGCATGTCATTCTTAAACCGCATGGAAATGCGGCGTGAGGGGGATCAGATGACGTTAACAAAGCGGTATTGATTCGTCAATTGAATCCCACTAATAATAGCTTGCAAGTAAATTATCACTGCATGGCGCAGTTTAGGAAATGAGTGTATCGATAGAAATGCCAGCTACCGACTTCGCTCCTGAATTGCGTATCCGTTTCAGCATGATTCTTGTCATTTCTGTTGGATGACGGCGAAAAAATCTAACGAGCTCTTCTTCGTAGTCATCACGCGCCTCCATTCCATGGACTGCTGACCAAAAAACACCTGCACCATCATCCTCAGCAAAACGCTCAAATAAATTGAAAATAGCGACGTAATAAAATTTTGCTTCCGTTGAAGAAAATACGTCTTCAAACATGGATTCGAGTTCTAACCAACTTCCATCTGTTGGTTCGAATTCTGCAATTTTCTTTGCCAGAGTAATATTCAAAATTCACCTTAGAATAAAAGTTACGGAATTTTCACAAAGATGAAATTGCGCATTCTACGCTTCAGAAAAAGTGCCGCTATCTGGATCATGTAGAAAATTGCGCGAAGTAAATTCAAACATGAACAATAAAAATCAAAGAGAAACGAACTCATGGCCACAAGATGATTGTGGCCATGCATAAGTAAACTGCGACCAAGCCTTTTTAACTATCATCGTTTAAAAAAGTTTGGTGTAAGAATATGGCAATCAGTACATGCAGGTATTGTTCTCAATAAGACTGCTTCAAGCGCCTTTGCTTTACTGCCTCAGCCAGGCCTTCCAGCACCTTGATGCTCGACTCCCAGTCTATGCAACCATCTGTCACAGATTGGCCATAGACCAGCTCCTTGCCGGGCACCAGGTCCTGGCGACCGGCGACCAGATGGGACTCGATCATGACACCCACTATGCGGGTATCGCCATCAGCTATTTGCTTGCCTATGTCAGCGCAGACTGGAATCTGGTTGGCGGGATTTTTTGAGCTATTGGCATGCGAGGCATCAATCATCAGGCGTGAAGCCAGGCCACTATTGGCGATGTCCTTGCAGGCTGCATCAACACTGACGGCATCATAATTGGGCGTCTTGCCGCCGCGCAGGATGATATGGCAGTCTTCATTGCCATTGGTGGAGACGATGGCTGAATGACCGCCTTTGGTGACAGATAAAAAATGATGCGGCTGGGATGACGCCTTTATGGCATCAACAGCGATTTTGACATTGCCGTCAGTGCCGTTCTTGAAGCCTACCGGGCAAGACAAGCCGGATGCCAGCTCCCTGTGGACTTGAGACTCTGTGGTGCGGGCACCGATAGCGCCCCAGCTGATCAGGTCAGCGATGTATTGTGGGCTGATGACGTCAAGGTATTCTGTGCCTGCTGGGAGGCCCAGTTCATTGATATTAAGCAGCAGTTCACGGGCAATGCGCAAACCATCATTGATGCGGAAACTGTTATCGAGGTAAGGGTCATTGATGAGCCCTTTCCAGCCTACCGTGGTGCGCGGTTTTTCGAAATACACGCGCATGATGATTTCCAGCTCACCGGCAAAGCGCGGACGCTCTTCTGCGAGGCGATGTGCATATTCCATCGCGGCCTTGGTGTCATGAATGGAGCATGGGCCGATGACGACCATGAGTCTGTCGTCCTGACCATGCAGGATGCGATGCAGGGCGGTGCGGGCATTGGCTGCGGTTTCCGACGCTTTTTCAGAGCAGGCAAACTCACGTATCAAATGTGAGGGTGGAACCAGTTCCTTCATTTCGCGTATGCGTAAATCATCGGTGCGTTGCATGTCTTCTCCTGAGAATTTCTTAAAAAATAATAGATGTAAATGTAGTAAAAATTCTGATCGGTAAAGATAATTACTATTCAATTTCTTTTCTGGCCTCATTGCGATTTACTGGTAATAAATGCAAGGGCAAAAAAAAACCGCCTGATCGGGCGGTTTTTTAGAATTTTGGCTTAGCTCTTTTTCTTCGAGTGCTTACCGTCTTTCCACCGCCCTTGGCTTGGAATAGCTAAAATAAAAGAAGAAAAAGAAAGCAGTGTGTTTCATATCAATATTTGTAAATATTTGCGTGTATATTCAACTCAATTATTGCTTATTTTTTGTTTAGGCATGATTTCACTCGCCAAAACGAGTATTTCAAAACTATAGTGCCTCAGAATTCAGCAATTTGCAAGAATGTTCCGGAAATAAGCTTATGCTTTCTTTGGAGCACCTCTGCCTGCGCCCCTATTCCCTCTCTATTCACTCATTTTTTCCACAATGGTGGTGGTTCTGGTGGAATGTCACCCTGATTGGGGTAGGCACCCGGGACGGGGGATTTTCTCTGCACTGCCGCTACTTGCGGTGAATTACGGTTCATCCAGTTGCGCAATTCATTCAGGTTGGCCGTGATATCGGCACGATTTGGGGCGAGACGGTTTGCTCTTTCCAGCAGATTCAGGGCTTTTTCATTGTCGCCTTGCGCGGCCAGGGCCACAGCCTGGTTGTTCAGCGCAGAAGCATCAAAGGGATTGATCTTGGCAGCTTCGGCAAATTTTTTACTGGCGGCACTATTATTTCCTTCAGCCAGGAAATTACGCCCTTCTACATTGGGGTCTTGTGCATATGCACCGGTGCTGGCACTCAGCACCAGCAAACTGGCACTGACAAACTGGATAATGGATCTCATGACTTTCATCTTGTTTTCAGAATGAGTTAGCTAAATTAGGAATTCAATTCCCCTGATAGTAAGCTTTGGGAGCAACAGGCGGGAAGCCGACAGGACTTCTGCGTGGCTCAAAGCTATAGCGCAAGTAGACCGCGGCGGAGGTGTCGTTGAAGTCGCCCGAGTTGTCTGCACTGATCTTGCCTCCCAGGAATAAATGTGGGGTCAGCTGGTATTCTGCTGCGCCACCTATCTTGAATGCAAACGCTGTCCTGGTTTGTCCAGCATAGTTGGTCTGGATGTTGATGGTGGGATTGGCTGCCGCAAATTGTTCCAGCTCTGCCTGGTCTGCCGGTGAATTTGGATAGTACGGGGCAGACAGTTCGCGGAAGTGCTGGACACCAAGTGAGCTGGCGATCTGGTAGGAGAGTTTGCCTTTGCGTCCTGCGATTTCTAGCGGGATGCCTACTGCAACATAGGATTTGGGACTGAAGTAGCCGCCATGTCCGTAGGTGAAGTAGCGCAGGTTTTTGTTGTAGAAGAAGGAGGTTAAACCCAACCCTGTGGTGAAGCTGAAGTCGTTGGTTTTGTAGGCGCGCCAGTAGGCGCCTACGCCAATTTCTGCTTCGGTGTTTTTGGCGACGTTTTTACCGGTGAGGCCATAGTAGCCTGCGCTGGCGTAGACGCCTCCTTCTTCTCCGTCATAGGAGGTGTCAAGTTTGACGCCTGTACGGGTGACGCCACCCCAGGTGAGTCCGTAGAGGCTGTCTTTAGACCCGGCATAGGAGAGGTAGCTGTCGGTGACTGAGCGGCGGGCGACTTCTATGCCCAGGCTGAGTCCGTCATCGCTGCCACTCCAGCGCAGGCCACCAACTACGTTTTGTACGGGGAAGCCTATGGGGCTGGAGCCGAGGTCTGCTCTGACGCCAGCGAGTTCGTAGCTGAGGTTGAGGGCGACGCCTTTGGCTTCCTGGTCCAGCGTGGCGACATTGGAGAGGCCTTGCTGGCGGGCGATGGTGGTGAACGGGACTTTGGCGTATCTGGCGCGTTCTACGACGATGGCATTGCGGCCAAACTGGCCTGAGACTGCGGGGTCGTTGAGAAACAGGGTACCTGCATCAACCACCACGGGGATGATCTTGAGACCAAACTGACCAAGACCCAAGGTATTGATGCGGGCTTCTATGGGGGTTTCTATATCTGTCAGGGCGGACAGGCCTTTTTCTCCGCTACGCGCACGGCCTGCGACTTCAACTGACACTTCTGTTCTCTTGAGGTCGTTGATGGCGTCGATTTCTTTGAGCAGGGCTGCTTCTTCTGGACTGACGTTCGCCGCTTTTACTGGCTTACCTCTTGTCGTGGCTGCTGTGTTGGCTGCTACCGTTGCATAGCTGCTGTTCGCTGCGGCGTACTGTTGTGGAACAGCGACTGGCGCAGCAGTGTAACTGACCTTGGCCGGGACATATGGCGTCAACACAGATGGCGCATTTCCATTACCAGTACCGCCACTGGCATCATAATTATTTCTTGGCGCAGGCTGGTTTTGCAGTGGATTATTTTGTACCGGCTGTGTCTGCGTCAGCGGCGTGCGCGATATATTCGCTGGTGGAATTTGATAGACAGTAGCCGCGCCCGTAGCACTGCTGACATTTCCACTTGAACCGCCCTGTACGGACGCAGCAGACGCTGCACTAGCTGAATAAGCTTGCTGAGGCAGTGCTGGCACAGGTGCTGCTGATCTGTTCAAGGCACTGGCTGGCAATTGCGGAATACTTGCCACTGGTGCTGCAGCTACGGTAGCTGGGCTGGCTGAATTAGCTGCCCGGCTTTGTTGCGCCGCCGCCAGGGTAGCAGCAGGCAATTGCGGTATCACATATTGCGGAGCAGGCTGAGGTGCTTGCGCATATTGTGGTTGTACATACTGTGGCTGAGGCTGCACATACTGCGGCTGTGCGTACTGCGGCTGCGGTTGAACATATTGTGGTTGAGCTTGCGCGTATTGCGGTTGCACGTACTGAGGCTGTGCGTACTGCGGTTGAGCATACTGTGGTTGTGCCTGCGCATACTGTGGTTGTGCATACTGAGGCACTTGCTGCAGAGGCACACCTACAGGCGCAAACAGGGCGCTGCGGGAATTGGCTGCCACAGCTTGCTGCACTGGCGCATTATTCATGGCAACGGCAGTTTGCCCCCTTCCACTACGGTCATTGCGGTCTGTAAAAGGGTTAACACTGAACTCATTAACATTGGCAGCCGGGGCCTGGGCAACCAGACGCATGCCATTTGCACCCAGACCATTCGCTGGTCTTTGAGCCTGTTCCAGCGCCAGGGCCTGACGGAAATATTCCAGAGCCTTGCCACTCTGGCCTTGCGCACGGGCGAGATTGCCTGCCAGGGAAATAAAGCGTGGGTTACCAGGCTGTAATTGCATCAGTGTGGCCAGGTGCTGCTCTGCCGTACCAAAGTCTTTGACCTGTATGGCGGCATATACCAGCGCCTGCAAGACTTCAGGGTTTTCTGGCTCTGACTCCAGTACCCGCTGATACAAGTCTTTGGCAGCATCAGTATCACCCGACGTAGAATAAATGCGTGCCAGAGCCAGCAGCAACAAACTGTCTTCGGGGTTGTCCATCAGCATGGGCTGGATGAAATTAAAGGCACTGGCATAGTCACCCGCCTCCCTGGCCCGCTCTGAATAGCGCATGGAAACTATGCGTTGCAAGTCTTTGTAATCAGTGACCTCTTCAGCCGTCAGCCTGGGCATGTCAGTGACCTTGCGCATGACAGCCAGCACTTCTGCTTCCTGGTTGGCACGCAATAAGGCCATGGCATATTGCAGCAATAAACCAGCCTGGGGATTAGGCGTAGACTCCACTGCCCGCTTGACCAGTGCCAGGCCATGAGCAGGGTCACCGACCTTCATATGGAAGGCCGCGATAATGCCAACAAACTCTGGACTATTACCTGCCGTGTTTTCTATGAGACCCAGCAACTCACGCGCTCTGGTGGTATCGCCACGATTGACAAAGACATTAAGGCGATCAACCTGCACCCTCGTCCACAGGCGTTTTTGCAATTCAAACATTTCTGGTTTTCTGGCGGCGGCAGGCAGACGCTCCAGTGTCACCAAACCTTCCCACCACAATTGCTGCATGGCGCTAAGCAGAGCACTGGCATACAGGGCTTCGGCCTGCGGGTTTTCTACATTGGCGATGGCATCCATGAGCGCGCGGGCGGCTCCTGGTGCGTTCTGACCGAGATAAATTTTTGCCAGAGCCATGCGCAACCAGGGATTATCTGGCGTCATGAGCACTGCATCTTCCAGACTGGCCTGGGCAGTTGCTATATCACCGGCTACCTCGGCAGCTTTGGCTTTGTCCCATAACTGGGTAGCTTTCAACTCAGACAAGACTGTCATCTGGCGCGGCGACATATAGGCGCTCAGTTCTTCCAGATCCTTGATACGTTTTTGCAGAGCCAGTACACCTATCAGGCTATCAAGCGCCCCCTGGTTCTTTTTGTCGTCACGCAAGACCAGGCGGAAATTTGCCTCGGCACCAACCAGATCATTTTCAGCCAGCAAGGCATCACCCAGTTGCAGTATGCCGACTGGCTCTTTCGGGTCCATGGCGACTGCCTTGCGCAACAAGCCTATACCTTTTGCACTATCGCTGTCTTCAAATGCAGTGCGGGCATCGGCTATCATGCCCCAGTAATTGGCTCGGTCGAAAGCGGGCTTCCATTGGTCCTTGCGACTGGCTGGCGACAGCTCTACTGCTTTTTGCAGCAGCGTACGTGATTCAGTGAATTCATCCTGGCGCATTTTCACCAGACCCATGCCACCATATCCTGCCGAGTCTCTGGGGTGAGATTTGATGAGCCCCTGAAAAGCTGCCGCTGCGACCTTGAGATCATTATCATCCAGGGCCTTAAAGGCTGCGATGCGGGTTTTCTCCAGTGCGTCGCCAGTTGTTTTTGCCTGTGCCTCTGCCCTGGCTGCTGCTTTGGATTCGGACTTGCTTGCAGTTTTGGCTTCAGGTTTAACTTCGGCTTTCTCGACGACTTCCGTCCTGGCTGCCGACTCCATGCTTTTTTTGGTTTCAGCCACGGCCTTCACTGCCGTGCTCTGTTTTGCTGCGGCGAGCACTTTTGCAGGATTACTTTTTTCTTCAGGTACGGCTGGTGCAGCAGGATGACTTAAACTGGCCAGGCGCTCACTGATTACCTGATCTTCAGGGAATTTATCCAGATAACGGCGGAAGTGCCTGGCATTTTCATTCTTGACGCCCATCCAGCTCAGGGCCTGACGCCATGAGTCACCAGCCTGCTTGCCAACATCGCCCTTGACGGTCAGTTGTTCCAGCGCAGCCATGCCCTCCACGCGTGTTGGCTCGCGATACGTCAATACCTGGGCATAAGCCAGGGCATAACGGGTATTGCCCGGGTTTTCCTTGAGTAATTTTTCCAGACCTCGTTTGGCATCGGGGTAGCCAGCCTTGGTGCCTGCCAGTACCTGGAAATATTCAAATGCGGCATCGCCCTTCAGCTTGGAGGGATCACCCATTTGCTTATAGGCTTCCACGGCGCTGTCAGCATCACCCTGCTTGGCCAGCTTGCGCGCTTCTTCCAGCTGCCCGCCGCTGGTGCCACCGTGCAGCACGGCATTTTCAGCCATGCGCAGTTGTGAAATACTGGCTTGCGCGCCACGGAGTTTGGAATAATAGGCTTTGGCCTGGGCGGTATTGCCTGCCTTGGCTTCAAATAAAACCAGCGCCAGCAAGGCGTCCACATTGGATGGTTCTATTTTTAAAACCTTGCGCCAGGCATCGGCGGCATTTTCGTCTTTGCCACGCTGGGCCCAGAATTGCGCCTGTTCTTTCAATTGTTGCGTCAAAGGGGAATTCGCGAGAGCTGTCCCGCTTTCCAGATATGCCGTCAAAAGCGCCAATACCAGCGCTTTCTTCTTAAAAGTCATTCATGTCCCCTTTTCCACTTCCTGGCTAGTGAGCATACTGTACTGGCGATGCTGATAAATAAACACTCACTTCACCTGCATTTTGAAGTAAGCCAGCATAAATAGGAAGTAGATGTGTGGCAGGAATTGTAAATCTATTGCAAATCTAATAAAAAACCGCCAAATCATGTGGAATTTGGCGGTTTTTTATCCTTAGAGCTTTACATCTTAATTGCCCTGATAGTAAGCCTTTGGAGCAACAGGCGGGAAGCCGACAGGACTTCTGCGTGGCTCAAAGCTATAGCGCAAGTAGACCGCGGCGGAGGTGTCGTTGAAGTCGCCCGAGTTGTCTGCACTGATCTTGCCTCCCAGGAATAAATGTGGGGTCAGCTGGTATTCTGCTGCGCCACCTATCTTGAATGCAAACGCTGTCCTGGTTTGTCCAGCATAGTTGGTCTGGATGTTGATGGTGGGATTGGCTGCCGCAAATTGTTCCAGCTCTGCCTGGTCTGCCGGTGAATTTGGATAGTACGGGGCAGACAGTTCGCGGAAGTGCTGGACACCAAGTGAGCTGGCGATCTGGTAGGAGAGTTTGCCTTTGCGTCCTGCGATTTCTAGCGGGATGCCTACTGCAACATAGGATTTGGGACTGAAGTAGCCGCCATGTCCGTAGGTGAAGTAGCGCAGGTTTTTGTTGTAGAAGAAGGAGGTTAAACCCAACCCTGTGGTGAAGCTGAAGTCGTTGGTTTTGTAGGCGCGCCAGTAGGCGCCTACGCCAATTTCTGCTTCGGTGTTTTTGGCGACGTTTTTACCGGTGAGGCCATAGTAGCCTGCGCTGGCGTAGACGCCTCCTTCTTCTCCGTCATAGGAGGTGTCAAGTTTGACGCCTGTACGGGTGACGCCACCCCAGGTGAGTCCGTAGAGGCTGTCTTTAGACCCGGCATAGGAGAGGTAGCTGTCGGTGACTGAGCGGCGGGCGACTTCTATGCCCAGGCTGAGTCCGTCATCGCTGCCACTCCAGCGCAGGCCACCAACTACGTTTTGTACGGGGAAGCCTATGGGGCTGGAGCCGAGGTCTGCTCTGACGCCAGCGAGTTCGTAGCTGAGGTTGAGGGCGACGCCTTTGGCTTCCTGGTCCAGCGTGGCGACATTGGAGAGGCCTTGCTGGCGGGCGATGGTGGTGAACTGGACTTTGGCGTATCTGGCGCGTTCTACGACGATGGCATTGCGGCCAAACTGGCCTGAGACTGCGGGGTCGTTGAGAAACAGGGTACCTGCATCAACCACCACGGGGATGATCTTGAGACCAAACTGACCAAGACCCAAGGTATTGATGCGGGCTTCTATGGGGGTTTCTATATCTGTCAGGGCGGACAGGCCTTTTTCTCCGCTACGCGCACGGCCTGCGACTTCAACTGACACTTCTGTTCTCTTGAGGTCGTTGATGGCGTCAA
>NZ_QJKB01000016.1:45975-78606 GCF_003201815.1 Undibacterium pigrum
TTCTATATCTGTCAGGGCGGACAGGCCTTTTTCTCCGCTACGCGCACGGCCTGCGACTTCAACTGACACTTCTGTTCTCTTGAGGTCGTTGATGGCGTCAATTTCTTTGAGCAACGCTGCTTCTTCTGGACTGACATTTGCCGCTTTTACTGGCTTGGCTCTTGTCGTGGCTGCTGTGTTGGCTGCTACCGTCGCATAGCTGCTGTTCGCTGCGGCGTACTGTTGTGGTACAGCGACTGGCGCAGTGTTGCTAACCCTGGGTGGTATGTAAGGCGTGGCCTGGGTATATTGTGCCAGCATGGTCTGCCCTGCAGGATACGGGCTTTGCATGCTCGCACCATTGTTATAGGTATCTGGCCGCTCGCGATTAGGGTCGGGCGGAGCACCCACTGCCTTGGGCAGGGCTGGCTGCAAAATCCCGGTCGGGCTGGCTGGTGCCTTGACAGGCGGTGTTGAACTTGCGGGAACGCTGGCAGGTGTGGGTGTCAAATTTGCCGGAACGCTGGCAGGAACGTTGGCCGGTGCAGCCTGCGTTTTAGGAGCCACTGGCAAACTTGGCAGGCTGGGGATTGCCCTGGGAGCAACGACTGCTGGCGCAACATTATTGAGCGGTACAGCCGCCGGTGCAGATTGCGGCGACAACGGTTTGCCAACCGGGGCAAAGATGCCACCGGTGTAGTTGCCGCTTGAGTTACCACTAGGGTTACCACCCGGGGTTTCCTTCAATACCGGCCCCTGCGCTGCGTTTGGCGCAACCATTTTTAATTGCGGTTGTCCTGCCTGGGCAGCACCAGCTGGCTTGCGGTCAGCAAAGGGATTGACCTTGAAGTCACTGACTGTACTGGCTGGCGCAGCATCCACCAGGCGCAAACCATTGGGGCCTGAACCGACCACGGTTCTTTGCGCCTGCTCCATCGCCAATGCTTTTTTGAAATAACTGAGGGCGCGGCTATTATTGCCCTGCGCCCTGGCGACATTGCCAGCCAGCGACAAATAACGCGGATTATCAGGCTCCTGGATCAGCAGGACGCCCAGGTATTTTTCAGCATTGGTAAAATCCCTGGCTTCCATCGCTGCATACACCAGACCTTGCAATACCTCTGCATTTTCAGGGTCACTTTGTAATACCTTGACGTACAATTCCCGGGCCGAAGCACTATCACCAGAAGCGGTATAAATGCGTGCCAGTGTCAGCAACAACATATGGTCTTCAGGGTCGGCAATCAGCATGGGCTGGATATAGGCATAGGCATTGGCATAATCCCCTGCTTCACGGGCGCGCTCGGCATAGCGCATGGCCAGCACTCTTTGCAATTGCGTGAAAGCGGTGATCTCGGCTTCCTGTAAATTGGGCATGGCAGCGACCCTGCGCATGACGGCTTCAAGTTCACCTTCCTGGTTAGCCTGCATCAAAGTACCGGCATATTGCAACAGCAAGCCAGCTGCAGGTTTGGGTGTATTTTGTACGGCCTGACGCAGCATGGCGTAGCCACGCTCGGTATTTCCCAACTGTATGTACAGATTGGCCATGGTGCCGGTGAATTCCATGTCATTGCCGGCAACCTGCTCTACATTCGCCAGGATATCTCTGGCCATGGCAGTATTGCCGCGTTTGGCCAGGAGCGTGATCCTGTCTATCTGCACCCTGATCCACAGGCGTTTTTGCAGATCCACCATTTCTTTTTTGCGTGAGGCTGCGGGAATTCTTTCCAGCGTATTCAATGCTTCCCACCAGAATTGCTGCATTTCACTGAGCAAGGCGCTGACATATAAAGCTTCAGGGTCCGGGGCTTCTACATTGGTCATGGCTTCAATAAGCGCCCTGGCCTGGCCTGGCATCTCGCGTTTCAGATAAATTCTGGCGAGCGCCATGCGCAGCCATGCATTATCCGGCTTGATCATGATGGCATCTTCCAGCATTTTTTGTGCTGTGTTGATGTCGCCAGCGGCTTCAGCGGCCTTGGCCTTGTTCCATAAGTCTTCTGATTTCAGATTGGCGATGATGGCCAGATGGCGCGGCAACATGATGCTGCTCAGCGCTTCCAGATCAGTGATGCGCTTTTGCAAAACCAAGACACCAATCACGCCATCCAGTGCGCGGATATTGGTTTTGTCTGCATCGAGAACGCGGCGATAATTTTCTTCCGCACCTTTCAGATCATTTTCAGCCTGCAAGGCATCGGCAAGTTGCAGGATACCGGCAGGTTCCTTGCCATTGAGAGCAATCGCCTTGCGCAAGAAACCTATACCCTTGACGCTGTCGCCGTCTTCAAAGGCATTCCTGGCTTCTGCAACTGTTGCCCAATAACTGGCATCATCATAGGCCTGCTGCCATTGATCCTTGGATTGCGATGGTGAATATTCAACTGCCTTGTGCAGGAAGCCGCGGGACTCGATAAATTCTTCCTGACGCATCTTGACCAAACCCATGCCACCATAACCGATGGGGTTTTTAGGGTGGCTTTTGATCAGGGCCTGGAACTCGGTTTCTGCTGCTTCAATATCATTGTCATCCAATGCTTTGAAACCTGCGACACGGCCTTTTTCTATGGGGTTTTCTGCGACTGGCTTGGGTTTCGGCGCGGCTTTTTCAGTTTTCTCCGCTTTCTCAGTTTTTTCAGTTTTTTCCGGCCGCTCTGCTTTTGTAGCTTTCTCAATTTTCTCAGCTACCTTTGCTACCGGTGCAACCGGGGATGCAACAGCCACCACAGGCGCTGCTGAGGGTGCAGTAGCCTGTGCTGGCCTGGACAAAGCCGCCAGCCTGTCCCTGATGAGCTGGTCATCGGGATGTTTGTCGAGATAGTGACTGAAATACTTGGCGTTTTCCGGCTTCAGGCCCATCCAGCTCAGGGACTGGCGCCAGGATTCTGTCGCCTGCTTGCCTACATCAGCTTTGCTACCCAGGTTTTCCAGCAAAGCCATGCCTTCTACACGGCTGGGTTCACGATAGGTGAGCGCCTGGGCATAGGCCAGGGCATATTTATTGTTTGCCGGATTTTCCTTGCTGAGTTTTTCCAGCCCCTTGCGGGCTTCAGCATAACCATTCTTTGTTCCGGCCAGCACCTGGAAATATTCAAAGGCAGCATCGCCCTTGAGCTTGGACGGGTCACCTATCTGTTTGTAGGCATCGGCGGCGGCTTCTGTATCACCCTGCTTGGCCAGTTTGCGGGCATTCTCCAGTTGGCCTATGCCGCCATCACTGCCTTTACGCAATGCCTGTTCGACACTGCGCACCTGTGCACTGGTCGCCTGCGTGCCACGCAGACGGGAAAAATATGTTTTGGCCTGTTCTGGGTTGCCTGCCTTGGCTTCCAGTATGGATAAGGCCATCAGGGCATCAAGGTTATTCGCATCGACCTTCAGTAACTTGCGCCAGGCATCTGCTGCATTATCATCACGGCCACGTTGCTGCCAGAACTGCGCCTGCTCTTTCAATTGCTGCGTCAATGCTGATTGCGCGAACGCAGTTCCACTCTCAAAAAAAACCGTCAAAAGCGCCAATACCACCGCTTTTTTCTTCAAGACCATTTACATCCCCTGATGATCGCTTTTTTCTGTGAGCCCTGTTCTTGATCGCACCTCAGAAAATCAGCACTGTTATCCTGTTTTTACTTTAACAGAGCAAAACGGGCAGCGCTATCTTCCTGATTTAATCTTCAGATAGAACGCTGCCCTCCTGACCTGCGCTAAATATACTTAAATTACTTAATTATTTCTTTTTATCTTCCAGTGCCAGACGGGATGCCGCTTTTTTACGCAGGAAGCGGAACAACATGGTCGCAGCAATCAGCGAAGCCAGCATCAGGAAAATGATCATGACGAAAGGCTGAGTAGACAAATGCCATTTGATCCAGGTCCACCATGGCAAGCTACCTGAATAATAAGTGTCGCCAATTTGCGCATTGGCTATGCGCTCACCTTTGATCAAGACCAGATCACCCTGGAATTTGCTACGCAAATCAGCCTTGTTCAAACCCGTGGTCAGATCAGACAAACTGGCAGAGTCGCCAGATGTCATGACGATGACGCTATGGCCGCTAGACAAGGGCGATTCAAACTGCATCATGGCACCAAAGGCATTTCCAGTCTTGGCCAGCATCTCACCGGCATGGCGTTCCATGCTATCCAGATCGCGGCCAGCCCAACGCGTTACCAGACGCAGGAAACCGGTTGGCAATTGCAGGCGGTTACCATTTTCATCCATGCTCATGGGCATGTATTTTGACCATTGCTTGAGCAGAGGCAGATTGCCGCTCGTGCCTATCAGCAGGAAATCCTTGTCACTATGTTTTTCCACGTCGGCACTGCGGATCAGGGTGCTGTTCAGTACAGGGTAACCGGTGGATTCACCCATGCGGCCCATGACGTTGAGGAACAATTCCATTTCCTGGGTATTTGGCCTGTCGGGCATGACGATGGCCGTTTGTGCCAGATCAGCCATACGGGTGAACGGGAAACCGGCATTGGCCATGTATGCCAGGTTAGGCATGGCAGCATAGTGCGGCATATTGGAGAAATCGATCGTTGAATCCGGGTCTACTGCAGAACGCACATTGTCCAGATACACGTCTTTACATGCGCCCTGTTTTGGGTAATCGTAAAAGAAGTGGAACTGCAACTGGTTTTCTGCGCCGATACGGAAAGTCGGCACCTGGATTTCATCCTGGGCATAGCGCTGGCCGTCCTTGAAGAACAGCATGACCGATTCCTTGATCTTGCCCTTATCTACCTGGCCGCCAGACAAAGGCAATGAGCGCACGAACTCGTCATTGATACCGATGTTCAGGGTTGACTTGTCGATAGTAGGACGTGGCGTGAAGCGATAACGCAGATCAATGGGCACGCCTTCTTTTTGCCAGGTGAACAAATCCGGTGCAACCCGCAAATTGACCTTGATAATGTCTGGTGTCAGGCCGTTTACTTTCAATGCTGGTGGTGCTGCCAGTTCACCAAATTTAACTGGTCTGTCAGTCGGCAGCCATTTTGGCGCATCATATGGTTTGCGGGCGTCTATCTCTTTCAGATTCTTGATCAGGGCAGACTCGCCAGACATGGCCAGTTGACCCATGGTCAATGCCTGCACTGCTATCTTCAGCTCAGCTACATCACGCCCCAGCACCAGCAATAATTTTGCTTTTGGATTGGCGGGATTGGCCATGATGGCCAGAGTAGGCCCGGCTATTGCTGGCAGTGTCACGCCAGCCGGTGCTTCATTGGCAGTAGCAAACAGAACGGCATTGCCGCGTGGCAGGGTATTGGCTTCGATAGGGAAACGTGCGCCGCGATAGGACGACAAATGACCAAACCAGGAAGCCACGATACCTGCATTACGCAAGACTTCCAGCGATGGTGTGGCTGGCAAGATGAAGGGTAATTCCAGCAGCTTATTGTCACGCCTGTCAAAAAACGGCGCTGGCAACATGCCCAGGTCATTTGCCAGAGCCAACGGGGATACTGTCAGTTCCAGATTGGTGGTATGGCTAACCTTGGCCCACAGGCTGGAGTGATAAGGGTCTTCACAATCCCTGGTGTAATGGCCTATCAGTTTGAAACTGAGCTGATTGAAGTCAGCAAAAAAACGCGGATCGATGACATCTTCACGTACTATGCCCTTGGATGTTTCTTTCGGCAGCGGTACCACGCTGACCAGCTCATTATTGACCAGTACCTGGATATGCGAGAGGTCGGGCAGCAAGGCGGGTGAATAGGCAATGCCATATTTGACCTTGGCTGCCGTAATTACTTCATCACTACGTACAGTGAAGGGGAAAGAACGCTCGCCCTCAGTACCGCGCAATTCAACACTGGCACCTACACCGACCATGTCCTTGAGGCTGATGTTATAAGTCTTTTGCCCACCGACTACCGAAGTCGGCTGTAAATCTTCTACTGCCAGTTTTTCAGTGACTACGGATTCTGCTGTTGCCGTGGCGCTGGCACGCTTGGATTTTGCCAGCACATCATCATGATGAGCAACGGCGGTCAGGCCGCAAAGTATGGCCAGCGCTGTGGTACTACCTTTGCGCGATAATTTAGCCCGTATGGTTTTCACGATGGATGCCTCATTTATTTTATTCATATGTTCCGTTCTTTCCGCTACGTATTGCTTGATACTTGTACCAAACCTGCTGAATCCGCGCATGCTGTGGTAAGCGATTTCTTTCAATCCATTCCAGGGATGGTCGATATCCCTGTCGTTTGACCAGCTCAGCCAGACGTCAGCGCGGCCTATAGTGCAATTAATCAAATCCATTTCTTGCTGCAAATCCAGCGGCAGGAACTGCACACTGAGCAGGCCATCCTTGAAGAACACTGTCTTGGCAGGGAAAACCGATTCTCCATTGGTGCCATACAGCGAAATCATCAGGTCTTCATCTTTCTGCATCTGAAAACCTTCAGGTACGCGGAAAGACATGCCTCCCATGGAAAAGTCTTCAGTGCGGCAAACGATGGAATGACCATTATTCAAGCGCAGGGTGGCATTCAATACTGCCCTTACCCTGTGAGTACGCCTGACCTGTTTGGATTCGGTCGCTACGGCCAGCGTCGCGCCCAGAATAACCAGATTATAAATAGTCCACAGCATATTGAGGATAACGGTATCAAGCTCATAGGTATTCCACCACAAAGCCCGCCCTATCCCGACAAAGAAACCCAGTACATTCATGCCCAGCATGATCAGATAGGGTTTGGAAATGGTCCAGTCAAAATGCTCCTGCTCCACCAGACCACCTTTGGCAGTCACGTTGAACTTACCCAGTTTTGGATTAATCAGGGCCACCAGCGTAGGGCGGAAGATATACCAGGCCAGAGTCGCCTCATACACCTCTGCCCAGAAGGAATGCCGGTGCGCCCCCTGTATGCGTGAATTGGTCAGGTTGGCATGCAGCAGATGGGGCAAGGAATATGCCGCAATCGACAAAGCCGTCGCCTTGATGATATGAACTTCAAAGAATAGATATGACAAGGGGGCCAGCAGGAACACCATGCGTGGCAAGCCATAAAAGAAATGTAGCATGGCATTGCTATAACACAGCCGCTGTCCAAAGGTCAGGCCCTTGCCCAGCAAGGGGTTATCGGTACGAAAAATCTGCGCCATGCCACGCGCCCAGCGGATACGCTGACCAACGTGGGCAGACAAACTCTCCGTTGCCAGACCGGCTGCCTGTGGCAAAGCCAGGTAGGCAGTGTTATAACCACGGCGCTGCATTTTCAGGGCGGTGTGCGCATCTTCAGTTACCGTCTCAACCGCAATGCCGCCAACTTCTTCCAGGTAGGTGCGGCGCAAAATGGCGCAGGAACCGCAAAAGAAAGTCGCATTCCACAGATCGTTGCCATCCTGTATCAGGCCATAGAACAGCTCACCTTCATTGGGCACATTGCGGAAAGTTTGCAAATTGCGTTCAAATGGATCTGGCGACAGGAAGTGATGGGGTGTCTGTACCATGGCCAGTTTGGGGTCGACCAAAAACCAGCCCATGGTGTATTGCAAAAACGAGCGCGTCGGCATGTGATCGCAATCGAAGATGGCAACAAAATCACCCGTGGTGCGTTTCAGGGCAGCATTGATATTGCCTGCTTTCGCATGGTTATTATCAGCGCGTGTAAAACATTGCACACCAACAGATTCTGCAAACTCGGCGAAGGCAGGGCGGCGGCCGTCATCGAGGATAATGATATTAAGTTTATCCTTGGGCCAGTCTATGCCCATGGCCGCCAGCACGGTAGGCTTGACCACGCTCAAGTCTTCGTTATAGCTGGGAATGAATAAATCGATGGTTGGCCAGGTCGAAGTATCGGCTGGCAACATCACAGGTTTGCGCTTCAAGGGCCACGCTGTCTGCAGATAGCCGAGCAATAGCACCAGCCAGGCATACACTTCTGCCATGATCAGGACCAGCGCAAAAAACAGGTCTATCAGGTTGTCTGTGCCTATGGTGTAAGTAATACGCCAATAAATATAACGACTGGTGGCGCTGATGGAAAACATCACCATCACCAGCGATATCAGGGTACCAGTATAGCGGCGGAGATACAGCGCCGCACTGAAAATAATGATGGAAAACAGGGTTTGCAAAGGCAAATCCAGTGGGATGCTGATACTGGTCCAGTACAAAAAGACTGCGACCATCAACGCCAGAAAGCGTGGTGTCTTACGCTCCCAGCCCGGCCAGTTGACCATGGCACGCCCCAGGTCATTCAAGCGACCATAGAGATAGCGGGAGTTAAGTATCGAACGCATTTATTCAACCAATCTGAAATTTGTTTGCAGCCAGGCTGTCAGCTCTTGCATATCATGGGTAGCTGAGCAATGCTGGGAGTAATACGATACCGGAGTCTGACAAGCCAGTGCTTCACTGACTGCTTCATCCTTATGTATAGTCACCGGGATGAAGCGCTTGCCCAGGCTGCTGCGCAACATGCCAAACACATCCCGGCTCAATTGCTTTGCAGCGTCCATCTGATTCAACAAATAACAATAGCCAAGAAACTCTTTGCGGTCAGCACAATAATAATCAATCAGCGACTCTATCGACGGTATGGTCGAATAGGAGGCGGCATCCGGCTTCAACACGACCAGCGCATAATTCGCTGCATGCAATACCTGCTGCAAATAAATGCTGGGGCCAGGTGGCGTGTCTATCAGCACTACGCTATTTTCAGGCAGGCCCAGGCTGGCGAGATGTTGTGACAGCCACTTGGGATTGCTTTTGATTTCCTGCTCAAAGACTGCGCGCTGCTCTTCATCTACACTGCCATAGGGTAAAAAATCGACACCATAGGCACTTTCAAACAAGACGTCTTTCCAGCTACCGTCCATGGTATCTTGCTGTGCAATGCCACTGGCATCTTCATGCGCCATGCCAAAATGCAATCTCAATGCATTTTGAGGATCGAGATCAAGGATGCTGATACGCGGGCCTAAACGAGCCAGTGAAGCCGCCAGGTTGGCAGTCACTGTCGTTTTACCTACCCCACCCTTGGGAGAAATGACGGCAACTACCTTCATGGTTTAAATATTTTTTTGAAAAATGAGTTGCTGCCAGTGTCCACTGGCCGGGCGTCTTCCTGCTTGCCAGCCAGGCGGCCAAAAACTGCACTGACAGGCTGATCTTTTGCCGATACCTTGGCAGCCACTCTTTGAGTAAGGACTTCTTCACTGGCATGCCTCGCAGCTACGTTTGCAGGTGCAACATGCGCTGCTGGTATGCTGTGGATGAAAATCGATGCTGGTGCTGGTGTTGGCACAGGTGCTGGTGCAGAAACAGGATTCACATTCACTGGTTTGCGCGCGCTTGCCAGCGGAGCTGGTGTGTTGACAGAAACAGATACTGGTGCTGAATGCGCAGGCACTTCTGCCTGGCGTGCGGGTGCTGCTTGCGATCTGCCAGAAAACAAGCCACCGACAGTCGCTTCCTTGCGGGTTGCTGTATTTTGCGCGGTGGTTTGCACTGTCGTTTGCTTAGGTGATGCAGGCAAAATTCTCGACAGGAATGGTGCGGTAACTTCGGCTTCTGGCTCTTGTTCTTCTACGGCTGCCTGCTGTAACAACATTTGTTTCAGGGACAATTGCGCTGCTGGTTTACTGTTCGCATGAGCGTCTGTTGCAACTGGTGACGGGGCTGCCTTTGTGGCCGCTGCCCTGCTCGCCGTTGTCGCTGGCGCAGGTGTTTTGACTGCAGTTGCGCGAAATGGCGTTTCAGTATGCCGGGCAGATACTGCTGGCTCCTCTTCACGGTGATGCGCGCGCGCAGGTGCAGGTCCGGAATGCAGGTGGACATCGCGCAATAAAGGCCAGCGCAGTTTGGCCTGTTCGCTATCTGCATCACGGTTGATTTCGCGATAAGCTTCAGTCGACTGTCCAAACTTTTGAAAAAGATTCTTTACATCATCATCCATAATATCCACCAGTTCCGGTTACTTGCCGCGTCAACATCAAATCAACGACGTGTGAAATAAGACGGTTCTTCTGACTGTTTCTTCAAATCAAATACAAACAACTGCCCTTCTTCAAAAACACCAGCACGCTGCACCAGGCGCAAAGACTTGTCCATGCCCAGACCGTCAAACCACTGGGCATATACGCCTTCCAGCAATGCTGGCGACCAGTCCAGTGAATGTTCGCCAAATGCAATTTTCAGCGGTGATGCATGATGAGCAACAACCAGGGCGTCGGCTTCTTCTACCAGCTCAACCCAGCCCCAGTTCATTTCTGACCATACCTGGTTCATGCATGCTTCCAGTGCTTGCAGGCTGCTACCATCAGCAACATGAAAACCCCTGGCCATAGTACGGCCAAGTTGGTGCATGAATGCGCGCAGATCGCTCAGCTCGCCCTTGGATGCGAATTCTGCAGAAAATGCTCCCAGGAAAGATCTCCACTGGTTGGAGCACTGCTGCTCTTCGTAATAACGAATTGTATTTGTCGACATGCTGATTTGGCCCTTGCGTTGACTTTTTCTCTATGGCTACTATCGTGACACGCAAATCATAGAGAGTGTTGATTCGTTGCGACTTTACCACTCACGATTATTGCTAGTCCAGCCAATGTGCATGGTGAAATGTCAACAATTAATAATAAGATCAAGGATTTATAGATATTTAATTATGTTGAATACCATTTTTACAATTAGGCTGCTAAAACCGCCCAGTTTGCTGCTTATTTCATCGATATGTCATCGAAAAATCCGGACGTGCAAATGCGTTTGCTTGCATGCCCGCACTGTCACTTTTTCAGGTCAGGCATGCGCATTTTTTGCTCATGCCTGCAGGTCAAACCTGACAGGCTCAGCGCCCGCCCTTCAAGCCAGTCAGCAACCAGTCTATGATTTTTTGTATGCTTAAAGATGCGGGATTGTCAGGCTTGTACTCAAGTACCGGACGCTCATAGGCCAGTGCTTCCTCGACCTGCGGGCTTTCCTGGACGATGAAGGGGACCATGCGCTCTCCCAGCCTGTCGGCAATCAGAGTGAGTACATCTTTCGCCAGTTGCCGTTGTGAGCCTTGATTGACGATATAGGCCGAACCGATACTGGCCTGGTTTCTATGGCCGTAAGTGGAAATCAACTCTTCCATTTCTGGCAAGGTTGAATAAGAGGCCGCATCTGCCAGCACCACGACCAGCAAAAAATCTGCCGCATGGATGGCCTGCTTCAGATATACAGAGGGACCGGGAGGAGTATCCAGCAAAACGATGGCATTGGCAGGCAATTTGGCAGCCTGCAATTTTTTACGTAACCATGGCTCTTGCTGCTCCAGAAGGTTTTCAAAACGCATGCGCTGCTTTTCGCCTCCATTACCAAAGGGGACGAAATTGACACCAAAGGGGCTTGTATAGCAGGCATCCATCAGTTTTGCGCGTGCAGCGGTCAAGAGACTGATGCCATTGCTTTCATCCTGTTCCAAACCACCGAGATGCCATTGCATGGCGTTTTGCGGATCAAGATCAAGAATGGTGACAGGAAAACCGCGCTGTGCCATACCCACACCCAGATTGGCGGTAATCGTGGTCTTGCCGACCCCGCCTTTCGCAGAGACGATGGCGATGACTATCATGCGTGCAACTCCTGGTTGTCAATACTTGGTTTGACACCTGGCATCAGGCAGTTCCACCCACTGTCAAACCTTCTATACGTAAACTGGGCTGACCTACGCCTACTGGCAGGCTCTGCCCCTCCTTGCCACAAACACCAATGCCTGAATCAAGACGCAAGTCATTGCCTATCATGCTGACATGATTCAAGACTTCAGGACCATTGCCAATCAGGGTCGCGCCTTTGACTGGATAGGTGATCTTGCCGTTCTCTATCATATAAGCTTCACTGGCTGAAAAAACGAACTTGCCATTTGTTATATCGACCTGACCACCGCCAAAGTTGACAGCGTAGAGACCATTTTTAACAGATGCCAGAATTTCTTCCGGATCTTTGTCGCCAGCCAGCATATAGGTATTGGTCATACGCGGCATAGGCAGGTGAGCGAAGGACTCACGTCTGGCGTTGCCAGTCACCGGCATTTTCATCAAGCGGGCATTCATGGTGTCCTGCATATAGCCTTTCAGGATGCCATCTTCTATCAGTGTGGTGCACTGTGTAGGATTGCCTTCATCGTCCATGTTCAGTGAGCCGCGGCGGTTCTGCATGGTGCCATCATCGACCACGGTCACGCCTTTGGCAGCCACACGCTCACCTATGCGACCAGAGAAAGTGCTTGATCCCTTGCGGTTGAAATCACCTTCCAGACCATGGCCAATTGCTTCATGCAGCAAAACGCCTGGCCAGCCTGGGCCTAGCACCACTGTCATGGGGCCAGCCGGGGCCGGGCGTGCTTCCAGATTGACCAGGGCAGATTTCACTGCTTCATCTGCATATTGCTCCAGCAGGGCATCAGTGAAATAAGAGTAATCATAACGACCGCCGCCACCGCTGGAACCCATTTCGCGACGGCCATTTTGTTCGGCAATGATAGTCAGTGAGACGCGTACCAGAGGACGGATATCGGCAGCCATGACACCGTCGCTGCGCGCCACCAGCACCACATCATATTCACCAGCGACACTGGCCATGACCTGGACAATGCGCGGATCTTTAGCCCTGGCGATTTTTTCCAGCTTTTCCAGTAACTGAACTTTTTGATTAGCATCCATGGAATGCAGAGGGTCATCACGCAAATACAAAGAGCGGTTATCCACCCCGCGCAAGCTGGATGCGACCTGTATTTTGCCTGCACCCTGACGGCCTATGGTACGAGTCGCCTTGGCTGCATCAAACAGGGCTTGCTCTGAAATTTCGTCGGAATAGGAAAATGCCGTCTTGTCGCCAGATATGGCACGTACGCCCACACCCTGGTCGATGGAGAAACTACCTGTCTTGACTATACCTTCTTCCAGGCTCCAGCCCTCATTACGGGTGAACTGGAAATACAGGTCGGCATAGTCCACTTTGTGGGTGAACATGGTAGCCAGCACCTTGCTGAGCTTGGCTTCGTCCAGACCAAAAGGGGTCAGCAAAATATCGCGGGCAATGGCGAGATGGCTAATAGCGGGATCAAATGGAGTCATATAATTTATTTATACTGCAAATCAACAGCGCACTTTTGATCACTCAGAGCAAAAAGAGTAAGCAAACACTGGCGCACACACTTACATTGTAGAGCATCTGCGGGTTTCACTGGGTTAGCCCGCACACGATGCAGCCTGCTTTATATCTGGATCAGCCTTATAACTTGCGATGGCGCAAAGCTGGCAGGCTTTCACGTATGCTGACGATGAGGCTTTCATCGACCTCACCACTGACGATACCTTCGCCTTCTTCCAGTACGTCCACGACCTTACCCCACGGGTCAATTAACATACTGTGCCCCCAGGTACGGCGGCCATTGACATGCTTGCCGCCCTGGCCACAGGCCAGCACATAACACTGGTTTTCTATGGCGCGTGCACGCAAAAGTATTTCCCAGTGCGCCTGGCCTGTCGTATAAGTAAATGCCGCTGGTACGACGATCAGGGAACAAGTGCCGAGTGCGCGGAACAGTTCAGGAAAGCGCAAATCGTAGCAAATCGAAAGCGCAACCTCGCCAAAACCTGCATCAAAGCTGCTGACCTGCTCACCGGCCACGATGGTGCGGGCTTCTTCATACGACTCTTCGCCTTTGCTGAAGCCAAACAGATGGATCTTGTCATAGCGTGCAACCTGCTGGCCCTGCGGGTCGTAGACCAGCGTCGTATTCAAGACCTTGGCGGCATCCGGTGACTGCAAAGGAATGGTGCCGCCTATCAGCCAGACACCCAGGGTATGGGCCATATCGGCCATAAAAGCTTGCAAAGGTCCCTGCCCTGCTTCTTCTGCGATATCGACCTTGTCGGTTTCATGCAAACCCATCAAGGGCCAATACTCAGGCAACAGCAAAAGTTTCGCACCAGCGGCAGCTGCTTCCTGCATCAAACGCCTGGCCGTTGCAATGTTTTCCGTCGGCACGGGTGTGGAGATCATTTGTATTGCTGCAATCTTCATATCTACCTCATTGTTTGGTGATGGTTCGATCCGGGCTTACTCCATACTCAGGGCTTGCTGGCTGCCTTGATATTTGCCGAAGAACTGTCACGGTTATCAATTTTTGTCACTGTGGGCTCTTTCCATGAACCACTGACCTTGTATTCAAAAGTAAACGCCTTGCTCAAAGGTTCACGCAAGAACAGCTGCGCAAGAAAGGTGCCAAGCCCGATAACAGGGTTCACCGCCAGGCCATATACTACCGACGCTGTTCCTACATTCACGACCGGAATCACAGTGACATTCAAGTCCTGAGACTCATGGACAATATCAGCATTACCCTGCAGCAACACAGTCGCATTGACGCCCAACATCTTAAGATTATCTGTTTTTGCCACACCTTGCTGTATCTGCGCAATTCCGGCTATGGAATCAAAGGCAAAGCCATCAGAAAACACATCGCGGAAATCCAGGGTCAGACGACGCGGCAGTGACTGCAAACTCAATACCCCCAGCAGTTTCGCAGCACCGGGATCCACCTTCAAAAATTGCCCACTGGAAAGCACCATCTTGATTTGCCCGTTCATGCTGGGGATGTCCATCGCAAATGGCAAACCATTCCAGTGCACTTCTCCCTCAAGTTTGCCCTTGCCACCACGCAAAACGTCAGCAAAACCCAGTCGCTCCAGCAATTTGCCAGAATTCGCTATGTCCAGGACATAAGTGAGTTGGGTACGTCCATCCCCGCCCTGGCTGGCCCATTTTCCGCTGGCATTGAAATCTGCATCGGCATTTTTTAACAGTAACTTATTAATCAGCCATTCACGTCCGCCCCCCTGGCTATTGACTTGATTGACGGCCTGCAGTTCCAGATGCCCCAGCTTCTTGTTCAGCAATTCAAAATTTTCGGCAATAATATCCAGGCCCGGTATATGGGCGGTGGTATTTTTCCCTTCCAGCAATTCACTGACATCGGTAGCAGCGGACGGCGGGATGATGAGATTGCTTAATCGCGCCGTCACATTTCCCACGCCCTGACCATTGACACCCTCGCTCCAGGTCAGGTAACCGGCCGCCTGGTTAGAATGGATGTTCGCCTGCCAGATTTTATTTTGCCTGGAAACACCAACCACGACGTTTTCCAGCTGTTTCCCCATGATATGCAGTTCTGCGGTTCTGGCTGCCATGGTCGTTGGTTCGATATATGGCGACAGGTCAACTTCTGCACTATCCCGCTCTGCGGCAACTCTAGCCTGCCCTGTTGCGGCGACCGGCGACATCAGACGCCGCCATTCATCGATATTGAGCAATTTCAGGTCTATATTTGCATTCAGACCACTGTCAGGCTCTGGTGCAGGGGCATTCACACCTATGCCGCCGCGCAACACTTGCCAGGGTGCCGCGCCCTGCTTTTGCCGGAAGTACTTAGCATTGATGGAAGTGCCCAGATTGACGCGAATTTCATCACGCAAGGTTTGTGCATCCGGACCGGCATGAGGCAGCAATTCAAAATGCAGGGGCATGGCTTCAGCGACACCCTTTTTCAAGGGGGCTGGAAAGTTCAAGGCCATGCCTGCCAGGGTGGAATCAATCATGATCTCTGGCTGACGTTTTTTCACATGTATGCTGGCAGTGTATTTACTGCTGCCACTGATACGGTCGGACAGACTGTCTGCCATGGAAGCAGGCATGATTTTACGCAAGCCTTCCGCCGTGACCATACCATCCAGCTTGACCTTGACGCTGTTATCCCTTTGCGAGCCACCTGTAATTTGTACCGGACCACCTAGTGTCATACCCTTCAATGTTCCCAGATTGACACCAGTTTCATTGAATTCAAGCTTGCCGTTCAAGCCTGTCACCTGGGGAATGCCAGGCTGCAAGAGCACATCATTGTTCGCAAACTGCAAAATACCCAGGACTTTGGATTCAATCAGATGCTGCAAAGGTAACTGGAGTTTCAGTTGCAAGGCAGCCGGGGCCGAGGTTTTTGCTTCTTTCAGAAAATGCCCCAACCAGCCACTGACCGGACTGGCGGTAACGTAAGCCAACATGTTTTGCAGACTGCCACTGACAGCACCGTCGATATTCAGGGTTGCGCCGTGCACGGACAAGTCTGGGATAATGGCTTTGACCTTCTTCAGGTCTACGCCCAGGGTTTTAGCCGTGTCGCCAGTAATTTCCATTCTGGCTTTATCAAAGACAAAACCACCTTTGATATCTTCAATGACCGGCCATAAAGCTTTGCCTTCTTCATTCAATGCTCCGGCAGAAAAGTCGAGTTTGGCACCTGCCAGGCTGCCCTTAATCAGAAATTCACCCTTATGGGCTTTTTTACCATCCGTGTTATGAAACGGAAAGTGAGCGAGGTCACCACGGACACGCACACTGACATCATTGGCCTTGCCATCCAGTATGGAATTGAGCAACCAATGTCTTAAATGTTCTTCTGCAGCAGCGGGAATATAGCGATCAAGCTGTTTCAGATCAAAACCAGAAATACTGCCTGTCAAATCAACTTCCCCCGGCTGTGCATCTGCACCATGGCGCATGGACATGACGTGCTTACCAGATAAAACAGCACGCATGCCTTCCTGCTGGACATCCATTCTATGAATCTGAAAAACCAGCTTATCCTGCTCGACAAACTGCCATTGCGCATGCATATTCAGGCGCGAAAACGGCATCAGAGGATCGACAAAATAACTGGGCAGGCGCAGGGACAAGTCTTTTGAATCCAGTATAAAACTGCCCCCCTTGTCGTTGGCCTCCAGAGTGCCGGACAGATTCTCAAACCCGGGAATGGCAGGCACGGCAGCTTTTGCAGATGAAGTCGCAGTTTTGGCCCTGGCAAGTTGCGCAGCTTGTGCCGTCATGGATAAATCGATGAACTGGCCTTTGACACTATATGAAGACACATCAGGATAAGTGCCCTGCCATTTGGCAGTGAAGTCCCTGAGTTGTCCACTGGGAGCGAAGTCCACCATCATCTGGCGCTGATCGGCAGGCAAAGGCAGATGCTCTGCAAAATTTGCCAGGGTCTGCAAATCCAGGGTCTTGGCGTACAGTTCTACCTTTTCAGCCTGGCCTTTGTCACCCGGGGTAAATGTTTCCTTGATGGTAGTGGCGGGCAATTGTTGGCCATCACGGGTACGCATGGAAAAATTGATAAGTGAAACACTATGGCCAGCCTTTCCAGTGAGGGCTGCGAAAAACTTTTGCTTTGCTGTGTGTGTTTCACTAGCGACCAGACGACCACTGACCAGTGCCACATCAAGCTCAGGTAAATCAGCACGAAACTTACCTTTAACATCAGCCAGGCTCAAGTCAGCCGTCAGGTCTGCCAGACGGCCCTTGTCGAGATACAACCAGGCACGAATGGAACCATAGGCTTTTTTAACATCGGCCGGGTAATCTATATATGTCTTCAGTGCAGCCAGGTCAGTACGGTGCAGGTCGGCATATAAGTCTCCAGTCCACAAAGAAAAGTCTGAAATTTTCTTGGCAAAGACAGGGTGCTGAAAATCACCACGAATATCGAGTGGTGCAGACAAACTGGCATCCGGCGTCGCCTTCAATGCAAAGCGATGGTGACGCCACTGGTTTTGCAGCAGGAAATTCACATCCGGCAAGTTCAGTTCAGCAGCATTACGCATTTTATCTGTCCACCGTACGCTGGCCTTGCGTATCAGGACTTCATGCTGGGCCAACACCCAGTCCAGCCCCTGCCCCTTGCCTTCTGCTGCCGGGTCAATATGAAAACCACCTACAAAGAATTTGCCATCGGCTTCCCGCTGGATATCCAGTGCGGCCTGATTGATGACGATACGCTCGAAGCGCAAATCAGCAACGGCCAGCGTCCACCATGACATGGTGGCAGAGACTTCAGGCAAAACCAGTGCCTGTTTGCCCTGTTTGTCATACAGGACAACATTTTCGAGCAGCAATTGCGGGTTCAGTCCCTGCCAGGAGGCATGCAAATTAGCAATCTGCAATTGTCGTCCCAGAGAGGCAGAAATTGCCTGCTCGATATCGGGCTTATACCTGTCAACATTGGGCAATACTACATAGCGCAACACCAGCACCAGGATGCAAAACAGGAAATACAATGCCAATACCAGCTTGAGCGTAAAGCGCAGGCTCTTGTCGCAGGTACGCCAGGTGAAATGACACAGCCGCCAGAAGTGGCCAGGCTTGTTGTCCTCGACTGAGGTATTAGCAATGTTTTCTTGATCTGCTTGTGTCATTGCCAAGATGTAATTTGTTTGTAAGTAAGACTTGCGCAAGAACCATGGGCTTTCGTTTCAGAAACCCTCATGACTCTTGCGCAAATCCTCACAATATGAACTGCAAAACAACAAGACCACGAATTTGTAAACATACGGCTGCTCAATAAACTGTCTTTATTCTATTTCTATGATTGACTTTACTATGCTCTGCCAGCCATACCACTTGCATGTCGCATCTTCATACTCCCGCGGAGTATAAATTTATTTCTGCTTGCCTGCACTAGTCAGGCAAGCCACCGGTCTCCTTATGGCTTAAAATCCATACAACACTGACCACTCTGCACCCAGACTGTATCTATTATGACTGCAAGCACTGCTATACAGACCGAAATTCTTCAGGCTTCCCGTTTTTTTACTCATTGTATAGAAGCAGATGCCAGCCGAAATGAGCAATTGCAGCAAGTTTCTGAATTATCCTTGAGCACGGAGCATTTTGCGCAGTTTTTACAAAAAGAAATATGCCAGGGTGCAAGTCTTAACAAAGCCATGCGCCGCTTGCGCAAACTGGTGGTATGTAACCTGATCAAACGCGACCTGTGCGGGCAAGCTGATCTCAATGAAGTTGTGACAACTATCAGCCTGTTTGCTGACTTTGTAGTGCAACAGCACCTGCAAGCCTTGAATGCCGAAATGCAGGCCATGCATGGCATACCCATAGGAGAGGAAAGCGCCAGGGAGCAAGCCATGATCGTGCTCGGCATGGGCAAGCTGGGCGGTTATGAATTAAATGTCTCTTCTGACATAGATTTGATTTTTTGCTACGCAGAAGATGGTGAGACCAGGACCACAGACCCGGCACAGCGCAGTTTGTCCAATCACGAATACTTCAGCCGTCTGGGTAAAAAGCTCATCGCCGCTATCTCTGAAGTGACTGAAGATGGCTATAGCTTTCGGGTCGATATGGCCTTGCGCCCGAACGGAGCCTCTGGCCCGCTGGTCGCCAGCTTCAATATGATAGAAGAGTACTTCCTGATACAGGGGCGCGAATGGGAACGTTATGCCTGGGTCAAGGCCAGAGCCATGACGGGTAATGACGACGATATCGCTACCCTGGAAAAAATCATCCGTCCATTTGTATACCGCCGTTATCTTGACTATGGCGCGATTGACTCTCTACGCTCCATGCATGGCCAGATACGGGCAGAAGTGGTACGCCAGGAAACCAAGCATCCTGAGCGCAGCAATAATGTCAAACTCGGGCGGGGCGGCATACGTGAAGTGGAATTTCTGGCCCAGGTCTTCCAGCTGATACGTGGTGGCCGCGATGCCAGCCTGCGTGAGCGCTCTACCCGGCTGACTTTACAGACCCTGGCTGACAAGGGGATCATGGATGCCCCTGTCATCGACAAGCTGCTGACTTCCTATCGCTTTTTACGCAATCTGGAACATCGCCTGCAATATCTCGATGATGCCCAAACCCATACTTTCCCGGCAAAGGACGAAGACCAGCAAAGAATTGCGCAAATGATGGGCTGCGCCAGTGTCGCAGAATTGCTGGAGCAATTACGCCCCCACCGCGAATTCATCGCCGAGCAATTTGATGCGATTTTCCGCGATAAGGCAGAAAACAATAGTGAGAATGAGCAAGGTATGCTGGCAGTCAGCCTGTCCAGCCCTGACAGTGATGAGCTGATTGCCGCCCATCTTGCTGGCCTGGAATTTTCAGCGCAGGATGCCAGCGCATTCAGCCAGCGCCTGGTGGCGACCTGGCAATCACCCAGGGTGCAATCCCTGTCCGAAGCCAGCCGCATGAAACTGGTGGCCCTCGTCAACAATGCCCTGAACATTATCGCCAGGCAAGGCAGCAATCAATTACTGGCATGGAACCGCCTGCTGGATTTCATGGAAGCCATTGCCCGCCGGGCTGCTTATCTGGCCCTGCTGACCGAGTATCCACATGCGCTGGCACGGGTGATACGCATGATGGCAGCATCAGACTGGGCAGCCAAGTTCCTGACCCGTCACCCACTATTACTGGATGAATTGCTGGATGAGTCCGCACTCCATCAGCGCCCTGACTGGCCCGCTTTCCGGCTGGATTTGCAAGAGCATCTGGCACAGCATGCAGGTGACACTGAAAGACAGATGGAAACCCTGCGTGAAATGCACCATGCCATGCAGTTCCGCTTGCTGGCACAGGATCTGGAAGGCCAGCTCAGTGTAGAACACCTGGCCGATGAACTCTCGCAACTGGCCGACATCATTGTTGAAGCTGTACTGCAATCAGCCTGGCAAACTGTCGCTACGCGGCATAAACCGGAACCTAGCTTCGCAGTAATCGCCTATGGCAAGCAAGGTGGCAAGGAGCTGGGCTATGCCTCTGATCTTGATGTGATTTTCCTGTATGAAGATGAAGACCAGGAAGCGCCAGCCAATTATGCCAAGCTGGCGCAACGTTTTATTACCTGGATGACAAGTCATACGCCAGCAGGCATATTGTTTGACATTGATATCGCCTTGCGCCCTGACGGTGCCAGTGGCTTGCTGGTTTCTTCAGTCTCATCCTTTGCCCGCTACCAGGAAAAATCTGCCTGGTTGTGGGAACATCAGGCGTTGACGCGGGCACGCTTTTGCGCCGGTGACGCCATCATTGGTGAGCACTTTGAACAGATACGCGAACAAGTCTTGCGCCAGACCAGGGATACTGAAAAATTGCGCAGTGAAGTCATCAGCATGCGCAAAAAAATGCGTGATGCCAATATCAACCGCACTGAGCTGTTTGATCTCAAACATGATGCCGGTGGCATGATAGACATCGAGTTCATCGTGCAATACCTGGTCTTGAAATATGCCAGCCAGTATCCAGAACTGACTGCCAACAAGGGCAATATTGCCCTGCTGAAACGCTGCGGCGAACTTGGTTTGATAGACTTGTCGCTGGCGGCAAAAACTGCTGATGCCTACCGTCTGTTCCGCAAACTGCAGCATGGCATACGTCTGCAAGGAGAAGATCGCGCCAGGGTCTTGCCGGAAGTAGTGGAGAAAGAAGCCAGCGCCATCAGGGAATTGTGGCAAAGCCTGTTTGCCGGTGTTGCGACTCAGGAAACAAAGTCCAGTATATAGCGGCCGAAAGCTGTTCGACAAAGTAGTGATGCATGGCAATAAAAATACAGAAAAATGGTAGTTTGCGACTGCCAGGTTCTGCTGTTTGCCATGCGCGAATACAATACATCAAGAAATTTCTTGCAAAGAAAATCACAAAAAACCGACGACTGTCCCTATATTGATATCGCCCATCCCTGGCTTTGCACATCTGTCATCAATTGTGTCAAAGTAATACCAATTTCTAGCAAGCGACGATGACCGGACGTCAACACCCTGACAGTCTTCACAATTCAATCTTCAAACGATGAGCAAGCAAGCCGCATTAGCGCTCCACACCAATAAGGAACACACAGAGTCAGCCAATGTTGCGCTGCCTGCTGTCCCATGGTGGAAGTCGACCATCGCGGTCGTCATGATCTGGAGCATCTTTGCACTGATCTGGACATCGACCAGTTATGTAGACGGCTTTGCGGAAAACGCAGTCAACCAGCGCGAGTGGGACTTCAAGCTTAATATCAGTGTGCTTGCACCCTACATCTTGCTTAATAGTGTTTTGGCAGTGTATTTCAATAAGTATGCAGAAAAACTGTCCCGGCCTTACACCTTATGGTTACTGTTCATCGGCCTGATCCTTTTTTTCGTGCCTTTGGCAGAGATTTATCAATTGATTATTTTCAAGCAAAAGCTGACTGGCCGCTGGCCTGACATGGCAGATATAGTCAACAAATGCAGGCCAGAGAATTTTTCCCAAAGTGCGATGCATACCAGTCTGGCCTTTTTTGGTCAGGTTTTTTATACACACCGTTTGCTCCAACATCAGCGCGAACTTGCGTTCGAAAAAGCGAGGCAACAAAACCTCTCACTCAAAATCCGCATATTACAAGGCAAGCTGGAGCCCTATTTTTTGCTCAGCTCGCTGGAGAATATACAGAAACTGATACACAGCGCAGCAAAGGCAGAAGCCAACACTGCCCTGGTACGCCTCAGCAACTTATTACGTTATGTGCTTGAGCATGACAGCAATGAAGCGATTCCTCTTGCCGACGAGATGCAGTTTTTACGTGATTATTTCAACCTGCAAATGCTGTGCCTGGGACAAGGTTTTCGCGTCACCTGGGATAAGGAAGAGCGGGACTGGCACTCTTATACTTGCCCTGGCCTGATCTTGCTGAGCCTGGCTGATTCCAGTATCTGTCAAATGCTGAAGGAATATGCCGGCGGCAATCATCTCTTTGAGCTGCAATTCAAATGCTTTGTAAAAGATCACCGGTTTTGCGCCATCTTTTCTTTCCCACAAGCGCAGGTCTTGCCGCAAGCGATCAATCCGGGTTACACCATGGTAGAGCAGCGACTGGAAATTTTATTTGGCGAGCAGGCGCAGTTAAGCATGCACAGCAACCTGCAGGAACAGCGTCAAGCCATTTCCGTTCACTTTCCCTTGCAGACACTATCAGATGACTAATTCAGGCTTAAGCAAAGCCAGGAGCAAGCTGTCTGTGGCTTATCTCGCCATCTTGCCATGGCTGGTATCGACTATCGTGCTTGGCATTGTCATGCTGACGCCAAAGCCAGGACAACATTTGCCAGCAAATTTCAGGTTCATCTTGTGTTGGCATGTGGCAGGCACGCTGACGCTGGCACTCATCAATACTCTGATGGCCTTTGCTTATAGCCGCCACGCCTGCAAGATGCTGCGCATGAAAAATATGCTCATCACCGTCAGTTTGCTGCTGCTGACAGGCTTGCCTTTGACTGTGACAAATATCCTTGCGGCAAAAATGGCCCGTAACGGACAAGACCTGCATCAGTTGACCGAAGTGATCTTGCACTATAAAGCCGATGACTGGTATTACTTTGCCTGCGTCGTGCTCAGCATATTCATGTTTCACACCAGCTATGCCGCATGGCGACAAGGCCATGAAAAAAAATTGCAACTGGAGATTACCGAGAGTGAAAACCTTGCATTACGCCTGCACTTTTTACAAGGCCAGTTAAAGCCTCATTTTCTGTTCAATGCCCTCAACAGTATCAGTGCCCTGGTACGCGGCGAGGACCGCGAACTGGCAAGCAAGGCCCTGACCCAATTGAATAATCTGTTGCGCAATGCTGTACGTGCAAGCCAGTGCGAATGGTTGAACATGGCTGAAGAAATTGCCTTTGTGCAAGATTATCTAGCCATGCAATCCCTGCGGTTTGGTGACCGCATGCAGATACGCTTTGATATAGAAGGACAGGACTGGGGCCGTATCGCTGTTCCCCCTTTGTTGCTGCAGCCGCTGGTAGAAAATGCCATTCATCATAGCGTAGAAAACAGCCAGGAATATTGCGCCATTAGCCTGGCACTACGATTACAAGACAATATTGTCATGTTTGAAATCTGCAATCCCTATTTCCCTCACATTCCAGACCGTGCCGGGCATGGGCTGGGAATTGCAACCATAGGACAACGACTGCTGATTCTTTACCAGCAAAATGCCCGTTTGCAAGTCCTTGCAGAAGCTGAGCTGTTTACAGCCAGACTAGAATTTCCGGCGCGCTCACTTGTGCGCCACATTTCCCAATAATTTCTCGATTCACAAACGCTCTTCATGAAAAAAATTCTGGTTGTCGATGATGAACTCCCGGCACTGACCAATATACAACTGGCTCTGCAAGCACACCGCGACTGGCAATTGGTGGCCAGTTGCCATTCCACAGCACAAGCACGGGCATTATTGCAAACAGAGCAAGTTGATTTGATCTTGCTTGACATAGAAATGCCCATGCAGTCTGGTCTGGAATTCGCCCGTGAACTCAGCGCCCAACCCAACCCACCACTGATTGTTTTTATTACCGCCTATAACAAGCACGCCGTGGCGGCCTTTGAAGTATTTGCGCTTGATTATTTGCTCAAGCCATTTGAAGACGAGCGTTTTGCCATCATGCTGGAACGTGCCAGTCTGATCATAGAAAAGAATCAGCAAGTGGCCCAGATTGCAGCAATGCAAGATTACTTCCGGGATCAGGATGCCCTCAATGCAGGTGAAAAAGCCCCCCTGCTCAATCATATCGTGGTGCGTTCCATGGGTCATATAGAGCGTATAGGTGTCCATGAAATCATCTGGCTCAGCGCGGCAGGAAATTATGTTGAACTGCATTTGCGCGACAGGATATTGCTGCATCGCTCCACCATCACCTTCATGGAAGAGCATTTGCCTGCCGACCTGTTTGCCCGCCTGCATCGCAATTCCATAGTTCGCTGCGATGCCATGCGCAGCATAGGTGTCGATAGCGAATATGGCTACTTCACCGCATTGAGTAATGGCGACAAAGTAAGCATCAGCGTCAGGAATTTCAAGCGCGCAAAAAAATTACTGGGCTAGCAAGTGCGTGGTCGACTTCAGCCATGATTATTTGAAGCAAGCCTTTCCGGCCACCTGTTGAATATCTCAAAAAGACCATGAGAGTAGCAGCTGGCCCAGACACTATTTGGCGCCAATCTCAAGCGCACTCATCCCTGGTTTTGTTGCGCTTATCCCAATTATCGTAATTACAACACGCACAGCCCAATTCTCCAGCCTCTTGTCACTAGACACATATATTTACTTGTGTCCCATGACAAAGTGCTATTTACGAAATGGATACAAACGGAAATGCCAGGGTGATAACAGGCATCCGTCATCAAACGGGATGCAAAATCCTGCCATTTGCTGCAGGCAAAGTGTCATGACTATGCGCGTGGATACTCAGCAGCATCATATTCAATCAGACCACAAATCAGATTGGCTTGATCGTGCATTTCAATAAACAATTTATCAAAGGATGTCGCAATGATGCAAGAAAAAATAATCGCCTGTTCCGTGCGCCTGATGTTTATCAGTGGCGTTGCGATGGGCACCGGTCTGTTTGCCCACTCGGCTTTGGCTCAAGAGGTAAAAACTGAGGCGGAAAAAATTCAGAAGGTAACGGTTACCGGCTCTGCCATTAAACGTGTAGATACTGAAACAGCAGCACCGATAGAAATTTATAACAAGAAAGATATAGAACGCACTGGTGCGACCACGATTCCTGAGCTGATCAAGAACCTGGCTTCGCTTGACGTCAATGACACTGGTGAACAGACATCCAACTCTCCTTCCGGTTCTGGCGTGACCAATATCAAGATGCGCGGTCTCAGTGAACGCAATGTCCTGATTCTGTTGAATGGCCGCCGCTTGCCAGCCAATGCGCTGGCTGACGGCTCTGGTGCCGGTGCAGCAGTTGACGTGAGCAGTATCCCTCTGAGCGCGCTGGAACGCGTGGAAATATTGAAAGATGGCGGTTCCGCTATTTATGGTGCCGATGCGGTCGCCGGTGTCATGAACTTCATCACCAAGAAAAACTATCAGGGCGCAGAAGGCAAGGCTGGCTACGGCAAGAGCTCACGCTCCGATGCGCAGGAAAAAACTGCCAGCCTGGTATTTGGCGTCGGTGACTATGAAAAATCCGGCTACAACGTGCTGGCCAGCTTCGACATGATCAAGCGCGATCCTATCATGCGTAATGCCCGTGAAATCAGCCGTTCCTCCGATTTCCGCCGTTTCTTCGGCGGCACTGATGGCCGCAGTGGTTATTCACCCTACGGCAATATTGCTGGCGGCGGTCAATTGAAACCTTGCCCTCCAGAAGACTTGTCAGGAACAACTTGCCGCTTCGATACCAACAAAACTTTGCTGACTGCCGTGAACGGCGCAGACAGGTTCAGCGGCATGCTGGTAGGCAGCTTCAAGGTCAACAATGATATCCGCGCCTTTGCTGACTTCACCTATTCTGAAAACAAAGACCATTTTGAAGCACAGCCAGCACCTGGTGTCTACAAGGATGACCAGGGCCGCAATGTCAATGGCCGCTTCATGCAGATCGGCCCACGTACTACCGATAGAACAGGCTCTCTGACCCAACTCGCCGTTGGTCTGGAAGGCAATACCAGAGGTATAGACTGGGAAATCTCGGCAGGCAAAGGCGTCAGCAAAATCACCAACCAGGACTCCAATTATGCTCAGGTAGACCTGTTCAATGATGCGATTGCCAATCATCGCATAGACCCAACCAGCACGACCAATTCTGAAGCGGAAATTAATAAATTCCGTTTGACACCTCTGCGTACTGGTAAGTCTGAGCTGAGCTTCGTCAATGCCAAGGCTTCCGGCGCGATCCTTGATCTGGCGGGTGGTCCACTGTCTTATGCAGTCGGCGTTTCTTATCTGAAAGATACCCTGGCAGACAATCCTGATCAAAATCAAATAGATAATCTGGTATTTGGCAGCATACAACAGGCTAAAGTGAATGCCAGCCGCAATTCAAAAGCGGTGTTTGGAGAATTGTCCATTCCTTTCATCAAGAATGTCGAGGCGCAAGTAGCAGTACGCTATGACCAGATTGATGGCGTAGGTAACAAAGCCAGCCCTAAACTGGCGATCCGTTATCAGCCTGTAGAAAGCCTGATGGTCAGGGCATCTTATGCAGGCAGCTTCCTGGCACCAACACTGAAGCAAATGTATGGTGGCATGGATGCCGGTGCGGAATCGACTGACGATCCTACCATTTGCAAAGCTTTCCCTAGCATTGCAGGAAAATGCCAAAACTTCTCTTATTTGCGCGTCGGCGGCTCCAACCCTGACTTGAAACCAGAAACCGGCAAGACGTATAACCTGGGCTTTGTTTTTGCACCTAGCAATATCGTTTCGATTGGTGTCGATTATTTCAAGATCAGCAAAAAGAATGAAATTGGCACGCTGGAACTGGAGAAAGCGATTGAACTGGGCCGTTATGAAATCAAAAACGGTGAAGCACGCATACTGTTGAATAACCAGAATCTGGCCAGCACCGATATTTCCGGTGTTGATCTTGATTTCCGTTTGAACCTGGCAAAAACAGCTTATGGTAAATTCAGCCTGCGTAACTCTACAACGCTGTATACGCAAATCGATTCAGTACCGAGTGCTGGTGAGCCTACCAAGAACAGCCTGGGTATATTCTTGAATCCACGTTATCGCAACACCTTCACCCTGAGCGCTGAATACACAGATTTCAACCTGGCATTGGTAGCACGTACCACTGGTGAAACGCTGGATTCAGATTTGGGCAAGGACAAAATCCCGGCGGGTACACCTACTATCCCTTCATTTACTGAAGTGGATTTTGGCGGGCAATACATGGGTCTGAAAAGCCTGACATTGAATGCTGGTATTAAAAACCTGTTTGACAGAATGCCTCCGTACAGCAAAATGGGTTCCACGAATCAATACGGTTCCTTGGGATATTCAACTACCCATAATTTACGTGGCCGTTTCTTCTACATGAGTGCCAACTACAAGTTCTATTAATCTGGAGAACTTGAGTCGCTAAAAGTGCACGCAACTACGGCAACATGTAATAGCTTGCTTAGCGACTTACGAAGATAAGAAGATGTCGTTCAGATTTCACTCTGAGCGACATCTTTTTTATTGATGCACAACCGCAGCAAGATCATCGGTACCTCACTGCTACCGCACTTCTTTTTAAGGGCGTGAGCCTACTACTTCTACCGTGACTCTGCGATTTTTTGCGCGACCTTCACTGGTCTTGTTGTCTGCGATAGGCTGAGTTTCTCCTTTACCTTCGGTGTAAACACGTGAGGAATCTATACCCTTGCTGACCAAGTAAGCTTTGACGGCTTCTGCGCGACGTATGGATAATTTCTGGTTGTAGTCATCACTGCCAACAGAATCTGTGTGGCCAACTGTAATCATCACCTCCGTATTCATGCCCTGCAACTTGTTCAATAAATCATCGAGCGCTTGTCTACCCGCTGGCTTGACGACAGATTTATCAAAGTCAAATAAGGCTTCTGCACTGAAGGTGACTTTTTCAGAAATTGGCTGTGGCCGCGGTGGTGGCGGTGGAGCACTCTGGACGACGACTGCTGGCGCTTGCTCTACCCTAGGTACTGGTGGCGCAGCATAAGCTACCGGCCTTGCATAAGCTGGCTTACCAAACTTGTAGACCAAGCTGAGCGAGAAAAAATCGACATCACCACGATTATTGACCGCATCGTTAACGCGATATCTTTCTGCCTCACCTCGCAAGGCCAAAGCTTGCGTGAATTTATATTCCAGGCCAACACCAACTTTGGCATTCAGTTTTTTCTCGGTAGGATTTACGTTTGTTATCGCAGACAGGCGGTTACCGCTGAAGTGGGCATCTGCCCTGGTGTAATGGGCACCAACTCGACCTAACAGGGAAAATCGTTCAGTAAGTGGCAATTGTCCCAGCAAATCAAGATTAAAACCGCGAAAACCGACTTCACCATTGATGCTACCTGGCGGTGTAGTGCTGGCATTGAATCCAAATTTACCCAAATCAAAATATCCTGTCTCTACCGCAAAATATTTACTCAGTTGTTTGCCCATAAAGAGCTTGTAAGCTGTATCACGCTCGGTTGATCCGAAAGTGACTGAACTCGCCCCATTCTCCATCAGGCCGCGCACCAGTCTGTCCTTGTCAATGGTGGTGTTTGCACGTCCTGCACCTGCGCCTATATACCAGGCTGTATCGGCCCATTCAGGGTTGGTCCAGGGTTCATCCGCCTGCGCCATCTGACTGAAAAGAAGTGCGCAAGCGAACAGGTTGAGGGTAGCTAATTTTTTTGGCAGCGCCATGTGTTTCTCCCGGTGGGTTTATTTGAGTTTGCTGGCAGCAGTCACCATGACCGCTGTCAGACAAGCATTCATTCATGCATTGATTTAGCGTGCGATCACATTGTTTTTAAGGGTCACAGCACTACCTGTCAGTACGCGGCCATTTTGCAAAGTCGCCGTATCACCCAGGGTGATGGCTGCTGATTGACTCAGAATGTTTCCCTTGAAGACACTGTTGGCACCTAATGTTGTTGCAGCAACCGGCACCCAGAACACAGTGGCTGCCGATGCGCCTCCATTCAAGGCAACAACAGAATTCGCCAGCGTGTTTAAAGTTGAGTTACCACGGAACAGGTACAGGCCAGGGCCATTCAGGGTGAGCGTCCCGGTAATCGTGATTGCACCAGCATAGCAATACACTCCAGGCGTCAAGGTCGTGCCACCAAGATCAACACCGCCTGGTACATTGACAGTACATGTGCGACTGTTGGCGTCAGCGATTGCTACTTGCAAATCAGCCAACGCGGTGTTCAGTATCGCGCCTGATTTGTAGTTACTGAATCCGGCAGTTTGCACTGGATCGACAGTTTGCGATGATGCGCCTACGTCACCAGACACCATTGTCAGCCCACCAGAATTATTGGTGATGGACGTGCCAGCCAGGACAGCAAAACTGGCAGCGCTGCCCAGATTAATACTGGCAACAGGTGCTGCAGTGACGGTAAAACTGGTAGTGACAGTTTGCGCGCCCTGAGTCGCAGAAATATTGGTGACACCAGCAGCAACAGCCGACAATTGCCCACTCGCTGAAATAGTGGCAACATTGCTGGCGCTTGATACCCAGGTCACTGTATTGCTGATATTGCTGGTCGAGGCATTGGAATACGTGCCCGTCGCAGTCAACTGCAGCAATGATCCAACTGGCGCGGTAGCACTGCCAGGTGCAAGGCTGATACTTGTCAGTGCCAACGCCGGTGCCACAACCAGGCTGGAGCTACCCAACTTGCCAGAGTAGTTGGCAGTAATGGCGGCCGTACCGCCTGACACGCCACTCGCAATACCATTCGTGGATATAGTGGCGACAGCGGTATTAGCACTCGCCCAGGTTACCGAATTGCTGATGTTAACGCTGCTGCCGTCAGCGAAATTCCCGGTAGCGACAAAGCTTTGCGCACCATTAATGGCTATGGTGGGTGTAGCAGGCGTTACCGTGATGGAGTTTAAAGTAGCCACCGGCAAGACATTCAACGTGGCAGAGCCTGACTTGTTACCAGAGATGGCCACGACAGGTGTAGTACCTGCAGAGACCCCACTCACCAAGCCACCGGTATTGACTGTGGCAATGGCATTTACACCAGAGTTCCAGGTCACAGCATTCGTAATATTGGCATTACTGCCATCTGAATAAAAGCCGGTTGCGACCAGGTTTTGCGTGGCACCAACTGTAATGCTGGCGGTTGTGGGAGTAACGACAATCGAAGTCAATGATGCTGTAGATAAGACCGTCAATGTAGCTGACGCCGATTTGGCACCTGAAGTAACTGTGATGATTGATGTACCTGGCGATACGCCGGTGGCTATCCCTGTTGATAATATGGTAGCCACACTGGTGGTCGCAGAACTCCAGCTTGCCGTACTCGTGATATTGACATTGCTGCCGTCAGAATAAGTACCGACCGCTGTAAATGCCTGCGTTGAACCCATTGATACATTTGCCGCCAAAGGCGTAATGGCAATTGAATTCAAAGTAACCGAAGGAATCACGTTCAAGAAAGCTGATCCTGTCTTGCCTGCCAATGTGGCTGTTATCAACGCATTGCCGGTTCCTATGCCGGTACTAAGGCCATTCGGCAAGACTGTCGCAATCAATGGAGAACTGCTGGTCCAGGTCACACCGTTGCTGATATTCGCTGTAGTTCCATCAGAATAATTGCCGCTGGCGATTAATTGCTGCGTGCTTCCAACAGCAAGATTGGCATTGACGGGCGTTACGGTAATGGTAAACAGGATGGCTGAACTCACGTTAACTGTAGTCGTCGTGCTCAAGCCATTGAACGTCGCCGTTATTGTTGAAGTGCCGGTAGCCAGGGCAGTCACCACACCATTGCTGGCCACCGCAGACGAGACCGTTGCTATAGCTGGCGTGGCAGATGAAAAACTACTGGTGCTGGTCACATTGACGCTACTGCCATCGGTGTATTTTGCGGTCACGGTCAATTGTTGTGTCGTGCCTATCTGCATGGGCGGATTCGCCGGCGTCAACGCGATCGATACCAGACTCGCCGGTGTAACCGTCAGCAGTGTAGTACCCGTCTTTGTGCCAGACGCCGCGGTGATGATCGATGTGCCAACCGCCACACCTGTAGCCAGACCTGTACTGCTAATGCTGGCCGCAGCAGGTGAAGCTGAAGTGAAGCTGGAAATGGCTGTGATATCGATGGTCGTGCCATCCGAATAAGTTCCCATTGCTGAAAACTGTTGCTTGCCACCTATCGCCAAAGAAGGGTTAGCAGGAAGTATTGCTATCGACAGCAAAGATGCTGGTGACACCGTGAGCGTGGCAGAACTGGTTTTACCACCAAAGCTGGCAGTAATAATGGCTGTGCCACTCACTACACCTTTGGCAATACCGGAGGTGCTGTCCACGGTAGCTACTGTGGGAGTGCCGGAGGTCCAGCTTGAAGTCGTCGTAACCTCACGGGAGGCGCCGTCTGCAAACGTTGCTGTCGCCACGAACTGCTGCATGCCACCACTCGCTACTGTCGCGGTGGAGGGACTGACAGTAAGTGTCGTCAGGGTAGTAGAAGGTAAGCCCAAAATTGGGTCACGACCTTGGTCACCACCACCGCAACCGCCTATGAATGATGTGATTAGCAATGCTGACGCGCACGCAAGCGGCCGCAAATAGCGTTGTAGGATGTTCATTTCTTGCCTTTTTTCAGGTGAATCCGGTGCCGAGTTATTTCGGTTTGGCCGCAATGCAATGCTTTTGCTTCTATGCCTTGTTCCCGATCGCAACCTGTAGCGAAATGACTCATCCGAGCCGGTCTCACCTAATGGAGGCAGTCTGTATTCATCGATGCTCAGATACATTGATCAAGCGTTTATGTTTGAAAACGTATCAACTATTCCTTATCAGGACTTACGCAAAATTGTTCCAGCAAGGCTATCGCCTCAAGAAATCTCTATGCAGCTAGTATGTTGTCTAAGATCCTGAATACACTGCAGCCACGAAGACAGTCTTTTGTACGACCAGGAACTGCGACACCGACGAAACATTTTTGCGTAAGCACTACTTATCTCTTTTTCACACATATTCATCTGTGCGATAACACACTAAAGTCCAAATGAATTTATTTAAACAACACAATCATGATATTTGCGGGCATGCAATGAAGACAGGGAACATCTACCGCCGGGTAGGGGAAGCGGGCGGATATCTGGCTAATGAGCCCACTATTTGCGTTGCGTGGGGGTACGCCTAAGACAGGGACAAACTGTATGTGTAATTACCATAAAAAAACCGCCCGCAGTTTTAATGCAGGCGGTTTTTATCCAGCAATTTAATGATCAGGCCATAAACCTCGCCAAATACTCCGGCGAATTCATGAATTGCCCAATGAGCGTGACGATATCCGTGCCAGATTGCGCCAGCAAGGCATCAAAGGT
>NZ_QJKB01000017.1 GCF_003201815.1 Undibacterium pigrum
GCTGCTGTCAGTGTGGTTTTGCCGTGATCAACGTGGCCAATTGTACCGACGTTTACGTGCGGCTTGGTGCGCTCGAACTTACCTTTTGCCATTTTATTCTTCCTTCAAAAAGAACGATTTATCAACAATAGAAAACCTACCCCGGCATGGGGCAGGCCTTTGATTCTTTATTACTTAGCCTTGGATGTGACGATAGCGTCAATCACGTTCTTAGGTGCTTCAGAGTAGTGCTTGAATTCCATGGAATACGTTGCACGACCTTGTGTAGCAGAACGCAGGGATGTGGAGTAACCAAACATCTCAGACAAAGGCACTTCAGCTTTGATGATCTTGCCACCGCCGCCAGCGATTTCATCCATACCTTGAACCATACCGCGACGTGAAGACAGATCACCCATGACTGTACCAGCGTAGTCTTCAGGTGTTTCTACTTCAACAGCCATCATTGGTTCCAGGATAACTGGGCTTGCTTTACGGCAGCCATCTTTGAACGCCATCGAACCCGCCATACGGAAGGCGTTTTCGTTGGAGTCAACGTCATGGTAGGAACCGAAGAACAATGTGACTTTAACGTCAACAACTGGGTAGCCAGCCAACACACCGGAAGTCAGTGTTTCGCGAACACCTTTTTCAACTGCAGGGATGTATTCGCGTGGAACTGTACCGCCTTTGATCGCGTCAACGAATTCAAAGCCTTTACCTGGTTCTTGCGGTTCGATCTTCAGAACAACGTGACCGTACTGACCACGACCACCGGATTGCTTAACGAATTTACCTTCGATTTCTTCGCAAGTTTTGCGGATAGTTTCGCGGTAAGCAACTTGTGGTTTACCCACTGTCGCTTCAACGTTGAATTCACGCTTCATACGGTCAACGATAATATCCAGATGCAACTCGCCCATACCGGCGATAATTGTCTGACCAGATTCTTCGTCAGTACGTACGCGGAAAGATGGATCTTCAGCGGCCAGACGGTTCAATGCCAGACCCATTTTTTCCTGGTCAGCTTTGGTTTTTGGTTCTACAGCCTGAGAAATAACTGGCTCTGGGAATATCATGCGTTCCAGAACAACGATAGCTTTTTCGTCACACAGCGTATCACCAGTCGTTGTGTCTTTCAGACCAACCACAGCAGCGATATCACCCGCCATCATTTCTTTGATTTCTTCACGTTGGTTCGCGTGCATTTGAACCAGACGGCCGATACGTTCTTTTTTCTCTTTAACAGAGTTGTAAACGCTGTCGCCAGAATTCAAAGTACCGGAGTAGCAACGGATAAAGCACAATTGACCAACGAATGGATCAGTTGCGATTTTGAATGCCAGAGCAGAGAATTTCTCTGTATCTTCAGCTTTACGGACAACTGGCTCGTCATCTTCGTTCACACCAGGAACTGGTGGGATGTCCAATGGGGATGGCAGGTATTCAACAACCGCATCCAACATCGCCTGAACGCCTTTGTTCTTAAATGCAGTACCGCACATCATAGGAACGATTTCAGAAGCGATAGTACGTTGACGCAAAGCAGATTTGATTTCGGCTTCAGTCAAATCACCTTCTTCAAGGTATTTGTTCATCAGCTCTTCACTGGCTTCAGCAGCTGCTTCAACCATGTTTTCACGCCACTTTTGTGCGTCAGCCAACAGGTTTTCAGGGATATCACGGTATTCAAATTTCATACCTTGAGATGCTGCATCCCAAATGATCGCTTTCATCTTGACCAAATCGATAACGCCTTCGAACAGGTCTTCAGCACCGATAGGTACTTGCAGAGGAACTGGGTTGGCTTTCAGACGTGCACGCATTTGATCGTACACTTTGAAGAAGTTCGCGCCAGTACGGTCCATCTTGTTGACGAATGCCAGACGTGGGACTTTGTACTTGTTAGCCTGACGCCATACGGTTTCAGACTGAGGCTGAACGCCACCTACTGCACAGTAAACCATGCAGGCGCCATCCAGAACACGCATGGAACGCTCAACTTCAATAGTGAAGTCAACGTGGCCTGGTGTATCGATGATATTGATGTGATGTTCTGGGAAGTTGTTCGCCATGCCCTTCCAGAAACATGTCGTCGCAGCAGAAGTAATGGTAATACCACGTTCCTGCTCTTGCTCCATCCAGTCCATGGTAGCCGCGCCATCATGCACTTCACCAATTTTGTGGTTTACACCTGTGTAAAACAGTACGCGTTCTGTCGTTGTTGTTTTACCGGCATCAATGTGAGCAGAAATACCGATATTGCGGTAGCGCTCAATGGGGGTCTTACGGGCCATAGCTAATCCTAAATCTTTTAATGGACAAAACCGAGCGCATTTTTTTACAAAAATCGCGCCCGGCCTGATTCAAAATACTTGCCAGAGCCATTGCATTAAAAACATACAACAGCTCCTTACTCTTACTCTTAGAAGCGGAAGTGAGAGAAGGCCTTGTTGGCTTCAGCCATACGATGGACTTCATCACGTTTCTTCATTGCGCCGCCGCGGCCTTCTGCGGCTTCCATCAACTCACCACCCAAACGTTGTGGCATGGATTTTTCGCTACGCTTGTTAGCGGCTTCACGCAACCAACGCATAGACAAAGCCAGACGACGAACCGGACGCACTTCTACAGGCACCTGGTAGTTCGCGCCACCAACACGGCGGGACTTAACCTCAACCAGTGGTTTGGCGTTGCTGATTGCCAGCGCAAACACTTCCAAAGGATCTTTACCAGATTTTTGTTGGATGTGATCGAATGCGCCGTAGATGATGCCTTCAGCAACAGATTTCTTGCCGGACAACATCAAAACGTTTACAAATTTTGCTACTTCTACATTACCGAATTTTGGATCCGGCAGTACGTCCCGTTTCGGGACCTCACGACGACGTGGCATTTCAATTCCTTTCAATCTTCAGTTGAGCACAAAGCAACATTTTGCTTCACGCTCGCGACAGGCCATCATAACCGGTCACTTACTCGGCTCATTTCCAAACCGACACTGATCCGCAATAGCTTACGGAGATTAAATTACGAGATAATTACTTCTTAACTGCCTTAGCACGCTTAGCACCATATTTGGAGCGAGCTTGCTTACGGTCTTTAACGCCTTGAGTATCCAAAGCACCGCGAACCATATGGTAACGAACACCTGGCAAATCCTTTACACGACCACCGCGCAGCAATACCACGCTATGTTCTTGCAAGTTATGGCCTTCACCGCCAATGTACGAAATAACTTCGAAACCATTAGTCAGGCGAACTTTGGCAACTTTACGCAAAGCCGAGTTAGGCTTTTTTGGAGTTGTCGTATAAACGCGGGTGCAAACGCCACGTTTTTGCGGGCTGTTTTCCAGCGCCGGCGATTTGCTTTTCACACGTGCAGAAACACGTGGTTGGCGAATCAGTTGATTGATGGTTGGCATCGTTTTTAATCCAACAAAATACAACGTTAAACACAAACCCGGAAACGGTTGCCCGGGAACTTAAAATCATTTTTCGGCCTGAATCCTCAGACCAACCCGACTCAGCCACCTGCTTTTGCCTGCTTTTTAAGCATTGTCTACCTGATAAAACCGGGCAAAACAAGAATAGCAAATGCAAACCCAAAATCGAGAACTCGCAATTTTATGTCGCTTCGCACAAGCGTGTCAACGCTTTTTATTTCTACAATTCAAGCGCTTAGCGTATTTCGCGACGGAATGGACGGCCTTTCAGAGTAGAGAATTTCGGGGAAAAATCAAGGTTTACCCATGGCCGCCAGCGAATACATAGGCGGCTAAAAAGCAAAATATGCTTAAATCCCAAATTAGGTCCGCCCGGGCGAGGTAAATCATTTACTATTTACGCCCTTAAACGCCAGCTCGCTGCAAGCCCGGGACATCCTTGACGGAGCCAGACTTTGCACAGCTCAGCCACCAACCAAGTTGCAAGTAAGCAAACACAATGCCAGTCCAGTTTCGTCCAGCCTCACTGTATCTCTCTATTTATCTGTTCAGCAGTTACCTGCTGATTTCCGCTTTGCCATTTTTCCCGCTGCTGCAAGGGCAGACTGTGGAAAAGCCCTGGCATTTGCTGGTAATGGAGCTGGTGTCCTGGCTGGGTTTCTGGGCCTTGCTGCAAAGACCACGCTGGTTTCATTATTTGCTATTGCCGGCATTCTTCGCTGTGCCCATAGAAATCTACCTGCGCTTGTATTTTGGACAAGGTATTTCTACCCACCATCTTGGCATCATGGTGGAGACCAGTCCCAAGGAGGCGATGGAATTCCTGGGCAATAAAGTCTGGCTATTATTATTACTGGTGGTAGCGGTGACTGCCTGGTGGTGGAGTCTGTTGCGCATCGCCCGCAGTCATACCCATTTTCACTGGACGCATCGTTCACGCTGGCTGGTGCTGTCGCTGTTCGCCATGGGAGTGGCAACCTGGACGTACGGAGAACACATTGGTGTTGCCAAGGCAGCAGCTTCGGCCAGTAGCAGTGCGGCCTCAGGCTCAAGTTCAGCAGAGGAAGATGAAGAGGAGGAAGCCAGCGCTTCCGCAGAGGCAAGTTCTGCCAGTGCTAGTGCATCAGCAACATCAGCAGATACCCTGAGTCGCTGGCGCAGCAGCCTGAAAAAACATTTGCCGCCACTGCCGCACTGGGCCAGGATTCCTTACGACGAAGAGACTTATATACGTACCTGGCCATTTGGTCTGGTCTTGCGTGCCAATGATTTCTGGATAGAACGCGATTACCTGGCCAAGCTGTCAGAGAAAAGCCGTGCTTTCCGCTTCCAGGCGCATCTGGATGGCAATCCTGAAACGCCGCAAACCATCATCATGGTGATAGGCGAATCTTCGCGCTTTGACCGCTGGAGTCTGAATGGCTATGAGCGCGAGACCAATCCCCTGCTGAAGAAAGAAAGCAATCTGGTCAGTTTCAGTGATGTGGTGACTGCCGTGTCTGCCACGCGTTTGTCGGTACCCATCATCGTCTCGCGCAAACCGGCGGCACAAAGCCTGAAGGCCGGATTTTCTGAAAAGTCATTTCTGACCGCCTTCAAGGAAGCAGGCTTCAAGACTTACTGGCTGTCGAATCAAATGAGCTTTGGTCAGTTTGACACGCCAACCTCGGTGTTCGCCAAGGAAGCTGATGTCACCCAGTTTTTAAATCTGGGTGGCTTTACCAATAACTCCAATCTTGACCAGGTCTTGCTGGAGCCTATGGCAAATGCCATGCGCGATGCAGCACCGAAAAAACTGATCGTCCTGCATACCCTGGGCAATCACTGGAATTACAGCCACCGTCATCCACAATCATTTGATCACTGGAAGCCATCGCTGTATGGCGTCGTCAACCCCGCCTATACTGACCTGAAGAACAAGCAGGCATTGAACAATAGCTATGACAATTCCATTTTGTATACAGACTGGATGCTGTCAGAAGTCATACAAAAACTGAAAACCAGTTCGCAAATCACGTCCTTATTCTATATATCTGACCATGGCCAGACTTTATATGACGGCACTTGCAACCTGGCTTTCCATGGCCACAATACCCAGTATGAATTCCATGTTCCGGCTTTCATGTGGTATTCCGATGCCTATCAGGAACACTTTCCGGACAAGATAGTGCAACTGCGTCTGCACCAGAAAGCCAGACTGTCGACAGAAAACGTCTTCCATAGCTTGCTGGACATGGCCAATATTCGCTATCCCGATGAAAAACTGGAGTGGAGCATACTCAGCAAACAACTCAAAACCCATACCCGCTACGTCGATAGTTATGGCTGGACCAATTATGACAATGCCACCCTGAAAGGGGATTGCCGCGAAGTCATGGATAAAAAAACACCATTAGTACAAGAAAAATAGGCGTCAGGTATCAGATTCTTATACCCGGTGAATGCAAGGATGCTTGATTGCAGTAAAAGCACTTTCTCACTTACACTTGCGGAATATGCCTCAAGAGATCGCGCCCACCCTGCAGTTCAGCCATCAGCCACAGCCCAGCGTTATCGTCGCTGGCTCCTGGCTGGTGCATGCCTTATCCCCGCAAGCCACCATGCACGACATCAGTGCCCAGCTAAACCAGGCTGCGACACGACCTGAGTTGCACTGGGATTTAAGCCAGGTGACTACCCTGGACCATATAGGTGCACAAATGCTGTGGCGCGCCTGGGGCAGGCAAAGACCAAAATATGTCAGCATACAGCCCGCCCATGAAGGCCTGTTTGCGCGCCTGGAAGCAGTCAGCAAGATCCTTGTGCCAGGCCCGCCCAAACCACGGCTGACGCGTACCATGCAACTGGGCGCAAAGATGCTGGGTTTAATCCAGCATCTGTATAGCTTTACTGCCCTGCTCGGCCAGTTGATGCTGGATTTATTCCGCTTTGTGCGCCATCCCATGAAAGCGCCGTGGAAAGAATTGTCAGCCAATGTCTATCACACTGGCGCCCAGGCACTGGGTATCACTGCCCTGGTCGGTATCCTGATCGGTGTTGTGCTGTCTTATTTGTCGGCCCAGCAATTGCGCACCTTTGGTGGTGATCTCTATATAGTTAACATCCTGGGCATGAGTATCATCCGCGAACTTGGCCCCATGCTGGCTGCCATTCTGGTTGCCGGGCGTTCTGGTTCTGCCATCACGGCACAACTAGGCGTCATGCGGGTGACGGAAGAACTTGATGCCATGCGCGTCATGGGCATACCACATGGTTTCCGCCTGATCATGCCCAAGGTGCTGGCACTGGCGATTGCCATGCCCCTGCTGGTGATCTGGACAGATATCATGGCCCTGGCAGGCGGCATGATTTCGGCACAGGCTTTGCTGGGTATGTCACCAGAGTTTTTTATCTATAAATTACCAGAAGCCGTACCCCTCATTAATTTCTGGATAGGTCTGTCCAAGGGTGTGACCTTTGGCATACTGATCGCCCTGATTGCCTGTCATTATGGCTTGCGCATAGAACCAAATACCGAAAGCCTGGGGCGTGGCACCACCAGTTCTGTGGTCGTGGCGATTACTGTGGTGATTATTGCCGATGCCATTTATGCCATCGTTTTCAGCAAGGCAGGTTACTGATGGCGGGCGAAAACATCATAGAAATCCGCGATCTGCGCACCCAGTTTGGTCGTGCCGTAGTGCATGATCAACTGGAGCTGGATGTCAAACGCGGCGAGATCTTGTCCATCGTCGGTGGTTCAGGCTCAGGCAAGACGGTGCTGATGCGGCAAATGCTGGGGCTGGAAACACCTGCCCGTGGCAGTATCAAGGTATTTGGTGAAGACTTGCATGACCCACAGGCGCGGCATCTGAATTATCTGCGCAAACGCTCTGGCATGCTGTTCCAGCATGGTGCCCTGTATTCTGCCCTGAGCGTGTTCGACAATGTGGCCCAGCCCATGCGTGAGCTGGGCACCCTGCCAGAAGACCTGATCAATGACCTGGTCTACCTGAAGCTGCACATGGTCGACATCGCTTTTGAACATGCGCGCAAGATGCCGGCAGATTTGTCAGGCGGTATGATCAAGCGTATCGCCCTGGCACGTGCGCTGGCACTTGACCCCGAATTATTATTTCTGGATGAGCCAACGGCAGGGCTGGACCCTGACCGTTCAGACAGTTTTGTTGAGTTGATACTATCTCTACACCAGCAATTGCGCCTGACCGTCATCATGGTGACGCATGATCTGGATAGTCTGTTTGCGCTGTCCAACCGGATTGCCGTGCTGGCAGAAAAGCATGTAGTCACCATAGGGACACCCAGGGAAGTCGTGGCTTACCAGCATCCATTCATACGCAGTTTCTTCCTTGGCGGGCGCGGACAGCGCGCGCTGGAGGCACTGCCACCACAAACGCATCAGGAAATATAAGTTATGGAAAACAGATCTCATGCGCTCATGGCCGGTTTCTTCACCATTGCCTTGCTGACACTGACCACTGTGCTGGCTATCTGGCTGGGACGGGACAAGATCAAGCGCGTCCCCTACGACGTCGTCACTTCGAACGCCGTCTCCGGCCTGAACTTGCAGGCCGCCGTGCGCTATAAAGGTATCAAGGTCGGCAATGTCACAGATATCGACTTTGATGAAAAAAACCCGGGGCAAATTATTTTGCGCCTGGAAATCGTGCCTGATGCACCAGTCACCAGCTCGACATTCGCCACACTGGGTTACCAGGGTGTTACTGGCATCGCTTTTGTGCAACTCGATGATACTGGCACTTCCAAGCAATTGCTGACAGCCAGCACTAACCCGGATGCCGTGCCACGCATCCCCATGCGCCCGGGCATGATGCAAAACCTGGAACAGCGCGGCCAGGCCATCCTGGTGCAAACTGAAGAACTGACGCGCCGCCTGAACAGCATGCTGGACCCGGCCAACCAAAAATCGCTGATGACTGCGGTAGAAAATTTTGGCCAGGCCTCTGCCGCCTGGAAAGCACTTCCTGCAAAATTTGAGCCTACTCTGGCGCGCCTGCCTGAACTTGCAGACCAGGCCAAGCTGACCATGGTAGAGGTACGCACGTTAACCGGCAATGTCAGCAAGCTCAGCAATAACGTGAATCAACTGGCGACCAGCCTGCAAGCTGATGATGGCCCGCTGGCAAGATTTAATTTGGTGCTGGACAATGTCAGCAACAGCCTGATACTCGATACCCTGCCCAAGGTACAAAGTGCTGCCGGCGAAGCCAAAGTCAGCCTGCGCTCTTTTGGTCGCTTGTCAGAATCACTCAAGGAAAGGCCGCAAAGCCTTTTGTTTGGTAACCCCGTCCCTGCACCTGGCCCGGGTGAGCCTGGCTTTGTCGCTCCCAAGTAAAGGAATACGCATGACTTATCCGACATTTTTTCAGCGCTTAAGAAACTTAAGCAACTTGAGAAGCACTGGCATGGCAGCATTTTTGCTGATGCTATTGTCAGCCTGCAGCAGCACACCCGTAGCGCAGCAACTCCAGCAATATGATTTTGGGCCACTGACCTCCAGTACACCGGCACAAGCAGGCCAGACCAAGTTGCAAATCAGTATCGCAGACATAGGTATCCCTCCCGCACTGGACAGCAATGCCATGCTATACCGCTTGCAATACGACAATGTGCAGCAGCTCAAGGCTTACACCCTGCATCGCTGGAGCATGCCACCAGCACAATTGCTGGCGCAAAGGCTGAAAGCCGGTTTGGTCGCGCAGGGGGCAGATGTGCTGGCAAATACCGACGGTGCGGCAAACCTGCCTGTCCTGCGTCTGGAAGTCGATGAGTTTTCGCAGATTTTCACATCCGCCAGCCAAAGCAATGCACAAATCAGCCTGCGTGCCTCTGTCATCAAGGGACACAAACTGGTCGCCCAAAGAAGTTTTCAGCAAAAAATAGCGGCAACGACAGCCGATGCACCCGGAGGTGCAAGAGCCATGCGTGAAGCTGCCGACGCCAGTATCATGGAAATACAAAGCTGGATCATGAGTTTGCCACTGAAGTAACACCGACTTATCTAGCCAAAATCAAGTCAAAAATTAAGCTGAAAAAACAAGCCGACCTCATGCAGCCAGAACAAGGCATAGAAACGCCCCAGGCCGAACCTGCTCCTGTGCCGTCACCCGGCCCGCAGGCCAGCCCGCCGCATGCGAGCTTGCGCAGCTCCCCCTTTGCCAGGGTGAGCCTGGTCGCCTATCTGTTTTTGATACTGTATGCAAGCTGGTTTCCGTTTACCGGCTGGCAAACCAATAGCTGGGCCACCTTGCCTGAAGTCATACGACAATGGCCACGCTACTGGGGTGGTTTTGATGCTGTCGTCAATGTGATTGGCTATATACCGTTTGGCATGCTGATCGTATTTTCTCTTTACCCATTGATACGGCGCTGGTGGGCTGTGCTGCTGGCGAGCCTGGGCGGCGCTGTGATTTCTGCCCTGGCTGAAATTGTGCAAAACCTGTTACCCAGCCGGGTAACTTCCTTACTGGATTTTTTGACCAATACCTCAGGTGCCGTAGTGGGTGCAATACTGGGAGCCTTGCTGACACCCCTGATACTGGAAAAAGGCCGCCTGCAATTATTGCGCAAACACTGGACACATAAAGAATCCAGCCGTGAAATCCTGGTACTGGGCCTGTGGGCGATGGCGCAAATATATCCGCAAGCCTACCTGTTTGGCCTGGGCCAGGTCTTGCCGGTGATTTCGCAAACCCTGAGCGAAATGATGGAGATGGATATCGATATCAGCAGCTTTTTGCTGCAAGGTTTCGAACTGAGCGCAGAGGAATATCTGCTATCAGAAACCATTATCACCGCCTGTAGTTGTACTGGCGCCCTGCTGATTTGCCTGAGTCTGTTGAACCGGCATGCCCCAAAAACCATCCTGTCGTTCTTGTTACTGGCGGCAGCACTCACTATCAAGGCCCTGGCCAGTGCCCTGCTGTTCAAGCCTGAATATGCTTTTACCTGGCTGACGCCGGGTGCACGCGGTGGCTTGCTGATCAGCTTCATCATGCTCTACGGCTTTTCTTTTGCTCCTTCCCATGTGCAAAGGCGACTGGCCCTGCTGATGCTGACGATTTCACTGGTAGTCATCAACCTGGTTACGGACAACCCCTATTTTGCCGCCACCATGCAAACCTGGGTACAGGGCAAGTTTTTGAACTTCAATGGCGCGGCACAATTCCTGTCCTTGTTCTGGCCTTTTCTGGCAATCTGGGCGCTATTACGCAAGCCACGCCCGGTGGTAAAAGTCCCCTGACTTCACAATTGCAGTATCATAGCGGGCAACAAGCGCCGCCACCCGGTGGCGGTATCAACCGCAGGCTGGATATCTTATGTCTGAAGCACTCTATTTTCAAAAACACGTCTTTTTTTGCCTGAACCAGCGCGAAGACGGTCGCCCTTGCTGTGCTGACCGTGGTGCGCAAGCCGCCCAGGAACACGCCAAACGCCGCATCAAACAACTGGATATGAATGGCCAGGGCAAAATCCGTATCAATAAAGCTGGTTGCCTCGACCGTTGCGAAGATGGCCCGGTCATGGTGGTCTATCCGCAAGGCACCTGGTACACCTTTGTCGATCAATCCGATATTGATGAAATCATTGATGTCGACCTGATAGGCGGCGGTGTCGTCGAACGTCTGAAAGTCTGATCATCATGAATGCGCAGACTGAACATTTTTCCCTACAGGGTCCGGCTGGCAATTTGCAATGCGCGCTGGACTTGCCTGATCCTGAAACCCATGCCGCCCCCATAGGACTTGCCCTGGTCGCCCATCCGCATCCGCTGTTTGGTGGCACCATGGACAACAAGGTGGCACAAACCCTGGCACGTACTTTCACTGGCCTGGGTTATGCCGCAGTACGCATGAACTTCCGCGGCGTAGGTGAATCAGCTGGTGTGCACGATACAGGTATGGGCGAAACCGACGACATGGAAGTCTTATTGACTGCCATGCGTGCACGCTTCCCCGGTTTGCCGCTGGCACTGGCCGGCTTTTCCTTTGGCACCTTTGTCCAGGCCCGCCTGCAACAGCGCCTGCAAGAAAATGGCACGCCAGCAGAACGCCTGGCCCTGGTCGGTGCAGCTGCCGGTAAATGGGATATGCCAGCTATACCGGCCAATACCATCCTGGTCCACGGTGAACTGGACGAAACCATTCCCTTGAGCGCCGTGCTGGACTGGCTGCGCCCGCAAGACATACCCGTCACCGTCATCCCGGGTGCAGACCATTTCTTCCACCGTCGTCTGCATCTCATCAAACAACATATCACCAGCATGTGGGATAAAGCCTGATGCTGTTGCGGGCAGATGCATGCAGGCAATATGCAGAGCATGCTTCTGCTGCATGCCCGATGGCGCACACAAGTGCGTACACGGGTATCCATGCAATTACCGACCCCATTATTTGTTTTTTTGTCACCCTTTGTTTTATTAGCTCATCAATGAAAAAATTCCTTGCCTCCATTGCCGTCTCGCTGCTGACCATGACAGCCGCCGTCGCGCAAACCCTGCCTGCACCTACGATTGCATCCAAAGCCTGGCTCTTGCTGGACGCTACCAGTAACCAGGTGATCGCCGCCAAAGAACCCACCATGAGTGTAGAGCCAGCATCGCTGACCAAGATCATGACGGCCTACCTGGTGTTTTCCGCCCTTAAGGACAAGAAACTCAACCTGGAACAAAGCATCAATGTCTCTGTTCGTGCCTGGAAAGTTGATGGCACCAGTTCCAAGATGTATATCGAGCCTAACAAGCCAGTCACCATTAATGAGTTGCTGTATGGCCTGATCGTACAATCCGGCAATGATGCTGCGATTGCCCTGGCAGAAGCCGTGGCTGGCAGTGAAGAAGCATTTGTCGTGCAGATGAACCGCGAAGCCGAGCGCATGGGTTTGAAATCCACACGCTTTGCCAATCCGCATGGTTTGCCCAGCAAGGATAATTATTCGACAGCCCAGGACTTATCCAATCTGGCAGCGCGCCTGATCATTGATCATCCTGATTTTTACAAAACATATTATTCAACCAAGAACTTCACCTATAACAAGATTTCCCAGCCTAACCGCAACCGCCTGTTGTGGCTGGACCCTAGTGTCGATGGCATGAAAACCGGCCATACCACTGCTGGTGGCTATAGCCTGGTCTCTTCTGCGAATCGCCCGAATGGCACAGGCACACGCCGTCTGATCTCGGTTGTCATTGGTACAGAAAGCGACCAGGTGCGTGCGCAGGAAAGTCTGAAATTGCTGAACTGGGGCTATCTCAACTTTGACACCCTGAAGCTGTACGACAAGGGCCAGTCCATCGCCACACCAGAGGTCTGGAAAGGTACGCAGGCCCAGGTCAAGATAGGCTTTGACCGCGAACTGTATGTAACCTTGCCCAAAGGCGCGGCCGCCAATCTGAAACCGGCACTGGAACGCAAAGACCCTCTGGTAGCCCCGATTGCCTTGAACAGCAAGGTTGGCACCATGAAGATGATGCTTGATGGCAAAGTCGTCGCCGAAGTCCCGGTGATTGCGCTGGAACAGGTAGACCAGGCCAGCATGTTTGGCCGCGCCTGGGATTCCATACGTTTGATGTTCAAATAAATCGTCGGACACATCCAGTTGATGCGCGCTGTTAAAATCGCGCATCACTTCTGGCTATGCTTGTATGCTTTATTTGCATAAACATGGCCATGATTCTGTGTGAGAATAAGTTTTCTTACTCACCACTTGCGCAGACATCATGAATGATCCCCTGGTATACCTGAATGGCGAAATGACGCCGCTGTCCGAAGCCAAAATCCCGGTGCTGGACCGCGGCTTTATTTTTGGCGATGGCATCTATGAAGTCATCCCTGTCTATCAACGCAAAATGTTCCGCGCTGACCAGCATCTGGCGCGCCTGTTCCGCAGTCTGGCCGCCATAGGTATTACAAATCCGCATAGCAAGGAAGCCTGGCTGGAACTGATCGCCAAAGTCATGGCGGCCCATGATTCAGACGACCAGATGGTGTATCTGCAAGTCACCCGCGGTGTTGCCAAACGCGCTCACGCCTTCCCCAAGGACGAGGTCACACCTACCGTTTTCATCATGACCAACCCCATTGTCCTGCCAACAAGCGCAGCACGTGAAAATGGCGTTGCCTGCGTTTCGATGGAAGACAAGCGCTGGCTGCGTTGCGAGATCAAATCCATCTCCTTGCTCGGCAATGTGCTGGCAGCCCAGCATGCTGCTGAAGCAGGCGTGGTCGAAAGCATACAATTCCGCGATGGCTATCTGACCGAAGCATCGGCCTCGAATGTCTGGATAGTCAAGGATGGCGTGCTCATGGGCCCACCGAAAGACAACCTGATACTTGAAGGTATACGCTATGGTCTGATAGAAGAATTGTGTGCAGCCAACAAGATCAAGCTTGAGGCCCGCCGCATTACCCGCGAAGAAGTCTTTGCGGCAGATGAAGTCATGCTTTCATCCGCCACCAAAGAAGTACTGGCGGTGGTGAAGCTGGATGACACGGTGATAGGCGATGGCAAACCCGGCACGGTTTATCATCAGTTGTATGCGGCTTATCAAGCGGCCAAAGCGGCTTAGTAATTCCGAATATGTATTCTCCTCGTAGGAGCGGCTTTAGCCGCGAATGCCGGACACCACCGGCAATGGTTGGCACGGCCTGCTGTTCGCGACTGAAGTCGCTCCTACGAAAATTGCCACTCATTACGGTGCATTACATCAGGTCTTAACTTGTCTACTTCGCCTGCCCCAACAAACTAAACCCATGCGTCCAATGCTGACGCTGGAATGCATAACTGATCCACAACATCGCCAGCGGCTCAATCAAACGTGCTGCCGTGATGTCACCCATGTCGATCGCGCCACGCCAGCCAAAGTCGCGCAGGATGGCTGTCACTTCCTGCTTTGCTGCCGCATCATTCCCGGCAATGAACATATCCGGCTGCCCATCTGAGAATTTTGGCTGCACCATGTGCGTAAAGACGATGGTATTGAAAGCCTTGACCACTCGCGCCTGCGGCAACAGTCTTTGCACCAGTTCACCGGCAGAATCACTGAAACCTACCGCCAGTTTTGGTGAACCTGCAGCAAAGTCCAGTAGTGGATTAACGGCATCAATGACGGTTTTACCAGCAAAGTTGTCAGGGCCAGCCAGTGTCAGGCTTTCAGATAAACCATTCCATGGCAGAGCCAGGAAAACCAGGTCGGCAGCCTTGGCCGCATCGGCATAACTGCTGGCCTTTGCTGTTGGCACTGCGTTCAGTGCGTCCCGACTTTTATCGCTGTCAGGATTGCGGGTACCAAAGATCACTTGATAACCGAGGCTGGCAAAACCCTTGGCGACGGCAACGCCGACGATGCCATTACCCAGAACTGTGACTGTCTTTGTAGCTGTTTGCATTTTTCACTCCCATGTATGTGTGTTGATGGAAGTGATTGTGATCTCATTGATTAATGCTGATAAGCCAGCTATTCTTATTTTCACTCACAACTTCAGGTTACGAATATGAAGCTCGATGCCTCTCAACGTATTCCCGCCATGCTGTCTTTCATACAGGCGGCAGATCGTGGCAGCTTTGCGGCTGCGGCCAGGGCGCTGCATATCTCGGCAGCAGCGGTCAGCAAGAATGTGGCTGGACTGGAGCAAACCCTGGGCGTGCGTCTCATGAACCGTAGCACACGCTCTCTGCAATTGACCAGCGAGGGCCAGACATTTCTGGAAAACGCGCGTGCAGCGATAGATGCCCTCGACCATGCAGTAGAAAGCGTCAGCCGCCAGCATGCAGAAGTGGAGGGCCAGGTCAGGATCTCGACAGGTAATGCCTTCGGTCAGCATTACCTGCTACCTTTGTTGCCCAAATTGCGGCAGCGCCACCCTGGCTTGCGGCTGGCGATAGACTTTGATGACCATCGCATAGACATGGTGCGTGATGGTTATGACCTGGCTTTGCGCGGCGGCATGATAGAAGATTCCAGCATCATCTCGCGTGCAGTCTGCCCTTTGCACACCATACTGGCGGCTGCGCCCTCTTACCTGGAACAGCACGGCGTGCCGCAACAGATCAGTGACCTGGACCATCACAAGCAAATCGCCGTGCGTTTTTTGAATGGCAAAATGACGACCTGGAACCTCAAGCTCAGGCAGGGCGAGATAAACCGCCCCTACCCGCGTGAGCCCGACCTGACAGTATCAGCGCCAGAATCTGCGGTACAGGCAGCCGTCATGGGCCTGGGCATTGCCCAGGTGGCAGTTCATCATTCATGGCGTTATTTGCGCGACAACAAGCTCAAGATCGTGCTGGGCACTTTTCATGAAGCAGGTAATAGGCAGATGGTATTGCAATATCCACATCGCGCCCTGATTGCGCCACGCGTCAAGGCGACGGTGGATTTCTTGCTGGAAGAGCTGGCACAGACCGAGTCTTTGCATGTGCCTTTGGCATCTCTTGCCGCCTTTCATGCCTGAAGCAAAAACCGGGGCTCGAGCAGCGAGCGATGCTATTGGAATTTAATCCCAAGACCCCATATACTGACATTAAGTTATTTTGAGATTTGGAAACATTATGGAAATGAGACCCATCCCCCCCGAAGAAAGTCTGATTGAATATCCTAGTGAGTTTCCCATCAAGGTCATGGGACCTATGCATGATGATTTCACCCAGACCATGGTGGAAGTCGTGACTTCATTTGACCCGACCTTTCATGCAGGCAAGGTAGAGATGCGCCCATCCAGCAAAGGTGCCTACATCTCGGTAACGGTGACGGTATTGGCCACCAGCCGCGAGCAACTGGATAATCTGTACCGTGCGCTGTCTTCTCACCCTATGGTGAAATTCGTGCTGTAAATCATACTCCTTAATACTTCTTAAATTGTAGGAGCGGCTTTAGTCGCGAACAGTCTGCCGTGCAGGTCATTGCCGGCTATATTGGATATTCGCGGCTGAAGCCGCTCCTACAAAGGATGGAGGTCGGTACTTGGTGACTCGGCCATGTTCATTTGCTTTCTCTCTTCAGCAACTTCTGCCAGCAACCATTCCCTGAAAGCCTTGACCTGTGGTTTGGCCAGCGCCTCTGGCGGATAGACCAGGTAGTAGGCAACTTCACACGGAATATCGACATTGAACAGACGCTGCAGCAAGCCTGCCTTGATATCCGGCTGCACAATTATATGCCTGCCCAGTGCTATACCCTGGCCATCTACCGCGGCACGGGCCAGCATCGATGAATCCTGGAATACCAGGCCACCAGTAGGCTCTTCATTATTCAGACCTGCTGCGCGAAACCACGGCTCCCAGGGTTCACCATCACAGCGCAATAACTGCATACTGGCCAGTTCGGCTGGTGTTTGTGGCAACCGCCCGCCATGATAATGCGGGCTGGCAACAGGGTAATAATAATCTCCCATCAATAATTCGCTGACCATGCCGGGGTAATTGCCCAGGCCAAAGCGTATGCCCACGTCTATCGATTCCATATTGTAATCAGCGAGATGATTACTCGACTGCAGGCTGACTTCCAGGTCAGGATGATGCTCAATAAAACGCCCCAATCGCGGCGACAACCAGCGTGCTGCAAATGAAGGCAGTGAGGTAATGCCCAGGCGCTTTTGCTTATTGCGTTTCTTGAGCAAATCAGCAGCATCCCCCAGGTCCATCAGTGCTTTTCGGATGGTCGCAGCAAACTGCTCACCATCAGGTGTGATGCTGATGCGTTTGCCATGGCGGATGAACAAGGGTACACCCAGCTCTTCTTCCAATGCCCTGACCTGATGGCTGATGGCCCCATGGGTCAGGTGGATTTCTTGCGCCGCCCTGGAAAAATTCTGATGGCGCGCCGCCGCTTCAAAGGCACGCAGGGCAGCTAAATTGGGGAGTCTTCGGAAATCCATATAATCCAGGCTGATTGTGAATTATTTTAGCAAGGCATTCAAAAATTACTCGTTTTATTTTCTCGTGATGCAAGACTACAATGCTTTCATCGCAGTGCAACAAAGTGAATATCACTCTCTGATCAGCAGAATGCATTGCCACTTTAGCAGTAAAATATCAGGAGCATGGAAATGACAAATAATTTCGCAAACCCATCATACATGATCGCCGCCGGTGGCACATTGTCTGGCACAGCTGAACACGCCCGCAAAATTGAAGTAGCATGCGGCCGCGTCTGGTTGACTATCGCTGGCCAGGTTGATGATTACTGGCTCAGTACTGGCGAATCCATGGTCATACCTGCCGATCAATTCGTGGTTATCGAAGCTGAAAATCAGGCCAGCCTCGTTGAATTGTCTGCAGTATCCAGTGTCATCAATGTTAAAACCATGGCTGGCACCAGCTATCTGCAAAAACTGACACGCAAATTAAGCCAGGCATTCGCTTGAATACTAAAAGCAGCACCGGGGCGAATATGGCACAGACTGCACTGATCTTGATTGACGTACAACAAGGCTTTGATCATCCCAAGTGGGGACAGCGCAATAATCCGGCAGCCGAGCAATATATGGCTACATTGTTGCAACACTGGCGTGAGCAAGAGTTGCCTGTGATCCATGTACGTCATCAGTCACAAGAGCCAGATTCACCTCTGCGTGCCGGGCAAGAAGGCTATGAATTCAAGCCACTGGCACGCCCGCTGGCAGGTGAAACCATCTTCACCAAGAAAGTGAATAGCGGCTTCATCGGTACTGAGCTCGAAGCATGGTTGCAAGCCAAGGGCATCAAACAGCTTGTTATTGCTGGTCTGACCACAGACCACTGCGTATCCACCACCACCCGCATGGCGGGTAACCTCGGCTTTAGCGTTGAACTTGTGGCCGATGCCTGCGCCACCTTTGACCGCCCTGGTGTCAATGGTGAACTGATACCAGCAGAAGAAATCCACCGCGTCCATCTCGCCAGCCTGCACAATGAATTTTGCATCGTCAGGAATACTGCTGACGTCATTGCTGCGCATACCAAATAAGTGCTCTAGAAATCTGGCTGGCATATCCATGACTTAGCCACCTATAATGTCCATTCCAATAAATTCAGGAATGGACATGGTAAAGCCGATAGAAGTACATATCGTTCACGCATTTACCCAGGAAAATGAAGGTGGTAACCCGGCTGGAGTAGTATTAAATGCCGATAGCTACACGACAGAACAAAAGCTACAGATCGCCCGCGCCGTAGGCTTGTCAGAAACTGCCTTTGTCTCAAACTCGGACTGCGCCACCTACAAGCTGGAATTTTTCACCCCAAACCGCCAGATTGCCCATTGTGGTCATGCCACTGTCGCCACGTTTTCACTTTTGCGTGAACTGGGCAAGGTAAGCGAAGGCCTGTGCAGCAAGCAAACCATAGACGGCAACCGCGACATCCTCATCAAGGGTGAGCTGGCCTTCATGCAACAAAGCACGCCGCGCTACCAAAGCATTTCTGCTGACGACAGTGATGGCTTTGCCAACCTGTATGAGCGCATCTTGCAAAGCATGGGCCTGACCGAACATGACCTGCTGCGTGACCGCCTGCCCAGCATCATCAATACCGGCAATGCCTTCCTCGCCATCCCCATCATAGGCCGCGAATGCCTGGCCAATATCCAGCCCGACCATGAAGAAATTGGCAACATCAGCGAAGAGCTTGACCTGGTTGGCTTCTACCCCTTTACGCTTGACGTACAAGACAACAGCCACGCCGCCAGCACCCGCATGTTCGCCCCACGCTATGGCATAGGCGAAGAAGCCGCCACCGGCACTGCCGCCGGCCCTCTGGCCTGCCTGCTCTACACCCAGTACAACATCCCCGGCCCCACTTTCCAGATAGAACAAGGCGTACTCATGGAACCCGCCTCTCCCAGCCTGATCAAGGTGGAACTGGAGATACACAAGGGGCAGATACCGAGTCTCATGGTAGGAGGGCGTGCCAGAGTGGCAAAAACCATGGCGGTTAGGATTTGATTGACGAAATGGTCGTCACTCGTAGGTTGGGCTACGCTTCACCAGCCCAACACTCGGCATATCAATGACGTATTCGCTTATTAAAGGCCCAGTGTTGGGCTGATACCCCGCAGCCTAGCGAGGCCCGGCCCAACCTACAATCCCCGCCAACACCATAAACTTATCACTTATCCATCTAACATAGCATTTACACAAGCAAAGACCTCGCCCCCACAAAATGTTACACTAGCAGCCTATGCAAGCTGCCCTCGCCCCCAACGTCACACCCCGCATCATCCATCGCGGCATTGAGCCCTATCAGCTCACGTTCGACGCCATGCGCGCGTTTACTGATGCCCGTGATGAGCATACGCAAAATGAATTCTGGATCGTGGAACACCCGCCCGTGTATACCCTGGGCCTGGGCGCTGACCAGTCACATGTGCTGGCTGCCCACGACATTCCCGTGGTACAGACCGACCGTGGTGGTGAAGTCACTTACCACGGCCCCGGCCAGGTTGTGATCTACCTGTTAATAGACTTGCGCCGTAGCCATCCCAAGGCAAGATTATTCGCCCGCGAATTCGTCAACAAGATAGAACAGGCAGTCATCAACACCCTGGCAGCGTATAATCTCGCTGGTGAACGCAAGGAAGGCGCGCCCGGTATCTATGTCAGCGATGGCCAGTGGCAAGGTGCCAAGGTCGCCGCCCTGGGCTTGAAAGTGCGCGGAAACGGCTGCACCTATCATGGCGTATCACTGAATGTAGATATGGATTTGACACCGTTTTCCTGGATTAACCCCTGTGGCTATGCTGGTCTTGCCACCGTGGACATGAAAACCCTGGGCGTGACCTTGCCGCTAAGCCAAGTCCAGAATGCACTCGCACAGAATTTGCAAGATCTTTTGACTGCCCCCTGATTTTTCGACATCGCTTCATACCATGACAACCGAAAACACACCCGTCGCCACCGCCGCTTACGATCCCACCGAGAAACAAAAAGGGGCAAGTAAGACTGCGCGCATCCCCATCAAGATCATCCCGATGGAAAGATTGCCCAAGCCAGACTGGATACGCGTCAAGGCCGGTTCGCCGACGACCCGCTTTTATGAAATCAAGGACATCCTGCGCGCCAACAAACTGGTGACAGTCTGCGAAGAAGCTTCCTGCCCCAACATAGGCGAATGCTTTGGCAAAGGCACGGCCACCTTCATGATCATGGGCGACAAATGTACCCGTCGCTGCCCATTCTGCGACGTAGGCCATGGTCGCCCGGACCCACTCGATGTTGATGAGCCAGCCAACCTGGCAAAAACCATCGCTGCGCTGAAGCTCAGCTATGTCGTCATCACCTCAGTGGATCGCGACGATTTGCGCGACGGCGGCGCTGCCCACTTTGCCGAGTGCATTACCCGCGTGCGTGAATTGTCCCCAATGACACGCATAGAAATCCTGACACCAGATTTCCGTGGCCGCATGGACCGTGCGCTGGAAATTTTGAACATGGCACCACCAGATGTCATGAACCACAACCTCGAAACCGCCCCACGTTTGTACAAGGAAGCGCGTCCGGGTTCTGACTATGAATACTCCCTGAACCTGCTGAAACGCTTCAAGGAACAACACCCCAACACCCCGACCAAATCCGGCATCATGGTAGGCCTGGGTGAAACCGATGAAGAAGTCCTGCAAGTCATGCGCGACATGCGCGCCCACAACGTCGATATGCTGACCATAGGCCAGTACCTGGCACCAAGCGGCCACCACTTGCCAGTACGCCGCTATGTCCACCCAGACGTCTTCAAGATGTACGAAGAAGAAGCCTACAAAATGGGCTTCGCCCATGCAGCCGTTGGCGCAATGGTGAGGTCAAGCTACCATGCAGATCAGCAGGCGCATGGTGTCGGGACAGATGTAAAAGTTTAAGAATAGAAGCACAAAAAAACGGCTCATTATTTTCAGGATAATGAGCCGTTTTTGTTTACACATTCATGCGATCGCACTAATTCCTGCAAGTCTATGTCAGTTTGTAGGAGCTGCTTCAGCCGCGCATGATTGACACGGCATGCGGTTCGCGGCTGAAGCCGCTCCTACAAAATAGTTGAGTCAGAAAATCATGGAGTTAAACCCTTAGCGATTTTTCTGTGTCCCATCCAACACCGCAATCCGCTCCGCCGCATGACTATTCTGCGCATTAAGCCCCAGCGACAAACGGTAATGCTTCAAAGCCGCCAGCTTATCCCCCTGAAACTCATATACCTCTGCCAGGCTGTCATGCAGGTTTGCGCTATTGGGATAAACCTGCACGCCAAGGCCAAACACTGTCACTGCCTGATCAGCCATCTTCTTGCCCAGCAAACGATAGCCCCATGAATTGAAATCGTCTTCAGACGGATCAGGCAAGCCTTTATCGATTTTGATCTTGTTCAATTTCGCCGCCAGCCCTGCGTAACCCTCCTGCGAAATTTGCTCACGCAAGAGATGCCCGGCATAAGCACCACCATGCGCTTTTCTCAAGCCCGGCAAATAGAAGCCAGCGATATCATCTATCATGCCCTGTGGATCGGCACCTGCCAGATTGGTCAGCGTGACGATGGCAAGATCATGGCCGGGATATACATAGAATGCCGAACGCGCACCACCCACGCCAGCCACCGCTGCATACTCACCCTGACGCATCACTGGCCAGCCCAGCGCCCATACAGTTGGCTTCCCATTATTGAAAGTACCCGGCGTCCAGAGTTGCTTCAAACCCGCAGCGGAAATCAGCTTGCCCTGTTGCAGCGCGATGAGCCAGTTGGCTACGTCCTCCGCACTGCTATTCATGCCCGCACCCGTGCGCAAGAAAGGTGGATAGGTCTCAACGATATGTCGCAAGCTGCCACCCGGTTCTTCATACCTGTAAGACACCGCCTTGCGCGGTATCACATCACGTGACTCACCAAAACCCACGCTGCGCATACCCGCCACGGCAAACTGTCGCTTCTGGAAAAACTCTATAAACGGCATGCCGCTCAGACGGTCTATGATCTTGCCCAGCAAAATATAATTGGTCTGGTTGTAGCGGTAACGCTCACCTGTCTTGAATTCCATAGGCCAGGTCTGGATCGCAGCCCAGGCAGCATCCACCTCTTGCGGTGTCGCCAGCGATGGTATCTTGCTGCTGATAATGTCAGGAATGCCCGAGGTATGTGTCAGAAGCTGCCGCACCGTCACCGCCTGCCAGGCCACAGGCAAGCCATCCAGATACCGCGACACCGGGGCAGATAAATCCAGCTTGCCTTCTTCCACCAACTGCATGATGGCCACACCAGTAAATGACTTGGTCGCAGAATTGATGGAAAACACATTCTGGTCATTCACCGCCACAGCATTGGGAATCTCAGCCAGACCGTAGGACTTCAACAAAACAATCTTGCCGCCTTTAACCACAGCCAGTTGCATGCCAGGGATGCGGCGTTCCTGCATTTCGCTTTTTATATAGCGGTCGATTTGCTGTTTGATTTCTGCGTCAGACATCTGAATTTTTGCAGCAACTTCATTCGCACTAGCTGCATAATTAGCTGCATAAGCAGTGGCTGTCGCTCCCATCAAACTACAAACTACACAAAGTGAAGCAATCAGTTTTGTCATTTCAATCTGCTTTCAAAAAGATGCAACTGAGGCATGGAAGCAGCAGTCGGTGAATTGGACAGGGAAGTAAAATTTCTGCTACTTAGAGATCAAATCTTGAGAAATCAAACTGCGCCCACATTCTTGCATAGGCATTCGTTCGACCAAGGCACAAAGAAATAGTTCTTTGTACCTGTAGAATTAGCTAGCGCAGTCCAAAAAACAGCAGGATGCAGGAGCACCCCGCAAACCGCTATCAAAGGCCCATCAAGTCGCCAACAAGGATAGTGCCTGCGCCAACCAGTTTGACTATCATGTCTATGCCAGTCACTGCCGTCGATTGATTGATGTGCTCATACACATAGGTGCCTGTCGCTGCACCAGCCGCCACGTTGACAATGAATGCCTTGCAGTCACCCGCAGTCAAGACACCTGCGCCAGCCTGAATATAGCCAGCCAGGCTGGCAAGGTCTGAAGAGGCAATATTGATTGTACCTAAAGAGCTTGCTGTATTACCCCAATGTATTTTGTCCGTGCCCGAGGCTTTGAAGTTGGTGATCGTCGTCAACCCGGTCAGGATGCTTCCTATACGGATACCACCACCCGTGTTCAAAGTGATGTCATCATTGCCGTTACCGGTAGCTGACAGGTTGATGTTCATATTATTTAACGCACTGGCCGACATCATGGTGTTGCCAGTTGCAGCAGCGTTGTAGGTAATACTACCTTGTCCGCTGACAAACACAAAAGCGTTGACGCCATTGACTGCATTAATGGTGGTGGTATGACTTGCATTGGTGGAGATGCTGACCATGCCAGTGCCACCTACTGTGACTTTAACTGCTCCAGAACCCACGCTCTCCATCACGCCGACCAGGTTTTGCCCGGAAGTGATGACATTCAAGCTGCCAGTCAAGCCACCATCGAAGATGTGAATATTCTTTTCACCTGCCCCTATCACCGTGAAATTGCCCGTGCCCGCCACCGTATCAGCATGGTAATTCGCAGAACTTGCATCTATCGTCGTCGTGACCGAGCTGGTAATTGTATGATCATTGGCGGTATCAATAATCTTCAAAGAGCCGCCTGTACCAGTGGCAGTAATTGCCCCCGTAGTGCCACCTGAAACAGTATAGTTGGCAACACCACCCAGGGTTAGCCCCCAGCTTGAAGCTTGATTCACCTTGACGTTTTGTGCGGTCGTCACATTCAGTGTTGCCGCAGCCTCGGCCTGCTGGATCGTCAATGCGGATGCAGGGCTCAATGTCAGCACCTCGCCAGTAGCAGCAAACAGTTTGATGTTGTTGACACCATTCAAGGCTGCAGCAGCCAATGTTGCTTTGCCAGCGTCACTGAAATTGATACTCGCCCCGCCGCTGGCATTTGCTGCATTGATGCTCAGGCCCACCGTATTGGCATGGTTGGTGTTCACCGTCAAGGAGCCAGATGTCAGCGTTACCTGATTCACTGTTTGATTTATCCCGCCAGTCACAACGGTTTCATTACCCACGGTATTGTAGAAGTTGACTGTCTGCGCACCTGCACCCAAAGTAACTGTGTCACCACCTGTGTTTTTGTAATTATTATTGATGGCAGTAGCCAGGCCGTTTGTGGCAATTGCCCCAGTCGATGTATCAACAACGGCCGCAAGCCAGGTCTTGGCAAAGGTGAAGGAACCATTTGCTGCATTGTATGCTGCCTGGGCCTGCGCACTATTTACCATTGATGCTGTAAATGCAGTGGCAGCGGTATTCTTTGCCTGTACCGTCGTTAAATCAGAACCTGTTGCACCTCCCAGAATAGCAATCGCCGCTGCTCCTATGCTGACAGCACCACTATCAATTTGCCCCACCCAATACGCCAGTCCAGCAGAGTCAGCAACATGATTAAACAGGTTGCCATACAAGGCATTGACTGTTTGCGTAGTCGTATAAGCTGAGAAAGACTTCGCATATTCTGCCTGTTGAGAAAAGCTTTGCGCAATCTGCAAGAGACTAAATGGGGTGGTTTGCCAGTAAGCCAGACCCGCAACATCTGCCGGGCGATTGAAATATGCGATGTAGAGGTTTTGGATATCACTAGCTGTTGCCATGGAAGATGCCCTGGAAGATGGGGATAAAAGAAGAACAGTTTTCTAGGCATTGAAAATATTTCACATGCGCAAAAAACATAGGCCTTGTGCTGCACTGGCACGAATAAAAAAGTCGCGCAAATTCTCTCAAACTTCGAGTGTAAAGTACATCATCCTGGCGAATATTCTTTGCTCCAGAACAGAAATAAAGATTGACTACTACAGTGCCGACAATAATTTCGCGACTTCCAAGTCAGTCATAGGGGCTTTGACGAGATAAGTACGAATGTTGTTGCGTAGGAGCAGATGATGCAAATTCACCAGAAGATGCGCAGGATGCGCAACGCTTACTGATGAAAGGCAACATGCTATTCCATTGGCCACCGCCTGAACTGTTATCAGAATTCCGATGACGAAATTAAATGACCAGCCTCGCCCGGTGTTATGCAAAATCCTGGCATCAAGCCTTGAGCTGTATTCTGAGGGCTGGTCTATATCCACTTCAGTGAGCTAAAGTTGTGGTTGGTATTTTTACATGTATCGATTAAATTTTTATTTATTTTTTTAACAAAACAATAGGGAGCTATGTATGGTCGCGAACATACGGAGAGCCGGACAAGAATTAAAATAAACCGTAGACATAGCGGGCAGTGAACAGTTCCTGGAAAGACTTATGTAATTCAGCCTTGTTTCACAAAATACCTTGTTCAACTTCTACGTTCAATACGTTGACAATTTATGATAGAAAAATCTTATTCGCACGAAACGCGCAGCCCCACCACACGCATTTCTACTGGCGTCGCTGGACTTGACGATATCCTCTGCGGTGGATTGACTGCTCAGCGTGTTTATCTGGTGGAAGGATCACCAGGAACTGGTAAAACAACCCTGGGTTTACAGTTCTTGCTTGAAGGTGTGGCCCATGGCCAACGCGGGCTTTACATTACCCTGTCAGAAACGGCTGATGAACTCAACGCTGTGGCAGAAAGCCATTGCTGGGATATAGGCAAGATCACAGTGTTTGAGCTGGCCAATGATAACTCACTCCATCCTGATGCCCAGCAATCGGTATTCCATCCATCTGAAGTCGAATTGGGTGAAACCACCAAAACCGTGATGGAGCGCGTGAATGAATTAAAGCCCTTGCGGGTCGTTTTTGACAGCTTGTCAGAGATGCGCCTGCTGGCGCAAAACCCTCTGCGTTACCGGAGGCAAATTCTGGCATTAAAACAATTTTTTGCACAACGGGATTGCACGGTGCTGCTATTGGATGATAAATCCAATAGCCCCGATCAGCAATTGCATAGTATTGCCCATGGTGTTATCAGCTTGGAACAAATTGCACAGGAATTTGGTAAAGAGCGGCGTCGTGTCAACGTGATAAAAATGCGCGGCATCAAGTTCCGTGGCGGCTATCATGACTATATTCTTGAAACCGGTGGACTTAAAATCTTCCCCCGCTTGGTGGCGGCAGAGCACAATAAGCAATTTGAAGCGAGTACCAGTTCGACAGGCCTGCCCAGTTTCGATAAATTGCTGGGGGGTGGCCTGGTTTCTGGCACCAACTCGCTTATCGTTGGGCCTTCTGGCATAGGTAAAACGACAGTGTCGGTACGCTGTCTGCTGAGTGCATTGGAACGCGGCGAAAAGGCATCATTCTATTTATTTGATGAAGGCCTGGGCACGTTCTTTGCCCGCTCTGCGTCGCTGGGACTTGATGTGCAATCTTACGTTGACAGTGGTCAACTCGCTATCCAGCATATAGACCCAGCCGAACTGGCACCGGGTGAATTTGCACAGATGCTGCGCGATGCAGTTGAGTTGACCTGTGTAAAATTTATAGTCATCGACAGCTTGAATGCTTACTTGCAGGCTATGCCTGGCGAGCATTTTTTAACGCTGCAAATGCATGAGCTGCTGTCTTATCTGAATCAGCAAGGCGTTACCACAGTCTTGGTGTTAGGCCAGCACGGATTGATTGGTGAAGTACGTACTGATGTTGACTTGAGCTATCTGAGTGACACCACGGTCTTATTACGGTTTTTTGAATCTAATGGCAGATTGCGCCGCGCTATCACCGTCATCAAGAGCAGAACCAGTAATCACTTGCTGACTATTCATGAACTACAACTTGGCAGCAGTGGCATTATCATTGGTGAGGCACTTGAAGGTTTTGAAGGCGTACTAACTGGTTTACCGACCTATCGCGGTGTAACACCGATGTTATCGGCAGATGCTGATGCCGGACGATAACAACGCGCTGGATGAGCGCATTCTGATTCTGGCTCCGCACGGCAGGGATGCTGAAGTCATTTATCAATTCCTGTTACGTAATGGTTTCGAATGCGGGGCAATACCGCATTTTGACGCCATGGTTAACGAACTATCGACCAGTGCTGGCGCATGCGTGATTGCAGAAGAGACCTTGCAAGACTCCAGCGTGAGGCAACTTATTGACTGGCTCAACGCACAGGAACCCTGGTCCGATTTTCCTTTTGTAATACTTATTTCAAAAGGAGGCAGCGTTGCAAGTAGCGCAACCAGAAGCATTTTTGATCAACTAGGCAATATCGTTTTGCTGGAACGTCCCTTGAATTCAGAGACGCTGCGCAGTGCTGCATCATCAGCATTGCGGGGCCGCCGTCGTCAATACGATATGCGTAAGATATTGCAGGACAGGATGCAGGCAACTGAAAAATTGCGCGACAGCCAAGCCCAGCTTTTGCAACTGAATGAGACCCTGGAGTCGCGCATAGAAGAACGCACGCGCGCGCTGGCACAGGCAAATGACAGGCTAATGAATGAAGTCATAGAGCGTGAACGGGTGCAACAAGCCATGGTGCAATTCCAGAAAATGGAAGCCATGGGCCGTCTGACCGGTGGCATCGCACATGACTTCAACAACCTGCTGAATGTGATACAGGGCAGCATGGATTTGATCCTGCTATTGTCCAAGGACGACATCGCCAGGCGCAAGGCAGAAGTGGCACGGCGTGCCTGCGAACGCGGTGGCAAGCTGACGGGGCAGTTGCTGGCCTATTCCCGCAACCAGAGACTGGACTTGCGCTCGACCGATGTACTTGCGCTATTCGAGGGCGTCAGGGAATTGATGAAAACTTCCCTGGGGACATTGATAGAACTGAACTTTGAAATAGACGACGAGCTGGAATTTGTCATGGCCGACAAAAACCAGATGGAAATGGCCTTGCTCAATCTGGCCATCAATGCCCGCGATGCCATGCCTTTGGGTGGTAGATTAACAGTGAGAGCATCCAGGGCAATCCCACCGGAAGATTTGCTCCCGCCTGGCACATACGGCCTTATCACGGTAACGGATACCGGCCATGGTATTGCCCCTAACATATTGGCCAAAGTGTTTGAACCATTCTTTACGACCAAGGGTGTGGGCAAAGGGACAGGGCTGGGCCTGAGCCAGGTATATGGCATGGCACAACAATCTGGTGGCACAGCGCGGGTGCTCAGTGAAATAGATGTGGGCACCACCATAGAAATATGGCTCAGGGCAGCGGAAGACTTTTCAGATACCGACAAGCAAGGCGCATTTCCTGTATTGAGGATGGTCGCTGCCGGCACCCGCATACTGGTGGTGGAAGATGATGACTCGGTGCGGCAATCCATGGTGGAATCGCTGGAAGCCCTGGGCTATGTAGTCAGCCAGGCAGCAGATGGTGAAGCGGGCTTGCGTGAACTCAGGCGCGAAAAACCCAACCTGATGATCACTGATTATCTGATGCCGGGTATGACAGGTGCCAAGCTGGTGGATATCGCCAACCAGGAATTTCCTGGCCTGCCCATGATCATCGCCACCGGTTACGCCGACATGGAAGCGATAGACCAGGTCATCGAAGGAAATACCATCTTGCGCAAACCCTTCCAGCTGGTTGAACTTGCCTCCAGCGTAGACCAGGCTCTGCGCCGGTGTGCTGATCAACCTCCTGCTTAATGCGCATTTTTGTTTGTGCTTAATTCCTGTATTGCCTGCTGTATTGCTTGTGTCGCTGCTTTTGCATTTGGATAAGCAGGGTTGATATCCAGGGCTTTTTGATAAGACTGTATCGCCTTCTTGTTCATGGACAATGCAGCATAAAATTCACCCAGGCTATCGTGCAGATTGACATCATCCGGATACAACTCTGTCGCTGCCTGAAGTATTTTCAGCGCCGATTCAGGGCCGCTGTTTTCTCTTGCACGGTAAGCCGCATTATTGAGTGCAACAGGGCTGGCCGCACCAGTTGGATCAAGCCGGATCGCTGTTTTGAGTGCAGCGATTGCTTTGCTTTTATCTCCGGCTGAAATTTCCAGCACACCCGCAAGTGCATGCGCGGCATCTGATGCTGGGTAAATCTCTTGCGCCAGTTGGCTGATTTGCAGCGCATGGTGAGCCCTACCATTACGCATCAAATCCTGTATCAGCATCGTCAGCTCTGCGAGGTAGTCAGGAGCTACGGCGGCATCCTGAAATGCACTCTTCATGGTCTGACGTAGTGTCGCCAGCGCTTTCAATAAGGCCGCATCATCAGAAGCTGCATTTGCACCATTGCTGGAAAAATACTTTTGCACATCAAAATCCTGTCTGGCGAATTTGATATGGCTGGATTTTCTCCAGTCTGCCTGCAACTGCTCTGCTTGCTGTTCAAATGCCGTATCAAACCGGAATGCAGCGTCAATAGAGCTGTCTTTTTTGTACAAGGCGATATAGTCATGAAAGAAGGCCATCGCACTGCTATTGGCATATGAGGGTAATTTATGCCCGGCATGATGCAGTTTTTTCGCCATATGTGAACCAAGTTTGCGCAACTGCATGCCACCTGCCGGATGTTGCGCCTCCTTGATAAAAAGCTCAGCCTGTTTTGCATCCTTGCCAGCAGCCACAGATTGCATATGCTGATTGAATACACCAAATGCCGCAGCCAGTGCTTTGCTTTCGCTACGCTCATCAAGATAGGCTTGCTGCTTGCGCTCAAAATAAGCATTGCCTTCATTGAACACTGCTTTCATGGCCTCGTAATAAGTTCGCTTTTGTCTGTCATGGATATACAGAGGTATTTCCCATGCCTCACCCGTGACAGCTTCAAATAACTGTGTGGCAAAAATGCTGGTATCGATTCTTTGCAAATTGGCGGCAACCGCAATGCTCAGATTGCGAGCGGGGAAGCAGAATAAGTAAGTGGAAGTTTCTGGTTGCACGCCATCGTGAGAAATGACAAACCTGCCATTGACAGGGCTGGTGATCCAGCCAGCGCTGTAATTGCTGAGTTTGCCTGCCCTGGTCGCCATGGATACAAACATCAGATCTTGTGCCTCTTTGGATGCAATACGGCCACTGATGATGCCATCGCCAAACCTGAGCATGTCGACGACCGTGGAGCGTGTTCCGCCAGCAGAGAAACGGCTGCTGATATCAATGAACTCGGCATGCTTGATTTGCTGCTTCTGTAACTGATAACCACGCACCCGTTCAGGGATAATGTCATAGGGATCGTCCAGCCGGGTAGCTGTCATGCCCAAAGGTGCCCACACATTCTTTGTCATGTACTCGCCATACGACATGCCAGAAGCACCTTCGATGACAGCACCCAGCAAGTTATAGCCATAGCTGGTATAGCGAAACCGCGTACCCGGCTCAGCGATCAGATCAAAATTCTCAAATACGGCTATGGATTCCCGTGTATTTTTATGTTCTTTGAAATGCTGTTCCAGTTGTGGATTGACATAGGCATTGATACCGCCCAGATGACCCAGCAACTGACGCACAGTGATGGGATATGGTTTTCTGGGGAAGTAAGGCACATAGCTTTGCACTTCGGCATCTAGCGAGACTTTGCCGCTGTCCACCAGTTGCAATATTGCTGCCGCGGTCATGGGTTTAGTCACTGAAGCCAGGCGATAACTGGAACTGGCCGTTGCAGGTACCTTGTTTTCCAGGTCAGCATAAGCAAAACCGCGGGCCCACATCTGAGTGCCTTGCAAGTAGCCTATGGATAAACCTGGTATCTTGTCCCTGGCCATTTGACTGCTGACGAACTGCTCAAATTTCTTCAGCCTGCTCTGGGTAGCTGCGTCAGTTGGGTCAACTGGCAAACTCGCCGCTGAAGTATTCACAGAAAAAATCGTCATGAAAACCCAGAAAAGCAGGATGATGTTTCGCATAATTGAGATGTCGATAAGTGGCAGGCCAATCATCTTAGTCATGCGACTGCAATAAAAAAGTAAAAACCACACGAATTGCACTTGCGCAGCCTGATTTGCACTTGGCAATAGAAAAACATGGCTACAATCCATGCATGAGTTCACACTTTACAAAATGCCTGCTATTTTTTCTTTTCTTCCTTGTGCTCAAACCCTGTCTGGCACAAGTGGATTTGATGGGCTTGCGTTTCCATCACTTGCCGGGAGACTTTTCTCGCTGTGGGGAATCGGGTTTGGTCTCCCTGCCTGAGCAAGCTGCGCAAGCCGGTTTCTCTTTGCATGATTTGAAAGCAAAGCAGCATTATTGCCTGGCAGCGCGCTTCATGATGCCAGCGATGCCTGGTGAAAATCCAAGCTTGTCTTTATCGTTGCTGGCTGCTACGGAGGTTTTTATTGATGGTGTCAAAGTGGGCAGCAATGGCAAACCTGCCATCACGAGTGAAGCAGAAATACCCGGACTGATTGATTACAGCATCAGCCTGAGACCAGGGCAATTGCAACAGGGCATGCACCTGCTGGTATTAAAAATTTCCAGCCATCAGGGCAGTGAACAGGTAAAAAATCCTTTCTATGATTTTTCCGTCAATGAGCAACAAAACCCGCATGCAAACAAAAACAAGCAAATTATCCTGCCGCTATTATTGACAGGGGCTTTGCTGCTGGTGGCCTTGTTATTTACTGGCCTGACTTTGTTTTATCAGCGGCATGCGCACTGGATAATTTTTTCAATACTGTGCCTGATCGCGAGTAACCTGCTCATGGTCGAAAGCTGGCGCGACCTGGTCGGCTATGCTTATCCATTTCACATAACCAGGCTATATCTGGTGACTGGGCTGACCTGGATTTTTTCTATTTTATTACCCTTGTATTTCCTGCTGTTGTTCAGGTTTAAACACGTATGGGAAATTGTCAGCACACTGGCCTTGCTTACCGCTAGCGTGAATTTCATCAGCCCCTATTTTGATCTCAAAAGCCTGATGATGTTTGCGGTGGCGCTTCTGGCCAGCCTGATCATCAATGTCATCGCATATCGCCGTAAGGAAAATACCAGCAGGATAAGCCTGGCCGTAGTGCTGTGTTCTTTGCTGTTGTTTCTGATACCCGCTTTTCGTTTTGCAGAAACGGGCTTTGCTCTGAGCGTTTGCTTTGTCTTGTTGACGCTCTTGCTGCAATTAATCCAGCAGTTTGCCCGTGACAGGCAAAAGGCAGCACTGGCCACGCAATTGGAAAATCAATTGCTAAGACGCAGTTTGCAACCGCACTTCCTCATGAATTCCCTGAGCCTGGTGACGGAATTGCTACACCAGTCACCACAACAGGCGGAAGAATTTATTCAAGCCTTGGGGCGAGAATTCAGGATGCTGAATGAGTATGCCAGTCACACCAGCATCGCTTTGACGCAGGAACTGGACTTGTGCCAGAATTATCTGGAGATCATGAGCACCCGCCTGCAAAAGAAATGCTATTTGCAGATACAGGGGGATGCATCTTCCATCATGATCCCGCCTGCCATGCTATTGACGGTATTGGAAAATGCATTTTCTCACAATAAATATAAGCAGGAAACACGCTTTGAACTGACCATACATCGCGACCAGAAATCGGTGGAAATCATCATGAAACTACCTGTCGTCAGCCCCAGGCGACATGTTGGTACAGGCACGGGACACAACTATATCCAGCAAAGCCTGCAAGAAGTTTTTGATGGCCGCGCCACTTATGTGACAGAGCAAACTGGCGAGATATGGCAAGCACGATTTCAATTGCCATCTGTCTGAGAATTGACCGCAGATAAAAGAAGGCCCATGAAATTATTGATCGTCGAGGATGAACCCCTGATCGCCCAGCGCCTGCTGCGCGAGACCCGGCACTATTTTGGAAGCAAACTCAGTCAACTGCATCATTGCGATGATCTTGATGATGCCCTGGCCCTGCTTGATGCAAGCAGCTTTGACTTGTTATTGCTGGACTTGAATGTGCTGGGCGAAGATGGTTTCAAGATTTTGCAATTGAAGCATATGGCGAGCAATGAAAAGGCCACCAGTTTTCAGGTCATTATTATTTCTGCACATACTGAGCAGGCGGTGACTGCTTTTGGTTTTGGCGTTGTCGATTTTGTCCCCAAACCATTTAGCCAGGAGCGTTTATTTCTCGCATTTGAACGTTATGAGCAGCGGCCACTAACAGATAATCATAGTGCCAGCCTGGCGGTAAAAAAAATGGGTAGCATAGAACTACTGTCGATTGCCGACATCGATTTCTTGCAGGCAGACGGACACTACTGCAAGATCATCTGTTGCGATGGTCAACAGCATTTCCATGAAAAATCCCTGGAGAATATGCTGCAAGCCTTGCCTGAGAATTTTGTACGCGTACATCGCTCTTATGTAGTCAATATGCAGCACTTCAAACGCTTGTCTATCGCTGCGGGTGGGAAGTATTCCATGGATACGACATTTTCAAAGGAGATACCCGTTTCGCGTTCCATCTACCCAAAAATCAAGGATATGCTTGGGGCTACCTGATTGATAAAGGGATGCACTGCCCTTGCATCCATCACTGCCTTGAAATCATGCGCATTTAAAAGCCCTTCGCCTTTTGCATTTTGCCTTTTGCATTTTGCATTTTGCATTTTTCCAGGCTGTATGCGGACGCCATGCTTGAAATCCATTATCAAATTTTCTGTCGGAAATCGCCCAAAAAATACTGGCAGAAATTGCGATGAAAATGGCTTCCTTTTCAAGAAAACCGCATGCTAAAATTTTCCTCCCTTTTACAATATGGAGGCAAAATGTACACAAAAAAAACGGGGAAATATGTGGGAGCAGTTTTGCTGCTTGCAGCCGCAACACAATTGACAGCCTGCATGCACGTTAACATCACCGACAAAGAGTTGATACGCCCTGATAGCGCAACTGGTTACAAGTCCACCAAGAGGATGGCACTGGAAGAAATAAAGAAAATCAATCCTGCTGCCCGTATCAAGGATGAAACTGTGGTCGCGGCAGACCAGACCAAGATCGAAGGTATCTCGTTGCAGCAGGAGGGCAGCAAGGTCACCATATTATATTTTGGCGGTAATTTGTCCCATGTGGACGAAAGTGTGCCCTACCTGCTAAAGAATCTGAGTGCCTGCAAGTTCAATCTCGTGAATTTTGACTACCGTGGCTATGGCCGTACCATTGGCGTACCTGACAGCACAGCCATGCTTGACGACGCAATCAAGATCTATGATGCAGTACGCGCACAAACCCAGGGCAAACTCATCATCCACGGCCACTCCATGGGCAGCTTTTCTGCTGCGCACATCGCCAGCCAGCGCAAGCCGGACGGCATCATACTAGAAGCCACAGCAAACAATGTCACAGACATTGCAATGAACGTTTCGCCCTGGTATTTGAGGCCTTTTGTAAATCTGGATATTCAGGATAGTCTGAAAAAACTGGACAACGTCAAAGCTGTATCCACTTACCATGGCCCCAGCCTGGTCTTTAACGGTGAAAAAGATGTGCAATTCCCGGCTGAACTTGGACAAAAAGTGTATGACGCCATCCCCGCTGGCAATAAGCGTCTTGTGCTCCTGAAAGATCAAGGGCACACGGGCATGTTAAAGCGTGAGGATGTGCAAAAAACCTATTGCGAATATCTACAGCAAATAAGTTGATCATGCTGATGCGGCAGTCAGGTGCACGTGCACCAACTGCCGCAACGGGCTTTACTGGTTTGTAGTAATTCAAGGCATCAGAGTGAAATTGACTGGTACCCATTGATAAGAGTTACCCGTCTTTTTCAAGCGCCCCATGCCAGGGAACTGTATGTGTGAGGCAGCGATGATGACACCGTCTTTTGCTGCCTGCGCAAATACTTTCTGGCGCATGGCAGAGGCTGCTTTGGCATGGCTATCAAAAGTCACTGTCACTTCAGGTTTGTCGAGCTGCACGGATGCGACGTGGATCAGGTCGCCAACCACCAGCATTTTTTCTCCCTGGCTTTCAACCAGATAAGAGGTATGCCCAGCAGTGTGGCCATGCGTGGAATGCGCGGTGAGACCTGGCAGCAACTCCCCATCAGCACTAAAGGTTTGCAGCTTGTTCGCATCCTTATAGGGATTAAGCGAAGCCATCGCACCCTGGAAAAAAGACTTGGCATCTGCTGGTGCCTGCTCCATGTTTTTTTGGCTTAGCCAGTAATCAGCTTCTGCCTGATGCACATGGATAGTGGCCTTATTAAAAGCCATTGCACCATTGACCATCAAGCCACCCACATGGTCAGGATGTAAATGCGTCAAATAGATATCGTCTATCTGCGAAGCTTCATAACCAGATGCCTTGAGATTGGCGATGAGCTTGCCCAGGCTGGGGCCAAACAGATTGCTGGTGCCAGCATCTATCAGTATCAACTTGTTGCCAGTGTTAATCAGATAGGCATTCACCGAGGTTTCCAACGGTGCCTGCAAAAATGATTTTGCCAGGGCATCTTTGGTTTTTTGCTCAGGCTCCATCAATATTTTTTCTACTGGCAGTTTGACGGTGCCGTCGCTGAGTGCCGTCACTTCAAACGCGCCCAGCATAGTGCGGTAATACGCCGGAGCAGAAGTTTTTACCATGGGTGCTGCTGAATAAGCTGCACCGCTAGTCATGCCGAATGCGCCGGCGATGGACAGGTATATGGCAGCGTGGGCTAATTTATGCAAAGTGTTCTTGATCATGTTCTCTTCCTTGGGGCTATTCGCCAGGTGTTGTTGAAAAAGGTTTGTTGAAGAAGGTTTGTTGATGTGAGAGATTCTATTTCTTTGCAAAAATCAGTACAATCATCCAATATGCAAATCATCTTTGCGATTTCCGCAAACTAAAGAGAGCCCGCCATGTTCGATGCAATACAGGTTTTTCTGGAAGTATATGAAGCGGGCAGCCTGTCTGCCGTGGCGAAAAAACATGATGTGGCTGTGTCATCCATCTCACGCAAGATAGATGCGCTGGAAGCAGAGCTGGGCATCAAATTATTCCACCGCAGTTCCAGACGGCTGCTGCTGACCGATTCCGGCGAACAGTTTTTGCCAAGAGCAAAAAACATCGCTGCAGAGCTGGCTGATGCGCGGCAAGCCATGTCAGCATTGAATGCTGATCCGCGTGGTTTGCTGACGGTCACTGCCCCCTCCGCGTTTGGCAGACGACATATTGCCCCGGCTGTTGCCAGCTTCCTCAATCGTTATCCCTTGATGGAAGTGGATTTACATGTCAGCGATGACATCGTTGATCTGTCCACGCGCAGAGTCGATGTCGCAGTACGCATAGGCGTGCTGCCGGATAGTGACCTGGTGGCGACCACACTGGCACCACTGTACAGACTGACCTGCGCCAGCCCGGCTTATCTGGCCCGCCATGGCAGGCCAGCCTCACCACAAGATTTGCTCAAGCATAATTGCCTGACGATAGCCACACCACCGATACCAACTGGCTGGTGGACCTACCCCGGCGTAAATCGCGAGACCAGCCTGCCAATACGCGGCAGCCTGCGCTCTGACGATACCGAGTCATTGCTGCAGGCTGCACTGGCAGGTATAGGCATAGTCCACCTGGCCAGCTGGATGGTCTGTGACGCTCTGGAAGCCGGGCATTTGATCTCCCTATTCCCCAACGCCAGCAACACCCAAGCAAAGATACGGCCAGGCATACATGCAGTGCGCATGCCTGGCCGTTCACATGCAGCAAAAGCGCAATTGTTTATCGCTCACCTGCGCAGCACATTTGGTGAGCCGCCTTATTGGGACAGAATAATACAAGAATCCACGTGATAATATTGCCCGTACTTGTTCATAGTGAAATAGCGGAGACAGCATGCGCCTTATTAAATCAAACTGGTTTTTAGCTGCACTTGTTGTTGGAGCCAGCAGCCAGCTGGTGGCGTGCATGCATGTTGACATCACTGACAAGCAATACATACGTCCCGACAGTTCAACCGGCTATAAGCTCAGGCAAAAATTGACGCAGGACGATATACAGAAAATCAATCCGGCGGTACAGCTCAAGGATGAAACTGTCATCGCCGCCGACCAGACCAGGCTGGAAGGTGCTGCATTCCATCAAAATGGCAGCAAAGTCACCGTACTGTATTTTGGTGGCAACCTCTCTCATGTGGAAGACTCATTGCCTTTCATGTTGAAAAACATAGGCAGTTGCAATGTCAATCTGGTGAGCTTTGACTATCGCGGTTATGGTCGCACTGCAGGTATGCCTGACATTAAAAACCTGCAGGAAGATGCCTTGAAAATTTATGATGCTGTGCGCGCCAAAACTACTGGCAAACTGGTCGTGCACGGGCACTCCATGGGCAGTTTTGCGACTGGCTTTATTGCGGAACAGCGCCAGCCAGATGGCATCGTCCTGGAAACCACGGCCAGCAATGTCAGGGACATGGTGTCGCTGTCCACTCCGTGGTATGCCAAGCCTTTTGTCAGCATCAATATCCAGGAAAGCTTGCAGCAGGTAGATAACATCAGGGCGATGTCGCACTACCAGGGGCCAACGCTGGTACTGACGGCAGAAAAAGACAAGCAGACTCCGGCAGAACTTGGGCAAAAGGTATATGAAGCAATTCCGTCCAAGACCAAGCGCCAGTTATTCATCAAGGACGCTGGACACACAGGCTTGTTACGCCGTACCGATGTGCAAAAAGCCTATTGCGAATATATACAACAAGTCAGTCTTTGAAATATAAGGTCGATGTTTTTACATGCGCAGCATGATGCAAGTGCTGCAGGACTGGTGCCCGGTCTTCCCTGGTTATCATTTGTATTATCCCAGCCGCAGGCATTCTTCACCGGCCTTTAATCTGGTGGTGGAAGCCTTGAGGCATCGCTAATCAGCAAGGCATTGAGATGTCTTAAAAACCTGTTTGGTTTGAAATTGACAAGTGCATGTGAAATTGATTTGCATCAATGACAGCGGATTGCGGCTTAACAAAGCAATTTGACAATAAAAAGACAGCATTTTGCTCATTTCTCTGGCGATTTATCGACAAATCACGAGGAAAGTATGGTATTCAGGGTATAATCCTATTGCAAAAGAATTCTTATCTTCTGATAAATTGCTGTGTTTCTGCGCTGTGTTCCTGAAATAAGCGTCTCCAGTAACAAGCTGTTGAGAACTTCTGTATTACCTACTGGCCTTTAGCGCATTCTTCTCGCTGGTATCCAAGTACTGTGTTGATGTGATGGCAAAACCATCGGTGCACAGCCTCTTTCAACACTCACACTCTTGCGGCTTTAGCTTCAGGCAATCAGAAGTGAGTTCACCGTAATCCCTTGCAGATGATTATGTGATCATCTGCCATCAGTGACGCAGTCTGTGCACAGGTGTCACGCCCTACTATAAAGATGAAAAAACCATGGCAAAAGAAGAACTGTTGGAAATGAGTGGTCAAGTTGAAGAAGTGCTGCCCGATTCACGTTTTCGTGTGAATCTGGAAAACGGTCACAAACTGATCGCTTACACGTCCGGCAAAATGCGTCAGCATCACATACGCATACTGGCCGGTGACAAGGTGACACTGGAATTGTCCCCTTATGATTTGAGCAAGGGCAGAATTACTTTCCGCCATATTGAAACACGCGGGCCATCAGGTGGTGGTCAGCAACGTCGTCGTTACTGATCGCAGCTCATCGTAGCTGGCAGCAAATATTGCAGATGTGAAAAAATGGGGCATTGGCCCCATTTTTTTGTCTTGTTATTTTGATTTCCAGGCTGTTTGATTTATTCAGGAAAGCGCACCAGCTTCTTCCCATCCCTGGGTAGCTGATACTGCGCCACATTCATCTGCATGGCCAGCAAAGTGTAATAGGCGTTGATGCCTGTCAGATCCACTATTCCCTTCTTACCAAAGCGCTTTTCTGCACGTTCGTAGCTGTGGTCGGACACACGTTTGTTCTTGTGTAACTCCATTGAAAAGTCATAAACGATCTCTTCATCGTCTGTCATGCCTGTCGGGCGTCTGCCATCGGCAATTGCTGCTGTCACTTCTGGCTTGATACCCGCCTTAAGAGCGATGGGATGATGGACATACCATTCATAATCCTGCGACCATTCTCTAGCAGTGATCAGTATCACCAGTTCGCTGAGTGTGGTGCCTAATGCGGATTGGTAACGCAGATAATCGCCCATAGCGCGTGCCTGGCTCATGACTTGCGGGCTGTGCATCAAGGGCTCGAAAGGGCCAAAGACTGGCACCTTGCGCGTTGCCAGGAATTCTTCCGCAGCTTTCTTTTGTTCTTCTGTGTATTGCGATGGCGGTATCGCAGGAAGGCGTTCGGCAGCCTGGGCCTGGGTGTTGATCGTCATGGTGATCTAAACAGAAATGATAGTAAGTGCCAGTGTAATACGTTTCATGAGCTCTCCTGTCATTGGCGCATTCAGCAGTATGAAATTCAATTCTCGTTCTGGCGTCGTATCCATTGAATTACGCCGTCAAGGCTACGAAAATCTGCGATGGAACGGCAGGCAATGTGCGGGTGGCGGGTCTGCAGCATTTTGGACAGTGCAGAACCCGGCCCCAGTTCCAGCACATAGCTGATGCCGTTTTCAGCCAGTGCATCCATGCAGGCATGCCATTGTATGGTCCGCGTCAATTGTGCCAGCAAGCTGCTGCGTATGATCGCTGGCTCTGTGACTTTTTCGGCGTTGATACCTGCCAATACAGGAACGCTGGTTTCATGCATGGGAGTGTCGTTCAGCGCTTGCGCAAAACCCGGCACAGCAGCCAGCATCAGGGGAGTATGCGAGGCGATGTGTACTGCAATCTCTGTACGCGTAATATCATGCCCTGGCAGTCTGGCTATTTCTGGTATTGCCGCGCTGATGTGTTCTGCCAGTCCAGCGATGATGGCCTTGTTGTCAGCCGTGATGATGGCGACGTGCAGATCATGGCTTGCTGCAAATTTTTCTATATCGGCGATGGCAACGCCAGACACTGCCAGCATGCGTTGCGGATCATGCACGCAAGCCTGCATCAAACTGGCGCGGGTAGTGGCAAGTTGCAGTGCAGCTTGTGCATCCATGCTAGCGCTGACCGCATGTGCAGCGATTTCGCCTATGCTATATCCGGCAATCAAATCTGGCTGCGGTAAATTATCCCGTAACGCCAGCCAGTTGGCCAGCGTGGCTGCGACGATCAAAGGCTGGGCATAGCGATTTTCAAATAGCAGATCTGGCGATGAAAGTGCATCTGCGAGTGTATGTTGCCCTATCTTACGGTTCAAGACTCCGTGCAAAAAACTGGCTGCCTGCATATGCTGATTTGCCAGCGCGAACATATCGACAGATTGCGCACCCTGCCCCGGACATAGCAGGGCAAACTTATTCATGTATCCTCGCCGTAGAAAATTCTTCCTGACATAGCTGCACAAAGCAGCTTGCTGCCAGCATGTCAGCCGCACCACCCGGCGACAACCTGCGCGTGATAAATTCCTGATGATAGTTTTCTGCCAGACGCAACCATGCTGAATTGGCTGTGCCGCCCTGCTGCAGGAAATTTTTTGCAGCATCCCTGGCGTAAGCTATACCTGTCGCACCACCACGGTGATACAAGTTGGTGTCGCTGATGTGAGCCATCAGCGTGAAGAAACAATCTATCTGCGCCAGATGCAGCTTACGGCCTTCTCGCAGGCTTTGCTGCAGACGTGGCAAAGCAAGTTCAAAGATGGAGGGAAATCCCAACGCAGCCTCTTCCCTGGCACCGCTGGCCGCGTATTGTTTTGCGGCCTGCAAACCGTGACTGAGATGAGGCGCATCTTCTGGAGCACTATGCTCAGCCAATGCCTGCCCCCATTGCGAAATAAGGGCTAGTCGTAAAGTTGCCTCCGTCAATACACCGTCATTCGATAAACAATATCCAGCCGCTGCACTGAGCATACCCAAGGCAAAAATGGCACCGCGATGCGTATTAATGCCCCTGGTCGCTTTCAGCATGCGCTGTTCTGCTGCTATGCCCAGTTGCTTTAGCACTTTGAATTCAGCACCAGCGGCACCGGCGAGTGCAATGTCCCTGAAGTAGTGGCGTAGCGAAAACAGGCTGCGCATGAAGCAGCTTGCATCCATGTCTGCATGGCTGCCATTGTCGCGCAGGGATACCAGGCCGGGCTTGGGATACAAGACCAGTTCGGCATACAGGCTGCGCACTGCGAGTATGGCGATCTGCTGCGAGCTATTTGTTCTTTGACGCGAAACTGTCGGCACTTGAACTGAATATCGCTCAAGCTGCACAGGTGCCTGCCTTAGCATGGCAATTCACCCTCAGCTAAAAGCTCGCATAAGCTTTGCCGCGTACGCAGGCTGACGCCATGCATGTCCTTGACCATCACGCGTTGCTGATTAAAATCCTGTCCTGGGTGGGCGGGCTGTATCCATTCTCTCCAGGCCACTGCGGCCTCACCGGGGAAGATAATCTCGCCATCAATAGGCAAGCCCTGCTGCTCCAGCTGCTGCTCCTGCAACAGCGCCAGACCCGCACGCAATTGCGCCTGGTGATAAGGCCGGAACAGGATGTCGATATCTGAAGTCGCACTCAGATAATCTTGCCCCGTCAAAAATTGCATGGCGACCGAGCCATACACACGTAGCTTGATACCCGCCATCAGGGCTTGTTGATGCAGACTTTGCAAGCCTGCCTGCCAGGCATGTGGCACAACTGCGATGACAGTATGCAGGGACAAGGCAGACTGGTGGATGGCGATGTGCTCGGCTTTTACTATCGCAGCAAAGCGCGGCTTGTTGCCATTGACAGGCGGTAGCGGGAAACCTATGCAGACTTCATCTTCCGCCGCATCAGGATGACGGCGTGTGACTACGGCTGGCCATTCTTCCTGCTGCCATTGCCTGAGCAGCTCTGGTGCGCCAAAAGACTGCAAAACAGCCAGCCATGCTTCGTCAGCAAGCCAGACCAGATCATGTCTTTGATATTGCGCGATACTGTCCATACCTTATTGTACTTGTGCCGCCTGAGATAGAACAGCCTCTATTACCTCCTGCGACTTGCGGCGTCCACCACGCTGCTGACCCAGTTCACTGCGTCTGTCAGTTGCATCTGCCTGCAGCAGGGCCTCGCGCAAGCACAGTGCCAGATCGCCTTCCCATATCGACTGCACGCCGCCCATGCGTTCATAGTTTTTAGGGCCGGGGGCGAATACGGGATTATGCAATGCCAGCGCAGTCAGCTTTTCTTCAGGCACCTTGGTAATGCGTGCCATCGCTGGCAAACCCATGACGCGTATGGTGGCTGCTGGCAAGGCATAGCAGGCATCGGCCATCATGCCACTGGTGATGAAGCCACCAGAAAGGGCCTGGTCATAGACCAGCGCGATGATCTTGTGACCAGATTGTCTGGCTAAGTCTATGCACATACCAAGATGTGCCATATAGCTGTTAATGCCCAGCATCTCATCGCGATGGCGCAAACGCTGGCCCTGGGTATCTACCAGCAAGAGTATCGGCCTTTGCGGATGATCACGCACCGTCGCCAGCACTGCCCTGGCTTGTGCCAGTGCGATCTCCACACCTATGGGTGTATGGCCGCTGGTGCCGATGACGCTGACATCTTGTCCAGCTACATTCGCTGTGCCAGAGATAAAATCATCAACGATAGTGACCTCATGGCCTTGCGGGAATAATTGTGCAAGCAATTGCAAGCTATCCATGTTGGCGCTCCGCCTGCTTAATACTGGCGCTCAGTTGCAGGAAAGCGTCGGTATCGAGCATAGCAATATCTTCAGGATGTTCTATGCCCATGGCAGCCCAGATATCCATAGGTTCGGTCTTGTTAGCAAAATCTTGCAGGCGTGCAGTCAGCATTTTTTGTTCTGCTTCCAGTGCAGCCAGACTAAGGGCAACTTCGCTTTGTACACTCTCCTGCATGGCTTGCACTATCGCGGTCTTGAAGGCAGCATCATCGTCAGCCACCAGCATCTGGCAATCGCCTAACAGGTAGCGATGCTTGCCGCCTGTGGTACGCCATACCAGCGCACGGTCGCGTGAGTCAAATTCTTCTACGCCATTCGCGGTTTCTATGACTTCGGGGCCAGACATGGCGAGGCGCGCTTCTTCCGACATGATGATGACATTCGCGCAGCGCGAGACTATGCCCATGCCACCAAAGCAGCCATTACTGCCGCCGATGACGACAATGACAGGTATGCCCGCCGCACGCACAGCCAGCAAGGCACGCAAGACTTCAGACACGGCGATCAGGCCCGCATTGGCTTCATGCAGGCGTACACCACCCGACTCTGCCAGCAGGACCAGTGCCTGCGGTTTATGGATGACCGCAGCACGCATGAGCCCAACCAACTTGGCCCCATGCACTTCGCCAACTGCACCGCCCATGAAACCACCTTCCTGAGCAGCGACATAGACCTGTCTGCCATCGATAGTGCCGCGACCGATGACGACGCCATCATCAAAAGAAACCGGTGCGTTCAGTTGTGGCAGATGTGGGCTGGTCCATTCTTTTGCAGGCGGTAAAAATTCTGTGAAATCGCTGATCAGTGCGGCCACTCTTTGCCTGGCCGTTGCTTCCAGATAGCTGCTCATTTGACTTGCTCCAGACAGGCTTCTATGGCCTGGTCCATGCGCAGGCTGACCACCGCAGGAGTGGCCCCCATATCGTTAATGGCAATGCGGCAATCAGCCAGTTGCCAGCGCTGGTTAAAGTCATGCATGACTGCTTGCCAGATCGCACCAAAGCCAGTAGCCGCCGTGCTGATTTCTATCTCGCAGGCTAACTGCAAATCCACAGTCTGCACCAATACTTCGAGATTGCCCGAGCTGACCACGCCGACCAGTTGCGTAGCAGACCCCAGCTTGCGTTGCCCTTGCTCAAAACGGTATACCAAAGTTTCCATGATGATCCTTACCAGTTCCTGAAGCGTTTAGGCGGCTGATATAAACCGCCCGATGCGCGCACCAGGTCTTTCATATTCTTTGCGGCCAGCAGATCGCGCGTGGCCAGGCGCTTGTCTATGCCCAGGTCTTCTGCGCGTTTGATGATGCCGCGGTCACGCAGGTTTTCTACCATACGTTTGTCACGTGCCAGGCCGACTGGCGTGTAACCTGCGACACCGCGTATGGCTTGTTCGCGCTCTTCTTCACTGCGACATAAAAGAAGATTGGCGATGCCTTCTTCAGTCAGTATATGAGTGACGTCATCACCATAAATCATGACAGGTGGAATCGCCATCTTCGCTTGCTCTGCCAATTGCCAGGCATCGAGTTTTTCCACAAAGGCTGGTTGCATATGCTCGCGGAAAGTCTCTACCATTTGCACCACCAGTTTTTGCCCGCGCGGTATCTGCTTGCTGCCTGCACGTGCTTCGCGCCCTGCTTTTAGCCATGCGGGGCTGGCATGGCGGCGACCACGTGCGTCTGCCCCCATATTCGGCGCACCACCAAAACCGGCGATGCGGCCCAAAGTAGCCGTTGATGAATTGCCCTGCAAATCGATTTGCAGGGTGGAACCTATGAACATGTCGCAGGCATAATGTCCTGCTGCCTGTGACAGCGCACGGTTACTACGCATGCTGCCGTCGGCACCAACAAAGAAAACATCTGGCCGGGCGCGGATATAGTCTTCCATACCCAGTTCAGAACCGAAGGAATGCACGGATTCAACAAAGCCCGCTTCTATCGCGGGGATCAGGGCCGGATGCGGGTTCAGCGCCCAGTGGCTGGCGATCTTGCCTTTCAGCCCCAGCGATGCCGCATAGGTGGGCAAGAGCAATTCTATCGCGGCAGTATCAAAGCCTATGCCGTGGTTGAGGCGTTTGACTTCATATTCTGCATAGATGCCCTTGATAGCCATCATCGCCATCAAGACCTGTATCTCGGAGATCAAGGCCGGGTCACGGGTGAACAAGGGCTCTATGTAATGCGGTGTCGGTGCCTGCACGACGAAATCGACCCAGCCTGCGGGGATATCGACACGCGGCAAGACATCGACTATTTCATTGACCTGGGCAATCACGATGCCGGATTTGAATGCCGTGGCTTCTACTATCGTCGGCGTATCTTCAGTATTGGGACCGGTATATAAATTACCTGCACGGTCTGCCGATTGCGCAGCCACCAGGGCCACGCGCGGTGTCAGGTCAACGAAATAGCGTGCATACAATTCCAGGTAAGTATGGATGGCACCGATATTCAATTTACCTGCCGAGGCCAGTTTGGCCAGGCGTGCCGCTTGTGGTCCCGAAAAAGAAAAATCCAGCTTGCTGGCGATGCCCTTGTCAAATACATCCAGATGCTCAGGCAGGGCCAGCACGGATAGCAGCATGTGCAAATCATGCACGCGTGTTGCATCCAGTCTGGTGAGTGCTTTGGCCAGAAAATCTGCCTGCTTCTGGTTATTCCCTTCCAGGCAAACCCGGTCGCCTGCTTCCAGTACCGCATGCAGGCAATCACCTATGCGCTGCTGCGGCAATAGTTTGCCCTGCAAATCATTACCCAGTACGACGGCAGCCCTTTGCAGGCGCTGCTGGCGGTTGGTTTGCAGGGTGTTCCAGCGACCGGCTGCGGTCATTATTTTGCTCCCATCAAGGCATCAGGAAATGCGGTGGCGATCTGTGGAAATATGCATAATAAAATCACGGCCACCAGCATCAATAACAGAAAAGGCATGACACCCCAGACGATATCCTTCAAGGGTATATCGGGTGCGATATTCTTGATGACAAAAATATTCAAACCCACAGGTGGATGTATGAGACCCATCTCCATGACGATGGTCATGACCACACCAAACCAGATCAGATCAAAGCCAGCTACCTTCAATGGCGGCAAGATGATGGGACACATCATCAGGATAATCGATACCGGCGGCAGGAAGAAACCAAACACCACCACCATCAGCAAGATCACCGTCAGCAACATCCATTTACTGAGGTGCAGATCGACCACCCATTGCGCGGCTGACTGGCTGATGTGCAAATAACTCATGACATAAGAATATAACAGCGACATGCCTATGATGAACAGCAGCATGGTCGATTCTTTGATCGTTGAAGTGATGAAGGGTGAAATATCTTTTGGTCGCCAGACGCCATACACGACAGCGATGAGCACCATGGCCAGCAAGGCACCGAGACCTGCTGTTTCGGACGGTGTTGCATAACCGCCATACAAGGCCACCATGACACCGATGAGCAGGATGACGAAAGGCAAAACCCGTGGCAGCATCTCGACTTTTTGTGCGAGGCTGAAATGCTCCTCTTCCAGATAAGCTGATTTGACACCGCCCTGTTCGTAAGCCTTATACGCAATCGCATACTCACGACGCGCCCTGTAGACCGCATAGCCAGAGAATAAAATCACCAGCAAGATGCCAGGTCCTATACCAGCCAAAAACAAACGCCCCAAAGACTGTTCAGCGGCAACCGCATACAGGATCATGGTGATTGATGGCGGCAACAAAATACCCAGAGTACCACCAGCAGCGATAATGCCTGCAGCAAAGCCCGGTGAATAACCACGCCTGCGCATTTCAGGGATGCCAGCAGAACCGATGGCCGAGCAAGTCGCAGGCGAAGAACCAGCCATGGCCGCAAACATGGCGCATGCAAATACATTGGCGATACCCAGACCACCCGGCACCTTGTGCAACCATGCATGAATGGCAGAATACAGGTCACGTCCGGCAGGTGATTTGCCTATCGCCGCACCTTTTAAAATGAACAGCGGTATCGACAGCAAGGTGATCGATGCCATTTCTTCATAGACGTTCTGGGTGATGGTATCGAGTGACGCAGCAGGCATGAAAAAGTACATGAAGCCAGTGGCCACTACACCCAAAGCAAAGGCGATGGGCATGCCGGAAAACATCACGACCAGGGTCACAATGCCATATAAGACGCCAAGGGTAAGCGGACTCATGCTGGCCTCCCTTTGTTGCTTGTATTGGTGGCGGCAGCCAGTAACTGCACCAGGATTTGCAACGACAGCAGGGTCATGCCAGTCGCCATCATGGCATAGGGTATCCACAAGGGTGGAGCGAATGTCGATGAAGTCGTTTGCCCATCTACCCAGGCTTCATGGAACAGCGTCCAGGATTTCCAGGAAAAGAACATGCAGAATGTCGCACTGATGATATCTACCAGCAACAGGCGAAAGCGGTTGACTGCCGGAGGCAGGATGGATGACAAGACTTCTATACCTATATGACCACGATAAGACTGCACGTAAGCCGCAGAAAAGAAAGTCACGCCTATCAGCATGAATACCGATGCTTCATCCTGCCAGTCTGTCGGTATCTTGAACAAATAGCGCGTGACGACAGAATAAGTGAGGATGAAGGCCGTCAGCAACATGGCAAACATGGATATACTGACGATGGCTTTGTTAAGCCAGTCCAGCACTTTCGCTATTTTTGCCACAAAGGGATCGTCCGGAACCGGGGGACCTGAAGGCCCTCCCTTGCCTTCCATTTCAAAGCCATGGCTCATAGTAATTTCTCCGCCAGTTTCAGCAATTTGGCGCAGTTTTCATTTTTGTCGGCATAGTCTTTCCAGGCCGTTGTGCGGGCAATAGTTTGCCATTTCTTGACGGTGGCGGCATTCAGGTCGACGACCTTGGCACCTTTCTTTTCATAGACGGTGGCAACTGCAATATCGTCCTGCTTGGCAGCCTTGATGGCAAAAGCTTCCAGTTCTGCACCAACGGTCATGATGGCGTTTTGCTGGTCTTTCGTCAGCTTGTCAAAAATCACTTTCGACATCATCAAGGGCTCAAACATATACCAGTAACTTTGGCCGCGGCCACTGGTCAGGAACTTGGATACTTCTTCGAGGCGGAAAGAAATCAGGGAAGTCGATGAAGTCATGGCTGCTTCCATCGCCCCTGTCTGCATGGCAGCATAGATTTCATTCGATGGCAGGGATACGACGGCAGCACCAGCAGCTTTTAATACCAGATCGACTTCACGTGAACCACCACGTATCTTCATGCCCTTGACATCATCCGGGTCCACCACGGCCTTGGTGCGCGATGCCACGCCACCCGCCTGCCAGATCCAGCTAACTATAACGATGCCCTTGTCGAGCAAGAGTTTATTAAGCTCTTTGCCGACTTCAGCATTTTTCCATGCTGCACCAACTTCATAGGATGGCACCAGGCCGGGCATGAGGCCAATATTCACTTCTGGTACTTCACCACCGGCATACGATAAAGGCACCAGCGACAAATCCAGCGCGCCCTTACGCATGGATGAGAATTGCGCATTGGTCTTCATCAAAGAAGAACCGGGGTAAACCTCAAACTTCAGGCTGCCATTCGTGCGCTTTTGTACTTCTGCGGCAAACATGCGACACAGGCGATCACGAAAATCGCCTTCTTCCAGCGTGCCACCAGGGAATTGGTGGGAAATCTTTAAGGCTGTGCTTTGCGCCCATGATGGCGACCATGCCGCCGCCAAGGGTGTCAGACTTAAAGCTTGCAAGACTGTTCTTCTCTTCAGTTGCGACATGATTACTCCTAAGGTTTTTATGGATGCGACATCTCTTTTTGACAAGGTTTTTCCCTGTCTTTGCTCTTTGCATATCCCGCTTAAAGCTCTGCTTTGTATGCTTTATTAAAATTCTTGTATACAAGATCGACTATTTTGCATTCAAAGTCAACTTGAATATATACTGGACGCATGAATTACTTAAATGCACAGCAAAATGAAAAACCGTTCAGCCAGCCTGCGAGAAGAAATAGAAGAGTTGATAGCAACAGGGCAACTACAGCCTGGCCATCATCTCGATGAAACAGAGCTGGCCGAGCGCTTTGGCGTATCGCGCACACCCATCCGTGAGGCACTGATACAACTGGCATCGATGGGCATCATAGAAATGCGGCCAAGGCGCGGGGCTCAAGTCGCCACGATCAGCCCGCAGCAACTGGTGGAGATGTTTGAAGTCATGGCAGAGTTTGAAGCCATGTGTGGCCGCATGGCGGCACGCCGCATGTCGAAACAGGAACAGGCTGATTTAAAAACTGCCCATGAAGCCTGCAAAGAAGCGCGTGATGCGGAAGACCCGGACGAATATTTTTACAAGAATGAAGTGTTTCACTACCTGATTTATCGCGGCAGCCATAATGATTTTCTGGAGACGCAGGCGATTAACCTGCACCGCCGCCTGCGGCCTTACCGTCGCCTGCAACTGCGCGTACGTGACCGTGTTGCCAATTCGTATAACGAACATGACCAGGTGGTACAGGCTATCTTGCAAGGCGAGGCTGAACTTACCGCAAATTTATTGCGCGGCCATATCATGATACAGGGTCAGCGTTTTGCAGACTTGATTGCGTCGCTACCGCGCCAAAGTTCCTGAACCACTAAGCAGGTGTCCCCGGCAATAATGCAATCACTGCCCCAGGTCTTCATGCTTGATTTTTTCGGCGGTCAATAATTTAACTTGCCTGCCTTGTAAATCCGCATCCAGTTGCCCCAGTCTGATGCGAAAATATTTGTACGGTTTCACTTCATAAGTAGGACCGGGCACGACCTTGTCATCCAGCATAAGGTCCAGGACCAGATGGCGATTTTCATCTGCATAAGCGACATAATCAAAAAAGCAGGCTTCGCCACTCATTTCCGGATAAATCAATTTGGTTTTTCCATCCAGCAGGGCAAGCACATCTCTTTCTTCCTTGCGCAGCACCATCATGCGTGGCTGGGCAGTTCTTTGTTGTGCCATCAATTTTTCTGTCAGCCCTCTGTCGCTGAGTCGTATCCAGAACATGGCCAGGCAGCGATCAATGGCCAGCAACTGATGCCCTGTACCAGGATCACGCTGGAAACTGACGACGGCAGGTTTGATGGTCGTTTTTTCTTTTGGTTTTTCAGTCTCTGGCTTCCGTTCTTTTTCCAGATCGGCGTTGCGTCTGGCCACATCTGCCCTGGCTTCTGCCAGCGTGGGTATGCCCAGTGCTTTTCTTTCCTGGTCCGTCACTGCTGTTTCATCGACTTCATATAATTTCCATGGCTGCAGGCTACCATGCTGGATAGTCTGCGAACCATACCACTGCGGCTTGTTCAACATCATCATCATTCTGTCCCAGGCCAAAGCGCGCAGACGCTGGTAACGCACCTGATCAGCCTGGAGAGTCACGGCAATATTGATGAGACTGTATGCGAGGCGTATATCTTCCAGCGTCGTGCCATGCTGGTAAATCATGGCTGCGTGAAAATAATCTTCTGCACTATTCAGTTTCGCAGTTTGCAGCATGAGCAGGACCGCAGCACGTCTATCCCTGTCATTATTGATGATGTGTGAAAAGTCATTCTGTACTGATTTGCGCTCGCTCTGATCTGCCTCGTACATGGCACGCAAGCTCTCATTCGATGCGGCGCAACTGCTGCTGGCGAGGCCAGCAAATGTCACTGCGATCAGGATGTATTGCAGTAGCTGCTTCTTGCGCATGAGAGTCCCTTCAGTAGAATTATTGGCATTTATGAATGCCAATAATTCTACTATGGCTTGCGCTGATTTTCTGCTTTTTGTGTATCAAAGAAATAAGTCATGCGCTTGCGTGGACTCAGGTAGTCATACACTTCTGGCGACAACTGGCCGGGCTTGAGGCTGGACGTGATGTCGAGTATGGGTTCGTGTATCAGGTCGATGATGATGGCTTCGGACTTGGGCACACTGGGGTCGTAAATCAAGACGCTGGGACGCAGCGGCTTGCCAGAATTCACCGCCACCACCATGCCGAGAGTGCCATCACTGAGCTTGACGATGGTGCCTGGCGGATACACGCCCATGCAGCGTATGAAGAGGTTCAGTGCAGGGGCATCGAATTGCTTGCGCTGATGGGCAAACATATATGACATGGCTTCATACGGGCTCAGTGAATCTGCCGGATTTGGTTTATTACACAGATTATCGTAGGCATTGGTAATAGCGACTATGCGTGCCAGTGGCGAGATGCGTTCAGCCTTGAGTTGCTGCGGATAACCACTGCCATCCACCATTTCATGATGCTGGGCGATGATATCTGTCGCGCCTTTGGACAAGTTCAGCTTCTCGGCGATTTGCTGTCCATAATGGCTATGCATCTGCAAGAGATTTTGCTCGGCCTTGGTCAGTGCAAAAGTCTTGTTGACGATACGGTCAGGGATTTCTATCTTGCCTATGTCATGGAACATACAACCCATGCCTAGTTGCTTGATGTCGTCTGCCGGGAAAGATAATTCCTTCGCCAGCATCATGGTCAGTACAGCGACATTCAGGGAATGATAATAAGACTCTTCGCCAACGATCTTGTCGTTCATGAGATGGATGGCAATGTCTTTATCAACCAGCAAGGAATCCAGCATTTGCTGCACCAGTTGGTCCGCTTCCCGCACTGACTCTTGCGGTCGTGAAAACAGGTTCCTGGTAATGTTCTTGAGTGTATTGGCTGCCTTCAGCAATTGCTTTTCACATTGAGCGATGTCGTTACGCTCCTTGATCAGTCGTTCTATGCGTGCTTTTTTTTCTGCGATCAGCGCCAGTTCTTCTGGCGTATGTACGATGGCAGGCTCAGGCTCTGCCATATCTGCAGATTTGGGCTGCGGCGGCAATGGACGATTATCTGACTTGGCCGGGCTGACCCTGATGGTTTTCAAACCCAGGTGCTTGATCGCATTGATTTCTTCCTGGCTCTTGATCTTGAAACTGTTCAGGGCAAAAGAATGCTCCAGCCATGAAATATCAAGATGCACATACAAGCCTATGCATAATTGTTCTACCGGGACATTGACCGTCGTTGAAGCTGCGCACATGTAAACACTTAAAAACTGGATTGAACTGGACTAAGCTCATTGTAGCAAAATGCGATAGCGCATTTTCCAACAAAAACACCGGGCCAGGTTGACAAGTTTGCGCAACCTGCATGAATATGCCTGAAGACTCTCTTTGCTTGCAAACATAATAACGATAGCGATATTCCAGGATAAATCTGATGACACGTTCACTTGCCAGTTATAAATATTATGACTTTGTTATGGCCGCTTTTGTGACGGTCTTGCTGTGCTCCAACCTGATCGGGGCAGCCAAAGCGGCGCAGGTGACCCTGCCTGTGCTGGGGACGGTCACTTTTGGTGCCGGTGTGCTGTTTTTCCCCATCTCTTATATTTTTGGCGATGTGCTGACTGAAGTCTATGGCTATGGCCGTGACCGCCGTGTGATCTGGGCGGGCTTTGGTGCGGTGCTGTTTGCCGCCATCATGTCCATGGTGGTGCTGGCACTGACACCGGCAGCAGACCCTTTCAATACCGAATACCAGACCCATCTGAATGCAGTATTTGGCAATACCCCCAGGATCATCCTGGGCTCAGTCACGGCCTTCTGGTGTGGCAGTTTTGTCAACAGCTATGTATTGGCCAAGATGAAGCTGGCGATGCAGGGCAGGCATTTGTGGATGCGCACTATAGGCTCGACCATCTGTGGCGAGTTTGTCGATTCCAGCCTGTTTTATGTGATTGCCTTTTATGGTATCTGGTCAGACAGCCAGTTAGTCACAGTCATGGTGGCACAATATATTTTGAAAACCAGCTGGGAAGTTGTCATGACACCGGTGACTTATAAAGTCGTTGCTTTCCTGAAGCGTAAAGAGAATGAAGACTATTATGACAAAGATACCAATTTCACACCTTTCCAATTAAAAGTCTAAGCTGCAAAAACATTTCACCCTGGAAATTCTTCTGGAACTGGAGTGCACCGGCAAAAGTGGGCTGCTAAAGTTTTAGGCAATTTGACCGTTCTAAGAGCGAACAGCCTTACTACAAGCACTTATGTCATGTTTCCATTGAAAGTATTCCGTATCTTCGAGCAAGCCGCAGAAACGCCGCATGCCACCAGCCAGTACCGCCGCCAAGTTTCGCATGGGCAAGCACATGATGGTAAATCTGCCAGTGAGGAAGCCACCTGGCCAGATGTCGAGCGTCGTCAAATTGAAAACCGACGCAGTGCTGATCGCCGCGAAAAACAGCAAGCCATTTTGCTCAATACCCGCAAATTACAAGGCAGGCGAAAAGACCCCGGCCGGCGCCTGAGCGACAAACTCGCAGCACCAAATTCACGCATCCATTTTTCCATCAAGGGCTAGTGCTGCGCCTTCTTAGTTGCCCGCTCTTGCACCGAGCTTGCGCATCATGGTTTCCATCAAGCACCATTTGGTAAAACCACTCTGCAACAGGTTGATGCCCACGAAGGCGGTAAAGGCAAGCCACCATTGGTCAAGAAACAGCGGGCTACCGGGTATGCCCAGCGCCAGACTTAAGAGGATAAAGCAGCCTGCAATGATGCGTACGATTTGCCAACTGGTCATGATGGAGCTCCTTGTTGAAAATCAGGATGGTTTTTATAAGCGCGGTAGTACAACAGGGGTATCACCACCAGGGTTAGCAAGGTGGAGACAAAAATGCCGGAGATCAGCGAAATCGCCAGGCCATTGAAAATCGGATCATCAAGAATGAAGAAAGCGCCCAGCATGGCTGCAAAACCGGTCAAGGCAATCGGCTGAGCACGCGTGATGGCCGAGCTGACTATTGCGTCCTTGAATGCCATGCCTTTCGCCACCTGCACATGGATAAAATCCACCAACAGGATAGAGTTCCGGACGATGATACCCGCCAGGGCTATCATGCCTATCATGCTGGTTGCAGTATATTGTGCACCCAGCAAGGCATGACCCGGCATGACGCCGATGATGGTCAGTGGTATGGGAATCATGATGATCAGTGGCGTCAGGTAAGACCCAAATTGCGCCACAACCAGCAGGTAAATCAAGATCAGGCCAACGCCATAGGCAGCGCCCATGTCGCGGAAGGTTTCATAGGTGACCTTCCATTCACCATCCCATTTCAGGCTGAAACCACGGTAGGGGTCAGACGGGGTATGGATAAAAAATTCATTCAGCTTGCCGCCATCCGGTGCGATGATTTTTGCAATCTCAGCACGCATGGCAAACATACCGTAAAGCGGGCTGTCTATCGCACCAGCCATGTCAGCAAAGACATAGTTGACGGCCAAGCCGTCTTTGTGAAACACGGGCTGTTCGCGCAGAGTGTCAGAGACATTGACCAGCTCACGCACAGGCACCAGTCGCTCCTGTGCTGACCTGACACTCAGACTTAGCAAGCTGTCCAGACTACCTTGTTCAGTTACTGGCAATTGCAATTGTATGGCCGTCGCAAATTTGCTTTGATCGTGCAGATAGCTGGCCGCTTCACCATGCAAGGCAGTACGTAGCGTCGTTACGATGGTGGACTGACTGATACCCAGTGCAGCAGCCTTGCGCTGGTCTATCAGCAAGATTTTGCGTGGCGCACTGGTGATACTACTGTCGTCCACATCCACCACACCTGCCGTCTTATTGAACACCGCTCGTACGGCTTTGGCAACTTGCTGCCTGCCATCATCGCTTGGCCCATAAATTTCAGCCACGATGGCTGCCATCACTGGCGGGCCAGGCGGCACTTCCACCACTTTGACATTCGCGGCATAGCGCCTGCCGATTTCTTGCAGTGCCGGGCGCAAGCGGCTGGCAATGACATGGCTTTGTTCACTGCGTTTCTGTTTGTCTACCAGATTGACTTGAAGGTCTCCGACATCACCACCAGTACGCAAATAATACTGGCGTACCAGGCCATTGAAATTGATCGGCGCTGCTATACCTGCATAGGCCTGGTAATGAGCCACTTCCGGCACTCTGGCCAGGTAAGTACCCAGTTCTCGTAATACTGCTGCGGTTTTTTCTACTGGCGTACCTGCTGGCATATCGACGATGACCTGGAACTCTGATTTATTATCAAATGGCAGCATCTTCAATTGCACCCAGCCAAGCACTGGCAGGATCACCGACATGGCGATGAGTGTAAAAATAGTTAGCGTCAGTTTCCAGCTATTCATGCGTCCCTTGCTTTCATCAAGGAAAGGCCGGAATACCCTGATAAACATACCCGCCAGCGTCTTCTGCCACGGACTCTCGTGTGTACCGCCCTCACCTCTCATCCAGATGCGCGCCAGCCAGGGCGTGACGATAAAGGCTATCGCCAGCGACAATAACATGCCCATGCTGGCATTGATGGGTATGGGACTCATGTACGGCCCCATGAGTCCGCTGACAAAGGCCATGGGCAAAAGTGCTGCGATCACTGTCAGCGTCGCCAGGATAGTCGGGCCGCCAACTTCGTCGACAGCAGCAGGTATGATTTCAGTCAGTGACTTGTCCGGGAAGAGTGTCTGGTGCCTGTGTATGTTTTCAACGACGACGATGGCATCGTCAACCAGGATACCGATGGAAAAAATCAGGGCAAAAAGCGATACACGATTCAAGGTAAAACCCCAGGCCCAGGATGCAAACAGGGTGACGGTCAATGTCAGGATCACTGCCGTACCGACGATCGCTGCTTCGCGCCGTCCCAGTGCAATGAAGACCAGCGCCACAACCGATACAGTGGCGAACAATAATTTCTGTATGAGTTTTTTTGCCTTGTCGTCAGCAGTCTGGCCATAGTTGCGCGTCATGCTGATTTCAACACCATCCGGTATCAAGGTATTGCGTAACTCAGCTACTCGCAGTTGAATGGCATCTGCAACAGCGACTGCATTTTGGCCAGGCTGCTTGCCGATGGCGATGGTGACCGCGGGATACTCAGCAGCATCCTTGCCGGCCTGACCATGCCAGACATAACTACTGCCTGGTAAAGAGCCGTCGACTATCCTGGCGATGTCACTCATGAAAATGGGCTTGCCTGCCTTGACACCAACCACCACTTCAGACACAGCACGTGCATCTTGTAAAAATGGCCCGGCATCAAGGGCGATGCTCTGATTGGCAAGCGTCAGCTCACCAACTGGCGAGCCCAGATTCACTGCTTGTAAGCTGGCTTGCAAGTCTGTGACGGTCAGGCCGTTCGCTGCGAGCTTCGCTGGATCAAGTTCAATATTGATAGCGTGGCCAGAACCGCCTATGGTGCTGATCTGGCGTGTCCCTTTGACCCGTTTGAGGTCGGCTTCCATGCTATGGGCCACCCTTTCCAGATCATAGGCTGCGACCTGCGGATTCTTGCTCCATAGAGTCAGTGCGACTATCGGTACATCATCTATGCCCTTGGGTTTGACAATGGCTTCCAGCGTGCCCAGTTTGGCGGGCAACCAGTCGCGATTACTGTGCACAACATCATACAAACGCACCAGCGCTTCGGTGCGCGGCACACCAACTTCAAATTGCACTGTCATGATGGCCATGCCTGGTCGCGATACAGACATTACGTGTTCGACATTGGCAATTTGTCCCAGGACTTGCTCAGCCGGTATCGCGACTTGCTGCTCTACCTGTGCCACCGATGCACCTGGAAATGGGATCAAGACATTCGCCATCGTCACATTGATTTGCGGCTCTTCTTCACGCGGAGTGACGATGACGGCAAACACCCCAAGTAAAAAAGCCAGCAAGGCCAGCAAGGGTGTTATTTGTGCCGTTTGAAAATATTGTGCGATGCGGCCAGAGTATCCCAATTGTGCAGGCATGAAATCTCCTTAATGCGGCTGGGCTGCAGCCAGGGGATTGATCAGCACTTTTTCACCCGCAGAAACTCCCGCCAGCACTTCCTGCTCACTACCAGAGAGAGGACCTGGCTTGATCTGCCGTAGCATGGCCCGGCCTTGCGGATTGATGACATAGACGGCATGCAATTCTGCCCTGCGGATAACTGCTTTGACAGGTACATACAAACGCGCATCCTCACTTTTCACCATCGCCTTGGCCGGGAATTGCAAGCGTGCGAACATACCTGGCGCCAGTCCATTGAGTGGCGGCAAATCCAGGCGTAATTGCACCGTATGGGTGCTGGCATCCGTTACTGGCAAAATGATGAATTTGTCTACTTTGATGAGGCGCAGTTCTGCAGGCAAAGCGGGGATCTCTATAGTGATTGCCTGATCATGCGCCAGCCTGGCGAGCTGTGCTTCCGGCAGCGTTGCAGTCACCCGCAGGGCCCTGGGGTCAAACACAGCCATCAATGCCTTTCCTGGCGTCACCATATCACCGTGGCTGATATAGACATCCGCGATGCGGCCCGTATAGGGAGCGGTCAGTTTATAAAAACCTGATTGTGTTTGCACTGCGCCAGCCTGAGCAATGAGTGAATTGGCATCTGCTGTCGCAGAATTGAACTGTGCCTCAGCACGATCGAGTTGCGCCTGGCTGATGTATAGACGAGAAAACAATTGTTTCTGTCTTTCATAATCCTTGCTCGCCACTTGCAGGCTGGCGCGTGCAGCCTCGACCCGGGCCTGGCTGGCATTGGCCTGCTGGCTGGCGGCGCTGCCATCCAGGCGCGCCAACATTTGTCCGGCTTTTATGCTGTCACCCGCTTTGACGGGTAAATCTGTAATGGCACCAGACACCTGTGCTGCAATGACTGTTTGCCGTACAGCTTCGACCACACCGTCCGCGCTAATGTTGCCAGAGTTAAGGCTGGACCTGACTTCAACCACATCAAGACTAGCAGCTACGACTTGCGACGCCAGCAAAACAGTCGCCCATACTAGCACTTGCTTCGTTACCAGGTGCGCCAAGGATGTGCAAGATCTGGAAATCATGTAGATAGCCTCGTGAAAAAATGGCATTTTTTGCGGAAATCTTTTGTACTAGCCATAAATAAGATCATGCGCATAATATGCTTATTTGCGCAATTACGCAAATAGTAGATTAAGCATGTACAATCTTCTTACTAGGGGTATGATACAAATATTCTCACTACCACATTGATTGTTATGGACGGATTATCTGATCAGGCATTGATACAGATTGCCCAATATTTTTCGGCGCTGGCTGAGCCTACGCGCTTGCGTATCCTGAATTGCCTGCGCGAAAAAGAACACAATGTCGGTGAACTGGCTGAACGATGCTCCTGCTCCCAGGCGAATGTCTCACGCCATCTGTCTACCCTGGCCAAGCATGGCCTGGTGGCACGCGAAGGCCGTGGTACTTCTGTCTATTACCATATCGCCGATGAATCGATTTATGCCTTGTGTGACCTGGTGTGCGGCAATGTGGCACGGCAACTGGAATCCCAGGCTGCCGTTCTGAATGGCATGAATGGTATAAACAACAACCGTAGTCTTAATTAATCCAGCAAATTAAGCTATTGCGCGATACACCAGGCTGGAGGCGACACAAACCAGCACGGCAACAAAGATCATCTGCACTTTTTTCGGTGACAGACTTACCGCAATGCGCCTGGCCAGCAACATGCCGGCTACCGTAGTCACGACAAACAGGGCCGACAGCGTTAGCGGAAGATGTGCGCCACTCAGCAGGGCCGAACCCACCCCCATGCTACCGACGATACTGACCACCAGCAATGAGGTGGCCACCGCCACATGCATGCTGGCATTGGTGTAATGCCTGAGCATGGGGACGATGATAAAACCACCGCCCACGCCCAGCAAACCAGTCATGAAACCGGACACCGCACCTATGCCTGCGATGACTGCGCCAGTCTTGAAAGTCCAGTCAAACCGCCCGGTACTGCTATTGATACGTGCCATGGCAGCGCGCTTGTCGTCATCACAATCAGGTGAGCGCAACTGCACGATCAGGCGTATCGCCACCACGCCCAGTACCAGGGCAAATACCAGCATCAACGCCTGCTGCGACATGTGCTGAGCCACCCGCACACCCAGCAAAGTGGGCAGGCTGCCAGCAACAGCCATCAGGATGGCAGCGCGGTAACGTACCAGCTTGCGCATCAGGCCTTCCATAGCCCCTATCATGGCGGCACTGCTGACCGCCAGCAAGGCCATGGGCATGGCTTGTTGCATGCTGAAACCCTGGGTGTACACCAGCGCAGGCACGGCCAGTATGCCGCCACCCGCCCCGGTCAGCCCCATGACCAGACCCACCACCGCACCGATGAGTACTACCATCAATTCCGCCATAGATATCAGCATGTCAATAAATAAGCATGAAAATTAGGACTTACGCAAAATTGTCCCAGCAAGGCTAGCGCTCTGGGAAACATCCCCTGTAAGGGATGTTCGTTTCGTCGGCAGACAATATATTGTCTGAAACACCGACTACACCGTAGCGACGAAGACAGTACGAATAGTACGGCTAGGAGCTGCAACGCAGCTGGGGCGGTTTTGCGTAAGTCCTAAATCTAAAAATATGCGCTAGTGTATTCCTTGCTAGCAAGCCCGTCGAGTCAGAACAGACCTTTGAGCCTGTTCATGCATGGCATTGTTAAAATCTGCAACATTTTTGCTATCATTGAGTATGCCCAATCGAGCCCATCATGAATCCTAAAGTACAAAGCTACTTCGATACGCAAACCTGCACGGCTACCCATATCGTGTTCGATGCGCCTGGCGGCCATGCGGCCGTGATAGATCCTGTGCTGAATTACGAACCCAAGTCAGGGCGTACCACGACCCGGTCTGTCGATGAGGTCATTGATTTTCTTGCCACCAATAAGCTGAGCTTGCAATGGCTGCTGGAAACCCATGCCCATGCGGATCATTTATCGGGAGCACGCTATCTGCAGGAAAAAGCCGGTGGCAAGATTGCCATTGGTGAAAAAATCTCGGAAGTACAAAAAGTCTTTAAAGGCCTGTTCAATCTGGAGGCAGAATTTCCGGTAGATGGCGCGCAGTTCGATGTCTTGTTTGCTGCAGACGCAAAATTTTCTATCGGCCAGTTGCAGGCTCAAGCGCTCTCTGTGCCTGGTCATACCCCGGCGGACATGGCTTACCTGATCGGTGACTGCATTTTTATTGGCGACACCCTGTTCATGCCTGATGTGGGTACGGCGCGCTGCGATTTTCCTGGTGGTGATGCCAGCCAGTTATTCCAGTCCATACAAAAGCTGCTGTCCTTTCCGCCTGAGACCAGACTGTATCTTTGTCACGACTACCCGCCTGCCGGGCGTGAGGTTTGCACGCACACCACGGTCGCCAGACAAAAAGCAGAAAACATCCATGTGCGTGATGGCGTCAGCGAAGCTGACTTTGTTGCCTTGCGCAAGAAACGCGACAGCGGGCTGGAAATGCCTTATCTGTTAATCCCCGCCATACAGGTCAATATCCGCGCAGGTGCCTTGCCCGCAGCAGAAGACAATGGCACACGCTATTTGAAGATACCATTGAACGCATTATAGATTTTACTCACGCACAGCTCAGGTAAAAACCAGCAAACACCATGAAAACAAAAATCAGACGGATAGCCATCAGCACCGGCGGCGGCGATGCCCCCGGGTTGAATGCAGTCATACGCTCTGTCGTACTGGCCGCTGAGCTGCGTGGATGGGAATGCTATGGCATACGCGAAGGTTTCAACGGCATCCTGCTGCCTGAGCGTTATCCGCACAACGGCGTGACACGCCTGACGGTGGACCAGGTGCGCGGCATAGGGCATCTGGGCGGCACCATACTGGGCACCACCAACCATGGCAATCCCCTGCGTTTTGCCACCACCATGCCAGATGGCAGTATCAAGGAAATTGACCGCAGTGCAGACATCCATCGTCACCTGAAGCAAATGGATATCGATGCCCTGATCTGCATAGGCGGTGACGGCACGCTGACGATAGCCAATGCCCTGCACCTGCAAGGCTTGCGTGTCGTGGGTGTGCCCAAGACCATAGACAATGATCTGGACAAAACCTTCACCACTTTTGGCTTCGACACTGCCGTTTCCTTTGCCACCGAGTGCATAGACCGCCTGCACAGTACTGCAGAAAGCCATCAACGCATCATGGTGGTGGAAGTCATGGGGCGTTATGCCGGCTGGATAGCCCTGCATTCAGGCATAGCGGCAAATGCGCATGCGATCGTCATCCCGGAAATCCCTTACGACATAGAAAAAATCGCCGCGATGATACGCAACCGCGATACCAATGGCCGCCATTATTCCATCGTACTGGCAGCCGAAGGAGCACTGCCGACGAACGGCCAGCATGTGGTGCAGGAAGGTGCTGCTGCCGGCCATGTGGAAAGACTGGGCGGCATAGGTGAAAGGCTGGCGCATGACTTGCAAAACCTGACCGGCAAGGAAGCGCGCGCTGTGGTGCTGGGTCATTTATTACGTGGCGGTAGCCCAACCGCATTTGACCGTTTGTCTGCCATGCGCTTTGGTGCTGCGGCCGTGCGTGCGCTGGACGAAGGCCATTCCGGCATCATGGTGGCGCTGGCTTTTCCGAATGTGAATTATGTGGCGCTGGAAGAGGTGGCCGGTCGTATGAAAGCCGTGCCTATGGATAGCGATACCTTACAAACTGGCCGCGACATAGGTATTTGCTTTGGTGACTGAAGCAAATAGAATCAGCCAGAAGTCAATGCAAGCTAGTCCTGAAAAATTCCAGGAACTGATCTGGCGGTAAAGGCCTTGAATAATAATAGCCCTGCACTTCATCACATTGTTGCTGCCGCAAAAATTCCAGCTGATCTGCGGTTTCCACACCTTCGGCAATCGTCAGCAGGCCCAGGCTCTTGGCCATGCTGATGACGGCGCTGACGATGGCGCGGTCTTCCGGGTCGCTGGTGATATCGCGGACAAAGCTCTGGTCTATCTTCAGTTTGTAGACCTTGAATTTCTTCAGGTAACTGAGTGAAGAATAACCAGTGCCAAAATCGTCAATGGACATGCGTATGCCGCGCTCATGCAGGTTATTCATGACGGCAATTGCTCCTTGCGGATCATGCATGGCCACGCCTTCTGTCAATTCCAGTTCCAGGCATGCTGCTGGCATCTCAGCCTCTTGCAGGATACGTGTCACCAGTGCAGGCAAATCATAATGGCGGAACTGGACTGCCGACAAATTCACGGCAATCAATAGCTCAGGCAAACCGCTCTCCTGCCATTGCTTCCACTGTGCCACCGCCGTGCGCAATACCCACTCACCTATGGGCAAGATCAAACCGCTGTCTTCAGCCACGGGGATAAACTCAGCGGGCGAAACATTTCCAAGCACAGGATGATACCAGCGCAGCAGCGCTTCTGCACCAAGCACAGCACCGGTTTGCATGGATATCTGTGGCTGGAAGTGCAGCTGGAATTGCTGCTTCTCCAGCGCCTGGCGCAGGGCATTCACCAGTTCCAGATGGCGGGTAGAACGCTCCTGCATTTCCTGGGTGAAGAAGCGGTAAGAGTTTCGTCCCTCACGCTTGGCCCGGTACATAGCGGCATCAGCATTACGTGACAAGGTTTCCAGGTCTTTGCCATCATTGGGATAAATCGCAATACCCATGGAAGCCGTGACGTTCAAATCATATTCACCCAGATGAAATGGTGCATTCACCACCTGCATGAGTTTTTGTACGACTTGCTCTACCTTGTGTTCATTGACACCAGTCAGCAGCAAAATAAATTCATCGCCACCTAGCCTCGAAATCGTATCGTTCTCGCGCATGGTGCTGACCAGGCGTCTGGCAAGTTCCACCAGCATGACATCGCCCAGGCTATGACCCAGGGTGTCATTGATGTCCTTGAAATGATCGAGATCAAAAAAAATCACCGCCAGCGCATCCTGATTCCGCTCGGCCAGGCTCAGGGCATAGCGGGCCAGCTCATCAAGCAGGGTGCGGTTGGGCAAGCCCGTCAATGAGTCATAATGTGCCAGATAGCGGATGCGTTCTTCAGTACGTTTTTTATCGCTGATATCTTCCTGTATCGACAGGAAATTTGTCACCACGCCCTGTGCATTCCTGATGGGTGAGATATGTGCCAGATCAGTATGATCCATGCCATCAGCATAGCGGTTGATGAGCTCGCCTTTCCAGCTTTCACCACGCTCCAGTTGTGCCCACATCTCGGCATACACGTCTGGTGCGGTTTTGCCTGAACGCATGATGCTGGGTTTATGCCCCAGCACTTCAGACAATTGTTTGCCAGCATTTTTCAGGTAAGTACCATTGGCGTATTCTATATTCACTGCCGTGTCGGTAATCACGATGGCATTCGAGCTTTGCTCCACAGCTTGCGAAAGCTTGTGCAAGCTCTCTTCAGACTGCTTGCGCTCCATGCCTATGGCGATCAGGTTGGCTGCCATTTCCAGCAGACTCAAAGCAAACGCATCAGGCACAGAAGGTTGGTGATGATAAATGGCAAAGGCACCGATGACCTTGCGTTCAGTCGAGCGTATGGGCTCGGACCAGCATGAACGCAAATTCATTTTTTCTGCCAGTTGCCAGTAATTTTTCCAGTAAGCATGGGTGGACAAATCAGTAGCAATAGTACGCTCACCTGTGGACAAGGCGTTACCGCAAGACCCTATGCCTGCCCCTATCACCTCGCCCTCGATTGCATCAGTAAAAGCATTCGGCAAACTAGGTGCAGCACCTGTGCGCAAATGCATGCCATCCTTGTCAAGCAGCATGATGGAACACAGGCAATCAGGTAACAGTGATTCAACCTTCAGGACGACATCCTGGAACAATTCTTTTTGCGTAATATTGGCAGTGATGCGCTCCAGCATATAGCTGCGCAACTCTTCCATTTGCAAGGTATGCTGGCGCGCAGCTTCCAGTTCGAAACGATTCAGGACATGGCTGACATCGGTAGCAAATTCCATCAGCAAATCCTGCACCGCTTCGTCAAAGGCGTTTTCATTATCTGTATATAGATTGAAGGTTCCCACCACCTTGCCATTCTTGAGCAAAGGCAGGGCTGCAGAAGCCCGCCAGCCCTGTTTGGCACCACGTTCATGCCAGGCCGCAGTCAGGTCATCATGCAGGAAATCCTGGCACCAGTAAGGCCTGTTTTCCAGATAGGCCAGGGCACTAGGGCCAAGACTGACGGTTGCATCAGGGTCGACTGTAATATGCAAACCTTCAAGATAGCCAGCACCAGCGCCAAAAAAAGCCACTGGACTGAGCACTTGCGTGCCCTCGGCTACCAGACCTATCCAGGCCATTTTCAAACCACCTATAGTGACAGCGTCTTCACAGATGCGTGGCAATAAATCGTCCTTGTTTTCCAGTCGAAGAATAGATTGATTACACTGGTTCAGGGCATTGTATAGCTTGCTCAGCCGTTCGCTTTTCTTTGCCGCCAGATTGCGTGCTGCATCTATTTCTGCCAGCTTGGCCTGAGTGACGGCCAGCCAGCCCATGATGCTTTCTTCCCTGCCGGGTTTGACCATGACAGGCGTATTGAAATTGCCAGTACCGAGATTGATCAGGGTAGCGGATACTTCACGTATATTGCCACCCAGGCTGATGTGCAGGGAACGATAGGCGCGCCAGAGCAGGCCTACCAGCCAAATACCGAGAAAAATAAACAGCATGCGCACTTTCACGGCAAACTGTGCAGCATCTTCTACCAGGGCAATGCCGCGTTTTTCCATCAGATCACGCGCCTCGGCGATCGGGCGCAGGATGGCCAGTTTGGCAGCACGGTACTGCTCGTCATACAGGAGCTTGATGGCTTCTTCTCTGGTCGCCTTCAGATCGGGGCCGGGGGTTTCAATCAAGCCCATGGCGCGGTACTCGATGGCGGTAAGCGCATCAGAATTTGCCTTGGCCTGTTCCAGCAGGTTGAATTCTTCCTTGCTGATACCGGTTTTACGAATCAGATCCATCAGGGGGACGCCGCTGGCCTGCCCGGTAGCTTCCGGCAACTGGGTCTGGCTGGCGGGTACCAGGTCCCAGAACAAATTCTTGCTGAGCGCAGGCCGTGCCAGCTTGCCATTACGCACATCAAGAATATGCTGGTAATATTTTTTATAGACAGGGTCACCCGTCACCACATAGGCACGCACCATGCGCGTCAGGTCTTCAGAACTTTCGTGTAATTCTATGGACAGGGCCTGGGATTCAAAACGCAGGTCATTCAGGCGGTCTACGGTTTTTTCAGAATATACATACCAGCCAAACACCAGGGTAAACACAGCAAACACCACCAGCGTCAGCCAGAAGCTGCGCGCATAAATGGATAAACTGTTCTGGGATGTCATTGCATCAGTGCTTTCAAGAACCGGGCAATAAAAGCCAGCACAAGGCTGTGCTGGTCTGGGGTGGGACTATTCTAAAACAAGTTTCTCCTGATGCAAGCACTAAATGCTGCAGGTGCTGCCAGTTGCTGCAGGGTGTTGTTAAGTGTAGCTTATACCTCGGATTTTGGATGTATCCTGACCAGGATGATGCGCGGACCATTCATTTTCTTGACGACAGCATCAAAACGGTCAAATTCAACTTTTTGGCCCTCAACCGGCAAGTCACCCAGCTTATGCATGATCAGGCCACCTATGGATTCAACCTCATCACTGTCGACGTCAAAACCCAGCGCACTGCCCAGGGTGAACAAAGGCAGGCTGCCCTTGCCTATCAGCGTACCATCATCCAGTGAAGTCCAGTCATTTTCATTCTGGCGGAATTCATCGCGTATCTGACCGACCAGGGCGCTCAGCAAATTATCCAGCGTCAAGAAGCCCACTGGCTTGCTGCCGCGTACACCCACAATGGCGAAATGCGGTGCCCCCTTGCGGAAACGGCGGAACAATTCCAGCGCAGGCATGGTAGGTGGCACGAATTCAACCTGGCGCAAATGCTTGCTCAGGTCTTCCAGCGGCTTGCCCGCCTGTTGTGCCAGGAACAAGTCTTTCAAGTGCAACATGCCCAGCACGGTTTCATCATCGTCATCGAAATAAGGATAACGGCTGAAGCGGTTGCGCGACGCGGTTTGCATGTTTTCTTCCAGCGTAGCACTTTTGTACATGGCCACGACTTCATTGATGGGGCGCATCAGGTCAGAAATTTCCAGGCCGCCAAAGTCCAGCACCTGGGCCATGATGCTCCATTCATCGCGGGTTTCTTTCTTGCCGCCATGGCTGCCACGCAGGATGAGCTTGAGTTCTTCTGGCGAATAATGGGCGTCGCCACCATGTTCTGTACTCAGGCCTATCCATTTCAAGACCTTGTTGGAACTGAAGTTCAACGTCCAGATGATGGGATACATGCTCCAGTAAAACGCATACAGGGCAGGCGCAGTCCACAAAGAGACGCGCTCAGGCATGCGTATCGCCATCGATTTAGGTGCAAGCTCACCAACCACAATGTGCAGGAAAGAAATGACAAAGAAGGCAAAAAAGAAAGAGATGCCGTGTATCAACTCTGCCGAATCAATACCAACCAGGGAAAATAGAGGATGCAGCAAGCGGGCAAAGGCGGGTTCACCTATCCAGCCCAGGCCCAGCGATGCCAGGGTGATACCCAGCTGACAGGCGGATAAATAGGTATCCAGGTGTTGATGCACCGTGAATAGGAGGCGGCCTCGCAAACCTGAAGTTTTCGCAATACTGCGCACCCTGGTCTGCCGCAACTTCACCAGACCGAATTCTGCCGCCACGAAAAAGCCATTCAACAAGACCAATAACAGGGCAGCCAGCACCAACAATAAATTATCCAACGCTCAACCTTTGTAATGAACACCTCGACACTTTAGACTAAATTGCCTCTTTTTGCATGCAAATGCAAAGGCTTGTCGCCTATGCCTCTTGAAAATTCAGCAATTTGCCACACCTGTTTAAGTTCTACGCGCCATGGCGAAAGATTGCCTGCGCATGACAAAACCCGTGAATTACGTTAAAAGCTTATGTTCATGGCATTTTGAGGAGAAAGGTTTGAGCTTAGACAGTGTTTTAGCGGAAATTGAAATCCGCCTTGGCGAATATCCTGCACTCAATGATATCCAGCACCTGCGTGACCTGATTGCAGAAATTCGCCCCAAGCGCCCACAAGACATCACACGGGCCACCGATAACCTGCGCGCCCTGTGCTTTGTGTTGCAAAATAAACCCGCATGGCGCAAGGCGCTACGCTGCTATCTGGTACAGGTATTGACCACGCGCAAGCTGGTGCATTTGTTCACCGATCTGGGCATTACCCAGAATATTGGTTTCTGGTCAGCCGCCAGACAAAGGTTTTTCAATAAATTTTTACCCCCGCTGGTCAACGACGCCTATATCAAGGATGTGTTTGGCCAGTTGTTCCATAAAAAAACTGATCATATCTGGATCAATGGCGTGGCAGACCAGGCCTGGCTGGACTTGTTGCAGGCCATAGGTTTTCGCACACCGGCACCACGCACGACGTATGCAGCACTGACCTGTGAAATACTGAGTGCAGTGCAGGTGCTGTCTTACCGCGTCACCAATATCGGCCTGGAAGCCGAGTTGGTGCGCAATTATCCCGATATAGAGAAATTCGAATCGCCCTTCTTGCGCCAGAACGATGCCATCAATGACTATGTGATTTGCTATAGCAAATGGCTGGCAGACAAGTCATGCGAACGCGAAGACAGCAAGCATATTGAAGTCTTGCTGACGCAGTGTGAAGACATCACCAACCGCATACGCCGTACCGCATCACTGCAAGGTGTCTCTGTCAGCCTGACGCGATTGCTGCTGCAATTGATGCAAAGCATAGCGCGCCTGCGCCAGTTGCTGGACATACTCGACAGCCGCAGCACCGAACATGCGGCCAGCATAGGCATCACGCTGTTCAAGGAATTGTCCATCGCTGAGAACCACAACCAGAGCCTGCGCAAACTCATGCAAAGCAATACCGAACTCCTGTCACTGCAAGTGACAGAAAGAGCTGGTAAAAGTGGTGAGCATTATGTGACCAATAACCGCTCAGAATGGCTGGAGATGTTGCGCTCTGCCCTGGGTGCTGGTTTCATTGTCGGTTTCATGGCGCTGATCAAGATATTGTTTGGCACGCTGGCGCTGGCACCATTTGGTTACGCAGTGTTATACAGCCTGAATTATTCTGGCGGCTTCATGCTGGTGCATGTACTGCATTTCACCATCGCCACCAAACAGCCTGCCATGACGGCTGCCTTGCTGGCACGTGCAATTGATGGCGGCAAGCAAAAACTCGATGAACTGGCAGAGCTCATCGTCAAGGTATTGCGTTCACAATTCATCGCCATCATCGGCAATGTGGGCCTGGCCATTCCTACTGCGTATGGCATAGCCTGGGCCTGGGTTGCCATCACAGGCAAGCACCTGGTATCACCAGAAAAAGCCGCGCATCTGCTGCATGACATTGATCCCTTTGCCAGCCTGGCTTTGCCGCATGCGGCCATTGCTGGTGTCTGCCTGTTTTTGTCAGGCCTGATTTCAGGCTATTACGATAACAAGGCCAGCTATGCGAACATCCCTGAACGCCTGCGCCAGTTGGGCTGGTTGCAGCGTCTGCTGGGTGAAGCACGCCTGCTACGCGTCACCACCTACATAGGCAATAACCTTGGCGCGCTGGCGGGTAATTTCTTCTTTGGCATCATGCTGGGCACAATAGGGCAACTGGGTAGCTTCTTTGGTTTGCCGATAGACATACGCCACATTACTTTTGCCAGTGCCAACTTTGCCTTCGCCCTGGTGGGTCTTGACAATGTCATGAGCTGGCAGGTGGCGGCCTATTCATTGTTTGGCATTATGTGCATAGGCATGGTCAACCTGGGTGTCAGTTTCAGCCTGGCGATGCTGGTGGCCTTGCGTTCACGCCGCGTCAGTTTTGGCCAGGGTGGTTTGCTGACGGTATTGCTGTGGGCACGCTTCAAGGAGAGCCCACGTGATTATTTCTTCCCAGCCAGGGATGTCAAAACAGAAATTGAAAACGAAGTAGAAACGGAAAAGAAAGAGTGAGACTAAGGCGGCCTTAACTACCGCCCTCGTTGCTGTTATTGTAGCTGCGTCAGTCAACCAAATGCCTGGCGCAGCGTTTACATCGGATCAACCTTTTTACGGGGTAATCCATGAAGCTCATACCTGCGCTGCTTGCCAGTGCTATCGCCTTAATCGCTGCACAAGCCGTCAGTGCCCATGAATATGATGGCTTGATGAAAGCAAAAAAATACGCAGAAGCAGAAAAAGCAGCGAATGCCAAATTAAGCACGGACGCCAATAATGCTGACGCCTTGCTGGTGAAAGCAGAATTGATACTGGTAGAAGGTAAAACCGAAAAACTGGACGAAGCGGCAAAATATGCCGAACTATGCGTCAGTACGCATCCACAACTTTCTGAATGCCATGAAATGCTGGGCAATGTGCTCGGTACCAAGGCGCTCTCAGGCGGCATGCTGGCTGCCATGTCGTATGCAGGAAAAATACGCGACGCCTATATCAAGGCAGTGGAACTGGACCCAAAAAATTACAACGCGCGCAGCTCACTGCTGCAATATTATTTGCAGGCACCGGCAATCGCTGGTGGTGGCAAAAGCAAGGCACAAAACCTGGTCATAGAAACTGCCAAAGTAAATAGCGCTGCCGGTAATTTATTGCAGGCGACTATGGATCTGGCAGACGATAAATTTACCAATGCAGAAACAGCTGCCCTCAGTGCCATCCCCGGCAACTCGGAATCCCTCAGCAGGATGCAACGTGGGGTGTTGTTCAACATAGGCGCAAGCTATGTACAGCAAAAGAAATTTACCGATGCCGAGCGCGTATTTGGCGAAATACAGCAGCGCTATCCGGATAAATACCAGGGCACTTATGGCATGGGCCGCTCCCTGCAGGAGCAAGGCAAACACAAGGAAGCTATCAGCTGGTTTGAAAAATCCCAGGCACTGGAAGCGAGCGCAGCAGTCCATTATCGCCTGGCACAATGTCTGCAAGCGGTGAATGATAAAGCCCGGGCAATTTCCAATTTTGAGAAGGCAATCAACTTCAAACCTGCGCTCAGCAAAAAATTGCGCGCAGATGCAGAAGATCAATTAAAGGCTTTGAAAGCATAAGCAGCTTACGACAGCTTGCAATAGCTTATGTAGTTTCTTCCAAAATATAAAAAAGCATGACTTGATCGTAACAAGTCATGCTTTTTTTATGCGCAGATGAAACTCATGTTGTAAAACTGAACTGGCCTGTTTGATGCAAGTCAATGAATACAGGAATGCGCTTGCCAGCATGATTTAATGCAGAAACTGCGGCGTACAATTCCTGTATATTTTCTTTCTCCTGTGCTGCCATGAAAACCGCCACTGTCTCAAAACGCTTTATTCCGCATAGCTTGCTGGAAGACGTGCTGGCCATCTTCACTGGCACTTTACTGGTTTCTCTTGGGGTTGCCCTGTTCAATCAGGCTGGCTTGCTGACAGGTGGCACGGCCGGGCTGGCTTTCTTGCTGCATTACATCACTGGCTGGTCATTTGGCGCGGTGTTCTTTGTAATCAACCTGCCGTTTTACTGGCTGGCCTGGAAGCGTATGGGCTGGCGTTTTACGCTCAAGACTTTTTGCGCCGTGGCATTGGTATCAGTATTCTCCAGCCTGCATCCCAGGCTTTTGCACCTGACAACAATGACGGCCCTGACACCCTTCTATGTTGCACTGACGGGTGGCTTGATGATGGGGGTAGGCTTCATCGTTTTATTCCGCCATCAGGCCAGCCTGGGTGGTATCAATATCCTGGCCCTGTATATGCAGGAAAAACGCGGCATACGGGCAGGCAAATTGCAAATGGGCGTAGACTTTATCATCGTACTCGCTTCGCTGGCCGTGGTAACCCCCATGGCCTTGCTGGCTTCTGTCATTGGTGCCTTTGCGCTGAACCTGGCGATCAGCCTGAACCACAGGCCAGGGCGTTATATGGCGATGTGACGAGTATTAAAATCAGAGCAGCGCAGCTCGATATTGCGTTGGTGACATTTGCAGGCGCTTTTGAAATACCTTGCGCAACTGGTCATCACTACCAAAACCACAGCGTGCTGCTATCGTCTTCACGGGCAAGGTTTGTTCAGACACATCGGCCAGCAATTGCCGGGCAAATTCAAGGCGTGCAGTCTCAATAAATTCGGTAGTGCTGACACCTACTTCATGCTGGAACAAGCGGGTGAAATTGCGCAGGCTCATGCCTGCCATTTTTGCCAGTTGCGACACGGGCAGGCGCTGATGCAGGTTGGATAATATCCACTGTTGCAATTCACGGATATTGGTTTGCGCCGTTTTCTGGCTCATCAGATGCGTACTGAATTGCGACTGTCCGCCAGGACGTTTCAGGTACACCACCATGTCGCTGGCAACTTCCAGCGCCAGTTCATGGCCGCAATCATCTTCCACAAAGGCCAGCGCCAGATCAATACCCGCAGTCACGCCTGCAGAAGTCCACAGATTGCCACTGCGGATAAAAATCGCATCAGCGTCTACCTGTACGGCAGCAAAATCATCCTGCAATTGCTGGGCAACACTCCAGTGCGTAGTCGCATGTTTGCCATCCAGCAAACCCGTCCTGGCCAGGAAAAAAGCGCCGGAACATAGTGCTGCCAGACGCTTGATTCTGGGTGCCACTTCAGCCACCCAATCAATGATGGCCTGATTGTCTTCCAGCGCCTGTTGTATATGCCGCGAACCAACAATGATGGCATCGTCGGGCAAAGCCAGGGTATTGATGACCTTGCTGGCTTCCAGGCACATCAGAGTATCTGAGCGCACCAGTCCCAGGTGCGCCGCCGCAATCTTTACGTCGTAGGCAGCAGGTTTGCCCTGACGCTGCAAATGGATATTGGCATATTCAAATACCGACATAGGGCCTATCGCTTCCAGTGCCTTGAAGCCGGGGTAGATAACGATATCTACCGTGCGTGCTGATGCGGGTCGTTTGAGCATGCCCGGCTTTGTTGCTTTAATCGACTTCATGATTAGCCCTGGCGCAATAAAATTCAATAAAGCCCTCATCATAATTGAAACAGCAGCATCCGTCTTTTTAAGCCATTCTTAATGCCATATCGGCCATACATATAAAAATTTGACAGAGCGACTGCGCTTTAAAGCACAATCAGCAAACTTATTTTAGTGTCAGACCAAGACCCACCATTTAAAGGACAGCCATGAAAACCAAAGCCGCCATCGCCTGGAAAGCCGGAGCACCACTGACGATAGAAGAAGTTGAGTTGCAAGGCCCGCAAGCTGGTGAAGTGCTGATCGAAGTCAAGGCCACCGGTATTTGCCATACCGACTATTACACGCTCTCTGGCGCTGACCCTGAAGGCCTGTTCCCCGCCATCCTCGGCCATGAAGGTGCAGGCGTTATTGTCGATACCGGCCCAGGCGTTACCAGCGTGCGCAAAGGCGATCATGTGATCCCGCTGTACACACCAGAATGCCGCCAGTGCAAATTCTGCCTGTCACGCAAAACCAATCTGTGCCAGGCGATACGCTCCACCCAAGGCCGCGGCCTGATGCCGGATGCAACATCGCGCTTTTCGCTGGATGGCAAGCCGCTGTTCCATTACATGGGTACATCGACATTCTCCAACTACATCGTGGTGCCGGAAATCGCCGTCGCCAAGGTGCGTGAAGATGCGCCTTTCGACAAGATTTGCTATATCGGTTGTGGCGTTACTACCGGCGTTGGTGCCGTGGTTTTCACGGCGAAGGTTGAAGCTGGTGCCAACGTTGTGGTATTCGGTCTTGGCGGCATAGGCCTCAATGTCATACAGGCTGCCAGGATGGTTGGTGCAGACAAGATCATCGGTGTAGACCTGAACCCTGCGCGTGAAAGCATGGCGCGCCAGTTTGGCATGACCCACTTCATCAACCCGAACGAAGTAGAAAACGTCGTTGACCACATCATCCAGTTGACCGATGGTGGCGCTGATTATTCCTTCGAGTGCATAGGCAATACCAAGGTCATGCGCCAGGCGCTGGAATGCTGCCACAAGGGTTGGGGCAAATCCATCATCATCGGCGTGGCTGAGGCTGGTGCAGAAATCTCTACCCGCCCCTTCCAGCTCGTCACTGGCCGCGAATGGAAAGGCTCAGCCTTTGGTGGCGCCCGTGGCCGCACTGACGTACCAAAAATCGTTGACTGGTATATGGAAGGCAAACTCAATATCGATGACCTCATCACCCACCGCCTGCCGCTGGAACGCATCAATGAAGGTTTTGACCTCATGAAGAGCGGTGAATCGATACGTTCTGTGGTGTTGTTCTGATGACGCAGCGCGTATCCAATGATGATGCTGCAAACAATGCAGCAGATGACGCAGAAGAAGTGACCCTGCTGAGCCAGCACGCCTGCCACGGCGGCGTGCAACGCTTTTATCAGCATGACTCTGCCGAGATAGGCTTGCCCATGCGGTTTTCAGTCTACCTGCCGCCACAGGCCATGGCAGGCGAGACGTGCCCGGCCATTATTTATCTGGCTGGCCTGACCTGCACTGAAGAAACCTTCATGATCAAGGCTGGCGCACAAGCCATTGCTGCACGTGAAGGCATTATCCTCATCACACCAGATACCAGCCCGCGCAATGCCAACATCCCTGGCGACAGCGATAACTGGGATTTTGGTGTGGCTGCCGGTTTTTACCTGGATGCAACGCAAGCGCCGTGGAACAAGCATTACCGCATGCACAGCTACATCGTCGCGGAACTGCTGCCCATGTTGCTGGCCAGCCTGCCCATGGACAAGTCGCGCGTTGGCATCATGGGACATTCCATGGGTGGTCATGGTGCCCTGGTACTGGCCTTGCGCCATCCTGAGCTATTCAGCAGCGTATCGGCCTTTGCCCCTGTCGCCGCCCCCAGCCAGTGCCCCTGGGGACAAAAAGCCTTCACCGGCTATCTGGGATCAGACCAAACTGCCTGGGCCGAGTATGACGCCACCGCACTCATGCAAAAGCAAAGCCAAGCTCCCTTCCCCAAAGGCATTTTGATAGACCAGGGATTTGCCGACAAATTTTTGGCTGAACAACTGCATCCTGAGAAATTTGCCCAGGCCTGCGCTGCTGCCGGCCAAGCACTGAGCTTGCGCTATCAGCCTGAATATGACCATGGTTACTACTTCATCAACACCTTCATTGAAGACCATTTGCTGCACCACAAACAGCAATTGACTGCCTGATCCTTTCATTGCCGCACTAAAGAGTGCTTGTTCCAGACGCACCAAACTGGAACAAGCACTCTATTTCTGTGCGTTTCTCGTTTAACTGTCATCTTTATTGTGTAAAATCGAGCGACTTCGTCGCGCATTTTTGCGCTTACTTCAGAACGACATAACCAGAAAGCAAGAGATGAGTAAAGTAGTCATCAGCGGCACCGGCCTGTACACGCCATCCCAGTCCATTTCCAATGAAGAACTGATCGCCAGTTTCAATGCTTATGTCCAGCAACACAATACACAAAATGCCGCCGCCATCGCCAGCGGTGAAGTAGTCGCACTGGAAGAATCCAGTGTCGCCTTCATAGAAAAAGCCTCAGGCATCAAATCCCGCTTTGTCATGAACAAGGAAGGTGTGCTCGACATCAACCGCATGGTGCCGCACCTGCCAGAGCGCAGCGATGAAGAACCATCCATCATGTGTGAAATGGCCGTCGCTGCCGCCACCCAGGCACTGGAACGCGCAGGCCGCACTGCGGCCGATATCGATGCCGTCATTTGCGCCGCCAGCAATATGCAACGTGGCTACCCTGCCATGGCAGTAGAAATCCAGAATGCCCTCGGCATAGACGGCTATGGTTATGACATCAACGTCGCCTGCTCATCTGCCACCTTTGGCATACAGGCAGCCGTCACTGCCATCCAGAGTGGCCAGGCCCGTGCTGTACTGGTCGTTAATCCTGAAATCACCAGCGGCCACCTGAACTGGCGCGACCGTGACAGCCACTTTATTTTTGGTGATGCCTGCACCGCCATCATCGTAGAACGTGCAGACCTGGCCACATCCAAACACCAGTTTGAAATCGTCGGCCTCAAGCTCAAGACTCAGTTCTCAAACAATATCCGCAACAACTTTGGCTTTTTGAACCGCGCTGATGAAAGCGGCATAGGCAAGCCAGACAAACTGTTCCGCCAGCAAGGCCGCAAGGTATTCAAGGATGTCTGCCCCATGGCAGCCGCCATGATCACCTCCACCGTGGAAGCTGCCGACATCGCCATCCCCGATGTCAAACGCTACTGGCTGCACCAGGCCAACCTGAATATGAACCTGCTCATCGCCCGCATGATTTTGGGCCGCGATGCTTCACCAGAAGAATCACCAACTATTCTGGACACCTATGCCAATACCTCATCGGCAGGTTCCATCATCGCTTTCCACAAATATCAGGATGACCTGCAGGCAGGCAATATAGGCGTGATCTGCTCGTTTGGTGCAGGTTACTCCATAGGCTGCGTGGTAGTTAAAAGGCTGGGCTGATCCGGCTTAGCAAATAAGCACCGCAAGCAAAACAAAAGGCCGCATCTGCGGCCTTTTGCTTGTATACCCACACCAGGCGGGCAAAACTGAACTCTACCTATTAGATACTTAAACTACATACCCAGAGACTTCAGCAATTCAGAGTTTTCATCGTCATCATCATCCGCTGCAGGGGCAGCAGATTTTTGTTCAGACGCCTGCTCAAAATCCAGCAGTGCATCAGCGTCAGTTACTTCATGCGCATCAAAGTCATGCAGCTTGATGAACTCTGTCCTGTCTATCGCCAGCTCCAGATAGAAGATATTGTTTTTCTCAGTGAAGAAAGACACGCGGCGCAACTCTGGCCTGTCCAGCGGCGTATCCACACTCAGCATGACCTGCTTGGTCAACACCAGCATCTTCGGCTGGTTCTGCGTGATATTGGTCTGCAATTCGCGACGCACCTTGCCGGTGAAGTCACCGACGATCTGGTTCATCAACTCACCCAGGATATTCGCCACTTCATCCGAGGTAAAAGAAGACGCCAGCTCAGACTTGGGCATGCCCATGTTGAGCATGTATTTCTCATAAATCTCCAGCGCCGTATCGCCATCAAAATTCAATACGACCAGACCAGAGAAACCACCATCAAACAAGACAAAACAACCGATATCCGGTTTCAACCCTATCTTCGTGATGCGCTGCACCATGGCAGAATAATGCACCTTGCTATTCGTGGCGACATTCAACACCCGTATCACCGAGTTACACAAACTCGTCAACAAATCCTCTGTCCCGTACACTACGCTGGTTTCTTCCGTGGCCATGACCAACTCCTGAATTTGTTACATGAAAATCAATCCACCCGCCCGCTAAAAGCAGCAATATCCTGCTCTACCAACCCCGGCCAGATGGAGACACCGCATCACCCATCCGCAAACGGCCAAGGCAATACGAAACACCGCTAAAGACCAGCCACCCACGCAAGGGCAACAGCAAAGTCTGTTCGAATATTGAAAGAATACTGAACCCCCAGCGCCCCGTCTACATGTTTCATGCGATGAGGGTGATTTGAGGGTTTTCGGGTGGGGAGGAATCAGGTGAGGTGTTGCTAATTTGCAAGCACTAAACATTATTGAGCGCTACAAGCAATAGCGAGGCATGCAGATTCTTTTTGCTTCACTAAGAGTCGATAAATTTGCAAAAATTCACATAAATACATATTGACCCATATATTTATTGCAATTACCTTTAATCTATCTAATTACACCTTTATTTTTTAGTTTTTTGAAATAAGTATTTCTTGCTCACGATATCACAGTAGAGATTCAAATATTCGCGCTGTTGCATTATCGCAATAAACCTATCTAAGAAGCTATTCGAGATCTTATTGTAAACAAAAAGAATATTGCGTAAACTTGGGTGATGAGAAAAGTCTACCCAAGTGATATCAGTCGAGAACAGTTTTCGAAGATAGAAGATATTTTGCTGAGCGCACGCAAGAAAACCAAGCCGCGCAAAGTGGATTTATATGATGTGTTTTGCGCGGTATTATACGTGTTGAAAAGCGGCTGCCAGTGGGACATGATACCGAGCGACTTTCCTCCCAAAAGTACGGTGTACACGTACTTTAAGCAATGGAAAGAGAAGCCGTTGGGAAGTGAGTTAAGCCTGCTGGAGCAGGCATTAAAAAAATCAGGTTGGCGCGGCCCGTACCAAACATGGTCGGAACGTACACAGCACCTTTTTGATCGTTGATGCCCAGAGTGTCAAAAA
>NZ_QJKB01000018.1:0-27120 GCF_003201815.1 Undibacterium pigrum
ACCACCTGCTCCTCAAACAACGCATGGATACACTTGTCTTGCGGGTAGTGTGCTTGCGTACTGTTCCACTCTTCCAAGATCTGATACCGCTCTTGTGGAAAGAGCAAATCGAGGTTTGAATATTTTGTTTGGGAATTCTCTTGCCCAAAAACACCCAAGATATGTAAAAGTCTATCCAGCAGAGCGCTTGTCTCCTCTGCAGAAAAAAATTCTGATTCACAATATAGAACTACATCCCAATCACTTTCATCACCACGGTCATATAGCCTTAGCTGCACCGGACCCAATTCACATGGATTGTTAATAAAGGACAAAAGGCAAGAAGCCTTTCTAAACTTAATCGGTCGAGACAAATTGATATAGTTAAAGACGACATCTGCTAGACCATTTTTTCGTATTTGAAAAACCCCCGCCTCTCGTGCCATTAACACAATCGGATCAGCCTGATGTTGATAAACACTCTTTATTTTTTTTGACGTGTTTTCTAAAAACTGGCTAATAGTTAAATTTTCTCCCCGTGAGACTCGAGTAGGTAGAATGCGAGAAAACATACCAAGTGCATCGTGTAGTTCATGTCGATTACGTCCATGAACAACACTCCCAAGCACTATCTCGTCACCATCAAAAATTCGACTAAAATATAATATTAGCGCAGCTCTCAACGCATGACGGCATTCGAAACCTCTCGTCTTTAATTCTTGACGAATTCGAAGTGGAATTTTTTTTGAAACTGCATGCGTATAACTCTTGCCACTCTTGTTTCTCTGATGAAGAAAAATCGGATTTGGGAATTGACAAAACTCGTCCTTCCAAAACTGCCTTTTTAACAAATTATTTTCAGTAATCTCACTATTTAAATTAGCTGCATTCAAATAGGATTTTTCAGTGTCAAGATCATCTTTTTTCTCGCTTTCATTATTCGCCTCGTTATATTTGTCTGCTACGGCATGAACAAAGTTAACAAGACCTGAGGCGTCTGATAGAATGTGATGTGCTTGAACAAACCACCAAGTTTCAAGCTCGGGCATGACGAATACAAAAGATTTTATCAATGGCGGCCCGTTCATCTCCATCACCGTTTCCATTGATTTTTTGATGTGCTCGTCAACTATTAGTCTCGCTGCATCAAAATCCTCTAGAGATAAATCAAATATTGTTAAAGGAAATAACGTTTTCGGCGTTTCGCGAGCAGAAACCTCTTCTATGAGAATTCGTGCGCAATCGCTCATTAAAGGAGAGGGCGAGTTCAATATCGCAGCTATGCACTCATGTAAGCATTCAACATTTTCCTCTCCGAAAATTCTACAAAGCAGACCGACGTTATAGACAGGACTATCAGGTTTCAATAACTGATCAAAATAAATGCTCTGCTGAGCAAGCGTAAGCTTTTTTAGTATTTCACTATTCATTTTTTGGGAAGCAGCGCTAACTCAGTAGATTTACAGGCAGTTAAATTTATTCCTAATAAGGATAAAACCGCAGAGTAATTATGAATTTGAATTGCATTTATATTTAAAGAATGACAGTCTACCAACATTCATGACGAATCGCTATTTTAAATTGAGCTAGAAGGATGAGCTTGCCCGCATAAAACGTATCCCTTACTGAGGGTTTGAAATTCAGTTAAGAAGAGAAGCATGTCATAAAACAAACGAGCACGCTATACGCAGGAATTCAAGATTGAGGCGGTCAGGTTGGTGCGGGCGGGCAAAGCATTGCTGCAGTCGCTCAAACACTCGGAATAGCCGATCAAACGTTACACAATTGGGTCAAAGCTGAAGAGCAAGGCAAACTTGCAGTAGCGTCAACCAAGCCCGTCAGTGCCGAGCAAATGGAAATTAGCCGGTTACGAGCCGAACTGGCGCGGGTCAAGATGGAGCGAGATATCCTAAAAAAAGCTACAGCGTACTTCGCCAAGGAGTCAATGTGAAGTACGCCTGGATAACGCGCAACAAGAGTTGCTGGCCGATTTCCCTACAATGCGAAATTCTCGGAGTAAGTCAGAGCGGCTATCACGAGCACTTCGCAAGACAGGCGACGCCACAGCAACGCAAGCATGTCAGCAATGATGCGCTCCTGGGGTTATGTCGCATTAGCAAACGTTGGCTGGCCGATCAGGTAGACTGCGGCGCCAACACTGTGTACGAATGAACATGCTCAATACCAAAGGACTGCGTTTCCCCATCGACGTGATTTTGGTCTGCATCCGATGGTATGTGACTTACCCTTTAAGCTACCGGCACCTGGAGGAAATAATGCAAGAGCGCGGCGTGTCGGTGGACCATTCATCGATCAACCGCTGGGCGATACGCTTCCTGCCGCTCATTGAGAAGATATCGCGCAAACACAAGCGCCCGGTGGGCACCAGCTGGCGCATGGATGAAACCTATATTAAGGTCAAAGGTGCCTGGAAATATCTTTATCGTGCAGTGGACAAGGAAGGTAAAACGATCGATTTTCTATTGACAGCCAAGCGTGACATGGCTGCGGCAAAACGTTTCTTCGACAAGGCCATAGCGGCACATGGCACTCCTGAAAAAGTCGCCATGGACAAGAGTGGCGCCAACAAGGCCGCCATCGATGCAGTCAATGTAGGCTGGCAAATGCCGATCATCGTTCGTCAGGTCAAATACCTCAACAATATCGTGGAACAAGACCATCGCGCCATCAAGCGCATTACCCGGCCGATGCTCAATTTCAAGTCCTTTGGCTCTGCCAGAAACATACTGGCCGGTATCGAAGTCATGCACATGATCCGCAAAGGCCAGATCGCCATCGGCGGCATGAATACGATGTCTTTTGCCGACCAGTTCTATGCATTGGCAGGACAAATCCGTTGAGCGCAATGGGTAAATGCACGAACCGGCTAATAATTCGTCTTGGCATTGCTAACGCGACACAACCAACAATTGTACGGTCTGACAATAAGATGTTCAGAGGTCCTTACCGCTTTTCCAGGCTGGCAATAGCTTATTGCGATACATCTTTTGCTCTTGCGTCAGCATCTGATTCTCTTCTGAGGAACTAGTTCTACCAGACTATATCCCCCTCCTTTTGCATTAAACCATGTAACCATCCGACGAATTTTAAATTAACCCTGCTCTTTGTAAGCTGATAGCACCTATAAAAGTAAAAGGAGCTGTCATGGCTAGTCAGGGCAAGGCCTATTCGGTGCTGGGTTCCAGCACGCTGGCGTTCACCATCTGTTTCACCATCTGGATGATGTTTGGCGTGATTGGTATTCCGATCAAGGCGGCATTGCATCTCAATGAAACTGAATTTGGTCTGTTAACGGCCATGCCGGTACTGACCGGTTCGTTAATACGTGTACCACTGGGTATATGGACAGACCGTTTTGGCGGTCGCATCGTCCTGTTCCTGCTGATGCTGTTCACGGTGATACCTATCTATCTGATCAGCTATGCCACGGCTTACTGGCATTTCCTGGTGCTGGGTTTGTTCGTTGGGCTGGCAGGTGGTTCTTTTTCTGTGGGCACACCTTATGTTGCGCGCTGGTTCAAGAAAGACAGGCAAGGCCTGGCCATGGGCATCTTTGGTGCTGGCAACTCGGGGGCGGCTGTGAATAAATTCATTGCTCCTGCCCTGATCGCTGCTGCGGGCTGGACCGTGGTGCCTAAAGTATATGCAGGCTTGATGCTGGCTGCGGCCCTGATCTTCTGGGTGTTCTCTGCCACTGATCCTAGCCATAACGTCAAATCCAACATCAGCTTCCTGGCCCAGTTGAAGATGCTGAAAGACCCGAAGGTCTGGCGCTATTGCCAGTATTACTCGGTCGTATTTGGTGGCTACGTGGGTCTGAGTCTGTGGATGGTCAAATATTACGTGACTGAATATGGTTTCGACATCAAGAGTGCCGCTCTGCTGGCCGCTTGCTTCTCTTTGCCTGGCGGCGTCCTGCGTGCCTTTGGCGGCTGGCTGTCCGATAAATATGGTGCCTACAAAGTGACCTGGTGGGTCATGTGGGTGTGCTGGGTCGCCTTCTTTTTACTGTCTTATCCACAGACTGATTTCACCATCAAGACCATCAATGGCATGCAGACTTTCCATATCGGCCTTACCCCAATGCTGTTCACAATCATCCTGTTTGTCGTGGGTATTGCCATGGCGGTAGGCAAGGCGTCTGTCTTCAAATTCATCTCGGATGACTACAGCAGCAATATCGGTGCCGTGTCTGGCGTGGTTGGCCTGGCGGGTGGCCTGGGCGGCTTCATCCTGCCTGTGCTGTTTGGTGCGATTGTCGATGTGACAGGAGTGCGCAGCTCCTGCTTCATGCTCTTGTACGGCACGGTCTGTGTGTCCCTGGTATGGATGCACTTCCAGTTCCGCAGGGAAGGCATGCTGGCAGCCCAGGCAGCTTTGCCAGCCTGACATCTGTGAGTATTTTTGATTATGAGTTATTGAAAACCAGGAGCATAAGATGAGTCATGTATTAAACCGCTGGGAGCCAGAAAATATTGAATTCTGGCGCAAGGAAGGCAGCTCGATTGCCAACAGAAACTTATGGATATCCATCCCCAGTCTGATGCTGGCATTTGCGGTCTGGATGCTGTGGAGCGTGGTGGCGGCCAATCTCGATAAGGCGGGATTTCATTTCAGCAAAGACCAGTTATTTTTCCTGACAGCCTTGCCTGCCTTGTCAGGCGCGACCTTGCGGATATTCTATTCTTTCCTGGTGCCTGTATTTGGTGGCCGCAAATGGACGGCAATTTCCACCGCAAGTTTGCTGATCCCCGCCATTGGCATGGGCTTTGCCTTGCAAGACCCGACGACCAGTTATTCGACCTTGCTGATACTGGCCTTGCTGTGCGGCTTTGGTGGCGGCAATTTCAGTTCCAGCATGGCGAATATCAGTTTCTTTTTCCCTAAATCACGCAAGGGTTATGCGACCGGCATGAATGCTGGCATAGGCAATCTGGGGGTGTCTGTCGTGCAGTTTGTGACGCCGTTTGTGATTTCTTCTGCCATGTTTGGCGCAACCGTCTCGGGTGAGGGTTTCCTGTTCCATAATGCCAAGACGGGTGCAGACCATATGTACTGGCTGGCAAATGCCGGATTTATCTGGGTACCGTTTATCGTCGTGGCAACCATGATGGCCTGGTTTGGCATGAATGATATTGCCTCGGCCAAAGCGTCTTTCGCTGACCAGGCTGTGATCTTCAAACGCAAGCATAACTGGCTGATGTGCTGGCTCTACATTGGCACCTTTGGGTCTTTCATAGGTTTCTCGGCTGGATTTGCGATGCTGATCAAGGCGCAGTTCCCGGAAATTGATGTGGCAAAATTTGCCTTTCTCGGCCCTTTGGCCGGTGCGCTGGCAAGGCCGGTAGGTGGCATGATCTCGGACAAGATAGGCGGCGCGAGGCTGACCTTCTGGGTATTTGCTGCCATGACCATCACCATACTGGTGGGTATCCTGCCAGCCTTGCATGATCACCAGTTCATGATCTTCCTGGTGTCTTTCATAGGCATGTTCATTTTGACAGGTCTGGGTAATGGCTCTACGTTTTGCATGATCCCCATCATCTTCCAGACTGAGCGTGAGCGCGCCGCCAAAGGCAAGGGCGAAGCAGCACTGAAGCAGGCCAGGCTGGATGCGGCCAAGGAATCTGCTGCCGTACTGGGTTTCTCTGGTGCGATAGGCGCTTATGGCGGTTTCTTCATCCCCCAAAGCTTTGGCACCTCCATCAAGATGACAGGCGCACCTGATATGGCCTTGTATGTGTTCATCGCCTTCTACATCTCTTGCATGGCCATCACCTGGTGGTATTACTCACGCAAAGGCGCAGAGATGCCTTGCTAGTTTTTCAATTAACAGAAATACCCTGAAAACAGCCTGTATATCTACAGGCTTTTTTTTTATGCGCGGAGGCGTCCTAGTTCTAAAGGACTAGATGAGCTAGTGCGAATGCGCAACTTATTACACCGCACCGAAGAATGGGCGTAATGGCCCTCATTCCCTACACTTCAAGCATGCATTAAAGAAAATGTGGGCACACCGCCCACCTGATATGGAGTTTACGATGAGTCATTTTCTGGATAGATTGAAGTTCATGTCGCGGGTGAAGTCCACCTTCTCCGATGGTCATGGTGCCGTGGTAGAAGAAGACCGCAAATGGGAAAACGCCTATCGCAGCCGCTGGCAGCATGACAAGATCGTGCGTTCTACTCATGGTGTTAATTGCACTGGCTCCTGCTCGTGGAAGGTGTATGTCAAGAATGGTTTGATTACCTGGGAAACCCAGCAGACTGATTATCCACGCACCCGCCCCGATCTGCCGAATCATGAACCACGCGGTTGCCCGCGCGGTGCGTCTTACAGCTGGTATGTATATTCCGCCCAGCGCGTCAAATACCCGATGATACGTGGCCGCCTCATGGAGATGTGGCAAGAAGCCCGCAAGACCATGGGACCGATAGAAGCCTGGGAAAGCATCAGCCAGAATCCTGAAAAAGCCAAACGCTATAAATCTGTACGCGGCCTTGGTGGTTTCGTGCGTGCTGACTGGGATACTGCACAGGAAATCATCGCTGCATCAAATGCCTACACTATCAAGAAATTTGGCCCTGACCGCGTGATCGGTTTCTCACCTATCCCGGCCATGTCCATGGTGTCTTATGCAGCAGGCGCACGTTACCTGAGCCTGATAGGTGGTGTACCACTGTCCTTCTATGACTGGTATTGCGACCTGCCACCAGCCAGCCCGCAAATCTGGGGCGAACAAACTGACGTGCCTGAATCTGCTGACTGGTATAACTCGACTTACCTGATGGTATGGGGTTCGAACGTACCGCAGACCCGCACACCAGATGCTCACTTCTATACCGAGGTGCGCTACAAGGGCACCAAGACCGTCGCCGTCTCATCTGACTTTGGTGAAATGGTCAAGTTTGGTGATATCTGGATGGCACCGAAACAGGGTACCGACGCCGCGCTGGCCATGGCGATGGGCCATGTGATATTGAAGGAATTCCATCTCGGTAACAAGTCAGACTATTTCCGCAGCTATGTCAAACAATATACCGACATGCCCATGCTGGTACGTCTGGTAGAACGTAATGGCAGCTATGTACCTGACCAGATGCTGCGTGCTTCGCAATTACCGGGTAATCTGAACGAAGCCAATAATCCAGACTGGAAAACCCTGGCCATTGATGAAATGACGGGTGAGATCGTGTCGCCCAATGGTTCCATAGGTTATCGCTGGGGTGAAGGTAAATTCGACGACGGTGCGAAAGTCGGCCGCTGGAACCTGGAAGCCAAGGACGGCAATACTGGTCGCGCCATAGACCCGCAACTGAGTCTGGTCGGCAAGCATGATGAAATCGTCACTGTAGGCTTCAATTACTTTGGTGGTGCTGACGCCAATGACATGTTGCTGCGCCACTTGCCAGCAAAACGTGTGACTCTCGCTGATGGCAGTACTGCGCTGGTAGCAACCGTGTATGACTTGTCGATGGCGAATTATGGCGTCGATCAGGGTCTGGGTGGTGCGGTGGCGAGTTCGTATGACGACGATGTCCCTTACACACCTGCCTGGCAGGAAAAACACACCAGCGTCAAGCGTGAGCTGGTGATACAGGTGGCACGTGAATTTGCCCAGAATGCCCATGACACCCAAGGCAAGAGCATGGTCATTGTCGGTGCTGCATTAAATCACTGGTACCACAACGACATGATTTATCGCGGCATCATCAATATGCTGATGATGTGCGGTTGCATAGGCAAATCCGGTGGCGGCTGGGCGCATTATGTAGGGCAGGAAAAACTGCGCCCGCAGTTTGGCTGGGCACCGCTGGCCTTTGCCAGTGACTGGGTACGCCCTGCCCGCCAGATGAATGGCACCAGCTTCTTCTACGCCCATACCAGCCAGTGGCGTCATGAAAAACTGGCCATGGATGAGATACTCGCGCCGACTGCCGACAAGTCAAAGATCAGCCATATGAGCATGATAGACATGAATGCCAAGTCTGAACGCCTGGGCTGGCTGCCATCTGCACCACAACTGGAAACCAATCCTCTCGACGTTTGTGATGCGGCAGAAAAAGCAGGCATGACACCGCAAGACTATCTGAAAAACAGCCTGAAGTCTGGCACGATCAATATGAGTTGTGATGACCCGGATAATCCCAAAAACTTCCCGCGCAATATGTTTGTGTGGCGCTCGAATATCCTCGGCAGTTCAGGCAAGGGCCATGAATACTTCCTCAAGTATTTACTGGGCACACAAAACGCCTTGTTTGATGATCCTGACGAAGCGGTCAAACCATCTGAAGTCAAATACCGCCCCGTGGCAGCAGAAGGCAAGCTGGACTTGCTGGTAGTGCTCGACTTCCGCATGAGTACCACTTGCCTGTATGGCGACATCGTCTTGCCGACTGCGACCTGGTATGAAAAGGATGACCTCAATACCTCGGACATGCACCCCTTCATCCACCCACTGAGTGAAGCCGTGCAACCGCTGTGGGAAAGCAAGACAGACTGGGAAATCTATAAAGGCATCGCCAAGAAATTTACCGAAATTGGCGGTGACTATCTGGGCACCCGCAAGGACATCGTCTTGCAACCTTTGATGCACGATACACCGGGTGAACTTGGTCAGGCTTTTGAGCCCAGGGACTGGAAAAAAGGTGAATGTGACCTGATACCGGGCAAGACTGCACCTAACTTCTTTGTCGTCGAACGTAACTACAAGGATATCTACAAGAAGTTTACTTCCATAGGGCCTTTGCTCGACAAACTCGGCAATGGTGGTAAGGGCATCAACTGGAATACCGAGCATGAAGTCAAGGAAATCGGTGGCATTACCAAGGTCGTGACAGAAGAAGGTATCAGCAAGGGTCGCCCACGGCTGGAAAGTGCAATTGACGCCTGCGAAATGATACTGACCTTCGCACCGGAAACCAATGGTCATGTCTCCGTCAAGGCATGGGAAGCACTGGGCAAGATCACTGGCCGCGACCATACCCATCTGGCAGTTGGCCGTGAACATGACAAGATACGCTTCCGCGATGTGCAGGCACAGCCACGCAAGATTATTTCTGCCCCGACCTGGTCTGGCCTGGAATCTGAAGAAGTCAGCTATAACGCCGGTTATACCAATGTGCATGAATACATACCATGGCGCACGCTGACTGGTCGCCAGCAGTTCTACCAGGATCACCGCTGGATGCTGGATTTTGGTGAAGGCCTGTGTGTGTATAAACCGGCGATAGATACCAAGACCGTGGCACCGATGCTGAACAGGTCGCCGAATGGCGAAAAAGAGATCGTCCTCAATTTCATCACGCCGCATCAGAAATGGGGCATCCATTCCACCTATTCAGACAATCTGCGCATGCTGACCCTGAGCCGTGGCGGCCCGCACGTGTGGATATCTGAAGTCGAGGCGAAAGAAGCAGGTCTGGTCGATAACGACTGGGTTGAAGTCTTTAACAGCAACGGTACTTTGACCGCCCGTGTCGTGGTCAGCCAGCGTGTGCCAAAAGGCATGTGCCTGATGTATCACGCCCAGGAAAAGATCGTCAATACGCCAGGTGCAGAACTCAGCGGCAAGCGCGGTGGCATCCATAACTCGGTCACACGCGCTGTCCTGAAACCTACCCACATGATAGGTGGCTATGCACAACTTGCTTATGGTTTCAATTACTACGGCACCGTAGGCAGTAACAGGGATGAGTTCATCGTCTTGAGAAAAATGAAGAAAGTAGATTGGCTGGAAGGCAAACTGGAAGAGGAGTCAGCATCATGAGAATACGCGCACAAGTCGGCATGGTGCTGAACCTGGATAAATGCATAGGCTGCCATACCTGCTCGGTCACTTGCAAAAACGTCTGGACCAGCCGTGATGGTGTTGAGTATGCCTGGTTCAATAACGTCGAAACCAAGCCTGGCATAGGTTATCCCAAAGAATGGGAAAACCAGCAAAAATGGAAAGGTGGCTGGCACCGCACTGAAGCTGGCAAGCTGGAACCCAGACAGGGTGGCAAGCTGCGCATACTCGCCAATATCTTCGCCAATCCTAACCTGCCTGCGATTGATGATTATTACGAGCCATTCACCTTTGATTATGAGCATCTGAAAAATGCGCCATTGATGCAGACGCCACCAACAGCGCGCCCTATCTCTGTGCTGACTGGCAAGAAAATGGACAAGATAGTCTGGGGCCCGAACTGGGAAGATGATCTGGGTGGCGAGTTCAGTGCACGCAGCAAGGATGCCTTGTTTGAAGGTGTGCAAAAAGAGATGTACAGCACCTTTGAATCCACCTTCATGATGTATCTGCCACGCCTGTGCGAACATTGCCTGAACCCGGCCTGCGTCGCATCCTGCCCTTCTGGCTCGATTTACAAGCGTGAAGACGATGGCATCGTGCTGGTCGACCAGGATAAATGCCGTGGCTGGCGCATGTGTATTTCTGGTTGTCCCTACAAAAAGATTTATTACAACTGGAGTTCGGGCAAGGCTGAGAAATGTACTTTCTGCTACCCACGCATAGAAGCTGGTCAGCCTACTGTCTGTTCTGAAACCTGTGTAGGCCGCATACGCTATCTCGGTGTCTTGCTGTACGACGCCGACAAGATAGAAGCAGCTGCCTCGGTGCCGGATGAAAAGGATTTGTATGAAGCGCAACTAGGCTGCTTCCTCGACCCGCATGATCCGGCAGTGATCGCCGAAGCACGCAAGCACGGCATACCTGAGAGCTGGATAGAGTCTGCACAAAAGTCGCCCGTCTACAAAATGGCGATGGAGTGGAAGATAGCCTTCCCCCTGCACCCTGAATACCGCACCCTGCCCATGGTCTGGTATGTGCCACCACTGTCACCTATACAAAAGGCTGCAGAGGCAGGCCATATGGGCATGAATGGTATTATTCCTGACGTCAAGTCCCTGCGCATACCTGTGCGTTATCTGGCTAACCTGCTGACCGCAGGCAAGGAAGAACCGGTAACCAGCGCGTTAGAACGCATGCTGGCCATGCGCGCCTACAAGCGTTCTGAAACCGTGTATGGCGAGCTTGATCATGCGGTATTGAAACAGGTTGGCCTGAGTGCGGCACAAGTCGAGGACATGTACCAGACGCTGGCTATCGCCAATTACGAAGACCGCTTTGTGATCCCGTCTTCACACAAGGAAATGGTGGAAGACAGCTTCAATGAAAAAGGCAGTTGCGGTTTCACCTTTGGTAATGGTTGCTCAGGCGGCACTTCGGACGGTGCCCTGTTTGGCAAGAAACCACAAGGCAGTGTGATCTTTGTCGATATGCCCAAGTCACGCAAGAAAATATCGACTGTTGAGTAACAACAGGTGCGCAAGCTATGCGCACCCGTAAAAAAACAATAAAGACACCATAAAGGAAATCGTATGCAAATTTATCGCATCCTGTCGGCACTGATGAGCTATCCGCAAGCTGATCTGATCGCCGCCCTGCCTGAGATTGAGCAGGCACTGCAAGACGAGCCTGTGTTTCTCGATGCCTTGCAAGCCACCCTGGACTATCTGCGCTCTGACAGCCTGATCACCCTGCAAGAAAACTATGTGGCGACGTTTGACCGCACGCATTCTTTGTCACTGCATCTGTTTGAACACATCCACGGCGAAAGCCGCGACCGTGGGCAGGCCATGGTCGATTTACTGGAAGAATACCGTACCCATGGCTTTGAGCCAGAGGCCAGTGAATTGCCAGACTATGTGCCGCTGTTCCTGGAATTCCTGAGCCTTATGGATGAGAGCACGTCAGAAAAATTGCTGGGTGAAGCCATCCATGTAATAGCAGCCATAGGTATGCGCCTGCAACGCAAGGACAGCCCCTATGCCAATCTGTTCCTGATACTGACGACCCTGACCGATGTCGTACCGCATGAACAGGGCGAGCCGCCAGTGCGTGACATGGATGATGCAATGGAAACCTTTGGCCCGGGTGCCGACGGTGTAGAACCACTGCTCAAACCCAATCTGTCGGGTACGCATCCTGTCAATTTTTATCCCAGGCAGCCCGGGCACGGTGCTGCTGCCGCCCAATCAACAGGGAGACCATCATGACTTATCTGCACCAATTCATTTACGGGATTTATCCCTATATCGCACTGGCGATTTTCCTGTTCGGCAGCCTGGCGCGTTTTGAACGTGAGCAATATACCTGGAAGAGTGATTCTTCACAAATGCTGCATACCGGCAATCTGCGACTCGGCAATATCCTGTTCCACGTAGGGATACTGGGCCTGTTTTTTGGCCATCTGGTGGGTTTGCTGACGCCTGTCATCGTCTGGGACACGCTCGGTATCAGCCACAGCTTCAAGCAAATGATCGCCATGGTCGCCGGTGGCGTCTTTGGCAGCCTGTGCATGCTGGGCTTGCTGATTTTGTTGCACCGCCGGTTTACCGATGCACGTATCTCTGCAGTGACAAAAACGGGCGACAAGGTCTTGCTGTTATGGATCTTCGTCACACTGGGCCTGGGTTTGTCAACGATATTTGAATCTGCCCATCACAGCGATGGCCACATGATGGTCTTGCTGATGACCTGGGCCCAGCACATCGTCACTTTCAAGGGCGATGCTGCCGAGTTCATCGTGGCTGCGCCCTTGCTGTTCAAGCTGCATCTGTTCATGGGCCTCAGCCTGTTCGTGATCTTCCCGTTCACCCGTCTTGTACATGTCTGGAGTGGATTTGCTTCAGTCACTTATATCAGCCGCGCATGGCAGCTGGTCAGGCCACGCTGAATTTCTAATCTTTGAACGAAGGAGAACAAAATGCCCGTCATCGTCAATGATTATGAACTGACAGATGCTGACATGGAAAAGGAACTGCCTGCCCACGAGGGCACAGCAGATGCCATGAAAAGCGCCATGACTGCCCTGGTATTGCGCCGTGTGCTGCTGGATGAAGCGCAGCAACAGGGTTTGCAACAGGCAGATGAGGATGAACGCATCGATGCGCTGTTGCGGCAGGAAGTCATCGTGCCCATACCAGCGCGCGAAGAATGCCTGCGCCAGTATCAGGCCAATCCTGCCCGCTTCAAGGTCGGGGAACTGGCCGAGGTCAGCCATATCCTGTTTCAGGTAACGTCTGGTGTGGACCTCGATGCCCTGCGCAAGCATGCACAATTGCTGCTTGATGAGCTGCTGGAAGATCCGGCGCAGTTTGCCGCATGCGCAAAGGCAAATTCGAATTGCCCCTCCAGCGAAGTGGCTGGCAGCCTGGGACAGGTAACGCGCGGCATGACGGTGCCTGAGTTTGAGCAAGCCGTATTTGCCGCAGAACCCGGGCACATCATCCCCAGGCTGGTGGAAACCCGCTTTGGCCTGCACATCATACTGCTGGGTCGCAAGCTTGATGGCCAGTTGCTGCCTTTCGAAGAGACGGAAAGCAAGATCGCCCTGGCCATGCACCAGGCCAGCCATGACCGCGCCCTGCACCAGTACCTGCAATTGCTGGTGGGGCGCGCAAAGATATCCGGCATTGATATCCAGGGTGCAGCCACTCCTTTAGTCCAATAAACTCGAAAGTAAAATCATGTCGCAGGCTATGAAAAAACTTGTACTTCAACATCTGGAGTGCGATGAACAACTGAACCGCTGCGAAGCAGCTTTGCACAAGGGCGATATGGCGGCTGCGGCCAGGAATTTTGCCCTGTTCAGCCAGCAGCTCGATGCTCATTTTGCGGTGGAGGAAGAGCGGCTTTTCCCGGCGCTGGAAAAAGCCACTGGCATGCTGCATGGTCCTACCGTGGTCATGCGTGCCGAACACGCAGAGATCCGCAATCTGCGTGATGAAGCCAGGGCTGCCATCAGTGAAGAAGCGGCAAAAGCGGCAGAGCATGCACTGGCCATACTCGATACCCTGAATGTCCTGATACAGCAACACAATATCAAGGAAGAAAATATTCTCTACCCCATGTGCGGCGGCAGCATCCCTGACCTGGAAACAGTGCTGGGCATGAACACCGGCAGTACCTGCTGCGGTGCCTGTTCCTGCTCCTGATCGTTTCAGGAAAAAAGATGTGCTTCAATGGCCAGCCTGAAAGTTCTTAACTACGAACTGTCCCCCGCACCAGCCACCATCTTTGGCTGCTTGTTACCAGCCCCGTGGATGGGTGTGGTAACCGGGCTGCTGCTGGCCTTTGGGCCACAAGAGGGCTTGCCTGAGCGTTTTTCACCACTGGTACTGGCGCTGACGCATTGCCTGGTGCTGGGCATGCTGGCGCCCATCATGCTGGGTGCCCTGTTCCAGCTCATGCCTGTAGTGGCAGGACAGGCGGTGACAGGTGCCCGCAGGATCGCGCCGTTTGTGGCGCTGGGCTCTGCCCTGATTGCGGCTTCACTGACCCTGGGCTTCTTGCGCGGACAGACTGCAGGCTTTGTCTTTGCTGCCGTACTGGCGGCGATCTTGTACGGTGCAGTCATTGTGGCCTTGCTGGTGACAGCAAGCAAGGTCGTGGTGGTCGATGCCACCACCCGCAGCCTGCGCTGGATAGCCTGGCCCCTGCTGCTGGTCGTCGCCCTGGGTATCAGTCTGGCCGGTAATTTTGCGGGCTGGTGGCAGCTGGATGTCATGTATTTACTGGATTTGCACGTGGGCTGGGGGTCAGTGGGCTGGATAGCGGCGCTGGTACTCAGTGTTGCGTCCACCACGGTACCGATGTTCTGGCAAACCAGACGGCCATCAGCGCATTGGCAAAAAGCCTTGCCAGGCGTCTTGTGGCTGGCCTTGTTACCGGCCTTCCTGCCAGCCTTGCAGCCGTATGCCCTGTTGTTTGCCTGTTCGCTCATTTTTATCATCGCCAGCTTGTCCTTGAAGGCCATCTCACAGGCCAGGCGGCGCTTTGATCCTGCCTGGGGTTTATGGCTGGTGTGCGCTGGCAGTTATATGGCCGCTGCCCTGTTGGCCGCCCTGCCCACTTTGCAAAGCCTGAGTGGCGGCTTTGTCTTACCGGAATTTATGTCTAAGACAATACCGTGGTGGACAGGTGTCCTGGTGCTGGTCGGTGGTGCGGTCTTGCCTGTCAATGCGATGCTGGGCAAGATCATTCCCTTCCTGGTCTTCCTGCATTTGCGCAGGCAGACGCCGATGGGGCAGCGGGTACCGACGATGCAGGTAGTATTGCCGCCGCAGCGCCTGCTATGGCAGGCACGCATGGTATTGCTGGCATTTGCCCTGCTGTTGCTATTGCCGCTGGCACCGGCCTGGCTGGCGATTGCAGCAGGTCTGGCATTTTCGCTATCACAAGGCTATCTGGGCAGCCTGCTGATCATCTGCCTGTTGCGTTACCGGCATGAATTGAAGGCCGTGTTGCTTGCTCAATAAACTATTCATATAGGTCAAAAGAACTATTCTGCTTTAGCTTGGCGGCGAATTGTGTCATTGCCGGTCACAGACCACAATGCATACATGGAAACTCCTGCCCCACCCTCAAGCACAGCCGCACTGACAGACCGCTTTGGTCGTCGCGTCAGCTACTTGCGCCTGTCTGTCACTGACCGTTGTGATCTGCGTTGCAGTTATTGCATGCCCAAAGGATTTTCTGGTTTTGAAGAACCAGAGAACTGGCTGCGTTTTGATGAGATCACCCGCGTGGTGGCGGCATTTGCCCGCATGGGTGTGGCGCGGGTACGGCTGACCGGCGGCGAGCCCTTGCTGCGCCGTGGCTTGCCACAACTGGTGACACAATTATCGGGCTTGCCTGGATTGCAAGATATTTCACTTTCCACCAATGCGACCCAGTTACACAAGCATGCCCGGGTCTTGCATGATGCAGGCGTGCGCCGCATCAATGTCAGCCTGGACAGCCTGGACCGTGCCTGCACAGAAAAAATCACAGGACGCGACAGTTTCGCCAGCATCATGGCCGGACTGCAGGCGGGCAAACAGGCAGGTTTTGATCCCATCAAGCTCAATATGGTGGTCATGCGCGGCATCAACGACCATGAAATCATGCGCATGGCACAATTCTGCTTTGAAGAAGGCTTCATCTTGCGTCTGATCGAAGCCATGCCCATGGGCGAAACCGGGCGCAATAGCCAGTACATGGACATAGGCCCGGTGCGGGAGCAACTGGTCAGCAAATTCAATCTGACCCCTGCTGCGGCCGAACTGGGGGGCGGGCCTGCCCGCTACTGGACCACAGCCGACAGCAAGGGAACGATAGGCTTTATTTCCCCTATCAGCCAGCATTTCTGCGCCACTTGTAACCGGGTTCGCTTGTCGGTAGATGGCACTTTATATATGTGCCTGGGCCAGGAAGAAAAATTTGAGCTGCGCCCCCTGCTGCGTGCAGGTATCAGCGACCAGGAGCTGGAAGCTGCGATCAGAATAGCGATAGAATTGAAGCCTGAGCGCCATGAATTCAAGGAACAACCTCATAAAATCATCCGTTTCATGTCGCAAACCGGTGGCTAGCCATCTTAAAAAAATGGGTGAAACAGAGGGTGGAGTAAAGTATGGAAGTCAGAAATATTCAACAGTTCATCGAGGGATTCCAACGTTTCCAGAGCAAGTATTTTGCTGGTGAAGACAAGTTGTTTGAAAAACTCAATCATGGCCAGAATCCCACTACCCTGCTGATAGGTTGCTGTGATTCCAGGGTAGATCCGGCGCTGCTGCTTGATTGTGATCCTGGCGATATCTTCGTGGTGCGCAATGTGGCCAACCTGGTGCCTCCCTGTAATGAATCGGCACAGCAGCATGGTGTCAGTGCCGCGATACAGTTTGCTGTAGAAGCCTTGAATGTCAAGCGCATCATCGTCATGGGGCATGAAAAATGTGGCGGCATACGGGCACTGATGCAGGGTTACCAGCCTGGCCGCAAAATAGATTTCATAGGCCGCTGGATGAAGATCGCTGAACCGGTAAAACTCCAAGTCAAGCAGCAACTCGCTCATTGTTCAGAGGCAGAACAACTGCGCGCCTGTGAGCTGGGTGCGGTGATCAATTCACTCAATAATCTGCGCAGCTTTCCCTGGGTGTCCGAACGGGAAGCCACAGGTGAACTGGCACTGCACGGCTGGTACTTCGATATGAGCAATGGCGCCTTGCTGGCTTATTCAGAACGCTCGGATACTTTCTTGCCCATGGTCTGCCCCCTGAATATTTCCAATAAAACCCTTATTCCCGAAGTCTCGTATAGCGAACCATAAAAAACTTCCTTATGCGCCTATACTATGGCTAATCACCAAGCTAATCACTAAGCTAATCAAACAGCACTGACCACCACCATGAATCCTATCTCAGGTCCTCCATATACTTTGCCTGCAGGCAAGCGCCTGACTTTCAGGATCTTGCTGACGACACTGCTAGGTTTAAGTCTGACGCTGGCCGCAGTCGGCTATACCTTATTGCTGTCATGGCAACTTGAGGGCGGTGGCGCAGCAATCAACGAGGCAGGCAGTTTGCGCATGCGTTCTTACCGGCTGGCCATGGAGCTGGAACATCAGCAGGTCGCCTCAAAAATAGTACAGGAACTCGATGACTTCAACCGCATCCTGAATGATTTACAAACGGGTGATGCCAAGCGACCGCTATTTTTGCCTGCGTCCCAGCCTGTGCGCGAGCAAATGCAGCTGGTGCAAAAAGAATGGCAGCAGCATGTAGAGGTCAATGCAAGAAAAGTCCTGTCTGAAACCGACCTGCAAAACAAGCAGGCCATGCTGAACCTGTATGCAAAAGAACTGCCGGTTTTTGTAGAGAGCATCAACAAGCTGGTGTCGCTGGTTGAAGTAGAGCTGACAGAAAAAACAACCTGGCTGCGCCTGTGCCAGACTGCCCTGATCTTCATGTCACTGGCCGCCAGTATCGCCTTGCTCTATCTGCTCTACCTGTGGATAGTCGGCCCGGTAACGCGCATGCAGGCGGGTATTGCGAGTATGTCCAAGGACGATCTCAGCGTGCGCCTGCCAATCGAGACTGAAGATGAATTTGGTGTCCTGGCGCAGGCTTTCAACCAGATGGCTGACCACGTGCAAAGCGTACACCGCACGCTGGAAGAAAGGGTGGCAGAAAAAACTGCCAGACTGCAGGAACAGAATCATGAAGTCAGCACCCTGTATGAAATTGCCGGCTTCCTGGCAGGACCGCATGCAATAGAAGAACTATGCCGTGGCTTTCTGCAACGGATCATGCAGAGAATGGAAGCCGACGGCGGCACCGTGCGCATACTCGACAACCTGAGCGACAACCTGCACATCACCGTGCATGAAGGCATTTCTGAAAAAATGATAGAAGAGGAGCACTGCATCAAGACGGATGATTGCCTGTGCGGTGCAGCGACCCATCAGGGTATTATCATCGTCAGGGATTTTCGCAAGATGGATCAACAGCGCCGCTATCGCTGTCAGGAAGAGGGCTTTTTCTCGCTGGCGGTGTTCCAGATACTGGCGCGTGAACAGGTCATAGGCAGTTTCTCCCTGCATTTTTCCAAAGAGCGCAATATCAGCAGCGAAGAACGCAGACTGCTGGAAACCCTGGGTAAAAACCTCGGCGTGGCAATTGAAAACCAGCGCCTCATCGCCAGGGAAAAAGAATTTGCTGTCTCGAATGAACGCAATCTGCTGGCGCAAGGCTTGCACGACAGTATTGCGCAAGGCTTGAATTTCCTGAACCTGCAAGTGCAGATGCTGGAAGATTCATTAAGCCGCAATGATGTAGAAGAGATCAAGGACATCGCGCCTTTGCTACGTGCCGGTGTACAAGAAAGTTATGAAGATGTGCGCGAACTGCTGTTGAATTTCCGTACCCGTCTGCAGGACAGTAACCTGGAATCAGAAATGCGCAATGTGGTCGCCAAATTCCAGCGTCAGACCGGCATCCATGGCCAGATAGAATTTGTGGGTAATGGCGCACCGCTTGCACCGGAACAGCAGTTGCAGGTGCTATTCATTTTGCAGGAAGCCTTGTCGAACGTACGCAAGCATGCGCAGGCTGGCGAGGTCAGTATCAGGGTGAAGAATGAACGTGATTTTTCCCTGACGGTGACGGATAATGGCGAAGGTTTCAACATGGACAAGGTCCACGAAAAAGGCGAAGCCCATGTAGGTCTGCGCATCATGCAAGAAAGGGCAGACCGGCTGGCTGCCAAATTCCATATCGCAAGTCAGCCTGGTGAGGGCACCACGATAGCACTGGAATTATTGCGCCAGGAACGCCTGGTAGCATAGGCATCATTTATAGAATACAGGGACACGGAATAAACATGCCTATCAAGATTTTGCTGGTGGATGACCACACACTTTTTCGCAGTGGCGTACGCTTGCTGTTGCAGCGCAATCGTGAATTTGAGGTAGTGGGTGAAGCCGTGGATGGGCTTGATGGCGTCAAGCGCGCCAAGCAATTGCGTCCTGATGTTGTGCTGATGGACTTGAACATGCCCGGTCTTTCTGGCCTGGAAGCCATGCAACTCATCGTGGAAGATTTGCCCGACACGGCAGTGCTCATGCTGACCGTATCGGAAGAAGCCGAAGATTTAACGACCGCCTTGAAGAATGGCGCGCGCGGTTATTTATTGAAGAATATAGAAGCAGATTACCTGACCCAGGCCATCAGGCGTGCCGCCGCTGGCGAACCTGTGATCGCTGAATCCATGACCGCCAAGCTGGTATCGCAATTTCGCTCGGGCCTGAATCAGAGTAGTGTGCCAAAAAAAGAAAAACTGACTCCCAGGGAAAGAGAAACCATGGTCTGCCTGGCCCGCGGTGAGAGCAATAAGGAAATTGCCCGCAACCTCGATGTGGCAGAAAGCACCGTCAAGATTCATGTGCAAAACATCTTGAAGAAACTGAACCTGACCAGCCGTGTACAGATTGCTGTATATGCCGTCGAACATGGCATGGATAAAAATTAAGCATACTAGAACTCATTTCATAAATAGGATGAGTGCGAACAAGACGATTTGTGATGAAGTGCAAGGCGTGACCTGCAGCTAAGGCTCCTGCCTTAGCAAAGGAGGTGTGGCTCACTACGCGCTGCAATGCGCCCAAATCGTCAGTTCCCGAAAGGTTTGCCTCATAACGCGCGCTGGACTGCGTTGGACTCGTTATCAATAGCACCGCTATTGATCGCCTCGTCCGCCTTGCCAGCCCACGTTATGAGGCAAACGCATCTCACCCTATTTATGAAATGAGTTCTAAAGCCCATCATCCATTTGCAGCAACAGCCTAGTCCTCCCGGCGTATAGGCACATCACCACATAACTTCTACACTTGATCTCAATCAGTTTGCCGGAGATCTGTGATGACGAAAATAAATTTGCTGGGCTTGTTGCAAAATCATGCCTTGTTCCGCCATATTTCGCAGGAAGATGTCAGGGAACTGCAAAAAGAAGTGGTCAAGCTGGAACTGGGTAAAGGCTCCATGTTATTCCGCAAGGGCGATATGGCAGAAGCCACCTATATCGTGGTTTTTGGCCTGATCAAGCTCTGCCTGCCCTCATCCCAGGGCAATGATAAAGTACTGGAACTGATACGCGGCGGGCAAAGCCTGGGCGAAGCCATGATGTTTCTGGATGAGCCCTACCCATTCTATGCAGAAGCGCTGGAAAATACGCTGCTGCTGAAAATCCCTCGCCATGCCCTGCTGCAATTACTTGACCGCTCACCCTTGATGTCGCGGCAAATGCTGGCAGGCCTGTCTTATCGCCTGCTGGGTTTTATCCGCAATGTAGAGCGTTATTCCCTGCAAAATGCTACCCAGAGAGTGATTGATTATTTGCTGCAGTTATCTGCCTCGCAGCGTAGCAATGACATCCGCCTTGAACTCAAAAAACACCTGGTCGCCTCACTATTGAATTTATCGCCCGAAACCTTGTCGCGTATCTTGCATCAGTTAATGGATGAGCATTTGATCAAGGTATACGGTGCCAGCATACATATAACATCCGAAGAGGCTCTCAAGTCTTATCAGCAAAACATGCATGCACTGGCTTAAGTGAAGAAGCGATGGCGTTTTATTGACCCAGCACAATGACCACGCGAATAATTTTCATTACCATTTAATGCATGAAACCTATAGATCTGGTAGCTCCTGCCGGTAGTCTGCTTGCCCTGAAGGCAGCGGTAGATAAAGGGGCAAATGCGGTGTACCTTGGCTTGCGCAATGCAACCAATGCGCGCAATTTTGGTGGCCTTAATTTTGGCGACAATGATATACGACAAGGCCTGGCCTATGCCCATGAACGGGGCCGGCAAATTCTGTTTGCCATCAATACCTTTCCACAAGCACGCGCTGTTGGCGAATGGCGGGCGGCAATTGATACTGCCGTACAGATGGGTGCTGATGCGGTGATACTGGCCGACCCCGGCCTGATGGCGTATGCGCGCGACCGCCACCCTGATTTGCGTCTGCATTTATCGGTGCAGGGTTCGGCCAGCACGCTCGATGCGATAGAACTCATGCGCGAACAGTTTGCCATCAGGCGCGCTGTACTACCGCGCGTGCTGACCTTACTCGAGATAGAAAAGATCATACGCCAGACCAGTGTGGAAATAGAAGTGTTTGGCTTTGGCAGCCTGTGTGTCATGGCAGAAGGCCGTTGCCTGCTCTCAAGCTATGTCACCGGCGACTCACCAAATAATAAAGGCGTATGTTCGCCAGCGCATGCGGTGAGCTGGGAAGAACAAGACCAGACCATGTATGCACGTCTGGGTGGCACCCTGATAGACCGCTATGCACCCGGTGAAGCCGCCGGTTACCCGACCTTGTGCAAAGGGCGCTTTGAAGTCGAAGGTGAAATTGATTATGCGCTGGAAGAACCAACCAGCCTGAATGCCATAGGCTTGCTACCCAGGCTGATCAATATGGGGGTTGCTGCCATCAAGATAGAAGGCCGCCAGCGCAGCCCCAATTACGTCAGCCAGGTCGTTGCTACCTTGCGTGCAGCACTCGATACTGCACAACGCGACCCGGAACGTTATACGCCGCGCACAGACTGGCAAGCCAGCCTGGCCCGCCATGCAGAAGGCGCACAGGTGACCCAGGGTGCTTTTGAACGTCCATGGAAGTGAATATGTCTGCCAGCTCACCGTCAACACCACCTTTGCTTTCTCTTGCACCTTTGGCTTATTACTGGTCCAGACAGGACACTTTAGGTTTTTATGTCGATGCCATGCAATGGCCGGTCGATATAATCTATCTCGGTGAAGTCATTTGTTCACGCCGTCATTTGATGAAACTGGATGACTGGCTGGCGCTGGGCAAGGAATTACGGGACGCAGGCAAGCAAGTCGTGCTGTCCAGCCTGACCCTGATAGACAGTGAAGCCGACCGGCGCAATATGCACAGGATGATAGAACGTGCCTGTGCAGAAGACTTCCTGATCGAGGCCAATGACTTCAGCGCTGTGCGTGCCATGCAGGGCAAGGCATTCGTCGCTGGCCCGCACCTGAATATTTATCATGCAGACACCCTGTCATGGCTGGCCAGCCTCGGTGCCATTCGCTTTTTGCCTCCGATAGAGATGGGGCGTGATGACCTTGCATCCCTGCAGCTTCAACGTAGTGAAAAAATGCAGACTGAAGTTCAAGTCTGGGGACGTTTGGCCCTGGCCTTTTCATCACGCTGTTTCACTGCGCGCCATCACCGCCTGCGCAAGGACAGTTGTGAATTTCGCTGTGAACAGTATCCCGACGGTTTGCCTTTGGCAACCCGCGATGGCAAAGACTTTTTGACCATCAATGGCATACAGACCCAGAGTGCCAGTTGCCTTGATCTGGGCGCACAATTGCCAGAACTGGCAGCCATGCAGGTAGATATTCTGCGGCTGCAACCACAGGCACAAGGCATGGCAAAAGTCATCGCTGCATTTGACAGTGCCAGGAAAATGGGTACGGGTGCCAGTGTCAGTGAAACTTTGCTGCCACCACATGCGCAGCGCAGCAATGGCTACTGGACGAATAAGCCCGGCATGCAATGGCTGGCTGGAGAACAGATAAGCTAACAAGGATTACATGATATGGATTTGAGTAATTTCCGTTTTCCTGAACGCATAAAAACGCTGGGCAGCTATGTGCCGGTGCAGTTGGCAAATGCGCCCCTGATACTGATACTTGAACTGGCCAGGCGGCGTGCACTACTGGTCGCGCCCGAGAGCCTGTATGACAAAAGTTTTCGCATCAAGATTGAAGACCTGGGCCTGTCACTGTGTTTTTATTGCGACCAGGGCAAATTCAAGCCGCTTTCATCTCTGCACCAGCCAGATGTCAGCCTGTCTGCCTGTGCCATGGACTTTTTAAAACTGGCGACTGGCCAGGAAGATGCCGATACCCTGTTCTTCCGCCGTCGTTTAAAGATGGAAGGTGACACTGAACTGGGCATCGCCGTCAAATACTGGCTCGATGCCAGCGAACGCCCTGCCTGGCTCGCCCGTTTTGGTCAGCGTTTCATGCATGCAGGTGAAGGTGTGTAATGAAAACCGTGCCACTGCCCCTGGTGTATTCCTGCTCTGGCTGCTCCAGTGTCGCGCAACTGGCCAATGATTGTGCGCTCAGGCTGGACCGCGAGCAAAAGGCACAGATGTCCTGTATCAGTGGCGTTGGTGGTGGCGTTGCCAGTCTGGTTAAACTGGCGCAATCTGGCAGGCCCATCCTCGCGCTAGATGGCTGTGCGCTGGCCTGTGTTAAAGCCTGTTTGCAACAGGCCGGTGTTGTCCCAGATGTACATCTGGTGCTGAACCAGCAAGGCGCGCGCAAGCGCTTCCATGCTGACGCCACTGAAGATGAAAGAGAGCATATCTGGCAACAGGTCGAAGATGCCGTGCAGACCGTGCATGCCCTGGAGCCACAAGCATGAAGCCTGGTTTATATTTTGCAAGGCCTGCCTGGCCCCACCCAAGGGATACATGATCATGAAACGTCTCGCAACTGCTCCCCACAGGCTGTATTTCTTTCTCGGTGCGTTGTCTGTCCTCATCCTGTTTTTATGGTGGTGGCTGCAGCTACAGCATCCGCAGACCATGGCCATACCCTTGCATGCCTTGCTGATGCCGCTTGGTGTTTTCCCTTTGTTCATTTTGGGTTTTACTTTCACGGCCGGGCCAAAATGGCTGGCTGTCAGCGCCGACGATGACTACTTCCTGCTGCATGGTGCCACCTATTTTTGTGGCCTGCTGCTGGCCATGCTGGCTGCCAGTCTGAGCTTGCCCGCTTTGCGCAGCTCAGGCTTTGCCCTGATGTTGTCCGCCTGGCTGGCGGTGACCTGGCGCTGGTGTGGCTTGATACGACGCAGCACCGTGCCGGATAAAAAACACGCGACCGCTATTTTCCTTGCCATGTGCGGTGGCGCATGTGCCCTGGCAGCGACCCTGATGTGGAGTTACGGTTCAAGTGGCGCATGGATAATTGCACGACAATTCGCCTTCTTTGGTTTTTTACTCCCCGTGTTCCTGACGGTCTGCCACCGCATGTTGCCATTTTTTAGCGGTAACGTCCTTAAACCCTATGTAGTCTGGCGCCCCTACTGGCTGCTAGCCGCATGGTTGTGCGGGTGTGCCCTGCTCGTACTGAGCGGCAGCATGCAATGGCGCATATTGGAAGCAATCACGGCAACAGCCATGAGCCTGAGTTTCATGTATGCCTCCTGGCGCTGGGGCTTGTTGCGCAGCCTGGCGAATCGCATGCTGGCAATGCTGCACCTCTCGTTTGCCTGGCTCGTCATCGTCTTCGCGCTACAGGCAGCGGGTGCATTTGGCATGACAGTGGGATCAGCTTCAGTACATGCCCTGGCCCTGGGCTTTATGGGGACCATGCTGGTTGGCTTTGTCAGCAGAGTCTCTTATGGCCACAGCGGGCGGCCCTTGCAGGTATCAAACTTCTTGTGGTGCATCTATCTGGGATTGCATCTTGCAGCCTTGCTACGCATCCTGGCCAGCCTGCTTTCACTGGATATACTCGTCACCGCTTCCGCAACGGCCTGGCTGGCCCTGCTGGCATGCTGGATCGCCATGATGCTGCCCATCTATCTTAAAGCGCGGGCAGATGGCCAGGCTGGTTAAAATGGGGTTCGGTTGGAGTGGCCAATTTTCCATCGTAAATAAAGGACCAGATCAATCTACAAACAAGGTTTCACTCCACAAACGCTGCAATAGCACTGTTACTGGATGCACCCTGTTTGGCCTTGTACATGGCGGTGTCGGCTTCTTTCAGGAACTGTTCAGCATTTGCCGCGGAGTCGTAAATGCTGATGCCTATGCTGGTGGACATCATGATAGTAGAACCTGGCAGAGGCTGGTCAAGTGTGGTGACAATTTTTCTGGCTAAGACCTGGGCATGCTCCAATACCCGCACACCTTCGGCAAGGACGACAAATTCATCGCCGCCAAGGCGGGCCATGGTGTCGTTCCCGCGTAAGCAACCAGAAACTCTTTTCGCAAACTCTTTCAATACCTCGTCACCCGTGTCATGGCCATTCGTATCATTAATTGTCTTAAAGCCGTTCAGATCCATGAATAATAAAGCCAGGCCATTGTTCTGTCTCATTTGCCTGACTATCGCCTGATGCAGCACTTGCATGAAATGCCTGCGGTTCGGAAGGCCAGTCAAGCCATCTGACAAGGCCATTTCATTTAGTGTAGCTTCCCATTTCTTGCGTTCAGAAATGTCGTGCATGAAGGCAGTGAATTCGAACCGGCCTGCAATATTATTGACGTTCAGACTTACCTCTACAGAAAGCTCTTTACCGAAACGGTCAACAGCGAGAAGTTCCCTTCGTGCAGTTGTGGATTTTTTTCCAAGCCGGTCTAAATGTGTCAGGATATTGACAAAGGAATTTCTGAAAGCGGGTGGCACGATCAGGTCTGCGATATTGCGGCCCATGGCTTCGCTACTACTCCAGCCAAACAGCGATTCAGAAGAACGATTCCATTGCGTCACAACGCCGGCATTGTCGATTGATATCACGGCGTCATTGGCATATTCGAGTATGGTGCGTATCCGCTCTTCACTGGCGCGGAGTTGCATCTGCACACGCAGCATTTCATCAAACGCCACTTGCTTGCCAAGCGCGGCACCAAGTGCAGCACCCATGAGTTCCAGCGTCTGTATATCTTCTTCGTCAAAACCGTTGGCCTGCTCGGACATGACCTTGAGAACACCAACTGGCTGGCCACGCTCAAACAGTGGTGTGCAGATCATGGAACGGACACCCACTTTTTTGCAGGCATTGGCATCGACGCGTGGATCGGTTTCTGCATCGTCACACCGGAGTATCTGCGCACTGCTGACGCACAGGCCTGACAGGCTGTTTGCTCGCAACAGGCGCAAACCTACATGCTGGGAAATGGAACCGCTGGCAGAGCGATACACCATGTAGTCACCATCGACCAGTTCAACTACTGCACCTTTGGCTTCTGTGAGTTCCTGCAATGTGTTGACAACAAGTTGCATGAATGCCGTGAGATCAAGATCTGCCTGGGCGAGTAGTGATTGTGTTTCAATAATTCGCTCTAACCGGCCAAGTTGTCTTTTATTTTTTTTCATGTTCCGATCCCAAACAGTGCTAAATGTTCATCGCTATTCTATGACATTTAGAATTTATTCCTCTTTCAATATAGAGGGGAATGTGCATTTTTTTTGTTAATTATTGCTGCGTGGCTTACAAGGATTTTTTAACATCCCCTGGCCTCCATTCCAGCATGTCGAGCGCAATAATAAAACAGAAATTACTTACTGTTTCAACTATTCATTTCGATAATGAGGTGATGTTATTTTTTCTTCAATGAAGAACTGATCTTGCTATGACGATGAGCATGCACAGGTCATGCTCATCGCTGCCGTGCATGTTAATGAAATGATCTCTGATTTTGAAGGGAATGTCGTTTTCACCATAACACTCCCGGCAGTTGAATGACTATTACCTTGATACTGTTCCATCGCCATACTCGTCTATCGCAGGGTCGAGATTGTGCGGCGAATGAAGAATAGCCGGGCCTCGCGAACAGGCTTGCCGTGTCAGGTACTCCGTCAATCCCTCAGCCAGCACTGCGGGTGGAATTATCGCTTGCATTTCATGCAACAACTCTTCGGTCGCCCTGACTATCCATTCCACGCTGCGATATTTTGGCGAGACGATCTGGATGTTTTGCGAATCAGTCTGGTCAAAAAAACCATGTTGTAATTTAT
>NZ_QJKB01000018.1:27214-69439 GCF_003201815.1 Undibacterium pigrum
TTCGGTCGCCCTGACTATCCATTCCACGCTGCGATATTTTGGCGAGACGATCTGGATGTTTTGCGAATCAGTCTGGTCAAAAAAACCATGTTGTAATTTATGTCTCACATAGGAAAGAGCGGTGATGCCAGGTATGGTGCGCTGTTCCAGATAAGCCTGCTTGCCGCTCTCATCATAACGAACGACGATATCCGGGAATTCATATCCCCTGTGGGCAGCAAAGATATTGCAAGAAATACCGCTGGCATTCTGCTCATCTTTATCCACCATCAAACACCTGACAAAGCGATGCTTTCAGAAAAATAGCACGGTCCAGTATCAGAAATTCGTGACCATGTTGACCGTCGCGCATGACCAGCACATCAACCGTCTTGCGCACCATGACACCATGGTCCATACGCTGCTTTACCTGGGCTTTCTACTCCCGATCCGACATTGGGCTTGGACCACTTCTGATCCACAAGCCCGGTTCAAATATTTGCCTATGTTTGCTGCTCACACGAATACATCTCTTTCATACCGAAATACTACTAATTACTTTTTTAAACGCATATCTACTCAGTTAGCAAATAGAAAACATCAGCAGCGTCAAAGATATAATTTTATAAACTATCTTAAACACAAAAAACGATCGATATCATTCAATGCTACCCAATACTACCAATACTACTTGATTAATGAATTGAATAGTCCTAAGATTAAGCGTCCCCAATAAGCAACATCACCCAAAGGCGCATATGACAACCCGAAACTCGACCTCCATCGCGCAAGAAGGCTTGGCAGATCAGGCAAGCTCGCCAGCCAATCTACGCAAATTAAGTCGTGCGCAGGCCAATAATGCGGTGCGCCGCCTGCAAGACAAACTCAGTCCGGCGGCACGAGAACTGATCGATAAACTCTTGCAAAGCCTCGATGATGAAGGCTCAGTCGTGGTCAAAACCCTGCATACGACGTTGTTCCCCATGGCCGAAACCAAGGGTGCCAGTGCACAGCTATCCAAGCTATTGCGCACCGTTACCGACGCTGCACAGGCGCAGGGCATGTTACTGGGTTTTAGCTATGTGGGCGCCAAAGACCAGGGCACAGCCAAGCGCAGGCTATGGTTCACTGGTCCACCACCAGCTGCCATTGCAGAACTGGAGGGGCTGAGTGCCATACCAGAAAACCGCCTCATCATAGGCCAGACCGGCATGCCTGTTGGCGAGGCCCCAGTGGTAGCGCTGATCACCTATAACGAGAACGAGTTTGCCGCAGTGCGCAAGACCTTCTGGAAGGGCGAAAGTACGCCACCCGTCACCAACAAACACCACGCCGGTCAAGCAGTCAGCATCAATGAGTTGGGGCATCATGGCAATGTGCGCGTGCTTCACTACCACAGCCGCCAAGGTAATAGAGAGTCACAGCGCACCGCCAGTGATTTGCATCAGGTCTACAAGCCCGCAGCCATTATCAGCGTCGGTATTGCCTTTGGTGTTGACGAGCATAAGCAAAAAGTAGGGAACGTGCTGGTTTCCAAATTCATCGTGGATTATGAGTCAGCACGCATCAGCAAAAACGGCAACTTCACGTTGGCTGGTGAACGCCCTCCCGCCTCACGTCGTTTGTTGCGCGCACTTGAGAATCTTGATATTCGCAATAAACATGATCACAGCAAACCTGATTGGCCCACACTGGAATTTGGCGGCATGCTGACCGGCGAAAAACTGGTGGACAATTATGACTATCGCGAAAAACTGAAAGCCATAGCAGGGCCAGCGGGCATCGTCGGTGGCGAAATGGAAGCCGCCGGCGTAGCCAAAGCGCTTGACGACACAAAGGTGGACTGGATAGTCGTTAAAGCCATCTGCGACTTTGCCGACGGCAATAAGGGTGAAGGTAAAGAGAATAAGCAAAAACTTGCAGCAGCCAATGCGGCGATGGTGATCAAGGCCATGCTCGATGACGAACAACTGTATGGTGATATTACCGAAGATACAAAGCCCCCACATTCAACAACAAACGCCGTCACCGACAAGCTGGCGGCATTGGCTTTACGTCGTCAGTGCCTTGAGCGCGCCCATCTCGACGTCATTGATGACGGCAAGCCACTGGTAAGTGGCCAATATGGTTATCGTGCAGAATTGCATGCTTTGGAAGTTGCAGGTCACCAGGGAAGCCAAGAAAGTGACCCCAGAAAGGTCGTGGCATTTGATGACATCCTGGCCTGGTTAAGTGAGCCTGAAGAACGCCCCATCTATGCCCTGCTTGGTGAATACGGCATGGGTAAAACCACCACACTACAGCGTGTGACAGCACACCTGCAGCAGCAACGCAAACTGAACATCGATAGTCCGGCCCCACTATATTTTGACTTGCGTAAAGTAGACACTTTGCTGGCTGCGAGTGCGCTACATCCCGGCAAAGTACCCACACTACAAGAAACCATCAGCGACTGTTTGCGCAACGGTTATCTGCAAACCGATGGTGTACTGCCCAATTATGAAGATGTCGTGGATAGCATAGATAGTGGTGCACTGGTGATCTTTGACGGACTTGATGAAGTGCTGTCACGCATAGGCGACAAACAAGGCCTGAGTTTTACAGCCAATTTGTTGCGCGTGCTGCCCGAGGCCCGTGAGCGTCAAAAAAACAAAGCCCAGAGCAAGCCACCACGTGTGCTGCTGAGCTGTCGCACCCAGTTTTTTCGCTCGCTGGCCGAACAAGACAATCACTTGACTGGGGAACACCGAGGTAGCCAAAATCAAAGCCAGTACCGCGCCTTGTTATTACAACCGCTGACAGAGCAGCAGATACGCAGCTATATGATGGCGGTATTCCCCAATACCGATATTGATCAGTTGATGGCGCAAATTGAGGCGGTGCATAACCTGCGTGAGCTGGCCGGACGGCCCTTCACATTGAAATTGGTGGCCAACTTTGTGCCTATGCTGGAACAGTGGCGCGCTCAGGGTAAGCGTGTCACAGGCGCCACCTTATATCGTGAAGTAGCCAAGCAATGGCTGATCCGCGATAAAGAGAAACAGAGTTTTCAACCAGAAGACAAGCTGTTGCTGGCGAGCGCACTGGCAGCACATTTCTGGCGCAACCAACTCAAAGGCATCACAGCCAAAAAGCTGGAAAGCTGGCTGGGGCAATGGTTGGCACAACAAGGCCCGTATGAGGACTTTCAAACCAAACCGCGTGATCTATTGCAGGAAGATTTGCGCAATTCCACCTTCCTGAAGCGTGTTGATGTAGAGGGCAAAGACAGTCGCTTTGAATTCGCCCACACCTCCTTGCAAGAGTTCTTCCTGGCAGAATACTTGTTACAGGCACTGCTCAGTCGCAGCGCTGATGCGCGCGAGGCCTGGCGCCTGCCCATGGTCAGTGACGAAACCCTGGATTTTTTGGGCCAGTTATTGGCTGAATGGGATCCGGATGCCGACGGGCCAGCACCCTTGCAAACACTGGCAGCATGGCGCAGCCCTTACCTGGCGCTGGCCAGTGAACTGCAATTGGCCTACGGCTTGCGCGCCCACACCTCAGGCTGGCCCATGCCGCGCCTGGATGGCATGGACCTGCAGGGCGCAGACCTGAGCGACTGGCGCTTTGGTAGTCGTAATGAAGAGCCTCTGCGTAGCAGCCAGACACATCGTCGCTTGAGTCTGGCAGGCTGCAACTTCAGCCATGGCAATTTGCGACGCGCCAGGTTCTGGAATGTCGATTTGCGTGCTGCCGTGTTTGATCACAGTCTTTGCGAGCAGGCTGAAGTACTGCAGTGTGAATTGCTGGATAGCAGTTGGGCTGATGCAGTGATGGATGGTGTTCAGATGCGGCCACAGGTGGCTCCTGGAATCCGGGCAGCTTGGGCACCGCCCGGGCGTCATGTGGAGGCGCGAAGAAAATTAGCATGGCTACATGGACATACGTCTGGGGTCACGTCTTGCGCGTTTTCGCCAGATGGGCATAGTTTGCTATCTGCTTCAGACGACAACACCCTGCGCCTATGGGACGTAGCCACCGGCACGCTGCTACGGGAATTTATTGGGCATGTGGATACGGTCACGTCTTGCGCGTTTTCGCCAGATGGACATAACTTGCTATCGGCTTCAGACGACAACACCTTGCGCCTGTGGGACATAGCCACCGGCACGCTACTACGCGAGTTTGTTGGGCATGCAGATTGGGTGATGTCTTGCACGTTTTCGCCTGATGGGTGTAGCCTGCTATCGGCTTCATACGACAAAACCCTGCGCCTGTGGGACGCAGCCAGCGGCATGGTGCTACAGGAGTTAGTCGGGCATGCGGATACGGTGACGTCTTGTGTGTTTTCGCCAGATGGGCGTAGCCTGCTCTCGGCTTCACGTGACAACACCCTGCGCCTGTGGGACGTAGCCACCGGCACGCTACTACGCGAGTTTGTTGGGCATGCAGATTGGGTGATGTCTTGCACGTTTTCACCTGATGGGCATAGCCTGCTCTCGGCTTCACGTGACAACACCCTGCGCCTATGGGACTTAGCCACCGGGCAAACACTACGCGAGTTTGTTGGACATGCAGATTGGGTGAAGTCCTGCACGTTTTCGCCAGATGGGCGTAGCCTGCTCTCGGCTTCATATGACAACACGCTGCGCCTGTGGGACGTAGCCACCGGTACGGTGCTACGGGAGTTTGTTGGGCATGCAGATTGGGTGATGTCTTGCGCGTTTTCGCCTGATGGGCAGAGTTTGCTATCTGCTTCAGACGATAGCACCCTGCGCCTCTGGGACGTAGCCACTGGCACGGTGCTACGCGAGTTTATTGGACATGCAGATTGGGTGATGTCTTGCGCGTTTTCGCCAGATGGGCAGAGTTTGCTATCTGCTTCAGACGATAGCACCCTGCGCCTGTGGGACGTAGCCAGTGGCACGCTACTACGCGAATTTGTTGGACATGCAGATTGGGTGATGTCTTGCGCGTTTTCACCTGATGGGTGTAGTCTTCTCTCGGCTTCACATGACAACTCCTTGTGTTTGTGGGACACCGCCACCGGCGCGCTGTTACGGGAGTTTATTGGGCATGCGGATGGAGTGAGCTCATGCGTGTTTTCACCAGATGGGCTTAGCCTGCTCTCGGCTTCACATGACAACACCCTGCGTCTGTGGGACGTAGCCACCGGCACGCTGTTACGGGAGTTTGTTGGACATTCGAGTAGAGTGAGCTCATGCGTGTTTTCGCCAGATGGGCATAGCCTGCTCTCGGCTTCACGTGACAACACCCTGCGCCTGTGGGACGTAGCCACCGGCATGCTGCTACGGAAGTTTGTTGGACACGCGGATTGGGTGATGTCTTGCACGTTTTCGCCTGATGGGTGTAGCCTGCTCTCGGCTTCATATGACAAAACCCTGCGCCTGTGGGACGTAGCCACCGGCACGGTGCTACAGGAGTTAGTCGGGCATGCGGATACGGTGAAGTCCTGCGTGTTTTCGCCAGATGGGCGTAGCCTGCTCTCGGCTTCATATGACAACACGCTGCGTCTGTGGGAGACCGCCACCGGCATACTGCTACGCGATTTTGTTGGACATGCTGATACGGTGATGTCCTGCGCATTTTCACCTGACGGGCATAGCGTGCTCTCGGCTTCAGACGACAACACCATACGCCTATGGGACTTAGCCACCGGGCAAACACTTCGCGTCAGTACGATCATAGAAGGCGGTGCCGCTGCCTGGCTTTACGACACCAACACTTTGTTGCACGCCAGTGGAAATGCATGGCGTTACCTGAAATGGCGTGCCATGGATGAAAACAATTGGCCTGTCGTCTGGCAACTCAGCCCTGAAGAAATGAATGATGAATGATCTTGATCAGCAAAAGCGGGGGAACAGCAAATGCTTGATGTTGTTCCCGGCATCGACCTTGCCAAGTTGAGCGCGAGTAGTCAACGCCAATCAACATCAAGTGGTGCTGGGTATCCTAGCAAGTAGGCGGTGCTAATTGTGATCAAGGGGCAATAACACCTGCCTTGTCCTAAAATCTCTGAAAACCACAGGTAGTGCAAGTCCGAGCGCTGGCACTATCTGTGAACGACAACACCTATTCCTTTGACGCCGTTCCATCTCCATATTCTTCTACAGCCGGGTCGAGGTTTTCCGGTGCATGAAGAATAGTCGGCCCCCTGGAGCATGCCTGCCGGGTCAGATATTCCGTCAAACCTTCGGCTTGCACTGTTGCCGGTATTGTCGCCTGCATTTCATACAACAACTCTTCAGTCGCCCTGACTATCCATTCCACGCTGCGATATTTTGGCGAGACGATCTGGATGTTTTGCGAATCAGTCTGGTCAAAAAAACCATGTTGTAATTTATGCCTCACATATGACAGAGCAGTGATGCCAGGGATGGTGCGCTGTTCCAGATAGGCCTGCTTACCGCTCTCATCATAACGAACGACGATATCCGGGAATTCATATCCCTCATCTTCCAGCAAGGCTTCGCTGACGATACCTGGTAACAGGGGCCGGGCGTCTTCATGGCCCACTTCGAACAAGAGTATTTTCTTGAGCTTCTTCATTTCCTTTTGTTCTTCCGTGTCTGTCTTTTGAATGGCGATAGTCGGGAAGTACTCGCGAATGAAGGCATTGGATGTGCTGATCAGTGCATCCCTGCTGGTCTCCGGGCTATGCTGGAAAAACCTGTCATCCATGTCCATCATTTTCCAGGCATGATTAAGGTCGTGAATCAGAAATTCGAGTGGCGACTGCCAGAATTCATCGACATACACAGGCTCGGTTGATACACCGATAAAATACACAGGTGTACCGCGTATTTTCATGAGATCAGTAGCAGAGATATTATCGAAAGTCGGGATGATGATGACTTCCGGCATACGGCGCATCAGCTCTTCATAGCGATACCAGTATTTCTTTTGGAAGTGGGTACTCAGGTTCTTGCCGGTGCGACATGCCACATCAAAGAAACCGACAGCCTCAAACAGAATACGCAGGGTAGGCTCATACGGGCACATGGCACCGTTCTGTATGGTCACGTGGTGGAATTTATGCAGCAACTGGTCACGCATCAATGACAGTGCGGCATTGTTGCGACAGGTCTCATCCATAGCCGAGAGCGTCATCTGGCTGCGGAAATACTCGACCACCGGCAATAGTTCCAGCACTGGTGTATTGAGGCTATTGTCATTCGATGCAAATCGCGTGCGAAGTTCACGGTATAAATCAACCGGGTTCCTGACCCATTCACGTATCCATTCATGATGTGAAATACTCTGGGTCGTAGTGAAATTTTTTGCCACCAGTGCAGCGGCAATCTGCTTGTGGTGACCAAAGGCGAATGAGCCTTCTTTTGCATTTGGCGTTGTCATCACACTCTCAGGCAACCACCTGCCCTGGATGCCCGCTGTGTCTGTTGTATCGACAATTTCTACCAGAAACCCAATCGTGTCGACGATATGACGTGGATCTGATGGAATGGCAATTTCTTTGAGATGGTCGCGATATCCGTGCGTGACGGTTTTGTCCATGTAGATGCGGGCTTCGTTTTTTGCCTCGTTTTTTGCGTCGCTCTGCACAAAATAATATTTACGTCCCTCAGCTTCTGCAATCCCGTATTCTGGTGCTGCTGCTCCAAATACTTTGCTGCCAGTTACTCGCAGCGCTGCGAAGATATTGGCTGGAATACCGAGCCCGTTGTGTTCATCTTCATCCAGCAACAAGCCGCCTGGCAGAGCGATGCCTTCAGGGAAAATCGTCCTGTCCAGCGTCAAAAATTCACGCCCACTTCGCCCGTCACGCATCACCAGCACATCAACCGTCTTACGCACCATGACGCCCTGATCTATGCGCTGTTTTGCCAGGGCTTGAAGCTGCTCATCCGACAACAGGGCTTTCACGACCGCCGTCGTGCTGGCGACATCCAGGTATCTGGCAATGCAATCTTCCATGCCATTCTTGCGCACCGGGTCACGCAGGCGATGGAACCAGTAAATCATGTACAGCAGCGATTCTGCATACAGGCTGGCCGGGAAATTTTGCGTATTGAGACTGACCGCATAGTTATCCAGTATGGCAAGAACGAGATCCCTTGCGCTATCTGCTGGCAAGTCGGGGAATGAAGTTGAGGTTTGAGTGGTCATTGATGGAGACTCATTGTTATTGTTCGTCATGATGTTCTGAATGCTGGCTATTCGATAAAACCTGTCTTTATTTGCAACGGACATTATCACGCTTTTGCCTTTCGCCATGCCAGAAAACCAATTCCGAAAACAGCTGTCTGCCAGGCTCACGGAGCAACACGGCGATAACGCCCTACAACTGTCTACATGTTCATCAAAACTTCGTAATACCAGTGATGCTAACAACACACACTGGTCTGATCAAACACCATCAAAGAACGGTAGCAAATTGGCATGACAGTCTTATTTCAACAGTATTTCATTTCCCAAAAGTCAAGTGGTATTTAAGTGGCTAGATATTAATAAAACCAGTTGACCACCGCATTGTTGAACCACATGCTGAATCTCTGAGTGGCTGGTTTGCAATAAGAACGGGCATCTCAGAATGGCACATTTTAGGAGTAAACACATTTTCTGAATTCACAAAATCATGGGGGGAGACGGTAATGCAAAATACAAGGTTAAGAAACCTGATTCAAAACATGCTGCTATGTGCGACCAGTGGTGGCTTGCTGGTGGCATGCGGTGGTGGCAGTGACAGTGCTGGCAATGGAACTGGCCCGGCAACCACGCCACAAGCCCCGCCTGCTATAGCTTCTACAGCTTGCTATGCGGCATGGGATGCAGCAACGGCCTACAATGGCGGCGCTTTGGTCAGTGCGGGCGGTAATAATTATGTCGCAAACTGGTGGACGCACAATGAAAACCCTGCAACCAATAGTGGTGCCTCTGGCAGTGGCAAACCCTGGACAGGTAAAGGTGCATGTGATGCCACGCCAACACCTACGTCTACCCCCACTCCAACACCGACGCCTACTCCGACCCCAACGCCCATACCAACCCCGACACCTACACCGACTCCAACACCTACCCCGACTCCGACGCCGAACTGTTCTCCCTATGTCGCCGGCACTCAATATCTTGCTGGAAGAGTGGTCAGCAATGCGGGCGGTTTTTATCGTTGCGACGTGGCGGGCTGGTGTTCTACCGGTGCATCTGCTTATGAGCCTGGTGTAGGCTGGGCCTGGAACAGCGCATGGACATCAGTCACAGCAAGTGCCTGCCCGACACCAACGCCCACCCCCACTCCGACACCAACACCGACTCCGACTCCCACCCCTACGCCAGTCCCTGGTCTTGCCAAGCATGCACTGGTCGGTTACTGGCATAACTTTACCAATCCCAGCGGTAACACTTACCCTATCGCGCAAGTCAGCAATGATTGGGATGTTATCGTCGTCTCGTTTGGCGACAATGCCGGTGGTGGCAATGTGAGCTTCACGCTGGACCCTGGTGCCGGTAGCGAAGCGCAATTTATTGCCGATATCAAGGCCAAGCAGGCGCAAGGCAAAAAAGTCGTGTTGTCACTCGGTGGCCAGAATGGTTCAGTCTCGGTGGGTTCTGATGCGGAGGCGACCAACTTTGCCAACAGCCTGTATGGCATCATCAGCAAATATGGTTTTGACGGCATAGACCTTGATCTTGAAAACGGTGTGGCACAGGGTGCAGCTATCCAGACTTATCTGCCGGTCGCCGTCAAGAAACTGAAAACCAAAGTCGGCGCCAGCTTCTACCTGTCAATGGCACCGGAATGGGTATATGTGGAAGGTGGTTTTACCTCCTACGGCTCTATCTGGGGTGCATATATCCCCATCATCAATGCGCTGCGTGATGAGCTGACTATCCTACATCCGCAGTACTACAACAATGGCGATATCTATACACCTTTCCAGGCTGCGCCACTGAGGGCAGGGTCGGCAGACCAACTGGTGGGCACGGCAAAAATGCTGATCGAGGGCTTTACCTATGGTAGCAATACCTTTGCAGGTTTGCGCCCTGACCAGGTTGCCTTTGGTGTGCCGTCTGGCCGTAGTTCTGCCAATTCTGGCTTTACCACATCAGCAGATGTCAGCAATGCGCTGAACTGTTTAACCAGGTTGCTGAACTGCGGCACCATCGTCCCCAAACAGGCCTACCCTGGTTTCAGAGGTGTCATGACCTGGTCTATCAATTGGGATAAGCATGATGGCTATAATTTCTCGGTGCCTGCCAAGGCTGCCCTGAATACCCTGCCTTGATGTGGAAATGCGTTGAAATGCTTTGCCTATCAAATGACAGGCAAAGCATGGGCAACTAATAAAAAAACTGCGCTCCGGCATACGCTGGAAGCGCAGTTTTCTTCTTATGAAGACTGCTGATCAAAAGTCGTGATTCGCCGGGTAATTGCTGAAGAAATCATTATCCCAGCGAAAATTTGTCGCGGCGATAGTGACAGAAATATCCAGTGACTCAACGAAATGCCACCAGCCCACGGGCAGGAATAATATCTCGCCTGGCTCCAGCACGCATTCAAGCACAGGCACATCGCGCAGCTGGGGGAAGCGTGTCAGGTCAATATTGCGGCCATCTACCGGCGTAAAGCAATGACGCTCATTTTGCAGTCTGGCGAGGTGACATGGGGCGATAAGTTTGACGCGTTTGCGCCCCATGATCTGCATCATGAAATTATTGGTCAGGTCATGATGGAAAGGCGTAATCGTCCCCGCCGGGCCAAACCAGAAAAAGCCTTGCTTGCCCTGATCTGTCTTCAGGTATTCGGGCAATGAGGGTACGTCTTCCCACAATTCATTGAGTGCTTTGCGGTTGCTGGAATCATTATTGGCGGTCATGTACATGTCATTGCTGTGGCCGTTTTTTTCCACCAGATCGACATAGTCACCAAAGCGCATCTGGCGCTTGTGGGCGATGCTGTTCATTTCATAATTGGCGTCGCTATTGCGGCCGAATTGCACTTCCACCTGGCGCTCAGAAAAATGCTCACGGAACCAGGCCAGGTTCCAGCGGCTGCGTGCCGGGCAATCGTCCAGCATGCCAGTAATGATGACGGGACGATTTTGCTGATAATAATCACGCAAAAACTGTTCACCAGATAATTGATGTTGACGTTCCAGTGCAAGCGGTGCTATCTGATCGAGTTTGGCAGCGATGGCCAAGACCCAGTCACGCTTGTCGAGACGGTTCTTGAGTCTTTGCACACCTTGAAAATAAGGGCTGGACAAAGCCGCACTGATTTCCAGCCTGGCGGTATGTAGGCTGAAGGAATTTTGTTGCAAGACATTTTCCAGGGTGGCCGGATGCGCGCCGAGCAGCAGATTTTCTGCGATCCAGCGACGCCAGTCATCGCTCATGGATTGAACTGTTTGACTTGCTACTGCATGCAAACCAAGTTGTGCATTCATTTGCTTTCCTCTCGCTGAAAAACTGCGGATGTGATTGCAGATCGTCATCACATCCGCAGCCCTACATTATTAATGGATTATAGAGAAACTATAAAGCGACTATGCTTTCCATTAACCAGGCTTATCGCCCTTTCCAGACTTCGCTACCGAGGACACCGCTGGCATCGCCATCGAGTTCCCAGGTAAATGCGCCGCGCAAGTTCTGGTCACGCACATACTTCATTTTAATGGCGATGACAGCCGGATCATCATAACTCCACCATTCGCCATTATTGGTCATCAGCATCAACTGCTTGGTCACAGGGTGCAGGGTGCGCGTACCGGTCTTGTTTTTCAAGACCTTGTAGTCTTCTATCCCTGCTTCATAAGTGGCTGGTGCAGGCCCACCAGTTGCCTGGTACAAGCCATTGCCATTTGGCCCGGCACTGACGCCTTTCCAGCCACGCCCATAGAATGGAATACCCAGCAAGATCTTATTGCGTGGCATGCCAGCGGTGACCAGGGCCTGGATGGCATCATCACTATTGTACTTGGCAAGCACACCCGTGGACGGGTCTGCACTGTCATGGTACAGCGGTGAATGGAAGTTGGTGGTGTTTTCCCAACCGCCATGGAAGTCATAGGTCATGACATTCACCCAATCCATGTACTGGCTATACAAGGCAGGTTCGGTCTGGGCGATCTTTTCAGTGCCCGCGCCTATTGCCGCAGTCAAGGCGTAACGCTTGTTGTCGAGAGCCCCTTGCGCATCGAGTTGCGCGCGGAATTCTGCCATCAGCAAAGTGAAGTTATGCTTGTCATTGACAGCATCCACCGTGTTGTATGGCTGCCCGCCACCGCCTGGATATTCCCAGTCAATGTCGATACCATCAAACACGCCTTTCGCCGCACCTGGGCCACCACGACCATCCTGCACAGGCAGATCACCTGCAATGAATTGCTTGACGCAAGATCTCGCCAATTGCTTGCGCAGGGCATCTGTCTTCGCTGCGGCAGAGAAGTACCTTGACCATGTCCAGCCACCGAGTGAAATGAATACCTTCAGGTTAGGATGCGCCGCCTTGAGCAATTTCAGTTGTGCAAAATTGCCGGTGAGCTTGGCATCCCAGGGGATGGTTTTGCCATCGACAGTGCGTGCGGGCTGCCGCTGGTAATCGGCAAAGGCATCACCACCGGTACCTGCATCTGCAGGCGGCGGGTTGTTATTGCCCGTCTCTGCCCTGGTGACCATATCGCATTCGTAGCCGCCATTTTTTGCATATACATTGCCAAAGGCATAGTTAATGAAGGTCAGTTGATCAGCGATGCTGGTCTGCACGCCATTGACTGGTGTCTGCGTGGTGTGGATATCTGCCACCTCGTAGGCACGGCCATACACGCCCCATTGCGCAAAGTAAGAACCAACTTCGCGGCCACCGACTGGAGTCGGTGTCGGTGTCGGTGTCGGTGTCGGTGTCGGTGTCGGTGTCGGCGTTGGCGTTGGCGTTGGCGTCGGCGTCGGAGTCGGAGTCGGAGTTGGCGTTGGCGTCGGTGTCGGCGTTGGCGTTGGCGTCGGTGTCGGCGTTGGGCAGGCACTGACAGTCACCGAAGTCCAGGCACTGGTCCATGCCCAGCCTACGCCAGGCTCATAAGCAGAAGCACCAGTAGAACACCAGCCAGCAACATCGCAGCGATAATAGCCGCCGGCATTGCTGACGACACTGCCTGCCAGATAACTGGTCCCCGCCACGTAAGGCGCGCATCCTGGTGTAGGAGTTGGTGTTGGGGTAGGCGTAGGTGTAGGGGTCGGCGTTGGCGTGGGTGTGGGTGTCGGCGTGGGAGTTGGAGTCGGCGTAGGTGTTGGCGTGACCGTACTTACTTCCCATGGCCCCCACTGCTCCGCTCCTGGCACATTTCCTTGCGTCCACCACTTGGCCTTGTAGGTGATGCCCTGGTAGGTAACGCAATTGCCCTGGGTATAAATCTGGGTATTGCTCCAGACTGCACAACTGCTGGGCACCTCTGCTGGCGGCATTGCTACATGCGCGCCTATCTTGGGTGTGTCTGTCAAATTGCTGGTATTACTTCCACCGCCGCAGGCTGCCAGCATACCGCCGACCAGACTGAGCATGAGGTGATTAATACGAATTCCAGTTCTATGTCTCATCCTATTCCCCCCTGAACTGTTGATAGAGAAATGCCCCGATTCTGTGAGGTCATTTCGGGTTTGTGGTCTCTTTTTTGTGCGAAACCGATTCCAAGATGTTGCTTAAATATGAGGCGGTCAAGTGGTTTTTTTGGAAACAAAATCTTGTTACAAAAGATGAGTCCAATTGGAAGAGTCAGGATTTGGAAAATAAAAACTGTGAGGCGTAGCGATGAAATTGGTATCACAACTTAAATACCTTAACAATACCAATAATTACAATTAGCCAAAGTGGTATTGTCGCAAAAAATTGAGATACCGGATGGTCGGGGATTATTCCCGCTTATCGGAGAATTTGCAGGTCTGAATAGAAACGGCATTGCGCCTAAAGAAAGCAAACCTGATCCAGCACCCAAGAATAACTGGCCAGGTTTTACCATGTGGGAAAAGGCAATCTCCTCTTTTCGCCTTGACCATGCTGACAAATAAAGTATCAAGGCCTTGCCCGAAGCTTGCTGCGCTTCGCCTTGTGACTTAGAGATACAAAAATTTTGATTTACTACAGCTACACTATTAAGTATGCGATATAAATTCGGGGCACTTAAACATTACGGCGCTTTTAAATTTCGACTTGATCAAACGAACCAATTAACCTACCAAATCTCTCAAGCAAATCATCATATGTAATGACTTTCACAAGGCGATTGGAATTAATAGTGAAAAGCGTTTTCTTTTGGGTATCAGTTAATTTTGCTGAACGTCCAATAACGACCATTCCCTCAACAACGTACTCCCCTTTAAGCCATTCTGGCATTTGCGGTGCATTAGTTCGTATAGCTTGAATCCAGTCCTCAATTTGTTGCGATGCATGATCAAAACCTTCTCGTAGTCTATTCTTCTTTGTGAAAATTGGTACGTTATCCATTTCAAGCTCGATCAATAAAATTCGTTTATCTGACTGCTCATATTGAAAAATCAAGTCAGCACGATAGTTACCTACGCGTACTTCACTATGTACCTTTGCTGCATGACCATCTATCATAACGGGGTATCTCTTAAGAAAATTATGGATATCAGCTTCACGCTTTCGACGACGTCTCAATAAATGGCAGAATTCAAGATAAATTCGTGAGAATTCTCCTGCAATGGTTGGTTTACTTGGCCCTAAGCTCGCAAGTCTCTCTTGAAGTTTCTGCATATTATCGCTACCTCTGCTTCTACTTTCCGTCAGTCCTTTTGTGACCATTATTGGAGGTATTAATTCACTACCGCCTCGCTCTAAAATTTCGACTTCGGTCGAACTGAAATCACCAAGAATAACTGCGGGGACTTTTTTAAAGAGGAGCGCCTTATAGGTAAGGTATCCTACATAATCATCACCCATGATGAACTTTCCATCAGACTGGTACAAAAGCAGTTCTGTTACAGCTTGGCCATTATCTATATGGGCTGGCATGAAGCGTTTTACTTCATCAAGAGGAAACTCAAGGGCGTGCTCCATATCGTCTGGTATGATAAGCTCCATTGGAACAATAGCCCTGGTACAAACTACTTTGCCAGCATAAGCGTTTTTACAGAGATTTAGTAAGAAATCGTTCTCACGAGGCGGAGCGATTAGACTGACATCAGCTTTTTTAAGATCCGAAGCTTTCATGCGCCTAAATTGGCAGGAGTGCAGACCAGCTATACACCGAAACAGGAATGAGGCGATAGGTTCATTTCCAACCTCAGATATCGAATACCTCATCCAATCTGTTATCGTCATTAATGAGGCAAAGGGTTCAGGCTGAGATTTCGCTGCTCTGAATTCAGCTCGTGAGATTTTCATCTCTTCGTCAGAGATGAAAAATAGCGTGGCAACAAAAAGAAGCCCGCCACCTTTCAACTCATCTTTTTCGACTAGCACCCCACAAGGCTTGCCTTCCCAAATAACAGAGCAGAAACTAAAATCAGGCAATGGCCAGCGTTCGAGATCATCTAATGATGTAAGCGCCGTCTCCAGCGCTGGCAGGTTACTTTCACCTAACACCCAATCCTCATTTACACTAAATATTCCATGGGTCATCTTGCCCTGAGTTGGATTACGGCGGTACAAATCCAAAAGACCTCTTTTAACGGAGAAATCACCTCCTCCATCCTGAACATTTAGTGTCTTAAGAAGCATTAATCGTAATTTTGCAAGCACCGGAATTGGCTCGGCGAAATGTGAATTGGACATTTTTTACTCAATCTTTATTCTAGTTAATCGAAAATTGAAGTGCTATGCCATATCTAAAATCGTAGCAAATCAAGATGCTCCATACCAAGCATAAAATATTAGTATATTCTTACAAATTAGACAATAAATCTATTAATTCACTACCTCCGCCAGCGCCGCCAGATCATATGGCTTGATCAGGGTGACAGCCCCCGGCAAGTTGATTTGCTGATGCAAGCCTGAGGCAAATACCACATGCAATGCAGGCAGCATGCTGCGAGCCTGCGAGGCCAGGGTTTCGCCAGACATGCCGGGGAGCTGGATATCGGTGATGAGGACGTCAAATTTTGTTGACGACAGCAAGGTCAATGCCTGCTCAGCGTCGCTGCTGGCAAGGACGCTGTGGCCCAGCAGGGACAGTAATTCTGTCGTGTTGGTGCGGATGACTTCGTCATCTTCAACGAGCAGGATGTGCTTGCCGCGTGCTGTTGCGGCGGCTGGGGGAGTTGGCGCAGCTTGTTTGCGCTGCTTCTGGTTAGCCAGCACATGACGGATTTTTTGTGCCAGGGCGGCGCGGGTATAGGGCTTGCCCAGCAGCTCGACACCAGCGTCGAGACGGCCACCGTGGACGATGGCGTTTTCGGTATAACCGGAGGTGAACAGCACCGCCAGGTTGGGCAGGCAGCCGCGTGCTTCTCGGGCCAGGTCGGGGCTGCGTAGCGGGCCGGGCATGACGACGTCGGTGAACAGCAAATCGATGGCGAGGCCACTTTGTACGATGGCCAGTGCACCTTCGGCTTCACCAGCCTGCAAAACGCGGTAACCCAGGCCACCCAGCATCTCGACGACCGTCTTGCGCACGCCGACATCATCTTCCACTACGAGTATGGTTTCTTCACCGCCGACAATTTCGCGGCTGTCGATAATGGTAGTCATTTCTTCTGCTGCCATGGAGCGCGGCAGGTAGAGCTTGACAGTGGTGCCATCGCCAATTTCGCTATAGATTTTGACGTGGCCGCCTGACTGTTTAACGAAGCCATAGACCATGGACAGGCCCAGACCTGTACCCTTGCCTTCTGGTTTGGTCGAAAAGAAAGGTTCGAAGGCCTGGGCCATGACTTCTGGCGTCATGCCACTGCCGGTGTCGCTGACGGCGATCATGATGTACTGGCCGCGCTCTACTTCCAGGTGGCTGGCTGCATATTCATCGTCGAGGGCGACATTGCCCATTTCTATGGTCAGCTTGCCGTTGGATTCCATCGCATCGCGGGCATTGATGCACAGGTTGAGAATGGCGTTTTCCAGTTGTGGTACATCGACCAGGCAATTCCACAAGCCGCCAGAGGCGATCATTTCTATGTCTATCGCTTCACCCAGGCTGCGCCGTAGCATGTCTTCCATCGCGCCTATATAGCGGCTGACCTTGACAACCTTGGGTTCAAGCGCCTGGCGACGGCCAAATGCCAGCAGATAGCTGGCCAGCTTGGCACCGCGCGAGACACCATCAAGTGCATTGTCTATCTTGCGCTGCGCACGCGGATTGTCTTTGACTTCGGCAGCCAGCAATTGCAGGTTGCCAGAAATGACTTGCAGCAGGTTGTTAAAGTCATGGGCGACACCACCAGTCAGCTTGCCTATGGTATCCATTTTTTGTGATTGTATAAGCGCCTGCTCGGTGCGCTTCATGGCGGCGGCTGCGGCACGTTCAGCAGTAACATCACGGCCAACCGCATGGAACAGGCCAGCATCACGCGAGCCTGTCCACGAAACCAGGTTGTAAGTACCATCAACACGGCGCACATGTTTTTCAAACTTGAACGTGTTGTTGCCATCAGAAGAAGCAAATAACTTGCCGCCTGCGCGCTGCTGCTCATCTGGATGTATCAGGCTGATAAACGGCATACCAGCAACCTCTGCCTCTTTCCAGCCCAGCAAAGAAGTGAAAGCCGGGTTGACCGAGGTGATATTGCCATCCACATCGGCCACCAGCATCAGGTCTGTCGCTAGCCGCCACATGCGGTCACGTTCTTCTGTGCGCTGGCTGACTTGCTGGGTCAGGTTGAGGTTTTCATGGGTCAGGACCTGGGATGCACTCTTCTGGTCATGGATATCGGTATTGGTGCCTATCCAGCGCAGGATTTCGCCCTGTTCATCACGGATGGGCAAGGCCCTGACCAGATGCCAGTGATAAATGCCATCATGCTGGCGAATGCGAAATTCAGTCTGGTAAACTTCGCCGGAAGTGACTGCGGCTATCCAGGTAGCCGCCACTTCTGCCACTTCATCAGGGTGCAGGATGCTGGCCCATTTGTCGCCATCAAGCTCACCCGGTCTGGTACCACTATAGCTATACACACGGTCATTGAACCAGTACAGCAAGCCATCTGGCGATGCCGCCCACACCTGGTTGGGCACGGCCTGGGCCAGTGTGCGGAACAGGGTTTCGCTTTCAACCCGTGCTTTTTCTGCCAGCACTCGGTCGGTAACATCAAAGCCTTGCACAAAGATGCCGAATACTTCACCAGCATCATTTTTTAATGGTTGATAGACAAAATCGAGAAAGCAATTCTTGGTGCCACCATTGATTTCATCCATCAAAGAAAACGGGATGGCATGGCCTTCAAATATTTCGCCGCTCACATACAATTTATCAAGCAGGGCGACAAAGCCCTGCTCCGCCGCCTCTGGCAGCGCTTCTGCTACACTTTTACCCAATACCTCACGGTTGTTCACCAGCGATGAGTAAGCGCGGTTGGTCAGTGTAAAAGTATGCTGCGGCCCGGTCAGCATGGCGGTGAAACCCGGGGTTTGTTCAAACATGGCCTGCAGGCGTTGATGCTCGCCTTTGACCCAGCGGTCGGCCTTTACTTTTTCAGTGGTTTCTACCACTGTGACCAGCACAGCCGCGGTGGTGCCAAACTCGTCAGAGACTGCCGAATAATCAAGGCTCAAAAATACCTGTTCCAGTATGCCTTTTCTGTTGAGAGAAAATTCCTGATCGGTATAGCTGATTCGTTCACCGGCAAATACCCGGCTGATGATCATGGCATTAAATTCAGCGACTTCTGGCCAGCCTTCCAGCGCTGTCATGCCTAGCAACTGGGGATGGCGCGGGCCAGCGAATTTTGCATAACCCTCGTTATAGATCATGACGCCTTCCACACCCATCAGCATCACCATGGCCACGGGTGAACGCAACATCATTGCCACCACCGCCTTGATACCGGCTGGCCAGCTATTGATATCGCCCAAAGCAGTCTTGCTCCAGTCAAAATTGTCGACCAGCTGGCCGATGGCACCGGTATCGTGAAGAAAAGCTTGATGCATGCGTTCGCCTGGTGTTGAATTTGTCATGGGCATTTCATGGGTATTGTAATTAGTGTCTGGCTTTCCTGGCTTGCAGAATCTGAACGTCCAGGTAGATACTGCTTGATGCAAGCCTGCCATTATAAGACACAACCTGACATGGAATTGCGCAATTCATTGTGGTGTTGCTTATGGAAAGTCTTTGTAAAACAAAGACTTAAAATTCAGTCCACGAATCCAGCGACAAACCCCATACACCGTGCGTATCAGTTACTCATCAGTCTGCCGCTTGCAAACACCAGCCCTGACCACATCGCCAGCACCAGTAAAATCTCAGGCAGATAAGCACGCAATGGCAAACCCCTTGCCAGCATGATGATCGCTGCAAGTATGGGCGTGAGGAGACAGGCTTCCATGAGCAGATTGCGCCAGAAGGCATAGCTGATAACGCCGGTATGCGAGACTCCCGGTAATAAGGCCATAGACAGCGAGAATTTGTGAGGAACAAACGGCCACAGCAAGGGTAGCGAGCGCCCTACCAGCAGGTCCAGCACCAGATGCGAACACACCGCCAGCAATAGCACCCAATACCCCGAAGCTGCAGCGTATGCGGGTTTCAAGCGCGCTGTCAGCCAGTAAATAATCCCGCTGATCAAAAAGCAAAACAACAGGGTATGGGTGACACGCAGCTCAAAGCGTGCATGGAGGAACCAGATGGCAAGGTAATCAAAGTCTGGCACGATCGCCAGCCATACCAGCAAAACCGGCAAGCCCAAGGCCAGGCCCGGCCTTCGTGTTTTATCAACAGGCTTACAAAAATACAAAGTCAGGCCAGCGGCGACGTGGGCCAGAAATGAAGACATGGTAAAGCCGGGCCAGGCGGCAGGAGTGGGGACTGTTGCAGATTACCCAGGGTGCATGTAGCCAGTATGCGCTGTGTGTGAAGTACTGCAAAAAGATGTTCAAGCGGCAGAGACTTTTGCCACCGTCTTAGCTGGCTTTAACCTGATATCAGAGCGTTACACTTACCGCAATGAACTTTTTTCAAGTTCTGCCATGGATAGTGGGGCAGGCAATTTTATTGGGGGTGTTTTTACCTTCATCTGGTTCTTGTCTCTGATGCCCGGGGCATTGCTGTCACTTCTTCCTGTCAATTCCTACGCAAGCTGGTTCTGTCTTCCTACATCCATGTCAAGTGGATGGGTGCATCATACTCGTCATGATCACACTGTAGATAATTTCCACTTATTTCCACTTTCCTGACCAGCAACGCATTATTTTTGGGGTATAAAAATGAGAATCCTGACAAACAATAAAAAATCTTCACGTCGCCCACAAAAGAAACTGCCACCAGCCAGCATATGCCTGGGTCTAATGATGCTTGCGTCAACCATACATACATTGATCAAACTGGCTTGAGCATACTGATGCCTGGCAACAAGCGGCTTGATGGCGGGAATGGTGTTGATAGGGGTGATGGCTAGAACTCATTTCATAAATAGGGTGAGATGCGTTTGCCTCATAACGTGGGATGGCAAGGCGGGCGAGGCGATCAATAGCGGTGCTATTGATAACGAGTCCAACGCAGTCCAGCGCGCGTTATGAGGCAAACCCTTCGGGAACTGACGATTTGGGCGCATTGCAGCGTTGCGCCCTTTGCTAAGGCAGGAGCCTTAGCTGCAGGTCACGCCTTGCACTGCATCCCAAATCGTCTTGTTCGCACTCATCCTATTTATGAAATGAGTTCTAGAAACAAACGCTTACAAGCTCATGGCAAGCGTGTTTTTATCCATGCTAAGATATTTTTACCTCAGAACATGGGGCAATGATATTCACTGCCATCTTTGTATAAACATGAACTTCCGGAAATCTGTTACCTCATCAGCTCCCACATCAGCGACCTCAGTTGCAGGCCTCTTACAAAACAAGTCCCTCCACTTCACACTCGCCCTGATTGCCATGCTGGCCTTGTCAGGATGCACGCTGCCGCGGTGTTGAACATTGGACGCAAAAAAACCAGGGCCATTGATATTGCTGACCCTGGTCATGAAAAATACAAAATAAAGCTATCGCAGCTTACATAAAAATTGCCTGCCAGCCTGTTGCAGGCATGATGAGCTTTTCTTTATCTTTGGCGACATCCGCAGCGGCAAACTTGGCGCAATGGATTTTGTTTTTCATCGGGTCCGTAGTATCGTTGTTGGCTGCCAGATGCTGCTCTTCATTGCCCTTGACCAGCACCGTCTGGTTTTGCTCGCGATAACAAATCCCTACACCATTGACGGACGGCATGAACAGGCGCAAATACCATGGCACCAGTTCTTTAACGGCCAGGCGGGCAGATTCTATGCTGTCACTGACATCGGCATACTTGAACACATCTTGGGGCAATTTGGGCAGCAACATGATGTGGCCTTCCATGCTGCCTTTTTTCTGGTTGGTGACAAATTCTGCACCCTCTGCATAGGCAACAGCATCCAGCGGTACGGTGACATCACCTGCGGCGGATATCTCCAGTTTTTTGCGGCTGTCCTTGGTGTCGAGATAAATCGCCAGGTTGGGAATGGGGGCGTGAGTCTTGGCTGCGGTGATGCGGATGATGATTTCAACCTTGTCCTTGCTGGCGGCCCGCACTTTGGATATCAGTTCATAAGCCGTCTTGTACGGCATGATGGCCGGGTCCCTGATGGCTTTGACTTCTACACTTTGCGGCTCTTCAGTGGCTACCGCACTTGCAATGTTACTGGCCGTATTACTGGCTGCAGATGCGCTTGCAGCAGATGCACTGGACTGTGCATGCGCCTGGCCAGATACAAGGCTCAGTGATGCCAGCAGGAAAGCGAGTATCGCCGCATAGCGAACGGGGGCGGCGGCGGGTGCAGTGACGGAAGCAGTAAGATTAACAGCAGCGTGCATAGTGAACTATCCTTGAGTAATCCTGCCACGCCAGCATATATCTTCTGGCTCAGCAACGATAAGAATGCAAAGTGTCACCATTTTTGCCAGAAGCGGCTATATTTTTGGACAAAGCATTAAATTTTTGGACTCAAGGTATTAAAAAACAGTACCAAATCATGCGAAATTGCCGTCGGGCATTTACTGGACTTCTACTGACTCTACCCTTATGAGCTCGCAAGCACCTGCCCCAGTATCTTCACGGGTCAGGGAAGAACGCCAGCGCCAGCCATCGGCGGCAGTGGCCTCGACAAGTTGACCACGTATTTTGACAACCTGGCCTACCCGCACCTCTCTCAAGGTTTTTTCCACCGCTGAGCTGGTGGGGATCAAATGCATATTGGCGCTATGTGTGGCAATTTCTGAGGCTGGACGGGGTGGTTCTGTATCCCAGCGATAAAAGTAAAAACGGTTGCTCTGCCCAATCGACAATTTATCCAGCACGGCAGTATCTGACATGGCACCCCATCCCAGCGCCAGGTCCACCGGGGCAAGTTGTGCTTCGCGGTCAGAAGAATAGGTCTGCTTCGACAGCACCCGCGCCTCTACCGTAAAGTCAGCCAGGGCTGTCAGTTTGTAATTGTTTTGCTCGTAGACCGTGCCTTTGCTGAGCATGGTTTGTACTGGATCATTAGGAGCAATGCTGCCAGCAGGTACAGGCAAGGGACGGTTGCGCCAGTGCTGTACCGCGAAGATGACGATGATGACAACAATGAGCCAGCGCCAGGAAAACATAGTGACATCCCATAAAAAAAAACTGCAGCTTATACAAACCAGCATAATATACGGGAATCAGGCGAATTTTCATGAGATGTAAGTTCTTGTTGATAATGCACTGATACCGACACTGACTGAAGTCAAGGCTGTACTCATGTCAGGTGCCAGATCCGACATTGACTGGCGGGGAGATGCAAATAAAATCCTTGAAAAACATTAGACAAATTTTCTTCAGGCCAGGTGCATCGGGGGCATGCGCAAACAGGTTTTGGTAGAGTGTAGAGATGATTTCAGGTATTGTCTTGAAATGACATTCATGTGACCAAAACTGCCAATGCCAGATATCTTTTTTTGCGGTGACACCCATGGTAATTTCCAGCATGTGATTCATGCCGTGCTGGAAAAGCGCCCTGCTGCCATCGTTTTTCTGGGCGATTTGCAAGCCAGGCAGCCACTGGAAGTGGAACTGTCAGCCATCATGGACCTGACCGAGATCTGGTTTATCCACGGCAACCATGACACCGATACTGATGCCGATTACGATCACCTGTTTGGCTCAGCCCTGGCCCACCGCAACCTGCATGGGCGCGTGGCCGAGGTAGCGGGTTATAAGATAGCCGGTCTGGGCGGCGTGTTTCGCGGCCATATCTGGATGCCACCGGGGCCAAAGAATTTTCATACGCACAGGGAATACGCCATCAAGGCCGGTAAAGAAAACCGCTGGCGTGAAGGCTTGCCGCGCAAGCATTACAGTTCCATCTTCCCTACCGATTACAACTACCTCGCCAGCCAGCGTGCCGACATACTCGTCACCCACGAAGCCCCCAGCGCCCATCCGCATGGCTTTGGTGTGATTGATGAACTGGCACGCAGCATGCGTGTTAGCCGCACTTTTCATGGCCACCACCATGACCGCATTGACTACAGCAAACACCAGGAAAGACTGGGCTTCAAAGCCCATGGGGTGGGCCTGTGCGGCGTCAGCGATGTCGATGGTAATGTCGTGGTGGCGGGCAGGCATGATCATGAAGTGCCCTGGGCGGTATTGAACAAGCGTCGTTCCTGAATCTCTCAAAAGCAGCAGATGCACATCTGCATCTATGCAGTCTTTTGACTCGCGGGCCGCCATGACCAGTCAAGATTGACACCCAGGCTGGCCAGTACAATCAGTACCAGACCGGCCATTTGCAGCAAGCTGATGCGCTGACCATAGACCAGATAATCCATGCCCAGCGCCATCGCCGGATAGATAAAAGTCAGCACGGCAATGGCAGGGGTTGGCATTTTTGGCAAAGCACCATAGATCAATACATAAGCCAGTGCGGTAGGTATCAGGCCCAGACCGACTAGCCAGGCCCATTGCTGCACTCTGATGCCATCAGCAGGGATAGTGATCAGGGCGGCCAGCAAAACCAGGCCAGCCAGGCAGTGTATCAGTGCAATCAGATGCGCGGGCATATTGCGCATGGCGCGGGTGGTCAGGGTCACACCGGCATAGGCGCAGGCACCTGTCAGTGTCAGCAGCAAACCCAGCAGATATTGTTCACTCATTTGCATACCTCCTGTTTTCAAACCACAAGCCAATACCAGTCCGATAAAACCCAGACATATCCAGGCCAGTTTGTTGGCAGCGATTTTTTCACGGAACAGCACTGCCCCCAACAACAAGACAATAAACGGCTGCACATGAAAAACTATGGTGGTAACCGAAATACCTATGCGCTGTATCGCAGCAAAAAAAGTGACCCAGTTCACCACCATGAGCACGCCACCAAATACGGCCAGCCCCAAATTCTTGCATGAGAAATTAGCAGCGACAAACATGCCTTTCCAGGCGCAATACAGCGCCAGCGCGATGGCGGCAAACAGGCAGCGGAAGAAAACGGTGGTAATTGCATCCAGGCCAGCTTCATGAATAAAGATACCCAGGGTTGCCAGCATCAGCATGGCGGCAATGTAAGCCAGTGTGGCCTTGCGGTTGTATGGAATGGCGGCTGATGGCGCAGACATATTTTGCTCTCAGGTTGATTATTGCGCTATCATGAATTTTGTCCATGCATCAGACAAGCTGATTAAATTGAAGTCATACATTCGAAAAACTGAATCATGAATTTATCTGAACTCAACCTCAGCCAGTTGCGCACCTTTGTGCTGGCCGCCGAACGCCTGAGCTTTGTCAGCGCGGCTGAAGCCGTGCACAGGTCACAGGCAGCGGTCAGCATGCAGATCAGCAAACTTGAATCCAGCCTGGGCCAGCCCCTGTTTGAACGGCATACCCGGCGCATCGCCCTGACGCTGGCTGGCGAAACTTTATTGCCATATGCACGCCAGCTATTGCAGACAGAACAGGCAGCGCTGAATGCCTTGCGCACGCAACAAGTGGTGGGCAAGGTGGTGCTGGGTTCACCCGATGATTATGTATCCTCGTTACTGCCCGCCGTGCTGGAGCGGTTTTCAAAAAGATTTACTGGTGTAGAAATAGAACTGGTATGCCTGCAAAGCCTGTTGCTCAGACCGCTGCTAAAGAAAGGTGCCATCGACCTAGCCTTTGTCACCCGTGATGAAGGTCTCGACGGCGCCTTCATACGCCGCGAACCCATGGTCTGGGTAGGGTCAGAAAAACACGCCGTATGGAAGAAAAGCCCGCTGCCAGTCGCCCTGTACGACAAGGGCTGCGTCGCCCGCGCCCATACCCTCGCCGCACTGGAAAAAAGCGGCCTGCCCTATTACTCCACCTACAGCAGCCCCAGCCTGCTGGGCATACTGGCGATGGTCGAAGCAGGCCTGGCAATCGCCGCACTGGCAGAATGCAGCGCCCCTGCACATCTGGTGCGACTGGGGAAAGCGGAAGGCCTGAAACCGATAGCGCCGCTGGATATTGTGCTCATCAAGGGGCGGAAAAATAATTCGCCTGCGGCGGAGTGTCTGGCGAATGAGATTATGCAGGGCTTGAGTGAACGGCGTGGGGGTAACTAACCAAAAACCTGCATCTTCAGAGCAAAAATAGTTGCCACTGACAAAAGTGTCACTGCGCTTTTGACCGAATTATTGTGAATAAGAACGAATTGGCAACAATATTGCTAAAAACTGCAAAATATTGTTGTGGAATTATGTGGTTCTATTTTGACATTAAAAATTCATGTTAAATTGAAATGATTAAAATGACAGCAATTATTATGATTTAAGCTTTCAGAATATCTATAGCAATTGGAAGGAAGACGTGATGAGACTGGCACAAGTAAGAGTCGAGAACTTTCGCAGCATTATTGATTCTGGCGAAATAGACATAGAATCTTTAAAGACAATTTTGGTTGGTCCTAACGAAGCCGGAAAAACGGTTTTATTGCGAGCTATTCAACTTCTTCAGAAACCAAATGATGTGCCTGATTTTGATCTTTTGAGAGACTTCCCTCGAGCAAAATACAATGACATTACGACTGGCGTAATAAAACCAGAAAATGTAAATTTTGTGACTGGTCAATTTACGTTGGACGAAGCCGATAAGGCTCTTATACCGCCAGAATTTCATATTTGCAAATATCAGTTATGGCGCAAATATGGTGGTCCCCATAAACATTACCATAAACTAATAGATGCTCCTGAGAGAATTGTTTATTCAAAATTGCGAGGAGATTTATTAAGACTCTCTGCGCATATGGATAAGCAGTTTACTGTAGAAGACAGCGAGAATCCTTCGAAAAAACCATCAGAAGCACTGAAAATAATTACGGAAAAATTAACCGATTCGACTGATATTTCTGGACCTATTGCGGGTTTCTTAAAGGAATGGCTGGAGAATCACTATCATTTTCTTCAAGAGGGTAATAAAAGTGAAGAGCAAAGATTCGAGGATCTAATAAATAAAATTCAATTCAATGCAAAACGAGATAGTGTCTTAGATATTCTGGGGAAAAGGGTTCCGGTATTCATCCTATTTAGTAATTACTTCAAGGTTAAACCATCAATTCATCTCGCACACTTAGCTTTAAGAATTGAGCAAAAAATCCTAGATGATGAAGCGTATGACTATGGAAATTTATGTCTGTTGAAATTGCTGGGATTTACTGCAAAAGAATTATCAGAACTAGGAAACACGAAATCTCCAGATTTACACGATTCCGATGCACTTAAAGTGTATAGAGATCGACTCGATACTAGGAGCTATAAGCTGAATGCTGCGAGTCTCAAACTTACTAGCGAGATTCGTTCTGTTTGGCATCCCAATTCTGAAAGAGCCGAAGCAGATAAATTACAAGTTCGCTGTGACGGACAGTATTTAAAAGTTGTCGTGGAAGACGATCTTGGCGTTGAGGTTGAACTTGACCAACGCTCTGAAGGTTTTCAATGGTTGGTTTCTTTTTTTGTTGTTTTCTTCGCTGAAGCAAAGGACAAGCATTCTAACTCAATCTTATTACTGGACGAACCTGGCACAAGTTTGCATGGTTTAAAACAAAGAGATTTCCGACAAACAATTACAAGACTTGCAGCAACAAACCAGACCATATTTACGACTCACTCGCCATTTCTTGTAGGGCCTGACGAATTAGATATCGTTCGTGTTGTTGAAATGAAGAATCGCACGGAAGGAACCAAAGTTCATACAACTATTTCTTCAAGTGACCCCGCTGGCTTGTTACCGCTTCAAGAAGCATTAGGTTATGACTTAGCTAGTAGCTTGTTTGCCCAAGAAAGAAATTTGATCTTAGAAGGAATTACAGATTATTGGTATATTGAGTCGACCGCACAATTGCTTCGATCCTCAAACACTGCTGATTTGAATGAAAAGATTGCCTTAGTTTTTGCAAATTCGGCAGGAAAAGTAGTTTATTACGCAACCATATTGCATGCCCATAAACTAAAGGTTGCAGCACTGTTAGATTCTGACGCAGCAGGTGACCAAGCCGCTCAACAAGAAAATCTTGTCCATACATTAGGTAATAAAAATATTTTACGAACCAAAGATTTTTGTGCCGATGTCTTAAAACCTGAGATTGAAGATTTACTAAGGCCCACCTTGATAAATATTGTAAATGGCACTTTTGGGAAAGATGTTTCAACAATTGCGAATCAAAATCCATCACGGCCAATTATAGATATTTTCACTAAAGAAGTTTCTGGTTTCTCAAAGTATAAATTAGCAAAGGCATATATTCGTTGGACAAAGGACCATGAAGCAAATGATCTATCTGAAAAAGAAAGACAACAATTTTCAAGTTTGATCGACCGTATCAATAAATCACTTAAATAATGTTTTTTAAGATAAGAAATTCTCGTGATAATTTCTAGCTTGATTGAATCTCAAATCTTTTCAGCACTCACATGAACATCACAGAAAAAGAAGGTAGTGATTGGCTCAAGTGGATACTCATCACGAGTATCCCACTTGTGCAATTTGATGCTCACGGAACTATAGTAAATCTTGGTAGTGGAACCATGATAGATCATCATGGAAATCGATTTATTCTAAGTGTTGAACACGTGGTAAATAGTGAATCGACGGGTTGGGCCGCCGTAATACAGCAAGATGGATATGGCCAACTTGAGTACTACCGTCCGCAAGCTTTTACGTTCCCTGGCGAGATTCGAAAGACCTCAGGTGAAATTCGTCTGCTTGATTTATGTGCAGCCCAAGTTTCACCCGATTTGCAAACTTGGTACGAATATCGCACACCTCGCGGTCTTTTTGATAAAAAACCCCATCAGATATTTAATACGACTTGCATTGGTATTCCCGACGTTGAGCAAATTTATGGCTTCTCAGGAAGGATAAGATCTGAAAAGCATGGAAATGATGTATTCGTATCCGATATGGTCACCCACTCTGGACTCATATATTCGCATTCAGAGGATGAAGTTCACTATTTCCGATTACCCGAATCGCATCCTGGTCATGATGAATTTCAAGGATGTAGCGGCTCGCCGATAGTTGACTTCAATCGTAAAATAGTTGCGCTCGTGATTGGAGGTGATATCTCAAGTGGCATGATCAAAGGAATAGCTATTCAGCGCATTTTGCCAAATTTAAAATTCCTTGTGTCACGGTAAGAAGAATTAATAACAATCAAATCTATTACAATCAAATGCACATCATCAAATGAGCATTTGTATTGTCTCCAGGCAGCTTTAGAGACTAAATATTGCAGTACAGGTATTTTGAAGGCACCATATTTTTTTAACTTCGGTCACCTTCAAAGCACTTTAGTTCAAGCTACGGTTAAATTACTCAAAGCTTGTAGTGGTTTATTTAAATCTCACCACTTCATCTCACCCTTATTCACCTTGGCACCAATGTCCAAAGACAAACCTGGAGGCGCATCAGGATAGGCTTTTTTCATCGCGTCAATCAACTCGGCACCTGTTTTGGTCGCCGCTGCATTCTTCTCAAACGACAGCAGATAAGCCTTGGTATAAGTGATGGCGCTGATATCAACAGCAGTACCAGATTTCATATGACCAGGCACGACGATTTTTGGTTGCAGGGCGGCCATTTCATCGAGTTGTGCGACCCAGGCGCTGCGTTCTGCCACGGTTTGGGTATCTGCTGTCCACACGTGCAGGTTACCAAACACGCCTATGTTGCCGACGATGGCTTTGATGGAAGGTATCCAGAAATAAGGGCGGTGTGCCAGCACGCCCTGGTTACCGCGCAGTTCGACTACTTCGCCATCCACAGTCAGGCTATTGCCGCTCAGGGCTTTGGGCAGGACAGGTTTGCGAGGTGCGTTCGCGCCCATTTTTGGGCCCCAGAAGGCAACTTTGCCTGCGACTTTGGCTGTCAGCTTTTCGAGCACGGCTGGGGTAGCAACGACATCGGCTTGCGGGAAAATTTCTTTGAGGGTTTCTACGCCGAAGTAATAATCAGGATCAGCCTGGCTGACCAGGATGGTTTTGAGTTGCTTGCCACTGTCGAGCACATTGGCGGCGATGCGCAAGGCATCAGCGCGGGTGAAACCGGCATCGATGACCATGGCTTCTTTTTCGCCATAGACCAGGGTGGAATTGACATTAAAGCTATTGCCGTCAGCGTTATAGACTTTGACTTGCAAGAGTGTGGCTGCCTGGGCAGAGGCGAAAGTGAGGGCAAGGGTAGTGGCGAGGATGGTTGTGCGCAGCATGGTGAGCTCCAGATGAAAGGTTTTTGAATCTGTATTGATTCAGTGCTTGCAGTGTAATTTCAATTTTCAAGCAGATAAATTCGGTAAAATGCACATTACTATTTCAATATTCGAGCAAATGGCAGATAAATCATGGACAGACTGACAGCAATGCGGGTGTTTTGTGAGGTGGCGAGCAGTGGCAGCTTTAGTGCGACTGCTGACAAGCTGGATATGTCGCGTGCCATGGTGACGCGTTATGTCAGTGAGCTGGAAAGCTGGCTGAATGCCCGCCTGCTGCAAAGAACCACGCGCAGCGTGACGCTGACGGATGCGGGTGAACAATGCCTGCGCCGCAGCCAGCAAATGCTGGCGCTGATGGAAAATATAGAAGAAGAGACCCGCAGCGATGATGCAGAATTGCGCGGGCAATTGCGGCTGACTTGCAGCACCTCATTTGCCTTTGGTCATCTGGCGCGTGTCATCAGCAAGTTCCTCGCGCAACATCCCTTGCTGAAGATAGATCTGCATGTCGGTGATGGCACGGTCAACCTGGTTGAGGCACGCATAGACCTGGCGATACGCATCAGCAGCGAGCCTGATCCTTTGTTGATAGCACGGCCACTGGCGATTTGTGATTCTGTGCTGGTGGCGGCTCCCACTTACATACGCACCGCAGGTTTGCCGCAACATCCACAAGAGCTCCCTGCCCATCGCTGTTTAAGCCATGCCAATTATGGCCGCAATACCTGGCGCTTTGTGCGTGGGGATAAGGGTGGAGATAAGGGTGGAAATGAAAGCGTGCAAGTCGATATCGCCAGCCACTTCAGTGCCAATGATGCGACGGTATTGTTGCAGGCTGTGCTGGCCAGTGCAGGCATTACCCTGCTGCCGACTTATCTCATGGGCGATCATCTGGACAAGGGTGATTTGCAAATCATCTTGCCGGAATGGACAGCACCGCCCATGACTATCTATGCCCTATTTCCATCACGCCGTCACTTGTCGCCCGCGGTGCGGGCCTTGCTGGATTTTTTGGTGGAAGAATTTGCCAGCCAGCCATGGTAATTTGATTCTCTGTAGGAGCGGCTTCAGCCGCGAAAAATCTGCCATAGTCATCGACGATTCGCGGCTGAAGCCGCTCCTACATGCTGCTGCTCACCTACGATCAAGCCAGCGGCTCTTGCTGCGTCGTGCAATGTATGCCGCCACCACCTGCAGCAATCGGGTCTATATTCAATTGCACGATACGCCTGCCCGGATACAGATCGGCCAGTTGTTTTTTGGCGTAGTTGTCTGCTTCTGCATCACCAAATTCTGGCAGGATGACAGCGCCATTGCAGACATAGAAATTGATATAGCCTGCGGCAAAATTCTTGTTCTCAAATTCTGGCCGCACTGATCTGGGTACGGGAATAGGAAAAACCTGCAAGGCCTGGCCCTGTGCATCGCGGCTATTGCGCAAGATGTCGAGATGGCGCTTGGTGACCTGGTATTCTGGCGAAGAAGTATCATCATCCAGATTGGCTACCACCACGCCGGGCCGCACGAAGCGTGCATAAAAGTCAGTGTGGCCATCGGTGATATCGGCCCCGGCGATGCCCGGCAGCCAGATGACTTTTTTGATGCCGAGCACCCGCAAGAGTTCTTTTTCGCATTCTGCTTTTGTCACCCCCGGATTGCGATTGGCATTGAGCACGCAACTCTCGGTGATGATGGCCGTGCCCTTGCCATCGACTTCTATGCCGCCACCTTCCAGCGTCAGGCTGCTTTGGATGAAGCTGCTGGATGTCTGTCTGGCCATGGCTGCAGCCACCTGGCGATCCAGCGCATAGGCCTGCTTTTTGCCCCAGCCATTGAAATTGAAACCCACCCCTGCTTTGCTGCGATTGCTGCCCAGTACAAATACAGCACCGGTATCACGCAACCACAAGTCATTGATTTCTTGCACGATGAGTTTGATGCGCGGATCACATTTTTGTCTTGCCAGTGCCAGGTCTTGCTGGCGTACCAGCATGTTCACAGGTTCAAACGCGACAATCGCATTGGCGATGCCTGCCAGGCTGTCACGCACAGGGTTAAGCAAACGGCGCCCCCAGATAGCTTCTGATGCACCAAAGGCCATCCAGGTTGCCGCATGTGGCTCTGCTTCATCGGGCATGCGCCAGACTTCAGCCGTCTGGCTCGGTGCACTATTGTTGCCCCCAGTCTGGCCAGAAGGCGTATTGGCAACTTCTGAACTGGCGTCACCGCCACAGGCATACAGCAAGCTCGGGGCGAGCACAATGGCGCTGGTGTGTATAGTCCTGGTCAAAAAATTTCTGCGTTTGGTATTCATCATTTTCTCTGGTCTTGTTTTCTACAACTTCTCAAAAAATCAATAAAACCGGCAAAAACATGCAATCAAAGCAAGACATATCACCGGTCAGGGCATGAACAGGATTGTCTCTGAATCAAACCATGAGAAAAAGCGATATTATTTGCGCTTATTAATCAAGTTTTCTCATACCTTCAAGTTTTCTCATATCTTATTAATGTCTTACTCATGTCAAAACAGAAACTCCCCTCGCTGACCTTGCTGGCTGGCTTTGAAGCGGCAGCCCGTCACGGCAATTTTTCCAGGGCGGCTGATGAGCTTCACCTTAGCCAATCGGCCATCAGCCATCAAGTACAACAACTGGAAGAGCAACTGAAACAACCCTTGTTCCGTCGTGTTGGCCGGGGTGTGGAATTGAATGTTGCGGGGGAAGTCTTGCTGAAAAGCGTGCAGCGCTCCATGACGGTATTGCACAGCGGCCTGGGGCAGATCGCCACCTATCTGGACCCCGGCCTGGTTGTGCTGACCTGCCCTGAGCATATCGCGCAAGGCTGGCTGCAAGCCCGTCTGGCTGGGCTGCAAGAGCAAAGCCCTGATTTATGCCTGATGCTGTCCACCGACATGACAGCGCGTTTTGTTGATGAGGTTGATGTTGATATCAGCATCAGCGACCGGCCCCTGTTGCAGGAAGGCTTGACTGAGCTGCCCTGGTTGCAGGATGGCTGGGTAGTGGTGGCCCATGCTACGCTGGCGGGCCGCCTCAATGCCTTGCCAGCCAGTGAACATCATTTGCATGCAGGTTTGCTATGCCTGGAACAAAGCCTGACAGATGAAAAAACTGCGACCCTGTTTTTGCATGAGCTGAGCAAGTTTCGCAAACTGGCGCTATTTGATGATGCCCGCCTCTTGCTGGATGCAGTTGAACGCGGTCGCGGCATTGCCTGCCTGCCACGTTTACTGGTAGATGAAGCCTTGCAGGATGGCAGCTTATGCCTGCTGGATGGCTATCCGCAAATCACGGGGCAGACCTGGTACTTGTCTGCCATGGTGAACGAGCCCAGGGCCGATATTGTCATGCAGGTGTTTACGTGGTTGCAGGCGGAAGCAAAAGGAAGTTTATGTGCGAACACCTGACAACCGAAGAAATTTGCTACGCCTGTAGGAGCGGCTTCAGCCGCGAACATTATTTCACTGCATCGGCGATTCGCGGCTAAAGCCGCTCCTACAAAAAAATCAAGCCTGCGTTGATGATGCCGCAAACTCAACGGCAGGTGTCATCAACCGGCGGCTCCAGTCTTCTACCCTGCCGCGCTCCAGCCTGTTCTGGGCCAGCTTGCGCCATGATGGCGTGAGCGCACCCAGTTCAGCCATGGCCTGCAAGGCATGCTGGTTCATCGTATCCAGGTAGAGATAATGCAGCAAACGCGCCAGCGGCCATTGTGGAGCTACGCGGTCCAGCAGGCGCAGGTTGTCGCCCTGTGCCACTACACCGGCTTGCAGCACGCGGTAATACCAGCCTGTGCGCAAACTGTTTTGCACCATGCTGGCCATATGATCATGGTTAAATCGCAGATTAAGTTTCCAGCAAGGCTGGCGGGCTTGCGTGACTTGCAGCAGGGCTGTGCCCATGGCAAACACATCACCTATGCAGACGGTGTGCTCAGTCCAGCCTGTGGTGGAGATGTTTTCACCAAAGCCGCCAGGCTGGAAAGTGGATGCTGCATCTGGCCCCAGTTGCGCGCGCCACAGGGCATAGTGTTCTGCCGGGTAGTGATGCACGGCTTTGTCTGGCCCGCCGTGGTACAACTTGTCACCCTGCTCATCGCCATGCAAGCCTGCTGTAGTCACTTTTACAGCATGGTTGATGCTTTGCTTTTGTATGGCGCTGGCTTCACTATTGGGACCATAGGCGCAAGGCTGACCGATAAAGATCTCAGCTATGATGCTACTGGAAATCTGCATCTGCGTTTTCGTCCTCATCACACCTCACACACTCTGAGCCACTCAGTAAAAAACAAACGTGCCTGATGCGCCAGATCAAGGCCATGTGCTGCTACCTGCTGGCGCATATGATGCACCGACAATTTCTCATGTGCCATCTCATAGGCATGGCCCACATACCAGGCTTCCAGCCCGGCAGCGAGAACTTCAGGGTGGCATTGAAATGCCAGCGCATGCTTGCCCCAGCTATAGACCTGGTTCTTACAGGCTTCACTCGATGCCAGTAATTGCGCGCCATGTGGCAGATCAAAGGTGTCGCCATGCCAGTGGAACATATTGCAGTGACGTGCATCAAAATGCCGTACAGGCGTGTCCTTGCCTTCATTGCTCATCGTCAGCGGATACCAGCCTATCTCTTGCCTGGCAGCCGGATACACACTGGCCCCCAGCGCCCGCGCCATCACTTGTGCACCCAGGCAAATGCCCAGCGTGGGCAAGTCTGCATGCAGGCGCTGTTGCAGAAAGTGGACTTCTTGCCGCAGGAAGGGATATTTATCATCTTCATAAGCCCCTATAGGGCCACCCAGCACGATGCAGACATCCGCCGCCAGCGGGTCCAGCGTTTCCCAGCCGACGGTACTGGCATTGACTTCCTGGATGACAAAGTCCTGCTCTTTCAATGGGGCAAGAAAACTGCCTGCATCTTCAAAAGCGACGTGGTGTATGAGTAAGGCTGTTTTCATGCTGGCTCCTGGCGAAGAATAGTGCTTGCACAAAACCACTGTTGCTGAAAGACAAATCCAGTCAGATTAATTTTGCGCCAGCCCAAGTGACAATATAGGCTTGAATTTTACAAATGCATTGATTAAATAGAAATGACACACCGTGTCATATATTACACTAATTGTCATCAAGAGTTTCATCAACAAGAAAAATGACAGAAAAAATCAAAATCCTGCGTCAGCAAATGTCCATGAGCCTGCAAGACCTGGCCGATGACAGCGGCCTGACCAAGAGTTATTTATCCAAGGTGGAGCGTGGCGTCTGCATGCCGTCGATTGCTGCGGCTATCAAGATTGCAACAGCATTGAAAGTCGATGTCGGGCAATTGTTCAGCCCGGTCAGCAGCAGCGATATGTTGTCTGTGGTGCGCCATGATGAACGCCTGCGCATCACCCGGCCCACCAGCGAAGGCAGCAGTCTCGAAGCCCTGGCAGCAGAAATCAGCAGCAAGCGCATGCAGCCATTTGTGGTCTACCCACCCAGCGTATTGTCTGACGGCCCACATGCCGCTGGCCATGCAGGCGAAGAATTTTTATACGTATTGACGGGGAGCCTGGAGATACAATTTCCTGAGCATAGCGAGCAGCTCAAGAAAGGCGATGCGATTTATTTCAATGCCATGTTGCCGCACCGTTTGCGGTCTGTGGGTAAAGTGCAGGCGTCGGCGCTGGTGGTGATTAGTTATGAGCCGGGGTGAATTCAAGAATGCATCAACATCGTAGGTTAGGCTGTGGAGGTATCAGTATCGTAGGTTGGGCCGGGCCTCGCCAGGCTACGGTTTACCAGCCCAACACTGGTCGTTTAAATAACGTATACGTCTGTTGAGGCCGAGTGTTGGGCTGATGAAGCGTAGCCCAACCTACAACTGGTAGCCTGACGAGGCCCGGCCCAACCTACAAAAAACTCAAGCTAAGAGTTATTCCCCTTCATCCCCATCTTCTCCAGCGTCAAGGTCTCATCCGCCCTGCCCCAGCCACCATCGGCCACTTCTTCCACCAGCACCATGGTATAGGGTCGCACACCTTCGCCAAAATACTCGACAAACATGGCGGTGGTACGGTGGATGATTTCTTCTTTACGGCTGGCATCAATGATGCCTTCAGGGAATTTGAAATTAGCAAATGGCATGATTATTTCCTTTAAAATAGATTAGGCGAAACCGCCGTTAACACGTAACACTTGTGAATTGACCCACACACCATCAGGGCCAGCCAGAAAGGCCACCGCAGAGGCGATTTCGTCTGGCGTGCCTATGCGCTCCATCGGTGCCATTTTGGCGATATTGCTGACCTGCTCTTCGGTTTTGCCATGGAAAAACAACTCTGTGCCCACCGGGCCAGGGGCGATGGCATTGACGGTGATATCGCGCCCGCGCAATTCATTGGCCAGCACATGGACCAGGCCCTCTACCCCTGCCTTGCTGGCGATATACGGGCCGTAGGCAGGAAAGGACTTGGCAATCACGCTGGTCGACAGGGCAATGATGCGGCCGCCTTTTTCTACATGCTGCGCTGCCTGCGCCAGCACCAGGAAAGCACCGCGCAAATTGGTAGCGATGACTTTGTCAAACGCATCCAGGTTATTGCCATTAATGGTAGACATGGTCATGCTGCCAGCATTGTTGACGACCACGTCGATACGGCCAAATACTTCTTTGGCGGTAGCAAACAATTGCGCCACGTCTTCAGGCTTGCTGATATCGCCCTGCACTGCAATCGCCTTGCCACCCGCTGCCTGTATCGCACTGACGGTTTCCTGCGCCTTGGCGATATTGCCTGCGTAATTGACAACAACAGCAAAGCCATCTGCCGCCAGACGCAGGGATATGGCCTGGCCTATGCCACGCGAGCCACCGGTGACGATGGCCGTTTTAGTTATTTCTTTACTCATTTTTCTCTCCTTGGTGAAGAACATCCAGACTGATATGTCTGCATGGAATACACTTTAACCATTCAACCCAGCAAGATAAATACTGATAAACTCAGAACATAATTCAATACAGCTCAACAATCATGGACCGCCTCGATACCCTGCAACTATTCACACGCATCGTTGAAACCGGCAGTTTCAGCCGGGCGGCGGATATGCTGGATGTCCCACGGGCCAGTGCCACCCATGCCATCAAGCAACTGGAAACACGCCTGGGCACGCGTCTGCTGGAGCGCACTACCCGTCAGGTACGCACCACGCTGGACGGCCAGGCGTTTTATGAGCGTTGCGTACATATCATCAGTGAACTCGATGATGCAGAAGCGTCGATGCGGCATGTGGCCGCCAATCCGCGCGGAGTCTTGCGGGTAGACATGCATGGCACCCATGCCACGCAAGTGGTGCTGCCGCGGATACACGAATTCCGCGACCGTTATCCTGGCATAGACCTGGTCGTCAGCAGTGGTGACCGTCTGGTTGATCTGGTACGTGAAGGTGTCGATTGCGTCATACGCGGTGGCAACCCGCGTGATTCAACTTTGGTCGCACGCCGCCTGGCGCTGATGCCGCAAGTGATTTGCGCCAGCCCGGCCTATCTGGAAAAATTTGGCACACCACATCAGCCTGATGATCTGATGCTGCACCAGGCTGTCAGGTTCTTTTCCAGCACGACGGCAATTGACTACCCCATCGTGCTGGATATCGATGGCCAGGTAAAAGAGTTTGATGTAGGCGGCTGGATCTCCGTCAACGATGCCGAAAACTATGTCACCACCGCCCTCTCCGGCTGCGGCCTGATACAACTGCCCCGCTTCCACATCGCCGACGCCTTGCGTGATGGCCACCTGGTAGAAGTGCTGGCCGACTGGCAAAGCCCGCCCCTGCCAGTCACTGCACTCTACCCCTACCGCCGCCAGCTATCACCACGCGTGCGGGTATTTGTGGATTGGCTGGTGGGTTTGTATGAGCAGAAGTTTGGAGTCTTGCCTGTGGCAATGAAAGGAGAAATAAGCTGACGAAAATTCGTTTACCAGTCTTGTGGGGCCGGCCTGTTGATGTTGATTACGGTGCAAAACAGCTAAAGCTTTCAGAGATCCTGCCCAAAACAGGACAGACCATTAACGTCTATTTTTCTGAAGATGATAGCCCGGCTTATAAAGAAAACCCGCATGTGCTGTGGAAGCCGCCTGTGACCGAAATGAATGGCTGGAGCGAGCAGCCCAGTGATATTTTGCATAGTTACATTGTGACAGGGCAATTGACATTTGTACGTCAGGTCCTGCAAGGTGATAAGGACGCAACGCCGCTGGAAAGAATGGTAGAGAAAAGCCTGGAATATGAGTTGCTCATCACAGATGTACAGCCTTTTCTCAAGATGTGTGCTGCAGTGAAAATGATGCAACCAGAGCTATGGCAAGAACGCTATGGCAGCAAAACACTTTCAGGCATGTTGCAAGCTCAGAATAACAGTGAGACTTTGTTTAACCATATTAGCGACACAGAATGGGCACAAGTACGTTGGGCAGGCACAGCAAAGGCAGGTAACTACATTTACCTGATTTTCAATCGCTATGAAATTCATTACGAAACCCTGCTTCAACAGGAGGGAGATCAACTATTTGTCCACTATCTCAGCTTTGCCACCTACCATCAAAGCGATCGATACATCACGCGCAAGAAACTCCTGATCAAGGAAAATGAGGGTATCAAATCATTGATAGCAAGAGCTGTCGCGCTCAAGGATAGCTTTGGTGATTACCTGCTTATTGATGTGTAGTCTCGTAGGTTGAGCCGGGCCTCGCTAGGCTACGCTTCACCAGCCTAGCGAGGCCCGACCCAACACTGTGCCTTCAAATGACGTATACGATGGCTGAGGCCGAGTGTTGGGCTGGTAAACCGTAGCCCAACCTACGACGCGTAGTCAACCACCTCGCGGCCCAATCTACGCTCTCATGCCGGCCCTATTTTGCATCCGGCCCCCGTCAACAAATCACAAATCCACCATCACCTCAAAGCCACCATAAATCATGCGCTTGCCGTCGCAGGGCATGGGATTGTCTTCTGAATTCAGGCGTGGGTCTGCCATGACTTTTTCCCAGGCGGCATTGCGCACTTCTTTCGATGGCCAGGTCATCCAGGAAAACACCACGGTTTCATCTTCCTTGCATTGCACGGCCAGCGGGAAGGAGGTCAGCTTGCCGGGTGGCACATCATCGCCCCAGCATTCGACGACACTGAGCACGCCGTATTCCTTGAAAATCGGCGAGGATTTTTCTGAATATTTTTTGTAAGCCTCACGGTTGGCATTGGGGACAGCGAGTACAAATCCATCGACATATTTCATGCTAAAACTCCTGGTTTGGCGAGGCTGGATGAAGGAATAAAACGGGTGGATTCAAGGGCCGTACGCAGCAAAAAAATGCACAAGCTCACTTGCTGCTGTGGCAGAATTTTAGTCTACCATTTTTGAACTGGCTAATTTTATTTTTTCAGCAGGCCAAATAAATTTTCACGAAATTTACCTTTAAAAACATCAACTTGAGTTTGCACCAGAGCGCTCTGGTGCTAGTACTGTAAGTGTACTGTACTTGTACTAAAGCAGCACCATACTGATCCGGCTGATTCCTTAATCCTGATTCCTGGTTATTGATTCCTTAAATCTATATCCCATCGCAAACTCCGCGATGAGGCTTGAGATAAAAAAATTTGGCGATTTTCGAAATTTGCGGCAAGATGATGGCTGCGAATTTTGTCGTCCGTACCACGCCCACAGCGGACGAATCAGCTGCATCTGCCAACCCCGATTTGAAAGAAACCCCATGCGTCTCGCCTACTCCACCTGGCCCGAAATCACGGCTTTTCTGGCCGACTCCAAAACCGTCATCATCCCCATAGGCTCGAATGAGCAACACGGCCCCATGGGCTTGCTGGGTACGGACTGGATGTGCCCCGAGATCATCGCCACCGCTGCCGAAAAAATCGCCCAGAAAAACGGCCAGGACATGATGCTGGCGCCCACCTTCAACATCGGCATGGCACAGCATCACCTGGGCTTTGCCGGCACGATTTCGCTGCGGCCTTCAACCTTCATGGCGGCAATTGAAGACTGGGTCTTGTCACTGGCGCGGCATGGCTTTGACCACATTTATTTTTTGAACGGCCACGGCGGCAATATTTCCACCATTGAGGCGGCTTTCTCGCAGATTTATTCGCATTACTCGTACAACAACAAGACCTGCCCGCTGACGCTGAAACTGAAAAACTGGTGGGACTTGCCTGGCGTTATCACGCTGTGCAACCAGATGTTCCCTGTGGGTCATGGCTCACATGCGACACCTTCAGAAATCGCCGTGACCTATGCCGCCTATCCTGAGCAGGTACGCCATGTAGAGCTGACACCAAAAATCCCGCCTACCGGCCCCATCCTCGACGCACTTGACTACCGCGCCCGTTTCCCGGATGGCCGCATAGGTGCAGATTCCAGCCTGGCGACGATAGAACTGGGCCAGCAAATCATTAATACCGCAGTGACGGGTTTGCTGACGGATATCCAGGCATTTAGTGCAGAGCAAAAACCTGCCTGAGCTGTCTGACTTCGATATCAGATAAATCGGGAAAGTAAATACTGCCTTTGTATTGCAAAAATGTCGCTCAAAGTCTACTCTGGATGTGTTGTTGCTATAAACCAAAATTGGTCCTAGATAAAAACACCTACCGGAGACATCATGAGACAGTTTTTCAAAAGCATACTCCTAGCCTTTTCCCTGGCCCTGTTCAGCCAGGGGATGGCTTTTGCGGCTGAACGCGCCACTGCGCAAGAAGCGACCGACATGATCAAGAAGGTCATCGCCTACTATAAAGCCAATGGTGCTGAAAAAACCTTTGCTGCAGTCAACGACCCCAAGGGCCAGTTTATCTACAAGGATTTGTATGTGTTTGCCGGTGCAGTCAAACCCGGCGGCGTGACCCTGGCGCATGGCGGCAACCCCAAACTGCTGGGAAAATCCCTGGGTGAAATGCGCGATGGTGACGGCAAATTCTTTGTCAGGGAAATCAATGAAGTTGCAGCCAGCAAGGCTGGCAAGGGCTGGGTAGACTATAAATGGGTGAACCCTGTCACCAAGGCACTGGAGCCAAAAAGCACTTATGTGGAAAGAGTGGATGATATTTATTTTGCCTGCGGGGTTTATAAATAAATATCCGCTTTAGCTGTTCATGTCGCTCACAAATTAATTTCCGTTGACGCGCATAGCATCCTGAATAGCTAGTCGTGATCGCCGAAAAACCTCACGAAGCGAAAAAAAGCGGGAGTAGTCACAAGCTGGCTGCTCCCGCTTTTATCTATCTGCGTTGGCAACTCAGCTGATTTGCAGGTGGATTAAATCAACACCCATCATGTAACAAAAATTTTCAATTCTGACCGAAAATTGTTAAAATCACAGGCCGAAAGAAAACTGCCTTCTTTTGCTCTCTGTATCAGCCTTAGTGCAAACCTGCACACGCTGCCCTTAACATTACTCTTAAATAATCAAATCATGCCTTATATCGGAGTAGGTTTGCACCTATTTATCGCCCTGTTTTTCGCTATCCATGCCGTGCGTAGCGGCAGGGATATTTACTGGTTGATGATACTATTTTTCTTCCCTGGCCTTGGAAGCATCGTCTATTTCTTCGCAATCTATCTGCCGGACAGCCGCATCACGCATAAGTTGAACAAAACAGTTGCCAGCGCCGCAAAGTCACTTGATCCAGGTCGTGATTTGCGTGAAGCATTGCAGGCCTTTGACTTTACCCCGACAGCACAAAATCAGGTTGCCCTGGCAAAAGCCTATATGGCCAACGGCGACGCTGCACAAGCCATTCATCATTATGATATTTGTCTGCAAGGCCCATTTGCCAATGCACCGGATATTCGCCTGGGTGCGGCACATGCAAAAATCCTCAATGGGCAGGCACAGGGAGCCATTGAATTGCTGGAAGGCATACGCAAAAGCACCCCTGACTTCAGTCCGGAACAGGTGTCGACGTTATTGGCACAGGCTTATAGTAAAGACGGGCGCATGCAGGATGCAGGTGCAGAGTTTGCGCATGCAAACCATCATTTTGGCAGCATGGAGATACGTGTGGAATATGCGATCTGGGCTTTGCAAGCAGGCGAGCAAAGCATCGCCGACCAGCTCTACACAGAAATCCAGCAAACCATGAAGCATTGGAGTAAGGATACCAAGGCCATGAACCGTGATTTGATCAAGCGGCTCAGTACCGCTTTTGCTGGTCGCAAATGATGGATCTGTGTAAGGTGCCCATGCACATCGTTTGCGAATGATGACGCAGATGGTCCGCGCGCAGCACACCCGACATAGCAGCAAATGCATGGATGTAGGGCAATGGAATGGACTCCTCCCCTTACGGCATCAAATGTGCCAAACTGAAGAGTGATGAAACGATTCAGTTCACAGAGGAGAAGTCCAAAT
>NZ_QJKB01000019.1 GCF_003201815.1 Undibacterium pigrum
TTGGCAGTGGTGAGAGTATAAGAACCCGCCTGACCAGTCAGGGACAGTTTCGATACATCAATGGTGTCGCCACCGACGATGTTGACGGCGGAGACTGATAAAACGCCAGTTGCTGCATCGTAGGTGGAACTCAGGATGCTTGGTGCGGCATTCGATACCGTAATGCCATTGCCAGTCAAGTCAGCGATGTTGCCGCCGGTGATGACGCTGTTCCAGTCGTCGGCTGCGGCGATGTTATAAGTTGTGGAACTGCTTGCGGAGGAGGTGCCGTTTTTATTGAGCAGGCTATCCACGGCCGCAATATCCGCACCGGCCAGAGTAAAGGTAAAGCTGGTATCTGATGTGACTTCAACGTTGCCTGTCGTGGACAGGGTGCGGGTGGCTCCGCCTTCACCGGTAATGGTCAGTTTGGAAATCGTGACGTCATTCGTGGCACCTATGGTCTTGACCAGGTTGGTGCCGGTGATGGTGAAGACGTGTGTTGTACCGTCGTAGGTTGCTGAGGTGATCGTTGGGGATGTGACGTTGGATACAGTCACGCCATTGCCAGTCAGGTCCGCGGTGGTATTAACTGTGGTATCCCAGCCAGCCGCGGCAGCAAGATTAAATGTTGTGGTATCAACAGCCGTTGTACCGTTATTGTTCAGTACACCATTCACTGCCAGTTTGTCGGCAGCATTCAGGGTTACTGCGAATGCAGTGGCACTGGTAGCAGTGATGTTTGCGGTTGTCAGGGTATATGACCCAGCCTGACCAGTGACGGAAAGTTTGGATACATCAATGGTATCACCATTGGCCAGGTTAGTACCTGTAACGGACAATATGCCGGTGCTGGCGTCATAGGTGGCTGAGGTGATTGTTGGTGAAGCGACGTTCGATACGGTAATACCATTGCCTGCCAGGTCAGCGATATTGAGCGTCGCATCAGCACCGTTGGCCCAGTCATCCGCCGCCGCCAGGTTGTAAGTCGTGCCACCTACCGACTGCGTACCATTGTTATTGAGCAGGGTGCGCAAGCCCAGTTTATCGGTCGCAGACAGTACCAGTGTAAAGCTGGTGTCAGAAGTGATTTCTACATTAGCCGTATCAGTCAATGCATAGGTACTACCACCTTGTCCGGTTAGCGTGAACTTATTGGCGATAATATCGTTGGTGGCACCTGCACGATGGGTAAATCCGGTACCGGTGACCACCAGCGTGCCTGTGCTGGCATCATAAGTGGCTGAGGTGACAGTGGGTGCCGCAACCGTGGCAGTGATGCCATTGCCAGTCAGATCAGCATCGACGACCGCAGCATCAGCACCAGCTGTCCAGTTTTCTGCAGCGGCCAGGTTGTAGGTAGTGCCACCGGTGGAACTGGCGCCGTTTTTGTTGATGATCTGATTGACGCCGGATTTGTCGGTTGCGCTCAGGACCAGCGTAAATTGTGTATTGCTGGTGGTGGCGATATCAACATTGCTGGTGTCAGTGAGCGTATAAGTGCTGCCACCTTCACCAGTCAGTGTGAATTTATTCGCGACAATATCGTTGTTTGCCCCAGTAAGCTGCAGGAAACCAGTGCCTGTGACAACCAGAGTTCCGGTAGAGGAATCGTAGGTGGCAGAAGTAATGGTGGGTGTAGGGACATTCGATACAGTCAGCGCGTTGGTGGCATCAGAAATATCGCCGTTCGTAATGCTGCTGTTCCAGTCATCAAATGCGACCACATTGTATGTTGAGCCGCTGGTCGAAGTCGTGCCGTTTTTGTTGAGCAAGCTATCAACAATAATCCTGTCATTGCCGCTTAACTGTACAGAAAAAGTGGTGCCGTCTGTAATCTCAACGTTGCTGGAAATGGTCAGTGTGCGCCCTGTTCCACCTTCGCCAACGATGCGAAGTTTATTGACTGTAATATCATTGGTCGCGCCTATGGTTTTTACCAGGCCCGTGCCTGTGACAGACAGGATACCTGTTGCAGCGTCATAGGCGGCAGAGGTGATTGTTGGTGCTGTGACGTTGGAGACTGTAACTCCATTGCCAGTCAAGTCGGCAGATGCAGCGGCAGTCACATCCCAGTTGGCAGCGGCTGCCAGGTTGAAAGTGATGCCACCGGTCGCGGAGGTAGTCCCGTTGTTGTTGAGCACGCCATTGACAGCAATCTTGTCGGCCGCACTAAGAGTGACTGAGAAAGCCGAGCTACTGCTGGCAGTAACGTTGGGTGACGTTAGAGTATAGGTCCCACCCTGGCCGGTAAGCGACAGCTTGGATACATCAATCGTACCACCATTAGTGATACTACTACCGGTAACAGACAGAACGCCAGTGCTTGCGTCATAGGTTGCGCTGGTAATAGACGTGCCTGGTTGTATGTTGGCAAGAACAATGTCATCGAAACTTGCATAACGCACCTTGCTACTGTTCGAGGTCGCGGTCATGACAATCTTGGTAACGCCAGTCATCCCGCTAAAATTGAGAGTTGTTTGCGTACCGCTAGCGCCTGCAATCGACTTGTTGTTCGTCGCAACCAGGGTATTACTCGCGTTATATCCTTTGAATACTAAGTCCTGAGACAGGCTCTGGGTAATTAATACAATAGAAGTTGCATCAAACTGTTGGCCGGTTTGGAAAGAAAAAGTAATAGAGGTCTCGGTCCCGGCATCGTAGTAATCGGTTGTAATGTAGCCGGAGGGATCTCTGGAAATATCTTTTACAGTCCCGTCAATCTTGAATAAATAGGCTGAATTACCGTTTACCTGGTAAATGACGTCGTTCACTCCACTTGAAGCACCACCTGCAACACCGCCTGGGCTCCCTGGGGCATTGAAGTTTGCTGCGGTACCAAAATTCAGCGTTGCCGAAGCAATATTCAGTACATTGTGGTAGAGCGCTGCCAACTGTGGATTTCCAACAGTGCTTGCCTCAATACTGCCACTGTTGACCTCAAGATCCCAGTTGGCATTAAATGGCTTACCACCAGTCAAGTCATTCGAAGCTGCAATATCTGCACCCGTCATGACAGCCAACTGGTCAATAAACGTTTTTCCCTGATTGGCACCAATATCGCAACCATACAGAAGGATGTCGCCGTCCTTGCTCAGAGAGTCACCGATGATTTTCAGTTCTGCCGCATGGCTTCCCAAACTGGACTGATCAAGTATTAGCCCCCCCAGATTGACCGATGCTTCCTTGCCGTGAGAAATCAAATGCAAGGCATCGATGTCCTTGCGGCCAGCAAGAATGTCGGCCATTTGCTTGAGACCGTCTTTGCTGGAATCCAGAATATGTATTTCCCGACCATTCCCTATGCCTTTGAGCAGCGTATCGATGTCGCGCACATTGTCTTCGACGAAGACAATTTCTACCCGGCCAGTTACTGGTGGAGCCGAAGGGGCGCTTGAATTGGCTGGTGCCGTCAATATTTCCAGGGCTGCAGCATCAAATTTGGGCGCTTCAGGTTGCGTGGTAACACCACTGTTAATGCTCAGGATATCGAATTCAGTTTGTTTGTTGATGATTGAGTTGTTCATGATTCGTTTTCTTTCACATTTAACTTGGGAGCAATGACATTTGCTGCACTACCACTAGGGTCGGACCAGAACGTCAGTTTCGAGTATTTGTCAAATAAATCAGGGGGGAGGACGGTACGTCTTTCAGTAAATTCAACTTTTGGTTTTACCCTGTGAAGGCCAGGCGCACCGAGTTGCAAGTCAAAATCTGGTGCGTCGTATTCCAGTGTTTCAAAATCGTGCTGGAAATAAGGTTCATCGATGAACTGGTACAACAGTCGCATGATTTTTTCTGGTGCTTGAGCCAGCAAGTCGTAGTCAATCACCAGCAGAGATTTTGCATGCTCCCCGTAAAAGGCTTCTCGCAATCCTGCCCACGAATAGCCAACCATCTGATCATGTTGTGCAAGACCTTCACAGCGTTGATAGACAGTGCTGCGTGACATATTGCCGCCAAACAGTTTACTGTTCTCATAAGGGTTACTACGAAATTGGCGCTCTATACTATCCATGACCCAGCCAACATTGCGTACGCAAGCGATCATTTTGGCACGAGGAAATAAATCCATTAACAGCGGTAACTTGGAACTCCACATGCGGTTGGTGTCAAAAATCACTTCTTTGTTCAGTTCATTTTTGTAATAGGCATCGAAAAGACCTTGCATGACGTCTTTTCGCTGTGTCTGGCTAAGCAGACTGGATACCTCACTTCCGGCACTCATTTGTGCGAGCACAGCATTTACCAGAGCGCCAACAGCGCTGCTCATTCCAGCCTGGAAACGCGGATTTTGCCTCAAGATGGCTGCCAGCAAGGTTGAGCCAGAACGTGGTAAGCCTGAAATGAAATGGTATTTGGCTAGTGACATGGGATATTTGTGTTGTCCAAATTGAAAAATGGTATTAACGCAATTTATATTGCAATGTTTATCGGCTAGATTATCGAAAAATTAATCAAGTTAATGCAAAGCCGTAAGCTCATCGTAATAGCGAAAAAAATGTCTATAGCCTGATTCACCAGATCGGAAATGAGTTTTAATAATTGCCATATGTTCACACTCGCAAAAATGAAGTCAGTTGAACAATTGCATCTGCCAAGCTTGTTTGATTCGTGTCTATTACACATTCGGCAGAAGTTGGTGCTTCATAAGGCGCTGATATACCAGTCAATTGAAGCGAGGGATTTTGTTTGGCTTTTGCATACCAGCCCTTCGGGTCACGTTGCTGGCAGACATGTAAGGGGGTCGAAACGTAGGTTTCGACAAACTTGTCATGACCTATGATGCCACGGGCCAGGGCTCGCCCACGCATGCTGGGAGAGACCAGAGCGACTATGGCAGATATGCCGTTGAGATTAAGCAAGCGAGCGACTTCTGCCGTTCTGCGGCCTTGCTCTTCACGGTCAGCCAGGCTAAAGCCCAGGTCCTTGGATAAGCCCTGTCTTATTTCATCGCCGTCCAGCACGCACACGGGGATAGATAGTTCTCGCAGATGCCGGGCAAGGGTTTGCGCAAGTGTTGTTTTCCCCGCGCCGGGCAGGCCACTTAGCCACCAGGTTTTGACTCTGTTTGCAGCAGGTTCTGCACTGCTTTCCGTTTGATTACTTCCAGGCATCCGCACACCACCGATAAGCTAAAAAAATCGGGACTAAGCAGAAACCCGATACGTAACAAATCAAAAATCCAGGACTGAATAAAGGGCACTGCCATTGCATTATCGCCGTCAATCAGTTGGATCGCCGATATTTCTGATTTGCAATTTATCTTGATAAATCAAGAAGATAAATGATTAAGTGTTAAAAAATTAACTGCAATATTAACATTGAAAACTTTTTTTGCGTGCAAATGTAACAAAAAATCTGCTAATTAATTAAGCAAATTAGATGAAAAATTTGAATGACACATAGATAAGCTTAAAAAGTCTTGTCACAGAGAAATTAATTGAAGAAAACCTGGTAATAAACACAGGTTCCACCGTCTTCATGTGGACGTTGATATTGCCCTTTGGCATGGTCAGCCAGGGTAGGTGCGACAGTCCAGATGTGTCTGCCCAAGGCAGGGTGTTCAACAAAATAATTATCTTGTGCCAGTGGCTGCCTGGATGATCCTGCAAAAATCAATAGCAAAGGGGTGCGGAAATTTTCTGGTATGCCCCGGCGTGGACGTTCTTCTGCTTCTACCAGTTCGAGATGCATGACGCCATTCGAGGTTTCGAGTTGAAATTTGTTGCCGATGAGGGGGTGTACTTGTTCTAGGCTGATGGTCATGATCAATGTTGTGAAAAGTTTCACTTGCAAGAAAACACAAGCATAGGCAGGATAATATGCATGTTATTTTAACCAGCTTGGGAGTGCTTGTGTATAAATTACCTGCTGCGCTTGGATTGCGTGAAGTGCATGAAGACGATCAGGCGTTTCTGGATGTACTGTATGCCAGCCGCCGTGAAGACTTGCGACAAATGCCCATGGATGCTGCCTTCATCGCGCAAATGATCAAAATGCAACAGCATGTACAGATGGAGGGCGTCAGGCTGAATTATCCTGAGGCCAGGCATGTGATTGTTGAGCACGCTGGTCAGCCTGTCGGGCGTGTCATTATCCATGCTGGCAGCGATGAATTGCGTCTGATCGATATTGCGATTATTCCTTCAGCGCAACGTCAAGGTATCGCCAAGACTATTTTGCTGGCTCTGCAGGCAGATGCACAAGACCAGGGAAAGGGAGTCAGCCTCGCCGTTGAACAAACTAACTTCGCCGCGCGCGGTTTGTATTTGAAATTGGGTTTTGTGGCACTCGGGGCTGATGCCCTGTTTGAGCAAATGCACTGGCAGGCTCAGGAGCTTGCCGGGACAAACACTTTAAACGAGGTATTGCCCGCCAACACTCTCGCTAACAAGATCACACAACAAGGGCAGTTTGATGCGACAGCCTAGCCGTTATCTGAAGTTACCTTTCAGTTTTGATTTAGCCCGCTTGCATGCAGAACTGCTGCAACTCGAGGCCTCAGATTGGATCAGTCATTTCAATACCAATGCCTACGTCAACAACTGGACCTGCCTGCCCTTGCGTGCGGTGGATGGCCGTATTGATCACATCATGCCTGTGAATGAAGGCAATTTTCAGGATACGGCACTCATGCAAAGTTGCCCTTATTTACGGGAAGTGGTTGATACGTTTCAATGTGACAAAACATCTGTGCGCCTGATGTCGCTGGAGGCTGGCGGTATTATCAAAGAGCACAGGGACGATGGTACTTCGCTGGAGGATGGGATTACCCGTCTGCATGTACCCATCACCACGACACCCGACGTGCTGTTCACCATTGATGGCGAAGAAGTGCATTTTTCTGCTGGTGATACCTGGTATCTGAATGCCGCTTGCCTGCATGGCGTGGTGAATCGGGGCAGCCAGGCACGGGTGCATTTGATGATAGATTGCATCAGTAATGACTGGCTGGAGCGAGTGTTTCTGGAGGCTGGATGGATTGCCAGACCAAAACCAAAATATGATGATCCGGCCATTCATGACGGCAATGTACAGGAAGTGATCGCCATGCTGCGTGCCACGGGGCAAAGTGCTGGTCTCCAAATTGCCAGCCGCCTTGAAGCAATCCGGCTCGGACAGGCATCAGCGGGTTGAATATGCAAATTAATCGCATAGGTAATAAAGTCGGTTTTGTGGCCGAAGAAAGAGCTTTGTTGCGCGGCCAGCAGATCAATGAAGGTGATTTGCCTTCGATGCTGGGCTGGTATCCGGTAACAATTGATGCTGCTACGGAAAATGTATGCTGGCGTTATTTGGGAGAGGCGCGGTTTCTGGAGTCTTTTTTTCTCGACACACTGAACCAGCAAAGCCGCGAGCAAAGGCAAGTTTGCCACACACCGATAGAAAGCTTGCATGAGCGACTTGCATGCATGCCACAGGTGGCACCCACGGCTTTTATTTTCCATGTGTCACGCTGCGGTTCTACCTTGCTGACGCAGATGCTGGCGTCGCTGCCACATTGCATCGTGATGTCTGAACCGCCTGTCATTGATGCATTTTTTCGCTATTGCCACGAGCAAGCTGCAGCAGAAAATGCGATACCTGTTTTTCGGGCCCTGATCGCCGCTCTGGGACAAAGACGGCGTGACGAAGAGACTCATTTTTTTATCAAATTTGATAGCTGGCATTTGCCCTGGCTACCCTTTGTGCGCAAGGCCTATCCTGCCATCCCTATCATTTTTTTATACCGTGAACCGCAGGCTGTGCTTGCTTCACACCAGCGTCAACGTGGGCCGCAGATGATACCTGGCTTGCTTAATACGTCCCGGCTCAAACCCGTTGTATCTGGCTTTCCTGCCGCAGATTTTGATGCCTATGCTGCGAGTATGCTGCACAGCATGTATTGCGCAGGGCTGGAACATGCTGAGGCTGAAGATTTGCTCCTGTTGAATTATCAGCAATTGCCTGATGTGGTTTGGTCAGATTTGCTGAGTCTTTTTCAACTTGATTGCGATGAACAATTATTGGAGAAACTGAAACAGCGATCAGGCTTGCATTCAAAACACCGGCACATCAGCTTTAACGGCGATCCTCAACCCAGCGGTCTCGTACCAGCAAAGCCAGGTTCAGATTTTGCAGACCTCTGCGAGCAAAAGTATAGTCAACTAGAGCAATTGCGCACAAAAGTTAAAATTTGTTAACTGATGTGACGATGAAAAATTTGCAGTGTATTTTTTGCACAAGGGTTGTAGAATTGGTTTGCTTTTTTTGAAATTGCTTGTTTGTTTGCATATTAAAGCCATTGATGAAAGCCCTGAATTCAACTCCCTGGTGAAGGGGTGGATGCAGAAGAGACTAGATAGCACAATCCCTATTTAAACGATAACTTGAATTGGAGTATGCAATGGATGCATTTATGGGTACCGTATTGGCCGTAGGCTTTAACTATCCTCCTCGTGGCTGGCTGTTCTGCAATGGACAAACTGTGCCTATCCAGCAAAATTCTGCCATGTTTGCCCTGTTGGGTACCATGTATGGTGGTGATGGCCAAAATACATTTGGCATACCTGATCTGCGTGGACGTGTTGTTGTTGGCTCCCAAGCGCAAGGACCTGGTTTGCAGAATGTGTCGCAAGGTGAAAGAGCGGGTAGTAATAATGTAACTGTCATTTCCAATGGTACTGCCACGGTCACCTTGAACTCAACCAATTTGCCTTCACACAATCATAGCGTTTCAATAAGCGGCAGTAGTTTTGGCGCAACTTCTGTGTTGAATGCGACAAGTAACGGACCTGCGTCACCTGCATCAGGCGGAACAGCTCCGTCTGCAAACGCTGCGCTTTGCAACTCTGGCACAGGTGGTACTGCCGGGGCAGTCTATTTGCCAACAACTGGCGATGCAACAAATTTGGTAGCGCTCAACACCAAGAGTGTGGAGACTACTTTGACTGGTACTGCAAACGTTACTTCTGGGAACACAGGCACTGGTAGTCCGCTGACTGTGCCAGTCGTATCGAGTGCTACGATCTCTATCATGCAACCTTACCTGGGTTTGAACTACATCATCGCGATGGAAGGTATCTTCCCATCCAGGAACTAAGTTTTTCCTGTCCGATAAAAAATGGCGCAGTCTGCGCCATTTTTTATGTCTGTTCTGATGTCAGTGCCAGAAGTTTTCCGCCTGATACCCGCTCTATTCCCGCCAGGTCTCGCCAGCTTTGTACTTCGGTAAACCGGGCTTTTATCAATAAGTCCCGTACTGATTCTGCCTGATCATAACCATGTTCCAGCAAGATCCAGCCATCTGCCAGTAAATGCAAATGGGCCTGACCTATGATGTGGCGATAGGCAGACAAGCCATCAGCATAGTCGGTCAGGGCATCGACAGGTTCAAAGCGCAAATCACCTTGTTGCAAATGCGCATCATTGGCTACGATGTAAGGCGGGTTGCTGACGATGGTCTGGAACTGTTGTTCAGAGAGAGCGGTATACCAGTTGCTGCAATAGAATTTCACCTTGGCTGCTGGCAGATGCCTGCTGGCATTTTCTTGCGCCACTGCCAGTACGGCTGGGCTGACATCAAGAGCAGTTACTTGCAAGTCTGGTCTTTGATGCGCGATGGCAACGGCAATCGCGCCAGAACCCGTACCCATATCCAGTAACCCGGAATTGACTGGGGCATATTGCAAAGCTAGTTCGACCAGTAACTCTGTATCGGGACGGGGGATCAGCACATCCGGCGTGACATGGAAGTTCAGACCAAAAAATTCGCGTTCCTGCACTATGTAGGCAATCGGTTCACCCTGGATGCGACGGCTGAACAAGCCATCCATGATAGCGAGTTGTTCTGTATTGAGCACCAGTTCGGACTGCGTAATCAATTGTATGCGCGTCAAGCCCAGGCCGTGCATGAGCAACAGGCGGGTGTCTATGCGTTCCAGCGGGCTGGCGTTTTCACAGCCAGCCAGGGTGATGCCAGGCTGTAGCCAGTCCAGCATCAGCGTGAGGGGCCAAACATGCCGCGCTTGGTTTTTTGATTGCGTATCAACACAATCAGCAAGGTCAGGCTAAATAATATAAAGAATATGCCTGCCCAGGCTGGCAGTGACAAGCCCAGGGTAGGTGGATAAGGTGTTTCGCACAAGCCATCTGCCTTGAACATGGCTGGCCACCATTGCGCCAGGAAGATGCTGTTCAAGCCGGTTTCCAACGGGTCTATGCCGCAGGACAGGGCAGGGTGCTCAAGTATCCAGATATGCTTGCCAGCCACGCCAGCACCTATCAGGGCCGACAATAATGCCAGGCCAGTCGTGATGCGGTGGACTATACCTTCAGTAGCAACGGCGATGAGGCAAAAAACTGCGATCAGGACAAAGGCATAACGCTGGAATACACAATAGGGGCAAGGCAGCATTTTTTCCACGAGTTGCAAATACATGGCAGCCGCCAGCAAACCCACGCAAGTAACAGCAACCGATAGCAGAATTTTTTTCGACAGATTCATGGTGAACGCGGTGAAAGAATTGTAGTTGGATGCAGACCTGATGTTTTAGTTCTGCATCGCCTGATAGTGGCAGCGAGTATCCGACAGTTTGATGTGATTGCGCAATCAAAAGTTCATGAAATTACGCGAAAGCATGTTTTACCCTAAATATAGGCTGTACTGCCGGCTGGACTACTGGCTGCACTACCGGTATCAATCATCGCCCAGCTCAGCCAGCAATTCTGCCTGGTGTTCCGCCACCAGGGCGGTTGTCAGCTCATTCAGTTCACCGTCCATGATGAAGTCCAGCTTGTACAGCGTCAGGTTGATGCGGTGATCTGTCATACGGCCTTGCGGGTAGTTGTAGGTGCGTATGCGCTCACTACGGTCACCTGAGCCTATCAGGCTCTTGCGGGTTGCGGCTTCCTTGGCTTGCTTCTCACGCAACTGGCCATCCATGATGCGGGTTGCCAAAACACGCATGGCTTGCGCCTTGTTTTGATGCTGGCTGCGGCCATCCTGGCATTCGACGACGATGCCGGTAGGGATATGCGTCAGGCGCACGGCAGAGTCAGTCTTGTTGATATGCTGGCCACCGGCACCGCTGGCGCGGAAGGTGTCTATACGCAGGTCGGCATTGTTGATGACCACGTCTGCCAGCTCATCTGCTTCGGGCATGACAGCAACAGTACAGGCCGAGGTATGGATGCGGCCCTGGGTTTCTGTCGCCGGTACGCGCTGTACACGATGCCCGCCAGATTCAAATTTGAGTTTGGAATACACGCCCTGGCCAGCCAGGCGCACGATGACCTCTTTATAGCCGCCCAGCTCGGATGGAGACTCAGACATGATCTCGGTCTGCCAGCGGTTGCGCTCGGCAAAGCGCATATACATGCGCAGCAAATCGCCAGCGAACAGGGCGGCTTCATCACCGCCTGTACCGGCGCGTATCTCCATGAGGATGTTGCGGTCGTCATTCGGGTCTTTGGGCAGCAGCATTTTTTGCAAATCACTTTCCAGTGTTTGCATGGTGTTCTTGGCGGCTTCGATCTCGTCCTGGGCAAAGGCCTTCATGTCGGGGTCGCTGAGCATGAGTTCGGCTTCGGCGATATCGGCCTGGGCTTGTTTGTAATTGTTGTACAGCGCGACCAGTGGCTCCAGCTCGGCATGTTCGCGGTTCAGTTTGCGGTAGGCATCCATGTCATTGGTGGCACCTTCCTGCATGAGCAGGTGGCCGACTTCGTCCAGGCGTTCGGCAAGCTGGTCCAGCTTGTGTAGCATTGATGGTTTCATATTATATTCTTTGACTGTATAGCTAATGATGCTGATTACGCTAAGGATGGGGCGGGTCAGACTGACCCAGAAGAAAATGCCCGTAAGCGCATACGCGTACAGGCCAGCGGCGTAGCGAATCGCTAACGCTTGGTGCGGAATAATTGAGGTAACAGCGTTGCCAGGCGGGCGCGTTCATCGCCGCTGGCCTGATGCAGTGCCTGTTGCGGGCCATGCAGAAATTTGGCTGTGATGCCTTTGGACAGGGCTTCGAGTACGGCGTCTATATCTTCACCACGCGCCAGCATCTTGCGCGCACGCTCGAGTTCTATTAAACGTAATTGCTCGCTGCTTTCATGTAAGTCCTGTATCACTGGTACAACAGCGCGGCCATCTACCCAGTGCATGAAGGATTGCACGCGGGTTTCTATGATGGCTTCTGCCTGAGCAACAGCAGCCTGGCGGTTTTCCAGGCCGGTTTGCACAACCGTGCCAAGGTCGTCGACAGTGTATAAAAACACGTCATCCAGCTTGGCGACTTCAGGTTCTATATCGCGTGGCACTGCCAGATCCACCATGAAGATGGGACGGTGCTTGCGCGCCTTGACGACACGTTCCACCAGACCCAGACCGATGATGGGCAGGGATGAGGCCGTGCAAGAAACAATAATATCGAATTGCGCCAGTTGCTGCGGCAAGTCTGCCAGGCGTATGGCCTTGCCGCTGAAGCGGTGGGCCAGTGATTCACCGCGTTCCAGCGTGCGGTTGGCTATAGTGAGTGACTTGGGGTTTTGCGCCGCAAAATGAGTGGCGCACAGCTCTATCATCTCACCCGCACCGATGAACAAGACATGCTGGTCAGCTATCTTGTCAAAAATTCTTTGTGACAGACGCACCGCAGCGGCTGCCATGGAAACACTGTGCGCGCCTATTTCTGTGGTAGTACGTACTTCCTTCGCAACCGCAAAGCTGCGCTGGAACATCTGGTGCAGATAAGTACCCAGGCCACCGGCAGCTTCTGCCTGGCGCACCGCATCTTTCATTTGCCCGAGGATTTGTGGCTCGCCTATGACCATGGAATCCAGGCCAGAGGCAACGCGGAAGGCATGCCTTACCGCATTGTCTTGCGGCAGCGTATACAAATGCGGGCGTAAGTCGGTGTAAGACAGTTTATGAAAATCCGCCAGGAAGTGCGCAGTAGAATCAATGGCATTCGCACCAGTACAGGCTGCATACAGCTCTGTGCGGTTGCAGGTAGACAGGATTGCTGCTTCATTACCGTGCCTTGCCACATTGTCATCGCGACCAAACCAGGCACGCGCAGCCACTACCGCCTGAGCTATTTGCTCAGGCGAGAAGGCGACTTTTTCGCGCAGGGAAAGCGGCGCGGTCGTGTGGTTGAGGCCTACGGCAGACAGTTGCATTGCAAATAAGCTGAAAATAAGGGAGGGAGGATTTAAGCTTACATTATAACGCTTTGCATCAGCATTTTCTTGAGCGCAGGTACTTGATGTATATCAAGAGCCGCTACTGCCATGAAATTATGCCTTTTTTGCAACATGCAAATCAGCAAGGTAATTCTTACTTTCTTGCAGAAAAAGGCGCGTTCCTTCGCCCAGACTGATCAGCTTAGTCCAGATCAGCCGGGATGCGAATATTAAATGTCGTGCCTTCGTTAGGCACGCTGCTGAAGTCTATGGTCGCCTGATGTCTGTCCAGTACAGCCTTGACGAAGACCATGCCCAGACCTATGCCGTCATTTTTAGGCTGGTCATTGGTCTTGAAGCGCTGGAAGCGCTGGAACAGCTTGGTTTGATCTGCATGGGTAATGCCATAGCCCTGGTCAGCAATCGAGCAGACAATGACAGAGTCAGCCAGGCGCTGCTCACGCACCAGTGAGCAGGTGATGGTGGTGTCCTTGGGGCTGTATTTGATGGCATTCGACAACAGATTCGTCAACACCCTGGTCATCAGGGAGTTGTCTACCAGCACAGGGAATTCTTCATCCTGAATTTTTGTTTGTATGCGGATATTCTTGCTGCGGGCCAGTGACCACATTTCTTCGGTTGCTACCAGCAGGATGTCCTGGAAGTCGGCTTCCTCATAGCGATAGTTCTGCGACTCGGCCTGCGCCAGTTGTACAAAATTATCTGCCAGGCCCAGCGTAGAACGTGAAGCTCTTTCTATGCGCGCCATGAATTCATCAGCAGGCAGGGCAGTAGCACTGTCTTTTTGCAATTCCAGCAAAGCCAGTATCGATGCCTGCGGTGCGCGCATATCGTGCGAAATAAAATGCAGGGTTTCATCCCGGCTGCGCTCGGCGGCACGCACGCTGGTGATATCGATGAGGCTGACTATCCAGCCCACCAGCTGTTTTTCACCGTTGTAACTTGGTGCGCTCTTGATGAGCAAATCCTTGCCCTGCGGGTCGCGTACTTCTATGCCTTGCGACATGGTTTTGGTGTGTTTGATGTCGAGCAAGTCCCACCAGCTAAAACTGGTGTCTGGCCCGGTTTCGCCGCTTTGTGGTGGCGACATCTTGGCAAACAGATAAGGTACCAGGGCATCATTTACCTTGGGCATGCCTATGCCCGCAAAGTAAGTCAAAGCTGGCTGGTTGGCCAGCAAGACATTTCCGTCAGTGGTGGTGACCATGGTGGCGTCGGGAAGGCTGGCCAGGCTGTCGCTGACAAACTGGCGCAAGTCGCGCACCCGGTCGACCGCTTCGCGCATGGCATTGATGCTTTGTTCCAGGGTGTCGGTCAGGGCGCGTGCTGGTTGTTCTTCATCGTCATCGATAAACTCGGGCAAGAGATGCGGTTCCTTGTCGAGTATGCGAAATTCTTCTGCCAGGAAGCGTATGGCAGCTTCCAGCCTGCGCCAGCTCCACAATGGGTAGGCAATCACCAGCGCCAGCAGGGCCGTGGTGGGTGCGGCCCAAAAACCGGTATAGCGCAGCATGGCCCAGCTACCCAGCGTGGTAATCAAGGCCACTACGGCAGTCGCCAGCAAGGCTTTGCGCGGCGACAGCATTTGATATGCCATGAGTGCTACTGCTACTGCCAGCAAATTCAACAAGTACAGGTAAGCCGCGGGGGCAGAGCGTATGCTGCGCTGATCCAGCAGGGCAGCGAGGATATTGGCATTGATTTCCACCCCGGAAATCATGCCTTCGTTGCCGGATACCGGGGTGGGGAAAGAGTCCGCCATGGCGCTGGCCGTCGGCCCTACCAGCACATATTTGTTCCTGAAAAAGTCAGCAGGTACTTCACCGCGCAAGACACTGACATAGGGTACGGAACGAAAATGACCACTGCTGCCAGCAAAAGGAATATGCATGAGGTAGTCACGCTGCCAGGTGCCAGGTTCAACCGGGGCATTGCGTATGGCTGCGGCCAGGCGTTCGCCGGGTAAATCAGTCTCGGTCCCGGGTGTGATGTTCTTCGCCACATCGGCCATGGCCAGGGAAAAATGCGGCCACCACTCTCCATTCATGCCTTCGCGCAAAAACACGCTGCGCGCGACGCCATCCTTGTCCAGCTCAAGATTTATATGGGCCAGCTGGCGTGCGGCACTGGCCAGCAAGGGTATAGGGCGCACAGTCGTCAAACCCCTGCCTGCATTTTCCGAAATCAGCGGCAAGACCACATTATTGCTGCGTACCAGGGCTTCAGCCAGTTGCTGGTCACCGTTTTGTGCTTGCTCATCACGTTCTTCGGCTTCGGTAAATACAAAGTCCATGCCGATGGCGACAGGCTGGGCAGCACTGATTTGCTTGATGAGTTCGGCATGACGCAGGCGCGGCCAGGGCCACTTGCCCAGTTCAGCAAGGCTATGGCTGTCTATGCCTACGATGATGATGTCATCCCGCGCCGGGCGGGAATTGAGTTGCATGAGCCTGTCATACAAGACCAGGTCTGCCCGCTCCAGCGACCTGTAGTACAAGAGGCCAGTGGTGAAGAGGAGGATAAGGGTACTGAGAACCAGCCACTCCCGTAATGCAATACGTTCTACCTGTAAGTGGCTGTTTTTCATGTAATTTTGCTATTGATCTGACCTTATGTGATTGTAACGCAATAGTCTCTCAATAATTCGTGCCTACCGGCCCGCCGCCGCTTTGTATCGCCGTGCCATCACCACTGGTCCAGCGTGGCAGCAGAGTGATTTTCTGGGTGGCGGTAAAGGCGCTGACATAGCCATCCGGGTCGGTGGAACGGACACGGATGAAGTAAGTACCAGCTTGTGGCCTTTGTATCTTCAGTTCAGCCTTGTCGAGTTCCTTGTCCAGATACAGTTTTTTGAATTCAGCATCCATACTGATCTGTATCAGGAATTTCTGCCCCGGTTCAGATGCCCAGCTAAACGACAACTGATTACCATTGCCTTCATCTGGCGGTGCCAGGCTGGTGGCAGGCAAGACTGTAAATTTCTGCACGTCGCTATACGGGCCGTGGTCAGCCTTGCCGTTAGTATTCGCTATCGTCGCTACGCGCCAGTAGTACTCACCATCCTTGGGACGCTCAGCACTGAACTGCACTTCTTTCAGGTCAGGTTTGTCGATCAGCAAGTCCTTGAATGCTGCATCCCTGGCAAACTGCAGGTGGTAGCTGACGGCATTGCTGGCTTCGGTCCAGGCAAAATCCAGACGCTCGGCGCGTACCTTGTTTTTGGGTTGCACGGTGAAAGGTGGTTCTGGGCGGGCTTTCAGGGTCACGGCTTTGACCAGTGGCAAGCCTTCCAGGCCCAGTTTGTCGATGGCGGTAATGCGCACAAAATAATTGCCATCGGCAAAGCCATCAAACTTGAAGCGGTTATCCTTGTAGCGGTTCTCTGCCAGGACATCGATAATGTCCTTGTCCTTGGCAATTTGCACGCGATAGCCTGCTGCTTCCGGCGTGGTGTCAACCTGGAATTGCAGGGTAGGACGTTCTTGCAGCAAATAGCTGTCGCTCATCTTTGGTGGTGGCAGCAAATCGACGACCTTGCCTATGCCTGACGCAGAGATGATATTGCCCTTGCCTGCAGTCAGCACCAGCTCTTCTTTCTTTTTGGCGCTGGCATTATTGACGGCAACGCCACCTTCCAGCACTTCATTGGCAATGCCATCTTCATTCACGCCAACACGGAAATTCGTGCCACGTACACCCGCCACGGCCAGATTAGTGCGCACTTCAAAACGGCCCTTGTTGCCGACCAGTGAAGATACGCGTGACTCCACCTTGCCCTGCAGTAGCGTGACTTCAGTGCGCGGGCTGGCCGTATACTTGGTCTTGCGCAGTTTGGAGAGGCTGACATTGCTGTTCGATGGAATGGAAATGCGTGATTCATCCGGCAAGGCCAGCGTCAGGAAGCCATTTTTATCGGTACTGATTTGCGCGCCTTCTTTCAGGACGCTGCCCAGTGCCAGGTTGCCGGTCGTACCGTCAGCGGCTTTATAGGCCGGGTTACCCGTCATGGCGATGACCCTGGCTTCACTGGCTTCTTCCGGCAATAACTCTAGAGGTATCAGGATGGCCGTGCCTATGGGGATGGTCCTGTCGTTGCCGATATTGTTACGCTTGCCGAGGATTTGCCAGTTGCTGGTTTTCTCGGTATAGCGCTTGGCGATGGCCGACAGCGTATCGCCTTGCAGGGCGAAATAAGTCATGTCTGGCGGGGTATTGATGAAACTGCCGGGGGCGGCTGCAGGCTGGCTGGCAAAGACATAGGCAGGTGTTGCCAGGGCCAGACTGGAGAACAGGCAAAACGGTACTTGTCGCAAGAGTGTGGGGGTGCTTAGTCTCATGCGGGACTCCTTGTTGGGAAAAGCTTTCCGGGGCAGCCTTGGCTGCCCCGGAGGTGTTTATTCTGGTGTCATCTGTTCGAGGCGGTAACCGTAACTATAGACGGGTGCCAGGCGGTAGCCGTTTTCCGGTCGCAATTCCAGTTTGCTGCGTACACGGGAGATATGTGTATCCATGGTACGGGACGGGATATCCACATCGCGTGACCATACCGCTTCCAGTATGTAAGCGCGCGACAGTGGGCGGCCAAGGTTGCGGAACAGTAGCAGAGCCAGGTCAAATTCCTTTTGTGTCATTTCTACCGGTACTTCATTGACACTGACGCGGCCCGCGCGTGTTTCAAATTTGTAGATGCCAAATTGCAGATGTTCAGATGCTGCCTGGGTAGGGTAGGCGCGGCGTAACAAAGCCTGCACACGCGCCACCATTTCACTGCGGCGTATGGGCTTGATCATGTAATCATCGGCACCGGCAGCCAGGCCAGCGACGATATCGTCTTCGCCGGAGCGGCTGGTCATGAACAAGACCGGCAGGGTAGGCGAGAGTTTTTCGCGTACCCAGTGCAAAATCTCGGTGCCGCTCAGGTCTGGTACTTGCCAGTCGAGTATCAGCATGTCGTAACTCTCCCTGCGCAATTGATGCAGCATCTCTTTCCCGCTAAGGAAAGGGTGAGTCGTATGACCGGCTGCATTCAATATGGTGCAGACCAATTCGAGCAAATTATTGTCGTCGTCAAGTACAGCGATTCTCATGGGATGTTACCGTTGATGTCCGGCAAATAAAGTGGAATAACTTCCATTATATCGAAAGCAAGTGAAAAAATAAGTAAATGTGAAAAAATGTGAAAAAAACACATCTTACTTGTTGTTACAAATTTTCGACAAATGGAGGCGATAAATTCAAATTTTGTTGCTTGCTAGTTACTGTTTCGCCAAATTTGCATCACTGGCTTCAGCAATGCAAACACAAATTGGACCTTAACTACGTAATTCGAGTTCCGGCAAGACCACGTTGACGTCCAGTACTTCCAGGTTACCTTGCTTGTCCAGCGAAACTTTGATGTCTTCCGGATTGACCTTGGTGTACTTGGAAATGACAGCGATCAGCTCTTCGCGCAATGCAGGCAAAAAATCGTAGCCACCTTCGCGGCCAGTGCGCTCGCGTGCAATGATGATTTGCAGGCGTTCCTTCGCCATATTGGCGGTTTTGGGTTTGGTATTAAATAAAAATGAAAGCAGAGCCATATTATTTGCCTCCGAAAATGCGTTGCAGCAGCCCCGGTTTTTCGTAAGTAATGAAACGCAAAGGTACTTCTGTGCCCAAAAAGCGTGAAACCACGTCTTCATAGGCATCAGAAACATCACTGCCCTTCATATGAATGGCAGGGTTACCTTGATTAGATGCATGAAGTACCGCTTCGGATTCAGGAATAACACCAATCAATGGGATGCGCAAGATTTCTTGTACATCGGTATAGGACAACATCTCACCGGCTTCCACCCGTTTTGGTGAATAACGGGTGATCAGCAGATGTTCCTTGACTGGTTCACCACCAGCCTGGGCACGCTTGGACTTGGCCTGGATAATGCCCAGGATGCGATCAGAATCCCTGACCGACGAGACTTCAGGATTGGTCACGACGATGGCTTCATCGGCAAAAGTCAGTGCCATCACTGCGCCGCGCTCGATACCGGCAGGCGAATCGCAGACGATAAATTCAAAATCCATCTTGATCAGGTCATTCAATACCCGTTCAACGCCTTCTTCCGTCAGGGCATCTTTGTCGCGGGTTTGTGAGGCGGGCAAAATGAACAGGTTGTCGCAGTGCTTATCCTTGATCAGGGCCTGGTTCAGGGTCGCTTCACCACTGATGACATTCACCAGGTCATACACGACGCGGCGTTCGCAACCCATAATGAGGTCAAGATTACGCAAACCCACGTCAAAGTCCAGCACGGCTGTTTTATGGCCACGCATGGCCAGGCCAGAAGAAAAACTGGCACTGGAAGTGGTCTTGCCTACGCCGCCCTTACCGGATGTTACAACGATGATTCTTGCCACAAATAACTCCTTTAATCTATCCGAAGATACTGAAAATTGAGGGCGTTTTCTTGCAAATTAGCCTGCTGATTTCACTGATGATACTTCAATACTGTCACCAAGCAGTTTAACTTGAACCGGATGATGGGGTAGTAAGGCCGGGAAGCCATTTTCAAACGTACGATATATCCCGGCAATGGAAACCAGTTCAGGCTCCATGGTCAGGGCAAAAATTCTGGCTTCGGTATTTCCCGTTGCGCCAGCCAGGGCGCGGCCGCGCAAAGGTGCATAAATATGGATGCTGCCATCGGCAATCACTTCAGCCCCGTTATTGACTGAGGCAGTAATGATCAGGTCAGCCCCGCGGGCATAAATGCGCTGGCCAGCGCGCACTGGCGTGTCTATCACCATGGCAGGCATATTGCGAATGATGACCTGTGGCTCAACTGCAACGGGTGCAGGAGCCGCAGCTATTTCAGCCACTACTTCAAGCGGCGCAGGTGCAGACTGAGCTTCAACTTTCAGTTCTGGCTCAGCCCGGGGTTTGCTAACCACGTCTATGCTCAAACCATGCCCACGTATGGTGCCATGATCTTCTTCGCGCGCATGGCGCACGGCAACCGGGTTCAGGCCATGTGACTTGAACAAGGGGATAAGCGCGTTCCAGTCCAGTGCCTGCTCAGTAATGGCTTCCACATCAATGACGGCAAACTCATCATCAAAAAAATCAGGAGACCCTGCGGTCATTTCTTTTAGTGCAGCTTCCAGCACTGGAAAAGAAGAGTCATGTAGCAAAATTGCAACAGCAACAACAGTAGAAATCTTGATTTCGATAGGCTTACGCGTCAGGCTGTTTTGCATGGCATCCGGTGGAAAATAGTGATAAATCTGCTTATTGCCCAAATACTTTCACATGAGAAATATTTCCAGTCTCTCATCGTGTCAGAATTGTATTCACCTGCCATATATACCCGTATGCAACCCATACGCACAATTAATGGCAGGCTTGAAAAGGACTAATCCTACCAATAGGCGGGCAGGATTGCAAAATTATGCACTTTTTCTTTGTAAAGCTACAAAAACCAGTGTCGACTTGATATGCCAACTTGCTATTCAAAACACTTAAGCAGGTCTTGATTCTCGATTTGCTTACTCAAAAAGCATGTGCTGCATGCAAGCTTTCCAATATATCAGCTTTCAAATGCGACAAGCTCGCCTTGGCCCGGTTACGTGGTCTTTCCTGTAATACCGCGAATTCCTGCCGGCTTGTTGCCGCGTGCTGATCCATGAGTACGACACGGTCGCTCAGATACAGGGCCTCGTCGATATCGTGGGTGACCAGGATGATGGTCAGGCCATATTCACTGGCGATATTGAGCAGTAAATCCTGCAATTTCATGCGGGTGAAGGCATCTACTGCAGAAAAAGGCTCATCCAGCAGCAGGATTTTTGGGCTGGAGAATAAACCACGGGCAATCGCTACGCGCTGTGCCTGGCCGCCGGACAATTGCTTGGGCAGGACATGTTCATAGCCATGCATACCGACTTCGGCCAATAGTTTGGTGAGTTTAGCGCTGTCACGATGCATATCATTGCTATCGAAAGCAATATTCTGCGCTACAGTCAGCCAGGGGAACAAGCGTGGTTCCTGGAAGATAAAACCGATGTCGCGGCTGACACCTTGCAGCTTGCTGCCATCCAGGCTGATTTGCCCTTCAAAATTGCCATCCAGACCGGCAATGATGGATAGCAGGGTACTCTTGCCACAGCCACTCGCACCGATCAGGCTGAGGATTTCACCTTGTTGCACGCTCAGTTGCAGGTTCTTGAGTATCTGACGTGTGCCGTAGGATTTCCTGGCGACTTCGATTTGTAAAAAGGGGGGCGAAAAGCTGTTCATCTCAAGCCCCACTACCATGCTGGTAAGTATCCCGCCAGGCCAGTAAATGCGTTTCCAGCTTTTGCATGAGCCAGTCACTACTCTTGCCCAGTACCGCGAGTATGGCAATCGCCGCCAGTACAATATCGGCACGGCTGGTTTCACGGCCATCTGTCAGCAGATAACCCAGACCCTGACTGGCAGCAATCAGCTCTGCCGCCACCATGAACATCCAGGCCAGACTGAGGCCATTGCGCAAGCCTGTGATAATGGCTGGCAAAGCAGCAGGCAAGAGTATGCGCCTGATCATGGCGGTGGTGGACAAGTGATACAGCTTCCCCACTTCTATAAGTCGCCGGTCCACCCCGCGTATGCCAGATACCACGCCCATATACACCGGGAAGAAAGCACCAATGGCAATCAGCACTAGTTTGGGCGCTTCATCTATGCCCAGCCATAGCAAGAGCAAAGGCACCCAGGCCAGTGAAGGTATCGCACGCAAAGCCTGAAAGCTGGGGTCAAGTATCGCCTCCAGTCGGGTACTCAGACCCACCACAGAACCGGTCAGGATAGCTAGTGCCGCACCTGCGATAAAACCAGCGACCACCCTGGCGCTACTGATGCCTATGTGTGCCAGCAAGCCTTGCTGTGCAAGGTGAGCAATGGTGTTGAAAATCTCGCTGGGAGCAGGCAAGTGGTTGGCCGCGATCCAGCCACGGCTGACACTGATTTCTGCCAGTGCGATCAAAGCAAAAGGCAGTATCAGGCCCAACAGGAAACGCGGCATGGCAGGGCGCTGCCTGCTGGCAGAGGTGGCTTTGACGGGCGTATCCGCAATAATGGTGGCGCTGGTCGATGGCATGATACTGGTTCGCTAGTCTGGATTACACAGTGATCAGCTTTTGGGCAAAGCGGGTATCAACAAGATCGCGTATGGTACGGCTCAGGTCAACACCTGGTTTTACCAGACCTTCATCCTGCAGTATAGGTGCGGCGACCTGCAAGGCCTGTATATGCTCATTCGATGGCAGGGCATTGCTAAAGTCGCTGCGCAATTTAATTTGCAACAAAGCCACAGGTAAACTGACCTTGGCTTCTTCAGACAGGATTTTTGCCGCTTCAGTCGGGTTACTGCGTATCCATGCCCTGGCTTTTTCATAGGCCCGCAATACGCGACTCACTTCCGGGCCATGGTTATTCAGAAATTCTTCACGTACATTCAAAAAGCCATAAGTATTGAAAGCGACGTTACGATAAATCAGGCGCGAATTGGCTTCCAGTTCACTGGCTGCCATATGCGGGTCAAGCCCGGCCCAGGCATCTACCTTGCCTTGTTCCAGCGCAGCGCGGCCATCGGCATGTTGCAGGCTGACATGCTCTATATCTGAACGTTTCAGGCCCGCAGTTTTCAAGGCACGCAACAAAAATAGATAAGGATCAGTACCCTTGGTCGCGGCGACCTTCTTGCCTTTCAGATCGGCCAAAGTGTGGATAGCAGTATCCTTGCGCACTACCAGCGCCGTCCATTCAGGGCGTGAAAAAATATACGGTGTCTTGATGGGGTTGCCATTGGCCTTGGCCAGCAAGGCTGCCAGGCCAGCGGTGGAACCTATGTCCAGGCTATTCGCATTCAGGTATTCCAGTGCGCGGTTACTGCCTGCACTGAGCACCCATTTGATATTCGTGCCATCAGTCTTGAACTCTTCTTCCAGCCAGCCAAAACGGCGCAACACCAGGCTGGTCGGTGAGTAATAGGCATAGTCGAGACGCAATTCCTTGAGCGCAGATGCGGCATGGACGAGCGATGGCAAGCTTGCAATGCCAGTAGTTGCAGCGACAGTAGATAGTTGTAGAAAGTGGCGGCGTTTCATGACATTCCTTCTTAAGCGGCGTCAGCCAGTGTGTTGTGAATATGCGTATTCCTGCCTATATGGTTTTCTGGCAGACGTGAGCCGCGCTGGAACAGTTGCTGGCGCAAAGTGCCATCGCTGTAACTGGTCTTGTAACGGCCACGTGCCTGCAATTCAGGCACGATGAATTCCACCACGTCCCTGATGGTTTCATGCGCCAGCGCGAAAGTCAGGTTGAAGCCATCAATGCCGGTTTCATCAAGCCATGCTTCCAGTTGATCGGCCACTTCCCTTGCATCGCCAACAAGCACAGGGCCACGGCCACCGAGGGCGATAAATTCTGCGGCTTCGCGCACTGTCCATTTCTTGCCAGGGTCAGCAGAACTGAAGGAAGCCAGTGCAGAGCGGCCCGCTTCAGATTCTATGTAATCGATAGTCGCATCCAGTGGCAACTTCGAAAAATCCACACCTGTCCAGCCAGACAATAAGGCCAGTGAAGCATCAATATCGATGTACTGGCGATAGTCCTGATATTTTGCTTTTGCGGCTTCGCTGCTTTCTGCCGAGATGATCAATGCCTGTGCGTAGATATACACATCGCCAGCTTCACGCCCGGCAGTTTTCAACGCCGCGCGCGTGTCATCAACATAACGTTTAACCACCTGCTTGCTGGGGCCGCTGACGAAAGTGCATTCTGCATGCTGAGCCGCAAAGGCTGTACCGCGCGCGGAATTACCCGCCTGGAATAACAGGGGCGTTCTCTGCGGTGAAGGCTCGGACAAATGTATGCCAGGCACGCTATAGTATTTGCCATGATGATTTATGGCATGCACATGCGCCGGGTCGGTATAAATACCACTTTCCTTATCGCGCACCACTGCCTGATCATCCCAGCTTTTTTCCCATAACTTATAAACCACTTCCATGTACTCATCCGCCAGGTCATAACGTTCATCATGGCTTAGTTGCTTTTGCAGGCCCAGGTTGCGGGCTGCGCTATCCAGATAGCCGGTCACTATATTCCAGCCTATGCGCCCCTGTGTCAGATGATCCAGCGTAGAGATACGTCGCGCAAAGGTATAGGGGTGTTCATAGGTCAGTGCGCAAGTCACGCCAAAGCCCAGGTGTGTGGTGACGCTGGCCATCAGCGGCACCAGCGCCAGTGGATCATTCAGCGGCACCTGAATTGCATGGCGCAATGCTGCATCGGTGTCCCCGGCATATACGTCATATACACCCAGTACATCTGCCAGGAAGATGGCATCAAACAGGCCTTCTTCCAGCAGGCGCGCCAACTCTGTCCAGTGATCTGCGCTGGTGTAGCGATGACTATTATCCCTGGGATGACGCCACATACCGGGCGATTGATGTCCGACAGTGTTCATCTGGAATGCATTGAAGCGGATCAGCTTTTTACTCATACAAATATTTATTTGGCTGCGACTTCAAGTGCCTGCTGATAATCAGGCTTGGAGAAACCGGCGAAATGCTTATTCGTCACTTCCAGAAATTCTTTGGAGCGATAAGCTGCTTCCAGGTCTTTTACCCAGGGCTTGCTCTTGTCATCAGTGCGTATGGCAACCAGGTTTTGATAATTGGTCGAGATTTTTTCACGAGCCAGTGCTTCATTGAGTTTCAAACCAGACGCCAGTGCGAAATTGCCGTTCACGAAAGAGAAGTCAGTATCTTCGAGAGAGCGCGGCAATTGTGCTGCTTCCAGCGGTATCAGTTTGATTTTCTTGAGGTTGTCCGCGACATCTTTTTCAGATGCACGGATAGGATCGATATTTGCCTTCAGCTTGATCCAGCCCAGTTGATCCAACAAGACCAGCGCCCGTGCCTGGTTGGTCGGGTCATTGGGCAAGGCGACTGTCGTTCCCTCTTTAACTTCGCTCAGGGACTTGTGCTTTTTGCTGTAGATGGCAATCGGCGCAGTTGGTACCTTGATTAATTCTGACAAGGCGAGTTTATTGTCGGTCGAGAATTTCTTCAGATAGATGATGTGCTGGAAGGCATTCGCATCCAGTGAGCCTTCTGCCAGTGCAAAGTTGGGCTGGATGTAATCATTGAATTCAACGACCTTGACCTTGTAACCCTGTTTTTCCAGTATGGGTTTGATACCCAGTTTGACCTGGTCAGCGTAGGGACCAGCACTGGTGCCTATCACCAGTTCTTTCGGGTCTTTGGCGAAAGCTGAGTTAGTCAAGGTAGTGGCGAGGGCAAGAGCGAGCGTAGCTAGCAGGAATGGGCGACGATACATGAGAGTGTCCTTTTGAAAAATAAAGAGTTAGCGTTTATCGATATGACGGGCAATGCGGTTGCCAGTGAACTGTATGATCTGCACCAGTGCAATCAGCAGCGCAACTGTGATGAACATGACGTCTGTCTGGAAGCGGTAGTAACCATAGCGTATCGCCAGATCACCTATGCCACCGCCGCCAACCACACCGGCGACAGCAGAGTAAGACAGGAAACTGATCGCCAACACAGTCAGTGCCAGCACCAGGCCACTGCGCGCTTCTACCAGCAAGACGCGGAGAATGATTTGCAACTCAGACGCGCCCATGGCGTGCGCAGCTTCAATCACGCCGCGTGGTACTTCACGAAAACTTTGCTCTACCAGTCGTGCGAAATAGGGAATCGCCGCAATCGACAAAGGCACGGCTGCCGCCAGCGGGCCTATTGAGGTGCCGACTATGAAACGTGTGAACGGCACCAGCGCCACCAGCAAAATAATGAAAGGGAAGGAGCGTATGGTATTCACCAGCCAACCCAGCAAAACAGCCAGCGGACGGTTTTGCATCGACTGTCCATCACCGACGAGGAAAAGCAAGACACCCAGAGGGCCGCCTATCAACACTGCTGCACTCAGGCCTATGGCCAGCATGGTGAAAGTCTGTAGCGCTGCTGTACCCAGCTCAGGCAATAATGAAATCAGGTTTTCAAACATGGCTTAACTCCTTCCACTGTGCATTGCTGCCATTCTCCTGACCATGAAAAGCCAGCTCACGGCCCAATGCAGTTTTTCTTAGTATTCCCGTATCTGCCAATGAAAAACTCTCGGCAATTTCACCATCTTCTATGACTGCCACCTTGTTACAGATGGTGCTGAGCACCGATAACTCGTGGCTGACGATGACGATAGTGACACCCAGACGCTGATTAATATCACGCAGGGTATCCAAAACTTCTCGTGTGGTTTCTGCATCCAGTGCCGAGGTGGGCTCATCGCACAAAACCACATTGGGTTTGCTGGCCAGTGCTCGTGCAATTGCCACGCGCTGTTTTTGTCCGCCGGACAATTGGGCTGGATAACTGTCTGACTTATTGGAAAGACCAACGATGTCCAGGCATTCAGCGACACGCGCGGCGATTTCATGCCTGCTTTGCTTCGTGTGTATTCTCAATGGAAAGGCCACGTTCTCAAACACACTGGCGTTTTGCAAGAGATTAAATTGCTGGAAAATCATGCCTATGTTTTGCCTGGCGACACGCAGTTCTTTTTTACCGAGTCTGGTCAGTTCCTGACCGGCGACGGTGACGGTGCCGCTATCCGGACGTTCGAGCAAATTGATCAGTCGCAGCAAGGTTGATTTACCCGCGCCACTCTTGCCTATCAGGCCAAAGATATCGCCTTGTTCAATATCGAGACTGACAGATTTAACTGCATGAAAAGTCTTGCCATCCGGCAGAGCAAAAGCCTTGCTGACTGACTGTATTTGTATAAGAGGTGTGCTCACGTTTATTGCCGATCAAGAATATGCTGTAGGTTCAGGAAGGCTGCCATTCAATACATAGCGACCCAGGTCGCGCAATTTGTAATCGATGGGGTCATGGAGGGTATGTACCCTGACATTCCGCCAGAACCTGTCATAGCCATAACGTGCCGACGTGGAACGCGCACCAGTCAGTTCAAACATTTGCGAGCTGACTTCTATGCCAGCGCGGTGCGCCAGGCATTTTGCTTCTGCTACTGCAATCGCCAGTTCACCGCGGGTTTCTGCCGTGACCAGCGGCCCTTGACGAAAAGCTTTTTCCAGACTCGCTGCCGCTTGGTCTGCTAGTGCAACTGCAGGGCGCAATAGCAGCCACAGCTCGCCATAGCGGTGTTGTATGAAAGGGTCGTCCGTAGCTTTCTCCACGCCCGCTGCAAACCATGCCCTGGCCTGTTCTTGCGTGTATTGGCGGGCAGCATCAAAGGCACCCAGGCCTATGCCCAGATACAGATTCGTCATGATGAGCTGGGCAACTTGCGAGCGCAGAGTGGCCTGTGCAGTGGGCAGTGTTGCTGGCGCTTGCAACACCAGATCAACAGGCAGGAAGACATTTTCAAAATGCACATTGCCACTATCTGTCTGCTTTTGACCAAAGGCATCCCAGTCTGCTTGTACCGAGATACCTTTTTGCGTTGTTGGTACTGCGGCGATCAGGGCACTTTGAGTCTGTTCATCCCAGGCCGAGATCGTCAGCCATTCTGCACCCACAGAGCCAGATGAAAAACTCTTGATGCCATTCAGGATATAGCCACCATCTGTCCTTGTCGCTGTAGTGCGCTTGTCCAGAGGGTTAAGGGCATTGCCCCAGAAAAATTTTTGTTCTACGGTTGCTGCCAGCAAGCGGCGCTGTTGTTGAGCATTACCATACAGCTGTATGCCAGCGAGTTGCAAATGATGGAAAGCGAACACATGCGCCAGCGCACTGTCGGCCTTGGCCAGCAGGCGTATCACCTGAAACACCAGTGACCAGTCTGCACCCTGACCACCAAATTCTACCGGGATGGATAGTGTCAACAAGCCCGAGGCGCGTATCCATTCGCGCTCTTGTTGCGCATGCCCGCCTGCACGATCACGTGCTACGGCGGTGCTGGCCAGTTGACCAGCCAAAGCGCTGGCGATAGCCAGGGCGTCTTCTTGCTGATTTGAAGTAGCGGTAGGTAGAGCGCGGCTGTGCAGAGCAAAGGGCATGATGTTCAACCTGATATTTCTAAATGATCTGAAAAATCAGTATTACATTGCTCCTTATGCGCGTACACGAACAAATCCAGCTTATCTTATGCGTTATTGACCTATGAAGAAAATCAAGATTGGATAGTTGAAATGTGCATGATGATTTTGCTTATGATGCCTTTGAATTTTGTGCCTGTAGCAGATAATCGATGAAGACCCTGATCTTCAAGGCCAGATGTTTACCGGGAGTGTAAACAGCATAAATATTGCCCGTATAAGGTGCGCAAAATTCCCAATCGGGTAAAACAACTTCCACCTGCTTCGCTGCGAAGGCAGCTCGCGCAGTAAAGTCCGGGACCAGGCCTATGCCACCACCCGCCAGGGTGGCAGCGAGTATGGCTGAACTATTGTTGATGGTCAGTCGCGCCGGGATTTTCACATTGCATTGCTGCTTGCCCTTTTGCATGTTCCAGTGATCACCAAAGCTGCCATAGCCCAGATAAATACAGCTATGTGCAGTTAACTCATCTGGCTCAGTGGGATAGCCATACTGTTGCAGATAATCTGGCGTAGCCACCAGCACATAGCGCATCTTGCCCAGTGGCCGGGCTGCCAGACCGGGTGATAGTTCGCGAGAAATGCGTATCGCCAGATCCACGCCTTCATCGATGAGGTCCAGGGTATGGTCTATCAGCGTGAGGCGCACAGACACATCGGGATAGGCATCCAGAAAACCCGGTAGCAAGGGGGCCAGCCAGACTTCACCAAATGCGACTGGAGCAGTTACGCGTATCACGCCGCTGGGATGCTGGCTGTAAGTGCCTGCCAGCGCATGGGTTTCACGTGCTGCCTGCAAGATACGCATGCTGCCTGTCAGCACTTCCTGCCCCAGTTCGGTCAGGGCAAATGAGCGCGTGGTTCTTTGCAACAGCCTGCCGCCCATATGCGCTTCCAGCCTGGTGACATGGCGGCTGATGGCCGAGGTATTCACACCTAGTTGCCGGGCCGCAGCCGAAAAACTGCCGCTTTCCACTACCTGGGCAAAGATCGCCATTTCATTGAGCATTTCCATTATGCATATCCTTTTATTTATGCCTACAGGGCAATAATAATTTGCATTTTATGCGTATTGTTGAAGAGTGTCAGCTTGTCGATAATGGAGGCAACTTAAATCAGAAGCAGGCGGATACGATGAATAGCAACTCCGGTAGTTCAGGAAAATGGCAAATGGTAGCGGCAATGACATTGTCCGGCAGCATAGGCCTGTTCGTGCTGGCAAGTGGCCAGCCTGCAATGACGGTGGTTTTATTACGCTGTCTGATTGGGGGCCTCAGCCTGCTGGCCTTGCTGTACTGGCAAGGCGGTTGGCAAAACTTGAATGCCAGGCAAGTGAAGTGGCTATTGTTGGGAGCCGCAGCGCTCATCATCAACTGGTTATGCCTGTTTTCTGCCTACAGGCTCAGCAGTATTTCAATCGCCACGGTGGTCTACCATGTGCAACCCTTCTTCTTGCTGATCTTGCTGGCCATGACGCAAAGAGATGGGCAACTCTGGCGCAAGCTGCCTTTCTTGCTAGTTGCGTTTGCAGGCGTGGTGCTGAGTTCGGGTCTGGATATCCGGCATGATTTCCTGCGCAGTGCAGACGGACATGTCAGTCATGCCCTGGCAGGTGCCGGGTTGGCTTTGCTGGCCGCATTGCTGTATGCCTTCGCTACCCTGGCGACGCGCAAGTTGCAGGGTATAGCCCCAGCGCAGATCGCCAGTGTGCAATTACTGCTTGGTGCCGTTGTGCTGGCGCCAATGGCAGATTTATCAGGCTGGAACTGGCACTGGCAAAGCTGGGGCAGTTTATTGTTGCTGGGCTTTGTCCATACCGGGCTGATGTATAAACTCATGTACGATGCTTTTCAAAAGTTGCCAGCAACGAGTATTGCTAGCTTGTCCTTTATTTATCCGCTGGTGGCCTTGTTGGTTGATATGTGGTTTTTTTCTACGGTCTTGAGTACTGTGCAATTGCTGGGCATGGCGATGATATTGATCGCCGTTCTGGCAAATCAGCGCGACTGGAATCTGGCTGCGTTGATGCGGACCTTGAATTTTAAAAATGGAATCAAATGATGAAAACTCGTCAACTGGGACAACAAGGTTTGCTCGTCTCTGAGCTGGGACTGGGATGCATGGGCATGAGCACTGCTTATGGCGCTGCCGATGAAAATGAAAGCATAGCCACCATCCACAGGGCGCTGGAACTGGGTTTGAATTTTTTTGATACGGCAGAACAATACGGCCCTTATGCCAACGAAGCTTTGCTGGGCAAAGCCTTACGGGGCAGGCGAAGTGAGGTCGTACTCGCCACGAAGTTTGGTTTCAAGATCGAGAATAATCAAATAACTGGCCTGGACAGCCACCCCAGACATATACGTCAGGCAGTAGAAGGCTCTTTGCAAAGACTGGGTACGGATTATATTGACTTGCTATACCAGCACAGGGTAGATCCTGCTATCCCGATCGAAGAAGTCATAGGCTGTATGGCAGATTTGGTGCAAAAAGGCAAAGTGCGCTTCCTGGGCTTGTCAGAAGCAGGTTTCAATACCATACGCCGCGCACATGCGGTCCATCCCATCAGTGCTTTGCAGAGCGAATATTCTTTATGGGAGCGCAATCTGGAAGACCAGATTTTGCCACTTTTGCGTGAACTGGGTATAGGCCTGGTACCGTTCAGCCCTCTGGGGCGCGGGTTTCTCAGCGGTAGCGCACTGCGTGCTGAAGCTTATTCTGCGACCGATTTTCGCCATCTTGATCCGCGCTTGCAGGGTGAGAATTTTGATCGCAATATGCAGGCCGCCGACCAGGTCACGGCGATTGCCATTGCTAAAAATATCAGTTCCGCTCAATTGGCGCTGGCCTGGGTCATGCATCGGGGAGAGGATATTGTGGCCATTCCAGGTACCAAACGGGTGAAGTACCTGGAAGAAAATCTGCATGCCAGCGAAGTAGTGCTCGACGATGCGGACATGCAAGCCTTGGGCCTGGCAATGCAGACTGTGGCAGGAGAGCGTTATAGCAAGGAAAGAATGGCCATGGTGGACCGATGATCTGAACCAGGGCGCGACATTTAAGCGCCAGACCTGCAGACGAAAGACGTATGTGTGCCTGCGTCCTGCCAGTTTGAGGCAGGCGGCAAATGTTGGTACAGGTTAGGTAAAACAAGTGTGAGTGTGTCTTAGCGGTATTTGTGGTGCTAATATCTACGTTTTTAGTAGAACGCCCGGGTGCCATACATGAGATTTTCATGGGCAAGGGTCGCCGGGTGAAGCATAATTACAGGCTTGCTCTGCTATCAATAATAAAAAGGATATACATGACACTCACCTGGATAAGACAACCACCTACCTCTTATCGCATGCAGCGCCTGTCGGGTATGTCCCTGTTCGCCACCCTGAGCCCGCGTGAATTGAAAATCATCGACGGCATGCTGCATAACAGGAATTACCTTGCCAATGAAATCATCTTTGATGAAGGAGAAGAAGGGCAAGCCCTGTATATCATCCTGTCCGGGAAGGTGAGCATCAATCGCCGGCGTGAGCATGGTGATGAAATGATTGCCGAGCTGGCAGCGGGTAATTTTTTTGGTGATGTCGCCCTGCTGGATAATTCTCCTCGCAGCGCCCAGGTCAAGGCCATAGAAAATTGTGAGGTCGCCGTATTTTTCCGTGCAGATTTCAGTTCTTTGCTGGAAACCAATGCCGTCATTGGCTATAAGATATCGCTGGAACTGGCACGCCTCAACAGCCGTCGCCTGCGCGATTCCCTGGACGCCAATTCGCGTAGTGAGGCCTTGTGAACCAGCGTCAATCTGGCCCCATAGTCTGGGCATGCGTACTGTTTTCCACTTGCCTGCTGCTGTTTTTATTGCCCAAGGTCTTGTGGTTGCTGGTGCCCTTCCTGTTTGCGATGATACTGTATTACATACTCGTGCCTGCCGTGGCGCGCCTGAGTCTCCTGGGTTTGCCGCGCGATCTGGCGGCGATGCTGGTGGGAGGTGTTTTCTTTATCTTGCTGGCCCTGGTGCTGGCTTACGCCATCAATAAAATCAGCCTGCGCGCGGGTTCCCTGCAAGATATGCTGGCACATTATGTCGATGGTGGCATACGCTTTGTGCGCAATAGCATGCAAGCTCTGGAAGAAAATTTCCCCATCCTGCACAAGGCCCATGCCAGTGAATCTGTGGATGCCTGGATGGCCAGTAATACTGACAACTTCGCCCAGCAATATGTGGCAAATATCCTGGTCTCCATGGCCGCGGTATTGCCTGCGGTATTTTTAACACCTTTCCTGACTTTCTTTTTCTTACGCGATGGTCGCAAGTTCAAGCAATTTCTGGCAAATGCGGTGCCGAATGCCTTTTTTGAAGAAACCCTGTTTCTCATGCATGAAGTGGACCAGACCGCCCGTCGTTATTTCCAGGGTTTGCTAAAGTTGACGCTGATAGACACCATCATACTGGCACTGGGTTTGTGGGCTATCGGCATCTCCGCACCCTTTACGCTGGCCCTGATATCCGCCATCCTTGCATGGGTGCCTTTCGTCGGCTCAGTGCTGGGGTGCATGATGGTGGTGCTGGTTGCAGCCACTGATACGCCCGATACGCCTTTACTGGCTTACAGTGCCATCATGGTGTTTGTCACGGTGCGCTTGCTGGATGATTTTATCTTCATGCCCATGACCCTGGGACGCAGCCTGCACATGCATCCATTGATTTCTGTATTGATGATTTTTGTGGGCGGCGAACTGGCCGGGGTGCCGGGCCTGATGCTGGTGCTACCCATACTGGGCATAGCGATGGTAGTGGGTGAAACGCTGGGGCGCGTGATCACCAATCCCCGTTTGCGGGCGAGGCATCGTCATGCCAGAGCCTTGCGCGAGCGACAGGTCAGCGTGGACTTGAAGGGTTAGAAAAGGAAAAGGGGCGGCGATCAGGCTGCCCCTTTTTTCACATCTTAGGGTTTCAGAGTCTGCCTGTGTCGGGCATTGGCTTCCACCTTGTCAGGTGCAAACCACCAGGGGCGGCGCTCATCTTTGGCCCATAGTTTGGCCATGTCATTCTGATGAGGCTGGAAATGTCTTTCACTGACACCGCCAGCCATGGCTGCTTCGATTTTGTCCTTGTCGCCAAAATCCATGATGACTTGCATGGATGCGAAAAAATTCGTTTCATACGGTTTCTGGAAATCATAGACACCGCGGCTGACAGTCTCGCCACTGCCTGAACGCTCAACCGTAAAGCCTCCCAGCAATTCCTGTCCTGCGCCATTGCGGCGCAAGGGGCTGACAAAGCGCACGGTATGCGCCTTGCCCCAGCGCCACTGACTGGTGTCCTTGCCTTGCAGGGCCTCGATCTCTGCACGGGCGCGTGGCGCTGCTGCCCGTATCACATCGGCCAGGGTTTCACGTTTGTCTTTGGTACGCACATCGTCAAACCAGATAGCATCGGGCTTGCTCAGCAAGGCATCAAACCGCTGCTGCCAGAAATACCAGGTAGACAGCATGTCCTTGGCAACATCCTCGCCCAGCTCATCACTGAATGTGCCTGTTACGACTTCTCGATACAGTGCCTGATATACCAATGGTGCAGCCAGATTCACATCATCCCTGCCATCCCAGGCTTTGAGTATGGCAGCAAGGTCTTTGTTCGCAGTATCATTTTCCAGTGCAGCGATGAGGGCAGGGCGCAAGGCATCTGCCTGCAGGTTGCGGCTGTCATGCATGAGCTTCCAGTGATCTTCCACCGTCATCTTTTGTGCTGATTCCAGGACTTGTCCTATGCGGGTATAGCGGTAATTGGGCGAGACATAATTGGTGTAATACCAGGGGAAGCCTTCAGGCCGGGTATCATGGTTGGCCGTACCCACCCAGGCGCGAGCAGGGTTAAGCATGCCGGGCATCCGGTCTTTTGGGATAAAGCCTGTCCAGTCATCACTGCCATCTGCCGGTGGCAGACGAGGGAAGCCGCCATCAGCGCCGGAGCGTATCGGCACTGCGCCTGTGGCCCTGTGGGCAATAGCACCCTGGTCATCACCAAAGACAAAATTGAACATCATCAAATCTATCTTTTGTACTTGCTTGTCAAAGTCTGCGGCATTGGCGGCGGTCAGCATGCCTTCTATGCCTATTTGTGGTGTCAGCACTTCTGCATCGGTAGAACGCAAGACCAGCACTTTGTCGCCCTTGGGGCCAAGACCGGGGTGATCGGTAATCACTGGCCCGCGCTTGGTATAGCGTATGACGAGTGGCTGTTCTCTGTAGCCATTTGCGGCACTCTTGTCTTTGATGCGTATGCTTTCATTGATAACCGTAAACGGCAGGCTGCGACCGGCATCCATGTAATGATCTTTATTGGCCGGGTCCAGGCTTTCCACATACAAATCCTGCACATCGCCATAGGCGTTGGTGACACCAAAAGCCACATGCTTGTTACGTCCCACCATGATGCCAGGCATGCCGGGTATGGCCACACCTACCGCCTGAATGTCGGGTGTGAACAAACCTATCGGATGCCAGGTGCCCGGCAAGATGCGATTATCCAGATGCGGGTCATTCGCCACCATGGCCTTGCCAGATTGCGAGCGTGATGGCCCAATGGCCCAGTTGTTTGAACCCAGGCCCTGATGATTCAGGGTTTCTGGCGCGATATTGAGATCACTCCATGCCAGATTCAATTGTGTGGATTGACTTTGCGTGGCCTGTGCCACGGGCGCATTCTTCCAGTCAGGATTGATCGTCAGCGGGAAAATCTCACGCGCCTTTTCCATACCCAGATGATCAATCAGTTTTTGTGCGATGACTTCCGCCTTGAAATTGGTCGAGTGGGTATAGTGGATGTAATGCACCAGCGCCACCAGGTCAGCCACCGTCCATGTCTGTGGCACCAGGCCTACGGCCTTGAGTTCTATAGGGTGTTCATCAGGATAAGTCTTGATATAGGCATTGATGCCATCAACATAATGCTGAAAGAAGGCCCGTGATTCAGGGTTGAGCTTTTCTGCATGCTTCATGCCGTTGCGGTGTATGCCCAGCACGCGCATGCGTATGTCGCTGGGAAGGGTCTCAGCCCCCAGGCTGGCAGATAATTCACCACGCCAGGTCGCGCGAAATAATTCCATCTGCATCAGCCGGTTTTGTGCAGTCACAAAGCCTTGCGCACGTAACAGGTCAGGTGTATTGCTGGCAAAAATATAGGGTATGCCCAGTTCATCGCGCAAGACTTTGACGGGCGCAGACAAGCCTGCCAACTGCATCTCACCATCAATTTGTGGATGACCGGAACTACGCAGCTTCATATACCCGGCAGTAGCGCCCAGGGCAAGTACGATCGCCAGGCCTATGGCCGTGCGTTTCAATATTTTACTCATCTTGTCTCCGTCTGGGTCAGGGTCTGGCCTGCCCATTGTTGTATTTGCTTGCCTTTTTAAGCAAGGCTCTCATCATTTCGTAAGCCGCTAGCGCAGTCAAGCAATAATCACCGAGTAAGGTTTCTCGCTGCAAAGCGGGTATTTAGCCTTGTGCACAGCCTAAAGCCTGGACTACACTCCATAGTCAAGAAGGATTTCAATCTGGAGCAGCCCATGAATATCAGCCAGTTTGCGGCTGTCTGTGAAGTATCAGCCGATACCGTGCGCTATTACGAAAAGCAGGGCATCATCAAGCCTGCCCCGCGCCAGGGTAATGGCTATCGCAAATATGGTGATGCCGATGTGCAGACCCTGCGCTTTGTCCGTGGTGCTCAGGCACTGGGCTTTTCTCTGGCGGAGATACAAAACATCTTGCCGCGACTGGCAGAGGGCAAGTTTGCCCGTGCCGATATAGAACAACAATTGTTAAAAAAAATGGCGCAGATAGATGAACATATGCGCCAGCTAAAAACCCTTAAAAAAGAACTGCAGGCGACCTTCGCCTCCCTGACTTGCAAGCCAGAGTTGCCAGTGACTACCCCACAAAGCACCGCCACCGATAGCGGCAGCGGTGCTGGTGCGGCAATGGCAAAGAAGGCTTTCAAGAAACCTGCCGCAAAAATTTCTTAAGCTTTCTGTTCCTTGAATGCCATGCCCACAAAGATGCGCCTGGCATTTCCCCTTTCTGTATCGTGATGTTGCATGCGTCTTTCAGCCTTGCTGTCGCGTTCTTTGGCGGCATGTAATTCTTCCAGTTTGCTACTCAGCAGTTGCGCGGCCAGCCGCTTGTTGGCATGCTGGCTGCGTTCAGTCTGGACCTTGACTGAAATGCCGGTAGCAATATGGGTGGCGCGTATGGCACTGTCAGTCTTGTTGACATGTTGCCCGCCTGGCCCGGATGCGCGGGTGGCTTCATAGCGTATTTCACTTTCAGGCATAGTGCTACCAGGCTGAAATACCTTGCAACCCAAAAACCAGTTCTTGCGTTTATGGCCCAAGCGGTAAGGACTATTGCATATCCATAGCAAGCTGCCTTCCCACGCCTGCGCCAGATGTTGCACGGCATCTTCATTTTTATCGGTCGTCAATTCCAGCAAGGCAGAGCGCAAGCTGCCTGCATGCGGGCCATCGACTTGCTCAATGATGCGCGCAGTGACGCCCGCTTTTGTCGCCTCCTTATTGAAGAGTTGCAAAGCCTTGGCAACAGCCAGACAGCATTCTGCCGGGCCGGTATTCGCGGTGATTTGCAGATATAACATCAGCAGCACTCCCCACGTGTTTTGTAGGTCAGCAAGGGCTTGTTGCGGGCAATGACAGTAACGAGATCCGCACCCAGCAAGCAATTAAGTACGCTATCGAGGTTTTTATAGGCTTGTGGTGCTTCTTCATAAATCAGGGCGCGGTCTGCGCAAATCACGCGGCTGCCAAATTCTGTGCGGCTCAGTTGATCCGGTGTCGCCAGTTTGAACAGCCTGTCCTTGCAGTCAGTGCGTTGCCATTTGCGACCTGCACCATGCGCCAGCGAATACAAGCTGACAGCGCCATTTTCTGTTTTTGGTTGTAACAGATAACTGTAATCACCACGTGAACCCGGCAACATCACCAGCCCCTGGTCACTGGGTGTGGCACCTTTGCGATGCAGCCACAAACTCTTGCCATCTGCCTGCACAGGTGTGACCAGATTGTGATGTACATCAAGAACCAGTTCCCCATTGCAACGCAGGCGGCGCAAGATGCGTGCGGCAATCATGGCACGGTTCAGTGCAGCGTAATCCAGGGCTGCATTATGCTTGCGCAAGTAGTCTGTCGCTGCTTCGCTGTCACTTGCGAGACCAGCATGGCTATGCGCATCTACATGCTGGCGAAGGATAAATTGCCCCAGACCACGCGAACCACTATGCACCAGTAATTGCACGCGTTTGTTGTGCAAATTCGCTGCTTTATAGCTGCCTGCATCGTCGACTCTGTCAGTGATTTGCAGTTCTGCAAAATGATTGCCACCACCTATCGTGCCGAGTGAGCGCATTTGCAGTAAATCCAGTCCCGCTGCCAGCAGACCCTCAGCGACTAGCTGTTTTCTTGTGGACAGATCAGGATAAATGTCCAGCAATTGCTGCCATTCATCTTCATCAACAGGCTCATCAAGATTACCGATTTGCTTGTCGAGTTTGTCCAGTTTGACTTTGTTGATTGCCAGGTCGGTCTGATACAGGCTCATGCCGCAGCCTATGTCATTGCCAACCAGGGCAGGGTAGAAATGGTTTTGCGATAAAAATGCAGCTCCTACAGGGTAGCCACGTCCCGGATGCAAATCAGGCAGGCCGACTACGCTGCTCATATGTGTTAATTGTGCTGTGGTCTTGAGTTGCTGTATTGCGCTGTCTTCAAGCCACAAGCGGTCTGAGGCGATCACAGATACGCGCTCAGACAATTGCTGAATAAAATTGCCCATAAAGGAATTCCAAATATTATTTTTTTAAGGAATTGGGCACTGGTATGCTGATACAGACGCGTCACTTCACCGGCAATTGCCGACAAGATGAACATCAGGATGAGATGCTTGCAGATGTGTGCGCTGACTATTGTTCAGCAGCGCAAAATACGAATTAATGCAGGCAGCAGAAAACCAGACCCAATGAAGGAGAGAGGTTTTGTAGTAGTCGCATTTGTATCTCCTTTCAAAATAAGTTGGTTGATGTGAGGGCTTGATATTAGCCCAAGCTTTTTGGTTTTGGCAAGAATTTTTAAAAAATAAATCACGCGAGGCAGAGCAGCCTGGCGCAAGCAGAGTCTCGTCACTGTTTGCAACACTATGTAAGTCCTCTGCGGTTTTTGCCGTGATTGACTACAATGCATATTGATCTGTTACCGTTATCGCAAGATGATTGAACCTGGAATTTGAGGAAAAGACATGAGCCAGCCTGAGATGAAACCACAATTCAGCGACACTGTCATGCGTGAGCTGGAACTGGATAAAAAGTTTGCCGAGCATATTAAAAAACTCAGCGAAACCGAGACCGTCAGTTATATCGATGAAGAAGGATATCTGGTTTCGCGTACACCCGATGGTGTCATCACCAGGTTGAAAGATAAACCCTGCGTGCAGTCTTGAACATGCACCAGCCTATTGCCTTGTTCTATGGAGGCACCAATGGTTCCGGTAAATCTACATTGCGGGAAATGGATGCCGATGGTTTGAATGGTGTAATCACAAGACATATAGATCCCGACGCCATCGCCCGCATGCTTAATCCGCTTGATCCGCGTGCTGTTGATGTGGCGGCGGGGCGCGAGGCAATACGCCAGTTTGCAGAAGTCATTGCCAGCAAGACGTCATTCACCCTGGAAAGTACGCTGACGGGAAGTGGCATACTCAGGCGCATGGCAGAAGCCAGGTCGGCAGGTTTTCAGGTACAACTGCGCTATGTCGGTTTGAAAAGTGTTGATTTGAATATCGCACGTGTCGCCCACCGCGTAGCCAGGGGTGGCCATCATATAGATGAAGATGTTATCCGCAGGCGTTATCAGGAGAGCCTGCAAAATTTACTGAAAGCCATTCCCATTTGTGACCTGGTTTTCATACGGGACAATTCTGGCAGGCAGGCAATTTGCCATCTGGTACTCGAAGGCCAGCATATAAGTTATTCGACACAGTCTGCATTGCCAGAATGGATAGCTGAAATACGTCAACAGATATTGTCTTTGCGAAATTGATGACGCTCGATCTTGTCATCCCTTTGCGCCGTGCTGCGTTATTAGATGATTGAGGCAAAGTTGTAGGTGTGTTTGCCTTTGCTGTTACACATGACTACCAGCGATATTTAGCTACTGGTCATCACGGGAGTAAATATGAAACCTGAATTAATGAGTCTGACAAACCTGGGCAAAGTAGCCAGCCTGGCCGTATGCCTGGGCCTGAGTGCCTGTGGCGGCGGAGGTAGTTCTTCCAATACCAATACCACGCCCATAGTCACGCCGGAAGTGGCCAACCCGCCCGGCCCAGGGCATTTTGAAGCTGCCACTTTCATCAAGACCATCAGCGCCGCTGAAGTAACTGCGGCCCTGCCCAAGGAAGTGACAGCCATAGTCAAACCCCTGTACGCGGTAGACACTTATAAAATCACCTATACCACCACGGACGCCAGTGGCCGCAGTGTGACTGCATCCGGCCTTGCGGCTATCCCGCGCAAGACCAGCACTTTGCCCAGCCCCGTGCTGAGTTACCAGCATGCCACCATCAAGACCAATGCCGAAGCACCCAGCAATCATGCAACGGCAGATGAACCAGCAGTATTGTTTGCTTCCATGGGTTATCTCGTCAGTGCCGCTGATTATGTCGGCTATGGAACAACCAGGGGTACGCCGCACCCCTATTTGCTGGCTGCGCCAACCGCGCTTTCCGTGGCAGATTTCATGACGGCCAACACACGCTGGCGACAAATGAAGTCGTTTGCAGAAAATGGCCAGCTATTCCTGACGGGTTATTCTGAAGGCGCCTATGCCACTATGGCAACCTTGCGTCACCTGACTCTCAATAAAGTGGGTGTACTGCCAGTCAGTACCTTCATCGGTGCCGGGCCTTATGATGTGGTACTCACACTCAATGCCATGCTGGACGCGGTGCGCAAGGAAAATCCGATCCTGGGCGCTTTGATCAGCCCTGGCTTCTTGAAAAAACTGGGTGCGAACGACAGGGCCAATGTGCGCAATCTGCTTTTGTCTTCTGCACTGGGTAATAATAGCGACATCAGTTTTGATCCGACCTTCCTCGACAATTTCCTTAACGATGATGACGCTGCCATCATCGTGCAAAGCAATGTCAATGACTGGACACCACAATCGCCTATCTCCTTCTTCCATGGTCGTGATGATACGACCGTGCCTTATGGGAATACCGATTCAGCCTTCCAGTCCATGAGCAAGCGCGGTGCTGCAACATTGCTGGATCGTATGGATTGTCCGGCAAAACCGGCAGAGCACATCCCCTGCGTACCAGCATTTTTGATCAATGATATTACCCGCCTGGGTGCTTTGGCCAAAGGGCTTTAAGCTGGAGATCAGACGTGAAGTACATTTACTTCACGTCTGAGCATGCAGATACGATAAAAAATCAGCGACCAGTTTCTTTCAGATAATCTGCACGGGCAGCCAGTGCCGTGTCGGCAAAGTCCGAGAACATGCCATCCACACCCAGGCGGAAGAATTGCAGGTATTCTGCTTTTGGGTCGCCATTGTAGTTTGCTGCCAGCCTGCGCTTTTCATTACGGAAAGTGTAAGGGTGAATCAGCAAACCAGCCTTGTGTGCATCACTGATCAGGCTGGTAGGTGCCAGCGTGGTCGCATCGGTTTCATTGATCTTGCCGTCGTTGTTCACGTCCACCAGTTTGCCATCAGCACCCACTGTACCCTTGACGCTGACGATGTAGCGTTTCCACGGTCCTATGCCATCAGCATAAGTCTTGATTTCTGCCAGACCGGCAGGCGTCACCATGTCACTGAACAAACGTTTGTCACCTGCCAGCGCCCAGTCATACGGCCTGTCATACGGTGCCGCAAATGTCAGTGCACCAGTTTTCATGTCCACATCATCGGCATCAATCAATTGCACCAGCTTGACGTTCAAGCCCTTCTTGCGCATTTCTTTCAAGCTGCCAGGTTCAAAGGATTGCACATAGATGGGTGCACTCTTGTCATTCCAGCCTGCCTTGTTGATGATGTCTATGAGCTTGTCTTCCAGTGGCAAGCCAAGATTGCGATGGTAGCTGGGGTTCTTGGTTTCTGGATAGACCGCAATCGTGCGGCCTGTCTCTTTGGACTTGGCTTTGACCAGATCGATGATCTCCTGAAAGCTGACGATTTTGTATAAGCCATTGTATTGTTGCGGGCGCTCTGCATCGGTGGAAATACCGCCCAGGGTCTTGATCTCGGCAAAGGTAAAATCACTGGCAAACCAGCCAGTTTGCGTTTCACCATCGACACTGATGGTTTTCTTGCGTGCAGCAAATTCAGGATGCTTGTCCACGTCTGTGCTATAGGCCAGATTAGGGTCATGGCGTGCAATCAGGATACCGTCCTTGGTGGAAACCAAGTCAGGCTCAATCGCATCAGCACCGAGATCGATGGCTTTGACATAGGCTTCATAAGTCTCTTCAGGCAAATAACCGGAAGCACCGCGGTGGGCAACCACCACAGGCTTTTCACCATTCAGGGTGGGCAGGGCTTGCAGGCTATTACCGCCGCAGGCGCTCAACAAGATCAACAGGGATGAGGCCAACAAATATTCTGGAGTGCGTGTAGCTGACATGAACGTCTCTCGGTGAAAAAAGAGCGACGATATAAGTTGTGTGTGACGAGGTCATGACAAATACATATGCTTACAAACTGATAAGTTTGTCAAATTTGAGGAATCAAGCCTGACATGAAGTTGGCTGCATGGCAGGAAGAGGGCTAATACTGTCCGTATCGCCCTTGCGTATCGCTGACATTCAGGTAAGCCAGTCGGTGGCTTAAAACTGGTCCCACACTCCCCACCAGTTTTCCTCAGGATCTGGGCCAGGACGTTTGTCAGCGGGCAGGTAAGTGGTTTCTTCCAGATTGATATTAACTTCTGCAGGTAGATTCCCCTGCAGTAGCTGGTAGGCTGGTGTAGCCAGTACTTTTTGCAGCAAAGCTGGTAAATCTTGCACAGACCAGCATTGATAAGACCAGAAGTCTTCCGACATCAATTCGGTGATGATCTCCATATCAAATCTGTAGCAAAGACGTAGCCGCAAGCGCAGGGCGGCTTGTGGTTCCACACCCGCACCTGTATCCGGCATACAAAACAGACGTATGATGCCTATTTCAAAACGTGTGCCACGACCGCGATTGGTAATGTCCTTGTACACAATGAGCGCATCATCACCAGGGCTGGCAACGTCGTAATGGGTATCCTGGTAATACCCCGCCATCAGGCCCAGGGCTTGCGGCAATAACATGCCCTTGAGTGTTTGTTTATTCAGCCTCAGCAGGGTACGCAAGTCTTTTTCAGATGTTGCCGGATTGTTGTTCATGGTGATGAATCAGAAAGAGATGCGCGCATTGTGCCACGCAAGACTCAGCTCTTGTATTCCTGTTTCAACTGCAGCTCAATATTTTTCAGATGTTCAGCGCCAAAGCGTGCCTGAATCGCATCAAACATGGTGCGGCCATAGCCGATGAAATAATCCTTGCTATTGCGCGCATCCCCCTCAGCGATCAACTGGATTTCTATACCATCCTTTTGCAACAGGCTGGTCAGGCGTGCCAGTACATTTTCTGGCAAGCTGCCCTGATGGTAGCTGATGACGTATTTACCCTTGTTGATATCTTCTCTGGCCTGGGCTGTCCAGCGCAAGGTCTGTGCGGTGGCGACAAGCTGCTCCTTGACCTGACCCAGTTCTTTTTCTGTGGGGATGGCGGCAAGATCTGCCTGGTTGACCTTGCATTCGGGCTTGCTCAGGGATAATTTGATCCCTTTGCTGCCAAGTTCATCGACGCGGTCCGCACCACCCTTGGCGCTATAACCCTGTTGTGAATTGCTGCCGCCATAAGTTGAGGTCAGGTAGCGTGGCTGTTTGCTGCTGGCATCATAGATACTGATTTTGACCCATTCTGGCTGAGCTTCCGGGCTGCGGGCAAAGTCACGCGCATAAATTTCCCTGGGGGCCTGTTCCACTTTCAAGCCCAGCACAAAGCCATTCGCCAGCGTGTAGCTGCGCATGCTGGCTGAGGTACCAGTCCAGCTATCCAGTTGTTTGCCTTCAAAGCTGAGAGCAATTTGTTGCTCTCCTGGGCATACCGCCGCATAGCCAGGCTGGGCCAGCGCCAGTACGCCCATGGACAGGCACAGAGTCAATAGAGATTTTTTCGCATTCATGATGTTTAGCTTTGATTGATATTGGAGATTAATGACGATGGACGGCAAGCACGGTGCTGCTACTGACAGCACTATTTAATATTTATATTTTAAGTAATATTAATGGTAAGTAAATAGTAATTTGCAATCGCCATGCATTTTTTTGAAAGATCTTGAATCCAGCAAGGCATCTGCTGCGTATCTCACTTATTGGTCGCAAAGACTAATACCCCACACTATAAAAGGAGCCGTAAATGAAAGCCTTCACCCTGACTACTGTATCCTGCGCCGCTGCTTCCACTCTGCTGGTCCTGCTGACTGGTTGTTCTTCCATGCCACCCAAGGCGTCTAGTTTTTCACAAGACAGCCTGCCGGATGCCGTCAAGGTACCGGCTGGACATAAGGTTGTCATGGAAACCGTAGGCGCTGGCTTGATCACCTATGAGTGCCGTGCCAAGAAAGACATGGCAGGCCAGTTTGAATGGGCCTTCGTCGGCCCGGACGCCAGCCTGAATGCGCGTAACGGCAGCAAGGTCGGCAAATACTATGGCCCACCAGCTACATGGGAAAGCATGGACGGTTCCAAAGTCACCGCCACTCAGGTCGCAGTGGCCCCGGCCGGTGCGGGCAATATCCCCCATCAACTGGTCAAAGCCAATCCCGCCACTGGCAATGGCGCGATGACAGGCGTCAGCTATATCCAGCGCACTGCCACCAAGGGCGGTGTCGCACCATCAAGTGTTTGTGATGCAGGTGCAGTTGGCAGCAAACAAACTGTCAACTATCAGGCTGACTATATCTTCTGGAAAATGATGTAAGGGAGTATCTTGCCGGACAGGTAATCTCCGGTCCGGCAAGACCAGCAGTACTACATGTTGCCGAAGCAGGTGATTTTCAACTGAGCTATAATTTGCAGGCAGGGCTTACTGCCCCGTATAAACCAAACGCAAAAGTAAAGCAGAAGGAACGACCTTCCCCATCTTGGGAACGAATGTCCGGGACGGCCCGGCTCTTTGAAAGGAGAGCCATCATGGCTTGGATAATGTTGGTCGTAGCAGGACTCTTTGAAGTCATCTGGGCTTTTTCAATGAAGCAATCTGCCGGTTTCACCAAACTGGTCCCTTCAGTAGTCACCATCGCTGGCATGATCGTCAGCTTTGTCTTGCTGGCATTTTCCATGCGCAGCCTTCCACTCGGCACGGCCTACACCATCTGGACTGGCATAGGTGCGGTCGGCAGTTTCATCGCAGGCATCATCTTTCTGGGTGAGCACCTGAACTTCACCCGCATTTGTGCTGCCTTGCTCATCGTTTCAGGCTTAATATTGATGAAGATGTCGTCGGAGTAGATATTTCAGCCCTGCGTTTTCCATGGCACGAGATGGCGTTCGAGACGGCGCATGAGCAGGTCGAACAGATAAGCCACGATAGCGATGAGTATGATGCCCATGACCACGATATCAGTGCGCAAGAAGCTGGATGCATTCAATACCAGCTGGCCCACGCCAGCCGTGGCCGCCACCATTTCTGCCGCGACCAGGGTGGTCCAGCCAAAACCTATGGCTATCCTCAGGCCGGTCAGAATATCAGGCAGTGCCGCTGGCAAGATCACATGCCGCAATAACTGCCACTGGCTTGCACCCATGGACAATGCCGCATGCAATTGTTCCGACGCTACCTTGATGACACCAGCGCGGGTAGCTACTGCTATGGGCGCAAAGCAGGCCAGGTAGATCAGCAATATCTTGGCTGTCTCATCGATGCCGAACCAGATCACGATCAAGGGCAGATAGGCCAGTGGTGGCAACGGTCTATAAAATTCCAGGATGGGATCAAAGATGCCGCGCACGATACGGTTGGTGCCCATCAATAAACCCAGCGGTACGGCGCTGATAGCCGCCAGCAAGAATGCACCAAACACGCGTACCAGGCTCCAGGCCAGATGCTGGAGTAAGGGCAGCCCGCCTTGTATATTGCCTGTCCAGGCCTGTTGAGCAGCCAGCCATACGGCAGCAGGCGAGGGTAGGAACAAGGGCTCCACCCAGGCCCTTGCGGTGAGGAGCCACCAGCCAGACAGCAGTACTGCGACGGTGACGATAGTCACGCCCAGGGTCTTACCACTGCCCGGTCGCGGGTACACCCTGGCCACAGGAATTTGCGGCGCAGCATCTTGCTTTGCAAGTTCTGTATAAACGGTATCAGGGGTTATAGCTGAGGTGGATGGTGGTGACATGGTGATACCTTCAAACAGGATGATGCACAAGCTGCAGCAGGCGTTCACGCCATGCGATGAAATCAGGCGAAGACTTGACGGCACGCGCATCGCCCGAGGCCAGATATTCGCCAGAAAACGGCAACTCGAATTGTTGGGCAATACGGCCTGGACGTGGCGACATGACGATCACCCTCGTACCCAGAAAAAGCGCTTCCTCAACACTATGGGTAATGAAGAAAATAGTTTTGCCGCTGCGTTGCCAGACCTTGACCAGCAGCTCTTGTATGGCCTCGCGCGTCAAGGCATCGAGTGCACCCATGGGTTCATCCATCAGCAGCACACGCGGATTATTAACCAGCGCACGGGCAATCCCTACGCGCTGCTGCATGCCACCAGATAATTGATAGACGGGGGACGCAGCAAATTGCTCCAGCCCCACCAGACGCAACTGGTCCAGCGCAAGCGCATTGCGTTGCTCACGCGCGATACCGCGGAAGCGCAATCCCAGTGCGACATTGTCGAGCACATTCAACCATGGCATCAGCGCATGCTTTTGAAACACCACACCCACCTCAGGGCTGGGGCCGGTGATTGCCACATCGTCCAGCGTAAGCTCACCTTCAGATGCCTGTATGAAACCGGCCAGGCAATTCAGCAAAGTCGTTTTGCCACATCCTGAAGGGCCAAGCGCGACGACAAATTCTCCTGGCGCGATAGACAGGTTGACGTCGGACAAGGCCAGTGCTTCATGTGGCCCGGTACCGGCAAAGCGCACCGACAGCCGCCGTATATCTAGCCGGCCGCCATTGTGAGCCGCAGATGTGCTTACTGTGCTGCTTTGCGTACCCATGTGGCATTGACTCCTACGCTGTAGTCTGGCAAAACCGTCTGGATGGTGCCCTGGCTTTTCAGGAAGGCAGCTGTAGCAGCCAGTGATTTAGCCGCACCACCACCCAGCCATTGTGCAGAGGCCTGTTGCTGCAAAGTCGGAAACTCATACAAGGCCAGGCTGGCAGGCACTTCAGCCGCCTCGGCGCCAGCCCATTTGGCGACTGCCTTGATTTGCGCTGAGTCTGTTTTCCAGTTTGCCTTGTTGTTGCGGTAATCTGCATCCGTCGCCGCTAGCAGCTTCACCAGTTCAGTCAGGAATACATCATTCTGTTTGGCGAAATCCTTGTTGACCACGATGCCATCAAAGGTTGCAGTGCCAGTCTGTTTGGCGATCTCGCCAGAAGAGATCAGGGTCTTGCCGGTCTTCTTCACTTTGGCCAGCACCGGGTCCCAGATGAAGGTTGCATCAATATCGCCCCGTTCCCACGCTGCAGCAATTTCTGGTGGACGCAAGTTGATAATCTTGACACCGCGCGCATCAACTTTGGCATGTTCCAATGCCAGCAAGGTATGGAAATGCGAGGTCGAGACAAACGGCACGGCAATACGCTTGCCATTCAGATCGGCCAGCGTTTTGACATTGCTGCCATTACGTACAACCAGTGCTTCGGCGTCATTGATGTTATCCAGTATCCAGAATAACTGTATATTCAAACCTTGCGACAAGCCAGACGCAATCGGTGCCGAACCTGCTTCACCTATCTGTACTGAACCAGAAGCCAGCGCACGGATAACATCAGCACCACTGGCCAGCTTGCGAAACGTCACCTTGTACCCGGTTTTTTGTTCCAGGTTGTGCGTTTCCTGTGCATAGCGCCACGGCACGACCATGTCCTGGTAAGCAATAACAACCTCTTTGGTTTCGGCAACAGCATTTCCCATAAGGAAAACGCCAACGGCGAGGGCAAGTAGATTCTTTTTCATATATGTAGTGACTTAGTGGATTGGCAGGCAATTGATAGACGGCCCAGTATAGGAGGGCACTTTGCGCAGCAAAACGAATCTTTCCGACTATGAATATGCGGGAGCTGAGTGCTTTGTAATACCTACTCGCTTAAAGCTTGATTCAAGGTATTGGTCGCGGTAACTTGATCACCACCGTTATACATAAGCGAGCGAACTGCAAGTGATAACTGGCTTAGTCTTGAATCTGCGAGAGCTTGCAAAGATTGCGCTCTTTAGATAAATGTTCGACGGGGAATGTAGCTCTGACAGACAGAATTTCTGTTCATTGAGTTTTTATGAAGAGCTTATCTTGCTTATCCAGCGGGGCCGAGTTCTGGATTGCCAACAGGGGGTTACTGAAGCTGTTCGACCATCCACTTCACGACAAGATTCTCAATAATACCCAGCATACGCGAGTCGTTCTCAAGTTCCCATTGCACTTCTTCGGTTTGCTGTGAGTTTTCAGAAAGAATTTCTGCGCGAACCTTGGCGACGGCGGGCGGCACTATTCTAATAAGCCTGTCTAGCCTGCGCTGTGCTGTCGTGCGACCCAGTCCCAGAGTGATGCCAGCAGCGATCACTACATCACGGGTGATGTCTGAGAAAAATCTTGCTTCACTATTGAGCATGAGGGTGATGCTGGTTTCGGGCCATGAACCAGAGTCTGGGTTAACAGCCAATGTATCGTAAGCCGCAGTGCATAACAGGTCGTAGCAAGGTGAAATGACTATCCCTGTATGCGAAACCATGAACGAAATGTTCTTAAGATGGTTATCGGCGTTGCCCATCAGGATGTTAAACACTACCCAGTCATATAGCCATTGGCGACCAGCCGCTGGCACCTGAAGCTTGTCGACCAACTTGGCCAGCGTCTCGACAGTTGCGGCTTTGTATTTAAATACGCGGTCAGTGTTGAGCAACTGGCATGCATCGATTACGTGCAACCTGTCAACTCCGCCAGAGGCGTTCGGGCCCCGGTCAAACCGCTCAATGATGTACACCGGCTCTGGACAAAACAAGCGATGTACTTGTGGAACGTCCAAACCTGCTTCGCGCGCGACGCGCATAGTGAAGTACTCGTTCACGACTGTCGAGGGGTAGGCTTTTTTTTCTGGATGCTGCGGTTTGAGAATATGTGTTGATGCGGTCGGGCCGTCGGGTTCAAAGAGTTCACCATTCTGGTAGATGACTGCCAGTTTGTGCTGCGCGCCAGCCAGTGACATGTGTTTCGGTGAATTGGCGTTCAGCGGGATCCTTGGCATCGCCCTGATGCGCGCAGATAGTTGATCCAATGGGAGTGGGCTCATGCCACCCACTACAGGCACCTCACCTTCGGGGAGTAGCGTCAGCGAACCTGCCGATTCACGACCATAGTAAGTCAACAGGCCAAATGCATCTTCTACCGATACTTTGGCTTGGCCAGCCAATACTGTGCGCATGGCTTCTTCAGGTAGCAGGTTATCGAAATACCATTGCACTGGTCGCGTACTGCTGCCATCAATGTGAATCCCGGGCGAACCTTGGGCCGTAGCGCGTGGCAGCGCTGGGGAGAGGTCATACCCGTCATTGGCACTTGCCCAGGCTTGGGTGTACTTAAATTGCCAGATATTGTTGTCGGCACTCAGCGTGCCGACATGGACATCATTGATATACGCGAGCAGGGTGCCTGTCATTTTTCAAGGTCCGGCTGATTTTTGCGCATGCCCGGACGAACCAGACCGCCTCGTTCATGAATTTTTTGCAGCTCCGGCATTGTCGATACTGGTACATCGACGACCAGTTTGAGACCCAGCTCCCGCAGTAGCTGCAGTACGCGACCCATTTGAACGGTACTTTTGCCATATTCGACATCACCAACAAAAACGGGACTGAGTCCAGCCATGCTGGCCACATCATCAAGCCGAATGTTGTTGGCCTTGCGCGTAGCACGAATCACCTCACCAAGTTCTGCTACTGTCGTTATCTGGATTTTTATCATGCTGCACCTAAAATATATGCGAACGTATATATTTTAGTGTAAATGCGGGATCGAATAAAGAAATATATACGTTTGTGTATATTTTTTTGAGTTTCAGGCAAAAAACAGGAAATATATGTGACCGTATATATTTATTGAAAACCCAATATGTATCAGGACGCAGGGAGGGGGATCACGCCTAAGACAGTGATGCAATCAAGCATCGCCTGTAAAAACAAGTTGTTCAATTTATCGCATCACACAAGGTTTGCGATCATCATGAATTGCCTGGATCAACTTCCGAAGTTTTGTCTGCTTCCTGCAATCGTCCCAGGCGCACAAGTCTGGAGTTGATTGATCCCCTTGAGCGTTCAAATTCCCTGGCGATTTCGCTTACCTGTGCCCCAGCATCAAAGGCAGTCAGGAGCTCGGTGTCATCAATTGTCGTCCAGGGTTTTCCTGCATTTGTTGGCAATGACTTACCTGTCGCGACAGTCGTGACGCTTGTTGTTGCTGTTTCGGCGCGCGGCTCCCCGGCATTCAGCGCCTGGGTTGCAAGAAACAAGGCTCGGATAATCTGGGGTTGATTAAAAATTCCTTGATCTGGCAAAGCTTCTCCAGTTTCCGGGTGTATTCCGAGTGCCAGAGATTCCAGAATGGTTTTCGCTTTTTGAGGCGTCATAAATTTTGTTTTCGGCAAATGCGAAATCAGTAAAGGTGGATATCAAAAGGAGAAATTTGGCGAAATTATTTTCTTATACTGCTAAAGCAGTAAACTAGAACAGAGATTGCTGATCCGTAAAGACTATAGCTGCATTTTTTTATGTGTTGTGTTTCCAATTTCAGATTTTTACCAGAAAAAGTAAAAGAAAAATCAGATCAATGCGAACAGCCGCTTAACAATGTAATTTGTTAACCGGCTTTCATTTCTTGGTAACTCAGGTAGTAAAGCTTATGTATGTGACCTGATGCGCCTCTTGTTTGTATAAGGCAAGGCGAACATGTATAAACCTGAAAGTAACATCAGAAAAAGTGGCGGCAGCGGCGCATATGTTATCCACGCTGAGGGCTCACCCTGACTGATTGCTCTTGCTGCAAAATTGGCGATGACTGTCAGCGTGAAAACAATGGACAGCCAGCGGTGACTTTGTCGTATCCAATTGCTCAAGTTCATGATGATTTCCCCTTTTGTGGCTTGGACGCAGCTTCTATCATTTTCCAGCCATTGCCAGAAGGATCGCGAAAGCCTGCATCCACAGTGCCATAGCGATCGACGGGTTCTTGCGTGAACTCAACGCCGCATTTGCTCAGGCGCTCGTAGGCAGCGCGGCAGTCATCCACCACAAGTACGTTTGCTGGCATGGCACCTTTTGCCACCATCTCATGCAAGGTTTGCGCGGTTGCCGCATCATGCAGCGGTGCGCCGGGTACGAACAAACCGAGCTGGAAAGACGGCTGGTCACGATGCTGGACCGTCAGCCAGCGATAATTACCATTACGAACATCGGTGTGGACGAGAAACCCCAGCTTGCCAACGTAGAATGCCAGCGCTTCATCCTGATCATGCACGTACAGACCTGCCACATTAACACCTTGAGTCATATATCCTCCTGATTTGATTGAGGCTCCAGTTTGCCAGCGGCTTCGATTCGCCGCTTCTCCAAAACTGCTGTATTGAGATCAGGACGCGCGGCATTGCGCATGACACACTCCGGGATATGCACGCCCGCATGCGGAAGTGTGCGTTCGCGTTCCCGCAGTTCTCCCGGGCTTTCACCGGTAATATCACGAAAAATGCGCCCAAAGGTGCCCAGGCTGGTCCAGCCAGTCTGGAGAGCGATCTCAGTAACCGGCAGATCAGTATCGCGCAACAGGGTTTTGGCTCGCTCGATGCGACGCGTAAGCAGGTAACGATGAGGAGGCAGGCCAAAAGCCTTCTTGAATTCACGCGCAAAGTGCGCCGCCGATACGGCACTCACTTCAGCCAGCTTGTGGATAGGCCAGTCCTCATGAGCAGCCCCATCCATCCGGTCTTTCGCTCGCAGCAAACGTCGTAATAGTTGGGGACTTTGAGGCATCTTATCCTTGCGAAAACAAAAAAGCCAACCTGAAGGGTTGGCGTTGATGACGACTGAGATCAGATATTGATGCTGCGAACGCTGAAAGGACCAGTACAAGTTCTGTTAACGCGCTCAATTCGCAAGTCATAGCCCTCTTCACAATTATAGTTATTTAATAAACGCATTAAAATTGTAGAACTATACCAAAATTTGTAGAACTCGGAGACCAATGCAAAAAGGACTTACATCGCTGTAAGTCCTTCTTTTTACTACATATTCCTTGGTGGCCCGGGGCGGAATCGAACCACCGACACAAGGATTTTCAATCCTCTGCTCTACCGACTGAGCTACCAGGCCAAGACCAAGAATTATAGACATGTCGGAGGCGGTTTGCAAGCTTTTTCTGAAAAAACCTGTGTTCCTCTCTATGAAGGGGCATTGATCTGGCGCATCTGGCAGGTGGGTGGGCTTCCCGTATAATGGGGCATTATCTGGTTTTTGATGGGGGACTGATGTCTGCTCAGGTGCGGGATTGCGATATTTGTATCGTTGGTAATGGGGCTGTTGGCAAGGCTGCGGCTCTGGGCTTTGCTCAGGCGGGTTTGCGTGTCAGTTTGCTATGTGCGCCGGGTTCTGGTTCGTCTGCTGTTATTCCTGGTTCTGCTGAATGGGATGTGCGGGTATATGCGCTGAACCATGTGGCGCATGATTTGCTGTCTTCATTGAAGGTCTGGGATGCGCTGGATCAGGCGCGGGTGGCGCCGGTGTCGGCCATGCAGGTGCAGGGTGGCGGGATCGATGCGGGCAAGCTGGGTTTTGATGCTTATGGCGCGCATGTGAATGAACTGGCCTGGATCATCGAAGACAAGAATCTCAGCCAGGCGCTGGATACGGCTTTGCGGTTTGCACAAAATCTGACGCTGGTGTCGGGGAGGGCGCAGGCTTTATCGGTGCAGCCTGATGCGGCACAAGTGGTGCTGGATGATGGCAGCAGCATACGTGCATCTCTGGTCATTGGTGCTGATGGTGCGCAGTCGTGGGTGCGTGGTGCCTGCGATATTGGCCTCGATTACCGGTCGTATAATCAGCAAGGTGTGGTTTCCAATTTTGAATGCGCGAAACCACATCATGGCGTCGCTCACCAATGGTTTGTGCAAGAGCAGGGCATTATCGCCCTGCTGCCTTTGCCTGGTAATCGTGTTTCTCTGGTATGGTCGGCACCTGATGCACTGGCCGAGACTTTATTGCGCGAGCCTTTGTCTGCTCTGGTTGAACGTTTGATGCCGTATTGTGGTGAGGTGCTGGGGGCTTTGCAGCCAGTGTTGCCGGAGGCGATCAAGGCTTTCCCGCTACGCCTGATACGCCCGCACAGCATGATCGCGGAACGGGTGGCGTTGGTGGGTGATGCTGCGCATGCTGTGCATCCGCTGGCGGGGCATGGTATGAATCTGGGTTTTGCTGATGTGGTGGACTTGCTGAAGGTAATTAAAGAAAAAGAAGCGCACCGCGATTGTGGTGATGCCCGTTTGCTGGGCCGTTACCAGCGTGCGCGCAAGGAAGAAGTGATGCTGATGCTGGCGACTACAGATGGTCTGGCGCGCCTGTTTGCATCTGACTTGACGCCTTTGCGTACAATACGTGATCTGGGATTGAACTTGCTGGACCGCTTGCCAGTCATAAAGAACAAATTAATCGCTCACGCCATGGGGAAATAAACCCGGCACTCTGGTAAGTTTGGAGTGTGCGATGCGAGCAACTGGTGATGAAATCCTCATGCGATAGTGTTGATGTGAGCTTTGTCCCGTATATGAAAGAAAAAATAAAGATGAATAAAACAATACAAGGCCTGTTGGTCATGGCGCTGGCTGTTGGTAGCAGCATATTGAGTGCTTCTGCCTTTGCCGAGACGCCGCAAGAGGCGACTGTACGCAAGCTGGTGCAAACCACTTTTCGTGAAGGTGTGAAAATTGATTCGGTGACCAAGACACCTTATTCTGGCCTGTATGAAGTGCGTATAGGTTCGGATGTGATGTACACAGATGAAAAAGCACAATACTTGTTCACTGGCGATGTCATTGACGCAAAAACCGGTACAAACTATACCAAGGCCAGGATAGATGATTTGAGCAAGGTGAAGTTTTCTGACCTGCCACTGGAATCTGCGCTGAAGATGGTCAAGGGTGATGGCAAGCGCGTCATCGCTGTGTTTGAAGACCCGAACTGCGGCTATTGCAAACAGTTCCGCAAGACGCTCAATAGTCTGGATAACATCACGGTCTATACTTTCATGTATAACATTCTGGCCGACGATTCCAAGGTCAAATCAAAAAATATCTGGTGTTCTGCTGACCGTAATAAAGCATGGGATGACTGGATGTTGAATGGCAAGGCAGCGCCAGAAGCGCCAGCCAATTGCAATACGCCAAATGATAAGATATTTGCACTGGGGCAAAAAATGCGGGTGAGCGGTACTCCCTCTGTTATTTTCTCAGATGGTAGCCGCGCGCCAGGCGCGCTGGATATCAAAGTGCTGGAGAGCAGGATCGCTGCGGCAGCCAGCGGCAATAAAGCCAACTAAAACTTTTTGCTATGACTTCGCCGCCACGCTGGACAGGTATTTTGCTGGCAGCGGGGCGTGGCCGTCGTTTTGATGCCAGTGGCCAGCAAGACAAGCTCTTGCAAAAACTGGCTGATGGGCTATCTGTGGCACAGCATAGTGCGCAGAATTTGCTGGCTGTCATGCCGCATAGTGTAGCGATGCTGAGGCCAGATACACCTGTGCTGGCAGATCAGTTGCAGGCCCTGGGTATTGATTGTCTGGTCTGTCATGATGCAGATGCAGGTATGGCCAATTCCCTCAAGCATGCATTGCGCGCCACCGCCGATAGTGCAGGCTGGCTGATCGCTCTCGCTGATATGCCTGCAGTACATCTTTCCACCATGATGCAACTCTTTGACGCCCTGCAAGCGGGCGCAGGGATAGCCGTACCTGTATATCAGGGTCGGCGTGGCAACCCGGTTGGGTTTGCGCATCAGTATTTATCGCAATTGCTGTATTTGCAGGGAGATGTGGGAGCTCGCAGTCTTTTGCATAGTGATCTGGTGACGCAGGTGACGGTCGATGACCCTGGCATTCATGAGGATATAGATACCCCGGATGCCTTGATGCTTCACCTTGCAGCGATGGGCAAGCCGGGGGCTTGAATTATCCAGATAGATGATTTTGTGATAAAAATACTGCAAATAAGACATGTTTTCGCAGAGGATGCTTGAAGTCTATATGGATTTTCTACAATTTTTCACTTTCCCATTCAGCTTTGTTGCTTCTAAATAGCTTTCAGATATATCTATACAACTAAAATAACCATAGAATAGCGGTTTTCTTCCACCTGATTTAAGACGTGGCGGTATTGGTGCTGCCAAAATCTATGAATAATCTCAATCAAAAACTGGCGGTACGGATAGGTTTTGCTGGACTTGCGCCATTTGTCTTCTTGACACTGGCTTGCTGGATCGTCCACCCGGAATGGTTGGGAGCACTCATCAAAGCGCAATTGCATTATGGCATTGTGATTCTTTCTTTCCTTGGTGGTTTGCACTGGGGAGTGGTTCTCATGGCAGGTGGCGCTAATGAGAAAGAAACAAAAAAGGCTCTTATCTGGGGCGTGGTCCCGATTATTATTGCCTGGTTGTTTATGAGTCAAATGTTGATTGGCTTCGTGGTGCAGGTCGCTGGTTTTATCATGACCTATAAGATAGACAAGCGGCTGTACCAAAGTTATGGCGTGCCAGAATGGTTTATCAATTTACGTTTGCAACTGACCCGTGTGGTAGTCGGCGCGCAAATTTTTACCTTTATCGCCGCGAATGTACGCAACTATCCCACAGCTTAAAATTGAGTTATGTATTCATATAATTCATGCATACACAGCCTTGGTACCCGGCTTGAATCAGCAGACTAATTAATAAATAAAGTATCAGAAAGATCGTTCAGCATGAAAAAAACGACAACAACAAAGAGACCTGGCGCGGCTGTATCAGCGCATGCACTGGCTTATAGTATTGTTCCCAAAGATCTGGCTGGCCATATGTACCTGGTCACACTGGATATCGCAGCACCTGATGCGGAAGGCCAGATTGTCAGCCTGCCGGCATGGATACCTGGTAGTTACATGGTGCGTGAATTTGCCCGCAATATCGTGCAGATCAAGGCCAGCTCTGACGGCAAAAAAGTCGCACTGAAAAAGCTCGACAAGCACACATGGCAAGCCGCGCCTTGCAAAGGCGCTTTGCGTATCACTTATGAAGTCTATGCCTGGGATTTGTCTGTTCGTGCAGCCCACCTGGATCAAAGCCATGGCTTCTTCAACGGCACCAGCGTGTTTCTGAGTGTGCATGGCCAGGAAATGAATCCGCATGTGGTTGATATCCAGCGTTCTGATGATATCGCCTGCAATACCTGGCGCGTTGCTACGTCCTTGCCCGAGTTGAAAGCCAAGCGCTACGGCTTTGGCACTTATATAGCCGCCAATTATGACGAGTTGATAGATCACCCGGTTGAAATGGGTGATTTCGCACTGGCGACATTTGATGCGCACGGCATCTCGCATGATTTTGTCGTCACCGGCAAAGTACCTAATATGGACATGGAGCGCATCGTCGCTGATGTGCAAAAAATCTGCGAAAGCCAGATCGCCTTTTTTGAGCCGCGTACCAGGAAAGCACCGATGGACCGCTATGTCTTCATGACCATGGTGGTCGGCGAAGGTTATGGCGGCCTGGAGCATCGTGCTTCTACCGCGTTAATTTGCAACCGCACTGATTTGCCAGTCAAACACCATGCAGAAATGAGCGATGGCTATCGCGGCTTCCTGGGCCTGTGCAGCCATGAATATTTCCACACCTGGAACGTCAAGCGTATCAAGCCTGCGGCCTTTGCCAACTATGATTTGCGTCACGAAAACTACACCAGCCTGTTGTGGGTATTTGAAGGTTTCACCAGCTACTATGATGACCTGATGCTGGTGCGCTCAGGCGTGATTGATGAAGCTGCTTACTTCAAGTTGCTGGCCAAGACCATCAATATGGTGACACGTGGCAGCGGTCGTACAAAGCAAAGCGTGGCTGAATCTAGCTTTGATGCCTGGACCAAGTATTATCGCCAGGATGAAAATTCACCGAATGCGATAGTCAGCTATTACACCAAAGGTTCTCTGGTGGCACTGGGCCTGGATTTGATGATACGTGCAGAAACTGCAGGTAAAAAATCCCTTGATGACGTCATGCGCACCATGTGGCAAAAATTCGGCCGCGACTTTTATGAGCGCAGCCTGTCAGGCAAACAGCAAGGCCTGGGCGAGACTGAATTTGAAAGTCTGGTGGAGCAAGTCACTGGCGTGAATGTGCGTCGCTTCCTCGACAAGCATGTGCGTGGTACTGAAGACGTTCCGCTGGCAAGTCTGTATGCAGACTTCGCCTTGCAGGTAAACGATGGCAGTGCAAGCAAAAAAGCCAGTCTTGGCGTGCGTGTGGTGCGTGACGGCAATGACTGCAAGATCGCCAATGCACATGAAGGCCGTGCAGCACATGTCGCTGGTTTGTCGCCAAACGATGTCATCATCGCCATAAATGGTTTGCGTGTAACTGCTGCAGATGCTGCTGATAGTCTGGCTACGGCGCTGGGTCGTTATCGCGTAGGTGAGACGGTGCAGATTCATGCCTTCCGTCGCGATGAATTACTGACTGTGCAAGCGAAGTTGCAAACGGATGACGTGCCAGCTGTGACTCTGACAGTGCAGGCAGCGGGCAAGGCCGCCAGTTTGGTGAGACCAAGCTTTCAGAAACCTGGCAAGAAGTAAGTTGTAAACTGCATCCGATCTGATATCTGATAAAGCGCCGTACAGTGATTTGCTGTACGGCGCTTTTTTATGCCTGATATTTCTGCAGCGCAGGCTTTGAACTTTCTATAGTATGATTTTGTCATACTAAATTATTACCTCAGCCTGGGCTTGCATGACATTGTCACCTTCCTTTCCGCAGCAAGCGTTATGGCAAAAATCTGCGAACTGGGCAGGGATTATTCTATTGCACCTGATCCTGTTGCTGGGTTTGCGGCAGATACACGGGCGATATGTCGCCAGGCAAGACGGGTTGGTGTATCTGGATGTCAGTATGGTGCAAGCTGTGCCAAAGTCTCTTCCCAAAGCCAGGCCTGAAACGCAGCCTGAAGTTATCCGGATACCCAGGACAGTCATGTCCGGATTGCCCTCTGTCCGTGAAAAGAACAGGTCAGTTTCTATAGACGTATCGCCTGAATCACAGACCTTTCCCGTAACTGATGTACCAGCTACTCAAGTTGCGACAGAGAGTAAATCAGCCTCGCTGGATCTCGATGCCTTGCGGCGCGGTGCTGTTGCGAATGACAAGAAGCAGCGTTTGAAAGAACCCGCACTGGCTTTTACCCAGCCTGTCACTGAATTGAGAATGGAAGAAAAATTTGGCAGGGATGTCGCGGATGCCAAACGCAAAAACTGCATGAATGCGTATTCTCAAGGAGCGAGGGTAGGGAATGTTGCCATATCTGGTTTGCTTGTCGCCGGGGTGATCGTGGCGGATACGGTAAGCGGGAAGGGGTGTAAGTGGTGACTGGAAATTCGCAAAGCATGCTTTGCGAATCCCTGAAAACATTTTTTGATAAAAAAGAAAACAGAATTCGGCAATCAGCCAAACACCTTCGCCAGTTCTGCCCCCGGGTTTTCAGCCCGCATAAAAGCCTCTCCCACTAAAAATCCATGTACATTAGCTTCTCGCATGCGGGTGGCATCAGCTGCTGACATGATGCCGGATTCAGTAATCACCAGTTTGTCTGGCGTAATCCTTGGCAGCAAACCTATGGTCGTATCCAGCGACACTTCAAAGGTACGCAGGTTACGGTTATTGATGCCCAGCATGGCAGTCTTGAGTTTTAGCGCGGCTTCCAGCTCTTGCGCGTCATGTACCTCCACCAGCACACCCATGGCCAGTTCATGTGCGCAGGCTTCCAGGTCGGCCATCAGGCCGTGATCAAGCGCAGAGACGATCAGCAGGATGCAATCTGCCCCCCATTGCCTGGCTTGGTAGATCTGGTAAGGATCGATCATGAAATCCTTGCGCAATGCTGGCAAAATGCAAGCCGCACGCGCCTGTTGCAGGTATTCAGGCGCACCCTGGAAGAATTGCACATCGGTCAGCACAGACAAACAGGCAGCACCATGTTCTGCATAGCTTTGCGCGATCTCTGCTGGGTGAAAATCAGGACGTAGCACGCCTTTTGAAGGCGAGGCTTTTTTGATTTCAGCAATGACCGCTGCCTTGCCCGCCGCAATCTTGCCACGCAAACTGCCTTCAAAACTGCGCAGGTCTGCTTGCGCTTCCTTGTTGCTCTCTACTTCAGCACGCAGGCTGGCAAAGGATTGATATTTCTTTGCCGCCGCCACTTCATCGGCTTTGACTGCCAGGATTTTATTTAAAACATCAGACATAAGCTTACTTCCCTAATTGCTGGGTGACTGCGATGAACTGTTCCAGCTTGGCCTTGGCTGCACCTGATGAGATAGCTGCTTGTGCCAGTTTGACGCCATCTGCAATCGACGTGGCTATGCCCGCACCATACAAGGCTGTACCGGCATTCAGGGCGACGATATCAGTTGCTGCGCCTTCGACATTGTTCATCACTTCAAGTATCTTCGCTTTTGATTCGTCTGCGCCAGAGACGCGCAGATTGCGGTTGGATACCATCTGCAAACCAAAGTCTTCCGGGTGGATATCATATTCGCGGATTTCACCATTCACCAGTTCGCCCACCATGGTCGGTGCGCCTAGTGATACTTCATCCATATTGTCACGCCCCCATACCACCAGCGCATGTTGCGCACCAAGTCTTTGCAAGACGCGCACCTGTATACCAACCAGGTCAGGATGGAATACACCCATCAAAATATTTGGCGCGCCTGCTGGATTCGTCAATGGCCCCAGAATATTGAAGATGGTACGCACACCCAGTTCACGGCGCACTGGTGCAGCATGTTTCATCGCTGCATGGTGATTAGGTGCAAACATGAAGCCTATGCCGGTTTGTGCTATCGACTGGGCGATCTGTTCAGGCTTGAGATTGATGTTCGCTCCCAATGATTCGAGCACATCAGCACTGCCGGAAGAAGAAGACACACTGCGGCCACCATGCTTGGCAACGCGCGCACCGGCAGCAGCCGTGACAAACATGGATGCAGTAGAAATATTGAAGGTATGCGCGCCATCACCACCAGTGCCAACGATATCGATCATATTGGTGGTGTTTGCCAGCGGCACCTTGGTCGAGAATTCACGCATGACCTGGGCGGCTGCCGTGATCTCGCCTATGCTTTCTTTCTTGACGCGCAAGCCCATGGTCAGCGCGGTGATCATGACTGGCGACATTTCGCCACCCATCAGTTTGCGGAACAGGAACAGCATTTCATCGTGAAAAATTTCACGGTGTTCGATCAGGCGTGTCAGTGCTTCTTGTTGAGAGATGGTCATGATGCTGTTCCAGTCAAAAAGTTTTTCAGCAGGGCGTGGCCATGCTCGGACAAGATGGATTCGGGATGAAATTGCACGCCTTCGAGATTGAATTCCTTATGGCGCACACCCATGATTTCACCGTCATCTGTCCATGCAGTCACTTCCAGGCAATCCGGCAGGCTGGCACGTTCTATTGCCAGCGAGTGGTAACGGGTAATTGTGTAAGGGCTGGGCAAATTTCTGAAGACACCAACGCCAGTGTGGGCAATCGCAGAAGTCTTGCCATGCATGACTTGCTTGGCACGGATAACCTTGCCACCAAATGCCGCGCCTATGGCCTGGTGACCAAGGCAGACACCCAGGATAGGCGTCTTGCCAGCAAACCGTTCTATGACGGCGATGGAAACGCCTGCTTCTGCCGGTGTACAGGGGCCGGGGGAAATACAGATATGATCAGGCTTCAGTGCTTCAATTTCTTCTATCGTAATTTCATCATTACGGTAGGTACGCACATCTTCACCCAGCTCGGCAAAATACTGCACCAGGTTGTAGGTGAAGGAATCGTAGTTGTCTATCATCAGTAACATAAGTAAGACCTCTCAACACAGAGTCACGGAGACACAGAGTTTCACAGAGAAACCCTTTTGATCCCGCTTTTTAATACGGGCACCATGAAATTAATAAGTAATCCAGTTTTATAACCAGTCAAACGTAAATAAGTCAGCAGTTGTGCTGTATGAACTGGCAATAATGACTCAATCGCTTTTAGTTCTAGCACCAGGCTATCTTCAACTACCAGATCAAGCCGATAAGCAGACTCTACCTCCACACCTTTATAGGCAATGTCCAGTGAGACCTGACGTTTGAAACTGAGTTTGCGCAAATACAGTTCATGACAAAGACAGCTTTCATACGCACTCTCCAAAAGACCTGGACCCAGATGCTTGTGCACTTCTATTGCTGCACCGATGACTTGTTCACTCAATAAGTCATTCTCTGTTTTTCTCTGTGTCTCGGTGTCTCTGTGGTGAGCTTTTTGGTCTGGCATTTGATCAAATTTCCCCATCCAGGCCATCTTGCACTTGTTCTGCTGCACGCAAAACTGCGCGTGCCTTGTTTTCGGTTTCCTGCCATTCCATTTCTGGTACTGAATCAGCCACCACGCCAGCGGCTGCCTGCACATACAGCATGCCGTCTTTCAATACGCCAGTGCGTATCGCAATTGCCAGATCCATTTCACCGCCGAAGGACAGGTAACCGCAGGCACCGCCATAGATGCCGCGTTTGACGGGTTCGAGTTCATCGATGAGTTCCATTGCCCTGACTTTCGGCGCGCCAGACAAGGTGCCAGCCGGGAAGGTGGCTTTCAAAACATCAAGGTTGGACAAGTCGGCTTGCAAGACACCTTCTACATTCGAGACGATGTGTTGTACATGTGAATATTTTTCTATGACCATCTGGTCAGTGACCTTGACGCTGCCAGTCTGGGCGATGCGGCCTATGTCATTGCGGGCCAGGTCTATCAACATCACGTGTTCGGCGATTTCTTTCGGGTCGGCCAGTAATTCTTTCGCCAGTTCTGCATCGCGTTCTGGTGTGGCGCCGCGTGGGCGCGTGCCAGCCAGTGGGCGTATGGTGACTTTCTTGCTGCCATCATTCAGGCTTTCATTGCGCACCAGGATTTCTGGGGATGCACCTATGATCTGCATATCGCCAAAATTATAGAAATACATATACGGCGAAGGGTTCAGCGAACGCAGGGCGCGGTATAGTGACAGCGGTGAATCGACATAAGGTTTCTTGATGCGCTGACCAACCTGCACCTGCATGAGGTCACCAGCCATGATGTATTCCTTGGCTTTTTCTACCGCCTTTAAATAATCTTCCTTGGCAAAGTCGCGTATGGATTCTGTACGGACAGATGCCGATGTGACAGGGGCATCCACACTACGGCGCAGCATGGCGCGCAAGTCTTTCAGGCGTTGGCGGGCTTTGGACCAGGCTTCTGGCTGGGTAGGGTCGGCATAGACGATGAGGTAGAGTTTGCCGGAGACATTGTCGATAACGGCCAGTTCTTCCGTCAGCAGTAACTGGATTTCTGGCAAGCCCAGATCATCTTTTGGTGCCTTGCCAGCCAGGCGTTTTTCTACATGGCGCACAGCGTCATAGCCAAAGTAACCAGCCAGGCCTCCGCAGAAGCGTGGCAGGCCAGGGCGCAATGCCACCTTGAAACGCGCCTGGAATTCAGCGATGAAATCCAGCGGGTTCATCTCGCGGCTCTCTATGACCTGGCCATTTTTCAGGACTTCGACTTTGTCACCAAAGCTGCGCACCAGGGTATTGGCGGGCAAGCCTATGAAGGAATAGCGGCCAAAACGCTCGCCACCCATGACGGATTCAAGCAAGAAAGTATTCTTGCCCGCATTCTGGGTTTGCGCGAGTTTCAGATACAGGGTGAGCGGGGTTTCCAGATCGGCGAAGGCTTCCGCAATCATGGGGATACGGTTGTAGCCTTGCGCGGCCAACGATTTGAATTCGAGTTCGGTCATGGTTTTCTTTCAACCGCCTGCCTGCTCCTGAAACTTGTGCACGCGTCTGCAACAGCAGCCAGCAGCGCACGCAAATTCGCTCAAGAGAGTATGGACGGGTAAGACAGATTGATATAACAAGCAAGAAGATGTGCTGGGGATGTGCACAGCCACTCGCGGCATTCGTGTATTAACAGAATTGCCAGCGTCGCCATAGCCAGGCCTCAAAAGTGCCTGGAGTGATCATGGAACGTTTGTTATCGATGAACATTCGTTATGTGAATGGTTTGAAAGTCAATGAGAGTTTTTCGCTGACAGCAGTTGTGCTGCTATCAACAGGGTTTCGACTATACCATCACTTTGAATATTTTGTACAGCTTCGCCGTGATTGTATCCATACGGCACTGTCAAGACAGGGCAACCGGCAGCGCGGGCTGCAATCGCATCATTGCTGGAATCTCCTATGGCCAGCACTTGTGACGGTGACAGGTCGAGAGCCTGGCAGGCTTCCAGCATCGGCAGGGGATCAGGTTTCTTTTTTGCAAAGCTGTCGCCACCATAGACTTGCTCAAAATACGAGCTGATTTCTTTCTTTTGCATCAGCGGCAGGGCAAAGGCCAGTGGCTTATTGGTGACGCAGACCAGGCGCAGGCCCAGATCGCGCATGGCTTGCAGGCCCTCATGCACCTCAGGGTAAAGCTGGCTGTGGTCACCATTGATAGCCAGGTAATGACGCTGGTAAGCAGCCAATGCATCATCAAAGCGTGCTGCTACGCCATCGGCATCAAAATCCAGAGACAGAACTTGCTGGATAAGATTTTCAGAACCCTTGCCTACCATGGTCTTGATGACATCCAGCGTCAGTGGTGCCAGCGCAAAGTCTTCACGCATGCGGTTGATGGCGACCAGGAAATCTGGCGCAGTATCTATCATGGTGCCGTCGAGATCGATGATGGCGGCTTTGATGTGGTTGAACATGGCGGAGGCGATCAGAGATAGGCTTTCCACCTGCTGTGGCGAAAAGCCTGGAGGTAAATAGAGGATTAAACCTTGGACAACTCAACACGCATGGCGTCAATGATGGCCTTGTAGTCGGGTTTGCCAAATATGGCAGAACCGGCAACAAAGGTATCGGCACCGGCACGGGCTATCTCTGCGATGTTCTCGATTTTGACGCCGCCGTCCACTTCCAGCATGATGTCGCGGCCAGATTCATCAATGATCTTGCGGGCTTGCGCAATTTTCTTCAGTGTATGCGGGATAAAGGTCTGACCGCCAAAGCCAGGGTTGATCGACATGATCAAAACGATATCGACTTTATCGATGACGTTTTCCAGTACATGCAGTGGTGTCGCCGGGTTGAATACCAGGCCAGCCTTGCAACCATGGTCACGTATGGTTTGCAGGCTGCGGTCTATATGTTCAGAGGCTTCCGGGTGGAAGGTGATGATATTCGCGCCAGCCTTGGCAAAGTCAGGGATGATACGGTCCACAGGCTTGACCATCAGATGCACATCGATAGGCACCTGTACATGCGGGCGTATCGCTTCGCACACCATGGGGCCTATGGTCAGGTTGGGCACATAGTGGTTATCCATGACATCAAAATGGATCATGTCAGCGCCAGCGGCGACAACATTGCGGACTTCTTCACCCAGACGGGCGAAATCGGCAGACAATATACTGGGAGCAATGCGGAAAGTAGTCATGATGGAATCGTGCTTGAAAAAGATATGCTATTTTACCTTGTGAGGGCAAGCGGCTGTTGTCTTCGTCTGGCACAATGAACATAGTTCATCATGAAAGAAAATTATGGCAGCGTATGAAATAAGTGTATCGGTGGCGACGCAATACCTCAAAGACCAGTCCGATCCTGAGCAAAACAATTTCGTTTTTGCCTACACTATCACCATCAAAAATACCGGTACCGTGGCGGCGCAAGTCATTTCACGCCACTGGATCATTACCGACAGCACCAACCATGTAGAAGAAGTCAAAGGCCTGGGTGTCGTCGGCCATCAACCCTTCCTGGCGCCAGGGCAAAGCTTTGAATACACCAGTGGCAGTTCATTGAGAACTCCACAGGGTAGCATGAAAGGCACTTATTTCTGCGTGGCAGAAGACGCCCATCGCTTTGAGGCAGAGATACCTGAGTTCGTTTTGTCTTTGCCGCGTACACTGCATTGATACTTACATAATCCAGGCTTATTGCGGATTTTCAGTATCCTGGCTTTGCTTGCTTTGTTCTATGGGTTTTTTATCTTCTTTGGGCGGTGCTTCTGGTCTCTCTGGTGCGCGACCATGAAACATCGTCCACCAGACGATAAAAATCAGCATGAACATCGCTACGCCTGCTTCCAGCGCCAATAACCACATCGCATCCACCTCGCTCAATAAACTAAGCGCATTGTACCTGCTAATTCGTGTGCTTATTTGCGTACCTTATTACAGGCGTTGGTCCGGCGCATTACAATAGAGAAACCGGCATTCATGCTGCATACCCCTACTTAATAACATCAGGAGCATCTATGACATACGAATGTATTTTGACTGAAACCCGCGACAAAGTCGGCTTGATCACCCTGAATCGCCCCAAGGCCATGAATGCGCTGAACGATCAGCTCATGGATGAACTGGGTCTGGCACTGAAAGCTTTCGACAAGGATGAAAACATCCACTGCATTATTCTCACAGGTAGCGAAAAAGCCTTTGCCGCCGGTGCTGACATCGCCGCCATGGTAGGCTATAGCTTCATGGATGCCTATAAAGATGACTACATCACCCGCAACTGGGAAACCATGCGCCAGATCCGCAAACCAGTCATTGCCGCTGTTGCGGGCTATGCCCTGGGTGGCGGCTGCGAAGTCGCCATGATGTGCGACTTCATCATCGCTGCAGAAAATGCCAAGTTCGGCCAGCCAGAAATCAAGCTGGGCACTTTGCCTGGTGCCGGCGGCACACAGCGCCTGCCGCGTGCGATCTCCAAATCCAAAGCCATGGACATGTGCCTGACTGCGCGTATGATGGATGTGGTCGAAGCAGAACGCGCAGGTCTGGTGTCCCGCGTTGTGCCACTGGACAAGCTGATGGAAGAAGCTTTCGCTGCAGCGAATGTGATCGCCTCCATGTCCCTGCCCATCATCATGATGGCTAAGGAATCCGTCAACCGCGCTTATGAAACTACGCTGTCAGAAGGTATACAGTATGAGCGTCGCCTGTTCCAGGCCAGTTTTGGTACGGAAGACCAGAAAGAAGGTATGCAGGCTTTCCTGGAGAAACGTCCGGCTGTATTCAAGAATAAGTAATTTACGCATCAGCATCTCGTCTCGTAAAGGTGCTCTATATATAGCATCAACAATATAGAGCACTCAATAACTCAAAACAGTAGCAATCTGCTTATCCTCCACCCCGTCGCTCCTGCGCAGGCAGGAGCCCAGTGTCTTTCGTCGATAAGCCGAGATACTTATTCGCAGACATATATATAAATAAGAAACCAGAGGGCGCGCGCAGCGCACCCTCTGGTTTTTGCCTTTATTTACGTTTAAGTGCCTTTAAATAAACGAAGTAAATAATTACCCGGAAACGCTTGCGGAGGCAGGCAGTAGTTTGCTATAGTTCGCCTCCCGCTGAAGAGCGGGAAGAGAATGGAAGCAAAGTAACAAAGCTGGTGAAATGAGCGATTGAACAAATTGCAGAAAAAACTGGCAACTGTGAACACCGAACAACAGTTTTGGACGCTTGAGAAAGCGAAACAAAACGAAGTGAAATCAA
>NZ_QJKB01000020.1 GCF_003201815.1 Undibacterium pigrum
GATCAAACTCTTCAGTTTAATCTCTGTTTTTCGACAATTTCTTGCCTATGTCATTTTACTGACATGTCGCTCACTCAAAATACTGACAGTTCAGTTTCTCATTTCTGAAAAACCGTCTTGCTTTGTTATTTCTTGTGAACACTTGCTATATTATTTAAGCATTCCATTCAACCTAGATCGAATGGTGCGCTTCACCAAGTGCCCACATTTATTGACTGTTAATTGTTAAAGAACTCAATTCTTTTCTACTCACCAGACCATCTTCCAATCCAGTTTTGCGTCGCAGCGTTGTGTGCGTCAGCAGCAGAGAAACGAGATTATGTAGCATTTCGCTTTTACTGTCAACACCTTGATTTCACTTCGTTTTGTTTCGCTTTCTCAAGCGTCTAAAACTGTTGTTCGGTGTTCACAGTTGCCAGTTTTTTCTGCAATTTGTTCAATCGCTCATTTCACCAGCTTTGTTACTTTGCTTCCATTCTCTTCCCGCTTCTCAGCGGGAGGCGAACTATAGCAAACTACGGCACTTGTCCGCAAGCGTTTATCGGTAATTATTTACTTCGTTTATTTAATGGCACATCAACGCAAATAAAGGCAAAAACCTAAGGGTGCGCTGCGCGCACCCTCTGGCTTTCTGTTCTTATATCCGTATGGGAGCTCCGGGGTCAAAAATGGTGAGCCCGGTTCTTTGACGAAAGACGCTGGGCTCCTACCTGCGCAGGAGCGACGGGGGTTGGGAGCGCGCATATTAATAGTATTTCACTTATCGACCAGAGAAATGCTCAACCCGTCATTACACTAAACACTAAAAAGCTTGCTGGCTATCTATCATGCTGGATATAAGGCACCCAGAATGCGCCCGCCCGTTGCGCCGGTGACGTCGGCCAGATTGCCCGGCAGGCGCAGGCAAAATCTTTGTGCCAGCCAGGCGAAGGCCAGGGCTTCTACCTGTTCGGGGGCGACGCCTAGCACTGCCGTGCTATTAACTATGGCCTTGCATGACTGCGTCGATAGCAAAACTTGCAAGCGCTGCATGAGCTGGCGATTGTAAGCGCCGCCACCGCAGACATAGACATGGGTAGCATCCCTGGCATGGCTAGCAATATCATTTGCCAGCGTCAGCGCGGTGAATTCGCACAAGGTGGCCTGCACGTCTGCGGGGGGGCTTACTTCAAAACCTTGCAGCTTGCTATGCAGCCACGCAGAATGGAACAAGTCGCGACCTGTGCTTTTTGGTGGTGGCATCTGCAGGTAAGCCTCGTCCATCAGATTGGCAAGCAAGCTGGGGATGACATTGCCCTGAGCAGCCCAGTCACCATTGGCATCATAGCTTTTGCCCTGATGTTGCAGCATCCAGGCATCCATCAGGACATTGCCGGGACCAGTATCAAAACCGCGGGTACTGCCATCTGCGGCCAGGATGCTGATATTGCTGATGCCGCCGATATTGGCGACGACACTGGATGCACCTGCACGCCCAAAAACGGCACGGTGAAATGCCGGCACCAGGGGTGCGCCCTGACCACCGGCAGCAATGTCGCGACTGCGGAAGTCGGCGATGACATCTATGCCTGTCAATTCTGCCAGCAGGGAGGGATTATTGGTCTGGCGGGTATAGCCCAGTTCTGGCCTGTGCCTGATGGTTTGCCCATGTACACCTAAGGCATGGACGACTTGCTCCTCAGCCAGCGCCTGCAATTTTTTGACGCATGTGGCGTAAGTTTTGGCCAGGGCATTTGCCAGCAGCGCTTCGTGATGCAATTCATTTTCGCTGGCTTGCTGCAAGCGCATTGCTTGCTGGCGCAGGTCTGCATCGAAAGGAATATAAGCGGTCGCCAGGATGTGCATCCCAGCACCGTTTTCTTCATGGCATTCAGGCAAACGCACCATGACACCATCGACACCATCAAGACTGGTGCCGGACATCAGGCCTATATATATAGTGTTTGAATTGTTTTTGTCGTGCTGCGTGCTCATGCTGATACCTCATCAACCTTAATGAGCAAGAGTATAGAAGAGTCAGCCCGGCATTACAGGGTCTTGCAGAAAATTCTATTCGCTATGTCTTCCGCTTCCATTCGGAAGATAGTCTCACCTATATCGGTATAACCGACAAGCGGATAAAAGTGCCGCGCCCTGTCATTGCCTATCCAGGTAGTCAGCCAAACTTGTTGCACACCCAGCTCACGCAAATGTGCTTCGGTCTCGGTGAGCAGTTGGCGACCTATGCCGCGTCCAAAAAATGCAGGATGTATATAGAGATGGTCGAGTTCGGCCTGATGCTCTGCACTGACCTGGGCATTGCGCTTGCCGTTCGAGGTTTGGCAATAGCCCACCAGATGGCCAATGCTTTCTGCCAGCAGGATATGGGTATGTTCTTGTGAGAGATAAGTGGCTGTGCGTGCCGCTGTCAGTTCAGACAGGACATAGTCAGCAATAGTTTGGCTAACGCCTTGCCTGACGTAGGTATCAAGCCAGACTTGTTGTATCAACACGGTCAAGACAGAGACATCTGTTGCCTCTGCCTTGCGTATTGTTACCTTACCTGTGGATAAATGATCCAAGCTTAAAGTATTAACACTTACATATTGACACTTAAGAGCGCTTGGCCAGGCGCATGACTTCTGCCATGCGTTCTGGGTGCAGCAAGTTGAATCTATGATTCATGTCGCCAGCAAAGCCCTTGAAACGTGCCATTTCAGCAGTTGCCAATGGGGCAGCTTCTGTCATGTTGATACTCATGGGGTCACGGGCTTCATTATTGACACGGAATTCATAGTGCAAATGCGGGCCGGTAGACCAGCCTGTGGTGCCGACATAACCAATGACATCACCCTGACTTACTTTGGTCCCCTTGTGTATGCCAGCAGCAAAGCGGCTCATGTGGGCATAGGCGGTGCTGTAGTTATTCCAGTGCTTGAGTACCACCAGGTTGCCATAACCATTGCTGGAAGCAGCCGATTCAACCACGCCGTCAGCGGAAGCACGAATGGGTGTGCCGGTCGCAGCAGCGAAGTCGACGCCCTTATGCGCTTTCCATTGACCAGAAATTGGATGCACGCGCATGGAGAAACCAGAAGACACACGGGTAAATTCTATCGGTGACTTGAGGAAGGCTTTTTTAAGGGATTTGCCGTCAAAGGTGTAATAGCCACCCTTGCCACCAGTTTCTTCAAACCAGGCAGCCTGATACAGCTTGCCAGAATTGCTGAACTCACCCGCCAGCACACGACCAGTACGGACGCGCTCGCCGTTTTGCCAGAAGCTTTCGTAGACAATATTGAAATAGTCACCCTTTTGCAGGCGCTGGTAATCAACATTGGTCTCGAACATGGACTTAACCTGTTCGGTGACGTTATAAGGAATCATGGCATCATCGGCAGCAGGGTAAAAGGCAGTGCGGATATAGGCTGTTGCCATTTCCACACGTCTTTCCAGCTTGGCAGTAATATCAGACGATGTCAGTTTGCCATTACTATCACGGCTGATGACGATGTTTCTGACTGGTTTGTCCGGGCCATCGGAGACCGTTGTTTGCAACCACAGGAGTTCACCCTCTTCATCCGTTTTAACTGCCACGGTTTTATCAGCCCTGAATTGCAGGATACCGCGTGCAATACTGTCTGATTTGATGAACTGTGCCGCTTCGTCGTCGTCCACACCTATGCGCTGCAAGAAGGTGGCCAATTGCTCACTGCTCTTGAAGGTGGCTTCACGGATGAATTGCTGCTCGGTCGCTTCAAGTGCGGCGACCTGTTCATCCAGGGAAGGCAGGCTGAGTTCTTGCTTAATGCGCTTGACCGGCAGGTCAGATGCGTCTGGTGCCAAAGGAGCAACACCAACTGCGCCAAATGCGCAAACTGCAAAGAAAAGTGCGGAGACGGAAACGATGCGCGAAGCGCGTGTGGTGCCAAACAACAGCCTGCCACCAGAGACTAATCGAAGTAATTTATCTGTTGGACGCATGCAATAAGTTAAAATTGACTGTTTTTATCGAAAATTCGAGATCGTTGCGGTGAGATGCATTTGCACATAATATATGCAAATATCAAAACCACAACACTAAAGTTCGGGATTATAAAAACCAGGGAACTAGCATTAAATTGCTGACATCCGGTTTGAGCGATAATCCCTGCTAATTAACCAACACCCAGAATTTGGCAAACGCTGATTATGGATTCAGATTTGGAATTCGACCAGCGGTGTTACAAAAAAAATGATCTATATTAATGATGACTTCTGAACATAATTCCAGCTCCTCTGAAAACACTGGCAATGCCAGCAAAATCCTCCCTTTGTCCGATGCAGTGCAACATGCACTGGCAGTAGCCAAACGCGGTGTTGATGAACTGCTCATTGAATCCGAATTTGCCCAAAAACTGGCCCGTAGCGAACAGACTGGCAAACCCTTGCGCATCAAGCTGGGCCTGGACCCGACTGCACCAGATTTGCACCTGGGTCACACTGTCGTGCTCAACAAGATGCGCCAGTTGCAAGATCTGGGCCATACCGTCATCTTTTTGATTGGCGATTTTACGTCTATGATCGGTGACCCGTCTGGTCGCAATGCCACCCGCCCGCCGCTGACGCGCGAGCAAATCGAAGACAATGCCCAGACTTACTTCAAGCAGGCAGCTTTGGTGCTGGACGCCAGCAAGACCGAGATACGCTACAACTCTGAATGGTCAGACCCTCTGGGCGCACGCGGCATGATACAACTGTCATCCAAGTACACCGTCGCCCGCATGATGGAGCGCGATGACTTCACCAAGCGCTTCAAGGCTGGCACACCTATTTCCGTGCATGAATTCCTGTACCCGCTGATGCAGGGTTACGATTCTGTCGCCCTGAAATCTGATCTGGAACTTGGTGGCACTGACCAGAAATTCAACCTGCTGGTGGGTCGTGAACTGCAAAAAGATTATGGGCAAGAACCGCAATGTATTTTGACCATGCCTTTGCTCGAAGGTCTGGACGGCGTCGAGAAAATGTCCAAGTCCAAGAACAACTACATCGCCATCACTGAGCCAGCCAATACCATGTTCGCCAAGATCATGAGTATTTCTGATGTCATGATGTGGCGTTACTACGAGCTGCTGTCTTTCTGTTCGCTGGAACAGATCGCTGCTTACAAAAAAGCAGTCGCAGAAGGCCAGAACCCGCGTGATATCAAGGTAGCGATTGCGCAGGAAATCGTGACGCGCTTCCATAACAGGCAGGCGGCGGAAGATGCGCTGGCGGATTTCGTGAATCGATCCAAGGGTGGGATACCGGATGATGTGGCTGAAGTCACAATCAGCGGTGCGCCTTTGACCATAGGTCAGTTATTGAAACAAACTAATCTGTGTGCATCGACAGGTGAAGGCATGCGCATGGTTGAGCAAGGTGGAGTGCGTATCGATTCCGTCGTTATCAGCGACAAGGGCTTGAAAGTTGAAGCCGGTACATTTGTGGTGCAAGTTGGTCGTCGCAAGTTTGCGAAAGTGACGTTGACGGCTTGATGCTTATGCGTAGGTTGGGCTACGGGGTATCAGCCCAACACTGGGACTTCGCAAATGTATACATTATTTGATCGCCGAGTGTTGGGCTGATGAAGCGTAGCCCAACCTACAATCTTGCCCAACCTACGAAATTCCACCCGCCCACTCTCTCTTCGCCCCAAGCAACAATACCAAAGCCCCCCATGATCGCCCTACTCCAAAGAGTCACCGAAGCCAAAGTCGTCGTCGACGGCAACACCATAGGCGCTATTAACGCAGGCCTGATGGTCCTGGTTTGCGCCGAGCGCGAAGACGCTGAAAAACAGGCCGACGACCTGCTTAAAAAATTACTCGCCTACCGCGTATTCTCTGACGACGCAGGCAAGATGAACCGCAGCGTTACCGACGTACAAGGCGGCTTGCTCCTGGTGCCGCAATTCACGCTGGCGGCGGATACCAATTCAGGCACCCGCCCCTCGTTTACTCCTGCGGCTCCGCCAGAACTGGGCAGGCAATTATTCGATTACTTCGTCGCCCAGGCGCGCAGCAAACATGCGCAGGTAGAAACTGGCAGCTTTGGTGCCGACATGAAGGTATCACTGACCAATGATGGGCCGGTCACCTTCTGGCTAAAAACAAAATAAGAACAAAATAAGAACAAAATAAACAAATGAAACCCACAGAAATTTTATTGATACGCCACGGCGAAACCGCCTGGAATGCAGAACGTCGTTTGCAAGGCCACCTCGACATTCCATTGAATGCTGAAGGCACACGCCAGGCCAAGGCGCTGGCCTGGGCCTTGCAAAATGAAAAACTGCACGCGATAGTCTCAAGTGATTTGCAGCGTGCCGTGCAGACCGCCGGTGAAATAGCGCGCCTGCAAGGCGTCAGCACCCGCATAGATAAAGGTTTGCGTGAGCGTTGCTTTGGTGGTTTTGAAGGCAAGCTGTATAGCGAACTGCCCAGCCTGTACCGCAGGGAATACAATGCCTGGCAAGCGCATGAACCAGATGCACAATTCCCGCCGGGTGAAAACGAAGGCGAAACCATACGCCAGTTCCACAAGCGCGTCATGGAACATGTGCTGCACTATGCTAAGCAATTTGAGGGCAAGAAAATCGCCATCGTCGCCCACGGCGGCGTGCTTGAATGCGCTTATCGCGCAGCCAAAGACTTACCTTTGCATGCACCACGCGAAGTCACCATCTACAATGCCAGCATCAATCGTTTTGAAGTGACAGGTAAAGACATCAAACTGGTGCAATGGGGTGATATTGCCCATCTGGATGCCGACGGGCTGGATGAGATTAACCAGACCAAGGTCGAGAAGCATTGAGCAGTTGAAGCAAAAATGAGCATGGGTAAAAATATCCATGCTGAAGCAAGTCTGCATTACTTCAAACCCCTTCTGATTTCATTCCACCTGAACAAAAAGATTCGCCTTATTTTTAAAATAAAGGGCATGCATCGTCACATCCATTTTTTGCCTGAATACCTCTCGTCCGCACTTTCCTGCCGCTTGTCTGTTACACAATTTTTCAAAAAACCGCTAATCCGGAATTAATCACCAGCTATCTGTTTTGACAACTAATTACCCATCGGCAATTATATAGTGCGGCCTCCAGCTTTACTGTTTAGCTGTACGTCGGGAGTCAAAAATGGAAGAAGAATTTCAGCGCTCGCAATTCCGATTCGGGCGTATCAATTGCCCGACCCTGCTGGCAGAAAGCTACCGGTTGCGCTATCAGGTGTATTGCAAAGAGCGTGGTTTCTTGCAGGCGGCGGCTTATCCCTGTGGCATGGAAACAGATTTTTATGATGACGATGCACTCCACTTTGCCGCCCTGGGTGAAGACGGGCATATGGCAGGAACCGTGCGTCTCGTGGGCGCGCGCAACCGTCATTATCCTTTGCAAGAAAAGTGTGCACTGGATATTGCCATCCCTCCGCATACTGCAGAAGTGTCGCGCCTGGCCGTGACGCGCGGCCACGATCGCTTTGCCATTAGTGCAGGTGATGAATTCTTATCGCAAGGCAGCCTACACGATCAGTCATCCAGATTGCAGTCAGCAGATGAAAGACGCTGGCAATCCGAGCTGGCCATAGGCTTGTACAAGGTGATTTATCGAGAAGCCAAACTGCAGGGCATACAGTATTTTCTGGCAGCCATGGAAGGCAGTCTGGCGCGCATGCTGATCCGCTTTCAATTGCCCTTCAAGCCTGTAGGACCGGTCGTTGACTATTACGGAAAAGTCCAGCCTTTCTTGCTTTGCCTCAGCGAATGTGAACAGAATTTCGCCAGATTGGTGCCCGGCATGTTTGAAGACTTTACGCATGGCGTACTAGAAGTACCGCCCAAACTTTATGCTGCATCTACACATACTTCCATACCTGCTTCATTAAATTCCTCCTTAAATACCTCCCCAAATACCTCAGCCACTATCTATGAAATCAATTAAACCTTATGCCAGCCCTGCCGACCGTCTGGAACGTCAGGAAACCATACGCCTCTTGCGCGAAACGCCACCGCAAATTCTGCGTGAGTTAAGCGAACAGGCAACGCTGCAGGCATTTGCACGCGCCGCCAAAAAAGCCCCGTTTTATCGCCGCATGCTGAGCGAACAGGGCATTGATGTAGCAGCCATTTCTTCCATAGCCGCTTTCCGTGAACATGCGCCTGTGCTGGATAAACACAATACCTTTGGCCAGCATGATATTGCCGAGTTGTGCCTGGACGGCAGTCTGGATGGCGTGCGCAGTTTGCTGACCAGTTCTGGTCATTCCGGCGTGTTTTCCTTTGGCGTGAATACCAGAGACAATCTGCAACGCTCGGCCAAATCAACTGATCTTGGTTTGCAATACCTGTTCCAGACTGACGACAAATCCACCTTGCTGATCAATTGCCTGCCCATGGGCGTCAAGGTACACACCGATGCCACCTTCCTGGCGGAAACCAGTGTGCGCGAAGACATGGTGTTTGCCGTCATCAAAAAATTTTCGGCTGAATTTGAGCAAGTCATCCTGGTTGGCGAAGCCTCTTTCATCAAGAAGATTATCGAAGAGGGTCATGAGCTGCATGGCATAGACTGGCCATCCGTACAATTGCAAATTGTCACAGGCGAAGAAGGCATAGCCGAAAACTATCGCAGCTACATTGCAGAGCTGATAGGCCTGAGCGATTTCGATAACCCCAATGGCAAGCTGATAGGCTCTTCCATGGGTGTGGCTGAGCTGGACTTGAATCTGTTTCATGAAACCCGCGAAACCATACGCATACGCCGCCTGGCCCATCGCAACCCGGCACTGCGCCGTGCCTTGTTTGGTGAAGATACCCGCTGCTGCCCGATGTTTTTCATCTACTACCCGAATCGCTGTTATATAGAAACTCTGGACAGGGATGACCAGCAGCAGGAACTGGTGGTCTCCATGCTCAGCGAAGAAATGAAAATACCCTTGCTGCGCTATCGCTCTGGTGATTGTGGTGCACTGTTTGATTATGAACAGGTAGTTGCCATCTTGCGCGAGCACGACATAGGACTGACACCTGACTTGAAACTGCCTTTCATCGCAGTATCTGGTCGTGGCAAGTTCGTCGATGGCGCTGATGGGCGTCTCTACCCTGAAGCAGTCAAGGAAGCACTGTATGCCGACAAGCGCATCGCCGCTACCATCACCGGCAACTTCCGCATGTCGCAGGTGGAAGGTGAAACACTGGTCGCGGTACAACTCAGGCCAGGCCGCGCCATACCCGCAGGCGCAACCGAAATCCTGAGTGCCGCACTGGCTGAATATTCATCAGCAACAGCCCACTTCCATTTCTGGCAGCATGCAGAATTTCCGTATAACTGCGGTGTCGATTATGAGAGGAAGTTTGCCTATCTTTGAGAAAGCAAATCCGGTGTCACATCTGCCTGAACTGATATTGATAGGCCTGTGACACCGCCAGCCAGTCGTCACCGGCCTGCAAGCGCAGAGCCAGGCCGCCATCACTTCTTTGTACGGCATCTATCGCGGCCACATTGACAATATTGCTGCGGGATATCTGCCAGAATTTATCAGCGTCGAGCTGCGCTGCCAGGTCTTTAATGGTGGTGCGGATATAGGCTTCGATTTTGGCGGTGATGACCCTGGTGTATTTGGAATCTGCACGAAAGCACAGTACATCGCTGACATTGATGAAGCGTATCTGGTTGCCGACGGACGCTTGTATCCAGCACAAGGACTCTTGCGGTTTTTTGACTTGCAGGGCTGACAGGTCAGCCGGTTGTTGCGACAGGCGTTGCCTGAGTCTTTGCACAGCCAGCGCCAGGCGCCCCATGTCGAGAGGCTTAAGCAAGTAATCGACGGCACCCTGATCAAAGGCGTCGACAGCATAATCATTGTGGGCAGTCAGGAAGACGATATGGCAGGGATGCTGTGCCAACCGTGCTACGTCGATGCCACTCAGGCCAGGCATGCGCACATCCAGGAAGGCGATATCCGGGCGCAGTTCAGCGATAGCCTGCGCGGCTTTGATGCCATCATCGACGGTGGCGATGATTTCCAGTTCTGGCCATAACTGCGCCAGTGCGGTTTGCAATTCCTGTCGCAAGATGGCTTCATCTTCGGCGATCAGGGCCTGGGGGTTTTGCTTGATCATGTTTGTACTCATACCAGTTCACCTGTCCTGGCTGGCAAAATAATGCTGGCACTCACGCCGCCACTGTCGCGCGGCTGCAATTGCAGTTCGGCCTGCTCACCAAACAGGGCCAGCAGTCTTTCCTGCACATTCAACAAACCTACGCCACTACCCAGTTCCCCCTGAAAGCCGCGGCCATTGTCGCTGACGGTGATCTGCAATTGCCCTGCTTTATTGCTGGCAGTGATGTCTATGCGCACGTCGCCGGGTTGTGGTTCTATACCATGCTTGATGGCATTTTCTACCAGGCTCATGACTGCCAGTGGCGGGATCAGGCAGGCCAGCACTTCATCCGGCCCATCGACAGAAAACTGAAAACGTGGCCCCAGCCGGATCTGGAAAATTTGCAGATAGGCGGCGGCTCTGGTCAACTCTTGCCCCAGCGTCGTCGTACTCAGGCGCATATCGGGCATCGCGGCACGCAGATAGGCGATCAGGTGGTTCAGCATTTGCTCTGCCGTGGCGGCATCCTGGTGTATCAGGGCGCGGGTATTGGCCAGGGTATTGAACAAGAAATGCGGTTCTATCTGGCCCTGCAAGGCTACCAGCCTGGCTTCCAGTATCTGCCTTTCCATCTTGTGCTTGCTGGCTTCTGCCGCCAGGCTGGCCTGGGTACGGTGTCTGATTTCCAGGTCTATGGCCGCAGGTAGTATGGTGGCAAAGATGAAGACGATGAGCACTGCAGGCAGTAACCAGACTGCGTGTATGGCCGTCAATGGTGGCCAGAACATCGCTTCTATCCACATACCTGCCAGCAGGGCCAGCAACATGAAGACCACCAGCACGACCCAGCGCTGGCTGGCATGTGTGAGCCACGCCGTTTTTTGTGACAGGCACAAGCCGGTTTGTGCCAGCGTATATGCCAGCAAAATCGCCAGGCTATCTGCCAGCCAGGCCGAACCCGCGCTGGCAAAACGGGCGTAGCCCAGCAAACCCAGCACGGCAAGCATGGGTAACAGCGGCCAGGAGATGCTGGCCTTGCTGTCTTTAAGTTCGTGCGATATCGTCAAATCTTTGCGCATCGGTCAGTGATCTATTCAGAGAAATTCAGGTTTTGTATTGTAGTCGCCGCTGGTCCCATGGTGATCTTGTTTGCAACCGATGGCTTGTTTTCGGTAGCAGGATTATTTGCCTGTGCTTCGTTAAAAGTAATACTTTTAACCAATAATTTCCCCTTGTCCCTGAGGCCAATACCGAGCTCCAGTTTTGTTGCATTAGCCGGCACCAGCAATCTGACCCTGACAGCCTCCCAGTTATCACTCTTGCGCGCCCAGGATGAAGAAATTGAGATGCCCCCCTTATCATCTATGGTCCGGATCCAGAATTCATAACCACCGAGCTCACCCATATGCCGTGCCGATGCCGTAAAGTGCATGATTTTGCCACGATAGGCCGTAGCATCCACCAATTGCGTGATGGCGGCGAAGTCATCATTAGTCACCGCCTCTTTTGCTGCCATGAAGAAGGCGGGTTGCTCTTTACTGCCTTGTGATGCATCCAGGCCACTTTCATAATGGCTGGTAAGTGCGCCGTTCGCGGTCCAACCCTTGGGTACGCCGCTATTGACAGCGCCAGCAAAAGAAAAGTTGACGGCAAATGCGACCAGGGGTGCGGCGATTAAAATTTTCCAGTGTTTCATGTCTGCTCCAGTATTGATATGGTGTGCGATTATGGTGTGCCAAATAAGACGATAGCTGTCAGTCTTACTCAGTAAAGTTCAGATTGCGGGCAGGATAAGTGGGCAAGCCTGCGCGAAAGCTGGGCAACTCAACAGGGTTAGTCATTGCCACATAAGGCTTGCGTTCCAGTTTAATGTCACGGACCCAGATCTTGCCTTTGGAGGCGAGTGAGATACCGGTATCGAAGTGCTTGTACATGGCGGGTAAATCTTTGGGGAAATAACTACTCACGACTATTCTTTCCCAGTCTTTGCCATTGGGGATACTGCTTGCCTGAATGCCGTTGAAGTTTGTCGCCTTCATATGGCGCAGCCATACCCTGTTTTTATCTGCACCTGCCGCCTTGACCATCATGCTTAGCTCAATGATGCTACCTTCATACTCTTTGGCATCAATCTGCTGCATCAGCGTGACGGTCTCATTGGTCGCTATATCCTTGCTGGCGATAAGGAGTGCGAGGTGTTCAGGCGTGCTTTCTGCCGTGTCTATACCCATCTCATATTTATCGCCCAAAGGCCCCCACACTTGCCAGCCACCCGGCGCGCCGGATTTAATACCATCTGCAAATGAGGTATTCATGGCAAACGCAATCAAAGACGCTGCTGCCAGGATTTTCCAGTGTTTCATCATCTGTTCTCCATACGGGTTGTTGATGTTATGCAATATACGTATGAACAAATCCGATTTCCTTTGCTTTGCGATCACCGCCCCCTCATTGCCGATAAATGGCGGAAAATTTCTGATGAATGGGCGGGATAAAAAATAGTTTTGTGCATGGTGGCTCAGAAAGATACAAGTGAATTGACCATGGCCAGGTAAATGGCGATACTGCCAACTTTAGCTTTCTATTGTGTACTGTTGCGCGCACTGCGCGCCAGTTTTGCCCATTTGCCATTTTAAGTCGAAGGAAAGTCCCGGTGCGAATCTTCTATCAATTCGATTATGATGCGCTACCCCGCAATGTTAAAAAACATTTGGCCAGATCCGTCAGGAGCCCGGATTATCTGGTGCATGGACAAGTCATGTCCAATCTGCGCTGGTATGCATTGCATACCGCGATTTTTCTGGCCTGTATTTTCTTCATCTATCTGAGTGCAGAGGCTGACTTTGGTGACCCGGTGAAAGACACTTCCTGGGCCGACACCGGCATGATAGTCTGGTATGCCATCTTGTTTTTTGGTGTGGTATATGCAGGCCATGCAATGTGGCAGCGCATGCAATTGAGTGCCAAGTTTCATTTCCTGCCCGGTCGTTATTTGTTCCCGCTGGCGCTGGTAGATATACGCAGCAGCAAGATAGCAGTGCATGACCTGGCGCAATTGCGCAAGCTGGAAGCGACCCACCATGAAAGCAATGGACGTTACAACAAAACTGTTTTCTCCTTTAATTTCAATGATGGGACCAGCAAGAGTCTGGTCATCAATAATCTGAACCAGGCTGAAATAGCACTGGAAAAATTCAATAGTTACCAAAGCAAGGCACGTGCTGCCTTTCATAACCGTGATATCGCCAGCCTGTATGGCTTTGATCCATTTCTGGATGTGCGTAAAAACAAGTGGAAAGAAGCTCTTGACACCTCAGGCGTGGCAAAGAAAGTCATCAGTCTTTTTCAGTATTTGAAAACACCTCTTCTGATCCTGGCGGTCGTCATTGCCAGCTTGTTCTGGTATGGCAGGAATGCAGCATCAGATAAAAAAATGTACCTGAATGCAAAGCAACAAAAAACGGAAAGTGCATATCTCGGTTATATCGCCAATGGCAAGTTCAGGGTGGCCGAGATGCAGGCAGAATTACCCCGCGTGGTATTCAATGAAACCTTGAAAAAGAATTCTGTCACTCTGCTGCGTAATCTGAAGACGCGCTTCCCGCAATCAGACATCTTGCCTGAAGTGGCTGAAGAAATTCATTTGCTGTATGACAGATCACTGCAAAAATTTAAAGCCCAGGCAGTTAATTCAGATACGGGCTTGATCAAGTCCATGGAACAGTTGCTGAAATTTGCAGAAGAGCATGACAATCCCAGCGTGGCCATCAGCTTCGCCCGCCCTACAGTCAGTGATTTGAGCCAGCTCGATGCCTTCCTCAAGTTAAAGGAAAACAAGGTACGCGGCATGAAAATTATCCCTGCCGCCAAATACTTTGCCGATGACAGCGCGGCAGCCAGGGAGACACGGATTACCACGGGCATACGCAGCGCATTCAGCACTATCTTCCCGAACGACGTGCTGGCATTCAATGCCAATGCTGCGGCCAAGGATAATGTCCCGAAACTGCTGATTGCCTATCAGATAGAACCATCAGGCAAGGTGTATACCTCAGAAAAACAGGATGATGCGTTTGTTGGCCTGGTGATGCGTTTCAAAGCGGCCATCATGGTGCCCAATGCCAGGGATCGCTGGAAATTTGATCTGGAGGTTGAGCCGCCAGACAGCTTCAATGTCGAGTACAAGACATCCAGCCGCGACAAAGTACAGCATGCGCCTGAAGGCCAGGTATATGCGGTCATGGCAGAACGGGCCTTTGATAAACTGGCCAACAAGATCAATGCTGCTTTCTTTAGCCCCGATAGTGCAGTGTTCATGCGGCAGGCAAAAAATAGCCGTTGAGTCAATAATCCTGGCGTCAAGCAGCAGATTGGGTGAAGCCCAATCTGCGTGCGAACTCAGTGTGGCTCAGTGTAGCTCAGTGCAACTTGATACGCGGATTACGCACCCTGTCTATGGTCTCAGCCCAGGTGGAGAGCCAGGTATGGAACAAACCATTCACCGCCACCTGATGATGTTTGTGCAAAGACCAGTACATCCACTTTGCCAGTGTGCCTTCTATAAAGACCGAACCACTGGCAATGGCCCCCATAAGGCTGCCGACCGTGCTGTAGTTACCCAGCGATACCAGCGAGCCATGGTCCTTATAGGTAAATTCCAGCAATGACTTGCCTTGCAACTGACGTATCAGCGACTTGGCGAGCGTGCTGGCTTGCTGATGGGCAGACTGGGCGCGCGGTGGCACATTGGGCAAACCCTCACCTTGCGGGCAGGCACAGCAATCACCAAGGGCAAAAATGGCCGGGTCGCGCGTGGTTTGCAAGTTGCGGTTAACGACTAGTTGGTTGATGCGATTGCATTCCAGTCCATCAAGGTCTTTCAAAAACTCAGGGGCCTTGATACCAGCGGCCCATACGACGATGCCGCTGGGAATAAATTTGCCACTGGCCATTTGCACGCCTGCCTTGGAGACTTCAACGACTTTTTCATTGGTGTGCACTTCGATGGCAATGCTGCGCAATTCACGGGCGACAGATTCTGACAGACGCTCAGGCAGCATTTGCAACAGGCGCGGAGAAGCGTCAACGATGACGATTTTCAAGTCTTTTTCCGGATGGAAGTTGACCAGCCCATAGCTCGACAGTATTTTGGTAGTCATGTGCAGCTCTGCCGCCAATTCTACCCCGGTAGCACCACCGCCTATGATGGTGACGGTAAAGCGCCCTTCGCCAGCAACCTGGTCCTGTGTCTGCGCGCGCAGGCAGCAATTGATGAGTTTTTGATGGAAGCGTTCAGCCGCGGCCAGTGAATCAAGCATGATGCTGTTCTCACGTGCGCCTGGTGTACCAAAGTCATTGGTCTGGCTGCCCAGGGCAATCACCAGACTGTCATAGGATATGGCCTGGCGTGGCAACAGTTCTATACCGTTTTCATCCAGGGTCGGAGCAAGATAGATTTCTTTTTTGTCACGCGAGAGGCCATCCATGCGACCCAAACGGAAATCAAAATGATTGGAGCGGGCCAGGGCAAAGTATTCGCGCTCGTCAGCGTGGCTGTCGAGGGTGCCTGCGGCAACCTGGTGTAATAAAGGTTTCCACAAATGGGTACGGCTGGCATCCACCAGTGTGATGATGGCCTTGCCACTCTTGCCTAATTTCTTGCCCAGGCGCACTGCCAGTTCCAGCCCACCTGCACCACCGCCTACGATGGTAATTCTATGTACTGCCTCCTTGTTTTGCGTGTTCACGACGACTCCCTTAATATAAAAAATGTATTCCCTTGGCGACGAGCTAACAATTCAGGGCCACGGGAATGCACTTTTGTCAGGAGCCTGTAAGACAAATAGTGATTAGAGTATACACATATGGAGAGCAGTAATGGTTGATATCTCATCTACTACAGTAATTTAGAAATGCAAGTCTAAAGTCTGCTGGTTTTGCTAGTTTTATACTATCGTTTCATCATGTCATATAGATAAAAATATTCCTTACGAGTCGTAACGATTTTGCCGAATATTTAGGCAGGATTCAGGTAGAATAGCGCTTCTTCGAATTTCCCCCCTTCCCTGATCGTGCAAATCGGCTCTTACGTGCTGCGTAATAATATTTTTGTTGCTCCCATGGCTGGCGTGACTGACAGACCTTTTCGTCAGTTATGCAAAGAACTGGGTGCGGGTTATGCCGTGTCTGAAATGGCGGCCTCCAATCCCAAACTCTGGGAAACAGAAAAATCCACGCGCCGTACCAACCATGAAGGCGAAATGGAACCCAAGGCCGTGCAGATTGCTGGTGCTGACCCGCAGATGCTGGCCGATTGCGCCAGGCATAATGTTGATAAAGGTGCACAAATCATCGATATCAATATGGGTTGCCCGGTCAAAAAAGTCTGCAATGCCTGGTGCGGCTCAGCCTTGCTGCAGCATGAAGACCTGGTCGGACAGATACTGGATGCGGTAGTCGGCGCAGTCGATGTACCGGTCACGCTCAAGTTTCGTACTGGCTGGGACAGGGCAAATAAAAACGCCCTGAACATTGCCCGCATGGCAGAAGCGGCTGGCATACAAATGCTGACCCTGCATGGGCGCACCCGTGCCGATGGTTATAAGGGTGATGCCGAATATGAAACCATTGCTGCCGTCAAGGCCGCAGTCAATATCCCCGTAGTTGCCAATGGCGACATCACGACACCGGAAAAAGCCAGATATGTCTTAGAGGCCACCGGTGCAGACGCCATCATGATAGGCCGGGCGGCGCAAGGCCGACCGTGGATCTTTCGCGAGATCGCCCATTTCCTCGATACTGGCGAGCACTTACCTGCCCCCCTGATTTCTGAAGTTCGTGAACTCATGGATGCCCATTTGAAAGCGCACTATGCCTTCTATGGTGACTACCTTGGCGTACGAACGGCACGCAAACATATAGGCTGGTATGTGCAGGACCTGGTAGGTGGTGAAGATTTCCGGCAACAAATGAACTTACTGACGGATTGTGATGAACAACTTGCCGCCGTCAGCAGTTTTTTTGATCACATGGCTGGGGAGCGGTTACAATACCGCCCCTTTGAAGAAAAACTGGCAGCATAAGACAAAGCACTTTTACAAAAACCCATTTGTCTTGCCGTCCATGAAGCATGGACTACCCGCCGCCTGGCTTAACCGAACAGTGATAAAAACAGCATGAGCAAAGATAGCATTCAAGACGCCGTCCACAAAAACCTGGAAAAGTATTTCCGTGACCTGGGCGAGCAACCTGCCTCCAATATTTACGACATGGTCGTGTTAGCCGTTGAAAAACCGATGTTAGAAATGGTCATGACGCGCGCATCGAGCAACCAGTCACAAGCCGCCGATATGTTGGGCATTAACCGGAACACCTTGCGCAAGAAATTGCAGCAACACGGTTTGCTTTAATCCATCCGCGAGGCTTGACACCGATTTCCTTACTCAAATCAAAAATCATGATCAAACAAGCCCTCATTTCCGTCTCCGACAAGACAGGTGTGCTCGAATTTGCACGTGAATTGTCTGCGCTCGGTGTCAAGCTCTTGTCCACGGGTGGCACAGCCAAACTGCTGGCTGACAATGGCCTGCCTGTTACCGAAGTGGCTGACTACACCGGCTTTCCCGAGATGCTCGATGGCCGTGTCAAGACCCTGCACCCTAAAGTGCATGGCGGCATTCTGGCACGCCGTGATTTTCCTGAACATGTGGCAGCACTGGAGCAACATGGCATCCCTACCATAGATATGGTGGTGGTCAACCTGTACCCGTTCCAGCAAACTGTCGCCAAGGGCGAATGTTCACTCGAAGATGCGATAGAAAATATCGACATCGGTGGCCCTACGATGTTGCGCTCTTCTGCCAAGAACCACAAGGACGTGACTGTCATTGTCGATCCGGCTGATTATGCCGTGGTACTGGCAGAGATGAAGGCGAATCAAAACGTCGTCAGCTATGACACCAAGTTTACGCTGGCAAAAAAAGTATTTGCTCATACCGCGCAATACGATGGTGCCATCACAAACTACCTGACCAGTCTGGGTGAAGACAAGGCGCACACCACACGCAGCGCCTATCCACAAACCCTGAACCTGCATTTTGAAAAAGTGCAGGAAATGCGCTACGGTGAAAACCCGCATCAGTCTGCCGCCTTCTATCGCGACCTGAAGTCTCTTGAGGGCTCCCTGGCCAACTACAAGCAATTGCAAGGCAAGGAACTGTCTTACAACAATATCGCCGATGCCGATGCCGCATGGGAATGCGTGAAGTCGTTCGCTGAATCTGCCTGCGTCATCGTCAAGCATGCCAATCCTTGTGGCGTAGCCCTGGGTGCGACACCGTTTGAATCTTATAGCAAGGCTTTGCAGACTGACCCGACTTCTGCGTTTGGCGGCATCATTGCCTTCAACCGCGAACTCGATGGCAAGGCTGCTGAAATCGTCGCCAAGCAATTCGTTGAAGTGCTGATCGCGCCATCTTTCACTGCCGAAGCGAAACAGATTTTTGCAGCAAAACAAAACGTACGTCTGCTGGAAATTTCTCTGGGTGACGGCTTCAATCAATACGATATGAAACGTGTTGGCGGTGGCTTGCTGGTACAGGCACCGGATGCCAAAAACGTCTTGCAGGAAGAACTGCGTGTCGTCTCGAAATTGCAGCCAACTCCACAACAAATGGCTGACATGATGTTCGCCTGGCGCGTGGCCAAGTATGTCAAATCAAACGCCATCGTCTTCTGCGGCAATGGCATGACGCTGGGTGTAGGCGCTGGCCAGATGAGCCGCATAGACTCCGCCCGCATCGCCTCGATCAAGGCACAGAATGCTGGTTTGACCTTGACTGGTTCTGCAGTAGCGTCTGATGCCTTCTTCCCCTTCCGCGATGGTCTGGATGTGGTAGTGGATGCAGGTGCAACTTGCGTGATCCACCCGGGTGGCTCCATGCGTGACCAGGAAGTGATAGATGCTGCGGATGAACGTGGTGTGGTGATGGTTTATACCGGTACACGTCATTTCCGTCATTGATGCGAGATTGATGTATTAAATGATATATGTGCGGCCCTGATTATTCAGGGCCGTTTTTATCGCAAATGCATTATTGCTGGCGACACCACGTCAGCACTGCTGCCAAGTACAACAGCTCAACAATACGCATTGTCCATAACTTGCTGGTAATAGCCATATGCGATAATGCCGCCTAACACAAGATGGCTACAAGGCAGCACTATATTGCCGTGCCGAAGAATTCCCACAGGATGCATGACGAATGATTTATCTGAGCAAGACGACATTGTCTACCATAACTTGCGCCGCACTAATGGCCCTGAGTTTGTGGCCTGCCAGCTATGTATCGGCCTCAGAACCTGATCATCCCTCCAACCAACAGAATTACAGTGCTGACTTGATAGAAACTACCAGGCTTGCTGAAGAAGGCAATGCCGCTGCACAGTTCAAGTTGGCGGGCATGTATTTTGAAGGCCGGGGCGTGGTCAAAGACTTGCAGCAAGCCGCACTTTGGTTTCGCAAAGCGGCTGACCAAGGAAATGTCACTGCACAGCACAACCTTGGCTGGATGTATGAAAACGGCATTGGCTTCTCCAAGGATTTGCAACAAGCTTTCAATTGGTATCTGAAAGCCGCGCAGCAGGGAAATGCGAGTGCTCAGAATAATCTGGCTGTGCTTTACAGAACTGGCAGGGGTGTAGGTAAGGACGAACAACAGGCGGCCCAGTGGTACCGCAAAGCAGCCGATCAGGGAAACGCAAAAGCGCAGTACAGCCTTGCCTGGCTGTATCAAACGGGAAGTGGTTTGCCCAAGGATGTACAACAGGCTGTTCACTGGTATTTGAAGGCTGCGCAACAAGGAGATGTGGATGCGCAAAATAATCTCGGCGTCATCTATCAAGATGGCCTGGAAGAGGTAACAAAGGATGAACAGCAAGCCGTGAACTGGTACCGCAAAGCAGCAGACCAGGGACTTTCCTCTGCACAGACCAGCATGGGGCTAATGTATTTCGAAGGACGCGGAGTAAGCAAAGATTATCAGCAAGCGGCTCTTTGGTATCGCAAAGCGGCCGATCAGGGAAATGCCAGAGCGATGTTCAGCCTGGGCTGGATGCACCTCGAAGGCCAGGGTGTACCGAAGGATGAGCAGAAAGCGTTGAGCTTTTACCGCCATGCGGCTGATCAGGGATATGACAGGGCGCAACACAGCATGGGCTGGATGTACCAAACTGGTTCTGGCCTGTCCAAAGATATGCAACAAGCGGCCTACTGGTATCTGAAGGCCGCCCAACAGGGGAACAAGGAAGCGCAAAACAATCTGGCCGTGCTCTACCTGAATGGCCAGGATGGGTTGAAAAAGGACGAACGGCAAGCTGCACTTTGGTTTCGCAAAGCGGCTGACCAAGGAAATATCACTGCACAGTACAATCTTGGCTGGATGTATGAGAATGGCAATGGATTACCCAAGGATGCTAAGCAGGCTGCAGATTGGTATCTGAAGGCCGCGCAGCAGGGAAATGCGAATGCGCAGATTAATCTGGGCGTGATCTACCAACGTGGCGATGCTGGAGTGAAAAAGGATGAGCAGCAAGCCTTGAACTGGTACCGCAAAGCAGCCGATCAAGGAAACGCCAGTGCACAATATAATCTTGGCTTGATGTATCAGAATGGTAATGGCTTGTCCAAGGATGCGCAACAGGCCATCCAATGGTATCTGAGGGCCGCGCAACAAGATCATATGGACGCGCAAAATAATCTGGGCTACATCTACCAGTATGGTCAGGACGGAGTAAAAAAAGACGACAAGCAAGCCGTGAGCTGGTACCGCAAAGCAGCGGACCAAGGGCATTCAGCTGCGCAGACCAGCATGGGGCTAATGTATTTCGAAGGCCGCGGTGTAGCTAAAGACCATCAGCAAGCAGCAAGCTGGTACCGCAAAGCCGCAGATCAGGGAAATGCCAGGGCGCAATCGAGTTTGGGCTGGCTATACGAGTCTGGCAATGGCGTGCCCAAGGATGCGCAACAAGCAGCCTATTGGTACCTGAAGGCAGCGCAGCAAGGAAATGCAGGGGCGCAGAATAATCTGGGGGGACTCTATCAAAGTGGTTCGGGCGTAAGCAAGGATGAACAAGAAGCGGCAGTCTGGTATCGCATGGCGGCAGATCAGGGCAATGTCAGCGCACAGTTGAGCCTGGGTGAAATGTATGCTAATGGACGCGGTGTGCCTAAGGATGAACAGCAAGCAGTGAGTTGGTACCGCAAAGCCGCCGACCAGGGAAATGCCAAGGCGCAATTTAGCCTTGGCTCGATGTATCACACTGGTTTTTTTGTGACCAAAGATGCGCAGCAGGCAGTGCACTGGTATCGCCTGGCTGCCTTGCAGGAAATGTCCATAGCACAAACGATGCTGGGTGGCATGTACCTGGCAGGTGTCGGCGTACCTGAGAATTTGTCTCAAGCTGCATTCTGGTTTCGACAGGCAGCCAACCAGGGGGCCGCAGATGCAGAATACATTCTGGGGATGGCGTATGTCACTGGCAAAGGCGTGCCAGAAGACTGGCGACAAGGGGCGATCTGGCTGCGTCGCGCTGCTGAACAAAATTATTCCAATGCGCAGCACCTGCTGGCTGTGCTGTATCTCTCTCGCAAAGAATCACCCGATGACGGCAAACAAGCTCTTTATTGGCTGCGCAAAGCAGCAGAACGCGGCGACGCCAATGCACAACTCGACCTGGGCAGGATCTACGCCAGTGGCAAAATCTTGAATATAGACAGGCGCGCTGCTGCCAGCACCGTTGCCAGCCCACTTGACCAGGCCTGGGACAAGGCACAGAAAGACCTGGCGGCAACGATTGGTGAAGTGGCAGGTGTAGCCAGAGATGAAGAGGCCGCCTATTTCTGGACCATGCTATCTCTTGCCAACGGCAATCAAGTTGCACGCGACTATTTACCCCCGCTGGTAGCAGTCTTGCCCGCTGAGAGCAAAAGCAAAGTCGATGCAGAGGTCAAAGCCTGGAAACCAGTGAAATAAGAGCTGACAGCTGTGATGACGATGACTGCCAGCCAGCATGCACTCATGCCTGAAATACCATGATGTCTTCATCGTCGGGTAGCAACACCGGATTGTGTCAGTTGGCGAGGGGCAGGCTTCAATAGCGGCTACAAATACCGCTGGAACTCAGGCCGCTCAACATTGCATTTCCATGCTCACACATATCCTGCAAAGATCGAACGCCATAAGCAATTACTCACTTACATAGCGAGCAATAAAACTCGCTCACTGATACGTTATACTCTTCAGCAATAATTGCTGTAGCAGCACAGCATCACATCTAATCCATACTCAGAAGCCCTCATGAAAATCCTAGGCATAGACCCCGGCTTGCGCACCACCGGTTTTGGCGTCATCCATAAACAGGGTAGCAAGCTGACATATATCGCCTCGGGCACAATCAAGACTATTGATGGCACTTTACCCGAGCGTTTGAAGACCATACTGGCAGGCGTCTCAGAAATAGTACGTACTTACCAGCCAGATTGCGCGGCCATAGAAAAAGTCTTCGTCAACGTCAATCCGCAATCCACCCTGTTGCTGGGACAAGCCCGGGGCGCGGCGATTTGTGCACTGGTGGCAGCAGATCTGGCGGTGGCAGAATACACGGCGTTGCAGGTCAAGCAAGGCGTGGTTGGTCATGGCCGTGCCAGGAAAGAACAGGTGCAGGACATGGTACAGCGCCTGCTGGCTTTGTCCGGTTTGCCTGGCAGCGATGCTGCCGATGCGCTGGGTGTGGCGATTTGTCATGCCCATAGTGGCGATACCCTGGCGACGCTTGGTGCAATTGCGCCTGGACTGGCAAAGAAGGGCTTGCGCGTCAAGGGTGGCCGCCTGGTCGGTTAGCTGCAACCAGATATCATTTCATTGCAGCATTGCAATATCGCAATATCCATATAATTTCCCCGCATTTGCCTCGTCAAACGCGCCAGAATCGTTTACTATCACTGCTTATTCATACAGTATGGAAGCAGTCTCATGATAGGTCGCATTGCAGGTACTCTGATAGAAAAGAATCCTCCGCAATTGCTGGTCGATTGCCAGGGCGTAGGCTATGAGGTCGACGTGCCCATGAGTACTTTCTATAACCTGCCACATCTGGGTGAAAAAGTAGTCTTACTGACGCATCTGGCGATACGCGAAGACGCCCATGTACTGTTTGGTTTTGGTACGGCTGAAGAACGCAGCACTTTCAAGCAATTGATCAAAATCAGCGGCGTCGGTGCCCGCACTGCTCTATCCATTTTGTCCGGTATGTCGGTAGCCGACCTGGCGCAGGCAATCACCCTGCAGGAAGCCGGAAGCCTGACCCGCGTACCTGGGATAGGCAAAAAAACTGCTGAACGTTTACTGCTTGAACTCAAAGGCAAGCTGGGTGCTGACCTGGGTAATGCGACTGCAGCACTGGCAGCAGGTGACCATAGTGCCGACATCCTGAATGCCTTGCAAGCCCTCGGTTATTCTGACAAGGAAGCCTTGCTGGCAATGAAGTCCGTGCCCGCAGGTAGTGGCGTCTCTGATGGCATCAAGCTGGCATTGAAAGCATTGTCCAAGGGTTAAGCGATGACGATACAGACTGACAATCTTTCTTCCAGCTTCAGCGAGCCGCGCATTATCTCGGCCACACCCAGCTCGCCCAATGAAGAAGCGATAGAACGCGCCCTGCGCCCCAAGCAGCTTGATGAATATGTGGGCCAGGAAAAAATACGCGGGCAGCTGGAAATTTTTATCACGGCAGCAAGACAGCGCAGTGAAGCACTTGACCATACCTTGCTGTTTGGCCCGCCAGGCCTGGGTAAAACCACGCTGGCGCATATCATTGCGCGTGAGATGGGTGTCAACCTGCGCCAGACTTCTGGCCCGGTGCTGGAACGTGCCGGCGACCTGGCTGCCCTGCTGACGAATCTGGAAGCCAATGATGTGCTCTTCATTGATGAGATACATCGTTTATCGCCAGTAGTAGAAGAGATTTTGTATCCGGCGCTGGAAGATTACCAGATCGATATCATGATAGGCGAAGGCCCGGCGGCCCGCTCTGTGAAACTGGATTTGCAGCCTTTTACTCTGGTCGGTGCAACCACCCGCGCAGGCATGTTGACCAATCCGCTGCGTGACCGTTTTGGTATCGTCGCCCGCCTGGAATTTTATACGCCAGAAGAATTGACCAAGATCGTAACCCGCTCAGCGTCACTGCTGGGTGCACCGATACAGGCAGATGGCGCGCGTGAAATCGCCAAGCGCGCACGTGGCACACCGCGTATTGCCAACCGCCTGTTGCGGCGTGTCCGTGATTATGCCGAGGTCAAGGGCAATGGCGAAATCACCAAGGGTATTGCTGATGCTGCCCTGAAAATGCTGGATGTCGATGCCGTTGGCTTTGACCTCATGGACAGAAAACTGCTGGAAGCCATCCTCTTTAAATTTGGTGGTGGCCCGGTAGGTCTGGACAACGTCGCCGCTGCGATAGGCGAAGAACGCGACACCATAGAAGATGTACTGGAACCCTATCTGATACAACAGGGTTTTTTGCAACGCACGCCCAGAGGCAGGATAGCAACGCCGTCCGCGTATGAGCATTTTGGCGTGACCATGCCCAGATCGGGCAATAACGGTGACTTATGGGGCGGTAGCTGATACTTAAGCCTCTCCATGGTTTGTGCTCAATCCAACCGAACTTGATGCCATGTCCTTACTAGCCGAACAGCATGCCTACACCTTTCTTGAAGCCAGGGCACGTACCCAGCATGTCAACCCTCTGAGCTGGCAATTTGAATTAAGCATAGCGGATGCTTATGACATTGCCAAAGCATCCGACACCATACGTGCTGCGGAAGGCGAAGTGCGTATAGGCCGCAAACTGGGATTTACCAACCGCAAGCTGTGGACCAAGTATGGTGAAAAAGCCGCCATACGAGAGCCTATCTGGAGCAGCCTGTTTGACAGCACGGTGCGCTATGTAGAAGACAATCATGCCTACCAAAGCCTGACTGGTGCACTGCAACCGCGCATAGAACCAGAAGTGGTATTCAAGCTGGGCAGGACTCCTGCTGCCGACGCCTGCATAGAAGAGCTGGCAGATTGCCTGGAATGGATGGCGCATGGCATAGAAATCGTCGTCAGCCCCTACCCTGACTGGAAGTTTGAGGCAGCCGATGCGATAGCAGCACTGGGCTTGCATGGCACCCTGCTGATAGGTGAGCCGCGCATTTTATCGAGTGCCAGCCGCCTGCATCTGGCAGAACTGCTGGCCAATGCCAGCGTCTCGCTGTCATGCGATGGCACTTTGCTGAGCGCTGGTTATGGCAGCAATGTGCTGGACAGCCCCTTGCATGCGATCTGGCATCTGCATGGTCTGCTGCAAAAGCAACCGCAATTTTCTCCTTTGCAAGCTGGTGAAATCATTACTACCGGCACCTGGACTGATGCCTACCCTGTGCAGGCCGGGCAAACCTGGGGGACGGCATTCTCTGGAATACCCTTGCCAGGCCTGAGTGTCAGTTTTGCATAAAAGTCGCTAACAGTCTGGCAATAGCAGTTAATTTCCAGATATCTCATCATCGCTAAATATAAAAGGCTGACATGAAAATGTCAGCCTTTTATATTTACGGGGCAAAGCGTAGAGCCGCTCAGGAAACGATTTATTACCCCTTGCCATACCCAAGCCTTCAAAACGAGAAAAAGCACCCCTGAGGGTGCTTTTTCAGCCTTGCAAAGCTCTTTGAATACTGACCTAAGTCAGCATTACATTAGAACTTGTGACGGATACCAACGTTAACCAGACGAACTGTTGCGCCGTTAGGTACTGGTTTGAATGTTGCTGAAGAGTCAGCGCTACCCAGGTTGATGTTTGCGTCGTTAGTTGCGCGGGAAACGGATGTGTACAGGTTAGTACGTTTGGACAGGGAGTATGTGTAACCCAGAGCCAATTGTGTACCGTTTGCAGCTTTCAACAAACTGTTTTGGTTAGTGGAACGGATGTAGCTGGCGATGATGTTGCCAGAACCAACTGGTACTGTTGCACCCAGCAACCATACGCGACGATCCAGAGCTGCTGCACCTGCGCCGTCATCTTTGATGGAAGAGAAACCAGCGTGTGCTGTTACAACGTCAAAGTTGTAAGTACCAGCCAGCAAGTAGCTCTTAGTTGCATTGGAACCGTTAGCATTTTGTGCATTGCTGTAAGCCAGTTCAGCAAAAACAGGACCAGCAGCGTATGCGCCAGAGAAGCCGATGTAACGGCCAGCAGTTGTGTTACCAGCAACTTCACCGAAGCCATAAGCAACAGTACCTGTGAAACCACCCAGGTTAGCTGTAGAGTATGTTGCGGAGTTGTTCATACGAACGCCACCGTGGTCGAAGTAAGCTGCAGCGCCCAGGCCGGATGTACCACTACCTGCTGTACCACTAGTGATACCAGTACCGAACGGATCGAAGCTGTCGATCGCGATAAATGCTGGTGTGTATTGACGGCCGAAGTTAACCGCACCGAAATCACCAGACAAACCTACGAATGCTTGACGACCGAAAGCACGGCCACCTTGAGCAGAGCTACCTGTATCAGCATTGATACCCATTTCCAATTGGAAATTGGCTTTCAGACCGCCACCCAGGTCTTCAGAGCCTTTAAAGCCCAGACGGGAACCGGATTGAATACCACTATCCAGACCCAGAGTAGAGCCAGCAGGATCGCCAGTGTTTTGATGTTGCAAGGCCATATCTACAACACCGTAGATAGTTACGGAAGATTGAGCTTGTGCTGTACCAGCAACAGCAGCCAAAACTGACAGAGCGATGAGTGATTTTTTCATTGATATTTCTCCAAAGGATTTCACATTAATATGAACTACATTAAGCACAATTCGCGTAAAACAGAGCCAAAAACTTGATCGTACGAAACGCGCTAATACTTAAGAACCGACAAGACCGCTAAAAAGAAGTTAACGTATTTGACCAAAAATGGTGTTAGACAGCCAAGCTAAATCGGCTTTTGGGAGGAATATGGAGTGATTATGTCTCGGATAAGCAACAAAAATTGCCACAAAAGAAAGTATTCTAGTGCAATTAAAACAAGCTTTACCGTGTGAAACTATTGCCAGAAATTACATATTTACAAATAAAATGAAGCGAAAACGAAATTGCAAAGGTCGCGCAAGCGACCTTTGCAAGAAAAAACAAACTTTTTACAATTAGAATGCGTGCAATACGCCTACTGCTGTACGGGTTGCAGAGCTGTTACCTGCACCGATGATGCCCAGAGCCAAGGATACATCTTGCGCATTAACAGAACCAGCTTTTGCGTAAGTCAAAGAAGCGTAGGCTGTTGTGCGTTTGCTAAATGCATATTTACCCAGCAGGATGTATTGATCTGCCTTGCCTTCGATATCGCCCGAACGCTTGGTATTGTAGTAAGCAGTCGTCAATGTCATTTGATCAGACAAACTGAAGTCTGCACCCAGACCGATCACAGCCAGTTTACGACCGTTTGCACTTGGCAAAGCATCGATCTTGATATTGCCGTCAACTTTGGTGTGTGCATAAGTACCGCGCAGCATCACAGTTGGCGCCACTTTGAATTTCGCACCACCTGCCCAGCCAGCCAGATAGGCAGCACCGGAATTGTCTTTCAATTTAGCGTATGACAGAGCAGCACCGTTTGTGCCATCAGTAAAGAAGCCAGACAAACCAGCATAGTTGCTTGCTGTGTTATCACCTGCTTTTTCACCAAAGCCATACATCAGTGCGCCGCCGAAACCGGACATCAAAGGAGAAACATATTTGATGGAGTTATTTTGACGCAGTGCTGTACCGCCCTGGTTAGTACCGAAACCACCAAAGAATGCACCAGCATTCAGGGCACTGAACATCACGTTAGGATTGGAACCTGCGTGTGCCAGACTGATAGGATCAGCCAGACCTACAGAGTCCACACCCAGAATATTGTTACGACCCAGAGTCACAGAGCCGAAATCACCAGACAAGCCTACCCATGCCAGACGATCAAACAGGGAAGTATTATTACCTGTCTGGTTAAATACGTTACCACCGAAACCGGCACCGGCTGTACCAGTATCGTTGGCCAGTGTGCCTTCCAGATTGAAGTTTGCTTTCAAACCGCCACCCAGGTCTTCAGAACCTTTAATACCCCAACGGGAGGTCAGTAACTGACCAGCGTCCATGGAGAATTTGGAACCACCAGTAGGTGTTTGATTGGTAGTGGCGACAACCGCTGCATCCACGATACCGTAGATGATGACGGAATTTTGTGCTGAAGCTGTTGCTGCAAATGCGCTCAAAACTGCGAATGCCAGTATCGATTTTTTCATTGAAAGCGTCTCCAAAATTATTAAAATTATGCGGCCATACCCGGTTACCAGTCAGCCATTTATACTCTATTCAGTCTTGCCAAGACTTCGAAACCTGCTGATTAAGAAGCTAGATTCCATTGAAACAAAATAAAAGAAATTGGGCAAAGAGAATTTGCGAACGATCGTATTTAAGCAAATTTTATGTGGCGTTATCGCAACAAGCATCTACTTTCTTATTATGACAATCACAATGTTTTTGTTGCACTTGCGGAAGATCACATTCAATAGCGATGCCTGTCAGCAAATTCTGCATCTGGCCTATAATTCACCCTATCGCCGCAGCAAGGCCCGACATTGGTCACATAATGGTCCATGGCGGCTTGCCTGACACAATTTCTGCAGAAGAATAATATGAACCTATTGCCATTAGACCGCTTTATCCTGCGTATTGACCGTGCTTTGCAGGTAGTCAGCAATCAGGCACGCACACGACGCAGCAACCCGGCACAGAATGTCGATGAAGCGGAAATGTCCGAGCAAGAAAAAACACACGCAGCAGGTCTGATGCGCGTCAACCATGTAGGTGAGATATGCGCCCAGGCTTTGTATGACGCACAGGGAGCGTTTGCGAAAACAGAAGAAATTCGCCAGCAGTTTTATCAATCAGGCATAGAAGAAGAAGACCACCTGGCCTGGACTGCAAACCGTCTGAAAGAATTAAATTCACACACCAGCCTGATGAACCCGCTCTGGTACGCTGGCGCTTATGCCTGCGGTGTACTGGCCGCAAAAAGTGGCGATGCGTTAAGTCTGGGATTTGTGGTGGAGACTGAAAAACAGGTGGCAGCCCATCTGGAAAGCCATCTGCAAAAGCTGCCTGAGCAAGATGCCAGATCACGCGCCATAGTCGAACAAATGCGCGATGATGAAATTGCTCACGGTGCAGCGGCCCAGGCACTGGGTGCCAGCGCCCTGCCTGCTCCGGTTCAGGCAGGCATGAAGCTGATGGCCAGGGTCATGACGACAACGGCTTACTATATTTGAGCAATTAGTTGAGCAATTAGTTGAGCAGTTAGTTGAGCAGTTAGTCCGGCAGCCCTATTTTTATTGCAACGGAAAATCTGATAAAAAAGCGCAGGGTGATTTATTCACTCTGCGCTTTTTTGCTTTGACAGCCCTTTTATATTTTCTCCAGCTTCGCAACACTCAGGTCCAGCTCCTTCATCCCGAATTTACCGAAATTGATCTGGGCACGCAGGCTGCCGCTACCACCACCGCCATTCAGATTCACAATCACGCCTTCACCAAATTTTGCATGCTCCACATTCTGGCCTATGCGCCAGCTCATGCTGTTATCACTCTTCTTGAAAGTCTGGGCGATACGATTGGCGGCATCATCCGGCGCTTCATCCCAGGCGGATTTTTTATTGCCGAACCAGGTGGGCTGTACACGCGGCGTCAACCATTTCAATGATTCTTCCGGCAGTTCATCAAGGAAGCGTGAACGCATGTTGTAACGGGTTTGTCCATGCAACATGCGGGTTTGTGAAAAACTCAGGTACAGGCGCTTGCGGGCACGGGTAATCGCCACATACATAAGGCGACGTTCTTCTTCCACGCCACTTTCTTCCTGCGCACTGTTCTCATGTGGGAACAAGCCCTCCTCCAGACCAGTGATGAATACCGCATCAAACTCCAGGCCCTTGGCGGAATGCACGGTCATCAACTGCATGGCATCTTGCCCGGCTTGCGCCTGGTTATCTCCCGCTTCGAGAGAAGCATGTGAGAGGAAGGCAGACAGCGGTGACATCACCGTTGGCAAGGCCGCATCGGCATCGATGATCTGATCACCATTCCCGCTGTCGAGCAAGACTGCAGCGCTGCTGGCAGGGCCGGCAAAGGCAGGCGCTTCTTTATTGAAACCTTCTTCTGAAACAAACAGCGTAGCAGCACTGACAAGCTGCTCCAGATTTTCTATACGGTCTGCGCCCTCTTTTTCAGTCTGGTAATGTGTCAGCAGGCAGCTGACTTCCAGCACGATCTTGACCATCTCTGGCAAGGGCAGGTTCTGGGTTTCAAAACGCGCACCTTCGATCAATTTGACGAAATTCGCCAGAGAAGAACCCGCCTTGCCCGCCACATAAGGTACTGCGGCATACATGGAAATATTCTGCTGTCTGGCGACATCCTGCAATTGCTCCAGCGAGCGCGCACCTATGCCACGTGTAGGGAAATTCACCACACGCAAGAAAGCAGAATCATTGTGCGGGTTATCCATCAATTGCAGATAGGCGATGGCATGCTTGATCTCGGCGCGTTCAAAGAAGCGCTGGCCGCCGTACACGCGGTAAGGGATATTTGCCGTGAACAGCGCATGCTCAATCACCCGCGATTGCGCATTCGAGCGATACAGTATCGCGATCTCGCTACGCAGCGAACCTTCACGTATCAGGTTTTTTGCCTCTTCTATGATCCAGTTGGCTTCCTGGATATCACTACTGGATTCCATGATGCGCACTGGCTCACCATGGCCGGCATCGGTACGCAAATTCTTGCCGAGTCGTTTGCTGTTGTGCTCGATAAGCACGTTGGCACTGTCAAGAATATGGCCATGCGAGCGGTAATTCTGTTCCAGCTTGATCAGGTTCTGTACCTGAAATTCACGCTCAAAAGCCGACATATTGCCGACGTTGGCACCACGGAAGGCATAGATACTCTGGTCGTCATCACCAACGGCAAACACCGCGCCGCCTTTTTTGCCGCCCTCACCCGCCATCAACTTCAGCCACTTGTATTGCAGGTCATTGGTATCCTGAAACTCATCGACGAGGATATGACGGAAGCGATCCTGATAATGTTCACGCAGAGGCTGGTTACGGCTCAGCAATTCATAAGTACGCAATAAGAGTTCAGCAAAATCGACGACGCCTTCGCGCTGGCACTGGCTGTCATACAAATCATACAGACCAACCAGCTTGCGGTTAAAGTCATCATAGGCATCGACCTGTGCTGCCCGCAAACCCTGGTCTTTGGCACCATTGATGAAATACATCAGCGTCTTGGGCGGGAATTTTTCATCATCGATATTGTTGGCCTTGAGCAAACGCTTGATGAAGGATAGCTGGTCGCCAGAATCAAGAATCTGGAAAGTCGATGGCAAACCAGCATCGCGGTGATGAGCGCGCAAGAGGCGGTTACACAAACCGTGGAAAGTACCTATCCACATGCCGCGTGTATTAATCGGCAACATCGCGGACAAACGCGTCAGCATCTCCTTGGCGGCCTTGTTGGTAAAGGTCACCGCCAGGATACCACCGGGCGAGACCTGGCCAGTCTGTATCAGCCAGGCGATGCGGGTAGTCAGCACACGTGTCTTGCCGGAACCGGCACCAGCCAAAATCAGGGCAGACTGCGCTGGCAGCGTCACGGCAGCGAGTTGTTCGGGATTTAAGTTGTGGAGTAAATTTTGCATAGACAGATTATACGGGACTATGCACAGGACAATATAAGAGACAATTTACGAGACAATGCGCATGTCTGTTAGCAGGACTAAGGGCTCAGCACTTAAAGACTGAACTCGCCAGGCAAAAATTATTATGGCAGTAAAATGTGGAGTATTGACAACCCTGGCCAAAGCCACAGATAATCAAACATCAATTAGGCCATTATCACTATGCAAACTCAAGTCAAAGATCAACCACACGCGCAAGGCAATACTGCTTTGTGTATGGTCTTTGCTAAAGCCAAGAAACAGACGCTCATCTGACCGGGGCGTGCTGTCCCGTCAGGTGAGCTGACAGGATGGCAAAACGGTTTTCTTCCCTTGCACTCCATGTCAACTGCCGACGGGCCTTTTACCGGTCCACAGGAGAACAGGCATGTCCAGCAGCATTAGCAATTCCAGCAACAGGCATTTAGAGCGCCCACCTCAGGCCAGACGAACGGATTTTTCCGGCATCTGGGTCGCCCTGGTAACACCATTTTGTGCCAGCACAGTAGCAGAAGTGGATTTCCTGGCCTTGCAGGCCCTGGCCAGCAAGCTCATATCTGAAGGCGTGACCGGTCTGGTCGTCTGTGGCTCTACCGGCGAAGCCGCAGCGCTCAGCGCAGAAGAGCAGTTGCAAGTGCTCGATGCCGTACTGGCCGTCGTCCCCGCAAACCAGGTCATCATGGGTTTAAGTGGCAATCATATGCAGCAGGTCATGCACAGGCTGGCACAGACAGGGCAAAGACAGCTTGCCGGTGTTCTGGTCACACCGCCTTACTACATTAGGCCATCACAAGCAGGCATCCTGCATTATTTCAATGAAATTGCCGATGCCTCAGCAGTGCCAGTGCTGCTGTATAACATTCCCTACCGCACGGGTGTGAATATGGAGCTGGCAACCATACAGCAACTGGCAAAACATCCCAATATTGTCGCCATCAAGGATTGCGGTGGCAATCTGCAAGCCACCATGCAGCTCATCATCGATGGTGATATCCAGGTACTGGCCGGGGAAGACCATCAGCTGTTTTCTACCCTGTGCCTTGGTGGCGCAGGTGGCATACTGGCATCTGCCCATATACGCCCTGACCTGCTCCTGCGCTTGCAGGCACACATCAGCACTGGCCAGCTTGAACAGGCCAGAACAATTTTTTATCATTTGCTGCCCGTCATGCAGGCGCTTTTTGAAGAACCCAATCCTGCGCCTTTGAAAGCAGCACTGGCAGCATCGGGTACTATGCAAGCCTGCCTGCGTGCCCCCATGCAAACAGCAACTGCAGAAACGACAGAGAAGTTATTACATGCGATGGCACAACTTGAGTTGATCAAATAGATCATTGCACTGCCAGCCGGGGCAAAGGATAATGTGGCTTCACTTATTTCGGTATGAATGACGATGCGCCTGTATCCTTTGCTTGCATTACTGACTGCTACCCTGGTTTTTCATGGTGCACCGGCCTCTGCCATGACCATGCTCAGGTCAAATGACACCTAGATTTTATATGGCAAGGTAGAAGCGGAAGATACCCAGAGATTTCGCCGCAAACTGTCAGCAGGCGAAGTGCGCAATGTTGTGTTGGCTGAAAGCTCCGGCGGTGACCTTGGTGCCGCCTATGCCATCGCCCAGTTTATCAAAGACAGGAAGATCAACACCGCGGTCCAGGGTAATTGCTTCTCTTCTTGCGCCGTCATGTTCATGGCAGGTACAGAGAGGCGCATGCTAGCCAGCAAAAATCTGGCACGAACTCGATTGGGCTTTCATGGACCACACAAAAAGCAAACCCGCGAAGTCAGTACCGAAGGCATACCCAAATTGCGTGAATGGCTTTTAGAAGCAACAAATGGCAAATTCCCGGAAGAATTACTGGATCAGGCCATGTATATCAACCGGGCCGGTGACATGATGTACTTTTACTACCCAGGCGCAAACAGAGCAATCAATATCCGCTTTTGCAAAGAAGCCACGGTAGCGTATCCAGAGCTGTGTGAAACCGTACAAGGCCACGACCTCCTCAGCGTCGGCATCCTGACCACGGCAGAATTACTAAAGGTTGAAGACCTGGAGCCGCAAGCGGCTGCGCCTGCCAGTAAAGAAGCTGAGAGTGAGAAAAAATAAACCCTCTTGCTCTCACTTCTGGCGCCCAGCAAAAAGCCCGGCAAATGCGCGTGCAGATAGTTCAGGCTCTTCTGTCACATACACGCTGCTGATCACTGCCACCATGTCAGCCCCCTGAGCAAGCAGGGGCTGGCAGTTTTCCAGTGTCATGCCGCCGATAACAACATTCGGCACCTCAAATTCTTTTACCGCATCACCGACTATGCTGGCGGGTGTGGTCACTGCATATTTCTTGATGCGTGAAGGGTAGAAGCCACCAAAGGCTATGTAGCTGGCCCCGCCGCTGACAGCAGTACGTGCCAGTTCCAGGTCACCATAACAGGATGCGCCCAGTATCTTGTCAGGCCCCAGTTTTTTCCGCGCATCAGCCACTGAAATGTCTGTGCCGCCTACATGCAAGCCATCAGCATCGATTTCCAGACAGAGCTCCAGATGATCGTTAACGATGAAGGGCTTATTGAAACGACGGCATAATTCCAGCAAGGCCTTTGCCTGGGTCTTACGAAACTCAGGGCTAGCCGTCTTGTGACGGTATTGCACGATATTTGCACCGCCTTGCAAAGCCCTCTCTGTGACTGCCACAAGCTGAGCAGTGTCATCCCAATCCGGAGTGACGACATACAAGCCACTCAATTGATGAGGATTTAATGTTTTCATGATTTCTTCCTTGTGTTCGATATGGGCTGACGCGCCGGAATCAGCTGCCCAGCAGCGATGGCATAGGCATGCTGCAAGCTTTGCTGTGTATAGCTCTGCGCATTTTGCAAAGCTTCTGGCAAAGTCACGCCGATTGCCAGTTGCCCGGCTATCGCCGAGGCCAGAGTGCAACCACTGCCATGAAACTCACCTGGCAAGCGCGGCCATTGCCATTCTTGCGCAGTATGCCACTGTCCATGCTGGAACCAGATATTTTTAACTTGTACTTCTGTTGCATGACCGCCTTTCAGCAAGACATCTGCACCCGTGCTTTGCATCAGGTTCGCAACTTGTGTTTGTATATCGCCTGCTTGCGATGACAGACGCTTTAACTCAGGCAAGTTGGGGGTGATCAGGGTAGCGACCTTTAACAAGGGTTCAATGGCCTGCACGGCATCATCCAGCGATAAACTATCACCATGACCACTACCCAATACCGGGTCAACAATGATGTGCAGATCAGCGTGCTGCTGTTTCATCTTCTGGATAAAACTGGCAATTGCCGTCGCGTTTTTCTTGTGTGCGACGATGCCCAGCTTGATGACTTTGACCGGCATCTTCGCGACCAGGGTCATGGCTTGTTGCAAGATAATCTGTACGTCCACCGCGTGCACGGCATAGGCATGATCATTATCCTGTACCGTCAGCGCAGTAATCACCGGCAAGGCATGTGCACCTTGCGCGGCGATGGCTTCTATATCTGCCTGTATGCCAGCACCACCACTGGGATCATGCCCGGCGAATACCAGCACACAGGGACGTGTTTTCGTTTTCATTCAACGGCTATCAAACGAATATCAAACAATGCGGCCAGCCATGGGAGAGGATGGCGATGCTGCAAACTTGCGCGGCATACGGCCTGCCAGAAAGGCTTCACGCCCGGCTTCCACCGCCAGGCCCATGGCGCGTGCCATGCGCACCGGGTCTTTGGCACCTGCGATGGCGGTGTTCATCAATACACCATCGCAGCCCAGCTCCATGGCGATGGCAGCATCCGATGCCGTACCGACACCAGCATCCACCAGCACCGGCACTTTGGACTGGTCTATGATCAGCGACAGATTCCATGGATTCAAAATACCCATGCCTGAGCCTATCAATGAAGCCAGCGGCATGATGGCAACACAGCCTATGTCTTCCAGCATGCGTGCCTGTATAGGGTCATCACTGCAATACACCATGACATCGAAACCATCCTGCACCAAAGTTTTGGCGGCCTTCAGGGTTTCAGGCATGTTAGGAAACAGGGTTTTCTCATCGCCCAGAACTTCAAGTTTGCACAGCTTGTGACCACCCAGTAATTCACGTCCCAGTTGCAGGGTATAGACTGCGTCCTCAGCGTTATAACAACCGGCCGAATTAGGCAAGATGGTGTATTTACTCGGTGGCACTACATCCAGCAAACTTGGTGCATTCGGGTCCTGCCCTATATTTACTCGGCGGATTGCCACCGTAATGATGTCGGCACCGCTGGCTTCTGTCGCCAGGCGGGTTTGTTCGAGGTCTTTGTATTTACCGCTGCCGACCAGCAGGCGGGAGCGGTAGGTTTTACCGGCTATGGTTAAGCCTTGAGTGTTTTCTGTGTTCATAAAATTCTTTCAAATTTGTGAAGACCAAGTAATACGTCATAGATTGGACAGCACACTGTTAGCGCCGTAGGTTGGGCTACGGTTTACCAGCCCAACACTGGGCCTTGAATCAACATGCACGTTATTTGAATGCACAGTGTTGGGCTGATGATGCGTAGCCCAACCTACACTCATCCACCGCCAATCGCCCTCACCACATCCACCTTGTCATCGACCCGCAACTGATGCTCCGCCCAATGCGACCGCGGAATAATCTGCCGGTTCACAGCGACGGCAATCGCCTGTTGCGACAGGTTCAATTCCGCGATCAGATCAGCCAGCAGCGGGCTCACCAGTTGCCGCTTTTCTCCATTGAGCTGTATCTCCACCATGGTTATTGCTTCTTGTAGATTTCCGCGCCGGATTTGATGAATTCAACGGCTTTCACTTCCATACCTTTTTTCAGCGCCTGTATCTCGGTGATGCCTTGCGCATTGGCATAGTCGCGCACCTCTTGCGTGATTTTCATGGAGCAGAAATGCGGGCCGCACATGGAGCAGAAATGGGCGACCTTGGCCGAATCTTTAGGCAGGGTTTCATCATGGAATTCGCGCGCCTTGTCGGGGTCGAGACCGATGTTGAACTGGTCTTCCCAGCGGAATTCAAAGCGCGCTTTGGACAGGGCATTGTCGCGTATCTGCGCACCAGGATGACCTTTGGCCAGATCAGCGGCGTGGGCAGCGATCTTGTAAGTGATAATGCCATCCTTGACGTCTACCTTGTTCGGCAAACCCAGATGCTCTTTCGGTGTCACGTAGCAAAGCATGGCCGTGCCGTACCAGCCTATTTGTGCTGCACCTATGCCAGAAGTAATATGGTCATAGCCAGGGGCGATGTCAGTCGTCAAAGGACCCAGGGTATAGAACGGTGCTTCATGGCATTGCTCCAGTTGCAGGTCCATGTTTTCTTTGATGAGGTGCATGGGCACATGACCAGGGCCTTCTATCATGACTTGTACATCATGCTTCCAGGCGATTTGTGTCAACTCACCCAGGGTTTTCAATTCGCCTAACTGTGCTTCATCATTGGCATCATAGATAGAGCCCGGACGCAGGCCATCGCCGAGGCTGAAGGACACGTCATAGGCTTTCATGATTTCGCAAATGTCTTCGAAATGCTCGTACAGGAAGCTTTCCTTGTGATGTGCCAAACACCATTTCGCCATGATGGAACCACCACGTGAAACGATGCCGGTCAAACGCTTGGCGGTCATTGGTACATATTGCAGGCGCACGCCAGCATGGATGGTGAAGTAATCGACGCCTTGCTCGGCTTGCTCAATCAGTGTGTCGCGGAAGATTTCCCAGGTCAGGTCTTCTGCCTTGCCATTCACTTTTTCCAGTGCCTGATAGATGGGCACGGTACCGATAGGCACGGGGGAATTACGGATGATCCATTCGCGGGTTTCGTGGATGTGCTTGCCAGTAGAAAGATCCATGACATTGTCGCCGCCCCAGCGTATTGCCCATGTCATTTTTTCGACTTCTTCGCCTATGGAAGAAGTGACTGCAGAATTGCCGATATTGGCATTGATCTTGACCATGAAATTACGGCCTATGATCATAGGTTCGATTTCAGGGTGATTGATATTCGCAGGGATAATCGCACGGCCACGGGCAATTTCTGAACGCACGAATTCTGGCGTGATTTCTGCAGGAATTGAAGCGCCAAAAGACTGACCAGGATGCTGGCGGCCCATGACTTCTGCCAGCTTGCTGCCCATGGGACCAGAGGCTTTCAGGTTTTCCAGATATTCTTTCCTGCGCAGGTTTTCGCGTATGGAAACAAATTCCATTTCGGGCGTGATGATGCCCTGGCGCGCGTAGTGCATTTGTGAGACATTCTTGCCTGCCAATGCACGGCGTGGCAGGCGCTTGAGGTTGAAGCGCAGCTCTGCGAGCTTGGGATCATGCAGACGGGCGATGCCGTATTCTGATGTAGGACCTGCCAGTTCTTCAGTATCATTGCGCTCGGCTATCCAGGCGCCGCGTACGGATGCCAGGCCAGAGCGGATATCGATTTTTACTTCCGGGTCGGTGTAAGGGCCGGATGTATCATAGACATAGATGGGCGGATTTTTTTCCGAACCAAACATGGCGGGTGTATCAGACTGCGTAATTTCGCGCATGGGGACGCGGATATCGGGGCGGCTGCCCTGTACATAGGTCTTGCGGGAATTCGGCAGTGGCTGAATGGCTGCCTCATCTACCGTGGCGGTAGCGGACAAGAATTGCGGGTTGGCGTTCATTTTGGCTCCTTTGCTTTGTTGGCATGGAGCCAGCAAAGGAGTTTCCAAAACAGGGGAGCGCGCAGATCAAGACATATTACAGGCGGCACCAATTTTGGCAGCTTCCCTTCGCTGGCATTATCCAGATCAGGTTCGAGGGTATTTCTCACCCGCCAACAAGATTGATGGCAGGACCCCTAGCATTTTTCTTGAGGTCCAGGAAACATCCTGAACCACGAAGACGGCAGATTATACGACTTTTTTTAAATTCTGGTACTTTATTTGATTCCGCTGGCCAGTTCAGCGTGCGGCATGGCTGGTGTGGCAGGAGGATGGGCTTCTGCCTGCCTGACTGGTCCATGTACCTCAGCCAATTCAACCATACCAGCCTTGATGGCAGCAGATAAATCATGGTCAAGCACAGGCAGTGCTTCTTCATAGGCAGTCAGTAATTTACTGACGCCATAGGCCCGGTTACGGCCATTGACCTTGCCGAGGTACAGGGCCATATCAGCAATTTGCAAGGCTTTTTCCCAATTGCAAATCGCCTCTGGCAAGCCGGAGAATGGCAGGCTGATGAAACCTGCTGTCAGGGTAACTGGCACTTCTGCACCATCGACTGTCATGCTTTCTTCACCTATGCTGCGCAGAATACGGTCAACCAGATTTTTCAACTGGGCGGGATTGGTGCGCGGTGAATAAATCAAGAATTCTTCGCCGCCCCAGCGCAAGACCATGTCACTGTCACGTACCGAGCCGCGCAGGCGACGGGCCACTTCAACCAGCACGGCATCACCAGCCGCATGTCCATAATTATCATTGATATTCTTGAAGTGATCGATATCCATGAGTATCAGGCAATCCGGATTTTCCAGTGCATCTTCGCGACGTTCGCCATCTGGCAAGATGACCCTGCTCTTCATCATATCGACAAAGGAACGGCGGTTGTACAAACCCGTGAGTGGGTCACGAACAGCATGGAATTCCAGTTGCTCATTGGCTTCACGCAGTTTTTCGTTGGTCTTGCGCACGCGCTGATACAGGAAGAAAATGACCGCCCCTATCATGACCATCAGCACACCGGCCAGCATGAGGATGACTTGCTGTAACTGCCGGTTTTTGATTTCGGCGTCTTTCAATTGATTTTCGCGTGCCAGCAATTCAATCTGCTTTTGCCTTTGCTGGGCATTGAATTGCTCCTGCAAAGTTGCTACCGCCCTGGCCCGGTCAGAGCGGAATAATTCATCGCTGAGCTTTTGCTGTTCGCGTACAGTTGCCAGTGCTTCCTTGTACATATCGGCAGCTTCAAACATATTGCCTATTTCACTGAGCAAATTCTCCACATCCGACTTGGAACCCGTCTCCATGAAAAATTTCTTGGCTTCATTGATGTACTCTATGCCCTGGGAAAATTTCTTTTGTCCTGCCAAAGAAAAACCTATATTAGCCTTGGCAATGGCGATGGAAAAAGGGTCTTTGACAGCCAGGGCTTTTTCCAGAGAAAAACGGGCAGCGCGCTCGGCTTCGGTGAATTTGCGCACATGCAGATAATAATCAGAGATATTACCCAAAGCCGTCGCTGCCACGGCCGGCATGCCAGCATCGGTAGCAATTTGCAAGACAGTCTTATACGCTTCAAAAGCTTCATCATGACGGCCAAGATCGATGAGCGCCAGGCCGCGTGTCATCTGCAAGGATGAAATAATCTTGGGTGATTCTGCCTTTGGCTGCATCGCCAAAGCTTCATTGGTGGTTTCCAGCGCCTTTTCTGCATTATGCATATTCAGGTACAACCTGGCGATGGATTCCATGCGGTATAGCTTGGCCTGCACACGACGACGCGGTATCTGGTCTGTCAGTTTCAGGGCTTCGAGAAAGTACGACAGGGATTTGTCGAAATTGCCTATCGCCAGTTGCACCATGCCAAAGGCAATATTCATCCGCATGAGGACTTCAGCGTTTTTTGTATCACGCAAGCTTTGCTGTATGTCATTGAGTTTGACCAGGGCCATGGCAAACTTGCCCTGATCCATCAATTGAAAGGCTTCGCCTATCAGGGCCAGACCTATCATGTCATTGTCATTGCGGGACTTTGCCAGTTGCATCAATTCTGCATTGGCGGCATCAGCTTCCTTGATCTTACCCGCGTCATACAGAATACCTATCAGGGTTTTCAAGACTTCTGCGCGCACCACATAATCGGCATCCTTGCCCAGCTTTTCCTTGTATTCCTGCAGTTGTTTCAGTGCTGCCGTATTGTCGCTATCAGACAGCGTGTGGATGGCTTCTATCTCGGAAAAATCAGGTTTGGTTTGTGCGCAGGCTGGCGCACTGCCCAGTGCAGCAAGGCCCAGCAAGCTGAAGCTGAGCAATCCCTGCGCCAGACTGCTTTTCCATCTGGAAGTGTGAAGCTGCGACATGCAAGCCCTCATAGCTCTGTCCTTGTCTCTCTCATTGGTGCTATGGCAAAACCGCCATAGTCCATCTTTTTTATTTGCCTTGCTGATCCAGAAATACACTGCCTGCCTGACTCAGGATTTCATCTTCCAGCTGCTGCGCCGGTATAGGTTTGCTCAAATAAAAACCTTGCAGGATGTCGCAGGATTTAGACCGCAAGAACTCAAGTTGTTCGCGGGTTTCCACTCCCTCGGCCACCACTTCCAGGCGCAAGCTATGGGCCAGTGCGATGATGCCGGTAACGATGGCAGCATCATCGGCATCACCGGGAATATCACGTACAAAGGAGCGATCAATCTTGATGATGTCGACGGGGAAGCGCTTCAAATACGACAGCGATGAATAACCCGTTCCAAAATCATCGATAGTGAGCCTGACACCCAGACTGCGCAAGCGGTCCAGCACCGCCAGGGTATCTTGCGCATGTTCCATCAGGGTGCTTTCGGTAATTTCGAGTTCCAGCATTTTTGCTGGCAAACCTGTGTCTATCAGCACCTGCTCTACCGTGCTGGCGAAATCTTTTTCGAGTAACTGGCTGACCGATAAATTCACCGCAACCCGTAAATGCCCCAGACCCTTATCCTTCCAGTTGCGCATTTGCGCGCAGGCGGTACGCAATACCCACTCGCCCAGCGCGATGATAAGGCCGGTTTCTTCTGCCATGGGGATGAATTCCAGCGGCGACACCATGCCGCGGGTAGGATGGAACCAGCGCACCAGGGCTTCCATGCCGATGATCTCACCATTATCCATGCGCGCCTGGGGCTGGTAAAACACTGCCAGCTCATTGCGCTCCAGCGCGCGGCGCAAATCATTTTCCAGACGCACGCGTTCAGAAATTGAATGCTCCATTGCTGCTTCAAAAAACTGGAAGTCAGTATTAGTTTTCTTCGCCCTGTACATGGCAGTATCGGCATGTTTGACCAGTGTACCGACGTCGGTGCCATCATTGGGATAAACAGAAATACCGATACTGGCAGTCACAAAAATATCATGACTGTCGATCTGGAAAGGCTTGGCCAGGGTGCGGCAAATATTTTGCGCAGCCGATGCAGCGGCGGCAGGATCTGCCAGTTCGCTCAGCACCACGGTAAATTCATCACCACCCAGACGTGCCACACAATCGGCATTGCGTACGCTGCGGCGTATGCGCTGGGCGACTGCAATCAGCAAGCGGTCACCAACGTCATGGCCCAGAGTGTCATTGACGTTCTTGAACCTGTCCAGATCAAGGAACAGCACGGCCACCGCCTCTACATTTTCCTTGGCAAGGGCCAGCCTGCGTCCCAGTTGATCAAGGAACTGTGTACGGTTTGGCAAACCCGTCAGCACATCATTGAAAGCCAGATGGCGTATGCGCTTCTCTGCCTGGTTGGCTTCGATGATACGGCGCACGCGTTGCGACAATACGGCAAAGTGGATGGGTTTGGGAATATAGTCGCAGGCACCTGCAGCAAAGGCTCGTTCTACCGAGCTATTGTCTTCAAGTGCAGTAATCATCAACACCGGTATGCTGCGGCCACGCGGCATTTCCTGTATCAGGCTGCAGGCTGTAAAACCATCCATGACGGGCATGACAGCATCCATGAGGATGACGTCGGGCCGCATGCGTTTGAGCATCAGCAGGGCTTGTGATCCATCGGCAGCTTCTTCGACTTTAAAGCCATCTCTTTGCAGGGTATGGCGCAAGGTGCTGCGGGTGCTGCGGTCATCATCGACTACCAATACCTTGGCCACCTGGCGACTATGGCTGACTGCTTCATGGTCTTCGAGGAAAATTTCATTACCCAGTTCAGTCGCGACTGCTTCATACGCCTGATGCAGGCTATTCAACAGCGGCGGGATTTCTGCCAGATGTCTTTCCAGCGCCAGTTGCTCGACTTCCTTGGCAAACTGCAAAAGATTGGTGGCACCAAGATTGCCGCTGCTGCCCTTGATGGAATGCGCCATGGCACGCACTACCTCGGCATCGCCCTGTTGCAAACCTTGGTTCAATTGCTCAAGATAGACAGGAGTATCTTCCAGGAACAGCGATACTGTCTGCTGCAAACCAGGGCCAAGTATGTCGCGCAATTTATCAAAGACTGCACGGTCCAGCGGATGACTATCCAATGCCTGCAAGTGTCCGTCTGCTGGCACCGCACGGCCAGCGGCTCCACCATGAGTCAGCCAGCGTTCCAGTTTCTGGCGCAACTCTACCAGGGTGATGGGCTTGGCCAGATAATCATCCATACCGATTGCCAGGCATTTTTCAGCATCGCCGCGCTGGGTATTGGCGGTCATGGCGACGATGGGCGTACGGCGGCCCAGGCCATCTTCATAACTGCGTATGCGCACGGTGGCTTCATAGCCATCCATTTCGGGCATGCTGCAATCCATCAGTATCAGGTCGTAGCGATTGCGCCGCGCCGCTTCTACTGCTTCCTTGCCATTGCCGGCAAACTCGCAATGGCAGGAAGACAGCGAGAGCATGCCTGCCGCCACCATCTGGTTGGTGCGATTGTCTTCAACCACCAGCACACGCCATTCTCCCTGATTGCCATGTCCGGGATGACGTGCCACTTCCGTTGCCCTTGCCTGCATGGGGGCAGGCAGTGTCGCTGCCGTTGATGTCTGCAAGTTGACCGTGGTAAGTAATAAATGACGCAGGGCTTCCAGCAGCCTGTCCATATGCACGGGCTTGCCCAGGCAGATGTCGGCAGACGAGGGATTACTTTCTCCGGTGCTACCATAGCGGTCAAGCGCGAGGGTGCGAATACCGCTATAGCGATGGTCATTGCGCAGACGTCTTGCGAGTTCTTCGCCATTGTCGTCCATGCTGCCCACATCCAGGATGACCAGTGAGTGCGGCGTGCCATCTCTGGCAGCCTGGTCCAGCAATATCAGGGCTTGCACGCCATCAGGGACAGCACGACACAGGATGCCGTGGCGCGACAGATTTTGCATGAGGAAATGACGCAGGATTTCGCTGGGGTCGACGATGAGGATACGCTCATCCTGCAAATCACTGCTGAGCAAGTCTGTTTTTTCTGCAGTATTTTCTGTCTTATTTTCGGCCTTATTTTCTGAAGCAACGGCACGACATTGCATGCTGAAATAAAAATTACTGCCCTGTTCAGGTATGCTGCTGACACCGATTTCACCATGCAAGAGCGCCACCAATTGCTTGCAAATCGCCAGCCCCAGACCAGTGCCACCATATTTGCGGGTGGTTGAACGGTCTGCCTGGGCGAAGGATTCAAACACGTTCGCCACCGCATCTGCCGACATGCCTATGCCGGTATCACTGACGTCAAAACGCAGTTTGAGCATACTGTCAGCCTGCTCATGATCAGCGTGCTGAGCCAGCACCACGCGTATAGCCACTTCACCGCGCTCGGTAAACTTGACGGCATTGCCAATCAGGTTGATGAGTATCTGGCGCAGGCGCAAAGGGTCGCTCTTGATACGCAGCGGCACGTCGTCGGCGATCAGATAAGCAAGTTCCAGACCTTTATGCTGGGCTTGCTTGGACAATAACTGCAGTACTTCTGCCAGCAGTTTATTGAGATCGAATTCAATTTCCTCGACTTCGACCTTGCCGGCTTCCATCTTGGAAAAATCCAGGATGTCATTGATCAGTTCTATCAAGGCCTGGGAGGAGTTCCAGGCCACATCCACGCACTCGCGCTGGTGTTTGGTCAGGCGCATTTCTTTCAGCATATCGAGCATGCCGACCACGCCATTCAAGGGTGTACGTACTTCATGGCTGACGGTGGCAGCAAACTGCGCTTTCATGATGGCGGTATGCAGCGCCTGGTCGCGCGACTGCTTGAGTTCTGACTCGCGCTCTTCCAGTACGGCCATCATCTGGTTGAAGGCATGCGCCATTTCTATGATGTCTTTTGAGCCATCGGGAGTAGCACGCATGCCGGATTCACCCGCCTCGGCCCTGCCCATGAGAGAAGACAATTGGTTCAGCGGACGTATCATCTGGCGTGACATCAGGCGTATCACAGCCAGCAGGATCAGCGCAAATGACAGGGTAATGCCGAGATTGCCAAACAATAAGGACATGACGAGTTTGTCCAGAGTAGTCTTGCCGACGACTACATGGACATAGCCCAGCAACTGTGGTTTGCTTTCCTGCACTTCAAAGGGGGAGGCTTCGGTTTCGCCACCAAACACGGGGGCGCTGAAACGCCAGTCCTGATCACTTTCGTTTTCAAGTCTGGCGCTGGACAAGTGTGCGCCAGGCTGGGTTTGCAGGCGTGGCAGATTAACCCCGGGCTTGCTTTGTGACAGCAATACTTTGTGTTCGGCATTGGCAATTTCAACTTGCAAGACATCGGGAAATGCCAGTGTGGTGGCCACGACTTCCCTGGCATTGTCAGCCGAGTGGTACAACAGCGCCAGGCGGCTTTGTCTTGCCAGGTTTTCAGCCACTTGCTGGCCCTGCACCACGAAGTAAGCACGCATACGGTGGCTGGCCTGCCATGAGTTCATGATGGAGGAAAACAGCGCCAATACCAGAATAGCCACAGTAATAATGACGGTCAATTGGCGGCTGAAACCAGTACGGCGAAAATAATTGCTGAAAAACTTCATGCTTGAACCAAATTTACTTAGCGCCATCTACCGGCAATACCGCAACGGCAAACAGCAATATGTCTCAAAATATTCAAGATCATGTAGTCATAGCTGAGCTATGCCTGCCATGCTTGGCTTGTATGCTTCTGCATATGCAGACCAGTTCAACTCCGGGCTGCAGCGCAATCATTCAAGGCTCAGGAAAAATCGAATCGAAACTTCGCTGGCTTTGATAATCAATGTTCAAACCTATATGACTGGCCGTGCGTAAATTCACGGCCACCAACACTTCACGCAATAAGGATACGCCGGATTTACGGCCTTCTCCGCTCAAGGCACTCTGCGCGGCCATGGCCAGACTGTGACCGAGTTCCAGATTATTCGGGTACAGGGCAAACAATGCGCCTTTTTTGGCATGCAGGAAACTACTGGAAAAGAAGGGGATGCCACGGCTCCAGGACTCACGCAAGACTAGCGGCAGGATACTGCCCTCTTCCACTGTCGTGGCGTCTTGTGGCAACCACAGGGCGTCACGCTTGTCAGCACTGGCAAAGGCAGCCTCGTACTGATGGGCTGCACTGGCCAGGTCCCTGGCTTCATAGGTCACAAGTTCCAGGCCTTGCTGTTTGGCGGCATCGCGGGCGAGTTTGATCAATGATTCATTATTTTTGGGGTCATACACGACGATGACTCTTTTGACATTTGGCAGCAGGCTTTTCAAACGTGAAAACAGTAAAACCGGATCTGGCATGAGGCTGACGCCTGTCATGCTGCGGCTTTCGCTTTCAGGAATATTCAGTACACCACCAACAACTACGGCAATTTCACGGTCCAGGCTATTTGCCAGCTTGACACCCTGTCGCCCCAGTGCAATGACCACCCTGACACCACTGCGTTTCAATTGCGCATTCAATTCACCAGCTTCAAGCTTTTGCCCGATAGCGATGCTGATCACGGGCAGGCGTGATTTATTTTCTATGCCTTCAATGATCTTGGCAAAGATGCTGCGGTATGGTTCGCCCATATCGGGATACAGCACGGCGAGGCTACCGCCACCACTGGCGTCCTGGCGCCTGGTCTGGCCTGCGGCATCAGCAAATACCAGGTATTCACCATACTGGCGGCCTATGCGTAAATCCTGCGCCATGGCAGGGGTTTGCACGCGTGGTGCCTGATTTTGCAACATGGCGAGATCAGCGATGCCCATTGCGCTGCGTGTTTGATAGGCTTGCTGAGCTTGTGCCGGATGCGCCTGCAACAAGCAGCAAAACAACATGAATACAAAGTAGCAGACGTGGAGAAACACTTCCCGCCTCTGGTCAGTTTTTTGACTAATACCATCAGCAGAGAGTCTGGATACAAGGGAGGAGCTGGTTCCCACCATCAAGTGTTTCATTCCTTCTTAGACTTTGGCTACCGGATGCCATGCACCCTGCAGTCTCAATTATTTTGCTTTGTTTTGCTCTTGCTTTATTTTTACTTTATTGACAGGCTTGCCATTGATTTTTCATGGCTTTCTTAATAACTGTATTCTGGCTTGCCCGGCTTCCTGATTTGCAAACGTGCCAATATCTCAGGAACGCGAAGCTTAGCCATCAACATTAACAGATTTACTTGAGCCCCCATATCAAAATCGCCGCATATCCTGATCCTTTATCAAAGCTACTCAAGACACTCTATTTTGAACATGACGCATTTTTACAACTTGTAGCCAAACTGCAGAAATACTGAGCGTCCACCCATGGCAATGTCATTTGGTAAATTCACAAAAGGTGTGCTGTAAAAGCTGGGCTCGCGCACATCGGCATTGAAGAGATTGCGCACCGACAAAGTCCAGTCCCAGCCGGCATATTTTCTATTGCTGCCTATCGTCAGGTCCAGGGTGGTGTAATCCTTGATCTTTGGACGAGGGTCTGCTGGTTCGCGCTGACGGTCAGCGACATGATTGACCTGTGCATTGAGCAGCAATCCTGCCGGGGTATGCCAGTCAGCACGCAGGTAGGCGTGGCGGCGCGGTGTCAGACCAGGGTCTTTTTGTGTTATATCGTCAATCGCACGCTGGTAAGCAATATTGCCTGACAGACGCAGGCTGCGGCTGGCATCCCAGCTGGCTTCCAGTTCAAGGCCACGGCCACTCTGACTGCCACCATTCTCATTCAAAAAACTATTGCTGACCCTGATGATGTCCGACATTTGATAGCGAAAGAGATTCAAGCCCAGTTGCAGACCTGGCTGCGGCTGCCAGCTCAGCGCCAGTTCAGTAGTACGCATTTTTTCTGCTTTCAGCGCCGGGTTGCCATTCACGACCGGGTTATTGATGACATACAGCTCTTCAAATGCAGGGGCACGAAAAGCGCTGCCATACAATAATTTGGCAGTCAGGTTGTAATCAACTTCCCATACCAGGGCCAGCCGGGGATTGGTAGTATTTCCAAAATCAGAATACTGGTCGCGCCGCAGGCCGGCAGTCAGGGTCCAGTCCTTGGCAAATTGCCATTCATCCTGCACATAGACATACTTTACTATGCGGCTATGCGGTCGTATGTATGGGACAGTGTCTGTAACATCTGTCAGATCAGAAAACGCACCAACATTGATGGGTGAATTATCAGGGTTGAAGTTCTTGGTTTCGCGTATCTTGTATAAGTCTTCTTTCGATACCCCCATGCCCAGTCGCACATGATGCTGGGCGAAACCACTGTAATGCAGGGTGGCATTGAGTCTTTCATGTCTTTCCCAGCGAAAGGGGCTGCCAATAAATCCGTCTTTAAAGGCACCACCAAAAGCGCCTGCAGGAAAGATGGAGACGCTGGCATTTTCATTGTAATAAGTAAAACTGCCATTCAACTCCAGGCCCCAGTCTTTGGCAAAATCCGGGTCTTTGTATTTCAAGTCACTGACAAAGCGGCGACTGCTGCCCCAGCCGCTGGGGTCCAGGGCCTGACCTATGCCAGGGCCGGTACCAATGTTTTCCCGATGCATGAAACCCAGATGCAGATTCCATTTTTCATAACTGAGTTCCAGATTGCCATCCGTAGCAGCACGGCCTAAATTTTGATAACCCGGTGCCAGAGAGGCATGGGTGCCAAATAATTGATCCAGCCCGCTTTGCGCATCGCGCTCCACCACAGCGTGCGGCCCCGCAGTGCGGCTATGTTGTAAAGACGCGGCAACATCAATATTGCCCCATTTGCCGCCATGTAAAACCCAGGCATCACGGCTGTTGAACGATCCCAGCCTGACACCAAAGCGCGTGCCGTCCTGCTCTTTGGCAGTTTTAGTGACTATATTGATCACTCCCGAAAAAGCATCTGCGCCATACAGGGCAGATCCCGGCCCACGAATAACTTCTATCCTGGCGATATTTTCCAGGGGCATGTCGGCAGAGATCAGACCGCGGTCACCAGTATAGGCATTGGTCACTGGTGTACCGTTGATAAGGAGCAGCACTTGTGGATTACTGAGTGCGCTGCGCACACCGCGTATAGTGTAAATGGCCAGATTCATGACTGTAGAGCGGCCTACGTGCAAGCCGGGTACGGTTTCCAGTATGCCGTCAAGACTGGTAGCGCCGGTTGCCTGGATGTCGGCAGCGGTAATGACCGTGGCTACAGCAGGTGCACGGCGCAAAGGCAGCGCCGAACCAGTGGCCACACTGATGACAGATTTATCACCATACACCAGGGCCAGATCGTCTTCATACTGAGGCTCATCCGCCCTCGCCAGCTGTGGCTGGGCCAGTAGCAGGAAGGCAAAATTCAGGGCATATACCGTAGTGATAAGACGTCTCATCATGTCCCCAGGGGTTTACAAACATATTAATCCAATCTTTCAGGCAACAACAGCAAGATGCATCAGGGCAATGGGGCATTTGTCACAATGCAGTCAGCTTCTGACAAGATTTAAAATATTTATTAACTTTAAAATAATTAAATGACAGGCCGCAGCAGGAAAAACCTCCTTCTGCACTTTCCTCATTTATAATCAAAGGTTTAGCAATCACCGCAGATCATATTATGGAATTAGCCAAGTCTTTTGAGCCCGCAGAAATCGAACAATCCTGGCGTGGCGAGTGGGAAAAACGTGGATATTTTGCCGCCACCATGGATGAAGGCAAACCCTCGTTCTCGATACAGCTGCCGCCGCCAAATGTGACAGGCACGCTGCACATGGGCCATGCCTTCAACCAGACCATCATGGATGGCCTGACGCGCTACTACCGCATGCGCGGTCACAATACGGCCTGGGTGCCGGGCACTGACCATGCCGGTATCGCCACGCAAATCGTGGTGGAACGCCAGCTGGATGCACAAAAGATTTCGCGCCATGATCTGGGCCGTGAAAAATTCCTGGAAAAAGTCTGGGAATGGAAAGAAAAATCCGGCTCCACCATCACCGGCCAGATGCGCCGCATGGGTGCCTCTGCCGACTGGGACCGTGAATATTTCACCATGGATGCCGAACGCTCGAAGAGCGTCACCGATGTCTTTGTCAAACTGGTAGAACAAGGCCTGATCTATCGCGGCAAGCGCCTAGTCAACTGGGATCCTGTTCTGGGTACTGCCGTATCTGACCTGGAAGTGGTATCGGAAGAAGAAGATGGCTCCATGTGGCATATCCGTTACCCGTTTGCAGATGGCTCCGGCCACCTGACGGTAGCGACGACACGCCCTGAAACCCTGCTGGGTGACGTGGCCGTGGCGGTAGACCCAACGGATGAACGTTATGTCCACCTGGTTGGCAAAATGCTCAAGCTGCCACTGACAGACCGCGAAATCCCGGTGATTGCCGATAGTTATGTCGACAAGGAATTTGGTACTGGCTGCGTGAAGATCACGCCTGCGCATGACTTGAACGATTATGCCGTTGGCCAGCGTCATAAACTGGAGATGATCTGCATTTTCACTCTGGATGCCAAAATCAATGAAAACGGCCCTGCCGTGTATCAAGGTATGGACCGTTTCGTCGCCCGCAAGCAAATCGTCGCTGACCTCGATGCGCAAGGTTTGCTGGAATCGGTAAAACCACACAAACTGATGGTGCCACGTGGCGACCGCACTAATGTGGTTATTGAACCCATGCTGACTGACCAGTGGTTCATGGCCATGAGCAAACCAGCACCGGACGGCACGCACTTCCCAGGCAAGTCCATCGCTGAAGTGGCACTGGAAAAAGTCGCTGATGGTGAAATCAAATTCATCCCGGAAAACTGGACCACCACTTACAACCAGTGGCTGACCAATATCCAGGACTGGTGTATCTCACGCCAATTGTGGTGGGGCCATCAGATCCCGGCATGGTATGGCGATAATGGCGAAATCTTTGTGGCGCATGATGAAGCTGGTGCCAAAGCCAAGGCAGTTGCCGCTGGTTACACCGGCGCATTGAAGCGTGATGATGATGTGCTCGATACCTGGTTCTCGTCTGCACTGGTGCCTTTCTCTACTATGGGCTGGCCGGAAGAAACACCGGATATCAAACATTTCCTGCCATCCTCGGTACTGGTTACTGGCTTTGACATCATTTTCTTCTGGGTAGCGCGCATGGTCATGATGACCACGCACTTCACCGGCAAGGTGCCTTTCAATACCGTGTATGTACACGGCCTGGTACGCGATTCCAGCGGCCAGAAAATGTCCAAGTCCAAAGGTAACACCCTGGACCCTATCGATCTCATCGACGGTATCAGTGTTGATGGACTGGTAGCGAAACGTACTGCTGGCCTGATGAACCCTAAACAGGCAGCCAGCATAGAAAAAGCCACGCGCAAGGAATTTGCCGATGGCATCCCGGCCTATGGTACAGACGCCTTGCGTTTCACCATGGCCAGCTATGCTTCACTGGGCCGCAATATCAATTTTGATCTGGGTCGTTGCGAAGGCTACCGCAATTTCTGCAATAAGCTGTGGAATGCAACCCGCTTCGTCTTGATGAATACCGAAGACAAGGATTGCGGTTTTGGTGCAGATGTCACGGCAGCAGATCTGGAATATTCGCAAGCTGACAAATGGATCATCTCTACCCTGCAACATGCAGAGGCAGAAATAGAAAAAGGCTTTGCTGATTACCGTTTCGACAATATCGCTTCTGCCATCTACAAGTTTGTCTGGGATGAATATTGCGACTGGTATCTGGAAGTAGCCAAGGTTCAGATACAGCATGGTACAGAAGCGCAACAGCGTGCGACCCGCCGCACTTTATTGCGCGTGCTGGAAGTGATCTTGCGCCTGGCTCATCCTATTATTCCTTTCGTTACCGAAGCCTTGTGGCAAACCGTGGCTCCGCTGGCAGGCAAGACTTTGAACCCGGCTGGCGACAGCATCATGATCCAGCCTTACCCGCTATTTGTCGCAGAAAACGTCGACACTGCAGCAGAAGCCTGGATGCAGGCACTGAAAGCCATGACCGACGCCTGCCGTAACCTGCGTGGTGAAATGCAATTGTCCCCTGCCAAGCGCGTGCCACTGTTGTTGCAGGCCGCGAACGCAGAAGACAAGGCCCGCCTGCAGTCTTTTGCCCCTTATCTGGAAGCACTGGCGAAACTGTCTGAGGTAGCTGTCGTTGATGCCCTGCCTGAATCACCGGCACCGGTATCTGTCGTTGGCGAATCGAAGCTGATGCTGAAAGTGGAAATCGACGTGGCAGCAGAACGTGCACGTATCAGCAAGGAAGTCGCCCGCCTGGAAGGTGAAATTACCAAGCTGGAGACCAAGCTGGGTAACGAAGGCTTTGTCGCCAAGGCACCTCCACAGGTCATCGCGGTTGAGAGAGAACGCCTGGCAAATTTCAAGGCCACTCTGCAAAAACTGCTGGAACAGTTAGGTAAGCTGCCACCAGCATAAGATGTTGCAATACCGTGGGTTAAAGTAGGTACTCTAAAAATATTGTACGTGGTGAAAATTTTGCCACGTACAATCAAATCACATAAATCAGAGACCTCAGTTTTTCTTTTGGAGACAGCATGAAAAAAACAGTTCCACTTGTGTTATCCGTACTATCCGCATTCATCGCATTCGCAGGTATGCCCTTGCTGGCACAGGCTGAAGAAAGCCCGGTCGGCCTCTGGAAAAGCATAGACGACAAATCAGGCAAGCCCAAGGCGCTGATACGCATCACCGAAACTGCTGGTGAATTGCAGGGCAAGATAGAAAAACTGTTTTTGGAAGCCGATGTCGCTGAAAAAAACCCGAAATGCGACAAATGTGAAGGCGTCAACAAAGACCAGCCCATCATAGGCATGACGATATTGTCTGGCCTGAAAAAAGACGGTGATGAATACACGGGCGGCAAAATCCTTGATCCAGGCAATGGCAAGCTGTACAGCAGCAAACTCAGCGTCATAGAAAACAACAAGAAGCTCAATGTGCGCGGTTATATAGGTGCACCTATGTTTGGCCGTACCCAGACCTGGGTGCGCGAGCAATAAGCGACTAAGGCATAAAACAAAACGATCAAAGGGAGCGAAAGCTCCCTTTATTGTTTGTAAACCTGTTGCAAGCGAGCGACTTGCCATAAACCAGAATAAAGCAGATGATTAGCTCTTGAATCCCTTATTTATGAGGCGGTGTCATGAAAAAAACCTGGACATCCTTGTTTGCACTTGCCCTGCTGATATTACATGGGCTTGCCCTGGCACAAAAGCCTGAGCCTCAACTCCTCAAAATTGCTACAGGCGAACTTCCCCCCTATGCCACCGAGAGCCGCGCCGACAAAGGCATAGCACTGAGCATCGTAAGGCGCGCCTTTGAACTGGAAGGCTACCGCGTAGAATTTACTTTTTTACCATGGTCCAGGGCACTGGCAGAAAGCCGCGCTGGCAAGTGGGATGGCACAGCTTACTGGGGTCATAAGCCAGAACATGATGCGAGTTTTTTCCTGAGCGACAATGTCATCACCGAGCAATGGGTGTTTGTCTACCGCAATGCCCTGGATTTCAAATGGCAGCAACTGACTGACCTGCGGCCATATCGTATCGCCATGATACAAGACTATACCTATACGCCAGAAATCTGGGCCATGGCCAACAAGGCTGAACTGAAAGTGGAGAAACTGCCCAATGATATGGCGGCCCTGCGCCTCTTGTTATTAAAGCGCGTAGACGTCGCCCCTATGGAAAGAAATGTCACCTGCGATTTGCTGGCCCGCAATTTCTCTCCTGGTGATGCAGCGCAATTGTCTGCCCACCCAAAACTGATGACAGATAGTTTTACTACTCACCTCATGATGTCACGGGGTTTGCCAAGCAGCGCTGGCCGGGTTGCTGCCTTTAATGCTGGTTTGAAAAAATTGCGTGCATCTGGTGAATATCAAAAATTGTCGTCGCAGGTAAATTGCCCGCAAGGCTGGTCAGACGTCGCAAAAACTGCGCACTGACTCACTTAAGCACATTAAGCACACTTAAACGTACTCAACTTATAGCGATTGTCCGTCTGTGTCTTCATGACCAGGCGCACACAGGGGCAATTGCATGATGAAGCTGCTACCCACTTCCGGCTCGCTTTCTACGCGTATGCTGCCACCCAGCACATCGCTGACCAGGTTGTAGACGATATTCAGTCCCAGGCCACTGCCGCCCTGCCCCAGCTTGGTGGTAAAGAAGGGGTCAAAGATGCGCCCCAGATTGGCTTCGGCTATCCCTATGCCATTGTCATTGACACTCAGTTCAACCGTGGCTGGCTGCGTGTCAAGCAACCGCGCCCGGATATCAATGATGCCATTTTCACGACCGTCAAAGCCGTGCAAGATCGCATTATTGATAAGATTGCTGATAATCTGTCCCAGTAATCCTGGGTAGGCATCCATGCGTATTTCAGGCGGGATGTCCATGCGTATGTCATGCACATTACGCTTGATGCTGGCACCTATGGTCAGCAGGGTTTCCCTGATCACTTCATCAAGCAGGAAAACGCGGCGCTGGGCACTGGTCCTGTCCACCGCCACACGCTTGAAGCTGCCTATCAGCTCGGCCGCACTATGCAGGTTACGCAAGAGGATATCGCTGGCCTGCAAATTATTTTCCACATAATTCTGCAAGGCGATACGGGTGACCCCCAGTGTCATTTTTTTATTGAATTCACGGCTCAGATCATGAATTGTGCTGGCCACGGTGACAGAGTTACCTATCGGCGTATTGAGTTCATGGGCAACACCTGCCACCAGTGACCCCAGTGCGGCAAGCCTGTCACTGCGCTGGATTTCAGCATGGGCTGTATTGAGATCATCGAGAGCGGTACGCAACTCCTGATTCGAAGAGTTTAATTGCCTGGTACGGTCTTCTACCCGTTGCTCCAGCGTGGCATTGTGGCTGGCTTGCTCATGCATCAGCTCACCCAGACGCAAGCGCATGGAATCCACACCCCGTGCCAGGCTGCCAAGCTCATCTGGCCTGGCGACACTGACCGCATCAGCCAGTTGCCCTTCTCCCAATCTATCCACATCACGCTGTAATTGTTGCAAAGGCCGCATCATGCGCCTCTGGAACAAGAGCCATAACAGGAAAAATGAGATCAGCAATTGCACCAGAATGGCAGCCCCGCCCTTAAGGAATTTCCTGAAAAATTCCTGCTCCATCAAATGACTGCTCATTTCTATGGTGACACGCCCGATGACACTACCATCCTTGCGGATATCGCGGGTTTCGCTGAGCAAGCCACGTTTTTCCACATTGGCCTGTTCGGCATGGACAAAGCGACCGAGGGCTGCATCTTCAACAACAATGCGTACAACATCGGGATTGAGCATGACGGAATTGACGAAGCTTTGCGCACTGCTGGCATCGACTTGCCACAATGGCACGGGCATGGTCTGCTCCAGCATACTGGCATATTGTTTGAGCGGGCCACGTACGCGGACTTCAAATTCACGTTCATAACTGTCGCGGGCCAGCATGGTGCCCAGGAGGATGGCAGGAATAAGGATACCCAGACCTATACCCAGCACAATCGCATTGCGCAAAGACAGTGTTCCCGTTCGCCCACGGGCTGTCTGATCTGGAGAAACTGGATGAGGTGAGTGCTTGCTGAGCATCCTTGCAGTCAGTCCCGGTGTTAGCCAAAAGCCATAACGGCAGAATTTGTCCAGACCATGGTCCAGACCTGATTGATTTACAAAGAAGCAGCAGCCTCAGTCTCAATGGCAAATACCTGAAGGTACTCCGCGTTGCTCAAATATTCTACCTGAAATTGATTATGCCTTCTTTGATTAGCATTTCACTGTGGCAAATCTGAAATCCGGCCGCTAGTCTCTCCTTAGCTTGATGCAGATCACGGATGGCTAACTTTATAAGCTTAATATGAATAGAAGAAAAATTTTTCTTCTATTGTCAAAGGAGCATCCATGCAAGTAGACCACCATCCTCTTTCCACCGAATTCCCTGAATTTAAACAAGCCATACATGAGCTTAAGGCTGACAATGCCCATTTCGCCAAGCTGTTTGCAGAATATGATGAAACAGATAAAGCCATTAATCGCGCAGAAAATGGCGCGGAACATTTAGGTGATGTGGCACTGGAGGGCTTGAAGAAATTGCGCCTCAGTCTGAAAGACCAGTTATTCCATATTTTGCAGAGTAGTGCCGTGGCCTGATTGATGCAACTGCCGTTCTGAAAATCGCCGGACTTAGTTCCGGCGTTTTGCCCTGAAGACTTGCTGGTCTTCATAAAAAGCAGTGTCCTGTTGGTGCCACCAGCCTGGTAAACCAAGCACGGGCAAAGGTGTGTAATTTGCGGTTGTCAAAGTCTGGCTGGCAAGTTGTTGCGCCACCATAGCGTCAACATATGCACGTCTGGCAATTGCATCCCATGTGAAATACGCTGGTTCCACCATCACTACCCAGGTATGCGCTGTGATTGCCTTATACGGCTGAACCAGTTTTTCCATCAGGGCATGGCCAAAGCACCAGACTTCAGCACAGCGCCCAAATTTATCTGCCTGCAAAACGAAGGCATCTTGCCATGCATGTGCGCGCAAGGCAGCGATAAGGTCTGCCCCTTCAGTGGTATCAGCAAGCACCAGCAAAGCAGCATTCTCGTCAAAAATAGTCGCTGCGTCACGAGCAGGGCCACGTGACTTCCCTATACCCAGACTTGCAATCTGCGCCGCCTGCAAGGCATTTAACTGACGTTTGATGGCTGGAAAAGTCAGCCATACCAGGGCATTGAAAAAATCATGCAGATTCTCACGCGTGGGCACCAGTCCAGTAGCGCTGATATGCGCTTCATAAGCCTCACCCTCTGGCAGTTCTTCCTGTGTGATAAAGCGTAGCGGCAAGTCACGATGATTGCTCAGCCCTGCCTGCACAGCACACAGATTGAGTTGCGCGCGCCAGTCATCTGCCGCGAGCAAGCCTTGGGCCTGCTCGCGCACGGCGGCAAACCAGGCTTGCGGCCAGTCTATGCCATCAAAAAAGCGTGGTGTCATGGAAATGCAGACAATATTCAGGCAGCGCGCATTTTCCAGTGCAGGGTTTCACCACTGTTCAGCGGCACGATACTGGTATCGGCAAATGGTAATTCTGCCGGCATTTGCCAGTCTTCGCGCACCAGCGTAATGCTGTCTCTATTGCGTGGCAATTGATAAAAGTCAGGGCCATTGAAACTCGCAAAGGCTTCCAACTGATCAAGTGCACCAGCCTGATCAAAAGCTTGTGCATACAATTCCATCGCGTGCAGGGCGGTGTAGCAACCGGCGCAACCGCAGGCATGTTCTTTCAACCCCTTGGCATGCGGCGCAGAATCAGTGCCCAGGAAAAAACGCTTGCTGCCCGATGTCGCCGCCTTTACCAGCGCCTGGCGATGGGTTTCACGTTTCAATACTGGCAGGCAGTAATAATGCGGGCGTATGCCACCTTTGAAAATCTCATTACGGTTATACAGCAAATGATGGGCAGTAATCGTCGCCGCTATCGGGCCGCCGGATTCTGCCACATAGGCAGCAGCATCACTGGTGGTGATATGTTCAAACACCACTTTCAATTCTGGCATGTCCTTGCGCAGCGGTTGCATGACGCGGTCGATGAACACGGCTTCACGGTCAAACAAATCGATCTCGGCATCGGTCACTTCACCATGCACCAGGAAGGGCATGCCAACTTCCTGCATGGTTTCCAGGGTCTTGTAGCAATTCTTAAGGTCAGTCACACCCGCATCAGAATTGGTGGTGGCACCAGCCGGATACAGTTTCACGGCATGTACAAAGCCACTGTCCTTGGCACGGCGAATTTCATCTGGTGGCGTGTTATTGGTCAGGTACAGGGTCATCAGCGGCTCAAAGTTCATGCCTGCTGGCAGGGCAGCAAGTATACGTTCGCGATAAGCAGCGGCCTGCTCTGTCGTTGTGACTGGCGGTTTCAGGTTGGGCATGATGATGGCGCGGGCAAACTGCGCTGCCGTATGTGGCAACACGCTGGCCAGTGCTGCGCCATCGCGCACATGCAAATGCCAGTCATCTGGACGGGTGATGGTGATTTGTTGCGGGTAAATATTGGCAGTAGAGGCAGTCATGATAGCTCGCAGTGACGGAATACTGGCATTTTACCTTTTCCACCCGTCTTAAGCACCCTTGCCAGTACAGGTCAGGGACATATCATTGGCTTAAGCGTCTGGAAAAATACTTAAAGAACTACAAATTTTCAAGACCATGTTTTCTTAATGACATGCAGGAACGGTGTCAAACTTGCCACCAAAACGCTGCAATGCCATGACACGCATGATCAATGCCTGTTCGGGCAGGATATCCAGCGCATTTTGTGGTGAAGTCCCTTGCGTCATCAACAAAGCCTTGTCTTGCGTATGCGCCAGACCGAGGACATGGCCTAGCTCATGCCCCAATGGCTTCCCCATCATGAAGTAGGGATTGGCATGCTTGTCCTGCCTATTCATCAGCACGTCGTTGAATACCGCTTTGCCTGCTGGCAAATTACCAAATGCATCGGCAATTTTGCCTGCCGGATTGGGCATGGCAGAAGCAAAAATCACGGTCAACTGATGGCGATTTCCAGTCCATGCTGGCAGCTCGTTAGCTGGGCGAAATTTGAAATTGAAACTAATGCTTGCCTGCTGGTAGTAGCGGTTGACGAGCGCCATATAGGCTGGCAGTTGCTCAGGTCTATTCCAAATGGCAGAGTCTTTGAAAAACACGTCCACATCGACCACTATGGTTTTCTTGCTTTCTGCATCAGCACAAATTGCCGCATGCAAAGCACAGTCTGGTTGCTGCTCGGGAAAAATTTTTAATGCACGCGGCAAATCTGTAACCTGCAGATGCGACCAGTCCCGTGCTTGCCATTGATATTCATCAGGTAGTAATTTTCTGCATTTTTTTGCATCAACTTCCCTTTTGCTCTCAGCGCCATAAACTGGTGCAACTACCAGCGCCAGGCAGGCAAGTATGAAGCAGACGAAAGACTGCATCACTGAAGCAAATGAAGAAGGGAGTAAATGCATGAGAAATCGCTGAACGGCGGTGCTGTGATTGTGATGCTTCACATGCAAATACGCAGCAATTTTATTGTATCTGTGTATGGTGACTTCAGTTACAAACAAGCCCGGCACTTTGCAGTGCCGGGCTTGTTTGATTTTATCACTTTACAGGAGGATTACCCTCCTGCTAATACCAACCGAATTAAGCGATGAAGTCGCCAGCGACGATGGAACCTGCGCCAGTGAGTTTAACGATAAAGTCAGTTGCGTCAACTGTACCTACAGTGCCACCGATGTTTTGGAAAGCATATGTACCAGCTGCTGTACCTGCGGCTACAGTGATAACGTAAGCCTGAGTATTCGCTGCCAGAGCCGCGCCAGCTGCAGATGCTGCTGTAGCGATTGCTGCTGCCAGAGTTGCTGTATCAGCAGTAGCGATGGACAACAGGTTCAATGTTGTTGCTGCTGTGCCAGTTTTGAACACGTCAGCGCCTGCAACTTTGAAGTTTGCCACTGTATCGATATTGGCCAGAACAGAACCAGTAGCAATAGTATCAGCACCAGTTGCAGTTGTAGACAGGTTGATTGTATCCACACCAGAACCACCAGTGATCGTTGTGTTACCAGTACCAGCACCCAGAATGTTCAGAGTCTGACCACCTGTGCCCAGAACAACGTTATTGATGTCAGTAGCAGCAGACTTGGTGAAGTTCAAAACCACGCCAGCACCGTTTTCATTTGTCACTGTCCATGCAGCTGTAGTACCACCAGTTACATTGATAGTTTCGATGCCAGTTGTTTTTGTGCTCAAGTTGATTGCTGCTGTTACTGCACCAACATTCAGAACATCAATACCCAGGCCACCGTTGATAGTAGCGATGGAAGCATTGTAGATTGCTTCGCTGATGTTCAGAGTGTCATTACCAGTGCCGCCAACTACGGAAACTGCACCTGCAGCTGCAGTGAATGTGTTCACACCGTTAGCCAGGTTGTAGTTTTCGATTGCTGCGTTACCTGCAACTGTACCTGCTGTTGTGAATGTCAGTGTTTCTGCACCAGCAGCTGTTACTGTACCTGTGAAGGCTGCATATTGAGCAGCTGTCAGCGTTACAGAAGAGTTGTTAGCCAGAGTCAGTTGTTCGAAACCAGTGATGTTCGCACCAGCGATGTTAGTACCGTTTATCAAAGACAATGTATCTGTTGTACCTGCACCTGCACTGAAAGTACCTGTGTAGCTCAACGCGCCCAGTGTCAGTGTGTTAGTACCTGTACCCAGATTCACATTACCAGCTGTGAAGGAAGCACCTGCACCTGTCAGGTTAACACTGTCATCACCTGTGCCGCCATTAACTGTAGTAATACCAGTTGTAGCTGCACCGAAAGTAATGGCGTTAGTTGCGTTTGCCAGGTTCAGAGTCTTGATGTTGGTGATAGTACCGCCAGTTGTGCCGTCGCCAATCGCAAGAGTAGCTGCACCAGTCAGAGTGATGACATCTGTGTCAGCAGCATTACCGTTGACAGTTGTGCCACTCAAAGTAGCAGCCAGACCTGTGAAGTTGTCGTTCACGTTCAATGTGCTATTGAATGTTTGGCCAGCTACCAGTGCTGTTGGGGACAATGCTGTACCGCCACCATTGACTGGGTTAGTACCAACTACACCTGTTGTTACTGTTGCGCCACCAGACAGGGACACTGCATTGGATGTTGTCGTGTTGTTCACGCCACCACCAGT
>NZ_QJKB01000021.1 GCF_003201815.1 Undibacterium pigrum
ATTTGGACTTCTCCTCTGTGAACTGAATCGTTTCATCACTCTTCAGTTTGGCACATTTGATGCCGTAAGGGGAGGAGTCCATTCCATTGCCCTACTGCTATCTCTTTTTTGTCATCGCCGTGCATTTGTATTGTGAAGAGAGCCCTCAAGCATTCACAAAAACTCCACCAGTTGCCCGCTCACACTGCGCAGGCGCTGGCTCATGAGTTTGGCCAGCCGGGCCAGGATTTGTACTGCCAGCGCAGGCTTTTCGCGGATGATGCGCTGGTAATTATTCCTGGTCAGCAAGAGCAGCGTACAGTTTTGTGAGGCGATGCAGGTGGCTGATCGCTTTTCACCGTCGATGATGGACATCTCGCCTATGGTCTTGCCATGGCCTACCGATACGATGCGGTGCGGCGTGCCGTCAAGGTCAGTCTTGACAATCCCGATTTCGCCCTTGACCAGGAAGCCCATGTAGGAACCCGATTCACCTTCCCTGAAAATGGTCGTGCCTGCCGAGACTTCATAGCATTGCAGATAGGCCGCCAGGGCTTCAATGTCTTTCCAGTCCAGGTCAGAAAAAAGCTGGGATTCAGCAATCATGTCGCACATATCACGCGACTGAAAGGTCGTGCCAGCGCCGACGAGACGAAAACCTTGCAATGCTTGATCAGGATTCATTTTTCACTCTCCAACATGTTACGCATGGTAGTGACTGATAGTTTATCGCAATCAGGGCAGCAGTGATAGCTGCAGTGATGGCCGCAGTGATATCAGCAGTGACAGCAACATGGCTGGCAAGCACTTACACTGCAAGTGATATGAAATTTCCAATTATCAGTTTGTCATATTCAAGTTTGTGGGTTGCGTCTCTCTGGAAAGCGCTCTCACATCGCCAGCCGCATACGCCTGATATCGCGCAATGGTGGCTCGCCAAACAGCCGGGTGTATTCACGGCTGAACTGGGATGCGCTTTCATACCCTACCCGTATGGCGGCGCTGCTGGCGTCGATGTCTTCGATAAGCATGATTTGCCTGGCGTTTTGCAGGCGCAGGTGCTTCAAATATTGCAGGGGGCTCATGCCTGCCACGGTGCGAAAGTGCAGCCGGAAGGTAGACGCGCTCATGTGGGCCTTGCTGGCCAGCTCATCAATGGCAACATCCTCGGTGTAATGCTGTTTAAGCCAGGTAATCACTCTGGCAATTTGCTGGCCTGGCGAACCGGCAGTGACCAGGTGGCGCAATACCGGGCCGTGCTCGCCATTGAGCAGGCGCACGATGATCTCTTGCTGTATCAGCGGTGCCAGCATGGGGATGAGTTGCGGTTCATCCAGCAGGCGTACCAGGCGGGTGATGGCATCCTGCAAACCCTCCTCCATGGTGACGACGGACATGGCCAGCGATGTCGTGGCTTTCAAGGGCGCTGCGAATGTCATGCCAGCGGCGCACTGGGTAATGGCCAGGGCATCAAGCATCAGGTACATGCCCAGAAATGGCTGTGTGCTGCTGGCAGAGGTCACATAAGACACTACCGGTAAATCGACCGAGGTGACCAGGGATTGCCCTGGCACATAGTCAAATACCTCATCCCCCAGATTGACGCGCTTGCTGCCTTGCACAGTGACGCCCAGCCCCAAGCCATAGAAGCAGGGCATGGGGTCAGTAACCTTGCTGCGCCTCACCATGATGAGGCCTGGCACCTGTGTGATGCAGTCACCATCCGCCTGCAGGATCTTGCCAACCAGCTCAGCCAGTGAGGGATGAGAAGGGCTTGACGAATGATTTACTGCTGTCTGCTGTGTGCTCTGCATGATCTTGCTGCGTGATTTCTGATTATCGTAGCCTACCATTTCCAGGGCAGCGATTTCAATTTCTGCCGGGCATTCATCGAAATAGGCAAGAAATGCGTTGGATCAGGCAAACGCTTTATGGCCGGTAGAGCTGACAATAGCCGTCAATTGAAATATAGCAGCGGCAACCAGGATCAAGGCATGGCCGCCGTCATTCACTTGTTACCACGCTGGCACCACGCCGGCATCAACCACACATCGTCACCCCCGCATCATCAGCCCACATTGGAGGTTTTCATGATCAACTCAACTATTAATGGCAAGAATACCAGCGTCGATGTCGCGCCCGACACGCCTGTGCTATGGGCTCTGCGCGATACCCTGGGCCTGACCGGCACCAAGTTTGGCTGCGGTGCCGCTTTGTGCGGTGCCTGCACCGTGCATTTGAACGGCCAGGCAATACGCTCTTGCGTGACGCCCATCTCTGCCGTTGCTGGCCAAAAAATCACCACCATCGAAGCCATGAGCCAGGACAAGGTTGGCAAAGCAGTGCAGGCCGCCTGGGTCAAGCATGACGTGGCCCAATGTGGTTACTGCCAGAGCGGTCAGATCATGAGCGCCACTGCCCTGCTCAAAACCAACAAGAAACCCAGCGATGCCGACATCGACAGCGCCATGGCGGGCAATATCTGCCGCTGTGGTACCTATGTGCGAATCCGCGCTGCCATTCATGATGCCGCATCCACCTTGGCCTGATCAGGAGAACCAACATGCATTTTGAAGCCCGTTTGAATGAACTGCCACGCCATTTGCAATCCCTGTTGCAATCCACCAGCCCGGCAACTGGCGCAACTGGCCTGAGCCGCCGCAGCTTCTTGAAGATGGCAACTGCCAGCGGCTTTGCGCTGGGTTGCTACCCCATGCTGGCAACTGCGCAGGATGCTGCCGCCAAAGCCCCCGCTGGGTTGAAGCCGACAGAGCAGCCCGGCGCCTTTGTCCAGATTGCCAAAGATGGCACGGTCACAGTGACGATTAACCGCCTGGAATTTGGCCAGGGTGTGCAAACCGCCTTGCCGCTGATACTGGCAGAAGAGCTCGATGCCGACTGGAGCAAGGTCAAGTATGCCAATGGTAATAACCACCCTGCCTATGTCGATCCGGCATTTGGCATGCATTTGACGGGTGGCTCAAATTCCATCGCCCATTCTTATACCCAGTACCGTGAACTGGGTGCGCGCACCCGTGCCATGCTGGTACAGGCTGCGGCAACGCAATGGGGTGTTGATGCCTCAGCCCTGCGTACAGAAAAAGGCGTGGTCGTTGGGCCAGGCGGCAAAAAACTGACCTATGGCGAACTGGCTGAAGCCGCCATGAGCTTGCCTGTGCCAGAAAAAGTCGTGTTGAAAGACCCAAAGTGCTTTAAGCTGATAGGCAAACCCACAGGCCGCCTCGATGCCAAAGCCAAATCGACTGGTACCCAGGACTTTGGCATTGATATGCACCTGCCTGGCATGCTGACTGCTGTTGTCGCACGGCCACCGGTATTTGGTGCCAAACTCAAGTCTGTCGATGATGCGGCAGCCAAAGCCATCAAGGGTGTCAAGGCCGTGGTACGTGTGCCCGTAGATCGCGGCGGCGAAGGCGTGGCCATTATTGCGACTGGCTATTGGCCAGCCAAGCAGGGGCGCGATGTGCTGAAGCTGGAATGGGATCTGGGCAGCGTAGAAAAAGTCGATAGCGTGAAACAACTGGCCAGCTATAAAGAATTGGCCAAGCAGCAAGGCGCATTGAAGTACAACGACGATGTATCAAAAATCGCCACAGCGCCACATAAACTGAGTGCAGAATTCAGCTTCCCTTACCTCGCCCATACCCCAATGGAACCTTTGAACTGCACCGTCTCCATCAAGGCTGACAAGGCAGAATTGTGGATGGGCACGCAAATGCCCGGCCTGGATGGCTTTGCCGCTTCCGCCGCGCTGGGTTTGAAGCCAGAAAACATCGCCATCCATACCCAGATGGCCGGTGGCGGCTTTGGTCGTCGTGCCATTCCTAGCAGCGATTATGTGGTGGAAGCCTGCCATGTCGCCAAGGCAGCAGTCGCCGCTGGCCTGGATGCACCAGTGCGTACGCTGTGGAGCCGTGAAGATGACGTCAAGGGTGGTTACTACCGCCCCATGCATGTACACAGGGCAGATATCGGTTTTGATGCCCAGGGCAATATCCTGGGCTGGGACCATGTCATCGTCGGCCAGTCCATCGTCAGCGGCTCGCCATTTGAAGGCATGATGGTCAAGAATGGCGTCGATGCGACCGCCGTGGAGGGCATGAAAGAGCCGTATGACATGCCTATGCGCCTGTCTGTCCATCACCCGAAAATCAATGTGCCGGTCTTGTGGTGGCGCAGTGTGGGCTCTACCCATACCGCCTTCGTCATGGAAACCCTGCTTGATGAAATTGCCGAAACCACCAAGCAAGACCCGGTGGCCTATAGACTGAAACTGATGGGTGACAAGCATCCACGTCATAAGGCTGCGCTGGAGCTGGCGGTTGAAAAATCAGGTTACGGCAAAAAGAAATTACCTGCAGGGCGTGCCTATGGCGTGGCAGTGCATGAGTCCTTCTCGTCCGTCGTTGCCTATGTGGTGGAAGCATCCATCAAAAATGGTCAGCCCAAATTGCACAAGGTCACGGCTGGCGTGCATTGCAACCTGGCTGTCAATCCCAAAACCGTGGAAGCACAGGTGCAGGGTGCGGCACTGATGGGCTTGTCGATGTGTCTGCCAGGTGCAGCGATTACGCTCAAGGATGGTGTGGTCGAGCAAAGCAATTTTGGTGATTTTGTCGTGCCACGCATTACCGACATGCCGCTGGTTGCCGTGCACATCGTACCTAGTGCAGATGCGCCAACAGGCATGGGTGAGCCTGGCCTGCCAGCGCTGGCACCAGCCTTTGCCAATGCCGTTGCCAGGGCGGGTGGCAAGCGCTGGCGTGAGCTGCCTTATAAACAAGTATAGACAAGCTAAGCTCAACCCAGTTAAGGTCAAAGCATGGAAAATCTCGATACCCTGGTCTTGCGCACGGCGCTGAACTGGCATGCGCAGGGCTTGCAAGTCATGCTCGTCACTGTGGCGCGCACCTGGGGTTCTTCACCACGCCCGCCGGGGTCGCTGATGGCGATCAACGGGCGCGGTGAAACCGTGGGCTCGGTATCGGGTGGCTGCATAGAAGATGATCTTATCCACCGCATCCGGGAAGAAGGCGTGCAGGCCGTCTGCGCAAACAACCTGCCGCTGGTGCTGCGTTATGGCATCTCGGCAGACCAGGCACACCGCTTTGGCCTGCCATGCGGTGGCACGGTAGAGTTGGTGCTGGAACCAGTCGCGGCACATAGCCGCCTTAATGAATTGTTGCTGGCCTGCGAACAACGCCGCTGTGTGGAACGCACACTGGATTTGCAGACTGGCCATGCAAGCCTGCAAGCAGGTCAGTATGATGGCTTGCCCAGGCTGGATGAGCACAAACTGGTCACTTACCTCGGCCCACAGGCACGCATCATCGTCATTGGTGCCAGCGATCTCTCGCGTTATTTATGCCAGTTTGCACTCAGCCTGGGTTTTGCCGTCATCGTCTGCGACCCGCGTGAAGAATACCGCGCCAGCTGGCAATTGCCGGGGGTAGTCGTCAGCCAAGAAATGCCGGACGACCTGATACTGCGCCTGCAACCCGACAACCGCACCGCCGTCATCGCACTCACGCATGACCCCAAGCTCGATGACCTGGCACTCATCGATGCCCTGCAATCAAATGCCTTCTATGTAGGCGCCATCGGCTCACGCCGCAACAGCCAGCAAAGACGCGAACGCCTGCACGTCCATTTCGATATCCCTGAATCTGCCCTGCAAAGCCTGCATGGACCAGCGGGCCTGTACATAGGCAGCAAGACCCCGGCAGAAATCGCCCTGTCCATCATGGCAGAAATTGTGGCGCTCAAGAATGGCATCGTACAGCCAGCAAGCACACCTGTCGTGCTTGGCAAGGCAATCTATGAAAACCAGCCACAGCAAGAGATGAACAGCGCCGTCTGCGCCATCTGAGCAGGTAGCTGCTCATCTTTGACTCTATCTCTTACTCTGTCTCTTGTTGCGGCATGATTTTGCCTGGCCTGCATTCTTCCTGAATGCCCTCTCCTCCTCTACTGCATATCTCCAGCCCATCCATACCCTGCGGCAAGATCATGTCATAAATAAACAATTGACAACAGGTGGGCAATGTTGCAATATTTTATAGCAATTTTTGCATGCTTGATCATCTCAAGGAGGATGTATGACATTTGAACGCAAGGACGTATCAAAACTGGGTTCTGACTGGAACGACACGCTGGTCTGGTATGCAAAGGCGGTGGGCAAGCTGCAGGAAAGGCCGCTGGCATCGCGCACCAGCTGGCGGTTTCTGGCGGCCATGCATGGCTTTAATGAAGAGCTCTGGTCTGCCCATGGCTATTACAGCAGTGGCGAGGCCTTGCCTTCACAGAGCGACAAGGCCAGGTTCTGGGACCAGTGCCAGCATCAGAGCTGGTATTTTTTGCCCTGGCACCGTGGTTACCTCGCCTCATTTGAAGCCATTGTGCGCAGTGCCGTGGTTGAGCTTGGTGGCCCGGCTGACTGGGCGCTGCCTTACTGGAATTATTTTGATCCTGACTCACGCTCTGTGCCACCGGCTTTCCTGCAAAAAACCATGCCTGATGGCTCACCCAATCATTTGTATGTCGAAGCCCGCTATGGCGATGGCGAGGGCAACTTCATCATCCTGCCTGAAGATATCTCGCTGAATGCCCTGAAAGACCATGCCTTCGTCGGCGGCAACACAGGTGGTCATCCCGGTTTTGGCGGGCCAGAAACCGAATTTTGGCATGGCAAAGGTGTCAACGGTCATCTGGAGTTTGACCCGCACAATACCGTGCATGGCCTGGTGGGGGGCACTGCCGATCCGGCACATCCAACCAACCGAGCCGCCTACGGCCTGATGTCCACCCCCGCCACCGCCGCGCTCGACCCCATCTTCTGGCTGCACCATGCGAATATAGACCGCCTATGGGAAGTCTGGCGCAAGCGCGATCCGCAAAATCTGGACCCCGACCAGGAAACCTGGCTCAAAGGCCCGGTTGACCGCAAGTTCATCGTACCTGACGCCGATGGCGAAGGCATCACGTTCACCGCTGCGCAAATGCTTGATACCACGGCCGCGCCCTTGAACTACACTTATCAGGACACCAGCGACCCGCTGGCTGGCAGCACGCGCAAAAAAGTCAGGCTGACAGGCTTGCGTCTCCTGAGCGATGCGCCTATGGTGAATTTTCTGGAAAACAAATCAGCAGGAGGCCAGGTGGCGACAGAATTATTGGGTGCCAATGCCAGCACCATCAAACTGGCAGGCGGCGTTTCGCAAACCAGGGTAACGCTCGATAAAGCCAGTGCAGACAAGGTCAACAATAGCTTCGAGAGCGTCAAGCTACTCAGCGCCACACCCAGGGAGCCAGACCGCGTCTTTTTGAACCTGGAAAACATACGCGGCAAAAATGATGCTGCCGTCTTCTATGTCTATGTGAATGTGCCCGATGGTGACAAGCCGCAAGACCACCCTGAGAACAAGGTCGGTGTGCTGTCGCTGTTTGGCGTATCCGACGCCAGCAAGACAGACAGCCCGCATGGTGGCGCAGGCATCACCCAGGTGTTTGAAATCACCGGCATCGTCGATAACCTGCATCTCGATGAAAACCAGCTCAGCGATACCCTGCAAGTGCAATTCGTCCCACGCAATACCATCAAGCCTGAGCACGACATTACGGTAGAACGCGTCAGCGTATTCCGCGAAAGTCTCTAAGCATGCTGCCCGCCATCTTGCGCGCGGCACTGCTGAGCTGTCCCCGCCCCCTGCTGTTGATCAGCATGGCGGGCTGGCTGGGTTTGGCTGCGCTGCAATTTGGCGTGCGCGTGCCAGAATACTGCGGCAACCTCGCCAATATAGACCTGGCTTATCTCGCCAATATCGGCGATCGCCTGGTCTTTGTCTGGCACACCACGTCAAAGCCCGCCATGATGGCCAACTGGCTGCTGATGCTGCTGGCCATGATGTCACCCCTGCTCGCACAAGAAATAACTTACCTGTGGCAACGCAGCCTGGCACGCCGCCGCCTGCGCGCCTTACTGCTGTTTGCCATCGCTTATTTACTGATATGGAGCCTGGCAGGTGCATTCATCATGCTGGCCTCACTGGTGTTGCGCCTGGCCACAGGCGACATACGCTGGTGCTTTGCCATATTGCTGGCACTTGCCCTGCTATGGCAAATCAGCCCCGCCAAACAATATTGCCTGAACCGCTGCCACAGCCGCCCCCGCCTCGCCGCCTTTGGCTGGCAAGCAGACCGCGACAGCCTGCGCTATGGCCTGCAAGCCGCCTTCTGGTGCGGCGGCACCTGCTGGGCCTGGATGCTGGCCGCCACCGCCGCTGGCCCCGCCCACTTCCCCTTCATGTTGATCACCTCAGCCTGGCTCCTGATCGACCGCCAGGCCCCTGGCCGCGTACCTGCATGGCAATTGCCCTACAGCCTGCGCTGGTACCGCCCCGCCTGATACCACCCACGCAGCCCCGGTGATATCATCCGTATCACCGAAGAACCACCGTGAATCTGAACAGGATCACCAAAATGAGCACCAACGAGAGCACCAGCATGAACACACCAGCCCCCCGCAGCCTCAACGGCATCACACTGGAAAAAATCCTCGAACAACTCGTCGCTTATTATGGCTGGGAGGAAATGGGACAGATGATAGACATCAACTGCTTCAAGAGCGACCCCAGCATCAAATCCAGTCTGAAGTTCTTGCGCAAGACACCATGGGCACGGGCCAGGGTGGAGGAATTGTATTTGGGGATGCCGGGGTGAGGCGATATGTTGCCGTATCCAATAGGCTATTGATCATTGCATTAGTTTGATGTAAAACCCACTGCTCACAATTATTGGAAGCTGATTAATGTTTATTAGTATGATTTTTTGGATGTGCGTGATTATTCTACTCAGCGAATTAATCAATAAATTTATCATTAAAGCGCGATTTCTAAACGGCGCATATATCTACATCATGTTTCTTGTAGTCGGGCTTTCAACGCACATATACATGATTAATGAATTTTCACGAGATTTCCAGGCTATTGGCGCAGCATTAGGCGCAGCACTTTTCGCTATAAGCATTGCGCTCTACTTTGGCTTCAAGTTCAGAAAAGAGAACCCGTTCTCATTTCCGAGCATTCTGTGGACCAAGAAAGAAACCATTTCCAAAGAAGAGAAAAGAATATCTCAAGAAAAAGCGGGAACACCAGCCTGGGCGCAGACGAATCAAGATGACGAAACCGCGTAGTGCTTGTTAGCAGCCCGAGCAGGTATTTGTGCAATGAATAAATGTAGCGATAAATAAGTTCTTCAAGGTAAAAATGAAATTAAGAGTTCGATCTAAAGATCTGTATGTCGTCGCCTTGCTTCTTGTTATCAATGCCGGGATTTTTGGCTTGTTGGAAAAGTTTATTCAATCAATTTTGTTTCTCGCTTTTTCACTTTATTTTTACTACTCGGCAAAAAAACTTTCCAAACAGGAGCGATGCGATCTGAAGTACGAAAAAGATCGATCTGATACTTAAAGGAACAAGTAAGGAGCGCAGAATGGCCCAAGCGCGTAGATACAGTTATCCCAGTCAAGCGAAATGCAAGCTAGTATCGAATGGTTTTCCGGATTTCAAAACCCCAAAAGATTCTATGGTTCCCGTCAAGTTTTCATTACGACGAGATCAGGATTAAAGTCAGTTTTGTTCTTGAACAAGGTAAAAGCGATTCGTAATATTTTACGGGCGATGATCATCATGGTGGCCGTTGAGGGCCAGCCAAGTTGCCGGTAGTGTTGGTACGCGGGTGCCCATACCTTTGATTTTGCTGCGGCCATAACAGCGTTAAATAGCAAGCGGCGCAACGTAATCGTACGCATGCGGCTAATATTGGGAACTAAATGTGAATGCGTTAATTAAAGATTGGACTAAGTTTTGTACTGGCAAAGAGAACTTTGATAAATCACACTTTGCTACTCTTTTTTCGCAAGATTTGGATGATGAGGAGCTCAAGGAAATTTTTAGTTTTTTTCCTTCAATGCAATCCATGGTCGAGCGACTAAAGAAGCTTAAAAGCGCAGGTAGCTTGGAAAGAGGGCCATATTTCTTGCCAAAAACTGTAGCTATGCCAAAGGATTTGATCGAGTTAGTTAAGCTTGATGTAAAAAATCAGTTGCTTCTCTGCGACGAGCTAGGCAATGAGAAGCTGTGCAAAAAAATATTGCACGCAAAGATAGAGTTTGTCGATGATAAACATGTCATTGAGAAATTCAGAAATAAGAATAGTTTAAGCGAGCAGGTATTTGAACTAATAGGAGATTACATCGGCGAAGTGAGTGTTACTGATGCCAGGGTAGATGCATTGGAAGAAGCCCTTTATGGGCTGGCCGCTAACTATTATCTTGCGTGGTACATCATGGCGCCTGTTTTGAAGTTGAGCATTGATTTCGGAAGTTATTTTAATGTATGGCGTAATGGGGGAATTTATGTGATTGTAGAAGGGAAAATATTGATATCATCTATTAAATTGTGATGTATTGCCACTGCCCTGTTCTGCCCTCGTAGTACGCATGTCATGCCGCAAATAACGAAAGCTTATAAGCACGCTCCACAGTCATCGCTTATCCATCTCAACGTGATTGCAATGAATGCGTTATTCGGCCTCATCAAGTAAGCCCGATGATCAAGTAGCAGAGATAATCCCCATGAAAAATATATTGGAAGAAGTTTCCACACTCGCCCAGGCAGCCCACATAGAATTGCCGCCCATCTTGCAAGCACTATATCGCGATGGCCTGACCAGTTATGGCAAAGACAGGGCGGACTGGCAAGCCAACTGGGAACACTACATGCTCGGGGCACCGCCCGCGCTGGCCAGCAGCTATGATTTTGAATGGCTGGATGCGGAAGCTATTGCAGAAACCATCAAGGGCTGGCTGCACCCGCAAAGCCAGAACGGCCGCAGCTTTTTCCCTTTTGCCCAGTCTGGTGCAGGTGATGTATTTTGCCTGACAGAGCATGAGGGTGAATGCGTGGTTGTCTATATCTGGCATGACTCAGACGCGCATACGATAGAGGCATTTTCATTTGCTGATTTTATTTATTCAAGACTGGTCACGGCGATGGCGGACATGAGTCACCTGCTTGATGACTTATCCAGTGCCGCCAATGCCAGACTGTGCCTGCTGGCCGATGTGCGCAGGCTAACAGCATACTTGCCCGCTGAGGATGCAACGCGTTTGCAGGCTTATCTTGAACGCCCGGTAATCGAAGTTGAAGTGAACCATGGTCGCCACACTGAGCACGTGCCTTGTCTCATCACCGATGAAGAATATAAGCAGTTGATGCAAGGAAAACGTGCGAGCGAGAGCTGGCCAGTAAATATACTTGCCCGATGGCTTGTCCAGTCTGCGTAGAAACTATTCTCCTCTGCAGGAGTTGCCCTTGAGCGGTTCTCAAGCTTACGAAGCTAGCTTGCCAGCAACAGTCTGTATAAACGCCTCTACATCTGCCTGTGGCCCATCACCAAAATTGAGGTGGTTGCCATCGCCAGCCCATTCGCAGAAAACTGTCCTGGGCGTGCCATCCATATTGGTGCCACATTCCAATGTGAAGTAACGCACGCCTACATCTTCTGGTGGCAATTCGCTGCCGCCATGCATGAGCACGACGGCGACATAGTGAGCTTCTGCGATGGCCCTGGGTTCTGGCATGTTGAGTATTACGGCTGGATACTCATGGATACGGCAAGTCATGACCTTGACATCAGCGACACTGAGCTCACTGGATGGCTGTTTGACGTGTTTGGCGCAGACACTCCACATCCAGGCCAGATAGGGCTCTTGCTCTTCAGAGGCAATGATAGAAAAAAACTGCAGGGGGTCATCAGCACTCACCTGGCGTACGCACTGGTGGGCAAACATATAATGCTGCTCGCGTGGTTCGCTGAGCATGCCTGTGGATGGGTCTTTCTTCTTTTTCCAGAACATGATTGTTCCTCTACATTTGTGTCTGCATCAAGCTGCTACTCACATTGCCAAAGTCTTGTGATGCAAATAATTACGATAGGTGATCTTGAAGCCGTCGATATCGCGTTTATCGTCCTGTATCAGGAGGTCGCGCACTTCGTAAGCGCCATCTTCAATTTTATATACCCAGAAATCGAGGATGACTTCAGGGTGGTCTTGCGAGACGATGGAGACACCTTTGCCACCCCCGATGATGTTGGAATATTGATAGACCATGAATTTGCCTTTCAATATTTTCTTGTCCAGCGCCAGGCCATCAAGTACCCTGGCGGCCCTTTCATCGACGGGTGAAACTTCATCACGATGGCTGGCATAGGTATTGAGAAACTTGCGCAAGTAAATCACTTCGCCAGTTTTATAAGACTGGCCGTATTTGGCCAGTTGCTCTTTGCTGAGCACCAGTTCTTTGGGTGCCTGTGCATGGCCGAGCAAGGGAAACAGAAACAGGGAGAGCAGGAAAATTTTACGGATTTGCATGGATACTTTCGGTGTTTTTTTTATTATAAGCGATGGCACGCAGACAGTACCCCGGTTTGGCACGCAAGAAGCTCAAGCTGCCTACAAGCACTAACATCCGGCTAGCTAGCCTTTTTCGTCATGTGCCTCCCGTGCCATGGTCACCACCTCATCGACACTGAGTTCACTGAAAAACCAAAAACAGCTCATAAGTATCTCTTAGCGGGCATTGTTGACTTGCGTATCGTCAAGCTTGTCGTCAGCCTTATGTTGAGAAGTCCGGTACATCCATTGCAAGGAACAAAAAAACAAAGGAAACCACGCGGCATGCATGAATTCTGTATACCAATACAAAAATATTGATATGGTCAGCAAGGAGGAAGCTGCGCCGTGATTAGTATTCTCTGTCCGCTTTTTGGGAAACGACAACAAGACTGCCCAACATAACATGATGAGAAAAAACGGTCCTGCGAAAGCGGGATTCTGCAAACCACGCGACCCTGGCAATAAAAAATCCGAGTCTGCTACGTAATACCATAACATCGGCGTACCAAGAATGGCGACGGCTACCCATGCGAAGAAAAAGCCGTCTTGTTGATTTGCAGGTTTTACTATCGCAGTCTGAGCTATTGTGCTGCCGGGTGGCTCGCCCTCATCTCTTGCAAGAGTACTCAATAGTCCGAGCCCAGCACCCATGATGATCAAGCCACCCGCGCGGTGGAACATCGCATACGTTTGCAGTAAAAACCCGATGGTTAGTAATGAACACCCCACACCGATGATGTTTTTTCTTGTCTGCCTCTTTGGCATGGAAAGAAGGGCTGCACAGAAAAATATGATTAACAGGAATGGAGCTGAGTATGCAAAATTTTGCAGACCACGAAAGCCATGCATAAAATAATCTGTCTGAAAAAAATAGTACCAGACAGGTGGTAGCCAGACCAGCAGTGTCAGCAACCAGGCGATGATGAGGACTTGTTTGTGCTTGGATATCTGCATCAGAGTATTTTATTTTCTAGCACCGCATGGTGGTGCAATTGATGTTGAAGATTCATGCTGATTTTTTTCTTGGGCGCTACATGCAGCTTGATAACTGAGCATCTTGTAGCGGCTGTCTTTCTTCAAATCTCAGTCGATAAAAAATCACACGTACTTCCACAGCACGACCTGTGGATTTACTTTTAGAAAAACTGAGGAAGGGGCCGCTACGGCGGGCGATACTGAGGGCAGCCAGGTCCAGGTCATGGTTGCCTGACGATGCTTCAAGCTTTATGCCATCTCCTTTTACATAGATGCTGCCATCTTCCTTAATCGGAATGGAGACGTAGGTCTGGCCCTGGAGTTTCTTTTCGTGCATCGGTGGGAAATTACTGGCGATATAGCTCTCGATTTTCTGGCTCACCGCTTGATAATAGCTGGCCAGCTCGCTATCCTTGGTTGAGGGAGTGACATAGATTGTTCTTACCTTGCGGCCAAACTTTCGTGTCTCAAGAAACTCTGCATTCAGCAATGCCTGCCAAAAAGGCAGAAATACCGTGCTCGCGTGAAAGAAATCTGGATCAGAGCGAAAGAACACAACAATAGCGAGCAAAGAGGCAGCCGCGCCAGATCTGGCATTGACTGTGTGTTTTGCCGGGAAAGACAACAAGACCGCCCAGAACAACATGATGAACACCAAAGGTGCAGCTACAACAAGGTCTTGCAAACCGCGCATACTGCGGAGAAAAAAATCCTTTCCGCTCAAGAATACCCAAAACCAGGGCAAGGCAAGCATGATCACACTAGCCCAGGCAACCAAGGCGCTTAGTGTTTTCTTCATAGGCGCTTTTTTGTCGCCTTGATCAGGTTCAACTGCTTTGCTGTCTGTCTGCCCAAATTCACTAGCTACCAAGGTATGCAATAAGGCAGCCCCTGCAAGCAAAAAAATGAAGCTGGCTGCCAATGACAAACTGGCATAGGTTTGCAGCAGCAAGCCCAGAGTCAGGAATGAACTCGCGGCTCCGACTATGTTTTTTTCAGTCCTGTACTTTGGTATCGATAAAATCACAGCCCAGGCAAGTACAAGCAGCAGGTAATACACCGAATCCCAAAAGTCCCGTAAACCATAGGCACCCAGGGGAAAAAAAGCTGTCTGAAAAAAATAATGCCAGACAACTGGCAACCAGACAAATATGGTCAAGCCCCAGACGATGGATAGAATTGATCTGGTTTTATTTAACAGCACGGGCTTCCTTATCTGATAATGCTGGCTATTATGCATGCTTGCCATATTACCATTATTGACTTTGATCATATAGCCAACCTGACCACATTCACATCATGGCAAATGCCTGCTTTGCCAGCGGAAGGCTGCTACGACTGCCATGTTCAAGGCTAAGGCTGCTCTTGCAGGTAGCAATTGCCGTTAGGTAGGGCGCATTGCAATGCGCCGCATGGGGTGCAAATTTTGCAGGCATATATCTTTGCCGTGTTCTGCGTTGACGCGTACTGACATGCCTTGAGATACTGCTTAATCAGGAAAATTTCCTTGTCGTGAATGTTATTTACATGCGGCGCATTGCAATGCGCCCTACTTTACGGCTGCGCTTGTTTGTCTCTGTTTTGTCCTGCAAATTTACCCCTTCGTCGCAAGCACCTCCCGTGCCATGGTCACCACCTCATCGACACTGAGTTCACTGAAGCTGCCTATGTGCAGCTGGGGTATCTCTGCTCTTTCGAGCACGATGCGGCTGGCGAATTTCAGGCGGGCCAGCATGAGCTGCTTGTTTTGCAGATGCAGGGTGGCGCAAAAATCTGTGATAGCTTCTATTGTGGTGCTGTCGAGGTCGGGGGATTCTTCCAGGCTCATGACGATGACCTTGGCATCGCTGGCGAGGGTGTATTGCTTGGCCAGGTTCATGGCAGTTTCTGCATTACCAAAGAACAGGCCGCTCTCTGGTCGCAGGATGAGTACGCCGGGTATGGTTTTAGCCTGGGGATAATTGACGAGGCTGACGAAGTCATGGCCACCGTTAAGGCGACCCAGTACCGAGATGCTGGTGCTGGCCAGCCGACGCAAGAGCATCAGCAAGCTAAAGCCGATGGCGGCCAGCAACCCGTCCAGCACGCCCAGCAGGAGCACGGCTGCCACGGCAGCAAGGGCGACGAACCTGTCCCTGTGTAATTTGAAGTAAGGATAAAACGCCGATGGCCGCAAGGAATGGCTGACGGCATGGATGACAATGGCTGCCAGCACGGGTGCGGGTGTCAGGGCAATCACTGGCAGCAGGGTCAGCACGATGAGCAGCAAGGCGGCGGCTGCGGCCCAGCCCGCCATTTTGCTGTGTGCGCCATTATTTTCATTGGCGGCAGTGGCAGAAAAACCTGCGCCCACGGGCATGCCCTGGAACAGGCCTGACAAGAGATTGGCCGCCCCCAGCGCCAGCAAATCGCGGTTGGGGCTCACCATGTCGCCATGGCGTATCGCAAAATTACGGATGGCGCTATACGATTCTGCGTACAGGATGAGCAGCATGGCGATACTGAGTTCGCCTATGCGCAGGTATTGCACATAACTCAGATCTGGCAGGCTGGGTGCCAGCAATTGCAGGTCAATTGTGCCAACCTGCGCCACGCCATACTGTGCCAGGCCCAGACCTTGTCCGGCCACTATGCCTGCCCCCAGTACCAGCAAACCGGCAGGCAGATAAGGCAGGCGTGCCAGTGCAAACAAGAGTATCAATGCCGCCATGCCAACCGTCAGTGATACCCAGTTCCAGCTAGATATCCTGGCCAGCAATTCATAAGAAAAACGCAGCATGTCAGTGTGTTGTACATGTACCCCGACCACATGGGCAAACTGTTTGATGATAATGACTGCCGATAAACCAAAGGCAAAGCCGCGCAGCACTGGCCTGGCAATAAAATCAGAAATGCTGCCCAGCTTTGCCATCCCGGCAAAGATAAAGAATAGCCCCGTCACTATCACCACGCCCGCAGCCACCAGCATGCGCAAACCCGTATCCCCATTAGCCATGGCGGCAGTGGCCGATGCCAGCACCGCGGCAGAAGACGAGGTAGCAGCAACGATGGCAAAACGGCTGCTACCCAATACGCCATAACAGACCAGGCCAGCAAACACGGCGACGATGCCTGCCTGCGGTGGCAGGTTGGCGATGCTGGCATAGGCCACGGCCTCGGGCAATAACAGCCCTGCCAGCGACAAACCGGCGATGATGTCTGACCAGGCCCAGGCTTTATTCATGGTGGCTTAGTTGATAAATTCGTGAATGTGCGCGAGCGCATTTAATTTGAAATAAATGATTTATCCATTTATTTCAGAAGACCCTGAAGTATAAGCTGCAAGACGCAGGAAAGGGGGGAGACTATGTCTGGTGCAGCGGTTTTGTTGAGATTGCCAGGTAGTGCCATGGCGTATCGGCGATTGCTCAGTGCCGGAGATATGTTTGAATATAAAAGCAAAATCGGCGGCAGAATCCCGGCACTTGCTACTTTTCTTTATCAAACCCCACAACATGCAAAACCAACAGCGCAACGCCCATGATGATGCTGGCAATAATGTCGGAAGTGGAACTTGTATACGGCAAGATGAAGATGCCATACAAAATACAGGCACATAGGATGGCAATGCAAACGCCAGTGAGGATTTTCTTGAAACTTGTCATGGGGATGTAAGCAAGAAAACTGCTATTGGTCACACACAAGTACGCTCAAGTACACAATCAGCCGCAACAACATCTTTATCTCACCAGGCCTTCAGCTGTGCTGCCAGGCCTGGGCAGATACTGGCAGACATCAAAAATATTGCCAACAAGAATCATATTATTGCATAAATACATTTTTAAAATGCAAAATATATAACATCTTCATCATACTCCATGCGGATTTAATTTGTGCAAGCGTTCGAAATGTACGCCCGCCAGGCAGTTAGCGACGGGCGTTGGCTCTTGGCAGCCAATTTTTTTCGTATTTTCCCCTCGCGAAATTGCGCGCTGTTTTTGCTGCGCAGTTCCATTTATCTTGCTTTGCATTACTGACAAATATTGATACTTTGCGTTACAAAGCGCGGCAAATTCAATAAAAACCCGCTAACTTCTGCTTGTTTTTAAGACCACAGACCAAAAATTCTTGCAATGAGAAAACAAGAAAAAAGTCATCTCCTGACAATATCTTACAAATTGTAGACAATATGATTGCAAAATTTGACTTGCCAATATATTTGATCACCTGATACATTGGGTTACATGTATCTGCAAAACGAAACAAATGGTGCAATGGTGAAGAGTTTGAATTGGCGGGGATTATGGGCTGCTGGCCGTGTGCTGCTGCCTTTAGCGAACAAAAGGCAGCCAGCCGCAGTTGGCCTGATGAGCAGTTTGCGCTGGGCTTTGCAATTGCGGCTGGGCGATGAGCACAGCAATCTCAAAAGCAAATGTCTGTTCTTGCTGCGTAGCGGCATGCAGCCTGGCGTCAGCCTGCGCTGGTATCACTATCTGCACCAGACTTACTTGCGCAAGGCCATACCGGCAGACCTGAGTTTGTTTGATGCGGTACACCGTCCTTTCTTTGACCGGCAGATTTGCAGCGCATCACGCCTGCGTTTGCTGCGCAATCACTTCCATTTATCCGCCCAGTTACTGGGCCAGCAACGCGCCCGCGAAGTGCTGGCAGGCAAGACGCTGGAACTGGCCAGGTTGCAAGGCAAGAACCAGGAAGATTATCGCATCAGCCTGTTTCGCAGTTGTGCCTTCAAGCGCGAAGGCGGCCTCAGCCTGGGTTTGTTCCAGGATGGCCGTTTACTGCAATGCCTGAGTTTTTCTTTCGATCATAAAGACCGGCAACTGATACTAAGGGTTGGCGGCCTGCAGTCTTGCAAGCAGGATGCCCGTGCAGCCATACGTGCCTGCACCAAGAGCCTGCACGGCATACAGCCGCGCCTGTTGCTGATAGAAGCTTTGCGCAGCCTGGCACGCGCCTTGCACTGTGCTGACATAGAATGCATCGCCAAAAAGAACCATATCTACCAGTCCTGGCGCTATCGTTTCAGCAAAACCATACGGGCAGAATATGATGGCCTGTGGCAAAGCGCAGGCGCGCAGGCGCAAGCCAATGGCAATTACTCGCTGCCTATGGACAGCGAAGACACGCCGCTGTCAGAACGGCCATCGAACAAGCGCAGCGAGTACCGCGCTCGCGACATACTGACGACTGCCATGCGCGATGGCATACGGCAAAATCTGGCCATGGTCTGAGTAGTAATGGCCGGAGTGAGCACTGCCCTCCTGGAAGGGTAGACGCAGGCTGGTATGAAGCGCTAGCTTAGCTTTTTACAGGATTCCATTTCTTTACTACTCAGTTTACTGCGAAGAATTATTTTTGTTTTTTGACTAAAATTTGGTGCAATGAGCAAATCAGGAAACTTGCCTGTATTTTCCTTGTTGATTTGCTTGCCCAAGTCCGCAGGGTCGGTACCCAGGCATTTTTTGAATGCTGCCTTATCCACTCCGGCGAGCTGATATATTTTTTCATTGAAAATTCCGATACGCTGCCCCGCCTCTTGTTTTACAAGAAAGATGAGAAATTTTTCAGACACCTGCAACTGAGTTATCTCTTTTTTTTCTTCCTGGCCTTTGTCTTCACTGCCAGTCTTACTTTTCACTGACACAACATGACGAAAAAAAACGGGGCCATCATATTCGCGGATAATATTGTTGTCTTCTGCTGCGCTGTTACTGGCCGATGCTGATAATGAGGCTGATATTGAGGCTGCAATGACAGGGGGTGCATTATCTTCAGGATCTGCTTCGAAAATGCGGGTGTTCGATGCCGATGCTGGAACCGGGGGTTTTTCGGGTGTATGCACATATTCGGGCGATGTATGGTTGCTGGTCTTTGCTTTGTTCATCAAAAATAAGGCGATAAGAAACAGCGTCACGACCAACAGGATAGAGGCAAGCAGTAAAAGATTTTCGCTGATGGAAAAACCACGGATTTTTCTTTTATCGCTGCGTTTGTCTGTCCGGCCCGGTTCTATCTGCAATCCCTCAAATCTGTCGTCTAAGCTTGGATCTGGCAACTTTTCCGGGCTTTGTCCTTTTGTTCTTAAGCGGTATTGCAGCTCATCTATGGTGGCATCGAGTTCGTTGAGATGTGCCTCATCAATCTTCCTGGCATCCCGTTCTTTTTTCAGAAGACCGTTACTCAGATCAAGTTCTTTTTTAGCTTTTTCGAGTTCTCTCTCTGCCTCAATTGCACGGAGGGCATATTTTTTTGCTTCGTTCGTGGCCTTTTGCAAACTGAGTTCCAGTTGCTTGCTATGTGAACTACGCTTGCCCATGCCTTTGACGATGCCGACTTTTTCTCCGCGCAAAAGTGGTGCAAGAAAGTGTTCCAGTTCTTCATCCACATCGACATAAGCAGATATGGTGCCATTACCTGGCCTGATTGCGGTTGCGGCTGGCAGGTAAATTCTGGCGTCAATATTGCTGGCATGTTGGACCAACTGGCTCATGACTGCTGGCAACCACTCGTCAGTGATGCTGGAGAAGCTGGCGATGGAAAACTGAAATAGCGGTGCCTGGTCAGCCGACAGTGCGTCAGTACGTGCAAATATTTTTCCTGATTGCTCAAAAAAATCAAACAGTCTGGAGAAAATTGTCCACAACTCACCGACTGCCAGGGGTGTCAGGCCTGGGTGGATAATGGACATGCCAAAGTGCGCATTGGCCCTGCCACCGCTGCCAATGAAACGGTAATTGACATAACTGAACATCCAGCCACTGGCGGTAGGCTCGATGAACAGTATCTCTGGCGGCTGGCTACTGGCCTCGACGTAATAGGGCCGGACGAATTCAGTCAGTGACACAGGCCAGCATTCCTGACCTGTGGTGACACCAAACACGGCAACTTGCATGGATTGCGCTTCACTCAGCATGGCCGCTCAAGCCCAGAATTTCCACCAGGGGCTGCCGACCAGCAGGGTCAGCATGGCCTCGGTGAGCCTGGCTGGATATTCATGCGCAGGATGGGCGCGGTATTCAGTGTTGGTCTTGACATCCGTCTTGAAGGTACCACTCCAGTAAGGGATGATTTTTTTGCCCTTGATCGGTGAGTTACGATAAGCGCTGGCAGTCTCGGGAAATTTTCCACCGGCACTGAATGCTTTATTTGCACATTCAAGTTCAGTCATGCCCGTCTGCATAACAGGGTCGTTTTTTATCTTGGTATAGAGCAGCAAGAAACGGTCGCGGCCAGGCTTGACTTTTGCACGAATAAATTCAGAAACAGCCTTATCATAGGCAGCCATCTTGCTAGGGTCGCCGCCAAACATATCATGTGAGAATACAAACAAATACACTTTATCGTGCGAACGTTCAGCCAGGTCACTTAGATACAAGGGGGAAAACAAGCCTTGCTCAATGGAGAAATAATCTTCGCCTGGTGCCTCCAGGGCAATAAATAACGGTCTTTCATTTTGCTTGGCGTTGATGACAAAATATTCGCTGGTAGACCCTATATAGGTTTCACTGGCCGCAATCTTTTCCAGGAATTGATTAGTCTGGTTTCTGTAGCCTTCCGGCACATGTTGCAAAATGTCGGGCAGGGGCAGCCAACTGAAAGCATGGCGCGTGGGGATATTGCCAGCCAGTTTGTGAGTACTATAGGCAATCAGACTGCCCAATATCGCCGTCTTGCCAACATTGTGAGGCCCTACCAGCATGATCAGGGGTTTGTCATGCGGCAGGTTGAGAACGCGTCGTTTATCCAATTGTGCGGCATTGGGGGCCTGCGATTCTTTGCTTACAGTTTCATCCGGGCTGACGAAGGTGGGTAGTGCGCTTTTTTCCAGATTCATGATTTTATCCTTCATTAATATTCGCGGCGGTCAAGCAGACCGAAGTAAAAAAATACGGCAAAGGCAAGTTCAAACACCACACCAAACAAGATTGCCCAGCGCACCTTGCTGGTGCTGACCACGCCACCTTCTGAGCGGTCTTTACCTGCCCAGACTTCGCCCCAGAAATAAGGCAGGCTATGCAGCTCTACACTGGGTGGTACTTCGGGATAGGGAGCAACATCGCTAGCCTTGCTTTGCCCTATGACGGACTTGAGCAAGCTGACCCGCTTGGCCAGATCATTGCGAATGGCATAGGCACGTTTGAGCAGGCTGACGATGGTTTTTTCTGGCTCTGGATTGAAATCTTTTTTCATCAGTGCCAGGTCAGCCAGCAGTTGCTGGAAATCTGCACTGGTCAGCTGGTCGGTAATTTCTTTGCCATAGACGCGTTTTTCGACGATGCGCTGGTTCTTGATGGCCCTGGCCTTGGCTTCAAAATCATCCATCGCACTTTTGCTGGGGACACTCACTCCGTCCCTGCTTGAATTGAAGTTCAGCGTGACGCCTCCCAGGCTGCGTTCCAGTGCTTTTTTCTTTTGATCAAAGATGACGCCCGTGCCTGGCCGGTCGAGATTTTTGGCTTCACTGATGGTGTCGGCCAGCCTGGCCTCCACTTCGGCATTGAGGTTGTTGACGGCTTTGCTGATGATGGCATTGGCGTCGGCATTGACTTGCGAAAGATCACGGTATACTTCATTGACTTCCTGCTCACGCATGGCATTGCTGGTCATGCGGAAGTAAACGTTATGAATGCTGGCAGACATACTCACAATGAAGGCAAACACAAATATCAGAATGCCGGAGACAAAACGCAAGGCCTTATAGTTGACGTATTTGTGCTCGGCAAAGGCTGACTTGGCCATGGCCATGCCTGCAGCCCCCAGTCCCAGCATGAGTATGGCTGCCAGAAAGGCGAATATTTGAAAATAGAGACTGGCAGACAACTGCCTGGAAAGTGATTCTGTGGCCGTCCAGACCAGCCCTGTGCTGGCGACAGCAACGGCCAGCAATGAAAAACGCTGATTGGTGGTGAGGTCTTGATAATGCATCATTTTGCTATTCCCCGTTGGCGGTGCTTGCACCGATTTTTATGAAACTGGCACATCGCCAGAATGCTTTTGTTGACTATCTGCGGCGATGGTCCGGGCAATCGCCGCCTGACCTTTCTATACTGCGATGACGCTGACACAGCATCTGAGACCTTCCAGCTCAGGAAAGCAAAGTTGCCGGTTTTCATCTACCATCTTCCAGTAAGACACCACCCATGCAGGCGAGGATGGCGCGACGAAATCCATTTCCAGCAAAACCGACTGGCCCGGCATGGTGCTGGGAACAGCTATCTCGGTGCGGGCCGGTGTCAGGGAATAATTGAGGGCAATATAGTCGTCCCCCGATTTGCGGTACACCTGCGACACCTGGTCCAGACAAACCAGCCTGCGCCCTACCCAGGGCTGCTCACCCTGATTGGCGATTTCCCATTGCTTGGTAAACCTTTGGCCTATGGCCACCATGTCGCCATCCGGATAATTGACATCGCGGATAAAGCGACTGGCATCCTTTTTCTTCTTGCGTAACCAGTCCCCGCGCGTTGGCGCAGTAGTCCCGGCCAGATACTGGCTGACCAGGTGGTGCGGGTTATGGTCCAGCGCATACGCCAGGCTGGCCAGCGTGCGTATGGTGGGATGCAAGACTTCTCCCGCCATGATCTTGAGCAAGGCATTGCGGCTGATCTTGGCCCGCCGCGCAAGCTCTGAGTCACTGACATTTTGCTTGCGTGCTTCTTGACGCAGGAAATTGACCAAATCCAGACTACTCATAAGCTCCCCATTTATTTCATTATTTACATGTCTAAATTGTAACGAAACGAGCTTTGTCGAATTTATTCTTTTAACAATCTTTTAAGTATTTGACATGACTTATAAAAAGTTTATCAAGCAAGCTGTAATCTATAGTTGGCAATTTGCGAGGGATTTTGTGTTTTTTTAATTATTTTTTAATAACTTCTCAGAGCTACGCCCGGGATCTTGTGTTTTGCATGCGGGGAGCTGATGGAGGCTGGATACTCAGGTTTTCTGCTGCCGTCTGGGGAAAGCTTATGGAGCCTTTGGTGCACAGTTCCAATTCTCAGAGGACGCTTCACTGCAGCCACATGACCAGCGCCTGCAAATCAAGCCGCTCATACCAAAAACCCCACACTCTTCCACATTCCCTTACAATTCTCATAAGAATATCGTCTAAACTTCCATATCACCCCTTACCGGAGACCCGCCAGATGAGCGTCCAGCAGGAGCCACACTCTGCCGTCAGGCTCTTAGTCATGACGGGCTTCTGGTATTTCGTGCTGGCCGTGGCAGGCATTTTGCTGACGCCGGGGGATGATCCTATTGCCACGCTGTGGTATGCCAATGCCCTGGCAGTGGCCTTTATGTATGAACAGGGACGCAGGCGACAGGGGCAGATGGTAGTGCTGGTGGCCGTGGCAAGTTTTGCAGCCAATATGCTGACGGGTAGCAGTGCAGCGGTGGCAGGCATGTTTGCCTTTGCCAATTGCCTTGAAACCGTGCTGGTCAGCTATACCATACGCCAGGGTGACCTGGCCCGCGACTTTGACCGTTCTGGCAGCCAGTTGCTCAAACTCATCTTGCTGGGTTTTTTCCTGCCCTGCGCCTGTAGTGCCACCTTCGTGGCAACGCTGATGGCCTGGGATGGCCAGGCTGATTTTGGCCGTACCTTTACTAACTGGTATGTCAGTGCAGCACTGGGCCAAACCCTGATTTTCCCTTTGCTGCGCCTGGGAATGCGACAAAACGCATTTGCCAACTGGAGCGCAAACTGGCTGCGCTTTACCCGCTTCACCCTTACGGTGCTGCTACTGGTCATGCTGGGTTTAATGTATCTGCCCTTCCCTTTCATCTATGTGCTGGTGGCACTGAGCTTTGCCGCTACCAGGCTGACCTATGAAGAATCACACTTGTTGCTGGTGCTGGTCATCACCAGCCTGGGGTTGATGATTTCTTTTGGTCAGATCGCTTCACCCCATGATTTTCCTGACTGGAAAATCGTCTTGCTATACCTGCCTATACTAATGACAGCCATCCCACCCATGCTGCTGTCGACCAGCATGAATGAAAGCCGCCTCAAGGAAGCAGCGCGCCTGCAGGCATTGCAGGAGTTGGCACATAGCCAGGCCAGCCTGCAAGCCACCATCAACCACATGCCTGCCATGATCAGTTATTGTGACAGGCAACTGACGATGCGTTTTGCCAATGAAGCCTTCCTGCAGTGGTTTGGTTTTGCGAACACCAATATCAAGGGCATGCCTGTGCAAAAAGTCATCGGTGAGGCCGTGTATGCACAAAGCAAGGCCCATATCGAAGCTGCACTGGCAGGCGAACCACAATTATTTGAACGCACCCTGACAGGCCAGAATGAGCAAAGACGTTACCTGCTGACTTCCTACGTGCCGCATGTCAGTCATGGCGAGGTGCATGGGATCTATGTGTTTTCTACGGATATCAGCCCGCTCAAGCAGGCGCAATTGCAAGAGCAGCGCACCCAGGCCAGGCTGCAGAGCCTGTTTGCGGCAGCCAGTGAATTTGCCATCATCTCTTGCGATTTGCAGGGCACGATACGCTTTTTCAGTCACGGTGCAGAGCGTATGCTGGGCTATGCCGAGGCCGAGATGGTGGGCCTGCACACCCCGGACATCATCCATCTTGATTCTGAAATGCTGACCAGGGCAGCATTACTGACGGCAGAACTAGGCTATCCTGTACAAGGTTTTGAGGTGTTTGCCGCCAAGGCCAGGCTGGGCGAGGTGCAGGCCCAGCAATGGACTTATGTCCACAAGGATGGCAGCCATATACCAGTGAGCCTGGTCATCAGCGCGGTGCATAATGAGGCGGGCCAGATTGATGGCTTTCTGGGTATTGCCATCGATATCAGCCGCCAGCAACAGCTCGAAGCCTCGCTCATAGCAGCGCGTGACCAGGCCGAGATGGCCAGCCGTACCAAATCAGAATTCCTGGCCAATATGAGCCATGAAATCCGCACGCCCATGAATGCGGTGCTGGGCATGAGTTATTTGCTGGGCAAGACCGAGCTCAACGCCGATCAGCGCAATTATCTGGAAATGATACGCTCGTCCGGCCAGTCTTTGCTGGGCATCCTGAATGATATTCTGGATATTTCCAAGATAGAGGCAGGTCGCATAGAGTTGTCGCCCACCCGTTTTTATCTCAAGGACATACTCAGCGCCCTGGCCAATATGATGTCAGTCAATGTCGGTGAAAAGCAGCTGGAATTATCGATGGGCATAGACACCGCCGTCCCCAGAGAGCTGATAGGCGACGCCCTGCGCCTGCAACAGGTGCTCATCAATATCACAGGCAATGCCATCAAGTTTACCGAGCAGGGAGAAGTATCGCTGCTGGTACAGCTGGCGTCAGAGGATGGGCAAGGCGGGCAGGCCGGTCAGGATGCCGGCAGCCTGCTGGTACAGTTTATTATCCGCGACACTGGCATAGGCATGTCGACAGAGCAGATCAGCCGCATGTTCAGCGCCTTTGAGCAGGCCGATGCCTCGACTTCTCGCCGCTTTGGGGGCACTGGCCTGGGGCTGGCCATCTCTAAACGCCTGGTCGATTTGATGGATGGCGATATCCAGGTGAAAAGCCAGGAAGGCCAGGGCACCGAGTTCATCGTCAGCGTGCCCATGCAGGCTGCCCCTGCAATGCCGCTGCCAGAAGAGAATTGCCAGCCTGCCAGCTTGCCTCTGGCCGACGGCAGGTCACGTAAAATTCTGGTGGTGGATGACAATGCCACCAGCCGCAGCTATATTGCCAAAACCATAGAAGCCTGGGGCTGGCAGGCAGATACCGCCAGTTCTGGCGAGCAAGCCTTGCAAAAAGTGCGCGAGCGACTGGCGCAAATGACTGGCCCCGACTATGATTACTGTGCCATTCTGATAGACTGGCACATGCCCGGCCAGGATGGCCTGGCCACCCTGGCAGCCATCAAAGCCATACTAGCCAGCCAGCACATCCCCCTGATACTGATGAGTAGCGCCTATGACCGTAGCGCCCTGAATATGGATGGCAAACCCGACGCCCCCGATGCCGTACTGCTAAAACCAGTGACTGGCTCCAGCCTCTACGATGTGCTGCAAGAAACCAGCCGCCATCTGCAGCAGCCTGCTGTGCTGTCCACTGCTGCGCCCGGGAATATGTCCACGACGACGCAACATAGTGTCGCGGCAGTACCAGGCACAGGCAGTTTTGCCGGCAAACAAATCTTGCTGGTGGAAGATAATTACTTCAACCAGATCGTCGCCACCAAGATTCTTGAGCAGACCGGTGCTGTCGTTAAGCTGGCCAATAATGGCAGCGAAGCAGTAGAAATCATGAAAGGCGCTGCCGGGCAATTTGACCTGGTGCTCATGGATGTGCAAATGCCCATCATGGACGGCTGGACAGCCACCGGGATTTTACGCAAAGAACTGGCCATGACTCTGCCCATCCTGGCCATGACCGCAGGCGTCATGACCAGCGAACGTGAACGCTGCCTGGAAGCAGGCATGAATGACGTCATCTCCAAGCCCATAGACATAGATCAGATGCTGGCCGCGCTGGCGCGTTACCTGTCGCCCGCGTCTGCCGCGTCTGCTTCTGCAACTTCTGCCACAGCCAATAACGAGGTCGCGGCTACCAGCCTGCCCGACGTGAGCCAGCCAGCCCCCAGCGGTGCTTTTGACCCCTCCAAACTCATGGCACTGGCCAAGGGCAACCCCAACCTCATCAAAACCCTGGCTGGCGTGATACAAAACATGATCAACCACGCCACGCAAGACTTCCAGCAAGCGATAGCCCACTGGCAGCAAGGCGATGCCCAGCAGGCGGCACGTACCCTGCACACTTTGCGCGGCAGCATAGGCACTCTGGGCGCGAAGGATTTTGCCCAGGCTGCCCTGACGCTGGAAAATGCCATCAGCCAGCAAGACCAGGCACGCATCCCCGCCCTGCTGGCAAATGCAGAACAACAACTGCAACTGACCATCACCAGCGTACAAGCCTGGTTGCACGCGCATGACGCCAGCACTGCGGCATCTGCCATCCCTGCCAGCCAGCTTCAGCCCGAGCAATTACAAGAATTCAAGACCCTGCTGCAAACACAGAATATGAAAGCCAGCGCCCTGTATCAGGAATTGCAAGCCAGTTTGCAGCAACACTGGCCGCTACAGCGCCAGCAAGCCATGCAGCAGGCAATGCTGAGCCTGGATTTTGCCGCTGCACTTGATGTGCTGGAGACGGCCTAGGGTCAAGCGATAGAAAACAGTATCATGACACTGAAGCGAGAAACCAGAGTCACAAAATTTGATGGCAGCCCGCATCACAAATGCTATCCTGAGAAAACATACGGCAGCAAACACTGACACTGACATGGCCACACTTAAATATCTGGCATCCCTGACAAATAATCAAGAGTTCTTGTCACGCCGCCCGCGCATACTCATCGTTGATGACCAGGTCATCAACATCCAGACCCTGTACCAGATATTTGCTGACGACCATGAAGTTTTTATGGCCACCAGCGGCCAGAAAGCCCTGGAGTTTTGCCGGCAAACCCCGCCCGACCTGCTCTTGCTCGATGTCATGATGCCAGAGATGGACGGCCTTGAAGTCTGCACCCGCCTCAAGCAGGAAGAACTGACAGCCGACATCCCCGTGCTGTTTGTCACAGCCCAGAACGATGCTGGTGAAGAGTCACGCGCCCTGCTGGCCGGTGGCATGGATTTCATCAGCAAACCCGTCAACCCTGACGTCGTGCGCGCCCGCGTCAAGACCCATATCACCTTAAAATTACAGCATGACCTGCTAAAAAAACTGGTCTTCACCGACCCGCTGACAGGCCTGGCCAACCGCCGCAGCTTTGATAATTCTTATGACAAGGAATGGCGGCATTGCCAGCGCTATGGCAAATCCCTGGCTATACTCATGATCGATATTGATTGCTTCAAACAATATAACGACCATTATGGTCACCAGCAAGGCGATGTTTGCCTGGCCGCTGTCGCCGCCTGCCTTGATGCTGGCTTTCGCCGCCCGCATGATGTGGTCGCCCGCTATGGCGGCGAAGAATTTATCTGCCTCATGTCTGAATGCGAACTCGGTGCAGCAATCAGCAAGGCTGAATCACTGCTGGAAGCCATCGTCGCCCAGGCCATCCCGCACATTACCTCCAAGGTAGGCGAGATCGTCACCCTCAGCATAGGCGTCGCTGCTACTGTGCCTGGTAACAGCGAGGACAGGGCCGCCCTGGTTGCTGCTGCCGATGAAAAGCTGTACGTCGCCAAGCAGGCAGGGCGTAACCGGGTTGCCTCCTGAAACTGGCGGGACAGAGTCCCTCTGCCTCACCCGCAATGCGCGCACAAAGAGGCATATTCAGACAGCACAAAAAAATCGACGTGCTATCCAAATTGAATAACACGTCGATCTTTTTAAACGCAACCTGCATTACCAGGTTGCTGGCTTAGCGGCTTATTTCGATGCTACTGGCGTTGCAGCTGTGGTTGCGACTGGCGCTGCTGCCGGTGCTGCTACCTTGACATCGTCCGCTTTCTTGTCTGTCTTCGCATGTTTTTCATGCTTGCTATGTTTCGTATGCTTTGCTGCTTTTTCTGTTGCTGGCTTGACTTCTGCTGTCACTGTTTTCACATCTGTTGCCTGTGTCTTCACCTCTGCTACCGGTGCTGGTGCTGGTGTTGCAGTTGCAGCTGTAGTTACTGCAGCGGCCTTCACTGCCGGTGCTGGCGTGCTTGCAACAGCTGAAGCAGATGCCACTGCAACCGGTGCTGTGGCAGCAGCTGCCTTGGCTGGAGCTGCCGGGGTTTGTGCAAATGCACTACCCATTAATACGGTGGAAGCGATCAGTGCGGTCATGAGCTTGTTCATTTTTTATATCCTTGAAGTAGTGCGTAGAGTTTGGTTTTTTCCGGCAGCCAGTGCTGCCGGTATTTATGTAATGAGGTAAAACTTATTTCGAAGCTGCGCTGGCAGAGGCAGAAGCAGAAGCTGCTTTCACTTCTTTCTTGGCATGTTTCTCATGCTTGGCTGCTTTAGCAGGTTTCGCTTCCGGTGCAGTTGCCGGCACAGAAGCTGCCGTAGCAGTAGCACTGGCTGATGCAGGAGGTGTGATTACTTTGATCGCTGGTGCAGGCTTGGCGACGCTGGCAGCAGCCGCAGCAGATGCTGGTTTGGCGGAAGCGGAAGCAGTGGAAGCACTGGCGCTGGCTGGTGTTTGTGCAAATGCGCTACCCATAACAACTGTGGAAGCGATGATGGCGATGATCAGTTTGTTCATGATATTTCCCTATTTATGTTTGGGTTGCTGGTTTAGTTTGCTTGCTTGTTTTGCGTTTCGTCTTGTACTTCATTTCTGCTTCGTAGTCATGCTACGTAAGCCAAAAACGCCGCCCGGATACTTTGCGTTGACGCAAAAAACCACACGACATGCAGCTTAGTGTTGTTGTTCTAAACGGCATGTCATCTGTCAACCGTTTGCCATGCTCATGCGTTACGCGCGTAGGTAGAATAAAAAAATCAAGATTTCTCACCGCAAAATCACGAAAAAACAAAACGACGCCTGCTGCATGCATAGCGTCGTTTTGTTTTTTATAGAGTGCTCATAGCACCACTTTACTACCCTGACCCAAAAAGTTTTACTTGCTGTGAGAGGCATGCCCTTTACAATACGGCTAACGAAAATCATTGAGAAAGCAAGCCATATGGCCAGCATCTTCATCCACGAAACTGACGCCAGCAAACTACAACAATTCGACGTGGAGAATCTGGATGACTACAGCCATGTCTGCATGGATGAGTTGCTGACACTGGATTTTGAAATCATGTGCCAGGGCACAGGGCAGCGCTGGTGCCTTGACCAACCTTTCATCTATGACGAAAGCAATGGCCTGGTCTTGTGTCTGTTACATCCAACGGGGCTGGATACCGTATTGAGTTTGCCACCAGATGAAGATGACATACGCGCAGATGACATGGACAAACTGCGCCGCTTTATCAACGTGCATGGAAAACAGCATATCTTCGAACTGTCGACTTTTTGAATACTCAAATGCTGTATGGGCCACGATGCAAAGCAAGTAGTATCCCCTTAACCGCCATTGAACAAGCACCGTCATGCTCAATTTTTTCATCATCCTTGTCATCTGCAATCTCCTCCATTTGCCGACCATAGCAATAGCAGGCTGGGCAGCGGGTGTCGAGGTTCAAAAGATTTCCCTGGGTTTTGGGCCTACACTATTGCAGCGTAAGAATGTCGTCGTGAAACTGATCCCATTGACAGGCTACGTCCGATTTCGCGACACGCGTAATATGGAATTCTTTGATGGCAATCCATCCCGCACATTTGATCGTCTGCCCGCATTGCAACAGATCCTGGTCGCTCTGACTGGCTGCGCGATACAACTTGCATTGGCTTTTGTTATCCTCGGCCAGAGCGCCCTGACAGACTTCCTGGCCCTTTTTGAACAGTATTTCATGGGTGCGCTATCACCTTTCGAACTGGCACCCAGCCTGCTGCACGATGCCTATCGCCTGATACAGACCACACCCTTCTTTACATTGCTGGGCATCGTCGCCGCCAAGATGGCCGCTTATCATTTATTGCCACTGGCAGGTTTCAATGGCACACAGATCATCACCATTTTGGCGCAACGACTGGGGCTGGATAAATTCGCACCGCAATCCGGCTTTGGTTTTATTGCTATACTGAGCCTCGCCAGCGTAGCATCCTGGTGCATCGCCATCATCGAAGCCATTAAGCGCTAGTAAAAAATACCCTATGCTACTACAAGAAAAACGCCGCGCGATCTCTAATGATTGCGCGGCGCTTCTTATTTCTTAACTACTACCCAGCGTGTAACTACTTTGTAAAAATTATTTTACAGCAGGCGTTACTGTTTTCGTTGCACCCACAGTTGCTGGTGTTGTCGATGTCACTGGCGTTGCCGACTTCGCGACCACCTTGACAGCATCTGTATGCGCTTCTGCTTTCAGTTCTGCTTTTACTTCAGACTTTGCCTTCGCATGTTTTTCATGAGCGACATGCGTGGCTTGTTTTTCATGCTTCGCCACTACTTTCTCAGCACCACTCGTAACATGTTTCACTTCAGTGGCTGGTGTAGCTGTAGTCACTGCCGTGGTCGGCGTAGTTGGCGTTGTCTGTGCTGCCATCGCAGTAGTTGTCACCGCTTTGGCCGCAGGTGCCGTCACTGCGACTGGGGCTGGAGCTGCGCTTGTTGCAGCAACTGCTGGCGTTGCCGCTGGCGTCGCTTTTGCAGGTGTGGTGGCAGGTGTTTGTGCAAATGCGCTACCCATAACAATAGTGGAAGCAATCAAAGCAGTCATCAGTTTGTTCATTTTTAAATTCCTTGCAGATAAGTGAGTAGTATTTTTTCCGGCAGCCCATGCCGCCGGAGTATTAAATTATTAAAGCAAATTACTTCGATGCTGCGCTGGCAGAAGCAGAGGCCGATGCTGCTTTGACTTCGGCTTTTTTAGCTTCTTTCTTAGCGTGTTTTTCATGCTTGACAGCTTTTTCTACTGACGCTGCTGGCTTGGCTTCTGCTGGCATCGCTGGTACAGAGGCCGCAGCGGAAGCAGATGCTGCCACTACTTTAGTTGCCGGAGCAGATTTCGCCACGCTGGCCGCAGCAGCTGCGCTTGCTGGTTTGGCAGAAGCAGCAGTAGCGCTGGCGCTAGCTGGAGTCTGTGCAAATGCGCTACCCATAACAACTGTGGAAGCGATGATGGCGGTGATCAGTTTGTTCATGATATTTCCCTCTTTATGTTTGGGTTGCTTACTTGGTTTGCTTGCTTGTTTTGCGTTTCGTCTTGTACTTCATTTCTGCTTCGTAGTCATGCTACGTAAGCCAAAAACGCCAGCCAGATACTTTGCGTTGACGCAAAAAAACCACTTTGTAGTGGCTTAGTGTTGTCGTTCTAAACGAAGGGGATGTTGTCAACCGGAATGCCTGTTGCTGCGTTACGCGCGTAGGAAGACTGGACAATCAGCCTTACCAGGTCAAGATCACAGGATGGTATTCAAGATTTTTTCGCCTGAAGCGAATGAGAAATGTTGCTGCCAAATCTGCGCCTGCGCTTCATCTGCAGATGTTTGACAAAATGTGTGACGAGATGTGTGAGGCTGACATACCCCCAAAAAGCTCGCAGCAAGATAGGTATATTCAGAACAACAATGCCTTACCAACCACACCCAGATTTGTCACACCCTGGCGTTGTGCCGATGCCAATACTGTCATTACCTGATGATAAGGCGTGCCCGCGGTGGCACTGACATACACTTCGTGGGAGTTTTCTGTGCGGCTGGCCAGTTGCCGGAAATACTGATCCAGTTGTGCGTGCGGCAATGTCTGGCCATTCCAGTACAGCTTGCCATCGGCATCAATTTCTACATTGACGACTTCCGGTATCGGCATGAAACTACGACAGACAAGCAGTTGCCCATAGTCGACGATATGCCGATTCGGCGGTAAGTTCATCAGCAACATCATGATCAAGGCCAGCAACAGGCCTATCATGGGCGTGTTGTCCAGGCTCATCATCAGTTCGGGTTCTGCATTAAGTTTGCTGGACAGGAATTGCATGACGCCCCCTTTGCTTGTGGTCATTCATATTACACATATTCAATACCTGTTGCAAAATTTCCTGGCTGAAAATATCGCATCATAAATACCAAGCGCAGAAGACAAATATTCGGTAAAGTTGATCCATGCAATTTTTTCTGCTGATGTAGCACCAGTCTGTCGCTGGCTCTTAACAAAACCTGGCTATACATGATGCTGGCGGACATGCTTTGATGCCGCCCGATGCCTTCATGAAAAGCCGTGTATAGTTTTGCACTTGCAGCAAAAAGTGCAGTCGACAATGTTTGGTTATACTGTGGCAAAGTTTTTATTCGCACCCTGGTGCAGGCATCTTTAGAGGCAAGGAATATGAAAATTTATTCTGAAATCATCGTTCTGTTTGAGCACGTCGCCATGCCTGGCGAAGATGATTTTTGTCCGGCTTTCTGGCAAGCAGAAGAATTTGATTCAGATGGTGATTTCTATGGCGATGACGTCGTCAAGGACTGGACCACGCTAAAACTGACCAAGCATTATGCAAATGGCCGCAATAGCGACTTCCAGTTATATGTGCACCGTGAAAAAAGCGGCGACGCTGCTCATGAGCTGGCACGCTATATCCAGCACCGCAATGACGGCCACTACAAAGAAAAAAAACAAGTGCAAGACGCTAAAAACCTCTGCGTGGCATCGCTGCAAATCAAGGCGACTTCGCTGGAAGACTACCGCGAATTTTTACGCACCGTGCATTTTTTCCTGGAACATACCGGTGGCATAGCGGCCAATGTGGGCGGCTTTGATGCCTGGGATTTCAAGACGGAGTTTGTGGATTGATGGTGCTGAGGGTGCTGAGGGTGCTGAGGGTGCTTTGCTAAGTACCCTCTTACTTTTACCTGTCTCATCATAGCTTGCCCCTCCCCACTATCCCGGATTATCGGCGCTGCTTTACAATGGCGGTACGATAAACAATCAGCAGCACCTTCATGAATGATCAGGATTTCTGGCAAATCGTTGCCAAAGCAAATCATACTGCACGGTATCAGCGCTTTCGCGCCGAAGACCTGGAATACCATCTCAGTAAATTACCCCCTGAACGCATCGTGGAATTTGATATCCACTTCCACAAGCTCGTCAGGCAAGCAGAAATTGGTGATGTGTATGGCGCAGGCTGTCTGTTGCATCATGACTATATGTCTGACGATAGTTTTTTATATTTCCGCTATTGGTTGATTTCTATGGGACAGGTCGCCTATGAACAGGCACTGCTTAATCCGGACAGCATGGCGATGCTGGAAATTGTCCATGACCGTGATGGTAGTCCTGATGTTACTGACGAGTCTTATTGTTACGCTATCTACGATGCTTATGAAAAAGTAACTGGCAGAAAAATCTTTGATGCTCCCATAGAGCGAGAAGAAAATAAGAACTCAGTAGAGCCTGAGGATTTCAACTGGATGGATTACACCCACGTCAGTTTGTCAGAAAAGTTTCCCCTGCTGTGGAACAATTATCTGAACAGCCAGCCGGATCGCGAAACGGCGTATAAGACATTTACTATCAGTAGCGAGGGAATCGCTGGGGAATAGTAAAGCCCTGAAGCCCCTGCACTTTAGTCACCCTACAAGCTTGATTACGTCTGATTTTCCAGCCCCCAATTTTAGAAAAAGCATCAATATGGATGAGCTCAATCGTATCTCTGCATTGCCAGATGAAATGGAGAAACTCCAGTTAGAACATGAGTTCACCTGCATTATTGAAAGAATCAACTCAGTATCATAGAAAACTGGGGATGATATGCTGCTATTTGCATTATTTGAATTGGCTGAAAGGCAGTGGCATACCTACTTGCCATTATCAGAAAAAATCAGGCAACAACTTGATGTGCTAGTTCTGAATATATGGTCAAAAACATCCCTGACATCAACTGAAGCACTCATCGGCGTCATCGCCAGGCTAGGATTGTCGGAGGCATATACCAAGTTGAGGTTGACTGACCCAGGTCAACTATCCCCAGAAGTCAGTACAGAAATTGCTTCGGCCATTGTAGAGTTTGGAGACACGGTTGATGACCCATATTCCGGCCTGAAGTAAGGGTTAATCTCAATGGTCACTGGTGTTGTATTCTCAAATAAAATTTTTCGCTAACAGATAAATTCGCAAACCAGCAGGCACAAAAAAAACGCCACGGAGGGGAAATTCCGTGGCGATAACAATACCAAAGGAGACACTACCCGCATATAGTAACTAAATTGTGTTACGCAAGCATGACCAGAAAATTTTACACTTGTCTGTACACCCGCCTTAGCCTGTACGCACCTTACCAGGATGGGCGATGCCCAGTTCCCTGAGTTTTTCTTCATGGATGCGGAAGGGGCAAGTGCCCAGCCATATGTCTTCTTCCGGATGCGGGAACTTGCTGGCAACGAAATCGACAAAGCGCCTGACCTTGGCTGACAACTGGCGGCGGCTGGGGTAGACCATGGAAATCGACACAGCACCAAAACAATGTTCAGGGAACAGCCTGACCAGGCGGCCTTGTGCCAGGTCATCATCAATCTGGAAAGACGTACGCAAGACCAGGCCCATGCCAGCCAGGGCACAGGCACGCAATACGTCGGCATTATTGCTGATGACCTTGCTCTGTATGGGGATGGCGCGGTAAGAGTCACGGCCTATACGCTTGTCAAAGGCCATCCAGTTATCGCGTAAAAAATCGTAATTGAAATTGAGACAGCGATGGCCAGAGATGTCTTCTGGCGTCGTAGGTGTACCATGTTCTTGCAGATACGCCGGTGAAGCACAGAGCAAGACTTCTGAGGTAGCCAGCTTGCGTGAAATCATGCTGCCGTCTATTTTTTGCAGATCAAGATAAAAACCAACATCGATGCCCTCTTCCACCAGATCAACATGGTGGTCGGTGATCTTGATGTCGAGCATGACATCAGGGAACTCTTTGGCAAACTCGGGCAGCAAGGGTGCCAGTTGCGCTTTGCCGAAATGAGGCACAGAATATACGCGCAAAGTGCCACTGGGTTTTTTGGCCGCATACGAGGCGATGGCATCGGCGTCGTCGATGTCGCTCAATATGGCGCGCACGCGGTCCAGGTAGACCATGCCAGTCTCGGTCAGCGACAATTTGCGGGTAGAGCGATTCAATAAACGCGTCCCCAGGTGGCTCTCCAGATCCGCCACATAACGGGTTACGACTGCGTTGGACATATCCAGCGCATCTGCCGCCTTGGCAAAATTACCCAACTCCACGACCTTGGCAAAGGTTCGCATTGATTGCAATCTGTCCATTTTCAAGCCCCTGATTGTTCCTGATTCAGCAATAGTATATTCCCATTTTAGAGCTTTATTGTTGAATCCGAAAAGCCTACACTTCTTTCCATCGGTGCAGTGCAACATCAAAACCCGCTCTACACCGCGCCACTGACATTAGCTTGCTTTAGTTGTTATCGGAAGTGAAATTTCACTTCTCATGACAATTATGCAATAATGTGAGGAAGGCTTACTCTGAAACTTACTTATTGATAGGAATTATCATGAATGCGAAACAACTCTTTTTGGCAACCAGCCTGACATTTTTGACTGCTGCTTCTGCCTTTGCCGCCGATACTGCACCTGCACAAAAAACCCGTGCTGAAGTAGTTGCTGAACTGCAAGAAGCCCGCGCCAATGGCGAAGAAATCGGCATGGAAGGTTTCTCCTGGTATCCAGCACAAAAAGCAGCACTGGTAAAAGCCAACACAGAAACACGTCTGGCAGCAGAAAAAGCCAATGCTGACAAAGTAGCGGCTAAAGCGCAAAAGTCAACACAGAACTAATTGTGTTGCCTCACCAGGCCAGGTAATAGCTGGCTGGTGAAATGATAAAACCCGGCGATCCTTGATTGGCCGGGTTTTGTTTTTTTGATTTCAGGAAGACCTTTCAACACAGATGTCTTAAAAAGACCTTTCAACACAGAGACACAGAGGTAGCACAGAGATTCACAGAGAGATTCACAGTGAAATTCGGTGTTAACTCCGCCTTTGTTGTGCTGATCAATGCACCGCAATCCCCATCTTCAACAAGCAGCCCCCGCCTCGTCATGCCAGACTTGATCTGGCATCCAGCGTCGTTATGCCGTGTCGCCCGCATAACCATGAATGCAAAACAGTAAGTACAAATCTCAGTAAAAACACGCAGACCAGTATGCGAGCAAAGCCGCTGGATGCCGGATCAAGTCCGGCATGACGGGTTTGAGATTGCATATAAATCACGCAATACGAGCCCGCTGGACCTTTGTTTTGCTGCTTAATGCACGGTTACATCCACCGCCCGCAGTTAGCCCCCGCCTCGTCATGCCAGACTTGATCTGGCATCCAGCGTCGTTATGCCGTGTCGCCTGCATGACCATGAATGCAAAACAGTAAGTACAAGTCTCAGTAAAAACACGCAGACCAGCATGCAAGCAAAGCCGCCGGATGCTAAATCAAGTTCGGTATGACGGGTTTGAGGTGGCTGGTTTTAAACAGATGGTGTGTGTGCAAAGGCTAAACGGCGACAAAAGCATAAAAATATTTCTCATTCCAACAAAAATATTTTTTGCACCATCATGACTATCCACTCCTGTAAACACCGGTTTGGCCGCTATTTTTGCACTGCCATGGAGAGTTTCTGGCACTTTCAAAAGCACCCTGCGCACCTGAATAATGCACCGCCAGCATTATGCTTTTGGCGAATAACACCTATATGATTTTTTGATTTTCCCCAGCACTCAGCGCCACGTATATTGTAGTCATCCGCCCACCTCAAGGCTGTCGCAGCCACAAGCAGCGATGCCAGTTTATATTTTTCAGGAGTTCATGATGACCCCACAATTTCGTCTGTATGCCATCGTCACCACACTGGCTTTTGCCCTGGTCACTATCCCCGCCTTTGCCATGGATGCCAGCCAGGCCTTTGTTGCATCCGGTTGCGATGCGCCCTCTTATGACCAACGCACATTAACAGATGAAGTACAGGGTCAGGTCAGGCTCAATTTTTTGCTGGATGAAAAAGGTGACGTGGTCGATGCTAAAATCACCGGCACCAGCGGCTTTCGTGTGATCGATAAAGAATCCATGCGCGCCTTGAAGGCTTGCCGTTTCAATGTGGGTGTCAATATGGGCATCACAGCGGGCTGGAATAATCTGGCCTTTGTCTGGAAGTTGAAATAAGCAAGCGCCTCAATTCTTCCTGCTGAGCTTTCTGTCAAAGGCGCGTTCCAATGCTATATTCTGGCTTCAGAATATACGCAGCGGAACAGCGCCTTGAACCAGACCAACATCACCTCCCTTTCCACCGCAGCCACTGACAAGTCTAACGAAGACCTGGTAGCCAGCCATCTCCATGCCGATGGCACGCTGGATGTACTGATGTTTGATGGCGCCAGTTCGGTATCAGACCAGCATTATCTCGATAAGCAATGCGGTGACCCAGCCTGGTTTGTGCAGCAGTTTGCAGCCGCGCTATTGCAAGTGGCGACACCTGCCATCAAGCAGGCTGACAGCATGGAACTTGCACTGCATACCCTGCATGAGCAACACAGCAAACTCTTGCAAAGCACCACCATGCCGGTGTATGCCTACCCAATTGCAGCCTTGACCTGGCTACGCGTACACGCCAATGGCAAGCATGCCAGCATCTATGCCCTGGGTGATTGCAAAGCCTTCCTGCTGGATGCAGAGGGCAAAGCCAGCGAGCTTGATCCCTATGTCAACCCGCAAGAAGGCATACTCAAAACCGCGATAGAACAGTTGAAACAGGAAGGCCTGGATGAACAGGCCCGCTGGGCCAGGTTACTGCCCATGCTGAGAGAACGCCGCGTCGCGCAAAATTTGAGCGAACACCCCTCCATACTCTGCCTGTATCCACAAGGCCGCTTTGCCGCCCGTGAGTACAACATCCCACTGGCCGCATCAGGGCATCTGCTGCTCATGACGGATGGCTTTTACCGGCTGGTTGACAGCTACCATCTCTACGACGACCAAAGCCTGATGCAAGCCTGCGCCAGGCGTGGGCTGGATGCCCTGATGCAGGAATTGCGTACGTATGAAGCGGGCAAGGCCGGTGGCATGACGGTCAAGAAAACGGATGATGCTTCGGTGGTAATGCTGCGCCTGGGAGAGTGAATTTATATTTCGTGATGCAAAAAAATGCTACCTATGACTATGTCACGCCCGCATAAAACTCCTCCAGATTGACAGAAGCGATGAATGCTGCACCGCTGCACCGCTGTGAATCACGCGACAGAGCAAGTTCCATTCGTCAGTTGAAAGCACTAAAAACACATGCGATTGCGCTGTGACAAACATACCCGCATACTAGCATTTTCGTTTACTGACCTACACCAGGGAGAACATGATGGGTGGTCGATCCTACATTGTTATAGGGCCAGATGCAGAAGAACAAATGGCACGCTTTCGAAGCTTTGATGGTTATGTCGATAAGCACGTTCGAAGTCTGGACATCCTACAAGAAACTCTGGAAGATTTTGCGGCTTACCAGTCTGGTGCCTCAGCTTCAACATCCTTGAGTTTTGAGAACTATGTAAGCGAGCGTCGAAGTTTAGGAAGAATACTGAAGCCAGGAGAAACACCAGATCTTTTGGGTAAGGATAGATTTGGCTGGGTACGTGTGGATGATGCAGGCAAGGTGAGTGAAATATTTCATCGTGACAGGCCAAATAGTTTTTGGGTCAACTGGGGAGTACTGGTAACTTCCTGGAAACTTAAACCCGGCATTGCTGCAACATCATCTATTGCATCGGAGAGAATATCTGGAACGAGCACACCGGGCTATACTGGCAGTGCCTTGAAAGGGGAAATCGATTGGCAAAAAATGCGGAGTGACATAGCAATGGAGGCCGGTGAATATTGGGATCTATCAACAGCGGGCATGCCCCTGCCTGTACATACCACGCTCAGATATACAAAGCCTCCCCAACACAATGTCCTTCAGTATCCCCGCGAGAAATTTGTTCAGATAAATGTTGATATGCTCATCAATCGAAGTGCGCTGATTATAAATGGCAAGATAATAGATGATCAGGATTTTAATGGGTGGGAAAACATCACTTCAAAAAATGAAGCCTGGTATCGCTATCTGAATGAACTCATTGACTCACTCCCTGATGACACATTAATGACAGATGTTTATACACGAGATTAGTCATAAAAAATGTCTGTCAACGATTACTCAGCAAAGTGAGTTCAATCAATAATGAACAAGAACACGCTCCGCATCGCCGCCTTCCAGCGTTCCCCTGTTTTTGACGACCTGCAAAAAACAACAGCACAATTACAGGCTGACTTGCGCTGGTGCCGGGATCAGGACGTGGAGCTGGCCATCTTTCCTGAATCTTATTTGCCCGGTTATTCCTCAGATGCAGCAAGCATAGCGCAGCGTGCTCTGGCCACAGACGGCGCAGCCTTCCAGCAAATGCTGTCAGACTTGTCAGCATTTGAGACTGACATCATTGTGGGATTTTTTGAGCAGGCTGCAACGGGCATCTGCAATTCTGCCGCTGTCATCCGGCAGGGTAAGTTGCTGGGCACCTATGCCAAACAATATCCCAATGAACGCGGTGTCGTGGCGGGGACTGCATCGCCTGTATTTGATCGTGCAGGATTTTGCTTCGGTATCAATATCTGCAATGACGCCAACTACCCTGAATGCGCAATGGCACTCAGGCAGCAAGGCGCTGGCTTGTTGTGCTATCCGCTAAACAATATGCTGGCACCCGCTACCGCAGAGAAGTGGCGTAGCAAAAGCCTGGATAACCTGCGCCAGCGCGCTATTGACACTGGCTGCTGGGTAGTCTCTTCTGATGTGGTCGGCATACATGAAGACAAGATCAGCCATGGTTGCACCTGCATCGTTGCGCCTGACGGCAGCATCGTCGCCAGTGTTGCTGAAGGAGAGGCTGGAGTGATCGTGTTCGATATTCCTGCCTCCTCCTTTATATAAGTAGCAGCAACAAACCGGGCAAGAACATCAGGCTCGTCAGCATGATTGCACTACGCCGCCATTTGTGAGATCGGGATGTGCTGGAAGAGAAAAAGAACCATAAGGCCCATCGTGTGACGAAGCCAACAAGCAAACCTGCATAAGCCAGCACGAGGATGAACAGCAGCAAGATGATATCAAGACTGCCATTACCGCCTGCCCCTCTGGTATTTGGAATAGCCATTAGCAAGGCCGTGACCATGAGCACGATCAACACCGTGACCGCGACTGGCCCCGGGCGCAAGCTGAGTAAAATTGCGAGGGCAAACCCCGATGCATACGGCAAGAAAAAAAAGCGCTTAAAAAAGTATCCATAGATGCTGTGCAACCTCACGTCATAGAGCCATCAGAATGCCATGCGCATGTGAAGTGGGTATGCAGTCTGCATGAAGTGCAAGACTTGCCTGAGAGCATTTTTGTAAGCGCGGCTTTAGCCGCGAACAGCCGTAGCCGTGCCTGGCGATGTCTGTTGTAGCGGGCAATCACGTCTGAAGCCGCTCCTGCCGGAGGTTTGAATGGCCTTGAAGTGATGAAACAGATATATCTCTAAAAAAAGAATTTTAAAAATATTTAAAAAGATGTGTAAGTAATCGGCAATCCGCCCGACTGATGCTTAAGTTCAGCTTGTTGATGCGTATTGCAGAGCGGGTAACGAACTTGGTTTTACTTTCAATCGCTTTTAATTACCTTCACTTATTTTAATTTTACGGAGAACACATCATGAAAAAATCTATCCAAACTGGCGCAATGATCGCTGCTGCAGCCGCTACCCTGGCTTTGTCTGGCTTTGCCATCGCTGGCACCAGCACCATCAGCGCCGCTGATAAAGTACATTGCTCAGGCATTAATAGCTGCAAAGGTACAAGCGACTGCAAGACAGCAGAAAACGCCTGCAAGGGTCAAAATTCCTGCAAAGGCCATGGCTTTGTAGCAACAGCTGCTGGTCAATGCCTGGCTAAAGGCGGCAAGATCATTGATCTGGATAAATAATCCAGCCTGATTGATGAAATGCGCTGGCTCTCAAGGTCGGCGCATTTTCTGTTTTCACTTTCAAAGAATTGATCATGACAAATCCCCTCACCTCTTCCAGCTTTGGCCTGGGTCTGCGCACCGAGCATTATCTGCCCATACTGGCTGACAAACCGGCAGTGGACTGGTTTGAGATTTTGTCTGAAAACTATATGGTGCCCGGTGGCAAACCACTGGCCATGCTCGATGCTATACGTGCCGATTATCCGGTCGTCATGCATGGGGTGTCGATGTCCATAGGCACGCCCGATGGCCCGTCGGCAGAGTATCTGCATGACTTGAAGAAGCTCATCGACAGGGTGTCACCGTTGTGGGTGTCTGACCATATTTGCTGGACAGGTGTGCACGGCAAGAATATGCATGATCTTTTCCCGCTGCCGTATAACGAAGAAACTATCAAACTGGTCGCAGGTAATGTGCGCCGCGTGCAGGATGTTCTGGGACGCAGGCTGGTGCTGGAGAATGTATCGAGCTATCTGCAATACAGTAGCGACAGCATGGCCGAATGGGAATTTGTTGCCGCCATTGCCGAACAGGCAGACAGCATGATCTTGCTGGATGTGAATAATATCTATGTCAGCAGCGTCAACCATGGTTTTGATGCAATGGAGTACTTGCGTGGCATACCGCTTGGCCGTGTGCAACAAATCCACCTGGCGGGCCATAGCAACCATGGCACACATATCGTTGACACCCATGACCAGGCAGTGGCTGACCCGGTATGGGATTTATATGCGCAGGCGATACGCCGCTTTGGTGCCGTGCCCAGCATGATAGAGCGGGATGACAATATCCCGCCGCTGGCAGAACTGGTGGCAGAACTTGAACAGGCGCGCCGCATCAGCAGCAGCATCCTGTCACCTGCTTTGGCTGCATAAATGGTTGCATAAGTGATTGCATAAGAAAGTTAGACGATGAACGCCACACAAAACCTGCAGTCAGATTTCCAGCAATTTATTCTGGGCCAGCAAGATGCGGGCAGCATGCACAAACACCTGGCAGTGACGCCTGGCCTGGGGCCTGATGCTCGGCTGGATATTTATTACCAGGCTTATCGCCTGCGCCTGCGCGATGCCTTGTCCGAGGCTTACAGCAAGACGCACGCCTATCTTGGTGATGAGATGTTTTATGAGGCATGTGCGACATACATCGCCGCCCACCCTTCCCATTATCGCAATCTGCGCTGGTTTGGCGATAACTTTGCAGCGCAGTTGCGCACACAGTTTGGAGAACACCCGCAAGTGGCTGAGCTGGCGCAATTTGAATGGGCGCTGGGCCTGGCCTTTGATGCGCCTGATCATCACGTCCTCGCACTCACTGAGCTGGCGAGCGTCAGCGACTGGGAAACGGTAGGCCTGCGCACCAGCAGCTCATTGCAATTCATCCCCATGCGCAGCAATAGCGTCGCCATCTGGCTGGCCCTGAGTGAAGAGCAGACGCCACCTGCACCAGAATACACGGAACAGGCTACTACCTGGATAGTCTGGCGCAAGCAGTTGCAGGCAAGCTTCAGATCGCTGAGCACAGCAGAAGCACAAGCCCTGCATGGTTTAAGCCAGGGCCAGCGTTTTGCCGATGTGTGTGAACAGGCGGCAGAACATAATCCAGAAATAGCCAATGAGATAGGCGGCTGGTTACAGACCTGGGTAGTCGATGAATTATTGATGGGAGTAGATTAATATACAGAAAAGCAGACCCATCCACCGAGCCAGGCTTCAAGCTGATTTGTCATCCATGGATGAGTTGCTGCACACAGCATACTCATCGCCATACAGCATCAACATCAATCCCCAAACCCGCTGCCGGAACTGCATTACCTCCTTTTGCCGGGCTAAGCTAGTACAATGAAGCCAGAAAAACATATTTTCGCTACTGGTATCAGATACTAGAACTCATTTCATAAATAGGATGAGTGCGAACAAGGCGATTTGGGATGCAGTGCAAGGCGTGGCCCGCTGCTAAGGCTGGTGCCTTAGCGAGGGGCGCAACGCTGCAATGCGCCCAAATCGTCAGTTCCCGAAGGGTTTGCCTCATTGCGTGGGCTGGACTGCAGGTGTTGACAATTCGACTCGTTGTCAATAGACGAAGCTATTGACTGCCTCGTCCATAGTTTTACCATTAGCCAGCCCACGTTATGAGGCAAACGCATCTCACCCTATTTATGAAATGAGTTCTAACCTTCATTGCTTGCTTCAGGCAAGCCACGCTTAAATTAAAAATTGAACTTCAAGAGAAAAATCCGCTATGTTGCCATTGCAGGCTTATTGACTGCTGGCGTTTTGCTTATGCTGGCTTTGCTTGGCGATCCCTTTTTTTATCTACACCAAAGCATCGCTGCGCCTGTTATTCGCTTATGGATAGAGAAACAGAATCAAGCCAGCATGAATGCGCTGGCGAATGTGTCCATATCAAATTCCAGCCTGGTGGTGATGGACAAAATCGCATCTGATGCAAGTGTAAAGAAACGCTTTGTCACGTCTGCGGCTTTTATCAGTAGTGATGACTTAACTTCGGGATGCCAGTTATTCGTCATGCAAAGCCCGGCGGCGCAAGGCCAGACCATTTCTACCCGCTCTTTACAAAACACTGACAACGGCGTTTGCGATCAGCAAATTTCTGGTTTTCATTTCTCGGATGATGACAAGCAGCTCGTCCTGGAATTAAAGCACGTCCTGACAGAGGCGAGAGAGATTATTCTCTATGCACGTTCAGGTGAAAAATATCAGCTCACCAACCGGGTTGCGGGGCGTCTGGTCAGGCCCAGGTCGTTTACTGCGGATCATGCGATTTTATTTTATGACACGTCTGAAATGCGTGACAGAAGCTGTGTGATTATGCAGTTGCAGGATAGCGCCTGGAAATGCGCACTAAGCAAGGCTGATTTACCAGCAAATGCACCAGGAACTGCGGTAGCGATGTTCAGGGCCAGAAATACCAGGCAGTCTTGGGTGATTATCTCGGCATATCTCCATGACGCTGGCAAGGTATATCAATTTGACTCAATCAAGGGACGCAGCAGGTTCAGGGATACCGGTATAGATGGAGTAGATCAACTGGCGGCAACGCATGAGGGATTTATTTACGCGGATTCGATTCCATCAGATGAATTAAAAACTGCCAGAAAAATTCGATTGCAATTGTACCTGCCCGATCAGGCTATTAACAGCTTGTTGAGTGCAGCAGAAACGCAATTGGACTGGTCAGGCTACGGTTCTGGTGCATTTGTCTTGCTCAGGGACCACTCTGGAAATAAATTATGGGCTGCCAATGACACTGGTCTGCAGCAACTGCCATTAAGTCCCAGTTTGCAGCAAGAAAAGCAGCTCGCGCTGAGTAATCTGCATTACGGAATGCAGCCCCGTGTCAGGATAGAAAACGAAGCTGGCGAGAGTAGTGATGGCTGGATAGATGCACGGGGTAATTTTGTAGAACTTGCTTACAGCAAGTTCCCCTTTGAACTCAGGATAGAAAAATTTTTAGCGCAGAGCCGTGACGGCACCCTTGTGCCCTGCACCTGGATAGCGAAGAAATCTTCCGCACAGGCCATACCCGGCATAGTGCGTGTCTATGGCGCTTATGGTGCCGTACTGAAAGGCGAAGTCGATGCACTGTCAGCAGCAGTGCTGGAAAATCAGATTGGCTATTTGCTGGCGCATGTCAGGGGTGGCGGCGAGCAAGGCAAGTTTTGGGAAAATGCAGGCAAAGCCAAAAATAAAGAAAATACGATTTTTGATACGCAGGCCTGTATGCAGGCTGGCATGGAGAAGCAGCTCATCCAGAAAGGAAAGATTCTTTTGCAGGGTAGCAGCGCTGGCGCCATACCAGCCATGCTGACTGCATTGCGCAATCCTGATGTGGTGGCTGGTGCATGGCTGGATACGCCTTATCTGGATGGCTCAGGATCACACCATAATCTGCCAGAAGATAATGAAGAATATGGCGATGTGGCAAAAGAAAACGAATTCAATCAGCGAAAAAAACTGACCCCGTATTTGCAACTGCTGACACCTGGCCAGTCCAGCGGCCGCTTTCTTCTAACTTGCGGTGCGCAGGACAAGATTACCCCTGCCTGGCACTGCACCAAGACACATGCAGCAATCAAGCGGTATCCCCCAAACAAAGCATCATTTCTCTGGGTATCCAATACCACGCACTTTATTGGCAATCCCTACTCTGTAGAGGAAAGAGATAAAAACAAAATCGCGCTTCAGTTTATTCTCGGCACACTACAAAGGTAGTAGTCGCCTGCAGGTATATCGCCGTCCAGACATTGGCATCTTCCTCTATGGCAATTTCATTAAGCTGTAAAGTACTGAAACAATTTGACACAATTCCTCAGTCAATGATTTAATCCATGCTTTGCTTTTTGGCGACATCAGTGCCAGTTCTTCTATAACAATAATTAGCATGATGGAATTTGACACTACTCCCCCTGTCCCCTCTTTGCCCCATGGTGCACCTGGCGCTGCTGGTGGTCAGCAAGCTGAACAGAAAACTCCGTTTTTACACTTGGCCGATTTGACACCACTGGACAGGCAAGACATCGCCGCCCTGCATCCCAGGCAGTTTCATAATCCACAGCTGGGGCTGGAATTGTATGCGCCGGGTTCCTGGCGTGAAGTAAAAAATGCCCGCACTATTCAATTAATGGATTCATTGACAGATGCGCGGCTGGAAGCCAGTGGCTTTGCACGCGCCCAGGTATCGATAGAGCAATGGGCAGCCATGCGCCTGCCTATCTTGCAAAAAGAAATGCCTTATCTGCAGTCATCTGGCGAACCCTTCAGTATGCAGGGTGAAAACTGGGCGCAGCACATACAAGGGCTTGTTACCGAATACCGTGGACGTGCCAGTGGTGAAGATGAAGATACCTGCGTGATGATCTGTTGCATGCGCACAGATGAATTGCTGTTATCGGTGACGATCACCGCCAGGGCGTCGGTCTATGATGCCCAGCGCAGTGTTTATTTCTGGATGCTGGGCCGCGCACATATTTGCCGTCCCTTACTGGCGATGCAGGCTGCCAGCGCAGCCAGGAAGCTGGCGGGCGCAGATACCAGTAATGCCAGCCAGCTTGCCGCTGACATGGCGAGCGCACGCAATGCCATGCCCACCAATACACCGGGTACGGGATCAGGCAACAGAAAAAATGGCGGCAATGGTGGCACGATGTCTGATGAAGATAAAGAAATAGGCTACATCGCCAGCGGGCAGCGCATGCTGATGGTGGGCATACTGCTGTCATTCTTCGTGAGCATCTGGGTGAGGAACATCAAGTCTCTGGACCGCATGGATATCTTGATCCTGTTGTTCTCTTATTCGCTGACGTGCAGCACCGGGCTGTTTGGTTTTTTCCGTATGGCCAAGGGATTCGCCTGGTCGGGCCTGCAAAAATTGCTGATGTTTATTCTGGCCTGTATACCGTTTGTGAGTTTATTCACTTACCTGTATATCAATTTCCTGGCTAACAGACGCCTGAAAGAAGAAGGTTATCGTGTCGGCCTGCTTGGTGCGCGGGATGCCATACCAGATAGTAATCATGACATTCGCAAGCTGCTGATCATATCCGTCGCCATCTGCCTGCTGGCTTACGGCCTTTTCACGCGTATGGATGCGCGGGAAAAAGACCCGCCGCTGAAGCAGTTTTCTCCCATAGGCCAACGGTATAGCGTGATGTTCCCTGGCGTGCCGCAAGTACAAACGGCGACCGGCAATGCATTCAATGCATTTTCTGTTGGCATGCAGGCTTATTATCTGGTCTCGGGCAAGATTTACTATGGTGTAGCGTCCTTCCATTGGTTTGCAGCACCAGGCAAAATGCAAGAAGCCCTGGATAAGCTGCAGGAAGAAGTTGCCCGCGTCAAAGACTTGCAAATTCTTGAGCAAACACCGCTGTATCTTGACAATTACCCTGGCCGCAGCCTGCGCGTAAAAAACAAGGAACTGGTCGGACGTATTGATTACTACGTCGCAGGAGGAACTGTGTACGTAGTCCAGGGTTTAGGTTCCGGCGCAGAAAAAGATAATCGCAAGATCAAGGAATTTTTGGAATCTTTCCATTTGAAATAAGAACATGTCTGCATGCAGCTATATCGAAAGCATAGTGCAGGCATAAGCATGGCTTTGAGGCATCTGTTGCAACGCGATTGCTGTAAAAAAACCAGAGATTACATATGACATTTGACGCACAAAACAGGAACCCGTCTGCCTCTCCTTTCCCGGAGATCAACCTCAATCCAGCCGAATTGAGCCTGGAAGACTGGGATAAACCTGTCGCGAAAAAACCCCAGCCAGTTGCGCAGGCACCTGTGCCGCCGCTTCCGTCCAGCCCGGGTGAGTTGACCGGGCATGCCATTTCCAGCCTCAACCCCAAAGAATTTCACAATGCCAATCTGGGTCTGGAATTTTATGCCCCCGGTAGCTGGAAAGAAGTTAAAAACAGCCGCTCTTTACACTTGCTGGACCCGATTACCGGTGCAAAACTAGAAGCGAATGGCTTTGCGCGTGACAATACCCCGATAGAAAAATGGGTGGGCATGCGTCTGCATATCATCGACAAGGAAATGCCTTACATGAAGCAGGTAGCCAAACCCAGCATCATCAAGGGTGAAAACTGGGGCAATCGCATCCAGGGCATTGTGGCCGAATACAAAGGCATACAAACTGGCGATGAAGAAGAAAGCCACATGCTGATTTGCTGCATGCGCACGGACGACATGCTGGTCTCTATCGCCATCACTGCCAAGGCATCCGTGTTTGCCGCCAACCGCGCTGTGTATAACTGGATTTTTAGCCGCACTGACCTTGGCATGGCCATGGCCACCGTGTCTGGCAGTGCAGGTAGTGCAAGCAGTTCACATAGCAGCAGCTCCGGCAAACGCACCGCAACTGCTGGTAGTGGTAACAGTAGCGGCGGTGGTCGCAATGGTGGCGGCAGTTCTGCAAGCAGCAGAGTACAGTTTGCGCATAATGACGGCGGTGGCGGAGATTATTATATAAGCCGCCTCGCCATAGGCCAGCGCCTGATTATTATGGCCATCCTGCTTAATATTACACTGACCGTCTGGGTCCAGAGTGTGGAGTATAGCAACCGCGCACAAGTGTTGATCGCTTTTGCTGGCCTGCTGATAATCATTTTCATGAGCGTAGTTGGCTTCTTCCGCCTGGCTGGTGGTTTTGGCTGGTCCGGTGCCAAAACAGTCCTGATGCTGCTCTTGTCCTTTGTCCCCCTCCTGAATCTGATCATGATGGTGATCTACAACATCAAGGCCACGGCCCTCATCAAGGACGAAGGCTATAAAGTCGGCCTGCTGGGTGCAAAGGACGCCATTCCTGACGATAACCATGACCTGCGCAACATCATCCTGCTCAGCCTGGCTCTCACCGCATGTCTGTATGCCGCCTCAGGTAGATTCATCAAGGCAGAAAAAGAAGAACCGATTGCAGAATTCTCACCACCCGATCATCGCTACAGCATCAGCATGCCCGGCACACCGACAGAACAGGCCGCACCAAAGGAAGCAGGCGTTTTCAATAATCACACCTACGTACTGCACGCAGGCAAGATGCAATATGCCGTTACTTCTTTCGATCTTGAAACACGGCCAGCAGATACCACCTACTTCCTGGACGCACTCAAGGAAGGCATGGTCGCCCAGGGCAAAGGCAAGATCAATATTTCGGACGAGAAAACCATAAGAATAGAAGGCAATCCTGGCCGCAGCCTGATGATGACGGACTATAAATCGGCCAAGCAAGTAAATTTTTTCCTGGCCGGAAAAACCGTCTACATCATCGAAGCTGGCGCCCCGCTGAGTCAGCAAAACTCACCCAAAATACAGGCGTTTTTTGAGTCTTTTCATTTGAATTGAGGGTACGCTGCAAAACCGGCATGCGGCCATCCAGTCTTGCATAAGCCATTCGTGGCTGAAGCCGCCTCTACGAAGATTTTGCTGTTTTTAATTGAGCGCCGTGCACGGCACAGATTATTTGCCCATGCGTTGCGAGACCCATGCGGCGCATTGCAATGCGTATATGGACTCCTCAGGAATTGCAAGTTTTTGTTGTTTCGGCTTAAGTTCAACTGCTCGCGTATATCCGGCTTCTCAATTGGGTACCGT
>NZ_QJKB01000022.1 GCF_003201815.1 Undibacterium pigrum
AGTTTGTCGGCAAGAGCATTCTGACGGCACAGCGTGCTGGCATCGCCAAGGTCGGTTTCGTCATCGAACCGCCACCGCGGAACTAAGTAAAGGAATCATTATGGGTATGCAAATAGGTTCAGGCGGTGGCTCAGCCGATCCAGAAGTAATGATAGAAATGAACATGACGCCGCTGATCGACGTCATGCTGGTGCTGATCATCATGTTGATTATCACGATTCCTATTCAGAATCATGCTGTGAATCTGAATATGCCGCAAGGCCCTTCTAACCCACCTCCTACTGAACCAGTAGTAGTGAATATTGATGTGGACTTTGATGGTACAGTGTCCTGGAATGGCGTGGCAGTCAACCCGCAAGAGCTGGATGTCAAGCTGGCAGCAGCTGCAGCACAGCCTGATCAGCCAGAAATACATTTGCGTCCGGTTGCAGTTGTACCTTACAAATCGGTAGCGGCAGTGATGGCGGCAGCACAGCGTCTCAATGTCACCAAGATTGGTATGGTCGGCAACGAACAATTCTTGAAATGATAAATAAGCATTTCAAGATGTTTTCGGCGCAACAATGCTGACTTATTAAGGTATGATAGAAAATTGGCAGGGTTAACCCTGCCATTTTTCATATTCACGGGTTGAGCCTTGGTCTTTTCTAAAGCTGCAGTCCCAAAGTTTATTAAATTTATTGATTGAGAGATCAACATATGAAGCAACTTCGCTTGTCTCGTATTGCTGTATTGTTTGCAGCTATTGGCTTCGCAGCCGCTCCGGAATTAACGAATATCGCCGCAAATCAAGCTTATGCTCAAGAATCCATGCGCCCTGAAATTGGCCGCATCGTACAAGCTGCTGGTGAGCTGTACAGAGCGAAAAAATTCAGAGAAGCGCTGTCCAAGATTCATGAAGCCGACAGCGTTGGCGGCAAGACAGTCAATGAAAATTTCACGATAGAGCGCATGCGCCTGTCCATCGCCTCTGCTGCTGGCGACAACGACACCGTGATCCGCTCTGCTGAAACCATTGTTTCTGCAAATAAACTGGGTGGTAAAGAGCAGTTGCAAATGATACAGGTTCTGGCGAATGCCTATTTCAAGGCAGGTAACTTCGGCAAAGCTGCACAATGGTATAACCGTTACTATGCTGATGGCGGTACTGATCAGTCCCTGCGCCCTTATCTGATACAGGCTATGTCACAAAGTGGTGACAGTGCCAAGGCAATGAAAGAGATTAATGCTGAGCTGGCCGCAGATGAAAAATCTGGCCGTACACCCAGCCTGACTAATCTGGAATACCTGGCCAATGATGCCTTGAAGCGCAAAGACATGGCAACCTATTCCAGTGCGCTGGAAAAGATGGTGTCTTTCCACGGCAAAAAAGAATTCTGGGTCAATCTGCTGAATAATATCGAGAGAAAACCTGGTTATTCCGAGCGTTTGAAACTGGATCTGATGCGCCTGAAATTGGCCCTGGGCCAAATCACCAAAACTTCTGATTACATGGACATGTCCTTGTTCGCCATCCAGGCTGGTTATCCAGCTGAAGCGATCAAAGTGATCGATGCCGGCTATAAGGCAGGTGCCTTGGGTGAAGGCAAAGACGCAGACCGCCACAAGCGTTTGCGTGACATGGCCAACAAAACACAGACAGAAACCCAAAGTGGCCTGGCAGCAAGTGAGGCAGAAGCCAAGGCAGCCAAGGATGGTAATGGTCTGGTTAATATCGGTTATGGCTATGTGACTGGCGGTCAGGTTGATAAAGGTCTGGCCATGATGGAAGAAGGTATTGCCAAAGGCGGCCTCAAGCAGGAAGAAGATGCCAAATTGCATCTGGGCGTCGCTCAATTGCAAGCTGGCAAGAAAGCCAATGCCATCAAGACTCTGAAAACAGTACGTGGCACTGACGGTACTGCCGATCTGGCGCGTTACTGGATCATCTATGCAAATCAGTCAGGCAAGTAATTGACCGCAGTTAGATTTTGCTGAGTCAGTTGTAAATGTAAAACACAAGGGCGCATAAAGCGCCCTTGTGTTTTTTGATTGACAGGATTTGTTCAGCTAGCGACCTGGTTGCGTCCATTGTCTTTGGCGCGATACAGTGCCGCATCGGCAGCGCTGATCAATGCATTGCTATCCTGTTCATCACTTAAAGTGGCAACACCAAATGAGCCTGTGATATGTGGCAAAGGCTTATGCCGGTCAACGAAGACCTTGGTTTTGGCCAGGCGATTACATAGTCTTTGTGCCACACCCATTGCTGACTTATGATTGGCACCGGGGAGTATGACCATCATTTCTTCACCGCCATAGCGTGCAGCAAAGTCGCTGGGCCGCAAGCCTGCGTTCAACACTTTTGCGGCAGTTTGCAGGGCATCGTCCCCTAGCAAATGGCCATGCTCATCATTAAAACGTTTGAAATGGTCCAGGTCCACCATGATGATGCTCAGGGCGGCACCAGTGGCCTGGGCATGTTGCACCATGCCGGGTAGCTGCGCATTCAGCCAGGCGCGATTGTGCAGGCCGGTCAGGCCATCGACCATGGATAGTTGCCGGTAAAATTCCCCGACTTTTTGACGGCTGCGTATTTGTGCATTGGCCGCGCGGATACGGAAAGACAATAGCTGCAAAAGATTGCGGGCTACGCCATTCGATTCATCGATCAGTCGCCACAGGGTCTCAGCTTCTATCAAGAGTAATTCGCTGTCACTGATGGCCGAGATAGTGGCGGAATGGATTTCTTCATCCAGCACTGAGATTTCACCAACACACTCACCTGGTAAATACTGGGTGATGGTATTTTCCAGCTGATTGCTTTCTTCAGTCAGGCGGGTGACGCCGAGAGCACCTTGCAGCACTACAAATAATCTGGCACCTGAGCTATTGGCATCCAGAACAACTTGGCCAGCGCGCGCCCTGACGACCAGGCAATCCTTGATAATGTCGGCAATCAGTGCCCGGTTTTCCTCTGTAATGTCGCGGAAAAGATGAATATTTTCCAGACGGTAGTTTGTTGCCCTGAAAAGCGTCAGTTGTTCCAAAATCGTTTTATCCAGATACATGAGGCAAAAATAAAAAATGTCAAAGTACGATCTGATTCAAAGCATCGAAGCGCATTTCAGTTTCGTGAAAAATGCTCACATAGTCAGCTTCATCGAGCCCTAGCGTATCCCAAGCTGCCTGCGACAGCAAGGGTAGCCTGTCTTTTTCATCCTGAGACAGGTCAAGTGCGTGCACAATGGCATTGGCAATATGAACAACAGAGGCCAGGGCATTGAGGTTTTCCTGCTCTGGGTGATGATGACCGCGTATGGCATCACAGACTGCCTCAGAAAAATTCCAGTGTATCGCCAGTGTCAGGCCTGCGTCCACATGATCAATATGCATGATGCTGCGTTCGGCATCAAGCAAGTGGCAATCGGTATTTGCCTGATAACGCAAGACTTTATCGTAATTTGCCGGGTAACAGGTTACCAGCACCAGGCGACCGATGTCATGTAACAGACCTGCGGTAAAAGCAAAATCATGCTTCATGTGCAAAGTGCGGGATATCTGCTCTGCACAGACGGCCGTGGCGATGCTGTGACGCCAGAATGCCTTGAAATTAAATGCGGGGCAGTTAGCCGTGGGGAATTTGTTGGCCAGGGTTGTCAGGCGGATGAGGTTCTTGACATTCTTGACGCCCAGCATGGCAGTCGCCTGCTGCAGGGTGACCACTTTGGAGTTGTTGCCATAGTAAGATGAATTGGCCAGCCTCAGTAGTTTTGCCGTAATGGAGTGATCCATGGCGATCTTTTCAGTGACCATGTCGAGACTGCTTTCTTCATCTTCAAGATTTTGCAGCATTTCCATGGCTACTTCAGGCAGGGTGGGCAAGTCCTTGATCTTTTTCACGATGTCGTCCAGCTGGACCTTGAACTCAGTGTTATCAGTCATTTGTATTCACCTTTGCGGTAATTAATGACATAGGACTTCAACATGCAGGCTGGTTCGCTGTCGCCAATATCGCGGAAAATTTTCTCTATGCGCTCCAGACGGGTCGCCAGATTTTCAGTGTCATCCTCTGCGTCAGACATATCGCTTTCAACTGGCAATTGATGTATGTCGTGATGGGCGATGGCCTGTAGCATGCGCTCAGTCAGAGTAGTGCCTGCAGGTAGTAATACATGGCCGACTTTATCCAGCAAGTCATCAGCCAGCACAGTACCTGGCGTGACCTTGGAAAGGGGCAAATAGCGGTAATGTTTGTTCATGGCACTGCCTCGCTGAATGACACCACACCAGAACTCGCAGCATTGGGTGGTTTCAGTGTAATAAAAAATTACGTAAAAGAAAATTGCTTTTCATTAAGATGCTAAATTCCAGTGAGACTGCTAAGCTGTTCATAGAGAGCTGGCTATGACAGAATATCAATTGATATTGAATATACTACACCTGTTCGTATCTGTAGTTTGATTCTGTTGTCAGTCACAAAACAGCCACAATTTATAGTGGCAAAACCAGCATTAGTGCAAATTTATTAAGCATTATTAACCGCTTTATTATTTAATCAGGTTGCATCATCAAACAAATAATTCAACGCCGCCCACGTCTCTTGCTAACCCTGGGCCTGGGGCTGTTAACTGCGATTGCCTTGCCCGAATCGACCTCTCTGATTACCCGTGCTCTATGCGGCTGGAATGTGGCTGTCTGGACCTATCTTTTATTGATGGCCTGGCTGATGCTGCTGGCAGATAAGCATGCTGTACGCAAGATGGCGCAGCAAGAGGATGAAAGTGCGGTGGCGGTATTGGTCTTGCTGTCGCTGGCAGCAGCTCTCAGTGTGCTGGCCATCATTCATGAACTGTCTGGCTTGGCGAACGCTACCAGTGAAGCCCGGGCCATGAAATACCTGTTTGCCGCCAGCACGGTACTGGGGTCGTGGTTATTGCTGGGAGTGATTTTTTGTTTTCACTATGCCTTGCTATTTTATAACTCACCCTCAGGCAAGCCTGCCTTGCGCTTTCCTGAAGAGGAAGACATGCCTGACTTCTGGGATTTTTTGTATTTTTCGTTCACTATCGCCGTCGCTGCGCAAACCTCGGACGTCATGGTGATGAACCGGCAGGTGCGCAAGACTGTGCTTGCGCAATCCATACTCAGTTTCTTTTTCAACGTGGCCGTCGTTGGTTTTTCCATCAATATTGCAGCGGGCCTGGTAGGAAATTAACGCCCGTAATATCCATGGTGACCATGATGACGTTCGCGCCACTCTCTCTCATGGCGTCTGTCATGACGCCAGTCGTGGCGGTCGCGCCATGGACGGCCATAATTTTGTTCAACATACACGTGTTCAACATATGGTCTTGGCGAGCTTAAGACGATAGGCACGCCACCCACGCGCATATCAATATTCACACCATAGGGCAGGCGGCTGCCAACTTCCCAGCCACGTCCATTGGCCCAGTACCAGTTACCTTGCGCAGGTGCGTAATACACCTGATGCGAAGGGTAGTAGACGTAATTGTAGTTACGTGTGACATGATGGACTGGTGGTGCTGGGTGCCAGCGATGGTCCCTGACGTAGCTATCATGGGCAAACACCGTACTTGCGCTGGCGCTGCAAATCAGCAGGGCTGCCAACAGGCCTTTGAGAAGTTGACTGGGTTTCATGATATCAATTCCTTCGCAATTCGTCGTTTTGATATCTCTATAACGCAGCCCGGCAAGGACAGGCTGACATGAGTTTGTATAAACACATATCAATCTGCAAGCAGATGTTACAGCAGACTATTGCTCTATGGCAGCAGGCTTGCCAGCAGCCAAGATGTCAGCCCATATGTATATCTATTGAAATGGAGAGCGTCGCCTGAACACTCATATCAGGCGACGCCATTTATCCCGCATATATGCCAAACTATTTGGGAATAAAATCCAGGCGCAAGACCGGATAGATTTGATGACGCTGATCCCACGATGCATGACGTTGTGCAAAAAAATCCAGACGTGCCGAAGGGCTTTTAGCAAACTCCGGGTCTTCTGCAATTTTCTTGTCAAAGACGGCTCTTAATTGCGGGTCACTCGCCAATTGTTCACGGGCTACTTCTTCAGCCACATAGGCTTCCATGTATTCCTTGCGTTCAAATGCACCGTTGAACCAGCCCCAGTTGACCAGGGCATCTGGCGCTTGTGGTTCAAACAAGCCTGCTACCAGGCGTGCCTTGGGCTGGTTAATAGGGATGAATAAAGCGCCCTTACGCACATTTTGCTTCTGGTTCTGCCATTGACCTTGCAGCTTCATGGCTTGCCGTCCTTCAAATGATTTTGCCTGCGATGTCATCGCAGTGGCGAGAAACTGGTCGGTTGTGGCAGCATTCAAATCAGCATGAATAGCACGGAACAAGATGCCATGTTGCTGCAATTTTTCTGCGACAGCCTTGCTATAAGCGGCAGGAACCAGATATCCCCCTTTGGGCAAGCTGACTTGTGCATCAGGGACGATTTCGTCGCGCAGTTTGACTGTCCAGATCTGCGGCTTGCGTTCATCATAGCGCGTCATCAGTGCACCAGAAATATCCGACATGCTACGTGTATAGGCATAGCCTCTGAAGTTTATCTCCCTGGATTTTTCCGTAGTCTTATAAGTCAAGGGCAGAGACTGTCCAGCCAGTTGCATGGCGCGTTGGTCTGCAGCTTTGACCGCTTTCAGCCATTGCTCGCCATGAGTAGCCACTTGCTCCAGTACCGAAATAACCGTGTTGCGGGTGATGCGTACACGGGTGGCATAATCTTTCCACGAATGAGTTTCTACCAGCATGCCAAATCGGTTGCGCAGTACCGGGTAACCACTGGAAAAACGTGGTGTAGGGACACTGTCAACAAAGCCTGACATTGGGTCATCCTCGACTACAAATGACATATAGAATGCTTGCGGTAGCGAGCCTTGTTTGGCCAGGTCAGCAATGACATTGTCACGCAAGGTTTTGCCTGCTTCACGTAAGGCAGCATCGCCAGAATTGACAGGCTCAACCTGTATAGAAATATCATGCTCGAATTTGGCACCATCGGTCACATGCAAATCGATCACTGCCAGCGGGTCCCAGGTGTTGAACAGCTTCAACATTGCCTGCATTTCTGGCGCATCAGCTTTCACATAATCACGGTTCAGATTGAAATTTTGTGCGGTGGTGCGCCAGCCCATTTCTTCCGGACCGCGCTGGTTTGGCCGGTTCCAGGCGCGAAAACGCTCATGCCCGTCAACATTGAAAACCGGCACAAACAATAGTGCTTGCTTGTCCAGCGCATGTGACGCCGCCTTGTTCTCAAGGATGTCCCGTATGGCCTGAAAACCAGCATCCTTGCCATCAATTTCACCAGCATGAATACCACCCTGTATCAATGTCACAGGCAACTGCTTTTCTACCAGTTGCGCCGGTGTGAACAGGCCGCTACGTGTCACCAGCAAGGCCAGCATGGGGCGGTTTTCAGGTGTACGTCCAAATTCCAGGCAACGCACTTCTTTGGGGTAATTTTTTTGAAAGACCAGACACAGTTTTTCGACTTCATCATAGCGCCCCGTTTTCTTAAAACCACTTTGCTCGGCGATCGTGCTTAAGTCGCTTGCCGCCTGAGCCGGAACCAACAGCAGGCTGCTGCTGGCAATCAATGCACTGATAAGACTTAATCTGGATAGTGAGTATGCTGGTTTCATACGCATGATGGAGTATTGAGTTGAATGAGTTGACGAGAGTGGATTAAGCTGCAGCAATCTTTTGATGCCACCAGGTTGCCTTGTCCTTGAGCTGTGCTTCATCCAAAGTCTGCAATTTGCGTTCTGCCATCAGGCAGCGGCCATGTACCCAGACATGACTGACTTGCTCACGTCCGGCGGCATACACGATTTGTGAAGCGGGATCAAACAAGGGCAGGGTTTCCAGTGCTGACAGATCAATCGCAATCACGTCCGCAAATTTGCCTGCAACCAGACTGCCGATTTGCTGATCCATGCCCAGAGCTTTGGCACCAGCGAGGGTGGCCATTTCCAGCGCATTACCAGCATTCAGTGCTGTCGGATTGCTGGAGACAGCTTTTGCCAGCAAGGCTGCCATGCGCAAGTCACCCAGTAAATCAAGCTTGTTATTACTGGCCGCACCATCCGTACCTATGCCCACATTCACACCGGCGGTTTGCATGGCGTGAATCGGGGCAAAGCCGGAGGCCAACTTGAGATTGCTGGCCGGATTATGCGCAATATGCACGCCTTGTTGTGCCAGTAGTGCGATTTCTTCTTCATTCGCATGCACCATGTGCGCGGCAATCAGGCGAGGTGATAACAAGCCCAAATTGTGCAGGCGCTGCAAGGGGCGCATGCCATGGTCCCTGATACTGTCATTGACTTCATCCATAGTTTCATGGATGTGGCAGTGTATGCCCATGTCATGTTTTTCTGCCAAAGCGACTATCTTCTTGAAAGTCGCATCAGAGACAGTGTAAGGCGCATGCGGGGCCAGGCGGAAAGAAACCCCGCTTTGCCCCTGAAATGCCTGGTGCGATGCCAGTGCTTTCTGTAAGTAACCATCAGCATCTGCCGCATAACCGGTAGGAAATTCCAGCACACTGCAACCGACGACAGTACGCATGCCGGTATGCAAGCCAGCGCGTGCCACATCGTCGTTGTAGAAATACATGTCATTGATGGTGGTAGTACCACCGCGCAGCATTTCTGCCATTGCATAGACACTGCCATCGAAAACAAATTCTTCTGATACATGCTGTTTTTCCGCTGGCCAGATATGATTGTGCAGCCAGTCCATCAGGCTCAGGTCATCTGCCAGGCCACGCAACAATGTCATGGCAGAGTGACCGTGCAGATTGATCATGCCGGGCATTACCGCGTGTTCAGGCAGCTCTATATGCTGTGCATCCGGGTGCTGCTGACGTGCCTCTGCACTGCTCAGGATGGCGAGAATTTTTTCATCCTGCATGACCAGGGCATGATCGCCAAGCACGGTAGCGCGTGGCTCGATAGGGATAAGATATTTGGGATGTAGGCAAGTTTTCATTTTTTTTGGCTCCGCAATTGATCTGGCATTATAACCAGTGAAATTAAATCATGAGTCCATCGCTCACAATCAAGTGATGAGAGTGTATGACAGAGCATATTTGAAAGTGCCATAATAGGGCCTGGCATCAGAATTTCAGGAGTAAATATGGATTACCTGTTCCCCCCGCTACAGCAGGCCGCTGTCCCCATCGCTGGCGGGACTGCTTATTTCCCGGTACACAGGATTTACTGTGTAGGTCGCAATTATGTTGAACATGCCAAAGAAATGGGATGGACAGGCCGTGAGCCACCATTTTTCTTCATGAAACCTGCAGATGCGGTATTGCCCGTGCTGGCTGGTACTGTAGGTGAAATGCCTTATCCACCAATGACAGTCAATTTGCATCACGAAGTCGAACTGGTGGTTGCCATAGGCAGGGGCGGCAAGAATATAACAAGTGAAGAAGCACTCAGCTATATCTGGGGTTATGCCGTGGGCCTGGACATGACGCGTCGCGACTTGCAGGCCGAAGCCAAGGACCAGGGCCGGCCATGGTGTACCGCCAAGGGCTTTGATTTTTCTGCACCTATAGGGCAAATCCACAGGGCTGACACTGTGCAAGGCATAGGGCAAGCCAGTATCAGTCTGCATGTGAATGGCCAAAGCAGGCAAGACAGCGACACCAGCAAATTGATCTGGAGCCTGGCCGAGATCATTGCCTGTTTGTCCGAGCTGTATACTTTGCAGCCTGGTGACCTGATTTTTACAGGTACACCAGCCGGTGTGGCCGCAGTGCAGCGTGGCGATGTGCTTGAGGCGTCGATCTCTGGTTTGAGTGATTTGAAAATAAAAATGGTGTAAGCGCAATGATGAAACTTTATGGTTATTTCCGCAGTTCGGCTTCTTACCGGGTCAGGTTAGCCCTCAATCTCAAGGGCCTGGACTATGAGCAGACATCAGTACATCTGGTAAAAAACGGCGGCGAACAACTTGCCCCGGCTTTTCGGGCGCTTAATCCGGATGCGCTGGTGCCTGTTCTTCAGGATGAGCTCGATGGGGAAGCGGCGACACTCACACAGTCGATGGCAATTATCGAATACCTCGATGAAGTTTATCCAGACGTTGCCTTATTGCCAGCGCAAGCTATAGATCGTGCTTACGTCAGGTCTTTGGCGCTGTCTATTGCCTGCGAAATCCATCCCGTCAATAATCTGCGGGTGCTGAAGTATCTGTCAGCTACTCTGCAAGTCACGGATGAACAAAAAAATGCCTGGTATCGTCACTGGTGTGAAACTGGCCTGGCTATACTGGAGCAAAAGCTGGCAACTGATAAGCGCACCGGACGTTTTTGTTTTGGTGATACACCAGGTTTTGCCGATTGCTTTCTGGTCCCGCAAATTTACAATGCCCAGCGTTTTAAGTGCGATTTGAGCGGTATGCCTACGCTCATGCGTATTAATCAGGCTTGCATTGAGCACCCGGCCTTCATCAAGGCAGCACCTGCCAATCAGCCTGACGCAGAATAGCTGTTCGTTAAATTGTCTGCATGCGATGGCATTCGATTATCCATAGCATGCGACAGACAAAAAAAGGGGCCCGAAAACTGGCCCCTGGCATTTCCCGCTGCATAAGCAAAAATATCGCTAAGTCTTCATATCGTAAGTCTTAAAATTTCTCAATTCGGCAGATCAGTATTGTCGTGGCTACTTGCCAGCGTATCGTTGAGCACAGAAATCAGCAGAGAGCGTGTCAATTTTGATTTGGTCGTATAACCGTCAATGGCGAACTCTTCACTGACTTGCTGTTCAGGTGCATAGCCTGGTTGTCCGGTACGTAATACGATGCGCAGATTGGTCAGTGCCATTTCATTGCGGATGATATTCACCAGTTTCAAACCTGCATCAACGGTTTCCATCACCACATCCAGCAAGACCAGTGCAATATCAGGGTTGGCGCTGATGACAGCGCGCGCTTCTTTGGCAGAATAGGCGTGTATGAATTCCAGTGGGCGGTCATGAATTTTTACGCCGCTCAAAGCAAGGAGTGTAGTGTCATGGACATTGCTGTCGTCGTCAGCAATCAATATTTTCCAGGGATGTAAATCCAGTTTTGGTTGCAGGCTGTCTTCATCTTCTTCTATAAAGTCGATGATGTCATCATCCTGGTCAGCACCTAATACGCCGTCAGAAATAGCTGCATTACCCCAATAAGAGTATCTTCCCAAACCCGGTGATCGTTCGTTTTTTGACAAAATTTCAACAGCCATTTTGCCAACGTAAAGATCACTTTGTAACAAGCCGGGTATCCTACTGTGTTGGTTCTTCATCAGTGTGCTCCCTGTTGCTTGAATTTTGCCTAGCTTCAATTCAATCTTATGTGAAGCAGACAGCATAATCAAGACCAAAAAATTTGGAAAGTGTTAAATAATGATTATTGCAACACTTACTCTCTATGATTATTGATATATGTCGCTAATTGCCTCGATTTTCAATGCTACTATTCATCAGGAACAGCAAACCTGAATCAGGGGCAGGTGAGTTGCTGCAAGCTTTTTCTGTGCGGTCGTCCAAGTTATAGTCAATGCCTACTGTCTATCTTCCTGCTGCCATTATCTCTTCTCTGGTCACTTCTTTCCTGACCATGCTGGTGCTGTTTTATGTACAGCATTTACACGTGCACGCAAGAGCAACGCGTTGCTGGGCACTGGCTTATGCTTGTCTGGTATTGAAACAGGCCTGCATTTTTCTTGGTGATATCCAGGCACCGGTATTGAATCTCATCGCAGACATTTTTTTGCTGGCTTATATCTGTTACCTGTGGGCGGGTATTAGGATATTCCATGGCGTGACTGTGTATGTGATGCCCGTCATGCTGGGTTTTGCGATTGCTGCCCTGTGGCTGTTGATGGCTTTCCTGACGGCGGTGCAGCCATTGTGGCGCATGCTGCCAGTGTATGTCGTTTCAGGTGTTGTCCTGATGTGGGCGGCAAGCTGCTTTTGGCGCGTTCGCAATGAAAAGCATAAGCTGGGTTTTATCTTGCTGGGGACGCTGCTATTTTTGCGTGGCCTGCATTTGCTGGACTTGCCCTTTTTGCGTGAGCGCCCTGAATATGCAGCGCTCGGTTATGAAATAAGTGCCTTCCTTGACCTTGCCATAGGCATGCTTTTTTTGGTAGCTGCCTTGTTGCGGCAACAGGATGATGTCGAGCGCGTTAACCACGACCTGAAGCAGGAGATGGAAGAGCGCAAAAACATAGAGCGCCTCTCCAAAGAGCGGGAAACCCTGTTCGAAAAAGTATTTCAGATGGTGCCAGATGTGCTGACTATCTGCCGTGAAAAGGATGGACGCTACCTGGAAGTGAATCGCCATTGGGAAACCATTACAGGTTATGCCAGGGATGAAACTCTGGGGCGTTATTCACTGGAATTAAACTTATGGGTGGATGTCGATCTGCGCGCAGAAATGCTGGAGATATTAGGACGCGATGGTGAAGTCAATAATTTTGAGGGCGTCTACAGACATAAGCAAGGCCATACCTACAATGTACTGATTTCTGGCACGCGTTTTGATGTTGGTGGTGAACCGTATATTGCCTATGCCATGCAAGACATCTCGGCATTGCGCAAGGTAGAGCAATTGCAGGAGCAGGCAGAGCGTGAGTTGCAGGAGCGCGAAAAATTATTGTCAACTGTCTTTCAGCTTGTTCCCGATACTCTGACCATCACCAAAATGAGCACCGGTGAATATATTGAAGTCAACCGCAACTGGGAACCTATTTCCGGCTACACCCGCGACGAAGTCCTGGGCCGTACTTCCAACGATATCAAATTGTGGCATCAGCCTGAACAACGTGATGAACTCATCAGCCGCATACGTCAGGATGGTGAAGTCCATAATATGCAAATCGCATTCCGGCACAAGCAGGGTTATATCAGTCAGTGCATGGTTTCGGGATCACAGTTCGAGGCAGGCAATGAATCCTATCTGCTGCTGTCTTCGCACAATATAGATCAGGAACTCAGTGCAGAAGCTGCGCGCTTGCAAGTTGAATCCCTGCTGCGCGAAAATGAACAAAAATATTCCACCTTGTTCCAGTTATCCCCCATACCTTTGGGTCTGGTGGATGTGCAGACGGATACCATGGTAGAAGTCAATGATGTCTGGCTCAAGGAATTTTCCTATCAACGCGAAGATATTCTTGGCCGCACCACCATGGAAATGGGATTTGTTGCTCAAGCCGAGGAAAGGCAAAAATTTAATGACGACCTTGGGCGCGACAAGAAAGTCGACCAGCTTGAGGTTCGCATCAAGGCATCAACTGGCCAGGAAATGATTTTCCTGTTGTCGGCCAGGCTGATCAGAATGCATGGCAAGCCCATGTGCATTTTCTCTTTGCTGAACGTCACCCGGCAGGTACAAATAGAGCAGGAAATTCGCGAGATGACGACACAGCTTGAAGAGCGTGTCAGATTGCGTACTTTGAACCTGCAACAAGCCAATGCTGAACTGGCTGCGGCAATGGAATCCTTGCGTCATACCCAGGATGAACTGGTACGTTCTGAAAAAATGGCAGCACTGGGTTCACTCGTGGCTGGCGTGGCGCATGAACTCAATACCCCGATAGGTAATAGCGTCACGGTGGCGAGTACCCTGCAAGACAAGACCACGGATATGCTGCGGGATTTTAAGGAAGGCAAGCTCAAGCGATCTGCCCTGGAAAGCTATCTTGAAAATGCAGAAGCAGGAACAGCCCTGCTGATGCGCACCCTCGGCATGGCGCGTGAATTGATACGCAGCTTCAAGCAGGTAGCTGTCGATCAGTCCAGCAGCCACAGGCGGCAATTTGATTTGCGGATAGCGCTGGAAGAACTCATCGTTACCCTGGCACCCATGTATAAAAGCACGCCCTATGCACTGGTGACTGAACTTGCTCCTGGCATCATGATGGACAGTTACCCGGGACCGATAGGGCAAATCATCACCAACTTCATGACCAATGCACTGACCCATGCATTTGAACACCATGACAGCGGTGAGATGCGCCTGAATACGCAGTTGCTGGAGGGGGACCAGGTACAAATCGTGTTTACTGACAATGGCTCAGGCATGAGCGAGCAAATACAAAAGCGGGTATTTGATCCTTTCTTCACCACCAAGCTGGGGCAGGGCGGGTCTGGCCTGGGCATGAATATCGTCTATAACCTGGTGACTGGTGTGTTGGGCGGCAGCATACAACTGGATAGCAAACCAGGCGATGGGACCAGCTTCACGCTCATCATCCCGCTGGTAGCGCCACAATTGCAGGCCGACAATAGCAAGAAGGCATGACATTGCCTGGCCGGTATCTTGGCACTAGCCAATGATTTTATGGCAATATCAGCCTGCATCAAAATAATACGGCAAGCTGCCACAATTATTTTCCATTCAGATGCAATATTCTCTGTGACTGTGCGTCTACACAGGTATGGAGACTACACATAACCCACACGAGCTGATGACTGATCAGGATAATCACATCACCGAAACGGTCAGGCGCGAACGCGGGCGGCTGGGTAGTTTCATACGCAAGCGTGTCGCCGATGCCAGCGAGGCGGAGGACATATTGCAAGATGTGTTTTATGAGCTGGTCGAAGCTTACCGCCTGCCCGAACCTATAGAACAGGTCGGTGCCTGGCTGTTCAGGGTGGCACGCAACCGCATCATAGACCGCTTCCGCAAGAAAAAGGAAGTTGCCCTGCCTGATCTGGAGGAGGGTAGTGAAGATGAAGCATGGCTGGATAAAGTCTTGCCATCCAGTGATGAGGGGCCAGAAGCTGCCTACGCCCGCAATGTCATGCTGGAAGAATTGTATGAGGCACTCGATGAATTGCCAGAAGAGCAGCGCGATGCCTTCATAGGCCATGAAATCGAAGGCCTGAGTTTTAAAGAAATGTCTGCCGCCACTGGCCTGGGTGTGAACACCCTGCTGGCGCGCAAACGCTATGCAGTCTTGCACTTGCGAACCCGCCTGCAAGACTTACTGGATGAATTTAATTAAGTGGAGTTTCATATGTTAATGAGATTGAGAGTATTGAAAATAATGGTATTGGTCGTTGCTGGCATCAGCGCCTTGAGCTGGGTAGTCATGATGCTGTGGAACTGGCTCATGCCTGCCTTGTTTGTCGGTGCCCGCAGCATAGATTTTTTACAGTCACTGGGCTTGCTGGTGTTGAGTAAAATCCTGTTTGGCGGCATGCGCGGTCATGGCGGCTGGCACAGGCACCATGATCATCATTGCCACCATCGTCGCTGGGAAAAACTGACGCCAGAAGAGCGTGAGAAATTCAAGCATGGCATGTTTGGCCGCAGAAGGCACAGGGATGAAAAGCATGGCCATCACCATGGCAGCCATGATAATCACCAGAGTAATCATCAAAGCAATCATCAAAGTAATGAGCAAGAGCGAGCCTGATATGTCGCCAGCAAAAGAGGTGTTATGCAAAGAGGAAGCTGGCGTCATCATCCCTTTCGTCAACTTCAGCAAATGCGAAGGTAAGGCCGATTGCGTGCCAGTTTGCCCGGAAAACGTCTTTGAAGTTCGTCGTATCGACGACAAAGACTATAAGCAACTGGGCTTGCTGGCGCAACTCAAACTGCGAGTCCATGGCATGAAGGTGGCCTACACCCCGCTGGCAGATGCCTGCCGGGCTTGTGGTTTGTGCGTGACAGCCTGTCCAGAAAAGGCCATCAGCTTACGGCGCTCAACATAAGAACTCCATGCTTATTTACATGGATATTATGTTGATGTTTTAAAATAGTCATTTGCGCTCATATTGTGAGCACTGTTACCCGCAAAGGAGCATTGATGACTATCGTAGTTCGTGAGGCAGTGTCAGATGATCTTGAACAAATCGTGCAACTGCGCATGCGCCTGTTCGACAAGCTTGTCGATTTTAATCATGGCAAGGCTGTAGATGATGATCTGTTGCAGTCTACGCGCACTTATTTCCGTGAAGCTTTTCAAAACGGCGCGTGCAAAACCTGGGTAGCGCAAACCGGGGAACACATCGTCGCCTGCGGTTCGCTCGCGATCTTTGTGCGCCCTCCGTATCCGGGTAATGTAGCAGGCAGGGATGCCTATTTGCTCAATATGTATACGCTGGCAGAATACCGTAAGCAAGGCCTGGCCAGACAGATATTGCAGCACGCCATGCGTTATGCGCATGAGCAAGGTTTTGCAAAAATCTGGTTGCATGCGACTGAAGACGGTCAGGCCCTATATGCGTCTGAAGGTTTTGAGCCATCCAGTCAGTACATGGAATGGGAAGTCAACCCAGGGGTATAGGCATGAGCGACCTCAGACCGGACAAGCCTTCACAGTACCAATCCCACTACCAGGCCCGTATGCACAGGGTGCTGGAGCATATAGACCGCCATCTCGATCAGTCACTTGATCTGGAGGTGCTGGCCGGGGTCGCGCATTTTTCTCCATTTCATTTTCATCGACTGTTTGCTGCCTGGATGGGCGAGCGCTTGGGCGACTATGTGCGCCGCCGGCGTCTTGAAGTGGCCGCATTTCGTTTGTTTGCGCAAGCTGGCACGCCAGTGCTGGACATTGCCTTGTCTGTCGGTTTTGGTTCAGCAGAAGCCTTTACCAGGGCATTCAAGGACAGGTTTGCCTATACACCTGCTGCCTGGCGGCAATATCAAGTAGAGCTGCACCGCGCAAATAGCAAGATTAATCAAGTCTTGAGCAAGAATGATCAATTGCTATCCTATGCTTCCTTCCATAATGGAATCTCTGCCAACTTGAAACAGGTTAACAGCATGGACGTTAAATTAATACACAGAGCTGAAGTCAGGATCGCCTATCTGTGCCACATCGGCCCCTATGGTGCATCAGTAGGCCAGTTCTGGGCCGACACTGTTGTACCCTGGATGGCCATGCATGATCTCTTTGGCAGGGCGCGCTACGGCATCAGCCATGATGACCCCAGTATCACCGAACCTGCGCTATGCCGTTATGATGCCGCGGTTGAGTTGCCAGGTAATGCCGATGTCCCTGGCAATGCTTTGCTGACCAGCATACCGGGTGGTGAATACGCTGCCCTCAGTTTTGAAGGGACCAACGCAGAAATAGGGGCAGCCTGGACAGCCATCTTGCGCGACTGGTTACCTTCCAGCGGCTATCAACTCGATGCCCGGCCCTGCTTTGAATATTACTCAACCAATTCCTGCTTTGATCCTGAGACTGGCGTCTTTGATTGCGACATCTGCATTCCCGTCGTACCTCTCTGAACACATAGTTCTAATTTAAATCTTACTTGCATGGACATGCGCGCAGGCATACGCCGCGCCATTGCCTGCTAGCGCCCATCATTTTAAAGAGTAGGCTTCCATGATTTCTATTATTCGCAATTTGATTATGTCTGCCAGTTTGTTGGCGCTGGCAAATTGTGCCGTATCTGCTGAGACGGCAGACAGACCACATCCGGTAGGCATGCAGATGCTGCAGTATGAAGATGCCAGTCGCCTCGACTGGACGGCCAGCAAACCACGCCCACTGGCAACTACCATCTGGTATCCAGCCCAGGCTGGCACAGTAGAAAAAGAATGGAATGTTTCCATATTTAAAGCAGGCTCGAATGCGATGGGGGCCGTCATGTCATCAACACCCCAAAAGCTGCCCCTGATTTTATTGTCCCATGGCACGGGCGGTTCTGCGGCATCCATGGCCTGGCTGGCTGAAAGCCTGGCAGCACATGGATACATCGTGGCGGCAGTCAATCATCATGGCAATACAGGCTATGAGGAAAAGACCCGTCTTGAAGCTTTTGTGGTCTGGTGGGACAGGCCCAGGGATATCTCCATAGTGATAGACAGACTGCTGGCTGATCCTGTCTTTGGCAGCAGGATAGATGCGCAGCGTATTGCCGTGGCCGGTTTTTCCATAGGTGGATACACTGCACTGGCAAGCGTGGGTGCCCGCATCAGCTATGCGCAATGGGAAGAATTTTGCGGCAAACATGCCAGCAATCCAAATTGCGTATTGCCGCCAGAAGCCAAATTCAGCCAGGCAGAATTACAGACACTGCTCAAGGAAAACCAGCGCGTCAAGGATGCCATAGCGGTATCCGGCGCATCATATAGTGATGCCCGCATACGCGCTGCTTATTCCATTGCACCCGTCATGGGCAGGGTAGTGACAAAAGACAGCATGCAAAATATCAAGGCGCCGGTGCGCATTGTGGTGGGTGCTGATGATGATCAGGCCATACCCGAGTTTAATGCCCGGATATATGCTGCAAACATCGCTGGCAGCACGATGCAGATATTACCAGCAGTCACGCACTATGGTTTTTTGGCTGAGTGTACTGCGTTCGGTAAAATGGCTGTGCCTCAGATTTGCGCAGACCCGGCAGGTGTGGATCGTAGAGCATTGCACCAGCAGGTGGTGGCAGATGCTCTGAAATTTTTTGCAGTTCATTTGCGTTGACATTTGCATTGAATAGTCAGCATATTGAGATTCGTTGTGCCTTTGCTTTGGCAAGACACAGCGAATCTTTCATGCAATACCATGCTCACGCATTATGCATGCGGGTGTTTATCATCATCAGGCTTAAAACGATTCAATACATGGCTGGCCATGCCTTTTGCCAGTTCTTCTTCCCCATAAAAGACATCGCCAATTTCTTCCTTGCGCAACATGATGGATTCATCTTCACTATGCGTGCGCAGTAAAATTTCGATATTGGGATTGAGCGCCCTGGCGGTTTCCGCCATATGCCTGACGTTAAGTGTATCTGGCGTGGCAACCACCAGCATGGCAGCGTTGGCTATATGCGCCTGTATCAATACCGCAGGATCTGCCGCATTGCCCGATACCGCGGCTATGCCACGCTTGCGCATGTCTTCTACTATTTCGCGATTTTGTTCAGCGATGACATAGGGTATGCCGCGTTCATCCATGGCCTGTGCAATGCGGCGGCCAACCCTACCATAACCAATCAGGACGACCTGGCCCTCCAGATATTTTCTATCGGTACTCATAGGCAGTTCTGCATACGGGTCTTGTCTCTGGTCCAGTTCCCGCGCCAGGTCAGAATGCGACAAGGCCCATTTCCTGATTGGCCCTATCAGCGTGAACAGGAAAGAATTCAAGCCTATCGAAATCAATACACCAGCAAGTATCAGGCTCATACCTTCTTGCGGCAACAAGCCCAGCGACAAGCCCAGGCCTGCCAGGATGATAGAGAACTCACCAATTTGCCCCAGGCTGGCACCTATGGAGAGCGCAGTATTAAGCGGGTAGCGCAAGATAAGCACCAGGGCAGAAGAGGTAAAAAAGTTACCAACGATGACAATAGCGACCACGCCAAGCACACGCAAAGGTTGTGCGATCAAAATCGCAGGGTCAAACACCATGCCCACTGATACAAAAAACAAAACTGAAAACGCATCCCGTAAAGGCAATGATTCTTCCGCTGCACGATGGCTGAATTCAGATTCACGCATCACCGTACCCGCAAAGAAGGCACCCAGTGCAAATGAAACACTGAATACCAGTGAAGCGCCATACGCAATACCAATCGCCGATGCTACCACCGACAAGGTGAACAGTTCGCGCGAACCAGTGCGCGCCACCTGCCACAGCAACCAGGGCAGGGCGCGGCGACCAACCACCAGCATCAAGACAATAAATGCAGATACCTGCAACAAGGTCTTACCTATGGTAATCCACAGCGGTGTCGTGCTTGCAACAACGGCTGTCGTGCTGCCTAACACGCCCGCCAGCGGTGGCAGTAAAACCAGTACCAGTACAGTGACCAGGTCCTGCACCACCAGCCAGCCTACTGCAATGCGGCCATTCATGCTGTTCAGGAGATTGCGTGCTTCCAGTGATTTCAGCAGCACTACCGTACTGGCACAGGCCAGTGACAAGCCAAAAATCAAAGAGCCGCCTATACTCCATGTCCACCAGGATGCAACGGCCATCCCAATCGCAGTAGTTATACCCATCTGCAAAACAGCGCCAGGTACGGCAATCCGCCTCACTGCCAGCAAGTCACTGGGGGAGAAATGCAAACCTACGCCAAACATCAGCAGCATCACGCCTATTTCTGACAACTGCGATGCAATATGTACATCCGCCACAAAGCCCGGGGTAGTTGGGCCGATGACGATGCCGGCCAGTAAGTAACCAACTAGCGCGGGGATTTTAATTTTTTCGGCAATGAAGCCGAAGACGAGTGCTCCGGCAAAAGCGGTTGCGACAGTGGTGATCAAAGAAATGCTGTGGTCCATTCGGCTCCCTGAGTGTAAACTATACCTGTAAGCATTACATATAACATCAAAACGCCCTCAATACACCAAAGATGCGTATCTCTTTTTAGGGGGAATTTGCCTGGCTGGCCCATCAAGATAGCCGTAGCCGGTATCGCCAGTGCTGATGAAAATCAAGCCCGTCCAGAAATTGATGCAGCATGATAGTAATTCAGCATGCTGCGTAATGGCAGCGCATTTCTTATGCTATTTTCGCAGCTACAAGTACGTTAAAAACACATTAAAAACGGATAACACTCAAAGCAAACCAGCATGACGACAAGCTATCATTTTAGTTTTGAAGATCATTGGCGCAGCCCGCTTGCATACTGGGTGCACTTGCCCGTGCCAGATCAGCCAGATGTATGGGACCCACCATCGCCACCCTGCATACCGCACAGGGGTTATGTATTTTTGCATGTGGAATTTGAGAAGCATGAGCTGCTCTTCAGCTCACCGGCGCAACTTGATCATTTTATTGCCGTGCTGGCCAGCAAACCATTGCCGACCACGCGATATTTATCGAACCTGCGCAATGCACCTGTCGGCCCCAATGGCCATTGGCTGAGCCGCTTGCCCGCCGCCTTGAAAGCGCCACGCAAGCGAGCCAAACTGGTGCAGGCGATGCAGGTTGTGCGCGCTGAAGTAGTCAGGGCAGATACACCACATCAATTTGCCTGGGCTGAGTATGCTGATCTGTTGAAATAAGTCATGCCATCGGCGTCAACGTGCGTCAATGACAGGCCAACATAAAGAGAGATTTATTTTTTCTTGAGCAGATTTTTCTGTGCTTCAGGTACTGCAGCATAAGTGGCTGGGCCACCTGAGTCAGACGGTTTTGCAAAAGCGATTTGCAATTGTGGCGACACCGGGAAGCGCAGGTTGATGCCTTTAGGGGCTATGCTGCTGTTAAACCATTTCGCATAGATGCCATTGATTTCACCAGAGGTATAGATCGTGCTGATGGCAGTATCCACCACTTTTTTGAAAGCGGCATCTTCACGGCGCAACATGATGCCATAAGGCTCCAGCGACAGTGGCTCTTTGCTCATTTCATAGTCAGCAGGGTTTTTTGAACTTGCTGCCAGGCTGGCCATCAGTATGTCATCCAGTGCAAAGGCGCTTGCACGTCCGGTTTCCAGCATCAGAAATGCTTCTGCATGGTCTGCCGCCGCAACTATATTCAGGCCCAGGTTTTGTTCGCCATTCATGATCGTCAATTGCTTGAGATTGGCTGTGCCCGCCGTCGAGACTACGGTTTTTCCGCGCAAGTCTGCCAGGCTTTGTATGGCTGACGATTTCTTGTACATCAAACGGCCAGCAGCCAGGAACATGGTAGGAGCAAATGCCACTTGCTTCTGGCGTTCCAGATTGTTTGTCGTTGATCCACATTCCAGATCTATCGTCCCATTTGCCATCAAGGGCAATCTGCTGGCTGAAGTAACGGGGTTGAACTCAGTCTTGAGACTGGCAAGGCCCAAATGCTTTTGCACAGCAATGACGACTTTCTTGCACAAGTCTACCGAGTAACCCTGATATACCTGCTTGTCGTCGATAAAAGAGAAGGGCACGGATGAATCGCGTACCCCCAGGGTAATTACGCCACTCTCCTTGATTTTCTTTAAAGTGCCAGTTAATTCTTCGGCCTGTGTGCTGCCAGTGCTGATGACGATGCTGCCTAGCAGCCATGCTGTCGCTACCAATAATTTCACGCTGTCTCCTGATGTACTTTGCGTACTTGTTTAAAAAAAGTATCAAAAACGGGTTGAAATTTTGTAGAAATTTCCCCGGCTTTTGAAAAAAGAGCGCCATTCTAACCACAAATGTCAAATATTGACAACTTGTTGTAATGTGACATAATGTCAGTCATGAAGCTTACTGAAAATCAATTACTGCTGAGAGAAGGCAAAAAAATCGTTGATGCGCTGGGCAAGACTTTCTTCCCGCTGGTAGAGGTCGTGCTGCACGATCTCACCGTTGATGAGCATCATGTGGTTGCCATTTCCAACAACTTGTCTGGCCGCAGTGTCGGTGCCAGCACGACTGAAATTGGCCTGGCGCGCATCAGCGATCCCAGTTTCCCTGAAGTCTTGCAAAGCTACCCAAATCAATTCCCTGATGGACGGCCCGCCAAGAGCACTTCGATAGGTATAAAAAATGGCGATGGCGAATATGTCATGGCGATTTGCCTCAATATCGATGTGTCTTTACTGAGTGCAGCTGCGTCCAGCCTGCAGCAACTGGTACAAACTGAATCGCCACCGGTCGACATCAGAGAGAATCTTGTCTCACCCAGCCTTGACGTCATACGCAGCACGCTGGAGCAGTACGCCTCCAGTCTCAACACAACGCCACGTATGCTGACACCAGCGCAAAGGCGCGCTGCCATACTTAAGTTGTCGCAGGCAGGGCTGATGGACTTAAAAAATGCCCAGACCATCGTTGCTAATACCCTGGGCATTGCCCGCTCGACCGTGTACACCTATCTGCCACAGAAAGGGAGCGCGACATGAGCCAGTTGCCCATCAGTTTTGAAGATATTGCAGCCGCCCATGGCCGCATCTCTGCTGTTGCGCAGCGCACACCAGTGCTGACTTCGCGCATGGCCAATGTGCTGACAGGTGCCCAGGTTTTTTTCAAATGCGAAAACTTCCAGCGTTCAGGCTCCTTCAAGTTTCGTGGTGCCTACAATGCCTTGTTGCAGTTTAATGCTGAGCAACGTCAGCGCGGTGTCGTTACCTTTTCTTCTGGCAATCATGCCCAAGGCATAGCCCTGTCGGCCTCCCTGTTGAACATGCCAGCCGTCGTCGTCATGCCCAGTGATGCGCCTGCCGTCAAAATCTCTGCCACCCGTGCCTACGGTGCAGAAGTCATTTTGTATGACCGCTACAAAGAAGACCGCGCAGCCATAGGTCGCCAACTCAGCGAAGAACGTGGCCTCACCTTCATCCCGCCTTTTGATCATCCCCATATCATGGCCGGGCAGGGCACACTCGCCAAAGAATTGATAGAAGAAGTGGGCAGCCTTGATGTCTTGCTGGTGCCGCTGGGTGGTGGTGGCTTGCTATCCGGCTGCGTCACCGCTGCCAAAGCCATGCAGCCAAATTGCCGCGTCTATGGTGTAGAACCACAGGCAGGCAACGATGGCCAGCAAAGCCTGCGCTCTGGCGAAATCGTTCATATCAGCACACCTGACACCATCGCCGATGGCGCGCAATCCCAGTACCTGGGCGTGCAGCCTTTCGCCGTCATCAAAGACAAGGTCGATGACATACTCGCCGTCGAAGATGCACAACTGATAGAAGCAATGAAGTTCTACGCCAACCGTATGAAACTCGTCGTAGAACCCACCGGCTGCCTCAGCGCCGCTGCCCTGTTTGGCGGGCAACTTAATTTGCAGGGTAAAAAAGTCGGTGTCGTCATTTCTGGCGGCAATGTTGACCTGGCACGCTTTGCTTCACTGATCAGCATGTAATAAACCAGCAGAAATTAATTGAATCAAACGTATGGCGAAAATAATATTCTTCTTTGACCGCGATGATCAGTATTACGAACTCTCAAATTTTGCCGGATTTGGTTTCGAGCTTGATGGCCACCACTGGCGCACGATGGAGCATTATTTCCAGGCAAAGAAATTCGAGGGAACATCTCATTTCGAAAAGATACTGAATTGCGGCTCACCCAAACAAGCCAAAGACCTTGGCCAAAACAGAGACATCCCCATAAGAAGAGACTGGGATGAAGTCAAAGAATCCATCATGCTCACCGGCCTGCGCGCAAAATTTCAAAATCCGGAATTAAAGCAATTGCTGCTGGGCACAGCCAAAAAACTGCTGGTAGAAAATTCCCCTTACGATAGCTACTGGGGCATAGGCCCCAACGGCAAAGGCAAGAATCGCCTGGGGCATTTGTTGATGCAGGTAAGGGATGAAAGCAGGTAGGAAAGCGCTGTTGTAGGAGCTGTTTTAGCCGCGAACATTCCTAAGCTCCCGCCGTATGTGTTTTCAATTTGTGTTTTGAATTCCAAAGTTTATTACTGATCTTTATTCGCACGATAAGTGGCAAGAAATTTCTGTAATAACTCAACGGTATTTTCAGCTGGTGATTCAATGATGAACCGCTCACGATCTTCCCAGATGACGGGCGTATAGATAGCTGCTTCGATCTGTTCATCAAAATCTTCGTATAGAGCTTCATCCTCTTCAGTTTCCACATCTGAAGGCGGCATAAAAGAAAATTCAAGAAGTATGGTTTTATCTTCGTGGATATGAATCTCTGGCTCACCTTCAGCGTCGAAACCTGATACCTGGATGGTCTCAATAATATTACTCATGCTGCATTCCTGAAAATAATCGAGCGAGGATAGTGGCATGGAATTGCTTTATTTTCAATCGTTCTTGGCACGTAAAATCGTAAGTGCGAATACTCGGGATTATTCGCACTTGCATAGTGCTGTGTCTCATATGCCTGATCAGCATTAAGACTGGGAGTTTCGTTTGGTGAAAATACTTTACCAAAACCAGTAGGCATTTAGAGAGGTTGTTGACTCAACCTTTCTTCGAAATGAAATTTTATAAAAATACGACTTGAATTTCGTGTTGAGCTACTTCTATTGAGGGGCATTTTTTTTCCGAAATCATTTATTTGCTTCTTTAGTAATCGCCATAATCTTCTCTGTGAAACTTGTTCTCGACTGATCGTCATCGAACGAATTGCAGAAAGCTTGACAGTTTTCAAATGACACTGATGTGGGTTCCATCTCTCGAATCAACAAACGCGTGATGTTTGAGAAATTTCTGTTGTTGTTTGTAATGTCATCTGTTCTGTCATCTATTTTTATAGTCTTCTTTGTTTTGAGACCATATATCGCTATTGGTTTTTTTGTGTTGTCAGCTATATTTGCTGCACGTACTAGAGGATCTCGTTTGCTTTTTAATATAGCGCCGATAATGCCATTCGTGGTAAGGACTTTAATTACAAATATACTACCTTTTAAATTTGATATTTTTGCGATGGAAATACGTTGATGTTGTAAATCAGTATCATCATCTACCGAAGCCACGACGTAAGGTTCTACCGCAGGCGAATTATTCGAAGCAACATTCACATCCCGTGCCAGAAAGTACGAGCTACCGAACGTAATTGAACGTCGTAATTCCAGCTCTTCGGCGGGGATCAATGGACTCATATTTTTGTAACTATGCTCGCGATGGATAATGAATGATCTTGCAAAAGGAAGTGAAATATACTTTCTAAATGCCGCTTGGTCGACGTCATATATCTGATCCAGAACGTTAACAAACTTCGCGATCTGAAAAACTTGGGTAATATGCTTAAAGATGTCTTCTTGCTGATATTTTCCTTCTGTGCAGATGTATTGTGCTGCAAAATATTCTGCGAGAGATTTATGAGCCCATTTGTACGCGAGCCCATCTCTTGCAAACACTGGCACAGCCTGAGTAATATCTTCTAAGAAAGCATTTTCTGAAAAGGTCAGCCCGTAACAAAGATTTTTCGCATCGTTGATCCATTTCAAAACTTTGTCTTTGTCGCCCTCGATTTCGCCAGACATCGTCGAAATAAAGCCCATCACTTTTAGAACACGATGAAAACTATCTAAGTCAAGTTTAGATTTTTTTTCTCGTGTGTTGTAACCGTCTTTACTAGCATCGTGCCAGTCATATAAGGCATCAAATACTTGGCGATAAAAAACGTGTTTCTTTTCCGGTAGGCTTTGTTTATATTCAAAACATCGGTATAACAAGGTTGTTAATAACGGATTAACTAAGAATTCATGAACTGATCGTAACTCTTTTCCCATAAGTCGAGCAATCAAAGTTTCTGCTCTTTGCCCATTTCTGTCATATCTCCGAATTAGCTCGAACGACTCTGCCTTTTTCAGAGGGCGAATATGATATTTTTCAAATGATGAAAACGATACTAACGCCGTCTCTGGACGGGACGTTATTATGAAATAATTGTTTGGGAACGAGTCGATGAATGTCTTAATGCTTTTAGTGACCTCCTCACGGTCAACAAACGAAATTTCGTCATAGCCATCCAAAAAGAACACAAATTGCCCTTTTTTTAATACGCTATTTAAATCATCTTGTTCGAATTTGTGATCATTATCCGAATCTAAACCGTTTAGTTCTTCCTCTAGAAGTACTTTGAGTGTCCTGGCGCGTGATAGATGGCGGAGTTCGACGAAAATTGGAACGGAAAAATTTGAGCGAATACAGTGAATGAGCATGTATTTCATGAGGGTGGATTTTCCCATTCCTGCAGTATCTGTAATTAGTATTCTTTTTGTTTCTTGAAGTAACTTTTCCGGAAATTTGTTGACCAATATTTCCTTCATGTCAGAATTTTTCATACTAGGCGAAAGCGTTAATGGCAAGTAAAGCTCTTCCAGCGACATTGGATTTTGAAATACCAATGTGTTGAGATGTGAATGACGATCGATTTGCCTACCAACATAATCAGCAAACTTATTTGCAAAGATATCCCGAACATTTTCGGTGAGTTTCTTACTCCCTTGAAATGCCAAATTGAATATTGGCTTAATTATGGCGCTTGTAATTTCTTTTGCCGCTACAGTCGCCAGTGCCGCTGAAATAGGGTCAATCATAAAATGCCTTACATGAGTAATTGGTATATTGTCATGTTAGTATAGTTGCTAAATCTAAAGGCAAATCGGTGTGTTGTTTTTTATTTAATTTGCAATGTATAACTGAGGGAGTTACGACAGGACTGATATCATTTAGAGAGTTTCATAATTCTTTTAATGTCATGTTAGGACTTGCATGACAAAAAAACTGGCGGCCTTTATTGCCTGTTGCATCGACTGCCTGATTTGCGTGGTTGGCCGAATTTCTCTCTTTGTAAATTACCTGCAAACGGGTAATTCATCCCAGTCAGTCTTGTAGCACGGTGACTTCGCTTCCATTTGCATCTTCCAGGAGTGCCGGCTCCTATCCTGGCTTAGCTTCAGCGTGTCCTTTCCATAGCGCTTATTGACCTAGTCAAGCACATCCTTCAGCGCCGGCTTCTCAACGTGACCAGAAAACATGTCTCCCTGGTGCATCGATGCCAGGTAGATCTCGCTCAGGATCACGCCAGCCTTTTGTACTCGTACCCTGGCCTGAACATCTGTTCCAGCCCGGCCACTGCATAGCGCTGCAGGGTGATGGTGTTTGAGGTGGCCTGTATCAGAGGGATCGTAATTGCCGGGTTATATTGCGGCAGCTTGGTTCTGAAGCGATTGGTTTGGATAAACACCTGCAGCATGCTGACAAAGTGGGCCAACGCGTAGGTGCGATTAGTGTAACGTAATCGCACGCATGTCGAGACCGAAAGATATCGATATCCACCTTAAAATTTTGTGTGCGAATACGTGGGCTATTCGCATCTGCGCTGGCTTGAGTAAACGGCTACCCTGGCTGGATGGTGTCTGATTCTCTGTTATATATTTACTCAGCGCTTCCATCCTCCGGAACATCTCCATACCAATTCATGGATGAGACTTCAGGGTATAAACTGGTGCGCTTACCTGTGTTAAAGACGACGATGTCGTGCCTATGTCTGTTGAAACCTTGTTTTGATTTAATGTTATACGCTAATTGGTGCGCATATATTAAAAGGCTTTCGATATCTTGTATGACCTCCACTGCTGGCGGCGGATATTCTTTTTTATTAGCTTCTGCCTAGCATTTCAAGTCTCCCATCGCAGCTGCATAAATCAATGGCGGATCAGATTCATTTTTAAGCCACTCCCTGTGCTGCGCAATTCTCATCTCCACATTTACAAATACTTCGTTTTAGCTTTTCAAATCCATAACCAACAGCGTTTCTGATGACTTTCTCAAGCATCGCGGGTTTTCGTTTAATGATGGTTTTTGCAAAAATCTCGCCAAAAATACAAATGCTATATTCCCACGGGTCTTTAAAATTGCTAATGCGCATATCTTTCGATAAAAATATCGCGTAGTCTCCATCAGAAAAACTATTTTATCCAGTCATTTTCAAGTGCTTGCAAGTAACTCTATTTGGCTATCATACTTAATTGCGACCAGAATGGACGCATAGTCATGTCTTTCTGCGATTGAATTTATCTCTTCTTCTAAAAGCGATAGAAAACTTTTATTGCGATACTCAGCATGGTTTTTTTCCGCAAGAAAAACAATAGATAATTTGTCTCCCCAAAATTGCTTTCTCATAGTATTGATTTGATTATGCGTATCTTCATCATACAAAAGTCCAAATAGATCGTCTTTTAAAATAATTTCAATGCCGAGGTCTCTTGATTTATTAAAGGAAACAAATTTTGGAAAAGGCTCTTCATTAAATCTAATGTTTCCAAATATTTTTTCTAGAAACATGTATGTTTTAAAGTGACTTATTTTCTCACTGTTCGTAGTGACAATACTATCTGTCAAATCATCTTCATGATACCAATGCAGTTGTTCTCGCTTCGGATTCTGAGTAACAGTTTTTCTCGTTTTCCACATCCATTTAGAAAGATCGCCGCTGAATTTCAACATTTCTTGGGGGCTAATTGTCGCAGTGGGTATGTTTGATAGGTTTTCAACAGCAGTTAACGAGATATCTTCAATTTCTTTGACCGAGGAATCGGAGACTTTTGCATCAAGGCGTGTGCTAGCATGCTTGAAAAATTGGGAGGGTGAGTACATCCAAAAAATTTCCACATTCGCTTCGCTCATGATTTCATGTGTCAATTCTGGGTGTGGGCCAATGGTTCGACCAAATTCATTTTGCCACCAATCATCTTTACCGTCAGCAGTAACGAGCATTATGCTTTTCACGTTATTTTCTTTTGCGTAGTTGATCAACTGTCGCCAGAAAATAAGATCACCAAATTTTCGCTCGTATTTCAATTTATTAAAAATGAATGTTGCGTCGCTTGGATTTTTCCCTTTGGCATCATCCTTATAGCCTGGCGGAATTTTCGAAGCGTATCGACCTTCTCCATCATGCGTTAATCTAATTAATTCTTCTTGATTTGCAGGGCATGGTCCAACTTTCTCCGCAAATAAGTCGTCAATTTTTTCTCTGATTGGATCAGAAGACGAAACTTCTAACTGCTGATCATGGGCGGCTTTTGCAGCTTCAATAAATTGAATGTTTGCTTCATTTAGACTATTTATTAGCCTTTCAGCAGAAATATTTAAACCGCGCTTATCAATCTGAAGTTCATCTATTTTCGATTTAACGTTGGCAATTAAAGTACTAGCGAATTTGTAGGCATCTTCTGTTGATTTTTTTTCGCCTGCGATGACTGTCAGGCGGTTACGTTGAAATTCAAGCGCAACATGATGTGGAATCCAGAATCTGGCGCTCAACTTCTCCAAAACAGCTATAAATTCATCTCGTGCATTTTTCGGATACCTGTATAGATCAAGTAAAACATTTGCATCAAAAATGATCGTGCCTTCATCCCAAAGCTTCTCAAATTCTGCTTGGCTTGGCGCGTAGAAACCTGAAAAGGATTTTTTCATTTGAATTCGCTTGATGTATTAAATTCGCAATTATTTATTGACTTCAACAATCTTAAGTATTAACTGCAAATAAAACAACTGTCAGCCTTTAATTTTGAAAAATATGCTGGTGACTAACTATTAAACTAGCTATGCGTGCGTAGTTGCAGTATGTGAATTACGATTTTGGTATGCACTTTTGTTTATCCGACTGAGGTTCTTTTTCTAAAAAAGATGACACGACCCGAGACAACCTTGTCCCGTAGCTACTCTAGATGCAGCTGCGCAATACAGGTTAAGCGGTCATAGAAAAACCTATTTCCTGCACGTTGTCTCTTTTGCGTTGCTTGCGCGGTAACGTCGCCTTGCATCGTCTGTGTAGTTTGGAATGTACCTGTTATTTTGCAAGCAGGTTGTTGCATTTGTAGTGTTGCATGTAGGTTGTGTCGGTATTGTCTGGCATGGAATGACTTGCCTGCGATACGTAGCGGAGTACCAGCTTATTTGATGGTGGGGCGTTCAGCATTTATTTATAGGACATTTTTTGTGTCATTTAGCCCGTGTTTCGTAACAAGTGCACCAAAAAAAAAGCCCTTGGAATCATCCAAGGGCTTTTATATTCATGGCGGAGAAGGGGGGATTCGAACCCCCGGTAGGGATAAACCTACGCACGCTTTCCAGGCGTGTGACTTAAACCACTCATCCACCTCTCCTGCATTCGCTTTAACTTGCCGTAACAGCGAAGTCCGCTATTCTAGCAAAGCAAACTTCAATATGGAAGCTTTTTTCTTGTTTTTTGTAAATCTTGCTTTTGCATTAAGTTAAGCGCCCAGCCAGGGCAGGCCGTGCTGGCACCAGCCACCTAGGGTTTTTCTGTGGCCTTGCTCGTCCTTGTCGCCTTCAAAACCTTGCAGGATGTCAAAGCAGTTGGCGTAGCCGTTTTCTGTTGCCAGCTTGGCGCCGTGGCGGGAGCGTACGCCTGAGCGGCAGAGAAAGAGGATGATGCTGTCCTTGTCTGCTGCACTGGCTTGCAGTTGTGCCAGGAAGTCTGGGTTGGGTGTGCCGCCGGGGTAGAGGCTCCATTGTACGGCCAGGTGTTGTTCTGGATTGATGTTGACTCTGCCTACCCAGTCGCGTTCAGCATTGGTGCGCACGTCGATGAGTACTACCTTGCTATCATTTTGCAGGAGGGCATAGGCTTCTTGCGGGGTGACTGCGCCGGCATAGGGCAGTGCTTGTTCCTGGCCGCGCTGGCGGGCTGTTTGCAGGGTTTGATCGGTAGACATGGCGGCTCCTGGGCTTGGTATCGTTGGCAGCATAGTAAGTGAATAGTACGTGAAACTTGTCCAGTAGTTTATCGCAAATCGGCGCTGGGTTTGCCATACAGATAACCCTGATAGGAAAGGCAGCCTTGCTGCTGCAGGAAATCGCGCTGGCCTATGGTTTCCACGCCCTCGGCAATCACGGCCAGGCCAAGGCTTTGACCCAGGGCGATGATGGTTCTGGTGATGACGGCGTCATTGTTATTGCTGAGGATGTCGCGCACAAAGGACTGGTCTATCTTGAGCTGGTCCAGCGGCAGGCGTTTGAGGTAAGAGAGGGATGAATAGCCGGTGCCAAAGTCATCCAGTGAAAATCCTACGCCTCTGGTTTTTAGCTGGTTCATCTTATCTATGGTGGCTTCTACATTGTCGACCAGCAGGCTTTCGGTTAATTCCAGTTTGAGTTTGCTGGCATCGATATGATGGCGGGCGATGTTGTCCAGCACTTGCGCGACAAAATCATTTTGCCTGAACTGGCGAGCGCTGACATTGACGGCCAGGGTGCGGTTTTTTGTATCTTCGCTGCTTTGCCATTCTGCCAGTTTGGCGCAGGCGGTATCCAGTATCCAGGCACCCAGGCTGAGGATGAGGCCAGATTCTTCTGCCAGTGGGATGAAGTCGGATGGTGGCACCAGGCCTTTTTGTGGATGCTGCCAGCGCACCAGCGCCTCTGCACCTGTGACCACGCCCGCGCTATTGACCTGCGGCTGATAATATAAAACGAATTGTTCCTGTTGCAGGCCGTGGCGCATATCTGCTTCAAGGGCTGCGCGGGTGTTGACGATGTCGAGCATGTCTTTATCAAAGAAGCGGAAACTGTTGCCACCGCTGGCCTTGGCTTCATACATGGCAACTTCCACCTGTTTCAATAATTCTTCTGCCGAGGTATTTTGTTTGTCGAACAGGGTGATGCCTATGCTGGCGCTGCTGTGATATTCAATGTGTTCAAGGTCATAGGGCGCACGCAGGTCGGCCAGTATCTTGGTGGCGATCATCTGGGTTTCTATGGCGGTTTCGCGGATGTTGTCGCTGAGTTCTTCAAGCAGCAAGACAAATTCATCGCCGCCATAACGGGCCAGGGTATCGCCTTTGCGTATGCTGTGTTCCAGGCGTTTCGCGACGACTTGCAAGAGCATGTCGCCCCTGCCGTGGCCACTGCTGTCATTGATGGTTTTGAAGTCATCAAGATCAAGGAAGAGTACCGCACCATAGTGATTGCTGCGGCTTTTTGCCAGCAGGCTGTGTTGCAGGCGATCAATTAACAGGCGACGGTTGGCGAGGCCAGTCAGCGGGTCGTGGTAGGCCAGGTGTTCGAGCTTGGCCTCTGTCGCTTTCCTCTGTGTGATGTCAAGCATGGTGGCGACATAGTTGACGACTTTGCCGCTGGTGTTTTTGACTGCAGTGATGGTTAGCCATTCTGGATAGACTTCGCCATTTTTTCTGCGGTTCCAGATTTCGCCTTGCCAGTAGGCGTTGGCGGCAAGCTGTTTGCCCATGTCTTCATAATAGCTGGCACCATGCAGGCCGGATTTGAGCAGGCTGGTTTGCTTGCCTAGCGCTTCTTCACGGCTGTAACCGGTGATGCGGGTAAATGCCTGGTTGACGCGCAAGATACTGCGGTGCTCGTCGGTGATGACCATGCCTTCCTGGCCTTCAAAGGCGATGGCGGCGATACGCAAATCTTCTTCTGCACGCTTGCGTTCTGTAATGTCTTGCACCGTGCCCATATGCCTTGCGCTTTGCGCATCATATTGCGAATGCAACCAGCGCACTTCTCCCTGGATAAGTATGCGGTGTTCTATGCTGGCATCGGTGCAGGCTTGTACCTGGCTCCAGAAATTTTGTACGGCTTCCACGTCATCAGGGTGTATGCGTTGCAGCAAGCTGGGGCAATCGAGCTTGCTGTCTGGTGGGTAACCAAGTATGCGGCTTGCTTCTTCAGAGTAGCGCCATGTTTGCCCGTCGTCGCCTGTGCTCCAGCTGCCGGTTTTTGAAATTCTTTGGGCGCGTCGCAAGTCGGTTTCGCGCTGGCTTAGTTCAGCAGTTCTTTTGCTGATGATGTTTTTCAGGTTTTTTCTTTGTTCACTTGCTTCCAGCAAGAGCCTGACCAGGTAGGCCAGCATCAGGCTGAATAAAAAGCCGATAGTGCAATTGAGTAAATGGGTTTTGCTAAAGACGTTTGTATGCTTGGGGACCAGTTCCAGTGTCCACTCAACATTGGGTAATTTGAAGGCATAAAGGATGTTGCGGCCAGACTTGAAGCCAGGGGATTTTTGTATGATGAGCTGAGCACTGGTATTGGGATCGATGCGCCACAATTGGTATTCATAACCACGGGCGACCAGCTTGGATAATTCTGCATCCTTCAGCACGCCTTGCAAATCAATGACTGCTGAGATCAGGCCCCAGAATTCTGCGGGTTTGCTGGCATCAATAGCGTCATCCAGATAAACCGGCAGGCGGGCGATGATGCCTGTACCGCCACGGGTCAGCGGTAGTGGCCCTGCCAGCGTCAGTTGGTGGCTGTCACGCGCCAGCAAGGCTTCGGTCTTGCGAACAGGATCAGTCAGTAAATTGATGCCCAGGCCATGATCGCGCCATTCTGCCGGTGCGACTTCAGTAGTAATGCCTTGCGGTGCCAGGTACAGGGCGGCGATCTGCGGGTGATATTGCAGTATCTTGTCGGCAAAGCGTTCAAAGTTACGGATGCGGCCACTATTGTCTGCCACCATGCCTGCAAGGGCATAGGTAGAAGATATCGCCTTGTGCATATTGTTTTGCAAGGCATTGGCCTGCGCGCGGGCCAGGTCGTAGGCAAGCAGGTTTTCTTCTTTAATGGCGCTGTCATCCAGTTTCATTATGATGACAGTGCTGGCCAGCATTGCCAGCACAAAAGTCAGTGTGGCAAACAGAATGGGCCTGGGCAGATATCTGGGCAAATAAGGGGGTGGCGACATAGTTAACTATAGATGTAGCTGCCAACACCCATGCTTGAGTTCAATCAGGGCAAGATAGACGGGAGGGGCATTGGTGTCTGGAAAATACAAAACAGTCTAAATGACAGCGAGCCGGGCGCAGCACAAAACCAAGGCTTGTTGATTTTGATCAATATTGTTAATTTTGCATTTTTTTAAGCTGTGTCTACTTTGATGGCGAGCACCTGGCTAAGGATGCGGAAAGGGATTTTATTGGCGCACCAAAATGCAGCGTGATGATGCCATTTTTAGAAAAATGCACCAAAATGGTAATTTTTAAGAGGTTTGCATCATTTTAGTGCGACGCTGTACTTTTGCACCATCCCGTGCAGTTCTCGTTTTGAACAAGAAAACGCCACAAAAACAAGCATTTAACAATTTTCGTATTTATATATACACGATCTGGATGATGGCATGGTTTCTGCTATTATCCCCGGTGAGTTGAGCCGCCGGGTGGATGTGATAGGTAAGTTGTATATCAGGGCAATAAGACAAGGTTTGTCTATTGGTCAATATTGCACAAAACTGGCAGGCGCAACACTCAGCAATTTCCGAATTTATTTTTTAGCTCTCAGAGGAGTTTCACATGGCAATGACAGCCGCAGAAGTCTTGAAAATGGCGAAAGATAACGAAGTCAAATTCGTTGATTTTCGCTTTGCTGATACCCGAGGCAAAGAACAGCACGTAACTGTTCCAATTTCCCAGTTCGACATCGATAAATTCGAATCTGGCCACGCATTTGACGGCTCGTCCATCGCTGGCTGGAAAGGTATTGAAGCATCTGACATGTTGCTGATGCCAGATCCATCTACTGCCAATATTGATCCATTCTTTGAAGAAACCACATTGTTCATGCAATGTGACGTAATCGAGCCATCTGACGGCAAGGGCTATGACCGTGACCCACGTTCCATCGCGAAACGTGCTGAAGCTTACCTGAAATCCTCTGGCATTGGTGATACAGCTTACTTTGGTCCAGAACCAGAATTCTTCATTTTTGACAGCGTACGCTGGAAAGTGGATATGTCTGGCTGTTTCGTCAAGATTGATTCTGACGAAGCTTCCTGGACGACAGGCGAAAAACTGGAAGGCGGCAATACTGGCCACCGTCCAACGGTTAAGGGCGGTTACTTCCCAGTCCCTCCGGTCGACAGCTTCCAGGACATGCGTTCTGAAATGTGCCTGATCCTGGAATCCCTGGGTATCCCGGTTGAAGTGCATCACCATGAAGTGGCTGGCGCTGGTCAAAATGAAATCGGCACCAAGTTCTCTACTCTGGTAGAGCGCGCTGACTGGACACAAAACCTGAAATACGTGGTCTGGAATGTTGCTCACACCTATGGCAAGACAGCCACTTTCATGCCTAAACCTATCGTTGGCGACAACGGTTCTGGCATGCACGTGCATCAATCCATCTGGAAAGATGGCAAAAACCTGTTTGCTGGCGACGGCTATGCTGGTTTGTCTGATTTCGCCCTGTACTACATCGGCGGTATCATCAAGCATGCAAAAGCATTGAATGCGATCACTAACCCAGGTACCAACTCCTACAAGCGTCTGGTTCCAGGTTATGAAGCTCCGGTTAAACTGGCTTACTCTGCACGTAACCGTTCTGCTTCCATCCGTATTCCTTACGTTGCCAATCCAAAAGGCCGTCGTATCGAAACACGTTTCCCTGATCCACTGGCTAACCCATACCTGTGCTTTGCTGCATTGATGATGGCAGGTCTGGACGGCGTACAGAACAAGATCCATCCTGGCGAAGCAGCCAGCAAAGATCTGTACCATTTGCCACCAGAAGAAGATGCATTGATCCCAACAGTTTGCGCATCTCTGGAAGAAGCTCTGGAAGCATTGAACAAAGACCGCGAGTTCCTGACACGCGGTGGTGTATTCAGCGACAGCATGATCGACGCCTACATCGACTTGAAAATGCAAGAAGTACAACGCTTCCGCATGACCACGCATCCAGTGGAATTTGACATGTATTACTCTCTGTAATCTGAGCAAATAGACAAAAAAAGCGAGGGTAACCTCGCTTTTTTTGTTACAAATGCTAATTTGTCTGTAATTGTGTTGCAGCGCTGCATGACATACACTATCAGTCTGTTAATGACTATTGCTTTCCTATGAACCGTCTCTTGTCAGGCCTTATTCTCTTTATTGGTGTGCAGACGCTTGCCTATGCGCAGGGCGATGTCTTCCTGTGTGTGGACGATAATGGTAAAAAAGAATACAAAAACACAGGCGCTGTCAAAGGTTGCAAAAAAGTAGAATTGCAAGGCATTACCGTTGTTCCTGCGCCAACTTTACCGGCACCAGGTAAAAAGCCGCAAGGCGGCAAACCGGCTAGCAGCCCTAGTGATTTTCCCAAGGTGGATGACAGCACACAAAAAGCCAGGGATTCTGACCGCAAGCAGATTTTGCAGGATGAGTTGAAGACAGAAGAGCAAAAGCTCGCCAATCTGAAGAAAGAATACAATAATGGTGAGCCTGAGCGTCGTGGTGATGAAAGAAATTTCGCCAAATATCAGGAACGCACCAATTTGATGAAAGAAGAGATCGCGCGCACCGAAAAGAACATAGAAGCACTAAAACGTGAAATTGCCAACGCAAAATAAGTTGCCAGTGTGAAAATGCAAAATGCTGTTCGGGCATGATGCTTGCGTAAAGGTCGCTCTGTGCGGCCTTTTTTTATGGACAAGTTTTGAAAACTCCACTTACCTTATTTGCTGGCCTGGATTTGCTGACTTCAGCAGTGATCGTGCTGGATGCTGAGGGCAGCATTTTATTTGCCAACGCAGCTGCTGAAAACCTGCTCGATTCTTCCTTCAAATCACTGACGCATTTGAAACTGACCGATCTTTTCCTGAACGGCCAGGAATTGACCGCCGTTTTCCATCAGGCAGTAGCCCATCAGTTTGCCGACAAACGACAGGACCTGACACTGGAGCGGGCAGGGCGTGAGCCCTTGCATGTACACAGCATAGTTACGGCACTGGATAACCCTGATACGCCCGTCCTGATAGAGTTGCGCGAGAACGTACAGCAACTCAAGCTCGACAGGGAAGAGCGCATGCTCGACCAGAGCAAGGCCAACAAGGAGCTGATACGTAATCTGGCGCATGAAATCAAGAATCCCCTGGGTGGCATACGTGGCGCAGCACAATTGCTGGAGCTGGAGTTGCCCGAGCGGCACTTGCGTGAATTGCGCGAATATACCCAGGTCATCATCAAGGAGGCCGACAGGTTGCAGACTCTGGTGGACCGTTTGCTGGCACCTCATCGCCTGCCGCATATAGTTGGTGACGTCAATATCCATGAGGTTTGTGAGCGCGTGCGCAGCCTGATCGTCGCTGAATTCCCGCAGGGTCTGAGTATCAAGCGCGACTATGATTTATCGATACCAGAATTTCGTGGCGACAAAGAACAGCTGATACAGACAGTCCTGAACATTGCCCACAATGCGGCGCAAGCACTGAGCGAGCGTATCCGGCAGGGCGATGCCGTGCTGACTTTCAAGTCGCGCGTGGTGCGCCAGATCACTTTGGCCAAGGTACGTTACAGGCTGGCATTAGACTTGCATATCATTGATAACGGTCCGGGCATCCCACCTGAGATTCGCAATCGCATTTTCTATCCCCTGGTGTCGGGCAAGGAAGGCGGTAGCGGTCTGGGTCTGACGCTGGCACAAACTTTCGTTGAACAACATATGGGTGTCATCGAATGTGAGAGCCGGCCGGGATGTACGGATTTCCGGATACTGATACCACTCCCTTAAATAAAGGTGTGGCAAAGTGGCTGCACCAAAAGTGCTCCTTCTATCGATATGCTTAACACAGACTGCAAAACGACAATATGAAACCAATCTGGATAGTGGACGACGATGATTCAATTCGCTGGGTGCTGGAAAAAGCGCTGGCGAGAGAAAACCTGGCAACCCGCAGCTTCACCAATGCAAGAGATGCGATGAATGCCTTGCAAAGTGATACGCCGCAAGTGCTGGTGTCTGACATACGCATGCACGGAGCATCCGGCCTTGAACTCTTGCAAACCGTCAAAGCCAAATATCCTGGCTTGCCTGTGATTATCATGACAGCGTTTTCTGATCTGGAATCTGCAGTGGCTGCTTTTCAGGGCGGGGCTTTTGAATATATGGCCAAGCCTTTTGATCTCGACAAGGCAGTTGAGTTGATACGACGCGCGCTGGATGAAAGCCTGCGCGAATCCAGTGTTGAGCAAAGCATCTCTGAAACACCGGAGATACTGGGCCAGGCACCTGCCATGCAAGATGTGTTTCGCGCCATTGGTCGTTTATCGCAATCGAACGTGACGGTGTTGATTACCGGTGAATCAGGCAGCGGTAAAGAGTTAGTGGCGCGTGCCTTGCACAAGCATAGCCCACGTGCATCACAGCCTTTCATCGCCTTGAATACGGCGGCTATCCCCAAGGATTTGCTGGAATCAGAATTATTCGGTCATGAGCGCGGTGCCTTTACTGGCGCGCAGACCACGCGCCGTGGCCGCTTCGAGCAGGCTGAGGGCGGTACGTTGTTCCTCGATGAAATTGGTGACATGCCTTTTGATTTGCAAACACGCTTGTTGCGGGTTTTGTCAGACGGGCATTTCTATCGTGTTGGCGGGCACCAGCCCATGAAGGCGAATGTACGCGTCATCGCCGCGACTCACCAGAATCTTGAAACCCGTGTTAAAGATGGCTTGTTCCGCGAAGACTTGTATCATCGCCTGAACGTTATCCGCCTGCGCCTGCCAAGCTTGCGTGAGCGCCGAGAAGATATCCCGCTGCTGACAAAATACTTCCTGAACCAGAGTGCCAAGCAACTGGGCGTGGATGTCAAACGCATGTCAGAACCGGCGCTGCAATTTCTGTCCAGCCTGGATTTTCCTGGCAATGTCAGACAGCTGGAAAACCTGTGTAACTGGATCACCGTCATGGCGCCCGGACAAACGGTAGAGATACCAGATTTGCCGCAAGACTTGATACCTATTGCTGCCGTAGCGGTTCAGGCACAGGCGGCAGCTAATTCAAATGATCAGATCAATAGAAGTAGCGAGTATTTATCTGGCGCGCCAGCACAAATCAATGGGAACGCGTTTACTGAAAAGACCGTGTACCGCAGCGGTGAAAGCTGGGTTTCTTTGCTTGAAGCTGAGGCAACTGCCATGCTGGCAGAAGGTCAGTCTGAAGTGATTGACAAGCTGGGGCGTTGTTTTGAGTCTGTCGTCATCAAGGCGGCATTGCGCCATACCCATGGCCGCAAGAATGATGCGGCAATACGCCTGGGTATAGGCCGGAATACCATCACCCGCAAGATTCAGGAGCTGGGGATAGATGGAGTGAAGGACGAGTAGTTTTTAAAATAAAGAAGTAAAAGAATAATGGCTGCTTAATATAAATGAGCAGCCATTACTTTTTAAAAGCTACGCCATAAGGCAAAGGCCAACAGGCAAAAGAAAGCCGCAACAATATCATCCCACATAACGCCAAAGCCGCCTTTGAGGTGGCGGTCAAAATAACCTATCGGCGGTGGCTTGACCATGTCAAAAAATCGAAAGCCTATAAATGCCCACAACTGGGTTTGCCAGTTTGCTGGTACGATAAAAATCAATACCAGCCAGAAGGCGATGATTTCATCCCAGACCATGCTGCCATGGTCAGCGACACCCAGGTTTTTACCCGTGACATCACAAGCCCAGACACCAATAGCAAAACCAATCACGATGATGACGGCCCAGGTGGTCGTCGTAAATACATCTGGCCAGCGGCTGGAAAATACATAAAAACTTAACCACGCAAACAAGGTGCCGGACGTGCCTGGCATGACAGGCGACAAGCCACTGCCAAAGCCTTGCGACAATATATGCGCAGGGTGGCGCAACATGAAGCGCCAGTCCGGTTTGTGGATGATGGCCGTCTGCTTGTTTTCTATGGTAGTCATGGATGGGCGAAATGATCAAAGGATTTATATTGCAGGGAGACTGCCTGGCCCCGTTCATCCAGCAAGCGCAAGCCAGTCTCTGCCACGATCTGGCCTATATGTGTGATGGCGGTATTGGCTTTTGCAGCTGCTGCCAGTACATCTTGCCTGCGACTTGCCGGTGCAGTGAAACACAATTCATAATCGTCACCGCCATTCAAAGTAAATTGTCTGCGTAAATCTGGCGATTGCGTTTGCAATACAGGGCCAGCAGGCAGGCGATCAATAAAAATAGTGGCACCAACGGCTGATTTTTCCAGGATGTGGCCAAGATCGCCAGCCAGGCCATCAGAAATATCCAGTGCTGCATGGGCAATGCCACGCAGAGCTGCACCCAATGCAATACGTGGACTGGGCTGATGCATGCGGGTTGCGGCCAGTTCGTGATCAGTTTCTGTGAGCGTGACTTCTTTCCAGTAGTTTGCCAATGCCAGCCGTGCATCGCCCAAAGTACCGGACACCCAGATATCGTCACCAATTTTTGCAGCATCACGGCGCAGGGCGGTGCCCGGTGGTAGTTCGCCAAAGATAGTGATGCAGATATTCAGCGGCCCCTTGGTGGTATCGCCACCAATCAGGTGACAGCCATATTCATTTGCCAGTGTCAGCAAGCCGCGTGAAAACGCTGCCAGCCAGTCTGGATTGGCTTCAGGGAGTGACAACGCCAGGGTAAAGCCCAGCGGTTCTGCGCCCATGGCTGCAAGGTCTGATAAATTTACGGCCAGGCATTTATGACCCAGCTTGTAAGGATCAGCATCCGGGAAAAAGTGATGGCCAGATACCAGCATGTCACTGGAAATGGCCATCTGCATGCCAGCGCTGGGGTTGAGCAGGGCGCAGTCATCCCCTATGCCCAGGGCGACGCGGCTGTCTTGAATACTGTGTTGCGCAAAGTAGCGCTTGATGAGATCGAATTCGGAAAGCATGCGCGCATTGTACCTAAGGTAGCTCAGGATTCAAGATAAACCCCTGCACCCTCGGTACTGCGTGTCTGGCTGATTCAGATAATGCGTGCTGCTTGTGCTTCTGTTAATTCCGCAAGCAGTGCATTTCTCGATTTGGCATCGTGCGGGGCGATTGCAAAGCCACGTAATTTTTTGCCCTCGTCAAAGTAGCGGCTGGTGGTGATGCCGTCCACATGGTCCGACTCCCAGACACCTGATTTGCTGACAGCAAACGCAGGTGGTATCAGCGCAACCGGGTAACTGGGCGTTTTGACCAGAACCGCAGCCAGTTTCATGTCTATAGTCGTCAACTGACCGCTCAGGCTCAGTGCAATCGCCCGCGCAGCAGTCATGATGGGGGCGACATAGGGCATCAGGCTATGGCTGCCATCTGCTTGTTTGTACTGCGCGCAATCACCAAGTGCAAATATGCCGGGCACACTGGTCTGGCCATATTCATTGATAATAATGCCGCGATCCGTTTGCAATTGTGCTGCCTGCGCGAGGCGTATATCTGCACGCAGGCCGACTGCTGACAAGACGACATCGGCATCAAAGCTCTCGCCATTGGACAGTCTTACCTGTAAGGCATTCCCCAGCACATCAATCTGGCTGGCAGTGGTGCCCAGTTTGAGTCGTACACCTTTTTCACTCAAGGCTGCATGCAAGCCTTGTGAAATAGCAGTTGGTGCCAGAGCTGCAAGTGGCAGTGCGTTCGGGTCTATCAAGGTGACTTCATGCCCTGCGCTGGCCAGATCATCGCTGAATTCACAACCTATCAAACCTGCGCCCAGTATAGTGACTCTGGCCTTGTCACCGGCTTGCGCCAGTTTGTCGCGAAAGACTGCATAATCATCCAGGTTGTTGACGGACAAGACCTTATCAGCTGCGTTGCCAGCGATAGGCAGTCGTATGGCTTGTGCACCAAGCGCCAGCACCAGTTGGGCATACTCAAAATCACCCGTCCTGGTTTGTATGGTCTGCGTTGCAGTATTGATGCCACTTACCTGAGTTTTAGTCAGGATAGTGGCATTCAGCTCTGCCGCCATCTGATCTGCCGTTTTACTTTGCAATTGCTGTGGCTGCTTGCTCATGGCAAAAGCATTCGATAGCATGGGCTTGGAGTAAAAGCTACCATCATCGCCAGTGAAGATCAGCAAGGGCGTGGTTTTATCAAGCTTGCGGAATTCTCTGGCGACTGTATAACCAGCCAGGCCCGAACCGATGATGGCGATGGGTTTCATGACTGCCTCAGATTTCTATCATATCAAAATCAGCTTTGGCGACGCCGCAATCTGGGCATTCCCAGTCTGCTGGAATATCATCCCAGCGTGTACCAGCGGCGATGCCTTCTTCTGGCAAGCCTTTGGATTCTTCATAGATAAAACCGCATACGATGCATTGGTAAGTTTTCATGGTGTCCTCTGTATTTTTTAATGAAATGTTTTTTGGGGCTCAGGCCTGATTGGCTTCCAGCACGGCGCGGTAATGATTGGCGTGGCGCTCTTCCACTTTTGCCAGCGCGGCAAAGCGCTTCGCTGCAATTTCTAAAGTCCGCTTAAAGTTTTCAGCGTGTTCCTTAGATTCTGTGATTTGCTCATCGTACTCAGCGACAGCAGCATGGTTGCCTTCTTCCACAGCGAGATGGCGGAATTTTGGGTACATTTCGGTATATTCATAGGTCTCACCTTCAATAGCAATTTCCAGGGCACGCTGTGGTGTCAACTGGCTTTTGGGGTAGAGCAAATCCAGATGGCCAAAGGCATGCATGACTTCTTGATCAGCGGTTGCTTCAAATGCTTCTGCAATGTCGATCGCCCCTGCTTCACGCGCCAGTTTGGCGAAATAGCGGTATTTGATATGGGCCATGGATTCGCCAGCAAAAGCGGATTCAAGGTTCTGGATGGTGACGGATGGGTTTGCCTGGGTGCTCATAATGCTCTCCTTGGTTATTTGCGGATGTTGTTTGCATTTGCTATCAACGTGGGATCTATAATAGATTTTAATAATCAACATTCAAAGACAATTGATTTTATTAATTCAATAGTTAAAGGCTATGGAATCTTGCTTAGCAGAATAAATTGCATTTGGTTATGCTAGAAAAGCATAAGAGTCGTACAAATACGTATAAAGTTAGAGGGTTCCCTCTGCTAGAATCTCTACCAGTAAGATTTCCGTAAGCAAAAATAGAAAGAAGGCCAAGCACATGGATTCGTCAGATCAAAAAGAGCAAATACGTCAACAATTGCGCCAGGCTGCGCTGGAATATCATGAATTCCCAACGCCAGGCAAAATCAGTGTCACTGCAACCAAGCAATTGACGAATCAACGTGATCTGGCTTTGGCGTATTCCCCTGGTGTCGCTGCCCCTTGTGAAGAAATCGTCGCCGATCCGACTGCGGCATTTAAATACACTGCCCGCGGCAACCTCGTGGGTGTCATTACCAACGGCACTGCGGTGCTGGGTCTGGGTAATATTGGACCACTGGCATCTAAGCCAGTCATGGAAGGCAAGGGCGTTCTTTTCAAGAAATTCGCCGGTATTGATGTATTCGATATCGAAATCAGTGAATCTGACCCCGACAAGCTGGTTGATATCATCGCTTCTCTGGAGCCTACATTTGGCGGTATCAATCTCGAAGATATCAAAGCACCGGAATGCTTCTATATAGAACGCAAACTGCGTGAGCGCATGAAGATACCGGTCTTCCATGATGACCAGCACGGTACTGCAATCATCGTTGGTGCAGCCATCCTGAATGGTTTGAAAGTCGTCGGTAAAACAATCAGGAACACCAAGCTGGTTGTTTCTGGCGCTGGCGCTGCGGCCTTGGCTTGCCTGGATTTGATCGTGGACCTTGGCTTCCCGCTGGAAAATATTTTCGTCACCGATCTGGCTGGCGTGGTCTATAAAGGCCGCGTCGAATTAATGGACCCGGACAAAGAGCGTTTTGCGCAAGAAACTTCAGCTCGTAGCCTGCGTGATGTTATGCCTGACGCCGATATTTTCCTCGGCTTGTCGGCTGCCGGTGTGCTCAAGCAGGATATGGTCAAGCTGATGGCGCCAAATCCCTTGATTCTGGCTTTGGCTAACCCTACACCAGAAATCCTGCCTGAAGAAGTCAAGGCTGTGCGCAATGACGCCATCATGGCGACTGGCCGCTCCGACTTCCCGAATCAAGTCAATAATGTTTTGTGCTTCCCGTATATTTTCCGTGGCGCTCTGGATTGCGGTGCAACCACCATCACACGTGAAATGGAAATCGCGGTTGTGCATGCAATTGCTGACCTGGCGCAAGCTGAGCAATCAGACGTCGTTGCTTCTGCCTATGGCATCAGTAATCTGTCTTTTGGTCCTGAGTACCTGATACCTAAACCTTTTGATCCGCGCTTGATGATCAAGATTGCTCCGGCAGTGGCAAGAGCAGCAGAGCAGTGTGGTGTGGCTGCACGTCCTATTCAGGATATGCAGGCTTACGTAGAAAAGCTGCAGCAATTCGTTTACCACAGTGGTACTTTCATGAAGCCACTGTTCCAGATCGCCAAAAAAGCACCGGATGATCGCAAACGTATTGTCTATGCGGAAGGCGAAGAAGAAAAAGTCTTGCGTGCGGTACAGGTCATCGTTGATGAAAAACTGGCGACACCTATCCTGGTGGGCCGTCCACACATTCTTGACCAGCGCATAGAAAAATTTGGCTTGCGTCTCAAGGCGGGTCAAGACTTCCAGGTGATCAACCCTGAGCAAGATGACCGCTATCGCGATTACTGGCAGACTTATCATCAGATGACTGCCCGCAAAGGTGTTACCGAGCAATATGCAAAACTGGAAATGCGCCGCCGTCATTCCTTGATCGGTGCCATGATGATCCATAAAGGTGATGCAGATGGCATGATCTGCGGCACTTTTGGTACAACTGGCCTGCATCTGAATTACATCAATCAAGTGTTGGGCAAGCGCGAAGGCGTGAATGTCTATGCCGCCATGAATGGTCTGGTCTTGCCTGACCGTCAGGTTGTGCTGGTCGATACACATGTCAATGAGAACCCGACGGCAGAACAAATCGCCGAGATCACGATTCTGGCGGCAGAAGAAATGCGCCGCTTTGGTTTGATGCCTAAAGCTGCCTTGTTGTCGCATTCAAATTTTGGTTCCAGCAATAGCGAATCGGCACAAAAAATGCGTGCTGCTCTGGCGCTTATCCAGCGCGATGCGCCTGACCTTGAAGTCGATGGTGAAATGCATGGTGACACCGCGCTCGATACCGCTTACCGCAAGAAAATGATGCCGGATTCGACATTGAAGAGTGATGCCAATTTGCTCGTCATGCCAAATATCGACGCAGCAAATATCGCGTATAACCTGTTGAAAACAACTGCAGGCAATAATGTTGCGATTGGCCCTATCTTGTTGGGTTGCGCCAAGCCTGTACATATTTTGACACCATCGGCAACGGTGCGCCGTATCGTCAATATGACTGCTTTGTGTGTAGTTGACGCGGTAGCGCAGCGTTAATCTGCCATCAGATGTAAAAAGCCAGCCTGATAAATCAGGCTGGCTTTTTTTATTTTGCGTCGATTTATTTTCCTTGTTTGACTGGCACGCGGCCAGTTGGCACGACATTCGACGCATGCAGGCAATGGCCATGCTGGTCATCAAAAAACATATGCGGTTTGAAAGCGGCCAGTACAGCCGACTTGTTGACGCCACCCATGAAGAAGGTTTCATCAATCGCGATATTCCAGGCGCGTAGTGTACGTATCACTCGCTCGTGTGCTGGTGAAGCTCTTGCTGTCACCAGGGCGGTACGTAAAGGGAAGGCGCGACCATCCGGAGTTTTGAAATTATTCTGCAAATAAGATAATGCAAGCAACAGTCTCGCAAAAGGTCCTTCTGGTAGAGGCTTCAAGGCATTTTCTCTTTCATGCTGCTCAAAGGCTTCCACACCTTGTTCCTGGTAAATTCGTTCTGATTCATCGGAGAAAATGACTGCATCGCCATCAAAGGCAATGCGGATTTGTTCGGGGTCTGCGGCATTTTCTGGCAGGCGATATAACATCGCCGATGCCACACCAGAATTGATGGCCGCTTGCACATCATCTTCATGCAGCGATAAAAACAGGCTGACATTAAAAGCCAGCAAGTAGGGCGCCAATGGCGAGCCGCCAGACAAGGCCGCACGCGTAATATCCAGACCATAATGCGCAATCGAGTTAAATATACGCAGAGAAGTCTCGGATGAATTGCGCGACATGATGACTACTTCTACCAGTCTGTGACCAGGCGTCAGATCATTGAGTTTCAATAAAGCCTTGACCAGGGCAAAAGCTGCCCCTGGTTTTAATATGCTGGTTTCTTCCTTAAGCTGATGCTGGCGATAGGCATCCAGGCCTTGTTCCTGAAAAATTGCTTCTTCCGCTTCCAGATCAAACAGGGCGCGGGAAGAAATTCCTATAACTAAAAGATTGTCTAGCGAAAATGGCATAGTGAATTGCTTGTCTTGTTATTTGGCGATTGAAAATCCGTGCTCTGTTTATGTAGCCTGGCGAAATGTCAGATTAATTCTTTGCGGTCCCAGTAATGGATGCGCTGCTTCTTTGATTAGTGCGACACCATGGTAACGCAATCTCGCCGGGCCACCCCAGACCACCACATCACCATGTGCAAGATAGTAACGCTGGACGGGATCGGTGCGCTGCATGCCTCCAAAAAGAAATGTCGCTGGTATCCCTAATGAGAACGACACGATAGGTGCCCCCAAATTTTTTTCATCCTTATCCTGATGAAGGCTAAGGCGTGACCTTTCCTGATATTGATTGATCAGGCAGCTATCAGGCTTGAAGCCGGGAAAGCCAGCTTCGTCTGCTGCTTGCACCGCTAGCGAATAAAAACTGTCAGGCATGGTTGGCCAGTGCTCACCATTTTCCGGGTCGTATGCGCTATAGCGATAACCTTCACTATCAGAAACCCAGCCCACTTCACCACAGCAAGTCATTGCGACTGACATGCGATGGCCATTGGGGGTACGCAAATGCCGGAAAGGGTGTTTGCTTGATATTTGCTGTATGCCATCCAGCAATGCAGTTTCGTGAGGTATTGAAAAATGCCTCAGTATCAGCGCGCCTTCGCAGATGGCTTCCGTCCAGGGCTGTACGTCACTTGCATCATCAAAGAGTGAATAGTTCATTGCGAGGCTTTTTTCTTACGTATCTTCATTTTATAGATTCATGATTAATATTTATATATAAGCCTAATTCATTTTTTATAAGTTTGGCGGCCTAAGTAAATTTCTCTTGCAAAGCCCCCCGTAAATTTGCTATAGTTCGCCTCCCGCTGAAGAGCGGGAAGAGAATGGAAGCAAAGTAACAAAGCTGGTGAAATGCGCGATTGAACAAATTGCAGAAAAAACTGGCAACTGTGAACACCGAACAACA
>NZ_QJKB01000023.1 GCF_003201815.1 Undibacterium pigrum
CACCTTTAGTGTCATGCCTCAGCGGTGGGTGGTGGAACGCTCTTTTGCTTGGCTGGAGAAATGCCATCGCCTTTGGAAAAACTGTGAGCGGCAATTGAATACCAGCTTGCAATTCGTTAATTTGGCCTTCCTCACTTTGCTCTTGCGCCGGGAGTGATCAAAAAAGATCTCGAACAGGTTCTAAGACAACATCATACAGTTTGCACGCCTCTACTCAATTCAAACAAGTGTCACTATGGGCTCGATATGACCGACAGCGCTAATCGTCTTATCGGACTTCTCGATTACATCGAACAGGTTGAAAAGCTTAAACGCAAACCAGCCTATATAGTTCCAACTGACTTCTTTGCCGCATATCAAACTGAACTTAAGGGCCTACCTGGGATTGAGTTCAGTATTCAAGTCGAGGGCGACGATATTTGGCTTAGGGTGCCTCGCTTGAAAGAAATTACACCACCCGATGTTGACAATGCACTTAGACCTTGGGTCACTATCTCGAAAAGCCCCGAAAAGTCACCACAGCTGCGGACCGAGCTTATTCTTATCGAAAACAAGAAAGAGGTCGGACTGCAGAATTTGATAGACCACCCGGAAATTCAACGTGCTTTTGAATGGTACGTCAAAGAGCTATGGGAACCTTGGGCATCAGCAGAAAGGCCGCGCCGCAAGACCATTAGTTTCTATAATAAGTTGTTCGCAGTTCAACAAACGATCGCGAGCGATGGTGCAGAAGCTCCACTGGAACTAGTGTGGGGACTTGGTTACGCGTGTTGGAAGAAAGAAGGTGCAGCCACCGCTATCCGTCACCCCTTGATTACGCAACCTTGTGAAATTCTTCTTAACGAGCAATCTTTTGAAATAGATGTTCGGCCACGAGATACAGATGCACGCTTGGAGCTTGACTGCTATGCAGATCTTGAGTTGCCAGGGGTTAGGCATTTGGAGGATTACTGGAAAAGTGTTCTTGCGACATCTGCAAATCGCGTCAATCCATTCGAGCCATCAACCTTCGAAGGGACGTTAAAAGCTGCGGTTGGGCATCTTGATTCCAACGGCGCTTATCTCGGCGGGAAAACAGAACCAGAAATGCCCGCACCGAGTGATACTTTACGCATTACCGATACGTGGGTGCTTTTCGTACGAAAGCGCTCTGACCATATTTTCGTTCAAGACATTCAACGATTGAAGCAGCGCCTCATCGCAAATCCGACCGTTCCACAGGTCATCGCTGGATTTGTTCAATCCGGTGACTCAACGGTCAGGGCGAGAACGCCCGTGCAATTTCGAGGCTTATCTTCCAGCAGATCTGGGCAGGGAGTTCGAGAGCTGTACTTTCCGATGCCTTATAACGATGAGCAAGTTTCTATCGTTGAAAAGCTGGAGACTAACGATGGTGTTGTGGTTCAGGGCCCCCCAGGCACTGGCAAGACACATACTATTGCAAATGTTATCTGTCATTTTCTCGCCCAAGGCAAGCGAGTATTGGTCGTAGCCAAAAGTGAAACAGCGCTTGCGGTATTACAAGAAAAATTGCCTGAACAAATTCGTCCACTTAGCGTTTCTCTACTTACCGACGAGCGCGATGGCATGCGCCAGTTTGAACATTCAATACAAACGATAGCTTCCAGCGTAAATGCGCTCAACCCCACCCAGTCCGCGACTGCTATCGCAGCACTTGAGGAACAACTCAATACCTTGCATGCAAAAATTGCGGCTGTGGATCAGACTATCAACAGCTTTGCCGAAAAACATATGCGGCATTATCCGTTTCAAGGACGTGAAACCTCTCCAGAAGAATTGGCCAAATTCGTTCTTGAAAACACCGATAGATTTGAGTGGTTAGACGACGAACTTGATTCCAAAACTTCTGGGACACTTAACTTTGCCGATGCTGACATCAACAGTTTAAGACAAGCACGAGTGCGGGTCGGCGCAGACTTGCCTTACTTGGACTGTGCTCTGCCAGTAGTGGACAGCTTTCCTGTTTGGACAAGTATCCTTGCGATACATAAAGATCTCATTAGAGCTAAAGAAATCGAACAGAGCGTGTCTAAGGGAGAGTTGCTGAAACTGGTCGATTCGACACATGAAACCTTTGTTCGTGCACAATCGCTTTCGATTTTCTTGGCAGAAAGAGAAACATTGCTTCAGACAATCAAACAAGCAGGCTTCATCTGGAGCGAAAACCTCAGCATTCGATTGGTCACTGCCGAAGCGACTGATCCAGCTCTGTTAGCTCTTGATCTGCTCATTGCAGATATCGAAAAGACCGAAGTGCTACGCCGTGAATTGCTTGCAAGAGCTGTGGCTATTCCATCAAATGCAGAGATACATGAGGAATTCCTGGAAGCTCTTGCCCGCTTGGTTTCTGGTAAAGGTCCGTTTGTGCTGCCCTTTGGAAAACAGGAAGCACGCGCCTTTGTAGCAAACGTGGCAATCGCCGGTAGAAGGCCAAGCTCGCCGGAGGAGTGGCAGCACGTAAAAACAAAAGTCCAGTATCTGCTGAAGGCCCGCGAGCTAGCAGCGCGCTGGAATGCATTGACAGCCGAATTTGAACTTCCAGCGACACATGGCGATACAGAAGAATCTTTTCGATCGTTGGTCAATTGGCAAAGCAATATCCAAAACATTCGGCGGTTTACTTCAGAATTTGAGACGACAATACGCAGTCACGTTGAAATGGTATTTGGACAAGAAGTGGTCATCTTCTTCGATGAACAACGGGACGCGTTGCTCAGTGCGATGCGTGCAAGTCTGTCCCAGCACATCAACAAGGAGCGTTTGATTTATGCGGCTCAACAGATCTCAGAGCTTATCAAGAAACTTGATGGGAAATCTGGACCAGTGGTGGCACAACTTCGACAATTTTTCATCTCGACAATAGGCAACACAGAAATAGCTGAATCGACACTTCAGCAGATTTGGCATGCATCAATCATTGAGCTGAAGCGAGTTACCGATCTACAGAGCAGCCTCAAGGAAATTGACCGGGTTACGGTCCTCATAGAAAAATCTGGAGCCAGTCGCTGGGCAAGGCGTTTGCGCCTTATGCCTGCAAACCCTGCATTCGGGGATACAACTACCCCAACTGACTGGCTTGAAGCTTGGAACTGGCGAATCGCCCGCGCGTTTCTTGAGCGAATTGACAGCCACCAGAAACTCAAAACTTTGTTCGAAGAGAAACGTACTCTTGAGATTGATTTGTCAAAAAATTACCGGGAGCTTATCGCGCAAAAAACTTGGCTCGGTGTCCATGACAATTCTCCTGATGATATTCGTCAGGCGCTACAAGCTTATTTAAATGCTATTCAAGCAATGGGTTCAGGCACAGGTATTCGCGCCGTGCGGTTTAGACGGAATGCAAGGGAAGCCATGCAACGGGCATACAAAGCTGTTCCCTGCTGGGTGCTACCACAATGGCGCGTATCTGAAACGTTACCACCAGAAATCGGTTTATTCGATCTGGTCGTTGTCGATGAAGCTTCTCAATCGGATATCTGGGCATTACCAGCGCTACTTAGAGGTAAAAAGCTTCTTGTCGTTGGCGATCACAAACAAGTATCGCCGTCTGCAATCGGCACCGCGGAATTGAAAATTCAGGAACTGATCGACAGATTCCTGCGAGATCAACCGCATGGTGCCGAAATGACGCCAGATAAATCAATATATGACTTGGCAAGAGTGGTTTTTGCAGGTAACTCCGTTATGCTCAAAGAGCACTTCCGTTGCGTTCCGGCCATTATTGAGTTCTCGAATCGCGAATTTTATCAAGGCGACATCAAACCGCTCAGAATTCCTAAGGCTTCGGAAAGGCTTGACCCGCCACTGATTGATGTGTTTGTACGTGGAGGCTATCGCAAAGAAGATACCAATCCCCCTGAAGCGAAAGCGATTGTGGATGAAATAAAGGCCATCATCGCTGATCCAACTCTGACGGGAAGATCTATCGGTGTCGTCACCCTACTTGGAATGGTACAGGCTGCGCATATCGCCAAATTGATCAATGAAGATATTTCACCTACAGACATCGTTGAACGAAGAATCGCTGTTGGTCCACCGCCAGTGTTTCAAGGACGCGAACGCGACATTATGCTTGTTTCAATGGTACTAGAACCAGGAGACCGTTCTACCGCTAACAAACTGGAAATGGAGCAACGTTTAAATGTTGCATTGTCGCGCGCTCGGGATCGCATGTATTTGTTTAGATCCGTCCAAGAGTCTGCCTTCAAGCCCGATAGCCTAACAGCCAAGTTAATTAGACATTTCCGACATCCATTTACCCAAGATGCTCGGCGAATTGATACATTACGCGAGCGTTGCGAATCCAATTTTGAACGAGATATGTTTGATCTATTGGTCGCACAGAATTATCGTGTCGAACCACAGGTTCGTTGCGGTGGTTACCGCATCGATTTTGTTATCGAAGGGTCTGAAGGTAGGCGGCTAGCAGTTGAATGTGATGGCGACAGATTCCATGGCCCTGGACAATGGATGGATGATATGAGTCGCCAGCGCATATTGGAGCGCGCTGGATGGACTTTCTGGCGATGTTTCGCATCAAGTTTTGTCATGAATCGGGAGAGAGTCGCTGCAGATTTGTTCGCTACATTAGACAAAATGGGCATTGAGGCATTAGGTGCAGAGTCCGTGGACAACACGATTTGGACTCTTCATCGAGAGGCAGATCCTTATGACGTAGGCCCCGAAGAAAAAGTCGAATCAGAACAATCAACTAAAGTGTAATCGTATGACACGTATTTACATTCAGAAGTCGATTTTTGAGCTTCAAGAAATGTTTGAAGTTTCCAAATCCGACCATTGTGAGTTGAAAAAAATTGCTGCAGAACTTAAACATCGACAAGTTCGAAAGGCAACAGCACTTGCAAAACAAGTTCAAGATGCAATTATTGCGCTTGGAGAAAATACCGATCATATTAATCAAACGGAGACTTCCCCAAATCCACGCCCAATTATTGATTGTAAATGCGGGCAACGCCTTCGTCTCCAGATAGAAGTCGAGAATCGGCAGTACACATGCATAAAATGTAATGCTATATTTTCGGCTTCATTCAAGAACGGCATTCTAACGTTAATGTTTGAACAGGAACAAAAATCGCCACCAGATGATAATGACCTCTTAACCCTGGAAGATGCTTATAAGTTATTTGAGGCAGACAAAGGGACTGAGTGGGAAGCAATAGAACACAAGCGGCGGCGACTCATTCAGCAATACCATCCAGACAAGGTTGCGGCACTTGGGCCAAAACTCCGTATTGTCGCTGAAGCCGAGGGAAAGCGCATCAACGTTGCCTTTGATATGGTTAGAAAATCGAGAGGTTTTTAACACTTTTCAAGTATCAGAAGCAGACGCTATAAAGATGGACGACAAAAAAGCAAATTCCCAACTGAATAACATTAATCAGAATTTCAATGCTATAAGTTGCCGAACTAAACCTCTGTAATACCTCCCACAGTCTCCTGCCTGAGCAAGGCAGGTACGGAACACTTGGCCCACAGCTTTGTGAACCATCTGTCCTGAAAGACATGCATTGAACTCAATTTTTTGGCTAATTTATGCCCCCAACTGCCCCAATATTTTCTGCGCAGTTTCTATACGCAACTTGTTGGGATAACTCTTGTTGGCGAGGATGACTATGCCTATTTTCTTGTGTGGTACAAAGGCGATGTAGGCACCGAAGCCGTTGGTCGCGCCGGTTTTGTGGATGAAGACATTGGCTGTGGATGTCATGGGTGGTGTGATTTTTTGTACGGGTGTGGCTTCGAAGACCATGCGGTCAGATGAGCCTTCAAACAGGGTGGCCAGGTCTGCGGGGTATGGGTATAGTTCCCAGATCAGGCTTTGGGTCATGCCACCGGCTTTGAAATAGCCGGTGTGGGTATTTTTCAGGGCTTGTGCAAATTCTGGTGCGAGTGGCATGTCGCCGAGGTTGGCCTTGATAAATTGCAGCAGGTCGCTGGCGGTAGTTCTGACGCCGTAGGCTTCTATGGAAAGCACGTCGTCGCGCAGGCGGACTGGGGTGTCGTCTTTTTTATAGCCTTGAGCATAGTCTGCGCGCTTGTTGTTTGGCACGACGAGGTAGCTGCTGTTCATACCAAATGCGGGAAAGATTTGTTCCTGCATGATATTTGCTGCAGGCTGTTGCAGGCTTTGGGCGGCGATGACGCCGAGCAGGCCTATGCTGATATTGCTATAGGTTCTGTATGTGCCCTGTGTATGCGCTGGCTTCCAGTTTTTTAAATAGCTCATCAGTTGTTCGTCGTTCTTGACTGTCTCTGGCACCTGCAATGGCAGGCCACCTGTGGTGTGGGTAGCCAGGCTAAGCAGGCTGGTGCTTCCAAAGCTGTGGCCTTTGAGGCTTTGGAGGTGGTCTGCTACTTTGTCATTGAGTTTGAGCTTGCCTCTTTCTTGCGCCAGTGTTGCCATGGTTGCGGTAAAGGTTTTGCTGATGGAGCCTATTTCAAACAGGGTGGTGTCAGTCACCGGCGTGTTGTCTGCTTTGGATGCCAGGCCATAGTTGAAGATGTATTGCTGGCCGTTGACATAGATACCGACGGCCATGCCGGGGATGGCATTGCTATCTTTGAGGGGGAGCACGGCTGCATCGACAACGCTTTTGACGTCGTCGACTTGTGCACTCATGGTATTGAAGCTGAGCATGGATGCGCAGAAAAATATGCTGGTACTGAGAAATTTCATGCTTGAGGATTTCATTTGTTTGTCCTTAAAAATTGCTAAAAATTATAGTCTTGATGAATGCTGTGGGCTTGCATTACAGTTTCAATTTACAGCTTCAGCTCCCACACCAGACGCCAGGTGCGTGCTGTTTGTTGCAGGCCGGTTTCTGTCCAGCGTGAAGTTTCATTGGTGTAGCTGCCGTATTCGACTTTGTCTTGTTGCAGAACATTGGCGATGGAAAATCGTAGCTGACTTTGCTTGCTTTGTTTCCAGGCCAGGTAGATATCCAGATGGCGTCTGGGGTTGCTGTGCCCGGTCAGGTAAACAGATTCACGCAAGCTGCTGGCAGCCTGGTAGTTGTAGTCTGCGCCTATGCGCCAGGCGGGTTGCACCTGGTAATCTGCCCCCACGCTTACCAGCAGGCCGGTTTGCTGGGCGAGGCGGTTGTCGGGGCCGGGTATTTTTTCTACGGTGGACCAGTTGCGGTTGAGGTTGCCGTGTATTTCTATGGCGGGTATGGATGCAGTTTGCCCCAAGCCAAATTTGCTGCCCAGTTCTTGCAGGTTGGCCTTGGCTTCAATTTCCAGGCCCACTATCCTGGCGCGGCCATTGTTGAAGAGGCTGGCTACCCAGGTTTTACCGTTCTGATCGAGTTGTTCCAGCATGACGTCATCGATACGTCGCCAGTAGGCATTGGCACTGATGACGCTGCCTTCTGTCAGGTAATGCTCATAGGCCAGCTCCAGACCCCAGGCGCGTTCTGGACGCAAGTTGGGGTTGCCCTGAAAATCTGCATTCAGCGGGGTATTGTTATTATCGATGCGGAAGCGGCGCGGCACGAGGTTGGCGACGGTAGGCAGCTTGAAGCTGCGGTTGAGGGCCATGCGCCATTGTCTTTGTGCATCGAGTTTCCAGACGCTTTGCAGTATGGGGCTGAGCATGTTTGATTTATTCTCAAAGTCGAAGGCTCCAGCCTCTCTGCTATTGCTGCTGATGCGCTCCATGCGCAAACCCAGGTAGGCCGACCAGGCGCTGTTGATGGTCCATTCATCCTGTATGTAGACTGCCAGTTTTTGCAGGCTGGCCTGATAGGCATGGGGATCTATGGGCGTGGGGCCGGTGCCGATGATAAATTCTTGTTCATCACGGTTTTCATGTCGCAATGCGCGGCTGGCTTCCCAGCCCAGGCTAAGTACATGTGATGCTGAATACGGGGCCAGGTATTTTCCGTTGAAGCGATATTCTCGTTCATCGGCATCGCCAGTGACATAGCGATGTACCGCCAATGCGCCGCTATTGTCCTTGCCCCAGAACTGGAATTTGGCAGAACGGTCGAACGTGTTCCAGCCGAAATTCATCGTCAGTTTGGCGCTGTCGGCCAGACGGCGTTCCCAACTGATATCGTTGCGTGAAGTGAGTAAATGGGCAGCCCAGATGCTGTGGTTGTCAGGGAATTCTGTGCTTTGCTCTGGTGGCGAATTGTCTTTCTCATGCTTGGCTTGCTCTTGCCTGGAGAGGCTGAGATTGCCTTGCCAGTTGATGCTGTCTTGTGCATCGATTTTCCAGCTCAGGCGGGGTGACAGGCTGGCGACATCGCGACGGTTTTGCTGGCTTTGTTGCAGCAGCCTGTCTGTTTGCATGTGCCATGCCGTATTTGTGTTTGCGCTTGCATTTGCGCGCGTGGAATACTTCTCGGCCTGGATGGCATTGACTTCGGTACTATTGCTTTCCAGCGTGCCTGCCAGGACATAGGAAATGTCGGCCTGTGTGCCAGGCAATTTATCGCCGACACTCCAGGACAGATTGCCAGAGAGGCGGCCATCTTGCATGCTGGCATTGGATTTGATTTCTGTGGCTTGCTTGCTGCTTTTTTTCTTGAGGATAATGTTGATGGTCCCGGCTATGCTTTGGGCGCTGACATCGGCACCGGCAACGCGCATGACTTCTATGCTTTCTATCAGGTCCGGGGCGATGCTGTCTATGCTGAAGCCGACTGGTGTGGCCTGGCCATTGAGCAGTATCTGGGTATAGCCATTGCCCAGGCCGCGCATGCGTATCTCTGCGCCCCTGCCCTTGCTTTCGGTAACGCTGATGCCGGGCAGGCGCTTCAGGACTTCGCTGAGGTTGGTATCACCGTATTTATCCAGGTCTTCACGGCCATAGACGACACGCATGCCTACATCTTCCTGCCTGTCGCGGTTAGGCTGGCTTTTGGCGCTGATTTCGACTTGTTGCGGAGTCTGTTGCGCCAGCGCTGGCTTGCTGGCAAACAGGGCCAGTATGCTCAGGGCGATGGTGGACAGACGTGTTGAGGTCTGCTGAAAAAGCATGATGTTTTCTTTCTTCTGGTTTTAAAGGCGTGAGCAGTCCCTGCGCCATTGCTGGCGCAAGACTGTCATGCGTGGAAAAGGGGGATTAGTTGCTCAGGGTGATCTAGCCTGGCGCTGCTGTTGCTGCTTCAAGAGCATTACGTATCTGCACAATATCGTCAGTGCGCACGTCGCTGTTTTTTGCGTTCAGCAAGACCATGATGATGGGCTTGCCTGCAATGATGGTTCGCATACTCAGGCAGCGGCCTGCGATTTTGGAGTAGCCGGTTTTAGAGAGGCTGATATCCCACTCTTTGTTGCCGGTCAGGTCGTTGGTGCTTTGGTATTGATGGAGCTGGCCTGCAACCATGTATGTCCCATCACTGCGGCTGGTCAGCCTGCGCAGTTCGGGATAACTGGCGGCGGCTTGTACCAGGCGCGCTACATCCCGCGCATTGGAGCGATTTTTTTCGGAGATGCCCGCGGCTTCTTCCAGATGGGTGGCCCGCAAACCCAGGCTGGCGGTTTTATTTTGCAGGGCAGCGACAAAGGCTTGCTTGCCACCGGGGTAGCTCCTGGCCATTGCTCTTGCTGCGGCATTGCTGGAAGGTGTCAGCATCAATTCCAGCAGGGTCTGGCGTGACAGGGTCATGCCTGCCTGCAATTTGACCTGGGTATTTTGCCAGCCAGTCACATCGTCTTTGCTGATGGTGACGTTTTCGTTCATATCCAGTCTGGCATCCAGCATGACCATGGCTGTCACCAGCTTGCTGATTGAGGCGATGGGTACAATGGTGTCGGCATTTTTTTCCAGCAAGACTTTGCCGCTTTGCTCATCCAGTACCAGTACATGTGCTGAACTGGTTTTGATATAGGCGTTGAGGTGTACGGGTGCTTCTGTTTTTTGGGTGACACTGGGCACCGAAGGCTCTGGCGTAGCATTGACCTGGGTTTGCAATACCAGCAGTAAAGCAGCAGCAATGCCAAGGACGGGTGCGGCCATCTTCCAGTGCCAGGGTTGTGCATCGGGGCGTACCAGGCGCTTGATGCGCGACAGCAGGTCGCCACCATTGGCTGCCATGGCTGTCTGTGGCATGCCTGCTATCTGCAGTTTATCCAGCACTTGCAGGGCGCGTGCCAGTGGCTTGGCCTGGCCCAGCATGGCGGCGGCCATGTCATCGGCGATCAGCTCTCTTTCGGCATCGATGCGTTTTGATATCCACCATACTGCAGGATGATAAAACAGCAGTGACAAGACCAGGTTTTGCAAGAGATTGACGGCATAGTCCCAGCGTTTGATATGGGCCAGCTCATGTGCCAGCAAGGCTTCCAGCATATCGGGTGCCATGCCGGTCAGCAAAGACGCGGGCATGACGACGACGGGCTTGAGGCAGCCATAGGTGACCGGGCTTACCAGGTCTTTCTGGAACTTCAATGTCACCTGGCGGCGAATGGCAAACTGGTAAGCCAGTTGATTGCTGCGGGCCTGCCATTGCTGCGTCAGGGCAGCCAGGTCATTGCCATGCTGGCCCAGACGGTAAACCCATAACAGGCCGAGCGCCAGACGCATGAGCATGAGCAGCACACCCATACTCCAGACAGTGACTACCAGCGGTAGCCAGGCTTCAATCCGGGCTGCCAGCAGGCTTTGCTTGACCCAGACCAGGTCCAGCGAGACATTGGCCTTGCCAGCCAGCTGTATCGCCGTCTCAAGGCTGATGGTTTGCGGGTCTTGCCATTGCTGCAGCACACCTGCTACAGGCCACAGCAGGCACATGAGCATGGCTGTGCATGCCAGCATATAGCGCAATTGCGGCCTTGCATTGCGGGTCAGGGCCAGCAGGATGGCGCAGACGCTGGCAATCAGGGCACCCTGCCAGACAAAATGCAGCAAGGGCCAGCCCAGCAATTCAGCGACGGTATATTCTGTAAATGAAACTGCTGTCATGATTTTTTCTCATCCTGCAGGATTTGTTCGATTTCATCACGTTCTTTGTCGCTGACATGGCCGCCACGCAAGGCGGCCAGCACCAGGGCCTTGCCAGAACCGGCGAAGACTTTTTGTATCATGTCCTTGAGCAAATTGGTTTGCAGTGAATCCTGCTCCTGGGATGGCGCATACACATGCGAGCGCTGGCTTTCATCGCGCGTCAAAATACCCTTGCCATGCATGATTTGCAGATGGCGCAAGACGGTGGCATAAGCCAGATCGGGCCGTTCTGCCTGTATGGTTTCATGCAATTGCTTGGCGCTCATGGGGCCATGCTGCCACAAGACCTTGAGCAGGTTCAGCTCGGACGCCGTGGGTTTGGGGATAGATGATTTTGCAACTGAGGAAGACATATTCTGCATCCAATTTACACAATGGATGCAGAATAAATGTTCTAGAAACTTTTGTCTAGAACTTTTTTTCTAGATTAGCTTTTCATTTATCAGCGAGTATATTTGATGGTCCTGGCCAGCGATACCGCATAGTCGTCAAAGCCCATGCCCAGATACAGGCGATGCAATTGCTCATGCTCAAGCAGGACACGCAAAAAAATCTTTTGTTGCGCCTGCATGTGGCGGCGTATCAAAGCCAGTACCAGCCGCCTGGCCCAGCCCTGGCCCTGAAAATCGGGATGGGTACAGACACCGCTGATTTCCCGGTAGCCACCTGCGCAATGCCGTGCGCCTGCCATGGCAAATAAATACGGGCCGTTGTAGACGCCTATGTATTCGCCCAGCTCCAGGCTACACGGGCTGAAAGGGCCGGGTCTGGTCAGGTCCACCAGTTGCATGGCGGCTGTTGCGTCAGATGGGCCCAGACGCTGGGCGTCCAGGCTCTCATCTGCCGGGGGCATGCCTGCATTCCACAGCATTTTTTGTATGCTGCATTCTGCTTCTACTGACCATGCTTGCGGCAAGCTGATAGTGGCAAGTCCATCGTAATACACTTGCTCGCCGGGGCTGACTAGCGTGGCCAGTCCTGTGAAATCTGGATTGGCCCGGTCTGCAAAACCAACGAATGCAGGAAAGCCTTCGACATAGCGGCGCACTCTGGCATTGCCCATGGAAAACGGCAGATGCGGGCCTGACAAGGTATGCCAGACGATGTTATCGAGCAGGTTTTCCATGATGTTCTTTTACTGGCTTGCAAGCTGCATTCTGTCTTCATGCCTGGGTGCTGGCCACAGACCCGCCGGGCGTTTCAACATGATGATGACCATGGTCAGGCCCAACAGTAATTGCCGCAATACTTCAGGCTCTATCAACATATGCCCGAACAGTTGTTGTTGCAAGGGGGCGACTATATAGCGCAATACCTCGGGCAGGATAGCCAATAACAGTGCGCCAAGAATGACACCGGGAATATGGCCGATGCCACCCAGTATCACCATCGATAAAACGATAATGGATTCATTCAGTGAAAATGATTCTGGCGAGATAAAACCCTGGAAGGCAGCAAACATGGCACCGGCCACGCCACCAAACGAGGCCCCCATGGCAAAGGCCAATAATTTGATATTGCGGGTGTTGATGCCCATGGCAATGGCGGCAGTTTCATCTTCACGGATGGCGACAAAGGCACGACCCAGGCGTGAATCATGCAGGCGCACAGTGACGAAGATAATGCCCGCGCACAGACTCAAGAACAGGAAGTAATAGGCATTCACCGAGGGCATGGAAAAACCGGCAAAATGCACTGTGGCCTGCGAACCCGGCTCGCCGCCCAGAGACACGCCAAAGATGCGTATGTGATCTATCATATTGATGCCCTTGGGGCCGTCTGTGATATTCACAGGCGCATTCAGGTTGATGATGAAGATGCGCACAATCTCACCAAAGCCAAGGGTAACGACAGCAAGGTAATCACCACGCAGCTTCAGGGTAGGTGCGCCCAGCAGTGCTCCCAGTACAGCCGCCAGCGCTGCACCCAGCGGAACAATGATCCACACTGATAAATGGATGCCATGCTCAGCAATTTCCGGCCCGCATAGCCATAGCAAAGCCTTGCCCAGCATGGGGAAATTATTGATCAGGGATTCCAGCAGGACAGCAAATTGCGGTGAGGCCAGCAAACCTGTCATATACGCACCGAGGGCATAAAAGGCGATATAACCCAGGTCAAGCAATCCGGCAAAGCCGACGACAATATTCAAGCCCAGTGCCAGCATGATGTAGAGCAAGGCGAAGTCCATGATACGTACCCAGGCATTGCCAAACTGCATGGCAATAAAGGGCAAGGCCAGCATCAGCACCGTCAATAGCGCGAGCAGCGGATAGGCCTGGCGTGGGTTGCTGCGGGTATCAAAGTAATGGGACATAAGCCTTCCTGCTTGTTTCGGTACTGGCGATCTTAAACACCGATCACTGGCGCCGCTACCACAATCTTGCTCAGTTTTTTTACATCATGCTCAACTAGTGCTATTGCGCTGGCGCGATTGCGTCGGTGTCATGCCGAATACCGAACGGAAGCTGGAAGTGAAATGACTGTGGCTGGCAAAGCCGGATGCATGGGCGATCTGGGTCAGGTCTGCGCAGGAGGCCTGCATGGCGCGCAAGGCCCTGGCCAGCCGGGTGCGTACCAGATAGCGGTGCACAGGCAAGCCAACTTCTTCCCTGAATACCCTGGCGAGGTGGAAGGGCGATGCATGCACATGGCTGGCCAGCTCATCGAGCGCCCATTCCTGTTGCGGACACAGCGAGATGAGTTCCTTGACTGCTTCAACTTGCGAGCGTCTGCGAGCCTGCGTCTGGGTATGCCTGGTGCGCTGCAATTGCTGGCGGTCCAGGCAAGCTGCCTGCACTGAACTGGTCAGCACGGAGACGCTGATTTCCTGCACAGCCAGTTGATTGACGACGGGCTCATGCAGATGCCGCCACAGGAGTTCGCGATTGAGTACACTGGCTGGTGGCAACAGACTATGTGGCCTGAGTGCCGGAGCATACAGTTGTTCCACACCAACGGCATCAACCAGCATTTGCATGAGCGCTTCTTTTGAGAAGTCCAGTACCAGGGCTTCATCACCTATGTCACCAGGAAAGGTGATGCGGTAAGGCTGGCCTGTCCCCAGGAAAATCGCATGATTGGCATTGGCAATGACATGCTGTTTTGGGCCATCATGTTTGGCCAGCACACCGGCGATGGGTAGCAATACCAGGTCAGCAGTTTCGCATTCCAGCTCTTTGCTATCATCAGGCGCAGGTCTGGCCACGCCATGCCGTATGGACAGGAGTTCGCTTTCGAAAAGGGTGCGCAGTGTAAGTGCCATGGCAGGATTGGCAAAACTCCAGGTAATCAGGTCTGGCACTATCATGCCAGCTTCCAGAAACAGCTTATGTCAGTTCTTCACAAATTTTAATTTGATAATACTGTATTCCATTGAAGTTTAGCTACCTGCTATTGCCAGCGCCACGGCGGTCATTTTCTGGACGGTATTCCAATTTGCAACTTGAAGTATTGAGTAATGCGCCATCTGAATCAGATTAGCGCTTTGCTTGCCATCGCGTTGCAAGCACTTCAAAGTACGCGTCGCAAGATTTTTATCATTCCACCACAACCAGTAAAACATGCTCACGACTAAACATATCTGGAGAACCGCGCCAACACTTACACTGTTATCGATGCTGCTGTCTGTCACCCCAATTTCATTTGCACGCGTTCCGCCCATACCTGAAATGGTCATGCAGATGAATACCCGGTTGGAAGTGAACGTGAATGGATCGACGATCAAAATCAAGGCAGATGATACCTTTGAACGCGAATATGAATTCGATGGTTGCAAGCTAAGAAGCCATACCAGTCCAAGAACCTCAAGATGGTTTGGGAGCCTGGGGCTTAGCGACGTGGGTTCTGCACCATTTTTTTCCTTTTTTGTGCCTGGCGCATGCAAAGGTATCAGCCGTACTGTAGTAGAAGAGAATCAATTGCATTTTGATGATATCAAGTTTATTTATCAATGGCTGGCAGACAAGAAAGAGCTGGCAAATGGTTCTTACAATACAGTCTGGAACAGTGAAGGCCTGGCCGTGTTCTGGAAGGCAGTGCCAGGCAGGGCGGAGTTAAGTGTGGACGTGGTATTACTATGCCTGAATGGCCAGCCAGCGAAGAATCTGGAAGGCGCCATAGATACCGCTATTACCTGGCATCCCAATGAACAGGGCCAGACTATTCGGCACTGCAATCCTGTAGATAAAAACGTAGCCAGAGAAACCCGCCGTCAAATTCAAGGCTTCTGGAAATCAACCGAGTTAATGTTCGAACAAGCCAGAAAGCGCGAGGAGCGTTATAAGGCGGCAAAAGAATCGAAAGAAAAACAGGAAACCGGGCAGGACATGAAAATGGCTGAGTGAATCAATTGCCACGCATCTCACAATATCTCAGGCCCCCGACAACATGACACTGTCGTACACGGCGCGGCGGCCTGGCACTGGCTCGCTCACTTTGGCAACAACTTGCGCCGCTCATATTCAAGCTGATTGATATGTCTTTGTATGGCGACATCCATTTCATGCGGCAATTTATGAAAGCTGATACCTATACGGTATCTGCCCTGCTTGTTCTTTTCTATGGGGGTAACATGGCGCACCACACCTTCACAGCGAATAACATTGCGTATGCCCAGCACGATATGCAGCCTGGCGATGCGGTCCTGTACCTTGACTTCTGGCGGGCCGGACACTTGCACACTCAAGCCGCCCACGCATAAATCGAAGATGGGCCAGTAAGCCAGGGTTTCGCCTTTGTCGTCGTAGAGCCTGACCTTGAGCGGATCGACTATCGGTAATTCATTGCGGAAATATTCCCGCCGCTGCATGCGCACGACGCGCTGCGGGATAGGCACCCAGAAGGCATCCTGACCACCCCAGGTAAAACGCTGTGGATTAACACCGCTGAACTGTACACGTATGCCGTCAGGCAGAGCCAGAAAAACGCAGCTATTGGCTTTTTCCAGCAACTTGTTGGCGCGGGCATCGCCACCTATGTCGAATACCAGTCCATCGTCCCTGGCAGAAAGTATCAGGGTCACGATGAATTCACGACCTTCATTGAAATAGACTGTGACTGGTTCACGTCTATGGGCAAGCTCATTCAAGATCCCCAGAATTTCTCGCTGCCCCAACAGGAAAAATTTATCTTCTATTTCGTCATTACTGAATGATGCTGACATCCATTTACCTTTTTGTATATTTTTCTTGAAAAATAGACTGCTTATTACTAATGGTCAATAAAATAATATCGTCAATGTCAAGATTTGACATATCAGTTGCTTTTTTGCCTTGAGAAGCTGACTCACCATCTTGTTTTCCCGGCAAAGACCATCGTTTTTCCGCCATCTCCACTATCTTTTTATCACATACTATTTAACGCATAATGTCTGCTTGCTCACATAGGATGCACAGACCAATGAAGATACTGGCAATTTGCGGCAGTTTGCGCGCGGCATCCCTGAATGCCATGCTGTTACGTGCTGCTGCACGCCTGGCACCGCCGGATATGGCAATACTGGTTTATGAAGGGATGGCAGCATTGCCCCTGTTTAATCCCGATCTGGATTTGACACCCCCTGCTACCGTACTGGACTTGAAAGCACAGATCAGTGCCGCAGATGCCGTGCTGATTGCAAGCCCGGAATATGCCCACGGCGTGACTGGCGTCATGAAAAATGCACTGGACTGGACAGTCAGCAGCGATGTGTTTGTCAACAAGCCTGTCATCGTCTTCAATGCGTCCCCCAGGGCCACCCATGCTGATGCTGCCTTGCGCGAGATACTGGGCGTGATGTCGGCGAAGATACTGGAAACAGCATCTGTGAAGCTGCCTGTGATAGGTGCGGGGCTGGATGAGGATGGCATGCTCAGCCATCCTGACATTGCAGAAATTTTAAAGGCAGCGCTGCTGGCTGCCAAAACCGAGTTGCAAAGCTTCCCGCTCGACTAGGTCGCTAAAGCCTGTTCCAGCAGCGTATGTAATTCAGTAAACGATGGTTCACCGACATAGCGTTTGAGGATATTGCCTTGCTTGTCGATGACATAGGTGGTTGGTGTCAGCCTGACATCGCCAAATGACTTGGCCAGCTGGCCCTGGGTATCAAGGGCAACATGGAAAGGCAACTTGCGAGTTTCGGCGTAGTTGAGCACATAATTCGGTGGGTCATAGCTCATGGCGACGGCGACAAATTCCAGGCCTTGCTTATTGTATTTATTATAGGTTTCTATCATCTTCGGCATTTCTGCTACGCAAGTGACGCAGGAGGTTGCCCAGAAGTTCACCATGAGCACTTTGCCACGCAAGCTTTCTGAGGAGATTTTTTCGCCTTTGAGATTGACGAAAGTGACTGCCGGTGCAGGTGTTTTAGACTGGTAATTCATGAAAAACGTGACCGCCAGTGCGATCAGTGCTATTGCAGCAATGACGGAGAAGATCGCAAATTTACGCGGTGAAGAAGGCGCCAGCATGGTTTTCCCAAAGCAAAAAACAAATCAATAAACAATACAAAAGCGCATTATACGGCTTAAGTCATCATCAGGTTTTGCGCCCGCTCACAAGCAGGCTGCGTTACCACAACCTGGCAACCGGAACCACCACACCGGCAAACCAGACACGGCCCAGGGTCGCCGTATTCAAGCCCTTGATCATGCCAGCATCAAGAGTAAGACGCTTATTGGGGCTATACGTGAAAGCGATCAGTGCCTGCTTCTGGCTTTTGGTACCGACACGACGCCAGCCTGCCCATTCGGCAGTCAGGCCCATTTTATCTGTCACTTCGGTCGACAAGGAAGTCGACAAGCCGGTTTGCCAGTGCGATGTGGCATCTTCTGCAAAGCCCAGATGTGTCAGGTTCAAATTCAAATCGCCATGGACTTTGCCCATGTCCTGGCTGATGATACCGTTCACTGTCCAGTCAGATTTGCCAGATCCCAGGGCGTCTTTGGCAGTGGGGAATTTATTGCCAAACTCCAGGCCGAAAGCAGTTGCCTCGTCAATCACGAACGCCCGCTTTATGGTGAATGTAGTATCGCCAAAGCCGCGGTCACGCTGGCCTGCGCCATCATCACTGATAATATGTGCCTCGCCACCGAGCAAGATGCCCCACTCTTTGGAAAACGCCAGCTTGAACAGATAAGGCAAACTCTGGCGCAGTGCAGGCCCGGTCTTGCTGGAGTTAATCCCCATTTCCAGCTCAAGCTGCCCCGCCACTGGCAATTGTGCCGCATTCGATACTGAGGGACGGTAAGGAGTAATGGCATCGACTTCTTCATCGGCAGCATGTGCACACTGAGAGGCCAGGCAAGCCAGCAAAGTGAACAACGTCAAACCTGAGCGAGATAAGCTGGACATGGTTTTCCTTTCATTCTGTGATCAGCACACTGGGCGCACTGATGGCTTTACCGGCAACATGGGTAGTCAGCACTATCGCTGTCGAGGTAGAGCCAAAGGCATTCAATTCATTAATGATACGCTGCAAATGTTCTACATCGGTTGCCAGTACGCGCATCACGGCACCATCTTCACCTGTTACGGTATAGCAATCGATGATTTCAGGGCAACTGGCGACATACTGGGCATAAGGCCGCCCCTGTTGTGTTGAGAGCCTGATCATGGCGGTAATTTGATAACCCAGTGCCCTGGGATTAATATCGGCACGATAGGCACGTATTACCTGGGCAGCTTCAAGGCGCTTGATGCGCTCGGACACGGCAGGCTGGCTCAGGTGTACCTGGCGGCCTATCTCGGCATGGGACATGCGGGCATCCTGTTGCAATAATTGCAGGATTTTCTGGTCAAACTGATCAAGTTTATGATTCATAAGCATTTTGCGTAGATTTCCAATCAAACCCTTGGCGGGATGAACAATTCCCTATGGAATCCCATTCAAACCATGGATTGCACTTGCTAAAGTAGAGTTACTGTAGAGCTTACACCAAACCTTAGAACGCCCTGGAAGAATTGCCATGACAACGACTATTACCGCAACCCAGCTTGCCCATATTGCCACTGAGTTTGACACACCTTGCTGGGCCTATGACGCTTCCATTATAAGAGCGCAAATTGCCCGCCTGCGACAATTTGATGTCATCCGTTTTGCCCAGAAGGCATCCAGCAATATCCATTTGTTGCGCCTGATGCGTGAAGAAGGCGTGATGGTAGATTCTGTCTCGCTCGGTGAAGTGGAACGCGCGCTGGCAGCAGGTTATACCAGCCAGGCTGAGCATGGCGGCCATGCCCCTATCGTGTTCACTGCCGATTTGCTGGACCGTGCAACCCTGAAGCGCGTGGTGGAATTAAATATCCCGGTGAACTGTGGTTCACCGCAAATGCTGGAGCAACTGGGGCAGGCACATCCTGGCCATGCAGTGTGGCTGCGCATCAACCCTGGCTTTGGTCACGGCCACAGCCGCAAGACCAATACCGGTGGAGAGCAAAGCAAGCACGGTATCTGGCATGAAGAATTGCAGAATGCACTGGCCATCATTGATCAATATGGTTTGACGCTGGTGGGCCTGCACATGCATATCGGTTCTGGCGTTGATTATAATCATTTGCAAAGCGTCTGCGATGCGATGATAGAACAGGTGAAAATCTGCAAGCGTGACTTGCAGGCAATTTCCATCGGTGGCGGTTTGTCCATCCCTTACCGTGGTGACGAGCCTGCGGTCGATACTGCCCACTATTTTGAAATCTGGGACAAGGCCAGGAAAGAAATCGAAACCCTGCTGGGCCACAAGATCAGCATGGAGATAGAACCTGGCCGTTTCCTGGTGGCGCAATCCGGCATCTTGATTTCTGAATTGCGTGCGCAAAAACAGGTGGGCAGTAATTTCTTTGCCCTGGTTGATGCTGGCTTTAATGATCTGGTGCGCCCCTCCATGTATGGCAGTTTCCATCGCATTAGCTGTCATGCAGCAGATGGCACGGCACGTACTACCGCCTTGCGCCCTACCGTAGTGGCCGGGCCTTTATGTGAATCTGGCGACGTATTCACGCAAGAAGATGGTGGCGTAGTAACAAGCCAGGACTTGCCAGCTTGCGAAATTGGCGACTTGTTTGTCTTCCATGATGCCGGTGCTTATGGTGCCAGCATGTCGTCAAACTACAATTCACGCCCGCTGATACCGGAGATTTTGGTGGATGGTGAGCAGATCAAGCAAATCCGCCGTCGCCAAACGGTGCAGGAATTGATAGCACTGGAAAATATCTAAAGTTTTAGCGTATTTCTTCCAGGAGGCCAGCCTTCCTGGCTTTGAGGATGGCAGCATTGAGTCTGTCGATGATGCCGTCATCCTTGTCTGCCCTGACTGCAAAATGGATAGTGTCTATCAGCAGCGGCTTGGGCAATACCGTCAGGCGCACATCGGCAAATGGTGAGCTGCTGCCTTCATTCTCATCACGCAAGACCTGCAAGCGATTTTCCAGCACGCGCGGGTCTTTATTCACCTCACCAAACAAGCCAGCATCCATGCGCCGGAACAAAAGTTTATAGATGCGTGACAAGGGTGCGTAATTATCAACTTCCACCTTGAAGAGATTGTCTTTCATGGCATCGAAGCGGTCACCATAGCTAAAGCCACGCGGTATGCCTATGGTCTTGCCCTTGAGGTCAGCTACGGTATTGAAGCGGAATTGTGCATCGCTCCTGGTCACCAGGAACATGTACTTTGATTGTATGGGCAGGGAAAAGCGGAAGATTTTTTCGCGTTCTTTGGTCTTGCTGACGCCGTATAAAACACCTTCGCCATTTTCTGCTGCCTGCATGGCGCGTGGCCAGGGACTACGCTGCTGTTGTATCTGCAGGTTTTCTTCGCGTTCGATAAATTCGAATAACTTGTCTGCCAGTTTCAGGGGCAAGGGTTGGCCGCGCTGGTCTATAGGATCGGCCGTCAGTATGACTACGTCTTTGGCATGTGCCGCCTGCATACTCAGCCCAAGTACCAGAACGAGCGAAGTCAGCCGCAAAACCGGGGCAAGCGTGCACAAGCGCATTTGACTTCACCAAGACCTTTCATACAAAAACTCTCAAAAGCTGCAGGCAAAATTGATCTGGCGCATGGCCTGCAGCAGGGAGTGCTAAGGGATTGCAAAGGGAGAGCAAAACAGGAAAGTAGGAAAACTAATTCATTTCTCACTCACCAAACTTGTCAGATAGTAACGTCAATATAGCAATACGGCAAGTTTGACAACAAATTTTTACAATAAAAATCTGTCATGCAGCATGGCAAATTGCTGGCGAGGATACTGCTGAGAATGATCAGCTTTTAGCTGAGGGAGGGTGCTTTTGTATGATGGCCTTGATATGCGCCCATTGTGCGGGTTTGATGCCGCCTTTAAATGACTCCAGCACTTTGCCATCACGGCCTATCAAAAAAACTGTTGGTGTCGCAAACACCTTGCCAAAATTGTCCTGGTAATCAGAGGCATTGCGCCAGAGTGAGGGAAAGCCCTGGTTAGCCTTACTCAGCCATTTTGCCTGTTTGGCATAGTCGTCGATATCGCTCATGGCATCATCGATGCTGACGGCCACCAGTTCAAAGCCAGACTTTTTATTGGCTTCATAAAATTTGCGAAACGTTGGCATCTCGGCCTGGCAGGTTGGGCACCATGTGGCCCAGAATGTCACGAGGATGACCTCGCCCTTACCCGTATCGAGTTTAAAGGGTTTGCCATTCAGCATGGTGCCAGCCAGGGCGGGCTGCGCAGGGAACACTTCTTTACTTGCCGCCTGCGCAAATTGGGCATTGAGGCTGGACACGACGATAATAGTTAAAGCCAACAACTTTGACATACTGAGCATGGTGATACTCCACTTCTGTCTGGACGATAACTTACAGCATAGTGCAGATTGCCTTTACCGTCTGCGCTTATAAGGTGATTTCAGGATAAGCGGCAGAACGCGTACCTGGCCGTGGTGGATTATCTGCAGATCTGTAAGTAAATACCATGGAAAACTTGGTCGCTGCAGTCTGGTTCTTGCCTGCTGCATGAAAGAGATTGCTATGGAATAGCAAAACATCGCCCTGCTGCAAAGGCACGGGCCGTGCTTGCGCCAGCAAAGCCTGGTTTTGTTCCAGATCAGTACGCAAGAACTGGGCTTCGTCGAGTTGGGCAACATCAATATCGGTTTTGTGGGAACAGGGTATCACCAGCAGGCAGCCATTTTCCAGAGTCTCATTGCGCAATGCCAGCCAGGACGATATCAGTTCTGCGCGCTGGAAATTCCAGTAACGGCTATCCCTGTGCCATCCTGTGGCGGTGGAATACTGCGGCTGCTTGCTCATGATGCAGTTGTGATGCGATTGGGACAGCAAGGCCCCCTCACCCAGCAATTGCAGTAAAGTCGCAGCCAGGGCTGGCCCAGTCGCCCATCGCGCCAGACGCGGGTCACGGGCATAAGCCTGCAATAAACGCCTGGCCGTCAGGCCGCCTTCTGCATCGCGTGAAGCGGGTGCGCCAGGATAGCGGGTATCAGCCTCGTATTCTATAGGTTGTACCTGCCCAGCCAGTTGCTGTTCGCAATAGGCGATTACTTCTTCGCAATAGGCCGTGCTGGCCTGTTGCCGCAATACCAGAAACCCCTGGCTGGCAAATTCTTCTTGTTGCGCAGTACTTAACATGGTCATCATCTTCAGTGAGCAAAATGCCATCACCGTGCATCTGTCATGACGCACAAAAAACGGCTTACTCTGGATTTTAGGGGACTTTATCCTGGGATGATCAGAACAGATAAAGGCAATTTAAGCGAGATTGTGATTACAGGGGCACAAACAAAATCCGGTAATAGGTGATAATGTAGGCCAAATTTAACGCAATAAACTAACGCAAAAGCATCTTACTCAACATGACACACACCATACTGGAAAATATCAACGTCAGTTCTTTCGAGAACATGCCCACCCCTGAAGAATTGCATGCGCTCCTGCCTTTGAGCGATCTGGCAGGCGATGTCGTCGAGCAAAGCCGCGAAAGCCTGCGCAGCATACTGGAGCGCAAGGACAAACGCCTGTTCGTCGTCGTTGGCCCTTGCTCAATCCATGACCCGGTTGCCGGGCTGGATTATGCACGTCGCCTGAAAGCCCTGCAGGAAGAAGTCAAGGATGTGATGTTGCTGGTCATGCGCGTGTATTTTGAAAAGCCACGCACGACGACGGGCTGGAAGGGTTATATCAATGATCCGTATATGGATGATTCTTTCCGCGTTGATGAGGGCATGGAAAAAGCCCGCCGGTTTTTGCTGGACGTCTGTGAACTCGGTCTGCCGACCGGAACCGAAGCGCTGGACCCGATTTCGCCACAATACCTGGGTGATCTGATCGCTTGGACGGCGATTGGTGCGCGCACGACGGAATCACAAACCCACCGTGAAATGTCGTCCGGCTTGTCTACACCTGTGGGTTTCAAGAATGGTACGGATGGCGATATCAGCATCGCCATCAATGCGATCCTGTCTGCTTCACACCCACACTCTTTCCTGGGTCTGAATGGCCAGGGCCGCGTCTCCATCGTGCGCACCAGCGGCAATCAATATGGCCATGTAGTCTTGCGTGGTGGTGGCGACCGCCCTAACTACGATACAGTATCTGTCGCCATGGCCCAGCAAGCCCTGGTCAAGGCCAAGCTGCCACCCAATATCGTGGTCGACTGCTCACATGCCAATAGCTATAAAAAACCGGAACTGCAACCTCTGGTCATGGCCGATGTGATCAACCAGATTGCCAATGGCAACAAGGACATCGTCGGTGTCATGATTGAATCCAATATCATCGCCGGCAACCAGCCTATACCTGCGGATTTGTCGCAACTCAAATACGGCTGCTCAGTGACTGATGCCTGTGTGGATTGGGAAACGACGGAGAAGATGTTGCGGGATGCTGCGACGAGATTGCGCGGAAATTAAGCTCTTTTATAATTCCAGTGATGAGTGTGGCGCCAAAAGCTACACTCAAAATTCCCCCTCACGATAAACTTACGTCAGAGCATTGATCAAATTAATGAAGCGCAGAATCGGCGCGGGCACTTACTTACTGAGCATGTCAGTAGCGATTATTATTTGGTCTGTCGCTGTCACCTTGATCTGTGAAAAACTTGTGGTGCCTGGATACATCAGTCCACCTATGTTCAAGTTGAGTGTCTCCATACTGGGCCTCGTCTTTGCGGCATTTTTCTATCCCATGTCGGCTGCTCGCTTACGCGACTTGAATGTCCCGGCATGGTCGGTCAAGGTCTTGTCATTTCCATTGATCGCCGTAATCATTCTCCCTTTGCTGTGCTTCTTATCCGGACCACGTTGGGGAAACGACTATGGTCCACAAAGTACGCCATCTGGTTTCTTTAAAATAACGGCAGCATTTGTGGCTTTTGGTATTGCTTCATGCGCTTTGTATTCTGCCCTCACAACTTTGCATGGCACTCTGTATATCTTGCTTAGTCAAGGCATAAGATGAGCATGTGCCCTGCCTCGGGCGACATACAGTGACCTTCTGAACAAAATTCAACGAGGCTCAATTTTTTATAACATGCGTAAAGCACGCATACACAAAGCATAAGCGGCTTGTGTTTCAGGCTGCTGCCTATGCTTGCCATTTTCCACTACTTGTTGCCCACCCACATACACATCGCGCACCAGATTATCGTTGCCTGCAAATATCCAGGTATTGAGTACATCTGCGCTAGCTATCCCTGCGAGGTTGGGATGCTCATCATCAAGTACCACGATGTCGGCCCGGTAGCCTGCACTTAGCTGGCCGAGCTTACGCCCGCTGGCTTGCGCACCACCTTGCAAAGCTTGCTGGTATAAAAAATCCCCAACTTTGCGCTGTCCGGCAATGCTGGCGATATTGCGGCCTTGCAGGCGCAGGCGCTGGCCATATTCCAGCCAGCGCAATTCTTCTACCGGGCTTTGTGATACATGGCTGTCACTGCCTATGCCAAAACGACCACTAGCTGCAATGTAATCTGGCAGATCAAAAAAACCATCGCCGAGGTTGCCTTCAGTGGTAGTACAGATACCAGCCACTGCGCCACTGGCGGCCATGCCCTGCACTTCTGCCTTGCTGAGATGCGTGGCATGCACCAGGCACCAGCGCTCATTCACAAGCCCGCTATCGAGCAAGAGTTCTACCGGGCGTTTGCCTGAGTAAGCGATGCAGGCATCGACTTCTTTTTGTTGCTCGGCGATATGGATATGGATGGGACGGGCGGCGGGTAATGTCTCTACCAGTTCACGTATCTGGCTGATGCTGGCAGCACGCAGTGAATGCGGGGCTACACCAACCTCAACCTGGGCATTGCGCCTGCCTTCCAGCGCTTCTATCAACTGCATGATCTCTGCCACATTGGTAGAGAAGCGACGCTGGTCGTGGCGCAAGGCCTGCTCACCAAAATCGGCATAACTGTACAGCACTGGCAACATGCTGATACCCATGCCGGTCTGCTCTGCAGCAGCGATGACGCGTTCGGCCATCTCGGCTGGGCGTGCGTAAAAACTGCCATCCTGGTCACGGTGCAGGTAATGGAATTCACAGACTGCGGTATAGCCATGGCGCAGGCATTCTGCATACAGTTGTGCAGCGATAGCCTGGATTTGTTCTGGCTTGATATGCAGGGCATAGCGGTACATGAGGTCACGCCAGGTCCAGAAACTGTCCTTGCCCTCACCAGCCATTTCTGTCATGCCTGCCATGGCGCGCTGGAAGGCATGCGAATGCAAATTGGTCATGCCAGGCAAAACAAACTGCGCCTGGTTTTCATGTGCCTGCAAAGCTGCATCCTGTTCGACCAGGCTCAGGTCACCGCTCTCATTCCAGTGCAGGCGTACATTGCTGGTCCAGCCTTGTGGCAGCAATGCATGATGGGCAAACAAACTGCTCATGCGACCCTCCCTTGCGCCTTGTTCCAGTCCAGGCAGGCTTGTAGCAATTGCTTCAGCAAAGGCTGTACTTGTGCAGCCAGATCGGGACGATATTCATAAGGCGCGGCTTCGTTCATGTAGACACACTGACTCATTTCCAGCTGTATCGCATGGATATTGCGGGATGGCTGGCCATAATTGCGGGTGATATAGCCCCCTTTGAAACGGCCATTGAATATATGGGTATAGGCAGATGCATGGGCTGAATTCTGCAGCGCATTGGCGACGGCAGTTTGCATGCCTGCATCACAGGATTTTTGATCGGCAGTACCAAAGTTCAGGTCTGGCAATTTGCCTTCAAAAAAACGTGGCACTTGCGATGCAATGGAATGTGCATCCCACAGGACGACGCTGCCATGCAGGCTCAGCAAACGATCCAGCTCTTGCTGTAATTGCTGGTGATAGGGTTGCCAGTAAGTGGCGATGCGGCGTTGCACTTCGGCTTCTGCCGGCAAATTTTCCGGTGCATACAAAGGCTGTTTGGCAAAAGTGTCGACGGGGCACAGGCCGGTTGTATCTTGCCCTGGGTACAGATTGGCATTGTCAGAGGAGCGGTTCAGGTCTATCACATAGCGCGAATATTCTGCTGCTATGGTAGACGCACCCAGCTCTGCTGCCATATTGTAGAGGCTGGGCAAATGCCAGTCGGTATCGGCTTTTTCCAGCGCCACTGGCAGCATCTGGGCTGCGACATCATCCGGTATGCTGGTGCCTGCATGTGGCATGGAAATCAGTAGTGGCAGGCTGCCCTGTTGAAAGTGATACGCAGTCATGATGTCTCCGTCTTTATGGATGTTGTAGTTTGCGGCTCAGCCTGTCGGCTGCTGCCAGGGTCATGTTGATGAATTCTTGCTTGCGCTCTTGTATGCGCTGCGCCGGTGCCATCAGGGACAAAGTGGCTTCGAGTTTGCCACGGCCAGAAAATACCGGTGCGCTGACACCCCAGATACCCAGATCAACTTCATTTTCACTGGTGGCATATCTTTGCTCGCGTATGCGGTTCAACTGGGTTTGCAAGTCTTGCAGGGACGGGCTTGATAACGGTGAATTTTCCAGGAAATTCTGTGCCAGCAGATCATCTTGCAAGGCAGGTGGCAGATATGCCAGCAAGGCCTTGGCCGACGCACCACGCACGCTGGAACTGGCACGGCCCTTGGCAAAGGAACAGCGCAGTGCTTGCTGACTTTCCTGCATGTCCAGGCACACCACCTGCCCATTCACGTAGGCCAGCAGGCCTACGCTTTCCCCCGATTTTTGCACCAGCTCAGCCAGCTCATCACGTGCGGCATTCATGAGCCAGGAATGCTGGTCAAAACCGCGCGCCAGTTGCACGGCCAGAGGGCCAGGTTCATACAGGCCGGTTTGCGCATGTTCCTGCACCAGGCCCCATTTCTTGAGCGGCGCAAGCTGGCGGTACAGGGTACTGAGGGGCAAGCCGGTTTGCTCTACCAATTCACGCGCAGACAGTGCTTCGCCATGACGGGCTATGCAAGTCAGGACTTGCAGAACGCGTTCGTTTTGGGGAATGAGGTCCTTGCTGGCTGTGGACATGGGAACATGGATTGAAATAGCAGTACGTGACTCATTCTAGCAAGCAAATGAGAAACATCAAGAAAGCATTCCCACATTATGGGAATTGCATCAGGTATTTGAAGTGAAAAGAGATATGAAGAACAGAGAATCAGTCGTGACCGCTGAAATAATCTTTATTTGACCTTGAGAAGTTCATGAAATCCCCTTCGCTTGCATCGTCCCGACTTACATATTGTCCACTGGGAGGCCCCAGGCTGGGCTGCACAAACAGATAGCAAGTTATAACCCCGATGACTGGTAATAGCCAGATCAGGCCATATTGACAATACTTTTGCACAGGATCAAAAAATTCACTCCTGGCGACCAGGTAAGTCACATAAAGATTCATTACCAGACAGAGAATCGCAATGCAAACGGTCAGGATGACAAAACTATTCATATTGGCAGGATAACAGATCTGGTAAAAATTAACTCCTGCTATACGGCGTCAACTGACAATTGCGATTCTCTTGCGCAGGGAAACCAGCCTTGATGGCGTCATACTTACTCTTTTCTTCTGCACTCAGGGTTCTGAGCTGGAAAGCGAATTTGTTGGTACTGACGGTACGCGGGCCTATACGGGCTGAGCGCACGCCCTTGTTGCTGAGATTGTTCAAATGCAGTTTCGCTGCTTCTTCGGTTTTGAAGACGCCCAGGGAAATACCCCAGCGCAGATTGCTCTGGTCCTGGACGATGTAAAAATCATTGATGCCCAGGCGGCGCAATTCGCCCGCTTTTTTATCCGCACCTTCTTTACTACCCTGAGATGGGATGAAGACCATGTGGGTGGCGACATCAACAATATTGATGCGCGACTGGCGGTCGCCCAGGGCCAGGGTCTTGAGTTTTTCTTCTATGCGGGGTATCTCGGTTTGCTGGAAATTACCAACTTCCAGACAGGCAATGACTTCGGCTTTCTTTTCTGATACTGGCTCTGCAGGCGTGAGTGCCTCGGCAGCCGTCATCAATTTGAGCTGGTCGACATGATGTTGCTTCTTCAGGCGCTCTGGCTCATGGGTATCGAGTGACCAATGTCCTAAATAGCCAAGATTGAATGCCAGCAGGAAGGCATTCAGGATGAGCAGGCTCCAGAAAAAGAATCTCAGCATGGTAAGTGTCAGTGTTATCGGTCCGGGCTTGATTGTGCCACGACAAACAGGCCCGTCAAGACCAGATTATCGACATGTTGGTAAGGAATGCCCAAATGGCTCAGTAAATACGGTGCAGCGCCACCAGAAATCACACATTTGATGCTTTGCGATTCTTGCTTTTCCAGTGCATCGACAGCGCGCAAGATGGCGCCGACCTGGGCGCTGATACAGCCACTGATGATGGCATGATCGGTATTGTCGGCAAACACCCTGGCGATATCGGTCGATTCTGCCACCTGAGGCAATTGCGCGGTATTGCGTGCCAGTGATTCTGCCATGAGCTTGAGGCCAGGCAAGATCATGCCGCCCTTGAACAGGCCTGCGGCAGTAACAGCATCGACTGTGGTGGCAGTTCCACAAGTGGCGACTACCAGGCTTTGTTGCGGGAACAGATAATGCGCACCTATCATGGAGGCGAGGCGGTCACAGCCCAGTTGCGCCGGATTGCGATAAGCATTGTGCAGGCCAGCGATGTTTTCCTGCGAAGCAAACCAGTCTATAGCTACACATGGCTGCACATCTTCCAGCAAGACCGTCAACTTATCTTTGATAGCTGCACCAGCGACATTGGAAATCAGAACATGCTTGAACTCCATGCCTTGCCAGCTGGTTTTCAAACTATCCAGCTCAGCGTGACTGACAGAGGCGATCTGCTGCCATACCGGTGCAGCGCCCGCTACTACTGTATCCAGCGAGATTACCGCCCATTTGACGCGCGTGTTGCCTGCATCGATGAATAACTGCGTCATGCCAGTTTTATCCTTTTTCATGTTGCTGGCCGCAAAGACACATCACCCGCCAATACATTGACCTGGCCCTGCTCGGTCTGCAATACCAGGCAACCAAGCAAGTCCACACCCAGCGCTATGCCTGCATGCAAAATTTGCCCATGATCGAGGATATGCACACTTTGGTTGGCGTAGGCATGCAAGGCATTCCAGCGTGGCAGGAAGGCACTGAAACCATGTCCGGCAAATTGCTGCAAGGCGCTTGCCAGGGCATTCAATAATTGCGCCAGCAAGAGGTTTCTATCCATTTGTGCCAGCCAGGGTGCATCGGCCAGGGCACGGCCAACCTGCGCTTCCAGTTCGTCTGATACTTGCAGGTTAAGGCCTATGCCAGCGACTATCCAGGTACCACCCTCACTTGCTGCGGCAGATTCCAGCAGGATACCAGCCAGTTTTTTACCATCGCGCAGGATGTCATTTGGCCATTTGAGTTGCACGTTCTGGTTCAGGGTATTCAGACACTCGGCCAGCGCAACCCCTATCGCCAGCGGCAGGCCCAGCAGGTTTTGCGGTGCTTGCGGCAAATGCCAGGCCAGAGAAAAAGTCAGCATGCCGCCAGGCACGGTCAGCCATGGGCGACCAGCGCGGCCACGCCCGGCGGTCTGGTGTACCGCTACCCGTAGCACCGGGCGCTGCAATAGCGGCAGGCGCGACATCAGGTCGGCATTGGTGGAGCCGGTTTCTTGCACGACTTCGATATCAACTTCGCGTGCGGCTGCATCGCAGAGTTTTTCTATGTCGACGGCATTCAGTAAGGTGTTTTTATTCAATTGCCTGGTCACTCAATATGATTCAAACCGTATGACTTATTGAAGATGCGCCTATATGCATCTATGTCCATACGCATCAGTATGCGGGTATTTTACAGCGGCCCGGCATTCCAGCGGGCGTAAAAAAAACGGCACCCTGTTATGGGTGCCGTTTCTTCATGACTTAATGAACTAAATAGGCTGACTAATTACGCTTCGCCATCTACTACATCAGTTGCTGTCACTTCTGGGATCGGAGCAAATGCTGCTTTTTCCGCTTCCAGCAAGGCTACGCGTTCATCGGCTTCCCAAGTTTCTTTCAACTTGCGGGCACGGTGGAATGCCAGACCTGTACCAGCAGGGATCAGGCGACCAACGATGACGTTTTCTTTCAAACCACGCAGACCGTCTTTTTTGCCCATGATCGCAGCTTCGGTCAGAACACGTGTGGTTTCCTGGAAGGACGCTGCAGAGATGAAGGAATCTGTAGACAGAGATGCCTTGGTAATACCCAGCAAGATATTTTCATATGTTGCAGGGATACCGTTGGCAGCAATGACGCTATCATTCTCATCCAGCAATTCAGAACGTTCTACCTGTTCACCAACGATGTAGTTGGCATCGCCTGGATTCACCACGACAACGCGACGCAACATCTGACGCACAATAACTTCAATGTGCTTGTCATTGATCTTAACGCCTTGCAAACGGTACACGTCCTGAACTTCATCAACAATGTAACGTGCCAGCGCTTCGATACCCAGCAAGCGCAGGATGTCTTGTGGATCGGCCGGGCCGTCAACAATCATCTCACCCTTGTTCACCACCTGGCCGTCATGCACCAGAACTTGTTTGTCTTTGGTGATCAGGAACTCGTGTTTCTCGCCGTCCATGTCTGTGATTTCCAGACGTTGCTTACCTTTGGTTTCTTTACCAAACGCAACCGTACCTGTTACCTCTGCCAGCATACCGGCATCTTTTGGTGAACGGGCTTCGAACAACTCGGCAACGCGTGGCAGACCACCGGTAATATCACGGGTTTTTTGTGATTCTGTCGGGATACGCGCCAGAACTTCACCCACGTGTACTTGCTGACCGTCTTTCACGGTAATCAGCGCGCCCACCTGGAAGCCGATCGTTACTGCATGTTCTGTACCAGCGATTTTGACTTCTTCGCCTTGTTCGTTCAACAGCTTGACTTGTGGACGCAACGTTTTACCAGCAGCGCTACCACGGCGTTTCGCATCAATTGCCACCAAAGTGGACAGACCTGTCACTTCATCAACCTGTTTGGCAACAGTCACGCCTTCTTCGACGTTTTCGAATTTCACCGTACCGGTGTATTCGGTAATGATAGGACGGGTCAATGGATCCCACGTTGCCAATGCTGTACCAGCCTTGATGACCAGACCGTCTTTAACGATCAGGGTTGCACCGTAAGGTACTTTATGACGTTCACGTTCACGACCGTGGTCATCAGTGATCAGCACTTCGCCAGAACGGGAAATAACGATCTGGTCGCCTTTACCGTTAGTGACATAACGCATGGTTGCTGTGAAACGGATAGTACCGTTGGACTTGGCTTCAACAGACGATGCAATCGCTGCACGGGATGCTGCACCACCGATGTGGAAGGTACGCATCGTCAACTGTGTACCTGGTTCACCGATGGACTGCGCAGCGATAACACCAACTGCTTCACCAGCATTGACCAGAGAACCACGACCCAGATCACGGCCATAGCACATTGCGCACAGACCGTAGCGTGTGTCGCATGTCAGTGGTGTACGTACTTTGACTTCATCGATGCCCAGGGCTTCGATGCGTTCTACCGATGTTTCATCCAGCAGTGTGCCAGCTTCGTACAGTGTTTCCTGAGTTTCAGGATTGACGATGTCGTTGGCGCAAACGCGGCCCAGGATCAGGTCACGCAAAGGCACGTTAACTTCACCGCCTTCAACGATGGCTTTCATGGACGAACCATTGGCTGTACCGCAGTCATCTTCAACCACGACCAGATCTTGCGTCACGTCAACCAGACGACGTGTCAGGTAACCGGAGTTAGCTGTTTTCAACGCCGTATCGGCCAGACCTTTACGCGCACCGTGAGTGGAAATAAAGTACTGCAAAACGTTCAGACCTTCGCGGAAGTTCGCGGTGATCGGCGTTTCGATAATCGAGCCATCCGGTTTCGCCATCAAACCACGCATACCTGCCAACTGACGAATCTGGGCTGCAGAACCACGCGCACCGGAGTCGGCCATCATGTAAATGGCGTTGAAAGATTCTTGTGTACCGACAGTGCCGTCGCGGCGTGTGACTGGCTCAACTTTCAGTTGTTCCATCATGGCCTTGCCGACTTCATCACCGGTTTTGCCCCAGATATCGACCACTTTATTGTAACGTTCACCCGCAGTCACCAGACCGGACGCATATTGCTGTTCGATCTGTTTGACTTCGTGTTCTGCTGCTGCCAGCAAAGTCACTTTTTGTGGTGGAACCAGCATGTCATCGATACAGATGGAGATACCGGCGCGTGTCGCCAGGCGGAAACCCATTTGCATCAATTGATCAGCAAACACTACCGTTGCACGCAGACCGCACTTGCGGAATGAGGTATCGATGAGTTTGGAAATTTCTTTTTTCTTCAACGCACGGTTCAGTACGGTGAATGGCAAGCCTTTAGGCAGAATCTCGGACAAGATCGCGCGGCCAACAGTCGTTTCATAACGCTTGATGGTTTTAACGAATTCGCCGGTTTCTACATTCTTAGGGTATTCAGTAATACGTACTGTGATACGTGTGCTCAGTTCGACTTCCTTGTTGTCCCAGGCGCGGATCGCTTCTGAAACGTCAGGGAACATCATGCCTTCGCCCTTGCCGTTGATTTTTTCACGGGAAGCGTAGTACAGACCCAACACGATATCCTGGGAAGGAACGATAGACGGTTCACCATTGGATGGGAACAGAATATTGTTGGATGCCAGCATCAAAGTGCGTGCTTCCATCTGTGCTTCGATAGACAGAGGAACGTGGACCGCCATTTGGTCACCGTCAAAGTCGGCATTGAAAGCCGCGCAGACGAGTGGATGCAACTGGATCGCTTTACCTTCAATCAGGACTGGCTCAAAGGCCTGGATACCCAGACGATGCAGCGTAGGCGCACGGTTCAGCATGATAGGATGTTCGCGGATAACTTCTTCCAGGATATCCCATACAACTGGTTCTTGTATCTCTACCAGTTTTTTCGCTGCCTTGATGGTTGTAGCCAGACCCATCAATTCCAGTTTATTGAAAATGAAAGGTTTGAACAGTTCCAATGCCATCAATTTTGGCAGACCGCACTGATGCAATTTCAGTTGTGGACCAACCACGATAACGGAACGGCCAGAGTAATCGACGCGCTTACCCAGCAAGTTTTGACGGAAACGACCGCCCTTACCCTTGATCATTTCTGCCAGGGATTTCAGAGGACGCTTGTTGGCGCCTGTCATTGCCTTACCGCGACGGCCGTTATCCAGCAGGGAATCGACGGCTTCCTGCAACATACGCTTTTCATTGCGTGTGATGATTTCAGGAGCGCGCAATTCCATCAGACGCTTCAGACGGTTGTTACGGTTGATAACGCGGCGATACAGATCATTCAGATCGGAAGTCGCAAAACGGCCACCATCCAGCGGGACCAATGGACGCAGTTCTGGCGGCAGAACCGGCAGAACTTCCATGATCATCCAGTCTGGCTTGATGCCTGAACGCTGGAATGCTTCCAGTACTTTCAGACGTTTTGCGTATTTCTTGATCTTGGCTTCAGATTTGGATTCTTTCAACTCTGTGCGCAGGGTTTCTGCATCACGGTCGATGTCGATGGAACGCAGCAATTCGCGGATACCTTCAGCACCCATGAATGCCGTGAATTCGTCGCCGAATTCTTCGTACTTGGCTGCGTAATCATCTTCAGACATGATCTGGCATTTTTTCAGCGGAGTCATGCCTGGATCGGTGACCACATATGCTTCAAAATACAGTACGCGTTCGATATCGCGCAAGGTCATGTCCAACACCATACCCAGACGGGATGGCAGGGATTTCAGGAACCAGATATGCGCAGTTGGGGAAGCCAGCTCGATATGGCCCATGCGTTCACGACGCACTTTGGCCAGAGTCACTTCAACGCCACATTTTTCGCAGATAACGCCGCGGTGTTTCAGACGTTTGTACTTGCCGCACAGGCATTCGTAATCCTTGATAGGACCAAAAATCTTGGCGCAGAACAGACCGTCGCGCTCAGGCTTGAAAGTACGATAGTTGATGGTTTCCGGCTTTTTAACTTCGCCGTAGGACCAGGAACGAATTTTTTCTGGGGACGCCAGACCAATTTTGATCGCGTCGAATTGTTCGTTGGGTTGGACTTGCTTGAATAGATCGAGCAGAGCTTTCATGTGTATCACTCCAGTTAAGCGCGCAAACGCTTGGTGGCTGAATGGTGCTGCAACAGAAGCTTCGCCGCTTTACCCTGTTCGCATGAGCGGGAGAGCCAGGTCTTTTCGACACAGGTTCCGCTGATACCGGGAACGACATTACTTCCAAACTGCTTGCCAGGTTTAACGGCCATCGCCCGAATGCTATCCGGGCGATGATTTTACTGCAATTACAAATCGGAACATCTGATTAAGCTACTACGCGACGCTATTTTGGGCCTGCGATGCTCGCCGTACCTTCGTACGACTGTGCGTCAGGGTTTTCAATGCGCCAAACTAACGCCGCTCGCTACGCTTACTCAGATGCTCCTTTACTTATTAACTACGTTCCAGATCGATATCGATACCCAGAGAGCGGATTTCTTTGACCAGAACGTTGAAGGACTCAGGCATGCCGGCGTCGATCACATGGTCACCCTTGACCAGGTTTTCGTACACTTTGGTACGGCCATTCACGTCATCAGACTTGACTGTCAACATCTCTTGCAAGACATAAGACGCGCCGTAAGCTTCCAGTGCCCAGACTTCCATCTCACCGAAACGCTGACCACCGAACTGAGCTTTACCGCCCAGTGGTTGTTGCGTGACCAGAGAGTAAGGACCGGTCGAACGTGCATGCATCTTGTCATCAACCAGATGGTGCAATTTCAGAACGTGCATGTAACCCAGCGTGACTTTACGCTCAAACGCTTCACCAGTACGGCCATCAAACAGGGTGACCTGGTTTTTCGATGGTGTCATACCCAGTTGTGCGGCGATATGGTCAGGGAAGGCCAGATCCAGCATACGGCGGATTTCGCTTTCATGCGCACCGTCAAATACTGGTGTTGCAAATGGCACACCATTTTTCAGGTTGTTCGTCAATTCCAGGATCTCAGCATCAGAGAAGCCGTCGATGTCTTCCTTCTTGCCAGACTCGTTATAAATCTGTTTCAGGAAACCACGCAGTTCTTCTACCTTGGCTTTTGCTTTCAGCATTTCGCCTATGCGCAAGCCCAGGCCTTTCGCTGCCCAGCCCAGATGCACTTCCAGAACCTGACCAACGTTCATACGTGATGGAACACCCAGTGGGTTCAACACGATGTCTGCTGGTGTACCGTCAGCCATGTAAGGCATGTCTTCGATAGGCACGATACGGGAAACCACACCCTTGTTACCGTGACGACCCGCCATTTTGTCACCAGGTTGCAGGCGACGTTTAACAGCCAGGTAAACCTTGACCATTTTTTGTACGCCTGGCGGCAATTCATCGCCTTGCGTCAGCTTGGTACGTTTTTCTTCAAAGGCCAGATCGAACTGATGACGTTTTTCAGCGATGGAATCTTTCATCGCGACCAATGCATTGGCTGCTTCATCAGATGCCAGGCGAATATCGAACCAGTGGTATTTATCCACGCTGGCCAGGTATTCTCTGGTGATCTTGCTGCCCTTAGCCAGTTTGGCCGGGCCGCCGTCAGCGATCTTGCCATCCAGCATACGTTCCAGACGCTCAAATGCATCGCCTTCAACAATACGCAACTGATCGTTCAAATCGAGGCGATAACGCTTCAATTCATCATCGATAATCTGTTGTGCACGTTTGTCGCGTTGTATGCCTTCGCGGGTGAACACTTGTACGTCGATAACTGTACCTACCATGCCGGAAGGTACGCGCAGGGATGTATCTTTAACGTCAGAAGCTTTTTCACCGAAAATGGCGCGCAGCAGTTTTTCTTCTGGTGTCAGTTGAGTTTCACCTTTTGGTGTCACTTTACCAACCAGGGTATCGCCGGCTGTTACTTCAGCACCGATGTAGACGATACCGGATTCATCCAGACGTGCCAGTTGATTTTCTGCCAGATTGGAAATATCACGTGTGATTTCTTCCGCACCCAGCTTGGTGTCACGGGCAACAACCGACAACTCTTCGATATGGATCGAGGTATAGCGATCATCAGCCACAACTTTTTCAGAGATCAGGATCGAATCTTCGAAGTTATAACCATTCCAGGGCATGAACGCGACCAGCATGTTCTGACCCAGGGCCAATTCGCCCAGATCTGTGGATGCGCCGTCGGCCAGTACGTCACCTTTTGCGACCAGATCGCCAACTTTAACGATAGGACGTTGGTTGATATTGGTGTTCTGGTTGGAACGGGTGTACTTGATGAGGTTGTAGATATCCACACCGACTTCACCAGCCTGCGCTTCAGCATCATTGACGCGAATAACGATACGGCCCGCATCGATGTAATCAACTTTACCGCCACGCAGTGCCTGTACTGTTGTACCGGAGTCAACTGCCACAGTACGTTCGATACCTGTACCAACGAATGCTTTTTCTGGACGCAAGCAAGGAACAGCCTGACGTTGCATGTTGGCACCCATCAACGCACGGTTCGCATCATCGTGTTCGAGGAACGGGATCAGGGATGCCGCAACAGAAACCACCTGACCAGTCGCCACGTCCATGTACTGGATACGTTCCGGGGATACCAGGATCGTTTCGCCAGCTTCACGGGCAGAGACCAGTTCATCGATCAGTTTGCCTTCACCGTCGATCGTCGCATTCGCCTGAGCGATGATGTAACGACCTTCTTCAATCGCGGACAGGTAATCGATCTGTGTCGTGATCTTGCTGTCAACCACTTTACGGTATGGTGTTTCCAGGAAACCGTATTCGTTCAGACGCGCATACAGAGCCAGCGAGTTAATCAAACCAATGTTTGGTCCCTCTGGTGTCTCAATCGGGCAGACGCGGCCATAGTGGGTTGGATGAACGTCGCGGACTTCAAAGCCGGCGCGCTCACGTGTCAAACCACCAGGTCCCAGGGCGGAAATACGACGCTTATGCGTGATTTCTGACAATGGGTTGGTCTGATCCATAAACTGGGACAATTGTGAAGAACCGAAAAACTCACGGATCGCAGCAGAGATAGGCTTGGAGTTGATCAGGTCATGCGGCATCAGGTTGTCGGCTTCAGCCTGACCCAGACGCTCTTTGACAGCACGTTCAACACGTACCAGACCAGCACGGAACTGGTTCTCAGCCAATTCACCAACGCAACGTACGCGACGGTTACCCAAGTGATCGATATCATCGACTTCACCACGGCCATTGCGCAGCTCAACCAGAATCTTGATCACGGCCAGCACGTCTTCGTTCGACAAAGTCATGGCGCCTGTCAGTTCATCACGGCCAATACGGCGGTTGAACTTCATGCGACCGACTGCGGACAGATCGTAACGGTCTTCGCTGTAGAACAAACCATTGAACAGGGCTTCAACAGAATCTTCTGTTGGTGGTTCGCCAGGACGCATCATGCGGTAGATGGCAACGCGGGCAGCCATCTGGTCAGCTGTATCATCAGCACGCAGAGTCTGGGAAATGTAAGCACCCTGATCCAGGTCATTGGTGTACAAAGTCTGGATATCAGTGACTTTGGCATCGCGCAAACGACCCAGCAATTCTTCTGTCAGCTCATCATTGGCATTGGCAATGACTTCGCCAGTGTCTGCATCAACGATGTTCTTGGCCAGGACGCGACCCAGCAGGTAGTCTTCAGGCACGGAGATGTGCTTGATGCCACCGGCTTCGATTTCACGTACATGCTTGGCATTGATACGCTTGTCCTTGGCAACGATGACTTTGCCGGCTTTGTCGCTGATGTCAAAACGGGCAACTTCGCCGCGCAGACGTTCTGCAACGAATTCCATTTCTGCGCCATCACTGTGCAGATTGAAATTATCGAAGACAAAGAAATTGGCCAGGATCTGTTCATTGCTCATGCCTATGGCGCGCAGCAGGATAGTGACTGGCATCTTGCGACGACGGTCAATACGGAAGAACAGGATGTCTTTAGGATCGAATTCGAAATCGAGCCAGGAACCACGGTAAGGAATGATCCTTGCCGAGAACAACAATTTACCGGAAGAATGTGTCTTGCCGCGGTCATGTTCAAAGAACACGCCAGGGGAACGGTGCAACTGGGACACGATAACGCGCTCAGTACCGTTGATAACAAAAGAACCCGTAGTTGTCATCAGAGGCAATTCGCCCATGTAGACTTCCTGTTCTTTCATTTCTTTGACAACCGGCTTGGTTGGCGATTCCTTGTCCAGAATGACCAGGCGAACTTTTGCACGCAAAGGCGATGCATAAGTCAGTCCACGCAGTTGACATTCCTTGACGTCAAATGCAGGATCGCCTAAAACGTAGGACAAGAACTCCAGACGTGCGAAACCATTGTGCGAAACAATAGGGAAAATCGAAGTGAAGGCTGACTGCAAGCCTTCATTTTTGCGAGTTGACGGTGTTCTGTCTTCTTGTAAAAAGCTCTGGTAAGACTCGATTTGAGTCGCCAGTAAGAACGGAACGTTGTGGACGTTGGCGCGCTTCGCAAAAGATTTACGAATACGCTTCTTCTCAGTAAATGAGTAGTGCATGGACACTCCGTGAGTGGCAAGGAAGGATAGAGAATTCAGGATTTTTGTCACAAAAACAACGCATAGCAACTCTGTGACAAAAAAACCTCAAGTCTCAACCCTCGGTCTTAATAAACAGCTAAACAACCCTGAACGACAAAGAAGCCAAAGAGGAACCCTCTCTTCCAAGAGGATTCCTGTCTTTGACTTGGGCAAATCCGGAGATTTGCCATAATACCTGAATTACTTGAGGTCTGCTTTCGCGCCTGCTTCTTCCAGTTTTTTCTTAGCGGCTTCAGCATCAGCTTTAGAAACGCCTTCTTTAACTGCTTTAGGTGCGCCATCAACCAGATCTTTAGCTTCTTTCAAGCCCAGACCAGTGATTTCGCGAACTGCTTTAATGACGCCAACTTTGTTTGCGCCAACTTCAGCCAGAATTACGTTGAATTCTGTTTGTTCTTCAACTGCTGCTGCTGGACCTGCTGCTGCTGGGCCAGCTACTGCTGCTGCGGATACGCCGAATTTTTCTTCGAAAGCTTTTACCAGGTCGTTCAGGTCCATTACGGACATCGCGCCTACGGCTTCCAGGATATCGTCTTTGCTAATTGCCATTTGAAACTCCAATTAATTAATTACATTGATACGGTATTTGACGGAAAAAATCTTATTCTGCGACAGCTTCAGCAGCTTGGGCTACTGGTGCTGCAGGAGAACCGGATTCTTTCTGTGCTGCGACGGCTGCCAGAGCACGGGCGAAAGCAGATACAGGAGCCTGCATCATGCCAACCACTTGTGCCAACAGTACTTCACGGCTAGGAATGCTTGCCAATGCGACAACGCCAGCTTTATCCAGCGATTTGCCTGCATAGTTACCCGCTTTAACAACCAGTTTGTCATTGCTTTTTGCAAAGTCTTGAACGACTTTAGCAGCAGCAACAGCATCTTCCGAGATTGCATAAATCAACGGACCAGTCATTTCAGAAGCGAGACTTGCAAATGCAGTTCCCTCAACAGCGCGACGTGCCAATGTGTTTTTCAACACACGCATGTATACGCCTTGAGCGCGTGCGCTAGCACGCAATTGCGTCAAATGACCGACCTGGATGCCACGATATTCGGCCACGACGATAGTCTGTGCAGTTGCTACTTTTGCAGAGACTTCAGCGACGACGGCTTTTTTGTCATTCAGATTGAGACTCACGGTCAACCTCCATTAATGATATTCAGTCCATACACCGGAATGATGTACTTCCCTCATATCGTTTCGAACACGGCGTCCGAAGTTAGGAGTTTCACTGGGGGACCAGTAATCACTACAAAACTTGTTCGGGTACACCATCTGCGTTGGGGCCTGTCGATTACTCTTCAGATATTAACCTCATGCTTGAAAACTACCCTCGCACACTCGGCCCAACGGTCTTTGACACTCTGGATGTTTGTTCAAAACATCCAGCCCAAAGATGCGCCCTGCATCAAAAGATGCAGGGACTTAATTCTTAGCCTGCCAGATTAGCGTGATCTACACGTACACCTGCACCCATAGTGGATGAGATGGATACTTTACGCAGATACACACCTTTGCTGGATGCTGGTTTTGCTTTGTTCAAAGCATCGATCAGTGCAACCAGATTGGACTTCAGGTCACCATCAGCAAACGACTTACGGCCGATTGTTGTGTGGATGATACCTGCTTTGTCTGTACGGTATTGAACTTGACCAGCTTTTGCATTTTTAACTGCATTAGCTACGTCAGGAGTTACTGTGCCGACTTTAGGATTAGGCATCAAACCGCGTGGGCCCAGGATCTGACCCAGAGTACCAACGATACGCATGGTGTCTGGAGAAGCGATAACTACGTCAAATGGCATGTCGCCAGCTTTAACGCGTTCAGCCAAATCTTCCATACCAACGATGTCAGCACCAGCAGCTTTCGCTTCTTCCGCTTTTGCACCTTGTGCAAATACGGCTACGCGTACTGTTTTGCCTGTACCAGCTGGCAATACAACTGCGCCACGAACAACCTGGTCAGATTTCTTAGGATCAACGCCCAGTTGAACGGATACGTCGATGGATTCGTTGAATTTTGCTGTTGCGCATTCTTTGATCAAAGCGATAGCATTGTCAAATGGATACACTTTCAGACGGTCAACTTTCGTTGCCAGCAATTTTGCTTTTTTAGATAACTTAGCCATTACAGACCCTCCACCGTGATGCCCATGGAACGAGCAGAACCAGCAATAGTACGCACTGCTGCGTCCATATCAGCTGCTGTCAAATCAGCGCGTTTAACTGTCGCGATTTCTTCAGCTTGCTGGCGAGTAATTTTGCCAACTTTGTCTGTATGTGGTTTGGAAGAACCTTTAGTGATGCCAGCTGCTTTTTTGATCATGTAAGTTGCTGGAGGAGTCTTCATCACGAATGTGAAAGACTTGTCAGCAAATGCGGTGATCACAACAGGAATAGGCATGCCTGGTTCCATACCTTGGGTCTGTGCGTTGAAAGCTTTGCAGAATTCCATGATATTCAGACCACGTTGACCCAGAGCTGGACCGATAGGTGGGGATGGGTTTGCTTTACCAGCTGGCACTTGCAGCTTGATAAAACCAATGATTTTCTTTGCCATGTTTGGCTCCTTCAAAAATTGAGTAGTAGCGCCTGTCAATGTCTTTTCACACCAACAGGCTCCTCCGCCTGCTGAGAGTTATCTGTATTAAACAGCTAACGCTCTGACCAGTTTCAATAAATTGCTTTATTACGTACCGGTCAAACGTGAATACTGGTCTTAAACCTTTTCAACCTGGGCAAATTCCAGTTCAACTGGAGTTGCGCGGCCGAAGATGGTGACTGTGACGCGTACTTTGGATTTTTCATAATTGACTTCTTCGACATTGCCGTTAAAGTCAGTGAAAGGACCATCCTTGATGCGTACTATCTCGCCTACTTCGTACAAGACTTTTGGTCTTGGTTTTTCAACGCCATCCTGCATCTGCTGCAAAATCTTGTCGACTTCGTGTTGTGGTATCGGGGAAGGCTTGTTTGATTTGCCACCGATAAAACCGGTTACCTTGCTGGTGTTTTTCACCAAATGCCAGGTATCGTCAGTCATTTCCATTTCAACAAATACATAGCTAGGGAACAGACGACGCTCAGTCACTGCTTTCTTGCCATTTTTTACTTCGATGACTTCTTCAGTCGGAACCAGAATCTGACCGAACTTGTCTTGCATCTCTGCGCGTTCTATGCGCTCTACCAATGCACGATGCACGCTCTTTTCCATACCGGAATAAGCATGCACGGCGTACCATCTTTTAGCACTTTTAGGTACAGACACCGCTGGTGCTGTACCTTCTTCGTTTTCCTGAATGTTCTCGCTCATTATTTTTTCCATCCGAGGATTACGTCATACAACAAAAATCCGATTAACTGATCGGTGCCCCACAGGAAAATTGCCATCACCAGGACAAAGCCGAATACGACGGCAGTGATCTGACCAGCTTCTTTCCGGGTCGGCCATACAACTTTTTTGGTTTCGCGCACAGCTTCTTTAGCAAAGCTGACAAAATCGCGACCCATTTCAGACGTTGCAACAAATCCAACTGCAACCAACAAACCAACTACCAAAGCAATGGCACGTATCCACGTTGCCTGTCCAGCGAGAATATAAAAAGCAGCAACACCGGCAATCGCAGCCACTACCGCCAGAATGACTTTGTACTTGTCATTGGATGTACTAACTGTTTGAACGGGATGATTAGACATACTTTATTTACTTTCGGTGGCCTGTGGCCTTGATGGTGGCAGGGGCGGAGGGAATCGAACCCGCGACCTTCGGTTTTGGAGACCGACGCTCTGCCAATTGAGCTACACCCCTACATCTTGACACTTGCTATATGTCTTGCCTGAATATTCAGGCAAGACATATATTTTACTACTTATTTATTACTCGATGATTTTAGCAACAACGCCAGCACCGACTGTACGGCCACCTTCACGGATAGCGAAGCGCAAGCCTTCTTCCATCGCGATCGGGTT
>NZ_QJKB01000024.1 GCF_003201815.1 Undibacterium pigrum
AGAAAGTTGATACATGTCGCTTTTGGGGTTTTGAAATCCGGAAAACCATTCGATGCTAGCTTGCATTTCGCTTGACTGGGATAACAGTATCTACGGTCACTTTGTCAATTCTGTGCCTCTGTGGTGAAATTTGCATTCTCCGTCTAAGCCACAAACTACAAATACGGCAAAACATTCCTCATCGCCCGCTCCACATAGTCTTCCTTCTCCCCCACCGGCGCAACATAATCGATGGCACTGGCCGCTGCCTCAGTATCCACCAGGCGGGCGATGACCCAGGCTGCCAGGTATTGTGATGCCAGGCAGCCACCTGCAGTAGCGATATTGCCGCTGGCGTAGAAGGCCTGATTGAGCACATTGACACCTGCTGCCTGTACCCAGGGCTTGGTGGTCAGGTCGGTGCAGGCTGGCACCTTGTCCAGCAAACCCAGTCTGGCGAGGATCAGTGCGCCTGAGCATTGCGCAGCCAGCAGTTGCCGTGCTGGGTCAAACTGCAATTGTGCCATCAGGGCAGCGTCTTCAACCACTTCACGTGTGCGTGAACCGCTGCCGACGATGACGGCATCGGCGGTACAGGCTTCTTGCAGTGTTATCTGTGACTCCATCAGCACGCCATTCATGGACCGTATCTGCGCAGACGGGCCAGCAATCGATACGCGCCAGCCCGGCAGCTTGATACGATTCAAGATACCCAGGGCGATGAGTGAATCAAGTTCGTTAAAACCTTCAAAGCTGACAATAGCGATATGCATTTACTGCCCTTTCCATGTTGATGACATTGAGGATGAGGCATAATAGAAGCACAATTCAATACAATCAAATAATTGTCATGGATACGCTTGCTCATGGTACTCAACCGCTATAAAGGCCTGGTCGACAGCTTTGCCGCCGAGATACGCGCTGGCCGCTTGTCGCCGGGCACGCGCCTGCCTACCCATCGCAAGCTGGCGGCAAAGCATGGCCTGGCCCTGGTCACCGCCAGCCGCGTCTATGCCGAGCTGGAAACCATGGGCCTGGTCAGTGGTGAAACCGGGCGCGGCACTTTTGTACGTGAAACTGCACTCTCCCCCAGCCTTGGCATAGACCAGCAAGCCACGGCGACAGACATGGTGGACTTGAACTTCAACTACCCTTCCCTGCCGGGCCAGGCAGAACTATTGCGGGCAGGCTTGCGCCAACTGGCCAGCGCGGGCGATCTCGATGCCTTGCTGCGCTACCAGCCACACGGCGGGCGGCAGCATGAACGGGCAGCAGTAGCACGCCACCTTACCAGCCGCGGCTTGCAGGTAGATGCAGAACAGCTGGTGCTGGTCAGCGGGGCCCAGCACGGCCTGGCTGTCACGGTGCAGGCTTTGTTCAAACCCGGTGATGTGGTGGCGGTGGATGCCTTGAGCTACCCTGGCTTCAAGGTCGCCGCAGAATCGCATGGCCTGGAACTGGTCCCCATCGCCATGCAGCAACATGGCCCGGACCTGCAGGCATTGCAACAGCTATGCCAGAGCAGGCGCGTCAAAGCCGTGTATGCCATGCCCACCATACACAATCCCCTGGGCCTGGTGATGAGCCTGACGTGGCGGCAAGAACTGGTGGCCATCGCCCGCCAGCATGGCTTGCTGATCATTGAAGATGCGGCCTATGCCTTTCTGGCAGAGCAGCCACCAGCACCGCTGGCGGCGCTGGCGCCGGAATTGACGGTATATGTATCCGGCTTTTCCAAGAGCGTCTCTACCGGTCTCAGGGTGGGCTTTGTGGTGGCACCCATGCCGCTGGTGGCAAAGCTGGAACGCGCCATCCGCGCTACTACCTGGAATACCCCCGCGCTGATGACTGCCCTGGTGTGCAACTGGCTGGAAGATGGCACGGTAAGCCGACTGGAACAAGAAAAGCGGCAAGATGCCATGGCAAGGCAAGCCCTTGCGGGCGAAATATTCGCAGGCGACAACTACATCAGCCACCCCGCATCGTATTTCATCTGGCTGCCGCTACAGTCAGAAGTGCGCGCAGACCAGATCGCCATGGCACTGGAGCGCGAACATATCTCCGTCTCGACCGCGGCACCGTTTGCGACCACAGAGCAGGTGCCACATGCCATACGCCTGGCGCTGGGTTCTGTTGAACCGGATGTGCTCAAGCAGGCTCTGGAACAGGTGAGGGCAGTGATAGCGCGTTACACCTACTGACACTGGCTGGCACTGCGCTGCTGGCAACTACAGTTCCAACTACGGTTCCATCCACTGCGCCAGTATCAGGACTTACTTTGCCGGCCCTGAAAACGGGCCTTCTCAAAAAACTGGGTACGCGCCGTGAGCAAAACATTTTTGCCCAGTCTGAGCAGTGCAGCTTCTGCATCAGTGTCTTCAGTCACATGCAAGGCACCAGAGGGCATCTGCACTTCCAGGGTATTTACCCTGATAGGGCCATCCAAAGCAAACATGGGCAAATAATTCTTGTCCATGCCCTGGCATTCCGAAGCCAGCTTGAGACGCCTGACTCTCAGGCTCTGCACATTGACTTTCTGTGCACACTCTTTCATGGACAATTGCAAATCCATTTCTGGCAAAGGTACCTGAGCTGAGATTTCTACACCTTCAACACCAGCAAATTCCAGTTGGCTGATTGATGTGGGCAGGCGAATCTCTATTCCACCGAAGGCAGATCGTGCTGGCATCACACCCCGCCCCAGATCAATTGTGGCGATACCGTCGCTGAAATCTGCATTTACCGACAAGCCATTGTTTCCATTGTGGACTGTTACTTGCGAAACATCAGGATCAAAAACCACTCTGATGCCATCGGTACGAAAATTCGTCTCTGATTTCTTCAGCACCAATTTTCCTGCACCATCGACAGAAAATTGCTGGTCTGTTTTATGACTCGAAACAATATGCGCAAGCTGGCTCTTCTTCTGCTGTTTGAGCAAGGAATTGCCAGCAAAATACCAGATCACCGCAAGCAAGAACAGGCACACGCCCAGTTTGGGTAAGGCGCGGGATGTCATGCAATCTCCCGTTCTTTGATGAAGAAATACAAGGCTGCCCACAGCAAGACTGGAACACCCAGCCACAGCCCTAGTGACAACAGGTATTCCATCATGCTGTAGTGCACAGCCTCATCACTGACAGAAGCGAATATGCCTAGTTGTGGCGAGGTTTCTGTCCAGATAGAAAGAACGAATAACAGAAACAGCACCAGCAAAGTTCGCAACACTGGCGAACGCTTGAAGTAGGCAGTGCCCGCTGCAATAAATGCCTGTGCTGCAGATAGCGTCATGAAGAACAGCATTTGCTCGTTCAAAATCGGTCTCGCATTGCCCGTTCCATCAACGACAAGGTCTGTGGTCAGGAAAGGGAAGTACAAACGAAAATCATAGAGACAAGTCTCGCAACTGCTCATCTTCACTACCGCCTTCGCCAGCATCACTGCAGGATAATTCAGCAGCATGTACAACAAGGTATAGGCCAGCGGATAAAAGATGCTGATGACGAGAAAGGCCATCAGCCATTTTTCAAAGACCGATGCCGGGCGCATCAGGGCAATCAGGCTTGCACCTGGATTGAGCTGGTATTTGAAATAACGGCCCGCAAAAATCAGGCCAGAAAAAAGCAGGCCCAGCATATACCAGAAGACCTGTCCCGATAATTGAAACTGCCTGAGCAAGGCATGGTGACCAGTGCCCAAAAAAATCACCATAAAGATCAAATCCAGCATCGCCAGCACAGCAAAAAACCAGACATACTCACGCCGCTTCTCGGCCCAGTGGGCGTCCAGCAAACGGGAAAAACGGGTGGGATTAAAAAAATTGTTCATGTTTTTACCGCTTCAATCTGGATGCCATGTATCTCACTTTGCAACTGCTGTAAAACGCGCCTTCTCAAGAAATGCGCGACGCGCTGAGACAGTCACATCATTGCCTACATTCAGCAGGATTTGTTGTGGTAACAATTCAGCAGAAAAATCCAGGTGACCGTATGGCAGTATCACTTCCAGCTTTTCTACGCTGATATGCTCAGCAAGATAAAAACTGGCAGCGCAACATTTTTCTTTGGACGGCACTTTGCAAATCGACACAAGTTTAAGCCGACCGACAACAAACTCTTTGAAACTTGTACGCACACGACAATCCGAAATCTCCAGCACCAGTTCAGCTGCGGGCGCTGGCAAGCGACCAGAAATCTCAACAGAGCTGCCACCGGCAATTTCCACCTTGCCAACTGTGGATGGCAGGCGGATTTCAGTTTTACTGGAATAGTCATGGTCTATCACTGGTATCTCAGCTTTGCGCAGGATGACATTGAGGACTCCATCACCAGACTGCATGCTGGTGGCCACCTGCAAATTCTCATTATTAATCGATACTTGCGAAATTGCAGGATCAAATATAAGCGCAAAGTGGGCCTTGTAACCATCCGGGACACTGATCAACACCCTGCCACTATTGCCTATATCTGCCTGCTGCTTAGCGACATGTTTATTTTTATAATAAGTAACTTTTTCTTTCTTCAAATGATCTATAAGGAAATTACCTGATAGATACCAGGTCACGGTAGCAATGAAAAGCCAGACACCGATTTTAGAAAAGTAACGGGCCATCATGCAAGCTCCCGCTCTTTGATATGAAAGAATAAAACCGTCCATAACAACAGCGGCAAGCCCAGCCACATCGCGATTGAGACGATATATTCAAGCGCAGTGTGCTGTATGGCATCCTCACCATAATACGTCGCAAAAATACCCAATTGCGGTGCCCAGCCCAGTCCCATGGAAATACAGAACAAGAGAAATGTCCCCAGCACCGTGCGCAAGACTGGCGAGCGTTTAAAAAATGCAGTGCCACCGGCAATATGCGCCTGCGCTGCTGACAGCAGTAAAAAGAAAAACACCTGGGACTTGAAAGAATTTTCTGGATTGTAGGCCCCGGTCTTTTCTATATCCGTCGTCAACAAGGGAAAATAAAAGCGAAAATCATAAGTACAGTTTTCACAGGCTGGCAAGGCAGACACCATGGACTTGGCCAGTTGAACCGCAGGATAATTAAACAAGGTGTACAGCAGCGTATATACCAATGGATAAAAGATGCTGATGAACAGAAAAGCCATCAGCCATTTTTCAAAGACCGATGCCGGGCGCATCAGGGTGATCAGGCTGGTGCCGGGATTAAGCAGGGGCTGGAAATATCGTCCAGCGAAGATGAGAGCAGAAAAAAACAAACCCGTCATATACCATGTGGCTTGTCCCCTGAATTGAAATTCATTGAACGGCGAGTTGTCACTCTTTGCAAAAGAAAACACCATGGCGACCAGATCCAGCATCACCAGCACGGCAACAAACCAGGCATACTCGCGCCGCTTCTCGGCCCAGTGCGCGCGCAGCAAGCGGCCAAAACGGATGGGATTAAAAAAATTGTTCATGATGATTGCTCAACATTGTTTACCGGTTCAAGCCGGGCACTGGCCACCGCATCGAGTACCCCCTGCTTATTCATGCTCAATGCCTTGTACAGCAATTCAAGACTGACCGTGCCTTGCTCTGCACTGCTATTGCGCGCTACATAAGCCCATTGATTGCCCAGAGACTCGCGATAAATAGCTCCTTCAGTATCTGCTTCTTTATCAGTCACGCCCAGGTGCAGGCTGCTTTGCAGGGTGTCCATGCTGGCAGACAAGGCAAGTTTGCCGTCGTCAACAAACAAGACATGGTTCATCAGGCTTTCCAGATCATGCGCCTGATGAGTGCTGATGATGACCACGCGGTCTGCATGTTCTTTGCCGCTCAATATCTTTTTGAATTGTGAACGACCGAGTATGTCCAGACCATTGGTAGGCTCATCCATGAGCAATAAGGGTGTGTGAGTTGCCAGGGCAAAAGCGATCACCGCTTTTTTCTTTTGCCCCAGGCTCATGGCCGCAAAACCCTTGTCACGCGGGATTTCAAAAATCTCGGTATAGGCCAGAAAATCATTGCCAGAAAAGCGTGGATAAAATGGTGCATGGGTTTTATACAGCACCGCCAGGCTGATATCAGGAAGATGAAATTCTTCTGGCACGACATACACTTGTTCGAGGAATGCAGGCAAGCGCGCCGCAGGCCGGTAACCCAGTACATCCACCACGCCCTTATGCGGGAACAGCAAACCCGCCAGCACCTTCAACAGTGTCGACTTGCCGCTGCCATTACGGCCAAACAAGCCATACACGCCTGGCTGCGTCAGATGCAGCGAGAAATTCTCATAGACGCTCTTGCGTCCATATTCAAATTGTAGTTCTGTGACTTTGATCATCAATTTTCTATAGATATGTGGGGAAACATCAAGAAATCAGGTACGTGGTTTCGCGCAGACGGGCTGACCGAAAAACCCTTGAAAGCCTGTCCACCATCATTTTTATCAGCACTCTCGTGAGCGCTAGACCCACGCAAGGAAAACCGAAGTTTATTACCATTCACGCCAAGTGTGAGGCTGAAAGCAGACATACGCAGACATGCTCATCGGGAAATAAAATACTGATGTATGTAATATGCGGCAAGAGCTCAGTTTAATTTTCGGTATGGGCGGTGACATGTGTACCATTACGAGATGCTAATCATACCTACCCGGACTGCAAGACATCACGCAGCAACAACTATCTCAGGGCAAATGCTTTGAATGCTAATTGCTTATTGTCAGACAACTCCCAAACTTCTGTAGAAATTGGATTGGCTGCTTGCTGATATTCTTTGACAACTGTGCCAGACAACAAATTCATCAAATCACTCTTTTTGGAAAAAAGATAAACAAAATCATTTGCCGGTGCAACTGCATAGACAGGCCAACCCAGTTCTTTCTCCACTTTGGATTTTAATTCTTGCGTCAAGATCAGCGAGGCCTTGTTAACGCTTCGTGTCTCTATGATACCGAGCTTTTGTCCATTGACTTCAGAAAAATTGATGTTGATCGACTTTGCAATTTTTTCCAAGTTTTCTATCGCCGTTTTCCATATGATTTCCGCTGGCACATTCAAACTCTTGATTTCACCTGCCGACAGTATATGTACCATGTTTGTTATCTGATCGTAGTAAGCAATCACGCCGACGGCATGCCGACTCAATCTTTTAACCATCGCACTGTTCACCCCCTTGGTTTCCATCGCCATGACATTGACAAAAATATGTTCTTTTACCTTGTCCCAGTCAGTGGACAACACAAAGGCAGGGCGCACGATACTGGCAACGAATTGCTTTACACTCTCTGCATTGCCATCCCTGGCAAAAGTTTTGTGGATATTACTTAGCGATACTCTTACGGTATTGCGCTTGATGCGCACATCATAAAGATAAGGTTCAAGCTTGCTGAATGGAATCCCGCGCTGCTGCAGCTCACTCTCAAAAATAGATTCCGTCGTAGGCACCTCTTGCGTCTGCGCAGTAGCGGGAGCAGAAAAACCGGCAGCAACAACAAATGACGCAGCCGCGATGAAAGTCAGCAAAGGTTTAAGCAAGTTCATATCTTCCCTGAAAAATTGATGGTTTGGCATTCGCATAGCCCAACCTAACATGACGCAATAATGGCAGCCGATGAGCCCCTGAAAACGCAAGAAGATCAAAGAATGGAATTAATTATAACATTACATAATTGCAATAATTCATCTCACGCCGCCATCTTTTTCAACAAACATTTTAAAAGCTATGCATGCTCCTGCGGATGGCATACTTTGCGATGGGCAGATCAATAGCAGGGTGGATGCTACTGCGACAAACTGACTTTATTCTTGTCGGCAAGCTGCTTGCGGACAAAACGCACGCTTGCCCTGTTACCCCTGGTCTCGCCATCAATGACTGTTGGTTTGAACCTGCATTTTTCGAGTATGTCGACCAGTTCACCGTACAAGTTTCCCTCATTTTTAAAATTCCCACCACTGAAACCATAGGGCTTACCATCAACATCGATCTTGAAGTTGATTTCATTATCCTGAGGTTTGGCAGTAGTGAATTCCATGTCAAAAATGTCGGATTGATAGCTGGATTCGATTAACTCTGGCTTGGGATAGGGCTTACCACCAGGATTGGCCTTCCAGTCATAGTTGTAATACGCCCATCCCGTAACGGGGCGGCCTTCATAGGTTCCCACATTAAATTTGCATTGGGCTATGGCATAGAGTGCCATATCATCCAGCCGCTTCCAGTCACTGCTCATGGATGCATATTTGCCGACCACCTCGCCATCTTCTGCGATCAGGAATTTCAGGCTCATTGAACCCTCCATCGCGTATCGGGAAGTTTCAGGCGGGAAAGGCGGGTTCTTGCAACTCTCTTTGACCAGCTCAGGCGCTTTGTATTTTTGGTTGAGCACCATCTGCCATACGGTATTCGGCGGGTTCAATACCTCTTTCATATCCACTTCCACCTGCTTTGCCAGATCATCACGTTTCGTCTCTTGATAGACCTTGATCAGGTCAAGCACTGCGTTTTTCTTGTATGAATTGTCCAGCCCAAATTCTCGCTTTACCTTGTTAAGATAAACGGCCAACCTCAAATAATTCTCGGCTTTATCCCATTCTCTTTGACGCACATACACCTTGCCAAGGAAGGCAAATTCTTCATCCAGGCGAGTTGCCTTTATACTGCCGCCGTTTTTTCCAAAAATCTCAATCGCCTGAAGTGAGGCTCGCTCTGCTTCAGCAAGCTTGCCCTGCAACAAGAGCAGTTCTGCATAGACGTGCAAAAAATTGGCATAAGAAGGCCCTGTCAGTTGTGGATGTATCTCTCTCAAAGCAAATATCTGTGAGCAAACTTTTTGTGCCTGGTCAAGCTGACTGGATTTGATAAGCAATTCCATTTTTTGGGTGAGAACCCTGAACAATAACAGAGGGGAAGTAGTTTGCACCTTATCCGCAATGACCAGAGCCTGCTGGTTCAGTGACAGACTGTTCTCAAAATGCGGTGGAATGCGAGAGTACTCCTTCGCCGCCGTCGAGATCAGTTCATTGACATTGCCAGCCGTATCAGCATAGGTAGCATTTGACAGTAGCAGGGTCAGGACGGGCACAAGAGAAAAATTCTTCATCATATCGGTAATGTTCTTAAAAGAAGGAAACGCTTACAGCCCTGCATGCATGATAAGCAGAGCCTGTGTATGGCCTTATTTTTTGAATTGCAAAAATTAAAATGGCTTTTATCTTAACATCTTTAGAGTGTCAAACAGTCCTGAAAAGAGAGTAAAAACTATTCAGAAACGGGCGGCGAAGGGACAAGCTCACAGATTCAAACTCTCGTCTCATGGTTGCCCACGCAGTTCACCTGCCCGCATAGAATCAAGCCCTTAAAGCGCAAGCGATCTGCATTCACGGCGACAAACGGCCCGGCCCTCTATGGATAAACGTCGCCTCTTTAATACCCGGCAAGCCCAGGAACAAGGCCGTCAAACGCGCCAGGCCCAGGCCAAATCCACCATGCGGAGGTGCTGCCAGTTTGAATGACTCCAGATAAAACTCCAGACCTTTTCCTGTCAAACCTTTTTCAGCAAGCTGCTGCATCAGGATGCCGTATCTGTGTTCGCGTATGGCGCCCGTGGTAATTTCAACGCCACGATATAGCAACTCAAAACTCCGGGTCAGGCTCCGACCTTCGCGCATATGGTAAAACGGTCTTTGCTTCCACGGTACACGGGTCAGCGCCACCAGTTCATGGCCTTGCTCCCGCATCATCGCACCCAGTTTTCGCTCTTCCTCGGCGCTGAGTGAATCGTCACCGGATACACCCAGCAAAGCCTGTGCTTCTGCAAATTCAAGTATGAGGCAGGGGCCGGGGACCGTCGCTTTGGGATAGTGCGATATCAGCTCTGGCCCCATCCTGACAAGCACCTGCTGCAAGGCGGTGGTGATCATGGCACATTCGAGTTCTATGATCTCGACTTCGCTTTTCACCCCTTCCAGCTCAACGTCGAAGGAGATAAACTCCGTCGCGTGGCGGGAAGAAAAACTGGGTTCTGCCCTGAACACAGGCCCAACTTCATAAATCTTGCCCAGGCCAGCCATGATGGCAATTTGCTTGTATATCTGCGGTGACTGGGCCAGATAAGCCCGTTCGCCAAAGTACTTCACTTCAAACACCTCAGCCCCTGACTCAGATGGCGCGCCCATGAGCTTGGGTGAGTGTATGCCTATGAAGCCCAGTCTCCTCAGATAGCTGGTCATTTCCATTTCAATTTCGCTCTGCACTATCAGCGCCAGGGCCTCTTTGCGCTCACGAAAACGTGCCGCCGGCCATGCCAGCTTAGTCCCGATTTCACTATCGGCAGATATTGGCCACTGCACCGTCGGTGACAGCAATTCGATAGACTCTGCCTGTATCTCAAAGCCACCAGGTGCCTGCGCCGCTGCGACTACGACACCTTCGACTGCAGCATAGGCCTGATGCATCAAGGCCTTCGCCTGCTCACGCGCTGCGCCAGTGGCCACGACTTGCACTTTGCTCGCACCAGATTGCAAAATGACGAATGCCATTTTGCTCTGTATGCGGGTGGCGGCCACGAAAGCTTCCACTCTTATTTTCTTTCCTGCCTGTACTGCGATTTCCTCGAATGTAAACATGTCCTTCTCCTTGATTGCGGGTTGATAAAAATGCCGCCTTCGGATTCCGGAAATGAAAAAGCCCGGAATCTCCGGGCTTTTTTGAATCGTGGTTTTCGCTATTTGATCTGATACTGCGCAGATATAGCAAAACGACCCCAGCCCGAGTTCGAGTTGGAATCATTATTATTAATGCGGGCAAGCAGCAAACCACTGCTCGCGCAGGCGTAGCTACGCAGGGAGCGCGGCCCCGGCGTACTTGCTATGCGTGGATACAAAGTAGTTTGCATGATTGTTGTCAAAAATTGGATGGGTGTCTGCATGAGACTGAGCAACTAGGCTATCTCAAGATGATCCAGGCTGTCAATAGCCCTTGCTGATTTACTGCGCGACCTGTCCCGACACACCTTCCAGCACCGTCGCAATTCGCCCCGCCAGCGGCAGCGTGCCAGCGTCATAATTCGACAGCACGACCACGGTATAACCTGCATCGAGATACATCTCAAGATTGCTGTAAATGCCGGGAAAACCCCCGCTGTGGCCTGCGACTTTACCCAGCTTGCCAGAGCGTATTTCAAAGCCATACCCATAGCTGCCCTTGTCTGCACGGCCTGCGGTGTGGTCTTGCCAGAATAACTGGCGTGTTGCTGGCTTGAGCAACTTGCCTGCCTGCAGTGCATCGGCAAAACGCAGCAGGTCATGCGCACTTGAATAGCCTATGCCATAGGGGCCGCCGCGCACTGGTATCAGGACGGTGTTTTCTTTCCTGCTGGCTGCCCCGCCTCGCGGGCTGATGTAGCCGGTGGCGAGGTTTTCTGTCCCCTCATCCCTGATATAGTTATCGGTACTATTCATGCCTGTCGCCAGAAACACATGCTGGCGTACATAGTCAAAATAATCTTGTCCCGAGACTTTTTCTATGATGACACCCAGAAAAAACATCCCCATATTGCTGTACAAATAATTGCTGCCAGGCGCAAACTCCAGTGTCGCATCGCGTGTAAAAGGCTTGTAGTCAGCCAGGTTGCGCATGGTGGCCATCTGCATATACGGACCGTTGAGAAACTTGTCGGTAAAAATATTGCCCAGCCCGGATGTGTGCGCCAGCAACTGGCCTATGGTGATTTTCTTTGCCACCTCAGGTGACAACCAGCTGGCATCCACATATTTGCTGACCGGGTCTGCATACGACAAACGCCCCGCATCCGCCAGCTGGCCTATGGCAACCGCCGTAAACATCTTGCCGACCGAGGCGACATTGAATATGGTATCCATCGTATTCGCCACATGATAACGCTTGCTGGCCTCACCACAAGCTGCTTCGCTGATGACATGATTGCCCCTGGCAACGACATACACACCAGAAAACTCATCCTTGCTGCAAGCCATGACAAACATCGCTTGCAGCTTATCCTTCAATGCAGCTTCAAGCGCAGGAGACAGCGCCGCATTTTTGTCCGGTATCGCAGGTGCGGCAGCAGAACCTGCTTGCGCAGCGACATGGGATGACAGCAGTAAACTCAACATGACAGACAGGGCATATGGCAGACGCATTATCTTCCTTGATCATTAATAGATAAAAATACAGACGATAGAAATATAGACAAAATCACAGATGAAATTACAGCTGAAAATCAGTCACGTAAAAATACCTGTTACTAAAAGTGGCCCTGAGCCGGGTTTTTGTTTGCATGTCCACAGACAAACAATCCCTGTTTTTATAGAATGTATAAATCCCACCAGTTTTTGGCCGCATTCCGACTATCGAACGCAAATAAATGCTGCGGTGTTTGGCCCTCCACTCGCGTAGGCATCACCCTTTCTTAAGCCAAGGATATAGTGACCAGAAGAGCCAGAAACCACGCTTGATGTCCAAGCGTAGTTTGGCGAATCCGCTAATCTCCCTGAGCCAATGACTCCAGACAATTCCAGCTGGGTAGGCAGTCGCCAGCCAGTTTGACCATTAAACGTTGTTGTAGTGCAGGCGCTTAATGCCCCATCGTATGTCAGCAGCTGCGTTGAAATTGGCGTCCAAAGTAATCCGCCTTGCGATGTAAAACCACTTGGTGGCGTGATGTATCCGGGCTCAACTTGAACCGTCACAACTGCGGCATCGCTTGCCCCATATAAGTTTGAACCAACAAAAGAATACTTTGTCGTCACAATCGGGTTTACTGTCAACGATTGTGATGTACTCCCGGTACTCCATAAAAATCCGGTTGCGGCAGGAGCACAATCAGCTGTTATCTGCACTACTCCACCTGGCGGAACCACGATTGCTGAAGCATTTAATTGACAATTTGGACGCTCAAGTCTTCTAAAATCAGTAACATGATTCGCCTGGTAAGTGGCGCGTCCTCCAGTTGCCATCCAGAAATTGTGTATCAAATTTACACCACTTTTTGCCCAGAATTCATCGGCAAAAGCAGGCTTTGTAAATTGACTGATGCTGGAAGTTATTAAATCACTTGTTGTCTTTTGAAGCGTATCTTTGTCTGTCAATACTATTGTTAAAGTACGGAAACTGCGCCGCGCTTTAGCCATATCCGGTTTCACTTCTCCTGCCGCAACCATTAAATTGCCATATTCCTCGGCAGTATATTTCGTGAATCCAGTCGCCAAAAAATTTCCTTTGCTTCGATCTATCCATGCAGGTGATTGTGCAATCAAAACATCAGGAACTTCAGAACTGGCTATCAAGCCCATACTATATAACTCAAGCGGCGCATAAGGAACGCTATTGCCCCCGCTTGTATATTCAGAGAATGCGTTTAATTGGGCAGAGACTGAATCAATTGTCGATTGCGACGTGCCAGGATAAAACGGTAAAGTTGCAGCTGCATGGTATTGATTGCCTCCAAGCGAACTAAAACGACTGCTATTCCATCCACCTAATTGGCCGCCTACTGACGAAAAGCCCCAATGATATGCATCGGTGGTAGGAAGTGCGTAATTTCCAAATTGATGAAAAATTTCATGTAGCAATGGTCCATTACGAATTCCATCGTTCCAAAACGGAATTGTCATCGTTCCCAAAAATTTTGAACATTGTGTCTGGGCGCAAGAATTTTTCCGGCTATAGAATCCATAAGGTGCGTTGGTCGGTTTTGGTTCGAAATCCCAGATGTAAAAAATAGTATCGAAATTGTCTTTGAAATGCCCTTTTACATAGTTGGTAATTTTATCTTGAAGTGCATATACTGGAGTAGACAATGCTTCATTGCCGCGATCGAAATTTGATAACGCATTAAACTCATTTGTTGTCAGTTTATAGCTCACGATGCAATCGCCTGGGTAGGTGCGAAATGGACCTACATGAGATACAGTCGGCTGAGTCAGGCATTCACTTGGGATGCCCGGTTGAGAAGTCGTTGTAGTCCCCCCTCCCGTGCCGGGCGCGGTTATTGTCGGAGTAACTGCCACTTCAACAAATGCCCAGTCAACATTTCCCAGCAGTGCAAGCGCACCGGCCGTTGAAGTAGGTGTAATAGCATTCACCATCGCCATCGTCTTGGTAATAGATTCTTGTGGTGAGTTGTAGTTCAGCCCTTGCTGAATCGCGAAGAAATTAGCTAAGGCTAATTTTTTATCCAGTAAGTCAGCTACCCACCCCCAAGTGACATCTCCTTTAAGCAAATGCGCCGAAACCAAAATTGATCTGACTACTGTACCGTGTGTTTGACGTCCTGAAAGTATGTCATTGCGCCAGTATTCGAGTTCAGCTGCATTTGGTGCAGTCGCACCAGTCCTGCCCAATACGTTTGCATAAACTATCGTGATGAACTGATCCAGCGTCAAATTCGAGGAATAGCCTGTTAACGTTGGGTACTGTTGGGCTGCAAGATAAAAATTATCAGCAATGGTATTAATTGATTGTCCCGCTTTGAACTGGTCAATCCAATAGTTTAGGCCGTCAGCGTCTGGCAAGCGATTGAAATAGGCAATATAGAGTTCAACGATGGATTGAAGATCAGCCGCTGGAATTGTTTGAGAGTTCGCACCAACATTAAGATTGACTGTGATATCACTAAAAACGATTTGATTCACTTTCCCAATAGTCTTTGGTGCGGTGACACCTGTCACATCAGTGATGATATAACCAGTATCCGTTTTAACAATGGTGTAATTTGAGCGAATGCCAGCAATGCTGGCTGAGCTCAACGGCAAAGCCTGGTAGCTTTGGCTGGACGCCACAGGCTGGGGGAGTTTAGCTTCACCTGGGGCTGGACTACCGTTGCAAGCGACCAGAAGTATCGCAACGCTTGCTACTACAAACATGTGTTTGATTCGTTTCATCGCCAGTCCTTCAAATTGCATTCGTATTTCCGTGTGATCAAAGTCAATTTGAAAGGAGCTAAGAGTTCGCACAAATTAACAAATTGGAATCTTTGCAGAATAATACATGATTTTAAAACATCAAAACATCCGAAAAGAGCAATGATTTCAAAATCAGATAAGAATCCACCAAAATGTCGGTAAGCTCTGTCCAACAAAAAAGCCAGCTCTTCTTTCCCATGGGATTAACACTTAGCGCACGTTCAAGGTGATTCTTGTAGATAGCCACGTCGGCATCATCCAGATACACCGACAAACCAAGCCGGCGTTCACGGATATAAGCCAGTGCGCCCAGGAAGGGACTGCCGGGCAGGAAGCCATTTCACATCGCTCCTTGCGTGTAAAATCCAGCATACCGAAATGTCTCATGCGTACGATTACGCGATGCTAATCGTATCTACATGAGCTACCTACGCGAGCTGCATGATACTCTGCCGCTCACACCACTCATTGCAAAGCACTACCAAGCACAAAAACTATGCGCAAGCAAATCCGAGATGAAGTTATTTCTATCACTCCCTTCGATGCGATGGAGGGCGAAGATATTTCACGCTGCCTTGCATGGATAGACTCCGGGCTTGAGTTGTGTCGCATCGCGAAGCCAGCCACGCCACCTATGCACCTCGTGTCATATTTTGTCGTTGTAGATGAAGGGCATGTCCTCCTGGTCGATCACAGGAATGCCCAGTTATGGTTACCGCCAGGTGGGCATGTTGAACCAGGCGAACACCCGCGCGTTACTGTGGAACGTGAATTGCAAGAGGAACTCGGTTTTGCAGCATTGCATCCAATCGACGCGCCCCTGTTCGTGACCATCACGACGACTGTCGGGCTTACAGCAGGACATACGGATGTTTCGCTATGGTACGTAGTACGCGCCAGCCGCCACCAGAGTTTCCAATTTGACGAAAGCGAATTTGTGGATGTACGCTGGTTTTCGTTCAAAGAAGTTCCGTTTGAACGCACAGACCCGCATATGAAACGCTTCATTGCTAAGTTAGCTAGCTCGTAGATACGATTAGCATCGCGTAATCGTACGCATGCAATCTCACCATTTAGTGCAATGCCTGAGAATTTCGGTGCACAAACTCAATACAAGCATCAACATTGCTCTTCAGCGTTGACACTTGAAATTTGCAATTGAAATGTGGGCAGCTTATTCTTAACGAGACATTTCACATCGCACCTTGCGTGTAAAATCTAGTATATAGAAGTATCTCATGCGTACGATTACGCGATGCTAATCGTATCTACGCGAGCTGATTTTGAGTAGAGTTTTTCTGGATTCCGGCCACGATGTCGTCCATGAAAGCCTTCCTTTGTTCCTTCGGCAGCGCCATCATCTGCCTGACCTGGTCGACGGTCAGCATATTGATTTTTGCCAGTTGTTCCTGTGCTTTTGGCTGCATAGGCGTCACTATTTCGCCATCGGGATATAAATCTTTTGCTGAAACTGTCGGCGAGTTGCTGAGTATCAGATTTTGCCGGTCGGTGAACCGTTGTTGAAGACTCTTTGTCATGTTCTCACCTCGTTCAAGTATGCGAGGGCATGAGGAAATTCTATTTCCATCACAATTCGCGTATTCTCATTTTGGTACAAATGCCAGGCTTGTGCAAATACTTCAGCTCGCAGGTGCGATTAGCGCAGCGCATTCGCACGCATCCAATCTTACCATCTTGTGCAATGCCTGGAAATTTCCAGATACAAATTCAATGCTGAAATCAGCAATGCCTTTCGACGCTTTGAATCTTTGAACTGCTATCTGAAATGAGGGCAGCTTTACTTTCAAGAAAAATTTCACGCGCCTCACTGCGTGCGATATCAATGATCTCGAAGTAAATCATGCGTGCGATTGCGCTGCGCTAATCGCACCTACGCGAGCTATAAGTCATCCTTATTTTTCTATTTATTCAGCTTCCAGACTACGCCGGTCCATCACCCATTTCTTCACAATTTTCCCACATGCATCGATGTCGACATCCTCACCAATAAATTTATGAAAAAAAGGCTGTTTCGTTTTTGGATGGTACTCATTCGCTTCAAAAACAAAATGTACCGAAAAATCGGTCTCTATTATTCCATTTGAGTTTCGCTTAAATTTCTCATATAGAGTTGTCCTGCTATTCCTGGTTACTTCACAACATTTGGGATGAGTTGCAATGTAGTGTTTCGCAGAAGGATTGCTTTCATCGACCTTCAACCGCCCCTCTTTAATTTCATCTTGCACGACAATTTCTATTAATTCCTGATCGGACAATCGAGTATTTTTACTCCAGCAATACCCAGGATCCGGAGACAAATAATCGTGATAAATAACACCCCCAATTATCGCCATCGCAAAAAACAAGCGCGACTTCCATTTTTTCTGCATCGTCATTTTTTCCGTTTTGACCAAAAAATTCCAGATTCCAAATCTACCAATATCTCTCGCCGAATTTTACATCGCGGTGACAAAAACTCTGACACGACAGTTTTATTTTTAGGAAAAAACTTCACGTCACTCACTGAGCGTAATATCATTGGTACGAAGTAAAGCATGCGTACGATTGCGCTGCGCGAATCGTACCTACACGAACTACTCGATCTATTCTCCGACTATCTCCAGTCGCGCAATCTGGCGCCCGCAGTGATGCACTCGCACATGCAGTCCTTCTTTCATAGGTCCGCCATCCGCAACAGGTGTATTAAAGCCTGCGGTGACCACCCTGTGCGAGTAAGAAAAATGAGCATCGTCAATATCAAATGATTCTTCTGCTCTACCTTTTTCTTTTACGCCAGTCAGGAAATTTTTAACCTTGCCCTCTACCAGTTTGCATTGCCCCTGTTCAAAGGCAGAACGCAAGTCGCTATAATCGGTATATGTGCTCTTGAAGGAAAAAACTGTCCATAGACAGGCAAATCCAAAATACGCAAACAAAAACCAGGGACCTGGCCGCGATTTCTTTTGTTGCGAGTCAAGATCTTTTTTACGCTTTCTCATCAAATGAAAATAGATCATGCCAGCACCAATTACGACAAAAATAAGTCCTTGAGCCGGAAAAAAATAAGACTTATATCCTGCTTGTGTAATATCGAAGATAAGGGTTGATTTCATTTTTTAAGGAAGCAGAGTACAGCCAGGTATTATTGCCTATATTACTCCAACTCCACAACCAACTCGCCTTGAACTCGGATATAGTCAGCGATAGTCAGATCAACAGACATCTCAAATTCGAGAATGATTACTTCACCATCTCCGATCGACAACAGATACTCATCTGTGCCGTTTTTTTCTATCAGATGGCCTGTAACTATTGTGTGCGGTGACGAATTTTTAGCTTGGACAACACCAGGGAAAGCAGCCCCAGAAACAATTTCAAATTTCGATATCAACTTTAGTGAAGCTGTCAGCGATACATGGTCATTCACTGCCAGATGCTTTGAATACCCGCCATGATCTATATATTCATTGCATTGCAATCCACTACACCATACCGTCTTATTTTCTGTCTTGATGCCTATGGGTCTGTCATATCCATCAAATGAAATTGATTCAATTATTCCCGAAATTTTCATCGTCCATTTTTTTCAAAATAAGCACCGTCAGAATCGCAGTTCGCAGGAGCGATTAGCAATCGCTTCATCATATCTGCGCGAACTATTTTACAGATATCATAAAACCCTCTCCAAGTTCCATCTGCAATCTCACAGCAAGTTTTTCACCAGTCGCTATGAAATCCTGCTCGCGATCTGTATTTTCAAAACCGGAATTTAACGGGTCTTCATTATTTAATGTTTGCGTATATTCACGCGCCCATAATGAAAGCAGGCTTTTTAACTCGTCTGAAATAGGAAGACTGCTGGGATCAATATTCCCAACCTGTCCAGGTGAAGCCTCCCACAAGGGGAAGCAGTGATAATCAGGCATTAATTTTATCATTCTCATTTTTCATCTCCGGCTCGGAGTTAAGATTAGCATGGCGTATCGTGCGCATGCAATCTCACCATTTTGCGCAATGCCTGAAAATTTCCGTATACAAATTCAATGCGGAAATCAACAATGTCTTTCGGCGCTTTGAATCTTGAAATTTTCATTTAAAATGAAGATAGCTTTACTTTCAAGAAGAAATTTCACGTCACCCACTGCGTGCAATATCTATGATCTCGAAGTAAATCATGCGTACGATTACGCTGCGCGAATCGTACCTAAGCTCGCTTAGGGGGAGATATATGCATCTAAAAATTGAAATGCCTAAAAATCTTGTGACCGAAGAATTGGTGCGGCAAAAAAATATACCTTGCTATTGCCGCATTGCCAGGGAATTTGAAATTCTATTTCAAAACCCTTTACCGGAGGCGCGTGGTTTCGTGCTGGAATGGGACAGAAAGCTGCTTGAAGAAAGAGCTGTAGCAGGCGGCGGGGGCGATTATACGCATGCTGCTAACGGCATGATTTCTATTGAAGAGGTCGGTACTAATTTGTACAAAATTCACGACCTGGCCTTTTTTAATACAAGGTTTGGATGGTGCCAAATATTGCTAAATGGCGAATATGCTACTCCTGGGAAGTTCTGGGACGATGACGAGGAAGACACGATTGGAAGATAGCGTACATGGCGAGGGGCAGGCCGGGGAGCAGGTTCAGGTGTCACATTCATACATTTTGAACTTGTCGGGTGATTCTTAGCTTCTATAGCCAGCTATTTTCGGCCGCCCTTTCGTCTCATAAGGTACAATTTTTTATGCCCTCTTTGTTTCAACAAATTATTATCGCCTTTCTACTTGGGCTGGCAGTTGGCTCAGTCCTGCGAACGCGTTGGGAAGAAAAGGCAAGATGGATAAGTGGTAAACGATATTTCTTCAGTGGCGGCTCAACACTTGCCATTCTTGCCGAAGCTATACTCATAGACTTTCCACTGGCATTAGCGCTATTCTTTTTGCCTCCAATACTTACTTTGAATTTTTTTGACCTGTTGCCTTTAAGGGGAACGGAAAACCAACTATTTTTTTTGTTTTATATCTCAGCAATTGGACTCGGCAAGTTGGCACGTTATGCATGGTGGCGCTGGCGTTTTCGGAGGCGCCATATTTAAGAGTGGGCATGGGGTCAGGCCTGACATTCATACATTTCCGACCTGGGCACCACTTATCGCCACTGCCTGGGCTTCGGAGTCAGGCTGGTCGCTTCGCCATACCCATCCTGCAGAATGCAAGTCGCATCGTGTGACAACCCAGCTATCAATGATCATTTCAAGTCCAGGTGCGCCACACGCCTCACAGATTTCCAGACTTCGCTCGGCCACCTCGTCTAAGTAGTCGGTAAACGCCGTGTCGTTGCGTGGATCAAGATCAAATCTTAATGCTCCCCATTTTTGGAACGCACACGTTATCGATATATGTGGAGGTAAATTTTCGAAGACTTCGTCGACTAAGGGCAACCAGCCTTCACCACAAGTATCTCGTATCGCTTCTCGCGCCTGCAGCCTGGTCAAACCATTTGCCAATTGAAGTCTCCGTAGATTTCCGTTAAGTATTGGGTCAAGTCGCAGGGTCAAGCCTGACATTCAAACGCTTTCAACCCTACGTGCGATTACGGCCGCTAACCGCCCTTAAGCGGGCTACAACTAAAAAGGTCGCCATTCACTGGGTGATTTTAATGCTACGCCAGAAAACGCCCCATTTTCTATGCACTCAACCAGTAATTCATTCACGCAGATCACCCACTCTATAGCGTCCAAAAAGAATATTAGCTTGTTTTTAGCCAAAGATTCATCTAAACAAATACGATCAATGGAGTCAATGTTGCCATTCAATTCGGTGAATTTTGACTTATTTCTATCTAATGCGTCACAAAACAATAGCACGTTAAGAAATCCATATTCGCGTTGAAGTTTTCCATTAAAAGCCACGTCCACTGGAAGATACTCAATTTCGTCCTTCAAAGCGAACTCGAAAAGGACGCTTGACAGTTTTTTACTAACAATCAACATTGGTCCACATAAAAAACTATCGGCGGGTTCGTAATCTGAAATCACATCCATTGTAATTTTTGGCCATTTTTCTGATAACGAGACACCCCCTGTCAAATTAAGGCCCATTAGCGGCTCTAAATCACGAACCTTCGCTTCAGTAAAATCGTAATCATTGTCAACTTTGTTTGTCCAAATTTTATATGCCATTCCAATTTCCTGATTTCCAGTTCGGGTCAATAGTGCCGAGTCGGCTCGAAGGATGACACTCACACATTTCTAACCAAGCGGGCGATTACGCGCTGCTAATCGTACTTCGGTTACGTCTGCTGCATGATAATTCAATTGCCGCATTTTTCACCTGCCTTATGGTGGGTTGTAACCCACCCTACTCTCTGCTGTCGATTGCAGATCACGATCAAGTGCATCGATTTGCTTGGGCAATGCCCTCAAAAAAAACATCAAACTACCCGCAAACCCCGTTCATATTCCCGAGATCAAATCAGTGTCCACCTCAAATCAAACCCAACAATTTAGTACATTAATTCTAAACCCCGCATTTCCGCCCTAATGTGATTCACCCTTGAAAGCTTCTGCAAAAAAGCTGTATCACGACAGGCTTTTTTTGTGCTTTAACTGCTTAAAAAATGCACAAATCGGCATAGAAAATTGTCCTTGTTTTGTATTTTCGGGGCGATATTGTTGCAATTTCACAACCGTTTTTCCTGCCTTCATTCATATATTTTCAGTAATGAAAGTATATCTTTTCCTCTATGAAAATAAATTTTCAAAAATATCAAGGGTCTGAATAGAAAATATTTGTATATACATACACATGTATTGCTTTTGACATATTGTTAAAGAATGTCAATAATCGGCATTCGTTGCAAAACGGCAAACTGGTATTAAATTTTTTTTGCCGTTGAAATAAATTCCAGCAATAAAAATGACCTTGCAAGGCGTGTGCCCATTGCAAGTGGTCTTACTATTGCCTGAAAGAATTGCAGTGTGAGAAATCTGATCAATTGCTTGCATGGCAATGCGGAATGAAGGGTGGGCCTCGCGCAGCCTGTCTGGATTTCCTGGCATGTAGGGTAAAAGCGGTGCGGATACACCGCTTTTGTCTGTGCATCCATCCCTATTTTGGGAAGAACAGGGATGAGTAACTAGCTGGACCGGCGTCGCCAACACGCACCGGTCACATACTTCGTATCAAAAAAACAAGGAGAGAAGTAATGCGTATCAGTAGTCATCTACAACTAGCAACAGGTGTCTCTATGGCTTTGGCCATGATGTTTGGCACCGCGCAGGCAGCCGAGCAATGGGCGCCGACTGCTACCAAGGCCACCAGACTGCCAGCGACGGTAGCGTCGAAATCCTCAGTGGCATCGCTGATGCAGGCGGGTGCACCGACGCAGATTTCGGTAGCACTGAAGTTGCGCAATAAAGCTGAGCTGGATGCCATCACAACAGGCATTTTGAACGGCAAGAACGTGAAGTCGATTTCCAGCGCAGAATTTTTGACGCGCTTTGCACCAACAACAGCCCAGGTGCAGGCAGTGGTGAATTACCTGAAGGCCAGTGGCTTCGTCAACATCACGGTGTCAGATAACCGCATGCTGGTTACGGCAGATGGTGCAGCAGCGACGGTGAAAACAGCTTTCAATACCGAGCTGCAAACCTTTAATGTCGATGGCCGCACCGTGCATGCCAATACGACGGATGCGCAGGTGCCGCAATCATTGTCAGACATCGTCTTGTCTATCCATGGTCTGCAAAATGTGCATACTTATCGCACCAACCTGGTGAGGCCAAATGCCAATACCCTGGCTGTCGGCGGGCATAATCCTACCGAGTTCTCTGCCATCTATAACGCCAGCGGCTTGCCAAGTGCAGTGAATGCCACCATCGGCATCATCACGCAAGGCAGCATGACGCAAACCATCAAGGACTTGAACACCTTCACCAACAAGGCGGGCTACCCACCGGTGAATGTGGAAACCGTGACGATAGGTTCGCCCAGCACGGATACGTCTGGCGTTGGTGAATGGAATATGGATACGCAGGATGCGCTGGCAACTGCAGGCGGCACGATCAAAAAGATGGTGCTGTACACAGCCAACACGCTGAACCTGACGGACATTACTGCTGCCTACAACCGCGCTGTCACAGACAACGTGGCCAAGGTTATCAATGTGTCTTTGGGCATGTGTGAAAACGATGCGTTCAATGGCGGTATCACGGCCAGTAATGACCAGATATTCCAGACAGCGGTGGCACAGGGCCAGACTTTTGCAGTCTCGTCCGGTGACTCTGGTGCCTATGAATGCGGCGGCCCTGGCACTTCACAAAGCTATCCATCGGCTTCACCTTATGTGATCTCGGTGGGCGGTACTTTGCTCAACACCTCTGGCACAACCTGGGTTTCTGAATCTGTGTGGTCTTGCACCACGGCGTCCAGTTGCCAGGCCAATGTCAACGGTGGCGCTGGTGGCGGGCCATCCCTGACAGAGGCAGCACCAAGCTGGCAAATCAGTTCCGGCGTTTTGGGCTCTTCCAACAAGCGCGGCACGCCAGATATCTCGTTCAATGCTGACCCTGCCAGCGGTGCTTTGGTGATCGTCAATGGTGCCAACCAGCAGATAGGTGGTACCAGCCTGGCTGCACCTATCTTCACCGGCTTTTGGGCGCGTGTACAGTCGATGAACAATAACAGCCTGCCCTTCCCTGCTGCTGCAATTTATCAAAAAGCAGCAAGCACACCGGGCATGTTCCACGACGTCACCACTGGCAGCAATGGTGGTTATACCGCCAAGGCAGGTTGGGATTATGCCAGTGGTTTTGGTAGCCTGAACATGGCAAACTTTGCTGCCGCCATGGGCTCGACACCACCGCCACCAAATGTGCTGGTCAAGGATGTACCTGTCAGCGGCATCAACCTGGCAACAGGTGCCAACCTGGTCTACACCTTTACTGTACCTGCCGGTGCGACTAACCTGACGTTCAAGACCACGGGCGGTTCAGGTGATGCGGATCTGTATGTACAAGTGGGTGCAGCACCAACTACCACGACCTACCTGCAAAAATCAGATGGCTCTACCAGTACTGAAACCATCACTGTGGCGTCTCCGGTAGCAGGCACTTACTATGTCTTGCTGAATGGTTACACGGCATCCAGTGGCATCAGCCTGGTTGCCAGTTATCAGTCGGGTACACCTGGTAATGTGTTGAACAATGGCGTACCAGTATCCGGCATCAGCCTGGCATCTGGCGCATCATCGGTCTACACTTTCGTGGTGCCTGCTGGCCGTCCATCGGTCACATTCAAAACCAGCGGCGGCACTGGCGATGCTGATTTGTATGTAAAACTGGGTTCTGCACCAACCACCACGTCTTACCTGCAAAAATCCAATGGTGCCAGCAACAATGAAAGCATCACGATTAACTCACCAGCTGGTGGTACTTACTATGTGCTGTTGAAGGCATACAGCGCCATCAGTGGTGTGACTTTGCTGGCGACGGACTAAGTTCATTTGCTAATTTTGTTTTGATTTAAAAGTAAGGGCATTAAGGCCCCGGGGTAAAACCCGGGGCCTTATTTTTTGCGGAATGTTGATGAAAAAAATGCTGTGTTTTCGTTGACCGCTGCTGGTTCATGCGGTGGACTACAGCCTGCGCAAGATCTGTTTGCCTACTGCCGATCGCATCACAATAACAGGCCCATATGGCGAGGCAGCTTATAATGCCATCCTGATACAGAATGAAAAGCCGGAACAGGAATGTGGAATTATTCACTCAATGAAGTCTTTGAACGTGGCATAGGCTATGGCCAGTCAGAAGCGGAATTGCGTTATGCGCTAAAAGCAAAGCACAATCTGGTGATGCTCAAAGTGCTGACCCATGAAGAACCGTTGTGGAAGGTCTTGATGATCATGTTTTTCTGGGCACCGCTGATATGGTGGCTGCTTTTTTTTCCCGTTTTCATGCTGCTGTTTTTGCCTTTTGCCGATACACTGGCAATCTCAGCATCAGAGAGGCAAAACTATGCACTATTGCTTGCCTATGTCTGCGCATTTCGTTTGTCAGTACGCAAGCAATCGCCCCTGCGTGATTACTGGAATAGAAAAAAATTTGTCGGCACCAAAACCCTGACACTGGATTTTCACCAGCAATGCCTGGTCGCTGAAGAAGTGTATCGTTTTGCGCCAGAAAAAATTCGCGTGCAAACCGTCGCCTTCGACAAAATGTATGTGTTTGTCGCCTGGCACAAAGGCGATAAAGAGACGGATGAAAGTATGTATGAAGATTCAGCCAGCATCTATTTACGGCTCAAGTCCGGTGGGCTAAAGCACATGGACTGGGTCAACAGAAAAATCGAACAATATATCTTCATCCATGAATACGACAGTACCGATGCTGCGCAAACGGCTGAGGCCAAAGAAAAAGTGGATGACATCATGGCCTTATTGAAGTCGCAAAATCTTCATCCACGATAATGGAGATGGTGCGCATGGCCGATCTTGCCTGCCATGCGCGCCAGCAGCTTATTGCCCACCCTCACGCAAATACGGCGCATTTTCTAGCGACAGCGCCTGTTTGACCTGGCGCGTAATCTCGTCGGCAAACACTTCTTCCCGCCCCTGCACTATCGCCTCCAGCACCTGGCTGGCGACTTGCTGAGGTGTTGATTTTGGCATGGCGACGTGTTGAGTCATATCAGTGTCGATAAAGGCGGCATGTACACCCACCACCAGTGTGCCCTGGGCACGCAATTCATTACGCAAGCCATTCGTCAGTGACCAGGCGGCGGCCTTGGATGCGCTATAGCCATTGATGCCCGCCAGGTTAATCCAGCTCAGCACTGACAACATATTCACCAGCGCGCCGCCGCCATTGGCTTTTAGGACAGGTGCAAAGGCCTGGCTCATGGCCAGCATGCCAAAGAAGTTGGTTTCAAACTGGGCGCGTATGGCAGCCGTGCTGTCGCTGGCTAGAAAGGGCGAAGGCTGGGCGATGCCCGCATTATTGATAAGCAGATTCACATCGCCACATGCCTTGGCCGCGGCCAGTACTTCGTCATGGTTGGTGATATCAAGTTGCACAGGGTGCAGGCCAGGCAGGCTGATTTGCGCCGGGTTGCGGGCAGCCGCATACACTTTTTTGACGCCTGCCTGCAGCAAGGCAGTGGCAAAAGCCAGGCCCAGACCACGATTGGCTCCAGTGACAAAGGCGACGGTGTTATTGAGTTCCATATGATTTCTTTCATTAAATGTCATCATCAGACCAGCCCCATGGCTGGTCTTCCCTGGTAAAGAACGGTGATTCCATCATTTAGATGTTAACCGTCATCTTTATATATGATGATTATCATCTAAAAATAAAAGCCATGTCAAGAGGAATTAAAAAGCTTTAAAAATCAGGATTTGCCTGGCCAGATCGGAGGGTGCTAAAGTGCGGGTTTTACACGCATTGCCCTCTTGTCATGCCCGTCGCTGGCAGTGGGGCCGCCATGTTTTTACCTGCCACCATGACAACATCAAGCACAAAATCAGTATCAAGCACTTTAGCCGCCAGCTTTTTTGTTGTGGCCAGCCTGCTCCATACCGTAACCAGGGCAGAACAGCCGCCGCGCTGGGTGACTGCAGATGATGTACGTGTACGCCAGGGGCCAGATACAGACAAGAAAGTCGTGGGCGTATTGCGGCGCGGCAGTACTCTCATACTCAAGGATGCGATAGAACATGGCGGTTTTTGCCTGATTGAAGGCGAAGGGCAATATGGCTATGTCGCCTGCAAATACCTGAGTGCGCAGTACGTCCCGCGCGCCAAAGCAGGCGAGGCTGGCGTCGATGCAGCCCAGCGCTGGGTAGGCGGCACTGCCCTGACGCTGCGCGAAGCAGCCCAGCCTGATGCGCGAGTGATCAAAAGCCTGGCACTCAATACTGTCGTCAAGCTCGTGCTTGAAGAGGCTGGCAAACCCTATTGCGAAGTGCAGCTTGCTGATGGTACGCGTGGTTATACGGCTTGCCGGTATCTGGTCAGCACACCTATCGTGGTAGCACAGGTGCAAGGTGTTTATTATGGCGATGGGCCGCGCCCGGCAAATTATGATCCGGTCAAGGCTTTCTGGCTGGACCCTGGCTGGCAGGCACTGGAAGCCTATGCAAATTATCTCAAGGAACGCCGCCCGGAACCAGGTGCAGCAGGCCCCTGGCCTCGCGATGAAGCACTGGAAAAAATGAAAGCCCATCTGGCCCTTGGCCTGAAAGGTAAAAAACCGGAACCCTATGCCGACTGGGCTGAGATCAAACGCAAGGCCGCACAAGAGCACGATTTCAAGATGGCATCATACCGCCTGAGACTAGAAAAAAAGACTGTTCCACCGGCAGTATCTGAACGCGAACAACGCATAGAAAGTATTGCTGAAGAACTCAGAACAACCACCGGCCTGTGGGATATTGGCAACGCCAATGATGATGGTGACATGGGACGCATCTTCCGCCTGCTGCGCGCACTGGAATTTGCCGAAGTACGCCCATCCTTTTTTCGCAGCGACGCAGAACTGGCACCACCAGGTGAAATGGCCGAACAGGCCAGTGGCCGCTTTAATATTATCTTCCGCCAGTTGACTACACCGCGCCGCCCTCCCAAAAAAGCTGAAGAGGGCTATCAAGCCGGGTTATACGATATGTTGAGCCGCACGCAAATACTGGTGCGCCCTGTACAGCGCGTGCAATTATTTCGCGATGGCCGCCTGGCCGGTAAAGCCAGCCTGATGCGTGGCGAAGAAACATTGTGGCGTGATGTTGAAGAAGAAATGTGTGCTGGCTTCGTGCCAGGTTTTGCACTTGGTGAATCCGATAAAGCCATATGGCGTTATTTTGATACCTCAGGCGATACCAAAGAATTTATCAGAAGAGGCATGGCCGCCAATGCGAAAAACAATCCGCCGGGCAGTTTATATGCCTTCTATACCACCGCAACACTGCCAGCCGAGATAGCCAAAGTGACCGAAAAACCGATCAAGCTGAACCGTGAAAAAACCGGCTTCATCCGCGGCACTTATCTGCACTATGACCTCGATGGCGACGGCATTGCCGACATCGCCATCTGGGAAGGTGAAGGCTTTGGTCCCGGCCACCTCGGCGGTACGACAACAACAGACGACCGCTGGTACCGTCTGGTGCTGGCCAATATCAATGGTGCCTGGAAAGTACTCGGTAGCGACAGGTTTCAGTATGGTTGCGGGTGTTGATTCAGGCTTGCGGCTTGATTAAAAACTGTGCTGTCTAATCATCCACAAACGCAGCAACGTCATCCCAGCGCAGGCTGGGATCCATTTGTGCAAGTGCCGTTTGGGTAAATAGTCTGGAGACCTGATTTGCATGCTTTGATATGTCGCTATGGCATAAGCCAGCTTTCCTGCCGCTGAGTCAAACTCCCGCACTTACAACAGCACCGCGCAAATGCGACGAACGCCGCTGGATTCCAGCCTGCGCTGGAATGACGAGTTTAAGGATAGAAGTAAATTGAAAACCGCAGAGTTTTACGATCCGTAACCACAGCATCCTCACCCCAGCGCAGGCTGGGATCCATTTGTGCAAGTGCCGTTTTTCTGAAATGGCGAACATTCTCCGCGAGACCGTGCAAAAAACCACTCCCCAGCACCGTCACAATGCCCGCCAGGCACAATAAAACAGCACATTGCCCGATGTTCTATGATTAATGAAAAAAATTGATTACACTAACAAACTGGCAATTTTGTCTTGATTTCCGGTTTTGCCCGCCGTTTTTAGCTGTCATTTCCCAGAAAGCGATAGACCCATTACGTCTGCCCACAAATTTATCGTCTGCCATGAGTGTGATCTGATCTGCATGGAAGTGCCACTGGCGACGGGTGAAGCCGCGAGCTGCCCGCGCTGCCGGGCTACGCTCTACAAAAGTGGTGCGGCCAGTATAGACATGGCGCTGGCGCTGGCCTTGACCTCGGTGATCTTGCTGTTGCTGCTCAATAGTTTCCCCCTGCTGTCGCTGAAGGTGCAGCAGGTGACGCGCGACACTACCCTGTTCCATTCTGCCCTGGCGATGTGGGACGATGGCATGCATATCCTGTCGCTGCTGGTCATCATCACGACCATGCTGGCACCTGCCTTGCAGATATCGGTGGCGGTGTATCTCTTATGTGTCATCAAATTTGGCGATGCGCGCGGGGCACTGGGTGCGCCCTTGCGCGCCCTGCAAACCCTGCGGCCCTGGAGCATGGTAGAGATTTTCATGCTGGGCTTGCTGGTATCCCTGGTCAAGCTGCAGCACATGGCTGACATCGTCATTGGCCCAGCCCTGTGGTCATGCGCTTCACTGATCTTTTTTACGGCAGCGCTGACTTCTGTACTGACGCCGCGCAATGTCTGGTTGTGGATAAATGCTGCAAATACCGCAGCCAATGCCAACAGCGGCAAACCCGCGCATACCGGGGTGCCCCATGTCTGAGCTGGAATACCGCCATATCCCTGCTGCCAGGCTGGCGGGCCAGACTGGTGCGGCTGCCGGCCTGATCAGTTGCGATATTTGCGAAACCCTGTGCTGCACGCATGACGAGGCAGCCACCCATTGCCCCAGTTGCGGTGCCTCGCTGCATTTGCGCCACAAGGACAGCCTGACCAGATCACTGGCTTATCTGGTGGCGGCAATGATACTGTACATACCTGCCAACCTCTTGCCCGTCATGCAAACCAATACCATCTTTGGCACGCAGGACGACACCATCATGAGCGGTGTGCTGGTGCTCTTGCATACGGGTTCCTGGCCGCTGGCGCTGCTGGTTTTCTTTGCCAGCATTGTCGTGCCTTTGCTAAAACTGTTTTCCATCAGCCTGCTGCTGTATACCTGCTGGAAAAAATCTGCCCGCAACCCTTTGCAACGCACACAACTGTTCCGCATGGTTGAGGCAGTGGGCCGCTGGTCCATGCTGGATGTGTATGTGGTGACAGTGCTGGTGGCGCTGGTGCAATTTAAATCCCTGGCAGCGATACACCCGGGTGGTGGCGCGCTGGCTTTTGGTGCTGTGGTGGTGCTGACGATGTTGTCGGCACAAAGCTTTGATTCACGTTTAATCTGGGTAGCAAAGACGCATGAGTGATCCAACTTCAGAAAACCCCGGCACACCTGCTGACAAAGCCGACACCATCGACACTGTTGATGCTGTCGATGCCGTCGTCCCCGTCGTCAAGGTCAAACCCAGGCGGCGCTTGCCCTCCTTTGTCTGGGCCGTGCCCGTCATTGCAGCGCTCATCGGTATCTGGCTGGTGGTGCAAAGTGTCACCAGCCAGGGGCCGGTCATCACCATCAGCTTCAAGTCGGCTGAGGGGCTGGAGGCAGGCAAAACCAGGCTGCGCTATAAAGACGTCGATGTTGGTCACGTCAAGGCCATCGCCCTCTCGCCTGACCGCAAGCGTGTGCTGATCACCGCGCAACTGATCAAGAGCGCCTCAGATATCCTGGCGACCGACACCCGCTTCTTTATCGTCAAGCCACGCATTTCCGGCGGCTCGGTCTCTGGTTTGTCCACCCTCTTGTCGGGTAATTACATCAGTGTCGATGTCGGTACTTCAGAAGACACCACCACAGATTTCACCGGCCTCGAAGAACCACCGCTGATCACCCGTGATTCTGCCGGGCGGGAATTTGTCTTGCACGGTGCACAGACAGGCTCGGTCAATTATGGCTCGCCGATTTTCTTCCGCCACATCAATGCCGGGCACGTCACCAAGTTCCAGCTTGACCGCGATGGCAAGGGCGTCACCATCCGCGTCTTCATCGACGCACCCTACGACCAGTACGTGACTGAAGACACGCGCTTCTGGCATGCCAGCGGCGTTGACATGCAACTCGATGCCAATGGCTTGCGCGTCACCACAGAATCACTTACCTCATTGATCGAGGGCGGCCTCGCCTTCCAGGAACATGATGACGCCCTGCCCGGTGGCAGACCCGCCTTCGAGGGAAGCGTCTTCCCCCTGTTTGAAGACCGCGAACACGCCATGCGCGCGCCAGATACCAAGGTGCGCAACTTCCTCATGTATTTCCCTGAAACCCTGCGCGGTTTATCCAAAGGCGCGCCTGTCGACCTGCGCGGCATCGTCATCGGCGAAGTCAAATCCCTGGGCGTGGAATTTACCGAGAATGGCCGCCTGCCTCGCTTCCCGGTGGAAGTCAGCCTCTACCCAGACCGGCTCAAGGCCCGCGTCCGTTCAGGCGCGCGCCTGCCGGATGATGATACCGAAGCCAAAGAGCGATCACTGCTGGAACACCTGATCTCACGCGGCCTGCGCGGCCAGCTGCGCAGCGGCAACCTGCTGACTGGCCAGCTCTATATCGCCCTCGATTTCTTCCCCGATGCCGCCCCCGCAAAAATGGACTGGCGCACCGACTACCCCGTGCTGCCTACCGTTGGTGGTGGCCTGGGCGAAATCCAGGACACCGTGGGCCGCATCGCCAAGAAGATAGACAAGCTGCCTTTCGACAAAATCTCTGGCGAACTGGTACAAGCCCTCTCCAAACTCAACAGCACTCTCGCCAGCACAGAAAAACTGGTGCGCCGCCTGGATGCCGAAGTCACGCCAGAGCTGACCTCCACGCTGAAAGAAGCACGCGGCACCCTCAACAGCGCCAACGCACTGCTGGCCGAAGACGCGCCGCTGCAGCAAGACATGCGTGAATCACTGAAGCAAGTCGCCAAATCTGCCCGCGCCGTCGCCAACCTGGCCGACCTGCTCGAACGCCATCCCGACGCCCTGGTATTTGGCAAACAAAAGGTAAAACCATGATGCGAAGCACACACGTCCTGACGATTTCCCTGGCGGGTCTTTTGCTCGCCGCCTGCGCCACGCCACCAGTAGAACACCTGTACCGCCTCGACTACCCGCTGTCCAGTACCAGCCAGGCCGAGCCGCAATATGAACTCGTCGTCGCCAGCATCAAACTGCCAGAAGCCGTCAACCGCCCGCAACTGGTCATCCAGAAGTCCGCCACAGAATCCCTCATCACGGACGAACAACGCTGGATAGCCCCGCTGGACGAACAACTGACCCTGGCCCTCACCGCCCACCTGCGCACCCGCCTGCCCGACGCCTGGCTTTCATCCGACACCGGCATCAGCGCCAGCATAGCCACCACCCACAACAACAGCCTGCCCCGCTACCAGGTCAAAGTGCAAATCGACCAACTGCTCATCCACAGCGGCGAGCAACTCACGCTGGAAGCCAGCTGGGTAGTACTCGACAGCAGCCGCAAACTGCTCAAGCGCGAACACAAAGTATTCACCACCCGCCTGAACAGCCAAAGCTATGAAGCCGTGGCACCAGCAATGTCAGAGGCCGCAAAGCAGTTGGCGGAACAGGTAGGGGTGAGTGTGGTGGGTGTGCGCAAGTAAAGTAAACCTGTCACCACGTAACGCGTAGATACTGTTATCCCAGTCAAGCGAAATGCAAGCTAGCATCGAATGGTTTTCCGGATTTCAAAACCCCAAAAGCGACATGTATCAACTTTCT
>NZ_QJKB01000025.1 GCF_003201815.1 Undibacterium pigrum
TCCAGTCACTCGATCTTGATATGCCTACCAAGAACTTGTTAGTAGCTATATTAACGAATAACTACCGAAAGCGTCATAATACAAGGTACGATTAGTGAAACGTAATCGTACGCATGCGATACCTCAAATTTCAAGTAGTCTCAAGCAATCCACTTGTCCGCCTGCCCCATTGCGATGTGAGCGTGATGCATGCCAGATTCTATCTCATGGCAAGCACGGAGATTGTCAAGCTGCATGGGGGCTTACCGCTCTGACCATGCGTACGATTATGCGATGCTAATCGCATCTACGTCCCTATGTCTGAACTGCGCTAATGTCAGGTACGCACAAGTGGCTCCGCCGACCAACGCTACGACAAGATTAAGCATGATCAAGAAACCGGCATCAGGTGCGAACATCAGCAAATCGGGGAGGTAAAAATTTTCAAAAACAGGGAGAACAATAAATATCGTCAGCAATGGAAGCGATCCAGAGAGCAATGGTACGAAAGCATTTAACAACCATCTGCATCGATTTTTTGGCGACAGTTCGGGGTGTGCGTGCCATTTCCGGATTCTTCGAATCATCCAGGTGGCGATGATAAACTCAATAACAAAGAGTACAAATAGTCCCATTAATACGGCAGGAAAAAACTTGTCGCGTTCAAGAGCAATCGGTGCTTTCCCCCTTAGAATACGAACAGCTTGAGATCCGATTGCAGCGACGCTTCGTTCTGACGACATGCTATTTGCATTGACAAGTATAGCTACAGCCCAATCCTCCTCCGGTGCGATTGCCATGTAGCTGGCAAAATGTGGCAATCCGCCATCATGATCATAAAGCCTTGGGTCTTGAGTGTCAGCAATCCAGCCCATCGCGTATCGCAGACGTGAGCCAAATGGAACGCTTGAGCTATGCAGTACATCAATACCATTCGAAGACAATACCGACTTACCCTCAAACATACCTCCAGACATATGCGCCATCAGATAATGTCCCATATCTTCGGCGTTTGTATACAAATAGCCAGCGGGAATTAAAACTTTTGGATACGGCAATGATGTGGCTGGAATTGATTTACCAAACCAATAACGATAGCCGGTGGCGAGATCAGTTGCTTCACTGCGTTTATCGGTAGCGGCACTGCTTCTCATTGCGAGAGGTGCAAAAACGTGGCCCTCCATATATTGGCTATACGACTGCCCGGAGACTACCTGAATCAAGTAACCGAGGATTACATAATTAATGTTTGAATATTCAAAGTGTTTTCCTGGAGCAGATCCCAGCTGAAGATATTGGAGTGCCCGCAATCTTTTTTCAACAGCTTCGTCGGAAGTATCGGTATTGGCAAAGTCTTTTAAGCCTTCGAGCGTCGAGAATCCGCTGGTTTGGTTTAACAGATGACGAACCGTGATCTGTCCTGAGGCTACTGAATCAGATGTTCGAAACCAAGGAAGATAGCGGCGCACTGGTGCATCCAATTCAAGTTTTCCTGCTTCAACCAATTGCATGATGCCAAGGGCGGTAAATGATTTTGAGGTAGATCCAATTAAGAATAAAGTTCGCGGTGTGCAAGCTCGTTGATCCGGCCCGCTAATACCAAATCCCCGCATGTGAAGTATTTTGTCTTTTGACACCACAACCAACGCACCACCGGGTACTCCAGCAGCATCAAATTGTGACTGTAAATAATTATCAAGAGCAGCGAAATTGTCAGGTAAATTTTTCCCAAATGCGAAACACTGAATGTGGCTAAAAATAATGAAAACGTAGATGAGCTGAATGATATGACTTGATCGAAACATGTTTTCAATTCTTTAAATGGCCAGGAAGGACGATCAACGTCGCTCTAAAAAACTGCACGGTTTCGGGTAAAGACATGATGGCCTTATTCGCATCGCCTTATCGAAGCATTGGCGTTTTCCGCTTGGCAATCAAGATTCAGTCTGTGTAGGGACGATGAGTGAAACGTAATCGTACGCAGGAGATGCCTCAAATTACAAGTCGTCTCAAGCAAATCAGTATATTGACTCAGCTTTTCTTCAGGCATCTATGGCTCACCACGAAAATAAAAAATCGCCAAGATGATACCGCAAGAAATAGAAGAAAATACTTTCCTTCTCACCGCGTCAACCTATACAAATAAATCGCCGTCCTGATCGTCGCTCTCTGTATCGAAGAAATATCCAGGTCTTCATCCGGTGAATGCGCACCTTTGCCGGTGGCTCCCAGGCCGTCTAGGCTGTCTACATAGGGGGCGACGAATTGTATGTCGCCTGCACCGCGCTCGCCCGGGGGGAAGGCCTTGATTTCACCCAGGCCAGCGTCATGGCTGGCTTTGGAATAGATATCCAGCAGGGCATAGTTGCCGGGTGTGGGTGACATGGGCGGGTAGTTTTCGCTGAAGCGTATCGTCGCGCTGGTGCCGGCCAGGCTTTTGCTGACGATGTCTTTCATGCGGACTTTGGCGCGCTGGCCCTGCTCTGCACTGAGGTAGCGCAAGTCACCATGTACCTGGGCGCTGGGGGCGATGACATTGGTCTTGCCAAACGCCGTGCCCTTGCCATTCTGGCTGTCATAAGTGATCTCGGTGCCGCCGAGGATATTGCCGGGGTTAAAGGTCAGGTCGGGCTCTATCAGTTGTTCGCGAAAGCTGTTCAGTATGCGTGCAGTTTCAAAGATCGCGCCATAACCATTGTGGCTAAATACGGTGGCAGAATGGCCTTGTTTTGCTTTTACATCCAGCACAAAACCGCCAGATGCACGGCGGCCTACGGTGCCAGTGGCATTGCCCTGGTTGTCGAGCGCCGTACCTTCAAAGGCCAGTGCCACGTCGCTGCGTTTTGCTGCGTTGATCAGGTCGGCACGAGAGGTGGCGATGGGGTGGCCAGCGCTTTCTTCATCACCGCTGAAGATGACCTGGATGCGGGTATTGTCGAGTGCGCCCACTGCATGCAGGGCGCGCAGGGCTTCTATCATGATGATGTCGCCGCCCTTCATGTCATTGACACCCTGGCCACGTACACGGTTTCCTTTTCTCTCCCACAATTGTACGGGGCTGTCTTTTTCAAAGACGGTATCGAGGTGGCCTATCATCAATACCCGCTTTCCCTGCCTGCCTTCGCGCTCTGCCAGCAAATGTCCGGCACGGTTCATGGCCGCTGGCATCTCTGACCAACTGGTCTTGAAGCCCAGACCATCAAGCTCGGCTCGAAACAGCTTGCCCACTTCACGCACACCCGCATGATTGAGCGTGCCGCTATTGATGTTGACGCTGCGTTCCAGCAATTGCAATGCCGCCTCAGACCGCGCCTGCACGGCAGCGACGATTTTCTGCTCAGTCGGCGACAGGCTTTGCGCACTGGCAGTGAAGGTCAATACGCTGGAGGATAAGGCGATGCAAAAAGGGAGCACTTTTTTTGTGAACATGGCACGGTCCTGGTATGGGTGATGGCGGGTTTGGACAGATGCATAATGTACACGGTTTTGCGCAGGATGGGGCACGACGAACCATCTCAGGAGATGGCAAGTGCATACAAGACCACTCACCACAGAGACACAGAGCAGGCACAGAGGAAAAATCTGAGAGAAATTGCATGGTCTGCTAGCGTTAGAGCAGGGCGTATTTATTTTAAAATCTCGGTGCTATCTCTGTGTCTCTGTGTCTCTGTGGTGAGATTTTTGGTCTTTTTTTCCACCAAAGCCATCCCACCTATCGCCAGCAACACACAGGCGATGCCGGTGATCTGGCTGGCGCTGACGGCCTCGCCTAGCACCATTACCGCCAGCAAGGCGGCGGATACCGGGGCCAGTGCGGTGAAGAGGGCGGCCTCACTGCCGCTGACTTTGGCGGCACCGGCGTACCATAGCAAGAAGCCAGCCACGGTCGGCACTATCGCATAGTAGACGACGGCCCATACCGCCTCGCTGGTGACGGGTGTTTGCCACGGCATTTCAAACAGGGCAGGGATGATGGACAAGGCCAGCCCCAGGCCCGTCATGACGGTGGACAAGGCCAGTGCTGGTATTGCCGTCTTCAGCCGTTTATTGAGCAGGATGAACAAAGCTTCGCAGACGATGGCCGCAAAGATCAGGGCATTGCCTGGCAGCGAATGCTGGCCACCCATACCACCCTCGTCCCCCGTGACTGCAATCGATAATACTCCTGCACCTGCCAGCAACACGGCCAGTAATAAACTGGCATGTGGCCTTTCACCCAGAACCGCAATGGCAATCGCGGCAGAGACGATGGGCAGGGTGCCGATGATGACGCTGGCATCAGTAGCAGACGTGAGGTGCATGCCAGCGATCAGCAGGGTGGTGTAGCCGACACTGCCTGCACCTGCCTGCAAGATGAGCAAGAGCCAGTCGCGTTTGCATAGGCGCGGCAGGCGTGTGCCGGTGACGCGCATCAAAATTAAAAAGCAGGGGAAGGCGATGGCAAAGCGCAATGCCGTTGCGGTGAAGACAGGCAAGCCACTGCCTATGATTTTACTTGCTACGACCGTGCTGCCAACGACCATCATCGCCAGCGCCAAATATGCATATCCCACTAATCTCACTGACATTGCCTGCCTCACCATGGATGAAAAGCCACAGCGTGCCAGTTTGAAATTAAGGCGTCTTGAATAAAATTGCAGCTTATCTGCCGGTGCTCATCGCTTAGTACTATAAGCCCCGGGCGATATCCCAAAGTTGCGTACAAATAGCCGCGTCAGATGGCTCTGGTCGGCAAAGCCGCTGTCGACTGCAACTTGCACCAGTGGCGTGCCAGCAGCGATAAGACGGCGGGCATGGTGCAGGCGGCGTTGTAGGATATAGGCATGCGGTGTCATGCCTGTGACTTTGGCAAAGGCGCGCAAGAGCTGGAAACGGCTGAGGCCGCTTTGCTGTGCCAGGTCTTGCAGGCTGAGTATGGCGGTAGGGTCATCATCAATGCGACTGCGTGCATGGTGTATGGCAGTCGGCACGGCCTGCATGGTTTGTGCAGGCTGCTGCATGGAGGCCTGGTGCAGGATGCGGGCAAACAGCAAGAGCATTTGTTCTTCGGCCACCATCGTTGCATGAGCTGCCTGATCTGTTGCCGTCATCGTCGCAAATAATTCCCGCACCGCCTGGCTGATGCGCGCTTCACGCATGACTGGCAGGCTGAATTCTGCCTGGGCCATTTTTCCTTCGCTGATATCTGCCATGAGGCTGGTGATCAGTGCCGGTTCAAAATACAGCATCTGCCAGCTGCGCCCGGCATCTCCTATGGGTGTGCCATCATGGATTTCACCTGGGTTGACGGTAATGGTATCACCCGCCATGGCCTCGACCATGCCCCGTCCGCTCAAAGATTTTTGCGCACCCTGCAACACCACGCCTATGCCAAACTGTTCGTGCATATGCCGCCCAAACCTGTGCCTGGATTGCGCATGCACGGCTTCCACACCGCTTACGCGGCAAGGCAACATGGTGAATTGTTTTGGCGAGGGGGCGGGCATGGTGGTGCTGGATGACGGTGAACACTCAGGATAACATTTCCTGATGAAGGTCGCATATCGTGGCGAAGCCAGGCCAGACCCAGCCCAACTTATAAGAATATACCCTCACAGTCCCAGCAAGGCATGCACATAATTCACCGGCGCATGATCTGCCAGTGAACGGAAGCCGACATTCTTGGTATGCCAGGCATGTGTCAAAAGATAGTCTGCCTTGGCGATGGTCTGGTCTTGCAATATGTCCAGGCTGCCGGGGGCGGCGATCAGGGCGCCGTGGCGGTCGAGGTAGTGCATGCCGTGCAGATGCTGGTAATAGGCAGAGTCTGGCGGCAGCATGGCGACGATGTCGGCGCAATTGACGTAGCGATCGACCACCCTGTCCTTGAACATGGCAGCAAAGGCAGGGTCGCCAACGCGGGGTGAACCAAAAGTCACCAGGCGGCTCTCCGGCAACATGGCTGCTGCCAGCGTTGCCACGGCAGCGCCCAGGCTGTGGCCCGTGATATACACCTTGCTGGCCTGGCTCTTGTCCAGCCATTGCAGCAATTGCCCGGCGATGCTGTTATAGGCCCGCAAAAATCCATCGTGTACCAGCCCCTCACCCTGCCAGGCCACAGGCCAGAACAAACCATCGATGAGGATATCGCTGGCGTCATCCGGCTGCGTACCGCGAATAGCCACATAGGCCGTGTCACCCTTAATGACAGCAAAACCCTGGGTGCTGGTGCGTTTCGTGACCGTGCTGCGCTTGTCCAGCAGCAGCACAGGCTCGCTGAACTGCGCCTGCTTCAAGAGATTATTGAAGTGGCTGAGCACTTGCCCACCTTCTTCATAATGCCAGTAAGCCAGCCGCGCCAGTTCGGCACAAATTGCATGGCTAGTCCAGGGCTGATCTGTCCCCAGCAGCGCAGGCTGGGATTCTGGATGGTAGAGCGCAATCTTGCTGGGATCGTAATGCATGCGACCTCCTGAACAATGGGCAGCGGTAGTCATTTCAAGATAGTGCATACTTAATTTTATTGCAAGTTTCTCGCAGGCAGTGAAGCTACTTTCTCCCATATCGCAACGCACAACAAATGATGCTATGTGTGCGTTGTAAAAACATCACTTGTTATAGTATTTGCATGAAATAAAGATAATATGCTGAGAGTGGCTTAGAGCGCCAATATTGCTCAAATATAGCCAGCAAATAAGCGCGAACAATACTGTATTCGTCGGGCAACTATCCCCGGGGCAACAGGCATGCAGCCTGTACATTGCGCATTCATGCAATTGCTGTGAACTCTGTTCTGGCATCACAATGAAAGATTGAATTTATGAATACGTCCACAGTTATCGACATCGCGATTGGCCTGGTTCTCGTCTATTTTTTATTGAGCATGGTGTGCTCGGCCTTGAATGAATTACTTGCCCAATTGCTGGCCTCGCGCGCCAAATATTTGAAAAAGGGGTTGACGATACTATTGACCGACCCTGAGAAGCTCAAGAAATTTTATGAACACCCACTGATTGCTTCGCTTGGAGAACCCGTAGCAGCTTCTACATCGCGTCTTTTTTTTGGGGACATCAAACCGATGGCGGGTAAAAATCTTCACCCCTCTTATATTCCTTCCAAAGCCTTTGCCCAGGCATTGATTGATATGGTTGTACAAGCAAACCTGCCCGGACCCAACAAAAAACCGCATACCTTTGACAATGTCCGACAGGCAGTAGTCGAGATTACGGATGACGATGAGCTACGCACCGCGCTTTTGTCATGCCTGGATTCAGCACAATATGATCTGGAGCAGGCGAAAAAAAATATGGAAGAATGGTTCGACAACACCATGGACAGGGTGTCAGGCTGGTACAAGCGCAATACGCAGCAGGTGCTGATTATTTTTGCTTTGTTAATCGCGACTTTTTTTAATATTAATACGCTGACTATCGTTGACCGTTTGTGGGAATCACCCCAGCTGCGAAATGATGTTGCAAATCTGGCGAGCAGCGTCAGCGTCAGTTTTGAAAAGAAAAAGAGAGAAAAAAACGACGCTTGCCTTATTGAGAAAAAAAATAATCCGGATTTAGAAACTTGTCCGGATACAGAAAAAAAATATAACACCGAAGATTTTAAAACCTGGAACGAGACGATCGAGAAACTTGAAAAAAATAATCTGCCATTTGGCTGGAGCAACGTAAAAGAATGCAAGGAAGCTTCAAAGAATTGTTTTTGCTGCATAGTCAAGAACCTGAAATGGAGCGACTTTTTTGGCATTCTATTTACCACCATTTCCGTCTCTTTCGGTGCGCCCTTCTGGTTTGAATTACTGAACAAACTTCTTAATCTGCGCACGACCGGGGCCAAGCCAGAAAAAAATAAATCAAACCAATGACAGCCCACAGAAGGAAGTCGCATGTCCATACGGATAAAGCTTGTGTCAGTCCTGCTCGTTGCAGTGAGCTTTTTCAAGCAGGATGCTGTCGCTGCTGACTTGAAACGGTCTGACTACGTGGATAACAGGTACACGGGTTTTATACTGGATAGCCAAGGCAAATGCCTCAGAATTGGCGTGGACAACGAGTTCCGCGTCAGCGAACCTTGTCCCTGGTTTACCGTGCCATATTTTGTCGGGGATACTATCGATGATGCAAAAAGTAAACTGATCGGTGAAATAGGAAAGAGCATACTAAGTGCAAGTAAGCAGCCATTAAATAAGCAGACACTGGTCAATATCGATGAAAGAACAGAATTAGATGGTAAAGATATCGTCTTAAGGCAATGCTATAGCAATAAAAAAGACCAGCTCGACGAAGCGTCAAATAACACAGCAATTGGCGTACTGGTCGGCAGACGTGTACCAGACCTGAAAGGGAAAACCGAAGCCGAAGCAGACCAGCTTCTTGTTGATGGACATTTCAGCAAAACAGTCACCTACCTTGAAAATAAAGGACGCCCTGGTGGAATAATCCAGGACTGTGCCGATTGCGGGAAAGTACTTCCGCAATATTCAAATGTCGCGATTACTGTGACGAAAACAGTGATTCCAGATTTGACGAAGAAAACCCTGGCAGAGGCGCAGGCGATATTAAACGCAGAAAAATTGGATAAGGTCTTTACATTGACAGATGACGGGAAAGATAAGCCTGACGATGTAAAGATAGAGTTCCAGTTCCCGCGGCCTGGCGAACAGTTGCCCGTAACGAAAGAAGGCCAGAAGATATATCTGGTTTTTCCTTCACGCCCGCCCAAAGTTTCATTACCTGATGTCACCGGAGATTTTCATAGCGCGATTGAAAAATTAAAAAAAGGGGGCTTCCCTGTCGCATTCGGGAACTTGCCCATGTTTGAAAAATGGACGGTGAAAGCTCAGGATCCAGTACCAGGTTTGGTCAACGCCGGGTCTGCGGTCACATTGACAGTTTTTCCATGGATATGTACACCTTCTGTGACTGTCCCCTCTTTGCGTACGTCAAATTTTTCCAGTGCCAGACAAACTCTGGAATCGGGCCAGTTAAAAATTCAACAGATTGCCAGCGGCAAGTCAGTTGCTGAGGATGATGAGGTGGTCGGGCAATTTCCTGTTGCGAACGAAAAGGTATGCCCGGGAACGACGGTGTATGCGGTAACGCAAGTCCCTGGTGAGCCTATATATTATTTCGATATTGCCGTTTATCTGGAATTAACAAAACTGGTGTTGATACAGGCAGGGACGCCTCCGTGCAAAGCCTGTACCTTTACAGAAGTTGAAAAAATAGTTTATGTCCCGGTACATGACTATATGATTTTTTTTGTGACGCTAATAGGTAGCGGCTTGCTGGGTGCCGCTGGCATGGCCATGCTGCCGCGTCGCTTGCGCAGTCGTCCCCTGAGCGATGAAGGGGAAGATATCGCGCTTGTCTCATTGCTGATGCTGAACAAGAATCCCAAATTCCATGTAAGACCTGTTCTTGACTGGGGCGTGCAAACCATAGGGCCAAATAATCACTATGAATAATCCACATTTGGCGCTGGCTGATATTTTCAAGGCCGAAAGAATTCCTGCAGAGCGTTTCCTGGACATGGAAACACAAGACAAGCTGTTATTGAAGGCAGAGGTCGAAAAATATTGCCGTTCACTGAGCTGGCCAGAAACTATGGCAGGCACGCGTGCGGGAATTGCAGGAGTGTTGAAGATAGGTGTCAAAGAAATTTTCCGACGGGCGATACAAGCCATGCCTTATCCTCAATTTGCCCTGCATGAAACAATCAGTTTTGAATCCATACATCATCCCTCACTGAATATTTTGCTGGACGGTCAATTTTCCATTGTCATCCCACTGGCAATTCGGGTACAGATGAGTGCCCAGGTAATGGCGATGCAATACGTGGACGCGAACGAAAACGAGTCTGCAAACGAAGCTGCAAACGAAACCGCGCTCATGATCACTCTGGGTGTCTGCGAAGTGCAGGGTACTTTAATGAATCATGCATTGCAGTTGCTGGCTGTGCCTTTGCTGCAAATCCCCATCCGCGAAGCTTTGCTGATTTCACCGGGTGCGAACTAGTGGACTGCAGCAGTGAAATCGAGAGTGAAGGACATGTGCCCGGCGCATCAGGGCAAGGCCAGGTTCACCACTATGCGCAGCGATAGTGGGGCTATCGCGAGCGTTTGTAACGCAGCAATGATCGTTGCGCACATGGCAGGCACTCCGATTTTAACTGTTACAGTCCACTAACTTTATATCATCTGAAAAATTGGCCCAGGGCTTTTGATGCAGGCTAGCGATAGGGAAACAGGAGTTAGCCCAGACTCTTCTCATATTCCCCTGGCGTCATCCCCACCAGTTGCCGGAAATCCCGCACAAAATGCGCCTGGTCAAAGTAGCCCAGTTCCAGCGCCAGAGCTGTCCAGCTCAGGGTTTTACCAGCCTGCACCTGTGCCACGGCTTCATGCAGGCGGTAGCGTTGTATGACCCACTTGGGGCCTATGCCTACGTATTTCTGGAACAGTCTTTGCAGGCTGCGTTTGTCCATGCCAGCAATTGCCATCACGTCTTCCACCGCGACGATGCTGCGGTCTTGTTCTATCTGTGTCAGCCAGGCGCTGATGTGGATGACCCGCTCATCCGTGGCTGGTAAATGGCGTAGCAAGAAAGCCTCGGCTGCGCTGCACATGGCTTGCACATCTTGTGCCGCCAATATCTGCGCACAAAACTCTGCGCCATCCTGGCCAAAGCAATCTGTAATATCTATCGAGGTATTCGCCAGCCTGGCCAGCGCCTGCTGGTAAAAGGGGTAGAAACCGCCGGGTTTGAACTTGATGCCAAATACCCTGTTTTTGCCTTGCAAGGTTCGCATGAAGCGGCCACTGTGCACGCCCCAAATGCGCGCCTGGCCATTTTCGACGACCAGATGCACATTGGGATGCGGCAGGGTGGCTTGTTCTTGCGCAGGCAGGTCGCGCAAATCCCAGGCGACGTACCAGTAATGGGCTACCAGGTTTTCCAGGGCAGGGGAGGGGCTTTGGCGATGATGCTGGAATTCACCTTCGCTAAAGGCCGGGCGCAAGACGCCGCGTGCCGGGCCTACATCCTTGTATCCGGGCTGGCTCATGCCTGTCTCTCGTTTGTGGCTTGTCGCGTTTTTACTATCATATGCATGATGGTTCTGATGTAATCCTGCTGATGGTTGATACAAATCTGAGGGCGTTATGAAAATTTTTTTATCCAGGGCGATGGGCATGCTCATGGCAGGCACGTTCTGCCTGTACACTGATCTATCTGTGGCACTATCCCCGGTTACCATTGTAAAGGAGCAGCACATGGAACACATGCAGAACACGCACAAAGCAAGCGGCAAATTTGAAGTCAAACTCAGCCCGCAAGCCGCAGCACCTGGCATAGAAGCGGCCAGACTGGGCCGCATGACGATAGACAAGCAATTCTATGGTGACTTGCAAGCCCATAGCCTGGGTGAAATGATGTCAGCCATGGGCGAGATCAAAGGCTCGGCTGGCTATGTCGCGATAGAAAGAGTGAGCGGCACTCTGCTGGGCAAGAAAGGCAGTTTCGTTCTCATGCACACCGGCACCATGAACCGTGGCCAGCCACAATTGACGATACAGGTCGTGCCCGATTCCGGCACCGACGAGCTGACCGGCATCAGCGGGACCATGGGTATCGACATCAGGGAAGGCCAGCATTTTTACAACTTCGATTTTAACCTGCCCTAGGGCTGATGCAGATATGGCTGGAAATTTCTGACCGGCCTGCTATGATAAAAGTCTTCACGTTCAAGGCCAGGCTGGTATGTCCACACCATTAAAAAACCCGCAGCTGCACCTCGTCTCCGGCATATGCTTCATGCTGGCCAGCATCATCTTCCTTGCCCTGGCTTTCCAGTCTGTCGAAAGCCAGCAAGTGGCTAAATTCATTGCCGGCGGTTTGTTTGGCCTGAATGCCGTTCTGCAGTTCATTGTTTATTCCAGGAAAAAACAACAGGCTGAGGCTTGACAGCAGGAGTGCCGTGGGCTGCATTACAATCGGCGTTTTGACCAAACTTTCTTAAAGTATGCGCCCAGGCTGGAACCCCACCCGCAGAAATAAACATGTTGGCACCAAGGCCCACGGCCATGGCAATGATAATCGCATGGTCGTGCCCGAGGCCTGGGGTGAAATTTATTATGAAAAGCTCGATACCCATGTTCTTGTCAGGCGTGATATTGCCGGGCGCGAAATGCGTTTCTTTGTCGAGCCAACACGAGCTGACTGCTTTTACGCCTGCAGCATAGATGATATTTGCAGGGTGCTTGCGCACTGTCCGGCAGAAGCTTTATCCGCTTTTGATTTCATCGTACTGCGCCAGCCTACCCGCAAACAGCGCATCCTCAGCCCAACCTGGGGGCGGGCGATTTTCTCATTTGAGATACGCCAGCAACGCGGCGCTGCCATCGTCATTGAAGCGCATAATCTGGCTGGCTATCAATGGGGGAAGCACTTCAACCAGGAAGAACTGCGCGAGCTGGCACGTTTGCAGCAAGACGGCCACACCATCACCCGTAGTCGCCAGGGCTACGCAATTTTTCCTGATGCCCAGTCCATGCGCAATACCATCTTGTACCGCACACTCTTGCATGAGATAGGTCATCATGTTGACTTCAATCGCAGTACCCTGGAAGAGTGGGATAGCAAGACCAGGTCCACCAAAGAAGATTATGCGCACCGCTATGCGGCAGAGCTGTATGTCAGACTGGAGCAGCAGGCTGTTGTGCCGTTTGCAGCCATACTTGATGAGGCGGCGATGGCGCGGGATGGGCTTGATCTTGCATGGTTTTGTCATCCAGTCCAGCAAGATTCATCAAAGCCGTAACGGCTAGTTACGACTTTGATCCTACGATATTTTATATCGCATAGCAAGGTGATTTCTGTTCATCAAAAATACCTGACCCAAGCCTTCCCACTTTGCCGTTTGTAACGCGCAAAGGCGCGGCAGGGGTAATACAACGCAGGTATCAGGGCAGCAGAAATCAACCAGATTTGCCAGACATGATCGACACCAAAACGCTGCCCATGATTGGCGCCGAATGCAGCAAGCATCATCTTCTGCAAAGCCAGCAAAACATACAAATGCAGCAGGTAGTAAAACATCGGTGCGCCACCAAACACGCTGGCAATGTGGCTTAACTTGCCAGTATATTTTTCCAGCAAGGCTAAACAGCACATGCCCGTACCCAGCGTCAGCAAGGCAAAGTCCAGCGAGGGTGGGTACTTGGTCAGGTTGAAGAAGGACATCAACGTCAGCAGGTTGTTGCCATGATCTTGCCAGGGCTGGGTTTCGCCATAGCCATTCACTGCGCGCAACACGACAAACAAGAGCAGAGCAGTCATGCCCAGGATAGTCAGCAGGCGCTGGCGGCGATGTACACTGATATCTGCTGCATACAAATGCCCAGCAACATAACCCAGCAAGATGATGCCTATCCACGGTAGCAGAGGGTAGCTGACCTTGACATTGACGGTCGCATCGCTGATCAGATAGCCACGATGCAGCAGCAAAGTCCACAAGGCATGCGAAACGGTGCCGGGTGCAAAACTGAGGTCTGCCAGAGCATTGTGTCCACCCAAGATCAGCAGGCCCAGCAAGCCCAATAACAGCGGCGGCAGCTTGTGCAGCAGGCCCAGGGTGATCATGGCAAGGCCTATGACCCAGATCACTTGCAGATAAATCGTTGCAGGCGGAAATTGCCCGGCCCAGGCGAAATTGACTAGCGTCAGTTCCAGCGCCACCAGCAACAAGCCGCGCTTGATGAGAAAGCCGCCGGCATCACGAGGGCCAGATGGCGGGTTTGCATACAGCCATGCCGACAAGCCCGTCAGGAACACAAACACCGGTGCACACAGATGCGCCGCCAGCCGTGTAAAGAACAATGCTGGCGCAGTCTGACCCACATCCATGGGGTCGCTGACTTGCTGATGCAAAAAGAAAGTCTCACGCACATGGTCAAACATCATGATCATCATGACCAGGCCGCGCAGCGCATCGATACTATTGATACGCTGGCTGGTTTGATTATTCGCCATCAAGCTCATCAGAATTGCTGATGCAGAGTGAGGTTGACACTGCGCTCAGCCCCTGGCGCGACCCACAACTGGCTATACGAACTGGCGTAATAACGCTTGTTGAACAGGTTATCCACATTCAGCGACACCCGCGTGGTTTTGCTCGGGCTGTATGAAGACATGAGTTTCACCGTTGTATAGGCTGGCAGCACAAAGCTGGAAGATACTGCCACGTCACCCAGGCGTTCACCCACATAATTGATACCTGCACCCACGCTGGCCCTGGCTGTGCCTAGGGTGAATAACTGGCTCAGGATAAGGTTGGCGCTATGCTTGGCCACATTCGGGAAACGGCTGCCAGTGATGATGGTGTTGTCGCCTTTGGTGACCGTCGCATCGGTATAGGCATAGGCGGCAGACAGGCGCAGGTCAGTGGCGATGTCGCCCGCCACATCCAGCTCCAGCCCCTTGCTGCCCACTTCACCTGCCGCGATAGAGAAATCGGTACTGGCCGGGTTAGTGGTCAGCACATTTGTTTTCTTGATACGGTAGAGGGCGATGGTCGCGCTGGTCTTGTTGTCTGGCGTATCAAACTTGAGGCCCACTTCATAAGAGCGGCTTTCTTCTGCCGGAAAGGCGGTGTTACTGATGCTGATGCCGCTATTCGGGCGAAAGCCTTTTGCCACATTGGCATACAGCGATATGCCCTTTATCGGTTGATACACCAGGCCAGCACGCGGGCTGGAGGCACTCAGTGACTGGCTGCTGGCGACCGATGCGCGGTAATTAGTCAGGGTCTGGTCATAATGGTCGCTGCGCAAACCCAGCAACGCCTTCCATTGCGCGCCAAGATCAATCTGGTCTTGCAGGTAGAGGCCACGCGCACGCTGGTTTTCCAGGGTGTTGACAGACAGCGTCAGCGGGTCGGCAATCTTGCCATACACAGGATTGTAGATGTCGATGGCATAGGCATTGGTGGCCGATGGATTGCGGCGCAACTGCACGCGGCTGTCATCAAACTGGTAGGTATCCACACCCAGCAAGACATGGTGTTTGATGGCCGCAGTGTCAAACCTGCCGACCAGTTCTACCCTAGCAGATTTGTCCGTCGCAGAAAAATCGCGGTAGCGGCGCTGGCGACGTAAAGTATGTTCATCTGCCAGCAGATTATTTGCCTCGGTGGAGTAACCATTGAGCGCACTGTCGCGATAAGACAAGCCGCTTTGCAGCGACCATTGCTGGTTGAAATCATGCTGCACAAACACCTGGTGCCCCAGCGACTTCACCGTCATCAAGCCATCGCCAGGTTCACCCAGAAAACGCGAATTGGGTATCAGGCCCAGCTTGCCATTCACGGCCAGCACGCCACGGTCAAACGGTGTTTTTTGTTCACTGGCTTCGAGTTCATATGAGAGGGTAGTGCGCTCACCTATCAGCCATACCAGCGAAGGCGAGACAAAGCTGCGCTTGCTGCTGATGGTGTCGCGGTAGCTGTTACCCTGTTCTGCTGCGGCATTGATGCGGTAAGCGAAGTTATCGCTGACTGGTCCGGTAATGTCGGCAGCGATGCGGTAAGTCTGGTGGCTGGCCAGCGTCAGTTCAACATCATACTCAGGCTTGAAACGAGGTTTCTTGGTCATGATATTCACCGTGCCACCCGGTTCACCACGGCCATATAGTGCGGATGATGGTCCCTTCAATATCTCGATTGATTGCGTACTCGCAGTATCGCGCAAGCCATTGTAGCCACGGCTGGAGCTGAAGCCATTGACCATGTAATCAGACCCAAAATTAGGGTCGCCGGTAAAACCGCGCATGGCATAGCTGTCCCACAAGCCACCAAGATTGCTTTGCCGCGCAATGCCACTTGTCAGGTCCAGCGCATTGTTGAGGCTGGTCACGCCATTGTCTTTCAGCAGGTCAGCCGTCAAGACCCGCACGCTTTGCGGCAGGTCGGCCAGCAAGGCATCCGTCTTGGTGGCACCGGTGGCGGAGATGCTGCGATAGTTTTGTCTTTGGGCTTTGATGAGGACTTCGGGATTTGTTTGTTCCTGGGCGTGGGTGAGGATGGGATATGCGGCGGCGATGAGGAGGCTTAGGTGTTTGTAATGCATGGGGTTCCTGGGGAAATTGAAAAATCGATTTGGGGACGGAGATTGAAAGGTTGAAATACCGTAGGTTGGGCCGGGGCGTAGGTTGGGCTACGGTTTACCAGCCCAACACTCGGCGTTTAAATGACGTATACGTATGTTGAGGCCCAGTGTTGGGCTGATGAAGCGGAGCCCAACCTACATCACGGCCTAACCTACGCTCGGGTCTAAACTGCGCCGATTCGTAAAACCTACTTCGGATAAACATAAGCCTCCACCTTCACCCCCTTGAGGCGATACCCCGCACTACCCATGGACGTATCACTGCGCGTCGTCTCCAGCACACCGCTGACCCATACCGCGTCCATCATCTGTATCTTGGCGGGCTTGTCGAGCACCACATCAATGATCTGGTTGGCAGGCGGTGGCGGGGTGTGGATGCAGCCGCCGAAGTAGGGCACGAGCAAAAACTCACGCAGCTTGCCGCGTTCGCCATCCAGCGGCACGATGAAGCCGGGTATCCTGATGCGCGTGCCGTTGAGGCTGGCTTCAACTGGTGCCTTGTCCCAGGCTTCGCGCATGGTTTGCAGGGCGGCCATGGCGCGTGGGTCACCGTCGTTGAGAAAATTCATGTCCAGGTTCTTGAAGTCTTTGCTCGGGTCCCAGTTCTTGGGGATCAGGGCTTCCCAGCGGATTTCCTTGTAGCTGTCGCTGGCGACAGGCGCGGGTGCAGGCTTGCTGGCGGGGGCTGGCGCTGCTGATGCTGGTGCCGCAGCTTTATTCTGCGGTAACCTGTCCCCCACCTTGTATTGCCCACTGGGCTCCGCCGCTTTGGCTGTCATCAGCAGCCAGGCAGTCAGCATGAATAAAAGACAGCAGGCGCTGCCCAGCCAGAACTGGTAAGCAAAGCGGGATTGATGTTTTGGTTTCATCGTTGTTCTCTCATTTTATAGGCGAGGCATTAAACCATCAGCCAGCGAATTGCGGTAAGCCAGCCATGCCGGTACCAGGCTGGTCAGCATGCCCATCAGTACCACCAGGCCCAGCAATGGGATTTCTGTTGCATTGAGAATGCCGGGCTTGATGAGAATGCCGTAATGCATCTGTACCCAGTCCTTGCCCGCCAGCGTCAGCACATCAAGCAGGAGCAGGCCGCTGATAGCCCCGGCAATGGTCAGGCCCAGGCTCTCAGCCATCAGCATCAGGAACAGGTGCCCCGGCCCGGCACCGGCAGAACGCAAAATCGCCAGCTCACGCCTGCGCTCATTGAGGCTGGCCAGCATCACCGCCAGCAAGCCTGCACTGCCCAGCACCACCAGCAGCGAAGACATCGCCAGCAAGACCCGTTCAATGATGCTGATGACTTGCCATAACTGATCCAGCGCCACGCCCGGCAGCACGGCCAGCAAGGCGTCGCCACTTTTGGTATTAATCTGCCTTTGCAGGCGAAAAACCATGCTGCGCTTGTGCAGGCCCACCAGCACGGCAGTGATTTCTTTTGGTTGTAAATCAAACTTGCGCGCATGTTCTGCGGTGATGGAAAAACCCGGTACGGGTGCGCCGCCTTGCCAGTCAAGATGGATAGCCTGCATGGCTTGCAGGCTGATATGCACGCTGCTATCGACTGGCGTGCCCGTGCGTGCCAGTACACCTGCTATCTTGAAAGGCTTGTCGGCATGTTCAGCCAGTGCCGCATCACCAGTACCATGACTGAGCGTGATTTTTGTGCCGACCTGATAGCCCAGATTGTCTGCCACATCTGCCCCAACGACGGCGTCAAACAAATGATCTGCATCCCCGGCAAAAGCCTGCCCCGCCCGCAGTTGCAGGCTTTGCGCATCACCATAGCGAAAACGGCTGAAATAATCTGGCGTAGTACCCACCACCGCAAAGCCGCGATGCGAGTCACCCAGCGACAGCGGCACGGCCCAGGCCACCGCCGGGTCATGCAGCAAATCCTGGTAACTTTGCCAGGCAATATTATTGGTCGCCGCACCTATGCGAAACACTGCATACAGCATCAGTTGCACCGGGCTGGTACGCGCGCCCACGACCAGGTCGGTGCCGGAGATGGCATGCGAAAAGCCCTCACGCGCATCATTGCGCAGCCTCTCAACTGCCAGCAACAAACAGACCGACAGAGCAATGACAAACAGCATCAGGCCCAGTGTCAGGCGGCGGTTCCAGGCGCTTTTGCCGGCAAGTCGCAAGAAATAAAATAACTGCGAAAATAACTGCGAAAATAACTGCGAAAACATCAGTTCTGCTCCACGCGGTTGATTTTTTGCAAGTCCAGCTCGCGGTTGAACTGGCTGGCCAGCCTGTGGTCATGGCTGACAAATAGCAGGCTGCTGCCATGGCTGGCGCATTGCTGCAAAATGAGTGCGATAAAATCTTTTTGCCTGTCAGCATCCAGTGCCGATGTAGGCTCATCAGCGATGATGATTTCTGGCTGGCCTATCAGTGCCCGCGCCGCCGCCACGCGCTGTTGCTGGCCTATGCTCAGTCCTGTGACATGGCGCTGGTATAGGTGGGCATCCAGCCCCAGGGTATCCAGCAAAGCCACTGCCGCCTCGCGCGGGCTGCCATGCGCTACGCTGGCACGTTGCTGCCGTCTCAGCGACAGGCGGCAAGGCAGCAAGACATTTTCCAGCATAGACAGATAAGGGATGAGGTTGAACTGCTGAAAAATAAATCCCGCATGATCCACCCGGAAGCGGTCACGCGCTGCGCCAGACAAGGCACCCAGGTCACTACCCAGCACCGTGACCTGCCCGCGCTGTGGCGTGATGATGCCACCCGCCAGCGACAACAGCGTGCTCTTGCCAATGCCACTGGGGCCGTACAGGAACACGCTTTCACCCTTGCTGATGCTCAAGTTTTCTATGTCCAGACAAGCTGCCTGCCCAAGCTGCCAACGAAACTGCACGTTGCTCAGGCTCAGCGCAGGGCTGCTGTCTTTTTCTATTGCAGACATCACCATGCCAGCATGCGTTGTTTTGGTGTCAGTGTTGCTGCGGTCTGCCCACGCGCGCCAGCCACTTGCGCATCGACCTTGTGTATCGCCGGGAAGGCATCAAACAAACTCAGTTGCAGCGACTTCAATGCAGCCACTTTGGTGCAGGCATATTCATATTCAGCATGCAGGTTTGCATGTTCATCCTTGGCTGCCGTAGTATTTTGCAGCACAGGTGCAACTACTTTCACCGTGGCTAACTGGCAGTCTGCCTCGGCATTGAGTTTCAACAAAGTATCCGGCTTTTGCATGAGATCAAGCAAAGCCTTGGCGGCCTGCTTTTGCTTGTCCGTGCGCGGCGCATGTTCAAAGCCCAGCAGGTTATCCAGGGGGCTGTCAAATTCCAGCGTCAGCCTGTTGCCATCCTGTGCCAGCGAGACAGTCGCGCTGCCGTGTACATGGGCTTCATGGGCATTGCTGTTGATTGTTATTGCCTGCAATGCAGCGAGCAGGGCGAGGGGTATCAGTTTTTTCATGCTGTTACTTCCATTTGTTGCGTGAGCTTGTCGTTGACTTCGTCGTCCTCGTCATCGTCAGTCTCCATCCATGATGGGAAAGGGTCTTCATAGCTGGCCCAGCTTGCTGCGCCCTGTGCCATTTCTGCATTCGTCAGCAGACAGGCATCCAGTGTCGTTTCTATCGCCGCCTGATCCATGTCCACACCAATGAATACCAGCTCCTGGCGACGGTCACCATGTGGCTCTATGCATTTGCTTAAAATATGCTGCTGGTAATCTGCATCCTGCGGCCACTCTGCCTTGTTGACGGCAGACCACCACAAGCCCGCTTCATGGTGACGGCAAATGCCGCCAGCCTGTGACCATTCGCCCGCGATATCCATGCGCGTCGCCAGCCAGAAATAACCTTTTGACCGCACCACACCCGCAAAGCCCTGGTGTATGCAAGACCAGAAACGCTGCGGGTGAAACGGCCTGCGCGCGCGGTAGGCAAAGCTGCGTATGCCGTATTCTTCACTCTCGGGCACATGCTCGCCGCGCAGTTCCTTGAGCCAGCCCGGTGCGGCAGATGCCTGTTCAAAATTGAAGCGGCCCGTGTTCAATATCCGCTCCAGCGGCACATTCGAAAAACTGCAAGGCACGATATCCGCACGCGGGTTCAGCGCCTGCAAGATTTGGCTTAGCCGTTCAAACTCGGCAGCACTCACCATGTCAGCCTTGTTGAGCACAATGACATCGCAAAACTCTATCTGCTCGACCAGCAGATCGACCACAGTGCGTTCATCCTCTTCCCCCATGGAAGTGCCGCGCTGGTTAAGGCTGTCACCGGAGGCATAGTCGCGCAAGAAGTTATACGCATCCACCACCGTGACCATGGTGTCGAGTCGCGCAATATCAGACAGGCTGCGGCCTTCTTCATCCCTGAAGGTAAAAGTCTCGGCCACCGGCATTGGTTCAGATATGCCAGTCGATTCTATGAGCAGATAATCAAAACGCTGCTCGCTGGCGAGGCGCTGGATTTCTATCAGCAAGTCTTCCCGCAGGGTGCAGCAGATACAGCCATTGCTCATCTCGACCAGCTTCTCATCCGCCCGCGACAACTCAGCACCACCTTTCCGCACCAGGTCTGCATCGATATTCACCTCGGACATATCATTGACAATCACCGCCACCCGCTTGCCTTCACGGTTATTGAGGATGTGATTCAGCAGGGTAGTTTTACCTGCACCCAAAAAACCGGAGAGTACGGTGACGGGCAAGAGCGTAGGGTTGGGCATGATGGATCCTGTGTCTGGGTTGCGGTAGATGGCTGTTGTATGACGTAGTCTTGATAGAGGATGACAATCCAGGTCGGGCGTTTTCAATGACAGAAGTGCGGTGTATCCAGTTCCGTCTTTATTTTTAAATGCAACTTTGTTGCATTATTGATTTAAAAAAACAGACTGAAATCAGTCTGCGGGTATTCTTGTACTCTATACTTCTCCGGCTCTGAGCCGCGTGCATTTAGACGGGCGCGCAGCTCAGCACCTCAAGCGTGCAGGCAGCATCCGCCATACATCTGGCATGCACATGGTTTATTACTTCGACTCTATTTGCAACACAATTGCATTTTCAGGATCATAAAGTAATTCAAATTATTTTGCAACAGTGTTGCAATAGTTTAAGGGCTTGTTATTTGATGATGGCTAAATGTCGTTGCACTCTTGTAGGAGCGGCTTCAGCCGCGAACAAGTGGTTGCAAGAGTTGTGCCCGACAATTACGCTTAGTGGTGATTCTTCGCGGCTAAAGCCGCTCCTACAGAAAGTGTATCTGTTCACGTAAGCGGCACGTCAAGTGATGCACGAAGTGCGTCCATGCAAAATGCAATACGACGCATACTCAGATTTTTAATCAACGCCGTGATGTAGGCTGCATTGCAATGCACCGCATGAATATCACAACACCCCGGGAAAATAATCTGTGCCGTACATGGCGTTTACATGCGGCGCGTTGCAAGACACCTCCCGTTATGACTACAATTATCCATTTGCTGAGAGGGAGGGCAAGCGTTGTGTGTTTCCTCTGTTCCTTCTCTTCGGTGAGTGGTTTGTGTTCACATGTCGCATACAGAATATGAAGTTGAAAGCTCAATCCCCCACCAGCCTCCCCACATAAGCATTCAAAAACATCCCGGCAGGATCACGGGACTGGCGATAGCCATCAAAAGCCTGCACACGCTCCGTACGGCGGCTGCGTAGCTGCTTGAGAAATGCCGGGTTGAAGGGCTGTGTGCCCGTGCCTGGCCCGGTGGCGGGGTCGTAGAAACCATACATCTTGCCATTGTGTGGCCAGCCACCTAGCGCGACCCATTCGCTTTCGACTTCGGCAAAAAAATTCAAGAGCTTGGTCGGGTAGTCGAGGCCGCTATTGTCTTCATGCACGGCGACAAAGGCGATCAGGTCAAGGTTGACGAAATAAGCGTCGGCATTGCTGGTGTAGGTGCCCGCCATGGCAGTGTCGCCTCCTTTAATGAAGCGAAATTCCATCGGTGCGGCGATGTGGAAGTTGCTGCTCTTGTTGACCTTGTCGCTGATGGATTTCAAGGCTCCCCAGACCGTGGATAAACTTTCTGCACCCAGGTCAGGCAGCTCGATGAAATAAGACATGAAGATGACCCTGGCGGCTTCGTTCAGCCACAGGTCAGAATTTTTTTGCGCCGCTTTTTTGACTTCACCCTTGATGACGGATATCGCTGTCGATGTGATCATCGCCGCCGCTGCGGTGCCGACGATGGGTGCATCAAAGCTTTGTGCATAGATGGCGGCGTCTTCGGCAATTTTTTCAGCATAAGGCAAATAGGGCGCACCGAATTCATTCTTTTTCGCGAGCTGGCAGGCGTCTGCTGCTGGTTCTGGTGTGGGCGCAGCGCCTGAGCCGCTTTCTACATTCCACCAGGCTGCTGTGAAGTTGTTGGTGCAAGTCAAGGCATAAGGGTTGAAGAAAGTTTCTACCCTGGATTTGGATGCCAGCAGGGCAGCCAGGCCAGCGCCAAAGTTGGCGGCGTTTTCCCACACATAATCATTGATGCCGGAGGTCAGGCAATTGGCAAACGGGCGCGGCAAGACGCTGATGGTGACGGCTGTGACGACACCCAAAGCACCGAGCGACACGCGGGCAAATTGCAGTGGCGACCATGCGCCAACTTTGGGCGTATTCGCATCTATGGTGTTGACTATGCCGTCAGGGCCCATGATGGCAAAGCCTGTCACGGTCTCAGCAAAGATGGGTGCCTGCACGGTGGCGCCATGTACGTCTACCGCAGTCATGCCACCGAGACTGAAGAAGCCGCCCGCAGTCACTGTTTCCAGCATGAGTTTGTTTTGCGTCAGAAAGGCATCGAGTTCATCTTCGCGCACGCCAGTATTCACGGTGACGCTTTTGCCATCATCGCCAAGCTGTATGCGCTGGTCACCATTGCTGCCAAGGTCAGCATAGCAGGACAGATCAACGATGACGACACCACTCGCAGGTGTCTCGCTACTCGCCACCAGCGGGGTTTGCGAATGGCGTTGGCCGGATACACGTAGCTGTTTGTTGTGTGCCGCAGCGGTGGTGACGACGACTTGTAATTCTGCACGCGTGCGTGGCGTGTAGTAATAATTATCGCCCTGGTAAAACAGGTTCTGGCTCCAGTTTTGCCAGGCAGGGGAGGCGGGCTGGGTGTTGTCTGTTGTGGTTTGTGGCATGGATTACTCCGGTGGGGATAGGAGACAGAGGAAACGTCGCGCTGGCGATGGGCATCTTTACATCAAGCGCATCAATACTGGAAATATTCTTTGCCGCACCAATTTACAGGCATCTTAAAAAATATTTCGATGTCATTTACTCTAGCATAAATTTTAATAAAACCAGCCTTTTTCATAGTGTAGCAACAGGCAATACAGCAGTCTAAAGCGACGCTGAAATATCCGCCTGTTGCAAAAATATATCAATTAATTGAATAAATTCGTCATGCCATGCTTGTTTTATTTAAAAAGCTATGGCAAGATACATCCATCGAATGCAGCAAGTAATTCTGCAACCCGGCTGCAATATCAGTTGGAACATCAACAACACTCAACTTAAAGAACAGGACCTATTGTGAACGCGACGCTACTCCAACAACTGAACCAGAACTTGCGCCTCATTGCGCAGGGTATGGCACAGGCTGGTGCAGCGCTGCTGGATACGTCCTCGCTCCCATCCCATGTAGCCGCTGGCCTGCAAGCGCAGCCCGCCCTGCAACCGAAACCAGCATTACCCGGCGCGCTTTTCGCCTTGCCCTTGCATCATCTGGGCGCATGCCTGCAAATTAACATCCGGGGGGAAACCCCACAGAGTAGCCTCACCAGTTAATGGTGTAAGCCACCTGTAGCGAGCAGCCCGGATGCGATAAACGCACCCGGGCTTTTTAATTTTTATAACAAAGAATTTTTAGCCTGATTGCAGATTGCAACAGGCATTAACAGTCATATCGGAGTGTGGCGCAGCCTGGTAGCGCTACTGCCCTGGGAGCAGAAGGTCCGAGGTTCAAATCCTCGCACTCCGACCAGTTTGAACGTTGCATCGTTCCGTAGAGAGCGTCGTTTTTACACGGCGTTCTCTACACCCGGAATTTGCAACCAGCAGGATTAAGCGCATGTGGTGGAATTGGAATACATGCTGGTCTTAGATTAGTAGGGTGCGTTGTAACGCACCGCCTTGCTGCAAGAAATTGAGATGGAAAAAAGCAATGCATAAACAATGAAAGAATTTTTAGGTTCGCAGATGGTGCGTTACAACGCACCCTACAGTACCAGGAAGTTTTAAGCGCATGTGGTGGAATTGGGATACATGCTGGTCTTAGAAACCAGTGCCGAAAGGATTGGGGGTTCAAGTCCCTCCATGCGCACCAAGTTTTTGTAGGGGATTAGCCAAGCGGTGACGGCATCGGGTTTTGAACCCGACACTCCAAGGTTCGAATCCTTGATCCCCTGCCAGTTTGAGAAGTGAAAAGTTTTTTCGGAGTGTAGCGCAGTCTGGTAGCGCAACTGCTTTGGGAGCAGAAGGTCCGGGGTTCGAATCCTCGCACTCCGACCAGTTTGAGTTTTGCATGATTTTGTGGGGTGCACATGCTCTGCAAATAATAGAAGACATAACAGCCTGCTTTGGGGTGGCCATAACTTAACGGTCAAAGTCGTGGATTGTGATTCCGCTTATCCCGGTTCGATTCCGGGTGGTCACCCCAAAGCAGGTTGATGCAAATGAGCAATGCGCAACCGATGCATAAACAATGCAAGACTTTTTAGGTTCGCAGATGGTGCGTTACAACGCACCCTACCGTATCAGGAAGTTTAAAGCGCATGTGGTGGAATGGTATACACGCTAGTTTCAAAAACCAGTACCGCAAGGTTTGAGGGTTCGACTCCCTCCATGCGCACCATTATTAGGAAACGTGGCAAAGCGGCGATTGCAACTGTCTGGAAGGCAGCAGGGCTGAAAGGTCCCGTGAGTTCGAGTCTCACCGTTTCCGCCAATAAGTATGGTCGTCTATCTACAGGCAGATCATGCAGACGAATACAAGTTTTAAATGCGCGTGTGGTGGAACTGGTATACACGCTGGTCTTAAACACCAGCGCCTCTGGCATGTGGGTTCGAGTCCCACCACGCGCACCACGATCATTGTCAATACTGTGCCGAAGTCATGCCAGACTTGATCTGGCATCCAGCGTCGTTCAAAGGTCGATCAATGCCAGGCAAGGCTTTTCCCTGCAGGTAAAGGTAAAAAGAGAAATTTGAAAACGTGGCAGAGTGGATCAATGCACCTGTCTACATACAGCACTGCTGTCGGGGGCCGTGAGTTCGAATCTCACCGTTTTCAGTTTGCTTGTCCTTACAGAAAAAATTGTAAGTAGCCTTAAGTTGCTACTCAATTCGCCACTTAGTGCGCGTTACTAATTGTTGCTTCTGATTGCCGCTTGCGGCATAACAATCGTGATACGATATTTGCAATTAATTTTCTGAATGAACGCATCTGTATCATGCATCCCTTCACCGTACTGACTTGCATCACATACGCGTTCGCCTGAGTCTTCCACAATGAAACCTGAACGCGTATTCACCCCCTTGCTTTGCCTGCTGACGATGGCCATGTCTGTTGCCTGCGGTCGTGCTGACGACAATGCCAGCAAAGCTGTATCTGCCAGTGCCACAAGCTTGAAGAACAAAGGCAGCATTGCCTTGTTCGCGGGTGACATGGGTGGTCCTGGCAATATCAACGGCACGGGCACCGATGCCCGGTTTCGATCATTGTGGGGCATTGCGATTGATCCCGACGGCAATCTGTTTGTCAGTGATTACCATCGTCTGCGCAAAATCACTCAGGAAGCTGTCGTGTCCAGCTTTGCCAGCAGTGAAACGAGTAATTCTGATGAAATGCTTAAGATGGATGCGGCAGATCTGAAAAAAATTAATTCGCCAGGCAGGATGGTGGGTGATGCAGAGGGCAATATTTTTGTACTTGATCAGCGCAATTGCAGCATACGCAAACTGACGCCGGCTGGCATAGCCTCGATCGTAGCTGGTGGTGCATGCACAAATACCGCTATTGATAGTCCTGTCGACGTAGCCAGATTCACAGCTCTCAAGGGTATAGCACTTGATCGTGAAGGCAATCTGTTTGTCAGTGATAGTAACGCCATACGCAAGATCACACCGGCAGGCATGGTCGGCACTGTTGCAGGTCAGGCCAAGGTGGAAGGCGCGCGTGATGGCAAGGGCGGTAGTGCGCGCTTTTCAGGTCCCGCGGGTTTGGTGGCAGACCCTGCTGGTAATATTTATATCGCTGACCAGTACAATGGCACGATACGCAAGCTGACCCCTGCAGGTGTGGTGACTACCATTGCCGGTCTTGCGGGTAAAAATGGTAGCGAAAATGGCAAAGGCAGGGCAGCCCGTTTTGATATGCCATCCGGTGTGGCCCTGGATGCCGCAGGCAATATCTATGTTGCTGATACCGTGAACGCGATGATACGTAAAATCACACCTGGCGGCGTGGTCACTAACTTTGTCAGTAATGGCAAGCGTGATAATCCACAAGGTGTGACCAGAGCAGCGTTTTTTTTACCGCCCAGGGACATTGTCAGTGATGGCAGGGGTAAGCTGTATATTATCGATGAAAGCAGCGTGCACAAGATCAGTGCTGATCGTGTGGTCACGACAGTAGCAGGTTCCAGCAAGGTGGCGATACCGCCTGAATACTGGTCCCCAGTTTTCATGACCAGCACGCCAGGCAATATGGTGGCTGATGTCCGGGGTGATCTGTATGTCACCGAATCGCGTTTCCCTTTTACTCTGATACATAAGATCAGCCCGATGGGCGCAGTCAGCCGCTTTGTCGACGTGAAGGCAGAGTTTGCGAGAATAGCGGGTTTGACGGTGGATGCCAGTGGTAATCTTTATGTCGCCGATTCCATAGGCACCGTGCGTAAAATCAGTGCTGCTGGTGTCACCACACCGCTGGCAGGCATGCCTGACCAACTTGGCCTGGCCGATGGCGCAGGTAGCGATGCCAGATTCAAGGTGCCGAATGGCATTGCCCTCACCAGCAGTGGTGATGTTCTGCTTGTCGATACAGCCAACCAGTTAGTGCGCAAGGTGACTGCTGATGGTGTTACCAGCACCTTTGCCAGGATTCCCCTGGGGCAGGTGGTGGAGGATAGTCGCGTCAAACAAAGCCGTTTCTGGCCCAGTGTCGCAAACGGTATCGCCATTGATGGCAATGCCAATGTCTACGTGGCTGATGGTATTCATCACGTGATTTTCAAAATTTCACCTGCAGGTGTCAGCAGTGTTTTTGCGGGTAGTACCGGGCAAAAAGGGAGTGCCGATGGTAGTGGCATGGCGGCACGTTTCAATCGCCCGCAGGGTCTCACGCTGGATTCGAAGGGCAATCTGTATGTGGCTGATACTGACAATAACGCAGTCCGCAAAATCACCCCCGAAGGCCAGGTCAGTACCTTGATAGGCTCTGCTAACCGTGAAGGCTTTGTTGCCGGGCCTTTGCCAGGTTCGCTGTCAAGGCCAACTGCGGTTGTCTTCAGCCGTGGGGCCTTGTATGTCAGCACTTACCAGGGAGTAGTGGTGGCGCGGGATTTTTAAGCGACGGCACACATTCACTGCGGGAACTGCTTCTGCCGCGAACTGGTGCTTGCAAGGCTTGCATACCCTGGTTTTTAATCAAAGCCGTGATGTAGGGCAATGGAATGGACTCCTCCCCTTACGGCATCAAATGTGCCAAACTGAAGAGTGATGAAACGATTCAGTTCACAGAGGAGAAGTCCAAAT
>NZ_QJKB01000026.1 GCF_003201815.1 Undibacterium pigrum
TCTCTGCTTTTACTCTGTGACTCAGCCTTTTTATTTCATTCTTGGGACTATATCGCTCCCCTGCCGCAGTAGGCACTGTCTGATCACTTATTCTCTCTCTTGATCAATGCTCGGTGCATCGACCAACGACACCAGGCTCCAGCCTGCGCTGCAGCGACGGGGTTTAAGCTAACTCTCTTATCATCTGATGGCTGGCTGCCAGCATCGCTGCTCAACTTGCTGGATAGTTCAAGCCTTTGCATCTGCATGCACACATTTCAACGGTGAAACTTTAAACCGTCGCTCCTGCGCAGGCAGGTGCCTTGCGGCTTTCGTGGATCAGCAAAGAGAGTATCTGTCACTAGTATGATAAGCCACTCGTGAGAGTTGCTTAACAGAAGTACTCGCTTGTCTTATTATTCCCATGATTTTCGGTATACTTTTCGATCAGGATTCCAATTTATGTATTTCAAATATTCTTCATGATTACGTGCAATCTATCCTTCATTTGTCCAAAGACATGGACTGAGTTAACTCAAACAGAGGATCTGCTAACGAGGTATTGTGATAGTTGCAGTCAGCAAGTGCATTGGGTAGATACGCAGGAAGACTTTGATCAAGCCGCTGCAGATGGCAAGTGTGTTGCATTTGAATCCCAGGGAACTCCAATGTTGGGATTTCCCGATGGAATTGGGCAAGAGCCTATTTTGCGAATTGAGATGCAGGTTTTCTCAGCAAAGCAGCTCTATTTCTTAAAGCGTGAACTTTATCGAGGCTTTACCTTCAATGAAATCAAGCATTTGCATGATGGAAGATCTTCGGAAATAGTAATGGATCTGCACGAAATGCGTGAATTGGCTCAGCGTTTAAGCGAGCTTGATATCAAAAACCAGATTATCACTGACTAATAAACAGTAAAAATGGCCTATGGAGCGATGCTTTGCATTTCTCTATTGAAGACTTAAAGAAAAGGCTGCGTATGAGCAGCCTTTTTTACTGTCAGTGCTGGCAAGACTTAAAATGCGTATCCAGCCTTCAACACCGCAAAATTCACACCTGGATTTGGACGTTTAACACCGCCGTTTGAATAGTGCTGGATCTTGAAGCTCAAATCCCAGCCATCTTTGGTGACGTAGCCAACGCCGATATGGTCACCGAACTGGAAGTTGGTAGAGAAATGGCGGCTGTTGTTGTCATAGATTTCTGACAGCATGTGCAAGCCTATGCCAGCTTCGCCATAAAAACCTTTTTTGCTATCGTTCTGGAAACGGAAAACCGGGGTGACACCGATATCAGCCAGATTTTGCGTGCCGCCCTTGCCCTGGAAGTTACTGCCGCGCCATTGTGCAAGGGTATAGTCCCAATAGCCGCCGATATGGGTACCGTTGGAGGCAAACCATTTATTATCCCAGTTCGATTGCAGGCCGAGGCGCAGCATCTTGGTTTTATTGCCAGTGGCAAATTCCAGCGAACCAGAATCAATGGCGAACACGGAAGAACTGGTACACATTGCCGTGACAGCAACGGCGATTAAAGATGAAATACGCAGGCGCATAAAATGGGCTTTCAGGTGAAAATAAGAAATCAACAGGACATGAATATCAAACCACAGCCCCTATTGTAGCAATGTCTGACAATACGCTCTTGAGAGCAAGGGATTACAATTTAGTTCCGGCAATCATATCTGCATTAAAGGATCAATGTGAAACCAGTCGCTGAAACAAATATCGCATTTCTGGGTACGGGCTTGATGGGCAAGCCTATGGCACGTCGTTTATCAGTTGCGGCTTATCCTGTAACGGCATGGAATCGCACCCGTACCAAAGCTGAGGCGCTAATTGCAGATGGCGTCATCGTTGCAGATACCGCCTTGCTGGCAGTTCAGCAATCCGGTGCAGATGTCGTGATTACCATGCTGGAAGATGGCGATGCTGTGGCTGCGGTGATAGCGCAAATACTGCCTGCCCTGCGTGCGGGCAGTATCGTCATTGACATGAGTTCGATACAGCAGTCGCAGGCACAGGCCCTGCATGCCTTGCTGCAAAAGCAGGGGGTGCATTTTATTGATGCGCCAGTGTCTGGCGGTGTCATTGGTGCTGAGGCTGGCAGTCTGGCCATTATGGCGGGTGCAGATGAAGCGGTTTATCTTTCAGTAGTAGAACTATTGTCTGTCATGGGAAAGCCGCAGCGTGTCGGTGGTCCGGGTACAGGGCAATTAGCCAAGCTCTGCAATCAACTGATTGTGGGTGCAACGATCAATATCGTGGCCGAGGCCTTATTGCTGGCGCAGGCCGGTGGTGCTGATCCGGCGGCAGTAAGGCAGGCTTTGCGTGGTGGCTTTGCTGAGAGCCGGATACTGGAAGTGCATGGGCAACGCATGCTGGACAGGACTTTCATGCCGGGTGGTCAGGTCAAAAGCCAGGCCAAGGATATGGAAAATATCCTCATCGCGGCACAGCATGCAGGTGTGGATTTACCGATTACCAGACTGGTAACCGATGTTTACCGCAGCTTGCTGCCAGTTTATCCACACGCCGATCATTCAGCGGCTTTGCTGGCACTGGAACAAAAGAACCCCGGCAAGCGTCTGAGCGACAGGCAGGACATATTGCCTGGTTAACAGTAATTCTGCTGATCCGTAAAAAAACAGCATTTGTGTATCGGTAAGCAGAACAGGCTCTGGCATAAGATAGTACGAGCCAGTGATGACCAGCAAAAGCAACACGGCAGTAATATCAACAGATGCAAGAAGCAAACAATGGAAACAGGATTACTATGAGCAGCACTATCGTCAAAGCCGTATGCCCGCATGATTGCCCCGATACCTGCGCCCTGCATGTGACAGTAGAAGATGGCGTCGCCACCGCAGTCAAGGGCGACCCCGCACATCCGACTACCGCAGGTGTTCTGTGTACCAAGGTATCGCGTTATACAGAGCGCACTTATCATCCTGACCGCTTGTTGTACCCGCAAAAGCGCGTGGGTAAAAAAGGCGAGGGCAAGTTTGTCCGCATCACATGGGATGAAGCGATAGCGACGATTGCTGAAAGACTCAAGCCGCTAGCTGCCAGTAATCCTTTGTCCATACTGCCCTATAGCTATGCCGGCACCATGGGCCTGGTGCAGGGCGAGAGCATGGCGATGCGCTTCTTCAACAAGATTGGTGCGTCGTTTCTTGATCGCACGATATGTGCGACGGCAGGAGGTGTTGGTTATAAATATACGGTAGGCACACGTCAGGGTGCTGACATAGAACATACCCAGAATGCCAGGCTGATCATCATGTGGGGCGGCAATCCCATTGCTTCCAATCTGCATTTCTGGATGCGTGTACAAGAAGCCAAGCGCAATGGTGCGAAGCTGATCGCGATTGATCCTTATCGCTCATTGACCGCAGAAAAATGTCATCAGCATATTGCCCTGTTGCCAGGTACAGACTCTGCGCTGGCGCTGGGTCTCATGCACGTCCTGATACGCGATGATTTGCTGGATCACGACTACATCGCTGAACATACCCTGGGCTTTGAAGAATTGCGTGAGCGGGTAGCCGCATGGACACCAGAGCGTGTCGCTGAAGTGTGTGGCATTAGAGCAGGTGAAGTGGAACAGCTGGCACATGATTATGGCGAATGCGGCAAGCGCGGTGAAGCCAGCATGATACGCATGAATTATGGCGTGCAAAGGGTGCATGGCGGTGGCATGGCAGTCCGCAATATCGCCTGCCTGCCGGCATTGACCGGTGCCTGGCGACATGCTGCTGGCGGTACGCAATTGTCTATGTCAGATGCCTTCCCAAAAAATACCACAGCCTTGCAAAGGCCGGATTTATTTCCTGAAGGCTTGCCTCGCCGTACCATCAATATGAGCACCATAGGCGACGATTTGTTGAGAGAGGCATCGCCAGAGTTCGGTCCCAAGGTGGGAGCCGTGATTGTCTACAATTCCAATCCCGTTGCTGTGGCACCGGAATCATCCAAAGTGGCGCAAGCTTTTGCGCGGGAAGATTTGTTTACCGTAGTGCTGGAACACTTCCAGACGGATACTGCTGACTATGCAGATATCCTGTTGCCTGCGACAACGCAACTGGAACATACCGATATTCATAGCACCTATGGTCACCTGTATATGATGGCGAATAATCCGGCGATTGCGCCTATGGGAGAAGCCAAACCGAATACCGAGATTTTCCGCCTGATCGCCAGGGCCATGGGTTTTGACGATGCCTGTTTTACAGACAGCGATGATGATATCGCTGCACTGGCCTTTAATAAAAATCATGCGCATGCCGTGCATTTTGACTGGTCTTCCCTGAAGAAAGCAGGCTGGGCAAAATTGAAAGTGGCAGATGCGCCGTTTGCGCATGGTGGTTTTGGTACGCCATCCGGCAAGTGCGAGTTTTATAGCGAAAGCATGAAGCGAGACGGGCTGGATCCTCTGCCTGCGTATATCGCTCCCTATGAATCACTGGCATCAAATGCCGAACTGGCAGCGCGCTATCCACTGGCCATGATTTCTCCACCTGCACGCAATTTTTTGAACTCCACTTTCGTCAACGTGCAAAGCCTGCGTGATACCGAGGGCCAGCCGCATCTGGATATTCATCCTCAGGATGCTGCCAGCCGTCATATCGTACAGGGCGACAAGCTCAGGATATACAATGACAGGGGCAGTTTTGAAGCGATAGCGCGCGTCACCGATAAAGCCAGACCGGGCCTGGTAGTGGGCTTGTCGATATGGTGGAAAAAACTTGCTGGCGATCATAAGAATGCCAATGAAGTCACCAGCCAGCGCCTGACCGACATGGGCGGTGGCCCGACTTTTTATGACTTGCTGGTAGAAGTCGAAAAATGCGCGCCGGAGAGCCCGGCATAGATTACTGTCCCCACATGACGAGATAAGAAGATCGGCCTGCCATGAAGATGTCAGGCTGATTTTGTTCTATCTCAAAAACACAGAAAATCAACCGGTAAAATTTTGCTGCGCTGCGGAATTTTCATAGAGAATGCCCTCAACTAGGCTTTAAATCGCTTGCTTTAGCCGAACTTAGCCGATAGCATCGAAGCAGGGAACGCATGCCTGCAAGGCTTATCATTTATATATGTACTAAGCGTGTGCTGTAGAGTTTATTGCAATGCTTATTACAGCGCTTATTACAAAAATAAATGAGAGCAAAAAACTGCAGCGCAACGCCAAAAACAACAATCACTGGAGATGGAAGATATGGATAAAATTTGGCTGAAGAACTATCCTGCAGGCGTACCGGCAGACATTGATATCAATCAGTACCAATCCCTGGTGCAGATGATGGAAGAGTCATTTAAAAAATTTGCTACTCGTGATGCCTATGCCTGTATGGACAAGCGCATTACCTACGGTGAGCTGGATAACATGTCCAGGCAACTGGCAGGCTGGTTGCAAGCCAGAGGTTTGAAAAAAGGGGCGCGCGTAGCCATCATGATGCCCAATGTCTTGCAATACCCAGTCGTCATGGCAGCGGTCTTGCGTGCTGGTTATACCGTGGTGAACGTCAATCCTCTGTACACACCGCGTGAGCTTGAGCATCAACTCAAGGACTCTGGTGCAGAAGCCATTTTCATTCTGGAAAATTTCGCGACCACGCTGGAACAGGTTCTCAGCAAGACCGCAATCAAGCACATCATCGTCGCCAATATGGGCGAGATGCTGGGTGCACTGAAAGGCACTATCGTCAATTTTGTCGTGCGCCATGTCAAAAAAATGGTGCCGGCATTTTCATTGCCTAACGCCATACGCTTTAATAAAGTGATGTCTGAAGCAGCAAGCAGCAGCTTCACGCCTGTGACTACTACGCATGACGATGTGGCATTCCTGCAGTACACAGGCGGCACTACCGGCGTCTCCAAAGGCGCGACTCTGTCGCATAAGAATGTGGTTGCCAACATCCTGCAAAACGATGCCTGGCTGTCACCCAGCATGGCTGGTCATGCCGATGAACAAAAAGTCATCGTCTGTGCCTTGCCGCTGTATCACATTTTTGCGCTGACAGTCTGCAGCTTGCTGGGCACGCGTATTGGTGCGCTGAATTTGCTGATCCCCAATCCGCGCGATATCCCTGGCTTCATCAAGGAGTTGGGCAAGTACAGGGTGAATATTTTCCCGGCGGTGAATACCTTGTATAACGGCTTGCTGAATAACCCTGGTTTTGCCGCACTCGATTTTTCTGGCTATGAAATTTGCAGCGGCGGTGGCATGGCCGTGCAAAAAGCCGTGGCAGACAAATGGCTGGCTACCACTGGCTGCGCAATTGCCGAAGGTTATGGCTTGTCCGAAACTTCACCTGTTGCCACTGCCAACCCGGCTGATACCAAGGTATTTTCCGGCACCATAGGCATGCCTATTCCTTCAACAGAAATTGCCATTCTGGATGATGACGGCAAGCCAGTCGCTTTGGGTGAACGGGGTGAAATCGCCATCCGTGGCCCGCAAGTCATGGTGGGTTACTGGAACCGCCCAGAAGAAACGGCCAAGGTCATGACAGACGATGGTTTCTTCAAGACTGGCGACGTTGGTATCATGGATGAGCGCGGCTACACCAAGATAGTCGATCGCAAGAAAGACATGATCCTGGTATCCGGTTTCAATGTCTATCCGAATGAAATTGAAGAAGTCATCGTCGCGCATCCAGGCGTGCTTGAATGTGCCTGTATCGGCGTGCCTGATGCCAATTCTGGCGAGGCAGTGAAATTGTTTGTGGTACGCAAAGATCCTTCGCTGACCGTGGACCAGCTCATGGACTATTGTAAGGAGCAATTTACCGCATACAAAAAACCCAAGTACATCGAGTTCCGCGCTGATTTGCCCAAGACCAATGTAGGCAAGATTTTGCGTCGCGAATTGCGGGATGAAAAGAAAGCTTAATTGCTAATACATCTTGATCAGGCAGCTTGATCCAGCTTAAAAAAGGAAGGCATAGCCTTCCTTTTTTATTGGTTTACGCATGAGATTTTCAGGCAGAGACCACACCAGGCTTGCCATCCTCAACAACAAAACTCTTGAGTGTGGCGATTCCGGAATCTGCTCTTGCCACATCGTCCAGGCCAAGGAAATGTGTCTGCATCCTGGTTTGCGAAACATCCACCAGCATGAAACCACGTTTGTCACTGCGGCCATATTTGATATGCGGATTTTGTGCCACATACTGGTCGGTACGTTCCTGCGGACGCGAGCTTGAGGTAACCGAGGTGCCACAAAACTCTGTCGCCAGTATCGGGTTGCTGGCAGAAGCCTTGTTGTAAAAATCGCGTTTCAGATTCGCCGCATAGAAGGTATGCACATCACCCGAAATGACGACAGGATTTGATGGTTTATGTTTTTGCAAATCCTCCATCAAGCGCAATCTTGCAGCGGGATAACCATCCCAGCCATCGGTCCAGAATTTGCCTTCGCCCTCATGGCTGACGGCAGTCTGGCTGGATTGTGCCATCAAGGTTTGCTGGGTAAGAATATTCCACTTGGCATTTGAATTGGTAAAGCCGCGGGCCAGCCATTTTTCCTGTTCTATGCCCAGCATGGTGCGGGTAGGGTCCATTCTTTCACTGCACTCAGCATTGCTGATGGAGTTGGAACCACCACGGCCAGTTTTCGCACATGCCTGATAAGAACGGTATTGCCGGCTATCGAGCACGTGGAATTTTGCCAGCCTGCCCCAGTCATAGCGATCATAGATACGCATATTGGCAAAGTCAGTATGGCTGGAGTGCAAACGTACCGGCATATGCTCATAAAACGCCTGATAGGCAGCAGCTCGGCGCGCCATGAAGTTGACGTCCAGTCTTTCATCCCTGTCGTTGCCATAATCATTGGCGACTTCATGATCATCCCAGGTGACTATCCAGGGCGCTACATGGTGGGCAGCCTGCAATTGCGGATCGGTCTTGTACTGGGCATAACGGGCGCGGTATTCTGCCAGGCTGAAACTCTCTATATCGCGGTTGCGTGGCTTGGCTGCATGGCGCAGATCATAAGGCCCCCATTCATAAATATAGTCACCCAGAAATGCCACCAGGTCAGGATTGGCTGCGGCGATATGACGGTGTGCAGCATATTCACCAAATTCCCAGTGCTGACAAGAAGCGATGGCCAGGCGTAAATTGCTGGGCATGGTGTCGGCAGCAGGTGCGGTACGGGTGCGTGCCACCGGGCTGATTGCGTCGCCCAGTATGAAGCGATACCAATACCAGCGATCTGGCTGCAAGCCAGTCACATCGACATGCACGCTGTGGGCCAGCTCAGGCAGGGCATGGGTTTCGCCCTTGTTGACCAGGCGAAAAAATTGCTCGTCTTCGGCAATTTCCCAGCGCAGCTTATAGGGTACGGCAGGCAGGGCCGCTGCATTCAAAGGCTCGGGCAATAGGCGTGTCCACAAAACCACGCTGTCATGCCTGGGTGAGCCTGAAGCCACCCCCAGGCTGAATGGATAAACACTGCTGCGCTCGGCCGCCCATCCGGGAAAAGCCTGGGCCAGTGCAGCAAAGGTAGTGAATTGCAGGGACTGCTGTAAAAACGAACGGCGCGATAACTTCATGACTATGTTCAACCCACCTTGCTAATATCTTCCAGTGGTGGAATCTGACGCGGTTTGCGATCATCGCCGGTGGCGACATAAGTCAGGGTTGCTTCAGTGACTTTGACAGTCGATGCCTGCAGACGATTACGCTCTGCATAGACTTCTACTGATACCGTGATCGAGGTATTACCCACCTTGATCACTTCTGCATAAAACGACAAGAGGTCGCCGACGAAGACCGGCTGCTTGAACAGGAAAGAATTAACCGCGATCGTCGCAACCCGGCCATTGGCACGGCGTGCTGCTGGGATGGCACCGGCAATATCGACCTGCGACATGATCCAGCCGCCAAACACGTCGCCATGGACGTTGGCATCTGCAGGCATGGGCATGACCCTGAGTGTGGGCATATGAGATGGCAGCCCGTTGCTAATTTGTTCAGTCATGATGATGTCAATGTAAAGTGAGTGGAATATAGTGAGACAAATCTTAAACCAGATTTCATGCATGCTGAGTAAAGCAAGCGAATTGCCAGCGACTTGCGGGGTGATATATTGTAAAGTCGATGACAATGTAATAATTTCACGGATAATTTTGAGAAAAATCCAGAATAGATAAAGAGCAGACGATGGCAGAAAATCAGGAAGAAGCAAGATTGCTGGACGATGTAGTCATGCGTACCGTCGCCAATCCCACCGCCAGCCATGGCTGGCATCAGATGGTAGATCTGATGCGCCGTCAGGCCAGACCTGCCTTGAGCTTGCAACTGGAGCAGTTTTTGCTGGCGAATGTTGCCGCGACTGGTCTGGCTGGTTTTTATCGCGCCACCTTTTTGGATATGCTGACGGGCAGGCCAGAATATCTGCAGCAAGCCGGGCAAATCGTGCTGACTTTACAACCCCATGATGCCGACCGGCTCATGACTTTCCTGCAATATGCCTGGCAAAGAGTATTGCTGGATATTCCTGACCGCCAGGCTTTCCGGCAAAGGCTGCAAGAGCTGTCCCTGCCAGCGATTGCTGCCAGTCTCAATACCTGGATAGGGCAGCAAGTGCAGGTCAAGCAGGTGTTGAAAAACCGCAGTATCGGCAGTGTACGCAAGGTCGCGCTGATCGCACCCTATGTCAGCAATATCAAGCATCCACCCACATTGATGGCCTTGCAGCAGGCAGAAAATCTGCGCCAGCTTGGTTATGAAGTCGTGCTGTATTCTGCGCAAGAAATGCTGGGGCCGGACTTTAAACATTATCTGGGCAGCCATTCCTACACACCGGAACCACAGTTTGTCACTGCTGGCTGGGATAAATACCTGGGGCAGGGCGGGCAGGTCATGACTGGGGATACACGTTTTTCGCTGCTGCAAAGATGGAAGAGCCTGCTGGGCCAGATTGCCTTGTTTGATCCTGACCTGGTGATGTTTGTCGGTTTGTATGCTGGCCTGGCTGCCGCGGTTTATCCAGCGCGTCCTGTGCTGAGCCTGGGCATCAATTCCCTGTCGCCGATGTTGCCTGCCGATGTATGGCTGACTGCGCAGCAAGAATTAAATGGCTTGCAGGCGGCGCAGTGGACTGCTGCATTCCCTGTCAGCCAGGCTTACTACCATTCCTACCGGGTACAAAGGCCGGCGCTTCAACATACGCATACCCGCGCGTCTTTGGGGCTGGCGCAAGACAAGCTCATCCTGGTCACTCTGGTCAGTGAAAGTGAGGCGCGCATCAAGGGAGAATGGGCTGCGGCCATGTTGCAAGTGCTGAACCAGCATCCTCAGGTGCAGTGGCTCATCGTCGGTGGTAATGGTGTTTTGCCATCCTCATTGCAGGCAGCCGCGCAGGGACAGGTGCAATGCATCGCTTTCTGTGCAGATGCTGTCAAATACCTGGCATGCAGCGATATCTATATCAATCCACCCATGATGGGCGGTGGTTTTGCGGTGGCGGAAGCGATGGCCCTGGCTGTCCCGGCGCTGAGCTTGCAAGGCTCGGATGGCGGTGACAAATTGGCCGGTGCGGCGCAGGCAAGCTTGCAGGATTATTTCCAGACCCTGATGCAGTGGCTGCACAACCCTGAAGCCAGAAAGGTTGCTGGTCTCGCCATGCAACAACACTTTGATGACTATCTGGATTTGAACAAGGCAGCAGCCAGCCTGCAGGCAGCTTGTGAACTGGCCGTGACGCGTTTCAATCAGCGGATGGCAGCACAGACTTCTTGAATCGTGCCGGATTTCCCACCATCAAGGCACCGGCCTGGGTATCGCTGATGACTACCGCACCTGCACCGATAAAGGCATGATCCCCTACCTGCAGGCGTTCTATCAATGTGGCGCCAATGGCGATGGTGACGCTATGGCCTATGCGCGACAGGCCACCGACATTGCTGCCCGGCTGCACTCGCGAAAATGCACCAATATGGGTGTCATGCCCTATCGTCACACCGCGATTGACAAACACATGGCGGCCCAATACTGCACCCGGGCCGATGACGCTGTTGGCGCCGACAAAAACACCGGCTGCCAGTGTTGCCAGCGGTGACACACAGGCCCGTGGATGGATAAGGGTATGGAATTCCAGCCCATGCTCAGCATAGCGTTGCAATATTTCCTGCTCCAGTACATTGCGTGTGGGGGTGGTTGGTCCCAGCAAATACAGCTCATCATCTGCCGGTTGAAAGTCAGCCAGTTCCAGCACTTCAGGCGCGGGGCCATAGGCAGCCCATTCCCTGATGCGCTCGGCCAGGCTGATATCGCGCTCGCCCACGGTTTCTGGCAAATGCAAAACGATTTTGGAGACCACCAGGCCCTGCGCCAGTGCGCAGTCAAACAAGTCTGACAAAATATTGCTGCTGCCGAAAATCACCAGTTTATTCTTGTTCATATTGAAAACCTTGTTGGCAAGCCAGGCATATCCGTCTCATTGAAGTGCCGACTTTGAAAGCGAAAGGCAAATTGTACGATAGCTGCAAGACAAAGTCCGTCATGATGCAACTGTTGTGTGCTGTGTTGTGCGTTGTTTAGTATGTTGTCGTCCGCGGCCGATGGACAAGTGATTTATAGCCTATAATTTTCTCTATGCAGTTTTTGCATGAAGTGTTTTTCTCTCTGTTGTCTTCTTGGTATGGAAGGCGATTTTGTTGAATTGCCAATTCACGTCAGCGCTGGCATGGCCAATTCTGACAAGCTCATTCAACCCTCACACGAGTGCCCCTTTTAATGCAACGCCGAGAATCCGTACGTAAATTATCTTCCGCCAGCCCAGCCAGCACCCATGGGCAGTCTGGCGACTGGTCTACCATCAAAACCCTGTTGCCCTACTTGTGGGCTTACAAGTGGCGTGTTTTGCTGGCGCTAACTTTCCTGGTGGCTGCCAAACTGGCCAATGTCGGTGTACCCATGGTCTTGAAAAACCTGGTGGACAGCATGACCATTAACCCTGCTCATCCTGCGGCTGTCATGGTCTTGCCGGTGAGTTTGCTGGTCGCCTATGGCGCACTGCGCCTGGCAACTACGCTATTTACTGAACTGCGCGAATTTGTATTTGCCAAGGTGACCCAGCGGGCCGTACGCACCATCGCTTTGCAAGTGTTCCGCCACTTGCACGCACTGTCCCTGCGCTTTCATCTGAACCGGCAAACTGGTGGTGTTACACGCGATATAGAACGCGGCACCAGGGCGATATCCTCTTTGATTTCCTATGCCTTGTTCAGCATCGTCCCCACCTTGCTGGAAATTGGCCTGGTATTGATTTATCTGGGTACGCATTACGATAAATGGTTTACCGTGATTACCGCGACTGCACTGGTGATGTACATCGTGTTCACCATCGCCGTCACTGAATGGCGCACCCATTTTCGCCGTACCATGAATGAGCTTGATTCCAAGGCGCACACCAGGGCCATTGATTCCTTGCTCAACTATGAAACGGTGAAGTATTTTGGCAATGATGAATACGAAGCCCAGCGTTATGACCAGGGCCTGCAAAGCTATGAAAGTGCTGCCGTCAAATCGCAGAGCAGCCTGTTCTTGCTGAACACCGGGCAATCCATGATCATCGCGACAGCGGTGACCCTGATCTTGTGGCGCGCTACCCAGGGTGTCATTGATGGCACGATGAGTCTGGGTGACCTGGTACTGGTGAATGCCTTCATGATACAGCTGTATATTCCTCTGAATTTTCTGGGTGTGCTGTACCGTGAAATCAAGCAAAGCCTGGCTGATATGGAAAGGCTGTTCTCACTGTTGGGACAAAACCGTGAAGTGGCGGATGCCGACCATGCCCAGGTCTTGCAGGTACATCACAGGAATGGCGCAGAAATCCGTTTCCAGCATGTGAATTTCAGCTATGAAGAAAAACGTCAGATATTGTTTGATGTAGACTTTACGATTGCACCGGGAACGACCACGGCAGTGGTAGGCCATAGCGGTTCAGGTAAATCGACTTTATCGCGTTTGTTATTCCGTTTTTACGATATCCAGTCTGGCCATATTTCGATTGATGGTCAGGATGTGCGCGACGTTACACAGGCATCGGTCAGGGCGGCAATAGGCATAGTCCCGCAAGATACTGTACTGTTCAATGACACCATAGAATACAACATCGCCTATGGCAAACCAGGTGCCAGCAAAGAAGAGATTATTGCCGTCGCCAAGGCGGCCTATATCCATGATTTTATCGAGTCGCTGCCAGATGGTTATGACAGCATGGTTGGTGAGCGCGGCTTGAAATTATCCGGTGGTGAAAAGCAGCGTGTGGCTATCGCCCGCACCCTGTTAAAAAATCCTTCCATCCTGATTTTTGATGAAGCCACTTCCGCGCTTGATTCCCAGGCCGAGCAATTGATACAGGCCCAGTTGAAAGACATTGCACGCAGCCGCACCAGCCTGGTGATTGCACACAGATTGTCTACCGTTGTCGATGCCCAGCAGATTCTGGTGATGGACAAAGGGCGCATCATAGAGCGTGGTACCCACCATGATTTGCTGGCCCTGCACGGTGCCTACACACGTATGTGGGAGCGCCAGCAAAGCAAGAAAAAAGATCAGACAGAAGAAGATGATGACGAAGCAGATGAAGTTGAATTGATGGGTGTGTAAAAATGGAAACCAAGTGGCTGGAAGATTTTGTATCGCTGGCAGAAACCAATAGTTTCAGCCGCTCGGCTGAATTGCGCCACGTGACGCAACCGGCATTTTCCCGGCGCATACAATCGCTGGAAGCCTGGCTGGGAAGTGACCTGATAGACCGCACTTCCTACCCCACACGCCTGACACATGCAGGTGAAGTTTTTTACGAGCAGGCGATTGCCATGCTGGGGCAAATCAATAATGCCCGCGCCCTGTTACGCGGCAAGCGCACGACCACGCAAACGACGGTAGACTTTGCTGTTCCGCATACGCTCTCACTGACCTATGTGCCACGCTGGCTGACCAGCCTGGAGGCTGCCTTTGGTGAAATCAATAGCCGCCTGCTGGCGCTGAATGTGCATGATGCCGTCATGACCCTGGTCGAAGGTGGTTGTGATCTTTTGCTGTGCTATCACCATCCACGCCAGCCACTTTTGCTCGATAGCAGCCAGTACGACATGATCAGCATGGGGACTGAGGCTTTGCGGGCCTATACCCGTTGCGATAAACACGGCGTGCCGGAATTGCTGTTGCCAGGACTGGAGCGAGAACCTTTGCCCTTCCTGGCCTATGCCAACAATGCCTATCTGGGTCGCATGGTAGACCTGATCTTGAATGACACGCGTCAGCCCCTGCATCTGGAAAAATGCTATGAAACCGATATGGCAGAAGGCCTGAAAATGATGGCACTGGAAGGCCGTGGCGTCGCTTTCCTGCCAGAGTCTGCGGTGACCCGTGAAGTCAAGCAAAAACAACTGGCCCGCGCTGATGATGGCAGTGGTGCCTGGGAAGTGAATATGGAAATTCGCCTGTATCGCGAGCGACCCTCAATCCAGAGACCTGGCAAGATGATCGTTTCGCGGTTATGGGAATATCTGGAGCAATTGCAAATTGCAGAAAAACTGGAAAGCAGCAAGCATGGAAAGTCACGCAGGCGTAGTGAATAGCAATAAAAGGATGGAGTGGGTCTCCGCACTTTAGCTCTACCTGCAATTTATCCTTCAGCTATTCGCGTAGCAACAGACTGAATTTTTACATTATTGAATATGATAATTTTTTTATTTATCTTGGTATTGCTGCTGGCTCTCAATATCTTTTGCGCGCACCGTATCAAGCGTGCTGTTGAACCAGGTTTTCTGCGAACGATGTTATTAATCAGTGTCTGGGGCATGCCATTTATTGGCATTTTTTTTGCTATGTCAGGCTTGCCCAAAACCGTGCATGAAAGCAGGCCACTTCCTCTTGAAAAATTGCCTGCTGGATTTATTCGCGAAGACATACCGGACCCCATCAGTCTGGCAGGAACGACTAGCTTCAATGTGTTTGAACATATCACTTTCCTGGACAATATCCCCGTCATGAACTGGGCTGCTTTTCATGCGTGGCTGAACACGATCAATGATGCAGGGCGGCAGCGCGAGGCACGTCTGTTGGGGCAACGCGCATGGCTGGCTTATCTCAAAGAAGGGATAGGTTCACATTGCTATATGTATGAAAGTGAGAAGGCTTTGATCGTCTCGTCATCGGAGCCAAATGTCATTGAGGCCAGTGCCAGATTCATTGAAAAAAATTATGCACGCATTGCCAGGCTGCTGCCTGAAGTCGCACAATTTCCGCCAGAGATGAAAAGTATCTTGCTGGTGCTCGACAATGAGGATATGTACTATCAGTATGTATCGGCCTATTATCCTGATAGCGGGGAATTTGCAGTCAGCGGGGGCATGTTTATTGATGCAGGCTGCCCGCATTTTGTCACGGTCCTTTCAGATTTATTGATGATAGAACCTGTGATCACGCATGAAATGACGCACAGTGCCTTGAACTATCTGAAATTGCCGCTGTGGCTGGATGAAGGGATTGCTGTCAATGTCGAATTTCAGCTCAGTCCACTTCTGCAGGCGGAGAATAGCGAAAAAAATTTGTATGCCAGGCATTTGCAATTCTGGGATGCTGACAGGATGCAGGAATTTTGGTCTGGAGCCTCATTTTCACGTGGCGGAGAAAGCAATACTTTATCCTATGATCTGGCACGCATACTCGTGAAGAGTCTGAGCCAGGATTGGCAGACGTTTGCGCGCTTTGTCACTGCCGCCAAAAGAGAAGACGCGGGCAGTCGTGCTGCACTTGAGATTTTGAATATCGATCTTGGGATAAGTGTTTGCGCTTTATTCAATGCAGAGTGGGAGTCTTCCTGGTCTCCTTTCATCCGTACAGAAAGTGAACCTGTCGCCGCTTGAATATATTTTTCAGCGCCGATGAATACTGTAAAGCTGGAATAAGCTCTGATATGACGGACGTGCAGAGTTGTAAAAAATATCCCATATCATGCAGCCACTTTCATGGTTATGCATTTCATGCATAGATACATGCAAACAAAGCATTGGCTGACTTCAGAATGAAAAGACTACTATGCGTCTGCTTTCAGCGCCGGTGACAGACTGGCCTGGAATACCAGATTCGCAAACCAGTTCAACCATATTCAAGAGGTCATATAATGTCCACCCAGCACCAGATACCGTCTTATCTTACCCCGACAGAGACAGGTCCTTGGTCAGTTTACCTTGAGCAAATTGATCGCGTTACCCCATACCTCGGCCACTTGTCGCGCTGGGTAGAAACCCTGAAACGCCCCAAGCGTATCCTGATCGTTGACGTGCCTATCGAGCGCGATGATGGCTCGATTGCTCACTTCGAAGGTTACCGTGTACAGCACAACACTTCCCGTGGCCCGGGCAAGGGTGGCGTGCGTTTCCATCAGGATGTGACGCTGTCAGAAGTGATGGCTTTGTCTGCCTGGATGACGATCAAGAACTCTGCAGTGAACGTGCCTTATGGTGGTGCCAAGGGTGGTATCCGTGTTGATCCAAAAACTCTGTCCCGTGGCGAACTGATGCGCATGACGCGTCGTTACACATCTGAAATCGGCATCATCATCGGCCCGGACAAAGATATTCCGGCACCGGACGTGAATACCAACGAGCAAACCATGGCATGGATGATGGACACCTATTCCATGAATGAAGGCCGTACCGCCACTGGCGTGGTGACTGGCAAGCCTATCTCCCTCGGTGGTAGCCTGGGTCGTCGTGAAGCAACTGGCCGTGGCGTATTCGTGGTTGGTAGCGAAGCTGCAGCCAAGCGTGGCCTGAACATTGCAGGTGCAAAAATTGCCGTGCAAGGTTTTGGTAATGTGGGTGGTATTGCAGCTCGTTTGTTTGCGGATGCAGGTGCCAAGATCGTGGCAGTACAAGATCACGGTGGCACGATATTCCATTCCAATGGCCTGGACGTTGCCAAATTGCTGGATCACGTCGCAGCCAAAGGCAGTGTTGCCGGTTTTGAAGGCATAGAAGCAGTGTTGCCAAATGATGAATTCTGGTCTGTGAACTGCGATATCATGATCCCGGCAGCCCTGGAGCAGCAAATCACGTTGAAGAATGCTGACCAGATCCGTGCCAAAATCATCCTCGAAGGCGCGAATGGCCCGACTACACCAGAAGCCGACGATATCTTGCGTGACAAGGGCGTGCTGGTGGTACCAGACGTCATCGCCAATGCCGGTGGTGTGACTGTGTCTTATTTTGAGTGGGTACAGGATTTCTCCAGCTATTTCTGGTCTGAAGATGAAATCAACCTGCGTTTGACCCGTATCATGAAGGAAGCCTTTAATTCTGTCTGGCAGGTCACGGAAGACAAGAATGTCTCCCTGCGTACAGCAGCCTTCATCATCGGTTGCTCCAGAGTGTTGCAGGCACGTGAAGTGCGTGGTCTGTATCCATAATCTGGAATTGTAAAAAGCTATCAATCACCTATCCTGATAGATGATGTTAGCCTTAGTGAAGCAAACGGCGCGATTTCTGGTTGAAAAACCAGAGTTGCGTCGTATGCCGTGCTTTAACCGCCTATATACGTCTGTGCGGTAAGGCGGGCAATCTGATGACATTCTCAATGTCATCGGGTCTTAGTTTTACCAGAGTATCCTGCTTAAAAGTTTGGGACAAAGGCTTGGAACGATAATTGCATGCTTGTTTTTAAAATTTTTGCAAGTGTGAATGTAAAATATACTGAATAATATTTTGTTAAATGTGAATTTTTCTGTTGAATTTTATTGATCTTTATCATTACCATCCTGAATTAAGTTCAAAGGGGATTATATGGAAGCTTCAAAATGGATGTTAAAGGCTGGCTTGCCCTGTGCGCTGGTCCTGTGCTCCTCGCTTTCATTGGCCGCGGATACCCTGACACGCATCAAAGAGACGCAAACGGTGACCATCGCGCACCGTGAGGCGTCTTTTCCGTTTTCTTACCTGAATGAAGACAAGAAACCCATAGGCTACTCGATGGACATTTGTCTGAAGGTGGTCGATGCAATCAAAAAAGAACTCAAGCTGCCACAGTTGAACGTGAATTACGTCCTGGTGACAGGCAGTTCGCGCATCCCGGCCATAGTTGAAGGTAAGGCCGACCTGGAATGCGGCTCCACCACCAATAATGCCGATCGTCGCAAGCAGGTAGCATTTACCATTCCCCATTTCTTTGCTACGGCAAAAATGATCGTCAAGGCCGATTCCGGCATCAAAAACTGGACTGACCTCAAGGGCAAAAAAGTCGTCACCTCCAAGGGCACGACCACCGTCAAGCTGCTCAATGACCGCGACAAAGTGCGCGGCCTGGATCTGAAATTACTTGAAGGCAGCGACCATAATGAATCCTTCAGCATGGTAGAGAGCGGCCAGGCCGATGCTTTTACCGTGGATGACGTGCTTTTGTATGGGCAGCGTGCCAGCGCCAAAGACCCAAGCAAGTTTGTCGTAGTGGGCGATGCCCTGTCGACTGAGCCCTATGCCATCATGTTGCGCAAGGATGACCCCGCATTCAAGTCACTGGTTGACCGTGAAGTAGCACGCCTGATGAACGATGGCGAAGTCACCAAACTCTATGACAAATGGTTTCGCAAGCCCGTGCCCCCAAAAGGGGCAAATTTGAACATGCCCATGAATTTTCTGTTGCGCGACAACATACGTTTCCCCACAGATAAGGTGGCGGATTAACAGGCATTGCCCTTGCTTGTCATCCCAGGCAGAGGTAGTTTTATGCTCAGCGCATTACGCAGCGGTTAAGCTCAGGTTTTCCCGGGTTTGCCATGAAGCTTTGCAAGGTTGGGGTGAAAGCTGTTGCTGCCCCAATTTTTAGTAGTTCATAAGTAGTAATACGTATTAAACCGATTGAAAAAAACGGTAATTTGCTGAGGGTTTTTGTTAAACTCAAAGCCATGATTTTTTGATTTAAACTTTCTGGAGACAGTATGAAATTTTCGAAATTGATGGTAGGTCTGGTAGGTGCGGGTTTGATTGCTGGTATGGCACAGGCACAAGACTCAGGTACATTGAAAAAAATCAAAGAAACCGGCACCATCACCCTGGGTGTGCGTGACTCCTCTATTCCTTTTTCCTACCTGGATGACAAACAGTCTTATCAAGGTTATTCCATTGATTTGTGCCTGAAAATTGTTACTGCAGTGCAAAAGCAACTGGGTTTGACATCTCTGAATGTCAAAATGAACCCAGTCACTTCAGCTACCCGCATCCCTTTGATGGCGAATGGCACGATTGATCTGGAATGCGGCTCTACAACCAATAATGTTGAACGTCAAAAACAGGTGTCATTTGCACCGACTACTTTTGTGACGGCAAACCGCATCCTGTCGAAAAAATCTTCCGGCGTCAAAACTCTCATGGACTTGAAGGGCAAGGCAGTGGTATCCACTTCCGGCACTTCCAACCTGAAGCAATTGACACAGTTGAATGCTGATCAAAACCTGGGCATCAATATTTTGCCAGCGAAAGATCATGCAGAAGCTTTCCTGATGGTAGAAACTGGCCGTGCAGTAGCCTGGGTGATGGATGATATCCTGCTGGCATCGCAAGCATCCAATTCAAAAAATCCTTCTGAGTATGAAATCAGCAAGGAAGCCCTGTCTGTTGAGCCATACGGCATCATGTTGCGCAAGGATGATGCAGCTTTCAAGAAAGTTGTTGATACAGCTATTTCCAATGTACTGACTTCTGGTGACGTTAACCGCATCTACCACAAATGGTTCATGCAGCCTATTCCACCTAAAGGCATCGCTTTGAACTGGCCTATGTCTGATCAGCTCAAGGTAGTTGCTGCCAAGCCTACAGACTCAGGTGAACCTTCTGCTTATGCTGCTGTTCCAGAGGCTCAAAAAGCCGTTTTGAACAAGAAAAAATAATACACAGCAAGGCAAGGTAGTCCGACAAAACGGGGGGATGCACCTCCCGTTTTCTTTTGCAAGACTATGTATACATGATCTTGACAAAACGGACGCAAAGCGCTGCACAGGAGGAGAATATGAATTACAACTGGAATTGGAATATCTTTTGGGACATTGCGCCCGATGGAACGGGCACTTATCTCGAATCCCTGATCGCCGGCCTTAAATGGACGCTGGCGACAGCAGGTTTGGGCTGGGTGATTGCATTGGTTTTGGGCCTGGTGATAGGGACACTGCGCACAGCACCAAATAAATGGTTGGTCAGGGCGGCAAATGCCTATGTGGAATTATTCAGGAATATTCCACTGATTGTGCAAATGTTTCTCTGGTACTTTGTCTTCCCTGAGGTCTTGCCTGAATCATGGGGCACGGCACTCAAGCAATTGCCGAATGCACCTTTCGTCACAGCAGTACTGAGCCTGGGTTTTTTTACTTCAGCCAGGGTGGCGGTACAGGTATCAACGGGTATCAATGCTCTGCCACGCGGACAAAAAATGGCGGGAACGGCACTGGGCCTGACCCTGCCGCAAACTTACCGCTATGTGCTCTTGCCCATGGCATTTCGCATCATCATTCCTTCACTCATCAATGAAGTGGCGGCGATCATCAAAAACAGTTCTGTGGCTTTGTCCATAGGTTTGATAGAGCTGATGGCAAGTACGCGTTCCATGCAAGAAATGTCCTTTAAGACTTTTGAGGCTTTCAGTGCTGCCACCATCATCTATCTGATCGTATCTGTAGTCGCGATCCTGCTGTCGAATTTGTTGGAAAAGAAACTGCGCGTGCCAGGCTTCATTACCGCTGGTTCAGCCAATAGTGGAGGGCACTAAACATGGGTAATTTTGATTTTGATGTGATCCAGCGTTCCTGGGTGTACCTGTTCCAGACTGGCATGGTATTCACACTGAAACTGACCTTCCTGTCAATGACAGGCGGTATCATCATCGGCACTTTATTGGCGATGATGCGTTTGTCCAGCAACAAGCTGATCAATCTGGTGGCTTCCGGTTATGTTAACCTGATGCGCTCGATACCACTGGTATTGGTGCTGTTCTGGTTTTACTTCCTGGTGCCTTATATTGGTGCGTGGATAATTGGCGCAAATGAACCTGTGGCCGTGGGTGCTTTTTCTTCTTGTCTGATCACCTTCGTCATGTTTGAAGCCGCTTATTACTGCGAAATCATGCGTTCCGGCATACAGTCTATCCCGCGTGGACAGATATGGGCTGGATATGCGATGGGCATGAATTACTGGCAAACCATGGGTAATATCGTCTTGCCTCAGGCTTTCCGCAATATGATCCCCATATTGCTGACGCAAACCATTGTTTTGTTCCAGGACGTGTCGCTGGTTTCGATCTTGTCCATTCCTGACTTTTTCGGCTCTGCTGCCAAAGTGGCGCAGCGCGATGGCCGTCTGGTGGAAATGTATTCCTTCGCAGCGGTTGTCTATTTCATCATGTGCTTTGGCTTGTCCGCACTCGTGAAGAAATTGCAGGCAAAAGTAGCGATCATACGTTAAGAATATTGTGGAGATTTCAAATGATTAAATTGAATAAAGTCAGTAAATGGTATGGTCAGTTCCAGGTCTTGACCGATTGCACGACTGAAGTGTCCAAAGGTGAAGTCGTGGTTGTTTGCGGCCCGTCCGGTTCCGGCAAATCAACCCTGATCAAAACCGTCAATGGTCTGGAGCCTTTCCAGAAAGGCGAGATTACGGTAGAAGGCGTTTCTGTTGGCGACCCAAAAACCAATCTGTCCAAACTGCGCGCACGCATAGGCATGGTGTTCCAGAACTTTGAATTGTTTCCGCATCTGTCGATACGCCAGAACCTGACTATCGGTCAGGTTAAAGTACTGGGCCGCTCTGAAGATGAAGCGACTGAACGTGGTCTCAAATACCTGGACCGCGTCGGCCTGCTGGCACACAAGGACAAGTTCCCCGGTCAGTTGTCCGGTGGTCAGCAACAGCGTGTAGCGATTGCCCGTGCATTGTCCATGGACCCGATCGCCATGCTGTTTGACGAACCAACATCTGCACTTGATCCGGAAATGATCAATGAAGTACTGGATGTCATGGTAGGCCTGGCACAAGAAGGCATGACCATGATGGTCGTGACGCATGAAATGGGTTTTGCCAAAAAAGTGGCAAACCGCATTGTATTCATGGATAAAGGCGCGATAGTTGAAGATTGTTCAAAAGATGAATTCTTTAATAATGCCCGCTCGGAACGCGCTCGCGATTTCCTGGACAAAATTATTCATTAATGCCTGAATGAATGCTTCTATTAATATTTACCTATTGAGAGTGGCATTTTATTAGATTGCAAAAACAGCCCTGAATTTCAGGGCTGTTTTTGTATTCAGGATGATTTTTTTGAAATCGATCGAAATTGTGATTCACGTCACAGGTAAAAAGATAATGCCATGCTAATCTTCTCTCGCTAAAAAATGCACTGACAGATAGTCACCAGAATTCAACAGATTTTTATTTTTTTTGTGTCAATAACAATTAAACAGGACAACACGCAATGGCCAACACAGCAGCAGATATCCAAAAGCTTTACATCGCTTATTTCAACCGTCCTGCAGATCCAAGTGGTCTGGCGTACTGGACAGCCCAGAATTTCACGCTGAACCAAATCGCTGACAGCTTCTCCAAACAAGCAGAATACGCCACCGTATTTGCTGGTAAAACAACAGA
>NZ_QJKB01000027.1 GCF_003201815.1 Undibacterium pigrum
ATTTGGACTTCTCCTCTGTGAACTGAATCGTTTCATCACTCTTCAGTTTGGCACATTTGATGCCGTAAGGGGAGGAGTCCATTCCATTGCCCTACGTCTCCACCTTGATCAACGCGCATGATGTGATCGTCAGCCAGTAGGGTGCGTTGTAACGCACCGCATGAAAGCGTTGATCACGATAATGCGCATAGTCCCGGGGAATGCGTGAATCACATACGGTGCATTGCACTGCGCCCTACGTCTTCAGCTTGACCAAAGCGTATGAGCTGATCGTCAGGCTTCGCCATACAGGGCAATCATCAGCGGATCGGTGCGGCGGATTTTGTCCTTGGAGGGTTTGATCTGGCGGGTGTACATGGTGGGGGCGGGTTTGCCGCTGTACCAGCCAAACTGCATCTTGCTGCGGCCGCGGTTGTTGGGAATTGCACGTTGCACCACATGGCCAGAAAAACACAGATCGCTGATGAGCTTGCGGGCATAGTTTTCCGAAGTGCGCAACTCGTGCATGATGTCTTCAATGAAGAGGAATTTATCACTCAGGATTTTAGCTACCTGGGCATAGCGTACGGCGATGTCGTTTCTCATGATGTGTCCTTTCGGCGGTGTGGTGTTAAATTAATTTCTCGTGAGGGAGTAGGGCTTGCTTGCATTTATTTGTGCATGTTTCTCTGCTGATCTTGTCTGCCATTCAAAACGGCAAATCATCATCCATGTTGTCCCAGGTTTCTGGCGGACGGGCTGGCTGCTGTGGTCTGGCCGGCGCAGCATCGCCGCCTGCTGGTATGGCGGCTTTGCTTAACATCTGCATGGTGTCGCCACGTACTTCGGTGATGAATTTTTCCTGGCCGTCCTTGTCCTGGTATTTGCGCGTGCGCAGGCTGCCTTCTATGTAGACGCTGGCACCTTTCTTGAGGTGCATGCCCACGACTTCTGCCAGACGGCCAAAGAAGCTGATGCGGTGCCATTCTGTGCGCTCCTTGCGCTCACCGGTGGACTTGTCTTTCCAGCTGTCGGCGGTAGCGATGGTGATATTGCTGATGGCTTCGCCATTGGGGGCATAACGGGTTTCAGGGTCGCGGCCCAGGTTGCCGACGAGGATAACTTTATTGACGGATGCCATGTGTGTTGTCGCCTTGCGGTATAAAAATAGAGGTACTCATTGCATCAGCTTGCTTGCTAATGCTGCAGCGCTGTCTTGCATGCCGCCAGGCGGCCATAACCCAGGTTTCTGATCATGCGGTAAACCGCGCACATGATGCGCACACGCATGTGCAAATGATTGAGGAGGGCGTGGGTATCGTTCATGCTGTAGCTTTCTCTAATAATTGGCAAACCTGGCGCAGGGCTTGTGCCTCATCGGCGGCAAACCATTGCTGGTCTTGTGGCAGTTTGGCAGCCAGTGCCTGGGCCTTGTCCAGCAGCTCTGGTGCCATGGCCCACAGGCGGGCATTGGCGATGGCTTCGTCCGATGGTTGCAGGGCATCCGGGTTGCAGATCTTGCCGCTGGCATCGTAATGCGCCTCGGCCTGCCAGCCGTAGGCAATCGCCATGCACTGGCTGCTGCGCGTATCGAACAAGGCATTGCCGACGGCATGTAACTGGCGGCTATGCTTCATTGCACACTCGCTGCAATGCCAGTCATGCGTTCTGCCTCTTGCGTCAACTGGCGCAGGGCGCTGCGTTCAACTGTCGCCTTGTTCATCTTCTGCGTCAGTTGCACACTCACCGAGGCGTGCAATGTTGCTGCGGCCTTGCTGGCAGAGTTGGCCTGCTGTTCAGTGTGTTCAGGCTGTTCTGCTAGGGGGACTTTGTCTTCTTCATTATTGATGATGCTGAGCACGGCGCAGATGACGATATACGCCAGGGCAGTGACCAGCCAGTCTGTCAGGGATGTTTTCATGGTAGTCCTCACAAAATTTTTGACGAGCGCATACGACGAAAAAACGCACTCGTTCTCGTGTTAATCAATGTAGTGTTGGGTTGAAGCTCAGGGTTGATGCTTGGTATTGATGCTTAGTGTTGATGCCTTGGTATTGCTGCGTGCTGCTATAGCTGGCCATTGCGGCTGGCTGTTGATGCCGGAAAAAAAAACAGGATGACAATGTGATGCGCTGGCCTTGCCCGCCGCGGGTGAACGCGGCAGCAGAAGATGCAAGGCCAGCGCAGACAAGGTGCCGGACGCTGACCCCGGCAAAAGATGAAATTGGCCGCGACCCGATTTCACCAGCGTATACTTTTGTGTGTGCGATGCGATCAGCTGCATCGTGTTTTAGTGTTGAGGATTAATGCTGAAAATTAGTGTTGAGATTCAGTGTCCAGATTTCAGTATTTATTGCTGCCAGTCGTGCAAGACCTTCGCCATCATCCGGCCAAAGTTTTCATACCGCCCCTGGCCCAGCATGCTGGCCATTTTGTCGCATTGTTCCATGCTGCATTCTGCAAAGGCGTCGATCAGGTTTTGCCCGTTCATGAGTACCGCAGTAGATGCAGTGGCTGGCTGGGCGTAGTAAGTGCTGGGCAATCCGAAATAAGTTTGCGTGCTCATTTGTCGCTTTCTTTGTTTGTCTGACCATGTATAGAACTATACGCTTCCGTATAATCCGTGTCAATACGAAATTGTATTAAAAAGTATGGTTTCGTATGGAATTGTTGGTTATATGTAAACGCGGAAAACACTTTATTTGATATAAGCGCGCTTACAGCTTGAGATTATTGGAAAATTGCATTGAATTTGACGGCAGGTAGCCGTACAATTTATCAATGAGGAGGATTAATCATGACCACGACCAAAGCCAGAATTGAAGCCAGAATATTGCCTGACAGCTATGCGCTGATCAAACGCGCGGCTGAATTGCAGGGCCGCACAGTGACTGATTTCGTGACCAGCGTCAGCTTGAAGTTTGCTCAGGAGGTGATTAACGAAGCAGAAGTAATGCGCCTGTCAGTCGCGGACCAGGCTAGCTTTGCCAATGCTTTGATCAATCCTCCGCCAGCCAATGCAGCATTGAAAAAGGCATTTGCCAGAAAAAAGCAAATTATCAACGACCAGCTCTGATTGCCTGATACAACGATGGATCAACTATCTCTACGCATTGTTCAGCTCGATCAGGCGCATGAGCGCAAACATTTCAATAGCCAGTCTGAACTGCTCAATCGCTACTTCAAGCAACAGGTCATGCAGGATATCAGGCGGCGCGTGACGGCCTGCTTTGTGGCATTGGATAGCACGGAGCACATTGCAGGATATTACACGCTGGCATCGTCCAGCGTGGTGCTGACGTCCTTACCTGCCGGCGTGCAGAAAAAATTGCCTCGTTATCCCAGCGTGCCGGTGGTCCGTCTGGGGCGACTTGCAGTTGACAGCAGTTTTGCTGGCAAGGGCCTGGGCGGCGTTTTACTGGCAGATGCACTGGAACGTTCAGCCACCGCGCAAATTGCCGCCTATGCTCTGGTAGTGGATGCCAAGGATGATACTGCTGCAGGCTTTTATCAGCATTTTGGTTTCATCCCCATGCAGGATACGCCCCTGACGCTGTTCTTGCCGCTTGAGAGTGTACGTGGCCTGATGTAAATAATGCCCGGAATGATTTCAGTGAGCAGTGTGCGCCTTGCGCACTATCGCTTTTTAAAATCATTCCAGACATCGATTAAGTCCGTGGCGTAGGGTGTATTGTAATGCGCCGCATTTCTGCGTCATACACGGCAAAGATGGTTTATCTGGAGATGCAAAGATCACATGCGGTGCATTGCAATGCACCCTACCTTACGGCTCCGTTGCAGAGTGTCGGTTTGCTGTGTTTCCCATCTCAATAAAAACGATACCGGCAGCGAGCAGGTTGCAGGCGCGCTGAGCAAGATGCCGGGTACGCCTTAATTACCCACCACCTCCACCGTCAAGCGATCAAGATTCTGCTCATTCGACGGCACCACAATGTGCTCAATCTTGCTGGCTATCTGCGCATCTTCAAACACCTGTGTCCACGACACCAGGGTGCCGGTGGCGGAGGGGACGAGGCTGATGGTCAGGCGAAACCTGGGTTCTGAGACATGTTGCACCACTACTTTGTGAGGCGCATCTACTTCGGCAAACTGGCTTTCGTTGAGATAATTTTTATCGTCAGGCCCATGCATGACGAAAGACCACTGGCCGCCCGTCTTGAACTCGAAAATGCTGAAGGTATTGCTAAAACCGGCTGGCCCCCACCAGCGTGCCAGGCGTTCCGGGTCGCTGATGGCGGCGAAGACTTGCTCGGGGCTGGCGGGTATGTCGCGGGAGGTGGCAAAGGTGGTCATGGCGTTTTCCTTGGTGAATGTGGATGCGTCTGGATCATGTTGCCTGCGATGGCCGGGCAAGATGCGGGCCCTGCAGCCAGCGATGGCAACCTATGGCAACTTACAGCAGCACTATATATTAGTTAAAACAGTGTCAGCCTGGCAGGTTTGCCGCCTGCCATTCATCCCGCAGCAGGCCAAACATCCAGGTATCCTTGATCTCGCCCTTGAACTTCCAGCGCTGGCGCAGCAAGCCTTCCTGCACAAAACCCAGTTTTTTCAGCAACTGGGCAGAGGCAGGATTGCGCGGGTCAACCTCGGCTTCTATGCGGTTGATGCCCATCTCGCCAAATGCGTGATTGAGCAAGGCGCGTATGGCTTCGCCCATGTAGCCGCCACCCCAGTGCGATTGTGCCAGGGCATAGCCCAGCTCGGCGCGTTCGCTGTCGGCATCAAAACGAAACAGCAGGCAAGAGCCAATGACCTTGTTGCTTGCTTTATCGACGATCACGCATTGCATGGCCGCTGCCTGCGCCGCCATTTCCTTCACGCGCTGATACCAGCTATGGGCAGCAAGCGTGTCTTCCCAGGTGATATAGGGCAAAAAGCGGGTGACGGCGGCATCAGAAAATACCTGGAACAGCTCGGGCAGGTCATCTTCTTCTATCATGCGCACGATCAGGCGCGGGGTGTGGAGTGCTTGAGACAGCGTAGTTTGCATATGTGTCGGGGCATACGCAAAACCGCCCCAGCTGCGTTGCCGCTCCTAGCCGTACTAAAGTACTGTCTTCGTCGCGACGCCTTGCTGGGACAATTTTGCGTAAGCCCTATTTGAGTTGGTTAGTAATCATGAGTTTACACCACCCATCATAGCAAATGAACATGAAACTGCGGTGACCATTGCGGTGTATATAGAACTCATTTCATAAATAGGATGAGTGCGAACAAGACGATTTGGGATGCAGTGCAAGGCCTCAGGTGTTTACCCTGCGCTGCTAAGGCTGGCGCCTTAGCGAGGGCGGGGTGGCTCACTACGCGCAGCAATGCGCCCAAATCGTCAGTTCCCGAAGGGTTTGCCTCATAACGCGTGCTGGACTGCGTTGGACTCGTTATCAATAGCACCGCTATTGACTGCCTCGTCCGTCTTGCCAGCCCACGTTATGAGGCAAACGCATCTCACCCTATTTATGAAATGAGTTCTATGTACTGCGCGATATATACCGCAATGCCAGCCGTATCAACCACCCTGCCTGTAAACAAAACGCCCGATGATCTTCAGCAAGCCCACGTTCTCAGGCGTGATGCGCTCATCGGGATAAGCGCGCTTGTCGGGGTTGCGGCTTTCCAGTACCCAGGTGCCGTCGATTTCGCGGCGCAGTTGCTTGATGCGCAGGCCGTCCGGATGCTGGATAGCAAAGATCTTGCCGCTTTGCGGTTCAGTCTTGGTCTGGTCGATGATGACCATGTCGCCATCGACGATAAAGTCAGCCATGGAACTGCCGTCGGCATAGATGGCGGCCAGGTTTTCTGGCTTGACGCCATATTTCTTGAAAAAACCCAGCTCTTTAATCAACTGGCCCTTGGGCTCGGCATCTTCATTATGCGCACCGCCACCGCAAGAACCCTTGGCCGCATAGTAATTAATAGCAGCGATGCTCAGCGGCTCATCGTTGACAGCGACAGGCTGGCTTGATTCCAGCCCGCGCAAATCCTTGCTGCGCAAGTCCGACAGGCTGATATTAAAGAATTTGGCAATCGGCGCCAGCGACGACGTGCGCGGGTCCTTGGTGATGCCCTCGACGATACGAAAGATCGTCGCCTGCGGCACCCTGACTTCATCAGGGAACATTTTTTCCAGGGCAGTTGCCAACGAAGTCGGGTTCATGCCCGACTTATCCATGAGGTATTTGATATTAGTTTTCGCGTCCATGACTGCATTATGCGTTATCGCATAAAAAAATCCAAGAACAATACGAAAATAACTTGGATTGCAATACGAAAATGTATATAATTGAACTTGTGGGGAAGAGCTCGTGCAGTGTAAACAGGCCACACACTATATAAATAAGAATTATGCAAAGTGTCCCAGCAAGGTGTCAGCGACGAAGACAGTACTTCAGTACCGAATTTTTCTACATGCGGGAGCTGCAACGCAGCTGGGGCGGTTTTGCGTAATTCCAATAATTCAAAAATCCCGATCAATTTAAACATACTAGCCCTTCGCCTGCCTTGATCCATTACCGCGCGAATGCCGTTTAACATCCATTATCCCGCCGGGGTCCCCCGGCCACCATCAGCCGCCTGTGTTTTACTTATCCGGCTGATTATTTTGTCGTCTTCCTGGCGACCGAAGCCTCGCATGCATGGGGCATAAAAATTTTACGATGAAGACTTCTCGACATTGAGGTAGAGGGTACAGAAAGAAGCCGAGAGGGCAGGTACTGTAGGTTGGACCGGGCCTCGCCAGGCTACGCTTTACCAGCCCAACACTCGGCTTTGAAATAACGTACTCGTTTAACAAAGGCTGAGTGTTGGGCTGATACACCGTAGCCCAACCTACGAGGACACCAACATTTCGTTCTTCTACCGCTTTGCCTTTCTCTGTGGCCCTCTGTGCCTCTGTGTCGAGAAGTCTTCCCGGTTAAAAAAACACAAACCAGGCTGCCCACGCAGCCACACGACAACAACATGAAAAGACAAAATGACATCCTGCGTCAGGTGTCCGCACGCGCACGCCTGCTGGGCTACGCCTGCGGAAAAAATCAGATAGCAACACACACAAGGAGCCGCCTATGCTGAGCCAGTCACCCGCAACCACTGACTGGCAGCATCTGGACAACCGGGTGATTTCACCCACCCACACCATCACACCACGCCGTTTGTGCAAAGGCCCGCGCTGCCGTCACGGGCGTGGACAAATGCGATCAATACGGCAGTTTTGCAATGCGCAGAATCAGCCTGTGTATACCTATTGCAAATTGTGCCGTGGTGGGTAGTTGGCTTGCGAATGGCTGGCCGTCCTGCGCGGTTGGTTCCAAACCCTTGCGACACCACAGAAAAAATCCAGGAAACGGGAAAAGATTTCCACCTTGCCTTGAGATGTGATGCTGCTGCAGTGGTTTGCGAATAAATGATCAAGAAATGAAAAAAGGAAAATGAAATATGGCACGTTCAAGAAATATCAAACCAGGTTTCTTTACCAATGACGCGCTGGCTGAATTGCCAGCACTGGGCCGCTTGCTGTTTGCCGGTCTCTGGACCATTGTTGACAGAGAAGGGCGGGTTGAAGACCGCATCAAAAAGATCAAGGCCGAGGTCTTACCCTATGATGATTGCGATATTGATGCATTGCTTGAGTCATTGCATGAACGTGGTTTCATCCAGCGTTACACCGTAGATGGAAACCGCTACATTCAAATCTGCAAATGGAGTGTGCACCAGAATCCGCACTTCAAAGAAAATGAAAGTTGTATTCCATCCCCGGTTGAACCCCGGATCAATGCAGGGTCGGGCACTGGCATGTCAGCAATTTTAACCAGAACTAGCCCGGCTGATTCCCTTAACCTGATTCCTGATTCCCTTGACTTGATTCCTGATTCCCTCACCCCTGACACGGCTGCGCCTTGTCACGAGAGCGACGACAAAAAAACACCACCTGTCAAAGCAAAAAAACTGAGCAGGGCTGACGAAGACACTGCGCAATTCGAAGCAGCCTGGGCCGTCTATCCACGGCGCCCAGGTGCCAGCAAAAAAGAAGCCTGGCAGGCCTGGCTGGCAAGACGGCGTCAAGGCGTCGATGCGAACCTCATGCTCGAAGGTGTCAAACGCTATGCGGCTTACATTGCCGCTTCCGGGGAGTCACCCAAGTTCATCAAGCATGCGGCGACCTTCTTTGGCCCTAACGAACATTACAAAGCCGACTGGAGTGCACCCGCCAGACTGGCATCAAAATCTCATGAAAAAGACCTTGCCAATACCAACTACGCACAGGGAATAGCCCAGGATGGTTCATTCTGACAGCAGCAGTTTTGTCCGCGTCGGTGGTATGCAACTTGGCAGCGAGCAAAGGCATTGCCAGCAACATGGCAGCTACACCGCCTACTCGCACAAGCCCGGCATCTGGTCTGCCTGCGAACAATGCCAGGACGCCAGCGATGTGCAACAACGCCAGGCCAGCATGCAGCAACAGCGGCAGGCGCAACAAGCTGCACTCTGGCAAAAACGCCTGGGCCGCGCCGCCATACCGGCGCGCTTTGCAGAACGCAGCCTGCAAAACTATCGCCCTACCTGTGCTGCCGCAGAGCAGGCATTGCGCACTTGCCAACGCTATGCGCAAGAGTTTGATGCAGTCTTGAAGACCGGCCGCAGCCTGATCTTTTGCGGCAGTGTAGGTACCGGCAAAACCCATCTGGCGGTGGGCATTGCCAGGCACATCATGGAGGCAGGCAAACAGGCCGTGATGAGTTCCGTTTTAAAAGCAGTACGCCGCATCAAAGAAAGCTACCGCCGCGACAGCCCTCACACCGAGGCAGAACTGATACAGGAATTTGTAGAACCAGACTTGCTGATACTCGACGAAGTCGGCGTCCAGTTCGGCAGCGAGACAGAAAAAATGCTGTTGTTCGACATCATCAACGGCCGTTACGAAGTCATGAAACCCAGCATCCTCATCAGCAATCTGGGCCTGGCAGAACTCGAACACTACATCGGTACCCGCGCCATGGACAGGCTACGCGAAGGCGGCGGCAAGGCTGTGGTGTTTGACTGGGAATCGTACCGGCGGGTGGTTTGACGTTCAATATTCGATGAATCAATGATGAAAACCAATCACCACAGAGGCACAGAGACACAGAGGTTTCACAGAGAAATGCAAAGCCATTGAGAAACAGTAGCGTTGGTAGATACGTAGGTTGGGCTACGGGGTACCAGCCCAACACTCGGCTTCAAAACAGCGTATTCGTTTATCAAAGGCTGAGTGTTGGGCTGATAAAACGTAGCCCAACCTACGCGCCCAACCAGGATACTGTTTAGGTCTTTCTCTGTGCCCCTCTGTGTCTCCGTGCCTCTGTGTTGAGAGGTCTTAAGGTCTTAAAGTTTTAAAGTTTAAAAAATACGAAAGCAACACCTCTACAGCCCATGCATAACAAGGAGCAAGCATGAACGCACGTCAGAATTTTGCACACACAGTCACCAACAACAATGACCCACAAAAACAGCAAAAAGACCTGCTGACCTATTGGCTGGACCAATGGGGCATGTGGATGAACAACAACCACGCAGAAATCGCCCGCGACACCGGCATCGGTGGCGGCATCATCGGCAAGAACGCCCTCAGCAATTATTCCGTTGCTGCCGACGATTGCCATGCCGTCTGGGATCTGGAAAGAGATAAAAAAGTCAAAGAGATCGACGCCCTCATCAACGACCTGCGCCTCGAACAACCCTGGACCTACTGGGCCATCTGCAAACACCTGGGCCTGATGAATTTCTGGAAATACCCCAGGCTCGATCCGCAAGAAGCCTTCATCAATGCGCTCGATGAACTGCAATACCTGGTGGAAGAACGCAAGCTGGTTTTGTAAGCCCGGCGCATAAACCTCGCGCCCTGCACATGGTTGTACTGTGTAGGGAGCGTTGTAAGACAGTACTCCGTATCACCCACAGCACTTCCGTCCATTCGCATGTCCATCACAGCCACTGCGACTACATTGAAGTCGCTCCCGCTGATAGCAATTTCCTTGACGTAGCCGTAACGGGAGGGCATTGCAATGCGCCGTATGTGATCGCCGCCTTCTCTGGATAAATATCTTTGCCGTCAACAACACGCACATGCGGCGCAATATATTGCGCCCTACGTCACGGCAGAGCGCAAGCTACTGATCAACAAACATCGCAGCATCAAATTGTTGATACAGACGGTAATTTTTTGTAGGAGCGGCTTTAGCCGCGAATGCGCACTACGGCAGATTTTTCGCGGCTTAAGCCGCTCCTGCCAGAAGTAATTGCCGTAGCGCAGAGTGCTACGGCGCTTACCAGCACAGCAACAACCAGGCAACACGCCTATATCTCCCATTCAAAAAACACATAAGGAGCAACCATGCCAAATAGTAGCAGCATACTTGGCCGCGACGGCCTGTATTACCGTATCCCCGATTTTGATGACCTCGACGGATATGATGATGTCGATCCACAAGCTTACAACCATCATCTGGCTGATGATCTGCAATTGTCGGACCTGGGACCCAACATTCCCCGCTTGAAGCCCAGTACCATCGTCGGTAGAGGCGGTAGTGATGAAGACCGCTACAGCCTGCCGTTTTCTGCTGACTTGGGCAGCCGCTTCTCTCCAGCAGAGTTGGACATCAGGCTGCCTGCCGCAGATGAGTATTTCTATGGCGGCAGCCCGCAAACCTACACAACGGCGCAGAGTTTACTGCCCCGTGCCACGCCAGGCCAAAGCGATACTCGCAATATGTATGATTCCTTGCCCGGTATCATCGCGAAACAAGGACCGCCAAGTTTTACAGACCGCGATACCGGTGCAACGGGATGGGCAGTGCCCTATAACAAGCCTGAAATGGCACCGTTGACAGAAAAGGTCACCATTTTTGGACCAGGTGCAGGTAAAGAAAAAGTTTTCACAAAATGGTCACCGCCACCACCCGGTTATTATTACTGGCAAGAATTGACCGATGAAATACCGCAGTTGAGAAAACACGAAACTCCCGACCAATCAAGGATGCCAGATTCTTTACGAATGCTGCATGCCGGACGGCCGAATGAACGCATGGAATTGGACAGGACCGACTATGCGGCACAGTTGAGAGTAAAGAACAATCTCGAACTCGCTTTGCTTGGCCCTATATTTAACGCACCCGGCTTTTATACCCGCCTATTTGGCGGCAATGAAGAGCAAGTCGAATCTGCAAATCAACTGGGTGCCATAGGGCTTGATCTTGCTGGCGCCAGGGCAGGGGCACCTCAAAGAAACGCTACTTATACTAGTCAACGACCACGGGGAGACAGCTTTGTTCCCCCTTCTCGAAGAGCAACGTTTTTTGATGAATACCCGGGTTTCTATAACAGAAAGAATGCCATCCGCGACAACATGCAGCCTGAAAGCAGCATCATGCCAGAAGCAGCATTCAAAGAAAAGCGCCCCTTTCCTATAGATAGCTTACCATCTGACTGGACAAGCAGACTCGATGAATTCAGGATGTTTCCTAACCAGACTAATGCAGAGGGTTTGGCACAACTGGCGGCAAAAAAAGCACAAGAAAAAGCAAAAATAGGAATGGCAGGCGCCCATATTGACAGAGTAGGTAGAGTGAGGCTTGGATATAGCATAAAAGCTCGAAAGGATTTAGATATTCCGTCAATAGAAAATCCTCTCGTGCAAAACCTGATCAATGAAAACAATTTAAATCCAGATACTGCAGGATTTCGTGGCAGATGTGCAGAGCCACAGGTTTTTTCACAGATATTGAATAACAATGAACAACCATGGGGCTTCATGGGGGCGGCACAGATACATGATCCGACCGGCAATATCAGGGCAGCCTGCCGGAATTGCGGCTCTGTCAATCGCTATTTCGGGGTTGGTTATCGAGATGGTGATTTGGGAGTTGTACCTCCGCAAAAATAGAAGATCTATGCGTCAATTTATTCTGCAAGCTGATATAACTATTCACTATTGTTTGCTACAATGAAATTGCCAATTTTGAGATATTGTCGAAATATTGCTGCGAATTTTTTCACATTGAAAACTGGCAACTGCATTTACGTTTTTTTAATTGAATAAACAAATCAAACAGACTCATTTTAAATTGACGCAAACGATAAATAAAAAGACTATCCACATGTCCACTTATCAGGAAAAATCACATGTCCGATCAAGAAAATCGTCCATCTTCCCCCTGGAGTTCAGAGTCGCATGAAAACCCTCTTGTTGGAAAGTATGAACGCTGGAAACAAGGCGACTGGAGCACTGACATTATCATTGGCGGCCTAGACTATCCAATCAATATAGTCGCAAAGGGAAACGAACCGTGTAAAGCGCAGTTGGACAGATTTACAGAGCTGATTGCACGGCTCCCGGAAATCATTGCCTCATCCAATTTGCTGGATGCGCCGACTGATGAATGGCGGAACAAACACCCTGAATACCGGCTTGCCAGCGCACGAATCTCATTTATTCGTCTGCACGAGGATGGCAGTTTTTATTTCTGGCTTGATGCTTATCCTCAAGATGACTGGGCCCCGGGGTTTGATATTTCTCCTGACTTTAAAGTCACATTAGCTGAATGGGGTGTGTGAGCTGGAAAATGCGAGTACCTGCATTTTCAAATCACGCATGTTCCCGTAGGGGCGGCTTTAGCCGCGAATGCTTATCATACCTATTTTCGCGCCCGAAGCCGTTCTTGCGGGTAGCAATTTCCTTGACGTAGCCGTAACGGGAGGGCATTGCAATGCGCCGTATGTGATCGCCGCATTCTCTCGAAAAACATCTTTGCCGTATTCAAAGTGCACATGCGGCGCAATACATTGCGCCCTGCATCACGGCAATGTACAAAAAATAGGATATGCCAAAAACTGCCTCATGTGGTCAATAGCGTGCGCGCCGTGCGCACCATATTTCACCATTATATTTCACGCATCCACATCAAAAAAACCGGTGCGCCTGGTGCACACCGGTCAACAAACATCGCTGTATCAAGCTCTTGATGCAGGAGAAGATTTTCTGCGGGAGCTGCTTTAGCTGTGAATGCTTGCAAGGGTCGCAAGCTTCGCGGCTAAAGCCGCTTCTACGGGAAGCAATTACCGCAGTGCAGATTGCATAGCCATGCGCAACATGATGTTTCAACGGCGCGGTAACAACAAAAAGCAACGAGGCAACAAGCCCTCACCCCCATTCAAAAACACATAAGGAACAAATATGCCAAACAGCAGCATACGAGGCCGCGACGGCCTGTACTACCGCATTTCCGATTTTGATGACCTTGACGGCTACGATGATTTCAATGCGCAAAACTCTGCCAGGGACATGGCAGATGATTTGCAACTCTCAGACCTCGACCCCAGCATCCGTCTTTTGCCATCCGGCACCGCCATGGGCAGAATCGGCAATGGTGAAGACAGCTACAGACTGTCGTCATTCGATGATGTGAGCAGCCGCTTCGTCCCGTCAAGCACCGGTATCAGGCTGATGACAGGCAGCGGCATACCCATGACGAAGGCTGAAGGTCTTGGTCGTGAATACCTGCAAGCCAGCACGCCTGCGAGAAGCTGGTTGTTGAATCCCATGTCGGATGAGAGGGCGGCAGACAGCGACGCTTTTTCTGCCCCCAATTTAGCAAAGCCGAGCTCAGGATTACTCAGCAAATTTGATTCTTCGACTCCACAAGAGTATCGTTTGGGCGTCATTAATTCTGATGAGCTGCAAGAAGACAATTCAATATATACCCCGCATATCTCTCCATTTAGTGCGGCGAAAGAAGCAAGTTACGACAGAGTTAATCTTGTACCTGATTATTTTTTAGGCGAAGATCTTACAGAGAGGATTCGTCCCGAAGACGATGGCAGCCCAAACAGGTGGCGTGACATACCTGCCATGACGCACGAAGAAGTAGCACGCGGTGTCAATATCCCGGTAAAGATCGACGACTTGCTAGGTAATGTTGCAGACCTCAGATTTGCACCTCGCACATACACCGTCAAACGTGGCGACAATCCAGCAGTGATCGGCAAACAATTTTTTAATGATGAGCGAGCAGGGAGGTCCATACTTGCGCAGAATGGACTAGCAACTTCCGTCGATGGCGCACGTAATCTGCCAGTTGGACGCGTCTTGACTATCCCGGATAACATCACCAATGCGAGCCTGCGGGCGGGTGGGCAACTTATTGCTGCTGACGCGTCGTTAAGACAGCAAACAGCTGAGTTGGCGCGAAGACAGCAAGCCATAAAATCAAATTCACAAGTCGAGGATGAAAATGGTAACAGACAATTAACAGGTAATACTGACTTACCAATAAGAATAGTTAACGATGCTTTTCCTGGCATTTCTCCAGCGGCAGCACAGACGTATCAGAGCATACTTACAGGCGATGCTGAAGCGAAGGTTGGGGTTCCGGCAGGAGTCAAATACATCAATGCAGCCAAAGGCTTCGGCCCTTTAGTCATTGATGAAACACGAATGCACGTAAAAGACTTCGGTCGCGTGTCTCCGCATGAAATCTTTACAGGCCTGGTAAACAAAGGTCTTAATAATTACTTGGGATACCAACCGTACACTGAGATGTCTAATTTCAAAGTGCGTGATATGGGGCCAGTTCGTGTAGGGCAGATTTATGATGTTGATATTTGGCCAAAGGGATGGTTTGACAATGGAACTGTCGTTTTGACGAAATGGGAAAATAATCCCAAAACCGGCCTGCCTTCCATCCGGCTATCGACAACAGATACGCGTGGCGCATCAAATAAGTCGGATGATGTTACAGGCGAGCATGCCGTCTCTGGTGGGCGTGAGATCAGCGTTGAAGTCAATCCGAACGGAGGATTTGATATTGTAAATCGTGGTTTGTCACGGTCAACTAGATCCTGGGTGAGTGATGGGGAATTTTTGCTCGACATAAGCAAGTTCAGAGACGAAGGTGGTGCACAGAACGCGAATTGGCAGAGATTTATGCAAGGCCTGGCAAATAAAATAAAAGAGAACGGTGGTAATATTGGAGAAAAAGAAGCAACTATTTATCACTACCCCAACAGCCCGACGGACAGCGATGTTGCCGTGCAGCCAGGAGTAAAGCCCAAGTTTATTCACAGAGAAAGGTTTTGAAATCTATGCTTGTAGTTCTTTATGTTGAAAGCTTGTTGCTCGGCCTGTTAAGCCTGGGTTTTATCAAATTGATTTCTATTATGCTCACCACCATCCACGGTGATGCGGGATATGTATATACCTTCACTTTTTTAGGTACTGTTGGGCTGGTTTCCTTGTGGTGGGTCTTGATTGCCGCATTGCTGACAGTGCACAAGCAACGTTTGTATAAACTGCCGAAGATCATATGGGCAGGTGTTGGGACGGGTTTCTTTTTTGCCGCATTTATGGTCTTTTATCCCTGGCTCTTCATGAGCCCGGCACATTCCGTCAATGACTTCCCTGCACCCTTATTGTTTTTTCTTTCCCTGCCCTGCGGAATCGCCATACATGTACTCCGCGTCGTGACCAAAACTCGCTTTATTCCCCCTTTCAAGGCAGAAATGTTCGGCGTGAAATGAGTAAGCTGGTTTTGTAGATTTGAGATAATACGCGCACCCTGCACATAGCCTGTCGTGCAGGGTAACGCGTTGTAAGCTGCCATTCTTTGTCTCCGCATGATCTCCGTCGATTCGTATGGCTTTCGTAGTGACTACGACCATTCAAAAGCATAATGCACGCATTTACGCTACACTGATTACAACAATAAAAACGATTTCAGTCTGAAAGGAGTATTGATGAAATCTCAAAGAAAGGCAGCTCCTCAGCTTGACAGCATCATTGATGCGGAAGGAGCGAATATATGATGGGGGGAATGGGTCTTGAACTCGTTTATGTGGGATTTTTTGTTCTATGTATCTGGGCGGCAGCTTACCTTGCATCAGGGTTTGGTTTTGTCTATGCCTACAAACGGCGCAGAACCAATCTTCGCAAGGCGCTCATTATTGGTTTTCTATCCCTCTGCGTCTTTGTGCCTACAAGTATTTTCCTGATCAAACGCATTTGGCCTGCGCATATCAATTTGACGGTGGATGAAAGCACGACTATAGACGCCATTATGTCGCAAGAAAAAGCGCACTGTTTTAAATTAACCGGGCTCGATAATGACTATTATTGTGATGGCATTATTTTCTATTTGACGGTTCGTCTCCCTGATAAGACTGAATTTAGGGCAAAAACAAAAAATATCGGCGTGTCTACCTTTCCGAATAGCAGGAAAGTGATATCAATCGATGGCTATATCAAACAAGGTTTTAGCAAAGAAGAGCTGACAGATTATCTCAAGCGCAAGAAAGAACAAAAAAGCGGCGACTTCACTGAAAGCGTGATTCCTCAGAAAATCTCTGATGAAATAATGGCCTGGCTGACGCCTAGTGAACAATTTGGTCTCAGTGAAACGGGATGCTTCAATAGACCGGAATACCAATTCTGCCTGAAAGCAAATGGAGGAAACTCTGGAGATTACACTTTGCAATTTTGGGTATCCAAACACCGATAGTCAGCAATTGGGCCTGTTGCAAAATGGAATGGCTGCGAGCGGGAAGCCCGTGCATAGTCGTGCGCATGGCTATCATAGCCACTATGGCCACTAAAAAACACGATGTGCGCACTTACATTACACTGATCGCAACTGAAAAAATTCAGTTAAAACGGAGTATTGATGAAATCTCAAAAAAGACAGCTCCTCAGCTTGACAGCATCATTAATGCGCAAGGAGCACCGGAATGAGTCCTGAATCTGCAGCCTTCTGGCTTTTATGCATCTGGGCGGTGGCTTACATTGCAGCAGGATATGGTTTTATCTATGCCTACAAACGCCGCAGAACCAATTTTGATAAGTCGCTCATTATTGGTTTTTTATCCCTCTGCGTCTTTGTGCCTACAAGTATTTTCCTGGTCAAACGCATTTGGCCTGCACATATCAATGTAACGCTGGACGACCGGTCGACAATCGACACAGTCATGTCGCAAGAAAAAGCACACTGTTTTAAATTAACCGGGCTCGAGAATGACTATTATTGCGATCGTATAATTTACTATTTGACGGTCCACCTGCCTGACAAGACCGTGTTTCGGGCAAAAGCGGGAAGTATTTCACTGACTACCTATCCGGATAGCAGGAAATTGAAATTGGTGAGTGTCGATATCAAACAAAGCTATTCAAAAGAAGAGCTGACAGCCTACCTCAAGCGCAAGGAAGAGCAGAAAAACGGTGACTTCACTGAAAGCATGATTCCGCAGAAAATCTCTGATGACATACTGGGCTGGTTATCGCCCAGTGAACAAGTTGGGATCCGTCACACGGGATGCGACAATCAACCAGATTACCGCCTGTGCCTGGTCGCCGCTGGAGGAAGTTCTGGAGATTACACTTTGCAATTTTGGATATCCAAAGACTGATGGTCAACAATTAGGTCTGTTGCAAAACGGAATGACTGCGAGCGGGAAGCATGTTTGCGCGGCAGGAATAGCCTGATTTCAGCGATCAGGCAAAAACACTGCACAGTGAATTTGATGCAGGTATGCCGTTACTTACTTTGAGCCAAAATAGCTCCCGAAACTGCCTCGCAGTTAGCAATTTCCTTCACGTAAGGCGCGTTGCAATGCGCCGCATGTGATCGCCACCTTCTCCGGACAAAAATCTCTGCCGTATGCCAGGTGTACATGCGGCGCAATATATTGCGCCCTACATCACGGCCATTTACAAAAAATGCAGTATGCCAAAAACTGCGTCATGCGGTCAGCAGGGCCTGTGCCATGCTCACCAATTTTCAATATTATTTTGCAGACATTCACATCAAAAAAATCGGCGCACCTGGCGCAAGCTTGGGTCTGGTAATGCCCTTTTTCCAACGCCTGTGATCGTTTCAGGTAGCTGCCTGGATGACGGCGGTGCTATACAGCGAATGCAGTTCCCAACCCAGGCCTGCATACAGTGCCCGGCCCTGGGGTGTCGCCACCAGTACGCCGCCGTCGATACCGCGCTCTCTTGCGACGGCTTCCAGTTGTTTCATGAGCACACGCCCCAGACCGCGCCGCTGGTGTGTCGCCTGCGTTTCTATGCTGTCATAGATGGCCAACTCATCGACGAATACGATGCGGCCAGAGGCGGCCACTTCAGCTTCTGTCGTCAGCACCCGCACCGTGGAGATGGATTCTGCCGTTGTGATATCGAGTTTATACCCTGCTGGCAAATCCAGTACTGCTGGCATGCGGCCCGCCAGCGTCATCATATAACCGGGGCGCTGTATGATCCAGTGGGCAGGCAGCATTGCCTGTAGTGAGGCAGCGGACGCGCAGGTTTTCAAGAAAACCCAGGGCTCGTCAATAGTGTGCGCCAGGTCTGCGATGTCTGGCACCAAGCCAGGGAAGACATACCGCGTCTTTTGCTCAGGCCAGCCCACATCGACACGCCAGCCACCATGCGCAGCGACAGGCTGGGCGATGCCTCGTGCCAGCGCCCAACCCTTGAGCCAGAGCCCGACCAGCTCAGGGTCTGCCTGTAGCAAGGCCTCATGTGTATCTTCCAGATAGTTTGGAGATTGATTAGCTTGGTGTTGTGCATCAGGATGTGTGCTCATAGAAGTAGTCTCTGAGTGTGCGTTGGCTGCTTTATTATACCGGGCTTGCATTGCTGTCGGTGCGAGGTAACAGTTCGCCAGGGCATGACCGGATGCGGCTAATTTCCCAGCTATCGTCACCGTGCACGAGCGGCTACAGTCGGGAAAGTGTTGCAACATTTTTCGCCAAAAGCTGCTTCTGTAGTCAGCAATTTCCTGGCCGTAGGGTGCATTGCAATGCGCCGTATGTGATCGCCGCCTACTCTGGAAAAATATCTTTGCCGTATGCTAGGCGCACATGCGGTGCAATATATTGCGCCCTACATCACGGCCATTTACAAAAAATGCGGTATGCCAAAAACTGCGTCATGCGGTCAACAGAGAACGATTCATGCGCACCTTTTTACGTTTGAAGCTGCTCATGCTGGTAGAAATTGCCTTAACGTAGGGCAATGGAATGGACTCCTCCCCTTACGGCATCAAATGTGCCAAACTGAAGAGTGATGAAACGATTCAGTTCACAGAGGAGAAGTCCAAAT
>NZ_QJKB01000028.1 GCF_003201815.1 Undibacterium pigrum
AGAAAGTTGATACATGTCGCTTTTGGGGTTTTGAAATCCGGAAAACCATTCGATGCTAGCTTGCATTTCGCTTGACTGGGATAACAGTATCTACGTCCCTAATCGCACCTGCGGCCACCACCTTTTACCTCATTGCAACGATAGCGCAATTTGGGAGAAGCTTCTTCAATTGATCAATCGCCTCTTTACTTACCAATGGAAAGTAAGTTTCCAAAATTTTCAAATCATTCAATGCAGCAAGCTGCAAAATACCAGTATCTGTAACCAGCCTGCCGAATAATTGCAGTCTTTCCAAACTTTCAAGTTGCCCAATGTATGGAATCCCACTGTCTGTTATTTCTGTCCCGGTCAGCACCAAAGTTTTTAGTCTGGAAAAACCAGGCAGGAACTTGCACCCTTCGTCAGAGAATGGGCAGGCAATCAAATGTATTTCTTCTAGGACTTCAGAGGGGAAATCCTTCAGGAAAGTCCCGCTAACGTTGGAACATTCAATGAGTTTTAGCTTTGCAATTCCTTGTACTGAACTGATACTTTTCAAGACTTCGTCCGTTACTTTTTCGTTTCCCTGTCTTTCTCTGTACCAAAGCTCCTTCTCCTCCAGATCAAGGTCAATGCCATATTTGTCAAGCAATGTTGATAGCTGCGTCATTTCGTTATCCCATCTGAAAGAGCGATTAATTTTTTGTGAAGGAATTGTATTCGTGACGTATAAAATCACGCTTGTTTCAGATGTTGGGTAGGTACGATTAGCGCCAGCGTAATCGTACAAAACCGTGTGCTCCAAAAAAGGAAAAAATCTCAAGAGCATCGCAGAGACATCAACCGTCTATTGCAACACGGACATAGTTTATTGCAGACTGAAAATCGCAAAGAAGCAATGGTATGGAAATATGCTTGAAAAGGTAGCATGCGTACGATTACGCTTGCGCTAATCGTACCTACATCCCTAATCGTATCTACGGCCCTCTACTCTACCCAGCTTTCTGTGGTTCAAATCGAAGTGAAATTGTCATCGGCGATTCCCCGTCGACCGGCAGGTTAAGAGGCGTACCAATCTTCCACTATTTTTTCGACTCTGTTTTTTGCGTCAGATTGGGAAATAATTAAGGCAAACGCATCTTTAATTCGCAAACGGATTTCTTGTTTAATTTTTGAGTTGTTGTCATTCTTCGCCATTGGACGGTAATCATGTTCAAGGTCTCTTCCAACTTGGATTTCAATATGTTTTTTGCTGAATAGAACTAATTTGGAATATTCAGACGGTTTGTCTACAAATACTACGAATATATATTCAGACAATTTACCAAGATCGGATTGTTCAGCCAAGGCGATTTCTATATTTTTGATAAATGAAAAACACTTTATATATGCTTTCCCAAAAAACCTATCCCCACTAATGTAAGTGATCGAAATTTTCACCCTCATGCCTCATAACGCCGAAATGACTGGCGTGAAGCGTCCGAGTCGATTGTATGGATAGCATTGCTAAATGCGTACTGTAGTAGTACTTCTTCATGCTCTTGGAATTTCATACGACATTGTTTTTCTTGTAAAATTGGATCTTCAATTCCGGCATAATCTCAAGCAGGCTATCAATTTCCTTAAGATTCTTAGGGAATACTGTTGAATAATTATCGTCTCGATATTTGCTAGTGAAATCAAAATCCCCAGTCAACGCGCGTGCAATGCAAACCATAACCCCTTTGTTTCTTTCAAATTCGTCATAAGGAACCTTGTCACTGCCAGGAGTGTACTTGGGTGGGAGATTACGCAAAAAGCTTTCTTCGGAATCAAGATGATATAGTTTTTCTATGAGAGCAATGCCATCCGCCATCACAGCTTGCAAAATTGGCCGACACTCTGTGACATCTATCATCTGTTTTTTAGCTCCTTCAGATGGAGGGGCCACCTTCATCTGAAGATTTTTATCTGCCAGTATCCAACATATTCTGCGCAAGTCTTCAGGCATATGTGTAAGCAACTGATAAACGGTTTGAAACCTCACGATAGAGGTGGGTCGATCATATCCATTGAGTTTCTTGAATAAGGCCATTGACTTCTTGTGATAGATATGGATTGCTGGCAGTAATGGGGTATCGTTCACTGTAAAACCAAATCCCAGGTTGATTGCCAATGTCAAGTGCTTTAATGATTTATTTTTGAATTGACCCGACGACAAAAATTCCCAACCAGGATATTCCGATGCAACATCACTGCAAATCTTGTATACCTTGTTTTTTAAAGTGCTCACTTTTACTCACCTACGAATAATGATAACTGGCGTTGCAGACAACGCCCCCTCCACGCCTGCCCGAGAGGCATTTGTCCCTACCCCCGCTGCTCCACAAGCCCATGTAGGTACGATTAGCGCCAGCGTAATCGTACAAAACCGTGTACTCCAAAAAAGGAAAAGACCTCAAGCATGAGGGCATATAGCAGTATGCATTTCCGTCATCCTCCTGCATTTCTCTGTGACTCTGTGTCTCTGTGGTGAGCTTTCAGGTCTTATGCTTTCTTGCCAGGAGCATTTTATTCCATAGCGTCATCTACCAATACATACAAGTACGACTCACCCAAACACCCCACCCTCATCCGCATCCAGTATCACCGACAAAGTAATATGCCGCGGGCGTGTCAGTGCGAACAGTACGGCATCGACCACGTCCTTGCTGCTTGCGCGTTCGCCTTTCTTGCGGTCTTGCACGGCATCCCATTCTGGTTGCTGGGGTGCTACGTCATCGAGATAAGGTGGGTGTACGCTGATAGAGCGGATGGGGGTGCCTGCCAGCATTTGCCGGAAGCCATCTGCCAGGCCGGACTGGGCGCGTTTGGCGGCGTAGAAGGGGACGGACACGCTTTGCATCCTGGCGTTTGGCAAGCCGCTGATGGAGCCTATGGTGAGGATGTCTGCGCCTTCTGATAATCGTAATAGCGGCAGCAGGCCCTGGGTGAACAGGAAGGTGCCGGTGACGGCAGAGTTGATGACGCCCAGTACCTGGGCAGGTGTATAGGCTTCATCGCTGGCTTGCAGCCACATGGCGCCGTTGTTGATGAGCAGGTCTATATGTGTATGCGATGTGGTGATGGTATCCACAGCATCTTGCACGCTCTGCACATCGGCCAGATCGGTTGCTATGCATACAGGGTTTGCGCCGCCCATGTTTTGTATGATGCTGGCGGTGTCAGCGAGTTGTGCAAGATTGCGGCCACACAGGATGAGTTTGCAGCCTGCCTCTGCCAGTGAGATGGCCAGCGCGGCACCCAGGCCGCGTCCTGCGCCGGTGACTACGGCGGTTTTTCCAGCAAGACTATGCATATATTTCCTCAAGAATTTTCCTCAATCAGTGCGGGAAACTATACCGCAGTCTTGCCGGGCGTGCAGTTGGCAAGGCTTCTAGGAGCGGCTTTATCCTCGAATAGCGGGCCGTGTCGTCTATTTTCAGTATTTTGATATTCGCGGCTGAAGCCGCTCCTACAGGGTGGGGTATTTGCTTCGGTTGTTGGCATCATGGACAGACTTGTGGTGGGTAAGCCTGCACAGCGCTTCTTTGATGTTGTAGGAGCGGCTTTAGCCGCGAACATTCGGGTCGTAGCATGGAATGTGGCTTTTCAAACATTCGCGGTTGAAGCCGCTCCTACGGGAGGGCTATGTTCGTGCAAAAGAAAAACGGCTGCTGAACATCAATCTGTTCAACAGCCGTTTTAAAACGCAAGGCTAGTTACAAGAACTTTACAAAGACTTCAAGAAAGCCAGCACCGCATCACGATCCGCTTTGGACAAATTCTCGAAACGCTGGCGGGATTTATCTGCTTCGCCGCCGTGCCAGAGTATGGCTTCGGTCAGGTTGCGGGCGCGGCCATCGTGCAGGTAGCCTACCTTGCTGTTATTGCCCATGACTTTGTCGGTATAGCCTATGCCCCACAGCGGCGCGGTACGCCACATATTGCCCAGTGCCTGGCCTTCTACCAGCTTGTCGGCCAGACCGGCGCCCATGTCATGCAGGAGTAGGTCTGTGTATGGCCTGATGGTCTGGTTGCGCAGTTCTGCCAGCAAATGGCCGCTGCCCGTTTTCATCTCTACCGTGTGGCATGCAGAGCAACGCATGGCCTGGAACACCTTGGCACCAGCACTGACTTGCTGTGGGTTGACGACGTGCTCATCCATAGGCGCGACACCTTTGGGGAAGCCGCTGGCGATGCTGCGCTGGGCAGGCACTGCCACCAGACCCAGGTAGCGGGTGATGGATTGCAGGTCAGCCTCAGTGATACCTTTTTGCGCAGGTGCGGTAGCACAGCTTGCCGGGTCTGTTGTACAACTGCGGTTAGGGTAGCTTGGTGACGTGACGGCCATGTCCTGCAAGAGTGCAGCGGCAGTCTGGTGACGCAGGGTGGCCTTGGATGCTTTCCAGCCAAAGCGGCCTACGCGTACTGCACCGGTTTCTGGTTCATACACATAGTTGGCCAGGCCGACCACACCATCGGCATCTGGTGATGTGCGGGCACGTGCCAGGATGTCGGCTTCAGGTATGGCTTCGAGCAAACCCATGCCTATCATGGGTTGGGCTGCGCGTAGCGAATACACGGCTGGTACTGCACCTTCAAATGCCAGCGTGGGTTTGCGTAATTCTACCGTAGTGCCATCGGCCAGCTTGGTGCTGCGGGTTTCGAATCCGGCGACGTTGACATTGGTGCCCCAGTTTTGAGGCACGCCGCTGCTGGAGAAAGCATTCATCTGTACCACGGTGCCATATTGCGGATGCGGCAATTGCTGGCCTGCTGCATTAGTTGCTGCTACCCGCACCGACATGCTGTCGAGACGCTGGTTGATGGCCACCGGTGCAGGGCTGCGGCCATTGTTAACGTGGCAGGCAATACAGGCAGACTGGTTGAAACGTGGCCCCTGCAAACCCACGGCTTGCTGGTAACGGTCATTGCCATTCTCGTTATGGTCACCTGTCGTAAAGTTGGTATGCACCAGGCGGCGGCCCTCAACAAAGCGCTGTATGTTTTGCATACCCGCATTATTGTGTGGCTGCTGGAACATGAACAAGCCATTGTCAGAGTAATTGTAAGAGACTGAACCCTGGCCACCAGACAAAGTTTCATCCGGCAGTGGCACTGAGTTCAAACGCGGCTGTACGCCATACCAGGGCTTGAGGCCAGCACCAACCACATAAATCCATTCAGACGAGTAATAGCGCACGCCGCCATTGTCACCCTTGGCAGCCATGCCCTCAGGTGTGGAGAACATCGATGGCGACACTTCAATGATGTCACCCACCACCAGCGGACGTGCCGGGATGTTCTTGCCATTCGGGAAGCCATTCGCATCGAGGTCGCTATGGCCAGGATAGTCTTTCACGCGCAAGGTACAGGCACCATTCACACCATCAGGCGTGTTGAGCTTGTTATTGGCAGGGTAGGGCACGGGTTTGCAGATGGCGACATTGCGGTCGACCAGCTCACCTGGATTCATCCAGCCATAACCAGTGACACCGACGCGGTCAAAACCACGGAAGAAGGCCACGCCACCAGGCAAAAAGTCGACGGTATTGTATTGGTTGACGGTCAGTGTTGGTTTGGTCACGCCAGCCACGCGGCTATTGTCGATGATCTCAAAACCCCAGGTGCGGTTCTTGAAATATTGCGCGACAAAGGTCAGGTAATTGCCCGGGCCTTTGTCGACTGGCAAGCCGGTTGCGGCATCGACGGTTTCATTCGGACCATAGCCAATTTCATTCCATTCTTCACCACGTTCACGACCGTGGCGTGCCAGGCCGCGTGCGCCAAAGCGTGTGACCAGGGTGCCATCAGGCAGAGTGAATTGCAGGCTTTCCAGTGGTTCTGCTGCGGCCGGCAAAGGTGCCCAGCCGCTGCCACTGGCAGGGAATTTTAAAGCAGATGTGGTCGCATCCGGCAGGGTGTTGTCGCTGCCTGGTGACTTGAATTCAACTTCAAACAAAGAGTAACCATACTGGGTGGCGCGGGCCACACCTTGCAGGCGTATGTAGCGGGCATTCGCACCCAGGTTAAAGAATTCTTCCGTACCGCCCTTGCCACCGCTGACATAGCGCAGTTGTGTCCAGGTCTGGCCATCGTCAGAAACGCGCAGGGCGTATTCCTTGCCATAGGCGTTTTCCCATACCAGCTTCATATAGCCGACGGGTGTCTTGCTGCCAAAGTCAAACTGTATCCAGGCACCGTCTTCTGAAGTGCTGCCCCAGCGGGTATTGGCTTTGCCATCGATCGCCATGGCGGCCGACATGGCCTGGTTTTCTACTGCGGAAGAAGTAGCAGCGACAGGCTTGACGGCCACACCAGGCTTGCTCAAGTCTATCGTTCCAGGCGTGCCTGGCTGGCTGGGCTGGGTCGGGTCTGTACCAGGTTGTGTCACCACTGGCGTGCCCGAGAATGCCTGTATCTCTATGATGGAATAACCATACTGGGTAGAACGCTTGATACCTTTTACGCGCAGGTAACGGCCTTTGCCATTCAACTCTGTCAGGTCTTCAATACCCCCCTTGCTATTGTCGACGGTCTTGATGGTGGTCCAGTCACTATTATTGTCCGAGACCTGCAAGAGATATTGCGTGGCATGGGCGTTTTCCCACTGTATGCGCACGCGGGTGATGGTTTCTGTCTTGCCAAAGTCCAGTGTCAGATACTGGTCATCGGTAAACGCACTGCCCCAGCGGGTATTATCGTTGTGGTCTATCGCCGCTGCTGCCGACAGGTCACCACGTTCTACCGAACTGGCGGTAGCTGTAACAGGTGTCAGTGCAGTCTCGGCAGGCGCAGCCTGCGGCGGTGCAGCCATAGGGCTGGGGCCACCATTGGTGCTGCCAGAATCAGCAGTGCTGGAACCGCCGCAGGCTGCAAGTTGCAAACAAAGTAGCGATGAGGCCAGATAGATGGCCGTCATGCGGGGAGATATTTTTTTCACGTATGAACTCCTGGTTTTTTACGTTGATTTATAGATGTGCAGATACATGGATGGCATCTGTCTATATTGCATGGCACATGTTTGTGGATGCGCCGCAGTGGAACATGGCTGAGGCCAAGGGCCACAAAAAAGCTCAAAAAAGCTAAAAAGAGAAACAGGTAAAACTGGTCTTTGATTGTTGTGTGTGGCCTGACAGTATCCAAATGCCAGACATCTTGCAAGACCGTGTAAATGGGCTGATGCCTGCCCTGAATTGGGGCGTGGTCCATCTCAAATTTTGTCAGTGGGACTGACAGATTTGGTCAGTTTGGAAAGCATCCCATCGCTGGCTGGCAAATTTGGCTTGCTGGAATTGGAAACTTTTCCAAATTTAAGGCAATGCCTGTGGCAATACCACTTGGGCAAACCATCTGCAGGCCCAGATACAGACCAAGATCAGCCGCTGACAAAAAATGGCCAGAAAATATCAAATTCAAATTTGTAATACACAAAATTTGTCTGGAAAAGAAAGTGGTATTACCGCTCCCTGATTTATGACAAATTTGTAAGAAACAAATTGATTTCCCTGTTACAGAAAACTTACAATTGATGAGGCCCGAAAAGACGCAAACAGCATTTTTGCAACGCGCTTTACATCCCTTCACTCCTCTTCGCGCGTCCAGTAACTCGATGATTTTATCCATGCCTCTGGCTGCCCGCGCTGTTCCACCATATAGCTACGCAATGCCCGTGCAGCCTGTTTTTCGGCAGCGATCCAGATGTAACCATCGCCAGGCGGGAATTGATATGCAGCGGCTGCTGCCAGCAAAGCCTGTTCATCGCTGACTGAATTATGCTCACGCAATAGCCACTGCGCTTGCCAACTGGCGGCGCTTACACAAGCCTGTTTATCTGCTGCATCAGCAAGCATGATGATGCTGGTGGCGTGTACGCCTGCACGCAATTGCTCAATACGCCGTGTGATGGCAGGCAGGGCAGTGGCGTCGCCCATGAGCAGATACCAGTCAAAGTCGTCTGCCACCACCATGGATTTACCCGGCCCGCTGACGATCAAGGTGTCGCCAGCCTTGGCTTGCATCGCCCATGCATTGGCTGGCCCGTGCTGGTGCAAGGCAAAGTCCAGCACCAGGGTGCCTGCCTGAGTATCAAAATATCGCGGCGTATATTCGCGTGTAACAAAGCTGTCTGCTTCGCCCGCAATGGGCAGCAAGATCTTGACATGGTCATCATGCGCAAGGCTGGCAAAATCATGCAGCTCATCTGACTGGAAAGTGATGCGCTGCATATGTGGCGTCAGGCGTGTGATGTTGATGACGCGCAGGGTCCTGCGGCGTTTTTCCCAGCGCAGGCGTTCTATGTGGTGTTTGGTAGTTGTGGTCATGATGTTTAGTATTTTTTGTGAGCTGCAGCTCTTGTTAGTAATGATAGTGTTTGTGCAGGGCGTAGGTTGGGCTACGCCTCATCAGCCCAACACTCGGCCTCTGCGCACGTATACGATATTTAAATGCCGAGTGTTGGGCTGGTAAAGCGTAGCCCAACCTACGAACCGGCTCAACCTACGAGGCTTCCTTAACTTGTACTTCTCACTTGTACCGCCTGACATTAAACGCCAGCGCCAGCGTCGCACATGCCGCAACCGGTATCCCCACCATCCACGGCAGGCGCACGGCAATGGCGTACAGGGATGTACCCGCCGCTGGCCCCACGGTATCTTTCAAATCCGCCGCTACTGATGCTGCGGCCATATAAGTCGCCCGTGTATGGGCAGGCGCCAGTTCCATGATCAGGGTAGGCAGCAAGGGGCCAAACAGCATTTGCGACAGCGACAGCAAACTCACCCCGAGTACCAGCGCCGCCAGGCTGGATGAAAACAGCAGGCAGATAAAAGCGCCCACCAGCACGCAACCGCTGGCAATCACCATCTTGAAATTAGACACATGCGCGAGAACAGCGCTGATCTTCAACTGGAACAGCACCGTCAGTACCGCAGCATAAGTAAACAGCAAACCTATTTGCGAAGGTGTCAGAGTGCCTGCATCCACCGCATACAGCGGCAAGACTGAACTTAACCAGCCCGCCGATATTTGCAGGCACATAGACCACAGCAATAAACCAGCCAGGCGTGCATCCCGAAAGGCAGGCAGGATGCCCAGCAAACTTTCTTCCTCATCATCTGGGACGGTATTTTTGTTCAATGTCTCTGGCAGCCATAGCGCAATGATCAGCGTACTGATGAGCGTCGCCAGCGCAGACCCGAGGAACACCGCGCCGAGAGAAAACAGCGCCAGCACAGACCCCACTGCAGGCCCGGCAACACGGCCTGCACTCGACATGACGCGTGCGATGGAAAAATAATAGCGATGTTGTTCAGGCGGTATGGCATCGGCAATCACCGCTGAAATGGTGGGATGCAAGACGCTTTCAAACGCGCCTATCAAGATCAGCACCAGGGCAGATGCCCATACGCCGTGGGTAAAGTAGAGCATGGCAAAGCCCAGCCCCACGCCCGCCGTGGAAATGAGCAACACCGGACGACGCCCGACGCGGTCGGCAATACCGCCCACCAGGGGCGTGGCCAGCAATTCGCCACCAGAATAGCAAGCCAGCAGCAAGCCTATGTGGGCGGCAGAAATGCCTGCCTCTTTTTCTGCCCACAAGGCAAAAAATGGCATGAGTACACCATCGGCAAAGCCGACAAAAAAACAAAGGAAAAGGCCAACCTTAGTGGCGAGAGGTGCATTCGTGAAAATGCGGAGAGAGACAGAACGCCGGAATGGCAGTCGTGGTAGTAGAGATACCAGCTGTAATCGTAGTCGCATATACATCATCCATAGCGCGACAAATCTGCTTGCAAATGCATGACAAATTTGTTTGCGCGTTGGCTAACGTAAACGCTTACGTCACTGTTTCCAGTGATATGGGGCGATCCTAACAAAGAAAAATTGCGGCGTCAATCAAGGTTTATCAGGGATTGCTGAGCGCCTGTGTATGCCTGTGTATGCGTTCAAGTGACGGACTTGTCTTTGCGAAAACTAAAATGGAGATGAAAGAAGCGAAGCCATATCCATTCCTGGTCAGGATATTTTTTGCGTACAGGTCGGGTCACGGCATTCATGTAGGAGCGGCTTTGGCCGCGAACACGGTGTTTACTGTTCGCGGCCAAAGCCGCTCCTACAGGTAAAAGACGGCGGTACTCTGACTACGCTTAATGCGTGGCAACTGCGCTTGCTTGTCCCGGCACAAAGGAAATCCCATCCGCCTTGTCCAGTCGCCCCGCCAGCGTCGTCAAGCCCCAGGCACCTACTACCACCAGCGCACCTATCCATGGCGTATGCATCAAACCGATATGGCTGACTATCAGGCCACCAGCCCAGGCACCAACTGCGATGCCCACATTGAAGGCTGCGATATTCAAGCCTGATGCCACGTCCACGGCTTGCGGCGCATCCTGCTCAGCACGCTGTACCACATACACCTGCAAACCCGGTACATTACCAAAAGCCACTGCACCCCAGGCCAGTACGGTCAGCAAGGCCAGCCATTTATTGTGAGCAGTAAAAGTCAGCACCAGCAAGACCAGGGCAAGCAAGGCAAAGACGATTTGCAATGCCGCGACCGGGCCTTTTTTATCAGCCAGTTTGCCACCCCAGATATTGCCAAAAGTCACCGAGACGCCATACACCAGCATCATCAGGCCAACTGCATTGGCGCTAAAGCCGCTGATGTCTTGCAGTATCGGTGCAAGGTAAGTAAAGGCGATAAAGCTGCCGCCATAACCCATGGCTGTCATCGCATATACCAGCAAGAGACGCGGTTTTTTCAACACTGCCATTTGCGTCAATAAAGAGGCGGGCTTGCTGCTGGCAATCGTCGAGGGAGTCAAAACCGCACAACCAATAAAAGCAATCACACCCAGCGCCGACACTGCCAGAAACGTAGACTGCCAGCCCAGATGCTGGCCGATGAAGGTACCCAGCGGCACACCCGTTACCAGCGCCACCGTCAGGCCGCTAAACATCAGCGCAATCGCACTGGCCGCCTTGTCCTTGGCCACCAGGCCAGTGGCGATGGTAGAACCTATGGAAAAGAACACCCCATGCGCGAGGCCAGTCAGCACGCGTGCCGCCATCAGCGAGGCATAGTTGGGTGCCATCCAGGCCACCAGGTTACCAATCGTGAACAAGGCCATCAGGCCCAGCAGCAATTGCTTGCGCGGCAGCTTGCCAGTCAGTGCCGTCAATACCGGTGCGCCTACGGCCACGCCCAGCGCATACAGGCTGACCAGCAAACCAGCAGAAGGAACAGATACGCCCAGGCTGCTGGCGATGGTGGGGATAAGGCCGACAATCACAAATTCTGTCGTACCGATGGCAAAGGCGCTGAGTGTCAGCGCCCAGAGAGCTAAGGGCATTATGGACTCCATACATGGGGAAATGAATAACAGGCTGCAGTCTGAACCCATGCAAGACAAAGAAAAATAGCTTAAGCTACACTTAACTTATGACTGGGAGTCAACAATGCTAAGCCTGGAAACCATGAAAGCCCTGGTCGCAGTGGCCGAAACCGGCTCGTTTTCAGCCGCAGCAGAGCGCCTGGCGCAAACGCCGTCCGGCATCAGCCGCAGTATTTCCCGCCTCGAAGCGCAGCTGGGCATGACCCTGATGACGCGCACCACCCGCAAGCTGGAGCTGACTGAGGAAGGTCACTGGCTCTTGCAAAGGGCAAAGAAGATACTCTGCGATATTGATGACACTGAAGAACAACTGAGCGCACGCCTGTCGCAACCATCCGGCCTGGTCAGGGTTAACGCCGCCACCCCCACGCTCGATCACTTGCTGGCCCCGCTGGTGGCAGATTTTCTCGATGCCTACCCACTCATCAAGCTTGAACTGGTCAGTGGCGAAACCTTTGTCGACCTCATCGAAGAAAGGGCAGACCTGGCCATACGCATAGGCCAGTTGACGGATTCCAGCCTGCACGCCCGCCGTCTCGGCAGCAGCCGCATCCGCCTGGTGGCGGCACCGCATTACCTGGCACGCCATGGTGAACCACAAACCGTGGCTGACCTGGCCCAGCACCGGCTGCTGGGTTTTACCGCCCCCGCCAGTTTGAATACCTGGCCGCTGCCTGCTGCGGATGATACCAATACTGAAGGCTACACCATAGACCCCGTCGTCAGCGCCAGCAATGGCGAAACCCTGCGCCACCTGGCAGTGCAGGGCGCTGGCATCGTGTGTTTATCCGACTTCCTGACCATGGCCGACCGCGCCCATGGCAGGCTCAAACCCGTGCTACCCGATATCAGCCTGCCGTGGTTGCAGCCAGTCTGGGCAGTGTTCTACAAACAGGAAGCGATACCACCAAGGGTAGCCGCTTTGCTGGAATTTTTGATGACGAGATTGCCGCTGGACAGGGTGTGAAGGGGAGGTGGATCATGTCGCTTGGGCTGCGCCTCGCCAAGCGACGTTTCGTAGGTTGGGCTAGGGTTTACCAGCCCAACACTGGGCCTGTGAAAACGCATACGTCATTTAAACGCCGAGTGTTGGGCTGATAACCCGTAGCCCAACCTACGATCCAACAACTCGCATCCCTCACTCCCGAGCCGAAACCACCAACACCGGCGCATCCGGATCAGCCACATTCAAGGCAAAGTTATACTTGCCCGCCTGTGGCGTTTCAAACCAGATATCCTTGCCTGCCCAGGCCAGGGCCTTGCCTGCATTGAGGACGAAATTACCTTTGCTTTCATTGGCCCTGCTATCGGCTGCGCCAAGCTCCACCATCTTGAAATCTTTTGAGACTATCTTGAACTTGCTGAGGCCCTTGGGTAAAACCGCATCCACGCTGAAATTGCTGGCATCAGTCTGCGTCAGGGGCAGGGTCGTGCCCCACTTGTTCATGGTGCCACTCAGGTAGATAGGCTGGGCGGTGAAATGGGTAATGCTGGTGGCGGGCGATGGCTGGAATTCGACCAGGGTATCGTCAGGCCAGTTGCGGTCGGCCAGTGGCAGGACAACATACTTCAGGCGATGGCCACTGCTGAGCACCGTGCGTTTGTCGCCCGACACCAGGCTCACGCTGTCAGTAGGGAAGGGCGTATACGTACCATAGCTGACTTTCGATGACATGCACCAGTCCGTGCCACCCAGGGCCACGGCAGCGGCAGCTCGCAGCATGACATTGATGTCTTTCTTGGCAATCGCAATGGCCACCTGGCATTCGAGGCGCACATCACCCAGGCGGCGCATATTTGGCGGCACGTTGGCGCTGGTCACACGTGGCATGCCATTGAATTCACCACGGCTGCGGTTGAGCATCAGTTCAGCATCACCATCGGCAGCCGCCTGGTCGCGTGGCAGGATGAAGCTGCCATCGGCAGCGAGCGGCACCGGGATGGATAGATCATCGGTAGCAATGCGCAGGCTCAGCCCGGCCAGCGTGGTCTCTCCATACCTGGGCTTGAGCACGAAACGCAGATGGTCTGCAGTCGGCGCCAGGTGGCGCTTGCTCTCAAACATATCCAGACCAGCCAGCATATTGCGGTAAGAGCGCAATTCAGGATTCTTGACGCCGTTGACAGCAACTGACTGCGGTTCTTCCACGGGCGTGGCAGCAGGCGGGTCTTCAGCGGCTGTCGCAGTCTGGCAGGGTTGAAGCAGAAGGATGCTGGTGATGATGCCAGGAATAATGCCAGAGATAAGCAAGCGCGTCATAAGGTACCGTGTAGTTGAGCAAGAGCACGCACTATATCCCAGAGTTTTGCCTATCTGTAAACTTCAGCATGAAAGCCATTGCAATTTTTATCCGGATAGCATTAAATTGCCGCGACAATGATAAAAATTATTCTCACCCAGCCCGGCACCATGCAGACAAATTTCCTTCTATCCCGCGCCTGCATGATCGCCATGGTGATCGCTACAGTGATGACTGCCAGCGCCTGCAAGCCAGCAGCGCAGCAGGCAAGTGCACAAGCTGCTCAGGTGTCTCAGGTGCCTCAGGCACAGCAAACACAGCAAGCACCTGCGGCCTCATTAATCCAGGTCGATGCTGCCAGCGCAGCAATCTCCCATGCACCAACAGCAGCCACCTACAGCGGCCCCTTCGGCCTCGCCATGGCCATCAGCGAAACCGAGCTGGCCAGCACACTGGGCTTTGTCAAATCCACCAAAGGACCGCACCTGTTTGAAGGCCAGCCACCGGCACCACTGGCAGAATTCAGCGACTACTTCGCCGTCACCGCCCCCATCAGCGGCATTTGCAAGCTAGGAGCATCTCGCAGCATCACCGCCGTCAGTGGCACAGGTGAACAAATCAAGGCCGCCGCCGACCGCATCGCACAGGCGCTGGAACAGCAATACGGCAAACCCAGCTTCAAGAAAGACAAAGTCAAGACTGACCTCTACAGCCGCCGCCCGCAATTCTGGATGGTCGGCCTCAAGGAAGGCTCGGTCAGCTATGGCTACCTGTGGGCCAATGGCAAAACCGAGCACGAACTGCCCGACAACATCCTCAACATCATCGTCTTCGCCCAGGCCCACGCCATCAACCGCGGCGAAGTCGGCGTCAGTTATGAGTTTGCGAATTATGCGGATTGCCAGAAGGAGTGGCGTAAGGAAAAGGGGCGCAAATCTTGAATCCACATGTACAGAGAAAGCAGCGCTGGATGTAACTGGAAGAACTTGCCAAAGCGCATTTCTTCAATATGCTGAGTGATGAGAATATTCCACAAGAAGAAGCGCAGTGCGTCATTTCTGCTGTCCTTATCAGATCGCAAAGACCGGGAAAAAATCTGACACTCAATTTTGCCGCCCGCAAGTATGAGATAAAATTATCCGACAGTGGCTATCCCATCGATAATCATTGGGATACCAAAGACTTGTGCATACTGGAATTAAATGCTGAAACGACAGAAATCACCGTCACCATCGTGAACGAAATGCCGTGGTTGCGGCAAGATATGTTGAAGTAAAAGGCAGATAAAAGATGCAAAAACACATAGACCCCAAAGATGTGCCGCAATGGATAGCATCCAGCACCACACCAGAAGATGCCAGCGAACTGCAAGCCTGGGCCATCGCCATGATAGGCCGGATAGAACGCGGTGATCTCAACATCGGCATCTTGTCGCTGGACGAAGCGCGCCAGGTTCCGCTGGCCTTGCGCAAGGCCTTTGATCTTGGGCTGGCCGATGCTGGCATCCACCTGGCCGACTGGCTGGTGCGCAATCCCACCGATGATGCTGATATCCCGGCAGCAGAACAAGTCTTGCTGGAAGTCATCGCGCGTGGCAAGGCCGAGGCTTGCCAGACCCTGATGCGCTATCGCTGGTTTTACCGGCGCGACACCTGCACCGATGAAGAAGCACAGCAAGCCTTTGCCCTGCTCAATACCTGGTGTATACAACACCAGGATGACAGCGACGCCCTCTACCTGCTTGCCCTGGTTACCTGCCATGGCTTTGGCACTGCTGAAAACCCCGCCAGATCGGCACAGATGCTCAACAAGGCTGCCGTCATGGGCAACGCCGACGCCATGTTTGAACTCTTCATCTACCATGCCCAAGGCATAGGCGTAGAAGTCAACGACAACAAGGCCGTCATCTGCCTGCGCCGTGCCGCCGAAGCCGGACAACTGCGCGCCATGTACAACCTCGGCGCATTCCACGCCAGTGGCCGCTATGTAGAACAGGACATGCTACTCTCAGTAGCCTGGTACAAACGCGCCGCCGAAGCCGGCCACCCCAAGGCCGCAGAAACCCTCGCCATCATGTATGAAGAAGGTGAGGGCGTGGAACAGGATGAGGCAATGGCGCAAAAGTATTGGGATATGATAGCCTGAGAATGCTGTACGCAAGACTTCAAGACCTCTCAATACAGAGACACGGAGATGGCACAGAGGTTTTAACCGCCAGCAGGGTGCTGACGATCACCTCATGCGCTTTGATCAAGGTGAGGATGTAGGGCAATGGAATGGACTCCTCCCCTTACGGCATCAAATGTGCCAAACTGAAGAGTGATGAAACGATTCAGTTCACAGAGGAGAAGTCCAAAT
>NZ_QJKB01000029.1 GCF_003201815.1 Undibacterium pigrum
ACGGTACCCAATTGAGAAGCCGGATATACGCGAGCAGTTGAACTTAAGCCGAAACAACAAAAACTTGCAATTCCTGAGGAGTCCATATACGCATTGCAATGCGCCGTATGTGATCGCCGCCTACTCTGGAAAAAAATCTCTGCCGTATGCCAGGTACACATGCGGCGCAATATATTGCGCCCTACATCACGGCAATGTGCAAAAAATAGTGTGTGCTAGAAGCGACGTCATGTGATCAGCAGAGTGGGAGGCGTGGTGCGCACTATCGTGTTTTCAACTCTCCCAAAAAAAACGACGCCATGCATCAGGCAGGCGTCGTTTTTTGTGTTCCTACGCGCGTAACGCATGAGCATGGCATTCGGTTGACAGCTGATATGCCGTTTAGAACAACAACACTAAGCCACTGAAAAGTGGTTTTTTTGCGTCAACGCAAAGTATCCGGGCGGCGTTTTTGGCTTACGTAGCGTGACTACGAAGCAAAAAATGAAGTGCAAAAACAGAGCAAACAAACCCAAACACGAATAGGAAAATATCATGAACAAACTGATCACCGCCATCATCGCTTCCACAGTTGTTATGGGTAGCGCATTTGCACAGACGCCAGCTAGCGCTACTGCTGCCACGGCCGCCAAGCCAGCATCTGCAGCCGCCGCAGCCAGCGTGGCAAAATCTGCCCCGGCAGCGAAAGTAGTGGCAGCATCTGCTTCCGCTGTTGCTTCTACACCAGCAATGCCAGCAGCAGAAACCAAGCCAGCAGCTACTGAGAAAGCTGTCAAGCATGAGAAACACGAGAAACATGAAAAGCACGCCAAGAAAGAAGTGAAAGCAGCATCTGCATCCGCTTCAGCCAGCGCCGCATCGAAATAAGTTTTACGTTTTTACATGAATACCGGCAGCACGAGCTGCCGGTAATCAGAAGCTCACATTACTTTACCTATACCAGGACCAGACCATGAACAAACTGATCACCGCCATTATCGCTTCCACCGTATTGATGGGCAGCGCCTTCGCCACCACACCAGCAGCGCCAGCCAAGGCGGCATCTGCTACTGCACCGGTTGCTGTTGCCTCCGCATCCGCTGTAGCCGCCACACCGGCGACACCTGCACCAGCGGCAGAAGCCAAGCCAGCGGCTGAGGCAAAAGTGAAGCATGTTAAACATGCCAGGAAGGCGAAAGCAGACAAGAAAGCGGACGATGTCAAGGCAGCAGCTCCAACAGCGCCAGTAGCAGCAACACCATCTGTCGCACCGGCAGCGAAGTAAGCAATTAAGCCAGCACCCTTGTCATGAGGGTTGCTCAAAAAAAACGACGTGCCTCCAGGTTGGAGTGCACGTCGATTTTTTTTCAGTGTTTTTGCAAATGTGATCTCAGCCCCACCATTGTCCATATTCTTCAGATGGATTCCTGTCTGCGCAGGAATGACGCTTGTGGGATGGCGAGTTTTGCGGGCAATGTAGTAGGCGCAGGTTCGTAAGCAATAACTCGCTCCAAGCAGCTGTGCTTAACCCTTGCTCGGCAGCACCTCGATGTTGACTTCCTTGCTGGCGATATAATAGGGTACGTGCTGGTGGTTGGCGAACATCAGACGCAGTTTGTGCTTGCCAGGTGGCAGGTTCAGCACGGTTTCTGTTTCTCCCTTGCCAAAATGTTTATAATGCTGATGTTGATATTCGTCTGCACTGTCAAAGGGGATGGGTTTCTTGATGTCTTGCGGCAGGTCCAGGTCGATCAGGATATGGTGATGGCCAGTGCCGTCGATATTACCCGCCTGCACAGGCGCGACACCCATGCCCGAGACAGAAAATGCCACCCTAAATGGTGACCGCACCTTGTCACCATCGCGCAGGTTGAGGAAGTACAGCGCCTTGTCACCAACCGGAAACGGCAGCGTGCGTTCTACGGCATTGCTGCTGCACACGGTGGTGTCTGGCGTGTTGATCGTTGGCGCAGGCTTGGCCTTGTCGGCAGAATAGGTCAGGCAGGGCAGGGCCAGCAGTACTGCCAGATAAGGCACATAGTTTTTCTTGAGTTGAAGTTTCATCTGCTTGTCTCGGTAGGGATGGGCGAAAATACATCTTATTATAGAAATTAACAGAGGTATGGCAATGTTTTTCATGTTCGTATAATCCTTCAAGAGCACGATCAGTGCCTTACAGCCGCTGAGGAGCATGCCCTTCCTGGCGCACATGCATCACACATGCATCACACATCATCAGCACAGAAGAGCTATGTCTTGCACATCTGGCCCGGTCTTGTTGCACCTCTGCAGACGTTGAAGGCATGGCCGACATGGCGCACACGCCCGCTGATTTTGTCATCGATACCAACATGAAAGACACAATATATGAACATACGAAATTATCTGCCAGCCGACTGGCCACGCCTGTGCACTATCCACGATGCGGCACGCGTGTTTGAACTGCAAGCCGCGGGTTTGCCAGATGCCTACCTGACGCTGGAACAAACCGGCGAGAACGAAGGACTGTTTGACGGCGACATCGTCGTCGCTGAACTGGATGGAAAAGTACAAGGTTTTGCCGCCTGGTGCGAAGGCGAACTGACCTGGCTGTATGTAGACCCCGCAAATTTCAAGCAAGGCACAGGCAGGCATCTGCTGCGCCACGCCATCAGCGCCAATCAGGGCAAACTCGATACCGAAGTCCTGCAGGGCAACCAGGCCGCGCTGACGCTTTATCTCAGCGAGGGTTTCAAGATTGTTGAAGAGTCGCAAGGCAAGCTGGCAGGCAATGAAGCGTTCAAAGCATCTGGCTATGTCCTGCGCTATGCGGCTGAGTGATCATTGCATGTAATAAGGGATGTACGTGCGGTTTTTAAACTGGTCCGCACGTATGAGTAAATTGAGTCTGCTCTGCAATAGCAACAAGACCAGCCATGGAAAACCACAGCCTATGAAATTTTTTGCCCGTATTCTTTTTTTGATGACCGTGATGGCAGCGTTGAATGGCTGTAACAGCATGGCTGGCCTTGAACATCCCAGTATCATCCTCATGGAAGCACGCATGAATGATGTCAAATGGGGGAGGCCGGATATCCCTCAGCCAAACGTCTATATTACCTATCCTGAAATAGTTGTATTTATTGGAATTGAAGAGGTCTTGATTGGCCATCTAAAAAAAGACCATGCTTCTGTTGTGACCAGAATGCATGCTTTTCCCATCATCGATGATGCCCGCAGAATTTATTTCCTTGCAGAGCAAAGCCAGGAGGGCGAATTGAGGATCATTGACTGGTGGCTGGGAACGGATCGTCTTTGCATGAGCCGTCAACTTGCTCGGGAACTGGACATAGAAAAACAAATGCTCACCCTGTACGGCAATGCCAAGATCAAATGCAAGTACCGGAAAAACGGGGTGTGGGAATAAGATGTTGGTCCCCTTGCTTACCTGAGCGGGCTAACTGTTTCTACTAGGGCTTAATAAACGACACCTATCTCGGCAATTGGCCCGCGAAATGCAGTCGCCAGTTCATTGACAAAATCGCGTGCAGGCAATTGACGTAAGTTTTCGCAAAAGTTCGGCAAGCTTTTGCCAAAGTCCAGCATGACAGCGCCGCGCCAATATCCTGCATAGTTGGTCCATTCATACAGCCCAGGGAAATTTTTACTGAAATGAATGTTGACCTTAGGTGTGCCCAAATATTTCCCGTGTACCAGGTAGGCATCAAAGGTTTTTGAAACAGGCCAGGGAATTGTATCCAGGTCAGACATAAAACCATCGCAGACCTGATCAGGCGCAGGTGAAGTTTGTTCAAAGTAACAGTACTCGTCCGACTGCTGGATGCGGATATCATTGCCGGCGACAACAATGATGCTTGAAATGTAGTGATCCTCGTCCTTTACGGTATCGTAGTAACACCGCCCGGCAATGTTGACTACGGGCTTGCCGTTAGCAACTTCATCGTAGACAAGCACTTGGCCTGCACCCGGCATTGAGTTGGGAATGGATTTTTCTGACGATTCTTTCATTGTCGATAAGTCAAACACCATGGTCGGTTTATCGATCAAGGACCATTTATACAAGACCGCATCGACACGTGCCAGGGTATCCACCGCTGGTAGCCAATCCTTGTCATTGACGACCACAAAATGTCGGTATTCCACGCCCATCTTATGTCCCCTTAAAAGAAGGCATTAGTGTACCTGTTTTCCCATCATGCGAGTACGAAAGCTCATGTAGATACGATTAGCGCAGCTTAATCTTACCTGCGTGGGTTGAATTGAGTTGAGTTGAATAAGACTTCCTTAAAAGTTACCAAAAATATTAACGCCTGTACCTATCTTGGCTACAACGCGCCGATTTAATTCGACAGCGTTCTTGGGGTAGGAATAACTTGCAATTCCCTTTACCCCATATTTTTCTAACATCCCCCGATCAGGAAAGTAGGCCAGATTCGATGCTGTGCCCTCTCTCTTCATTTCCATTTTTATTTCTACCGCTATGCCAGCTTTTGCCAGATTCATGGCTTTTTCTTGCGCCGCTTCTAGCTCGTTTATCTGATATTCCCATTGATTATCACTGCTGATGAGTACTATTTTCCCAGTTACTTTGGGCTCTCTTTTTTCTTTCAAAATCACTGGTTTCAGTTTCTTATCAATCTCTTTAAACAGGTCGCGATTGACACTGATGGATTTTAAAAATTCCAGTTCCAAAAGTCCTAGTTTCATGAAAGCTTCTCGTGGTCCCTTATTGGACAAGTCCGCACTTTTCAATTTTCCATTCTGAAATTGGCTGATTGACTCTCGCGACAGCATGCCAACCAATGAACCATGGAAACCCAGAAAAGCACCCGGCTCCAACACTTTACTTCGTGCTGCGAGAAACAAATAATTAGCACAAGATGAGAGGCAGGCAGACTCTACGACAAGTTGAATATTCCTTTGTCGAATATCATTCGCCATTAACATCGCTTCTTCTGCGTTGCCACCTGGTGAGTTAATCTTTAACAGCTCAGTTTCTGGTGTGAGGTGGGCCAATAAATCTTTGTGGCTCCCGGCGACAATATCTCCGTCATAGGCGACAGTTTTTGCGTCAATATTCTTTATTGTGTAATCAGGCTCCGCTGCAAACGCTACAGACGAAAAAGCCAGCAAGATGAATAGTGGTTTCATTTTTTTTACTTATTAGTCAACAACTAGGGTAAAAGCGCTGAAATCGAACTAGCCTGGAAAAAGACCGCATGCATCAGTGAGCAGATGCAGCAGATACAGCACCAGCTTCACAACAGAGCAAAGTACTAGAGCCTGCCATCTCCCTGTGCCCATGACATCTCAGGCAATTTCTGTTTTCATCGCCTTGCCTGCTCATGGGTGAGCTTAAATCGCGTAGGAAATATGATTAAATTAATAATATCTTAAAAACAAGACTAAATGTCAATTAAGGTTGAAAAGATATTTGAGGCAAGTATTGGCACTTCGAAATAATTGCTTGATAAAATCCTGTGATGACCAGAATGTTGATGAATACAGTTGCCAAAAATGGATGGCTACTTGGATGGCTACTTGCCACAAAAAACAGGCCGGCAAAATGCAGATCGTACCTGCGAAGGCTGCCTGCAGCACCAGCAATATCAACAAGACCAAGCATGGAAAACCACAGACAATGAAATTTTTTGCCCGTATTCTTTTTTTCATGAGCACGATGGCAGTACTCAGTGGCTGTAATAGCATGGCTGGTCTTGAACATCCTCATATCATTCTGATGGAAGCTCGCATCAATGATATCAAGCTGGGGAGACCGAATATACCCAAGCCAAACGTCATCGAATTCTATTCTGAAGTAATTGTGTTTATCGGCATTGAAGAGGTCTTGATCGGTCATCTTAAAAAAGACCATGCTTCTGTTGTGACCAGAATGCACAGCTCGCCCAATCTGGAAGTTGTTAATAACATCTATTTCCTTGCGGAGCAAAGCCAGGAGGGTGAATTGAGGATCATCAACTGGTGGCTGGGAACAAATAATCTTTGCATGAGCCGTGAACGTGCGCGAGAACTGGGCATAGAAAAACAAATGCTCACCCTGTACGGCAATGCCAAGATCAAATGCAAGTCCTGGAAAAAAGGGGGCTGGGAATAAGATCGTGCCTCCGTTGCTAGCCTGCGATATGGGCGTAGCTTCATCATAAGGGCATCCCCAGCTAAAGTTGCCGCCACCTTGTTCCGGCATACCAGGCCATACCGCATACTTTAGTCTGATATCCCCTGTCACCTGCTTTTGCTACACTGCGCGCATCAACGCATATCCCTATGCAAGTAGCATGCAAAAAATCAGCAGACAGGACACCCTCACCATGAAATTATCGTCAATCGCTGCCACTCTGTGCATCGTGAGCTCGCTTTCCCAGTTGCCAGCGGTGGCGCTGGCGGCGCAGACTTTTCCTGCGGCACCGGCCACACCGCCCGCGCAGGCAGTAGCAAAGACAGACTTGCGCATTGATATCGTCAGTATCTCTCCCAAGCCTGGCAGCACCTTGAAAGCCATGCAGCCCATCACGGTCAAGTTCAAATACCGCTACTCCAGCCCCGCTGAAGAAATGCCGGTCTGGGTAAAAATACTCGATAACAGCTATGAATCAAATTACCAGGGTTCATCCGATTCACTCGTGCCCGGTACTGGCACAGTCAGCCGTTTTGTCTACCTGAATGAAGCTGGCAAGGTCAGCACACTCAGCATCATTGCAAAGGACACAGCGCATAACAGGACATTCAGACATGATATCCCGGTCAACTACACCTATGTGACAGACCCGGCGCTGGAAGCCAAAAAGCGCGATGGCACAGGTTCCACCATCACTGACGTTAATTTCATCGGCGGCACACCTGCCACCCTGGCAGTGGGCAGTGAGGTAGAAGCCGATCTGTTTTACGATATCAACACCAGCGAAGGCCTGGCACTGTCACTGATCCCTGTCACGACATGCAAGATGAGCTATGAAGGCTATTGGGACAGGCAAAAGGGCAAAGGCGGGATACGCAAATCTTTCTCCGTGGCTGAACCATGCCACATAAAAAAAGTCAGGGTCTTGATGAATAACGCAGTTGAAAAACTGGTGTTTGAAAAAACCATTGATGTGGATTTCCAGTTTGTGAAAAAGCCTTGAAACCTTTTTTCAGGATTGATGCTGCAGTTGACGAGTTGACTTATGGCTTATACTGGCATAGCCCGGTTGTAAGCTTCCAGCTCATCCCACCAGCCCAGATCCCCCTCTTTAAAACGCGCAATAAATTCTGGAATAAAGTACAAACGCATTCCCATGCCAAATGAAGATCCAAAATAGAGCTTGTACTGGCTTGAGATAAAGGCGTGATCCATGGCCAATGGATATCTCCCAGTCCTGGTCCGGCTGCTGGCGAGCAGGATGCCATTTGCCAGGATGCCCTACGTCTCTGATCAGGCTTAAAGGGTTAATAGGGCGAAGATGTAATCATTAAATTCCTTCATAATTTTCTTTTATAAGATTTTCCCACAACAGCAGGCCAGACTCGTGATTGATGTTGCTGATTTCTTTTCTTTGTAATTCTGTCCTCATATCTGCATCATCGTATACGGTGAATATCGCATAGCCACTTGAAAATATGTTGACTGTATAGAGTGGGCCGTTCTCGCTACCGCATGTCAGCCACGCGTCAGGATGTTCGTCGTCCTCTGGCGAGTCAAATAATTCACTGAGCGCTTTTTTCAGATCAGCACGTGCCGGGTTTTTCGTATCCATCCCCCATCGGCCTGTCAGATGTATCCAATCATGCATGATTTTTCCTTTACATATTCAAGGGCTGCTATGCAAACAGGTGCTCCCCATCAGCCATTGTCCACAATTTATTTTCATCAATGTAGTGTAGCAATTTCTTTGCGCCTATTGTGTATCTTGGGTCCCATTTCATATGTTCGAGCATAATCATCGCCATGCCGTCTTTTTGCTTTTTCAAGGGATAAACAATACTCGAAGTGCGGTTGCTGCCATTGATCTTCAAAAGAAAATTTGGTTGGTAACGGCGACGGGGTGCTGCTCCCCAGCAATCTGGGGAGTAATATTTTTCTCTGATAGCCATCGAAAGCGCTTCGCAACCTATGCATCGGGCAAATGTGAACAAGTGGTTGATTTCCTCATCCAGCTGCAAACGCACAACATTGTCTTGTAGTAGGCCGCCGATAACATCCAGGCGCGCCATCAGATCATCACCCTCAAGGGTTTCGCAATCCATGACGGCTTGTTCAATCAAGGCCAGATCATGTATGTCTTTGCCGGAAAGAGTTGTGGTGTTTGTCATGGTTTAAGTGGGGCGGGATGACTGCTGCCAGTCCTTGGGTCATATTCAAACATCGCACGGGCAACCGCTCTTCCTTGCTCTGGATCTGACGAAAATGCCGACAGTGCCTGGCCATGTCTTGACTCATTCCTGCGCTTTAACAGCAACAATTCGTCTGGTGTCAGGAGATTGTGATTGCCCGAGGCGATTTCTGCGGTCAGTTTTCTGGATACTGCTTTTTCCGACGGCGATGTCAATATGGCGATCGCTTCCTGTGCAAGTTGAGTTGACATGTGGCGCCTGAGATAAGGCAAAGCTGCGCCTTCAATCACCGTATCTGGAATATGGTGACGTTTGTCGCAAAGTGTTATCAAACGAGGGTTGGCAGCATATTGCGCATCCTGCCTGCAACTAACATCGACTTGTGCACGGATAAGTTCCGAAAACCCCATGACGCGCAATAGCTCTGGCAAGGCGTGATCATCTCGTGCGTAAGCACTGATGCAGGGCGCGCATGATAGTAAGATAATCGCCATTCGAATGACTTTAGATTGCATAGTGCACCGTATTTTTTAAATTTGTATGGGTACGATTGGCGCAGCGTAATCGTACGTATGGTCAGCCGAAATCCTCTATACTGCTTTAAAAAATCGCGACTGCTTTATGATCTTGAATCAAGTATACATCACACTCCTGCACCGATGATTACGGCGGTGGCCATGAGATTTAATGAAGTCTTTTGCTATTTCCAGCACAGCATGCGTACGATTACGCTGCTCCAATCGTACCTACGCAGGCTGAGCCAATTTTTTCCATCATAGAACACATTACATGAAAATATCTCGTCGCTTTTCATTTCACTTATCACTACGATTATTACCCACCTGTCTGCTGATGGCTACGGTTTTCTTTGCTACCGCGGCGATGGCTGGCACTCGAGAAAAGGTACTTGAGCTGTCCCTGATCAATCTGGTTGCCACGCCTGAACGCTATCATGGCAAGCAGGTGAACGTCACAGGTTATGTTTTTATAGGCACAGAAAACATGTCCCTTTGTCCTTACACAGTGCAAGTTTCCAGCAAGGACTGCATCTGGATCAATATAGATTCTGGCCCTTATGCAAGTGATGCCGATAAGAAGAGAATTTCGAAGAAGATGGCAGTTCTTGAAAAATTCAATGGAAAAACGGCGACCATCATCGCGAGATTTGATAAAAAAGACCATGGCCATTTCGGCGGATGGTCCGGCGCACTGACAAAGATAATCGATGTGTATGATCACACAGACGAATCGGCGCTGAAAAGCAGTGTGTGGAAGTAAGCGGGAGAGGGGGCTTATGATTTGTGGTACAAGCTTTTTTATCGTGTAGAGAATCTGGCATTGAATGAAGCCTGAGCATCACTTATCCCGCACTTGGAAAAAATGATCATGCAAAACCCATGCGCCTTTAAACCAATTCAATTCCCGGATTGGATCGCGATGCAGAAAAAGAACTTCCTCACTTGAATTGGGTGGGTGTTTCACTTCTTCTTTTATCTGTTCTACCAATTCCGCAGGCAGGTCTGGCATATAACTAGCAGGCGCATGTTCAGCCGCCCAGGTAATGAACATGGATACTATTTCATCTGTGGTGTATATTCCTTGCTCATACATGTCAATAAATTGGGCGGCAGATGTCATTTGACCTTCATCTTCAATTGAGAGGTGTTGTACTGCATGCGAAGTGCAATAGATGCTGAGCTATCGAGGGTTTACCCACACTCCAGCCCACAAATCAAAATGCACGAGTTTGCTTAGCGATGCACGGATACCATCTTCACCGATGACATTAATAAGCTTGCCCGGAATGGAAACACCCCAGCTCTCTGCATCAATCGGAAAAATCTCGCATTCAGACGCTATTTCACCAAGTGCACGCTCAATTTCGCTGACAGACGTGGCTTTTACAATGATCTGGATACCCATTAGCGTTTGAACTCCACGATACAGAGCGATTCAAGAGTCTTGCTGACTTGCGCTATGGTGGCAGCGGGCAGGGATTGGCCCCTGATGTCGTAAATAATGCGACATGAGCTGATATGCTCAGGCAAATGCGCATTGCCAAAGGCAATGCGGGCCTTGTTGAATTGCAGGCTTAGGTTGATAGCTTCCTGATTTTCAAGGCTATGGTTAGCAACGAGCACATACTCGTTCTTTTCATGATTGATGAATTCTGGTGTGAACATGTATGCTTAATTATCAGGATGGATAAAAACTCATTGGGACTGCGATACCTCATTGCAGCAAGCTAATCGGGGTAATATCGCCGTCAATTCCAGCTCGTGTACGATTAGCGCTGCGTAATCGTACGCATGTCAGCCGCGTTAAGTCACATCAACTATAACGCATTTTTACAACGACGAATATCAGACCCCGCCAGCTACATCGGCCGTCACATCACCGCACCATTCAACAGGATACACGCCTTCGCTGAGATAGCGATGAAACGTAGAGTAAGGCTAGTCACAGACACGCTGGACCAGGCCATGCTTGAGTGGATTGACATGCACGTAATCTACATGCCTTTGATAGTCCAGTTCATCGCGTATCAGATGTTCCCAGTAGTGACGCTGCCAGATACCGCGTTCACCTGCTGCCAGACGGACAGCGGAGAGTGATCCTGTTTTTGGCAAGGCGCGTGAGAAAGCACTTTTGATGAGCCGCCAGCGCAGGCTGAAATCGCTATCGCCTTCAGGCAAGGTGAAGATGCAATGCATATGCTCTGGCAAGACTACCCAGGCATCAATATGGAATGGGTATTTGTGACGCACATTTTTGACTACCTGCCGCAACAGTGCAATCTCGCGTACCAGCAAATCATTGCCGTGCCTTTGCAGCAAATTGACGGTGAAAAACCATGTGGCTCCCGGGACGAATGCGCGGCGGCAATTGGGCATGGGGTTTCGAGAGTTCAGGTGATTTTGCGGATGATCATGCGTACGATTACGCTGGGCTAACCGTACCTACGGCCTCTATTCATGCCATAAGCTGACAAACTGACTGAAACTATGAGCAATAAAGTTGAATTGATGTGAAGCCGGATCAAAGATTTCCACCGCAGGCGGACTAATATTAAAGTTCAGGCAGATTAAGTAATCTCCAGCATCCCGTGCTATCGGGATATATCTTTCTGGCAGATTTGGCACTCCATTGGGGCGCGTATACCACATAACAGTAAATGGTCTTAACTCATCGCTAAATTCAAAAAACTCACTGATGCATGTCCCGGAATCTTGATACTCGAAAGAAGATATCTCCGGGCAGGAGCCGTCAGAATACTTCATCAGGTCTATATATGACTCAGGAAATATGACCTTAAGTTTGCCCTGAATTAAAGCAACCATTTGCGAATCCACAGATGATTTTTTCATGATCCCAAATGATTCCCAGTCAAACATTGCTTAATGACTCCTTCATGGTTGGCATTTGATTTTTATTCAGGGAACTTCTGATCAGGTGAGGAGATTAACGCAACGTTAATCATCCGTATGTTGCATGCAATATGATTCACGTTAGTGCTCCCCCCATATCATAAGAATGACGCCCAAAATCATCAATAACCAGCTCATCAATTCGGTTTTTCTCATGGATGAGACATACTCCTTTACATCCTCTGGCTCTCGCTCAAAAACTAAAGTTAATTTCCTGATTGAGCTTTTCCAAAAAAGAATTTCGAAGGTGCCGCGACGATAGAGTCGATCTGCGTATTGTGCGGAGGCATGCGTGATATCCGGTTCGTAATGTCGTGCCCGCAACTCATTAATCCATCCGCAAATCACACCCAATATAAACAAGGCGAATCCATATGACATGTTTGTCTGCTTTCTCGATATTTTTTTCTGTGCTCGCATTCACCTTGGCGTAGCCAGGGGAATATTGTCTGTCCGTCTTTGGTTGAAGGCTGCCAAATTGGCTTCAGGAATGCATATAAATCTCTGAAGCTCTCGCGTAGATACGATTAATGCAGCCTAATCGCACGCATGGTCAGCTGCAATTTTCTATGCTGCTTCAAAATCACGGCTGCTTTTTGGTGATGAATCAAGTATACATTGCGCTCGTTCAGCGATGGACAGATAGCGATCACAGAGTTTGCTTGGCGTCTATCGCTATTCCCATTTTGCCAAAACTGCCAACGACGTCAACAGGAACAGCAAAGATAAAATAGCAGGGGCTTTCATTTGATCGTATCTTTTCGCAGCTTCAATCTCATTTAAGGGGTCTACGCGAGTGAAGAAAAATACGCGTAGAAATACAACTGCGTACAGGACCAGCGACCAAAAAAAACTTGCAGGAAATATGCCACCCCCAGCGCCCATATTCAACATCCTTAGAGGGACTTCTATGATTTTACCCGCAAAATTGACAAGTGCGTTGGCAAATTCATTGCCGCTGCCAACCGTCAATACGATGCAGAACAATGAGAAAAATAAGGCTGGAAGAAAAATGGCGGCATACAGTCCTGCTGCAACTACGGCTTTTAATATACGTAAGGTCTTGAGTTTGCCTGGTGGCGTTTGATTGGAACTGGTCATTGTTTCTTCAGGTTATACTTGACAAGGCTTATTTGACCAATATGATACGCTGATGGATGTCGTCTATTGTGGATAGCTCTTGTAGTTACGATTAGCCTGCGTAGGTACGATTAGCACAGCGTAATCGTACGCATGGTCAGCGGCAATTTTCCATGCTGCTTCAGAGTTACGGCTGCTTTTTTTGTGATAAATCAAGTATACATTACACTCGTGCAGAGATGAACATGCAGCGATCATAAGATTTGATGAAGTCTTTGCTTATTTTAGGCATCGCATGCGTACGATTACGCTGCGCTAATCGTACCTACGGGGCTGCTCTCATTTCTGTCTTCGTTTGAGGTTCCTTGCCGTGCCCGAATCCTCTCTTCCGGGCCTCACCCAGGCAATATCATAATCACTTGCGGCTGTCATCGCAGCATCCCGCTCTTCGTCTGATTGGAATCCGCCGACTGTCTCAAGCCCCAACTCACAGTTTCTAGGTTTCTCAAACATATGGTACACCTTGATCTTGTCGGTATATAAGACGAGATACTTTTGGGCCGTTTCATCTACTCCCCTTGCATCGCCAACCAAAAATGAGTCGCCTCGCTCCAACGCCTCTGCTATTTTGGGGACATAATGCTCAGTGAACTCTTCGTTTGAAATCTTCAAATGGCCGCTGATGTATGCTGTTTTCATATTTTACAAGTGAAATTGTCGTAGGCTCGTGCAACTGGTGTATGTAAGCTTAGCGCAGCGTAATCGTACACATGGTCAGTCGCAATTTTCTATGCTGCTTCAAAATCACGGCTGCTTTATGGTAATGAATCAAATATACATTGCGATGGTGCAGCGATGGACAGGTGGCGATCATGGGATTTGCTTGAAGCCTGTAGCTAGTTAAGACATCGCATGCGTACGATTACGCTGCGCTAATCGTACCTTGTATTATGACGCTTTCGGTAGTTATTCGTTAATATAGCTACTAACAAGTTCTTGGTAGGCATATCAAGATCGAGTGACTGGA
>NZ_QJKB01000030.1 GCF_003201815.1 Undibacterium pigrum
GTTCTCGACTGATATCACTTGGGTAGACTTTTCTCATCACCCAAGTTTACGCAATATTCTTTTTGTTTACAATAAGATCTCGAATAGCTTCTTAGGCAATATTTACTATCTTGGAGAAGTGATTCCCCAGGACTATGAACAGGCGCTGGCATGGTTTCAAAAATCGGCTGCCCAGGGTGAATCAGGTGCCCAGCTCAGCCTGGGTCACATGTATGACAAGGGTGAAGGAGTCACCAGAGATCGTACACAAGCATTTGACTGGTATCGCAAAGCGGCAGAACAGGGCCAGGTGACAGCGCAATATAATCTGGCGCTCATGTATGAGAATGGCGAGGTAGTCCCTCAGGACTATGTACAAGCACTTGCATGGTATGGCAAGGCGGCGGCACAAGGAGACTCAAGCTCACAACTCAACCTTGGCTACCTGTACAACAAGGGGCTGGGAATAAAACAGGATGATGCGCAAGCCCGGGTCTGGTACCGTAAAGCGGCTATACAGGGCAATGCCATCGCACAACACAATCTGGCCATCATGTATCGTGATGGAGAAGGCATGGCAAAAGACTTCACGCAAGCCTTTAACTGGTATCACAAAGCTGCCAACCAGGGGTACGCCAAGTCGCAATTCGCGATTGGCCATATGTATGCGTATGGCCAGGGAGTGCAAAAAAATTTCCCTCTTGCCCTGAACTGGTACCGCAAATCGGCTGAGCAGGGAAATGGCAGCGCCCAGGCAGGCTTGGCAACTATGTACGAAAAAGGCCAGGGCCTCCCCAAAAATAAAGTAATTGCCTGCGCGCTTTACACACTGGCAGCCAGCTCGGATACCTACGGCGCCAAAGCAAACCGCGACAATATCCTGGCGACGATGTCGGCACAATCAGCCGATGCGGCGCAAAAATTATCGTCCCAGATGAGCACGCCAGGCAAACTGCTCAAGGCAATTGATCAGTATGTGCTACAGTGATTGTATCGGTGAACAGCATTTCGTTCATCACCAAAGACATTTACTCCCGGCCATTCTCAAAGTCAGTAATCACCTGATTAAAAAATGTGCGCAAGCAAACGGTAGAACAAAAAAAGGTGTCGTTGATGTCATCAAATAGCGTCAGCGGTTTGCCAGAATCTGTCACACCGTGATCCATCAGGCTGACAGAAGTGATGAAGTCTGCGGGTGCAAAAGAATCGGTATCGCCAATTCTTTCAGACGCATTGATTGAGAAGCAGATAAATTTTCCATCAGAAGGTTTACCGCAGGTGCCACAGTTGCCACTTGCAGGGAAAAATTTGCCTGTTTTATGTGTCTTTAAAGGATATTTCATATCTTATTCAACGCATCCAAGCGCAAGCAATGACACCCGCAGCAAGCCTGAATTTATCAACTAGTTTTTTGTGCCAGCCTTATCTTAGCGTATTGGCGTATCAAACAAAAACGGCAACAGCCTTGCAATATTGCGCGCATCGTCTATGCCGCGGTGAGCCGTGCCAGAAAACTCCATCCCTGCATGGCGTATGGCCTGACCCAATCCCAGCTTCTTGCTGAGCTTAAAACGCTCAGACATCAAGGGTTTTAGATTGATATGCGGTGCGCTGATGGGATTGGGGACGCGGTGAAACGCGCAGTCCTGCTGCAATTGCTTGCGGTCATAATCGCCCCATGAACAGAACACGAAGCCCTGGTATTGATACAGCCATTTTTTAACTTGTGTGGCCACGTCCTTGAATAAAGGCGCGCTGTCCACGTCTTGTTGCTGTATGGAGGTAAGTTCTGTGCAAAAACTGGTCAGGGCTGGGTGTCTGACTGGTCGCACAAAACTCTGGAATTCGCTGACGACTTGAAAGTGCCGCGCTTCGACCATGACTGCGCCGAATTCGATGATTTCCATTTGTTCACGCGGCACACTGCCCTGGTCGCAGCAGGTGGCTTCAAAGTCGATGACGAGGTAGTAATTTGCTTTCATGATTTTTCTTATTTTTTCTTATTGTTGGGCGCAAGGCATCCGTGGCTCATGGCCTTGGGCCGTGCGCGTTTTTATTATGGGCTGAAAGAAGTTTCAGCTCTTTATATCGTAAGTTTTTATGATGCGGTACAGAGCAAGTCTGTATATAGGCATCGCGCGAGACATTCCATGTCGTGCCTGGTGTTTTTACTTCTTGTTCTGACCTGGCAAACTTTCCCGGAAGCGGGTATTGATCACATAAAGTGTATGTGCGGTATTGCTACGATGGGCGGATTGTAGCAATACTTGTTTGATGAATGAAAGCTTATTTGCGATTGATGTTGCATGTTTGCTGCATCTGACCCCGCTCTCAAACCACCCGCAAAAAAGTAATCAACGCCTGCAAGGCTGCCGTCATGTGTCGCCTGCTGGAATAATACAAATGAAAACCGGCACGTGTCGTCGCAAATTCTGGCAGCACTTCCAGCAGACGTCCACTTTGCAGATAAGACCGTACATGGTCTTCTGCAAGGGATGCAATGCCCGCACCGCTTAAGGCGGCAGCCAGGGCCAGGCTGGCGTCATTAACGATGAGATGGCCATCGACGGCTATCTCCAGTGCCTGCCCCTTGTCTGTAAAAGACCAGGGGATATGCACTTCGGTCGTCGGGCGTTTTATGCGTATGCATTCATGCTGTTGCAAATCACGCGGCGTATGCGGCATGCCATGTGTGGCGATATAGCTTTTTGCAGCAACACAGACAAAGCGTCGCTCAGGCCCTATCCTGATGGCGATCATGTCTTGTGCCAGCAACTCACCCTGGCGTATGCCTGCATCGAAACGGCCCTTGACCAGATCGACAGTTTTATCTTCTACCGAAATATCCAGCACGATGCCGGGGTATGCTTTGCGAAATTCTGCCAGCCTGGGTGCCAGCAATAACTCTGTCGCTACCCTTGGTGCGGTCAAACGCACCGTGCCGGATGGCGTATCGCGAAAATCATTGATGGCTTCTGCCGCTTTGTCGAGGCCTTCCAGCACGGGCCGTAAATGATCCAGCAATTGCTGTCCGGCCTGCGTCAGCGAGACGCTGCGTGTGGTGCGGTGCAAGAGTCGTACATCAAGGCGAGCCTCCAGTTGTCGCATGGACTGGCTCAGGGCAGACGGCGTCACTTCCAGGAACGCTGCCGCTTTGACAAAGCTCAGGCGCTCTGCGATGGCCACAAAAGCCTTGAATTCTGCAAATTCACTGGCGTGCACAGGCATCTCCTTTCACACTTTTATTCATTAGCATGACTACATAGTTTAATAATAATTTCATACATTATTTAATCACAATCCTTGCTTATACTGAAAGCCATATTTAAACCTGACAAGCACTACGCAAATAGTGCTTTCAACAAACGACAAGGGCTTATCATGAACAACAATTTCAAAACACAGATCACTCACTTCGCTAAAACAGTCAGTACCCTGGCAGCTTCAGTCGCTCTGGCAGCAAGCATATCGTCTGGCGTTCAGGCACAGTCATCTGCAAAAGCTACACCTGCGGTACCGATGGCAAAGTTCCAGGCTCCTGGCTTTTACCGCATGATGCTGGGCAGCTTTGAAATCACCGTGCTGTCTGATGGCACGGCCACCCGCCATGTCGATGAGATCATGAGCAAGCCTGAAGCAGTCAGGGCTGCCTATGCCCATCATCACGAAGAATTGCCGGTTGAATTGTCCATCAACACCTTCCTGATCAATACTGGCAAGCAGCTCTTGCTGGTTGACACAGGCGCAGGTGAATTGTTTGGTGATGCCGGTGACGGCAAGGGCAGCAGCAACAGGCTGGTCGCCAATCTGCGCGCTGCCGGTTACCAGCCTGAACAAATTGATGCCGTCTTGCTGACGCATATACACGGCGATCACTCTGGCGGCTTAAGCATAGGCGGCAAACGCGTGTTCCCCAATGCTGACGTATATGTCGATAAAAATGATGCCAGTTACTGGCTGAGCCAGGCCAACGCCAACGCAGCACCCGCCGCAAGGCAACTGACGTTTACCCAGTCACGCGCCACCGTCAACCCCTACGCAGATGCCGGACGTTTGAAAACTTTTAGCGGTGCGCAAGAATTGTTTGCCGGTGTCAGCAGCATCCCCTCCTATGGTCATACTCCCGGACATACGGCTTACCTGATCAGCAGCCAGGGCAAGCAGTTGCTGTTATGGGGCGATGTGATACATGCAGGCGCGGCCCAGTTCAAAGACCCAGGCATCACCATCGCCTATGATTTTGATGCTGTGGCTGCGGTCACATCACGTCAATACTTATTGCAATTGGCGGCAGATAAGGGCTACCTTGTTGGCAGCGCGCATATTTCCTTTCCTGGCCTGGGGCATATAGGCAGGAGTTCAGCGGGTTACGAGTGGCTGACTGCGCCGTATCAGATTAAGGGTACGTATTGAACTGGCGTCCCATCAAACTACCGGCAATTGATGGGCGCAGGAGCTTGAATCTGCTAACATGAACAATATTTCCATCTCCCTGCCTGTGCCATGAAAAAAACCAAGCAACTTTGTCTGTTGGCCGCATTGTCGCTGACTAGCCTTAGCGTGTTTTCGCAAACCATGGCTGAAGCCGACGCCGCCTTTGCGCGCCAGGATCTGAAGACCGCTTTTGAGACGTACACTAAGCTCGCGAACGAGGGCGATGCGGTGGCGCAGTACCAGGTTGGTCATTTTTATGAAAGCGGCCGCCATGTGGCACAAAGCTTTGACAATGCCGAGCCGTGGTATCGCAAGTCTGCCATGCAGGGTTATGCAAAATCGCAAGCCAACCTGGCCTGGCTATATGTCAATGGCAAAGGTGGCCTGGCAAAAGATATAGTGCAAGCCGTGCTATGGTATGAAAAAGCAGCTGCCCAGGGTGATCGTGAAGCACAGGAACGCATAGACAATCTGTATAATTTTTATCCTGATCTGAAGGCCTCGGTCAGGAACCATAAAGCAGCCATACTGGACAAGCAACGCCAGGAAGTCGCAGCCCGGCAACAAGCCGCTTTTGATGCCGAATCTGAAAAGAATATACAAGAATCACGCATCTGCCTGAACAAGCTCAGCGATGATGCCAGGACAAAATCCCTGGCTGGAAAATTCTCACCTTTTGGCGGCGACAGCGTGCCCATGGAAATGCTGGCCAACACTGGCAAGCCTAACGTCAAGGAAAAAGCTGCCCTGTCCTATGTCGTGGCTGAATGGGAGAAATGCATCAACATACAGGCAGAGCCGCGCAAGAAATACCTGCCGCCAGAAGCCAACACCATCATCAGCACTTACCGCCTGGACTTGCGTTCTGGTTTTGCAGATCTGTATAGCGGCAAATTATCTTATGGTGACATGGCCAGGGTGCGGGCAAAGCTGGATATAGAACTCAAGCAAAAAATAGATAGTCTGAGTGCCAAAATCCAGGCGCAGGAATTTGCCGAAGCCAAGCAAAGACAAGATGCCGAAGCGCAACAACGCTATGCAGAAGCACAAAACCAGCAACAGCGCGAAGCAGAAAAACAAAGGCAGGCAGAAGCCCGCCGCGCCCTGAACATGCAAGAAGCCCAGGCGCGGGCACAACTGGAGCAAACCCGGCAGTTGCAAAGAAATGTAGATTTTTTGCAGGGCCTGCAAATGCAGCAAATGTTCAGACCGCCACCTCAGCCACAAGAACAAATCCAGCCACAGCAGATATTCGTTCAGCAGGCACCGGCCGCCCCACCGCCGCCGCGTCAATGCACCTCAACACGCTTTGGGTCTACGGTGACGGTGAATTGTTTTTGAGTGCCTTACGTGGCATCTGCATCTGTACAAAATTACTTTCCACCTCCAGGAACCAGCATGAACACCGTATTCGCCGCCCCCGTTTTTGATACCAGCGTGATTTTTGAAGGCAAAGAACTCTTCAAAGGAAAAAGCGCCGCCGAGAACTGGGCCAAAAAACTGGGCGCTGAACTTGACTGCGTCACCACAGTAGAAAAAATAGGTACAGGCTGGGCCATTTGCGGCAATGTTGATGGTGAGGATTGTGTCTGGGCGATATTGGGGCAAAGGTTGAAAAAAATCAGTCGAGATTGATGTCTTGACGGGGACTTCAAGATCAAACATTCATCATATTATTTTTTAACTGACAGAAATTCACTATGCAATGGCGTAATCACCCTGCCCTTCAAGCCAAACTACATCCTCAACACCCTGATGATCTGCAAGTCATCGTCCATGACGGAGGCCCGCGCCTGACCGAACGAAAACCTGAACTGGTCTGGGTCAGTATCAACGGCATGGACAAGGACATATTTTCCGGTACGGTGCTGAATGCGCCGACGCAGTTGCAATCGATCAGCCAGCATCAACAGATACAATTTGCACTGGCAGGTGTTGAGCATCCCGTGCTGCTGACTGCAAAATACCTGCAAGAAAAGGCTGCCTGGAACATTCATGCCTGCAAACAATGCGGCCTGAGCGAATTGTTTGATGCACCGTCCGACCTGATCAAGGTCATTTTCCCCAATATACCGGCAGATGCCCAGTTGGAAGGTTTCTCCAGCTTTTGCCCCCTGTGCCATGGTGTGCAATTGATAGAATCCAAGGTGGCACCAATAGAAGCAGAAGCGCTGCCCAAGCGCCCATGGTGGAAATTCTGGGCGAACTGAGCGCTTGCCTGGTAATCACTAGCAGGGTGCGTTTCAACGCACCACACGCTCAGCGCATATTCCAGGCTTTCTTAAAGCTCTAAATGATGTAAAACATGATGGCAGTGCACAAGCCAAGTCACTGGATGCCGGATCAAGTCCGGCATGACTGTGTTGAGGCTAATTGCTGACGATGGAAGTTACGGTGCATTAAGCAACAGTAGTGAGGTAGGGCGCATTGTAATGCGCCGTATGGATCATCGCATACCCAAGGGAAATATCTGTGCCGTGTGCGTCGCACACATGCGGCACATTGCAATGCGTATATGGACTCCTCAGGAATTGCAAGTTTTTGTTGTTTCGGCTTAAGTTCAACTGCTCGCGTATATCCGGCTTCTCAATTGGGTACCGT
>NZ_QJKB01000031.1:0-3265 GCF_003201815.1 Undibacterium pigrum
TGCGGAATAAAAGCCTGACGATAACCTACTTTCACACTGGTTGCAGCACTATCATTGGCGCGTAATCGTTTCACGGTCCTGTTCGGGATGGGAAGGGGTGGTACCGATTAGCTATGGTCATCAGGCATAACTTGTTGATTCGTTGAGGGTCACGTTGTTTTGTGGCCTGCAACAAATCCAATTCAGAAGAAGTGTCGTAGAGTGTGCGATCTTATTCGCACTAATCAAATTTGTTTTGTCACAGTAAGCGAGACCATCGCTTACTGTGGTGGTTGTGACTGGTCTCGAACAATCGAAATTCTTCCGAATTTCCATTTTCGCAAACACTTCACAATACTTGTCGTAGCCTACAACCTGCTAAGGTTATAGGGACAAGCCTTACGGGCAATTAGTACTGGTTAGCTTAATGCATTACTGCACTTCCACACCCAGCCTATCAACGTCCTGGTCTCGAACGACCCTTTAAAGAGATCAAGTCTCTGGGAAGTCTCATCTTAAGGCGAGTTTCCCGCTTAGATGCTTTCAGCGGTTATCTCTTCCGAACATAGCTACTCGGCAATGCCACTGGCGTGACAACCGATACACCAGAGGTTCGTCCACTCCGGTCCTCTCGTACTAGGAGCAGCCCCCTTCAAACTTCCAACGCCCACGGCAGATAGGGACCAAACTGTCTCACGACGTTTTAAACCCAGCTCACGTACCACTTTAAATGGCGAACAGCCATACCCTTGGGACCGGCTACAGCCCCAGGATGTGATGAGCCGACATCGAGGTGCCAAACTCCCCCGTCGATATGAACTCTTGGGAGGAATCAGCCTGTTATCCCCAGAGTACCTTTTATCCGTTGAGCGATGGCCCTTCCATACAGAACCACCGGATCACTATGTCCTACTTTCGTACCTGCTCGACTTGTCAGTCTCGCAGTTAAGCACGCTTATGCCATTGCACTATTAGCACGATGTCCGACCGTACCTAGCGTACCTTCGAACTCCTCCGTTACACTTTGGGAGGAGACCGCCCCAGTCAAACTGCCTACCATGCACTGTCCCCGACCCGGATAACGGGCCAAGGTTAGAACCTCAAATAAACCAGGGTGGTATTTCAAGGATGGCTCCACGCAAACTGGCGTCCACGCTTCAAAGCCTCCCACCTATCCTACACAGATCGATTCAAAGTCCAATGCAAAGCTACAGTAAAGGTTCATGGGGTCTTTCCGTCTAGCCGCGGGTAGATTGCATCATCACAAACATTTCAACTTCGCTGAGTCTCGGGAGGAGACAGTGTGGCCATCGTTACGCCATTCGTGCAGGTCGGAACTTACCCGACAAGGAATTTCGCTACCTTAGGACCGTTATAGTTACGGCCGCCGTTTACTGGGACTTCAATCAAGAGCTTGCACCCCATCATTTAATCTTCCAGCACCGGGCAGGCGTCACACCCTATACGTCCACTTTCGTGTTTGCAGAGTGCTGTGTTTTTATTAAACAGTCGCAGCCACCAGTTTATTGCAACCCCTTCGTCCTTCTGCCGCAGGGCAGTCAAACTACAAGGGCGTACCTTATCCCGAAGTTACGGTACCAATTTGCCGAGTTCCTTCTCCCGAGTTCTCTCAAGCGCCTTAGAATACTCATCTCGCCCACCTGTGTCGGTTTGCGGTACGGTCTCGTATGACTGAAGCTTAGAGGCTTTTCTTGGAACCACTTCCGATTGCTTCGTGAACAAGTTCACTCGTCTCAACCCCTTGAATTACGCTGCCGGATTTGCCTAACAGCCTTCTCCAGGTTAAAAACCGACTATTCCAACAGTCGGACAACCTTCCGCGATCCGTCCCCCCATCGCATCATACGACGGTGCAGGAATATTAACCTGCTTCCCATCAGCTACGCATCTCTGCCTCGCCTTAGGGGCCGACTCACCCTGCTCCGATGAACGTTGAACAGGAAACCTTGGGCTTACGGCGTGGAGGCTTTTCACCCCCATTATCGCTACTCATGTCAGCATTCGCACTTCTGATACCTCCAGCAACCTTTACAAGTCACCTTCGCAGGCTTACAGAACGCTCTCCTACCATATCCTTACGGATATCCGCAGCTTCGGTGTATAGCTTAGCCCCGTTACATCTTCCGCGCAGGACGACTCGATCAGTGAGCTATTACGCTTTCTTTAAAGGGTGGCTGCTTCTAAGCCAACCTCCTGACTGTTTTAGCCTTCCCACTTCGTTTTCCACTTAGCTATACTTTGGGACCTTAGCTGGCGGTCTGGGTTGTTTCCCTCTTGACACCGGACGTTAGCACCCGATGTCTGTCTCCCTTGCTCGCACTCGTCGGTATTCGGAGTTTGCAATGGTTTGGTAAGTCGCGATGACCCCCTAGCCATAACAGTGCTCTACCCCCGACGGTGATACAAGAGGCACTACCTAAATAGTTTTCGGAGAGAACCAGCTATTTCCAAGTTTGTTTAGCCTTTCACCCCTACCCACAGCTCATCCCCTAATTTTTCAACATTAGTGGGTTCGGTCCTCCAGTGCGTGTTACCGCACCTTCAACCTGGCCATGAGTAGATCACTTGGTTTCGGGTCTACACCCAGCGACTATGACGCCCTATTCGGACTCGATTTCTCTACGGCTTCCCTATGCGGTTAACCTTGCCACTGAATGTAAGTCGCTGACCCATTATACAAAAGGTACGCAGTCACGGAACAAGTCCGCTCCTACTGTTTGTATGCACACGGTTTCAGGTTCTATTTCACTCCCCTCCCGGGGTTCTTTTCGCCTTTCCCTCACGGTACTGGTTCACTATCGGTCGATATCGAGTATTTAGCCTTGGAGGATGGTCCCCCCATGTTCAGACAGGATTTCTCGTGTCCCGCCCTACTTGTCGCAAACTTAGTTCCACACCGATAATTTCGTATAAGGGGCTATCACCCTCTATGGCCGGAGTTTCCAATCCGTTCTACTATTAAAGATGCTAAATCTTGCAGGCTCTTCCCATTTCGCTCGCCACTACTTTGGGAATCTCGGTTGATTTCTTTTCCTGTAGCTACTTAGATGTTTCAGTTCGCCACGTTCGCTTTGCATACCTATGTATTCAGTATGCAATGACCTTACGGCCGGGTTTCCCCATTCGGAAATCTGCGGATCAATGTGTGTTTGCTCACTCCCCGCAGCTTATCGCAAGCTACTACGTCCTTCATCGCCTGATATCGCCAAGGCATCCACCATGTGCACTTAGTCACTTGTCCCTATAACGTTAACTCCTGGTGTCA
>NZ_QJKB01000031.1:3991-5645 GCF_003201815.1 Undibacterium pigrum
ATCATTAACAGTCAATAAGTGTGGACACTTAACTACGCGCTACTCTAGAAAGGAGGTGATCCAGCCGCACCTTCCGATACGGCTACCTTGTTACGACTTCACCCCAGTCACGAACCCTGCCGTGGTAATCGCCCTCCTTGCGGTTAAGCTAACTACTTCTGGCAGAACCCGCTCCCATGGTGTGACGGGCGGTGTGTACAAGACCCGGGAACGTATTCACCGCGACATGCTGATCCGCGATTACTAGCGATTCCAACTTCATGTAGTCGAGTTGCAGACTACAATCCGGACTACGATACACTTTCTGGGATTAGCTCCCCCTCGCGGGTTGGCGGCCCTCTGTATGTACCATTGTATGACGTGTGAAGCCCTACCCATAAGGGCCATGAGGACTTGACGTCATCCCCACCTTCCTCCGGTTTGTCACCGGCAGTCTCATTAGAGTGCCCTTTCGTAGCAACTAATGACAAGGGTTGCGCTCGTTGCGGGACTTAACCCAACATCTCACGACACGAGCTGACGACAGCCATGCAGCACCTGTGTAAAGGTTCTCTTTCGAGCACTCCCAAATCTCTTCGGGATTCCTTCCATGTCAAGGGTAGGTAAGGTTTTTCGCGTTGCATCGAATTAATCCACATCATCCACCGCTTGTGCGGGTCCCCGTCAATTCCTTTGAGTTTTAATCTTGCGACCGTACTCCCCAGGCGGTCTACTTCACGCGTTAGCTGCGTTACCAAGTCAATTAAGACCCGACAACTAGTAGACATCGTTTAGGGCGTGGACTACCAGGGTATCTAATCCTGTTTGCTCCCCACGCTTTCGTGCATGAGCGTCAGTGTTATCCCAGGGGGCTGCCTTCGCCATCGGTATTCCTCCACATATCTACGCATTTCACTGCTACACGTGGAATTCTACCCCCCTCTGACACACTCTAGCCTTACAGTCTCCAATGCAGTTCCCAGGTTGAGCCCGGGGATTTCACATCAGACTTATAAAACCGCCTGCGCACGCTTTACGCCCAGTAATTCCGATTAACGCTTGCACCCTACGTATTACCGCGGCTGCTGGCACGTAGTTAGCCGGTGCTTATTCTTCAGGTACCGTCATTAGCATTCCGTATTAGGAAACACCGTTTCTTCCCTGACAAAAGAGCTTTACAACCCGAAGGCCTTCTTCACTCACGCGGCATTGCTGGATCAGGGTTGCCCCCATTGTCCAAAATTCCCCACTGCTGCCTCCCGTAGGAGTCTGGACCGTGTCTCAGTTCCAGTGTGGCTGGTCGTTCTCTCAAACCAGCTACTGATCGTCGCCTTGGTAGGCTTTTACCCTACCAACTAGCTAATCAGATATCGGCCACTCCATGAGCACGAGGTCCGAAGATCCCCCGCTTTCATCCTTAGATCGTATGCGGTATTAGCGTAACTTTCGCTACGTTATCCCCCACTCTAGGGTATGTTCCGATATATTACTCACCCGTTCGCCACTCGCCGCCAGGTTGCCCCGCGCTGCCGTTCGACTTGCATGTGTAAGGCATGCCGCCAGCGTTCAATCTGAGCCAGGATCAAACTCTTCAGTTTAATCTCTGTTTTTCGACAATTTCTTGTCTATGTCATTTTACTGACATGTCGCTCACTCAAAATACTGACAGTTCAGT
>NZ_QJKB01000032.1 GCF_003201815.1 Undibacterium pigrum
TTTTTGACACTCTGGGCATCAACGATCAAAAAGGTGCTGTGTACGTTCCGACCATGTTTGGTACGGGCCGCGCCAACCTGATTTTTTTAATGCCTACTCCAGCAGGCTTAACTCACTTCCCAACGGCTTCTCTTTCCATTGCTTAAAGTACGTGTACACCGTACTTTTGCGAGGAAAGTCGCTCGGTATCATGTCCCACTGGCAGCCGCTTTTCAACACGTACAATACCGCGCAAAGCACATCATATAAATCCATTTGGCGCGGCTTGGTTTTCTTGCGTGCGCTTAGCAGAATATCTTCTATCTTCGAAAACTGTTCTCGACTGATATCACTTGGGTAGGCTTTTCTCATCACCTAAGTTTACGCAATATTCCTTTTGTTTACAATAAGATCTCGAACAGCCTCTAAGTAAACAGGTCCGCAAATTACCCTTGGAACTGCGCCGCTCCTTGACATGGGACCGCGGGATGGAGCTGGCGCAACACAAAAAACTTACCGTCGCGACCGATGTTCAAGTTTACTTCTGTGATCCAAAAAGTCCTTGGCAGCGAGGCATCAACGAAAATACAAACCGCTTACTACGTCAATACTTCCCGAAAGGGACGGATCTGTCTGGATATTCACAAACTGACTTGAACAAGATTGCGCTCAAGCTAAATCAGCGACCAAGAAAAACCTTGGGATTTGAAACGCCAGCTAGTAAACTTAATTCCAGTGTCGCGTTGACCGGTTGAACCCACCTCCGCCTTTTTTACGATATCTCGCTCCATACGCGTCTCTGCCAATTCCTTGCGCAGTTTGGCAACTTCCGCTTCCAGCCCTGGAACTGTGCGGCTCTCAGGTGCTGCATTGGCTGTTTCTGCGCTCTTGGCAGCATTCACACAACCAACTAAAGCCCCTTTCGGAATGCCTATCCGCGATGCCGCTTTCCCAGCGTCATCCCTTGTGCCAAAACAAGCTTTACGACTTCTTCTCGCAATTCCGGTGGTATGTCTTTTTCTGTTTCATTATTTCTCCTGATCGTTTATTTTAACAAACAAGAGTGTTCGAGTTCTCCACTGGGAATGGGTCGATTGGAATCAACGATCATTTTTCCGTATCACCAAAATTGCTCCTGCTTTTAGCGTCTGCAGATAGAATGCCTGACAGAGCCATCGTATTCCTTGTTTCTTCTAGAAGAATATTTATTAATTGGTCGATACACTTCTCCCCCCCTGCGGCAAGTGCAAACAAAAACGCTCTGCCAAAGAAAGCCATATCAGCGCCACGCACCAATGCTTTAACAACATCTCCGCCGCTTCTTACACCAGAATCAACTGCAAGAAATTTCTTTCTTAAATTCGTACTGACAATATCTGGAAGAACAGAAATAGGTGCCGGCGCGCAGTCTAGCTGACGCCCACCGTGATTCGATAAAATAAGACCATCCACCCCAATAGATTCTGCAAATACCGCATCGGCTGGAGACAGTACTCCCTTGAGCAACATGATTCCAGACCATCGTTGCCGCACCTGTCGTAACACGGTCCAGTCAAGAATACCTCCAGTTTGCATAGCCATGAGATCCGCGAATGGCAGCTTCTTGCCTTTTTGGGAGGCATCTTCGATATTAGGAAATCGCACATTGCCAGCTAAGAGGCGTCGTATTCCCCAAATCGGGCTACTTGCTGCTTGTACAAGGTGACGAGCATTTAGATGGAAGGGCAGTGTTAAGCCGTTATGTAGGTCACGCAGTCGACGACCTGCCGCAGCAGTATCTACTGTAACTATCAGTACTGGACAGCCCAGTCGCTCTACGCGATCAATGAGTTGATATGTTAACTCGGCCGATTTTGAAGCATAAAGCTGAAACCACGGAGCTACACCGCATGCGTCTGCTATCTTTTCAACTGAAATACTTGCTGTAGTGCTCGCAACATAAGGAATACGAAACTTGGCTGCAGCTTTGGCAAGAAGGATATCTCCGTTTGGGTGCACTAGTCCACACAGTCCCAGTGGAGCGATTCCAAAGGGAGCAGCGTATTTAACACCAAAAAAAGTTACTTCTGTTGTTATGACACTAGTGTCCAAACCGATACGCGGTACAATTACGATATCGTTAAACGCTTTAATGTTACGCCGAAGCGCGAGCTCGTGCGATGCCCCTCCAGCAACGACGTCATACACGAAAGGTGGTAAGCGACGTCTGGCTGCATGGTGAAAATCGTCAACTGAGTAAAATGATGAGACCCGAGGAGTAAACAATGGAATTTTTCCGTATCATACCGCTATTGGAAGCATAGCACCCTTCAAATATCAAGGCTCGCATGTGCTAGATAAATCATTTTCATGTTCCATCGCTTGCATATGGTTTAACACAAACTCAGAAAATTGTCGGATTCCTTGACGAATTTCTCCAATTTCAGCATAACTAAATGCTAGTCGTACATTCCTATCATCAGAGTCATCGAGCGCAAAAAAAGATAATGGCATAACCAAAACGCCATAATCTTTTGCGCATATAAGCGCTTCTTCCGCTTTAAATTTGAACGGAAGATATACTGATAAGAAAAATCCTCCGGATGGTGTATTCCAGCTTATTTTCTCTTTATGCCCTGCAAATTCATTCTCAAGGCACTCTAGCATTGTGTCTCTGTTGACTTTATAAAAATCAACAGCCGGAGCCACCAAATTAGTCAACGAACACTCTTCCCTCAACAAGATTCCGCCTACAATTCCTTGTGAGATTTGGCTCGTATTGACCGTAATAAAGCTCTTTCTTTGAGATAGCTCATTATAAAATTTTTTGGCTTGCAGTTCACAACCAAACCATTTTTTTGGCAATACGGCGAATCCCACTCTCAACGAAGGGCAGATAGTTTTAGAAAATGTACCGAGATAGATTACACAGCCATATTCATCCAAAGCGAACATCGGGGCGTTCGCTATTCCTTCGAACCTATACATTCCATAAGGATTGTCTTCAAGTATAGTTATCCCTTTAGAGGCACAAAATTTTATAATTTCGATGCGTTCTTGTTCCGACAACACATCTCCAGTAGGATTATCGAACTCTGGAATTAGATATAAGACTCTTGGAGTTTTTCCACATCGCTCCAATGCATCGACAGAGGCGCGCAAGCCATCTAATGTGTTGTTTTGTTCAGCTTTAAACGAAGCGAGCTCTATACCATTTAACTCGCAAACGCCTGTGATACCAATATAAGTAGGAGTTCTAACGATAACCACATCATTTTTATCTTGACACAAACTCTTTACACTAAGCTCAATTGCTTCTTGACATCCGACTGTGACGATAATTTGGTCTGGTTGACACTTAATTGACTCGTCAGCTAATAAATGTTTTGAAATTAAATCAGAGATAATGCCGTTTGTTTTTCCGTACTGAGCAAGTAGGCTGTTAGCGCGAGTAACTGAAATATTATTTTTATCGGCGAAATAGGCTGTAAACCGTGATATCGCATCAAACCATGTTGAAGATTCAAAGAAACGTTCAGATGGGCGCCCTGACGCAAACGAAACTGCTTTTGGAAAATTTGAAGATATCTCGTTTAAAAAATTCATTACCTCTAGAGATGAAAAGCTTGAAATATTTTTTCCAGTTCCCATTACTCAATCACTTTAATTTTTAAATAAATAAACTATATAGCTCTATGTGAAGGAATTTAATTTAATAAGTTCCCTGTTTTTCGAGCTGGGTAAATAGCTCATGTATGTTCTCTTCTGTAAAATTATCTTCTCCAGTGCGCTCTATAAACTCAAAGCTCAACCCAGTATTGCCGTCCCGACTAGAAAAAATTTGCTTCAAACCGGCCCCTTTAATTACCGTAGTATCAAAAGTCAAACTGCGGTTTTTAAGTATAAAAGCAGCTTCCTCGACATCATCAACGGCAAACGCGATGTGAGCAACCCCAGGACCATAATTTTCAATAAGTTTTGAAACTTGCGATTCAGGTTCCGTGCCTTGACATAACACGAACTTAATACCGTTGTGCTCCAACTCGGCAGAGACCATCCCTGTTTTAAGTCCATGAATCACTCGACGACATGACAAAGTAAATCCAAGCATGGAAGTAAAAAAATCTATCGATTGATCGAGGTCCGTTACAGCAATAGCGATATGATCAATACGGTTAAATTTCGCCATCTTCGGACAATCTTCGTTTTTAATGTTCGACATAAGTTACCCAATAGCAGGTATAGCAGTTTTTTAAAAAAATAGCGTAATGAATCTCTATTTTTAATTTTTATTCATTACATAAATTCATGTTTTTTACGTTTCAACCGAAGAAAGCAAAATAGGAATACTGCGTTGAATGTAAAAAATCCAACTTTCCCAAGGCAACAAAACGGTTGCCGGAATTCCTGCAAATTGAATAGGTCTCTCAAATGAGTAAGACGCGCTTCCGCACCATTTTGATATCTCCCCACTATCTCTTGTTTTTCGAATTATATATAGAAAGACAATTGCCATTATTTACATTGTGTATTTCATCTTTTTCGAATTCCAAGATTCCGGCAGTATCCACAAGTCTTAGTCGATCCCTCGTAATCCAAATCGCATTGCGTTACTTTTGTTACTTTCACATGCCAATATTATACATTGTCTCAGTAGTGTCCCAGCGGTTTTATAGAAAAGACATTTGTTTAGGGAATCTCTGATTAAGTCCCCGAGCCCTGATTCAGAAACGGTAATATAAGCCTATTCTCCATAGAATCATAAAAACTATGAGACAGACGACATTTGCCGAAGGTAGTTTTGAACGCTACGCCAAGACGACGAAGCGAGCAGTGTTTCTATCAGAGATGAACCAGATTGTGCCGTGGGCGATGCTGTGCGAACTGATAGAGCCTCATTATCCCAAGGCAGGTAACGGACGTCCACCAGTTGGTGTAGAACGTATGCTGCGCATTTATTTCTTGCAGCAATGGTTCAACCTGTCTGATCCGGCTGTTGAGGAAGCCCTGTACGAATCCGTCTCCATGCGTAGCTTTGCTGCGATTGACCTGGGCAATGAACCTGTGCCGGATGAAACCACGGTGTGTAAATTCCGGCACTTGCTGGAACGCCATGGACTTGGCAAACGTATCTCGAAGAAGTCGGTCGTCATCTGCAGGAGCGGGGAATGAAAGTATCAGGTGGCACCATCGTTGATGCCACCATCATTTCAGCACCGTCTTCTACCAAGAACAAAGAAGGCAAACGCGACCCGGAAATGCGCCAGACCAGAAAGGGCAATCAATGGTACTTCGGCATGAAAGGGCATATAGGCGTGGATAGCAAGACCAAATTGATCCATG
>NZ_QJKB01000033.1 GCF_003201815.1 Undibacterium pigrum
ATTTGGACTTCTCCTCTGTGAACTGAATCGTTTCATCACTCTTCAGTTTGGCACATTTGATGCCGTAAGGGGAGGAGTCCATTCCATTGCCCTACGTGTTCGCCTTGATCAAAGCGCATGTTTGATCGTCAACCCGCAGGCAGCATTGCCTTCGCTTCTGGACTGGAAAAATAAAAATCCACTACTTACAGCGACCAGAAATATGAATCAGTGTTTTAACATCGTTTTCACTCGCGATGCATCTTTTAAAAACACTGTCACCATCAATGATGCAACTGGTATTGCTGTTGTAGTAAAGCATGAGGCTGATCTCGCCTTGTGCCGGACATTCTGGTGCACTGTCATACCTCTTGCCCAGGATGGATGAGGTGCCTGCATGCCCCCACGACCATATCGCACCAAATGCATGCGTCAATAAGGGGTGCCCAACTTCATGTGCAGCAGTCATCGCATATGAGCGATCTGGGTCGGGCCCTTCGTTTTCATCGTAATACAGCGTGCCAGTAAAAAACGGATGTGGATTGCGGGAGCGCTTGCTCAGGTTGCCAAGCAAAGGCTTGCCGGGGTTTGCCAGTGTCAGGGGCATGCCTTGCGCTGATCGTTCCGGTTCTACCCTGACATGCCATTCTTCACCATTGAGCGTGATGGTTCTGCTCCAGTATTTTGCAATACCTTCATCGGCCAGCCTTGCATAGTATTCAAATTGCGCGTCGCCGGGCTTTTTGGCGAGCCCCGCCAGACAGGTAACAAGTGATGGCTTGCCATAGTTCATGCGCAAGCGGATGTGGATGATTTTATGCCCATCATCCATGCTCGCAGTGGCATAAGCCAATGGGCGCTTGCTGCCATTGCGTATCTGCTCATCGCTGATGGCGCAGATGGGATGGAAGGCCGCATGTTCAGTGCCAGTATGCTTACTTTTGCCAGTACGCGAATGATGCGCCATATTTTTTATTGAACTCTTTTCGTTCTCTGTGATGAAATTTTTGGTCTTTTCAAAAACTACAAATAAATGACCCGTAGGAGGCATTGCAATGCACCGCATGAAAGCATCGATCACGTCTACGCGCATAGTCCTGGAGAAAGCGTAAATCACATGCGGCGCATTGCCATGCGCGCTACAACTTCACCTTGATCAACGCACACGGTGCGTTACAAGGCACCTTTCCCGTTAAGGCCAGTGATCAATCTCATGGCAGCTCCGCCTTGGGAATAAACGTTGAATAGCCACCAGGCTGCAAAAAGTAATACCTTCGCTTGTTTCAATGACCTGGCATTTTTTCAGGTAAGAGATAATATCCTCATCCCGGTTGATGAGCGAAATGTCTACGCTGATAAATCGTCGATAAAAGAAAACATTCAATACGTAGCGATCTTCTTCATGCGAATATCCATGCTTGTGTGTGCCATCAGTTGAGATGGTGACATGATGGCCACCTCTTTTTTCTGATCTTCATATGAATAGATTTCGCGCACTTGCTCTCCGGGTTCATGAAACAGGAAATAAGTAAAGGCAGGCAGCGGGAGCAAGGCGAGCAATATCAAGAAAAGAATACTCGCTACTTTTTTCAAGATGGAGTTCATGTTTTATCTCTGAGGATGGCTGGGTTTTGGCATTTTACGTTGATCGATCTTTACAGTTGGATTCATTTCATTGCCGACTTTCCAGGTGATGATAAGCGGTAGTTTTCCAGTCAGCATAAAATACACTTTTTCATACTGCAATAATCACCGGAGCATACAATTCCGTATCAATTATTTTACTGAAATTCAGCTCTGGGAATAAACGTCAAATAGCCTTCAGGTTGAATAAAAGAAATGCCTTCTTCTGTTTCAATTAGCTTGCATTTTTTGATGTAGCTGTTGATATTTTTATCGTCAAACAAAGAAATGTCTACACTTAATATTCGGCCTGCTGAGTGGACTGACAAGACATAGCGATCTTTGTTTTCGCCTATTAAACGGTAACGCTTTCCTTCAACAGATATGGTGACATAAGGTTTTCCTCTGGCCACCTGGTCTTTATTGGAGTAGACATCAAATTCATATGCATAGCATTCCAGTAATAAATGTACAGATAAGAGCAGAGGCAGGATGTAGAACACGATGCGTAAAAAAGTACGTATTTTGCTTTTCATGAATATTTTCCTCTATTTCTTTGTCTTTGACTGCCTTTCTATAATTGATTAAACCGTTCCATCGTTGGGGAAAACGTGATTTTTACCGAATAAGATGGTTCGGTTTTCAAATCTTCTTGCGTCATGCTCTTGATTTCGCGGGCAATTCTATCCTTGACAGGTGCATAATTCACATCCTCTCTGTCTGTACGGCTCCCCCATCTTCTCCTGAGATTGCAAATATCCATTGTGATCTGCATGTTATTTTTTTCCAATACAACTGCTCTGAGGTCTTTTATATAAAATTGAGAATTGAGGAAAAATGATTCTATGCCTTCAAATGAAGTCAAACTCATTTCCGGTTGGCCAGTATTGGTTTTATAAAAGCTTTGCCACGGTTGATCTTTCGATGTAAAGCCTTGAGCGAGAAAATCATCCCGGAATTTTTTCACCAGTTCAACTGAGGCGTGCAAATTGACGTAGTCATCAATGGGGTAGAATGAAAAATCTGAAATAATTGATTCGGGGTCGATTTCACGATGACGTATTTTGTAACCCAGATAGGTCGCCAGGCTGTTTACATTACTTGCTTTTTCTATGCGAAATTCCAGATCTGCATCCTTATAGACCAGTACATGTGGCACGGAGATATATTCTTTACCGGGTACGCCCTGCATGAATTTTTCATCAAATTGATAACTTGATTTGGCTTGCACTTCACTGACCGGCGCCTCCATGCGCAATTGTATGACAGGTAGGACGGGTATGACTGGCTTTACCTGCTCGGAGCAGGCAACGGTCAAGTTAAGAAAAAATATACAAGTACATAATTTGATGATCTTCATGATTATCTTGTGACTTATGTTTATGAATTGAATTTCCACCAGTCCGGTTTTAAAAATGGTTGCACCAACCTGCTGGCGCGCCCCAATTGACCCTGATGAAACTTGAGTAAATTATTTCCTTCGGGTGTTTGCCGCATTTCATTAATTGTATTAAAACCATTACGGGCAATGTTAACACGGTTCTCAAGTGAGGTCAGGTCTTCACTGCCTTGCGGCACAACAATAAGCCTGGCGTAATTTTTGTCGGCATCGCGATTTGTTCCCACGTAGATGTCGGGATGAACCAGCGCCATGCCAGTTTCTTTCAACAACATCGCATTTACTTTTGAAAATGCAGACATGCTTGGTTTGTCCCACATAGCCTGCAAATTGCTTTGTTCATGACGGCCCATCTGCACTGCTGCCGCAGTCTGCAAACGGTAAAATTCCTTGGTGTCGCCACGGTCCCGGGCCTCTTCAGCCTGTTTTTGCAAGCTAAAAGATTCCCTGGCAGCGGCGGACATGCCGTTGAGGTTTGAATTTCTCATTGCCTCAGATCCATACATCTTGTGCATCACTGACAAGCCACCTACGTCTTTGAGTACATCGATCTGACCTTTCAGCGTGTCGTCTGCCATGCCGCGGGTTAATTTTGCGATCTCACGGATGCTCATGCCACCCAGTAGTCCGGACGCACCAGGCATGAAAGAGAGGGTTGGTCCAAGTCCGTCAAGGGCGTCTGCAGAATTATGGGATTCCACGAGACCGTGGCGAACAGTGTTGGCAGCAAAAATACCTAGCTTTGTCCAGAAAAAATCTGGATTTTCTCTGGTTAATGCGTCGTAACGTGCCAGGACATAGGTGTTCTTCAACATGGCTCTATTCGCCGCGCTATAGCCTTCGCGATCTGCCATGGCATCCAGTTGTTTCAGTTCCGCATCAACGTTTTTATTGAACCTGTCACGGTCGGCTTGCATATCCTTTCCTGCCATCCCGTATCTTGCGCCAGAAATATCTTGCCCCATTGCCATTGCTATTTCTTCCGGGCGGTGTCTTGATTTCATTCCGACAGGGGCTAAGGCTTTCTCACTGTCTTCACGTGCCTGCAATAGCTTCGAGCGCAAGAGCCTGGCCGTGCGCTTTTCGCCTTCTTCATCGCTTAACGTAACAGCAGGGGCAGGATTGTCGTAGAGCTTCAGTCCTTCATCCCATGCCTTGTTCTGACCCGGCATTTCTGCATCTTCTGGTATCGCACGTTCGCCCAAACCATTTTCGAAGCGCATGTAGCGATCTGTCAGAGAGGGCGAAGGCGGCGCGTTGAGATCTATATCCTGATCGATCAATGGATTGTGTGAGGGAGTGCGTGCATAAAGCTCAGATTGTTGGATGAACGAGACAGGCACAGATTTGTTCGTACTGGATCGAGGAAAAGTAAACCTGTTCAGCAGCCCCATATTACTGTCACTTTCATTCTGCTCAACAGAGTCATATCCACCTTCGCGCCTGTCGATGGAATTGCGGGACCATCTGCCCAGCCCAGCCATTTTCCCGTCGAGTGCCAGCGATGCGCCAGGGCCCACATCATCATTGGCTGCGACGGCACGCAATAACAAGCCCCTGGCTGTTGTGGTCGCTTGCAAGTTGTCATCACTATTGCGACCGGTTGCGGCATAATCTTGCAGGTAGTCGATGTTTGACGGTCTGGCAAGTTGAAGACCAGCAAATGGACTTGCATCGGCGCCATAGTTACGTGGCGATGGCTGCATATAGTTTTTGCTCTCAGTGCTGGTTTGTCCCATGCCGGGGTAAGGCAATAAACGGGATGCTGCCAGATCCTGCATGGCAGACGGAAAATTGGGATTGGCCCAGTCACTGAATTGTTCGCCGTCTTCTTCTTCTTCTTGTGTATCGATGAGATAAGGCAGGCCATCCGGGCCTGTGATGCGTTTCATTGCCATGATGTTCCTGTGGTGATGTTTTTGGTTTATGTGTTGCCTGCATCTGTCAGGCTTGCCCGGGTTGCCGGTATAGAGTGCGTTGCAACGCACAGCATGAAAGCGTCGACCACGCTTATCCGCATTGGCCCGGGGAATGCGTGAATCACATGCGGCGCATTGCAATGCGTATATGGACTCCTCAGGAATTGCAAGTTTTTGTTGTTTCGGCTTAAGTTCAACTGCTCGCGTATATCCGGCTTCTCAATTGGGTACCGT
>NZ_QJKB01000034.1 GCF_003201815.1 Undibacterium pigrum
GGGTTACAGAAAAATGCGCACCGCTTGTTCGTCACCTGTGCACTGGCAAATCTGTTCATGGTTCGCAGGCGCTTGATGCGCCTGCAAGGGGCATAGTGTGCCCAAAGTGCGAGAAATCGCACGAGAACTGAAGCAACTGGGGAGGCAACTCCCCAAATTTTAATGAAAATCATGTTCTGTCAGCGCATTTTACGCTTTGGCTGGAACACGATTTTGAAAATGATAAAAATTAGAACTTAATCAGATATTCCTTAGATTAATTTTCGCCATCGACATTTTGTGTTGATGGTGTAAGTAGATGATTTATTGGTGTCGTTTTAAACATAGCTAAGTTCAAGATTTGTAAAATTTCGCAGACGCTGCGAGGCAAATGCAAACGGTCTTGACGATAATAATAAGGAAGTAAGCAATGAAGAGCCTTCCGCGGAATTCCGCAAAATGCCCAAATTTTATCGTTGACGTGCAACCCCAAATTAGCAAAAAACATCAATTTATCTAAAAGAATAATTAACTTACGCCTCCCCTGATTTGAAAACATTGGAACACTATAGAGATTGCCAATATTCCCCAATTTTGTATAAGAATTTATCTTGCCGTAAGCTGAAGATCAACTGTCTCTGTGTTGATGACCCCGTTGAACTTTCGGACGGCATTTAACGTCAATCCTATACCTGCCGTGAGAAAACAGACTATTCCACACACTACAAACATAAAACCAAGCCCTCTCCCTTTTCCAATTCCAATCAATGTTCCAAATGAATCATTCAATAGTCCATTCTCCATGAATGCCGGTTCAAAAACGTATTGTGCAAGTATCCCCCCGAGCAATATCGAAACACATGCTGCAGCGGAAAAAGCGCCTTGTAACAAAGCTAAAATACTGCTTAGTTTATTGCTATGAATACTACGCATCCATACAGTAGATATATATCCACTTGAAACGCCAGCCGCTAGTACACATAAAAACTCCAAGGCACAATAAAAGGTAAATGAATTCGTTAAACCAACCAATGCAATGCACAAACCAAGCACCGAATCAGCAATTAGCGCAATACGCATTGGATATTTAGACTCCCCTAACAGAACAAGCAATAAACTTCCGACCATTCCCCCCACAGCACCTGCAGTTAATATAAATCCGACAGATTGTGCTGACTGGGAAGTTAACAGAAGGGGTGTGCACAAGGTGGAAACTAGTGCCAAAATGGCGGCGTGAAATACTCCGTAGGCAATCAATGCTATAAACACTGGTTGCTTCTTAAATATATCAAGCGATGAAAAAAAAATGCCTAAATATCCGACATGACTCATTTCATCTGTTCTTTCTGTTTCAGTTTTTGGCATTCCGACAAAAACCTTCCAGATGAAAATTGCTCCGGCCACGAATGTGGCTATGTCAACAGCAACAATTCCAAAAAGGCCCGCTGAAGACAATATCGCACCTGCGATAGTAGGGGCAACAGCTTGCAATATGTTCACACTTAAGCTCATTATTCCGTTCGCTCGTAAAAGTGCCTCTTTACCAATAATACTCACGACCAATGACTGGTAGGCTGGCCCCTGAAACGCCCCCACAACGGATACGATAATAGTTAGAAAGTATATATGGCCTACTTGCAGTGCATTTCGCCATAATAAGATCGCTATGAAAGCCGATATCGCTATCATTATGCTATCTGACGCAATCACTATCATTCGTCTATCATATTTCCCCGCCACGGCACCGACTAATGGAGCGAGTATCACACTTGGCAACGCTCCCAGCACAATAAGAATTGAAAAATCCAATAACGAACTGGTCCTTTCAAATATCCATATACCTAGAGCAAATCGGACTATTGCACCGCCAAACATAGACAGGCTTTGTCCCGCCCAAAGTTTGAAAAAATCTGTTCGGATGCATTTCAATACCGACTCTATATTTATTGACGTTATAAAATTTTTCAAAATATTTTGACCTGGTTATCCAAGTTCACTCCAAAAATTGGAGGTTTCTTTATCTAATCTTTTGACTAATAAGCTAGCGATATTTTTCGAGTTGACGGCGTTCAACATGGTCAAATGATTTCCACTTGCATAGATAAAAGTCATCTTCGGAGTAATTTTTCTCCATCCCAATAAAGTTTTCACATGGCTCTCATGATTGTCTTCCTTTGAATTTTCTGCCAATACCAATAAAACCTCGTCGTTATAACGACTTTCTTTTGAAAGATCGGAATTTAGAGCAGTTTTAAAAGAACGAAAAACTCTTTTAAAATCGATGTATTTTGTTTGTTTGGGCAAAGACTCATTAAACATTAAAATATCATGAGCCCTAGCAATTTTTTCCTCCATGCCTTCCTCGTGACTCGCCTGTTCATATATTTTTCGTCCCTTATTCGATTGTAGCTGCAGGATTTCAACGAGCTTTTGCAAAACGAGTTCGTCATTAACCATTTCCTTAGCATTATTAAACGCCGTAGGAGGTTTGCTGTCCAAAATGGTTAATGATGAAACGGCTGTTCCTGAATTTTTAAATTCACGTGCCATTTCCAACCCCACCCATCCGCCAAAAGAGTGGCCCAAGATATGAACTTTTTTTCCGCTAATTTTTTCAAGTATGCTGTTCACATAAAATTTTGCTGCCAAATCAGCATTCTCATGAGGAACCAAATCTGAAGTCACTCCACGTGGCTGAAGTGCAAATATTGGCATTTGTTTAGGTAAATGTTCTATAAGATCCTTGAAAATCATTGCATTCCCTCCTGCACCAGGAACACATATTAAAACCTCGTCACATCTATTTCCATTTTGCAAGGTAAAAACTGGGTCATATTGGTGAACCAAAGATGTTTTTGATTTGCCCGATTTTTTTATTGCGTCGGAAATACATTTCCCCAGATAGCTAACCTCAATATCATTTTCGATTATTGATCGATGATCTCCAGGAATAATTTCTAGTTCTACTTGATTTTCAGAGATAAATTTTAATAGGCGGTTATACGATTCCAAATCACCTTTACTGAACTCAGACGTCTTATTAGACGCAGCAAAAAGATGTACTTGTATCGGAATAGAATGCATCAGATATATACATTGCGCATTATTATTCAAGTGAAGACGACACACATACGATATTGCCTCGTCGTCGTTTAGCTCGATTAGATTCTCCGGAAGGATGCCCAACTCTCTAACTTTAATTAGCAAGTCTTTTATATTTAATGTATTTTTTCTATATTTCTCGTCCTCTTCGACTTTTTTTCTTAGCTCTTTAAACTCGTCTATATTACTTCCGATAGGTTCACATAGACTAATCAACTCTCGTAAAGGGCTGTCCGAAAAATATTGCCTATCTTTAGACAAAGGAGCATATGTGTCTATCAATCCTAAAAATTCTATAGTTTCGTCCCTGCCCAACAATCGACTTGCTACTTCATATGCCAAAAGCCCTCCGAATGACCACCCTGCAATTCTGTAAGGTCCCTCCGGCTGTATTTCTTGAATAATGTCAACCAATCTTTTCGCCTGCTCCTCTATTGTGGAAAGCTGCTTTTCTCCTAAAGGTATTCCTGGAAGCCCATAAACTGGAATGTCGTTATCAATATGCTTTGCTAATACTGGAAAATATAGATCCAATCCATGGCTCTCATACACCAGGAATAGCGGCTTCTTGCCATCACCTTCTTTAATCTTTATGCACTTATGTTCGGTTTCTTTTTTCTCAAATTTTATTTTTTCTGCCAAGGCATTCAATGTCGGATTTTGAAACACATCCAACACTGATGCAGTGATTCCTTGATTATTTAAAATTTGAATCATCCTTGCGACCAAGAGCGAATGGCCTCCCAGTTCGAAGAAATGGTCATGTCGACCTACACGGTCCAGCTTGAGAACCCCGGCCCAGATCTGTGCCAGCTCCGTT
>NZ_QJKB01000035.1 GCF_003201815.1 Undibacterium pigrum
GCACCCAGGTTGATCGTGTCTGTGACAACGCGAGCAACTGCATTGGCTGTGGACTGTGCATTCAGGTTCACACCGTTTTCTGTCGTGTTGTAAGTACCGGCAACATAGTTACCCAGCAATACAACGCGGTCTGCACCAGCGCCGAGTTGCAGGAAGTTGGCGCCGCGGGCCAGAGTCACGTCCAGTTCAGATTGTGCTGTCAATGCGCCTGCATCAATGGAAACACCAACTGTTGCGTTAGGAACGTTGACGTTGTCGATTGCACGGATAGTCAGACGTTCTTTGTGCGTTGTTGTGTTCGCAGCTTGGTAGCTGTCAACCAGTGCATCAACGATCGTATCGTTCAACTGAATTTGGGACACTTGAGTTACTGCTGTGTCGTTTGTCAGTTCGATGTTACCGATGTTGCGGATGCCGTTGAAGTCACCGATCGCTGCGTTTGTTGCATTGCGCAGTTCGATAACGTCGTCGTTCTTTTGGCTGTTGTTGGTTGTGTTGTTATCAACTGCACCACCGTCGATAGCGTGGGAACCGTTGAAGTTGGCATCAGTGAAGATGATACGGTCTGCTGTACGGGAAGCACCTTCTTCGCCGTTGTAGCTGAAGCGGCTTGTGGAGCTCAGTGTACGTGCATCGATCACTACTGCGCTTTCAACTGCTGTACCAGCTGTATCAGCTGTACCTGCTGCTGCACCAGTGTCATTGGCTGTGTCGTTGTCATTCACAATCGCCAGAACGCCTGCGTTGTTGTTCGCAGCGATCAGTTCGTTTGTCAATGTCAGACGGTAGTTACCACCACCAACTACACCTGCATTGTTGGTTGTACCAACCAGGCGGATTGTTTCGAAGCCGGATACGTTAGTCCATTCAGACGCGCCCAGTGCGATTGTGTCGCCCAGTGCTGCACCTTGCAGGTCGCCATCGATGACCAGTGTGTCGTTACCTGCGCCACCAACTACGGTGTCGGAGATGGTCAGACCAGCACGTGTGTCGAGGACGTTATCGAAGACGACTGTGTCGTTGCCTGCGCCCATCTTGATGTTTTGCGCGCCGTTGGCTGCACCACTTGTGGATACGCGGACGTTGACGTTAGCCAGTTCTGCGGATGCATCAATTGTTGCTGCGACCAGTTTGATTTGACCCACTGTTGTGGACAATTCTTGTACGCCAGCGATGTTGGCTGCTGCGCCGCCTGTTGTGTCGATACGATACAGACCGCCGTTACCAGCTACTGTTGTGTCGAGGTTGAGGAAACCGCCAGCTACGCCTGTACCTGCTGCTGTACCGATGGTGATTGTACCTGTGTGGGCACCAACGTTTGCCAGGGCTACTGTGTTGGATTCTGTGTCAGCATCGATCAGGGTGATGTTTTCAACGGCGTTTGTGTTCAGAACGAAGTTGAAACGTGGATCAACATTGAGGCCTTCTGCGATTGTCACTGCAACTGTGTCGGATGCACCTGTAGCAACGGCCAGATTGGCGTTGATGGTGGATTTGTCGATACCGTTGGAGAATGTGTCGCTGTGCTTGATGGTGATGGCTGCAGCTTGAGCAACGCTCAGGTTGTTCAGTGTGAACACGTCTGTACCAGCTACTGGTGCAGAATTTGCAGGTGCTGCTACGTTGGTGTTGGACACGTTACGTACTGTCACGCCTACGACGTCTGGCAGTTTGGTGAAGTCGACTGTGGATGCTGCGTTGTTCAACAACACTTGCAGTTGTTCAACTTTAGTGACGATGGAGGAACCTGCTGCACCGGCTGTGATGTTGCCACCGTTGACGATGATCAGGGTATCTACGCCGTCGCCGCCTGTCAGGCTGTCACCGGATTCGATGGTGTCTGCCAAGTAGAATGTATCTGCACCAGCGCCGCCTGTGACTGTGACGTTTTGTGTCGCGCCAGATGTGTCAGCTTTGCCTGTTGTGAAGATGCCGTTGCCGAGGTTCAGTGTCAGGTTGCCTTTGAATGCGGATGCATCGATAGCAGACAGACGACCAGCAACTTGTGTCAGACCACCGGAGTAGTTGACGGATTCAATTGTTGTTACGCCATTGACAACATTGGATGTTTGGGCAATGGTCAGGTCTTTGTCGCCAGTGATGATGACTTTGCCTGCTGTACCTGTGTCCATTGGCAGGTTCAACGTGCCGATGTTGTTGGTGTTGCCTACGCTGTTGATGGTCAGTGTTTCGTAACCTTGGTTGCCTACGCCTGCAGCGGATGTGCCGGAGGTGTTTTGACCAATGTTGACTGTACCAACTTGGACGTCAGAGAGGTTCAGTGTGGCTGTATTCAGACCCAGCAGTGTGCCGTTGCCGAAGGAGAACTCGACTACACCGGCGTTGTTCGCGTTGGTGTTGGTCAGGTTCATTGTTTCTACAGCTTGCTTGATGTTTTCGATACGGGCTACGTTGGTGCCTGCTGTGGAAGCGATGCGGTTGATACCGACTGTTTTCAAGCCTGTACCATCTTGCAAGTCAACTGCGACAACAGCGTTGTTGTTGATGTTGTTGGCATCAGCAGAGCCTGTGAAGGAGAATGTGGCTGTCTGGATGTTTTTCAACGTTGGCGTGATGATCGGTGCGCCGTTGTCGTTGGAGTTACCCAGTGTGGCTGTCAGTTTGTTGTTGGCAGCAGCAGATGTGTTGGAGCCTGTCAGTACGTCTTCGTCTTGCAGGGCATTCACACGGGAACCACCGTTTGGTGTGTAGACCAGACCTGCTGTGAAGTTTTCAGCAGTGGCGATGTCTGTGTTGCTTGTCAGTGTGAAGTCTTTTACGCCGCCACCGTTAACGATGGAGGAGATGACTGCATCTTGTACGGCAACTTGGGAGGCTTGTGTAGCGGAATCGAGCACTTTGCTCAGCCATTCTTTGGCGAGGTTGGTGTTTTCTGCTTTGGAGTACGCTACGATTTCTTCGTTGGTGTCGATCGCTGTTGTGAACGATGTGGACGCGGCAACTTTGGAGTCGATGGCTACTTTGTCTGCGCCAGTTGCGCCAGCCAGGATCGCCAGGGCTGCTTGACCCAGGGTGACTTTGCTGTTGAGGATCTGGCCTGTCCAGTAGTTCAGACCTGCTACGTCTGCTTTGTGGCCAAACAGGTTGTTGTAGATGGTGTTGACTGTGTCTTCTGTTGTTTTACCAGCAAATACGGTGGCGTATTCTGCTTGTTTGGAGAAGCTGTCAGCGATTTGGTTCAGCGTGAAATTCTGGGCTGTCCAGTA
>NZ_QJKB01000036.1 GCF_003201815.1 Undibacterium pigrum
AGATACCTCGCCAAGTCCCCAGTCTTGTACAACCTCGCTCCCGGCTCATTGCTGAAGCGGTCTTCCACGAACCGCTCCGCCGTCAATTCCGGACGGTTCAGGTAACCCCTCGCTACACCAGCACCGCCTATGTACAGCTCTCCTTCAACACCAACCGGTACCGGTTCGCCGTGTCTGTCTAGAATGTAAACGCGAAGATCTTTGAGTGGACGGCCTACAGAAGTTAAATCTTGCGTATGCTTCTCTATGAGGCGATAAGTGACATGTACAGTAGTCTCAGTAATGCCATACATATTAATTATCATTGGCTCGTTGGACTGATATATTTCCCACCAAGGAGTCAATGCCAGCACATTCAGTGCCTCACCGCCAAGAATGATATATCTCAATGAGGTCAAACAAGCACTTCCTTGAGATGAGTTCAAATTTATCAGTTGCTGAAAAGCCGAAGGAGTTTGGTTTAAAACCGTCACCTTTTCTTTGATTAGCAATTCAAAAAATTGCTTTGGCGATCGGGATATGAGGTAAGGAACGACCACCAGCCTTGCACCATATAGTAAAGCGCCAAATATTTCCCATACTGAAAAGTCAAACGCGTAGGAATGAAACAGCGTCCAGATATCGCCACTACCAAATTGAAATTTCTCCTCAGTAGAATAAAACAACCGTACGACGTTGTGATGAGTCAGGAGAGCGCCTTTCGGTTTTCCTGTTGAACCAGACGTATAAATCACATATGCCAATTGATTCGGCAAATAGGCCGGTGGAACATTCTCGCTTGTATATTTTTGTAGAATGTCTTTTCCACTATCGCTACAAAAAACCTGATATCTAGAAGGAATTTTGTTTCTTAAATGCTCTTGCGTTAAAACTAATATTGGATCTGAGTCATTTAGTATGTGTGTCAGCCGCTCTTGCGGTACTTTCGGATCTAGCGGCACATACGCCCCGCCTGCCTTCAGGATCCCTAAGATGCCTACGATCAAATCAATAGAACGTTCCATGCACAAACCAACCAGGTCTTCCGGCTTGACTCCCACTTCTCTCAGATAGTGCGCCAGACGGTTGGCTTGCGTATTCAATTCTCCGTACGTCAGACGCTGCTCTTCATACACCACCGCTACTGCTTGCGGATTCTTGACCACCTGCTCCTCAAACAACGCATGGATACACTTGTCTTGCGGGTAGTGTGCTTGCGTACTGTTCCACTCTTCCAAGATCTGATACCGCTCTTGCTCTGGCAATATCCCCAACTTCGATATCGCCGTCTGCGGCGCAGACTCATCCGCCTGGACCATCCCTTCCAGCAGTTGCGTAAAATACCCTACAAAGCGCTCAATAGTCTTGCGCTCAAACAGTGCCGTCGCATATCCCACTATCCCCGATATCTGACCATCGACTTCGCCCATGCTGATGTCCAAGTCAAACTTGGCTATATCATAGGCCGCCATCTGTGGCATGACCTTCAAACCAGGCAGCGCCAATTCATCTGCTCCTTGGTTCTGCCAGGTAAACATCACTTGGAATAATGGCGTGTGCGATAAGCTCCTCGGCGGCTTAACCAGTTCGACGACTTGCTCGAACGGCAGGTCCTGATGCTCTTGCGCTTGCAGCGTGTGCTGCTTGGCCCGCTCAAGCAGTTCGGCAACGCTGGGGTTCCCTCCCAGATCCAACCGCAATGCCAGCGTGTTGACAAAGAAGCCAATCATCGGCTCCAGCTCCGCTCGCAACCGGTTGGCCACCGGTGTGCCAATCACGACTTCGTCCTGCTGCGATAGCCTCGACAGCAAGGCACCCCATGCCGCCAACAGCGTCATGAACAACGTGCTCCCGTGTCGTTGGCTCATCCCTTTGAGCCGCTCGCTCAATACTGTCGAGAGCGTCAACCCAACCTGACCACCACGGTGGTCTTGCAACGCCGGACGTGCATGGTCCAACGGCAATTCCAGTAGTGTTGGTGCGCCTGACAGCGTGCGTTTCCAATAGTCAATCTGACCTTGCAGTAATTCCCCTGCCAGCCATTTCCTTTGCCATGCCGCATAGTCGGCATATTGGATCGCCAATGCCGGCAAAGGCTCTTCTTCGACTGCACCCTCTTGCACGTACGCGCCATAGAGCGCACTCAATTCTCGCGTCAGTACGCCGATTGACCAGCCGTCGCTGACGATATGGTGCATGGTCAGCAGCAGCACATGTTCTTGCTTACTTACTGCAATCAGCCGTCCTCGGATCAACGGCCCTTGTTCCAGATTGAACGGCGCTTGTGCTTCGTCTTCAATGAGTCGCTCCACTGCCTCCTCTCTTTGCGCAGACGGCAAACTTCTCAAGTCGTGATGCGTGAGCGCAAAGCCTACTTCGGCTTCCCTTATACATTGGCTTGGTTGCTCCCCTACCGAAACAAAGCAGGTCCGCAACGCTTCATGCCTTGCCACAATCCGGTCCAGCGCCTTGATCAACGCCGCCTGGTTCAACTCCCCCTCCAGCTGTAATCCCAGGGGGATGTGGTACGCCTGACTCACACCGTCCATCTGCGCTAGGAACCAGAGCCTTTGCTGCGCAAATGACAGGGGAAGCGCAACCGTGCGGTCCGTCAATTCGATCGCCGGCAAATGACTGCGGACTGCCGAACTGACCACTTGCGCTTGATCGCTCAAACGTGGCGTTGCGAACAGTTGCGTCAGCGATACTTCCACTTCAAAGTGCTGGCGTATCCGCGTAATGAGTGTCACCGCCAAGAGCGAATGGCCTCCCAGTTCGAAGAAATGGTCATGTCGACCTACACGGTCCAGCTTGAGAACCCCGGCCCAGATCTGTGCCAGCTCCGTT
>NZ_QJKB01000037.1 GCF_003201815.1 Undibacterium pigrum
ACTTACAACACGACAGAAAACGGTGTGAACCTGAATGCACAGTCCACAGCCAATGCAGTTGCTCGCGTTGTCACAGACACGATCAACCTGGGTGCTGGTAACGATACACTGGTAACTTACGGTGCGATCAACCTGGCTGGTGCACAACTGTCTAACATCGAAAACATCACGTCCAATTCAGCAGTCGTGATTACAGCCAGCCAATACGCGGTATTAATTGCTGCCCGTGCTGCACTGAACCTGTCTGGTCCTGTACTGACATTCTCTGGTAACGTACCTCATCAACTGACTATCGTTGACGATATTGGTGGTATTAATAACATCGACCTGTCCTTTATTACGGTGACAGGCGGCAGTCTGGTATTCGACGTAACATCTTCTTCCAATGCAACTGGTGGTGGCGTGAACAATACGACGACATCGAATGCAATTGGTACATCCGGTGGCGCTACTGCGATTGCTGGTGTCATAGGTACTAATCCAGTCAATGGCGGTGGCATAGCTCTGGCACCGATTGCCCTGACTGCAGGTGGTGTATTTAACAGTACAGCAAACGTGAATGATAATTTCACAGGTAATGCGGCAGCGCTGGTTGGTACAACTGTCAACGGTAATGCCGGTGATACAGACATGATCACCTTCACTGGTGGCGGCAGTATCGTTATCGGTGGCGGCAATACTATTACCAACATCAAAACTGTCGCTACAGACAATACATCGACAGACGTGTACTTCAACGTTGCTACTGCAGGTGTTACCACTGTCAATGGCGGCACAGGCAATGACCGCGTCTATCTGGCAAACTCCGGCAGCTCCATGCTGGCGGGTAATGTCAATCTGGGTGCAGGTAACAATACCTTGACCATGGAAGGCAAGACTTACAGTGGGACTTTCACTGCAGGTGCAGGTACATCCGATATCCTGAGTCTGGTCGCGTCATCCAATATTGCTGGTGCGAATATCTCTGGCTTCGAAAGCCTGGTGGTTGCCAGCAATGCCGGTATTACTTTGTCTGCAGCTCAATACAGTGCTTTCACCAGTATCACGGCGACAGGTACAAATGCCTTCACATTCTCTACAGCAGGTACTATCGCTGGTAACGCGACTGTAGAAAATTATGTACTTGCGAATGGTGCAAATACCTTCACTGGCGCGGCTGGCTTGATTTCTGTCACTGGTGGCACTGGTGTCGATACGTTCACGGTGGGTGATGCCATCATCACGGCGACTGTTGCTGCCAATGGTATTAACGGTGGTGCTGGAGCCGGTGACATCCTGAACGTAGGCGCTGTTACTGCTGCGCTGGATATGTCTGCCAAGGTAACCGATGTTGAAACCGTCAATGTCACTGGTGGTACCAATGCTGCGTGGACTGTGACTAACGAAAATGGTGCTGGCGTGACTTTGAATTTTACCAAGTCTGCTGCTACTGCCATCAATAACGTCATCCTGGGAACAGGTGGCCAGACGCTGAACGTGCTGGGCACTGGTACTGGTGCAGCAACAATCACTGGCGGTTCTGGCGTGGATACAATCAACCTGTCTACAACTGCAACTGGTGCTGATACTATTGCTACTGGTTCTGTTCTGGCCAATATCGATACAGTGGCAAACTTCAAAGTTGCTGGTGCTGACGTGTTCAAAACTGGCACAGCAGCAACAACATTGAACCTGTTGTCCATCGCTACTGCTGATACAGCAACTCTGGCAGCAGCAATCGCTACAGCAGCATCTGCAGCTGGCGCGGCTCTGGCAGCGAATACTCAGGCTTACGTTATCACTGTAGCCGCAGGTACAGCAGCTGGTACCTATGCTTTCCAAAACATCGGTGGCACTGTAGGTACAGTTGACGCAACTGACTTTATCGTTAAATTGGTTGGCGCAGGTTCCATCGTCGCTGGCGACTTCATCGCTTAATTCAGTAAGCAATGCAGGAAAATGGGTAGCGTGCTACCCATGCAGCAGGGAGGGAATATCCTCCCTGTTGTCAAAAACAAAAAACCACCTTTGCGAAGAGGTGGTTTTTTTATAACATAATTTTAAATTATCCCAATTTAATTAGCATTTGTGATTTGAATCACATTTCTGCCAAAAGGCTCATGCTAATCTCCCATCGCTGAAAAAGCGGGTAAATTCCATCATTTATTGGAGTTGCCTATTTGCAATAATAATTCAATCAGGAGTTCTAAATGGCCAACACAGCAGCAGATATCCAAAAGCTTTACATCGCTTATTTCAACCGTCCTGCAGATCCAAGTGGTCTGGCGTACTGGACAGCCCAGAATTTCACGCTGAACCAAATCGCTGACAGCTTCTCCAAACAAGCAGAATACGCCACCGTATTTGCTGGTAAAACAACAGA
>NZ_QJKB01000038.1 GCF_003201815.1 Undibacterium pigrum
ACGGTACCCAATTGAGAAGCCGGATATACGCGAGCAGTTGAACTTAAGCCGAAACAACAAAAACTTGCAATTCCTGAGGAGTCCATATACGCATTATAATGCGCCGCATGTGATTTACGCATTCCCCTAGCCTATGCGCACAGGCGTGACTGACGCTTTCTGCGATGAGTTGCAACGCATCCTACTGGCTCTGGTCATTTATTCGTGGTTTTTGAGAAGACCAAAAATCTCACCACAGAGACACAGAGGTGACACTGAGGTTTTAAAAGAGATGCAGCTCACATTGCAATACACCGCATGTGATTTGCGCATTCTCCAGAACGATATCGACGCTTTCATGCGGTGCGTTACAACGCACCCTACTGGCTGAAGACAAGCATCGCCGCGCGATTGGCTCAGCCTCGAAAGTCCGCTACGGCATGCTGTTCGCGGCTGAAGCCGCTCCTACCGCTCGCTATTACCACCTCGCAGAATACACAACTGCTCAGTGTGACAACTACATCACCGCAATCAAACGTACCCTCACCGCATCCTGTTCGGCAGTCTCGCAACGCTCTATGCAATAGCGCAGGTCTTCGATAAGGTCCTGGTCATCGTCGGCTTCTGCCAGGGCTTGTTCGAGTACGCGCAGGGTGGCCAGCAGCTCGGCCGGGTTGACCCATTTGGCGTTGTCGGCCAGCCATTGCTCTGCCTCGTCTTCGTCCATGTCGTCTTCGCTGACATTGAGTTCCAAGTCAGAAAAATCGACAAATTCAGTCAAGGCGGTGGTATCGAGGCTGGCGCATTTTTCGTCGAGGGCGTCCATGCTGTCGTAGAGAAAAGCCAGGTCATCCGGGGCAAAATCATCGGGGTCGTTTTCCAGTATGATCCACAAGACGGTACTCATCGCTATTGTTCTCCCAATTGGTTGGTAAACATAATGCTGCACTGTTGGCCTGGCTGGCTTTGGCGGAAAAACACGGCGTGCCATGTCTGATCTATATTCTATCACTACCATATAGCCATATAGATTATCTGACACTGGTATGACAATACTGTGACCGCGACCACTCCTGACGTGCTGGCCTGTTACATGCACTGCCTGGGCTATAATCGCGTCTTCGTTTTCATTCTCACCATGCCCATGCAAGACCAGCTTATCACCCTGCTCAATGCCCATCAGGCAAGTAATGCCACTGAAGCTGCCCATCTGCGCCAGGCGCTGGAATTTATCAGCAGCACGGCCAACTGTTGCAGCCGCAGTACGCAGGCGGGGCATGTGACGGCATCGGCCTGGATATTGTCACCTGACCGTCAGGCGGCGCTGCTGACGCATCACAAGAAACTTAATCGCTGGTTGCAACTGGGTGGACATACCGAAGATGGCGACACCAACATACAAGACGCTGCTGCCCGCGAAGCGCGGGAAGAAAGCGGCATTGCCGATTTGCAGTTAATCAGCAGTGCATTGTTTGATGTGGATGTACACCCAATTCCAGCAAGAGCAAATGAAGCTGCCCACTATCACTATGATTTGCGCTTTTTATTCCAGGCGCGGCATATCCATTTCGAAGTCAGCGACGAGTCGCATGACCTGGCGTGGGTGCCTCTGGCCAAGCTGGTGCAGGAGGATGATAATGCCTCTGTGAGCCGCATGGCGGGGAAGTGTCTGGGTAATATATAAAACCCCTCACCACAGAGGCACAGAGACACAGAGTAAGCACAGAGAAAATCTGCCATCGCGTAGGGTGCGTTGTAACGCACCGCATGAAAGCGTTGATCACGACTATGCGCATAGCCCTGGGGAATGCGTAAATCACATGCGGCGCATTGCAATGCGTATATGGACTCCTCAGGAATTGCAAGTTTTTGTTGTTTCGGCTTAAGTTCAACTGCTCGCGTATATCCGGCTTCTCAATTGGGTACCGT
>NZ_QJKB01000039.1 GCF_003201815.1 Undibacterium pigrum
AACGGAGCTGGCACAGATCTGGGCCGGGGTTCTCAAGCTGGACCGTGTAGGTCGACATGACCATTTCTTCGAACTGGGAGGCCATTCGCTCTTGGCGGTGACACTCATTGAGAGAATGCGCAAAGCGGGACTACACACGGACATTCGGTCGTTATTCAATACGCCGACATTGGCAGCATTGGCTAAGGTAATAAGTACAAACACCAATGCCAACGTGGTTGAGATCCCTCCAAACCTGATTCCGGCACAGAGCGAGACGATTACTCCGGACATGTTAAGTCTGGTGAAGTTGAGCCAGGAAGAGATTGACCGCATTACCCAAGCAGTACCTGGAGGGGCCGCCAATGTTCAGGATATTTATCCGCTGGTGCCTTTGCAAGAAGGTATTCTCTTCCATCATTTGATGACCAAAGAAGGTGATCCTTATTTGCTATACAGACTGGCGCGTTTTTCCAGTCGTAGCAAGCTCGATCGCTATCTGGAAGCGATGCAATCGGTCATTGATCGCCACGACACGCTACGTACGGCAATCCAATGGGAGGGCTTGTCGGAGCCTGTGCAAGTGGTTTGGCGTCAAGCACTGCTGCGAATAGAAGAAGTAGAGTTGGAAGAGACGGGGGAAGATGCCGGCAAGCGATTACTGGCGCGCTTCCATCCTCGCCATTATCGCATTGCAGTCAGTCAGGCACCGCTAAAGCAGATATTTATTGCACACGACAGGGCTGATGGTAATTGGGTGATGCTGGATCTGTTCCATCACTTGGTGGGGGATCACTCAACCATGGAAGTGGAATACCAAGAGATTCAATCTTACTTGCTGGGCCGGGAAGCGGAGTTGGCTGCGCCATTGCCATTTAGAAATTTTGTAGCGCAAGCGAAACTGGGGGTAAGCCGGGAGGTACACCAAGCTTTCTTTACCGACATGCTTGGGGATGTGGATGAGCCGACGGCACCATTTGGCCTACTCGATATTCAAGGCGATGGAGGCGGGATTGTTGAGTCCAAACGGATGGTGGCACCAGATGTGTCCAAACGTCTGCGTCAGTGTGCTCGTACATTAGGAGTGAGTGCGGCCAGCATATGCCATCTGGCATGGGCACAAGTGCTGTCCAAAGTATCTGGTCGTGATGATGTGGTGTTTGGAACGGTATTGTTTGGGCGGATGCAGGGAGGAGAGGGCGCGGACAAGGTGATGGGTCTATTCATCAATACGTTGCCAATACGCATTCGGCTTGATGACTGTAGTGCGCAAGATGGGGTATATAAGACGCATCGCCTGCTTACGCAATTAATGCACCATGAACATGCGCCTTTGGTTCTGGCGCAACGCTGCAGTGGTGTAGCTGCACCCATGCCCTTGTTCTCATCAGTATTGAACTACCGGCACAATGCTGGCGTTGATCTCAATGATAGTAAGGCAGAGTCAGCGGTACAAGAAAGCCAATTTCAGACAGCATGGGAAGGGATCGAGTTTCTTGAGAGTGAGGAGAGGACCAATTATCCGTTCACGCTATCGGTAGATGACTTTGGTGACGAGTTTGGTCTTGATGTGCAAGTGCATGCATCGCTTGATCCGCAGAGAATATGCGGTTTGATGCATTGTGCATTAGAGGGGCTCATCACTGCGTTGGAGAAGCGGCCGCAGACGGCGATATCGAAGTTGGGGATATTGCCAGAGCAAGAGCGGTATCAGATCTTGGAAGAGTGGAACAGTACGCAAGCACACTACCCGCAAGACAAGTGTATCCATGCGTTGTTTGAGGAGCAGGTGGT
>NZ_QJKB01000040.1 GCF_003201815.1 Undibacterium pigrum
GTAGGGCAATGGAATGGACTCCTCCCCTTACGGCATCAAATGTGCCAAACTGAAGAGTGATGAAACGATTCAGTTCACAGAGGAGAAGTCCAAATGAATATTAAACGAATTGGGATGGATATAGCAAAACAAGTTTTTCAAATTCACGGTGTAGACCGGTTTGAAAAGGTGCTTGTTCGTAAGCAACTACGCCGTGCACAAGTGCTCGAATTTTTCAAGAATATAGCACCATGCTTAATAGGAATAGAAGCGTGTGGATCATCTCATTATTGGGCGCGGGAGTTAAGTCAGCTAGGTCATCAGGTGAAACTGATACCAGCGCAGTTTGTAAAGCCCTTTGTCAAAGGAGGAAAAAACGATGCCAATGATGCAGAAGCGATTTGTGAGGCGGTAAGCAGAGCCAACATGCGCTTTGTGGCGATCAAAAGTGTTGAGCAACAAGTCGCGCAGGCAGAACACCGGATTCGCAGTCGCCTGGTAAGGGCAAGGACGGCATTAAGCAATGAGATACGTGGTTTGCTCAGTGAGTTTGGCATCGTCATTGCACCAGGCATAAGCCAGATTCGGCAAGCCTTGCCGGTCTTGCTGGAAGATAAAGAGCTACAGTTAAATGCGAGATTGAAAGTATTGTTAGCAGAGCTCGCCAGCGAGTTACGACAAATAGATGATTGCCTTGTTCAACATGAACAACGCTTAAAAGCAGCAGTCAAAGAAGACGAGCGCATGAAGCGCCTGATGGACATCGAAGGAATAGGGCCCATCAGTGCCAGTGCCTTAGTGGCAGCGGTGGGAGATGCCACCCACTTTGCCAGTGGGCGAGATATGGCAGCATGGTTGGGTTTGGTACCTGATCAACATTCGAGTGGTGGCAAAGAAAGGCTGGGACATATCAGTAAGCGTGGCGACACGTATTTACGTACCTTATTGATACATGGAGCACGTGCAGTGCTCAATCATTGCGAACACAAAGAAGACAAGCGTAGCGTATGGGTAAACCAGCTAGTCAAGCGACGTAATCGAAATATCGCCACAGTTGCGCTGGCGAATAAAAATGCGCGGATTGCCTGGGCAGTATTAAGCAGGAAAGAAGCATATCGTGGGAGTGGAGGAGTAATAGCAAGTCATGAAGCAAAGTGAAGGGAAGAGAAGTCCGTAGCTTGAATTGAAGTGAAAACGTGTTTTACTCAGTAGCACAATTGCGATTTTTTGAAGTGATGGCAAACAGGTCAGACCGGCGCTTGAAACACCAGCACAATGCATAGGCTCCCTCACTTGTAAAGGAGAAAGCCGCTAGGGCGATTTGGAACAAGCGCGCAGATTCCATTATGGCTCGGGTGCGACGGTACCCAATTGAGAAGCCGGATATACGCGAGCAGTTGAACTTAAGCCGAAACAACAAAAACTTGCAATTCCTGAGGAGTCCATATACGCATT
>NZ_QJKB01000041.1 GCF_003201815.1 Undibacterium pigrum
CAATGTCGCTCCCGTCATCGGTGGTGTCGTCGCCGGCCAGACAGTCACCGAAACCACCACAATTACTCCCTTTGCTGGCGTTACCATCACTGACCCAGATGTGGGCGCATCTGAAACCATCATCATCAGCCTCGACACTGCTGCCAAAGGGGCTTTCACTGCCGCCTCCCTCGCAGCGACAGGCTTCTCGACTGCCGATGGTGGCCTGACTTATACCCATGCTGCCGGTAGCCCGGCGGTAGTAGAAGCCGCCATTCGTGGGCTGGTATTCCAGCCTGCAGCTGGCAGGGTAGCAGTCGGTGCGACAGAAACGACGACCTTCACCATCAGCGCCAATGACGGCATTGCTTCTGCGGTATTGAACAACACCACAACGGTGATCGCCACGGGTACCAATGCTGCACCAACCAATATCACGCTGTCGAACGCAACGATCCAGCAAGGTTCTGCAGACAACACCAGTGTGGGGACCCTGACCGCCATTGATCCCAACCCCGGTGATACGGCAGCATTCACCCTGGTTACAGGTAATGGCACGAACGACAAGGACAATGCCAAGTTCACGATCTCAGGCAATAGCCTGGTGGCCAAGAACCCTGTGAGCATGACACCGGGTAATTACACGGTGTTTGTACGGGCGACGGATGCCATGGGTGCTGCCTATGAGAAGAGTTTTACCATCGCTGTTGGTGACAATGTTGCGCCAGTCGCGACTGGCATCGCCCGTATCCAGAATGAGAACACCAGTCTGGGCACGATAGATTACAAAGTGACATTCAGCGAAGCAGTCACAGGCGTCACGACAGCAGCCTTTTTGCTGGCCACGACAGGTACGGCAGCGGGCACCATCAGCAGTATCATCCAGCTTGATCCTTCCACTTATACCGTCAGGATCACTGGCCTGACTGGCGATGGCAGCCTGGGCCTGAATCTCAAGTCCAGTGGCACGGGCATCGTTGATACCTCCAGCCTGCCGCTGAGTGGCGGCTTTACCGGGCAGTTATACCAGGTTGACCACACAGCACCGACCACCGCCATCGGTAATCTGAAGTTCTCGAATGACGATGGTCTCAGCAGCACAGATTTTATTACGACGATCAATCTGCAAACCATCAGTGGCAGTTTGAGTACTGGCTTGCTGGCTGGCGAAACAGTACAGGTATCGCTCGACAATGGTGCCAACTGGATCAATACCGTGACGGCGATTGGCAGCACGAATTGGAACCTGCCTAATCAGATTCTGAGTGGTAACAACACCCTGAAGGTCAGGGTAGCGGATCTGGC
>NZ_QJKB01000042.1 GCF_003201815.1 Undibacterium pigrum
CGTAGATACTGTTATCCCAGTCAAGCGAAATGCAAGCTAGCATCGAATGGTTTTCCGGATTTCAAAACCCCAAAAGCGACATGTATCAACTTTCTCATCATAGCGCCAATAATGAGCTTGGCAGGTTTTCCGGCTGCGGCTAATCGTTGTTGAAACACCTTACCCCAGGTGGTTCGATGTAGGGTTACCATGGCGGGCATGTAGAGTGCTTTGCGAATAAATGTATGCCCAACCTTTGACATTTTTGCTTTGCGACAGACACTGCTGCCAGACTCATGCTGCTCTGGGTCAAGACCTGCAAAGGCAACGGCCTTCTTTACTGAAGAAAAACGTTCAGAGTCTGCATAATATGAGAGCAGTACAGCGATCGTACGCTCGCCGAGCCCAGGAACACTGTCTAATAATTTTTGCTTATCTTTTAAATCTGGATCACCATTCATATGGTCGTTAATCGATCGGCTAAGTGACTTGATTTCTTTATCCAGCCACTCAATATGATTAACCAATCCTTGTCGTACGGCATCACGGGCTACCTCAAGCCGGTTCAGCTCTTGTGTCCTCATCACTTGCAATGCATCCAGGCGCAACACCATGGCACGTAGGGCTTGCTCTGCCAATGACGGAGCAGTCCACAGTCCAGGATTTCGCTCAAAAGCAAATTCTGAGATCAGGCGAGCGTCCACTTTGTCCGTTTTGGTTCTGACTAAGCGAGAGGCACCAAAAGCTTTAATTTGTGCAGGGTTAACCACACTAACAGGGAATTTCTGTTGAGCGAAATAGTGTGCCACGGCTTCCCAATAAATGCCTGTAGCTTCCATGCAGACATGGGCTATCGCTGCACCTTGTTTGTTGAGCCAAGCGCTTAATTCCTGAAACCCTTGCTGATTATTCTGAATTACCTTGTGGCGGAATTTGCCAGTTGTCAGACGCAAAGTGCAATCTAATTTCAGCTTCGCGACATCAATTCCCAAATGAAAATCGTGCATACAAATCCTCTGATAACCTACCTTGTGAATACGGGCTGCCAGCATGCTGGGCCAAAGATACTGTTCGATTTAAAACGAGGGGTGAGTGACTGGTGCAGAAATCTACGTCGCAGGTTTCAAACCTAAGGTACGATGCGGCATCCAGTCACTCGATCTTGATATGCCTACCAAGAACTTGTTAGTAGCTATATTAACGAATAACTACCGAAAGCGTCATAATACAAGGTACGATTAG
>NZ_QJKB01000043.1 GCF_003201815.1 Undibacterium pigrum
AAAATGGCAAAAGGTAAGTTCGAGCGCACCAAGCCGCACGTAAACGTCGGTACAATTGGCCACGTTGATCACGGCAAAACCACACTGACAGCAGCGATTGCAACAGTATTGTCGAAAAAATTCGGCGGCGAAGCTAAAGCATACGACCAGATCGACGCAGCACCAGAAGAAAAAGCGCGCGGTATTACAATCAATACAGCCCACGTTGAGTACGAAACATCCGGTCGTCACTACGCCCACGTTGACTGCCCAGGCCATGCTGACTATGTTAAAAACATGATCACTGGCGCGGCTCAGATGGACGGCGCGATCCTGGTTTGCTCCGCAGCAGACGGCCCAATGCCACAAACTCGCGAACACATCCTGTTGGCCCGCCAAGTTGGCGTTCCATACATCATCGTATTCCTGAACAAATGCGACATGGTTGATGACGCAGAGTTGCTGGAGCTGGTTGAAATGGAAGTTCGTGAATTGCTGTCCAAATACGAATTCCCAGGCGACGACCTGCCTATCATTCAAGGTTCCGCTAAACTGGCCCTCGAAGGCGACAAAGGTCCTCTGGGCGAAGAAGCCATCATGAAACTGGCTGATGCTCTGGATTCCTACATCCCAACACCAGAACGTGCTGTTGACGGCGCCTTCCTGTTGCCAGTAGAAGACGTATTCTCCATCTCCGGTCGCGGTACAGTAGTTACTGGCCGTATCGAACGCGGTATCGTCAAAGTTGGCGAAGAGATCGAAATCGTCGGTATCAAAGACACAGTCAAAACAACATGTACTGGCGTTGAAATGTTCCGCAAACTGCTCGACCAAGGTCAAGCTGGTGACAACGTCGGCGTATTGCTGCGTGGTACAAAACGTGAAGATATCCAACGTGGTCAAGTATTGGCAAAGCCAGGTTCGATCAAGCCACATGCGCACTTCACAGGCGAGATCTATGTTCTGTCCAAAGATGAAGGTGGCCGTCATACACCATTCTTCAACAACTACCGTCCACAGTTCTACTTCCGTACAACGGACGTAACTGGTTCGATCGAGTTGCCGAAAGACAAAGAAATGGTCATGCCAGGTGATAACGTTTCTATCACAGTAAAACTGATCAACCCGATCGCGATGGAAGAAGGCTTGCGCTTCGCTATCCGTGAAGGTGGCCGTACAGTCGGTGCTGGCGTTGTTGCTAAAATCATCGAGTAATA
>NZ_QJKB01000044.1 GCF_003201815.1 Undibacterium pigrum
AGAAAGTTGATACATGTCGCTTTTGGGGTTTTGAAATCCGGAAAACCATTCGATGCTAGCTTGCATTTCGCTTGACTGGGATAACAGTATCTACGGGCCTAATCGTACCTACGGGCCTGTGCCAAGGTTTGCAGAGCTTGAGGGTGAGGTATTGATGCAGGCTTAGCTTCAATGACTTCCATACTGATTAAACACCGCACAAAACTCTTCATACACAAACTCAGAATTCAAGCGCCGTACCGACTCTTTGATCATCTCCATCTCCCACACCGAGGCGTCAGAAAACCAGATCATCAGCAAGGGTGACGCTGCTTGCTCCAGGTGAGAAAAGTGGCCGGCTTTTTGTAGCTCGACCAGCCCTTCCAGTACAGCTGCAAACATGCGCTGCACATGGCGTGTCCAATAATTGTCGACGTCATCATCCAAAGTGGTGACGCCATCCCATTCCAGGTCTTCAAAGGCGTCGTTAAGGCTTTCAAATTCTTCGCGCAAGGCCGTGAGGCACGCGTTGACGGGATTAAAATATCCATCCTGACGGCAATGTCGCCATTCATCGGCGCAATTATGGGTATATTGCTCCTGCTCCCGGTCAATGCGGTCCTGCCGCTCTGGCATGGTATTCAAGACCGCGTTTATATGCAGCAAACCATTGCAGGTATACAGGCTATAACCATAAAATTTTTCCCCAGGTGGAGGCACCAGCATATTGCTCAGGTCTTGCGTCACCGCCAGCCTGACAGCATCTTTTAATTCAGTATAGTCGCGCTGTAGCCATGCGGCCCAGATGGCGTGTACCTGGTCTTGGTAGTGGCTCATTGTTGGTCAGTTTTGATAAAGGAGAGCTCGGCGTATTCGTGTGATAAACGACTTTATTATAACCGTGCAGCTTCTGTAGCTCCTGTAGGTACGATTAGCACAGCGTAATCGTACGCATGGTCAGTCGCAATTTTCCATGCTGCTTCAAAATCACGGCTGCTTTTTGGTAATGAATCAAATATACATTGCGATGGTGCAGTGATGGACAGGTGGCGATCATGTGATTTGCATGAAGCCTGTAGCTATTTCAAACATCGCATGCGTACGATTACGCTGCGCTAATCGTACCTTGTATTATGACGCTTTCGGTAGTTATTCGTTAATATAGCTACTAACAAGTTCTTGGTAGGCATATCAAGATCGAGTGACTGGA